>CP051247.1:0-3145000 GCA_017795105.1 Planctomycetaceae bacterium
GATCGATGCCGACGGGCAGTCTCGCGTTTTTCAGATCGACGATGGAAATGCGGGGAACGAACTCAACGTCAGCATCAGCGGGCTGACGATCACGAACGGGCTCACTCTGAATTCCGATGGCACGGTTAACGCCGGGCGCGGAGGAGCCATTCATACCTACGAGAATCTTGAGCTCACCGCCGTTCACGTTTCGGACAGTGAGGCCGATTCTGACGGCGGAGGCATCTGGGTTCGCTACGGCGATCTCGATGTTGTCGACAGTACGATCTCCGGGAATATCGCGAAGTTCCACGGAGGCGGGATCTACAGTCGCTCAAACACGACCACGATTTTCAACAGCACGGTCTCAGGAAACACATTGACGGCCGGTAACTCCGCGGTCGCCGGCGGCGGAATCTACGGGACCGGGAACACCGTCTCGGTGCAGTTCAGTACGATCACGGGCAACACGGCTCGGACGGGAGGCGGATTGTTCGGAGTCGATACCTTGTCGCACTCCATTGTCGCCAATAACAGCGCTCCGGTCGGACCGGATATCACCGGATCGTTCGTCGCCAATTACACGCTCATCGAAGATCCGACCGATGCCACGATCACGTCTGGCACCGGAAACATCCTCAATGTCGATCCTGACCTGGGAAGCCTTCTTGATAATGGAGGCCCGACACCAACCCACGCATTCACATCATCGAGCCCTGCGTTCAATGCCGGGGATCCGACGTTCATGGCCAACGCCGGCGGGGTGCCCGAGTTTGATCAACGCGGAACCGGATTCAGCCGCGTTGTCGGGACTGCCATCGATCTCGGAGCCTACGAAGCCGCTTATAGCGACCTTTCCGTCACAGTCTCGGATAGCACTGATCCAATTGGCCCCGGACAAGATGCTGTTTATACCATTGTGTTGACCAACAATGGGCCGAGCGATGTGTCCGGAGTGACGCTCAGGAATGTGATCTCGTTTCCAGGGATCGTCGACCAGGCGCTGATTACATCGACCAATTTCACTGGTTCGGGATCATTCAGTTCCTTTGAAATTGGCGCCAACGGCCCGCTTATCCACGGGATTACACTCACCAGCGGATCAGTCCTCACTGTCTCACTCAACGTATCGATCTTCAGTGGCGGCGGAACCATGACGGTGACGTCCGATACTCAGGGCGGTTCACCGTTCGATAACAACACCGCGAACAACTCGGATGCGGAAGAGACGCTCGTCATCCCCGAAACCCTGCTCGTCGATCTTGCCACCGACGAGAATGATGGTGACTATTCAGCCGGCGATCTCTCGCTCCGCGAAGCGATCATCCTGGCGAATATGCTGAACGATGCGAATACGATCACCTTCGATCCCAGCCTCGACGGCACGGACCTCATACTCTCGATTACTGGTAGCAACGAAGAGTCTGCCGCAACGGGGGATCTGGATATCACGACCGATATCACGATCGATGGTCAGGGGCAGGACATCACGATCGACGGCGGAAGTGATCGTGCCACGGGGGGAATGAATGACGGGATTTCCGATCGCGTACTCCATGTGCTGAACGGGGGCACGCTGACGCTCGAGGGAATCTCGGTCCGCGGAGGTCTGGCCGCTGACGGAGCAGGACTGACGGTGAATTCGGGTGGGGCCGCGACTCTCAATCGCTCTGAAGTGGTCGACAATCTTTCGTTCTTATTTGGTGGCGGAATCGCCGTCTATGGAGATCTGACCGTTCTGGAATCGAGCGTGTCTGGCAATGTCTCCTCCGATGATGGCGGCGGAATGTACATCAGTCCGTCTGGGACCGCCGAAATCTCGAGCTCGACGATCTCAGGAAACTCTGCGACGGATTACGGTGGGGGAATTGTCAATATTGGAAACCTGTCCGTTATCAATACGACCATTTCGGGAAATCAGGCGCGCGATGGCAGCGCCATCGCGAACGGGGCAACTTCAGCTCTGACGAACTCAACCGTTTATCTGAATGAAGCAAGCAACGGCGAAGCCAGTCTCACCAGTCTTGCAGGCACGTTCACGCTCAACAACACCATTGTCTCTGGAAGTGTTGGTGGAGATCTCTCCGGGAGTTTCTATGGTTCCCACAACCTCATCGAAGACGGTCAGAACCTGAACAGCCTGACAAACACCGTGACCGGTGCCCCAAACCTGGGCCCATTGCAGGACAATGGCGGGCCGACCCTGACTCATGCGCTCCTGGGGGGATCGCCAGCCTTTAACGCCGGAAACGATGCTCTCGCGATCGATGCCGATTCCAATCCGCTGACGACCGATCAACGGGGCACGGGTTTTGATCGCGTTGTCGGCACGGTCGACATCGGAGCGTTCGAGGTTGACGCACTCGCCGATGCTGTGCGGTACGGATCGTCAAACAGCGACACGTTCAATGTCTTTCTGGACGGTGCGGATCTGGTCGTGGAACTCAACACTGTCGAGATCTTTCGGCAGGATCTCGGTTTCACCGACTCGCTCACCTTATACGGCCTGGATGGAGACGACACTTTTAACGTCGATCATTCCGGCGGGATCGTCAGCATCCCAATTATCATCGCGGGAAATTCGCAAACCGGCACACCGGGTGATGTCCTTAATGTCTCTGGGGGTTCGTTCACCGATGTCGTCTACGGCTTCACGAACGCCAACGATGGTTCGATCAATTACGACGGCTCGTTGATCACCTACACCGGGCTCGAACCGATTACTGATACCTCGACCGCAGTCAATCGCACCTTCGAGTTCAATGGAGCAGCGGAAACGATTCAGCTGTCGGACGATGGGGACGTCGGCGACGGAGAGCTTCTGATCGATTCCACGCTCGGCGAATCGGTCGTTTTCGCGGCTCCAACCGGTACGCTGCGGATTGATTCCACCACCGGCAGCGGAGTCGACGAGATCGAAGTTCTCGGAGTCGATTCCACGTTCTCGGCCAACCTGACCATCGTCGGAGATAGCGACAGCGGTGAAGAAGATACCGTGACGATCCAGACCAACGCTCTCGATCTTGGCAGCGGGAACCTGGATGTGACCGCGAATGAAATTGTGGTCACGACCGATGTCACGACGACGGGGAGTGTGTTGATGACAGCCGGTTCGGGGATCGGGATTGCCGGAGCGATTGAGACGGCAGGCAGCAGCGCCATTCAGCTCGACGCTGATGTTGAGATCAACATCCTGTCCGGCTCCCTGACAACTGCAGGGGGCGCCATCACGTTGAATGCGAACGTCTCAGGCACCGCAACCGGCGAGAGCGATGGGATCAACATCGTCATGGGGACGATCTCAACGGCGACAGGGGCGATCACACTCACCGGAGTTGGCGGTGATACCGATGACAGTAACGGGATCCGCGTGCTGAATGGAACCGTCGTTGAGTCGACCGGGAGCGGCACGATAACGATCGATGGGACGGGGAAGGCGACCGGCAGCGGTGTGGTGATTGCCCTGGCCGATACGCAGGTCAGTTCCGTGACGGGGGCGATCTCCATCACCGGAAACAGTGCTGGTCCCGAAGGTGTCTACATTGGTTACGGAGCAAGCGTTGTTTCGACCGGAACTGACGCCAGCGCAGCCACGATTACGATCAGTGGCACGAACGTCGGTGGTGACGACGGCATCTACATGTCGGGCGAGAACACGACCGTCAGTTCGGTCAGTGGGAATATCTCCATCACCGGCGAAACCAACGGATACAATGGTGTCTACATCGGCGATGGGGCAAAGGTTCAATCGACCGGCACGGACAGCAACGCCGCGACGATTTCCATCGGTGGAACAACGACCGGCACGTCTTCCGGCGGCGGTGGTGAGTACGTGAACGGAGTCTGGCTGTATGGAGCAGATACGGAAGTCAGTTCGGTCAGCGGACTGATCACGATCACCGGGAACAGCACCGGAGATAACGGCGTCTACGTCGACAGCTACGCGACTGTCCGTTCGTCTGGGACGGGGGCGATGGCGGCTCCAATCACAATCACCGGAACGGCCACCGGCGATTCCGATGATGGGGTCGAGATCAGCTACGACGCGCTGATCGAGTCGATCGACGGCAAGATTACGATCACAGGGAATTCGGAAAGCGATGATGGAGTGAACCTGCAGACGGGAGGCATCATCCGTTCGACGGGAACCGGAGCAAACGCTGCTGAGATCTCGATCATGGGAACGGGGACAGCTGCCACCGCAGACGATGGCATCGATCTCGACAATCTGTTCCAGATCACGTCAACGGCTGGAAATATCGAATTGATCGGAACAACAGCTGGCGATCGAGGAGTGACCGCCGGTGGAGGTGTTATCGCAACGGACGGAACGGCCTCGGTGACAATCGAAGGCACCGGCGGTGCCACGAGCCCTGGCGACGGAGTCAATCTGGACTTCGCGACTCAGATTGACCTGACCGGAACGGGAAATCTCAGCGTTACCGGGACATCGTCATCCGGAGAGGAGATTCGCATCGCACTGGGAGCTCTTGGCTTTATCAGAGTCGATGGCGGAATCGCGACCTTCAACAGCAACGTCCTCCTGGCGGAAGACAGCGACATCGAAGGGCTCACGATTGATTTTCTGGATGGTGTCTCGGGATCAAACAACTTGACCGTAAGTCCGACTGGCACGGTCACGCTCGCTGCGTTGACGACTTCTGATTTCACGGGCACTGTTACGATCCAGTCCGGCACCCTCCTTGTTCTCGGCGATGTGACAGATACTGCTGCGGCAATTACGATCGCCAATGGCGCAACTCTGGCCGGAACAGGGGCGATTCAGGCTCAGGTAACGATCGAGAACGGTGGTACCCTCGCTCCGGGACAATCGCCGGGCCAGCTCGGAACAGGGGATGTCACGCTGGAGTCCGGTTCAACATTCGACGTCGAGATCAATGGTGCGACTGCCGGAACACAATACGATCAGGTGCAGGTGAACGGTGCGAATCGAACCGTCACGTTGAACGGTGCGACATTGTCGGTGACGATCGATAGCGGTTACACACCCGCGGAAGGGACAACGTTCGTTCTCATCGACAATGTCGAGGCGAGCTCAACGGTGACGGGGACATTCGCGGCCCTCGCGGAAGGGGACAGCGTCACGATCGATGGCTACGTGTTCCTAGTTTCCTATGCTGACGGAACAGACGGAAACGATGTCACGCTAACCCTGTCTTCAACGCCGGTCCTTGCGGCTCAGAACTTCAACGCGGCAGAGAATCAGACGTCCATTGGAACGGTGGTCGCAACCGATCCGGACCTCCCCAACGACATGCTGACATTCTCATTGACCGGCGGCGGAGCCGATGCGGCTCGATTCTCGATCACTTCCGGCGGGGTTCTAACGTTTCTTACCGCTCCGAACTTCGAGACTCCCGCAGACTCGAATACCGACAATGTCTATGAAGTCGAAGTCCAGGTTGAAGATGCCTACGGCAACAGCACGATGGCCACGATGCTGGTCACTGTAACGGACGTCAATGAAGCCGCCACGCTTACTGTCTCGAATGTCACGAGTACCATTCCGCAGAACGTGAACAATTCGGCTCGCATCTTTGTCGAAGAGTTTGTTCTTACGGATGTCGATGCCGGAATGCAGGCGAACAATGTCACGCTCGCCGGGGCGGATGCGGGGTTGTTCGAGATCGATGGCAATCGAATCTATCTGATTGCCAACGCTGGTCTCAACGCGGCTTCGAACCCCACGCTGGACGTTCAGATTGTTCTGGATGACGCGACCATCGGCAGTGGTCCGGAGGCGGTGGTTGATATCTCCATGATTGTGACCGATCCAGACGCGAATCCTCTGCCGGAGTTGGGTACGTCGTTTATCGGGATGACCAACGGCAACTGGTGGCTCGGCCAGGGCGATGCGAACGGGGACTACAACACCACTCTGGCTGCACAGACCAACTTCGATCCCGCTGACATCACGCAGTCGTTCCAGGGAGACTTCACCGGGGATGGACTCGAAGATACCGCGATTTTGCTGACGAACGGTGAATTGTACGTCGGTGCGGCGACACAGAACGGTGAGTTCGTCTTCAGTCTTTGGACGACCCTGCGAACCTATGGAATCAAGACGCTGCAGATCGGCGACTTCAATGCCGATGGAATGGCCGACATCGTGGGGGCTTTCGAGTCAGGCACTCGGGCTCGGTTGTGGGTCTTCGAATCGACGGGCACGGAGTTCTTGCCCGATGAGTATCGCCTCTACAACGACTACGCGGGCATTCAGACCACGCTGGTCGGGAACTTCGATGGAATCAATGGTGACGATCTGGCGATCATGAACGATGCCGGCGTCTGGTGGGTGGCCAAATCGGACATCGCTGGAACCGAGTTCCGCTACGGGGATGCCTGGGAACAGTGGGACAGCAGTCGCACGATTACGAACTTCAACGTGGGGGACTTCAACGGCGACGATGTGGACGACATCCTGGGCGTCTTTGATATCCCACTTGATCCCAACAGGCAGTCGATCGTCGTCGGACTCTCCAGTGGCAGCGGATTCGATTCGAAGGTCTGGCGGAAAGTTCCCGTTGATGGTTCGCTGGATGCCTTCCTGATCGGAGACTTCGACGGCGATGACAACGATGATTTCGCCCTGCTGGACAACTCCGGCAACTGGCGGACTGGTCTGGCTGATCCGACCAATGAGCGATTCGTCGACGCGAACTGGGGAATGTCATTGATCTCCGGCTCGATCAGCACCATTAGCATCGGGGACACGAACAACGATGGACTGGCCGATATTCTTGTGCGGACCGACGCGAATCTCTGGCAGTCAGCCGAGTCGACCGGTACGACATTCAACACGAGAACGATCGAACAATGGAGCCCGACCGCGACCTGGCATAGCGTCCAGATCGGAAGCTTCGCCGCGGCTCCGCCTTCCGTAGCAACCGATGTTGCAGAGACTGACGAAGTCTTCGGCGACGCCGGATTCCTGGATCTGCTCTACGGCGGTTAAGCGATAAGACAACACGGGCCAGGCAGTTCGGTGCGAAACACCCGCATCCCCCGGGCGACGAATCGTCAATGTTTCATCATCAGTGATGCGCCGCCGACTTGTCCGTTGAAGGAAGCAGGCGTTTCACACCGGTGACGATCAACAGAACGATCGATCCGGCCACGAGGCCGATGATCGCGTTGAGCAGCATTTCCGTTACGCTGGCGAGAACGACGCCGACCGTGGCGATCTCTGCGGCATGATGGACGCCTTCCTCGATGAGATGATGCAGAACCGGAATACCGTGCCCGATGATTCCGCCACCAACCAGGAACATCGCTGCCGTTCCGGCGATCGACAGAAACTTCATCAGATAGGGAGCTGTTGTCAGGATCCCGTAGCCGAGCTTCTGCTTGAAGGTCGACTCAGGTCCTTCCGGCCCCGATTTCACGAGCCGTGTTCCGAGGTCGTCCAGCTTCACAATACCGGCGACAAGTCCATAGACGCCGACCGTCATCAACATCGAGATGGAAACCAGAACCAGTAATTGCGTGAGAAACGGCGAACTGGTCACCGTTCCCAATGTGATCACAATGATCTCCGCCGAGAGGATGAAGTCAGTCCGAATGGCGCCTTTGATCTTCTGCTTTTCCAAGGCGACCATATCGATCTCGGGCTTGACGACGGCTTCGTGCAGTTCCTTTTCATGAGCTTTCGCCTCGGCGGAATGAAGGAACTTATGGGCCAGTTTCTCGCATCCCTCGTAGCAGAGGTAGAGCCCGCCGATCATCAACAGGCTGACGATCACCCACCCCGGCGTAAACGCGCTCAACGCCAGCGCTACTGGCACCAGAATCGCCTTGTTGACGAGCGATCCCTTCGCTACGGCCCACACCACAGGCAGTTCCCGACTGGCATCGACGCCAGAGACCTGCTGAGCATTGAGAGCCAGATCGTCGCCCAGCACACCAGCCGTCTTCTTGGCCGCAACTTTGGTCAGGACAGCAATGTCGTCGAGAATCGTCGTGATGTCGTCGAGCAACATCAACAAGCCGCTTGCCATGCGTTTCCTTTCGAGCGGAATCTTCGTGGGAGACCGTATGGCGGGAAGTGTAGCAGCGGACGTGGCGACCGTGTACCGAAACCAAACTTCGAGGAGGGAAGTCGATCCGGCAGATCTTAGCGAAAGAGAGCTCTTGTCCTCGCCAAGCCCGCCGTCCGTTACAGGCGATGAATACGAGCGTCAGGCGTGCGCGACGGAACAATCATCACAATCAGACGTCCTGTAAGAAGAGGCTTTCACTTCTCAGGGGCCGCTCTCGATGCAGGGCTGAAGCTGGGACCTGTTTTTGACAGAGCTGTTTTTGGAACTAGGTTTGAGAATACGTTACGTTTCTCAATTGAAGAAGTTCCATGGTCGTCGATCACGCCCTGAATCCGCCGATGTTGATTCCGGTCTCGTCTCCGTTGGAGTCGTATTCGCGGTCGTATTCGGCCCGCGTAACGATCGATGATGAATTCGTAATCGAGACAGTTCGGTCGGTTTCTGCCCTGGCCGGGTATCTTCCGGTCTGGAAACAGCTCGCCCAGAACACGCTGATTTCGAATCCGTTCTACGAGCCGTTCTTTTTGCTGCCGGCTTTGCAGCGTCTGCCTCCGGATGGCCCGCTCTGTTTTGCATTTGTATTTCGAAAAAGTACGTCGAACGATCGGGCCGATGAACTGGTCGGCGTTTTCCCTTTGGAAAAGAGATCGAACGGCGTGCTTTCGTTGCCGCGCTGGAGACTGTTGACCAACAGCCTGATGCTGAGAGCTGTTCCGCTGTTGCATGAACTTCAGCCCGAGCGAACAATTGCGGCGTTCCTTAAATGGGCCTCGCTGTTCGATCTTGGATTGCTCGAGTTTGATCGAGTTCTCGCAGAAGGTGCCTTTCAGCACGCGCTGATCTGCGCGTTTCATGCCACCGGTATCGCTCCCTATATCGTGGGGCAATCGACCAATGCTGTGCTCACAAATCGAGCCGGAAGCGAAGAGCCTTCCAAAAAGGCGATGCGGGAGACGCAACGAAAACGCCGCCGCCTCGAAGAGCTGGGTCACCTGGAGTTTCGCTCGCTCGACGAAACGGAATCCTTGGACGACTGGCAGTCTGAGTTTCTTTGTCTGGAAGCATCCGGCTGGAAAGGGCGAGGCGGGACAGCGATGGCTCAATCGCAGGCAGAACGCGATTTGTTCCTGACCGTGACGCGTCAGGGATGGGCCCGCAAGAAGCTGCAGATGTTTGGATTGTTCCTCGATGGACGCCCGGTCGCGATGAAATGCAATCTGCTCTCTGGACGGGAAGGGATGGCCTGGAAGATTGCCTACGACGAAGCTTTCGCAAAGTACTCTCCTGGATTGATTCTCGAGGTCGATCATAAGCAGGCATTCAATGAGCAGACCGAACTGGATCGCATCGACTTCTGCGCTCGTGCCAGTCATCCTCTCTGTCAGCGAGTTCCCCACGAACAGCTCTGCATGCAACGCCTGCTCATTCCCTGTGGGTCAATCGGCAGTGAACTCTACTGCAGCACCCTTTCATTCCTGCGGCGTGTGAAACGACATGCGGAACGAACTCGTCGAGAGTTTGCGTAGAAGGGGACCGGCCAGGGCGGTCTCAGCCGACGGATTCGAGCGGGCATGCTTTCCCACTGGATCTCATTTTCTACTTCTCAACGCTCGCGGAACTCGGTAATCTACCAGAGCGTGCTCGCCGGTCAGGTGTCTCTGTCAGACATCCCTCACCTTTGGAGTCCTCAATGGAGTTTCACGCCCCTACCTCATCTTCCCACCCTCCGGGAGCATCCTTGCTCTCACGACGTCGAACGTTGCAGGCGATCGGTGCCGGTCTTGCTGCTTTTTGTTCTCCGCTGACCGCGCTCGAATCCCGGGTTCAGGCCGCCGTCCGCTCCGGCAGTGCCAAACGCGTCATCATGATCTTCAACTGCGGCGCTCCCAGTCACATTGACCTCTGGGATCCGAAGCCCTTTGCCGATTCGACGGTCAAAGGCGAATTTCAGCCGATTGAGACCAGTGTGCCGGGCATTCAAATCAGCGAATTACTGCCCGAGATGGCAAAGCGGATGGACAAACTGGCCATCGTGCGGAGTGTGCATCACAAGCATTCGGCCCACAACTCCGGAATGTACTGGTCGATCGCGGGCCGCCCGTACAAACAGGATTCGACGCTCATCAATCCCAGTCCGGCTGATCTTCCCGGCTTCGGAACGTTGATCGGCTGGCTCGCCCAGCGGGATGGCTACAGCAAAGCGGTGCCGCCATATGTCATCACTCCGAAACCGCACTGCGACAGTTTCGTTTATCTCACGCCGGGGCAATTCGGCGGGTGCCTGGGAATCAAGTACGATCCGTTCGTGGTCAACGAGGATCCCAATTCCAGCAAGTTCAAAGTCCGCGACCTGGCATTGTCGTCCGACATGACACACGACCGTTTCGAAAGGCGACTCGACTTTCTCAAGCAGATTGGCTCGCTGAATGAGCCGATCCATTCCCCCACCGCAACCGAGATGGATACGTTTCGTGCAGAAGCGTCCCGCGTGATCACGTCGGGCGAGGCGGAACAGGCCTTCGATCTGTCACAGGAGCCGGATGAAGTCCGTGACCGATACGGCCGCCATAGTTGGGGGCAGTCGCATCTGCTGGCGAGACGTCTTGTCGAATCGGGAACGAAGTTTGTTTCCACCGTCAACGGGCCGAGCATTACCTGGGACACGCATAAGGACAACTTCAACGGTCTGAAGAACCGTCTCGTACCTCCGATGGAAAAGGCTTACGCGGCTCTGCTGGACGACCTTGAGGAGCGGGGCCTGCTTGATGAAACGCTGGTGATCTGGATGGGAGACTTCGGTCGCACACCGAAGATCAACAAGGATGGCGGGCGCGATCACTGGCCCGGCTGCTATTCGGTCGTTCTGGCCGGCGGCGGAGTTCGCGGGGGACAGGTCATCGGCTCGTCGGACAAGATCGGAGCCGCCCCGGAATCTCGTCCGGTGACGCCAGGAGATCTTCATGCCACCGTTTATCGGGCCCTGGGATACGACCCGGCTGCAATCACGTTTCAGTCGTCCGACGGTCGTCCTATCCCGCTCACAGAGGGGACGCCGATTCCCGAGCTGCTCGCCTGAGAGAGACGAAACGAGACTCAACTTTGGGGCTGGTGACGTTCTCAAGTCGCCAGCCCTCTTTGTTTGCGCTCGTCAAATTCGTCTCGCTTCTCGCCGTGACCTCTGACTGTCTTCAAATCTGTGTTCGTGATTCGATATTCTTAGAGGGGTTAAGCGAACAACTTCTCGACTTCTCTGTGAGTATGCGATGGCGATTCTGAATCAACTTTCGACTGTTGTCTTCGTTCTGATGTTCTCCTGTAACCTCGCGTGGAGCCAGCCTGAAGCTGAGGAAACGATCAGCGGGTTTCACGAGTTTAATCGTGGACAGGGAAGCGGAGACGCGGAGAACTGGATTCAGGCGATCCGCGTAACTCATCCCGAACCGCGGTCGGATGTGTCGGGCATGGTCACCGTTACCTTCCACGCGAGGGGCATGGACCAGGCGACAGCGTATTGCTGGAAGCAGGACGCTTCGGGGGAATCAGAAGGTTGGGGCCGTGACGAGAATCTCACGTCGAACGGGATCTCCCTCGACCGTCGCGGTAATGGTTCGTTTCGCTTCAATGCCGATGAATTCCCGCACGGGCCGATGATGGTCCGCATTTATGCTCGGAACAGCGACGGGCAGAAAGACATCTATGAACTTCAGCTGTTCAACTCCAGTGGGGTGGTGTGGAAGCACGGAATTCCTGACGAGGTTCCGGCTGGTGCGAAGGGGCTGAAAGTCGCATTTGAGGATGACTTCGACGAACCGCTATCGGTCTCTAATGATGGAAGAGGTGCCCGGTATCATGCTCACAAGCCGGGAGGCGGGGATTTCAGTGGATGGCAATTCTCGGATGTGCTCGGCGACGGCAAACCTTTCGAACAGCGAGGGAGCTTTTTGAAGATCGCCGCCCGGAAAGACCGGGAATCGCCGGAGGGGCGAAGCGGACTGATTGCCTCGATCGACGCCGACTATCGTGGCATCTGGGCTAAGGCTCCGTGTTACTTCGAGTGTCGTTTCACGGCTCAGTCAGCGATCGGCACCTGGCCGGCATTCTGGACGCTCGCATTCGGAGACGACAACCAGTCGGACGAGCTCGATATCATCGAGGCCTACGGCGGCAGAGGCAAAGGAAACCCGAATCATCCGGGCTATTCGATCGTTTCGCACTTCTGGAATCAGAAAGATGCGAATGGCAATAAGAAGAAAGCGTTCTCGACTCGCCCCGACATCATGTCGACGGGCAGCCAGTCCTACTGGTCAACCACGTTCCACACCTATGGCGTGTCTATCGGACTGGACGAGACGATCTACTACTTCGACGACATCGAGGTTTTTCGTCACCCGAGTGGAGAGATTTCCGCAACGCAGCCACATTGCTTTCTGGTCAATCTCGCCATCGGCGGCCTCAGCGGCTGGCCGATCGATCTACGACGCTATGGGAACGGTTCGGATATGTGGATTGACTACGTTCGCGTCTTCGCCGAGGAACCGCTCGGTCCGGACTACCTTCCCAATCTGGGGCCAGAACCGGAACTTCTCAGCGGGGGGATCGCCCTCAATTTCTGCCCGAGCGATAACGCAGCGGCTCGACTTCGTTCCGATCTGACTGCGGGAGTGGAAGCGGTCTCCCAGCGAAACTGGAACAATCTGGCCGGACCGCACGGCGAGAGCAGTACCCTCGTCGATGCTTCAGGGGCGACAGTCGACAGGGCGAAGGTGAAATGGGCCGTGCCGAAGAACGATCAGGCGTGGCGATCGCGAACGGCGAGTCCCTGGGGATTCAAGCACGGGGATCTTGCTTTGCAGTCCGGCTACATTCAGCTTGGCGGAGAAGTGACCGTCACGGACATTCCCTATGAGCAGTACGATGTTTACGTCTACGCCGGAGCAGGGGACCAATCGGGCGCGGGGAAAATAGAGCTGACCAACGGGGATGGCGAAGTCGAAGAACGTTTCTACAGGATTGGTTGGACCGATGGGCGATTCAAGATCTCGTCGGCAGCGACAGAAAGCGATCCACAGCGAGAGGGGAACGTCGTTGTCTTTCGGCAGTTGAAAAGCCGCAAGTTCACGATTGACTGGCAGGGAGATCTCGAAGGGGGCTGGACCGGAGTTACGGGAGTACAAATTGTGAGAGTCGACTCTGAATGACGAAAAACCGTCCATCAGAAAGAGTTTTCTCGCCGTATGATCTTCGTCCTGCGAAGTACGGTAAGAAGCGGACGGCGTAGTCGCTGAGACGCCAAAGGGGAAGGGATTCACAGCAAATTCAAATTCTTTACTCTTGTATTGCTGGACTCCCTCTCGCATAATTCCCTGAGCGACTGGTCGGACGCTGAAGAGTCAATGTGTGATATTATGCGCCCCAGGTACCGATCAATTCTGGTAATTCTGCTCACCGCCGGGATTCTTTCCCTATGGACGGGCGGAAATGCGTGGCACGCCCTGTCGTGTTGCCAGCATCACCAGGCAGAATCGGCGGCTGCCGAGCCATGCGGACACTCCTGCTGTCATCACACCGCTTCTGAAGCTTCCGACCCGCAGCCTGAAGAAGCCCCGCTTCCGCTCAATCACGATCATGACGCCTGTCCGATTTGCCAGTGGTACATGCACCATCAGGCGTCGATCGTTCTGGCTGTTGAACTTCAGTCAAACGGGGTCGTCTGTACTCAGCTGGAAGCAACGCTTCAGCCCATTCTTGATTCCACGCTGGTTCGCTATTGCCAGCCCAGGGCTCCACCGCGACTTGGATAGTTCCCCAATCTCGCTTCTCTCGGCGTGCGCATGTTCGCTGCGCCTCTGTTCGGCCGGAATGTTCCGGCAATAGAACGGTCTGGTGCTCGCGACGTTCCGCACATCGCTGGTCGAAGGGGAACGTCTTTGCCCCAAGGCGTATCGCGTGTCTGTTGCTCTTGCTCCCTCGGCGGAGCCGGTGTGTGACGCGCGTCAGATCGCAGCCCTAGTCATACCCGGAAAAGAGCAGAGCGTAGACAGATTGAGTCGTTTCGCGGCGCGCGATTCCTTATCGAACCCGACCAGTCCGAACGGATTGCGCGTTCGCGATAACGACTCGATCCCCTCATACGCTGGCCTCGTCAATGATGGCCCGTGCGCTTTCCGCCAGGCTAGAGTCGCGATGATCGCTAAGTACAGCCAAGGCATCGCTGATGAGCGTTGCCGAACCCGATGATTCAACCTTTGGAATGAAGCCTTTTGAAAGGCTTCGAGGGCGAAACGATCATGGGGGGAGTCCAGGAGGTGTCCATATGGCGACGGCTGCTCGTGAAGGAAAGCTGATTGCGCGGTTTGACCGCGTGTTGAATTACGACTTTTGCCCCTGGGCGAATCGCTGGGTCTATTGGATGAAGCATCCCCTGGTGGGGATGGCTGTTGTCGGACTGACCGCAGGGACCTGTGCCGTATTTGTTTCACCGCAAGCCTGGCTGCTGGCCTTTGGCCTGCTTCTGGTCGCGGTCATTGGGCTTGCCTGGCCGCTAATCAGCATCTGGTCCGTTCAGGCCGAGGTTCATTTCGAGAAAGCCTGGACGGAGGAAGGAGCCGAGCTTCCCATTCGGGTCATTCTGAAGAATCGGCTGCCGATTCCGATGTGGGGGCTGTCCTTGTCGAGTCAGGAAGTCGACAACGAGTTGCTGGTCTCCTTCGCTCGTGTGCCTGGGTGGAAAACGACCGAGTACACCTGGCAGTTCACGCCGCGACTACGCGGTCGATTTCCGTCAGAACCGCTGCAACTGGAGACCGGCTTCCCATTCGGAGTCTGGGCCGCCCGCAAGCCGGCGGACGTGACCGGAGAGATGCTCGTCCTTCCTCGACCGGTCAACGTCGATGCCATTCCGGAACTCGATTCGCGTGGCGGAACCGACGAAGTCTATTCGGAGCATCGGACGGGGGATTCCGGAGATGTCACCGGCACGCGCCCGTTTCGCGAAGGGGACTCTCTGAGACGAGTTCATTGGGCAATGACGGCCCGACTGGGAAAGCTGATCTGCACCGAAAGACAGGCTGCCATTCACGCATCGGTGACATGTGCGGTCGATCTGACCGCCGAGCATCATTCCGGGCAGGGGCCAGACTCCTCGCTGGAGTGGAGCATCCGCGTCTTTGCCGGAATCTGTCAGGAGCTTTTGGAGCAGGGAATCTGTGTCCATGTCCAGATCGGACCTGGCCAAATGCGACTGCAACCGGGACGAGCCGGAATGCGAACTCTGTTGATTGCCCTGGCACGTGTCCCGCGAGGCGGATACGGACAGGATTCCCGGAGTGGGGGACGATCAAGAGCGGATATCGTCGGAGGATAACGAGACCGACGCTGTCGAACCTGTGATCGCGAGTGGGATAAGCGGAAGCGTGATTCTTCGAAACCGTGCGGAGATTCAGAATGGGTTCTGCACCTCGTGGAGAAAGGCCTGTTATGCGGCCTCCTGAGAAGTCGACAGTGGTGCTTCACCCTGGCTACTGGCTTGCATGCGGGCTGGTCGTGATCGCTCATCTGGCGACTGAGATCGTGATTGGGGAATCGAGTGGCCAGATTCTGCCGATCGTCGGGAAGTTCTTTGCGATCGCAATTCCGTTCGGCGTGTTCTGTTGGCTCTCCGTTCGCAACAGGTGGTCGGCGAATGCGGTCACAACCTTGCTCGCATTGATGGCGATGGGGCTTCCGCTCGTCGTCGAACCGGTCTGGCGATGGGTTTTCCAGAATGGTCACGCGTTCGAGATTCAGCTTCTGATCGGCTTTCGTAACCTTTCGCTGTTAAGTCTCATCTGGGCTCATGCTCCGCGGTTTGAACGGCTCGCCGTCGTAACCAGCCTGTTTACGGTCCTGTTCTGCGTCACCACTTCTCAGGACCAGAGCATGGGCTGGATCTGCGGGCTATACCTCGTCGGAGGCGTGGCCTGGCTGTCGACCACATACTGGTCGTTGTTGAAGACGGACCGACTTTCCGGAAACAGCAGCACGGCTCCCTGGCAGATGATCGCCGCCGCCACGGTGCTGCTCGTCGGCGTCATTCTGACGATTGCCTTGCCTGCGTCCGTGAGGTTGCGAATGGTGCAGGGATTCATGCCGAGCTCAGGTGGCACGGGGGAAGCCGATCCTTTCGCTCGCTCCGGAGTTGGCGATGGCGATGCGGTTGTCGCTGCGACTGAAGAAGCGCTCACATTCGCACCGATTGAGGATGCCCCGTTTCTCGAAGGAGACCAGCCGAGTCTATACGACGTCTACCAAGATACCTACAGCCCACCGAAGCCGCCCAAGAAATTTGCGCGAGCGATTTCACTTCCGCCTGAACTCTTCAAACAAAATCACCATCGCATGGCGCAGGCGCGAAAGGCCTCGCGATCCTTCTCGCTCGATCGAAAGCAGAAGCAGTCGAAGGAGCATCGTCATCTGGATGACACCGAATCGAATGCTCTCCTGCATCTGGTTGGTCCCGTTCCTGCCCATTTACGGCATACGGTGTACGATCTGTTCGATGGATCGGAATGGTATCCCGCTCCCAGGCGTCCCTTGCATCAACGTGCTCTCGAAGTGGAGTCGGTTGACGGGAAGCCATGGATCACTTGGGCCGATCATCCTCATGCCGTCACGAAGGTTCGACGAGAGAGACACGCCTTGAGGGTCTTGAGCGTCGACAACAATCGTATCGTTGCTCCGGCAAATCTGAACGGGGTACACATCGATCGTTGCGACCGCCCCGATCTCTTCGAATGGGCCCAGGAGGATGTTCTGGCGATGCGTCGAGAATCGCTGCCGCCAATGACAGTCATCCATGTCAGTTCAACGCTGCTCGACACTCGGGAACTGATTCAAAACAAGGCGATTCTCGGCTTCGGACGCGAGGAGTACCGCGCGATGCCCGAAGGGCCTGGGATGGACGAGATCCGGGAACTGGCGCAGAAGTGGACCGTAGACGCCACGTGTGGCTGGGAAAAGGTGGCCGCGATCTGCGAAAACCTGAGGGCCAGCTACGTTCACGATCCTGACATTCGCGTCCCTGACGGATGCGAGAATCCCGTGCACTGGTTCCTGACCGAATCACGCCGAGGTCCCGATTATCTCTTTGCCTCCGCGAGTGTCATGCTGTGTCGATCTTTGGGAATCGCCAGCCGCCCGGTCAGCGGACTCTACGCCGGCCCCGATCAATACGACTACTCAACTCGACAAACTTCTGTGCTTCCCTCGGATGCTCACTGGTGGGCCGAGGTGTATATCGGCAGTCAATCATGGGTAACGATCGAACCGACTCCCGGCTTTGACGTCCGAACGTTCCCCCGTGGCTTCTTTGCCACGATGGGCATCTGGGCGTGGCAGCTGGGACGAACGGCTTTGATTTACTGGCCGATCAGTCTGGCTGCGTGTTGCGTGATCGTTTTGAGCGTCTGGAAGCGAGCCGCGATCCTGGCTCGTATGCGGACCTGGTGGTGGGACTGGAAATACGATCGTTCCGAAGCCTCTCCCGGACTTCTGAGAACCATGATGATCGATACCGGAGATTTGCTTGACACCAAATTGCGGCTGGCGGAAACGCCTCGCCCCGCCTCGCAAACACAGGCCATGTACCTGAAGAAGCTGATGTCCTCGGCACAGTTCGCTGTAGAAGATCAGCAGCTGTTGACTCGAGCATTCGACTGGGCGGCTTATTCGGAAGCGGACCCGGAACAGCTTGGACTTTCATTTTCTAGACTGCGGCCGATCTGTCGATCGCTGCTACATGATTCCGGCCCGCTGGTCACCCGACTGCGCGGATCGGTCGAGACAGGACAAACGGTATGAGTACGGCTGAAGTGGAAGCTCCAGAGTCATCCGCAGGGGAACTTCGTGAGAAATTGACGCGGCTGCGGCAACTTCTCAATCACACGCTCAAAGGCAAGGCGGAAACCATCGAACAGGTTCTGGTCTGCCTGCTTGCTCAAGGTCACTTGTTGCTGGAAGACCAGCCTGGTCTGGGGAAAACCACCCTTGCCAAAGCGCTGGCCCGGGGGGTGGGGGAGCGGTTCGCGCGAGTTCAATGCACCCCGGATCTGCTCCCAAGCGATGTCACCGGATTCAGTATCTTCAACCAGAAGAGCCACGAGTTCGAGTTTCGCCAGGGGCCCGTGTTTGCTGATATTCTGCTCGCCGATGAGATCAATCGCGCGACGCCGAGAACGCAGTCTGCCCTTCTTGAAGCGATGGCCGAACGCCAGGTGACAATCGACACCGAGCGATATCCACTCTCACAAAGCTTTTTTGTCATCGCGACACAGAATCCGATTGAGCAGCACGGCACGTATCCATTGCCTGAAGCTCAGCTCGACCGGTTTGCAATGAAGCTGAGCATCGGTTACCCGGAAGCCGAGGATGAAGTCGCCATGCTAAGGCATGCCGTCGCAGCGGAAAAGCAACGCGACGATGAGATCGAGACAGGCTTCGAGCAGGGCGATCTCCTGCTCCTGCAGAATCTGGTCGCCAGCGTTCCGGTCAGTCGGAATATCCAGGAGTATCTGGTTGCGCTGGGGCGACTGACTCGGAAGCATTCGCGTATTCATCTCGGCTTAAGTCCACGTGGGTTGATGATCTGGCAGCGGTGTGCCCAGGCCCGCGCCTTTCTGGCGGAACGTGAGTTCGTGACTCCGGATGATCTCCAGCACGTGGCGATTCCGGTTCTTACCGTTCGTCTCGGTATCGACGATCTCAATCCCGAACAGGTGATCCAGGAGATCATCAACGAAGTCCCCGTTCCCGTCGCCCCGAGTCCAGAAGAGGCCCGAAAATGAGAATGCAGTCTAAGACCAGAGCGTTGCTGGCGATGACGCTAATGTTAGCGGCCGCTTCCGGGATAGCCGGCTGTGCGGGAGCTTCTCACGAAGAAGAGGAGCATGCTGATCACGTGATTCCTGCTCACAAGCCTGCAAATTTCGTCGAAGCCGTGAAGGCACTTGAGTCTCGGTTTGCGAGTGCCCCGGAATCACCGGAAGCCGTGCAGGAGTTACAGGACATTATCGACTGGCTCCCGGAACTCGCGGCTCAGACTGATCTCGAGAAGGCCGACTGGGATCGCGTTCAGGAGATCTCAATTGCGCTCTCCGGAACGATGAAGGAGAAGCAGACAGCCGATGATCAGGTGCGGCGTCAGCTGGACGAGTTGCGAACTCTGGCCAAACGTGCGATCG
The DNA here is from genome assembly GCA_017795105.1 of Planctomycetaceae bacterium. Taxonomy (GTDB): domain Bacteria; phylum Planctomycetota; class Planctomycetia; order Planctomycetales; family Planctomycetaceae; genus Rubinisphaera. The sequence goes on from CP051247.1 coordinate 19,256, forward strand.
AAGTGGATCGGTTTAACACCTATGACGAGAAGGATGTGAGCGATGTTTGAGGCGATCTCGTGGGGAGCCGTACTGCGTGTCGCACAGTCGATCAGTCAGGCCGCTCCATTCATTCTGACCGGGTTCATCGTCGCGGCCGTCTTTCGCCGATGGATCGGCCCAAAGGGCCTGAGGAAACTGTTTGGCGACGGCACTTGGCGTTCTTTACCTCAGGCTTGGGCCCTGGGGATGTTGCTGCCTGTCTGTTCGCTCGGTGTGATCCCCGTCATGCGGGAAATGAAGAGAGCGGGGCTTAGCGCGGGAACGATTCTTGCTTTCGGGCTAACGGCTCCTCTGTTCAATCCGCTCTCCGTTCTTTACGGGCTGACTCTCTCTGAGCCATTCACGATCCTGGCGTTCTCGCTCTGCTCCCTGGCCGTGGTCACGGTGATTGGGCTGGTCTTTGACCGTCTCTTCCTCAACACGGCTGAAGCTCCCTCCGAAGAGCCACTCGTCCCCTATGGTATTCGACGGATTCTCGCCGTATTCGTTTCGATGGGGCGTGAGTTCTGGAGCCGATCGACGGTCTACATTCTCGTGGGGTTGACCGGAATCGTTCTGCTGAACGTTATCCTTCCCAAGGCTTCGTTTCAGTCTTCAGTCAATGGCGGGGACCCGCTGGCCCCGATCCTGATGACCGGCGTTGCCATTCCGGCTTATGCCACACCGATGCTGGCGATGTCGCAACTCGGATCGATGTTTCAGCACGGAAACTCTGTCGGGGCAGCCTTCGTGCTGTTGATTCTGGGAGCCGGGCTGAACTTTGGAATCATGGCCTGGATGCTTGCCACTTATGGCTTGAAGCGGTCTGCCGGCTGGATGGTTCTACTGCTTGGAGTTGTCATAGGTCTGGGGTATGGACTGGAGAAACCTCTTTATCCGACCGACATTGAAGCCGCTGACCATTCTCATGCGTTCGACATCTACTGCTGTCCGTTCGCGATCGATCAGAGCGGGTACGCCTCCCAGGTCCTGCAGAAGCTGAAAGACGATATTCGTCCGGAGGAGATCTTCAGCCTCTATGCCCTGGCTGGTATCGCGGTGATCGGGCTGGTCGTTCGGGGAGTTGAGCGATCCTTCGCTCTCGAACAGTGGCTGACGAAGTCTGATGCTTCAACGGAGACGGAGTCGACCCGCTGGGACCTCGTGCTGCCAAACTGGGTTCTTGGTGGAGTGTCGATTGCCGGTCTTGTGGCCGCCAGCGTTGCGATGTGCTTCGCCTATTATCCGTCACCTGACGAGTGTCTGGAGGAGATCTTTATTATCAAAGGGGAGGTCCTTTCCGCAGCGTTGAGCAACAACGTCGATCACGCCCTGTACTGGCTTCCGATTTGGGAGGACTGGAACCGCCGATTGCAGGTGGGCGTTTATCTGCGAGAGATGTCGCTGAGCGATTATCACCGAATGAAAGCCCGAGTCGTCCGCGATCATCTGGAGTTACTCGAGCATGCTCTGGAGGACGAAGATCGGGAAGAGATCTCTCAGTACTCCAGAGAACTTGCTCGCGCTTATGCGAGACTCACAACCGCCTATATGTCGGTCCAGAAGGGTGATCCGCGACTAACGGAGCGATAGGGAATGGGCACGCGTCAGTCCCAGCCGTGTCAGTGCGAGCCTTCCACCATTTCGAACGAAGTCATCGCGCCGGAATGGTATCACAGTGAGTCGCGTTTGTTGACGAATCGCGAGTCAACAAACCTCACAGGCTAGGTCTGGCCGTGTTCCCTGCGGAATCGGCTGGGCGGCTGGCCGAACTCCTTCTTGAAGGCGACCGAAAGATACTCCTCGTTCTGAAAACCGCAACGTCCGGCGATCTCCGCAATCGTCAATTCGGTTTCAATGAGCAGGCATTTGACCCGAGCCATTTTCACACGGACGATTTCCTGGTGCGGAGATCGTCCGAGGCACTTCTGAAAACGATGCTCCAGGATCCGCCGCGAGAGCGGAACTTCCCGCAAGACGTCACTGACATTGATCCCCCCCACGGCATTCTCGCGGATAAAGCGAACCGCCTGAGCGATGTCCGGATCGTTGATGGCAAGAGTGTCAGTCGACTGACGTGTCGAGGTTTCGATTGGATCGATGAGCACGGGATCGTCTGGCACGGGCTGGCCGGACATAATCTGATCGAGCAACTGAGCGGCGATGAAACCGGCGCGGTAGCTGTTGCATCGAATGCTTGAAAGGCGGGGAACGGCCAATCCGCAGAGAAGCTGATCATCGTCGACGCCGAGCACCGCGACTTCTTCCGGGACCGCCACGTCCAGCTCGCGACAGGCGTCAAGCACGGTGCGAGCTTTGATGTCGTAACAGGCAAAGATGCCAACGGGACGCGGAAGTTCGCGAATCCACTGCATCAACTCCTGTTGTTCGTCACTCCATGAGTAGCGCGGGTCGTTTCGAGAAACGGAATCGTGCGCGAAGAAATTGCAGCCGGCCTCTCGAACGCGTTCGGCGAAGTACGTGCCCCGCCAGATCGACCAGTTGAACCCTGGGTCACCACAGAATGCCAGGTTCTGGAAGCCGCGTTCCATCAAATGGTCTGCCGCCATTGTTGCGATGGCCTTGTCGTTCGTTTCGACCCAGGGAATGCCCGGGACCAGACGGGCGGCGCTGACATCAACAACCGGCAGGCCAACCCGGTCGATCGCTTCGGCTATGGCGTCTGTTTCGATACGGGCGATGATTCCGTCGCCCTTCCAGTTCTCGAGCCACTTTGGCGGAGCCCCGCCACGCTCCTGCTCGGGAAGGAAAACAGACCACCCTTCGTGATGGGTAATGTAAGCGGTAATTCCAGCAAGAATACCCCGTGCGTATGAATTGGACGTCTCCACGAGGAGCGCAACTGATCTTCGCCGGGGCATGGGTGGACTCAACAAAAGTTCAAAGGCGTGATCCCGCCCGCGCGAAAGGGCATTCAAGACGAAGGCCTACAGGACAGGAAGCTGCGGCCCGCTGGCGAGAGTACGCCACGCGTAAAATATCACAGGAAGTTTAACGCAATAACACATGGAAGTCTTTTGATTTGACGGTAAATTTTGGAAAGTCACGTTTCAATCATTTCTCACACCATTCGGTATCTTATCTCTCTTCTCCTCGGGAGGCTTCCAAATGTTCGCTGCAAAACGGAATGCGTTCACACTGATCGAATTGTTAGTTGTTATTGCGATCATCGCTATACTTGTTGCATTATTGTTGCCCGCAGTGCAGCAGGCCAGAGAGGCTGCTCGTCGCAGTAGTTGCAAGAACAATCTGAAACAGATCGGTCTCGCGCTTCACAACTACCACGATGTCAACAACATGCTCCCGCCAGCCGTGAACCAGTGTCGCAACTGGAGCGGTTCACTCTGGGACCATCGCGGCTGTCCCGGCTATGCGTTTCGGATTCTGCCCTATCTGGAGCAGTCGGCTCTGTACGACACCATTACCTGGGGCGTGCTTTTCGAAGGGAGTTCCACGATCAATGTCGAACAGCGAACCGCTGAGATTCCGGTCTTTCACTGTCCGTCGGACACAATTCTGCTGACGGAAGCCGGCTCGAACACCTGGTCAGGCCTGATGCGAAACTACCCGGTCAATCTGGGGACCACCGATTATGACCAGTCGACGCTCACTCAGAACGGAGTCACATTCACCCATGAGAAGGGGCTTTTCGAGTTCTTCAACAAGGCGGTTAAGTTTCGGGATTGCACCGACGGGCTGACGAATACCTACATGGTTGGGGAGATTATCACCCCGGACAGTGTGAATACGTGGACCGGCATGGGCCGTGTCCACCAGAACATGGGAACCGGATTCACGGCCTTCTACACGCCGAACTCTTCGAATCAGGACATCGTGGCGAACGGTTACAATCGACTGGGAGGAGAGAACCCTGCTCAATCGGGAATCGCCGGGAACTGGTGGGATGCGATTATCACGCTTCGCAGCCACCACAAAGGGGGCGTCCAGGTTGCCCTGGGAGATGGTTCGATCCGGTTTATTTCCAGCAATATCGACCTCGGGACGCACCATGCTCTGGCTGGACGATCCGATGGCCTCGTCGTGGGTGAGTTCTAACGGAAACCCCTCTGGATGTGCGCGGCCGCGGCGTTCGTGGTCGCGCTTTTTTCGTGCTTCAATCCCAATGGAAACTAGTCGAGGGCCATTCTCTTGAAGGCGCAATCAATCGTTTTGCTGGTGCTGTTCTGCGGACTGATCGGGTGCTCGGGCGGCGACGGAAAAGTTCTCGTCTCCGGGACCGTGACCTGGAATGGGACCCCGCTCGATAAAGGAAAGATCCTTTTTCTGGAACCGGGCGAAAGTTCTGAAGCAGCCGACATAGTGAATGGCGAGTTTCAAATCCGCACTTCTCCCGGCGACAAGAAAGTCGGGATTACCGCATTCAAAGAAGTGCCGGTGTCAGGCGGTCGCCCCGGTGAGGTTCGAGACCACCAGATCCTCCCGGCCATTTACAACGAGCAGTCGACGCTGATTACGACAATCGTCGATGGTAGCGACGCCCTGGCGTTTAAACTGGAAGGGACGGAGGTCGAAGTTCCCAAAGATGCCGGCGAGTTTCAGGAACGCCCCGCCGAGTCGGACTCCGGGCGTTCCCGAGATTCACGCAGTACCGAGAATCGTCGTCCCGGGCGTTAAGCAGTTTACTGCAAGGTGTAACCGATAATCAACGCGTCGTCAGTCGTCACCCTTCCTGGAAATTCCCATTGCCCGGAGGCGGGAGTTCAGGGTTGTTGGCTTCAGATCCAGGATCTCGGCTGCGCCGCCGGAACCATAGATCTTCCCTCCGGCAGCTTTGAGGGCTCGGCGGAGGTTCGAGCGTTCGATCTCGCGAATCTGCTGATCGGTGAGTATGTCTGCTTCTGTCGTCGGCACGGTGCGTTTCGCCGGCGGCGGAGCAGTCTGCAGGTCGAGTCGTAACGGCCCGCCTTGTGAGAGGATCACCGCCCGTTCAATCACGTGCTGAAGTTCGCGGATGTTGCCCGGCCATTCGTAGTTCTGCAACTGGCGTCCAACCGCTTGGGTGAGGCGCGGCGTCGCCACTCCGAATCGACGGGCAGCGTTCTGTAAGAAGTGCTCGGCCAGCAGAATGGCATCGTCGTGTCGATCGCGGAGAGGGGGGAGTTCAATCGGGAACACGCCCAGTCGATAGTAAAGGTCTTCCCGAAATCGGTGCTGCCGGGCTTCTTCACGCAGATCACGATTCGTGGCAGCGATGACCCGAACATTCACATGGCGAGTCTGCTCCTCTCCAATCCGTTCGAATTCGCCTTCCTGAAGCACCCGTAACAGCTTGCTTTGCAGATCGAGCGGAACTTCGCCGACCTCATCGAGAAACAGCGTGCCGCCATCGGCCAGTTCGAAGCGACCGGTTCGATTCCGTAGTGCCCCGGTGAATGCTCCTTTCACATGCCCAAAGAATTCACTCTCGAACAGATCGCGAGGAATTGCAGCGCAGTTCACTTTGATCAGTGGTCGACTGGCCCGGCTGCTGTTGCGATGCAGTTCCCGGGCGACAAGCTCTTTCCCCGTGCCACTTTCCCCCAGAATGAGGACTGTGGAATCGGTCGGTGCAACGAGCTCGATCTGTTGAATGACGTTTCGCAGGGCCGGGCTCGCTCCCAGCATCTCGCCGAAGCCTTGTCCGCCAGACGCTTCGAACTGCAGGTACTCATTCTCGTCTTCGAGTCGCTTGCGCAGTCGCTGCACTTCGTCCCAGGCATAGGAGTGAGCGATCGCAGCGGCCGCGTGGTCGGCGATCATCCGCAGCCAGTCCAGGCAGGCATCGCCGATACGGACTCGACTGAAGAGCCCCAGAACGCCGAGCACCTTGCCATGGTGAACGAGCGGCTGGCCCGCGAATCCGGTGATTCCCTCTGAATCGATCCAGTCCTGATCGACAATCCAGTTGGGTTTCACCGACAGGTCAGGGACCTCGATCGGTTCGCCGGTTGAAGCGATGCGGCCCACCTTCCGGACGCCTATCGGAAAGCGGCGAAAGCGACCGTCGAGGCGTGACAGATCGGACTCTGGCCGCACAAGAGAACGGCCATTGCTGGCGACCAGATGAAGACATTGCGTCTGGTCGGGGCATTCAAAACGAAGCGGACATGTTTCACACCCCGCCCCCGGCTGGACCAGCCACAGGCGGACCAGAGCGACTGCTTCAGAACTGCCGATTCGCGTGACCAGCAGATTGAGCAACGCCGGAAGGTCTCGCTCCTGGGCGAGATCGAGCAACAGTCGCCGAGGGGCTCGTAATAACGGCGTGTCGGAATTGAGAAGCGTCATACCGCCGAGAATAGCGAGATGTCGTTCCCGCAACAACGGTATTTCGTTGTTAACGGAATCTCGTTGCATGACGGTGATGGGAGGGGGTTTCATAACTACTTTCTGGAAAGCGTGTTATGGCTTTCCTGGCAAGTGGCACGGGCACTGCGTAACGGCAGTCATGTCAGTGCTCGACTGTCTCAATCTACTTTCGAAAAGGAACAAGCCATGTCACGTCTGCCACAAATCGCCGTCAACGAAGCCACTCCGGAACAGGCTGAACTCTTTGCCGCCGCCAAGGCCAAGTTGGGATTGGTTCCCAATATGCTCCGGGCGCTGGGGAATTCGACTGCAGCCTTGAAGGGCTATCTTCAGTTCTCCGGAGTCCTGGCGACAGGCAAGGGGCTGAGTGCCCGCCAGCGGGAGATCATCGCCCTGACCGTCGGGGAGGCAAACGGTTGCGAGTATTGCCTGGCTGCTCACTCGACTCTCGGGAAACTGGCGGGGCTTACGCCGGAGCAGATCGAAGCGGCCCGTCGTGGGGAGGGGGACGGATCTGCCGATGCAGCCGTTGCCCGATTCGCTCGACAGGTCCTTGCCGTCAGAGGGCGAGTCAGCGACGACCAGCTCAGCGCGTTTCACGAAGCCGGCTTCAGTGATGAGGCCGTCGCCGAGGTGGTCGCCCATGTCGCTCTGAATGTCTATACGAACTTCTTCAATAACGTGGCGGAGACGGACGTCGATTTCCCGGCTGCTGAGCCGCTGGCGGACTCGTCCTGTTCAACGTCGTGTGTGTCGCATGCCTGAGTGGGTTGCGCTCCGGCTCGTCGTTTGGCGGGCCGGAGCCCGTTTCTGCTTCCCTTCTCTCTGGAGTTGACTGATGCCTGTTATGATTTCTCTTTCCCCGCCCTTTACACGTGAGACTGCGATCGCGAAAGTGCGAGGCGCCGAGGATGCCTGGAACTCCCGTGATCCGGTACGGGTTTCGCTTGCCTACAGCGAGGATTCGATCTGGCGGAATCGCAATGAGTTCGTCCGCGGCCGAGATCAGATTCGTGCGTTCCTGACCAGCAAATGGAGCAGGGAACTCGATTATCGTCTGATGAAAGATCTGTGGACGTTCGAAGACAATCGGATCGCGGTCCGCTTTCAGTATGAGTTCCACGATCTGCACGGCCAATGGTGGCGAGCCTATGGCAATGAGCTTTGGGAATTCGATCCCGATGGCCTGATGCGGCGACGCGAAGCGAGCATCAACGATCTGCGAATCGACGAAAGCGAACGCAAGTTCGACTGGCCCGGCGGACAAGCTCGCCCAGCCGAATCGACGCTGCTTCTCGCGGTGAAGTAAGTTCTTCGCGGATCCCCGCTCCTCAGATCCGCTTCTGTTCTCCTCCCGCCGCTGTCTTTCCAGAAGAGGGGCAGCCTGGGGGGAGGAGAATCGTCCGTGCCATGAACTCTGGCGAACAGCTGCTCTCCGACTGACGGTCTACCCGAGTCGATTCATTTCCTCGGCACGCTGGAACTCGTCGGGCATGTCCGGCAAGATGCGTTCATGGTATGGGCGTGAGCAGGTCGCCGATCTGTCAGCGCCGTTTGACGTGAACGACGATTCTTCAGGAGCTGCAGCATGATTCGAACACTCGGATTTCTCTTCGCAATTTCAGCTGGCATGGTCGGGAGCACTGTTGCTCAGGAGACGCCCCCACAGCGGGGCAAACAGGCCGCGAAGCTGCCGGGGGCTCGACCCGAGATCAATGCGGCTGAGTTCTCCTCGTTGCAGGCTGCCTTCGATGCTATTCCGGAAGAAGGGGGCGTCGTCCGCATTCCGCCTGGAACATTTGAGATTACCGAGCCTTTGGTGGTGTCTCGTGGCGATGTGCTGATCGAAGGAGCCGGGACCGCGACGCACATCAAGAACATGAACACCGAAGGCAAGCCGGCTTTGCTCGTCGCACACCCGGATGGAGAGAAGGTCAAAAGCGCCGACAGGCTCTGGCGAGTCATGCTGAGCAAGTTTCGAATCACGGGGCAGGAGAAAAGCGGACACGGCATTGAAGCAGTTTTCGTCAATGAAATCTTTCTGCATGGCGTCACGGTCAGTTATCACGGCGGTGACGGCATCCGACTCGATCGCTGCTATGAAGACCCGCGGGTCAGTTCCTGCCTGATCACCTACAACAAAGGAACCGGGCTCGATCTGCCGGGCTGCCACGATATCGTCGTCAACGGAAACCAGTTCGAAGAGAATCAGGATGCCGTCCATTGCTTCGATGCGTTTAACCTGTGCATGACGGGGAATTGCGTGGACGATCACCTTGGTGATGGCGTGGTGATTGAAAACACCTACGGCTCAGTTATCTCCGGGAATATGATCGAAGAATGCGAGAAGCGTGCGATTGTCCTGGATCGCGATTGTTACGGCATCACCCTGTCCGCCAACGTCATCGCTCATAACGGAGGCGGGATCGATCTGGTTGATGCTCACGGTTGCGCTGTCTCGGCCAATACGTTCCCTCTCCTGAAGTCGCCGATCAAGCCGAAGGATGGTTCCGAACCCACGCTGGTGACGACGGGCTGCCTGCGGATCGGTCCGGATAGTGGGCGGATTACAGTCTCCGGAAACAGCTTCAGCGACAGTTACATTGGCGAAGGAGCGGTTCGCCGGAAAATCGACGACCAGCTTTCGGGCGGAATGGTGCTGGAGCAAACCCGTGACGTGAATATCACTGGCAACACGTTTTCGAGCGTGCCGAAGGCCGTCGAACTGCGGGGAGAGAAGAGCGAGAACGTGCAGTTCAACGATAACCTGCTGATCGATGCTCCGAGTGATCTTGAGTAAAGCAGCTTAGGAAAAGAGGTTGGCCGGCCGGCCGATTCTCCGAGCCGGCCAACAATTCCCTAAGTGCTCTTACCGCAATTTCGCGAAACTTGCACCGACGAACTCACGACCGTCGTCCAGTCGACCGGAGAGTTCTACAGCCACATTACCGCGGCTCAGTCCTGAGCGATCGAAATCAAACTGCACGATCAGATCTCTGCGACCATCTCGATTCACGTCCAGGTAGACGAATCGAATCCAGCTCGTCCACCCCCACGTTGCGAGATTCATCTGCCGCCCGTCGATTCTGAGTTCCAGACTTCTGACATCGACATCGCGCAAATCGAAGTCAGAAGTGGAGAGCAGGGCGACAGTCACCGAACGGGTACTCCGCAGACGAATCCGGTTTCGAGAGTCGAATGGTGAGACGTCGATATCAGCGGAAATGCTCTCAGCTGCGTCTTCCAGGTTGACGATGACGTCGGCTGAAGCCGTAAGGCTGCCATCTGACACCGTTACCACGAGGTTGAACGTCGGCGTCGTTTCGTAATCGAGAGGAGCCGAATCGATGACGGTGATTTCTCCCGTCATTGCATTAATCGCAAAAGCACCCGCTTCGTTGCCCGAGCTGATGGAGTACGTCAGTTCGGAAGAATCGATGTCCGCTCCCGTGACGACTCCGACGACAGTCCCGACATCGCTGTTTTCAGCGAGACTGAATGTCTTCGACGAGAGTGTCGGAGCGTCGTTCACCGGAGTGACGTTCAACGAAACAGTGGCCGGGGCGGACGTGGCCGTGCCGTCGTCTACGACGAAGGCGAACGTATCAGGGCCAAAGTAGTCCGCGTCTGGCGTGTAGTTGTAGTTGCCGGAATCGGTGAACTGAAGCGTTCCGTGCTCAGGCTGTTCGACAACAGTAAACACGATTTCGTCGCCATCGACGTCGCTCCCCTGAACCGAACCGAAGACATTGCTGTCTTCGGCAACTTCATTCGTGGAGTCGGAAGCGGTGGGAGCATCGTTGACGGAGCTGATGCGAATCAGATACTCGGCGACTTCCGAAGTGGCGGCTCCATCATTGGTGACGAAGGTGAAATGATCGTCGCCGTGGTAATTCGCATTCGGCGTGAACGTGTAAGCTCCGTCGGGGGAAAGCTGCAGCGTCCCGTGGGAGGGCCCGCTGACCAGCTCGAATGTCAGTTCATCACCATCCACGTCATTCCCGCTTAACTGACCATTCACGACACCATCTTCAGCAAGCAGAGCGACTCCGCCGAGTGCTGTCGGAGCATCGTTGACCGAGACGACGTCGATCTCGACCGTCGCAACGTTGGAGTCGACCGTTCCGTCGTTAACCCGGAACGAGAACGAATCGGAGCCGTGGTAATCGGCGTCTGGAGCGTACGAATAGCTGCCGTCCGGGTTAAGCGTCAGCGTGCCGTGGCCTGGTTCCTCAACCACGGAGTACAGCAGCTCATCGCCGTCGATATCGCTGGCGCTCAGTTGTCCGGTTGCCGTTTCATCTTCGTTGGTGCTCAAACTGGCGTCCGTGGCGACCGGCGTATCGTTGGTGGGAGTCACGTTGATCGTCACAAACCCAAGGCCGGACTCCAGCGTGCCGTCAGTGGCTCGATAGGTGAAGCCGTCCGTTCCGGTAAAGTCAGGATCGGGCGTGTAGTCGAATGAACCATCCGGACGGAAGGTGAGCGTTCCGTGTTCCGGACCGTCGACGAGAAAGGCGCTGATCGGATCGCCATCGAGATCAAAGTCGTTGAACAGAACGGACCCGACGTCGCTGCCGTCGAGATAGTTGAAGTTGATCTCGCCAGTCATCAGTGGAGCGCTGTCGTATGAGGCGTACCAGAATGTCGCGGCGAAGTTCTCAATCGAACCATCGGCTCCGGTGATGAGCTGGGTGATGGTGAACTCGCCGACCGAGGTGTTGTACCCCCGATGTTGTCCACTGATGGCGATGCCCGGATCTTCCGCATCCTGGAAGGGATAACGAGTTGCACCCGTGTATGTGCCCACTTCCAGTGACTCACCGGCCGGAGCGGCGAAGTTCACGCTCCAGTAGTCACTCGTATTGGTGAAACTCCTGATCCAGAATCCAATGGAGTTGTTCGACGGAGACCGGCTGACGCTGAAGTTCGCGTTCTCCGGCGAATAGCTGAGGGTCTGGCCGCCCCCTACGTATTCCCCCGGTTCGCTGACGAAGCTGAACTCGGTCTGGGGGACGATGAAGCTTAAAGAACCATCTTCGGGGACATCGTAACTGTCCACAATGGCGACTGGAGCATCATCGACCGGCGTCACCGAGATCCGCACCGTTCCCTGGCTTGAACTGTAGAGCTGGCCATCGAAAACGGAGTAGCGGAACTCGTCGGTGCCGTAGTAGTTCGCATCGGGCGTGTAAGTGAAGCTTCCGTCACTGTCGAAGACGAGCGTGCCATTTGTCGGCTGGGTCGTGGCGGCGAATGTCAGGACGTCTCCATCAACATCGGTACCGACCGCCTGCCCGGTGATGTGTCGATCTTCGGGCGTGCTGAAGTTATTGAACTGGGCCGAAGGCCGATCGTTCACAGAGAGGACATCGAGACCAATCAGCGTTGTCTCACTGAAAGCCGTGCCGTCGGTCACTCGGTACGTGAAGAAATCGGCTCCGTTAAAGTTCGGATCCGGCTGATAGGTAAACGTGCCGTCCGAACGGAATGTGAGCGTGCCGTTGAAGACATCATCGACCAGTTCATAGGTCAGTGTATCTCCAGCGTCGGCATCGCTTGCCAGAACCTGTCCGTTCAACAGGGTATCTTCGTTCAATTCAAAGACGGCCGTCTCAGCGACCGGAGCATCGTTGACCGAGGCGATGTCGAAGTACATCTGCTCTTCAGTGGTTGAGTTCCCGTCGGAGACTCGAATCCTGAATTGATCAAGCCCATGAAAGTTAGCATTCGGTTGATAGCTGAATGTTCCATCGGGCTGGACCGTCAGGCTTCCGTTCTGTGTCGTGGTGACGACCGAGAAGGTCAATGGATCGTTCTCGGGATCAGTCGCGAGGATCTGTCCACTCACGCCAGAATCTTCGAACCCTTCAAAGAACTGGATCGGCACATCCGGGGAGCTGTTCACATCGCGGACGTTGATATACACCGTCGCCGGGGCGGAATCGGATTGTCCGTCGTTGACTACGTAGGTGAAGGTGTCCAGACCGGAATAGAAGTCATTCGGGTTGTAGTAGAACCGGCCGCCCTGACTGCTGTACTGCAGGAACCCGTTTTGCGGCATGCTGATGACGCGATAGGTGAGCGGGTCGCCATCGGCATCCGAGCCGACCATCTGGCCATTGATCTCCTGCATCTCATTGGTTTCAAGGTGCAGGTCCTCGGCCACCGGGCGAGCGTTTCCGGTCGTCGATCCGTCAGTCGGCTGATCGACCAAGAAGCCAATCCATTTCAGACTGTCGTTACTGCCCGACCCCAATGTCATGGATACGGAAATGCGGTCCCCGGTCTGGAACGATCCTTCGGCCAGGCTCGTAAGATTGAAATCGTGCATGTCCCACAGTTCGCCGGTGGTCGCTCGACTCTGTCCCCGGCTCGGGACGGAGAATCCATCGAGCAGCGTCGGCGTATCCTGGATAACCATCGGCGAAGAGAGTGAACCGCTGACGTTGAAAGTCAGCGTGGAATCGACGTGGGTCTGCCCATCGGCCACGATCAGCTGGGCATTCAGATCGCCCCCGTTGTAGAGCATATCCGTTGCCAGCAACTGCTGGAGACGTCCCTGATTTCCGAAATGCAGATAAAGGTCGCGATTATTGCCAGCATCGCCATCGTTGAAAATGACAATCAGGCTGGCTCCATTGGCGGAGTGTCCTGGTTTCGCCGAAAGATGGTCCAGCTGATAGACGCCATTGCCTGTGACATACTGCCGGACATCGGCCAGAAATGTCTGACTTCCTCCCGGTCCCCAGCCGGCGGTATCGCTCGTGCCACGGGAGAACCCCGTCACCGAATTTCCGTTGAACAGGATGGTGTCGTTATCGTAGACGCCGTCGCCACCCCAGTTGGACTGATCAATCCCATGCCAGACAAGCCAGGCACCGGAGACGGTGCCGGTCACGCCATCGATCTGGATCTCGGCGTCGCCTCGACTGATCGGGAGATTGGCCGTCGGAGATTCGTCAGAGTAACGCGAGATCCCTGCAACGCCTGATGATGTCCAATCGATGTTATTGAAATACTCGAAGGGTAAAACAGAGTTGAGAACGATGCGTTGTTCCAGAGCATCAACGGATCGCAGAACAGAACCGTCGCGGCGGAACCGTCGTTTTCGCTGACCACGAAACAGGGCAAGACCACAGAGCGAGCGCAGTTGGATTGACATCACCAACTTCCTCCCCGGCTGAGCAAGGCAGCATTGAACATGCCACGGGTGTCGTTAGTTTCCCGCCAGAAAAACGGGATAAGAAGATGCCCAAAACTAACAGCCGCTTATAAGTGCAACAACCTGGGTAGGGCTATTTTGACTGAGAACCTTAGAGATTTCATAGCTACATACAATTGCTGATGAACACCGCAGCGGGCGGAGTTGTTGTCGATGAATTGTAAGGAAAAGAGTCACCCCTCTATATCGATTCGAGCTAAGGGAATTGTTTCAGGTCGGGGGACACAAACGTGTGTTTGGCTTTGAAAGAGACGATGCGTTCGCGCGAGTAGTAGTCAAGCAGCACTCGCTTCTGAAGAAGACGAGGGTGCTGCTCGCAGAATTCTCGGGAGTTGCACGGTTCCGCATCGATAATTGCTGACGCGATCAGCCGCATGAAGGCCTGCGTGATCGTTTCGTGATAGCCACGTTCAAGCGATTCCGGCGTGCCGTGAGACTCGTTCAATCGCTGAATTCGTGTTCGCACCAGTTCCAGGGCCTCTTCAAAAGAGAACTGCCGAAGATGCAGATAAGCGATGCGAACGTGTGCCTCGTGGTTCCAGTCGTCGGGCGAGACGGAGGCGTCAACAAAGGAATCCCAGAGTTCCCGGTCCGTGCTGTCGAAATCGGATGGTGTCCGCACTAACTGATCCCTCACGCCATTGTCGAAGTCAACAGGACGGTCGAGAGCGATTAGCTCTTCGACTCTGACGGGCGGCTGGCGACTTCATTGTCGGCACGGCCGGTCGCTTCAATCTGTTGCAGGTTGTGAAGCGTTGTCGTGGCAATGGCTTCCAGGGCTTCATGAGTGAAGAACGCCTGGTGTCCCGTCACAAGGACATTCGGAAAAGTAAGCAGACGGGCCAGCACGTCATCGGCGATCACACGCTGCGAGACATCTTCGAAAAAGTACTCGGCTTCCTCCTCGTAGACATCAATTCCGAGTGAACCGATCTTCCCTTTCTTGAGACCTTCAATCACAGCCGGGGTGTCGATCACTGCTCCTCGGCTCGTGTTGATCAGCATCACATCCTTCTTCATCTGACTGATCCGTTCGGCATCAATCAAATGATGCGTCTCTGGAATCAAAGGACAGTGAAGGCTGATGATATCGGACGCCGAAAGCAGTTCGTCGAGCGAGGTGTATTTCATGCCGATCTTCTCGCAGTCTGGATTGGGGCGAAGATCATAGCCGAGGACACGGCAGCCGAATCCGGTCATGATGCCCGCGACCAGTGCTCCAATCTGTCCGGTTCCAACAATCCCGACCGTGCGGCCGTGCAGGTCAAAACCAAGCAGACCGTCCAGCGAGAAGTTCCCCTCGCGAACGCGGTTGTAAGCGCGATGAATCTTTCGATTCAGTGTCAGCATGAGACCAACCGTGTACTCGGCCACCGCGTGCGGCGAATAGGCAGGGACGCGGACGACTTTGATTCCAAGCCGCTCGGCTGCAGCGAGGTTAACGTTATTGAAGCCGGCACACCGCAACGCGACGGCAGTCGTTCCCCCTTCGGCAAGGCGTTCCAACACCGGTTCATCGAGGACGTCGTTCACGAAGACACAAACCGCGGGAAAGCCGGCTGCCAGACTGGTGGTCTCCAATGTGAGTCGCGGTTCAAAGAAGGTCAGGTCGTGGCCAAATCCGGAGTTTGACTCCTCCAGAAATCTTCGGTCGAACGGTTTGGTGCTGAAGACGGCAACTCGCATCGATGCTCCTCGTGAAGACGTGACCGAAGTCCTGTGCCCCGCCCGGGCAAGGTCGAAGTTAAGTAGCCAGGAGCAGATTGTCTACGCAAACTCCGCCAGGCTCTGCGGGATTGTAGAGCTCCCGTCCGAAGTGCAAACCCTGTTCACGCTGCGGTTCCGGAAGTCGCTTTTCAACGGTTTCCGGGAGCCGTTCCGGCAGAGAATCGAATGGCTTCGCGGAAAACCGATCGGACCGTCTATTCTTTACCTGCAAATTGATGGCTTAACGAGCCGGAATCGAATACAAAGGAAGAGATCAGCCCCGGTTGTCCGGGATCAATTCAGCAAACCCGTTCCGCAAATACGAATAGATCCGTCTCATGGGAAGAAGTTTCGAAAACCGCAAGCATTCCATTGCGAAAACCGCCGCACAGAAGTCCAAGCTCTACTCCAAATACGGGAAGATGCTGTATGTCGTCGCGAAGAATGGGGTGCCCGAACCGGAATCGAATCCGCCGCTGAAGAATATGATCGAAAAAGCGAAGCGGGAACAGGTACCGGCTCACGTGATCGAAAAGGCGATTGAGAAAGCGAAAGGGGCAGGGGGCGAGGACTACTCCGAAGCCCGTTACGAAGGGATCGGCCCCGGCGGCAGCCCGGTCATCGTCGATTGCCTGACTGACAATCCGAATCGAACGATCACCGATGTCCGCAACTGCTTCGTGAAGGGGGGCGGAAAGCTGGGCAGTGCCGGTTCGGTCGCTCACTTCTTCGACCATCTCGCCGTGCTTTCGTTCAAAGGGGACGACGAAGACCAGGTCCTCGAACTCATGCTCGAAGGCGACGTGAATGTCGATGAAGTCGAAAGTAACGACGGACAACTGACTGTATTCGTCTCTCCCAACGACTTTTTCAAAGCCAAAACGATCCTGCTCGAAGCCTTTCCAGAGATCGAGTTCGACGTTCAGGAGATCGCCTTCGTCTCGCAGACAAACACCGTCCTCGAAGGGGAAGATGCTGCCGCCTTCGAGAAATTCCTCGAACTACTCGACGAATGCGATGACGTGCAGACCGTACACCACAATGTGGTCCTGACACCGAGCGAAGCGTAACGGCGGGACGTATGTCCTCAATCGCGAGTCTGATGTTTTATCTCGCCTGAACTCCTTTTTCTCCGGAACTCCACCGACGTCCGAGCCGACCTGTCGGGTTGAATTCGCAGACAAGCTACGGCAGTTCGAATTCCTTCAACACGGCCAGCTTATGATCCGGCGAGAAAGTCGGATGCCCATTGAAGAACAGTTCATGCGTTTCCGCAACGTAGCGCGGGCAACTGATGTAGGGTGGGATCAAGTCGTTCTCGAGTTTCTCCGCTTCGGTGAAGGGGGCATCGGTCGACTTGCGATGCAGGACCATCGGCTGTGGAGTGGAGGGCGTATTGATCATCGTCAGCAGCGTAAGGCCGTCGTTGCTCAGTGAAGGCCAGCGGAAATATTCACCGCTGCCGGCGGCGAGTTTCGATTCGAGCAGAGGTTCTGGACGCGACCAGCGGGAGGTCAGCGTCCGCCGACTCGAACTTACGATTCGCGGAGGACGGCTACTGGTGTCGCGAAAGCAGATGGTCAGGCCATCCGTGCTAAGAAATGGGTACTCGGGGTCCGGAAATCGCACGAACTCGGAAACCGGGCGAGCTCTCCCGAAATCCTCGTCGAGGCTCTTTCGTTCTGACGAGTGCAGAATGGTCTCTCGTTTGCGGTTCTGATCGAGATAGACAATCTCCAGACCATCGCCAGAGACGGTGGGCGATCGACCAGGGAACAGCGGGCGGGCGTCCATAAACTCCGATCCAGGATCTTTCCGCGATGCCGTCCAAATCCAGCTGGCCTCCTCGTGAGGCTTCTCGTAGAAGATCGTCAGGCCGTCCGCTGTGAGACTCGGATATTCTCCTTCCAGCGCAATGGATTCGAAAGCCGGTTCGAGACTGCGGGCAAAGAGCTCGGTGATGGTGCGATTCTCATCGAGCGTCAGCCGTGCTTCCATGCCAGATTTGACTTCAGCGAGAGTCGCGGGTCTTCCGTTGATCTCGACTTGGAGCATCGGCGAGAACCGGAGATCCGACGTCGCCGGGCCGAGAACGCTGTCGTGTGTGAACCGGATCCCGTCTTCGGCGACGAACTCGACAACGCCCTTCATCTCAGATGCCTGAGCTGAAGCTGCCGCGAGCAGGAACATGAACAACGGAATGACCGCTTGAAGGCGGGATCGCATGTGATGACCTTCCGAAAGCCGAGGAATGAATCTGGACGGATGGTCATTCATGGTGGCGGCTCGATCGACGGCCGTCAAACGAACGCGGGAAAGGGGAGAGATGCGACGAGGTTGGCGTCGGGCGGATCAAAGACCGGTTGCCGCGGAAGCCATGCCGAGGGCCGCTGCGTAACGAGCTTTCGCGACGTGGTACTCACGCAGCGCTTTGACTTCGCTTTCGGCGGCTTCGATTGCGGACTGCTCTCGGAGAAAAACGGTGAGGAGATCTGTCTCGCCAAGCTCAAACTTGCGTCGCTCAATGCGGGCCAGTTCCTCAGCCAGTTCCCGGGCCTGCCGGGCTTTCTCCGTACGAAGATAAGCCGCTTCCAGGCCAGTGTAGACATTGCGAACTTCGGCGGCGATTTTGTCCTGCATTAACGAGGTCTTGAACGCCAGTTGCGTCAACTTGGCTTCGACCTGCTGAATCTTTCCCTTCGCCTTCCGCCGTTGCAGCGGGACATCGACCAGAACGCCAACCTCGAGTTCGGGATCGGTCTTTGTGTCGGGCAGGCTGGTCGGATTGCCGAGATCGTTGGATGATACGATGAACGTATCGACGTTCGCCATCAGATCGTTTCGAGCTTCTGCGAGATCGATTTCCAGCTTCCGACGGTTCAGGTGAAATGCATAGAGTTCGGGACGTTCCGTCAGCGCAATCTGGATATCGGCTTCGAGCCGAAGAGGATCGACCGGTTCAGGCTTCGGGAAATCGACGAGGTTGTTCAGGTCGAGGATAATGGGAGTCGTATCGTAGCTGCGAAAGAAGATCGAAAGCTTCACCGCGGCCTGTTCGACCAGACGTTGCTCATCGAGAAGCGTCGCTTCGCGGAGAGCGATTGTTCGGCGGTTATCCTGGAGAACCGGAGGATCGTATGCTCCGCTTTCCACCAGCCGTTGAATTCGCCGGTTTCTCTCCACCGCGACATCGAGAGCCGATCGTCCGATCTGATAGATCTGCCCGTAGGCGACCCAGTCCCAGAACGCAACGGAGGCTTCTTCCACGGCGGAAATTACCTGAGCTCGGATCTCCGGCTCGGCATTCCGGATATCGAATTCAGCTCGCCAGATCTCCGCGCGACGAGAATCGATGGAACGATTGCGAGCCAGAGGCTGTTGAAATCCAAGCTTGAACTCGCCGCCGGTGTTTGTTTGACGGTCTCCGTACCAGTCGGGGAAGCTGCCGCGACCAAGGCGATAACCGCCATAGATCTCTCCGCCGCCCATCAACGGCTGAATCAAGGCGATGTTCTGGCGGTAAGTCTTGTAGTAACTCAGCACCCGGTTCTCGGTCGAACCTTTGAGCTTGGTGTCGAACGAGCCCCAGGCTTCGATTGCGTTTCCTTCGGCAAGCATCGTTTCCAGATACGCGCTCTGGACGAGCGGATACGATTCGTGCACCGACTGAACGACTGCGTCGAGGCTAACGCCAGGCCTTTGTCCATCATTGAGACGTTCTGGAAACGGAGCCAGTTCCGCGTCGTCTTCGACGGTGTCGGGGACTGGGATAACCAGCGAGTCCTCTGCGGGAACCTCTAACTGCGGACGGGCACTTCCGCTGCCATCGGAGTCGACCTCCAGTCCCACCGTTTCGATGCCGGTCGAACGGGCCGAGTCGTCTGACATCTCGTCAGTGGCAATTGCTTCTGCCGGGACGCGTGCGGCCCCTGACAGGGTGGCTTCCGGTCGATCGGTGAACTTCTGAGGAGCAGAGCGGCACCCTGCCATGGCAGCGACCAGCATCATCGCAATCGAGACTGCGCGACGTTGCTTCAATTCCGTCGCTGATCTGCGGAGCATGGTCGTAATCCGAACATCCATTCTCGGGGAAGACACTTCAGGCGGCAGCGCTCCTTCCTGGAGACTGATCCTATCGGTCTCATCGTCAACGACCGTCGGTGAGCTTCAGCAGACCCCTGGTCGCCTCTGAACAGGCTGCAAGGAAAACCGCTCTCACCCGCACAGATTGCCATAACCACCAGCGACGCCGAGGCTACGGCTTGGGAAGTTTGGGAACTTTGATGTCCTTGCCGTCTTCGACATCGATCGACGGCGGGAAGCCGTTCATGCGACGCCAGATCTCGTACCACAACGGAACCTGATCCAGCAGGACCCAGGCGTTGACGCGAACTCCCTGCCGCAGGTAGTGGTCGTCTGGCCATTCGTGGTCAACTTCATCCGGGAGGACGAGCGTACGGAACTGCCCCTTGCCGTTGTCAGAAGCATCGACGGACACAACCGTTCCGCCAAAGGTGCCCACGGCAACCGAAGGCCAGCCGGCAAACTGAACAGCGGGCCATCCTTCAAACTGCAGTCGAACGTGTCGCCCAGGCGTGACCAGGGGAGCATCGCGTCCCGACAACAGCACTTGGACGGCTCGATCCTTTGTGGCCGGAACGATGGTGCAGATTGGGTCGGACTCTTTGAGAATCTTGCCTCCCTGGTTTGGCGTAATCTGAGTCAGAAAACCGTCGAAGGGAGCGGTGATCTCGTTCGGCTGGCGCGCGACCTGAGTTTCGGCCTTCAAAAGGTTTTCCTGCGCCTTGTTGACCTCCGATTCCGCCTTGGCCAGTTCACTTTCTGCTTTGGCAATCTCGGCCTGAGACTTCTGAACCGCGGCCAGTGCATAGTCGATGTCGACCTGAGCTTTCTGAGCTTTGGCTTCTCGATCGTTTTTCTTTGCTTCTAACTCGTTGTTTGCCGACTCGACGTAGTCCCGTGACTTCGCGATCTTGGCTTCCGTTTCCCGGAGTTTGCGTTCGGCTTCCTGGAACTTGAGTTCCGAAACGATTCGCTCTTCGAAGAGTTGCTTCTGCCGGTCGTAGTCGGCTTTGATCTGAGTGAATGCCGCCTGGTGTTCCGCGAGTTGATTCTCCTCCGCGGAGACTTTGTTTCTGGATGAAGCGACATCGGCATCGGCGGAGGCAAGGATGACATCCTTCGCGGCTCGATAAGACCGCAGCTGAGCTTCCTGAGTCGCGACCATCGATTTAACGACCGAGAGATTTCTCTCGTTCGCATCGCGAATCATCTCAGCGGCTCGAAGCTGAGCTTCAGCCGCGGTTCGCTGGGCTTCCAGTCGGTCGCTGTAGGAGGCATCGATGTCTTTCACGACCGCGATCAGGTCGCCTTTGTGGACAAAGGCATTCTCGTAGATTCCATCGCCCCAGCTTTCGATCCGCCCCTTAATCGGCGTCTCGATCACCTGTTGCCGCTCTCCTGGTGAGTAGGCAATTACGTTTCCGGTGCCGGAAATCGACTGTTGCCACGGAGCGAACGCGACGAGGAAAAACAGAAAGATGAGCGTGGCGAGCAGGACCCGTCCGCAGAGTCGGGCAATGCGTGATGATCGAGCCAGACGCAACGACGGCATTAACGATTCGTCGTAAGCGACAGGTGCCAGAGGCGAGACGCGTTGGCGAGTCATTTCATTCATGGCTAATCTCGATCAAGTGACTCGATCAGTGTTCTCTGATTTTAGACGGCTGCAGGAGTCGATCAATGCGTGGCAATGGGATCCTGCAGAGTCCAGACTGAGTTCAAACAGGCCGCGATGTCGCGGCGACCCGTCGTGACGACGGTGACAAGTTGCCGTTTCGGGTCGAGGAGGCATTTCATGGCACGCTCAAGATCATCATCCGGCAGATTGTCGAGGGTGCGATTGATCAGCAGGATGTGAGGCCGTCCCACCAGGGCTCGGGCCAGCATCAGCAACTGGAGTTGATTGCGATTCAGCGGGTGCCCCGTGGAGTTAATTTTTGTGTCATATCCTTCCGTGAGATGAAGGATGTCGTCGGCGAGTTCAAGTTCCGTCGTGATCTCGCGCACGGCTGCTGGAGAAATCTGAAAGCGATTAAGATCGACATTCTCTTCGATCGTTCCGCTGAAAATTTCGATGCCATCAACCAGAGCGACACGTTCCCGCAGCGTATCGAGACGGAAATCATCAGGCGAAAGTCCGTCGATGAGGATGTGTCCGTCAGCCAGGTTGTTGAACCCGTAGATGGCCTGCAGCAACTCTCCTCCACTCATCTGGTTCTCTTCCAGAATCGCCAGGCTTTCCCCCTGAGCGAGAGTGATCGAGCGAGGACGTTTGCCAATCACCACGTTCTCAAGTTGCAATGAGTGCATGTCACCGGGCGGCGAAATCAACCCGGAGGGCTTTTCGGTCTCCAGGTCGAAAAGAACGCCAAGCTTGTCGACTGAGGCCAGCAGGTCGTAGAAGCTGGCGAGGTGCTTCCCGAGCTTCGCGAACCCACCGACAATCACCGCAACGATGAGCTCGGCGGCCACGAGCTGTCCGAGAGTCAGCTCGCCCGAAATGACCAGCCAGCCGCCCAGTCCCAGCAACAACGTGCTGCTCGCGGCCTGCAGGAACAAAGCGAAGATGATCTGTCGCATCAGCACCGAAAAGTGTTCGCGGCGAGCCGAGAGATACGCCGAAATGATCGAGTTCGCGCGATCCAGAGCCAGTTCACGGCCGGCTGAGGTGTGGAATGCGACCGGGCAACGGGCCAGTTCCTCGAACCAGGCGGCTGCGGCGTACTTCTTCTTCGACTCATCGATCGCCGATTTCACCCCGCCGCGTCCGAGTACGAAAATGATAAAGGTGATCGATGCCAGCAGAACAACGTCGAAACCAAGCAGAAACGGGTGATAGAAGGCCAGGACGACCATCCCGATGAACGTACTCAGCAGCAGACCAACGCCGTCGAGGAGGAGCGATGTGGTTACCTTCTGAGTGAGCGCGATATCGAGAAACCGATTCACGGTTTCGGGCAGGTCACGTCCCTTCAAAGGATTCTGGCTGGTTCGCGGAAGTCGATAGGCCAGGTCAGCCGCGACGCGGGCGAAGAGACGCCGTTCGATGATTTCGACCACATAAGTCTGCAGACCAATCACGGCTGCCGAGAATGTCAGGAACGACATCAGCAGAATCGCGAGTACGATCACCGGCTGCAGAAAACGGCCGAATGCCACGGTGTTGACCAGCGATTCGACCGCAATTGGAGTCGCCAGCGTCAACAGGCCAACGACGAATGCGAATACGACCACCAGCCAGATATCGGAAGATTCGGGTCGCAGGAGTTGCCAGACTCGCTGTAGCGGTTTGAGTTTGCTCGGCCCGCTCGCCTCGACCAGATGCTTCTGATCAGGATCGATGACGACACAACGAATTGTCCCGGTTCCGCCGCCACTCTTGAGCAGCGACCGAACATCTTTGAGGCGGACGTTTCGCCGATGCCCGTCCTGCCGGAGGGAGATCGAGCGCTGGGAGCGGCCATCGATGACGACCGGATGAATGCCTTCATCATCATGGTCCGGAGCGCAGAGGAGGATTGCTCCTTCGCGAGCCAGCTCGATTGCTTCGGCCACGGTACTGTCGACGGCCTGGGCGCGCACGCCGACACTGTCGAGCGTTTCCGAGGTCCACCGCCACCATAGTTCCCGGGCATCTCCGGGCCAGAAGTTCGTCGCCGAATGAAACGCACGTCGCAGTTCCACCCGGCTGATTTCCGGCATGTGAACAACGAACTGCTCAACGGCCTTCAAGACCTCTTCTTCGGCCCCGGGGCGACTTTCGACTGGATCCATGACTGACATTCTGAACCTTTTATTCTGCCTGCTCTCACATTGGAGCGTAAACGCTATCGTCATGATAGAACTTTGGAAGGTCAGATCGAGTCCCACCGACCTTGTCCGGTGTACTGATAGAATGAATTGTGCTCCAATGCAGTCACATCCAACCAGTTCCCATCAAGGAGTTCCGCGACAGCTGGATCCTCATCGAGGACTGCCTGAATTCGATTTCGGGATGCCGCAATGACCACCTGCAGCCTCAATGGGAGATGCTGCAGCTTTTCTCCATTGTGCAGAGATTGCCAGGGGAGTCCCGTCCTCAGATCGCCTCCGTTTCCGGAAAGAATCCCGAATCGCCCGACGACATTATGAAGT
The DNA here is from genome assembly GCA_017795105.1 of Planctomycetaceae bacterium. Lineage (GTDB taxonomy): Bacteria > Planctomycetota > Planctomycetia > Planctomycetales > Planctomycetaceae > Rubinisphaera. The sequence continues at coordinate 42,756 of CP051247.1, forward strand.
GTCTTCGTGCCACTCCCGAAGTATTGATGATCGACCGTAGAGGCGTAGTACTGCATGTTGATCCAGTGTGCAACGATCATCGGAGCCGTCATGATGGATTTTAGGATTGACCCATCAACGTCGCTCGATGAGTTGTAGCTATGCAGAAATACACGTCCATCCAGGGCCACCCCTTTTGTCAGCGACCGGGGGCCGATGACGAACGCCGCATTTGCAGCCAGTCCCCACTCCGGACGGACTTCCGACCAGTCACGGGCCTTCTTCATGAGATCCGAAACGCTATCGCAATCTACGGAAGGCATGCGTTCGGACTGCGAGATTCGAGTGGCAGCCTTCAGGGCCCCCTGTAACTCTTCAACATCCTTCCGATGCGATCCTGGGACGAGTCGCAAGTCCTGCAACTCGATCTGGTCGGTTGTCGTGTTGTGAACGGCGGCAAGAAAGTGAGTCTCCTCGGGGATCTCGATGCCGCGCTCCCGAAGAGCTTCCCGAACGCCCATCTGATTCAGGAGCAGTGCCGCCAGCCGAGCGTTCGGCTCCCCGGAATGTCCACCGCAGGCTCCGCAGTCGAGGCTGGCAGCCAGAGGATTGTTTTCGGTTCGACTGGTGTGTCCACAGAAAACAATGAGTCGAGAGAACTTCTCGGTCATTCCTATGTTTCGCAGCATTCCTTCGACTAAATCCGCCTGTTGCGGGATCGCATACCCCTGGCTTTTCAGCCCCCGAAGCGTGGGCCCGAAAATTCCGGGGTCGTCTCCATCGACGCCGTCCTGAGCCGACAGAGACCATCCCGACAGGCCACCGGCGGAGTGCTTAGCCAGTCGCACGCCAAACCAGAGGCCGCAGCTCTCGACAAAGGAGAAGCAACCGGTGGCCGACCCCTGTAGGCCTTTCCACAACTTCCGCCACGAACGGGTTCGCTTTCGTGTGAGGATAGACTGGTCTTCCTCGTCCTGGTCCAAAGGATGGAGCCCCTCCTGAATCCGCATCTGTGGCTTCAGCAGCACGGGGACGTGAGATTGCCCGCAGGAGTGCCCGAGAGGGACATACTCAATTGGCATCCCAAAGAACCCGGCGAAGCCAATAGTCTCGATCCCCTCGGAGACCGTTTCCAACGCCCGTCGCATCCGTTCCGAGCGAACGTCGATGCAAAAGGCCATCTGAACATTGACCGTTGAACGTGATTCTTTAACAGGAATGGACTTCTGAATTTGACCGAGGAGCCGGTCGCGAAATGCAATTTCCGTGGCACGGAGCAGCAGAGTCCGCAGTCGGGTATCGCGATCACTCGCTTCCGGATCTGGGAACGAGTTCCATTGAATACAGAGCGGGACGGATTCCGCGAGCGCGGTGTCGTATGCCAGCCGAATGGCGAGCAGTGAGAGAAAGTGGTCTTCGCGATTATCGCTATCTTTCCATTCTGTCTGATACTTCGCCCAGGAAGACCATCCGGGGATGGAGTAGACCTGACAGAGCAGAAACGTCTCCCAGCGTTGTTCGGGAACACCGAGCTTCTTAAGGCATCCCAAAATGGTCACGGCTGGAGTGTGGGGAAGCTCGGAAATGAATTGCCGCAGCCCCGTGATGCCAAGAATTTCCAGGGTGCGGTCATGCACCGCCGTCTGACGCCAGGCCTGAAAGACGGGAAGATGCTTTGCCGCGGTTCCCCAGATCGCCTGGCCGTCGTCGTAATAAGCGGCACAAAACTTTCCGACCTCGTCGCGAATCGACTCAGTCCAGTCAAACTTTCCGTACTGGCTGACGAGCTCAGCGACTGTTCGCATTCGGAGTGTTGGCTCCTGCTCCATCGCAGAGTCCCAATCGACTCCCTTGAGAAGCACGATCACCTCGCCCGTGCTCAAGCCGCGTTGCCGCCCCGCACGAGGTTGTTCGGCCACCGCTTTCTCGATGGCCTCCACCGTCAGTTCTCCGGTCGAGTAGAGCTTGGCGTAGTGCGAGATCGGCATCAGCATATCAATCTCGGAGAACTTCCGTAAAAAAGCCCGCGTTTCGAGGAATGAGCGCCCGGTCAATCCCGCGAACGGGTTCACGGCGACATAATCCTGGAGCGGCCAGACCGGGCCAATCGCTGCTGCGACTCGATCAATCAGCTGTTCAAACTCCCTGACATCCTTCCCGTGCCTGGGTGCGGCCGGGAGAACTGCGGGAGAGAACTGTTCATTTTCAGACAGCGGGGCAGAGGTAATCATGGCTCGATGTTCCTGTTAGGAATGATTGATGAATGAGGGCGACAGATTTAGGCGGTAAGCAGTGAACCGAAGACGCGTCGGACGATCGCTTCGAAGTAGAAGCCATTTGAGGCATGAATCTGCAGACGGTTCAGCCACTGCGGTTTCACGGACCGAGCGAGGCTCAGATGAAGCCCGAACATTGCCAGGAAGCCGGACACGACAAGAATCGTGTTTGCCAGCTGCCAGCCTCCGAAATCGATTTCAGGCAGGGTGGGAGCGACCAGGAAGTCGGTGGCGAGGTATGCTGCCGCGTAAGCCGTGAACAGTCCGCCGATTGCCATCAGCGTCCTTCCCATCAGGAAGTAGGAGCCGGTCCGCATGGCCTGGACAAACCATTGTGTCATCGCAACTCCCAGAATTGCGGCCAGCATCATCCCGCCGGGCTTGTGGAGCGGATCGATTCCCAGGCTGTAGAAGACAAATCCCAGCATTGCGAAGACGAGCCCCGCAGATCCGAGAATGTGTCGCCAGCTAACGGGCAACGTCGAATCGACGGCTCCCTCCATCGCGGACTTCTCCTGAAGTACGGAGCCGCTGGCAAGGAAGGCATGAGCCTTGTAAAGCGAATGAGCAACGATGTGCAGCATGGCTGCCGTGTAAGCTCCGATACCACATTGCAGCATCATGAATCCCATTTGAGCGATCGTGGAGTACGCCAGGGCTCTCTTGACACTGGATTGAGTCAGCATGATGACTGCACCGAAGCAGGCCGTGACCCCACCGATGACCGCAAGCATCGCAAGGACCGTAGGGCTCTCGGCAACGATTGGGCTCATTCGAATTATTAGAAATCCACCCGCGTTCACGACGCCGGCATGCATGAGGGCGGACACTGGTGTGGGCGTTTCCATTGTCTGAGGCAACCAGCTGTGAAACGGAAACTGAGCAGATTTTGTAGCCGCCCCGAGCACCAGCAGAAACGCAGCCAGTGCGAGTGTTGCCGGGTTGGCGGCGTTCGCACCTGCGTCCGCGAGCAAGGTCTCGAAGTTGAGCGCCCCGAACTGCTGATACAACGCAGCGATTGCTCCGACCAGAGCTGCATCGCCCACGCGACTGACCGTAAACTTATTCCAGGCAGCTCGCTGTGCGGCCGGTCGTTCGTGGTAATGCGTCAGCAGCTGATGAAGCGCGAGACTTGTCATGACCCAGAAGCAAACAAATACTAGCAGATTGCCGGAGAGCACCATCAGCGAGACGGCCCCGATCGTGACTCCCATCCACCGGTAATACCGCCCCTGAGCCAATTCGCCGTCGAGGTACCGAATTGAGTAGCGGGAGACAATCCAACCGACGAAACTGATCAGAGTGAACATCAGAGCCGATATTCCGTCGTAGTAGACCAGCGTCATCTTAACGGCAGGAAGGACTCCGCTGGCCAGTGCGGCCAGGCCTGCAACACTCACGATGAATTGCAACCCTGTCAGCAGTGTGACGACTTGTCGAACGATACGGCGATGTCGATTGAGAAAGAAGGATGGCAGAATCAGCAACAGCATGAGTGTTGCTGGGAAAACGAGGAGAGAGGCGGGGATCAGCGTATTCATCGATGACTCCTGAAGAAAAGAAGAACTTCGTCACGCGACTTGTAATACACGACAACATTGTCGTCAATAGGGTGTCGTGTATTTTGTGTCGTTTTCTTCAGTTCGATTGCCTCGCTGTGCGCGATTCTTCAAGAAATCATGCTGATCCCTCAGGTCCGGTGATTTCGTGAACTTTCTTTCGCGAAATCACCGTGTATACTTCATTCAGCGTCTTAACGCCTTGTCTGCAAAGACTTACGACGATCTGTGTTTTCCGTCTGACGGATCCTGTTTTTTGACTCACAAGAACTGATTATGCCCCGGAAGAAAACAGCTGGATCTTCTCAAGAACCGGAGACAGCTCCGCAGAATGTGTCTGCAACGTCGCTATCTCCCTCAAACCGATGGACGTTCCTGACCAATCATTCGCATGTAATGATTGTGCTTAAGGCGAATCCGGACATGGTATTACGGCAAGTCGCCATGCAGGTCGGGATTACTGAACGAGCCGTCCAGCGCATCGTACAGGACCTCGAAGACGAGGGGTTCCTCAAGCGGGAGAAGGTGGGACGCAAGAACCACTATGAGATCATTACTGACCAGCCGCTCCGGCACCCGCTTGAGTCACATCGGACGATCGGCGATCTGCTCAATCTGATCACCGATTAATAGTTCGGATAGGAAGCAGGGAAAGCTGGGGATCGAACTGTGTCCCGGACCGGGGATTACTCGCCGATGCACCAGAGCCCTTCGGTCGTTCGAATGAAGAGCCGGCCGTTGGCCACCGCCGGGGTCGAGTTGGAAGAGCCAGGAAGCCTGTTTCGGCCGACTTCCTTGAACGCGGCGGGATCAGCCTGAAAGACGGTTGTGATGCCATCCTGGTTCAACCCGTAGATCAAATCTCCGACCTGAACCAGCGACGCCCACATCGTTCCGGTTGCTCGATCCTGCCAGGCGATCTCGCCCGTTTCGGCATTCACACATTCGACCGTTCCCGGTCCCGCATTCGGACGGATGACATGTCCTTCGATCGCGACGCCACTGCCGATACTCTGCGGCTGGCGTTCCTTTCGCCAGACTCGGTGAGACGCTGTCACATCCCCTGAACCACCGAGCCGTATTGCCATGGATGGTCCCCGAAAGCCTCCGGTGACGAAGCAGAGATCATCAACAATCACCGGTGACGAATACGCCAGATCCCCTCGGTCATGGCCAAGCCCTTCGCAAGTCCAGACCCGCTTGCCGGTTTGAGGATCGTAAGCGACTACGCGTGTGCTGTGCATCACGATGAGCGTCGTCCGGTCCCCCTCGCGGGCGAGAACCGGAGTGCTCCAGGATCCCATGTACTCGCCCGCTTCATTCCGTTCGCCCGTTCCGGTTTGTGGTTCATTCTGCCGCCAGCGTTCTTCACCTGTTTCGAGATCGAATGCGGCGACGAAGACCTGCTGGCCCGGTCCGGTGTGCAGAATGACCAGGTCTTCGTACAGAACAGGGGAGGAACCGAATCCCCACATGTGTCGAAACTCACCCAGGTTGTGCGCCCACTGCTCATTCCCCTCGTGGTCGTAGCAATGCAATCCCGCCGAGCCATGCCACACGACAACCCGGTTCCCATCTGAAGCGGGCGTCGTCGGAGCATGCGGATTCGTTTTATGCGTCGGCATCGCTCGATCGATGGCAACGGATTTCTTCCAGAGAAGATCCCCGTTCCGTTCGTCGTAGCAGAGGAGACTTCGTGTTCGCCCTTCCACATCTTCCGCGGTCGTCGCAAAGACTTTTCCAGCGGAGACAATCGGACTTCCGTTCCCCGCTCCCGGAAGGGGGGCCTTCCACAGAATGTTCTCCTCGGCCGACCAGCTCACGGGGGCGGAACTCTCTTTCGCCACTCCGTTGAGCTCAGGCCCCCGGAACAGCGGCCAGTCTCCCGCAGACGCGGAGTTGAGCAAGAGCCCGACAAACAGCAAAACTAAAGACGTGAGTCGTAACATGCCGTGGTCTCCTCGTAAGGGAATCGGGAGGCTCCATCATATCGATACGCTTGTGAAAATACGCCCTCAACGACACTATCAGGATAGGAACGTCCACTCTCGCGAGCATCGCTTCTCCAGCATCGAGGTCTGACTCATGTCCCGCATTCTACCGCTGCTTCTGATGTCGCTATTCACGTTCATCTCGGCCAGCGCCGATGAAATTCCCGAGTTCAAATGGCGGACGGTGGAGATCGATACCATCCAGATCGGCTACGGGCTCCAAATTGCCGATGTCAATGGCGACGGGCGGGACGACATTGTTCTCGCCGACAAGAATACTGTCCAATGGTACGAGAACCCGGACTGGCAGAAGCATGTTATCGCGAAGAACCTGACCGAACGGGACAACGTCTGCGTCACCGCTCGCGATATCGATGGAGACGGAAAGTGCGAGATCGCGGTCGGCGGCCAGTGGAACTATCGTGAAAGCCTGAAAGACGGAGCAGTCTTCTATCTGATTCCGCCGGAGGATCGCACTCAGGAGTGGACTCCCGTCAAACTCTATAACGATCCAAGCACGCATCGCATGCACTGGATCCGTTCTCACGGAGGCGAGTATCGACTCGCGGTCAAACCGCTACGAGGACGAGGAAGCGTTGATGGAGAAGGTCCGGGGCTGCGCGTGCTCGAGTATATCAAGCCGGAGGATCCGAACTCTGAATGGGAGTACAAGGTCATCTGCGACTTCATGCATCTGTCCCACAACTTCCATCCCGTCAATTGGGACGCTGACGAGGAAGAAGAACTCATCGTTGCCGGGAAAGAGGGGGTCTGGCATTTCGATCGCGAGAAGGACGGCTGGGACGCGGAGCGACTGACCGAGAACTTCGCCGGAGAGATTCGCGATGGTCGCCTTCCGAACGGACGCAGGTTCATCGCGACCATCGAGCCGATGCATGGATCGGTCGCTGCGGTGTACGCTCGACCTGAGAAGCGATTCGCTGACTGGGAACCGCTGAAGGTGCTTGATGAGGCTCTCAAGGACGGTCACGCTGTAGCCTGTGCCGACTTCCTCGGCGTCGGCTCGGATCAAATCGTTATCGGCTGGCGGGCGATGAATGATCCGGGTGTCCCCGGCATCAAGCTGTTTACTCCATTGGACCAGGACGGAAGTACGTGGCGTGAGACGCAAGTCTCCGGCGAGGAGGTCGCGGTAGAGGACATCAAGGTGGGAGATCTCAACGGCGACGGCCGCATCGATATCATCGCTGCGGCTCGTCAGACCAGGAATCTCGTCATCTTCTTTAACGAAACATCAAAGTAGCGTCCGCCCGAAGACTTCAGGTCGAATGTCCCGGAAAATCTTTGATCGTCAGTTCGAAGTCGTGTGTGAAGCCGGGGGTCGCTTCGATCTCGACAACCTGTCGGGTCTGCTCAGGATTGCTGAGCTGAGGTGGCAAGGCTTCCTTGGCTCCCATCGCCATGGCGTCGGCGTCGGTGGTTCCCGGGGGAACCGCCGCTCCGTCGGGCATCGTCAGGCGGCTGATCGTCACTTTGTAAGTTCCCGGAAGTGCTCCCGATGCCTGAGCATCGAGTCCTCCCGCTCTGGTGGTCACGAGTTGATAAAGCCCGGTTTCATCCGTCATGGCCGTCGCGGTTTCTCCAGGCTGATCCAGAGCCGCCGGAGAGAACGTGATCAGAGCTCCCGGCAGGGGCACCCCGTTCACGGTGACTTTGCCGGTAACGCTGACGAGATCAGCCATGAACTCGGGCTCGGAACGACTCTGTCCGCAACCCAGTAACAGAACGATCGACAGGATAGAAAGACGCCGAAGGGGCGCTGACATCATTGTTGACTCTCCTCAATTGTGCGATCACACCACGGAAGTTGACTTAAGAATCGTGAAGGCAACACGCATCTAGAACTCGCCGATCACCGTGCCGTCGGAGATTCGTTCGAGATAAGTGCGAATGCTGCTCGCGACGTTTTCGCTGAGGAATCGTACGCTCCCATCGGCGAGGACCATCTGGATTCCGCCATCGTGGTAGCTTCCTGTCCAGGCCCAGTCTCCCAGGTTCGGTTTGTGATCGGTCCCCGATCGTACGGTGCTGTTTGGCGGTGCCGACGCCAGGCTCAGTCCAACCTGGACCCAGCCGCGGGCCCCCCAGTTCGCATTCTGTCCGTTACCACAACAGGCCTGCCGTGTTTCCAGCACCATGGCCGTGTTGGTCGTGCCATCGGTCACATCCCGAATTCGACACCGGCTGCCATCTTCGAACATCGCTCTCAATGTATGAGAACGGGAGGTCCAGTAGTTGCAATTCTGGTAGGAGCTGCGATAGGTGCTGAAGTCGTAGTTCGTACGGTGTTTCTTGCCCTGGTTGGGAGGATCATAGTAACTCGAGATCGTCTGGCTTAGCGGACCGGGATCGGACGGGCAGGTGAAGATGTCCAGGTCGCGATCGATTATCGCTGCATTGGTTGTCGCTTCCCCACTGGCAAGAGGGATCCCGCTTTGAACCTTGGTATGGAAGGCGCGATTGAAGTCGAGTTGATCATACAGGTTCGCGTGTTCAAGTCCCGGCAGCAGCATTACCAGGCCGTTAAGGTTCATGGCGACATCGGGAGCGGTCCCTGAAGAATCACAATCGCCAGCCCCGATCTGCCCCGGGGGAAACACGCTGAAAGTGTCGTGGTAGTTGTGCAGAGCCAGGCCGATTTGCTTCATCTTGTTCTTGCAGGAGCTTCGGCGAGCCGCCTCACGAGCCTGCTGGACAGCTGGCAGCAGCAGTGCAACCAGTATCGCGATGATCGCGATCACAACGAGTAGTTCAATGAGAGTAAAAGCAGTGCGTCGCTGCCGTGAGAGCAACATCGAGAGACTCCTGGAGCTGAGAATAATCCGAATGAATCGTTGAAAAACGTGTCGAACTCTCTGGTGATGGGAAAGCGCTCCATCGTCTGTAGAACAAAGCACCTTTCGCGCCGGAGTGTGTAAAACTTGCATTTTGACCCGAGAGGCGGGAGATCAGGGGCGAAAGTTTAGCTCAGCCCCCAGTCGCATCAGTGCGGCCTCAAACGTAGTGACTCAGGAACAGGCATCGGGGCCCGATCAGGGGGCATTCTCTCCATCGTCGAGAGCCGCCGTAGAAGAGCAGGAACATCTCCGCCACGGCATTGCCAATCGCCGTGTGAATCTGGGAGGTCAGTGGCAGGGAAACGTGCTTCCCTTCATACTGAGGTCTGTGTCCGCCTGGCTTCGTGGTTGGAGAAAGAGTTTATGTGCATTCGCGTGTTCCTGTTTGTCCTGATACTCCTCGGTATTGCGATCCCAGATCTCGCTTCAGCCGGTGGCGACACATTGCCGGGAACACAGCCGTTGACTACGACCGGCGATCCAGCCTCGGACATGATCGATGGCATCGATCGCTTTCTCCTGCGAGAGATCGAGCAGGCGTCGTCCCGTCGCGATCAGCTGTGGAACTACGACTTCTCTTCTGCGGAGGCGTTTAACGAATCGATCGCTCAGAACCGGGAACGTCTCGCCTACATTCTTGGAGTGAGAGAGGATCGCGAGTCATTCGAATCGCCCAGTTTGCTCGCTACCACGTCGCGATCGTCGTTACTCGCCCGGGGCGAATCGTTCGAGATTCACGCCGTAAGGTGGCCGGTCCTTCCCGGAATCCACGGCGAGGGACTTTTGCTTCAACCAACGGATCGGGAAGCAACAGCCAGTGTCGTGGTCGTGCCGGATGCTGATCAGACTCCAGAGCAACTCTGCGGCCTCGAGCCAGGGCTTGATTCGCAGTCGCAGGTCGCGTTGCGACTGGCCACGAGTGGTTGTCGGGTGATTGTTCCGACCTTGATCAGCCGCGAAGTAGAAGCGCGAGGCGCTCCCGGGCATCCAAAGCGGGCGAAGGTAACGAATCGGGAATTCGTTTATCGAGCCGCCTTCGATCTCGGTCGGCACATCATCGGCTATGAGTTACAGAAGATTCTCGCCTGCGTCGACTGGTTCGCGAAGCAGTCCGACGATGGGACTGACATCGGCCTGGTCGGCTATGGAGAAGGGGGAATGCTGGCACTCTACGCCGGTGCACTCGACCTCCGGATCGATCACGTGTTGGTAAGCGGCTACTTCGGACCACGAGACGAGATTTGGAAAGAGCCGCTCTCCCGGAATGTATTCGGCCGCCTTGAACAGTTCGGCGATGCGGAGCTGGCGACAATGATCTGGCCGCGGCGGTGCATCATTGAGAACGTAACGGCTCCTGAAATCGTTCTGCCAACGGAAGGAGGAGCTCCCGGAGAGATCTCAACTCCGTCCGCTGCGGAGATCAAAGGAGAGCTCGACCGGGCTGTCCGTCGCGATCATATCACACTTCGGCCGACCGAATCGGAAAAGCAGACGTTTGGCAGCAGCCTTGATCTGTTGCTGCCCGACATTGAGCTCCATTCGGAGAACGTGTCGCTCAAGATCCTCCGGGCAATTGATGCCGACTCACAAGACGACCGCCAGGACCGGCAACTGTCTGAGATGCTCGAATACACTCAGCAGTTGATTCCGGAAAGCCACTTCGTCCGCAAGGAGTTCATGAAAGGACTCGACACGAATTCGCTGGAAGAGCACATTACGAGAGTTGAAGAGTATCGAGAGATCTTTCGCCACGAGGTCATTGGTCACTTCGATCACGAGCTGCAGCCGTTCAATGCCAGGACTCGCAAGAACTGGGATGAGCCGGAATGGACCGGCTACGAGGTGATGCTGGACGTCTTTCCCGATGTCTTCGCTTATGGAGTTCTACTCCTGCCGAAGGATCTGGCGCCTGAGGAGCGACGTCCTGTTGTTGTCTGCCAGCATGGACTGGAAGGGCGGCCAACCGATCAGTTTGGAATGGGGCACAGAGCTTACAAGGACTTTGCTTCCGAACTGTGCAAGCAGGGCTACATCGTTTTCTGTCCTCAGAACCCGTACATCTTCAAGGATCGGTTTCGCACGCTGCAGCGAAAATCGAATGCGATCGGGAAAACTCTCTTTTCAACCATCGTCCCGCAGCATCAGCAGATCCTCAACTGGTTGAAGACGCAGCCGAACGTTGCCGCGGATCGCATCGCCTTCTACGGACTCAGTTACGGCGGAAAGTCGGCGATGCGGATTCCGGCACTCGTTACCGACTACTGTCTTTCCATCTGCTCCGGCGACTTCAACGAATGGGTGCTCAAGAACGCCAGCACGCGGCACAAGTTCAGCTATGTCTGGACAGGAGAGTACGAGATCTGGGAGTTCGACCTTGGCAGCACGTTCAATTACGCCGAGATGGCGGCGCTGATTTGCCCCCGTCCATTCATGGTGGAGCGGGGCCACTTCGATGGGGTGGGAGACGACGAATGGGTCGCCTTCGAGTACGCGAAAGTCCGCCATCGTTACCAAGCCAGACTGGGAATTGGCGACCGGACCGAGATCGAATGGTTTGTCGGCCCCCATGCAATCAATGCCGAAGGGACGTTCCGGTTCCTCGACAAGCATTTGCGATCCGACCGGTAGGGCCATCGCGGCTGAGAGGCAGAAAGGCGAAGATTTCGCCACCGGCGGCGAGTCGATCGCCTCGGTGTGAATTGAAATCCTAAGATTCTGCGAGTAAAGCCACGTAAACGTGCGATTTCAGTTCCGGCACGACGCTTGCTTAGGTTCCCCCACAGGCATCCGGCCGTTCCTCTAACCACGCACGGCCGGTTGTCAGGTAGCCGGAGCGGATTCAATGGCCCTCCTCCCTCCGGTACACACTCGGCGCAGTGGGGATCGTCCGGTTTTCATTCCGGCTCCTGAAGCCGGCCCCCCACTTCGTTTTTCTTTCTGGAGCCGCACCAGTTCGACCGGGGCTCGCGTTCTCACGGATTCCTCTGGAGCGCCTCGCGAATTGCGGCTACGATGAAAGAAACGACGATCAACGTTGACCGTAGTCGACCGGAGGAGGAACGATGATTGACGCTCCTGAGTTCCTGATTCTTGTGGTGGCACTGGCAGTCGCCATCTTCCTCGGCATCCATTACCGCAGCCGACGTCTGCGAAAGCCGGGCGATTCCGAGTGAACTCCTCAATGGCCGGTCTGCAGCGAGATCAGGCGAGAATATCGTGGATGACTTTGGGAGTCTCTACGCCGGTGAGCCGTTGATCGAGTCCCTGAAAGCGGAAACTCAGGCGGCGATCGTCGATCCCCATACAGTGCAGAATCGTTGCATTGAGGTCGTTGAGGTGCACCGGATTCTCGACGATGTTGTAGCTGAAATCGTCCGTCTCTCCGTAGGTGAGTCCCTTTCGCACACCGCCCCCGGCCATCCACATGCAGAAGTTTCGCGGATGGTGATCCCGGCCGTAATTTTCTTTGGTCAGCGTTCCCTGTGAGTAGACCGTGCGTCCGAACTCACCGCCGAAAACGACCAGCGTATCTTCGAGCAGCCCGCGCTGCTTGAGATCCTTGATGAGAGCAGCGGTCGGCTGGTCAACATCTTCGCATTGATTGCTAATTAAGCGGGGCAGGTTGTTGTGCTGATCCCAGCCGCGATGCAGAATCTGCACAACACGCACGCCGCGTTCAATCAATCGCCGCGCCAGAATCGCACTTGAAGCATACGTTCCCATCTTGCCGACGTTGGGACCATACATCTCGAGCGTCTCTTTCGACTCGCTTTCCAGATCGGTCAACTCCGGGACACTGGTCTGCATACGGAATGCCATCTCGTACTGGGCGATTCGCGTCTGGGTTTCGGGATCCCCCAACCGGGCGTGGGTCCCTTCATTGAGCTGGCCGAGCGCGTCGAGCATCTTCCGGCGATCGTCTTTGGTGACACCGGGGGGATTCCGAATGAAAAGCACAGGATCCCCAGAGCCGCGAAGGGCGACGCCGTTATGGGAAGTCGGCAGAAAGCCGCTGCTCCACATCCGCGTGAACAGCGCCTGTGCCTGGCTGCCCGCCGGGAACGTTGGCGTGAACACGACGAACGCGGGCAGGTCGTTACTTTCGCTGCCCAGACCATAACTCAGCCATGAACCCAGACTTGGTTTACCGGGAATTTCGCTCCCAGTCATCACAAACGTGCAGGCCGGATCGTGATTAATCGCTTCGGTGTGGACCGATTTGATCATCGTAATTTCATCGGCGATCTCGTGCATATGAGGCACGAGTTCACTCATCAGGATGCCGCTCTTACCCCGCGGTTTGAACTCAAACTTCGAAGGAGCGACCGGAAACCTGGCCTGACCGGACGTCATGGTGGTAATGCGCTGGCCGTTGCGAACAGAGTCAGGCAGATCTTTGTCGTAGTGTTCCTGTAACCCCGGTTTGTAGTCAAACAGATCCAGCTGAGACGGTGCGCCGTTCATATGCAGATAGATCAGCCGTTTCGCTTTCGGGGCAAAATGCGGCAGCCCCGGGAGAGGCGGATGGACCTGCGTTGCCGAGGACGGCGATGCGGTTGCTGTCTGCCCGGAAAGCATCGCATAGGCGAGGCCGCCGAGGCTCAGTCCGCTGGAAGCAAAGAACTGGCGTCGCTGAGCCAGCTTGAAGTAGTCGTGGGCAGGTTGCATGGCGAACCTATTCAGTTCTTGTTGATCGTTTCATCGAGATTCAAAAGCAGGTTACCAACGAGCGTGTAGGCAGCCAGTTCCGCGGCATTCAATTTTTCATCCGGCTTGCTCTCGCCGAAGGTAATGACTTCTTTCGCAGCTGTTTCATCGTTCTGGTAGCGATTGAGATAGTCATCCAGAAGCTCGGTCACCAGGGCCAGCTCCTTCTTTGTCGGGGGTCGAGCCGTGGTCGTTTCCCAGCCCCAGGTGAGCCGGGATTCCGGGGTCGCTCCACCTTCCTTCAGCATCCGTTCGGCAAAGGCTCGAGCCGCCTCGAAATACTGGACATCATTCATCAACTGCAGCGCCTGTAAGGGAGTATTCGTCCGTTCTCGGCGTGTACAGCTCTGCTCCCGGCTCGGCGCATCGAAAGTCGACATGAACGGGGGAGGGGCGGTTCGTTTCAGGAACGTGTAAAGGCTGCGGCGGTAAAGATCGTCTCCCGTGCTTTGTGTGTAGAAGCGGGTGTTGCTGCCGCCGAAGGCGACCGGTTCCCAAATGTTGGGCGGCTGATAGGGGAAGACACCTTCGCCTCCCATCTTGTTGACGAGCAGACCACTGTGAAACAAGGCCTGATCCCGCAGCACTTCCGCAGAGAGTCGCAAACGTGGGCCGCGAGCCAGATAGCGATTCTCGGGATCACGCTCCAGAACCGATGGAGTGACCGTCGAATCCTGGCGGTAGGCTTCGCTGGTAACGATGAGTCTAACGAGCCGTTTCATATCCCAGCCGTGCTCCACGAATTCGACGGCGAGCCAGTCGAGCAGCTCCGGATGAACCGGCGGTTCGCCCTGAAGGCCGAAGTCTCCGCTCGTTTTGACGATTCCGGCCCCGAAGAACTGTTGCCAGAACCGGTTGATGGTTACCCGAGCCGTTAACGGGTGAGACCCGCTAACAAGCCAGTTCGCCAGATCGAGCCGGTCGTAATCACCGTCCTCCGTTTCAGGCAATGGGGGAAGAAAGGCAGGGACGTTTCTCGAGACTTTATCGCCCGGTTTGTCGTAGGCGCCTCGAAGCATGACGAAGCTTTCACGCGGCTTCTTGAGATCTGCCATGACGAGGGTCACGGGGACGTTACTTTCCGCCTTTTCGATCTGGTTCTTCAACTTCGTCTTTCGAGACTTCAGCGCCGCCAGCTCTTCTCCTGTCCCGGCGTAGAAGTTCTCAATCCAGAACTCAAAGATCTGATTGGCTTCCTCTTCCGACCATTGGTCCGGCTGCTTACCGCGGACGAGTTGACGCAGTCCCTCTGGCAAGTCGTTATTGCGTTTACCCTGATTCTTCTTTTTCCACGCAGCGAAAGACCAGGAGGCGTCGTTGGCCCGATCGACTCGGGAAACCACTCCCATCCGATCCCACGTCACCGTGCCGGCAAACTGGGTGAAGGCATAGCCGGTCACCTTCTGCCCGGGCTTAAGGCCCATCTTTGCGGCTGGTACTTCGAGCCGAACCCATTGGCCAGCTTCTGGAAGTTCGCCCATGAGCACTTTCTCGGTCGAGTCCGACTTGCCGAATGGAATCTTCTCCTCGGCTCCCCACACGGCGCGGTGTTTCCAGCCGTCGGTATGGAACTGGACCATGATCGCTTCGGGCAGATTCTCCGGATCGAGATAACAGTGAGCGAAGATTGTTCCGCCGGATGGAACGCTGAATACGGCACCGCTGCTGAAGTAATCCTGTTCCAGGCCCCCGGCTGTCCGCTGGAGAGCCATGTCCCCACTGAGAATCGGTCCCTCGCCGGAGGTAATCAATTTGAGTGGGGCTCCGGACGACTGGACGTTTGCCCCAGCCGGAAAACCATCTTCGAACCAGACGGTCTCGGTTTCTTCGGGTTCGGGGGCGGGATCGAGCGTCCCCGGGTCGGTGTAGTCGAAGCTGGCGACTGCCTCTTTGACCTGTTGTTCAACGGCTTCCAGATCCTTCCGAAGAGCCACGATCTGTTCTTTCTCTTCCTCGGAATAGAGCTTGAGCACAGGCGGCGTATCTTGCTTGTTGCCGTCCATGGCCGGATCGGCTGCGCTGTGGAAGAACGCATAGAGCGAGTAGTACTCGTGAGTCGAAAGGGGATCGAACTTATGGTCGTGACAGACGGCACAGCCAGCCGTCATGCCCATCCAGACTTCGGCCATTGTCGAGGTTCGGTCGACGGCATAACGATAGATCCATTCTTCGTTAATGCTTCCCCCCTCGCTGGTCGAGACGTTGCAACGATTGAAGCCGGAAGCAATCTGCTGCTCGCGCGTCGGCGCAGGAAGCAGATCGCCTGCCAGTTGCCAGCGCGTGAATTCGTCAAAGGGAAGATTGTCGTTGAACGCCTGGACGACCCAGTCGCGATACGGCCACATCGAGCGAATGTTGTCGAGATGCAGTCCGTGAGTGTCGGCATAGCGGGCCAGATCGAGCCAGCTTCGCGCCATGTTTTCCCCGTAGGTTGGACGATCGAGCAGGCGATCGACAAGGCGTTCATAGGCATCGGGGCGGTCGTCGGCGACGAAGGCTCGGACTTCCTCCAGGGTGGGGGGAAGACCGGTGAGGTCGAGCGTAACGCGACGAATCAGCGTCCGACGGTCAGCCCGTTCGTTGTGTGGCAGATCGCGTTCGCGGCGACTGTGATCCAGAAATGCATCGATTGGATGGTCAAACTCTGAAGCCGGAATCTCGGCCTTCTCCGGAGCCACGTACGCCCAGTGCTCGCGGTACTCGGCTCCCTGTTGAATCCATAACCGAATCGTCTCTTTCTCGGCAGCCGTCAGTGTCTTGTGAGAATCCTCGGGAGGCATTTTCAGATCTGGATCATCCGTACTGATCCGCTCCCAGACGAGACTGGTATCAGGCTTACCGGGAACGATGGCGGGAGATCCATCGCGATCGGCCGTGGCGTCGGCTGCGTTGTCGAGTCGCAGGTCAGCAGCACGCTGCTCCTCGTCCTGTCCGTGGCAGGCAAAGCATTTGTCTGAAAGGATCGGGATGATCTCCTGATTGAAGTCGATCCGATCCTCGTCTTCCGCACTTGCCGAATGAGGAACCAAAAGCGTCGCCAGCAGCGATAAGAGTGCAGCGGCAAGAGATCCACGAGTTTGGTTTCTGGTCAACATTTACGGAACTCATGGTGAGGGGTGAGGGTGTGGCGATCTCGCCTGGGCCGACAAGAGGCACCCAGCGGGCAGGCAACCTGGATTCTTACGCAGGGCCGAACAATACAGATCAGCATATTTTGACGCGACAGTCAAGAAGATCCTCCTGATCAACAACAGGGCTCGGCATCTCTGTGGACGCCGAGCCCTGCCGAGAAGAGAGTTCCTGAGCCGCTCAGCCGATGAGTTCCGGGATCGCCTCGCCGTGGTCGACAATTGGCGTTGGGCGGCCGTTGAAGTCTTCAATGAATGTGTTCTTGTAATCGATTCCCAGATGATGGTAGATCGTTGCCAGAAAATCTCCGGGTCCACAGACGCGCTCGATCGAATCTTCGCCCTTCGCATCGGTGGCACCGATGAAACGACCGGTTTCAATGCCGCCGCCGGCCCAGAGATTGGAGAAAGCTCGTGGCCAGTGATCGCGGCCCGGCTGCTTGGTCCCGGCGGGGGCACTGGCGTTACCGGCTCCCGTGCTCGGCTGATAATTGATCTTTGGCGTGCGGCCGAACTCTCCGGTCACAACAACGAGCACGCGTTCATCGAGTCCACGCTCGTAGATGTCTTCAATCAGAGCCGTGACGGCCTGATCGTAGGCATCGGCTCGGAACCGAAGGGCATCGAAAACATGATGATTCACCGCATGGTCGTCCCAGTTGCTGACACGTCCGCAGAGTGGGCCGTGCAGACTCGATGTCAGAACATCGACACCAGCTTCGACCAGCCGCCTTGCCAGGAGCAGCTGCTGGCCCCAAGTATTGCGTCCGTAGCGGTCGCGGGTCGCCGGATCTTCCTGACTCAGGTCGAAGGCTTCCTTTGTCTTCGGATTTGTGAGCAACGTCATGGCTTGCGACTCGAATTCATCGAGGGCAGCCAGCTCACCAGCTCGGTCGAAGGCCCGCTCCATCGTATCGAGATTCTGACGAAGCGTCTGACGCCGTTGAAGGTGGCGGACCTGTGACTGATCGGAAAGTCCGATGTTCGGGACGGTGAATTCCGGCTTGTTCGGATCACCGCTGACGACGAACGGAGCGTATGCATCTCCCAGATAAGCCGAGCCGGTGTAGTTAGTCGGGGGATTCACACCGACATACCTGGGCAACGGATTATCCCGTGAACCGGCTCCAGCTCTTACGTAGTTCGCAACTGACATCCAGTCGGGAAGACGCGGCTTGTTCTTATCGCGGGTATCCGGATCTCCCGACAGCAACTGCATCGATCCCGCCGGATGTCCGCCTGCCGACTGCCGCATCGAGCGGAGGACGGTGAACTTGTCGGCGATGGCAGCCTGACGCGGCAGCAGTTCGGAGAACCGAAGTCCCGGGACTTTGGTTTCGATTGTGGCGAAGGGACCACGGTATTCGCTCGGAGCATCGGGCTTCGGATCGTAGGTGTCGATATGAGAACATCCGCCCGGCTTCCAGACCATGATGACCGCGTTCTTCTTCCGCTCGGGGGTGGGAGTTCCCTCGGCTCTCAACCGGAGCAACCCCGGAAAGCTCAGCGAGGTGAACCCGGCCAGGCCGAGCCGCAGAAAGTCGCGACGAGCCTCTGGCCCGGCGCAATAACGAGAGACACTACCAAAGAATTGACTCATTTGCTGACGACCTCCTCAGCAGCGGTAACACGAACCTTGATCGGCGGAGTCACAACAATATCGACGATATCCTTGGGAGCGGCTTTCCGTGTGGCATCCTGCAGACGTTTTTCAATGGCCTTAATCTCGGCTTCACTGGCCGTTCGAGAAGCCTTCAGGGCAGCGAGCGACTTCTCGAT
Organism: Planctomycetaceae bacterium; assembly: GCA_017795105.1. Classification (GTDB taxonomy): domain Bacteria; phylum Planctomycetota; class Planctomycetia; order Planctomycetales; family Planctomycetaceae; genus Rubinisphaera. The sequence continues at coordinate 61,033 of CP051247.1, forward strand.
CTCGGGGCGGGCGTCCTCCGCGGCTGTCTTCAGCTGTTCGTTCGCAGCCTGTTCCTGAGCCTGCAGATCGGCCAGCCCCTTCTTCGCTTCTTCCAGTTCCGCTTCGATACTGGCCTTCATCTCCGAGCAGTAGCTGTACTTGGCCACCGCGCCGCCATAGAAGGCAATCTGATAATCGCCGGGCTTTGTCTTCAGAGCCGCGAGGTCAATCACCGCTTCTGCCGTATCGGCATCGAGAGACACGTCGAACGAGGGAGTCCGCTCAAAGCCGGCTCCAAAGGTTTTGAACGCCAGGTTCTTTCCAGAGAATTCGCAACGACGAACGAGCTTCAGCGGAATCGAAATCTTCTCACCCGCTTTGGCTTCGTAGACACGGTCCTCCACGGCTGCGATCGAAACAGGGGCCGCCTCAGACTCACTGACCGACACGGGCGCATCGGTCAGAAGTCGCGGAGCAGGGTTCTCCCGCCAGTGATCGGGAACTGGCCAGGCCATCGACGCAAGTTCGACGGGCCGTGTGATCGTCTCACCATTCAAGGTTGAGAGCGCCGTCAACGTGGCACGTGAAAAGCCGCGTGGAGCGTCATCCGTCGCCGTGAAGATAACAGTTCCATTCGATTTACCGGCCGGAATCTTGAGTCCCGTCGCGGTGACGCCTTCGGGGAGATTGTCGAATGAGAATTCGATCTCGCCGTCGAAACCATCTCTCCGGAAGACAACCACATCCAGCGGCATGCTGGCTCCGCGACGCAGAGAGATCGGTTTTGACAGGGCGTTGCGATCGCCGTTCCGAAGCTGCATGTGCGTCGCCCAGGCAACGACAGCGAAATCAGGGGTTGCCTTGCGGATGGAAAGCCGGTACTCATTCTGCGGATCGTTTCGCGTCCCACCGAACAAGTCGGTCACCTGCACGCGATACGTTCCATCCTCTGGAATCTCGAGTTTTCCGAGCGCATCGGCGGAGCCGGAGTTGTAGCACGGACCGTCGAAGGCATAACCGTTGCTGGAAACCTTGATTGGGCTTGGGATGTCTGTCAGCTGGAGAACGTCCGTCAGCTTTTCTTCAGCTCCGGCGCCTTCGACTTTCTGAACGACGATCGAAGGATCGGTCGACAAACCCAGCCGTGAAGAGGCGATCTCAATCCACCACTTTTCGCCTTTCTTCGCTTCAAACTGGAAGACATCGACATCGGCTGCCGGATAGAATCGGCCCGAAATGGTGCAGGGGAGCGAGACCGGCATGATCTGCCGAGGATTGTCTTTCGATTCAATCTCAGGGATGACGCTTGCTTCGGAGTAATCAGCTGGTGGCCAGGAGAAAGCATCGACTGCGCGAGTGGCAGGGAGCCTTACGACCTTCTCTCCCTCTTTCGCTTTATGCAGTGCCATCCGGTAAAAGTAGTACGGGCCTCCGTTGAAGGTGAGGTCGTGAATTTTGACCAGATAGGTTCCGTTCTCCGGAACCTGGAAGTCGAGCAGACCGCCGCGGCGTTCGACGACGAGATCCTGTCCGTCCGCATCGGCAATGATGACCACCGGCGTCAACTTGGAGTCGATGCCCTTCGCCGCACAGTCAACAACAACGCGATCTCCCTGTTGGGCCTCGAAGGCGTAGTGATCGACCTGCCGCGCCGTGAGCGCACCATTGCAAATCGAGTCGAGTGTGACCTTCTGTGCGGCCTCAACTGTAATGTTCTTGCCAGCCTGAGAGATTTCCGGCAACGATCCGATCTGGAACGTGCGAGCACTCGAGAGGCCGAGACGGGTGGTGACACGAGCATCATAGTTTCCCGGGGGGCAATCGGCGGCGACCGTTACGGTGAACTGATTGGGAACGGGCGTTCCATCGGCGTTCACCTTTGGCTTTCCGGTGATTGAGTCACTCGAAAAATGCAGCGACTCCAGACCTTCCAGATAATCTCCTGAGACAACGACATCGACGGTCGTCCCGGCCTGGGCTCCCATGGGCGTGACCGTCAACAGTCGTGGCGTCGGAAGCCCAACCGATTGTGCATGCGCGGTTGGAGCCACTGACGCCCACAGCGCCAGTAGTGTCAGAATCGTGAAAGCTCGTAACGTCCTGTGTTCCATCGGTTGGTCCACTCCAGCAAAGGCAGAGAACGGCGATCAGTGATTGAACAGAAACTCTTTGGAGTTCATGAGCGCCCAGATCAGATCGCGATATTTTTGCGGGGCGGCCTGCTGAGGTGTCAGCGGTTCCCCTTTCTCATTCAGAACCGGTTCCCGTAGAAACGCCATCGCGGTTTCGAGTTCATCCGTAGTTGGCTTCCGCGAGAACGCCAGCAGATACAGGCGATGCACACGAGCTTCCTCGGAGTCTTCAGACGATGCCAGTTGAGCAGCGGTTCCACTTCCGTCCGCAAGTTTATTCTTGATCTCGCTGGAATTGATCAAATGCAGCAACTGCGCCAGCGTCGAAGTCTGGACGCGTTCGCATTCGCAAACGCTCGTGTTCTCCGGACGCCCGAAGACCCGCAGGAACTCAGACGACCGGTTATAGCTGTTGTCTGGCAGAGCGATCGCTCGGGTTGAAGTCGGAAGGTTCGCAAAAACAGTCCGGCTGCCGGTGAGATCATCGATGGAATCGAGCAGGACTTCGGCCTGCATGCGCCGTGGATAGAACCGGGAATAGTTCTGACGATCAACCAGGTTGTCTTCATTCGGCTGCGAGCTGAGTTGATATGCATTGGACTGCACGATGACCCGCACCAGTTCTTTCAGATCGTACCCACTCTCAATGAAATGCTGTTCCAGAGCCGCCAGCAGTTCGGGATTCGTCGGTGGATTCGTGTCGCGGATATCATCTTCAGGCTCGATCAGGCCCCGCGTGAAGAAGTGCTTCCAGTAGCGGTTGACGACCGCCTTGGCGAAGAACGGATTCTGCGGATCGGCCATCCAGTCGGCCAGATAGAGCCGGGGATCCTGATCGGGCGTGATCTCACCGACATTATCGCCGAGGGCGGCCGGACGAAGATCGACGCCTGTTTTGACGTTCTTTGCCGTGGCCAGTCCACGCTCGTGGAAGATCAAATCCTCGCCCCGGATGCCAGTCGGCTTGCGTCCGACCTGACTGAAGAAGGCGGCGAGGCTGTAATAGTCGTCCTGCTCCCAGCGTTCGAACGGATGATGGTGACACTGAGCACATTGCAGCCTCACACCGAGGAACAGCTGAGCCACATCTTCCAGTTGCTCTTTCGGATCTTTGACCCGTTTGTACCAGGCGACGGGCGGGTTCTCGACAACCGTTCCGGTCGCGGCAAGAAGCTGCCTTACGAGTTGGTCGTACGGGACGTTTGCCAGCAGGCTGTCGCGAATCCAGGCGTGGAAGGCGAAGTTGGACGTAATATCGCTGGCGTCATCGCGACGATTCTTCAGCAGGGTCGTCCATTTGTTCGCAAAGTAGTCGGCGTAGCCGGGGCTCTTGAGCAGTCGTTCGATCGCCTGATCCCGACGCGACTCGCTGGAGTCGGCGAGAAAAGCCGTGGTCTCTTCTTCAGACGGAAGGCGGCCGGCGATATCGAGCGTCACACGGCGAAGAAATGTCCCGTCATCGCAAACTTCAGAAGTCGGGATTCCGAGCTCACGCAGGTTGCCGAAGACAAGCTCGTCGACAAAGTTGCGAGCCGGAGGAAACTCGCCGGTCTCCGCTCCCAGCGGGATCGCAGCGGAATAGACGGCGGTCTTGCCCTGGAATCGAACCATCACCGCTGCACGGCCCGGAAGTGTCTTCGCTTCGGCCAGGCCGCGTTCATCGACGTGCAGCATGGCTTCCGAGTTCGATTCGAACAGAGCCAGCCGTGAGACATCTCGAGTGGACTTGTCGCTGTAGTGGGCGATGGCTTTGAGTTGGACCGATTCTCCTGGCTGGACGATACCCCGCTCGGGTTCAACGGTCAGATTGACGAGCTCGGCATCCTCCGCGTTTTGAAACGGCATGCCCTGTTCAATCCACTGAACGAGCTCTGCGTATTCCTGCGAAGAGGATTCGAGTCGCACGCCGCCCCCGTGGGAGACCTGGCCGCTCGCTTTCCTCAACAGCAGACTGTGCTCCGGAGCAGCCGGGAAGATGCGGCGTCCGTTCCCCTCGATCACCAGACTCTCGTAGTCCTCGTCGGGTTCGAAACCGAGCAGGGAAAGCTGAAATCCGTTGGGGCCGCCACCCGCTTTGGCGTGGCATGGCCCGGCGTTGCAGCCTGCTTTGGTGAAGATCGGCACGACATCGTTGACGAAGCTGATCGAACGGGATTCGGACGAGTCTGCTGCAGTGGAGGTCGAGACGGCGAGCCCGAGGCTTAAAGCAATGAAGCCAGCACGCAAAACAGTTCGCATGGGAACCATCATGAGGTTGCCACCAAATCGGGAGGAGTCAACAGGCGAGACTTTGATCATCGTCGGTGATGATCGTGGGGGGGCATCTATCGAGTGCTGCTGATATGTTAGTCTTCGATGAAGGGGGCAGCAAGTAAATTTGAAGGTTTTCCGACCCGAATGGAGAATCTGTTTGCATCTGCCCTAACTTTCTTCCCAGGAATCTGGGGGCGGCGAACATCGCGATTATCGGCAAACTCGGACATCCCGCCGGCGACCTGCACAGGTTCGGAACGGGAAGCGGGAGATCAATCCATTCGACGAAAAGAGACACGCGGGGTATGGTATCGGGCAATGCCCAACAGCTCTTTCCAAGGTGATCTCCTCATGCCCGGCTTTTCGCGTAGTTTCGCTTTTCTTCTCTGTCTGCTGTTCACCAGTTCGGTGTCGTTCGCCCGGCAGCCGAACATTCTGCTGATCTTCGCGGATGATATCGGGTACGAGGCCCTCAACTGCTATGGAGGTCTCGACTTCGAAACGCCGCGGCTCGATGCGATGGCGGAACAGGGCGTTCGGTTTGAACGAGCCTACACCAGCCCGGTCTGCACACCGTCCCGCGTCAGCCTGCACACGGGGCTCTATACGACGCGGCACCAGCACTACAACGTTCTGCCCGTGCACAAAGGGACGGACCGACAAGTCAACTTTCAGAAGATGCCGACCTTCGCCCAACTGCTGCGGGACAACGGCTACTCCACCAGCGTGACCGGGAAATGGCAGCTGGCGACGCTGGAAGTCTGGCCGGGGCACATTCGGGATGCGGGGTTCGATTCCTGGTGCATCTGGCAGATCTGGCTTCAGGGAAAGAAGACGCTGCGTCATTGGAGGCCGACCTTCAACGAAGATGGGAAAGTCCGCGATGATATCGCCGACCGGTTCGGTCCAGATGTGCTTGTCGAGTACGTCATCGAACAGATGCACGAAGCGAACGATGCCGGCAAGCCGTTCCTGATTGTCCACAACGAACTGCTGCCACACGATCCAATCATTGAAACTCCCGATGACCGGGCAGCAGGGCGCCCAGCCAAGCTCGGCTCGATGATCAACTACATGGACAAACTGGCTGGACAACTGCTCGATGAAGTCGAAGCGATGGGGATTCGCGACAACACTTACGTGATCTTCATGGGCGACAACGGAACGCACGAAGTCGACTTCAAGAACCCGAAGGCCGGCGAGAAGGGGCAGCGACCGCACACACGGCACACTGAGGCGGGCAACGTGAACGGAGGCAAGGCAACTCTGACCGACGCCGGTTCCCATGTGCCGCTGATTGTCTGGGGACCGAAGCAGGTCGCTGCCGGAACGGTGTGCCGCGATCTGGTAGATGTGACCGATCTGTTCCCCACGTTCTGCGAGCTGTCTCAGACCGTCATGCTGGAATCGGTTCCGATCGATGGTCGCAGCATCGTGAAGCAGATCCACGGGCAACCTGGCACTCCACGCGAGTGGGTGCATCATGGGCTCGCTGGAAAAGAGAATCTGTTCGATGGCTCGTGGCGGGTCTTTCGCAAGAACGGCCCGGTGATTGACGCCCGCTCGCTGCCCGAAGAAGAACGCGTGTCGAAAGAGGATCCCCAGGCGATGGACGTCCGAAAGCGAATGGATCCGATCTTTGACGCAATCACGGAGAAGGGGCCGCGTCCGCCGATTGCATTTGAAGCTAGTAAATAGTTGCCGCTCTCGATCGTCCGAGTGTTACAATGATCAGTGGTGTGCGGGTTTGAGAGGGGAGAAACGGACGATGCAGAGGCAGGATCAGGGGGCTGGAATTTCGAAGGGACGCCGTTCCGGGCTGACGTTTATCGAAGCCGGAGTGGCGATGCTGATTATCGTCGTTCTGGCACTCCTTCTGCTGCCCGGAATGCGATCGGCTCGGCCGGCTGCCCGACGGATCCAATGCCTCAATCATCTGAGGCAGGTCGGCACCGCGATGCTGAACTATCAAACTCAATACGGAGTGCTGCCTCCCGCCTATACGGTTGATGATCAGGGGAATCCTCTTCACAGCTGGCGGACAATGATTCTGCCATTTCTCGACGAAGACGCTCTGTATCGCTCGATCAAACTCGATGAGCCCTGGGACGGTCCGGCCAATGCCGCCGCTCTGAAATCGGCACCGTCCGTCTATCGTTGTGCCGAGTTCCATGGCGACGAATCCCACACGACCTACATGGTCATTGTGTCCCCGGAGAGTCTGATCCGGGCGACCGAGCCGCGAGACCTTTCGACGGCCACGGATGGGTGGACGCAGACGTTGATGGTTGTGGAGGTTCCCCACGAACATGCCGTGCCGTGGATGGCGCCGCACGATGCCGACGAGGCTCTCATTATGAGTATCACCTCGGCAGCTGAACTCCCCCACGAGGATACCATCAATGTGATGTATGCCGACGGCCACGCAGGAACGTTGAACGCGGAGATTGACCGCGAAATCCTGCACAAGCTGATCACGGCTGACAGTGGGGATACGTTCGAGGATACGAACTTTTAGGACGTAACAGAGGCTGCTGTCAGCTTCTTGTTGGGGACGGTAGATGCCGGCCGCCTTTCGGGCTTCGTCCTCCGCAAATAGATTTCGAACGCGAGCAATGGCAGCACCCAACTGATCCATGTGGCTGCCGGATCATACCATTCGGATTGAATCGCCAGCACGCTTCCCAGTCCGCCGAATAGGCGCAGCACGACAGCCGAGCAGAGCAGAAGAAACGTGCGCGTCATCCAGCGACGATGCTCCGCAAACTGCCGCCGCTTGGCTGCTCTCCACCCGAGTAGCGTCGTTGTTCCCGTCACGATGGCGAGCAACGCCAGACTGAGACCGGCGACCGGCCCCGACGCTGAATACGCGGCCATCCAGAGTCCGCTTGGGACGATGAGAAGGAGGACGGACATTCCCTGAACGCGGCCGAGTCTGCGATGCCAGCGGGGAAAGCGCGTTCGGAACCGCGTGCTCATTAACAGCAGTCCCAGCAGCAGCACGACCGGTCCCGCAAGGATATGCGTGTAGAACGCTCCGCTGTAGGCTCCGAAGAAGTAGTCTTCACGTCCACGGAGGAAGTCGGAATTGAAGTTTGCCGGGAAGTAGTTGCGATAGCCGAGCATGGTGCCGACCGTGACTTTGACGATCAGCACAACGACGGCTGCATTCAGGACGCCGCGCAGCGTTCGGAGAGAGAAGGGGGGCATGAATGGGACGTTTGAGTCGAGATCGGAAGAGTCTCGGCTTCGAATGACTACCGAGACTCTTCAGTGTCGCTCACCCCGCGGTGAAAGTCCAGCCGTTCTTTCCGGCCTCACCGACTCGTGCGTGTCGTCTGCTGAGGATCCGCTCCGAGGGATTCGAGATAGACGATCAGATCGGCCAGGTCCTGCGGACTGAGCATGCGATGGACATCTTCCGGCATGATGGACGTGTTCGACGGGATGATCTCCTCCACGGTCTCGTTCCGAACGCGGGTCGACTTCTCTTTGTCGATGCCGATGTGCAGTTCCTCGGGGCCTTCTCCCAGAATAATGCCGCTGGCTGTTTTGCCGTCCTCGGTCAGCACGGTATAGGGAGCAAATCCGCGAACGAAACTGGCGCTGGGGTAGAGGATTGCTTCCAGCAGATCGCGGCGGGAGCGGCTTTTGCCAATCGTTGAAAGATCCGGGCCCACCTGACCGCCGTTTCCGCTCACGCGATGACATTTGTTACAGGCCGCTTTCGTCCCTTCAAAGATAGTGCGACCGTGATTCAGATCGCCATTCGGCAGCGTCTGTTCGACGGTCAACAGCCGATTGCGATCCTCATCGGAAAGTGGCTTGCCGAGAGAAGCAGCCGGGATTTCAAGCCAGTTCTGATTATCGGGATTCACCTGCGGTCGACGCAACTGCTCGAGTGCGATCGCTGCAGCGGAACTGACGCCGGGACGCGGATCGATCAGCAGTTCGGAGAGTCGCTTCCGGTCGTTGGCGTTGATCAGTCCGAGAATCAGACCATGGCGAATGAGACGATCGTTCTCCGGGCGGGCGAGTGCCTCAACCAGAGTTGGCAGCAGTGTTGGATCCTGCACGGCCCTGCGTCCCAGTACCAGCGCGGCTACTCGACGTTCAGCCGGTTCGCCGTTCTGAAGCCGATCAATCAATTTCGGCTTCAAGGTTTGTGCCTGGCTCCAGGGGACATCGAGCAGCGAACGAATCGCGGTCTGACGCACGGAGCTGTTGTCGTCATTGAGAAAGGTCGGCAGTTGAGTCATCAGTTCCGACACCGCAGTCTTGCGGAGATGCCAGATCGTGGCCTTCTTGACTTCAGGCGACGCTTCGTTGTGCGTTGTTGCCACGGCCACTTCAGTCGGAGACGTCTTGCGAATGCGGTAGATCGCTCCCTGAATGTGCGACTTTGCCACCTGAGACTGCGGGCAACCGATGCGGAACCAGCCGCCGGTATCGATTACGAGCAGTGATCCATCCGGAGCTTCGAGCACATCGGTCGGACGAAAGTCTTTACTGCTGCTGATCGCGAAATCCTCGATCGTATCGACGGCGTAGCTGGACGCTTCCGGTTTAAGTGTGACGCGCGAGATACGATTCGTGTTGAACTGCGTGACGAAGATCGAGCCGTCGAAGCCTGCTCCGAGACGATCACCGCGAACGCGACAGAGTCCGGATACGGCGACGTGGCCAAAGTTGTGGACTTCCTGCAGCAGATCGCCGGTCCGAATGAACTCGCCGCCGAGGCCTTCCGCAAAATCCTCACGCGGGTAGATGCCGCCGTACTGCCAGTTGACCAGACAATCCCCTCGCGGCTTCGAATACATCAGGTTCACTGTGCCGAGCATTTCCCCTTCCGGAGTGAAGACGACTTCGACCGGATTGTCCATGCCTCCCATGCAGTAAGTCTGCACGTCGGAGCCATCGGGCAGGCAGGAGAAGATCCGAGCCGCCTTGCCCTTGCTGATCAGATTGCCGTCAGCATCGGTGATCTCGTGACCGTGCCGGCCTTCACACCAGTAGATGCGTCCCTCGGGGCCGAGAAACGGGCCGTGCACGTCGGCTGCGTTGCCGGTGTAGCCGAAGTCGCCCACCAGTTTGACGCGCTCATCGGCCACATCATCGTCATCGGTATCGGTCAGCTTCCAGATCGCACCGCTGGAGGCGACATAAAGCGAACCGTGATGCCACAGGCAGCCCTGCGGAAAGGTCATCCTGTCGGCGAAGGTTATCGCCTTATCGAAGACGCCGTCTCCATCGACATCTTCCAACCGTTGAACGAAGTTCGGCATCTTCTCTTCCAGTTCAGGCCGCCGGAGATTCTCTCCGGCATTCGCCGCCAGATAGAGACGCCCCTGTTCGTCGAAGTCTCCCATCAGCGGATGAGCGACCAGCGGAGGAGCAGCCGCGAGTTCGACGGTGTAACCATCTGGCACCTGAAGCGGAGCAGGGGTGAAAACGTCATCGGCTGCTTCGACGTCGACCTCAGACGTCTTCTTTGCTTTCGCTTCTTCGAAGAGTTTGGACATCATGAGATAGCTCTTCGAGCCGCCTCCGTTCCAGAGATCCCATTTCGGGTTTGCGATCTCTTTGAATTGAGCGTGAAGCTGTTCGCGGAGTTCCACGACATCAACGGCATAAGCCGGATCGTCGATCAGGTTCTTCGTTTCGCCCGGATCTTTGGCAAGGTCGTAAAGCTCGTTCGGGCTTTGGTGGATTCGTTCAATGTATTTCCGCTCCGGCGTGCGGATCGCCCGGACGTTTTCGAACTCGTAGTAAACGGTGTCATCCCAGGTACCGTCCCACTCGCCCTTGAGCATTCGTGCATAGCCGCGGCCCGGGAGACCTTCGGGGCGTTTCAGATCGAGCAGCTGGCACATGGTCGGCAGGAAGTCGGTGTGGTCGACGACCTGTTCAACCCGCTGCCCGGCTGTGATCTTTCCCGGCAGCTTGTAGATCAGCGGAACGTGAATCGTCCAGTCAAAGGCGGTGAGCGGGCGGGTGTGATCACCCATGCCCCAGTAGCCACTATGTCCGCCGGCCAGTCCCTGATCGGCCGTGAACACGATGAGCGTGTCTTCACTCAGGTTGAGCCGCTTAAGGGTTTTCAAGATCCGTCCGACGCCGTCATCAATCCCGCTGATCTCGGCGGCATACTTGCGGATAGTCGGCAGGTCGCCGATGCGATCGCCGTAGTTGAAGTTCCACGGCTCCGGTTTGGTTCGCGGAAACGAAGGCAACTCGGCGTCGCCGTAGGTTTCGAGATGGCGATTACGAATCGGTTCATCAATCGCCCCGCCGAGCCCGTAAGGCCCGTTGTAGGTGAGCATCAGGAAGAAGGGACGGTCCTTATTCTGTTCGATGAACCTGATGCCATGATCGGTCCAGAAGTCGGTGAGATACTGCGGCTCGACGCGGATCTTCTCGTTTTCAATGATCTGCTGATCGTAAAACCCCTGGCTGCCGCCATGGGGTTTGGTCACCCAGTAGGAGCAGCCATCCTGAGGATGCAGGTTGTCGCCCAGATGCCACTTGCCGGAAAGCCCGCAGACATAGCCCGATTCATGCAGCAGTTGAGGGAGCGTGTCGAACTCTTCAAGCGTGTAGTAGGCATCGGGGCCGATCTGGGCGTTATTGGCTCGCAGAAAACAGTGCACGCCGTGCTGACACGGCATGAGGCCGGTCAGCAACGTCGCTCGGGTTGGCGAGCAGACCGCATTATTGGCGTAGGCCCGTTCGAAGAGAGTTCCCTGCTGAGCGAGCGAGTCGATGTGTGGCGTTTTCACATCCGGATTGCCGTAACAACCGAGCGACCAGGCGCCGTGGTTGTCTGTCATTATGAAAATGACATTGGGACGCTTGTCCGTCCGTTCGGCAGTCGCAGCCGTGGAGAATGCCATCAGACAGAGAAGGACCAGACAGCTGACTCTCATTGCTCGCATTGTAGACCTTTCGCTGGCGATCAGAATCTCGTGTTCTTTCTCAGGAAGAGATAGCGCGGCGGAGGAAGTTGTGAGTGATCTGCTGCACGCGGGGATCGGGGCCGTGCGGGCGGCTCCAGTGGGACCAGGGAAGCACATGTCCCGGCGGCGAACTCAGCCCCTGGGCCCAGAATATGGTTGCGGCATTGAACACATAGTTGCCCTTTGGTCCGGGGTAGACGGTCGCGGTCCACTGTTGGGGGTTCACGCCGCCTTGCCAGGCCGTGCCTCCGGCAACCACTTCGAGACCGGGAATGTCGGCCGGATCGCCGTGATACTCCCAGCCGATCAGGCCGGGAATGCTGTCTCCCGTTTTCACGCCGGTTTCGTTGAAGATCCAGTGGTCGGGCTTCGTGATGATCCAGTCTCCACCCCCGTTGACCGGCTCTACGTTCCTTGCCCCCATCAGCAACCCTTCGTCCGGTCCACGATGGGGAAACGGGCCATGATCATTATGCCGATTCACCGCGTAATCGTTATCCGCTCCATAGGGACCGCCCCGGAAGATGATGCGATTCTCAACGCCACTGCTGCTTTCCCGATACGGCGTGACCCAGCAGAGTGAGTTTCCGGAAAGAAACATCAGATTCACACCGGCATCGCGCATCGTTTCCACACTGCGGAATTGCCGAAGATCCCAGTACTCATCGTGCCCGACACTGATGAAGCACTTCGTTTTCAAACCGCGGTCCGGCGTCAGCATGTCGGCGTTGGCACAGTAGGTGACGTCGTATCCGTGCTGTTCAAGCCAGTAGGCGAGCGGAAACTCGAACGGCAGAAACTCCCCCGAGCCAACGGTCAGCGGATCATTCACCACACCATCGTATTGAGCTTCGCGGCCGTACGGACGATCGAAACTGACATCGGCCCACGGCCCCTGATTCCCCATCGGGTGCGTATAGATCGAGTAGTTATTCGGCCAGCGATTGTAGGCCTGCCAGGTATTCTCGCTCGTTTGAAAGAGAATGTCTGCGGGCCGATTGTCGCGAACGACGAAGACGACATAGCTCTGCCAGTACGATTCGCTTCCTTCGGGAATCGTTGTCATTCGCCCGAGGTAAACGCCGCTCAGCCAATCCTCCGGAATTGTGAACGAGACGGTCGGCTCCCACTGGCATTCATGGAGATTCTTCTCGCCCGGCTGCGGCGTCGGCTGTGTTTCTGCTGCGACCGAGTCAAACTTCCGAACGAGGCGGGCACCCCGTCCGCCGTAGTAGCCCATACGGAAGATCTCGAGGTTGAACGACCGAGCCGGGTTGGCGGAGACCATGACATCGAGCTTGTCTCCGGCCTGAACGCTTTGACGAGAGCAATAACCTTCAATCCAGGGAGACCGGAAACGGCCGCCATCGACACGGACGCGCGTCAGCTGCCAGTCGAGTGCTCCTTCTTTGGCATTCTCCGCGGCAACGCGATTGCTATCTCGCAATTCCTCGGCGTGAGAGGGTCTACTGGAGTGGGCACCGATAGCGGCGGCAGCGAGAGTGCCTTTAAGAAAATCACGCCGGGGAACGTGCGGCGAAGGTTGATCACTCATGAGGGTGGGCTCCGTGGGGCGAGAGGAGGCGAGTGCGACACCGGGATCGCATTGTATCAACCCTTCGGCTGGTGTGCGATCATCGCCGCAAGTTCTGAGCGGGAAGTGATGAACGGTTGTGTTCACCGCGGCCTTTCGTATAACGGAGGCAGTTCTGTGTCGAATCCCTCTCCTTTCTAAAGCGACACCTCTCATGAAAGCTGCAGCAAAGCTGATTCTCACGATCGCTCTCATTGCCCTAATCAGTCACCCGACTTTCGGCGACGAACCAACAACAACGAAGACTAAACCAGCGACCAGTTCAACGGCCGTCGTTCCGACGAAAGCCAACGTGCGATACGGCGATCACCCACGGCACGTGCTCGACTTCTGGCAGGCCGAATCGAAGACGCCGACGCCCGTGGCCTTCGTGATTCATGGCGGAGGCTGGCGGGGTGGCGATAAGGATCGCGTCGATCGCTTCGCCGATGTGCGGGATCTTCTCAATGCCGGAATCTCGGTCGTGGCGATCAACTACCGCTATGTGCAGAACGGTGAAGAAGATGGCGTTGAACCTCCCGTGAAAGCCCCACTGCACGACGCGGCCCGTGCTCTGCAGTTCGTGCGGAGCAAAGCGAAAGAGTGGAATCTCGATAAGGAGCGCATTGGAGCAGCAGGCGGATCGGCTGGCGCTTGTTCAAGCCTCTGGCTCGCCTTCCACGATGATCTGGCAGATCCCGACAGCGATGACCCGGTCGCTCGTGAATCGAGCCGCCTGTGGTGTGCAGCGGTCATCGGCGCTCAGACGACACTCGATCCGCGTCAGATGAAAGAATGGACTCCAAATAGTCGCTACGGGGCCCATGCGTTCGGACTAAGGAACTTTGCGGAGTTCCTGAAGCAGCGTGATGAGATCGAGCCGTGGATCAACGAGTATTCTCCGTACGCTCTGGTCTCAAAGGACGATCCTCCGGTGTATCTGATTTATCGCAGTCCTCCGGCGATTGGAGAAGACCAGAAGGACCCGACGCATACCTCGAACTTCGGCGTCAAACTGCAGGAACGGTGCCACGAGCAGGGAACCGAGTGCTTACTCGTCTATCCCGGGGCACCGGAACAGTCGTACGAATCACCGACAGCCTTTCTGATCGCAACGCTGAAGCAGACAGCCGAGTAGGGTTCTTCGATGTCATTGTTTACAACGATCGTGTGGACCTCGGCGGTCTATGCACTGCATCTCATGGTCGCCGCAAGAGCGATTCTCCGGCCTCATCGGGAGCCGGCGTCGCGGCTTGCATGGATCATCGTGATTCTCGTAATTCCGATCGTGGGAATCATCGCCTACATCCTTCTCGGGGAAACGAACATCGGCCGCCGACGCGTCGCACGAATGAAGTCGGTCATCAAACGGATGCCGAACGCGGCTGAAGTGTTCGAGGATGAATCATCCATTCTTTCCGTTACTGTCGACGAACGCTTCGCTCACCTGTTCCGAGTCGGGGAAAGTGTTAACGGCTTTCCTCCGGTCAGCGGTAACCGGGGCGAACTGATGGCCAATTCAAACGCGGCGGTTGATCGCATGGTTGCCGACATCGACGCCGCCACCGAGAACGTGCATCTGCTGTTCTACATCTGGCTGACGGACAACAATGGCCTGAAGGTGGTCGAAGCGGTGAAGCGAGCCGCTTCCCGGGGCGTCTGCTGTCGCATAATGGCCGATGATCTTGGCAGCCGCAAGATGATTGCCTCCAGTCACTGGCAGGGCATGAAAGACGCTGGGGCCAAGTGTGCCGTCGCGCTTCCGTTGGGCAATCTGTTGTTGCGGCCGTTGCGAGGCCGGATCGATCTGCGGAATCACCGGAAGATTGTCGTCATCGACAACCGCATCACTTACTGCGGAAGTCAGAACTGTTCCGATCCGGAGTTTCGCGTCAAACCCAAGTTTGCTCCCTGGGTCGATGCAGTCATTCGTTTTCAGGGACCAATCGTCTGGCAGAACCAGCAGTTGTTCGTCAGCGACTGGATGGCTCACTTCGATGAAGATCTCGGGGAGTTGTTGCGGACACCGGTGCCGGCATCGGAAGAGGGGTTCCCGGCTCAGGTTGTCGGCACGGGACCGACCGTCCGATTCTCGGCCATGCCCGAAGTCTTCGAGAATCTGATGTATACGGCTCGAGAAGAGCTCTTCATTACCACACCCTATTTCGTGCCGGACGATTCGATGCTCAGCGCGATCTGTGCCAGTGCCCGTCGCGGCGTCGACACAACCATCATCTTCCCGAAGCGAAACGATTCTCTTTTTGTCGCCGCGGCCAGTCGAAGCTACTATGCCGATATGCTGGCAGCGGGAGTCAAAGTCCGCGAGTTCGAAGGCGGCCTGTTGCATACGAAGTCGCTCACCATCGATGGCGAAATGACCCTGATCGGCTCGGCCAACATGGATCGTCGTAGTTTTGAACTCAACTATGAGAACAACATTCTGTTCCATGACCCGGAATTGACAGCTTCGGTGCGGGAGCGACAGGAAGACTACCTGCGGAATTCAATCGCCATCGAGCCCGCGACCGTCGCGAACTGGCCAATTCACAAACGGTTCTTCAACAATGCGATCGCAATGCTTGGCCCCATTCTGTAAGGCCTTGCACCGCGATCTCACAAACGCTCGCGATTGGAGAGTTTCATGCGACTCGACTGGAACCTCAGACGTTCGTTACTGCTGACGCTCTCTTTTCTGATCTGGACCGCCAGCTCGCTTGAAGCCGAGACCGTTCGCATCGAAGTCACCCAGGATAATTCCATTGTAATGGTGAATCGCGAATGGACCGTGAACGGTGGTCGACAAGGGCGGATGCGCATCAAGGGAAATCAGCACATTGTGGCAATGGGCTTTGACCTTGCGGCGGTGAGAGGCCGAGAGATTGAATCCGCGACACTCGTCTGCGCTCAGGGAGACCACATGATCGAGGGCGTTACGCTTTCGACGATTGCCACGCCCTGGGAGGAATACAACTCGAATGGATTAACGTCCGGCATGGAAGGAATTGTCGACTGGGGCTACGAGGGAGCGAGATTCCCGGCCGTCTGCGGCGGCAACAGCTTCACTCTCGTTGAGAACGTTGACTCACAGATCGTCGAGGGCAGCTATCACTGGTCGGTTCCCCCGGATATGGTGTATGCGATGGCCATTGGCGTCGCCCATGGGCTGGCCATTCATGAGCACACGGTCGACTATGGCCGCAATCCAACCATCTTTGCACGCGAACAGGCGTCGAAGAAACCCTATTTACTTCTCGATCTTGGCGGGCGCCTGGAGCAGGAACCTGCCCCGCCGTCAGATCTTCAGATTCTGCCAGTTGATGCCGCGAATGCGGAGCTGTCGCTTGTTCCTCCACGGGGCGGATTCGCGTATGAGGTCACTGTCGCCGGGCACCGCCTCGGACGTCACAACATTCCGTTCATCGACCACGAGTCTGCTCGGCAGACGATCTTTCTCCGTGATCTTCCTGACACCGTCGCGGCGGACGACCTCCATGAAATCCAGGTCGCCGCAATCGATCGAATGGGACGATCGTCAGGTCCTGCCGAGTTCAGAGGGATCCTGTTTCGGTCCACGCCCGTCGAGACGCCGGACATTGCACCCCCTGAGATCAGCTCGGCGGAGCCCTCAGGAATCGGCGTGATCCCGGTGCTGGAGAAGTTCGATCACGACGGGAAGGCCGTTGGCGAGCTTCCCGAAAACTACCGCTACTCGAACGCGATCTTCGACGGAAGCCACGTTTCCCTGCAGGCTGCCGCGGGGGAAGTCGTCGGGTTTCAATTACTACTGAGAGGTCGTGGACAGGCTGCGGTTCAGGTGAAGATGGACGCATTCCCTGCTCGAATCGATCTCTGGCAGGCGAACTACGTGCCGGCTGAGAACCGCCTGATTCCAGATCCGCTGCTGCCGCTTCCGAAGCAGATTTCATTGAACGAGAATCAGGATCAGTCGATCGTCGCCGATATCTTCATTCCGTTCGATTCCCGAGCCGGAAAATACAGCGGAGCGATCAGGATTTCCGACGGGCGAACAGTTCCGATTCAGCTCGAGGTTCTTCCCTTCGCACTGCCGAAACGGGCCACGTTCCTTTGCGAGATGAACAGCTACGGTCTGCCCGATCATGTCGATGATTATTATGCGTTGCAGCAGGTTGCCTACGACCATCGGGTGCATTCCAACATTTTGCATTACTCGCACAACACGGCTGCTCCCGGCTCGCGGAAGAGCAATCTCGATATGCGGATGCGATCCGGCCGCCGGATGGACAACAAGCGTTACGACGACATTTCAGCGGGCTCGACGGAAGCGTATTGGGACGACTTTGCCGAGGCGTTCGGCCCGTTCATCGACGGCTCGCTCTTTAAGGACGGACACCGTGGTCCGATTCCCGCCCCGGGATTCTATCTGACTTTCCACGAGAGCTGGCCGTTACACTGCCGGGCGTATTTCAACGGAAACCCGGATGCCTATGAAGCGTTCAGGCAATCGCCGGAGTACGCGCAGACCTACGTGAATATTCTCGAGGACTTCGTTGACCTGGCGAAGGAGAAGGGATGGCACGAGGCGGGGTTTCAGGTTTACTTCAATAACAAAGGATCGCTGGAGCAGACTTCGAAGGCCCCGTGGATTCTCGATGAGCCGTCGAGCTTCTGGGATTATCGGGCTCTCCGCTATTATGGCGAATTGACCGATCGGGGACGGGCAGGAGCGGATGATGTGAAGATCGATTACCGAATCGACATCTCGCGTCCCGAGTACTGCCGCGGTCAGCTGGAACGGGAGAACGATTTGTGGATCGTCTCTTCGTCTGCGTTTCAGAATTACCGGAGACTGGTGACCGATCGCATGCGAACCGAAGGCCTGCAGGCATGGGTTTACGGCACGTCGAATCACGTTCACCAGAGCAACCGCAATATTCAGGCCTGGGCTCTCGATTCATGGCAGCACGGAGCGACCGGGATCGTTCCCTGGCAGACCGTCGATAAATCGGGCCAGGCGCTACAGAAGGCCGATCAACTCGGGTTGTTCATCTTCGATAAAACCCCTGACGGAAAGACCGTGATCCGACATTCACTCCGTCTGAAGGCCTATCGGGAAGCCGAGCAGTTGATCGAATATCTCAATTTGCTGGAACAACGCCAAGGCTGGGGTCGAAGTCAGATGCGTGACTTCATTGCCGCTTACGTGAATCTGGAAGGCGAGGTTCAAAAAACCAGCGAAGAAGACGCCGGCACCGCCGGGTACGGGCGACTCTCATCACGAGGCCTCGATTCCCTCCGCGCAGCAGCGATTGAGCTGTTGTGCAAAGGCAACTGATTCCCGAGGTCGGTCAGGCGAGAATATCCTGCACGACTTTGGCCGGGCGGTTTGCCGTGATGATTTGTTCGCGACCGCTGGCGACGTACATTAGATCTTCGTAGTTCAATCCGAACTGATTCATGATGGTCGCCTGGTAGTCGTTGGGCGTCACCACATTCTCGACCGCTTTATGGCCGACTTCATCGGTCTTGCCGTAGGCCATGCCGCCTTTGATGCCACCCCCGGCGAGCCAGATGCTGAAGCCCTGTCCGTTATGATCGCGGCCCGCTTTCTCGGGGGAACCCTGTTCCTGCGTCACCGGCAGTCGGCCGATCTCTCCACCCCAGTGGACGATCGTGGAATCGAGCAGGCCGCGTTGCTTCAGGTCTTTCACAAGAGCAGCCGCCGGTTGATCGGTCTTCTGACAGATCGCTGGCAGCCCCGTCTTAATGCTCGAATGGTTATCCCACGGCTGGTTGTTGTGGAATAGCTGCACGAATCGCACGCCCCGTTCGACCAGACGACGGGCGATCAGGCATCGGGTGCCGTACTCTCGGCTCTTCGGATTATCGAGCCCATACAGTTTCTGAGTCGCTTCCGTTTCTTGCGAGATGTCGAGAGCTTCGGTCGCTGCAGTCTGCATGCGGGCTGCCAGTTCATAGCTGGCGATGCGCGCTTCCAGCTCGGCTTCACCGGGATGCTGTTCGAGATGCCGCTGATTGAGGGTCTGTAACAGGTCGAGATTTTGCTTCTGAAACTTCCCCTGCAGGTGAGCCGGAGCCTGCAGGTTCAGAATCCGCGGCTCCTTGGGACGTAACACGGTTCCCTGAAAGAGGGCCGGCATGAATCCGTTGGACCAGTTCGTGACGCCATCGACCGGAAGCCCGCCGGGATCGGTGAGGACCATGTAGGCCGGAAGATTCTGTGTCTCCGAGCCGAGTGCGTAAACCAGCCACGAACCCAGCGTGGGCCGTCCAAGAACACCGGGGATGCCGCCGTGGAAATAGCGAATTGAAACCTCATGCCCGTTTGCGCCGGTGTGCATGCTGCGAATCAGACAGATGTCATCGACAATCTCAGCGGTGTGCGGCAGCAGCTCAGAAAGCTCGGTGCCGCACTCCCCATGGGCTTTGAAGGACCAGGGGGACCCCATGAGCTTTTTGCTCGCCTCGTTGACGAAACTGAACTTGATATCGCCGGTATATTCGACGCCATCGAGCCGCGAGAGTTCCCGCTTGGGATCAGTCAGATCCATATGCGAGGGCCCACCGTGCTGAAACAGCGAGATCATCGCCTGAGCCTTCGGCTCAAAATGCGATTCACGCGGCAGCAGATCGTTGTGCGGCTTATGATCGACACTCTTCGGCTTCGCCTGAGCCCGTTCCTGTTTGAGCAGCCAGGCCAGAGCGAAGGAGCCGAACCCCATTGACTGATGGGCCAGAAAATCGCGGCGGGAGTAAGCATTCATGGTCTTAATCTTTGTAGGAAGCAGTGCTTTGTATCTGCGATGCTCTGGGATTAGTCGACGTAAAGGAACTCGTTGGAGTTGAGCAGCGTCTGACAGAAGTTGATCAGCACCTGTTGACTCGGCGTCTTTCCTTCAGCGACTCCACTCCGGTTGCGATGGAGTTCCTCGAGCTGTTGAGCAACGAAGGTCAGTGCCAGCTGCCGCTCTTCAGGGGACGGCTCCCGGAGGTAAGCCAGCTCCCAGGCAGTCAGAATCTGAGCCGGAAGTTTGTCGTAGCTGTCGGCCTCCACCGGTCCGTGAAAGTTCCGCTCGGAGTCGAATACGGTCTCTCCGTCAGCATGTTTCAACGTCGCGGTCACGGTCCAATTGAATGAGTCGGAGTTCTCGTCTTTCTGGCAATCGGTAATGAAATCGATCGTCTCTCCGGGCTGCACGCTGACAGAGTGGACGTTGGTCGACACGTTGCCGTGCTTGATCCGCCATTCGCCGAGCAGTCCCGAATTCGACGAAACAACGAGACCACGGACCCCATCGCCGTTCTCGCTCCCGTGTGAAAGTGATCCCGTGATGGACAGTTGGCCGTCGTCGTGAATTCGCAGGCGGCGAATCGCGGCAAACTTCGGATTGCCCGGATGCCCACCGGTATTGGTGAGGAACACCCAGCCGATGGTCGGATCGGGACGTTTTTCGCCTCCCTGCCACAAGCTTCCGGTCCAGTGGGGCAGGGGAGTGAACTCGCGAGTCTTTCCGCTGGCTTCATCAAACTGGCCATGGCCGAAGGCCCATGGCTCCTCGGCTGGCTCCGGAAGAACGGGCAGTGTCGAGGCAACGTGTGGCTCAATCGACTTTGATTGGTTTGTGGCTCGCGCCGCCAGCAGTTCGGCCTGGGCGAGAGTAAACTCTCCATTCATGAGCATCAGTGACTGTGTCGCGACGGTGGAGACTGGGCGTCGTTCGCAGTTGATGTCCATTACGGGGGCATCGAACATCTGCAGCATGGCGACCGGCTGAGTGCGACGAACCTCGATGTACAGGCTGCGGCGTTTCTGCGGCCCATCGACAATGATCTGGCCGGTCTCATCTTCCTTAATCTCCGCAGGCGGACCGAACAGTGTCCGATCGAGAGAGTCTGAAGCTGTCAGCATGCGGTCACGCAATACCTCGGCTTCGAGCCGCTGCAGAGACTTCCGCCAGTAAAAGCGGTTTTCCGGATCGATCTGGCTCATCTGCGAATCGGGATAGCTTGTTTGACGCCACGCCGTGGAATTAAGAATGAGACGATGCAGCTGCTTCAGGCTCCAGCCTTTGTTCATAAACTCGACGGCGAGCCAGTCCAGCAGTTTCGGATGCGTGGGCGAATCGCCAAGCTTACCGAAATCACCCGGCGTCGAAACAAGACCGGTGCCGAAGTGGTGCATCCACATCCGATTGACCAGCACACGTGGCGTGAGCGGATTCTCGGGATTCGTCAGCCACTTCGCATAGGCGAGTCGGCGTCCGGTTGTTGGAATCGATTCCTCATTGACGGGAAATTGAAGACTTCCGGCATCAGGCAGGGCAATCGTTAACGCAGCGGGCTCAACAGGCTGCTTCGGTTGCTGATGATCGCCGCGGTGAAACAATTTCGCCAGTGGAGCATGCCCCGGCGTCTCCCGTAGAACGCGAATGAATTCTTCCTTCGGCTTCTTCGCGCGAATTTCGGCGATCTTCTTATCGTAGCTCTTCAGGTCTTCGGCGGCGTCGGGCAGATACTGATAGAGCACGCCTGGCGAAATCTTCACGCTCGGGTTCTTATCGAGGAGCTGTGTCTGCTCGGGCGTCCGTTCTTTCTCCGGAGTCTCGTAAGCAGTTCGCAGTTGCCTCCGCAGTGGTTCTTCGTACTTCTCCAACTCTTTCTGAAGAGCCTGCTCCATGTACTCTTTCTGCTTTGCGGTGCGTTCCTCCGCCAGCTTTTTGGCTTCCTCTTCAACTTCCGCTGCTTTCTCACGGTCCGCAGCCGTGTAGAGAGAGATGCGGCGCTGAGGAGGCGTCTGCCACTTCTGCCAGTCAAGGGCTGGCTCGAAGACGGCTCTCATCGCGTAGTAGTCAATCTGCGAGATCGGATCGTAGCGATGGTCGTGGCACTGGGCACAGGCGACACTCATTCCGAGCAGGGAGGAGCTGACAATCTTGATGGTGTCGGAAACGACCTTGTTCCGGGCTTCGGCTGAGTTGTCGCCCGAACCGGTTCCGTCAGCAGCCATCCGCAGAAAACCGGTTGCGGTGAGAAGTTCAATCTGCTGCCCTGTCAGGTCTCCCTGTAACGGCCCGGCCAGTTCATCGCCGGCGAGCTGTTCGGTGATAAACTGATCGAACGGTTTGTCGGCGTTCAGCGAGCGAATAATGTAATCCCGATACTTCCAGGCCCAGGGACGCTCTTCGTCCTTAACCGTATTCCCCTCCGAGTCGGCATACCCGGCAACGTCCAGCCAGTGACGTGCCCAGCGTTCGCCATAGTGGGACGAATCGAGCACGGCGTCGACGAGCTGTTCGTACCAGTTCTCATCGGTCAGCGTCATCCAGCGGTTGAACTCTTCCTGCGTGGGCGGCAGCCCGGTGAGATCGAAATAGACTCGCTTAATGAGCGTGCCGCGATCGGCATCGGGGGAGAACTGCAGGCCTTCGGGCATCGCGGCTCGCAGCAGGGCATCGATTGGCGTGCGGATGCGTTCGGCTTCCGGGAACTCCGGGACTTCAGGGCGTTCGATCGGCTGGAAGGCCCAGTAGCTGCGTTCCTCGAGCGTGATCGGAATGCCGGGGCCGAGCGTTTCTGGTTCCGGACGAAGTGTCTTTGCTCCCTGGGCGATCCACTGTTCCAGGATCTGTACCTGTTCTTCTGGAACATGGGCTTCGCCGGGAGGCATTTCTCCGTTCTTGACGCGATCCAACAGATAACTGGCTTCAGGAGAGCCAGGTTCAATAGCCGGACCGGAATCGCCGCCTTTCGTGAGAAAGCGGACGAGCCTGAGGTCGAGCGAACCGTCGAGTTCTTCAGCTGCACCGTGACAGTCGAAGCAGAACTCCCGGAAGATTGGCTGGATGTCGCGTTCGAATCGCAAATCGGACGGATGGCCTTCCGCAGCAGAACTGGTTGCGGTCAGACTCGGAATCGTCGAAGCCAATAGAACTACGGTTGTCGCCAGGCGAGCAATCATTGCGATCTCTTTGTTCGTGTCTCAGCTTCGGAGCGAAGCGGGGCACGAGTCAGGCAGGAGTGTGGGGAGAGAGTTCAACAGTCGTTGATGTATTATGGCGTGTCACGAGGCGGCCACTCAATGGCAGTTCGGAAGAATAGAGCTTCTGAACGAAAATCAGCTGTCCACCTCCTCAAGTTCCGCCAGCATCTCCAATAGAGTCGCGATCAGGATCTCAGAGGCATCTTCCTGAACAACATTGGTGCCGAGCCAGGTCTCGTAGCCGCCGAGTCGATGCTGGTCTGGAGTTGGCAGATATCCGTGGCGTCCATTGGCCAGACCTATCACCATCGTCTGCGGAAGCGGACTTCGATCTTTCAGTTCCAGGCCGATCTCGACGAACGTTTCGAAAGGAATCCCGCACACGGCCAGATCACCGATCCGGATCGCCTGTACCTGCACGGTCAACGTGTCATCTTCCCGCTCGGCGGCGCGGACAGTTTGTCGCGCATAGTTCTGAGCCAGTCGTGGCAGCTTTTCAATCTCGGACTTGTCCTTAATCGCGAGAACCACGCGGGCCCGGGCGACATCGTCCTCACTGGGCCGTCGATACTTCAGCACCACATCCCGCTGCAGCATTCCGATTGGCGCATCGGTATGGAAATCGTCGATCTTCTGGTAGGCGAACCACGATGCATCCGCTGCCTTTTGGGCGACGATACGAATCTGTTCGAACGGCTCGCGCGGAGGTCGTGTAACAGTGAAAGGAATGTTGTTGATATCTCCTGAGGTCCCGTTTGACATCATTGCCACGAAGTTGTCGCCAGCTTTCAGGCGCGACGGCATGAGCCGGGAGAACTCCCCGAAGTAATCGGCTGAGAGCTGCCCGCCTGGGCTTCCCCCGACATAGTGCAGCGAGTAGTTGGCGAACAACGCCAGTGGTTTCCGTTTAGCATCGCGGACAGCAATGATACTGATATCCGGATCAGTCGGACCGGCCGGGCGATCGAGCACATCAGGACTGCGACCGGGGTTCATCTTAACGATGTCCATCTTGCCGAACGGATTGGGAGGCATCTTCCCGGGCTTCAAGAACCAACGGCGATTAAAGACTTCTTCCGGAAGAGGATGAGCCGCTGCTCCCACCGAACACGGCTGTAGACCGGCATGGGCATCGATGATCGACTGCGCCACCCCATCGACAAGCTGCTTGCGAAACGCGACTTCCGGAGCAGGTCCTTCTTTCACGTTCGACGGCGGACCGGTGTGCGTATGCGTCGAGCAGACAAGCATGTTCTGCTGTGGAATGCCCGTCTTCTCAGCCGCGATCGCCTTGGCTTCATCGAGTACTTCGGGCGAGGCTCCGAGACTGTCGAGCACGACCATCGCCAGCGTGGTGTCGTCGTCGGAGAAGACGAGAGCCCGCGCGAAGAACTGGTCGTGAGCCTTCTCGGCGTACTTGGCGTTGAAGCCTCCCGGCATGCGGATGGGATACTGTTTTGGGGTGATATCGACCGCAGCCGCGCCCGCCTTCAGTACAACCGGCTTTGTTTCGGCCCCGTCCGATGGGCACGCCGAGGAACACGAGACGACGAAAACAAGCAGCATCAGCAAACGCATCACGGCGACCTCTCTGCCAGAGATTTTGATCCCACTTACCGGCAGGCCACTCATCAGCCTGCGTCGATATGAGTAAGGAAGTGGCGCACAGAAATCAACTGAGCGAAGGAAAGTCGCCGTGTGAACCGAGAGTCTACTTCTGGATCGGCAGCGTCAACTGCATCGGTTTCGAGTTGCGAATGAGATTGATTCGAACACGATCCCCGGCCTTCTTAGAGGTCGCGACGTACGTGAGGAGTTCCTGTTCGGTACTCAGATCTTTCTGACCGTCGTAAGCGACAATAATGTCTCCCTCGCGGAAACCGACTCGCTTCGCCGTTCCGTGAGGTCCGTACTGTCCGACGCGGCGAACACGAAGAGCCATATCACTCCCGTTGACTCCACTCTCGCGACGTTCGTTGTCCGCAAGTGTTTCGAGGACCATCCCTCCGGCTGCAATACGCCGCAGCCCCCAGGTGGTCACCCGCCAGGAAAGATCGCCAGCTCGTCGCCAGTCCTTCGCGACAGATAGGTTAAGGCTTTTCTGCACCCCGTTCCTATTCACGGATATCGGAACCGCACCCCCATCCGGATCGATGTTGTGCAGCACCCACTGGATATCGGCGATGGAGAGAATCGGCTGACCATTGAACGATTCTATCACGTCTCCGTCCTGAAGCCCCGCCCTCGCAGCCGCCGAACCGGAGAGCACTTCGCGAACGGTCGACTTCTTGTCGGGATTCATCACGAGGCCGACAACTTTCGGATGCGGATACGGCCAGAGGACCTTATCAGGAATCGGCTTGCCCGAGCCCCAGTAGAATTCCCGCTGGGCATCGCCGATCTGATGGCAGTGAATGCAGCTCTTGACCACGTCGCCGGAATAGTTGAGGCGGTCGGTATACTTGTCTTTCAGTGAGGGATACTTTTCCGGCGACGAGACCTCCAACGGCTGGCCTGTCTTTCCTGCCAGCGACTGCTTCACCTCGCGATACCGGGAATGCAAATCGAGAGCGCCCTGCAGCGCTTCCGCCAGACCTTCGAGCGAGACATCGCCCACCCAGTCGGTGCGATGCGATCGCGTCCCGAAACGACCGTAGATTGTCTTGTCGGCATTCAGAAAGAAGACGGCGAACGACTGATCGGTATCGTACTGAAACAGATTCAGGTCGAGGCCGTTGGTCGATACCTGTCGGGCGCAGACGAACTGCTCGAGCAGCGGACGGATGACCGGATCGGTATCAACGAGTTCATCGTCCAGCTTCACGCACTCATGACAGGGCAGGCACCGAAGCACCACGACGATCGGTTTCCCTGTCCGTTTCGCTTCGGCAAATGCCGCCGGCAGGTCGTTGTAAATCCAGAAGCCTTCCGCTTCGACCTTGGCTTTATCACCCCGGACGATTTCTTCGCGGGTTTGCGCCAGAGCGGGAGCAGTCAGCGCGCACAGTAGAGCACAGAAGAGAAGTGGTCTGAGCACAGCAGGAGTCCTTGGAACGGGACAGTGAAGGGAGTGACAGAACGTCCCCAATCTACCAGACCGGCTGTCGCTCTGCCAAGAAACAGGCATGAGTTTTGACGTTCGATCGGACTGCACTGGTTTCGCTCCGGACGAACGACTAAAGTGAACCCATCAACCAACAGCGTTATGTCCCAGCCTCCTTACGCCCCGACTCCTTCCTGAACCCGCATGCCCAAATACCTCGGACTGCTGATTCTGTCGATCCTCGCTGTGCCGGGGAATCTTCGCGCCGAGCCGATCGATTTCGTTCGCGATGTTCGACCGATCTTTGAGGCCCACTGTTACGACTGCCACAGTGGAGAAGAAGCCGAGTCAGGGCTGCGGCTCGACGTGAAATCGGCCGCCTTCAAAGGGGGCGACAATCACGGGCCTGATATCGTTGCCGGCAAGCCGGATGAAAGCCCGCTGATTCATTTCGTTCGTACCGACAACGAAGACGAGCTGATGCCGCCGGGCGAACGACTGCCGGAAGACGACATTGCGACCCTGACACGATGGATCGTCGAGGGGGCTGTCTGGCCAGACGGAGTCGATACGGTCGAGCTGGCTGATCGGATGGACCACTGGAGTTTCAAGCCCGTGCAGGCGGACGAGGATGCCGAGCTGACGATCGATGACTTTGTCGATCGGCGGTTGAATGAGGCAGGGTTGAATCGAGCCGCCCCCGCGACACATGTCGAATGGCTGCGGCGGGTGACATTCGACATGACGGGGTTACCGCCGACTCCGGAGGAAGTGGCCGAGTTTAGGAAACATCCTGACTACGAAGCGGTCGTAGAACGCCTGCTTGCGTCCCCCCGTTACGGAGAACGCTGGGCTCAGCACTGGCTCGATGTTGTTCGTTATGCCGATACGCACGGCTTTGAAGTCAACACCGAACGCCCCAATGCCTGGCCCTACCGCGACTATGTGATTCAGGCGTTCAATGAAGACGTGCCCTATGATCGCTTCATCCGCGAGCAGATCGTTGGCGATGCTCTTGGTGAAGATGCCGCTACCGGTTTTCTGGTTACCGCCTCGGTTCTGTTGCCCGGACAGATTGGCAAGGACGAGCCGTCGAAAAGACTGGCCCGGCAGGACTCTCTCGACGAGATTGTCAACAACATCGGACAAACGTTTCTCGGGCTGAGCATCGGTTGTGCCCGCTGCCACGATCATAAGTTCGATCCAATCAGCGCCCGCGACTACTACGCCATGCAGGCCTTTGTCGCCGGTGTAGAGTACGCCGACCGGCCGCTGAATACGCCGGAAGCTCAAAAACAACGTCGCGAGTTGGCGAAACTTAAAACGCGTTTGAAAGAGGTGGAAGCAGAACTCGCCGCGTTCACTCCCTTTGTTGGCAACGGAGCGGAACGCCCGATGGTCAATGCCCGGACGAATGTCGAACGCATCCGTCCAACCTCTGCGAAGCGGCTCCGCTTCACGGTGCTGGCGACCAACCGCCTCGAGCCGTGTATCGATGAGCTGGAAGTCTTCGATCCCGACGGAAACAATGTCGCTCTCGCTTCGAGCGGAACGAAAGTGACTGCGTCCGGCGAGATTCAGGTGGCGAACCGTCACGATCTGACCTACCTCAACGATGGCACGTATGGGAATTCCAGCAGCTGGATGTCGAACGAGAAGGGGGGCGGCTGGGTCATTCTGGAGTTCCCTGCCGATGTGGTTGTCGATCGCGTTGTCTGGGGCCGGGATCGCCTCGGAAAATACGACGATCGGCTGGCGATCGACTATCGGATCGAGATCGATCCTGGCGATGGAACCTGGGTACCGATCGCTGATGCGAGCGATCGACGGAAGTTCGACGATGCGGCGAAGACACCGCCCTTTTCTACGGACGGTCTGCCGGTGGAAGAACAGATTGCCGCGAAAGCGCTTCTTGAAGAAGAGCAGCAGCTGAAGAAGCGGATCGCCTCGTCAGAAGGCGCGCAGTTGGTGTTTGCCGGCAAGTTCCGCGAACCCGACACAATTTACCTGTTGAATCGCGGCGATCCCGAGCAACCCGGTGACGTGGTCCCGGCTGCGGTTCTGAGTTCCTTCGACTCTCTCGAACTTCCCGTCGATGCAGCCGAGCAGAAGCGGCGGATGGCGCTCGCCGACTGGATCGCACGCCCTGACAATCCGTTGACAGCCCGCGTGATGGTTAATCGAATCTGGCAGGGACACTTCGGTATCGGGCTGGTCGAAACTTCAAGTGATTTCGGTCGTAGTGGTGCGACACCGACTCATCCGGAACTGCTCGACTGGCTCGCGACGAAGTTTGTGGAGAACGACTGGAGTATCAAGCAGATGCATCGGCTGATTGTACTCAGTCAGACGTATCGGCAATCCTCGGCGGTCGACGATCCCGCAGCCGTCGCTCAGGACGCTGATGTCCGACTCCTCTGGCGATTCCCTTCACGACGCCTCGAAGGCGAAGCGATTCGCGATTCGATGCTGGCCGTCAGTGGGGAGCTCAATCTCAAGATGTACGGCCGCGGATACAATCTCTTTGACAAACGGGGCGGCCTGACTGGGTTTGAACCCGTCGAGACATTCAAGATCGACGGACTGCGACGGATGATTTATGCGCATAAAGTTCGCCGGGAACGGGAAGCGGTCTTCGGAGCCTTTGACTGTCCGGATGGTGGGCAAAGTGCAGCCCGGCGACGGGAGAGCACGACTCCTATCCAAGCCTTGAATCTGTTCAACAGCAAGTTCACGCTCGACCGAGCCGATGCGATGGCTGACCGTGTGCAGAAGGAAGTCGGCGAAGACGTTCAGGATCAGATCGTCCGCTGCTACGAACTGGCATTCGCCCGCACCCCCGAGGCTATTGAACTCGCCGATGCCGAAGAGGTTGTTCTTGAATACGGCTTGCCTGTTCTGTGCCGCGTTCTTTTTAACTGCAATGAATTTCTGGTGATGCCATGACCTCTGACGTTGAACATCTTTCGACAGCCGGCCGAAGTCTGCTCGATCGTCGGAGTTTTCTCTCCAATAGCGCAACCGCGCTCGGATCGATTGCGCTGACACAGCTGCTCGGATCCGATCAGCTACTTGGCTCCGAGGTGAAGACGCCGAAGATTGATCCTGCCCGGCCCTATGCACCCCGCCAGCCTCATTTTCCTGCCCGGGCGAAGAATGTCGTCGTCATCTTTTGCGCGGGTGCCGTCAGCCAGCTGGAGACCTGGGACTACAAGCCGGAACTGATCAAGTGGGATAATAAACCGCTGCCTGGCGGGCCGGCTGTCACCTTTCAGGGACCGGCGGGGAATCTGGCTCGACCTCAGTACGAGTTCCGCCAGCGGGGCGAAACCGGGAAGTGGGTCAGTGACATGATTCCCCATCTGGCCGAACTGACCGATGACTTCGCGTTCGTGCATTCGCTCACGAGTACCTCGAACACGCACGGCCCGGCAGAAAACTTTCTCTCGACCGGGTTCGTGCTCGACGGCTTCCCCAGCCTCGGATCCTGGGTAACGTACGCACTCGGAAGCGAGAGTCAGGAACTGCCGGCATACATCGCGATCCCCGATCCACGTGGCGTTCCGCAGAACGGCTCCAACAACTGGGGAGCGGGGTTTCTTCCCGCCGCGTTCCAGGGCACGACAATGACCGCCAGCGATCCGGTTCGGCATCTGGCTGCTCCCGGAGTGTCCTCCAAAGCTGACAAGGCGGCGCGGTCGCTGCTTCAACGGATGAACGAACGCCATCTCGAGCAGCATCCCGGCGACGGCAAACTCGCCGCACGAATCGCCAGCTACGAACTCGCCGCCCGCATGCAGTTGAGCGTCCCCGAAATCAGCGATCTGAGCACCGAGCCGGAACATATCCTTAAGCTCTACGGTGCCGACGACGTCGAGAACAAGAATAAGGCCGGGTTCGCCCGAAACTGCATTCTGGCCCGTCGGCTCATTGAACGGGGCGTCCGTTTCGTTCAGCTCTTCAACGGGGCCTACGCCAGTGGAGGCAAGCTGAACTGGGACGGTCATAATGCACTGAAAGAACAATACGACGTTCATGCCGAAGTGCTCGACCAACCCGCTGCCGCGCTAATTCGCGATCTCAAACAACGTGGCCTGCTTGAAGACACTCTCGTCGTGTGGTGCACCGAATTTGGCCGGATGCCGTTCTTCCAGAAGGGGGCCAAAGGACGTGATCACAACCCGGATGGATTCACCTGCTGGATGACGGGAGCCGGTGTAATGCCGGGCGTCAGCCACGGCACCACCGATGAATTTGGTCAGAAGGCGATTGAGAACGTCCATCCGCTTTATCACTTCAACGCCACCATTCTCCATCTCCTCGGGCTGGACTACGAGGCTTTGAGTTTCGAACATAACGGGATTCAACGCCGACTGACCAACGTTGAAGGAAAACTGATCCCGGAGATTCTCGCCTGATGCGCCTCAATGCGACCGTACTGATTCTTGGACTTCTGACTCTTCTCGCTCATTCAACCTCACTCCCCGCCGCCGAACCGGTCTCCGTGTCCGGGGTGTATCCCC
The DNA here is from genome assembly GCA_017795105.1 of Planctomycetaceae bacterium. Classification (GTDB taxonomy): domain Bacteria; phylum Planctomycetota; class Planctomycetia; order Planctomycetales; family Planctomycetaceae; genus Rubinisphaera. The sequence goes on from CP051247.1 coordinate 91,472, forward strand.
ATCTCAGAATGTGGAACAACGAAGGCGAGTGCGGCACCGGAGCCGTCGTGCTCTGGCAGGGTGACCTGTGGGCCATCACGTACGCGCCCCACATGCCGGGCGGTTCCTCAGACAAGCTCTATCAGATCACGCCAGACCTGAAGCAAATCATCTTCGAAGGCAGCGTCGGCGGCACACCGGCCAATCGGATGATTCACTCCGAATCGAACCAGCTGCTCATCGGCCCGTATCTTATTGATGCCGAGAAGTCGATTCGCGTTATCCCACCGGGGAAGATGTTTGGCCGGCTGACCGGTAACGCCCGTCACCTGACCGATCCGGCTGGCAAGGTCTACTACGCCACGATGGAGGAAGGGCTTTACGAAGTCGATGTCGAGACGCTTGATGTCCGCTGTCTCATTCGGGACGGAAACTCGGGGGCACCAGAAGAGGGCATCAAGAGTCAGCTGCCGGGGTATCACGGAAAGGGACTGTTCTCGGGGCAGGGGCGTGTTGTCTACGCAAACAATGGCGATCGCGATCCCCGCGTGAAGGTCGATCCGACCGTTCCTTCCGGGGCGCTCGGTCAATGGTTCGGCCAGGGCGACTGGCAACTCGTCCGCCGCAATCAGTTCACGGAAGTAACCGGTCCCGGCGGAATCCAGGGAAACGTGAATCCCGAGATGGATCCGATCTGGTCGATGGGGTGGGATCAGAAGTCCCTTCTGCTTGCGTTGCTTGAAGACGGCCAATGGCACTTCTACCGACTCCCCAAGGGAAGCCACAGTTACGACGGAGCTCACGGCTGGAACACGGAATGGCCCCGCATTCGCGAGATTGGCGAGACTGACCTGCTCGCCACGATGCACGGCACCTTCTGGCGGTTACCGGCAAACTTCTCCGTCAAGAACTCCTCTGGAATCGCTCCCCGTTCGAACTACTTGAAAGTGATTGGCGACTTCTGTCGCTGGGACGAGCGGATCGTCTTCGGCTGCGACGACTCAGCCAAGGCGGAGTTCCTTAACACACGTCCTTTCAAAGCCGCTCACGGGGCTCCACGGCAGTCGAATTCGAATCTCTGGTTCGTCACTCCGGATCAGTTGGATGACTTCGGCCCGGCGATTGGTCGCGGCTCGGTCTGGCTACGTGAAGACATCGAGGCCGGGGCGATCAGCGATCTCTATCTGTTCTCCGGCTACGACTTCCGTCAGTTACATCTAACGCATGAGTCGCCTCAAACGATTCAACTGACGATCGAAGTTGATCGAAAGGGAAACAACAACTGGGAGACGCTGAAACGTATCGATGTTCCTTCCGGCGAAGCGATCTCTCATGTCTTCTCGCCGGAAGATTCTGCGGCGTGGGTTCGTCTTAAGACGGACCAGCCGGCGACTCAGATTTCGGCTCACTTCCAGTACCGCAATCGTGATGACCGTAGTCCTGAGAACGATCCCATGTTCGCCGGCCTGGCCACACTTCAAGACGCCCCGGAAACGACGGGGCTGATGCAGAGTCTGTCCTACAACAAGCTCGGTCTGGCGATTCCTGCTGATGAGAGTGGTTCAGTCGGCTACTACGAGATTGACTCGCAGCTTCAGTTACAGCGTGTCGACGATCCAGCCGCGGCGTCGCGTCTGATCTCCGCTGTCCGACAGCCCGAACAGACCGTCACCGTCGACGATGCGTCCGTTTTGCTGATCGAAGATGGCAAACGCTATCGCCTCCCAAAGAATGATCGGTATCAGCCGTGGCAGCCGCCGGTCGACCGACAATCTGATGGCCTGGCCTTGAAGGACGTTCTCGATCAGAGCCTCGCCCTCGGCTCCGACGTCACCGTCAGTTCAACACACGGAGACTACGCAGGCAAGTTCGTCGTCGATGGCAAAATCGGGGATGACGAGGCCCGCTGGATCTCGACGAGCGGGGAGAAGGGCTGGATCGAGATCGACCTCGGGCAGCCGCAGACATTTGAAAGTCTCTGGATTGTTTCTGGCTGGATGCAGGATCCGCAATACGTTGCCAGGAACTTCGATATCCAGGTCCGTAACGGCAAGGAATGGAAGACTGTAAAACAGGGGGCGGTTCGCGGGAATCATCAGATCGAACGGGAAGTCGTTTTCGACGAAGCTGTTTCCGCTCAGGAGATTCGGCTTGCCTCAACCGATCCGGGCTACTTCCGGATTTACGAAGTTGCGCTGTTCAAAGACTCTCCCGATGTTCGCCGCGCCGACGACCTTGATTTCGGGCCGCCGCGAGTTTGTCGCGAAGTGGCGACGGAGAGAGACCTGCTGAATGTTCACGGCACGTTCTACGAACTCCCCGCTCGCAACGCTCAGGGACTGGCCAAGGTTCGGCCCGTCGCGACGCATAACCTCACGGTTCATGATTTCTGTTCGCATAACGGACTGCTCTTCTTCACCGGCCTCAATCCATCGACAAAATCAGAACAAATCTTCCGCAGTGCCGATGGCAAAGCCGCGGTGTGGGCGGGGGTGATCGATGACCTGTGGAAACTCGGCAAGCCGCGCGGCACCGGGGGGCCGTGGAAGAACACAGCAGTCCAGGCCAATGAGCCATCCGATCCGTATCTGATGACCGGATACGACCGGAAGACGGTTGAGATTCAATCGGCTGCCGATTGTTGCATCCGTCTGCAAGTCGATGTCGATGGAACCGGACTCTGGATTCCTTATCAGTCGTTCGACCTGAAGGCGGGCAACTCACTTCAGCACGAGTTCCCGGAAGGCTTCAGTGCCTACTGGGTTCGAGCCGTGGCAGACTCCGACACCAGAGCCAGTGTGGCGTTCCATTACGAGTAGTTTCGAAACAGGTGATGCATGATCGACACCTCGATGCTTCGTCGTCGCCAGTGGCTGCAGCTTGCAACGGCGAGTTTCTTTGGTGCAGGTTCGGCGACTTCCTGGGCGATCGATATCCCGGGACAAAAGCCGCTGCTTGACTTGCATCAGCGAATGACGGAACCCGTTTCGATCGCTGCAGTGGACCAGCTGCAGGTTGGCAACTCCATCTGGATTCGTGTCACGTCTGAATCGGGGCAGATTGGATTCTGCCCCGGAAACGATCGACTGAAGGTAACCGTTGAGATGGCCCGCAAGCTGGTCATTCCGTTCTTCATCGGCAAAGACGCCTGTGACATCGAACGACTCGTCGACGATGTTTATACCTCGCAGGATCAGCGAGGAAGCGTTTACAAGTACGCGGGTATGCCATTGTGGAACATCGTCGGTCACATCGAAGTCGCGATCTTCGATATGCTGGCGAAGATCGCCGGAACCGGGGTCAATCAGCTGCTGGGACAACCGCTGCGACAGAAGATCCCGGTCTACATCTCGCAATTCGGGCGGGAGACATCCGCCGAAGAGGAAGTCTCACGAGCCGCTGCCGATCTGGAAAAGACGGGCGCGAAAGCGACCAAGCTTAAGATCGGTCTGCGGATGGCGAACTCCGCCGCACAGTCGCGACGGGATCGAGAGATGATCGAACTGGCCCGCAAGACATTTGACGACGATGTCACTATCTACGTCGACGCGAACAGTTCCTATACCGTCGACGAGGCGATCGCGATGGGACGTTTCCTTAATGATCACGGCGTGGCACTGTTTGAAGAGCCGGTTCCCTGGCAGGACTACCGGGGAACGCGCGAAGTCACCGAAGCTCTGAGCGACTTGCCGATTCAGGTGGCTGGCGGCGAACAGGACAGCAGTCTCTGGCAATGGCGGGAGATGGTCGACCGGAGAATCGTCGACGTCGTCCAGCCCGATCTGTTCTACAACGGCGGCTTTGTTCGCTCACTCCGCGTGGCCCGCATGGCAGAGGCCGCCGGCATGCTGATGCCACCGCACAGCCCGAAAGCAGGAACAGACGCAGCGGCTCATCTGCATCTCTGCTCGGTCATTCCCAACCTCGGTCCTTTTCAGGAATACCGGGCTTATGGCCAGGTCGACGATGGATTTGTCGATGTGCCGGAGGCACCGGGTCTCGGAATTGACGCCGCGAGTGTCGACTTCAAGAAGGCCACGGTGCTCTGATTAACCGCTGAACGGCCAGAAGATCGGAATGAGAATCACGGCTGTGATCCAGAGCACGAAATTGAGCGGCGTCCCAATCTTGACGAAGTCTCCGAATCGATACCCGCCAGGCCCGTAGACCATCATGTTGGTCTGGTAGCCAATCGGAGTCATGAAACTGGCCGAGGCGGAGAGAACGAGCGCCATCAGAAAGGGTCGCGGATCGACGTCGTACAGTCTGGCGGTTTCGAGGCAGAAGGGAAAGATCAGCACGGCCGCGGCGTTGTTGGTGATGACCTCCGTCATGAGCGAGCCGATGAGATAGATCACCGCGAGAGCCGCGACTGGGCCCCAGACTTGAGTCGATTCCACGAGCAGCTGAGCAACAGCCGTCGCCGCACCCGAATTCTCCAGAGCGGCCCCGACGCCGAACGCAGCCGCAATCGTTACCAGCACCTGCCATTCGATGCTGCGACGGGCATCGCCCGAGGAAATGCAGCCACAGGCCACCATTAAGAATGCGATCGCCGTCGCCGCGACGGCGGTATCGACGATCCCGCTCGTCATCAATGTGATCAGCACTGCAAAAAGGATTACCGCGATCCACGCACGTTCCCGTCGAATCGGCCGCCAGTCTTCGACATCCGAGATGAGATAGAACGCGGGATCGTGACGGTAGGCCCGGGAGAAGTGGGGACGGACCTGCATCAGCAGTGTATCGCCGGGATGCAGTTCGATATCTCCGATCTTCTTCTCGACACGTTTTCCCCCACGATGCACGGCAACAACCGCTGCTCCGTAGGTCGCCCGAAAATCGGCGTCTCGGATCGTTTTTCCCACGAGCGGAGAGCTCTCGGAAATGACCGCTTCGCACATCCGCCGATGCTTCTCCAGAGCAGTGAAGGGAGTCGCCTCCTCTTCCGCGGCAGGGATCAGGCCGGGAATCTTCTCCAGCTCGATGATACTGCTGACGATGCCGGTGAAGACGAGCCGATCGCTGGCGAGAATAACATCGTCCGGCCCGACGGGAGCAATCACCGATCCGCTGCGTTCGATCTCGATTAGAAACAGTCCCGGAAGCTGTCGGAGTCCGGCCTGTTCGACCGTTTGGCCGACGAGCCGCGAGGTCGGCTGGACGAACATCTCCGTCATGTATTCTTTACGGGAATCACCCAGCTGTTCCAGCAGTTCCTTCCGTTCCGGCAGCATCTTCCGTCCGACCAGCAACAGATAAGCGACGCCGATAATCGCGTACGGAAGGCCGACCTTTCCAATTTCAAAGAGACTCATCCCACGGATGCCACTGTCGACCATCAGGCCGTTAACGACAAGGTTCGTGGAGGTGCCGATCAACGTGCAGGTCCCCCCGAGAATTGCCAGATAAGACAGTGGAATCAGCAGTTTGGACGGCGACACCTTATTACGCCGAGACCATTCAATAACGACCGGCACGAACATCGCCACGATCGGCGTGTTGTTGAGGAAGGCTGACATCGGCAGGATGACGCCCGAGAGTCGCAGCAGGACCGCTTTCTCAGAACGAGCCCGGCCCAGCACATGATGCCCGATGAAATCAAGGACGCCCGTTTCACGAAGTGCAGCCACGACCACGAACAAGACGGCAACGGTCAGCATCCCAGCATTCGAGAAGCCCGCGAACGCTTCTTTGGGAGTGATGACGCCGAGCAGGGCGAACAGCGATGTTGCTCCCATGAAGAGCAGGTCTGGCGGTCCGATATTCTTGACCAGAGCGACGAACAGGGCGAAGACCACCCCCAGGGTCATCCAGGCTTCCATGCTCATCGTGAGAACTCTTCGAATGTCAGAGGGCGGCTATCAGATCAGGCTTCGCACCGCCGGGGATATCGGGGATCAACGAGCATTCTTCCTGGCCCATTCTGGCGTGCCGAACCAGTCGTGCATCTCCTTTTCGAAGGGAGCAACCACTTCGGGAGGCTCGGGGATGTGTCCGCGATCTCCGGTCTCGATCATCCAGGTGTCCAGCGCTGCTCTCATTCGGTGCAGCACGGCCTGGTGGGCGGGATCATTCGAGTCGGCCAGGTTATGAATCTCGTGAGGATCGCTGAGATTATCGAAGAGCATCTCTTTCGGGAAGGGCTGCATGGCCTCAAATGCGGGCCCCGATAACTCACCTTTCCGCAACAGTTCCCTCATCAGCGGCTGAACGAGGAAGCATTTCTCTTTGTAACGATTCAACGTCCCCCAGCTCGCTCCGGGAGTAAAATTGCGAATGTAATGATATCGCTCATCATGAACCGAACGCATTCGGATAACGGTCTCATCGATGCGGTCGCGGGCGGCGAAAGCGTAAGTCCGCGCAGGATCAGCTTCCTTCCCCAGAAAGACACGACTTTGCATACCGAGCGGACGATCGAGCCCCGCCAGCGACAACGTAGTGGCCGTCAGGTCGAGCAGGCTGACCACTCGATCGCTGACAGTGCCGGGCTGCTCCTCGGCTCCCAGCAGCTTGAAGTTCGCCGCATCCCGGACAATCAGCGGCACTCGCAGTCCCTGATCGAACGGCCAGTGGATGCCTCTGGCCGTCAGGCGGCCATTGTCGGCGAAGAAAATGACAACCGTGTCCTCATCCATTCCGTCCTGTCGCAATCGATCCAGAATCTGGCCAACACGAACGTCCGCTCCACTGATCGAATTCAGGTAACGGGCCCACTCCTGGCGAACAATCGGATGCTCGGGATAGAAGGGCGGGGGAGTGACATTGTCCTCCGTGGCGACCTGAGGGTGCCACTCTTCGCCGACCCAGGGAACGCGTTTCTTCTCTGCCGATTTGCGATCGTAGATATCGTATTCCGCTTCCGGCAGATTGATCTGAGCAAAGAATGGCTGCTTTCCTTTCAGGTCATCCCACTGCTTGCCGTCGTAGATTTCACCTTCATTGGTGAAGTTCAGGTCGAGCTTGCCGGTGCCGACTTCCGTTTCGCCCAGGTGCGTGATGTTCGCGGTGTAGTAGCCTGCGTCCTTGAGCCGATGCGTCAACGGACGAATTCCGGGCGGAAGTTTGAAGTCGTCCTCGCGATGCGATCGCATGTTGTGCGTATCGGTCGTCGTCTGATACATGCCGAGCATGAAACAGGACCGGCTGGGAGCACAAACCGGCGAGGTGGCAATGGCGCTCGTATAGAGCACCCCCAGAGCGGCAAGCCGATCAAGATTCGGCGTCGCCACATTCTCTTGCCCATAGCAGCCAAGATCGTTCGAGAAGTTCTCGCCCACGATCCAGAGAATGTTAGGCTGTCGCTCTTCAGCCACTCCCGATGTGGCGGCGACAACAGACAGGACGACGAGGATCAGCAGCGGTCGGACAACAGGCATGCGAACAAATTCCGGTCACGAGAGCCAGTGAGCTGGGAACGGTCAACTGCAGTGAGGCCACAGTTTCAGTCGCTCCCAGTCTACCTCATGGCCAGCTCGTTCGGAATCTCACAATCGCTGTCAGGTCGAAAGAAGAGCCTGACTATTCCGACGGCGCGTTGTTCGTCTGTTTGCGGAAGATCAGGAAGTAGTTCTCCTCCAGGAACTCGGCTCCTTCATGAACCTTCTGGAAGCCGGCCGCCTTGATCTCAGACTCGAAGACCTCCTGACCGGCACGAACGTGGTCGAGCGTCCAATCTGAGCTCACTCCTTCAATCCGGCGAAAATCGATGACGATTACCTTTCCATCTGGCTTCAACGCCCGGCGAAGCGACGCCATCGTCTTCTGCGGATATTCGAAGTGGTGGTAGGTATCGCAGATGAACGCCACGTCGACTGAATTCGGCGGCAACTCCGTGGAATCAGCCGTGCAGTGGACGGTTTCGACATTCCTGTACCCGGCCTCTCGTGTGGTCAACTGAATGTGATCGAGAAAGTTCCTGGCGATATCGACTGCGATCACCCGCCCTTCGGGCCCAACCTTCTGGGCGAACAGTCGCGTGAACAGGCCGGTCCCGGCACCGATGTCAGCGACGGACTGGCCAGGCTTGATGCCACACGCCGCGACGATCTTCTCGCGATGCAGATAAACTTCACGACTCTCGACTTCAAACCGCTCGACAAAGTCTTGGACGTCGGGGTTCTGGAACGAATCGTTGATCCCTGGCTTGACGCTCTTCTCTTGGCCCGAAGCTCCAGCAGCGACCAGAGCCCCAACGAAGAGCGAAAGCAACAACGATTGATAGACAGATCTCAAGGTGTCGTCTCCTGGTATCAAATAGAAAGGGGGCCGGAGGCAATCAGGCCCGTCTCATGAGGATGTCATCGCCACGCCGTTTTGGCAACAGACGGGCTCCGAGCCGCGAGCTCTGGATGATCGTCGATGGGCAGGGTCGTGACCGACTCAACTACAGCAGGTTGGGCGCGTTCCGGACGAATTCGATTCGCTCGCTGGAGTTACGCCGCCCGGTGAACTCTCCACTCTGTTCCACGGCATCTTCGCCAGCAGCAGGCCCATGCCACAGGTGTCGGTGATGCCAGCGAAGACGAGTCCCGCCCCCACGAATGCAGCCAGCCCGATCCAGTAGGGATGAACGAAGGCCCCCAGCACGGAGCCCGTTACCACGAGCAGTCCCGCAGCAATTCGGACCTGCCGTTCCAGCGAGATCATCTTCTTACCGCGATTCACCGGGAGTTCGGCCTGGTCCCAGGCGAGGGTGCCGCCTTCGACGTTATAAACTTCGTTCAGCCCCGCTGCCGTCAGCTTCTCTGCCGCCTGTTTACCCCGGCTCCCGGAACGACAAATCACATAAATGGGGCCTGAATTCTCGCCATTCGCGAACGGCGAAGCATCCAGCTGATCGAGAGGAACGTTCCGGGCCATCTGAGCATGCACTTCCTGAAACTCAACCGGAGTGCGTACATCGACCAACTGAATCTGTTCTCCGGACTGAACCTTCCGATGCAGTTCCTCGGGGGAAATTGTCCTGGCACTCATTGTTGACTCCTTTGAACAACTAATCATTCGAGAGATCGGAAACATACGACATGTTAGACCAAAAAAAACCATTACTTGGCATCTGGTGGATCGAAACGCTCTTCGATGCAGTGCATGATCTTCTCCAGATGAGGTTCAGCAACCTGATAAAAGACTTTTCGACCTTCCTTCTCGCTGGTGAGAAACCCACAACGTTGCATCAATCGAAGGTGTTCGGAGGCCATTGCCGTGGGAAGTTCGCAACTCTCCGCCAACTCACTCACCGTGAACTGTCCGGAGAGAAGCATCTGGATCATGCGCAGACGATGAGGATGGGCAAGCACTCGCAGGCATTCCGCGGCTTCCCCTAAGGCTTCCAGACTCGTGAATTTGGAATCATTACTCGTCATCGACTGATCTCATTACTGTCACCTCAACATATCGTAATGTTGCGACCCGTCAATAAGTCTTTTCCGTAGAATTCTGAAATTCTCTTGAACGTCATGCCGAACATGCTCATCTGAACATGTCCCTTCCCGTAACAACGCATCTGGCTGTCAGCGCAGGAAAAAGGCGGAAGTCCGAAACGACCTCCGCCTCTTGTGATGTGACCGTTGCCGCGTTGGCAATCGCAATCAATACCCGCCCTGTCCCAGTTGGCCGGACGAAGCAGAGGCGGACTCACCCGCTTCGCGCCGATGATACTCGTCGAGAATCGCAGCGGTCGCACTGGCTCCACAACGACTTGCTCCGAGATCACGGACTCGAATCAGTCCATCGAGGTCCCGAACGCCTCCGGCGGCTTTGACTTCGACTTTCGAGGAGCAGGCTTCCCGCATCAGTTTCAGGTCATGCTCGGTCGCGCCCTGATAGCTATACTTGCCATCGCTCTGTTTGACGAAGCCATATCCGGTCGACGTCTTAACCCAGTCGGCTCCGGCTGATTCACAGATCTGACAGAGCTTCCGTTTGAAGTCGTCGCTGCTCAGTCCTGCTCCCCCCGACGTGAGATAGTCGTTCTCGAAAATCACTTTGACCTTCGCCCCGTGCTGATGCGCTTCGTCGCAGACCGCACGGACATCCTGTTCAACGTAGTCCCATTCCGCGCTCAACGCCTTGCCGATGTTGATAACCATGTCGATCTCGACGGCTCCGTCTTTGCAGGCGAGTTCGGTCTCATACCGCTTCGATTCGGTTGTTGAATTTCCATGGGGAAATCCAATCACGGCTCCCACAAGCACGTCGGAGCCTTTCAGCAGTTCCACGGCCCGCTTCACGGCATACGGCTTGATGCATACCGAAGCGACGTTGTAGTTCACAGCCAGCCTGCAACCCTCTTCGAGCTCCTGATCGGTCATCGTCGGATGGAGCAAAGAATGGTCGATCATCTTGGCCAGTTCGATATACGAGTATTTCATGAGTGCATTCCTGATGAAGAAGACGAAGTGGAATGAAGAGCATCGCCCGCGAGTGCGACCGCTCCCAGCAGCCCGGCTCGATCGCCGAGGCGGGAGAGTTCGACGCGGACGTTATCGGTGGGAAACATGCCGACGCGAGTCGCGATCTGATCTCGAACGGCGTCGAGCAGAAGATCGCCGAGAGCCGCCACGCCTCCGCCGAGGACAATCAGATCGGGATGAAGAATCGTGACGACATTCGCGGCGGCGATTCCGATCCAGGTTGCTGCTCGTTCGAGCGCGTTCTTAATCGCAGAATCGTGAACAGCTACGAGTTTCATTTCCCGCGGAGTGACGCGATTCGCATCCCCATTGACTGCCTTGTAGAGATGCGGGGCCAGCCCCATCTGCATCAGGCGAACCCCTTCGGCTGCGATCGCGGTTCCGCTGGCGAGTGTTTCCAGGCAGCCACGGTTGCCGCAGCCGCAGAGGGGGCCATCGGGCAGAATTGTCTGATGACCAAGCTCCCCCGCCGATCCGAGCGGACCGAGGAGCAATTCTCCTTTCACGCCGACGCCTCCTCCGATTCCCGTTCCGATCGAGAAGAAGGCCATCGTCAACCCGGGTGCACTCGTTCCATGTCCGAATCGAAGTTCAGCCAACGTCGCCGTGCGGGCATCGTTGAGAACGCGAACAGGGCAGGCGAACCGTGCCCCCAAAACACCGGCAACTTCGACATTCCGCCAGTTGCCAGTCAGGTTGGGCAGAAATCGCGTACAACCGGTTTGAATATCGACCAACCCCGGAGCTCCGAAGCCGATGGCGGAGATCGACGCAGACTGCTGTGACGCCAACTCAGCGAGCTGATCTCCGATTCGCGACAGCACCGCGTTCGGCCCCTGATGAGCGTCCGTCGAGATCGCCTGCTCGCTGACTACGCTGCCGTTGACATCGGCGAGTGCCAGCTTCACCGTCGTTCCGCCGAGATCGACGCCCGCGAGGAACCGGGTCATTCCTGCGTTCCCTGGGCTGTCACAAAGTTCCGCAGGAAGGCGTGCGACTGAACCAGCGATGCTTTTCGAGCCGCCAGCGAATGTTCAAACGACCTGTCTTCGACCTCCACGCAAACTGGCCCCCGATACCCGGTATCTCCGAGCACCGAATAGAACTTGCCCCAGTTGACTTCTCCCAGTCCGGGCAACTTCGGCGTGTGATATTGGAGAGGAGTCGCCAGAATCCCGACATCGTTGAGCAGATGCCGATCAACGCGCACATCCTTGGCATGCACGTGAAAAATCCGATCGGCGAAGTCCCGCAACGGGGCGAGATAGTCCATTTGCATCCAGACCAGATGCGAGGGATCGAAGTTCAGGCCAAAGTATGGACTAGGAAGATCGGCAAACATCCGCCTCCAGATGGCCGGACTGATCGCCAGGTTCTTTCCGCCGGGCCATTCGTCATTCGAGAAGAGCATGGGACAGTTCTCGATCCCGATACGAACCTGATGCGACTCCGCATGTTCAATCAGCGGCCCCCAGGTATCCAGAAACCGAGGCCAGTTGTCGTCGACCGACTTCGTCCAGTCGCGGCCAATGAATGAGTTCACCTGCGGTATGCCGAGAATAGCGGCTGCTTCGATCAGTTTTCGCAAATGAACGACGGCAGTCCTGGCCTCCTCGGCATCCGGCGCAAGCGGATTCGGATAGTAGCCGAGACCGCTGATGGAGACGCCATACCGATTCAGTAGCTCGTGAATCTGCTTCGCGTCCTTCTCGTCGAACGAAGTGACATCAATATGCGTGACGCCGGCATAACGACGAGTCGCTCCGCCATGCGGCCAGCACATCACTTCGACACAGTCGTAACCGATCCTGCTCGCCGTGGAGAGGACGTCTTCGAACGACAGATCGGGCAGAATCGCGGTGACAAATCCGAGTTGCATTAGTGATCCACTCCTGTTGATATCCAGCGTTGTTCACGATGACTTTGGAGAATGGCTTCGCACAGCAGAATCTCCCGATGTCCGTCGGCGAAGGTAGGAAACGGAGCAGGAGCCGTGTGGTCGCCCGCTGCGATGTAGCCGTAGAAGGCTCTGCACAATTGCTTGAACGTGTCGGGGAAGCCTTCGTTGTGACCGCCGGGGTAGTTGCTGACGCCGCTCGCGGACGCGTGCAGCAGAGCCGGATCCCGAATCAGCCGCTCGTTCGGCTCGCTGCGATGCCCGATGGTAATCTCATTGGGACGTTCACTGTTCCAGGCGAGACTGGCCTTTGATCCAGCCAGTTCGAACTGCAGGCAGTTCTTTCGCCCGGCGGTCGTCTGCGAAACCCACAGACAGCCGTTGGCTCCGTTATCGAAACGCAGGAGGATGCTGCCGCAATCCTCGGTTGAGATCTCGACCGGCTTCGTTTCCGCAGCAGCCTTGCCGCCGGAGAATGTCGTCGCCCCTCCCACGGGCTGCTGCCGGGTCGGATGAACCGTCCGCAGATCCGCGAAGACTTCGACCACTTTCCGCCCGGTGATGAACTGCAGCAGATCGAGCCAGTGCGTGCCGATGTCAGCGACCGCTCGAAGTTCGCCGCCGTCCTCGGCGACGACCCGCCAGTTGAAGTCGGTCTCGTACAGCAGCCAGTCCTGCACATAAGAGCCGGTCACGTGGAGAACTTCGCCGACGGAACCATCCGCGACCTGGGCCGCGGCTTCATGGCAGAGAGGATAGAACCGAATGTTGTAAGCCACACCAGCAACGCATCCCGACTTCGCGGCCAGTTCGACCAGCTCCGCCGACTGCTGCGAGTTCATTGCGAGCGGCTTCTCGCAGAGCACATGTTTGCCGGCCTTCAGTACGGCAACTGCCTGTTCGTAGTGCAGACGATTCGGAGTTGCGAGGTGAACCGAATCGACGCTGTCATCATTCAGAATCTCATCCAGCGACGCATAGCCGCGTGGCAACCCCAGTTGCTCCGCGGCAAGCTTCGACTTCTCGGGACTCGATCCCAGAATGCCGGTGACTTCTACACCAGCCCGACGAAGCGCTTCGATGTGCACCGGCCCGATGAATCCTGTTCCCGCGACGGCGGCTCGTAACTTACGTGTCATGCTGTGCTTTCAATGTTGTCGAAGTTGGCCCCGGGCGGGTGTCGCGGAGCGGACTGGACCGAGCCGGCTGTGAAATTCATACTGATCGCCTCGATATAATGTCCGCTCCCACCAGAGAGGCCGGGCGTCTCTGGTATAACCGACCGCAGTGACCTCGAAGGCCGGAGAACGGGAACTGACTTCCAGCAGAGACGCTTCTCCGCGACTAAGCAGTACCGCTCGAATCACCTCATCGGCTCCCGCGATCTCGATACCGTGGGGACCGGTCAATGCCTGATAGAGCGATCCAGCCGCCTGGGTGCGCGTCAGCTTCGGGCAGAAACTGTGGACCAGGTATCGATGTTCCAGAATAACGGGCAACCCATCAGCCAGCCGCAAGCGTTCGAGTTCCCAGACGCGATCATCAGGATTGAGTTCGAGGGCCTCGCGGATCTCATCATCGATTTTCTCAGCTTCAAGCTCCCGGAACTCACGCAGGGTGGAACTCGGCTTCTTGCCGGCCGCTTTCGCTTTCTCGGTGAAGCTGACCAGTGAGCGGAGATCGTAATCGATGAGATCACGACGGACGAAAGTGCCGATGCCGCGACGGAATTCTAGCAGACCTTCGGAAACGAGGCTGGCGAGTGCCTTGTTGGCCGTTGCCCGACTGACCTGGAACTTCTCGCTGATTTCACGTTCGGTCAGAAAGCGATCCCCGGACTGATACTCGGCGGCCAGAGCGGAACGCAATCGATCGTTCAACTGCTGATAAACCGGGTTCCGCTGAATGCTCGTGTCCATAGCGGAGATGGTACAGTGGCTAAGCCACCTCGTCAAATCCGATACATTGCAAGAGGAACTCTCGGGTGACCCATTTGACGAGAGGGAAAAACTTGGGTTGCCGCGCATTTCTGTTTTCAGAGAAATCGCAGACTTTCTGCCGAACCTTTTCCAGGTGTCCGACGTCTGTAGTGCAGATGCTGGAAGATACAGTGACCAGCAAGACAACAAACTCTCTTCGAGAAACAGAACGAACTTCGATGAATTCCGAGAAGCCCAACATGCTACTTGAACGCCTCCGCCCGGAACCCGGCGGCCCAACCATGTATTGGCGATTGTGACATACGCGTCGACTGGAGTTTTCCTGTCAGCCCGGTGTCGCACGCACCGGGCTTTTTTTGCGCCCTGAGTTCGGCGTTTCAGGACAGCACGGCCCGTTCGACTTCTGGTGAGGTCACCAGCCTTTCAAGCTGGTCAGGTTGGGTTCGAATCCCACACGGGTCATTCATAACCAGTCAACACATTGCAGGCTTAGAACCGTGACAACTTTCATCCGCAATTCGTATCAACGTTTCATCGCCTTCTTTGTCCATGCGTTCCGTCCGACTCCGATCGAACGGGGACAGCCTAGTGCGGAGAGCCGATCCGCAAAGAGTTCAACCGCATTCGAACGCGAGCTGCTCGGAGTTTACAGCTCCATTAAGTGAAAGTAGCCAGCGGGATGTAGGGGAGCGGCTACCCCACGTGCCCTGGGAGCACGCGATCGTCGGTTCGAGTCCGACCATCCCGACTTAACCAAGTCGATGTCTAACCTGGGATTGAGGTGTTACCGGCGGCATGTCCGGCTCTTAACCGGAACGGTGACGGTTCGAATCCGTCCGATCCCACTCAGGAGGCCCGGGCCTCTCAATCGCGCCCATGATGTAGCGGTAGCCTGCTGCCTTGCCATGGCGGAAGTGCGGGTTCGACTCCCGCTGGGCGCTTTGAAGAGTTGATGCGGTGGTGCTCGTGCTGGTACGGGCGGGCGGCTCTGAACCGTTCTGACGCAGGTTCGATTCCTGCCGCCGCAACTGATGTCAGTCAACAGCAGTGGACACGAAACGGCTTTGTAGGCAATTGGTAGACCACGTTGTCTCAGACACAGCGATGCTGTGGGTTCGAATCCCGCCAAAGCCACTGGACGCCGAGACGAAGGGGTGTTTCGGCACTTTTTGAATAGAACATGGAGAAAGTCATGGATACCAGTGTGATCGAACGACAGTTCACCCGCATCGGTGCACGGGCTCGCTTTCGCGATGCCCGCCGCCAGGATGGAGTGTCCATCGACATCGGCTACGATCGCGAAGGAGAGTTCTTCGAGATCGGACTGGGAGCCAATCCGCCGGAAGAACTACTCGTGCTCGACTCGCAGCCGCGACTGCGGCATCTACTGTTGATGTCCCGGCAGGATGACGGAAAGCACAAGTTCCTCTGCGGTCACGACGAACGACACTGGTTCGTAGCAGCCGTACCGGAACGAGCCTCGGCTTCAACGGTCAAAACGGCCTTTACCGCCTTGCGGCCGGGAGCCGTGACAGCGGTGATGCACCGCAAGCGAGTGAAGCGAAAGAAGCAGAACCGCCGACGCAACGAAGCATTTCTCCGCCAGGGAGAATGGTTCTTCGTCCCTACGGAAGGCCGACAGTTTCCACCACTGTTGATTCTGCAGAACGAGCCTCTGCGACGTGGATCTGGAAAGCCCCACCTGTGCGAAGAACTCGTGAGGATCGGTGGAGAACTCGTTTACGTCAGCAACCAACATCCACAGGGATTGACTGAGAACCAGTATCGAAAACTCATCAGCCGTAAGCCAAAGTTGCGTAACCTGCAGTGGGTGACACAGCGGCGAAATCCGGGTGTCTTCGTCCGCGGGAAAGTCCGCCACGCCGATCATAAGACGATCGAACTGGAAGGATGGCATCAGGTGATGATGAATACGGAAACTCAGGCCCTGGCCATGCGGCACGTTGCATTTGTTGATTAGGAGCAGGAGACGACAGTCGATCAGACTGTGTCTCTGAGACTCCCCGGGACCGGAGCCACTCAGCCAGCTTGAGTGGCTCCCACTCCCAGAGTGAATCGGGAAACAGAATGAGTCGTTCCTCAGAACATTCAGGACTGAGATCGAGCCAACTGGGTAAAACGTCCCGGGGATAGCTGGAACGAAAGTCATGCGGCATCCAGGGGGAAGACGTCGCGTCGTCCTTCAAGATGAGAGCCAGTCCGGGCTGGTTGAAGAGGGGATCGGTGACCACGATTTGGAACGAAGAGAGATCGTCAAGCGGGACAACCTGTAGCGTCGTTTGCCAGTTGTGATGATCTTCCCAGAATAAAACCTCGCCATCGGAGCGGAGTCCAGCGAACTCGCGCGAACGGCGAAACAGGGAGAGAAACAGGAGTCCGTTACAGAGCGAGGCAAACACCAGGCCAAAGATCATCAGCCCCGAGAGCTGTTGTTCCTGCCCCCAGAGCCCAAACACGATGGCCCAGGGAACGAGGAAGCCCATGCCATCGACCAGGCGGGATGCACGAGTTTTGGTGAATACAACTCGCCCGTAGTCATCGACTGGGAACTCACGGTGGGTCAATGTTGGACTCGGATCGAGCTTCTGGAAGCGGTGCAGAGTGAATCCAACAAGAATGAACGGCCAGAACATGGCCGTCGTAGAGATGAGACAAATTCGAGCGGGCCATCGTTGCCACCTGGGCAACCTTGCTCCCGGTCGAGGATTGGCAACTACAAACATCAGCAGAGTCAGCGCTAATCCGACCAGATAGTAGCCCAGTAACCAGAGTGGAGACATCGTCGTGAGGTCCTGTGAAGGCATCCCGGCGGAACATGTGATTCAAAGACTAAACGAACGTAGTGGCGAATGCATCTACAAACGAGTGTGCTCCTGGGAGAGCAGTTCGCCTCCAAAGCGAACGCATGGGGTTCGACTCCTCACGCTCGTGTTCTACGCGACCTGAAGAAAGGACTGTATGATCAATCTCTGGCTCGATGACGAGCGGGATCCGAACAATCGCAAGATCCAGGAACTGTTCGGTGCGGAACCGGACATGATCTGGGTGAAGACGGCTGATGCCGCCATCAGTCGACTCAAGTCGAACAACGTCGCCTGGATGTCACTGGATCACGACTTGGGAACAACGCAAACCGGTTACGACGTGGCCAAATGGATTGAAGAACGAGCGTACTATGGAGAGCTATCGCAACTGACCTGGACAATTCACTCGGCCAACATCGAAGGAGCCCGTCTCATGCGGACAGCTCTGGAGAAGGCCGACGAGTACTGGAGGACAATGAAGAACTGAAACTCTGCAAGCCCTGCGGGTGTGATGGATGCATGACTGACTTCGAATCAGTCGGACGAGGTTCGATTCCTTGGTGGGGTATTCAATCAAAGGTCATCCACCGGCTCTGCCGTTTCGATAGTAATAGTAGAAAGGGGTGGCCCGTCCGCACTGCGGGCAGGTCGCGAAAGCGACAAGAGGATGCGCCATCCGCGTTCTTGGAATGAAATCGTACGAGTTCACCAATGACCTCGCGCATGGCGCGGCCTCTTGTGACTTCGTCACCCGCCCATCAGGACGGGCCACCCGGAGTAGGGTCGATTTCCAACCGTCGCTGATGCGCGATGACGAGAGATGACATTGAACTCACGGCCCCTTTCAGAGGCCTTCCTCATATCACCAGTTTTACTGGTGGTTCTGATCTAAACTTTTCCAGTGGCTCGACTGCCAGCCGGGATTACATCCCTGTTAAGGATTGCGTGAAGAACGCATCTTCTCGGCACCTCTTCGTCGGGCCACTTTTGAAAACATTGCGTACATGATCGACTGCCGGCTTGGAGTACATGACTTAGGATCCGGAGGTTACGGGTTCGATTCCCGTCGGTGCCATTTTTTTGCGACGCACCGTAGCTCAAAGGTAGAGCACCGTAACAACTCTGAACCACCACTTCGTCGATCATGCTTTGACATTTCCCGACTGAATGCTGGATTACATCAGGACTCTGTGATCGCAAGATCGTGCAGGTGCGAATCCTGCCGGCGTCTTCGGACGCCGTGGCGGAAACAGCAGACGCGCAGAGCAAAACTACTCTGGCAAACCCTTCGTCGGGGACCTCACTCGACTGCGGAAGCGGAATACATGGTTTAAGCAGGTTCAACTCCTGCCCGGTCGCGATTCGTCCCGATCGGTCACTCTGCTTCAGAACTTCGTCGAGTGAACTTTGACAAGGCTCGAAGAACCGAGCCGATGCTGCTGAGTCGACTGCTCGCGCAGGCTGACGTTTGATTCCGTGATCTGATGACACGGGAGTCTGCGCACTTCGTCTACTCAGGTTGAAAGGAGGCCGATCATGGCCAACAAGTCTCTCTTCTCCAACTTCAAGAACCTGTTGCCGCGTACGAACGCCGTCAACGAGGCGGGCGGTCCAGCTTACAAGTTCAGCGCGAAGCATGCCCTCGCTCAGCTGGCTGCTACCGGGTGCTTCAATGGAGTCTTCTACGCGAGCGCTCAGACGCAGCTCGATACCTTGCGATCGTTGATCGACGAGGTCGATGACAACGTCTTCCTGGCAAAGCTCGCTGTGTATTCGCGGGAACGGGCTTTCATGAAGGACATGCCGGCTGCGCTGATTGCGACGCTGTCGACTCGGGATACCGCATTGATGCACCAGGTCTTTGATCGGGTGATCGATAACGGCCGCGTCCTGCGGACTCTGTTCCAGATGGTCCGTTCCGGTCAGTTCGGTCGAAACAGCCTGTCGTCGAGTTTGCAGCGGGCGTTTCAGCGATGGTTGAACGACGCATCCGTGAGCAAGTTGCTGTCGGCTTCGATCGGTAACGATCCAAGTCTGCGGGACGTGCTGCGGCTGGCTCGACCAACTCCGCGGGACAACGCACGGCGGGCTCTGTTTGGATGGTTGACCGATAAGGACGTCGAGAAGTGGGCTCCGGCAACGGAAGCTGATCTTCCGCAGGAAGTGGTGCATTTGATCAAGTATCGACGCATTACCGGCGAGAAGGATCAGGCGGCCGTCGCTGCTGATCTGAACGTGCGGTGGGATCTGCTGGCTGATGCCGCTCGTGGGCCGAAGGTCTGGAAGGCGATCACTCGTCAGATGGGACCACAGGCACTGCGAATGAACCTGAATACGCTCCTGCGTCATCAGGTTCTGGAAGATCCGGAAATGGTCGATTACGTGGCCGGCCGCGTTGCCGATACAACGGAAATCCGACGTTCGCGACAGTTCCCGTACCAGTACCTGGCTGCCTACCTGAACGCGTCGAAGGAGTTGCCGCATAAGATTCGGGAAGCTCTGCATCGAGCAGCCGAGATCGCCTGCGGAAACATCCCGGAACTGCCGGGACCGGTCGTGATCGGACTCGATACTTCGGGATCGATGAACTGCACAGTGACCGGATACCGCGGTGCTGGAGCGACTTCGGCCGTGCGGTGTGTCGATGTGGCGGCTCTGTTCGCCGCAGCGATCCTGCGCCGAAACCCGGACAGTGTGATCGTCCCGTTCGATACCATTGCCTACGACGCGCGGCTCGATCCGTCCGATTCGATCCTGAGTCTGTCGAAGCGGCTCGGCCGAATGGGCGGAGGAGGAACGGACTGTTCGATCCCGCTGCGGGAAGCCAACAGCCGTTATCGTGATCGGCGTTTCGCAGGATGCGTGTTGATCAGCGATAATGAAAGCTGGATCCGCAACGGACAGGCCTACGGATATGGAGCTTACGGGTCAACCGGAGTGATGACCGAATGGCAGGACTTCGTGAAGAATCAACTGCGACTCCAGGGTGGCGACATCACGGGGCCAAAGCTGGTCTGCATTGACATCCAGCCGTACGGAACTTCACAGGCTCCGGAACGCAGCGACATCCTGAACATCGGCGGCTTCAGTGACGCCGTGTTCAACGTCGTGAGCGGATTCCTGTCCGGAGATGAAAGCCGCTTCGTGAAGGAGGTTGAAGCGGTCGAACTGTAACCGAATCGAACGCCCTCGAGTCTCTGCGATTCGAGGGCGTTTCGCATTAGTACCAGGTTTCCATCGTGACCACGCCGGTGGTAAGGCAAGTGCTCTCTGGCCGGCGCATAAAAAAGGCGTCCGCCCCCGGACAGGACGGACGCCACATCATTCTATTATTGCGTCAGATCAATCACTTATCGGCGACTCGTGGTCTGCCGATCATCCGACTGACGATTCTTCGAGTCAGAACCGCGATCAGACTTGGTGATCTGCTGGTTGGTCGACTCGCGGACGTCGATGGTCTGCCCGTCGACACGAATTGCCTGAGCAATCAGAGCCGAGCGACCGTTCATCCGTGCTTCACCGGCGAGGAATTTAATCTGCTTTCCTTCGCTGATGTCCACGTTCTCAAATTCGCTGGCATGCCCCAGGTTCACTTCCCTGGTGCCATGCTTCTCAGTGCGAACGGTGGCGATGACAAATTCACCTTCGCGATTTCGAAAGTTCGCCTGTCGTGTGCTGACGACTTCACCCTGAAAGCGGTTGAGCCCCTGCTTCCGCGGCAGCTGATTGGTAATCGTCTGCTCGCCAGCAGAAACACGTTCCGCCATCAGCATCGATTTGCCATTGAAGGTGGCCCGAACGCCGTGAGCCTGGATCTGATCGCCCTGCTGTAGATTCAGCGAATCCACTTTGTCCTGCGATCCGAGGCAGACCGTAGCAGTTCGACCTTCCTGGGTCTTCAACTTCGCGATCACTTTCGACTTCTCTGAGTTCATCATCTCCTTCTGGGAAAGACTTTGAATCGTCCCTTTCACCTGAAGGCGTTTCGAACTCTGATGCTGTCCGTTCTGATTGCGACTTCGCTGATGTTCCTGAGCGCGAGCCTGACTCTGACGGCGTGCGTTCTCCAAGTCGATCAGGAAGATCGTTTCGAGCGAGTCGTAAACGCCATCATTGTCATAGTCAGTGCCGACCGTGACCCAGCCTTCAATCTCAGCACCACGGAAGTTCGAGCGTCGCTGGCCCGTATAGCCTTTCCGGCGATTATCATTCTCGCCGCTGCGGTGCTGTTCTTTCATCTGTCGCTGGCTCTGAGATTCATCGGTCCGAGACTCGCTCTCTGGTTTCTTCTGATCATGATCCTGATTCTGTTCCTCAAAGCGGTCGGACTGACGTTTGCTGTTCAGCTGGTCGCTCGTTCGAGACTCCTGCTGGCTCGTCTCGTTCTGATCACGATTCTGCTCTCGCGGAGCCTGCTGAGCTTGAACCGGCATGGCGAGCAGAGCGGAGAGGCCGAGAGCGGCCACGAGGTTTGGATTTCGTAGAAGCATCTTAGTTATTCCTTCTTCGTTTGATGTCATTCGAAGTGTCGACTGCAAGTGAGATCGATTATTCCCAGTCCCACCAGGTGTCGCCGTCGTAGTAGTTGTCGTAGTACCCGTCGGCATACGCGTAATCATCTTCCCACCAGTCGTCGTTCCAGCCGTACTCGTCGTCGGAGTAGTTTTCGTAGTACTCCTCGTCGTAGGCGTAGTCATCATCGCCGTAGTAGCCGTACTCGTAGTCGTCTTCCCACCAGTCGTTCCAGGTGTAGTCGTTGTAGTCGTAGTCGTAATTGTCAGCGTCGTCGTAGTACGAGTCGTAGTACTCTTCGGCGTACGTCTCCTGAGCTTCGACCGGGGACGTGAACGCAAATGCCAGCGGGATTGCCAGCAGGCTGCTAAGTAATCGGAATGAGAGTGCGTTCATTACCAACTCCTTTCTTCAGGTAAACTCTGCGTCTGGTTCGAGCGGTAGTCAGATCTCGCGGAGACCTTTTGGAACGGGCGGCGACCCGTTCGTCCGCTCAGCACCGGGGTGACGGAACTTCCGCCGGCTTCCCGGATAGGGCGGACCTCGTTAGCGATGGCCCACATTGGGTAAGCGCCGCAGCGTGCGTGCCAGCTGAGGAGCGATTCCCAATTCCGCTCAGTCCGCTCCGCCGAGTATCACCGAATTCCCCATCCTTCACCGCCTGGTATGGGGGCGTTTCGGATAAGGCAGCGGCAGTTGCGATCCGCTCGGGCCCCAATCACCGCGTTCTCGTTCCCCAGTCTGATCGCTGAAATGACAGTCCTTTGAACGCTGAGCACTCATTCCGCCCCACTGGAGAAAATGGGCCGAGTGATGATTCGTTCTTGACAGAAATCGGCCGCAAAAACGAGACTCAAGATAGATCGAGACGTGCTTATCGGTCGACAATCCCTTAAGATACAACCTGCCGCCCACCGGCCTTCCCGCATAGCATCCTCCCACCCAACAGGTCTCATGCGCGTATTCGCCGTCACTATCGGGCTCCTGCTGGGGAGCATTCTTCCGTCCGCTGTTAAAGCGGAGTCGCCCGCGATCTCGGCGGACGATCTGGCTTTCTTCGAAGAGAAGATCCGTCCGGTCCTCGTTCAGCATTGCTATGAATGTCATTCGCCCGAATCGAAAGCGGTGAAGGGGGGACTGCTCGTCCACTCCCGTGAAGCACTGGCTGCGGGGGGAGATTCCGGGCCGGCGGTCGTACCGGGAGATACCGAGGAGAGTCTCCTGCTCAGCGCGATGAAGTTCGAGTCATTCGAGATGCCTCCTCAGGGAAAGCTTCCCGAGCATGTCCTGAACGACTTTGAAACCTGGATTCAACGGGGCGCTCCCGATCCTCGAGATGAAGCTGCTCCGGCGCGGCATCGCGGGATTGATCTCGAAGCCGGCCGACAGTTCTGGGCCTTTCAACCGGTTCAGCCGCCGGAGCTGCCGGATGTCGCTGGAGTTGAGCAGCCTGTTGATCGATTCATCAAGGCTCGACTTTCTGCAGCGGGTCTGCCCCAGAATGGCCCTGCAGAGCCAGAAGTGCTCTTGCGGCGGGTCTACTATGACCTGACGGGGCTGCCGCCGACTCCAGAGCGAGTGCAGGAGTTCGTCTCCGATCCGAGTTCTGAGAATTACGAGCAGATCGTCGATGAGTTACTCGCCTCCAAAGAGTTCGGAGAACGATGGGGACGCCACTGGCTTGATGTCGCCCGTTACGCCGATTCAACCGGTGGGGGAAGATCCCGTATCTACCAGAACTCCTGGCGGTATCGCGATTACGTTATCCGATCCTTTCAGAATGACAAGCCGTACGATCAGTTCATTCGCGAACAGCTCGCCGGGGACCTGTTGCCTTATAAGTCCGTCGAACAGGCAGCCGAACAGTTAACCGGTTGCGGTTTCCTGATGCTTGGCCCTCACAACTATGAGTTGCAGGACAAAGCACTACTGCGAATGGAGGTTGTCGATGAGCAGATCGATACTCTCGGCAAAGCCTTCCTGGGCATGACGATTGGGTGCGCCCGCTGCCATGATCACAAATTTGATCCGATTCCGACGGCGGACTATTACGCCCTGGCCGGAATCTTCCGCAGCACGAAGTCGGTCGGCCCCGGAAATGTGGCTGAGTGGATGACTCAGGATATTCCGATGCAGCCCGATCAGCAGGCCCGATACGACGAGTACCGGGAACAGCTGACTCACCTCGAAACCGAACTGGCGGATGTCACCAGGCGTGTAAAAACCATCGCCCCTCGAGCCGATGCCCGCAGTATCGCTCCGAACCTGATTGCCGGCCTCGTTAACGACGAGCCAATCCTGATCGGCGACTGGAAAGGTTCCACGAGCAATCCCAAGTATGTCGGTCGCGAGTATGTGCACGATCAGGCGACGGCAAAAGGCGAGAACTCAGCCGTGTTCGAGTTCCAGCTGCCCGAGCCGGGCCAGTATGAGATCCGAGTCGCCTACTCAAGTGGATCGAATCGAACATCCGCCGTTCCGGTCACGATCAGCGATCAGACCGGCGAACTGGCGACTCACACAATCAATCAAAAGCCTGCCCCCCCGATCGATGGGCTCTTCGTTTCCCTCGGCTCCTTTGAACTGCAGTCCTCAAAGGATGAGCCCGTTCGGATCACGGTTGAAACAACCGGCACCAGCGGGGTAGTGATTGTCGATGCGGTCCAGTTGCTTTCTTCACAACTACTGGCGGAACGAAAGGAACTCCAGCGATCGAGCTTGACCGGCGCACCAGCGGATCCGGAGATTATTGCCGAACGAGAACGACTCGAACGGAAGAAGAAGCAACTGACCGAACAACTCAGTCAGTTGAAGAAAGAAGCTCCGCCGGCCCCAACGAAAGTGATGGCGGTTCGGGAGGAACAGGCCGAGGAAATTGGCGACACCGAGTTATGCATTCGCGGGAACATCCGCAATCTCGGACCAGTGATCCCGCGTGGTGTTCTGCAGGTGGCCGCAACCGGAGACGCGACCATTCGAACCTCACAGAGCGGGCGGCTCGAATTGGCGGAATGGATCGCGAGTTCGGAGAATCCGCTCACCGCCCGGGTGATGGCGAACCGTGTCTGGCATCACCTGTTCGGGGCAGGGCTGGTACGTACGGTCGACAACTTCGGAAGCACGGGCGAAGTTCCCTCTCACCCTCACTTGCTCGACTTTCTCGCTGATGAATTCATCAGGAACAACTGGTCGGTCAAGTCACTGATTCGTCAGGTTGTGATGTCGCAAACCTATCAGATGGCCGGCCAGAATGAGTCTCAGCTGCAGTCGACAGTCGATCCCGAGAATCGCCTGCTCGCCTACTTCCCGCGACGCCGCGCAGACGCCGAGTTTCTTCGGGATTCACTCTTGATGATTAGTGGGCGTCTTGAGGATTTCGAAGGAGGCAACACGGTCCCGAAGGGCACGAACTCCGAGTTCGGCTTCACCTACAGCGACCATTATCGCAGTGTCTATCTGCCGGTGTTCCGCAATCGGCTGCACCCCATGCTGGCGGTGTTTGATTTCCCCGATCCGAATCTCGTGCAGGGCAAACGAACCAATACGACGCTTGCGACCCAGGCGCTTTACATGATGAACAGTGAGTTGATTTTGGAGCTCGCCGAGGAAACGGCCGATCGATTACTCACTGATCCGGAAGTTGAGCAACAGGAGCGAATCAGCTGGCTCTACCTGGCGGTTGTCGGTCGCGAGGCGACGGCTGAAGAGCGGGAGCTGGCGACACGGTTCCTGCAGACCTCACGCCCGGAGGACTCAGGCGAAGCCTGGACGATGCTCGCCCAAAGCTTGTTCTGCAGTCCCGAGTTCCGTTTTATCGAATAAGAACCGATCAGAATACATCACTCCAATCCCTGGAGATTCTCAATGAATACTCTTCAACAAACTGGCCGGCGGCAACTTCTCCAGTCTGCTGCCTGTGGATTCGGAGCTCTCGCCCTGGCTGGTCTCTCGTCCCAGGCGGCGGCATCAAGTTCGGCGTCGAGCCCGCTGGCGGAACAGCCGACCCATTTCCCGGCGCGCGCCAAACGAGTGATTTTCATCTTCATGCAGGGCGGTCCGAGTCAGGTCGATACCTTCGACTATAAGCCGGCCCTCGAGAAGTTTCACGGCACGAAACATGACTTCCGCAACGCCCGGCGGATGCAGGTTCAGAGCGAAGAAGTGATGAAGTCGCATTGGACCTTCAAAAAGTACGGCGAGTCTGGCCGGCTCGTTTCGAGCCTTTTCCCGGAAGTCGCGAAGCACGTCGATGACCTCTGTTTCATCCGCAGTATGCATACGGAAGGGGTCGCTCACGGGCCGAGTACACTGTTTCTGCATACCGGGGCGACCAACCTGATCCGTCCTTCAATGGGCGCCTGGATCAGTTACGGACTCGGAACAGAAAACCAGAGTCTTCCGTCTTTCGTGACCGTTTCTCCCACTTCGGCGAAGGGGGGACCACGCCTCTACTCCAATGCGTTTCTGCCCCCCGTGCATCAGGGGACGGCACTGGGACGAGTCGGCGTCCCGGCCGCAACGGCTCGATTCGAGAACGTCGAGAACCCGCGGTACGACTCGGTCGTCCAGCAACGACAGTTTGATCTGTTGCGGGAAATGAGTGCCGTGCAACTCGAGCAGACCCCCGCTGCTTCGGCCTACGAATCTGTCCTCGACTCGTACGAACTCGCTTACCGCATGCAATCGACTGCGCCAGAAATCACCGATCTGTCTGGCGAGACCAAAGAAACGCTCTCGATGTACGGGATTGAAGAGCCGGAGACTGAAGACTTCGGCTACCAGTGCCTGCGTGCCCGGCGACTGAGCGAAGCCGGAGTCCGCTTCGTGCAAATCAGCTATGCGGACAATCGGGCGACACCCCGCTGGGATCAACATGGCAATATGCCCGAGCACGAAAAGCACGCCAAAGCCACGGATAAACCCGTAGCCGGTCTGTTGCAGGATCTGAAGCAACGTGGTCTGCTCGAAGATACCCTCGTCTGGTGGGGAGGCGAGTTCGGTCGCACTCCCTTCACGCAGGGAAACCTCGGTCGTGATCACAATCCCGATGGATTCACCATCTGGCTCGCTGGTGGCGGCGTCAAACCCGGATTCATCTATGGTGAGACTGACGAATTTGGCCAGAACGCGATGGTCAATAAGGTTCATATGCACGACCTGCATGCAACGATTCTCCACCTGCTTGGCCTCGACCACGAACGTCTCACTTTCCGGCACGCCGGACGCGACTTCCGTCTGACGGATGTCCACGGGCGTGTTGTCAAAGAGATCTTTGCCTGAGCCGTTCTTCGTTTGTCCGACCGTCTTTGCGACGAAGCAGTGTTCTCAAGACAGAAGTCCCCTTCTGTCAGTTTGCGATTCCCTTATACTCGATACATCCCCCCTCTGATTGCACCGTGGTTCGGCAGCCTCAGGTCCGCTCAAGTTGAGCAGGGGAGTCGCAATGGATCAGTTCATCACCAGTTGGAGCAACGCTGCGCTAACCTCGCTCGGTTTCTTCTGGATGGCGCTCTGGGCCTTCGCACTCGGCTACATCATCAGCAGCAGCGTTCAGGTGTTTGTCACGCGCGAGCGGATGAAGAACGCGATGGGCGAGGCGGGAGCAGGGAGCGTCGCACTGGCGACGTTCTTTGGCTTTCTGTCCAGTTCGTGCAGTTTCGCCGCAATCGCGACCTCGAAATCGCTGTTCAAAAAGGGAGCCGGATTGATACCCGCGCTCGCTTTCCTGCTGGCCTCGACGAACCTGGTGATCGAACTCGGGATCATTATCGCCATCTTTCTCAGCTGGCATTTCGTGGTCGCTGAATACATCGGTGCCATTCTGCTGATCCTGATCAGCTGGCTGGTGATCAAACTGACGCTGCCGGAATCCTGGGAACAGGAAGCCAGAAAGAAAGCCGGCGGCGACGAGGAAGAACAGGAGATCCCCGACTGGCGAAAGCTGATCCGTAGCCGTGAGGGCTGGACGAAGGTCGCGCGCCAGTACTTTATGGAATGGGGCATGGTCTGGAGGGATGTCACGTTCGGATTTACCGTGGCCGGCATCATCGCCGCCTTTGTCCCCGATTCGTTTTTCACGACCTTGTTTGTCGGAGCGGGTGAAACGACTCAGCCAGGTTTCGGCTCCATCCTTCTGCAGACACTTGTCGGTCCACTGGCGGCCTTCTTCACGTTCATCGGATCGATGGGCAACATCCCACTCGCCTCGATTCTCTACACGAACGGTGTCAGCTTCGCCGGAATTCTAGCGTTCATGTTCAGCGACCTGGTGGTCTTCCCCGTGCTTCGAATCATGTCGCAGTACTTTGGCTGGAAGATGGCATTCTATATCGTCGGCGTCTTTCTGATCGCACTGGTTTCGACCGCACTCCTGGTTCACTATGGTTTTCTCTTCGCCGGCCTTCTTCCCGATGGAGCTGTTTCAGCTCACGAAGTGCAACCGAGCGAGCGATTCAAGGTCGATTACACCTTGTTCCTGAATCTGGGATTTCTGGCGATCACAGCGGTCCTCTACTGGCTGAAACGGTCCCAGAAATCGGAGCAGATGCACCACCACCACTCCTCGGAAAGCAGCTGGGCAGATAAACTGTTGACTTCGCTGGCCTGCGGGTCATTTATCTGGCTGGCCGGCGGACTGCTGGTGACGGTCGTCGCCTGACTCAGTGAGAATGCCCGCAGTCCGTCAGCGAACAACCAGCACCGAACAGGGAGCGTGGCCCGCGACTCGATAAGCGACGCTTCCCAGCAGGAACTGCTTAATCGCACCATGTCCCTGATGCCCGACGACAATGAGCTCCGGTTTCCAGCGGTCGGCAACCTGCAGGATCTCCTCAGAGATGTTTCCGCTCTGGTGAAGCTGGGTTTCGATCGAGTCAGCCACTTTGGAGAGGACGTCTTTAGTACCGTCGAGAAACTGCTGACAGAGTTCGACCTCGCGCTTCCACTCGGCACTGGAATGCTGCAACGCATCAACGTTGAAGGCTTCGACCAGATGGATCACGCGGACGATGAGCAGTTCGATCTTACAGTACCATGGAACGTTCTTCAGAAAGCGGATCGCCTGATCGGAGGGTTCCGAACCATCGCAGGCCAGCATCACCCGCAACGTTTCGGGATCCTTGTCTGAGAATGCAGACGGGCGATGAAGCAGCACGGGACAGGGAGAGTGCCGCACGACATTCCCTGAGACACTCCCGAGTAGAAACTTCTTGAAGCCGGATAGACCGCGGGCTCCCAGGGCGATCAGATCGGCCTGGTCCTTTTCCGCTCTGGCAACGATCTCGTGTCCCGGGTTTCCTTCCAGCAGAACCTCCCAGGGCTGCCAGCCGGCTCCTTTGAACCGACCGACGGCCTGCTCCAGATCGACACGCGCCTGGTACCGTGCCGACTCGGTCAACTTGTGCTGCAGGTCCATGTTCTCGTAACCGTAAGAGGCTACGGACGGAACGGGGACGACCGAAACCAACTCGGTGGTCAACTCGTCTCCACGAAGCGTCTTGAGCAGAAAGTCTTCGTTTGCCCGTGAATGCTCAGAACCGTCGATGCCGATGAGAAGTTTCATAGGTGTCCTGCTTTCAAGGTGCCGGCAACTCGGAGGACTAGTTCTCGACGACGAGGATTTCTCGAACGTACCGGTGGCATTCGATGCACTTCATCGTGACATCAATCCATTTTAAGGCAGACCGGTCCAGAGAGCGATCGTCTGAAGCCTTAATCAGGTCCTGAGTGGCACGCTGAAACTCGCTGCTGAATTGACGATACATCGCATCGTTGGAATAGTTCCATTTCTCAACGGTACTCATTTTATAGAGCCGACGGGCTCCGTTGCCGATGAGACGAAAATCCTCAATCGCCAGCCCTTCCAGAATGTTCGTCGACGCCGTGAGCTTCTCGCGCATGAAATGCTGGAGCACGGGATCTCCCGCAACATCTTCGGTCGCTTGTTCTGCTTCCGGTTTCCTGGACTCGGGCTTCTTCTCTTTCGAATCCCCTCTCAGATTGGGGCTGATGAAGGCCGAGAAGCAGATCGCTGCGGCAGTGCAGCCAATCAGAGTCAGGAATCGTGCCTGTTTCATTTTCATTGAGAACTCCACTTTCATTCAGGGAACGCGTTGGGCTGAGCAGAAGATTCCGTTTCACTGCTCCAGGACTGTTTCGTCGTTGCTTTCGATCTGGGCCAGTCGCCTGATGATTTCATCAAATTCCCGACCGACATCTCCCCAGTTCATGAAAGGGGCTTCGTGAGCTTCAAGCCGTTCAACATCGGCGGCAAGACGGTCAAGGAACTCCGCATGCTGCTTCAGAAGCTGATCGCATTCCGAAGTCGAGATCGGCTCGCCAAGATTTCTGAGAGCTTCAAGCCGGCGTTCGGTGAAGAC
This sequence comes from Planctomycetaceae bacterium, assembly GCA_017795105.1. Lineage (GTDB taxonomy): Bacteria > Planctomycetota > Planctomycetia > Planctomycetales > Planctomycetaceae > Rubinisphaera. The sequence goes on from CP051247.1 coordinate 121,421, forward strand.
GAAGTGTGCGGCGAGTTTCTTCCGGAGTTCGTCGATGCGAATACCGAACTCTTCGAACTTGGGGCCACGTCCAAGTTCGTGCACTTCGTTCCAGAACGTCGAGAGGTCGTTCAGAGCCTGTTCGATGCTGGTGGCATCAACAGATTGGTTCGACGTGAATGGAAGAGACTGTGGTTTCATCGTAATCTCCTTTCTTCAGGAGCGCCGGGGAGTGCGTCACGAGCAAGATGGGATGTCGAGGACGGCTCGGAGCTGGCTCGTGATGGCACCAGGAATGGAGAACCCGTTTCCTGACTGTCGTAATCCTAAGCCGGTCACAACGGTGCGTCTGTCTGGAATCTTGCTGACAGCGTGTCGAGAAATTCGCCACAAGCAAAAAGAAGGGAGTGACATCCGTCGATCGGGCGGGCTGCCCTGCGTCGAGATAAGGAGCAGAGATGCAATTGCTCAGCCGCGTTCCAGAACCCATTGGGACGCGCGGCGGGCGAGGTCGGCCATCGAATGACAGTCGAGTTTCTGTTTGATTCTCGCCCGGTAGGTTTCGATGGTGCTCGAACTCAGCTTGAGCGTCTCGGCGATTTCGACCGTTGTCCGGCCCAGGCCGATCTGTTCGTAGACCTGAAGTTCACGATCGGAAAGGGCGTCTTCCGGGCAATTCTGCAGTCCCGCCTGACCAAGCACCAGCCTGTGCAGCAATGTCGAAGACATTTCAGAGGAGAGATAGACCTTGCCATCAAGCACGTCGCGGATCGCCGTTACGATCTTGTCGGTCGCTGCCTGCTTGTTGATATAGCCCATGGCTCCAGCTCGTAGGGCCCGATCGGCATAGAGTTCTTCGTCGTACATCGACCAGACGAGAAAGCGAACAAACTCGTTCTCCCCGCGGGCTTGTCGAATGAGATCGAGCCCGTTCCCTGATTTCAAAGAGATGTCTACGACAGCGACCTGCGGACAGGTACTGCGAATCAGTTCGAGCCCATCTGCGACATCTTCAGCTTCACCGCAGACAATCAGATCATCTTCCAGTGAGATCCGCGTCGCCAGTCCGTCGCGCACTGCGGGGTGATCATCGATAATGGCAATCTTCCTGGGATGTGCTGTCATAAAATCGGCTCGTTCTCAAAGACTGCCTGACGCGATTCGACAAGTTACAGACGTGCCGCGTCCAGAGTCCGATTCCACGGTCAGGATTCCGCCGATTCGACTGGCACGATAATTCATGATTCGTAAGCCGAGACCGCTGTCGCTCGAACTCTGAATACCGATCCCGTTGTCCTTTACAGATAGCTCAATTGCGTCTCGTGTCTGCGAAAGGCCAATAACAACTTGAGAGGCCTGAGAGTGCTTGATGGCATTGGTCGTTGCTTCTTCCGCGATTCGGTACAGCTGATTGGCAACAATGTTGTCAGGAATCGGAACCGACTCTGGGCACTGAAACTCACATTCGAGTCCGTGGAATTCCCGGATTCGCCGCGCGGTCGAATCCAGTGCCGCCATCAAGCCCTGCGCGTCGATATCGACCGGGTTGAGTCCTCGGCTCAACAGCCGGACTTTGGTCAACGCTTCATTGACGCCGCGCGAGATCTTTTCGGCAATCTGAAGGTGTCGGTTCTGCTCCTTCCGCAGAGCCAGAGTGAGCGTCTCCGCCAGCATCGCCATGCCCGTCAGTTCCTGTCCGACCACGTCGTGCAGATCCTGGCCGATCCGCCTTTGTTCGTCGGCGGCAATCTCGAGCACTTCCCGTTCGAGCCGGCGTCGCTCTGTCGTATCCTGACCCGTGCAAAGCAGGGCGATCACCTTTCCCGTTCGCGATGTCATCGGAACGGTTTCCCACTCAATCAGTCTTCGCTCTCCAGAACGGGTCAGCAAAACAGGACCAAACGGAGGGGCGTCGTGCCCTTTGATCGCCGCGGCGAAGCGCCGCCTGAATTGATCACGGTCTGCTTCAGGCAGAAATCTCTCCGCCCAATCCTGCCCGCGAGTCTCGGCAAGCCTCCACCCTGAAATCTCTTCGAGAAAGCTGTTGTATTGAACGACCGTTCCTTCCGGAGAAAGGATCAGGATTACCCCACGGTTGGTGGCGATGATGTTCTCATTCAACTGATGCTCGCGACGCAGAGCTTCTTCGTTCTGCTTACGCTCCGTCAGGTTTCTCACGATCCCCGTGAAGAGCTTCTTCCCCGGAACCTGACCGATTGCGATCTCCGCGGGGAATGTACGGCCCGATTTATGGCGAGCCGTCACCTCGCGACCAATTCCAATCACTCGGGCTTCGCCCGTCTCGAGGTACCGCCGCAAATAGCCATCGTGTTGTTCTCGATCCGGCGAAGGCATCAGAATGCTGACGTTCTCGCCGAGTAGTTCTTCTAGCGAATAGCCGAAGATCTCTTCCGTCGCGGCGTTGGCATCCTGAATGATGCCTCGCTCGTTAATCGTGACCATGGCATCGGCTGAGGAACTGAGGATCGACCGAAGTGTGTTTTCGACAGTCTGCTTTTCAGTCTCGATCTTCTCGTAGTTCGAGACATCCTTGAGAAGCTGCACGAAGTACTTGAGAGACTGGTCCGCTGCCCGGATAGGAATCAGAGTGATCTCATTCCAGAACAGACTGCCATCTTTCCGATAGTTCCGCGCCACAACACGGCAGTCGGTTCCCTGTTGAATCGATTCTCGCAGAGCAACCACCGACTCCTGCGACTGGTCATCCCCCTGCAGAAAACGGGGGTCCCGATTCAACATCTCTTCGATTGAATACCCCGTGAGTTCGACTGCGGCCTGATTGGCAAAAATGATGGGACATGCATCGTCCCTCGGCATCGTTACGAGCAAAGCGAAACCAACGGCATCAAGTGTTCGCAGCAGGTCTTCCGGGGTTGAGATGGTTTCGTCGATCAACCTGCAAAGCAGCTGAAGATGCGATTCAGAATTGCCCGTGCAGTCAGTCATCGAAATCCATTCGGAAGCAACGGAAAGCAGAAGACGTTCGCTCAGATTATAGACTCGGCCGGACATCCGCAAACCGGGCTGTAGCAAAACTCGCTACAGGCCAGATCCGGTTTCAGAGATATCGTCGAACGCTGCAGACATGGAAACTGATCAGGTCGAATGAAGAACAAGAGAACGGATCACCCGACATATGACCGGGTGATGTCATTGACTCCCGGTGTCATCCATTTTCGAGGAGCATTCTTATGACCAGCGTCTCGCATCCCGGGGAAAGTCCCAGAGGTATCGCCGAAGCTTCTTCCGGGTCATCGACCTTCCTTGTGATGTCGAGCAGGAAGCTGTCGCCGCGGAACTCAGGGACGGAGTACTCCACGTGACTCTTCCCAAGTCCGAGGAGGCGAAGGCTCATCGAATCTCCGTGAAAGGGTAAGCGAATCTCGAAGACAAAGGGCTCGGCTCCGAATGGAGGAATCCGTTCCGAGTCTGTCCTGCGGGTTCAGATCCTCCAGTGTGGTCTGGCCGGGCCCTTTGCTTTTCCTTTTGTTGCAAGTCTCTACTGTTCAACAGGAACTCAGCGACAAGGCCGCCTCTCATGTCTACCGAAATCAGCCTGACCGATCTCCGTCGACTGGCAGCCGTTTGCGAGCTGCCAGCGATCACAATCTACCTGCCCGGACCGGGGCGTCTTCGCGACGGCGAGCAGGTTCGTTCGCGGTTTCGCGAATTGCTTGAACAGGCCGAACGCACTGTCAAAACCTGGTGGACAGACGCGGTACGCGCAAGGCATTTGCTCGCTCCCGCACTCGCTTTGCTGGAGGGCACAACACTGGATGAACTTGGAAGCTCGACGTTGGCCTGTTTCATGACATCACGAGGAATGAAGTGTCTCCGACTGCCGGCGCTGTTGCACGAGCTGGTCTATATTGGCCCGCATCTTCATTTAACTCCTTTATTGCCTTTTATCGATGCGGCCGCTCCTGACGGTTTCGACGGCAGGACGGAGCGGGCCGACGACTACCTTCGATGTACGGAAATGGATCGCATCTTTTCCGCGGTTCACAACGACCGCGTCGAGCTTCTCGGTTTCGTCCCCGATCGGGAATTGTGGGGAACCTACGGTGAAAGCGGCGATGCCGCGAACCTGCATCCCAGCCGACAGGATGATGACGAATGCCTGATCAATCTGCTCTTCATACTCGCCATACTTCGCGGAACTCCCTGGATCGTTCTTCCAGACCAGAATGACTCGACTCCCTTTTCAGTCATGGCCTGGTTGAAACCCGCTCCGAACGAGCGACACTCATCGCGTCAACCAGAGGTTGCATCTTCCGCCAGCTTGTGATCGAACAGCGTCCTGCGATGTCCCTGCGCTCCTGCTCCCGCCAGAATTTGCTATCGTAGACCGAGCCACAATCCATCGCGTATCGCTTCGACAGCGTTCACAAGCAGGGATGCGACTCTCACCAATGTCCGCCGAAAGGTCACCCAGACGGATTGTCCCATGGATCGGGCGAATTGGTGCGGCTGCCGTGTTCTGCTGGGGAGGGGCAGGGGGATTCCACCTTCTGGGACTTCCCGTCGAGCAGCAGATCAGCTGTACGATGATGCTGGCGGCGGCTCTGATGTGGATGACGGAAGCCGTTCCACTGTTTGTGACCAGCCTTCTCGTCCTCTTTCTGAGCCTGGCCTGGTTGCACCCCGCACTTCAGGTCGCTGGCCGGACCGTCCCTCCTTCAGTGTTTACCGGGCCGTTCTTTTCCGATGTCATCCTGCTGTTCCTCGGCGGGTTTGTTCTTGCAGCCGCCCTGAAACGGCAGTCCCTCGATCTCTATGCGGCTTCGGCGCTGATGAAACTGAGCGGGTCTTCGTTGAAGAAGTTGCTGCTCGTTTCCATGAGCACGACGGCTTTTCTATCGATGTGGCTGAGCAATACCGCCTCGACCGCGATGATGCTCGCGTTAATGCTTCCCCTCGTACATCAGTTGCCTGAGGAAGCGGCCGCTCGTTCTGCACTCCTGCTCGGGATTCCGTTCGCGGCCAATATCGGGGGCTTGGGGACACCGATTGGGAGTCCCCCCAACGCGATCGCTTTGCAGTATCTTCGCGATGTCGATGCTGCTCCCAGTTTCGGAGTCTGGGTGTTGATCGGATTGCCGGGCGTGATCGGGATGATTGGCTTCAGCTGGTTCGTCCTTACGACCATGTTCGATGTGCGGGGCGAACTGAGTGACGGGAGCCGGGAGCCACCTTCGATCGCATGGACTCCAGCCACGTTTTTTGTACTCACGGTCACGCTATCCACAATCCTTCTATGGCTGACAACCGACTGGCACGGTTATCGATCCGGAATCGTCGCCCTGATCCCGGTTCTACTGTTCTTCGGCTCCGGACTACTGGGTGTCGCTGATCTGAAGACTCTCTCCTGGGATGTCCTCCTGCTGATGGGAGGCGGACTCTGCCTCGGCGAAGTTCTGGCAACGAGTGGATTCGCTGAGACACTCGTCAACTGGCTGCCGACGGATGGCCTGTCGGTGTATGGAAGCATGGTCTTCTTTGGCTGTGGGTCCTGTCTGCTTTCTTCGGTGATGAGTAATACCGCCACCGCGAACCTGATTCTCCCCATCGCCGCCTCTCTTTCGCTGGAGCCGATTCGCCCAATCATGATCGGCATCGCCTTTGCATGCACGCTCGCCATGCCGCTCCCTGTCTCGACACCGCCGAATGCGCTCGTTTTCAGCAGCGGAGAAATCCGCCTCAGCAACCTTCAGAAAGCGGGGGCGATTATTACGATCGCCGGCTGCATTCTGGCCTTTACCACGGGCTGGTGGTGGTGGAAACTCTGGGGACTGTTTTAAGGTTTCGTTGAGAAGTTCCCCGGATTCGAAGGCATTCTGAAGATCGAGATCTCGAGTCGACGGTAAATCTAATCCCAGTATGAAACCTTTCACTCTCTTCCGACTCCCGCCCGGTCTTCTCGTCGTTCTCACGACGGCCATTCTCGCGCGGCTCGTTCTGCTCTGGCTATGGGCAGGATCGCCGTACTGGGAGTACTTCAGAGCCGATCATGCCTTCTATAAGGACTGGGGGCTCATGATCGCCAGGGGGCAACTGTCGCTCGGGCACATTTTCGAGCAGGGGCCGCTGTATGCCTACTGGCTTGGAGCGATCTACTCGCTGTTCGGAGATACCGACTGGCCGGTGCTCCTCGTTCAGCTGGCGGCCGGCGTGCACACGAGTTGCCTGCTCTACTGGATCGGACGTCGTGTCAGTGGTGAAGCAACGGGGATCGCTGCGGGGGTTCTGGCCGCCCTGTACGGTCCTTTGATCTATTTCGAGCTGCTGGTTATGAAGTCATGGGTTTCGCCCTGGCTGACGACATGGATCTGCCTGATCGTGCTGCGGCTGTTCGATGTTCGGGGGGACTCCATACCTCGCGGTAGATATGGATCTTCGATCGCGGTCGGGTTTCTGATTGGTTTACTGTGTCTGGTTCGAGAAAACCATGTGCTGCTCCTGCTCCCGACAGGCCTTGCAATTGCCGCGGCTCAGAGCGCTTCATCGCGGTGGTTGCGGCTCATCGGTCCCGGGCTGATGATCGCAACCTGCATCCTGACGACGATTCCGGCGACCGTTCACAATTTCGCCGTCAGCGGGCGCATTGTCTGGATTACGTCTGGTGGGGGCGAAGTTTTCTATATGGGGTGGGGGCCGGATGCGACCGGGTACTACCAGAATCCGCCGTTCGTTCGGCCGGATCCGTTTCTGGAGCACGAGGACTTCCGTCTCGAAGCCTCCCGGAGAATCGGGGAGCCCGTCGACTATCCTCAGTCTTCGCAATACTGGATGAAGACCGCCCTTGCGGAAGCCATCGGCAATTCCGGTCGATCGATTTCGCTGATCGGTCGGAAGTTGCTGATTCTGTTCAACGACTTCGAGGTCCCGGACAGCGACTTCTACACCGCGGCTCGGAAAATTGTCCCCGCGTTTCTCTGGCTGCCGACGTTGGGATGGATCATCGGCCTGGCCGCGCTCGGCTCGCTGCTCGTGCCGTGGCGAGATCGACGATGGCAGTTCCTCATGGGCATCCTTGTCGTGCATATCCTATCGGTGGTGCTCACCTATAATTTCGCCCGTTTCCGACTGGGGATGCTTCCTGTTGTCTACCTGCTGGCCGGTCTGGCCCTGGTCTGGATCGTAACGGGGAAAAGAACGCCGGCTGGCCGAATAACGGCTGTTCCGCTCCGGGCTGTCGGAGGACTCGCCGCTGCTGTCATCTCACTGATGAGCTTTCTTCCTCCCCCCGGTTTTGCTGAAGCTGGCTTCGTCCCGATCGAAGAACAGTTCATCGAGCAGCTTCAGGGGCGGACCGAATTGCTCGAGAAGGCCCGGCGGCTGGAATCCTCTGTCGGCGAGGAACTCAGTTCTGAGGAAGCTCTGGACATTGCGCAGGCATGGATGACGGCCAGCCAGCGTTTCCGCGCGACACGATGGTTGCTCGATTCGTTGGAGCTGAATCCGAAAAACCCACTGGCCTGGCAATATTTGGGAGTCATTCGTGGTAAGGCGGGGCGTTTCGATCAGGCAGCGGAGGCATTGCACAAAGCGATCGAGATCAAGCCGGGCGATCCGGATCTCTGGGCGAATCTCGGCAATGCGAAGTTCCATCAGGCTCTGCAAGGAACTTTTTCCCCGGCCCAGCGAGTCGAATCTCTCAAGGATGCTCGGAGCGCCTATGCCACCGGACTGGAGTTCGCCCCGGAGCATCCGACCTGTCAGCAGGGCATCACCATGTGCGACGCCGCTCTTCAAACAGTCGAAACGGAATGAGCGCAAAAAGAAAGAGCCGACACTCGCCGGCTCTTTCGTAACCTTCTCGCTTCGTGACCGAGTTTAGAATTCACCCACCACGAGGCCGTCGTCGCGGACGCCCAGACGCTGGAAAGTTCCCATCGGTGTGGAGCCGACAGCGTTGACATTGTCGATGTTCTCGCTGATGAACTTCACCGAGCCGTCCGCCAGCACGAACTGAGCTCCGCCATCGTGGAGGCTGCCGAAGCCGTCGTTGCTGTTATTGATGTTCGGGCTGCTGCCGTTGAACTTGAAATTCGCGTTCACCGATTTGGCGACCAGATCATCGGTCTTGTGCTCATGAATCCCGGCCCACCAGGCTCCCTGCTTCACCTGGCTCCCGGTGCCGTAGGAGTAGTACTGCTCCCAACTGACTTCTCCCACCATCAGCGTGTTCGAAGTTCCGTCGGTGATGTCACGCATCCGACAGTCGGAGTTGGTCCAGAACATCCCGTTCAAACGAGCGAACGTCGTGTCCTGACCATCATTCCCGTCGTTCCCCCGAACGCCAACGTAGCTGGCCGTTCCGAGGCTGTTCGCTCCGGTACGAGGCTTGATATCGCTGGGGCAGGAGAACGCGGGCAGGGCGGTGTTGTACAGGTTGGCTGCCGTTGGAGTGTCCAGCAAACCGATCTGGCCCGGTGTTCCCGAGCAGGCGCCGTTCATCTGGAAGTCTTCCTGATCGTAAATCGCAGCCTGTTCGAGCTGCGGCAACAGGTAAAATCCCCAGCTCGGATTGTGGCGGATAAAGCGATGGTCACCATCGCTGACGCCCGGACACTTGGGAATGACCCAGCCCGGAGGAAACACCGTGTGGGTGTCGTGATAGTTGTGCAGAGCCAGCCCGATCTGCTTCAGATTGTTCTTGCAGCTCGAACGGCGGGCGGCTTCGCGAGCCTGCTGAACGGCCGGCAGGAGCAGGGCGACCAGAATCGCAATGATTGCGATGACGACGAGCAGTTCAATCAGCGTGAACGCCCGGCGAAGGGAAGTTGGGTTCCGTTTTGACATAAAGTCTCTCCAGGAAGGCAAAGGATGACGTCGGCGCAGTCGTTTCACAAAACGCACCGCAATGACGAATAAACACCTCAGGAAGGAAATTGGGGTGGGGAGTTGAGCACAATTCTAGAAAAATCAGGAACGATTAAAACAGAAAAGCCTGAAAATATTTCTATGTGTCTCCGGCGTGCCAAACCTTAGTGCATTTGTACACACAGGTGAGACGTCTTATCCGTTAAGGAATCCGTCCGAGAATTCATCTTATCGGCCAGAAAACGCCACAAATCCAGCGTCTAAAATTGATTACCGCGCCTCAATCAGTCCCGTTAAAACCGATGGAGGGGGATTCAATCGAGTCCAGGATTTCGCTGAAACTCGCCGGCCGCAGAGCGATTGGCTTCCTCAGACATTGCATCACGACCTTATTCAGACACTTCGGAAGTGTGCGGATCGGGGCGGGGCCCGGACTGTCTGAAAGGATGCCACTCAGAGTCCCGACCAGTGAGTCTGCCTGGTTGGGGGACTGGCCCGTCGCGAGGAAATAGAGCAGTCCTCCGAAACCGTAGATGTCAGTGTGCACCCCGATCGGACCAAACGCTGAGGAGATCTGCTCGGGAGCAAGAAAACCGGGAGTGCCGCCGACGGGAACGTCGGCGGCTTCGCCAATCAAACGGGCGAAGCCAAAGTCCGTAATGAGGGGAGTCTGGTCGTCCCGAATTAACACGTTTCCCGGGGAGATGTCTCCATGAACGACGCCCGACTCATGAATGGCCTGCAACGCTCTGGCAATCAGGATCCCACACGCCGTGATCTGCTGACTCGTCAGCCCCTGGGATGCCCGCCATTGGTTGAGGTTCTTTCCTTCGACATAGTCCGTCACGATGAAGGTCCCGCCGTGGGGCGTAACGCCGAAGCCGTGGACGCGAACTACGCTCGGCTGATTCAGTAACTGGGTCTGGCTGACCTCTCTGATCAGACTTTCGACACAGCGACGATCCCGCCAGAACCTCTTCTTCAGGAACTTCACCGCAACCCGTTGCCCGTTCCTCAGCCAGGTTGCGAGATACACCTTCCCGAAACTCCCCTGGCCGATCAGGCGGTGTAATTTCAGATCGACGTAGTCGATGTCGGCAAGCGCTGTTGTCGGTGGACCTGCCGCCCGAACGCCGGCATGCCCGGCCGACGCGGGACGCGGTCCTGTCTCTGCGATCGCATCGATTCTGTCCGGTTGCCGGCCCCCTTCGAGAATCTCACGAAATGCCTTCAGGACACGCCTGACAGTCCGCTCGGATCTGCCCGTAGTCTTGGCGATCTCGGAGTGCTGTTCTCCCTGGAGACGAAGGCCGACGATCTCTCGGTCGACGGCAGAGAGTCGATCGAGAGCGTTCTTCAGCAGTTCGCTTGCAGTCGCGAGAGCGGACGGTGTCGGATCAGCGGCCGCGAAGTCAGGCAGGAACGCTTCCGGGAGCTCCGTCGCATCGCGTCGAACATCCTGATACTGCGTGGTGTTCCGGCTCGCCTGCCGGGCCAGTTTTCGCATCGTGACCGTTGCCAGCAATGGCCAAAGGTGGTCGTCTTCTGGGACGGACATCAGGCCCCGATCGAATCCCACAAAGACGCTTCGCCAGGCGGACAAGACAATGTCTTCGGCATCGACACGAAGGGCCAGCCGCCGCGAAAGACGCGACTGCACAAGAGCAGTTAATCGGACATGAAATCGCCGAAAGAGCACGCTGGCAGCGGCGTCATGTCCGCTCTTCCAAGCCTCCAGCAGCTGCTGGTTCGACAGCGTCTCAACGGCGGAATCGGACATTTCCGGAAAACTTTAAGGAACGCGAGGATTTCGTGGCCGGTTTGCAGGCTCAATCAGCATTCACCTGACAAGGCAATTCTCAACCTTGTTCAGGAGAAACTCATCATGGTAATGGTTGTTACAAAACCTTGTTCCGGCTGCAAGTACACTGACTGCGTCGTCGTCTGCCTCGTCGAAGCCTTCCACGAGGGGGAGACGATGCTCTACATCAGTGAGGCCTGCGTCGAATGCGATGCCTGTGTCCCGGAATGTCCCGTCGAAGCGATTTACCTCGATCGGAATGTTCCGGCCAAATGGGAACACTACATCGAACTCAATCGCGTCATGTGTCAGCAGCTTCCACAGATTACGGAGAAGAAAGAGCCGCTCTGTGGGTGAAACGAAATCAGCCCGAAGAGCAAGGCTCTCCGGGCTGTCTTTGGCAGATGATACTTGGCTTCTAGAACTCGCCAATCACCTGATTGTCCTGGATGTTGATCAGTTGTTCGAATGTGCTGTCCGTCGCCGATGTCGCGGCGTTCAGATCGATGTTCTCGCTGATAAATCGGACCGCCCCATCGGCCAGAAGGAACTGAGCACCGCCCTGGTGCTGGCTGCTGAAGCCACGTACGCTGTCGGTCGTGGTCGTGTTCACGCCGTAGCGACCGCACGCCGAGACATAAACCAGTCCATTCGAACTGTTGGCTTCAGAGTCATCCATCATGCCGAACACCACGGCTGCTTTCAGATCCGTCTGTTCCAGCCGCCAGGCTCGTTCGCCAATGGCGATTGTATTGCTGGATCCGTCGAGCATGTCGCGGAAGCTTTTCGGTTTGATGTATCCGGGGACGAACAGTCCGTTCGGATTGTCACGTTCCAGATCGTAACTGTTGTTGGCCGCGACGTAGTTTGAGGTGGCGACCGGCTGAAAGCCGCCGCTCGCTCCGCTGGAGTCTGGGACTTCCCGCTCCGTATTGATCGTCGGAGCGATGTCAGACGGACAGCGGTAGGCCGCGTACCCATTCTGCATCGTCTGGAGACTCGCAGCATCGGCCACCGCATCCTGCAATTTGACGTCCCCGATCTGCAGCTGATCGTAGACAGCCGGTTGTTCGAGCTGAGGAAGAATCATGGCTCCCCAGCCCCAGAGTCCACACTGGTTGGGGCAGTTGTTCGGAGCGGTCAGCCCCGAACGACCATACAGCATCGGAAAGAGTCCGAAGGTGTCGTGATAGTTGTGGAGGGCCAGCCCCACCTGCTTGAGATTGTTCTTACAACTCGAACGCCGAGCCGCTTCTCGAGCCTGCTGCACAGCCGGCAGCAGGAGTGCAACCAGAATGGCAATGATTGCGATGACCACAAGAAGTTCGATCAGGGTAAAACCGGAGCGTTTTGTCATAAGGTCCTCAGTCAGAGTAGAGTCACCAGGTCGGCCCGAAGGGCTGGAGGGAGGCCCACCTTAACCATCGGCCGCAATCAGGTCAACTGATGCTTATGCGAGGATTAGTGGAGAGCGGGGGCCTGAAGAATGCCTCCTGTCACTGTTTAACGCAGAGGCCTGAGGGTTGTCTTCACGTGATCCCGTCTTCTGGCATACGAACCTGAGACTTCACCCCGTGTCCATCACTTCGATCCGTTGATGTCGCGATCCAGCGGCATTCAGGCTGCCTGCGAAGGTTCAGTGCTGGATGTTCCGGACATGGTTTCTGAAGAGCGGCGTCAATTTCGGTTAGCTCAATTGGTAGAGCATCAGGCCATTAACCTGAGTGTTGTGGGTTCGATTCCCATGCCGATCGCCAACTGCTGGCTGATAGCCGGCGACGCTGAAAGCGTCACCTGTAGCCGAAAGAGGACAGACGTTTGATCGATCGGCCCCGGGAGTCTTCTGTCTCGGACCCGCCTGCGCTTCGCGAAAGCTGTGCCCAGGCGCCGGTCCACGGGCATTGCCCCCGGGGCGGCGTGAGAGATTGCCCTGTAGTGTGTGGATGCGGGAGAGAGAACGAGGTGAGAGGCTGCAAACTGGGGAAGGGGAGCGTCGCTGGTTCGGCCAGCGGCGAATCAACTTCCCAGGCTTGCAGCGATCAGTTCGCGACCTCTTCCTTAAGCACACTCCGCGATCCGCTTGCGTGATCGCACGAACGCTCTGTCCTTGGACGGTTTAATTCCGTCGAATGGTGGGGCCTCCTCGAACTTTTCCTCATTCTGAACGGTTTTCTTGATCCAACGATCGGCGACCTTCGTAAGTAGAAGGTCATATGGAAAGCAATTCGCGACCAACACCTCCCAATCTTGATGCCATTGCTGGGTGCCTGACAGGCACCGCAGTCGGCGATGCGATTGGTCTCCCTTATGAAGGCGTCTCGCCGCGGAGAGCTCCGCGCCTGCTGGGGCCGCCCGATCGTCATCGATTGCTGTTTGGACGCGGCCTGTTTTCCGATGACACCGAACACACCTGCATGGTCCTTCAGAGCCTGCTCGCGGCGAATGGAGACGTCACGAATTTCCAGCGCGATCTCGCACGGCGTCTGCGATGGTGGCTGATCACGCTGCCAGCTGGAACGGGCCGAGCGACCGCTCAGGCCATCCTCAAACTATGGCTCGGATTTCCTCCGCCCCGAAGTGGCGTGTTCTCAGCCGGCAACGGACCGGCCATGCGTTCGGCCATATTGGGAGTGATGCTGCCACTCGAACAGATCTCGCAGTTCGTGAAGGTCAGCAGTGAACTCACACACTCCGATCCCAAAGCCTTTCACGGAGCGATGGCCATCGCCCTGGCAGCTCATCTGGCCGCCCGACAACAATGGGTGACCGGAGACGAGTACCTCGCACTCCTTTCGGATCAGCTTCACGACACGTCGGCTGAAGAACTGTTGACGCTGATCACCCAGGCAATCGCTGCCATTAACAACTATGACTCAACACAGGCGTACTGTGACTCTCTCGGTATGACTCGAGGCGTGAGCGGATACGTGTATCAGACGGTGCCGATCTCGATCCACGCCTGGTTGCGGCACCAGTCTGACTATCGGTCCGCCATCCAGGATGTCATCCGTTGCGGCGGAGATGCTGACACAACAGCCGCGATCGTCGGCGGCATCATCGGATCATCAGTCGGCCCGCACGGGATACCAGAAGGCTGGAAAACCGGGATCGTCGACTGGCCGCTATCGACATCCTGGATCGACCGATTAGCCGAAGCAGCCACGATGGAATCAGGCAGTAGCATTCCCACGCTCTCAGTGCCCAGCCGTTTGATTCGGAACCTGCTGTTCCTGCCCCTGGTATTAGCTCACGGTTTCCGCCGGCTGGCGCCGCCGTATTGATTGATCGGCACCGCGACGCTCGATCTCGCTTGCTTACGCCACCGGTTCGCGATCCATATCCGAATACGGAAAGTGTCCGGCTGACTTGAGCCGATCGAGCAGTTCTTCGCCGCCCTGCTCGCGGGCGAAGTCGAGTTCTGAGCGGAAGATCTCCATCATCAGCAGCAGACCGAATGTGTCTCCGTCATCGGATTCGTAGAGGCTGTAGGCGTCGAAGATCAGACTCCGTCCTCCGACATCTTCCATGTCGTCCGGAAACTCACAGGTTTCACCTGGATTCAACTCGGCCTCAGCGCTGTAGCGGGCCATCAGATTGAGGAACTGGTTGCAGGACTGAAGCGTCTGACCAAAGGGCGACTCCTCGTCTGCGAGCGGATCGTCCGGCAGGGGATGGCGAGTGAACATCACCATCTCATAGGCATCGAACTCGTCGTTCCGCGAACACTCGTCGCGACACTCGGAGAGCTCTTTGGTCGCAAACCCGGTTCCCGGAACACCGTTCGGGTAAAGGTACAGGTCGAGGGCCCCGCCAAGGGCGTACGGGATCGTCGCGTGCAGGACGAATTCGTTCTCCTCGCCGAGAGAATCGGCCATCATCTGCGATTTCTCGTCATACCATTGATCGTCTTCGTGATCGTCCGTCTGCAGGTCTTCCTGATCGTTCATTCCGGGCTTTCTAACGCGGCTGGGGGCAAAGAACTCAGCCCGCATTCTGACTGGGCTATCGTTCAAAGACAACCAGCAGGAGTGCTCGCCCCGATTACGACTCGACCGAGGTCTCCTTGGTGATCGGACCAGTAGTAGCCAACTGAGTCTCGCGAGGAAGACAACCAATCAACACGAATGCCAGAGCAACCGCCACTGTGCTGAAGTGGCCGGCATTCAGAATCAGACAGATGCCCAGAACAATCCAGAACGCACGCAAGGCATAGCCTTCGGTCGCAAATGCCAGCAAACCGAAGACGACGCCTGCTCCGCAAAGCGCGAGCGGACTGATGAGCAGCACAATCCACCAGCTGTAAACGTCCGCGACCATGATCAGATAAGAAGCCGTTGCCAGCAGGATAATCGCCGCCTGCATGATTGCGATCAGACGATCGAACTTCGTTTCTGCTCGTGGTGAAGGGGGAGTCATCAGACGAACTTCTCCAACGCGATTCGATCTCAGCGACAGACTGCGGAATCACAATCACTATAACGGCAATCAGGAGCTCTCTCTACCATGACGCGGAACGGCATTCGCCGGCATCTTCACGTTTCCTCGCAACATTCAGGCGTATTCCCTGAACCATTCCAGTGATACACAGTCATTGTAGAAAGAAATGGAAGGGAGGTGTGAGATGTTCTTACTGAAGCGTTACAAGATTCGCAGCTACGAAGTCGGTCTGTACTTCCGGGATGGAGAATTCCGGGGTCTGATCGAGCAGGGTACCCGCTGGTTTATCGATCCGCTGGGCAAGGTCCGAGTGGATGTGGTCTCCAAGCGGGAGCCGTGGCTGGTGCACGACAAGCTGGACCTGATTGTCAACTCGGGTGCACTGAAGGACCGAGCCGTCGTGCTCGACCTGCAGGACCACGAGCGGGCCCTGGTCTGGATTGAAAATCGATTCAGCCACATCCTGCCGGCTGGCCTCTTCGCATACTGGAGCGGACAGAAGAAGGTCCGTATCGAAGTGATCGACGCCCGGCAGGTGCGGTTCGAGCATCCGGAGCTGAAGGTGATCGCGCGATCGCCGCTGGCTCAGCGGACGCTCGACGTCTGCTCGGTCAATCGGGACCACGTTGGCGTGCTGTTCATCGACGGCCGGTACATCGACACGCTGGCTCCGGGGCTGTACGCCTTCTGGAAGGGACAGTCGGATGCCAAGGTGGTTGAAGTCGACCTGCGGGAAACCATGGTCGATGTCAGCGGCCAGGACATCATGACGGCCGACAAGGTCACGCTGCGGCTCAACGCCGTGGTGACTTACAAGGTCGCCGACGCCCGCAAGGCCGTGAGCCAGACCGACGACGTGCGGCAGGCTCTGTACCGCGAAACGCAGCTCGTGCTGCGGAGCGTGATCGGAGCCCGCGAACTCGATGCCTTCCTGACGGACAAGGACGCCGTGGGAAGCGAAGTTGAGGACAACGTGCGGCGTCGAGCCGGCGAACTGGGTCTGGAAATCGCTTCGGTCGGTATCCGGGATGTGATCCTGCCGGGCGACATGAAGGACCTGATGAACAAGGTGACGGAAGCCCGCAAGGCTGCCGAAGCCAACCTGATCTCGCGTCGCGAAGAAACCGCCGCCATGCGGTCCCAGGCCAACACGGCCAAACTGCTGGCGGACAACCCGGTCCTGATGCGACTGCGGGAACTGGAAATCCTGGAAAAGCTCGCCAGCAACGGCAAGCTCAACATCGTCGTGGGCGAAAAGGGCCTGAGCGACCGCGTGGTCAATCTGCTCTGATTGCCTCATGACGACAAGCAATCCGCCCTCTGATTTCAGTGATGGAATCAGAGGGCGTTATTTTGCGCTGGGACGATAGTGCGCTTTATTCTTGGCGAGTTTAGATTGTAACCTGCTACCCGATACAATATGAAATCCCAGAGAGACCTGAGAATGTCTCATGAAATCATTTCGCCTTGATCCCGATTCCAACGATGAGCTTGTTCGAGAGTGGCCGAGTTTCGTGCTTGCCATTCTCGGAGTGCTGATCATCAATGGTATTTCTGCCTTCTATCCCTCGGTGAAGACGATTATTCCCGTGTTGCTGGGCATCGCCCTGGGCTGGGGCATGACTGGCCGGTTGCGGAAGAGATTTCCGACAGCTCGATCCATCTGGCTGCTCTCTATCGGCATGACAACCTGTGTTGCCGGAGTTGTGATCACGATGATCAACCCGTCGTGGATTGGCGGGACTTATTATCTCACGTGGCTCGGCATCGCTTTTTTCTCGATTCTGATTTTCGCGATTCTGAATCGTGGCAATAAAGACGTCGTTCAATAGACGAAGATCATCACTTGATCTTTCCGTTATACACGCCCATCTTTTCCGCCTCCGGCAGATGCTCTTCCAGACGAAACTCCGGTCGCTCGTGGCTGTTCACAAATGCGGCGATATCGAGTGCCTGCTGCCGTGTGAGATGAGCGTCGTCCAGCGGCATGGCGACTTTGAGCCAGGAGGCCAGCTTGGGATTGCGGCTCAAGCCGGCTCCGTTGTTGTAGGAGTGATCTCCCCAGACAGGTGGACCGTCGTCGGAGCCGTGTCCGTTTTCGCCATGGCAGAAGGCACACTTTTCTTCGTAGAGCAGGGCCCCGCGTTTCAGATCGGCCTGTAAGCCGGTCAGATCCAGGTCCGGCGTGCTGTTCGGGCCGAGGGGCTTCTCGGGATTCTGGCGGATCGGCTGATCTGTCGAGAGCCAGGTGATGTAGGTTGCAATGGCGACGGAAACCTCGCTGCCGTTCGGCGGACGGGTGCCGTTCATGCTCCGCATAAAGCAGTTGAGCAGCCGGTCTTCGAGCGTAATCACTCGCTCTTCACGCGGCGACCAGGCGGGGTAAGCCGTTGCGAGTCCGACAAACGGAGCCGCCTGCGGGTGCGTGCCCGCCTCAAGATGACACGACGCGCAATTGAGTGAGTTGCCAACGTACTCCTTCGACAGAGGATGCTCGCCGGTGTTGTTGACGATCTCCCGACCGAGTTCAATGACCCGGCCCAGTTCGCCGGGCGGGAGGGGCTTCTCTGTCTTTTCCGCAGAAAAAACACTGCTGATCGGCGACAGCAGAAACAGGGGGAGAAGCAGGTGTATTCGCATGAAATCTCTCTGTTTTTCAGGGCTTTTTCAGAATGACAGAACGATCTCAGTATCGCGAGAAACTTGCAGGCAGGCTGTGATCCGGGTCACATTTGCTTCAGAAAAGTGATGGAATAAAAAAGAGTCACTGCCTATTCGGAAGCAGTGACTCTCTCGAAATCGTCAACAGTGTTTCGTTCGATGAACTCAAGCGGAGGCGTTTGCGAAATCAGCTTCGAGTTCGAGCAGGGCCGCTTCCACGATGGCCCCTGTGAAAACGATGGTTTCCCAAGAGTCAGCCGCAGCGCCTTTGATCTGCAAGGTGAAGCTGTCCTTCGACAGGTCCATCAAACGTACTCCAGCGACACCGGGATCATTTTTACCCGGTTCGGCAACGGCACGCAGGAGACCAAGGATCTCGTTGCCGTTAATCCATGTCCCTCCGACCAGATTGGCGAACTCTTCCGAGACAATGCGACTGGCATCGCTCTTTCCGCCACCAATGAAGTGTTTGTCCTTCAGACTGTCGACATGGAAGAACGACAATGAGGACTTCTTATCTTTAATGTCTGAATGACCTTTCTTGATGTTGTTGATGGCCGACTCTACGGCTTCCCCGGAGAAGACGATGATATCACGAGTCGGGCCAGCGGCACTGATTGCGATAGTGAAGCTGTCTTTGGAAATATCGAGCAGCTCAACATTTTCGATGCCGTGATCGTTCTTCCAGCCATGGTCAGCGACAACCTGCCGGAGGATCTCTTCGATCTGGCTCGTTTTGATGCTCGATCCGCCCGTCAGGCTCTTGAATTCACTACTGACATTCGTTGCACTCACACCGCCGATGAAGATGGAATTCTGCACGTCCGTGTTGAAGAACGCGAGTTGCGACTTCGAGTCTTTCACATCGATGTGTGGGTAGGTTACGTCGGCGATTGCGTTTTCAACGGCTTGGCCTTCCAGGACGATGATTTCGGAAGAGACACCATTTCCCTGGATTCGGATCGTGAATGTGGACTCCGAAATGTCCATCAATTCCACCCCGTCGATCCCATGATCGGCGCCCCAGCCCTTATCCGCGACAAGCGCCTGAAGCAGTCCCGGGATGTCCTCGACGCCAATCCACGTTCCACCGGTAATGTCCGCGAATTCCTGGGAAACGATCTGGGCAGCGTCATTCTTGCCCCCGCCGATGAACAGTTTGTTTTGAACGTCGGTGTTGAAATAGCCAATCTGTGAACTGGGATTCTTGATGTCGACGCCACTGAGCAGAATTCGCTGCTCAAGCGCCATGGGAGTTCCAAAATTCTCCTGCAGGGACCGACCACGAAGACGACGCTTACTGGCGCGCATTGGATTTCCTTGAAGCAATTGGGGTGGGATAAGACGGCTGGGTATAAATGCCATCTTGATGCGAGGATAGTACCCACAATTCCAAGGGAGTCAACCACACAAAGAAATGTTTGTACACATTTACTGAAAATTGAGAACATCCACTTAAGTGCCACTAATAGTGGGGAGGTTTTATCTGATAGAGTGCATCAACAACCTCTTATTATTCGTCTCAACGGGCGACATTTCCCTGTTCATTTCTGTCCATATTTGTTGCTGTCTGAAATGCAAGCTACCCCGAAACGCGTCAACAATTACGAATCCATTTGAGAGGCAGTCCAGACTAATCTATGAACTCATCCTCATGAATTTCTGCTCACAAATACACACAACTGGGTTTAGCAGGACGAACCGGTGCGTATTGTATATGCGTATGAAGGGAGCTTGCTTGGCCGACCTCTGGCTCTCATTACTTGTCACAACGTATCAAGATCGAGCGGTTGTTTCTTGCGGCTAATGAGCATCATTCAGCAGCAAGGCGGGGCGAGCCAAGACGCAGGTTTGTGGATGCGTCTTTGAGGCGAGTTTGAACTGGCGGCTCAAAAAAGTGCTTTTTCGTCTTCTCGGGGATACGTATCTTGGAAATCGCGAAAGACGGCGGGGCTTCGGGTCACATTTGCTCCAGAAAGTGCCGTTGACAACCGATGGAATGATGGACAAAATCAAATTATATCCGTTTGTCCATATTGGTATATTCCACGATGTCTGCCACTACGTCTCGAGCCCTGGTGATTGAACAGTTGCGAACGCAGCTGCAGAAAACGGCAGGGCGAGATTTCGGCGGGCGATCGAAAGAGGGGGGAGCTCTTTCCCGGCTGCTTCCGGGGGGACGTTTCCCCGTCTGCGGGCTGGTCGAATGGCTCGCTGAACCGGGCTCTCTGGCCGGATCGCTGGCTTTTGCGGTCAGTTCGGAAACTTTGCAGAGCGGCTGCCCGATTGTGGTGATCGATCCCGGCAACCGGTTCCATCCCCCCGCAATTCTCCGTCTCGGCTGGACGCTGGATCGACTCCTGATTATCCGGCCGCGATCGCTGCAGGAAGCTCTTTGGGCAGCCGAGCAGGCGTTGCGTTGTCCGGGAATCGGTGCGGTTTTCTGCCTGGGGCTCGATGTTCCTCGCTATCAGGCAAACACGGTTTATCGCCGGTTTCTGCTGGCGGCCGAAACCGGGAAGACACTCGGCTTTCTGGTGCAGAACACGGCTCATGCCGCCGGATCGCGCTGGGCCGATCTTCGATTACGGATCGAGCCGCTGCCGACATCGGGACTGACGGACACACGAACGTTACGAATTCAACTCGAAGGAGGACGAGCACAGGGACGCGTGCAGAGCCTGGAAGGAAACCGGGAAATACGAGTGCACTTTGACGAACTGACAGGACGCCTGACCGATGACACGACGCATCGCCTGCCTGTGGCTCCCCCGCTGGTCCATTCAATGTTACCGCCAGGACAAGCCCGAGCATAAACGAACCCCGCTGCTGTTCTTCGAGAAGCTGGCCCGCGTTGGCGAGGTGGTCGTCCAGACCTCCGCCGATCTTGCTCGGGAAGGCATTCGCACGGGCATGCCGCTGACCGATGCCAAACTTCGCTGGACGCAGCCGCTGCAGATTCTCGAAGCCAGTCCGGCTCGCGATTATCATGCGCTCCGCCGGCTGGCGATCGCCTGTCAGTGCTTCAGTCCGATTGTCGGCATTGAAGAAACACCTCCGCTCGACAGCCTGCTGTTCGACCTGACCGGCTGCATTCACCTGTATGGCAGCGAACGCGAGTTCTGCCGCCAGCTGATGACCTTTCTCAACGATCGTGGACTCGCAGGCCGCATCGCCATCGCCGATACGATTGGCATGGCCTGGGGCATGGCTCATTACGGCGTCCGGAGATCGAACAGTTTTCAGATCGTCAATTCCCGAAAGTCTCCGCAGCGATTGCCGGTGGAAGCGTTGCGGCTTTCAAGTAACCTCTCGGCTCGATTGCGGGAGTTTGATCTCAAAGAGATCGACCAGATTCTTCGCCTGCCGCGAGAATCGTTGAAGCCGCGGTTCGGCGAGGAACTTCCCACCCGGCTCGATCAGTTCCAGGGACATCGAACCGAAGTCCTCATTCCGGAAGTGCTGCCTGAACCAGTCTGGACCGATGAGGTTCTTGAGTATCCGGTCACCGAGAAGTATCTCATTGAGATTGTCTTGAAACGGGTGCTGCAGTCGTTGCTGGTTCAACTGGAGAAGCAGCAGCACGGCCTGTTGCGGCTGCAGGTGCAGTTGTTCAACGGGAAGGAATCGACACTCGAGTTGACTCTCGGCACGATCCGTCCCACGCTGGCCGAACAGGAACTGTGGAACCTGATCGCTCTCAAGCTTGAGACCACGCAGCTGCGCGTCGAGATCGATCGCATCGTGCTGCGAGCCGCGGAAACCGCGTCGCTCCGCTTTCGCCGCCGTACGTTGTTTGAAGACGATTCCGCGATCGAAACCCGCGAGTACGAAACGCTCGTCAATCGCCTCACCACGCGTCTCGGTGATCAGGCCGTTCTCAAGGCGGAACTGGTTGAAGACGTCCAGCCCGAACGGAGCGTGAGCTTCACCCCGGCTCTGGAACCTCCGATGTCGGTGCGGAACAACGACTCGCTCTTCTCCCGCCCACTACGTCCGCTGTCACTGTTTTCCGAGCCGATCGCCATCCGCGTGAACTCCGTGATCCCTAACGGTCCGCCCTTACGGTTCTGGTGGGATCAACAGGAACACATCGCCGAAATCGCCTGGGGCCCGGAACGACTCGAAACCGGCTGGTGGCGGGACGACGCCATCCGCCGCGATTACTACCGCGTCGAAACCACCACCCACCAGCGATTCTGGCTCTTTCGACGAAGGGAACAACGCGACTGGTTTTTACATGGCTGCTTTGACTGACTCACAAGGCACGAAGGGATGGCACAGAGATTCATCTCTGTGTTGCTCGGAGCAACAGGAGGCTTGTCTTCACCGCTCTTCGTGAATTCACATTATGAATCATGCCAAAGGGGTAGCCCCGGTTGATTCAACCGGGGTGGCGAAGCCACAAGAGGTCCGTCAACACGCTTTCAATTTGAATCGATTGTTGTCTCTAATCCATCCTTACAAATGACTGACATCCTCCACTGATTGACCCCAATGCCTGAACTCGCCTTTGAGAAAGCTCGGCAGGTTTACCCGGAGATCCATGCTCGGCGGGCTGGATCGCGGCACGACCGTGCGCTCCCTTTCGCGGAGCTGCAGTGCAAGTCGAACTTCTCATTTCTGGAGGGAGCTTCGCATCCCGATGAGCTGGTTGAACGGGCGGCCGAACTCGGCTATCGAGCAGTGGCCATTACTGATCGCAACACGCTGGCCGGGGTTGTTCGGGCTCATGTCGCCGCGAAACAGGCCAACCTCAAACTCCTGATCGGAGCCGAGATCACGCCGGTCGATGCTCCGCCCGTCGTTCTGCTCTGCATGAACCGCAATGGATACAGTCAGCTCTGTCGACTCATTACCCGTGGACGCACCCGGGCAGAGAAGGGGAGTTGCGAGCTTCGCTTTCGAGACCTGGTCGAGTTCTCCGCTGATCTGATCGCGTGCGTCCCTTTGCTCGCCCGCCCAACGGAATCGACAGTCAACTGCAGTGTGGAGGATCTGACACGCTATCGCGACCTCTATGGCGATCGCTGCTACGGACTGGTCCACCGGCATCTGACTGATCGCGATGAGTATTTACTGGCTGAGCAGCTGCAGACCGCGAAAGCCGCCGGCGTTCTCGCCGCTGCGTCCAATGACGTTTACTATCACGTGCCCGGTCGTCGCGTGCTGCAGGATGTGTTGACGGCAACCCGCCATCGCTGTGCCGTCGCCGATCTGGGATGGCGGATGTTTCCGAACGCTGAGCGATATCTCAAATCACCTCAGCAGATGCAGGCTCACTTTGGCAGTCATCCCGAGTTGATCCGTCGCACGGCTGTCATTGCCGATCGCTGCCAGTTCTCGCTCGATGAACTCCGTTACGAATACCCCGAAGAACTTTGTCCACCCGGTCAAACAGTCTCGCAGTATCTGAATGACCTCACGTGGCAGGGAGCAGCAGAACGCTATCCCGATGGCATCCCGGACAACGTGCGGCAACTGGTCGAGCATGAACTGGAACTGATCGCCGACCTTCACTACGAAGCCTACTTCCTGACGGTTTACGATCTCGTCCGCTTCGCCCGTAGTCGGGACATTCTTTGTCAGGGCCGCGGATCCGCCGCCAACTCGGCGGTCTGTTACTGCCTCGGCGTCACGTCGGTCGACCCGGCTCGCATTGATGTGCTGTTCGAACGCTTTATCTCCAAAGAACGCGACGAAGCTCCCGATATCGACATCGATTTCGAGCACGAGCGACGCGAGGAAGTGCTGCAGTACATCTACGAAAAATACGGCCGCGAACGAGCAGGGATGACGGCGACGCTCATCACCTATCGCATCAAATCGGCCATGCGGGATGTCGGCAAAGCACTGGGGCTGTCGCTCGACAGTATCGATCGGCTCGCCAAGAACTTCGAGCGGTACAACGAAGTCCACAAAGTCGGCCGGCGGATGGAAGAATCGGGGCTGTCTCCGGACTCCGGCCTCGGCCAGCTGATGCACCGGCTCGTGATCGACATCCTCGGCTTTCCCCGGCACCTCTCGCAGCACACGGGCGGCATGGTGATGACCAACAGCCCGCTTTGCGAGATCGTCCCGATCGAGAATGCATCAATGCCCGGCCGCACGGTCGTCGAATGGGACAAGAATGATCTCGACGCCCTCGGCATCCTCAAAGTCGACTGCCTCGCTCTCGGCATGTTGACCGCCGTCCGGAAGTGCTTCGATCTCCTCGAGCGACACTATCAACGCCCGTTGACTCTGGCGACGGTCCCCGCGGAAGACCCGGTCACGTATCAGATGATCCAGAAAGCCGACACCATCGGTGTTTTCCAGATCGAAAGCCGGGCGCAGATGAGCATGCTTCCCCGGCTCAAGCCGAAGGAGTTCTACGACCTTGTCATTGAAGTCTCGCTGGTTCGCCCCGGACCGATTCAGGGAGACATGGTGCATCCGTATCTGCGACGACGGGATGGGCTTGAATCGGTCGAGTATCCGAGCGAAGAAGTGCGGCAGGTCCTGAACCGCACACTGGGAGTGCCGATTTTTCAGGAACAGGCGATGAAGCTCGCCGTGGTGGCCGCCGGCTTCACGCCGGGCGAAGCGGATCAGTTGCGGCGGGCCATGGGGGCGTGGCGGAAATCGGGTGTGATGGATGCCTTCCATCAGAAGTTGAGCCAGGGGATGCAGGCCCGCGGCTACACCGAGGAGTTTGCCGAGCGGCTGTTCAACCAGATTCGCGGCTTTGGCGAATACGGCTTTCCGGAATCTCATGCGGCCAGCTTCGCGCTGCTGGTCTATGTTTCGTCCTGGCTGAAGTGTCACTATCCCGATGTCTTTCTGGCCGCGATGCTCAACAGCCAGCCGCTCGGGTTCTATCAGCCGGCCTCGCTCGTCCGCGATGCTCGCGAGCATGGGATCGAAGTCCGCCGGGTCGATGTCAACTCCAGCGACTGGGACTGCACACTGGAGCAGAAACGCAATGCCCGGCATCGCTCGGTTCGACTCGGCTTCCGCATGGTGAGCGGGATGCAGCAGAGCGATGCAGAGAAGATCATCGCCGCCCGGAAGGACGGGCCTTACGTAAGTATCGATGATGTCGCCAACAGGGCTCGCGTTTCCAACAGTGTGCTCTCGCGTCTGGCCCGAGCCGATGCGTTCGGTTCACTCAAGTTGAGCCGCCGCGAAGCATTGTGGGAATCCTTACCAGAACGTTTTACGCAGACTCTGCTCGAATCGCAATCAGGCGACGCCCTTCCAAAAACACTGCCGGGAATGGCTCCGCTCGCGGAAGTCGTACACGATTATCGCCATACCGGATTGACGCTCAAACGGCATCCTGTTTCGTTCATCCGGTCTCGACTGCAACAGAAGAGAGTCCTTCCGGCGGCTGCCCTGGAGACATACCCCGCCGATCGCAAAGTTAAAGTCGCCGGTCTGATCCTCCTGCGTCAACGACCGGGCACCGCCAAGGGCATCACCTTTATGACGCTGGAAGACGAAACCGGCATCACCAATCTCGTGGTGCATCCCAACACCTGGGAGCGATTCCGCGTGACGGCTCGCACGGCGACCGCGATGATGGTCCGGGGAATTCTTCAGCGGGAATCGTCGGTCGTGCACGTGGTCGTCGACCATATGTGGGATCTTTCGGAAGAATTCTCCCGCATTGGGAAGTCGCGAGACTTCGGCTGAATTGCGACCGCGACGAGAATCTAGTTCAATAACAGGATGTGCCATCGATACAACATCAATGTCAGTCCAGCCATGCTGGCCGAGATTTTCGATGTCGTCCGCAATGAATGTCCTGACGACTTCGATCAGGATCTCTATCCGCTCTCGATCGGGCCGGTCGTCCGGCTCGATGCCGACGGGGAACGCGAACTGATTCCGATGCAATGGGGGCTGCTTCCACCATGGTGGAAACCTTCCGCGAAGTCGAAGTCTCGCAAGACGTTTCAGCGGCAATGCTTCAACGCCCGCTCCGAGACCGTCCACGAAAAACCGACGTATCGAGCCGCCTTCAAGTCCCGCCGCTGCCTGATCCCCGTTCATCGCTTTGATGAAAAAGACCACTGGTTCGCCCAGCCGAGCGGGGAGCCGTTCGCCTTCGCGGGTCTGTGGGAGCGCTGGCACAACGACGAGGAAACGGTCGAATCGTACACGTTCCTCACCACCGAACCGAATCCGCTGATCGCCAGTGTCGGTCATCACCGCATGCCGATCGTCCTCACCAACCCCGAAGACCAGACCCGCTGGCTCAGTCCTGATATCGTGGACAGAGCCCCCCTCGAGAGTCTCCTCCATCCCGCCGGCCCCGATGTGCTGGTGGAAGCTGACGGCAAACGCCGGACGCTGTTCTAGAGAAGACTCGCTCCATCCCATAGCTTCCAGCCTGAGGAGACATCCGATGCCCAATCGCACTGAAACTTCTATTGGTCGTGTCACCCGACGCACATTCCTCGGCACAACCGTCGCCGGCACGGTTTCCTTAATCAATCCGCTCAATGGCCAGGCCGCCGAGCCGTGCAGCCCTCGCGACATCAAAACAATTACCAGTGGCCCGAAGGATTATTGTGGCTGGCCGACTGTCACACGCCGAGCTAACGGGGAGCTAATCGTAGTCTGGTCTGGAGGCCGGGATCGGCACGTCTGTCCGTTCGGATCGGTGCAAATGATGCGATCAAATGACAACGGAGAAACCTGGACCTGGCCCCGAACAATTCTTGACGGAGCTGGCGACGACCGGGATGCGGGCATCCTCGAAACGTCGAAAGGCACGTTGCTGGCGACAACCTTCACTTCACTTGCCTACGAGCCACTGCTCAACGCAGAGCTGGAACGAATCGCCGAGAAGAAGAACAAAAAGAAAAGCAAAGCGAAGGCCGATGAGTCCGAGCAGGACGAGGACGAGGACGAAAAGAAGAAACCCAAACCCTGGCCCAAGAAACGCCTGAAGCAGTGGATGGCTGCTCACAATCGTCTCTCCGATGAACAGC
This sequence comes from Planctomycetaceae bacterium, assembly GCA_017795105.1. Taxonomy (GTDB): domain Bacteria; phylum Planctomycetota; class Planctomycetia; order Planctomycetales; family Planctomycetaceae; genus Rubinisphaera. Next base: position 148,127 of record CP051247.1, read on the forward strand.
GACAGCGGGAACTGGGAGAATGGATGATCCGGTCCACTGATGGCGGAGTCACCTGGTCGGAACGATACCCGACTCTGGTCAACAGCCCCCATGGCCCGATCGAGCTTTCTGACGGCCGATTGCTTTACGCCGGAAAGGAACTTTGGAGCGACTCAAGGAGAATTGGCGTCTGCGTCTCGGAAGACGATGGCCTCTCCTGGAACTGGCTGGCGGAGATCCCCACGCGAAGCGGCGATGATCCCAAAGCCTATCATGAACTGCATGCCGTCGAGGCAACAGATGGTCGAATCATTGTCCACATCCGCAACCACAACAAAAAGGATGCCAGCGCCACACTCCAGTCGGAATCGTTCGATGGCGGTCGTACCTGGTCGGAGCCGAAAGCGATCGGCGTCTGGGGGTTTCCATCGTTTCTCACCCGGCTCCGAGACGGACGACTTCTGATGAGCTACGGCTATCGGAAGAAACCCTACGGAAATCTCGCTCGCGTCAGTACCGATTGCGGCCATAGCTGGAGCGAGCCGATCACGATTTCCGACGATGGACCAGTCGGCGATCTGGGATACCCAAGCACGGTCGAACTCGACGATGGCTCGTTGTTGACGATCTGGTACGAAGGGGTCGGCAACGGGCACCACGCCGTTTTGCGTCAGGCTCGCTGGACTCTCGACGCCTAAACCGTCGGTGTTACGAATCGCTGGAGACAGTTGTCATCGCGGCACCAGTCGCATGCCGAAGCCGCGGTACAGCAGCTTGAGATCATCCTGCGCCCAGGCCTCTTCGCCGACGTCGGGATCGACCATCGAGACATAGCCGTCGTCTTTGAACTCTCTGAGGATGACGCTGTGCAGATCGCCTCGACGCCAGCCATAGTCGTCCTCGTAGACGCTGGGAATCTCGCCGTACTGAGGGAGACCGACACTAAGAATGATCCAGCCGGGAGCGAGTGCCTTGAGGTCATCGTAATCGCCGTGGAAGACCTCCACTCGCCATGGAGTCCCTTCCGTTTTGAGTGCCAAACCACGGTAAAGTCCCTGCCACGCCGTGCCTTTTCTCGTCAGACACAAATTGATCATCTCGGCTTCGGTTGCCGGGAGTTCGTGCTGCAGTAAGACCGTGGCGGCACAGGCCGGAGAACAGGTGACATCGCTCGTCTGCAGAGCAATTCCGTTAGTCACCGGAACGTTTCTTGAGATGGGCACATCACCCCACAGTGGATGGAGGAGGCTAACGATCCCCAGCAAAAAGAAGACACCAGCGTTCGCACTGCGACGAGCAAGCGAGCCGGGAATCGACCGGAACGCGGCTCCCGCTCCCAGTCCCGCGAACAGAGAAAGCCAGTTTCCGTAGAGGATTACGTTTTTGGTTTGCAGCACCTCGATCAACCACGGAGCATCCTGGATCCAGAGAAACCAGATTGCACCGACAACCAGAACCAGCCCCAGGAACACAGGACGTGCACGACGCCGGAGTCGCCCGGCAATGAAATAGCCGAGGCCAAAGCAGACCAGCGACGCTGCCAGCATGACCGCGAACGCGATCATTAAGTCCGGCTGACGAAGTGATTCGAGCCCCTGCATGTTGGTGTCCCGAAGGAAGAGTGAGAGCGAAGCTTCCAAGCGAGCAGACAGACCACACCTGGCCTCACTCGTCCAGATCGACGCTGCAATGGTCTCTCGCGAACTCAGCCATCTCAGTAAGACCGGCCTGATCCAGCCCGGCAATGACACCAAGCTGGTCCTCAACCGATCGATTCTGGCCGAGTTTGAACTTCCCTTCAAGCCGGGTGACCTTGATTTCGAAGCCGACGATTGCCTGCTTCAACTGTTCATCGAGATCAGCCGGCAAATCGTTCTGCCACGGCTGGTCCGCATTAGCTTCGTACTTGATCGCCATTCGCTTCAGAAAGCCATCGAGCCACTCTGACTCGTTTCGCAACGCCACGGTGCCGTAGGCATGGACGACGGCATAGTTCCAGGTCGGCACGGCGGGCTTCGATCCTGAATACCATCGTGGCGACACATAGGTGTGCGGCCCGTGAAAAATCGCCAGCGATTCCCCGGACTGTTCCAGACTTTTCCAGTGAGGGTTGGCTTTCGCGAAATGGCCCTGAAGCGTGCCGAACGGTCCAGTCGTTCGATCCAGAAGCAGCGGAAGATGCGTCGCATACGGCACGCCGTCGACCGTGGTAATTAGAGTCGCGAAACTGTACTGCTCGATGAATTCATGGAGCGTTTCAGAATCAGTCACTTCGAAAGAGGAGGGGATATACACGTCGTTGTCCAGCAGAGCGGAAGGGGCAAAATCACTGTCTACGAGATGACACCGATTCTAAGGGATCCGTTCGGATCCCGCTGCCCATTCTACGATTGATCCGCCCAGGGGGACTTTATCCCCAGTGTTCGGCGATTTTCTTCCGCAGGAAGGTCACGCTGCGTTTCAGCTGGTCGATGCCGTCCACGCCGTCTTCGATACTGATCCAGCCGTTGAAGCCCTTTCCGCGGAGTTCGTCGAAAATGGCATCGTAGTCGTTGAGGCCCTGGCCGATCTCGCCGTGTCTCAGACGCTTTGCATAGCCGGCCGACCCATCTTCTTCGCGTCGCAGATCTTCAATTGTCCCATCGATTAGGTATCGATCGCTAGCGTGCATAGTCAGGACGCGGTGTGAAACCCTCTGCAGCAGTTCGAGTGGATCTTCGCCGGCCAGATAGGTGTTGCTCGGATCGTAGTTCACGCCGAAGTTGGGATGTTGAATCGCATCGACGAGCAGGCAGAAAACGTCCATCTTCTGGGCGAACTCCGGGTACTCCCAGAAGTCATCTTTGTAATGATTCTCCAGAATCAAAGTGACGTTTCGCTCCTCTGCATACGGCAGGCAGGCTTCGATGGAAGCGGCTGCCAGGGCGACGCCCTCGTTGACTGAGAGTTCGGGACGCCTTTGTCCACTGAGAACCCGGCAGTAACTTCCGCCGAGGACGTGCGTCATGTCGATCCAGCGTTTCTGCTTTTCGATTTCAAACTCGCGGAAGGAGGCATCAGGATGCGTGAAATCGGGTGAGCAGCACATCATCGGAATGACTTTGCCGGTCGCTTCAACCTGCTCGCGGAACTTCGGCCAGTTCGATTCATCTTCCATCTCGAGGAAGCCGGCGTACCATTCGAGGCCATCGACATCGAGATCGGCTGCAAGGTCGATCCATTCCGAGACGGTCATCGTCCCCTCTTTGCAGAGGGCCTGCATGTAGGCTTTGGGGAAGGCGGCGAGCTTAGGCATAAGGCAGGCAATCAGACAGGTTTGAGGACGGCTTTGACGATTTCGCCATGATGCATTTTTTCGAAGGCTTCGTGCCACTCGGTAATCGGCCAGACGCCGCCGACAATCGGACGGACATCGAGCTGACCGCTGGCGAGGAGAGCAATAACCCGCTCCCAAATCGGCCAGTTATGACTGAAGCTTCCCTGCAGAGTCACGTTCTTCTGCACCATGGGATCCAGATTGAAATTCAACGGCTGTGGCCCCCAGCCGACTTTGCTGATCCAGCCAGCCGGGCGGACGATATCCAGTGCAATCTTCAGTGTGGCACTCGCTCCGGCGGCATCGATCACGCCATCGCAGCCAAGCCCGTCCCGTTCGCGTGCCCATTCGGTCGCGTCACCGATGATGATTTCGCAGCCATACTGCCGGGCGATCTCCAGTCGATGAGCATCCTGCGGCAATCCGACAACCGCCACCTGAGCACCACACAGCCGAGCCATAGCGGCACAAAGAATTCCAATCGTTCCGGGACCAAGAACGACAACGCGATCTCCCGGCTCGATGCGGGCATTCTTCACAACCGCGTTAAAGGCCACGCAGCTCGGTTCGGTGAGACAGGCCTGTTCGAAGTGCAGGCCATCGGGCACATGATGCAGAATTCGGGAAGGTACGCGGACGTATTTCGTCATCGCTCCATCCACACCGTAGCCGAAGCCTTTACGGGTCGGATCGAGGTTATACAGCCCGCGACGTGTCATCGGGTTGTCGGCACTGATGATCGCCGCCGTTTCCGAGACAACTCGGTCCCCCTCTTTCCAGCCGGAGACATCTGCTCCCGTTTTGACGATATGTCCGCCAAACTCGTGTCCCAGAACGACGGGATAATTGACCGGCCAGGAATGATCGGCGGTCCATTGATGCAGATCGCTGCCGCAGACGCCGACGTTGGCGACTTCCAGCAGAACGTCTTCCGGGCCGATCTCCGGGACCTCGATGTCACGAATTTCAACGGAGCCCTTTTCCGGGGCATAATTCACAACGGCTGCTGACTTCATGAACGCGTCCTGACTTCCTGTTGGTGAACCGCATCACAGATCAACTTGAGTGACTCTTCCAGATTTCCGTCGGCTGTCTTGAAGGCATCGGCATCGATCGTCAATGGGGCCCCCAGAACAACAAGCGGAGCACCGTACTGCGGGCAGGCGATAGCCTGTTCGAGGGAAAGCCCGCCGACGGCCTGAACGGGAACGGATACCGCCGCAACGACGTCTTTCAGCTGATCGAGGGGGCTGGGCATGCGATTCCCAGCCGCGGCGATGCCACGCCGCTCATCGTAACCGATATGGTGAATCACGTAATCGCAGCCGAGATCTTCGAGTTCCTTCGCACCGGCGACCATGTCGGGGCAGCCGAGGTTGTCGCCCATCACTTTGGCTCCGAAATCCTTCCCGGCCTGAACGACACACTTGATCGTCTCGGGATGGGCCCTGGCCATCACAACGACATGCGTCGCCCCCGCTTTGGCCATCATCTCGGCTTCGAGATAGCCGCCGTCCATCGTCTTCAGGTCGGCAACGATCGGCACGTTCGGGAACTCCTCCCGTAATGCGCGAACGCCATGCAGTCCTTCAGCCAGAATGAGCGGCGTTCCCGCTTCGAGCCAATCAACGCCGGCTCGCATCGCAAGATGAGCGGTTTCGATCGCTTCCTGGATGTTCGTCAGGTCGAGTGAAATCTGAACAATCGGTCGGGAGATATCTGTCATGAGGGATTGCACATACCGGGCGTCAGAGGAGGGCGAAGAGATCGAAGAATCAGTATACCTGACTGACTTGCATTGTCGTGGATCGATGCGACATATTCTGGTATGAACACGACACAGGCAAACGACAGCTGGAAGCGGGAGCAGGACGCCTTTTTGCTCGAAATGGCTCCCGAGAGTCATTTCTTTCGAGCATTCGATGGTCTCCCGGATGTCTACTTCTTTGCCAAGAATCGCCGCGGGGAAACACTGTTCTGTAGTTCGAATCTGCCGCAGAATCACGGAATGTCAGTCGCGGAGCTGATCGGGAAGACGGATCACGAACTGACTCCCGGCCCGCTGGCGGAGAAGTATCTGCGAGATGACGCCGAGATCTATCGTACGGGGAAGCCGTTGCCGCCGCAGATCGAGATCTGTATGGATCACGTCGGACTGCCGAGCTGGTACCGGACGTGCAAGTATCCCATCAAGAACAGAGAAGGAGACGTGATCGGCGTGATGGGGACGTTTCAGCCAGCCGCTCCAGATGCTTCCCAGGATCCCGCAAGATATCGACTGGAAAGGGCCGTTCAAGAACTCACTCGAAACTTGCGGCAGTTCCCTGGCATCGATCGACTGGCCGATTCGTGTGGAGTCTCCGTGCGGCAGTTCCAGCGGGTCTTCCGCGCCACGTTCGGCACGAGCGCGAAAGACTACTGGATGAAACTGCGAATTCGTGAAGCATGCGCTTTACTGCGAAGCAGCGGCTTGAGTCTGGCTCAGGTCGCCGCCGAGCTGAACTTCTATGATCAGAGCAGCTTCACGAAACACTTCCGCCGCCATACCGGACAGACGCCGCGAGCGTATGTCCGGCAGGCCTCGCAGGGAATTACTTCCTGACGAGCTGGAAGGCGTCGAGGATGACAAAGCCATCGGTCTTTTCGTTGGAGATAACAATCGTCGACTCGGAACCCGCTTGAAGAGTGACCGTGCCGATGGGCCGAAAATGCTTCCTGTCTGGAAGTGCCTGCGTCTGGTCCACTTTGAACTCAACGGTGTTCGAGCCACTCGTGACCGAAACAGGAACAGCGGTTGCACGGGTCGGATGAGCTGAGTAAGCCATCCGAAGTTCGTACTCTCCCGCCTCTTCAGCCGTGAACTTGAACGTGGCCACCGACTGACCATCGGCTCGCTGATCGTCGTGGACGTAACCGCGGCCGATGTGGGGTTTGAAGTTCGTGGATCGCGCCCAGCTGCCTTTCAGCGTAGCATCGGCATCATCGAGAACGATGCCCGGAACTGATTTGGGATCGATCGAAACAACGACTTTCGGCTCGGGGGGAAGCTCCGGGAGTTCAGGAAGTTCAAGCACCTGTCCCTGGGCCACCAATCGGTTTCGCAATTTGGGATAATCGAGCGACTGCACGGGGGAATCGAGTTTCGCGGCCATGGCGGCGGCAATTCCCGCGCTTTGACCGAGGATCATCCAGGTCGGCTCAACCCGCACGGACGAAATCGCAACGTGCGTGCAGGACAACGCGACAGGCACGAGCAGGTTGTCGCATTCGTTCTGCTTCGGAAGGATTGAGCGATAGGGAATGTGATACGGATATCCGTTCCGTCGGCGGGGCATTCGCACCGGAAAAATGGTTCCTTCGTTGACGACGTAGCCGTCCTTCGTGGCGACTCTTTGAACGTCGTGCGAGTCGATGGGGAACGATGAGACAACGATCGGATCGTCCTTGGCCGGATTCTTCAGAATGTCGTTCTCAGTGAGCACGTACATTCCCTGCATCCGCCGTCCTTCGCGAACATATAGCTGAGGAGACCAGTGGCCATACTCGGGAAACTCATCCTTACATAGGCCGAGTTCTGCCATCTCTTTCCGCAAGTGCTCCGGAACCGACGGATCGGTGGTCAGGAACTGGTACATTTCCAGCGTGTACTGCTTGTGCTCTTCCCACATCTGCTGGCGTTCTTCGGCGTCCGCTTCGCTCCAGCCGTTACAGCCGCCGACGAGTCCCATCGAGAATTGCTTTCCGATGCCGTTGTTGGCGTCGAACTTATTGCCGGGCAGCGGGTAGAGATCCCACAGGAGATGGGGACGCTTCTCCCAGGCAAAGTATCGACGGACGATTTCGAAACGCGCCGGATCGTAGTTCGCGGGAGCAGGGAAGGGGACACGATTCGCCGGGTCTTTCGTCAGACAGAGTCGAAAGCTGTAGACCATCACGCGATCATCGCCCGCTTCGACCGGGCCGGCTTCCGTGGCGGTAATCAACGGAAGTGGATTTCCCTCCGCATCGAAGCCATCGATTTGCATACGCCCCTTTGGGAACTGACGACCGGCCAGGGATTCGCCGTACTTCTCGCGACCTTCACGCCCGATTGTCCAGCTGACGCCGGCTGCGGCCATCAGGTCGCCCTCGTACGTCGCGTCGATGAACGTCCGGGCCGTGAATCGCCCCTGACTGGTCACGACTTCCTGAATGCTCGCGTCCTCCTTCTTGACCGACTTGAGAACGCGTTCCGTCAGCACCTTCACGCCCGCTTCCTCGAGCATCTCGTTCGTGATCTTCGCGGCAACGTGAGGCTCATAGGTCCACTTCGAAGCATCTTTCACGCTGACATCGTAAGGAAGTTCGACGCCTCGTTTCTGATAGTCGGCTTCAATGCGGCGATGCCATTCGTCGAAAAGCCCCATCACCGTGCTGCGGACGGTCTGATTGGAATCGCTGAAGCTCAACCCGCCGGTGTTTACGCCGCCAACATGACGTGTCGGTTCAAGCAGAATAACGTCTGCCCCTTCGCGAGCCGCGGCAATCGCCGCACAGAAGCCGCCGGGGGTGGAGCCGTATACGATGACATGAGCCGACTGCACTGGCTGTTCCGCAGCGTAAGTCGGGCTGACAGTAAGGAGGAATAGAAACAACAGAAGAATTCGAGTCACGGTGTGGTCTTTCTTATTCGGCAATCATCATATCGAGGTCGTCCAGATCGACCTGGAGCACTTCCATGGTCTGCTTGGCTCCGGAAAAGGCGATCAGGAGTTGGCCATCGTGTTCGATCACGTGCGGATAGTCAATGTGCCGCTCTCCAACAAGATAGAACAGATCCGTGAAGACAACCCCATCTCGACTGACGGCGAGCGTCAATGGATCGCGTCGCTTCGGATTGGAGTTCGAGACGAGCACGTAGTAATCCCGTGACGTTTGCAGTACGAAGAACTTGCTGGTCGCGTCGGGAAAGTTCGTTTTGACGATCGGAGACCACGTTCTGCCGTTGTCCTCGGAAACCGTTCGCAACAGCCGTCCCGATCGGCCATTGTCCCGAATAAGCCCGACAATGGTCTGGCCATTGGGCAGAATGTACCAGTAGGGCTCTTCCGGACGACCTTCTTTGTTATAGCTGGCCAGCGGAAAAGTCTCCCAACGATTGAACGCCTCGTCTCCGCCAATCATCACTGAAACCTGCCGGACGTGGTCGCGCCGAGTCATCATAAACGGACCGGACGGGAGCCGCTTGGGCGGAAAATTGTTAAGCGTATCGTCGAGCACGGTGCCGTGCGGCTCCCAGGAGCTGGAACGTTCGTTCCAGCGGAATGCTTCGAGGCTAAGTCCTTTCCCTGCGTATCCCGGAGCATCGAAATGGCTCGCCAGAGCCAGCAGTTCGTCGTCTCGGACCCAGAAACCTCGGGCGATCCAGCCGAAGCCCTCAATACGCGGCGGTCCGGAAAGAGGAGCCGGCTTACTCCAGTTGATCCCATCCTGGCTGGTCGCAAACGAGACCCGATTATCGGCCAGGTCGTGCCCGGGGACGACATTTCGATGCTGTTCGGCGGTCAGCTTCACGTTCCGTTTGCCAGGTCCGTCGCTCCACATCGCCCAGTAGCGCCCGTCATGATGCGTTAGATAGGCGTGCTGGTGCACCCAGTCGCCTCCACGATCGCGAACATCGCTGATCATCGCATGCTTCGATGGGACTTTCGGCAGCGATCGGAAGTCAATCTTGTCTGGGTCAGTGCCTGTCGCCTTCAGATCCAACATGTGCGAAGACCGGGGATCCGCCGAAGAGGTCTGTTGGATCTGCGGAAGCTTCGCACCGTAATAGACGCCCTGGTGCCGATTGTCGTCGAACGCAAAGTGCAGATATTCAACATCTTCGCTTACAAACCCATCGGGATAGTTCAAGCGACCGCGCGGGCCATCGACCGATTCGGGGACGAGAACACGCTGATACGGCCAGGATTTCATGCCATCGAACGACACCCACAACGCCAGAGGACTCCGGTGTTTCGGGTTCGGGTTGTGGAGCATTGCCACAGCGTCGCCTCTGAGGCCGTAGAGTGTGGCCTTGGAACCGGGATTAGGAATGTCGGTTTTCGTTGCGAACTCAGGCCAGGTACGGCCGCCGTCGGTCGATTCCGCGTAGTAGAGCACTCCACCGAGTCTGTCGGCCCGAATGATCATGGCAATCCGATTATTGCTGAGTTCAACGATGTTGTTCTCGGCCCAGCCATGATAGTTCTCGTTGTCCGTCAACCGGATATCGCCATGCTCAGACCACGTCTTGCCGCCGTCTTCGCTGATGAGCACACCGTTCCGGGGATCGGTCGGGGCGGAGAATCGCCGCTTGCCAGAGATCGCTCGGGTTTCGGCGACTCGCAGATAGTGCTGAAACGGAAGCAGGATGCGACCGTCTTTGGTCACGATATGATTACGAACGAAGGTGCGGTCGTGCAGTCGCCCGGGGACTGGTTCCAGTTTGCTCCAGGTTCGGCAGGAATCGTCGCTGTACGTCGTCCATTCTTTCCAGTCACCGAACGTCCCGTCGTGCGTCGCCACGAACATCGTGCAGCGGCCGTCCAGAACCATGAGTTCGGTTGGAATGAGAGCGGCGTTCTCATCTTTGCTCTTCACGCCGAGGTCGATCGGTTTCATGCGAGACCACGTTTCGCCTTCGTCCTGACTGCGTGAGATAAAGATCCGATTCTGCGGCAGCGGCTCGGTGTTTCCTCCGCCGAGCATCACCATGACCCAGGAGCCATCGGGGACTTTGCGGAGCGTCGTATCGCAGGCGAGCTTATCGGGATTTTGTCCGTCAAAAATGATCGACCGACGATCCTGACGGGCATCCAGCTCAGGAGAGAACGGTGCGCATTGGCCTGATGTTGCAAACGAAAGGGGTAAGAGCAGGGCCATCGCGGAGAAGAGCAGTCTCATCGCATTCTTTCTGTGGTCGGTCTACGGGCGGGTTCGCGGGGAAAGTGACTTGAGTGTAACAGATCGAGCGGCGCAAAGAGAAAGGCCAGGAGGCGTGTCTTCTCCCGGCCTTTCCGTACTGTGGTCATGTTTAGAATTCGCCGAGAACCTGCTTGTCGTTGCGATGGCGAAGTCGACGGTAGGTTTCGAGGGCGATGTTTTCAGAAAGGAAGCGAACCGCTCCGTCGGCAAGAACCATTTGCAAACCGCCCTGATGGCAGCCCCAGGTTCCCCAGTCATCTCCCCACGGCTGGTTCGAAGTTCCAATGGCGTACGTGGCGTTGCCGCCGCCATACGACTCGACATCGAACGGACGCAGACCCGGATGCCAGCCGGCCGCTCCTCCGATATCGCGGGGGCCGATCCAGATCCCTCCCTGATAGTTACAGGTCTGGGTACCACACGAGTTAGCCGTCGTCACGTCGTTGTTGGTCCGTTCCAGACACATAATCGTGTTGCTGGTTCCGTCTTTCACACTGGCCATCTTCACGCTGGAGTTCATGCAGAACATCGCTCCGGCGCGGTCGATCGCTGCGCGGGTCCCGGCGTTGGCCAGGTAGTTATTGGTTCCGAAGTTCCCTTTCTCCGGATTCCGTCCCGTGCCAGCTTCCGTCGGGCAGTTGTAGACCGAAACAATCTGGTTGGCTTCGGGAATGGGATCGTTCGGATTGCCATCGTTGTTGGCGTCCTGCCAGTGGTGAGCGAAGTTATTTGTCGCTCCGCCGATGGCGTCATAAAGAGCAGGCTCTTCAACATAAGGAAGAATGAGCGTACTCCAGGCCAGACCGTTCCGGTCTTCGCGAATCGTGGTCGGGCTGGCGCTTCCGTCGTACGTCAGCCCCGAGTTGAAGCCGCCGTTGTCGATAAAGCTGGGAGGGAAAACAAAGAAGGTGTCGTGGTAGTTATGAAGGGCCAGTCCAATTTGCTTGAGGTTGTTCTTGCAGGAACTACGGCGGGCCGCCTCTCGAGCCTGTTGAACCGCAGGAAGAAGCAGAGCGACCAGAATGGCGATGATCGCAATCACCACCAGAAGCTCAATGAGTGTAAAACCACTTGGGAATCGTCGTCGAAAGTGCAAAGAACGCATGACAAATCTCCTTGACCCACCAGAACAGAAAGAGAATACGAATCCAGAAGCCGCGAAGAGAAAAACAACTACGGCTTTGAGACATGGGCGAGTCTAGATATAAGCGAGCACTCATGCAACACCTCTCACAACAATCCGTGAACGGACCGCATGCTAGTGCTCCTTTGTCCCCATGCTGCTGCAAGAACGAACGTCCTCCCTCTCAACCATCGCTGGAGAGGAGAAACAAGAAACGCGGGGAGGGATCTCTATCCCGGGCTCCGTCGCCAGTGTACACAACAGTTCACTCGCATCGGTCTTTCAGCCCGGCAGCATTCAATCGAGACAAAAGAGGGAACGGAGCGACTTCAGTGGACTTCCGGAAGATTTCCGTGCAAAAAGTGGTGATTCTGATCGTTCAGACGTCGATACTGAATAGGAAGTGCGTCGTATCACGACGGCGGCTCCCGGTCTGCCCTTTCTGTTTCCCAACGAGTTTTTCTGGTTCCCGGCCCTGCGTGTCGGGATTGACCTCATGAGTATTGAATCGATTCGTCAACAGGTTCGTGAATACATCGTTTCGACAGCAGTCGACGATGCACAGGCCGATTCGCTGAACAATGATGACGATCTTCTCGAGCTTCTCGACTCCCTGCAGATCCTGCGCATGGTGATTGAGTTCGAATCGATGTTCGGCGTGACCATCGATAACAGCGATCTGTCGCCCGAAACCATTGGAACGATCAATCGAATCGCTGCCTTTATCCACGAGAAGAAAACGGACGCTTAGTCATGGCACCAGGTTCCGCATCCGTTGTCGTCTGCGGAGCAGGAGCGGCCGGCATGGCGGCTGCGATTGCTGCGGCCCGGGCGGGCGTCGATACCACGCTCGTCGAATCCCGCGAGCAAGTCGGGGGGACGGTCGCTCATGCTCTCATTCACACACTCGGCGGCCTGTTCGATCTCGATGGAAGTCTTGTCAATCAGGGACTTCCGGCCGAGCTGATTGACCGGCTCGAAGATGCCGACAGCCGCGTTGCCCGCAGGCGAATCGGCCGGTTGTGGGTTTTGAACGTCGCCCCCGAAACCTATCAGCGGGTTGCCGAGGAATGGTTGAGGGCCACTCCGCGCCTGAAAGTTTTGACCGGCGCTCGTATTGATTCCGTCGATACTCAGCATCATCGGGTTGAGAGCGTTTCAATCCGCACCGCATCCGAGAGCCAGACAACAGGCGTTCGTTCTCTCATCGACGCCACCGGCGGCGCACATCTGGTCGACATGGTCGCTCCCGAACTCGTCAACCGTGACGAGCAGGCTGCTGCCGGGCTCGTCGTTCGTCTGAATAGCGTCACTCCCGGGGCTCTCGATTTCCCGAAGGGCGTGGGAATCGTCCGCTCGATCCGCGCAGCGGTCGAGAAGGGAGAGCTCCCTGCGGAATTCGGCCACACATGGCTCGACCGTGGAGTTGATGCCGACGAAGTCTACGTGAAGCTGTTTCTGCCCGATCGGGATGCTCAGTCGTCATCTGGTTTCCAGAGCCTGACGGACCGCATTTTCGAGTTCCTGCGAACGAACTCCGAATTCGCAGACAGTCGGGTCGATTGCATCGGCGCGATCGGCGTGCGCGATGGAGGGCGGATCCTGGGCGAGTCGACTTTGGCCGTTGACGAGCTTCGGGAGGGCGAGTTTTCATTGGGAGGAAGCGATATCGCCTGTTACGGCTCCTGGCCGATTGAGTACTGGCATCCGGAGCAGGGCGTGCAGATGCAGACGCTGCCGCGTCCTGTCTATCCGATTCCGCTTGATGCCTTGAAGGTTCGGGGATGGGACAACCTCTGGGCCGTTGGCAAGTGCCTTTCCGCCGATCCAATGGCTCAATCCTCAGCGCGCGTTGTCGGGACCTGCTGGGCCATGGGAGAAGCGGCCGGGAAAACCGCCGCGGGACTTCACATCGAGGAGGATGCCTGTGAACCTCGATGACCTCTTCCTGCAAACCGTCGCCCGGCAGCCGGATGCATCCGCGATCCTGGGCCCCAAAGCGGATCAGTCTCTCAGCTACGCTGAGCTCAATGCTGCAATCGACCGCCGCGCGGTTGAGCTCCGCGAAGGTGGTATCAGAGCCGGTGACTGCATCGGACTGCATTGCCCAAGTGGACTCGACTATGTCATTCTGAACTACGCGATCTGGCGGTGCGGGGGCAGCGTCGTCTCTATACCGGTTGAACTGGCCGACGTCGAAAAGCAACGGATTGTTCGGGAAATCCACCTGACTGGCGTTGTGTCTCACGGCCGCTCCTATTCCTTCTGTGAAGTTTTTCAACATCGCCCCGCGCATTCACTTAGCGCGGGAGCCACACTGGTCCATGTCGAAAGCCCGACCGAGGAGCCGGAAGGATTCCCGGCGATCAACGCAGCCTTTATTCGCTTCACTTCGGGGACGACCGGCACATCGAAAGGAGTTGTTCTGTCACACGAGACGATCCACGAAAGGATCACGGCGGCCAACGATGCGCTGCAGTTGAGTCCCGAGGATCGAGTCGTCTGGCTGTTGTCGATGTCCTATCACTTCGCCGTTTCGATCGTCAGCTACCTCACGCATGGAGCGACGATCATCCTCCCGGCAAATCAGTTCGCCGGCGCGATTTTCGATTCCGTTCAGCGACATCGCGGGACGTTCATTTACGGATCCCCGCTGCAGTACGCCTGGATGGTCGACAGTAAGGAATCGGCCGATCTCGGTTCTCTGCGGCTCGCGATCTGCACGACCAGTGCTCTGAAAGCCGAGTTGGGCAATCGGTTCTACGATCGCTTCGGTCTGCCGTTGACGCAGGCCCTCGGGATCATCGAGGTGGGCCTGCCGTGTATCAATCTCGAGCACGCCCGCCAGTCTCCTTCCGCTGTTGGCAAAGTCCTGCCTGCGTATCAACTTCAGTTGCAGGACTCGGATTTCGGCGACGAGTTGTGCGAGATCCGCCTGAAAGGCCCCGGCTTTCTGGATGCCTATTATCATCCCTGGCGCATGCGAGACGAGATTCTCGAGGACGGCTGGTTTGCCACGGGAGACATCTGCCGGGTCGATGAGCACGGCTGTCTGACGATTCACGGCCGGTCGAAAGATGTGATCAACATTTCGGGCATGAAGTTCTTTCCGCAGGAAGCGGAAGCTGTTCTGTGCGAGCATCCGGGCATTCGAGCGGCTCGCGTCTACTCTCTGCCGGACGAACGCTGGGGAGAACGGGCGATGGCCGACGTGATCGCGGACACACCGGCCGAGCCGCCCACGACACGAGAGTTGACCGACTGGTGTCGCTCTCGACTCGCTCCCTTCAAGATCCCCAGTCAGATACAGTATGTCACGTCCTTTCCGCGAACAGCCAGTGGGAAGGTCCTGCATCGCCTTGAGTCTTGACCTTGAAACTCAGAATACTCCACAGCCGCTTATGACGAGCCAGCAGCTCCGCTCTTTCCGACGACGACTGAACGCGTTCGACCAGTGCATGTATAGCGCGCAGGACAACCTGCAAGCGTTGGGGAATCCGGGGTTTGAAACAATCGCTCTGCTCTGGCTCGAAGGCCGTCTCGATACAGAGCTTCTGCGAGATCAGGTCCAGGCGTTGACTGCGCGTCATCCGGTCCTCAGGTCGCGGCTCGTTCGCGACTGGAAAGGGACGTTCTACTGGCAGACCGACGAGGATATTCAGGTCGGCGTCCATGAAGAAGCCCTGAACGAGGCGAGCGAAGAAGCCATTCAACGGGCCGCCGAGCGCATTCTGTCTCGACGCCGCGACCTGTTCCGGGAGCCGGGGGTGACATTTCATCTGCTGCACCTGCCCGACGGTAGCGATGTCCTGATGATGCTGTGGAACCATTCGCTCTTCGACGAGCGGTCGGCACGGTTGACACTGCAGGAGCTCAACAAACTGCTGACCGGGGAGCCGCTTCCCGCTCCTGGGGCCCCCCATGACCTGATCGAAGCCCATCGTCAGAGATTCTCACGACGCATCCGGTGGACCGCGTTTCGCAAGGCACTGCCAGACTACATCTGGGATCGCTGGGCGAAACGGTGCAGGTGGCCGCGACAGATCCCTCGGATTCCTCAGCGACAAAAAATCTCAAACGTGCAGTTGCGACTACTAACGCGGCGGCTGAGCAAAGAGGACTCACAGTCTCTGCTGGACTACTGCCGGAAAGTCACACGGTTTCCATCCACATCGATGACGCTGCTGGGCGGCGTGTTCAAATCCTTTGCTGATACGCTCCATTATCCGCATGCCGACGACCTCTTTCGAACCGGAGTCGGCGTCGAGGTCGGCCGTCAGACTTCGGACAATTTTCATCCTCAGAACAGTAGCTCGGTCCTGCGAGTTCATCTCACGCGAGACGAAGTCCACGATCGGAAACAGCGTGTCGAGCGACTCGTGGAGCGGTTACACGGTGTGCTTCGCGAGAAGCGAGACCTTGGCATTCTCGAGTCGAACACGTTGTTCTACTGGTGCTATCCGCTTGTACGACGGGTCACCAGTCAGATGATTCGCTGGGCCTTCTCGTTCTGGTATGCCTACTTCGCCGTGCCGCGGAGCTACAGCGAATCTTTCGGCGGTATTCCGGTCCAGATGGCGACATACTACTGCGCTGCCTGGTCCCCCTCAGGACTCACGATGTTGATTACGCAATACCGCGATCAACTGCAGTTTCTCGTGACCTACGTCGAAAACGTCGTCCCAGCCGACGATGCCCAGTCGTTCCTCGACGGAACCGTTCACGAACTCCTGGCCGCTGCTCGGGACGGAGCGAACGACGGCAATTGACCGATAACCCGGTCTCCAGTCAGGATTGCGTCAGGAGGCAAGATCACCGAAGATTCGCCACCCGTCGATTGTCATGTGACCGACGTTTCTGACCACTCACTGCGAGACCGTTCGTCTTGACCAGCAATCAACCGAGCATTTCCGCTGAAGCCGGCCCCCATTCGCCGTTGACAGTCTTCGCCGTCCTCTGGGCAACTGCGACATTCATTCATTTGATGTCGTTCCATTTCTGGGCACGCACCTGGCAGGGCTGGGTGCTCGTGCTCTGCACTTCGCTCGTCCTTTTGCGGCCCAGTTCTCCGCAACGATTCGGTTTCCTGATCGCAGCCTCCCTGCTGAACCTGTTTCGCAGCCTGCCGTTCGTCCCGAACCACATCCTGTTTGAGGGGATGATCAATCTCACGATTCTCACAGGCTTCCTCTGGGCGGCAGCGACCTCCGGTCCCAATATCCGCCAGAGCGTCTTTTATCTCGGCAGCCCACGGCGCGTCGCCGTTAACATCCTTGCTCTCTGCGTTTATCTGGGGCTCGTAATCGGTGTCGGGCAGGAGGACTTTTGCGGTTTTCTGACCGTGCTGATGATGTTGTTGTTCAGCCGCCCCGATCCAACGTCATCGAAACGCCAATCGCTTTCGTCCGAAGACTCGTCGAGGTTGTATCGCGGCTTCGTGGGAGTGCTCCGCTGGGAGCTGGCCGTAATGTATTTCTGGGCCGTGATCCAGAAGCTGAACTGGGATTATGCCAATCCCGCAGTCAGCTGTGCCGTCCAGATGCAGCGGGAGTTGGAGGAACGACTCTGGCTTCCCCCGACTCCGGAAGTGATCGAGCCGCTGTTCATCTGGGGATCGCTCTTTCTGGAGTTGACGATTCCTCTCCTGTTGCTCGTGCGGACAACGCGGCACATCGGCTTCGTGGTCGCCTGCATTTTTCACATCTGGCTTTCCCTGCATCCGTTTGCGGGGATTTACAGTTACAGCGCGCTGGTGCTCGCGATGCTCGTCGCATTTCTGTCTCCGATCCAGTTGAACGCAATACAGGATCGCTGGAGAGCTCAACAGGCGTGGATCCGGGAGCGATTCCCAGTCCCTCGTGATCCACAATTCTTCGGCGGCTGCGTGATCACCGTCTTTTACGTCCTCGGAATCACCTCTTCGCTCCTCTATGCGAATTTGGGCGAAGACCGGTCTACGTTCGAGAAGGTCAACACGCTGGGGCTGACGGCCTTTCTCGTGTGGGCATTCTGGCTCTGCCGCTCCTATCGCGCTGCTTGGAAGCCAGCTCCTGAAGACGACCGTCAATCGGTTCGCGGCTTTCGCTGGACACCTGCCTGGCTTGGTCTCGCGCTGGTTCTCTTCAATGGACTTTGCCCCTGGATTGGATTGAAGACGCAGAATTCGTTCGCCATGTTCAGCAATCTCAGGACGGAGTTTGCGCCGAATCATCTTTTCCTTCAGCGTGCTCCTCTGTTCGGATATCAGAATGACATGGTCGAAGTGGTCGAGGCTGAACCTGACATTCTCGCTCCCCCGGAACACCCAACTGGAATCGAACAGTTCGCCAATCCGGGCAGCATTCTTCCATTCTTCGAAGTCCGACGGCTTCTCAGCCGCATCGACGGCGATGTCACGATGACTATCCGTCGCGACGGTGAAATCGTGACACTCTGGCGAAAGAACGGCGAAGTGAACGACACCGCCGCATTTACTGCACCGCCGCTGCTGGAGCAGAAACTGCTCTGGTTTCGCCGACACGACAACTGGTCTGGCCCGATGCCGTGTACGCACTGATCGGCGCTCATGGTTCTCCGACAAATCCGAAGAATCGTGTTCATGAGCGGCAGCGGATGAGTAGAATGAAGCATTGCTCAACACGCACGCGCCGCTGTCAGGGAGATGACCGATGACCACACGCCGTTCTTTTCTTCAGACCGCACTTGCCGCTGGAACACTCGGCGATCTCGCCTTTCTCTCGGGACTGACGCCCGTTAAAGCTGAGGACCTCAAACCTCGGAAGGACATGGTTCAACTCGCACCGGAGATTGAACCGATCGTCCGCCTGATCGAAACGACGCCACGCGAGCGACTTCTCGAAGTCATGGCTGACCGCATTCGCCGTGGCTTAAGTTATCAGGAGGTACTGGCCGCTCTTCAACTCGCTGGCGTGCGGAATGTCGAGCCCCGTCCGTCGGTCGGGTTCAAGTTTCATACGGTTCTCGTGGTGAACTCAGCTCATCTGGCCAGCGTTGCCGGCCCACCGGAACATCGCTGGCTGCCGATTTTCTGGGCGCTGGATTACTTCAAATCGGCTGCGGCTCGAGATGTGCGGGAACGCGACGACTGGGTGATGCCTCCAGTCGATGAATCTGCGATTCCAGCCGCGCACAAGGCTCGAGGCGTCTTCTTCACAGCGATGGAGAACTGGGACGAATCGGCAGCCGACGCCGCTGTCGCCGGACTTGCGCGCACGGCCGGACTCAACGAGATCTACGAGATGTTCTTCCGGATTGGAGCCCGAGATTTCCGATCAATCGGTCATAAGGCGATCTTTGTGGCCAACAGTTATCGCGCATTACAGGCCATCGGACACCGGCATGCCGAACCGATCCTGCGCTCGCTCGCCTACGCTCTGTTGATGCACGAAGGTGGGAATCCCCGTGACCGGGATGATGAAGCTGATCTCCCCTACCGACGAAACGTGGAGCAGGCTGAGAACATTCGTCCAAACTGGCGGAACGGGCAGCTCGACCGGAAAGCGACCGAGGAGTTCATGCAGGCTCTGCGAACCGACGACAATCAATCGACGTGCGATCTGGTCGTCGAACAACTCAATGCCGGCGTTTCTCCGCAGTCGATCTGGGACGCCATGCTCGTCGGCTCCGGGGAACTCCTCATGCGGCAGCCGGGGATCGTGGCTTTGCACGCGGCCACGACATCGAACGCACTTTACTACGCCTGGCAGACCAGTGCCGACGATCGCACTCAACGGCTGATGCTGCTGCAGAACGCCGCCTTCCTGCCGATGTTCCGCGAGGCGATGAACTCCCGAGGACGAGTCGCCGATCTCACCATCGATGTGCTGAACGAGCAGCGTTCTGACGTGGATCGTTCCGTTGAGCAACTGTTTCAGGAAGTCGGACGCAATTCCACCCGAGCAGCCGCGGACACGTATACCTATTTGCAACAGGAAGGTTCGCCTCGCGATCTGATCGACACGGCCCGTTTGCTCGTCTTCCTTAAGGGGAACGATGCCCACGACTACAAATTCAGTTCCGCCGTGCTGGAAGACTTCTACCATGTCTCCCCGGAATGGCGAAACCAGTACCTTGCCGCGAGCATGGTCAAGTTGCAGAGCGCGACTTCTCCCGATAACGATCTGGTTCAGCGAACGCGAGAAGCCTTCGCCTGAACGTGCGTCTCAACCGGGAACGCTTTCGCCACAGTTCCGCTCCGCGTAGGATGTGAGGACCTCGATGGGCTGCCGTCAACCTTTCGACGGCTCCCGCTTCACATTGTCACCATCGGAGCAGTACTTGCATGCATGGTCCCGCTGCCAACCTCGTTTTTCGTCACCTGATGCTGATTGGAATGGTCCTCGGCATCACGCTTCCTCCGTCTGCTGAACGTGCATTCGCCGAATCACCGAAGACGTTCGTTCTCGAAGAACAGGGCGGTTCGCAGTGGTATCGTGGCAATCTGCATACACACTCTCATTGGAGCGATGGCGACGACTATCTCGGCAACATCGCCCTCTGGTACCGCGACAACGGTTATCAGTTTCTCTGCTTCACCGATCACAATGTCCTCGCCCAGGGCGTTCGCTGGGTCGACGTCGAGAAGACCAAAGGGGGACGCACGGCCTTCGACAAGCTGCTGAAAAACTTCCCGGATCAAATTGAAACCCGCGAGGAGGACGGAGCCCTTCAGGTTCGCCTGCGAACCTTCGGCGAGATCGAACGTCGTCTGAATCAGCCTGGGAAGTTCCTGCTCATTCAGGGTGAAGAGATCAGCGACAAGTACGACCGCTATCCGATTCACATGAACGCAAGCAATGTGGCGGAGTTGATCACCCCGCGCGGCGGCGAAAGTGTCGCTGAGACGATTCAGAACAACGTGAATGCGGTCATGACTCAACGGGAGCGGACAGGGCAGTCGACGCTCATTCATCTCAATCACCCCAACTTCGGCTTCGCCGTCACGGCTGAAGATCTGATGCGTGTGGTCGGCGAGAAGTTCTTCGAGGTCTACAACGGTCACCCTTCGGTTTACAACGCCGGCAACGAAACGCACTCATCGACCGAACGGATGTGGGACATCATTCTGACCCGCCGTATCGACGAGTTTGATCTCCCGCTGATGTATGGAATCGCCGTTGATGACGGCCATAACTATCACCGCATTCCGAGCCGACAGGCGGAACCGGGACGCGGCTGGGTCGTCGTTCTGGCCGAGGAGCTCTCCGCAGAAACCCTCATCGAAGCTCTCGAAGCCGGACAATTCTATGCCTCCAGCGGCGTTTCCCTGAAGCGAATTGCTATCGACGAGAAGCAAATGAGCGTTGACATCGATCCAGTTGACGGCGAGACGTATACCGTCGAGTTCATCGGCACCCGCCAGGGATACGACCCTCGCAGTGAACCGGTGGTCGATGAAAATGGCGAACCGGTCCGCGCCACGCGTCGCTACAGCGACGACATCGGTCAGGTCCTGCAGTCTTCGGAAGGAACGTCTGCCGTCTACAGCTTCAAAGGTGATGAGATCTACGTCCGAGCCCGTATCACATCCAGTGCCGTCCACCCAAACCCTTCCGAAGTTGGCGATCTGAAACAGGCCTGGGTGCAACCGGTTGTTGTCAACGGTTCAGACTCTGAATGAGAAGCACGGAGAAGGTGGCATGAATGAACTACAGTGGAGTCGTCGAACCTGGATAATCTCCAGCGGACTCGGTCTTGCCCTGAGCCCATGGACCGTGTCAGCAGATGAGCCCGTCCCGACCAACCTCGACATCATCGATTGTCATACGCACTTCTACGATCCATCCCGTCCGGAAGGGGTCCCCTGGCCGAGGAAGAATACATCGCTCTATCGGACCGTCCTGCCACGGCATTTGCGGGCCTTGAAAATGTACCGGCCCGTCACGGGAACGGTCATTGTCGAGGCCAGCCCGCTTGTGGAGGACAACGCCTGGCTGCTCGACCTCGCGAAAGAAGAGCCGTTCATTGTCGGCATCGTCGGAAACCTGGATCCGCTTTCCGAAGAGTACGCCACGAACGCCAAACGATTCTCCGCAAACCCGCTGTTTCGCGGCATCCGCATTTCCGTCAAGACGCTCCGCGTGCTACTCGATAACGGAAACCTGGCCCCACTGGAGTTACTGGCCGACCTCGACCTTTCTCTCGACGTGAACGGCGGCCCTGATACGCCGGCTGCAATCGCGGAGCTGGCCCCGCAGGTTCCTGAACTGCGGATCGTGCTCAACCATATCGGCAATGTAAAAATCAGTCCCGAAGCTCCCGCGCAGGACTGGAGCGACGCCATCCGAGCCGCTGCGGAGCATCCCAACGTCTTCGCCAAGATCTCCGGTCTCGTCGAAGGAGCGGCTCGCACCGGGCAGCCGGTCCCCGACGACCTCGACTACTACCGACCGTATCTCGATGTGGTCTGGGGGAGTTTCGGAAATGATCGCGTGATCTTCGGCAGCAACTGGCCGGTCTCGGAACGGGCGGCCGACTATGAAACGCTGCAGCGAATCGTTCTGGAGTATGCCGCGGAGCAGGGGCAGGACGTCGTCCAGAAGTTCTGCTCGGCTAACGCACAGCGTGCCTACAAATGGGTCGAACGCCCGGGACGGCGGTCCTCATGAAAGCGGCTGGCAACGACGTCGCGTATCCAACAGGTGAACAATGATCCTGCACGTCGACATGGATGCGTTCTACGCTTCGGTCGAGATTCGCGATAACCCGGAGCTCGCTGGCAAACCAGTCGTTGTCGGTGGAACCCCAGAAGGACGGGGTGTCGTGGCCGCGGCCAGTTACGCCGCTCGAGAGTACGGCGTTCACAGCGCCATGTCGGCTGCTAAAGCCGTGCGGCTTTGCCCGCATGCCGTGTTTCTCAAGCCCCGTATTAGCTACTACGCCGAGATTTCCCAGCAGATCCGAGAGATCTTCTTTCGCTATACACCAGTCGTCGAACCGCTTTCGCTCGATGAAGCCTTCCTGGATGTCGACGGCAGCGAGCGGTTGTTCGGGCCA
Organism: Planctomycetaceae bacterium; assembly: GCA_017795105.1. Classification (GTDB taxonomy): domain Bacteria; phylum Planctomycetota; class Planctomycetia; order Planctomycetales; family Planctomycetaceae; genus Rubinisphaera. The sequence continues at coordinate 170,506 of CP051247.1, forward strand.
GCCATCGACATCGCCCGGGCGATTAAACAGGAGATCGCCGACAGCCTGAACCTGGTCGCCTCGGTCGGCGTGGCGCCGAACAAGTTTCTCGCAAAGCTCGCCAGCGATCTCGATAAGCCAGACGGCTTTGTCGTCGTTCCACCCGATGCCATCCAGCCCTTTCTCGATCCGCTTCCGGTCAAACGGATCTGGGGCGTGGGCCGGGTAACCGAGAAGGTCTTCGACCGAATCGGCGTCAAATCGGTGGCCGATCTCAGAGGTCTGGATCTCGATGTTCTCCAACGTTACTTCGGTGATCACGGTCAACACCTGTGGAAGCTGGCTCGCGGAATCGATGACCGAAAAGTCATCCCTGATCGGGAGGCCAAATCGGTCTCGCACGAGACCACGTTCTCGGAAGATATTCGCGAGCTCTCTCAACTGCGGGCTCGGGCGGCTGAACTGACCGACCAGGTCGCTCGCCGACTGCGACGGGCCGATCGCAAAGGACACACCGTCACCGTGAAGATTCGCTTCTTCGACTTCCGCACAATCACACGGTCCATCAGTCTGCCTCATTCGACGAACGAGACCGCCACTCTCTGGGAGGCGGTTCGTGAGATTCTGACTTCCCGGCTACCCGAAGACCGCCCGCCCGTCAGACTGCTCGGCGTTGGAGTCACGGGCTTCAACGAGACAAAGACTGCTCAACTCCAGTTGTTCGAGACCGAGCCCGCCTCCTCAGAGCTCGATCGGGCAGCTGATCGTATCCGGGAGCGTTTCGGCGGCCAGTCACTCGGGCGCGGCAGCAGTCTGTTGCACCGGAAGGACGACGACCATCGCCCCGGCCAGCTTCCTCCGGAGTGAATACGGGGCTCGTGGTGGGCAACGCGGGCGGAATTCACTACGCTCATTTCTACTGCAGATTTTCGCCCTGAGAGGAAAGAAGTTCCATGCCGCCTGCTTTCGTTGTTTACTTTTTCACGCTCACCATCAGCCTGTTACTTCCGGCACCTTCGACGCCTTCCAGCGTGCTCGCCGCCGACTCCACTTCCGCGCCGTTTGACGGAAAGACGGGGGACTGGCATGGCTTCACCAGCTACGAACTGGAGATCGCGGGCAAACCGGTTCTGGTGGTCACGCCCGAAAAGCCCGCCGAGGGCCGGCCATGGGTCTGGCATGGTGAGTTCTTTGGTCACAAACCGGCTCCGGATGTCGAACTGCTCAAGCTTGGCTTTCACTGCGTCTACATGAAGATCCCCGACATGCTCGGCTCCCCCGATGCCGTCCGTTACTGGGATCAGTGTTATGAGGAAATGACGGGCACGTACCAGCTGGCCAAACAGGTTGCTCTCGTTGGGCTGAGTCGCGGCGGATTGTACTGCTACAACTGGGCCGCGGCGAATCCCGAGAAGGTTTCCTGTATTTACGGAGATGCCCCGGTCTGTGACTTCAAGAGCTGGCCCGGCGGTCGCGGTACCGGGAAGGGGAGCGAGCGCGACTGGAAACTGGTGCTCGATCGCTACGGCTTTGGAAGCGAGAAGGAAGCGATTGCCTACACCGGAAACCCGGTCGACAGTCTTAAAACTCTGGCTGAAGCTGGCGTTCCGTTGCTGCACGTCTATGGCGATGCCGACGAAGTCGTCCCCTGTGAGGAGAATACGGAGTTGCTGGCAAAGCGATATCGGGAACTCGGAGGAAACATTCAGCTGATCCGGAAGCCGGGCGTCAAACATCATCCACACGGTTTGAACGATCCGAAACCGATCGTCGAGTTCATCGCCTCCGCGGCCGGCGTGCCCTATGGCACTCCGCGCAGGCCACGTAAGGATCCTGTCGATCAGCGGGCCGCCAAACTCGATCCAAGCAGCCGGGTCGTCTATAAGACGGTTGATGATCGCGAACTTTACCTGCACGTCTTCGATCCGGAAGACCTGCAGGAGGATGACAAGCGTCCCTGCTTCATCGTCATACATGGCGGAGGCTGGACCGGTGGAGAACCTCGCCGCATGTATCCGTTCGCCGACCATTACCGAGATCAGGGACTGGTCGGGATCAGTGTTCAATATCGCCTGTTGAACAAACAGCAGGGAGTCACCGTTTTTGACTGCATCTCGGACACCAACGATGCCGTTCGCTTCGTTCGTGCTCACGCCGAAACGCTGAAGATCGATCCGGATAAGATCATCGTCTGTGGAGGCTCTGCCGGAGGGCATCTCGCCGCCGAAACGGCACTTTACCCTGATGATTCCAATTCCGATGTCTCCACGGTACCCGCCGCTCTCGTGTTGCTGTTTCCGGTAATCGACACTTCGACGGAAGGCTATGGCCACTCCAAAATCGGAGCACGCTGGCGGGAGGTTTCGCCGGCTCACCAGGTCGACGGCCAGGTTCCGCCAACAATCGTCTTCCATGGAACAGGCGATACCGTCACTCCGTTCAAAGGAGCAGTCGCGTTCCAGAAAGCGATGGAGGAGCACGGAAATCAATGTGAACTCGTCGTCCACGAAGGTGGACGTCACGGCTATCTGATGTTCGACGAAACTCTCCTGAACGAAACACTCCGCAAAAGCGACGATTTTCTTTCGTCGTTGAATCTGCTCAACAATCGTTGAATGTTTCGCGTATCGCATCGCATTCAATAAGGAATGATCCCATGTCGTCGGTGAAGACCGTTGCGTTCCTGTTTCTCATCATCATCTCTGCCGGACTGACAACCGCGGCCGAACGTCCAAACGTCGTGATGCTGCTCTCGGATGATCTTGGCTTCAAAGATATCGGCTGTTACGACGGGCCGGTCGACACTCCGACACTCGACAGCCTCGCCGCTCGTGGCGTTCGCTTCTCCGATTTCTACTCGGGCTGCGCCGTCTGTTCGCCATCTCGAGCCACACTGCTGACGGGGCGGCATCATATTCGCGCCGGTGTTTACAGCTGGATTCACGATCCCAGCCAGAAATCGCATCTGCTCGAACGGGAGATCACACTTGCAGAGATCCTGAAAGAGCAGGGCTACGCAACCGCTCATGTTGGCAAGTGGCATCTGGGATTGCCCGGCGACGGCAAGGAGAAACCGACGCCTGATGCTCACGGTTTTGACTACTGGTTCGCCACCTGGAACAACGCCGAACCGAGTCACCACAACCCGGTGAATTTCATTCGCAACGGAGAAGCCGTCGGACCGCTCGAAGGCTACTCCTGTCAGCTTGTCGTCGATGAAGCGATCAGCTGGCTCGACAAGCGATCCGATGAGGAAGAGCCTTTCTTCCTCAACGTCTGGTTCCACGAGCCTCACGCACCGATCGCCGCTCCGAATGATATTGTGACTCAATACGGAAAGGTGCAGGATCGAGCCGCGATCTACTCCGGCACGATCGACAACACCGACCGCGCCATCGCTCGACTCCTGAAGAAACTCGCAGCCGTCGACGCGCCGGAGAATACGCTCATCATCTACGCTTCCGACAATGGCACCTATCGTCAAGATCGCACGGGTAATCTGAAAGGGCGCAAGGGACAGAACTGGGAGGGTGGCATCCGTGTCCCCGGGATCTTCAGCTGGCCCGGCACCATTGTCCAGGACCGCGTCTCGAACATTCCCGCCGGCATCGTCGATATTCTCCCAACAGTCTGCGGATTGCTCGAGATCGACGCTCCGTCGGACCGCACCATCGATGGTTCCGATCTTACCCCGATTCTGAAAGGCAATGAGAAAGGCTTCGCCCGCCACCAGCCACTCTTCTGGCACCTGCAGAAATCGCGACCAGTCGTTGCCATGCGAGATGGCGATTTTTCGCTCGTCGCCGATCCGGACTACGAGCTTTCGACCAGCAACATGTTCCAGGAAGAGTGGATTCCAAAGATCAAGAATGGCGGCTACACCAATTTCCGCCTTTATGATCTCGCGAAAGATCCACAACAGAAAAAGGACCTGGCCGCAAGTCGTCCTGAGTTGACCGAGAAGCTGAAGAAGAAACTACTCGAAATCAATGCAAGCATCATGGCCGACGGTCACGACTGGCATCTGGAAAACCAGTCGAAGTAGTTCATACTGAGGACAGGAGGTCAACAAATGCGAATGCAGACGCTCGGACGGACCGGACTGAAGGTCACTCAACTTGGCTACGGAAGCATGGGGCTGCGCGGCCCCCGCACGTGGGGCGTACGTGTCGTCAGTGATGGCGATGCCGATCGTTTTCTCAACCAGGTTCTCGATGTCGGAATCAACTTCATCGACACGGCTCCCGATTACGGTTTCGCTGAGGAGCGAATCGGGCGGGCGTTGAGCAAACGTCGCGACGAGTTCTATCTGGCGACCAAGTGCGGCTGCGATCCGATTCAACACGACGATCAACTCGAGATCCGCCACACCTGGACCCCGGAAGTCATCACACGCAACCTGGAACAAAGCCTGAAGAACCTGCAGACCGATTACATCGATCTGATGCAGTTTCACGGCGGTGATGCGAAGACACTCGTTCAGGATGGCCTGATCGACCTGCTCAAGGAATTCCAGCAGCAGGGGAAGATCCGGTACTTCGGCGTCTCAAGCTCCCTGCCGAATTTGCCCGGCCTCATCGAGTTGAACGTCTTCGATACCTTTCAGATTCCCTACTCCTGCCTGAACCGAGCCCATCACGATCTGATCACCCGGGCTGCGGCTACCGGAGCAGGGATCATCATCCGCGGGGGAATCGCTCACGGTGGCCCCGATGCTGAGATTCAACGGGACAAGCTGAATGCAATCTGGAATGAAGCCGGACTCGATGAGTTGCTTGATGAGCAGATGAACCGAGCCGAGTTGATTCTCCGTTATACGATTTCTCATCCGCATTGCGATACGACCATTGTCGGGACCTGCAATCCGGACCATCTCGCTGAAAATCTGCAGGCGGTCGAGAAAGGACCGTTGCCCCAACCGCTGTACGATGAGATCACGGCTCGCGTGAAACGGGCCGGCCAGTAGCCTTTCCCGCAAGGCCAGGTTGGTATTCAACCGTAGCCTGGGGACGCATTGCGCAGGCGTCTTCATGGAAATCTCGACAAACTGGTCTTTTCTAAGCGGAGAGGCCGTCTAACATCGAGGGAGCCGCTTTTAACCGCAGACAGCGAGGTCCCTCATGAATCGAGCCCCAGACAGCGATCATTCCGGCGGACTTGGCCGACGGCAGTTTTTGAAAGGGGTGGGAACGCTGGCCGGTGCTTCCTGTCTCCCGGCAAATGCATCTGCTGCGAACGAAACCGCCCCGCAGGAGAAGAACGTGCTTGAGCATCCCGTCAGTCTGAATGTGCGAATCAACGGCAAAGAGATCTCTCGTGAAATCGATGCCCGCACGACCTTGCTCGACTTGCTGCGGGAAACGCTCCAGCTGACCGGCACGAAAAAGGGATGTGATCACGGGGCCTGCGGAGCCTGCACGGTTCACGTGAACGGGAAGCGGGTTCTCTCCTGTCTCACGCTCGCCGCGACGCTCGAAGGAGCGGAGGTGACCACGATTGAAGGCGTCTCTCAGAACGAGGAACTGCATCCACTTCAGGAAGCCTTTCTTCGCTGCGATGCCTACCAGTGTGGGTATTGCACACCGGGCCAGATCATGTCGGGCATTGCCTGTATCGGAGAAGGGCACGCGGACAAATCGGCCGAAGAGGCGCGGGAGTGGATGAGTGGCAATCTCTGCCGCTGTTCGGCCTATCCAAATATTCTGGCCGCCGTTCGCCAAACCGCCGGGGCGGAGCCGGAGTCCGATCCTGCCGCTCACGTCAGAACGTTTTCACTGGCGGAAGCCTCCTCTCAAGAACAATGATCCACGTATCCAGAGGAGATTCTGATGATACCCTTCGAGTTCGCCAGCCCGAAAAGACTCCAGGACGCCACGTCCGCGATCGATCATAAATCGAGTATGGCTCTGGCCGGCGGCACCACGCTGCTCGATCTGATGAAACTGAATGTGCTCACGCCCGATACAGTCGTTTCGGTCGCCTCAGTGCTTGGGAACTCCGTTCGGCTCGAGGACGATACTCTGACGATTGAAGCCGGCTGCACGATGGCTCAACTCGCCGATCATGAGCGGGTCCGCGAGTCTTTCCCTGCCATCCGGCAATCGTTGATCACGGCGGCATCGCCGCAGATTCGCAATATGGCGACGATTGGAGGGAATCTGCTTCAACGGACGCGGTCGACCTACTTTCGGCATCCCGATATGCCACCGCCGGACGAATCGTTCGACGACTCAAACCATGAGAAGTTCTGGCATCGGGTTGATCTGTCCTCTGCAGCAGTCCTCGGCAACAGTGGACGGGTCGTTGGAACCTATCCGGGAGATTTCGCGAACACCGTTGTCGCTTTCGATGCCACTTTGCATCTCGAAGGCCCGGACCATCAGCGAACGATTCACGCACGCGAGTTCTATCAGATCCCGCAACGGCAGGAGCTTCAGTACAGCGTTGATCTGAAGCCGGGCGAGTTGATCACAGCGATCTCGTTTCCCGTCACGCCAGCTCTGAAGAACAGTTTGTATTTCAAGGTTCGCGAACGGAGCAGTTATGCCTTTGCTCTGGCGAGCGTCGCCGCGGGACTTGAACTTGAAGGCCAGGGATCAACGGCAACAATCCGACAGGCGAAAATAGCCTTCGGTGGACTGGGATCGATTCCCTGGTTCAGTCAGGCAGCTGTGCAGGCTCTCGAAGGCAAACCGGCTACGGACGACAACTTCGAGAAGGCCGCCGAGGCTGCCCTCGCCGAAGCGACACCACCCCCCGGAAATGAGTATCGGGTCCGGCTTGCCAGGCGATGTCTTGTTCGCAGCCTGCGTCGACTGCGAGATGTCGGCCCTTACTCAGATACAGAAATCTGGGCCATGCAGCACGGACGGACACCGACCCCGGCGTGACCTCGCCTCCTAGACAGACAGGATCCATCATGGCAACGACCACGTTTCCGAAGCTCTCCCTCGAAGGAGCAGTGGGCCGCCCGATCGTTCGTCGCAGCGGGCGGGCGAAGGTCACCGGTACCGCCCCGTTCACGGCCGAGCGGAATCTCCCTGGACTGCTGCATGCCGTTGCCGTGCCCAGCACAATTGCTCGCGGCAAAATTCTGTCCATAGACACCAGCGCCGCCGAAAAGATGACTGGCGTTCGGGCCGTGATTACGCCCGACAACGTGCCAGATTTCAAACGAATTCCGACCTTCAACGAATCAATGCAGGAGTCGTGTTTGGCGTCACACGTCTACCCGGCTGCTGAACGGGAAGTCTATTACGCCGGTCAGTACGTAGCGGCCGTGGTCGCGGATACCTTCGAGGCGGCTCGCGATGGAGCCCTGGCCGTGAAGGTTGAATATGACGAAATGGACCATGTGACCTCGATCGACGAAGCTCCAGCCGATGAACGCCCGAAGTCTCTGTTCGGAGCGCCTCCCGTCATCGAGATCGGCGATGCCGTTTCGGCCTTCGAGCAGGCGGACGTCAAAGTTGATGTTGATTTCGATCTGGCGATGAACCATCACAATCCGATCGAACTCCATGCCGCGCTGGCTCACTGGGACACCTGGGAAGGGAATGAATCCCTCACGGTGTACGAGACAACGCAGTCGCTGTCGCTCAGCCAGAAGACCTACCAGAGCCTGTTCAACCTGAAACCCGAGCAGGTCCGCGTGATCTGCGAACTGGTCGGCGGGGCGTTCGGTTCGAAGGGGGCGATGTGGCCACACTCCGTGCTGGCCTGCTTCTGTGCAAAAGTCGTAGCGGCTCCGGTCAAGCTGGTTGCGACACGTCAGCAGTTGTTTGGAGGGACCGGCCACCGCACGCCGATCAAACAGCGGGTCGCAATCGGCGCTAACTCAGACGGGACGATCAAGGCCATCATTCACGAAGGGACTGCCACCACATCCGAGAACGACTCTTACGCGGAAGCCTTCACGATGGCGACGCGGATGATGTATCAGACCGAAGCTCTGCGACTCGCTCAGACGCAGTCGCGACTTCACACGCAGTCGCCCACGTTCATGCGGGCTCCCGCCGAAACCCCCGGCATGTTCGCTCTGGAAACGGCGATCGACGAGCTCGCGGTCAAACTCGATCTCGACCCGATCGAGCTTCGCGTTCTTAACGAACCCGAAAAGAGTCTCTATGAGGAGAAGCCGTTCAGCGGGCGCCATCTGGTCGAATGCCTGCGGAAGGGCGCAGAAGCATTTCACTGGAAGGAACGCCCACGGAAACCACGCAGCACACGGGATGGCGACTGGCTGATCGGCACCGGCGTTGCTGCCGCGACCTATCCCGCGATCTTCTTTCCGACTCAGGCTCGTGTCACGCTTCGAACCGACGGAACCGCTCACATCGATTGCTGCTCACAGGAGCTTGGCACCGGAACGGTTACGACGCAGTGTCAGTTGCTCGCTTCTCAGCTGGGAATTTCGGCCAGCCGCGTCAGCATGAATCTGGGAGACACCTCTCTGCCACCGGGCGGCGTTTCCGGAGGCAGCGCCACCGCGGCCAGTGTTGGTGGAGCCGTCCGTGCAGCCGTCGACGCCTTGAAGAAGAAGCTCGTTGAGCTTGCCCCCTCTGACAGTTCTCTCGCAAGCGCTCGTCCCGATGACGTGACTTTCAAGGATGGAAAAGTTCTGCTCGGTTCCGACAGCTGGGCTCTTGAAGAATTGATGTCAGGCAAGTTCAAGGACGAGATTGCAGCCGTCGGCAAGTTCAAGGGAGCGAAGGACTCGAAGACATCCAATCACTCGTACGGAGCCCAGTTCGTCGAAGTGGCGGTCGATGAAGAGCTGGGACTGGTTCGGGTTCGCAGAATGCTCGGCTGCTTCGCATGCGGCACCATCCTGAATGCCAAGACCGGCCGCAGCCAGTTTCTGGGGGGCATGATCATGGGTGTTGGACATGCACTTCAGGAGAAGACTGTCTGGGATCACCGGCTGGGGCGAATCACCAACGACAACATCGCCGAGTATCACGTGCCTGTGAATGCGGACATCCCGGATATGGAGATCATGTGGATTGATGAACCGGACTTTAATGCCTCGCCGGTCGGAGCGAAGGGAATCGGCGAGATCGGAATCACCGGCGTCGCGGCAGCGATTTCCAACGCCATCTACCATGCCACCGGCCGACGGTACCGGGACCTCCCCATCACCCCCGAGAAAATCATCCTCTGAAGCGGATTCACCCACGATGCAGGAACTGCTGAGAACAGCCCACGAGGCCCTCGAATTCGGCGAGGAGTGCGTCCTCTGTACGGTCGTTCGACTGATTGGCAGCGGGTACGGTCGCCCGGGGGCTCGTCTGCTGTTGACCGAATCAGGTGATCGTGTCGGTTACATCAGCGGGGGGTGTCTGGAGAAGGACCTGTGCCGGCAGGCCTGGGGGTTAACGGAATCCGGTCCACGGCTCGTCGCTTACGACACCCGCTCCGGGACGATCCAGTCCACCCGGTTCAATACCGGCTGCGAAGGCATCGTCTACATCCTCTGTCAGCGGATCCGCACTCTCGACGCGCCGGCGATTCGCGTCCCTTCGCTGCTCGATCGTCATGACAATCCGATCCGTCTGGCGACCATCTATAGCAGCGACTCTCCCCTCGTTCAGGCAGGAGATACCGTTGCCATTCTTTCCGGAGCGGAAGTCAATTCGACGCTGGATGATTCCGCAGCTGAGATCGAAGACATCCTCATCGAACGAATGCGTGAAGCCAAACAATCGCGTTCGGTCGAGATCGAGGACGCTGACTCGAATGTCATCGAGGTCTTTGTCGAGATCCTCACGCCGCCACCCCATCTGGTCATCTGCGGAGCAGGGGACGACGTGATTCCAGTCGTCGATTTCGCACGCAGGCTCGACTGGAATGTCACAGTTCTCGGCCATCGTCCCGAACAGACCACGCCGGCTCGCTTCGAACAGGCCCGAGTCCGTTGTGGTCAGATTGCTGACCTGTTGAAAGAAGTCGACCTCGGCTCACGATCTTACCCGTTGCTGATGACCCACGACTTCGCCTGCGACGTCCAGCTGTTGCCAGTTCTTCTCGATTCGCCAGCTCCTTCGATCGGCATTCTCGGCCCGAAACGCCGTCTTGCCCGCCTCATCAGTGAACTCGCCCAAAAGGGGCGACCGGTCTCGTTGAGCGAAGCGGCCCGCATTCGGGCTCCGCTCGGACTCGACCTGGGGGCCATTACGCCAGCCGAGATCGCCTGTTCCATTGTTGGAGAGATCATCACCTTGGAACGCGGTCGAACCGGCGGCCCGCTGCATGAATCCCCCCGTCCGATCCACGACTCACCGCCCCACGAACGGGAAATCCCGCTCGTCTCAACAGCTACGGTTGGTGTTCCGTCCTGCTCGCTCGCTGAGTCCGACTCGTGAACGTGGCCATTGTGCTCGCCGCCGGGGAATCGACTCGGATGGGCCACCCCAAACAGCTGCTTACGTGGCACGATCGCCCTCTACTGTTTCAGACAATCAACGAGCTGCTCGCCGCCGGACTCGATCGCATCGTCGTCGTCCTCGGGGCCCATGCCGATGAAATTGAGCATCGACTCAGAGGCAAATGCTCCGATCAGGTGGAGTTCGTGACAAATCCCAACTGGTCGTCGGGACAGGCCTCCAGCCTGTTGACCGGGCTTCGATTCCTGCAATCTGATGCAACCGGAATCCGACACGTCCTGCTCGCTCTTTGTGACCAGCCATTCGTGACGGCCGACGACTATCGAAGCCTGCTTCACACAGCGTCAACAGGCAGTGCGTCAGCCGTTGCGACTCGCTACGATTCCGGGGGCGGAGTTCCTGCGGTATTCACCTGGTCGGCCTGTTCTCAGCTGCTGACAATCGATGGCGACAGCGGCGCTCGGGGGTGGCTGCGCCGTCAGCCCTCCGGAAAGATCACGCTCGTCGATATCCCCGGGGCTTTCCACGATCTCGATAATCCGAAACAATATGAACAAGCCCTGATAGCCTCCCGCCAGAACACTCAAGAACGGAACCAATAGAGTCATGCGCATCTGGGTCGACGCCGATGCCTGTCCGCGAGAAATTCGAGAGCTGCTTTTTCGGGCAGCCACTCGCCGCGAAGTCCCCATTACGCTCGTCGCCAATCAGCCGGTCCGCGTTCCCAAGTCCCGCTTCATCGACACGATTCGAGTCGGAGCAGGAGCGAACGTTGCTGATTACCGAATTCTGGAGCTCATGGAATCAGAAGATCTGGTCGTCACGGCCGATGTTCCCCTCGCAGATGGCGTCGTCAAAGCCGGAGGACAGGCGCTCGATCCTCGTGGGCAGATGTACTCCGAAGCCAACATCGGCGAGCGGCTCGCAATGCGGGATCTGCTCGACGGGCTTCGCGGCATGGGAGAAGTCATGGGCGGTCCAGCCAGTTTCTCCGACAAGGATCGTCAGTCGTTCGCCAATCAACTCGACCGCTGGATCACTTCCCACCGAAAGTAGTCGGCTCGCCTGTTGATTGCTGGAAAAACTCTGGTCGAATAGAGAAGGACCTGGAGCACGGCCCCGATGACGATACGGAGTGACTGTTGATGGACATTATCTGGAGCGACATTCTCATTCGCCTGGCGGCGGCCATCTTCTGCGGAGGACTCGTCGGCTGGGAACGCGCCCGACAGGAAAAAGCCGCCGGATTGCGGACACACATGCTTGTCTCACTCGGCTCGGCGGCATTCACGCTGATCGCTCTGGAGCTGCCGAAATCCTACGCGGAAATGCCCAAAGTCGAGATGGACCCGACCCGCATCGTGCAGGGGATCATCGGCGGAATTGGCTTCTTAGGGGCCGGAGCGATCTTCCGGAATCGGTCGACCATTCACGGTCTGACCACGGCCTCGGGGATCTGGGTTATCGCCGCAGCCGGCGTCGCCTGTGGATTCGGTTTTTTCATTCTGGCGATCCCTCTGGCCGTGATGGTCGCATTGATCAACGGTTTCTTCGTTCTAATCGATCCCAAGAAGGAGCCTCAATAATCGGCATCCGATGACCGACGGGCTGAGGATCTCATTCAGGGCGCGGTCGACTCGGTGACTGGAACTGCTGCGACACTTCGAGCCGAGCCGCCACGTCGCCAATCCGCCACCCCGGTTGCAATTCCAGTCTTCAGATCGATCGAGATTGAGTGGGCAGAGCCCTGGCGATAGCCGGTGGAAAGCCGGACTTCGTGTCCACGTTCCTCTAGTTCAGCGGCGATTTGCCGAGCCTCGCCATCATCGAGCGACTCCAGGCGAAGATGATCTGGGAACCACTGGTGGTGGAATCGCCAGCCGTCCACCGCTTCCGGCAACGGCCGGTTGAACTCCAGAGTTTGCACCAGAATTTCGAAGACGGTATTGATGATCGTCCGACCGCCGGGGCTGCCGGTGATCAGTCGCACGTTCTCTCCCTGCTTGACGATCGTGGGAGATTGCGAAGAGAGCATCCGCTTGCCGGGCGCCATTTGATTGGGCTCAGTCCCAATCGCCCCCTGCGTATTTGTGTAACCTGGATACCAGTTGAAATCTCCCATTTCATTGTTGAGGAGAAACCCCGCGCCCTCGACGACAATCCGCGAGCCGTAAGATTGCTCGAGCGTATAGGTATTGCTGACCGCCATTCCGTTTGCATCGATCACGGAGAAATGCGTCGTCTGTGGGCTTTCGTACGAACCTTCGGAGATTTCGATCTCCCCGGCGATCGACTCGCTCGACGTGGCCTCCTGGCGATCAATCGTTGCGGCCAGTTCTGCAGCTCGATCCCGTGAGAACTTGTCTCGCAGCTCCGTATTGATCGGCTGATCTCCGAGGTGAGCGGCTCGCTCCCGAAAAGCTCTCCGCATGATCTCGCTGAGAAGATGGATTTGTTCGGTGGTCCAGAATCTGTCTGAAGAGGATGTCAACTCCAGCGCCTCAACCATCTGCATCTCTAGAATGACAGTCAGTCCACCGGAACTCGGAGGAGGGGCTCCGTAGATCGTGAACTCCCGAAAGCGACCACTCACTGCTGGCTTCACGAGTGCTTTGTACTCTTGGAGATCTTCCCGTGTAATGAGACCTTCGCTGCGCTGCATCTCTGCGACTATCTGATCAGCGATCGCTCCTTCATAGAACGCGGCTGGGCCATGTTCGGCAATCAGTTCGAGGGTCTCGGCCAGATCGGACTGAATGAGTCGATCGCCAGCTCGCCATTTCCGTCCGTCCGGATGCCCGTAGACGCGGCGGAATTCCGCGAACTGAGCGTCTGTTCGCACGCGTTCCCGTGTCAGGTAGGAATTCAGCGACCACGCCAGAAACTCATCAACTTCGACGCCTTCTCGTGCGAATCGGATCGCTGGCTCGACAAGCTGTTTCCAGGGCAGGATCCCGTAACGCTGATGAGCGGCGGCCAGGCCGGCGACCGTACCAGGAACGCCTGCCATTCGGGCGTGATGACGATCGGTCCACCCAACGAAACTGTTCGCCGTCACGGACACCGGAGCCGTTTCCCGATAATCAACGCAAACGACGTCATCCTCGGGCGGCGCAATCATCATGAAACCACCTCCCCCCAGGTTTCCCGCTTCCGGCCAGGTGACGGCCAGCACAAAGGCTGCGGTGACCGCTGCATCGACGGCGTTCCCGCCCTGGGCCAGGATCTCACAGGCGGCTGCGGAGGCTTCATCAGTTTCGGAGACCACGATGCCGGATCTACTCTCGACCACTTCCACAGACTGGCGAGGTGGTCGCGTGATCGGTTCGGATGCCCTCACTGCGGGAAGGCTGACCGGAGCGATGAAGACAACCAGGAGCGATAGAAATCGAAGCGTCATAGACAACGGGCTCCTCTGCAAAACTCGGGGCAGGTAGGACCCGTTCAGCATAACACGTTTTCATCGGTTGTGAGCAGAGAGCGAGCGAGTTTGCGAACTTGGTTCACTCCGTTCCAGAATTCGGTTAACCTGAAGACGGAGCGAATCCGCCTGCTGGCGCATCGAGCGACGGTGGCTCCGTCATCCAGAGAAGTGACTGCGAGCAAAGCTCTGTTTCTTCTCTGCTCCCCGCCGCGTCTGGTTTCCACAACCAGCGTGCCGCCCCACAGAAAAGCCTTCAGCAACTTCCCTCAGGAGTGCATCATCGATGATGAAGCGTCTGTCTCTGTTCGCCAGCCTGCTTTTGACCTTTGCGACCGCGGCGTCCGCAGCAGATCAAGCCGCCGACTGGCAGATCCTCCAGGTCCCCGGTTCGTGGGAGTCCCAGGCAAAGGAACTCGAGTCGCTCGACGGATTCGCCTGGTATCGCTGCTATGTCAAAGTCCCGGAGAAGTGGACGCAATATTCCGAGGACATCGAGGAGTTCAGCGGGTCTAAGAATCTCTACGCTCAATCTGTGTCTCTGCTGGTTCGCCATGTCGCAGATGTCCACGAAGTGTTCGTCAACGGGCAGTCGATTGGAACAACTGGCAGTTTTCCCCCTGAATACAAGAGTGGGTACGACGACTTTCAACGGTGGAAAGTTCCCCCCGGAGTGCTCAAGAACAATGCCTACAACGTGATCGCATTTCGTGTCTACAACGAAAAGGGCGACGGCGGCTTTCTGGAGGAAGCTCCAGTGCTCATGGGATATTTCACCGAATGCACGCTGGCAGGTGACTGGCAGTTCCAGCCGGGCGACGATCCGAGCTGGGCAATCGCAGCAGTGGACCAGAAGCCTGAGGAAGCGGTCTACGAAGAGTTCACCATTTCCCGCTCTCAGCTCAATCGTCCCGAGAAACTGATTCGCGGCCGGAAACTCTCTCCCGCCGAATCGATGCAGAAAATGACGGTCTCGGAGGATCTCAAACTCGATCAGGTGTTGACTGAACCAGACATCGCTCAACCGGTCGGTATGACCTTCGATGAACGGGGGCGACTCTGGGTGACCGAGTACCGTCAATACCCGTTTCCGGCCGGCATCAAAATCATCAGCCGCGACAAGTACTATCGTGCCGTTTACGACAAACTCTCTCCGCCGCCACCAAATCACTTCAAGGGTATGGATCGCGTGACGGTGCATGAAGACACCGATGGTGACGGCACGTTCGACAGCCACAAAGCGGTTCTGGATGACCTCAACATCGCGGTCTCAGTCGCACATGGCCGCGGTGGTTTCTGGGTAATGAATCCGCCCTATCTCATGTTCTACCCCGACGCCGACCTCGACGACGTTCCCGACGGGGATCCCGTCGTTCACATCGAGGGCTTCGGCATGCAGGACACACACTCGGTGCCGAACGCCCTGCGCTGGGGGCCCGATGGCTGGCTCTATTTCGTCCAGGGAAGCACCGTCTCGTCCAACCTTCGCACACCAGACATGAAACCGGATGAGTCCATTTACTGCGAGGCCAAAACGACGATTCGGTACCACCCCGAGACGAAGCGAATCGAATTATTTACCGAAGGGGGATACAACGCGTTCGGTTTCGATTTCGACTCCAAGGGGCGGCTCTTCTGCGGCCAGAACGTTGGCAACGCCCGAGCAATTCACAATGTGCAGGGAGCCTATTACCCGAAGGGGGGGGCCAATAAGTACGGTCCGGCTTCCAATCCCTACACCTTTGGAACGCTTGAGAAGATGGAGCATTCCCCAGAGACGCCCCGGTTCAATCATACCGTCGTCCGCTATGAGGAAACCGGAATGCCGGCTCGCTTTCAGAGCAAGCTGGTCTCGGTCGACCCGCTGCATCAGAACGCCTACCTCACCGAGATGACTCCACAGGGATCAACATTCCGCACCCAGGACGTCGACGAGCCACTCAAGAGCACCGATCTCGGCTTTCGCCCGGTTGTATTGCGGACCGGCCCCGATGGGGCGGTTTACATCGGCGACTTCTACGAGGAATTCATCGCCCACGGCCAGCACTATCAGGGACAGGTCGATCCCAATACCGGTCGCGTCTATCGGCTCCGAGCCCGGGACAACTACCAGTATCCGGTTTTCAATCTGAACGAGAAGTCGACCGATGAACTCGTCGACCTGCTCGCACATCCGGCCAAATGGTATCGCCAGACGGCACTGCGGATGATCGGAGATCGCAAGGATGCGAGCATCGTTCCTCGACTGAAAGAGCTGTTCCAGACCGGCGATTCCCAACTGGCTCTGGAAGCGTTCTGGGCTCTCAACCTGACAACTGGACTTGATGAAGCGACCGCCAGAGAAACGCTGGAACACTCAGATCCGTACGTGCGGCTCTGGACAGTCCGGTTACTCGGCGACGCGGGAAATCTGACGACCGAGCTCGCCAGCCGTCTGATCGATCTGGCCGTGCAGGAACCGCACGTCGAAGTACGAAGCCAACTGGCATCGACGGCGAAACGACTGCCGGGTGAACAGGCCATTCCAATTCTCGAAGCACTCTATACGCACAAGCAAGATGTCGACGATCCTCACATTCCGCTTCTGATCTGGTGGGGAATCGAACGGTTCGCGGAGACCCATCGTGCAGAGATCCTGCAGATGTTCGAGAATCCGGACTTTGCACAGCAGCCGCTCGTCATCAGTTCGCTCCTCTCCCGACTGATGAAGCGTTACGCACTCGCCGGCGAGAGAGCTGACCTGCAGGCGTGTGTCACGCTGCTGAAGAAAACCCAATCCAAAGAGCCGCGACAACAGCTGTTGACCGGTTTTGAGGAAGCGTATCGCGGACGTTCGCTCAGCAGTATCCCGCGTGAACTGGCTGAAGAACTGACTGCATCCGGCGGCGGTTCTATCGTACTCCGAATGCGAATGGGGGATGAGGCGGCGATGGACCAGGCTCTGACGCGACTTGCCGCCCCGGATTCGAAGCCCGATGAACTGAAGGACATCGTGGCCGTGATTGGAGAACTGAGAGATGAACGGGCCCTCGACAATCTGCTAGCCCTGATGCGAACAACGTCTGATGAAAACTTGCAGATCGGACTTCTCTCCGCTCTCCGCAACTACTCAGACCAACGTATCGGTGAAGTCGTCCTGGCTCGATTCGCTTCCCTGAACCCCGAGCCGCGTCAGGTTGCCGAAACCCTGCTTGTCAGTCGCGCAGGGTGGAGCAGGGCGTTGCTCGAAGCCGTGGAATCCGGAAAGGTGGAACCCGCATCGCTGCCTGCCGATACCGTTCGGAAGATGCTCATTCATCAGGATCCCGAGATTAACCGCATCGTCGGAAAGTACTGGAAGCAGTTGCAGGATGCCTCCAGCGAGCAAATTCAGCAGCAGATCGCCCATGTCGAGCAGGTGCTCACCCAAGAGCCCGGGGACCTGTATCGCGGACGGGAAGTCTATCTGGAGACATGTGCGAAATGTCACGTGCTGTTTACCGATGGCAAACGCGTCGGGCCGGAGCTGACTCAGTACAAGCGGGACGATCGACTGAGAATGGTGATCAACGTGGTCAACCCGAGCGCAGAGATCCGTGAAGGTTACGAGAACTATCTCGTGCTCGATATCGATGGACGAGTCACCACCGGGTTTCTCGTCGATCAGGACGAGCATGTAGTCGTCCTGCGTGGTGCCGATGGTCAGGATGTCACCATCGCACGAGACGACGTGGAGGAAATGATTCGCCAGCCGAAGTCACTGATGCCGGAGGGGCTGCTGGACAAGCTCACCGAACAGCAGATTCGTGATCTGTTCGCGTATCTGCAAACGGGGCAACCTCTTGCTAAGTAGAGCAGGGGGCCTATTCGGAACTGTTCTGCAGCTTCTCGTGGTTGAGGACCATCTTCATTTGATCGAGTGAGGGGGGTTTGACGAGATGTTCGTCGAATCCCGCTGACTCGGACTTGCGTCGGTCCTCTTCCAATCCGTAACCGGTGAGTGCGATCAACAGAATATGGTCGTTCGCGGGATCTTCGCGAAGCTTTCTGGCGACATCGTATCCATTCATCCCCGGCAGGCCGATATCGAGCAGAATGATGTCGGGTTTAAACTCGGGAACTTTCTCGAGGACAGCCGGGCCATCGTGAGCTGTTTCGACCTCATGGTTCCCCAGTTTTCCCAGGAGCTTTGAAAGTAGCCAGGCGGCTCCGACATTGTCGTCGACAGCCAGAATTCGTCTTGTCTCACTCGTGTTGCCAATATCAGGCATTGCGGTCTTATGCTCCGGATTCTCGATTCTCGGAAGCACAACGGTAAACGTGCTTCCCTGGTTGGATCCTGCGCTTTCAACGGTAATCGTACCTTCGTGCATCTCGACGAGTCGCTTCACAAGAGTCAGACCGATCCCGAGCCCTCCCTGAGATCGATCCAGAGAACGCGAAGACTGGGTGAATGCTTCGAAGATAGTCGGCATCAGGTCGGGATCAATACCAACACCGGTATCTTCAATCGAGATAACGATCTCAGCCTCACTGGCCTCAACGGAAATGTCGATTCGTCCCTGGGCGGGGGTGTATTTACTGGCATTGTTCAGCAGATTCTCGAGGATCTGCACAACACGAACCGGATCGGCATCGATCCACACTGGCGTGTCGGGCATGTCGAGGGTGAGCTCTTGCTGTTCCCGATCGATCAGCTGCCGGATCGCATCAATCGATTTTCTGAGGAGCTCCTGAATCCGGACCGGCTCTCGACGCAGTTCGATTTTGTTCCGCATAATGCGCGAGACGTCGAGAAGATCATCCACCAGACGCACCAGATGCTCCATCTGCTCCTGCATCAATCGGATCATCTGCTCGTTGCGGGGATCTCCTTCGACGGCAAGATAATCGAGCCCGCTGCGAATCGGAGCCAGTGGATTACGCAGTTCGTGTCCGAGCATCGCCAGGAAGTCGTCTTTTCGTCGAGCCGATTCCCGCAGGTCCGATTCGACCGCCTTGAGATCCGTGATATCAATAATGGATCCTACATACCCCAGGAAATTCCCTTCGGTGTTGAATCGAGTCGATGCGGCGTCGATCACCCAGCGGAACTCTCCGTCCTGTCGCCGCAAACGGTATTCGAGTCGGACCGGTTCCCGGTTTTCGAGCGCGTCTCCGAGGGCCGAATGTATCGCCTCACGATCATCCGGGTGAATGAACTCGGCCCAATCGGCTGGCAGACCTTCATCGGGAGATGAGCCTGTGAACTCGTACCAGAGCCTGTTGAGATAGGTGCAACGCCCCTTATCATCGCGGACCCAGATCATGACCGGTGCATGGTCGGCCATGTTTCGGAAGCGGGATTCACTTTCGCGAACCGATTCAGCAGCTTCCCGTCGAATCTCCGCCAGAGTGAGATGCGTCGAGATGCTGGCCAGCAGTTCTCGCGAGGCGAATGGCTTGGTCAGATAATCGTCCGCTCCTGCCCGAATTCCCTCGACACGGGCTTCTTCCCCGGCTCGCGCGGAAAGGAGCAGGATCGGCAGGACTTTAGTCCGAGGATCGTTCCTCATCGTTGTCAACAGTTGGAAGCCATCCATCTCCGGCATCATGATGTCGGCGAGAATCAAATCGGGCGATCGGGAGACGGCCAGTTCCATGGCCTCCTTGCCGTCGTGGGCCATAATCAGCTCGTAGTCGGCCTGCAGCAGGCGCGACAGATAACGCCGCATATCAAAATTGTCATCGACGATGAGAATCTTCGGGCGCCCACCAGTGGTCAGATAAGGATCTTCTTCGGACGGATCCTCAATCTCGTCTTCGGCGATCCAGCGGAGAGCTTCTTCGGCAAAATGTTCGGACGACACGGAAAGCCCGGCCTCGTCGCCGGCCGGTTGCAAACGGTCCTCGGGCAGATGGTCTTTCCCAATGGGAAGACGAACAGTAAACGTCGAGCCCGAATCCTCTTCACTCTCGACAGCAACTTTCCCGCCGTGCATCAGGACAAGCTCGTGCACCATCGTCAGCCCGATTCCGGAACCTTCCTGAACCCGTCCGCGCGTCTCATCGACACGATGGAACCGCTGAAACAGTTGCGGCAGTTCCTCTTCCGCGATCCCGCACCCGGTATCCCGGACCGAGAGCACAACGCTGTCTTCGTTCGCTTCGAGGACGACATTAATTTCGCCTTCCGACGTGAACTTGAAGGCATTCGACAGCAGGTTCAGAACGATCGATTCCCACATCTTGCGGTCGACATAAACCAGCTCGGGCAGAGGAGGGGCGTCGACATTCAACGCCAGTCCTACCCGCTCGCAGGCGGATCGGAAATTGCTCGCGAGATCCGATGTGAACTTGGCCAGATCGGTCGGCTGGAAGGTTGCCTGCACCCGCCCCGCTTCCATTCTGGAGAAGTCGAGCAGGGTGTTCACGAGCTTCAGCAGACGCAGCGCGTTGCGGCGCGAGGTCTCCAGAAGTTGACGTTCATCAGATCCCAACCGCTGTGTTTCCCGTTCGAGAACATCCTCCAGAGGACTGAGCAGGAGCGTGAGCGGAGTCCGGAATTCATGGCTGATATTCGAGAAGAAGCGCGACTTGGCCAGATCGAGATCCGCCAGCTCTTTGGCCTGCAGTTTCTCCTGCTCGTGCACCTCCGCGTTGGCGATCGCCATCCCCACGTGTCGGCCTGTCAGATCGAGGAAGGAACGATAATGGCGGTCAAACTCGATGCAGGGACTGATGCCTGTCACCAGAAATCCCATGATCCGATGATTCGTCAGCGGCATCACGTATGCACTCTGAGGAGACTCCGGCCAGACACCACACCGAATTTCCCCGACGAGGTCCCCAAGATTCTCGATCTCAAGCGAACGCCCGGTCTTGAGCACTTCAGCAAACCGCCAGGGTGATTTCTTGTCCGACAGTGTGATCACTTCAGGGCAGATCGCCTCGGTTGGCCGCAAACCGCACGAACCTGCGAGCCGTGCTCGCTTGTGATCATCGCGATCCAACAAGTAGAGAAGCACGAACGGCAGATCGTGCGGATTTCTCGCCAGCGAAGTGGCAGCGAAGCGACTCGCTTCTTCCTGCGTCTGGTTTTCGTCAGCGGTCCGTTCGGCCAGATGCTGGAGCGTCTTCAAACGGCGATTGGCCATCACACGCTGCGTGTCTTCCGTGCAGGCACAGAAGACACCCCCGGTCTTGCCTTCGTCGTCAACCAGCGGGCTGTACGAGAAGGTGAAGTAGGTCTCCTCGTGGAACTGGTTCCGCTGCATGACCAGCAGCAGCTCTTCGTTCCATGTCGCTTTCCCTTCGTTCATGACGAAATCGGCCTGTGGTCCGACGATCGGCCAGATTTCCGACCAGATCTCTGAGGCCGCCGCGCCCAGGGCGGAAGGGTGCCGCTCTCCAAGCATTGGAACATAGGCATCATTGTAAAGATTGACCAGCTGCTCTCCCCACCAGATGAACATCGGGAATCGCGAGGTCAACATGAGTTGAACTGCGTTCTTCAAACTCACCGGCCAGTCTGCTATCGCCCCCAAAGGGGTTTCCGACCAGTCGACAGCGTTGATACGCTCCACCATTTCGCTGTCGCCGACGAAATAATGACGAGCGACAGATTCAGATTGGGATGCCGATTGTTCCGCCATCACTTCGTCTCCGGCCTTCCTTCTGCAAGCACCTTCAACAAGTCCGCGGGTTCAGCGGGTTTGACCAGATGGTGATCGAACCCGGCTTCTCGTGTCCGCTTGCGATCTTCGTCCTGTCCCCATCCAGTGAGGGCCACCAGATGAATCCCGGTCCCCCAGTCCTGCCCGCGGATCACGCGGGCCGCTTCGTAGCCGTTCATTCGAGGCATACCGATATCCATCAGGATGACGTCAGGCTGGAACTCACGGGCAGCGTCGACCCCTTCACGTCCATCGTTCGCGACTCGAACTTCATGTCCCAGCATTTTCACAATCATCGCCAGCATTTCCGCGGCAGCCCGATTGTCGTCGACGACCAGGATCTTCCGCAGGCTGGGGCTGGCCATTTCAACCCCGTCGGATACTTGCTGCCCATTATAGTCAGTTCGATCGGTTCCAAACGGAAGAAAGACACGAAACTGACTTCCCTGATTGGCGCCATCGCTATGCACCTCGATGGTCCCTCCGTGCATCTCTACCAGCGATTTGACGAGGGTCAATCCGATTCCCAGACCGGTATATCCCTTCTCCATCGGGCGGTCGATCTGAGCGAACATCTCGAAGATGTGATGGGTCATCTCCGAGGGGATTCCGATTCCGTTATCAGCGACCGAAATCAGGACATGTTCTTCGAACTGCTCCACTTTGAGTCGAATTGTCCCCCCGTCGACGGTGTACTTGGCAGCATTGTTCAACAGATTCGAGACCACCTGGGCCAGACGGTGCGGATCGGCATGGATCGTGATCGGATGTTCCGGGATCGCGATATCCAGCTGATGCAGATTATCGTCGATGAGCGGTCGCGAAGCTTCGACGGCGCTCTGGATCACTTCATTCAGATTCACCTGGCAGCGGCGAAGCTCGAACTTCCCGCGAGTGATTCGCGAGATATCCAGCAGATCATCGACCAGTGCGATCAACTGATGCGTCTGCCGCTCCATCACGCTGCGAACTTCCTCGAGCGTTTCGGCATCATCCTGAGCATATTTCATCACCTCGAGCCCGGTGCGAATCGGAGCCAGAGGATTCCGGAGTTCGTGGGCCAGAGTCGCCAGGAAGTCGTCCTTTCGACGATCGGCTTCCGACAATTGGGCGGCAATGTTCCGTAGTTCTTCCTGCAGTTCCATCTGGGTCGTCACGTCGGTGTTCGTGCCGACCCAGCGAATGATCTTTCCTTCGTCGTTTCTGATCGGCATCGCCCGGGAAAGAAACCAACGGAACTGACCATCACGACCCCGAAGCGGAAAAGTATCTTCCCAGGCATCGCCAGCTTCGACGGCGGCTTTATAGTGTTCCGTCACTCTTTCCACGTAATCCGAGTGATGAACCTTCTGCCAGCCCCAGCCTTCCATCTCTTCCGGCGTTGTTCCCGTGTAGTCGAACCAACGCTGGTTGTACCAGTGGATGTAGCCGGTCTCATCGGCCATCCAGGCAAACTGAGAAATGCTGTCGGCCAGGTTGCGGAACCGCTCCATGCTGACCTTGAGATCATCCTCGGCCTTCTTCCGGTCCGTCAAATCGAGCACTGTGCCGATGAGTCGATAGGCAACGCGAACGGAGTCCTCTTCCGCGAAAAATGCCTGGCCCTGAGCCTGAATCCAGCGAACCGTCCCATCGGGCCACATCGAACGGTACTCGGCTGCGTAATGACCGTCGCCGTTCGGATCCAGCGCACTCTC
Source organism: Planctomycetaceae bacterium (assembly GCA_017795105.1). GTDB lineage: Bacteria > Planctomycetota > Planctomycetia > Planctomycetales > Planctomycetaceae > Rubinisphaera. The sequence goes on from CP051247.1 coordinate 193,622, forward strand.
CAGCTCTCGCTCGACCATTATCCGATCGTCGGAATGCAGTCGTTCAAAGAAGATCTCGATCGTCACGTCCTCATCGACGGGCACACCGAATGCCATCTTGCATCGATCGGACCATTCCAGCTCGCCGGTTAACGGGCTGTAATCGAAGGTTCCAATGTTCGTCGATTCGACGGCAAGACGAACGCGTTCTTCGCTCTCGCGCAGACGATCTTCCGCTTCCTGTCGATCGGTCAGGTCGACCATGGACCCGACCATTCGCACCCCTTCGCCAGAGGAATCGCGAAGCACTTTCCCTCGATCGATCACATAGGCATACGATCCGTCTGCTCTGCGGAAGCGGTACTCGTCGACCCATTTCTCTTTGTCCGATCGGACCAGTTCTTCGAGTCCATCAACGACCCGGTCACGATCATCAGGATGAACTCTCTCCGTCCACCAGTCGACGGACGACTCTACGGACTCGTAGCCGAACTGACTCCGTAAGCTGTCATTCCATGTAATCTGATTCTTTCTCAGATCCCAATCCCAGATCACGTCGTTCGAGGCATCGCTCATCATTCGATACCGCCAGTCGCGATCGGCGATCTGCCGTTCCGCTTCGCGCCGAGCGGTGACGTCGCGGAAGATCAGGACAACACCAATAATCTCTCCACTGTTATTTCGAATCGGGGCCGCGCTGTCATCGATCGGAATCTCGGATCCCGACTTCGTGATCAGGATTGTGTGGTTGGACAATCCGACGACGTCGCCATGCCGCAGCACCTTCTCGACCGGATTCTCAACCGGCTCTCTAGTTCGCTCCTTGACAACATCGAAGACTTCCCGCAATTGCCGTCCACGGGCCTCGTCCTGCGACCAGTCCGTCAAGTTCTCTGCTACCGGGTTGAGATAGGTGATCGCTCCGGTCGCATCGGTTGCAATCACGGCATCGCCGATACTCGACAACGTGACTTCGAACCACTCCTGTTGCTGTCGATACTGCTCCGCAGCCGCTCTCACTTCCGTGACATCGCGGGCGGCCATATACAACCGGGCCTCACCCTCTGCATTGTCCTGCTCGGTTCGCCCGAAATACTCGACAACGCGAATACGTCCATCGCGGGTCCGCACGCGGGTTTCGCTACGATCAATTCCTTTCTCAAGCAGGTTGGCAATACTCTCCTGAACGGAATCGAGAGCATCATCGGGAATGAGGACTCTCCAACCTCCGGCGGCGTTCAACTCCGAGAGGGAATAGCCGGTCATCTGCTCAAAACCACTGGTGACAAAGTCAACGTCGATCTCGCCGCCGGGATGGAGTGTACAGATACAGCCATAGTCCGAGGTAAGCTCCGACAATGTACGGTGGAGCTTTTCGTTATTCCGCAGCGACTCTTCCTGACGTTTCCGTTCGAGAAACTGAGACAGACTCTCCATGAGTGGGGGAAGATTCTCAAGCACAGTCTGCGAGATCGGCCGCGGGGCAGAGATGGTCAGCACACCGACAACACGGTCCTCGATCGCCAACGGATAGCCGGCAAACACAGCGGCATCCGCATCGAGACTTTCCTGGGGCGCTGGGGCATCCATCGAAAGCTGATTTCGCAGTTCAGGCTCGCGAGTTCTGGCGATTCGACTAACCCGGGAGTCGCTCGAAGAAATACTGTGAGATTCCGCAGTCTTCTGACTTCCTGCTCCGGCCCGGGCAGACAGATGGAGAGTTTCACTCGACGGTTCAAGGCACCAGATCTCGACCAGACTGACATTGAGATGATCGACAATCAGCTGAGCACAGGCTTGCAAGCCCTGGGGAAGCGCCATCTGATGAGCGAGCACCGAGCCGATGCCACTTCGTAACTTGAGCAACCGCTCCTGTTCAGCGGCCGCCCGTTCGGCCTGCCTCTTCTTCGTGATATCGCGGAACACGAACACGAGTCCGATCTCGGTATTCGTCCGATCCTGAATCGGGGCCACCGTGTGCTGGATCTGACGTTCGGTTCCGTCACGGGCTATCAGCACCGTGTGAGCGGCCAGACCAGCAAACGAAACGGCTTGATCTCCTGCTTCCGCAGTGGGCAGGACTCCTTTGCGCGTCTTTTCATCGACGATGCGGAAGACCTCATCGAGCGGCTGACCGAATGCCTCCTCAAGCGTCCATCCGGTCAGCTCCTCGGCATTGCGGTTCAAAAAGGAAACACATCGTGCGGCATCGGTCGAAATTACCGCGTCGGCAATACTGGCCAGGGTCACCGAGAGCCGTTCTTTATCGAGGGAAGCCAGATAAAACCGATATCTGGTCCAGCAGATGACCACGGTAGTCATCAGACTGAGCACGACAAAGATCGCCAGACGCCCCTGTTGATCCGGGGCGACAGGGAGCAACGGCCCCTCGGGAACAAGGATCAACCGGAGAGCGGAGAAGGAGCCCAGAACGATGGCCAGAACCGCCGGTCCAAATCCACCGTAGCAGCCAGAAACAACAACAGCGAGAAAGAAGGTCGAAAAGACGACCTGCGTTGTCACGTAGCGATGAATAAGGACACCGAGTATCGCGGCCAGAACGCTTGTGCCGATCGCGATACCATATCCAAAGACTCGAGGGCGACCGCGAACTTCGTTCCAAATCTCAGCTGGGGACACAGTGTATGCCTCGAGTAATCTTTCAGGGCCCCGGATTGTAGTCAGATCAAATCAATCCGGCCATTCAACACAACAGAATGTCAGGACCATCAAAGACTTCGGGATGAAAGGACATCCACATGACTTGATTCTCTATCAGAACTCAGCCTCGCCGGTTGTCAAGATCTTCTGATACGGATTACCTTCGCAAACTGCGGGCTGGGAATGTTCGCCGCTCACTTTTCCTCGCTCCCTTCTCAAGACTGGTCAAAGTCGAAACAATAAACCAACATCGATTTGACCAGTCCTCCTTAGAGTCCCGATTGACAAGCCCTAAAGTATGTACACGATTACCCGCCGCCTCAGTTTTGCGGTCCTGTTGACCGTTCTGTTCGGCTCACAGCAGTCCGTCATCGCCGAGCAACCGGATTCCAAACCGCAGCAATACAACCTCACCGCCCGAGCCAGCAAGATCGATTCTCGCACCCGGGAGTATCCCGAGCTGCGATTCGTCTTCGACGACGGCAAGGGCAAGGTCACGGATCTGCAACATGCAAGCGTCGACACATCGGTCGAATCTCGCGGCCAGCTCGTGATCTGGTTGATGGGGCACAACCAGGGTTTGTTTGATCGGCTTAGCGGCTACGGTCTGCACGCGATTCAGGTTCATTACGCCAATGGCTGGTTCGGCACCATTCCGGCCGATGAGCGAGACAGCGGGAAGGCTCTGGGCGACATTCGACTCGAAGCAGCGACTGGTCAGGATCACAGCCCGCTGGTCGAGATTGCCCAGCCCGACGGCATGATGGAACGCTCACTCCAGTTCGTGAAATGGCTTGCTCGTGAGAACCCGGAAGGGAAGTGGGACCAGTTCCTGACAGCCGACGGCTCCGATCTGAAGTGGGACCGGGTCATCATGAGCGGAATTTCCCACGGGTCGACCACCTCGGCTCGTTTCGCGAAGCATAAGAAAGTGGCCCGTGTGGTCATGTTCTCCGGGCCCCGGGACCAGTTCGAAACCTGGCAAAGCCTTCCTTCCGCGACACCGACCAACCGTTATTTCGGTTTCACACATGTTCTCGACGGTGGTTGGACCGGGGATCACTATTGCCGATCCTGGGAATTGCTCGGGCTTCATGAGTTTGGCCCGCTCGTTGTCGTGGAAGACTCAAGTCCTCCGTACAGTCACTCCCGACGCCTGCTTTCGACAGTCGATGTCAACAACGATGCACGGCGAGCCCATTCGATGGTTGTCCCGGGAAGAAACGCCGCGAAAGCCGATGACGGAACGCTGCTTCACGAGCCGGTCTGGCGTTACCTGTTCACGTCGCCGGTTGAAGAGACCGGGAAAGCAGTCCCGATGGATGCCGACTGTGAGAAAGACCTGAAGTGATTCAGAAAGTCGTGATTCTCGTCCTCCTCAGCTTCGCGACCGAGTTCGCGAGGGCGGACGAAATGCGTCTTCCCGAAACAGCATCGGGGCAGCCTAGAGCCGGGGCACGCGTGGCCGTCTCCATTAATGAGTACGCCGATTCGAACGTGCATCACATGCTCTATTTGCCGGAGAACTGGACGGTTCAGAATTCAACCGGGCAGAACTGGCCGGTGATCGTCGAGTACACAGGCAATCACTTCCCGGCGGCTTTTTCGACCGGCGAAGTCGAAGATGCGGCGTTGGGATACGGACTCTCACAGGGACGGTTCATCTGGGTCACGCTTCCCTTTGTCTCGACGGATCATCAGCGAAACGCGACCACCTGGTGGGGGGATGTCGAAGCGACCGTTGACTACGCCAGACAGGTCGTTCCCGCAATCTGTTCCCAGTACCACGGTGATCCCGAAGCCGTCTTTCTCTGTGGATTCTCTCGCGGTGCAATTGCCGTCAATTACATCGGGTTGCACGACGATGAAATCGCGAAGCTGTGGGCCGGATTTATCACCCACGACCATTACGACGGCGTTCGCGGCTGGAAGAACACCGAATGGGGATGGCCCGTTGATGACTATCAGGCGGCAGCAACAGAGCGACTTCAACGCATTGACGGCCGCCCGGTTCTTGTTTGTCAGAACGGAGGCACCGACCAGATTGCCAGCTATCTGAAGGATCGAGGGGGAGTGACCAACGTCACGTTTCTCGACATCGATATGCGTTCAATCTTTCCGACAATACCTAATGATCTCGTGTGTCACCCTCATAACGATCGCTGGCCGCTCATCGACAGTCCGTATCGAGATCGTGTCTCGGCCTGGCTCGACGAACATCTGCCAAACAGAGCAAGCCCCGTCTCCAACTAACTTCCATTCATGGCGGTTCAACAATGAGCAAGACCACCGTTCTTCTATTCGCGGTTCTCGCGAGCCTTCAGGCCTTTCCGCCGGTTGCGATTGCCGATCAGTTCGCCCAGCAACGCGAGCAGGTCCTGAAACTTGGCGAGCTGGAGACGGTTCCCGAGGTGCATCCGGCCGAAGAGTTTGAAGGTACGGAGAATGTCAAAGCTCTCTTCTATGAAGCCTTGCCCTGGCAGGGCAAAGAGACCCGTGTCTTCGCCTGGCTCGGCATGCCCAAAGAGACATCGAAGAAAGTCCCCGGCGTCGTCCTGGTCCATGGTGGAGGAGGAACCGCATACCGGGAGTGGGTCGAAAAGTGGAACGCGCAGGGCTTCGCAGCGATCAGCATCGCCGTTGAAGGACAGACCGACATCCCCACCAATCCCGGGCGTCGCGGTTCCCGCTGGGAGCAGCACGACTGGCCCGGTCCGCATCGCCCCGGCATCTTTTCCGATTCCGATAAGCAGCTGACGGATCAATGGATTTACCACGCCGTCGCCGATGCCATTCTCGCACGCAACCTGTTGCGGTCTCTGCCGGAAGTCGATGGCGACAGAATCGGTCTGGCAGGCATTTCTTGGGGTGGAGTGGTCACGAGTACGGTGATCGGCATCGATTCCCGATTCGCCTTCGCGGTTCCCATCTACGGATGCGGTCATCTGTATGACGCCGAGAATCACTGGGGAGCCGCGTTAGGCCCGAACGAGCAGTATCGTCAGGTCTGGGATCCGATGGTCCGCATGGACCGCGTGACGATGCCGGTTCTCTGGCTCTCCTGGCCGCTCGATAATCACTTCCCTCTCGATGCGCAATCCGCCTGCTACACTGGCGCTCCTGGTCCACGAATGGTTTCGTTGATTCCCGGCATGGGCCATTCACACCCCGCCGGCTGGAATCCTCCCGACAGTTATGCGTTTGCGAAGTCGGTCGTTGAGAACGGTGCCCCCTGGATTGAACAGACTGGTAGCAAGCACGACGGGAACCAAGTCTCGGTCAGTTTCCGATCCGATCGCCAACTATCCTCAGCCGTGCTGATCTCGACAACGGACACCGGCTTCACCGGAAATCGCGAATGGAAACAAACTCCGGCTCACCTCGAACGGACCAAGAAGACTTGGACTGCGACCGCAGTCCTCCCTGAAGACACCACCGGCTGGTTCATTAACGTGAAGTCGAACGATCTCACGGCCAGCTCCGATTACGCCGAACTGCCCTCGAACTGAACGACACCCAAGACCTGAAAACGTCACTATGCGCTACCTGACAATTGCACTTTCGCTGCTCATGTTCTCAACCGGCTTCTGCTCGGCTGCCGAACCGGAACGCTCCGTGGAGGAAATGCGGCGGATCGCTGATTTCGCTCTCGAGACTCCCGAGTTGAACACGTCGCCGTTGCCCGAGTACGACTACGATCAACTCGATTACGGCATGACCATCGGCATCGAACGCACGTCGAACGGGCGTTTATGGGCCTGTTGGGTCGGCGGAGGAGACAGCCCCGAGGCCTTCTTCGTTCTGGCGACCAGCGACGACAATGGCGAGAGCTGGTCAAAGCCGCGCCTTGTCATCGACACCCATTCCGACGATCTGCCGATGGATCGCAGCACGCTGGTCGGCAATCTGTGGACCGACCCGCTCGGCCGCCTTTGGCTCATCTTCGATCAGTCGATGGGAATGTTCGACGGTCGAGCAGGGGTCTGGGTGACGATCTGTGAGAACCCCGATGATGAGACGCCCGAATGGTCGGAACCGCGTCGCATCTGGCACGGCGTCACGCTCAATAAGCCGACCGTGCTCTCCAACGGAGAATGGATGCTGCCGATTTCTCTCGATCAGCGAAATGGTTTCGGCCCCTTCAAAGACTGCTTCCGCGAACTCGATCCGTATCGGGGCGCGAATGTGTTCGTTTCGACGGACAAAGGCAGCACGTGGAAACGCCGCGGTTGCGTCCGTTTCCCGAATCCCGACTGGCACGAACACATGATCGTCGAACGGGAGGATGGCTCTCTGTGGATGCTGGCCCGTACGGCGAAAGGCATCATGCAGAGCGAGTCGACCGATCTTGGAACCACCTGGTCAGAGCCAACGGTCCCTGAAGGCATCGCCCAGCCAAACGCTCGGTTTCACGTTCGCCGTATGTCGTCGGGACGACTGCTTCTGATCAAGCATGGCGACAAGATCGACTCTCATCAGGGGCGCGTACAGCTTTCCGCCTGGCTCTCCGAAGACGACGGGAAAACGTGGAAAGGTGGCCTCGTGCTCGACGAACGCCGTGGCATCTCCTATCCAGACGGGTTCCAGGCTCCCGATGGAACGATCTACATCTCATACGATCGCAACCGGGCCAAAGATGGCGAGATCCTGCTGGCTCGTTTCACGGAAGAAGACGTTCTCGCTGGCAAACTGGTCTCTGAAGGCTCGAAGTTGAAGATGCTCATCAGTCGTCCGCTGGCCGGGAAGACGGCCGAACAGGGCACGTCCACCACCTCACTCTCCGCTGAAGAGAAGAAGCAGGGGTTCGTCAGCCTGTTCGACGGAAGGACCTTCAACGGCTGGAAGCAGGATGGCAACTGGAAGATCGAAAACGGGGCGTTCTATCGCTTCAAGAATGGGGGCTCGCTCTACTACGAAACGGCCAGGGTCCCGGACGACTTCGAGCTTCGTTTCGACTGGAAAGTTTCCAGGGGGTGCAACAGCGGAGTCTACTACCGGCCCGCCCAAGTCGAGTATCAGGTGCTCGACAACGTACACAGCCCTTACAGAGAAAACCCGCGGCAGGCAGCCGCGTCGTTGTTCTTCTGCATGGCTCCCTCGAAGGACGCCACACGTCCTTTTGGAGAATGGAACACGGCAAAGATTGTCTGTAAAGACTCGGTGATTCAACACTGGTTGAATGGCGAGAGAGTTCTCGACTTCGATTACGAAGATCCTCGCTGGGCCGAGTATGTCGAACTGCTGCGCATTCGCGGCGGCGATCTGTCTGCTCGAGACGGACAACTCTGGTTGCAGGACCATGGCCAGGATGTCTGGTTCCGCAATCTGCGCTGGCGTGAGATTCCGCCGCAGGAGAAGGTTGTTGCTTCGCCCGACTTTGAACCGATGCCCGTTCCTCCCGCCGCGCTGGCCAAGGAGCAGGAGCGCGTCCGCCGAATGCTCGAGCGGTCAAAACAGAAGTGATCCCATGTGGAACTCAGCTTGCATGAGGCGAGAAGTCGCTAAACTGAAATGACCTGGCAGGAGGGCGAGCGCCATCCGCATGCATCGAGGTTCGAGGAGTTGCCGCAGCCGTGACGAAAGACGCTGAAGAAGTCGGATTCATTGATACCCAGGGCCAGCTCCCTCCGCTCTGGAATCGCCGGGTCGCTTTCTTTGCCAATCTGCTCGGACTCTTCTACGGCAACGAAGCCCAGACCGATTCTCTGAGAAAGGAAGTCGGCGAGATCGATTCGTACAGCGGCCGGCTCGTCTCAATCTTGAATCTGCTTTTTCAGCACCCGGATAACATCCTGATTCTTGAGCGAGAAGCGGATCCGGTTCACTGTCGTTACTTGAGAGATGACCTCGGGCTCAAACTGCCACAGCTGCATGTTCTCCGGCACAAGGATTACATCGCTTTGGGAAAACAGATTCAGTCCGAAGGAGCCGGACGTCTTCCGTTTCTCGAGCAGATTCGCGATGCGGACGACTTCTGGATCGACGGATATGTCACAGACGACACGTTGACGCACATCGCCCGACATCTGAACGCCCCGACCATCTCCACGACGGATGCCAGCCGCGATGGCAACAACAAACTGCTTCTGCATCAATTCTTGACCAGCGAAGGCCTGCCCGCATTCGATACCGAACTCGCAGCTTCGGCCGACGAAATCCCAGCATGTGCTCGCAGGCTGGCCGAACGTGGGTATCGCGCAGCCGTCCTTCGCTCTCAGATCGGTGCATCCGGAATCGGGATGCTCCGTCTGCGCTCACTCGATCGCCCCGAGTCGATTCCGGACGTTCCAGATTACTTCTTCTTTGAAGGTCCCTGCCTGGTTCAGGGTTGGCTCGAACCGGGAGTCCTCGGTGTCACGTCGGTTCGCAGTCCCAGTACGCAGTTGTTCGTCAACGACACCGACGTTTACGCCTACGACATGACCGAACAGATCCTGAGCGACGACAGCATTCACCAGGGGAATGAGTCACCACCGCCGTATTTCGACGAGTTCCCCGGTCTGCGGGAAGAAACGATGCGGCAGGCTAGAGCCGCCGGTCACTGGCTGCACAGTACCGGTTATCGAGGCACGGCCAGCATCGACTGGCTAGTCATCGAACGGGAAGGGCAGAAACCGCCGGATGTGTACGTCTGCGAGATCAACGCCCGTGTCACCGGGGCCACCTATCCGTCGCTCCTCGCTCGGAAGTTCCATCCGCAGGGGGCCTGGCTTCTGCGAAACTTGCGGCTCAGAGTTCCGATCTCGTCCACCGAACTTCTCCAGATGTTCGAGCGACCGGGACACCTCTTTCATCCGGGTCGAAAAGCGGGGATCATCCCTTTGAATCTGAACTATGGCAACGACGATCTGGTCCACAAGGGACAGTTCCTCTGCATCGGACAGACGACCGACGAATGCCACCGTTTCCTGGAACTGGCCGAGCAGGACCTGCCTGTCGAATGGTCGGCCGACCGCGATTGAGAGAACAGAGCCCCGAGATACGCAACGAATCACGAAACCTGTGGAGCCCATGGACGACGACGAACTCAAATCGAGACTCACAGCCCTGACCCGAGATCTGATCCTGATTCCTTCCACCGAGAGTCGGCCGGAAGAGCGGGGGCGCTGCTTTGATCTCCTTGCCCATCATCTCGACAGTCTGCCCGATGTCCGGATCGACTACTACGAGATCAACGATCATCGTTCGATGGTCGTTCGCCCGGAAGGAATTCAGTTCCCCGAAGTCCTTCTCTGTGGACATCTCGATGTGATCGAGCATTCGCAGCCGAACTGCTATCGCTCAAAGATCGAAAATGGCCGCATCTACGGTCCCGGCAGCGGCGACATGAAAGGCCAGATCGCCATCCTGACCGAACTGCAGAGGTCGCTTCAGACACGGCATCCCGGAATCTCCGTCGGTCTGGCCATCACTTCCGACGAAGAACGAGGTGGGCTCGACGGAGTCCGCTATCTCTGCAAGACCGTTGGACTCCGCTGCGGTCAGGCCATCATTCCCGATGGCGGCTCTCTGAATGATATTACCGTGGAAGAGAAAGGGGTCATTCACGGACGCATCAGGCAGTCTGGACACGAAGCGCACGGCGCTCGTCCCTGGCTCGGCGAGAATGCAGTCGAGAAACTGATGGTGCGACTCACCCGACTGAAGCTGCACTTCGCTAAGTACTGGCCCGTGGAATCGATCGAAGAACAGGTCAACCACTGGTTCCCGACATGCTGCGTAACCATCATTCGGACCGAGAACACCACGCCCAACCGCATCCCCGATCAGGCCGAAGCCACGATCGACGTCCGGTTCCCTCCGCCACACACGCTCGAAAGTATGACAGCCGAGATTCAGGAGCTCCTTGGCCCCGACTGCGAGTTCGAACCGCTAATGACCGCTGAGCCTACTCATCTCGCCCCGGATCCGCTTTTCTCTGAGATCACGGCGGAGCTGACCGGTAACCCGGTGCGGCTGGTGAAAGCATCAGGAGGCAGCGACAGCCGCTTCTTCAGGGACCATAATATTCCGGTCAATCTTTCGCGGCCGCTGGTCGGCAATCTTCATGCGATCGATGAATGGATTGATATCGAGTCGATGGTCACCTATTACCGAATCTGCGAACGCTACATCGAACGCAAGCTGAACCCCGCCTGACACCGCTCCGAAGAGGACACCGCTATGTATCGCCGCGAATTCTCGCTCTGCTCGCTGACTCTGCTTGCCTCGCGTTCCCTTTGGGCCGAAGAGCAGACCGCTTCCTCGCCTCAGCAAACGTGGACCGTTGGCGTGATTGGACATACCGGTCGGGGCAACTTTGGGCACGGGCTCGATACGGTCTGGAACAGACTGCCGCAAACAAAGATCATCGCCGTCGCCGACGGAGAACAGGCTGGTCTGAAGAAGGAGCTTGACCATCTCCATCTCGATGCTTCGGCTGGCTACACCGACTACCGGAAAATGTTGCAGCAGGCGAAACCAGACATCGCTGCGATCTGTCCGCGACATGTCGACCAGCGAAAGGAAATGATTCTGGCCGCCATCGAAGCCGGCGTGCGGGGAATCTACGTCGAGAAACCTTTTGTACGGACTCCGGCTGAAGCGGATGAGATTGTCCAGGCCTGCAAGTCCCGGAATGTGAAGCTGGCCGTCGCTCATCGAAACCGATATCACCCCGTGCTACAGGAGATCGACCGGCTCGTTGCTGAAGGGCGTATCGGCAAGCTGCTCGAAATTCGTGGTCGCGGCAAAGGCGACCGGAGAGGGGGAGCGGAAGACCTCTGGGTCCTCGGCTCGCATGTGCTGAATCTGACAACATATTTCGGCGGTCCCCCGGAAACCTGCTCGGCGGTTGTTCTTCAAGATGGCCGCCGTGTGACTCAGCAGGACGTCCACGAGGGGGCGGAAGGAATCGGGCCGATCGCCGGAAACGAAATCCACGCCCGCTACCTGCTCAAGAATGGAGTGGTCGCTTACTTCGATTCGATCGCCAACGACCAGACGCGTAACCAGGGATTCGGCCTCCGCCTTATCGGGAGCGATGGAATTATCAGTCTGCAATGCGACGCGCTGCCGCTGGCCCATTACATCGCCGGGAATCCGTTCCAGCCGAAGGCTTCGCCAGAGCCGTGGCATCCCATCTCAACGGGCGGCATCGATGTCGAAGAACCGATTCCCGGTCTGCATAAAGACATCTACGACCACACCCTTGCTGCCAGGGATCTTATCACCTCGATCGAACAGGACCGCGAGCCGCTTTGCAACGTGCACGAAGCAGCCCTGACGATCGAAATGATATGCGCTGTCTTCGAATCCCACGTGCAAGGGAGCAGAGCCGTTCCATTCCCGCTCCAGGAACGAAACCACCCGCTCAAGAAACTCGCCTGAACGAGCCGGTTTGGTGGGCTGACCAGCGTTTCGAGCACTCACAGCTTGTCAGCGTAGATCCGCTTGCGAGCCGCGTGCGCATGCTCCGTGAATGGCCGATGCGACTCAAGCCCCACAACGGTGAAGCTCAGTCCGTATTGTTCGAAGTCGTTCTCGAGCCCGTGCAGTTTGTCCATGACACTGTGATCAACGAGTCGCGTTTCGGAAAGATCGAGTTCCACATTCTTTCCGACGAGCAGCCCTTCGCGTTCAATGCGGATCTTCATCTGGATCCAGTTACTGAAGACAGCCGATTTCCGGGCGACGATCCGCACCGTGGAGCCATCGTCTTCCACGACTTCGATCTCCGGCTTGAAGAACGATCGCAGCGGAACCCCGTTGGCCATGTGAATGATGAACTTTGTGACGATTCCAATCGCGATACCGATCAGCAAATCGGTTGCCAGCACGGCGATGAGTGTCGTGACAAAGATCACGAACTGTTCCCGGCCGATCCGCATCACGTTCATGAACTCCCGGGGATGGGCGAGGCGAAAGCCGGTGTAGATCAGCATCGCCGCCAGAGCTGCCATCGGAATGCGATGCAGCACCATCGGAATCATCGCGACACAGACCAGTAGAAACATCCCATGCCAGAAGTTGGCGAAGCGCGTCCGGGCGCCATTATCGATATTCGCCCGGCTGCGGACGATCTCGGAAATCATTGGCAGGCCGCCCACCATCGAAGCGCACAAGTTTCCGACGCCGACGGCAATCACATCCCGATCCATACTCGACTTCCGCTTCCAGGGATCGATCAGATCCACCGCCTTGGCACTTAGCAGAGACTCCAGGCTGCCGATGATGAAGAACATCATAATCCACGTCCACGCGGTCGGCTGCGAAAGTACGGAGAAGTCGGGCGTCGTGATCTGGTCAAACATGCCAAAGACGCGATCCGGCATCGCCACCAGGTACTGTTCTCCCAATTGATACTGATGATTCTGCAACGTATAGGAATGCTCGTGGAGAAGATCGAATCCCATTCCCATCGGGATGGCGGCCAGGAGAACAATGAGCGGAGCCGGCAGCATCTTTGCGAAAGGGACGCGAGTCCCGACCAGCGGCCAGATGAACATGATCAATACGCTGATAAGCCCGATCACCGCGATCGCCGGATTGGCCTCGCTGACATACTTCGGCACTTCCAGCAGCATCTCCAGCGGCTCGCCAGACGCGGTCACTCCCAGCGCAACCGGAATCTGCTTGGCGATAATGATCACGCCAATCGCCGCCAGCATGCCGTGGACAGCCGAGATCGGGAAGAACTCCCCGAGAATCCCTGCCCGCAGAAACCCGAACAGGATCTGCAGTACGGCGGCAGCCGCGCCGACAGCCAGTGCGGCTCTGAAGGCAGCCTGATCCGCCTCCGACCAGCCGCCAAGCATCCCATCGCCACCGAAGGCCTCAATGCATCCAACGGCGATCACGATCAGACCAGCCGCCGGCCCTTTGATCGTGAGTTCCGAGTCACTCACGAACGTCGCCACGACTGATCCGACAATCGCCGTGAAAATCCCAGCGATCGGGGGAAAGCCACTGGCGACCGAGATTCCCAGACAAAGTGGCAGAGCAATCAGGAAGACGAGGAATCCGGACAGGAAGTCCTGCTTGAAGTACGAGATAAAGCCGTTGGCGTTTCCACGCGGAACGTTTCGGTTCATCGGTGCGTTGGACATGGATCTCACTTGAGTCATTCGTTTGGGTTGTGACGAGGGGTTAATGATGCTCGAGGGTTGGTAAATCGTGATCCTCGATCGACGGATGGTTAGAAGTATGTGGGATCGAGAGATTGCGTCGGTCCCGCTGCAGAGTCAGCTCCCGGGCAGCGTGATATCGCAGGGCCACGCCTGGATGCGGATACAGCCCTCCGCCGAGAAGCAGAAGCGTGAGTAAAAGCACGGCGACTCGCTCTGCCGGTCGGGCATGCATCGGGATATTGGTCGGCTGTTGACAACCGGTAAAAATCCGAAAGTAAGCCAGCAGAACGACAATTCCGTTCATCGCAGCTGCGAGGACAACCATCGTTCCGATGAGTGGATAGACATCGACGGCTCCCTCGATCAACAGCTCCATCCCCACGAATCCGACGGTGGCGGGAAAGCCGATCGAAGCGAGTCCGGTGAGAAGGAAGAAACCAGCCAGAGTCGGCATCTGGCGGTAGAGTCCGTGGTAGTCTGCTAGAGACACCTTTCCGATTCGTGCTTCGATACAACGGAGCGTGATCCCGAACCCCGTCAAAGACAGGCCAACCGAAAGCCAGACGCATAACGCACCGGTCAGTCCAATGGGCGTCACCAGTTCGAGTCCCGCCAGAACCAGCGAGGACTGACAGAGACACAGATAGCAGAACTTCCGCCGAGCCTCGATCTGAACCAGGGCCATTCCCGCAGCGTAGAGGGCGGTCACGATCGAGAGAATCGCAATGCTCTGCAGGGCCCATTCGGGGGCGATTGGCAGCACCAGTCGCATCATGGCGTAGGCCCCCACGAGCGGCGTGCAAAACAGGATCGACGTCCCGAACGCTGCTTTCTCGTAAAGATCGGTCAGCCAAAGATGCAGAGGTACGATTCCCGCGCGAAGCAGAGCTGCCGCCGAGAGCAGGGCGCCGGGAAGCAATGCCAGCGGACTGTCATCGGGAGCTGCGTTGAGAAGAATCCATCCCGTCAACAGGAGTCCAGCGAACAGACTCATATGCAGAACGTAGATCCGGGTGCATCGCTTCCGATTCTGAATCTCCAGAAACGGCGGGATCACCGAGACCACGAGCAGAACGACCAACGTCCACGACGCACGGCAGCTGAACATGGCAAGCAGGAGAGATTCCGAGATCAACGACCACGTCAGGGAGAACCGTGGCGCTTTGGTCTTCAACGTCGACATGACAACGACAAGATGAATCAGTGCTCCCAGCGGAAGCAAAATGGCACTGAGTTCGTCAACGACAAAGACTTCGCTCGGGAACAGAACATTGAACAGGAAATGATCATGAGCTTCGAACGTTCCCAGCGTGAGAAAATCGACGAACTCGCCACAGGCGAGCTCCAGCGTGATCGCACAGAATGCAACGGCGATTCTCAATGACGTTTCGATCTGCCGAACACGTGCAACACAGGCCGCGCCGACCAGCGGAACGAGAATCGACAGTTCCAGCCAGGGAAGATGCAGTTCTGACATCAGGCAGCCCTCCCGATGGAATCAGGCCGCTTTTCAGAACCGTCCACGTCACGGCAGGGCTCACTTGAAAGCCAGTTGGAGACGCGTCGTTCGAGACGATCGAAGCCACCGAAAAGCGCCTGAAAGGGGCGGACAATCCATTCGTCGAGCGCAAGATCCATGAACCCTCGATCGAATCCACAGCGGTAGCACCACTCTTGGATCCCGACCGGACAAAGTCCGAACAGCGAGCCGTTGTCCTGTCGTAGACCCGGGCCGACCGCGTTTTCTACGGAGTCGTAGTCTCGAAGCAGACTTGGCGCTCGCAGGAGTTGCAGAGTTCGCAGGCATGCATGACCCACAATGTGGATCAACGCAAGATATTCAAAGCCCAGCCCAATCTCGATGACGATAATCCCCACCTGGGTGACCGAAGCACAGGCCAGCGATCCTTTGATGTCGCTCTGCACGCGCGACATGATTCCGCCGAGACAGGCTGAGACAATCCCGAGCGAAACAACGAGGACCTGAAGGACCAGCGATGCTTCGAGCAATGGGCTGACCCTCAACAGCAGGTAGGCTCCCAGGTGGACCGAAAGGGCTCCGTAGAAGATTGCACTCGATGGTGTCGGCCCCTCCATGGCCCGCGGTAGCCATCCAGAGAACGGAAAAAGCCCCGACTTTCCCGCAGCCGCGATTAGCAGCAGCGTCCCGACCAGCAACGCCTGCGCGGAAGTGACCGCTGCGGTTCCTTCCGGCCAGACTCCCGAGCTCATTAAGCCACCAAAGTCGCCCTCTCCCGTGAGATGGTGCATCGTGATGGCAGCGATCAGGAACGCCGCATCGGACAGGCGATAGATCGACCAGACCCGTTGCCCATTTCGCACGGGCTTCTCCCGCTCATGAAAATAGGCGACAAGCAGGGCAGAGGAGAGGCCGACCATCTCCCAGCCGACGAACAAAGTTTCAATCGTGGCCGCCAGAGACGAGATGACCATGCCGGCAAAGAACAGGGCATAGAACAGAAAGAATCGCAGGTAACCTTCTTCCCGGTGCAGATAGCGACGCGTGAAGACGCTAACGACGCCGCACAGAATGCAGGAAAGGATGAGAAAGGGGACACTGAGACGATCGAAGACGAATTTCAAATGAAAGTGAAATTCCTGCTCCGGGATCGTCACCCAGTTGCCGAGTTCAATCGGAACGTATCGAGTCCCAACAGCCAGCATCAGCACAAGAATGGACAGGGCCGGAACCAGTGAAACAAGAACGGAACACTGCGTCACCCGGGCGACCACACCTTCGTTCAGCTTGAAGCCCACTAGAGCGGAAAAGCCGAGCACGAACAGCAGGAGCACCGGACTGGCTACCGTAACAATGCCGAGTGTCTGAAACGCCAGGTCGATCACGATGCTTCACCTCCTTCGGTACTTGATGAAGCCACTCGAAAGTGTGGGCGGCTCATTGCCGAAGGTTCCGTGATCGTTGCGAACCCCAGGTGATCACGACGCTTGAAGTACCAGTCGATGGACGAAGAGACCTCCGGGAGTTCCGTTTCCTCCGGCTGATACGTCTCGAATCGGCCGTTCTGATAGATCTGAATCCGAGACGTTGCCGGATCGAGGACCGCGAGTTGAACCCATCGGCCTATCACCAGGCGGGCAATGCCAGGGTTCGACTCGATGATCGAAAGCATCTTTTGTGGACTGGTCTCTATGACGCACAGGATCCGCATCGGTTCGTGGATCTCAACCATCTGCTCAGACAGCCCGGGGCGAAGATCGCTTGAAGCCCCCGTCATGACGCCGAGCAGCGAAACGATATTGTGTGGCAGCTTCGATCCGCAGCCGTAGCGTTCGCTGTCGACCGTAGAGAAGTAATATTCAAGGCTGATCCCGGCACAGACCGGAATCGCAGCGGCAAGAATTCGACTCAGAATCGTCGACTCTTCGTCATCAACTCGCGAATCGTAGGACGTCAAGAACGCGCGTCTGTCGAGAAACAGTCCCCGACTCCACTCTCGTCGACCGACGATGACGAGGGCGTTTGTAGCATGGTTGTACTCGGGCCGAGCCTGGGAGAGATCTTCCGCTCTCTGCTCGACATGCTCCAGGGCTTCGCTCGGCGTCAACTCAACCGGAGCTGATTCGAAACGACGGACCCGTTCGTGAGCGTTGCGGGCTCGCGCCTCGTTGATACTGCCCTCGATTCGTCGGAACAGAGCCCGGTGCGATCGTGGCAGTCGATCGAGGTCATAGTACTCAACGCGGTCATTGCAGGTATTGTGGTACCCTCCGAGAAAATGAACGTCCTCTGGGATCACGAGCCCCGCCTCGGCAACCAGCCCGCGAACACGAGGGTCGTTGGCCATCATAGCGAAGGCCCGGGCATTCGGACCGCCACGGCCTCCGCTGCAGGCACCACAGTTGTAGGCCGATTCATGTGGATTATTCAGACTGCTGGAACCATGGCCGCAGAACAGAATCATCCTCGGTAAGTTCTCGACCAGCCCGATGTCCTGCAAAACGCGAACGACAGTCGCTGCCATCTCCGGCAAAGAGTATCCCAGCGATTCAGGGGACTCTCCGGGCTCGTCAGCGGTTCGTTCCAGGTGAAGCTCTGTAGGCGGCGTTCGTACCCAGGTGTTCAACGATTCGCGAATCTGTGAGGTCAACAGCGGCGCCATAATGCGGGCGACCATGGGAACCGCGTGGACAGCCCCGAGAATTCCCGTAATCCAGCCTCCCACAAGCGTTCGCGATCCCGAGTTCACATGGTGAGCCAGCATGCCAAGTGTTCGACGGCGGCCGGCTCGACGTTCGCTGGCGTCAATCGTTGAGAAAAGCGGCTCTTCACGTACAAAGTGCTGCGGCTTAATCACGTTCGGGCAGAGAGGACGGTAATGAGCCTGTTCCGCCCCCCGATAGTTCATCGCAACAGCGAAGAATCCTGCCGCTGAAGAAGTGACACATTCGGGATCGACTTCCTCCAGATGTCGTCGGAAGGACTCTTCGCGGTCATCGATACAGAACACGGCGTGAAACGCAGAACGAACCGGCGGTTGCCGCATCAGTTCCCGCCTTCGACGTGTCTGGACTGCGATTGCATCCAGAGCGGCGTGAGCATACCGCCGCTCGTAGCCAAGGTGCAGGATTCGACGCCGCTCCACTGAGTTGAATTCATCAAGTTCTTCGATCAGGCAGCGCCACTGCTTCTGAGACATCTGCAGCAATTGGTCGAACGTCCACCCGCAGACCTGCGAGATCTGAAAAACCGTGTAAGCTCGCTGATCGATTCGATGTAGCTGAGACGAGCTTCCATCCCGCTGAACGTGATCTGCAATGACAGACAGCGGACGCCCACCCGCTTCTCGCCGAAGAGCGTGTTGAATCGAGTGTCGTTCGAGCAGCAGACGAATTGCCAGGAACTCCAGCAGAGTTCCTTCGGCAAGAGATCGCGAGCCCGATAGTGAACTCGTCTCGAGTTGCCAGATCATTCCCGCCCATCCTCGCATCGACAACAGAGTCTGAGTCACGAAGCGATCGGCTTCAGCCTGTCCAACGCCGAGACTCGCGAGAGACGATCCAATCGAATCGAGCGGATTAAACTCCTCATCGCGGAGTCGGGCGAGGTCTTTGCGGAGTCCGCGAAGCCACGAATGGTCGACCGGAACCCTTCGAGAGAACATCCGGGCAAACGAGGCTGCGAAGCCTTCCTGACGACGGGGGATCGTCCACGAAGCGAGCCCCTGATCGAGAAACGCCGAACAGAACCGGATCAGCAGATCGTTGACCCGCAACTCGGCTTCATTCCCAGCCGCAGCAAACACGCTCTCACGATAGCTCCGGGCCTGATGCTCCGGTTGCGCGGGATCGGCTGCATGAACTCCCTGATGGCACACACGCCAGAGCAGCCTCAACGTGAACGCTTCCTGCTCAGCAGGTGACCAGCGAGCCGGATCCGAAGAGCGGTACTCGGCGAGTAGGGATCGCACAACGGGTGGCCACTCCTCGGCCGTCCGCTGTCTGATCCAGTTGCTCGTATGCGAGATGATCTGTTCGCGACGTTGCGGAGAGACCTCTTCGTGAAACAACTTCAGCAGTTCCGATTCGGCCAGCAGCCACCGAAGCTCGGCGTCCGTGGCTGAATGCAACGTCATCCGCAGCATGGCGAAACGAACCATGTAGCGGGTGCCGAAAGAGGCGATCAGATCATCGGCTCGGTCGCCGAGATCATCCATCAGAATCTGCCGCAGGTCATCGAGACGAATCCGACCGGCCTGCAATTCCTCTCGATACCGATGCTCGGAAAGATAGGGCTCGCCCCCGTAGATTTCCTGCCCCTGAAGGACCGCCTCTTCAAAGGGCAGATCCTCAAGCGAATGCAGTGTATTGTGATGCACGAAGACTGAGATCGGCCCCTGCGTGGGCAAGTAATGGACGGCGTGAGCGACCGCTCGCCGGACATCGTCGTCGCTCAGTTCCCCGGTGCCCGGAACTGCGGAGTCTCTCAGCGGAAAGACCTGGGCATTCGTATCGGACATCGAGAGCTTTCAGAGGCTAATCGGGCGGGGCGGATCGAGGCAACTTCCTTTAAGGCAACCCTCATGCCAATCTCCGCTGCGGACCAAAATCAGCGAAAACCGCCTTAGTTTGCACATCGACCGCCGGGGCAGAGCGAGTGAAACGCCCCCCATCCTGCAGTCGACTGCAGGCGATCTGCAAAACTTTGCACACTTCTCGATCCTCAAGCTGTCCAGGATGAACATCCATCGTCCGGGACCTCTGGGCCTCACGGAAAAATTCTTTCCACGGTTTCCCTGCAGACATCGCTTTGGCGAGAATGGCCTCTTGTGGCCTTCGCCGCCGACGGGGACGCGAGGCCAGATCGACTTTCGACTTCGTAGCGGAATGGTTCATCGATGTTCGACGTAAAGGATGGTTCCTTCACCAATAACGCTCGGCTGTTTGCACTCGGGCTGGTGTTGCTGAGCCTGACTGCGCTGGGGCTGACGGCGTGGATTCTCTGGGATGTGCAGGAGGAACAGGCGATCGTCAGCCAGATCATCGGCCACCTGCCCGAGAGCGATCTCGAAGCGGCCCGGGAACTTTCGGGCGATCTGAAGTTGCAAAGTCGCCTCTCAATCCTATTGGTCCTCAACATCACCGGCACGGCAATTGCCTTCGCCCTGATGCTGAGAGGCTATCTCAGCAGTGAACGGTCATTGCGGGACGTTAAGGTGATGGCCACCGATATTCTGGCCAGCATGGATGCCGGCGTGATTACGACCGATCCTGCCGGCCGGATCACGAGTATCAACCCGCGCGGGCGAGAGCTGATCGGTTCCGAGAACGGAGCGCTCGGACAGTCTCTCTCTGAGTTCGCTCCCGATCATCAGCTGTTGCATGCCATCTGCACGGAAGTCAGCCAGGGGCAGGAGTGCGTGCGAGATCGTGACTACAGCGTGAACAGTCACGGGCATCGACAAACCTTGAGAGCCGGGTGTACGTTGCTGAAGAATCAACGGGATGAGGAAATCGGAACGGTGCTCCACGTTAGAGATGTTACCCAGAGGGCGCTGCTCGAAGAACGTTTGCGGCGAATGGAACGGTACATCGGTCTCGGATCGCTGGCGGCTGGTCTGCATCACGAGATTAAGAATCCGCTCAGTGCACTCTCGCTCCACATCCAACTACTGAGCGAACAACTCTCCAGCCAGCAGGCCGATTCCGAGATCCAGGAATCGCTTGACGTTCTGCATACGGAGGTCAAACGGATCAACGACGTCCTTGATGGATTCCGAAACTATGCAGCAATGAACGACTTGGGACGGGCTCCCGTTGAAATCGGGGCTCTCATCGTCAAACTGATTCGGCTGCTCCGACCTCAAGCCAGTTCACAAGGCGTGGAAATTGAGACAGAAATCGCTGTCGAGAATACTCCCACGGTTCAGGCCGACTCAGTTCAGCTCGAACAGGTCCTGTTAAACCTGGCGCTCAACGGCCTCGCGGCTATGCCCGACGGCGGGATGCTGCTGTTCCGTATGAGTCAGCAGGGGGACTTCGTCCGAATCGACGTCTGCGACACGGGCCATGGAATCCCCGCTGAGATTTCCCACGAGATTTTCGATCCGTATTTCACTACCCGTCGCGACGGGACCGGCATGGGATTGGCCCTTTGTGATAAAATTGTCGGCCAGCATGGAGGAACGATCGAGTTCCACTCCCGCAATCTCAGCCCCGAACAGCCGGGAACCGAATTCACTGTTCTGATTCCGCTGGATGGAAAGTTATGAAAGCCACCGATTTCGGCGTTCTGATCGTCGACGACGAACCGAATATTCGCTCTGGACTGGCCAAGGGGCTCGCGGCGGAAGCCGATCTGCTCGACACAGCAGGCGACGCCGATGAGGCTTTGAACAAGTTCGACACCCAGAATTTCGACCTGGTGATCGCCGATGTGCGACTCAACTCCAGTATGGACGGAATCCAGCTGGTCAAGAAGATCCTCTATTCCCGTCCGCAGACTGCAGTCATCGTCATCACCGCCCATGGGACGGTTGAAACGGCCGTCGAAGCGATGCGGGCAGGCGCTTTTGACTTCATCGCCAAGCCACTCGATTTGAATCTGGTCCGCCAGCAGGTTCGCAAAGCTCGCGAACACTACCTGCTTCGTCTCGAAAACCAGAAGCTTCGCAGCCAGCTCGCGAACGCAGGGGAGATCTCCAAGATCATCGGCGGTTGTGCGGCGATGCAGGACGTCTTCCGACAGGTCCGGCAGGTCGCCGCCACCGAGGCGACAGTGATGATCCAGGGCGAAAGTGGAACCGGCAAAGAACTCATCGCCCGCGCATTGCACGATTTGAGTGACCGCAGCGAGGGGCCATTCGTCGCGGTGAATCTTGGAGCGATGCCCGAGAGCCTGCTCGAAAGTGAACTCTTCGGACACGAGAAGGGAGCCTTTACCGGGGCGGTTCGCCAGAAACCAGGCTGTTTTGAGCAGGCTCAGGGAGGCACGCTGTTTCTCGACGAAGTCACCGAGATGACCTCCAAAAGCCAGGTCGATCTGCTCCGTGTGCTGGAATCCCGAATCTACTCGCGCGTCGGCGGAGAAGAGATGCAGCAGACCAATGCCCGCATCATCTCTGCAACGAACAAATCGGTGCAGGACCTCATCGACGATGGAACGTTCCGCGAAGATCTCTACTATCGACTCAACGTCATCCCGATCGAGGTTCCCTCCTTACGGCAGAGAAGAGAAGACATCCCACTGCTCGTCGAACACTTCCTGCGACATTTCTGCGAACGCCATGGTCGCTCGATTCGACAGATTTCCTCCGAGGCGATGCAGGCCCTCGTGGCGGCTCACTGGCCCGGCAACGTCCGCCAGCTTCGCAATGTCATGGAACGGCTCGTCGTCACGCTCACCGACGATGTCATTCACCTGGCGGACCTGCCGCAGGAACTGTTTCCTCGATCGTCCCGGCCCGCAGCTCCTGTCACGCTGGCCGAGTCCGTCGAGGAATGCGAACGGAATGCCATTATCAGCGCATTGGAAGCGTGCGAATATCATCGAGAGAAAACCGCCAGGCGGCTCGGTATCAGCATCCGGACCCTCCACTACAAGATGGGCCGGTACAGTCTTCATTGAACTTCAACCGGCTTTGCTTCCAAGATCTGCTGCGAACTCCCGTTTCCGTTCTTCCGGAACCGGTCGTGTGAAGCGACTGACAATTGCAAAGACAAGAACGTTGGGAACCAGCCCCCATGCCGAGGCATCCACCGGGAGGGCCGCTTTCGCCGTCGCGATCGCATTCAACAGGCTCTGACTCCCCGGAAGGCCAAGGCTGTTGACCAACGGAGGGAACAGGCTCGTAAACGCTAAAGCCCAGAGCAGTCCGAGGATCAAACCGGCACAGGCTCCCGCCTTGCTGCCTCGACGGACAAACAGAACATCCACAGTCATCGGCAACAGTTGCACACTGAAGGCGACGGCAAACAGGGCGAGTCCGACAATCATCTCCATGAATCCGGACAGCGAACTCTCTGGTCGGGCTCCTCCGATAACGATCAGGAGCGAAACAAACGTCGCCACGAGAATGACGAGACGCCCGACCCAGACGCGCTCCCGTTCCGTAGCCTGCGGTCGAAGAAACTGATCGTACACGTCACGGGTCATCAACGCGCTGAGTGCGTGCAGATTACTGTCCGCGGTACTCATCGCCGCTGCCATGATTGCAACGATGAGGATCGATGCCAGCAGAAAGCCGATCTGCTCTCCAAGCAGAGCCGGCAGCTGATCCCGCATGACGATCACCAGAATCTGATCATAGCTGCCGATCTCGTGATGAGGACCGACACCTGCCTCGGTGAACTCCAAAGGGTAGAGCACCTGTCCGCCGAGACCGACGAGCATGATGCCCAGTAGAAAACAACCGGTCAGCAGAACAATGAAGATCAACGCACTCCGCATGAGCGTTCGCCGGTCTTTGGCCGAATAGAACCTCATCCATTGAGCTGGCTGAATGATTCCTCCGATCGGCATTAGCAGGCAGACGCTCATCAGCCGGGGCAGCGTCCAGAAGCCGGTGTTTCCCGGCAGCGTGAGCGAGGATTCCGGCAAACGCGTCAATGCCTCGGCAAACCGGCTCCAGCCGCCAAGAACAGAGACCATGGCGATCCCTGCCAGCACCATTCCGGATGTCAGCAGTAAACACTGCAATGCGTCGGTCCAGGCGACGCTTCGCATTCCGCCGATCATGATATAGGCAGCCGTAATACAGGACAGGACGACCGCGCCGATCTCAAAGGAGTTGGCCGACGTTGGAAACAGCACGGCTGCCAGTTCGCCGCCCGCTTTCAGTTGCATCATCACGTACGGCATCGTGAACAGAATACCAACCAGCACGATGAGCAGGCGAAGCAACACCGGAGACTCATAGTATCGACACAGCATATCGGCCTGAGTGACATATCCACGGGCCTGTCCAGCCGCATGGATCCTCGTTCCCAGCAGGTAGATGCAGAAGCCGGCGACGGGGACATTCAGGCTGACCAGCGCGAAGACTACTCCTTCGCGGTAAACCATTCCTGGGGCTCCGAGCAGCGCGAAGGAGCTGAAGAATGTCGCCATAATCGTCAGCGACGAAACCAGCCATCCCTGCCCGCGTCCGGCCAGATAGTAGTCTTCCTCGCCCGCCTGGCTGGTTCGGTATCCGATCCAGCCGATGACCAGCAGAACCACGAGATACGCGATGAGCACAACGACCGGGATGATTCCCATCTCCGGCGAGACGACGGCCTGAAATGCGAGTGTCATTCCGCCCCCCGGCGATGTGTCGGCTCTACTCCGTCGGATGCTGTGTCCACTTCATCCTTCCAGATGAAGAGGTAGGCAATCAGAGCGATCGCCACGATCACCAGATACCAGAGGATGCCCCAGGCATAGAGCAGGGGGAGTCCGAGGAAGCTGTCCGGGCGATTGACAAGCAACACGCCGGGGCCAACGCTCATCAGCATTGCGATCGCGAATAGAATGGCGAGGACACCAGAGAGTCTCGATCGATTCCGAGATCGGGGGTCGGACATTTCGCGGACCTGAATACAATGCCAACAGAACAGACGTTTTCATCATCGTACAGGTGATGTCCAAGACCAGCAATCACACGACAAGCACATGATCGAAACAGATCGCCTGAGCGGTCGGCGAGCTTACTGCTCGCTGCTCAATCGATCCTGAAACCGATTGAGCCCTGCTGGGCGTTCATCGAGACTGGCATAGCGATTGCTCAAAAGGATACGACAGAGGCAACTGCCACATCGACACGAATCAAGGGAAACGTGTCGGGGCTCGGGAGCCCGGCGGAAACACGAGATCGTTTCGAGTGAGTCATGAATATCGGAGTCAACGGGTCAGTGGAACCATTGGCGGGTTCAGAAGACGTCGAACATCTGGCGCGGGCCTACGCGATCGAATTAAGTCATCGCGGGCATCACGTCTTCTATTTTGGAAACAATGATGTCTACAGAGTGAACGAAGATCAGTTCGCTTCTGTTGCCGACTCGCCGGGGGACGATCCATTAGAGGCCGGTCTCAAAGACCAGCGTATTGATCTCCTCCACACCTTCGATACCGATACGAAGCTGTTCCATCGTCCTGGCTTGACCGACTGCCCCGTCGTTGTCACGCTGGCCGAGCCGCCGAGTGATAGCGACTTATTGAGCGAGATTCAGGAACAACACGATACCCGCTTCATCGCCATCTCGGATCACTATGCTGATCTATGGCAGGACAATGTCGGGCAGGCTCGAGTCATTCATCCCGGCGTCGAGACCGACTACTGGAAAAAGGACTTCCGGGCACCGACCCGCCGTGCGTTCTGGAGCGGAGAGATCCTCCCGGAGAATAATCTGCATCTGGCGATCGATGCGTCCTACGAAGCGGGGATGCCCATCGACGTGGTCGGTCCGATTGCCGATCAGGATTACTTCGAACACCACATCGCACCGCGACTCAAGACGCAGGATCATTATTTGGGTGAGTTGCTCGAAGATGAAGAGCGGGCGGTTCTTTCCCAAGCACGCGTTTGTATCGTCACCTGCCCCGAAGATCTGGCCGCCGAACTGGCGGTCGGACGTGCTTTGGCGTGCGGCATCCCGGTGGCCGCCTATGACGTGAACGGACTGAGCGATCTTATCAGTCCTGATATTGGCCGGCTCGCCCGCCCCGACAGCACAAGAGATCTCGTTCGGGCTATCCGCGAGTGCTTCTTAATCGACCGTGGTCATTGCCGCAACGCGGCGGTCAGCCGGCTTTCACTTGCTCACATGGCCCTCGAATACGAAGAGATTTACGAGGCGATGATCAAGGGCGCCTCCGAATCGGAAAACCATCGTCGCCCACCGTACTCGATCGCTGTGAACGGCAAAGGTCGCTCGAGTCAAAGGACAGCCGAACCCGTCAGTATCGATGCGTAAGGAACCATGAATCGAGCCCGCAGCGTCCGTTGCGGGCATTTTTCATGCGCCTGTGGATCTCGAACGCTCACGGCCTCAATCGCGATGCCGTTATCGATGTGGCTTTGCCGGTCAACTCAGGTGAACTGACCACATCGGCGCGAAACTTGCTTGACGAGATTTCCAGACACTATTGAGTCAACGATGGGAGGCACGATGCAGGTCGCACTCAAAGAACAGGTCATGTGGGTCACCGGGGGAGGGCAGGGACTGGGTCGAGCAATTGCCCTCGAAGCCGCTCGTTCCGGAGCAAAGGTTGCGGTGACAGCGCTCCACTCCGAAGAGCTTAATGACGTCGTGGACACCATTGAGAAGGAAGGCGGAGAAGGACTGGCCATTGTCGGAGATGTCACCGTGCCGGAGCAAATGGAAAACGCGGTCAGGAAGATCGTGGACAAGTGGGGGAAGCTCACATCGGTCTGCGTGAATGCCGGGATCAATGGAACCTGGGCTCCCGTTGATGAGATCTCCTTCGACGAATGGAAGAAAACAATCGATGTGAATCTGAACGGGTCCTTTCTGACTGTTCGTTACGCAGTTCCGGAAATCCGTAAAGCTGGCGGCGGCAGCATTGCCATCATCTCCTCTGTGAATGGAACCAGGATCTTCAGTAATGAAGGAGCATCCGCCTACGCTTCCAGCAAGGCGGGTCAACTTGCCTTCGGTCAGATGCTGGCGCTCGAGCTTGCTCCGTCCAAAATCCGAGTCAATGTCATCTGCCCCGGCGCCTTTGACACGGGGATTCATGAGAAGACCGAGAAACGCGATCTCGACGAGATCGAAACGCCCGTCGAGTTTCCGGAGGGGAACATCCCATTGACGCATGGCGAGATGGGCAAGCCGGAACAGGTTGGACAACTGGTCGTCTTCCTGGCCAGCGATGCGGCCGGACACATTACTGGCACGCCGGTCTGGATCGACGGAGCCGAGTCTCTGCTTCAGGGATAACAAGAACGAAAGGGGATCCGCGGGTACGATCGGCGGGCTTCATCAACTGGATATTTATGCCACTTTCGACACACCACTCATTCTGGATTCGCGATTCGGGGGCCAACAGCCTCCAGCTATCCCAGCGATTCGAGACACTGCAGGACGACCTCTACACGGAAGTAGCGATTGTCGGAGCAGGTATCACCGGGCTATCGACCGCTCTGGAACTCCTCGAACGTGGATACCAGGTTTCGGTCTTCGAGGCTGCGGTCATTGGAGCAGGAACAACGGGTGCAAGTACCGGCCATCTCGATGCCCACCCTGAAAACGGACCTTCAGCGTTACTGCGGACACAGAAAATAAAGGATGCCCGGGCATCCGTCCAGCTTCGACTTCGAGCGATCGACCAGATTGAAGCACGAGCGGAAGAGATCTGCGATTTCGAACGTGTTCCCGGTTGGCACTACTGTGAGACGCTGCGGGATCGCGATGCACTCCGTGCCGATTACGAACTCTGCGGCCAGCTCGGACTCGAAGCCACTTGGCAGGAGAATCTGCCCCTCCGGCACGGTGCCTGTGGATACCGCATCCCCCGAATGGCGAGGATTAACAGCTACGCTTATCTCCAAACGCTGGCCGACAAGGTGATCGCAGCCGGAGGCCGAATTTTCGAGAAAACCCATGCAACGATCGCTGGGGAATTTGATCGAGTCACGTTGAGAGCTGGAGGGCACGACGTTTTCAGCGATACGGTCGTCTGCGCTGTCCACAGCAACTACACCGACGTTCTACGGCTCGATCTCTTCCTTCCGGCCTACCAGTCGTATGCCCTGGTCGTTCGAGTTGAAGACGAACAACCCGATGGACTCTTTTGGGACAACCGCTCTCCGTACTACTACATCCGGCGAGTTAACGGCAACGATCCTCGTCTGCTGATGATTGGTGGAGCCGATCATCGGACAGGGACCAATCATCCTGATGTCAGCAGGAAGACCCTTCGTAAGTATGCTTCGGATCGATTTCGGGTTCAGGACGTTCTCGCGGAATGGAGTGCGGAATACTTCGATCCCGCTGATGGATTCCCGTTTATCGGACTGATCCCCCATCGAGACAATATCTGGCTGGCGGCCGGATTTCGAGGCGCCGGCCTCACTTGGGGAACGGTCGCAGGCTCGCTCATTGCTGCTCAAATCGCTGGAGAGTCAACCGAACTTGAAAACCGTCTTTCGCCGCGACGCTCCTGCCTGAGTAGCGTTCCGCGAGTCGCCTCGGAACTGCTGCCTGCGCTTTTCAGTTACGCACAACGGATCCTTCCCGCGCCTGAGGTCCACTCGGGATCACTTGCGCCGGGAGAAGGACGGACGGGTCTGGTAGACGGCCAACACACCGCCATCTGCCGGAATCTGGAGGGATGCGAGTTCCGGCTCAACCCGATCTGTACTCACTTCGGAGGCGTTGTTTGCTGGAACCAGGCCGCGCAAACCTGGGACTGCCCGGTTCATGGTGGCCGATTCTCCGCGGAGGGGACGCGGCTTTATGGTCCGCCCCCCACCGATCTCACAACCCGTTCACCTCCCAGGCCTCACTCCGACTAACCGCTGTGGAATCCGACAACATGGGAACATCCGCGATCGTCCAGCCCGCGACACTGCGGCACCGTCGTCGTGCGAAGAAGGCCGGCCTCGTGTACATCAACAGCTTTACGCGAGGCTTCACACGTCGTCGCTGCGGCAAAGGATTTACCTACCATTCCTCCACCGGGCGACGCCTCACCGGCGTTCGGACGCTTCAGCGAATCGAAGCGCTCGTCATCCCGCCTGCCTGGGAAGATGTCTGGATCTGCTCTCGAAGTAACGGGCATATCCAGTCTGTTGGTCGAGATGCTGCCAGCCGCAAACAGTACCTGTATCATCCTCACTGGGAGGTCATCAGCAGCCTGACGAAGTTCGACCGACTTCCTCTGTTCGCCGAACGATTGCCCCGTATTCGACGGCGTGTTCGAGATGATCTCAAAGGGCGGACACTGACGAAACAACGGGTGCTCGCAGGAATTGTTCGCCTGCTCGACAAAGCTCACATCCGTGTCGGCTGCGAACGATACGCCTTGCAAAATGGCTCGCATGGTGCGACGACACTGACCACCGATCATGTTGAAGTCGACGGCCCCCGAATCTCGTTGGAGTTTCCCGGGAAGAGTGGCCAGCTTCGAGAGATTGAGTTCAACGATCCCAAGATTGCCCAGATCATCCGCCAGTGCGAAGAGATCAGCGGACAGTATCTGTTCTGCTACCACAACGACGCCGGCGAGATCTGTCACGTCTACTCGAACTCCGTCAATGAGTACCTGCAGGACATCTCCGGCGAAGAGATTACCGCGAAAGATTTCCGAACCTGGTGGGGAAGCGTGCTGGCCCTTTCGGTTCTGGCAGACATGGAAGAAGGGCTCTCGTCCACGGCTCGCAGGAAGCTGGCCCGAGACGCCGTCTGTGAAGCATCGCAAGGGTTGGGAAACACAAAGTCGGTCTGCCGTAAGAGCTACATTCATCCCGGTCTTCTGGCCGCTACGGAGACCGGCGAACTCCCGGACCTGATCGCCAAGGCCCGTCAGACTGCTCATTCGCGGAACGAGTTGCGAGTACACGAAGTCCTGTTCGCCGAACTGTTGTCGCTTTTCGATTTCAGCTGAAAACGCCAGCTCTTGCGATCGAAACATGCCCAGACTGATTGCTGCGTGATCGTCGGCAGTGTACGCCTCGCACTCTTGCCTGCAGTCCCTTTCAGCCTGTTCTCAGGAAGAGAGGAAGAACAGATCGTTCATGGGAGAACTCCTGTAACAGAGACCGGTGCAACTCTCTCGGCACGAGCGTTGCACCGGTCTCAACCGTGAAACACAGGAAACAGAAAGGAGACTCCCTATGGCTAACAAATCGAAATTACGAGGCGCATCGGAAGGCAAACAGAGACCGCCGCAATCGCAGTCGCGACAACCAGGTCGGCAGCACAAGATGGATCCCGAGCCTGTCGTCGTCCGCGAGGACTACAAAGGCTCCGACAAACTGAAGGGGAAAACGGCACTAGTGACCGGCGGTGACAGCGGAATCGGCCGCAGCGCAGCGGTGATGTTCGCTCGCGAAGGAGCGGATGTTGCCATCGTCTATCTGGAAGAAGAGCACGACGCCGAAGAGACAGCGAAGCTGATTGAGCAGGAAGGGCGAAAGTGTCTGCAACTTAAGGGAGACATCGGTAGCAAGGCATTCTGCGAAGAGGCTGTCGAACAGACGATCTCAGAATTTGGAAAGCTCGACATCCTCGTTAATAATGCAGCCGAGCAACACGAGCAAAAGGACATCGATGCTATCTCCGAAGAGCAGCTGGATCAGACGTTCCGCACCAATATCTACTCCATGTTCTTTCTCACCCAGGCTGCTCTTCCGCATCTGCGGCAACAAAAGGGAAGCACGATCATCAACACAACTTCAGTAACGGCTTATCGGGGCAGCCCGGGGCTGCTGGATTACTCGGCCACCAAAGGCGCGATCGTCGCCTTCACGCGATCGCTCTCGCAAAAACTGGCAGCAGAAGGTATTCGCGTCAACGCGGTCGCACCGGGACCGATCTGGACACCACTTATCCCGGCTTCCTTTGATGCCGAAAAGGTGAGCAAATTCGGCGGAGATTCTCCGCTTGGTCGAGCAGGACAACCATCCGAAGTCGGCACCTGCTATGTTTTCCTGGCGTCCGAGGACGCTTCCTACATGACCGGACAGGTTTTGCATCCGAACGGCGGCGAGGTGATCAACGGGTAAAGAGATGGTCCGGCACTACAGCTGCCAGACATCCCAGTACTTGCCGAAACGTTTACAGATGCCCCCCGGCTTCTCGGCAAAGAGTCGTCGTCCGATGAGGAAGCTCTTTTGTTGGAGCCGCTCGCGGCATTGATCCATCAGGCCAAGAAAGGCCTGGATATCCTGTTCGGTACCAAATGCGTCGGGAGTTTCCACGATCTGCGCCCGCAGCACGGCAAGGTCGTGGTCATCTCCCAGCAAATCTCCCAGTTTATCCGCTTCCTCTGCTCGGGATTTCAGCTCAGCCGGCCAGAGCGGAGTCAGGATCTGGCAGTGATAGCGGTGATACTTCACGCGTTTGCGCCAGTTGTGGAAATTCTCGTCCGCAGGATCCTCCGCGACGCCATCCATCTCTTTGCAGGCGCGGCCGTACGTCTTGTTCAACCCGCCTCGGATCGCCTCGAAGCCTTCTTCCGAGAGATGCCAGGTCGGAATACGCTCTCGAGCCGCCTCCAGTCGATCGGCCACCTCCGCGAGACGCTCCTTGAGATTGATCCGTTTTCCGATCAGAGCCTTCCGTCGCTCGGTCAGTTCTCGGCGAATCGAACCGAACGCCTTTCGCTGCACCTGACTGGCGAACGTCTCCATCACTCGATCGTAGGTATCGAGCGCCGTTTTGGCGTCGCGAGCTTGTGAGAGCATGCGAGCCGTGTCGCGAAAGTCGGCATTCTCTCGATCGTATGTCGCCCCCAGAGCAGGACGAACGAGTCGAACCGCTCCACGCAACTTCTTGCAGCGTTTGCGAACCTGATGGACCTTCTTCGAAACTTTTAGACCGGAATCGGAAAGCTCTTCGAGCGATTTCTCGATCTGTTCTCTGGCGATCCGACGAATTCCCAGTTCAACGCCTTCATTCTTTTTCAGCCGGTACCCCACGGGTGTCTCTCCACGCTCAAAAAGCACATCGGTATGAGCAACTGCCGCCTCAAGAAAGCCTCCAGCCAGTGTAAACGTGGTCGGTCCAGTCTCAATCAGTCGAGCGGTTTAAGCGGAAAGACTTCGGATGGAGTATGCTGTTCCGCCATTTGGGCTTTCAGCCGTTCCACGACCTCCGGATGTTGTTTCGCCACATTATTCAACTCGCCCGGGTCGCGGTCGAGATGATAAAGCTCGATCTCCAGGTTGCCTTTTCGCATGTTCTGGCGAACCGCTTTCCAGTCTCCCACTCGAATCGACTGCTGACCACCGTAACTGGCGAACTCTCGATACAGGAACGGTCTGGATTCCTGATCCTTGCCCAACAACGTCGGAGCAAAACTGATGCCGTCGATCTCTTCGGGCACCGCCTCTTTATGACCGACCAGGTCGAGAATCGTGGGCATGATATCCTCGAACCCCGCAACACGATCGCTGACTGTTCCTGCTTTCACATGGCCCGGCCAGCGAACCAGACAGGGCACGCGAACGCCCCCCTCGTAGAGCGAACCTTTCAGCCCGCGGAGTTCTCCGACACTGTTGAAGAAATCGTAGTCGACTTCATCCTTAAGATGGGTCGTCCCGTTGTCGGAAGAGAAGATCACGATCGTGTCCTCAGTCAAACCCAGTTCATCAACGGCATCGAGCACCTTTCCGATGCTGCGATCCATGTAGGTAATCATCGCGGCATAGGCAGCTCGGGGTGTGAAGTGCGGCGTGTATCCGCCTCGTGGACGGGTGAAGGGGGGATCTTCCCAGTTGAGGTCGAGATACTCCGCAAGTTCCTCGTCCGGCACGTGCAAAGCAACGTGAGGAATGACGGTGGGGTAGTAGAGGAAGAACGGCTCGTCTTTATTGTCGTGCACGAACTTCACGGCCTGCTCGTTGATTCGTTTCGGAGCATAGTCGTTCCCCTTGAAGACATCGTAGCTGCGCGGATCAGCCGGATCGGCTCCCTTCGGCAAGCCGGCGTGCCCGGGAACGGGAGGATCGTTGCTGAGCGCGATGTGCTGCTCGTCGTTCCAGAGATAGGACGGATAGTAGCTGTGGGCATGGGCCTGACAGTTGTAGCCGAAGAACCGATCGAAGCCCTGAACCATCGGCCGTCCAGTCGACTCCGGGCCACCCAGCCCCCATTTGCCGAAGGCGCCGGAAACATACCCGAGTTCTTCCAGCAGCTCGGCGATCGTGACTTCAGAGTCCGGGATCGGCCACTGCCCCTCCGGCGGCGTCGAACGATTGTCGCGCACGACCGCATGCCCCGGATGCTTCCCCGTCATCAGCACACAACGGGAGGGAGCACAGACGGCGTTTCCGGAATAGAACTGGGTGAATCGCATTCCTTCCGCAGCAAGTTCGTCCAGCCGTGGTGTGCGAATCCGCTTCTGACCGTAGCTGCCGAGTTCGCGATAGCCCAGATCGTCTGCGACGATCAACACAATATTCGGAAGCCGTTTGTTCTCAGCAGCCGCCAGGTCTGTAATCAGCAGCAAAGACAGAAGGAGAAGCGCGGGAGCCAGGAAACGCGGAGAAAAACTCATGAGGGTCGCCCTTTTTACAGATTCGGAGGCACTCAGATCGGAACCGGAATCAGCTTAACATAAGAAGGAGTCTATCGATAAGGGTCCGTACGGTTTTCCGGAGTCGGGGCCGGTGCATGAAACCAGTCATCAGTTTGAAATCCCTCCGCAAAGTTCGCCGTGAAATCCGTGGCAACGCACTCAAAACGTGGGTATATTCTACGGATATTTCCGGGCACCGTTTGGATGCTTGCTCACCTGTGCACCTGCTTCTTTTCCGTACGTTCGTTCTGCGTCCATGACTGATCTCGCGACTGACAGTGTTAAAATCTATTTTGCCCACGGCAACGAAATCGTGCGCCCGATTATCGAGCAGATGCTGCTCGCCCTGAGTCACCGCGTCCCAGTGGTGACCGATAAAGGTCGCGAATTAATTGACTCGGTCAAACGCAAGCCACCGGAGCTGCTGATTGCAAGCACGCACCTGTCCGACATGGATGGCATCGAGGCCTTGATTGAATGCGGCCGGAAGCAGCCGATCCCCTCGATCATCATTTCGCCTTCAGCCGAACTGGAGAAAGTCGAGCACGCGCTGCAAGACCATGTCATGGCGTATCTGACCGAGCCGGTGGAACTGAACGACCTGCGTCCGTCGATCTATCTTGTTCTGCGACGGTTCCGGGAGTTCGAAGAACTCATGAAAGAGAATCGCGAACTCAAAGCCGCCCTCGATGCCCGCAAATGGATCGAACGTGCTAAGGGCCAGTTAATGAAGCAGCGAAGCATCGACGAGGAAACGGCTTACCGCACGCTGCAAAAGATGGCGAGCGATTCCCGAAAAAAGCTTGTCGAAGTGGCCCGAATCATCGTTGAAGCGGAGACTCTGCTGAAAGTGGACGGCGCTTCCAAGTCCAGGAAATAGCCGGCCAGAAAATGGCCGATCGTCATCGCTGCAGTAAAGGTCCGACTAGCAGTCGAGCGACAGGCGACGATGCTCTGTCAGTTCCGAGAGCGTCTCCAGAAGTGTCGTACGGTCGACCGGCTTGGTCACGACCGCTTTTGCCCCTGCACTCATCGCAAGTTGTCGGGTCTTTGCCGTGGCATCGGCAGTGAGAACAATGACTGGCAGTTGATCGTCGATGGCGTTGATCTGGCCTGTCGCATCGAGTCCGTTCACGCCAGGCATCTGAATGTCAGTCAGGACGACCGAAATCGAATCAGACTGCTTCTGCACGTACTCGATCAGTTCCTGACCGTTTTCAATGATCGTGA
Source organism: Planctomycetaceae bacterium (assembly GCA_017795105.1). Classification (GTDB taxonomy): domain Bacteria; phylum Planctomycetota; class Planctomycetia; order Planctomycetales; family Planctomycetaceae; genus Rubinisphaera. Next base: position 228,323 of record CP051247.1, read on the forward strand.
TTCTGCCGCCGGCTGCCTCAATAATTCGCTTCATCAGGACCTGCGTCGAACGCACATCTTCAGCCATGACGACATGACACCCCTCGAGTGAAGACTGAGAGGCTCGCGTCAGCGAGATGACATGCTTTCCTGACGAATCATCCTCACTGGCCGACGTCAAAGGCACCGCGAGCGTGAAGGTACTTCCATGGCCGACTTTACTTGTCGCGCTGATGGTCCCCCCCATTGCCTGCGCCAGTCGCCGGCTGATGGAAAGTCCCAACCCGGTTCCATTGCTCCTCTGCTTCTGATCGTTCCCCGATTGAGCAAACGGCTCGAAGATGAGATCGAGATCATCCTCCGCGATTCCGCAGCCGGTATCGATTACATCGTAGACCAGATATTCGCGTTCCTCGTGAAGCTTTCGCGACACCTTCAGGGTCACCTGGCCCCCGGGACTGAACTTGATCGCATTGCCGAGCAGATTCAACAGGATCTGCCGCAGTCGAATCGGGTCGACCAGAATCAAGTCCGGCAAATTCTCTGCCGCCTCAAGGTGGAGTTCAACATTGTTCTCGTTAGCTCGAACCCTCATCAGATTGAACAGTTCGCTGAGAAGAGCCGGAAGTGCGGTGGGGGAGTCTTCAATCTCGAGAACGCCGGCTTCCATCTTGGAAAGATCGAGCAGATCATTCACGATTTCGACGAGATACTTCCCGTTGTCCCGAATCATCGTGAGCATGTTTCGCTGATCGTCGGTCATTTCCGTATCGAGCAGAAGTTCGCACAAGCCGAGGACAGCTGTCATGGGCGTGCGAATCTCGTGACTGATATTGCCGATGAATGCCGACTTCGCTCGACTGGCCGAGGCGGACCGACGCTCACTGGCGTGCAGCCGCTTGAGCATCGCGTGGCGTTCGATGGCGTTATCGACGACGCGAAACAGCACCGAGGGATAGATCGCACTCTTGGTTACATAGTCCTGTGCTCCCGATCGCAGCGCTTCACGGGCATCATCGTTGCCGGCGCTGCCGGTCAGAACGATGACAGGAAACTTCGTCACTCGTTCGCTCTTCCGCGCTTTCAGCCGGGTAAGCAACTGCAGTCCATCGACTTTCGGCATGTGTATATCGACGATGATGCAGTCGATCGGCCAGTCGGTGCACTCGTGGCACAACTTAAGCCCTTCTTCTCCATTGCTCGCTTCACGGAATTCATATCGTCGATCGACTCCGCCCTGAATCAGAGCGGAACGAATGCGCGCACGATCCTCAGGCGAATCATCGATGAGCAGAATCCGCTGGATATTCGGTTCCCCGTTACTCATGCAGCGACCTCCTTGTCACCGGGCAATGCACAACATCGCTTAACCAGTAAGTCAGCACCGACTTGAGCGTTCGCATCATCGCTTCTGTTTCAACAACTTTGGCGTGAAACGCATTGGCACAGGCCTGATAGCACTGAGCGATGTCGGCCGGATTCGAGCTCGTGGTGAGCACGACTGCGGGAACGGAGACATATCGTGGAGTCTTCTTCAGCCGTTCAAGAACCGCAAGCCCACTCTCTCCGGGCAGACGCAGATCGAGCATCGCCAGAGCAGGGGGAGGCAGCGTTTGGTTCTCAATCTGTTCGAGCAACGGCTCGGCTCTCCGAAAGCGCGTAACGCGAACCGGCTTGCCGTACTGCCGGCAGGCGAAGTTCAGGACTTCGAAGTCTTCATCGTTGTCCTCGAGAACGAGGAGTGATGCGATTCCCTCGCTCATGATGTCTGTCCCAGCGTGAAATAGAACGTGGTCCCCAGTCCCGTCGACTCCGCAACGATCGATCCTCCGTGACGCTCAACCATGCGACGGACAATCGTCAAACCAGCTCCCGACCCTCCACCATAGGCATCCCGGTCGTGAAGACGTCGGAAAATCTCGAAGATTTGCGTGTAAAACGACGGATCAATTCCGATCCCGTTATCCCGGACATAAATGACCTGATCGGACGGATTACTCGCCGAGGCGAGCGGCGTTCCGGAAGCCGGTTCGATACCAATTTCGACCCGCTTCGTTTCACTTTCGTTGTACTTGATGGCATTGCTGACCAGGTTGCCGAGAATCTCCCGGACGCAGGCGAAATCACCCGTCACCGGACCACCGTGTCGGACAACGATTTCGACGTCACTGGGAGGGAGACCGCCGAAAAGTACATCTTTCATCTGATCGACCGTCTCGGCAAGCGCAAACTTCTCAATTCGAAGCTCGGACCGCCCTGCACGCGAGAATCGAAGCAAACCGTCCAGAAGTTCTTCCATCCGGGAGGTCAGCCTCTTGAGCCCATCCAGACCGCGAACGTAGGTCTCGTCGCCAACTTCCTCCGCCTGCTGCAACAGGAAAGCGAAATGATTGATCCCTCGCAGTGGCTCTTTCAGATCGTGGGAAGCGGCGTAGGCAAACGCGTCCAGATCGGCGTTAAGGGTTCGCAGTTCATCGTTCACCTTTCGCACCTGCTCAGCCTGCTCGACAAAGATTGTCTTCATACCCGCGGCCAGCGTTTCGGCGACTTCACGATCGAGTTGTGTCCAGGGGCGGCTTTTTCCTTCGACTCTTTGCTGGAAGGCCCCGAACGATTTCCGAGGCGTCAGTCGGCCCTCTTCATTGGTGACAGATTTTGACGGATCTCCGGCCCATGTAATCGTATCGCTGTAAGGCGGGCGGAAGAACAGAAACACACCACCTTCTCGGCGGCCGAGACGTATGGCAAGCAGGCCCGCACACCGATCGGCGTACGTCGCCGCCGAAGACAACCAGCCTGAGATCTGATCGGTATAGGTGATCGCTTGATCGGGCCGAACCGCGAGAGCCTGATGCAGTTCGGTAATTGCCTCCTGATTGGGAAGTTCACCCCAAAAGAAGTTGTGGGTTCCAGACTGCCAGACCATCCCGCAGGCATCGAACAGACTGCACAACCACTTGGCCGAACGTTCCAGGCCACTCGTGATCTCCGCCGACCGCCCCATCGCCGCGAGGTTCTCGGCAATGGCCTGATTGACTTCCACCTTGCGTTCCAGCTTCGCCTGCTCCATGCGGCTCATCAGGTAGGTGGACAGCAATGAGCCGGCCAGCTCGCATGCGTCCCGCATTTCTGCACTAACAGGCTTCGCCGAGTTGTGGTGACAAGCTATCAGTCCCCAGAGCTTCTCTCCCTGCATGACTGAAATCGACATGCTCGCCTGCACGCCCATGTTCTTCAGATACTCCACATGGATCGGCGAGATCGCACGCAGGGCTGCAAACGACATATCGATCGGCTCGATGCCGGCTACAGCAACCATGTCGATTGTCGGCGCATTCACATCCGCGATCAGCCGAATGCGATTCAACTCGTACAACCGACGAGCGGGGGCAGGGATATCCGTTGCCGGATAATGCAGCCCCAGAAAGGGCTCCTGCTCGTCCCGCCGAGCTTCCGCAATCACACTGCCATGCCCGCCTTCCAGAAACTGGTAAAGCATGACACGATCGAAGCCTGTGAAATCCTGAATCGTCTCCACGACACAATCGTAGATCTCTTCGAGTGACTTGCCTTCCATCTCGACGAACAGACGCCCCACGAGATCGGATGCCTTAATGTCGGAATCAGGCTCGGCCTGCAACACTTCGACCAGACAGCGACCACCGCGATGATGAGCAGAGATGAGCCGGGGGCCAGCAGGAAGATCAACAGTCCGCCGCGGCACATACTTGCCTTCCGGGAGCTGGCAGGCTTGCGCGACAATCTGTTTGCACGCCGGCAATTCGGCGTCAAATCTCTTCTGCAGAAGATCCGAGACGGAGAGGCCGAGCACTTCCGCACAGTTGTCGCTCGCTGCGAGAACCCGCCCGGAATCGATGTCGATCGCGATCAGCGCACCGAGATTCTGAATCGCTCCGGGAATGTGGATCGGCTCGCGATCGCAATTCGTCAGATCGACCGGACCTTCCAGCGGAGAGGACGGCAGGGATGGATCAAACATCAGTCCGTGCACTTTCCAGAGCCGCAGAAAAACCGGAGAAACTCGATTCAAAGGCCCGGAAAACCTCGTGAGCCCCGCTGACCGCCACCGCATCGTCGATTTGCAGACTCTCCGCCCAGCTGCGATACGCTTTCCAGTAGGCGCCGGTTTCTTCTCCATACCCGACGAAGAAACGACAACCGTTCGCCGGCTCCAGACCAAGCCGGTCCCGCACGAGACTCGCCATTCGCGTCGCGCCCAGAGTCATTCCTTCCAGCGCGTAACAACGACCTGCAACCAACGCCAGAGCCTCCGCGGCGCCGGCTGCTTCTCCATATTCGTGATTTGGATTCTGGACAAAGCCATCGGCCGATTGCGGCGACGCATTCAAACGGGCAAGGTCCGCGCGTAACCAGGACGCCTTTTGCAAACGAGTGGCCCAGAAAGCCGGAAGCTGATCGGCTGCCAGAAAAGATTGAGCGAGACAATTAACGCTCTGTTCGGCCGGAGCAATGACCCGCAAATATCGCTTGAGACCATCGACGTACTCATCGCGGCCCCTCGTCAATCGATCGGAATCGATGAGATCGTGAAGACGTTGATGTGACGGCTGCGTTTCGCTGCGAAGTCGTTCCAAAAGCTGCATGCACGAACCTGAATTGGCGATGTTCCAGAGTCTGTCGACGTTCATAAAACAGAGACGCGATGAACGTGACTCAAACAATTAACAGGGCGAATCCAACGCCTCACGGGCCCTGAAAGTGTTTCGACTAAGAGAACGAGCTGCCATAGGTCGCACTCACATGAAAATGAGGAATGAAGAGTAATCGAACCTCATCGTTCAATTCCCCTTATTGTAGAACCTGCCGATTGCGACGCAAGGAGCTGATTTCAGAATTGATCATTAGTAAACATTTCTTCGAGTCTACGATCGTCCCAACATCCATCAGTCAGATCTGATCGATTCTGTTGTCTCGCTTTCCTGATCCTGCTACCGTTCGCACAAGTCACGGTAGATTTGTCCTCAATACGATTTCCTCCCGCCTCTTTGAGTCGCTTCATGATGAGTTCTCGCTTTTTCTTCGGTCGCATCCTCGCGTTCCTCCTGCTCTGCAACGTGTTTCTGATCGCAGGGCAGCCTTTGGAAGCCGCTCCAGCCGCTGGTCCGGTGATCACCTCACCCGAGGAAGCCGCCTCGCAGCCTGACTTTAAAACGCAGGGCGAGTATGCGACCGAAGGTCGGGGTGTGCAGGTGATCGCCCTTGGCGATGGCGAATTTGAATGCGTCATCTACCCGGGCGGTCTCCCCGGAGCCGGTTGGGACCGTTCGGCTCCGACACGGCTCGAAGCGAATTCCGACGATGTCCTGGATCTGGTCGACGGCTACGAGAAAGTCGATCGGCAGAGCCCGACGCTGACCAAGGCCCCGCCAGAGAACGCCACCATCCTGTTCAATGGCCAGGCCGAGACTCTGCAGAAAAACTGGAAGGAATCGGCTCGCATGACCGACGCCGGCCTGCTCCAGGAAGGGGCTTCCGGCAAGACCGCCTTCGAAGACTTCACGCTGCATCTTGAGTTTCTGCTGCCATATATGCCGGAAGCACGCGGCCAGGGCAGGGCAAACAGTGGTGTCTATCTTCAGGGGCGATACGAAGTCCAGGTTCTCGATTCCTTCGGTCTCGAAGGAAAGAACAATGAATGCGGGGGGCTGTACTCGCTCAAGGATCCGGATGTGAACATGTGCCTGCCACCGCTCAGCTGGCAGAACTACGACATCGACTTCATGGCCGCCCGATACGATGAGGACGGCCAGAAGACGAGCAATGCCCGCGTCACTGTTCGCCACAATGGCGTTGTCATCCATAACGATGTCGAGCTGCCTGGCCCCTCTCCGGGGGCGCCGAACAAGGAGTCCGCCGAACCGGGACCGCTGTTCCTCCAGAATCATGGCAATCCGGTCCGGTACCGCAACATCTGGGCAATCCCCCGTGATTTCTCAAAACTCGCCGCCCGTCCGATTGTCCCCGGTTTCGAACGTTTTCATACCGGCCCCTCGGCAGACCTGGCCGCTGGCGGGCGTTTGCTGTTGGGCGAACTGAATTGTGCTTCCTGCCATAAACTCGAAAGCGACTTGCAGAACGTCGTCTCGACAAAAGCCGCGCCTCGCCTTTCCACGGTGGGGCAGAGAATTCAGCCGCAATATCTGCTCGACTTCCTTTCCGCTCCGCATGAAGTCAAACCGGGCACTACAATGCCGGACCTCTTTGCTGGACAGTCGGCCGAGCAACGAGCAAAGTCTGTCGAGTCGATTGTTCACTTCCTCGCCTCGACCGGAAGCCCACTGCATCAACCACCTGACATCAAGAATGCGAACAAAGGAGCGAAGCTGTTTCGCGAGATCGGCTGTGTCGCCTGTCACGCCCCGCAGGCCGGCGATGTGACGACGCCGACAGGCACAACCGTTCCGCTGCTCGGACTGGAACGCAAGTATTCCGTTCGTTCACTCGCCGAGTTCCTCAAAGATCCGCACGCCGTTCGCCCCTCGGGAAGGATGCCCAACTTCAAGCTGGAAGAGAATGAGCCAATTGAACTCGCGGAGTACCTTCTGCGAGACCGCGATCCCAATCTTTCGCGTCCTCACTGGAACTACAAGCTCTACGCCGGGCGATACAGCCAGCTTTCCGATATCCCAGTCGATTCCCCGACCGGGAGCGGCGTCACCGTGGGACTCGACTTATCCCTGGCCGGCAAGAAGGACCAGTTCGCGATTCACTTCAGTGGTTTTCTGAATATCGAGAAAGCCGGCGAGTACCACTTCTTCCTCGGCTCCGACGATGGAAGTCGACTCACGATCAACGATCGTACGCTCATCACCCACGATGGAATTCACGCCCACTCTGTTCGTTCTGCTTCGATGAAACTCGAACCGGGACGGCATCCGATTCTGGTCGAGTACTTCGAGGGCTCCGGCTTCGAGTCGCTTGAATTGATGATCGAAGGTCCCGGAATCGTTCGTGGCGACATCTCGGCTCTGGTCTCACTCACCGACTCCCCCGAACCCGAGGAGGAGACCGCGGACGAGGACCGTTTTGTCTTTGATCCCGATCAGGTCGAAGAAGGAAAGCGGCTCTTCGCATCGATCGGTTGTGCTTCGTGCCACGAGATGAAACTGGAAGACCAGAGAGTCGCTTCGACGCTCAAAACACCGGCACTCACAGCGGCTTCCGTTCAGCAGGACACCTCCTGCCTCGCTCCCGAGTCGACTCCTCACGTCCCGGACTACAACCTCAGTGACAAACAACGGACAGCACTTCGCGCCGCCCTGTCCACCGACGTGGACAAGAGTGAAAGCGGCGACGCAGCAAGACTGCATGCTTCGATGGTTCGCTTCAATTGCTACGCCTGTCATGCACGGAATGAGCTTGGCGGTCCGGAACAGAGCCGGAATCCGCTCTTCGTCTCGACCATTCCGGAAATGGGCGACGAGGGACGCGTGCCACCTCCACTCGACGGCGTTGCCGATAAGCTAAGCGAATCCTGGCTGAAGCATGTCCTCAGCAACGGTGCTAAAGATCGCCCTTACATGAAGACACGAATGCCGAAGTTCGGCGGAGAAGTCACCGAACTGACCTCAGCCTTTGTCAAACTCGATCAGCAAACGTCTGCCCGCATTCCCGAACTGGAAGAATCGCTGCACCGGGCTAAGGCGACGGGCCGCGAACTGGTCGGCGGCAACTCTCTGTCTTGCATCAAGTGTCATACCTTTGGAGATATCGAAGCGACCGGGATCCAGGCGATTGATCTGCTCACGATGACGCGTCGTCTCCGCGAAGACTGGTTCTATCGATATCTCCAGGATCCGATCCGCTACCGCCCTGGCACCCGCATGCCCAACGTCTTCCCGGAAGGCGTGAGTGCGGATCGTAAGATTTACGAGGGTGATCCCGGCCAGCAGATTGCCGCGATGTGGCACTACCTGAAAGATGGCGGCTCCGCGGCTGTGCCTTACGGCCTTTTGCCAGACCCGATTGAACTCGTCGCCGAAGAGGAGCCGGTCATCTTCCGCAACTTCTTCGAACATGTCAGCCCTCGCGGGATTGCGGTTGGATATCCGGAGAAGGCCAACATCGCCTTTGATGCCAGTGATATGTCGCTGCGTCTGATCTGGCATGGCCCCTTCATGGATGCCGGCATGCACTGGCGTGGACGTGGACGCGGCAAGCAGCGGCCGCTTGGCGACCATGTGATTCGGCTCGAATCCACGACCCCGCTGGCACTGCTGAAGAGTCGCGATGCAGCCTGGCCGGAGGCCAATACCAGAGACCCCGATTTCCTCGGGTACGAATTGAACGACAAGAGACAACCGCGATTCCGCTATCGGCTGGGCGACTTGCTGGTTGAAGATGCAATCGAACCGCTCGGACACAAGGATCGGGAACCGGATCTCCGTCGGACCCTGACTGTTCATTCCACAGGGAAAGAGCAGGGCGATCTTTACTTCCGAGCCGGCCGCGGCCAGAAGATCGAAGCGATCGGCACCGGGGCTTACCGTGTCTGGTACTCGCCTGACAGCAACTACCGAGTCAAACTCGATGCCGGCGAAGGTGCCGATGTCTTCGTCCGCGACAATGAGGGACAACAGGAGTTGATCCTCGTTCTTCCCACCAGCTCAGACAAGCAAAAGATCACCCAGACGATCGAATGGTAATTCGTCACTCACTCTGGATTACTCGATCCCTGAAAGTCACCCCCATGATCCGATTACTCTTCACAACGGTCCTGTTGTCGGCCTCACTTTCGCACGCACTCTTTGCCGAGGAGGCCAAGGCTCCGACAGAGTCCGACTACTACAAGATTACTCGCTTCGAAGTTCCAGACGGAGTCGTGCTCGAGCCTGGGGCATTTCAGTTGATGCCGGAGGGCAAACTGGCCATCGCCTCACGCCGCGGCGAAATCTGGATGGTCAGTGATCCGTTTGCTGGCGAAGTGAAACCCGATCAGTTCAAACGCTACGCTCACGGACTGCATGAAGTGCTCGGACTGGCCGAGAAAGATGGCTGGCTCTATGCGACGCAACGATGCGAACTGACGCGGATGAAGGATCAGGACGGCGATGGACGAGCCGATGTGTTCGAGACCGTCAATGATGACTGGGGCATCAGCGGCGACTATCACGAATACGCCTTCGCCTCGAAGTTCGACGCCGACGGAAACATCTGGGTCACGCTCTGTCTAACCGGATCGTTTGGAAGTAACGTCGAATATCGCGGCTGGTGCGTCCGAATTACTCCGGACGGAGAACTCGTCCCCACCTGCAGCGGCATCCGCTCTCCCGGAGGCGTCGCCACCGACGCGGCCGGCAACATGTTCTACACCGACAACCAGGGCCCGTGGAACGGGACGTGTTCGTTGAAGCATCTGATCCCCGGAAAGTTCATGGGGCATCCGGGCGGGAACAGGTGGTACGAACTGGCCGAAGAAGAAATGGGAACCGCTCCACGAGAGCCGGAATCGGGAAGCCGATTCATGACAGAGGCCGAGAAGATTCCAGAGTATGAGCCTCCGGTGATTCTTTTCCCGTACAAGAAAATGGGCCAGTCCGCCAGCGGAATCACTTGTGACACCAGCGGCGGTAAGTTCGGCCCGTTCACCGGACAGATTTTCGTCGCCGATCAGACACTCAGCACGGTGATGCGATGCAGTCTGGAAGAGGTTGACGGACACCTGCAGGGAGCCTGCTTTAACTTTCGCTCCGGCTTCGGCTCCGGCAATGTGCCGATCGAAATGACGCCAAATGGCTCCATGATGGTCGGCGGGACCAATCGTGGCTGGGGTTCTCGCGGAACGGCTCCTTTCGCGGTCGAACGCCTCGACTGGACGGGCGAGGTTCCGTTCGAGATTCTCGAAATGAAGGCGAAACCGACCGGGTTCGAACTTGTCTTTACCGAACCTGTCGACAAAAAGGCGGCCGCCGATCCCTCCAGCTACGAGATGATCACTTACACCTACATCTATCAGGCTTCGTACGGCAGCCCGGAAGTGGACCATACGAAACCAGTCATTGAATCGGCTGAGGTCTCAGACGACGGGCTTCGTGTCACATTGAGGGTGGATGGATTGCAGAAGGGACACATCCACGAACTGACGCTCCCTGGCGTTCGGTCCAAGCAGAATCTTCCGCTGTTGCATCCGGAAGCGTACTACACGCTGAATCGGATCCCCAAAGCCGAGTAAACGGGAGCGACCGATCGGCATCGACGCCGTGCGTCAGTCGGTGCGAATTGCTCGTTCCATATAACGAAGCACCGGGACATATTCGGCGACGATGTTGAGAATCGCCAGAAGGGGGACCGCCAGAAAGACGCCGCCGATTCCCCAAATCCAGCCCCAGATCGCGATGAACAGAAAGACGATCAAAGGGTTCAGGCTCATTGTTCGACCGAGGACGTAGGGCGTGATGAACTGTCCTTCGAGCGATGTCAGCATAAAGTAAGTGATGGGGATCAGCAGGGCGTAGCCCAGGGAATCGAACGTGATGATGGCCACAACACCAACAATGGCCGTTCCCGCCCAAGCCCCCAGGAACGGGATGTAGTTGAAGAAGGCCGCCATCACTCCGATGAGCAGGGCTTCGGGCATTCCCATCAGCCACATTGCCGTTCCCGTGGTCACGCCGAGAAAGAAGTTGATCACGGTCACGGACCAGAGATATCCGGAAATCCCGTGCTGAAGATCGTCGATAATTCGCGCGAACCGATCCCGCGTCCGCTGTGAAGGAATCCCCAGCAACGCATTGCGGATGATGAGGTCGCCGTGGGTTAAGAGGAAGAACAACGTTCCGAAGCAGATGATCAACCCGGCGGCCAGGCCGCTGGTACTGCTGAGAACGGCCAGTCCCGGCGCGAACCGCGGCTGCTGAATCTCGACCGGAACAGGTTCCTCTTCGACGTCCTCCTCGTCTTCTCCCAGATCTTCGAGCTTCTTCGAGGCCGTCTCGACATTCTCGATCTGCTCGGTTACTCCCTGCATCTTTTGCTGAATGACCACCATGTTCTGAGGAAGATCGGCCACGAACTCGCGCACCGGCGTGGCGAGATGGAAAATCACCAGAACGACCATCGCGGAAGGAATGACCAGGCAAAAAGCGGCACTAAAGGCAGCCGGGATCCCCCACTGCCGAAGCTTCAGCATGGCCGGACGAAGCACGAGATAGAGGACCATCGCGAGCACTAACGGCAACGAAACCGCCTGGGTATAAGAAAGCGTCCCGAGCACGAGAATTGTCGTGACCAGAAACAGACATGCCGTCACGGCCGGGGGAAGGCGCACGACATAAGCCGGGACGACCGAATTGTCATCGGCCGCACCGGCTTCACGTTGTGGTGGCAGGCTCTTAATCAGAGCGCCCTCGACGGGTTCCCACGTTGAACTGGGCACGACTTCGTCGTACTGATCCATCGAAAGCTTTCTGATAACGGTTGAGAACGGGCCTACCAGGGTTTAATTTTCCATCCGACGAAGAATCCAATACCGAAGCACCACAGGGCGGCTGCCTCCGGTTTCTCCCGGGCATAAGCTTTGAGGTAATTCACAATATCATCTGCAGGCTTCAAGCCCTGCGACTGGTTCGAGCCCGAACCGGTCGAAAAATTCCCCTGCTGGGAAGTGCTTACCTTGGTACTCATCGAGACGACCTTTCATATTGAAAACGGGACACAGACTCCGCGGTTTTGCTTCGAGTGACAGACCCGTCGGAAACCAATGATCTCTTAATCCACTGCAGATTCGCGGCCAGTTCATCGCGAGAGCGATGCAGAAGCCCGAGAGCTTTCCGGGTGGAACGATATCCGACGAAAGCCATGACCGCCGCAATGACAATGCCGAGCAGGGCAACGACGCAAAGACTTGCCGCGATGCTCCACTCGGTCGCACTGGCGAGAAACAGAGCCAGGCCCGCCAAGAGGACCGGCGCGGTTCCGAGAAACAGACAGGCCCCGCCGATGATCAAGATGACCGGTACCCGCGATTCCTTGGCTCCCTCGGAAACGTCGACCCCGACCAGACGGAGCTGAAGTTCCACGAGCTCAATCACGTCGTGAATCAACCACGACATGTTTCGCTGAAGACGGCCGCCGGGGTCTGTATTGGAACGGTGATGTTGTGTATTCATCTTCGTTTAACCAGACATCCAATCAGCGCTCCCAAACCAGCGGCGGCTCCCAGAGCGACATAAGGATAAGAAAGTACTATGTCTCGCAGCCGTTGCTCCCAGTTGTTGGAAGCACCGTCGGTTTCGGCGATCCCTGCGGGATCGTATGAGAAACCCGATCCCCAGGGAGATCGACTGCGAGAGGACGATTTCGAACTAATCATGATCGAACTTCCCTTCTCGGTTCAGGGGTTGAGGATGCCGAGTCTTGAGGGTTGTTCTCGAAAACCTTGGCCAGTTGCTGACCAGCGTAAACGACTCCCGCCCGCATCAGCGCACTCACTCCAAAGAGAAGAGCGGACTTGATCGGACCGTTGGAACTCGACTCTTCCTGCGGAGCCACAACGAGCCGTTCATGGCGGGCCATTTTCCGCAATGTTTTTTCATCCGGACGGATGACTTCACGCTTCTGAGGAACAAGCACGTAACCGGCAATGCACGCAGCGGCCATCATCCCCCAGGGGTAATTCTGGAGATAGTACTTCCAGTCCATCAGGGTTTGAGCGTCTTCAACGATGCGGTTCACTTCAGGCTGCAGACGATTTCTCGCCATCGCCATCTGTGCTCGTATCGCATCTGCGGATTGTGTTTGCGTACTCGACATTGCTGCCCCTCGTTTTGAAAACGATTTCGCCGTGGTGAACGATTGCCCGGCCCCTCAGATCGCTGGACCAGTCGACCCGACTTATCGTCGTGACTTGGCGAAATACTTGCTGACTGCATCGGGGACGGCAGCATGCAATGATTCAGACAAGTGATCGATCTGATCCGAAAACTGGTCATATCGACTTCGGTGGCTGCGGCCGCCGGACATCGCGGCCCCAATAACCACGCCACTGATAATGCCCAGCGTGAACGTGGCCAGGGTCGCGGTCATCGGGTTCTTCGTGATCGCTTCATCGACGTTCTGAATCGCGCCGTGAAACTGCTCTTCGATTTGCCCGGTCGTCTGCTGCAGTCGATTCTTATGTGCGGCAGTCATGGATTTATCCTTTTTCTCGTATTGAGAAGACTTGTGAGATCGCGGTCAGCTCTTACGAGCGGCGGCCGCAGGTAAGTCCAACGATAACACCGGCGACCAGACCGACGCCGAACGTGGTCAGCACCGATTCAAACGGCCGCTGACGAACGGTGTCTTCCATCTGCTGGTAGCCGTCCTGCATCGCGTGCGAAGCCTGCTCGTACTGCTGATTGAAGCTTTCACTCGCCTGATTGGCGTACTCGCGTGCCCGATCCTGAACCTGACCTGCGAGCTTCGAAGCCTTTCGCTTCGTCTGCTCATACTGGCTGGAGCTCTCAGCAACCGATTCTTCAATGAAGTTCTCAATCTCACTGCGAGACTGACCGGTCTTCTGCTGGATCACGCCAACAAGTTGTTCGGCATCACCGTAAGCTTCGTTCAGTTCATCGTCGGTGAGCTGACCCCACCGCTCGCGCAGACGACCTCGAATCTCGTTCCAGTGTCCTTCGAGTTCTTGTCGCGTCATCATCTTTCATCTCCTGGATAGGGGTATGTACGAACTTCGTATCCAGAGAAATGGCAAATGGCATGCCAAGCGGGTTTTCGGCCCTGGGAGTTGTAGATCCCCGAGAAATGACCCCGAACTGAGCGACTTTCAACCATTTCCCGACCGGAGTGGTCGGTGACAGTCCACTGGTCAGATCAGCGTAGCTCCCCCTTCCGGCTGATCGGCTTCAGCATGCTGCCGGTCCAGATCCGACTTTTCCTGGGAGAGATCATCTTCCGCGACCGAGACATCGACGTCGTCCTCGGCGTGACGCTGTTTCGTCGATTCTGCGGCTGCGAGAGCAGGAGTCGCCTGATCAGGTTCGTGTCGATGCAGCCGCATATCGATCCCGCGGGGGAAAATGACCTCGCGAGCTTCATCCGGCATGCTGATTCCAGCTTCGGTCAATTCGGCCACGATCTGCCGCAGAAGTGCCGAACGGACCTTGAGCAAACTCAACTCGCGGGTGTCGATCCAGACGTAGATCCGCAGATTGACCGTCGATGGCGCCAGATTGTCGACGAGCACCAGAGGAGCGGGATCGTCCTGTACCGCGGGATGGCGTTTCAACTGAGCAAGAATCGCCTCCTGAGCCTTAACGATCGGATCGTCGTACCCGATGCCGATTACGAACTCGTCGCGAGTCTTGGGATTCGAGGTGTAGTTTGTCAGTCGGCTTTTGTAGATCGTCGAGTTGGAAATGTGCACGTGGTTGCCGCTGAACGTCTGCAAGACCGTTCCCCTCGTGGTCACGTTACGTACGAAACCGGTCACGTTATCGACTTCGATCAGATCGTCGATGCGGAATGGACGCTGCAGGCTGATCAGAATGCTCGCCAGAAAGTTCTCGGCAATATCCCGAAACGCGAAGCCGAAGATAATCCCGACCAGCCCGGTCCCGCCGAGAATCGTGGCCGCCAGACGCGTCAGACCGGAGATTCTGAGAACGAAGTAGATGCCGATCACGAGAATCAGTCCCGCCGTGGCCCGTGCCGCCACATCGCTTAACAATCGACTCTTGAAATGTTGCTCGTATCGCGGGCGGGAGAAGCGGTAAGCGAACCGGACGGCGAACACGGTCATTAACAGAAGAACGAGAGCTACTAAAACCAGCGGAAGATTGATGATCGCCGTCCGCGCCATCTCGTAAAGCTCCGCTCGAGCCGGTGAGAGATCCCAGATCGGATGGGCTTCCAGCTCCATCCGGTTGACAACCGCGACCACATCTTCGGTTCGGCGGGCCAGCTGAGTCACCCACTCTCGACGCTCTTCCGATTCGGCCAGCCCTTCGACGAACACGACGCCGTCTTCGACGGTCACATCGACGTCGGTAAACCAACCCGTCGCTTCGAGAATCTGCAGCAGCCGCTCGGAAATGGCTTCGTCGGACGCCGTTTCCGAGCTGTCGACGGTCACACTCTCGGGCAACTCCTGTTCTTCGGGCGTCTCTTCGGTCGGAGCAGGGGTCGCAAGCGGAGCAGCCTCCTGGGCCAGCAATCGTGGGAGACTGTGAAGACCGACAGTTAACAACAGAACGGACACCGCGAAACGGCAGAGCAGGGCGGGCATGACGGGATATCCTTTCTGGGCAACCAGTTGCGAACAGTCCGCGGAGCAGAATTCCGACCGGAAACAGCAGTTTTCCGGCAGGCCGGTACATGCATTTCCTTAACGTTTCTTTTATGATGTTCGCATTCTCTCGAAGTCCCAGAGTGAAAATTCCCGATTCCCGACCAAAAACGATTGACAGCCATTTAGTTTACACGTAAACTAAGTGAGGCTTAAGTATTTTGAGGTAGCAGACCGACTATGAACCCGAAGGGACTACAACACGAACTGAAGAAAAGGCATCCTTTCAAATCACGTGAACAGGAAGCTGTCCTGGGGATCATGCGGACCAGCGATTTGATCCAGAACCGGTTCGGACGCCTGTTCCGTGAGTACGGTCTGACAGCCTCTCAATACAACGTCCTGAGAATCCTGCGAGGGGAAGGGGAGCCGCTCCCCTGTCTGGAAATTGCCTCTCGCATGATTCAGGTCGTGCCGGCCATCACCGGTTTAATCGATCGACTCGAAAAGCAGGGACTGGTCGAGCGGAAACGCTGCGACAAGGACCGGCGAGTGATTTACATTGCGCTGACCGACAAAGCGTTAACCCTTCTGGCGGAGATGGACGATCCGGTCATGGATATGCACCGGGAAGCCCTTGGGCATCTCTCCAAGACCGAACTGACTGAGATCACGCGACTGCTCGACAAAGCACGGGCGGGATTGAAAGAGTCGTAAGGCTCTCTCTTTTTTGCCCATTTAGTCGCTATATCAACAATTCACATTCATTGTTTCAGGAGAGTACAATGCGGTTTGAGAATAAAGTGGTGATCGTCACCGGAGCGACTTCCGGAATCGGACGCGAGACTGCCCGCCGATTTGCGGCCGAAGGAGCGAGTGTCGTTCTCGCCGGACGCCGAGAGAAAGAAGGACGCGAAGCGGTCGAAGAGATCCAGGCCGCCGGCGGGACCGCGAAATTCATACAGACTGATGTCGCCAGGGAGGGCGATGTCAGAAGTCTCGTTGAACAAACGGTGGCTGAGTATGGGCGGCTCGACGTCGCTTTCAACAACGCTGGAGTCGAACATGCCGGCCCCGTAGACGAAGTCACCGTCGAGGATTACGAGCGGGTCTTTGGCATCAATGTCCTTGGTGTTCTGCTTTGCCAGAAATACGAGATCCCGGCCATGTTGAAGTCTGGCGGGGGAGCCATCATCAACACCTCGAGTATTTTGGGGCATATTGCCATGCCGGGGTCAGCGATCTACAACGCCAGCAAACACGCTGTCGAAGGAGTGACGAAAACGACGGCGCTTGAGTACGCGGAGCAGGGGATTCGAGTAAACGCCGTGGCACCCGCCGTGATTGGCACCGACATGATCGACCGCTTCGCCGGACACAATGGTCGCGAAGAAATGAAAGCCCTGCATCCGGTCGGCCGAATCGGCCGCCCTGAGGAAGTGGCCGATGCCGTTCTGTATCTCGCTTCCGACTCCGCTTCGTTCACCACGGGCATCTCGCTTCCTGTGGACGGCGGATACCTCGCTCGCTGATC
The DNA here is from genome assembly GCA_017795105.1 of Planctomycetaceae bacterium. Taxonomy (GTDB): domain Bacteria; phylum Planctomycetota; class Planctomycetia; order Planctomycetales; family Planctomycetaceae; genus Rubinisphaera. Next base: position 245,101 of record CP051247.1, read on the forward strand.
AATCGATTCCTGTTCAAGGAGTTTCTAATGATTACTGTCCGCAAAGCCAACGACCGGGGCCATGTCGATCATGGCTGGCTCGATGCCCGGCATACTTTTTCGTTCTCATCCTATCAGGACCCCAGGCACATTCATTTCCGCTCACTCCGAGTCATGAATGAAGATCGGGTCCAGCCGGGGAAGGGCTTTGGTACGCATCCCCACGACAACATGGAAATTGTGACCTACGTCCTCGAAGGCGCTCTGGAACATCGTGACTCCATGGGCAACGGAGAGGTGCTTCGCGCTGGCGAGTTTCAGCGGATGAGCGCGGGAACGGGAATCACTCACAGCGAATTCAACCCCTCGGACACCGATCCGGTTCACCTGTATCAGATCTGGCTCTTTCCCAAAGAAAAGAACATCGAGCCAAGTTATGAACAGAAACTGTATCCCGATGAAGAGGTGCAGGATCAACTGCGGCTGGTTGCTTCCCCCGATGCCCGCGATGGAGCACTCCGGATCGCAACCGATGCGAAGGTCTATCTCTCTCGGCCCCGTTCGGGAGCGACGGTCACACATGAGCTCGAAGCAGGTCGTCATGCCTGGCTGCAGGTTCTCCGCGGTGCCGTTTCGCTGAACGAGACGCCACTTTCGACTTCCGACGGAGCGGCCATCAGCGACCAGACGAAACTGGCAATCACCGCTACCGAAGATGCTGAGATCATGCTCTTCGATTTGGCGTAAACATCGTACTGAAACCACACTCGACCCAATCTCACTTTCCGTTCTAACGACAGTCCCCACGGAGAAATACTATGTCGACGTCACAGCTCTTCACGCCTTTCGAACTCGGTCAGACGACGTTACCGAATCGAATTGTCATGGCTCCTCTGACGCGAGGCCGAGCCGGCAAGGAACGCATTCCGAACGAAACAATGGCCGAATACTATGCCCAGCGAAGTTCCGCCGGCTTGATCATCTCGGAAGCGACCACGATCTCCGAACAGGCGAACGGGTGGAACGAATCGCCCGGCATCTACACCGATGAAATGACGAAGGCCTGGAAGACGATCACGACCGCGGTCCACAAGAACGGCGGACGAATCTTTCTCCAGCTCTGGCATATGGGGCGGGCTTCGCACAGCAGCTTTCATAATGGAGAACTTGCAGTCGCGCCGTCGGCAATCAAGATTGAAGAAGATGGTATTCATACGCCAGTCGGGAAGCAGCCGCACGAAGTGCCACGAGCATTGGAGACAAGTGAAATCCCCGGCATCGTCGAAGACTACCGTCGCGCCGCTGAACGGGCTCGGGACGCCGGCTTCGATGGCGTCGAGATCCATGCCGCCAACGGCTATCTCATCGATCAGTTTCTGCAGTCGAAGACCAATCAGCGCACCGACCGTTACGGCGGTAGCGTCGAGAACCGGTATCGCCTGCTCGGTGAAGTGGTGCACGCCGTGACGAGTGTCTGGCCCGCCGATCAGGTCGGCGTCCGCCTCTCGCCCAACGGAGTCTTCAACGATATGGGATCGCCTGATTACCGCGAGCAGTTCACACATGCTGCACAACAGCTCGATCGTTACGGTCTCGCATATCTTCACGTTCTCGACGGTCTCGCCTTTGGCTTCCATGAACTTGGGAAACCAATGGAACTGTCGGAGTTCCGTCGAGTCTTCAACGGAGCATTGATTGGCAACTGCGGGTATTCCCAGGAAGAAGCCAACGAGCGTTTGGAAGCCGGTGAAGCCGACCTGATCGCGTTCGGTCGCCCGTTCATCAGCAATCCCGATCTGGTCGAACGGTTCCGGAACGAATGGCCGCTGGCGGAAACTGCCGATGTGTCCGTCTGGTATTCCCCGACCGGAGCCGCCGGCTACACCGACTTCCCAACCTATCGCGAAGCAGTCACAAGCTGAACGGGATGCGAGGTTGACGAAACGTGGCACTGATGCCGAGGTCATGCTCGAAACGCAACGGGCATGGCCTCTCAGCATATCTACCGATGGTCGAACATCAGATAATCGGACAGTAAACTAAAGCTTGAAAAATAGCTGTTCAAACAATAGACATCTCTGGTCGCCAGAGCTATTCTGATTTGCATGCGACCGACCTTCCCCCGCCTCCGCTCCTGCGGACGACCTGCCTGCCACCTGTTGGCAATTTTACTGACCTGTGCGACGTTCGCCGGATGCGGACAGTCTACTCCAGAGGAGTCTGCGCAGAAGGCGCCACCTCCGGTGATCAAAGCCGAGACGTTCGTCGTCGAACAGGTCAACTGGCCACGCATCATTCGCAGTCAGGGAAGTCTGTATCCCGATGAAGAAGCGACACTCGGTCTGAAGGTCGAGGGGCGAGTCGTCGAAGTTCATGCCGATCTCGGAGATATCGTCGAGGCTGGTGCCGACCTTGTCACCGTTTACCAGGATGACTTCAAGCTCCGTGTGGAACAGGCCGAAGCCCAGTTGCGACAGGCTCGCTCTGCAGTCGGTTTGACGCCCGAGAAATCACTGGATCAGCTCAACCCGCTCAATGCGCCCCCCGTCAAGGAACAGCGGGCCTTATGGGACGAAGCGACAGCGAATTTCCGACGAGCCAAGGATCTGCTGGAACAAAACGCACTGACTCGGGCGGAATTTGATCAGATCGCTTCCGCCGAGCGCGTTGCAGCCGCTCGCTATGATTCGGCATTGAACAGCGTTCGCGAGAAGATCGCGTTCATCAGCGTGCAGCAGTCGACGCTTGACCTGGCTCGGGAAGATCTGGCCAACACAGTCCTCAAAGCTCCCTTTACAGCAGTCGTCCAAAGGCGACTCGTGGCTCCGGGAAGCTACGTGAAAGTCGGCGATCCGCTACTGGTTCTCGTTCGCGTCGACAAACTTCGCTATCGAGGATCCGTCCCCGAACGCCTCTCTCAGATGGTCCAGATCGGACAACCCGTCGAACTTCAGATCGAGTCAATCACGGATCCGGAATCGACGGTCGTCAGCCGGATCAGTCCGTTGCTCGATCAGGCGAGCAGAGCTCTGACGTTCGAAGCGATTGTCGAGAACGGCGACCGAGTTCTCCGCGCGGGTCTGTTTGCCGAAGCGCAATTGACGGTCGACACTGAAGATGAGGCCATCGCGATCCCGGAAACCGCGGTCGTTCAATTCGCTGGCATTCAGAAGGTCTGGAAGGTCGTCGAAGGACAGGTCCAGGAACAGGAAGTCCTGCTCGGCGATCGACGCGACGGATTCGTTCGCGTTGTCAGCGGCCTGGACCCCGGCGAAGTCATTCTTAACGAAGCCACTCAGGGGCGAGCAGGTGTGCTTGCCTCTGCCGACGATACCTCCGAGGAGAGTCCCACCCCTTCCTCCTGAACTGCAGATTCGAGTCCTGCGGATTCCCTCCGGCGTTCGATTCCGCATCCCTGCGCGGGCTGACTCTTACACCTGAAGGACATTACCGTGTACTGGCTAGCTGAAGTCTGCGTGAAGCGGCCTGTCTTCGCCCTGATGCTGATCCTGGCGCTGGTTGTGGCAGGACTCGTGGCATTTCCTCAACTGGGCGTCGACCGTTTTCCCAACATGGATATGCCCTCGATCTATGTGAGGACCAATTACCCCGGGGCGGCTTCGCAGGAGGTCGAGTCGGAAGTCAGCTCCGTAATCGAAGACGCCGTCGCCACGGTCGCCGGCATCGACGAACTGCGGTCGATCTCGCGCGATGGCCGCTCCTTCGTGATCATCACCTTCTCACTGGATCGCGATGTCGACGCCGCGACTCAAGACGTCCGCGATGCCGTCTCCGGCGTCCTCAACCTGCTCCCTCCCAATATCGAGCCTCCCGTCGTCCAGAAACGAGATCTCGAATCATCGCCTATCATGACGCTGGCGGTCTCCGGGCCACGAACTTCCCGGGAACTGTTTCTGTTCGCCGACCGGTACGTGAAAAACGTGATCGAGTCTTCGCAGGGGGTCGGCGAAGTCATTATCGCCGGAGCCGCAGACCGGGCCGTTCAGGTCAGTGTCGAAGCCGACCGACTGGCCGCCTATAACCTGTCGATCCTTCAGGTTCGCGATGCTCTCGTCCGCCAGAATACCGAAGTCCCCGGCGGACGACTCGATCAGGGACACAAAGAACGAGCGCTGCGAACGATGGGCCGCGTTGCTGAATCCGGTGACTTTCCCGATCTGGTCGTCGACACGGTCAATGGGACTCCAATCCGTCTCAGCGATCTCGGCACCGTTGTCGATGGCACCAAAGAAGTCCGCACGGTGGCTCGCCTGAACGAAGAACCCGCGGTCGTACTGCAAATTCAGCGTCAGTCCGGAGAGAACACGGTTGCTGTCATCGAAGGTATCCAGAAGATGTTGCCGCGTTGTCAGGCACTTCTCCCGGATGATGTCCGCGTCAGCGTGATTCAGGATCAGTCCCGTTACATCAAGGCGGCTCTGCACGAAATCGAACAGCACCTCATTTCGGGCAGTATTCTCGCCTGTATCACCGTGCTCATCTTCATGCGGTCGTGGCGTTCGACCATCATTGCGTCGGTCGCGATTCCGGCTTCGATCATCGCCTCCTTCGCGTTTATGAAGTGGTTCGGCTTCACGCTGAACAATGTGACGATGCTCGCGCTGGTGCTCATGGTCGGGGTGGTGATCGACGATGCGATTGTCGTTCTGGAAAATGTCTTTCACTGTATTGAAGAGAAGGGGATGGATGCCCGCCAGGCGGCGATCATCGGAACGAAAGAGATCGGCCTGGCTGTGCTTGCGACAACCATTTCCCTGGTCATTGTCTTTCTGCCCGTTTCATTTCTCTCCAGTGTTACCGGTCGTTTGCTCTATCAGTTCGGCCTCACCGCAACGGTCGCGATTCTGATTTCGATGCTGGTCAGCTTCTCGCTCACTCCAATGATGTGCAGCAAGTTGCTCAAACCCGGAATGACAAATCCCGACTCGCCCGCGGCCTCCCGCTCCGGGCCGTATCGTTTCATCGAATCGACCTATCTCTGGCTGTTGCGGCATTCGATGCGTTATCGCTGGGTGGTCCTGCTGATCAGCGTTGGTGTGATCTACAGCAATGTCCCACTTTATGGACTGGTGAAGCAGGACTACATTCCGCTGAACGTCGACGAGTCCGAGTTCGAAGTTCGTCTCGAAGCCGCCCAGGGGGCGACACTGATGTCGATGAACGAAGTGGTCGAACGCAGTGAAAACGAACTGATGCAGATCGACGGGATCGAGACCATTCTCGTCACCGCCGGTTCATCCGGCTTCGGCGAAGTCAATCGGGCACAGATCTTCGTTCGACTCGTCGACAGCGAAGAGCGGACCTTTTCCTTCGGACGTTTCTTCCGCGGATTGTTCGCCGGAGATCCCGGAGCTGCCTTCCGCGGGAACTTCACGCAACGGGACAAGATGTCGGAAGTTCGCGCTCGCCTCAAGACGATTCCAGAAAGCCGAATCTCCGTCCGCAATCTGACCTCGCTGCGACAGGGCGCCCCGGTGGATATCGACTTCTCTATCACCGGCCCCGACATGGATCGACTTCTCGCTTTCAGTGAGAAGCTCAAAGCGAAGGTGCAAACAATCCCGGGCATCGTCGATGTCTACTCGACATTGCAGATCGACAATCCAGAATTGCTCGTGCAGATCGACCGCGAAAGGGCAGCTGCCCTCGGAATCGATGTGCTGGAGATCGCCGACACCCTCCGCGTCGCAGTCGGCGGAGATGATCGTGTTTCCCGCTACCGGGACCGGACAGTCGACGATGCCTACGACGTCGAGCTTCGCCTCGTTGGCATCGACCGGGATGATGTGCAGTCTGTCTCGCAGCTCTATGTTCGAGCGGATCCAGCGGCTGTTTCCAGTGATGAGGAATTGCCAACGAACGGGCAGGGGGCGCTGACCCGTATCGACAACGTGGTCGATTTCGAATTCAGCGAAGCCGCCTCGCGAATTGACCGACTGAACCGGCAACGGATGGTTGCCGTGCGAGCGAACATCGACACCGGTTACGCGCTCGGCGACCGCATCGACGCCATGAACGCAGCCGCTGAAGAAATCGGGATTCCAGACGGATTCGACACCATGGTCCTCGGGGGAGGGCGCGAACTTGAACGCACCCTTGAAGACTTCGGCTGGACCATGATCCTTTCCATCGTCTTCATGTACATCGTGCTGGCGGCTCAGTATGAAAACCTGGTTCATCCGCTGGTCATTCTTCTCTCCCTCCCACTGGCGGTCCCGTTCGGGTTGCTCAGCCTCCACTGGGGTGGAGAGACTCTGAATCTTTATTCGGCACTGGGAATTCTCGTCCTCTTCGGCGTGGTGAAGAAAGCGGCCATTCTGCAAATCGACCACACCAATGCCCTTCGCTCGCAGGGTCTGCCTCGGCTGGAAGCCATCATGCAGGCCAACCGCGATCGACTGCGACCGATTCTCATGACAACGATCTCGTTCGTCGCCGGCTTAATTCCGTTGCTCATCGCGACCGGCCCCGGTGCCGAAGAACGTCGGTCAATCGCGGTTCTGGCCGTCGGCGGACAGACTTTGTCGCTGCTGCTGACCCTGCTCGCCATCCCCGTGCTCTATTCTTTCTTCGACGATCTTTCGGCGCTGTTTACCCGCCGCAAGGATCCGGTCCCGACGACTCCGGCTCCGACGCCTCAGACGCCCCCAGTTCGAGAACTCGAACCGGTTTAATACGTGGCGTCCCACGGTTCCGCAAGAAGGCTTCACGAACTCGGCTGAGAGTGTCGCAATTCCGGTCGGCGATTCGATATAGTTGGCTCTGACAGCGGGGTGTGTGCTCGGTTCCGCTGCTCATCGTGAACTGCATCAAGCCGAAAGAAAGACACCTGCTATGACAGCCTCGCCCCATCCCCAAGGACTGACTGGACGCCCCGAATGGAAGGCTTTGGGCGACCACTACAACGCGATGAAATCGATGCATCTCCGCGACCTGTTCGTCGGCGATCCGAATCGAGCGAAGACGTTCAGCCTCTCTGCCTGCGACCTGTTTCTTGACTATTCGAAGAATCGAATCGTCGCTGAAACGATGCATCTGCTCTTCAGCCTCGCCAGGGCCGCTGATCTCAAGGCTCACACGGAAGCCATGTTTACCGGCGGGCGGATCAACATCACCGAAGACCGGGCCGTGCTGCACACCGCTCTCCGCTCTCCCCGAGGAACCGTCCTCGAAGTCGACGGGCATAACGTCATTCAGGATGTGCACGAAGTCCTCGACAAGATGGCTCGGTTCTGCGACCGTATCCACAGCGGAGACTGGAAAGGTCACACCGGCAAGCCGATTAAGAATGTCGTCAACATCGGCATCGGCGGTTCCGATCTTGGCCCGGTCATGGCTTACGAAGCGCTGAAGCATTACAGCAATCGCGGCATGACCTTCCGCTTCGTGTCCAACGTCGATGCGACCGATTTCGCCGAAGCGACGTTCGATCTCAACCCGGAAGAAACCCTGTTCATCGTGGCTTCAAAGACGTTTACAACGCAGGAGACGATGACCAACGCTCATACGGCCCGGCAGTGGCTGCTGGCGTCTCTGAACGACGACTCCGCTGTCGCTAAGCACTTCGTGGCCGTTTCGACGAACGCCGAGAAAGTGCAGGAGTTCGGCATCGACACGGCCAACATGTTCGGCTTCTGGGACTGGGTCGGCGGACGGTATTCGATGGATTCCGCAATCGGACTTTCGACCATGCTCGCTCTGGGACCGGACCAGTTCCGCGACATGCTCGGCGGGTTTCATGAAATGGACGTGCATTTCCGGCACACGCCGCTCGAAGAGAACATGCCGGTCATCATGGCTCTGCTTGGGATCTGGTATGCAAACTTCTTCAACGCTTCAACAATCGCCGTTCTCCCGTACGATCAGTATCTGAAGCGATTCCCCGCCTATCTGCAGCAGTTGACGATGGAGAGCAACGGAAAATCGGTCACGCTGACTGGCGCGCAGGTCAACTACGAGACCAGCCCGATCTACTGGGGCGAGCCGGGGACGAACGGGCAGCACTCGTTCTATCAGCTGATTCACCAGGGGACGCACCTTATTCCCTGCGACTTTATCGGCTTCTGTCGGTCGCTCAACCCGATCAACGACCATCACGACAAACTGATGGCCAACGTCTTCGCCCAAAGTGAAGCCCTGGCGTTCGGCAAGACGTCCGAGGAAGTGGCCGGCGAAGGGACTCAGGCCAACCTGGTGCCGCATCGCACGTTCCCGGGCAACCGGCCTTCGAATACGATTCTGGCAGAGAAGCTCACGCCGCGACTGCTCGGAACGCTCATCGCTCTTTACGAACACATCGTCTTTGTGCAGGGCATCATCTACGAGATCAACTCCTTCGACCAGTGGGGCGTTGAACTGGGCAAAGTACTCGCCAAGAGAATCGTCCCCGAACTGCAGTCAGACTCGGAAGAACTGAGCCACGACAGCTCGACCAACCAGTTAATCGAGCAGTATCGAAAGTCTCACGGACGCAATTAATCGCGTTCGATTGAGCGACCCAACGGGCCCGGCTGCGAAACCAGCGCCGGGCCTTTTTTCAATCCTGCAGCCGGATATCGACGCTGTTCCGGTGGGCAGTCAGGCTTTCCTTGTCCGCCAGCAGTCGAACATCATCGGCGTCGTGCTGCAGAGCGGCCTGATCGTAAGAAATGATCGACGACCGTTTCAGGAAATCGTTCGCACACAGTCCGTTGGCGAATCGAGCCGTTCCGCCCGTTGGCAGCACGTGGGAAGGCCCCGCAACGTAGTCCCCCAGCGCGACCGGGGTGTAATGCCCCAGGAAGATTGCGCCGGCGTTCTGCACCTGTGCCAGCATCTGCTCAGGATCGGCGGTTGAAATATGCAGATGCTCCGTGGCCAGGCGGTCGGTTGTTACCGCGGCCTGTTCGGCGAAGTCGGCCAGAATGAGAGCGCTGTAATCTTCCAGCGACTGCCGGGCCAGATCACCGCGGGAGAGCGTCGCCAGCTGGCGGGCCAGCTCCTGCTGCACCTGCTCGATTAGCGGCTGATGCCAGGTGATGAGCACGGCCGATCCCGGGCTGTGTTCGGCCTGCGAGATTAGATCGCTGGCCACGAAGCGGGGATCTGCGGTTTCATCCGCGAGCACGATCACTTCGCTTGGTCCGGCGATGCTGTCGATATCGACCTCGCCGAACACGAGCCGCTTGGCCAGCGCCACGAAGAGGTTGCCCGGCCCGACAATCTTGTCGACCTGCTTTAAGCCCTCGACGCCGTACGCCATCGCCGCGACCGCCTGAGCGCCGCCCGCCCGGTAAACTTCTTTCACACCGAGTTCATGGCAGGCTGCCAGCAAGTCGGTGTTATAGCTGCCAAAATCGGTCGGCGGAGCAACGACGGCGATTTCCTCGACGCCAGCTGTCTGGGCCGGAACAGCTGTCATCAACAAGGTTGACGGATAAGCAGCCGCGCCGCCGGGAACGCAGATCCCGACCCGCTTCATCGGCAGATATCGCTGTCGCAACTCAACCCGCCCTTTATCAAACTCGCGGACAATCTGAACATCCCGGCTGAGAATCGCCGATTGAAATTCACGAATATTGTCGCGGACCCGCCGCACGGTTTTCAGATAAGTCGGATCAGCTGCCTGATGAGCCTGCTCCAGTTCGGCCTCGGAAACGCGAAATTCGGCCGGGGAAATCTCCTTCCGATCGAGTCGCGCAGTGTAGTTGAGAACGGCTTCAAGCCCCTGTTCCCGCACGTCGGCACAGATTCGCTCGACCACCTGTTGCGGCGTGAGCGGTTCCCCAAACAGTTCAATGGTTCGCTGACGGCCGGCTGCGGAGACGACATTCCCCTGTGGGCTGAGCTTCTGCCGCAATTCCTCGAACAGCGTTTCGGCTTCAGGATCAGACAGGCGAATAACGGGAATCTGAACAGGGGTCTCGGCAGACACAGCAACACACCTTTATGTGATGGGGAGGTCAATCCTCCGCCGTTTTGATTTCAGTTCTCAACCGGCCAGCAGACCGTTATGGTATCCTAACCAAAGCCCGCGTTTGAGCAATTCGACCGCGTCAATTTGCACACTCCCTCCGACAAACCCGACGCCGCCCCGGTTCGTCTCGGTTTCTGCTTCCGCCCATCCCGAAAGGTGTGACCGTGTCCGCCAGTGGTTCGACCGATATTGACTTCATCGATCTTCGCAGCGATACCTACACGAAGCCATCTCTCGCCATGCGACAGGCCATGTTTGAAGCCGAGGTGGGCGACGACATGGTCGGCGAAGACCCCACCGTTAATCGTCTGGAAGCGATGTGCTGCGAGCTGTTCGGCAAACCGGCAGCCGTCTTCTGCTGTTCGGGAACGCAGTCCAATCAGGCGGCTCTCTGGGCTCAGTGCCGGTCGGGAGACGAGATCCTGATCGAGCAGTTCGGGCATCTGGCCAACTACGAGGCGGGAGCCCCCGCAGTCCTCTCCGGAGTCAGCATTCAACTGATCTCCGGCGATCAGGGGATGCTCGATGTGTCTCACCTGGAAGGTCGAGTGCGTCCTCGTGAGCAACATTTTCCGCAAACCAAAGTCCTCTGCCTCGAAAACACGACCAATATCGGCGGGGGTCGTGCCTATCCGCTGGACCAGTTGCAGCGAGTGACCGACTGGGGACGCGACCGCGGCTTGAGATGCCATCTCGACGGGGCCCGTATCTTCAACGCCTGCACAGCTCGTGGATACTCGCCGGCTGACGTCGCCACGCTGTTCGACACGGTCAGCGTTTGCTTCTCCAAAGGGCTGGGCTGCCCGATGGGCTCGATTCTGGTCGGTGATGAGGAAACGATCGCAATGGCCCGCCGGGCGCGGAAAATCTTCGGCGGAGCGTTAAGGCAGTCGGGAATTGTGGCAGCAGCCGCCATTTACGCGCTCGACAACCACATCGACCAGCTAGCTGAAGATCATCGTAACGCTTATCGACTGGCCGAACGGATCGATCAGGTTCCTGGACTGCGAATCCACCTTGCGGATGTGGAAACGAATATCGTTTTCTTCCAGGTCGATTCGACACTGGGCTCGGCAAAGGAATTCGCGGGACGTCTGCGAGAGCAGGGAGTTCGCATGTACGATATTGGCCCGGGACGAATGCGTGCCGTGACCCATCGCGACGTCACTGCTGAAATGATCGACAGAGCCGCCGACGTTATTGAGAAAGTCGCTCGCGAATCATGTTGAAGATCATGCAGACAAGATCTTCAATGCGGCAAATCCGCAGCGGCATCTCTTCTGAGCAGTGTGGGTATTCGTTCGGAAGGACGATTCGCTCAATGACGACCGGTTCGTTACGCAACCCAATCCCGATGTAGACCACGCCGTCGAGTTCTTCTTCCGCATTCGGCCCCAGGTGGCCGGTCACCGAAGCTGCCAGATCCGCCTGGGGCGTCTCACGCAGAACACCGTCGACCATCTGACGAGCCACGATTTCGCTGACAGGTCCCGGATCGACAAGCACGTCCCGATCGACGCCCAGCCATCGAGCCTTGGTCTCGTTCTGGTACGTCACAGCCGAGCCGCACAGATAAAGCGAGATTCCCGGGACACGCCCAAGTGTGGACGCGAGCAGACCGCAGGTGCAGCTTTCTGCGAAAACGATTTTCTGTCCGGTTTGCTGCAAAGTCTCGGCGAGCGTAAAGGCCGCCTGCTGATGCTCATTCATGGATGAAAAACTCTTGGACCTCGTCCAGTCTCTGAAGCTGCGTTTTCGGAGCAGCGAATATACAGATCACTGAACGATTCTACTGATCTCCGGAGATGCCGGGAACCAGTTCCTTATCAAGTTCCAGGCGAGTCTCCCCCTGAAGAGATTCGATTCGGGCCAGCCGATCGGCGACCTCTTCTTCATTCGAAAGAATCGAAAGCTTCATCGTGGTCTTCCAGTCGCGCCCCGGAGGCAGTTTGACAACACGGCCTTCGCGACGCTCCTGAGCCTTGAAGTTGGGGTAATTCGTGCCCGGTTCAAGCCCCGTGCAATAGCCATCGGCCAGCGCCTGTGTGTTCTTCCAGATCGCCAGACAGGGGAGCGTCTCGGTCTCAAACTGCAGAGCAACGCCCCGCGACTTGCGGGCATCAGTCAGAGCGACCAGTGTCTTTCCGGAATCATCGGCGATGGGGTCACAGAAGTAGACCTGTTCGGCATACCCGGTTGTCGGTCCCAAATACGTCGCGTACTTCTGAATTTCCTCGGTCGCCCGGGGATCGCGCGGAGAGAGTCGCTTCAGCGGGGCATACCATCGACTGCCGGCTTCCAGAATCGGCGTTCCGATATTGATGTGATACAGAAGCTGCAACTCGGCATCACGGGCAGCGCGGTTCGTGACCTGGTCGGTAATTGTTAACGATTTCGAACCGATCCCGATTCGGTACTCAACCGTCAGCTCCAGGTTCTGGCCGAAGAGCGTGGTTTCCGTCACGATGCCTCGGATCACCAGTTCCGCTTTGCCCCCCTCGTTCACGTACTGACCGGTCACCGTTCGAGCGGGGATATTGGCGATCCGCCCATGGAGCGTGAGGTCGGACTCAATCGGACTGGCGGCATCCGGATCGATTCCCGGTGGGCCGTTCGATGTCAGCCCGCAGCGACAGATCAACTCGTTGAAACCGTCGAGCCAGCCGAGCTTGTTCCGACTGTGCAAATTCACGAACGCCGGATGAACCGGCTGACGGACGGGGGAGTCCCAGCCAATCCGCAAATCTTTGGCTTCGATCTTCCAGATCCCCATGCCTCGCGTGGGCAGAATCGACACGACCATCGCGCCGTTGTCGACTTCGATGACTTCTACTCCTGCGGAGACGCCCGCACTCAGCGTCTTTTTGGTGATCGTCCAGGCGGCATCTCCGGCCGCCTCGGCCACATCTTTTTGCGAAATGACGCATTCAGTGGGAGAGCTGTTACCACTGAGGGAAATCTTATCGGCTGCGGACATGGGCTCGCATTCAACGGCATGAAAGGCAAGAAGTAAAAATACGAACAGACGCGACCTCGGAACCATCGGAAGCTCCTGCGGGCAGTCAGTATCCAAACGGGGCTGACAGGAATCTGGAAGAAGGGTGACCGGCTATTTGCCAGGCGCTTTCTTCAAAATTTCGTCACCGGCTTCAAGACCAGAAAGGACTTCACGTTTGTCGTCCCGTTCCAGCCCCAGCTCAACGGACTGCTTCGTCGGTTCATCGCCAGCCAGCCAGACGTAGGGTCCGTTGTTCTCGGAGAATTCATCCCGATGGATCAACGATTTCGGAATCAGAATCGCTTCGGAATCCTGCTTGATGCGAATTTTGACATCGCACGCCATGCCTGGCAGCAGCTGATCGGTGGAGACATCCCGCTGCAGTTCCAGAGTCGCCTTGATCTTTCCATCGCTCGCGGCGACCGTATCAATCTGGCTCACTCTCGCATAGCGGGGGTTGTCGACTTCCGCATGGGCACTCACGATCGCCAGCTGTCCGTTCTCGACTTCAGCGAGCTGCTGCTCGGTCAGATTGGCCAGCACGGACAGCGACTTCGGATCGACAATGGTCATCAAAACAGAATTCGCACTTACGGTGCCGCCGGGAATCAACTGTTTTTCGCGGGCGGCCACTTCCGAGAACTTCCCGTGCGCGGCACGTCCGTAATACACGATCCCGGACTGCGGAGCCTGAACCGTCATTCCGCCCCGGTCGGCTTCCATCTCAGCCAGCTTGTCTTTCTTGTCGGTCAGATCCTGCTGCAGTTGCTCAATCTCCAGCTCTTTCTGCTGAAGCATCAGCGGGAGCAAGGTTACAGACCGGGCCTTGGTAATGGCCGACCGGGCCTGGGAATCCTGCATCTTCTGCTTTTCTCGGGGGATCAGCGTTTCAACCAGTCGATCCCGACGCAGTGCGGCCTGTTCGACGGAGCGTTCCGCCTGTTCGACGTCCCGCTGAGCTCGCTTCAGAACGATCTCCTCGGTCTGCTCGGTCAAATCGTCGGCTTCGTACATCTGCTGCAGCTGGTCGAGTTCTTCCTGTGCGTACTCCAGTCGGTACCGCGCGAACTTCAGCGCGAGCTCCGCCGATTTCAGATCCTCTTCTTCCTGAACGGTCAGGTAATACTCAAGATCGTCAGCGGCCTCCTGAGCCGAACGGGTCGACTGTTCGAGGTCCATTGCAGTCGTTTCTTTCAGGAACCGGAGTTCATCGGACGCGACTCGCAGTGCGAGGGTCGTTGTGACGATGCTTTTTCGGGCTTTCAGAATCGCTTCGTCGAGATCTTCTGTTTCCAGAACAAGGACCGGATCGCCTTCCATGACCGATGAACCATGCGGAGCGGCGGAGACGACTTTGAGCGTCGTCCAGGCCTCGGGCTGAAGAATGATTTCTTCATGCGACGGGCTGATGAACACACCGGTTGTCGAAACCGTCGCGAGAAACTCTTCCGTCTCTACGGTATGGGTGTCCGGCTCGGCCGTCTCTTCCGGAAGCGTCTCCACCTCGATATCAACCGCTTCGTCGGCCACCTGTTCTTCGACCGGTTGAGCGAACACCGATACGGGAGTAAGTACCGGCAAGAGCAGGGCGGACAGAGCAATCAGTCCGACCGCGAGCGGGCGGTTCACGGCTGCAGCGAAGCATTGAGGTGTCGTATACAAAGCGAGCTCCTTCGTGCGCTAGTTCGGCCTCGGTATGTGAAACGAGTCCTGAGGGAGGAACTCCCTGAAACACGACGAGTCGTTGAAGAGGAATATTCTCTGTCGTGCAGGCCTCGAGCGGCCATCCTCCGCAAACCGCAGAGAGCAGCCTCTCGCACTTTAACGAACGCGCGAGGTTCATTCCAGAGACTGACAATGTCGCCAGGGACCTGATAAACTCCCGGCGACTCCGTGTCTTTCGGCAGGTCGGGAATCCAGAACGATCCGTACTGTTCTGAAACAAGATCCCGATCCGCAGCATTGCCGAGACAGCTTTATCAGCTCTGTCCCTCCACGTAAGTTTTATGCCGGAAACCACCTCATCTACAGCCAGTCAGAAATCGTCTGAGGCTCCTGCGAAATCCAAGGGCAAGAAGAGCAAAACGCCGCCCCCCGGCGCGAAACTCACGCCGATGATGGAGCGCTATATCGAGGTCAAACACCAGTACCCCGATAGCCTGCTTCTGTTCCGGATGGGAGACTTCTACGAACTCTTCTACGAAGACGCCGAGATTGCCGCCCGAGTGCTGGGACTAACGCTGACAAGCCGCGACAAAGGCTCAGCTTCTCCCATCGCCATGGCGGGCTTTCCATTTCATGCACTCGACAATTATCTCCAGAAGCTCATTCGCGCGGGACACCGAGCCGCGATTTGTGAGCAGATGGAAGATCCCAAGCAGGCCAAAGGGCTTGTTAAACGTGAAGTCACTCGCGTTGTCACGCCGGGAACTCTGACCGAAGATGCGCTCCTCGACCCGCGCACCGAAAACTTTCTGGCCGCCGTGCATGTCGATAAGAAACTCGTGGGACTGGCCTGGCTCGAACTCTCAACGGGTCGCTTTCAGGTTACGTCCTGCCCGTTCGATCAACTCAGCGATGAGCTGGCTCGTCTGCGTCCCGCCGAATTGCTTCTGCAGCAGGGACTCGAAGAATCGTCCGCCTTCGCCGACCTGGCGCGAATCTTCGACGATTCGCTGGTGACCGAGCGCGCTCCGTGGTGCTACGTTGCCGACACGTGTCTCGATCGACTCAAACAACACTTCGGCACGAATTCTCTGGAAGGATTCGATATCGAGGACTCCTCCCCGGGCGTGACCGCAGCCGGAGTGCTGCTCGATTACGTGCAGGAAACACAGAAGACTCCCCTGGGGCATATCAGCAGCCTCGAGAACTATCGCTCGTCGCAAACGGTTCACATCGACGAAGCGACGCGACGCAGTCTCGAACTGACTCAGACGCTTCGCGGCGGCCAGCGGGAAGGATCGCTCCTTCATATCCTCGACGACACCGTCACGGCCATGGGAGCGCGACTTCTTGGGGAATGGATTGCCAATCCGCTTCGCGATCTCACAGCGATCACCCAGCGGGGCGACGCCGTGCAGGAGTTGACGGAAGACAGCACATTGCTCCGTGAACTGCGTGAGGAGCTCGATGGGACCTACGACCTGCAACGCCTCGCCGCTCGCGTCGCCACCGGGCGATGCAATCCTCGCGATCTGGTCTGTCTGTCGCGGACATTGAAACTGTTGCCGAAAACCAAAGCGCTGCTCACCGGCCGAAACGCGAAGCGTCTTTCAGATCTCGAACAGCAGATCGATCTCTGCGAAGATGTCCGCGCACTCATCGAGCCCTGTCTGGTTGACGATCCGCCACTCAATCTGAGCGATGGAGATCTGATTCGTCCCGGTTTCAACACCCGGCTCGATGAGCTTCGGGAACTGTCACGGGGCGGCAAGGAATGGATCGCCGCATATCAGGCGAAGGAAATCGAGCGGACCGGCATCAGCAACCTCAAGGTCGGTTTCAACAAG
Organism: Planctomycetaceae bacterium; assembly: GCA_017795105.1. Taxonomy (GTDB): domain Bacteria; phylum Planctomycetota; class Planctomycetia; order Planctomycetales; family Planctomycetaceae; genus Rubinisphaera. The sequence continues at coordinate 261,566 of CP051247.1, forward strand.
GTCTTCGGTTACTACCTCGAAGTGACCGCCGCTCATCTGCAGAAAGTTCCCGACGACTACCACCGCAAACAGACGCTCAAGAATCAGGAACGATTCATCACGCCGGAGCTGAAAGAGCATGAGGAGAAAGTTCTGACTGCCGATCAGCAGTCCCTGGCATTGGAAACCGAACTGTTTCACGAGCTGCGGACCGCGGTGTGCCAGCATGTTTCCCGGCTGCAGAAAACAGCTCTGATTCTGGCGGAACTCGATGTCCTTAGCTGCTTTGCTCACACGGCGGTCGAACACCGATACTGTCGTCCGGAACTGTGCGAAGGAGCGATCCTCGACATCCGCGAAGGTCGCCACCCGGTTCTCGATCAGATTCTCCCCAGCGGTCAGTTCGTGCCCAACGACGTACTGATCGGAGATTCTGGCGAACAACAGGAATGCGAAGACGGGAGCAATTCAGAGAATGCTTCGCCCGACCGTGGACACGTTCAGATTATTACTGGACCGAACATGGCGGGAAAAAGTACATACATCCGCCAGGCAGCTCTACTCACGCTTATGGCTCAGACCGGTTCCTTCGTGCCGGCCGCCTCGGCGAGGATTGGACTGGTCGACCGAATCTTTGCCCGCGTCGGAGCGAGTGATGAACTCAGCAAAGGGCAGAGTACGTTCATGGTCGAGATGACAGAAACGGCGCGGATCCTGAACGCGGCGACCGATCAGTCCCTAGTCATCCTCGACGAGATTGGTCGAGGAACAAGCACTTACGATGGGCTGTCCCTGGCCTGGGCGATTACAGAGTATCTGCACGACATCACAAAAGCACGGACTCTGTTCGCCACGCATTACCACGAGTTGACCGACCTGGTCGAAACACTGCGGGGGGTGCGGAACTGGACCGTCGCCGTCCATGAATCCGATGGGGATGTCATCTTCCTGCACAAGATCGTGCAGGGGGCCGCGGACAAGAGCTACGGGATTCATGTCGCCCGTCTGGCAGGCGTCCCGGGAGACGTGATTGTCCGAGCGAATCAGATTCTGGAAACGCTCGAGTCTGATCGTCGCGATGATGAGGGGAAAGCCAACATTCCTCAGCGGAAGACCGATCGCGCGACGCAACGGCAGTTGAATCTGTTTGAACCGCCTCCGCATCCGATCCTCGAGAAACTCAAATCGATGGACCTGGACAGCCTCACGCCCAAAGCGGCTCTCGATCGACTCTACGAACTGCGCGGAGAACTTTAGGTTCTTCCGCGGTCTGTGTGATCGTTTCTCACATCTGAGCAACCATGCGTTCAAAGTTGAGTGACAGTTCGCCCTGGAATGTGCGGGCGATCTCAATGAACTCGTCTTCGATCAAACAGAATGCCTGAACGATATCGGGATCAAAGTGAGACCCTGAGGATTCCAGGATGATCTGACAAGTCTTTTCGTGTGAAAAGGCTTTCTTGTAAACGCGCTTGGTCGTCAGAGCGTCGTAGACATCGGCCAGGGCCACAATCCGTCCGGAGAGAGGAATGTCGGTCCCTTTCAGTCCGTACGGATAACCGGATCCATCCCATTTTTCATGATGGGTCAGAGCGATCTCGCTGGCCATTTTGAGGTACCCGACATGCGGGTTGCGTTCAACGGCGTCGCGAAGCGTTTCCGCCCCGATCAGCGTGTGACGCTTCATGATGTTGAATTCCTCATCCGTCAATCGCCCGGGCTTTAGCAGGATATTATCGGAGATCCCAACCTTGCCGATGTCGTGCAGAGGACTGGTCAGGAAAATGTTCCGCAAAAAGCCGGAGTCGATCACGTCCCGGTATCTCGGATTCTGGGCCAGCTGGACCGCCAGAGCACGCGAGTATCGCTGCACTCGTTCGAGGTGCTGCCCCGTCTCCGGGTCGCGCGACTCGGCCAGCTTCGCCAGCGTGAAGATCAGCATATCGCGCGTCTCAAGCGAAAGAATTCTCGCTCCGGCTCGAATCCGCTGATTCATCTCGGCACTGTTGAATGGTTTGGTGACAAAGTCGTCGGCTCCGGCTTCCAGTCCCAGGACGATCTCATCCGAGCTGTTCCGTGAGGTCAGCATGATCGTGTAGACGTAGCCCCCCAGATGCTCATTTCGGATCCGGCGGCAGAGCTCGAGGCCATCCATGCCCGGCATCTCCCAATCGAGGATGACCATCTGGAAATCCTCTTGATGCAGAAGCCGATACGCTTCATCTCCACGGGCACAGACTGTTGCCTGATGTCCATTTTTCTGGATCAGGTATTCGAGGATGTCTCGAGTGATCTCATCATCATCGACGGCCAGGACTCGCATGGCTGCCTCCTTGGTACTTCACTGTTAATCTAGACGGCGGAACTCGCCAGACACTGATCGATCGATGCCAGACACTGGTCGACGCGTTCCTTCAACTCCTCCAGCCCCGCAGAAAAGTCCTGCGATTCCGGATTCGTTTTGATTGCACGTTCGATCTGCAGAGCTGCTTCGGAGACGTGTACTGCCGAAACGTTCCCTGCCGACCCTTTCAAACCGTGCACCAGTCGTCCGGAGCCGAGCCAGTCACCGGAAGCGATGGACTCTTCAATCGCCGCAACCTCGTTGACCACGCGGGTCTGAAACTTGCGGAGCACTTTTTCTGCGACTTCCCGACTGCCGGCACACCGCTCAATCAGCGAGTTCCATTCGATGGCATTCAGGACTGGATCGAACACGTCGACGACGGCGCTCTCGCCCGTTGGAACCTGTTCGATCTCTTCTTGCTGAGACGACGCATGGCTGTTGGCCAGTTGCACCATCTTCTGAACGAGGATCTGTGGATTGATCGGCTTGGAGACATAGTCGTCCATCCCCGCAGCCAGACATCGATCGCGATCACCTTTCACCGCGTTGGCAGTGAGGGCGATGATCGGCAAAGAGCAGGGGAGTTCACCCGACGCCTGCAGTCGGCGAATCTCTGCGGTGGCGGCGAACCCGTCCATGACCGGCATCTGGCAATCCATCAGGACCATGTCGAACGGGCGTCGCTGCAGCAGATCGATGGCTTCCTGCCCATTGTTCGCGACGCGGCATCGCCAGCCGTACTGCTCGACGATTTCCTGCGTCACGATCTGATTAATCTCGTTGTCATCGACAATGAGCACACGGTGCTCACCTTGTGGCATCGCTTCGTCTACGGCCTGAGGTTGCGGCTCTAAGACCGGAACAGCATCTCCAACCGCATAGATCGCCGTGATCAGGTCGTCGAACAAGCGGGATGAGCGGATCGGCTTCGAAGAACAGGACATGATGCCGATCGCACGCAGTTCGTCGCGACTCAGTTCGCTGTCCGACGACGTGAGCATGATCAGGTGATTGTCCGCAATCTCCGGCGTACTCTTGATCCGACGGGCCAGCTCCACACCATCAACTTCGGGCATCCGGTAGTCAAGAATGGTCATCACGAACGGATCGCCATTCTCGTGGGCGGCATTCAGCATCTCAAGAGCCTGTTCGGCATTCTCGGCTGTCTCGACGCTCGCTCCCCAACTGCTGAGTAGCGACTGGAGGATGATCCGGTTGTTCTCGTTGTCGTCGACAGCGAGGATCTTAGTCCCTTCAATCCGCGAATCGATCCGCCTTGAACCGCGACTGCCCGGGACAACTTCGAACGGAACGTGGCAAAGGAAGGTCGTCCCCACGCCAGGGGCGCTGTCAATGTCGATCGTCCCCCCCATCAGGTCGATCAACTGGCGGCAGATTGCCAGTCCCAGGCCAGTTCCTCCGAATTTGCGTGTCGTCGAACCATCCGCCTGTTCAAAGGGAAGGAAGAGTCGCTCCTGAATGTCGTACGGGATTCCGATCCCGGTATCCTGGACACTCAGACAAATCTGCTGCGACGTTTCCGACGACTGCTCAACTCGCGCTTCGATGCGGACTTCCCCAGCCTCGGTGAACTTCAGGGCATTCCCGATCAGGTTCACCAGAATTTGGCGAAGCCGTTCGGAATCGCCTTTCACGCGGGCGGCAACTTCCGGCAGAATGTGACAGCTGAGTTCGAGCCCCTTCTGTTCCGCCCGCAGACAGAACATGTCGGCGACATCCTCAACCAGAGTTGTCAGATCAAATTCGTCTTCGTTGAGTTCGAGCTTACCGGCTTCAATCTTCGAGAAGTCGAGGATGTCGTTAATCAGACTCAGCAGCGAATCGGCCGAAGACTTGGCGATACCAGTGTAGTGTCGCTGCTTGCGATTCAATTCCGTATCGGCCAGCAGCTCCAGCATGCCGATCACACCGTTAAGTGGCGTCCGGATCTCATGGCTCATCGTGGCCAGGAACGTACTCTTGGCCCGGCTGGCCGCCTCGGCCGCCTCCTTCTCTTTCCGCAGGTTCTCGGCCTGCACCCGTTCACTGATATCGACCAGGCTTCCCTCGATGTAAGGGGGCGTCCCTTCGCTGCCGGCGTAATACCGGGCGTTAACCTGAACGGTGATCTTCTCGCCATCGCGACGACGTGCAAGAACGGCGAGATCGTGAACGCAACTGTCCTTCTTCAGGGCCTCCATCATCGACTGTCGCTGGTCCCCATTCACATAGAGCTGTCCACCGACATCGGTGACTTCGGAAACCATTTGAGCGGCCGATTCGTACCCCATAATCCGGGCCAGGGCCGGGTTGGCGACCAGCAGATTTCCAGTCGGAGTCGTCCGGAAGATTCCCTCCGTCGCGTTCTCGAAGATCGAACGGAACTTCTCCTCGGCTTCCTGAAGCTGTCCGACAAGTGATTCGCGACGCTCAATCTCTTCCACCACCTTGTGCAGAACCTTGTTGTACTCCTGCGCAATCTGCCCGACCTCAGTATGCGGTTCCACTGCCACAGCCTTGCTGAAATCGCCCTCGACGCTCTGTGTTCGCATCTCATCCAGCAGATCAAGGATCTCCGTGCTGGCCCCATGCTCGTGCACATTGAGTCCTTCCATTTCCGCCTGAGTCGAAACTCGCAGCGGGATAAAGAGGCGAATCACTCCCAGCGCGACGGCCGCCATCGTACACGACCAGACGAAACAGGCCGCAACGCCGATCCCCTGAACCTGCAACTGATCCAGACGCGTGAAACCTTCCGCGAAGAATTCCGGTTTCCCCAGCAGCGCCACGGCCAGAGTTCCCCAGCAACCGGCCATCGCATGAGCAGGGACTGCTCCGATGACATCGTCGATCTTGAGTCGTTCCAGAAGCACGGTTCCGAACAGGCTGACCACAGCGGCAACGGCACCGATTACAATCGAGGCTGTCGGATTGACCATATGGCAGGCCGCAGTGATGCCAACCAGTCCGGCGATCACGCCATTCATAATGTCGCCCACCTGCGGACGACCGTGCCACCAGCGAGACACCACCAAGCCGCACACGCCTCCCGCGGCGGCGGCCAGATTCGTGTTCACGAGAATGAGCGGAATCGAACCATCAACCGCAAGCGTGCTTCCCCCATTGAAGCCGAACCACCCAAACCAGAGGAGCAGGGTACCGAGTGCGGCCATGGGGAAGTTATGTCCCTGAATCTTGCTGTTCTCGGAGTCAAATCGGCCGAATCGCGGCCCGACGATCATCACCGTCACCAGAGCCGTCCACCCGCCTACCGAATGCACGACAGTCGACCCGGCAAAGTCGATGAATCCCATCTCGGCCAGCCAGCCTGAACCCGTCCCCTCAACGAGTCCCCCCCAGGCCCAGTGACCGAAGATGGGATAAATCACCGCCGAAACAATCCCGCTAAGTATGAGATAAACCGAGAACCGCATGCGTTCCGCCGCGGCTCCCGACGTAATCGTCGTTGCTGTTCCGCAAAAGACCAACTGGAACAGAAAGAAGGTCAACAGCCAGGCGTTATCCGTCTCTTCGAGCATGAACAGAGACGAGCCCGAGAACCCCGACCAGTCCTGGCCGAACATCAATCCGAAGCCAACCAGCCAGAACAGCAAACCGGCGACACAGAAGTCGGCGATATTCTTCATCGCCACATTGATACTGTTTTTCGCTCGAACCAGGCCGCTTTCGAGAAAGCAGAAACCTCCCTGCATCAACATGACCATCGCTGCTGCCAGCAGCATCCAGATCAGATTCGCCAACTCCATTGAAAGATTCATCGCTTTCGAACCGTGTGTTAGAAGTCCGCCCCTTCACTGAAGTCGCGAGTGAGAGACGTTGCCTTTTTGCAACCGTACGTCGCAAAAAGTCTCGCAGGTCCGAAAAACTACTGACCCGACTCAATACCTGAGCCGCACAACCGGCCTGATCCTCCCGCCTGACGTAACCGACAGCAAACCTGCCATCAAATTAGTTTTCGCCGATGCATTTCGAGGGGAATCCCTTAAGCGGAGCTACCTGAGAAGAGGAGATCGAGAGCTCCATCGACACAGCATTTGTTCAAACTTCGGAATTCGTCCGAAACAGACGTAGCTATTTTCACCGTCGATGGTTATAGTTCCCCGACGTCCGCCACCCCCACCGGGTGAGTCGACGAAACGGCCGGAAATAAGCGAGTAGCCTTTCCCGAATGGAAATGCTGTCCGGCTCAACGGGTCTTATCGCAGAGGTGGAGCCTCCTGTTGCCCGTTCCCGTGCAGTCTTCTTACTGCACCCACTGCTGCCAACCAACGGTTATTTGGACCGCTCTGGAAAGCCGCCGCGTCTCCAACAGACGCATCGAATTCTGCGACTTTCTTGTTTATCCAGAATTCTCATCGTGAGGAATCCTCAGACGGGTTGCGTTTGTCGCAATCCACGCCTGTCGACTCCTGATGAGCTGGAGTAGTCCAACCTGCCCCTGCTACCAATCGTGCTTCCAGTCGATACTGCGGGAGTCCAATCTCCCGTCTGTCCACGACGAAGCGCCTCCCAAAATCACAGGGACGAATTCCCGTCGATCTGCCCAACGGCTCATTTGCGCTCAACTTGCGCATCCCGGGTCCTTTTGACAGAACGAGGTTCGTCCCCTCGCATTCCGTGAAGGAAAGTTTTTTGAAGACATTTGCTGAAATTGAACTCATCGCTCCGGTCCAGAAAGCTCTGGCCAGCGAAAAGTACGAAGTCCCGACCCCGATTCAGGCTCAGACCATTCCTCCCGCACTGGCTGGAAGCGATGTTCTTGGATGTGCTCAGACGGGAACCGGTAAGACGGCCGCTTTTGCACTGCCGATCCTCAACAAGCTCGGTAAAAAGGGCCGCAAGCCGCTGCAGAATCGCCCGAATGTATTGATTCTGGCTCCGACCCGTGAACTTGCCATTCAGATTGGTGAGAGCTGTTCGACCTATGGTAAGCACCTGCAGGTCCGGCACGCGCTGATCTATGGAGGCGTCAGCCAGTATCATCAGGTCAAGGCTCTTAACCGGGGCGCCCATATCGTGGTCGCTACTCCGGGGCGACTGCTCGACCTGATGAACCAGGGCCATATTGAACTCGATCGTCTGGAAGTCCTCGTCCTGGACGAAGCCGACCGCATGCTCGACATGGGCTTCCTGCCCGATCTCAAAAAGATCTTCCGGGAACTCCCCGAGCAGCGTCAGTCGCTGTTCTTCTCGGCGACGCTGGCACCGAAAATCAAGGAACTGGCCGGCAGCCTGTTGCGGGACCCGGTGACCGTGAACGTGACTCCGAAGACAACAAGCGTCGATCGAATCGAGCAGCAGCTCATTTACGTCGACCGCAGCCGAAAGCTGTCGCTGCTCCGGACCATGCTGACCGAATCGGGAAGTGAACGGGCCATCGTTTTCACGAAGACCAAACGAGGTGCCAACACACTCGCCGAGCAGTTGTCGAGGACCGGCGTGAAAGCCACCGCGATCCACGGCAACAAATCGCAGAATGCCCGCCAGCGTGCTCTCGACGCCTTCCGTCGCAAGCAGGTCCATGTGCTCGTCGCCACCGATGTCGCTGCTCGTGGAATCGATATCGATGGAATCACTCACGTGTTCAATTTCGATCTGCCCGTCGAACCGGAAAGCTACGTCCATCGCATCGGCCGAACAGGCCGTGCGGGAGCCGAAGGGATTGCCATCTCGTTCTGCAGTCGTAACGAACGGCGTGAACTGCGGGCGATTGAGCAGTTGATCGGCCAGAAGGTTCCCGTAACCCGTCATGAGTCGCTCGGCGATGCTGCCGAGAGTGATTCCGGCGAACGCGATCGCCGACCGAGTCGTCGTCCAGAGAGCCGGCGTCCATTCAAAGGCCCCCGTCGCCGTCCCGAAGGAAGCAAGCCCCGTGGTGAGCGTTCGGAAGGCAAACAGGGTGAGAAGGAGCGATTCTCGCAGGGTGAAGATTCTCCCCGTCGCTTTTCCCGTCCAGGACAGCCAGGGCGTCCGCGTAAGAACGGCTTCGCAGCTTCAGGTGGTGAAGGTGCCCGAGCCGAAGGGCAGGGCCCGGCCCGACGAAAGAAAAAGAAGAACCGTTTCTCAAAGAAACGCGCTCCGCAAACGACCTAATTAAATGTTTCGAAGGCGGGCCAGTTTCGGCTGGTCAGCCTTCTCTCAATGCTTTCTCGTAACACCGTTCTTCCGCTCAGCTCGATCGGGAATCCCCGCCGCGTCGTGCCGAAGAACGGTTCAGTCTGGTTCCTCATTCAGGAGAGTTCTTATCGCAAAGAAACAGAATACGTTTGAAAAACGCCAACGCGAGATGGAAAAAAAGCACAAGGCTCAGGAGAAGCTCAAGCGACGCCTGAGACGCAAAAACTCGCCGGCAGAAATCAGCTCGCCCGTCACCGACGAGGCGGACCTCGAACTCGCCGACGACGACAACTAATTACTGTCAATATCCGTACCGGCACTTTCGCCCGGACGGCTGTTTCAGCAGTCCATTTCGCGTGATCAGTTTCTAGCGATACAGACCGCACTATTTCTTGATTTTGGAACCATAAAACATGGCCGAAGGTACAATCAAACGCATCACCACAAAAGGGTTTGGATTCATCGACAATGGATCTGGAGCCGACCTGTTCTTCCACAGCTCGTCGCTCGAAGGCGTGACATTTGAGCAGCTGAGAGAGGGACAATCGGTCACCTACAATGTGGGCGAGGGTCCGAAGGGGCCGCGTGCCGAAAACGTACGATGCGAGTAATTTCCGCCAGCGTTCGATGACTTCGGTCTTCGAGCGATGAGGATTAACAAGTCGCCTGGAATTCTGTTTCAGGCGGCTTGATTTTATTTGGTGGCTCAAGTGCGACGTGTGAAATCCGCAAACAGCCGTTTAAACAATTATTGTCTTGACATTTCTCGAGCTGAAGGCAAAATGACGCGCAGGAAAACGGATGGGAAGCAGGAACCGGCAATCCCGGCCTTCGATTCCACGGAACAGGAGACGTTCCTCAATCTCTGGCGGACTTACGACTGCCTGAAGGCGATCGAGGAACAGCTGTTCGGGCAATACAAGTTGACGGCCCAGCAGTACAACGCACTGCGACTGCTGCAAGCCGCGGCTCCCTCTCCGGTGCCTACCCTGGCACTCGGGAGAAGATTGATTACCCGGGCTCCTGACATCACGCGGATGTTGGATCGTCTGGAAAAACGGGGCCTGATTCAGCGAACACGACGTGTCGAGAATCGTCGCGTCGTCGAAGTGGAGCTGACAGAGGAGGGAGGAGAGCTGCTGACCAGCATGGCGGACTCAGTCCGCGAGATGCACGAGCGGCAACTTTCTCACCTCACAACTCAGCAGCAGGAAGAGTTCGTCGCATTGCTTCGACTCGCCCGCAAGCCCCATGAAGACTCGAGTTGCGACTGGCTGGAGAGCTAGTCGCCCGCTCGCTGCCAATCGCTCCTGCCGACCAGCCGCACGACGTCGCCGACGTCCTTCCGTTGTCATCTTCTTGGCTTAAGCAGGTTGGATTGTCATGGCTGCCGCGACACGCAGATTTCCGTATCTCTGGCCGTTTCTTTTCTGGCTTGGAATCTTCTATACCGCCTGGCTGACTCTGGTCATCGTCGGCGGCTATGCCGATACGGTGCGGTCTCACTGGCCGATAGCTGTTGCGATGTCGTTCGGGTCCTACATCGCGGGGTCGACTCCAATGGGCGGCGGGACCGTCGGGTTTCCGGTGCTGGTCCTGCTGTTCGACTTTCCGGGCAGTCTGGGACGCAATTTCGGACTCGCTGTCCAGTCGATTGGAATGGTGTCAGCCGGGATCTACATTTTTGCAGCGGGAATCCGCCTGAACTGGGGTATTCTGAAACCGGCCCTGGTTGGCTCTCTTGTCGGAACTCCACTCGGTGCGGCCTTCATCGCCCCATACGTCCCCGATCTTTGGGTCAAACTGATCTTTGGCATCGTCTGGGCCAGCTTCGGGATCATGCATTTGATCAAGCTGCGAGAGCTCGTCGCGGCCGAGGGGATCAGTGATCACTGGAAAGCCAGAGAGAACGCGATCGGACTGGCCGTCGGATTCACCGGGGGGATTGTTTCGTCGATTACCGGCGTCGGAATCGACATGATGATCTACGCGACTCTTGTCCTGTTATTCCGGGCCGATCTGAAAACGGCCATTCCGACTTCTGTTGTGCTCATGGCGTTCACCTCGGTGATCGGGATTGGCAGCAACGTCGGTCTGGCCCGCCTGCTACCGGCCACTTTTGCGATTGATCCGGAGGTCTTTGCCAACTGGCTGGCGGCGGCTCCGATCGTCGCCCTGGGAGCTCCGTTGGGAGCCATTGTCGTGAACCTGATTTCCCGCACGCCGACTCTCATCCTGGTTTCGCTTCTCTGCATCGGGCAGTTTATCTGGACGATCGCTTCTGAAGGGGTGAGCGGCGGGGCACTCGTGGCTTCGGTCCTGGCCGTCGTGGGAATGAATATCGTGTTCCACTTTCTCTATCTCAGTGGATCGGCAACATCGCTGCCGGAAGTGGAACCCGCGATTCCCATCCTCGCTGAGCAGGACGCATAGACGTAAAGAAAGCCGTCGTCCGGTGCTTCATACCAGACGACGGCTCTCTCATTTGGAGCAGGCCACATTCAGGCGAGGATCAAGTCAACAGGGCCACAATGCTCCAGTCCGATTCAACTGTGCGTATGAGCGGCATCGCACGGCTCGATCAACCCGGGTGCAGTCATGTGGACGATGTCCAGCAGAGCTTCGTACCGTTTTTCCATCTGACGAATCAGTTGATCCCATTCCCGGCGACTGTCGGTCGAAGCTTTATTCGCTTTCGTCCGGACAATCTCCAGCTGACTCTCGAGCAGATGAAGCCGATGTGCGATGTTTGGTGCGGGACTCATTTCTCCCATCCTTTGTTTCATCGAAGGGTTACCATCCTCACCCTTCAGCTCATAACACGAATGTTTCGATAACCGGCTCAGGTCACGCTCCCGATCCCAGCCGGCCTGTATCCGTTACTTCTTGGCGATAATGTAGACAGCGTGAACGATCCCCGGGATATAACCCAGAATCGTCAGCAGGATGTTCAACCAGAAGTGAAAGCCAAGACCCACTTCGAAGAAGACACCCACCGGTGGTAGAAAGATTGCCAGCAGCAGTTTCACAAAATCGCCGGCGACAGAATCGCGTGGTGTAGCAGTACTCATTGTCGTCTCCTCTCTCAATGACTGTGATCGGTTTCCCGCTGACGCCCTCCGCCATGGAGGGCGTCAGCATGAGCGGCTATGCGTCAGACCGCAGAGCGACGTCCGATCAGCAGTGAGGCGATGAACATCACCAGGAAAACGACAAACAGAATCTTGGCAATCCCGGCCGAAGTACCGGCGACACCACCAAATCCCAGAGCAGCTGCGATGAGTGCAATAACCAGAAATGTCAGAGCCCAACTTAACATGACAATCTCCCAAAGTCAGAGTTTGATAACGCTTGAGACAACCTCGCGTCTGATCAGGAGAAGATGCATGAGCCGTGCCAAAGTTGTTTTTCCCGGTTTTTGAGGCCTATTCCGGAGCGTTTCCCAGTTTCCTGATCGCTGAGCAACCAGATCTGTCAGAAAGCCGTCCTTTTCGGTGAATTCTCCACTCGCGTGACTGTCCGGCTAAACCGGAGTTCATCTCCGATGACGAGCGAAGTCCTGCAAATCAGGGAAAGTCGGCCGGTTCCCGCATTATTCGCGTTGAGTTCAGGATTTCCCCACGCAAGAATGGGGGACCAATCTCAGCAACTGCTTTGCAATGTGAGAGCCGGGCCCTCGACCTCACTGAAAATGACCTTTCCGTACCTCGGCCAATGCTCAATAATTCGGCCGCCTCGGACCTCATCACTCGATGACTACACTCGTTTATTTCGGACTCGCGCTTATGTCGTTCTTGTGGACATTGACCGCCTCGGTCGAGAATCTGCTCCATAACCAGTTCACGCCGCGTCGTTCTTTCTCGCGTCGTGTTTCGATTCCCTACCGTCAGGTCTTTGAACAACCGCAGGCAGAGACACTCGAAAGCCGAACGATGATGTCGGCGGTCGACCTGACGGCTCGTGAGCAGTTGCTGCTGGAACTGATCAACCGGGCACGTATGGATCCGGGGGCTGAAGCGGCTCGCTACGAGATCGATCTGAACCAGGGTCTGAATCCCGGGACAATCTCCGATACCGCCAAGCCTGCACTGGCGCCGAATCAGGCCCTGCTGAACGCCGCTCGCTCGCACTCCGACGACATGCTGGCTCGTGATTACTTCGATCACGACTCTCCCGAGGGAACGACGCCGGGAAGCCGGGCGTCGTCTGCCGGGTATTCGAATTACAATATCGTCGGCGAGAACATTTCATGGGGCGGCTCGACCGGTCAGATCGATGAAGATGCTCACGTCTACGAACGGCATCGCCGTCTCTTCCTCAGCAGCGGGCATCGGACGAACATGCTCGATGACCGGCATCGCGAAGTTGGAACCGGCGTGCGCTACGGCCTCTACACAGACGACGGCACGACCTACAACGCCTCGATGGTGACCGAACTGTTCGGCGGAAAGTTCTATACCGACAACTTCATCACCGGCGTCGCCTTCACCGACGCCACCAGCGGAGCTGACAACGACGATTTCTACACGATTGGCGAAGCCTTCGGCGGCGGAACTGTCCGGGCTACGAATGTCGCTTCTGGAGCCGAGTATTCCGATATGGTCGGTACGGCCGGCGGCTACTCGCTGCAGGTTCCCGATGGCACGTACAACGTGACGATGACGGGCCCGAACGGCGATGTCACCTACATTGTGACCAACGTTGTCGTGAACGGCGAAAACGTGAAAGTCGACTTCGAAACGACCACGGCTACGGTCCAGGAAGAGACGCGAGATCCGACTCAACTCGGTCTGGTCGGGTTTGTGAATGGCAACTGGTGGATGGCCGACACCGAAGCCGACGGCGAATACTCCAACCATGTCGCAGCTTCTGGTCCGGCCAACACGTTCCAGAAAGTCGTCCAGGGCGATTTCAACGGGGACAACATCGAGGATGTCGCGGTCTGGCTGAATAGCGGCGAATGGCAGGTCGGAATCAGCAACGGCCAGGGCCAGTTCAATTTCTCAGCCTGGACCACCTGGACTCATCCCGCCATTAAAGAAGTCCATGTCGGCGACTTTAACGACGATGGACGCGATGACATCATCGGTCTGTTCAAGAGCGGCAATCGCGGGCGCTGGTGGGTCGCGACGTCGACCGGTCAACAGTTCTTGAATCGCCACTGGGGTGACTACGGCAACTACGACGGGATCAACACGGTTCTGGCCGGAAACTTCGATGGCCTCAAAGGTGATGACCTCGCAGTCGTCGCGAGTTCCGGTGTTGTCTGGATGGTCAAGACTAGCAATACCCGTTTTCAGTATCTGAACTCGCATCGCTGGACTCTGTCCAACGGTTTTGAGTTTGCCCAGGTTGGGAACTTCAATGGCGATACGCGAGACGACATCCTGGCGGTCTTCGGCACGGGACGGAATCGCAGCATCTTCGTCGCCAAGTCGCTCGGCCCTGCCGATGGCTTCTACAGCAGCAACTGGACGAACTTGACGGTCACACAGTCGCTCGATGCCGTTGCCGTCGGCGATTTCGATGGCGATGGCCGCGACAACGTCGCTACGCTCCTGAACGGCACCAAACTCTGGTATGGAGAGTCCGACGGACGCAGCTTCAGCATGCGATTCGGCATGACCTGGAGTCAGGTCGGGCAGGGGATGGACGACCTAGCCGTCGGCGACAGCAATGGCGATGGTCTGGCCGATATCGTGGCCCGAGCAGACAATGGCTACTGGTATGCGGCTGAATCGACCGGATCGTCGTTCTCAAACTATCCGCTCGTTCGCTGGGCTCCGAATGCAAGCTGGGGACATGTGATGATCGGATCCTTCCTGTCGCCGGTGAATCCGCCGCAGGCGGTCGCCGAAGCCCCCACAACGGGAACATTCTCATCCAGTGAAGATGAAGTCTTCGGAGATCCTGCGTTGCTCGACCTGCTGCAGAACGTCTAGAGCAGATCGCTCAAGCTTTCGCCTGTAACGAGTCAACTCATGTAGACGAACCGGCTACACCATCCAGCAAACGGCTCCAGGTCGTATCGCGATCGCGAGATGAAAGTCCGACAATGTCCGAAGCCGCCAGCAATATCGTGACCATCACTTACTGCACGCAGTGTCGCTGGATGCTGCGTGCGGCGTGGATGGCCCAGGAGCTGTTGACAACTTTCGAGTCGGAATTAGCGGAAGTCCGATTGCGTCCGGGCACGGGCGGCGTATTCGAAGTTGTTGCGAATGGAACAACGGTCTGGTCTCGGTCCGCCGAAGGTCGGTTTCCCGATGTCAAAGAGTTGAAGCAGCGAGTTCGTGATCAGGTCGCGCCAGGAAGAAACCTGGGCCACACCGACACGACTTCGGCTGCTCGTCGAGAAGGCGAATAGGCGTCAAACGCTCGGCATCGAATCGTGCCAGGGGCGCTCGAGCTCGAACATGCGAGCGGCCCGCAGAAGCTTTTCCTCACCCAGCTTTGGACCGATCAACTGCGTTCCCAACGGCAATCCGTCATCGGTGAAACCGCACGGGATCGACATCGCCGGGATTCCGGAGAGATTCGCCCCAATTGTGAAGATGTCGGCCATATACATCTGAAGGGGATCGTCGACAAACTCACCCCGCCGAAACGCCGGTCCCGGCGTGACCGGACCGATCAGTAGATCGACCTTCTCGAAGGCATCGTGATAGTCTTTCTGAATCAGGCGTCGAACCTTCTGTGCCTTCAGATAGTAGGCATCGTAGTAGCCTGAAGACAACGCGTAGCAGCCGAGCATAATGCGGCGTTTCACTTCGGGGCCGAAGCCTTCCGTGCGCGAGTTCGCATACAGCTGCTGAAGATTGCCATAAGACTCTGCCCGATGCCCATAATGAATGCCATCGTAACGCGAGAGATTACTCGAAGCCTCCGACGGCGCGATGATGTAGTACGTCGCGACGCAGTATTCCGAATGAGGCAGGTGCACCGGAACGATCTCT
The DNA here is from genome assembly GCA_017795105.1 of Planctomycetaceae bacterium. Lineage (GTDB taxonomy): Bacteria > Planctomycetota > Planctomycetia > Planctomycetales > Planctomycetaceae > Rubinisphaera. The sequence continues at coordinate 276,986 of CP051247.1, forward strand.
GCTCCAAGCTTGCGGTAGACATCGACGGACGCCGTGACCGCCTGCTTCACGCTGTCATCGACTCCTTCGCCAAACCAGTCTTCCACAACGCCCAGCTTGAGATTCTCCAACGGTCGGTCGAGCGACGCGAGATAATCAGGAACGGGCTCGTTGAGGGACGTCGAGTCGAGCGGGTCGTGTCCAGAGATCACCTGAAGCAGGGCGGCTGAACCGTAGACATCGCGGGAGAAGGGCCCGATCTGATCGAGAGAGCTCGCGAAGGCAACCAGGCCATATCGCGACACGCGCCCATAGGTCGGCTTCATCCCGACGACACCGCAGAAAGCAGCCGGCTGACGGATCGAACCGCCTGTATCGCTTCCCAACGCCAGCGGCGCCAACCCGCCGGCGACCGCAGCAGCTGAACCGCCCGACGAGCCTCCCGGGACACAGTCGAGATTCCAGGGGTTACTCGTCTTGCCGAGAGCCGAGTTCTCAGTGGACGAGCCCATGGCAAACTCGTCCATGTTGGTTTTGCCGAGCAGAACTGCTCCGGCGTCCTTGAGCTTGCGAATCACCGTCGCGTCATAGGGCGAACGATACTCTCCGAGCATCTGTGAAGCACACGACGTCACTGAGTCGACATCGCAGATGTTGTCTTTGATCGCGACCGGAATCCCGGCCAGTGGCGATTCCGCGTCGACAGTCTCCGCTCCCGCTTTCCGCACTCCATCAGCATCGAAATGCAGAAACGCCCCGATACTGGAGTCCCTGGTCGAGATCTGTTCGGCGAAATGGCCGGCGAGATCTGAGCGAGTGAGAGTGTTCGACTGCAACTGTTCGACACATTGCCGGGTGGTACTCGGGACTGCGGACACGAACGTACTTTCCATCCAGTTCTGAAGCGATATCGGACTGATCGATCGACTCCGCCATGAAATCGGAAACGACCGGGCTTTCTAAAAAGAGAAACTGAGTCTAGTTGTTTCGGCAGCAATGTCGAGGCACCGTGCCGAACCGGATGTGAGGCCAAAAAAAGACCCGCTGCGGGACGAATCCCGAGCGGGTCCATTGAGGAGGTTCCTCGTTGTATTCAGAGACGCATTACGGCTGCACGACGACGTATCGCTGTGCGTTGCCAACCTGCACTGGCAGATAATAGACGCCCTGAGCCATCAAATAGCTGATGCCGTTTCGATTCTCGCTAACAGCCCCATTGGGCAGGCTTTCGACAATCGTTCCCGGAACCGGTTTCTGAACCGTAGTCTGGGCTGGCTGCGAGCCGCTGAACTGCTGTTGCTGAGGCGCTGTTGTTTGCGGCTGAGAATAGCCGAGGCTCGGTGCAGCCGGAGCCGGATGATACGCAGGCGGCGGAGACATATAGTAGATGTCCCGATGAACGACCGGCGGATGATCGTAAATCACAACCGGCGGCGGAGCGTGATGATGAATGACGTGGCGACGTGGCGGCGGCGATGCCAGCAGGCCCGCAACCGCTCCCACAGCGAACCCGACGGCCGCCGAAGCTCCACATCCTCCGTGATGATGTCCGCCCCCAGCCTGAGCCGAAGGCACGAACAGAGCGAGCATGAGTCCAGCCGAAACGGCGGCTGAAGTAAGACGAGTCTTCATTGGAATTCCTTTTCTCCCCGTTAAACAGACCGACACCCGTCGGTCCCCACCGGTTAACGCATCCCCCTGATGCGCGGCGAACCCATGGCTCGAAGCCGGTGTAGCGGGGTTAATATCAGAATTTCCCAGACGCGGCGAGAGCAGTTTGAAGCGACTTAAAGTGAAATCATGAACTGTCGGGGAAATCCCTAAAGAAATCCGCCCAAAGACCTCGGCCTCCGGAAGAATACGGATTCCGGCGTCCCAACCCGTGGATTACAGGATGAACCGCCCGGAGATAGCCGATGAAAGGAATAAAAATTTGACAATACGTCGGCGATGCGGCAGAATGCAGAGACCTTTCCGTCGGCTTACCCTGATGGAACGTACACCCACTTCTCAATTTCACCAAGGTGGACGTTGAATGAAATTCTTCCAGCACGACGCTCCTTCTTCCGACTCCCGCCCCACTGCTTCCCCTCAACTGATTGAACTGACTCTGACAACTCTCGGAATCACCGCTCTGATTGCCGGCCTGATGATCATGCCGAGCCTGGGCCTGAGCACCGCAGGGTTTTATCTCGGACTGCTGAGCCTCGTCGCCTTCCTGGCGATGTCGATCTTCGCAGGCCGCATGCTGGCCGAACGTGCTGCCCTGGCACGCCAGAAGTGTCCCGTTCGCAACCCGGCTCAAGAACTGGCCCGACAGTATCAGGAACGCCACCACGGCTGATACTTCGGCAGGCTACGAACTCATCGCGTGCTGCTGTTCCTTGTTGACGGGGGCAGCGGCACGAAACTGCTTTTCGCGTCGAGTTGCTTGAATCGACGCCTTGCCGGACGATTGGCAAAATCGTTTCCCGCTCCCACTCTCTGGCCGCAATTTTCCAGAGTCGTACTTCCGCTCTGGCCTGCCCACGCTTTCTTTACAGTCGCCAGATGCATCAACGATTGACCATATGCATCGGGGATGTTATCTACAATCAGCAGAACCTTTCTCAAAATCCATGCCTCGCCCCATGAGGCTGGGTGATGCGGTCTCTGCCGTCACCTGATAGCAACTCCAAGTCAACAAGCGACACTAGCCTATGATTACCCACATTCCGCGACGACTGGCCCTGAAACTGATCACCGCCGGCACGGGGCTGCTTGGAATTCAGACCGTGTCCCGCGAGACCGAAGCTCGGGAAGCAGGCGAGATCTCGCTAAAATCAGTCGGCAACTGGTCGCGGACGCCCGACCGCGTCTGGCTGGGCGAGGAGTTCTGGGCCAACCCGATGGAGGACTGGAAGATTGTGAATGGCGGGGCGGAGTGTCAGTCGGCTGCGGGAAATCGCAGCGTGCACCTCGTCACCCATCAGATTACCAATGCAGACGCCGCATTTCGGATGTCGGTTCAGGTCGCCCCGGTTAACTCAAGCTCGAAAGAGGGCGGTGCCGGCTTTCGTATCGGTGTGAGCAGCGATATCAACGAGTATCGCAGCAACTGCTTCGCACCGGGCGGGATTACAGCTGGCCTGGCAGGAGAATCGCTGGTTCTCGGAGGCAAACGCCAGGAGCTGGAAGAATCAGCCGGCAACAAGCCCGTTACGCTGGACGTCGCCGGTGCCCCAAATGGCAATCAGTACTCCCTCACGCTCACTGCGAGATCGGGCGACAAAACTCTTGGCTCGGTGACACAGTCGTTCCGCAAGCAGGCAATTCTCGGAAACGTCGCGCTCGCGCACAACTTCAACACGCCGCCGAAGAAGCCCAGCGGCGGCCGATTCCGGTTCACTGACTGGCAAGTCGGCGGGGATGCCTTCACTGTTAACGACGAGCACAAGTTCGGCCCGATTCTCTGGTCGATGTACTCATTGAGTAACTCACGCTCCGATGAAGGATACGTTCTCAAACTGAGCGGACTGACCGGCCCGCTGGGCGAGAAGGATCACCAGAAGCTCGAGCTGCAGATCCAGCGCGACGGCGAGTGGAAGTCGATCGAACAGGCTGCGTTGGACACCGATGCCTGGGTCGCAACGTTCCGCATCGCCAACTGGGATCAGAAGACGGAAACGCCGTTTCGCCTCGTTTATCAACAGAAGTGGACCGATGGCGAAACCACCGACTACGAATGGACGGGTACAATTCAGGCCGAGCCGGAAGGGCGTCCGCTTCGCTTTGGAGCGTTGACCTGTCAGAACGACTACGCATTCCCATACGAGCCAGTCGCCGAGAGCCTGAAGAAGCTGGCTCCAGATATGCTTTACTTCTCAGGGGATCAGATCTACGAAAGCCACGGCGGATTCGGAATCATCCGCGATCCCGCCGATCGTGCAATCTTGAACTATCTCCGGAAGTACTATCAGTTCGGCTGGTCGTTCCGCGAAGCGATGCGGGACTGTCCAACGCTTTGCCTTCCCGACGACCACGACGTCTTCCAGGGCAACCTCTGGGGCGAGGGGGGAGAAGCGATGAAGGACCTCGACGCCGGGACGTCCTCCAAAGGCGGCTACCGAGAACCGGTCCGGATGGTCAACGCCGTCCATCGCACCTGCACCGCCCATCATCCGGATGCGTTCGATCCGACACCGGCCGAACAAGGGATGAACGTCTACTACGGCGACCTCGTCTACGGCGGCGTTAGCTTTGCCATCATTGCCGATCGCCAGTGGAAGAGTGGTCCTGAGCGTGTCGACACCGGCAGTGGGCGTGCCGATCACGTGATGGATAGAGACTTTGATACCTCGCAGCTCGACGAACCCGGGCTTGTGTTGCTGGGCGAGCGTCAGAAAGATTTCCTCAAACACTGGGCCGATGACTGGCGTGGTCACTCCATGAAAGTCCTTTTGAGCCAGACCGTCTTTGCCGGTGTGGCGACCCACCATGGAAGCTACGACGGTTATCTCAAGGCGGACCTCGATTGCGGCGGCTGGCCTCAGTCCCGGCGTGACGAAACGATCCGCATCATTCGAGAATCGATGGCTCTGCACATCAATGGTGATCAGCACCTGACAACCGCCTGTCAGTACGGCGTCGACGGCCAGCGGGACAGCAACTGGTCCTTCTGCACGCCGGCAATCGCCGCCGGTTACCCTCGCTGGTGGCGTCCCGATGAGATTGGGATGAAGCACCAGAATCGTCCGCAGCATGGCCTGGACAATACCGGTGAATTTGAAGACGGACTCGGGAATCTGGTCTATGTCTACGCCGTTGGAAACCCCGAAGTCGGTACGAAGAAGAATCGCTACGAGAAGGCTCACCAGAAAGGAAGCGGGCTGGGGCTGGTCACGATTGATCCTGAAGCGAAAACCTACAAGCTTGACTCTTTCCGGTTCTCAATCGACATTGACGACGACGCCTCCTCCAATCAGTTCCCGGGCTGGCCGATCACAATCCAGCAGGCGGAAAACAAGGGAGAGAATGTTCTGAAGTAAGTCGAGCCTGTCCGAGTGTCCCGTTTTTGAAACCTTTGTTGAAAGTGCTCCTATGATTTCCTGTTCTTCACTTCGCGCTCGGTCGCTGGCTCAATTCGCCGTTGCGATGCTTTGCACCATTACCCTGATCGGTTGCGGTGGATCGTCCGGTCCGTCTCTTTCCTCAGTCTCCGGCACGGTGACTCTCGATGGAAAACCGCTTGAAGGGGCGACGGTCACATTCATTCCGGCAGAAGGGCGGAGTTCCTCAGGTGTTACCGACGCTAGCGGAAATTACACGCTTAAATACAGTGCCGACCGCGACGGAGCCGTGTCTGGACAGCACCAGGTCACCATCACAACAGAACGGGCTCTGTCGGGTGGAGAAGGGGACCAGCCATTGGTTGAAGCTCGTGAAGAACTTCTGCCGGCGAAATACCACGCCGAAACCGAACTCACGGCCGACGTCAGTGCCGGATCGAACACAAAGAACTTCGAGCTCACTTCGGAGTAATCTGACTAAGCGGAGAAAGAACCGACTCTGCGATGCCTCCGCGCTTGCAGTCATCAGGCAGGGACGGCGCGGGAAGAGCTTACGTCGAACAATCATGCCTCGGTTAGCTGACGTTCACGGTATCGCGTTCGATCCGCCGACGCGTCTGAGCGGTCTTCTTGCTCTTCTTTTCTTCCTTCCGTTCGCGGGCGTCGTCGACCTTTTGCCGAATGTAATCCTTCACACGTTTGCGCAGCTGCCTGGCCCATACGAATTCGGTCCCCAGTATGGCCAGGCCGACCGCAATCATGACGAGTCCCGGTCCCGGAGTCACCAGCATGATTCCGCCGAGCAGGATCACGACTCCGCCCGCGATGCCTACGGCGATTTGACGAACCAGTTGCCAGCTACTCGTTTTCAATTCATTGGACATCGCGAACAATCCTTGACGATGTTTCAGGCTCACGAGCTGATGCCCAGAAGAGCTCATCGTGTGTCTTTTAAGCAGATAGTTGAACTGTAAAGAAAGCCGCTCCGAATGAACGAAGCGGCTCCTGCGAGCTCTCGCTCGCCCTTGTCGTACGTTATGTCGATCAGCCGTTTTCTCGCTGCAAACGAGTATCTGCCCGGCTGGTTTCCGGCAGGCCCTGTATCAGGACTTAAGACTTGAGCGAATCGCGAATGTCGCGGACGCTGTCGTGAATGCTTTTCACGTCTTCGTACTGACGCAGAAGAACATCGTTCATGGCCGTGCCCGGCTCATCTTTCAACGCGTCTTCATACGCTTCCTTAATCTTGTCTTCGCCGCGTTCAGCTTCGGCCATGATGGCGTAGGTATCGTTCGACGAGAACATCGCACGAATATCCATCCAGGTTCGATGCATCGAAGCGGCATAAGAACCTTCGCGTCGCGGCTCCTCGTTATTGGCGCAGACATAGTCTTGCAACTCGGTAGCCTGACGCTGACGTTCATTGGCGACCTGCCGCAGCTTCTCACTCAGAATCGTGTCATCGACGTTGTCCGCGGCATCATTGAAACCCTTGGCGCTGTCGATGTTGACCTGAATCAGATCCTGCAGCTTTTCGATGGTCGATTCTTTCAGATTCAGCTTCGTTTCCGTAGCCATTGTGAACACTTCCTTTCGATTAGTTCGGACATCCCAGGCATCGACCCAGAAGCCCTTTGATTTTCGTCAGATCGCCGTGATGTCAAACTCGATTTTTCGTCGTTCAACGATCTGTTTTCCGTGCCCGGCGAGCTTTGTTCAAGACCTCGCAGTCACTGACCATATTCCGAACGATCCTTCACGGACCTTGGCGAGCTCAGCACCATGCTGTTTCACCCCTTCGGTCGATCAAGGCTTTCGTGCCGGACATTTGCTGATAGCAGCGATGCCGACGGGCACGGAATCGAAAGCCGAAGGCCAGGAATAATTCATGGATTCGCAAAGTCCGTGCCAACACGAACAGAGCCTTTTTGAGGCGATATAAGGTGAGCTTCTCGCGTTCTTCCGGTCCCGGTCGACCAGATCGAGAGCGAATCGGTCGCCAAGCGACCAGCTCAGCGGCAATCCGCCCCAAGAAATCGATCTGGCGCGGAAAATGCTCTAACGGCTCGGCAGATCTACTAACACTGTGTAACACACCACCAACCCATCGGCCTGCTTAATGTCTGACCTTCAAAATCTGGAAGATCTGCTTGATTGCATGCTCGAGGAAACCGACGGCGACAAAATCACTCTCAACGATTTGATGTCGACCGTCGAGAGCCGGTCGTTCGGCCCCCTTTTGCTGCTCCCGTCGTTCGTCGCCCTTTCCCCGCTCGGAGCAATTCCGGGGATGTCGGTGATTACCGGAACGATGATCATTCTCATTGCTGCTCAACTCCTGCTTAATCGCGACCATCCCTGGCTTCCTTCGAAGCTGATGTCGATCTCCTTCGACCGTGAGAAGCTCGATAACGGCACGAGCAAGGTTCGTCCCTGGGCAAAGTGGATCGATAAGTGGCTGGCCAAACGATGGACCATCCTCACAAAGGCTCCGTTTAGCCAGATCGTCGCAGCAATGGCGATCGTGCTGGCGTTAACCTTCTACCCCCTGGCCCTCGTGCCGTGGGGAGTTGCCATACCCAGTGGAGCAATCGTGCTCTTCTCCCTGGGACTCACGTCACGCGACGGACTGTTTGTCCTGACCGGCCTTCTGATCTCTTGTCTGGCACTCTATGCCACCTATGAGTTCTGGCCGTTCTAGTGGCATCCGTCCATTGGCTCGACGACGAGGATCGCAGTGATTCCGACAAGTTCTTGGATGCGTGCTTCCCGTGGAAACAGTAGAATCGATATTCGCCTTGTCACACGAACCTGTTGCCGATCCTTTCCTGCTGGATCGAGAGGGCGGTCGCGACAGGCAGCACAGGCGAGAAGCCGGGCCACACGGCTAGCCATCCAGTAATTGCTCACCAGCCGTGAGTTAGAAAGCGAACGAATACAGCTATGCCTATTGTCTTGATCATCGACGATGACCGCGCAATTCGGCACATGGTTTCTCATTCTCTGCAGCGCATCGATTGCGAAGTGCATGAGGCCGAGGAGAGTCAGCAGGGCTTGAATCTCGTCCTCGAAATGAAACCGGATGTCATCCTGCTCGACATCATGCTACCCAAGACGTCGGGCCTAGAAGTCTTTCAGCGGATTCGTGAAATCGACCGAAAAACTCCGGTCATCTTCATCACCGCCGGGACCGACAGCGCGACCGCCATCCGGGCGATGCAGCTGGGTGCATTCGACTACGTGACGAAGCCGCTCGATCTCACGCAGCTCAACACCCTCGTCGAATCGGCAATCGAATCCAAGCAGCTGATGAACGTTCCTGTCGCTGTCGAAGCGATCTCGACCGCGGAGGTGCAGGGCGATCTGTTTGTTGGTTCCAGCTCTCAGATGATGGAAGTCTTCAAGCAGGTTGGTCGCGTTGCAAAACAGAACGTGACCGTACTGATTCGCGGCGAAAGCGGCTCCGGAAAAGAGCTCGTCGCCCGGGCAATCTACCAGTACAGCAACCGATCTGAAGAGCCTTTTATGGCGGTCAACTGCGCCGCGATCCCCGACCAGCTGCTTGAAAGCGAGTTGTTCGGACACGAGAAAGGCTCGTTCACGGGCGCCGACAAACGCCGCATCGGTAAATTCGAGCAATGTAACGGGGGCACACTCTTCCTCGACGAGATCGGCGACATGACGCCGCTCGTGCAGGGGAAGGTTCTGCGTTTGCTCCAAGAGCAGAAATTCGAACGTGTCGGCGGAAACGAGACCATCTCGACCGATGTTCGCATTGTCGCTGCAACCAACCGCGACCTTGAGCAAATGGTGAAGGACGGAGAGTACCGCGCCGATCTGTACTACCGACTGAACGGAATCACCATCAATCTGCCGCCGCTACGCGAACGAGGCGACGACATCGTCAAGTTGATTGAATACTTCTTCTCGAAGGTCCGACTCGAACTCGACAAGCAGGAGGTCGTCGGGATTTCTCCCGATGCACTGGCTGTCTATCAGGCATACGACTGGCCGGGCAACGTCCGCGAGTTGCAGAGTGTGATTCGGCAGTCGCTGATTAACACCACCGGGACCGTCATTGTTCCCGATTCGATTCCCGGTGAGGTCCGGCAGGGAAAACGTCCGTCAGCTGCTCCTCAGAAGAGCAGAGATGATTCCGGAATCGATATCGCCTCCTTTATCAACACGCGACTGCGAGCCGGCAGTACCGATCTTTACGCCGAGACTTTGGAGATCATGGAGAAGCTTCTGCTGACGCGCGTCCTGCAGCACACCGGAGGCAATCAGACGCGCGCCTCCGAGATTCTTGGTATTACGCGAGGAAAGATTCGAGACCGGATTCAGACCTTCGGGATCCGATTCGACAGCAACGTGCTGGTCGAAGGTGAAAAGGACGACGGAGACGCGTCCGAAGAGTAACCAGGTTCACTGGTCGCTCAGCGTTCAGCTCGGACGCACATCAACCGCAACGTTTTGACTTTGTACCCGATACCATTGCACCACACACGGCGTTACCTGTTACACAGAAATGACTTAGAAAGAGGCCAACCAATTATCTGGATGGCATAAAACGTGCAGATCCGTCATCGCTGGTGACGTTCTGCGCGGCTGCTAACGTGAGTGTATCTACCGATCCGGGCCCAAGAGTCTTGAATCCAACCCGTATCCCATCCATCGACCGATCCGTGTTGCCGCCGATTGTCTCGCCGTTCTATGCTGCGGGCCCCAGTTAAGCAGTTGAACCCAGAACTCGAGGAAGATCACGATGATCTTCTGGATGTCCTTATGATCTCGGCTCCTGTGACGACATGTTGAGCACTGCGAATTCCCCTGATACCACGTCAGGGTCGCGGGACTTTCTACGATCCGCGGCTTTGGGAGTTTGCGCATCAGTTGTCGCGTTGCTCTGCAAGTTTCTGCTCGACTACGGCGTCGATCAGTCTGAGACGCCTTTTCTGCTTTTCCCGGCGTCCATCATCGCCGCAGCACGCCTGGGCGGGCTGAAAGCAGGCGTCGTTGCTCTTGCAACCAGTGCCTTGTTCGTACTCTATCTCTTCATGCCCTTCGGCACGGGTGAGGAACTCTCATTCATGCCGTTCGCCAAAGTGGGCGTCTTCCTGTTCGAAGGAGGACTGATTTGCAGCTTGATCGGCATGTTGCAGCGAGTGGAACGAGTTGCATTGACCAATGAGGCGAAAGCCAAGGTCGCCGAGCGGAATTCGCGGGAGTATTACGAGCAGATTATCTCCACACAGAGAAAACTGACCGCTCTCGAAACGACCTACCGGGATCTCATCGAATCGAACGTGATCGGGGTCATGCTTTGTCGAATTCATGGCCCGATTCTCGAAGCGAACGATGCCCTGCTCGATATCGTAGGCTACACGCGAGCCGAGCTCGACGAAGGGGCGCTCAATTGGAAAGACCTGACGCCGGACGAATACAAAGAGCGGGATCGTCAGGCGATCGATGAAGTCGCCGAAAGCCGACGCGTGACTCCGTATGAGAAGAAGCTGATTACCAAGTCGGGTGAGAAAAAGAACGTGCTCGTGGGAGCTGCCGCAACGACCCACGACGATGTTCTGATCGCTTTCGTTCTCGACCGGAGCGAGAATGCACGCTTTCAGGAAGAGCTGAGGCACGCACTCGATCTGGCTGAATCCGGGAACAAGTCGAAAACCGAGTTCCTGGCCAACATCAGCCACGAATTACGGACGCCGCTGAACGCGATCATCGGCATGACCGATCTGGCTCTCGACGAAGACATCTCTGACGTGATGCGGGATTACGTGCAGACCGCCCGGGAAGCCGCCCAGACGCTGACGTATCTCATCAACGATATTCTCGATTTTTCAAGAATGGAGACTGGTCACTTCGAACTCGACCAGGCCGCCTTCAACCTGCCGCATCTGATCGATCAGACTCTGAAAACGCTTTCGCTGCGAGCTCATGAAAAAGGGCTCGAGCTCATTTCCCATATCGCTCCGGATGTTCCCAAATTTGTCGTTGGGGACAAGAACCGGCTCCGACAGGTGGTCGTCAACATTGTCTCCAATGCCATCAAATTCACCGAGCAGGGCGAGGTATTCATCGATGTCACCGCAGACGTGAGCGACGACGATGATGTCGCTGACGTGTTAATCAGCGTCATCGACACCGGCATCGGAATTCCCTCTGAAGACCAGGAGCGGATCTTCTCTCCCTTCACCCAGGTCGATGCTTCGCCGACACGGAACTACGTCGGAACAGGACTGGGACTGGCCATCTGCAAAGAGATCACTCAGCAGATGCACGGCTCGATCTCGGTCAGCAGTGAGTTCGGATCGGGAAGCCAGTTTGACGTCCGAATTCCGCTGCCGATCGGCACCGCGACCAGTACCCCTCCGACACGATCGATCACGATCGACGACTTCCAGGGGGCTCGCGTGCTCGTTGTCGACGACAACCAGACGAGTCTGCGAACGCTGAAGTCGACTCTGCTGAACTGGCGGATGGAAGTCGATGTCGCGTCTTCGGCTTCCGAGGCACTGTCCATACTCAAGGACGCCAAACTTCAGGGGCTTATCCCCGAGTATCGGGTCATGCTGGTCGACGGATTGATGCCGGAAGTAGACGGTTTCGATCTTGTCGAGTCCGTTCATGAAGCCGGGCTCCAGCCGGAAGTCACTTTGCTGATGCTCTCTTCAGCAGACCGGACGATGTTCGAGAGCCGCTGCGAATCCCTTCCGATCGACGGCTTTGTCGAAAAGCCGGTCGGACAGTCCACGCTGATGGACACACTGATCAAACTTCTCAGCGGTCGTCCCCGGGATGTCGTCCATCAGAAGAAGATTCAACGGACCGAGACTCAACCGTTGCGAATTCTTGTTGCCGAAGACACCCCCGCCAACCAGAAGGTCGTTCAGCAGATCCTGCTCAAACGCGGACACGAAGTCGTACTCGCCAACAACGGCCGCGAGGCGCTCGACCTTTACTACACCGAGAAGTTCGACACCATTCTGATGGATATGCAAATGCCGACGATGGACGGTCTGCAGGCCACCAAGGCGATCCGCCAGAGCGAGAGGGAGTCGGCTGTCACCAATCCGATTCCGATTATCGCCCTGACTGCTCACACCATGAAAGGTGACCGGGAACGCTGCCTGGAAGCGGGAGCGTCGGACTACCTTTCGAAACCCGTCGATTCCGTAGCTCTATTGCGGATGATTGAGACTCTCTCGCGCCCCCGCGGACGCCAGACCACGAAAGTACCGCACGTGACTGACCAACCGAAGCTCAATAATCAACAGCCGCGAAAAGAGGAGTTCGCTGTCCCGGAAACGTACCGCGAAGCCATGCGGCGGATGGGAGATGACCCCGGACTGTTCTGCGACATGATTACCATGTTTTGCGAGGACTATCCCGACCAGCTCGAAGACCTGAAGACCGCCGTTTCAGAGCAGGACTGGGAAACCGCCGGCCAGAGAGCCCATCGACTCAAAGGGCTGGTCTACAACTTCGGAACATCGCTGCCCCCCTGTGAAACCGTGCTCGTCATCGAAGAGAAAGTCAAGAACCGGGGCGGTCAGTTGCTCGACTCCCTCGTGACCCGCTACGAAAACGAACTCGCTCTGCTCTGCAAAGACCTGAAGTCCGTGCAGGCCAAACTTCAGACGGCGACATAATCCCGAAGCCGAGTGCAATCGGCGGGTGCTTACTCGTCATCAAAGATGGCGATTGCCATCCGGACACGCTGGAGAATACGAGAACGGGTCAGGTAAACGACATTCGGCGTGATCCCAAGCTCATCGGCGATGCTCTCAGCCGATTGCCCGTAGGCCAGGTACCGCATGAGGATCTCGAAATCGCGGTCCGAAAATTCGGCTCGGATCACTTTCATGGCTTCGGAAAAGCGGAGTTTCTTCTCGACCGTAAGATCGACCTCCGCCTTCTGCCTGGAGCGTCCCGGTTTCGGCTGACACGCTGCTGCGATCGCCAGCTCGTCCCGATGCTTGCTGACCGCGCGGAAGAAGTCGACCACCCGCGAACGAAGCACCAGGCGTAACCACCGCCGGAACGAGCCGCGCCGGGCACGATCGAATTGACCGATTCTTCGATGGAGCGTCAAGAGAACCTCCTGGATAACGTTTTCGGCGTCATCCTCGGAGAGACCGGCACGCCTGCAGTTCTTCATCAGCCACGGGCGATACTTCAGGACGAATTCTGTCCACGCATCATTGGACCCGGCTGTCAGTTCATTCAGCAACGTCACTGAAGTAACGACGCTGTCTCCGTCCGAAGTAGAGAGAGCTCTGGGAGCGGATTTGTCCATCGATGAGCGCGCTGCTGAATGTGGGGAGAACTGAATTGAGATCTAAGAAGACTCAGTTGAAATTAGGTCTTAACGAATTAAGAGCGTGGGGAAAGTGTTCGATCGCCACATTGAACGGTCGCCCATCGAGACGGGCGTACATAATGGCTATTCGCCACACGTCAAGAGAAAAAATCGAAAATTATGACAGACGGTTTCGTTATTTGGAGAGAGGTAATGACACTCTGGTCGTCTGAGGGATAATCCCTTCCTTTTATGCAAGAGTTGTGCACGTATGATTATGAAGACTCCTACCACATCCTCACTGACTCCTATCTGCGGCTATCGGAGCGTAGGTTCTGTTAAGTTTCAGTTCAGGAATCAAGTGAATGTATTCTCCTTCCTGCCGGCTGAGGAACCGCAAAATACTCCGAGGATGGATCTCATTGATTACTTCTCCCGGTTCGCATCTCATGCGGAACGTCCGTTCAGACTCGTCGTTGATCTGAAACATATCGAACAGATGACCAGTCAGGAAATTGATGACCTGATGGCGATGGGCCTGGTCTTTGTCGACCACGAAGGGACGGTGGTCTTCAGCGGAGTAAGCCGGGAGTTGGCTGATCGATTCCGTAGCCGCAACCTTTATCCGCACTTCCTCTACGCAAACGATGTCGACCAGGCACTGAGACTTTTCTAGACGCCCGGGCCGGATACTCCTTCTCCCCAGGAGGAACTCGAGGCAATTCGCCTGATCACACCGAGGTTGAGCCTCTATTCAACTCGCCAACTCGCGATATTCCGAGTCGAATACTACTGTTCATTAGCCTCGTCAGCAAGTAGTGCACGCACCGCTCGGGCGGCTTCATTCACAGTCTCCTGCCCGCCACCGATAAAGTGGCGATGCACGGTCCCCTGACGATCCACGATAATAAGCTGGGGTATCGACTCGACGTTGTATCGACGGGCAATGGCCCCATCCCGGTCGAGCGCGACCGTCATCGACAACTGATGCCGTTCACGAACGTCTCGAATCTGTTCCGGACGCTCTTCCAGATTGACCGAGATCAGACGGACCGGCTGCCCCTCGAATTCTTCCATTGCCTGCTCGAGCAGCGGCATCGTCAACATGCACGGTCCGCACCATGTCGCCCAGAAGTCGAGAAGAATGATCTGATCACGGTTCTCTGACAGAACAAACTCGTCCCCGTCCAGCAGCGGCAGATGAAAGTCAGGAGCCGGCTTGTCGACCAGTCCCGAAGCCATTCCCGGCGAGGCTGTTCCCGGCCCGTCACCGCCGCCCTGTGTAAACCGTGGTTCGGCAGCCGGCTGCAGTTTCCAGTCGTGATAGGGAAGTTCGCCAGCAGCCGAGACAACCGCGGTACCCAGAAACAGCTGATCAATCCGGGACAGCGAGACACGGCACGCACCGAATACGGCACTCGTTCCCACGAGCTCTCCGTTCTCCACTTTCACCGGTACGAACGTGGACCGATTGTCCTTCGCCATCCTCGCCTGAACCAGATCAGCAACGGCCGGGGAGTCGACCTGCTCCTTCGCTGCCTCATCGTCTGCCTTGTTCTGCTCCGCTGCATCCTTACCCAGCGAGCTCTCCGGATGCATCCAGATGATATGGGAAACCCGACTGGCCGGAATCTCGTGATCACTCAGCTGAATCTCGACGAAAATTGCATCGCCATCGAGTGCGTTAAGTCGGCAGCGAAGGAAATCTCCATCTGGCGAGCAGAGCAGGTGCGTCGGAGGGGATGCCTTTTGATTCCTCGGCAACGTCAGCAGTCGCTCTCGGCGAGCCTTCTCCAGTTCGGGCACATCGGCAAGGCGATCGAAGACGACAGCCCTCAGATGTTCGTGAGCAATCAGCTCGGTGTCGGTCATCTTGCTGGAAAAGTGAACCCCTCGTGGGCTGATCGATTCGATTTCGCAGGGGATCACGTCGCCTGTAATCAAATGGATATCGTGCGGCTGAGGTTCTTCAGCCTTTCGCGGACGTCGCGCTCGTCCTCGGCCGAGATTCTCAAAGAAGAGCTTCCCGAACTTCTGCAACGCGTTCTGATCGGGCTGCTGGACCTCCTCAACCTCGATCGTCGTCTCCGGCTTGGGCTCGACCGGCTCTCGATACACAATTCGGCCTGAAATCTGCGGCTTCAATGGAGCAGGGGACTCACTCAACTGCGGATGCCAGACGAGGCAGCTACCGTCTTCGCCCTGGGTCGTTTCAACGAGTCTCCCCTTGAGGTTACCTGAATTCACATGGAGCGTCCCCAACAGTTCCTCGGCGGTCGGCCTTGAATCCGAATTCTGACCGGAAGCATTGAACAGCGTTCGTACCCGGTTGAGAGAAACGGTCATCGGGTCGGACACATCAGGACATCGGAGCGTAAGCGACTGATCCGAGGCAGCGACAAGTTCTCCCGACACTCGCGATTGATCATTCATCAGCACGACCATCTGTCGCGGTTCCCGACTCGGTTCTCCCGCGAACACCGCACGCTTCACATCCCTCAACGAAAAGCTCGTCGTCTGATCGTCCTGGGAATGCGTGATCGTTCCGTCCGCGTGGGTAAAGGACTCGGCTGGACCGGCGATTGTAGTTCCGTCATTCAGATGGAACTGTCGTATCGCGCTCAACTGGGCAGCGGGCAAGACGCCGTTCCAGTGAGAAACAGCAAGCTGCTCCAGACGCACAGTCCCCTCATCGCTCAGTTCGAGTCCCAGACCGGTCGCGAGTTCGTCGGATCCCGGACGCTGAGAAACGGGCAGCTGCAAAGAGGCCAACGGTTTCCCGGTGCGTTCATAAAGGTGCAGCAGTCCGTCCGTTTGGGCGAGAAACGCGATTAACTGCACCGTATCGGTTTCTGACAACGTAGCCACCGGCATCACCGCTGCGAAATCGTCCTGCTCATGCACAAGGGCAAGGGAATCGCCCCAAACCGCGCATGACCAACCGAGCGACGAGTTCTGCTTCGCACGCGGATCTCCGGCAAGCATCAAGTTAAACTCCGCATTCTTCTCGCGCGATACGGTGAACTCGATCATCACACGAT
The DNA here is from genome assembly GCA_017795105.1 of Planctomycetaceae bacterium. GTDB lineage: Bacteria > Planctomycetota > Planctomycetia > Planctomycetales > Planctomycetaceae > Rubinisphaera. The sequence continues at coordinate 293,368 of CP051247.1, forward strand.
CCGGCAACTCAAAATCGCCGAGGATGCGGGCCCCCGGTTCGCTGGTCACAAGCCTCATTCCGTCGAAATTCCAAGCCCCTTGAACCGTCCGAAAGTCGGAAGTCCCGGTCAATCCGGAGTAGATGAGACCACTCTGGTCGTCGATACGGTCGATGCGACGGATGGCTTCTTCGGAGAGTGTCAGCTCACCGAATTGCGGCGACTGCAGAGTGAGACGCCCCTCGGACCAAGCCGTAATCTCGCCAGCCACAACATCGCCGCTGTGGAGTTCGAAACTGAACTCCCCATCCATTGGCTCACGTTCGGTCGGTGCCGGGAAGATGACGGAGACAAGTCCTGCCACCGGGAAGTCGAACGGCCGAACGCACTCGTCGATTTGCCAGCGAACAACCCCCGACTTCTGCGACGGTTTCAGCTGACCACGAATTTGAGAGCCGTCCTGAAGAGACAACAGGGCGGAACGAGAATGACCGTCGCTTTCCTCCGCAGCGAGCAGAGGAGAACTCCAGAGCAATCCAATAAAGAGCAGGCAGAAAGCGAGGCGCTGCAGCATGATATTCAACGTTCATAGATTGGAAGGAAGCGATAGTTAACCGCAAGGGCGAGCAGGCTGAGAGGGGTCGACGTTTCTTTGCCGTAACTTCCCTGAAAGCTGCCATCCGGTTCCTGGATCGCCTGAAGCTGACGAATCAGGTCCCGATTCCATTTCTGCCAGGCTTCGAAGTCTCCCTGAAAGAGCGCTTGAGCCTGATAGTACCGCTGGTACTCAATACCACCGTGGCCGGAATTTCCCCCCACGAGTTTATTCGTGAGATACTTGAGCGTGGCTTCATACTGCGGCAGATCTTTTCGACGGGCCACGGCATAGACGAGGGTCGCTATCGAGATGCGAGCCATTGATTCATCGAAACCACCAATCCCTCCGGAATAGGCGACCTGACCGGACGGAGCGGTCATGCTGACAAAATAGGCGATGGCACGATCGATCGACTCATCGGGGACTTCAATCCCAGCATTCCGAGCCGCGAGCAACCCGACCAGAACTGCTCCGGCGACCGAGGTATCGGCATCGGATCCGCTGGGTGAATAACGCCATGCGCCGAACGAATTCTTCTTCTGCGAAGTGATGGCGGAGCGGACCGCGAGTTCCAGAGCCTGCCCAATTGATCGCTTCGATGCGCTCTCGCCCGCCGGCCAGAGATCACGGTCGTCGACGGTGCCATAAGCTTCCGACAGAGCCAGCATGGCAAAACCGTGATGGTACATGCTGCTCCCGAAGAATCCGGTATCGGCATCCTGTTCCGAGATCATACTGCGAAGCGCCCGGCGAATATTGCCGGCATACAGACCGAAGTTGGGATCTTCGCCCGAAGCGAGAAAACACATCAGAGCCATCCCGGTTGTTCCAGACCCGGAGTAGCCGCCTGACCAGTTTCCGGCTTCCGTCTGGGTCTCGACCAGATATTTCAGCCCACGGTCGTACATCTCCCGCACGTCGCGGGGAAGAGGATCGCCGGATCGTAACTCGGGAAGTTGAGCCTGGACCGGCTGACTTTGCCCTCCGACCAGGAGAGACAGGACAACTGGAATAACACAAAGGAACTGACTGAACTTCGACATTGTTTGACCTCAATCGAGGATGACACCCTGTTGGCGAAGGAAGGGCTTCAAGCCCTCCATCTGTTTTTGCATCGCCTGCACCACCTTCCATTCGTTCTCCAGGAAGATTGGTCGCAGCTTCTCGTCAGGGATTTGCGACATTCGATACAGCACAAGGTACGCACGGTACTGGGTACTAATGGTGTAACTCCGCGACACGTCCTGAGACATCAGCAGATCACACAGCTGGCTTCGCTGTTGCTCAGTGAGGGGCAAACTGCAGTCGAGTTGGGCGAGGACAATCTTGACATCAGCCTGGTACGCTCGCCTCTGCCGTTCTGCCGAAGCCTTCTCCCAATTCTCAAGCTGATCTCCCAGCGTATAGGCCAGCGACTTGGCGAAGAGCGATCCCTCGTTATGGAGCCCTTGATTAAACTCAGTTCGATAGGGCTGGATGGCCTGCCAGTTTTCCTGCCACTCCTGTTGACTGATTTGCCCCAGCTTGCAGGTGCGGAGCATGGCGTTGAATCGTTGGAAGAATCGCGAGATGTCTCCTTCCCCGGCCAGTCTCAGCTGCGCCCGTTGATCCTCGGTCAGAGAACAGGCCTGGGAAATTCCGCGGATCCGCGCAGCGAGCACCTGAACGCAATGTTCGCGGGCTTTCTCTTTGGATCGCTGCGACTGAAAGACATTCGAGATGAGCTGCGCTTCATCCATCTGCATCTGTTGAGCCGCGAAAACCTGAGCGACCGCTGGCAGAGCCGACGAACAAAGACACATTGTCGGTGCGACAAGAAGTAGAATCGTAAAGTGAAGTCTCATCACTGATCCTCCTCTCCACCGTAGTCGTCGAGCTCTTTGAGTTCGACTCCATTGCTGAACTGATCCAGTCCGAGATCCGCCTCCCAGCCGAAGTAGACACTCGACCGTCGGCCCTGCGACTCCCAGATCTTCTTTTGCTCGTCATCCAGAGCCGGACCGATCACTTCCACGGAAGGAAGCGGAGAATACTGCCCGTAGAGATAAACCTGCATATTCTGCAGCCAGGAAGGAAGGACGTTCTCCTTGATCAGGGAGACGACATGGGCATGCTGTTCACGTTCAAGAGCGAGCATTCGGTCCACTTCCAGGGCCATGACTTCGGCCACGGCCTGCTTCCGGAACTCCTCGCGGCTCTTTAACTCGTTCTCGTATCGATCCGCCAGTTCAGCCGGAAGAGTGGCTCTGGTGGCAATGCGCAGAGGCGTGATCAGGCGATCCTGGATTCGCGATTCGTCGTCTTTGAGATGGTGATGCTCATGTTCTTTCAACCACTTGGCCAGTTCAGGCAGCCGCTCTTCGCCAGCAGCCCGGATCTTTTCAACCTGTTCCGGATTCGGGTTGCACGTCTTCCGCAGGAAATGCATCTCGATCGTAAGGACGCGGCGAAGAGCAAGGAAGAACTGCCGATGCTGAGCCGGAACGCCCTCAGGCAAATCTTCCGCGGCCTCCTCAGCAGGCATTAACTGGATCATCACGGCCTCCTGCTGGGCGTCGGCATGGACGACGCCAAACGCAAGCGACATCAACAGCGTCGCGCTTATAATCAAGTATCGATTCATGGTAAGCCTCTCCAAACGCATTCGAAGTTCGATCAGTTCGACGAAGAGGGCGAGGCTTCATCGATCCGCTGGAAGTACTCGTCGAGTCCCGAGCGGAATTCTTCGGGCAAAACAGGTCCGGCATTCCCCGTCGCCTGACTCGTCTCTTTTCTTTCGCGGATCTCTTTCTCGTTCACGCCCGATCCAACGAGCGCCAGCGCGGTATCGGATGTCGTTCCGCCGCCACCACCTCCGGGATTCGCTCCGCCGCCACCGCCACCGTTCGGATTAAATCGCTTCGACTGCAACAGCAGTTCAATGGCTTCGGTTTCGGCGGCAATCGCGGAGGAGCCGGTATCTGGGCGACTTAGGATCTGTGTCGCATCGACCATAACCCGCGAGACAGCATCGAGCAGCCGAAGTTCTTTTCCGAAATCACTCTCGGCATCCGGCAACTCGAGTATCCGAAGGACGACATCGTCGATCCGTTTCCGCAATTCCTCCTGGGTTTCTGAGAGCCGGCCCGCTTCTTTCTCGTGTTCTTCCGTGGACACGGCGGCACGAGCCTGTTCAGCGACGCGAGTTTGCTCGCGAAGGTCGATTTCGCCTTCAAGAATCTGCAGGACTTCAAGGACAATCGAAGGAGGAAGGCTCCCCTTGGACTTGCAGCCAGGACAGGCGCCGCACTTCGTCACTTCAACCAGATCTTCCGCCCAGCGGTCCAGCGACTCGCTCCAGAACTCGGCTTGAGCGATCGAGAGGCCGCTTTCCTCGACGAGTTCATCGCTCAGACTCCGGAGTCCCTCAACAACTTTCTCTTCACGCATCTCATCGAGCACAACTTTGAACTGGTTGTAGCGGCTGCGTTCAAAGTAAGCGGCCATGTCGTCCATGATATACGAAACGTCTTTGCTGCTCTCGACCTCGACGTTGGACAGACTCTTGAACTCCTCCGCCTGATCGACGTGACGAATTTTCTCGACGCCAAAGGCATCTGAAGCATGAGTCGCCAACCGGCCTGCGACCTGTTCCTGTCGTCGGGACGCAGCTTTCAGCCGCTTGACCAGTGTGCTCCCTTCCAGATTCGCCAGAATCTCGTTGAGCTCGTCGGCAATCTTTTCGAACTCGGCCAACAGATCCTTCTGCTCTCGAACTGCTTCTTCCATCTGCTCGCCGGCGGGCGTCTTTGGCTTATTGCCTTTCCCATTCCCGGCCAGCATGGTGTTGGGAAGAGTCAAGCGGGGATCCTTCGGCTTCGACTGCCCCGGCTGTCCTTCGCCAGGTTCATTGCGCGTCGACTCGATATCAGTCAACGTCGGAACGGTCGGGCGTGCTTCCTTCGGTTTGTCGCCTTGCTTTCCTCCGGAACCTTTCATATTCGAACGATTTTGCCCAGCGGAAGCCGTCGGCTTCGCAGACTGCGTTCCCGCTACCTGTGGAGCCCTGGCGGCATCGTTCAATAAGTCGGCCACGGAAGGCATCCGGTTCCCCGAGATATCTTTGAGGATCTGCATCATTTCCGCCCAGCGATCGAGATGTCCCACGCCTATCTCAGGATTGCGCATCGCCTGTCGAAGCAGATCTTCTCCACCGACGATCAACTGTCCCAGACGTCGTCCATTGACACGCTCACCAGCCGCTTGAGCTTCGATGCGGCGGCGCACTTCAGGATCGTCCAGCTGGCCGGGATCCAGACTTCGCAGCTCCTTGTTGGTTTCATGGAGTTGCAATTCACGATCGCGGATATCCAACGCCAGTCGATGCCAGCGACTCAGCTGCTCGGTCACCCAGATTGCATGCTGATCGGGATCAAGAATGAAGTAGATGCAGGAAGGCGAGTACACGCGTTCCCGATTCGGCAGATAATCTTCGACGAACAGTCGCACCTCCACCGGTTGCGGCGCAATATCGAACTGCTTGCCCGAGAACGTGGCGACCAGTTCAAGCAACTCGGCCTCGGGATTGCCTGCTCCAATCAGCCTCTCTCCTTCAGCCCGTTCATTGAGGGTCGGATCGAGACCTTTCCATTCGATGCCCACACGCCGGACTCCGAAGTCATCGCGAGCTTTCACAGTGAAAGTCAGAACTTCACTGTCGAGTAGAATCTTCTTTCGCGGAAGATTCTCACAGATCAGATTTGGGGCTTCGTCTTCGGTCGGAACAATTTCCAGCTCGAATGGCTGCAGTCCACTCAGACCAAAGACATCCTTCCAGGAGAATTCGAGCGTCGTCGGATCGTTAATCAGCACGCGCTCGGATCGAATCGTACTTCCGGATAGCTCGGAGGGGCGGCTGTTGATCGTCGCCTCAGCGAGATCGCGAGAGACATTGGCCGACAGCCGGGCCGCACTACCGCGTACCACATTGACTGTTCCGCCGCGAATATTCTTCTCCAGCGCTTCGCTACGTTGCAGGTACTCAGGAAGAACAAAGGTCGCAGTCAGATCGACCAGTTCGGGACGAAGCTTCGGCTCAATTCGTGTTGAGCCGTAGTAATCGCCAATGGAGACATTCAGAGAGCCGGGCGCGATCTGCGCAGGCAGAGGGAATTCGTAACGCTGGTCCTTCAACACCGACTTGACCGGATCGACTCCCGTCAGCCGCGCTTCGGCTTCCTCTGGAGACCATTCTGTTCCTTCCTTCAGGGCGACGGGAATGGTGAATGGCTCCCCGTGAGGAACGACGATCTGTTCGGGCAGATCATCGACGGCGGCGTAGGTGTAACGCGGGGTCGCCGACCAGGGAGCAAGATAGCGTTTCCAGGCATTCCCAGCCGCAATCGTCGTCGCGGTCCAGAGTCCGACGGCAACCAGAGCGAGTGAAATTGCGGTCGCCGCCCGGATTCGATGGCGGGGGTGCGGAACAGCGTTTGAAAAGTCTTTCTGCTCGGCCTGTAACGTGACCTGACGAATCGCCGCTTTGACCAGGGCACGGGAACGATTCTGTTCCTCATCGTCTTCGGCGAGTTCGATCACCCCGAGCAGCTGATCGCCGATATCGGGATGTTCCTGCATCAGCAGCCGGGCCAGTTGATCGAGCCTCCGCCGCTGCCAGACCCAACGGTTCAACGTCCAGGGAATCATCGCACAGACCAGCATGGCTGCGGTGAAGATCAGCCCCCGCACAATCGCCGGCGTATCGATAAACCGATCGAGGGTGAACGTGAGCAGGTAGCCAAGCAGGACGCCGGCAATGGCTCCGGCGACCGCTTCAACAATCTTGATCGTCCAGACGCGACGCCGGAAGTCGATCAATTTTTCGCGGAGCAACCCCGGAATTTCGAGCCGCTGATTGGGTGACGGATCCATGATCTCTCCTTACCGCACGCGTTCCCGAGTACAAAACCTGAACATTCTACACCAGTCCCGTGGCCTTTCGCCAGACCCAGAAAATACCAAGCAGGACGACGACCACTCCGGCGATTGCCGGATGACTCCACAGCTGCAACCGACGAACCGAAAGCGGTGGCTGCGGCAGCGTCGACAATGACTGTACGATCCGCTCGACTTCGTTGGGGCCGACCATCGCCGCATCGGTCATACGGGCGATTTCTTCAAGCACATCAGGGCGGGCCGGTTTGCCAATCAATTCGAGAGCCTGCCCCTGAACGTAGACTTCGGTTTGCAAAGTGGTCGATGTCTGACCGCTGGCCAGAGTCACCTGATGGGCCCCCGCTTCAGATGTCGTAAACTGACCTCGGAATACCCCCCATTCGGCTCCCTCCGACTGCAGTCGCACGGTCTCGAGCTTGCCGGACGGCGCTTTGATCCGGGCGATCACGTCGCCTTTGGAAAGTGGTTCTCCTGAGTCGCTCATCACATGAGCCGTCAACGAGAGCGTATTCCGCACTTCCGGCTGCTCGGGCGTGTAGAACAGTCGCATATTCTCGCCCTTGGCCATATTCCGTTGATAAGCCATCCAACGGATAACCTGCCCCCAGAAGCGATAGTGGAACTGATCTTCGACTCCCTTGCGCCACCGCCAGGCCCCATCGGTTCCCATGAACAGGACCTTGCCGGCTCCATAGGTTCGGGTCACCAGCAAGGGAAGACGACCGTATTCGTTCGACATGTCACCATGCACCGCCAGCGTCTCCGTGCCGGCTTTGGCTCGAACGACCGCGGCGTACCATTGAAACCCGGGAAGTGTCTCCCAGATCTGAAGATTCTCTTCCGCGGTGTCGGCCAGCCGCGTCAGCAGGCTGCGACGCCCGGTTTCGGTCAACTCAAGAATCGAAGCTGTCCGCGATCCCCAGCCACCTTCCTGAAGAGGATCGAGTTGCACGGGATACAGTTCGCCCAAAGGCGAGTCGATCAGAGTCGAGTGCCGTCCCTGCCAGCCCGGCATCAGAATCAGACCACTGGCCTGTTTCTCGATCAGCCCTTTGATGAGCTCACATTGTTCGGTCGTCAGTTGATCCGGCTCGACGCCGACGTCTCCCAGAAAGACGACATCGTAGGGAGCGATCTCCTCGATGCTGGCCGGAAATTGTTTGATGTAATCGGAGGATCCGCCTCCAGTTTTGCTTAAACCTGGATGAAACAACAGGCAGGAAACCTCAACGCCCGGGTCGCGGGACAGTGCATTTCGCAGATAGCGATATTCCCACCGCGGAACCGATTCGACGATGAGCACCCTGAGCTTTTCTTCGCGAATCGAAATCGGAGCCGTCCGGGCGTTATTGTCGAGTATCAGTTCATCGGTGTGCTGCGGTACTTCCAATGTGACGGTGAAGTTCCCTTCGGTCAGCGGATTCCAGACGATGGCATCGGACGTCTTCCCAGCCGGAGCAACGCGGACGTCTTTCGTCAGCGTCTCGCCAGAAGAAGTGGTCGCGGTCACAGTCGTCAGGTATTCCCGCGGCAGCGAACTCTCGATCGTGAACGGGATGCGCACACTCTTGCCCGCAACGCCAATCGTCGGCAGGTCCACGGCTGTCAGCTCGATGTCTGGTAAACGGTTCTCGCTCCCGGCAGCCACTGTATAAACGGGGATCTTCTGCAATCGCAGTCGCGACGCGGCTTCGACCGGCGGCTTGCCTGTGTTCCAGTCGCCATCAGAAATCAGTACGACTCCCAGCAGATTCTTCACCCGGTCACTGACATTGTGCAGGGGGTCATACAGGTTGGTCCCGCTCTCTTCGGTGTTCTGAACGATCGGCTCGACGACAACATCGAATCGCCGGGCCAGCTTCTGCCAGGTTTCGGTTTCGGTCAGTGGAGCAATCGCCTCGCGTCGGGACATGATGCTGCGGGTCGCTTCATGCATCGCAACATCCTGGGTCTCCATGCTGCGGGAATCGTCGTAGAGGATGGCGATCGCCGGCTTCGTTTCCGGCCGAAACTCCTCGACCCATTCCGGCTGATTGAAGAGAACGGCGATCAGAATCACGATGACAACCCGCAGCAACTCCTGCAGGCCATGGGTGAGCGAGTAGCCGCTGCGAGACCACGAATAAGCACTGATCGCGATGACCGTGAGCACAATCGCAACGGAAACCGCGACACCGGTGGCGGTGGTCATGAACGTGAGCTGCTGCACGGAATTCATGCTGGCACCTCCCTGGCGAACGCAGGATTGACACCCGCCTGAGCAATTCGACGACGAGGAATCGACAGCGCCGCTTCGACAATAAGTGCGAGCAACATCAGAAACAGGAACGTGGCCCAGATCTCACGGAGCAGGGCATTGTCTTCGCCGATCTGCTCATCGACTCGATCAAACTGCAGGCCCTGAAACAGACCAGCCATTCGTTCCGGATCGACAATCAGAGGGCGGTCTTCTTCGACACTGCGGTTGACCGCATAGAGTCGCTCGTCTTCTTCGTAAGCTCCGGCATGAAACCGATAGCGCGTCGACACCGCCGTCTCATCGCTTGAAAGACGCTGCCAGCGTTCCGCCTGAACGCCGTCGACCGAACCGGCGACCACCTGACGAGCAGCTGCCAGAGATTCGGCTCCTTCCGCAAGTGCTCGCTGAATCACCGCATACAGGACGATTCCGTTCCGGGCGAGCGTTGAATGATCGTCGGTCGCCCGGGTTCCGCAAAAGTAGATGTTTCGTTGAGACGTAATCGCACGGCTCAGGAGAGCATCGCCTGAATCGAGCGTCGCGAGTCGCGACTGTTCCCCCTCGATGGTCCGGTATCGCCGGATCCCGAGCTCATTGACCGGCAGGGCCTCGCCGCTGCGAACGTTCGCCAGCACATCCTGATCCTGTCGCCAGCTTACAGTCTGAAATCCTTCTGGCTCCTCGTGCCAGTCGCCCCAGCTCAGCCCCGCGAATTCGCCTGAACGTCCGCCTTCCGGGGGGAAGAAGATCACCCGGCCGCCTCGATCGATCACAGATTGCACGAGCGGCCGCCGCGAATCATCCGGCAGTTCGGCCTGCCAGAGGAGCAGGGCCACCTGATCCCAGTCCGCGGTCTCCGCCTGTTGCGGCGTGAGTACCGTCACTGCGGCCTGCGTGTTGATTTCCGGGGAGATCTCGGCAGCGAGCTTCAGCGAACGAACGCTGTCTTCGTTATCGGAGACAATCAACGTCTGACGTGGCGGAGGTTCATCGAAGACGAAATAGAACTCGTTGTCGGCAACGTTGCCGTCTGCTGGAATCGTCAGTCGACCCCAGCCGCGTTTCAGCTGATCGCCCTCAAGGGGAATCGCGTAATCGACCAGCTCCGTCTCTTTTCCCGTGAGTTCGACGGGAATCTCGCTGATTCCTCCCGCCAGTTCCAACCGGACCGGGAGGGTTGTCTTCTCGCTTTCAGACTGCCGCACGACAAATGAGATCAACAATTCGCGACCGGACATGGTTTCCCGGGTCTCGGCTGAAGTGAGGCGGATCGAGCGGTTTCCGCCGGCACCGTCGCCATAAGCCAGAAGATGAAATCGCGTCGGTGTCGGAGCTTCGAGAAACGCGTCACGCAGTACCTTCCAGCGGGCACTTTCGGCATCCCAGTCGTTCTGCCGCAGATCGGAACAGATCCAGATCTCGGTCTGACTGGGGCGATTGTCGCGAAGATACTCATAGGCGGACTGCAACATGCCGGGAATATCGGCCGATGTGCTGTTGCTCTGAGCGGGAACCAGCGAATCGAGCACCCCGGGAGACTCGATCTCCACCGGCTGCAGCGTTGCACTGTCGATGACGACCCAATGATTGGAGTGAATCAACTGCAGCGACTGAATCAGCTGAGTGCGGGCGGCATCGAGTTTCGTCACCCCGGCCCGGTTTCCCTGTTGCTGCATACTGGGGGAGGTATCGAGCAGGATAATTGTCGTATCGACAGTCCCCGGGGCAGCGAGACGCAACCAGCCACTGGCAAGAGGCCGACTAATGGCAAAGATCAACCCGGCAATTGCCAGCGTTCGCATCGCCAGAATGAGCCACTGCCGGATGCGGGCGTACCCACGCGACATCGTGGTCGCGGCCAGCAGGAACGTCATCGCGGCCCATTCAATCGTGCGATACCGTCGCTGATTGATCAGATGGATCACGATCGGCAGGGCAATGATCGGAAGTGCCCAGAGCATGGCCGGCTGGAGGAAACTCATCGTGCCCCCTTCGTCCGCGCCCGCATGGCCAGGAAGTTCTGCAGAACCTGCTCGTAATCGCTGTCGAGTCGAATGCGGTGATAGTCGACTTCAGATCCCAGCACGACCGCCTTCATTTCTTCCAGATAGGCCTGCAGCGCTTTTTGGTAGCGATCCGCGATCTCATTCGGCTCGGCGAAGATCGAAGTTCCTCCTTCCATATCGAGGAACCGCATCGGTCGCTGAAACTCGAAACTTAACTCCAGCGGATCGAGTAGATGAAAGACGACGACGTCGTGTTTTCGGAAACGAAGATGGTCAAACGCTTCTCGCAGTTCCGCGGGAGGAACGAACAGATCGGAAATTAATACGACCATCGCCCGCTGTGGAATCGTCTCGGCCAGTTCATGCAACCGTTCGACGAGCCGCGTATCTCCGCCGGCCTCGGCGTGTTCGAGAATGTCGAAGATTCCCCGCAGATGCGAAGGCGTTCGGCGCGGCGGGATCGTTCTCACGAGTTTGTCTGAGATGCAGGTCAGCCCGACGGCGTCGCCCTGTCGAATGGCGATATGTGCGAGACTTCCGGCAATGCGACGGGCATACTCGAGTCGGGTCACTCCCGTGGAGCCGAAGTTCATCGAGCCGCTCGTGTCCAGAATCAGGCAGCAGCGGAGGTTCGTATCGGCTTCAAACTCTTTGACATAGTACCGGTCGGACCGCCCATAGGCTCGCCAGTCGAGACGCCGGAGATCATCGCCCGGAACGTATTTTCGATATTCTGCGAACTCGACACTGGAGCCCCGATGCGGGCTGGAGTGGATTCCCGAAACGTTCCCGACCATCGCCCGACGGGAGAAGAGCGGAATCGACGACAGGCGCGAGAGCACCTGAGGATCGAGAAAACTGCGTTGAGGTCCGCTGATTGACATCGGGTTCTCTGTTTCGCCAGCAACGAGGTTCGTTCAGTAAGGAGAGCACTGCGCGACCTGGACTACGGATTCCGGGCCGTACTCATGATGATCCACTTGTGATCGGGAGAAATAGTGACGTTGTTGTATCGCAACGAAGGATCAATTCCGGGCATCGGCTCGGGAGGTTCTTCGCTCCCAAGCTTCCATTTGTAGAGGAGACGAGTCTTCCGATCGGGCGTGGCCAGATTGACGAGAATATGTTCCCCGTCGGGCATCCAGGCCATATCGTTATCAGGAGAACGGTCGGTCGTCATGTGCACCGTCAGCTCATGCTCACCGGTCATCTGAATCGTGGCAATGTCGGAGCTTTTCGCATTCTGTTTGTCGGCTTTGAAAAGCAGCCGTTTGCTGTCGGGTGACCAGACCATGTTCCAGTAGATCAGGCGGTACTGGTGATCGTCCCGGGGCAGCACTTCGCGGTGCTCGCGGGTTTCGACGTCGTAGACCCAGATCGACCGAGACGATTTCGTATAGCAGATCGATCGACCATCGGGGGACCATTGAGCTCCCCAGCCCTCACCGATATCGATGTCATCGGAGCCGTCCCGATTCCGAATCCGGAGATTCGTATCCCCATAAGTCGTGCAGGAGAACCGCTGGCCGTCCGGCGACCACGTCGGCATCAGGCCGTCGCAAAGGTCGGTTTCGTCCTCGCCATCGATCGTGATACGAATGACTCGGGCATCCCGCAATCCGGAAGGAGGATAGGCATCGAACATGACGTACTTCCCGTCCGGCGATACGGCGGGCGAACCGCAGAATGGCAATTTTTCGCTCTCGTAGATCTGACGAAAGCCTTTGCCGTCGATCGTCATCCGGTGCAGCGTCGCCGGGGGATTGACCTGATAGGCGTATTCGTCCGGTTTGAGTTCCTCGTCCCCGTTGGCATCAAGGCGGTTGAAATAGTACCGACAGAGCAGGCGGCATTCGGCCTGTTGAGGCGTGTATTCGTCGAATGTGAGCCGCTGATCGCGATTCTTATCGCGAACCGGACTTTCCCAAACCGCGATGTAGTTCCCGATGAATGAGATCCGAAACTCTCGAAGAGACAACTTGCCATCGCCATCCTGATCAAACGCCGGGATCGCATACGGAACAAGCTTCTGTCGCCAGTGCTCGGTCACCTCCTCAAGCTCCGCTTCCGAAAGAAGCCCGTCGAAATCGGTATCTCCTCGGCGAAACGTCAGAATGGGATCGTAGAACTCGACCCACTCGGGATGAGCAAACTCAGTTACCGAGATCTGACCATTGCCATCGCGATCGCCTCGACGAAAATCAGCCTCGGCATTGCTGCCGGAACGATGCTGGCGAAATTCGTCCCAGCTGACTCCGCCACTCTTGTCGTCATCGAAGATCCCAAATCGGGAGAACACGAGCACACGCCCTCCCGGTTCGCGCAGCGGCGTGCCATCACTCCCACGGATCCCAAGTTGAATCTCAACATACCGCCGGGCTTCCGCCCACGTCAGCTTACTGTCGCGATTGACGTCGGCGATCCGCATCTGACTCGCGGTGTAGCTGGTCTGCATCTCAGGCGAAATCGACCGCAGAAACCCGAATACGAATCCATTATTGTAGATCTCCCGCTCCGGATCGTCGGACCAGTCGTCGAAAATCTCGTCCAGGGTATCGAGTGCAACATCGAGCATGTCGTCAAATGGATCGGGAATCGGACCTCGCACGGACGGATGAACGAGCCCCGGCAGGCACGAAAATTCATCCGGCGTCAGATCTCCGCTTTCATCGAAGTCGAATAGCCGAAAATCGCGACGATGCACTTTCGCATCGCCGGGCTGCTTCAGAAATTCGTCCTCGGAAATTGTCCGATCGTTGTTTGTATCGACCTTGTTGAACGCTTCCTTCAGTCGCTGGGGAGAGTCTTCAGGCGAGACGGGTTGCGCGTTCGCAGTGCCTGGAAAGATCGCCAGCAGACAGACGACAATTAACCCGGGCAGGGGCCACCGCTGCTTCATAAGTACGGTTCCTTACTTTGTTGATCGCAACCCTGCGGTCACGCCTCCGACGATTCGGCCAGCAACCGCTGCACAATCTGGCCGGCGTCGATCCCTTCACTTTGAGCCGCAAACGTCGTGATCATCCGGTGCACCAGGACTGGACCGGCTACCGCGTGGATATCCTCCTGGCGGACCATGTATTGTCCATGCAACGCGGCTCGCGTCTTGCCTCCGAGAATGAGGTTCTGGACTGCTCGCGGTCCCGCTCCCCAGGCGACCAGCGGCTTAAGCCAGTCCGGCGCTGCCTCACTGTCGGGACGGGTTTTCCGGACGAGCCTCACGGCAAATTTGTAAATGTGATCCGGCACGGGGATCCGACGAACAAGCTTCTGGAAGTCGATGATGTCCTCGGCATGCAGCACATGAGACAACTCCGGAAGATCATCCCCGGTGGTACTGCTGGCGATGCGGATCTCTTCTTCTTCGGTCGGATAGTCGAGGCGGATCAGGAACATAAAGCGATCCAGCTGCGCTTCGGGCAGGGGATACGTTCCTTCCTGTTCCACCGGGTTTTGTGTCGCCAGAACCAGAAACGGACGCTCAAGTGGATAACTGCGACCGAGCACCGTCACCCGATATTCCTGCATCGCCTCCAGCATGGCGGCCTGCGTCTTCGGGGGAGCGCGGTTAATCTCATCGGCCAGTACGATGTTGGCAAAGACCGGACCATGGACAAACTCGAACTGACGGCGACCGGTGTCGGTCTCCTGAAGAATGTCGGTTCCGGTAATATCCATCGGCATCAGATCGGGCGTGAACTGAATGCGATGAAACTTCAGTGAAAGCGTCTCAGCAAGTTTACTGACCAGCAAAGTCTTGGCGAGCCCCGGCACGCCCATCAGCAGCCCGTGTCCACGAGCAAAAAGACAGATTAACAACTGGTCGATGACATCGGATTGACCGACGATAACGCGACCAAGTTCGGAGACCAGTTGAGTATGGACGGAGCGAAGCTCATCGATCCGCTGTACGTCATCGGCAGAAAGCTGCCCAGCAGAGTTGCCATGCATAAGTTGTCACCAGAAAGGATTATTATGAGAGCGCTCATCCTAAGAAGTGTCGTTTTGAACATCAAGAGACGCGTACTCGAAGATGCGATCGCGGCGCACACCTCTCCCACCGATTTAGACGTACGCTAGAATGGGAGCGCTCACCGGAATTGCACATTTGTCGGGGATTCCTGAAAAACTCTTTTGGAATGGATCAGAACTCATCTTCGGAAAGGTCGGGAGCTCCCGACTGTCTCGATCATTAGTGAAAGCATTCCTCCTCATTTTCCCCAATGAGATGCAGGCAAATCTCAACAAAGGACTCTACCACTGTGGACTCTGAACGCGACAAGATGCTGGCCGGTGAGCTCTATGATCCACTCGATCCCGAACTGGTTCGATTGCGCGAGTCCGCACGGGATCTTTGCCAGACCCTCAACCAGTCGAGAGCCAATGAATCGGAGTTACGGCGGGAGCTGCTTCGAACGCTCTTCGCCAGTGGCGGGGAGAGCGTGACCATCGAGCCGCCGTTCTATTGCGATTACGGCGAGCACATTTCCCTGGGGGAACGGGTTTATTTCAACTTCAACTGCGTCGTGCTCGATGTCTGCGAAGTCAGCATTGGCGATTGCACGTTTCTCGGTCCCGCCGTGCAGATCTACACCGCAACTCATCCTCTCAATGCACGGCAAAGACGGACCCAGGAATCAGGGCGACCGGTCACCATTGGCTCTGATGTCTGGATCGGCGGGGGAACAATCATCTGTCCGGGAGTCACGATCGGTTCGCGCTCGGTCATCGGCGCGGGAAGCGTCGTGACTCGTGATATCCCGGATGATGTCCTTGCTGTTGGCAATCCGTGCCGCGTCATTCGCACGATCGACAACGATTAGATCTCAAGCTATTTCTTCTTCCTCGGCCCATTGTGATAAGGAGAATCGAACGGAACGCCGCGATTCGGAGCGGGATCTACCGGCATAAATGAGGCAAGCTTCGCCTTCACAGCAGCCAGTTCAGAATCATCGGCCCGGTTCGTGAACTCGTTGGGATCCTCATCCAGATCGTAAAGCTCTTCGTATCCGTCCGGGTAATGAATGAGTCGGTAACGACCGTCGGTCACGGCATGCGAAGGTTCGTTCTCTCCGTTGAACTGATACGACGTCATCGCCGGACGTTCCCGATCCGCATCGGGGTTTCGCAACTGCGGCACCAGCGAAAGACCATCACACTGCTCTGGAATGGGAATCTCGGCCAGTTCGCAGAGCGTGGGATAGAGATCTGTTAATGTCGCGGGAGCAGAGGTTCGTTTTCCATCCTTGCTCACACCGGGGGCGTGGATGAAGAGTGGCACGTGTGTCGTCTGATCCCAGAGCGCGAACTTCTCCCAGTTGTCTTTCTCGCCGATATGAAAACCATGATCGGTCCAGAGGACGACAATTGTATTCTCAGCCAGCGGGGATTGATCGAGAGCATCGAGCAGGCGTCCAAGTTGATGATCCACGTAACTGATGCTCGCGAGATAGCCCTGCATCAGGGTCTTCCATTGATCGTTATCGGTGACCCATTTGTGCCAGTGGACCCGCTCGTGTTCATGGGCGTCTTTGAGATCGTCCGCCCGATACTCCGGAAGCTGCACGTCCTTTAGTGGATGCTCATCGAACCAGCGCTGAGAGACTTCAAACGGAATGTGCGGACGAAACAGCCCGACCGCCATGAAAAGCGGTTTCTCCTGCGGCTGCTGCAACTGCTCGGCCGCCCAGTCAACAATGAGATGATCGCCATAACTGTCTTCGGGTTCTTCGAGCACGGCTGCTCCAAAGAGATGATTGTTAAGCGGCCGTTTGCCGACGAAGCCGGCATGCTGTGGCTTGTTGAACTTGGGACGGGGCCAGTCGGGGGAAATCGGATCGAGCGGATCGCCGCGGTAAGCATCCCATGCGGAGGGATCATTCTGAGAATCCCCCGGAGTCCACTGCAGTGTATGAAAGATCTTACCGGCCCCGATCGCACGGTAGCCATGATTCCGGAAGTGCTGGGAAAGGACGACCGCATTCTCAAGCTGGGGCGACTCGTGACGCCAGCGAGGACCGTGCGCGCGGAACAGATTGCGATACAGCCCGGATGTCGTCGGGTGGACGCCGGTCATGACCGCGACCCGCGAAGGATGACAGGCCGGCGCGGCACAATGTGCGTTCTCAAATGTGACCGACCGTTTGGCCAGCCGCTCGAAGTTCGGAGTTTTCACGCCAGGATGATTGTCGAGAGGCGAGATGTAGTCGTTGAGATCGTCGATCGCGATGAAGAGCACGTTAGGCTGTTCAGCTGCAGACGCAGAGAGCGGAACGATCAAAGCCAGCAGGGCGGTCACACCGAGCGAGACGGCAAAGCGAGCGTAAATAACCATCAGTCGGATCCATTTTGTCAGACGAGAAGTAGGGAAGTGATCTTCGACCATCGGTCAGCCTAACGGTCCGTGCATCGATGTACCAGCGGCCAGAAGCATCAGGTGCGGCAGTTCCCCCGGAACATTCAGAAGGAACAGCACAGGTTCGCGAACACTGGCAGGTTCCCGTTTCTCGCGTATACTGCTTTCGCCATGTCTCCTAATCACCTCATTCCGTCTCTGCTCCTTCTGGTCGTCTGTTTCGCCACGGGTTGCGGTTCCCATTCCAGCCACGACGAACCAGTCCGAGTGTTGGCCGCTGCGAGTACGGCTGATGCAATGCAGCGTGCCATCGACGAGTTTAAGACGCTCGTTCCGGAGGCACGAGTTACACTCAGCACCGGACCTTCAAACGGTCTGGCACGCCAGATCCAGGCGGGAGCACCGGCCGACGTCTTTCTCTCGGCGAACACGGAATGGGCCGAGCCCCTGGATGGTGCGGGGCTGACGCAACAGCGCATTAATCTCCTGGCCAACCGGCTCGTCCTGATCGTGCCGAACGACAACCCGGCCAATGTAAAAAGTCTTTCCGACTTGATGAATCCAGACGTGCAGCGCGTCGCGATCGCGTGCGAGAAAGTCCCCGCCGGGCGGTATGCCCACCAGGCTCTCAGAAAGCATGAGATCTACGACCAGCTCGAAAACGCTAAAAAAATCGCTCGCGGAAGCGATGTTCGCGTTACGCTGGCTTACGTCGAACGTGGAGAAGCCGACGCGGCGATTGTGTACGCGACAGATGCCCGCATCGCCTCCAATGTCAAAGTGGTGATGACCTTCGAGGCCGACGACTCTGATCCGATTCTGTATCCGCTGGTCCTGCTCAGAAATTCGGAAACTAACGCCCGACAGTTCTTTAAGTTCCTGCAAAGCCCCGAAGCCGCGGTCATCTTCGAAGAGCATGGATTCACAGCGATCGCCGCCAAGAAGATTGCCGGGGACGCATCGGGGATTCAAGGCGAGTGACTCCGAAGTTCGTGGCTCTGAGTAGAAAGTCGGCCCGGTGTCAGCTGGAGAGTGGAACGCCATTCAACTCAGTCTGCTCGTGGCGGCGACCGCGGTTCTGGTAAGTCTTCCTTTTGGCATTGCTTTCGGATGGCTGCTGGCTCGGAAACGCTTTCCGGGCAAACTGCTGCTCGAAACGCTTATCAATCTTCCGCTGGTCCTGCCGCCGGTCATTACCGGGTATCTGCTGCTGATTACCTTCGGACGACGCGGTCTGATTGGCTCCTGGCTAGAAAGCTGGTTGGGTGTCCGCCTCATCTTCGACTGGAAAGGGGCCGCCCTCGC
Organism: Planctomycetaceae bacterium; assembly: GCA_017795105.1. Lineage (GTDB taxonomy): Bacteria > Planctomycetota > Planctomycetia > Planctomycetales > Planctomycetaceae > Rubinisphaera. Next base: position 311,784 of record CP051247.1, read on the forward strand.
CGGAGCGATTGTCGCTTTCCCGCTTATGGTGCGCGCGATCCGAATCGCATTCGCAGCTGTCGATCGCCGTATTGAACAAGCCGCACGCACACTCGGAGCCGGACCGCTTGATGCCTTCTGGACAGTGTCTCTACCACTCGCGTTTCACGGAGTCATCACCGGTTCGGTCCTTGCGTTCGCCCGCAGTCTGGGGGAATTCGGGGCTACGATCATGATTGCGGGCAACATTCCCGGCGAGACGCAGACAATTCCGCTGTTCGTTTACAGTCGCCTCGAAAGTCCGGGCGGATTCGAGGAATCCTTCGGCATCATCGCCTTTTCTGTCCTCATCTCAGCGGCTGCCTTAATCGTGGGGGAATGGCTCGATCGTCGTAGTGGCAATCCGTTGCTGCAGGAGCCGCGGTCGTGAGCTCCGTGATCTCATTAAATTGCCGGTATGAGTACCCGGGTGGATTCGAACTCGCTGCCGCTTTCGAGATGGGGGCTGGAATCACCGCCTTGTTCGGGCCCTCCGGCAGTGGGAAGACAACGATCCTGTCGTTGATTGCAGGACTGCTCCATCCGTCTGAAGGCACGATCCGCATCGCGAACCAGACCGTTACCGATACAAAGAAGAAAGTGCTTGTTCCCCCCGAACAGCGTCGGGTCGGATTTCTGTTCCAGGATCACGCTCTCTTTCCGCACTTGCGAGTCAAGCGAAATATCGAGTACGGAGCCCGGAGACGGTCTTCTGAGGCGATTCCTCTTAAGTCTCTGATCGAGACGCTGGAGTTGCGGGATTTATTACAGCGATACCCTGGCTCACTGAGTGGAGGGCAGCAACAACGGGTCGCTCTGGCTCGAGCTCTAGCATCGGGTCCGAGCGTGTTGCTGCTCGATGAGCCTTTAACATCGGTCGAAGCCGACTTGCGTGATCGCATCGCGGACTTCATCGAACAGGTTGTGAACGAGCACAGAATCCCAGTCCTGCTTGTGAGCCATAACCGGCCATTTGTCGATCGCCTGGCCAGCCGCGTGATTGAAATTGAGAACGGCCGCCTGCTTCCGAAGGCTGACTGAACCCCGGCAGCCGATACAATGTCGTGATCAGAAGTATGACCACGTTCATCGGGAGCTAACGTATTGAATTCCGTCCAACCGCTGCGACGCCTGCACGAACATCGAATCTGGGTCAACCGCCGCCTGCGAGCTGCGGTTCGTTCCCTGTCGAAGGACCAGCTTCGACGCACTTTTCCGATGGGGCAGGGGACGGTCTGGCTGACACTGACTCACCTCATGGCCGCTGAGTACATCTGGCTCGAAGCACTGAATGGCAACGATGCCCCGGTCATGCCGGGCGATCGGGCGGACCGTCGTCCTGGAAATCAACAGAGTGACGAGGCAATCCGCTCACTCGATGAACTCATTACGAAATGGGAAGAACTCGACGGCCGCTGGATTGATCTGTTCGAACAGATGACCGACGACTCTCTGCATGAAACGGTCTTTAAGATCAGCACCAGTTCCGGCGCCGGACGACGACACGGAACCTCTGTCTCCGATGTGCTGCTTCATGTTTGCACGCATGCCCAATACACAACCGCTCAGCTGATCAACATGCTGAGGCAGCTGGGTCAGGCTGAGTTGCCCGATGTCATGTTGATTACCATGGCCCGTGAAGAGAAACGGTAGCAAGGTTCGGGGCAGCCGGCAGCGAAGCTTTGGTCGCGGTTAACCCACTCACTTCTACTGACGCTGGTTCGCATTCTCCTGAGCGATGACGCGCTCGACCAGAGAATCGGGGGCTTCGACGAGCGTTCCATCTGGCAGTTCGAGTTGTGGTGTCATCACCAGAAACATTTTCTGGCCGCCCTCCGGCTTCGTATCAGCCACGAAGACATGCCGCTCAGGATCCACACTGGCGACCCGTATCTGCGTCCAGACCAGCGGACGAATGCCGCGTCGCCATCGAAGGCCGAGATATCCTTCCGACATTTCAATTGCTCCCCAGGGATCCTGAAACCGGGACATCGTGAAGACATCGGAGGGAATCTTTTCCGCGTCTCCGCCACCCAGAGGCGTGTATTCGATGGAATAGTCCCGGAACAGGAAGTTGTGAGTCGTCTGCCAGAAGTCGACGACCCGAACCGGTTCGAACTTCGATTCGGTTTGATCGAGCATTGCATTGCTGATAAAGACGGCTTCCAAAGTCAGCATCGTTCCGAACAGCCCGCACCCAGCGGCCAGAGCGATGCGGTCAATCAGGCCTGATGACTGCACTTCTTCGCGTGAACTGAACGCCCACAGCGATCCGAAGATCAGTCCAATAACCGCCCCTGTCACACCGGGAATGACGGCGACCATCCAGTTTCCGCCAATCGGCCAGTAGAATTCGACCACATAGATGACTCCCATCAACAGGCCGAACGCCAGGACGATCGCCGAGATGACCGCGATGACGTGGTAGGGCTGCATCCCCCGATTCGGACGGCCATTCTTCAACGCAAATTCCCGATCGGGATCGAGGCCGAGGAGACCATAGATTTTCAACGACTTTTCGAACTGTTCTCCGGGATAACCAACGAGGGTCACATAGTCACCGGGAGCTATAGTCAACTCGAGTGCATCCTTGATTTCCGGCATTCCTGACTTGTCGAACTGCAGCGACCCTGTCAGTGTCGGATCAAGCGTGACGGTGCGGAGCTCCCGGGTATCGGGATCGCGATACTCAACCTCGATTCGAATCTGATACACGTTCGGCATCTCATTGTCGGGGATTCGCATGATCTTCAGGATTCGACCAGTGACCGGAATTCCATCCCGAACGTAGCGATACAGCCCCCAGCCGAACGTGTAGTTCACCGCCATGACGACGGCAATCAACAGCAGCCCAACTCCGACAAGATCGAGATATCCCAGCGGGAGGATGTAAAACGACAGCTCATAAATGAAGGACAGGCGTGCCAGCAGAAAGCAGTAGAATGCCGAGACAAGAACCGCGAGCAGCGAATTGCGGCGGCGAGAAGCGAAGGAACCCCACTTGAGAGAACGGGGAATCGACCGAGGCGGTTCCCCTTCGAACTCCGGACCATGCTGAAAATCTTCGGGAGGATCGAAGGGCTGCGGATCTTCGAGTTCCTCCGTGAGAGAAATCTCAATGACGTCCTCTGCCACGAGCTTGGGAGCTGAATCCGACGACTCCATGAGCATCTCCAGACGGGAGCACTGAACAGGCTGGAAGGGATGCCAGTATTGTGCACCGTGCCGGACATAAAATGCAAATCGATGAGCAATTCGGCTGTGTTCGTTACAATTCGGGCGAACTCGAATGCGAGCAGAGTGTCCAGCCTCTGCCAGCACCAGCCTTTTCCAGGGAACCGGAAGCGTATGCCACCGATAGAACTGTTTCCTTCGTTTCTGCTCGCCGCACTGGCGTGCAACCTCGCTCCCGGCCCGGACCTGCTCGGGATTCTAAGCTACGGCATGTCGCAGGGGCGACGGGCGGGGCAGGGGTTTGCGTTCGGTGTCGGCACGGGTGTCCTGTTTCACACGGCTCTGGCCGTGCTGGGGCTTTCCGCTCTTATCGCCGCTTCCCCGGTCGCCTTTCGCATCGTCCTTTACGCCGGTGCGTCGTATCTGATTTATCTGGGAGCCCGCGCGCTGACCAGTCGCGCGAGGCTGGAAGAACTCGAACAAACCGATCAGCAATTGCCTGGCGGCTTCTGGAAATCCGCAGGACATGGATTCCTGACGAACGCCCTGAACCCGAAAGTCGCGCTATTCTTCCTCGCGTTTCTCCCGCAGTTCATCAACCCCAGCGTCGACGTCCCTCAGCAACTGCTCGCCCTCGGTCTTGTCTTCTGGGCGATGACGACCGTGCTTTACATCACGTTCGGATATTTCTCAGGGACAATTGGGGAATGGCTGAAGCGCAGGGCTTCGGTTGGACAGTGGATCGACCGAATCGCCGGTGCGCTCTTCGTCGGACTCGGTCTCCATCTTCTGATGGCGGGGCATAAACCCTGACGGGTCTTATTCCGAGTCAGCAGGGGCATCCTTGAGTCCGAGTTTCTCATCGGGAATCACGATTCGCACTCGCCCGGAGCATCCTCGTCCCTGCTGGCATTCGCCGCTGGCAGCAAGCAGCCGTCCTTCCGAAAGCTCTTCAATCCCGAGCGAACAGTTGTAGCTGTGCCGGCCGACCATGTTGAAATCGCCATCGGTGATCAGCAGCGTCGGCGGCGAACCGTAGCAGCCGAACCACCAGCGGTCGTGAGCAAAGGTCGCACTCTGAATGCCCATCAGTGTATGACCGCTTTCGATCACATGCTTCTGCACGAAGTTGAAATCGCCGTCGTATTCGTACACGTAGTTGACATCGACACCTTCCGGAAGCCCGCCGATCACATAGAAATGCCCCTCCCGCACGCCCATGCCTCCCGCGCCGTGGAAAACTTCCTGCACTTCGTGGCGGGCGATCTCCTTCAATGACTCGGCGTCGTAAACGTACACCCAGGAATCGGCTTCTCCCTTCGGGTTATTGAAGTCGCCCAGATTGACGGCGACATACAGCTTCCCCTCGGAATGGCAGAGGTCGCCGTGATGGTTCACCACCGGAATCTTCTGCAGAACCTTGCCGTCGAAGTCCGTCTTCACGAGGGTCGTTGTGAAGCTCCAGTAGATCGCGTTGTCGTCGATGCAGACACCCTGCAGGTGATGCGGATAGCGCCCTTCGCATACAACAGAGCCCGTCGGCTCAGCTGAAAGAACCGCGGCTGGTGAGAATAGAAGAAACGCAAGCAGCGAGAACACGGGTGTGGATTTCAAGATCGTTTTCCTCTCGAAGTCTGTTTCTCTTGGGGATGTTATTCTTCAGGCGAGCGAGTCGTCGAATAGAGGGCTTTCCCCTCATCATCGCGGAACTCGATGGTTAACGCTGCCGGGTCTGGTTTGTTACCGATCGAAACACGCAGAAACCCGCCGCTTGGCTCCTTGTAATGAAACGGCTGCTTAACTAACCCTTCTGGATCGGTGCTGTTCGGCGTGCCCGGATACGAACCCGAAATCGCGTTCTCGTCATTCAGCGCTCCGCAGGAAAACTCGTGCATCCCGGAAGGATGAATGCTGTGATACTGCCAGTGGCGATCGCCACAGAACGTCATCACGCTCTCGTCGAGATCGTTCTTCTTCAACCAGGCGAAAAACTCTTCCGCTTCATGACGGAACCCACCAAGGTTGGCGTGGTTGTCCTTCTTGTTCTTGGAATCCGGCCCGACCATCGGCGTCGGGGTGATAATCACCTTCCACGTAGCGTCGCTTTCTTTCAGCGTCTGCTGCAGCCAGTCCCGCTGCTCTTCGCCCCAGATCGTTTTCTCCGGCCCATCGTCCATCCTGTTGGGGGACCGGTAGTCCCGCCCTTCGACAAACCACAGCTGCAGATGTTTGTGCACGCGATGCGTCCGATAAGTCGGCGAAGTCGAATCGTCAGCCGGATGAATCGGCATCTGTTCGCGGAAGATCTCGATTCCCGTCTCGGTCAACGGCAGTCGACTGCCTGTGCGATCGGCATCGTTGAAGCGAAAATCATGGTCATCTTTCGACCAGTAGGCCGGCGTCTGGGCAAAGAAGTCGACCATGCGCGGAAAGCGAAACTGCTCGTGCCACTTCTTCCGTAACTCGGGCAGAGACTGAGCCGCGGTCTTGGCAAAGTGATCGTAATAGACAATATCCCCCGTCCCGATGAAGAACGCAGGCTCAAGATCGAGCATCGCCTGATATGCTGGATAACCGAGCTGGCGGTCTTCTTCAGGAGCCGCTCCGTTCTTCCCATTCTTTCCATGCATGAAGAAGGCGTAGTTCTGGCAACTCCCCATCGCGAACGTGAGGGCTTCCTCCGACTCGGCTCCGGGAAGGGTGCGAAATTCCCGTCGCGGGCCCTTCTCAGTCTTTGACTCATCAGGGCCGTAAATCAGCCGGTAATAGTAGAGCGTTCCCGGCAGCAGATCCTGGATTCGAGCCCGCACGATGTAGTCCCGATCGGCGGACGCCTTCAGCCATTCGGTCGTTCTCGCGCTCTTGAACTCCGGCGTCGTGCTCCATTCAAATCGAGCCACACCGTCCGCTCCCGGAATATCGCCTTCCTCGTTGAGTTCCGGCCCGGGGATCGCTGTTAGACGAGACTGCAACAGCACGCTGGTCGCTGTCGGTTCTCCCGCCATCTCCCCTTGAGCGTGAAAGATCTCCGCAGACAGGCCAACCTGCCCGCAACAACTCAAGAACAAAAGGATCCAGACCGCTCTCATGGAGAAACCCCTTCTCTGAAGCTACGCATCGGTTTTCGAAATGGTCTCGCTCAGCATAGATGAGTAGCGGCGTTCTCTCCACTGACCCCGTGGGGGATTTCCCGAAGCGGATGCTCATTGGGATTGGTGAGCCATTTTTTAAGAAGAAGTGAAATTGCAGCGAATCTCAGATTGCCGCCTCTTCGGCAACCAATCTGCACACCGTCTCCCTCAGGCATTCTTCGAGAATACGGACGGATAATCATGCAGGAATGTCGAACGGAATGAACGTCAGACCAGAAAGGAGGTCGATTGGTGTGGGAGTGGCTTCAACAGAATGCACAACTGATCTCAGCGTTGGGAAGCATTACGATGGTCTTCATCTGGTTGCTTTACCTTCAACTCTTCTATCTTCAGTTCCGTCGGCAGCGAAAGCCGTGTCTGGTCATTCATCATGAGCAGGGGAACGGCCCCTCCGACCTCTGCCTGCTGGTCAATATGAGCAGTGAACCCATTCACGTGCAGTGCATTCTGGCCAAAATCCGCGTCGAGGATCGCACCGTCACCCGTCCGGTGACCGAACTCGGTGAAGTCTCGCCGACCAGTCAACAGTTGGAATCGACACTGCGACAAGGTCCGATCTGCCCAGGCGACTACCTGGTTCTCGGGACCCTGGAACGGATCGTCAACCTGCAGCCTCTCATCGAAGAACAGATGCAGGCACACTCCGAAGAAACGGAGCAGTCATTTCCTTACCCACTCGATATTGAAATCCGCATCGTGGCCGTTCACGGACCGAGTGATCATCTCGTCGGCGCCTGTCGTCGCTTCAATGTGCGTCGCCGTGAGAACAAATGGGTGCTCGATGCCTCCCAGTTCCAAACCGATCAACTCTCGTCACACCGCCATCTCAAAACGGTCGAGAAATGGGTCGAAGAGTATTCAGCGAACACCGTTCGATAGCTGCTCCTCGTCTCGATTCTGTGCCGCGGCTTTGCTAGGGCGAAGGACGGGTCGCGGGCTGACTTTGCAGAAACTCGAACAGATCGCGGGCTTCCTGGTCCTGCATCTTTTGCAGCAAGCCTTCCGGCATGATCGACACCGGAGAGATCTTCATCAGCTCGATCTGCTCCCGCGGAATCACACGCGTCGCTCCCTGGGTATCTTTGAGTTCGAGGATCTCATCGTTCTGCCGTCCGATAATCCCGTTGAGAATCGAACCATCGTCCAGCACCACGACGGCGTTCTCAAACCCTTCCCGGATCTCGGCTGAGGGGGCCAGGATCGCCAGTAACATCATCCCGCGATTGGAACGCTGATAAGACGTCAGGTCTGGTCCCAGTTTGCGTCCCAGACCGTTCAACTGATGGCAGGCTGAACAATGTTTTTCATAGGCAAGCTTTCCCCGTACGACATCGCCACGCCCACCCACGGAAAGAATCCGTGTCCAGCGATGCAGATTCTCCTCGAGCTTCTGCGGATCCACGGTCGCAGGCCAGAACTTGTCAATTCGAGCGGTGATCGCCGGATCGCCATGCAATTTCATGCGATTCACCGCCAGCATGGGGACTTGCTTCGTCGTGATCTCTCCTGCCTCGACGGCATCGAGCAGCACCGTCGTCCAGCCTGCACGGGAGACGAGAACATCGATCGCGGCGGACTGAACCCGCGGGCCGCACTCGCTGAAGTGCGTCAACACAACGTCTCCGATCTGAGCGTCGTCAAATGCCCCCAGAGTGCTGAGCACCTCTAGCTGAACCGATTCCGAAACATCGGCGGCGGCGACAAGCGCGAGCAGAGGCTCGACCATCTCCCTATTCTTGACTTCCGCAATCACCTTCAGCAGTTCAGAGCGTTCCCGCCCCGCTGAGGACTTTAAGCGGGAAACCGTCTCTGCGGAAGCACCCTCGAACTGCAATCGCAATCGGAGCGGAAGAGGGACTTCTGTGCCTAGAGCGACCAGGCGAGATCTCAGGTCATCGCCGATCGCAACCGAAGCTTTCCCTGAGAAGGCCTTCTCAAGAGCCTGCAGAACTCGCTGACGACGGGGAGACAATGTCGTATCCAGCAGCGTGGCAATCGCGGTCCAATGAGAAGGCGTCGCCTCACCCGACCAGCATCGGACCAACCGCGTTTCAACCGTCTCGACGTACAGATCCGACGTCTCCGCTCCGCTCGTTTCGAGATCTTTCAACACCTGTTGCGGATCCGCTGGTCGCGATTGCTCGCAGCCCCACCAGACGAGCAGGGGATAGTAGGAATCGTCTTTGAACTCGTCTCTTTGCAACAGCTCGCTTGCCACCCTCCAGGCGTGCTCGTCAGGCAGACGTCGAGCCGAGCAGGCGATCTCGGCCAGAACACGAACATCGTTCTCCGACCGGGCAAGATCGCTCAGAGCCTTCGCCACGGTCTCCAACTGACTCGACTGCTCGCAGAGAAACCGTACCGCCCAGCGTCGCAGCCAAGGGGAGGGCCGCTGCAATGTCTCCAGGTCATCTTCGATCGTGAGTGCGGAGAGGGCATGGAGTGCCCAGTATGCGTCGAGGGCGTATTCATTCTCGCTTTCAAAGAGAGTTCGGAGGGATTCGGTCAATTCCTGCGGCTGGCGTTCGCGAATCAGTCGCAAAGCGGTCTGGCGAATCGCCCGATTGGAAGAGGTCAACGCGCCTGTGAGATCCTCTTCGATTCTCGGCACCGCTGGGGTCCCGCCATCTTTCGCACTGAGCCGGTACACCGCGCCCGTCTCCGGTTCAATGAATCCTTCATGGTTTCGGTAGTGGTTCACCTGGCTGTCGGCCCAGTCGGCAATGTAAAGATTTCCGTCGAAGCCGAGCGTCAGGTCGACGGGACGAAACTGCGTTCCTTCCGACCAGACAGGTCGTGAAAGATCTCGCGTCTGAAACGTGGCTCCTCTCTGGGTGAACTCTGACAACACCAGGTTGTTATGCAGGATATCGATTCCAACCAGCTGCCGGTGGAATCGCTCTGGCAACGCCTCCGCCTCATAAATCAGAAAATGATGCGTGAAGCGTTCCACGGTGTGATGCTTCATTCCCGGGAAGTAGCCGAAAGCTCGACTGTTACTCAGGTCGCCATGCTTTCCAAAGTTCTTCAGGTAATACGCCCCCGGCAGAAAATGGAAACCACGCGTGTTGCCGCCATTGTGTCCGGAATAAACGTCGCCATGAGCATCGATTTCCAGGCCGAACGAATTACCGCCCCCTTCAGCGAAGATCTCAAAGCGATGCGTCTCCGGATGGTACCGCCAGACGCACTGTCCGCTTCGCTCAACGGGGGTTGAAGACGCATCCCAGAACGGAGAAGTCACACTTAACGAGCACGTACTGCCATTCACGCCATACAACCAGCCGTCGGGGCCCCATTCCAGGCTGTTCGCGATCGAATGCGTATCCTCCAGCCCGAACCCCTGCAGATGCACCTCGGGCTTACCGCTCGGATTAAGGCGGTCGGAGTCGGTCGGATAGAACATCAGGTAAGGCGGGGTGAGCACCCACACGCCGTCCCGGTCGAACGCGACCGACGTCGCCAGATTCAGCCCCTCGACAAAGACCTCATGACGATCGAACTGACCATCGTTGTTGGTATCGGTATGAACGGAAATCCGATCCTTCCCGCGAAACGGAGAGCCAGTCGCATGCGGCGGAGGCGGAATCTCTTTGTCATATTTGACTCGCCAGTACTCGTCTCGATCAGTCACTTCCACCCCGGCCGGATCGGGATACTGCCGATACTCGACAATCCACATCCGACCACGCTCATCGAATTTGACTTCAAGCGGCTGGGCGATCTCAGGATTAACCAGAAGTCGTTCGCATTCCAGATCCTGATCACACTGAACAACTGCCACGTCAGTCTCTGCAGGCGGGTTCTCTTCGGAATGAACAATGACGCCCACGCTCAGCGCCGAGATGGTGAAAAGAATGACCATGACAGGAACACGATGCATCGCTCTCAGACTTTCTAAGGGAAGGGAACTGGAGGGAGGTCGGGGGTAGGGGAGCGAGCAGACTGATTGATGTTTTCGGCACCAGGAGCCGATCCGAACATCTCTAGTGACTAAGAGTCGAACAGAGTCCCGGATCGACTCTTAGTCAACGAACTCTGGGCGGCCTTGTCAATGCAAACCATTGACTCCACTGCCGCGACTTACGGTTTTCTGAAGATCTCAATTGTCAGACGCAGCCGTCAGAAGGTATGCTGTTCTTAGTGCTCACGGACTCGCGTCGCCCTCTGGACTACCGACAGGGCGAACACACGACTTCTCTTGCTTTGCAGGAACGCGAGATGCCTGTTGCCGGGACAACATCGGTTCGATGGTTTCTTCAACTCCGAGACGGAGTATGGAGACGTTCCAGTCCCGCCCGCTCAACAGCTGCTTTCGACGCCCACTCCCAACCGACCTCCGTGGCGGCATGCTGCGCCTGCTCCATCCGCCCGGTCTATGACCTCTGTCCCACCAGAATTGCCCGCCTGTTATCATGCTTCACAAGTATTGCTGGCTGACGTCCATCCTGTTTTCACTCGTGTTTTCACTGGAGACCCGGGCCGAGGAACCGATCTCTTCGGCTGATCTGGAGTTCTTCGAAAAGCGAGTCCGCCCCGTGCTTATCGAGCACTGTTACGACTGCCACTCCGGTGAAGAACGCAGCGGCGGTCTCAAAGTCGATTCGCGGCACGCCATCCTGAAGGGGGGCGACACGGGTCCGTCGATCGTCGCTGGCAAACCGGACAAGAGCCTGCTGATCGAAGCGATTCAGTATGAAAATCGCGATCTGCAGATGCCTCCCGAACAGAAGATGCCGACGAATCAGATCGCCGACCTGGTCGAATGGGTCCGACGCGGAGCCCCCGATCCTCGCACTGCAACGCCCGACGACAACCACGAGCCGCTTGCTGGAATGAGTATCGAAGACGGCCGCGAGTTCTGGTCGTTTCAGCCGGTCACCAATCCTGAACTTCCGGCGGTTAATAAGTCCGACTGGATTCAGACGCCCGTCGATCACTTCGTCCTGAGATCTTTGGAGCAGAAGAACCTGACACCCGCTCCAAGAGCCGACCGGGAAACGCTGCTGCGTCGCGTCACCTTTGATCTCACCGGACTGCCTCCAACGACCGAGGAGATTGACGCGTTCCTGGCCGATGATTCCGCGAACGCCTTCGAGAAGGTTGTCGACCGGCTGCTCTCATCACCGCAGTACGGAGTCCACTGGGGTCGACACTGGCTCGATGTCGCCCGCTACGCCGATTCCAATGGCCTCGACGAAAACCTTGCCTATGGACACTCCTGGCGATATCGCGACTATGTGATCGATTCATTCAATAACGACAAACCTTACGATCGCTTTGTTATTGAACAGCTCGCGGGGGACCTTCTTCCCGACGCTACTGTCGAGACCCGGACGGCAACAGGCTTTCTTTCTCTTGGTGCCAAGGTGCTGGCCGAACCGGACCGCAACAAGCTCGACATGGACATCATCGACGAGCAGATCGATACCACCGGCAAGGCCTTCTGGGGCCTGACACTCGGCTGTGTCCGCTGTCACGACCATAAATTTGATCCGGTCAAACAAACCGACTACTACGCGCTGGCGGCTATCTTTAAGAGCACCCGGACGTTGGCCGAATCGAAAACGGGAGCCATTCATCACTGGTACGAACATTCGTTCGCAACGGAGGAAGACCAGAAGAAAGCCGAAGAGATCAATGCCGAGATCAAAAAACTGACCTCAGCAGCGAATTCCTACAAGAACGGCCTCGTGACCGAACTTCGGAACCGGACAAAGGAGCAGGCCGCCGAGTACCTCGCTGCCGCCGTGCTTGTCTCGCCGCAAATGTCACTGGTCGACATGGAAAGAGTCGCGGAGCCGCGAGGACTCCATCCCCGGATTTTGCATCATTGCCGCCTGCATCTCGAATACCATCAGGACGATCCCTTCTTCAAACCGTGGCATAAACTGGCTGCCGTCGGCGATCCGTCCGTGGTCCGGCAGCATTACGAGTCGCTCTTTGCAGAGATGCAGCGGGCGATGGACGCCGCCGAGGACAAGAAGGCTCCGCTGAGCGACGAACGACTTGAACAGGCACGTCTGGCCGTGAATGACAACTCCGGCTTCCTCGCTCTTCCGGCCAAGCCAGAGTATGTGCTGACTGATGAACAGATCGCCGAGTACCATCGACTGCTCGATGTGGCTCGCGAATTCGAGAGCCAGGCCTTCGATGAGCCGGCTGCCATGGGCGTCGCCGATGGCGAAGTTGCCGCAACGATTCCGGTCCACATTCGCGGCAGCTACAAGAACCTCGGTCAGCCGGTCGCACGCGAGTTTCCCGAAGTCATGCGAATGAGCAAATCGCGTCCGATCTTCCCCGAAGACGGCAGCGGACGACTCGAACTGGCCACATGGGCGACAAGCACCGAGCATCCGCTCACCGCCCGCGTGATCGTCAATCGCATCTGGGGCTGGCATTTCGGGCAGCCGCTCGTGAAGTCGACCGAAAACTTCGGCGTGCTTGGCGATCAGCCCTCTCACCCGGAACTGCTCGACTGGCTGGCGTGGAACTTCATGGATCGTGGCTGGTCGATCAAAGAGCTGCACCGCCTGATTGTCCACTCCAGCGCCTATCAGATGTCCTATCACCATCCGCAGTTCGAACAGTGTGCGGCCGTCGATCAGGAGAACAGGCTGCTATGGCGGGCGAATCTTCAGCGACTCCCGGCGGAAGCCATCCGCGATGCGGTCCTGTCCGTTTCCGATCGTCTGGACACCTCGCTGGGAGGCAAGACCGTGCCGCTGCGGAATCGCCAGTTTGTCTTCAATCATACCTCCAAAGATCACACGAAATACGACAGCTTAAGGCGAGCCGTGTATCTGCCGGTCATTCGCAACAACCTGTACTCGCTCTTCGAGCAGTTCGATTTCCCCGATCCAACAATGCCAACCGGACATCGGAATGTGACCACGATCGCGCCGCAGGCGTTATTAATCATGAATTCGGATCTCGTTCTCGATTCGGCGGACGCCTTCGCCGAGCGGGTCATCGCTGCTTCTTCCGACAGCGAAAGCCGCATCGAGTTTGCCTATCGCGCTGCCTACGGTCGAAAGCCTTCAGCAGACGAGACTCGTTATGTGCTCGCCTTCCTCGGGGAACAGTCCGCTCAGGGCGAAGCATCTCCGGCAGCCGAGCGCGAAAACTGGTCGGTGGTCTGTCACGGTCTGATCGCCGCCAACGAGTTCATCTACCTCAAGTAATTCTCCCACCTCGAAGTACCGATCCCATGCACGACTGCGAACTCCACTCCCGTCGACATCTGATGAAAACGTCCGCGGCCGGCTTTGCGTCCCTGGCGATGGCCGGGCTGCTCGCCAGCGAATCCCGGGCGGACTCGTCAGGCCCCACCGCGGCAATTCCACCTCAGTTTCCGGCTCGGGCCAAACGTGTGATCTTCCTGTTCATGAAGGGAGGTCCCTCACATGTTGATACATTCGATCCCAAGCCGATGCTCGACCGCGATCACGGCAAGCCGCTTCCGTTTCCGCTGCCAGAAGTGACGTTCGCCAAGCAGGGGAATCTGCTCCGATCTCCATGGAAGTTTCGCCAGTACGGCGAGAGCGGACTCCCGGTGAGCGACCTGTTCCCGAACGTCGCGAAGCATATCGACGACCTGTGTGTCCTGCGATCGTTGCACGGCACCAACCCGGCTCACGGGGGAGCGCTCCTTAAGCTGCACACCGGCAGCGATCAGTTTGTTAGGCCGAGTTTCGGCTCCTGGATCGTCTACGGCCTTGGCACGGAGAATGAGAATCTGCCGGCTTTTCTGACGATCTGCCCGACGCTGGCTCACGGCGGCGTCAACAACTGGGGCTCCGCGTTTCTTCCGGCTCACTGTCAAGGAACGCCGCTCGGCAATGCCAGCCTGAGTTCCTCGCAGGTAGGCGTAAAGCACATTGCAAATCCCGAACTGAGCAGCCGGGCTCAGCGAAAACAACTCGATTTCATTCGCGGCCTCAATCAGAAGCATCTCGAACGAACCGAGTACGACACCGCGCTCGAAGGACGCCTGCATTCGTTTGAACTCGCCTATCGCATGCAGTCCTCGATGCCGGAAGCTCAGGATCTGTCCCGGGAATCCGAAAGCATTCAGAAGCAGTACGGTCTCGACAATCCGGTCACCGCCGATTTCGGCCGGCAGTGCCTGATGGCTCGTCGGTTTCTCGAGCGGGGCGTTCGCTTCGTGCAGGTCACCCACAGCGACAGCGACGTTCAGTGGGATCAGCACGGCAATCTGTATCAGGGCCACACGAAGAATGCAGCCGAGGTCGACCTGCCGATTGCCGGGCTGCTGCAGGACCTGAAATCACGCGGCCTGCTCGACGACACGCTCGTTCTGTGGGGTGGTGAATTCGGTCGCACGCCCACGGCTCAGGGGAACGACGGCCGCGATCACAACCCGCACGGCTTCACCATGTGGATGGCCGGCGGAGGAGTGAAGGGGGGCTACGCCTACGGAGCGACCGACGAATACGGCTACTACGCAGCCGAGAAGAAGATGCACATCCACGATCTCCACGCGACGATCCTGCATCTTCTCGGCATCGACCACGAACGCCTCACCTTCCGGTACGCCGGCCGCGACTTCCGCCTGACCGACGTGGAAGGAGTGGTTGCGAGAGACATTCTTGCGTGAGATCCAGACGTCTTAGTCATCCTGTCCGTAGACCGGCGGTTTCCAGTTCTTCGGCAGCCGTCCCTGGGGTTTCACGCCGAGTGAGCCATTGGGGATCGGGGCGTCTTCCGGAGTGAGCAGCGGCAGGTCATCGGGCAGATGCTTGATGCGGAAGTCCTTGAACTGGATCTTCATTGCCGGGCCCACATGCACCTGCACGGCGAGCACGCCATCGAGTGAGCGGCCGTCTTCGTCGAGGTCGATCAGGTCGGCGGTCTGATGGCCGTCAATCCAATGCTGATGATGATTCCCCTCCACAAGCACGCGATACTCGTGCCATTCATCGGGCGCGAACTCCTTGACCGGCATCTGGCCGACGATCCACGAGCGTCCCTCGGGATCGACAATCACCTTCTCGCCGGTATGGGCCAGAATCCGACGGCCGCGTTCCTCGTAAAGCATGCCGTTGTACTGAGGCACGTTCGCGACGATGTCGCATTGATAACCGCTGACGATATCCAGATCGATCTCCGGACGCGGGGCTCCGCGATACTGCAATCCACTGTTGCCCCCAGCGGTGACTTTAACTTTCACGCGGAGGTCGAAGTTACGAATCGTCGCCTGCTTCCAGGTGATGAACCGGTTCATCTTCAGCGAGCCATCCGTGGTGCCAGTCATCAGGCCATCTTCGACTGACCAGTACTTGGGATCGCCTTCCCAGCCGTTCAGATTCTTGCCGTTGAACAGATTCACGAAGCCATCTTTGCCGGGCTTCACGGTCACGGCCGCAGCTGCGACGGGATGCGGATCGGTCGACTTCTGGAAGTTGCCTTTCATCGGCGAGAGCGGACCGCCCAGCTCATCGACCGTTCTTGACGTCCGCTGACGGAACTCTTTCAGCGTCGCCTGATGCTTCTTATCACCGACGAGGTTGTTGAGTTCATCGGGATCGCTCTGCAGGTCATACAGAAACTCGTGATCGTGGTCGAAGTAGCGGGCGTACTTGTAGCGATCGGTGCGAATGCCTTCCCAGGCGGGAATGCGGTTCCGGACGGCGAAATGTTCGTGATAGCTCTCGCTCCGCCAGTCGGCGGGCTTCTTTCCCTCAACGACCGGCTTCAGACTCGCCCCCTGATACTCTTTGGGAACGTCGACGCCGGCCCAGTCGAGGAAGGTGCTGGGGAAGTCGAGATTGAGTGCGATGGCATCGGTAACTTTGCCCCGTTCCGACTCCGGAACTCTCGGGTCGGCGATGATCAGCGGGACACGAATCGACTCTTCAAAATGTGACCACTTGCCAGACAGCCCCCGGTTCGCCATGTGATATCCGTTGTCGGCGGAGTAAACGACGATCGTGTTCTGGGCCAGACCGGCGTCCTCCAGAGCAGCGAGGAATCGACCGATCGCATTGTCGATCCCGGTGACCATTCGCAAATAGGCCCGCATGTTTGTTTCGTACTTCTCCGGCGAGTTCCACCGCCAGAAGTAACGTTCGCGGGTAATGCTCGTCTGGAAAAAGTCGGGGAGTGCTTCAAACGTTGCCGGATCGTCGAGACGAGGACGATACATCTCGACGTCTTCATACAGATTGTTCGCCGACTGAGGCCAGGCAAAGTGCAGCCCGGGACGACGGTCGCCGTCTTCAGCGTGGCAGGCATTGAACCACATATTGACCGCGAAGGGCTGATCCTTGGGCTGGCTTTTGATGAAGTCAATTCCTCGATCGACGATCAGATCGGTTTCGTGCCGCAGCGAGCCGTCCGGCTGTCGTTTGTAGAACGGGTTCCGGAAGATCGCTTCGTACTCATCGAAATGCTGTTCCGGCCGGTAGCCCCTGGGCATCTTTGCGTGCCACTTCCCGAAGAAGCCGGTCCGATAGCCGTTCTTCCGCAGCAGGTCGGAATAGAGCGTCTGGGCCACTTCCGGCTTGGTCGCCTCCGGATTTTCGGGCGTCCCGTACGTGCGGCCCGTGCGGCCCGTCAGGATTGTCGTCCGGCTGACCCAGCAGATCGGCTGGCTGACGAACGAATTCTGAAACCGGGTTCCGCGAGCAGCCAGGGAATCGATGTTCGGCGACTGGACCACCGCGTTGCCATAGCAGCCGAGCGTGCTGGTCGTCTGATCGTCGGCAAAGAAGAAGACGATATTCGGTCGCTCAGCCGCAGAGGCCGGAGACAGCGAGAGGGTCAACAGAAAGAGTACGAGCAGCTTTTTCATGGGATGAATCAATATCAGAAGTTAGGGGCAAATGAGTTCGTGTGCGGGATTCTCCGAAAAGACTCGCACTCAATTGTCGTAGTCGCCGCCGGATACACTGTGAAGCACGGAAGACTGCCAGTCGCGAAGCGTCTTCTGCAGCCGTTTGACCTCCTCGGGACGCTCTTCAGCCAGATTGTTCTTCTCTCCGGGATCGCTGGCCAGATCGAACAGTTCGACACGTGGTTTCCCACCCTTTTCGTGGATAACCAGTTTCAGGTCGCCATCGATAATAGCCCGGGGTCCTTCGTAGTCGGCTTCGGAAATCGGGGGATGTTTGAAGTTCACGAAATCGCGGGTCGGCTTGCCGTTCATCAGTTTGACGAGCGGCGTCGTTCCTTCCTGAAGCGCGGGATCGATCCATGGCTCAGGCTTCGCTTTGCGAACGTGCGACATTTCGAATTCCCAGAAGTAGAGCGGATTGGTCCGTTCCTCGTTGCCGGCGATGATCGGGTTCAGATCGATGCCATCGAGCGGACGATCCGGCAGTGACTGTCCGGTCAGTTTGCAAAGGGTGGGCAAGAGATCGCTCGTGCTGGCCCGGACATCAGTCGTCTTCGGATCGAGAATACGGGCAGGCCATTCCACGAGTCCCGGCACCAGCGTTCCTCCCTCGTAAACCTGTCCCTTGACGCCGCGATGCGGTTCGCCGAGAGCCGAGTCTCCCGATGTTCCGTTGTCGCCGCAGTAGAAGAGAACGGTATTCTCGCGCAGACCTTCTTCGTCGAGATGATCACGGAGGAATCCAATTGCGCGGTCCATCGCGGTGATCTCCGCGTACCGTTCCCGCAGTACTTCGCCCTGAGGACGAGTCGTCTGTCCGCCGGTCTCGTTGGACGTCAGCCTGACTTTCTTCTTGTACTTTCCGGGAAGATCATCGTAGAGAGCGAGATCTTGCGGGAGTCCGCTGTAAGGTTCGTGCGGCGAACCAAACCAGATGACCGTCAGCGACGGCTTCTTCTGTTCCGCGGTCTCATCGATGAAGCGAATCGCCTCATTGATCAGAATCGCTGAGCTCTCCCCCTCGTAGACGCGGGGTGGCTTCCCATTGTGCGACAGCGACGGATTCATTTCGAAAAAGTTGTCATGCGACACCCACTCGTCAAACCCCATCGCTCCTGGATTGGTGGGAGAGCCTTCCTTGACCGTTCCGACGTGCCACTTGCCGAAATGACCACAACGGTAGCCGGCTTTCTGCAAGACATGAGCAATCGTGATTTCCTCCGGTCGCAGCGACCAGCCGGGAGCGAACGTCCCCATGCGATTGGGATGACGCCCCGTCAGGAAGCTGGCCCGT
This sequence comes from Planctomycetaceae bacterium, assembly GCA_017795105.1. Taxonomy (GTDB): domain Bacteria; phylum Planctomycetota; class Planctomycetia; order Planctomycetales; family Planctomycetaceae; genus Rubinisphaera. The sequence goes on from CP051247.1 coordinate 330,280, forward strand.
GTCGGCGAACAACTCGGATGGGCGGCGTAGAAGCGGTTGAACTTCAAACCGGAGGCGGCCATTTCGTCGAGCACGGGCGTTTTCACATGCGGGTGCCCGTTGTAGCCGGTCTCTTCCCAGCCGTGATCGTCGCCCATCATCAGGATGATATTGGGAAGCTCGGCGGCCTGGAGGGAGGACGTTGTGACGAACGTCACGATCAGCAGAATGAAGATTCTCATCGATGTCATCTTTTCACTGCGTAAAAGCTCACTGCGTAAAAGCGGCGGGAACAGAAGTGGTGATCGAAAACGTTGATCAGTCGAGCAGGGTGAGTGTCACGCGGCGGACATCCATCACGTAATCACCGGGAATCTCGAGTGCCTTCAGAACGAGTTCGCCTTCGCCCTGATCGAGCTTCATCTCTCCGAGACTCAACGTCCGGAAAGGCTTCATCTGCGACTCTGCGGGCGGGCGGGGGAGGGTGTCCTGATTGGTGTAGAGCGGCGGATCCCAGCCCGGTTCGACGCGGCCCTGCACGCGATTCTTCCCACAGGAAAGTTCAATCAGCGAGCCGGCATCGTCCACGGGACAGGTGTAGTCGATCGTCACGTCATAGCGACCGGCGGTGTGCACATCGAGCAACCAGACCATCCGGCCTTCTTCACTGGTCCAGTTCACAAAGTAGGAACAGTTGGGAGCTCTGCTGCTGCGTTCGACTCCACCTTCGGGCTCGCCATCCCGAGCCGGCAGCATCGTGATTGGAAACTCGCGATAGCCGACGGGCAAAGGACGGGGATCGACACTGTTGCGCGACTTCTTGTCCTTCGAGTCGGTCTCTCGATTGGCGTTCAGTACATTCGTTTTCCAATCGGCGACCTGAGCTTTCAGGTCCTTCGCGGTTTCTGCATGCTGCTTATTGACCGGAGTTGTCTGGCCGGGGTCGGCGACCATGTCGTACAGGTTGCCCTGATGATCGAGCCGGAACTGCTGAGTGCGGGCACTGATTCGTCCGGCCCAAGTCGAAAAGAGAGTGCGATCCGACCATTCGATCGACTTGCCCAGCAGCAGCGGACTGAGATCGCGGCCATCGAGTGGCTTCTCCCCGACACGCTCCACACCAGCAAGACTCGTTAATGTCGGCAGCAGATCAATCGCGCCGGCAATCTGAGTCACCGTCGTTCCGGCAGGAAGCTTCTTCGACCAGCGAATGTAGCAGGTGGAGCGAACGCCCCCTTCGTCGGTGCTGCCTTTGCGTCCTTTCATGCCGCCGTTCCAGCGCCAGCTGTTCGGGCCGTTGTCGGAGAAGTAGACGACGATCGTATTCTCAGCAATCCCCAGTTCTTCCAGTCTATTCAGCACGCGGCCAACGTTGTTGTCCTGGTTCTTGACCATCGCCAGAGCACACCGCGTATGGTCTGGCTCCTCCCGCTTGGGCTCGGTCGATGCCTGTTCGATTGGCATGTCCTTGAACTCATTCCAGTATTCCTCCGGGACGGCCCAGGGGGAATGCGGGGTCGAATAGGGGACATAGCAGAAGAAAGGCTGCGACTTGTTGCGGTTGATGAAATCAATCGCCCGATCGGTGCAGACATCGACAATGTAGCCTTCGGTGCGGATCATCTTCCCGTTCTCTTCGAGCGGTGCATCGAAATACTCGCCCCAGTGACCGGCGGTGTGGCCGAAGTACTCCGCAAATCCGCGCCCACAAGGGTGATAAGGGTACTGACTCCCATTGTGCCATTTCCCGAATGCCCCCGTCGCGTAGCCCGCCTTATTGAATGCATCGGCTACGGTGTTTTCGTCCAGATTCAATCGCTCCTGTCCTGTGGAGACCCCCCGCACGCCCCCCCGGGGATGGTAACGCCCCGTGAGAAACTCCGCTCTCGTCGGTGAGCAGACTGGACAGACGAAATAACGATCGAGAGTGACTCCCGCCTTCGCAATCGAGTCAATGTTTGGTGTCTGAATCTGATGGTTGCCGTTCTGACTGTAGTCGCCCCAGCCGGCATCGTCGGCCAGAAAGACCACGACATTCGGCTTTTCGGACTCGGCGCGAACCTGAGCCCCCATGAGCAGGGAGGCAGCGATGGTAAAGAGAATTCGTAGCATGGCGGGTTTATCTTGCTCGAGGTTGGAATTCGAAGCTTCTCATGCCGGAAGGCTTCCGACGAAAACGCATCAGCAAAGTTTAAAGTATAACGCCAGTCGTTGCGACTGACCGCTGAGCTCGAATTCCGCCCGCACTGATCAGGGAAGCAGATTCTCCAGCCTCACCTGGAAATCAAATGAGTCATCCCCCCGCATGACTGTGATCCGAAGCTCGGTCCCTGCGGGCTGCGAAAAGAATGGCGAGGGATCACGAGGGCTCGTTGGAGTATTCTGACTGAAATCGACCTCGTTGATTGCCACGAGAACGTCATCGTTTCTGATTCCAGCTTTCGCAGCCGGCGTTCCCTCGAGAACGTGGCAATGCAGCTTCGATTCGTCATCCGGATCCGGAAGGAAGACCGCTCCGAGTCGATTGTGATCGGGAACAGGCGGCACCAACTGAGTCAGCACAACGCTTTCTTCCCGGCTGATGATCATCCGCAGATTTCGCAAGGCTCTGATGCCAATCATGGCGATAAACTCGTTCCCGTCGGCGGCGATTGCGACCTCATCTCCAGCCTCAGGGATGGGCCCGAGGTCGACATTACGAAACGTGAGTCCCCCCAGAGAGAACTCTTCGGCCCACGCCAGTTCGTACGATTCGACATCGCCAACGAAATAGCTGAACGTCTCAAGAGTCACTCCCGCCTCAGGGTGATCGGTTCGCCATTGCTTCCACAGTCGCGGAGCGAGTCTCAGTCCACAGATGGCTCCCGTGTCGACGAAGACGCGGCCCAGTTCTTTTCCGTGATCGGTAACGACGAAGAACAATTGCGAGTTCTCCTTCTCCAGCTCCCAACGTTGCCAGCCCTTACCAGGAAGTTCATTCAATGTCAGCACCCGCCGGTCATGCCCGTCAATCAGAATGTGACTGGCGTTGACGTTCTTCCAGCCGATTACGCCATCGAACGATGCTCTGCGTGACGTCATGACGACTCGGACGGGCGTCGTAATCGTCTGCCCGAACATTCCGAACTCGACCGGCTCGGTATGACCAATCGGAACCTGATAGTTGCCGACCGCCTGCTTCCGCTCTGCATCCAACTTGAGATCAAGTCTCTCGACTGCTCCGCCAAGCAAAGCCGAGAATGAAGCGCCGGTATCGTAGACCAGGCGAATCGGTTCTCCGTTGATCTTCCCGTTAATCAGGATCCGCTCCCCCTCAAAGTAGGGACGGTCCGGTTGCGCGTGAAGACTCGAGACGCTCAACGAAAGCAACAACAGAGCAAACATTGTCCGGGACAATTGGGCGGAGCTTGTCATAATCTGGATCCATTACACGCGGACGGAGCAGGTTGAGCCACGAGACGTATCTTGACCAAGTGAATCGTGAAGGCGATTCGTCTTTCCTATGAGTTTCGCATGAAGGCATTAAACATCAACTTCACGGCATGATCATCCAGATCGATTCTTGCAAGGTCGAGCAATTCTTGGCAGGATGTTCAGACTTGCCGGCAAGGAAGCACACCGTCGACTGCGTCATGGGCCACTCGCATGAAGGATCGACAGGCAAGAACCTGACTGACTTCCAGTTCTGCTCCCCCCCTCTGATGAGAAGGAACGATCATGCGAGTGCTCCGAGCCCTCCTTGCGGTATGTCTACTTCCATTCTTGGCCGCTGCATCGACTGCCGCGGAGAAATCTTCTTCAGCTGAAGACGCGATCCGGAAACGGATTCAGTCTTATGTCACTTTCTTCAACGAGAAGAATACGGAGAAGATTGCCGGGCTCTGGTCCGACGATGGCGTCTTTGCCAACCTTTCGCTGGGCAGTTCCACACAGGGGCGGGAACAGATCGTCGCTGAACTGAGCGAATTCCTTGAACGTCAGGCTGGAGCTCAGCTGACAGGCTCCGTCGACGAGATCAAACTCCTTGGAGAGAATGCCGCAAAGGTGACGGGGAGCACCCGGCTTGTTCTTGAAGATGGAACAGCCGAGACGAGTTCATTCATCATTCTCTTCGTCCGCGTCGACGACGAGTGGCTGATCGAATCAATCACGGAAACGAGCCAGCCCATCAAGTCTGCTCACGAGGAGCTCGCCGAACTCGAATGGCTCATCGGAGAATGGAAAGATCAGACCGAAGGAGCCGATGTCACCACCTCCTGCCGGTGGTCACGGGGCGAGGTCTATCTCATCAGGACGTTTGCCGTGAGCCTGGGCGACGCGGTTTCTGAAGGGACCGAAATCATCGGCTGGGATCCGCAGTTTCGCCAGATTCGTTCCTGGTCTTTCTTCTCCGATGGATCGTTCGGTTCCGGCTTCTGGACGAAGAATGGCGACAAGTGGGTCGTGCAGTCGGTCCACACGCTCGCAGAAGGCGACGTGGCCGACAGTCTGAGAGTGATCAGCGATATCACGGAAGATTCGATTCGCGTTCAGCTTGCCAGCTATTCGATCAACGGCGAACTCCAGCCCGCTCGCGAGCCGGTAACCGTCAATCGCGTTGCCAGTGAAACGGCTGCTGTCGACGAAGGAGGACAGGAATGAGAAGCCTCCGATTCAACACGAAACTCATGATTCTGCTGAGCTTCCTCGGCTGCATCGCAATCACAATTCCCGTTTACTCTGGCTTTGGCGGGCGGGGAGGCGGAGGCCGCGGTGGAGGAGGCCGAGCCGGTGGCGGTGGTGGGATGTCACGTCCATCCTCGCGACCCAATATCAGTGCTCCGAACATCTCCAGACCGTCGTCGCGTCCGAATGTCTCCCGACCTTCGGCTCCTTCGCGTCCCTCGTCACGTCCATCGATGCCTTCGCGGCCCAATATCAGTCCACCGAGCGGAGGCTTCAAGCCGTCGATTCCAAATCGGCCGTCGGGAGGAACTCGCCCTTCACAGAAACCGAGTATCCCGAGCGGCAATCGGCCGAGCACGAGCCTTCCCAATATGCCCTCATTTCCCAGCGGAGGCTCGAGACCGCAAACACGACCAGGTAATCGTCCCGGTGGAGAGACTCGTCCTTCTCTTCCCAATGCGGGGAATCTTCCTTCGCGGCCCGGCGGCAACAACCGTCCGTCATTACCCGGAGGCGGGAATCGTCCGGAAGGAAGACCATCGTTCCCGGGCGGAGGGCGTCCTCAGCCGGGTGACCTTGGCGACTTTCTCGGAATCGATAAGCCGTTGCGACCGGAGACTCAACCCGGGCTGCGTCCGGAAACCCGGCCCGGTAATGGCCTCGGCAACAGACCCGGTATTGGACCTGGCAACGGTTCCGATAACAGACCCGGCTTTCGCCCGGAGAATCGCCCGGCAACGCGTCCTCCAGGCTGGATCGATGGCTCCGGTTCTCACAACAACATCATCAATAATAAGCCCGGCTGGATAAACATCGATAACAGCACGAATATCAATATCCACAACCGCTGGACCAACGCGATTAATAATCAGGGCAATCGCGTCACCACACTCCCGGCCGAACGGAGACGCTACTGGAACAACTGGGGTGGAGGTGTTCGGAATCACTGGGACTACGGACGTTATCACAATTGCTTCAACGATCGCTGGTGGTCCTCGCACTATCACGGGATCGCCGGCTGGCATTACTGCTACCACTACAACAGGTATCACTGGAGTTACTGGTGGCAACGCCCGGCGTGGGCACGCTTCGGCACGTGGTTCGTCTGGTGGAATGCCAATGCCAACTCCTGGCAGGAACCGGTCTACTACGACTACGGCAGCGGCGGGAACGTCTATTACGAAGGGGACACCGTCTATCTTGCTGGCGAGCCGATCTCTTCGACCGAAGACTTCGCCATGTCGGCTGGCGAACTTGCGACCGTCGCACCACCCGAATCCCAGGAAGAAGCCGATTCGGCTGAATGGATGCCGCTGGGAACATTCGCACTTTCGACCGGAGAGAACGACATCGATCCAAGTCGAGTCGTCCAGCTTGCCGTCGACCGACAGGGAGTTATCAGCGGAACTCTCTACAACACGCAGTCCGACCAGACTCAAACCATTCAGGGGCAGGTCGACAAACAGACACAGCGTGTCGCGTTCCGCATGGGTGACAACGAAACCCTCGTGGCCGAAACCGGCCTCTACAACCTCACTCAGGATGAAGTTCCCCTTCTGGTGCATTTCGGAACCGAACAAACCGAAACCTATCTGTTGGTTCGCCTCGAGGAGCCTGCTGAAGGAGAGAATCAATGACCGAGCACCAGCACCAGTTCGACGGGAACGTCGGTCAGAAGCCTTGGATCACGGTACTGCTGGCTGTGCTCGCAGTATGCCTGCAGAGCACGGCGTTCGCCACTGATCCTCTGCCATCCTGGAATGACGGCTCGGCGAAAACATCGATTATCGACTTCGTCGAATGCGCGAAAAGCGATGGCTGTGAGAAGTACATTGCTCCGGAAGATCGGATCGCCGTTTTCGACAACGACGGCACGCTCTGGTCAGAGCAACCCGCTTATTTCCAGCTCTTCTTCGCGTTCGATCGCATTCGCGAGATGGCTGACGATCATCCGGAATGGCAGTCCGAACAGCCCTTCAAAGCGGTGCTGGACGGAAACCTGGAGGAGGTTGCCCGATCTGGTAAGGAGGGGCTACTGAAAATCGTGGCCGCGACGCATGCCGGCATGACGACTGAGGAATTTGCCACGATCGTTCATGAATGGATTGAAACCGCAAAGCATCCCACGAAGAAGGTTCTTTACACCGAACTTGTCTATCAGCCGATGCTCGAAGTCCTCGACTACCTCCGTGCGAACGGATTCAAGACCTATATCGTCTCCGGAGGGGGCATTGAGTTTATGAGGGTCTTCGCGGAACGAGTCTACGGTGTTCCCCCGGAACAGGTGATCGGTAGCAGCATTGTGACCGAGTTTCAGCTGCGGGAGGGCAAGCCGGTTATTCTGCGGAAGGCGAAGCTCGACTTCATCGACGACAAAGACGGCAAGCCGGTGGCCATTAACAAGTTCATTGGTCGCCGGCCGGTCGCAGCCTTCGGCAACAGCGATGGCGACCTGCAGATGCTGCAGTGGACTGCTACTCGAACTGGTCCTTCACTCTGCGTCCTCGTGCACCACACCGACGGCACACGGGAATGGGCGTACGACATAGACTCGCACATCGGGCGACTCGACAAGGCTCTCACGGCTGCTCAGGAAAACGATTGGAGCGTTGTCGACATGAAATCGGACTGGAAAGTAATCTATCCCGACTGACATAAACCGTCATCGCGGTGAGGCTCTGTTCTAGAACAGGCTTCATAGAAAAGTAGCGGCCTTCAGCGACGTGAGGTGGTTATTTTCAGGCCTCATGACGCTCATACGTCGCTACCCGGTAGAGCAGTGTGTTCTAGAAGGAAAGCAGAGCCCTCAGTCCGAACAGGTAGGCGGTATCGACTCCCTGCCGCGCGGAATCAAGGATCTGCACATCCGGGGTAATTTGCAGATAGTCCGTCGCCTGAATGCGGTAGTACATCTCGATTCCCTGGCCCTGCAGTCCGACATTCAGAGCAGTGGCGGTAATTGGATTGAGCGAGTCGCTGGTTCCAACCTGATACCAGCCGATCCCGAAGTAGTCCTGCTCACGCCCACGGATCATGGCGTTACCACCAACTCCGAAGCTCAGGAAATACTCGACGAGGTTGGTGTCATCATCCCCAATTCCGGCTCGCCCGAAGACTCCCCACCCGCGAGCCTCTTCCGTACAACAGTCGTCCATGTAAACGAGGTACTGGTCCGCATTCCAGTAGACCGACCACGATCCTGACTGCCGTGGAATCCCGACAGGTGTGATGGCCAGCCGAGGATCGCCGCCGAGATCAGTATACTCGCGGCTGCTCCAGGTGGCGCCCAACACCTGATGCCCGGGTTTGTCACCAAAATTGGTCGGCAGCCGCGTCTCGGCGGCGAGCGTGGCGCCATGAGCAAACAGCTCGCCGAACCCATCCGTTGTCCCTGTTTCCGTCGAATTCAGCACGCTGAAGGTAAAGATTGGCTCCTTGTCCATCAGATAGCTGAAGCTGACGCCGAGCGTCGAGTAGGGAACGGTGCGGAACGCAATCGGATTGACCACAAAGGCGACATTCGAAAACTGCGTGAGCCCGCGACCGGATGCAAATTCGTTCTGGTCCGAGTCGAAGGTGTCGAGCTTGCCGAATGAGACCGCAAAGTCATCGCTCAAGAACTGAGTGAACAGGACGTTGGTCAGAATGAGATCATCGGTATCGCCCGGTAACGAAGTCGGAATTGCCGAAGGCAGGACGACGCCATCGGGCGGGCCTCCCCGCATGCCGAAACGATGCTCCGCCCGGAGTTTCAGGAAAAGCCCTTCCTGCCCGGCGAGTTTGCCGAGATCGAGATTGGCAATGTAATCGCCGTGCCCACCGTAGTCGAACTCCTGTCGGACTCCACCGGCCGCCGTGCCCTGATACATCTGATACAGGTTGGCATTGAAGGTGATTCCCGACTCAGCCATGCGTTCCAGCAGACTCAAGTCGGAAACACAATCGCCATCGATACACGAATCACCGCACAGCACTTCCGGTTCACATGCGGAGCAGAGCACGACCTCGGCATCGGGATTCGTCAACCAGGGGGAGAACTCGCAGTCCCCCGCATGTGCTGCCGCTGGAATCCCCAGGCTGAGGAGACAAGTGAAAGACTTTAAGAGTCGCCGTCGTCCCATGATTCGCGTCCTATCGACCCTGGCTGAACAGATAATCCTCTTGTTCAGTCATATCGGAGGCACCGGCGCCTTCGTTGCGATCGATTTCGCAAGTTCCAATTCGTCCTGATGTGCCGGTTGCACCGATCAAACACTCTGCGAGTCAGACGCGATCCTTTCTCTGAAGTGAATCACTCGGCCGTAGGTCCGCACAGGATCGAGTTTCTCCTGACACTCGGCATCGCATGCGGACGGAACGGCTACACGTGCAACGTCTGCCCTAATCGACGAGCTCGATCTCGGTGGGACGCCAGGATTTGTCGAAGAATGCTGGTTTGGGACTGTAAAGTCGCAGGATCGTGAACCATCCCCGATCGGGGTCGGTCTGAATCCAGTTTCCTCGTTCGACGTTGTCAGGCTGTTTCGGGCTGAAATAAACGGTCGTACTTCCGTCTTCCGCCGCAACGGCTGCCGGCGAGGGATAACTCTGACTTCCGGCACGCGGATACTTCTGGGGCGTCTGCAGCATCGAGCGGGTCTGGTTGTCATAAAGGGTGAGCGACCAGAAAGCGGCTGCCGGAATCCCCTTCGGGAGTTTGACCTTATAGGTCTTCGAGCCATCAAACGCTTTCCCGTTGGAATCGAGGAAGCTGATCAGATACTGCGATCCGACGCCCGGGATCCTCATGATCATGCCAGGGGAGTCGAGTGTGTATGCATAGTAGAAGGCGGTTCGCGAATCGAGAGTCGACGCCCCCGTAGCCGGGTATGGCTTGAACATCCCGTCCTCGTAGGCGGGCGGAGGTGTCTCGAACAATGCTCCACCCTCAAACAGCATATTTCCCCAATAGGAGCCTTCGTAGTAAGCCCATTCCGGCTTGAGAGTGGGGAAACCCCATTGCAGCGAACGGCCATAGGCCTGACCGGCGGCCGCCGCGTCGGTCAGAATCTTCTTCATACGATCGTCCGGCTCGAACGGCTTGCCATGAACGATTCCAATCGCGGAGAGCTGGCCCGCAAGTTCCTTGTCGTAGCTGGTGGCCGGTTCGTTCTGGACATTCTCGTTGATCATCTCGAAGAACCCGTAATCGCTCGGCGGGATGGTGTTGAACGATCGTCCGGTTGCACTGATGAATTTCATCTCAGGAATCTTCGGTTCGCCAGCCAGTCGAACCTTCCCTTCCAGGGCCTCGGCGATCGGCGTGCCGTAGCTTCCCGGTGCGTAGGGATAGATCTTCAGATTCTTTTTGATGTTCTCGACGGCCGGCTTGGGATCGTTACCGTTCTCGATGAACGCACGCAATGCGTAGAGGGCAGTGTTCGTCCGGCAGCGGCCCACAAAATAGCCCCCCTGAGGAAGCGGGCCGTCGTAGTCTGGACCGACAATCAGATACTTCCCTCCGAGGCCACGATCGGGACCGGGGCGACCGACATCGATCACCCACTGAAACCACATATCGTTGATTGCCCCCAGACCGCCGGACGGCTGGTCGATCACAATTGGCCCGTCTGAAAGATCGAGCCAGCCGAGATAATAGACAGTGTCCGCATTGGCGGTCAGAAACAATGAGCTCGAGTCCATAAGTTCTTCGAAGATCACGATATCGCCGCTCTTTGCGCCGACCGCCTGAAATCCTTTCACCAGCGCCAGCGCGGATGCGCCACGGAAGCTGTTGTTATAGACGTCCAGAGCTCGGCCAAAATCAACCGCGTTTCGTACGGTCTCGACCGTCTTCTTCGTCGGAGTACCTTTCTCGAACTCAAGCTTGCCAATCTGCGTCTGAATCTGTTCAGGAGCGGAGAGTGACTCGATGGTCTCCGGCGAAACCTGCCCAAAGGAAGTCGACGAGACCGTCAGCACGAGGCCGGCCAGACATACGAAACTTACAGCGACTCTCATGCAGAATTCCTCAGAGTGCGAGATGGGATATGTGTAGAGAAGGGCGTTCCCCCAGAATCGATGGGAGTTTTAATATCAGAACGGATTACCAGTAGGATGTCTAGAAGCATGAAGAGTCTAAGGCCAATTCTCATCAATCCTTCATCTCGCCGTCGTCGACCGACAGACCGGAAATCAGCCGGGACAGTCATCTCCGATTGACGAGAATCCCCCGCCAGCCGCAAACTGTCTCTGCGCACCAGCCGATGAATCTGTAAGAGAGAAAATGCGGAGCGTCCTGGATGGAACCGTCGAACGAGAAAGATATTGATCGGATGAATAAGAGTTGCCTGCGGATGGTCGGTCTGGTTCTTTGCGTGTCGTTGCTGTGCGGGACAGTGCCCCGACAGGCCGCTGCCGACGAGAACGTCCAGCAGACGGCCGACCATACGGCTGCACTGACAGCCGCACTTCAGAGCGGGAATCCGATTCGGCTCGATGGGCTCCATCTACGGATCACCCAGCCCATCGTTCTCGACTGGTCTCAGGTGTCTCTCGTCGATGTCGACGGAGGCCATCCTTCACGATCGTCGATCACGTTCGATGGCGTTGCCGCGACTCATCTGCAAATGACTGGAATCCCTGTCTCGCTGAAGAACATTACGATTTTCTGTTCCGGAACTGTCGAAGGGCCATTTGCCGCAGTGCATCTGCGTCATTGCCACAACGCCCAACTCGAGAACGTCGTCATTCGCGATCCCGACAACTACGGGGTCTTGCTCTATGAATGTGATGGCGTCGAGGTGAATCGTTGTCGTGTCGATAACTCGAAAGAGCGTTATGACGCAGACCAGGTAGGCACGGCGATTCAGCTTTCCGGATGTTCTGCGACACGTGTCGTCGGCTGCAGGGCCCGTTTCTCCAATTTCACTTACAGCGTCATCGGCAAGGAATTCACCGACAACGCGGAATCTTCGCCGGGCGAGCTGGTAAGACGGGACGTCAGCGAGACCGTTGGCAATGTCTTTCGCGACTGCAGTGTCGATTGGTTTCGTGGTACGGCGTTCAATGTGAACGGAGCCAACTTCACCTTGTTCGAAGGTTGCATCGCGACAAACCAGCATCCCGACTCAACGTTCGCCGCTTTTCAGGTCAAGCATCCCAATAACGGTCTCAAGGCGAGCCACAATCGATTTGAGAGCTGCTCGGCTCAAGATGTTTTCAGTGGCTTCTACGCCCAGGGGGGCTCTCGAAATTCCTTCAGCCATTGCAACACGCTGCGAACGCAACGCTTCGGCTTTCGTTTGAATTTTTCCGAGAACTGCCTCATTACCAACTGCACCGCCGACGACTTCGCGATGCGGGACGAACAGACGGTGAACGGAGGCTTTGTTATCCGGCAGTCGAACGGTTGCATCATCGACAACTGCACTGGATCGCCGTACGCCAATTGCCCGCCAACCACGGCTCTAATCTCCATCGAACGCGATTCCAGCAACAACCTGATCGGAAACTTCACTGCCTCTGGTCAGTCTCCGACGGGCATTCGCATTGATGCCAAAGCTCCGCAAAACCGCATTTCCGAATCGAGTCGCGGCGGATTCGACTCGGCGGTCCAGCCCGTCCTCGATGAGTCCAATTCCACAATCTGGAATCGGTGATTCTGCTGGAGAATAAAGCGGAACTATTCAGCCGCCTCCAGCACGCCCTGAAGGTTCCTGCACGCGACAGCTCGCACGGCCGTAATGGCCATCGACTCCAGTCCTGCGGTCGCTTCTGGATGAGGACTGATGGAAATCACCTGGCCGTCCCCGCAGATGCCGCTCACGATCGCGGGGGAGTCCACCATCGTTCCTGTCTGCGGCGGATACAACGTCTGCTCCGAGCGAAAATACGCCAGCACGGTATACGGCGGCAATTCCGTTGAGGGCTTGGGAGAAACAATCGGGCCGTTGTGATAACTCACTTCGACATGCTCCGGCACTTCCACAAACAGGTCCCGCCCCTCGTCAGTCAGCTGCATTTTCTGACTCGAAGTCTTTCCACGGTACCACATCGATTTTCGCCCCATCCCTTCGATGTCGCGGGTCCCGGTGAAGACGTGAGTCGCGATCAGGTCCAGAGACCAGGAGTAGTGCGACGAACAAAGGTAACCGCCGGCACAGATCCCCACATAACCTCCGCCATTTCGCACGAACTCCTGAACGGTCTCGGCCCCGTTCTCTCCAAGGGCGTCAGCCTGCTTTGATCCACTGCCGCCACCGAAGACGACAGCGTCAAACTGAGTGAGCACGTCGGGGCGAATCTCGCCTGCTCCCAGATGGATGACCGTGAGATCGGCCGCGTCATCGAACAGCAACGTCAGATTCTCGACGCCGCGTTCGGAAGCGCCTTTGTCGTCATACAGAGCCACGTAAAGATGACCGTCCCGCTCTGAGTCGGGCGGGGTCAGGATGTTGACACACCCCTGGTCGATCATTCCGAGTTCAGTCAACGCCACATTCATCATGACCCGATGCTGACGTGTCCGCACAGGCAGGCGTTGAAACTGGTATGTCGTCTCAAGGATCATCGCGTTTTGATCGAGAACATCGATCACGGCTCGCGCCAGCGATCTCTTTATCGGTCCGCCCTCCCGGAGTGTGAATTTTCGGTCTGGATCGATCACGGTCTGATTCGCGGCATTTTGCATGCTCTCAGCGACCGTGCCAAAGCCCTTGCTCCGATCGTAGATAATACTCGACCCGACCGACTTCTTTTTCCCCGGCTTCGGCTGATGCGAGATGTTGAACTCGTAACCTTCGTGCAGATCGAACAGCCACTGGGGATTCTCGTCGACGACGAACTCCCAGAGTGCCGAAGCGATCTCGCCGCGAGGTTCATCTGCAATGCCCGGGCTGGGGAAATTGCGATTGAGATCCTTCTGCTCAGAGGGAGCTTTCGGAAGATAGCGAGTCTGCTCGTCGAGTCCGAAGCGATTGACGAAGGGCACGACAATCAATTTTCCGCAGACGATCGGCCAATGCCGGATCTGCTCAGCCGCGCGGGCACCGGCAGGTTCATTGCCGTGGATCCCGCCCGTCACCATCACCGTGGGACCGTCGACTTCGGAATCGATGATATAAATGGGTGTCTGCCATGGCCGGCCTTCGCCGAGCAGAAGCTGCGATTTCTCCAATGCAAAGCCAGTCGCCGAGACAAGCGACAGCCATACGAAACAGACCGAAAAACAAAGCACATTCTTCATCAGCAAGGCCTCACTTCGCAAACAGCTGAGATTCGATATCGGCAAACGCTTTGAACTCCCAGGCATTTCCACTCGGGTCTTCAAAGAACATCGTGTACTGTTCGCCCGGCTGCCCTTCGAAGCGAACGTACGGCTCGATAATGAAGTCGTCGACGAACGTGCTGACACGTTCGGCCAGTTCCTTCCACGTGGCCACATCCAGGACCACGCCATGATGAGGCACGGGGACGGCATGCGAATCGACCGGATTGCTGTGTGTCGCAATCTTTCCCTCAGGCCCCAGAGCCGGGTTCAGGTGCGTGACCACTTGATGACCGAACATGTTCCAGTCAATCCAGTTCGCGTCGCTGCGCCCTTCGGCCAGCCCCATTTTGGAACCGTAGAAGTCGCGAGCCTCGGCGATATCGCGAACAGGAATTGCGATGTGGAAGGGAGTCAACATGCAGTCGGTTCCTTTCTGACTCAAACCCAGTCCGGTGAGCCTCCATTAGGCGGACCAGCCAGTTGAAAAGCAAGCCGGACAGTCTCCGATCGCAAGAACGCCCCGGGCATCCACCAGCTTGGGTGAAGAAATCGACCGGGCAGAGTATCCTCAGCAAACATCGAAGCGGAGTCATGCAGTGAATCGTTCGCGCTCGATAGTCATCAGATTCACAAGTTGTGCCATCCCGAACAAGAGAGTTACCATGACAGGCCTTTTCCTGAAACAAGCACTTCTGACCTCGAGCCTTCTCGTGCTCCTGATCGTCATTGGCCAACCGACAGCCGCTGGCGACGAGAAGATTCCTCCGCAAGCAAAGACATGGTCAGAAGTCTCGACCGAGTCAGTTGCCGTGCATAGCGAAGGCAACAGGGTCTGGCTCACGCCCAAAGCGAACGCGTTGGAAAGCGGAGAAGCGACGATCACACGACTCGCGGCCCCCATCCGCTCGATCCAATGGCTGAACGCACCGGAACAGACCATCAAGTTCTGGCCGGAACAGGACGAATGGGTCTTCTCGTGGAAGGAGGAGCCTCCGGCCCCCGCGGTCATTGAAGTCGTCTTCGATCGGACACCGGTTCTTCCTTCAGATTCTCCGGCCGCTGAACCAGCCGGGGACGGCTCGATCATGCTGCATGCCTATCAGGCGAGCACGTTCGGGGAGAAGCTGCGATTCGAGCCGCAGTGGTATAAAAACACCGTTGGCTACTGGACGGTTCCGACCGACTATGCGACCTGGGATCTGCATGTTGGCGAACCCGGAACCTACTCGGTCGCCCTTCTGCAGGGTTGTGGCAAAGGGCAGGGCGGCAGTGATGCCATGCTCTCCGTGCGGCAAGGTGACGACGTCACGACTCAGCTTCCTTTTAAGACCGTCGAAACAGGTCACTTCCAGAATTTCCGCTGGAATCATCTGGGACTGATTGAGATCGACGAGAGTGGCGAATATGAACTTCGCATCGCTCCGGAACGCATCGCCAACAAAGCATTGTTTGACGTCCGCATGATTCATCTGGTCAAACAGGCTGAAGCCACGAAATAATTCTCGACCGCGAGTCCTTTCCTGTGACCTTGCTGGTTGAACGAATTTCGTTCCGGCGAATGTGAAACGAATTCTTCAAAACTTCACGGGATCGAAACAGAAACGCGACAATCTTGAGTCTACTTATGCTTTGGCGGATGCCATTCACAAGATCAACCGGATCGCGTTAGCCGTTCATCAATAGTTGTGGGGCTGAAGGACGGTTTTACTCTTGCAGGGAGATCACGACCAGCATGAACTCCGAGGTCCTCTTGCTTCTGATCCTGATCGTATTGATCTTCAATCTAATCGCGACGGTGATCAATCTAAGATCGCAAATCTCAGCTCTCGATGTGATGCGACTGCTTGAGCGCAACATTGACGAACGAGCCATCGCCACGAACAAAGACCTCAGCCAGATGCTGGAATCGGGTCAGGAGAAAGAAGTCATTGCGACCGCTCGAAAGCGGCTCGAGGATCAGCCGAGATCGTCGGCGCTTTTCTGGTACATTGGCATCGCGGAATACCATCTCGAGAACTGGGCCGCAGCCAACACGGCCTTTCAGAAATGCATCGAACTCGAGCCACGGTACAAGAAAGAACTGCAAGACTATACCGCGATCATCGATGAAAAACTGCGGCTCAACGCTTCCTAAACTGGCCGGACGGTCTTCTCCCAGATGCCGACTCTATGTCGTCAGGCATTCCAAAAGCTTGCTCTCGAATTCTTCCCAGCCAGAGGTCTTGCAGTCGAGGATGATTTCGAGCCGACTGTCGCGTCGATACGCAGTCGGTGCATAGCTGGTTCCGTCTTTGGCCCGATTGATCGTCCACCATTCATCATCGCAGCGGAAGACTCCTTTCAGCCGAACAATGGGATGAACGTATCCCAGCAGATCGAGCAATTCATCTCGATCAAAAATGTCATCGATGTGAAAGATCCAGCCGCAGGCGTCGAATTCGGCGTCGTCGTTCTGAAATCTGACCGGGCGACCGGGAGCAGGCTGCCGGGGATTGTCGGCAGCCGTTCCCGAACGATCAGGATCGTTATGCTGATGACCGCCCTCTGAAACCTGGGAGAGAACAGGCAATTCCGCCGGCTTCTGTTCCGGCAACGGATGGGCATCAGCGAACATTGGAAAGCGCAGAGTATCGAACGGCCTGTCGAGCAACTCAGAGTCGATCACGCCGAAACTCGTTTCAAGAATCAGTTGCTTGGGGGGCCGAAAACTCTCAACCCATTCACGGCACCGATCGATCAATTCGCGGTCTCGATTGTCCGTCCAGTTCAGCACCACGATATCAGCCAACTGGATCTGATCCTGAAAGACGGCCGACTCCCGCCACCGCACATCCTCGCAATCTTTCGGATCAATCAGGCTGATGATATTCCGCAGATCGACTGACTCGGACAGTCGCGAACAGCGAAGCATGTCCACGACTTTTGCGGGATGACTGGCCCCCGACGGTTCCAGAATCAATCGGTCCGGCTTCGTGCACTGAATGAACCGCCTCAGCAGCGGCTGAAATTGGAACGCCAGCGTGCAGCAGGCACAACCGCCTCCCAACTCCTCAACAGCGACTCCTTCCTGATCAGAATCAACCAGCGCGTGATCGATGGAGACGACGCCGAATTCATTCAGCAGCACGGACCACCGTTCTCCCGGCGGACGCTGGTCCAGCAGCTTCATGATGGCGGTCGTCTTCCCCGAGCCGAGAAAGCCGACGATGAGATTGGTCGGTATTCGGTCCGATCGATCAGCATTCATCTTCTATTCGCTGTCTCATTCGAAGCGAGTGGTTGCCGCCACCACAGACAAACTCCCAAACTGTTGCGAAGTGAAGGCATCACTACGCCGAAAAGTTCCGGGCAACCTGATCCCAATTCACGATCTTCCAGAACGCATTAACGTATTCGGCTCGTCGGTTTTGATACTTCAGATAGTACGCATGCTCCCAGACGTCGAGTCCGAGAATCGGTTTCTTCCCCTGCGAAAGAGGGCTGTCCTGATTGGGTGTCGACATAACCTCGAGCTTGCCGGCATCGTCAACGAGCCATGCCCATCCACTTCCGAACCGGCTGGTCGCTGCGTCTTCGAAAACCTGCTTGAACGTGTCGAGCGAACCGAACTCCCCACTTAGGGCGCTAGCCAGTTTTCCCTTCGGGGCCGATTTCTCCGAGGGTGGCTGCAGAACCTTCCAGAACAAAGAATGATTGGCATGGCCACCGCCGTTGTTTCGGACCGCCGAACGCACGGACTCCGGAAGAGAATCGAGATCACGCAGCAGTTCCTCCACCGACATCGTGCTCAGCTTCTCATTGTCGGCGATCGCGGCGTTGAGCTTATTCACGTACCCCTGATGGTGCTTCGTATGGTGGATCGTCATCGTCTGCTTGTCGATGACCGGCTCGAGGGCGTCGTAGTTGTAGGGCAGGGCGGGCAGAGTGAACGGAGCCTCTTTCGAACGTCCGAAAACCGAATTCGAAGAAGTCAGCACGATCCCGGCTGCAGCAGCGGACGCTGTCGACAGGAACTGACGGCGATTAACCGGAATTGAGTCAGAAACACGATTTTCAATGGTCATCGTTACTCCTTGAAGAATGCTTGCGGGAACGAAAGATCTACCGTTTGAGCGTGGTCAGCGTGACAGCCCAGTCGTTCGAGGAATGCTCCCAGCTTCGCCGACTGAGAAATGTCCAGGCATCCGCGATCTGGTCGGCATTGGCAACAGGTCGACTCCATTTCTCGACACACTTTTGTCGATACTCCAGGCCATACCGTTTTGCCACCCAGGTTTCATAGGACGCGAACCACTCGAGCATCGATTGACAGAGCCGATGAGCGGACTGCCACTCCGTATTGCTCGCCGGCGGAGGAAATCGCGGAAGCTGCTCCGGGGAATGGACGCCGTAGGGAAGAGAATCGACACTTGACCAACCCGGCTTGAAGTTGAACCGATCAAGAAAGATCCCACCATGAGACCGCTCGGCAAAAACCGCACCGAAGGCCCACAACGCGATCCGTAACTCCCCCTCCTCAAGGGTGTAATAGGTCGACTTAGCCCGCTTCCCCGCACTTCCACGATGCCGGCTGAAGCCGTATTCCATCAGAAGGTTACCGTGCGGGGAGAGCACGTCCTGCCCGAGACACCAGAACTGCTGGGTGAGCAGTTTGGTCGCGAAACGCTGGACGGGACGCGGATAACGCCAGCCGCGAGAAAACTCCGTAGTCTGGACTTCAACGATCATTACAGACATTCCGTTCCTGACATAACCTTCTGTCCGATTTGCCTGTAAACAGAGCAATGCGGATGCCCCGGCATCTTACCGCATACTTTGTGCATCTGCAAACCGCACTCTTACAGACGCAACAACTGCCCCAGAAATGAACGCATATGCACACCCGTTGCACGTATCCTGCAGATCGCGGATCATGCTTCCTTCAGAAAAACGACACTTCATCCCGCCGCCGGGCGAAGAGTCTCCCGTGTATAGAAGCTCCGGTCGACCGCGTGCGTCGCATGCGGGGAAGGCCGTAAGGTCGACCGATTCGCAGCGGACTTTCGCAAAGCCGAACCTCGGTAATTTGCATTCGGACTGCAAAAAGTGGACGCGTACCTGCTTATGCGATACACTTGGGTGAAAATCCCTACGCTCCTCATTTCAGTTGCCGAAATCTGCTCATGGCCGAGAAGACACGACGTATCGATCCAGAAGAAGTCGAGACCATCCGCGAGTTACTGCGCAGTAACGGAATTCGGGCCACGCCGGCTCGAATCGCAGTGATGCAGGAGCTCCGGGCGGCCAAATCTCCACTGACTCACGCCGACGTCACGGAGAAACTGGTGCCACTCGGCTTCGACAAGGCGACCGTCTTCAGGAATTTGAATGACCTGGCGGATGCGGACCTGATTGCCAGAACCGAACTCGGCGACCATGTCTGGAGGTTCGAGGTACTCGATCCGGACCGTCCGGCCGGCGAGAAGCATCCTCACTTTGTCTGCGTCGAGTGTGGCGGCGTGACCTGCCTGGACGAGATGGTCTTTACGTCGTCCTCCAAACGCCGTGCCAAGGCCATCGGACGCATCACAGAGATCCTGATTAAAGGACACTGCACCGGTTGCGAGGCGACGATCTCGAAATAGAGCCTCGCTCGCGGTCGACTGCTCCCCGACATCGAATGACCTCCGGCCGCTGACTGCTGGTCAATGGTGAAGATGAGCGGGTTCCAGGAACCGAATCGCCCACGCCAGTGCGATTCCGATGATCAGGAAAAAGCTGAGCAACCAGCGGTTGTGGCTGTGGAATTCCATTTCCGGGAGCAGGTCTGCAAGGGCGATACAGAGGAAGATCCCTGCGGAAAACGCGAGGCTCGCTCCGACAATCAGCGACGTCTGTCCTCCCAGCGATCCCACGCCCAGCAGGAACAACGCGGCTCCGATCGGACAGAGCAGGGAATAGATGACGTTGAAGACCACTCGCCGGGTTTTCGACTGCCCAGCTTGCACCATCAGCGTGGTGAACGACAGCGAATCGAGCGGTTTGTGAAGCACAATCCCTGCGAGCACGCCCAGACCCAGCCATCCTCCGGGATGATGGAATGCTTCGGCCTGCATCGAGGCTCCGAGAGCCAGTCCATCAAGCAGCGTATGAATGCTCAGCCCGAGAAAAGAGCCGATCCAGCTGACGCCGGCCGTGTCCGGGTGATGATGATGCGAACAACCGATGTGCGCATGCGCTTCGTCGGCCGGGTCCCCGTCTGACTCAGGTTCCAGCGCCGGTGGTTCGTGATGATGAACGTGTAGCGTTCTCAACAGAAAGAACATGGCAAGAATTCCCGCCAGCATCCAGTTCACCGCGAACTCAACCCTGTTTCGGCCAAGCTCGTGAACTGCGTGCGGAAACAGATGGAACAAACCGATGCCTAGCAGCATTCCACCGACCACACTCAGAAGGCATTGAAAGCTGAGATGGGAGATCCGAATCTGAGAAGGAAGCCATCCTCCCAGAAGTGACGCACCAGCAATGAAGATCGTATAGATCCCCAGCAACGTAAACAGCTGAGTCCGACTCCCTTCCGAAGACGCGACCGTCGAGTGCTCCGATGCGGTGCCGTGGTCATGTCCCCCATGATTGTGACCGTGATCCCCGTGATCATGCCCCCCATGGTCGTGATCCTCGTGGTCGTGATCATGGGAGTGTCCGTGACTCTCTTCTGCCCCCTGTGAGACAGGTTCGGCCTGAACACGGAACGACGAGGTCTCGAAGAGACCGATGCCGGCCAGAACGAGAAGGGCAGCAAAGAACGCCAGCCCGTGAACCGGGCGCCAGTTGGAAGTTGTCATCTGTGGTCCATTGAAGTTGTTCGGAAGGCCTCGCCAGTTCCGAGCGGGACTGTCATCCGCGGGGAAAAGTTCTTCCCAACCCCGGGACGTCCTCTAGTCATATCTGGATCCTGTCGGCGATCCATTGCAATTGACCGCATGGTAGAGCGGCGGATGCCCAGTTGCAATCAGAGTGCAGGTCCTACCACCTGGACATTTCCGCGATCCTGAGTCGAAGTCCTGCCTCCTCCGCGCATTGCGTGCAGGAAGGCTGCCAGAAGCCCTGACTGCTGCATCCCCCGCTCCTGGGCCCAGGCGCCTCAATGAAGCTCGACGGCTGCGTGAACACCTCGCCTGGTTCGCGACGGCAATTCCCGCCAACCGTCTGAAAGACCTAAGCGCTTCCATTGGAAGTTTGCGCTGGTCTTCTCGCCGTGACTACAAGGGCCACGCAACCGGCCGGTTTCTCACTTCTAAATAAATTCACACAAAACTCCCATGTGACATTAGTTTACCAAAACTACCACGAACCACTTGACACGACTCCCTATCTGCATATCGTATGCAAAATAAGTAATGATTGGAGCGGTTGTATCAATGATGTGGATCTCGAGTTTGATCGCGTCCTGGAAAGTCGCCCCACAAGGATTCTGAGAGTCTTCTATGTCTACGTTGAAGTGGCGACGCTCGGGGAGCGCCTGTCGGCCCGGGTTCACGATTATCGAGCTGATGGTGTCGATCACCATCATTGGCGTACTTCTGGCGATCCTGTTACCGGCTGTTCAAAAATCCCGGGAAGCGGCTCGACGAACTCAATGTGCAAATAACCTGAGGCAGATCGGTCTGGCCATTCACCAGTTCTGCGAGGTGAATAACGGACGATTCCCCAAGTCCTCACACGGCAACCTGGATTTCGACACCATCTGGGTCTACACCCTCGCTCCCTACATGGAGAACGTCGACGCGATTCGCATCTGTCCGGAAGACCCGCGCGTCGACAACCTGCAGGCCAACAAGGGGACGAGCTATCTGCTCAATGAATACCTGTGTGTGGAAGGCGATGACGCCGCGTTGTCGCTGAATCATCTGCAATCGACTTCGCAAACCATCATGGTGTTCACGGGGTCGGACAAGAAAGGTTCGACACCGACCGAAGATCATACCCATTCACGAGGATGGTTCGTAAATCCGGTCCACAAAGCGTGGCAACGCATTCTCGTCGATCTTCAGCCGGACCGGTTCAGCGGAGCCGGCTCTGATGCCCCGCATGAACAGCGGACATCGGGCTTCGCGAATTATCTCTACGCCGATGGGCACGTCCGCCTGATTCCAGCCGCCACGATCAAGCTGTGGGCCGATCAGGAGGTTGAATTTGCTCTGCCCGACGGATGTCCGTCTCTGGACTGACCCCCGTTGCATTCATTTTTTCTTAAGACTTCCCCCCTGTTGGAGTTGCGTTCTCATGATCCCTCTCAGAAGAACCTGGTTGTCTCGCATGTTCCCCTCCTCACGACGGATGACACGGCGCAGTCAACGCATCACTCAGCATCGCAATATTGAAGCACTTGAATCTCGTATGCTGTTAAGCGGAGACCCGATTCTCGACAAGTTTGTGACCACCGAACATAGTGACATGCGGGTCGGCTACACATCCGGCGGCGGCTGGACGTACACAATTGGCGAAGACCTTCAAGGCATTATGCCTCCCGACGAGGCCTTGCTCTACGTCGGCAACAACGCGGCACTGGCTCGTCCTGCCGGAAGTGACTGGGACTTCACCGGCGTCGCCTCTGGCGATGATCTCTATTTCGGAGGTCAGGTCCAGCAGGACGGTCATCTGTATCTGGGTGCCGCGGCCTACGACGTTGATCTCAGCCTGGTCGCGACGACTGATATTTCTGCTGCTTCGAAGGGGCGGCAGGGTGGCAACATTAAATGGGTCAAGTTCTCGCTGCTGGGCGTGGAGCACACCAATCCGGATGGCACTGCGGGAACGGGAAGTTTCTCCATCTGGTCCAGCGGTTCTTTTGGAGCCCCTACAGTTCTGGTCTCCAGCTATGACGACGGCGTCGCCAATCCGAATGGTCAGGGCTTCGACAGCACTGATGGGATCTCCGCCGATGACACCTGGTGGCTGAATGTGGGAGGCCACGCTCATTACAACTTCGGATTCTCGGCTCCCGGCCGCTACGAAGTTCAAATGCAGACATCCGTCGAACTGGCGGCTGGTGGCACGTCAACCAGCAGCCCGGTGACACTCTACTTCTCGGTGGGGAGTGTCGGGCGAGTTGAGTTCGACATGTCGAGTTACAACATTGCAGAAGATGGAGGAAGCGCGACGATCACGGTCGAGCGGGTTGGTGGCAGCGACGGTCAGATTACAGTCGACTACGCCACTTCAGACGGAACCGCTACAGCCGGCTCAGACTATACGGCCGCGAGCGGATCGTTCACGTTCCTGGATGGAGAAACATCCAAGCAGATTGTGATCCCCGTGATTGCCGACGTCGATGCGGAAGGGGACGAGACCATCAATCTCACCCTGAGTTCGCCCGGTCCGGAGACGATCGTCGAGTTTCTCGACTTCCACGAAGATGGGCTCCTCGGCACTCAGAGCACCGCAACGCTGACAATCAACGACGTTGTGCCGAATAGCGAACCGACGATCTCACCGATCGACAACCAGTATATTGGACAGGACACATCGACCGGGGCAATCGGCTTCACTGTCGGTGACGGGCAAACCGCTGCCGGTGCCCTGGCTGTCAGCGCGGTCTCGTCGAACACCACCCTGGTTCCGAACGGTAATATCGTGCTGGGAGGAAGTGGAGCAAATCGAACGATCACGGTCACCCCAGCCGCAGGTCTGGTCGGTGCGACAACGATCACGGTCACCGTGACCGATGAAGGAGGACTGGAAGCGACGGCGACGTTTGATATTGGGGTCGCGGCGCACCGCCTCGTGCCGTTTGGGCTGCCGACCTATTCTGGCGGTGAGGTGAATTCCAACGCATGGAATAGCGTGACCGGTGATTTCAACGGAGATGGAATCGTTGATATCGTCCTGGGTGGTTCCATCGAGAATGCGGTGACCTATCTGCAAGGGAACGGCGATGGGACTTTCCAACCAGAACAAGTCCTCAATGCTGGAACGGGCATGACTTCCGGAGGCGTTGTCGCCATCGACTATGATGGAGACAGCGACCTCGATTTCCTGTCCATTGAACGGAATCAGGCCACGACCGACGGAACGGCCGACGAAGGGACGATCACGCTTTATCGCAACGATGGATCGGCCAACTTTACCCGTGAGATTGTGAAGTCGGGGCTGCTCCAGGGGGTAAGTATTGCAGCAGGCGATCTGAACGGCGACGGGCTCGCTGATGTTGCCTGGGGTGAATATCGCTTCGACAGCTCCGGACCGGCGGTGACTTCTTCGCAATCGTTCGCGCTTCAACAGGTCGGAGGTCAGCTCGGAACGACAACGAAACTGACCGACGCCGCGCACGGTGAAGTTCAAATCGGCGATGTCGACGGAGACGGAAACGCTGACATCGTCACCTCAGGAACCGTATACAACTACGATCCATTCAGCAGCGCGCCCGAATTGAAGGTCTTCCTGGGCAATGGCGATGGAACCGTAGCCGCGGCGGCTCCCGTTGCTTCCGGAGCCTCTCCCTATGTTCAACAGATCGTCGATCTCAACGGCGACGGACGAGAAGATCTTCTGGTCTACGATCGACCAAGTGGAGTCTGGTCCCATCTTGGCTATTACCCACAGATGGAAGATGGAAGCTTCGGTGCACGTGTCGACCTGATGCTCAACTACCTCTACTCACAGCACAACGTCGCCTCGGACATGAACGGCGACAACATTCCGGATATCGTGAGCTATTCGTATAACAGCGGTTCCTACCGCGTGACCTGGTCGCCTGGACTCGGGGACGGCACATTCGGGGCTCCGATTCTTGTTCAGGCGAACCCGGGAGGCTCTGGTCTGATCGTTGCTGATGTCGATAACGACTCCAATCCCGACATCATCGCCGTCGGTTCAATCACGACTGAACGCACCGGACCTGTCTCAGTCTATCTGAATAAGACCGGCGAAGACCCGATGGTGCTGTTGCCGCCTGCCGCACGGACCCGCGTTGCCGGCGATCCGATCGATCTGCAGGTTTACTTCGGCTTCCCGATCACCGTGAGCGGCACGCCTCGGGTTGCCCTGGATGTCGGAGGAAACACGGTCTATGCAGAGTATGTGAGCGGCTCGGGGACGCCGACGCTCACGTTCCGCTACACCGTCGGTGCCACCGATCTCGATCTTGATGGCGTCCAGCTTGCCAGCAATATCATCGATCTGAACGGCGGAACCCTGACCGATCCGATCGGCGGACCAGCCGTGCTGCAGTTCCCGAGCGAAGTCTTCAACGGAGTATTCGTTAACGCGGTCGGTCCGCTCGTGCAGATGATTTCACGAGTGGATACGACGCCGACCGAAGCGGCAACTGTTCGATTCAACGTGCAATTCTCGGAAGACGTCACTGGAGTGGATGTGACCGACTTCGCCGTCCGCATGACCGAGGGAAATCTGGCAGGGGCGACCGTCGATTCGGTCACGCCCATCTCGGCCAGTCTGTATGAGGTGACTGTTTCTACGGGAACCGGAACGGGTGCCCTGGGGCTGAGCGTGAACGAAGGGGCGACCATCACCGATCTGGAAAGCGACGTGCTTGCCAAGGGCTACGCCGGCGGCGAGGTCTACACGGTCCGCCAGCAGCCGATCGGCCCCATCAGTACTTATTACACGCATGGCCATGCGGATTACCGCCCCATCTACGAGAACGACGAATTCTCGTTCATCATCAACCCCGATGACAGCCTGCTGTCCCAGCCGACGTACCCCAGTGACGAAGTCATCACGTACCTCGACTCGACAGCCATCGTCGATCGCGCGGCCGGGTCGGAATACGACTTCCTGGGTGTCGCCGACGGCGAGGACATCTACATCAGCAACAGTTCGGGAAGCGTCGTCACCGTGCCGTACCTGGGTTGGGAAGGGGGAAGCCTTCCTCGCGATGTCTTCTCTGATTACCGCCCCAGCGATCCGCGGATCACGTCTTCAACGCTGCGGGAGTACGTCAGCGTTCAGGTTGTCAACATGCGGAGCAGCAGCGGGGGCGACTTCTCGATGTGGTCGGGCTCCTCTACTCCCACGGTCTGGGTTGCGACCAGCGATGGCATCGGTGAGACCGACAAATATTGGCTGTATCCCGGGGCACACCTGCACCGCAACGTCGCGTTCACCAAGGCGGGCACTTATGAGATCGACGTCGTCGTCAGTGGCTACCTCGACACGAATGCCAACAATGTCTTTGACCCGGACCTCGATGTCTACGTCGAGAGCGGCATCCACACCATGGTTTTCCATGTCGACACACTCGGCGCACGGGATGATGCCTTCATGGTTGTCGGTGATGGAGCTCTGACAGGCTCCGTTTCACTCAACGACGCCTGGGATGCTGCCCTGGGAACTCCGACCGCTTCCGTCGTCAGCACGACGACTGACGGCACCCTGACGCTGGAAGAGAACGGCTCCTTCAGGTATCAGCCATCAGCCACGTTCTCCGGATCCGACAGCTTCGTCTATCAGCTGACAAACTCTCGTGGGGGTGTGACGACGGCTACAGTCACGATCACCGAGTCTGTCGAACCTGTTTTCGGTACGATCCTCGGTGAGGATCACGCTGACATCGGTGTCAACTTTGAAGATGGCGAATGGGATCTCCATATTCACGATGAAGAGAACGAGGCCGAGTACGAACCGGACGAAGCCCTTCTTTACATCGGAGCAGACTCCCGAACCACTCGGACCGGCGATGCCGCCGATCCGGCCTACGATTTCCTCGGAGTCGCAGCCGGAGGCACCGTGTTCGTATCGCCGCAGATTCAGAACCCGAATCTCCTGTTCCTCGGCCTCGGCGCAGAGGAACTCGCGACTGGCGTACTCCAGGGCGATATCGCGAAACTGCGTTTAGCGTCAGTTTCCGGACCAGGTGAGTTCTCGATGTGGCAGTCCGGATTGACCGCAACAGAGCCGAATCTGTTCATGGCAACCTCGGATGGAATTGACGAGAACGATAGCTTTGACGTCACCGCCGGCAGCCACAATCACATGAACTTCGGGTTCACGAGCCAGGGGCTCTACGAAATCACGTTCGTAGCAATGGGCATCGATGCAGAAGGGACCCCGACTGACAGCGGTCAGGTCACCTATTACTTCTTCGTCGGTCCGACTCTGGAGGTTACTCCGGTTGTGCCATCGATCTCGGAAGGGGCAGACACTTCAGCTGTTACAAAAGTCGCGGATATCGTGGTCACGGACTACGGTCAGGGCGCGAATGTGCTGAGTCTGACTGGAGCAGATGCGGCTCTCTTTGAGATCGTCGGCAACGAGCTCTTCCTGCGGGCCGGCGTGTCGCTCGACTATGAGACAAATGCTTCGCTTGATGTCACTGTGAATCTGGATGACGTGGGAGTTGGTGCCTCTCCTGATGGTTCTGCCGACCTCTCATTTCCGGTCCTCGACGTGAATGAAGGAGCGCAGCTTAAACTCTCCAAAGTGACGAGCACACTGCCGGTCAACGTGAATACCCAGAATCGGGTCTTCATCGAAACAATCACGATTAGCGATGTCGACGCTGGCACGAACGTCCTCTCGCTCTCAGGAGCTGATGCCGATCTGTTCGAGATTGTAGGCAACACGCTCTATCTCAAAGCAGATACCGTCCTCGATATCGTCAACAATCCTGTGCTCGATGTCACGGTGTCGGTCGATGATTCTGAGATCGGTTCAGGGCCGGAACATTCGGTGGACGTCTCCGTCAGACTCACCGATCCCTCCGAGTCCCCCTTGCCATCACTCGGCTCATCGATGATCGGCTTCGTGAACGGTAACTGGTGGTTGAGCAGTGCGGACGAGAACAACCAGTACTCGTATCAGCTTGCAGCCGAAACATCGTTCAACCCCGCTCATATTGTCGAGAACGTCCAGGGCGACTTTAACGGCGATGGCATCGAAGATGTCGCCATCATGCTGACGAATGGACAATGGTACGTCGGGCTCATCGATGACGCCGGCCAGATGACATTCCAGCTGTGGACCACGTGGAGAACGTCCGACGTCAAAGAGATTAACGTCGGCGACTTCAACGGAGATGGAATGACCGACATCGTCGGGATCTTCCGCAACGGCAGTGGAGCACGCGTCTGGGTCTTTGAATCGACCGGGACTGAGTTTCTGCCGGATCACTACGGTAACTACGGCAGCTACGACGGAATCACGACGACACTGATTGGCAACTTCGACGGCGTGAACGGCGACGACATCGCGATCTTCAACACTGTCGGCTGCTGGTGGGTCGGACTGACCGATCCGGCCGGAACCCAGATTTCCTATGGAAGTCCCTGGGCCCGCTGGAGTGTTGACCGGTCCATCGACAACTTCAACGTTGGCGACTTCAATGGCGACAACGTTGACGACATCCTCGCGGTGTTCGACATCCCGTCTCGTCCGAACGACTACAACGTGTTTGTCGGACTCTCGTCCCCCAGCCGCTTCACGACATCAGCGTGGCAGCGGATCACCGTGCCGGAATCGTTGGACGCGTTTCTGATCGGCGACTTCAACGGCGACATGAATGATGACTTCGCTGCGATGGTGAATGGACGGCGGTGGTGGGTCGGAGAATCGAACGGTACCAGCGGGTTCGACTACACCAGCTGGGCGACCGTGCCGACCGGTCCGCAGGTACACAGCTACTTCGTCGGAGACAGTAACAACGACGGCGTCGCAGACATCTTCTCCCTGGATGCCAATGGCGACTGGTGGTCCAAAGAATCCAATTTGTCGAGCTTCGCAACTCGGCTGATCGATGACTGGGCCGCCGTTGACTGGAAGTTCGTCAGCGTCGGTGCCTTCAACCAGGCTCCCCAGACGCAGGCGGCTGATTCAGTGAACGACACTCCGCCAGCATCTGCTGACGATTTCGGGGCATTCGGTGACTCCGAGCTGCTCGAAATGCTGAATGCGTTGTAATTGAGATCGAGTTCTGATGAACAGAAAGCGGAGTGCTTCGGTCTCCGCTTTTTCTGTTCCAGGCCAGCCGAATCGACCATCAGCGCGGTCGAGGAACGCTTTAAACCGCCAGTCACTCGCGAGCAGGACGGGAAGCTAGCTAGAGGCCCGGGTTGGCTTAATGCCCCTCTGGGCACAGTTGGCTCAATGGGCCGCCGGTCAACGGAATCCTGTGGGTATTCAGTGCGTTATTGAGGACCAGCCATTGCCGATCTCTCGTGATGGGGGAGATGTCGAAAGCTGACGACCGATTCCAGGCCATCTCCGCCGCCTGTCGGCGTCTCAGCCAGTGCTGGGAGGAAATCACTGCAGGGCAGGGGAGATGCAGGAGCTCTGTGCTCCGTGATCGCCACCGGGCCGCGAATGCCGACAGCCGTCCTTGCTTCGCGGCATTACGGGCCTAACGTCGCTACGCAGGTGAGTTCAATTGCACCGGAGCTTCACTTCTCTGCTGACAACATTTCCGGGTGCAGCCCCCGTTGAGGCAATGTGCCCACGCCAGCAACAGAGCCCCCAGGGCGGTCGGATGAGACCAGTACCACGTAACAGAGCCCTCCAACCACCCGACCGTTGCTTCAATTGAGGATGCCGTGGAGTTTGGGCCTTCCGGAGTCGAAGCAGTCGGAGCGGGACACCCTGTCGAATGGCAGCAGCTGGAAGCTCCGCACCCGCTTCCAGCGACCGGTTTGCTACAGCAATCCCCGCCGGCAAATGCCGCGTAGTTCATAATCCCAAGTCCGATGAAAGCAATCAGCAAGACACTGGTCCGCCGATGATTCCGCCA
The DNA here is from genome assembly GCA_017795105.1 of Planctomycetaceae bacterium. Lineage (GTDB taxonomy): Bacteria > Planctomycetota > Planctomycetia > Planctomycetales > Planctomycetaceae > Rubinisphaera. The sequence continues at coordinate 359,895 of CP051247.1, forward strand.
GCCCGGAATTAGCGTCGCCATGCCGATTCCGATACCGACCAGAGCAAGCGACTGATGGACAAGCGGGCTGACCAGCCATTCCAATCCCCATGCCGGGAGACTCGCCAGGCACAATGGCATCAGCATGCAGTGAATCACGCAAGCGATCGAAAGAAGTAAGCCCGAGAAGTTGGTCCACGAGCGTGCGCGAAAATCCATGATGTCTCCGTTCATTTCCACTCAGATCAAACAGCCTCAAATCAACAGGAATCATACTTGACAATCGACCACGGTGCAACAATGATGCTTTTGCACACATTATGCATATACACGCCTGCAGAAAGCTCTTCGATGTCGGCGACGCATGTGCCCACCTGTTCAATACTGAGCCTTCAAGACTGGTTCTGTTCTCCAGGTTTCAGGGATGAATCCTGCAAATTGACCCTCGCCACCAGGATGGTTGCGGTGCAGGGCATTTTCAGGAATCCATCATGCTGCAATCGTCCCGCTTGCCGATTCTGCTGTTCTTTGGGCCTGTGTTCGTCTTTCTTGTGATGAGCAGAGACAACTGCGTACAGGGTGACGACAATCCTTTCCGCACCGTACCTGGGCAAACGCCGTTGATAACGATGGCGAACCTACGGTTGTCCGATACGGGCTCCGTGGCCACGCAATCCAGCTCGCCAGGCATCCGCGTGGCATGTATTCAGGGATACGGCCCCGCGGCTGACCTGAGCCAATGGCTCGAAGCTCAGCCGGCTCTTGAGGAGCTGAGTCTCATCTGCATCTGTCTGAGCGATGCAGATGTCGCTGCAATCCGTCGGCAGCCGAAGCTATCCCGCCTGGATCTGCGGGGGTGTCAGATATCTGATGACCAGCTCTGTCGACTTTGCTCAATGACAACACTGATGGAAGTTGATCTGCGTGGCACGCTTGTCACCGCGGAATCACTGGACGAACTGCGAAAGCTGTCTCCGCAACTCACGGTCCAGAGTGACTCCAGATAGCTTTTGAGCCAGGTGTCACCGGGAAACGGCTATCACGCACCGCCCGTGGTCTGGAGTTCATCAGGCCACGGGCGTTTGACGTTGCCGGAGCCTCTACGGAAGCGAGCGAGCGGTCCCGTTCTCAACCTGAGCGTTTTTTCCTGAGAACAGCCATGCGGAACAAGAATCCGAGTCGGGCCCGTCGATCTGCAAAGCCAACAGAGACCGAGAACGCAACGCGAGAGGCCGGACGGATAACTCGCTGAAGCAGGTTGTCGACGACACGTCCTGCCGAGCGTCTGCAGCGGCGATCTGTTTGCGAAGCATGCTCTTTCGGAACGCAGCGGGCAGTCGATTCTGCCCACATCTCGCGTTCCGAACAAAGCCAGGGAGTTGCGTAAAGCGTTTGGCAACTCGCTCTTAAAGGTGATGAAAAATCCCGGTTGGCCGCAGGTTCAAATGCCCGACTTCATCCAGTGAAGCCATGCCGCGGATCGTAAGCACATCTCCTGCCTCGACACCCAGCAGCTCATCACATCGTTCCGGCCGCACATTTCCGTCGTCGTCGACAAACTCGACCATGGCCAGCGAGTCCTCGTTCTTCCACTTCCATCGACAGAATGGACATGTGCTCGAATCGTGATCCGGCCCGACGTTATAGTCCGATCCCGGAAACGCTTCCGAGACGACCATAATCGCCCCCTCATCGAAGTACCATTGCGGGAAATCCTTATTCCCAACCCGCACCGTGAGAACGATCTCCTGAGGTGCATCGTCTTCCGCGAGGAGTTGCCGCGCCTTCTCGATGGGGACGACTCCTTCCGGCTGGCTCTCCAGCATCAGTTGAGACCGCACCCCGGCAACTTCCGGAGAGACGGACTCTGCACATCCGGAAGCCAGAGTGAGAACTGCCAGAAGACAGACGAGTTTCGACGGGAACTGGACTGCAATCATCATTCGCTACCTTCTTTTGCTGCAGGAACAACGGCCTGCAGATCCGCAATTGCCTGATTGACCTTCTCTGAGACTTCTTCCCATGTCTTGCCGTCCGACTTGTCGTGAAGCGTCCGATCCAGGGCGGCGAACTCTTCAAACAACGACTGCTGGGCCTGCTTCACGGCTGCGACCTGTTCTTCGGTAAGCTCTGCCTTTTCGGCGAGGCTGTCGAGAGCTTCCAGCAGATGTCCGACTTCGTGGACTTCAGTATCTGCTGTCTTGAGGTCATCTGAAGCGAATGCGTTCGCAATATTATCCCGCAGTTCGGTCAGTTCTCCGACGGCCGCCTGCAGCGTTTCCGGAGCATCGTGGGCATGATGGTCGTGACCATGATCGTGATGGTCGTGATCGTGGTGCTCATGTCCATGATCCTCGGCTGCCTGATCCGCGGGAGCAACCGCGTTCGATGGGCTTTCCCCTTTACATCCCACGAGCCAGGTTCCAGCGGCCAGAATTCCAACAGTCAACATCGTACGATTCATGAGTCAGTTCCTAAAGTTGTCGTTTCAATACGTTCAAAGAGGAAAATCAAAGAGACAGGTAACCCACCGAGGGGACCATGTTATTTATTCAGACGCGATCCCAGCAGACACAGCGGAGCGAGGATGAACGCAGGAATCAGCGGTACATCGACACAGCCAACCAATGCCAATCCCCACTGCTTCCAGAAGTACTCACTCGAGACAAACGGAGGACTTGATGTCATTGTTCCAGATTGGCCAATCGCTAACCAGATCGCTCCTCCCAGCGAGAGAAACAAGAGTCCGAAACTCCAGCGTTTCCAGCGAAGGGAATGCCGGCCCGCCGTCCCGATGACAACTGGTATCAGAATCAGAAACCAGACCATATGCATGGCCAGAACGGCTTCCAGTGGAGCCGTGCAGCCCCACGGACCGCAGAGCACGCCGCTCCAGTCCGAACGGACTTTGCCGAACTGCAGCGCCAGAAGGAGCATTCCCGTCCATCCTCCCGCGATCAGCGCCCACCTCCATTCTGGACGCAACGTAGCAAAGGGCAATGGAGTGTCAGCGTCTTCCATCTTGGACATCATCGTTGGAGAGTGATTTTTTCGTAGTACGCTCTCTCTACTTACGTTCCCATCAGCGTTTCTGTTGGTTCATCTTCGGAAACCGTCTCGTCCCAGTCCCGAAATGGATCGGTCATCTGCTTCCAGAACTCCGGTCCCTGCGTAAATTCCAGATCGGTGACCAGGCACTGCTCCAGAAGCTCTTGGTAGAGAGAATGATCGAGCTTCTCGCCAATGATAACCAGTTCCTGACGACGATCTCCCCAAGGGCTTTCCCAAATCGATTCGATTTCGGCGACTTGCTCTGCAGTGAGTTCCGGCCATTCGTTTCGGGGAGAGCTCGCCCACCACGTTCCGGCGGGATCGCAGCTCAAAACCTGTCCGGCATGGGACCAGTAGCCGACCTGATCAGAACGCGTCGCCAGCCAGACAAACCCTTTGCTTCGCAGAATCTGACTGGCCAGCGGATTATCGACAAAGAAGTTCCAGAGTCTTTGCGGGTGAAACGGCCGACGTGACCGGAACACAAAGCTGCTGATGCCATACTCATCGGTCTCGCTCTGTTCCTGACCGCGAGGTGTCTGCAGCCACTGCTGGTTCTGTTCGGCCCAGTCCGTCGAGAAACGTCGGGTATTCAAAATCTCATCCAAAGAGACCTGCGCATGTTCGCACTCCACGACTTTCGCCGAAGGGTTCAAAGTCTGCAGCAGTTCTCGAATCCGCTGCCGCTGACTCTGTGGGACAAGATCGACTTTGTTGAGGACGATCACGTTTGCAAACTCGATCTGATCAACGAGCAGGGAGGAGATATCTCGATCATCGGCATCACTAAGTCCGATATTGCGTTCGCGAAGCTCTTCGACAGATAGAAAATCGGTCGGGAAGTTTTTCGCATCAACCACGGTCACCAGCGTATCGAGCTCTGCGACCTTTCCGAGGGATTCGCCATTCTCGTCGATGAACGAAAACGTCTCCGCCACGGGCAGAGGTTCGGAGATTCCCGTCGACTCGATCAGCAGATAGTCAAAACGTCCCTGACGAGCGAGCTTCCCAACTTCGACCAGCAGGTCTTCTCGAAGCGTGCAGCAGATACACCCATTGCTCATCTCCACGAGTTGCTCATCGGTGCGGCTCAAAGCAGCTTCGCTTCCCTTGACCAGGTCGGCGTCGATATTGACATCGCTCATGTCGTTGACGATGACCGCGACTTTTAAGCCCTGACGGTTACTCAGAACATGGTTCAGCAATGTCGTTTTCCCTGCTCCCAGGAAACCGGAAAGCAGCGTGACGGGAAGTTTCTTCGCAAGTTGAATCATTCTTTGTTTCCAATGAAGCTTCAGGATCCGGCGGCAATGGCCGCATCTTTCTCATGAGTCGCCGAAGGCTCGTCGTGGTCTCCGATCTGCCGAATCGCCATGGCCAGTACGATCACGCAAACGCTCCAGCTGAAGATTGCGGGCAAAGAGACGCCAAGGACGGGCCACCAGGTCGACAGATAGGTCGCCTGCAATCGCCACGTCAGCAGTTGGACCGATGCACCAACCAGCAACGCACCGGTCAGGGGCCAGTCCCTGAAGAAAGCCAGGGAACTCAGCAGTGGCAGCGACATTCGAACGAGCCGCAGCCCAAGGGCCAGAGCGACCACGCTCAATGCCGCCTGCCATCCCAGCATCGCACCGACAAGTGATGCTCCGGCAACAAATTCCCGGTCAATCCGAGGGCCGGGGGACGTTCGCTTCCAGTTCAGCAGAAGACTCGCTCCGCAAGCGACTACGCCGCCAATAAGCGAACCGAGTCCGATCGCAGCGATTGCATCAATCACTGTTGGCTTCCACAAACCGCTTTCATCCGGCTCCCAGGAGACAAGCAGAAGCCCGGGCCAGATCATCACGGGAACTGTCGCGAGAATGTACGTCATGATGATCGATCGGAAAGGAACTCGCTGGCCGTCGTAACTGATCAGGCTCCACGTCAGCAGGGCGATAAGCAGGAGGCAATGGAACAAATAAAGACCAACCAGATCCCACTTCGTATAGAAGATGATCCAAACGACGCCCGCATACGAATTCGGCGTTCGTTCCGGCAGGTTGAGTCCCCCTGACAACAGTTCGGCAAAGAAGAACACGAGGAAGATGAGGCCGACGAGAGCCTCGACAACGGGATAACGAATCGAGATCGGTAACTGGCAGGATCGACATCGGCCTTTGAGCCAGAGCCAGCCGAGAATCGGAATGTTATCCCGCCCCGCGATCACCGTGTTGCATTTCGGGCAGGCGGACGCATTGCGCACCAGCGAGGCTCCGCGCGGAGTCCGATAAACAACGACGTTCAAGAAGCTCCCGACAGCTGCCCCAAATACGAAGAACCAGACAGCGGTAAAAGCTTCTGTGGCACGCAGCAGAACCGCCTCGCCAAACGTCATGTCCTCCAAAACGACCGACGTCGGCTCCGGTTCGCGAAACAGATCGAAAATCGCATCGACGCCGGGAATCACAATCATGTAAATGGCGAACAGGGCCCCCAGCGCCCAACCCCAGTATTTCAACAGACAGCGACGCAAAGCAGCTCCGGTTTCTTCACTCGACCACCCTCGGCTCCAGGGGATGTCGCAGAGATCGATAAACAGAATCCCCACGAGAACCGCCACGCTGCCCCAGCGGGAAAACGGTCCACGGGTCAGCCACTCCGGCAATGTTGGATCAGTGCTGTTCGCCCCAAATCCGACAAGAAACAAGGCGAGGAGCGTTCCGGCAACGGCGGTCACCCGGCCGCTCCCGTACCCCACGCTCCGTAGTACAATCCATAATGAAGAAGGAATTATGAACCAGGCCGCCAGCGAGGCTGGAGCCGCGGTCATCCATGCCCCCGCAGTGAAAACAGCATGCGTGGCAATGATCATGGCCAAAAGCTCACCAGCAGCTCCGGCCCGTAGAATCGTTCGAGGACGAGCCAGCAGGCCTGGTTGTGTTGCGTCGCTCGTCCACTCCATGATGGGCTCTCTGGGTCTGTGAAAACAATTGCCGGCCCCATCTTATTGCACATTGTATGCATTTACAATCCCGGAGTGTTTCTGCCGGCAGGCACCTTCCATTTTTCCGCACACGGGCCGTGTTCTGATCCGAAAACTTCCTGAGCACGCAATCACTTAAAGACTATGGGTGCCGCCAGAGCCGAACTGAGCCGACATCCTCCTCTTGCAAAACCTGTGCAGATCGTCAAGAATTGCACGACGATTGGTCGGGGTCGTAGTCGCGGCAGGGGAACGCTCCCCTGAAGATTCCACGATTGCGCACAGGGTTTGTTTCCAGAAACGTCCCATATGCCTTCTTCACGACCAATTTGCCGCAGGAACTCGGAGCATCCTTTTCCGCGATGTGTGCCTTCCGGCCTGCCTGAATTCGACGCTGCGTTCTCAATGCGGACGACCGCCGGGCAAGAGTGGTCCAGGAGAACACCCAGCAGGGAAGGCGACTGTTGATGTCCCGACGGCGCCACCAGATCGATTTTACGGGAGGCGATGACGTCGCAATCGTGATGTCCCTCTGTTGCCTTGTCCTCTGCCTGATGTGGCCGCTCGTGCTAGTCGCGGTGCCGATCGTCATGACGTCGGGAGACAGGACATTGCATCAGTTCCTTGGCACGTTCTCCACGTTTGTCTCGATCTTCGTTCTCATCATCGGACACGACCATCATCGTCAGTACGCCCCCGCCTTATTAGGCAGTGCCGGGATCGTACTCATGATGTCCAGTCTGTTTTGTTCGGCGGATTGTTGTACGGCGATAAACGCCTGGATCACCGGATCAATCGGATTGCATGAGGTCACGTTCGCGAACTGGCTGGCCTTCTCCTCATCGCCTTGCGGCGCAATGCTCTTGATGAGTGCTCATCTGACGAACCGCCGCCTGATGAGCGGTTCTCACCGCGGTAGGAGGAGAAAGTGAACGCCCCCATTTGCTACAGAGCTACAAAGAGAAACGGCCTTTGTTCCGACAATCGCGCTTATCGTTCGTTAATTCCGGCCGGTGAAGTGACGTGAGAGAAACCTACTCCACCATGGGCACCAATGTTTCCCGTTACCGTGTCGAACAGGCCAGCGATCTATTGAGATCGGTCGGGTTACGCCGGACGATTGCGCGAATCAACCTCCTGCAATGTCTGGCGATGCAGGACGTTCCCTGCACACAGGCCCAGATTGGTGAAGCTCTGGCCGTGCACGGTTTCGACGACTCGACGATCTTTCGCGGCCTGACCGATTTGACAGACGCGGGACTGGTCATTCGGATCGATGCCGGGGACCGCGTCTGGCGTTTTGAACTTCGCGACCGTGAATCCGATGGCAGCCTCTCCGAACGACATCACCCTCACGCAATCTGCCTCAAATGCGGTCGCGTCTCCTGCCTCTCATCGAGTCTGGCGGCCCAACTCGATCGCGCCAGTCCAGACTGGATCGTGCACGACCTGATCGTTCGGGGAGTCTGCGGCGAGTGCAGATCGACGTCCGATGCGCCCGCTCGAAATCGAAGCTGACAACGTCCTTTTACTTCACAAAGGCCGACCGACACGGCCCCGCCAGCCCCCGCATCTTGCACAAGTTGTGCAATTGATTATCCTGTATCCGGCAGGCAGGACATCTGTCGAGCCTCCGGAACGGGGCAGGGCGGTCCGGCTCTTCCGCGCCTTGCCCGCTGTTCGCGAACGGTCCGGAAATGACACTCTCACCCATTCACCATTGGATTCAACATGTCACGCGCGATTGCTCTTTGCTGGGGACTGCTGCTTCCTTCAATCCTGTTCGCGGCTCCTCCAGTTCCATTGAGTCAGTTTGATCTCGGCGAGCCTCCGAAGCCAGTCGTTCGTCTCTTCTGGCAGGACGGTGACTCATCTTCGCTCCGCTGGGGCGATGTAACGAAAGGTGATGAATGGTTACTGGCTCCAGCGGAGATCGATGAACTCCCGAAGCTGGATGCCGAAAACCAGAGCCTTGCCGAGATGGCAATCGTGAATGGAACGCTTCTCGTCACCGTTCGGAATCAAGCCGAAGACAACTCAGAGAGAGGCTGGATGTCACTCTCCACCGGAGTCGATGGCCACTCACATGGCAATCACATCGACTGGCACTACGACAACCCACCCGAGTTGATGAAGACACGGCTGGATGACAGGCAGGGCAATCCTGGTCATGTCGTCACAGGCGACAACGCTTTCTACATTACCCGCGACCAGAAGGGCGGCTTTACCCAACTCCTCGCCGAAGAACTGAATGGGCGTTCGCGAAATGTCGGAGAAGATTTTCCGGGCGGTGGTCAGGGCAGCAGTCTGACCGTCGCAGATAACCGTGTCGCCTATGTGACATGGGGCGCCGACGAAGGTCCCGACGCTGGTCGGGTCGATGTTGTGAATCTTCAGCGGTCCGGCCGGCCGCAGATCGACTACTCTTTCTATCTGCCCTCGGGCGGAATCGGGGGAGCGCTGGCTCACGAAGGACGCGTTTTCTTCACTTCGAAACAGGGCGTCTATTGGCTGGACGCTGACCTGAGCGTTCGTCAGAGCGCAGAGGACGTGAAGATTAACAATGTCGAGTTGGGCATCGATGCGGCATCTGAAGAATCGCTCCGAACCAGTGCCCCGATCAATTACCGCAACTACGTGCTGTTCAACGTCGGCACGGGAAGCAATTCGGCTCTCTGCCTGTTCAATCCCACGGCGGAACCGCCAGAACTGATCAAAGTCCCCATCGACGTGGCGGAGGGACTGTTGCTGGCAACACCGCAGCCCAAGTACACCGCTGCGGGAAACCGCTATGCCTTTCTGCTTCAGAACCGTGCCGGTGATAAAGGACAAGAGCTGCTGACAGTCGTCGATCTCGACCCCGACCTCGACCGAGACTTGAGTGACGCGAAGATCCTCAAGACCATCAAGCTCGTTCCTTCCTCCGCCGGCGGGAACCAGCGCCACCATTCAATCGCCTTCGACGACGACGGCGAATTCGCCTGCATCACCAACTCCGGTGATGGGACGATCTGGCTCCTATCACTCAGGACTCTTGAAGTGCTCGAAAAGTTCGACGTCGGAGGCGCCCCTCACAAACTAACCGCCTTCGGAGCGGAGAACCCACACTGATCGACGGAGCCTTGGTCGCTCGGCTTGGGACAGGAACCATCCGCAGTTCCGGATCGTGGTTGTCGATCGTATTTTCGGTTAAGCGTGACCGACGAATGTGCTCCCGGAAGAGCAGGGCACGCTTCGTGGAGTTCTATTGAACTCGGAAAGCCTGTCCCACTCGACCGAGATAATCGACAAAAATGAAGTCCTTTTGAGAGATCGACCGCACAACGAAATTAAACCGTGTGTTAACACGATCTGGATGTACGGAAGTCTGAATGTTGAACGTCAGTTTGCCATTTGCGACGTTCCAAGTCCCTGTTGATACCGGCGACTGAACGAAGACCTTCTGGAAGAGCCGCAGTTCTTGCACTTCCCGGACGGTGCTGAACGTCTTGTCCGCATTGAATGTTACGAACAATGCGCCAATGTTGTCGGAGTATTTCCAGGTTCCGTTCAACATGTCCGTGACCTGAGCGTCGGTCAGCTCCTTCGCTGTCGCCTGAGGCGGTTCTTTTTGAGCCGTTTTAGGCTCGGCAGCGACTTGCTGAAGAGTCATCAGCAAATGCTTGGAGCCCGCCCTGGCAGAAAACTCCGCGGGACGTGTCGATTCCTCGGGATCAGAGAAGCAGATCACCAGACTCTCGCCATCGAAACGGTAGATCCCCAAGACGTCTTTCTCGTCCCGTGTGAACAGGTCAATTCCTTTCGGAGATCGAGTCAGGTCTAACGAAAACAGCTTGACCTGCTTCTTGCCATCGTGCGGGGAAACGAAAATGATCGCATTCTCGGCGATCTCAAACTGCCCTCCGGACGGCAACCACTCCCGGATTGCCTCTTTGGGAATGACCTTGCCATCCTCCACGAGTTCAACGACTTCCCATTGTCCTTGAAACTTCTGCAGGTCGGTCCCCTGTTCGGCTGCTGCGGCCGTCGTCGTCAGGGTTGCCGTGAGACAAAGTAAGCACGCAAAACGTTTCATCGATGAGTCCCTTCAGGAAGAATATTGCGATTGCGATCGACTGGCCTGTGCAGCGACGGTCAGATTCTGGCAGGTGACTCCTGATCTGACAAGATTGCCAACATCCTCGGACGACTCGAATTCACACGTCCCAAACAAAAAGCCCACGGCCAAATCGACGAAGGGCTTTCCCTCAAAGTGAGTCGAGAATTCGGCATTGATGGCAACTCGCTCATTGGGCTTCGCGAAGTGCTGTTTCGAACCATCCGATCACTCGGTTGAGATGATCAGGGCCATACTTCTCGCGGAATTCTCGAGTGCGCCGATGGTCGCCGTCCCGCAATTCTTTGATGCGTCCTTCTACGAACGTTTGCGTCAACGGAATGCCGCAGCGGACGGTGATACAATGACGCCATTCGTCATAAGATTGCGGAATCGGGTTGCTTTCTATCATCGCGGCTTCCGTTCAAGAGACTTCAAAACAACGACGCTGCTGGCCACTGGAGCAGCGAAGGGCACTGATCCCCGCGGCCTGGAGCGTCTGACGCACCGCCACATTATTGCACATGCACTTCGTGTGCACTATAGTAATACCGCGGGGTTTCGCCGGGTTGTCGCGGGAACTCTGGTACGTTCTAAACCGCAGAGGGACTGAGATTCTTCCGGTGAGGATTCTTACCGCAGAACCCGCGTGGCTCGGCAACACCAAACGGATGAAGATGAAAATGAGTGACCAGAAATCGGAGAAGTTCTTCGATCAAACGTGTGCTTCGGGATATGACCAGCTCCAGACAAAGCTGGCACCGCTGCGAGCGTCGCTGGACGCGTTGACAGCCGCCATTCTTTCAGATCTGCCGGCGGATGCCCGAGTGTTGTGCGCAGGCGCGGGAACAGGAGCAGAACTGATCCCCCTTGCTCGGAAGTTTCCGGGATGGCGGTTTACCGCGGTCGAACCGTCTGCCCCCATGCTTGAGGTGTGCCGTCGGAAGGTCGAGGAAAGTGGAATCGCAGACCGATGTGTGCTGCACGGAGGCTACCTCGACTCGCTTCCCGCATCAGAGGAATTCGACGCCGCGACCGCGTTACTCGTATCGCATTTCATTCTCGATCGAGCAGACCGCGTCCGCTTTTTCCGTGGGATTGGAAAACGGCTGCGACCTGGCGGATGGCTCGTCAGTTGCGACCTTTCAGCCGATACCTCCTCATCAGAATACTCAAGCTTGCTGGACGTGTGGTGGAACATCATGAAAACCGCTGAAGTGCCCCCTGAAGCGTTCGATCGAATGCGGGAATCCTACGGTCGGGATGTCGCTCTGCTTCCGCCTGGCGAGGTCCAGGGGATCATCTCATCGGCTGGCTTTGGACGACCGGTGCAATTCCTGCAGACAGGCCTGATTCATGGCTGGTATGCCCGAGTCCCCGCCTAGAACAAGAATGTGAGAATGTGTTCTACTGCTGTCTGATTGACGGCAGCAGACGACTGCCAGAATGCTGAGAGATGATTTACGATGCCAACTTACGTCTATGAAACGATCCCTGCCGACGAGCATGAAGCGGTGAATCAGTTTGAGATCGTGCAACGGATGACCGAGCCTGCATTGACGACCCATCCAGAGACTGGCCAGCCAGTTCGCAGGGTGATCTCGGGTGGACTGGCCTTACCAAAATCAAAAGGAGACGGAGGAACCTGCGAGGTTGATTGTCCCTGCTGCTGATCCGAACCGCACCCCCGAGTGCATGATAGATCTCTCGGGGTCTTAGCGAAGTCGAGCTGTCGGATGCGGATTCGTTACGCTAACGCTTCCCCAGCCGGATGTTGGCGTTGAACATCCCACCGGGGGAACGGGTCCGGCATCGATTGCCAGGCATGCGGACCTGTTCGCATTTCGACGTCGGTGAGCAGACAGGAGTCGAGCGACTCGCGTAAGATCTGCTCGTCCATGTCGATGCCGATAAAGACGAGTTCCTGACGGCAATCGCCAGATTCTGAATGCCAGACCTGGGCGATCGATTCATGGACCGCCGGGATGTCGGGCCATTCCTCGCGGGGGATCGCTGCCCACCAGAAGCCTCCGACATCGAGTCGGGCAACGCGACCTGCCTGTGACCAGACGCCAACTTTATCCAATCGCGTCGCCAGCCAGAAGTAGCCCTTGGAGCGAAGAACTCCGGTCCACTCCTGTGATAAACGGTCGTAGAAACGCTGCGGATGAAACGGTCGTCGGGCTCGGTACACAAAGCTGCGGACGCCAAACTCATCCGCCTCGCTCTGCGGCTCCTCCCTCAATGCGACCTGCCATCCTTGCGAGCTCTTTACGGTTTCGAAATCGAACCGACCCGTGGAAAGGATGCGCGACGGGGGCACCTCACCGAATTTTGTGTTCAGCTTCAGTGCATAGGGGTTAAGCCGCTCCAGAAACGCATCGAGCTCCTGAGCTTCCTCAGCAGTGACCAGATCGGTCTTATTAATCAGGATGACGTTCGCGCACTCCACCTGATCAATCAGCAGATCGGCGATGGTCCGCACGTCTTCGTCGGTGGCTGCCTGTCCTGCACTTTGCAGATCTTTGCCGATGCGAAGATCCTTCAGAAAGTTCGCCGCGTCAACCACGGTGACGAGAGTATCGAGTTCGGCGATATCCGATAGCGATTCGCCATTCCCAATGCCGAACGTGAAAGTGTCCGCAACGGGAGCGGGTTCAGAAATTCCGGTTGATTCGACCAGCAGATAATCGAACCGTCCTTCACGCGCGAGAGCTGCCACTTCATGGAGCAGGTCTTCCCGCAATGTGCAGCAGATGCAGCCGTTCGTCATCTCGACGAGCTTCTCTTCCTGACGGCTCAGCCTCGCATCGCCGTTGGCGACCAGTTGCGCGTCGATGTTGACCTCACTCATGTCGTTGACAATCACCGCGACCCGTAAACCTTCACGATTGCGAAGGACATGGTTGAGTAGGGTTGTCTTCCCCGACCCGAGGAATCCCGACAATACGGTTACAGGAAGTTTCTTCATGTCTTTCCCCGTGTGCTTTGAGAAGTTCGCCTGGACGACCAGTTCTCTGATAGTTCAGTAACGGAGCTGGTCCGGTCGCGGCGTTAAACCGGACTCAATACATGGGTTGCCGGCACCAGCCTTGATGCCTGCTGGCTGCGGTTGAGGGAGCAAACGCTGCGAATCATCAGCAATCGCAAAACCGAGGAGACGCCAGGCGCTGGCCATCGCTTCGGCCGGCACGACCCTGATTGCCTTCGAGTTCCAAGGTTGCAGGGCTTCCCGGCGATAGGTGATTCCCTGTGTTTCTGCGATCCACACTTCGTACTGGCGAATCCATTCGATGAGTTCCAGCAACAATCGCTGGCTCCAAGCCAGCTCACTCAATTCGGGTTCAACGAGTTGCGGAAGATCTTCTGATTTCCAGGCCGGACGAGCTAACTCGGCAGCAGGAGTCAGCTGAAGCGAGGAGCGATACCGCCGGAGGAAGAGTCCACCCCAGCGATCATCACCGTAGAAGACGCCGAAGCCGCGGAGAATGATCCGAGCCGTGGGCGAGATGTCCAGGCGATAGAGACTCGGCAAGCGGCTGCCTTGCGGCTTTTCGTACCGCTGAAAACCGTGCTGGACAAGCAGGTTGCCGCTCGGGTGCTCAATGTCCTGTCCCCAGCACCAGATCTGCTGGCTAAGCAGGTTCATGCCCTGACTTTGCCAGAACGTGACTTCCCGATCTTTGACCGACAACTCGTCGACCGAACGGCGGGAACTTACAGCAAGCACGCAGGCGCTACTATTCACTTTGAAATCGTCCTTGAATTCACTCGCGAGGATCACGACAGCCACCTGCCACCCCAGGCCAGAACGAGAGCAAACAGCATTGCGAATCCCGCTTGTCGTGCCAAAAGCCTGGCGGTCTTCCTCCAGCCTGTTTCCCGCGAAATCGTTAACGCTGTAACGAGGCAGGGCAGGAGTACGCCCGCCAGATAGACAGCAGTCAACGCCTGAGCAGCCGTCATTGGAAACGACAAGCCGTCATCCGCGGCGAGCAGAAAAATTCCGTCCTTACGAACCGACGCCATGACGATCGGCAAAGCCGCCTGGGCGGGAAGGTCGAACAAACTCATCACAGGGCCAAGAATCCGCGAAGCGAGATCGAGCACACCGATGTAGGCCAGCAGCGAAGCGACGACACAGATCACCACGAAGATCGGCATCGCCTGAAACAGAAACTGACGAACGGTTCCGGCGGCTTCTCGCCACAGAGCGGAGAAGGTCGGCCATTGCATGAACGGTCGACTTGGCGTCATCAGGACATTCAACGAACTGCGAGCTGTTGAGCCCGAGGTGAGACGCAGATAAATGAGGGTCGTCACGAGCAGATACCCGAGGAACGACAGCGTCAGCACGACCGGCTGCGTTCCCGTTGCGGCCGCCGCGACGGAGAGGACCGCCAGTGTCGCTGGCAACTGATAACTGCAGGCCGAGCCGAACGCGATGGCCGAGATTGCCGGGCCACGCGAGCAGCTCGAGCAGGACCGTGTGCTGATGACCGCGGGCACGTTGCAGCCGAATCCCATCATGACTCGAACGACATCCCGCCCGCTGAGGCCGAACGGACGAACCAGGGGATGGAGCGCGACATTGATTCGTTCGATCAGCCCACTCGCTTTGTATGCACCGAGAATCAGAGCGAACATCAGCACGGTGGGGAGAGCCCACACGAGCAGAAATGGGCCCATGTTCAACAGTCCGTAGCCGAAATCACCCTGCTGAGCGGTGAGGACGATCCGCGTCCATGACGGCCAGGTCGTATCGACCGCGGCTATAACGGGATCGACCCAACCGGCGACGATCGGATGCAACAGATCCGCAACTTCGTTGGCCCCGTAAATCGTGGCCAGGGCGGGCAGGAAGAGCAACATGACAGCCAGGAGCGGGCCGGCGATGCGATGCTCGAGCAACCCCGGCCTCGGCTCGATCCGCCAGCCCGCCCGGGCCGTCAAAGTGCTCTTCTCAAATACACGCGGGTCTTCGAGCGCTTCTGCGATTTGCTGTCGATTGCGTTCGGTCAACTGCCGTGCATCAACGGAAAGGAAGCCGACGCCCGCATCTGCCGAAAGTCGCTCCAGCGCTTCTTGGGATGCCTCTCCCTGTTGTACTTTGTCCCAGTAGGTCACGATGACGGCACCACGCTTCCCGGCGACGAGCGGCAGCATATCGGCCAGATCCTGATCCAGGCTTGTCGCCTGGACGACCAGCAGGACGACGTCGTGAGCATCAAGCTCATTCAGAGCGAGCCGCGTGGTTTCGGTGTCCGAACTGCGGAGGATGCCCGGCGTGTCGACGTATTCCGTCTCTCCCAATCGATAACGTTCGACGACGACAGTCGAACCCCGGAAGTTCGTCTCACCGGCGGCACGGCCAGTCAACGAGGAAACGAGTTGCGATTTGCCTACGCTTTCTTTCCCGACAATCAGAACCGTTCGGGTAGTCGACGTTGAAACAGTGAGAGGACTCATTCTGGTTCCCATTAAGCAGGCAGATCTGGATCGTGGTGTTACTCATGGCCAGTTCGGGCGAGGAAACTAGCAGACGCACTCTTCGCCGCAGCAGGACAGGTCGTCGAGGTACATGCCCCATTTGCGGTAGACTTCCAGTTCGTTCGCCGGCAACCCGAGCGAGGTGGAAATCGCTTTGGCAACAACAGCGAAGCGCTGGCGATACTTATAGATGAAGCAAAAAACATGCTTGTCATGGCGAACGGCTGGACCACACAGGAACAGACCGGGAACGATTGTCGATTCATCGTTCTCGCTCAGCAGAGGAAACCCGTCTTCGCGTCGTTCAAACAGGTGAGCGACCAGCTTGTGGCTTCCTTCGAATCCTCCTGCCAGCAGCGGCGGCACGCGGGTCTGGAACTGCTCACCGTCTTGGGCTGTGACCCGATAGCCGGCCCCTTTGCGTTTGACGGATGTGATTGGTTTGTTCGGGTGTAGCTGAACGTACTCCTCGAACCACTCCTCCTGCATCCGTTCAAGAGAATATGTCGAAAGGGCCACGCTGGGATCGGACGTCAGTTCCTCCCAGGGGCAAGCCTTGTCGAACAGCCGAACTCGCTTGTCCCGGTAAGAGAGGTGGTAAGCCGCATCGACTCCACTCTCGTAGCCGCCAATAACGATGAAATCGTCTCCTTCGAGATCGTCGTAGCTGGGAATCGTCGCTGTGTGCCGACACAACTCGCTGCCCGCGAAGCCATTCAGACGCGGATACTGGAACTCGCCGGCAGCCCAGATGACATGGCTCGCTCGCAACGGACCGCGAGACGTTTCAATGAGAAAGCTCTCAGTATCTTTCGTGATGCGAGCGACACTGGTTGTCGAGCGGATCGGCAAGCCGAAAAACTTCGCGACTTCCCGTAAGTGGGTTGCGTACTCTTCGCCGGTCGGATGTTCGACCTCCAGGCTGGCTGCGGGAGAGACGCCGATTGCGATCGAGTTCAGATCCAGCATTCCGATCGAATTCGTAGGGAACGATGGCGTGATGAAGCGGGTCTCTGCCGGCCATGCAGCGAACGATGAGCCAACCGTATTGCGATCAAGCACGACGAAGTTCTCGATGCCGGCGTACTTCAGAGTGATGGCGACACCCACACCCGCGGCTCCGGCACCGATCACGACGACGTCGTAGTCATTCTCGCTGTTCGATCGGTTCGTCATGCCGACTCCTCGAACATGCTCAGCTCAGGAAAGGGATTCCGCAGCATCACCCAGGTCTCTTTGTCGGCCGAGGCGATTTCTTCTTCGAGCAGGCAGGCATCCAGACGAGCGCGAATGGCCGCCTCGTCCATCTGCTGCCCAATGAAGACGAGTTGCTGAGCACGATCGCCGAACTGAGGATGCCAGCTCGACTTCTCATCGGGACGTTGTCCTTCCGGATGCGTCCAATGCTTGCGGGGAATAGCCGCCCACCACATTCCGGCTGGTTTGACATCACTGACGCCGCCGGCCTGGGCCCACTCGTAGGCGACGCGGTGGCTGGCCGCGACCCAGAAGAAGCCTTTCGAACGGAGCACACCTTCCCAGTTCGCATCGTTGTGGAGGAACGCCCAGAGTTTCTCAGCGTGGAATGGTCGCGGAGTTCGATACGTGAAGCTCGAGATCCCGTATTCATCCGTCTCCGGCGTGTGCTCTCCCTGCAATTCTCGAATCCAGCCCGCCGAACTGGCGGCCTTGTCGTAATCGAACAACCCGGTATCGAGCACTGCATCGAGCGGAACCTGTCCGCGGGTCGCCATGATGATTTTCGCACCAGGATTGAGAGCGTGGACGATGGCTCTGACGTGTCGAGCCTCGTCATCGGTTGCGAGGTCGAGCTTGTTGAGGACAATGACATCGGCGAATTCGATCTGATCAATCAGCAGGTCAGTCACCGTCCGCTGGTCCTCTTCGCCCAGTGACTCGCCCCGTTCATTCAACGCTTCGGCGGCTTTGTAATCACGCAGAAAGCTGGCGGTGTCGACCACGGTGACCATTGTGTCAAGGCGCGATACTTTGCTCAGACTGATCCCGTCTTCATCCTCGAAGGTGAAGGTCTGCGCGACCGGAATTGGCTCTGAAATACCTGTCGATTCAATCAGCAGATAGTCAAACCGTCCTTCGCGGGCAAGCCGTGACACCTCCGCGAGAAGATCATCTCGAAGCGTGCAGCAGATGCAGCCGTTGGTCATCTCGACCAGTTTCTCCTCAGTCCGAGAGAGCTCGGCTCCACCCCGTTCGACGAGGGCAGCGTCGATGTTGACCTCACTCATGTCGTTCACAATTACGGCGACGCGACGCCCCTGCCGGTTATTCAAAACCTGGTTCAGCAACGTCGTCTTCCCCGCGCCAAGGAATCCGCTCAGAACAGTGACTGGTAACCGCGTGGAAGGATTGGGATTCGCTGAAACTCTCATGGGCTCGTCAGGTGCTCCGTCAAACTGGGAGAGACAATTGCGTTGCCACGCAGAAACGACTGCTAATGCTGGCGATCCAGGGACCGCCAAATCAATTACAATACATTTGCAATTGATTTGCAAGTACGACGTTTGAGACTTTCAAGCGAAGTTCGATCTGGACGAGTCGGTCTCTGCTAGAACGGCTTCCACAAGGCGGGGGGAAGTCGACGATCCCTGGTCCAATGCTGCCCCTGAAAACCCGGGAGAGACTCGCACGACGAATCGTTATTTCCGAAGTCGTTGAGAATGGCGACAAAGACAGGCGGATCTCCGAAACGCGTCACCTGAGCGGCTTGCCAGACAGCCGCGCACTCGCCCCACAGCAGGCCAATAGTTGATACGATTCTTGACCCGGGATCGTCGCCAGAGACCTCATCAAGACTGCGAGACTGCGTTCACCTGAAGCCAGCCGCGAAGCATCGAGGTGGTGTACAATCCGCACTCGAAGGCGCGAGATGCCGTTCCTCGGAAGAGTCCGATTCCGGACGGCATAGATCTCAGCGATTGTGCAGAAATGCCACTATGACCTGGCTGACCGGATTCTGTGGCTATAACACGAAACTACTACGGACACATAACAAGCGGCTGAACACTAACGCCTGCCCGCCATGAGTCGAAAGCGTCTTGACAAGTCGAGGCGGCAAGACGGCTATTGAACTTTCTCGGCAAGGCGTGGGGATCCTCGTGTCGCAGGTGTCCAGCTCAGGGCAGGCGATTGCGACAGGTCTTGGCTCGTTGTACTCTGACTAGCCGTCATGAACAGAAGGAAACTCGATGGTCCATGTCCCGCCGCGGCTGTGTTGGTTGATCTTGCTTCATCTTGTCGGCAGCGGCATTGCAGCGGAACCTGTTTCGGTTCGCCAAAAACGTATCGAGTCGGGACTCCCCCCCGCAATCGTGCTTGAAGAGTCTGCCTCCGAGCAGTTGCACCTGATCGACCGGATGAAGTTCTACAAAGTGCCCGGCGTCAGCGTGGCGGTGATCGACAACGGTGCGATCGCATGGGCTCGCGGTTACGGCGTGCGCGAAACTGGTACGGAGGAGCCTGTCACAACCAATACGCTCTTTCAGGCCGCGTCCATCAGCAAATCGGTCGCGGCCGTGGTCGCCTTGCGACTTGTCGAGCAAGGATCGCTTGAACTGGACGAGGATGTCAATCGCAAACTGCGGTCCTGGAAGCTGCCGGAAAATGAGTTTACAGCGGACGAGAAGGTTTCATTGCGTTTGCTGCTGAGCCATCGTGCGGGCCTCGCCGACTATGCAGGTTTTCGTGGCGCGGCGCCGAATCAGCCCCTGCCGACCTTGCGAGAGATTCTGGAAACCGGCAAATGGACGCCAGCGCCCATCCGTGTCGGCTTCGAGCCGGGCAGTCGTTTCGCATACTCAGGCGGCGGCTATTGCCTCATAGAGCAACTACTGGAAGACGTCTCGGGTAAACCGTTTCCAATGCTGGCACACGAACTCGTCCTCAAACCCTTGAAGATGGACGACAGTTCGTTCGATCAAGATTTGTCACCGGAACGTAGCCTCCAGGCGGCCGTCGGACATCAGTGGAATGGAAATAGATTGCCGCGAAATTGGAATCTCTATCCCGCGACCAGCGCGGCGGGATTGTGGACGACGCCGTCAGATCTGGCGCGATTTGCGATCGAACTCCAAAAGTCCAAGGCGGGTGCCCGGCGATCAATTCTCTCGCCCGCCACGATGACCGAGATGCTCTCCACACAGGGGCGTGACGATGACCGCGACTCTAAGGTCATTGCGCTCAAGGAAGGGATTGCCGAGCAGCCGCCCGCTTCATGGGGTCTGGGCGTCGGATTGATTGGAAAGCCCCCGACGCGTTTCTTTCACGGTGGCAGCAATCCTGGCTACCAATGCGAGATGCAGGCCTATCTACACGGCGGCCAGGGGGCGGTGATCATGACCAACGGGGACCAGGGCTGGCGGCTGGCGCGAGAACTCCTCTGGGCCATTGGCCGCGAATACGACTGGCCGGAGTATGCGTACCACCCCGAAATCAAGAAAGTTGCGAGTCTCTCGCAGGCCGAACTGGAGCAATTTGTAGGACGGTATCAAATCTCGTCTTCGCGCCCCAGTCAACGGACACTCAATATCACGCTGGACGACGACCGCCTTTCGGCTCAGATTCTGGGTGATCCTCAGAAAATGAATCTCTATCCACAGTCGAGTGACGCGTGCTTCACCATTGAAGATGCAATGACTCTGAGATTTGTGAAGGACGAGACGGGAACGTTTATTGAAGTCGTTAGCGATCTTGGTTGGCGTGCAAAGCGGAAGTTGGACGAACCGAGCGATCGCCGCCAGTAAAAGTTCAAATCCCGCCAACAGTCGCTTTCACAACCACTGACGGGATTTGATGTTACGAATTAGTCGGGATGACAGGATTTGAACCTGCGACTTCTTGACCCCCAGTCAAGCGCGCTACCAGGCTGCGCTACATCCCGTGTGTGGGCTGAATCATAGTCATCCGGGCGGGGGGCTGCAAGTCGTCTGGACGTCGGGAACGTCACCTTGCAGAGGCTCGGATTTTCAGGGTTTTCGGCGTGGTTTTGAACTGATTTACAGGCGTCGGACGATGTCTTTCAGCCGGGCAAATTGTTCGACGAGACGGGGGACTGTATCGATCCCCTGGACGAACATCATCAGATATCGGAAAACGGCGAAGATATCTCCGGCCAGAATGTTCGGAATTCGGCAAACAACAAGCAGAGCAAAGGCCATCAATGCCATGACGAACAGTTCGGTCATGCCCGTTGTGCGGGCTTCGAGATCGGACATGCGGACCCAGCAGCGGGTCATCGAGTTGTAGTGTGCTTCGACTTTTTCATCCGTCGCCTGGCCGATGACATCAACTTCGTCTTCCCAGCGATCGTGCAGATCCTGACTGACGTTTTTGACACTTCGACTGTAGATCGCGTTCAGTACAAAAACGGGAAATGCAATGCAGACACAGGCCACGACAATTCGCCAGTCGTAGTAGAACAGCATGGCGATGGCCCCTATCACGGAGAAGAGTGCCGTGACCATGCGGGGAACCTGTTGTTCGACGAAGGTGATAAACTGTCGCGAAAGAGAGGCCCTGGCGGCGACGCGGGAGGTGGGGATGTCGGCCTTGCGCTGCGAACAGACGAGCCGCGTGACTCGCTGGGCGTACATGTGGGAATAAACGCGGGTGTCGTACATCTGCCGGGAGAACTGCGTCGTCATATGAGCGGCATGCCCGAGCAGGAACCACCACAAGCCGCGGTACGAATCGCTCAGCAAATCGTTGACGGCTAAGCCGAGAAGAAAAGGCTGCAAGAGCCTCAACAGGTTCTCGACGATCAGCAGAATGTAAGCCAGGATGACTGGTCCGCGATTCTGCTGCAGCAGCCCCCAGAGTTCGCCCGTCACGGTTGAGGGGCGAGCGAGCGGAGAATCGGCGTCGGGCGGCAAAGCCGCGGCTGGGGAATCCATCACGAAGCTCGATTCAGCTGAAGGCGATCAAACGGAGAGAGACCAGTCCTTTGACGAATTCGCGAAGCTGGGCGGCATCGGCGTCGTCCGAAATTGTTCTCCAGGTTGAAAAAGGGCAGGGCTGGATGTTGGCAAGCCGCTCGAGAATCATCTGGCCTTCCGGTTCGAACATCGCCGTACGGACTTCCTCTTCATCGGCATAATAGAGAACCGAAACCGGAGGCTGCTCGCCCTCGTCCAGAAACTTCTGCGACTTCAGACAGGACCAGCTCGTAATCGGATTGAGATGCACGGTGAGATCATCTCCCCGGTCGAGTTGCGGCATGAGCGTCGGAGCAATCGTCACCAGTTCCTGAAACCGGACGTGTGCTCCACGATTTTCCCGCGCGAGCCGCTCGACTTCATACCGGGCCCGCTGGCAGGAGATTGTATCTTCCTGCTCGGGCGTTAGATCCTGAGTTTCCTCCAGCCACTTCAGCATGGCGTCGCACTCTTCCGAGCTGCCTTCGTAGGCGGCGACCGGCTGAGAATCGGCGAACTCGACGGCCAGTTCCTCGAAGTTCGGGAAGTCCTCATCCTCCGAAACGAACGGCATTAGCCGAATCAGCACGTCAATTCGCTTATCGAAGTTGCCGTCGATAAACATTTCGACGTGCTTCGCCTCATACTTCTTGCCGAGGTAGGGAAGGACGTCCTCCGTCCGATTGCCGGCAATTGCCCGGGCCACTTTCTGAATCATGTCCCGATACTGCAGCTCAGCAGCTTCAGGAGACAACTCCGGTGGACTTGTGGAATCGGTTTGTTTTTCGGTGGAAGCCATCGGTGCACCCGCGAAAGTCAGGGGAAAAAACAATCAGTCTCTGTCAGACCTGGGACTGAACTCAGCTGTTCACGGTCGCCTGACCGGACGACGTTCCTTCCGCGAGATCGTACATCTTGTGCAGTTCACGGCGCCATTCTTCCTCGCCGGGGAACTCGGCATCGCGTTCAATGAAGACCGCATCAACTTTGCCCTGGCCAAGTTTCAGGGAGTATTCATAAAGGTCCCAGACGTCATCAGGAATCGGCTGGGAATGGGTATCGAAGTAGAGGCCCTGTTCTTCGTCAAAGAAACCACCGGCCAGGTGCATTTGCACCCGCGGTGCATACGGCATCACTTCTTCCACGAACTCTTTGGGATCGAAGCCGAAATTCCGTCCGTTGGCGTAAACATTCGTGATATCAAGGAGCCAGCCGACGCCGGTCCGCTGGAACATCTTCTTCAGAAACTCCGGCTCGCTCATCGTGCCTTCGAGCTGAAACAGATAGGCAATGGTTTCGATGTAGAACGGAAACGGGTCGACGTATTTCTGCACGAAGTCGAGATTCCGACAGACCACGTCGAGCGCGGGCTGAGTCAGCGGAACAGGGGCGAAGTGCCCCATCTCGATTCCGCCTTCTCCATCGCGGGTGAAGCCGAGGTGATCGCTGATCGCCGTCGCATTGTTTTCGATGGCCACAGCCTTCAGCGCATCGAGATAGGCTTTTCCGGGAGGATCGGGACTGCCGACTGAAAGTTTCAGCGCATGAATTGCGACATAGTCGATGTCATCGCCGCTGATGAAGCTCTTGGTCCACAGCGGAAGATCGGCGTGCTCAAACGTGATCTCAGCAGCATTGAGTTTGGGGTCCGAGAGGATAAATCGATTCTCGCGGCGGACGGCGTAGCCAATTGCGGGCATCATTGCTTCGATCCCTTCCGTAGGGTTGGATCTGAGTGCAGAGGTAGAAAAATAGCTACCGCCCGCATTATGGAAGCGGTAGCTACAGAATTGCAAACCCTCTTTCGGCTTTCAGGACATTCCCGGTCTCCGCAGAGAGCACAGCCCAATGTCGACCATTTCGAGGGATGGCGTTCGAGATTTTCGGCAACAGCCGAGTCGGTGCCTTATCGGCAGCCGCAACGACGGCAGCTGCGACAACTGCGGCAGGACCGGCAGGAGTTACAGCTTCGGCAGCGGCGACAGGAACGGCAGCAACGACCGGCGGTCATCTGACCCGATCGCAGCTTGGCAACTTCACGAACCAGTGCAGTGCCAGTTTTCGAAGTGACAGAGTGCATTGCAGCGTCTCCCTTACAACGGTGTCGTTCCGAAGGCCCGCCCAGTGCTGGCCCTCGGGAAGTTCAACGACGTCTGAAAGTGTCGTTTCCCCTCCGTACTTCTAAGCGAGAAGTAACTGGGTTGGGGGACGCGCTTCCCGAAAACTTTATGACTTTCATGCCAAAACGAGCGGAATCTGCAACATTCCTGGGAGTTAAGGAGCTTTCTGAAGATGGGGTCGCATTCCGCCTGAGGGCGTCTACGATGAATGGTGTCGACTTTCCCTGAGGGGCGGGCACGAAAAATGCGACATGCGATTGAAGACTATGTGCCGCTCCGATCGGTCATTTCGCATCCCGGTTCACATCAAGGAACAAAGCCATTTCTTCGCCCGTGATCTCCCACGCTGAGTCCGTCGACATCTCTCACCTGGTCCGCCGCTATCAGACGGTTCGACATCAGACCGAAGCACTTTGCGAACCGCTGTGCGCGGAAGATCAGGTGATTCAGTCGATGCCGGATGCCAGTCCCGCCCGCTGGCATCGCGCTCACACCACCTGGTTCTTCGAAACATTTATCCTCAGAAAGTTTCGCCCTGACTACCGGCCGGTGAACTCTGCTTTCGAAGTGCTGTTCAATTCGTACTACAACAGCGTCGGCGAACAGTTTCCAAGGCATCAGCGAGGGCTGCTGTCGCGTCCGACGGTAGAAGAAGTCGGACACTATCGTCAGTCCGTCGACGAGCAGATGATGGAACTGCTCGAACAGGCCGGGGACGATCAGGAACTGCGGTCGTTGCTCGAAGTCGGATTGAATCACGAGCAGCAACATCAGGAATTGATCCTCACTGACATCAAACACATGCTGTCCTGCAACCCTTTGTTTCCCGTCTATCGCGATCGGTCTGTCGAGAAGTCGGCCGGCGAACCGGCTGCTCAAAGATGGGTCCAATTTGATGGAGGTATTGTCGAAATGGGGGCGAGTGCCGACGGGTTTCGGTTCGATAACGAGCTACCGAGGCACCGGCGGCTGCTTGAGCCGTTTCACCTTTCCAGTCGACTGGTCACCAACTCCGAATATCTCGAGTTCATGCGGGACGGTGGATACGAGCGACCGGAATTCTGGCTTTCGCTGGGCTGGAGCGTCTGCCAACAGGAAAGCTGGAAGGCCCCTCTTTACTGGCAGTCGCAGGGGGATGGCTGGTCACAGTTCACGCTGTCCGGTTTGCGACCGCTCGAACCGCTCGAACCGGTCTGCCATGTCAGTTTCTTTGAAGCGGATGCCTTTGCCCGCTGGGCCGGATATCGCCTGCCGCTGGAAGGGGAATGGGAGACTGCGGTGGCGGCCCATGTTGGCGACTGTCCGGCAACGCGAACCGGCAATTTCGTGGAGTCGGAAGCATTCCACCCGCAGCCCGCGCAACGCGATTCGCAATCACACCTGCAGCAAACGTACGGAGACGTCTGGGAGTGGACGGCTTCTCCTTACGTCGCCTATCCGGGCTACGTTACGCCGCCGGGGGCGATCGGTGAATACAACGGCAAGTTTATGTGCAATCAGTACGTCCTTCGAGGCGGCTCCTGTGCCACGCCGGGGAGCCATATTCGAGGAACCTATCGGAATTTCTTCCCGCCGGAAGCTCGCTGGCAGTTTTCTGGCATACGCCTTGCGAAGTGATCGGACCAGTTCCCACACATTTCAAGCTCGCACAGAAGGGCCTATATGAACCAGCACAGTCTGACCACGGCAACCGAAGCACAGGCTATTGAGGAATTTCGTTCCGACGTTCTCCAGGGACTTTCCCAGCGTTGCAAGCAACTTTCCAGCAAGTACTTCTACGACGAAGAAGGAAGTCGCCTTTTCGATCAGATCTGCGAGCTCGACGAATACTACGTGACGCGAACCGAAATGCAGATCATGGAGCGTCACGTCGAAGAAATGGCCGATGCGATTGGCGCGAACAGCATGATCATCGAACCGGGGGCCGGGAGCAGTCTCAAGACCCGACTCCTCCTTGAGCACGCGGCGCCGGGCACCAGCTATGTACCAATCGATATCTCGCGAGAACATCTGTTCCGGTGCGCGGAGCGGATCGCTTTGGAGTTCCCGCAGATCAATGTCACCCCGCTACACGCGGATTTCTGTCAATCCATCGACCTGCCTCCCGAAGCCGACAATGGCCAGCGGCGGGTGGTTTACTTCCCGGGCTCGACAATCGGAAACTTCGAAGTCCCGCTTGCCCAACGAATCCTTGAGCAGATCGCTCATCTTGTGCAGCCTGATGGCGGTCTTCTGATCGGCTTTGATCTTCGTAAGGACGTCAATGTTTTGGAACGCGCGTACGATGACCGTCGTGGGGTGACTGCAGCGTTCAATATGAATCTACTCCATCGCATCAATAACGAGCTCGGCGGAACATTCGACATTGAGAACTTTCGGCATCGAGCGATCTTCAACGATCGAGCAAGCCGAATTGAAATGCACTTGATCAGCGAACGCGAACAGACTGCACGGGTCGGCGATCACCAATTCCACTTCGAAAAGGGAGAATCGATCTGCACGGAGTACTCCCACAAGTATTCGATTGAGGACTTCAGCGACCTGCTCGAAGGCGTTGGTTTCCAGGAACAGCAGATCTGGATTGATCCCCGAAAATACTTTGCCATCGGATACTACAATCTGTGATTGAAGCCGCCTCGCCATCCGCGTCGGAACTGTTCACGCTCACTGACCGAGGACTCTACTGCGAAGCAGGGGACTTCTACATCGATCCCTGGCGGGGTGTGCCCAAGGCGCTGATCACACACGCTCATGGCGACCACGCCCGCTGGGGAAGCGAGCAGTATCTGGCCTCCGATCAATCCAAGCCGGTCCTCGAACGGCGGCTCGGTCCGAAGAGCGAAATCTCATCGTTGCCGTACGGGGAGACGCTGGTCATCAACGGCGTGAAGGTTTCCTTTCACCCCGCGGGCCATGTGCTCGGATCGTCACAGATTCGGATTGAAAAGCAGGGGCAGGTCTGCGTCGTTTCCGGCGATTACAAACTCGATCCCGATCGCACCTGTGAAAACTTTGAAGTCGTTCGTTGTCACACGTTCGTCAGCGAGTCGACTTTTGGACTGCCGATCTATCACTGGCCCGATCAGCAGGATGTCTTCGACGACATGAATCGCTGGTGGCGAGAAAACGCTGAGGAACAACGTCCGTCTGTCATCTTTGCCTACGGATTCGGAAAAGCCCAGCGCGTGCTCAGCGGGCTCGATCCTGAAATCGGCCCCATCTACTGCCACGGCGCGGTCGAGAAGATTAACGCGGCTTACCGCGAATGCGAAATCGACCTCCCGCCGACCGAGTACGCCGGCCGCGCAGACGACAAAAAAGACTGGAGTAGAGCGATGATCATCGCTCCTCCGTCTGCTCAGACGACGACCTGGCTGCGTAAGTTCGGCAACTACGCTTCCGCATTCGCCTCTGGATGGATGACCGTCCGCGGTCAGCGTCGACGACGCAATATCGAACGCGGCTTCGTGCTTTCCGATCACGCCGACTGGCCGGGACTGTTGAACGCGATTGAACAGACACGAGCCGAGCGGGTGTATGTGACACATGGCTACAAACGCGCGCTCGTCCACTGGCTCAACAACCACGGCTACCAGGCCGCTGAACTCGACACCATGTACGAAGGAGAACAGGACGACGACCGCACCGGCGATTCCGAAGAAGAAACGACCGAGTCATAACGGCAATTCTTCACTTCGGACCTCGTCCCCCTGTCTATAATCCCACATGGAACAGTTCTGCCACCTCTTTCGACGCCTCGACGAAACGACCCGCACCAGTCAGAAGCTGGAGGCGATGCGGGATTATTTTCTCGAAGCTCCGGCGCCCGATGCGGCGTGGGCCGTTTATGTCCTCAGCGGGCGTCGCCTGAAGCGTCTCGTGAAGCACGGTGATCTTCGCCGCTGGAGCGCGGAGCTGGCCGAGTTGCCGGATTGGCTCTTCGAAGAGTGCTACCACACCGTGGGTGATCTGGCGGAAACCATTGCTCTCGTCCTCGGCTCCGGCGAACAGGAGAGCGTCTCGGGCACATTGACTGAATGGTTTGAAGAACGCATTCTTCCGCTTGGATCGATGAAGGAAGAAGGTCAACGGCTGCTGCTTCAACAGGCGTGGAGCGAACTCGGTAGCTGGTCCCGCTTCGTGTATAACAAGCTCATCACCGGCGGACTGCGGATCGGCGTCTCCCAGCGGTCGGTCATCAAGGCTCTCTCCCTGGCGTACGACCTGGAGCCGAACGTCATCTCGCATCGCATGATGGGAACGTGGGAACCGACGCCTGAATTCTTCAATCAACTCATCTCGCCGGATGCAGGCGAAACCGCACTCAGCCAGCCGTATCCGTTCTGCCTGGCTCATGCGTTGAACGATCCTCCCGAAACCCTCGGCTCACTCGACGACTGGCATGCCGAGTGGAAGTGGGATGGCATTCGGGCCCAGATTCTCCGGCGGGGCGAAGAGTTCTTTCTCTGGTCACGCGGCGAAGAACTGCTGAACGAGCGTTTCCCTGAACTCGACGACGACATCCTCGACCTGCCGGAGGGAACGGTCATCGATGGCGAAGTTCTCGGCTGGAAAGACGGTCGAGTCCTACCGTTCGGTGATCTGCAGAAGCGAATCAACCGCAAGAAGGTTGGCCCGAAGATCATGAAGGACGTGCCAATCCGATTCATCGCATTTGACCTGCTGGAATTCAAAGGCGAAGACATCCGCCAGCAGCCGTTCGCAGAGCGTCGTTCGCAGTTGGAAAAGATTCTGGCAACCGATGAAGAGAGCCGGCTCATGCTGTCTCCCGAAGTCATCGGCAACGACTGGGACGAACTCGCCGAAGAACGATCGCGGTCGCGCGATCTTGCCGTGGAAGGGCTGATGCTTAAGAAAAAGTCTGCTCCCTACGAAGTCGGTCGCGTTACTGGCACGTGGTGGAAGTGGAAGATCGAGCCGTACACAATCGATGCGGTCCTCATCTACGCCCAGGCGGGACACGGCCGCCGGGCGAGTCTTTACACCGACTACACGTTCGCCCTCTGGCAGGGGGACACACTCGTTCCGTTCGCCAAAGCCTACTCTGGCCTGACCGATGCCGAGATTCGCCGTGTCGACCGCTTCATTCGCAACAATACGCTGGAGCGGTTCGGTCCTGTCCGAAGCGTTAAAGCCGAGCTGGTCTTTGAACTTGGCTTCGAGAACATTCAGCGTTCAACGCGACATAAGTCCGGCGTCGCCGTCCGCTTTCCACGGATTCACCGCTGGCGGGAAGACAAGAAGCCGGAAGACGCCGATCGGCTTGGTCATCTGCTCGCGATGATGCCGAGTGAAGTCGAAACGATTACCGCGGCCGAGGAGCAGGGCTGATGTCGTCAACTGCTCGCCGCAAATCGGCTCGCTCCCTGGCCATGGAGGAACTGACCGGCTGGTTCACCGGACAGGACTGGGCTCCGTTCCCCTTTCAGAAAAAAGTCTGGCGGGCCTGGCTGGCCGGTGATTCCGGCCTCGTCCACGCGACAACCGGTACTGGGAAAACCTACGCCGCTCTCGGCGGCCCGCTGCTCGACGCCCTCAAAAAACGGCAACAGAAACCTGGCTCCGGGAAGACGAAGCGATCCCGCAGTCGGAAGTGCCGCCTGCTCTGGTTGACTCCGTTGAGAGCACTCGCTTCCGATTTGAGCACGGCCATCCAGCGGCCGCTCGACGATCTTGAACTCGACTGGCTCGTTGAAACGCGAACCGGCGACACCACCAGCACCATCCGTCAACGGCAGGCATCCCGACTTCCCGAAGTCCTGATCACCACTCCCGAAAGCCTGTCTCTGCTGCTGGCTCGAAAGAACGCCCGCGAGTTGCTATCGGAAGTCGACACCGTCATCGTCGACGAATGGCACGAGCTCCTTTCAACGAAGCGCGGAACGCAGACCGAACTCGCGCTGGCCCGACTCCGCAAATGGAACGAAGACCTGCGAGTCTGGGGACTCTCCGCGACCATCGGCAACCTTTCCGAAGCAGCCGACGTGCTAGTCGGAGCGAACCCGCTGCGACCGCCGCAGATGGTCAAAGGAAATGCCCACAAGAAGTACCGCATCCGCTCCATCATCCCGGAGACGATGGAACGCTTTCCGTGGTCGGGCCATCTCGGCCTCAAACAGCTGTCCCAGCTGCTCACGGAAGTCGAGAAGGGGGGCACCTCGCTCGTCTTCACCAATACTCGTTCGCAATCGGAACTCTGGTATCAGGCGATTCTCAAGCAGCGGCCTGACTGGGCGGGAACGATTGCCCTGCATCATGGTTCGATCGATCAGGACACTCGACGCTGGGTCGAAGATGCGGTGAAGAAGGGGAAGCTTCGCTGCGTCGTCTGCACTTCAAGTCTCGACCTCGGCGTCGACTTCACTCCCGTGGAGCGTGTCTTCCAGATCGGCAGTCCAAAGGGGGTGGCCCGACTGATGCAACGGGCGGGGCGGAGCGGACACCGTCCCGGCGAAACCAGCGAAGTCGTTTGCGTGCCGACCAATGCACTCGAACTGGTCGAAGTCGCCGCGGCTCGTCGGGCGGTCCTGAGCGGGAACGTGGAGTCGCGATCTCCGCAGGACAAACCGCTCGACGTTCTCATTCAACACCTGTGTACCATCGCACTCGGTGGCGGCTTCGAGAAGACGGACCTGCTGCACGAAGTCCGCCAGTCCTGGGCCTACCGCAATCTGACTCAACAGGAGTTCGACTGGGCCCTCGACTTCGCCACGACCGGCGGCGAATCACTTCGCGCATACCCTGAATACTCACGACTCGAAACACCGGACGGAGATAACTTTGCCTTGACCGATCGCAAGCGGGCCCGCCAGCATCGGCTGTCGATCGGCACTATCTGCGGCGATGGCACGCTGACCGTCAAATATATGAAGGGGGCCCGCATTGGTTCAGTCGAAGAATCGTTCGTCGCTAAACTGAAGCGGGGCGACCTGTTCCACTTCGCCGGCAAGTCGCTGGAGTTTGTCAGCATCGACAACATGATTGTCCACGTCCGCCGGGCGAAGAAGACCGCAACGACTGTTCCCCGCTGGATGGGCGGACGCATGCCGCTCTCCACCGAACTGGCCGATGCCTTCCTGCAGGAACTCCGACAGTATCACGAAGGAGACCGCAAGTCGCCGGAACTCAAGGCCGTCAGCGAGATTCTCGATCTGCAAGAAGACTGGTCGGCGCTCCCTTCGCAGGATTCCCTGTTGATCGAGCGGGTCAAATCGCGGGAAGGGCACCATCTCTTTTTTTATCCGTTCGCCGGCCGACTTGTGCATGAAGGGCTTTCCGCCCTCGTCGCTCATCGACTCGCCCAGCGGGAGCCGATCTCGTTCACCATGTCGGTCAACGACTACGGTTTCGAACTTCTCTCGCCACAGAAGATCGATCTGCCGGATGATCCCCGCGAGCTTCTGTTCCGCCTCGACACCATGGCCGACGATATCATTCACAGCATGAACGCGGCTGAGATGGCTCGACGGCAGTTCCGCGACATCGCCCGAATTTCCGGCCTGGTCTTCAACGGCTATCCGGGGCAGCAGCGAACCACTCGGCAACTGCAGGCTTCGACCGGACTCCTGTTCGATGTCTTCTCGAACTACGATCCAGACAACCTGCTGCTCCATCAGTCGCGACGCGAAGTCCTCGAACAGCAGCTCGACCAGTCCCGCATGCGTCGCACGATGGAGCGTCTGCTTTCGAACGAGGTCCGCATCGTCTATCCACCCCGGCTGACACCGTTCGCGTTTCCGTTGTTCGTCGACCGACTCCGGCAGAAACTGAGCACCGAACAGCTGAAGGATCGCATTGCCCGCATGTCACTGGTCCTTGAGAAAGCCGCTTCGTAACTCAACGAACAGGGAAACCGGATGCCCTCATCAATACCAGTCAAACTCAGGGACGTCACCCTCGAACTCCTGGCGGACCGTGCGATCTTCTGGCCCGATCAACGGACGCTCTTCGTCGCCGATCTGCACTGGGGCAAGGCGGGCACGTTTCGGCATTTTGGCATTCCGGTTCCGGAAACGGCTTCACCCGACCTGAACCGGCTCTCCGATCTCATCTCGCAACATCAGGCGACTCATCTGGTCGTGCTGGGCGACCTGACCCATCACCACACCGGAGTCGACCCGCAGCTGGTCGACATCATCACCCGCTGGAGGCGAACTCATCCTCAGCTCCGCATCTCCCTCGTTCGTGGAAATCACGATCGCCATCTGAAGAACCTGCCCGACGAGTGGCAAATCGAATCCGTACCCGCTCCGGTGGCCTTGAAGAACGTCGTCTGCCAGCACGAGCCGGCCGTCTTTTCGGACGATCATCCGCTCGTTCTGGCCGGGCATCTTCATCCGCGTGTCGAACTGCAGGAAGGGTACACGCATCGGGTTAAGTGCCACGGATTCTGGTATTCGCAGGGCTGCCTCGTGCTGCCGGCGTTTTCTTCGTTCGTCGATGGTGGTATCGTCAAGCCGTCCGCCAACGACCGCGTCTGGGTTACCTTCGAAGATCAGATCCTCGAAGTCCCCACCCGACGCTGACTACTGACGAAGAGATTTTAACAATGCCCAGCCGCCTGCTGACCTGCCTGATCACACTCTGCCTGTTCTGCTCAACTCCAGTGTACGCAGCCGATCTGCCGGCTCTCACGGAATTCAAGTTCCGCAGCACGCTTGATGACTCAGAGCACCCGGCTCTCGTGTGGATGCCGGAGCAGGCAAAGACCGAATCGACGCCGCTGCTCGTTTTTCTGCACTCCTGGAGCGGGAACTATCTGCAGAACAACAGCAAATGGCAGCGGGAAGCGGTCAAGCGGAACTGGGGCTATCTGCATCCCAACTTCCGTGGCCGCAATGATCACCCCGAAGCCTGCGGCTCCGAACTCGCCCGACAGGACATTCTCGACAGCATCCAGCACGTGCTCGAAAACGCGAACATCGATCGCTCCCGCATCTATCTGGCTGGCACCTCCGGCGGCGGACACATGGCCATGCTCATGGCCGGTTATCATCCCGCCAAGTTCTCAGCCGTCACCGCCTGGGTCGGCATCAGCGATCTGGCGGAATGGCACCGCTTCCACGCCCGCACCACGCCGATCGGCAACTACGCCCGCATGATCGAACGCAGCCTCGGCGGCCCGCCGGGACAGAGCAAAGAAATCGACGCCCGCTATCATAGTCGCTCGCCCATCTTCCATCTTGATAGCACCGGCGACCTCCCCCTCGATCTGAACGCTGGCATCCACGACGGCCACACCGGCTCGGTGCCAATCGCACATACGCTCAACGCCTTCAATCGCATCGCCCGTGCGAAGGGGGTCAAAGAAGTAACCGCATCCGAGATCGAACAACTCAGCAACGAACAACCACTCACTACGCCGCAGGCCTCGGACAACGTCCCCAAATCCGAATACAACGTCGAAATCCACCTCCGCCGCCACGCCGGCCCGGCTCGAGTGACAATCTTCGAAGGCGGCCACGAGGGTCTGCCGAAACCGGCCGTTGAGTGGCTGGAACAGCAGTCGCGGAAGACGAGTTGGAAGTAAGCGTTTAGCGGTCCCTAAGACTGGTCACCAGTCATGCCGGGCCAACACGTCCGAATCCGCCCCGTTCGCTGAAACGAGTGCTCGCCAGAACTCCGCTGGATGGTCCGCCGCAATATATCGAACCGAGCCGTCCGCCAGCACGGCCTGTCGACCGCCTTCATGGGGAAGTCGCGTCTTCGAGCCGGCTTCGAGAAACATGGAGAATTCGGCATCATACGGACACATCCATGGCACGGCTCGGTCCGAATGGACTTCGACCACCAGCAGCGTTTCGGACGTCGGATCTGAGATCTTTGCCATCGATCTTGAAAGGCCCGGTTGCCAGATCCCGTCCGACCCCACCACAGCCACGTACGTAGTACAGTTCGTCGGACAGTCGGAAGCAGGACACAGGTAGGATTCAACCATTCCTCCCGCAGCCTCCGCATTGGCCGGATCATCCCAGGGCTTGGTCAGATCAATGCTGTTGTAAAGTGACTCCTGCTCCAAAAACGGCAGTAGCAACGTCCGCCAGCTGTGCAGTCGGTTCCCATCAGCGTCCACGGTATAAGCCGGCGGAAAGACGCCGTACTCATCGTGGTAGTTGTGCAGAGCCAGACCGATTTGCTTAAGGTTGTACTTACATGAACTTCGATCTCGTGCTTCGCGAGGCGTACTCAATGGGGGCAGGAGCAATGCGATACCGATCCCGACCAGCACGATTGCGATGATTATATTGAAGACCACGCCCCCATGGCGGGCAGAAACTCCAACGCGTGTATTTGATTCGGCCATGATTTGCCCTTAGGTGGCTCAACGATACCACACGACTCTAACTCAGCAACAAATACTCACCCCGGCCGTTTCCGGGATGTTCCCTTCCTTCCGGTCTTCTTTCGCCGCTGACGATTTCCCTTCGGAGCAAACCCCGGCGTATCTTTGTCGCCCACCGGGATCTCCTGGCCGACTTTTCCTCGGAGTTTTTCAATGCGGTCTCGCAATTCGGCTGCTCGTTCAAACTCGAGATTCTCAGCTGCGGTAAGCATTTCGCCTTCCATCGCCTTCAGGTATTCCTGTGTGACAAACTCCGTTTCCGAAGAAACGCCGGCGGCTTTCTGAACGATCTGACGGGCTTCGATTTCGTCTTCGATGCCGCGGCGGATCGCCTTCCGGATTGTCTCGGGGGTGATACCGTGTTTGCGGTTGTACTCGAGCTGCAACTCGCGGCGGCGGTTCGTTTCGTCGATCGCCATCTGCATGCTCGGCGTTACCGTGTCGGCGTAGAGAATGACCTCGGCATTCACGTTCCGGGCCGAGCGGCCGATGGTCTGAATCAGACTCGTGTCGTTTCGCAGGAAGCCTTCTTTATCGGCATCGAGAATCGCAACCAGCGACACTTCCGGGAGGTCGAGACCTTCCCGCAGCAGGTTGACGCCGATGACGGTATCGTGCGTCCCTTCGCGAAGCTCCCGCAGAATCTCGACCCGTTCGATGGCATCGAGCTCGGAATGCAGCCAGGCACACTTCAGTCCCTCATCCTGCAGGTAACCGGTGAGGTCTTCGGCCAGTCGCTTGGTGAGGGTCGTGACCAGCGTTCGCTCATTCCGCTCGGTTCGCAGTTTGATCTGCTCGACCAGATGCGGGACCTGTCGACGAGCCGGGAGGACATGCACGACAGGATCAACGAGGCCGGTCGGGCGAATGATCTGCTCGACGATCTCTCCTTCGGACTGATCGAGTTCCCAGTCAGCCGGAGTCGCGGAGACAAACACGACCTGATTCCGTCGAGCATTCCATTCGTCGAACATCAGCGGCCGGTTGTCGAGCGCCATCGGCAGGCGGAAACCGTGATCGACGAGAGCCTGCTTGCGGGACCGGTCGCCGGCATACATCGCCCGCACCTGGGGCAGAGTGACGTGCGACTCGTCGATGAACATCAGGAAGTCATCAGGGAAGAAGTCGTACAACGTATACGGCGGCTGCCCCGCCTTGCGGCCCGCCAGTGCCCGCGAATAGTTCTCGATCCCCGGACAGAACCCGGTCTCTTTCAGCAGCTCCATATCGTAGCGGGTTCGCGCACTGAGCCGCTGCATTTCGAGCAGCTTGCCTTCCCGCCGAAACTCTTCGAGCCGCGTGTTGAGCTCGTCTTCAATCTCGACCATCGCATTGTCGATGCGACTCTGGGGCAACACGAAGTGCTTGGCCGGGTAGATGTAAACGTCGTTGTGGATCTTATGCACGTCGCCGGAAACCGGATCGATGATCGACAGCGACTCGACTTCATCGCCCCAGAGTTCGATGCGATAGGCGAACTCTTCGTATGCCGGCCAGAGTTCGATCACATCGCCCCGCACGCGAAACTTGCCGCGAGCCCGCTGGAAGTCGTTGCGGTCGTAATGAATATCAATGAACTTGAGCAGCAGTTCGTCCCGATTCACCTGCTGACCAATCCGCAGCGGGATCATCATGTCGAGATAATCCTTTGGTGACCCCAGGCCGTAAATGCAGCTGACACTAGCGACGACGATCACATCCCGTCGACTGACGAGCGCACTGGTGGCGAGGAGTCGCAACCGGTCGATTTCGTCGTTGATCGACGCGTCTTTCTCGATGTAGATATCGCGCTGCGGGATGTAGGCTTCGGGCTGATAGTAGTCGTAATAGCTGACGAAATACGTGACCGCGTTGTTCGGAAAGAAGTCGCGGAATTCGGCGTACAACTGAGCGGCCAGCGTTTTGTTGTGCGACAGCACGAGCGTCGGGCGGTTCATTTTCTGAATGACGTTCGCCATCGTGAACGTCTTCCCGGAACCGGTCACGCCGAGCAGCACCTGATTCCGTTTGCCTTCCTCGAGGCCGCGAACCAGCGAATCGATCGCCTTCGGCTGGTCCCCACCGGGAGCAAATTCACTGACGAGGTCAAATCCAGACATGAAAACTCCACAGCCGTAAGCGGCCGGTTTCGAACGGTTTGTTTACAGTCCCCCCGATCGGCCTCAAGATCTCTGAGGGTAGCCCCGGTTGCTTTGCTACCGGGGCCGACGACGTCGGCAAGAGGTTACAGCCGACAAGTTGTTGATCCAGTACGGACCTCCTGTGGCTGCGCCACCCCGGTCGAATCAACCGGGGCTACCCCTTAGCAAACATGGAGGCACACCAAACAAACCATTATAGCAGGCTAGTTTAGCTCAGGAACGATCAGTTCAGCATTGATCAGTTCCCGGCCACGGCGGACGGTCACCCGAAGGACGTCCCCTTTCTGCAGCTGATGCAGTCGTTCGTAGAACTCTCTGCACGACTGCACGAGATCGTCGTTGGCAAGGACGATCAGATCGTCCTGCAGCAGTCCCGATTCCGCGGCTGGAGAACCGGGCTGGACGACATCGATATATGCCGGAGTGCGGGCGACGACATCTGGCACGAGCCGAAACCCCATCGGCATCGTATCGACCGGACGAATCACCGGAGGCAATTCGACACGGTCGCCGGTCACAACTTCTCCGCGGACAAGCTGGCCGATGGTCTCCCGGAAGTCGTAGAGCGGGATTGCGTAGTTGATCCACAAATTCGACCGGCTGTCGCGAATCTCTTTGCCGATGATGCCGAGCAGCTCGCCCGACGCCGTTGTCAGCGCCCCGCCGGCTGCTCCCGGGTTATTCATCACGGCATCGACCACAATGACATCGCCTTTGTACGTCATGTCGAAGCGCCCACGTCGGGCGGGCAGGGGACCGACCATGGCGATGACGCCGTGAATGACGGAAACCGGCTCGTCACCGGCGGCCACATTGAACATGTTGCTGAAGCCGAGTACCGGCGTTCCCGGGCCACGCTGGGCAAGCTGATTCAGATCGAAATGGGGAGCGTTGCGAACCTCGATCTTGAGAACCGCGAGGCCCGCTTCACCGGCTCCGGCGATAAATGTTGCCGGGAGACGCCGTCCATTATCGAGAACCGCGACAACGGAGTCGGTATCGAGCAGATGATTCCAAACCGTGAGAATATGGCCGTCCGGTGAAATCAGAATTCCGGTGCCGTAACTCGCCAGATTGGCCAGCCCGCCGGCTCCGTAAAGTTTGACCGTCTTCGATAATACCTGGGTCAGCGTCTCCTGCTGGTCGCCGCGAACCGGGGCAGCCACGAACAACAGCAGAAGCGCACACCAGAGGGGCGTCCGTCGCAGATCAAACTGAGTATGTTTCCAGAACATTCGGTCGATTTCAGATATGCGTCGTGGACGGCTTACGGAGCCGGTTTAGTCACGTCGCCAGTTTCCATGGAGTTGACTTCAAAGACAGTCGCCGGCTTTCCGTCGACAACGACCGAGAACTGCACCGGAGTGGAGTGCGGCTGATCGGGCTTCCAGGTCGGGATCCGGATTCCACATTCGGGCATATCGGGCCGCAGTCGCAAATCCCAGCCGACCAGTTGCCCGGCTCCCTGATCGAAGTACCAGCGGATCTCCCGTTCCGAATCGAGCGTGAACAGCACGTCGACCCGCTGCCCGACTCCATCGAGCGGCTCGCTGCCGACATAATACATCTCCGTGAAGGCATCCTTCCCCTTCGTCATGAACTGCTGCCATTCGTAAAGGGCCATCAGCATGCCTTCGGAATTCAGACCGGCGACGAACGTTTCCGGGCGGCCAAGGTCCATCAGAAAAGCCCGCTGCTCCCGGGGCAGTTCCAGCAGGCAGGCGAACTCGGCAAGCACAAGTTTGAACTCGGCTCCGCCGGCGATCTGTCCGGTGAAGGTCCACTTGCGATCCGGGCCTCCGAAATCGCCAAGCGACTTCAATCCATTCAGCAGCTTGTCCTGCCGCGTCTGGTTGAAGTGATAGTTCACAAAACCGAGTCGACCGGTATAGAGATGCTTGTGCTCCTCCGGAATGACGATCGGCTTCTTGCCGTGCGGCAACGGAAGGGGAATCGGCATCTCTTCCTTCGGCTCTTCCTCAGGATTGGCCGGCATCGGCGGCTCGCCGGCGAACTCGAGCAGCTCGCCCGTGGAGTGCAGCGCTTCAAGTCGCGGGAAGATCTCGAACCGTTCCCCATCGCGGCGGTAGACCAGCGGGATCTTCCAGCCTTTAGGGTAGATGCCGAGCACGTTTTTTAACTGATTGACGCTGCCGATCGGACGCCCGCCGAACGAAATAATCTCATCGCCGCGACGAAGTCCACAGAAGTAGGCGCTGCTGGTTTCCAGGATCGTATCGACGATTACGGTCGAGAACTCATCGGATCGTACGGTGGCTCCGAGCGTAGCATGATCGACGACACGTCCGCTTTGCAGGTGATCGCGGAAGTTCTTGATCTGATTGATCGAAATCGCGTACCCGGCACCGGCATTCACGCGGCCGCGTTTTTCAACGGAGATGCGTCCATTGATCCCGACAACTTCGCCCTGTTCATTGAAGAGCGGACCACCCGAGTTGCCCGGATTGATTGAGGTGTCGACCTGAATGCAGTCGGTGTATTCAAGGAATGTTCCGGCCGGATACTGATAACGCTGAACCCCACTCACCATGCCGAAGGTGAGCGTCGGCTGGAAGTCTTCGGCCAGCAGAAACGGATTCCCCATCGCGAGCGCCCAGTCGCCCACTTTCACAGTATCGCTGTTTCCCAGCCGGGCGAAGGGAAAGTCATCTCGCCCCAGCAGTTGAATCATGGCGACGTCGCCGGTGGGGTCGATTCCCATCAGGACCGCGTCGTAGATCTTGCCGTCGTTGAGGCCGCACTTGAGAAACGGACCGGCTCCATCGACAACGTGAAAGTTCGTCAGCGTGAGTCCATCTGGCGAGATCAATACGCCGGAGCCACCTCCCTGACCATCGGGCGGAAAGATTGCCACCACGGTCGGACTGATGCGATCGATGACCTCGATTCGCTGCTGTTCAGCAGCGATCACTTCCGGCGGAAGTTCGATCTGCGCAGCGAGCCTGTTTGCTCCTCCCGTGAAGAGAAGGGCGGAAAAAATCGCAGCCACTGCAACGGTGAGATATCTATTTGAGTAGTCGTGCATCCACGAGATCCAGGTGGTCGCCAATATCAAGTCCCTTGCCAAAGTCGACCGTGATGTAAAGGAAGCGTTTGCCGCTCAGGGGAAGATCGAGCGGGATGGGATCCATGCGGGCATTTACGTTGCCCTGATACAGCACTTCGTCGTCGCCACGAATGATCACGTCGACATCACCATGCCCAGCCGCCGCCACGCCATGGTCGATTCCCATGAGAGCCTGCATCCGTGTGTATTCGCCAGCGAGCCGATACGTCAGTTCGGTCTTGGAATGGATCCAGAGTCCGCGAGCGAACTTCTCGCGGCCCAACTGGAGCTGCTTTCCATCCGCGGTACGATCCCGCTGGTACTCCCAGATTGTATCGAAGAAGGGAGTGTACTCAGTCCCTTCAGGCGTGAGATCGGAAAGATAAACGATTCGCCCCAGACTGAAATCGAGCCGCGATATGCTTGCCGTCGAGCAGCGAATCTGCTGTTGCGGGCCAGTGCTGGCAACCAGCTCCTGTCCCTGCAACGAGACACTCTGAACCAGTAGACGCTCATCAGTGACGGTCTCGACTGCACAGCGAGCCTGAGTCCCCGGCTGCATCGCCACGGCGTGAATAATGCCGAACACTTTTGCAATCGGGACATCGATCTCGCTGCCGTCGTAAAGGAAGGAGATCTCGGACTCGCTGTACTCGGTGACGACGCCCGGAAGAAAATCGAGAACGTCGCCTTTACGGATGACGAGTCGATCATCAGCCGCTGATTTCGAAAGCAACTCCTGCCAGGGCTCCCGAGTGACATCATCTAATGGCTTCAAGAGCAGTGATTTCACATTCCGGAACGGAACGCTGATGGTGCCGAAGGAACTGGAAGCAAATGAGACCGTTAATCCGTCGCCGGTGGCCTGACTGCCGCGAAGACGGGAACCATCGGTCAGGCGAATCTGCTGAGAAACGCCTGCATCGGCATCCGGTTTCGGCTTGTTCTCCGGCCAGCTGACAGTCATCACGCGGTCGAGTGAAATCGCATTCACGTTCCCGCCAGACTCCAGAACGAGTTGCTCGCTGGCGAGATCGCTGAGTTCGCCTGTGACTGTCTTCCCGTCCATCGTCGCGACATCGACCGCGAACGCCGAGGAAACAAACAGACACCAAGCTGCGCAGCTCCCGGCGACGAAACGGACAAAATTGAATCCATGCGACATAGGACTTCCGTTTCCTTCCTAAGGGTTCTGGTTATCCCGCTGAGCGGCTTTGCGGTTGTAGGCTTCGATCGCGCGCTGATAGTGTGGCGGGAACATGGTCCCCAGAATCTGCTTGGCTTTGGCCTGATCCTTCGGAGGGAGATTTCCCCAGCCGGCCTGTTTCCCGAGGTCTTTCTCGTCGACTTCACCGGGAGCGGTTTGCCCTTTCACGCGGCTGTCCTGAGAGGGAGAACTCGGATTATTCTGTGAGCTGTTGCCGGCTCCGCCTCCGCCGCTCGCCTGCTGTTCGAGCTTGGCGATCAGTTCATCGAGCGTTTCGATGATCTCTTCTTCAACTTTCTGCACCTTCTGCCCACCGCGACCGATATCGAGCCGCCGTTCGACATCCTTCATCTTGCGGGAGATCTCATCGAGACTCTTGTCTTCCCAGCGGGTCATGTCCTGCTGCATGAGTTCGCCCAGCATGCGATACCGCGTCGGCAGCGATTCGCAATCAGTCAGCAACGTCTTCAGCGATTCGCTTGCGACATCTTTCGCCAGCAGCTGATGGGCACAGACCGCCTTCTGAAAGAAATAACCTGCCGGCTCGGCCAGTAGGGAAGGATCAATATCGGTCAGCTGCTCCAGCGCCTCTTCATACATCTGCCGTTGAGTCAACTGATCGGCAAACCAGCAGCGGAAGTTCGCTGCGATCCACGGATCGTTGACGGCCGGCAGACCGGATTCATGGGCTTCCAGCAATTCGCGATAAGAGGCCTTGCGAACACCATCGACGAACTCTTCGAGTTCCTGTCCCGAAAGACGAACGGCGGCTGCGATCAGTTCCGTCGCCGGCAGACTGGCATGAGCGGCAGCAAACTCCTTCCAGCGCTCCACGTTTTCCGCCGACTGTTCGGCGATCCACGCTTCACAACGGGCAACGATATCTTCGTGCGGCATCCCCTGATAAGTCTGGTCAGCGACCGCCCGCTCTTGAGCAGTCACCTTGTTCGGAGTCAGTGCAGAACCGCAGAGAGCGACAGCAACGGCCAGGAAGCCGATGCCAGACAACTTCAGGATTGAATGGAATCGTCTGGTCATTCGTTGCGTCCTGTCGAAAGGTCGTAAGTCGCCCGCTGGATTCGAGCCTGTCGGATCGACAGCTGATCGAGAAGATCGAGCAGTTCGGGATCGGCGGCCTGTTCGCCGTCGATCTGTCGTCCATACTGGCGAGTTCGTCGATTCACCCGATACTGGAGCGACCGCAGCAGCTTCAATTCGGCAATCAGATCGATCAACGCTGGATCACCCTGTTCTCCCTGTTGCTGATCACCCTGCTGGTCTTTCTCTTCGAGCTTCTCCATCTCGCGTCGAAGAGCTTCGACCATTTCTTCGAGGGCTTCGATAATGTCGTCTTCGATCGCAATGGTGATGTCGTCGATCTGGAACTTGTTCAAACGCTCGGCCACGGTCCGCATATCTTCACGGAGTTCGAGCACCGCTTCGGGAAAGGCGACCGAGGTTCCTTCTTCGCGGA
Source organism: Planctomycetaceae bacterium (assembly GCA_017795105.1). Taxonomy (GTDB): domain Bacteria; phylum Planctomycetota; class Planctomycetia; order Planctomycetales; family Planctomycetaceae; genus Rubinisphaera. The sequence continues at coordinate 401,802 of CP051247.1, forward strand.
AGAGCACCAGAGCTTTGTCGGCTTCGACGACAATGTCCTGTTCGTCTCGAGCCAGCTGAGTTGAACGGGCACGATGTCGAGGCACACGCTGCTCAGCGGGGATATCGTGAATCTGCCCGCTGGCCTTGCGAACCGCCATCTGGAGCTGCAGCATCTTGCGGAAGCGGGCCTCCAAGGCAGCCAGCATAATCTTCTGCTCTTCTTCACGTAGCTGACGCAGTATCTCTTCGAGCTGCGCCTTCGCCTTTTCCAGCTCCGCAATTGCGCGATCCTGCTCGCGGGATGCGTTGTCTTTCTGCTCTTTCTTCAATTCGTCGATCGCCTTCTGCATCCGTTCGATCGCCGACTCGACCTCTTCGCGACCAGCGGTCTGTTGCTGATCCTGAGGTTTCTGCTGTTGCTGTTCGGAGTTCTGCTGCTCCTGCGGCGATCCTTCCGAAGGCTGCTGGTCCTGAGGCTGTCCCTGCTGCTTCTGTTGTTGCTGCTGAGACGGTGACGGTTTTGAGTCCTGCGGTTCGGACGGCTTGCTTTCGGAATCGGACGATTCGCCCTGCGAAGGATCCTGCTTGCCCTCTTTTGGCATCGATTCCGAGTCCTTCGGTTCGCCGTCCTTCGGCTTCTGTTCGCCGTTCTGCTCCGATGGCTTCTGCTCGCCGTCCTGTTCGCTATTCTTCCCGTCCTGGCTTTCAGAGCCTTCCTGAGAGTTTTGATCGCCGCCAGACTTCTCAGCATCTTCCTGCCGACGCTGTTCGTCCTGCTTGTCGATCTTGTCGGCCAGCTTCTGGGTGTTTTCGGTCACATCCTGCTGATCCTGCTGAAGACTCTGCCCGGGCCGCCCACGTTCGGTGCCGGCGCGGACTTCTTTTTGCTGAATGACGAGCTTATTCAGATCGCCGATCAGCGCCTGCAGACGCTCGATCTCGCTGCCGAGACGTTCGAGTTCGTCTTCACTCTGGAGAACATCGAGCAGCGTCAACAACGATTCAATGAGATCTTCCTGCCGCTCGACAACACCGGCGTATTGCGGAGTCTCAGCCGCCAGCAGTTCGAGCAGAACGTCTATCTGCCCATCGATACGCGCCTCGTTGCTCTTGCCGATCACTCGCATCAGCAGTTCGGCTCGAGCCGGGTCGGTTTCCTTCATGTATCCGTGAAGCTGCGCCAGAGTTTTGGAGAATCGCTGGTAGCGGGCGGCAATCGACTGTTGAACGTCTTTGAGACTGGCATCATCGGCGGCAGGCGGACTCTCAGGAGTTTCCTCCTGGGCCACAGCTGTCGTCACCAGCAGAATCGCCAGACAGACCGAGAGCAGCGGGACCGACCAGGCCTTGGGCTTGCGTCCGAGCATCAACACAGTGAACTCTCCTCTCTCGGTTCAAAACGATCGCAGAACACCAGATCCCATTGTAGATCAGTTGAGCAGATCGATCAGCTTCTTTTTTCGCTCTTCTTCGGTCTTCTCTCGCAGGGCTTTCTGGTCATCAATAATGCCCTTGAGCAGCTCAATCACTTCCTGAAAGCTCTCCAGTTTCCTCATCTCGATGAGAATCTGCCGTAATCCCGACAAAAGCCGGTCCATGTCGGCCAGACACACCGCCGGCGTCACCTCGGCCTCCGCACCCTGCTGAAGACTGAAGTCGAGCAGACGGAAATCCTCTTCGGCTTTCGCGAACTCGTTCTCCAGCAATGCAGTCAGTGGAGCGATGATCTTTTCCTGAAGCCTGGCCCGCATCTGCGGCGTCTCCACACGGTTATTAATCAGCTCGCGGAGGATGTTGTCAAACGCGATCCGAATCGCGTCAGCTTCAATCGAGTCCTTCCGCAGTGTATTGAGCGTCCTTTGAACGGCATCGGGGAGCGGAAGCGGCTCTGAACTTCCTTCCGCTTCGGAAGCCGGTATCGCCGCGCCGGCGAAATCGTCCCGGGAGCGTGTCAGCTCGTCAATAAGCTGTTCGAACCGCCGCCTCAGATTCAGTTCATCCTGATGCAGCAGGGAGAGGAGTTCTTCGTCGCTCACGATCTTGAGTCGATACGTCTCGCTCCGCGACTGGTGCGGCCCGTTGATCGTGTCGACATCAGATGCAAGCAGATTCAGGAAAAGGACCTGCCCGACGTTGAGTTCGAGAGGGAGGACGTCAAAGCGTTCTTCCGGCTGTTCGACCGTTCCGTTCATCACGAATTCAAGAGCTCGCTCAGGCTGCCGGACAGTTGGTCTGGTCTCGGCTTCTTCCGCCTGATCAATCCGATACTCGAACTGCGTCGCAGCCAGTCCGTAATCGTCGCTGAGTTCACCCTGAACGGGAATCATTGCCTTGCGTGTGATCGCTTTGCCGATACCGACGAGCCGCGTCGTAACCTGCGGCGACTCGTCCTCGCGGCCACGGATGGTGAGCCGAATCGGTTCGAGATTGACGATATCGCTTTCGTCTCGCAGCAGAATCCGCAGCGATTCTTCCCGCAGAATGACGGCCCCCGGAACCGGGCCGCCACTTTGCTCAGGAGCGTTCTCAGGGGACGGCTGCAATTCTTCACGTTGTGTAATGAGTATTCCCACCGAGACGTTCAGGCCATCGGGGGAAATAAACGGGACTGATGTCGGAACGATTGGCCGCGTAAAGAACGGGATGCCGCGATCATCGAGGTAGCTGCATTTCGCAGTCGACTCGCCCTCTGCTGTCCGCTCCAGTTCGACTTCGAACCCACGTCCCGAAATACGGACGTGACGAAGCGGTTTGGTCGAGGTTGCATTCAGGACAACCTGCGTTTCCATCGGCACGGTAATCTCCGTGGCATCGATCCGCCGCTCCCGTTCGTCACCGATCCCCGGCTGATTCCAGCCTGTGTAGTCGGGGTAAGTGCAGAGGGCCGTCATTGAAGAAACGGCCGGCTCCGGCACTGCAACCACGCGATAGGGATAAGGAGTTGTGAAATCGCCGCCGGTGACCGTGAACTCCAGATCGTCGACCAGGTCGCCGATCGTATGACGAAACTCGCCCTCGCCAGCGGGAGCCATCAGGGCACGTCCACGTGCTCCGGTCGACGTGCGATACGAAACGACAACCTGTTCGGGCGGAAGCTTGTCAGGCAACACCCGGGCCATAATTGTCAGGTCTGCGCCCGTCGCGTGTCTGAGAGACCTGTTCTCGAAGTTGCGAATCCGATCTCCCGGTTGAGCAACCACGAACAGTTCGAGTCCGTTCCTTCGGACCCAGTACTCATCCTGCAATTCGAGATAGGCATCCGACCATCGCGACACAGTCGACGGACTGGCGACAGCAACAGTGATCAGCGACACCAGGCCGATCGTTGCGGCGACGACGGCGATTCGCAACGGACGGAAATTGAACACGCTGTCGAGTTCGAGCGATCCAACGAGTCGCGACGCGTCGGTTACGGTTCGCTGCATCATCGATTTTGAAAGCGCCGACGGCTGGCTGGAGCTGCCTGTTTCCGACAGTTCCACGACGGTGATCAGCCGATCCCGAAGCTCAGGGAAGCGGCGTTCCAGCAGCATGGCCAGAGCGCGACGCTTGAGCTTAATCAACATCTGCCAGATCAACGCCTGATAGGCGATCCCCAAGATGAGGGCCAGGCTGACGATCACGATCAGCAGTCGCGCCGGGCGAGGGATCTCGAGCCGTGTGATACTGAACCAGATCGTATCGAAGCTTAGCGTCACCCAGAACAGGAGAGCCGCCGTAGCGAGAACCAGAGCCAGTCCGCGGATAAAAACGTACCGGCGGATTGACGATCGCAATCGCGACAGGATCTGGTCAATTTTTGCGGGGAGGAGCGGGTCCATAGTCGTCAGGCGAGTTGTAACAGTTTCCGGATCAGCCATTCCAGACCAAACAGGCCTACAATGAGGTACATCAGCCAGCCGCGATCCCAGAGCGTTCGAATCTGTTCACCCAGCAGGAATTGCTCGCTGGCCTGCGGGAGCAGACTTAACACACTGTCGGCTTCGCTCAACGGGAAGTAACCACCGCCAGTTCCAGCCGTGAGCATCTGCAATTGTCGAACATCCTGGCGGAGGTCACGATTTTCGAGATCGGGAAGTTCAGCTACAACCGATTCGCGAACCGCGTCTTCAGTTCCGGGAATCCGCAGGCGAACCTGATACCGTCCGGCGTTCTGGGCTCGAATCTCTCCGACGTAGCTTCCGGCGTAAGAGGCATCGGGGCGCAACCTCGGAGCAGGGGAGAGCAGTCGGCCATCCGGACGTTCGACTTCGATATCGACTCCCTCAACCTGAAGCGGCTCGAAGTTCGCATCCAGCAGTCGGGCCCGAACCTTAATCATTTCTCCCAGTCGAACGGTCTGCTGATCGACCAGCAGCGTTCCGCGGGGGTTGCTTCGTCGCAGCCGATTCTGAGCCGCCTCGCGTCCAATCCGTGTCCAAAAACGTTCAAAGAACTCGGGATCTTCGGCCCGCAGGCGGTAAAACTCGGGCGAGCCGACGTAGAAGGTGCGGCCCTGTCCGTAGAACTGGCTGGCCAGAAAAATGGGGGGCTCCGATTCGGTCAGGTCACCCACACCGCCCGCGGTCGCGTACACGGTTGCTCCCGTCTTCGCTCCTGCAGTGGGATAGAAGCGGTAGAAACCGGCGAAGTCTTCCCAGAATGTGGCGGCATTGGCAGCGTCTTCATCGATATTGAGCAGCGGAGCAGTACGCCCCTCTTCGGTCAGATTGAGCGGCCGCACCTGAGTGGAAGCCGAAATGAGATCAATACCCGGCAGGATCGTATCCAGAAAAACGGGGTGCAGGTCCATAATCATCCCCAGTTCATCACGGGAACTGGCGAGCAGAGGCGTATTGATATCACCGGCGATAAAGACGACACCGCCTCCCTGATTGCCGACCCATTCTTCGAACAGGCGGCGAGACTCCTCCGGCACGTCCATCCAGTTCGGATCAAAGCAGACGACGACGTCGTACTCGAACAGTTCCGCACGTTCGGTGGGAAACTGATACAGCAAATTGTCCACATCCTGGCTGATGCCGTCGGTTCCCGACTGCAAACAGGCGTCGATCGTGAACCCGGGGTGACGCTTCAGGACCCCCGTCAAAAAACGGTAGTCCCATGAAGGGCCGCCGGCAAACACGAGAACTTTCACCGGCCGTTCGAAGGCATTCACAGCCGTGACTCGCACGTTGTCGGCTTCCTTGACTTCGCGTACCTTTCGGACCGGCGTTGTCTTAACCTGATATTCCCACTCACCCTCGAGCGTTGGAGTCACCGGAAACGTGACCTGCACTGGAGTGACATCTTCGAGCAGCGTTGTTGTCTGTTCGGCCAGCGGATAGAACGCCGTTTCCGTCCCCGGCTCGCGGGTAAGAAGTTCGACCTTCACCTGTTGACCGGCCAGCCCTTCGGCTCGCACGTAGGCTTCAATGTCGAACGGATCGCCGAGTTGCACATCGCTCGGCGAAACGACCTTCACCAGTTCGAGATTGATCGGAGCCTTCGTCCCACCGGTGCCGAGAGCGACAACACGGACCTGCAGAGTCCGCGCGACATCGTTTGCGCTGGCGACATCGATCCCGGCATTGTTGCCACCATCGCTGACGACGATCACACCGGCCAGCGTGCGACCGTTGAGTTCGCGAGCAATCTGAGCGGTCACCTCGCCGAGCCGCGTTTCATTCCCCTTCGGCTGCAGGGCTTCTTCCCAGATCACCGGCTCTGAGGTCGGCTCGTCGGATGATTCGCTGCCGTCCTCTCTCGGGGGCAGAGTCGCCAACCGGTTCGACACCGTACCGTTGAATGAATAGATCGAAACCTCATGCTTCTCTCGTAGTTCGTTCAACCACGACGAGTCTTCAATCAGCTCGACAACGCGCTGAAATCGCGACGGGACATTTTCCGCAGAGACCGACTCCTCCGCAGGATCTTCGGCCGGGTTGAGCATCGACGAGGAAACATCAACCAGCACAGCGACGCGAGAAGGGCGGTCGGCCCAGGTTTGCGTTCGTGTGCGGGGATTCAGAAAGACGATCAGCAACCCGACAATGGCAAGCAGCCGCAGTGTCGGCAGCAGAATCCGGAAAGGCGTTGACAGCTCCGCGCTGTCGCGGCGATAGAGTTCGATACTCCACGCGATCAATCCGCCGATGATCACGCTGATCACCAGCCACTCGGTCGCGTTCTGTGGCCAACTCCATTCGGTGAACCGAATCGCGTCCTGCGCGAGGATCAGGAAACCGTTCATGATCTCCCTCCCGTTGTCGAGCTGCTCGACACTGTCCGTGGTCCCAGATCGCGGCCGCGACCGTAGCGAGACCGGAGAATCGATCGCAAACCGGTCGGCTTCGCGCTCGGGTTGCGAGCATGGAACCCGAGGCGGTACGCAAGCCATTGTTCGCCGATCAATAACGCGACGAGCAGAGCCAGCAGAAACATTCGCAGTTCCCGTCCCGGATCATCCTGAGTCAAGCCTTCCAGCCCGCCGACATCCTGCACCACAATGCCCGGCACACCCGCCAGTTCCCGCCGCAGATCCTCGGGCGTCGAAAGCTCCAGATTCGACTCTTCAGGAGGCACGTTGAAAGCGACAAGCTCCGTGGTCGCGACACGCGAAAGATCCTCGGTACTGATGCGATAAATCCCCGGCATCTGCGTCTGATCAAACTCAGCAACCAGCTGAACCACGCCGTCCTCCGACGCCTCCGGACTCACTTCTTGATCGTCATCCTGTTCGGCTCCTGCCGTCATGGACACCGGACTGCGTCCGCTCTCTTCCGGGGGGTAAAACGTTACGTCGGGATACGAGATCGCTGGATCGATCTCGACTCGCAACTCTTCGCCCACGATGCGAGTCGAAGGAGCCGTCTGGCGGCTTGCGATGTATTTCACAAGTTCAAGATGAAAGACCGTGAAGCCGGGGGCATTGATATCGAACGGCCAGTTATGCCACCGTTGCTCGAGCACGGGACTCATCGGCCCAGCTGAGGTCAGTGAGACAAACACCCGTCCCCGTCCGAACCGCGTCTCGAAAAACAGCGGAGCCTGATTGCGAAGGCGTCCGAGCACGCGAACCGAATCCGGCACGTTGCCGTCGGCCAGCGGAACGTAGCGGTAGATGTTGAGGTAATAGGCGAGCAGCCCTTCTTCCGCATTCAGAATTTCGAACAGCGGGCGATCGGCGAGTTGCAGATCGGCTCCCGGATTCGTCGGGTCGGCTCGGGGCAGCTCGAGCGGCGATGCGGCGATGTCGAGAGGGAAGATTGAAGAAGCCATGAGAGCCGCCTGCTCGTCCTCTGTCTCCGTCTCTTTGTCAGCGTCTTCTTCACTGCTCAGCGAGTTGTAGAAGGAGGCATCAATCCGGTCCCCCATGAACCACGCGAGACCGCCGCCTGCCTCGACATAGTTCGAGACGGACCGCAAAACGTCGGGCGAGAGACGATCGATATTCATCAGGTAGACTGCGGTAAAATCGCTAAGCCGGAGATCGCGGATGGCGTCCGGGCGAACGATGACCACTTCGAAGCCGGTGATTGAAGAATCCGCGGCGAGGGCGTCGGCGACATACTCCGCTTCTCGCGTCTGCTCCGATCCGTCGGCGATCAATACCCGCTGCCGCTCAGGAACGTTGATGGTCACGTATCGGCTGTTGTCCGCTTCCAGAGCATCCGCCGGGAGCTGCACGGCAATCGCGTGTTCCCCGGCCGAGGTCAGAGTCACTTCAAACGACTCGGTGACGGTTTCTCCCGCCTCGATGCTGGGAATGCTGATTGACTGCGGGAGCGGTTCGCCATCGATGAGCACACGGACCGGAACATTCTCCACGACGGTATCGCCGCCGTTCGATACCTCGGCCGTCAGATCAACCGGGACTCCAACCGCAGCGGTGTGCAGACTCCCTTCGAAATCGACGACCGCCAGATTTCCATGAAGAGAGGGCACGGTCGGAACCAGATGAACCCGCGTTCGTTCGTCAGTCAGGCTTTCAAGATCGTTTTTCAAAGTCGGGGAGGCTCCCCATTCCGGCTGCCGGAAGTCGGAAAGCACATGCACCATCTGGAACGAGCCCTTATTGGCGGCGAGCTGCCGTTCGAGGGCAGGGAAGACCTGCTGCCAGTCGGTCGAACCGTAGCCGCAATTTCGCTGCATCGTCTCGAGCTGATCTTCGAGTTCCCCCACAAGCGACGTATCGGCTCGCCTGCTCGTGAAGCTGGCCGCCGTCCGATCGGGATTCGAAGTCTGCATCAGTGTCACCGAGTGATTGCCGCTGTGCGAAGCGAGATCGGAGACAAGCCGTTTCAGAGTCTGCAGGGCTTCCCCATAAGCGGTCGTCTCCCCCCAGCGATCTCGCATCGAGCCGCTGTCATCCAGGACAACCAGATGATGGGTTTCGTTCTTCTCCAGTAGCGACAACTGCGAGGGATCGAGCAGCAGCCGGGCGAACAGGGCGACGATTGCCAATACGATCAGTATGCGTAACAGCAGGAGCAGCAACTGTTCGAACAGCAACCGTCGGCGATTCTGCTCCTGACTCTGAAGCAGAAACTCCATCGCGGCGAAACGGACGGTCCGGTATCGCAGCCGATTCATCAGGTGAATGATGATCGGAATCGACACGAGGGCCACGCCGCCAGCCGCCAGCCATGGATTAATAAAAAACTGAGACAACATTCAGTGAGCTTTTCTCCAATCCGCTCAGCAAATCCACCGTCTTCTTCGATCAGGCCGTGGATCCACCAGGGTTGAGTTCCGGTCTAGTTCTTTCGCATCCCAACTCGATGTTTCAGGTAGTGCGCCAGAATGGCATCGAGATGCTCGGTCGTCACAATCGAACGATAGTCGACGACGTGCGCTGCACAGAATCGTCGAATCTCCGCCAGAAAGGCCTCCATCGCCTTGAGGTAATCGGACCGCAGACCGCGCGGGTCACAAATCAGTTCCCCGGCGTTCTCCATCCCTTCAAACTTTGTGGTCCCGTTGAAATCGAAGTCGACTTCCTGCGGATCGAGAATGTGAAAGACCATCACATCGTGCCCACGCAGTCGCAGCAGCTTAAGCCCTTTGAACAGTTCCTGCCGATCGCAGAACAGATCCGAGATCAAGACGATCAACCCCCGCCGGACCCGTTGTTCAGCCGTTCGCTTCAGCATCGGGTAGATCCCAGTCTTCTGCGATTGCGGCTCGGCCATCACGAGCGTACGGATAACATCATGCAGATGGTTCTTTTTGCTGCGAAACGGCAGCATGTCCCGCACGCCGTCGTCAAACGTCGTCAGCCCCACGGCGTCCTGCTGTTTGATCAGCAGATAGGTCAGGGCAGAGGCAAGCTGGCAGGCGTAATCGAGTTTCGAGACTCCATGTGAGGAGTACGTCATCGATTCGCTGACATCGACCAGCAAAGTCGTCCGCTGGTTGGTCTCTTCCTCGAACTGCTTGATGTAGAACTTGTCGGTCTTGGACCAGACCTTCCAGTCGATCTTGCGGATATCGTCCCCGGTCACATACTCGCGGTGCTGGACGAATTCGATCGACTGGCCGAAATAGGGACTTCGGTGCAATCCATTGAGGAATCCTTCCACCACGTTACGAGCCTGAATCTCCAGCCGCGAGATCCGACTGACCGCCTCAGGCGGCAAATATCTTTTTGAGTCTTGGATCACGACTCAGTTCCCCTTCCTTCGAAGGCGTTTCCTGGAGCAGGCGATCGATCACATCGTCGGTCGTGATGCCTTCACTTTCCGCCGTGAAGTTGGTCACGATGCGATGTCGCAACACAGGTCGAGCCAGCGCAGCGATGTCTTCGGTCGACACGTGAGCCCGGCCGTAGAGCAGGGCCCGCGTCTTCGCTCCCAGGATGAGGTACTGCACGGCACGAGGACCGGCGCCCCAGCTGAGCCATTCCTTCACGAAGTCGGGAGCGATGTCGCCTCGAATTCGCGTCTGTCTGACCAGTGCGAGAGCATATTCGATGACATGATCGGAGATCGGCACCTGCTTGACGACCCGCTGCAGTTCGATGATCTCATCAGCGTCGAGCACCTGCTTGAGCATCGATTCCTGAATGCCGGTCGTCGCCTTGGCAATCGCCTTTTCTTCGGCGAAGGTCGGGTAGTCGACGAACACCTTGAACATGAACCGGTCCTGCTGAGCTTCCGGCAGCGGGTAGGTTCCTTCCTGTTCAATCGGATTCTGTGTCGCCATGACAAAGAAGGGGTCTGCCAGAACGTGCTGCGTCTGTCCGACCGACACATGACGTTCCTGCATGGCTTCGAGCAACGCCGCCTGAGTCTTCGGCGGCGTCCGGTTGATTTCATCGGCCAGCACCATGTTGTGGAACAGCGGGCCGTGCAGAAAGCGGAACTCGCGTTTTCCGGTTTCGCGATTCTCCTGCAGCACTTCAGTTCCGGTGATGTCAGCCGGCATCAGGTCCGGAGTAAACTGGATACGGCTGAAGCCGAGAGACAGGCAGCGGGCGAGCGTGCTGATCATCAGCGTTTTCGCCAGTCCCGGAACGCCTTCCAGCAGAACATGGCCGCGGCTGAACAGTGCAATCACAAGCTGTTCAACGACCTCCTGCTGGCCAACGATCACGAGCTCCATCTGCTCCTTGATGTTCTGGTAAGCTTCACTCAGACGTTCGATCGATCCTTCGGGCAGTGCGCTTTCACTCATTCTCTGATTTTCTAACTCAAGAGGCTGAAGCCGATCCCTGCAGTCGCAGCAAAGGCTCGAATTCGGACTGTTGGTTCAGGCTCCCGCCCGATGCATCCGATCGATTCAATCACTGCTCGCGAATAATCCTAGTCTTCTTACCCAGCTTACGAAAAGAGACAGCCACGATTTTTCTCAACCAGGCCCTCGAGCGGCACGTCCGTTTCGCGGGCCGCCGAGCATCGCATCGATGCAATCTCGGTTCCCGTTTCGTCCGTCATCAAGTACAACCGAGACCGGCGTGTGCAGGAATGCAACGCAGACGAGACACCTATGCACAGGAGGACCAGCTCATGCAAATTCAGGACGATGATCGCGACGTCGAGTTTCTCGGTTCCTTGAACAAAAAGGAACGCCGTGTCCTTGGCGTTCTCATTGAAAAGTCTCTCACGACACCCGAGTATTACCCTTTGACGCTGAAAGCTCTGGCCAGCGGATGCAACCAGAAGAGCAATCGCGAACCGGTTACGAGCTATGACGAATACGAACTCGAAGAAGTTCTCGACGGCCTCCGGCAACGCAGTCTGATTGCAGCTGTGCAGACCGCGGGCGGGCGGACCGAACGTTTCCGACACCTGCTCCGCGAAGCCACAACGTGGAACGCTGCTCAACTGGCCATCATGGCGGAGCTCCTCCTCCGGGGTCGCCAGCAACTGGGCGAGCTACGCAGCAGGGCCAGCCGGATGACGGCCATCGATTCACTCGACGAACTTCGGGACGAGCTGGGGCGGCTGATGGCCGACAAGTACGTCGCTGCCTCAGGCGATCTTGCCCGACGCGGCGTCGAAGTAAATCACGCCCTGTACACGGATGGCGAACGGCAGCGGGGCGAAATGCAGTTCAGCGAACTGCCTGATGAACCTGCAGCCGCCTCGGCCACCGCGCCCCGGACGCAAAGTCCGACACCGCAGCCTCAGGGAACGGGCGGGCAGGAACTCCGTCAGGAGATTGCCGATCTGAAAGAACTGGTCTCGCGACTCGAAGAGCGAATTGCTTCGATCGAGTCCCAACTGGGCATCTGATCCGTGCGTTGATTCGAGCGGAACAGAGGGACTTCATCCTGACGCGATTCTTTAGATTGCCAACAATCATCGTTTGACGGATGGGAGTCCCGGCTTACAATCGGAGCCAGCGGGACGCATGAGATTTGAACGACACTTCGGTCTCGACCGGAGAACACCGAATGGTCGAACGTGCCATTCTCTCCGGACGTTCAGTGTGATTTGAAGTATTCACCTTTGGAGTAGTTGCAGTGCAGATTGAAATCGCGTGTCGACACGGCAGTATCGGAGAACCGGTTCGGAACTACATTCACGAGAAAGCCGAAAAGCTCCTGACCTTCTTTGAACGTGTCACGCAGATTCAAGTCACGTTTGATTTCAATGGGAGCCGGGTGAAAGCCGAAATTCTCGTCGACGCCGAACACAAGCACGACTTCGTCGCTCACTACGAAGGCGAAGATGCTCAGATTTCATTCGATCAGGCACTGCACAAGATCGAACATCAGATCAAGCGTTACAAGGAACAGGTTCAGGATCACCGACGGGATCGACCGCTGGGAGAGATTGCTGAAGCCGTCTCGCTTGAAGCTGAAGGTAAGAATAGCGAGTCAGAAGAGTCCGAATAATTTCGTCCTGCTGACAAGGACACTTAAGTCCCGTCAGGACAATTGTCACCGCTGACCGAAGCGCGATTTTGCTTCCGCCAGCATGGTGAAAAGGTTTAACCGGAAGAAGGTGTAAACCACACGCGGAATTGCTCTGCACCGTTTCCACCTGTTGATTGTCACTACATCGAATATACCATCCTTCCATGCCTCACCCTTCCGCGGAGCATAAAGAAATGAAGTTCTCAGAGATTGTTGTCAAAGATTCGATCATCACGGATCTCCAGGTTAGTTCCAAAGAGGAAGCGATCCGTAAGCTGGTCGGTGGGCTCCGTTCGACCGGTCAGATTTCGAGTGACAACGAAGAGAGCATTGTCGGCGCGATCCTGAAGCGAGAAGAACTCGGATCGACCGGCATTGGCAAAGGGATCGCCGTCCCTCACACCAAGCACCCCTCGGTCGATGAACTCGTCGCCACGATCGCAATCGCCCCGGATGGTGTCGATTTTGCCAGCCTTGATGGCGAAGATGTCTACATTCTGTTCATGCTCGTCTCGCCGCCAGATCGCCCGGGCGATCATCTTCGGGCTTTGGAGACAATTTCCCGCCACCTGCGAAACGAAAATTTTTGCAGCTTTCTGCGTCAATCCAAGACTCAGGAGCAGGTCATCGAGCTTCTTCAGGAAGCCGATGAGAACGAAATCTAGTTTTTCACCGGGCCGGGCGGATAACCGGCACGCCTGTTGCAGCAGTCAATTGCAGGAAATTTCTGGAGAATCGGCCAAATTAGCGGTGATTCGTATCGCCGGTCTCATAAGCACATGCTTATAATTTGGTCTCAGTGATCGGTTCAGAGCCAGCACCTTCACGCCATCGTGTTGCAAAGTTGGCTATCTCTTGATTCACATTGCGTATTCTCTGCGTTTCCCCAGTCGTATTTCGCAATCCGCCCGCGAAACGCGCTCTCGACGCACTGAACGTTAGAGCGTGTCATCCTCGAAACCTGTACACACGGATGGAAATTCCAGGTTGTCTGAAATTCCGAGTAGAAACACGGTCACCTTTACGTTTACGGTGTGTCCACTCTGGAGCCAGACTCTCTTCAAGCAGGAGTTATAAATTGGTGGAGCCAAAGCAAATTACCATGGGAGAAAGTCCCCTCTGCAGGGCAGATGTCACTGTCAATCTTGAACATGGACTGCATCTGGTCCCGTGTTCGAAGATTGCGGAACTCGCACGCAGATACGAGTGCGATATTCGCATTCTCAAGGACGGTCAGGCTGTCGATGCCAAAGCCGTATTCGACCTGATGACGCTTCGTGCTGATCAGGGAACAGCTCTTGTCGTTGAAGCGGAAGGTGATTCCGCCGATGACGCGATCGAACAGCTCGTCGAACTCTTCGAGAATGACTTCTTTGTTGACCGCTCTCGTTAATCGCACCGAGTCGTAAGCTCCGATCGAGACACCGATGTCTCGATCACAAACGATTCGAGTCCCTGCTTTCAAAGATTCCCCGGCTGCCGTGATTCAGGACGATCGCTCGGCAGCCAGGACCGGAATCAGCTTCCCGCGTCCCGTAATCGCTCCGGCGTTGAATACGCCACGCACCTCGCGAAAGATCTGTAGATCGACTGGCGTAAACATCCGGTCCATTAAATCGATCTTTTCGATGCCGATGCCGTGCTCGCCTGTGACTGTCCCGCCAAAGTCGAGACATCGCTGCAGAATCTCTTCACTTGCATCGAGCACCCGCTGCACCTGTTCCGGCTGACGCTCATCGAACAGAATAATCGGATGGATGTTGCCATCGCCCGCGTGGAAGACGTTGAAGATCCTCAACTCGTACTTGGCCGCGACCTCCAGGACATAGTTGAGTAACTCCGGCAGCCGTGTTCGCGGCACGACACCATCCTGGGTACAGAAACTCGTACTCAAGAGTCCGATTGCTCCGAAGGCCTGCTTGCGGCACTTCCAGAGAGCCAGCCGCTCATCGGCAGTTTCTGCTTTCCGTATCTCCCGGCACGCTCCAGCCGAGCAAATTGCATCGATTCGGGCGATTTCCTCGCTAGTCGCACAGTCGGGCCCATCGACTTCGATAATCAACACCGCCCCCGCGTCGGTCGGTAAGCCATGCTGGTAACGATCTTCGATCGCTCGCAGCATACCCTGATCCATGAGTTCGAGAGCCGCCGGAATAATCCCGGCTCCGATGATCTCGCTGACTACGGTTACTGCGTCTTCGAGTTGATCGAAGATGGCCAGTCGCGTCTGCCATGACTGCGGGTTTCGTTCCAACCGTACGGTGGCTCGAGTGCAGAAGCCGAACGTCCCCTCGCTTCCGGTGAACAGACCAGCCAGATCCCAACTCGAGTCGAATCCCTGCGGACCACCGAATTCAAAGACACGTCCATCGGGCAGAACGACTTCGATGCCCAGAACGTGGTTGGAAGTCACGCCGTACTTGAGCGTGTGAGGTCCTCCGGCATTGGTCGCAATGTTTCCACCGATTGTCGATGCCCCGGCACTGGACGGATCGGGAGCGAAATGAAGCCCCGTCCCGACAAGATGCTGATTCAGTCGCCCATTCACGACGCCCGCATCCACAACGGCGTACCGATCAAGCAGATTGACTTCACGGATCTGCTGCATGCGGGAGAGGCAAACAGTCACGCCTCCATCGATCGGCAGACAACCACCTGCCAGACTCGTCCCGGCTCCTCGGGGGACCACCGGAATCTGCTGCTCGTAAGCGAGCCGCATGACGGCTGACAGCTCCGCTGTCGATTGTGGAAAAACGACGAGATCCGGAATCCGCTTTTCGACCAGATACCCGTCCGACTCGTAAACAAGTCGCTCGACGGGATCGCTTAAAATCTGATCGGGCCGTAAGGTCTCGGCAAGTGCGACTGAGAAAGCATCAAGGTCCATGGCAGTTCCGGGCAGGGCAACGGTCAATTCTTCACCGATAGCCTAACCGGTTCGAGGCGGCTTCGCATCCTCAACTGCACGTGACAATGCTACTAGGGGTGAGCGACCCCCGAATTCAGTGCCCGCGAATACGTGCTGCTGTAACCGGCCGGAAGTTCGTAGCTTGGCGTGGCACAGCCGACAGCGAATCCGGTCACCAGGACCAAGGCAGCGAACAGGAACAGACTTCGACTGGTCATGAGCAGACTTGAGTAAAAACAGGAGCTCGAAGCAGATGCAGATCCTGCTTCCTTCATCGGCGGAACTTTCCACTACAGTCCGCGTAAAATCTGCAACGCCCCGCAATTTCATTCAATTCCCGGGGCATTTCGGCAACGTATTTCCGCCGGGTGAGCGACTGGCGAGGCTGGCGGAGGCCAATTAGAATCGATCCTTCACGCACTCAAGAGGATACGAAATGACTGAACCACTGCTGCTCACGCAGGTTGACGGCCAAACCGCCACACTGACCCTGAATCGCCCCGAACGTCGCAATGCGCTCTCCCTGGCATTGTTGCGGGAACTGTTGTCCTCGTTGACGGAACTGGGAAACGATTCTGAGGTTCGCACGATCGTGATTGCCGCCAATGGTCCCGCCTTCTGTGCCGGCCATGACCTCGGCGAAATGGTCGAACGGCCCGAGGAAGAATATCGCGAACTGTTCGAAACCTGTTCGCAGGTCATGCAGAAGATCAGGCGGGTCCCTCAGCCAGTCATTGCCAAGGTCCGTGGAATGGCCACCGCCGCCGGCTGTCAGCTGGTCGCGGCAAGCGACCTTGCCGTGGCAACCCACCAATCCCGCTTTGCGACGCCGGGTGTCAAAATCGGACTGTTCTGCACCACGCCGATGGTACCGCTGGTGCGGGCGATTCCCGCAAAGGCCGCCATGGAAATGCTGCTGACAGGCGTCCCGATTTCCGCAGAGCGTGCCGTCGAACTGGGACTGATCAACCGCGCTGTCTCTGAGGACGAACTCGATGCAACGGTTCAGCAGTACTGCGATGCCATCTCAACAACAAGCGCGATGACCGTTCGGGTTGGCAAAGAGGCATTTTACCGGCAACTGTCGATGCCGGAACCGGACGCTTACGATGATGCCGTCGACGTGATGACGTGCAACATTGTAGAAGCGGACGCACAGGAGGGAATCTCAGCCTTCCTCGGCAAGCGGGCGCCTCAGTGGACTCAGAAGTAGCAGACGAAAGCCAGGAAGAATGTCCGACCTCCCCTCATTCGACACTCTCTATCAACAGGCCGAGGATCATGGGGTTCCAATTGCGGTCGCTGTGGCCGGTGGAGCCGACCAGACCGTACTCGAAGCCATGAACGAAGCTGCACAGCGTGGCTGGATTCAGCCGATCCTCTGCGGCTCTGAGACCGACATCCGCAGTCTGGCCGACTCATTAGAGATTTCGCTCGACAAGTTCACCGTGGTTGACTCGGAGGAGCCGGCTGTCGACGCCGTTCGCTGCGTTCGTTCCGGTCAGGCGGCGCTACTGATGAAAGGGCAGGTTGCCACCCCGGACCTCATGAGAGCAGTTCTCAATCGGGAAACCGGTCTGCGGACCGAACGAATGATCTGCCAGATGGTGCTGATGGAGATTCCCCGAGACGGCAAGCGTTTCCTGATGACTGATACCGGAATCACCATCCGTCCCTCTCTGGAACAGAAACAGGATTTGCTCAGACACATCGTGGAAACGGCCACGAAGCTCGGAAGCGAATCCCCGCGCATTGCACTCATGGCGGCGACGGAAAAGACCAATGAAGCGATGCCCGACACGCTCGACGCCGAACCACTCTCGAAGTTCGCTCGCGACACCTGGAACGACCGCTGTGCGGTTTCCGGTCCGTTGTCGTTCGATCTGGCTTATGCAAGTCGCGCCGGGGCCCGGAAGAATATCGACGATCCGGTCGTCGGTCACGCCGACGGGATGTTGTTTCCCGATCTGCTCTCGGCCAACTTGACCGTGAAAGCGATTATGTACACAGCCGACTGCCGCTTCGGCGGAATTCTCTGCGGCACCAGTGTGCCGGTCGTTTTCATGTCTCGTGCGGACGACACGGTGACCCGTCTTAACTCGCTGGCTTACGCACTGAGCATCGTCCGCACTCATTGAAGCTGCCTGCCCCACGGAACGTCTTATGCACATTCATCCGCAACTTCTGCAGGACTGCCACGCCCTGGGGCATTTTGAAATCTGCCATGTGCTGCTGCACCGGAATGCGATCGTTCCCTGGTTCATTCTCGTCCCGGCAACTGATCAGATCGATCTACTCGATCTTCCTGCGGAAACGCGAACGACCGTGATGCAGGAAGGCGAAGCAATCTCTCGCTACCTCAAGAGCAAGCTCGACTACCCGAAGGTCAATTTCGCCGCGCTGGGCAACGTTGTCCCTCAGCTTCATATTCACATCATCGGCCGCAAGCCAGGCGATGACTGCTGGCCGGCTCCAGTCTGGGGCAATCTCAATGGAGCAGCCGAGTATAAGCCGGCGGAACTCGATGCCATGCAACGGGTGCTCGTCCAGGAGTTCGGCATGCAGCTCAACGACTAGTAACGCTCAATACTCCGGCACAATCGGTTCGACGATCCATTCATCGAGCGACTGAAAGGCCTGCATCAACTGGGGCGGCACCTGCCGGACTTCGCGGCGGACTGTCATAAATCGCCGGGATTCATAGAGCGGCAGATACCAGGCATTGATCAACATCTGATCCTGCAACTGCCTCAACATTGCGTTGACCGCGGTCCAGTTCCGAGCACTCTCAAGCCGCAACAAAGTCGTTCGAACGTAAGACGGCATGCTGGCCAGTTGATCGACAGAAATGTGAGAGCGGGCGGTCGCCAGCTTCGGCAATTCGTGATCGGGAGCGGCCATGCAGAACTGCACCAGGTCGACATCGACCGTGCCGGGCGGAAGCCCTGTTAAGCCCTGAGCCTGGGTTCCAGGCGTTGTATCGACAACGATTTCGGTTTTGATCCCAAGCCCCCTCCAGCGTTTCTGAATCGCAGCTGCCAGTTTCTGCATGTCGACAGAGGGAGGACATCCCAGCCGAATCTGAAGTGGCAGGTTCGGATTCCGTCGCAGGAGAATCATCAGAGCCCGGGCAGAGGTTTCGTCGAAAGCCGGAACCAGATCTGATGGATTCCAGGCATGCGAACTGGAGGGACAGACCGAATCAGAGATTTTCGCCAGAGACCGCGCCGGACTGCCTTCCGCGGCAACTTCAGTGAAGAGCGCCTCGCGGTTCAGCATGAGCATGAGCGCAAGCCGATACTCGTGGAATCCCTGCAGTCGGCCATCGGTCCGAAATCGCAGCCCCACGCTCTGCGGCACCTGATACTCAACGACCCCGAACCGCTGATCTTCGCCAATCGTCTCGACGTACTCCAGCGGCGTCTCCGGTACGAGATGCACTTCGTCTCGCAGCAGAGCACGCAGAAGTTCCTCTCGATCCGGGTACACGTGCCGATGGACCTCGGCGACATTCCGCAACTGGTTGCGTCGCGGTGGTTCGAACGCGCGCTGATAACACGAATCGAAATCTTCGAATGGCAGCGGCTGGTCGATGATCGCTTCGCGAAAATGACTGTCGAGCAGCAGGCTCGCCTTTTCGTCGGGCAGTGTTTCGAGGATCGCTGCGAGCCGAGCCAGCGGATGCGGCATCTGCGAGGCGAACTGGATCTCCATCTCGCTCGGCGAGGCCACATGCACTTCCGTGAGATTATTTGCGAACAGCCCTCGCTGCTCACTGCGCCGGTTCAATGTCCTGCCAAGCAACGACTCGGCGAAGTGATGGCTGTCGACGATCGGACGCGATTCCGACGGCTGGCGATTCAAAAGGAAGTGCAACGTGATCCGGCGGCCCAGATCATCAGGCTGCCAGGTTTCGATGAATCGCGACTGATAAAGCGGATAGCCTTCTGAAAGCCGCTCGATGTCGATCCAGTTGTGATTTCGCAACCCGTCGAGAGCCCGCTCGCCACCTGGCTCGTTCTCAATGATGCCATAATCGAGCGTCTGGTATTGCTCCTGGAGAATTTGAACGCGTCGATTGATCTGTGCAGAAAACGGCCAGACCCGGGCCGCCTGCTGGGCCCGCAACGACGACTCCCTTCGACGTCCCGCCCTGGCGTCCTCTTCAGCTACTGTCAGGAGGGCGTCTGCCTCCGAGACCAACCGCTGCTTCCATTCGGCCGCCTGACGCTGTGCCGGGAACATCTTCACCGCTTCTGCGATAAAGTATCGCAACCGGCGATAGTCCCGTCGGGGCATCGCCTCATTCCCGATCCCGTTCAGCACGTCTCCCGTAAGAATCGGCAACTGGGAATCCTCAGGATCAGAAACGTAACGACGTTTGATCAGCGAGAAGGCTCGTTTCCATTCAGACGCCTTCAACTCGCGTTGAACCTCCGCTCTCAGCAGAGCCCGTTCGCGATCGAGAAGTCCAGGCCAGGGAACGCGTTTCAAACGCTCCTCCTCTCGCTGGTCGTTGATGGTCTTCTCCCACCTTGCGACCGCGACAAGCAATCGCCGGGCGTTCTCGATATCCCCGCTCAGAAGCAGTTTGTCGACCTTCAGCAGGCAGAGATCTTCGTGATACAGGATTCGATCGACGTAACGGACATGAAGTCGAAAATCGTCTTCGACACCCTCTTCAGAAACGGCCAGGTAGATGTAGAAATACCGTTTATAGTCTTCGAGCCATGCGGCGAGTTCTGGATCGGCTGCGGGGCGGTCGTCCAACAGGTCCGTTTGCTCACGCTCCAGCCATTCCAGATGATCCGGGCGCGGCCAGAGAGCAGGGACCTGCAACACGCGGCCACCGATCAACACAATCCAGTCCTGCTTAGCCCCTTCCAGCAGACTCTGCACATCAGGCAGCTGCAGCTCCGTGAACAACGGTAGCTCGTCAGCATCCTCGGCTTCCACCTTTTCAGTCGATTCAACGGGTTCCGGATCTTCTGCCTGCGGCTGAGCCTGAAGCGGCGTCAACATGTCCGCCGCTCCAACCAGAATCACGGCGAGCAGAACGAGTAGAACCAGGCCGCTAGTTCTCATCAGCGGCCTCCTCCAGATTCGCTACCGCTGCTCCTGTCAGCTGAGACAACGGGAGGGAAATCACGCTGCCAGACTCCAGTCCCAGCGTCAGGGTTTCTCCACGATGCACAGGTTCGCAGCAGACGGCAGACTGCAGCCGAACCCGGCCCCGTTCTTCTCCTGTCGCTCCGTCGATCATGAGTACCGTTCCATCATGCTGAGCGAGCAACAGTTGCGATTCATCGATCGAGAAGACAGGCCGCGACAGAGGGGAGGTTCCCAGCGAAAGCGACCAGTCCGGCTGCTCCCCGCCGGTTCGCGGATAAGCATCAATCCGCTTCCCTTCCATCTCGATGAGAACATGACCTGAAGTCAGCTGCGGGCCCGTTGTGGGAGCCGCGCCAAGGTCCGTCGTTGCCTTAAGAGACATTGAACCGATGTCGATTCGCACGAGGTGACCTCCCGCCGTGGTCGCAAGCAACTGCCCCTCATCGGTGGCCCAGCCGACGACGGTCTCATCGAAACTGAAATCAGCGGTTTCCGCGAGGTGCTTCCGTGGCTCCTCGCGCGTCATCAGCTTGATCAGCCGACGACGGTCCGCAAGGACGAGAATCTCTTCCGCGGTCGCGGCGACAACTTCATAGTTCGCCCGTTCTTCCTGTTCGGCGACTTGAGGAAAACGCCAGGGATCGATTTGCTCGCCTGTGCCGACTAACGGTGTGAAATGGATGGCATCGAGGCCCGCCCAAAGGAGTTGATTCTCATGCAAGAGTGGTTCACTCGCACAACGTTCGGGAAGTGCTACCCCCTTGCCGACCTGTCCGCCATTATTGAGCACTTTGACTTCATTACCTCGAACCAGCACCACGCGAGAGTCTCCCGAATCGCGCAACGCATAGATCGGTTGTCCGTTTGAACTTCCGAAGATTGTTTCGCTGGGTCGGACCGTGGCGTACTCTTCGCCCGATGCCCGACCGAGATCGAAAAGCCGGCCCTGAAAATCGACACACAATGCCGATTGACCAGCTTCCGGACGGGGAAGCACGGCGACAGGATCCATTGAGGTCGACAGAACCCAATAGGTCTCATCCTCCAGGAAGTTGTAATGCAGAAATGTTGCACCGACCCTCGCATCCTTTCGCCCGGCCGCGAAGGAGTTGCCTGCGAATGTCTGCAGGCTTTGAGTGCTTCGCCCCAGATCGACAGTCGATTTCGATTGATCGAACGCGCTGGTGAGCAGAGTGAGTGTGCGCAGATCCTCGCCAGCTACGAGCAGCCGATCTCCTTCGAACGGTTTCAAGTAGAGCCGCACGTCAGCGGAGTAGGACACCGAGGCATTCGTGATACGTCTCAGGAACGGATCTGCGGGGTTGTCCGAAAGCTGCCAGGCGGCGATTTGCGGTCCGTTCATTTCAATAAACAGACGATCGCCCCAGAGTACCGGATCGCCCAGAGCGATCCCTGGTAACCGCTGCGACTGAACAATATCGAAGTTCCACTGTTTCTCGCTCCAGCTAAGCACACGAATCCTGCTCGACCGAAGCTGATCCTTCTCGGTCGTCAGCAAAACATCGGCAACCATTAACGGTCGCAGTGTTACAGTCCCCGGGGCATGTCCCAGATATCGGACTTCCGAACACTCCCACGTCTGGCGATCGATGAAGTAAAGAACATCCTGCGTTCCCACACAGCAGAGTGTGCGGCTGTCCAAAACGGTGACTGGAGCCGAGATCTGTTGCGGAAACTGCAACGTCCTGACCGCTTCCCCGGTTTCGAGTTGCAGAGCGGTCATCCGCTGGTCGTCGGTCGTCACGAAGACCGTGTTCTCGGTCACGGTTGGCTCGGTCAGAATCGCCGCCGGAAAACTCCGTCGCCATTGCACCTCACCATCGGCACGACGAACGAGTGCCAGACCATAGCCATCGTCGACGGGAAGCAGCCAGCAGGCGAAGCGAGTCTCGGCGTCCAAAGGCTCAAACGGAAATGGTTCACCGGTCTCGATGCGCCATTTCGGCTGGCCGGTCATCCGGTCCACCGCCGTGCAGGCGCCATCGGCAAGCAACCAGACCGGAGTGTCATCCGAAGCGACATCCTGCCGGTTCCTCCGCAGGTCGGTGAGGAAGATCTGTTGTCCGATCGAACCGTTGGAATCGTCGATAGTCACAGGCTCGGTCGCTTCTTCCAACGACGCCACATTCGTCTGCTCGATCTCTAGCGCCTTGCGGACTCTCGTCACGAGTTCGTTGCGTTCGGCAAAAGAGGGATAGCGGGCCACGGCTTCCCGGAAGACTTGGAATGTCGCCGGGGCGTCCTTCTTCTTGAGCGCTGCATCAAGTTTGGCGAGGCTCTCCTGAAGCACGTCGTATTCAAGCAGGTCCGCCATCGCCCGCCGCCGAGCCGCTTCGATCTCGGCTTCATTGGCATCGTTTGAACCATCCGTCGCTTTGAAACGAACGAACAACTGCCGCCCCTCATCGCCCAGTTCGAGAAACTTCGGATCATGCGAGCGGCTGGCCTGGCGATACCCATCCTGTGCGATCCGCATCGCGTAAGTCACCAAGAACGGATACCAGTCTCGAAAGTTCTCATCGTTGCGAAACTGATCGACAAACGCATTCGTAGCCGCAATCGCTTCTTCGAGACTCGCTCCCACCCCGGAGAGTTCTCGATCGATTTGCGAAAAAGCGAGTTCGACGCGAGCCTCGCGGGCAAGTTTATGAGACGGGTAGTCAGCCAGAAACTGCTCATACTTCGCAATCGCCTGAGCGTACTTTCGCTGCTCGCGATCGTCTTTCGCATCCTGATAAGCAAGTTGAGCCGTTTGCCGTCCGATGAGCAGATAGAACCCGCCCGCGGCGACCAGCAATATTACGCCGACAATTGTCAACGTTGTTGTCAGCGGCGAACGAACCGCATCCCGTTCCCCAGGGCGACGGGAACGCGTCAACCAGGCTTTGACCGAATCTTCCTCAACCCGACGTTCGGGCCGCGAGAGCTTCACGGCAGCCAGCGATTTCGCACTTTGTTTTTCCGCAACCTTTTCGGCTTTAGCCGCCTGACTTTCGACGAGCGCGTCTCCTGCAATTTCATCTGGTTCGGCGCGTACGGTCTCCTCTTCGTCGCCAACGAGCGGAGCATCGGTTGGGCCATTTGCCTCCTCTGCGACAGGAGAGGGGGGCGCAGGTGACGGCGCCGGATCCCGTTCGTCCTCGGCGGATTGATCGTCTGCGTCGATTGGAACAGGATCGACCTCTTCATCGACATCGAAGTAAACCGCCCTGAAGCCCCCGAAGGTGATCTCATCTTTGTCTTTCAGGATCTTCGAGCGAATCGATTCTCCATTAACCAGCAGATCGTCCTCTGAAGCAGCCGAGACTTCGAAGCGTCTTTTCCGTTTGTTCCACAGCACTCGAGCCAGAAGCAATGGCACATTGTCATCGTCCAGGACGACCGTATTCGACGAATGTCGGCCGATCGTCACTGGCTCCTTACGGGCCAGCTTCTGCCGACTCGTTGAGTCATCGAGATGAAGTTCAAGATAAGCCATCGCGTCCGCATTCACTCCCGTTGGGTCCGTTCCTCGAACAGCATGGTTGTTGCCGCCCGATCGCGCATCATTGCTCCGGCATTACTCCCCAGCGAATTCGCTGCATGCCGATTTCCTGAGCAGCATCGATCGCCGCGACAATGGCTTCGTGATGCGATCGCTCGTCCACTTTGATGATGACTTCGCTCTTGGAATCTCTCGTTCGCACTTCGGCCAGCAGCTGTGGCAGGTCCCGAGGATCTTCAACGACTTCCGACTCGATAAAGTAACGGTTCGCAGCATCGATTTCGACAAGGATCGACTGATCCTCCAACTCTTCGAGCGGCATCACCGTTTGCGAAGCTCCCTGCTGATCGGGATCCGGCACCGGGACTTCAATCGATTTCTCGATCGAGAACGAAGCCGTGACCATGAAGAAGATCAGCAGCAGGAACGTGACATCGACCATCGGCGTGAGGTCCATCTCGTCCAGATCGGACTGGATCCGACGAAGCTCGAAGCCGCCCTCTTCGTCCTCTTCCCATTCATCATACGCAGCGGGTCGACTTGAGACCGGCTCTTCAGGACGCTCAGACGGGGGAGGAACCGGTTCGGGAGCCGGTTCCAGGCCGATGCCGGAGGGTTCTTCGTCAATGAATTCCGGAGTCGGGGCTTTTCGCTTCGTCTCGTGCAGTTCGGGAACACGCGTCTCTTCGCCACATTTGGGGCATTGGGTGAGCAGCCCGGCTTTCTTCCGGGTGATACTCATCAACTGCTTGCAGTGCTCGCAACGGAAACGAATCGGCATAAAGAAACCGGGCTCAAACGATGTCGAAACTTCAGAGGTGATTACTCAGGGAGACGGCGACGAAGAATTCTGCTCACTCACGGCATAATGAAACCGCACTTCGCCGAGCGCCTGCAGCCGTTGCGTTAATTGTTTGATGAAACCGGACGGAATCGTTCCCGAGGCCTTCACGATGATCCCCGACTTTCCCAGATCCACCTGCTGACGGACGTGCTGGGCCATTTCGTCGAGCGTCATCTCCGGGGCTGGGGGATCGCCCGCCATGAGAACGGGAATGCCATCCTGATCTATAACGGAGACAATCACGTTTTCGGAACGGCTGACGCCAATTCCATGGTGAGCAACCGGCAAATCGATCGCCGGAGTCGACTGCATGGTCGAAGTCACCATGAAGAAAATCAGCAGCAGGAAGGTGACATCGATCATCGGCGTGATGTCGAGATCTGCCTCCTGCGAAGATCGTCGCTTCGCCGACGTTGTCCCACTTAGAAAGCCGCCCTTCATGAACTCACATTCCAGTAATGGACTTTGTGACAGGGAACAGGCTCATCGCCCTTGTGCGGTCAAACCAGAAACCTACAATCGAAGAGAGGGCGACGGAAACGTCGCCGATAAGAGATGAAGATTCGCAACAAAGATGGTCTGCCGCTGAGCAAGTCATTCTATATTGCCACCAGGAACCTGTCGAGAAAGGACAACACATGGCTTACTCCCTCCCGGATCTCCCGTACGCATACGATGCCCTCGAACCCCACATCGATGCCCGCACGATGGAAATCCATCATACCAAGCACCATCAGGCTTACATCAACAAAGTCAACGATGCCATCGAAGGTCATCCGGAACTGGCTTCAAAGTCGATCGAAGAACTGATGCGTGACCTGAACTCGGTGCCGGAAAACATTCGCACCGCTGTTCGCAACAACGGTGGCGGACACGCCAACCACTCGCTGTTCTGGACCATTATGAGCCCGAACGGCGGCGGAATTCCATCGGGCGAACTGGCCTCGGCCATCGACAGCAAGTTCGGTTCTTTTGACAACTTCAAGACCGAATTCGCTAACGCAGCCGCCACTCGCTTCGGAAGCGGCTGGGCCTGGCTCTGCGTCAAAGGCAGCGACGTTCACGTCGAAAGCACCCCGAACCAGGACACTCCGCTGTCCGAAGGTCACACGCCGATCCTCGGCCTCGATGTCTGGGAACACGCTTACTACCTGAACTATCAGAACAAGCGTCCGGACTACATCTCCGCATTCTGGAACGTCGTCGACTGGGACGCCGTCGCCAAGCGGTTCGAAGCTGCGAAGTAAGTGATCGCTCCACGCGAGTGGAATGACAAATCAGAAAAGGCTGGGACCGCGAAACGCAGTCTCAGCCTTTTTTCATGAACATAGAAAGGGTGGACCGTCCGCCTCGGCGGGCGGGTCGCGAAAGCGACAGGAGGCTGCGCCATTCGCGTCTTGAACTGGATTCGTGGGGTCTTCGAAGAAACCTCGCTCATGGCGCTGCCTCTTGTGACTTCGTCACCCGCCCGTGACGGACGGGCCACCCACTCCGAAAACTGACCAAAGACCAAAGCGATCGCCTAAGTCTTCGGTCCTTCCGGGAATAGCATGCTCACGCTCGTCCGATCGTGCACCGACCGAATTGCGGCAGCGAAGACGTCGGCGACCGTGACCACGTGCAGTTTCGGGCAGGCATCAACCGGAAGCGGCTCGATCGTATCGGTCGAGAAGAGCTTCGTGATCGGGCTGTCCATGATCTTCGGCACGGCAGCCATCGTCAGGGCGGCATGGGAAACAGCCGCGTAGATTTCGTTCGCTCCCCGATCCTTCAGCAGTTCAGCCATGGAAATCAGGGTGCCGCCCGAGATCGTGAAGTCATCGACAATGACGACGTTCTTGTCTTTGACGTTTCCGATGATCTCCAAGACTTCCGCGTTCTCGGTATGATCAGCCCGTTCTTTATTTCCGATAACGACCGGCACCCCGAGCAGCCGGGCAAACGCCGAAGCTCCTTTGGCGAAACCAACATCCGGGCTGCAGATCACCAGATTCGGAATGCCAAGCGAGCCAATGTGATTGGCCAGAACGTAGCGGCCGTAGAGATGGTCGACCGGGATGTGGAAGAAGCCCTGAATCTGTGGACTGTGCAAATCCATCATCAGACAGCGATCGGCTCCTGCCTGTTCGATGGCGTCGGCACACACACGAGCGCGGATGGACACTCGCGGCTCGTCTTTTTTATCCCCCTTGGCATAGCTGAAGTAGGGGACGACGGCTGTCACGTTCTGTGCACTGGCGCGTTTGAGAGCATCGATCCAGAACAGCAACTCCATGAAGTTGTCGTTCACCGGGTGATGCACACCCTGAATGATGTAGCAGTCGCGACCGCGAACATTCTCCAGCGCTCGGACGAACACGTTTCCATCGCTGAACGTGTGAGTTTCCGCCGGTGTGAGTGCGATTCCCAGTCGGGAGGAAATCGCTCGTGCGAGCTGCTGATTCGCTGAACCGGCGAGCACGGCCAGATCTCCCTGTGGAGCCTGAAACGGCATCGCCCGGGGTCCGGTGAACTCGTGATATGGCATCACGCCTGATTCCTATCGACTCAAAGAAGTAAGTTCGCCCCTGTCGGACGTCAGCTGGCCATGATACAGGGGATACTTTGAACCACAAGGACATCGGCAGATTTGCCCCTGGGACCACAGTCCGTCAGGAATTGCGTCTATTCTGCGTACTGAACAGGCGGAAAACTCAGCCAGACGTCGCCCGCTTCCACGCTAAATCGCGTTCAACGGACGATCGAGTCGAGTGATCGAACCGGTGCGGCCGCTGTACGGAACCGGTCGCCGTTCTTTGCCAGCAGCAGCAGTACCGAACCGGGACGCAGAAACCGATTGGCTTCATCAAGAACAACCGTCGACTTCGGCAGCACGGCGTCGATATCGTCGAGGTCGTCTTTCTGGATGCAAAGAACGCCGTCGGGATTTGCATCCCAGTACGCCTGGATTTCTTCCGCCGAGTGATACCGAAGTACAGGTCTCTCGGCATAGAAGGGAAGATTCGGCGCGAAGTAGCGATAGGTTGCCATTGGAACAGTCCGGTCGGTCTTCTCATTCACCGCCAGTCCGAGTGAACTGCTGTCCTGAGCCTGACTGATCCACGGAGCGGCACCTGAAAACGCAGCCAGCACGAGGGCCACCGCACAAGCTCCCAGGCCGTTCAGGACCGGCAGACGATCGTCGCTCTGATCATGACGGATCATCCAGACACCGGCCAGAATGGGAATCACACCCACGAGCCCCACGGCCCAATAGCCTGGGAGCAGCAGCCAGGCGACGATTGGAAACGCGACAATCAGTGCCGCTCCAGCGATCATCAGCGAACGGGCGCCCCAGGTGTAAGCCCAGTCAGGCAGATCGATTTCGCCTTCCTGCCAGCGGACCAGCATCCAGGCGGTTAGTAGTGCCAGCGGCGGATAGGCGGGGAGAACATAGTTTGGCAGCTTCGTCTGAGCGATCGAAAAGAACACGACATACACGCCAGCCCAGCAAAGCAAAAATAGCAGTCCCTGATGATCCTGCGGCCACTTCCAGCGCTTCATGACAGCCAGATACAACGTGAACGGCAGAAAGACGGACCAGGGGAAGAAGCCGGCCATGATCGCGACCACGTAATAGAAAATCGGTCCGCTGTGTCCTTCCATGGCCGAGGAGAAACGGCCAACGTTGTGTCCGCCTAGAAATCCTTCGAGCCAGGCCCCATCAGTCGCCACGCCCACCGCGATATACCACGGCAATGCGACGACGGCGAGGACAGCGATGAGCGTGAAGGGCCGCATTGCCCACAGAGCCGGGAAGAACCGCGAAGGAGCGAAGAACGACACCAGATAGTGCAGCAGTTCATCGATCGATTCGAGCGGCTTCCGCCGATCCAGTCCGACTGGGAGGTAGGGGGCTCCCGCCCGACACATCAAATACAGGCCAATGACGGCACAGGGGAGCAGGAATCCGACCGGCCCCTTGGTGAGCACCGCGAGTCCCATCACGCCATAAAGAGCCAGAAATCCCCAGTAACGCCGAGGCATGAATGCGCGCGGACCTTGAGATTCATCGGGAGTCGCCCAACCGTCTTGAGTTCGGGTCTGCGAGCGCACGAAGAGAAATATCGACAGCGTGATAAATGAAATCAGCGTCGCATCGGGCGTCGAGATGCGGCTGCTCGTGACGAACATTAGACCGGAGGCCAGAATAATTCCGCCCCACAACCCGACGGAGTGACCGAACATCATTCGGCCGATGTGATAGACCAGCAGTACGGTGCCGGTTGCCATAATGGCCGAAGGCAACCGTGCGGAGAATTCACTGACGTCGAACACCTCGAACGAGGTCAGCATCAGCCAGTAAAGCATGATCGGCTTGTCGTTTCGCAACTCGTAGTTGTACGTCGGCACGATCCAGTCACCACGCTCGTGCATTTCCCGACCGCATTCGGCGTTCTTGGGCTCATCTTCATCGAACAGCCGGGCTCCGCCCAGGTTGAAGAAAAACACGCAGCCGCACGTCAGCAGCAGAATCAGCTGGTGGCGAAAAACGTTCGTCATGGCACATCCATTTGCCGGCTTCGGCGGTCGATCGTGACCGCGTTACGTTGGTGAGAATCATCAAGCAGTAGTGGTGTGGCAGATATTAGCCCACAGCCGATGGTCGCATCCAGACCAGATTTACTCCTCGACCACCGGAAATCTCGCCGCGGCTTCCTGGCGAAGCTGCTCGGCTCGCTCCAGCTGCCCCAGCGATTCCAGCAGGCCAGCTGCTCGCAACGTGGCGGCTCTGGCCAGCGGAACATTCCTGGCATCGATCATCGTCAGCCAGAGATACCGGGCAGCGGCCAGCTCCTTCTGCACGATGCGTTCGTACCCCTGTCCAAGAACGAACATGGGCCCCGTCCGGTACGACTCCGAAAGATCGACCAGCTGACGTTCCCAGCGTTCCAGATCGCCATCGACCAGATTCCGTTGCAGCAGTTCCCGCCGCCACAGCTGACAGCGTGCCAGATTTCGAATTTCAGGAACCGGGCTGTAAAGCAGCTCTCGAATCATCTTTTCCGCTTGTGATCCCTTGTCCGGCGAGACCAGAAGCCAGCTGCAGGCGATCAACCGATCGTACGAATTCCGCATCCATAACGAGGTGACGAGCCGATCGATCGACTCATCGGCCGCGAGAGTCTCTTCCGCCCAGCGCCGTTCATCCGCACTCAGCTTTTCGTCGTGCCAGTGTAGAGGGATCACGTTAAGGTGCCGCGATTCGGGGTCCCGTTTCACCAGATCGTCATGCTTCACCCGAGCCTGCATCCAGTCGCCACGGTTGATTGCCGCTTCGATCTGACTGGCGACAATCTCCCGCTGCATCCACAATCGGGGCTCGGCGGAAAGGGCGTCCCCCAGCAGCCGATCGGCTTCGGCGTACCGTCCTTCACGGATTGCCTCGAGTCCTTTCTGATGGGGCGTCTTTCGATCCGCCAGGTAGGCGACGACATCTTCGGTCGGAATCTCTTTTATCGTGTCGGGCGATTTCACACGGAAGGTCATCTGCCGTTGATTGAACTCCAGGATCTGCCCATTCAGAGCGATCCGTCCTCCCAGTGAACTCGAGCGATAAACCACCGTGTCTGCAGACAACCGCGTTGTCAGACCGACCACGGTGAGAGCGAAGAGAATGGCTGGAAGTTTCACTCGTGTGGGCCCCGCTTTGTCTCTAACTGAAGGGTCCGGATCGGCCGATCCTCGGGGTGAAGCCGACCACCAGCAGATCGCCAGTTGCACCACGCCCCACGTAATCATCACATCGGCGATATTGAAGATGCCAGTTCGTATCGGGCCGAGTCCCATGTTCATGAAGTCGATCACGATGCCTTCGCGGAACAGACGGTCGATCATATTCCCGAGTCCTCCCGCGAGCACAATGGCCAGCCCCCAGCGTTCCCCGGAAGTGAGATTCTTTTTCCAGACCAGGACCGCCACGATTCCGACCAGCAGCACGGCATTCACGATGATTGTGAGCGTGAAGCGGACCACGAGTGGAGCATCGGCTCCGAGCCCGAGAAAGGTTCCCATGTTCTCGGCGTAAACCAGTCGAAACGTATCGCCAAAATACGATTTCGCTGGCAGACCGATCAGGGTGGTTCTCGCCCAGATCTTCGTGAGCTGGTCCACCAGCAAACTCGCGATGACAAACAAAGTCACTCTCATCAGCGGCTGAACTCGTTGGTGTCGCGATAACGATAGGTCCCGCCGTTCTGAGCGGCGAGCTTCTGCAGGAAGTTCGGCAGCTTCAAGTCGCTCGGCTGGATTCCGAATTCAATGCAGTGAATGGCAGCTCGCCCATTATTCTTCCGGCGAATCTCGTCGAGCTCTTTCGCCGACATCGCCGGCTCAGCCGCGTCTGTCAGAAAGAAGATCACCTCTGGAGAATACGAGAGCGCTTTCGTCAGGGCAGGGAAGTGAGCGGTGCCGCCGCTGTTGTCCATCTCACTGACGAAACTCTGTGCTCGCGACATGTTCGCCGCAGTGGCCCAATGGATCTCAGGCTTCCCACGATTGTCCCGGAACTCGAACATGCTGTCGTTGTAGAAGATGATCTGGAACTTGTGGGTCCCATCGAGTCGCTGCAGGCTCGCCATCAATTCCGACTTGGCTTGTCGAAAAGAATTGTTCCTGCTCATGCTGCCCGAGCAGTCGATCACATACAGCAGGACTCGTCCCTGTGTGGCGATCTCGAAGAACTTCGTCGTACTCGGAATTCCCGCCGTCGCTTCGGGAGCAGCAGCCGGGATCGCTTCGGCGATCGCCTGGGATGTCTCGGTCTTTGGCATCGCACTCTGCGAGGGACCGGGGCCAATCAAGCTCTGCGGACTCAAGTCCGGCAGCTCAGTCAACGGAGCTTCCGCCATCGATTCCGGAAGCTCCGGCAATGCGGGAAGTTCGGGAGCAGTGACTTCCGATTCGGGAGTCGGCTCTTCCTGCGGAGCCTCTGCGGGCGGCGTTTCGTAGCGAATCCCGACTTCGCGGTAGACTTCGGCCGAACCGAAATCGCCCTTCTTCCCGCAGCTGTTGAGGTTCGTGATGATCAACCAAGCCAGCAGAGCATGCACACACAGCGATCCCACGAACGCCACCGGGGACGTCCAGAATCGATCGTGATGCAGCTGATGGGAATACATGCGAACGCCGGAAAGATTTGTCATCGGAGCCTACGGAAAAATCAGCGTGGGCTCCGCTGGAAGTCTATTCCTCTCATATGACCGAGGTCAACGTGACTCCGACAAGGGACTTACGACACGCGCATAAAAAAAGCCTCGTACACCGAGGTGTTAACGAGGCGAATAACCGTAACCTCCCGATTTGCGACGGTGGAGTCGCTGCGAGAAGGGTGCGAATCGAGTAGTGTCCAGCACTCACTCATGAATGATTCGGACCCTCGCTAAAGGGTTGGCACCTCCGACGGAATCTGGGGAGCGATACGGGAATTCATAAGATTTCGCTGAGGGTATTGATCGGCAATTGCCCCCGGCGAGATCGGAAAATCTCAGAATTTTGCGATCGCTGCAAGAGGAAAATTTGCCCGCAGCGAACGATTCCCATCGGTCGCGCTCAACAAGTCGAAACGCTGCCTCAGGTTAAGAAAAAAACGGGAGAATATCTCGAAGACATTCTCCCGTTTCGGTGTTTCACTCAAGTCGGCTTTGAGCGAATCGCTCTACCGTGTGTCCGCGAATGAGCGTTGATTGGCATGTCACGCTGTATCGTTCGCGGACGGAACGGTTACACCTTCAAGTAAACTGCTCTAGCGTTCGACGATCGAAGCCTTCTTGACGTAGTCGAGCTTCGGGAAGTACTCGTTAAGGTACCGGTTTCCGAGCTGCTCGATGTAATCCTGACGTGGCTTTTCACCGTACTCAGCGTTGATCTTGTCGACATTTTCCATACCGGAAACGACACGACCGAATGGCGAGAATCCCTGTCCGTCAAGGAAGGTGTTCTCACCCAGGTTGATGAACAGCTGCGTGGTGCGGGTGTTCGGACCAGCCGTGGCGTAGGTCAGCGTGCCGCGAACGTTCTTCTGCTTTACGGGATCGTCCTTCAGAACGTCCTTATCCCATTTGGCCTGAGTTTCCGGATCGCCACTGATTCCGAACTGGACGATGAATTCCGGTACAACGCGGAAGAAACGGGCGTCGTTGTAAAAACCTTCCTTCACAGCTTTGTAAAAATGGTCAGCTCCAATGGGCGCCCAGGAGCGATTGACTTCAACAACGACGTCACCAACCGAGGTTTCCAGCTTCACGAAAAACTGCTCGGGAGCCTGAGGATCGGCTGCCTGTCCGACGGCGGGAGCCACGCAAAATGCTGCTGCACAAGCAAAAACCGCAAAAGCTCTCATAGCGAAAGATTTGATCATACCTGATAACTCCTGACCTGACTTTTCCTTATTCGGGTTCCTCTGCGAGCGGATCGTCTACGGTGGATCCACCCTCGCAGCAGGAAGGATAGCAATCCCGATACCAGCCGTCAGGTGAATCTCGCGAAAATCACGAGATTGCGCCAAGTCCGCGAGTAGAGGCGAAACGGCAGTCAGCGGTAGATTCGCAGACCAGGTGCGGTCGAAACAGCGGACCGCTCTGGAGAAGGTGCCTCGCTCTTCGGCCTGGGTCGCAAAGCCGTGGTCGGTCGGCGCTGAGGCGTGAACTTCAACCGCGGTGCACGGACCGCGTGATAGTTCACCAGCAACGCGGCTCGCACATGCGACAGCGGGCAGGTCGTGTAGCGGTAACTCTGCAGCTGATGATTCGACCACAATTTTGTCGCTCGAGCCACATCGCGATCGTCGGTGCGGATCTCGACGGCGTCGTCTCCGAACTTGCATGAGGCCTTCAGCAGATGCTGCATCAGGACCGAGAGCAGGGAATGACGAGGAACACCCGCAATGTCTTCCGCAAACAGACTGACGACTTCGAGTCCATCCCGATGCACGAAGCTGACAGCTCCGGCGATCGGCTGGCCATCGAGTGTCAGCACGCCAACATCGAGGCAGTCCCGCTCTGCAGCCTGCAGCGAGGTCGCATGCAGAACATCCCGTGAATCGTCATCCGCCAGCTTGAGACAGCGTTGCAGAAGACGCTCCGTATTCTCCTGCGAGGAGGGATCGTCCGCATCGGACCGGCTGTGCTCGAATCGCAGCACGCCCCGATTTCGACAATCGGCCTCGGCTGCTTCAATCGCTTCGCGAACTTCGGAGCGTTTCCGTCCGAGGAATTCGTCCCATGTTCCATCGAACTCGATCCCG
Source organism: Planctomycetaceae bacterium (assembly GCA_017795105.1). Classification (GTDB taxonomy): domain Bacteria; phylum Planctomycetota; class Planctomycetia; order Planctomycetales; family Planctomycetaceae; genus Rubinisphaera. The sequence goes on from CP051247.1 coordinate 435,778, forward strand.
GCAATCTGACTCCAGGCCCGCTCGACGGGTTTCCAACCGATGTTCCGCATCGAGGTCGCGGTACGAGCCAGATCGACGCGATCCCGGTCGATGTAAGGAAGGTCGAGCAGGTCCCAGCCGTTCTTGTTATTCGAGAGATATCGCAAAGAAGCCGCGAGCGTGGCAGCTGAGTTGGGGCCAATCGGCCCGTACCAGTTGCCAAGATTATCCAGCGGGTATGTCAACACTCGAACCGTCCCGAGTCGTGTCTCGGACTCTTTAACGACCAGCGGAAGAATGCCGATGACCTTGTTACCGAGCACGGCGAAAAGCACTTTCAGCTCGCGATCGTCGGAACCGGACCGCCAGTAGGCTTCGAGCCAGTCCAGCGTCATCTGAAAACGCTGCTGGCGTCCTCTCATCCACAATTCCTGCCACACCAGACGATACGGCTGCAGTTCGGCGATGGAGTTGATTTCGAAGACTTGAAACATCTGCACCTCGGAAAGGTAGGAACTTCGGATCGATCTTGTCACAATCCGAAGCAGGTTTCACGCCGATGGACGGCGAAAGAGATCGCAACTGGAAAAAGCTTTTCGGCAGAGTCGTAACTCTTTTCTCAGGCTACGCTTCCGCCGCGGTTAACGCAGATCACCAGACGACGCCGAGCGATTTTCGATGTGGCGTCTGGTCAACATCCGCGAAGCAATGTCGCGATTTGTCCCCACCGGCTGTTTAGAACTCGTTGTCATTTATAAACACATTTCCGCATGCCCCGTTCGATCCAGCTAACCCGGCGAACTGACTTCACTCACGCCTGTGAGTTGCCCGCAGAACTGAGCTCGCTCCTGGCGGAAGGTCAGCTGGACGAAATCCGCTCCTGCAAGATTCGCAGTGGACGAAAGACACTGTCGCTCGACCAGGTTTTCGAGGTCTCCACAGGAGCTGAGGAAACTGAGTCCATTCGAGTGACGTTCGAAGGCGACTTGCGCAGCCTTCATGGTCTCGGTCGCAACTGGCAGAGCGGGGACCTTTATCTCGCTGGTTCGGCTGGCGACTGTGTCGGTGAAGCAATGGCCGACGGGACGATCCGGGTAACAGGCGGTGTCGGCGACGCCCTGGGCCGCGGGATGAGCGGTGGGCGGATTCTCGTCGAAGGAAACGCAGGCGACTATCTCGGCTCAGAGATGCCGGGCTCAACCCGGGGAATGACGGGCGGCGAGATTTGCGTTCGCGGTAATGCGGGCCGCTATTGCGGCTCCCGCATGCGACGGGGCACGGTGGTTATTGGTGGCGGAGCGGGGGAGCATCTGGCTGATCTCATGCTGGCCGGCACTATTGTCTGCTGCGGCGACGTCACCGGCCCAATCGGTATCGGTATGAAGCGGGGCACCCTTCTGCTGCTCAAGGAACCAGCTGCCGAAGCGCTGGTCGCCTTCGACGAAGCCGTGACCTACCAGCCGGTCTTCGCACGCGTCCTTTTCCGGCATTTGCTTTCCATCGGTTTTCTTACCTCCGCAGCCGACACCGATCCGACAACATTCGTCCGCCATCTGGGCGATGCGACGGCCGGCCAGCGGGCAGAGATTCTCGTCGCTTCCTGATCGATTCCGAACTCCGACACACACCTGATGAACGACCGACTCTGCAACATTGCTGACCGCCTCCGCACAGCCGCCGGGATGTGGCCGCATCAACGGTGCGTGGTCTTCCCCGAGAGTCGCGATCGTCGCGGACGCGTGGCATATACTCATCTCACGTTCGCTCAGCTCGATCAGGAAACCTCCGATCTGGCAGCCGGCCTGCAACAACTCGGTGTTACGCCCGAGCACAAACTGGTGCTCATGGTCCGGCCGGGGATCGAATTCATCGCGTTGACATTCGCCGTCTTCAAAACCGGAGCAACGGTCGTCCTGATTGATCCGGGCATGGGACGAAAGCGCATTTTCGACTGCCTCGATGAAATCGAGCCAGACGGCTTCATCGCGTTGCCGATCATTCACGCGATCCGCAAGCTACGCCGGGGTCGTTACCCCAAGGCCCGCTTCAACGTTTCGGCGGGCACGAAGCGGGAGTGGGGCGGCATTCCGTATCTAGAGTTGATGAAGCAGGGGCGGAATCGCTTTCAGCCGGTCGAGACCAAAGCAACCGATCGAGCAGCCATCATTTTCACCAGTGGCAGCACAGGCCCCCCCAAGGGAGTCGTTTACGAGCATGGCATGTTCGACGCCCAGGTCGATCTCCTGCAGCAGCAGTATCAGATCCAGCCCGGGGAAATCGATCTGCCCGGCTTCCCGCTGTTTGCGCTGTTCAATCTCGCGATGGGAGTTACGACTGTCATTCCGGATATGGATCCAACCCGCCCGGCTGAGGTGAACCCGCTGCGAATTATCGAAGCGATCGAAAATCAGGGCATCACCCAGGCCTACGGCTCGCCCGCTCTCTGGAATCGGGTCGGTCGGTACTGTGTTGAGAAGAACATTCAGCTTCCCAGCCTGAAGCGAATGCTCTCCGCCGGCGCGCCAGTTCCGGTGCACGTTCTACAGAAAATGACGCAGTCGTGTGCGGAACCCGACGCGGAGATGTTCACGCCTTACGGAGCGACGGAAGCACTGCCGGTCTGTTCGATCTCGGCCAGTCAGGTGCTCGATGAAACAGCCGCTCTCACGGCACAGGGCCGTGGTACCTGTGTGGGGACTCCATTCCCTCAAGTGAATGTCGCCGTGATTGAACCGCAGCCCGGACCGATCGCGAACTTCGCGGACGCGGTCCGTTGTGCAGCCGGAACCATTGGAGAGATCATCGTTTCCAGTCCCTCCGCGACCCGTGAATATTTCGAACGTCCGGAGGCAACCGCGCAGGCCAAGATTGCAGATGGCGACCGCTTCTGGCATCGGATGGGCGACATGGGCTACTTCGATGATGAAGGCCGGCTGTGGTTCTGCGGACGGAAAGCTCACATTGTTACAACGGCGGCAGGCCCCATGTATCCGGTCTGTTGCGAACCGATTTTTAACCAGCACGCCGGCATCTATCGCTCGGCTCTCGTCGGCATCGGAGCGGCTGGCCAACAGGAACCGGTGCTGATTGCGGAACCGGAATCTGGTCGGTTCCCAAACAGCGCGGCTGATCGGCAGCGTATGCTGCAGGAACTCCGAGAACAGGGCCGGGCGAATCCGTTGACCGAGTCGATCACGAAGTTTCTGTTTCATCGTTCGCTGCCTGTCGACCGGCGGCATAACGTGAAGATCCATCGGGAAGAACTCGCCGTCTGGGCAACATCCCAGAAACTGTTGACCGCCGGCGAGACTACGGGAGTGGACCGATGAGTGTGCTCGTTACCGGAGGCGGTGGATTCCTCGGCCGGTATCTCGTCGAACAGCTGATTGAACGGGGCGAGACGGTTCGCGTCCTCGCGCGGGGCGAGTATCCTGAGTTGACCCGGCTCGGCGTCGATGTGCACCGGGGTGATGTTCGCGATGCCGAGGCAGTCAATAAGGCCTGTGAAGGCTGTTCGACGGTCTATCATGTCGCCGCGATTCCGGGCGTGTGGGGATCATGGGAAACGTATTACTCGATCAACACGCAGGGGACTCGAATTGTCCTGCACGCATGTCAGAATCACGGCGTCTCCAAACTGATTTACACCAGTTCTCCCAGCGTGATTTTCGACGGGCAGCCGCATCTCGATGCCGATGAATCGTTGCCGTATCCCGAACACTACCTCTGTCCTTACCCGCACACGAAGGCCCTTGCCGAACGGGAAGTTCTTCTCGCCAACGGCGAAGCCGGGGTGGCGACCTGTTCGCTGAGGCCCCATCTGGTCTGGGGGCCTCGCGACCAGCATCTCGTCCCTCGACTGCTGCAACGGGCCCAGTCAGGCCGGCTCCGTCGCGTCGGCGATGGCTCGAACATGATCTCAATGACATTCGTCGAGAACGCAGCCGCCGCTCACTGGCAGGCCGCGGAAAAGCTGTCCCTCGACTCGCCGATAGCGGGGCAGGCGTATTTCATCAACGATCCCGGGCCGGTCAATCTCTGGGACTGGGTCAACGAAACACTCAAGCTGGCGGGAATCGATCCGATCACAAAGGGAATCTCGGCTCCCGCCGCCTATCGACTTGGAGCCACGCTGGAAACGATCTATCGGCTGCTTCGCAAGAAGTCGGAACCTCCGATGACGCGATTTGTTGCCCTGCAGTTGAGCCAGTCGCACACGTATTCCATCGAGAAGGCCAGGCGGGACTTTGGATTCACGCCGCCGGTCGACGCCGAAACCGCGATGGCGAGACTCATTGAGGATCTGCCGCGGATGAAGCAGCAACAGCCTCATTAGAGCAGTTTACTTTAAGGTGTAACCGTTCCGTCCGCGAAAGATACAGCGTTTCAGGCCAATCAACGCTCATTCGCGGACATACGGGAGAGCGATCCGCTCTAACGGCTGCTGAAAGTCGAGCTTGGCGATCGGGCGGCCGTTTCGCTATTCTTCGACGGGGGCATCGCAGTACGTGATGCACATGGGCTCAGGGAAGAGATATGGTCGTCTGGTTATTGCAGCACGTGCTGCCGTTCTTTCAGCAGGTGGAAAGCCACACCACCGGAACGTCGCGCATCTACACGACCTTCCGCATTGCCCTGGCCGCTCTCACCTCGTTTCTTCTGGCGGTTTTGCTGGGCCCGGTGGCTATCCGCTGGCTTAAGAGCCGTTTTCGCGAACGGGTTTCGAGCGCTTCCAGCGAGCTCGATCGCCTGCATGCCGGGAAGAATGAAACCCCGACCATGGGCGGGCTGTTCGTCGTCGCGGCGACGTTGTTTTCAGTGGCCATTTGGGGCAATCTGTCCAACCACTACGTGCAGCTCAGCATCTTCGTGATTCTCAGCTTCGCGATGCTGGGAGCATTCGACGACTGGACCAAACTCAGCACCAAAACGCACGGTCTCTCGGCGCGAACGAAGTTCATCTTCCAGTGGATTCTCGCGCTCATGGCCGGAGCGACGCTCTATCATCATCAGTCCCAGCTGCCGCTCGGTACGCCGATCATTTCGCCCATCGGAGGATGGATGATTCCGATTGGAATCGGCTTCATTGTCTGGACCGCTCTGGTACTTGTAAGCACGTCCAACAGTGTGAATCTGACCGATGGTCTGGACGGGCTGGCCGGAGGCTGCACGATTTTCGCCGGCGGGGCGATGATCGCCTTCTGTTATCTGGCAGGCCACAAAGTTCTGGCGGAATACCTGGCGATTCCTTACATGCCCAGAGCAGGGGAGATGGCCGTCGTAGTCGGAGCCCTGGTTGGGGCGATGCTCGGCTTCCTCTGGTACAACTCCTACCCGGCAGCCGTCTTCATGGGCGACACCGGCTCGCTGCCGACGGGAGCTCTTCTCGGACTCTCCGCTGTCGTGGCCCGCCAGGAGATTCTGTTCATTCTCGTCGCAGGGGTCTTCGTCCTTGAAACGCTCTCGGTGATGATCCAGATCTCGACGTATCGAATGACAGGCCGCCGGATTCTCCGCTGCAGTCCGCTGCATAACCATTTCGTGCTCTCAGGCCACCACGAAGTCAAAGTGGTCCTGCGTTTCTGGATTTGTGCGGCTCTGGCTGCGGTCGCCTCGCTCGCCAGTCTGAAGATCATGTAGCAAGCGGGCTCTTCAGCACTGCTGGGCAAGTCAGCAATGGCACCCACTTCACAGCTGACTGGCATTCGGAAGCCGAAGCCTGATCAGTCGCTCAAGGGTTTCCCGTTCGCGCGGGAATTCTCATTCAACCAGGCCTGCTTAAGCTCCTGATGCTTCGCCAGTTCCTGTTCGAGCATTCGCCGTTTCAGCTCGGTTTCCGCACGCTTGATATTGAGGTCGGACCTGAGAAAACGATTCGACATCATGTCCCCGACTGCCAGCAGGGCGATTGCAGTCAGCAGGACCAGAAGCGTCAGCAGCAGAAACGTGAACAAGGCCACGTTGCGAAGCGGATCCATCGCATAGTAGAGAGCCGGGATCAATGGTCCCGTGAAGATCAGCAGTCCAGACGTCAACAGGCGACGTCGGTGTTGCGCGACCAGAAAGTCGCGCTGTTTGGCGTCGAAGTCCTTGTCCTGCCCGAAATCCGCGATTGCCCGACGATGCCGAAAGACGTAAACCGATCCGAACAAGACAAGAAAAGCCCCGAGTGCGAGCGTCGCATTCCATTCCACAGCTAAACGGCCTTCCCGTTATTCACATCGCCCGCAAAGTCTGCGATCAGGAGTCGCTCGAAACCGACAGATCGACCAGCATGTTTTGCTGTTCCAGAGGCGTCGGTTCGTCTTCCGGAGCCAGGACGGTATCGACGAGGAAGTAGAGGAATCGACGGAGTGATTCCGGTTCCACGTCATCGGCCAGAGCTTCGGCTCGTTCCCGAGATTTCTCGACCAGCGCATCGGCCTGCGTGAAGACGTCGGTTTGCTCGAAGACCTGTTTCAATCGCTCCATACGCTGCAGTGGACTCTCGTCGTTCCCCTGCATGATCGACTCGAGGACAGCTCGCTGATCGGCATTGGCTCCACGAATCGCCAGGGCCAGCAGCAGCGTTGGACGCAGGGCCATCGCATCCTGACCGGTAATGACCTTGTTTCGCACGTCGCCGCGCCAGTCTTTCAGGTCGTTCAGGATCTGGAAACCGACCCCCACGTGCCGACAGAAGGCCGAAACCATGGCATCGTATTCGGTGACGTCTCCCGCCAAACGCAGTCCTGAATACAGAGCCGCCTCAAACGCTGGCGATGTCTTCAGGGCATAAATCTGCATGGCGTCGACTGGACTGAGATCCAGTGATGGAGCAGCGGTCCAGCTCATCTCCGCCCCTTGACCTTCACACAGCTTAATATGGGCATATGACATCTTCTGAACGATGTCGGCCACAGCAGTGGGGTCCTCGGGAACGACACACTGAGCCAGGAGACGGTAACCGTCGCCGATCAGATAGTCACCGAAGTTGATCGCCTGACCGATGCCGTGACGCAGGTGCAGCGTTTCTTCGCCGTATCGGTACTGGTCATCATCCTGAATGTCGTCGTGGACGAGCGAAGCCTTGTGGAACGCCTCGATGGCGATGGCAGCTTTCTTGACCGCAGCGGGAATGTCGAGAGGCTCGCTGGCTCCCGGGTCGGCCAGCGTGAGATCTCCTCCCTTAGCGGCGTCCCAGGCGGCAAGCGTGATGAACGGCCGGAATCGTTTGCCGCCATTAGCCAGCCAGTCGCGGGAGATCTTTTCGGTCTTAGCCAGGAAGCTTTCTTCCTGCTTGGGATCGCCCGTACGCGTCGGCGGAACGAGTTCGTCGAAGTGCGGCTGATCGAACAGCATCTTGGCCTGTCGCATCAGCGGGACGTAGCTTGCCGTCCGCTGTTCCGGGAGCGGCTCGTATTTGTCGAGGACATCCCAGACCCAAGGCTCATCCAGCGAAGTGTTCTTGCAGTCGCCGGAGTGGAGCGGAATTGCGTACGACGGAACCCCGGCGAGCAGGATCTTGTCGATGGCCTTTTCCAGCACATTCAGACAGGCAACGCCGACGATCCCGTCGACATAGCCTTCGACGATGATCTTGAGAACAATCGGCGAGCCTTCCGCCACTAGCACCTTGTACCCGAGCTGTTCAGCCTTCACCTTGTAGTCCGCGATTGAGCAGGCTCCGCACGTTTCGCAGTCGAGGCCGAACTCGTCGTAATCAGCCGGACAGCCTTCAGCATGCTTCAGGCAGTGGGGCAGCAACAACATCCGCCGTTCAAACGGAATGGCCAGCAACTGCTGCTTCCAGAAGAAGTTGCCGAGAAGGACCATCGCGAAGCCGAGATATTTCTCGGGCCACTCGTTCCGCTCCAGGAAGTCTCGCCCGAGTTTCTCAAGCTCGTCCTTACTGAACGGGCGATCCTTAGCCACGGTCCGTACGAACTCTTCGGCTGCGGCTTTAATCTCTTCCCGCAGTTCGAGGGTTTCCGGCACAATCTTGAGGTGACTGGTACTTTTCCGTTTCCGTTTTCGCGGACGTCCACCAGCACGTTCGGCCGGAGAATCCTGCGACTCTGACGGCTGCTTTCCCAGATCGATGTTCTGAGGAATAGTGCTCAACTGAAACTCCTCCGGGTCCTAAAGCCCGCATTCAACAAACACGGGAGTCATTCGTAGTTGCAGTTTGACCGGCCTCGGCAGCGATTGAAACCATCGTTTCCACCGAGCAACCCGTCAAAGATTCGGAAGTGTCAGCCCTGCGCTGGACTGCGGGGACGATCCCACGTCGGATGGCATCGTCGGTCCTGATCACTTCACGCGATTTTTCTCGTCTCATCATATCGCCGAAGTCGGTCAAAAACGACCGATTCCCCAATGTTCTGCGAATCCCTGATCAATTTCGACCGGTTGACCGCGCTCACTCAAGCCTGTCTACCGGGTGACAGCCAGGAACACCCTGAGTATCATGCATCAACACCCTAGATATCACATAATCTTTTCCGATCGGGGAGATGGTTCCTGAGCGTCTGCGACAATAATGACGTAGACCATAACGGCTGCGGCAAGTGGCCGGTCGGGCCAAGCGGGCACTCTGAACCTGAACAGCTGGCGTACCCGTCCGGACAGGATGACTGACAAGACAGCCTTGAAGCCGGAGAAACAACTGTGAACGAAGGACATGGGGAACTGTTTCTCATCGTCGACGACGACGAGATGTTGAGATCGCGGATTTCCCGCGCCATGCAGGCTCGCGGTTATCGGACCGTCGGTGCGGCCGATTACGACGAAGCGATCCTCTGTCTGAATCGGGAAACGCCCGGCTACGCTCTGATCGACCTCAATATGCCGGGACGTTCGGGGCTGGAGCTGCTCGAAACCATGGCCCGACTCTCGCCAGAAACGAAATGCGTGATGCTGACCGGCTACGGCAGTATCACCACCGCTGTTGAAGCAATGCGGGCTGGCGCCTGGAATTACGTCACCAAACCGGCCGACGCCGACCAGATTCTCTCGGCCTTCCACACGGTTCCCGACCGCCGCAATCGGTCTGTCGAGATTCAATACAAGCCTCAAACACTCGCCGAGACCGAGTGGGAACACATCCAACGGGTTCTGGCCGATTGTGGAGAAAACATTTCAGAAGCGGCTCGACAGTTGGGGATTCCGCGTCGAACGCTGCAACGAAAACTCAAGAAGCGGGCCCCATAAAGAGACGGGAACGATGAAGACGACTGGCATACTGATGGTTCTATTCGGACTGTTCACCGCAACAGTGCACGCCGCAGAACCACCAGCCGGGCTGACAGCGGCGGAGCGGGGCTACTGGTTCATCCTCAACAAGCCTTATCTCATTCCCGATTTCGATGAGCAGACGTTCTCCGAACTTTGGCAAAGCTGGCCGGAAAAAGAACGCGAGCAGGCCTCCAGGCTCGATTCGGCTGCTCGCCGCAGGATGATCTTCGATTATTACGGTGTGACGCCCCGTCCAGACGGCGACTCCGGCAAACCATTGCAGTATGCGGTAACGGACGACGGCAACTTCTACATGAACTGCTTTGCGTGCCACGGCGGTTCCGTCGCCGGGCAGACGATTCCCGGTCTGCCGAACTCGTCCTATGCACTGCAGACATTAACCGACGATATCCGAACGACTAAACTAAGCCGTTCTGTTCCCCTGTCCCCACGGGACCTCAGTGCCATGTTCTTTCCAATGGGCGGAACCGTCGGTACGACAAACGCCGTAATGTTTGGCGTCGCCCTGGAACATTATCGTGATCACGACATGAATGTCGCCGCCTTCCGGGCTCCCCCTCAACTCGTGCATCACGACATGGATGCGCCGCCGTGGTGGCACTTCAGCAAGCGGAGCCACCTGTACATCGACGGCTTTGTCGAGAAGGACCATCGCGCGTTGATGCCCTTCGTTCTCATTCGAGAAAACGGCCGGGCGCAGCTCGACGAATGGGAGAGCGACTTCAAGGACATCTACGCCTATCTGGAATCGGTCGAACCTCCGCAGTATCCGTTTGAAGTCGATCAGCAGTTGGCCGGGCAGGGGAGAGTGATCTTCGAAAAGAACTGCAGCAACTGCCACGGCACGTATGGGGAGAACGAAACCTATCCGCAGAAGATCATCCCGCTCGACGAGATCGGTACCGATCCAGTTCGCTACCAGGCCCTGACTTCTGCCCACCGCGAGAATTACGGCAAGAGCTGGCTGTCTCACTATGGAGAACGCGAGATTCTGACCGATCCCGGAGGATATGTCGCTCCACCGCTCGATGGCGTCTGGGCGTCCGCACCGTACTTCCACAACGGGAGTGTGCCAACTCTGGCCGGCGTGCTGAATCTCGTCGAACGTCCCGGAATATGGAAGCGGGCCTCATCGGATTACAACGAGGAAGCGATCGGACTCGAGATCACGGTTCACACCGAGATTCCCCGCGATGTCACGCATCGGGCCGAGAGACGCCGCTACTTCGATGCCTCTCAACGTGGGAAGAGTAACGCTGGTCACGACTATCCGGATGCGCTGTCGACAGACGAGAAGCGAGCCGTGCTGGAGTATCTGAAAACGCTCTGAGCAGTTCCATTCAATCAGAGCAACTACCGCGCCTCGTCCTCTGCGGCGGTCTGTCGAAGGGCGAAGTCTCCGTTGTAGCCATTCGTTCCCGTGTAGCGACCGAAAAGCTGACCGCCTTTGAGGTAGCCCTTCCACTGATAGATGTGGCCACTGACAGTCGCTTCGCCGGCAAGATCCACCTGCCCCCGGCCCGGCTTCGCCTGGAATTCGACCTCGTAAGAGAAGGGGTCCCCCATAAACAAACCGGAAAAGGTTGCAATCACCCGTCCGTCTTCGCCAGGCCGGGCAACACATTTCAGTGGCCCGGACGAGTTGTACTTCTGGTTCCGCCAGGTTCCTTCAAACGTTTTCTGTTCTGGCTGCTGTTCCTCGTCGGCCAGTCCAACCCCCGGAACATGAAGAAGCGCAAGAGTCAGAGACCAGATCTTCAGAGCCGACCAGACGTTCATTTTCGCACCTCCGAACAGACGACACCCGCGATTCCCGTAACGCAGATTTTCCGAACATTCTACCAGACCGGACCTCTCCGGAAGCAGCTGACGAATCCTGACCGGTCCAGGACAAGCAGACTGGCAATCTGCCCCGGAGGACTTTACAATTCCGACTCAGGCACCCATAGCTCAATTGGATAGAGCATCGGTCTTCGGAACCGAAGGTTGTAGGTTCGAATCCTACTGGGTGTAAATAACGGCCGTTCCGCCTCGCTGGTGAACGGCCGTTTTCTTTTTTGCCCGACGACCGGAATAACCGGCCAAGTCAGCCGTTCTTTCGGTTTCTGCGCGAACCCGCGTTGCCAATCTCTCGTCGCAACCATAGACTTCACAAGAATAGTTGTCATGTGAAGTATCCCGCCGTTTGCCCGCCCCAATTTCATACCTCATCGACACATGGCTCCTCTTCGGCCACCGGAGTGACGAGTCCTGAATCTGTACAGAGGGAGAAGCTGCTTTGAAGTCCTGCCACATTGATTCGCCATTTCGCCTCTCTCTCCTTCTGGCTGTCGCGGGAGTGACACTGCTTGCGTCTGCCGGCTGCGGAGGAACTCAGGGACCGCCACCACAGCAACCGCCACCGGAAGTGACCGTGGCCACGCCGATCCGCAAACAGATCGTCGAATGGGATGAGTACACGGGTCGGCTGGAAGCGATTGACTATGTCGAGATCCGCTCTCGGGTCAGCGGCTATCTGCAGTCGATCCACTTCGATGAAGGTCAGATGATCGAGAAGAACGACCTGCTGTTCGTGATCGACCCAAGACCGTTTCAAGCCGAATTGAATGGGGCACGATCGGATCTCACGCAGGCCGAATCGCAGCTGGCACAGGCACGAGCGACACTCGAAGACGCGAAAGCTCGACTCAAGCAGTCCGAAGCGCAGCGGCAACTGGTTGAAACGCAGGTTCAGCGTGTCCGCAAACTCCGAGATCAGAACGCGGCAACCCAGGATGAACTTGATCAGTATGAAGCCGAGTATCTGACCGCGGAAGCAGACGTGAGCGCCTCGAACGCCGGTATCAGTTCAGCCGAAGCGACCATCGAAACAGCCAAAGCCGGAATTGAATCGGCGAAAGCCCGTGTCGAAGCGGCCGAACTCAATCTGGAATACACCAGAATCTATGCTCCGGTCTCCGGTCGCATCAGTCGTCAGATGGTCACCGAGGGAAACCTCGTCAGCGGTGGCAGCGCCTCTTCGACGCTGCTGACGACGATCACATCGGTTGCTCCCATCTACTGCTACTTCGACGCCACTGAACAGGAAGTGCTGAAATACACTCGACTGGCTCAGTCGGGGGCGCGGGAAAGTTCTCGAGTCGCCAAAAACCCTGTCTTTCTGGCTCTGGTCGATGAAGACGGGTTCCCGCATCTGGGGCATATGGATTTCGTCGACAACCGCTTCGATGCCAACACCGCCAGCATGCGGGCCCGCTGTGTATTCCCGAACGACGATCAGGTTCTGATTCCCGGCATGTTCGCCCGCATTCGAATTCCAGGGAGCGCACCGTATCAGGCGATCCTCATACCCGACTCGGCGATCGGCACCGATCAGTCGACGCAGTTCGTGTATCTCGTGAATGAGGAGGGGATCGTAGAACAGCGAACGATCAAAGTCGGCCCGATTGTCGATGGGTTGCGTGTCGTTCGCGAAGGACTGGCCGGAAGCGAAATCCTGATCACGGAAGGGCTGCTTCAGGCACGACCGGAAATGCAGGTGGTGACGCGAGAAAGCACAATCGAATCCGACGAAGACGGTCTGCCAGATACGTACGAACCACTTCCTCCGGACCAGTGGATCTCGCCGAATCCCGATCCTCTCCCGGAGTTCACCAGAACAGGCCGGAATCTAACCGCTGACAAAGAGGGGGGCAATTAATGAAGTTTCCCCATTTCTTTATCGAACGTCCGATCTTCGCGTCCGTGCTTTCGTTCATCGTCGTGCTGGTCGGTGGCATCACGTATTTTCTTCTGCCTGTTTCCCAGTATCCCAGTGTGGCTCCGCCAACGGTCGTCGTTCGCGCCAGTTATCCCGGCGCGACCCCGCAGGTGATCGCCGATACGGTCGCCACGCCAATCGAGCAGGAGATGAACGGCGTCGACGACATGCTGTATATGGAGTCGTCGTCCAGCAGTGACGGCACGATGCAGCTGACCGTTACGTTTAAGCTTGGGACCGATCTGGATGACGCCCAGGTTCTTGTGCAGAACCGCGTCGCCATCGCCGAATCCCGGCTGCCTGATGTTGTCCGTCAGATCGGCGTAACGACACAGAAACAGATCCCCGACATGCTGATGGTGGTTCATCTCACGTCGCCCGACAACAGCCGCGATCAGCTCTATATCAGTAACTTCGCTTTTCTCCGCATTCGTGATGCATTGATGCGACTCGACGGTGTCGGCGACATCCGAATCGCTGGCGGCAACGAATACGCGATGCGTGTCTGGCTCGACATCGAGAAGATGACGCATATCGACCTGACGGTTGGAGATATTGTCGAGGCTATCCGCGGACAGAACGTTCAGGTGGCAGCAGGAGTCATTGGGCAGCCGCCGATCGATGATACCGGTGCGTTCCAGCTGAATGTGAAGACAAAAGGTCGCCTGAAGGGAACTGACGAGTTCGAGAAGATTATCGTCAAGCGGGGCGAAGACGGACGTGTGACACGGCTCAGCGATGTCGCACGCCTCGAACTGGGAGCTCAGGACTATTCCCGTCTCAGCTATCTCGACGGCAAACCAGCCGTGGCGGTGTTGATCTATCAGCGTCCCGGCACCAATGCCGTCGATACCGCCGCCGAAGTCAAAGAAACCATGGCGGGGCTGAGTCCGAACTTCCCCAAGGGACTTGAGTACGAGATCGCCTACAACCCGACCGACTATGTCGAAGAGTCGATCTCCGAAGTGTTCAACACACTTTACATCACTACCGCTCTTGTGGTGCTGACCGTTTTCATTTTCCTGCATGGCTGGCGTCCAACCATTATTCCGGTCATCGCGATTCCGATTTCGCTGATTGGAACGTTCGCCGTGATGCAGGTTCTCGGAGTTTCCCTCAATACCCTCTCATTGTTCGGCCTTGTTCTGGCGATCGGGATTGTGGTGGACGACGCGATCGTGGTCGTAGAGAATGTCGAACGACTCATCGCACAGGGATTGTCCCCTCGCGAAGCCACGCATAAAGCGATGGACGAAGTCGGGTCGGCCCTCATCGCAACCACCCTCGTGCTGATCGCCGTGTTCGTCCCGACGATGTTCGTGCCGAGTATCAGCGGGCAGTTCTATCGTCAGTTTGCCATGACGATTTCCATCTCGACCGCTCTCTCGACGTTCGTCTCGCTGACACTCAGCCCGGCTCTGTGTGCCCTGCTGCTGAAACCTAAGAACGCCGAACGAAACGCACTCGGCAAATTCGTCGATGTCGTCTTCGGCTGGTTCTTCCGGTTGTTCAATCGAACCTTCGATGTGACCAGCAATATCTACGCTGGCATCATCTCTCGGCTCGTGCGTGTTTCTGCCGTCTCGCTCATTCTGTATGTCGGCCTGCTCGGTGCGACGTGGTACAGTTTCGGACTCGTCCCTTCAGGCTTTATTCCGCCGCAGGATCAGGGATACCTGATTGTCAGTATTCGCCTGCCCGATGGAGCAGCCCTGTCGCGGACCGATGCCGTCACTCGTCGGGTGGCCGAAATGGGCGGAAACATCGACGGCGTCGCCCACTCTGTGGGCATCGCGGGATTGTCGGGATCGACCTTTACGATCTCGCCGAACGCGGCCGTGAGCTTTCTGCCGCTTGAAGATGCCAAGGAGAGAGCCAAACGAGGCCGAGACATCAACGCGATCGTCAGTGACCTGCGAACTGAGGTCTCTTCGATCAACGAAGCGCAGATATTCATCATTCCTCCTCCCCCCGTGCGCGGGATTGGACGTGGCGGTGGGTACAAGCTCTACATTCAGGACCAGAGCGGAGCCGGGACCGAGGCTCTGAATCAGGTCACGGAGTTGATGATTAGCAAGGCGAACCAGCAGCCTGGTCTGGCGCAGGTGTTCTCGAACTTCCGTGTGAACGTGCCGCAGATTCATGTCGACGTCGACCGGACCAAAGCGGAAATGCTCGACATTCCGGTCAGTAACGTCTTTCAGGCATTGCAGGTTTATCTTGGGTCGGTTTACGTCAACGATTTCAATATCCTCGGCCGGACGTACCGGGTGACTGCCCAGGCAGAACCGGAATTCCGGGACGAGCCGACTGATATTCTGAGGCTGCGAACGCGGAGCGCCCGGGGGACGAGTATCGCGCTGGGGTCGCTGGTCGAGATTGAACGAACCGTCGGGCCAGACCGGCTCGTCCGATTCAATCTTTACCCCGCTGCCGACATCAATGGAGATACCGTTCCGGGATACAGCACCGGCGAATCGCTCGATACGATTGAGCGGCTCGCCGCCGAGAACCTGCCGCCAGGTTTCAGTTACGCCTGGACCGACATCGCGTATCAGGAACGACAGGCGGGCAATACGATCATGTTCCTGTTCCCACTGGCCGTGCTGTTCGTGTTCCTCACGCTGGCTGCTCAGTACGAAAGCTGGGTCCTGCCGCTGGCCATTATTCTGATTGTTCCGTTGTGCCTGCTGTTCGCGATTCTGGGAATCTGGTTCCGCGGAATGGACAACAACATCCTGACACAGATCGGGTTCATTGTGCTTGTCGGGCTCGCCTGTAAGAACGCCATTCTGATTGTCGAGTTCGCCAAGGCCGAGGAAGATGCTGGGAAAAACCGGTTCGAAGCCGCCGTCGCTGCCTGCCGCCTTCGTCTGCGACCGATCCTGATGACAGCCTTTTCGTTTATTCTCGGCGTGATTCCGTTGCTCATCGCCACGGGCGCCGGGTTCGAAATGCGACGCGTACTCGGAACGGCCGTCTTTAGCGGGATGCTCGGCGTGACCTTGTTCGGCCTGTTTCTGACTCCCGTCTTCTATGTCGTTCTGCGTCGATTCGCTCGCAAGCCGAAAGCAGAGACGGAAGCCGCAGCCTCATAAGTCCTCTGAGTGTACAGAAGGAGATTACGACTCGTATCCGAATTGACTTATGGTTAGAATCGGGCATCTGAAATGAGAGGATCACGAATCCTGTAACCCCGCAACGCGGGATGATGGTGCCCATGGAGATCAGTTGTCCTCGCTGCCACAAGCCGATCCCGTTGCTCGATAATGCGTCCCTTCAGGTCTCGTTCGGGCCAGCGGGGAAGACGGTCACGGCGGACGGAGTCAACTGCAGCGATTGCGGCTGGATCCCGTTCAATCTGCTCGACCAGCCTGACTCTCCGGAGGAAGATAAAGACGACTTCCTCCCGGTCCGTCAGATGATCGCTCACTTCCGATTGAACAAAATCCTGGGCAAAGGAGGGTTCGGTTCCGTCTGGCTGGCTGAAGATGTCAGCCTGGGCCGCGAGGTCGCTCTCAAGATTCCAATCGCTTCGAGAGAATCGGTTTCGATGCTGCTGCACGAAGCTCAGAGCGCAGCCAAGCTCCGGCATCCAAACATCGTTGCCGTCTACGAAACCGGAACATCGGCAGATGGCCAGGCCTTTATTGCCAGTGAGTACATTGAAGGGCTCAACCTTCGTGATGTTCTCAGTGCGGGCCGTCCGACGCACAAAACAACGGTCGATCTGCTGATTACGCTCACCGATGCTCTCTTTCATGCGCATCAGACCGGTGTGATTCACCGCGACATCAAGCCCGCCAACATCATTATCGATGCCAAAGGCAATCCTTACATTGCCGACTTCGGACTGGCCAAGCAGGTCTCGGCGGAACAGAGTATTTCCTCGGAAGGGCAGATCCTCGGAACTGCCAGCTACATGTCTCCCGAACAGGCGACCGGACAGTCTCGATGGACCGACCATCGCACCGATATCTATTCCATCGGCGTCGTCCTGTTCGAGATGCTGACAGGTCATCTTCCGTTTCGTGGCAATGTTCGTGCTGTCATTCACCAGAAGATGATGCAGGATGCCCCCTCGCCACGGTCGCTCGATCTCGCTGTGCCGAAAGACCTGGAAACGATTTGCTTGAAGTGTCTCGAACGGGATCCGGAAAAGCGCTTCAGTACGGCCATGCTCCTGAAAGAGGAGCTGGAACGGGTTCGGCGGGGAGAACCGATTCTGTCCCGGCCAGTCAGTTCCGTCGAAAAGATGATTCGGTGGGCCCGGCGTTATCCACTGATTACGGGGCTGAGTGGCGGATTCGCGACGACGCTGATTATCGGCCTGATCGTGCTGACGATTTTATGGAAGTCGGCTTCCTTCAACGCCGAACGAGCTCGTAACTCGCTGTATCGGTCCATGATGACCCTCGCTTCCCAGCAGTTCGGGCAGGGCGACATCCGAAGCATCCGCACAACGCTGGAGCGGGTCTCGAACGATCCCGAACTCGACCAGCTGAAAGACTTCGCGTGGCACTATTACGACGCGCTGATGGAAAGCTTTCCGATCAACGTCGTGCATGGCGATGAGGTGACAGCGATCAGTCTGTCGCGGGACGGACAGTTTCTGGGAACCATCGGAAGGGAAGGGCAGCTGGCCATCTGGAACGGGCATAAAGGCGATCTGATCAATCGCAGCAGCCCGTCCCGGGGAAGATACACCAGCGTCGACTTCTCTCCGACACGTTTGCATCTGGCGGTGGGAGCAACGAACGGCTTCATCAGCTTCTGGAATCCCAGCGAGATGGAATTGCCGATGAAGCAGATCAAGCATGGCCCCCCGGTCATTGGCGTCGGCTATTCTTCAAACGGAAAATATGTCCTTAGTTTCGGGGCTCAGGGAGCCGTTCGTATCTGGGATGTCGACACCGAGGAAAGACTTTCTGAGCTTCCTTCGGGACCATTCGGAACGACTGCCGCCACGTTCTCTCCAGACAACACGCGGGTGGCTGTCGGCGGGGATGAAGGGATCGTGCGAATCTGGATCATTGATGGTCGCGTGAAAGATCTCGAAATCCGGAACGGCACGGACGAGGTGGACTCGGTCACATCGCTCAGTTTCTCAGGGGATGGAAGTCGACTGCTCGTCGCCAGTGAGAATGGCAACTATCGCATCTTCTCAACTTCCGATGGCTCGCTGCTTGCCGAGCACTACACCTATCAGGGGAAGCTCGGCGGCGCGTTGTTTCTGCCGGGTGACGAACTCCTCGTCTGCACGGGAACAGTGCAGTCGATGGACCTTTACGACGCCAAGAAATCACAGCGCCTGGCCACCTACCCGACACATCGGCTCGGAGCGGGTGTCGTTTCTCTGTCGCCTGATGGACAGTTCCTGGCGGTGGGGAGTGGCGATGGGACCGCCAGCGTCGTGCGAACCAGCAAAATAAAGAACCCGCAAATGTACTGGCACTCCGGCCCGATCCGCAGTCTGGCCTTCGGCGAAGACAGCACGTCGGTCTATTCCCTCGGGCAGGGAGGAGAAGTGATCCGCCATAATCTCAGAAAACGCGATACCGCAGTCGTTCTGGAAAAACGCGATGCCGAGTCCCGGATGTTCGCACTCACGCCCGATCATCGAAAGATTATCCGTGCGGTCCCGCAGCCCGAGATCACACTTTGTCCGCTGGCAAAACCCGGCGATTCCAAACCAAACTCGGAAATCCTCACCGTCCCACAGAATGCCGTTCATGCGATTCACACGCCGCCGGAACGAAACTCATTGTATGTCGTCAGTCGATCAGGAACTCTGTTCGAATACGAGCTCGAGTCTCCGCCCCGTCTGCAGAACGAACTCGCTCTCGAGGGCGACGAGGTCGTGGCGACAGCCTGTGCTCAAGATCGACTCGCTCTGAGTTTCGAGAATCGCAAATTGTATGTAGTCGACCTGAATTCTCTACAGGTGACACGCGAGTTGACTCTTATCAACGTACCATCTGCACTCGGTTTCTGTGGCGATCATCTCATCGTTGGAACAAGCTCCGGCGGCATTGAAGTCTTCGATCTTCAGGCCGAAGTGTTGCAGCCCCGATCGATTGAAGGTCATGGGGCCCGAATCACCGCGATCGCGACGTTTCCCCATCAGAAAAGTTTCGTGACCGCCAGCCGCGACAGACTCCTGAAAATCTGGGATCTGAAATCCGGCGAGTCGATTACTTCGCTTCAGGGACACCGTCGGCAAATCTTTTCACTGGCCGTTTCGCCCGACGGCAGAACGATCGCCTCCGGCGGTCTCGAAGGAGATATTCTCGTCTGGCGTTCACGCCCCGAATAGTGGACCGATTCAAATTTGTACACATTCATTCTTGACCTTGCCACGACGCCCGGCTAGGCTCATCTCCAGTGGACCGACTCTTCACCTCGTTCCACCCACGAAAGTCTACGGCTTCAAGTCCCGTTCCATTCCAGTCAACAACACGTCTGAGGGGCCACGTATGTCTATTCGAAGTGGAAGGTTTAGCTTTAAGAAGTCCGAGGCCGCTTCGGGGCACCAGATTGTTCTGGGTGCAAGAAGCGAGGCGATGTATCGGATTTTCAACTCGGGGATCCACGCGTTCGAGGTCGTTGTGAACAACGAAGTGATCACAACGCTGCATCCTCGATATACGCTCGATATCTCCTGCCAGGGGGTCGTGAAAATTCAGCCTCTGGCCAATGCCGCCAACGACAATGAGTATTCCGGCATTTACGATCAGCTTTCCGACTCACGAGAAATTCGTTCCGGCCGCTTCAACACCGAACGCCAGGGACCTTCCGGGGAGTTTCTTCTGATCGACCTGCGAAACAACGACAGAAAGAACATCTATCGAATCTTCAACTCCGGGGACAAAGCTTTCGATCTCAAAGTGAAGAAGAGCGCCAACGGCGCTGCGGATCCGATCGACCTGGTCTCACTCGATGCCGGGCAGTCGATTGACCTGATCGCCAGAAAGTCGGGGCCCGCCGAAGATATCGATCAGATCTGGGTCTACCGTCAGAAGAACGACGACAACATCGAGGGAATCTACGACTACCTCGGCTCTGAATAAGCACCATTTACTCGGGAGAGTCTGGAATGTCAGAAGAGTCGGACAATCAGCTGTCACGTCGTGAGTTCCTCGTTTATTCAACAGCGGCGGTTGCCGCCAGCGGCCTGGTTGCCAGAACCGATGCGCTGGCCAACCAGGATCCCCAGGAACCGGGTGCCATGTTCATCAACGATGGTAGTCATACAATCTATGGCTACTCCTGATCGCACTCTCGCTTGCCGATGGCAAACTCGCGTTAATTTTCCTGCCGGAAGGACGTTGCCTTGATCAGAAAGGTCCTGCTGGTCTCGGGGTCTGCAAATTTCTCGACCCGCGACGTCTGGGACGGCTATCGCACCGGACTTCAGGTCGCCGGAATCAATGTGATTCCTTACCCGACATTCTCGATGCTGAAAGTGTTGAGCATCGACACGGTGTGCGCAGAAATTATCGGCACGGCACTCGACGTTAACCTCGGAATCGACTGCGTCATCTTCATCGATGGACTCTACTTCCGTGGAGAACGCGGTCGGGTGCCGTTGTCGATTCGACGAGCCGGGATCCCGACCGTGCTCATTGCCACGGATGATCCTTACGAGGAGATGGGGGCCTCGGATTCGCTGTATCAATATCGCTTCAGTAACGAACGACGCTCGGCCGAAGAGCCCCGGTTCTATCTGCCGACCGCGACGCTTCCACCTCCGCCGGTGCCTCCCTCGTCCTCGCCGACTTACGATCTCAGTTTTCTCGGAACCGTTTTCGAGGACCGCCTTCCGTTCCTCAAAGACATGGCTCGCTACTGTCACGAGCAGAAACTCCGGATGGTAATTGCCGGCAAGTTCGCTGCTGACATGAGCGAGTTCAAGCAGTACCAGAATGTCGAACTTCGCTCACGAACCATCGAAGCTGCCGAGAAGTGGGAACTCTACGCCGAATCCCGCGTAACACTCAACCTGTTCCGCGAAGCGAAGCAGCCGGCCATCTCTCCGTCACCCCGAGTGTTCGAAGTGACCGGGTATGGACATTGCGCACTCCTGTCCGGTCCGCATCGTGCGGAGGTTGGACGCCTCTTTGGAGATTCGATCTACCAGTTTCAGAATCTCGAAGAAGCGACCGTCCGCCTGCAGGAAGCATTGTCGGACTCGACCGACAGACAACAGAAGGTGGAGCGAGCTCGCAGCGTCACGTTGCAAGCTCATCTGTATCACCATCGGGCCACCAGGCTTTGCGATGTTCTGAACGACCTGACCGAGACTGGCAGTCCAGTCTCCGAACGGGAAGACCGGCTCGCGTGGGTCATCGGCTACGGTCGAAGTGGCTCGACATGGCTCGCCGAAATGCTGGGAGACCTGCCCAGAATTCGCCGCTGGCACGAACCCTATTTCGGACGGATCTTTCGTTATCTCGCTGACCGCCCCGAGGAACTCGACCGCCCGGCTTCGTTCTACGCAAGGCGGTACCAGAAAACGTGGATCGAAGGCGTCCGCAGTTTATTTTTCAAGATGGTTCAGGAACGTTATCCCACCTTTGGGCGACAGGCTCTGATCATCAAAGAAGTCAACACGCCGGAGTTATACCCCTGGATCAGAACCCTTTTTCCGGCAGGGAAAATGATTTTTCTCGCTCGAGACCCTTTCGACACGCTCGATTCCTATCTCGATTTGCAAGCTCCCGACAGTTGGAACGAACAGTTCGGCAAGAACGAAGAATGGCTCTCGGAACGATCTGTCCGCCGGACCTGCGAGCACATCCGCAGTTCCGCTCTCGCTGCCGCTGAAGCTTACGAATCGTTCCCGGAACTGCAGCGTCTGAGGGTCAACTACGAAGACCTGATCAACGGGGCCGCTCCAGAACTCATTCACTGCGGCAAACTGGTCGGGATCGACGTGGATCCCGAAACCGCCGCTCGAGTCGCAGACGAACACCACTTTGACCGCCAGACGGAAACCGGTCCCGGGAAGTTCCGCCGCAAGGGGAAAGCGGGTGTCTGGCGAGAGTCGGAGTACTTCACCCCCGAAGTGCTGACCATCGCCGAAGAGATCCTCGGCCCGATCCGAACCCGTCTTGGCTACTCGGAATAACCGGACCGATCACGGCTCGACTATTCGAGAGTCATCGGCGGACAACTCGGCATTGATGCCATGGCCACATCCACCGGCCAGCCGAGCGCCCACTGCAGCCGGAACTGAGCTTCGTTGTATTCGATAATCGAAACCAGATAAGCCCGTCTCGCGTCTTCGAGGGCCCGAACGGACTGCAGCACTTCCAACGGCAGCCCTTGACCATCGCGGATGCGGCTCAGGTTCCGCCGATAGGAATCCTCGGCCGTTCGTACCGCCTGTTCCGTGATGCCGATCCGAGCAGAGCGGTGCAGCACCTGCGAATGAGCTTCCGAAACTTCGCGAGCGATCTGATCGAGTACGCGGACCTTCTCGAACTTCGCTTGCTGAATCTGAGCTTCCGACTGGCGACGAGCCGCTCCTTCACCGAAACCGAGATTCCGCACCTCCCACGTCAGCATCGCGTCGAAATCGTAGCGATCATCGACATTGCTCAACGTATTGCCCAGTCCTCCGCCGAATCCTCCCGTGCTGAAGCCAAGCAGTACACTCGGGATGAATGGCGAATACTTCTGTCGTCGATACTCCTCCCAGGCAGCGGAAACGAGAGCCTGAGCTTCCTTCAACTCCGGTCTGTTTGACAGCCCGGTGCCGATGAGACTGCCTTTGTCGAGGTCGCAAGAGACGAGTTCGATCGGAATCACGGTCGGATCGAGAGGGACGATTCGCTGGGAGCCATCGATGCTCAGAGCCTGAGCCAGACGCGCGGACGCGACGTCGGCTCGCTCCCTCGCCGCGGCCAGCCGATTCTCGACCAGTCGCATCTCCGTTTGCAGTCGATCGGCGTCCGCCTGCAGCCCCTGGCCGGTGGCGGCGTAGTCACTGGTCAACTTCGAGAGCGTCGCCGTCCGCGCAAGCGACTCCTCGACAATCCGCAAATCCTGCTCAGCATCCAACAGTTCAAGATAAGCGAGCGAGACGGTCAGCAGTTGTTCATTCACGACGCCATTGGCGGCATGACCACGAGCCCAGGCCGTCTTGCGGGCAACGTCTGGCTGGAAGATGGCATCAGCCAGTTCGAACTGAGCGACAATGCCGGGGCGGGGTGTTGTTCCGGCTCCAGTGGCTCCGGCTCCCAATCCATACTGAAACGAGTTCCGGTGGACATCGACAATCGTGCCGTCACTCGCCTGATAGTTGCCATCATGTTTGTGGAAGCTGAGTCCCGGTTGAATGGAGGGCAGCCAGAGAACGTTGGCCTGTTCGAGCCGTGCATACGCTTCCTGCACCCGCCACTGGGCAAAGCCGACGGCTGGATGCTGCCCGCCAATCATCGACAGGGCGGTCGGCAGGTTCATCGTGATGACATCGGTCCGATGGGGTGGCAGCGGACACGGCTCCGGCGTCATCTCACGTCGCCCCTCTTCGGCAATCGGACCGGGCAGGGGAGGAAGCTCCTCGATGGGTCGCAGTTCGGCTCCCCCCGCCAGAGCGACCGGACCATTCACTGGGGTTTCTTCTTCGACGAGTTGCACCCGATACGTCTTGCCATTGATCGTCAGCTGACCTTCCTGCAGCCCGGCGACAACAGGTTCGGTTTCGTGTCCGACGGGCTGAATGGCCGGAGTCTGCACGGGAGCGGCTTCCACGAGGTTCTGCTGCGAAGTGACCGGCAGCCGAGCCCGATCCTTCTTCCGAGATGCAGCCAGAGCGCTGCGCTGAGCCAGCGAGAGATTCGAGTTCCAGGGGGATTCGATGGCGACATCAAGATTCGCCCGCCCCGGGGCTCCCATCGGAGCCGGACCAGCGTTTTCCACCAAACCACGATTGCCGGCACATCCGAGTGCACAGCAGACCGCCAATGAACACCACTTCAGACGCATTGAGCTACATCCTCTCCCTGGATCGATCACTCCTGAGATTCCGAATTTGTCGACGGAATCATCTGTAAGGATTTATTCGGCCGTCCGGGCTCGCTCCAGCATCCCAGGGGACCTCAATCAGGAAGTTCTGACTGCGACCGCATCGCCTCAAGCGGACTTGCGGACTATACTGGCTGGCGAGACTGGTCAAGGCGGGCAAGCCGCAAAAAGACTGCCGGTCGCCCGCCCGTAGAGAAGAAGAGAACATCGAATGACATTCAGAATTCGTCAACTTCTGACACTTGGTGTGTTAGTTCTTTCCCCCCTTGCAATCACCTCCGGCTGCTCGCAGGTTCAGTCGCAGACCACGAAGAAGATTGAGCAGAAACCGGTCGCTGTGAAGCCGGTCTCCGTCGTTCAGGAAAATATTCAGCGGACTTCGACACAGCCGGCGACAATCCATCCCTTCTATGAAGCGGAGATTCGTGCCAGAACCAGCGGCTACGTGAAGACAGTCAACGTCGACATCGGAGACGTTGTCGAAGCCGGGGCGACTCTGGTTGAGATCGACGTTCCCGAACTCAATAAGCAACACGAAGTGCTTGAAGCCCGGATCATTCGGCATCGCTCGGAAGAGAAGCGTGCCGAAGCGGGTGTCGAACTGGCCCGCGCGAACGTTCAGGCCGCCGAAGCCGGTGCCGAACAGGCTCGTTCCGAAATGAGCAGCGTCGAAGCCTCACTCGCGGCCGCGGAATCGGAGTTCAGCCGGACCCAGGATCTGGTGCAGCGTCAGTCTCTCGAAAGTCGGGTTCTCGACGAAGTCCGCAAACGCCGCGATTCCGAACGGGCTCGCCTCGACGCCGTGAACTCGGCCATCCGCTCGGCTCAGGCGGAAGTGACCGTCGCCAACGCCAAACTCACATCCGCTCAGGCCGATGTCGAAGCCTCGAAAGCAGAGACCTCCGTTGCCGAACGCGAGTTGGAACAGCTGGAAGTGTTGATCGGCTATGCCACAATCAAGGCCCCGTTCCCGGGAATCATCACCCGCCGCGCAGTCGATCCCGGTGATCTGGTGCGGGAGTCGAGCGAAGTCGGAGCAGGGGAGCCCCTGTTCGTGATCAGCCAGGTCGATAAGGTCCGCGTGCAGATTCCGGTTCCCGAAGTCGATGCGGCGCTGGTCAACCGGGGTGACACCATCGAGCTGACGCTTCCGTCGTTTGCCGCCGAAGCCCCGATGACTGTCGAAGTCACCCGTCTCGCTGGAAGTCTCGACCCGAATACCCGAACCATGCTTGTCGAAGCCGAAGTTGCGAATCCCGAAGGAAAGCTGCTTCCCGGCATGTTCGGCCAGGCCACGATTTCGCTCAGCACGAAGGTTGCCGCCAACATGCTTCCCGCGCGAGCCGTCCGCTTCAGCGACAAGGGCGAAGCTTACGTCTACGCTCTCTCATCCGACGATACCGTCTCCGTGATTCCGGTCACAACCGGTCTCGACAACGGGGCAGCCATCGAAGTCCGTTCCGGTGTTGAACCGGGCCAGCGAGTCATCGACGCTCATCTCAAGCGATTCACCGACGGTCAGAAGGTCACCGTCCTGTCGAATTGATGATCTGATACTTCGTACTGCCACTGGGCCACTCCCCCGCTAAACGCGCACGTTCCTCGCCGAGATTTCCATGGGTCTGATCAACTTCTCACTCCGAAACCGCTTTGCGGTCCTCGCCGCGTCTATTGCTCTGTGTCTGCTTGGAGCAGCGGTGATCCCCGGAATTACCGTCGACATTCTGCCCGACTTCAAGAAGCCGGTCGTGGTCAGCTTCTTCTCCTACCCGGGGCTGCCGACGCTCGACATGGAGAAGTCGGTGACCTCCCGCGTGGAACGGGCGTTGACTCTGGCCGGAAAGATTGAGCATCAGGAATCACGAACGGTGCCCGGAGCTGCGGTGATCAAGGTCTTCTTCCAGCCGGGAGCAGATGCCAGTTCGGCGATGAACGATATCGTGAACCTCGAAGCCAGCGACATGTTTCACCTGCCGCCGGGAATCGAATGGCCATTCACACTCCGCAGCGAACCGTCCAACCTGCCCGTGGTTTTGGCCGCGATCTCTGGAGAAGGGCTGAGCGAATCGGAACTTTACAGCATTGGCTACTACGCCGTGCGAAACAAAATGGGGGGATTGAAGGGCGTTCAGATTCCGCACCCGTTTGGCGGCAAGTTCCGTCAGATGATGGTCTACGTCGATCCCGCGAAGCTGCAGGCTCATCACGTGAGTGCGACCGATGTCGTCGATGCGCTCACGAAATCGAACCTCGTTCTGGCAGCTGGCACCGCTCGCCTCGGTGGAACGGACTATCAGATCCACCCGAAGAATACGCTGCCAACGCCAGCCGAGATCGAAGCAATTCCCATTACTGTGCGCGACGGACGGCCGATTTTCATTCGTGATGTCGGACACGTTCTCGACGACGCCGCGCTGCAATACAACATCGTGCGCGTGAATGGAAAACGGAGCGTCTACTGCCCGCTCCTGCGGGAACCGGGTGAGAATACGATCGCCGTAGTTGACCGCATTCATGAAGGGATCGCAGCTGAGATTCCGAAGATGAAAGAGCGGGGCGACATTCCGGAAGCGACCGAAGTCACACTCGTTTCCGACCAGTCGCACTACATTCGCAATGCGATGTCGAACCTCTACAGCCAGGTTGGCTTGGGAGCGTTGCTGGTCACCGTCGTCGTGCTTGTCTTCCTTCGACGGTTTCTGCCAACGCTCATCATCGTCTCGATCATCGGACTGGCGATTCTGATTGGCGGTCTCGGCTTCGCGTTTACCGGACAGACCATCAATGTCATGACACTCGGCGGGATTGCACTGGCCATCGGCACGGTCGTCGATGCTGGCATCGTCGTCGTGGAAAATGTCATCCGTCATCAACGCATGGGCAAATCGGCGTTCGATGCCGCTCGAGACGGAACTCAGGAGGTCAGCGGTGCCATTCTCGCCGGAACGGTGACGACACTGGCCGTGTTCCTCCCGGCCGTGTTCCTGACTGGAATGATCAAGTACCTTTTCGAACCGCTCTCGCTGGCGGCGACGTTTACAATCGGTGCCTCTTACGTGCTGGCCCTTACGGTCGTTCCGGCATTCTGCGCGACCTTTGTTCGCGAACGGGTGCGTCCATCAACCGGAGTTGATCGCGAGTCGATCAATGACGAATCTCGACCTCGCGGGGCGTACGGCCACTTCCTGAACATCGCTCTTAAAGTCCCGATGCTCAGCACGCTCGTCATTGTCGTCGTCGTGGGGGCCTCGTTCCTGCTCTGGCCGATGATCGGGACGGAGCTGTTCCCGAATGTTGACGCCGGTTCGTTCGAGATCCGCATCAAAACACTTCCCGGGACCGAACTTGATCAGACTGAGAAACTCGTCGAACGCATCGAAGCAACGATCAAAGACGTCATCCCGGAAGAGGAGATTGAAACACTGATTGCCAATATCGGCCTGCCGGTCGGTAAAGGAGCGGGGTTCTCGACCGTTCTCAGCTCGAATTCCGGTCCCGATACCGCGTATCTGATCGTCAACCTGAAGCAGGACAATCGGACCACGAGCACCAACGACTACGTGGAAGAACTTCGCGAACGGCTGGCTGCTGATTTCCCGATGGAAGAGTTCCTCTTTGTTTCGGGCGGCATCGTGAACATGGCTCTCAACGAAGGTATTCCCACGCCAATCAGCGTGCAGTTGTCTGCCGGAACACTGGAACAATGTCGAGACGCAGCCGAGCAAGTGGTCGAGGCCGTTCGCGAGATTCCCGGCACGGCTGATGTTCAGATCGCCCAGTCTCTCGACTATCCCCAGTTCGATGTGCAGGTCGACCGCACACGAGCCAAATATCTTGGCGTCGACCAGGAGGACGTCGCTCAGACCGTTCTGACGGCTCTGGGTTCCAGTGTCGGTTACTCCCCCACGATCTGGATTGATCCGAAGTCGGGCACCGACTTCTTCATGGGCGTGCAGTACGCGGATAACGAATTTCAGTCGCTCGACGAGATCCGCAATATTCCGCTGGCACTCGACACACCGAACGGACCAATCACCGTCCCGCTCTCGAACATTGCCACGGTGAAACGGGTGACCATTCCCGGTGAAATCTCGCATTACAACATCGCTCGCGTGAACGATGTCCACGTCAACGTCTCCGGCCGCGATATTGGTTCGGTCGCACGAGACGTTGAACGGGCCCTTGCTGAACTCGAGTTCGCTCCCGGCGTAACGGCTTCCGTTCGGGGCCCCGTCGAAACGATGAAGTCGGGAATGAGCCTGCTGGGAACCGGACTCGTCGTCGCCGGCATTCTGGTTTATCTGGTCCTGATGGCTCAGTTCAAATCGTTCCTCGATCCGCTCATCATAATGCTGGCTGTGCCGCTCGGACTCGGCGGGGTGCTGGCCGTGTTGTTTCTGACGAACACCTATCTCAACATTCAGTCGCTGATGGGAACGCTGATGATGATCGGCGTCGTGGTTAATAACTCGATCCTGCTGGTCGAGTTCGCCAACCGGCGGCGTGAAGAGGGGCTTTCTGGCCGGGACGCCGCGATGTCGGCTGCTCAAATCCGCCTGCGTCCCATACTCATGACATCATTGACACTGGTTGCGTCGATGCTGCCGTTGTCGTTCCAGCTGGCCCCGGGGAACGAAGCGATGATCCCTCTCGCACGGGCTTTGCTAGGCGGCATGATTGTCTCAACGGTTCTGACGCTGGTCCTGGTCCCTTGCGTTTACTCGCTGATCCATCGACGTTCGGCCGTCACCGCCTGAGATTAGCTTCGGCTCCTCAGAGCCCTCTTGCAAATCGACTCAGAACGAGCCTGAACGGGTTTCGAAGTGCGTCGGCTTGTTAAGCAGTTCCTGATCGGAGTCGATCCACGCGGCTGTCCAGTCGATGATCTGATCGATTCGGATCTGCGGTTCGCCAAACAGTTGATGGGAACGGCTCGAATCACTCAACAGAGCATTCTCCGCTTCCGTTCCGGTGAACTTCGCTGCGACGCCGAATCGGCTGGCGAACTGTTCGGCGAGCCAGCGCACACTGATTGTCTCGCGTCCGGTGATGTTCAGAATCCGAGCTGGCGAAGTCGCATGTTCCAGTGACTGCAGGACATGATCGACGGCGTCTCCCTGCCAGATGAGATTGACATACCCCATCTCCAGATCGACCGGCTGCCCTGTCCGGACCTTGACGGCAATGTCTGTCGGCACGCCGTACCGTAAAGCGACCGAGTAGTTCAGCCTCAGGATACAGCAGCGGGTTCCGAATTCTTGAGAAGCATCGACAAAAGCGGATTCCCGTCCGAGACAGGATCGTCCATATTCGCCGACCGGTTCGGCCGGGTCCTCTTCAGTAGACCCGCCGGAATCCTTCGCCACGTACGAATAGACGTTTCCGGTGGAAAGAGCCGTGATCTGTGAATCGCGATATCGTTCGGCGACCAGTGCAGGCATGCGAATATTGAAGCGTTCCAGCAGTTCAGGATCGTTGCTCGTGCCAAACTTGATCCCGGCCAGAAAGATCACGTTGCCCGCATCGGGTAAACGGTCAATGTCTGCTCTCTCGGTGAGATCGGCACTGATCGTCTCAACGCCTAACTCTTCGAATCGTTGTCGCGATCTCTCGTCGCCAAAACGCGAGACAGCAACAATCCGGTCCTTGCGTCCGGCAGCCTGCAGCGCGCGACTCAACATCCGAGTGATGTGATAGCCCATTTTGCCGCCCGCACCGAGAACAACGAAGTCCTGAGGGGCCGCGGAAAGTGAGTTAATCACCTGTGGAGAAGGGCGGGTGACAAACTCATCCAGTTCGTCAGCGTTGCCGAAGGGACGCGCCATTATCTCTGTCGCCTTACCTGATCGCTTCAATCGAGCCAGTCGTCGAGACGACCGCGAACGAAGTTGTCATCCGTCAGGTGAGCATAACCGTGACAGATTCGTTCAATTTCATCCGCCTGGCCCGGACTCAGACAAGCCTCGGGATCCAGAAGCCAGTCGCCTGCGAGAAGGCCCTGTCGCACGAGCACGTAGTGAATGCCGGGAATACATCCTCGAAAACCGTGAGTTGCATCGAAGATGGCCTGATTCGCGTCAGTCAGCTCTGCTCCCAGACGAAGCAGATCGCGGGGAACGGGCGAGCCCGATTCTCGTATGAATCGGCAACGGTTCACCAGCTCAACAGCACGTCGAGTCCAGACTGCCCACTGTCCGAGGAGTCCGCCGGTGATCTGCAGTTCGACCAGCCGCCCCTCGACTTCGAAACGAACGGGCGTGATCAGATCGGCGACGATGTTGTCATCATTGCCCGTGTAGAGAGCGATATCGTCGCGTCCGGAATGCGCTACGCCACGAAGCACGTCGAGCGTTTGATAGCGATTGAAGCAGGCAATCTTGATCCCAACGAGTTCCGGAAGCTCGCAAAGCTGTTTCCAGAACTCGAACGGCAGATTGCGTCCGCCGCAGGCTTCCTGCAGATAGAATCCGAAAATTGGAATCGTGCGGCCGATGGCTCGACAATGGTCGAGCAACTCCTCGACCGACTGCCCTTTCAATGCCCCGAGGTTGAGCAGGGCGGCATCGTATCCAAGATCAGCCGCGGCCTGTGCTTCGGATACCGCTTGAGCAGTGGAGCCGCATACGCCGGCGATGCGATAGAATGATTGCCCCGTTTTCGTTTCGAGCTGATTCAACTCATCGGCCACGACTTCCAGGACAGGCTGATACAGTCCATAGGCAGGATCGCGAATCTCGAACTGCGTCGTGTGCACGCAAATGGCCACTCCCCCAGCACCGGCCTCGGCGTAGTAGCGAATAAGGGCTCGCTGCCGTCGCTCATCGAATTGCCGTTCAGCCGTCAATGCCAGCGGACAGGCGGGGATGACCAGTCCGTTCATTAGGGCATCGTGTTTTGAGGGAGATGCTTCAACGAACTCAGAAACTTCAGTTCGTTCGACGGCGAGGTGATTCATCTGCCGATCCCGATAGTGATGTACGTTGCAGAAGAGAAGAGCGAAATCGCTCTGAGCGAGGCGCCCTCACTGTATCCATATGATGACCGGAATGGCAAACCCATCTCGAAAGTTTGCCGCTCAGCAGACCATCATGCGATCAGGTGCGGCTATTGATCGAGGGAGTATCTTCCGCCTCCTCGGCATCGGCTTCGTTCTGTTCTGATGGTGGCGGCGTCGCCAAAGGCAGAAAGACTATGAACTCTGTTCCCTGTCCTTCTCCTTCACTGCGAGCCTCAATGCGACCGTGGTGCATTTCCACCAGTCGCTTCACGAGCGTCAGTCCGATCCCCAATCCGCCTTGGGCACGGGGAAGGTGCTGGCTCACCTGAGTGAACATGCCAAAAACATCGGCCAGCATCTCGGCCGGAATTCCAACTCCGTTGTCGCGAACCGATACCGTCGCCATGTTCCCCGTGGAGCTGACGAGCAGATCAATCTGACCACCTTCCGGCGTATACTTGGCCGCATTATTCAACAGGTTCGAAATCACTTGTGCCAGACGGACAGCGTCTCCTTCAACGTGAACCGGCTGCGGAGACAGATCGACTGTGAGTTGATGATTGTTCGACTCGATGATTGGCGTGCTGGTCTCGACGGCGTTTCTCGCGACATCCTGAAGTGAGACAATCTCGCGACGCAGCTCGATCTTGTCGCGAGTGATTCGGCTCAAGTCGAGCAGATCATCGATGAGCCGCACCATATGCTGGACCTGGCGCTCAACGATCTCGTGCACTTCAACATACTCGGAAGGGTCGAGATTCCCCCATCGCACCAGATGAACGGCATTGAGAATTGGCGCCAGAGGATTCCGCAGTTCATGGGCGAGCGTCGCCAGGAACTCATCTTTTCGCCGATCCGCCTTCTTCAAGGCTTCGGCGTACTGCCGCGTCTGATCGAGGAGCCGGGAGTTTTCATCAAGCAGCGATTTCAGTTCATCGCGTTGCCTCGACACTTCTTCCCGCTGCCGGTAGAGCTCGAAAAAGACCTCGGCTTTGCTCTTGAGAATATCGGGTTCGATCGGCTTGTGCAGAAAATCGACGGCACCGGTTTCATATCCGCGAAACCGCCGCTGTTTGTCGTCGTTTGCGGCAGTCAGAAAGATGATGGGAATCCGCTTCGTTCGTTCCGTTCCCCGCATGAGTTCAGCGAGCTCGAATCCGTTCATTTCCGGCATTTGCACGTCGATGAGCGCCAGTGCAAAGTCGTACTCGAGCATCGCCTCGAGCGCTTCGGCTCCGGATCGAGCCCCAATGATCACCAGTTCATCCCGACGAAGCATGGCTTCGAGAGCGATTAGATTTTCCTCCCGGTCGTCCACCATCAGATAATGGACCGGCGGAGCAGAGGGTTCAGTCATGACGCCCTCCTTCAACGATTAAAAACTCAGCAATCTGATTCAATGTCATCACTTGGGCGGCCGGGCAGTGGGCCAAAGCGGCTTCAGGCATGAGCGGAGCCTGAGCCTCGTCCGGGGACTGAACAACGGGTGTTCCTCCGGCATTCCAGATTTCGCGCAGTCCGTTTGCTCCGTCGCTGTTTGCGCCAGTCAATACGATTCCAATCAAAGCCGATTCATAGGCATCAGCGGCTGTTTCGAATAATACGTCGATCGAGGGGCGAGAATACTGGACAGGCTCCTCGCTGGAAAGCGAGAGCGTTCCCTCGATTTCCACCAGCAGATGATAATCGGGGGGAGCGACATAAATCGTGCCTGGATGAATCGGCTCGGTATCTTCCGCTTCCTTCACCGGCAGTGACGTCCGTGACTGAAACAACTCGGGTAAAGTACTGAGATGGTCGGGCGGAAGATGCACAACAATCAGCACGGGCAACCGAAACCCTTCCGGCAGTCTGGGAAGGATCGTGGTGATCGCTTCGATGGCACCGCTCGATGCACCAATGACCACAGCCTCGTGAGAGCGCCTGCTCATTGATCTCCCCGCTTTTGATAAATTCGGACGTCCCTCGCAAAGTCGGTGAAGGCTTCCGCATGCTCGGTAAACCGCAAGGTCTCTCGAGCGCCCAGTCCAAGAAATCCGCGGCGAATCAGAGACTGCTTCATCAGTTCCACGGCCCGATTCTGCAACGGACGATCAAAATAGATCAGCACATTGCGACACGAAATCAGATGCATCTCCGCGAAGACAGCGTCTGATACCAGACTGTGATCTGAAAAAACGACGTTCCGCGTCAGGCTCTTGTCGAACGCCGCGCCGCCGTATGCAGCAGTATAGTAATCGGAAAGTGAAGACTTGCCTCCGGACAGCTGATGATTCCTGGTAAAAAGAGGGATTCGATCAGCGGCATAGACGCCCGCTTCCGCTTTCTTGAGTGCTCTCGGATTGACGTCGGTCCCGTAGATGAGAGTTCGGTCCTCCAGCCCTTCCTCCCGCAGCATGATGGCCAGCGAATAGACTTCTTCCCCATCGCCGCAACCGGCTACCCAGATCTTTAGCGAAGGATAAGTTCGCAGATGAGGCAGGACCTGCTCGCGCAGCGTCTTGAAATAGGCCGGATCCCGAAACAGCTCGCTGACCTGCACGGTGAGGTAGGAGAGCAGCTGAGGGAAGGCATCGGCCTCATGCAGCACACGGCTTTGTAACTCCGAAACAGTGTCACAACGGAAATGTGCCAGCGCCTGATGCAGTCTCCGCTTGATCGAGGCCATGGAGTAGCCACGAAAGTCGTAATGAAACTGTTCGAAGACCGCTTCGAGCAGCAACCGTATTTCCAAATCGACGATACGATCGGTCACAGCCCGGCTCCCTGTCGCGGCATCCAGACCCGGATCAGCGAGAGCAGCTTCTCGACATCCAGTGGCTTGGCCAGATAATCATTCGCGCCGGCTTCGAGACACGTCTGCTGGTCGTCCTTCATCGCCTTCGCCGTGAGCATGATGATCGGCAGCCGCTTGCATTCGGGCCGCTCGCGAATTGCCTTCGTGGCAGAGATTCCGTCCATCTCCGGCATCATCACATCCATCAGCACCAGCTCGATTCGCGCGGCCGGATCGGCAATGCATTTGTCGATCGCTTCAACCGCTTCCCGCCCGTTGCGTGCGATTTGCAGCTTAGCTCCCGACGGTTCCAGGATGCTGGTCAGTGCAAAAATGTTTCGGACATCGTCTTCGACAATAAGAATGTTGCGATTCTCCAGTGCGGCATCGCGACGACGGGCCTGCTCAATCATTCGCTGCTGCTCGACGGGCAGTTCAGAAACGACCTGATGCAGGAACAGCGTCACTTCGTCGAGTAAACGCTCCGGCGACTTCGCCCCTTTGATGATGATCGATTTCGAATACTGCCTGAGCTGCTGTTCCTGTTCGACGGAGAGATCGCGTCCGGTGTAAACGATCACCGGCGGAAACGAGTAGTCGTCTTCATTACTCAGCGTTTCCAGTAGCGAGTATCCCGAAGCATCCGGGAGCGTGAGGTCGAGCACCATACAGTCAAAGGTCTCTGCCTTCAGCTTTTCCAGACACTGCGAAGCACTCTGCACGCCGATCGTTTCGACCACGTCTGAACGAAGCAGGGCGTGGAGACTCTCGAGTTGAACAGGATCGTCCTCGACGACGAGCACGCGGCGCATTCGTTGCGACAAACGCGTTTCCAGATTCTGCAATACAGAGACAAGCTCGTCCCGGGGAACAGGCTTGAGCATGAAGCCGACCGCCCCCATCGACATTGCCGATTCCATATAATCATTGCCGGAGATCACATGGACGGGGATGTGACGGGTGCGGGCATCGTTCTTCAATCGGTCGAGAACGGAAAGTCCGGAGTGGTCGGGCAGACCGACATCAAGAACAACCGCGCTTGGCTGATACTGCTGAGCGATTGTCATGGCATCTTCAGCCGTATGGGCGATCAGACACTGAAAATCGCTTTCGTGGGCCAGATCGTAGAGGATGCGCGAGAATTTCTGATCGTCTTCGACAACGAGCAGCACACGGTCTCCGGCCGCGAGTCGTTCTCGATCGTCGTCCGCTCGCCTTGGCCTCTCTGTCTCTGGTTTGGGTGCCTGAATCGCCTCGGCCTTTCTCACGGCTGGCGGCGGCGAAGGAGGAGCTTCGGTCCGACGTTCCGATTCGCGTCTGGGCTGCTCGACGGGCTGATAGGCCAGGGGGATTGTCAACGTGAACGTGCTCCCTTGTCCCAGCTGGCTGTCGAGGTCGATGTCTCCTCCCAGAAGCTGAGCAAGCTCTCGCGAAATCGACAGACCGAGCCCGGTCCCGCCGTGCTTGCGGTGAGACGTGCTGTCCGCCTGACGAAACGCCTCAAAGATGATCGCCTGCTGCTCCTCCGAAATTCCCATTCCGGTATCGGTCACAGAGAACCCAAGCATTCCCTCTCCGGCTGGAGCCACCTTGAGTTTGACACCCCCCGACTCGGTAAACTTGATCGCGTTCGAAATCAGGTTCTTGAGGACCTGTTCGAGCCGTTGGCCGTCCGTTTCAATCTCCCGAGGGCAGGCTTCCTCAACAATAAAATCGAAGTCGAGACCTTTCTCTTTGGCGAGCGGCTGCAATCCGCGGCAGACATCGTCCACCAGCGGATGAAGGCGAAGTTCCTCAGGGCGAACCTGCATCTGGCCGGCTTCGATCTTGGAAAGATCGAGAATGTCGCTGATTAAATTGAGCAGATCGTTTCCGGACGAAAGAATCGTGTTGGCAAATTTGACCTGTTCTTCGCTGAGATTGCCTTGAGGATTATCAGCGAGAAGTTTGGCCAGAATGAGGGATGAGTTGAGCGGTGTCCGCAACTCATGAGACATGTTCGCCAGAAACTCTGATTTGTACTGGCTGGCCTGCTCGAGTTCCCGGGTCTGCTGTTCGAGCGACTTGCGAGCCCGTTCCAGGTCGTCCTTCTGCGTCTCCAGCACCTGCGTCTGTTCTTCAAGCTGGGTATTGGACTGTTCCAGTTCCGCCTGCTGCAATTCGAGACGAGTTGCTGTTTCTTTCAGAGCATTTCCCTGTTCTTCGAGCTCTTCATTAGCGACACGCAGCTCTTCGCTTTGTGTCTGCAGTTCTTCCGATTGCCGCTGAGTTTCTTCGAGCAATGTTTGCAGATGAGACCGATAGTTGGCTGAGCGAATCGCGAGGGCGACCGATTCGGAAACGCGTTTGATCAGCGACTCTGTCGTATGATCCGGCTCATCGAGAAAACCAATCTCAAGGACCGCCATGACAACATCATCAGAAATCGCCGGGCAGATCATGAGATGCCTGGGCTTGGCTTCTCCCAATGCCGAGCCGAACGTGAGATAGCCATCCGGTACATCTCTCAGCAGAAACGATCGCTCATCGCGAACGGCCTGTCCCAGAAGACCATCCTTGAGTCCGAAATGAGTCGGCACCGAACTGCTTTCCGGAACGCCATAAGTCGCAATGCGATTGAAGCCGCCGTCGCCTTCGCGGGCATAACAGACGCCGACGGTAAAGCCGCCGAAGTCGGCCAGATGCCTCAGAATACTCTCTCCCAGTTGAGTCAGACGCTGGTCACCGCTCATCGCCTTGCTCAGCTGCGTCTGTCCCAGTTGCAGCCATCGTTCGAGATCGATGGCGATCTTGTTCTTGATGAAGAAGTAAGAGACGGTCGCCATCACCCAGATTGTAATCATGCCGACGCCGCGATTGATCTGTGCGACCAGAGGATCGACGCCGGCGTGATTGGTGAACAGCATGCAGACCATAAACGCGGTCGTTGCCAACGCGACCATCAACGGAAGTTGAGGTCGCCACGCAAGCAGCGTCATCCCAACCGGCAGAAGATAGAACACCCAGACGGTGAGACCGAGCGGAGTGAACAGGTCCGCCAGCAGGACGGCGGCAGAACAGACGGCTATCGCCAGATAGAGCAGTGAGGGCGTCGTTTTACGCAAGGGATCGTCGCAATCGGCAGAGGGAAAAAGAGCGTGCCAGGTCGGCAGCGAGACAACAACATGGAAGGCAGATGACGATTCGTTTCCGAAGCATCTCGTCATCTTCAAAGTTCGAGTGTATCGCTGTTTGTTTGGTCCGACTACCCCCCAAATCGAGCGTTCAGACCAGAGTTTTAAGGATTGATCAGCACACACATCAGCCGGTTTCGATCGCCTTCTGGATCTCTCCGAAACCAGCATCCAAGTCGAGCAAATCGGGCGAGATCCGGCATTTTCATGATTTTTAGGGAATCGATCGAATTTCGCGGCGGTTTATATCCTTAGCCGCGACTGAGCCAGGAGAGAAAGACAGGCGAATGACCACGGAACTACAGCTTCTTCTAAAAACGGCTCGCGACGGTGATGAGACCGCTCTCGGTACGCTTCTCGAATCGTATCGACGTTATTTGAAGCTGCTGGCGCGGGTCCAGATCGGGCAGCGACTTCAGGGCAAGGCCGATGCGTCCGACATCGTTCAGGAAACATTCCTCGATGCCTATCGACATGTACAGGAATTTCGGGGCGATTCTGAAACCCAGCTGCTGGCCTGGCTGCGAACGATTCTGGCGGCGAAACTGGCCGATGTCTTCCGCCGCTATCTGGGAACAAAGCAGCGAGACGTTGCGCTGGAGCGATCGATCGAGGAAGGCTTCGATCAATCGACCATGATCCTGCATCGAGGCTTGATTGCCCCCGGCTCCTCCCCCAGCCGTCGTGTTTCTAACCAGGAAGAAGCGATCCGCCTGGCCGATGCCCTTGGGCAGCTGCCGGCCGACTATCGCGATGCAATCGTGTTGAGAAACCTCGAGGCATTGCCATTCGCCGAGGTCGCTCAACGGATGGGAAAGACTGTGAACAGCGTCGAAAAGCTGTGGCTCCGCGGTTTGACTCAGCTCCGAAAGTCGCTGGAGACGTCACAATGACAAACGCGTCCGAACAGATCGACAGCGAAGATGATCCCCGACTGATGGAGATCGTTCGGGAATACCAGTCCGACGTCGAAGCGGGAAAGCATCCCGATCGTTCGGCTCTTTCCACCCGATATCCCGATTTGGAAGAAGAACTCAACGCCTACTTCGACACACTCGATTTCCTGAATCAGGCCGCCAATCAAGTTCACGATTCGAGTGGTGCGACCGACGAACTACAAATTGAAACTTCAGACAGTTTCCCGACCGAACCACTGGGGGACTTCCATATCGTCCGTGAGATCAGTCGGGGAGGAATGGGCGTCATCTACGAAGCTCGCCAGCTCTCGCTCGGCCGTCGTGTCGCGTTGAAAGTGCTTCCTTTCGCCGCGGCCTGGGACGCGCGACAACTGCAGCGATTCCGTAATGAAGCGCAGGCCGCTGCTCAGCTGCACCACCCGCACATTGTTCCGGTCTTCGGCGTTGGCTGTGAACGAGGTGTGCATTTCTACGCCATGCAGCTGATTGAAGGACAGGACCTGGCCGAAGTGATCGGAAAGCTGCGAGACGAAGGGCGACAACCCGCCGCTCGAA
Source organism: Planctomycetaceae bacterium (assembly GCA_017795105.1). Classification (GTDB taxonomy): domain Bacteria; phylum Planctomycetota; class Planctomycetia; order Planctomycetales; family Planctomycetaceae; genus Rubinisphaera. The sequence continues at coordinate 474,203 of CP051247.1, forward strand.
CGGAGAATGCAGCAAGTCTCGCAGACGCCTGTGACCGGACCGAGTCGGTCGCTCCCATCGACGCAACGACGCGAGCCGCATTCAGTTCGCGACTTTCCACGGAGCGAAGCCAGGGGGCAGTCCGTGCGGGCTACTTTCGCACAATCGCCAAGTTAGTTTCTCAGGTGGCCGATGCTCTCGACTACGCACACAGCTCGGGCGTGATTCATCGCGATATCAAACCGGCCAACATTATGGTCGATCCGCAGGGAGCGGCATGGGTAACCGACTTCGGCCTCGCTCATCTGCAGTCCGATGCCTCGTTGACGCAAACCGGGGATGTGCTTGGAACACTCCGCTACATGAGTCCGGAACAGGCCAGTGGCAAGCATGTGCTCGTCGATCACCGTGCCGATGTCTACTCCCTCGGCGCGACTCTCTACGAACTTCTTACTCTGCGTCCCGTTTTCCACGGCAACGATCGCCAGTCTCTGCTCCATCAGATTCTGCAAACGTCGCCAACGGCACCGCGACTGATCGATCGATCAATTCCGGCGGAGCTGGAAACAATCACGCTCAAGGCGCTGGGACACACTCCGGCTGAGCGATATTCCACGGCTCGTGAGATGGCCGACGATCTGCGTCGATTTCTCACGAATCGTCCCATTCAGGCACGCCGTCCGTCGTCCATGGAACGGCTGACGAAATGGGCCCGCCGACATCGAGCGGTCGTGCTTTCCGCGTTAATCGCGTTGATGTTCACAGTCGCCGGACTGTCGGTCGCGGTTGTTCTCACGGCTCAAGCCTACGAGCTTGAACGGCAGCGAGCGGTTGAAGTTGAAGAGCAGTATGCGCGAGCCGAACGCAACTTCTATCAAGCTCGAGAAGCGGTCGACGAGTTCGTCCGCATCAGCGAAGAAGAGCTGGCGAGTTACCCGATGCTCGAATCAGCTCGGCTTCGAATGTTGGAATCCGCGCTGGCTTACTACCAGGATTTCGTGGATCAGCACCAGGACGATCCCGCACTCCGGGCCGAACTCGAAGCAAGCCGGTTGCAGGCCGAATCCATTCTCAACGAGCTGGTCACGATCATCGGAGCCATGAGGTATGTCCTGCTGCAAAAGCCTTCCGTGCAGGATGAACTGCAGTTGACCGACTCGCAGCGCGGGGAGGTCCATGCTCTCGAAGACAGCTGGAGGTCAGCATTCCGTGGACTTCGTGATGTCAGAACGGCTGAACGCGACGATCGACGTCTTCACCTCGCCCAACGGCAAAAAGCTGAAGTCGCCGCACTCCTTACCCCCGAGCAGTCCGAACGATTCAACCAGATCGCGTTACAACATCGAGGTCCACGGGCGTTCGTCGATCCCGATGTCGTATCTGCACTCGAGCTGACTGAGGATCAGCGGACGTCCATTCGTGGCGTTCTCAACGGTCTACCTCCGGACTGGTTCAAAGGACCGCCACGTGGCGAGCCGGGACCTCCACCGGAGGAGCGAGAACATTTCGGAGACCACCGTCCCGGGCCCCCGCCGGAACACGATCGCGCCGACCGCGAAGCTGCAACCGCCGAGATCGCCAGCTTGCTGACGGATGCTCAGCGAGAGCAATGGAAGACATTGCTCGGCGAACCGTTCGAGGCTGTTCCCGAACATCGCGATTTGGGCATGCCCCCGTTCGATCCCAACCGTCCCCACCACTTCCAGAGATAGCGTTCCACGTTTCGAGGAGTCTCTATGATTCGCGCCACTTGCTATGTGTTCATCCTGTTTGGCCTGCTGGCAATTGTCGCCCGTGCCGTTACCGAAGAGAGACCGTTCGACGATCCGAACTTCTCCTCCGACGAAGGAGGACGACCTCCCCACAGTCCTGGTCGCGAGTTCAATCCGGAGCGTTTCGATCAGTTTCGCGGTCGAGGTCGTTTCGGAGGTCCCGATGGATTCAGAGATCGATTCGGTTCTGGCGGCCGCCCGGGGCCTGGAGGCGAGGAACGGAAACTCGTCCAGACCTTCGACCGGAACGACGATGGCTGGCTCAACGCCGATGAACGTCGCCAGGCTCGCGCCGACGCCGGGTCGACACAGCGGGGCGGGGGGCCGTTCGGAGGTCGCGGCTCGGCTTCACGAGAGCCCGCCAAACCAGGCAAGAAACTGTCTCCGACAGATGTTGAACAGTATCCCGAAGCGGGTCTCTATGATCTCGACGTGATCCGGACGGTCTTCCTGGAGTTCGAAAGCCAGGACTGGGAAGCTGAGCTGGAAGCCTTCCACAATACCGATGTTGAGGTTCCGGCCACGATGACAGTCGACGGCGAAACCTACGATCAGGTTGGCATCCACTTCCGTGGCATGTCCTCTTACGGGATGGTGCCCACTGGTTACAAACGGTCGCTGAACGTCGCCGTTGATTTTCTGCACCCCGAGCAACGCCTGTATGGTTACAAGACACTCAATTTATTGAATTGCAATAACGATCCCTCGTTCATGAAAAGCATTCTGTTCTCGAAAATCGCCAACGAGCATATGCCCGCTCCCAAAGTCAATCTTGTGCGAGTCGTAATCAATGGGGAGAGCTGGGGACTGTACGCCAATGCTCAACAATTCAATAAGGAGTTCATCGAGGAGTTCTACGGCAGTCGAAAGGGAGAGCGATGGAAAGTTCCCGGCCGGCCAAACGGCGACGGCGGACTGGCCTACATTGGCGAGGACGTTGAGGAGTATCGACGCCGTTACGAGATCAAGTCGGGAGACGATGAACAGGCCTGGAAAGACCTGATCGAATTGTGCCGCACGATCAGCGAGACACCGCTCGATGATCTCGAAGCTGCCCTCGAGCCGATTCTCGATGTTGAGGAGGTGCTCTGGTTCCTCGCACTCGATGTTGCCCTGGTCAACGAAGACGGGTACTGGACGCGAGCGAGCGATTACAGTCTCTATCAATACGAGGACGGCCGATTCCACGTCATTCCTCACGACATGAACGAGACGTTTCATTCCGGACGGAGACCAGGTGGTCCAGGCGGACCGGGAGGCCCACCGCCGGGTTTCGGGCCGCCGGGATTCGATCGGAATGGGCGTCCTGATCATCGCGATCCGAATCGTGCTGCCCCTCAGCCGACGCCGTCCCCCGGCGAGATCCTGGCTCTGCCGGTCCGGGAACGGTTGCGACTTACCCAGGAACAACAGCTTGAACTGGCCGATCTGCAATCGAAGGTCGACCGCGAAATTGGCAACATCCTGACCGAACACCAGCTCGAACAGTTTGCTTTCATGAAGATGATGCATCTGATGGGAGCAAACGAATCTCACGATCAGATGCCGCCGGGACCGCCATCGGGTGGCCCGCCGGGAGAGGGCCGCGGAGCCAGGCCACACGCCGGGGACCCGAGACTGGATCCACTGGTCTCAATCGACGACGAACGCAAGCCACTTCGCAGTCGCTTGCTCGCCGTACCGGCCCTCAGAGAACGATACCTCGACTATGTTCGTCAAATTGCCGAACAGCAAATCGACTGGAGCAATCTTGGGCCCACAGTCGCAGAGCTTCGGACGCTCATCGAACGCGATGTCCGCGAAGACACCCGGAAGCTGATGAGTTTCGAAGACTTCCTCACCTCCACTGCAGATGACTCCACAGACGAGCATTCATTGAAGGCCTTCTGTGAACAACGACGGGAGTACCTGCTGAACGCGACTTCAGAGAGCCGATGATCCTGGTCGAACGCCCTCGTTGACTCCTTCCGGATGACGAGGGCGTTTTTCATCGAATCAGCGAAAATCGGCGGCGGATTGCCCCTGAATTCCCGACCAGTCTTTCATCCCCTGATTCCCGCCCCCTGGATGATGCTTCGATAATGATTGATCACAAGATGTCAGCAATGATGACTCCGACAGTTTCTCCTTCCCTGGGTAGCTCGAAATCGGCACCGGCTTTCGAGATGAAGTTTCTGCTCGATGCCACGCAGGCCGACGAAGTTACGGACTGGGCCTTCTCGCTGCTGCAGATCGACCTCAACGCCAGTAGCCCAGACGGTACCTACGAAACGACGAGCCTCTACACCGATACCGTGGCACGGGATGTTCTTCACCGCAGTTCCGGATATCGTCGTCGCAAATACCGGGTTCGCCGCTATGCAGACGGGAACTGTGTTTTTCTCGAAGAGAAGAAACGCAAAGGGCATCGGGTCTCCAAGCGACGCGAAGCCGTCCCGATTGAAGACCTTCCCGGTCTCGCCGATGTCCCGGGGCCGATCGATCAGCAGGGGAACTGGTTTCATTCTCAACTGGCCGAAAAAATGCTGCGTCCGGTCTGTCAAATCAGCTATCGCCGTACGGCATTCGCCGGGGGTGATGAATCTGATCCGATGCGAGTGACTCTCGATCGTGAGATTCGTGGCCAACGGATTGATGGGTGGTGGTTTCACTCCGCAAGCGACGCGATCCCCATTCTATCCGATTCGGTTGTTCTTGAATTGAAGTTTCGGGGAGCCATGCCTTGCCCGTTCAAACAGTTGCTCGAAGCCATGCACCTCATGCCGACCGGAGTCAGCAAGTACCGCTATTGCATGATGGCTCTGGAGGGTTCAGCCGGCGAAGCTGCAGAGGGAGTCGAACATGCCTGAATGGATTCTCTCGACCGTCGACGTCAATGGATCAGGACTACCGCTGGCTGAACTGGCGGTCCGACTGAGCAGCGGCTTTCTTCTCGGCTGTATCGTGGCCGGAGTTTATCGTTTGACTTGCGGACAGACCGGACTGCGTTCGTCATCGCTGATGGCCACGCTCGTTCTGCTGACCATCCTGATCGGCATGGTTACGCTCGTGATTGGCAACAGCGTCGCTCGGGCCTTCAGCCTTGTTGGAGCACTCTCGATCGTTCGCTTCCGAACCGTCGTGGAAGATACCCGCGATACCGCGTTCGTCATTTTCGCCGTGGCGGTCGGCATGGCGGCTGGAGCAGGGTACCTTGCTGTCGCACTGGTCGGCATCCCCATCGTCGGCCTGGCCGCCTTTCTGTACCGCCCGCATCAAATGCCGGTCTTCAGCGTCAGCCCTAAAGGGACGCTCAGTCTGCGTATCGGTCTGGGCCGCGATCCCGAACATCTTCTGCAGTCTGCGTTGGAGAAGCATCTCCAGTCCTGGAGACTGACCTCAACGTCCACGGCGAAGCAGGGAGCTGTCATTGCACTGAACTATTCGGTTCAACTGCGTGACGCCGACACCGCAGTGGCCCTGGTCAGCGAACTCAACTCTCTGGAAGGCGTCCAGGATATTGATTTGCGAATCAACTGAGCGAATTGCGTCGGCTACTCGTTGGCAATCTGTTCTTCAGCCGCATCTGGAAGAGGAACCTGTTGGGGATGCATCAGATAGGCGATCAGGTCCCGCGTCTGGTCGCCAGTCAACGTCTGCAACAGCCCATCAGGCATTGCTGAAAGCGGCGTCTGCTGGCGATCATCGATATCGTCGCGATTCACAGTGACCTCGTCCGTCGCGGTTCGCAGGGTGATTGTCTGATCGTTCTCAGTCAGAATCAATCCGTTCATCACCCGACCATCGATCGTGACGATGATGCTCATCTGATAATCCTTGCTGACCACAGCGCTCGGATCGAGGATGTTCTCCAGCAGGTAGTCGAGGTTTGCTCGCTGGGAGCCGGTCAGATCCGGCCCGACCTTGTTTCCTTCGCCGTATAGTCGATGGCATTGGGAGCATGTTTTGTTGAACAGAGCCCGGCCGGCGGAAAGATCGGCGGCGTGCAGCCTCTGATCCGTCAGCTGCTTTTTCAGCGACTCGATCATCTTCCGACGTTCACCGGAGGATTCCCGCAGTTCGCCCCAGACCTCACTCAGTCGTTCGGTAAGAGTTTCATTGCCGAGACTCTGAATCTGCCGGGCATGCACAGCGGTCACATCGTTCCGAGGAATTGTCCCTTCCTCGTCTCCGATTGCTTCGAGCAACGCTCCGGCAAAACTGACCCGGGACGCCAGCGTCTCGATGATGGAAGGACGCTGATCGGGCGCGAACAGCAGGTAACTGTCGGCCAGTTTGACGCCGATCTCAGGGTCATCAAACAGCCCCAGTCCCCGTGCCGCCGTCACATTCAATGTCTGGTCGTTCATCAGCGATTCGCAAATCTCGCGCAAATCGCTGGGCCGCATCTCAATTAGAACTCCCAGTGCCTTGCGGCGGGTTTCCAGCTCGGCTTCGGTATCCAACGCCAATGCCCGAACTTCCGCCAAGGCTCGTTCATCTCCGAACATGATGCTCAACTCACGAGTCGTCTCCTGCAACTCCCGTGGTCCGGCCAGGTCGGTGAATTGCTCCCAGCTCTCGGGGATTGGAGCCGAACGTCTTCCCCGCAGGGCATCACTGACTCCGTTCACGATTTGCTCCTGTGAGGCCTGAGAAAAGCGATCGGCCATCGACAGCAGACGATCGAGCAAGTCCGGTTGTTCATCAATCCGAGTGGCGAGATATCGGGCAATCGAATAGTGAAGAGACGGCCAGACGCAACGGTCGGCGATTTGAACAATCTCGTCCGGTCGCTGTTGAGCCACCGGAATCAAACCATACCACGTCAGCAATGCTAGCTGATGATCGTCTGCATGTTCCTCGCGAGCGACCAGTTCCATCGCCAGAGCCTTCCGGTGCTTCACCGGAAAACGCTGCAGGGTGGAAGCCAGAACGCGATGCACCAGTCCCGATAAATCACTTCCCGCCATCTTGATCAGCAGCTTCACCGTCTTCGGATCATCGGGATACTCGAACGAATCGAGCGGTCCGAACAGCGTGTCGAGCGGCCAGAAGTCAGTCAGTAGACGAATCGCCCAGACGCGAACATGCTCATCGCGATGCGAGGCCAGTCGTCGCAGCGACCGATACGATGTCCGCCCGTATTGATAGTCGGTCCACAGCCGTTGAAGATCGCCGTCGCCTTTAAGACAAACCGGCTTAACGACTTCGCCCGGATTCGGCGGATCGCCATAGCTGATTTTGAAGATGCGACCACTTTCGCGGTGCACGCCGGTGTGGTCGTGACATTCTCCGGTGTCGCTCCAGTCGATGACGAACACGCTGCCATCCGGCCCCTGAGAAAGATCGATTCCCCGGAAGAACGGATCCTGAGACAGCATGAAGTCCGGCTCGTGCCGTCCAACGTAGCCGGTCCCGGTTCGTTCCAGCCGTTCAACATTCGCCCGGCGTCCATGAAAATTGAGCGTCATCAGCCGCCCGCGATATTCTTCCGGCCAAAGCTCCGATTGATGAATCAACATTCCGGAATGCGCATGTCCGCCGCCGAGATCGTCAGCCGCTCCATCCCGACTCTCCGTCCAGCTGCCGCTGGTATCGAAGTGATAATGGTCGGCGATCATATCCATCCGCTCATAAACATTGCGGTTCTGGCTCTCGCCGATCGGCTCCCTGAAGTGCGAGCCCGGCAGCATGTGCCAGAGGTGCCCGATGACCGTATTCACGAAGAACAGCTCGCCATTCTCATCCCAGTCGTGTCCCCAGGGATTGACCGTTCCATGGCAGAGGACTTCGACGATCTCGCGTTCCGGATGAAACCGCCAGATGCCGCCGTCCATCGGAATTCGTTCTTCTTCCGGCGTACCGGGAGTGCCGAGCATCGCCGGGCAGGAGTGGCCGCAGCGGCCGTAAAGCCAGCCGTCCGGCCCCCAGCGTAGACCATTCGCAAAGTTGTGGTAGTTGTTCTGCGCGACCTCGAATCCATCGAGCATCACGATCGGAGGACCATCGGGAACGTCGTCGCCATTCGCATCGGGAATGAACAGCAGAGCCGGCGGACACATCAGCCAGACGCCGCCATGCCCGACCTCGACGCTGGTCAGCATCTGGACATCATCGGTGAAAACCGTGCGGCTGTCGGCGTGGCCGTCGTTATCGCTGTCAGCGAAAATCAGCACCCGATCACGCAGCGAAAGGTCAAACCGCTGCGAGCGTTCGGCATAAGTGTAGTTTTCAGCCACCCACAGCCGCCCGCGATCATCCCAGGCCATGCCGATCGGGTTGGAGACATCGGGTTCTGCTGCGAAGACCGTCGCTTTGAACCCGTCCGGCAGTTCCATCGTCTCGGCGGCCTGTTCCGCCGGCATCGGAGACAGATGACGCTCCGAAGGGCTCGTCCGCGGCTCAGGAAACTCATCTCCCTCCAGAGTCGGCTCGATCCGTTCGTCCTCGGCCGGATTGTCTTCGGCCAGCTGCAACTGCGGCAGCAGCACGGTTCCGAGCGCAACGAAAGCGAGCAGAAGGAGAGAAAGCAGCCTCATTCGTACGGAAACTCCACTGATTGGGACTTCTTCGGGAAGAGCTGAGGCGGCTGCCCCGGCCATCGGCAAGCAGGTCCGATGCGGTGTTTCGCGTAGAAACCGTCTGCGCCACATGGGCTACACATCGGAAGTGGGGGATATATGACGGTATCGTCGTCTACTCAATGAGTCAACCCCCTCTTTTCGCCGAGAGTGTCCTGCCTGCGACAATCGAATCTCCCAATGAAAGACCCGACATAGGAGATTTATCGGATCATTCTGCTGGCAATATCCCGTTCTTCGAGGGAATCGCCCCGAAATCACCCCACAACCCCTTATCCAGACGACACTTAGAGCTATGCCTCATCCGGCCAGGGGATCGAATTGCCCACCCGACGCCGAAAGGCCCGAGGTGTTTCGCCTGTTTCCCGTTTGAAGGCGACGGACAGATACTCAGGATGTTCGAAACCTGTCTGAATGGCGATCTGAGAGAGTGTCATCGTCGTCTGCCCGAGCAACTCCTTGACTTTGATCACCCGCTGCCGCTGAATCTCCTGATGCGGGGTCCTGCCAAGATACTTCAGGAATCGATGCTCCAGAGCACGACGCGAAAGCGGAACCTGCTCGAGGACGTCTTTCACGCGAATATTGTCCGTGGCCGACTCCCGAATGAATCGAAACGCTCGGGCCACATCGGGATCATCGATGGCCAGCAGGTCCGTTGACTGCCGCGTCTGCACGCCGAGCGGTTCGATGAGGAGAGCATCGCTCGGCACCCGTTCCCCATTCATCATCCGATCGAGCAGAGCCGCCGCCTGAAAACCTGCCTGGTGAGCATTCGGGATGATGCTCGACAGCGGGGGATTGCAGAGTTCGCAGAGCAGGGCATCGTTATCCACTCCCAGTACGGCAACCTGTTCAGGCACGACAATGCCGAGTTCATGGCAGACATCGAGAAGCTGTTGAGCTTTGATGTCGTAGCAGGCAAAGATGGCGACCGGTTTGGGCAACTGCTTCACCCAGCGGGCGAGACGCCGCTTCTCGCGATTCCACGAATAGTGATTGTCGTATCGCGGAATCGACTGATGCACATGGCATTCATAGCCGGCCTGTTCGATCCCCTTTCTGAACTCCTCACAACGCAGGATCGACCATTGAAAACCGGGGTCGCCGCAGAAGGCGAGATTCTGAAAACCACGAGTCAGAAAATGCTCGACGGCAAGACGAGCGATCGCCCGGTCATCGGTTTCGACCCACGGAATATCTTTCAGATATCGAGCCGCACTCAGATCGACAACGGGGCGTTTCGTCCGTTTGACCGCCCGTGCGATCGCGTCGGTTTCGATGCGGGCGAGCAGCCCGTCTCCCTTCCAGTTTGCCAACCAGCGGGGCGGCGTGGCCCCACGTTCCTGTTCCGGCAGGTAGATCGACCAGTCGGCGAACTGCCGCACATACGCAATCACTCCGGAGAGCAGTCCTCGCGCGTAGGCGTTCGACGACTCGATCAGCAATGCCACTCCGCGACTCTCTGCCATGCCCACTCCGGCTGCCATGTAATTTATCTCAAGAGTTTTGCGTAATATCTCATAGACACTGGCTTATGCAAAGTCAAAATACGATAGTCATCTCAAATTCCCTCCCGTCAGTATGCCGTTTTCAAGCGGCTTCCATTTTGAATAACAGCGAAGGACACTTCTATGTCGAAGCCGTTCAATGTTGCGGTCATCGGACTCGGATTCGGAACCGAATTCCTCTCCATCTATCGCGCTCACCCCGATGGAAACCCGTACGCCATCTGTCGTCGCAACGAAGCCGAGTTGCACAAGGTTGGCGACCAGTTCGAAATCGAAAAGCGATACACCAGCTACGACGAAGTGCTCGCCGATCCCGATGTCGACTTCGTCCACATCAACAGCCCGATTCCCGATCATGCCTGGATGTCGCTCGCGGCTCTCGATGCCGGCAAGCACGTGATGTGTACCGTGCCAATGGCGACCACCATCGAAGACTGCCGCAAGATTGTCGAGAAGGTCAAAGAAACCGGCCTGAAATACATGATGGCGGAAACCGTGGTCTACAGCCGCGAGTTTCTCTTCATCAAAGACATGTACGAGAAGGGCGAACTCGGGAAGATTCAGCATCTCGCTGCGTCCCATCCCCAGGACATGGACGGCTGGCCCAGCTACTGGGAAAAGATGATCCCAATGCACTACGCCACTCACGTCGTCAGCCCCTGTCTGGGGCTGATGGATTCGCGAGCGGAATACGTCAGCTGCTTCGGTTCCGGCACCGTACGGGACGATATTGCCGAGAAGTCTGGCAATCGGTTTGCCGTCGAGACCTGTCACATCAAGCTGCAAAACAGCGATGTCAGCGCCCACATCTGGCGGTTCCTTTACGACGTCGCCCGGCAGTATCGCGAGAGCTTCGACGTTTACGGCACTAAGAAGAGCTTCGAATGGACGCTCATCGAGAACGAACCCCACGTGTTGCATACGGCCAAGAAGCCTGAGAACGAAATCGCCAGCAAGATTGAAGTCCCCGACTTCGCGCATCTCTTGCCGGAACCGATCCGCCGGTTCACGCAGCCAGCCGAGATACACGATGCCGGTCATCTCTCGTTTGTCCAGGGAGGCGGACATGGAGGTTCGCACCCGCACATGGTTCACGAGTTCCTCTCCGCGCTCCGAGAGGACCGTGATCCCCGCCCGAATGCGGTGACGAGTGCCAACTGGACCTGCGTCGGGCTTTGTGCACACGAGTCGGCGAAGAAGGGTGGAGAGATCGTCCGACTGCCGGACTTCACCCTCGAATAGCGTCGAGCATCGCTCACGTTTGCCTTGGATTCACATCATCGTCGCCCTCGGGGCGCGCGACGATCGGCGTTCGCGCCTCGACAAATTCGGCCTAACAGGTTTTCTCCGGGCCGGCTCATCTCATCTGTTCTCTTTCGTTGCGAGTTTCCATGAATCGGCTCATTCGCTTACTCGTTCTTCCCGCCCTGCTGCTTTCGCTCTTCAGTCAGCGTCCGGCCGAGGCGGAATCACTCAAGATTCTCTTTCTGGGTGATAGCGGCCACCATCAACCGCGTGCCCGGTACAACGATGTTGCCGACACGTTCAAGCAACGCGGCATCAATCTCGAGTACGGCGATGATCCACAGATGCTGCAGGTAGAGATTCTCGACCAGTACGATGGTCTTCTGCTGTATGCCAACATCGATGAGATCAGCAGGGATCAGGCCGATGCTCTGCTGGAATACGTCGCGGCAGGCAACGGCTTCATTCCCCTGCATTGTGCCACCTACTGTTTTCGGAATGACGATCGCATCGTGAAGCTGATGGGAGCTCAGTTCAAGAGTCACGGAGCAGGAACCGTTCGCACAACGCTGGCCGATACTCAGCATCCGATCCTCGACGGCTTCTCTCCGTTCGCGAGCTGGGACGAGAGCTACATCCATCATCTCCACAACGAGAAAGACAGGACCGTTCTTGAATATCGCCCCGGCGAGCCGCAGGCGGAAGGGAAGGAACGCGAGCCCTGGACCTGGGTCCGCAAGCACGGCAAAGGCCGCGTCTTCTACACAGCCTGGGGACACGATCAACGCACGTGGACTCACGCCGGGTTCCAGAATCTCGTCGAACGCGGAATTCGCTGGGCTTGTAAACAGGACCCGACAACCGCCGGCAGTTACCGCAGCGACGACGAACGGGAACCGTTCTCTCCGCCCAAGATGACCGAGATCCCGAAGAACGCTCCCAAGTTTGACTATGTCGATGTCGGCCCGAAGATTCCCGACTATCGGGCAGGCAGCGGCGAAACCCAGCGACTCATGCAGAAGCCCTTGCCGCCAGAGCAATCCCTACAGCACCTGTCGACTCCAGTGGACTTCACGCCAGAGCTGTTCGTCGATGAGACGAACCTCGGCGGTAAGCCGATCGCCATGAACTGGGACGAACGTGGTCGGCTCTGGATCTGTGAAACGGTCGACTACCCGCACGACCTAACCCCGAACAATCAGGGCCGGGATCACATTCGCATCTGCGAAGATACCGACGGCGACGGCAAAGCCGACAAATTCACTCTCTTCGCCAATGGTCTCAACATCCCCACGGCCATCACCTTCCACCGGGGTGGAGCCGTGGTGCAGTCGGGCCGGGAAACGCTTTATCTCAAAGACACGAACGGCGACGACAAAGCCGACCAGAAGATCGTGCTGATCAGCGGCTGGGAAATGGGAGACACCCACGGCGGCGTCAGCAATTTCCGTTACGGTCTCGACAACTGGATCTGGGGCATGCAGGGCTACAATAATTCCGCCCCGGTCATCAACGGCCAGAAACAGCAGTCGTTCCGCATGGGCTTTTTCCGCTTCAAGCTTTCACAAACCGATCCACCGCGCGTCGAACAGCTGGAGTTCGTCCGCTCGACGAACAACAACACCTGGGGCCTCGGCATTACGGAAGAAGGGCTGATCTTCGGCTCGACCGCGAACCGTAACCCGAGCGTCTTCATGCCGATCGCGAACCGGTATTACGAGCGGGTCCTCGGCTGGGCTCCGCAGACGCTTGAAATGATTGCCGATACGCACATGTTCAAGACGATCACCGACAAGGTTCGGCAGGTCGACCATCACGGCGGTTACACGGCCGGAGCAGGGCACGCCATTTACACGGCTCGTGCCTACCCTCAACAATGGTGGAACCGCACCGCTTTCGTCTGTGGTCCGACCGGTCACCTCGTGGGAGCGTTTGTGCTGGAACCGAACGGAGCCGGGTTCACCTCCCATAATCCGAGCAACCTTGTGGCCAGTGATGACGAGTGGACGGCTCCCATTCTCGCCGAAGTCGGTCCGGATGGAAACGTCTGGGTCATCGACTGGTACAACTACATCGTCCAGCACAACCCCACGCCGCACGGGTTTGAAACCGGTCCAGGGAATGCCTATCTCACCGACCTGCGCGACAAGCGGTTTGGTCGCGTCTATCGCATCACCGCGTCAGACGGCGAGGGCACCAGCCTGAGCAGCGATGCCTCCGACGCAGAACTCGTCGAAGCGCTTTCCGATCCGACCATGCTTGTCCGGCTGCAGGCTCAACGGCTGTTGATTGAACGCAACGCAACCGGGACGGCTCCGCAGCTCATCAAACTGCTGGGGGACGAATCGACCGATGCCATCGGATTGAACGCCTCCGCCATTCATGCTCTGCAGACCCTCGGGGGGCTGAATCTGATCAACGGCAATCATCCAGAAGTCTTCGCAGCCGTGAAGCAGGCTTTGAGTCATCCTTCGGCTGGCGTCCGGCTGAATGCATTGCGTGTGCTTCCTCAGACCGAAGAGGGCTCGGCTGCAATCATGGCTTCAAGCTGTCTGCGTGACTCTGCTCCTCAGGTTCAGCTCGCTGCGTTGCTGGCTGTTTCCGACAATCCAACATCGGAAGCAGGACCGGTTCTCGCTCAGCTCTGCAGTGAAACCGATCTGTTGAAGGATCGCTGGCTCAAGGAAGCAGTCACCAGTGCTGCGGCAATGCATTCCGATCGATTCCTCGCATCGGCTCTGGAGAGCTGGCAGGAGTCAGAAGCAGCCGCTGACGTCCTTCGAACCGTGTCGGAGCACTTCGCCCGCAGTCGACCGGAGCGATCGCAGCTCACGCCACTCCTCGCTGCTCTCAGCAAGGCCAATCCCGCACTCGCCGCGACGACGGTTCAGGGACTCGTTGACGGCTGGCCAAAGAATCATTCACTGCAGTTGACCTCCAGCGACTCCAATCAGCTTTCCGCTCTGTTCGATCACGTCGATTCTCAGCATCAGTTCTCGGTGATTCAGCTCGCACGCAGCTGGGGCAGCAATGTTCTCGATGCCCGAGTCGCCGACTTGGTAAAGAACAGCCTGAAAGCTCTGGAGAACGATCGTCTCTCCGTGCCGGCTCGCCTGCAGGCCGCCGAACGTGTGCTGGCCTTCGACTCGAAAAACGATGACTCACTCCAGCGGATGCTCGATGTCATCTCCCCGTTCGAGCCGCAGGAGCTCTCGGCTGGACTGATTCAGAAACTTGGCACCGTGGAAAGCCCGGAGCTGGGCACTCTCATGCTCGAAAAGATGGAATCAGTCACGCCATCTCTTCGTTCGTCGATTCTTCAGGCGATGCTCGCCCGAGCTCCGACCACGAACGATCTCCTCGCCGCCATCGAGAAAGGAAACCTGCAGGCAACTGACCTGTCGGTGCTGCAACGCCAGTCACTTTCGGAACACCCGAATCGCCAGATCCGGGAACGGGCGGAGACGATCTTCAAATCGGCCGGGCAGTCCATCCAGAGCGACCGCATGGAACTCGTCCAGGCCAAGCTCCCGCTGACGGAGAAGCAGGGCGACCACGAACTTGGCCGCGAAGTTTACAAGAAGAACTGTGCGATCTGTCACAGCTTCCAGGGTGAAGGGAAGAACGTCGGCCCCGACTTGAGTGGACTCGTGATCCATCCCAAAGCGGAACTGCTCACGCATATTCTCGATCCGAACCGCAGCGTCGAATCGAACTTTCGGATGTATACCGTGGTGACTGCGGATGGACTCGTGTTGAATGGTCTACTCGCAGCCGAGTCCCAGACTTCACTCGAAATTGTCGACGTCGAAGGCAAACGGCACTCGATTCTTCGCGAAGATATCGAACAGCTCCGGGCATCGACAAAATCGCTGATGCCGGAAGGTCTCGAAAAGTCGATCGACGATCAGGGCTTCGTCAATCTGCTGACCTATCTTACGACCCCGGGCAAATACGTCCCGCTGACTCTCGATAAGGTGGCAACGACCCTCAGTACGCGAGGGATGTTCTATAACAGGGACAATCAGGCAGAGTCGATCGATCTCAAAGACTGGTCACGCAGGGAATTCAACGAGATTCCCTTCCAGCTGGTCGATCCACGCGGCGGGTCCCGCAACAACGTCATCATGCTGAATGGTCCAATCGGTCCCTTCGCTCCGGAAATGCCGAAATCGGTTGCCCTGCCGTGTCATACCACGGCCAAGGCGATTCACATCCTCGGCGGAATCGGCGGCTGGGCCGCACGCTCCCCCGGCGATCAGGGACATTCCATGACCGTGCGGCTCCACTACAAAGATGGCTCCACCGAAGATCACGAGCTGATCAACGGTCTGCACATTGCCGACTACAACGGACTGTTCGAGGTCCCGAAATCGACACTCGCCTTCAAGGTGGGGGGCGGTCAGGTTCGCTATATCGAAGTGACGCCGAAGCGTCAGGCGATGATTGAAGAGATCGAACTGGTGAAGGGCAGCGATCACACCGCTCCTCTCGTCTTCGCGGTTACTGTCGAAACTGTAGGGGCCGCTCATTGAGAGACGCGATGAGCTGACAACGTTTCTCAAGAACGTGCCGTTCTTTTTCATTGCGGCCTGCGGATGGGATGGCAATCATAAGAAGCTCCGGTTACTCGCCGGAGCTTCTTTTATCTTCTCGCAAAGATCCGGAGACATCTCGGATGGTCGTTCGCCCGCTTCTCGCGCTGACTGCATTCACGCTTCTGGTTTGCAGCATCTTCCATGCTCCCGTCCTCGCCGATGACAAGGCGACCATTGCCGATCCGCACTGGAAGTACAGATTCAACCAGCCCCCTCCACGTCGGTGGATGCAGCCCGATTTCAACGATCGCGGCTGGGCCGTCGGCCCTGGTGGCTTCGGGACCTTGGGCACACCCGGTGCTCGCATCGGCACGGAATGGAACTCGCCCGATATCTGGCTGCGTCGCGAAATCGAAATCGCTGAGATTCCCGAATCTCCCGGCCTGCTCATTCATCACGATGAAGATGCCGAGGTCTTTCTCAATGGCCAGCGGGTCGCCCAGGTCAAAGGCTACGTCACCGAGTACAAGGTCATCCCGTTGAAAGACAAAGCTGCCGAGGCTCTGAAGCAGGGAACCAATCTGCTGGCGGTGCATTGTCACCAAACCGGCGGCGGGCAGTTCATCGATGTGCATGTCATCGATACGAAGAACGTTCCTAAACTTCCGACTCCCGAAAAGATCACACATCCCAAGTTGACGAAGCTAATCACGGAATGGGGCAGCGAAGTCACCGCGGAGAATGCCTGGACCGAATACCCGCGGCCGCAAATGGCCCGCAACAACTGGACCAACCTCAACGGCCACTGGGACTACGAAATAACCAGCGAAGAACAGCAGGATGTTCCCGAGAGATGGGACGGCAAGATCCTCGTTCCCTACGCCCTCGAATCGAAACTTTCCGGCGTGCAGCGTCTGCTCGATCCCAAGGAAGCTCTCTGGTACCGACGCACATTTGAGTGGTCGGAGAAGATCGACTCGCAAAGCCTGTTGCTCAATTTCGAAGCCGTCGATTACGAATGCGACATCTGGGTGAACGACAAACTCGTCGGTTCCCACAAGGGGGGCAACGATCCTTTCACCTTCGATATCAGCGACGCGGTCAAGCAGGGTACCAACACGCTGCTCGTTCGCGTTGAAGACGATACCGAGGCGGCTCAGTTACGCGGCAAGCAGGTGCTGAGTTCGCGAGGCATCTGGTACACGCGAGTTTCAGGAATCTGGCAGACGGTCTGGCTGGAAGCCGTGTCGAAGCTTCACGTCGAAGATCTCAAGATCGACACCGACGCCGCTTCCGGTTCGATTCGCGTCCACGCGGATCTTTCGCGCTCACTCAAACAGGGTGAGCAGTTGCAGGTCACCGTTCACGATGGCAACAAAGCCATTGCCAAGAAGGAAAGCGGTTCAGGGAGCGTCGAATTCACAATCGATTCGCCGAAGCTCTGGTCTCCTTCCAACCCGCATCTTTACGGGCTCGAAGTTGCTGTTCTTAACGCCGACGGCGCTCCGGTGGACCGCGTGCACTCGTATGCCGGGATTCGAACAGTTGGCAAGAAGAAAGATGCAGCTGGTCACTGGCGGTTCACGTTGAACGGCAAGTTCATCTTCCACTGGGGCACGCTCGATCAGGGCTGGTGGCCCGATGGTCTGCTCACGCCGCCTTCCGATGAAGCGATGCTCTTCGACATTGAGTATCTGCAGGCGGCCGGCTTCAATATGATCCGCAAGCACATCAAGGTCGAACCGCGGCGGTACTACTACCACTGCGATCGCCTCGGCATGCTTGTCTGGCAGGATCAGGTCAGCGGTGGCAACGAACCGAAGTGGACTCGCCTCGAACCGAATCCGGAAGACGCCGAGTGGGCCCAGGCCGATCACGAGCAGTTCATGGATGAGTTCGAGCGTATGATCGACAACCTCGAAAACCATCCGTCAATCGTCGTCTGGACGCCGTTCAATGAACGCTGGGGCCAGCATCAGACAATGGAAGTCGGCAAGTGGACCGTGGAACGCGACCCGTCTCGTCAGGTCAACATCGCCAGCGGCGGCAACTTCTGGCCGGTCGGGGATATCGTCGACGATCACAATTATCCGCATCCCGACTTCCACTTTCAGGACGGACGCTTCGATCCGTTCATCAAGGTGATCGGTGAGTTCGGCGGTCACGGCTATCCGGTCGAAGGGCATCTCTGGGATCCCAACAATCGCAACTGGGGTTACGGCGGTCTGCCGCAGAATCAGGACGAATACCGGCAGCGATATCTGCAGTCGCTCGAGATGCTTAATGACTTCCGGAAACGAGGCATCGCCGGCGGAGTCTACACGCAGACGACCGATGTCGAAGGGGAGATCAATGGTCTTATCACCTACGATCGTAAGGTCATCAAGATCCCGGCCGAGGAACTGAAAGAACTCCACCGCCGACTGTTCGAGCCGCTGCCGGAGACCGCGAACGCCGAGTAGGCGTTACTGACTCAACGACTTCGAGCCCTGCGGGCTGCCCGTGATCAGCTTGCCCTGTGGCAGCGGACGAGCCGCCACGTGATAGCCACGGGCCTGAGCCTGTCGGCTCAGCTCCTGATAAAGCTCGAAGCTGTCGGGATACACCCAGAAGGTGATGGTGTCGGCCCGGGAAATTCGCTGCATTTCCATCTGAAAGAGGGAGTTCTCACGAGTTGCCTCTTTCAGTGTTTCCCGGGTCGCATCACCGACAGGCACGAGTTCCCACTGCTGAAGCACGATTCGCACCTGACCACTGGTCGTAATCTCATCGACCAGTGACTGCGCTTCACGGTCCGCGATGAACCGCATACTGAAGCCGGCGATCGGCCCGATCACACTTTCATAGGCCCCGTACTTCGCGATCCAGCCCAACCGCTGTTGAACTTTGGACCGCACCTGATCAATCAGCTCAGACAGAGGAATAAAGGCAACTTTGCCGTCCCGAAGTTCAAAGTGCCATTCGTCTCCTGTTGAGACGCGACTCACCGGCACGACATGGTGCTCGATGGTCCGCTTCGTAGTCGGCTTGCTCTCCAGGAGGGTCAACTGCTGCACGATCGCCGCCCGTTGGTTCGACAGCTGCTGTTCCCGCCGATCGAGTTCTTTCAGCTGCTCTTCCGCATCAGAAGAAACAGCCATCTTCGCTGACGCCAGCGAGTTGAGCCGTTCCCGCTCCGTATTCAACTGCGCCAGCTCGGCAGCACGGCTGGCATTCAACTGCGTTCGAGACTGATTCTGCTCGCGCAACGGATCCAGCGTTGAAAGATCCGCCATCGGCGGCGAGGTCGTGGTTTGAGGATTCAACGCCACTGAACTGCCAAGGATCGGTGCGGAAACAACTTCGATGCTCGGCGGCACCTTCGGTTGCGATGGAGCTGTACGCCGAGCGACCGGAGCCGCCGGCAGCGGTGGGGGAATCATCTCGACCGGAGCCGGAGTCGACTCGACCAGAAGTTCGCGTATCATCGGCGTCTGCGACATCCGTACGCCAGCGATGACGATGAGGATTATCAGAATCCCCACGATATTGGCGACGATATCCAGGAAGGAATCGGAACCGGCTTCGAGAGTGTCTGCATTTCGTCTTGAACGTGCCATATTTGCCTGACTCCTTATCTCAAAGGAGCTTCTTCGTCGACACCGCTGACGCGATCACTGAAGATCGGTCGCGTTGTCGAATGGACTCCGGTCTGGTCGGTCAGCCGTTCAAGGGAAATCGCCATCAGATTTCCCCCCGGCAGTACCCGATACTCCAGCACCGGACTCCAATGCATTCCATCCGGAGCCGATCCCCAGTTCGACATCTCCTGGGCAATCGCTCCATACATCTCTCGTCGCAGCCGTTCCTGATCGAGCCGATCCGAGATTTCAACCCGTCGTCCCGCCCCGACCTGGAAACCACCCGCATCGACATTCACCACCAGCGGCTGTTCGATTCCGATTGTTGTGAACGTCGGCGCTGCTCCCGATCGCCCGGCTGCTCCCGACTGCGGGGATCCGGCTCCGCCTCCCTGACCGGACGCGAAGGGATTCAGAAGCTTCGCCAGTGGATCTTCCTTTGCAGTTTGTCCTTCTGAACGACTCTGTGCCGTGGAAGAATTCGCGTTCTCACCACCGGCAGCCGTCCATGTCCTCGGCTCTGGCAAATCAATCGGCGGCTGCCCCGAGGATTGAGTCGCAGGACCACCCTGAGCAAGCTGTCCGTTTTTCGTCCCGGCCATTTCGGAAGCCGGGGGCAATCCAGCCGGCCAGTTGGGATCAGATGCTCCGCTCGAACCAGTTCCTCGCGGCGGTGCTCCGGACGGGCGTCCGCTCGGGAAACCGCCGCCGTTTGTCAGACCGGCTTCGACATCGGTCGGCACATAGCCCGTTCGCCCAGGACGCCCCACGAGCTGCGAGGGAATCGCCTCTGCAGGAACAGTCGGTTGCTCGCACGACTTCTCAAAGGCCGCGGCGAATGTCGCTGCCAGGCGCTCATCGGGCTTGCCGAAGTAGAACTCCTGCGACGGGCCGACGAGTTCATAGCCGAACTCGATCCCATTCGACCGAAGCAGTTGCCCCATCACATAGAACTCATCTACGCCATTTGGCCGCACCACGAGCAAAATGTACGGCTCTTCGTTCCGATTCCCCAGTTCGACCTGCTTCGAAGCGTAGGCCAGCAAAGCCTCCGCCATCGGATTCCCCGTTGGCGAATAGTTCTTCAGCTTGCCTGTCGGAACGGTCTGGCCTTCCGGATGCAGTGTGATCATATCCCGGCGGCACTCAACAAAGATCGGCTGCCGCTTTTGTCCGGTCTGACCATCGTACGCGACAATCTGCAGATTATTCTTCTGGTCATTTCTTTCCTGCTCGGCTTCGTTCAGCTTCTGCTGATGAAACTGAATCTCGGCGGCCAGCGTCTCAACCGCGAGGCTTTTTTTCTCGACGGCTGCCTGCTGATCGGTCTGGCTCGACTGCATCTGACTCAACTGTTGTTGCGCCTTGACCATGGCAGTCTTTGCCTGTTCAATTTCCGCGGCAAGACGTAGAGACTCTGCTTCCAGCTGCTCATTGCGCTGTTCGAGTTGAGCACGTTCCCGTGCGAGCCGCTGCTCGGCTTCCTGCTGTGCTTCAAGCCGATCTCTGACCGGCTGAGCGGCATGCAGCAA
The DNA here is from genome assembly GCA_017795105.1 of Planctomycetaceae bacterium. GTDB lineage: Bacteria > Planctomycetota > Planctomycetia > Planctomycetales > Planctomycetaceae > Rubinisphaera. The sequence continues at coordinate 494,963 of CP051247.1, forward strand.
CGGATTGAAGACTGGCGCACTGGAATCGCTAACAGCTGGAGCATCCTGCCGTCGGCGGTATCGTGCAGAACCGATCTCGCCCGCCGCGACAACGGGCGACACAGCTGTCTCGAGAGATTCAGTCAGCGTTTCCGAGAAACGGACCGGAGTTTCTTCGACCGGATCAACTTCAACGGACGCCTGTTGCTGAAACCTCGGATGCACGTTCCGCGTGATGATCAGCAGCAGAAGAATTAGACTTCCCATCGCGCACACGAGGACCGCGAGAAACGGGAAGAGAGAAACTTCCAGACCAGATTGTCCCCGGCGACGTGACATGGATCGATCGATTCAACTCAGCCAGACTCTGGAACGGACACAGCCGACAACTCGCTGACTTCCTACGCGGCTCGCGTGGCGGAATGCACCCGTCCGTTGAGCAACTGAATGGCTGCCGTCAGGCTGATCAGCGTCTGGTCGAGTGTTTCCACAATCTGCTGAGCATTCAGAGACTCATCGAGTTTCTCCTGCAGCAGTGAAAGCTGACGCTGTTTGTCGATGACCTTCTCAAGCAGCAGGGTCTGCGACTGTTGCTCGGCCGCCTGATCGCGAAGATTCGCTCCGACGGAATTCATCGACTCCGTCCAGCCCTCCAGCGTGCTCTGCAGCTGTGACAGCACGGCTTCATTCTGCGTCACGTCCCGGACACGCTGATCGTGCAGTGCATCCTGTTGCGCGGATACATGCAACGAGATTCCATCGGTCATCTGCGAGAGGAACTCCCGCTGCTGATCCTGCAGCGAAGCCAGAACCTGATCCTGCATCGTCGACAGCGTTGAACGCCAGGCCGAGGTCGCCTCTTCGACAACCATCTGCGAAGCCTCAACCAGCTGCCGCGAAACGGAGGTCTGATCGTCCGCGAGGCCGCCGGCCGGAGCCAGTGAATGAAAACGGCGAGCCAGTTGCCGGTCGATGTCTTCTTCGACTCGATTCAGCAGATCATCCTGCCGGCTGCGAACCAGATAACTGCTGAAGACCAGAACAAGTGACAGAGTGAGGGACAGAGCCGTGGTATCAAACGCCACGCCGAGCCCGCTCGTCACTTCACCGAGCGACTGATCGAGCTGATCAGGCGTCACATTGGCGATGGCGATCGTAATTCCCATCACGGTCCCCAGAAAGCCGACGATTGGAATCGCCCAGCTGATCGTGTTCACCAGACCGAGTTTCTGCTGAGCCCGATCGAGTTCCAGCTCGGCGGCGTGCCGCATCTGCGATTCGAGCTGTTCGTGCGATCCCGTCTCCTGAACCAGAGCAGCCGCCTCCCACAATCGGCGGCCGGCAATGGAATTCACGATTCCGGCTTTGACTGTTGCCAGAGAATCGAGAATCGATTCGGCGAGCATCGGCCCCGAATTCCGAATCGAACGCCGAGCAGCCAGCAACTCACGGCACTCGCCGAGTGCATGCGATTCCGCTTTGAGATCGAGTGCCCGAAACAGCAGCGTGGCCATGCCGATGAAGAACATCGCGACAGTCACATATTCCAGCGGGTGGCTGCAGCAGTAGCGAATCAGCAGGGCCTGCTGAAACGGCAGCACTGGCAGTGTCATGTAGAACAGCACGCACGCGACCGTTCCCCAGAGCAGGGGGCTGCGGCCGATTTTCTGAACGAGCAGCGGGTTTGACGCCGGATTGCGATGGTGGGCTTCAGGGTGGGAGGTCATTGTTCGCCTCTTGCAGACAGGGAAACCGCCGCCGAAGCCTGCATCCCCATCAACAGGACGATCTTCGGCGCGCTATCCCTACAATCGGCGTTTCACCCGTCACGACCTGAAAAGGCCATCCACAAAACGCATCTTACCCAGTCCTCCACGCCATCGCAGCCAGGGTGGCCCGGCCGTTTTCCGGCCGGGTGACGAAGTCACAAGAGGCAGCGCCATGTGTGTTCTGCGTTTCAACAGCTTTCACTATCCGAAATCTTGCCACGCACGCTATTCGGATTCAGACTCACTCTTCTTTCGCGGAATCGAAATCGCCTCCGCGTACGCCAGCTTTCCGGTTCTCCCTTCATAATACTGAAAAATCACCTGCGGATGCGGGTAGGTCACCAGTCGTTTTCCGCCCAGCTTCGGCGGCATGTTGAAGACGTTGTTCACCTGAATCACGCAGTAATAGGGATACAGCCGCTCGAGCCGCGGCAAGTCGGCCAGGACGTAGCTCGACCAGCGAATGTCGATTTCCCGTGGTCCCGACTGAAACAGTCCGGTCGCGGGACGGTCCGCTTCATCCAGTTCCGGGACGTGATTGACCGAGTTGTGCGGCCCGACGCAGAATTCCCAGACCTGATCGGTGATCTGAATCGCGAAGCTGTTGTGGAGATCGCCCGTCATCACGAAGACCGGTTTATTGAGCGAGTCCCAGGTGTTGATCAGCGTTTCCCGCTCGTCGAGAAAGGCGACCCAGGCTTCTTCCTTATTCTGCTCATCGAACTCAAAACCACCGGCTCCACTGTGGGGAATCGTAAACGGCACGCTCGACACGACGAAGAAAAACTCGGCGTCGCTCTCCTTCATCGTGTTCAGCAGCCACTCGCGCTGTGCCATGCCGAGCATCGTGAGCCCCTTCTTGTCCGGCTCGCGAATGTCGTGCATCTCACGATGGCTGCGGGTATCGAGCAGAAAGAAGTGGCAGTTCGCAATTTTGAAGTCGCCATAGTTACGGCGACCGATTGAATAAGCCGCCGTCCCATCGGCCGCGGCTTCATGCGACAGCTGGAGCGTGTGTTTGTCGATCACCTTGACGATGTCGTAGACCCGCGAGTTCGGATCGCCTTCCTCGTCTTTGTCATACTCGATGTCATTCACACCAGCAGTCGGCGTTCCCCAGTGAACGTGCAGATTCGACATTTCATTTAGGGGAAGAGCGGTGAAGTCCGCCTTCGGATCGTGCAGGCGATCGCTCCCTGCCTTGAATTTTGCATTCCCGAAGTGAATAGGATGATTGAACTCCTTGGGATTCGCCCAGCCGAGATAGTCGTCCCATGCTTCAGTGCCAATATCACGGAATACACTGCGTCGATGCCGGCGACCGGCGGAACCGGCTCCCCAGATGTCGTTGACCAGTTCGTGATCATCAAACGTGAACATGCTCGGGACCTGCCGATACCACTGAGCCATCGGCACGCCACGTTCGAGGTAGAGTCGATAGTTCTCCCAGACACCCACAATCGTGGGCATCACCTCGACGACATCCGGAATCTGGTCTTCTTTTAACCGCTGCTCGGACGCCCACACATCGACCGGTGTGTCCCGAAGTTCTTCGTACAGCCAGTCGCCATTCATGATGGAGAAGTCGACATCCTCGGCGACTTCGCGAAGCATCGTCTTATACAGCGGCAATGAATGCCCGATTCCGTGCTGAGGGTTCTGGTTCGCACACGATCCGAATTCAAACTTGAAGTTGAACAGGCCTTCCGGATTGTGCTCTGCATCTCGCGAAGACTCGGCGGAGGGCAGGGTTCGGAATGAATTCACGCTCCCCTGCGGATAGTCCTCGACGAACACCTGATAGTAATACCGGGTCTCGGGCTTCAGCCCCGTAAGCTTCGCCACGCCGGTGTTGTCATCGGCCAGTTCGGTTGTGGGGCCTTCCGCCGACTGATCCATCTTCAGCGGATCGAGTCCGTATCGCACGGTGAACTTCGTCGGACTCGATGTCCGAGCCCAGACCTGCATGGAATCCGCCGAGGGATGTCCCAGCATCGGGCCGTGGGTCATCGTAGGAGGATCAGCCGCCTCGGCAAAAGCGGTCCAGAATCCGAAGCAGAGCAGCAGGAGAATGCGAGCCGGGACACCTGACAGACTCATCAGCGGTTCCTTTACAGAGCAGTCGATTTTGATGGGATTGGGAACCCGCAACGTATCGGCTTTCACGAGACCTGTCCACGATCTGAGTGAAATCGGCTCGCAACATGAACTCACGCGACCCCGAAACATTGCTATCTCCGCTCAGACAACATGGCATGCCTCCCCGCACGTCCATTACAATACAGCTGCCCGGACGCCTCCGCTGCCACCATCTGCCAGTGCCACGTTCTTGAATGGATAATCGCTCCGTCCGCATCAGTGCCACGATTCGGGCGAGAATTCGATCCTGTGCGGACAATCGGTCGAGCGAACCGCTCGATGTAATCAGGTATGACAGGTCATCCTCACAAACAGACTCATCAACTGGAGTTGAACCAGCTGATCGACCGCCTCTGCGATCAGTTCGAAGGATGCTGGCTGGACGGTCGGAAGCCACGGATCGAAGACTATCTGCAACAGGTCGATGCCGCCCATCACTCGGAAGTTCTCTGGGAACTGCTCGCACTCGAAGTCGAACTGCGGCAGAAGAACGGAGAGATTCCCGGGCAGACCGAGTATCTCGACCGATTCCGAGAACTGAGTCACGTGGTCGATGAAGTCTTCCGCGTTCAGGAAACGGCCATCGCCCGCACGGCCAGCAGTCTCGCCCCCTCTGCACGCATTGAAACAAAGACCACCGAGTTCAACGGCACCGATCGCTTTCAGATTCTTGCCAAGCTGGGGCAGGGGGGATTCGGTCAGGTCTACAAGGTCTTCGATCAGCTTTATCAGGAAGAGTGTGCCCTGAAGGTCCTCACGGTCCCGGAAGGAGGATCGCTGTATCGCTTCAAACGTGAGTTCCGCACGCTGGCGAGTCTGCACCATCCCAATCTGATGCGGCTCAAAGAACTCATTGCCGAGCGCGATGTCTGGTTCTTCACGATGGAGCTCATCGATGGCGTCCCGATGAATCGGGCTCTGCCTCAACCGGGCGGCAGCGGATTTCAGGACCGGCTCAATCTGCTAATCGCAAAATACTTCGGCCAGCTGCTCGATGGTCTCGAGGTGCTCCACTCGGCGGGATTCGTGCATCGTGATCTCAAACCGGCCAATGTCCTCGTTACCAGAGAAGGCCGTGTCGTCATCCTCGACCTGGGACTCGTCTCGACAATTCAGACCGCCTTTCCGGAATGGCAGCAGAGCATTGAATGCGGCATCGCTGGAACAATCGCCTACATGGCCCCCGAACAGTTCCGTGAACAATTCAGCACGTCGAGCGACATGTATGCTGTCGGCACGATGCTCTTCGAATGCCTGACCGGCCGGCGGCCCTTCGACGGATCCCCGCTGGCGATGATCGAAGCCAAGCAGCAGATGGACGCTCCGTTACCGAGCAGCATCATTCCAACGGTATCGGGAACACTGAATCGGCTGTGTGCGGAACTGCTGCACCGCGATCCCGAGCAGCGGCCAGATATCGCGGGCGTTCGAAACGGGCTCCACGTTCAATCCACGAATCCCACGACGGCTGCAAAGAGCTCCGCCGGCAGCCGTCCGCTGTTAATCGGACGAGATGCTGAACTTGAGACTCTGAACGATGTTGCCAGTCGCCTGGAACGCGGCCAGCCGGCGATCGCCTTCGTGCACGGTCTCTCGGGCGTCGGCAAGACCGCTCTCGTCGATGAGTTCCTGCATCGATTCGCGAACCGGCACGACAATGCACTGGTCCTGAGCAGCCGCTGTTACGAACGCGAGTCCGTTCCGCACAAGGCGTTCGATGGCATCATCGATTCGATCAGCCGCCACCTGAATCGACTGAAGCCGGCCGAGGCGTCGCTGTTGTTGCCGCGACACACCGGCGATCTCGCTCGACTCTTCCCGGTGCTTCAGCGCGTCGAAGCGGTCGAAGAGGAAGTCAAACGGTATCGCATGCCGTCCGATCTTCAGGAATCGCGCCGACGGGCGATCCATGCTCTGCAGGAGTTGCTGGCGTCACTGGCTGACCGCTATCAACTCGTGTTGACCATCGATGACCTGCAGTGGGGAGACCGAGACAGTGCCCGTCTGCTACAGGACATTTTCTTCGGCAAGGATGCTCCGCCGCTGATGCTCATCGCCACCTATCGCAGCGATGAACGCGAGTGGAGCGAATGCCTGAAGGTCATCTTTGGCCCCGCCTCAGATTCGGATTCGACAACTCTGCTGCAGCATTGCGTTCAGATTTCGCTCGGCGAGCTGACTGCATCCGATGCCGAGAAGCTGGCCCAGACGATCCTCGGCAAAGGGGCCGGTCAGTCCAATGACGCGGAACGGATTGCCCGCGAAGCAGGCGGAAGCCCGTATTTCATCCGGGAGCTGATCCGGCACAAACAGACGGCTGGCGAAGACTTCCGGACACTCGACGAAGCCATTCTGAGTCGAGTGCACAGCCTCGAAAGTTGCTCGCGGCAACTGCTGGAACTCATCGCCCTGAATGGCCAGCCGCTGCCGATCATTGAAGCGATCGAAGCCTCACAGGCGAAACGTTCGCACCTGGACATCCTGCGGGATGAGAACTTCATCCGCACGAGCGGGTCCACCGGGGAGGATTATGTCGAATGCTATCACGATCGCATTCGTGAGTCGGTCTCCACCATCATCGGAGAATCCCGACGACGCGAGATCCACGAGTCATTGGCCGCGACACTCGCCAAGACCGATCGCGTCGATGCCCAGACGCTGGGACGACACTACGAGGCCGCCGGCCTACGCGATCGGGCCGTCGAGTACTATCGGCAGGCCGCTGAAGCAGCCATGGGGCGGCTCGCCTTCGATCAGGCGGCCCGCCTGTTCCAGCGTATTCTCGAACTCACCGACGGAACCGATCCGGGCGAACGATCGCTGGCCCACGAGCGGATCGCGGAAGCCTATGCCCGGGACGGGCAGGGCGAGAAAGCCGCGGAGCATTATGAACGGGCTGCCAGCCTCGCTCCCGATTCCGACCGTCAGTTCGAACTCAGCCGACTGGCGATGATGCGTCTGTTTCAGGTCGGCAAACTGGCCAAAGCACATCGACTGCTCGAATCGCTGCTCGGTGACGTTAACCTTTCCTATCCGCGTTCGATGAGTCAGGTTGTTCGTGGGATTCTGCAGGAACGTCTGCTGCAATCCCGCCAGCTGAAACCGGTCACCTCTCTGTTTCGCCGAAGAACGGAGAAGGTCGCCATTCAACGGATGAAGACCTGCTGGGCGGCGGCTCAGAGCTTAAGCATTCTCGATCCAGTGCGCGGCTGTTACTTCCAGCACGTCGGCGTGCGTGAGAACGAGGCGGCTCCGCATCTGGTCGAAGCTCATCAGCTGCAGGCCTACGGAGCCTGCCTGATCGCCGCCACCGGGAAACCGTCGGATATCAGACGCTCGCGGCAGATCCTGCAGGACCTCCGCACGTCGCCGCATTACTCGGGAGACGTGTATGTCGAAACCTTCGTGGAGATGTGCGAAGGGGCGATTGATTACCTGACGTCCGATTTCGACCGGGCCATCGAACGCTGCACACATGCCATGTCGAGTTATCTCGAACATTGCCCCGAAGCCTGGTGGGAAGCCGACCTGAGCCGCATGTTCGCATTGTTTTCCGCTAACTTCTCAGGAAACGTCAGCCGGATTCATCAGCTCGCCAGTATCGATCCACAGACGCAGTCGAAACGGGACACGACCTATTACGACCTGATGCTCCGCGGCGTCTCTGAAATCGTCCGCGATATGGCCAGCGACGACCTCCGCCAGACCGAACGTCGCACCAAAGATCTGGCTCGGCTGCTCGACTTCAACGAGTTCAACAATCTGCACTTCAATTACTACCTGAGACATCTTTGGGAACTGCGCTACCAGCAGGAACACCGCGAGTGCTGGGAGACAACGGTCCGTATCGAGAAGCCGTTTCGATCGGCGTTGCTGCAATCGCACCACTGGTCGCGGCACGCATACAGTCTGCATCGGGCAGGGGCGGCGATCTCAACGCTGGCAGATACGGCCCAAAGAAACGGGGATTCACTGAAGTTGACGTCTCGCCTCCGTGAGGACGTGCAGACACACCTCCGCAAACTGCGTCGTGAGTCGAGCCGCTGTTGCTCCGCGGAAGCCGACCTGCTGGAAGCTGGCCTGCTGACTCTTGATCCCTCGCCAGATCGGAGCGAGATCGCCACACGACTCAAACGGGCCCTCGCCGGATTCCGTGAAGTCAAACTGAGCATGTACGAAGCCATCTGCCACGATCGACTCGCCCGGCTCGGCCAGCCAGAGTCCGCCAGAACCGCAACCGATGACGCTCGGAATTACATCCGCGATCACGGCATCGTCAATCCGGATCGATTCTTCGCCGTGTTTTCGCCCGGCAGATGGGAATAGCCCATCTCCAGAATTGCCAGTCGACATCCCAACCCAAAGCGTGAGCGAGGGCTGAGTTAACCGTCGCCCTCGCTCCCGCTTCGGGTGAAGAAGTCCAGCTCAGCTCGACCGCGTCAGTCTACTCGAGTGCAGCTCGGATAGCGTCGGCCATTTCTTCGCGGGAGTCGTAGTTCCACACGACTCGACCCGATCGGCCAATCACCCAGGCTCGGGGAATGTACTCGGCCTTGAATCCGACCAGGGTCTCCGCCGCTCCGTAGCCATTCGGCCAGGTGATCCCAGTATCATCGAGAAAGCTCTCGATGGCGGGCAGAGAGTCCTCCCCCTGGCTGGTCAGTCCGATGAAGACCACGTCATCGCGGTCCTTGAACTCGTTATACGTCGCCACGAGATGCGGGGCTTCCTTACGGCAGGGAAGACACCAGGTGGCCCATTCATCGACAACAATCACTTTGCCTTCCAGGTCAGCCGGCGGCTCGCCATTTACCCAACCCTGAGCAGTGATCGCCGGAGCTTCTTCGCCGACAGCCAGCCCTCCGGTCTGAGGTCCGACCGCACGTTGCATCGACCAGACGAAAAACGCGCCCGCCGCAACCACGGCCAGGATTGCCAGCGAGAGACCCCACACGCCAGATTTCGGGTTCCCTGCGGGGGCAGATTGTTCACTCATCGTCGGCCTTTGACTTCCGTGTAAAAATCATCAAATGCTGTCGCGGCAGCTCGTCGAATGTCCTGGTATGTTCAAGCCCAAATTCCGGACGCGTCATCTCTTTAATCGACTGTTTCTCAGTCATCTTATGAACCAGCTTAATCGGAACTTTGGGATCTTCCAGACGGTATTCCACCAGCGCAATCCGGCCATTGGGTTTCAGGGCAGCCGCCATGTTCTTGACCATCGCATGCGGAAACTCGAACTCGTGGTAGACATCGACCATCAGAATCAGGTCGACTGACTCTGGCTTCAGTTCCGGGCTGTCGGGAGCCCCAAGATGCAAATCGATATTGGTCACGCCGGCGGCTTCCATCCGGGTCTGCAGTCGCAGCAACATTTCCCGCTGAATGTCAACGGCGACGACCTTACCGCCGGGAGCTACCTGCGGTGCCATTCGCAGCGTGAGCACGCCACTGCCCGCTCCAATATCGGCAACAACCATGCCCGGTTTCAGATCGAGCAGTTTGACGAGCAGCGACAGGTTCTCCTCCTCTTCGCGTTCGGGACGCTCCAGCCAGAGGGCTCCCTGATGCCCCATCACGTGCGCAATCTCGCGCCCCATGTAGAACTTGCCGATCCCATTCGGATCGTGATCCTCTTTCCATTCGTAGAGGTCGGGATTTGTATCAGCCGGCTCGGCTGCCGAGCAAGTCACCGGGCTCACCCCAATGACCAGAACGAGAAACAGGTTTCGCCAGAGACTTCGATTCATAATCCGTCCTCACAGGGTTCGGTTCAGGTCGCGGATTCTGTTGTTTCGTTCCGCGGCTTCGCCAGATACATCATCAGCACGGTCAGATCGGCCGGCGTGATGCCGCTGATTCGTTCCGCCTGCCCGACCGTGACCGGTCGAATCCGGTTCAGCTTCTCCCGAGCCTCGACCCGCAGTTGGGTCAGCCCGGAATAGTCGAAGCTCGCTGGGATCTTCACCGCGTGAATCTTCGAGTACCGATCGATTTCCTTCTGCTGCTTTCGCAGGTAGCCGGAGTACATCGCATCGATCTCGATTTGTCGTGTAACATCTCGCGACAACTCCAGAGCAGTCGTCTCCGGCACCATTTCGCAGAGCGTTTCCCAGTTGACTTCCGGTCGACGCAGCCAGTCTTCGAGAGTCTGTCCCTGGTGCCGCTTCCCGCGGATGAACTCGAAGCCACGCTCGATTTCCGCGACCCGATGATCGAACATCCGCAGCCGTTCCGCTGAAGCGGTCCCGAGTTCGCGGGCAAGCGGAGTCAGTCGGCGATCGGCGTTGTCCTGCCGCAGAATCAGACGATACTCGGCTCGCGAGGTAAACATCCGATAGGGCTCATCGACGCCCTTGGTCACCAGGTCATCAATTAGCACGCCGAGATAGGCCTGATTGCGATCGAGAATAAATTCCGGACGGCCTGCCACCTTCAACGCCGCGTTGACGCCGGCGATCAGGCCCTGACCAGCCGCCTCTTCGTACCCGGTCGTTCCATTGAGCTGCCCGGCGAAGTACAACCCTTCGACCGACTTCGTTTCCAGGGTGGGTCGCAGCTGAGTCGGCGGCGCGAAATCGTACTCCACAGCGTAGCCGTACCGCATGATCTCGGCTCGTTCGAGACCGGGAATCGATCGGATCATCTGATCCTGCACGTCACGCGGCAGGGAGGTCGAGATTCCATTGCAGTAGACTTCGTGCGTATTGCGGCCTTCCGGTTCCAGAAAAATCTGGTGGGAGGTCTTGTCGGCGAAGCGAACAACCTTGTCTTCAATCGAGGGACAATAACGGGGGCCGGTCGAATTGATCTGCCCGGAGTACATCGGCGCCCGATGCAGGTTCGCGCGAATCAGTTCGTGAATCTCATGCGTCGTTTCAGTGAGATAACAGTCCATCTGCGGCTGCGAGATTCGTTCGGTCATGAACGAAAACGGTTCCGGATCGTCATCGCCGGGCTGTCGCTGCAGTTGATCGAACTCGATCGTCCGGCCGTTCAACCGAGCCGGCGTTCCAGTCTTGAATCGCTCCAGCGAGAAGCCAAGACGGGAAAGCGAATCGGAAATCGTGCCGGTCGTGCCTTCACCGGCTCGTCCCCCCTGAGTCTTCGCTTCACCAGTATGCATGATGGCCTGAAGAAACGTGCCGGTCGTGAGAATGAGGGCAGGGCAGCGGTACTCGGCTCCGCCGCGAACGCGAATCCCGGTAATGCGGCCATCTTCAGTAAGCAGGTCCTCGACCATTTCCTGACGCAGCGTCAGGTTGTCCTGCGATTCGACCCGCCACTTCATCGAGAACTGATAGGCCTTCTTATCGGCCTGAGCTCGCGGAGAGTGCATCGCCGGGCCCTTGGAGCGATTCAGCATGCGAAACTGAATGCCGGTCTCGTCGATCACGCGGCCCATTTCGCCGCCGAGTGCATCGATCTCGCGAACGATCTGCCCCTTGGCGACGCCCCCGATGGCCGGATTGCAGCTCATCTGGCCGACGGTATCGCAGTTCATGGTCAGCAGAGCCGTGCGAGCTCCCATCCGCGCAGCAGCCAGAGCCGCTTCGGTTCCGGCGTGCCCGGCTCCGACCACAATCACATCAAAATCGTACTCGCTCCGACTCATTCTTATTCTTCATAAAAACAGAAACTCGCTGAATGCGTACAGTCAGCGAGTATTCTAGATGTCCAACTCTGTCAGGGAACCCCGCCGAGACTTACCAGGCGAAATCCGACGGTTTGAGCCCCTTCTTGAAGTCGCCGAAACCGTAGAAGGACGGATCGTACTCTCCGACGATTGCAACATTGGCCTGCTCAGGAATCTTCTTCTCCATGCCAAGGCACCAGAACGAGGCGTTGACCAGCATCCGCCGAAGATCTTCGTTTTCGAGATCGATTGACGAACAGAACGTCGTGCAGAAGATGCGGGACGTCTTGCCGGACGAAGTCTCATAGTCGCGCGTCCAGGCGATCGGCATCATCGGTTCGTTCTTCTGACCCTCAACCGGAGGATCGTCCGGGTTCATTCCTGTCAGCACCTGCCCGCGAACGAGCACTTTGGAATCGGCCGGCAATTCGCGGACGCCGTATACATCGGTCGGTCCCCAGAGATCTTCGACACCGTTCAGGATCGGATGATCGGCATTGGTCTGCTCAACGATTCCGCGTGTGCTTTCGAACTTGTGCTTACCATGGTGCGTGTACCAGGTTTCGCCAAACACTTCCTTCCCGAAACCGCCCGGCCACTCCGTGTTGGAATTGTTCCATCCATAGTGAGCATAGGAGGTGTCCGAATTCTTCGGAAAATTGAACGCGTGCGTGGAGGTCCGCAGTCCGATGATCGGCTTTCCCGACTTCAGGTAGTCGTCGAAATACTTCATGTCCTTATCGGGCAGGGCACGGAACCGCGTAAACAGAATGACAAGGTCCGCTGTCTTCAGGTTCTCCATTCCCGGGATATTCGTCTGATAGGTCGGTTCGATCTCACCGGTTTCCTGATTGACGGGGAACAGAACCGTGCATTTGAAGCCGTGATGGCGGGCCAGAATCTGCCCCATCATCGGCATGGCTTCTTCCGAGCGATATTCGTCGTCGCCGGAGATCAGCACGATATGCTTGCCAACCCCCGGGCCCTCTTTACCTTCGTAGACGACATACTGTTTTTCGCCGGCGTTCACGGCGGTCGAAATCGAAACGAGCAACGTCAGAAAAACGAGTAAGCGCATTCGCAGTTCCTTTATGATCAGTCCCCAGAGTTGATCCGGGACCAGGTTGTCCATCTGCGGGAGAAATCCGAGAGTCGATTATTTGTTCGATTTTTTCGGCTTGATCAGTCCCTTTTGCAGCTCGTCGACGACCACGGCCAGAATCGCCGGATCTTTCTTCTCCATGATATGATCGACGCGCGATGTCGGGATTTCGAGCCGCTCCAGCAGCTTCTGAGCCGTCTCCCATTTCTTGGCCGCCTGCTTGGGGCTGGCCAGATAGAGACTGGTCACCAGTTCGCTAAGCTTCTGCTCGTCGATCTGATCGCGGTTGTCGTAATACCGCTTGATGATGTTCTGCTGGTATCGCGAGTAATCCCGCTCCGCCATCGGACTTCCTCCCTGAATATCTGTTCGTCTTTATAGCAAATCTGCCAGTTGTACCGGTTGGAGAGAAATCAATCGCCACAAGCCGGGTTCTGTGACAGTCTGCCGCATTGCGATCAGCCTACAAAAACTGCAAGATAAATTCACGTCAGTTGATGCTGAACTGGCGACCGATCAACCGCCATTCCACGATGGGGACCGCTGCGATGAAGTTTTTCGCGTTTCACCTGATGCCCTTCGATAAACTTCCGGACGATTTCGAAGAGAAGTACGAGACCGCCTGGACCTGGGTGCCGAATTCGCTTTACGACCCCGTCCACGGCCACACGCTTTACAATCGCTACCTCGATGAGCTCGTTTACGCCGAAGAAATGGGCTTCGATGGCGTCTGCATCAACGAGCATCACCAGTCCGCCTACGGCCATATGCCGAGCCCGAACCTGATGGCCTCGATTCTGGCCCGGCAGACGAAACGGGTGAAAATCGCCGTCATCGGCAACGCACTCCCGTTTTACGATCCTCCCACTCGCGTCGCCGAAGAGTTCGCCATGATCGACGTCATCTCCGGCGGCCGCCTGATCGCCGGCATGGTCGTCGGGGGAGGCCCGGAGTACAACTCCTTCAGTATGAACCCGACTTACGCCCGCAGCAAATATCAGGAAGCTCTCGACCTGATCGTTCGCGCCTGGACAGAACCGGGACCGTTCGAACATTACGGCGAGCACTGGAAGCTGAAGTACGTCAATCCCTGGCCGACTCCGTACCAGCAGCCGCATCCTCCGATCTGGATTCCCGGCGCAGGCAGCAAAGAAACCATCGATTTCGTCGCTGAGCGTCGCTACAGCTACATGGGCATTCCGTACTTCCACAAGTCGTTCTTCAAGAAGAACTTCGACATGTTCCGCGACGCCTGCGAAAAGAACGGCTACACCGCCGATCCGGAGCAGACCGGCTGGCTCGTTCCCATCTACGTCGCAGAGACCGACGAGCAGGCGTGGGAAGAATACGAGAAGCATCTCTTCTTCTTCATCAACAAGTTGCTCAAGGGACTGGTCGTATTCCCGCCGGGATACACCTCCGCGAAGTCCATCGCCCGCATTGGCTCGGCTCTGAAGCAGTTCCTCGGCAACGTGAAGAACCGCGAGCAGATCGAAGAAGGGGGCTACGCCATGGTCGGCAGCCCGGAGACCGTGCGACAGAAGATGAAGGATTACATCCAGGATCTCGGCGTCGGTAACATTCTGGGGCTGTTCCAGATCGGCACACTGCCCGCCGATCTCACAAAGAAGAACATGACGCTGTTTGGCGAGCAGGTGCTTCCGTATCTGCGTAAGGAACTTGGCGTCAACGTCGAAGACGCCGCTGCAGTCGCCTCGAAGTAGTTCCCCCGACCGACGATTTGATTGACACCATTTGTTTTCCCAGCACTGAGCCCGTTCATGACCGTTCCTCACGAAACGTCCTTCGTCAAACTCGGTAACAAAAGCATTCAGCTGACAGTCGGTGGCGAAGGTCCGCCGCTGCTCTATCTGCATAGTGCCGGCGGAGAAACCGAGTGGACCCGTTTCCACGACATGCTTGCTCAGTCGTTCAAGGTCTACCTGCCGGCCCACCCCGGCTTCGATAATTCTGATGGACTGGACGAGATCCATTCCGCCGCCGATTATGCCTGGCATTACGTCGATCTGCTCAATGAACTCGGCCTGGACAATGTCCCGGTCGTCGGCTTCTCGCTGGGCGGCTGGATTGGCATGGAACTGGCCATACTTCGCCCCAGCCTGGTTTCGAAACTGGTCCTCGTAAACTCCGCCGGGATCCGCGTCGAAGGTGTCCCGATGGCCGAACTGTTCATCGACGAACTCGACAAACTCCGGGAATTGCTCTTCTTCGATCCCAATTCGCCGTACGTCGAAGAAGCGATGCCGCTCTCGTTCGAAGACTCCCGCATTCTGCTCTGGCTGAAAGCCCGCGAGGCCACTGCCCGCGTCGGCTGGAATCCCTACCTGCACAATCCGAATCTGCCCAAGCATCTGTTCCGCATCGAATGTCCCACGAAGATCATCTGGGGCCGCAATGATCAGCTGCTTCCGCTTGGCATCGGCGAATTCCTCGAGAAGGAAATCCCGAACGCCACCCTGCAGATCTTTGAGGAAACCGGCCACATGCTTCCGTTTGAACGGGCTGAAGACTTTACCGCCGCGACAAAGTCGTTTCTGCTCGGATAGATCCCCGCTGCTTCAGGCCCGGTGACAATTGCACAGAGGAATCGCGGACTGATCTTGACGAGATCGGTCCGCCAAAGGCACACTTCAGACAGTCAGGATGCCTGACGAAAACTTCCCTCACAATGACGTGAGATTGACTACGTGCTCGGTCAGGGACGACGTGCCACAATGTGCTCCGCCTTTTCGCATCCGCCCATTTCGCAATTCAGTATTCGCCAGCTCTTGCCGTCTGCCAGTTTTGTCGGCTGCGGCGATATCCAGTTCCGCGACGTCTGTATCCATTCAGCTCGCTGCAAGCCGGGCGATCTGTTCATCGCGATGTCGGGGACGATTCATCACGGCTGCGATTTCGTCGAAGACGCAATGTCCCGTGGCGCCCGAGGCGTGTTGACCGATACGCCACTCTCATGCGTCAACGCTCCCCAGTGCATCGTCAGCGATGTTCGCAGAACCTACGGCTGGCTTTGTCAGTATCTGCAGGGCCAGCCCGGTAACGATCTGAACCTGATCGGAGTCACCGGAACCAACGGCAAGACGTCCATCACCTGGCTGCTGCGATCTATTCTGCGAGCCAGCGGCAAGCAGCCCGGACTGCTCGGTACCGTCGAGAACGACGACTCTCGCAATCTCCCGTGTCCCTCGGCAATGACGACACAGGACCCCGCGAATCTCGCACACTGGCTGCGACAAATCAGAGACGCGGGCGGCACTCACGCAGTGCTGGAAGTGTCGAGCCACGCGCTCTCACAGAAACGTCTGGCTGGCATCCAGTTGCAGACGGCGATCATCTCGAACATTACGCAGGACCATCTCGACTACCACGGCTCGCTCGACGAATACTGCTCGGTGAAAGGACTCATCGCCGACTACTGCAAGTTCGACGGCCATTTGATTATCAATGGTGACGATCCTCGCATCCGTCAGTCGCTCGCCTGCAGACGCACAACGATTAGTCCCATTACCGTCGGCTTCGGCGGTTCGTGTGAGTATCGGATCGAAATCACAAGCGAAAACGAACAGGGAAGCCAGTTCCTTCTGCGCGGCGAGGATTGCGAGCTCCTGATCGCGATTTCCATCCCGGGTCGGTTCAACATTTTCAACGCGGCACTTGCCGCCGTCGCGGCTCTAAAGCAGGGTTGTTCGCCGCAGCAGATTCAACAGGGACTTCGCACGGCTGCCTGGCCCCCCGGTCGATTGCAACGGGTTGAAACCGGACAGCCGTTCTCCTGTTTCGTCGATTACGCTCACACGCCGGATGCCATCGAGAACATCATCGAGACGATGAGGCCACACGTTTCCGGCCGTCTGATCTGTGTCTTCGGAGCAGGGGGGAACCGCGATCGCAGCAAACGGCCCTTGATGACTCAAGCAGCATTAGCTGCAGATGTCGTTGTCCTGACGGCCGATAACCCGCGGCACGAGCCGCAGGTTCAGATCTTCAACGACCTGCTCAGCGGATTCCCGGAAGGGGAAGAAGCCGATCTTCTCGAAGCCGATCGACGGTCCGCCATCGCCTGGGCGGTCGGCCACGCCGAGCCAGGAGACTGCGTTCTTATTCTTGGCAAGGGCCATGAGACGACACAGCAGGTCGGCGACAGCACGCAGACGTTCGATGACGTCGCCGAAGTGCAGAACGCGCTCCGTTCCCTTTCTGCAAACGTTCTGCAACACACCGCCTGACTCAACGCGATTGGCCGCTGATGAATCCTCTGAGCCTGACCGAACTCGCCGACATTGTCGACGGCCGGCTCATCGCGGCTTGTGACTCGCTTGATCCCTGTGTCGCGCGTACCGTCAGCATCGATTCCCGTTCCCTCCAGCAGGGCGAATTGTTTCTCGCACTGGTCGGCAAGAACGGCGACGGACACGATTTCGTCGATCATGCCCGTCAGCGAGGAGCAGCCGCTGCAATTGTTGAGAGATCGTCGAACGCCGCGTTGCCGCAGATCGTGGTGAGCGACACCCGGGCTGCCCTGTGGAGAATGGCTCACTGGCAGCGTCAGAACTCGGACACGCTGATCATCGGGATCACAGGCTCCGTCGGCAAAACGAGCACGCGGAGTATGCTGCACGGCGTCCTTTCGACGCAGTTTCAGGGGCAGCAGAGCCCTCAGAATTTCAACAATGAGCTCGGCGTGCCGCTCAGTCTACTCCAGATCAATGCCGACGATGAATTCGCCGTCATCGAAATCGCAGCAAATGGCCCCGGCGAGATTGCTCGACTTGCCGACCTTGCTCAACCAGAGATCGGAATCCTCACGTCGATCGGCCCGGCTCATCTGGAAGGCTTCGGTTCCCTGACAGGGGTCATCCAGGAGAAGAGTCAGTTGCTCGCGGCGTTGCCAGCCTCGGGCCTCGCAGTTTTGCCCGACCATCTCGCGGTGCTTCCCGGAATTCGAACCGCTCTGAACTCCAGGATCATCACCATCGGGGCCGGCCCGCACTGCACCTTGGCCGGAAATGAGAGCGAAAGACAGTCAGGCGGTCTGAGATTTCACATCGGCGAAATGAACTTTCATTTACCAGTGCAGGGTAGTCATCTTCTCAATTCCGCTCTCATCTGCATTGCGATCGGACGCGAACTCGGCCTCAGTGACGCACAGATCCAAACAGGCTTCGATCGTTTTCGCGGCATGCCGGGGCGAGCGAACATCAAAGCAACCAGCTTCGGCTGCATCATCGACGACTCGTACAATGCCAACCCGCTTTCCATGACGGCCGGACTCGACCTGCTGCGGTGTCAGGCAAACGTTCATCGACGGATCGCTGTCCTCGGCGACATGGCAGAACTTGGCCCGGAATCGGTCTCCCTGCATCGGAAGGTCGGGCATCGCGTCGCCAGCAGTGCCTGCGATTGTCTGATTACCTATGGGCCGCTCGCCTGCGAAATCGCTCGCGGTGCTCACACGGCCGGGATGTCTGCGAGTCGGATCGCCTGTTTTGAGACGATCTCCGATCTGATGCCGATCCTCTCGCTCTGGATCGAACCGGGCACAGCCGTACTCGTGAAAGGCTCGCGCTCCATGCGGATGGAATCGATCGTCGCCGCCCTTGAGGCGGACACACAGGCCAGCCCGATCCGACACGCGGCCTGATCAGCTCTTCTACTTCAGTGGATACTCGGTAATCGGAATCCCCTGGCTTACGACTTCTCGAAGTCGTTCATAGCCGCGCGTGACCCGTTCAATGCGCTCGCTTTCCGCTTCGGGATCGGGAAGCTCAACGCCCGTAGAGTGCGTGTACTTCTCGTGGCGAATGTAGCGAGACAGCTCGTGATCGCAGTGCAGATGTCGCTCCGGGGCTCCGAACAACTCGTGCAGCTGGACTTCACCGAGAACATAGCGAAGGTAGAGCGCGCTCTCGATGATGTTCTTCACCGGCTCGCCACAGATCTCGCAATTGTAACCCTGATCACACTTCGCCACGGTTCGATCCTTCAGACGTCCTTCCCGGTACACTCCGGTGGAACGTCATCAACAAAAAACTGGGACCGACCCAATGACGATCCCAGCGTTTCCTCATTCAAAAGCGAAGAGCCGATTGAATACCGGCCTCGCCAATCAGTTGCATTCCGCCACGAGCGGGCCGGCCAGTTCGTTCAGGAAGAACAGTTTGCCCTTCTGCTTCGGCATGTAGGTCGAAGGAATCCAGGTCGTCGGCTTGTGATGCAGCGTCATCCACAGGCTCAGTCCCTGCCACTGCATGCCGCGACCGAGGATACCGTCTGCTCCACCAATCGCGTAATCGGCGTTGGCGAACAGAGCAGGACCGATCGTGTTGGCGCGAGCCGGGACGAGCGGCGTGCGGCTCTTGAAACTCGTGATCGCATTCTGCTCAATCGTCAACGGGTGCAGCTTGGCGGCGATGCGATGCGTCTGATCCATCCATTCCGCTTCCGAATCGTACTCACCAGCGAAGTGCGGTTCCCAGAATGCGATGTGGCAAACGCGACCAATGCCGTAGACGACAACCAGATCGGCTCCTGATGAACGCAGTTCGCCAATGCGATCGCCATAAGTCGGCAGAACGTTCTTAACAGCAAAGTGTCGCTGATTCTCGGGAACGGTCAGCTTACCGAGCGGACCGTAGAAGGCATTTTCCATCGCGTACTGGAAAGCAGCCGGGTTGCTGGACGGCAGCGTATTCCCTTCGGCGTCGCTCCACTCGTCCATGTTGAATCCATAGACGTGCTTGCAGTCGACATTCCATTCTTTCAGGAAGTAAACCGCCCAGCGATACATTCCCATCGGGCCAACCGGAAGAATGAAAGCGATCTTACGACCTTCGTCCTTCGCCTTGCGAATGGTCAGGGCGATCTCATGCCCCATGTAGGTATCGAAGTCACCGACCGAAGCGCAGTTGATGGTCTGGAACGATTCATTCCACCAGTCTTCGCGGCTGTCGATCGTGCTTGGGTCACTGCTGACGCAGTCATTGATGACGCTCAGATCCCAGCCTGCTGGAAAGAAGTTCTCCATCATTGAATCTTTGAGGGTATCGGTGAGGTCCATCAGGCGGCTCCTTTTCGGAATACAAATATCGGTGGGACAAACTCTGCGGGGGAGCAAGCGACTTTGTTGGGAAACAGTCTATACCATCCGCCAGATGCCGCCAAACGACTCGCGTTTCTTCGATGCCAAACCAATCGACACCCGTCGATCCTCGAGCACTTCGGCTCTCGGCACAACAAAGTGCCAATTCTGGAAGAATGCTTAACCCGTTTCCGTAAAAACGCTACATTTGCAGCCCATCCCTTCGATTCCGAACTCACACAGGTCGGCACTATGGAACTTCAGGAAGAATTTCACGAAACCGGTTTCCTCCGCTGGCGGCGGACATTTCCCTGGCTACACCTGCTGCGCGTGCCGGGAATTGCCGCCCGAATGCCGATTCTTTTCGTGGGATTCCTGACGAGCCTTCTCCTGTTGATGCTGGACGCTGCCCTTGGAAACCCGCTCTTTCCACACGAAATCCCTCGACTTTTCATGTCCGAGGGCCGCTGGATGATCGCATTTTTTGAATCGATCCTCCCCAGCGTGACGGGCTATGGTCTCTGGCGAACGATATCGATGGGAGACTACCAGCTGCTGTTCACCAGTGTTCTCCCACGACTTGTTCTGCATATCATTTCCGGACTGATCCTCTGCCGGCTCGCGGGATCTGCCTTTACAACGGGAAGTTGTACCGGTCTAAAAAGCTCGATCAGCAGTGGCTTCCGCAACCTGCCGGCCGCGGCGCTCAGCCTGATTCTTCCCGTCCTTCTGCTTAGTCTGCTGGGACTTGTTTCGTGGGGAATCGCGGCTCTGAGCGGGATTCCCGGATTGGGAAGCTGGCTTTACGCAGCCTTCTACGGCCCCGGGCTCGCCATCACCTTTGTGATGCTCGTCTTTGCAATTGGCGTCCTCATCGGCTGGCCGTTGCTGATGCCGGCAATCGCTATTGAAGGAGGCGACGGATTTGATGCCTGGAGCCGCTGTTTCGACTACGTGCGTTCGCGTTTGATTTCACTGCTGGTCATGTTCGCGCCGACGATTCTCCTGGGACTGGCCATCTACGCGATTCTCGGCGATCTCACCCTGTTGACCTGGAACTGGCTCGATGGACTCGCCCACAACTCTGGAGCGGATCTGTCTCGAATCGTCGCGAACTTCAACGGAACTTACCGGATCGCAGCCCAACTGCCCGAGGATCCGTTTTCGACCTGGAAGATTCTCTGGTACTGCGGAATCGCAGGATTTCTGAAAGCGTATTTCTGGGTGACGATTGCCTCAATCTACGTGCTGACGCGCTACAGCGTCGATCGAGTACCGATGTCGGAGTTTCGCGAGTAGAGCAGGGACGCCCCTGGTTGACCACGGACGGGAGTCGCAACGTGTGCCGTTGGCTTTGCCAGTGGATCTCGAAGACGTTCTCCGGCTGGTGCACTGGCGGAGCCTGTGGCACACTTCTGAATCTCGATCGCATTTCGGCCGGTAACGAACCGGTCCCACGAAAAAACGCCCCGTGCTTGCACACGGGGCGTTCTCATTTCTCGTTCAGGGAAGAGCCTTAGCTTTCGCTCTCTCCGCCTTCATTTTCCTCACCGGAGCCGACGGCTGCCAGTTCGGGTTCGTCCTCTTCACGGGTGTAGGCGTCGAAGTCGAGCTGCTTGGTTTCGCCGACTTCTTTGACCTCGACCTTGATCGTGTTCTTGCCTTCGAAGGCGTTCCGCAGCAACTCTTCAGCCAGCGGGTCTTCGACGTACATCTCGACCGAGCGACGCAGCGGACGGGCCCCGTATTCCAGGTTCTCGCCTTCGCGTCCCTTCTCGATCAGGAAGTCGCGAGCTTCGTCGGAAAGTTCGAGCTTCAGACCGCGTTCGCCCAGACGCTGACGCACCTTGCGAAGTTCGATGTCGACAATCAGACGCAGGTTTTCGTGAGTCAGCTTGCGGAAGATCACAACTTCGTCGAGACGACCGAGGAACTCCGGCTTGAAGACACGCTGCATCACGTGCTGAACTTCACGCTTCATGACATCGTAAGATGCCTCTTCGTCCTTGCTGGAGTGGAAGCCGAACGGCGTGGCGTTCGAAATCACTTCGGCACCGGCGTTGGTCGTCATGATCAGGATCACGTTCTTGAAATCGACCTTGCGACCGAAGCTGTCGGTCAAATGGCCTTCTTCCATGATCTGCAACAGCATGTTGTAGACGTCCGGGTGAGCCTTTTCGATTTCGTCGAGCAGCACGACGGCGTAGGGCCGACGGCGAATCTGCTCGGTGAGCTGACCGCCTTCTTCGTAACCGACGTAACCTGGAGGGGCACCGATCAGGCGGCTGATGTTGTGCTTCTCCTGGTATTCGCTCATGTCGATCTGAATGAGGGCTTCCTCATCGCCGAACATGAACTCCGCCAGAGTCTTGGCGAGCAGCGTTTTACCAACCCCGGTCGGACCTGCGAACAGGAAGACCCCGGTCGGACGCTTCGGATCCTTCAAACCGCTGCGGCTACGACGCACAGCCTTGGAGACCTGCTTGATGGCCTCGTCCTGGCTGATGACCCGCTTGTGCAGTTCCTTTTCCATCTCGAGCAGACGCACGGCGTCTTCGCTCGACAGGCGAGTCAACGGCACGCCGGTCATCTTGGCGACGACAGCGGCTGCGATCTCCGCATCGACCAGACCATCTTTCTGCTTGGACTTCTCTTTCCACTCAGCAGTGATCTTCTCCTTGCGGAGTTTAACCTTATCGGCCTGATCACGCAGGGAAGCGGCTTTCTCGAAGTCCTGATTTGCGACGGCGTCTTCCTTCTGCTGGTTGAGCCGCTCAATCTCTTCTTCGAGTTCCTTGAGATCCGGCGGACGAACCATCGTCTTCAGACGCACGTAGGCACCCGCCTCGTCGATCACGTCAATTGCCTTATCCGGCAGACAGCGTCCGGTGATGTACCGCGAGGACAGCTCGACAGCCTTTTGGATCGCATCGTCGGTAATCTGCACCTTGTGGTGCGACTCGTAACGATCGCGAAGACCTTTGAGGATCTGCACGGTCTGCGACTGAGACGGGGGATCGACCATCACGCTCTGGAAGCGGCGTTCAAGAGCGGCGTCCTTCTCGATGTACTTACGGTACTCGTCGAGAGTGGTCGCTCCGATGCACTGCAGTTCGCCACGGCTCAGAGCAGGCTTGAGCACGTTGGAAGCATCGATGGCTCCTTCAGCTCCCCCGGCTCCGACCAGCGTGTGGAGTTCGTCGATGAAGAGGATCGTGTTCTTGGCGCGACGAACTTCGTTCATCACGGCCTTGATACGCTCTTCGAACTGACCGCGATACTTCGTGCCGGCGACCATCATGGCGAGGTCGAGAACGACGATCCGCTTTTCAGACAGAATGTCCGGCACATTGCCGTCGACACACATCTGTGCGAAACCTTCGACGATAGCGGTCTTACCGACCCCAGCTTCACCCAGCAGAACCGGGTTGTTCTTCTGGCGGCGGCAAAGAATCTGAATCACACGTTCGATTTCGGTTTCACGACCGATGACTGGGTCGAGTTTGCCCTGGCGAGCCAGTTCGGTCAGATCGCGACCAAAGCTGTCGAGAGCAGGGGTCTTGCTGCTCTTGGCCGACTTGGCACCGCCGGCTGCTCCACCGCGTTCGCCCGTCTCGGAACCTTCGAGTCCGTGCCCGAGCAGGTTGAGGACTTCTTCGCGGACATCTTCCAGCTTCATGCCGAGGTTCATCAGAACCTGAGCGGCCACGCCTTCCTGTTCGCGGAGGAGGCCAAGCAGAAGGTGCTCGGTGCCGACATAGTTGTGATTGAGGTTCCGCGCTTCTTCCATCGCGTATTCAATCACCTTTTTGGCCCGCGGAGTCTGGGGCAGTTTGCCCATCGTCACCATGTCCGGTCCGGTCTGGACAATCTTTTCGACTTCCAGCCGAATCTTCCGCAGGTCGACTTCGAGGTTCTTCAGAACGTTCGCCGCGACGCCCGAACCTTCCTTGACCAGCCCGAGCAGAATGTGCTCGGTGCCGATGTACTCGTGATTGAAGCGCTGGGCCTCCTGATTGGCCAGCTGCATGACTTTGCGGGCTCGATCCGTGAAACGTTCGTACATAGAGTTCAGCTCCCTGATGCGGTCGAGTCGAGAATGACGAGCGTCATCTCCACAGGCCCTGTTTCGACATCCGCAGTCGCCTGCGTCCGTCAAATCCATTGAATTTGTATGGGATGCGTATCAAGACACGCCTGATTATCTGTAAAGAATAGTATGCCGGTCCGAGGTTCAGGCCAACTGGAACAGCGATGGGAAAAGACATGCTGAGGGATAATCGTTAAGATCCCTTCGATCCGACTAACCTCCGGATCGAAATCCCGCCGCCGCACGGTCATCGGTCTGAACGAACTGACCAACTTCTCATTCTAGTTGGCGATATCCCGGGCGGCAAGATTACTCGCCACCTCAATTCCCCGCATAACTCATACCAACGATTCCCCATGGAGTTCGAAACCTGGCACTGGATTCTCTTTACCGGGGTCGTTGTCGTCTCCGGATTCGTCCAGAGTGCCCTGGGATTCGGATATGCGCTCGTCGCGATGTCGGTTCTACCCGCATTGACGGGTGTGAAGGATGCCAATCTGATCGTTTCGTTTTCCGCATTCGCACCGCTCGCGATCGCTGCCTGGTCCTACCGTCGACACCTCGTCCCGGAGTCGCTGCTGCTGGCGATCGGCTCTTCACTGGCTGCGCTCCCAATTGGCCTCGCCGTTCTCGTGCTCTCCATCGACGACATTCTGGTGAGACTCACCGGTGTCGTGATTCTGCTGATGGCGATTGATGGACTCATCCGGAAATCGGTGCCGAAGGAGCAGGGGCCTGCTTCGAAACTCTGGACGTGCACCGCAGGCGCTGTGAGCGGATTTCTTGCTGGAGCGGTCACGATCGGCGGCCCTCCGATTGCGATCTATGCCGCCCGCAGACCCTGGCCACCGAATCAGATGAAGGCCTTTCTGACGACATTCCTGCTCATCACCTCGGTGGTGAAGCTGGCAGCGCTGGCGACAACAGGGCTCGTCAACAAACAGGTGCTCCTGCTCTCCGCCATCGCGATTCCGATCGCCTATGTCGGAGGAGAACTCGGCGTGCGAGGAACGAAACACATCAACGCGAAACTGTTCCGGACTCTCACGCTGATCGTGCTGTCGATCATCGCCACGTTGATGATTGCGCGCGGAGCGTGATCACGCAGGGCAGCGTGCCCCGTTCGTCACGGAAGGGTGACGAAGTCACAAGAGGCCACGCCGTGGACGAGATCTCTCCGAGAATCGAACGATTCGGATCATACAACGCGAATGGTACTGCCGTCTGCCGCTGCGCTACCCGTCCGCAGAGTCGGACGGGCCACCCGCGTCAACGACCGTGACTGGAGACAGCCGTTCCTTGCATCGAACACACATTAGCTCGGATACGACTTCGCGTATCCCAAGCTACGGATTTAAGAGCGACGCGAACGCCAGTTTTAGCGACTCGCGGTCGCTTCCAGAACTTCTTCGCTGTAGAACCGGGCGTCGTCCCAGAGGTCGATGATGTAGTCCTGGAATTCTTCGGCGTTGCGATCTTCGCCTTTGTCTTCTTTGACGATCGTCTCGGCGGCTTCCTTCAGTGATAGGTACGCCGTTCGTGCCTTCTCCAGTGACTTCTTGATGTCTTCCGAGACGGATTCGTCGGCCTGGATCAGCTCGTAGTCCTTCTCGAACTGGCCGGCTCGAAGTTTGGGCGAAACGCGTTCGCGGACTCGTTCTGCGATCTCGGGAGCGACATCAGCCAGGTATTCCTTATGAAACTTCCGCATCAGAATGCGACGCTGAGACAGTGACGCGTTCGGGAAGCTGGCGACTTTCCCGACCATGTAACGCATGTAGTCTTCCAGCAGAGACATGCAGATCACCGTGTAGACTGCCGAGTCGCCGTAGTAAGCACCCGCCGTGTTATGAGCCAGATCACGGCCGAACTCGCGTGTGTAACGATCTTCGACGCGAGTGATGGCCCGATCCCGCAGGTCGCTGTTCAAGCTGCTCCACTGCGTATACGCATCGGCGGCGATGTCGCCCGAACGGGCGAATGAGTAGCCAATCTCTTTGTAACTCGACGAGCGAATAATCTTGTACGACACGACGCCGAGCACGGCACTGGTGCCTTCGAGCACAACAGGTCCACCGCTGTAACCCGGATAGATTTCGACATCGAGTCGAACTTCATCGGGACGCACTTCGGCAATCTTACAGGTGCGGGCATACATGGGATCGTATTCGCCGTTGCGGCCGGGGTTCCCCATCACGAGCACTTCACTGTCGACTTTGGCCGGCTCAGTCGACCAGAGCCAGAAGTGATCATCGGGAACCGGTTCAGGCAGGCGGAGCAGGGCGACATCCTGCTTGCGGTCGTAAAAGAACAGACGGGCACCGCTGAAAGTCACTTCACGGTCTTCATCCGGAAAAAAGGTATAGGTGAGATCAGCGACGTTCTTGGCGGCCACGCAGTGCGCAGCGGTGACAATCGTCTGACGATCGCCGTAAAGAAATCCGGAACCAAAACCGCCGTCCGGCATCTTCACCAGACAGGTCGCCGATTTGATGAGCTCCCGAAACTCGCCCGCGGCCAGCAGACCGAGATTCAGTTCGAGTTCGCCATCGGCCCGGACAGTTCGTGGTTCGCTTCGCTGAGTAATTCCGTATCCATAGACCTCGACGATGACCGGCTTCACGTGCGTCACTTCGAAGACTGCGGAGAGCTCGCCCTGAGTGAGCGGGACGGTATCGAGCACTTCTTCGCTCTCGGCATCGAGCAGCCGCACGGTCGAGCCAAGCGTGTCGGTCTTTACGGTCAACTCCCGTTTCTGCGGAGTCGCAGACGCTGGTGGAGGAGCAGGTGAGCTTCCGTCCGAAGAGCCCGACATCGGCGATTGAGCCGGCGAAGCGGCACCGGGCGCTATGTTCGTTTTGGGCATAACGCTAACTGCCGGAAGATCTCCGGAATCCTGCTCGCACCCCATCCCGCTGCTAATCAGCAAGCCCGCCAACACCGCCGCCAGTTGAAAACGCTTCACCCGTCCGCACCTCAATTAAACCGTTCGTATTTCGTTTGTTGATGACATAGAGATCATCCCGCACACCTGTTTATCAGCGAGAATACGTCAATCCTGTTTGCCCGGACAAGCGTCCAGCCTCAATTCGCTCAAAAAGGCAGCCGAGATCCCTCTTACAGGTGTTATCAGCAGAACCATCGCCACTTTGGCTGGCTTTTGGAACTGGAAAGAACGGAGCAATCGCGCCAGCCGGACTTCGGACGGACAGGCCGATCGCTTGAAAGAAAATTTCCAAATTGGCTGTCCCCCTCGAAGGCTGATTTACGCGAAGCCGAGAGTCGCGGGGACGATTCAAAAGCCCGCGACATCAACGTTCCGTCAAAAAAGGACAGCACCATGAACAGCTCCCTCTTCAATATGCTCGGTTTCGCCGGTTTGCTTCTCGTTTCCACGGGCAGCGTTCAGGCTCAGGACTACTTCTCCCAGTACGGCCCGCGGTTCTATCAGCCTGGATCGACTCCGTCGTACTCTCGTCCCGTTCAGGTCGAAGAGAGACACGGTGCGGATGAATACGTTCGGCCGAACAGAACTTGGGAGCCTGAACCGACCCTGTTTGTGCCGCCAAGGAATGACCATCAGGTTGTGAATGTCAGTGAGATTGGCTTCGCCGGAGAAATCTGCAACGGCGAGATCATCGTCACCCGTGTCATCCACCGTTCCGAAGCATGTCGCATCGGGCTGGAAGAAGGGGACATCATTCTGAGTATGGATCGCCGGAAGATCTTCTGTGAGCACGACATCGAAGACATCCTCTCGGGCTGCCGAAACACGGTCTGCATGCTGGTGCGTAAGTGCGACTGCGAACGAATCACCGAAATGGACGCCCGGTTGCCTCGATCCGGCTGCGGATACCGACGCCAGACGGTGCATGTCGAACCGATCTACGACCGACCGGTTATCAGCGACTACGATTACCGACGTCCAACTCCTTACAGCCAGCTACGATATGGCTACCGGGGCGGCCCGCGGGAACGGTACGACTTCGAGGTGCGGACCGGCAAGGTCCAGTTTGGAGTCTCTCTGGGACGCTAGTCAGAAGTTTGAAGAAGCCTTCCGTTGAACGGCGAGCTGGATCGGACACTCAAAGCTCGCATGAACGACGAAAGGATGAGGGGAGAGGCCCTCGTGGAGAATATCCACGAGGGCTTTTTTCGTATTCTGTCGCCATCTGCTGTCTCAGCCCCGGTTTGCGGCAACAGGCGGCCTTCCTTGGTTTCCCTCCGCGCTCCCGGTACACTCGGCCTCGTTCCGAAACCTTTACTTACACGAAAGATGCAGTCGTCATGGGTTCTTTCGCCTGTCGGCGGATCGCCATTGGTGGAGATCACGCTGGATTTGTCATGAAAACCGAGTTGATCTCCACGCTTTCCGCGCTGGACATCGAACTGATCGACTGTGGCTCTTTTGACCAGAATCCGTCCGATTTCCCGATGTTCGCCGAGAAGGTCGCCGAAAAAATCCTTTCCGGAGAAGTCGAACGAGGCCTGCTGGTTTGCGGAAGCGGCGTTGGAGTAAGCGTAGCCGCGAATAAGATTCCCGGCATTCGGGCAAGCCTCTGCCACGATTCCTACTCCGCCCATCAGGGAGTCGAACATGACGACATGAACGTGCTTTGCCTGGGAGCCCGCGTCATCGGCCCCTCGCTGGCCACTGAGATCGTGCACTCGTTCCTGTCAGCGACCTACGCTCCTCAGCCGCGGCATCAGGCGCGTGTCGACATGATCAATGCGATCGAACAACGGGCTCTCGACGGGCACTACTCGAAAAAATAGATTCACGCGGCGTCCAAAACAGGAGAGAGGACGATGAGAACTCGCCCGCTGGGACGCACTGGACTCCAGGTTTCGCGGATTGGTCTTGGCCTGGCCGCGTTGGGGCGACCAGGTTACATCAATCTCGGCCACGCAGACGATCTGCAGCACGAATACGATGTCGCTGCGATGCAGGACCGAGCCGCACAGGTGCTGCAAGCCGCTTATGAAGGCGGCGTACGCTACTTCGATGCCGCCCGTTCTTACGGAAAAGCCGAGCAGTTCCTCGGTGAATGGCTAAAGTCGGCTCAGGTCGAGGACGTCGCCATCGGCTCGAAATGGGGCTACGAATACACGGCCGACTGGCAGATCGATGCCGACGTGCACGAGGAAAAACAGCACACCGTTGAACGCCTCGACCAGCAATGGGTAGAAACGCGAGCAACTCTCGGCTCCCGTCTCAATCTCTACCAGATTCATTCCGCCACTTTGGAAAGCGGCGTGCTCGAGAACACAGCGGTGCTGAGCCGACTTGTTGAACTCAAGCACAATCACATCGCCATCGGACTGAGCGTGAGCGGACCTCGCCAGCGGGAAACCATCGAGAAAGCAATCGACGTCGAACGCGACGGCGTGCAGGTGTTCGATACCGTTCAGGCCACTTGGAATTTGCTGGAAACGTCAGCTGGTCCCGCGCTCCGGTCCGCTCATCAGGCCGGACTCGGCGTCATCATTAAAGAATCGCTGGCCAACGGACGCCTGACCGTAAGAAATACCAATCCCGCTTTTGCCGCCGCGCGAAAACGACTCTCAGCTCTCGCGGACGAGCAGGGCGTTTCGATCGATGCGATCGCCATTGCAGCCGTGCTGGAGCAACCCTGGGTCGATGTCGTTCTCAGCGGTGCGGCTACAATCGAGCACCTGGAGTCCAACCTTCAGGCGACGCGTGTTTCGGCAGACATCGATTTGAGCGGGCAGCTCGCTGAGCTCGTCGAATCGCCGGAAGACTACTGGGCCACCCGAAGCGACCTGGCCTGGAACTAGAGCGGTTCGGCGCTAACTGGTGCTCTTCTGTCGATTTCTGGCGTCGACGGCTCGTTTCTTCATTAAATCTTCAAATCGAGTGTCACCCTGTTAAACGTTTCCCATCGGAGAGACGATACTGGTCGCTCCGACGGAATCGCTGTAAGATCGAACAGCAGTCCACAGATCGCATTGACCCTCAGTTCAGAAACCAGGCAGCCGTGCTGACCCATCGTCTTTCCGCTCTCGTGCTCGTTCTCTCGGCTTTTTGTGGAAGCCATTCGGCCGTCGCACAGGAGGCAAATCCTGCCCTCTTGCCCGAGTACGATTTGAGCGTGGAAGCGCCACTGTTTCAGTTGAGGCCGGCTCGTATTCAGGAGCTCTCTGCGCCTGGCAGCGGGAAAATCACGCAGCTTTCCGCCAGCCTCGGCGATCAGGTTCGTCGCGGGGAGATCGTGGCCAGAATTCAGGTCGATCGCCTTGATGCGTCCGTCCGTCGGGCCATCGGCGACATCTACACGCTCCGGCAGCAGGAAGCAGCGGCCCGCGCCGCTGAGGACGACGAACAACTCGAGTCGCTTGCACGTCAGATGGATGCCGCGAAAGTGCGACTGCGCGAGGTGGCGGAGCAGCTGCGGAATCTCGCAATTGTCTCTCCGTGCTCCGGAATTATCGATCGGCTTCAGATTCTCTCCGGCGAACAGGCGCGGCGAGGGCAGCCACTTCTGAGGATCGTCGAGACAACTCGACTGCAGTTGAGAGTTCCGATTGATGCCACGAATCTGGAACCGGGACAGAACGTCCCCGTCCTCCTGACACGCGGTCGCACAGTGGGAACGATTGCCGATGTTGTCCCTAACGATGGCTCTGCCGATCTGTACGCCCCGTTACTCAAGCAACCGGCGATCGCGATTGTCGTGCTGGGCAACGATAATCAAGCCCTGAACGACGGTGAGTTCGCCTATCTTCCGATCACGCCGCTGGCTCTTCTTCCCGAAGCCTTCGCTGAAAAGCTCGACAAGATCAGCCCGCAGGTGAAGGTCATTTCTGAAGCCGGGGAATTATCGACGATTCCAATCTCGATCATCGGTCCTGCTGGAAACGGCAAGGTGCTCGTGGCGGGCGGGTTTGCCGACGACGAACGAATCGTACAGCCAGCTCCTCCGGAAGAAGGGAGTGACGAAGAACAATGGGAACCGGTTCCGGAGACCCTGATCTTCGCCAAGCAGGAAACGATCTATTCCCCCCGTCAGTTCGCTTCTGCACTTCCGGCCCTCGCAGAGACGCTTCCTGAGATCGCCGCCGTTGCCCACGATGGCGGAGAGAAAACATTTCGGTTTTCCGGTCCCTTCGAACGCCCCGATTCGCTTCAGGATCTCCTGATGGCCGATGAATACCCTCTCTGTCTGACCAGTGAGAAGAAGGCCGCAGAGCTTCTCGGTATTTCGTCGGCTGACATGGCTTACTTTCGGGAAGTGCACAACTACTTTCAGCAGGAAGCGATCCGGCGGCGTCTCGCCATCAAGCAGATTGATGACCTGAAAGCAGCCACTTCCTCTGGCACTTTGCCCGACTTCGTCGACGCAGTTGCGAAGCTCAACGACGACTATCTGGCCGCCACGACAATTGTGAGCGACTATCCGGATGAAGACACTCAGCTGGCGGCCTGGATCTCCGGATTCGGCAATCAGGTTCTGTTTACGGAGACCGGCCAGGCTCTGCTTGGCCTGGAGGACTCCCAGATTCAACAGATGCAGCAGATGCGGCGTGTGCTGAACGAACAGCGACAGGAGATGCTGGAGAGCTTCCTGAACGGCCAATCCGAGCGAGACAAGCTCATCGAGGATTCCCGCGCCATGCTTCAAGCGTGGTCCTCTGATCTCGAACTGGCGATCTCGCCGAACCAGGCCGAGAGACTCGACGCTCTCGCGATTAACGACCAGCCAGCCGACTCCGCGCCGGCAGAACCTGCGACAACGACCGCGACTCCAACTGCGGACGATGACGACGAGCCCGCCCCCCGTGTGGCTCTCCCGGCCGCACTTCAGCAGCCCGCCGAGTCGACGCTCGTTCCTTACCTCATCTTCGGGGGAGGAGCTGTGCTCGTGATCGCAGTGGCAATCACCGGCTTCGTTTTCTACCGGCGGCGCAAGAAGGCCTAACCTGCGCCGGTACTTCGCCGGAAACAGCGACGCTCCCTTAATCGCCGATCCAGCAATCTCCTATTTCTTCGCCCCTCCATCCGCTTCACATTGGGAAAGCTGCGCAAGAGCAATCGGTCCCTCCTCGAATGCTGAATTTGTCGGGCATTTCGGTTCGATGAATGAAAGGGTTCGTACCGGTCGACGCGCCGGATGTAAACGACGATCAGAGCAAAGCGTGCCAACCGCTTTCGTCCAGACGTCACATTCAGGGAAGGGAGTTGTCGTCATCCATTGGATGTGACTTCAACGGGGGGAATTAAAGCGATGCCAAGTATTAGAACATGTCTTACTTATGGCCTGCTTGCCGCTTCGGTGACGGGCTGCCAGTCCGTTCGCTCCCTGAAAGACGGAATCGCCGACAAGATTCCGACGGGACGTTCGCGAGAAACGGCCGTCGAATCAGCCGCCGTCGCAGAGGCGACTGAACAGGCCGAAGCGGCTCAGGAAGCTGTCGAACAGCCTGCCGAAGAATCGGCCGAACAGGTTCTCGATGTCAGAACCGCCAGTATGAGCAAGGAGATCCCCGCGAGCGGGTCATCTCCCGAGACGGCTCCGGGGACCGAGCCAACCCCGGCTGTGAAGACCGAGACCGCCGAAACTGCCGGTCAGGATCCCGCTGCTCAACCGGCCATTGAAGAAAAGGTCGTCGCAGAGCCGACCACCGAGCAGAACGTCGCCGCTCGTGCGGAAGCCGAGCCGAAGGAAGGCGTTCAGTCCGAAACCGAACAGCAGGTCGCCGTGCAGCCCGAAGCCAGAAAGAAGCCCGAAGGGCGGCTCTCTCGCTTCTTCGGAATCTTCCGCGGCAACCGTGACAAGGCCGCGAGCTCGGACAAAGTCGCCGCCGCTGATGAGTCTTCGCAGGCTCTTCCAGAGCAGACCACTTCCACCGAAGAAACCGAGGTCGCACTCGGATCGACCAGCGACACCGACATGCTGAGCGAGCAGTTGAGTCAGCTGAACGAGGCCTCTGGCCTGAATCAGGACGTTGCGAAAGCAACTGCACCTGAGACTGAGAAGTCGGAAGAGGATGTTCAACAGGCCAACCTGGCCCTCAGCGATCACGATGATGCCGCCTTCGATCTCATGTCCTATGGGGATGCATCGGTGCCGACGGCAGAACTCGAAGACTCCGTTCTGAGTGTGAAACAAACTGCAGAAGCTGCCGTGCCTTCGGAAGGCGATCTCCCTCCTTGGGCTCAGCCGGAAACCGTCGAAGCTGCCGTTAAGGAAGCCGCTGCAGATGTCGTCGAAGACTTCCCCTGGGTGAAAGAAGCTCAGCAGGCTGCCGATGTTCCGGTTGCAACTAAGCTGATCAAAGAAGCTCAGGAGACTGTCGAGAAGGCGACAGCTCCACTCGAGAAAGCAGAGACGGAAGAGGTCGCTGCAGCTGACACGACAGAAGTGGAAGCCGACACGAAGACAGTCATTTCGCCAGAGATTCTGACCCTGCTCGACCAGGCACTGGGTGATCGCGAGTGGCGAAACGCCGGTTCTTACCACAACCCGGCCGACAATCGCGAGCTGTCTCCGGAAGTGAAACAGATCCGTCAGTTGCTGCTTAGTGAAGACGCCAATCTGCGAATCCAGGGACTCCGTCGGGCTTATGAGCGGGGCGGTGACTCGGTTGCCGTATCCCCTGAGATCGTCGAACTCATGAACGACAGCGATCAGAACGTTCGGGCTCATGCCGCCTGCACGCTCTACCACTGGAATCAGCAGATCGATGACGTCACTTCGACGCTGGGTGAAGTCGTGACTTCTCAGGATCAGAAAGCTGTTCAACTCGCCGCAATGTACCTCGGCGACATGTCCCGCCAGACCGAGCAGATTGTGCCGATCCTGGAAACGGCTCTACTGAGCTCAGATGGTCTCTCGGCTCTCTATGTGTCGGAAGCTCTGCTGAAGCACCAGCCGGACCACGTTGATGCGATGCTGCGACTGACTCATCTAATCCGTCATCAGGATACGCAGGTTCGCTGGTTGACCGCACACGCTCTTGGCTCAGTCCGGGGCGACCTGAAACCCTACGCCGTTGAAGCACTTCGTTCCGGTCTTCGCGACGTCGATGACCAGGTCCGCTGTGCCTCCGCTCTCTCGCTGGGCGGACTGGGCGATGCTCCTCAGGTTGTTGTCGCCGAGTTGAAGTTCATCTCAAATCACGGCTCGCCGGAAGTTCGCGATGCCGCCAACATCGCTCTCGACTGCCTGCAGAACCACTGATCACGCCGATCAGAATTGAGAACTATACGCCGCGGAGCCAAACTCCGCGGCGTTTTTTCATTGGTCTCGAAGAACGCTCACAATTGTTTGCCATCGGTCCATGCTTCGAGTCGCTCGACGAACTCGGGCGGCATCCCGGCGGCCAGCCGAGCCTCACGTACAAACTTGTCACCACGAGCCTTCGAAGGTCGGAGCGGCCAGTGCAGATGCAGAGCCCAGAACTCCCAGAGGTCGGCGTTTGTTCCTGCAGATGCGCTGAGCCATTCCCAGCCAAAGCGGACGTGCTCGATCTCATCGCGATGGATAATCCTCATCAGAGCCGCACTCCGCTGGTCGCCGACGGCGTCGAAGGCCTCCGCGAATTCCAGTGAGTGATCGAGATTCGCCCCTTCGAAGACGAGTGGCAAACCGGCCACGTAATCGACGATGGACTCGAAGTGCTGCACCTTCTTCCAGATGTAGCAATTCACCGGCAGAGATCCGAACGGGACCTGCAGTCGCGAGGCCCGCTCGGCATGCATGCGGGTATGTTTCTGCTCGTCGCGAATCACATCGGCCAGACCAAGCCGGAATTCAGGCGGGGCTTCCGGGAAAGCGAGCAGCACCCAGGCCATCGCTTCGACAGCCTGCAACTCGTGGTTCGCCATGATGTGATGAGCGATCCCACGTTTGATTGGGTCGTGAAAACTGCCGAACTTTGGCATCGCGGGGGCGGACCGCCGAGCGGCAAAGACGAGATCTTCACTGCGAGCCGGCACTTCAATCCGCACGGCGTCTCCCGGATTTTCGTCGGTCCAGTGTCCATCCCCGACCGAGAGTTTCTCGTAGAGTTCTTCAGAAAGCAGAATCGTTTCAGCGAACTCTCTGAGTTCCATCAGTATCTCGCTCTGGTGGCAACCAGGATATCTTAGAAGAGAATCCGCTCAATCCAGGGATGACCGGCGTAGTAGAGCCCGACCGTCAGCAGGGCGGTGAAGGGCGGAGTCAGCAGGAGGATAAGCAGCAGATCGCAGATGATCAATTGACCGCGAAGCCATCGGCTTGCCCCCAGGGCCTGAAACGTCCGCATCTCATCCCGTCGCAACTGCAGCGAAAAGATCACGACAACCGTGAACAGGACGCCCACAATCACGCCGAGTGCGAGCACGATTCCGTCAACGACGCGTTGCACGTTCAACAATACATCGATCAGTTGCTCGACGACATCGACTGGTCGTACGGTCAACAGATCAGCTCGCCCCTGCTGGCGTCCTTCCCAGATGACTCCACTCCGGTTGTCATGCGGAAACACAAGAGCAGCCGTCAACGGGAACTCGTCTGGGGTCCCATGGAAGTGGAAGGAACCTTCGTTCTCTTCGGTCACTTCAAGATACTGGACGCCGGCCGCAGCGAGTTGAGCGTGAGCAGCTCCTGCTCTCCCGCCTTCCTCAGACGCATGCAGCCCGGCATCATGCCCATGCCCGATTCCTTCCAGCAACCAGGCGGTTCGAACATGTACGAACACCGCCCGGTCATCCGCGGTTCCGGTCGGCGCCAGAATCCCCCGGATTCGCATCCTCAATGGCAGCGCTCCGACCGGCTTCAGAAACGACTCGCTGTCGCTGACCAGAGAATCGCCGACGCCAAGCTGAAGCTCGCGAGCCACTTCGGCCCCGAGCATGCAATCACCAAGTCGTTCCCATTCCGATCCCCGATGCAACAGCAAACGACGTTGCCGAAAGTACCCGAGAGTCGTTCCCACAATTGGAAAATCGCGAGTCGAATACTTCACGTGCAGAGGGACCGCCGTGACGAGGTCGCCGGCCTCAATTGTCTCCGCCTGCCCGTAAGTGAAGGTGGGGAGGGCGATACCCTCAAAATAAAGACTGCTGACAGTCAGATCCGCAGCGCTGCCCGGCGATCCTACGACAAAGGGAGAGCCCTGTGCGCGATGCAGCAGGGCCTCCTGAATCGTACCCGTCAGCAGATGGACCGCGACGGGAATTGCGATCGTCAGACAAAGGCTCAAAGTGAGCAGGATCGTCCGCAGTCTGTGATACAGGGCGTACCGCCAGGCCAGATACAACAGACGACGCATGATCGATCTCAATTCATCCCGTTCGCCGCCCGGCTCAAGCCAGGTTGGTCAGGCGTCCCGTGCTGTCGCCGAACGTCTCGACCGGACAACCGACGCGATCGAGCATCGAGAGGTACAGGTTTGCCATCGGAGTCTCTTTCTCATACTCCAGATGTCGCCCCGTCGTAATCGTACCCGATCCTTTACCGGCGACCACGATCGGCAGATCGTGATGATGATGGCGGTTGGCATCGCTGATTCCACTACCGTAGAGAATCATGCAGTTGTCGAGCAGAGTCCCTTCGCCTTCCGGAATCGATTTCATTTTCTGGACAAATCGGGAGAACTCAGTGACCAGATACTGGTCAATCTTTTGCAGCGAAGCGACCTTGTCAGCATCGTCGCGATGATGCGACAACTGATGGTGGGCTCCCTTCACGTCGAGGTTCGAGTAGGTCTTATTCGAACCGCCGTCGGCCAGCATGTACGTCGCCACACGGGTCGTATCGGTCTGGAATGCAAGCAGCAGAACGTCGTACATCAGCTGAATATGGGAACTGATTTCGGCTGGAACGCCTTCCGGAACTTCGAAGTCCGGTGGCACGACATTCTTCTTCGGAGTCTCACGACCGATTCGCTGTTCAATCTCGCGAACACTGGTGAAGTACTCATCCAGCTTCTGCCGGTCAGTTACCCCCAGTTTGCCCTGCAGTCGTTTGGCGTCGTCTGACACCAGATCCAGAATACTCGTCCGATAGAAATCCCGCTCCTGACGTTTCTTAACATCCGTCACCGAGGTCCCGAACAGGCGTTCGAAGGCCAGTTTCGGACGAATCTCTTTGGCCATCGGCTGGTTCGGAGACTTCCACGAGATGTTCGACTGATAGGCACAGCTGTAACCAGAATCACACACGCCGGCTTTGCGGCCGGCTTCGATACCGATTTCCAGCGATGGAAGATGCGTTTGCGAACCGAGTTTGGCAGCTGCGACCTGGTCCACCGAAGTGCCAACAAAGATGTCGGCGCCACCGGTCTTCCGTGGCTGGGAAGCGGTGAGGAAGGAGGCCGAGTTCCGAGCGTGATCCCCGCCTCCATCGCCGTTGGCGCGAGCTTTGTCGTGCGTCAGGCCGGACAGGAACAGGCAGTCATCCTTGACGGGGGCAAGAGGCTGCAGCGTCTTTGAGAGTTCGAAATCGGCGCCACTTCCTTTGGGGCGCCAGTCCGGCATAATCGCACCGTTCGCGAAAAAGACAAAGGCCATACGTGTTGGCGTCGCGGGAGCTGCGGCGGCGGGAGCGGCCATGGCGGTCGAAGACATCACTTCGAGCCAGGGGAGTCCCATCACGGCTCCTGCTCCACGAAGAAAACTGCGTCGATCCAGGGCAACATTGGCAACACTGCGGCGGGCTTTAGAAGTCATCGCGATCTTTCTCAAAGAGAGGTCGTGTGGCGTTCCCGGAAGGCGGGGCTCTTCACAATCTCGACGATCAGGCGGGAAATCCGGTAGTGGTCGGCGCGGGTGGCCGCAATTATATCGTCAATCGTGCAGCGATCGTACCATTCTAAACCTCGTCCCACGGCGTACGTCAACATCTTTTCAGCCAGACACCGGGTAAAGTCATCCGGCTTTTGGCTCAAGATATCGATCAGTTCACGAGGACCATTGAACGAAGTTCCATCAGGAAGATCGCCGTTGGCATCGATCGGATGGTCACCATCCTTTTCGCGCCATCGGCCAATTGCATCGAAGTTCTGCAGACCGAAGCCGATTCCGTCCATCAATTTGTGACAGGAGCTGCAAATCGGGTCCTGTTGGTGAAGAACAAGCTGTTCTCGAAACGAAAGATTCGGGTTCGCGGCCTGGGTTTCCTCCAGTCCCGGCACGCTCGCTGGAGCCGGCGGCGGGGCCTGAGCAAGAATGTTCTCCAGCACCCATTCCCCACGTTTCACTGGAGAGGTTCGGTTTGGGAACGAAGTCAGCGTCAGCACGCCGGCATGTGCGATCAAACCGCGTCGCGGCGTTTCTTTCAGACTGACCTGTCGAAACTCGTTCCCTTTGACATTCTCCAGCCCGTACAGACCAGCCAGAGAATCGTTGATGAACGTGTAATCGGCCGTAATTAACTCCGTCAGACTCAGGTCACGCTTCAACACGTGGGCGAACAGAAGTTCTGTTTCACGCTGCATGTCCTTTGCCAGTTTGGTATCGAACATCGGGAACAGATCTTTGTCCGGCGTCGTCTCCGGCAGACGTCGCAGCCCGAGCCACTGCCCGACGAAGTTCTCAGTCAACGCCTGCGACTTGTCGTCTTTCAGCATCCGACGAACCTGCTGTTCGAGCACGGCTTCGTCGGAGAGCTTTCCTGAACGGGCCAGTTCGAACAGTTCGTCATCCGGCATGCTGCTCCACAGGAAGTAGGAG
This sequence comes from Planctomycetaceae bacterium, assembly GCA_017795105.1. GTDB lineage: Bacteria > Planctomycetota > Planctomycetia > Planctomycetales > Planctomycetaceae > Rubinisphaera. Next base: position 533,457 of record CP051247.1, read on the forward strand.
AGACGGGAGGCGAGTGCGAAGTCATCAAGCCTCACCTTCTTGCCACCACTGGAATCTTCTTCGCCTTCAATGCGGAAGAGGAACTCGGGCGAAACCAGAACTCCCTGAAGAGCAACCTGGACGGACCGTTCATACGACTCGTCCCGCGACTGAGCGATCTCGAAGATCTTCAGATAGCGGTCGAGTTCGCCGGAACGAACCGGGCGACGGAAGGCTCGTTCCACCAGTGGAGCAAGAACCTTTCGGGCAGCATCCTTTGGCGAAACATCCTTTCCAGGCTGCGACACCATCAGTCGCCGATGAGCGGCCGGGAAACTGTCGAGCGAAAGCTTCGCCGGACCTTCAATCGCGGCAGACGACAAATACAGGTTTCGATCCCGTCGCTTCGGATCTTCCGAATCGGGATCGTAATGGTCGTTCGCGAAGCGAATCTCGAGTTGATGCTCGCCAACCTTCAGGTGCTTATTGAATTTGACTGTCCGTTCGACACGATGCCCGGGAACATCGTGCGTGCCAACGGGTTTCCCATCGAGGGAAATCTGAGCCTGAGCGACGCCGTCACCTGCCTGAGAAGCCGAGACCACGACTGCGAACTCGTACTCTCCTTCGGCTTTCACGCGGAAACGAGCGGTCGCAAATCCGTTGGAAGCGAATGTCACCGAACGACCGGAGGCTCGCCCGGACCCACTGAGCTGGAAGCGTTCCCCGGCCCACTCTTCCTTGAGTCGCAACGACTCCGGCAGAGTGATCGCGACATCGACGGCCGTCTCCGCCGCTTCGATGTAACGTTCCATTAGCAGCGGTGAGATCGTGAGCACATCACCAATATTGTCGAAGCCGTAGCCAACATCGTCGGCAGGGAAATTCGAGGCCAGATCAACGTTGATTTCGAGGAGATCCTGAACGGTGTTGTTGTACTCGACACGGTTCAAACGATGGACCGTCACCCGCCCCGGGTTATCGACACCGCGACAGTCGAACTGATTGAGCTGACGATCAAGCCAGTCGGCGACCGCGGTCCGCTCCTCCATCGAGGGAAGTTCCATGTCCGAAGGGGGCATCGAACCGACAGCAATCTGCTGATGCACTTTGTGCCAGAAGTCATGCTTCTCAAGCAGATTGGGCTCACCGGTAAAGTTATCGAAGCGAATGCCGCCTTCCTGCAGATCGGTTCCGTGGCAGTCCGCGCAATACTTCGTAAGAAACGGAGATATCTTCGAAGCGTATTCGTTCTTCGGTTCGGCCTGAATGCGGACACTTTCTTCCGACATATCTCCCGTCGATGCAGAAGGGAGCAGGTAGCTGCCCCCGATCAACAGCCCAACAATCGCAACGGTTCCCAGAATTAACTGGAGGGGCGCACGACGTCCTGTCGAACGAGCCGCTTTCACGGCCCGACGTTCTCCACGCTTGAGCGGAGGAGGGGGGAGTTCCGCGACTTTTCTGGACCGTCGAACAGATGAAGTCTTCTTCGGCTTGGCCGCCGTTGACTTCGACTTGATCTGGGCGGTTTGAGCAACCGGAGAACGTTCTGAAACTTTCTTGCCACCGTCTTGAGCCGCAGCCTGGGCGGCCGCGAGAATTCGCTCGCGCGACGGCAAGTCAATTTTTGCTCCGCATTCGGAACCTGGACAGCGGACCTGTTGGCCAGCACGGTCGATCCGAATCCGGAGTGATTTCCGACAACTCGGACAGCGATACCGAAACTCTTGCATGGCAGAATCTGAACCGCAAAGGAAGGTCGTTCGTAGGAATGCTGCCGGGACAGCACTGTTTTGGGAGGGATACTGAACTTACATCAGTACTATTTGATTTTAAGGGATTAATGAAGGTTCGAGTAGGGAAAACTCTTCATATTGCCCTGATTCTGGCAATTCCCGCAGGAGATGAGGCGCTACACCTAGAACCGCCGAACGGAGGTTTGTACCGGTGACTGGTCGACATTCTGCAACGCGATCTCGGACACTTCCCACTTCCAGCCGCATTCGTGGTTGCGAGGCGAGAGCTCGATCCGAGCCGTGTAATTATTAACCCGTTCGTGGATGTGCCCCCAGTGTTCGAGGCGTCCCGGAACAGTCCACTGACACAGATACGAAAACTTCGGCTTATCAAGATTGGCAACGTCCGACTCGATCGGTTCACAGGTCGCGACATTCACTTCTCCCGCCTTTCCGGCCGAGCCTCCCTGGCTTTCGATCGTCAGCGATTCGCGAATTTCGAGATATAGCTCCCGCAGCAACTCTTCGTCCGCCACTTTCGATAACTTGTCGAAGACTTCGCCTTCACTGCGAAGGTTCACGGCCTGATAGATTTGTCGGAGCATGTCTTCAACGACCTCGCGTCCGTCTCCTGTGAGATCGGCGACCTCCCGGCGAGCCTCGAGCATCTGTTGACGAAGCATCACACCGCCGACGAGGTCTCCTCCAATGAGCAGCAGCAACAGCACAGTAAACACCGCAGCGGACAGCTTGCGACGAGCAACGAGCAGCACGATCAACAGAATGACCGACACACCCGCTCCGCCCCACAACCAGCGTTCGCTCTGCAAAGACTCGGCCCGGAGTTTATCGAGCGTCTCAGTCAATTCTGCGTTCTCTGCTTTCAAGGGAGACGTTGACCGGTTCGCCAGAGACTGCTGTTCGAGCCCAACTGAAATCACATTCTGATCATCGAACGGTCGAATCATGTCGGCCTTTGTTTCCTCATTCTGAACGATGGCCAGATTCACTTCATAGAGATACTCATTGAAAACATCCCACGTCAGCTGAGCAGCTGCGGCTTTCGTACGAAGTGGAGCACTCTGAATGATCCCTACTCGCGCATTGGCGATGCTGACCACCTGCGGTTCTCGCTGCTGTGAAAAATCTCGCAGCGCAACGCCGAAGAACTCGACTCGATCTGTTGTCAGCTCCGCGTTCTGCCCGCCAATCTGCAGAGCAATCTTCTCCTGGAACAGAGCTTCAATCTCGGACCGGAGTCCGGCCTGATCCTCCAGATCAAGTTTTCCATCTGGTTCCAGTTCCACATCGAGCGAACCGAGCAATGTGGCCAGCGGCACCAGAGCTTCCAGTCGAATCTCGGTCGGCTCGACATACAGGAAGGCGTAGGTCGCACCGTACGACTGAATTCCCAGTGTTTCCGTCTGACGCTGTTCGAGCATCTCCTGCGGCGTCATCTCCCTGTCAGCCGTCCCCCGTTCCTCTATCGCAGCCAGGTGAATGGTCCACGGTTGATCGGGCAGCAGAATCTTCTGCTCCCGGCGTCCTTGAAGCGGCTTCACCTTGACCTGAACCTCGGCCGGCAGAACCACTTTCTCACCCGTGAAGCGATGCAGAAACGTGAGATACTCAGGGCGATCTTCGAACGTATACTCGAACTGGTAGAAGACCTTGAAGAACATGAGCTGCTCGAATGGAATCGGCTCGTTGGGCAGGTCCTGAGTATCGACCTGCAGGAAGTTCGGCTCGAGTCGATCCCCGTCCTTATCGAGGATCAGGAATCGTTCGGCCAGAAAGTCCTGATGCAGATTGACGCCGTCTCGAACAGACTCCACCGAAAGGCTGTTGTTGTCATCCAACGGCAAATTGTGGAACAGATACAGGTCCTCGGTGAAGACTTCGATTCGAACCAGCAGTCGATTCTCCTGACATTCGACATAGACATCGGACACCGAGATCGGATGAGCCAGAGCGTCCGCAGTCGAGATGAGTCCCAGAAGTAGTATCGAGAGAATGCGAATACCGTTCACGAGCCGTAAAACCTGTTCAACAGAGAAGCCGTCCGGAGCGGTGGACGGAATGCGGATGACGCGCAGCGCATAAAAACACACGAGCAGACATGGTAACAGTCCGCTCGTGTAGATGTCGAATTCGACGTTCCGCGATCGGCAGGCCGATGCCTTTCACAAGACATTAACCCATACAGTCAGGGACATCTCCCGTCCCCGAAAAAGAACGGATTCCGATCCGCAGCCTTACGGAATAATGGTCGACTCTTCGCGAACCGACACACTGCTGAAATACAGAATTCCCGAGTCGCTGGTCTCTTTCTGCCGCCGCATGATGCCCGTGTAGAAAGCACGAAGCACATCGCGTCGGCAAACCAGTCCGACCAGTTCGTTGTCATTCCGAAGGACTGGCAAACGGCGATAAGGCTCATTCAAAAAGATGTCGACGATACTCAGCATGTCGGTATCTTCGTAGATAAAACGCGCTTTGTTGTCGACATGCGAGCCGATTTCGGTCGAAGGGTTGCTGTCGTACTCCATTCCCAGGAGCAGACTCAGACAGCTTTTCTCAGAAAGAACGCCCAGATAGTGGCCATCGTTGTCGACGACCGGAGCCCCGGCAATCTTGTACTTCGTCAGAATCCGAATCGCTTCCATCACATCCATGTGCGGCCGAAGGGTAATGATCTTGCGGACCATGATATCCCGTGCGGTCAATTGACGATAAGAGTTCATCGGCTGTTCTCCTTCTCCCAGATAGATGTGACGAGGGATGCAACCCCGCGACCGGGGTGCCGTACGAAAGATTGCAGCTGACACAGCGTGGACGAGAAGCTCCGATCCGTGTTGCCGCGTGGTCTGCGCTTTTCAGAAGTGAATCGAGACAGGATGCTGCAGACCATTGATCAATGATACTGGCGAACGTCCGACACACGCAAAAGAATTTTGATGCGTTCTGGAGCAATCAGAATTCTTTCGAGATTTTTCTTGACACCGCGATCAGAAAAGCGGGCCACCGGAGAATATCCGTTCGCAGTACTCAGGCTGCATCGAAAGGCGTCCGTCTCCCAGGCTCTGCCGGGCTTCCTCGACACAGGCTTCGCTGAGATAAACTCGTTCGAGCTGCCCGGTGCTGCGAACGTGAACGATCCGCGGTGATGCGCCACACATCTGAAGAGCAGCCTCGAGAACCTCGCGATCGTCTTCATAGACAATCGGACACATGGCCGAGGTCGGATGCCGAGCCGTCATCGCGTTCACCGTCGTTTTCCGCCAGTCGATTCTCTTCAGAGCCTCCCGGCGAGTGAACTCCGCCATGCCGATGCCGTTCGCATTGCCCTGGGTTGCCTCGGTTAGACCACGGACATAGATCAGCGCCGTCTGACACCAGTCGTTCGCCGTCGAAACGTGATCGTTGTATTTCCGACCGACCACATTCGTATCCATCCCGGTCCCGCTGATCTCCTTGCCGATCTCATCGACGATCAACAGGTCGACCTCGGCTACTGGCAATCGAGCCACCAGATCCGACGCGCGTCGAAGCAGTTCCGGTTCCCGATCGACAAACTCGTCGGCGGAGAGTCCATGAATCTCAGCGAGTTGCTTCCGCTGATTCTCGATCAGCGCCAGACCGCCCAGACAGGGAACACCGTCCAAAACAATTCTCACCGCATGCCGGATCAGTTCATCGAAGGGAACCCGAGCAGCCGCCTCGTGGTAAGTTGCCGCACCGACGTGTTTTCCGAGACCAATCGTCAGCATCTTGAGCAGGCCCGACTGCACGTCACCGGTGAATCGGGTATGAGGCTTGATGCGATTGCAAAGAATCAGCCCGTCGAGCTCCTGTACGGCTTTGGAAACATGCACCGGAACTCCATGAGAAGTCTTGCTCAGCGCGACGGTTTCCATCGTGGCCGAGCAGGGGACATCGAGAGCGGCCGGGCCGACCCCGAGCGTTTCGAGCACCCCAGTCTGTCCTTCAGCGGTCGCCCCACCGTGGCTTCCCATGGCGGGAATTAAAACCGGCTGAAAAGATCGCTCCTTCAGCTCCGCTACGGCTGCGCGAATGACTCGTGACTGCCCGGAAATCCCTCGGCTGCCAACAGCGATCCCGATCTTAGCTCCCGTCGCCAGCGGCGTTGATCTGCAGAATCGTGCAACAATCTCCCGGGTCGCACCGTCGACATCAGTCAATAGCGACTCGGGAAAACGGCGTTCGAACAGGAACATGGAAGGTAAGGTCGGCATCAGTCATCGAATCCTTTGAGTGGAACGAGCTCGCGACGTCGCTGAACTCGAACTTCCACGATAGCACCGGAGACAGGTGCATTCCATAATCGTCCTGCGGAACAACGGCTTCAGTCGCGACGGTCCAATTCGTCCGCCAGGAGTGCTTCCTGGCGCGCTGTCACGGGATAGACCGCATCCTCGGAAGGCAACCTGGGAACCAGTCGCGTCGCGATTGCGTCGATCAACTCGCGAATGCCGTCGCCAGTGACGCTGGAAACCGAGTGAGTGTCGTCCGCGACGAAGTCTCGCCAACTTTCATGTCGCGGAAGATCCGCCTTGTGCGAAACGAGCAGAGCATCCGGGAAGCGGTCGATCAGTTGAGCAGTAAAATCGTCTCGAGGCTGACTCTGATCAATCGCCACGATTCTCAAGTCTGCCCGCGTCATGGCTTCGATCGCCTGTTCGATTCCACGGGCTTCCAGTTCATCGACCGTACTTCGCTGGCCGGCTGTATCGGAAAAACTGACTGGCCACCCCTCGATTGCTGTCTCAACCGAAACGACATCTCGCGTGGTGCCAGGTTGATTGAACACGATCGCCCGCTCATACCCGACGAGGCGATTGATGAGAGAGGACTTGCCCACGTTCGGCGGCCCGCCGATTACAACATCCCACGGCTGCGTCAGATGTCGGCCGAAGTCTTTCCAGTGAAGAGCCTGGTCGAGATCTCGTGGGTCAACCTGCTGCAACCGTTCCGAGTGCCAGTATTCCGCGCCGAGTTGCAACTGGTGAAGCACGTATCCAGCCGCTCGTTCGGTGACACAACGAGCGAGAACTTCCTGATACTCAGCCGTGATTTCCGACTCCAAGGCTGTCCAACGAACCTCAGATGCACCGGCTGCCTTCGCGTTTTCAATAATCCGGGCTACCGCAAACCGGCCACCGTGGCATTGAATTTCGACCGTCCGTTCGCCAGTGCGACAGATGACTAGATCTTCGTCTCCCCAGCGACCGAAGACGATACGGTTCAGGATCTGCTCTGCGAGTGGTCGGCCGTTGCGTGGCTCGAACCAGACGATCCCGTTCTCGCGGGCGATGTTCTCGAGCTGCGTCAGATCGCCTTCCAGCTGAATCACGGCGACCGCTCCCCGCCCGCGTGGCGTCAGCACAGAAACACGCGGGGGATCGGAAGACATTGGATTCATCGACTTCGGAATTGCGGTCAGTCAGCAGCGAGCACAAAACGGAAACCGGTCTTGCGGGACGCTTCTTCGGGATTGAGTGGATTTCGGGATGCTGAGCGTAACAGGCTCGCTTCGTCCTGCCAACTTCCGCCTCGCAGCACACGCTCGCTTCCTTCCGCCGGTCCCCGCGGATTAGTTCCGCCGGAGAGTCCTTTTGAATACCAGTTCGAGCACCATTCGCTCACGTTGCCGTGCATGTCGTACAGCCCCCACGCATTCGGCTCTCGGTTGCCGACTTGAATCACGTGACTGACCGGCCCAAACACTCCGGCTCGGGTCGCGGCGTAACGGTGCACGTTGCGGAGACGCGGGTCGTGACCGTAGTTGAACTCCGTCTGGGTGCCGGCTCGGCAGCAATACTCCCATTCGGCTTCGGTCGGCAGGCGAACCTCGATCGATTCAGGGATCTGATCAGCCGAGCGTGCAAACATCGTCAGACTCTTGCAGAACTGATTGGCGGCTTCCCAGGAGATATGCACTGCCGGAGCCTGAGGATCTGTCGGCACACCGTAATCCAGCCACGGCTGTGTATTCGTGACATTCCGGAAGACTTCCTGAGTCACTTCCGTGGAGCTCATCCAGAATCCCGGACCGAGAACCACTTCAACCTGAGTTTCGTCAGCATCGCGTCCGGGCTCGGTTGACGGGCTGCCAATCGTAGTCGATCCGGGCGGACACCAGACGCAGGGAATCTGGAACGCGGTGAATGTTCGGACTTCGCCGGCTTGCGTTCCGGCCAAACCGTCCGGCATCTCCGGCACAGGAGACGATTCGGGAGCCATCGCCAGTTCGGCCGATTGCGGATTGGCAAACACGTAAACGGGACGGAAACCGATCTGAGCACTTCGAGCCCGTTGCGTTTTCATTTCCCGAGCCGCTGAACGAATTCCATGGTGCTCGCTGCTGAAATCTCCGCCTCGAAGAACCCGCTCGGATCCTTCATCCTCAAAAACGGGATCCTCACCCTCGGGAAGCGCCGTGCGATAGTTATCGCGACACCACTCGGCAACGTTTCCATGCATGTCAAAGATGCCCCAGGGATTCGCTTTGACCTGACCAACCGGTTCGGGGATCCGTCGCGAACGACGATCCGTGGCCGACTTGTACTCGGCATACTCTGCAGCGGACTGCTCGTCGAGATCATCGCCGAAGCTGTAACGGGAACTGGTCCCCGCACGACAGGCGTATTCCCACTGAGCTTCCGTCGGCAGTCGGAACTCGCCATCGGCGGGATAATCTCCCCGCTCATGGGCGATCTCCGTCAACCGCTGGCAGAACTCTGTCGCATCTTCCCAGGTAATCCCAATCGCCGGGAGCTGCGGATCGGCCTTCATTCCTGCCCGATCGTTCCAGGGACTGCTTTCCATCACCTCAGACCATTGCTGCTGGGTGAGTTCGGTCTCTGCAATCCAGTAGCCATTCGTCAAAGCAACTTCCACCAGCGCTTCATCGTCATCGCGTCCCATTTCCGCTTCGGGGCTGCCCATCTGAAAGATGCCAGCGGGACACCAGCGGAACTTGATTTTGAAACGCGTCAACTCTCGCAGATCGCCCGCCGCGGTTCCCATCATCTCGTGAGCAGGGGTCTGTGGAACGGCCTCAGCAGCCATCTCGGGCGACGAAGAGGCCTCGGGAGTGCCTACGGCGTTCTCTGTAGAAGCCATCGCCGGGGGAGTGTCGTTCTCAGCAGGACCGCCTGTTCGGGACGGATTCTCAGGCGTGACACTGTTCTGTCGGGTCACCGGCCCGTTATTCGGCCGAGTCACCGGCACAGCAGGAGCCGCAGTCGGACGGCTTTGCTGAGAGGGAAGCAGCGGAACGGTTTGTGTCGGCTGTTCCGGTTCGCATCCCGTCAGCAGCAACATCGCAGCAAGTACCAGCCCGCATCTCACGACTCGACCCCCAGTTAATCCTGTACACTATAAACAGCGGCGATTCTCCTAGAATTGGACGTTCCAAATCAATGTCGGGCTCAGAGAAAATTGCCTGATCGGGGAATTTTGAGCGATTTCCCCAGCCCATTCCTTCGATGCCGATTTCGCGACCGCTTCGTTCGTCCCGCAATCCCGTCTGAACGTGCCTCTCACGGTTGCATCTCTGCTAAGGCCTGTTAATCTGGCTCAAATTTTGTGCGCCATCGGGCGCCCTCGCAGATTCTCCGTCTCCCGGTCCGCCGGTCGAGTTGCGGAAGGCCGCCCTGCGACTTCTTTCAGGTGCTGATGAATTAACGGAAGGTGAAGAAGAAGTGCCGCGTCGCGACGACCTGCATAAAATCCTGATCATTGGGTCAGGCCCCATTGTCATCGGTCAGGCTTGTGAGTTCGACTACTCAGGAACTCAGGCCTGCAAGTCCCTGCGTGAGCTGGGATACGAGGTCGTTCTCGTCAATTCGAATCCCGCGACGATCATGACCGATCCCGGCACCGCCGACCGGACCTATATCGAGCCGATTACCTGGCAATACGTCGAAGAGATTATCAAACAGGAGAAACCGGATGCTCTCCTGCCCACGCTGGGAGGCCAGACAGGGCTCAACACGGCGATGGAGCTCTACAAGCGGGGCATCCTCGAGAAATACAATGTTGAGATGATCGGGGCCCGCGCCGATGTCATCGCCAAGGCCGAAGAACGCGAACAGTTCAAAGAGGCCATGGTCGCAATCGGAATGGACGTCCCACGCTCTGCGGTCGTTCACACCATGGACGAAGCCCGCGACGTGCTCGAAGAGATCGGTCTGCCGCTCATCATCCGCGCCAGCTACACGCTGGGTGGAGCAGGGGGCGGGATTGCCTACAACCGTGAGGAATTCGAACAGAAAGTCCGTAACGGACTCCAGCTCTCCCCAGTCAACGAGGTTCTCATCGAAGAATCCGTGCTCGGCTGGAAAGAGTACGAAATGGAGGTCATGCGGGATAAGAATGACAACTGCGTCATTATCTGCGCGATCGAGAACCTCGACCCGATGGGAGTCCACACTGGCGACTCGATTACCGTCGCTCCCGCCCAGACGCTGACCGACAAGGAATATCAGCGGATGCGGGATGCCACGATCGCCTGCATGCGAGAGATCGGAGTCGAAACCGGGGGCTCGAACGTGCAGTTCGCCATTCATCCCGAAACCGGTCGCATGGTCATCATCGAGATGAATCCCCGAGTGAGCCGCTCCAGCGCTTTGGCCTCCAAAGCGACTGGCTTCCCGATCGCCAAGATCGCCGCCAAGCTGGCCGTCGGATTTACACTCGACGAAATCCCCAACGACATCACGAGAGAAACGCTCGCCTGTTTCGAGCCGACCATCGACTATGTGGTGACCAAGTTCCCCCGGTGGACCTTTGAGAAGTTCCCGGACGCCGACCCTGTGCTGACAGTGCAGATGAAGTCGGTCGGTGAAACGATGGCCATCGGCCGGACGTTCAAGGAATCGTTCCAGAAGGCACTCCGCGGTCTGGAAATCGGCCACTTCGGTCTCGGTGGCGGAAAGAAGGATCTGTGCGGCAAGGGCGAGAAGCTTTCACAGGACGAGATCCGCAGTAAGCTCTCGATCCCGAACACCGAACGCGTCTTCTACATCCGTTACGCCTTGCTGAACGGCTTAGATCTCGACGAGATCCATCGCCTGACGAGCATCGACTACTGGTTCCTGCGTCACATTGAAGAGCTGGTCGAACTCGAAGTCGAGCTCAAGAAGTACCACGAAGCCCAGGCCTGCCCCGATGATTTGCTCTACCGGGCCAAGCGAGCCGGGTTCTCCGATCAGCAGCTGGCCGGCTGGTGGAACAGTTCCGAACTGCAGATTCGCGAATACCGGAAACAGCGCGGCATCGAACCGGTCTTCAAACAGGTCGACACCTGCGCGGCCGAGTTCGAAGCTTACACGCCGTACTACTATTCCACCTACGAACAGGAAGACGAATCTCCGGCTCGCAATCCGGAAAAACCCCGCCGCATCATGATTCTCGGCGGCGGTCCGAACCGCATTGGACAAGGGATTGAGTTCGACTACTGCTGCTGCCAGGCCGCATTCGCACTGGATGACCTCGGTATCGAGAGCATCATGGTCAACTCGAACCCGGAAACGGTTTCGACCGACTACGATACCTCGGACATTCTCTTCTTCGAACCACTGACGCTCGAAGACGTCCTCAACATCTGCGACCGCATTCAGCCGGACGGCGTGATCGTGCAGTTCGGTGGCCAGACCCCGCTGAACCTCGCTAAAGGACTCGAAGCCGCCGGTGTCCCGATCATCGGAACCTCTCCAGACAGCATCGATGACGCGGAGGATCGTGAACGATTCCAGAAGATTCTCCAGCGGATTGACCTGAAGCAGCCGCCTAACGGCACGGCTATCGATGTCGAAGGCGCCGTCGCCCAGGCTCAGCAGATCGGCTATCCCGTTCTCGTTCGCCCCAGCTATGTGCTCGGCGGACGGGCCATGCAGATCTGCTACCAGGAACCGCAGCTGTTCAAGTACATGACCGAAGCAGTCAACGCTTCGCCCGACCACCCGGTCCTCATCGACAAATTCCTTCAGGATGCAGTCGAGGTCGACGTCGACGCGATTTCGGACGGCGAAACGACCATCGTCGGCGGCATCATGGAGCACATCGAAGAAGCCGGGATTCACTCGGGTGATTCGGCCTGTGCAATCCCGCCGCACTCGCTGTCTCAGGACACGATCGAAGAGATCCGCCAGGCAACTTACGCACTCGCTCGCGAACTCAAGGTTCGCGGCCTGATGAATATCCAGTTCGCCGTCAAACAGAACGAAGGACAGAACGAAGTCTACGTCCTCGAAGTGAATCCTCGAGCCAGCCGAACGTCGCCGTTCGTTTCAAAGGCCACCGGAGTTTCGCTCGCACGAATCGCCGCCAAGGTCATGGCCGGCGTCTCGCTGAAAGAGCAGGGCATTACCGAAGAAGTCGTGCCGAAGCACACGTCAGTTAAAGAATCGGTGTTCCCCTTCTCACGGTTCCCGGGTGTCGACATCGTTCTTGGCCCGGAAATGCTCTCGACTGGCGAAGTGATGGGCATCGATGGCACTTTCGCCGAAGCGTTCGCCAAAAGCCAGCTTGCAGCTGGATCGACGATTCCCTCCAGCGGAAAAGTCTTCATCAGCATGGCCGGCAACTATAAGCAGCGAATGGTCGAACCCGCACGGCGGTTGAGCCAGCTGGGCTTTGAGCTTGTCGCCACGTCGGGAACCGCCGCGGTTCTGCAGGAAGCGGGCGTGCCCGTCGAAGTCGTGAAGAAGGTTCAGGAAGGCCGCCCGAACCTGCTCGATTACATGACGAACGGCGAGATCTCTTACATCTTCAACACGCCGAGCAAGCGGGGGCCGAATACCGATGAAGGTCGTATTCGCGCCGCGTCGGTCTCCAATCGTGTCCCCTGTGTGACGACGCTGCCCGGCTGCCTGGCAGTCATCGAAGCACTGGAAGCCTTTGCCAGAGACCCGTCTCCGAAGGTCCGGGCTCTTCAGGACTGGGCCGACATCGTCGAGTAAGCAGAGTCTCCTGGGAGTAAACCCGGAAACAGGGGCCTGAGGCATCGCTTCAGGCCCACACCACCGGTCGCGTCTTCGCCTCATCGCTGAGGGGCGGCGTATCGGTTTCAGGCACTCGTCGAGTTAACCGAACACGACGTCCGTGGTCGGAATACTCGACTGAGTCCATGAATGTTCTCATCAGAAGCAGGCCTCGGCCACAGGGCCGCAGAAGAAACTCAGGATCGCGGGGATCGGCGACGGATGAGATATCAAATCCGGATCCCTCATCCTGAATGATGATCTGCATCTGGCTTCGATCGATGCTCAACTCGACGCGGACCTTCCGATCGCAGTAGGGCGATTCCATAGAGCGAGCCGCGACGAGAGATTCGTAATCGGAATAAGACTCATCGCGCAGACTGGAATCAACTTCGAGATTGCCATGAACAATCGAGTTGACCAGTGCTTCTTCGGTCGCAACGAGTATCTGAGAGGTCGTGTGACTGCTGAACGGCGAGTATTCCAGAAGGTTTGCCTTCAGCGTTTCCACGAACGGAGAGACGAGTTTGCCGTTTGTCGTCAATTCATAGGTCACGACAAGACTGGTCACAGAATTCTGCAGCTGCGATCGCAGATCCCGCTTTGCAATCTTGTGAGCAACGGAATCGACAATGCTGAACAGTTCGTTCTTCACGCTCGACTTGGGAAGGTAATTCGCCGCCCCTCGACGAAGAGCTTCCACGACCCGCTGTTCGTCGCCGTAGGCGGTCACCGCGATAACGGGGACCTCAAGCTCTGCCTGCTGTAACATCGAAATGATATCCAGCCCGTTCCGTTCACTCCGATCTTCTGCAACCAGATGCAGATCGGTCATGACGATGTCGAAAGGTTCTCCCTTCAATCTGTCGAGAGCCGTCTCAAGATCGGCGACCGTACTGACTTCGTAACGGCCTTTGCTGGACAACAGGACCTGCATGTATTTCCGCCAGGCGGGATCATCATCGATGATCAGAATGCGGGCAGGGCGGTTCATCGGATACTCCGAAAGGAAGAGAAGGGCAGCAGCGTGAACAAACATAGCTCTAGGGGATAGAGCCGTCCGGCTCGAAGAAGGAGAATCCCTGTCACGCTGAAGAACATGAATCGACCAAACCACCTGTTGCGAAGGTTTGGACTCTCCGGAACAGAACAGGTTTGACGATTCTTCAGATCAGACATGCGACAGAGGGCACGAATCGCCCCGTTGCGTTCGGCAAGCTTCAAAAAAAGAAGCCGCACGCCGTTTAAGCGTGCGGCTTCGACTTCCAGCGGAAGCTCGTCTCTGACCTAGCCGTTTTCCGGCGGATTGCCGTTCACCCAGGGACCGGCCAGCTTCATGTAATCGGGATCACGCAGCGTGGAGCCATAATCTCCAGCGGTCCATCCCGGAACATGCTTGGCAGGGCCGCCTTCTTCCGAGATCTTTTCCCATTTCTTGGCCCAGCTGCCATCTCCGTCGGAGATTGTGCCGCTCGAGGCATCGAAGTGGAACACGCGACCTTCGCGGTAGCTGCGGGCTCCCAGGATCACAGTCGTGATCGCTGCGGCACCGAGATCCGGCGGGTTGTTACAAGCCTTGGGATCGTTGGCGTTAATGGCATCGACCCAGTTCTTGAAGTGGAGATACGTCGTCGACTCTTTCGGAGTTTCGACGGCAATATCTTCTTCCTTCAGGCTGCTGTCATGAGTCACCTGAGGACGTTCGGGCACGAACTTGAAGCTGTCGAACTGCTCGCCGTTTCCGAACACGAAGGAACCGAAGTGACCGCGGATCAGCTGATTGATCCGGGTTTCCTGGTTACACATCGTCGCGTTGACGAGTCCCTGGACGCCTTCATTGAAGTCGGCAACCACGGTCGCCACATCCGGCACGTCGCGGCCATCGTACTCAAGGTAAAGTCCACCTGCTCCGACCACGCGGCCCGGATACATCAAACCGGTCGCTTTCAGCATCGAGGTCGTGCGATGCACGAACAGGTCGGTGAACATGCCGGAACCGAACGGCCAGAAACGACGCCACTGCTTGTACACAGCGCGGTCGAACGGCATGTCTTCGGCCAGACCTTCTTCAACACCCAGCCAGCGCTTCCAGTCGATGGTCTTGGGAGTCATCTGCTTTTCGAGCGCGTAGTACCGCCACTGTCCCATATCCGAGTTCCGGAAGTACTCGGTCTGGAACTGCAGGACTTTACCAAGCTTTCCGTCGTTGATGAGCTCACGAACCTGATTCCACACCGGCAGTGAAGTCGACTGCACACCGACCTGCATCACTTTGCCGCTCTTTCGCCAGGCGTCGACGACTTGGAGAGCTTCTTCGACGAACTTCGTCATCGGCTTTTCACAGTAAACGTGAAGGCCGGCTTCGAGCGAATCGACAATCTGCTTGGCATGCCAGTGGTCCGGCGTACCGATACAGACCGCGTCGAGATTTTCCTTCTCGATCATGTCGCGGTAGTCGACATACTTCGCCGGCGAGTTGCCGTTTTCTTTCTGAATGTAATCGCAGACCTTGTCGACCTGTTCGCTGTAGACATCCGCGACAGCCACGAGGTCGATGTTTGCCCCCTCGTTCTTCTGCTTGCAGAGTGTCTTGACGTGAGCACCAAAGCCGCGGCCCCCGGGACCGATGAAGCCGATGCGAATCCGCTCGTTACTACCGGCTGCACTGGCAGCAGTGGTGGCAAAAGTGCTCAGACCGGCGGCCATGGCCGCAGCGGTGCCTGTTGTTTTCATGAAATCACGACGATCAACGCCGGTGGATTCACCCGATTGACTCATGGAGTTCTCCTGTCAATGTCTTCGGCAGTCGCGGAGTACTGCCCCTGTTTGTTCGCAGAGTCCCCACGCGTTCGCAGGCGGGGACCAATCACCATAATTTGTGCTTGCCGAACTTGCCAGCAAAGATCAAAAAATGATTATACGCGGGACAATCAGGTATTTCCCCTCTGATGTCCTCCGTTCCCCCGTTTATCGGGCGATCCCCCCCCAGAACATGGAGCCGATTTCCGCGTCTTCCGGGTTCGATTCGGAAATTTTTTCTTGAACAAAATCCAACAAAAAAGGCGACCTGAGCAGCTTCAGGTCGCCTTGAGGAGTGAACGAGAAAGAGAGCCTTAGAACTCGCCGATAACTTCATTCCCCTGAACGGTATGAACGGCAGCCCACGTCCCGGCGTCGATGTTTTCACTCACGAAACGCACCCCGCCATCGCCCATGCAGACCTGAACACCACCGGTATGGCGACTGCGGGCCGCCTGCCACTGATCCTGGTTGGTCGTGTCGTTGCACTCGAACATGCGACGCAGATCCATGTTCGGATTACTGGCAATCCCGTTGTCGCAATGAGCCGTGCGTTCACGGATCACAGTCGCATCCTGATTCGGTCGAAGGACCTGATTCGGAATGTTCAGGTTCCCCGAACCACCGCTCCCGGCACTGTAGGTTGCACCACTTGACAGCGCCCAGGCTCCCCAGGAATTGTCGTTCTTGCTTCCATCGGGCCGAACAATGAGCTCGCTAATGATCGCGGTGTTGGACTGCCCATCGACAAAGTCGCGGAATCGGGCGCCATACATCATCGCTACGTGGAAGGGCCCCTTACGGCTGCCGCGATTGAAGTGATCGTTGTGCATCCCACTTCCGGCCCCCATCGAGATCGCGTAATTGCCTCGCGCAAACGTTCCGCGAGCCCCATTGGAGTTGTCCATCGTCCCCCGCTGGCCGGGATCACTCGGGCATTTGTAGGTATCGATCTTCGCGGACTCAACATCATTGTTGATGTCGGTCGACCGT
This sequence comes from Planctomycetaceae bacterium, assembly GCA_017795105.1. Classification (GTDB taxonomy): domain Bacteria; phylum Planctomycetota; class Planctomycetia; order Planctomycetales; family Planctomycetaceae; genus Rubinisphaera. Next base: position 549,976 of record CP051247.1, read on the forward strand.
CCGACATTGAAGTTAAACTGATCGTACAGAGCCGGCTCTTCAACATACGGCAGAATTAGAACCGCCCATGTCGCCGACCAGTCACCGTGCCGCGAGTTCTCGTTCGGGTCGTTGGTGGAACTGCTGCCGCCACAAAGTCCGCCACCACTGCAGATCGCTCCGGGAGGGAGCTGCTTAAAGGTGTCGTGATAATTGTGCATCGCCAGACCGAGCTGCTTCAGGTTGTTTTTACAGCTCGAGCGACGGGCGGCCTCCCGGGCCTGTTGCACCGCAGGCAGAAGCAGGGCAACCAAAATTGCGATAATCGCAATCACAACGAGGAGTTCAATGAGCGTAAACGCTGATTGCCTGGACTTTGTAGTCGCCCCGGAGGAGACCACGCGCAGAGAAGAAGGGCGCAGCATAAGTAGAGTCCTTTGAGAGAAGAGAAGTAACGAACTGAGGGCGAACGCCCACAATCAGAAATTGGTGAAAGGCTCTAGGGCTTCCATTAGTAACCCTTCATATGACAACGTCAATGCGAATTTAGGACTTTTACCGATTAGGCGACGAATAGCGGCAAAACAATATCCATGCGAACACCCCACGAGTGTCAATGCGGTCGGTTTGACTGTTTTCCGAGATGAATCGAAGGCTTCGAGCCGCTCCACGTTCATGAGATCCGGAGACGCAGCGCCGGAGATCAAAAGAAAAAGGCGATCTGATGCAAATCAGATCGCCTTGATCAAGTCAGGGAGTTAGCTGAATTAGAACTCGCCGAGCACCTGGTTATCCTGAATCGCGAGAAGTCTGGTCCAGGTATCCTGGTCGATATTTTCAGAGATAAAGCGAACGGTACCGTCGCCGAGCGTGGCCTGAACGCCTCCCTGGTGATACGAACGGGCGGCGACGCCGGAATTCGCTCCCGCATCCGGATTATTCCGACGATTGAATTCCGGATCGCTATTGTTATTGGACGCATAGTGCGAAGCATCCGTCACACGCGTGGTGTTTGGCGTCAGAATGGTGTCTCCCCCATTCCCGCGACGTCCAGAAAACGTCGGTCCCGAGCACCATCCCCATGCTCCTTTGTCGTCGCCAGTACCGATCCCGGTGACGATCTCACTCATCAGAATCACGTTGCTGGTGCCGTCGGTAATGTCGCGGAACTTGGCGCCGTACATTCCCACCACACTAAACGGCCCCTTGAAGGTCGAGTTGTTGAAGTGGCTTCGCTGAAGCAGGTATCCAGCGCCGACGTTAGCTCCATACGTGATCTTCTCGAACCCGTTGAAGTCCTGCGTCAGCATGCTCCAGTTCGAGGGAGCACTTGGGCACATCAGGGAAGAAACACGTCGCCGTGTCACCTGATTGTTTCCAGTCGTCGCATTCCCGTCGCGAGCCCGGGTTTCAAAGTCATAGAGATCGTACAGGGCACCCTGTTCCATATAAGGGAACAGCATCAGCACCCAGGTCGCTCCCCAGTTTGCGTCACGGCAGCTCTCGGGAGCCGTACTCGCAGTCATGTGGATTGCGGCAGGAGGGAACTGCCTGTGGGCATCGTGATAATTGTGCAGGGCCAGACCAATCTGCTTGAGATTGTTTTTACAGCTCGATCGGCGGGCAGCTTCACGAGCCTGTTGCACGGCCGGCAACAAGAGCGCCACCAGGATGGCGATGATTGCGATCACAACGAGAAGTTCGATCAATGTAAAAGCAGAACGAATGTCACTTTTCTCCGCGTCAGCCGATGTGATGGCGCGCGAAGGCCGTAGGGTTCGCAGCATGCGATGAATCCTTTGAAGAGATCAGATACGTGAAAAACAGGGCGAATGCCCTTCGTCGAGCGCTTTGATAAAGAAGCTGGGCTCTCATTTAAGGGCGTCGATATACCACCGTCAACCGTGCCGACAGGTCTTTTGCGATTCATCTGCACATCGCCCGGCGACAAGCGCACAAACCAACACACAACATGACAGTTCAGCCGAAAATCCGGTCTTGTACTCAATGGCTGGTAGAAATTACATTCCCCGCACAGATCTTGACTTTTCATCTGCCGAAAGGAGTCGCGCAGTGCATTCGATGCCCTATCCGCCGGACTGGTCGCGGGAAGATTCTCCAGAAACATTGGAATACTGGAGTCGCTACAGTCGCCGCTGGGCTGTTTACGGCTACGCACTGCTGCAGGCCGAGGAAGAGGAAGGCCCCTGGCGAATCACGGCAATCGCCGGCTATATGGCTCTCTTTCTCGTCTTTCTGCTCTTTCTCGGAACGATGGAGAAGCCGACTGTCGCCAGGCCGCAACCACAGCTGGTGCAGGAAGTTGTGTTTGCGGAACCTGCTCCCGTGCCGCAGGAACCCGAGGAGATCGAGCTGAACACGGTCACCGAGGTTTCTCCCCGTGTGATTGAGACCTCGTATCCGGTCGAGATTGCTCAGGTCGCCTGGGAAAAGCCAGCTGAACCTGCTCCCGTGGAGCCGGAAGTCTTTGATGATCCATTCGCCATGTTTGCGCCGCCTCCGGAAGATCCCGAGCCAACTCCTCCCCCGGCGGTCGTCACCCGTCCAAGTCTGTCGAGCGACCTGACCGTCACTGACCTCACGCCCGATTTCGATTATGCGGAGATCACATCGACACGAGTTGGGCAAAGCTCTTTCGCGGCCACATCGCTGACCGAGTTGTATGCCAACTCTTCCTGGCGAACGCCTACCGGTCCGCCTGCTGACGAATTTTTCCCGGTCACTCAGGCTCGCTGGAGAGAGCAGGCCATTCGTAAGGAGCGAAGCGAGCTCGTCGCGTCGAGTTCCAGCGACACCGTCGTGACAACGACACGTCCGAGCCAGAAATCATCTCAGCTGGTCAAGCTGCTCAAGAAAGTCCCCGCTCACACGACCGCCGGACAGCCACTCGTGTACGTTCTGGAGATCATCAATGAGGGGTCGCGTCCAGTTGATGAATTGCTGATTACCGAACAACTCAACGATCTGGACTGTGTTCTGGAAACACAGCCCGCTGCCACTCTTGTCGACAATCAACTGACGTGGACGATCGACAAGCTGGCCCCGCACGAAACGCGAGTCTTGACGATCACCTGCGACGCGTCCACCAGCGGCGAGACCTTTACGTCGCAGTCGTCGCTGGAGATCGTGGAAACGCTCGCTGCGGCAACTCGCGTCTTCGTACCGGATGTCACCGTCGAGATTACCGTCCCCGTGCGGGTCGAGAAGGGCCAAAAGTTCGAAGCTCAATTTTCCGTGCGGAACAACAGCGACAAAACCTTCCGGGCGTCCGATTTGAGTATCGACCTGGTCCGCGGCCTCGAAGTCGAAGAAGGGAAACAGCTGACCCGTCGCATACAGGTTCCCGCCCCCGGAAAGTCGATCGAGTTTCCACTCACGCTCAAGACGACCGATCTCGGCGAGGCGGTTATGGAAGCGAAACTGAATCTCGACAACAGCCTGACCGTTCCCGTGCGAGCGCACACAACGATCTCGGAAGCGACTCCGCCTCAACCGAAAAGCAACAAAGTACGGCGACCGGCTCAGGACTTCGCGAGTCTGTCGCAATAAGCAGGAAACAGGTTTCGATCAGAAACCGAGAACGTCGTCCATCGAATACAGCCCGGCCTTCTGCTTAGCCAGGAACCGGGCCGCATTCACGGCTCCGAAGGCATAGCTGTCTCGAGTATGGCCGCGGACGTAGATCTCCAGCGTTTCGCCGAGCATGCCGAACACAATCGTGTGCTCGCCCACATTGTCTCCCGTTCGCAGTGCGTGATAACCAATCTCGGACTGCTTTCGCTGCCCGGTCCGTCCTTCACGGCCATGGACGTGATCGTCCTGGCCCATTTCTTCGGCGACAATCTGACCAAACTTCAGAGCGGTTCCGCTCGGAGCATCTTCCTTATACCGGTGATGCCGCTCGATAATCTCGACATCGACGCCATCCGAAAGGTTTTTCGCAGCTCGAGAGGCATCGCGAACCAGCTTCATCGCCAGGTTCACAGCGGTGCTTGTACTCGGCGCGATCAGCACTGGAGTTGTCTGCGCACAGCTGAGCAAGGTTTCTTTCTGCTCATCGGTCAGGCCGGTCGTTGCCACGAGCAGAGGAATCTGACGCTCACTGCAAATCTGAGCGATCTGCAGACAGGCGTCTGGCACCGAGAAGTCGATCATCACATCCGGGGCATCGAATGGATCCGAAGAGCTCGTCACCGGAGTCCCGAGCGTACCAACGCCAGCCAGTTCGCCGGCATCCTGTCCGATGCAGGTCGATCCCGCCGAATCGAGAGCAACGGTCAGCTTCATGTCTTTCTGAGCGGACACGGCTGCCACAATTCGCCGTCCCATTCGCCCGTTAGCCCCATTGATGCCAATCGTGATCTGGTCGTCCATAGTTTCGGTTCCGCATATCGTCCCGCGTGGCGGGGAGAGCTGTGTGAAAGAGTATCAACCGCGTTCGCATACGCGGCATCGGCACGATAACGACTCGCTTCGTCGATGTCCAAGTCGACGTCAGACGATCGTCTGAATCGCTGTCTGGACGGGCCCGCCGGTGACGTGAACCTGCCGGCTCTCATCGATGAAAACGTTGATCTCGCTGCGAAGCCCGAAGGTATCCATGTAGATCCCCGGCTCAATCGTGAACAACGAGCCGGGCAAGAGCAGACGCTCTTCCCGCATTTCGAAGTCATCGAGATGAGCACCGTTTCCGTGCACCTCACGCCCTAGACTGTGACCAGTCCGATGCAGGAAATAGGAGCCGTATCCTGAAGAAGCAATAACCTCGCGAACCGCGGCATCAACTTCCCAGCCGGCCAACGATTCGCCAGATGCACAGCGATCACGAACAAGCTCGACTCCGGTATCTCGGGCGCGAATTACAATCTCGAACACCGACGCATATTTGTCCGGAACTTCGGCCCCGACGTAGCCCATCCGAGTCAAGTCGCTGTAGATGCTGCCAGGCTCTTTCGACTTGCACCACATGTCGATCATCACCAGATCTCCCTGGCGGATCTCGGTATCGTCTCCCGTTCCCGTCTCGTAATGAGGAAGCCGATTCCCGGGCTGGCGGGCGACCAGCGGCGGCGCGTAAGTTGTCATGTCCCGTGATTCGAAGTGTTCCAGAATCCGGTCACGAACATCGAGTTCGGCGACGCGACCGCCGTTGGCGGTGTTCTCAGCGATATACTTCCAGCTCATCTCAAACGCGGACGTCGTGACCTCCGTCGCCTGCAAATGAGACTGCCATTGAGCGGCGTTGAGCTGAGATTCAAATCGCTGAATCAGATCTCCCGAGGAAACGATTTGCGGCCCCATCGTGCGGATCAGCTCCAGCGTTCCGCCATCAATGCGGGAAACGTACGGATTGTTACCGTACGGAGCATATTCCATCGCCACGGTGCGGATCGGAGCCAGCGCGGTCTTCAGAATCTCATGCAGTTCCCGCCAACTGCGATAGATTCGCAGTTCTCCCGGGAGCGTACTGAGCGCATCGGTTTCGATGCCGTGAACAATCCGCAACGGCTCGCCCTCGGCTGGTATGAGATAAAACCATCGCCGGGAACCGGGGTGCTTTTCGGTCAGATCGAGAACACTCCGGGCAAGCGGATTGGTTCCGCGAAAATCATAGAGCAACCATCCTCCGAGTTCGGCCTCTGCGATTGCCTGCTGCCAGGCCTCCACTCTGGAATCTGATGGCATCTCACCTCTTTCAAAAGCGATTACGGGTCACGAAAGGGATCGTCTTTCCCCTATCGGAACAGCAGACGAGCCGTCTTGACGGTCTTCGGGTCACTCTCTTCCAGCTCGGCCAGAAACGCCTCAGCTTCCGTCACGAAGGCCGGGACTTCTGCTGCCGAATCTTCCGGACGCTGTTTCGTGCAGGCGATCAGATAACCGACAATGGCCCGTTTGATCGCCGGGACATCGTAAGGCTCAGAGCCGTACATGGTCTTGACCTCATTGAGCAGCGTCCAGTCCTCCCAGCGAGCCAGATCGATAATCACCAGATCGGCCAAATCGGGGTGCTTCAAGAGAATCCGCATCGATTCCTGAAGTCGTTCCGACGAAATTGTCGGCTTCCCGTATTCCCACATGAATTTGATCGCCTGCAAGGTCGCGAACGTCTCGCTGAACGGAACCGGGCTGGGCGTCTTCAGCGATGGCTTCAACTTAGCCTCTTCCAGTGCAGCCAGTCCCGTGTCGCCGGACAGGAGCAGGTATCCGGCCATCACACCATCGATTCCAAGCCGGAAATCTTCATCGTTCCGGACGACCTTCTCGCGAAGCATTTCCTGATCTTCGGGCGTGCCACAAAGGCCAATCATCAGCCCGTACAGGCCGAGACGCGTGACCGGCGTCGTTTCACTGAAAACCCACCCGCGAACCTTTTCTCGCGGAAACGAGTCTTTCACAGCGACAATAGTTTCGTATGGAGCATTCGCGAATTCCGCGTAGGCATCATCGGCTACCAGGGGATCGGTCGCTTCGAGATACTTCACGAAATATCGGAGACGTTCTCTGGGATCGTTTTCCGGTCCCGGTGCATTGGCGACGTACTCAAATCCTTGGGGAGAAATATCGAGCGGCGAGAGCCAATTGAGTTCGACGGCCATCGCGGCTGGAACCTGTTGCGTTACCAACACCTGGAAGGTCTCGATCAATTGAGAAACGCCGAGATCCTGATTGCCGATCAACAGAGCAAACTGTTTCTGCTCGCCGGGAAAGTATTCCTTGACGGTAATCGTCTGATCGACCGCGAGTTCCGCGGCAGACGATTTGATGATCTTTTCAATGCGATACGTTGTCGAGCCAGGGGTTCCGGCATCGAAGTCGGGAGCCACTCCCGATTGCCACTCACCAATCACAGCGGCATCGGATTGAGCAATCTGTTCGGACAGAGTCAGCTGGGGAGCAGAACAGAAAGGGCAGGCCTGAGCGGAAGCCGCAAACAGGACAATCCCGAGCAATGCGACAAAGCTCGCAAGAATCGGTCGCCAGGGCAGGAGTGCAGGGGGGTGGGGTCGTCGGCTGGAAGCTCGCATGTCCAAGTCCTCAAAAACGCGAAAATCGTTTCTCCATACCATGTTGGCAGAATCAAGAGGCACGGACAAGAGCAGGAGAAGGGAATCCGTTTACACATGAAGCAGCGGTAATACCTGCCAGGGACGTCACTTCGGAAGACCACTTCGAAAAGTTGGCAACATTCGATTGCAAGGCTCGAAGTGATTCCGTATAACGTCCTTTCGCTTGGCCGCCCGTGAGGCGGACAGCCGGACAGGTAGCTCAGTTGGTAGAGCACAGGACTGAAAATCCTGGTGTCGCGGGTTCGATTCCCGCCCTGTCCACTTCGGTGATGATTCACCGGGCAAAGAAAAAGCGGAGTCGGGGAAAGATTTTCCTCGACTCCGCTTTTTTCATTTCTCCCCGAAGGTCCTGTCTGCACTCAGCGGTTGCCGACAAAGTCCTGAGCGATCTGCAATTGCTGCGAAGGTCGCAGGCGGTACTTCACCGTGAATCCGTCATCAAAGCCGGCCCAGTATGCAACGTTGACCGCGCCCACAAACGCGGCAAAAACACACACGACAAGAAACAGTTTTTGATGGTTCTTCATGATGGCCTCCGTCCATCTAAACGAACGTCACCATGTAGATCCTGTCCGGAATTTGGAGCAAACCCGCAAAAAATCCGAAATTCCGCCCCTCGCTGCTGCTCACGTTTCCGACTGTCGCAAAACCTCCATCGGCTCTCCGTTGATTGGATGCAGACGAGTGATGTCGACGATTCTCCACTCGCCATCTTCCTGCTGCCAGGTCACTTCCCACCGCGTCGTCGCGTGACCGGTCATCGAGACGCCGCCGGCCGAGATCGTCCCATTCGCCCGGAAATGGCTAATCGCTCGTGAGTTCTGGGCCGTCATCCGCACATTGAGGTCGGTGATTCGCATGTCGTCATGAATATCCGCCATCGAAAGCCCGGCCATCGCCAGAGCTCTCATCCCGGGTTGACCTTCCGAAATCATGCCGAGGACGGAATTGACGTCTCCTTCGATGCAATAGTCGATCGCTTCGTGGACCCGCCGTTCGACTTCTTCGGCTGGCGTGATAATCGACTGTTCCGCCAGATAAGTCCCAACCGCGAGCAGCACTCCCAATCCGGCCAGCAGCCAGTTGCGGCCCAGCCCCGTCTGAATGGCTCGAGCCGCGAAGATCGCAGCCACAATGAGACAAATTACGACCACCGGCCAGGGATTTTCAGTGAACCACATGGCTGCCTGCTTTCAATTGTCGTTCAGAAGAGATTCGCAACTACCGTGGACTGCCGAGTTTGATCTCGACCGACATCCGCTTGCCGTCACGTTCAAATTTGAGAGAGATTGTCTCTTTGGGGGCATGCTGATCGACGACTGCCCAGAAATCTTTTCGGGTCCGAATGGACTGCCCGCTGGCAGCAACAATTACGTCCCCCGGCTGGAGCCCCGCCGTTTCGACGGGGCTGTCTTCCGCGACGTCCTGAACGACAAGACCATCGACGGAGGCATACAGATCGGGAATGATTCCGACGAATGGGCGACCGCCAGCGTGCCGCCCCACCTGGATCCACTTCTTGTTCTCGATGTAATTTGGACGTTCATCGGCATTCGCAAGGTTGAGCGTCAGTTGCTCCAGTACATCGACAACACGCCGCATTCCCTGAGCGTTGATTTCCTCAACGTCATCGGTCGGACGGTGATAATCACCGTGGAGTCCGGTAAACAGATGCAGCACCGGGATCTGCTTTTCATAGAATGGAGCATGATCGCTCGGACCGAGGGCTTTCTCCTCACGGAAGAAATTCAGTTCCGTCTCAGACTCAATTTTCTCGAGCCAGGGATTCCAGACGTCGGACGATCCGACGCCAAACACCGTGAGCTTTTCATCACACATCCGGCCGACCATATCGAGATTGAGCATCGCAATCGTGTCGCTCAACGGATACAGCGGAGCACCGACGTAGTGTTTTGAACCGAGCAATCCACGTTCCTCGGCGGCAAACCAGATCAGTACAACCCGGCGATCGAGCTGGCCGGACTTTTCGGCGAGCCGACGCGCGAGCGAGAGCAGGGCGATTGATCCGGACGCGTTGTCGTCGGCTCCATTGTGAATCGCATGCGTTCCCGGAGCCAGCGAGCCGAACTTGCCCCAGCCAACATGATCGTAGTGAGCCCCGACGATAATTGTTTCGCGGATATCAGCATCTCTCGGCTCCAGGACAGCCACGACGTTGCCCGTCCGCGTTTTGGAGAAGTCGAGATCGGCAGTGCCCTGAAGGGAAACGCCTTTGAGCTCTTGACTGAGCGGCTTCATCGTTCGATCAATCGCGGCCTCGATATCTTCCAGAGTATGCCCCATGGTCGACTTGAGAAGCTGATTCGCCGCAGCCACTGTGATCTGGAAGATCGGAATTTCTTCTGGCTTCCCGCCGCCCCCATAGCCGAACTCGAACAGTTCGTCCTGATCCATTTTCACGGAATGGGGATCGTTCACGAATAGCACAGCTGCGGCTCCTCGTTCGCGAGCATTGGTGAATTTTGAGCGCAGACTGGCCCGATTCACATCGATAGTGCCGTTCCGGTCGACGTACTGGCTTCCCGGCTTCGTCTGCCCCGGAACCCGTCGCATGATGACGGCCACTTTGCCTTCCAGATCGACCTGAGCGAACTCGTCGAAGTCATTCTCGGCGTCGTCGATGCCATACCCGCAAAAGACGAGCGGACCTGCGAATGCCCCCGATCCGCCGAACGAACAGACGCGGTAATCCCGATTATTCTGCCATTGAAGTTGAGGATTCCCGATCACCTGCAACTCGTTTGCCGGCCCCTGTTCGGGCTGAGCGGCAATTGAAAACTCCTGATAGCCATCGTCTTCGTTAGCAGGGAAGGTGTAGCCAAGCTTCTGCAGTTCCGAGCGCAGGAAGTTGGCACACTCCACGAGCTGCTCGCTCCCCGTGTCGCGACCTTCCATCGAATCGGCGGCGAAGTAAGAGAGTTCCTCGAGGATCTGCTGTTCGGCGAGGCGATTCGCCTCCATGCTGTCGGCGGCTTGAGCCACGAGGAGAGAAGAAAGCGTTCCCACCAACAGGAACGCGAAAAGCGTCAAGCGTTTCAACATAGATTCAAATCTCATCGCCCTCTGCGGGCCTCAGGGTCGTGTCTTCAAACCGTCTTGTTTCTCGTGAGAGCGTGCTGCAGTTCCTGCAGTTTGCTCAGAGGATACAGACAGAACGGATATTCTCGATCGGCCGAAACGGTTCTCTGTTCGCGAAGTTGCTCCGCCCGCACGACTTGGTCCCGCAGTTCCTGCAACGGTCGCTCCGCCAGTGCCGCCAGCTCCGCTCGAATCTGTTTCAGGCGTTCGTGCCTCTCCTGATTACGTGGACGAAGTTCACGGCGTTGGCGCCTGCTCAGACCCTGCGTGCGAGATTCTTCCCGATCGCGAATCAAAGATCGTTTTTCATCGATCAGATCAACGACCTGCTGCGAGTGCTCGGAAAAAAGCAGTTCCGGATTTTCTTCGGCATGTCGAAGACGATTCTTCAGCTCGACTGGATCGGCTTCGTCCGGATCAATTCGACGCTTCAACGGCAAAAACGCCGTGCCCGTCGCCACCTGATAGTCGGGAGGCGGAAACCGGAAATAACGACAAATGAGATCATCGGTAATCTCGTCGTACTTGGCCCCGCCAATTCCGTGGATGAACCAGTCCGCCACGAACAGTCGCAGATAAAGGGTCGTTACCAGGGCCCGCGAACGGATCTTGATACCCCGTGAGGCGAGCTCCTGCAGGAAAGCGACTCGGTTCTCACTCGACTCCATAGCGGTGAGGGGGATTTCTTCACTCCAGCCATGATCGTCGGTCAGTTCGACGGCGTCCGTAGTCCTGCGCAGGTATAATCCCTTGCGACGCGGGCGTTCGTTCGTCCAGACCCAGAATGGCAATTCGATCAGATCACCGGTGACGACCAGATCGGGCATCGGGTGAGAGTCGGACTTCAAATCGTAGCAGGCGCGGTAATCGAACAGCGCCTGATTGTAATCGCGGCAGAACTTCTCAGCGTCGCCAATAATGCCCGCCAGGAAATGCAGAAACGTGTCGGTCTCGGCAATCTGGCTCAACCGGATCTCACGGTTCTGCAAACCGAGCCGATGTTCGACGTACTGCCGCCCGGCGATTAATCCGTCGACGAGATCATCATCTCCGGCGGTCCTGGAAACCACCTCTTCCCAAAACGCGGGGAGCAAACTCGATTGCGACAGCGGAGCGATATGCCGAGAGGCCCGTTCCGGCAGCGTCTCAAACTGCTCCCGATTGACGATGCCAGTCTCTTCCCAGGGACAACCGAAGGCCCATTCATCGATCACCAGCGAGCTCTTCTCCAACTGGTCCTCGACCAGTGAGGGCAGCGTCATCCGCCGCGACTTCACCACGTCGGAATCGATCGTCACGTTGGCCGCACAGCCATCGACGGCATCTGCCAGATGACCGGCAAGCATATTCTTCAAGAGCACGCCGGGATGATACAGTTCCGGCTGATGTCCGGTCAGAATCAACGGGGCATGCTCGCAAAGCCCTTCCGGGAGAGATCCTCCCGTTGATGCCTGCAGAAAATCATGACGAGCCGCTCGTCGCCATTCGCCAAGAGAGCGTCCCCAGATGACGAGCTCAGACTGCTGAAATTGCTGACGATTCGCCAGAATCCTTTCCACAGTCTGTTCGAGTTTCGGCTGCAGAAACAACTCCAGATCGCCACGCGGAGCGCGGTACTGCGTCGCCGTGAGTCGCTGGGCGCAGTCTGTCGTGTCCTGAATCACCGTATCTGTATTCACCAAGCTGCTGCCCCGCGAGATCTGCAATCTGATACCTGTCGAAGCCCGAAGTTCAGGAGTCGGTCGACGAGGCCTGAAGCACTGGGATCTGACCACACCGGGGGGCCAGACGTTTCAGCTCCCGGGAAATCACATCCTGATAGTGTGCCATGCGTCGGCGGGCATCATCAAGCGAACCTCCAAAGGATCGCTCTTCTTCAAGGTAAATCCGCGGCACGGGATACTCTTCGATCTTCAAACCTGCACACGCAGCCTGAATCCAGAGTTGCAGCGGCATGGCATAGCCGGTCTCGGTGATCTCGAGCTTCCGGAGTGCCGACGTGCGATACGCTTTGAAGCCACAGAAAGTATCGGTGAGGTTGAAGCCAAGCTGTTCATTAAGCTGGGCCGTAATCTCGAAATTAATCCGACGTCGATCTTCCGGAGCGGCGTTGTCGCCTGAAAACTCCTCGAGGTATCGACTGCCGGAAACGATATCGACCGGATCGAATTCATCCCGGAGCAGGCGATCCATCAGGACCGGAATCAACTTCGGCTGATGCTGGCCGTCGCAGTCGATGGTGACGACCCCATCAAGTTCGTTCTCGACGGCGAATTCAAACGCGGTGATCAAAGCCGCCCCGTAGCCCCGGTTTTCCGGGTGACTGATGAGCGTGATGTCGGATCGCTGTTCGAGCAACTCCCGGGAACCATCGCTGGAGCCGTCATCGACGACCAGAATGTTGTCGGCATAGCGACGAACTTCATCCAGAATGGCGTGAACGTGTGCCTTTTCGTTGTAAACGGGGAGTGCGACAAACCAGCGAGTCATCTTCAGATCCGTTCTTTTCTACGCGGTCGCCCGATGGAAACACTGGACTGAAGCCCTGGAAGTCCACCCGCTGGGGATCGCTTGTATCAATTCAGGCCATTCTAGGCGGCCTGCAATCGGAGTCAAACAGGGTCAACGGCAGGCGTCGTCCCCTCCTGCAGGCGTTGCAGGCAGACATTTAGCTGCCGGAGAACCTGCGAATCCTGTTCCGCATTCCGTCGTTCCTGCAGAAATCCGAGGGCTTCCCGTCCGATCAATCTTGCCAACGCCCAGACAGACGCCTCCCGAACGATTGGGGAGTCATCCGTCGCCCCCTGCATTAAATGAGTAGACAGTTCCTTTCGTCCCGAATTCCCAACCACGATCGCAGCGTTCCGGGCGAGGGCATCCCGCCCGGTTCGTTCGAGCGGCGTCCCTCGAAAGCGAACCTTGAACTCAGCGGTCGTCATGCTGAGAAACGCAATCGCATCCGGCTGGTCTGGCAGTCCGACAAACTCCTTTGTGGTCGGAAGCGGGGCTTTACGATTCCACGGGCAGACTTCCTGACAGACGTCGCAGCCGAATAACCAGTCTTGCATTCCGGGACGAAGATCTTCAGGAATCGACTGATCCCGCAGCTCAATCGTCAAATAGGCAATACATCGTCGTGCGTCGAGGACTCCGGGTTCCACGAACGCTTCAGTCGGGCAGGCCTGCAGGCAGCGTGTGCAGGTTCCGCAATGAGAAGTCTCGTGAGGCTCATCGGCAACCAGTTCCACATCGGTGAGCAGCGCCGCCAGAAAAAGATAACTCCCCAGTGATTTGTTGATCAGCAGCGTGTTCTTGCCGAACCAGCCGAGTCCCGACTGCCGCGCGAAGTCCCGTTCAAGCAGCGGTGCGGTATCCACGACGGCTCGCGTGCGACTCCCGGGCTGAAGCTCATGCAGTTGTGCGGCCAGTTGTTTCAGAGAATCGCGAATCACATCGTGATAATCCCGGCTGCCCCGGGCATAGCGGGCGATCTGACCGACGCTGGCAGCTTCGTCAGTCTGGTCATCAGTAGTGTGGCCCGGGTCGTAGCACATGCCGAGCATGACGACGCTCTTCACCACCGGCAGCACATGCCGGGGATGAGCATACGCGTCCCGCCGGCGTTCGATGTACTGCATTTCGCCGGCGTAACCAGCTTCAACCCATTCCTCGAATTTCGGGAGCGTTAACGGCGTGAGCGCAGGAGCGACTCCGACCAGATCAAACCCGAGATCTCGTGCGTGTTCTTTCAAAGCTGCGGTGATGGCGGAAGGGGTGCTCATACGGTGCTATTCTAACGGAATCTTCGCGGAGTGCGGCAAATCGGCTCATTTGCTTTCTGGGGGGGGACGCATTACCGTTCTTCAGAGGTAAAATGCCTCCACTCGACGGGAAATCGGTCCTGCCGAGGCGTTTCTCCGTGGAGAAACTGGACTCCCCCTCTGAACAATTACTCGAGAATGCGACACCTTTTCCATGGCGGATGACAAAATCCTGATTCAGGTCGGACACAGCCCAGATCCCGACGATGCGTTCATGTTCCACGCACTGGCCAACGATAAGATCGACACCGGCCGCTACCGCTTCACGCATGTTCTTCAGGACATCGAAACACTGAATCAGCGGGCCTTCCGCAGCGAGCTCGAACTGACCGCCGTCAGTCTTCACGGGTACGCTTATCTGACGGACAAATACGCTCTGTGTGCCTGCGGAGCCAGCATGGGCGACAAGTACGGCCCGATGGTCGTGGCTCGCGAGCCGATGGCGATTGAAGACCTCAAAGGCAAGACGATCGCCATTCCGGGCAAGCTGACCACCGCGTTTCTCGCACTGCAACTGCTTATCGGTCAGGATGCGACGTTCGAAGAACATCCCTTCGACGAAATTCTGAACCTGGTCGAGCAGGGTAAAGTCGATGCCGGTCTGATCATCCACGAAGGTCAGCTGACCTACGGCACGCAGGGGCTTTCGCTGGTCGTCGATCTCGGCGTCTGGTGGTACGAAGACACCGGCCTGCCTCTTCCGCTCGGCGGCAACGCCATTCGCCGCGACCTCGGCCAGGAAGTGATGGAAGAAGTCACCGCCTATCTGAAGCAGAGCATTGAATACGGTCTGGCTCATCGCAAAGACGCTCTGGCACACGCCATGAAGTACGGTCGCGATCTCGATACAGAACTGACCGACAAGTTCGTCGGCATGTACGTGAACGACTGGACGCTCGACTTCGGCGAAACCGGCCGCAAAGCCGTCGCCACGCTGCTCAAACGCGGCTACGACCAGGGGATCATCGATCACCCGGTCGATCTCGAGTTCATCGGCTGATACGATAGAGTCATCATGACGACAGGGTAGCCCCGGTTGAATCAACCGGGGTGACGCAGTCACAAGCGGTCTTCCGACTGACGATTTTTCAGATCGACCTCTTACCGACTGTCCCGAGTCTTTGCTGAAACTGTGGCGGTCTTCCGTCTCTGCCTGCAATCTGTTCTTCCGAAAGTGCACGACATCTTATGAGCGACAAGTCTGCGTCTTATCTGCAACAGCTGTTCGGTCTCGATGGAAAAACGGCGGTCGTCATCGGTGGCACCGGAGTTCTTGGCGGAGCAATTTGCGATTGCCTGGCGGCAGCCGGTGCCTACGTCATCGTAGCCGGTCGGTCTGAAGACGCCGGCAATGCTCGGGTCGAGGCTCTGAAAGCCGCCGGCGGAGCAGGGGAATTCGCGGCCGTCGATGTCAGCTCTCGCGAATCGGTACAGGCTCTGCTGGATCAATGCGTCGCCGGTGGACACGCTCCCGACATTCTCGTGAATGGAGCCGGCGTCAACGCGGCGACTCCATTCCTCGATATCCCGGACGAAGAGTGGGATCGAATCTTCAACATCAACCTGGGTTCAGTTCGCGTCGCCAGCCAGACATTCGCCAAGTACTGGCTGGACGAGAAACGGCAGGGATCGATCATCAACATTGCTTCGATGTCGGCTCTGATTCCGCTGTCGCGAGTCTTCACCTACTCCGCCTCCAAAGCAGCCGTGCTGAATCTGACAAAAAACCTCGCTCGTGAATGGGCCGAGCAGAAGATTCGCGTGAACGCGATTTCTCCCGGTTTCTTCCCGGCCGAACAGAACAAGAAGGTTCTCACCCCGGACCGCGTCGAGTCGATTATGAAGCACACCCCGGCCAATCGCTTTGGCGAGCCGCAGGAACTGGCGGGAGCCGTGCTGCTCCTTGCGTCCGATCATGCGGGCAGCTTCATCACCGGTGAGAATCTCGTCGTCGATGGCGGCTTCTCGTCGATGACAATCTGATCCTGATCCGGTACGCTGGTGGGAACCCTGTCCACCGTAGCGGAATCGACGATTGAATACTGAGCTTACTCTCCCACTGTCTCGACGTTATCTCGTCCACTTCAACCCGAAACGCATCCCGCATGCGTTCACGGACGTGCTTATTATCGGCGGCGGCATCGCCGGCATGCGAGCCGCCCTCAGCGTCGATCGCAATCTCGAAACCACCATCCTCACCAAAGGACAGGTCGAGGTTTCCAACAGCTGGAAAGCCCAGGGAGGCATCGCCAGCGTCTTCGACCCCAGTGACCATGTCTCCAACCACGCTCGCGACACGATTGCAGCCGGCAAGGGTCTCTGCGACGTCCAGACGGTCGAAGAGATCACCGAAGCGGCTCCGGAAATTGTTCGGGAACTGATCTCGCTGGGAGCGAATTTCGACGAAGTCGGCGGCGTGCTCGCCCTCACGCAGGAAGGCGGCCACAGTCATCGTCGCATCATTCATGCCCTCGGCGATGCAACCGGCCGCGAAATCATGCGGGCAATGATCGAACGCGTGAAGACCCACACCGACTGCCAGATCTGGGAAGAGACCTTCACCATCGATCTGCTGACCTTCAACGGGTCCTGTGTCGGAGCTCTCGTCTGGAATCCGCATCACGGCAAAACCTTCATCTGGGCCAAACAGACGATCCTCGCCACCGGCGGAGCAGGGCGGCTGTATCGGGAAACAACGAACCCCGAGATCGCCACCGGAGACGGACACTCCATCGCCTTCCGTGCGGGGGCCGTCCTCCGCGACATGGAAATGATGCAGTTCCATCCGACGGTGCTCTACATCGCCGGGGGTTCGCGTCATCTGATATCCGAAGCCGTTCGCGGCGAAGGAGCCCATCTTGTCGACGTGAACGGCTACCGTTTCATGCAGGACTACGATTCAGCCGGTGAACTCGCTCCCCGCGACATCGTCAGTCGAGCCATCACCGCTCAGATGGACAAGACGCGGCATTCTTCAGTCTATCTCGACCTCCGGCATCTCGACCGCTCACTTGTTGCAGAACGCTTCCCCAATATCGCCGAAGTCTGCCGCAAGTTCGGCCTCGATCTGGCGGTCGATCTTATTCCCGTTCGTCCCGGCGCTCACTACATGATCGGCGGGGTCGTTATCGATCACGAAGGACGGACGTCGCTGCCAGGACTCTGGGCAGCTGGGGAAGTCACCTCCAGTGGACTTCACGGAGCCAACCGTCTTGCATCCAACAGTCTGCTCGAAGGTCTGTACCACGGGCGCGGAGCCGGACTGGCCGCTTCTCGTGAAGCTCACAAGATCGCCGATCACTTCTGTGCGATGCCGATTGAAGACGATGGCAAAGGACAGTCCGACGAACAAACCGATCTCGATCTCACCGACGTCCGGAACTCGCTGATGAGCCTGATGTGGCGGCAGGCCGGCATCCGCCGCGATCGGGAAGGCCTGACCGACGCCTTGAAGCAGGTCGAATTCTGGGACCGGTATGTCTCCAGTCAGGAATTCGACAACGTCAACGGCTGGTCGCTGCAGAACATGCTGCTGACCGCCCGGTTGATGCTGGCTTCCGCACTCGAACGCGACGAATCCCGCGGCGTCCACTACCGCACCGACCACCCCAAGTCTGTCGATGACCGAGCCCGGCACATTAATGTTCACATCGACCGTGACTATCCGTTACGATCATAGAACACCTTACAGCAACAGGAGACGCTCATGGCTCGCTGGCCCGGTATTGATCAGTTCCAGCTCGATGGAAAAGTCGCGATCGTTACGGGAGGCTCGAAAGGCCTGGGCGAAGCTATGGCAGCCGGGCTCGCCTCTGCCGGTGCCAATCTCCTCCTGATCAGCCGCAATGCCGAGGAAATTCAGCAGGCTGCGGAACGGATCGCATCCGAGTATCCGATCAAAGCCGTCGGCATGGCGGTGGATGTGACCAAGTCGCACGAAGTCTCCGAAATGGTTCCCCGCTGCCTCAAGGAGTTCGGACGGGTCGACATTCTCATTAATAATGCCGGCATTAACATTCGAGGTGCCATCGACGAATTGACGTTCGAAGACTTCCGCAAAGTGCAGGACGTGAATGTCGACAGCCTCTGGCGGTGTGCCCGCGAAGTCATCCCGGTCATGAAAGACCAGAAGTCCGGCCGCATCATCAATCTGGCCAGCACGCTCGGACTCGTCGGACTGGCAAACCGCACGCCCTACGCCACGAGCAAAGGAGCCGTCGTTCAATTCACTCGATCGCTGGCGCTGGAAGTCGCTCCCTACCAGATTACTGTCAACGCGATCTGCCCCGGTCCGTTTCTCACGCCAATGAACGAACCGATCGCCGATACGGAGGAAGCCAAGAAGTATATCGTCGGAGCAGTTGCTCTTGACCGATGGGGGAAAATGCACGAAATCCAGGGCGCTGCAATCTTTCTGGCGAGTCCAGCTTCAAGCTATGTTACCGGCAGCATGTTGACGGTCGACGGAGGATGGACGGCTCGTTAGGTCGCATCGAGTGACCCGATCAATGATCTGAATTCCGAGAGGTGATCCCATGCCGCCACGGAGAACTGGAGTCCGCACGATCCCCGGTCATTTGACACATTATCTCGAGGAGGTCGATCTCTCACGCAAGGAACTGGCCGAGCTGCTCAACGTCAGCGTCCGTACTGTCCACAACATTGAACACGGACGGAAACCGGTCGATCCCAAACTGCTGAAGACTCTGGCAGACGGGCTGAATCAGCGGGCCAGAGAACTCCGACGACCTGATTACTCAGACGTGACGGCGGATCACTTCGTCAACGATCCTGGGGCGACAGCGAATGTATTCCTCCATACCATCCTGACCCAGGACTGCGCACCGCTGTTCCGAGGTGACCACCCGATCGGTTCGGCGGATCTGAGATGGATCGCCCCTGGCGATCCCCGCGTCATCCCGTATGCCGGTGACTACGTCGGCTGGGACATCCAGTCGTTGCTCGATCGCCTCCACTCAAGCGTGGAACTCATGGGTGTCGATCAGGTTAAGATCCTGAAGGACGAGGCCAACTCCATCGTTGTCATTCGCTCGGTTTCGAGATTTCGGCATCTCGACAGTGGCGACATTCTCTACCACAAGGCCTATGTCGATATGGAGATGCAGGGAAACCGGGTGCAGACGATTGACTCCACATACGACGCCGCCGCTCTCTCGGAGTTTCTTCTCAGCGGCGTGGCCCCACGGGCCCGCAAATCTCAAGCGGAATTGAACTGAGATTCGAATCCCGGAACGATTCAGTTCCGATTCGGTTCCGATCGAACCATCACGTCGTGCTGCTCGCATTAAACTGACGTACACGAACTGACAGCCACAAACGTTCTCTCAAATAGAAGCGTTTCCCGTTCGTCGCCCCACCTGTTTGGAATGAATCAACCGCAGGTGAGGTGAGTCAGAATTCATGCGATGGAAGTAGTTTATGATCATGCCGTCGGGACCGGTCGATCAGGATTTCCCATGGGGGGAGATCCGCGTCAAGTTACATGCGCGGCTGTCACGGGAGGATGGAGGAACGATTCACGTTCTGAAATTGTGCCAGGCCGATGCGCCGAACACGCCTCGATTCGTTGAGCATCTGTCGCTGATTGCCGCGGAGATTCCCACTCAACCGCGGTTCATCTTCGACTTCCAGAACGTGACTTCCCTGTCGGAACTGGCACTCGAAGAGGTCGTCGCCGTCACCCTGCTTCTGATCGACCTTCGAGGTTCGGTCGTCTTCTCATCCACGAATTCAACCGTTCGCCAACAGCTGGACGATCGATCCTTTGACTGCGGGATCCGCTATACCCCGAAGCTGCGAACGGCGCTCGAGTTGCTGAAAGAAAACTCCAGCCTCCGCGAGATCGACTGAAGAACAGAGTGACTCAGTATCGCCCGAGAACCTGTCGCAGCGTTTCTTCCAGAGTTCCGGTCTGGAACTCGTAGCCGTGTCCCAGTAGCCTGGCAGGTCGCACGCGCGTACTGTCGAGCAGCAGCGTGTCTCCCAGTTCCCCCATTGCCATCTTCACTCCGAACGAAGGCACCGGACACACCGTCGGTCGATTGAGCACGCGGCCCAGCGTTTTGGTGAAATGCCGATTCGTGATTTCTTCGGGCATCACCAGATTGACCGGCCCCTCCAGCTCCTCTTCCATCATGGCGTGATAGATGGCGCCCGTCACATCGTGAATCGAGATTGAACTCCAATACTGTTTGCCGGAACCAACGACGCCCCCCACCCCCAGCTTGAACGGCGTCAGCATCTTCTGCAGGGCTCCGCCGGCAGGCGTTATCACCAGTCCGAGACGAGGATGAACGACACGGATGCCGGCTGCACGCGCCGCATCAGCGGACGATTCCCAGGCACGGGCCACTTCGGGCAAGAATCCAATCCCGGACTGCGACTCTTCGGTGAGAATCTCGTCGCCGCGATCCCCGTAGTAGCCCGTTGCGGAAATCGAAATGAACACCTTCGGCTTCTCATTCAGTGTCGACAACATCGCCGCGAGCAATTTCGTCGATTTGACGCGGCTCTCCTTGATCGTGTCTTTGTACGACGGGGTCCAGCGATGATCGGCTATCCCGGCTCCCGCGAGATGAACGACGGCATCGAATCCTTCGAGCTGAAGCCGATCAATTTCGCCTTCTTTGATATCCCAGAAGATGGCATGCGGATTGTTTTCCGCAGACTTCCGGTCGCGAACCAGACGAACAACTTCGTGACCGCCCGATCGAAGAAACGAAACCAGCGAAGTACCGATCAGCCCGGTCGATCCCGAAACCAGAACCCGCATCCGCGGTTTGTCCCGCCAGCGATAGTGAGTTTCGATCTCGGCTGTCGTCCGGGCATGGCGGTACGCGAACATCTGTTCGAGCTGCTTCCGGGCAAAGGATGCTCCAGCTTTCCCGACCGTGCCGAGAGGAAGTTCGTAATCGATCTCATCGATCAGTTCGCACGAAGTCTCGTCGATCGGATTGAAAACGTGCCGATGCCTCCACGACTTGAACGGCCCCGAGATCTGGATATCGGTAAACTCCCGCCCCTCCTGGTAGTCGGTATGCTCGGCAATCCATCGCTTGCGGAGTGGCCCGACTGGAACCGACATGACGACACGGGCACCGTCGTGAATCCCTTCCGCAGCGGAGTGGATTGTGATCTTCTCCCAGGGAGGAAGAAGTCGGCGCAGCGTTCCCGGCTGAGCATGCCAGTCGAAGGCATACTTTGCTGGGACCGCCAGACGGAGTGTCTTCGTGAATCGCACGGGGCAGAAGCTTTCCGAATTCTAACTTCAGGCGTTCTGAACAGTCCGCAGCCAGGTGGACGCCATCAGAGACGCTCCGAAGGGACTCGGGTGGACTCCATCGCCGGCCCAATGTTCTGGTGGAGCGTATTGCACCGCTTCATCAAACATCGACTGGAATGGCACCCAGACGGTTTCGAACTCTTTGGCGAGCTTCGCAGCCGAGGCTCGAAACTTATCGAATTCGGGGAACCACTTGTCGTTCACTGCACCGCAGCGCAGTACGAACGGCTCGCAGATCACAAGAGTGACATCTGGCAGAGCTTCCTTCGTTCGTTGCAGCAGGGCGCGATAGTCGTCCTCGTACGTCTTCACGGTTCCGTCGTACTTCCCGTTCAGACGATGCCAGATGTCGTTGACGCCGATCAGGATACTCAACACATTCGGCTTCAGAACCAGACAGTCCTGATCCCAGCGATCAGCCAGCTGATGCACCTTGTTTCCGCTGATGCCGCGATTGTAGATCGTCAGCGAGCTTCCGTCTGGCCCTGTCAGCAGGGAAGACGCCGCCATCCAGGCATACCCGTTGCCGAGCCCCGGCTGCTTGTTCGGTGTATCGCCCTGGTCCTTCTTGCGACCGGCATCGGTGATTGAATCGCCCTGGAAGAGAATCGTTGTTCCCGGCTGAATGGCGGGCGTGGCCGACGACTTTTCTGCTGCGGTGCTTTCCTTCCCAGTCAGGAACAATCCCGCGGCTCCCGCTGCGACTGTCGATTGAAGAAACGATCGCCGTGGCACATTCGCTGAAGATCCCATTCGGACCCGCCTTTCATCAGAGGTAGTTGTCGGTACGTTGATAGATGATCGTCTTCGAACGACGCAGACTTGTCAACGACGACCACTCCCCCGGAGCAGGTACCGCCCTCGGGAATGAGAGTCAGGCTTGAGACCGAAGATCGGTACGCATAGCAAACTCCTGGATCGTCGTATGCAGGAGGTTCGAAAGCCGAACCAGCTGGGATCGCGATTCACCACTCGGCACAGTGGAACAGATAACCGCGGCGGTCTCTGCTTCCATGTCGATCCACATCAGACAGCCGGTCGCTCCCCAATGGCCGACCGTGAGCGGAGGCAGACAATCGCCGAACGTCTCCGCATGCGTCTTCCAGTTGTGCCGCCAGCCCAGTCCCCAGCTGCGAAAGCGGCGTTCCCGTTTCGGCATTTCCTCATACCACTCGAGTTGAGGAGCACACATCTCGCGCACGGAAGCGGCGGTCAGCAATGTGCCCGCCCCGTGATAACAGGCGAGCATCTCGCGGCAGAACGTCAGCACATCTGCGGGGGTGGAAAGCATCCCTCCCCACGGAGCTCCCAGACTGCGCCAGTAGTCCGAATTCCAGTGCCCGGTGCAGCCGTCCTGCTCTCTGGGAAGTTGAACGTCGACGACGCGATTCAGAACCGAGGATCGATGTGGACCTGTTGCTCCAAGATACGAGTTTCGCATCTTGAGGGGCTCAAAAATCGTTCGGTGAACAAAAGCCGGGAGAGACTCACCCGACAGATGTTCGATTAACTTTCCGAGCGTGAGATACCCCATGCTCTGATAGCGGGAGCCTTTCCCGGGTGAGTAATCAAGCGGCACTTCGGTGGTAAGCCGATAGAATTCGTCGAGCGGAGCCTGCTGATTTCGCAGTTCAACATTGTTCGGCAGTTGATCCGGTAACCCTGAAGCGTGACACAGCAGCTGGCGCATCGTAATCCGGCGGCGTTCCCCACGGTTCCATTCGGGAAGTATTTCGCTGACTCGCTGATTGAGCGAAATCACTCCCGCTTCCACCAGCGTCATTGTCGCAGCCGCAACGACAGGCTTCGTCAGCGAAGCGACGAGAAAGAGATCCTGATCGCAGGCCGGTGCGTTCGGCCGCGCATTTCCGCGAAGAATGACCGGGGAACGAAAACGACTCAGTGTCTGAAGGCCGATCGCCCCGAAGCCACCTTCGCCCACAAGCTGCTCGACACGTTCAACGAGCCTGCCCCACGACCGAAGTTGTGTCCAATCCTCTTCGGCATGCGACATAATTCGATCCGCGGACTTCCGTGGCTGATGGTGAGAGCGGGAATCAGCCCGGGATTTCGACTTCGTGAACTTCAATCAGGGTGTCGAGCTTGGTGATCTCAAGAACGTCGCGGACATCGTCAGAAGGATTGTAGATGTGCACATCGACATCCAGCTTTCGCATCGCGGCAATCAACCCGAGTGTGCCGCTGGGAATCAGCCGCACTCCGGTCAGATCGAACGCCAGAGTCTTGCAGTGATTTTCCTTGATCAGTTTGACCAGATCGTCCCTGCACTCAGCCAGATTCAGATTCGCCAGCGCGTCCTGACCACCGAAGCCGACCACTGTCAGCACTCCGGCCTGGTAAACTGTTAGACAACCTTCCTGGAATGCCATGGGGATGCCTCACTACGGGGATGGGAGAAGCCAAGAATCTGGCTCGTAAGTTACCTTCCGCGTCTGCAATATACCAGATGATAAAACCGCAAATCCATCGGAAACTTTCGAGGAATGAATCCTGTCGAAATTGCGACATACATCTGCACAGAGCACAGCCGGTCAGATCATTCGCTTCAGTTGCTCGATCACTTCCTGCACGCTGGCGAGCTGACTCTTCTGATTCGCGAGCGTTTCGCGAACGTTGTTGACCACGTCGGACGGAGCCTGACTGACGAACTTTTCGTTCTGCAGTTTCTTCTCGTGACCGGCAACGAAACCGATCAGTTTCTTCTCTTCGGCTTCCTGCCGCTTCAGCTCTGCCTCGAGATCGACAACGCCTTCCAGCGGAATGTAGCCGTCGACATCACCGATGGTGAAGCTGGCTGAACCCTCCGGTCGCTCGACGTCGGCCCCGGCCGCTTCGAGGACGGTCTTGGCCAGATTGTGGAACTGATCGGCGACCGAATTCATCTCGCCCGCGATTGCAGCCGAGGCTCGCATTCGAAGCTTGAGCGGCGTCCCAGGCGGAATACTGTAAACCGCGCGAACGTTCCGAACGGCAACCACGGTTTCCTGCAGTCGTTCAAACCGCGATTCGACATCGGGATCGATCCAACTCTCCGGAAGCTGTGGCCATTGAGCGATAATTGCAGCCGGCTCGGCAGCCGTAGGTTCCGGCAGACCACGTTTGGGAGCCAGTTCGCCAAGTCGCTGCCACAGTTCTTCCGTCACGAAGGGGACGAACGGGCAGAGTAGTCGCAGCAGATTGTCGAGCACGGCGACGAGCACACGTTGAGCTTCCGGCTTCGAAGCCTCGTCCCGCAGTCGCGGCTTGATCATTTCGAGATACCAGTCGCAGAACTCATTCCACGTGAAGTCACGCAGCGTTCGCGTGGCCATGTCGAACTGATACCGGTCCAGACACGTCGTCACCTCTCCGGCGACTTTCGACAGCCGGCTCAGAATCCATTTGTCCTCCAGCGGCAGCGAACTGACATCGACTGGCCCCGGCGTATAGCCTTCGAGATTCAGCATCGCGAAGCGGGCGGCGTTCCAGAATTTGTTGCAGAAGTTGCGGCCGTATTCGAAACGCTCCGACACCATCCGGGCAACCGGTTCGCCTTCGTCCGGCTCGAAGTTCGGGCTCGAATACTGCAACTCATGCTTGCTGCGTGGGAACTTGATCCGCGGCTTCACACCATCGACCGGCTTGGCATCCGTATGCTCCTGCATCTGCGGAACAACTTCGCCCGTATCCGGATCTTCGTAACCGACCGGCAGCTTTACGTCCTGGGTTTCCCCAGCCAGCGAAGCCAGCGTGAAGCGGACGGCATCGGTGCCGTACTTGTCGATCAGATCCATGGGATCGACGCCGTTGCCCTTCGACTTCGACATCGTGCGACCGAAGCCGTCGAGGATCTTAGGGTGAATGCAGACATGGGAGAATGGGATATCGCCCATGTTATACAGCCCGGTCAGCACCATGCGGGCCACCCAGAGCGTGATGATATCGCGACTCGTGACGAGCACCGAACCGGGATAGAAGTAATCGAGAACGTCGTTATTTCCATTGGAAGGAGCAGGTTCACCATTCAATGGCGGATTCTGTTCCTCATTCGGCCAGCCCAACGTCGCGTGTGGCCAGAGAGCCGAACTGAACCAGGTATCGAGAACGTCGTCGTCCTGACGAAGCTCATGGTCTGGGCCCAGTGCATTTGGATCGAGATCGGTTTCCGCACAGATCAGCCAGCAGCGATCTTCATCATCCCGACGGTAAGAAACGTCGTCACGATCGGCAAAGGCCTGCTTCAAATCGTCTTCGGTACAGGTCTCACAATACCAGATCGGGATCCGATGCCCCCACCAGAGTTGACGACTGATACACCAGTCCCGCTTCTCGCCGAGCCAGTCGAGATAGGTCTTCGTGTACCGGGAGGGGAAGAAACGAACGCGGTTATCTTCGACGGCATCGATCGCCTTCTGGGCCAGCTCTTCCATCTGCACGAACCACTGATCTGAAAGATAGGGTTCGATCGGTGTTTTTGAGCGATCACTGTGCTTCAGCGGAATCGGACGTTCCTCGACTTTCTCGAAGAAGCCCTGCCGTTCCATCTCGGCGACAATCTTCTTGCGGGCATCGAGGCGATCCATCCCCTGGAACTCACCGCCAGCCTCGTTGAGGGTCCCATCCGCATTCAGGATGTTGATCATCTCAAGCTGATTGCGGAGTCCACAGGCGTAGTCGTTGGGATCATGAGCCGGCGTGACTTTCACACAACCTGTTCCCAGCTCTTTATCTGCCAGCAGGGCGTCAGCGATGATCGGAATCAGACGGCCGTTAAGAGGAATCTTCACCTTCTTTCCGACCAGTTCGGTGTAGCGTTCGTCGCTCGGATGAACGCACATCGCAGTATCGCCGAGCATCGTCTCGGGCCGCGTAGTGGAGAAGAACAGCTTCTCACCGGTCGGAGCCCCGGCATCGTCGACAACCGGATAATGGAACGTCCAGAAATGCCCGGCGACTTCTTCGGTAAAGACCTCGTCATCGGCTACAGCGGTCTGCAGATAGGTATCCCAGTTGACCAGTCGCTTGCCGCGATAGATCAAACCGTCGCGGAACAGCTTGAGAAACGTCTTGCGAACGGCAGCCGAGCAGACGTCGTCGAGAGTGAACCGTGTTCGTCGCCAGTCACAACTGGCACCGAGTTGCTTGAGCTGATTGAGAATTCTCTTTTCGTAAGAGTCTTTCCACTTCCAGATGCGATTGACGAGTGCCTCGCGGCCGATGTTGTGCCGCGTGAGCCCTTCCTGCTCGAACATGCGTCGCTCGACCACAGCCTGAGTCGCGATTCCGGCATGATCAGTCCCCGGCATCCACAGAGCTTCGAATCCCTGCATGCGTCGCCAGCGGGTCAGGAGGTCCTGAATCGTGCCGTTCAGAGCGTGCCCCATATGAAGCGCTCCGGTCACATTCGGGAGCGGAATCATGATGACGTGCGGCTTCTTCTCCGGATTGGGATTCGCATCGAAATAGCCCTGTTCCTCCCAGAACGGGTACCACTTCGCCTGGCTGTCTTTCGGTTCGTACTGCTTGGGAATCTCAACCATCGGGATCACTATAACTGGACCGACGAAGCCTCGCCGGAAGTGTTGTATGGGGGATGAAAGCCGCTCCGTCGCCGCATTGTAGAAGGTCGTGGAGCAGGGCAAAAGGGCGGGGCGGCCCGGGATTCGATTCCCGGAGACCGCCCCTTATGCTGCCGATCAGTTGGCCGGCTCGAACTGACCTTCGTCTTTGTAGAGCTTGTACTCCACACTGTCGACGAGGGCGAGCCAGCTCGCTTCGATGATGTTGGTGCTCACGCCGATCGTGCTCCAGACATCCTTCTCGTCTTTACTCTCAATGACGACCCGCACGCTGGCCGCCGTTCCGCCGGCGGAGTTGATGACGCGGACTTTGTAATCAACCAGCTGCATCGAACTCAGGCCGGGATAAGCCGGAATCAGCGCCTTCCGCAGAGCATTATCCAGCGCGTTCACGGGACCGTCTCCTTCGGCAACCACGTGCTCGATCTGGTCGTTAACTTCCAGCTTCACGGTCGCTTCCGTTTCCGGCAGACGGGCCTTGTCAGTTTCCACATTCACTCGGTAATGAACCCGCTTGAACTTCGGCGTATACGTATTGGCGACCTTCTTAACCAGGAGATCAAACGACGCCTCGGCCGCTTCAAACTGATAGCCGGCATACTCCATTTCCTCGACCCGGGCGAGGATTTCCTTCATCAGCGGGCCGTTCTGATCGATCTTGTACTTCGTCGTCTTCGCGGCGATGTTCGACCGCCCCGACAACTCGCTGACAAGAATCTTCCGCGAGTTCCCCACGATTTCCGGCTGAATATGTTCGTAACTCGACGCGAGCCGATTGACAGCGTGAACGTGCATCCCGCCTTTGTGAGCGAAGGCACTGCTGCCGACGAAGGCCTGGCCCGTGCGGAAGTTCATGTTCGCCAGTTCGTAAACGTAGCGGGACAACTCGGTCAGATGCTCCAGGGCACCGTCGTTGAGAGCTTCGTAGCCTTTCTTGATCACCAGATTGGCGATCGTGCTGATCAAATCAACGTTTCCACAACGCTCGCCGATGCCATTGATGGTGCCCTGAACCTGGACCGCACCGGCGTCGACGGCTCGAATTGTATTCGCAACGGCAACATCGGAATCGTTATGACAATGGATCCCCAGTGGAGCACTGATCGCTTCCCGGGCCGCCGTGACAGCTTTTTCGATGCCTTCCGGTAGCGTCCCGCCGTTGGTATCGCACAGGCAGACGGTTTCCGCACCAGCTTCCGCAGCGGCTTGAATCGTTTTCAGGGCGAACTCGGGGTTATTGCGATAACCGTCGAAGTAATGCTCTGCGTCATAGATCACCTTACGGCCTTCAGCGACAAGAAACGCGACCGAATCGCGAATCATCGCCAGGTTTTCTTCTTCTGAAACTCGCAGCACTTCATTCACATGAAGATCCCACGTCTTGCCGACGACCGTGCAGGTTGACGTGCGCGCGTCCCGGAGCGCGATCAGGCCGGTATCTTTCTCAGCCGCGATTTCTTTCTTCCGCGTCATGCCGAACGCCGTGATCCGAGCGTGCTTCAGGTCCATATCGGCGACGCGCTGAAAGTACTCCGCATCCTTCTGATTGGCCTGAGCGAAACCGCCTTCAATAATGTCGACACCGATCTCATCGAGTTTCGTCGTAATCAGCAGCTTGTCCTGCAGGGAGAAGTTTACGCCTTCTCCCTGGCTGCCGTCTCGAAGTGTGGTGTCGTAAATCTGAATGCGGGGCATGAAATTCTCCGATGGCGTAAAGCCAGAAACAAAAAAATCCTCTCAGGCGGTGACCTGAGAGGATTAAGTTATGCATGAATAATCCCAGCGTCACCCTACAGGGCTAAGGTAATAATCACACCAATAATGATGACGCCGGAAGTCACGAGTAAGATTTCTCCGCTGAGAGTTGCAATGGGGATACTCTATTGACTGACCCCACTAAGGTCAACGGGTTCGTCCAAATTCAGTTTGTCGCTGTCCCCGCCGGTTCCGGCGTGGAAGTCGTCGCCGGATTCCCGGTCGTTCCACTCGGCGGCGGTGTCGAAGTCGTTACCGGAGCAGGACTTGAAGTCGCGGGAGCGGGCTTCGTTGTCGTCCCGGCAGGGGTCGATGTCCCTTCCGGCATGCTCACCGCGGGCGGCGTGCTGGTGCCCGCCGGTGTAGACGTTGTTTCCGGTGTGCTGATGACCGGCGGAGTCATCGCCGGCGGCTGCGCCGGTGCCTCCGCTTCGTCCTGCTTCTTCGGTTCGACGAGGTCTTCGCGGCCTTTATCAAGCTTATCAAAGCTCGCCGCGTCGATCACATAGTACCAGTCTGCAAAACGCTGATTCAGTTCCTGAACCCGCTTCTGACCAGCTTCCAGTTTGTCGTTGTAGGCGGCCAGAGTTTGCTCGTATTGCTTCAGTTCGGCATCGTACTTCTGCTGCGGAGTCGGTTCGCCTTCCGCGGCAGCTTCGGCATTCTCAGCAGGAGCCTCCGGCTTCACAGGAGCAGTCCCGATGACCGACGGATCGAACTGCACGGTGATAAACAGATACCGGCTCTTCTTCAGATCGCTGTCGTCTTCAGGCGTCCCTTCGCCGTCGGCATCCGCCTCGGCGTTCTCTGCTTCGGGCTTCTTCCCTGCATCGTCTCCACCGTTAGCCGAACCAACTTCGATATCGAATTCGTCTCCGGTGAAGACTTCCCCGAATCGAAGAACATAGACGACGCCGTCGTCAGTCACGGCGGCCAGATCCCCTTCATTCGAGAAGAGTTCGGCTCCGCCGTCCTGAGTCGGAACGATGTAGTAGCCCTTGCTCTGCAGATCAATCATCGTACGGGTATCGCCCGAGACCGAGCCGGAGATCTTGAGGTCAGAGCTCAGCCCCTGCGGCTTCGGACGCACGCCGACAATCTTCAGGTCATCCAGAGTGGACACGATCGTATTGACGGTCGATGTCTTGACCTGCTCGGTCTCTTCGTTGAGTTCCGCCAGCTTCCAGGGATCGGAGCCGTCATTCCGAGTCAGTTCGAGGATATCGTTGAAGACAATCCGCTGGCTCGTTTCATCGACCGAGTAGTCCTTGATCAGAATCTCACGCAGTTTGTTGCGTTCAATCTGCAGCAGATCCGGTTCGATCCACTCGCCAAACTGCGTGGAAAGGTCCACGTCCAGCTTGGTGATATAGGTGATCTTCTCATCCGGCTTCCGCACATAATAAGACCCGCTCTGGCCTTCGACTTCGTTGCCAATGATCAGATCGACGAGAGCCTTGTCTCCTTTGGTTAGCGTGAGGCGATCGCCGCGTCCCTTGAGTGAATCGGCTCCGTCAGCCAGTGGATCGACAACGCCGAGACGGGCGAAATCGAGTTCCGATTCCCCGGCCACGGCTCCCCGTTCCACGCCGGCCAGCGAACCGGCCGTCTTCACGAGCTGGTCCTTACCGTCGGCGGGGTAGTTGTAGTGCGAAGGGATCCGCCATTCGTTGTTGGCGAACTTCACTTCGAACGGCTTGATCTCAGCCGTGTCGTTGTTGTAGGTGATGACCCGAATGCCGGTTGCTTCCGTCGGATCGCTGAAATCGGGGAAAAACGCTTCGCCGATCTTCGCCGCATCCTGACGGTTCATCTCCTGCGTTTTCGTTCCATCCCAAATGGCCAGCCCGAGGCAGATCACGGCTGCAGCCACATAAATCCCAGTGCGCGTTGTATTATCCATCAGTCGTATCAACCTCTTCAGGAAGTTGTTAAATCAGCAGGGTGTCCAGAGCGTTCACACGGAATCGTCAACTAGCTCCGATGCACACGACGTTCATCAATAATCGAACGTCGTTCGCTCTGCAGTCGCGACATGCCGATGAGAAGTCCGAGAATCAGAGCCGGCAGCGGAGGCAGCACGATTGCCCAGAACCGGAACTGACCTTTCACAGCCGAGATCTCCCGTTCCGAGCTGGCTTTGATCGCTTCGATCTGAGCTTCAGCTTCCCGCTCGATGTCGACAGTGTCGACCTCCAGTTTCCGCGTCTGAGCCGTTTCGAGCATGCGGATCTGACGCTGCTTGGAGCGTTCATCCAGGTTCGGATCATTCTCGATCTTTTCGATTTTGGCCTGCAGTTCCGAGCGAGCCGCTTCGAGTCGCTCCTCCTCCTGCTCGCGAGCCTTCTCCTCGGCTTCGCTTCGCTTCTCAACTGCCTGCGATGTCAGCGACTCGACCCAGTCGAGGGTCCTGGCTTCGTCCTGACGGCTGCGGAGAGCCAGAAACTCATCTTCTCCCGCCAGTGAGTCGACACAGTTCAGAACAAACTTGATATTGTCGAGCTTCAACTGCACGTTGAGAGCCTGAATGCTCTGCCGCTGAGCCAGATCGAAAATCCCGTCGGAAATCATGTCGATATCAGCCACGAAGATCGCATTGACCTTCGGTCCGCCGGCGTTTTCTTCGTCCGACTTCGACTTCACACGGGCAGCAACCACGTGGGAGAATTCGTCGTCTGTGCGCGGAGGATTGTCGTTGAGTGTCATCCCGAAAATCGGATTCTGCACGACAAGATTATCGAACTGAACCAGCCCCGAGTTCGCCGCTCCCGATCGGAGCAGGGGGGTGAATTCGACGCCGGCATTCTCGCGACGCACGACCGTCCCGGAGAAATACACCAGAAGCTGCTGCAGGCCGGCAGTGACCTGATCGTTCTGAGCAAACGCCTCGCGGGCGTTCCGTTTGCTGTAGATGAAGACGGCTTCAGGGCCGAGCAGTTCCTCGATTCGCGGCAACGGGCTTTCGCGGTCGTAAACGATCTCGCCATTCTGCCAGGCAATCTCCATCGTGTTCATCAGCGATGTCAGCTGTCCGCCATCGGCTTTCGGTTCCGAAGGCTGCTGTTGACCAAACATTCCGCCGCCTTGAGACGGCTTGTCCAGACGAGGTGCCAGATTGATATTGAACATCGGCATCGGGTCGTCGAAGATCAGAGTCGGGTTTCCGTTCTCGACGTAGGCGACGAAGTTGTCCATCTGCGGCTGCGTCAGTGAAGACGGCAGGACCGCGATTAGAACGTCGTACTTGCCCTCTTCGATCGGCTCATCCGGTGAGACTTCTTCGACCTCGTACTGCTTCTTCAGTTCGGTCACGATCCGCCATTCCTGCTGCGAGCGGAACGTATTCGAATCAAAGCCGCCCGTCACACTCGCGTCAGTTCGCAGCACGCCGACCGTCAGACGCTCTTCCTGTGACACGGTCTGCAAAGCACTCGTCAATTCGTACTCGACCGAGTTCCCCAGATCGAAGAACGGGATGATGACTTCGTCGTAACCGCTGCTGATGCGAGCCCCAAGAAAGATGTCTTCAATCTTGATCTCGCCGTTGCGTTCGGTCTGGACCGATCGCGATTCGATGCCGAGATAACGGGCCTGTTCGGCTTCCGCACTGTAGGGCTCGACGTTGGTAATTCGCACGTTGAGTTTCGATCCGCCCCGATGAGCCAGTTCCCGCAGCGTTCCAATCAGATTCTGATGAACGGCCACGTACTCTTCCGGCACCGACGGACTGACGAAGGCCTGAATCGTAACCGGACGCGAGTCATCCAACTTTTTGATGACGTTGTTGGTGACGTTCGACAGTGTGTAGAGATTGTGTTCAGTGAAATCGAAGCGACCGATCGAGCCGATCGAGATCGAGGTGATGCTGGCCACAATAACGAGCAGCGAAACCGAGCGGACCGCGAACTGCCAGCTCATCACGTTGGACGCTTCACCGGTATGCCAGTGACGACGGGAAATGATCACGTAGTTCAGATAGAGGAAGAAGACGGTCATCAGCACGAAATAGACCGTGCCGGCCAGTGGCAGAATTCCGAGAGCAAAGTCGCTCAGGTGATGTCCGACAGTCAAGGCATCCATGGCCCCAGGCTGCGGCACCAGCTTGGCGACTTCGGCCGGAGCCATCCCGAACGTTCGCAGAAACGCGGCCAGTCCAGAGGCGAGCACGTTGGCGACGTATGAGATAAAGACTGGTACGCTGCAGAAGATCGCACCGAGCACGAAGGCGACCGCTGAATGACTCGTCAGCGAAGAAGCCAGCATCCCGGCACTGATCAGTGCCCCGCCGGCCAGCCAGTAACCAAGATAAGTCGTGAACTGCACGCCGAGATCGGGATTCCCGATCAGGCTCAGCATGATCAGATTCGTGCAGGAGAACAGTAAACCAACCGTGTAGACCGCGAAGATCGACAGGAACTTTCCAATCAGGATCTCAAAGTCGGTCGCCGGCAGGGTAAAGAGCAACTCATCGGTTCCCAGCTTCCGCTCATCCGCCCAGCAGGTCATTGTCAAAGCAGGGATGAGAAAGACGA
The DNA here is from genome assembly GCA_017795105.1 of Planctomycetaceae bacterium. Taxonomy (GTDB): domain Bacteria; phylum Planctomycetota; class Planctomycetia; order Planctomycetales; family Planctomycetaceae; genus Rubinisphaera. The sequence goes on from CP051247.1 coordinate 583,135, forward strand.
GCAGGGCAGGGTAATTCTCGGTCAGCTGATCGAGAGTCGCGTGATTGCTCGCGAAGAAATCGGAAGAGAACGCCAGAGCAGCGGCGATCACCACGAACGCCACGATGACGACATAGCCCAGCAGGCCGGAAAAAAACGATGCGAGGTTTCTCGCAAAAACCGCTCGTACAACATGTCCGCGTACCATACGGCTACAACTCCTCTATTGATATCTCAGCAGGTGCAACGGGAAGACAGCAGCTCAACGCAAGCCAGAGACCGGTCAGGCCGTCAGTTCCCGAAAACGTTCTTCCATGGCGGTCACTTCTCCCGCGAGGGAATCGAGCGGACCATCCAGAACAACGCGACCGTTGTTGATCAGAATGACGCGACTGCACATGGCCTGAACTTCGGCCAGGATGTGCGTGGAAAGCAGAATCGTCTTCGACTCGGCAAGACTGAGAATCAACTCCCGCGCCTGATGAGTCTGATTGGGATCGAGACCACTGGTCGGCTCGTCGAGAATGAGCACGCTGGGATCATGCAGAATTGCCTGAGCCATACCGACCCGCTGGCGGAACCCCTTGGAGAGTTTGCCAACCGGCTTTTCCCAGACCGTGCCCAGGGAGCAGCGATCGACCACGTAATCAATCCGGGCCTTGAGATCGCCTTCGGACATCCCTCGGATTCGCCCGCAGTACTTCATGATGGCTTTCGGGGTCATCTCAGCATAGAGAGGACCGTTTTCGGGCAGATAGCCCAGTACGCTGGCGGCTTCGAGTCGTTCATCGAAGACATCGTGACCGCCGATGCTGGCTCGCCCGCGAGTGGGGGCCAGAAAACCGGTCAGCATTTTCATCGTCGTCGACTTGCCGGCCCCGTTTGGACCAAGAAAGGCAACGACCTGCCCGCGCGGGACGGTAAAGGTCACGTCGGAAGCAGCGATAAATTCGCCGTAATGCTTGGTCAACCCGTCCGCGGCAATCATCGCCTGATTGTCCGCGTCGCTCCTGGCGTTGTTCGGTTCCGGTATGGTAGCCGTGTTCATCAGGAATGAGCTCTCCCGTGTCTGGTGTCCATCAACGACTGGTCTCTACCGTGAGACGCCCCGTCGACACTTTGGAGTCTCTGCCATAACGGCAGCAAGACTCCCCACGAGCAGTCGAGGACTGCCGGTCGATGGTCGTCGTAATCGGCATAACTGTAGCAGGTTGCGACGATACCTGTCGCCGCCGCAGCCTGCCTGTTCCTGTCAATACGACAAGAATTCCGTTGTCGTGGGTTAGAAACGCAAGAAACGTGCCGGTGATGAACATCGGGCTCGAAAGCTCGGACTTAAGACGCCGCCGTCAGTTCGAAGCGGGCGGCGATTCCAGATCGCTCTCGTTCACATCCGGGTAATCCCCGGCCAGATAGAGCAGGTAATTGACGAGATCCCAGATCTCCGGTTCGGACAGCCCCGACATGCCATAAGCGGGCATCGGCGTCCCTTTTACTCCCGCGAATACCCGACGATAAATTTCAACCGGATCGCGGCCCCCATGAAAAACCCCATATGTCAGATCTCTCGGCTTTACCAAATGTCCCCAGGCATCGTGAAGCCCCGGTTTCTCGTAAGGAGAGCCGTCCGGCCGTTTGTGGATCTGTTGGGTCTGAGTTCCGTCGCCACGCCCGGTCTCACCGTGACAGCTTGCGCACTGGCCGGCCTTGGACAGATAGATCCGACGACCGTTGGCAAGCGAGGTCAGGCTCTCATCGGTACGAGAAGGCTCAAGCGGCTCGGGCAACGTTAACGCCGGTTGCACGATACTCGACTCAAGATCTGCCTGCTGCCACTGATCGCTAATTCGGGCGATCTCGTCCTGGAAAATCCCGGGCAAATCCTCGTCGGCGTAGTCTTCGAGGTCGGCGGCAAGCTCCTGCCTGTCCTGCCCCTCGGCTGCAGACTTCGAGAAATCAATAGCTGCATCCGTCGCGACTGCTCGTTCGACTTCTCCTCGAATGGCCAGGTACTTCGCATAGTCGACGATCTGGTCGATCTCCTGGTTGGCCAGAGCCTTGAATGCCGGCATCCCTGTCCCGGCGATCCCCTGCTTCAATGTCTTTCGCAAGTCGTCCGTACTCGCCTTATGCCCGATCGAGGTCGAAGTGTATTTCAACAGTCCATAACGGAAGTCTCGCGGCTTGGGATTCAGGATCTGCGACTGAGGACCATCCCCGGCTCCGCTCACGCCGTGGCAGGCCGAGCAATGCTGCATATACAACGCCTGTCCGGTCAGTAAACGGTGCACCGGTTGAGCGACGAACCGGATTGGCTCCGTAGCATCCGCTGGCAATTCCTCTTCGAACTTCACGATCCCATCCCTGCCGGAATGCGATTGCACTGTCAGCACGGGCGGAAAACCGGGAACGTGATCGCTGGAAGAGACCACTCGCAGTTTTTCACCGGAAAGTCGTTCGACAGCTCCGGAAATCGTGACGCCCCAGTGAGGCTCTTCGCCCTCTGCGACAGACACCTGCTCGATTGTTCCATTGATGCCACCCCAGTTGATCGGAGCTTCGAGTGGGACCTGCAGCTGCTGGACCGTTCCGAAGTTTTGATCCATTTGCTCACGAACAGCCGCCTGAGCCTCCGGGAGCAACGTCTGAGTCAGCGGATCAGCCGTGAATTCCGGCTCCGAACGTCGACCACAACCGCTCAATAGACCGAGGACGATGACCGCCAACAGGAGCGAACCGGGAACAGAGCGAACAGTCTTCGAGCACATCATGAGATCAGAACCTGGAAGTAGGCATTGCGATTCTTCCAGGAATTGTAGGCGAAGAACCGCCGCCGTCAGCCGGTCTCTTTGCGATGTGCGACAAGATGTCAGCGAAGCGTCGTTCAGGCGCCGGAGTAACGGACTTCCCCACCGACCAGAACATGCGCAATCTTCCCGGACAGTTCCATATCCGCGAAGGGCGTTCGCCGCCCTTTGCTTCGAAAGGAGGGGGGGCTGATCTTCACGGTCGGTCTCGGATCGATCACCGTGATATCCGCGACTCGGTCGACATCGAGCACACCAGAGTCGAGTTCGAGAATCCGGGCAGGATGAACGGTCAGCTTCGCGAGCAGTTCCGGCCACGAAAGAATCCCGGTGTTGATCAGACGCGTGATGCATGCGGGGACCAGCGTCTCGAGTCCCACGACACCAAACGGTGTCTGGTCGAGTTCGCAGGTAATTTTCTCTTCCGCGTACGGCTGATGATCGCTGGTGATGACGTCGATCGTGCCGTCCTTCAGCCCTTCGATCAGGCATTCCGTATCTGCTTCCGTCCGAAACGGAGGATTCACTTTGTACTTCGAGTGGAATGTCTGCAGATGCTCATCGCGGAAGAAGAGATGATGCGGAGTCACGTCGGCCGTCACCTGAACGCCTCGCTCACGGGCTCGACGAATCTGTTCAACTCCTTCGCCTGTCGAGATTCCCATCAGATGCAGTCGACCCGATGTCATCTCGGCCAGCGTCAGATCCCGATGGATCATGATCGTCTCTGCCGCAGCCGGCATCGGAGGCATTCCCATCAGCGTGGAATAGTACCCCTCGTGCATCAATCCACCGGCCACCAGTTCTGGAACCTGGGGATGATGCAGAATCGGCCGCTTCATCATCGCGGTGTATTCGAGGGCCCGACGCATCACTTCGGCACTGGCGATCGGCTGTTTGGCATCGCTGAACGCCCGGGCTCCGCCGTCCACCAGTTGCCCGATCTCGGCGAGTTCCTGTCCGGCCAGTTGCTTGGTGACAGCTCCAATCGGCACGACGCGACAATTCCCGGCTCGATCGGCCTGCAGAATCACAAACTCAGCCGCGGCTCGGGTGTCGACCGGCGGCTCGGTATCCGGCATGCAGGCGATCGTGCTGAATCCCCCGGCGAGAGCCGCAGATGTTCCCGATTCGATCGTCTCGTCTTCTTCGTTGCCCGGCTCCCGCAATGAAACCCGCATATCGATCAGCCCCGGCGCCACGATCATTTCGGAAGCGTCGATCTCGACATCAGCCTGTGTATCGACAGAGCCAATCGTGGCGACAAAACCATCGCGGATCAGCACCGATGTCACTTCATCGCGGCCACTGGCCGGATCGATTACGCGACCATTCTTAATCAGAATACTTTTCATAGGGCAGGGGCCTGTGTTGTCTCCGTTTGTGACCGAAGACCGCCAGTTTCGTCATTCGTTCGTAGTTCAACGCCGGTGTCTCGACGCACCAGGAACGGCATCGATGTTCGAGAGCGAATTCGGTGCGTGATGATCCAATCAACCGTTCAGATTAGCTTCATATCAACAGGTGCAGGGCTCGAGGACAGTTCCTGTTGGCGACGATGCAGCAAATACAGAGCCGCCATACGAACCGCCAGTCCATTACTGACCTGATCCAGAATCACCGAGTGATTTCCGTCCGCAACAAAGGGCGTAATCTCAACACCTCGATTGATCGGTCCGGGAGCAAGGATCACCACATCTTCCCGCGCCCGGCTCAATCGGCTCGCGTTCATTCCGAACAAATGGGCATACTCGTGAATCGAAGGGAAGAAAGCTCCCCGCTGCCGTTCGAACTGAATTCGCAGAAGGTTGACACAATCGACTCGCGGAATCACCTCATCGAGTGAGCACGAGACTTCGACCCCTAACTCTTCGATTCGCGGAGGGATCAGTGTTGCCGGACCGCAAACAATGACATGCGCTCCCAGCTTGGTCAGTCCCCAGATATTCGAACGTGCCACACGGGAATGACGAATGTCGCCGACCAGAGCAACCGTCTTCCCAGAGAGATCGCCGCATTGCTCCCGCATGGTCATCAGATCGAGCAAACCTTGAGTCGGATGCTCGTGGGTCCCATCCCCCGCGTTCAATACCGCGGAGTCGAGTCGTTGAGAGAGAAACAGCGGAGCCCCCGGCGTCTTGTGCCGCACCACCATCAGCGAGACGCCCATGGCTTCGATATTGCGGGCAGTGTCGAGGAACGATTCCCCTTTCGACAGGCTGCTGCCTGAGGGAGAAAAGTCGACCGTATCGGCGGAGAGACGCTTGGCGGCCAGCCCGAAGCTGGTTCGTGTACGGGTCGAGGGCTCGAAGAAGAGATTGCCGACAACGACTCCGTTGAGCAGCTTCAGCTTCGCATGCCCTTCGCCGGCCAGTCGTTTGAATTCAGTGGCCTGATCGAGCAGCAGCGTAATTTCTTCGGAGTTACCGCCGCTGACTTCGCTCTCCCAATCGTTTCAGGATCACAAAACCGATTTCAGCAAAGCCGCCGTCTCGTTGAGCGCTTCATAAGGAATCGTATGCGGCCCGTTGAACGGCAGAAAGTTCACGTCCTGACCAGATGAGTTGAGCAAATCACGCAGGATCTCGGCGGCTTCGAACGGCAGAATCGGATCCTGACGGCCATGCGATTGCAGAATCGGCAGCTTCGACTTACCGCCAACCTGTTCTCGCCAGTCGTTGAGGCAAATTGTCGTACCGGAAAACAGACAGAGTCCGGCCGGAGTTGCCGAGTGCCGCATGAACAAATCTGTCGAGAGCATTGCTCCCTGGGAGAAACCGCCGAGAACAAGCTGGCCGAATTCTTTCTTTCCTTCGCGGCACAGGTCGCCAAGAAAATCGAGGTACAGCTCCCGGGCCTCGCGCAGTCCCGGTGGCTCAGCCGTTACGAGTTCTTCAATCTGATTCGTCTCCAGCATCTGCTGGAGTTTCATCATGTTGATTTCCCACCAGGCACGTCCGCCGGGCATTCCCATGTGGTCGAGCGAGAGCATCGCAGCTGGGAAAACAAACGCCACTTCGCCGACAAGCTCTTCGTCAATCTGAAAGAGTTCTTCCCCCAATGCAACCAGATCGGTCCCCGGGGCACCAAAGCCGTGTGCGAAGACCGCCAGAATGTTCGCGGTTTCCGGATCACCCTGAATCCAGCAGTTCAGCGGACCGATTTTTGTCTCATGCATCGTAGTCTTATCCTTGAGTCGGGTGGCACAGGCTCGGCCAGTGTTCTTTCAGAGCTTGTGAAGTGAGAGGCTGAATCGCCCGGCATCTCAGAGTCGTCCGCTGCGGAAGATCCCATAGATCAACCAGATTCCCAGGCAACTCGAAATCAGGTACATCGGCACGCTGAACCAGTCATTCGTCACGCCACTGCGAATGAGCAGACTGGAGGCCAGAATCGAAGCCGCCACAATCAGACTGACCACGATCCGGTTACTCGAGCGGTCAAGTTCGGTCACCATGTACTCAAGGCCGGTCAAACGCAAGTTCACCTGAGAGTCTTCCCGGTTGAACTTCTTGAGCGCGACGGCAAGTTCGGTGGGGATCTCATGAGCAGCTCGCCCAAGAATGCGTGCTTCTTCACAGAATCGTTCCCACATCTGATCGGGACGATAGCGATCGCGGATCAGCTTTTTGAATCGAGGGACCGCATGCTCGATGATGTTGAAGTCCGGATCGATCTTCCGCCCCACGCTGTCGAGATGGACAATCGCGCGGATCAGGAGCATCAGGTCACCCGGGCAGCGAATGCGATGCGTGGACAGGATGCCGACAAAGTCACGAAGCAGAGCAGCGATATCGAGCCGCTCCAACGGCAACCCGTAGTACTTGTCGATGAATTCGCGGTAGTCGGCATTGAACAGCCGCTCGTCAATCTCATGATCGCTATCGCCGATGGAGAGCATGATCCGCAAACTACGGCGGGTATCTTTCTGGGCGGTGGCGACGAACAGATCGATCAGATTCGCCCGCATGGTCTCATCGAGCAACCCGACCATTCCGAAGTCGAGCAGGCAGATCGATCCATCATTGAGAATGCGAAAGTTCCCGGGATGCGGATCACCATGAAACAGGCCAAACTCGAAGGTTTGCTTCAGGAAGATTCTCGCTCCATTGGCGGCAATCATCTTCCGCTTTTCCCAGAGGCAGGGCACGCGACCGATATCTGAAATGCGATGCCCCCGAATTCGCTCCATCACCAGAACTTCTTCGGTGCATAAATCGGGATAGACCTGCGGCACATACAGCGAAGCATCTTCTTCGAACATCTTGGCGAACTCTTCGATCGTCCGCGCTTCGCGGAGGTAATTCAGTTCACGCCGAATCGTTCGTTCAAAGTTTCGGACCAGACCGATGGGATCGAAGACTTCCGACTCCGGCACTCGCTTGTGCAGCAGAGCCGCGAGTTCGTGCATCAGCGAGAGATCCCGCTCGACTTCATGGACGGCTCGCGGGCGGCGAATCTTGACGACAACTTCCTGCCCATCTCGCAGCAAAGCCGTATGCACCTGCCCTAACGATCCGGTCGCGAGGGGTTCTTCGTCGAAAGCCGCGAAGCTCTCCTCAATCGGACGGCCCAAGGCCCTCTCAACGGACCGGATGGCAACCTGAGAATCGAATGGCGGTACCTGTTCCTGAAGCAGCGACAATTCATCGACAACATCCCGTGGCACCAGGTCGGGCCGTGTGCTCAGTACCTGACCGAATTTGATGAACGTCGGCCCAAGCGATTCGATCGCGTGGCGAATTCGTTCAGCTCGCTTGAGCGTACGAGTGTCTTCCTCGGTATGCTTAAGAAGCTTGCGGCGGCCCCAGTTAAGGTACTTGTTGAGACCAATTGTTTCGACAAGATCCCCGAAGCCGTGATTGATCAGAATCGCGGCGATCTCGCCGGTCCGGCGGAGATTCTTCAGAAATTTCAGGGGATGGGCTTCCACGAACACTATCCGATTCTCAGTCTGAGACCCGTTTCGAAGGTTGAGTTATGGCATCGAACTTCTGCATTCCGGATTCAGCAAGGGTTCGGATCTCCGTCACGTCCTGCTGTAGTCGTTCGCGAAGTTCATCGGCATTGGCAAATTTTCGCGTTTCGCGCACGAACGCCAGAAGGTCAACGCTCAGTTTCTGGTCGTAGAGATCACCTTCGTATCCAATCAGATGAACTTCCAGCTTGAAATTCCCATCCGCGAACGTCGGATTCGTCCCGATATTCAACGCAGCCGGATAACCGATACCATCCACCCAGGCCAACCCGCCATACACCCCTTCGCGAGGCAGCAGCGTCTGAATTTCTTCCAGATTCGCGGTCGGAAATCCGAGCACACGCCCTCGAGCCGCCCCCGTGCGAACGTGTCCGGAAATGCGGTATGGATGCCCAAGCCATTCGGCTGCTCGATCAACTTCGCCGGCTGCAATCATCCGGCGAATGGCGGAACTGGAAACCACGGTGCCTTCGCGTTCAATCGCCGGAGCGACGGCAAACTCCATTCCCTGTTCGGCAGCCATCCGGGCCATCAACTCCACATCGCCCTGTCGATCACGCCCGAAAAAGAAGTTCGGTCCTTCAACCAGACCGCGCGCTTCCAGGCTCTGAAGAACGATCTTCTCGAAGAACTCGTGCGGGGACAGCCTCAGAAAGTCCCGATCCGTCGGATAGACCAGTAGGCAATCGATCCCCAGTGACTCAATCAACTCCGCTTTGCGTTCGACGGTACTCAACCGCGGCGGCACCCGTTCCGGAGCGATCAGCGCAACAGGAGGGGGATCGAACGTCATCGCCGTTGCCGGCACGTTCAGACGTCTGGCGAGCGAGACCAGCGTCTGCAGCATGGATCGATGTCCCAGATGCACGCCATCGAAGTTACCGATGGACACAACGCCACCACGAAACGGTTCGAAGTCATCGAGATCACGGATCAGACGCATGAGAAATTCAGAGATGCTGAGCAGGGGTGGGAACGTCGCTGAAGGTGAAGCCGCCGCAGGCACGGCAGCCATCCAGTGTCACAACCGTTGATTGTATCGGTTCCCCAAGAAAGTGCGAACGGCTTCCCGAATTAGAAGCGTCTCCAGCGACACATCCGGCCCGGAAGATCAGGCATGTTCATGCTGCGACATCTTCACGCCGAAACACCTTAGATTTGTGCAGCACGAGCGGCGAGAAATCCAAGCAGAGGAACCAGTCCGCCGAGTGACAGCCGCCATGGGAGACTCGAAAACGTGAGAGTCAGCGGGACCTCGACAGGAAGTTCCAGCGAAGGTCGGGGGGGAGTCCATTCGATCCCATCGCGTCGAACGCAGCGAACTCGCGTCACCCACAAGAAGGACAGGAAGAGAATGAGACTCAGCGTAACCGTCAGACCGGCTGAAAAGTGAATCTCCCGCGTACCGGCTACGGGATCAGTCGCCTGAAGCACCGCGTAGGCATTGTTGCAGAAGTGCAGGTACAACGGCGCCCAGAAGCTGCGGGTGGTCACATAGACATAATGCAGCACGATCCCCATCGGCAACACAGCCAGAGCATGCACCGGATGGAGATGAGCCACCGCGAACAGAATCGAAGTCACCAGAATTCCGAGCGGCATCCCCCAGCGATGAATCAGCCCCCGGCCAATCACTCCACGGAAGACAATCTCTTCGCCCAGCGCCGGAGCCACCGCAAACACCAGCAGCAAGGCCCAGACCGGGGTCTCCGTCGACATCGATTCCAGCACATGCATTGCCTGGGTTGTGTTGAACTGCTGCAGAGCGGGGACATAGTCCATCAACGAAACCCACGCCGCCATTCCCCAACTGTGAAAGGCCGTGCAGATGGTCGAAAGCGGAATCACCAGACAGGTGAGCAGGAACAGATGCTGGAAGGGCAGAGGCCGGCTGCTGAGCCGATGCCCAAGGTTTCCGCCCAGACGCCACCAGGCCAGAATCAGCACGCCGGTGACAAAGACGAACTGCTCTCCAGCGAGCAATGAGAGTTCCTGCGTTTCGAGAAACTCCAGAACTGCCAGATCGTTGTACGGTATGCCACGAAAGACAAAGGCCGAGATCAGCAGTCCGGCAATCAGCAACACGCCGAGCAGATGCAGAATCCCTGTCCCCAGTAACCACAACAGACTTTCCATGAGACCTGGTCCACGCCGGATTCCGGCCGGAGAAGGATTACCGTTGATTTCGTCTTGTCGGGGATGGGGATGCGAAATTGAAGCAGCGAGGGCATTACTCGGGGTCGTCATAGAACATCCGCTCATTCAGGATCGCAGGGAAGATCGTTGTGCTGCCGAAGGGAGAGTCAGATGGACTCGTCCCGAATGGCAACTTCTCTGAAGAGGCCCGGATCTCGATACAACAGATCTGTCGCGGACGACGAGCAGCCGCTCACGTTGCAAATTCCCGCTGATCGAGTACGTTCATTGTAGACAGCAGTGAATGCGATTTTCCATCCGAATTCTGAAGTTTCGGGTGCAGTTTTTGCTACTGTCTGATTCCGATTCCGGGAGCAAAACAGCGAGAGACTCCGACGATGCGACTGATGAGCTACAACATTCAGAAGGGCTATGGCGGACGTGATCAGCGATATAATCTGCAGCGGACGATCGACGTCATCGAACATGAAAACCCTGATCTGATCTGCCTGCAGGAAGTCGATCACAACATGAACCGAACCCGGTTCCATCACCAGCCGGAGATTCTGGCCAAACACTTCGGCTACCCCGGCTTCGACTTCCAGTGGAACCATCGCATCCGAGAAGGCGGTTATGGAAATCTGATCCTCTCCCGCTTCCCGATTCGCGAAGTTCATCACATCGACCTGAAGTTGCGGCACCGCAAACGGCGGGGCGCTCAGATGGCCTGATCCTCTCCCGCTTCCCGATTCGCGAAGTGACCTGAAGTTGCGGCACCGCAAACGGCGGGGCGCTCAGAGGCCGTCCCCGGAAGGTCTCGTCGTTGTCGGCTGGCATCTGGGACTGGCCGAAAAACAGCGACACGGGCAGGTCGCTCACTTCCTTGAGCAGGACGAGTATTGCTCGCTTTGCGAACTGCCGATGATCATCGTCGGCGACTTCAACGACTGGCGAGACACGCTGGAAAAGGCTTACTTTCGAGACCACGGATTCCGGCAGATCACAAAACCGCTCAAACGGTTCCGCTCCTTCCCGGCTTACCTGCCGATGGGCTCCCTCGATAAAGCCTTCTGCAAAGGCAACATCTTCATCCACGAAGCCCGCATCATCCGCAGGAAACTGACCCGCGCGGCTTCGGACCACCTGCCGCTGGTGATTGATTTTCACCTGAAGAAGCTGGACGACGTGTAGGTCTGGCTGCTTCCTTTTCACCGAGCATTGATCCCATCTCCGGCGGAGCAGGTTCATGGCAGATCGAACTTATGTCGTATATTCCGTTGACGAAATTCGACTGCGTCACAGTTACTGGGTGGATGCAATCACGGAGTCTTTTGAAGTACTTCGTGATGAATTTGTCGACTTGGGACTGAGACGGTATCAGGAATACGGAAAAATTATGGAGGAGTTCGTCCAGCAAAAAAATTGGCGGTTAGTACATGGCGGTAATTTCTGCATGCTGGTTCACGCCAGAGTCATGATGCGGCGTGGCCCGTTACTCCAATGCCGACTAATCATTTGCGGGTACGAGTTGAGAGTCACAATCACTCAGCAAACGTTGAATTTCGTTGATCTGCCGGATAAGCAGTGTGATGACTTGATTGAGGCCCTTGACGGATTTGTACAGAAGTATGATCGGCTCAACGTTTTGTCGTTGCGGCAATACTGATTGCATGCCGCCCCGCTCTCGTTAACTCACGCCAGGCGATGCCGTCATTCTCAGTCGCGTAGTGCATCCTGTGGCCAACGCTGCAAACAAAAAAACGCCGGTCATTGCTGACCGGCGTTTCTTGAGTTCCACCCGACGATTCAATTACTGCTTCATGGCAGCAGCCAGAATCTGCGAGGTGCTTTCCCGCATGATTCGCGGGTCGACCATTTCGCCCTTCTGCAGGGTGGCGCGAACGTCCTTACCGGAGATGAAGACCGGCTTTTCGTCCTTGTGGTTTTCCATCAGGTCGACGCGGCCCATTGACTCGTAGTAAGCAGCGAAGCCGACGTTGACCGGCTTGATCTGCAGGTCGCCGTTCAGGTTGTTGAAGATTTCCTGAGCGTCGAAGTCACCCCAGATCGCGGTGCCGTCTTTGTAAGGAGCATCTGCGTGCTTACGACCAATGACGATGTGCGTGTAGCCGAAGTTCTGACGGTAGATGGCGTGCATCACGGCTTCCTTCGGGCCGCCGTAGAACATCTTCAGGTCGAGACCGAGCAGGATCACGCGATCCGGCACGGCTTCGCCGCGAGAGCTCCAGAGTTCCGGATCGCTGTCGCCTTCGCCCAGAGCGCGGTCCGAGATCAGCTTTTCGTAGGTCTGCATGCGGATGACGGCGTTGACGTCGTCGCCCTTGGTTTCGCCGATCAGCGGATTCAACACAGCTCCAGCGTTCTTTCCTTCGCGGATCAGAACTTCGAGAGCGTAAACCAGGGCGTACTCGTGAGCACGGTGCAGGGGGTTACGAGTCTGGAACGCAACCACGGCATCCCAGCCCTTTTCCGCGACCAGCTTGCGGGTTTCGCGCGGGCTGAGGACATACTGTCCGAATGCCGGGTTCTTCGGCTGCGGCAGAGCCTGCAGCTTACCACCGAGCAGATGAGTTTTGTCAGCATCGCCCACGAGAACCATATCGGCTCCCGGGTGATCGGTCCGTTCGGTGCCATAGACCGACTTGATGTAGCGGGGCTTGTCCCACTCGAAGATGTCGCTGATTTCGAGAGTTCCGACAATCTCACCTTCCGGGCAGGTCAGGGCGACGGTTTCCCCAGTCTTCAGCTTTCCGGCCAGATCGCTGGTGACAGGGAAAGAAATGGGAATCGTCCAGGCGTAATCTTTGCCGTTGCTTTCGATGACCGCTTCGTCGAGGACACGATTGTACGTTTTGCTGTCCATCGGACCTTCAAGTGGGCTCAGCGTGCCGTCTGCAATGCGGTAGACGCTGGACAGGTCTGCAGCAGACATCGGGACTTTCGTCAGGGATGCAGCGGAAGACTTGAAGGATTCCACCTCGCCGGCGGGAACAGTTCTGCAAACAGGCTCTGAAAGACCACCGTGGACAGGGATGAGATCGCTCATAGTTTAAATCGTGACTCGCATTCTAAATAGATACAGGAAGCAGACGATCTGCGTCAGCGGAGTGGACCCGTTGTTCTCACTCGTGCCGGAAGATAGATCATCTGCCGAGGAACCGTCAACCGGGAGTCCCGGAAAGGCGGGGCGATCAGCTGACACTGGGCAGAGAGACATCCAGAGACCCGGCCAGTTCCGAGATCTGCCGCCAGGTTTCATCCGGAATCGTAATGCCTGATGCCTCGCGGCGGGCCTGCATGGTTCGCTCCATCTCACCCGGGAACAGAATCGCTTCGACCTCGGGTCGTTTTTTGGCTGATTTGATGTGCTGTTCGTACGTCTTCATCCATCGGTCGTATTCATCCCGGCCGACGATCTGCTCAATGTCCATCAGCTGCATCCAGACACCGTTCGCTCCGCGAGGCAGATCCGTCCGGCCCACCCCGCTGCCGGACAGAATCCCACTGAAGATGTCGACCATCACCGACATTCCGAAGCCCTTGTGAGCCAGCGCTCCGCCCAGCGGCAGAATACACCCGTTGGGCGTGGCGTAGTAATCCCCGGGATTGATGCTTGGATTCCCGGCTCCGTCGATGATCCAGCCTTCCGGGACCATGACGCCCGACTGATGTGCAACTCGCAGCTTTCCTTCGGCTGTGGCGCTGGTGGTCATATCGAGCACAATTGCTCCTGAATTTCCAGGAGCCGCCATCGAAATCGGGTTCGTTCCCATTCGACGCTCCATCGAGCCGAACGGTGCTACCTGACCGGGCCCCGGAGCGTTGACCGACATCAACGCGGCAAATCCCTCATCGGCGGCTTTCTCCGTGTACGAGCCGAGACGCCCGACATGATTGCAGTTGCGGATGAACGCATCGGCTGCCCCGCAGTCTTTCGCCTTCTGACGCAATTTGTCGAATGTCCAGGAAGCCACGACCTGACCGAACGAGAAGTGAGCATCCACGACCAGAAAGGCGGCTCCCTCGCGAACCACTTCGGGTTCACGGCCGGGAACGATATGACCGTCTCGAATGAACTCCACATATTGCATCAACCGCATCACACCATGACTGTCATGTCCGACCAGATTGGCGGAAGCAAGTTCTTCAGAGACGATGGCGGCTTCGTCCGGAGTCGCGCCCGCAGCGGTGAGAATGTCCGTCCCGAGACGGCGAAGTTGATCAACGGAGAAAACCGGCATGTCGAAAGTTCCATTCGGTGGTGAACAGTTACAGCGTGTTGAGCGTGCAAGTTTGGCGACTTGCCAAAGGCCCCGCAAGCTTCCGTGAGCTTCGTCTCACCGGGGCGGACAAGCTGCGTACGAAACCCATTTACTGCGAACTTGTTTCAGACTCGCCTGCAGTAGACCTCTTACGCAAGAGCCGCAGGCGGAGACCAGAACTCGTGTCGATGTCAAGCTGTGCTGCGGACTGGATCTCAATTCGTCGCTTTGGCGGTACTTTTTTTGATTTCCCCTCTGGATGAATTGTTAAGGAGCCGTTAACCTCAAAATATCCACTCATGAAAGCTCATTGATCTGACTTGAGCTTTTTCGATCTGCCGATTTCACATCTGCAGACGTTCACAAACTTATCATCATCAGCTTTTCTTCAGCGGTTCTGCTGCGACCTTCTGAAAGAAGCCGCGATTTCGATTCAGAAAGGTCAGACAGAGTTCCGCGTTATATTCTGAGAGATTCATCAATTCTGTCGAACTTTTCTAAGGGTCGAACATGAATCGGAAAGCTCTGCAGTTCTCGCGTTTCGCTCTCACTCTGACAATCATTCTCTACGGTGGATTCCACGTCTACCTTCTGGGGTGGGAAGACGGACGGGCCGAAACCGCCGAATACTACGATCAGGCGATCAACCAGTTGATCTCCAATCAGGTCAAGGCGGAGTTGCCGCTGGAACTGGCAAGCGATACCTATTAGTCCATTGCAAGTAGTGCAGTGACGACCAGACGCTGCGGGTCGCGCTGAATTTCCCCTTCACGATGTGGCGCTCGCCACGAAACGGGTCGTAATTCATCCTTCACGCAGACATTCGTCTGATCGCTCAAGGTCTCGACTACAGACGCGCTGCTCAGGCTCGTCGTCTGAACAATACCGGTCTCTCCGGATCGGGATTGGGACGAGTTTTCGTCTGAGTAAAGCGGGAGACACCCACGTTCCATCGACTGCAACGGAGAGTCCATCGCATCGCGGATGGGCCTGGGGACCGGCCGGTATTCGAGCCGTTTTTCTCCGTTGTGTTTCTCACCGCTGGACGATCGCATATCATCGAGAGGCCCGTGGCTACCGCTCTTCAGGTGGCCCTTCGTAGCCGAATCTGATTCACGACCAGGGATCTCGTTGATGAAATACGTCCTCGCCTTTGTACTGATCTGTTCCGCCGCCTTTCCCGCTGTTGCCGACGAACCGGCTCCGCTGGAACTTCCCGACAAAGAAAACTTCCACCTCTTTCTTCTCATCGGCCAGTCGAACATGGCTGGCCGAGGCCAGGTCGAACCGACCGACCAGGAGCCTCATCCGCGCGTCCTCGCCTTCACAAAGGAGAACGAATGGGATTTCGCCCGCGCCCCCCTGCATTTCGACAAGCCGGTGGCTGGGGTCGGACTGGGGCGCACGTTCGGCATCAAAGTCGCTGAAGCGAACCCCGACATCGTGGTCGGATTGATCCCGTGCGCGGTCGGCGGATCATCAATTACGGCCTGGGAACCGGGCGGCTATCACGAGCAGACCAAATCCCATCCCTATGACGATATGCTGAAGTGTTGTCAGATCGCACTGAAAGCGGGCACGCTCAAAGGCATCCTCTGGCATCAGGGAGAGTCGGATTCGAATGCCGAACAGGCTCCCGATTACGAGCAGAAACTCGGCGCCCTCATCAAGCGGCTGCGGAAAGAGTTCGAAGCCGAGAATGTCCCGTTCCTGATCGGGCAGCTCGGCCAGTTCGAAGAACGTCCCTGGTCCCAGTACAAACTGCACGTCGACAATGTGCACCAGAAACTCGCCCGCGAGCAGTCGCGGACATTCTTCATTTCCTCAGATGGCCTGGACCACAAAGGCGACGGAGTTCACTTCGATGCCGCCTCGTACCGGGAGTTCGGCCGCCGCTACGCCGAGCAGTACCTGAAGATCGCCGAGGAGTAATCACGCCGCGTCGCTGTGCTGTCCCCACTGGGCGCTTTGAATCCACTCCGAGACTTCGGCATGATCGGGGACCTTGCCGCTGCGGATGATCCGTTGTCCTTCCGGCGAAACTGCGTATTCCTGAACGAGCGGCAACAGGTCGTCTACGGTGGCGGAGCAGAGGTCGTAGACGGACTCGACGCCCACTCCGGTCAGCAGTTGAACATCGTGTGCTCGGAGCCCCGGGACCTGACACATCAACTGGGCCTGCTGCTGCCAGGAGATCACCAGTTCCAGGTTGATCCAGCGGGTATTGAGGCGATTCACAATCGACTCCGGCTCATTGTTCAGCAGATCGTCGACAGTGTGGATCGAAATCTTGCGGAAGCGGGCGGCTGTCTTCGGACCGATCGACGGCGCATCCACAATCGGCGAGTCGGGAGCCAGATAGGTCGCGTCGTGCTGATGCTCATCTGGACCATCGGAATCGTCCGCGTCCTCCTCGACGGCAGGATTCATGGATGGTTTGGCACCGAACGCGGCCGCTTCTTCCGCGAACGGATCTGCAACCGGTTCAGACGTGTCCGGCTTCTTGGCCGTCTGCTCTTTCCGGGAAGTCTCGACCTTGATTCGCGGTTTCGCTGGAGCAGCCGTCGCTTCGGATTCTTCCTCTCCGTTGCGGTACTTCTCGACAAGTTCAGCGATCACTCGATTCTCTTCCGGGAGTGAATGCACGACTTCCCCGGTCGCTTTCAACTCCTGGTAGATCTTCTCGACCACGGCCCGTTCAGCGCTGTCTTCCATATTCTTCGTAATCCAGAAGACGGGGATCGTCGCTTGACCAAGTGCAGCGTGTAGCGAGAGCATCACGGACGGGGGAGACACCCTGCATTCCTGGAAGCAGCGATCGAGCGTTGCCGCCAGCGCGGAAGCCGCTCGTCCGAGGATCAGCGCAAACTGTTTGCTCAGTTCGTCGTCCAGACCAGCGGGCGGATCTTTAATTCCCTTGTCGAAGTCATAGCCGGACACGATCTCATCGTAGAGCTGATGCGATTCCGTCGCTCCCTGAAGAACCAGATCGGCAAGCCAGTTGTCATTGTCGGCCAGCGTGATCGAAGGGAAGCCGTCGAGTTTATCTTCGAGGAGATCGACCAGTTCGTCATAGCTGCAACTCACGCTCCACTCACAGGCGCGATGAATCCGGTTTTCTTCAACCGTTTGCCCTGTGTGCAGAGGACAGAAGGCGTCGGTCAGATAGTGACTCATCACACCGGCGGAGTAGACCCCAGCCGCCCATTGCCGGTCAGCAAAATGCTGACGCGCTTTGCAGTACCATTCCTGCGTGGCGGCCATGGCTCCGCCCCAGTTGTTCTCTTCGACATGCAGAACGTGATTCCGAAAATCCCGAAACTTTTTATCCGGATCTTTTGAACCTGTGAGATAGCCCTCGACGTTCTTCAGGAACAGGTCCCGCCACTGCTCGGCCTGACCATGCGTCAGCAGACGCAACGCCTCCATGGCCAGTTTGTGGTGCGTGCCTTTGCACTTCCAGGCGTAGATAGTCCGGTAGTAAAGCGACATGTTGAAATCACGCGGGAGAGAGCAGTCGGGAGGAGAGAAGGGGATCGGAATCGTGGCAGAATCCGACGGCAGGAGCAACGGGAGATCACGAGTTGTAATCTCTACCAGCAGCCAGCATGGCGCAGTCGCAGTGAGAAGCAAAGCGGCTGAAGGGAATCGAACCCTCATTTAAAGCTTGGGAAGCTTTCGTGTTACCACTACACCACAGCCGCAGTCTCAATCAGCGTACGACCGGGGTGCGAGTTTGTCCAGAATCTTCTGTTACGCTCATCGCAATCTCCCGGGAATCCTGCGGAAGTTTCGCATTTTTCCGCTAAGATGAACGTCACCGTCACGAATACCTTTGAAGAACACCGCCCCGGAGTGGAGGAAGATCGATGAAGCTCGCCCTGATGTCGTTTGTCATGCTCTGTTCGTTTTCCGTGACACTGGATCGAGCAGCGGCTCAGGAGGAGCCAGCGGCTCCCACTCCCGTCACCACCACAGCCGAACCGGAAGGAACCAGCGAACCGGAGATGCTCGAAGAAGCTGCGGAAACGACAAAAGACGTGACCGAGAAGGTGCAGGAAACAACTAAAGAAGCAATCGATTTTGCCAACAAGAAATCCGAAGAGATCGCCAAGCAAATCGACCAGTCCCCCCAGGCCAAAGAATACAGCGCGGGCGTTCTCCAGCCGATTTACGCCATGGCCGAGTACCTCTCCTTTTCATGGTTTCACTGGCTGGCGTTCACCGTCATGGTCAGTGGAGTCGTCAGCTTCGCCCTGCAACTCGTGCTGGCCAAACTGGCCGTTCTGGCCCACGGTGGTTTCAGCCTGTCTCAGTTGCTGATTGATACTCAAGGGCTGGCCATCAGCCTGATCGGTCTGTTTCTGACGACCCAGGCGGCGACTGAGAATTCCGCGTTCACCAGCAGCCCGGCCGCGGTCCTTTCTGCGTCGGCCGTCGGAATCATTGCTGGATTCCTGTTCTATCTCTGGGGGCAATCCGAAGAACTTCAGGCATTGCGGGGTCGCAAAGAAGAAGCTCGGATCGAACGGGCCAAGAACAAAAAGAAGTCCTGATATCCCGCGTTCGCTCATCGATTCCATAAAAAAACGGCAGCCCGTCTGGCTGCCGTTTTTATTCTCGGCCTCAGAGAACAATCAAACTAGTTGATCGTTTCTTCGCCCTTCTTCCAGTTGCAGGGGCAGAGCTTGTCGGTCTGCAGTGCGTCGAGCACGCGCAGAATTTCTTCGACATTGCGGCCCACGCTCAGATCGTGGACGGCGACGTAACGCAGGACACCGTGCGGATCGATCAGGAAGATACCGCGGTAAGCGATTCCCTTTTCCGGGTGCAGAACACCGTAGGCGCGGGACAGGTTGTGGTTCGTATCAGCCAGCATCGGATACTTCAGCTTGGCCAGATCGCCGTGGCTGTCGCACCAGCCCTTGTGGCTGTAAGCGCTGTCGGTGCTGCCGGTCAGCACGACGCATTCGCGATCTTCGAATTCGCCGAGAGCATCGTTGAAGGCCACGATTTCGGTCGGGCAGACAAAGGTGAAGTCGAGCGGATAGAAGAAGAGGCAAACCCACTTGCCGCTGTAGTCGGACAGTTTAATCGTGCTGAACTGACCGTCGGTGTTGTCCTTGTCCCGATGGTAAGCCTGGACTTCGAACTCCGGTGCCGGTTGACCAATTTGAGCCGTCATTCACATTCTCCTGAGTTGAACTTTTCAAAGTTTAAATTGCGAACTCCTCCGCAAGGGCGGGGAGTGATTCTTCTTCCTGTCCGACTTCGGACGAGTTGCGCATTCGACCAACGCAGTCTCAACTGCTCTCTCGGCTGGTTCTTCCTGAACAGCCGCTGAATTCCGGACCGCGATCAACTGACATCGTTGTCGAACCGGCCGATCTGCCGGGGTCCCTTCGCGAGCAAGCACACAGCAACTCACCTGAAGCGTCTCGACCAGAGAAGTTGCCGCACTGAAGCAACAGCAATTCGGTGAGAGTCACAAAAAGTATAGTCATGGCCATGCCGCGTTCAACCCTGCCGCAAATGCCGCGGCAATTTCACATCGCCTGATCTCGGCCTATAATCAGCGAATCTACACCTGTCGATTCCTGCAGCAGAAATGGCACCATGACCGAGAGCCGCAAGATCACACTGGCGTTGGGCGGAGGCGGAGCCCGCGGACTGGCCCACATTGGCGTCGTCCAGGCACTCACGGAAGCCGGCTTCTCGATCCAGAGAATCGTCGGCGTGAGCATGGGCAGTCTCGTCGGGGCCCTGTTTGCCAGCGGGCTCGATTATGCACGCGTCCGTCAACGGGCGGTCCACTATCTCCTTTCCGAGCGGTTCCAGCTCCACCAGCGAACCCTCTTCGGCCTGCAGGGCGATCCAGCGGAACGGGAGATGTTGGGCTATTTTTCCTGGTACGTTCGAATCGAACAGTTCCTCAAAGCGCACAGCCTGTTTCGACGGGTCCTGACGCAACCGGGGATGCTGCCAGGCGTGCTGCTCGATGACGTGGTCGAAAATCTCGTGGACGATGTGAACATCGAATCGCTGCCGATTCCCTTGTCGGTTGTGGCCGTCGACCTGGTCAGCGGGCATCAGGTCGTTATTGAAACGGGGTCGCTCCGCGACGCGGTGAAGGGGTCCTCCTCGCTTCCGGGCATCTTTCCGCCCGTTCCCTTCGGAGATCTTCTGCTGTGCGACACCGGGACATTCTGTGCCTTACCGGCCCGCATCGCGCAATCCTACGCGGAAAGTCCGGTCCTCGCCGTCGAGGTGAATACGGAAATCGTTCCGGGAGCCCGTCCGAGTTCGGCTCTCGAAGTTCTGATTCGCGTGGACGAAATTGGCGAAAACTACTGGCGAAAACATGTCCGCCATCACGCCGATGTGCTGATTAAACCGAACGTCGCCCACGTTCCGTGGTACGACTTCTCCTCCGCGGTCCGGCTCATTGAGCTCGGCTATACCGCGACCAATCTGCAGATGGAAGAAATTCGCCGGGTCTTCGGCTAGCCTTTTACCAGATGGCGAAACCACCACCCGCTCGAAACTTGAAAGACTCACTGAAGTTACCGCTGTTGAAAGGAATTCTCCGTTATGCTCCGCGTCGCGCTCCTCTTCGCACTTCTCCTCAGCCTGCCAACCGAGATGACTCGGGCCGCGGACCGTCCCAACCTGCTCGTCATTCTCTGCGATGACCTCGGCTACGGCGATCTCTCCAGCTACGGAGCAGATGATCTGCAATCGCCCCATATCGATAAGCTGATTTCGGAGGGGATGAAGTTTACGAATTTCTACGCGAACTGCCCCGTTTGCTCTCCGACCCGTGCCGCGCTGCTGACGGGACAATATCAGGATCGCGTCGGAGTTCCCGGCGTCATTCGCACCCACAGTGAGAACAACTGGGGCTACCTGACCCCAGACTCCACGACGATTGCCGACGTGCTGAAAGCGGCCGGATATCACACGGCCATCGTGGGGAAATGGCACTTGGGTTACGAGAAGCCGAATCGTCCCAACGATCGCGGCTTCGACCATTTCCACGGATTCCTCGGCGACATGATGGACGACTACTACCACCATCGCCGCCACGACATCAACTACATGCGGCTCAACGAAGAGACGATCACGCCTGAAGGACACGCGACCGATCTGTTCACGAACTGGTCCTGCGACTATCTCAAAGAGCGTGCTCAGCAGCCGGAGAAGCCTTTCTTCCTGTACCTTGCCTATAACGCTCCGCACACACCCATCCAGCCGCCGGAAGACTGGTTAGAGAAGGTCCGCGAACGGGAACCGGAAATGACCGAGACGCGAGCCAAACTCGTCGCTCTCATCGAGCACCTTGATCATGGAATCGGTCAGGTGATGGACTGTCTCGAGCAAACCGGCTTGAAAGAAAACACCCTGGTCGTCTTCACCTCCGACAATGGCGGACAGCTGAACGCCGGAGCGAACAACGGCCCTCTGCGGGATGGCAAGCAAAGCGTGTATGAAGGCGGGCTCAAGGTTCCCGGCGCGGTCGTCTGGCCCGGCAAAATCGAAGCGGGCTCTTCAACCGATTTTCGCGTTCTCTCGATGGACCTCTTTCCGACGCTTCTCGCCGCGGCCGAAGTCGACATTCCAGACGGACTCGATTCCCGTTCCTTTCTGCCGACTCTCCAGGGAGAATCTCAATCAGACTTGCGGAACCACTGGTTCTTCCGCCGTCGGGAAGGCGGGCAGCGTTATGGTGGCAAGACGATCGAAGCGGTCATCCGCGGGGAATGGAAGCTGCTGCAGAACAGTCCGTTCGAACCACTCGAGCTCTACAACCTGAAGCAGGATCCCGAGGAAAAGAACAACCTTGCGAAGAAGGCTCCGCGGATCTTCAACGAGTTGTCCGCTGCTCTTCGACGGCAGATTCAATACTACGGCGAAGTCCCCTGGCAGAAGCCCGGAGTAATCGAATCCGTCGACTGACGAATAGTGCAACGCAGGGCCGGGCTGGATACCACCGGCCCTGCGTTTGCCGATTAATCGTCCACTTTCGGGATCAGCTTGCCGACCTTAACAACACGCCATGTTTCCCGGGCGAACATCAAATTGCTGGCTCGCTCCGAGCGGGACAACTGCAGTTGAGCCATGCCGAACGGAATTTCAGTTGACGCCCACAAGTCGACCCGATGCTGCAGGTAGTTCCGTTCTTCGGCCTGACCGATCGGAATCCAGACCTTCGCGGCAGCCCGTACACAAGGAAAAGCATCTTCCCGGAGTGGAAGAAACAGGAATCGATCATTGCTTCGGCTGAACTTCTGCGGCTTCGGCATCCCTCGCAGGAGTCGAACCTGATCCTCACGAGTTGCCTCGTCCTGGGTATCGTCCCAGGCCAGCAGATATTCAGCGGGATCAGCTCCAGTCCGCACGCCTTCAATGCTGACGGTTAATTCACGAGAGCGAATGACCTCTTCCTCCTCACGGTCTTCAATCAGCATCCGCCGCCCCGGTTGACCGTCCACATCCGACGGACCTAAATCTGCGACGCGAATATTCACGGCCGTACCGGTGTAGAACTCTACCCAGTAATCGGGATCAACTTCCGTGGAATTTGGCAACGTCGTCACCCAGCCACCAATCGGAGTCTCCAGCTGCGGCGGCGGGTCAGAGTAATCGATCCACCCCTGTTGACTCATCAGTGTAAAGAGCCACGGCTGTTGCCAGGGCGTATTCCAGGGTGCCCACGCCGAGAACATTGAAGGAATCGCGAGCACAGCCAGCAGAAGCCCAACTCTTCGCCCGTCCCAGGCGGTTCGTAGAAACTCGGCAATTGACAGCAGCCAGAACGGAACCAGCCAGACGGTCCATCGTAAAGCGACGCTGACTCCGCCGTAATTATAATTCTCCGTTCGCTTCCAGTAGAACAACAGGATGGCCACGGTAAGGGCAATCGACATGGCCTGCCAAATCTTCTGCCAGCGAATCTGACAACCGATGCCGCGAAGCATTCCCGGGAGAAAGAGCAGGAACAGCGGCGTCAGTGAAAAGATCCCGTGATGCCCCACCAAACAGTGGAAAATGTATTCAGGCACGCTGTCCCGGGCTTTGTCGACCCCTTTGGGATCGGACCAGTAACTGGGAATGCCGCGGTGCACGTACTCGTATTTTTCCGTGCCGTAGTACATGTAGATCGGCTTCCAGCCTCCCGTCGCGGCATAGTTCGTAATGAAGAATCCAATCAACGGTACGAGCGCGGCCGGGACGAACCAGATCAGAGTTCGCCGCAGATCGACCAGGCATAAGGCCGCGAAAATCCCGATTCCAAAGAGAGCGGCCGGCAATTCATTGCAGCAGGTGAAGGCGGCCCAGAAACCCGCCCCCATGTACCAGATGGCTAACTGGCGCGAGCCAGGATCTTCGCCGGCACGTTTTGCTTCCTGAATCTTCGTGGCGCAGTACAGCGAGTAGATCAGCGTCACGACCGCGATCGAGTGATTGTTGAGCACGGTCAGATACGGTAATACCGGCACGGCAAAGGCGAGCATCGCCAGCACAGCGACTCGAACCGGGGGAGGGAACTGGAATGTGCACAGCATCTTCCAGAACAGGTAGAGCGCGATCCAGAACGGCACGAGGTTGACCAGCAGCAGGATGACCTGAGCAACTAGATTGGTTTCCGTGATCAGGCTCCAGCCAGTGACACGATGAATACTCCAGTAGAGCCCCGCCAGCATGGTCGGATAGAGCGGCGGCTTGGTCGAATAGAAGTTTCCTTCATGCCGAACTTTGTCGATCGTATCCCAGCCCGGGAACAGAATCACTTCGTCGATCGTGTAGGTACCGCGAGCAGCCAGCGACCAGACCGTGCACCATCGCGACCGATCATTCGCGCTCCCGAGGGCGTCTGCCGAGCTGAGACGCGAGAGCAACAACCCGACGTTAATCAGAATCAGAAGCAGTACAACAGGCTTCTCCCACCTGGCGATGGCAGCGGAGACCGGAGAAGCGGCGGACGACGAAACGTCGGCGGGAGCGTGCATAACGGTGGAGCTTCAGAGATTACGGACTGTCACGGGAGAAAACGGTCATCTTATCGACTCGCTGTGACAGTTTCCTCCGTGAGCGTCCGCAGGTGGAAGTGATGTTTGCCAAGTTTCCCGCCGTAATTCCCGGCCGAAACCTCGGTCACTCCCCCGCAGTCGGCCAGCGCATGCAGCCCGGCCCGCATCGCCTCGGCGACATGATCGGCCGATCGGCCATCGATCACGATCTCGTAAACGGCACCGGTTTCCGGCAGCAAGCAGGTCTCGGTGCGAGCTTTCAGCGTCGGGCAATAGGCGTCGTAGGTACTGGCCCGCAAAGCTTTGTACCGCGAGCCGACCTTGCTGCCACTTCGCACAATCCCGCCAGGGAAGGGGAGGATCACCTGCGGACAATCCCGCATGGCGTCAGCAGTCGCTTCTGCAGCCTTCAACGCTGCGGCCTGAGTTTCGCCTCCGATCAGGACGTTTCCGCCCGCGACTCCCCTGAAGCTCTCAATGCGATCTTCGCAGAGGAACTCGCCGTCCATCACAGGAATCCGCCAGTAGCGACACTCGCCGATGACTTTGGATGCCTGAAAGCCATCGCCGAAGAAACGCAGCTGATTTCCGAGATCGATGAACTTTGGCTCGTCATCAGAAAGGTCGACGCCATTGAAAACCGCCGTCGTCGGGCAAGTGAGAAGACATTGACCGACGCGGCTCATCATCGCCTTGCCGAGCGCATCGCGGTTGAACGCGAAGAACATCAACGCGGCTCCGGGTCGCCCGTCAGGAGTTTCGTCGGGGGAGAGAAACTGATCGATCCCGGCTTCGGCATCGCACGAAATAACGCTCGTGCCGTAACCGGTCACTTCTCGAGCTGCGATTTCGACCCAGCGTTCGGTTTCCGCCGTGACGACGATTCTTGTGCCCGTCACCGAAAACGCTTCCGCGAAAGTCTCCGTCAGTAGAAGGTTACGCCAGCGGAAGCGATTCATAGAAGATGATCGGTGAATACAGGAAGAACGGTTACTGATCGGAAGTTCGTGAATCCTGGCGAACCAGAACCACTTTGCGAATCAACTCGGCGACATTGCTCACCTTGAGTTTCTTCATAACGTTAGCACGATGGGTATCGACCGTTTTCTGCGAAATGCCGAGCGTCGCGGCGATCTCCCGACTCGTCTGGCCGGTAATCACATGCTCGGTCACTTCCGCTTCCCGCGGCGAAAGTCCCGCCATCAGCTTACGAACTTCCAGCTCGTTATGCACGTTCGTATGCAGGGCATGGCTTTCCTGCAGAGCATGCAGAACACAGTCCATCAGTTCCTGCTCGCTGCAACTCTTCTGCAGAAAATCGAAGGCGCCCAGTCGCATCGACTCCACGGCGACAGGCACGTCGGCATGTGCGGTGAGCATAATGATGGGGAAGAGAACCTTCCGTTTGAGCAATTCCCGCAGCAGTTCCGTCCCGCTCATTTCCGGCATGAGAATGTCGACAATTGCACATCCATCGGAGTGCGGGTCGACATACTCAAGAAACTCTTTCGCCGAAGCGAACGTTTTGACATTCAGGTGAATCGACTGCAGAAGGTAAGAGAGTGAAAGCCGGACACTCTCGTTGTCGTCGACGATGAAGACCGTTTGTCCAGGGCGTGGGTTTGTCCCAGCCGCCGCACTGGCTGAAGATGTGAGCACTGTCATACCGCTCCCGCTCCCCGATATAGGGAATAATCACTTTGACTTAATTCTGACGTTTCGTGAGATCTCAGCACGCCGGCCCGACTATGCGCGAATCGTCACCGTCAATAGTATACGAGATTGAACTGGCCGCAAGCCTGTTTCAACAAGTCAATGGCCCCGGATTGAGGGAAAGATTTCTCACACACCGGGGCGTGTTTGCATAACTGGAAAAGATCTGATAGCTTTTCCGTTCGTCGATTGTCGATCAGAAATCCAACAGTAGACACAGAAAGAGGAAATTTCCTGCATGGGTACGAAGAAGACAGGTAAAGGACGTCGAAAGATCGGGCGCAAGAAAAGACGTATGCGAGCAAAGATTCGCCACAAGAAGTAATTACTTCTGGCGAAGCCTGGGCTTCGCATCCTCGCCTCGTCCCCAACAGGAGACGGCATCAACCGGCGCGTCGTTATTTGAAACGACGTGCCGATTTCGCTTAGGGTCCGTCGACTTTTCGAGTCCCGACACTCTTGAAATCGGCACTTCTCCACACCGATACGCGGCTAAACTTCAACCCATAATGCCAGTTCTACAGCGGCGTTGAGGGGCAGGGTGTTGCAGCCAATTGCAAATCGCGTATGTCGGCCAGCATCGCCGAAAAGCTTGAGTAACAGTTCCGAGGCACTGTTCATGACGTAGGGCTGGTCGTAGAAATCGTCTGCCGACTGAACGAATCCTTCGAGCCGCACGACTCGTTTCACATTCTCCAGCCCTCCGATCTCTTTCGCGATTTGAGCCAGGGCATTCAGGCAGGCGACCTGGGCAGCATTGCGTCCGTCTTCGCGCGTCAGATCATGCCCCACCTTCCCCTTGAAGGCGACTTCCTTCGCGAGGGTGGGCAGCTGCCCGCTCGTCATTACCAGCTGGCCCGTTCGCAGCACGGGCACGTAAGCCCCGACGGCATCGGGGGCGGATGGCAGTTGAAGTCCGAGACTGTTCAGGATTTCGGAGATGCTCTGCGCCATGGCGGGGAGTCCTTCAGCAGGGCGATTCTGAGAGTCTGACGCCCACAATCCCGCAGCGTCACGCTTTCAGATTGATGTTGCAATTTGATTTTTCTTTCGGCATAGTGATCGGCGTGTGACAAGGCGATTTCTTCAATCTGTCCCACACAACACAATTTCCCATATGCCATTCGGCATCATAGATTTGCTTTGGCTTCCTCCGCAAGGAATCTCTTGAAATGGCTCTTCGCTGGATCGCTTTGCAGCTCGCTTTCGTTCTTTTAATCGCTCATCAGGCGAGCGGCGCGACCTTTACCGGCCGCATCACAAAGATCTCGCCCGACAAGAGCTCGATTACAGTCACCTCCACACTTCAGGACGATGAAAAGGTCTTTCCCGTCAACGGACGCGACCTGAAGGTGATCATCAATCGGCGATCGGCCAAAGTCTCGCAGCTCGCCGTTGGCGATCTGATTTCTGTCTTCACGACGTCATCTGGACAGCCGACGCGGATCTACCGCAATGATCCGAACCCGGCCAGCAAACCGGCAGGGAACAACACGCCGGGTAACTCCGAGCCGACCGCCTCCGGTTCAACTGCAGACGCCCCCTGGTCACAGTTTCTCGGGCCAGATCGGAAGAACCACTCGACATCAACTGGTCTTTTGAAGCAATGGCCGGCCTCGGGTCCGGAACTGCTCTGGACTGCCCGAGGACTGGGGGAAGGCTATTCGTCCGTCAGTGTCGCCGATGGCAAAGTCTTTACGATGGGAACCCGAGCCGACCAGGAAGCGATCATCGCTCTTGATCTGCAAACCGGGTCCGAACTGTGGGCGATTCGAAACGGCAGCGTCTTTCAGGACGGGCAGGGCAATGGCCCCCGCAGCACGCCGACCTGGGACAATGGCACACTTTATACACTCGGGGCTGCTGGCGATCTGACCTGTGCCTCTGATTCAGGTCAGTTGATCTGGACGATTAACATTCTGGATCGGTTCTCGGCTTCGAACATCGTCTGGGGCATCTCTGAATCACCGCTGATCGATGGCGAGAAGCTGATTTGCACGCCCGGTGGCACCAATGCCACCATGGTCGCTCTGAAGAAATCCGACGGAAGTCCGATCTGGCAGTGCCGCGTCCCGCAGAACCCCAAAGCCGGCTACGCCTCGGTCACCACGGCGAATCTGCGAGGCCGTAAGCAGTATGTCAACTTCTGCCACAGCGGACTGTTCGGCGTCGACGCGGAAAGCGGTCAGGCCCTCTGGGGAGATAACAACGCCGCCAACGACACAGCCAACTGCAGTTCGGCCATCGAAATGGGAGAATCGATCTTCTATGCCTCAGGCTACGGCACAGGCGGAGCTCTGCTTGACTTCAGCGGCAATATCACCAAGCCAAAGCTGGTCTATAAGACCGAGAAGATGAAGAACCATCACGGCGGGATGGTGGAACTAAATGACTATATCTACGGGGCGAACGACAACATTCTCACCTGCATCAACGCCCAAACCGGCACGCCGGCCTGGCAGGAACGTTTGTCCGGAAACGGGAAGGGCGCAATCACCTTTGCGGATGGCTGCCTCTATTTCCGCAGTGAACGCGGGCCGATGTACCTGATCAAAGCCGACCCGAACCAGTTCGAACAGCTCGGCATGTTCGAGCAGCCGGAACGCAGCCAGAAAAACGCCTGGGCCCGTCCGGTGGTCGCTGATGGAAAACTGTTCCTGCGCGATCAGGACATCTTGCTCTGCTACAAACTGACTGAGTAGATCAGAGCCCGAGCAACTATCGCTTCCGTTTCCGGGGCTGCTTCTTCGAAGATTTCACCGATTTCGAGGCCGCTTTCGATGAGGCCTTGCTCGACTTGCGTTTTATCCGCTTCTTTTTCGGGCCGCCTTTTCCGCGGGAGGACTTCGACTCAGAATCGCTAAGAAGTTTGACCAGGGTCATATCGAGCTCCCGGCGATCGATATCGACATGAGCGATCTTCACACGAACGGCCATCCCCAGGCGGATCCGCAGATTCGTCCGTTTACCGATCAGGCTGTGCGACTCGCGTTCGAAGTAGAACTGGTCGATCTCTGAAAGCACGCTGATGTGGATCATCCCTTCGGCCGGCACTTCGAGACACTGGCAGAACAGCCCAAATCGCTCCACCCCGCTCACGACCGCGTCGAACTCGTGGCCGACAAACTGCTCCATGTATTGCAACAGCTTGAGTTTGGTCAGTTCGCGTTCGGCCTTCTCGGCTCGCCGTGACATCTCGCTGCAGTGCAGGCCGACCTTCTCGACCTTCTCGTAGCTTTCACCTTTGTATTTCTCGCCACGAATAAGCAATCGATCGACAATCCGGTGTACGGTAAGGTCGGGATATCGACGGATCGGACTGGTGAAGTGGCAGTAGTGTTCTGCCGCCAGGGCATAGTGTCCTTCGTCTGCGGGGGAATACTCGGCGGCTTGCAGGCTTCGCAGGAAGGAATAGTGGACCGCACGCTGTAGCGGCGTTCCCGCGGTTTCCTCCAGCAGATCCTGCAGGGCTGCGCGGGTCTGCTTCCGTGGTAGAGTCAACCCAAGTGAGTCGACAAACTCGCTGAACAACTGCAGCTTCTCCGGCGACGGATCGCCATGCACTCGTCGGAGAAACGAAATCCCCTTCTCGGTGAGAGCCGTGGCGACAGCCACGTTGGCCGCGAGCATGAATTCTTCAATGATCTGGTGACTCTCGTCGTGAACCGCTTCGTAAGCTCCCGAGACAAAGCCATCGGCATTGAACGACAGCTGAATCTCAGGCATGCTCAACTCGAGTGAACCGCGTTCGAAACGACGCTTTCGCAGAATCTTCGCCAGCTGCTGCATTCGCAGGAGCAGATCGGACACCGTATCGCCATACTGCCCGCGATACTGCTCTGGATTCTGCAGGAAGTCCATCACCTGCTCGTACGCGAACCGCTTGCGGACCTTGATCACAGAATTCGCGAACCGCGTGTCGACGGGCACGCCCTCGGGCGTGAATTCGATGAAAGCCGACTTCACAAACCGAATGCGATCCTGCTGCAGACTCGCCAGCCCGTTCGACAAGACTTCGGGCAGCATTGGAATCACCTGCGTCGGCAGGTAGA
The DNA here is from genome assembly GCA_017795105.1 of Planctomycetaceae bacterium. Classification (GTDB taxonomy): domain Bacteria; phylum Planctomycetota; class Planctomycetia; order Planctomycetales; family Planctomycetaceae; genus Rubinisphaera. The sequence goes on from CP051247.1 coordinate 613,114, forward strand.
TACTGGTCGCCCGCTTGTAGGCTTCATCGTCGAGCGGGGTATTGGGCTGCACGAAGTGGGACACATCGGCGATGTGCACGCCGAGGTGATAGTGCCCGTTCTCCGTCTGCGTCAGAGAAATCGCATCATCGAAATCGCGAGCCGTAGCCGGGTCGATCGTGATAATCGGATCGAGCGTGAGATCGAGCCGTCCGCCGAAATCTTTCTCGTCGAATTCTTCGGCCTGCCGGGTTGCCTGCTCCAGCACCGCCGGAGGAAACTCGGTGGGAAGTCCATGCTCGTGAATGATTGTGAGTGTATCGATGCCCGGTTGCCCGCGTTCGCCAAGCACTTCGACAACAACGGCTTCCCCAACCGCGTACTGGGTCGGAAACCGCAACATCTCGATAACAACCTTGTCGTCCGGGCGGGCTCCTTTTGCTCCGGGATCACCAACCCAGATCGCTTCCTCGTAATTTCGGCCGTCGATGAAGACATATCCCTGGCCGTCTTCTTCGAAGTAAAGGCCGACAAACCGATTCGTCGCTCGCTCGAGAACTTCCACAATGCGACCGCAACGCTGACCGCCCGATTTCCGACGATTCGTCAGCGCGACGGCAACCTCATCGCCGGTCTGGGCGTCGCCCAGGTCCCGCTGATCGACGAAAATGTCTTCGGTGATGTTTTCCGGTTTGGGCTCGTGCAGAATGACATAGCCGTTGCCGGTCGAAACCTTCCGCAGTACTCCGTGCAGAGAAGTGGCCTTATCGACCACGTGAAGCAGGCCGGTTTCGCCCCGTTGAATCCGTCCGGCATCGACCAGACGTTGAACGGTCTCGTTCAGCTTCTCCAGAGCCTTCTTTTTGAAGCCGAGTTTCTTGCCCAGCGATTTCAGCGTCATCGGCTCGTAGTTGCCGCGTGACATGTAGTCGATGATCTGCTGCTTGAGAGAGGCCATAATATCCTTTCACACTCTCTTGCCGCGGTCGTTCCGCAACCGGCTCTCTGATCGAATCGACAGACCGACTCCGGGACCGCTCACTCTGTTCCGACCAGCCCTTTGAACAGCTTCCGGTCGATTCTCGGACTGAATGCGGTCCAGTTCGAATTGCGATTGGGATCGGCATCGATCATGGAAGCAAACTCGTTCACTTTGGCGTCGATGTTGTCGAGATGGTGCAACACGATCGCTTCGGGCGTCATCGGCAGTTTCGGGCTTCCGAATTCGTAGGCCCCATGATGACTGGCGATCATGTGCTTGAGTCGCAGTACATTCTCTTCTTTGACCGGGTAGCCCTTATCGGCGACTTCGGAAAGCTTCTCGTTCAGAATCTCGACACCGATAATCAGATGTCCGATGAGCTGGCCTTCGTCGGTATAGATAAAGGTTCCGTCGTAGCCGAGTTCCCGAATCTTGCCGAGATCGTGCAGAAAGACGCCTACGAGCAGCAGATCGCGATTCACGCTCGGGTAAAGGTCGACCAGCCGGTCTGCGGCATTCATCAGCGTGACGATGTGCTCCAGTAATCCGCCAAGATAGGCATGATGAGCCTTCACGCCGGCCGGAGCGGTTTTCAGCTGATTGACGATCGATTCGTCGCTGAGAAAACACTGCATGAGCTGCCGCATGGCGGGATCGGAAAGACTTCCGAGCAGTTCGGTGAGTTTGACGAACAGTTCTTCGACATTCTGGTTGGTTCCCGCCTGGAAGTCGCCGGCTTCGACGCCATCGGCCGGGACAACGTCGACGCGGGAGAGAATCATCTGCAGATTGCCGTTATACAGCTGAGCTTTGCCGCGAATACGAACATAATCGCCCGACTGAACGTGGGCGACCTGATCCTCGTTGATATTCCAGAGCAGCCCGTGAATGGAGCCGGTTTTGTCTCGCAGATCGGCTAGCAGGTAGGTATCGCCATTGCGATTGGCCCGCAGCTGCTTGTCAGCCAGAACGTAAACCTCATCGATCGTGTCGCCGTCAGAAATCTCGTTGACGAATCGGCGTGCCATGCCTGAAGTCTCTCTTCCTGCAGAACGTTTTGTGCGAATTGAGAATCTGGAGTGTACGGGCAGCAGATGACGTCCACAAGTTCGCGCCCAGACTTCCCGTCTGCGGGAGAACAGTTAAACTTCCCCCTGAACGGATTCCGACTTCAGGAGAATCCCCGCCCGCTGAGACCTCGCGAACGTCAACCGAGAGACGGGGTCATTGATCCAACAGCCAGCAGTTTCGAAATCGGACAGGAAAGAAAGCAGCACGCATGCGGTGGTCTAAAACTCTCATCCCGACCATGAAAGAAGTTCCCTCCGATGCAGAGATTCCCAGCCACCAGCTGATGATTCGAGCCGGCCTGATCCGCCAGTTGATGGCCGGTGCCTACACCTATCTGCCACTCGGCTGGAAAGCGGTTCAGAAAGCTGCCCAGATCATTCGCGAAGAAATGGGCTCTGCCGATGCGGTCGAGATTCACATGCCGGCTCTGCAGCCGATTGAGCTCTTCGATCGCACGGGCCGTAACGAAGCCTTCGGCTCGGTTCTAATCCGCCTCGATGTCAAACGCGGCGATCGCGATGTCCACATGGCCCTCGGACCGACTCACGAAGAAGTGATTACCGATCTCATCTCGAAGCAGATCAAAAGTTACCGCCAGCTGCCGCTGACGCTCTATCAGATTCAGACGAAGTTCCGTAACGAAGAGCGGCCACGCTTTGGCGTGCTCCGAACCAGCGAGTTCCTGATGAAGGACGCCTACAGCTTCGGCACGTCGCTCGAACAGCTCAACGAAGCTTACGACGCGATGTACGCCGCGTACTGCCGTATCTTCAAACGCTGCGGACTGACCTATATCCCAGTCGAAGCGGAGAGTGGTCCGATCGGCGGCGACGCTTCTCATGAATTCATGATTCCCGCCGAGAACGGTGAAGACCACATCGTCTACTGCGAATCGAGCGGATACGCAGCCAACCTCGAACGTGCCGAAACGGGGCGTTCGACTCCAGATCTCAGCGGTTCCGGCAGTGGGGCGGCACTGGAGAAAGTCCACACACCAAACGCCGGCAGCATTGAAGCGGTCTGCAAGTTCCTGAAATGCAAGCCGGAGCAGATGATCAAAACGCTGATCTATCTGGCAGATGACCAGCCGGTCGCCGTGCTGCTTCGTGGAGACCATGAAGCCAACGAGGGCAAGATCCGCCGCGCTCTGGAAGCCGGTTCCGTCGAACTGGCCGATGAGACAACGATCAAGTCGATCACCGGAGCGGGGATCGGTTTCGCCGGACCGGTCGGACTCGAATGTCGCATTATTGCCGATCACGACGTCCCTCTGATCGGCGACGCCATTAGCGGAGCGAACGAGACCGATCAGCACTACATCAACGTGAACCTCGGTCGCGATTATCAGCTCGAAACGACTTATGACCTGCGAAACGCCTGCGAAGGCGACCCATGTCCAAAGAGCGGCGAGCCGCTGAAGTTCGTCCACGGCATCGAAGTCGGCCACGTCTTCAAACTGGGGACCAAGTACTCGAAGAGCCTGAATGCAGTCTTCCTCGACGAGAACGAGAACCGCGAGCCGATCATCATGGGCTGCTACGGCATCGGCGTGAACCGCATTGTCGCCGGACTGGCTGAGACAAAACACGACGACAAGGGATTGATCTGGCCGATTACCGTCGCTCCGTTTGAAGTTCTTCTCATTCCGTTGAATACTGGAGACGAAGAACTGATGCAGGTCGCCGAGAAAATGTACGCCGACTTGCAGGGGCAGGGGATCGACGTCCTGTTCGACGACCGAGCCGCGCGCCCGGGAGTGAAGTTCAACGATGCCGATCTGATCGGCATCCCGTTCCGCGTCGTCATCGGCGGAAAGGGACTCAAAGATGGCGTGGTCGAGTTCAAAGGCCGCACGGCCGAGAACCCGGAGAAAGTGCCGGTCGACAACGCAGTCCAATACGTCGTCGATCAGGTCGCCGCCGCGAAAGCCGAGCTGTCTGCCTGACACGTCTTCAATGATTTCAAGCGAATGAACGTATGATCGAGCGGTCTGCGGAAGAAAAACGGGACTACGTCACGTCTATTCTCACGGCGGACCGCATCGACTGCCGTGAGCTCGTGAAGCAGCGGCAGACGTTTCTGGACGAAGCGAAACCGAAAACGGCTCCGGTCGTGCCCGCTCAGTTCTCCGCTCAGCGGGCACGCCAGACCGAAGCGAAGTTCTCCACGGTCCACCGTTCGATGACCGAGGCCGAGCAGGAAGAACAAGGTAGTAGACGACAGGAACAGAGCACACGCTGGGTGCTATTCTTCGTCATCATTCCGGCCTTGAGTCTGTTGCGGTACGCCGTTACGAATATCGACAGTCCGGAAAAGGGCCGTCCAGCTTCGACCTATCGTCGTCCGACAATCGACATCGAAGAGATCCGATCGAAGATTGGTTCGCCTCCTCAATTCCGTTCAACGCCAGACCTCAACTTGGCAATCTCTAGAGATACCCCCGTCTCAACATCGGAGAATGAGGGCGTGCTTTCCGCCGACCTGCCTGATCCCGATCCATCCGATATCACTCGCTTCGATGCAATCATTGCCGTTCGCAGCGATCCTGCGGCAGCCGCCGCTCTGGCCGAGATCAACGCAGACTTCCTGCGAACGCAGCGAGTTCTGCGCATGAAGGCATCGCAAGGGCTCCTTCCGAAAGGCTGGATCAAACACTACAACGCACGGGTCGAGCTGTACCTCGAAACCGTGTATCAGTTGGCTCTCCAACATGGTCATGGAGCTGGCAAGAAAGACGCCTCTAGCGAGGCGCCCGTCCCGAGCAGTGAGGGTGGCGATGAGTGAGACACCAGAGCCCGACTGGCACCTGCTGCCTCATTCTCCGGCGAGTTTTTTCGGACTTCCAGAACCGTTTGAGATGCGGGATCTGAAGCGGGCATACGGCCGGCTAATCAAGAAGTACCGGCCTGACTTCCATCCCGACGAGTTTCAGAAGATCCGGGCGGCTTACGAAGCCCTGAAGTCGAACGAAGCGATTGATCAGGCCTTTCTCACTCCCGATATCAATGCGGAGTTGTCGAGCCCGATCGAAGAACTCCCCGGTTCGCTGACGGGCACGGTCTCCTACAACGAACCCCGGCCTCCGTTACTTTCTTTGCGAGAGCGCCTCGACTCGCAAGCCGATCTGCAGCAGGTTTACTCCGATCTTCGACAGCAGGCGGTTTTGTCTGAGCATGACTACGTCGGCCTGGCCGTTCTCGCCGATGCTGTTGAGACTGACGAAGAAGAATCATTCCTGAACTGGATTATCAGCGGCCTCCAGACTCGTCCTGCCTCAGCCGTCCTGATTTCGCTGGCTCAACAGTACTGCCAGCAGTCGGTTCCAGACGAGCAGATCGAGTTCACAATTAATCAGCTCGCCGACCGGCTGCCCCAGTTGACCTTCGCCCAGATTTCGCTTCCGCTCTGGTTACGACTCATTCGCCTCGACAGCCAGGTCGCCAGCAAACTCATTGGAGAACCTCGGTTTCCACGCCAGTGGACGCGAATCGGCAGCGACGCTGAATTCGCCGGGAGTTACGCTCAGTTTCAACTCTCGCTCGAACTGCTCCCGGCCGTAGCCGTCACCGACGACAAATCCTGCTTCGAAGAACTGGCCCAGGCCATTGACATGGAGCACCAGTACTTCTCACCACAAGACGACTTCCGCCGGGAGTTTGCCGATACGGTCCGCTACTTCATCGTTAAATCGCAGGTCGAAACCGCCATGCAACCGAAGCACCAGCTGCTCCGAGAACTGGTCATCGATTACTGCACGAAGTTCGACAAACTCGCCGTGCTGGAGAAGTACCGGGAACGCTATCGACTTGCTCTGCCCGGTTTGTGTGAGCTCTTTTCATACGAACAAACGCCCGACGAACGCCTGCTCGTTCGCGTTGCCCAATGGGTGTCCGCGGACGCAAAACGTTATCTTGAGACCATCCCTGTCGCCTCATTCGAACCGTTACGAGAGATTTTAGACGCAAAAGAGCAAAAGCGTTTTGTGAAGCGATTTCGATGGAGATTTCTCTACGAGATTTCGCTGGCTATCTCTTCACTCGGTAGTGTGTTCCTGGTGACTGCAGTGTTCAATAGCTTCGTGACGGACCTTGTTCGCGAGGCCGGACACGAATCGGCTTCCCTGTTCTTAAGATCGATGTTATTTATGACGGGTGGACTGGGGCTCGGGGCGATTATTGCCTGCGTGTTTTATCGAAACCACAGCCCGAAAGTCCGCGAGGATATTCTAAGAGAACGTCTGCGAGCCGGATGGCGGCTGCAGATCAGCTCCTTCCTTTTGACGAAATCCGTTGGGGAAGATGCCGTCCATGTCTGGCTGGACGAGAATCCCGACGAAAATCTGTCCGATGATCTGGCCATTAATCTGGCACGCATTCTTCGACAGGACGCCCTGGTCCATATCCTGAGCACCCTCTTCCCCCACTGGACCGATCCCTGGAACGAACACCCGTTCGCTGAAGAAACTTCTCAGGCCTGATTCCGCAGGGGAGGGGAGCGATTTCCGCGATCGCATGTCTTTCACAAGTATCGGAAGCCGTGCCGGCCGCTTTTTGCCCCTCCCACAGTTGAAATCTTTGGCTGATTCCATCACTCTCCGTTGATCTATTGCTGTTCTCCAAATCGCGGGATCTCCGCCGATTTCTATCGTTATTGACTCGATTCACCCTGGAATGGAACTTCACGATGTCTCACGCAAAACCCAAACTGCATAACGCGATGTGGCCGGGTCTGGTTGGTAAGGAAGAGGGAACTGACCATCCGCCAATCAGCCTGGATCGCATGCTCGAACTGACGGCTGCCGCCGAGGTCAATGGCCAGAAATTCGAGGGAATTGACTACTTCCTGTTCCATCCCCACACCGATCCCGATGCATCCGACGATGAACTCAAGGCCATCGCCGACAAGATCGCCGGGTACAACCTGAAAGTTGGCTCGCTTGTGGCTCCGATCTGGCCGGGAACGGTCGGGGATTCGGCCATGGGCGATGACGAAGCTCAGAAGAAGTTCCTGCTGGCCGTCGAAAAGGCCTGCCGGATTGCGAAAATCTTCAACGAGCACGGCGTCCGCAGCTACGGCTGCATTCGCATCGACTCGGCATCCGGTGTGAATGACTGGGCTGCCGATCCGGAAGGCAATACCAAACGGATCGCCGATACCTTCCGCAAGGCCGCCGATATCGCCGCCGACAATGGCGAACGCCTGGCCGCCGAAGGGGAAATCTGCTGGGGAGCCATGCATTCCTGGAAGGATATGGTCAACCTGCTGGAAATGGTCGATCGTCCCGATACGCTCGGCTTCCAGGCCGATCTGGCTCACACATACCTGTACCTGATGGGCTACAACTCAGAAGAAAACGCTCTGCTCAAGCCGGGTTATTCGGACGAAGAATTCTGGGCCGCCTACGAAAAAATGACCGATGCCCTGCGTCCCTGGACGATCGATTTCCATGTCGCACAGAACGACGGCGAAGTCCACGGAACCGGCTCGCACGACAAAACCGGCAAGCACTGTCCGGCCGACGATCCTAACGGTAAGCTCGACATCGTGAAGTGTTCCGGCTTCTGGCTGAAAGACGCCCAGAGCCGCGGCATTGAGCACATCTGCTGGGACGGCTGCATGTTCCCGAACGAAATGCTCGAAACGCCTTCAACCTGGAACACGATTCTGGCAGCCATGATCAACGTCCGCGACGCCCACGGCTGGAATTAAGTGGCAAGTTCACCAAAGGGTAGCCCCGGTTGCTCCGCTACCGGGGCCGACGAAGTCGGCAAGAGGTGCAAACAGAGGCGTTGAACATAATACTCGATGCCCATTTGCGACCTCTCGTGGCTGCGCCACCCCGGTTGAATCAACCGGGGCTAACCAGAACACCTCGTACACTGAAATGATCGCCAAAAGGCGACACTCAACTATGAACAGGAGACACCACATGGCTAAAAAAGAACTTCGCATCGGTCTGGTTGGTTACGGCTTCATGGGCCGTACTCACACCAACGGTTACAAACGGGTTGGCGACTTCTTCGGCGAACTCGAGTACAAGCCTGTCCTGCAAGCCGTCTGCGGACGTACCGAAGATAAGGCAAAAGCGTTCGCCGAGCAGTGGGGATACGCCTCGTATGAAACCGACTGGAAGAAGCTGATCGAGCGCGACGATATCGACGCCATCGATATCTGCACCCCGAACGATCAGCATGCTCCAGTCGCCATCGCAGCCGCTGAGGCCGGCAAAATGGTCCTCTGCGAAAAGCCGCTGGCGCGTACGACTGAGGAATCTCAGCCGATGGTCGATGCCGTCGAGAAGGCCGGCGTACCGAATACGGTCTGGTACAACTACCGTCGCGTTCCGGCCGTGACGCTGGCCAAGCAGATCATCGACTCCGGTAAGCTCGGAAAAATCTTCCACTACCGGGCCAACTTCCTGCAGGACTGGACGATCAACGCCGATCTCCCGCAAGGGGGAGCTGGCCTGTGGCGTCTGGATGCAACCGCTGCCGGTTCCGGTGTGACTGGCGACCTGCTGGCCCACTGCATCGATACGGCCCTGTGGCTGAACGGTTCGATCAAAGACGTCTCCGCGGTGACTGAAACCTTCATCAAAGAGCGGATGCACAACCTGACCGGCAAGAAAGAAAAGGTCGAGATCGACGACGCCTGCACCTTCCATTGCCACTTCGAGAACGGCTCACTGGGTCTCTTCGAGTCGACCCGATATGCACGCGGTCACAAGGCCCTTTACACGCTCGAAATCAACGGCGAGCACGCCTCGATCCGCTGGGATCTTCACGATCTGAACCGGCTCGAGTACTTCGATCACAGTGACGAATCGCAGGTTCGCGGCTGGCGAACCATTCACATCACCGATGGCGACCATCCCTACATGGACCATTACTGGGTGCCGGGGCTGTGCATCGGTTACGAGCACACCTTCATTAACCAGGTCGCCGATTTCCTCCGCAGTCTGCAGGATGGCACCCCGTGCCCGCCGACCTTCCGCGATGCCCTCGAAACGGCCAAGGTTTGCGATGCCGTGCTGAAGAGTGCCCGCGAACGCAGCTGGCAGGACGTCTAATCGGCAGCGAGCCGCTCGAACCTGCCCGCAAGAGCAGGTGTCAGTTCACGAGAATCGGTCCCGGTTTGCCGGGACCGATTTGTATACACAAAGCAATGTTTTCAGTTCACGCTTTCTGTGATTTCAGAAACGTGCTACATTCGGACAGACCAACGGGGCGCAGCGCATTCGCTGCGACCCGTCTTTGTTTTAGGGGAGGAAGAACACATGGAACGTCATCCAATCACTCGCGAAGGACACGACAAACTCAAGGCCGAAATCAAACACCTTGAGACGGTGGTCCTGCCTGAGATCGTCGAGAAACTGGCCGAAGCACGCGCCGAGGGCGATCTGAAAGAGAACGCCGAATACCACGGACAGCGTGAGCAGCAGGGGATGGTCCAGGCGAAGGTCAACATGCTTAAGAGCAAGCTGTCGAGCTGCTATATCGTCGACAAGGCCGACATGCCCAAAGGAGTGGTCACCTTTGGTTCGACTGTGACCGTGAAGGACCTGAAGTGGGATGACGAAGAAGCTTACGAATTCGTTGGCCCCGGCGAAGAGGACTACGACTGCGAGCCGATGAAGATCCTGACTTCGAGCCCCCTGGCGAAATCGATGGAAGGCAAGAAGGTCGGCGACAAGGTCTCTGTCGACACTCCCCAGGGAACGCGGGAACTGGAGATCGTCAAGATCGTCGACTTCGACGAGGAATAGTCGGACGCGGCTATGATACAGCCTGGCGCGAACCTTTCCGGGGTTCGCCCGGGCAAGAGAAGCTTTGATCGGAAGAACCGTTGCTGAGCGCAAAAATAAAAACGGAGCCAAATCGGCTCCGTTTTCTTCCGAAATCGCGTGAGCGTGTCTGAGTTAGATCAGTTCTTCTTCGCTCGGATCTTCTTCGTAGTCTGCGTCGCCACCTTCGAGCAGGTCGGCATCGAGGACGGGGGCGTGATCGTAGCAGTCGGCGTCGTGCCACAGCGGCATCCCGGCAGCATAGCGGGCGGCGAGCATCATCACCTTGTCTTCCGAGCCGGGCTTGGCATCGGTGGGAGCCATCGGATCAATGCCCAGATTCTCGAATTCATCCATGTCGAACGCATCGGAGAAATCTGCGACATAGGCTGCCTGGTCGTCGAACATCACTTCGTAGTCGGGTTCGACATTCTTCGATTTTCGCATTCTCTACTCCATACCTAAACTTAAAACACCTGAACGTGAACAAATAGCGAGCGCAAGATTTCCGTCGCTGGAAAGCAGGAACTTTTCTCACCCCTCTGCGAGATACAGTTCAACCTACGAAAGAAGTGCTTGAAACACAGCCAAATTTGTGTTTGCTACACAGGTAGGGAAATCTGCATCCGAGGTCTCATATCGCGTCGCGCCAAAGAGCGAGCAGTAGGCGGACCGTCGATTAGAGATTCCATGTGAGAAAAAGTGGAAGGAAATCGTGTGTGCCTCTCTGGCTGATTCTCTGCCGCATTCGGCATGATGTCAATAAAATTTCGCGGAAAATCAGCAGAATCTAATAACTCGTTCTATTGACAGACCCGGAGCAATTCGAATAGCCCCGATAGACTGAACACACGACAAGATCTCTACTCGCGTGACTATTCTGCAACATCGGCTTCCCAGCTGATCCGACGTGAAAGAAAGGTTCGAACCGGAGCCAAAAGCCCCGAAGCAAAGGAAACAAATCGATCAGCGATTCTTCAGACCGTACTTCTTCAGCTTCCGGTCCAGTGTTGACCGCTCGATCCCCAGAATTTGGGCGGCTCTCGACTTGTTTCCCTGCGTCGACTCCAGTGTGCGGAGGATGTGTTTCCGCTCCAGTTCCTCGATTGAAAGCTCCACGTACTCGGCATCCTCAGAAGCCGGTTCGAGGTCGGGACTGGGATGGCCGTCCAGCCTGGAGAGCATGATCAGATCTGGAGTGACCGTTTCCCCGTTACACAGCACGACGGCTCGTTCAACGGTGTTCTGCAGCTCTCGAACATTGCCCGGCCAGTCGTATTCGGTCAGTTTGGTCATCGCCTGCGGCGAGAACTCCGATGCAGGCCGCCCCGATTTGTTGGCGAACCTCTGAGCGAAGAAATTGGCCAGCAATGGCACATCTCCCATCCGCTTTCTCAGCGGCGGCACAGAGATCTCGAGCACCTGCAGACGGAAGTAAAGATCCTTCCGGAACTGCTGCTCTCGCACCGCCTGTTCCAGATCGCGGTTGGTTGCCGCCACGAGACGAACGTCAACCTTGATCGGCACGGCTCCGCCGACCCGTTCGAACGCATGTCCTTCCAGAACGCGGAGAAATTTCGCCTGAATCGCCGGACTCATTTCTCCGACTTCGTCTAGAAAGAGCGTCCCCTTATGGGCCTGCTCGAACTTTCCGTGCTTCAGTCCGGTTGCTCCTGTGAAAGCCCCCCGCTCATGCCCGAACAGTTCACTCTCGAGCAGACTCTCGCTGAGAGCAGCGCAGTTCATACAGACGAACGGTCCGTCTCGTCGTTTACTGTTGAAATGAATGGCCCGGGCGACCAGTTCTTTTCCGACGCCACTTTCGCCTCGAATCAGGGCCACGGTATCGATCGGAGCCACCAGCCCAATTGTTTCCCGCAGCTGATGCATAGCCTCGCTGTCGCCGACCAGCTCGCTTTCAATCGCAAGCTGTTCACGGAGCTGACGATTCTCGTTGGTCGCCTTCTGCAATCCGTCCTGCAATTCGAGCTGCTTCTGCAAATTGCGGATGGCCACCGCCAGCTGGTCGGCAACGGCCAGCGTGTAATCAAGGCCATCGGCATCAAGCGGGTTATCGACGTTGGTTGAGTACAGGTGGATCAGGCCGAAGAATTCCTGTTCATCGTGAATCGGGGCAATCACGAGGCTCTGGACCTGCATTTCGTCCAGGCTGTCCCGACTCGACAGGTCGGCCCGTGTATTGATATCCCGGGCCAGAATCGCCTCTTCAGATTCCATGACCTGTCGCGTGAGCGAGCTCGACAGCTTGTGATAAGTATGTCCGCCCAGACTGCGATAACTCGTCACCACGAGATCATTGGGGGAAGCGACTCGCTTGCGGCGACGCAGGGAACTGGCCGGCTGCAGCAAAACAGCGCCAATATCTGCGCCGGTTACGCCCACGAGTCCATCCAGCACGATGTCGGCCAGATCCTGCGAACTGGTCGCTTCGCCCATCTTCAACGCCATCTGGTAGAGCCGGGAGAGCTTCGCCCCCGCTCGCTGATCTCCATTCGGACCGAGCGTATCATCGGGCGAGTCGCGGAGAGTCGAACGCTTCTGACGATGGATAATCTCGGGCAGGGGAGCCGGTTCGTCGATGACGCGGATATCGGTCGCGGTGTCGCCATCCAGATGCGATGGCCCACGTTTCAAGGAGGCGGTCTCATCGTCGGTGAAGAGGATCATCGTCGAACCGATGCGGATGATGTCGCCATCGACAAGGGGCCGATCCTGCTCGACCGGAGTCTCGTTGAGAAACGTGCCGTTACGACTGCTTCGATCCCGCAGCATCCAGCCGGTGCTGATCCGAAAAACCTCGCAGTGATTTCGACTGCAGATCTCGTCACGCAGAACGATTCGGTTTGTGCTTGCCCGACCGATATCTGTGACCTGGTCGGGGTGAAGAGAGTGCCGCTCTTCGGCCCCGGAAGGATCGCTGACGACCAGATAGACAGTCTCATGATTGTCAGAACTGCGAGCAACCAACGTTTGATTCTTTCTTAAGCAGACTTACGTGGCCGCTCACGCCGCGGCTCACGCATAGCTGAGGACCCGAACCGATCTACTCCGCCCGAAATGACAACTGGTATTCTAGCCAATCCCGTATCAGATACAGGCTTTACCAGTTTCGTCCCATGGTTTTTTCCAAACTTGATGGGTGGGCGGGGGCGCGATCAACGTCCGAATCTCAAACTTCCCGGAATGCAGTGAAACGCCTTCCGGGGCAAACCGTCAGCATAGAACAAACGTTCTAGAAATCCCACTCCCGGTACAGCTTGGCGCGAAATTCGTGCCACTCTTCGAAGCGGCCATCTCCACCGCCTCCCTGCGAGGAGGGAACTTCGTTCGACTCCAGCAACCGACAAACCCAGTTGTCCATGAGATGAAGTCGTTCGGCGGCCACGGTGACGATGTTCGCAAGCAGCACGACTGCGATCTCGCCAGCGTCCTTCTTGAGTTCCTCCAGTGCCGACCACGAAAGTTTATGCACCGTCGACTGCTGAACGCTTCGAACATTGGCCGTATGAGGTGTCTTGCGGAAGAACGACATCTCCCCGAAGACCGAACCCGGTCCGAGCAGAGCCAGCACGCGTTCGGGGTTGCCGCCGATTCCATCACGGACAACTTCCGCACAACCGGAACTGAGCAACCAGATCCCCGGATTGGCTTCCCCCTGCGTCAGAATCAGCGAGTCTGACTCGTAGCAAAGATGCTCCATCCGGTTGAAGACTTCTTCGATCTGGTCTTCACTGAGGCCACGCATCAAAGGCGTGCTGTTGAACTCAAGATCTTCGATGGTTGCAGTCGTTGTAGACACGTCAGATTCCTTTACACAAACGCGATCAGTATCCACCCAGGGCCGTAGCCCGCCCCACTCGGCCAATTCCGACCAGGTAAGCCGCGAGACGAAGTGGAACTTTCTTTTCCGTTGCCAGAGACCAGGTGGTCTCGAAGGCATTCATCATCTTTCGGTCCAGCTCGTGTCGAACACGCTCCAGATCCCAGCGGAAATGCTGGCGATTCTGAACCCACTCGAAATAGCTGACCGTCACCCCGCCGGCATTCGCGAGAATATCGGGCAGGATGATGATTCCACGCTCCGCCAGTGCCCGGTCCGCCGACGGCAGCGTTGGATTATTGGCCGCTTCCACGATGTACTTCGCCCGAATGTGAGGCACGATGGAATCGACAATCACTCCACCGATGGCAGCCGGGATGAGAACATCGCAATCGGCCGTCAGTAACTCTTCATTCGAAATCGCTTCGGACTCCGGAAAGTTCAACACCTTCCTGTGAGTCGCCACATAGTCCGCCAGAAGAGACACGTTGATTCCCTGAGCATTATAGATGCCTCCGTAGGCATCGGAGATCGCAACCAGTTTTGCTCCCCGTTCGTGAAGGTACTGGGCGGCGAATTTGCCGACGTTCCCAAATCCCTGGAGGGCAATTCGGGCTCCTTCGATGTTCTTTCCTTCTTTCTCGAGCAGAGCGATCGTCAGCAGTCCGACACCCCGTCCGGTTGCCTCTTCCCGCCCGGCCGCTCCATGCAGTTCGACCGGCTTACCGGTCACGCAGGCCGGGTTGTAGCCGTGGTATTTCTCATACTGATTCATAATCCAAGCCATCACCTGGGCATTGGTTCCCATGTCAGGAGCAGGGATGTCCTTGTCGGGACCGATGACGTCGTGGATTTCATCGACGAACCGCCGCGTCAGTCGTTCCATCTCTCCGGGGCTGAGTGAACGGGCATCGATCTGAACGCCACCTTTTGCGCCGCCGTACGGAATATCGACGACTGCGGTTTTCCACGTCATCAGCGTGGCCAGAGAAAGAACCTCATCGCCATCCACTTCGGGGTGATAGCGAAGCCCGCCTTTCATTGGCCCCCGTGAACGGTTGTGCTGGACCCGATAGCCGATGTAGGTCGCCAGCTCCCCATTGTCCATCTCGATCGCCACCTGGACTTTGACCTCACGCTCTGGAGTCAGCAGCAGTCGCTGCAGATTCGCCGAGAGCCCCATGATTTCCGCGGCTTCGCGAAAATAGCGATCAGTTGACTCAGTGGCCGTCATCGGACTTCCTCGTATTTCTAACCGGCATGCTTTGGAGCAGCCGTTCTCTCTGGTGCGTAGCGTTGAAAACTTAACCAGAGGGACGAACTTCCGAGCGTCCCCCAAAACTTACATCGACACCCGCTTATATATTTGTAGATCGAGTTTCGAGGTTGGACAAGAAGTTCAAGAACCTGTTGGCCTTATTGCACGCTTCTCTCGATGGGTTGTGAGGCGAGACGTGGGGTGAACGCCTCGCTGAGGACCTTCGACACTCGTTGATGTCCCGATTCCGTCAGCCGGCGACCGTCTGGCCGAAACAGCCGACTTCCAGCCTCGTCCTCAACCAGATGGGTCGTCAAATCAAGAAACTCCAGCTGATGCCGGGCTGTGAAATCACGAGCGACGCTCCTGCAGTTTTCGACAAGCGAATCGCGTTCCGACTGCGAGATCCCTGCCTGGAGCGCGAGTTCATCTGCCGTCGGGAGGTAAACAACCGTCAGCTTTGTCCCCCTGGAGGAAGCACGCTGTGACAGATCAATAAGTGGAACCAGTGCCTGTTCAATCAATTCGGTCGTGAGTGAACCGTTTGCCGAGAGCTGAAGCCTCGATTCGAAGGGATCGCTGGCTGGCTCTCTTCCGAAGAAAACGTTGCCGATCATCGGCAGGCCGACCTGAACCAATCGGTATTGTTCAATCAGTTCCTGTGCCGCATTGCTTTTCGGCTCAGCTGATTTTCCCGGATGGAGACCGATCTGCGGCCGCCCCTGGGCGTCGAACTTGATCGATCGCCTCACGATGAAATCGTTTTCACAGCTGTCGACCCCAATCACACAAATCAGCCGTCGAGCGGAGGTTGTGGCCAATCGAGTGTCAAACTGCAGCTGCCAGAGCAGGGGACATCCTCGCGGCATCCCCCCATTCAGTACAACCTGTTGCGAGGGGAAACCGGTCGTACTCGATTCCCATAAACCGACAAAGGTCTGCTCTGCGGGAAGATCGGGGGCCAGCACGCGACGGCTGCCCAGAAAGATTGTCGGCTGACGATCGTCGTCGGTTGTCTCGGCTGTGACACGGAACCCGTTTGCATCGTAACGCAGATCGACTGCATCCCCCGGTCGCACCGGATATCGAATGACGCGGTTCGCAGGGGCCTGCAGAAAGCCTGTCTCACACGGAGACCAGCCGGCATCTCCTCCGTTCAGTCCCAGCTGAACGCAGGCGTCTTCGTAGTTATGCCGCAGTGCCAGCTCGGCGGCAATCACCGCACCGCTGACAAGCAACAGTCCCAGAATGAGAAACCGGATTCTTGGCACGGGAGTGCACCAGATCTGTCGAAATTTTGGGAACGGAAAGTGACAGCAGAAAGGGCTGCGTGGACGGGTCAGCCGCACTGTAATACGAATTCCCGATCATGGAAATGGGAGAATCTCGGCCGAAATTGCGCAGATGAAAGTAGAGAGCTTTCCGGGCAGGCCCTGAAGGCGATTCTCGGATTAAACATCACCGGTGCCAGCCGTGTTCAACGTGCGATATTGCCCGGGAGTAAGGGAATAGGCCCGTTTAAAGACGACACTGAAGTACTCTGGATGGACAAAACCGCACCGTTTTGCGATCTCCGGCAGTGTCAAATCGGTCTCGACGAGCAAATCACATGCGTGCTGCAGTTGCACTCGCCGAATTTCCGACTGCGGGGAGCGTCGCAGATACTTGCGAACCCCGCGTTCCAGGGTGCTCCGGGAGACCGGCACCTCGGAGAGGATGTCTTCCACCCGCAGCCCGAAGAGCGCACGCTCCCGGATGATGCGTACCGCCGCAGCGATGTCCGGGTCGTCGATCGCGAGGATGTCGGTCGACTTGCGAGTCGTGATCCCGAGCGGTTCCACAATCTCCCGCTCTTGAGGACACGGCTGTCCAGCCATCAGTTGCTGCAGCAGCTCCGCCGATCGATATCCGATTCGCTCCGCATTCGGAATGACACTACTCAGCGGCGGATCGCAAAGTTCGCAGCGGATTGCGTCATTGTCGCATCCAATCACGGCTGCCTGCTCCGGGACCGCGAGGCCAGCTTCACAGCACGCGTCCAGAATCTGCTGACCACGAACGTCGTTGGCCGCCATGATTCCGACCGGTTTCGGAAGACACTGTATCCAGGCCACGAGAGCCGCGAATTCGTCGTCCCAGCTCCGGCCGGCTGCGGGATCCCAGGGGGAATCGTAAATCTCCGCTTGGAATCCTGCATTGTGCAGGGAATCAGCGAAACCCTGCTTGCGAAGGTCCGACCATGATTCCTGCTCGAAACCGGCGAACGCAAAGTGGCGAAACTGCCGCTCAATCAGATGATCGGCCGCCATTCGCCCGATGCCGAAGTGATCGGCCCAGATCTGAGGCACGCCCAAAGCTCCCCAGCGATCGGTCAGATCGACCATCGGCAGTCCGGACTTACGAATTAGCTCGGCGAACTTCGGGCTTGTCGATCGACTAATGATTCCGTCCCCGCGCCAGTCATCCAGCCAGGCGGGCAGTCTCGTATTGAGATCGCGCTGTTGCAGGTAGATCGACCATGAAGCGTGCGCGTGCAGATAGCGCCGGATCCCGCGAAGGATCATCCGCCCAAATTCACTGGACGATTCGACAAACAGGGCCACACGCGGACGCTCGGTCATACAGGTTCACATCGAGAGGAGATACCGGCTTTCGATCATGGCATTTTTACAAAGTGCGACGACAGAACAAACGCCCGGTCGGCGGGACGAACGGGATTACCGATATTTCTGATTAGGGGACCAGTAATCTTTGTGGGGAAGGTACGGGTTGTTCGCTCTCAGCATCATGAGCGGCCGGCTCGGGCAGAGGGGACGCGTATGTTTTTCATTCAGTGCCTGCGGCTGTTTCTACGTTCGCTGACCGCGGAATGCTCGCATCGGGAAATCGCAGCCGGAATCGCTGGCGGGGTGCTGCTCGGACTCGTTCCCAAAGAGAACCTGCTGGCCGTCATGCTCATGATCGGCATCTCGTCGATCCGGTTGAGTCTGCCCGCTCTCTTTTTCAGCACGTTCCTGTTTTCCTGGATCGCAATCTCTCTCGACAGCGTCTGCTCTGCGATTGGCGAGTTTCTGCTGATGCATCAGGACCTGCAACCGCTCTGGATCTGGCTCTACAACCAGCCAATCGTTCCGTGGACCAATTTCAACAACACCATCGTGCTTGGATCTTTCGTGCTGGGAAGTGTGCTCGTGATGCCGACCTATTTCGCGGCCCTGCCTCTGGTGGAACGCTACGCTCCGGTCGTCATTCAGCGAATGCAGAAATACCGCCTCGCCACCTGGCTCTGGGGAGCGGAGTGGGCCGAACGTGTCCGCTCGGCGATCTGACCGTCTCTGTTCCGAATCATTCACTTCGTAGAGAGCAGCGATGACTCCGCAACACTCCCAGCCGTTTGAATTGCCGTCCGCCCAGCCCTATCGCCACTGCCAAGGCTCGGCCGAAATGGAACGCAAGAATCAGCTCCTGCGCAACTCGGGCGAGAACACCGCTCCGAGTGAGTCGATCAAGCAAGAAAAGCCTCGTCGGAAGTCGATCGCCGTTCGCTGGGGTTACCTGGCACCCCGACTTGTTGCCGCCTGTTTGTGCTGGGCAGTCGTGACACTTGGCTTCGAGCCGCTGCTTCACTGGACAATCACCTCCAGCACCGGCGCAGCACTCGGAACCACGGTCGGTATCGATCAACTTGAGTCCGGATTCTTCAACACGCACCTGAACCTCGATCGCATTCAGATCGCCAGCAAAGACGAGTCGGGCGTTAACGCCGTGGAAATCGCAGCGATCAACGTCCAGCTGAATCGGGATGCGCTGCTGCGAAAGAAGTTCGTCATCGATTACGCCACGATCGAGGATGTCCGCGTTAACACGGCCTCCACACTCGACTTCAGCTCGACGACTGTTGAAGGGGAGGAGTGGTCTTTCCCGTTCCGCACACAGGTCGGTGTTCTCTCGGAGTTCGCACGCGGGGCAGCCGACTCGTTCTTCGACACGCTGCTTTCCAAAGCGATCGACACTTATAATCCGAATCAACTCGAAACCGTTCAGCTGGCCGAACAGAAAAAGCACTTCTGGCAGGACCGCTTCAACGCCTATCGTCAGCAGTCGGAGTACCTCAAGCGAAGCATCGACTCGGTGAAGGCTGAGATCGAAACGATCAAGAAGTCGAACAATCCTCTTGAGCAAATCGAACGCTCGGCTCGCCTCGCGCGGCAGGTCGATGAGTTGATCGCGGAGAGCAAGCGGCTCAAAGAGGAGTTCATGGTGCTTCCGCAACAGGCTCGAGTGGACCTGCAGGAACTCGAGGCGGCCAAGGACCGAGACCTGGCCTCGATCCGCAGTCAAATCGACGCGATTCCGCTCAACGCTGATGAACTGACCGCGGCGATCGTCGGACCGCAAGCGAAACAGCAGTTCGAAGAACTGGCCGCCTGGCTCGGCTTCGTGCAGCGATGCGTCGCCGTGGCGACCGAAGATTACGAACCAGAGCGACAAACCGGTCGCACTATCGACTTCGACACCGCTGGCGACATCCCTCGATTTCTGCTGCGTCGACTCGACATGAACGGTCTGGCGAATCTAAACGAACGCCAGGCGATCTTCTCGGGGCAGTTGTGCAACGTGACTCCCGCCGCGAGGAAGTATCCACAGCCGTTGACCTACCACCTTGAGTTAGCCCACGAAGGGAACTACATCATCGATGGACAGTGCGACTTCAGCCAGACCCCGCCTGTATTCGACCTCGTCGGCCACATGACAACCGACGACGTGCCAGTTCAGAGCATTGCCCGCAGCGAGAAGCTCACACTGGAGGCCCACACCGGCGAATTGATTGCCGACCTGCGTTTCCGACTCGCCGGCGACGACATTCAGGCAACCGTCAACTGGCGTCAGAACAATGTCCACTTCGACGTCGACAGTTCGGTCAAAGTGCAGCCGACTCTACTGGCCGATCGCGGCGTGAAACCTTTCGCCCCCGTCGACTTACTGGCGACTGCGCTGGGAGCCGTCGAGCAGGTCGAAGGGGAAGTTCGACTGTCCGGCTCGATCCGTTCGCCACGAATTGAGCTTCAGTCTGATGTCGGACGCCACATCGTCGCTGGACTTCAACAGGGGTTTCAGCGGGAACTACAGTTACGAAAACTCGAGTTCACTCAACTGGCACAGAATGAAATTGAGCTCCAGACGCAGGCACTGACCCGAGAGATTGATGGCAAGTACCAGCAACTGCTCGCGGAACTTCGCGTCAACGAATCCCTGGCCAGTGGGCTTCTGGAACGTGTCGCCGTGCGTCCGGCCAGTGGTGTCTTGAAGAGCATCTTTCGATAATCGTTTGAGCTGTCGCGGGTGGTCGGCTACCTTGACCGATAACAATCCCTCTCCGACAGACAACTTCTTCGACAGGTGCCATTCATGACTCGCATGCTCTGCCTACTCGCGTTGACCACGTGTTCGTTCGCCACCGTTCTGGCTGAAGACTCGGCTCCGAGAAAGTTGAAGGGACTGCCGCTGCAGTTCACGGAAGACTTTTCAGACGGGGCAGACCAGTGGAAGACGACCGACTCATCAGCCTGGGAACTTCAACAGGATGGTGATGATCAGGTTTTCGCTTTGACGAAAAAGAAAAGCAACTACGAGCCGCCTCATCGCTCGCCTTACAATCGGGCGATTCTCGAAGATCAGCAGTTCAGCGACGTCATTCTCGATGTTCAACTGCAGTCGACCTCTCCCGACTATAACCACCGTTCGCTCTGCCTGTTCTTCAACTACGTCGACGAGTCTCACTTCTACTATGTTCATTTCGGCAAGAAGACCGACGCCCACGCCAATCAGATTTTCATCGTCAATGACGCTCCCCGTGTCGCGATTTCGACCAAAACAACTCCCGGTACGAACTGGGACGATGAATGGCACCACGCCCGGGTCGTTCGCAAGGTCGATTCCGGAACGATCGAGATCTACTTCGACGACATGAACGAACCTGTCATGACGGCCAAAGACGACACCTTCAAAACGGGTCGCGTTGGCATCGGCTCCTTCGATGATCCGGGCCGGTTCGATGACATCCGCATCTATGGAAAGAAAGTGGAGGGCGGAGGGATCATCGGCAAATAACCGAAGACCTCCGGCTGACACGGCTGGACCTACTGCATGAATGCGACTCCATTCGTTCCCGAAACGCTGCTCATCACCGGCGGGTGTGGGTTCATCGGCTCCAATTTCATCCGGATGCTGCTCACCGATCCGCAGTTCGCCGAGGGGCAGTTTCGAATCGTCAATCTCGACAAGCTGACGTACGCCGGCAACCTCGAGAATCTGACCGACCTGGAGAACCATGAACGGTATCAGTTCGTCCATGGTGACATTGCCGATGCCGCTCTGGTAAATCAGCTGCTGAGCGACCACAACGTCGATACGGTCGTCAACTTCGCGGCAGAGTCACATGTCGACCGCAGCATTCTCGACTCTGGCCCGTTTGTTCAGACCAACATCGTCGGCACGCAGATCCTGCTCGATGCCTGCCGGCAGAACTCGGTCAAACGGTATCTCCAGGTGTCGACCGACGAGGTTTACGGCAGCCTCGGAGCGACGGGCTTCTTCACGGAGTCAACACCACTCGCTCCGAACAGTCCGTATTCCGCCTCGAAAGCCGCAGCGGACCTGCTCGTTCGCAGTTACTGTCACACGTTCGGCTTTCCCGGAGTCATCACCCGCTGCTCGAACAACTACGGTCCCTATCAGTTCCCCGAGAAGCTGCTGCCGTTGTTTATCGCCAACGCAATGGAAGATCGTCAACTCCCCGTTTATGGCGACGGGCGACAGGTTCGCGACTGGATTCATGTCAACGATCACTGCCGGGGCATCGCAGCCGCTCTGCGTCACGGAGCCCCCGGCGAGGTCTATAATTTCGGCGGCGAATGCGAACTGGAGAACCTGCGGCTGACCGAAACCTTACTTGAACTGCTCGATAAGCCAAAATCGCTGATCAAATTCGTGAAAGATCGGCCCGGACACGACCGCCGTTATGCAATCGACTGCTCGAAGGCCAAACGTGAACTTGGCTGGCAACCGCAGGTTCCCTTTGAAATGGGCCTGAAAGAAACGATCGACTGGTATCTCGAGCATCAGCGGTGGACAGATCGGATCCGCTCCGGCGAATACCGCATCTACTACGACCAGCAGTATCGGGACAGGTCGTAGAACCCGTTCGACCTGCAGCGGTCTCGCTTCGGTTTTGGCGATTGTCTATGATTCCCCAACCGACTTGTGCCGAGATTTTCTGGAGAAGGTAGGTTGATTCCGTCCTACACGTCTGCGGCTTCCCGTCCGACGTTCGATCGGCCACGCTCACCAAGTCACATCAAGGATTGACCCGATACCGCAGGCAGACGGTTCTGAACGAGGTTTTCATGAAGATTGTCGTTATTGGCACTGGATACGTTGGCCTGGTCACCGGGACCTGCTTCGCGGAAAGCGGGAACGATGTTACTTGCGTCGACATCAATTCGCAGAAGATCGAGCGGCTCAATCAGGGAATCATCCCAATTTACGAGCCCGGCCTGACCGAGCTGGTCAAACGCAATCAGTCCGCCGGACGGCTGCAGTTCACGACCGATGTCGCCACCTGCGTTCCGGACGCAGCATGTGTCTTCCTCGCCGTCGGCACCCCGATGGGAGACGATGGATCGGCTGACCTGTCCGGCATCTGGTCCGCGTCGGATTCGGTCGCACCGCATCTTGCCGAAGACGCCATCGTCATCTGCAAAAGCACTGTGCCTGTCGGCACGAATCGCCGCGTCTTCGAACGACTGAAGGAAAAGCTCGGTCGCGAAGTTCATGTCGCGTCCAATCCCGAGTTTTTGAAAGAAGGCTGCGCGATCAACGACTTCACAAAACCGGACCGCGTCGTGGTCGGGGTGATGTCCAAATTTGCCGGAGATATTCTCGAAGAACTCTACAAACCGTTTCTGCGAACCGAGCACCCGTTCCTCGTGATGGGTCTCGAGAGCGCGGAAATGACGAAGTACGTCGCCAACTGCATGCTGGCGACAAAAATCAGCTTCATCAATGAGATGGCCAACCTGTGCGAATCGGTCGGCGCCGATGTCAACGAAGTTCGGAAGGGGATCGGACACGATCAACGCATCGGCTTCCAGTTCCTGTTTCCCGGCGTGGGATACGGCGGCTCCTGCTTTCCGAAAGATGTCCGCGCTCTGATCGCCACAGCTCGCGATCACGAAGTGGAAACTCGGATGCTCAATGCGGTCGACACCGTTAACCGCGCTCAGAAAACGATCCTCTTCAACAAGATCAATCGGTACTTCGACAGCAATCTCGAAGGGAAGACCGTCGCCATTTGGGGACTGGCTTTCAAGCCGAAGACCGACGACATCCGCGAAGCTCCCGCCCTGACGCTGATCGATGAACTGCTCAAAGCCGGGGCGAAGGTTCAGGCTCATGACCCGGTCGCCATGGACAATGTTCGAGAAGCCTACGGCGATCGAATTTCGCTTTGCGACCAGCAGTACGATGCCGTCGAGGGTGCGGACACTCTGGCGATTTGCACGGAATGGAACGAGTACCGGACGCCCGACTTCAATCTGATCAAGAAGCGGCTCAGGAATCCGGTCATCTTCGATGGTCGCAATCTGTTCGTTCCACAGAAGATGTTCGCCCGCGGATTCTACTACTCCGGAATCGGCCTGACTCAGCCGTCCTCGAACGGGTAACACTTCGCCAATCCTGCGATGCGATAGTGCCTTCGGCTTCCTTTGTCTTCAGGGAACTCGCCGCTACAATTCCATTTCCCCAATGAATTCCGCAGCAGAGGCTGCCAGTTTAGAAAAAGACCATTCGCACGATGGACAGCGAGCTTCGCGACGCCTGCCAGAATTTGACCGAGCGCATCCTCTATTTAAAGGACTCTCTTTGACTACGACGTCAAACAGCAGGAATTGAAGTCGATCAATGAGAAGATGGCCGCGCCTGGGTTCTGGGACAACCAGGAGAAGGCGCAAAAACAGGTGTCGGATTTAAGCCGATTGAAGGCGCTGCTCAATCCTCTCGACGAGCTGCTTACCGGTGCGGAAGACCTGGAAGTTCTGCTCGAATTCGCCGACGCGGAGGAAACTCCCGAAACGGTCGACGAGATTCAGCAGACTGTCGATCGTCTGACGGCAACACTGAGCACAGTCGAACTGCAGACGATGCTCGGCCAGCCCGAAGATGCCCTCAACGCCTACGTCACCATTCAGGCCGGGGAAGGCGGAACTGATGCCGCCGACTGGGCCGAGATGTTGCTCCGGATGTATATGCGCTGGGCAGAGAATCGCGGTTTCGGCCTCGAACTGCTGGAACGAACCGACGGGGAAGAAGCCGGCATTCGTCATGCAACCCTGCTTATCAAAGGCGACTACGCCTACGGCTACCTCAAAGGCGAATCGGGCAACCATCGCCTCGTTCGTATGAGCCCGTTCAACTCGGCTGGAAAGCGCCAGACCGCATTCGCAGCCGTGGACGTCACCCCGGAGGTTGATGACGAGTTCGATCTCGACGTCGACTGGGACAAGGACGTGAACGAAGACACGATGCGAGCCGGCGGAGCAGGGGGCCAGCACGTCAACAAGACCGAATCGGCCGTCCGCCTGACGCACATTGCGACTGGTGTCGTTGTTCGCTGCCAGAACGAGCGCAGCCAGCATCAGAACCGGGCCGCTGCCCGAAAGATGCTGCTCGCAAAGCTCTACCAGTTGGAGATCGAGAAGCGCGAAGCGGAAGTCGCTTCACGACGTGGTGAGAAATCCAAGATCGGCTTTGGCGGAGAAACGATTCGCAACTACGTTCTCCAACCAGAGCAGTTCGTGAAAGACACACGCTCCGAACTAAAGACCGCCAATCCCCTCACTGTCCTGGAAGGGGAGCTCGATCCGTTCCTTGAAGCCTATCTGAAATGGGCACTGGAGCAGAGCGAGGAAGACTAGTCGGACAAGAGCGACAATTCGAAACGATCTCGACGGGAAATACAGCATGAACAGTTTCAGTATTGGCTCCAGGTTTTCGTCGCTGACACCTCTTCTGTGTCTGGCACTCGCCGTTTGCGTGGGTTGTCAACGTCCTCAGGAACCAGAAAACGGCTCCGGGGAAACCAGTCCCCGGCCGGAAGCGACCTCGACGTCGGCACCGGATGCGGCAGCAGAATCGACCGAGATCACCTATATCAATCCGCTCACCGCCGAAGAGATCGAACAGGGGCAAATCCTCCTCTTCGACAACGAGACCCTCTTCGGCTGGCACAAGGTCAACGACGTCAACTGGGCGGTCGAAGACCAGGCGATTACCGCGGACAGCGGACCGATCGGGTTGCTGATGACCGACGTTCCCTTCGACGATTTTGAACTGACGCTCGATTTTAAGATGACCGGCGAAACCAATAGTGGCGTCTTCATTCGCTGTGCTCCGCAACCGAGCAAACCCGGCGGGGATTGTTACGAGATCAATCTGGCCGACACCCATCCCGAGGGGTTTGTTTCCGGCAGCCTGGTCGGACTCTCGGAGTTTGATCAGGGTGCTAAACACGGAGATGGCGAATGGCACCGGATGACCGTGACAGCCGTCGGCCGCAAGATCGACATCCAGATCGATGACGGCCCGACTCATACCTATGAAGATACCCGCGAGGAATGGCTGCAGTCAGGGCATATCGGCCTCCAGAAGAACAGTGGAGAGATCGCCTTTCGGGATATTCGCCTCCAACCGCTGAATCAGGAGCCGCTCTTCAACGGCACGGATTTGGCCGGCTGGAGCGAAGTGCCCGGCTCTCAGAGTGTGATCGACGTCGTGACCGGGACCATTCACGTCGTCAACGGCCCAGGTTTTCTTGAGACCGAGCAAACCTATAAAGATTTCGTGCTCCAGTTCGGAGCTAAGACCAATGCGGCAGAGCTCAATAGCGGTCTCTTCTTCCGGGCGATGCCGGGAACGGAAGAGAACCCGTCAAACGGCTATGAAGTCCAGATCCACAACGGCATGACCGACGGCAATCCGAACGAGCCTAACAATGCCGGAACCGGGGCAATCTTCCGCCGTGTCGAAGCTCGCCGCGTGGTCTCTTCAGACAACGAGTGGAGCACGATCACGCTGGTCGCAGCCGGCCCGCGAATCGCGACCTGGGTCAACGGGTATCCGGTCGTCAGCTGGGAAGACACCCGCGAGCCGGACGAAAACCCGCGCAAAGGAAAGCGACTTGAAGCCGGGCATCTGAGCCTGCAGGGTCACGATCCGACGACGGACCTGAACTTCCGCAACATCCGGATCAACACTCTTCCGTAAGCAGCCCACTCGTGTTGAACACGGTATGGGCGGGCGACTACCTGCCGAGTGCAAGATGCCATGCGATCTCGCAGGCATTCTCGAAACTCGGAAGATGCAGGCGTTCG
Organism: Planctomycetaceae bacterium; assembly: GCA_017795105.1. GTDB lineage: Bacteria > Planctomycetota > Planctomycetia > Planctomycetales > Planctomycetaceae > Rubinisphaera. Next base: position 639,460 of record CP051247.1, read on the forward strand.
CTCACGGTGTGAATGAACTCCTGGCCACAGCCGATGGTCACTGTCGGCAATCCGTGCGATGAGATCCAGTTGGCGTCCAGTCCGCCATTGGAGATCCGCGTCTCGGGAGTGAGACCGGCTGCTTGAGCCGCTTCTTTGGCAGCCGAGACAACGGCGGAATCTTCATCGAGTACAAAGGCTTCGTACTTTGATCGCGATTTGAATTCGACCGAACCGCGTTCTCCACTGGCGTTGGTCAGCTTTTCCGCCGCAGCGACGAACGCGTTCTCGATCGTCTCCACTATCTCCTTTCGGAATTCCGGATCGTGACTGCGGGCTTCCGCGCGAATGGTAATTAAGTCCGTGACGACATTTGTCGCTGCCCCGCCGGCGATGTAGCCAATATTGCTCGTCCCTCGACCGTGCGGCTTCTCGACCAGTCCGAGCCAGCCCTGCTGCTCCAGTTCGGCAATCGCCATCGACGCAACGACAATCGCGGAGACTCCCTGCTCAGGATGAGCTCCGGCGTGACTGGCCAGCCCCCGAACGATAATGTCGATATGCGTGTCGCCAGTGGCACCTCGGATCACGCTATGAGGGGGACCTCCATCGAAATTGAAACAGAGTTCCGGCTGTCGCAGCTCTTCCGGATCGACATATCGAGCTCCGACCAGTCCGATCTCTTCCTGGACGGTCCAGAGGAATGTTAATGGAGGATGTTCGGGCTTCTCTTCAAGAATTCGCAATAGCGTGGAAAGGATTACCGCGGCTCCGGAACGATCGTCTCCTCCCAGTGCCGTCTCGGCAGATTCCGAGACGATATACTCACCATCGAGGATCGGGACGGCTCCTAAGCAGAGCGGCACCGTATCAACGTGTGCCATCAATAGCCGGCGTGGCCCCTCTGTTGTGCCTGGAAGTCTGACAATCAGATTTCCAATTTCACCAAAGCCAGCTCGCTTGTTCGCTTCATCATAAGAGATCAATTCAGGATCGAGCCCCGCCTCGAGCAACTTCTTCTCGATGGCCGCCAGAACCTGAGTTTCTTTTCCGCTCCCTCCGGAGATCCGGAGCAGGTCGAAAACGATTTCACGAGGATTAATGGAAGCGTTCGACATTGAGAGCATCCTTAGCGTTGCGAAACCAGCTGGCAGAAAGGCACGAAAAAACCCCCGCATGGTAATTCAGGCGGGGGCATCTGTCACGGCTGCTCAGTGCAACCGAGAATGCGTGCGGACGTGCTCAGCGATTAGGCGAGAACGTAGCGACCGGACTTTTCGTCCCGCGTCACCGATTCCGACTTATAGACGTTCTGATAGACAACGTTCTTGAAGTTGGAGCTGCTCGACCGATAGCCGGTCTTCTGGATGGCATCCGTCAATTCTGCCAGTCCGAGTCCTTTCTTGTTCTTTCCGAGCACTTCGATAATCACTTCTTCGAGGGACTTCTCGTTCTTGAAGCGTGTTCCGCCGCCATCTGCACCAGTGAGCTCAGCAATCTGCTGTTCCACCTCGGCAAGTTGTTCGGCCAGCTTCTCTCGTCGCTTCTGTAAAGAATTGACCTTGGACTGTTGCTGTCGCAGAAGTTGATGAATTTCGGCAACACTCAGCTGTTCAGTTACTTCCGCCATGTCTTGTTCCTTCCCGAATTGAGTCTGCGGAGTTGTATCCAGCCGTTATTGTCTTCCTGTCCGTAGAATAGATCGGATCAGGTGTAATCGCAATAACGTTTTCGCTTAAAGGTGTAGCGACTCTAGCAATCGTCGACAGACTATCAAGTGTACTTCACCTCCTTAGAGTTGTTGAAACGGGAATTTCTCAATCACGACCCTACATCTCGGCAAAGTGCATCAAGGGCTCAGCAGCCACAACTGTCAAACACATCGGAAACAATAGAACTGTCGACCTCTCGAAACAGGGCATATTTCCAGCGATGGCAATCCATCCACCACCTCTGATCATTCAGGAAGATTCCCTAGTCGACTCTTAGTATTCGTGAGATCACATTGATTACATTTACAGAGGCATCCCCATCTGAACTTGAGACCGCGTGAACGACCTCTCCTTCAAGGGCAGCGGTGTTCTCCAACAAGCGGCACAATGTCTTATTGAACACACCGACGTCCTTAGCATGGTGCTCAGTTAACACCTGTGAACAAGAGGACTCCACGTGGGATTTCGCATTGTACAGCTGGTGATTATTCACAGAACTGGCAAGCGGAATAATCAGGGCAGGAATCTGTAGGCAGGCGAGTTCCGCTAGCGTCGTCGCCCCAGCTCGGGTGACAGCCAGGGCCACATGCTCGTAAAGCTCGGCGGGAGTATCGAAGTACGCACGAACGTCAGCAGAGAGGTCCGCATGCTCGTATTCAACCCTAATTCGAGCTGCCTCAGCATCCGTTCCGGTCTGATGCCTGACATGCCAGCCTCTCAAAGTTGAACGGTGCTGCCTCACGAACCCAATCAACAAATCATTGAGGAACCGGGCCCCCTGACTTCCACCCGTGATCAGCAACACAGGCTTTGTACGCCTCACAGCTCTCTGATTACGAAGCTCGGTGACCTCCGCCCTCAATGGATTGCCGGTGACGGACACGGGCTTGCGACCGGAGAAGTACCGAACGGAGTCAGCATAGGTCAGACAGATGTGATCAGCATATCGAAACAAGAACCGATTCGCTCGACCTGGAATCGAGTTCTGCTCCAGCAGCACGACGGGGATTCTTGCTCGTTTCGCTTTCAGGACAGCGGGAACACTGGAATAACTTCCAAGGCCGATCACGACATCCGGCTGCGCATCTCGAAACAAGTCGCCAACAATCCGATTCGACTCTCGCAAATTCCGAAGATACGACCAGGGCTTCCGCAGGGCACGGGCCGGCGGCTGAAAAGGGATGGAAACGTGCTCCAGCCCGTTCGCCTGTGCGATTCGCCGTTCAACCACGCGATCGGTTCCGACGAAGACGATTCTCGAATTCGGAAAACGCTGCGTCCATTGTTCAGCGACGGCGATGCCCGGATAGAGATGACCGCCCGTCCCGCCTCCGGCGAACAGAATCGTCGGACTCTTCGGTGAAGCTGCTTGTTCGCCATCCATCGCGAGAGGCACCATCCCGTTCGACGCGGGGTAAGACTGGTTTATTAATGAGGGGATTGTTACGTTACGAATCCGAGTCGTAAGGACCGAATTCTCTTGCCTGGTTGGCCTTTGCGTTTCGGTCTCAAAGAGAATGCCGGCCGGCGTCAGACACCGCCAAGTATTCTTCGCGGTGCTCATCGTAGATGGAACAGTGTAATCAAGAAAGCGGGACCGACTCTCGCTCGAGTGACTATGACATTCCCCCCTGTAGACGAACAACTGGAAATCATTCGCCGCGGCGTCGAGAAGATCGTGCCGGAAGACGAACTTCGCAAGATGCTCGAGAAGAGCGCTGCGACGGGAAAGCCACTTCGAATCAAGTATGGCATCGACCCGACGGGAGTCGATCTGCATCTGGGACATACCGTCCCGATGCGAAAAATGCGGCAGTTCCAGCAGCTTGGCCATCAGGCCGTAATCATCATCGGCAACTACACGGCTCTGGTGGGCGACCCAAGCGGACGGGACGAAACCCGGGCTCGGCTGACCGCTGAGCAGGTTGAAGCCAATGCCCAGGATTATCTGAAGCAGGTTGGAAAGGTGATCGACCTCTCCCAGGCCGAGGTCCATCGGAACGGCGACTGGTTCTCCAACATGGATTTCGCCAGAATCCTCGAACTTTGCAGCAAGGTCACCGTCGCTCAACTGCTGACGCGAGATGACTTTTCACGCCGCTTCAAAGACGAGCACGCCATCTATCTGCACGAATGCCTGTATCCGCTGATGCAGGGTTGGGATTCGGTCGAGATTCGCGCAGATGTCGAACTGGGCGGGACCGAGCAGCTCTATACCTTCATGCTTGCTCGCGATCTTCAGCGCGATGCAGGACTGCCCCTCCAGTGCAGCGTCATGTCCCCCATTCTGGTCGGTACTGATGGCATCCGCCGGATGGGAAAGAGCCTTGGCAACTACATCGGTATCTCGGATTCCCCCTACGAGATGACCAAGAAGTTCATGCAACTGCCAGACGATGTGATGCGTTCCTACTTCGAACTGCTCACCGATTTGCCTCTCGACGAAGTCGACAGCATTCTGGCCGGACACCCGAAGACCGCCAAACAGGTTCTCGCCAGAACGATCGCAGGAGAGTACCACAGCTCGGCAGAAGCGGAAGAAGCCGTGGAACGTTGGGAACGGGAAATCGGAGCAGGGGGACTCCCCAGCGACATCCCGGTGACCGAACTGTCCCGATCCGACTGCGGAGATGGCAAGGTCGCTGCAGTCGATCTGCTCTTTCTGCTCAAACTCGTTAATACGAAAAGCGATGGCCGCCGGCTTATTCAGCAGGGCGGCGCAAAACTCGGGGAAGACAAGACCCCCATCGCAGACATCAGCGAGCTGATCCCTGTTGAAGACGGACTGCTCGTCTGGGCCGGCAAGAAGAGATTCTGCCGCATTAAACTCGTCTGACCGCTCGCCGCCGGACGTCGTGAAAACCACGCTGAACTCTGGACTTAACTCCCGGGAGATAACATGGCCGTAGGATTCGGAATCGTCGGTTGCGGAATGATTGCCAATTTTCATTCCGAAGCGATTGCACACATTCGGGGCGCCAAGCTTGTTGGCTGCTACAGCAAAACGCTGGCTTCAGCGGAGAAGTTCGCCGCCGAGAAGGGCTGCCAGGCCTACGACAATCTGGATGAAATGCTGGCCAACCCTGAGATCGATATCATCACGATCTGCACCCCCAGCGGGGCCCATATGGAGCCAGCCATCGCCGCTGCCAAGGCTGGCAAGCATGTGCTGGTCGAGAAACCACTCGAGATCACGCTCAAGCGGTGCGATGCAATCATCGAGGCCTGCGAGAAACACAATGTCAAGTTGGGAGCGATTCTGCCGTCCCGTTTTGGCGGAGCGAACCTGGCGTTGAAAGCGGCGATCGACGCGGGCCGGTTCGGCACTCTGACTCTCGGCGACACCTACGTGAAATGGTGGCGAAGCCAGGAGTATTACGACAGCGGCGGATGGCGCGGCACCTGGGCCCTGGATGGCGGCGGAGCCTACATGAATCAGGCGATTCATAATGTCGACCTGATCTACTGGTTCATGGGTGAAGTCGCTGCGGTTTCGGCCATCACCGGGACTCTGGCCCACGAGCGGATTGAAGTCGAGGATACCGGTGTGGCTGCTCTGCAATTCGCCAACGGCGCGATCGGCACCATCACCGCGACGACCAGTGCCTACCCGGGGTTCCTGAAGAAGACGGAGATCTGCGGCACCAAAGGTTCAGCGATTATCGAGCAGGACGACATCCTGCACTGGGAGTTCGAGAAAACGCTGGCTCGTGATGCCAAGACGATCGAGAAGTTTTCCCGGAAGTCGGGAAACACAGGCGGGGCGAGCGATCCCAAGGCGATCTCGTACACCGGTCACATGGAGCAGTTCAAGGATTTCATCTCGGCGATCCAGAAGGGGACGGCTCCGCGAGTCGACGGACGCGAAGGTCGCAAGAGCGTCGAGCTCATTCTCGCGATCTACAAGTCGGCGTGGACTGGCAAGCGGGTCGAACTTCCTCTGAAGTCCGATCCCAAGCGTCCGCGATAGAGCGGGCCCCCTGATTCACCTTGACGCAGATCCGTTCGGCGGCAAGACTTTACGTCGATTCAACCACGGCAGCCCGTAGAACCTGACATGATGTCCGGGAGTTTGCGATGACATGGAAGTCCCTTCGATACCGAGCCGAGTTCTTCGTCTTCAAGGCGGTCCTCGCGACGGTTCGCTGCCTGTCGTATCGGCAAAGCGTTTTACTGGCGGAATCGATCGCCAAGTTTGCGTTTTATTGTCTTCCCAGAAAGCTGACTCGGTATCAGGTCTGTCGTAAGAATCTCGAGATCGCCTTCGGAGACGAACTCACCGATGAGCGAGCCGACGAGATCATCCTCGGGATGTGGATCCATTTGCTCCGCCTGATCGTGGAGATGATTCAGCTGCCCCGAAAGCTCTGCCGCGAGAACTTTCGGGAATGTGTCACGTTTCGCGACCGCTATCGAGCTGTGGAATCATTAACAACCGACCGTCCCGTCATTCTCCTGAGCGGCCACTTTGGCAACTGGGAGATGTCACTGGTCAGTTTCGGGCTGTTCGGATTTCGCGCCGGGGCTGTTGCCCGGGCCCTGGATAATCCGTATCTCCACGATTGGTTCCGGGAGTTCCGCGAGCAAACCGGGCACTATATGATTCTCAAATCGGGAGCGTCTGACGAGGTTTCCGAGGAGATGGAAGCTGGTGGTCGGGTCGCCATGCTTGGCGATCAGGATGCCGGCCCTCGGGGCCTGTTTGTCGACTTCTTCGGTAAGCCGGCCAGTACGTTCAAGTCCATCGGGCTGCTGGCTCTACAGTACGATGCTTTGATCTGTGTCGGCTACGCCCGCCGGTTACCGGACGATTTCATCAACAGCCGCTGGACCAGATACGAGATTGGCGTCGAGGAGATCATCGACCCTCAGGAAGAGGAACTGCAGGGTAACGTGCAGGCGATCACGCAACGGTACTCCGACGCACTGGAACGAGTCGTTCGTCAGAATCCGGAACAGTATTTCTGGGTCCATCGCCGCTGGAAAAGTGAACCCCGGAAACGAGTCAAACGGGCGAAGCCCGCTAAGGCGGCCTGATTGCTGCCGATCTGAAACTCTCGCGTTGGATTTCGAAGATGTCCGAAAAGACACGGCTCTGCAGCCTGGATGAACTGACCGAAGGAACGGGCAAAGAATTTGCCGCAGCCGGTAGAGTCATCGCAGTCTTCCGCATCGGCGACGAGGTTCACGCGATGGATGGCCTCTGCCCGCACGCTGGCGGGCCGATCGGAACCGGTACTGTTCGCAAGGGTGTCGTCACCTGCCCGTGGCATGGCTGGCAGTTCGATGTGCGGACCGGTCAACATTGCCAGTCGTCGATCCAGACCACGGTCTTCGAGACGAGCGTGGAAAACGGGGAGGTCTATATCACTCTGCCTGAGTGATACGACCGGCAGATCGCCCGCTTTCCCCAAATGTGTGATTTTCGTCATGTCGCGATTGTCGATGGGTCGATAACTCGACTGGACAGGGACCAGCGCGACTGTGCTGCGCTTCCGGTCGGGGGACGAATTTCTTCCTCGACTGCCGGAGCATTTGCCAGACAAGACCGGTCCGCAGTGACTAACGAAACACGTTCCCCGACGAAACTCGCCCCCAACCGGGATCGAGACGTCTCGTCTCCGCACGATGCTGAGATCTGAACGTGTTCCGTCCGGCAGCTGACGCTCTCGAAACGACGTCAAGACAGAACGCGCTCTAGCCTGAGTAGGAAACTCAGAGGAGACGGCAGGATGCGACTCGGACTACCACAAATCTTACTCTTCGCCTTTTTCTCCGGCCTGGTTCTCACGCCCGATTCGGCACGAGCAGGCTGGCCCTGGGAGAAGAAACAGGAAGCCGGGATGGAGAAATACTCCCCGGAATGGTGGTCCTATACCGGCTCGCTGCCCGTTGGCTCCCGCCAGAAGTATCGCTACGGGAAAATGTGGCCCAATCGCCCCCGGCCGACCGAGCGGCAGCAGACATTCATGCAGCAGTTTCACGCGGCTCACTTCTGGCCGACGCCCTACAATCACATCGACCGCAACATTGTCGAAGTCTTCCAGGAAGCCCAGATCGCTGAAGGCTGGAAAAACGCCACGACGCTGTACGAATATCACTTCGATGCCGAGACCCATCAGCTGACCAAATCAGGTCGCGAGCATTGCCTGTGGATCATGCAGAATGCGCCCGCCCAACGTCGGATGGCATTCGTTCAGGCTTCGACAGAGAAGTACATTAATGAACTGCGACTGGCGAGTGTGAACAATTTCGTGACCGAACTTACCGGTCCGGAACCGTCCATGGCCGTGATGCTGAACGTGACCGCTCCGATCGGTCGCCCGGCTGTGGAAGTCGAGAACTACCAGCGCGTCTGGCTGGAAAATCTCGAGTCGCCGCACATCCCATACAGTGTCGATGGCAGTGGCGGAAGCGGCGAATAGGCAACAGTTGATCAGGTCTACAGATTCTGCGACATGTGCGGAATCTGCTGCACGTTCTCTTCAGATCGCCCGCAATCCAGCCGATACGAAATAGTGACGACCATTCCTGGGGGAATGCGCGCGTTGACTATGGCACAGGGATTGTGCCCGCTGAAGACCAGCTGATGTCTTCATCGAACGCAAAGGATTGCGAAGATGAGCATGCCGATTCGAACACATCACGTACTGTTGCTGGCACTTCTGTGCTCTGCAACCGGGTGCGCCCAATCACGGAATCCGCTCACGTGGTTCCGATCCACTTCGCCACAGGACGCGGCTATTCAGGCGATGGTCACCGACCAGCAGTCTGCCGCGCGACAGGTGAAGACCGGAAAAGAATCGAGTCTGTATCCGCCGGAGATCGTTCAGCAGGAACCATTGCCACGGAGCGAGAAGGATCTCAAGAACCCGCTTCATCTCCATTTGAGCTATGCCCGTCTTCAGGAACAGATCGGCAATCTGACCGAAGCACGATCGTCTTACGAAAAAGTCGTCGACGGCATTCCGGAATCGGTCGAAGCCAACCTCGGACTGGCCCGCCTTGACGCACTGGCCGGGAAGCATCAGGAAGCCGAAGCTCGCTATCGGGATCTGATTAGCTCGGCACCGAACTCGCATGAGACTCACTACGCGTTTGGACAGTATCTGGCCGAGCAGAAGCGGCACACCGAAGCGATCGTTGAGATTCAAAAAGCGGTGAAGATGTACCCGCAGAGCACGCAGTACCGCTACTCGCTCGGCATCGAAATGGCACGGATCGAACAGTATCCGGAAGCCGTCCAGATGTTGTCGCAGTCTGTCAGCCGAGCAGAAGCCGCGTACAATGTCGGCTATGTCGCCCTGATGGAGAATGGCGATCGCTACACCGCGGAACGTTATCTGTCCGAGGCTCTGCAGCACGACAGCAATCTACAGGCGGCCCGCTACTGGCTGACCGAGATTAAGAAGGATGAGCCCGCCGGCCGGACGCAGATTCTGACGGCCTCGGCAACTCAACCTGTTGAGAAACAGGCGACCGAAAAACAGCCGGTAATCAACGCTGTTGCCAACCGGAGATCGGAGCAATCCGAGTCGCAGTTCCTGATGCCGGCGACAAGCCCGCCAGGTGTCCGCCCGGAAGATCTGACTCCGGAGCAGTGGGAACAGTGGCAGAACCAGACGCGTCTGCGATAGTCTTGCCGTTACGTCAGGCCGCTCCTAGACTGTTCGCAGCCTTACCGAGCGGCCGATGTCGACCCTGATTTCTCGTAGAAATCGTCGCGTTCACGTGCAGAACCTGAGAGCCGCTCGATCCGCTCACCGGTTAGTAGAGTTCATGCCTGCTCCTTCGACGATCGGTCAGGATATTGACCGCGCTGCTTCGATTCTCAGCGTTGGTGGCCTCGTGGCCATGCCGACGGAAACGGTCTACGGACTGGCCGCGAATGCGTTTGATCCGACTGCAGTCGCTAAGATCTTCGAAGCGAAGCAGCGGCCGACGTTTGATCCGCTGATCGTTCACATCGCCGATCAGGAGCAGCTTCCACTGCTGGTGAAAAACGTACCGGCTCGCTACCAGATACTGATGGAAACGTTCTGGCCGGGTCCACTGACGTTGCTGTTCGAGAAGACGGCCGAGGTCCCCGATCTGGTCACGTCAGGATTGCCAACCGTCGCCGTTCGCATGCCGGATCATCCCGCAGCTCTTGCACTGATCCATAAGGCGGGCACTCCGCTGGCTGCTCCAAGTGCTAATCCGTTTGGCCGCACGAGCCCGACAACCGCCGATCACGTCGCCCGGCAGCTCGGCGAGAAGGTCGACTACATCCTGGATGCCGGCCCGAGCAAAGTCGGCGTCGAATCGACGATCCTGCGAGAGAGCAGGGGGCGCTTTGAAATTCTGCGGCCCGGAGGGATTACCCGGGAGCGACTGGAAGAGGTCCTTGGTCAGGAGGTAGTCCTGATCAGCTCCAGCGAAACCGGAGACGCCATCGAAGCGCCGGGACAACTGAAAGAGCACTATGCTCCGCGAACTCCGCTCGTTATCGCCGGCGAGAACTCGCCGCGCCCCGTCGCCCAACAACGGGCCTTAATCACCTTTGGACCAGAACAGTCAGAGAGCCGAAGCGAATTCGCCCACGTCGTCAATCTTTCGCCCGAGGGCAATCTCGTTGAAGCCGCTGCGGGATTCTTTTCCGCCCTTCACGAACTCGATCGCCTGGACCTGGACTTGATTATCGTCGATCCGTTCCCGAATGAAGGCCTCGGCGTTGCGTTGAACGATCGACTCGGTCGGGCCGTCCACTGCAGCTGACCGCGCTCGGCTTATTCGCTGGACGAATCGACCGGTGCCGGCGCCGTTTCCGCGGGCGGAACCTTCCGGGCGGTGACCGTGGTCATCTGATGCGAATGGCTGGTTCCTGCACCAAGGCTCATCCCTTCAAGAGACTTCAGGCGAGCGTAACGCTGCTGAATTTCCTCTGGAGCAACCACCGGAAGGTTTGCTGCCAGAGCAAGCGATTCCAGCAGGTAGAGTAATCGCTCACACCGGGCCTGCTCCTTCTTCTTCTGCAACTTTCGGGCGTCAAGCTCTTCGACAGCCTGAATCCTCTGCTGCCACTGGGCGAATTCAGAGTGTGTTTCGATCAAATTGAGAATCGCATCCCGGTCTTGCTCGACGATTGAAGCAATCCGCGGGTGCCAGCTCTGATTGAGTTCGGGCCAGCGTGCCAGAACCGTCTGCTGAATGAGCGTACGACTGGCGGAGACCTGACTGCGAGAACGTCCCAGTTCCCGCTCAATCTCCTTCAGCTCTTCATCGAGACGTTGCTTGAGTTCGGTTGCCTTTGCCTTGAGAGATTCGTCTTCGATCTGGAGTTGAGTGGCCAGAGAATCGAGAGCAAACTTCTGTGCAGGCGTTGCGAACGCTTCCAATTCGCTGCGTGGTGCGCTGTCGGTCAACAGACTTACGCCTTCCTCGGCTCCGTCCGTCTGAGAACTGTACTGCCGCAAGAAGATATCCGAGGTACAAATCGGCAGATCGATGCTCGGCAGGGTCGCGACCGCATAGGCATGAGCCTCCGCCAGGGAAACACGTCCATTCTGATCGAAATCGGAAGAAGATACGCTTTCCCCGGTTCGGGTCTGCCCCCCAATTGCTGCCCAGAACGAACTGCTATACTCGTGATAGTTCTCTTCATTGATGTCGGCGGTGCAACCAGCTGCCGGTCGAGACTCGATTGTGGCACAGAAGACGGCCAGGTCCCGCTCGGCAAGACCGGCACTGCTTTCCCCTCGCTCAAACAGGAGATTGGTGAACCCTCCGGAGTAGCACTGCACCATGACAATAGCCACCGGGACCTCGGCGGGAAGTTCTTTCAAGGAACGCGAGAACTCCGCAACGTCGAGCCGTTCCTTGTTCCACAAGTAGATGCAGGTGTTTCCGGCTCGCCCCTTTGTTTTTGACTTCCCGCCATGCGCAGTGACGTAGATGACCAGGCGATCTTCGGGAGTCAGAGTCGCCCCTGTCTCCTTGATCCAATTCCGGAATTCATCCAGTGACGAGCGACCGCGGACATCGGACAGCTCGTTGTCGCGATAGAAGTTCTTCTGCCCCGTGCCAGCATCAAACAACTGCCCCAGCAACTCGTACTCTCGCGGCAATGGGGCGACACTTCGAAACTGAAGATCGCGCCCGGGATCGTTTCCGTCACTGAAAAGGACGTCGTGAGAGACCTCGCTCTGATAGAGCCGGTCCAGCAGGCTTCGATAGAAGATCACGTTGCGTTCCAGTGAGATCTGATTGCTCGACGGGGCATAGCCTCCGCCGATCGTCAGAAAATGGTCTTTCGCCTCGACACGGGAATAATTGCTCGTCGGAGACAGTAAGCATCCCCCCATCAGGAGGCCGCAGCCGATCCACCGTTTCACACCACTCAGTTCCATCGCCTCGCTCCATCAGAACCCATAGATACGTAAGATCACGTTATCCACGTCCGGCCAGAACCTCAAGAAGATCCGCCTGGAGCAGCGTCTTTCCACGAAGTCTCGTGCAATTTTCCGATCGGGCAAACTGGTGGGGGGACAAAGTTCGCGTCTGTGCATTCGATACGTTAAGATTGAAGGATGAACCCCGTTGACCATCCCCAAAATGCTATCGGCTGCCTGGCCATCTGCGGCGTCGGACTGATTGGAGGCTCCATTGCGCGAGCCGCCCGCAGTCGAGGCGTCGCGTCCGAGGTCATTGGCATCGGTAAGAACAAAGGCCGTCTGCAGAAAGCGGTCGAGCAGGGGGTGATTGACCGAGGCTTCACTGATCCGGAGGGCGCGGCTGCCCAGGCCGACCTCATCGTCATCTGCACTCCGGTCGATCTGATCGCTTCTCAGGTCGCTTGCATGCTTCCGCATATGCGAGAAACCGCAACGATTACCGATGCCGGAAGCGTGAAGGGGGAGATCGTTCGCGAGCTCTCCGCGCAACAGATCGAAGCCTCCCGGTATGTGCCGGGACATCCGCTGGCCGGTTCGGACAAGACCGGATTCGAGTATGCCGATCCCGATTTATTCGAGAAGGCAGCGATCGTTCTTACCCCGACCGCCGAAACGGCAGACGCTCATACGCAGCGAGTCCGAACATTCTGGCAGGCACTGGGCGGAAACGTGCTGACGATGCCGCCAGAGGAACACGACGCGGTCCTGGCCATGACCAGCCATTTGCCTCATCTGGTCGCCGCTGCCCTCGCTGCTGCAGTGCAGGAGGATCAACTCAGTCTGGCGTCGTCCGGCTTCCGCGACAGCACGCGAATTGCCGGCGGTGATCCTGAACTCTGGACCTCGATCTTCCGCCAGAACGCTAAGGCGACGCTGGCCGCGGCTCGGCAGTTTCAGGACAAGCTGTCGCAGTTCATCAGTGCCATCGAGCAGAGCGATGACGCGGAACTGAAAGCACTTTTGGCCGAAGGGAAATGCCGCCGCGATGCCTGGCGAGAACAGCGGCTGCGCCAGGAATCGCAGTAACATCACGCCGTTCAGTCGGCGTCTTCGGTATCCCCGGTATCAATCTCCAGGGGTCCCTTCACCTCGTCCATATCGACTGCAGGAAGACTAAGGACTTTCGTCAGACAGAAGCTGACGAGGCAAAGCACCGTGCAGACCGAAACGGTCATCATAATCCAGCCGAGGGAATTCATATCTGTCTCCGGTGAGCGATGATCGAGTGTATTGAAACTGTTGGAACGCCTGGATCAGACCGCAGGGGAATCGTTTGCGGCCTGCTCATCTTCCCCGGCCTCTTCAAACAGGAAGTTCAATTTGCCTTCCCGCATCCAGCGGATGCCGGCAATGTGCACCATGACCAGCAGAAACGCTCCGACGATTGAAATAAACATGATCGACGCCAGTGCCACTTCGCTCTTCCCGATGGCCGAGAAGTAATCCGGCACATTGAAGATACAGAAGGCGACAAAGATCAGCAGCAGGTAAACCGGAGTCACGAACTTCAGAAGGTACTGCAGAGCAATCGGCACGCGGATATGCGAGCCTTCATGCAGGGCCGCGTGTCCAGATTGCACCGAGAAGGCAATGCTGTAGACCGCCGCCTGGAACATCGCCAGGACGAAGATGCACATTGTCCCAACCCAGAAATCCATGGTGTCGAGCGCCTTGAGATCCTTGGAGAAGTAGACGACGAAGCCCGATCCGATCGCAGCGATCAAACCAAGGATCGCTGCAGCTGCGTGCCGTTTTAGGCCGAGCCCCTCTTCAAAGAACGCAATGACCGGCTGCAACATCGAAAGACTGCTGGTGATTGCTGCGATAAAGAGCATGATAAACCAGAGGAATCCGAAGAGCTGCCCGGCTGGCATCACGGCAAACACGCTCGGCAGGGCAGTGAAGCCCAGGCCGAAGGTTCCCATCTCCTGAGCCGCGGCTCCGAGAAAAATGAATGCAGCCGGCAGAGTGATCAGCCCTCCGAGACAGACCTCGAAGAATTCGTTCATACTGGTCGCCGTAAGCCCGCTCAGGGCCACATCGTCGTTCTTCCGCATATAGCTGGAGTAGTTGATGATGACCCCGAAGCCGACCGAAAGACTGAAGAAAATTTGTCCGGATGCCGCCAGCCAGGTATTGGGATCACTCAGTTTGGCGAAATTCGGATTCCACATGCTGCCGAGTCCGTTCACGACATTCCGATCAGGAGCAGCAGGATCAGGCGTTCCGAGAGTCAGCACGCGAACAAGCACCACGAGAGCCAGCACGACCATGATCGGCATCGCCACGCGGCAAAAGGCTTCAATCCCCTTGGTGATACCGCGGTAGATAAAGAAGAAGTTCATTACGAACGTGAAGATCAGGATCCCGAGAAAATCACGGTGTCCAGGTCGAAACAGGGCCCCATCCTGCCCAATGCCCACGAGGGAGCCAAAGTATTCGTCGTAGGCACCGGGGTTGGCAGCCGGCATCAGGCTGCCGTCGAGATAACTGATCGCGTAACTGAGACACCAGGCCTCGATCACCACGTAGTACATGTAAATGACCAGCGGAACGAGCAACGCGAGTGTCCCGAAATAGCGAGCGAACGTATTGCGGCACAGCACGATGAAAATTCCGGGGGCAGAGTGGAACCCTCGAGTCCCGGCGAATCGGCCCATGGTCCATTCGGCCCAGCAGAGCGGAATTCCCAGTAGCAGAAGAGAGATAAAATAGGGAATCATGAAGGCCCCGCCGCCATTCTGGGCGGCCTGACCGGGAAACCGCAGAAAATTCCCGAGTCCCACTGCCGAACCGGCGACTGCCAGAATTACGCCGATCCGAGTTCCCCACTGCTCTTTCTGTGCCATTGCTGATCATCCCGTCCAAGGTTTATTTCACGCATTCGAAGTCAAGCCCCGACCATGCTGAGCGGTCGGACCACCATAACCCATCTGGACTTAGGGCAAAACGGGAACTGAGCCCGACAGTCACGGAATTATTTGAAACAATTTCCATTGTTTTTATTATTGATATCCCTACAATCCCCGTGACGGCTCCCCTGAAAGCGGCAGTTTTTTTCACCAGGGGACAAAGCTCTCGAAAATCGATATGCTTGATTCCATCAAACAATCCGATCGGGAATTTCTCAGTCATCTCAATGAACTGGGCGAAGCGACAATCGCCCAAATCTGCGATGCTGAACAGGTTACAACCAATGCGGTCCGCCAGCGGCTCAATCGGCTGCAGGCGGCTGGCCTGATCGAACGAACGGCCGTACGACAGGGCCGGGGACGTCCCCAGCACAAGTATTCGGTCACCAGCGACGGACGTCGGCTGCTCGGCGATAACTATTACGAGCTGGCCACGGTCCTCTGGAAGCAGCTGGCAAGTATTCCCGATGAGAAGCTCCGCTCTCGAATCGGCGAAGAGCTGCGACGAACTCTGGTGAACCGCTACGGCGAGAATGTGAATGCGGCTGATCCGGCCGAACGGATTCAGCAACTGCAACAGACTCTGCAGAAGCACGGGTTCGACATTGAAGTCGAACAGGATGAGGATTCAGTCTGCCTGACTGAAAAAGCCTGTCCTTACCACGATCTGGCCGTCGACGATCGGTCCATTTGTGACTTGGAACAGTCGGTCTTCGAACAGATCCTGGGAATGCCGCTTCAACTGACGCAGCGTTGTGTGGATGGTCACAGTTGTTGCCGATTCGAACCCGTACTCTTATCGACTGACTCGGAATAACAGATTGAGAACCGGCCGGGCAGCCGGAGATGTTTAACAGCAGGAAGTAATTACACGATCATGAATGCTCTTTTGAAAATCGAAGATCTGCACGTCAACGTTGGCGAAACGGAAATCCTCAAGGGGGTCAATCTGGAGATCCGCCAGGGCGAGATCCACGCCTTGATGGGACCGAACGGTTCTGGCAAGAGCACGCTGGCTTACACCCTGATCGGTCATCCCAAATATGAAGTGACCAAGGGACGGATCGAGATCGATGGCGTTGAGCTCAATGAAATGGATCCTTCGGATCGAGCCCGCCTCGGAATGTTTCTGGCGTTCCAGTATCCGGTCACAATCCCCGGAGTGAAGGTCGCCGATTTCCTTCGTCTTGCACTTTCCAATGTTCGGAATCCGGACCGCAAGGAAGGGGAGAGCCTGATCTCGATGCGGGAGTTCCGAACGGAACTGCGCGAGACCATGAAACAGCTGAATATGGACTCCTCCTTCGCAACGCGTTACCTCAACGAAGGGTTTTCGGGTGGTGAGAAGAAGCGGATGGAAATTCTCCAGCTCGCTCTGCTCAAACCGAAGTTCGCTCTGCTGGATGAAACCGACAGTGGTCTCGACAGCGATGCTGTCCGGGTCGTTAGCGAAGGGCTTTCGAAACTGGCTGGCCCCGAGATGGGCGTGCTGATCATTACCCACCATGAACGACTGCTCGAATACAACGAGCCACAGTTCACGCACGTGATGCTGGCAGGCAAAATTGTCGAAACCGGCGACGCGTCACTGGCACACGAGCTGCACGCGAATGGTTATGACTCCATCCGCAAACGGCATCCGGAAGAAGCGGCCTGGGAAGAACAGCAGCAGGAAACAGCGGCGAAGTAAGCCATCGAACAATCGCCTGGTCTCACCGGGCGCCGGAGTAGACTGAATAAGGAATACGTCCCCGTCTCGCTCGCCGAAACGGTTTTGATATCGAGAGGAGTTTGTTGTGTCTACAGACGCTGTTGAAAAGAGCAAGGTCGACATTGGCGAATACCGGTTCGGATTTCACGATCCGACGGATACCTACGCCTTCACCAGCCGTAAGGGACTGGATCCGGAAATCGTCGCGCAGATTTCGGAAATGAAGAAAGAGCCCGAGTGGATGCGGGAATTCCGCCAGAAGTCGCTCGAACTCTTCTTCCAGAAGCCGATGCCCTACTGGGGTGGAGACCTCTCTGAACTCGACTTCCAGGACATCTACTACTACGTGAAAGCAGCTCAGGGTCAGGAAAAGTCCTGGGACGATGTGCCGGAAGACATTCGTAAGACTTACGATCGTCTTGGGATTCCCGAAGCCGAGAAGAAGTATCTGGCTGGTGTGAAGGCTCAGTACGAATCCGAAGTGGTCTACGGCTCGCTTCAGGAAGACCTCGCCAAGCAGGGCGTGATCTTTACCGATACCGACTCGGCTCTGCGTGATCATCCGGAGTTGTTCCGCGAACACTTCGGCACCGTCATTCCGCCGGCTGACAACAAGTTCGCCGCCCTGAACTCGGCCGTCTGGTCGGGTGGATCGTTCATCTATGTTCCACCGGGTGTAAAGATCGACTTCCCGCTGCAGGCTTACTTCCGCATCAACACCCAGAACATGGGGCAGTTCGAGCGGACGCTGATTATCGTCGACGAAGGGGCTTCCGTGCACTACGTCGAAGGCTGTACGGCTCCGACCTACAGCAGCGACAGCCTGCACTCGGCCGTGGTCGAAATCGTGGTGAAGCGGGGCGGACGCTGCCGTTACACGACAATCCAGAACTGGTCGAACAACGTCTATAATCTCGTGACCAAGCGGGCGATGGCCTACGGCGACGCTCTCATGGAATGGGTCGATGGTAACCTCGGCTCCAAACTGACCATGAAGTATCCCGCCATCTACCTGATGGAACCGGGTGCTCGTGGGGAAACGCTGTCGATCGCCTTCGCTTCGAACGGACAGCATCAGGATGCTGGTGCAAAAATGGTGCACTGTGCTCCGAACACATCGAGCCGAATCATCTCGAAGAGTATTTCGAAAGACGGCGGACGTTCCAGCTACCGCGGACTGGTCAAGGTCCAGGACGGGGCGGAGAACTGCAAGTCGAACGTCGTCTGCGACGCTTTGATTCTCGATCCGGAGAGTAAGAGCGACACGTATCCGTATATCGAGATCGACGAAAGCGACGTCGCCATCGAGCACGAAGCTTCGGTCTCCAAGATCGCCGAAGAGCAGTTGCTCTACCTGACCAGCCGCGGCCTGTCTGAAGCGGAAGCTTCGGCCATGATCGTGACCGGCTTCATCGAGCCGCTCGTCAAGGAACTGCCCATGGAATATGCCGTGGAAATGAACCGGTTGATCGAACTGCAGATGGAAGGTTCGGTCGGCTAAGGCTTCGATTCCAGAGATGAACGCCACTGCTGGCTGGGCCGGCAGTGGCGTGTCTCGGATCAGATGAAACATTCGCAACGCGTTCTGCCTGTGACAGGACTCGCGTAAAAGGTCCACGTCTGTGGATCTTCCTGATGACGCATAGATAGTAAGACAAGAGCAGCAGACATGGAGATTAGTGAAGCAGAATTCGCCGTCACGACCGCCGACGGTTTCGAGGCGTTCCTCGACAGCCGTAACGAGCCGGAGTGGCTGCAGCAGAAGCGGCGGGATGCGTTCGCTCTGTACGAAGATTACAGCAAGAAAGATCTCGATCCGGAAGAATTCCGGCGACTCGATCTGCGTTTGTTCCGTCCGAACGACTATCGCATCCGCTCCACCGGAGATGACTCCAGCGCCGCCGGCCAGTTTAACAATCTGATGACCGAACGGGGCGAATTTGCCGGCCAGGTCGCACACATCGATGGCAAGCCAGTTCAAAGTCAGGTTCAAGCTGAACTGACAGAGAAGGGCGTGATTTTCTGCAGTCTGGCGGAAGCGGTGGAGAACCACCCCGAGCTGGTTCAGAAGCATTTGCTTACGCAGGCCGTGCAGCCCGATACCGACCGCTTCTCAGCCTGGCATGCTGCGTTCTGGACCGGAGGCGTATTCCTCTACGTTCCGCGGAACGTCGAACTCACTCAGCCGCTGCATAGTCTGATCGGTCTTTCGCGATCTGGTACAGCCGATTTCTCCCATACTCTGGTCGTCCTCGAAGACGGAGCCCGCGCCACGCTGCTCGAAGAAACGTCCTCGGCAGACGCTAACGCCGCCGGCATGCACATGGGAGCCATCGAACTGATCGTGGGAGCAGGAGCTCATCTGGCATACGTGCAGCTGCAGACCTGGAATGAGCGAGTGTTCCACTTTGCTCATCAGTGCGGCCGCGTCGCTCAGGATGGCTCGCTGCAGTGGACCGTTTCGGCCCTCGGCAGCAAGTTTTCGCACGTGCACCAGGATGTCATGCTGGACGGCAAGGGAGCTAACGCTCAGGTTAACGGCGTCGCCTTCGCTACCGACCGGCAAAAGCTTTCTTATTACACGCGGCAGGCCCATAAGGCTCCGCACACAACCTCCGACCTCCTTTATAAAGAAGTCGTTCGTGACCGTGCCCGCATGATCTGGCGTGGCATGATCGATGTCGATGAAGTGGCACAGCTGACCGATGGCTACCAGCGAAACGACTCTCTGATTCTGAGTCGCGATGCTCGGGTCGATGCCATTCCGGGACTTGAGATTAACGCCGACGATGTCCGCTGTACGCACGCGGCGACAGCAGGGCAGGTCGATGAGGAACAGATTCTTTACTGTCTGAGCCGCGGAATTTCCCGACAGGAAGCGATGCATGTCATCGTGGAAGGGTTCTTCTCCCAGGTCTTCGATCGCATTCCGGTCGAACTGGTTCGGCACACGCTGAGTCAGACCGTTCAGGAGAAGCTCGGTTTTGGTCTCGAGGACTAAAGCAGTCCTCCGGAGCAGACCGTATCCAGAAACGCCGACTGACAACGAACAACAGACAACCGCACCCTTCGATTGAAGAGATTCGAGAAGTACGATGAGCGAGACGGCTTGGGAACAGGTGGCCAATGTGGACGAATTCGCGGGAACCGATCGGGTTTCCGTGATTATCGACGATCTCCCCGCGTTGATTGTGAAGCTGGAAGACCAGTACTTCGCCATCGAGGATGTTTGTACTCATGATGGTCAGCCATTGACCGATGGCCCCATCGTCGAGAACTCCATCGAATGTCCCCGTCACGGTGCCCGGTTCGATCTGAAGTCCGGGGCAGCGCTCTGTATGCCGGCTACCCAACCGGTTCAGACCTTCGATGTCGAAGTTCGCGACGGCGCGATCTTCGCTCGCCCTTCAAACGGCGATTCGTCGCCGTCGGCCCCCGAGAGTTCAACCGTTTCGGCACCGCCAGTAACTCAACTTGCGGCCGAAGGGGATACCGAACAGTCCAGCGACGCGACGAATGAGGCTTCTGGCGGACCGCAGGAAGCCCCTCGCGTCGGCGACATGCTCGAATCGCTGAAGAAGGTCGTCGACCCCGAGCTGTTCGTGAACATCGTTGATCTTGGACTTGTCTACGATATCACCGAGGACAACAACCAGGTGACTGTGACGATGACGCTGACCAGCCCGAGCTGTCCGGCTGGACCACAGATTGTCGGTCAGGCGCGTGAAGTGATTGAATCGCTGCCCGGAGTGACTGGCGCAGAGATCAAGTTGACGATGTCGCCGCCGTGGAATCCGGAAATGATGACTGAAGACGCCCGGGACCAGCTCGGAATCTTTTAGAGGTTCGCTGGTCTCAGCTGACGGCGGTCTTCGTGACTGCCGCCTCGGCCGGGCGGAATCTGGTTATGAGAGCGGCGGCGCTCGCCCGCTCCTTTCCGATTCCTCCAAGACCGGTTTCCCCTCTTGCGCCTGAGGGTGTATGATGGCCGATAGCGTGCTGGAGTTTGCGAACTCCGGCACCGTTCGATCGCATCTGCAGCCCCCTCAGGAAGTTGGGTCCAGTCGCGTCCATGTCCGTTCTCCATCCGGCGTTACTTTTCGGCCTGGCTCTGGCCACGATTCCGATCGTGCTGCATCTCATGATGCGCGCTCGGCCCAAGAAGCTCGATTTCCCGGCTCTTCGCCTGCTCAACAATATTCGCAAGCAGAGCGTACAGAGAATGCGGTTACGGCATCTCGGGCTGCTTCTACTCCGAATTCTCGTCCTCGTCCTCATCGTGCTGGCCGTCGCTCGACCGACTTTACCCGCTGCGAATTATGCGTTGACTTCCAGTGAGCTCCTGCGACTCATCGCTATCGCCACGATCTGTGCAGGAGCCTGGTGGGCAGGGCGAAAGTACTGGGTTTCCGACGCGAAGCAGAAACATGCCCAGCGATACCGCGAGACCTGCCTGAATGCCGGAACAATCGCCACGATTCTTCTTCTGGCCATTCTGCTGGTCGGCTGGCCCTACCAACAACGTGTCGCCGCTGAGTTAACCAGCCCCGAAGGTCCACGACAGTTGAATGTCCCCGTCGCCGGCGTCCTGCTGTTCGATGTCAGTGCCAGCATGGGGTATCAACATGAGAATCAAAATCGGCTGGAGGCTGCCCGGAAGCTCGCCTTGCAGCAGATCGAAGCCCTCCCAGGCGGCTCCAAGATCACTCTTGCTGATAATGGCGAAGTGCGCCCCCTCAAATTTCTGAATGAGATCCGAGCGGCGGAAACTCGTTTGCAGAAAACGAACGGACTCACGTTGAGGGACCGAACGCTCCCATTGAACGACGCCGTCCTCGCAGCCGTCCAGCTGCAGTCCGAAGACCGGGCCCAGATCCTGGAAGAGAATAAGGCGACTGACGCCAGCGACCGCTTCGTCCGCGAGATTTACATCTACACCGACCGCTTCAGCTCGGCCTGGAATCTGGACGAAGCAGAACGACTCAAAGCCGAACTCGAGCGCCTCCCCTGGCTAAGACTGTACATCATCGATGTCGGCGTCGATGACGCATCTAACTACGGCCTGGCCAATGTGTCACTATCCCGCGAACGTGTGGTCGAAGGGAGTCTGGTCCGGGTGAATGCGGAGATCATCAACCAGAGTCGTACTGCCGAGAATTGCCTGATCGAGCTTTATCTCGACGACGGCACAGGCACGCTCATCAAACGGGACCAGAAGATCGTGCAGGTCGAACCCGACCAGATGGGACAGATCACGATGTCGTTTCCCGCCCAGGGGAGTGGTGTTTTTCAGGGCGAACTGAGACTGGCGAAGAGCGATCCTCTTTCAGTCGACAACGCGGTCGCGTTTTCCGTTTTCGTCGAGCCGCGGGAAGTCGTGTGGATCGTTTCCGATCGGCCTGACGAAGCGTTCGTCTGGCAACAGGCCCTCGCGCCGAATCCGCTCGTTGAACGAAACGCCCATCAGTACGAAGTGACGGTCATGTCATCGTCGCAGCTGAACCGTTCGCTCGAAGAGGCCGAAGGAAATCTGCCAGGCGTTATCTACCTTTTGAACGTCGCCCGTCTTTCCGAAGGGAGCTGGGAGCGGCTTGAACAGTTCGCGCGAGCAGGCGGCGGACTCGGTCTGATCCTCGGGGCGACGCGCGTTGACCAGGTCAACTATCAGGATTACGCCCAACCACGCTGGTTACCGGGGCAGCTGAAGGTCCACTCGCGAGCCACGCCACCGGCGCGACTCGAAGTCGCCCGGCCGGATCACCCGGTCTTCAAATACCTCGATCAACTCAACGCCCTGGCTCTGTTCACCTCGGCGGAAGTCCATCGATTCTGGAAGGTTGAGCCTGCCGTCGAATCGTCGGTCCTGGCCCGCTTCACCGATAACGAACGGACTCCTGCCGTAACCGTGCGTTCCGTCGGACGCGGCCAGTCGATGATCATCTCCACTGCTGTTGATCTGGCAGATGCCGCTCAGTTAAAGAACTGGAGTGAACTGGCTCGCCTGGGATGGATCTACGCCGCCTGGGCCGATCAGACAACCCGGTTCCTCGCCGGCGACCTGGACAGCCCTTTGAATCGGACGGTCGGATCGCCAATCTTTCTGGACGTTCCTCCCGAAACGGCTCAACAGAAAGCGCTGCTGCGCATGCCCGGTTTGCGGCAGGAACAAATAGCCGTCCCTTTGCGGTCCAAAGGCCTGGTCGTTTCGGCGTCGCAGACCGAGGAGCCGGAGAGTTCCTCGAGAAGTGTGACTCAGAACCTTGTGGGCACGGTGGGAAACTATCGGCTTCTGTTCTCGGGGACTGACGTCCCCAACTACGGGTTCTCTCTGCAGTTGCCTGACCAGGAAACGAATCTGAACCGACTGAGTGTCAGCGAACTCGACGAGTTGTTCGGAGAAGGCCGCTGGCAACTCTCGAGCAGTTTCAGCGAACTTGAACGATCGGTTCTGCTGGGCCGGATCGGGATTGAAGCCTATCCCATGCTGATGACACTGCTCCTTGTTTTCTTTCTCTCCGAGCATCTGGTTGCCAATCTGTTTTACCGGATGGACCGAGCCTGAACGACGCAGGATTCAATGAACTCTGTTTTCTCGATGCCGCAAGTTCGCCTTCATCTGGACCCGATCTGGTCGCTTCCGATCGTGATCGTGGTCACGCTGCTGGCGATTGCGACCGTCTGGACCGGCTATCAGTTTTCCCGGGGGCTGAGCTCGAACCGCCGGATGACTCTCGCCGCTGTCCGGATGCTGACGGTGATCGTTCTCCTTGTGGGAATGTTGAGGCCCCAGATCCAATGGATCGCGGCCGAGGGGGATAAGGCCAATATCTGGGTGCTGACCGACCAGAGCCGAAGTATGTCGGTGCCGGACGGTCCGGGCGGAGTCACAAGACGGGTCGCCTTGCAGCAAACCCTGGAAAGCGTTGACGATGAGTTGCGTGCCCTTTCGAAAGAAGTTTCGATCACGCTGCAGGATTTCGCCAGCACTCCTGAATTGATTGAAGAAGTCGACGAGACCGCCGATGGTCAACAGACGGCAATTGGGTCCGTCCTGGGCGAGGCGGTCAAACGCACCGGGCAGACTCCGCTGACATCCATCTTTCTATTGACCGATGGAGCCCAGCGAGCCGTTCCGCCGTATGACGAGGATCCTCGCCTGCCGGCTCGAGAACTGGGCGAACTTGGTGTTTCGCTCTATCCGGTGCCGATCGGGAAAGCGTCTTCGATCGACGCTGCAGCCGACGTCGCCGTGGAAGAGATTCAGGTCGATCCAGTCGTTTTCGTTAAGAAGCGGGTTCCCGTGCAGGTCGCACTGCGATGGGCGGGCGCGGGTGGTCAACAGCTGCGAGTGCGACTCTTCATCGAAGATCGAGCCGGCCTCAAGCCGGGCGAGTCGGGAAAGATGGTCCCCATCCCGCCGAGCGAATTTTCTCGAACTGATGTCACGATTGATACTCGGATGCCTACTGGCTCAGAGATGGTCGAGCTTTCATTTACCCCCGAGCTGGCCGGTGAGTACAAGATTTCGGCCGTGGTTGAACCGGTCACTGGTGAAGTCCAGACTCGCAATAACAGCCGGGCCACTCTGGTCACGGTTCGGCAGGGAGGGCTGCGCGTCGCTTATTTCGACATCTTCCGCACGGAAGTCAAATCGATCCGTCAGCTGAATGCCTCGGAAAAGGTGCAGATCGACTTCCAGATGATGCGATCGGGCGCGTTCGCTCAGGACACCTCGGTTGATGACCGCTGGTTCGAGCCGGGACGCTACGATGTGTTCATCATTGGAGATGTCGCCGCTGAACAGTTCGGGGAGAAGAATCTGCAGGCGCTCGCCGCCCGAGTCCGGGAAGGAGCCGGTCTGCTGATGCTCGGCGGCTATCACACGTACGGTGCAGGGGGCTACGCCGAAACTCCGCTGGAGACCTTTATTCCTGTTGCGATGCGTCCGGAAGAAGAGCAGCCTGCGGGAGTCTTCAGCGATCAGCTGCAGATTCGAGATGAGATCCAACTGCAGCCGAGCACCGCCGGAAACCGGCATTACGTGACTCGGATCGACACACCGGGCCGCAACGAACAGGCCTGGCTCGACCTGCCACCTTTGCTCGGCGCAAGTCGTATTCAGGCAAAGTCGAACTTCGTCGAAGTTCTCGCAACCAGTACTACTGGCGACCATTTGATCGTTGCCGCAGAGACTGGTCGAAGCCGTGTGATGTGTTTCGCGTTCGATCAAACGTATCTCTGGTCGCAGGCCGGCTTTGAAACGCTTCACCGGCGTTTCTGGCGACAGTCCGTTCTCTGGCTCGCTCATAAGGAACTCGAAACCGACCAGCCGATCTGGGTACGCGTCACGCCGAAAGCGGTCGATCCCGGAGCGAGAGTTACTCTCGAATATGGGGCCAGAACTGAAGAAGGGGTCCCGCGAAAAGATGCGATCTTGCAGGCGACCATCACCGGCCCGGACGGAACCCGGAAAACGTTGACTGGCACCGAGATCGAAGAGGGGCTTTTTGCCGAATTCGATGAAACCGTTGTGCCGGGCGATTACTTCGTCGAGGTTGCCGAAGTCAACAACCAGGGGCAAACCTCGCTGCCAACCACAGCTCGCTTTCTGGTTCATGACCGCGACCTGGAACTCGACCATCCGATTGTCGACCGTGTCCTGCTCGATGAAATCGCGACACTGGCTGGACTGTCGACGGATTCCCAGGTCATTCCCCCGGAGAACCTCGAAGAGTTCCTGAAAGACTTTCTAAAGCGAAAACCGTGGAAAAATGACGCTGAAGTCACTTCGAGCCTCAGCCTCTGGGATGGATGGCCCATTCTGCTCATCTTTGCCAGCCTGATGACTGCCGAATGGGTTCTGCGCAAGAAAAGTGGACTGGTTTAACCCGAGCTGATCTCAGCGAGGCGGGAACACGCACGTAACGCAATGCCCTCAAGTCCATTTTTCCGAATGAGGTCGCCGAGGGCGGAAAGACGGAACATTTTCTGACTCCGGTCCGTCGAAAAGATATAATAACGGGACGGATTGTCCCGGAAATTCCGAGCCCATAGAGGCTCGACTTGACCTTAGCGGAACAGGTGACCATGGCTGGCACGGAAGAATTGACACCTCCGAAGTATGTCGATTTTGCCGAATACATTGTATTCCAGATTCGCCGCACGCAGTCGTTGATCCGCCAGATCGACGTCATGCTGCTGCTGTCGACCGCTGCCGCTGCGCTTCTGCTCACCTCGCTGCTGTTCGTCTTGCTCGATCACTGGGGCTTCGCACAGGGTCTGCCGTCCGTTCTGCGCTGGTTCGGCTGCCTTTCGATCGTTGCCTGCGTCGTCGTTCCAGCCGCCTACTTCATTCGCAGTGTCTCCGGCCGCAGCGTCAGTTCGCTGTTTGCGGCCCGGACGCTTGAACGAGCCGACAGCAGTTTCGCCAACAATCTGATGACGCTGGTCGATCTCGACTATCACGCACGGCCGGCTTCATCGGCAATTCGTGGCAGCCTCGAGAAACGTGCCGCCCTCACGCTCAATGATCTCGATGTCGAACATGCCATCGATCGCACGAAGTTGCTGCATCGGCTCTATGTCCTGCTGGCAGCGACCATTATCTTCTTCGGCTACTCCTTCCTCTCGCCAAAGAGCACTGTCGCTTCGCTGCAGCGAATCCTGTTTCCCTGGACAACCGCAGTCGCCCCAACGCAAACGCGAATACTGGACGTCCAGCCCGGCAGTGGACAGGTGACGGCGGGGAGCCATGTGGAAGTCTCGGCCTACATCGACGGCAAAGCTCCCGAGAACGTCTGGTTGATCTATTCGACCGAAGACCGGCGCATCGTGGATGAGCGGATTGAGCTGCATCAGACCGATGAAGGACTCGGCCGCTACACTGGCGTCATTACCGGCGAGAACGGACGTGGGGTTGATCAGACAACAACCTACCATCTGCAGGCTGGCGATGGTCGCAGTCCGACCTACATGCTCAGCGTGAAGCCCGCTCCACGTGCTGCGATCGAATCGGTGATGATCGAACCTCCGGCTTACACCAAACGGCAACCGTACCGACAACCCGGCGGAGCGATTGATGGTCTCGAGGGCTCGAAGGTTCGCCTCTCTGCTCAGACGAACATTCCAGTCGCGAAAGCGTGGATTCAACTCTACAGCTCTGAAGATCCGGGAGACCGCTCTGGTCAACTGCCGCTGACTGTAAGCGAGCCGACCGAGTTGCAAGGGGAGTGGACGCTCAAGATTCAGGATGATGGGACCTATCCCCGTTTCTACAGCATTCAGTGTGAAAGCGAAGACGGAGCCAACGATCCAGCCCCACCGCTCCATGCCATTCTGATTCGCCCCGACGAGCGCCCCGAGGTTCGACTGCTGTCTCCGGTGTCTGATCTCAGTCGGCCGATCAATGTCGCTTTGCCGTTACTGATTGAAGCGTTCGATCCCGATTTCGAGCTTTCCGGTCTTTCCGTCCAGGTCGAGAAGCAGGGGCAAATCGTCTCCAGCGAGTTGATCGACGCGGCTGGCAAGCAGGCCGTTCGCACCACGCACACACTCGAACTGGAGCGTCTGCCCGTTACGCCCGGTGAAACTGTTTCCTTCTGGGTCGAAGCCCGGGATAACCGGCTGCCTCATCCGAATCGACGTTCAACACCGAAGCTTCGCCTGCAGATTCTCGATCCAATCGATCCCGAGGAAGCCGAAAAGCAGTCTGAAGAAGAGCAGAAGAAAGCCGAGGAAGCTTTCGAGAACGGTGCTGACCCAGCGGCTTCGGAAGAGATGAAGCCAGACGATCCTTCGTCCACAGAAGATATGCCCGAAGAAAATCCCGCCGATGAGGAACAGGCTCCCGGCGAAGGGGCTGAGTCCGACCAGACCACCGAGACTCAACAGCCTGCTGAAGACTCGAAGAAGGGGAAGGGGCAACAGTCCAGAAAATCCGAGGACGGAAAACAGGGGGAAGCCGGCGAGCAAGACAACGGCGAGAAATCCGAAGAGGGCACGAAATCCGAGGAGCCAACATTCAGCCCTGAGGGCGAAGATGATGACCTCGTGCTCGAAAAGCTGATCGAACGGATGAAGGAGAAGCAACAGGAGAATCAGCCTCAGGATCCGAGTCAGCCGAACAAACCCGGAGAGAAACCGTCGGAATCTCCGGAATCGAAGAACGATCCCAACGGTATGAACAAGCCGGACGAAACTGGTCAGCCCGATCAGAATGCCAAACCGGATCAGCCGGGCGAAAAGCCTTCCGAGTCCCCTCAGAATTCCGACGAACCATCTTCCGAACAACCGTCTGATCAGAAAGGCGACTCCCCGACGCCTTCGGAGAATCAACCCGACGGCCGTCCTGATGAATCAATGCCGGAGAACAGCGGGAAGCCCGGTGACTCCGCAGAGGACGGTATGAAGCCGGGACCGGACAATGGCGAAGAGAACACGCCGGGCGAGACGATGACGCCCGCCGAAGAGCCCTCTCAGAATCCAACCGGAGCAGAGCAGAAACCGAATTCCGATGCCACAAACAAGCAGCCTGGCAACGATGAGGGAGAGAAACGCCCCGCAACCCCGGAAGAGGAGATGAACGGCGAGAAGCAGCCGGCAAAGGAGCCTGGTCAAGGCGAGTCGAAACCGGGTGAGGGAAATGAAGAAGGGCCCATGGAACGGGATCCGAATGGCGATCCGAAATCGCCTCCCGCACAAGAGCCGCCGGGACAGGTCGATGCTCCGCCTGATCAGATGCAGCCGCCTGCAGGCGATCCCAACCAGCCAGCACCACCTGAGAATCAGCCCCCTGCGGATCAGCCCCCGCAGCCGGGCAAGAACCAGCCGTCGAACTCGCAGGACGGAAAACCGCAGCCTAATCAGGATTCGCAGAATTCCGATCCGAAGCAGCCGGGAGAGTCGCCGTCCGATTCGCCCATGAAACCAGCCGATGAGCAAAAGGGAACGCCGCAACAATCGCCGAACAATCAAGACAAGCCGTCTGAAACGCCTGCCGATGGGCAGACGGGCGAACAAATGCCGCAGAAACCGACCGATTCTCAGACGCCCGGCAATAGCCCTACGGATCAGAAGACCGATGGCAAACCTGCGGATGGGAAACCTTCCGACGGAATGCCCTCTGATGGCAAGCCGTCCAGCGATCAACCGCAGAATGGCGAACAGCCGGACGGTAAGTCGCAGGATGGTCAGAAATCCGATGGCCAGAAATCAGACGGCAACAAGAACTCCGATGGTCAACAGCCCCAGAATGGGAAAGAGTCGCAAAACGGTCAGGGACAGAACGGTGATGGCAACAAACCAAGTCCCGGTGAAGGCAAACCAGGGCAGTCGAGCCCGCCGATGGAAGATGGTCCGCGAGGCAAAGGCTCACCACAGCCGGGCGGAGAAAGCAGCGGACGCACGGCTGCTCCCGATCCGGAAGGCGATGTCGGCCCCGGAGGAGTCGGCGATGGGAATGCGCAGCAGCCTGCGAAACCGAATGATGCCGGCGGCGAGGGAACCGGTCCATCCGCACCGTCAAATGCCGAGTCTATCGAAGACCGTCGCAAAGCCGCCGAGCTCGTCCTTAAAGAGATCGAGGAAGACTTGAAACGAGGTGAGGTCGATCCCGAGCTGCTTGAAGAGCTGAACTGGACCGAAGACAACCTCAAGAAGTTCCAGCAACGGATGGCCGACTATCTCCGTCAGCAAAATGACGAGACGACGCCGGACCTGAAGCAGCAGCAGTTCAACGAGATGCTGCGGAACCTGCGACTGGATGGCCAGCGTAATACTCGTGAAGGGACGGCAATCGATCGGGAATCTCGCGATGAGTTCGCCCCGACGATCATGCCGGCTCCCCCTGAATACCGGGAACTTGAAGAAGCTTTCCGCCGTAGTCTGAGCGGAGCCGATCAGGCAAACTGACGCCTGCGAGCGGTTGTAAAACTGACAGAAAAGCGGTCGCAATTGACAGGAGCGAACCAGGGGGCGTATGACTCAGCCCCCTCAACCTCCCGTCTCCCTTCCTGCCGGACTGTCCATGAATTCCGCCCGCATGTTCTGGCTGGTGGCTCTGATGCCGCTGATCTGCACCTCGCGTCTTGTCGCACAACCTGCCGGGACGGTGCGCAGTTTTCACATTCTGGAACCGGTCTCTCAGGATCCCGAGCAACCGCCTGTCGCCATTCTGACCGACGACTTTCGCCAACGTCTGTCTGCGCCTTCTCCGCTCGCTGAAGAACAGCCTCCTTCGATCATTCCGCCGAGTCAAAGCGAAGCTTTCGAGATCGAGTCGGAAATGCGTTCTCTTGGCTATGAAGAACCTGCTGCCGCTCCACCGGCGACCGCAGAACGGCCAAATCCGAATATCCTTACCTCTTACACTGACGATTTCGCAGTGCTGGGCGACTCTCTCGACGAGGCTTACGACGCCGCTGATGGCACCGGTCCACCGCCCTCTCCAGTAGACCCCGGTTGCCTGCAGAAGCCGCCGGCTCCCTGGATCAAACTGAAATCGACGTCTTTGACCGCAACCACGATCCCCGGTTCAGGCGATGACTTCGGGATCACCGACTTTAGCGTTGGGCTGAAAATCGGAAGTCCACGACTTCCGTTTCTGAGCATGTCGCCCCGTTACCAGATGACGTTTCTGCACGGTCCGTTGACAACCGATGTTCCCGAAACGCTGCATCGGGCATCTTTGAGCATCATGGGGATGATGCCGTTCTCTCCAACATGGATCGGACAGGTCGTCGTCAATCCCGGCGTCGCCAGCGACTTTCGCAACACGTCGTCCGACAGTATGCGGGTCACCGGACACGCGCTCGCCATCTTCATGCCGTCCAAGGAAACGCAGTGGATGTTCGGTGTCGTCTATCTCGACCGGGAGGATGTCTCGATCCTGCCGGCGGTCGGACTGATCTACTCCCCGGACTCGGATCTGCGTTTCGAATTCTCCTTCCCTCGGCCTCGTATCATGAAACGGCTTTCCTGTGAGGGAGAGAACGAACGCTGGGTCTACATTGCCGGAGAGTTTGGAGGCGGCAGCTGGGCCGTTGAACGGGCCAACCAAACCGACGACATCCTGACCATCCGCGACTACCGGCTGCTTGGCGGAATGGAATTCAAGCGGCCGGAGAACCGCGAACTCTTCTGGGAAGCCGGTCTCGTCTTTGGCCGGACAATCGAATACGAGTCCGGGATCGGCGATCAGGACCAGGATCCCGCCTTCATGTTCCGGGGTGGCGTTTCGTTCTGAGTTACTTTTTACTCAACCCGAGTAACTCGAGCCCCTCATCACGCGTGCTGATCTGCTCATCCAGCTGCGCTCGACGTACGCGCGCCAGCATTTCAGAGAAATCGGGCCCGGGACGGCAACCGGCCGAGATCAGATCGGCTCCCGAGACGCACGGCGGGGGATCAAGCCGCTCTTGAGGAGTCAACTTGAGATACTCGCTGCAGAACTCATAATCGACGGGCTTTCCGTGCTTCTGGACCGCTCGAATACGAGTCCACTCCAGCAGTAGATCGCGACTGACATGGGTGAGTCGCGTCTTGAGAACATGCAGCGGCAAATCCTCTGCATTGTCGAGATCCTGATGATGCTCCACCAGCCAATTGATCTCGTCGCATTCCCGATTCGATAATCGAAGGCGACGACAGACCGATTCTACTATCGATGCGGGGGCTCGTGCGGAGGCCCCGGGATCGGTTTGCCCTCGAAGTCCCCGCAACAGGATCGCGAGCGCCAGTTCGAAGCGTTCGAGCTGCTGAAGTCTCCAGAGTTCGATCGTCTCGTTGAAGTAGTCGGAATCAGTGCACGCCTTGAGCTCAGGGAATATCACCGGCATCAGGCCCAGTGAGATGAGCAGTTCGCCCGACCGCCCCCGATTCGGGTGCGACAAAGTGGCCCTTAACTCCTGAGAGACTCGCTCGGGACTCACGGCGTCCAGTTCCGCGGCCTGACTGCGAATCGCCTCGGCGGTTGCTTCATCGAGTTTGAAGTCGAACCGAGCGGTGAATCGCACGGCGCGGAGCATTCGCAGTTTGTCTTCCGTGATGCGGGCGTGCGGATCGCCGATGGAACGAATCACGCGACGCTTGAGATCTTCCTGCCCTCCGACATAATCGAGGACACCCTCGCGAATCGGATCGTAGAACATTCCGTTGATCGTATAGTCCCGCCGGAGTGCATCTTCGCGGGGAGAGGAAAAGGTCACTGTGTCCGGTCTTCGTCCGTCGGAGTACGAACCGTCGGTGCGAAATGTGGCCACTTCCACCTTCAGATGCTCGCCAGACTCGTCCCGAGGGCCAATCACCACGACCACGCCGAAACTTTCACCGATCGCCAGAGTGCTGCGTTTGCCAAAGATCTGGCGGACCTGCTCGGGAGTGGCGCTGGTGGCCACGTCGTAGTCTTTGGGCTGAACGTCCATCAGAAGATCGCGGACGCAGCCGCCCGCCCAGTAGGCTTCGAAGCCCGCATCGGCAAGACGATCGACGATGCGAAGGGCAAACTGACGCTGGGGATCACTCGACATACTTGAACTCGTAACGACCACTGACAGGATCAGAGAAATGGAATTTCCGCACTTTCGGGACATCGCAGCCCAGGGAATCGACAAGAACCTTCACCGCGGGGTTCAGCTGAGTGTATCAATCGGCGATGACGAGTTCGACGACGCTGTCGGTTTCACCGATGAAGCCCGCGAGCTTCAGACGACCGATCCGATGTTCTGGCTCTCGGCTGCCAAGCCAATCACCGCTGCGGCCGTTCTCCAGCTGCAGGAACGGGGCGAACTTCAGGTAACCGATCCACTTCAGCGCTTCTTTCCGGGACTCCCGGAATGGCTCGGGAGTGTCACTCTCGCCCAAATATTGGCCCATTTTTCCCCGCTCACGGAGCTTCCTTCCGGCTGGCCGCCAGCCAGTTTGCAGGAAGCCGCGGACAGGATTCAGAAAAAAGCATCCGAACAGGAACCGGGTGAGATTCGAGCTGCTTACCTTCCCTCGACGAGCTGGTTTCTTCTCGGAGCATTGATCGAACAACAAAGCGGAATGAGTTTCGCCGAATACATCGATCAGAATATTCTGCAGCCCTGTGCGATGCACAACACCCGCTGCATCGCTGAGTTGAACACAGAGACTGAATCGAACCTCACACTCTACGATCGAGAGAAAGGACAACTCAACCCGAGTGCACTGTTGAGCCGGAAGAATACAACCTCGCCGTCTCCGGGGTCGAGCTTTCGAGGTCCGGCGCTTGATCTACGCCGTTTCTACGACATGCTCAGATTCGCCGGAGCAGGGACGGCGGGCCGGGCTCTTGCCTCAACTTCCGTTGACCAGATGGTCAAGCCTTATCGTAAAGGCGAGTTCGACCGGACTCTGCAGCACATCGTCGATTACGGGCTGGGCGTCATCCTCGATTCCAAACAATACGGCGCGGACACGGTTCCATACGGCTTTGGGAACGCGGCATCATCGCGAGCCTACGGCCACGGTGGCTCCCAGTGTGCGATTGGTTTTGCGGACCCGGAACGAAACTACAGCGTCGTCATCATTGCAAACGGCCGTCCCGGGGAGGGGCAGCATCAACGGCGATTTCGGCAACTGCTTGAAGCGGTGGAGCAGGACATCGACCTGGCCACCTAGAGCAGTCTGCTCGAGCGAGTCGCGACATCGGATTGACAGGAGGCGTGCAGTTCTCAGCGTAGGTTGTAGAAGACCGTTTTACTTAGCAGGAGCCTGGTCGAAGAGACTAAGGTGAAACTGCGCCGACGTACGGTTTGTACCCCTGGGCACCCGGAATTCGGCCTTTTCCGTTGGCCGGTTTCAGGTAGTCCCACTTCTCGGCATCGGTCGTCTTGAAGTCGATCTCGTTGACGTTGTACTTGGAGTTCTCTCCGAAAACGATCGCGGCCGCCGTGCCATCATCCGGCTTGGCTTTCGTAGTCCAGTTCCAGGCCGTTCCCGGTGGGTTCGCCTGGATCACACTCGAGAGTTGATCGAGATTCGCATCCTGGCGAATGGTGAAGTCCGCCTGCTTCGAATCGACAAACAGATTCCTCGTGACCACGAGAGCATTGCTGTTCTGAGCAGGCACGGTCTGGAAATCGATGGCCGTACCGCAGGACGCAAACGTATTGTTGCTGAGCACGACCGATTCGAGCGTCGGCTGCGGGGCGTCAATCTGGATTCCCGTGACCACTTCACGGAAAGACGACTCGTGGATGTTCAGCCACTGCACCAGATCTGTCCGGCAGACGAAGCCCGCCTGACTCGGACCGACAAAGCGACAGTTCCCAATCTCGATGCTCTCACAGGTCGCCTCGCCACTACGGAGGACGATGCCGACCGTGGAATCGACCTCAGAGCGAATCGTACAGCGATCGAGTCGACACGGCGTATTGTACAGCCCGGCGACCCCGGCCATATCGACCCCAACCTGGGTGTACCCTTCGATCCGGCAGTTGCGGAACACCAGGCCGGGACAGCGTTCAGCGATGTGAATGGCCTCGTTGCTGTTCTGAGCCTGAAAGTGAATGTTCTCAAAGATGAGACCTTCGACATTCTGCAGCCGCAGAATGGTTGAGCCTTCGACTCCCTTCCAGACAATCGGCTTCTCGGATTCGGGCAGAATCCGCATTCGATTGGGGAAGCCAATCGGAGGATCGAGCAGTTCGACAGACTCGTTCAGCTCCGTTCCGGCTTTGATGATCATCCGGCGTTCATCGGAGAAGAACTGGTTGTCGTGTGTCTTCAGGTACTCAAACGCTTTGCTGATTGTCGGGAAGGTGCCTCCCTCGCCGATCGTCATCTGCACGCCCACGATGGGAGCATCTTCCGTCATCTCGGGCGGTACATTCGTAACCGAATCGTCGTTCGATCCTGAACTGGTCGCGGTATCGACCGGTGCATCGGGAGTGTCGCCGCCAGAGAAGAGCAGGGGAGCAAGCAGCAACGCAAGGACTGCCACACCGATGCCTGCCGCCATTTTCGGATTCGACTGCAACCACTCTTTCGCCTTGTCGACTGGAGAGGTTTTGGCCGCGCGCCGTTTGCGCGAAGCCGGCTGGGCAATCGGTTCGGTCTCTGCTTCGACCACGCTCGAACCGGCCGTTGCTGAATCAGAGGGGATTGCCGAAATACCGCCACTCGACTTGGCAGCTCGATCGGCGGATCCCTTCTCGGCGACAGAGATATCAGCAGGATTGAGACTGGAGCCGGAATCGGACTTGGGCTGCTTGCTGATTCCCGAAAGCTTCTTGCCGGACTTCCCTCCAGAGCGGGGACCGTTCAACAGCCCGCGATCGGAATCGGCGGTATCGTTGCCGATCATGGTCAGGAAATCGCCGAACTCATCGGTGGCCGGAGCGACTTCCATCGAGTCAGACACCTTGGGCGGTGCCGCTGAGGTGACCGTCCTTCGTCCCGTTGTCTCCCACTGTTGTTCGTGATCGTCCAGCCACTGCTGATCGGCATTGGCCGTAATCCAGTCCTTGAGGGCCGTCGAAACTTCGTCAGCGGTCTGGTAACGGTCATCCGCTTTCTTGGCCATCATCTTGACGAGAATGGCCGTGAGCGATTCGGGAATGTCCGACCGATAAGTCGTGACAGCCGGCGGCTCCTGGGTCTGATGAGCCATCAACCGCTGAGCGAGACTGCCCTGTTCAAAGGGAGCATGCCTTGTGAGCAGAAAATAGAACGTGCAACCAAGGCTGTAGATGTCGGCCCGCGAGTCGACGTTGTGACTGTTAATGGCCTGTTCGGGGGCCAGGAAATCGGCCGTTCCCAGAACACGCTCGTCGTGCTGAATTGTCAGTGACTTGTCGTCTCCCTCGTTGAAGAAGCGGGCCAGTCCCATATCGAGGATTTTGACCACACCCTTCTGATCGAGCAGGAGATTGCCGGGCTTGATATCGCGGTGCACCAGCCCTTCGTCGTGGGCGTGCTGAAGTCCTTTAGCGGCCTGGCGGATATACTCAGCTCCGTCGACCGGATTGAGCGGACCATCCTGCATCACGACTTCGTGGAGGTTGCGACCTTCGACGTACTCCATGACCAGAAAATGGACGTCGGCTTTGCCATCGCTGAAATGATCGACATCGTAGGCTCTCACGATATGCGGATCATCCAGGGACGCGGCTGCCTGGGCTTCCAGATGGAACCGCCCGAGATACGACGTGTCATTCACGCGACTGGAAGGAAGCACCTTGATCGCACAATGCCGCTTCATCACGGAGTGCTCGGCCAGATAGACCGCACTCATCCCGCCGCGTCCGAGGAGCTTGAGCAGCTTATACTTGCCGAGAAAGAAGCCTTTATGCTTGCCGGCGAGCAGCTTCTCGGCCTGCCAGGTCGTGATATCCCCGGAATCAATGAACGCGCGAGCCGTCTGACGGGCATCACCAAGATTGACGTTGGATGCCTCCAGGTCCGCCATGCGGGCCTGATATCGGTCCTCCGAGATCAATCCGCTCTTTCTTAGAGCTTCTGCAAACGCGTTCATGGTTGTCGGGCTCATAAGATCGCATCCCTCTCCGTTGGCCCTCGACGACGGTTATCACGAGCTTCAGCCGCGACGCGAATGGCCTGGCTCGCGGACAGCTCAAGAGAACAGTCGGACGAGTTGCCTGTACAACAGAGTCTGGATGTCGAAAATCTTAGTGACTGCAAGACGACTGCAATCACATCAGTAAGTCTTTCCGGACCGCAGGTACGACAACTCGGATCGATTTGTCTGAAAGGAAACAGTACCTGATTGGAACGTGGTAATGTCGGTTCGTAACTTCAATGTTATCGGCGAACTTGCTGAGAACAATTCGCGAACGCGGAACAGCCGGAGAAAACCAAAGCAAATCCCGCAGTCGTACTTCCTGCGACTCTAATAAGAATACGTTGATGCTGGAGGGCGATGCAATTGATTCGCTCTCTTTTTCCCAACTTTACTCATCTCCTAGACAGACCTTCATGAAGCGAATAAACCCGCTTCGTGAAGCCCTGTGACACGCAGAAAGGCCCTATGAATCCCGAATTAACTCAGACCGCGCTCGGCATCTTTCTGAAACGCCCCATCGCGGGTCAGGTGAAGTCTCGGCTGGGTGCTGTTCTCGGCTACGAACGGGCCGCTGAACTCTACGCCTGTTTCATTGACGATATTCTCGACCGATTCGCTTCGCTCGCCGAAGAAACAATCCTAGCTTACGCTCCAGCCGAAGAACGCCCCGAAAACTGGCTTCCGCAAATTGGGGAGTCCACTGTGGTGTGGCCTCAACCCGAGAGTAGCCTCGGCGAACGCCTTGCGTTGTTTTTTGACCACACCTTCGCCAACACCGCCGCAAAACGGGCGGTGGTGATCGGGACCGACAGTCCCACTCTGCCACGCGACTATCTCGTCGAAGCGTTTCGAATCCTCGAAACCGACGACTGCGTCATCGGTCCGTCCGCCGATGGAGGGTACTACCTGCTCGGACTGAACAGCCCACAACCGCAACTTTTTGAAGGCATCGACTGGAGCAGTCCCGAAGTCCTCCAGCAGACAACCCAGAGAATTTTCGAGTCCGGTCTGACGATGAAAACGCTGCCACTCTGGTATGATGTCGACGAGTCCGATAATTTACGAATGCTGCGGGGGCATCTGTCTGCACTGGCCCAGTCGGGACAAACCGATCTTCCGCAGCGTACCCGGGCATGGATTGCGGCCTGCGACTGGTTTGGACCCCGGTAGCCGCGTTCACGAATGCCGGATGCATTTCCCCGACTTCCGTCACTGTACGGCTATTCTCCTGCTTCCCGATGGGATTCACCGGATATGACCGATAAGAAGCTGCCGAACCGAATTCTGATTGCTGACGATAATCCTCAGAATCGTGAGTTGATCGATGCCTATCTGGGCGAAGAAGATTACGAAATCGCCATGGCTGAGGATGGCCAGGCCACACTCGAACAGGTAGCCGCCTTTCAGCCCGATCTGATTCTGCTCGATATCATGATGCCCAAGATGAGCGGCTTCGAAGTCTGCCATCAACTTAAACGGGATGAAGAAACCAAGTCGATTCCGGTCCTGATCGTGACGGCTCTGCGTGATTCGGCCGACATCGAAAAGGCGGTCGAAGCCGGAGCCGACGACTTTCTCTCCAAACCGATCCATCGTCTGGAACTGTTGACCCGCGTTCGATCGCTCCTGCGGGTTCGTCACCTGACCAACGAACGTGACCGACTGCTCGAGTATCTTCGCCAGATGGATAACGTCGGCTGATTCTCGGTCGGTCGATCGCCTCCATCCCGTCTCATGTTCCGCCAGGCCCTTGCCGGCCTGCGCGAACGGTCTTTATTGAATCGGAATCATGCGCGCTGTCGTTCAACGTGTCTCATCCTCATCCGTCGATGTCGACGCAAAAACGGTCGGGCAGATTGGCCCCGGTTTGATGGTCCTGCTTGGAGTCGGACAGGACGACACTCAGAAAGATGTCGTCTGGATGGCGGAAAAAATCGCCACCCTGAGAATCTTTCACGATGACGAAGGCAAGATGAATCGCTCCCTCATCGATGTGGGAGGCGCGGCACTGGTGATCAGCCAGTTCACTCTGTTTGGTGACTGCCGGAAAGGCCGTCGCCCGAGTTTTATTGCTGCTGCCCCTCCGGAACAGGCCGACCAACTCTATAACGAGTTTGTCGCCGAACTTCGGGGGCAGGGGATTCCCGTGGAGACGGGACAGTTCCAGGCGGAAATGCGGGTTTCACTGGTCAACGAAGGCCCGGTCACCTTGATGATCGATAGCAGGAAGACATTTTAAATGGTGCAGAAGCGACGGCGTCGCAAGCAGCAGGCTCCTCAGTTTGAGGATGAGATTCCCTACATCCCTCCGCGGGCGGAAGAACAGTTGCTCATCGAGCATCTGATGTCTCTGAAAGCCGGACGCATTCTCTGCACCAGCCATGGTCGCGGCCAGCTGGCCGGATTTCTGGCCAGCGAAAACGCCG
This sequence comes from Planctomycetaceae bacterium, assembly GCA_017795105.1. GTDB lineage: Bacteria > Planctomycetota > Planctomycetia > Planctomycetales > Planctomycetaceae > Rubinisphaera. The sequence continues at coordinate 678,176 of CP051247.1, forward strand.
GAGCCGATGTCTGTTGTCATTATCTCGACTCGCACTATGCCGCGCTCTGCGAAGAGTACTGGACCGAAGCTGACCATGCACCGACTGTTGTTTCCGGCCCCGACCTGCCGGATCGCGAGTTTGATGTCGTTTGCATTCCCGTCCACAATCAGGGAGACGCCGAGCTGACGCGCGACCTGATGCAACAGGCCTATCAACGGTTGAAGCATCAGGGAACGATGTACTGCGCCGTCAATTCTCCGAAAGACACCTGGCTTCACGAGCAGATGCAGACGCTGCACAAAAAAGTCACGCGGGTGCCCAAGCGTCGCGGCGTGATCTACTCCGTCGTCAAAACGGCTCCGCTCAAGAAAGAGCGGAACTTCCACGCCCAGTTTCCCGTCGTCTTCAATGAACGGGAGTTGAATCTTGAAACGCGGCCGGGGGTCTTCAGCCATCGTCGTCTCGATGCTGGAGCCTGGGCTCTGATGAAGGCGATGACCGTTAAAGACGGCATGCGGGTTCTCGATATCGGTTGCGGCTGTGGAGCAGTCGGAATCGCAGCTGTCATCTCGATGAAACGGGGCCGGGTCACCGCCATCGATTCCAACGCACGTGCAGTCCAGTGCACGCTCCGTAATATCGAACTCAATCTCACCGAAGACGAGCAGCAGAGAATTGAAGTTTTTCAGACCCACACCGGGGAACTCGAAGCCGAAGGGGAGTTCGATCTCGTCCTGGCGAACCCACCCTATTTCTCGAACTTCTCAATCGCCAAACTGTTCATTGATACGGCACGTCGCACACTCAAGCGGCACGGTCGGCTGATGGTCGTAACGAAGATGCCCGAATGGTACGAAGAGTATCTGCCCGAAATCTTTCGGCGCGTCAAAATCGACAAATCCGGACCGTACGCGATCATCACGGCAACTCAGTGAAATTGCGAGAAATTCTCCGGTTAAAACTTGACGAAAACTTCGGGCGCCCGCAAAAATTTCTCAATTAGACTTGTTTTGCGACGAATGGCTCATTGACATGCAATTCAATTGATATGTAAACTCAATTAGTGTGTGTGGCTTGATTCATTTGCCGATGTAACAAGTGTCGAACCTGAAACCTCGGCAACCTACCTGAAACCTCCTCAAGCCTGCCTCAAATGGTAATTCGTTGGTCGGGGGACCACGAGTTGCTACTTACCTTTACGGGGACGAACGAAGGGACCAGCGCATTCCCTGCGATCTTCTTCATGCCTGAACTGGACTCGAGCCTTCCAATTTTACCAAGGAGATACACGCATGGGTCACGTAGAAGCTTCACGTAGCTGTAATCCTACTCATTTCCGACGACTGTCTCGGCGTGGATTCCTCTCGGTCGGGGCGCTCGCGGGTGCCGGTCTGACACTGCCGGACCTTTTCCGTCTTCAGTCTGCTCAGGCCGACCTGAAGGACTACTCGAACTTTGAAGGCACCGCCAAGTCGGTCATTCACATCTTCCTGCCCGGCGGAATGGCTCAGCAGGAATCGTTCGACCCCAAGCCGTATGCTCCCATCGAGTATCGCGGCGAAATGAAGCAGGTGAAGACCAAGATCGACGGCCACCTCTTCGGTGAATCGCTGCCGAAGACTGCCGCCATTGCAGACAAGCTGACGATCATCAACTCGATGACGCACGGCGAAGCGGCCCACGAGCGTGGTACGCACAACATGTTCACCGGTTATCGTCCGAGCCCGGCCATTCAGTATCCAAGTATCGGCTCGGTCATCAGTTACGAGTACGGTCCTCGCAACAATTTGCCTCCGTATGTTTGTATCCCGAATCAGCCAAACGAGTACGCCGGAACCGGCTATCTGAGCTCGTCCTACGCGGCGTTCAGCCTGGGTAGCGACCCCGCTTCCAACGGCTTCAAGGTTCGCGACCTGGACATGTACACCGGAATCGACGAATCCCGCTTCGCAACCCGTCGTTCTGCCCTGGACGCCGTTAACGAGCATTTCCGTTCGATCGAGAAGTCGGACAAGCTGGCCGCCATGGACTCGTTCTACGAGCGGGCCTACTCGCTGATCAGCTCTCCGAAAGCTCGCGAAGCCTTCGACATCGAAAAGGAAGATGGCAAACTGCGTGACTCCTACGGCCGCAATCAGGCTGGTGCCCGCATGCTGATGGCTCGCCGTCTGGTCGAAGCTGGCGTCCGTATGGTCAACCTGACCTACGGCGGCTGGGACATGCACTCCGGCATCGTCGCTGGATTCAAACGCCAGATGCCGGAATTCGACCAGGCCTTCTCGGCTCTGATCAACGACCTCGACTCCCGCGGACTCCTCGACGAAACGCTCGTCATGGTGTCGTCAGAATTCGGTCGTACTCCGAAGATCAACAAAGACGCCGGCCGGGATCACTGGCCAAAGGTCTTCAGCGTTGCCCTCGCCGGTGGTGGCGTTAAGCGTGGATTCGTCTACGGTACTTCAGATTCGACGGCCACCGAACCGGAAACCGATCCGGTCGGTCCCGAAGATCTGTTCACAACGGTTTACCACACGATGGGAATCGTTGCTGACAAGGAAATCATGGCTCCTGGCGACCGCCCGATCGAAATCGTCGACGGTGGTAAGGTCGTCAAAGAGATCCTTGCTTAAATCTGAATACGGATCCCCCGCAGCCGTTGCGCGTTCAACTGGTCTGCGGGGGACATTTTCCATTCCCGGCCGCCTTTGACGCTGGGAAGGGAGGTCGCTCGTCGACCAAAAATTCACATACGCTGTAAAAGTCCGTGAGCAAGGGGGGAATCGCTCATGATGGGACGGAATACGCATTTCTGTCGACCTGCTGTTACTGGTCTCTATATCGCCGCTGCGCTGCTCGTCAGCCTTCAGACGGCATCAGCCGCCGATCCGGATTTGACTCGCCTCTCGCCATATGGCGCCCAGCGTGGTCAGGAGGTGGAAGTCACCTTCTCCGGGGATCGTCTCGATGACGCCGTTGAGGTCATCTCCTACGAGCCGGGGCTGGAGATCACCGATGTCGTCGCTCCGGAAGACAAGAAGGGGAAGACGGTCACGGCCAAGATCAAGGTCAAAGACGATTCCCCGCTCGGCGCGCATCGACTCCGAATTCGTACAAAATCCGGTCTGACCAAGATCGCGAACTTCTTTGTCGGCAACTATGCGGTCGTCGATGAAAAAGAGCCGAACACCGATTTCGCAACCCCCAATCCGATTGAGATGAATCAGACCGTCCACGGTCGGATTGATAACGAAGACGTCGACTATTTCGTCGTTCCGGCTAAGAAGGGGCAACGCCTCACCGCCGAAGTCGAAGGACTTCGCATGGGGACTTATTATTTGGGAGCCAACTTCTTCGATCCTTACGTGGCCATTCTGAACGAAGCACGTTTTGAACTGGCGGCCTGCGACGATCACGCACTTACTTACCAGGATGGATTCGCTTCGATCGTCGTTCCGGAAGACGGCAACTACATCATCGAAGTCCGCGATGCTTCTTACGGCGGACACAGCGCTTCCCTCTATCGTCTCCACGTTGGTGACTACATCCGTCCGACCGCGACAGTCCCCGCCGGGGGCCAGCCGGGCGAAACTGTTAATGTGACCTTCTATGGCGATGTCACCGGACCGTTTCAGCAGCAGATCACTCTGCCTGGCGAACAGCAGATCGACTTCGGCATTTTCGCCGGTCAGGGTGCGGCCGTGTCGCCGACCCCCAATCGCTTCTGGCTGTCGCCGCTGCCCAACGTGATTGAGAAAGAACCAAACGAAGATCGAAATCAGGCGACCGAGATTAGTATTCCTTCGGCTGCCAACGGCATCGTGCTCGACGATTCCGATACGGATTACTTCAAGATGACGATGAAGAAGGATCAGGAGGTCGACATTGATGTCATCGCCCGCCGGGTCCGGTCCGCCATCGATTCGGTTATCGATGTCTACGACGAAAATGGTCGACGCCTCGCAGGAGACGATGACCGTAAACGTCCTGACAGTTGGGTTCGCTTCAAGGCTCCTGCCGACGGCAACTACTACTTCCGGGTTCGCGATCAGCTGAACAACGGGGGGGCCGACTTCCACTACCGGGTGGAAGTGACTCCGGTCAGTCCGTCCATGGAGATCACAACCAACGAGGAACGACGCTACGTCCAGCCGGACGTCGAACTTCCTCAGGGAAGCCGAACCGCGATGCTGCTGAGTATTAAACGCGAGAACTTCGGCGGTGCAGTCCAGTTTATTGCTGAGAATCTGCCAGCTGGCGTCCGCATTGAATCTCCGGAGAACTGGGCATCGTCCGGCGTCGTGCCGCTCATGTTCCATGCCGAAGAAAATGTTGACCTCGGCAATCAGTTTGCCAAAATTACCGGACAGTGGACGCATCCGAGCAACAAGGATCTCGTCGTCACCGCTCCGGTTGAACAGCATCACATGAAGATCCGTGGTCGCAACCAGAACAACTATGTCTGGCTTGAGCGCCTCAACCGGATTCCGATTGTGACCACTGAGAAAGTCCCGTTCGACATCCAGATTGTGCAGCCGAAAGTTCCCCTCGTTCGGGGTGGTCAGATGCAACTGAAAGTTGTCGCCACGCGGGCGGAAGGATTCGATGGAGAGATTAGCGTCCAGGTCCTGCAGAACCCGCCGGGAGTCAACTCGAGTCGTTCGGTGAAGATCGAAAAGGGCAAGACCGAAGCGTTAATTCCGATGAACGCTTCCGGCAACGCTCCGATTCAGGAATCGGCAATTACCGTGACCGGCACGGCGCGTGTCGGGAATGGAAACATCGCCATCAACACACCGTTCGCGATGTTGAAAGTCGCCGAGAAGTACATGAACCTTGAGTTCGTTTCGGCAGCCACGGAGCAGGGTGCACCGGTTGACCTGCAGGTCAAGGTCACCAATCTCACTCCGTTTGGCGACAAAGCGCAGGTGAAGCTGGTTGGGCTCCCGGCCAAGACTTCAACAGAGGAAAAAGAGATTACGAAGGACGATGCTGAGATCATCTTCCCGATCACGACGGATCCGAACACGCCGGTTGGAGAGACCAAGAATCTCTTCTGCCAGATCACCGTGATCGAGAATGGCGAACCGATCGTCCACAACATCGGGTCGGGACGTCTTCGCGTGAACAAGCCGGCTCCGGTGGTGGTTGCCAAACCCAAAACTGAAGAAAAGCCTGTGGAGAAGAAGCCGGCTCCACCCAAGCCGAAAGTTCTGTCCCGCCTCGAGCAGCTCCGTCTGCAGCAGGAACAGATTCGTAACCAGGCCAACTAGTATCCAAGTCGTTTCATGCATCCCACCCCATTTGCCCTGCCTGAAATCGTGAGATCAAAAAGGATCACACCGATGAACGTCAAAGCCCGCATCACGACGATTGCCGCACTGTTCGCAGTGTGCTTTGCCTCGTTATCTACCATTGAGGCGGCCGAAGACCGGTCGCTCGTCAAAATAGGTCTTTATCCTCCCCAGGTGAACCTGAAGACTGCGAAGGACAAACAGTCCGTCGTCGTCCAGGCTGTCTATGCCGACGGAGTGACCGAAGATGTAACAGCGAAAGCCGAGCTGAAACTGGTCGGTTCAGCATGTGCGCGAATCGACGGTGCCATGCTCTATCCGGTCGCTGACGGTTCCGCAACGCTCGAATGCACCTTCAATGGCGAGAAAGCTTCTGCTCCCGTGCAGGTCGTGGAAGCAACCACGCCGCGTCCGGTCAGCTTTAAGCTCGACGTGATGCCGGTCTTCATGAAGGCCAACTGTAACACCGGAAGCTGCCACGGGGCCGCACGCGGTAAGGACGGCTTCATGCTGTCTCTGTTCGGTTACGATCCGGACGGAGACCATCATCGGATCACTCGGGAACAGCTGGGTCGCCGCATCAACCTGGGTGTGCCGGAAGCCAGCCTGCTGATTCAGAAGGGAACCGGTTCGGTTCCTCACACCGGCGGAAAATGCTTCGAGATGGATTCGCCGTACTCGAAGGATATGATCGAATGGATCGCCAATAAGTGCCCTAAAGATCCGGCTGACATCCCCTACTGCGATTCGATTTCGCTGTATCCGGAGCAGGCCGTTTTGGATGGAGCGGGAGCTCAACAGCAGCTGACCGTTCTGGCCCACTACTCAGACGGTACCGAACGCGATGTGACCAGCCTGGCACTATTCCAGTCGAGCAACGATAACTCGGCGACTGTCGACAAGCTCTCAGGACTGATCACTGCCGGAAAACGGGGCGAAGCTTTCGTGATGGCCCGCTTCGCCACGCACACCGTCGGCTCTCAGGTGATCGTCCTTCCTAAAGGCCTGGTCTACGAAGCCTCGAAGGAAGAACCAACCAACTACGTCGATGAACTGGTTCTTGAGAAGCTGAAGAAGCTTCGCATGAATCCGTCGCCGGTCTGTAGCGACGAGGTCTTCATTCGTCGTGTCTACATCGATCTAGTGGGGCAGGTCCCGACCCCGGACGAGTTCAACACGTTCATCGCCGATACTGATCCGAACAAGCGGTCCAAGTTGATCGACACACTCATCGAACGCAAAGAATTCACCGAACTCTGGGTCTCCAAGTGGGCCGAATGGCTCATGATGCGGTCCAACAATCAGGTGAGCTACAAGTCGATCGTTCTGTACTACAACTGGCTGGCTGAGCAGATCGCCAAGAACGTCCCGCTCGACCAGATGACCAAAGAATTGCTGACCTGTAACGGGGGAACCTTCACCGATCCGGCCACCAACTTCTACGAGTTGGAACGGGATAATCTGAAAGTCGCCGAGAACGTCGCCCAGGTGTTCATGGGGATGCGGATTCAGTGTGCTCAATGCCACAACCATCCTTTCGACCGCTGGACGCAGAACGACTACTACAGCTTCGCCGCGTTCTTCTCTCAGATCGGTCGCAAACCGGCTGAGGACTACCGCGAGAGTATCATCTACAACCGTGGTGGTGGCGAAGTGAAGCATCCGGTGACCAATCAGAATGCCGTCCCGGTCTTCCTTGGCGGTGGCAAGCCCGAGATCAAAGGGGGCGAGGATCGCCGTGAAATCATGGCCGAATGGCTGGCTTCCCCCGACAATCCGTTCTTCGCTGAGAACTTCGCCAACCGAATCTGGCATCATTTCTTCGGCATCGGCATCATCGATCCGGTTGATGACATCCGTGTCAGCAACCCGCCGTCGAATCCGGCACTGCTGAAGGAAATGGCCAGCCGATTCACAGAATCCGGCTACGACTATCGAAAGCTGATTCGCGAGATCTGCAACTCGAAGACTTACCAGCGTTCTACGCAACGTAATGAGTCGAACGCGACCGATGAGAAGAACTTCGCTCATCAGAACACGCGTCGTATCAAAGCCGAATCGGCCCTCGACATTATCAGTCAGGTGACGAATACGAAGGACAAGTTCCGCGGTCTGCCGCTCGGTTCCCGTGCTACACAGATCGCCGATGGTTCGACCTCCAACTACTTCCTGACGACCTTCGGCCGGGCGACCCGCGAAACGGTCTGCTCCTGCGAAGTGAAGATGGAACCGTCGCTGTCACAGGCTCTGCACCTGTTGAACGGTGACACCGTGAACAACAAGATTAAGAGCGGCGATGTCATCAAGACATTCGTGCAGAACAAGACACCGGCCGACGAGGTCATCACCGAGCTTTACATCCGGTGTCTGTCCCGCAAGCCGATCGAATCGGAACTGACCAAGCTTCGCCCGCTGTTCGCGGATGAGAAGGGGTATCAGCAGGCCTGTGAAGATGTGTTCTGGGCTCTCCTGAATAGCCGTGAGTTCCTGTTTAACCATTGATTCTGATCCCGTCGGTCGGACCAGATTGCCGGTCCGACCGACGGATTCGATTTCATAGTGCCGTTAACTTAATTGTGTAGCCGTTCCGTCCGCACGAGTTGCCGCGATTCAGGCGAACACTCGATCCTATGCGGACCTGCGGTAGAGCGATCCGCTCTATTACGACAAGCCGCTCCGACCGGCCCTTAGTATCTGATCTGCGATTCGCATTGCCGACTGCTGTTTGCGGGTACTGCGACTGGGAAAGCCTTCGCGACTGATGCAAACGTGGTCTGAATCTCTCCAACCCAATGCTCTCTTTCGAGCACATTCTCGGAACGTCCTCATGAAATTCCTCGCCTCCCCACAAGGCCTTGATCGTCCGATGAAGCATCTCCTCGTGCTGACCGCTCTTTGTGGTCTCGGTTTCGGTTTTTCAGAAGTCCACGCTGCGGACGAAGAAAAGGAACCGGAAAAGAAGATCACTTACGATGACGACATTCTCCCGATTTTTCGTCAGCGTTGCGGCTCCTGCCACAACGGCAACGACCAGAAGGGGGGGCTCGTCCTCGATACCTATGTCGGCATGATGCAGGGGGGTGGCTCGGGCGATGTCATCGAGCGAGGTGATGCCTCTTCGTCGTATCTCTACATGGTGATTACGCACGAGTCCGAACCGGTGATGCCGCCGAACCAGCCGAAGATGCCTGAAGCTGAGCTGGCGCTCGTCCGTGACTGGATCGACATGGGTGCCCTGGAAAACAAAGGCAGTAAGGTCGTTAAGAAAAAGAACGAGCTGGCCAAGATCGAAATTTCGACCGAACGTCCAGCAGACGCACCCGTCATGCCGGCGGAGTCGCTGACTCTTGACCCGGTGCATGTTTATGGCCACGCCAACAGCATCACGGCTCTGGCAACAAGCCCCTGGGCTCCACTGGCTGCCGTCTCCGGTTTCGAACAGATCGTTCTGTACGACACCAGCACCGGGCTGCTCGCTGGTGTGCTGCCGTTCCCGGAAGGGGTGCCACAGATTCTGAAGTTCAGCCGCAACGGTCAGCTGCTGATGGCTGGCGGTGGTCGCGGCGGCGCGTCGGGGAAAGTGATCATCTTCGATGTCAAAACCGGAAATCGAGTTGCGGAAGTCGGAAATGAGTACGATTCCGTTCTGGCAGCCGACATCAGTTCCGATCACGCCATGGTCGCACTCTCCGGCCCTAAACGACTGATCCGAGTCCATTCGGTGCAGACCGGCGAATTGCTGTATGAGAAGAAGAAGCACACCGACTGGGTGCTCGCCGTGGAATTCTCTCCGGACGGCGTTCTGCTGGCGACAGCCGATCGCAGCAACGGAATGCAGTTGTGGGAATCGCTGACCGGCAATGAATACCTTAGCTTGAAAGGTCATTCCGGGCCTATTACCGATGTCTCCTGGCGTCCCGATTCCAACATGCTGGGAAGCTGTAGCGAAGACGGCACGATTCGCCTGTGGGAACTCAACGACGGTAAGGAAGTGAAACGCTGGAACGCCCATGGGGGCGGAGTCTCCGCCATGGACTTCACCCGGGAAGGAAACATCATTTCGATCGGTCGCGATCGGAAGGTGAAGTTGTGGCAACTCGATGGCAAGGAGATCAAGTCGTTCGGTGACCTGAAGGATCTGGGCCTTGAAGTTGCCTATGACGCCGAGACTAAGCGAACTCTCGGCGGCGACTGGACCGGCGAAGTTCGCGTCTGGGATGCGACGACAGGAACGCAGCTCTTCACTCTGGCTCCGAACCCGGCTGATCTTCCTCAGCAGCTTTCAAGCGTCAACAAGACTCTCGCAGAACAAACGAATAAAAAGGAAGCGGTGACAAAAGAACTCGCCGCCCTGAATGCAAAGATCGCCGGCCGCGCTCAGGCCGTCGACGGCAAGAAGAAAGAAATCGCTGGGCAGGAAGCGGCCCTGAAGACTGCCAACGAGCAGAAAGCCGCCGCTCAATCGAAGGTCGACGCAGCCAAAACCGCATTGTCGAAAGCCAACGGCGAGGTCACCAAACTCACTGGCGTCCGGGATCAGCTTGCGAAGGATCTGACTGCTCACCAGAAAGACGTCGCTGCGAAGAAGGACGCTCTGGACAAGGCGACAGCCTCCAAACAAGCTGCCGACAAGAAGGTTGCCGAGCTGAACGCTCAGATCCAGGAGCTGGAAAAGCAGGGCGAAGCGGCCAAGGATCCGCTGGCTCAGGCGAAAGCGGCTCTGGCGGAAGCTCAGAAAGTCGCTGAGTCTGCTTCCCAGGCCGTAGCAGCCGCGACGCAGGCCCATCAGGCCGCGACTGCCAAAGTCCAGGCCACTCAGAAAGGTCAGCAGGAAAATGCGACGGCTCTCGCGGCTGCCCAGAAAGCAGCCGGCGAGCAGACAGCTGCCGTGAAAGCTGCTGAACAGTCCTTGAACACCGCGAACGCCAGTATCGCCAAGTTGAATCAGAGTCTCCCCGCTCTGAAGAAGCAGCTTGCGGAGATGGAAAAGGCCGCCCCGGCAACCGATGCAGAGAAGAAAAAGCAGGCCGAACTGGCTGCTGCAGCCAAAGAGACAGAAACGCTTGTTGCCGCTCTGAAAGCCCATCAGCAGCGCGTCGAAAAGCAGATGGCCGGAGCACAGCAGGCATCGGCAAACTGATTCGCAGGTTGTCCCACTCGACGCCACGACTAGAATCGAACATCGAAACAGCAGAGACGCGTTGAGATGGCGCTCTCTGCTCAGCGTGAGTCCCCAATCCATTCGCCCGGTCTGGACCGGAAGGAAGTTATCGATGAAATACAACCTGGTTCTGATCGCCGCTCTTTCTGCGGCTCTGTCCGCGACCTCGGTTTCCGCCAAGGCCCCCGAGAGCCCTTTGAGCTACGAAGTGACTTCACTGAGTGGCGAGAAAGTTGATCTTTCCAAGTACAAGGGGAAGGTCGTGATGATCGTCAATGTTGCGAGTCGCTGTGGCGCAACCCCGCAGTACGAGACTCTGCAACAACTCCACGAAATGTACGGCGACAAAGGCCTTGTCATCCTCGGCTTCCCCTGCAACCAGTTCGGGAAACAGGAACCGGGCACCGCGGCTCAGATTCAGGAGTTCTGCACATCGAACTACGGCGTGACTTTCGACATGTTTTCCAAGATCGATGTCAATGGCGACAATGCTTCGCCGGTCTATAAGCATCTGACCTCGGAAGAGACCAACAAAGACCACGCGGGCGATATCCGCTGGAACTTCGAGAAGTTTCTGATTGGCAAAGACGGGCAGGTCAAAGCTCGCTTTCGCACCGGGGTGCAGCCTAACTCCGATCAGGTGATCGCCGCGATTGAACGGGAACTGAAGAAGTAAGCCGGAGAGCGGACACACGTACTCAAGCCAGCCGATCCCCGGGCTGGCTTTTTTCATGGGAGCTGCCGAAAATGCTGGTACTCGCTCAAAGCGTTCGTAAGGTGCTTCCTGAACTACAGAAGTCTGGACTGCTCATGTCACCGTTTCCTTTGCTCGATCGCTCATTCGTTCTGATTCTTACCGCTGGCCTGCTGGTGAGCACCGGTGGAAAACTTTCGGCTGAAGAGAGTGCTCCCACCCGAGGAGAACCGACTTCAACGGAAGAGCGACGGTCGTTCAAAGAGATCGCTGAAGAGTATCGGGATTCGATCGTGACGATCACGCACTTGGATCGCAACGGCGAGCAGCTCGGTATGGGGACCGGCTTCGTGATCGACGAGCAGGGTTTGATCGCCACAAATCGTCACGTGCTTGGAGAAGCCCGACCGATCGAGATCGAGTTTGCAGACGGGAAGAGCTACGACATTGAATCAATCTACGCCAGCGACGAAATAGCCGATCTGGCCATTCTGAAAATTGTTCCAGAGTCTCTAAACGGACGGAAGCTGAAGCCGGTGCGCCTTGGCGAGACGGTCGATCAGGGGGACGACGTGGCAGCGATCGGGCACCCCCGGGGCTACCGGAACTCTCTGGTGACCGGAATCGTTTCTGGAACCGAAGAGATCAACGGCCGCGAGCTGATTCAGGTTTCAATGCCGATCGATCACGGGAACAGCGGGGGACCGCTGTTGAATCAGCTGGGTGAAGTCATCGGCGTCATTACTTACAAGAGTGCTTCCTCGAACAGCATCGGCTTTGCGATGCCGATCGCGGAACTGCAATCGATTCTTGAGAAGCCGAATCCGGTCACGCTCGCTCGCTGGACCACGATTGGCCGGCTCAATCCAAAACACTGGCAGGAATATCTGGGAGCCAGTTGGACGCAGCGGGCCGGAAGAATTCTTGTCTCCGGCTCGGGGTCTGGTTTCGGTGGGCGTTCGCTGTGCCTGTCTCAGGTCGACCCGCCATCGATCGAGAAATACGAAGTGCGGGTCATGGTCAAGCTGGGTGACGAAGCCGGGGCAGCCGGATTGATTTTCGATGCCGAGGACCGCGATCACCAGTTCGGGTTCTATCCCAGTGGAGGAAAACTGCGGCTGACCCGCTTCGCCGGTCCGACGGTCTACAACTGGCAGATTCTCGAAGAAATCGCCACCCCCGCGTATCGTCCGGGAGACTGGAACGAGTTGCTGGTCTCGGTCGACGACTATCACGTTCGCTGTTTTTGCAACGACGAACTCGTCGCCGAGATGCGGAATCGCACTCCCGCAAATAACATTCACGTTGGTCTGGCGAAGTTTCGAGACACCACCGCGGAGTTTCGTAGTTTTGAAGTCGGCGAGTCGCTGCAAAGCTCGGGTCTTGAACCTGAACTGCGTGGGGAGCTGCTGGAACTGGTCGAGGGAACCGCGACCGATCAACTGACCGATCCGACGACGCTGCGACGGATCCGGGAGATGCCGGAAGGCGTACAGAGCGAACTGGAACTGCTGGCCGAAGAACTTGAACGGCGAGCCAAAGAGCTCCGGAAGCTTCGTCGCCGAAACCACGAGATGGAAGTGACCGAACAGATCCTGGCGGAGCTCGAACAAACGGACAGCGATGTCATTACGCTCGGGTTGCTGCTCGCACGCTACGACAACGCCGAGATCGATGTCGAAAGCTACCTTCAGTCGGTCGAATCGATGGTCAATGACGTTCGTGAGCTGTCCGACGATTCCACAGACGACGCCGTCGCACGCCGGAAACTGCTCGATCACTACCTGTTCGAGGAGAGTGGCTTCCACGGCAGTCGGACCAACTACTATCACAAATCGAACAGCTACCTCAGTGAGGTCATCGACGATCGTGAAGGGCTGCCGATCACGTTGTCGTCATTGTATATCGGCATGGCGGAGCGGCTTGAGCTCGACGTTCGCGGGATTGGGCTGCCCGGCCATTTCGTGGTCCGACAATTCATCGACGATGAACCGGGTGAACTATTTGATGTCTTCGATCGCGGAGAACGGCTCGGGTTGATCGATGCCATCAGTCGCGTGGAAGGCGAGCACCAGCTCCCCTGGAACGATCAGTATCTGGAACCGCAATCCGAGCGGCAGATTCTTGTCCGGATGATCCGCAATCTTCAGGGGATCTGCGAACAGGAGCAGGATTACCCGGGTGTGCTTCGCTACTTGAACCTGCTTGTCACTGTCGATTCCGACAATGAGCTCGAACATCGCTATCTGCGTTGCCTGATTGCCATTCGTGAGCGGGAGACGGCTATTGCCCGGGACGATCTGGCCTGGCTGAAGACGAATGGCAGTGACGCGATTCCGGCTGCTCGACTCGAGGAACTGGAAGCCTTCGCCTCGCGCTGGCTGGTCGAAAACGAAAAATCGCCAGCAGACGAGCCTGCTGGCGATGACGATTCCGAATAATCAAGAGGCAGCCAAGGCCGCCACTGCTCACCTACTGCGGCAGGCGGCAGCAATGCGGATTGCAGGGCGGGGCGTCCGACGGAGGGCACGCTCCGGCAACCGGAAACTGATTCACGCGAGCCGTGGGAACGCTCAGCAGCTTCTCCAGTTTTCGGCCCCCACAGTCAGGACACTCCGCATCGCGCGGCGTCCTGACCAAGAGTTCGAATTCCGACTCACAGCCGGGACAACGATATTCAAAAAGCGGCATTTCAGGAGTTCCGTGACAAGTCGACGATGCTTACGGACGCAGTGACTTAAACTGCTCGTGAAAGCGAAGCATATCCTGCTTCATCATATCGCGAAACTCTTCCCGCTCCAGTTCCTCGGCTCGTGTAAAGGACGAGGACGTTTCTTCCCAAGACGGGTTGGCCAGCGTCGTGCCATCGATCAGCGAGACGCCGCCATTGAACTCCGAATGAGCGGACTGCTGGACCGGCATCAACGGGAGCATCATTCCCTGCGTGCCACGGGCACGAGTCGTCTGATAGATCCGATTGCCGGAAGGACGACTGTCGAGGAAGACGATCGCCAGGGCCAGGCAGGCTGCCGTCATTGAGAAGACCGGGACCAGATGGCGTTTGAAGTCCTGCATCGTGCTGGAGCGCACCCGCTTCTCAGGCAATCGCTTCGACAGCGAGTTCCAGAGCGAGCAACGGAGCTGAGGAACGTCCTCCTCATGCACATGATTGATTGCCGCCATCGACTGGCAAAGACCTCGATAATACTCGCGACACTGCGGACAGCTGGATACGCTGCGACGGAGATGTTCGGGCAACTCCACCACAGCATCCCGGCCGGCCAGGGAGGCCAGCTGCTGCCGATTTTCAACGCAATGACAACTCATAATCGCACCTGATACGTTAACTGTTCCTTGGGGCCAGCTCATGAATTTATTCAGAGTCTGACTCATCCTGGGTATCCTGATCGGATCCGTGAGCCGGATCCCCCATCCGCTTGCTCCATGCCACCTTGAAGCGGTTGCGAGCTTCGGCCAGACGCCAGCGGATTGTGGCTTCCTTGCGACCGATGATGGCCGCGATTTCTGCCGTCGAAAAATTCTCCAGATCGCGAAGCACGAGCACCGAGCGGTATTTCTCGGGAAGCTCCTGCATGACGCGACTGACCTCTTCACTGATATCGAGATTGTCCCGGGGGTCACTTGTGCCGGGATTCAGGGGCTGCTCGGGATTCACTTCACTGAACAGCGAGGTCCAGCCGCGACGTTTTCGCTTTCGCAGAAAATCCAAAGTCAGATTGACGCCAATCCGGAAGAGCCACGGGCCAAACCGACGGGACAGGTCGAACTGCTCGAGATTTTCGTAAGCTCGAATGAACGCTTCCTGCGCGAGATCCTCAGCAAGCGTGTCATCACGGACAAACCGATAAATCACGCGATACAGGCGACTTTCGTAGCGTTCAACGAGCAAACGGAACGAACCCTGATCGCCGCGACGTACGTCTTCGACAAGACGGGCATCGCTGACCGAAGATGTCCGGTCGTCGAGCAGAATTTCTGTTTCAGATTCAGTCATACCTGTGAACATTTCCTGTCGTGTAGTGTCACTTAATCATACGTATTTGAAGGCGTTCTGTTGGGAGTTTCTTGCCGGATCGACAAAATCAGGATTCGATTACCGAATGTCGGCCTGAAGTTTGGGCGTCCAGAGTTGATTCGATGCCCGGTCCGCGATACAGTTCGCCTGTCCAAAGTGCCTGCCCAGATGGCGGAATTGGCAGACGCGCCAGGTTGAGGGCCTGGTGGGGTTAATACCCCGTGGAGGTTCGAATCCTCTTCTGGGCACTTTGTTTTGCTCTGCTTCGGTGAACGTCAGACACACGGCCTGCTAACGCCGGGCCATTCGCCCGATGTCTGACCTGCTCTTCAGTTCACTGGCATGCTCTCCTCCGAGCGACTTGTTTTCCCATCAGCGATCATTTATACCTGCGTTCATCGCAGAAGCTGATGCTGGCTTCATTCCAAGCGAAGTCACCACAAGTGCCGAGGAATTCCCGCATGTTTCGCCGACCGACTGCTTTCATTTTGCTGCTCCTCGCAGCGTCCCAGCCTGCGGCAACCGCTGCTGAAGAATCTCGGCCCAATGTTCTGTTCATTATCTGCGACGACCTGAACTGCGATCTGGGTTGCTACGGCGATGAACGAATCGAATCACCGAACATCGATCGTCTGGCGGAGCAGGGAGTACGGTTCGATCGGGCTTACTGTCAATTTCCCCTATGTGGGCCGAGCCGGGCTTCGTTTATGACGAGCCTGTATCCCGATCAGACTCTGGTGAAGCGAAACGCCCTCTACATTCGGGAACACCTGCCGAACGTGAGAACAATGTCTCAGATGTTCCGGGACGCGGGGTACATTGCGACGCGAATCGGCAAGATCTATCACTACAACGTTCCTCTGCATATCGGGACGAGTGGTCATGACGATCCGTACTCATGGGACATCACAGTCAACCCCCGCGGTCGCGATGTCATCGAGCAGGACAAAATCTTCAGTCTCGTCCCGGGCAGTTACGGCGGAACGCTCAGCTGGCTGTCCGCCGATGGAACCGACCGTGAACAGACCGATGGTATTGCTGCGGATGAAGCGATCGAACGGCTGAAAGGCTATGGGAAGTCGCAGGAGAACTTCTTTATGGCGGTCGGCCTGTACCGGCCCCACACTCCGTACGTGGCTCCTCACGACTACTTTCGGAAGTATCCGGCCGACAAAATCGAGGTTCCGAAGGTGCCCGCCGGCTATCTCGACACGATTCCGCCGCCAGCCGCGAAATCTGTTCGGGCCAAAAAACACCAGATCGATCTGGAAGACGATCTGGCCCGACAGGCGATTCAGGCCTATCACGCCACGATTACCTTTGCCGACGCCCAGATTGGTCGCATTCTCGACGCCCTCGAAGAAACCGGACTCGACGAGAACACGGTTGTGGTTTTCACGTCTGATCATGGATATCACATGGGCGAACATGGGCACTGGCAGAAGTCGACGCTGTTCGAGAACGCGACCCGTGTCCCGCTCGTTATTGCTGGTCCCGGCGTTGAAGATCGTGGCGGCGTGGCCAAAGAACCCGTCGAGATGGTCGACTTCTATCCCACCCTGGCGGAGCTCTGCGGACTCAAAGCTCCCGGGACCGTGCAGGGCGACAGTCTTGCTGGAATCCTGAAAGACACCGCCAGCGAGAAACCCTCTTCTGCGCTCAGCCAGTTCGGGACCGGATACAGCCTGCGGACGGCTCGTTATCGATACACCGAATGGGGTGAGAACGGAGAACAGGGCAGGGAGCTTTACGATCACCAGGCCGATCCGGACGAACTGAAGAACCTCGCGAACGACGAAGCTTCACGCGACCTCGTCAATCGACTGGCCGAAGAACTGCACGAGCGTGTTCACGCCGCCGCCGAGCAACCAAAGGGGCTGACGCAGATCAAGTTTGAAAATCGTCGTCGGGTCAGAAAATAGTCACAGTGTGATCAGGAAAGTCTGATGCGGTATCTCACGATCTTTTGTTGCCTGGCAACTCTCTTTTCTAGCGAGGCGGATCTTCCGGCGGCGGAGCGACGACCGAACATCCTCATCTTTCTGGCCGATGACCTCGGATATGCTGAATCGGCCTGGCGAAATGAGTCCGATCTGCCCACGCCGGGCATCGAGTCGATCCGCAGGAACGGCGTCTGCCTGACCGCAGGATATGTAACGGCTGCTTATTGCAGTCCGTCCCGGGCGGCTTTGATGACCGGCCGTTACCAGTCCCGATTCGGCTACGAGAAAAACCCGACAGGAGCGGCCAACGAAGATCCCGACATCGGCCTGCCCGTCAGCGAGACAACGCTGGCCACGCGGTTGAAAGACGCTGGTTATCGAACCGCACTCATCGGGAAATGGCACCTGGGTGGAACGGCCCGATATCATCCGCAGCGACGTGGGTTTGAAGACTTCTTCGGTTTCCTGCATGAAGGGCACTACTATGTGCCGCCCCCTTTTGACGGCGTGACCACGATGCTGCGGGTCAAACGCCTGCCAGACGGGCAACAGGGGCGAGTCACGATCGGCTCGACGACCTATACCACTCATATGCGGCACGCCGAACCGGCCTACGATGCCAACAATCCGATCCTGCGGAGCAGTCAGCCGGTCGAGGAATCCGAATATCTGACCGATGCGATCACGCGGGAAGCTCGTGATTTCATTGATCGGGCGAGTGATCAGCCCTTTTTCCTCTACGTGGCTTACAACGCGGTGCACAGTCCGCTGCAGGGTGCGGATTCCTACATGGAGAAGTTCAGTCACATCGATGACATCCACCGCCGTATCTTCGCAGCCATGCTGGCCAACATGGACGACAGCGTGGCGGGCATCCTCGAGAGCCTCGCACAGAAGAACCTCGAAGACGACACTCTCGTCATCTTCCTGAGTGATAACGGAGGCCCGACGCGGGAGTTGACCTCGAGCAACGCCCCGTTTCGTGGAGAGAAGGGGGATATGTACGAAGGGGGCATTCGCGTCCCGTTCCTCATGCAGTGGAACGATCATCTCCCGGCCAATGTCGAGTACAACCAGGCTGTTTCGTCAGTCGATCTTGTTCCGACAATTCTCGCCGCGGCTGGCGAACAAATCCGGGCCGAAGAGACCGATGGCGTGAATCTGCTTCCTTATCTTACGGATCAGAGAGACGGTCCGCCCCACGAAGAACTGTTCTGGCGACAGCGACAGAAATCGGCCCTGCGGATCGGCGACTGGAAGCTGGTGAATAACAGTCGGAAGCAGAACGAACCGAAGTGGGAACTGTTCAACCTGAGCAATGATGCGTCAGAAACGCACGACCTTGCTCATCGCGAACCCGAACGGCTCCGGAGAATGCTTGAACGCTGGAATGAAATTGCAGCCGAGATGCCGGAGCAGTAGGGCACATTGCCCGACTGGGTAACAACACACGAGCACTGGAAGGCCGGCAAGAGCCCCAGCTCACGTTGCTGGTGGCCTCGGCATTTCCGCGAAATCTGATCCCGTCAGGACTTCGAACGTCCAACCACCGGCCTCGGGAAGGGATCCGCCGAGCGGCTGTTTTTCGACAGAAGCGTGTCGGGAGCCTTGCGACCGAAAGCCGACAGCCGGCCTTCGTTGTAGACCTGAAGCATCAGCTCTTCGAGACGCGGCTCGTTCGTCCACCGTTTCGAGACTCGATCATTGTCGATCTCAACGTGCACGAGGGCTTCGCCGCGAGGACGTTCCTGCTTCTGGAAGAAGCCACGGTGAGACAACTCGGCGAGCAGAATATCGATTTCCTCTTTCGGAAGATCGAGTTCCCAGATTTCCTCGCCGTGTGAGACGGGCTGGGTTCGACTGTCGTCAAATCCAAGCAGACGTCCCGGAGTATCACGGGCCGACTTGAGCAGGCCTTTCACATGTCGCTGCAGCGGAAAGGCCATCTCGTCCTCTTTGGCGGCACTGGGAGAATGCCGCGTGATGATCAGGCGGGCCAGTCCTTTTTCCATGTCGCCACTGGGATGAGGATAAATCAGCTGAAAGCGAGCCCGGGACCAGCGTTCTTCGGCAAAACGGTCGTCATCGGCTGGCTTCCCGTCAATCAGCGAACCGGACACCGTCCGAATGGGACTGGGAATCAGAGACTTTGCGCGGGGAGCCGTATCGGTTTCATAACTGAGCGAGAAGTCTTCGTATTCCGCAACCGAGGTTCCGGGGGTCTCGTCAATTTCGCCGATGGTCATCCGGGAATGCTGACAGCCGATCGAGAACGTCAGCCCCCCCATGACAATCATCGCAACGATGCGTCTGACGAAAAAATCTGGTTTAGGAAACCTGAGAAACATTTGGCCCAACTTCGTCCCGTAGTCGTAACTTGAGGCAGCCGAAATAGATTCACTGCGCAGAGCTTCCGGCGAAGGTCTCGCTGCAGAAGCCGGTATCAGAGCATCAAATCCGTCGATTCAGCCCCGTTTTCCCTCATCAGGTGCCGTCTTCCCAAGAGAAACAGGCGGCACCGTCCCAGCATTCGGTATCGTCCAGAAACGCAGGCGAATCAAGGAAATCGATGCATTCCAACCAACCGGACCGGCAGTCCGGTCCGGTCAGGTAAACTTTGTGGCCGGCTGCGTGATCGTTGTGGGCATTTGGCCAGTCGAGCGAACGAAACCACAAAAGTTCGCTGAGTCTGGAAGAGGTTCCGGGTTCTGCTGTTACATTCCGCAGCGACGCTCAAAAGTTTCCGGCAAAACCGAAATCGGGAAAAACTTTTCATTGTATGCACTGAAGAATGCACGATAGCATTAGGGAAGGGTCGCGCAAGAACTTCCCGCTGTACGTCTGCCTTCAATCTCCGCGGACGTGGTCATCGCGACGATGTCAGTCCCGCTGGTTCCCGATACCGCGAGGTTTTTCTCATGATGTTGCTGAATTCAATGAAATCCCGTTTCTCTCTGGCAGCCGCGCTCTGCGTCGCGTTCGGGGCCCTGTCCTTCGCGCAGGCTGGCAAGCTGAGTCAGCAGCCAATCCGAAAGCTTTCTTACGATCCAGGTGCCGAAAAAGTCGAACTCTTCGCCGGGATCGAAGAAGAAACCATCGCCTACACGATGATTATGAAGGACTCCAAGGACGGAACACTGTTCCTGGAGAACAAGACGGACAAGCCGATTTCGGTTCAGATGCCTCCCGCCCTGGTCGGCGTGCAGATTCTCGCTCAGTTCGATGATGGCCTCGGTGGCGGTCTCGGCGGTGATGGTGGTGGCGGGGGTGGACAGCAGGCTGTCGGCGGTGGTGGACAGACCGGTTTTGGTGGAGGATTCGACGCCGGTGGTGGTGGAGGGGGATTCTTCTCCATTCCGCCGCAGAAGATGATCGCCGTTCCTCTGAACACGGTTTGCCTGGAGCACGGCAAAAAAGAGCCGACTCCCCGCGCTAACTATAAGCTCGTCAAGCCAGAAGAATTCTCCGATGATGAATCGCTGCATCACCTGCTCGCCCTGATCGGCACCGGACGGGTGAATAAGGACGTGGCTCAGGCCGCAGCCTGGAACATCAGCAGCGGAATGAGCTGGCGTCAACTGGCCAGCAAGACGGAAAACAACTATGGTCCGGCCGGTCCCCGTCGCGTCTTCAGCAACGGACACCTGCTGGCTGCTCAGAACCTCGTCGCACTGGCTACGGCCAAAGCTCGGGAAAATGAGTCGGGAACACCAGCCGCCGAGACGGCCGTTCCTTCCCGCGTTGGCCGCGAATAGTAAGCGGACCGATCGAAGCTGAACACAAAAAGCTCCGTGGAAGTGTCATTCTTCCACGGAGCTTTTTCTATGGGGACCGCAGCAATGCCTCTTACTCGCTCTTGAGAACGTCGTTGAAAAATTCCAGCACGTCCTTCTGAATCTCCGACGTGTGGAAGGGGCCATGTTCTCCTCCTTCGACCGTGATCATCTCAACTTCGACGCCCGCTTTTTCAAGCTGCTCTTCCAGCACTTCGCTCTGCTCGACAGGCACGACAGGATCCTTGTCGCCGTGGTAAATGAGGAAGGGGGGATCGCTCGAAGAAATGTACGTAAGTGGCGAGGCGGCTTTCGCTTGCTCGATCGACTGGGAAGGAACGCCCCCCAATAGCCGCGCTTCAGGAGACCCCGGGGCGTCGTGCCGGAGCTTCGACTTCACTTCGCCATGGTCCATCGCCAGAAAATCGGTCGGCCCGTAGAAATCGCAGACGGCCTGAACAGAGCCGTCGCCGGCAGTTACGCCCAGATCTCCCTCGGTCTCGGGAGCATCGCCGGTTGTCCCCAGCAGGGCGACCAGATGTCCTCCAGCCGATGACCCCCAGACGCCGACCCGATTCGAATCGATGTGATATTTGTCGGCATTCGCTTTTAGAAAACGAATAGCTGCCTTGCAGTCATGCATCTGAGCAGGGAACACCGCATGACCACTGAGACGGTAGTTGATGCTGGCCACGACGTATCCCTGGTCGAGCAGATACAGGATCGGGCAGCGGTCTTTACTCCCGTTCTGCCAGCCGCCGCCGTGGATCCAGACGACAACCGGAGCCTTCCCCTGGATCCCTTTGGGCACGTAAACATCCAGCGCCTGCCGTTCGTGGCCTTCCTCAACGTACGCCACGTTTCGAAACTCATCGAATTTCGAATTCGGTCGTCGTTGTCCGTTCTGGAGGGCAGACTGACGCGTCGCCTGTATCTCCCTTCGAGTCACGACACCGTCCTTGTTTGTATCCGCCCGCCTGAAAATTGGGCGCATCTGCCCGGGAATCTCGTCCAGTTGCAGTTGCCCGTCCTGATTGCGATCAAGTTCCTCCAACGAAGGACGATTCCTCGGACGGCGTGAATTGTCCGACTGGGCGAACAGCAGAGAAACACTCAACACCCCAAGAGAGGCAACAGCAAGGCTTCTTCGATAGCGACCGGGACGACTGAGCATGAGGACTCCTGCAAAAGACGAAAGGACCGTAGGGACAACTCCACCTGGTCTTTAAACACAGACGGACTGTGTTTGACTCGGACAATTCCGCAGATCCGGAGAATCGCCCCGATTTCGCTATTCTTCTGCTTCCGCCGTTTCCAGCTCCTCCGATCCGGTGACTGCGACGCCTTCGAATCCTTTTTTCTCGAGAACTTTCACGCGAATCTCGGCTGTCGCATCCGGGTTCTCGACAAGGAACTGTCGGGCCTTTTCACGCCCTTGACCAAGCCGGGTTGAACCGTAACTGAACCAGCTGCCGGATCGCTCCACAATGCGTTCGCCGACGGCAAGATCGAGAAGATCGGCTTCGTAGCTGATACCGCAGGTATTGAGCATATCGAACTCGGCAACGCGGAAGGGAGGGGCGACCTTGTTCTTTACGATCTTGGCTTTCATACGAATTCCCGTCGTTTCATCGCCTTCCTTCAGCGTGCTGATCTTTCGCACGTCGACACGGCAGGAGCAATAGAACTTCAGGGCGCGTCCACCCGGGGTCGTTTCCGGACTGCCGAACATGACGCCAATCTTCTCACGAATCTGGTTGATGAAGACCACCGTCGTTTTGGCTTTGGCAATCGCCCCGGTCAGCTTTCGCATTGCTTGACTCATCATTCGAGCCTGCAGACCGACATGCGTATCGCCGATCTCGCCGTCGAGTTCGGCCTTCGGCACCAGAGCAGCAACCGAGTCGACGACAATGATGTCGACCGCGTTTGATTTGATCAGCATCTCGGCGATCTGCAGACCTTCTTCTCCGTAGGAGGGCTGACTGACCAGCAGATCCTCCAGATTGACGCCCAGACGCTTCGCCCAGGACGGATCGAGGGCGTGTTCGGCGTCGACGAAGGCCGCCACGCCTCCCTGTTTCTGGGCACTCGCAATCGCATGCAGGGCCAGAGTCGTTTTACCACTCGATTCCGGACCGAACAGCTCGATGATTCGTCCGCGGGGATAGCCCTTACCGCCAAGTGCCAGATCGAGCGAGATTGATCCGGTCGGGATCCCTTTGACGTCGTCCACGGCGTTCTCGGAAAGCCGCATGATCGAACCTTTTCCGAACGCCTTCTCGATCTGCCCCAGAGCATTGTCGAGAACCTTGCCGGAACTGCCATTTTCGGAGGACGATGACGAAGAGTTATTCCGTGAGCGTGCTTTGGCCATGAACCAGTCCTTTGTGTATGGATTAAGGGAAAACCCCGATATATACACGCGTATAATACGCGGCAGTGAATGGAATTTCAACAAAGTTCGCGTTGAAACTGACCGATCTTAACGACAGGTCCGCAGGCTCGCGGCTCCTTCGATGCAGCTGCACAACGCAAACTTGCGCTGGCTTATTGAGAATGCCAGGTTCACGCATTTTATCGGCGTGAGCTGATGGACTCCATGTCCAGAGAGAAAGATTCCACGGGCGGGACGCGTTCAACGACGCCGATCAGGGGGTGCCGAGATGACACAAGACCAGATCATGACTATCGCTGAACAGGCCGCCAACGAGATGCTGCTCTGGGTCGGCTTCGGAACCCTGGTCGGTCTGGCCGCCAAAGCGGTAATGCCGGGTCGCGATCCGGGCGGTGCGGTTTCGACCATGATCATGGGCATCGGCGGCAGCGTGATCGGTTGCGGCGTTCTCGCCTTTTTCTGGGATGGACTGGTGATCTCTCCGGTCTCGATCGTGGGATCGGTGGTCTCAACCGCCGGGGCCTTCACCTTGCTCTTCTTCTACAAACTGCTTTCCGGTAGCTTCTTTGCCGAAGCCGAGGACGGCGACTACTTCCTGCACCGCTATCGCCGAAATCGCCGCCGTCGGCGAATGGTCCGCGGAACCTGATCCCGGTTCTCTGCATTCGGATCCTGATTGCTCGCCGCTACTGCACGAAGACCCTGATCGATTTCGGGTCGCGCTGCTTTCCGACAGGACAGTTTGGAAACGCTGGCTGCGTTTTCCCTGGACTGCGCTCCTCACAGCTTTGCAGGCAGACTCTACCGATTAGGGGATGTCGACATCGACCTCCTCGATTAACGTGCTTGGCATGGTACGTGCATCTCAGTTTTCTTCAGCGTTCGTACACACTCTACCCGGACAGAAGGAGACTATGATGAAGAGAGTAACAAGTGTAGCAGCGGGCATTGCAATGATGGCGGTCTTTGGGCTGATGAGTTCCGCTCAGGCCGAGCAGCCAGCCGCTGCTGGCAAAAGCACCCAGCAGTTGATTCCGACTTCGCAGATTGTCGGTGCTGGGATCCACAATGCCAACGACGAACAGATTGCCAACGTGGATGACCTGGTGATGAATCGCCAGGGAGAAGTGCAGTATGTGATCGCCGGCGTCGGTGGACTGGCCGGACTGGGCGAGAGCCAGGTCGCGATTCCTGTTGAGTCGCTTCAGTGTGAATGCACGACCGAAGACGGCGAGCGGGAATGTGTCATGACCATCTCCATGACTCAGGAGAAACTGTCGGAAGCACCGAAGCTGGAGAAGGAGAACCATGCCGAACTGTTCGACAGCGCATGGATTGCCCGGAACCGCAGCTACTTCAGTGCAAAATCGGAAGACAACGCACCGGCACGTCGGGCAGGTAGCCTTGTTCTGCACTCGAACCTGAGTGACGTGTGGCTGAACACGCCGACTGAAAAAGAAGAAGGTCAGATCGAGACACTCGTTGTCGATACGGCCGATCACAAAGTGAAGTTCGCCGTCATTGGTTTTGGTGGAACTCTGGGAGTTGGCCAGAATTACGTTGCCGTTCCGTTCGAAGCTCTGCAGCTTCGCCTGAACGAAGACAACGCCTTTGAGGTGTCGACGAACATGACCGCCGAACAACTCAAAGCCGCTCCGAAGGTAACGAGCCCGGACTATGATGAGCTCCAGGGCGATGAGTTCCGCAATCAGGTCAAAGATCTGAAGAAGTAATCGACTGAGCTGACACATTTCAGCGCTGTCACGAAAGCAGAGGCGAACACTCGCCTCTGCATTTTTCATGCGCGTTTCGCTCCGAAAACCTGCCTGCAATATCCCTACGACTGGTACGGACTGTTGCCTTTTCGCAACATTTCCGATCGGTTTTATCCACACGAACCTTTGCTGTAGTGCCAGCCATCTCCCCGCGCGCATGCTGAAAATCGATTCATTCGATTCAGTTCCTCTCGTGCGAACAAGATTGTGACACAAAACCCGCCCCAGTCTGAGGTTTTCCCCGCCAGCACCAGCGTCTTTCGTCAGGGACATTTACCCGCTCTGGATGGCCTCCGGTTCATCGCGGTCTTGCTCGTCATATTCGATCACGGAGGACTGCAGCATTATGGAGGCGATGGCGTTACCTACTTCTTCGTCCTGAGCGGATTTCTGTTCGCGACTCTGTTGACGCGTCAGTGGGACCGATACGGCGAGATCTCGTTCCGGAGATTCTATTTCCGGCGAACCATGCGGATCGTGCCTGCCTGCTATTGCTGTTTGCTGTTCACAATCTTCGCCAAGCAATTGCTCAGTCTTCCCGTCGACTACGCCCACGCACTTTCAGCGTTTACCTACACCGCCAATTACTACAACGCCTTCTTTGATCATCCACCGACGGGCTTCTCCTTCTTCTGGTCGCTGGCGGTCGAAGAGCAATTCTATCTGGTCTGGCCAGTCGTGTTTGTCGCCTGCATGCATCGCAGTCGCAGAACGTTGATGGCGTTCCTAGCGATCACGATCCTGATCGTCTGCAGTTGGCGCTCGTGGCTCTGCCTGACGCACAGAGCCGAAGTCGCCTGGCTCTACAACGCCTTCGACACTCGGATCGACAGTATCGCCATTGGCTGCCTGCTCGGTTTACTGGTGCAAAGTTCACGGCTCGAAGCGATCCTGAGACGACTCAGCGGCCATGTACTCGCTCCGGTTCTGACGTTTGGCATTCTGGTAAGCGTGCACACATGGCCCGAGACGTTTCACTACAGCGTCGGATTCAGCGTCGAATCTCTGCTGATGGGCCTGATTATGATTCAGCTCGTCATGCTCTCGAACCGGTCCTGCTGGAAATGGCTCGACTGGAAGCCGATTCGCTTTCTCGGCGTCCTGTCGTATTCGATGTACCTGTACCACGCCTGGGGCCTGGCTGCTGGTCGCATGCTTGGAACAGGGTCGCTGACACTCGAAGTCTTTGCCGGTGTCGGCTTCACCGTTCTGCTCGCCTTCGGCTCCTATTCCTGCATCGAACTGCCATTCCAACGACTCCGCGATCAGTGGGAACCCTGGATTGCGGCAGATCGGCAGGAACAGCGGACGGCAATCGCCACAAACGCGTAACGCCCGGTGCCACGTCAGGTCGATGCAGACATTTCGACTGCCGCTTCCTTTTGAGCTCGGTTCTGGCTCAGCATATCGAGACACGTGGTAATGAGGGCCGTCCATCCAGTCTGATGCGAGGCCCCAAGTCCCTCGCCGGTGTCACCGTGAAAATACTCGTGAAACAGCACATACTGCTGCCACAGAGCCGGATCGATATCCTTGGTCGACTCCGCCATCGACGGTCGCTGACCGTCTGAGGCCCGTGGCAGAAAGAGCCTCGACAAACGACACATTAGTTCGTCTGCCGCTTCATCGAGCGTGATCCAGTTGCCGGAACCGGTCGGACATTCGACAGTCAGTTCCTTATCGTAGAACTCGTGATAGTGCCGAAGTGCCTCAATCAACATGAAGTTGATCGGGAACCAGATCGGCCCCCGCCAGTTCGAATTGCCGCCGAACATCCAACTGTCCGACTCGCCCGGGACGTAGGCCACCTGATGAGTGACCCCCTGAACGGTCAGTTCAAACGGCTCCTTCTCATGTTTGCGGGACAACGACCGGATGCCGTAGTCGGACAGGAACTCTGTTTCATCAAGCAGCACAGCCGCGACTCGCTTCAGACGCTTCTTTGACGGAATCGACAGCAGCATGCGATTGCTGTTCGAGTCCGGTTCGGCAAACGTAATGTGCTTGACCAGATCGTGCCTGAACTTAATGAACCAGTCGAGTTTTCGCCGGAATGAAGGGAGACGGTCGATCAACTCCTCGTCGAGGATGACGACAGCAATCAGCGGCAGCAATCCGACGAGAGACCGCACCTTCAGTGGGATCGATTTCCCATCCATTCGAAGATGATCGAAATAAAAGGCATCGTCCTCGTCCCAGAGTCCCGTTCCGTCGAGGCAGTTGATGGCATCTGTGATTCGCACGAAATGGTCGAGGAATTTCGAAGCCATCTCGGAATAGGCTTCATCGTTGCGGGCCAGTTCGAGGGCGATCGTCAGCATGATTCCGCAGTAGAACGCCATCCACGCCGTTCCGTCGGCCTGTTCCAGCTGTGCTCCGGCCGGCAGTCCTTTGGTCCGATCGAAAACTCCGATGTTGTCCAGCCCGAGGAAGCCGCCTGAAAAGACGTTGTCGCCATTGGCATCGATCTGATTGACCCACCACGTGAAGTTCAGCAACAGGCGCTGGAACGCCTTCGCCAGAAAGTGGTAATCGTTGCCGCCGGTAATCTGGAAGACCCGCAGGCAGGCCCAGGCATGAACGGGTGGGTTGACGTCGTAGAAGGCAAACTCGTAAGCGGGCAATTGCCCATTGGGATGCATGTACCATTCGCGGAGCAGCAGAATCAGCTGTTTCTTGGCAAAGACGGGATCGACTTTGGCCATCGGCAGCATGTGAAATGCGAGGTCCCACGCCGCGAACCACGGATACTCCCATTTGTCCGGCATCGAAATGATGTCGCGAGCATACAAATGCCGCCAGCGATAGTTGCGGCCATGCTTCCGCTGCTCCGGCGGCGGCGCCACATCCCGGTCGCCGTTCAACCAGTCATCGACAATGTAATGATAGAACTGTTTGGACCAGAGCAGGCCCGCATAGGCCTGCCGACTGACGTTCCGTTCTTCTTCGCTGACCTGCGGCGGAATGACGGTGGCATAGAACTCATCGGCTTCCTGAATCCGCTTCGCAAAGGTCTCTTCGAAAGGTTTCCCCAGTGGATCATCAACAAGCCGCGTCGTATCGGCCAGTCGAACGCGGATCTCAACTTCGCCGCCCGGCGGAATCTTGTTGTGATAGACCCCAGCGACCTTTGTGCCGAGCTTCTTCGGATGAACGGCGTCGGTCTCACCGTTGATCACGTAACGATGGAACGCATCTTTGACATAGGGTGACGCGTTTGGCGTTCCGAACAACTGCTCGAAATTGGTTTCATTTTCGGTGAAGAGCAGGGGACGCGATTCGCTGGAAGCAGACGGTCCGAACGTGCATCGGAACGGCTGCAGCGATTCATGTTTCGTTTCGACGGAATTCTCGTCGACAGAGAGAATCCGCGGCTTCATCCAGCAGCCTTCGTGATGACATCCCCAGACCCAGGTATTACGAAACCAGAAAGTCGGCAACATCCACAGCTCTTCCGCTTCCGGCCCCTGATTCTTTGCCGTAATCCGGACGAGAATGTCGTTATCGTTCTCTTTCGCATACTCGATCGTGATATCGAAAAACCGGTTCTCCCGAAAAACGCCGGTGTCGATCAGTTCGTACTCTCGATCGTTCAGCCCTCGCTTTCCGTTCTCTTCGACAAGCTTCGCGTACGGAAACTCGGCATGGGGATAGCGGTACACGGCCTTCATGTAGGAGTGGGTCGGCGTTGAGTCGAGGTAGTAGTAGCATTCCTTGACGTCCTCGCCATGATTTCCCTCCGGTCCGGTCAGCCCGAAGAGCCGTTCTTTCAGGATCGGATCGCGTCCGTTCCAGAGCGACACAGCAAAGCAGAGCCGACACTGGCGGTCGGTCAGACCGAGCAGGCCGTCTTCGCCCCAGCGATAGGCGCGGCTGCGGGCGTGATCATGCCTGAAGTAGCCCCAGGCATCGCCGTTCTCGGAATAATCTTCACGGACGGTTCCCCATTGCCGCTCCGAAAGATAGGGCCCCCAGCGTTTCCAGTTTTCGGCCCGCTTCACGCTCTCTTCGAGCCGCAAATGTTCAGCCGTTTTGTGTCCGTTCGTATGCGATTGCGGCTGCGTCATAGATTTCTTCCCACCGTGGAATTCCGCCGTTGCTGATTTCGTAGTCGTCGACGCACATTATATCGACAGACCGGGTCGTACCGATCCCGTAATTTGCGGCATTCCGTGGGGAGAATAACGGATGCGAAACCTGTGCCAGCGACATATCAGCAACTGTGTGCCCGTTGATCGGTCGTGACGCGAGCTAATCCGGCAGGGCGAAGGCGACGAACGCATCGCCAGCGGGAGTTCGCAGCTTGCCCGCTCCACCAGCCGCGATGACGACATACTGTTTTCCGTTCACCATGTAGGTCGCCGGTGTCGCGTAGCCACCTGCATCAAGCTGATGCTCCCAGAGCAATTCGCCGGACTGTTTGTTGAAGGCGTGGAACTTCTCGTCCTTCGTACCTCCGATGAAGACGAGTCCTCCGGCGGTCACGATCGTCCCTCCGAACGTTTCGGTGCCAGTTTGCGGGATGCCCCGTGCAGTGAGCTCGGGATACTCGCCCAGCGGCACTTGCCAGCGAATCGTCCCGGCGTTCAGATCGATGGCACTCAGCTGTCCCCAGGGAGGCTCGATGGCTGGATAGCCTTCCTGATCCAGAAACTGGATGTACCCCCGATGCTGGTAGTCGTACGGAGCGTCCTCATCGGCTTTGGCCAGCGTGATGATGTTGGGCACGTTGTTCGAGTTCACGTAGAGCAGCCCCGTTTCGGGATCGTAGGATGCTCCCGACCAGTTCGCACCGCCATGATAGCCGGGAATGACGACCGTTCCTTCCAGACTCGGCGGGTTATAGGCCGGCCCGCGTTTGAGAGAACGCATCTTTTCAAGCACAAAATCCCGGTTCTCTTTCCCGATGTTCGTCACGTTCGATTCATCGAAATGCTGCACGCTGAACGGCGGCGGTTTCACAGGAATCGGTTGCGTCGGCCACGCCTGTTCGCCCGGGACATCGGAGGAGGGGACCGGCGTCTCCTTTACTTCGAACAACGGCTTGCCGGTCTCGCGATTGAACAGAAAGACGTGACCCGTTTTCGTCACCTGAGCGACGGCTTCGATTTTCTTTCCGGCGTGTTCAACAGTGATGAGGTTGGGATAGACCGGGAGATCGTGATCCCAAAGATCGTGATGCAACGTCTGAAAGTGCCAGACCCGTTGACCGGTTCTGGCGTCGATGGCCACCGTGCAGTTCGCGAACAGGTTCTTCCCTTTGCGATCTCCTCCATAGAAGTCGAAGGCAGCTGAACCGAGACCGCAGAAAACAAGCTGCCGTTCTTCATCGACACTCACGCCTCCCCAGGCATTTGCCCCTCCGCGATTCTTCCAAGAATCGCCTTCCCAGGTGTCGTTGCCGAATTCACCCGGCTCTGGAACTGTCCGAAAAGCCCAGAGCTGTCTGCCGGTATGAACGTCAAATGCTCGCACATCGCCCGGGGCCGCATCTCCGGGGCCTTCTCCACAGGAGAAACCAAGAACGACTCGGTCTCCACAAACCGCCGGTGCAGATGTTGGACCGTAAGGAAGTCGTTCCAGATTGCGATCGACATCTTCTCGCAGATCTTTCACGCCGTTCTTTCCAAACTTCGGATCGAGTTCGCCGGTCTCAGGAACCAGGGAAAACAATCTTCCGTCCGACGTGCCGTGAAAAATCCTTTCCTTGTTTCCCGTCTTTTCTCTCCAATAGGCCAGTCCTCGATTCACGCCGCCGGATGCCAGAGGATACGGGTGGTCGAGCTCCATCGGATCGAATTCCCACAGGACTTCTCCCGTGTCGCCTTTTAATGCGACGACTCTGCGATGTCCCGTCGTGACGTACATTACGCCGTCGACGATCAGCGGGGTACATTCGATGATCTTCTGAGGCACGCGATCAAGCTCACCGGTGTGATATGTCCAGGCGACTTCGAGTTGCCCGACATTATCCTGATTGATCTGCGTCATCTCGGAATACCGCTGACAACCGCGATCTCCGCCGACGGTCATCCAGTCGATCGATCGCCGCGGTTCCTCACCAGAGGCGAATGCCGGCATGAAGACAGGAATGGCCAGCAGAGTCAGACATGCGAGAAATCGCTGCATGCTACTATTTCTTTCTTTGCTCAAACGTTGCAATGCGTTTCATGCCGTCCTGAGTCAACAGCGGATCATCCGTCGCTTTCCGCCAGTCGAGCAGAGCCTGCTTCATCTCGTTGAGAGTCTGCTGATACTCGGCATCGTCGGTAAGGTTCTGGAACTCCCACGGATCATTCTGCAGGTCGTAGAGTTCAAACTCCGTAGGATTGACGGTTCGCCGGAATGCCTCTTGCGTTGTGTCCCCAAGATCCTTGGATTCCATGGCCAGCCTGTAGGCGGCGTCTCCGTCAACGCGTTCAATCGCAGACTTCTTACCTGCGAGCAGATTGTGAATCAGCTTATACCGTTCATTGCGAATGGTACGCCGTGGAAAAAACGGTCTGCTGCCGTGATAGTGGAACTCCGTCGCGAGCGTCTTACGCCATTCATCTGCAGCCGAAGTCTTCGCCAGCGATTCGCCATGCAGATCTCGGGAAACATTGAGGCCCGCCGCCTCCAGAAACGTCGGCAGGATGTCGACCGTTGAAACCAGAGCGTCGACGGAATCGCCGGAATCGAACACCCCGGGCCAATGCAGCAGCATCGGAACTTTCACGCCTCCTTCGTAGCAAGTCGTCTTCCCGCGAAAGAACGGAGGGCCGTGGTCCGAGACAAACAGCACAACGGTGTTCTCGGCGTGACCGGCTTTCTCCAGCTGGTCCAGCAACAGGCCGACGCCTTCATCGAATCTTGAAACGGCGTTGTAATACTGCGTGATTCGTTCGATCTCTTCGGGATGGTCGAGTCGCTGAAACGGAAAGGCGGGGACCTCGCCGACTTCCAGAGGATCAGCGGGGATTCCTTTGTATTGAGTCGGAAAGGCTTCCTTGGGCGGACGCGGGCTGCGGCCGTGCACGTGCGGATCGGAGAAGTTGGCCATGAAAAAGAACGGCTGCTGCGACTCTCGAAAGAACTCCCCGGCCTTCTGCGTCGTCGCGACGACATCGCGGGTATCACTGCGGACCCGCACATCGAATGGGAAGACGTTTTCCGGGCCGACATGCAGCTTGCCGAGAATGCCCGTCGAGTAACCGGCCTGCTTCAGCAAAGCGGGAAGCGTCTGTGAATGCAGCGATTCGTGCAGCTGAAATCCGACGCCGGCGTTGAGCAGCCCGTATTGTCCGTTGGCGTGCGGGTAGAGGCCGGTGAACATGGCACTCCGCGAAGGACTGCAGGAGGCCTGAGCCACATAGGCATTCTCGAAAAGTCGGCTGCGACTGGCCAGTGCATCCAAATGCGGCGTGCGGGCAGCTTCGTCGCCGTAGCAACCGAGTTGCATGCCGAGATCATCCGCCGTAATCAGCAGCAGGTTCGGCCGCTTCGATTCTTCGGCGTTCAAAGAATTCGGCAGGCAGAGCCAGGCCAGTGCGATAATTAACAGCAGCGAACGCGGACTCATTGAACTCGATCTCCTGAAAAAGCAGAACAACTGTTCGCCCCGGGGAAGCTCGTGGATAGAATACGATAACTGGATTCGCCTTCGATTTGAATTCTCGCCCTCCGTAACGAGGCCGCCCATGCTGACGATGCCCCGTCATAAGAAATACGGACACTGTGTCTGCTGCAATCGTGAGACGCTGCTCACATTCCATCATCTCATCCCCCGCAAGATGCACCGCCGGCCGTATTTCCAGAAGAACTACACGAAGCAGGAACTGAACCGCGGCATCTGCATCTGTCGGCTCTGCCATAACGGAATCCACGATCGCCACGATGAAATGACACTCGCGAAACAGTTTCCAACCTACGAACAGCTGATTGCTGACGAAGAACTGCAGCGGCATTTCGCGTGGGTCGCGAAACAGAAAATCAAACCGGCGGTCCCGTCGAAAGGAATGCGATGAGCTTTCACTTGCGACACGCAATCGTTCTCGGCCTGTTTCTCCTGCTCGTCGGGTGTGGCAAGCGGACGCCCGTGGAAACCGTTTCGCCGGAAACGTCCGGCGTGGAGTTCGAAGAACGGTCGCTGACGCATCTCGATACTGAATGGCCGGGCTGGCGCGGTCCTGGCCAGAATGGAATCGTCCCGAACTGCAACGCTCCGCTGACGTGGAGCGACAAAGATTCGATCCGCTGGCGAAGGCCTATCCCGGGGCGTGGACACAGTTCACCGACGGTCGTTGGCGATCAGGTTTATCTGGCGACGGCCACACAGGATCCGGAGCAGCAGATCGTTCTGGCGATTGATCGCAACACCGGGGATCTTCTCTGGAAAACGACTGTTAGCGAGGGTGGCTTTCCTCCCTCCGGCAAAATGCATTCGAAGAGTACGCACGCCAACGGGACGGTCGCGTGCGATGGCGAACGCGTCTTCACCGCGTTCCTGCATCACGACAAGATTCTCGCGCATGCGATTGATACCGTGACGGGCGATGTGGTCTGGACACAGGAACTGGGAGCGTTCAACGCGAAGTTCGGGTATGCCCCCTCGCCGGTGCTGTATCACTCGCTCGTGATCTTCGCCGCTGACAATCAGGGGGGAGGATATCTTGTCGCCCTCGATCACGAGACCGGCGGTATTGCCTGGAGAATCGCCCGGGCCGCGGCCAGCTCATATTCGTCTCCGATGGTGGCCAGAGTGGGCGGAAAGGATCAGCTGCTGATTTCCGGAACTGGCTACGTGACGAGCTATGATCCGAGATCGGGCGAACAACTCTGGCAGACCAGATGCACGGCGGAAGCGACCTGCGGCACGATCGTCACTTCCCCCGATGGCATCTTCGCCAGTGGCGGGCATCCGCAGAAACAGACCGTGGCACTCTCGCCGACCGGTCAACTACAGTGGTCTTCGCGAACAAGCCTGTATGAACCGTCGATGATTGCGCTGAACGGGTATCTGTACGGTGTGACCGACAACGGTATTGCCTGTTGCTGGAACCAGACCGATGGTCAGGAGTTGTGGAAAGAACGCCTGCAGGGCGGCTTCTCAGCGTCTCCCGTAGCGTGTGGAGATAAGATCATCGTCTCGAATCTGCAGGGTGCGACCTACGTGTTTAAGGCTGATCCAAGCAGCTACCAGGAACTCGCCGTCAATCGGCTCGGCACCGACTGCTACGCGAGTCCGGCGATTGTCGACAACCAGCTGTTTCTTCGCGTCGGGATTGGCTCCGGCGATGCCCGGCGGGAAGAACTGATCTGTATCCAGGCCCCGTCTGCTTCCCCCGCAGAAGCAGATGCCACTGTCTCGCAGGTGACCAATGACTGATCCGACTTCTGAGAATGATCCGCATCGTCTCGACCAGAAGATCGTCGAAGCCTACCGGGCGACCGATGCATCTGAAGCTCAGTTGATTATCAATGCTCTGGAAGAGCAGGGGATTCGCGCCCACATGGCAGGATCGAACTCGGCTGGCGGATATGCCGAGGTCGTCGGCTGGCATGCGTCGCCGCAGGTGCTCGTCTTTGAAGACGACCTGGAAGCCGCCCGTCGAATCATTGCTGAGGCTTCGCTGGATGTCGACGGCGACGTTCCGACAGACGAGTAAACTCCGGGCGGCCCCCCTGAAATCGACACTTCCACGTGTTATGCTGACGCTCCCCGTGCAACTTCGAGACTCTGCCCGATAAGGAAACCCATGTCGATTCGATTTTCGCTCGCTCTACTTTTGCTCTGCCTTGTTGTTCCGAGTTCCGCTGAAGCGGGGAAGTTCAACCCGGATCGAAACATTGGCGATCAATTCGCGGGCTTTGAATCTCTGCCGGCCACAGACGGAAAGACCTATTCCTCGGAGGACTTCAAGGAGGCAGATGCCCTCGTCATCGTCTTCACCTGCAACAGCTGTCCGTACGCGGTCGATTACGAAGAGCGACTGAAAGCGTTCGAAGAGAAGTGGTCCAGCAACGAACGGGTGCAACTCGTGGCGATCAACTGCAATCTCGTACCTTCCGATTCGTTCGAGAAGATGAAGGACCGAGCCGGGGAGCAGGGCTTTAACTTCGTCTATCTGTTCGACGAAACGCAGCAGACCGGAAAGGCACTCGGGGCTTTGCGAACGCCGGAATGCTTTGTTCTCGACCGGGATCGGAAGATCGCCTACATGGGAGCTTTCGATGACAGCACGAATGCGGCGGAAGTGGAGACCCGTTATGTCGATGATGCCGTCGAAGCTGTCCTGCAAGGCAAAAGCCCGGAGCCGGCCGAGACTCCGCCGATCGGCTGCCTGATTCGGTACAAACGCCGTCGATGAACGATCTCGAGTACGGAAGGAGAAAGCGTCTTGATCACCAGACTGCGGGCAAGACACTTTCTTCTCGCGACTCTATTCGCTGCGATTGCAATCGCATTCTCACTGTTCCTGCTCGCACGTCGTGATGTCGCCGCCCGGTATGCGGCAGGCGCGTTTCCCGAGCGACCTCAGTTCGACTGCCTCGAATTCCACACGGGAGATCCGCTGGGGAACAGCCGTTGGCGAATCACGCTGAACTTCTCCCGTGAGCAGAGTGGGGAACCGGTGCAGTGGCATCTCTGGCCGTTCCGTGAGATTCACGAGGAAGAGCTCTTGTACGGACAACGGCGGTACTGTTTTCCGCCGCAGTAAGCACTGACGAAGTCTCGCCGATTACTCAAAGCAAAAAGCCGTGCGTCGATTTCTGTCGACACACGGCTTTGTTCAATGAACCGGGAACGGATCAGACTTTGATCTCGTACCCCTTACGCTGTTCGCGGGACTGCCAGCTGTTGGCCTGTTCGTCGCCGACGATCTGCTCGTTCTCGGCGTCCCAGTTCAGGGAGCGGTCGAGACGAATGGCGATGTTGGCGAGGTGGCAGGTCGTCATGGCGCGATGATGCGAGTAGACATCGGAGATCGGCAGTTCGCGGGACTTCACGCAGTTGAAGAAGTTCTCCATATGCGAAGTCGGCTTACTGCCGTAGATCTTCTCGATGGCATCTTCGGGCAGGGGATTGCTCGACAATGCTTCCACTGGTGCGCCAGTAATCTTCTGTCGATTCACCAAGAATCGTCCCTTTGTACCTTCAAACATAATCCCATTTGGGAAGCCAAGGTCCTCCGTCGCATTGTCGCGAATATGTAAGACCACACCGTTGTTGAATACGCCTTTCACGTTGAACTTCAGCGCGACATTGTAACGATCCTGTTCTTGTGGAACTCCGTCTTTCAAGGTCACTGCATGTTGAGCCATCACGGGTTCGATCGACGAAAGCCTTGCATCGGGATTGGCAGTTTCGATACCCCACTGGGCGATATCGATATGGTGGGCCCCCCAATCGGTCATCTTGCCGCCTGAATATTCGTACCACCACCGAAACTCGTAATGGCAATTTGACGCATTCCAACGTCCTTTAGTTTCCTTAAATCGATAGTCAACTAGCGGCGCCTGACCAAGCCACATGTCCCAATTCAGCCCCTTCGGGACTTCCGCGACAGGAATCTGTCCACTTTCCCCTACGCCCCCAATTGCTACCGTAATTTCTCGGAGATCTCCAATGCGACCGTCCTTGATTAAGGCAATCGCCTGCAAGAATCGCTGGCCCATTTCGGTTCGCTGCTGGGTCCCGACTTGGAAGACGGCCTTGGTCTGATCGAGGACCTTGATGATCTGCCGGCCTTCTTCGATGGTCAGCGTCAGCGGCTTTTCACAGTAAACATCTTTGCCGGCCTGCATAGCCTCAATGGCAATCTTTGAATGCCAGTGATCCGGTGTTACGATGGTCACGACATCAATGTCGTCGCGGTCGAGGACTTTGCGGTAATCCTCGTGGACATCGACATTCCGCTCGCTTCCTTGTTCCTTTTGGACACGTTCTTTCCCTGCTCCAGCGTGGTTGGCATCGACATCGCATACGGCGGCACAATCACTGAACTTCATCGCTTGAGGCCCGACCGAACGCCAGCGATCACCCGTGCCGATACAACCTAGAACAGGACGTTCATTCGCCGCCACGTAATTCGAACGAGCGGTGCTCGTGAACCAGTAGGGCATTGTCGCGCCGGCGGCGGCTGCGGTTGTCAACTTGAGAAAGTCGCGACGTGAATTCTGCGAACTCATCGAAAGCTCCCCTGCAGAAGGATGTTGGTGCAATTGGTGACTCGACACGGAGCGCTGGCCTCGAGCATAAGGCAATGATTATATGTTGACCTTAGAGCCGATGAAAGCCTCAGCTCCTCTCTTCGGTCGCGATCCGTGCCACACTCCACCCGATCGGGTCAGGCGAGAATCTCTTTCACGAGATTTCCGTGCACATCAGTGAGGCGATAATCGCGGCCCTGCAGACGGAAGGTGAGCCGCTTGTGGTCGAATCCGAGGAGATGCAAAATCGTGGCGTGCAGATCGTGCACGTGCACAGGTTTCTCGGCGACATTGAAGCCGAGTTCATCCGTGGCTCCGTACGTCATTCCTGGTTTGATGCCGCCTCCGGCCATCCACATGCTGAATGAATTCGGGTGATGATCACGACCGTCGTTCCCACCCTGAACCATCGGCGTGCGGCCGAATTCGCCGCCCCAGATCACGAGCGTTTCATCGAGCAGTCCCTGCTGCTTAAGGTCGGCGACCAGAGCAGCAGCCGCCTGATCGGTATCCTTACAGTTGTCGGCGATTCCTTTGGTCAGTCCGCCATGCTGATCCCACGATTCATGGAACAGCTGAACGAATCGGACGCCGCGCTGAACGAGCCGGCGGGCCAGCAGGCAGTTGTTGGCAAACGAGGCCTTGTTCGGCTCGGCTCCATACATTTCGAGAATGTGCTTCGGCTCGCTGGCCAGATCCATCGCATCCGGAGCAGAGGCCTGCATGCGAAACGCCATTTCATAGGAGCTGACCCGAGTCGCGATTTCCGGATCGCCGACCAGATCGAGATGGCGACGGTTCAGGGTATTCACGGCATCGAGAGTCGCCCGCTGCATCGTGTCATCAACGCCCGGAGGGTTGGAGAGATAGAGGACCGGATCGCCGCTCGTTCGGAACTCAACTCCGGTGTGAACCGTCGGGAGGAAGCCGCTGCTCCAGTTCCCGGCTCCCGCGCTGGGGCCTTTCTTCCCGCTGTTGAAGACGATGTAAGCCGGCAGGTTCCGTGATTCGCTTCCCAGACCATAGGTGATCCACGAGCCCATGCTGGGACGCCCGAACTGCTGAGAGCCGGTGCTCATCAGCAGTTGACCGGGGGCGTGGTTGAAGGCATCGGTCTTCATCGAACGAATGATGCAGATGTCATCGGCAATCTTTGCCAGATGCGGCAGCTGATCGGAGAGTTCGGCTCCCGACTCGCCGTGCTTCTGGAACGGATACTTCGGCCCGAGCAGCTTGGAGTTCGGGTTGATGAACGCGGCTCGATAGCCCTTAAGCAAATCAGCCGGGGGAAGGGTGCCGTCCAGCTTTTCGAGAGTCGGCTTGTAGTCGAACATCTCGAACTGACTCGGTCCGCCGCCCATGAACAGGAGGATGACATTCTTCGCTTTTGGCGTGTAATGCGGCTTCTTCGGGGCCAGCGGATCCGCCGGAGCAGTCGCCGCCTGAGCGGAATCGGCCAGCAGATCGGAAAGAGCGATGCCGCCAAGACCGATGCCACACTGCTGGAGGAACCAGCGGCGGGCGATGCTGTTACGCTGAGAGATGGTTTCGTAGTTCTGCATGATGACACCTGAATGTTCAGGGAGATGTGATTCAGTCTTACTGCCGGGTAATGGTCTCGTCGAGATTCAACAGTGTTCGGGCGACGATCAGCCAGGCCGCGAACTCGGGACGCTGTTCCTCGCTCGGACAGAACTCGGACTCGACGAGCAGGTCGAGCTTGAGTTCACCGGCGGCGATCCGCTTGCGTTGAGCGTCGAGCAGATCAGTCAGGACTTCGACTTCCTCGGGAGCAGCCTCGCGGCTCAACGCGAGTTGATAGCCGTACTGGATGCGATCGGCATCGCTTCCGGTCCGTTCGGTGAGAAGCCGTTTCGTCAGCGCCTGAGCGAAGGAAACGAACTGAGGCTCGTTAAGCAGGACAAGTGCCTGCAGCGGCGTATTGCTGCGGGTTCGGCGAACGCACGCCGCATCTCCCTTGGGGATGTCGAACACCTGCAGCGGCGGGTAGGGAACCGAACGATACTTGTGCACGTACAGACTGCGGCGTCGCTGCTGGTCGGTCGGAGAGATTGGCCAGTTCTTGGGGCCGTAACTGGCCGGCGGCTGGAACAGGAACTCCGGAGCAGGCGGGTAGATGCTCTCGCCTCCAAGCTCGGTATTGAGCAGACCGCTGGCGGTGAGGGCGATATCCCGTACGACCTCGGCATCGACCCGGAAACGGGCTCCGCGGGAGAGCAGTGTATTGTTCGGGTCTTTCTCGCGCCGTTCAGCCGATGCAGACGAACTCTGTCGATACGTGTTCGACGTCACGATCAGCCGATGCAGATGCTTGAGATCCCAGCCGCTCTCCATGAATTCGACCGCGAGCCAGTCGATCAGTTCGGGATGCGAAGGGGGCGGCGATTGCGAGCCGAGATCTTCGGGCGTCGAAACGATGCCATTCTCGAAGTAGGCCTGCCAGACGCGATTCACGATCGCCCGAGCCGTGGTCGGCGAATCGCGGGAAACGAGCCAGCGGGCAAAGTCGAGACGATCCGGAGCGTCGGTATCCTCAAACGGATTCAGGAACGAAGGTGCCCCTGGTGTGACTTCGTCGCCGGGGCTGAGGAAATCCCCCCGCTCCATAACAAACGTCTGGCGGCTTTCCTCCATCTCGCGGGCGGTGAGCTGCGAATGACCGGCCGGATACGAAGTCCAGAGCTCTTCAAACTCGGCGTTGACCTCGGCCAGTTCCGGCCGCGACTTCCGCCAGTGATGCAACAGAGCATTCCACTGCTGTGGAGACCGCTCCTCGGCCGACGTTTCAAGGGCGGCTTCGACCGGATTCGGGATCGTTTGTTCGGCGGGGAACTCTTCATCGGTGACCGAGAAGCGATATCGGCCCATGATGTAGGAATCGTTGTCATCGGAATTGGAGCCGCCGTGATTCTGCACGAGGCGCCAGCTGATCGTGAACTCGTCCTCAAAGGCGAGCGGTTTTTCCGGGACGAAAATCGCGTGCATATCCTGATTGCGGCGTCCGGGATCGATGTCGGTCGTCCAGGCAGTTTTCTTGTCGCCGTCGATCGCGTATTCAATTGGGCCGGTTACGCGGTGATCGTTCTCGGCGTCGTTTTCACGGAAGGCGTCCGGCAATCTAGACTCGGCGGGATTGAAGTCGGCCATCGCCCGTACGAACTTGATCTTCTGCGACTTCCCGCCTTTGGGCGTCACATTCACTTCAAACTCGGTCAGAGCGCCCGTGCCGTAGAGTGAGCGTCCGGGGCCGTTGTGCGGCAACTGTGAGTGAGTGAGCAGATCAAGCCGAACCGCTTTGATTTCCTGAGCGGGCAGGGTCGCTCCCAGAACGACCGTCGACTTCGCGGGGGCGAAACTCTCGCTCAGCACCGAACCATCTTCGAGGATTCGGAACTTCTGCCCCTCGAACGGGATGT
Organism: Planctomycetaceae bacterium; assembly: GCA_017795105.1. Taxonomy (GTDB): domain Bacteria; phylum Planctomycetota; class Planctomycetia; order Planctomycetales; family Planctomycetaceae; genus Rubinisphaera. The sequence goes on from CP051247.1 coordinate 718,858, forward strand.
CGGTCGGAACAACAGTCTGCCATTCAACCTGCCGGGTGGTGAGCTGCTTCTCCCACTCCCGCAGTTCGTCTTTCCAGTTCGGGAAGCGGGCTTTGAGTTCTTCTTCCAGAGACTTCATGCGGGCATGAATCTGTTGGCGACGCTCCTGCTGTTCCGGCGTGTAGACCGTGGTAATCGCTTCATGGAAGCCGTTGATCGCCGCGAACATCCGGTAGTATTCGCTCTGCTGGAGAGGATCGTATTTGTGCGTGTGGCACTGAGCACACTGTGTGGTGAGACCGAGGATTGCTTTGCCGATGGCATCCATCCGGTCGAACATGCCTTCGACGCGGAACTGTTCCGGATCGGCTCCGCCTTCCTCGTTAACCATCGAGTTTCGCAGAAAGCCGGTGGCTACTCTGCTTTGTTGATCGGCTTTGGGAATGAGGTCGCCAGCGATCTGTTCGATCACGAAATCGTCGTAGGGCTTGTTGCTGTTGAAGGCGTTGATGACCCAGTCGCGGTAGAACCAGACGCTGCGTTGCTTGTCCTTTTCATAGCCGTCGGAATCGGCATAGCGAGCCGCATCGAGCCACCAGCGGGCCCAATGTTCTCCGTAATGCGGCGAAGCAAGCAGATGCTCGACGAGATGCGCTTCCCAGTCATCCGCCGGTTCATTCAGCCAGCGATCCCGTTCGGCGAGCGTGGGCGGGAGCCCGGTCAGATCGATGTAGAGCCGGCGGATCAACGTCGAGCGATTTGCGGTCGGGCTTAAGGACATCGCTTCCTTCTCGAGCCGCGCGAGGACAAAGTTGTCGATAGGAGTACGAACAAGGGCCTGATTCTTCACTGAAGGGAGTTCCGGCCGCTCCGGGGGAACGAAAGCCCAGTGCTGGTCGTACTTGGCCCCCTGTTCGATCCACAGCCGCATCTTTTCGATCTCTTCCGGCGTCATCGCCTTGTCGGTCGAGGGAGGCGGCATGACGAGATCGGGATCGGTCGACGTGATCCGCTCGATCAGGGCACTGGCAGCCGGATCGCCGGGAACAATCGCGCCGTACTCGACGGCGTTTTCGCGATCATCCAGGCGCAGACCGACTTCGCGAGTCGTTTCATCCGGACCGTGACAGAGGAAACATTTGTCGGACAGCACCGATCGAATGTCCCGGTTGAAATCGATTTCCGCGGCACGAACTGTCGAAACGGAGACGAGCAGAAGGCCGGCGGTGAGATAGCGAAAAACATCCATCGTTCAGGGGAATCCTGCTGAAACGGGTGGGGGCAAGAACAAAGGCGGGATCTGGAATTGTAACGCATCCACGAACGCGAATACAAGAAGACTCACTGTGAGTCTGCAGCAGCCAGATCACAGAAAGGCCTCTGAGATCGTGCCCGACCGAACTCATCTGGATTTCAGAAGTTGGGCGAAATATCGCGACAGAGATGTTTCGACAGTTCAGTCGTCTATAATCTTCTCCGAGACATTGTACCCGCCCATAATCCTCAGCGAGGAAGCCTGAAATCTTGCCTGCAGAGAACCCCATCCTGAAACAGACGCCTCAGAGCGACTTCCGCAACAAGGTGATTCTCACGATCTGCCTGGTCCTGTCTGTAGGGTTGAGTCTGTTCGCTGTACAGTATCGCTGGAATAACGGCGTCGACATCCAGAATCAGGCGGTGCGGCGAATGTTCTACGTGGTTGGTGAGTACCTGAAGGTCCACGACGGCCGCTGGCCGGAGAACTGGGAAACACTGGAACAGTTTCCAGCTCAGGGAGAATGGGATCAACCGCCTGATTACGAGCTGATCCGGAAGAACGTCATCATCGACTTCGATCCGGACATGGATGAGATTGCCCGGCAGTCGCCCGCGGAGTTTCAGGCCATTCGTCCGGTAAATCCGGTCTTTGACTTCGGAAAAGATCCCCGGCTCGTCGATCTGCTGAACACGGTCCAGAAAACCAGAACGGCCTGGGATCCAACCGGAGGGACGCCCGCTGAATGACGTCAACTGATGCCGATGACTCGGCCGCCGCTCAGGAATCGATCGGCCCCAAGCGCCCGACACCAGCGCAGTTTGATGATGGCGTTGTGTCGCTGGCCACTTACTGTCCAGTCGAGCCGCACGTAGGGTTCAACGATCAACTCGGCGTGCTCCAGACAGAGACCGTTCTTTGAGAAGTTGAGGATTGTCCCCTCGATTGCCGATGTCTGGGGAACGAGCATCTCGTCGACCGGAGTCACCTCGACGTCGAAAGCAGCCGAACTGCGGGCGAGATTCCTTCGATCCATCAGACCGTTGCGTCTGATCCAGGCTCCGGTTCGTGGCGATTCGGTTGAGCGAGCGTCGGAATCGACTGGAAACAATTCGACGGGCAGTTCAGCGGCTCGAAGTGCGGACATGTCGTCCCTTTCTCTCTGAAGAGATCAGAAGTGATTCTGGCCATCGCGACGGAAGTCGGAGCATCGCTGCGTTGAGGGGCGGGGAGCGAGGACGCGTCTCGGCCATCGGAGTAAACCTAGATCGATTTCCAACCGCTGAATGTGGGCGAACTCCGTATTTTTAGGGATTGGCAGGCGTGTACTCGCCAGCGTTTCGATTTGTGCTAATATCAACGTGTCGGCAACACCGAGGTCGCGTTTGGGAGACGTGGCCTGATGACGAATTGCATCACGGGCGATCGATCATCGCCAGGAATCGCCGACGCGCCTCGCTGCTGAGGGTCAGGATTGAGAGATGATCAATACGTATGAGGATGCCGTCGCCTGGCTTTACGGACGGGTGAACTACGAGCGGCTGGGATCGAGTCAGTACGCGGCCTCCGACTTCAAACTCGAACGAATGCGCCGCCTGCTCGAGGCGCTTGGCAATCCCCAGGACCGAATTCCGGCGGTGCATATCGCGGGCACGAAAGGGAAGGGGACCACGGCCGCTCTTGTTGCAGGCATGGTCCAGGAAGCCGGCTACAAAGTCGGGCTTTTCACCTCGCCCCACATGCAGCACATCGAGGAACGTTTCGTTGTCAACGGGCAGATGGTATCGCCGCTCCGGTTCGTGGAACTTGTTCAACAAATGGCTGGCTACGTCGAAAGCCTGACCGAAGCCACGGCCGGTTTGATGCCGACGTTCTTTGAACTGATTACGGCGATCAGCTGGCAGCATTTCAGTGACGAAGCTGTCGATCTGGTCGTCCTTGAAGTCGGACTCGGCGGACGGCTCGACTCGACGAACCTCTGTGCTCCGGTGGTGACGGCAATTTCGAGCATCTCTCTCGATCATACGAGGCTGCTCGGCTCCACGGTCGAACAGATTGCCGCTGAGAAAGCCGGGATCATTAAACAAGGCGTCCCGGTGGTCACATCAGCAGAAACGCCGACCGTGCGCGAGCTGTTTCGCCGCAAGGCCGCAGAGTTCGAATGTCCTTATAACGAGTTGCACACCGACTTCGGCTTCGAGGTCGAGAGCCCATGGACCGACGGAACGCGGGAACAAAAGCTCGCATTCTTTCCGCTGTCCGAGGCTGGGCGAGAGTCTGCAGAGGAACGGCTGGAAATCGCGTTCCCCAAACCGGGCCGCGTCTACGGTAACAATATCGCACTGGCACTCGGCTGCATCCGTGAACTTCGCAAACGCGGCTATGAGATCGGAACTGAAACCATCCAGAAGGCCGTCCGCGAGATTTCACTGCCACTGCGATTCGACATTCTGCAGGATCAGCCGCTGCTGATCGCAGATGCTGCCCACAACCCGTCATCCTTTGAGAACTTGATCGCGACGCTCCAGGATGTTTTTCCCGCACGTCCGGTTACATTCCTGATGGCGGTCTCAAAAGATAAAGATTACAGGACAATGTGCCGATCGATTCCGGACACCGATCGTGTCATCGTAACCCAATACGCCGGAAACGAACGGGGCCTCCCGGCCGGACAGTTGCTGTCCTGTCTGCGGGAATCGCACCGTGGCGACTCGGTGATGATCGACGATCCGGGAGCAGCGTTGACCGAAGCGCTGCAATCGTCTCCACCGAATGGTGTGATCATCGCCACGGGGTCTCTGTTTCTCGCCGCTGAAATTCGTTCGCTCGTCTGTCCGGAACAGGTCAGTCGGCGGCTCTCAACTCAGGTTGCTTAAGTAATGAATGCTCCGGGACTACTTGTCATCAATAAACCCTCTGGTCCGACGTCGAGAGATGTGGTCGATCGGGTCCGCCGCGTGACCGGGATTCGTCGCTGCGGCCATGCCGGCACGCTCGATCCGCTGGCGACTGGCGTGCTCGTCATCTGTCTGAACAACGCCACTCGCCTGGTCCCCTACATTCAGCGGATGGCGAAAACGTATCGTGCGTCGTTTCGATTCGGCGTTCGCAGCAGTACCGACGATGTCGAAGGCGAACTGGAACGGGTCCCGAATGCGGTCGCTCCCACGCAGGACGAACTTCGCGAGTTCCTCAGTCAGTTCAAGGGCGAAATCACGCAGGTCCCCCCGAAATATTCCGCGGTGATGGTCCAGGGGAAACGGGCCTATGATCTGGCTCGAAAAGGAGAAGAGTTTGAACTGACCGCGAAAACGGTTCGCATCGACCGTTTCGATTTGCTGAGCTGTCGAGGGATGGACTGGCAGGCGCATATCCAGTGTGGATCCGGCACTTATGTGCGGTCTCTCGGTCGCGATGTCGGCGAACTGGCCGGTTGCGGAGCCGTGATGACCGACCTTTCCCGAGAAGCAATCGGACGCTTCACACTGGCCGAAGCTGTTCGACTCGAGGACCTGGAACGCGACACCTGGGAAGACTATCTGCTACATCCGATCGAAGCTGTCCGCGAACTTCCTGCCTACACGTGTTCGGGACGTGAAGCCGTGTGGGCCGCCAACGGACGGAAGATTCCCGTGCCTTCAGAAAAACTTCCCGACGGATTGGAGATGGCGCTGCTTACCGAAGAGGCTAAACTGATTGGGATCGCCTGCTATCAGAAACGCTCGTCGGTTTTGTCCCCAAAGATTGTCATTCGCCCCTCTGAGCAGGCAGCCGCCGGAGCTGCTAACAAGTAATGCAGCCCTGCGCACTATTTCGACAGGAGAATTCGAGCGAGGAGAGAACAGCCCTGATTTAATACGGTCTGAAGCGAACGGTCTCAGATTTGCTGCTGCTGAGGAACTGGACTTACGGAACGACACACGCCCGTCCAAACACCAACGAAGAGCGGTTGCCGAATGTTTTCTGATTACCCTGTACCACCTTGCTTTGATGAGCTTCTAACACGAGAACATGAATCCCGATTTCCCACCGTTTCGCTGGCCCTGACGAATCTCGGTTACCAGGAGATTGTTGATCGTCAGACAGTGACCGACGAACGGTTACGCGATCTTGGAATCACGTTCGCTGTCTACGGGCACCAGGACGGGAATGAGAAGGTCTGGCCCTTCGACCTGCTTCCTCGCGTCGTCGGCCACGAAGAGTGGCAACAGATCGACCAGGGACTGAGACAGCGGATCTTTGCTCTGAATCTGTTTGTTGACGACCTCTACAACGAGCAAAAAATCCTCAACGATGGCATTATCCCGCGGGGAATGATTGAGACCGCGGCGACGTTCCGGAAAGAATGTGTCGGCCATCGCCCCCCCAAGGGAGTCTGGACGCACATCACCGGCACCGATCTGATCCGTCATGAAGACGGGCAGATCTATGTGCTCGAAGACAATCTCCGCTGCCCATCGGGGGTCTCGTATGTTCTCGAGAACCGCGAAGTAATGAAGCGGGTGCTGCCAGAGGTTTTTAACGGTCAGTCGGTCGCCGCGATTGAGGACTATCCCGAACGACTGCTCGACACCCTGCTGGCGACGGCTCCAGACAATCTCGAATCGCCCGTGGCTGTTCTGCTCACTCCGGGGATATTCAACTCCGCTTACTTTGAGCACTCCTTCCTCGCTCAACAGATGGGGATCGAACTGGTCCAGGGGCCAGATCTGGTTGTCGTCGACACCTACGTCTACATGAAGACGATTCGCGGGCTGCGAAAGGTCGATGTGATCTATCGCCGCATCGACGATACGTTCCTTGACCCGCTCGCATTTCGCGAAGACTCCATGATCGGCGTCGCGGGATTGATGGAGGCTCATCGCCTCGGGCACGTCACACTCGCCAATGCTCCGGGAACCGGCGTCGCCGACGATAAAGCGATCTACGCCTACGTTCCGGAAATCATCAAATACTACACCGGCGAAGATCCAATTCTGCAGAACGTTCCCACGTATATCTGCTCGGATCCCGCTCAACGCGACCATGTGCTCAAGAACCTGGAGAACCTGGTCGTCAAACCGACTAACGAGGCGGGCGGATACGGCATTGTCCTCGGCCCACGAGCCACGAAGGCAGAACTCGACGAATGCCGGGAACAGATCAAGGCCGATCCGCGAAACTACATTGCCCAGCCTATGCTGCAGCTTTCAACCGTGCCGACGATGTGCCCCGACGGGGTCGAACCGCGACATGTTGATCTTCGTCCGTTTGTTCTCCTCGGAGGGCTCGACGCGGCCGATATGTATGTCCTTCCCGGCGGTTTAACGCGAGTCGCACTGGTCAAGAACTCGATGGTCGTAAATTCCTCGCAGGGTGGCGGAAGCAAAGATACCTGGGTCCTTGGCTGATCCTGAGACAATCGAAAGACAGAGAGACCAACAGACATGCTCAGTCGCGTTGCTGACTCGATCTTCTGGATGAGCCGTTACATCGAACGGGCCGATAACGTGGCCCGATTCATCGACGTCAACCAGAAACTGACCCTCGGCTTTCAGCGGACCATGAATACACAATGGGAACCGCTGATTCTGACAACAGGGGACAACGATCTTTTCAAGAAGCTGTACGGCGAAAAGTACACTCAGGAAAACGTCGTTCAATTCCTCACGCTCGACAGTCGAAATCCGAACTCGATCATTTCCTGTCTCGACGCCGCCCGCGAGAACGCCCGCTGCATCCGGGACAATTTGTCGATGGCGATCTGGCAGGCACTCAACAAGTTCTATTTGATGATCCACGCTTACCCGAGGGATTCCTACACCTACGCCAATCCACAGAAGTTGCTCGACATCGTCAAGGATCGCTCGCAGTTGATCGAAGGGGCGGCAGAACTGACACTCTCTCACGGCGAAGCCTACAACATCAGCCGGCTCGGCCGCCTCATCGAACGAGCGGACAAGACGTCGCGTATCCTCGATGTGAAGTATTACATCCTGCTCCCCCGTGTTCAGGATGTCGGGGGCAATCTCGACATCGTTCAGTGGGCCGCCCTGTTGAATTCAACGTCCGCGCTGCAGATGTATCGCCGAGCTCACGGACGTATCGAGCCGAAGAAGGTGGTCAGCTTTCTGGTTCTCGACCGGTTCTTTCCCCGGGCGATGCACTACTGCCTGGTCCATGCAGATATTGCTCTGCGATTCCTTTCCGGAGCGCCGCCGTATGTCTTCTCCAACCCGGCCGAACAGTTACTGGGCCGCATGAAGACGAACATGGATTACATCTCCGTGGACGACATCGTCAATAACGGACTGCATGAATACATCGATTCGTTTCAGTGCCAACTGAATGAACTCGGGGTCAATATTCACGACGCGTTCTTTGGCAATACGACGCGACAGTCGATGCACCAGTCGCAGTCCCAGTACGTTGTCTGACCGGTACGCCGTCCGAATAGAATACCTTCGATGTGGTGCGACCGGCTTCGGGCAGGGCCGCTTTCTCCCGCTGTGAATTGACCACCCTTGAGACGACCCTTATGAGCATTCGCGTCGCGCTTCACCATGAAACCCGGTATACCTACGACCGCCGGGTCACCCTTGGTCCCCAAACGGTGAGGCTCCGTCCGGCTCCGCACTGTCGCACGCCAGTCAAGTCTTACTCTCTGGTTGTTCAGCCCGAAGATCACTTCGTCAACTGGCTTCAGGATCCCCACAGCAACTTTCTGGCCCGATACAACTTCCAGAGTCCGACAGATCATCTCACCGTGACGGTCGACTTAACGGTCGAGATGGCGGTTATCAATCCGTTCGACTTCTTCGTCGAAGACTACGCCACCGACTTTCCGTTTGAGTACGACGAACACCTGAAAGCCGACCTGGCTCCGTTTCTGGCGATCCGCGAACGTGGGTCGGCTTTAATGGAGTACCTGAAGACGTTCGATTACACGCCACGCAGAACGATCGATTTTCTGGTCAGCGTTAATCAGAGACTCCAGCAGGACATCAAATACCTGATTCGAATGGAGCCCGGCGTCCAGACCTGCGAAGAAACACTGACCACTCTTTCCGGCTCGTGCCGCGATTCGGCCTGGCTGTTGATGCAGATTCTCCGCCATTGCGGGTTCGCGACGAGATTTGTCTCCGGGTATCTCATTCAACTCGCTCCGGATGTTCGGTCTCTCGATGGACCGAGCGGGCCTGAGAAGGATTTCACCGATCTGCATGCGTGGACGGAAGTCTTTCTGCCCGGAGCAGGGTGGGTCGGGCTCGACCCGACATCTGGACTGCTCGTCTCCGAAGGACACATTCCACTGGCGTGCACGCCGTTGCCGACTACGGCTGCCCCCATTGAAGGGGCGATCGGGAAGTGTGAGGTCGAATTCGGTTTCGACATGCATATCGAACGCGTGCACGAAGATCCGCGAGTCACCAAACCGTATTCGGAGTCGCAGTGGGAACAGGTCATTCGAGTTGGTGATCAGGTCGAGGAGAGACTGCAGAAGAATGACGTCAATCTCACGATGGGAGGCGAGCCGACGTTCGTTTCCATCGACGACATGGAAGGCGATGAGTGGACGATCGCGGCCGTCGGCCCCAATAAATATCGACTCTCTGAAGAACTGTTGCTTCGTCTCCGGGATCGGTTCGGAGCAGGGGGGATGCTGCATTTTGGACAAGGGAAGTGGTATCCGGGAGAACCGCTGCCACGCTGGGCCCTGACCTGCATGTGGCGAAAGGACGGCGAACCGATCTGCGAGAACGCGGGTCTGTTTGCAACCTCGAAAACGAGCACGACCGCGGATATCGGCGTTGCCGCCGAGTTCATCGAGACATTGTGCGATCACATCGGCGTTGAGTCTCAGTTCGTGCGGTCCGCCTATGAGGATGTCTGGAATGTCATCCATGAAGAGCAGAAGCTGCCGGTCAACGTCGACCCGAGAAAATTCGATCTTGATAAAGCCGAGGAACGATTCAAACTCGCGCGAGCACTCGAACGCGGCGTCACGGAACCGGTCGGATTTGTGCTGCCGTTGAAACGAGCCTGGTGGCAGGCAAACGCAAAGTGGCAAAGCGGCCCATGGCCATTCCGCGGCCCGAAGCTGTTCCTTATTCCCGGCGATTCTCCGATGGGGCTGCGACTGCCGCTGGCTTCTTTGCCGGTCAGCAGCAAACCGGACGATCCGCGCCCCAGCGTCTACGAGATCGATCCCTTCGTTCCACGAGACCGACTGCCCAGTTACGTCGAACTCAGGAATGCCGTTCAACAGACGAATCTTGAGATGGATGAGGAAGTCCAGACTCAGTTCCAGAAACGGGGCCGAGGGGGGAGCCCGAAGGAAACCCTCGAACAGATCGTGGCTCGTGAAGCGGCCTCCCATGTGGCGACGGGTAATGAAGTCCGAACGGCTCTCTGCCTCGAACCGCGCGATGGACGAATTCACATCTTCATGCCGCCGGTCGGCACGCTGGAAGACTATCTCGATCTCACCACGGCGGTCGAAGCGACAGCTGAAAAGCTCGATGTTCCGGTCGTCTTCGAAGGCTATCTTCCACCACAGGATCCACGCATTGAAACCATCAAGGTGACGCCCGATCCAGGCGTCATCGAAGTGAACGTACAGCCTGCTCGCGACTGGCGGGAACTGGTTGACATCACGACAACGATCTACGAAGAAGCCCACCTCTGCCGGCTCGGAACAGAGAAGTTTCAGCTCGATGGTCGTCACGCCGGCACCGGCGGCGGAAACCACGTTGTGATGGGAGGACCGACCCCCGATCAGAGCCCGTTCCTTCGTCGCCCGGATCTCCTCGGCAGCATGATCCGGTACTGGAACAATCATCCGTCGCTGTCTTACCTGTTCTCAGGCATGTTCATTGGCCCCACGAGCCAGGCTCCACGGATGGACGAAAGTCGGCGGGATGCGATTTACGAGATGCAGATCGCGCTCGACACGCTTGAAGCCGAACAGCACCGCCCGGCCTGGCTGGTCGATCGTATCTTCCGACACCTGCTGACCGACCTGACAGGCAATACACATCGCGCGGAGTTCTGCATCGATAAGCTTTATTCGCCCGATTCATCGACAGGGCGACTTGGCCTGCTGGAGTTCCGGGCCTTCGAGATGCCGCCTCATTCCCAAATGAGCCTGACGCAGCAGTTACTACTCCGATCATTCGTCGCTGCATTCTGGGATAAACCGTACAAGGAAGATTTGATTGACTGGGGGACGCGACTGCACGATCAGTTCATGCTGCCGCACTATCTGATGGCTGACTTCCGCATGGTGATCGAGAATCTTCGGGAAGCCGGAATCCCCATGGAGTACGAGTGGTTCATCCCACATATCGAGTTTCGGTGCCCACTCGTTGGCGATGTCACCTATGATGGCTATCACCTCGAGATCAGGCAGGCGATCGAGCCCTGGTATGTCCTCGGCGAACAGGCCAGCAGCAGCGGAACCACCCGGTACGTCGACTCGTCGCTGGAGCGACTGCAGATCAAGGTCAGCGGAGCCTTTTCCGACCACTATGCAGTGACGTGCAACAGCCGAACCCTTCCTCTGCAGCCGACTGATGTTGCCGGAGAGTATGTTGCGGGAGTCCGTTACCGGGCCTGGCAACCGCCAAACTGCCTGCACCCGACGATCCCCGTTCACGTACCGCTGGTATTCGATATCATCGATCGGGCAAGAATGCGGTCAGTCGGTGGATGCCGGTATCACATCGAGAATGCAGGCGGCCTGAATCCGTCGAGCTTCCCGGTCAACGCTTTGGAAGCCGAAAGTCGGCGGGCCTGCCGATTCTTCCGGTTCGGCCATACGCCGGGACGGGTTCAGCTGGTCGATTCTCCTCTGAACCCGCATTATCCCTTCACGCTCGATCTCCGACAGAAGGCAACATAGAATCCAGACACCACGCCGACGGGACGCGGCTGGATTTCCCTTTTGTGCGAGTGATTTCGCATTCGCGTCCCGATGGTGCAGGGAGGCTCCCATCGAAATTGGCCAAGGCGCTCGTGAATGATCTCGAATGTTGTAACAGGCACCACCATGGAACGGCTGCTGTCCTACGTCGGTCCTCCGGGTGCTTTCGACGAATTCCGCGCATCCGATGGGACAATTCAGCCCCAGTGGCATCGATTGCTCGATTCTCTCAATGAGCTGAGTAATGACGAGTTGGCGACCCGACAACTGTCGGCCAATCAATTCCTTCAGGAGAACGGCGTCAACATCACTGGCTTCGACCAAGATCGCCGCTCGCTGCGGCCCTGGGAAATCGATTTGCTTCCGGCCATGTTCGCAGCCGAAGACTGGGATCGGGTGCATGCCGGCATCTCCCAGCGAGCTCGACTACTCGATCTCATCGTGCGCGATCTCTATGGCGAGCAGACTGCTCTTTCTGAAGGGCTGCTGCCGACCGATCTGATTTTCAAAAACCCCGAATTCCAGCGAGCGTTTCACAACCTGCCACCGGTCAGTTCGCGGCTACTTTTATACGGCTGTGAAATCGCACGTTCTCAGAGCGGAGACTGGTGGGTTATGGCCGATCGGGCCAACGCACCGGCCGGAATCAGCTACACGCTGGAGAATCGGATCGTTCTGTCGAAAACATTACCGCAGTTTCTCCGGCAGTGTCAGGTGCATCGTCTGGCACCGTTTTTCATGCAGTTTCACGAGTCGATCAAAAAGCTCTCGCGGCACCGTCGACAAAATCCGGCGGTCGTCATTCTGAGCGGCGGCCCCACCCAGCCGTTCTACTTCGAGGACGTGTTTCTGGCCCGCTATCTCGGTTACACACTCGTCGAGGCAGACGACCTCACCGTGCGAAAGAACCATGTCTGGCTGAAGACCTTGACCGGACTTGTTCCAGTCGACGTGATCATCCGCCGTTACGTCGATCAAAACATCGATCCGCTCGAAGTCGGTGGCTATTCCCCCAATGGAATCGCCGGACTGCTCAGCGCGATGCGGCATCGCAACGTCGTCATGCTGAACGGTCCGGAGTTCGGTTTGCTCGATTCTCCGGTCTTCATGCCGTTTCTCCCCGCTCTCTGCCGCCATTTTCTGGGCGAAGAGCTGCTTATGCCCTCCATTGCCACCTGGTGGTGCGGGCAGAAAGAAGCCTTCGAGCATGTGACGTCCCGATTCGATTCCCTGGTCGTGAAACCCGCCTTCGCTCATTCCGGAGGTCAGGAGTATGTCGTCGCCGACCTGTCAGACGAACAACGACAGCAACTGTTGCAGAAGCTGAAATCTCGTCCGTGGCAGTTTGTCGCTCAGGAGAGAATTGTCCGATCTGCGGCTCCCTGCTGGATTGGAAAACACTTTCAACCTGGATATCTGGCCTTGCGAACGTTCGCTGTTCGCAAGGAAGATTCCTTTGAGGTTATGAATGGCGGTCTGATTCGGGTGGAGACTTCCCCGGGACCGATGCCGCTTTCGATCTCCGCCGGTCAATGCAGCAAGGATGTCTGGATCTGTTCGAACAAGCCGGTACCAGCCGTTTCGCTGCTGGCTCGAATTCAGGAACCGCCCAAGCTGCAGCGGTCCAACAATCGGCTTCCGAGCCGAGCAGCCGACAACCTGTACTGGTTGGGGAGATATCTGGAACGACTCGAGTTTGCCGGCCGTCTGATTCGCAAAACAACCGAGCGAATGCTCAGCGAAACGGGACAGCAGGCCATGCTCGATGTCTTCCCGATGATCTCGTGCCTGGCTGAGCAGGGGGTCGTGGAAGAGTCACTTTGTCTCGATGATTTCTTCCCGGCTCGCGAACATATCGAATCGATGTGGCCGAAGATTGTGTGCGGACAGGAATCTCAGGGGAACTTTCGGGATCTCTGCGAACAGGTGATTCGAATCGCTTCCCTTGTCCGCGATCGAATGACGGAAGATTTCTGGCGGGCTATCCAGCAGATGCGTCAGACGATTCGCCCTTCGCAGGATATGACACTGAGCGATGTCCAGAATTTGATGAACTCGCTCATGCTGCAGATTTCTGCTCTCTCCGGGCAAATCTCAGATGGCCTGGTCCATGGACCGACGCGTCACTTTCTGCTGATTGGGCGGTCGCTCGAACGGGCACGTCAACTCGGGCTGACTCTTCGTCATTTCCTGAAAGATCTCGACGATCGCGATGTAATCCCGATCGTCACGCTGCTCGATGTCTGCAACAGCATTATGACCTATCGGTCCCGGTATCGGGCCAACTTCGCGGTCCTGCCAGCCTTCGATCTGCTTGTAACCGATTCCGGCAATCCGCACGCCCTGATCTTCCAGTTCAATGAACTGCGACGCCTGCTGGCTGAACTCCCTTACAAAGACAAGCGACGGCCGCTCGTTCCTCCGGAATGGGGAAGCGTTCGCGAGCTCCGGTTCGAGGTCCAGTCGCTGCTTCCGACGTCCGATCGGCAGCCGAACTGGTCCGACTACCGTCCGGCACTCGAAGAGTTGCTCGACTCGCTCGATGAACGCATCAACGTGATCTCCAATCAGTTGACCTCAACCTTTTTTGTCTTGGCCGAGTTCCACCAGCAGGTCTGATTTCCGGATAAAGAGCCCCCATGAGATACCGCGTTACTCATATCACTCGCTTCGACACTGCGGACCGGGTGTCGATCGGCATGAATCAGGTGTACCTGACGCCGCGACAGACACCGCATCAGACCGTCGAACACACCCGTCTGACAACGGATCCGGCCACAACAACCTTCGACCGCCGCAGCGACTACTACGGTAACATCGTTCATTTTCTCTCCTTCGAGCGAGGCTATGAACACCTGGAGATTCACGCTTCGAGCCGGGTCGATGTCAAAAAGCCGGACCTTCCTGAACCAGCCGACTCTCTGCCCTGGGATGAAGTTGTCGCCGCGGTTTCTCAGGAACCGTGTCCCTTCGATTTTCAGACCCGCGAAATGCAGGCGGCTTCGCCATGCGTCGACGATCTGGCCGATCTGATTCAGCCCACGGCACACAAGCTATTCCCGACTGGTGAACCCGTTCTTGTTGGCCTGAAGAGATTGCTTGCCTACTTCGCCACAGAATATAAGTTCGACTCGACCGCAACCACGGTCAATACGCCGACCAGCGAGGTCTTCAAGAAGAAGCGGGGGGTCTGCCAGGACTTTTCCCATCTGGCGATCGCGCTCTGCCGCGCGGTCGATCTGCCAGCCCGCTATGTCAGTGGTTACATCCGAACGCATCCCCCCGAAGGTCGACCACGACTGCGTGGTGCCGATGCTTCTCATGCCTGGGTCAGCGTGTTCTGTGGTCCACTTGGGTGGGTGGACTGCGACCCGACGAACAACTGTTTTCTGAGCGACGAGCACATCACTGTCGCCTGGGGGCGGGACTATGCCGATGTCGCTCCGGTCAAGGGGGTCGTGATCGGCTCGGGCTCGCACGGTCTCAAGGTCTCGGTTGATGTCGAACCAATTGGGGAATCGACCTCGGACCTGCCGGTTGCCAGCTGACTCCGACGGAGCCGCTTTCGTCTGAAAACTGATTGTATTATCCTCGCGTGGTGCTTCTAACTCCTGAACGCCTATCGAGGATCCCTATGAAGACGCTCCGCCTGCTCCTGATCGTTTGCGTTTCACTGTCCGCTTCTTTCGCGCGGGCAGACAACACCCCAGAGTTTCCACTCAACGCTCAACAGATTCTGATCCTTGGTGACTCGATCACGCATTCCGGGGGATACATTGCCTTTCTGGAAGCCGAACTGCGATTACAGGGACTCTCTCCCCGGCCGGAATTGATCAATCTCGGATTGAGTTCCGAAACGTGTTCTGGACTCAGCGAACCGGATCATCCCTTCCCACGGCCAGACGTGCACGAGAGGATTGACCGAGCACTCAAAAAGCTGAAGCCGGATGTCGTTGTCGCCTGTTATGGCATGAACGATGGCATCTACTATCCCCTTGATGAAAAGCGATTCAAAGAGTACCAGCAGGGGATCTCGAGCATCGTCGAAAAAGCTCATGCCGCCGGGGCGAAAGCGATCATCCTCACGCCTCCTCCATTCGATGCTCATCCCGTTCAGGAGAAGACGCGTCCCGCTGGAGCCGATGAGTATGCGTATTACGCTCCGTTCGTTGGCTACGACAATGTCCTGGATCGCTACAGCGAATGGGTGATGCAGAACAATTTCGGCGCCGAGATGGTGATCGATCTTCATACCCCGTTGAACAAATACATTCAGGCTGAACGAAAGAAGGATGCCGATTTCACGCTCGCTCCAGACGGTGTGCACTGCAATCAGACCGGCCACCGGATGATCGCCGATCAGATCCTGTCGGCCTGGGATGTCTCCTCAGGTTCAGAGATTCCGGATCAGCTGTTCGATCTGATCCGACGCAAGCAGCGGATTCTGCACGATGCCTATCTTTCCGATGTCGGCCACAAACGTCCGGGTGTGAAACCGGGACTGCCCGTTGATGAAGCGAGATCCAAAGCGGCCGAACTCGACACGCAGATTGAGGCTTTGGTCGAAAAGGAGCGCCAGCCTAAGACCTCACAGCGGCAATCAGATCGAGGAACGATCTTTCAGGCTCGTTACCCGGCTGACCTCAACCCGGGTGAGCTCCGACTTTCCGTGAACTACTACCTGTGGGTTCCCGACGACGTCGAGACGATCCGTGGAGTGATCGTCCATCAGCACGGCTGTGGAGTCGGAGCATCGGTCGGAGGGCAGACCGCTGCCGATGACCTGCAGTGGCAAGCCCTCGCTGAAAAATGGGACTGCGCATTGATGGGCAGCTCCTATGAGCCACGCGAAGGGATTAACTGTCGACTCTGGTGCGATCCACGGAACGGCTCAGGAAATCGGTTCATTCAGGCTCTCGGCGACCTGGCCGACCTGACCGGACATGGCGAAATCGAGACCGCTCCCTGGTGCCTGTGGGGTCATTCGGGGGGAGGCTTCTGGTCATCGCTCATGCAGGTCGAGCACCCGGAACGGATCGTGGCGATCTGGTTTCGATCGGGAACGGCATTCGGCTACTGGACCAAAGGAGAGATCGAAGCTCCAGAGATTCCAGGCGCTGCTTACGGCGTTCCCATGATGGCCAACCCCGGCGCTAAGGAGCGGGATCACGAACGATTCCAGGCCGCCTGGAATGGACTCTCTGCGATGCAGAAAGCCTATCGCAATGCGGGGGCAAACTTCTTCGAATTTGCTGCCGATCCCAATACCGGTCACGAGTGTGGCGGCTCGCGATTTCTTGCGATCCCGTTCTTCGACTTCTGGCTCGAACACCGTCTTCCGGCCGATCCGTCCGATGAGCTGCGACCAGCCGAGGTTGCTCTCGACGCATGGAACAGCGAGATGACCGCCACGCTTGAAAGGTATCGGAATTCAGGGATGGCCCATGACCAGACTCCGCCTCCGCCGCCTGCGAAGATCCGTTGTCAGAAGAATGACGACCAATCACTCACGTTGACCTGGACGGCGACAGCCGACCTCGAGAGTGGACTGAAAGGATTCGTGATCGAACACGAGGGCGAGCCCGTGGCCACGCTACCGAAGAGCCCCCGAGCCAACTTTGGGCACTACCTGTTTCAGGGACTCTCTTATCATGACACACCGAACTCACCGCTTTCGGAAATGACTATCACAATCTCCGAAGCCGAGGATGCCGATGGCTACTCGATTCGATCGGTTAATACGTGCGATCTGAAATCCGAACCGGTTCGCTGCAGTCCGTAGCAATTCGGTGATCGAGAATCCGGCAGCGAAACGAAAACTCCCTCTCCGAAAAGGGAAAGGGAGTGAAGGGTGGGTCTCGGACAACGGGATCTTTACTCGGCCTTCTTCACGTTGGCCTGCGACTTGGGTTCAGGCTTCAGCCAGCCGATTCGTTTGAGCCAGTCTGCACAGCGATTCGGCCAGCTGGTCACCGGCTGATCGGGAACGGGACGCAGACCGTAGCCATGCCCTCCGGTGTCGTAAACGTGCAGGTCGAATGCGACGCCGGCCTTCTTCAGCTCCAGTGCCAGTGCGAGACTTCCGGTCACGGAGATGCGATCGTCGAAGGCGTGAACAATGAACATTTGCGGGCTCGAGGCATTCACCGTTAGCCCTTCAGTCAGCTTCGTTCCGTCCCCCTCATTGAGATAAGCCGGGTAGATCAGCATGGCTGCATTGGGACGACAATCCCATTTGTCGATGTCATCCTGAGTTTCGTAATAGCGTTTGTCGCCGGCGAGCGCTGTCCGAGCGGCCGTGTGACCGCCTGCGGAAAACCCGAGAATCCCAACCCGGTCCGGATTCAGCTTCCATTCCTCCGAGCGTGCCCGAACCAGACTGATGGCTCGCTGTGCATCCTGAGCCGGAGCTTCCCATTTCACTTCGCGGCCTCGAGTCGGAACTCGGTACTTGAGCACAACGGCAGTGACCCCCAAGTCGTTCAACCAGTCCGCGACTTCAGTCCCTTCCAGATCCCAGGCAAGAATGCTGAAGCCCCCGCCAGGACAGATCACGACGGACGAGCCATTGCGCTTCTCTTCAGGCGGCAGATAAACGTGGACCTCGGGATCAGCCACGTTGGCAAGCTTGATAATCCGCTTCCCGGCGATCAGCCGATCGGTCGGCTTGGTGATATCTTCCTCCGGTCCCACCTCCAGAGGTTCTCCCGGCGGCTTATCCGGCCAGAGCTTGTTCACTTCCTGTGCCGAGAGCAGGGCAGGACTACACAGAACAAAGCAGAAGATCCCAACAATCGTTTTCATGAGCGGCCTTTCGAATCGGGGAGTTCAGTGGGGTTGATCGGAGCTGATTTCGTCAGTGATGGTCGGTCCAGCCTTCCGAATATCCATTCGATGGACACCCCGGCCAATAACGCCAGAGCCGGAATGATAGGTGCCCTCATGCGGGCATTCGACCAGTAGAATGTATGGACCACGGCCACAGTTATGATCATCGCCAGCAACCAGATCAACGGCCAGGGCTCCCGCTTCAGGGAAAGCGAGAGCGCGAATCCCGCGATCGCCAGAAGATAGAGCGTCCCGTAGAACGCCCACAGGCCGACGAACACGACGCCGGGCAACGATTCTGCTTCCTCCCCCTGAGGTACGGGAGACCAGAGTCGAAGTTGACGGAGCAGACACGACTGCAGAAAGTCCCCGGGCGACTCCGAAATCTCCGCGAAGGCCATCTCGTACTGAGCCTGATCGCGAGCAAACTCGCCAGTCAACTCCCGTTCATTCAACTCGTGAGTCAGTCGCTTATACCACTGTGTCTGGCTTCGAGGATCGTCGGAGGCGTAGTCGCCCCAGGTCGTTCCTAGCGGCTGCTGAACCACGGCTTCGTAGAACGTGCGGTTGTTCCCCAGCAGCAGAGTGTACCCGCCGTGAGTTGTCGTCATCTTGAATTGCCCGAGGACCAGCTGGTTGCGAAGCCCCCAGGGCAAAACCACCACGAAGGCAACCAGCCCGACAACAAACAGATGTCCCAGGAGAAACTTCCAGCTCGCAAACTCGAGATCTTCCTGTCGTCCGGCCTTCCAGTGCAAACGCCCGAAAGCGGCAAGCACGGGAATAACGACCAGCATCGGCCAGATCGTGGGGCGACAAAGGGCAGAGATGCCAAAACTGATGCCCGTCAGCACGGTCAGCCCGAAACTTCGGCGACTATAGAACCAGCAGAGCGACGTCACGCTGAGGAGAGCAGTGAAAACAACCTCGGTCATCGCCAGTGAACTGTAGCGAATCAGCAGGGGATCCATGGCCACGAATGCCCCGGCGGCAATCGCGCCCCAGCGAAGCGACATTTCGAAGCCGCAACGGCATGTCGCCCAGACCGTCGCAACGCCGGCCAGACCGTGAAGAAGGGCCAGTCCCCAATCCCCGCCAAGCCCGCGGAAGAGTGAAACCAGCAGCACATACATCGGCGGACGAAAGGCAGTCGGCTCGCTGGTGATTGGATTGGTGAATCCGGCTCCCTGCCAGATCTTCTCCGCCAGTCCGAGATACAAGTCTCGATCCTGCTGCAGTTCGTCAAATCGCAGCAGGATCATCGCTGCACGGAGAGCGAAGGCAATCAACAACAGAAGATAGACCGTTCGATGCGGGAACGAGGACTGCTGCGGAGTCGGCACGACGATTCCCCTCACACCGAAGCTTTACTGATGCAGAAAACGATCCATCAGCATATGGCCTTCTTTGAAGGTTTCTCCATACTCGGCTGCGACTTCATCGTACGTCTTGTTTTCGTCCGGCGTAATTCCTTTTCCGGCAATCGCGAACGGCACATAGCCATGGCTGTGCGTTTTGGTTCGCAGAAACGTCGGATGGTCCGGAGAGATGAGCAGCCGATAGTCACCCTGCGACCGCAGGTATTCGTGCAGCGGGGCAACAATCTTGTCGTCGATTTCGTACAGGGCTTCGAGCTTTGCGTGGCAGTCTCCTTCATGGGATGCCTCGTCGGTCGCTTCGACGTGCACCACGACGAAATCTGCTCCCCCCTTGAGTGTTTCAATCGCTGCTCGTCCCTTGGCGGCGTAGTCGGTGTCGAGATAGCCGGTGGCACCTTCGACCTCGATGACATCCCAGCCGATCAGTCGACCGATGCCGCGAAGCAGATCGACAGCCGTGATGACAGCCCCCGAGACGCCATAGCGTTCGCGGAAGGGAACGAGAGCAGGGCGGCTGCCCTGGCCCCACAACCAGACCTGCGTTGCCGGATATTCGCCTTCGCCGGCTCGACGCTGGTTCCACTCGTCGTTGAGGAATGCTTCTTTGCTCACATCCATCAGGGAACGAAGCAAATCGCTTCCGGGACCAGCGGGAAGAAAATCGACGACGGATCCGTCCGTCAGATCGTGCGGTGGGTATGTCATCGTCTCGGAATCGAACGGAGCCGTTCCATCCGGACTGCGATAGAGCAGGAGATTTCGATAACTGACGCCGGCCCGGAAGTCCCAGCGAGGATCCTGTTCCACCTGATGCCGCATCAGATCGATCAAATGAGCACCGAGGTCACTGGGAATCTGACCGGCAGTGAAGCTGGTCATGATCTGCTCAACGATTGTGACCAGATTGCAGCGAATTGCCCAGTCGTCAGGCCCAAGTTCGATTCCCTGGGCAGCCGCTTCCAGCGGTGCGCGTCCAGTGTGGTACTTCAGAGGATCGTACCCAAACAGAGACATCGTCCCGACGTCACTCCCCGACGGCATCGACTCGGGAACATTGTCGGATCGACCAACGATGCCCGACTGAACGACGGCATCCATGTGAGGCGTGACTGCAGCCTGGAGCGGCGTCTGGCCGTCCAGCGATTCCTGGGGTTCGTCGGCTGCACCATCCGGAATGACGAGTGCGTACTTCATGAATAATCCTGACAGACTCTTGGGGTCGATTCGTTACGTGCAATGTAACGATCCCCTTGAAGCTCGTCTATCAGGGTCGGAGTCGTTTCAGACAGGAAAAGAAGCGATCCGCGACAACGAACGTCGCGGATCGCCCGGCCGAACGTGAACTCTTCTATTCGTCCGATCGCAGCAGCTTCGCCGGAGGCACGTTGGCGGCGATCTTTGCGAACGCTTCAAGCATCTGACTCTCAATCTCAGAAATCGTGGCTCCCCCCGGGACGTTGATCCACTGTCCATTCCCGGCAAACGCCATCGCCTTCATCAGATCGCGGTCCGCACCTTGCCCGACGCTCATCGTGTGGACGGTGTAGCCGTTGTCGATCGCGATTTTGGCCTGATAGAAGGCGTATTGTTTGTGGCGGTCGTACGTCTTGTAGTCAGCGTCGCCGTCCCCGTCGTAATCGGTAAGCGAATCCCAGTCCCAGTTGTTGGGAAGCGACCATCCGGATGGACTTCGGTTGGCCTGACCGTCGGTCATCACCAGCAGCGTCGGTCGAGAGCCCGGTCGCGAATGGTTATCGAGCAGATCCGTTCCTTCCTCGATGCCGTATCCGAGCCCCGTGTAGACGTTGTAATGCCCCGCCTGCTTGCGGCGCTGGATCACATCGATCCCGGCGTAATCGTCCGAGATCTTATCCTGCAGGTTCACCAGAGTCGTCCCGTTCTCGTCTTTCACGTTTGTTTCCGCACGTGCTGTCGAGTCGTACGTGACCAGTCCGACGTGATCGCCGAACTCGAGATCATTGAGAAAATCGAGGAACAGCGACATGCCGTTCTTCATCGCGTGGAACGGATAGTGAGGCGTCTTCCACAGATCGGCAGTCTGACTGGAGCGCGGCTTCTGGGATAACAGGTAATCGACCAGGGTCAGTCCGCCGTACTTCTTGCGATAGCCGGCCTCGCGGACCGACGAGTTCGTGCGAACATAGTTGATGAAGGAATCCCAGCTTCCCGAATTGTAGGGATAACTGATGTGGTCGAGTCCGAAACAGATTTTGACATTCGTATTGGTGTCGGCGAAGTATTGAGGCGGCGCAGATCCCCCCGGGTTCTCAAAAAGTTCGCCGTAGCCGGGACCATCGCCGCTGTGATTGCGGCCCGATTTCACCCAGACATTGACGATTGCTTTGCCTTCGTTCGATCCTGTCCCGGCAAAT
Source organism: Planctomycetaceae bacterium (assembly GCA_017795105.1). GTDB lineage: Bacteria > Planctomycetota > Planctomycetia > Planctomycetales > Planctomycetaceae > Rubinisphaera. The sequence goes on from CP051247.1 coordinate 740,596, forward strand.
GTTCCGGTATGTCCACTCAACCCATCGAACTTCTGGTGAACGCCATCTTCGTACTCGAGGACGACGTTGGAGAGGTCTTTGGTCGATTCGACATAGACCGAGTTCTCCATGAAGGTGACATCGATGTGCGGAATCCTCCTCCCTTGAGCCGGTTGTCCTTCGACAGTGACTTCCGACTGTCCCGCGAAAACCCAGACGGCATAGATCGGTTCGCCATCGTTCCAGCCCGTGCCTCGCCAGGTTCCGGTCGTCCCCGAGCAATCGTCGAAAGTCTGTTCGCCGTCATCCTCGAAGATGAGCTGGACTTTTTGAATCTCTTTGTCGGAGACAATCTCGACTTCGTCGTGCTTGAACGTCACGAAGATTTTCGCTTCGGCCGATGTGGCTGGATCCTCCCCTTCGACAACCAGCCAGGCGGGTTCGAAAACCATATCTCCCAGATCGACCGGTTGCAGTGCATCGTAAATCGCTCCCATGTTCGACTCGAGCGCTTCCCGACCGAACGAATCCAGTGAACGCAACTGGCTGTCGTAGTTCATACTGCCGGAGTAGTCGAGGATCGTCACGATATCGCGCGCTTCGACAAACGCGACCGCCGACGCCGAGACCGAAGCCGTTTCGGTGCCGCCCACCGGGGCGAAGAAGAGCTGCAGCATACCGTCCGGCTGAGTCACATCCGGGTTATCGCGACGACAGCTGACTCCAACGACATTGTACGTGGCCCCGTCGGTGTAGGGTGCCTCGCCCCAGGCGACATCGAACTTCTGGGTATTCTCGTTGAAATACCGTCGACCAAACGAGACATCTTTGTCCGGATCGATATAGACACCGTTGAGCGAGGCGACTTTCTCGGCCATCGCTTTGGCGGCAGAGATCGAGACCGAGTTAATATCAGAAGCGGCCGAACCGCCGCCCACCTGTTCGGATTCTTCTCCGGCATTGTCGATGCTCGCGATGATCTCCTGCGCGGCTGCAAGGGCGGCCGCATCGGCTGCTTTCTGCAGGTTCGTTTTAGTAAGTGCAATCACTCCCAGATCGACGCTGAGCGCGACAAAGCCAATGGCTCCGACGAGACAGACAGCAGCGACCACCATGAAGGCACCGCGACGATCTCGAATCAAATCGGGCAGCGGCGAGACGATGGGAGCCGGAGAAAGTAACTGGGAAATCTTCATGACCGAACCTCAGATAGGATGGATTGGTGTCTCAAAGTTGAAATTCAGTCCATTAGCGAGATGCGGCCCGCCCGCATCACAATTCGTCCGGATACGTTGTGACCGTTCATGAATCCATGAGGGAACGCGGAGATCTTCTCGAAAGGGATCGTGGCTTCGATCTGGAACAAACGCATTTCGTTGTCGGGATCGCCCAGATCAAACGCTTCTCCGAAGTCGGAGTCTTCCGCCGAAGTGATCGTGATGCCGAGATCATCACCGGGGTAACCGGCCGCCTTGAGGAAGTTGCGAATGTCGCGAATCACTTTCTGGTTGGGTGTTTCTCCCTCATCAACGAGATCGACCCAGTCCATTCCCGCGAGGCGTCCAGCCTCCCGCAACGAAGCGTTGATCTGAGAGGAAGCCTCCAAAGCGTTGCCGATTTCAACCGTGCCCAGGATGAGTGTCAGGAATAGCGGCGCCACGATCGCGAACTCGACCAGGGCCGCACCCCGGCGGTCTTCGCCAGTACGAGGAACAGATTGTCGCCGTCGAATGACCTGCATTGACTTTCTCACAGGGCCCGAAAATTAATGAAGCAGAGTTTTACTCGTGACGCATGACCGACTGACTGTGAAGGGTCAGGTTGTCGACCCAGAATGGAGGAAACAGGGCCACCTCGTCGTAGGGAAGCTCGAGCCTTACGATGAAAAGATGCCGCGTCTCGGCGTCCTGCAGTTCGATATCCGGCAGGTCTGTAATATCCAGGTTCTCAGTCGGTGCATCCGAGGTATCAAAGATGTTCGCATCTTTGATGAGCACCGTAAGGTTGTCAGTCTTCACGGCCGATGAAACGATCTTTATCGCTTCGGTGGAGACCTCACTCGTGGCAACGCCATTCGCGACTCCAATCCGGGCCGCCTTCTTCGCTGCGGCTCGGAGAGTCGTCTGCACCATGTAGGCGTGACCGAACTCGATCAGCGCAACCAGAAACAGCGCGAACACCGGAATGGTGATAGCGAATTCCACAGTGGCCGCACCGCGGCGGTCGTCTGCGGAAACATACTTACGGAAATTTCGAGTCATCGTTGCCAGTGCCGGAGCAAGAACAGGATCGGCTACACCACAAGTAAAAAATTAGACTACGAACTCTTACCGAGTGACGAATTTCCCTCAGAATTTCAGCAGAACCAGGAAATGGTGAGCGCTCGAAATTAGCGCTGTTGCCTGACAGAAGCGAATGCAGAAAAGACGTTGCGTCAAAGCAACGTGTTGCATTTTGGCAACAACAGAGATGCAACGTTCAGGCATCAACGAGCATGTCCGAACGCGACGCCGATTAGCGGCGTGTAAACTGATTAAGGGCGTGTAAATAGCGTCCGCTGTTCCAGGTCGAGCAGTTGCTGCTTCAGATCAAGACCGCGAGGAGCACTAAACCCGGTCAGCCGACCTTTCGCTCCAATGACACGATGACACGGAATGATCAGCGGGACCGGATTGCGGGCCATTGCTCCTCCGACCGCGCGAGCAGCCCCGGGGCGTCCGCAGCGTGATGCAATTTGCCCGTAGCTGGCTGTGCGTCCGTAAGCGACCTGGCGGACTCGCTTCAGAACCTGCGTCTGGAACGCCGTAAATGAGGTCAGATCAACGTCAAACTCAGCGAAGTCGACGAACTCCCCCTCAGCATATTGCTCAATGGCCTCGCGGCAGTGGGCGAACCAGTCAGTCCGGGCGGTTGTCATCTCTCTGGCCCGTTTCAGAATCTCATCTCGATTTCGACCGCCGATCAGGACACGGTGCAGAGCGCGATCCCGGCCAATGATGCCGCACCAGCCAATCGCGGTCGGAAATGCGGAGACCTGCAGACTCTGATCGCTCATGGGTTTGCGTCCGGGGTCGTACGAACTTGTTGCTGGATAAGGTTTTGACCGGCCTGTACCTGCCCGATATCATTCTAAGCTGAAAGCGTGGCGTTTTCACACGGAAGGATCGCCGCGGCAATTCCTCCTGATGCGTTCGCAACTTCAGACAACTTCTTACGGCAGCAAGGAATGGCTTCATGACGTCGATGTACGGAAATCTCTGCGATGACTTCTTCATCAACATGAACCTCAACACAGAAATGTCGCTGCCGTCGGAGCGGGAAACCGTTCTGCATTTCTTTGAACGCATTCAGAAGGCCTATCCTTCGATGCGAAACTTCTACACCCGGGAAAACGGCGATTTCGTTCTGGAAGAGGACAAGGATCAGGAACAGCATCGCTGGATTACGATCGAGCCGCGTCGAATTTGCAGCGGCTGCATGAATCCGCTCACGCCTCAGGCGGCGATGGAGCAACATCAGCTGGTCCTTCAGCTGATTCCCTACATGCTGTCGGTCAGCCCGCTCGACTGCGAAGCACTCGATTACCTCGTCGGATTCGATTTCACTTACCGAGGCAATCACAACGCTCTGGTCGCCGAGGTCTTCGGCGGCGGACAGGTCTGTTCATCGATGAAAGACATCGCCAACGCACAAGCCCTGAACTTTGAACCCTCGATTACGATCGCTCTGGACGAATCGTGCCGGCGACAGGCTCGACTGGCCGTCGAAACCCGCACCAGCGCTTACAATGTTCGCCGACAGGATTATCCTGAAGAACCGATCAGCGTCTATTTCACGGTTCGGCAATACGGCAGCCTGCCGCCGGACACCTCGTACGAGCAGGTGCTGGCCGATCTGCAGCAGGAGAGCGATCTGATCCTTCAGGACCATGTGATCGACAACATTGTCCGCCCCCTTGCGCAGGCGATCAGCACGCACTGAGCGAGCCTCGATGTCGGCAGTGATCTCGATTCAGTCCGTGATAAAGACTGTCATCGAGCGCGCACCGTGGGCACCAATCACCAGCGACTGTTCGATATCGGCTGTCTTCGATGGCCCCGAGACGAAGACACCAAACTGGCGAACATCCCAGGTCAATCGCTCATAGGCTTCATGCATATTGTTGACGATGTCTTCCCGCCGAACCGTCAACAGGACGTGCTGAGCGATAAACAGGACGACTCGCTCGCGAAGGGCGGCGTCATCGAGCCAGACCGCCGCATTCTCGGCCACGCCAATGCGTCCCTGAAAAATCGCCAGGTCGACGTCTTCGAAATCGTGCGGCCCCCTGATCGTCGAGATGTCGAAGTTCGAGTCCTGCAGTTCAGGGGCCTGGGAATAGATTTTCCGGGCGTTGAGTTCGCCGATCAGCGTCTGGAGCTGCTGCCTCGCTTCTTCCGGACCGCTCACCTCGAAGGCCTTTCCGCCGACCGTTCCCAGGACCGCTGAAAAATGCTGGATGCGGTCCTCGTATTGGATCCAGTCCTTATTCAGATCGGGCAGGGGGGTGGCTGCGGGCTTGTTTTTCTTCAAAGCTGCGAGAATTTCGTCGCGGCTGCTTGTCATGATTGGAGTCTCAGCGTCGGATCAAAGAGGCGTCAAAGAAAAGGCATTCCTCCGTAGCCTAATCCGCTATCCCGCTGCGGTAAACCGAGCTCGGCAGATCGGAACGACGACGGAATTCAGTTGGCGGTCAGGACGCAAACAGACATGCCATTGATTATGATAGTCTCACCGATCGAATTTACCGACACTCTTGCCCTGGAAAGCTGCCATGCTCGATGCCAGTCTGCTGCAACGCCTGAAGCAATACGATAGTCCCACGGTTTGCAACGCCGTCGAACTCTGGGATCTGCGTCCCCGCACCGCTGGCTATATGAACGAGACGATTCAGGCCTGTTTTCCGGGGATGCCTCCCATGGTTGGACTGGCGCTGACCTCCACTTTTCGCTCGGCCTTCTCTCCAGCTTCCGGCAGCGTTTACGCCAGTCTTTCGGCCCAGGTCGAACTCCTCGAGAAAGCAGAACTTCCCTCGGTCATTGTCTTCCAGGATCTGGACAGTCCGACGGCTGCCGCGACCTTTGGCGAGGTGATGTGCACCACTTACAAAGCCTTCGGAGCAGCCGGCCTGATCACGTCGGGCACAGGACGCGATCTGGAACAGGTGGAAGATCTCGAGTTTCCGGTCTTCACTTCAGGAGCGCAGGCCGCTCACGGCTACTGTCATATCATCGACTTGAATATCCCGGTGACCGTCGGCGGGATTACCGTCCGACCTGACGAACTGATTCACGCCGACTGCAACGGCGTTTCGACCATTCCCACGGAGATCGCGAGCGAAGTTCCAGAGGTCTGCGCCGAAATCATGCGAGCCGAGCAGATCGTGCTCGACTACGTGAAGTCGCCGAATCCAACCGCGAAAGGCTTTGACGAGGCTCGATCCGCCTGCGGAGCAGAAATTGCGAAACTCGCCAAACGGCTGAAAGGGCAATAAAGCCCCACGCAAATGAGAAAGGGCCGGAACAGCATACGACCTGTCCCGGCCCTTTTGGATTTCAACGTGCTCACGCCACTTCGGACGCCTTCATTCGCAATGCATTAATCAATCGGTTGATGGTTTCGTCCGCTTCTTCGCGAACAGCCAGCACATTCTCAGAGTCAACCGCGTCGTGGTGAGTTTCGATCTTGGATGCCCAGGTCCGGCAGCGTTCCCGCAGCCATTCACGATCTTCAGGAGCCAGTGCCGTATGAGGAGCGTTCAGCAACGTTTCGCAACCATGTCGGAACTGAGCCAGTCGCACCTTCAGATCTTCGGCCGACTCCGGTCGCTTGTTGAACCATGCTGAGGCCATCTCGGCCAGCTGATTCAGATATTCCGACGGTGTCTGCGAGTCATCGAAGCCGGCCGGGTTATCGAATCCCCACGTTGAAGCGATCATCGTCGGCTCAGCTTCGGGTCCGTCGTTTTCCGCGACCTGATTCACCGGAGGAAGATCCGGAGTCTGATACCACACACCGATCGAAACGAGAACAACCAGCGTCGCCACCGCCACGATCCAGCCAGCGAACGTTCTCGAAGACGAAGCCGGCTTCACCGGTTCGAGCAAAACCGGAGCGGACTTCGGTTCCGTCTTACGTTGCTCCTTTGCGACCTGTTGCGGAGCAGGTGTTTCCGACTCGAGCAGCCGTTGCCAGTAACGACCTCCGTGAATCAACACGAGTTCCTGCAATTCAAGCAACAGGGCAGGGCAGGTCAGCAGAGCCGCACATTGATCGTAATCGAGCGATCGCAACCCTGATTCCAGAACAGAATCCCGACGATCTCCCAGAATACCGTCAAGGGAATCGACTTCGAAGTCGGCAGGATTGAGATCCTCGGCCACATACTCCAGCTCGGCGACGAGTTGAGCGAGGTGCAGATCGACCAGCTGACGATCCAGCCAGGTCGCGAGTTCCTGCCGCGTATCCGGGATGTTCAATATCTGTATGGTCATGACGCACCTCGATCGAGTTTTCTGCGAACACAATCCCGCAATTTGCGAATGGCAAAGTGCCGCAACTTGTAAATCCGCGGCTTGCTGACGGCGTCCAGCTCCGGGGCTTCTTCATCCCCATCGAGCACCGCGACTTCTTTGCTGAGAAGACGCTTTTTACAGTCCGACAGAGCCCGCATTTCCTCCGCGGCAACCAGATGGCTGAGAGGACTGGAACGACGGTGGCAGCTCGTTTCTCTCGGCTGGCTGTCCAGACTCGGCGTGTTCTCACCCTTTCGCCGATGAAGATCGACCGCCAGGTTTCTCGCCGTCTGGCAAAGCAGAGCCATCACGTGCTGTCCGTTGTACTTCCCCTCGCGGAGCTTGGGCAGAATCTTCAGCCAGACCTGTTGAGCCAGGTCGAGCCCTCGAGATGCATCACTTCGTGCACAGCAATAGGCCGTCAATGGCCGCTGGTAGCGACGAACGAGTTCCGACTCACTGCTGGAGTCTCCCTGTGCGATCGCGGCCACGATGTCGTCGTCGGAAATCTGATCCAAGGCACGAATGTTCATAACGCCTATTTTTGTAGGATTTCGGCGATTTTTCAACTCCCGTGCCCAGGGCCGGCCCGCATCAGATTTCAGAAACACTTGGGACATCGTCAAAGCTCAACTCAAGAATCTGCCTGTGATTGCAGGATGATTGTCATCCCACAACATTCGGCCCCGCCAGAGAAACGCGTGACAGCGTCAAATCTTCCCCTCGAATATGGAGAGATTCTTCGGACCATTTCGCCGAGGGTGCCGGTTGCCAAACCAGGCAAAATAGGGAAACCCTGCCATTCCTGACGACCGCGTCGGTTATACGCATTGAGATCACCATGATTGACATAGAGATTGTGAGGGAACTTGCCGAAATAACGATTGACGGAGTTACAGGCTGTAACTTCGCCTCCGGAGAGAATCTGGAAGCACGGAAATAGCAGACAACCAGTGCAGAAAACACGGCCGATCACCTGGTGATCGCGCAGTGAGACGGGGCGGGAGAGTCAGTTCATGAGTGTCAACGTGCGTATCATTGCGATCCTCTTGCTCGCACTCGTCTGCGACTCCGCCCAAGGTCAATACGGCCCCTCGATGACGCCGCCGCCACCGGGCTATCCGACTCCAGCCGGGCCGGGCGGGGGATATCCGAGGTTCTTCGACCCCGGCTACGCCCAGCCTGGAATGGCACCTGCCACGCCATTTCCTCCGGGACCGTATGCGCCCCAGGAATACTGGCCCGATGCCAACATGCCCGGCTATCTGTATCAGGCCTCACCCTATCTTCAGCCGAGTCCGCAGACGCAGTCCCAGTCGCCACAATCGCAGACGCCGCGGAGTGACGATCAGCGTTCGACGACCGAAGACCGCGACGGGGATGACGACGACTCGGGAACCGCGAACATCAACGATCTGCAGAACCAGAACAGCCAGTTCAACGGCCAGAACAACAATACAAACAACAACACGAGCCTGCAGACCGCTCAAGGTCCGTCGACTCAGTCGACCGCTCGCCCGAACATGATCGGGGACTACCGCGAATCTCCGTTCTTCTATACCAACGGTTTCAACAACGTCACGCTGCCGCAGCAGGGGATCGTTCGGCTCGACTTCAGTCAGAACACCAATCCGATCCCGCAGGATCGCGTGTACCTTAACTACCACCACTATCGCAACGCTTTCGGTGCTCAGGCCGGTGTGATCGGCAACGACCGACTTTTCTTCGGCACGATCGAACCGGCCGGCGGAGTTGCCGATTCGATTCTGATCGACAGCATCAGCCGAGATGAGTACAACGAGATCCTCGATTTCGTAATGGGAGATGAGTCGGAGCTCGCCGAAGAACTCTCCGCAATCTTCGGCTTCGATGTCTTTGATCCCAACGCCTTCCTCGATTCCGACGCTCTTGTGGCCGACGGATTCGATTCGGCAAACCTCGACATCTTCTATCTCGGTTTCGAAAAGACGTTCGCCCAGGAGCGGGCTTCGTTTGAGGTTCGTCTTCCCGTTCTTTCTGCTCCAAACCAGGATCTGGATGCCCGCGAAGACAACCTGCAGAGTCTGAATGGCTACAACATCGAAATGGGCAACATGTCACTGTTGCTCAAGACGCTGCTTATGCAGGACTACACCGGCACATTCACCGTCTCTGGCGGTCTCGGACTCACCATTCCAACCGGCCCCGACTTCCGGATTCGTGATTCGGCCGTCCTGATTCCCGATCAGAACAATGTCGACGATGCGACTGCTCTGGCGAATCTGGGTACAACGCCGCCGAACTTCATCTTCGCTCCGAGCGACTACATCGTCGCCGGTGGCCCGACCGGACGGCAAATCAGTCTTCCGGGGAATGACATCACAGTCCGAAATGAAGCCGTACTGTTGACCCCGTTCCTGGCCTTCTCCCAGCAGTTGAATCGCAAGCTGTTCACACAGCTCTACTTCCAGGGAGATTTCGTGGTCAGTGAAAACTCTCTGACGCAGCCGGATGGCGAAACGGCAAAGATCAAACAGCAGGACACGCTCAAAGTCGACTACCAGCTCATGTACTGGTTCTTCCGTAAACCGGATCTGGTCGGTTCGAACACTTATTACATCAATGGAATGTGCACGGAACGCGTGGAAGGGTGTCACTTCAAAGGACTCGCCGGCCTGCTGGAACTGCACGGCACTACCGCTCTGATTGACCCTGATACCGCTGGCTCGGAAGAGCTGCTGACCGATCCGCAGTTCATCTCCGGAAACTATGACCTCGAACTCGAAGGCCAGAACCTGGCCGGTCAGCAGGTCGACCTGAAAACGGATCGCTTCTTCTCCAGCAGCAACAACAATCGCCGACTTCGCTCGCTGAACCTCACCAGCGGTTTCCAGGCCGACTTTGCCGACGGCGGAACGCTGACTCTGGCCGTCGCCGTGCCACTCGTTCAGCAGGCCAAGGGAGTGAACCTGTTCGATCACGAATTGATCATGCAGTACAACTTCTACTATTGATCCAGCTCTCCCGCCGAACTCTTCTCCAGAGTTCAGTCTCGCCTCAATAGAACGAAACCAGGTGCCATGGCCACGCAACGTTGCGTGGCCATGTTGCGTTTCAGGAAGTGGCCTCTGGCTTTCGCGCAGCGATGTTCGGCCCGATGTGGGCAATCGGCGTCCTTCCCCCGAATGGCATCAGGCAATCTCGTTAGTTTGAGTTGGTGGCACAGACATTCTTCAGTCGTTGCCAAGTGTGTCGGAATGCCCCCTGTGTCACCGGCAGGGGTGGCTATGATCGCTGTGCTATCAGGGCGGCGAAGCCGTCGGAGAATGCACCTGCCGTCGGCCTAGACTGACAGCCTTCCCATGGTATTTCAGATGACTGCACCACCTCTCAAGCTAGACGTCGAATATCACGTCGCCGACGGCTGCGCGCCGCTCTGATCGCACTGCTCTCAGGAGCCCGAGTTCAACGCTCTTCGTGCCGATCTGCCCCAAACACGATCAATCTTCCCGGAACACTGCGCTCAGCGCATGCAAAAAGGCCATCGAACTGAATCGATGGCCTTTGCGAGAATCAAACAGATTCGTGCTTACTTCTCTTCGCCCTCGGGAATGTCGTTGGGCAGCGGCTCGATCGAGATGTCGTCATCGGCTTCAGGCACCTGAGGCATTTTGCTCGGTGCGGGGAAGGCGTCTTCCGGAATGTCTTCCAGATTCTCCTTGCGATCTTCATCCTTCAGCAGCGAGTACTGAGCGCCATCTTTACCTTCGAGATCGAAACGACCCCAGTACTTCCGCTGATACGGATTGTAGTAGTACACGTACCGCGGACGGCTCGGATAGTGGATGCAGTAATGGTAGCGGTAGCCTGTGTAGGTCGGCCTCGGCTTGTAGTAATACGAACGGACGTAGTAACGCTGCTGCGGCTTGTAGGTCCAGCCACCGTAGTACTGACGGTAACCATCGAACGCGCGAGCTTCTTTGACCGTGGCGGCACCGGCAGCCGCCACAACGGCGATCCCGAGAGCCAGAACAAGATGTTTCGTAGCGTGTGTCATGATTCTGATCCCTTACCTGTTTCGACTGAGTTGTGAGAGGCTTCTAACACCAGGTCGGTGCCATTGACACCAGCAGAACGGCTCTCGAAGAGACATCTTCCCATCATTTCCGCAAAGTTCCGGAGATTTTCCGGAAAAGCAATCGCGGTTGTCCCCAATTGCGTCCGGGACCCGCTTTTTCATGTGTATCGTCTACGGACGGAATAATCAATCTTTTACTGAACGGCAGACAGGCCTTTTCCCAGGTCGCTTCTACGAGAACGGACGGCGACGAGAAGCATTTCTTCCCAGAAGTCCAGAAAGTTGCGGAAAAAGAAGGGAAGAAGATCGGAACTCTCGCGTTCCTCAGGAAAATGAGTATTGACAATTGGGTTCCTGCCCAAACGTCTGTTAAATTGAACTATATCGAGTGCAATGAACAGCGATTCACCTTGACGAGGACGGAAACGATGAGCGGATTCACGCATCAAGTATATTGCCGGCTCGTTCTGCTGGGGCTGGCCTGCCTGGCAGCTTCCCCCGCAGTGGCCGAGGATGACGCCGAGTTAGCAGACGCGGCTTTCACGGTCTTCAAAGCCAGGTGCTATGCCTGCCACGGCGGTGAGGAAACGTACTCGGGACTGCGGATTCTCGATGGCGACGTCCTGTTCGCCAATCGGACCGGGAAAGCGTTCGTGACGAAAGGAGACGTCGAGGGTTCGAAAATCTGGGAAGTGATTCAGGATGACAACATGCCTGTCTCTCCGGATGACTACGTGACCCCGGTCCCGCTGAGCGAGGACGAGAAAGCCACGATCAAGAAATGGATCGAGGGCGGAGCCCCGATGCCAAAAGGCGGCAGTCAACGAGAGTTTATTTCTCGAGTTCAGGTGCTCGAATGGATCGACGACGATACCCGCCGTCTCGATCGTCGTGACAAGCCGAATCGCAAGTACCTTTCGCTGGTGAATCTGCATAACAACCCCAACGTCACCAATTACAATCTCCGACTCTATCGAGCCGCACTCTCGAAAACGCTCAACAGTTTGAGTCTTTCCGATCAGATTGAAGTGCCCGAAGCCATCGACGAGCACGAAACCGTTTTTCGTATCGATCTGGACGACTATGGCTGGACGGTCGAGAAATGGGCCACCATGCTCGACAACTATCCGTACGGTTTTTCTCCTGACTCAAGACAGGACGAAGAACTTGAACTATTCCGCCTGATCGAGCAGAACCTGGGCGCGAACTTCGATCGATTCCCGACCGTGCGAGCTGACTGGTTCATCGCTCGTGCAACCCGTCCGGAAATCTACCACATGTTCCTCGACATTCCGGATAACGTGTCCGACCTGGAACAGCGGCTGGGCGTGGATCGGGAAGACGATCTTGAAGATGGCGATTTCGTTCGAGGCGGTGTGCTGGTGAGTGGCATCTCCAGCCAGAATCGAATCCTCGACCGACACAGTTCCAACTTCGGATCTTACTGGATCAGCTACGATTTCTCTGTCGAAGCAGGGCGGGGGAACATCTCGCGTTTCCCACTCGGCCCCGACCACAACGATGACACCTTGAACCGCTTCGCGTTCAAGCACGATGGTGGAGAGATCGTGTTTCGGCTGCCAAACGGACTGCAGGGTTACATGTTGACCGACGGAGAAGGGAACCGCATCGACAAGGGGCCAACAAATATCGTCGCTGATAACTCCCGAGTTTCGGGAACCACCGAGATTATCAACGGGCTCTCCTGTATCACCTGCCACAAGCATGGGATGAAGCCGTTTGACGATGTCGTCAGCTTTACCCACGGAGTCCGGGATCCCGACGTCGTCGAAATGATTGAAACGATTTACGACGTCGATGAAATTCAGAAGCATCTTCGCCGCGATCAGCAGGAGCATCTCGTGCTGCTGAAGCGAACGATTGGCCCCTTCCTCCAAATCGAAGAGGATAAGGACACGCCTATCGAGAAGTTTCCCGAGCCGATTTCGCTCGTCGCCCGCGAATATGATCAGAACATGACCGCAACCGAAATGGCCTGCGAACTCGGGTTGAAATCGACCGATGAGCTTCGACTGAACGATCCAGACCTGATCGATCTGGGACTCGGCCTGCTTCGCGACGAATTCAAAGATCGCCCCGCAGACCTGGTCTACAAACGAGCCATGTTCGACACCCTCGTGGACGGCCAGTCGGTCTTCCATGAAGTGATTCGAGAACTCGGAATCGGCGTACCAATTCGCCGCAGCGGAGGCTTAACGTCCGAGTAATACGATACGGAATACTCCACACCATTGAGATCCAATTCACTAATAAAGGGCTAAGTCATGCTGTCGACATCCAAGAATACACTCTGGCATCTGCCCTGGCATTTCGCCCTCGCAGCGGCCATTCTCGTTATCACTCCCCAGGTCACGAAAGCTCAGAAGACCACGAAAGAAGCCTGCGAAGAGATCGCCGGGCAGGTCGCCAAAGCTCTTTCGAACCGCAAAGTGAATTCTTTGAACGTGATGGCGTTCGATGGCATCGCAGCCGGCCCACAGATCCAGACAACGATCCGTCAGTTGATGGCGGAGAAGCATGACATCGACACGAAGGATGACACCGGCTATGCACTGCGAGGGCTTTGCCGGGCCTTTGCCGATGATTCATTGAAGTACAACATCACGGCGACATTGCTCGATCAGAACTTCAACCCGGTGGACGAGTTCTATATTGGGAACGCCAAAGGCGAAGAGAAGTCGAGTTCGATCAACGTTACTGTCGACTCCCGCTCCGATGTCGTGAAAGCGACCGGAACCAATGTCGATAACACCAAGGAACTGCAATCGGGCGGATCTCGCGGAGAAGCTGAGTCGAAGATCAATAAGAAGATCGTCGAGTCGTACAAGGATCAGAACTCTGGTGGAACGGCATCGACCGACGTCCATATCGACAGTAAGTACGGCGTCTCGCCATCGCGTGACAGCTTCTACTCAGTCAAGCTCCTCGTCAAGAAGCGGGGGAAGTTTGTCGAGAAAGATGCTTACGAGCACAAAGGTAAGCCGTTCGTCGATTTCGACTTCGGCGATGTCATGGGGATTCGTATCTACAACAACTCGGACGAGATTGTCGTGGTCGATGCTTCGATTGATGGCATCTCGGTCTTCGAGTTCTCTGAAATCCATGCGTTTCGAGAGCTGCAGCTGTTCTCGATCTCACCTGGCGGTCACCTCGATATCGTGGGTTGGCATAAGACGAACCGTGAGGTCTACGAGTTCCTGGTTTCCGACGTGGAGAACAGCCAGGCCGCCAAGCTGAAGCGAGACCGCAACAACGTCGGTGTTGTCAGCGTGCTCTTCTATCCGGCCTGGGACAGCCCCAGTAAGGAACCGAAATACCTGCTCACCAAGAAGGGGGGCGGACAGAACGCCGGCGTAGACAAGGGAGACCTGGCCGACGATAACAAGAAGGAACGGGCTCTTTACTTCGACAAAAACTCTTTGCTCGCTTCAGTCGCCATCCGCTATGACGTGATCGTTGATCACAAGGATGCGGAACTGCCCCTGAAGTAGTATCTGTTGCGAGAAGACTCCAGACACGAAGGCTTCCTGTTGTTAAGCGGGAAGCCTTTTTTAGATCGCGATTCTTACAGTTCGATCCCTTTCTCTGGTGAAGGAACACTCATGTCGTCCGTTCGAAATAAGTCGGAGCTTCTGCTTTGGAGTCTGAGTTTCGCCGTTGTTGCATTTGTACTGGCGGCACCATCCTCTGCGCAGGATGCGGATTCAACCCTGGAAAAGAAGAGGAAAACGACTCAAGAGGCTTGTGAGGAAATCACAAGGCAAGTTGTCCGGGTATTGAAATCGAAAGGTGTGAATTCGCTGCAGGTTATGGCTTTCGAGGGGGTGGCGACTGGTCCTGAGATCCAGTTTATGCTCCGCAAGATGTTCGCTGAACATGAGATTGACACACGGGTCGAGTCTGGCTTCTCACTTCGCGGAGAGTGCATTCCCTTTCGAGAGGATGTCCTGAAATTCAACATTATCGCGACACTTCGGATGCCGGGTCCGGGCGGTGGACCGATTCCGATTGACAAGTTCCAGGTCCTGAACGCTGAGAGCGAGCCTGAGACCAAGTCGGTCACGGTCGTCGTCGACTCACATACTGATGTCGTAAAAGCGACCGGTGCGAATGTCGATAACACCGGCGAACTCCAAGTGATTGGATCGGCGGAAGGGCGGATCAATGCGAAACTGATCGATGTCTACCAGAGTCAGACTGCTCGTCAGACCGATGGAAGTACCGTGTTTATTGACTCCAAGTGGGGAGTGCAGCCGGAGAAGAACAGCAAGTACTCGGTTAAGCTCCTGCAGAAACGGGGCAACCGCTTCGTCGAGAAGACTGCCTACCTTCATAAGGGTAAGCCGTTTGTTGATTACGACTTTGGCGATGTCGTCGGAATTCGTGTTTACAACCACTCCGATGAGATGGTCGTGATCGACGTGACCATCGATGGACTTTCGGTATTTGAATTCTCCGATCGCGATCCACGGCTCTTCGCCGTTCGCCCCGGCGAGCACATCGATATCGAAGGGTGGTACCGGACCAACAACAAGGTCAACGAATTTCTGATCGCCGATGTGCAGAGCGGCGACGCCCAGAGGCGGCAGCGGGATTTGCGTGACATCGGCGTCGTTTCTGTTTTGTTCTATCCGGCCTGGGAGCAAAAAGAGAAGGAACCAAAATACCTGCTCACGCCGAAAGGAACCGACGGACAAAACGCAGCAATCGATCTGGGTGAAGTTGCATCCGATGATAAGGTCGACATCGAACTCTTTTACGAGCTTGAAACCTTGCTCGCCTCGATTGCTATCCGTTACGACGTTCTGGTCGACCACCAGAACGCCAAGTCACCACAGAATTAAAGCATTCTCACGCTGCCCGGCGTTGTGCAATCATCATTTGCTCGGATACAAATCAGGATCCACACCTGGCTGAGATCGGATCGCCTCAGCAGGACGATCCTCGCGGCCGCTATTGTCCGCCTGCCGTTTCGGATTCGAGACCTTCCGGCCGGAACAGAGGGAAAGCAAACCGCTGGCTTTCGAGCGTGCGGCTGCTGGCGAAGTTCGGGATCTGTTCATTTGCGGAGAAGCGGGGAAGGCCATCCATGATATACGGAATCATTTCCGCCCATTCGACGTCTCCTTTGTGCAAATCGCGACGCGGGTCGAATCCGTCCGATTTGCGGGCGGCTTCAAGAATGAAGTAGGTCAGGAACCCATGTCCGAGAGCCTGTTGCTCGTTGGCGAGTTCCTGCTCGTCACTTGTTGCTGACAGGACGAAGTATTCCTTCATCGAGGCATCGTTGGCAAACTCACGGACACTCGATTTCGAAAATGCCCGGTGACTGTGACACGTATCGAGCATAAAGATCACCGGTGCCTGAAGATCTCCAAACTTTTCAAATTCCCGCCAGTGGATCCCCAGCCGGCCCAGTTCCTGATTTCGTTGTGTGACATTCTTGGTCACGAACACGAAGTGCCCGCCATTCTCATCGCCGTGACCGCCCAGAAAGACGAAGATCAGATCACGCACGTCGCGATCACGCGATCGGCTCTTACGGATTTCGGAACCGATCTCGTCGATGGCTTTCCGGACTTCTCGTTCGGTCGCATCTCCGTTAAACAGACGGGAGACGACGCCGAGTTCGTAGTGCGGCGAAGGCTGTCGGAACATCTGCTCAATACTGGTCGCATCGGTGACCGGAAATCGAAGAGGGGGGTAGTTCCCGTCCTCGTCGTAATCCTGGCAGGCCAGCAGAACGAGATGAATCCGATACTTCGGATCATGTTCGACATTGGGCGCGAAGACAACATTCCCGGTTGCATGGACGCGGTTATCGATGGCTCCCGTCTGATCGCGGATGAGGCCTTTGAGTCGAAAGCGGGAAATCTGACTGCAGTCTTCCGGCGGAAGACTATTCCAGATCAGCCGCCTGCCGTACGCCGTTCGCATCGTCTGGTCAGGCTCAGCGATCGGTACGCCGTCCAGATCAGCTCGCCATTCATCGATTTCATATCCGCCCCGTCCGGGATCGTAGATGTCGGCGACAACCTCTAACGGTTCATCGAAATCGATCCGTTCGCCCAAGTACGGCCGTCGAATCCGAATTTCGGGAAGTCGGGCGATAGCCTCGTGCAGACGATCGCTTCCATTCTCAACCCGCGGTTCTCCGATAGCCTCGAGAGCCCCGTTGGTGCTTCGCTCCCGCAAGAGTTCGTCAAAGAAATCGCCTTCGCTCTTATCGAAATCGATTCGCAACTGAGCGGCTTTGACGATCTTCGGCGGACGTCCTGGACCACGATTGACGAGAAAATGCACCAGTTCGTCCCCTTCGAATGGAGACGACTTGAAGAACCCCTCAGGCGTGTAGGACACCCAATGCAGGTTCTGATCGACGAACAGAGTCGCAATCGGTTCCCAGGCCGGCGTGATCCGGCGTTCGAGCACGTCCTGGCCCCGCTGCCAGCGAACATACAAATCTTCCCACGGCTTATGACGTCGGAGCAGTGAAACCATCCGACGAGCATCGACTTCTTCTCGACCGAGCGACGCGGAACTCAACATCGTAATCACATCGCCGGACTGCAGATCCCGTCCAGCCGCAATGCCGCCATCGGTCACCTCGCCGACCTGCAGACGGTCGCCGACCAGATCAAACTCACCTCCCCAGACGAGATCCTGCTCCGGCTCGCCCGAACCTATCCCCGCCAGCGACCAGAATTTCAAGGTTTGATCGCGGCTCGACGATGCGAGCAACCGGCCATCCTTTGAGCAGGCAACCGAAAGGACATCGTCTTGATGATCGCGGAAATACCGTACAATGGTCGCTTCTTCGTCGGCTCGTGTGGGCAATCGATACACATAAACGCCGTGGCTCTCGCGGCATCCCAGTGCGATGGCGACCGGTTCTTTCGACTCCGCTTCCGGCGGGGCAGGGATCCAGCAATAGTCCTCGACCAGCCCCTGGTCGCGACGATCGAGAACAATCCGCGTTTTCAGGCGTTCCTCGCGATTCACCAGATTGATGATTGAGACGCCAGTCGCATCCTCGGCTTCTTCGATGGAAAACGTCCAGCCGCCGCTGTCGTCGCGGGCTTTCCCTTCAGCGAGGTCGCGTTCTTCCGGATCCCCCGGACTCAACCGGCCAAATGGAGTGAGAGCGAGTTGCAGCAGTCGTCCCTCGTTGTTCGAAAGCAGGATCGAATAGTTCTTTCGGTCGATATCGAACTCGCGCATCTGAGAAAAAACGATATCGGTAAACAACTGATCGCGCTTATCGACATCGACTCGATACGTGTCGTCGGCGAGTAGATCATCAACATTGGCATCTCGAGCCGCTTCAAGATCAAAGAGATGGAAGACGCCAGGCTGGCCGTGTTGAGAGACCAGAAACCGTCCGTCCGGCGAGAGCCGGCAGCGGGGGATATCACTGATTTCGGTGTCGTCGAATCGCCCCACCCGACGAGGTTGATCACGGCCGACATCCCAAAGTTCGAGAGCCGGACGTGAGTTCAGATTGGCAATCGCAAGCCATCGGCCATCTTGAGACAAACTCAAGTCGGATGCGACCTGGTTCTTTCGAATGACTCCGAGGGAGTACACCTCGTCGGCTCCCTGAAACAACTCGATGTCTCCGTCGGCAAAGGAAACCACCCACAGCCCGCCTTCCGATGCGTTCGAAATGGCGGCAATGTCTTCTTCGCGAGCGTCGATGAGATCGAGTTTCGTGCGATCAGGACTTTCCCGCTCACGAATCTCGAACGTCTCCTCGTCGCCAATCACGAAGTACTCGTTTGTGATGAATCGAGCCGGTGCGAGCCGACTGCGAAATCCGGGCAATGCTTCGCGAACGATCGTCGAATCCCATCGCGGCGCTTCCCAGAGCCGAACCTCTCCATCTTCGCTGACACTGAGCAGAGCTTCTCCGTCCGGCGAAAAGGAGACGCCGATCAGTCGCTGACGATGTCCGTTCGAAGCATCCGCGATACGTTCCGGAGGGAGAGACTGTTCGACTTCGCCTATCCGCCGGTCAATCAGGATGACATCGCCCCCCTGGCGGGCGCTGTAACCACCGATCGCGAGATGCTCAGCCGATCCATCAAGCGCGTAGATCGCTCCGCGATGTCCGCGGGAAATCTCCCACGGGATCGAACGAATCTGGAACAGTCGGAGACGGCCCAGATCCTCCTCGTTCTGAACGGGGTCACGTTTCAACGACCACGCTTCGACCGACTTATCGATGCCCGCGGTGTAAAGCACATTGCCTTCGGGCGAAAACGCAAAGCCGTGGGTCAGTCCAGACGGTCCTCGCTTATCGAGGACGAACCGGGGGGGACCGCCCGGCATTTCCGGCTGAGGAACTACCGCACCACGTTCATCGCCATACACCGTAGCGACAGAGAATAACGGAACGATCGCATCAGCGAGCATCCCGAGAACAAAACTGGCAGCGATTAGAAAGCAGGGGCGAACGCGGTTCATTGATGACTCTCCCGTCGGCAATTTCCATGCGAAGGCAAGAGTCTTGATCGTACAGACCAACCGCGAAAAACGCCATCAGAATCTGAACAACTGTAATGATTGCCACAATGCGATGCAGGGCATTTACTGCGGCACGTTCGTCGGCGGTGGCCCGTCTGAAGAAGGCGGACCCTGAGGCGGAGGACCTTGTTGAGGAGGTCCCGCTGCCGGTGGGGGCCCAGTCGATGGCGGGCCATTGGGAGGAGATCCGTTCGAAGGCGGCCCCGGTTGCCCGGGTGGAGCCGACTGCGGAGGAGGCCCCTCACCACGCGGCCCTGGAGAGTCTTCGTTCATGACCGAAAGCACATAGTCCTGATCGAATTGAGAGAGCTGGTTGAGGGGCACCTGAAAGTAGAGCAGGCGATTGTTCGACACCTGAGCGTATCCCCGCATGGATTCAATGGCATCGAGATATAACTGATCCTCTTCACAGAAGGCACTTCGGGGAATATCGATCCACGAAAGATCGTGCCCGGGGATGCTCGCCTCACCGACACGGACCATCACATCCCCCGGTTGTTGCGGACCAGCAGACGCTTCCTCGTAAAAGACCCAGAACTTCCCGCGGAACGGAGCGAGTTGTCGACCGTCGACAGGTTTGACGACGTTCCAGTCGCGAGCGATCAATCCGATGACCACACGATTGCCCGGCTTCACCCCTCCGATCTCTCCTCGAATCAGCGGCTCGTCATTGGGCCCCATCCAGTCACGTACTTCGGGGAAGCCCGGGGGGGCGTTCACGGGAACAGCAGGCGGCTCTTCCGGCGGAGCAGGCATTTCGCCCGGCGAAGCTGGAGTGCTGTCAACACCGGCAACTGCCTGAGTCGGTGTGGCCGTGCCCGGCGTGATAGTGCCCGGCGGAGCAGGGGAGCCCGGGAAATCGTTTCGATTGGCTCGCGGCTGGTCGAGAACGAACTTCTGATCTTCCTGCCGCAGCTTATCAATCTCGATCGAGGTCTTCTCTCCGTCTGGAGCCTGAACGACCACCGTCTGACCGTCGAAACTCAGCACGATTCCAGTGGCTAGCACGCGTCCGGTCGAACTCAGAAATCGATGGGTGCTGGCCGACTGAGCCGAAGCGACGTCATCTGTGGAAACCTTCGCCAGCCGATCGACGGCATCGGCCTTGGTTGCGGGTTTCTCGGCTGCCGTGGCGGCGTTCGTCGCCGGAGCAGGGGAGTCCACCGGAGTCGATTTTGTCTCCGCGTTCGCTTTCTCCTCGGCCGCGTCAGCCGCATCGGCAGCATCAGCAACCTCGACATCGACGTCATCGCGACTGTTCAAAACGGTAATGGCGTAGCCAAACAGTCCGCCGGCCATCAACAGAAGCAGGGCCGCCACGACCAGGGTGGTCGTTCCGAGTGATGAGGACTGCGCGACCGGTTCGGCGGCGACAACCTTCGCGGTCTTCACGGCCTTCGGCGTCTTCACGAGCATCTGACGTCCACAGGCTCCGCACTGCAAGCGCATATTCGGCTCAAGAGCGGGCGGCCGCTTCAATTCAGCCCCGCAGTTCTTGCAGGTAATCGTTTTCGGATGGCTCACAACGATCTTCTCCTTCCGCTCCAACAATTGAATCTGGGCCAGACAGGGACGACGGCTGAGTCCTCCACGCGCACATCAATCCCGTTGGTCTCCCGCTTCTGGAACGGATTCCCGCCGAGGATCTTCCCCTCAGTTTACGACATTTCCGCCTCAGTACCATAAACCTCGCGGAACGGAGTGATGAACGCAGCCGAAAAGAACGGGCTTATAACTTCGGAGCAGAGGGGAGAAAACCCTGCTGAACAAATTGAAATCACTGCGAACAGTGAACAATAATGAAATGACCGTGAGGCGTCGTCCTCTCCCCATCCGTTCTCGACTCCCTTCCGCGTTCCAAATACCCAATGAGCTCGACCCTCAACCGCGATGATCGCGATTTTCTACAATCGCTCGGTTCCATTCTTACCGACTCGGACACTCTTGAGAAACTTCCGCGCGCCTGGCATCGTGAAGAACTCGTCCAGGACCTGGCCGACATGGTCCTGGGCGATGGAGAACGCTGTGCTGTGCTCACGGGAGATTCAGGAACCGGCAAAACCGCGATCATCTACGAACTCGCACATTATCTCGCCGAGCAAGAGACCGGCTGGACCATGGTCCAGATCACACCCACCGAGTTTCTGAAGGGGACGCGATACCTGGGAGAGTGGGAGACTCAACTCTCGCGCCTTGTCAATACGATCGCCAGCCCACAGAAGGTCGTACTCTATATCCCGGCTCTGCATGAGATCACATCCGTCGGCAAGTCTTCCTCATCGGACAATAATGTTGCCTCTGCGTTGATCCCGCATATTGAACAGGGCCGCATTGTCATCATAGGTGAGAGCAGCGAAGAAGCGCTCGCGGAAGGGTTTTCCAGCAACCCTGCCCTCAAGCGGCTCTTTCAACAGGTTACGCTGAAGCCGACCGACGACGCCACGACGCGCAGTATCGCTCGGCGTGTGATCGACGATTGCCAGCTGGACGGTTCGGAAGCCTTTCTCGATCGGCTCGTGGAGCTTTCGGAGTTTTCGCAGGCTGGACTCGAGAACCCCGGCCGAATCGTAGGCCTGTTGCGACAGGTGCTTAAGAGTCGTGAAGACGAAACGAAACTGCCCGGAGATGACGAAGTTCTCTCCGTGATTGAGAAGTCCACTGGAGTGTCGAGCCACTTGCTGGACGATCAGGTCTCTCTCAATCTCAAAGAGGTACGGGACTTTTTCGATCGTCGCGTCATTGGTCAGCCGGAAGCCGTGAATGCCGCCGTTGATCTGATCACGATGATTAAAGCCCGACTCTCCGACCCCGCGAAGCCTTACGGAGTGATGTTGTTCGTCGGGCCCACGGGAGTCGGCAAAACGGAAATGGCCCGTTCGCTGGCCGAGTACTGTTTCGGCGATGCCCGTCGACTATCGCGAATCGATATGAGCGAGTTCGCGCACTACGATGCGTTCGAGCGACTCAACGGCGGTCGAGGTCGCCCCGGTGTGCTGACTTCGATCGTCCGCAAACAGCCCTTCTCCATCATTCTGCTCGATGAAATCGAGAAGGCGCACATCAACGTCTACGACCTGTGCCTCCAGATCTTCGATGCCGGCCGACTGACCGATGGTCAGGGGAAAACGGCCGACTTCCGCCGATCAATCATCATCATGACTTCGAACGTCGGCTCGCAATTGTCCGACAATCCCGCCTTCGGGTTTCAAAAGCCTGATCACTCAGAGTCGCTTTCAACCGACATCCATCGTGAACTCGGACATACCTTTCGTCCGGAGTTTTTGAACCGCATCGATCGCGTCGTCGTTTTTCGTCCGCTCACGCGAGACACAGCCGAGCGGATCGCGCGACTGGAAGTCGAACGCGTGTTGAAAAGGAACGGCGTCACGGGCCGCAATCTGACCGTCGACATCAATCCCGACGTCTTTCCCCTGCTCCTTCGAGAAGGTTATTCACGAACCTTCGGGGCTCGGCCTCTCAAACGAGTGATTGAACGACTACTGCTCCTGCCGCTGGCTCGAAAACTGGTCACGGGCCGTGTGCCGCCAGAGTCGGTGATCCATCTCTCGGCACGGCAGCGCCAAATCAGCATCGAGATCGAGTCGCCATTACAGGACGAGCCGCCCGAAAGCCCGTTTCAGATTTCGGAACTCAACGCACTGGACGAGATTCGCCAGCGGGTCGAAGATCTTCAGGAACGTTCGAGTCACTGGTCGACTCGGAAAACGAATCTGCTCGCCCGCACGGCCATCCCTGGATTCTGGGACAATCGCGAAGAAGCTGCGTTCATCTCCGACCAGATCTTTCGGCTGGAAACCGCGACGCGGCAACTCGGCGTGTTGCGACGAACGATCAATCGTAAAGCAACGCGAAAGCTGAGCGTCGATGATCTTCATTTCTTCGAGTTGCGAACGCGGCTGCTTGAACTGATCGACCAGGACAGTGAATCGCCGCTGTTCGGAGATGCGTTTCTGACAATCACGCGGCTGAGTAGGAAAGGGGAGTCTCAGAACGGACTTGTGCGTATTGCGACTATGTACCGCCACTGGGCCCGGCGTTTCCGTCTGCAGTTCGAACCGCTGGCCGATCAGATTACTGAATCGCCAGCGAACGACAGCGTAACGTTTCTCGTCCGTGGTCTGGGAGCCGCTGCCTATCTGAATGAAGAAACCGGGATTCACGAGCTGACTCGCAAGGATGGCAGGATTGGCGACAAGTATCGCGATCGCGTGAAAGTCGATGTGTTGCCAGTCGACGACGTCGATGGTGAGTTCCAGCGAGAGGACATCTCGGTCGAAGTGCAGCCCCTGAAGGACGTCCGCGGTCGCTTCATCGATCGTCCGGTCTGGGACGTGCGTCTGGTCCACACGCCGAGCATGCTTTCACTTCGTCTTCACACCGACGGGGTTTCGCAGTCGATAGAAGAACGACTCGTCCCGCTTCTGGCCGCGCACGTGAATGCATTCCGGAGCAGGGGGGCAGGAACAGCTGACGACGGCCGCATTATTCGCATCTACGAAAGCGGCCCTTCGGCCGTTGTGCGTGATCGCCGTTCGGGCGTGCGTTCCGGTCGCGTCGAGAAAGTCTTCCGCGGTCATCTCGATCGCTTCCTGAAATTGCCGTCACTCAACGGAGATGCTGACGTCGAGAACGATTAACGGAATGGGACGACCGACAACCGCGTAACGTCGAAGGCGGTATGACGGTGCCGTCGGCAATCGCATCGACTCTTCAGCGACGGAATTCGCAGACACGACGTCGCTAAACGACAACCGCTTCCGAGCGAGCGAAGCCGGTGTCTTGCTCGCTCGATCCGTTCCACATTCGCAAGTCGAAGCGACGCTTCACGGTGCATCGTCGATCGAGAGCGGCGAGCGCGAAGCCCGGATGCATCAGGCCGCACTCAATTGCACATCCTTGAATCGTCCCGTTTTCTGTTTTCCGAATGTATAGGCGATTTTTAACCGCGAATGATACATAACGGACATTATCGGACGTTGCATATCGCTTTGTTTTTCGGGTTCAGGGACTGCCTGGCGTCTGAGTGACTGGCAACCGCTCTTCGAAAACACCGATGCGGCGATACCGTTGATATCGCTGTTCGGTCAACTGCTGTGGTTCGATCGACTCGACGATTCGCAGACCGCGCAGGAGTTCGCGTTTGAGCGTGGCCGCCATCCGACGAGGATCACGGTGCGCCCCGCCGATCGGCTCCGGAACGATGGCATCCCCGATGCCGAGTGTTCAGAAGCGGTCAGCCGCAATGCGAGAGCGGCTCGGTCAGCGTGCTTCACATGCTTCCAGAGAATCCCCGCACATCCTTCCGGAGTCATCACCGAGTAATACGCGAACTGAAGCATGCAAAGATAATCGGCAACGCCGATCGCGAGTGCACCGTCGGATCCGCCTTCGCCAATCACCGCGGTCACGATCGGCGTCTTGAGGCGTGCCATCTCGCGAAGATTCATCGCGATGAGGCCAGCCTGCCCTCGCGCCTCGGCAGTGATGCCGGGGTATGCCCCAGCCGAGTCCAGGAACGTGATGATCGGCAAACCAAACTTCGCAGCGAGTTTCATTGTTCGCAGCGATTTCCGATAGCCTTCTGGCTGGGCCATGCCATAGCAAAATCTGTTTCGTTCCTCGAGAGTTCGCCCTTTGCGGTGTCCCACGACCATCACCTTGCGTCCATCAATCCGCGCAAAACCGGTCGCGATCGTGGGATCGTCGGCGTAGCAGCGATCACCGTGCAGTTCGATGAACTCGTCGAAAATGAGATCAAGATAGTCGAGCGTCTGCGGGCGATGCTCATGTCGCGCAACCTGGACGATCTGCCAGGCATCGAGGTGAGCAAAGCGTTCGGAACGAACTGTGTTGAGTCGAACTCTGAGAGCGCGAATCGAGTCGTGTAACTCGACGGTGGCGAACGAATGCTGTTCGATCACACGAAGGTGATCTTCGAGTTCAGCGAGGTCGCGTTCGAAACGAAGGGGTCTGACATTCATCACTGGGCCCCCTTCCGATTGAGTCTCGATCAGCCCGCGACTTCGGCTCCGCCAGCCGCTTCTTCAAACATCCCGATTTTTCGGAACCGGTCATAACGCTGATCGATCAACTGCTGTGGAGTTTGACCGCTCATCTGACGAAGAGCCTGCACCAGTTCGATCTTCAGGTTCGTCGCCGCCTGGCGATGATTGCGATGAGCCCCGCCAAACGGTTCAGGAACAATCTTATCGACAACGCCAAACTTCAGCAGATCGTCTGCGGTGAACCGCAGCGCCCGGGCGGCCTTGTCGGCATGCTTCACGTGCTTCCAGAGAATGCCGGCACATCCTTCCGGGCTGATGACCGAGTAATACGAGTACTGCAGCATGCAGACGTAGTTGCCGACACCGATTCCCAGAGCACCGCCCGAGCCACCTTCGCCGATCACCGTGCTGATAATCGGTGTGCCGAGTCGCGACATCTCGCGGAGGTTGAAGGCAATCTGATAAGCCTGGCCACGTTCTTCGGCACCGATTCCCGGGTATGCTCCGGCGGTATCGATGAAGGTGATGATCGGCAGATGGTACTTCGCGGCCAGCTCCATCTTCTGCAGAGCTTTGCGGTAACCTTCCGGGTGAGCCATGCCGTAATTGTGAGTGTTCCGCTCCTTGAGATTGCGGCCTTTATGCTGACCGACGAACAGAACCTTACGACCATCGATCCGGGCAAAGCCGGTGAGAATGGCGCGATCGTCGCCGTAGGCCCGGTCGCCGTGCAGTTCAATGAACTCGTCGAAGATCAGATTGAGATAATCGAGCGTCTGCGGGCGATTCTCGTGGCGGGCGACCTGGACCATCTGCCAGGGGTCGAGATTCTCGAACACCTGACGACGCAGACGGACGATCTCCGCGCGCATATTCTTGATCGCTTCCAACGTCTCCGGCGATTGATTCTGCTGGGACTCAAGGGACTCGAGACGTTCTTCGAGATCGTGGATATCGCGTTCAAACGAAAGGGGCCGGACAGTCATTGGCGGCGGTCTTGTCTTGTTAAATCGAGGCGCAGAAACAGTTTTGATCAGGACAGTATCGTTTTAGAGAATATCTGGCAATTCATCGGCGAATGGCAGGTCTTCCGGATTCTCCTGAGGCTTGGGCGCCGGTTTTGGAGCCGGCTTCGGTGCAGGTTTGCCAGCCGGAGGCTGTGCCTGAGGAGGATTTCGCTGCTGCGGAACCGGTTGCCCCGGCTGCGGCTGTTGTGGCTGCTGAGGATACTGCGGCATCGGCTGGCCCGGCATTCCCGGGTACTGCATCGGATACGGCTGCCCCGGCTGCCAGCCCGGAGGCGGCTGCATTGGCATCTGTTGTGGTGGACGCTGTTGCGGTTGCTGCGGCGGACGCTGAGGCTGCTGCTGAGCCGGTTTTTGTGCGGCAGGTTTGGCCGGAGCCGGCTTCGCCGCGGGAGGTGTGGGCTTGGCAGCTGGCTTGGGTTCCGGCGGAACCTCGAGTCCATCCCGAATTCGCTGTTGTCGTTCTGCATCGGAACGACTGTCGAGCTTCGAAGCCACCGACGTTTCCAGCTCTTCGCGATCCTGCTCGGTCTTGGCTTTGTAATGCTCTTCCGGGTCTTCCTTGAAGATCTTCACAGCCCGAAACTCGGAAAGCAGATCGCTGGCCGACTCCGGACGGTTCTCTGGCTTTTTCGAAAGCAGCCGAAACACGAACTTATCCATATCCGTCGTAATGTTCGGATGAAAGGCCGACGGCGGCGGTGGCGGCTCCTGAATGTGCTTCATGAGCAGATCGTTCGGCGTGTTCCCCATGAACGGCGGCCGCCCGGTCAGACATTCAAAAAGCATCACACCGAAGCTGTAAAGATCGGACTGCACCGACGGGAGTTTCCGCCGAACGATTTCCGGCGCAATGTAAGTTCGTGTCCCCTGAATCAGTTTCGATTTGCCGCTAATCAGCTTGGCAACGGCTGAGGGGGCTTTCGACGAAAGCGAGAAGTCAATCAGTCGGACTTCGGTCGCCTTGGACATCATCACATTGTCCGGCTTGATATCGCGGTGCAGCCATCCCTGGTCGTGCACGTGCCCGAGGCCCATCAGCAGGCATTCGACCAGCTTGCGAAATCGCATGTGAATGACCAGCAGGTCGCCGCGAATGATCTGCTTCAGGTTCGGTCCCCCGAAGTGCTCCATCGTGAAGTACGCCTGCTTCCGCGTCTGCCGATGGGTGAAGACCTGAATGATATTGGGGTGATCGAATGCCGAGGCGATCTTGAACTCGCGCTTCAGCGTCGCCTTGGCTTCGGCTGTCTTGAAGGCTTCTTCAAGAAGCAGCTTCATCGCAAATCGCTCGTTGGTCTCCTCGTCGTAGACTTCCCAGATCTGGCTGGAAGATCCACTGGCAAGAAGATTGGCCAGGCGAAAATTATCGATTGTCAGTTCTTCGGACACCTTGATCACCTCGTCCGCAGCGCGACCGATACTCTCCTTCGGCTCCGAGTCCGACTCTCCGAAGAAGGTTGCCGACACTGCGAATTACTGGTGAGATTTCACCAACAGATGCGAAGACAAACCGTGGGGATAGAACCCCGAGAGAGCCTGGAACCAGAAGAATGGATCGGCCTGGAACTTTGTGTTAATCCTTGGGACTCACGGCATTATACGAGATCGGGCAAGGTTGCCGAAAGTGACGATCCCGGGAAATGGAGCGCGCAGCGGGAATCCAAAGACATGGAATGGTCCTCGTCAGAAGATCGGAAGAAGCTCCCCTGCCCTCGAGGAGCAAGGAATCTCAAGGCGAGGCTCTTACTGCGAAGAGAGCAGCGAGGCGACTTCATGAGCTGCTGGCGTTCCGGCGGCATTATTGGGAACCGGCAGACCGAACGAGGGAATCCAGCCGACAGGAATTGAAATCCCCGAGATCCAGCGTGCCTCATGCGAAGCGAGGAACGCGACCACGTCGGCGACATCCTGCGGGTTTCCGATCCCGAGCGGGTGAGCCGCTTCCAGCTTCTCCCAGGTCTCGGTATTGAGCTGAGAACTGTGCTTGAACGCCATTGGGGTATGCACCAGAGCTGGCGAAACACAGACAGCCCGCTGTCCCTCACCGGCAATCTCAAGAGCCAGGGACTGGGTCATCCCAATAAGCCCTGCCTTCGAAGCCGCGTAAGCGTGATAGCCCGGACAGCCGGAAATGCCAAGAACGGAGGCGATATTGATGATGACACCGCCCTGCCCCGTCAGATGCGGCAGCACGGCTCGGGTCATCTTCATCGCACCGGTCAAGTTGACGTCGATCAAATGATCCCATTCGGAATCTTCGATCTCTTCGAACGCCTTCGAGAACTCAACACCGGCATTGTTGACCAGCACATCGACATGCCCGATGTTCTCCACAAGATCATGCATGAAAGCTTTGATCTGTTCGGTCTTGGTGACGTCCACTTCAAACCAGTGGACATTTACGCCCCGACGCTGAAGTCGTTTGAGCAGTCTGCGTGGCTTCGAAATTCCCACGAGAACTAACTCAGCCCCTTCAGCTCCC
This sequence comes from Planctomycetaceae bacterium, assembly GCA_017795105.1. Classification (GTDB taxonomy): domain Bacteria; phylum Planctomycetota; class Planctomycetia; order Planctomycetales; family Planctomycetaceae; genus Rubinisphaera. Next base: position 769,269 of record CP051247.1, read on the forward strand.
AGCCGTTCTGCAATCGCCCCGCCAATCCCACGATCGCTGGGGCCGGTAACGATAGCAACAGTGTCAACGAATCGTTTCATAGCCAAAAGGAAGCGAATGAGGTGAACAGCGGGCAGAGGACCTCCGGGAACCTGCCGGGGAGATCATTGGGAAATGCACCAGCCAGTATACAGAGGTGTCGATTATCTCCAACATAACTCTTGATAACAAGCGCTTGCTTTCAAGCTTTTCCTTTTCGGTAGAAAGGGATGGTGACGACGTGTGCAGGGCAGCTTTTGCCGCGAATATCGATCGCAACAGTTGTACCGGTCTCGGCCAGGTTCGCGGGCACGTACCCCATCGCGATCGACTTTTCCAGCGTCGGGGAAAACGTGCCGGAGGTTACTTCCCCGACCGAGTCACCGGTCGAATCGAGGATCGCCGCGCCCTCGCGGGCGATCCTTCGGCCGTCGAGCTCCAGCCCAACGCGTGTGAGCTTCGGCCCTGTTTCCTGAATCTGATTCAATGCGTCCCGACCTGCGAAATCGGACTTCTCCAGATTCACGGCGAAATCGAGGCCAGCCGTGAGGGGATCGATCTGTTCGGAAAGCTCGTGACCATATAACGGCATTCCGGCTTCCAATCGCAGCGTATCTCGACAGCCCAGACCGCAGGGGAGCAGTGTCTGCTGATGATGCGAGAACAGGCGCTGCCAGCACGCGGAAATGAACTCATGCGAACCGATGATCTCGAACCCGTCCTCGCCGGTGTAGCCGGTACGACTGACGACCACTTCACTTCCCTGTTCGATGATCGACTGGCAACGGTAGTACTTCAACTCCTCCACGCCAGGGAACTCATTGCTCACAATTCCTGCAGCTTCAGGCCCCTGCACGGCGATCATTGAAGTCTGCAACGTCCGGTCTTCCAGAACTGCCTCAGGAAACTGGCTCAAGGCTGAGGACCAGACTTCGACGATCTTGTCACGGTTGGAGGCATTCACGACCACCAGGAACCCATCGGCCTGCCGATACACGAGAATATCATCGTGAATTCCGCCGTTCGTATTAGTGGCCAGAGCATAACGAATGCGGTTCTCGGCAAGACGCGAGACATCGATGGTGACGAGACTGTTGAGAAACTCGACGGCTTGAGCGCCGCGAATCTCCAGTCGTCCCATGTGCGAGATATCGAAGAGCCCACATTGACGACGAACGGCGTGATGCTCTTCGGTGATCGTCGAATATTGAATCGGCATTTCCCAGCCGGCGAACTCGACCATGCGGCCACCGTGCTGACGATGCCAGTCGTTGAGTGACGTCTTGTGGAGAGTGGAAGTATTCACAGCAAGACGCTCCTTGCAGCAAGCGGATGGCAAATTTGGGGGAGTGGCCCCGCCAACGGACTGACCGAAGACGGATTCATTCTAACGGCCAGGCAGGCACTCCGGCGATCCGATCCAACGAAAAACGCGGCGACACAAAGCCGCCGCGATCGAATCGAACGTGTGAGCTGTACCTAGTCGCGGGACGTCAGCACGGCCGAAACATACTGACGGTTCAGACGAGCAATGTTTTCGACGCTAATCCCGGCAGGACAGGCGGCTTCACACTCATTGGTGTTGGTGCAGTTTCCAAAGCCCTCTTCGTCCATCTGCTTGAGCATGTTGATGGCTCGAGATTTTCGTTCCGGCTGCCCCTGCGGCAACAGAGCCAGCTGCGAAACCTTGGCCGAGAGAAACAGCATGGCCGAGGCATTCTTGCAGGCCGCCACGCAGGCCCCGCAGCCGATACAGGTCGCAGCGTCGAATGCGAGATCGGCGTTCTGTTTCGGAACAATCGTGGAGTTTGCATCGGGAGCGTTTCCGGTGTTGACCGAAACATATCCGCCAGCCTGCATGATCCGGTCGAAAGCAGATCGATTGACCACGAGGTCCTTGATGACTGGAAACGCCTTGGCTCGCCAGGGCTCAATCCAGATCTCATCGCCATCCTTGAACCGTCGCATGTGCAACTGGCAGGCGGTCGTTTCGCGATCAGGGCCGTGAGCCTGCCCGTTGATCATCAGGCTGCAGGTCCCGCAGATGCCTTCGCGACAATCGTGATCGAAGGCGACTGGCTCCTGCCCCTCGGAAATCAGCTTTTCGTTGAGCACGTCGAGCATTTCGAGGAACGACATATGTTCCGACACATCGGGGAGTTCATAAGTCTTGAACTCTCCGTCAGCCTCGGTGTTGGGCTGTCGCCAGATATGAAGGGTCAGTTTCATGACAGTTGCCTATTGCCCTGCCAGGGCTCTGAACTTGAACATGGATATCAGCAGCAGGGTTGGTTGTCCCGCTTACTTGTAGCTTCGCTGGGTCAGTTGGACATTCTCGAACTCGAGTTCTTCCTTGTGCCGGACCGGCTCGACATCATCTCCCTGGTATTCCCAGGCAGCCACATGGGCGAAGTTCTCATCATCGCGACGGGCTTCGTTCTCAGCGGTCTGATGTTCTTCGCGGAAATGCCCCCCGCACGATTCTTCGCGAGCCAATGCATCCCGAGCGAGCAGTTCGCCGAACTCGAGGAAGTCGGCGACACGCCCTGCCTTCTCGAGCTCCTGATTGAGTTCCTGCCCCGTTCCGGTGACATGGACGTTCTCCCAGAACTCGTGGCGAATGGTCTGGATTTTTTCGATCGCCTGGCGAAGTCCGTCGGCACTCCGAGCCATCCCGCAGAAGTCCCACATCGTGAGGCCAAGCTCGCGGTGGAAGCTGTCGACGGAACGTCGTCCCTTGATCGACAACAGCGTGTCGATGCGGCCGCGAACGTCCTGCTCAACTGCATCGAAGGCAGGATTCTTCGTATCGATTTTCTTCCGCTCCAGATCGTTGGCCGCCAGGTGATTGCCAACGGTGTACGGAGCAACGAAGTAACCATCGGCCAGCCCCTGCATCAGGGCGGAAGCACCCAGTCGGTTCGCTCCATGATCGGAGAAGTTGGCTTCACCCAGTACGAAAAGCCCCTTAAGCGTACTCTCAAGGTTGTAGTCGACCCACAGCCCGCCCATCGTGTAGTGCACGGCGGGGTAGATTTTCATCGGGGTTTCGTAGGGATTCTCGTTCGTGATCTTTTTGTACATGTGGAACAGGTTGCCGTACTTGGCTTCGATCGCCTTCTCGCCCTGCTCTTCAATCGCACGTTTGAAGTCGAGGTAAACGGCCTTCCCTTCGCCGACGCCGTACCCGGCGTCACAGCGTTCCTTCGCAGCCCGGGAAGCGACATCGCGCGGCACCATGTTTCCGAAGGCCGGATAACGCCGCTCCAGATAATAGTCGCGGTCTTCTTCTGGAATCTGGGAAGGCGGGCGATTGTCATCGACTTTCTTCGGTACCCAGACTCGCCCATCGTTTCGCAAAGACTCACTCATCAGAGTCAGCTTCGACTGATAGTCGCCGGAAACCGGAATACATGTCGGATGGATCTGCGTGAAACAGGGGTTCGCGTAATAGGCCCCCCGCTTATAGCACCGCCAGGTAGCGGTGACATTACAGCCCATTGCATTCGTCGAGAGATAATAGACGTTCCCATATCCGCCCGTACAAAGCAGCACAGCATCGCCGGCGTGCCGTTCAATTTCGCCGGTCACCATGTTTCGGGTGATGATGCCGCGGGCCATGCCATCGACCATGACGAGGTCGAGCATTTCCTGCCGGGAAAAGATCTGAGCCTTGCCTTTGGCGACCTGTCGCATCAGTGCCGAATAAGCTCCGAGCAACAGCTGTTGACCAGTCTGTCCACGAGCGTAGAACGTACGGGAGACCTGTGCTCCACCGAAGGTTCGGTTCGCCAGCAGACCGCCGTACTCGCGTGCAAAGGGAACGCCCTGGGCGACGCACTGATCGATAATGTTCGCAGAGACTTCCGCGAGCCGATAAACGTTCGCTTCACGCGCCCGGTAATCGCCCCCTTTGATCGTGTCGTAGAAGAGACGCCAGACCGAGTCGCCATCGTTCGGGTAGTTCTTGGCCGCGTTAATCCCGCCCTGGGCGGCGATACTGTGAGCCCGTCGGGCCGAGTCCTGATAACAGAACGCTTTGACGTTGTAACCCATTTCCGCGAGCGAAGCTGCAGCGGCTCCACCAGCCAGTCCCGTACCGACAACGATGATGTTGTACTTGCGCTTGTTGTTGGGCGCAATCAGCTTCAGATTGTTCTTATGCCGGGTCCATTTTTCACTCAGAGGACCGTCAGGAACATTGGATTGCAACACGGACATAACTTGATTTCGTCCAGGTAGTAGGAAATGACTTGTCAGAAAACCTGTCGCCAGCGGCGAACGTCATTTTGCTCAGCCGGGCAGTTCGTTTCGGTCTGAAGCTGGCTGCCAGGCGGGAATTGTATTCATCGAATGAGAATCTGGTTCGCCATGCGCTTCCGGAGCATCGGGATTCGGTGCCGGCGGATTATACGGGACGAGCCAGGCATAGATCGGGAACGTGGCAAAGCCGAGTCCGATGATCGTCGCGAAGACTGGTCCGAAGTTCTGGGTCAATCCATCGTATTTCGGATGCCGCAGCCCCAGGGTCTGGAACATGCTGGTTGCTCCATGCCACAGGTGCCACATCAGCAGCAGCGAGCCGATCACATAAGCAATTGCGGAGATCGGTGACCGCATGATGACGATCGCTTTGTCATAGGGTTCGAGCCCTTCAATCTTCTCCGGCATCGTGAGATTGAACGTGAAATCGCCGAGATGGATGCACAGGAAGATCAGCACGATGATTCCGGAGACGAGCATATAGTTCTCCGGAGTGATCGCGAATGGAATCTTTCGGTTCGGAAGCTTGGATTTCTTCACTGCGTAACGAGTCTGACGGGCGGCTCGGTTGCGACCGCTGGCTTCAATCGCAAGCCAGAGGTGCGCGATAAAAAGAACAAGAAGACCGACTTCGGCGATCTTGATCAGGTACTCCTGCGAGTGCAGCGTGTGGGCGTAGTTGTTGTAGACTTCCGGGCCGATGTACATCAGCAGGTTGCCGATGAGATGTGCGACCAGAAAGCCGCAAAGCAGCAGGCCCGTGCAGGCCACCAGGAACTTTCGGCCGATAGATGATTTGATGGCGTTGGTAACCCAGGACATGGTCGATTTGGCGATTCAGTTGAAGGTGAAAGTCAGGCAGTCAGAACAACAAACGCGAGTCGGTGGGATAACCGGGGATGTTACCGGAATCGATGACTTTGGAGGCAGTATAGGACCTGCGTTGGCGGCTGCAAACGAGGCAAAAATGTCGCAGTTTCGCCAGGCGCCGTCCTTAGGGGAGTTCACGAATCTTGAGATTGCGGAACTCGATCGGGGCCCCTTCGGATTCCAGGCAGAGATACCCCTGAGCAGGCCGACAATTGTCGCCACCAGAGACTTCGCCGCCGTTCACCCACAAACGAACTTCGCCATCGACGGCACGGATATAGTAGTGATTCCACTCATCCACACCTTTGCTGCGATTCTCGGAAGGAAAACTGCGTGAGCCGTTCGGGGACGTCGGCGGGAATACGTTCATCTTTGTCACACCGACGGGAAACACGTCGCCGTGGGAGGTAAACCAGTCCCCTTTCTTCCCGGTCCGCTCTTCATAAAGGCGTCCGTACTCAAGGTCGAGAACCTGCACTTCCACCCCATGTGGCAAACCAGGTTTGCCTTCGCGGGCGAGTTTCTCAATCGATTCGTCGGTCGCCCAGAGGAAGATCCCCGAGTTGCCGCCCGGCTTGCGATGACACCATTCGGCAACCATCTCGATGTTCTTGTACTTCTTCTTCGTCCGCAGCACGCCGACTGGCTTTCCGGTGCAGTAAAGCTTTCCATCTTCCCACCGCCAGGTGTCCTCATGACAATTGACGTTGGTGAAGTCGTCCTCAGTGAGGGCGCGGAATCCGGGTTCGTCTCCCGTTTTCGCCGGATACTTCTCTTCGGCAACAACTGGCTGCATGAGAACCGCCACCAGCATCAGACAAACGGCCTGCCCGAGGCGGCCCGCAGTCCCTGTGTGTCGAAGGTTTTTCATGTTGCTCATCCTTAGAGTTGGAACTGCGGGTCAGTTTGCGAGGCGTTGATTCAGGACTTGCGTTTGTCGATCGCCCGCTTCACAGCCGATCCCATGTCGGCCGGACTTTCGGCAACCACGACCCCGGCGGCTTCGAGGGCAGCCATCTTCTCAGCTGCCGTCCCCTGCCCTCCAGAGATGATGGCACCAGCGTGGCCCATCCGCTTGCCCGGAGGAGCCGTCTTGCCTGCGATGAACGCTCCAACCGGCTTGGTGATATGCTCGCTGATGTACTCGGCGGCTTCGATCTCGGCTGTCCCCCCGATCTCACCGATCAGCAGAATCGCTTCGGTGTCCGGGTCGTCTTCGAACATGTCAAGCAGATCGATGAACGAGGTGCCGATGATCGGGTCACCGCCGATGCCCACGGCAGTGGACTGCCCGAGGCCAAGATTTCCGAGCTGCCAGGTCGCTTCGTAAGTCAGGGTTCCCGACTTGCTGATCAGGCCGACGGAACCCGGCTTATGAATGTACCCCGGCATGATGCCGATCTTGGCGACGCCAGGAGTGATGATTCCCGGGCAGTTCGGACCGATCAGCGTGCAAGGGTAATCCTGCAGCTTGTAACTGACGCGAGACATGTCGAGAACCGGCACGCCTTCGGTGATGGCGACGATCAGTTCGATGCCGGCATCAGCTGCTTCGAGAATCGCATCGGCACAGAACGGCGGCGGGACGAAGATCAGCGATGTATTCGCTCCGGTCTCGCCGACCGCTTCACGCACTGTGTTGAAGACCGGGAAGCCGTCGACTTCTTCGCCCCCTTTACCCGGCGTCACTCCGCCGACGAGGATGTTCTCGTTCGGCCGGAATTCCGCAGCATACGCCCGGCACTGCTGCGAGTGGAACAGACCCGCCTTCCCGGTGATCCCCTGCGTAATGATGCGTGTGTCTTCGTCGACAAGAATACTCATTCTGTAATCCCGTGAAGTACTAAATTCTATCAGTCGGTCTGGGTTGGTCAGTTTTTCGAAACAGGGCCGGTAAACGGCGGATTCTCGAAGGTCTCTCCACCGTCGATGATCCGTGGATCACCGGTTTGCCGCAATTCCTTCATCAATCGATCATGCAATTGCTGACGGATCTCCTCGTACTGAGGCTGATCGGCCACATTGCGGATCTGATGTGGATCATCGGCGAGCACATACAGCTCTTCGCGTGGGCGTTTGGCGAAGGCGAAATCGTAAAGGGGCTTCACCCCCTCCTTTTTCCGATTGTTCACAAGCCAGGCTTTGGTCGGGCTGGCGTCCATATCGGCGAAGGCGATAAATGTTTGATTGGTCAACGCATCGGTCGAAGGGATGCTGTTGGGTTTCACTTCACCGGGATCGCCCATGGGCCAGCGATCCGGCTTGAAGTTGATAATGTACAGAAACTCGTCGGTCCGAATTGCTCGCTGCGGATAGGTCTTCTGCCCTTCCCGAGCTTCCGCGACGTGACGTTCGCGGCCGGTGATCGCCGTATCCCGGTCTTCGTCGACTCGGCCTGATTTGCTGCTCGTCATCACAGGCAACAGGCTGCGACCTGTCATGACCTCAGGAACTTCGGTTCCTGCAGCTTCGAGGAATGTCGGAGCGAGATCCATCAGGGTTGTAAAGTCGGTAACCACACGGCCGGCCGGAATCTTGCCGGGCCAACTGGCAATCAACGGGACGTTGGTACCGAAATCGTAGAGGTTGCATTTGCCATAAGGGAAACCGGGCGCTCCGTGATCGCCGCTGATCACGACCAGCGTGTTCTCGGTCTGACCTCGCTTCTGCAGTGATTCAAGAATGACTCCGACCGCGGCATCAAAAGCCGCGACTTCACCGAAGTAGTCGGCCAGGTCTTCACGCACCACAGGAACATCAGGCAGGAACGGCGGCACTTTCCCTTTCAGCGAATCGGGATCGATCCGCCAGAGCTTTTTGCCGGAGCCGGCGATCCATTTGCGATGAACGTTCGTGGGACCAAACCAGTAACAGAACGGCTGCCCGTCGTCCCCCTTATCAAGAAACGCTTCGAAGTTTCTGCGAACTTCATCGAGCAGAGTCTTTTTGGCTTCTTCGAGTGACTTCCCGGAGTCGACCATTCTCGTGGCCTGCTGGCTGAAGCCGTTGAACTTTCCGCCAGCGGGTGCAACAGCCTTCTTCCCACCCCCGTAACCGGCATGGGGAGGACTGCCAGGCCCCCAGACTTTGTACGTGAACCCAATGTGATAGCCGTCGTCTTCAAGCAGCAGCGGGTACGTCGGAATTTTCGAATCCCAGACTGCTCCCTGAAGAATGGCCCCCTGCCCTGTTCGGTAGAAGTACTGTCCCGACAGCAGCGAACTGCGACACGGCGTGCAGCTCGGAGCATTCACGTAGGCATTGGTAAAGGTCACGCCCTGGTTGGCCACCCGATCGATGTTCGGAGTCTTGACCACATCGTTGAGCGTGCCGGGACCATCGATCTCGGCATACTTGCCGGCGTAGCGGCCCCAGTCGTCAGCAAACAGAAACAGGATGTTCGGACGCTCGGCGGCATCAACGCGAGTTGACATCACGACGAACGCGATCAGCAGCAATGCGAAGCGAATTCCGGTCTGCATGCGATTGACTCCGAACAGGTGAATCTTCAGGTTCCGACGCAGGACAGACTCAGGAAATCGACCCGACGACCTTCTTGGCCGCGTCGGTCAAATCAGCGGCCGTGATGATATCCTTGCCGGATTCTTCCAGCATTTTCCGAGCTTTTTCGACGTTCGTCCCTTCGAGCCGCACGACCAGTGGCACCTCGAAGCCGACCTTGTCGTAAGCAGTCATCAGAGCTTCGACGATCACATCACATTTCATGATGCCGCCGAAGATGTTGACCAGCACGGCCTTCACGTTTTTGTCATCAAGAATGATGCGGAAGGCCTCGGTGACGGCTTCGACACTGGCTCCGCCGCCGACGTCGAGGAAGTTGGCCGGCTCGCCGCCATGCAGTTTGATCAGGTCCATCGTGCTCATGGCCAGCCCGGCCCCGTTAACCAGGCAGCCGATGTTGCCGTCCAGCTTCACATAGCTAAGGCCCGCTTTCTGGGCTTTGACTTCCGCCGGCTCTTCTTCGGTCAGGTCGCGAAGTGGCTCGAAGTCCTTGTGGCGGAACAGAGCGTTTTCGTCGAAGGTGACTTTGGCATCGAGAGCGACCAGCTGGCCATCGCCAGTGACGATCAGCGGGTTGATTTCGCACATGCTGCAGTCGTTGTCGACGAAGAACTTACAGATCTTCGTGAGGAACTTCTCGGCTGCACGGACAGTCGCGCCTTCCATTCCAAGAGCGAAGGCCAGATTGCGAGCCTGGAACGGCAGCAATCCCATGTCGGCATCGAAGTGCTCGCGGAGAATCTTCTCCGGCGACTTCTCGGCGACGACTTCGATCTCCATCCCCCCTTCGGAAGACATGATCAGAACCGGGCAGTGTGTTTCACGATCGACGACGATGCCCAGATAGAGTTCGCGGGCGATGTCGAGCCCTTCTTCGACAAACAGTGTGTTGACCTGCTTGCCTTCGTCTCCGGTCTGAATGGTCACCAGCGTCTTGCCGAGCATCCGTTCGGCGTTCTGACGAGCTTCGTCGGCTGAGCGAACCAGCACCACGCCGCGTTGATCGGGGTTATCTTTGAAAGTCCCCTTCCCTCGTCCTCCGGCATGAATCTGCGATTTGACCACAGCGAGCGAGCCGCCGAGTTCGTTGTAGGCCGCGGCTGCTTCTTCAGGTGAAGTGGCAACGATTCCGCGCGGGACCGGAACACCAGCTTCGCGAAACAGTTTTTTTCCCTGATACTCATGAATTTTCATCGCTGGGCTTTTCCTGCTCGATTCCAGAGAACGGAGTGCATCAAGTTGTGCTCCGAAGGATAATAGTTGGTCCCGTTCCGCGTTTCCAGAGACTGCGATCGGAATGGGAACGACCTCCGAAAACTCCTTCCTGCCCTGTTCGCGGGCCCTTATTCGCGTTGCGCTTTTCTGTTCTCGACCGTCGAGACATACCTTCGAAGGGAAGAGCGGGAGCATTGCATAGAAGTCTGACCGCACGCCCACTACACTCCAGACTCCAATTGCTGTTCACCTGTCTCCAACCCATCAGGGAGCCCGCATGAGCGCTCACGCTCGCCGTTGCCGAGTCTCAGCACTGACCACCTTCATCGTGGCCTTCGCCGCCGGTCTCTTCATTCCAGCTCCCTTCATATCTTCCGAAGGGTTTTCCGGAGCGACAGCAGCAGAATCCGGGAAGGAATCAAGTCGGCCGCTTGCCTTGCTCATCAGGAAGGTGCAGGAGAACGAAGCGCTTTTCTCCAACGCCGAGATTAAGTTCAAGAGGACCTATCAGCCCTGGGACCGCAACGGCGAGATCAACTGGTCGGTGAATCGTGTCGACGAAACAGTCCACTGGATTCGCACAGATGAGCGATTCTTACTTCAGCACGAGGAACTTGCCCATTGGATATCCGGGAAAACATCGGCCGAAACTCGGACCGTCGTTTTTAACGGTGAATCGACCGTGGACTATTACGCAGGCAACAGCGTAAGTCACCGGGAAGGCCCCCATGAACCTTACTTGATGCTGAGTCCACATACATGGCCCGCATGGTCGGTGGGGCTGCGAATTCCACTCTCCGTGCTGCTCGGCGGAACAGAAGCGATTCAGCAGCATCCACGAGGTCGGCGACCGCGTGGCCCGAAGGGAGGGATTTACCAATTTGCGAAGGTCGAAGTGGAGTATTTTGGAAACGAGCAATGGGACGGCCTGGCGTGTGAGAAGGTGCTCGTGAAGCGATGGTACGCCGAGACCGGTGAGCCCCAGCGTCTATACCTCTGGCTGGCTCGAGATCGCAACTATCACTGCGTTCGGCGAATCACGGTTTTGAGTCCCGATTCAACCAGGCCCGTTTCGGAAGATCGGGTCTTTACGTGGCGACAACTTTCCGACGCAGTCTGGATTCCCGAGCATGTGGAATCGCGAACTTCAACGGGCGATGGAGAGGATGAGTATCACGTCACCCACACATTGGACCTGCAGGTCGCATCACTAACTCCGAATGCCTCCGAGTCAACGTTCTCACACCCCACGATCCCGTTGGATCTCCCCCGTTTCGAATTCGCTGCAGACGGGTCACTTCTCCGCAGCCCTACTTCTCCTGAGCCAGTCGCCTCAGAAGATGAGACAACACTTCAGGACATTCTGCTCCGACTCAAAGCGGAAGAAGAACAGTACGAAACGTTCGCCGCGACGATCAATTCGACCTATCGGACAGACGGATACGATGTGGTGGGAGTCGACAACTTCGACACGATTACCGAATCGGACGAAACCGAGTTCTCCGTTCGGATGAATGACAAGGGATTCTTTCAGGAATCGAAGACGAGCCGAACGACCAGTGGGAGAGACACTCAACTCAATGTGACGTATGCCTGTGATGGAAAAACCTGTCGTGAGCTGACTGAGATCACATCGAAGGGAGAACAAACCCAAACCAATACATACGGAGCAATAAAGCTTCTCGGCGTCGAGGGCGTGCCGGTGATTGCTCCGCACACGGTACTGCTCCGCACGGACAAGAAGCCGCTGTCACTTCACCACTACCTCACCTCTGGCTGGTACGACGAGTACAATAAGTATGGCATGACCGTCGAATACATCGGGGACGAGATGGTCGACGGTTTGATCTGTCACCGGATCCGATGTGCGGTCGTAATTGAGGGCCGCACGCCCGAGATGAACAGCTGGTTCGATTTATGGCTGGCGAAAGACCGCAATCTGCTGCCGATCCGTCGTGAATGGCGTTCCCCAAGTCGCACGGACAGATTGCCCACCTCGATCAGCTGGGTTTCGAAATTCGAGAAGCTCTCACCAGGACGCTGGGTCCCTGCTGCATGGACATTGCTCGCATTTGATGGCGATGAGTTGCAGGGAGATAGACTCATCGTCTCCTATCGAACCGACTCGGTCATGAAAGATGTGACGTTGACCCCCGAACTTCCTTCCGAGCAGTTCGATTCTTTGTCGTTCCCTGCGGAAACGAAAATCGCTGTCTATGACTCGGACCGATCCTATCTCGGCCGCATTGAACAGGTCGCGGCAGGAAATCCGACTTTCAGCGACGAACAACTTCTGGCCATGCGACTGGAGGCTGCACAACGTCAGAAGCGAAATGACGATCGTGAGAATGCCCTGCAGGCTCTTATCGGTCAGACGCCTCCGCCACTGCCCGTCTCAGAAGAGTCCTGGCTCAATAGCGAGCCGATGACCTGGGAATCGCTGAAAGGCAAAGTCGTGCTCATTGACTTCTGGGCGAACTGGTGTGGCCCCTGTGTTCCCTCGCTGGCGAAGCTGGCCGACGTTCATACGAAATGGAAGAAGCAGGACAGCGAGGATCGAATCATTATCGGGCTTCACCCTGCTGGCAGCGAAAAGCAGGCGGTCATCGACGCTGCGGGCAAACACGATCTGAAGTATCCGATCTGCATCGATGCTCCACCGGAAAACTCGACACCGGCGTGGGGAAATCTCTACGGCAAGTTCGCCGTCTCCATGATCCCTTACGCAATCGTCATCGGAACGGACGGAAAGATTGCCGCCCACGGCCATGTTGACGACATGCTGCTGCTGGTTCCTCACCTAATCAACGAAAGCCGTAAGCAGGAAGAATAGTTACGCCTCGCCTGCAGCTTCTGAATGTCTCCTTTCAGGCGTCCAACGCGAACGCAAAGAAAAACCCCTCGCCGCGTTTTCGGCGAGGGGTTCATTTCGTTTCCGTGGTCCCCGTGGAAGGAACTCCGCTTACTGGGCCACCTGGCCGTTGATCAGGATGCGGCCGGCCGTGGCTCCGTTTGGCAGTGAGTAGGTCGTCGTGGCTCCGTCGATCTGGTTGGTCATTGTCGAACTGAAGGTCACGAACGGGTCGTCGGTGCCAGTCACGTTGCTCAGGATGATCCCGCGATCGACGAAGGTACTGAATCGATTCAGAGTGATCTGGTTCGAGTTCAGCGTCACCGTCGTGCCGTCATGCAGCGACGGGAACAGGATGCCGGTCGCACCGCCGCCATAGTCGTCGATCGTGTTCTGGGCGATCAGGATGTTCGAAGCCTTGCTGCCGGAAACTCGCATCCCGACTCCGTCGAGCCCGCGGAACTCGACCAGGTTGTTGCCGATGAGCAAATCCATCGGCGAGCCGGCAAGCAGTTCGACGCCCGTACTGCCCCGGCCGGTGAAGCCGAGGATATTGTCGGTGAAGACAAAGGTACTCCGGTCAGCCGCATCGCCGGTGGTAAAGGCGAAGGCATTTTGATTGTCGGCATCGCCGGTCACGAGGTTCTGAACGACTTCCGAGGAAACCGGGCCTGTCCAGTCAAGCCGGGCGGCAACACCGTAGGCTTCGGCCAGGTCGATGTCGTTTCCGCTGAAGGTGTAGTCAAGCGAAGCGTCGGTCACACCAGCGGTTGTGCGAGCGTGGAAGAAGGTTCGAGGCGAATCGACGATCTCGTTCCGCACCAGCCGGGTCACGTAGCCCCCCGACTTGGTCACGACATAATCGATACCGGTCGAACTGGTGATCGAGTTGTTCTCGAACATGTTGTTTGTCATGCCGAACAACTTCACGTCCGTGGCTTCGATGAAGGAGACGTTCGTTCCCGTGATATAGGAGGAGTTGATGTCGAGCACATCCGAGTTGTTCACGATCGCGACATGATCGTTGTTCACAAACCGCCCGTCCCGCATTCCGACCGAGCCGGAGTTGAGGGCGTAGATCGCGGCCTCGGTGTTCATGATCGTGCCGCCCGAATGTTCTTCACCGTTTCCGTAGGACAGAATCGTTCCGGTCGTGTCGACCATGCGAATTCCATACTGTCCCCCATCAGCCGAGATCGACTCGATCTGAACATTGACGTTGGAGTCTTGTGCATCGATGGCAGCCGCGTTCTCCGAAGAGACGATCCCGTCCCGCATCCGGAACAGAGTTGTGTCCCGAATGAGCACAGCAGAGGCATTAGTCGTTTCGATATCGCCATCGTAGATATCAATCAGACCTTCGTTCTCATCCAGGTCGATCCCGGTTGACCCCGATGCACCATTGATCAACAGGTTCTCGATCGCGACGAAGCCAAAGATGTCTTCCTCGACATCGTCGTCGGGGGTGGCGGTTCCCTGATCGTCAACAGTCGTGATCAGATCCAGTCCCTGAATCTTCAGGGCGGAATTGGCGTTGTTGTTCAGTTCTAGATCTCCTGCAACAACCGTTTCGCCATGGCCGCCATTGATCAACATGCCATGTCGACCCGAGTTGCTGACTGAGATATCGGACAGCTGCAGATAACCATCGTGGTCACGAATCTCTATCCCGTTGTCTTCGGCTCCATTCACGGAGACATTTGTGATGAGGCCGTTGGTCGATTCGGCGATGTCGATACCGTTTCCGTTGACTCCGTCGATGTGAACGTTGTGGATCTGGAAGTCTGCCAGACTATCGGCCACGATGCCGTTATTCACAGCACCCGGAGTCATACTGCCGGGCATGGCTGGAGCGGCTCCGTTGTCGCCGACAATTCTCACACCCGCAACAGCCGAGCTGTCGGCCATGATGATGGCCGGCAGACCGAGCGGGTCACCACCGGTTCCCGTGAAGATGACATCCGGCAGATCGCCGTCCGCCAGCGTTCCCGCCATCTCGACGGTTCCGAAGTTGTCACTTTCAAAGGTGAAGTCCGTGCCTTCTCCGATCAACATCTGACCTTCGGCCAGTGTGACCGAATCGGTGAAGACGGATCCCGATTCCAGAAAGATTACATCGGCCCCGTCGTTCTGAGCAGCCGCGATACTCTGGAACGGATTGTCCAGGCTGCCGTCTGCCGTATCAGATCCGCCGTTGCTGACATGGCGCACCTCGTAGGCAGCTCCGGTCTGCGGATTGATCAACGCGATTCCGTTACCGATCTCAGATCGCTGACTGACGATCACATTGAAGTTGGTGTCGATGAACTTACGCAACTGACGTTCGAGACGGCGTTCGGGAACATCGTTATTGCCGAAGCGGAACGACATGCCCAGGGTCACGTTCGTACCGAAGGTGTCGTCATTGCTGACAGCAACCTGCCCCTTCAGGAAGGGAACAAACTCTCCTTCGACAGCCAGCTTCACGCCGTTGATGTCTTCGACGTTCGAACCGGTGAAGTGGTAGTAACTGACAATCGTTTCGAGATTGTGATCTTCAGCAAACTCACCAGGCAGAAAGACGCCGAAGTTCACATCGGCTCCCTGCATTGCCTGACCGATCGTGTTTACCTGATCGATGACGACCTGCGTTCCCTGCATGCGAACGTTGCCCGTGGTCGATTCGAGAATCTTTTCGTCGTTTCCGAATGGGAAATAGAAGTTGGATGTCACACTGCCGAAGCGAGTCATCCCTTCCAGACCAAGCGTCATCTGCTGGTACGACTCTTCCAGGGACTGGTCGATCCCATAAGTTCCGTTAATACCAAGCAGCAGAACCTCGTTGGGTTCCAGGAACCGGAAACCGGCTCCGACGTTCCCGCCGACGTTTCCTTCATTGGTGAGGAAACCACGGAGATCACTGAAGAAGATGCGTTCGTCCTCTTCGAGGATATAGGGCATCACCTCGACGTAGGTGAGTCCGGTATCCCGTCCGAAGGCCGGCATGGCGATGTGTCCGATCTGAGAATCGAACTGTATCTGTGCCTGCGCCGAATCTGTCTCCTGAAGCAGGAACAATCCGATCATCAGCGCAGCAATACAACGTCCAGCGCGAGAGATAGTAGTCATAGTGGGGAGAGTCGAGGAAAGAAAGGAGGGAGACGCAGTCCGGTGGGGTCGAGAATCTCGAAGGACCGCTGTCTCCGAAATTGGGAGGGAGCGAACAAATACCCGCTGAAAGCAAAACGGGTCAATCACAACCCTCCCGTGGCAGCAATTACAACGACTTCGCCCCGAAGCTGATGACCGTCACAAACCGGTCAATCCGCACGCTGGGAGCATCTATTACAGGCTGCATTCCGATCGAATCTTGCCTGAAAGGCCTAATCCGCACTTTCCAATTGGATTGGCAATTGCAAGAATGACGATAATCAGGGAAAACTCAGGCGAATTTCCGCCGTGAGTCGGATTCCGGACACAATTCCTCAAGGAACGCCAGACCGCGCTCCAGGGAGCAGCGAGCGAGCCGAAAGCGCGGCTTGAGTGTCATTCCTGAAAAGAATCAAGCCAGATGGCTTACCAGCCGCCAGCAGGTCCCCCCTATTCCGATTCGCTCAATCGGACTGCAGCCCCAAAATCAGGCGTATTCATTGGAGTAATAACAGGTTATGTCGGCAGTTGACGCAGAAACGAATGGAAATTTCCGTACGACCGAACAGGTGGATGCTGTCGTCATCCGCTTCTGCGGTGATAGTGGGGACGGAATGCAGCTGGTCGGCACACAGTTCACGAACGTCTCGGCCGTTTTCGGCAACGACGTGAGCACCCTGCCCGACTTCCCGGCCGAAATTCGTGCCCCCGCCGGAACTCTCGGCGGCGTTTCCGGCTACCAGCTCTGCTTCTCCAGCTCGGACATTTACACGCCGGGCGACGAAGTCGACACGCTGGTCGCCATGAACCCGGCTGCCTTGAAGACGAATCTCGCCGACCTCAAACGAGGTGGCACGCTGATCGTGAATGCCGATGCTTTCGGCAAGTCCGATCTCAGCAAAGCCGGCTACGAATCCAACCCGCTCGACGACGAAGATGCCCTGGCTGGTTACCGGGTGCATAAGATCGACATGACCCGTCTCACACGAGATGCGGTGGCTGATCTCGGCTTGTCGCTCAAAGAAGCGGATCGCTGCAAGAACTTCTTTGCTCTCGGCCTGGTCTACTGGCTGTACGATCGCGATCCTTCGACCACTCAGGAATGGGTGAAGACGAAGTTCGCCAAGCGCCCCGAGCTGGTCAAAGCCAACCTCGCGGCTCTGAAGGCCGGGTCTGACATCGGTTACTCAACGCAGGCCTTCACGGTTCACTACAAGGTTCCGCCTGCCAAACTGCCGCCCGGAAAGTATCGCAAGATTACCGGTAACGAAGCGGTGGCCTTCGGTCTGGTGACCGCGGCTCATGTTTCTGGCAAAGAGCTGTTCTACGCCGGCTATCCGATTACCCCGGCCAGCGACATTCTGCACGAACTCTCGAAGCTGAAGAACTTCGGTGTGCGGACGGCCCAGGTCGAAGATGAGATCGCCGCGATCACCGCGACGGTCGGAGCATCTTTCGGAGGAGCCTTCGCCGTGACCGCCAGCAGCGGCCCCGGAATCGCTCTGAAATCCGAAGGAATCGGGCTCGGCGTCATCACCGAACTGCCGATGGTCATCGTCAACGTTCAGCGTGGCGGACCGAGTACCGGGCTGCCGACGAAAACCGAACAGGCCGACCTGTTGATGTCGATGTTCGGACGGAACGGGGAATGTCCGATGCCGATCGTCTCCTGCTCCACGCCGGGAGATGCCTTCGATGCCGCCCGTGAAGCGATGCGGCTGGCTGTGGAATTCATGACGCCGGTCTTCCTGCTCAGCGATGGCTATGTCGCCAACGGTGCGGAGCCCTGGAAGGTCCCGAACATTTCCGACCTGAAGCCCATCGACTTCAAACACACCCGTGAACCGAACGGTAAGGACGGACAATATCTGCCTTACCTGCGGAACGATCGCCTCGTGCGGCCGTGGGCCGTCCCCGGCACGCCCGGCCTCGAGCACCGCGTCGGCGGGCTGGAGAAATGGGATGTGACTGGAAATGTCAGCTACGACGCCGACAACCACCAGCACATGATCGAAACCCGAGCCAAAAAGGTCGCGGGCATTGCCGATCACATTCCCGAGCAGCCGCTGGAAGGCCCCGAATCGGGCGAACTTCTGGTCGTGAGCTGGGGCGGAACGTACGGTTCGATCCGAACCGCTGTGCAGCGGGCACAGCGAGCCGGCCACAGCGTCTCGCTGGCACACATCCGATACCTGAGTCCATTCCCGCGGAATCTGGGCGATCTGTTGAAGCGGTTCGACAAAGTCCTGGTCCCGGAACTGAACTGCGGTCAGCTGCGACTCCTGCTGCGAGCCAAGTACCTGGTCGACGCCCAGGGGCTCAACAAGATGAAGGGGAAACCGTTCCTCGTCAGCGAAGTTTACGACGCCATCCTGCAGCACCTTGGCAAAGCCTGATCGTTCCCATTAACGTACATTGATAAGACAATCAAAGTTCTGTTCTGATAGGACTTCTTCATTATGTCAACCAGTATTGACCTTCCCGTTCTGACACCGAAAGACTTCGCCAGCGACCAGGAAGTCCGGTGGTGTCCCCGCTGTGGCGATTACTCGATTCTCGCCCAGGTGAAGAAAGTGCTGCCGACACTCGGCATTCCCAAAGAGAACTTCGTGTTCGTCTCAGGGATTGGCTGCTCAAGCCGCTTTCCGTACTACATGAATACCTACGGGATGCACAGTATCCACGGCCGTGCACCTGCGATTGCAACGGGTCTGAAAGTCGTTCGTCCCGATCTGCAGGTCTGGGTGATTACCGGTGATGGCGACGCTCTTTCCATCGGCGGCAATCATTTCATGCACATGATTCGCCGAAACGTGAATCTGAAAGTGATCCTGTTCAACAACCAGATCTACGGTTTGACCAAAGGTCAGTACTCGCCGACCAGCCCGCAGGGCAAGCGGACCAAGAGTACGCCCTATGGTTCGGTCGATGCTCCTCTGACACCGGTTTCAGTTGCTCTGGGTGCCCGGGCGTCGTTCGTGGCTCGATCGGTCGACGTTGACATTCAGCACCTCTGCATGGTGCTCGAACGAGCTGCCCATCATAAGGGTACGGCCGTTGTCGAGGTCTATCAGGACTGCAACGTGTTCAACAGCGGTGCTTTCGAGTTCGCCTCCAAGAAGGGTGAGAAAGAAGAGAACTGCATCTACCTGGAACACGGCAAGCCGCTGATCTTCGGCAAGGAACGCGATAAGGGCGTCCGCCTCAACTCTCAGAATCAGCCGGAAATCGTTGAACTCGGCAAAGGCATCAGCGAAGACGATCTGCTCTTCCACGATGAAAAGGCCGACGATCCGACGCTCGCTTTCCTGCTCTCGCAGATGCGATACCCGGACAGCCCGGAACCGATGGGCGTCTTCCGCGCCATCGATCGTCCGACCTACGACGACGAGGTCAACGACCAGGTTCGCGAAGTCAGTGAGAAGCTCGGCCCAGCCAGTCTCGAAGAGATGTTCAACTCGGGTGACACCTGGACCGTTGCCTGATAAGAACAAAACGAAGACATAAACGACAGGCGAGCTTTCGAGCTCGCCTGTTTTCGTTGTGATGCCCTGGTTTCTTAGATGCGGCTCAGCATCCGACTTGCGGTGCTGCTTACAACTTTGTCTGCGTCGCTGGACAGCGTTTCCAGCAGTTGACGCAGCTCCCGCTGTTCCTCTTTCCCGGCGATCAAGGTCGCGGTCTTGCAGGCCTGCGATCGAACCTGTGTCGGCTGGGAGTCGTCACAAAAGGCGACGGCGCTCGGGAAAAACTCCGCGGCATTCTCTTGGCTGCGACCGAGCAGTTTCAGCCCCAGGATCAGCTGCGAGGATGACGTCGTGTGATGCAGATGCTCGACCAGAATCGGGAGCAAGCCATTCTTCACCGGTCCACAGTTCTCAATCGCTTCAACCGACCATTCACGGACGGTTTCATCAGGATCGTCTGTCGCGGCCAGCACGGCAACGGCGCCCAGTCGTGCGGTTTCCGCATCCATGGCCAGCATGCGTGCGGCCTGCTGACGCACGGCGGCATCTGGGGATCTCAATCGGCTGAGTAGTATGTCTCCGTCGCTCATAGTCCGGCCCTGCTGGTTTGTGAAGGGAGCGCGACACTATTCTAATCAAGCGACTGAAGTTGTGAAACCAATCTCAGGTTTTGCGACAGGCCGGCAATGGCCTCACAACAGCAGGATAACGCCTTCGGTATTCTGGATCGCTGCGTAGACGGCCAGCACCTGATCGGGAGATTGAGCGAGCGGTTCAAAAGTTAACGCGACATGGCGTCCGCCCGACGATTCACGGCTGTCGTAAGGGGGATCAAACTCCAGATCCATTCCATCACGGACGGCTGCCACCACGTTATCGACAAATTGCTCATTCGATTCGCCAATCACTTTAAACGTGTAGTGGCAGGGAAACTCGTGAGTCGCATCGAGCAGATCTCTGGGCGGCAGATGTGGTTCTTTCAAGGGGAAACTTCCTGGTTGAAGAAGAGGAGCGTTTTCACCATTGTACCCGGGACGGTCCTCAGCCGACAGAAAAAAAGCCGCTCGCCCCCGGATGGGAACGAGCGACCAGTCGTCAGTCAACAAATGCAGTCGAACTGCATTCTGTAAGCCGCTTACTTGCAGCACTTACAGGGCGAGCATTCACAGGCCCCCGGAGCGCAATCGACGCATTCGCAGTTCTCGCACTGACAGGCTTCGCCGCAGCAGCAAAGCCCCGGGCCGCCATTCCCGGCCGCGTTGGAAACCTGATAGTTCCAACCCAGACCACCAGCAAGCAAACCGACACTTAGAATTCCAAGAATCTTGGACATGATCATCTCCTGAATTGCGCAGCATTGCGCAATGAAAACAGCTTGAAAAGGCAACTGCAACATGCAGTCACCGAAAGCGGAAGATGACCGTCTCTTAAATGATGAAGCAGCAATCGAGCAGATACAGCGGACGATGAGCGTATGGCTTCGTGCGATTCACAGCGTCTGCCGGGACGGCGACATTCACGCTCGCGAGCTGCCACTCACTTCCTGCCACCATGGCCTGAGGCAACTCAGACAGATGTTCGGGCAGCGGCTTCGTGACAGCCGGGGCGGCTACAAGGTCGGCCGCTGGCGGCATGTGCGAGCAAACGCACGGCGTGTCCTGCGTTGAGCAAAACGAAGCATTATCAACAGGAGTAGTTTCCTGCTGACAGCATTGTGGCTGGCAACAATCAACCGAATCAACGGGCACCTGTTCAATCGGGTCGCTGATACGGTCCTTAGAACTGCAGCACGAGGAACCCGGCGAAATCGACTCGGCCAGCAGACACACCGTGCAGACCGTCCGCGGAGCCACCACCTGGGTGACCAGCGACAGACTCATCAGTATGGCGAGCAGAGTATTCAACACGAGCGGCCTTAACTGGCATGCAGGATCGAACGAAATCCGAGCAGGACTCGGCAAAGAATCGTACGCCTGATCGCCATTACCGATCAACACCTGTTTTTCGAACGCCGACTCATTCGCAGCAGAAGATCATACGATTCCACGCTTTACAACAATTCGACGTGCAAGTTTTCGTGTCGATCCAAAGTTGTTTGCACCAGCTCTCCGCCGGTGGAGCGGGAATGACATCAGGCACGACAGTTGTCGCTACCCCTTCCCGGTACAGATTCCCTTCCAGCAGCCCCTGCCGCAGACTGGCGGGAGAGACCCGGGACGGCCGTTCGGCGGTGATCAGTCGGACTTGGATCAAAGCGGTCGTCACGTATTCGGAACAATGGACCCCTTCGGCCTGCCTGCCGGTGAGATGGTGCTTAATTCCGTAAGGCCGGCCGATCTGTTGTTCCAGAGCCAATCGCAAGGTCTCTAGCTGATCATCCGAGAAAGGTTCGCTCGGGCAGAGCAGCGAAATTCCATTCGGCGCGCATTCCTCGAGATATGCGCACAGATCCGTCTTACGGACTCCGCTTCCGTTGGCAGAGTCATAGGTCTGCCAGTTGCCGTTCTCATCCTTCAGGACGATTCCGACATGCGTGTACGGACTGCGGGTGAACATCTTCACGGCCAGGCAGTCCCCTTCGTGCATCAGCAGACAGCCTTCGGTCAGCTGGTCCTGCATCAGTTCGACGACCTGCGGAGCGGTTCGTTCCGCAACCGCTTCTCCAGCGAAAGCCGCTTCAGAAGCGGTGAATGTGAAGATCATCGCCGCGGCGATGTATAGAATCTGTTTCATGATTTCCCTCCCTGCCGTTGTAACGTTAGCAAACGGCCCCGGTTCAGATACAATCAGGCAGAAATCTGAATTCTTCCAGATGGGCTCCCCCTTCTGGCTTTTCGATCGGGCCGTGAAATGCATTGTACTTCACTCTGATCAGCCGACAATTCCCCCGAAGAATCAGCCTCAATCAGAGACGACCTGCGAACACGCAGTTCACGATACATTGTGACCGTCCCGTCCGCGTGACTGCATACGTTTCCCGGATTCGAAGATACGCGGACATACGGTAGAGCGATCCGCTCTAGGAATGGAGAAAGACGATGGCGGCCCTGGTCGAAATGGAACTTTCGAGAATCATCATCAGCGAGATCAACGACCAGCAGGTGATCTACCTGCACGAAGTCGACGGTGAGCGCGAGTTCCCCATTCTGGTCGGGATGTTCGAAGCGGCCAGCATTGATCGTCGGGTGCGTGGAGATGTTCCTCCGCGACCGCTCACTCACGATTTAATCAAGAGTGTCATTGAGCATTTCGGAGGCGAGCCGCACGACATCATCATCAATAGCCTGCACGAGCATACCTACTACGCGATGATTCGCATCATGCACAATGGCGAACTGATGGAAATCGACAGTCGCCCGAGCGACGCCATCGCCCTGGCCATGCACTACGATCCGCCACTGCCGATCTTCGTTGAAGGCGATGTCCTCGAAGCCGTCAGCTGATTACGACTCGCTGCCCCAGCGTTTCATCAGCTTCGTATCGACGCCGAGATGATCGCAGATCCTAACGACGATGAAGTTCACGAGATCGTCGATCGATTTCGGATCGTGATAGAAGCCTGGCATTGCCGGCAGCATCACCGCTCCTGCATCTGCGAGCCGCTTCATGTTCTCAAGTTGAATACTGCTGAGCGGCGTTTCGCGAGGAACAAGGACCAGCTTACGGCGTTCCTTGAGATGCACATCGGCTGCTCGGTGTGTCAGGTTCGCGGACAGCCCGTTGGCAAGGCTTCCAAGCGTTCCCATTGAACAGGGGCAGATCGCCATGCCGTCGGTCTTGAATGACCCGCTTGCAATACCGGCACTGAACTCGAACTGCCGGTGATACTTCAGCTGATCGACTCGGCTCGCATCGAACTCATTGCCGAAAAACGTCTCGGGGCTGAATTCGTTGAGGTTGATCGTCGTGTTCAGCTCCTGAGCGAAAACCTGCACCGCAGCCGCACTCATCGTCAGGTGCACTTCGCAGTCTGCTCGCAGGAGAACGCTGACGAGACGACGGGCGTAGGTAGCTCCACTCCCTCCCGTCACGGCGACGACGATTCGCTTCGGCTCTTCGGACACGGCGCAGTTCCCTTTCAGGCCGAGGCTTCCGGCTTATGAGCAATGTAGAGCGTGGCCACGCCGAAGGTCAGCGGCTTGTAGCTGACCCGCTCCAGCCCAGCTTCCCGCAGCACTTCGGCCAGTTTCTCTCCGTACGGAAACTCGCCCACCGTTTCCGGCAGGTAGTTGTAAGCCGACTGCGAGTTGCGAGCGAAAAACTGTCCGATCCGCGGCAGCACATTCCGGAAGTACCAGCCGTAGACGCCGCGCAACATTCGATTGCCCGGCATGGAAAATTCAAGAATCACGATCCGTCCGCCCGGCTGACAGACCCGCTTCATCTCGCGAAGCCCTTTAAGCGTATCGGCTACGTTACGCAGTCCGAACGCGACAGAAACGATCTGAAAGCGATCGTCCTCGAAGGGAAGTTCCTGAGTATCTGCCTGATAGAACTCAATCGAGGCATCCCGTTCCGTGCGCGGAATCGACTGGATCTTGTCGCGGGCGATGTCGAGCATTTCCTCGGTAAAGTCGCTGCCAACAACCGGAATCTGTTTTTTCGCCGCCTTCCAGTAGGCGATCGCCAGGTCTCCGGTGCCGGTGCAGACATCGAGAATCGGGGCATCACCCTGCGGAGGAGCCTTGCGGATGGTATATCGACGCCAGTAGTAATCGGTTCCGCCCGACAGGACATGATTCATCGCGTCATAACGGGGGGCGATCTCGCCGAACATCTGGCGGACCCGCTGATTCGACTTATCGATCGTGCCGGTCGAAGATGAAGAAGGCGAATTGGCCTGATCGGAAGTGGGAGCTGTTTTTTCCAAGACGACGGAACTCGTTACAGTATGAGGATTCACGGTTTTCAGTCGATTATATCAACCTGACGAAGTCTCACCATGCACCGATTTCGTGGAATCCTCGAGCGATATCTGATCCTCTGGCTCTGCGCCTCCTCCGGCGCGTTCCTGATCTGGGGCCAGAACGATCCCAATGCCGCGTCGACGTTGAACCTGCTCAAGGTTTACACGATGCAGCCGTCCATCATGCTGGCGATGTTCTGCGTCGGCTTTCTGATCCCGGTCGAAGAGCTCAAACACGTTATCAGCGACTGGTACAAGGTGCTGTTCGGCACATTGACTCAGTACGCGACGATGCCACTCCTCGCCTTTGGCGTTGCCGAACTGATGGGCTTTCAGGACACCACCCGAGCCGGAATTATTCTCGTCGGCTGCGTCCCCGGAGCGATGGCGTCCAACGTCCTCACGCTCACTGCCCGAGGAAATGTCAGCTATTCGATCTGCGTGACAACGCTTTCGACGATTCTCTCTCCAATCGCCGTCCCGTTGCTGCTCAGCCTGCTGCTCCAAATTGATAAAGGCCCCGAACCGCTCGCGGTCTTCACCGATTTGCTGCGGACCGTCGCCCTGCCCGTCCTCGCGGGCTTCGGGCTGAAAGTGCGGCTCAAGCTGTACAACGAACGACTCCTCGAGTTCGCCGCGATTCTCGCCAATCTGATGATTCTCTGGGTGATCGCCGTCGCGATTGGTTTGAACGCCGATCGACTTCGAGCCGTCACCGGGCCTCTGCTGGCTGCTTTGTTAACATTGAACCTTGCCGGCTACGCAGCGGGCTGGTTCTCGGGGCGACTGCAGCGTCTCGACCTCGCTCGACAGAAAGCACTGATCCTGGAAGTCGGCATGCAGAACGCCGGCGTCGGCACCATGCTCGCTCTGACCTTCTTCGAAGACACGACGACAGCCATCCCGCCAGCCGTCTACACATTCGGCTGCATGCTCACCGGGACGCTTCTCGCCAGTATCTGGCACTGGCGTGCAACAACGAGTAAAGCGGCAACCGAAGACGTCAGCCCTTGAGCGACTCCTGAGCTTTGCTCACGAGCACATCGACGACCTGATCGATATCGAGGTCAGAACTGTCGATGATCTCGGCATCCTCCGCCGCTTTCAGGGGAGCAACGCCGCGAGTGGAATCGCGCAGATCGCGTTCCTGCTGTTCGCGGAGAATGTCTTCGTAGCTGGCTCCGGACTTTTCGCCGACTTCTTCGAAACGCCGCCGGGCCCGCACTTCGGACCGGGCAGTCAGAAAGAATTTGCATTTCGCATCCGGGAAGACAACCGTCCCCTGATCGCGCCCTTCGGTCACAATCGGCTGACGTCTGGCAATGTCCCGCTGATGTTCCACGAGGATCTCCCGCACGCGCGGATATGCGGCGACCAGCGAAGCGGAGCGTCCGACGGAATGAGCGGTCAGCTGTTCGGAAAGGTCATGCCCATCAATCTGCAGTCGATGATCTCGAATACAGAACTGGATCCCTCGAGCGGCTTCGACGACCTGCTCTTCATCATCGAAACTGATCCCCTCCTCCAGACAACGCATCGCCACGGCTCGGTACATCGCTCCTGTGTTCAGGAACTGAAAACCGAGCCGCTCGGCCAGACGCAGGGCTACGGTCGATTTTCCTGTGCCGGCCGGACCGTCGATGGTGATGACTGTTGAAGAAGCTGCAGAAGTCATGGCGGCTTTCAGAACTGCACTCGGATGCTGAGATAATCACACGGCAGCGACTCAAACCGCACGGTGTCGTCTTCGATCGTTAATTCGGAGAGCGTCTTCCCCGTGAAATCGACTTCCCAGGCTTTCTTCGGTTTCCGGAACAGCGAGAAGCGAACGTTCGCATGACGCCCTTCGGTTTCCAGAAAATCGAAGCGGAAGAACCGTCCTTCTTCCGATCCCTCGACCTGCTCCTGAACGGCGTGAACCAGTCGAACGTTGGGCAGATTCACATGGTAGAGCCAGGCCGACTGACCGGCGGCCACCGATTCACACGGGATCATGACCGGCGGAATCGTAACTTCCTCGGCAAAGGCCGCCGACTGCGGAGCATCGAGGCCGACGTCAAACTGGAAGTCGCGGGTCGACTCGCCATGCACAACCAGCATACTGTCGAGCATTCGCATGCCCGATCGCTGGTGAAACGGTCGATGATGCGGCACGAACGTCAGACGATAATCTTCGTCTTCCACCTCGATCGGCCCCGTACTTTCGAGCCGGCGTTCGCCCGCATGAAACTCGCTCTGCTGCAGATGCCCTTTCACGGACGCTCCGGCTGCACTCCACGCGAACCGCAGGGCGTAGTACGAGCGATCCGGCAACATGGCCGGCATCTGTTTCGGATCAAGAGAAACGCTAATCTCCAGGTTCCGTCGACCGCGGTAGACTCGATACCGCTTCGTGAAGTTGGCCAGCACCTTTTCCCGGCTCGGATCGACCAGTCGACCACGTACTTCGATTTCTCCCACCACCGGACCAGTTCGGGTGGTGGTAATTGAGTCGGCAATCATCTGCGAGAAGCGTGGCTCCGGGGAGCCGGCTGAACCAGTCGAGCGAGCCACGCCGCCCCCATCGCCATCGAGGCGATAGACGAGCCGCTCGCTCAACAGATTCTCCGTCGAACCGTGGCCCCGGAAGCGTTGCACGCCGCCCGTTTCCGGATCGATCTGCACGTGGAAGAACTCCGACTGCAGGAAGTACTCACCCGCCATCGGCACTTTCGACTTGCTGGTCGTCGCCTGCTTCGCCGGCTGGGAGGCAATCGTCACAAAACCGCAGGCTGGAAGTTCCACTGCGGCGTACGCGGCATCGTCTTCAATCTGCAGGAACTTCACCGGTCCACCAACGACCGGGACTGGCGAACTCTTGTCGGAGATCGGGAATGTCATCACACGGGTGTGAGCATGAGCCAACGGATTGAAAACGACGAAACCGGCCGGTCCCGACTGTCGTGAAGCAATCAGACGGCCAAGCTCTCCAGCGGCCCGCTTCGTCGCACCTTCGACCTCTTCGGAAAGCGTCTTCAGTTCCGGCTTGCGTAGCTTCGGAGCCAAAGTCTGCAGACGATTCTCAAGCTCGCTCAAAGAAGAGTCTTCGTCGGACTTCTTAAACAGTTGTTGAGTCGCAGTAAGCCACGAGAGCACCGAAAGCTGATTCTGAATCTGCCAGAACGTGCTGAACCGCGTGATCGCATCCGGCTCGTTGCGACCGGTCAGTTGATCCAGTGCCGGCGAGAAGTAGAACCGCTGTTCGTAGCCCGATGTGTGTCCGGAGTCGTCGGTCTCTTCCAGAAACTGCGACATGCCGATGAACTTGCCCAGAATCGGAGCGTAGGCCTGAACGCGAAGAATATCGCTGAACCACGGATTCCGGACTTTGGGCCAGCGGGCCAGGATGGCACAGGCGAGATGATCGTGATTCATCGCCTCGGCCAGCCGCTCGGGAATCTTCAGAACGCTGCTCGCTTTCTCAATGGAAAGCGGAATCCGGGAGACGGCATGCACGGTGCTGCCACTGCGGCCTTCCCAGAGAAAATGGCTCTGCTCCTCATCGGGATAAATGCCATCGTCGAGCACGAGATGGAACGCGTTCTTGATGCCGAATTTTCTGAGCAGAAGCGGCACCTGCGTCGACAGCCCGTACGTTGTCCGACCCCAAACCTGCGGATGCGTTTCAAGCAGCGATTCCAGATCGTGAAGCCCCTGCTCCAGCTGCCAGCGAAGTGTCTGGATCGGCAAGAGTGGCGTGGACGTGTCGTTCCGCTCTCCGCTGATCAGGGCCAGTTTGCCCTCATGAACACTCTGACGCAGACTCGGCAGAACGTCCTGGCTTTCTGTCGCCTTCTGCAGCGCTTCGCTGGAAGCGAGCAGGTTGACGGTATGATCAACCGAGGCGAGCGACTCGGCATCGTCTTTCGTGAGCTTGTCGGTCAGCAGACAGAGGTCGATGAGATGGGCATCGACCGGGTAGAACTTCTCGCGGCTCTCCAGAAGCTGTTCGCACGCCTCCTGAAAGAAGTGTTTCGCCCGCTCCATATCACCGCGGACCGCTTCCTCAGCCGCATCGATCAGCAGCTCGTCGAAGCGGGTCTCCTGAATGTTGTCGTAATGGTACATCGCCTGAGACAGCAGCGATGTGAGCAGATAAACGATCCCCAGAGCCATGAAGTCGTCGGCAAGTGGAATCGTTTCCAGCGATTCGGGCAGCTCGCCTCCTTCGGTCGCATGCGGACGGTTGGCCAGCTGCTCCCGGAGCTTCGGGTTTTCGAGCAGTTGCTTCAGGCAGCTGGCGCGATCGGCCGTCGTATTCACGATAATCGTGCCGGCGTCCTCTGCCTTCTTGAGCCAGTCGGCTGGCACCTTCCCTTTGCTTGCCTCAGGAACGACGAACACCTGGTCGGCAATCGGCGACTCCAGCGCACCGGCTGCTTTCCAGGCCGGCACTCGTCGCCCCGCGGCCAGAACAGCGGGATGGAACGCCACGGCGTAGGCGTTCAACACTGAGGCTGCATTGCTCTCGGAAGTTTCCCGGGCGACATCTTCCAGATGCCACGAAGGCAGCACGATCGTCGGTTGCCACATAACAGTCTCAAGCGGAGTGAAGGTCTGCGGAGTCAAAGTCAAACTCCATGATTTGACCCGTTCGCTGTGATCTGTCAACCCACGCCGATCTTTTGCCCATCTCCAACGCGACCTTCTCTTTTGCGCGCAGCACTTGCCTAGATGCGAGGCATTTCTGTCGGGGAAGTTCACACGCCGAGGAGCCTTTCAAACAAAATCTGAAATCGTTTTCGAACTCGAAACTCCTGTAAACAAGGGGCAACAAGGCATCCCCGCAAGAAGCGATGTCTCGAATCTTTAGTCCGGCACACCCTTTGCTCTTGGTCCTAATCAGATGCGAAGCACATTTCTCTCGCAGCCAACCGGAACTTTCCGAGACGCTGCGGAGACCGCATAGAAGACTCTGGAAAGTGGTCGGAGGTATGGCCGAGGTGTCCTGCGTAGGGTAATCTCGGGCGAGCGCCCATACCTTCGACCCTTTTTTTATGCGCTGCCTTGGGATTCGCTTCCTGTCCCAACTATCATCTCAGGTGTGCTGAATCTTCTCCTTCCACCTGAAGTCGAAACCTCCATGCGTGTCTGCAGTTTTGAAAGCCGCCGTCGGGATGAAATGGCGACGCTGATCCGAAAGTTTGGCGGCGAACCGACCGTCGCTCCTTCCATGCGGGAAGTCCCCCTGGAAGCACATACGGACGCCTTTGAATTTGCCAGCCGCATCCAGCAGGGCGAGATTGAGATTGTCCTGTTCATGACCGGGGTCGGAGCGCGAACGCTCTTTGAAGCCGTGAAGACCACGGGGGCCTGGGACGCATTTCAAAGTGAACTCGATCAGCGAACGATTATCGTTCGTGGTCCGAAGCCCGTTCCGGTGCTCAAGGATGCGAAGGTCCACATCGATTACCGGGCTCCCGAACCCAATACGTGGCGGGAACTGCTTGAGATGATCGACAGCACGCCGATCAACGTGCAGGGAAAGACGATCGCCGTTCAGGAATATGGTAAGCCGAACGAAGAGTTCTACGCTCAATTGAAGCAGCGCGGAGCGGAAGTGTATCCGGTAACGGTCTACGCCTGGGATTTCCCGGAAGATGTCGAGCCTTTGTATGAGGCGATCCGCGCAGCGTGTGATCAACCGTTTGAAGTCGTCATGTTTACCAGCGCGCAGCAGGTCGACAACGTCCTGGAAGCGGCAGAACGTCTGGGACGCAAACAGGACTGGCTGGCCAGCCTGAAGCAAAGTTCGATCGCTTCCATCGGGCCAACCTGCAGCGACCGATTGAGAGAGCATGGCATTGCCATCGCGATGGAGCCGAGCCACCCCAAGATGGCCCACCTGGTTCGCGAAGCGATCTCGTTCGCCCAGCAGTCTTCAGCCGACTGATCAACGCGGCAGTCGACGATTCAGTCGTGTTCGGATGGAAGTTCTTTGGGCACCTGAAAGACGAGCTCTTTCACCGGCGTAGTCCAGGACAAGTCGATCCAGTCGTCGAGTTGCTCGAATTCAAAGACTGCCGTGGCGGCTGTCGGGAAGGGTCGATCCTGTCCGGAGAGATCGGCAACGAGCGTCTCCATACCGGGGTTGTGAGCGATGACCATCACAGTTCGAGCCGAGCCTGCTGCGTCTTTCACGCAATCAAGAATCACCTCCGGCGGAGCGTGATAAAGATCGTCGATGAACTCGACCGCGGGAGACTGGCCGCTCCCTTGAAGCCACAGGTCGAGAGTTTCCCGCGTCCGCTTTGCCGTTGAACAGAGACACCGATCGACGTCGATCTGCTCAGCAGTCAGCCAGCGTCCCATCCGTGGGGCGTCCCGTTCGCCCCGTTTATTCAGAGGCCGATCGAAGTCCTTCAGACTGCCGTTGTCCCAGCTCGACTTCGCATGTCGCATCAGGATCAGACAGAGTGCCACGGGAGTCTCCTTCTTCGGGAATGACTACTCGTAGATCGGACAGAAGGTATTGAAGGCAGACGCACAGAAATCGCCGGGATCATTGAACCGTCGATTGCGGTTCAGTCCCGAAATCGCCTGCATCTCTTGCTCGGTCAGTTCGAAGTCGAACAGACTCAGGTTCTCGGTCAATCGTTCCGGCTTCTCGGTCTTCGGAATGACGGCCGTTCCACGTTGGACGCCCCAGCGAAGCACGACCTGCGCGGGACTCTTGCCGGTGCGTTCAGCGGCGGCTTTCACCACCGATTGTTCGAGCACCGATTCTTCGCGGTCCGCCATATCCAGAGACAGATACGAGAGCGCCCCGAGCGGCGAAAAACCGGTTACGGCAATCCCTTCCATCTCACAGTACTTGACGAGTTTCTCCTGAGTAAGATACGGGTGGAGCTCGACCTGAAGTACGGAGGGGCGAATCCGCGCGGTACTCAACAGATCGCGAATGAGAGAGGTCCCGAAATTCGAGATGCCGATGTGCTTCACGAGTCCTTCATCGACCAGCTTCTCCATCGTCTTCCAGGTCTCGGCGATCGGTACCGGATTCAACTCCATCCCGGGGTTCGCGGCGTCCGGATCATGAAACCAGCCTGGCGGATATCGTTCCTCAAACGGAACGAACTTCTGTGAGATCGGGAAGTGAATCAGATACAAATCGAGGTAGTCGAGCTGAAGATCGCTCAGCGACTTCCTGCAGGCGGCCTCGACATGCTCGGGAGCGTGATACGTGTTCCAGAGCTTCGAAGTGACCCACAGGTCTTCTCGACTGCAGTCGCCCGCCTGTAGCGTGGCCTGAATTCCCTGCCCCACCTGCTCTTCGTTGCCGTAATCACAAGCACAGTCGAGATGCCGATAGCCTCTCTTGACCGCTTCCTGAACGAGGCCGGCGGTTCGGTCCGGATCGACTTTCCAGAATCCGTAACCAACCTGGGGAAGCTTATCGCCGTTCTGCAGGGTCAGAGAGTCCATGGTGTTCCTCATCGTGCCGAAGGTGCAAGTCGAAGTTCAGCCTCAAACGCCCTTCCAGTCGGGAAGGTCCGCCAGAGTCGGATCAATAAACAGATGATGCCAGAGCTGGGTCGAGATCACGCCGATCATTCCCATATCAAGCGCATACCGGCCCAGGGAACGGGACCTCTGTCGGCCCAAAACCTTGATGGCCCGAGCCACTCCCGTCGGATTGAAATATCCCGTTCTCTGCAAGGCCTCCGGGCTCAACAGTTGTTGAACCCACGGCGGTGCACCCGGCCGGAGGAAGTTGTTCGTGAGATGAGCCCGGAACATCGTTTTGGGTCGCCCGGCAATCTGAGCCGGCAACGTGCGGGCGGCGACCTGCCGCAGCAGCCACTTGTTCTCGTTGCCACGCAGCTTCATATCGACCGGCAACTGCGCACAGAAGTCGACAACGTCCTCATCGAGAAACGGATATCGTCCTTCGATCGAACTGTTCATCGTGATGCGATCGCTTTTTCCCGCGAGCAACAGGCCAGGCAGCATGATCTTATATCCGGCGTAGAGCGACTGATTCAACGTCGACCAGCGATGAATGCGATCATCACAGGCTCCGGGCACGTCTTCGTACGGCGAGTAATCGTCGACGTCGCGCCACATCGCTTCCGAATACAGAACTTCGCGCGCCTGGCCAATCAGTTCATAGGACGTCTGTTGAGCAATGCGGGTTCCGTAGAAGGCTTTCAGGGGAGCCTGATGCTTTCGCCCTCCCCCGACCACGCGGGGAAGAATGCGACGGAACAGGCGAGCAACCGGATCGCCCGGCATGCGATACTTTTGCGCGAGCCGGAACCAGATGTAGCCGGCGAGCAATTCATCAGCTCCTTCGCCCGTCAGTGCCACTTTGAATCCACGCTCGTGGACTCGCTTGGCGAGCAGCATCAGACAGGCCGCCGAGGTATCGAACACCGGCCCCTCGGTCGCGGCAATCTGCTCCGGAAACGCCTGGGCGATCTCGTTCTGCCCAATCGACAGGACGTCGATCGGGCAGTTAAGCACCTTTGCTGACTCTTCGGCCTGAATTCGTTCGTCAACCGGCCCCGAATCCTGCAACGACAACGAAAAGGCTTGAATCGGCTGCTCGCGAGTTCGAGACACCAGCCCGAGAACGCTGGTCGAATCGAGCCCCCCACTGATGTAGCAGCAGACAGGCACTTCGCTAAAGAGCCGTCGTTCAACCGAAGTTGTCAGCAGTTGCTCGAACTCGTCGATGGCGACATCAGGATTCGGAAACCGGCGTTCTTCGCCGGCATCAGGGAAATCGAGGTCCCAGTAGCAGCGAACATCGACGCGCCCATCCTGCACCGTGAGCTGATGCCCCGGCGGGAGCATGTGAATCCCCTCGAAGCAGGTCCGCTGATTGGGCATACAGAAGAAGTTGAAGAAGTAATCGAGCCCCTTGCGATCGGGACGGGCTTCAACCATTCCACTGGCGAGCAATCCTCGCACTTCAGACGACCAAAGCAACCATTTGCCGGCGATCGTGTAGTACAGAGGGGAAATCCCCGCCCGGTCACGCCCCAGAAGCAGACGCCGTTTTCTGCGGTCCCAGATGCTGGTTGCGAATTGCCCACGAGCCTTCAGAAAGACATCGTCGCCATGTTCTTCGTACAGGTGAGCCCAGGCTTCGGTGTCGCAGTGGGTCTGGAAGCGATGTCCCCTGGCCTGTAGTTCCTCGCGCAGCTTCGGGTAATCGTAGAGCTCACCATTGAAGGCGACCTGAACCTGGCCATCTTCATTGCTGATCGGCTGGCGTCCGTGAGCCACATCGATAATTGAAAGCCGCCGGGCTCCCAAAGCGACGCCCGACTCCTGAAAATGATGCTCATCATCCGGACCGCGATGCCGGATGGCCTGACACATCTGGGAGAGAGCTTGAGGAGGGAACTCCGGACGACCGTCGAGCGCAATCGCTCCGACAATACCACACACTTACTTGAATCCTTCCGCGAAGACGTAGTCGCGGAGATCCCTGCACTGAGTGAGCCCCGCGAGAAGCAGCCTGGAAGGCGACAGCGTAACGAATCGACTATACGGCGCGAAGCAGACAGGCCGTGCTTTGCCCCATTGACGTCCGATTCACGCTCATGGCGATCGAGTTATGCAGCGGGATCGTCTGATCGCGGATCACGTTCAGACGACATCCGGGATCCGGAGTTTCGTAGTTCAGAGTCACAGGAAGTTCGCGGTGGTGGAGGGCCAGAATCGACCCCGCCAGTTCCACGGCTCCCGTTCCGGCATCGAACTGGCCGAAGTAACTGCCCAGGGCCACAACCGGGACGCGAGATGCGTTGTCACCCAGAGCCCGATGGTACGACCGGGCTTCCACGAGATCGTCCCGCTGGGTGCTTTTTCCGTGGGCATTGATGTGACCCACTTCAGCGGTATCGATTCCCGTCCGCCGCATGACCGAGCGAATCGAAGCGACGAGTCCTGCCCCGTGATTTTTCGGATCGGAACTGCGGCCATCGCAACCGGAGCCGACCGCCATAATCTCAGCGTAGATATTGGCACCGCGGCGGAGGGCATGCTCGTAGCTCTCGAGCACGAAAACGGCGGCTCCTTCACCAACCACGCTGCCATCACGATCGCGATCGAAGGGGCGGCAGGCCCGTTCTGGATCGTCTTCGCGACGCGTGAGGCTCTCGAATGAGTTGAAACGAGCGACATCGAACGGATCGGTCGCGGAACTGCTGGCACCGACGATCATACAATCGGCCGCACCGCGCTGAATCGTGCCCATTGCTTCGGCGAATGCGAGCAGAGCCGACGATTCACGACTTGTGATGGTATTGTTATGACCGCGTGCATCGTGCTCGATGGCAACGTGGCAGGCCGGCATATTCGGCAGCTGACGGAGCAACCAGAGAGGCGGAATCTTTCCCATCCGCTCGGATCCCCAGCGATCGAACTGGTCTTTCTGGCTGCCGCCCCCGTCGACGCGAGCTGCAGCGACCAGCTCCTCTGGAGTCGAGGAAATGTGCCCGGAACCGAAAACGACGCCCAGTCGATCGGGATCGATCTGCCCGCGAGAGAGGCCGGCGTCGCGAAAACTCATACTGGCGGCCGCCACGCCGAGCTGGACGTCGCGGCTCATCACCTTGAGGAATTTGCGGTTGTAGATGTGCTGAACCGGATCGAAATCATGGATCTCGGCTCCCACTTTCGACGGCAGGCGCGAAGAAGGAACGGACTTCAGAAAGCCGATTCCGGAGCGGGCGTCTTTCAGACTCCGCCAGAAGGCTTCTTTCCCGATCCCAATCGGAGAAACGACGCCGATGCCCGTAATCACTACGGGGCGCACGTGTTGCGAATTCATTGTCCAGCCTGACCCTAGCGGCATGCGTCTGCATGCCTCTGCGAAACGTCTGTTGTTTCCTGACGGATCGGAGTTCCGCCTGTTTCGTGTTGGAGACTGCCGGCTCAGCCGACAGCCGTAACGGTCGCAGTCGCGAAGACCTGTTTTGTGGTCCCAATGCAGGTCAAAGGACTACCGATGGAGCGTTAATCATCGTGACGAAGTGCCTCGCGTGATGCGAATAGATGTCAGCAATGACCAACTGATTCAGGGTGGCTCGAACGTCCTGGAAGACGAACGAGTCGAGGAGGATAGTGAGAGGGCTTCCGTGAACTCCCAGCCAAGGATTGATTCTTAACCGATGATTGGTCCGTTCCATCGATCACGAATTTCTGGTCTGGTCCGGCTGATCCATCTCTGTCGTTTCGGACCCCTCCGAACCGTCAGTCTTCCGATGCATCAGCAGACATTGACCAATTAGATATTTCACCTCAGGTTCTCCAGTCTGTCAAGTCCAAACCTGATGCAACCAGTGGTCTTACCACCGATTCGCACTCCCGTGGACCGTACAAACTCCCACTACCGCCGGAGCGAAAATCAGCTCGCCGAGAGAGATCCGAACCTTCAGGAATGGAACTCGGCGATCTCGGCGACAATGGCTTCGGCGACTGAACCTTCCGCTGAAAGATTATAGACCCGTTCTGTCGAACCAGTGACCTCAATTGCAATTGAGAGGCCATCTTTCGGGAGAAACTCGGGAAACCGACTTGCCCATTCGACGAGGCTGATCCCCTTCCCCTCCAGCAACTCGTCGGCTCCCATCTCGTACAGTTCGTCTTCATCGACCACGCGATACAGGTCGAAATGGTGCAGCAGGTAGTCTCCCAGATAGTGCTGGACGATCACGTATGTCGGACTGTTCACCCCCTGGCTGTCGACGCCGAGAGCTTCTGCGAAGTTGCGAACAAAGCAGGTCTTGCCGGCTCCAAGTTCTCCATCGAGCCGAATGACGAGGCCGGGTTCGACTTTCAATGCGATCTGCGCGGCAAGACGAGCGGTCTCTTCTTCGCTGCTGCAGATGACCTGCGTCGAGTTACTCGGGTTGTCCTCATGCATCAATCAACCTCGTCGCACTAAACCAAAGGGATCATCGGATTAAGGAATCGGGCTTGAGCAAAGCAAATTTTCCGTCAATCCGAGTGAGGGCCCGATTTGTAACATTCTGAGTTTCGCCCGGAAAGTGCCCTCGCTATGCTGTGAAACTCTTATCAACATCCTGTGATGAGTCCAGACCCCTTCCGACTCCAGACCAAGAGGACTTCATGTTCGATTCCCCGAATGGTCGCATCGCGATGATTCTCTTCGTGGTGTACCTCGTGCTGTACTCCGGCTTCATGCTGATCAATGTGTTTGCCCCCGCCCTGATGGATGAAACTCCGCTGGCCGGGGTCAACCTCGCCATCTGGTATGGTTTTCTTCTGATTGCAGCGGCCATCTTTCTGGCGTTCCTGTACGGAGCTCTGTGTCGTCCGGCTTCTGAAGACAGTGATAACGCGGAAGGGGGTCAGCAGTGATTTACGAACCTTCCGTAATGGCCACCATTGTCTTCTTCGCTTTCGTCGGAATCACACTCGGACTCAGCTTCTGGCTGGGACGGCAGGCGAAATCGTCGCAGGGTTACTTCGCCGCCCACGGACAGATTCCGTGGTTTGTGAACGGCGTCGCCTTTGCCGGCGATTATCTCTCGGCTGCGTCGTTCCTCGGTATTTGCGGGATGATCGCCTTCTACGGGTACGACGGCTTCCTTTATTCGATCGGCTACCTGGCCGGTTGGATCGTGGCCCTGTTCATCGTCGCCGAACCGATGAAGCGACTCGGAAAGTTTACCTTCGCCGATGCGCTGAACTCTCAGTTCGACTCTCCCGGAATTCAGATCGCAGCCGGGATCAGCACACTCGTGGTCAGCGTCTTCTACCTGATTCCGCAAATGGTGGGTGCAGGAGCGCTAGTCACTCCCCTGCTCGGCTTCGATCACTGGGTCGGCGTGGTCATCGTCGGAGCGACGGTGATGTTAATCGTCGTGACGGCGGGCATGGTTTCGACAACCTGGGTGCAGTTCCTGAAAGGATCGCTCCTCGTCTTCTTTTCGGCCCTGATGACAATCATGCTGCTCTCCCGCGGATTTTCGGTCGACAACGGCGGGCAGGACGGACACGATTTCCGGGCTCTCGGTCCCTACAGTCCGGGGCAGCTCGCTCCCGGAGAAACGCTCTCCAACGACAACGAACAGTGGACTGTCGTGGACTCAACCAAGGCCTGGCAGGAAACGGACTTTGTTCAACTCGAGCAGGACGGGGTTGTCACCGTCTGGCATGAAGTCCCGACGGAAGACGGTCAGGTCCGCCTGACGGAAGCCCAGTCGATTACGGAAACGAAATCGGGTGAAACTCTCGTCAACGGGTTACCGAAAGGAAAAGGAGAAGGCGAAGCGGTCCTTCATCCGACCGGCTACCTTTCCGACCTTCCTGGCGACCAGGAGGAAACCGGACCGGTCGGCCCTCTCGGTTTCTTCAGCACACTGCAGGAAAGCACCGTCATCCGCTGGCCGAAGGCCTTCGTGTTCGAAGAGGACTCGAAAACGACGGTCTACTACCAGAAGCCGACGCCCGGGAGTCAGGTTCTCCGTCCTGGGGAATACCCGGGATTCCAGGGGATTCGCAGCGAACGGCTGATTGACAAACTCAACTTCCTGTCGTTGATGCTTGCTCTGTTCTGCGGAACGGCCTCGCTGCCGCATATTCTCATCCGTTATTACACGGTGAAGGACGAGACAGCTGCTCGGAAGAGTACCATTGTCGGCATTTCCGCGATCGGGTTCTTTTATATCCTGTCGCTGTATATCGGTCTGGGAGCGATGACGAGCGGAGCCCTCGATGTGACCAACAGCAACATGGCCGCCCCGCTGCTGGCTCGCAGCATGGCGGAATGGCTGTTCGCGGCAATCTCCGCAATCGCTTTCACCACGGTGCTCGGCACGGTGAGCGGCTTGATTCTGGCCTCGGCCGGAGCAGTGACGCATGACCTGGTCGGCCGGATGTCATCACACAAACTGAATGACACCGAACAGGTGCGACTGGCCAAACTCTCCTCGATCGGAGTGGGAGTCGTCGCCATCATCCTGGGGATTGTCTTTGAGAAGATGAACGTCAGCTATCTGGTGGGATGGGCCTTCAGCGTTGCGGCGTCCGCCAATCTTCCCTCGCTGGTGATGCTGCTGTTCTGGAAAGGAACGACCAAGGAAGGCATTATCACCGCACTGCTCGTCGGCATGACGAGTTCACTCGGGTGGATTCTGCTTTCCGAAGACACGTTTACTCAGGTCTATGGCCTCAGCGCCGATCAGGCTCTGGTGCCATTCAGCCAGCCGGGGATCGTTACCATCCCGCTTGGGTTCCTGACGTTGATTGTGGTCTCACTGATGACCCAGCCGAAAACGCAAGAGGCGGCGTAAAACGGGATCGGACAACATGAAAAAAGCCCCTGCCCGCAAACGGTTGCGGACAGGGGTTTCTCATAAGGCGGATCAAAACGTATCGCTCACGCCTCATTGATCAATTGATATCGTTTAATCGTTGGTGGCGGAACTGATGTTGGCCGGCT
Organism: Planctomycetaceae bacterium; assembly: GCA_017795105.1. GTDB lineage: Bacteria > Planctomycetota > Planctomycetia > Planctomycetales > Planctomycetaceae > Rubinisphaera. The sequence goes on from CP051247.1 coordinate 807,974, forward strand.
TGGCCTGTTCCATCCCTTCTTCGTGAGGGAAATTTGTTCCCCAGCGAACGATTTCATCGTATTTGTGTTGCAGCCGTTTCGTAATCCCGGAGAGCTCGCTGCCGCGATGCAACACGTTGTCCTGACAGCAATCGAGCACCCGATCTTGAAGTTCCGTCTGCAAAGTCTTATCTGATGTACGTGCAAATCCGCTCATAACCAGTGACTTCAGCAGCGCATCACTTCGTTCTTCGAGTTCGCTGTAATCGCCCTGTAGCGACGCACAGCACAGCTCGGTTAACGAGTCCAGAACAGCTTCACACTGCGAATTTGTGTCACTCATTTGTCACCCTCAATCGGAGTATCGATGTCGATATCATCGTCGGTCGTCGGATCGAGATCGATGTCTTCATCGCCCCGCTCCACCTTGGGACCTTCGAGTTCAATTCGACTGGAATCGTCGGTCGTGTCGACGCGTGCCTCACAACCGGCCATACAGAGCATGCCCAGCGCCAGAACAATGCTCGCCAGAAAGTATTGCGTCATGGTTTCACCTCGTTCTTTCTCTCCCGACGTTCTCACTTGAATTCAGTGGAGATCGAATAACGCAAACCTCGTGCCGCCCCCGATGCGAGTCCACTTTTTCAGAATCTGGCTCAATTGCAGCACGGCCCGCAGCTCCGTAACCACCTGTCCTCACAGGGATTGAGGCGCCACTGAGGACCCGGTATCCGGAAGAATTGCTCTCGCTTTTTTCGGTCTTATGGATGATCATCCATCAGCCTGGTGGGAGATCGCACCGACAGATGCAGCTCTTCGGCAGTAGACCTCCCGAAACGTTTTGACCACAATTAATGACGACGGAACCCTGTCCCAGACGAAAGGCCAGCAGGATGGCGGAAGAGAACGCCCGAGCGATTTTTGTTTCCGATGAGGAACGAGCTGTGGAACTGATTTCAAACTTCCTTCAGGAGAAAGGAATTGAAGTCGAGATCGTCCACCACATGCCCGAATCGGACGGCATGGGACTGACTCCGTTCGCCTCGTCGGGGTCGTCCAACCATCTCGAAGTTCTGGTCAAAGATGTCGAGAAACTTCAAGACGCCCGCCAGCTTCTCACCCGCTACAGCGGCGAGATCCTGGAGCAGGCACAGGTTGTTGATCTTCAGCCCGCACAAGTGGTGGTCGAGTGCGACGATTGCGAAGAGACCAACGTCTACCCGGGTGAACTTCAGGGAACCGTTCAGGAGTGCGAGCACTGCGGCTCGTATCTCGATGTCCCGGGTGGAGACGATCAATACGACTGGTCGATTGTTGATGAAACAGTTGCTGAGGACGACATGGAGCAGGAAGAAGATCCCGACGCCGACGCGTGGGGATAACCAGTCAGTCTGTCAGAAAACAGGGAGACTCTTCGCGATTGATGGCGTAATTGCCGTAGCGGATCGAGTAGTTCTCGTTGAACCATTCCTTCCGCTGCCGCCCGAACTCATCCTCGAAGGTCAACTCTGGTGTCAGCAGTTCTCCACCGAGAGCTTCTGAGAGCTCGCCATCCCGGGCGATTACCCGTCCAGCTTTGAAGACCAGCCGCGGTCGCTGGAACATCTCGGTCCGATTCGATTGAGACCGGTAAACGGTCACGTCGGCTGCCGCTCCCGCTCCGAGATGGCCTTTGTCGGTGAGCCCCAGCATCTTCGCCGGGGCAGCCCGGGTAATGATGGCGATTTCTGAGAGCGTGTATTCGCGATCGATATCTCGCAGTGGCGAACGGTCGGCCAGCTGTTCGGGCATGCGACCGAGCATCTCTTTACGGAAGCTGCGATCCATCAGCAGATGGATGACTTCGGGGTACTTCACGAACGCCCCGCCGTTGGGATGATCGCTGCTCATGGCAATTCGCCATGGATCCGGCATCCTAAGATACCATTCCAGACCGATGGCCCACTGAGTGGCATGGACCAGATTCCGATACGGTTTGAATCGACCGGGAATGATTCCGCAACTCGCTTCCTGTTCGGTATCCGAAGTGAACCAGCGACTTCCTGTCAGCCGGGCCAGGCGCTCTGCAAATGGAGCATCGCCGGTGATCGTCATTGCTTCGCCCGGCAGAATATGCCCGACATCGACAGTGATCTCCGGATGAGCTGCGACATATTCCACCAGCTGCTCAACGGCAGAGGAAAACGATGCAGGATCATCGGCATCGCCTCCGTAGCTGTGGAACTGAATGTGAGCAAAGTGCCCCCGGCTGCCTTCCAACGCCTGCATCGTTTTCAACGTCGTTTCCCAGTTGCCCGGATAGCCAAGGTTATTGCAGTGAATGTGAACCGGATGGGGAATCCCCAACTCATCGACGGCTCGCGCGAGGCCCTGCACGATCTGCCGGGGAGAAACGCCGAATTCGCCGACGGCCTCATCGAGTTCGTGCAGTGACTTTCTGCTGATCTGCTTCCAGTTCTCGACTCCACCGGGGTTAACGATCTTCACCCCCTGAGCATGCACGGAGGAAAGCATCCAGCCGATGTAGGAGCGAACGGCATCGTGCTGCCCGTTTTGAAGATGATCGAGCACGTAGTGATTGTTGCCGAACAGCGTGAGGAACGCTTTATCGATGAAGGGTGTCTGAGCAAACTCGTGGTGTGCGAGCCGCGAAGAGAGCCCCGGGATGGCCGCGTCGACTGCCGTGGTATAGCCCATTGCGGCGAAGAGCTGCCCGGTGGCAATACAACTGGGCACAACAGGAGCCGATTTCCCGTCAACATTTTTCGCCCGTGAACCGCCCCGGAGACCAGCCTGAAACTTCCGCGCGTGGTTCACCTTGGAACCGGCGATATGGCAGTGCATATCGACCCCGCCGGGCATCACCACATCCCCGGTCAGATCATGTTCAACGGTCTCTGCGGGCGGTGTTTCCGGCGCAGCGACAATGCGCCCATTATGAATCCACACATCCCGCACCTCGCCCTCGCATCCGTTGGTGGGATCGAAGACTGTTCCGTTCTTCAGGCAATACCAGGTCATTTCAATCAATCATCTGAGGCGGCGGGCCGAAAGGTTGTAGAAGACTATGCCGTGGGCCGGTTCGCCGGACCGTTTGGCGTTGCCTCGCCGTTGCGGAATTCATGGTCGCTATTGAGCACCATAATCTTCTGCCAGATTTTCCGCGACAGTCCCGTGGTCAGAGACTCGAGCTCGTTGACCGCCCCAACGGCCTGGGCATCCGGAAAGTTCTCAACATACAGGGCCCCGATTTTTCCGGTGAGCGAAAGCAACTCGGTGCAATAATCGAGATACCGTCCAAGCTCGAAACGGGTGTACTGTCGCTTGGGAGACGAAGCGGTGTCGGGGCCTTCGCGTGAATTCAGCACACGCTCGGGATCCTTGGTCAGCTGGTGCATATCGATGATGTGAGCGATCGACCGCAAACGGTGAATCGCGGTGAGCGTCCGGCGACGCTTCACGCGGACCTCGACGGTCATCAGAAACAGGACCGCCGCACCGATCAGAATCAGATCGTTGAAGGCGGCTTCCATGACGGTGATGAACTCGACAGCATCGGGGACTCCCTGCTTCCAGTCCAGAAAACTAAAGCCGTACACAGCGACACAGATGATGCTGGCGATGATGAGATAGGTAAAGAATCGCAATCCCCACATCGGCCGGGCAATATCAATTGCCGTTTTGCGAGCTTCGGCGGCGATCCGCAGCAGTTCGCCACAAACGCGGGCCAGGCCGGCGTCGGGAAACCGTTCTCCGATCCGCCGCTGCAATTGGGAAAGCGTTTCCAGAATGCGGTCTGGATTCAGATTGTCGTATCCGGCATTCGGCTGCGGTTTTTGCTGTGTCATCAACGATGAGAATTGATTAAAAGAGTGCCACACTGGCCGAACGGCCAGACATTTCACGACGGGACGGGCATGTTCCGGCTGGGATTCCCCATTTTTCGCCGGACAACACTGTACCAGAAGTCTCTTCTCGAGATAACGCTAGCGGCGGAGCCAGGCTCATGAAAAACTACGCTCGGCAACTGATTTTATTCGGAACTCTCCCCCTGCTCTTCAGCCTGATTGCCATTCAGCCGGCTGCAGCCGACCCGTTTGAACGGCGTCGGGAGTATCTGGTCTCTGAATACGTGGAGAAAGAGGGAATCAGCAATCCCCGCGTACTCGACGCCATGCGGAAGACGGAGCGGCATCTGTTTGTTCCGCTCTCGGTCCGGGATCTCGCTTACACCGACCAGGCTCTCTCGATCGGCCACGAACAGACGATCTCGCCGCCTTTCATTGTCGCCTACATGACGGAGATTCTCGATCCTCAACCAACCGATCGCGTGCTTGAGATTGGAACCGGAAGTGGGTACCAGGCGGCCGTGTTGTCCCCCCTGGTGAAAGATGTCTACACCATTGAAATCGTCGAAGCACTCGGTCGCCGAGCCGCATCGACGCTCAAGCGACTCCGCTACGAGAACGTCCATCCTCGCATCGGTGACGGCTTCAAAGGCTGGCCGGACGAAGCTCCGTTCGACAAGATCATCGTCACCTGTTCGCCGGAAAGTATTCCTCAGCCGCTGATTGACCAGCTCAAAGAAGGCGGCAAGATGATCATTCCTCTCGGGGAACGGTATCAGCAGGTCTTCTATCTGCTGGAGAAGAAAGACGGGAAAATGATTTCCAAGCCACTCCAGCCAACGCTCTTCGTCCCGATGACCGGACTCTCGGAGGAACAGCGGCGCGTGCTGCCGGATCCATCCAATCCCCGTCTCGTCAACGGGAGCTTCGAAAATGACGACAACGGCGATGGCTACGTCGATGGCTTTCACTATCAACGGCAGATGACTCGCATCGAGGGGGATGCCCCGGATGGCGAGTACTACGTGCTGTTCGATAACCCTCAGCCGGGGCAGCTCGCTCAAATGCTGCAGGGCTTCGCCATCGATGGGCGGGAAGTGAACGAACTCCGAGTCTCGCTCGAGATTCTCATGGAAGAGTGGCGGATCGGCGTGAACGCTCACCAGCGACCGGGCATGGTCATTCACTATTACGATGAAGACCGTCGTCCGCTCGGTTCCGATGCCATCGGCCTCTGGCATTCCGATACCGGATGGCAGGAACTCAGTTACCGGGTCGCCGTCCCGTACAAAGCCCGGGAAGCGATCGTGCAGATTGGGCTGAACGGAGCCGCAGGGAAACTGGCGATCGACAATGTCGTGCTGCGACGGTCGAAATAGAACGGACGTCAGTCGACGACTTTGGCGTCTTCAAGGACGTAGAGCTGCAGCCATTCTCCGTCTTCGTAGATGGGGTCAAACCGTAGCGTTCCGATGACGTCGTAAGGCCGCCCCTGGATGTAGTCGGTCGTTTCGCCTTTCGCGAGAATCGTCGAGATCCGGTCGTAAACCTTCGGCGTGCGGCCGAAGCAGCAGATTTCATTATCACGGACGTGCTGGAAATACGTGATTCCGGTTTGTGTAAGCGTGGGGAACATGAACCCCCGAATGACGACGCGTTTGCCATCCAAACCTGAGAGCCAGTCCGGAAACATTGTCGGAGCCTCTTCGGGCACCGGTTCCATGTTCAGGACCTTAAGCAGATCAATATCGTCGAAGGTCACCCTGAGGGCATCTCCGTCTTTGGAGAAGCTCTTCTGCGGGATGAGCAGCTTCGGCTCTCGCGGCTCCATGACCACATCACCTGGCAACATCCCGGCTCGACTCGAAGTCGTCCCTGCCGGCGCAGGCGAAGTTGAGGTCCCAGCCGGAGGAGCTGTTGACGTCGGCTGCGGTGGGTCTGTGGGAGCTGTTGTTCTGGCCGGAGTCGGGGGAGATGTCCCGACCGGTGCCGGCATCGGAGACGAGTTTCGAGCCGGGGAATCCATGGAAGTCGCCGCCGGAGGCGGGTTGGTGCTGGTCAGCGCGGGCGGAACAATGTCGGCTGCAGTCGTGCCTGAAGGCTTCGGAACAACGCTGGTCGATTCCGGTATTGGCGTATCAGTTGCGGCGTCGAACTCACGATACTCAGGCTCCGCGGTGGGCCCGCAGCCTGAGGTAATCAGAGCAAGACTCAGAAGGCCGAACGCGAACGCCCGCACTTGATCGCTTCGAGAGCATAGACCGGCTGCAGACCTTCCGGAGTGGTATCGGTCGTGAGCCGCAGCGTTCCCGCGACTGCCACCCGTCCCTGCCGATAGTCGGCGCCTTCGGGAGTCTGCATTTTGACGAGAATCATATCGGTCGGCTTCGGTTGTCCCCCGAAGCAGCACTCGCCGGTATCTTTGAGAAGTAAGAATTCGCTCAATCCTTCGGTCTGACGCTGGGGATACATGTACCCCTTGAGGAAGATCTGCTGATCCATCAGTCGGGCCACATCAGGGTGCAGAGCCATCTGGCCTTCATGCACCGCGAACCCCTTCGCAGAAATCTCCTGCGAGAAGCTCGTGCGACGATATCCCTCGGGAACTTCCGTCGAATAAGCATAAATCTGCGATCCGACCCCGGCAATGCCAAAGCCAAACGACAGCACCAAAGCGATCAGAGCCGGCCATTTGCCGCTGTAGGTTCCATCACTGCGAACCACTACGTTGACCGCGAACAGGCTCACGATCATTCCCAGCAGTGAAATAATGATCCCCACAACACCCAGCAGAGAGGACGCCGAGACCAGGCCCAGAACGACGGCGACCGGCACCACGACTGGCGTCGGGCGATAGTCGAACTCGTTGGTCTGGAAATCCTGATACTGAAGCGTGTTATCGCCTGCGATAGAAGACATTTGCGGTGATCCATCCAAGGACAGCGGGAAAAGCAGTTGTCCGGAAAAACAGTTCTCAACCGAACAAGGAGCGACGTCAGCGGCACCAGCCTGAAGCCTCGGCACATTTTACGCAGCCGCAGAGCCAGCATGCAACGACTTTCAGGCCCTCAGCAGAATCCTACGCTGAATCGCCAGAGATGTTGGAAAAATTGCTACATCTCGTGCAGTTTTCCGCCTTTCCGTCGGGTCGAGAAGTTCGATTCCGCCCCTGAATGGCCTCGGGAGACACCTGGTCAGCCGGGAGTTCCCGACTCACTTCACGCTTCGGGATTGAAGAAGCCTGCTGAATAGACCTCGCGTGCGACCTCGCAAATTGCGGGATCGATGCCGCCGTGATCGTATTCTGCCAGCAGTTCTTCCAGATCGAAATCGGCCCGCTTCAATTGCAGATGCCCGGAATCGAGGACGGCGTAACTGGCTGACAACAGCCCGTCCCTCGACTGTCCGACGCTTCCCGGATTGAGCAGCTGTATGGTCCCGACTTTGAGCAAGAGCGGACGATGGGTATGACCGACGCAGACCAGATCGGCCTGCAGATTCTCCAGCCTCTTCTGCCAGACCGCCGAATGATCCGGAACGTACTCGTGCAGCGGATCCCGGGGAGTAGCGTGAACCAGATGAAACGTCTTCCCATCGAGCCGAAACGAAGAGCGTAGCGGCAGCATTGCCAGCCAGGACAACTCCTCTGCTCCCAGAACACGCCAGTGGTGTTCCCGCATCCGATTCCGCAGTTCATGCCAGGGAATCTGCTCTCGTCGCGAACGAATGAACTGGGCGACCGCATGATCGTGATTGCCGCGGATCACGTGCGTCGCATGCGTCCTTACCCAGTCGATGACTTCGCGGGGCTGTGGTCCGAACTCCACCAGGTCGCCGAGCACGAGACAGGCGTCGAATTCCGGCTCCTGCCGATGCACCGCCTGCAACGCGGTCCAATTGGAGTGGATATCGGAGAGGATGAGAATCCGCATAAAGGTGGGACGTCTGCTGGGGCTGGACACGAGCGGGAAAGACTTAGAGGATACTCAGGGACCGGGCGAGAGCAATGCCCTGTCCCCCTCGATTCTCTGAAGATCCTGTGGAAAGGCCTCCGTGAAATGTTGCGCTCGACACGAATAACGACGATCCTGCTTGCTCTTTGTTGCTGCGCGCTCCCTCAATCGACGACGGACGCTGCCGATTCGAAGAACCGGTACAACGTGCTTTTTATCGCCGTTGATGACCTCCGTCCGGAACTCGGCTGCTATGGTGTCGAGCAGGCTCAGTCGCCGCATCTCGATCAGTTCGCCGAGTCCGCGGTCCTGTTCCGCAAGCACTACGTGCAGGTCGCGACCTGCGGAGCCTCCCGGTACGCGCTGCTGACCGGTCGCAGCCCTGCAAACTCGGGCGTTACCCGTTCGAATTCCGCCGCTTATTCCGGCAAGACTGCGTTCTCACAGGAACAACAGCCCGGTGCCCAGACGATGCCAGAACTGTTTCGTCGGTCGGGTTATCACACGTGTCTTATCGGCAAGATTTCCCACACTGCCGACGGACGTGTCTACGCTTACAACGGAACTGGCGACGGACGCGATGAACTCCCCCATGCCTGGGACGACATGGCCACGCCGCTGGGAGACTGGGAACGCGGCTGGGGCATCTTTTTCGCCTACGCCAACGGGCGACATCGCGAAAGCGGAAAAGGTGACAAGGATCTGATGGAATTCGTCGTCGATGACGACAACGATTTGCCGGATGGGCTGATGGCTGAGACCGCCATCGAGAAGCTGCAGAACTATGCGAAGTCTGACCAGCGATTCTTCATGGGCCTCGGCTTCTTCAAGCCGCATCTCCCCTGGGTGGCTCCGGAACGGGACTGGAACGCCTTCGCCGATGCATCGATTGCCGTTCCTCAGACCGACAAAATCGATTCTCCCTTCTGGCACAAGAGTGGAGAGTTCTACAAGTACGATATGCCGTTCGAAAAGACTCACCCGCTCAGCGAAGACGCAGCCGCTCAGGCGTATCGAGCCTATCTCGCCTGCGTCCGCTACACCGACCGCCAGATCGGCCGGGTGCTCAGCACGCTCGAGAAAACCGGGCTGGCGGAGAATACGATTGTCGTGGTCTGGGGCGATCACGGCTGGCATCTGGGTGAGCAGCAGATCTGGGGAAAGCACTCGCCGTATGAAGAAGCCAACCGCAGCGTGCTGATGATGCGCGTGCCGAATCAAAGCCGCGAGGGCATCCAATCCGACGCGTTGACGGAAACGCTGGACCTGTACCCCACTCTGGTGGACTACTGCCAGCCACGTTTTCAGAAAACCGAATTCCCACTCGATGGTCTCTCGCTGCGTCCGGTGCTCGACAGTTCCGACACCAACATCCGTGAGACCGCGCTGAGCTACTGGGGCAAAGCGGTCTCCGCTCGTTCCGATCGCTATCGCCTGATTGTTGCCGATCCTTCAAAAGAGAACTCGCGCGTCGAACTCTACGACCTCGAGACCGATCCCCACGGTTTGAAGAACATCGCCGACAATCACCCCGAAATCGTCAAACAACTGCGGTTGACCCTTAAGTAGACTTCTCATTTCATCTCATGAACAACAAAACCATCGACCTGAGAGCCGTCAGCCGCACTGTCTCCCATGCGTTGCGCCACGAACCGTGGCTGTACGAACTCGAACTGAACGACGAAGGCTGGACGTCGATCGAGGCACTGCTTTCGGCGCTGAGGAAAGATCGCCCCGAGTGGAGTGAGCTCGATGTGGATCACCTGGCGGAGATGATCGCCACCTCCGCCAAGCGGCGGTACGAAATCCAGGGGGACCGCATCCGGGCTTTCTATGGGCACTCGCTGGAAGGCAAGCTGAAGAAGATCCCGGCGACTCCGCCCGAAGTTCTGTTTCACGGCACCAACCCGGCCGTGCTGCCCCAGATCGAAACGTCCGGACTGCTGCCGATGGCCCGGCAGTACGTGCATCTTTCAGTCGATGAAGACACGGCTCGTGAAGTCGGCCGGCGAAAGTGTAGAAAGCCGATCATCCTGAGAATTTGCACACGAGATGCTGCGGCGGCCGGGGTGCACTTCTACGAAGGAAACGACAAAGTCTGGCTGGCCGATGCAGTGCCGGCTGAGTTTATCGAGTCAGATTCGTAGCCGCCTGGATCTCGCAATTTTTAGCCAACCTGGTCCGCAATCCACTTCACCAGATCACCGGCGATCTGGGACTTTGGTCCCTCCCAGTGGGCGACCGTGCGGCCGGTCTCGTCGAGGAGTTCGACCGAATTGTTCTCCGCGGCGATGGCCTCCGGACGGTTCAGGACAATCCAGTTGCAGTTCTTGCGGCGGAGTTTCTGCAGGGCGTTTTCCCGTTCGTTCTGAGCTTCGAGAGCAAAGCCAACGATCCAGCGATGCTCTTTGCACTGGCCAAGGGCGGCGAGTACGTCGTCGGTCTCGATCATCTCCAGGAAAATCCCGTCGCCCGTTTTCGAGATCTTGCCCTTCACACGAGATTTCGGCTGGTAGTCGCAGACCGCAGCCGCGGCGATGACACCATCGCAGGCCGGAAAGAGTTCACGGCAGGTCTGCATCATCTGCTCAGTCGATTCGACCGCATGAAACTCGCAGTCCAGGGGCGCGGGGAGCGAAACCGGGCCGCTGACAAGCACAGCTTCATGTCCCGCCTGCACAATCGCCGAGACAATGGCGTAGCCCATCCGCCCGCTGCTCGCGTTGGAGATGTAGCGAACATCGTCGATATACTCCCGGGTCGGGCCGGCTGTGACCAGAATCCGCATCAGTCAGTTTCCAGTTTTTCGTCAGAAGATTTTTTGGTGTATTCCACATCGATGATCTCATTCCCCTGGGCATCCCGGCGGGGTTGAGACTGCTGGAACGGGTTCGCCGTTTCGTGAAACTGGCCCCCTGGTCCGCTGGTGAAGACACGAAAGGAACCGGACCGCATCAGGTACGCCTTCCCGGCAGCCCGCATCCGTGCCCGAAACGCGGGCCAGAGTAGAAGAAAGCCAGTGATGTCGGTGAGGACGCCGGGGGTAATCAGCAGTACGCTGGCGATGAGAATCATCAGGCCGTCCATCAGCGAGTCGGTCGGCGGCTTGCCGGAACTCAGTTCGCTGCGAATTCGCTGGATGACCTCAAAGCCTTGCTGACGAGCCAGAATGGTCCCGATGACACCTGTGGCAATAATCAACCCCAGCGTCTCGAGCCAGCCCATCTCGTCGCCGAGTTTAAGCAGGATCGCCAGTTCGACGAACGGCACGATGGTGAACAGTAACAGCAATCGCAAAAACACGGGATCGCCTCCTTTGGGCGAGTTCTATTTCATTCGATCAGGACTGGCCGAGCACGGTCCCCGGCAACGTTTTCCCGTTGACGACAACGTGAACTGGCGTATCCGGATCGGAAAACTCGCGGCGAATGATCGATAATCCACGAAGTTCCCGATGCTCGTCGTCGCCCGTATGAATTTCGACGGCAGAGGTGATCGTTCCGACCGCTTTGTCGCTGGACGGGTCCTGAATGGTCGCGTTCACTAGCTGGTCCGGATTCGCATCCAGATCGATCACCTGAATTGCCCGCAGGATGCGGTTCACATGCCCGAGCGCATCAATCCTCGCAATCGGCTCCTGTCCCAGATAGCAGCCTTTGGTGAAACTGATCGCCTGCGGCGTCCGGTCAATTTCCTGGGCCAGGTTTTCTTCCGAGAAGTCAGTTCCGTGCAGAGGAAAAACATTCACAACGCGTAAGGCTTCGAATTGCTCCGGCGACCCGACCGGGATGTCCTGAGCCTTCAACAACGCTTCGAGATCGCCACGGACTTCATTCGGAACACGGATCTGGTAAGCCGGCTCAGAGAGCCAGTCGACTCGCCGAATGCTGCCAGTCGTCGAAGCCAACTCGAACTCCACACAGCCGTTGACTCCGAGCTGATCGGCGTTCGCTGAAAGCGGCATCAGTTTGTCGGCGATGCCGGTCCCTGTCAGCAGGAACAACGCTCGCGAGTCCGTTGTCACACTCAGCTCGACATCTTCGGTGATAATGTACCGATCGAGATGCGGAACCAGCGTCTCGGCCGCCCCGGCGACTGTGTCGAGCACGAGCCGGTCTTCGAGTGCAGAAACGAAAACATGCCCGGCTGCTCGACCTTTGATCGACGTGATGAACGCTTCACATCCCTGCCCCGGCTGCAGCTTCCGAATGTCGTTGGAACAGAATCCGTGCAGGAAAGTCTGACGATCGCTGCCGTGGAGCGTGATCTCATCGCGGTCGCTCAGATCAAATGCGAAAGTCTGCTGCTGAAGTTGCTCAATCGTGACAGGCATTGGTTCTTTCAGTTGTTGGTGAATTCGTTGTTCGCGGTGTAGGGCCTTCATGCATCATGGAATCGTTACCGATTCCCGCTCGGTGTCAATTTGACGATCCGGACAGTTCGGGGATTCCGCAGTACAGAATCTTCCCGCCTTCCGCTCCGGCTCCGGGGCCGAGTTCGATGTGCCAGTCGGCTGCGGCGAGCATCAGCGGATGATGCTCGACCACGATGACGGTATTGCCCCGTTCCTGCAACGTCCGCAACGTCTGGATGAACAGAGAGACATCGGCCCAATGAAGTCCGCTTGTCGGCTCGTCCAGAATGTAAACGCCGTTCCGGAGTTCTTCCGAGAGTGCCCGGGCCAGTTTCGTTCGTTGGGCTTCTCCGCCGGAAAGTGTACTCGCCGGCTGTCCGAGCTTCAGGTAGTCGATGCCGATGTCTCGGTAGGGACGCAGACACCGCTGGATCGATTCGACCTCGGACCAGAAGTCGAGTGCATCGGCGACAGTCATCTCGAGGAGATCATAAAGCGACTGCCCGCGATACTTCACCGCCAGCGTCTGAGCGTTGAAGCGGCGGCCGTGACATTCCGGACATTTCAGCAGTTCCTGCTGGACAAGGTGATGCCGCGTGCGGATCTCCCCTGCTCCACCGCAGTACGAGCAGGTGCCTTCGGAGGTGTTGAAACTGAATCGCCGATCGTCGAAGCCTCGCAGCTTTGCGAGCCGCGTGCGGGCAAGCATCCCTCGGATTTGATCCCACGCCCCGGAAAATGTTGCCGGGCAGGACCTCAGATTTCCGCCCGGTGGCGACTGATCGACAATCGCGGCTCGCTGCAGTTTGCCATCGAAGTGAAGTGAACCGAGTTGATCGTCAGAGGCTTCCGTCTTCTCCTCCAGCAGTGCCCGCTTCAGCAAAACGGCCAGAGAATCAAGAATCAGCGAACTCTTCCCGGAACCGCTCACCCCGGTCACAACCGTCAGGGTGCCGAGCGGGATTTCAATCGAAACATCATCGAGGTTATGCAACCGGACATGTTCGAGTCGGAGGCGACCGCGATCGGCTTTCGAAGAACGATCGAGCTTCGGTTGCTGGTCGAATTCACCATTGAGAGCGAGTGCAGTGGGAGTGCTGCCAGTACTCAGTTCGGAAAGTGGTCCACTGAAAACAAGCTGCCCGCCACGCGTTCCGCCTCCGGGACCGAATTCCAGAAGATGGTCGGCGGCTCGGATGGCATCGAGCGAATGCTCGACACAGATCACCGTGTTACCGCTGAGAGTCAACTGACGTAATTGCTCCAGCAAACGCTCGGCGTCCCGGGAGTGCAGCCCAGCAGTCGGCTCGTCGAGGATGAAGCAGCTTCCGTGCAGTTGTGTGCCGAGACAGCGGGCCAGTCGCACCCGCTGGACTTCCCCGCCCGCCAGAGTTTCGGCACTGCGATCGAGGGAAAGATAGCCGACTCCAAGATCGACAAGCGATTGCAGGCGAAACGAAAGCGGAGCCGCAAGGCGCTCGATCACGGTTTCCTCCCGCTGTCCGACCGACAGTTCAGCGAAACGCTTTACCCAGTCGGCGGCTTCGGAAACACGCAGGCTCAACAGCCCTGGCAATGTCGTTTCGGCGACCTGGACGTTTCGAGAGACGGGGTTGAGCCGCGTTCCCGAACACGCGGAACAGGGAACTCCGTCCGATTCGTTGCTCTGCTCTTCGTCTTCCTTCTTCGCACTGGCATCCTGTCGTCCGGTGCCCTCGCAGATCGAGCAGGCCCCGTGAGCCGAGTGCCAGCTGAACGATCGCGGCTCCAGCGGAGCGAGCGCCTGACCGCAGGAGGGGCAATTCAGGTCGCGATGGTAAACGTAATCAACGTACTCGCCATTCTCGTCGACCATGGCGATACAGCCTCCGTCACCAAGCTTTAGAGCCTGTTCGACGGAATCGGTCAGCCGCTGGCGAATCTCCGGCTTGAGAATGAGACGATCGACCACCACATCGATATCGTGCGGTTTGGTCTTTGCGAGCGGGGGCTCTTCGGCGAATTCGACGATATGGCCATCGACGCGAGCCCGCACGAAGCCTTCCCGGCTGATCCGCTGGAACAGCTCTTCATGCGTCCCCTTCTTTCCCCGGACAACGGGAGCGAGCAACTGAACTTTGGAACGTTCGGGCAGTTCGAGAATGCGGCTGATGATCTGATCGCGAGTCTGCGAGCGGACCGGAACCTGACAATCGGGACAGAAAACGGTTCCGACCTGGCTGTAAAGAAGGCGAAGATAATCGAGCAACTCGGTCATCGTCGCCACAGTACTTCGCGAAGAGACGTGGGGGCGCTGCTGGGGTACGGAAATGACCGGCGAAAGACCAGTAATCTCATCGACTTCGCCCCGCGGAAGCGAGGTCGACAGCCCGGCGGCGTGCCCCGCGAGCGTGCCGAGGAATCGTCGCTGCCCTTCTGCAAACAGGGTCTCAAAGACGAGGGAACTCTTGCCAGATCCACTGACGCCGGTCACGACCGTGAACCGACCATGGGGAATTTCGACATCGACGCCCTGCAGATTGTGGGTGCGAGCGTTTCTGATCCTGATCGAGCGATGTGAAGCGGTAATGACGAATCCTTTCCGGGTGGTAGTCTCCGCCTGATCTTAGCAGTCCTTTTCCACAGCGTTAATCGTCTGCGGGCGGAATTCAAATCAGTCTCTCCGGATCGTCCCGGCCTCGTTTTCAAAGGAACAATCTGCTATCCTGCGGCGAGGCTGACAGGCATTTCGACCGACATCGAACCGCGCGTTCGATCAGATCTGGCTTGCACGTCTGTCCCGTTCCAACTATTGATTCATCACGAAAAATCCAGCAGGCTCGGCAGCCATCCGAACTTCGTTTCTTCCGCACTAACCTGCGGCGGCGATTCGGGATCGGCGCCCCTTCGCTTTGAGATCCAATCGCATTCGTTGACAACCAGGAAATCCGAAGTATGTCTCTCGACCCCTACTCACTGTGTCCGTGCGAGAGCGGAAAGAAACTGAAGTTCTGCTGTGCCGATATCGCCAGCGATATGATGAAGGCCCTGCAACTTCACGAGAGCGGCCAGTCTCGCGCTGCGCTGAAGATTCTGGAGAAATTGCACGCCGCCCAGCCAGCCCGCGCCTGGGTCGCCACGTCTCTGGCCGGAGTTCATCTCTTCCTGGAAAACCCGGACGCTGCAAGGCACGCTCTACGCGATCTTCTGCAGGAATCCCCGGACCATCCGCTGGCCCGCATTCTCGATGCAACCGCTGCTCTCGATGTCGACGGCTACGAAGATGCCCGTCCGACGATTCACCGCGCTTTCACTAAGGGCGTGAAGTATCACCCCGAGATGATCGGCAGCCTGGCAGCCGGAATCGCATCGGCTCTCTACGAAGACGACAAGTTCGTCGCCGCCCGGCAGCATCTCGCGTTCGCCATGCGGTTCGTGCGGGATGAGGATCGTCAGCAGGTCTTCATGCGACTGCTCGATTTCGATGGCGAGCAAAGCGTTCCTTACCCACTGCGCGGCGTGCATAACCTTCGTCCGCTCGACTTCAGCGAAGACGACGACAAATTATTCCGCAAGTCGATTGGCCTGAATGCACTCGGCTGCTGGCATGAATCAGCAGCCGTGGCTCGTCAACTGCTCGAAGATCACCCCGACAGTGCCGAACTCTGGTACGATATCGGCATGCTGCATGCCTGGGATGGCGAACAGTCTGTGGCGGCCGAAGCGCTCCACAAGGCCGCTGATCTGGCCAAAGATCGGGAATTCGCGATTTCCTGCGAAACGCTCGCTCAGCTGTTCGACCTGGAAGCATCGCAGACTGAGGAGATGCTGCGGCACTTCGAAGTCGAGTCGATGTCGAAACTGCTCAGCAGTCTTGACGAGATGCCTCGCCTCGTTCGGGATCATCGCAGCGACGAACCCGATGTCGATGCGGTCACCTACAGCATTCTCGATCGAGAACCGGCGGCCGTGGCTGCGAATGAAACTCCAAGCCTCGACAGCATGCCCGTTGTGATCGGCTTTCTTGTCTGCACCGACCGCGATGAGTTCGGACAGGACCAGCCACTTTGCCACCTGGCCGTGGAGAGCGAGTCGTCGGACGAAGTCCTGTCGATGCTCGACAACGTGCTCGGCAAGCCGATCGAAAAATACCGTGGCGAACAGTTCGACAGCGTGACCTATTCGCAGTGGGCCGATTACCGCGGACTGTATCGGCAGTATTATTTTCCGCCGGAAACGCCCGCTCGCACCCGTGCTCAGATTGGCAAACAGAACTGGGAATCGATCCTCGAAGACAAATGGCCAGGCCGCCCACTGCAGGCGCTTGAAGGGAAGACCCCCTCGGAAGTCAAAGGTGATGAGAACTTCACCGTTCGTCTGGCCGCTGCCCTGAATGTGCTCGATGCGTTCGCCGATCGCTACAATTTCCAGATCGACCTGCCGAAGATGCGAGAGAAATTCGAGCTTCCGGCAATCGAGCCCTACCCCGTAAAGGACGATCAGGAATTGAGTTCCTGCGAAGTCCTGCAGATGCTGCGGATTCCGGTCGAATCGCTGACCGACAGCCAGGCGGTCATGCTGCTGAATCGTTCGCAGCTGATTCAACATGCCGGCTTCATGGAGAAAGTCCTCTGCGACGTTCTGAAGCGCGACAACGTTGTCGACTCGCAACGAATGCCGCAGATCTGGCATGCCTACATCGATTTGGCTCGTGACAAGTACGACCGCGACGAGGCACTGGCTCGCATCGAACAGGCCAAGGAATGGTCGCAGCGATCCGGCCAGAAGTTTGAGGACTCGCTCCAGTGGGAAATGCGTCAGTTGCAGTTCCTGGTGATCGATCCGAAAGACGAGAGTCTGCAGCCGTTCCTGAAAGAGATGCATCAGAAGTACCTCCGCAAACTGCCCGAGCTCGAAGAAGCGATCATTGCTTATCTGAATGAGCATGACATCGAGCCTCCCTGGAGCCCGTCGGGGGGAGTCGTGGTCGCCGGATCGATGTCCTCGGCAATCGCCAAAGATCCCTGGGCACCAGAAAGTGCTCAGCCAGCCGGCGGTGGAAAACTCTGGCTGCCCGGACAGGATTGAGCTCCATGAAATTTTCGACCCCGGCCGAGGTGATGCAGCACGCCTTGGCGCTGGCTCAACGGGGACGGGGATCCGTCGAACCCAATCCCATGGTCGGGGCCGTGATCGTCGATCGGGAATTGCGGCGGGTCTCAGAGGGCTACCACGCCCGTTTTGGAGGCCCGCACGCCGAAGCGATGGCCATCGCCGCAGCCGATGAGATTCCGCACGGTTCCAGCATCTACGTGACTTTGGAGCCCTGCGCCCATCACGGGAAGACGCCTCCCTGCGCGGAAGCGATTGTCCGCGCGGGAATCCGTCACGTGGTGATAGGCTCCCGCGATCCCGCCCGGCACGGCACCGTATCGGGTGTCAACGTTCTTCGCTCCGCGGGGATCACCGTCGAAACTGGACTGCTGGCCATTCCGTGCAAGTTGTTGATCCGCCCTTTCCGGAAGTTGAAACGAACGGGTCTGCCCTACATTCATGCCAAGTGGGCCATGACGCTCGACGGCCGAATCGCGACCCGGACCGGATCATCTCAGTGGATTTCCAATGAACAGTCTCGTGAGTATGTCCATCAGCTTCGTGGCGTCGTCGACGCGGTGGTCGTCGGCAAGGGAACCGCAGAAGCCGACAATCCCCAGCTGACGGCTCGCCCGCCGGGACCTCGAAATGCCACACGGATCGTCTTCGACACCCGCGCCACGCTTCGGCACGACAGCAAGCTCTTTCAGGCCGTGGACGATTACCCGGTTCTGGTAGTCTGCGGAGAGAATGCTTCCGTCGAGAATATCTCACGTCTCGAGGCAGCAGGGGCAGAAGTCTTTCGTTCTCCCGTCGACGAAGAAGGCCGCCCCGATGTTGTGCCGGTCCTCGAACACCTGGGTCAACGAGAGATGACGAACCTGCTGATCGAAGGCGGAGCGGGCCTGCTGGGCTCGATGCTCGATCGAAATGCGATTGACGAGGTGCATGTCTTCATCGCTCCTAAACTGGTCGGCGGACGTCACGCACTGCCCTCAATAGGCGGAACCGGAATTGCCGAGATGCCGAATGCGATTCCGCTGGAACAGCTTCGGACGGACCGTTTCGGAGATGACCTGTTTGTCAGCGGCCTGGTCGGAAACAAGACGTACGATGAGTAAGCCTATGACCGTCTGGATCAACCGACTCTGCATCTTCTGGCTCACAGCTGTCGTCGGAATCTACGCGGCGTACTGGACGAACTGGATTCCTTACTGGGAGGCGGGGGGCTACGCCGGAACCGTACTGATCGCCAGCCTGCTGGCCTTCCTGGCTCAGGGCCTCGACAAGTTTCAGGCACGAGGATCGGGACGTCGAATTCCGGAAATCTGGCTGCACTTGCTTGAACTGATCGGTGGCTGGCCGGGAGCCCACTTCGGACAGCAACTGTTTCGACACAAGACCTTCAAACCGTCCTACCGCAGGATGTTTGTCAGCGCGATCGTCATCCACATTACACTCCTGGGGATTTGCCTGTTCTACTTCGGCTCGACGACCGCCGAAACCACTCAGTGAGTCCCCCGTATCTCCCAAGAACCCAAGGATCTGTTTGATGCGATTCGCTCATTTCGCACTCTGTCTACTGGTGTTGATCACCTCCCCCCTTTTCACTGATGCAGCGGATCGAGCTTCCGAACGGCCCAATATCCTGTTCTGTATCGCCGATGACGCCTCGTTTCCGCACATGGGAGCGTACGGAACGGACTGGGTCGAGACACCCGGGTTTGATCGCGTTGCCCGGGAAGGCCTGCTTTTCAACCGCTGTTACACGCCCAATGCCAAATGTGCTCCTTCCCGTGCCTGTATTCTGACGGGACGGAACTCGTGGCAGCTCGAAGAAGCCTGCAATCACTGGTGCTTCTTCCCGCCCAAGTTTGGGACTTACGCCGAAGCGCTCGAACAGCACGGCTATCATGTTGGCAAGACCGGGAAAGGGTGGGCTCCGGGCATCGCCAAAGACGAGAAGGGACGACGCCGGAACATGACCGGCAAAGGCTACGACCAACTCAAGACAACGCCGCCCGCGAAACAGATTTCCAACAACGATTACGCCGGCAACTTTGCCGCCTTTTTGGAAGACCGGCCGGAAGGAACCCCGTTCTGCTTCTGGTACGGTTCGACCGAGCCGCATCGCGGCTACGAATACGGAGCCGGGATCAAGTACGGTGGAAAGTTTCTGGATCAGATCGACGAAGTTCCCGACTTCTGGCCCGACAGCACGGTCACGCGAACCGACATGCTCGACTATGCCTTTGAGATCGAGTATTTCGACCAGCATCTTGCCGAGATGCTTAGCGAACTTGATCAACAGGGGCTCCTGGAGAACACGATCGTCGTCGTAACTGCCGACAACGGGATGCCCTTTCCGCGAATCAAAGGGCAGGAATACGAGCTTTCGAATCACCTGTCTCTGGCCATCATGTGGCCAGCTGGCATCAGGAATCCCGGCCGGACGATCGATGACTTTGTGAGCTTTATCGATTTCGCTCCAACGTTTCTGGAAGTGGCCGGCGTCGACCGTGAGAAAACGTCGATGCAGCCGATTACCGGCGAGTCACTCGTCCCGATTTTCGAATCGGAGAAATCCGGTCAGGTGCTGCCGAGTCGCGATTCGGTTCTCATCGGCAAGGAACGGCACGATATCGGTCGGCCGGACGATCAGGGGTATCCGATTCGGGGCATCGTAAAAGGGGACTTCCTGTACCTGAAGAACTTCAAGCCGGATCGCTGGCCAGCCGGAAATCCTGAAACCGGTTACCTCAATACCGATGGAAGTCCGACGAAAACTGAAATTCTCAGCCTCCGCACGCAGCCGGAACTCAAGCACTATTGGGAACTCTCGTTCGGCAAACGTCCCGAGGAAGAACTGTTCAACATCGCGAACGATCCGGCCTGCATGGTGAATCTGGCCGAGCACGACGACTACCAGAAAACAAAGACGGAACTGCGGGAAGAAATGGTCTCCAAGCTCAAACAACAAGGCGACCCCCGCATCAACGGAAACGGCGACGTGTTCGATGAGTATCCGTACGCGAACTCGGGCGAGCGTAACTTTCATGAACGCCACATGAGCGGCGAGAAACTCAAAGCCGGCTGGGTCAACCCGAGTGACTTTGAAGCCGAGCCACTCGATTGACATCTCCAATTCCGAAGCAGCCGACCGGCCCCCAAAGGTCGGTCGGGCCGCACTTCGCCAGCAGAGTCGCCGTCACGGGGACCAGAACAGCGCGGGATCTTTCACTTTGAGCTGCTCAAGTCGGTCCTCGGCATTGTCGACGGCGGGAAGATCGGAATAGAACATCGCCGCAGCGTCGATCCCCTGCTCTTCCCGTGCCTGCATCTCGGCCTGCACCTGCGGATCTTGCGCGAGTTGCGGCAACCAGACCAGCCAGATCGCCGAGAGAACTGCGCTGAACACAGCGAGAACAAGCCCCCCCAGCAACCGGGCCGGCCCCGGTTCCGGATGCGTCTCGCTCTTAGTTGAGCAGTTGCTGAGCAGCATCGGAGAAGACGACCTCAAACATGAGCCAGGACATGAACAGCGTCAGGATCAGATTCAACGACTGACCGCACACATAGAGCACCAGCGGCTTGCTGCCGACGAGGAACTTCGCCAGGTCTCTGAAATTCGACTCCAGCCCGATACTGACGAACGCCAGACAGAAGAACCAGCCACGAAGAACCTTCGTGCAGTCCCCTTTCATCGCGTCAACAACCGCCTGCTGACTTTCTCCCATGCCATAGATCCAGGAGAAGATCAGCGAGGCCGCCATAAAACCGAGGACGAACTTCGGGAACCGATGCCAGATTTCCGAAACCTGCGGGCGGGCGGACGTCGAATCCTTCTCCACGCAGCTGACCCAGTAAACGGCAACGCCGAACGCGGTGACGCCGATGAGAATGTTCTGAATCATCTTGATGGTAACGGCTACGTCCCGTGCGGCATCGCCAAGCATCGTTCCGGCCACAGCGACCGCTCCGGTGGAGTCGATCGTTCCGCCAATCCACGCCCCCCCAACGATGGGACTGAGGCCGATCGCTTTGATCAATGCCGGCAGCACGATCATCATGATGACCGTAAAGGAGAGCGAGAGACCGATTGCGAAGGACAGTTCTTCTTTCTTCGCCCGGCAGGCCGCTGCGGTGGCGATGGCGGCGGAAACACCGCAGACCGACATATCCGCGGAGATCACCATGTTGAGTGATTTCGATTCGAGCTTCAGAACTTTCTGGCCAAAGATGTAGGTCGAAATCAGGACGATCGGCGTCACCACCCAGGCGATGCAGATTCCGGGAACCCCGAGTGCGATCAGCTTGCTGATGAGCACTTCAGCCCCGAGCAGCACGAGCCCGGTTTTGATAAAAAACTCGGTCATCAGAGCAGGCTTCACAAAGCCCGGCGTCCCGACCGTATTACTGATCAACAGGCCGATTCCGAGCGCCCAGAGAGCGTATTCGAGATTGTACTGTTTGACGACCACCTGCCCTGTCGCGACGTAAGCAATGAGTGCCAGCAGGAAGACAAACCAGTATCCCCCCGCAAATCGGATAAACGAGCGGCCCATAACCTGAGCACCAAGCCCGAAAAGCCCGAGACTGAGCAGGAATATGGTGATAATTCCCTGCACGGAACTCTTGCCGGGAGTAAGCGAAATCGCATCGAGAGGATTGCTCGTCCAGGAGCCGGGTTTGCTGAACCAGCCTTTCAGCGGACTGACCAGCCCTTCTTCTCCGGAGACCAGACCGAGGCCGGATTGCGTAATCAGCCAGGCTGCCCCCAGAATGATGACGCCGAGATAGATGGCCCACCAGTCTTCCGATTTCCGAAACTGTTCGGTCCAGGGACGTTGTGTCGTGGTGACGATGTTGTCGTTGTCGGCATCTTGAGAACGTGGCGAATCGTTCATCGTGAATGGTGTCTCGTCTCTGCGGGAAGGATTATGAGGGGGGATTCCGAGCCTCTCCGAAAAGCTCTTTCCATTCGTCGGTGTTAGAGCAACGCTCCGGAGGGACGCTACTGAAGTGTAATCCCTTTCTCCCCGATCGTGTAAGGGATAATTGATTCATCACACGGGCTGCCGCGATGCTTGGCCACGTGCAGCGCCCGCCCCATCTTCATGCCTTCGCGAATCTTGCCCATCAAAATAATCGTGTTGGCGTTGGAGAGAATGTCTCCCGAATCGAGCGGCCGGCTGAGCAGATCTTCCAGCATCACCTCTTTGGTCGTACAGAGAATCAGCCCCGTAAGAGCCTTGTTCGAGTAGGCGTGCTTGTGCACGGCCTCGGCATTCTCGCGGTAGTGAACCCGCAGTAGATCCCGAGCGACCCATTCGGAGTCTTTCCGGAGAATCTGATTGTGAATGTATTCAAAGATCTCGAACTGAAACGATTCACTCGGCCGGTCGGTCGGTTCAATGCCATCGACGACACAGCGACGGACGCCATGGACGAAGTTGCCGTAGAAAAAGCGAATTGTGATGTCGAGCTTACGGGTCAGGTCCGCCTGCCACTCGCGATACTCATCCGGATCGAGATCGTCCCGCGTGACGCGGCGACCCATATTGAAAAACGGATGAGCGGTATCGAACCGTGACTTCTCCCGATCCCAGAGATCATTCGGATCGGCCAGTCGTTCGAGCGGCATCTCCCGGAGATTCCAGTCGGCAATTCGCTGTGCATAGTCGGCATGGTTCTGCGAATCGCCCCGAGCCGTCATGTCGAAGAAGATGCCCCGCTCTCCTTCCTGCTCGGTGCCGGCATTGGCAAACTGTATTCCGAGTTGCGACTTCCCGATCCCGGTCGCCCCCAGGACGACAGTCAACGTGCCGGGAAGAAGGCCGCCGCCGAGAAGATGATCGAGTTCAGAACAACCGGTGGAAACGCGCAAAGATGCATCGGCCATGAAGGAGGGAACTTTCGGAATCCATATGCAGGAAGCAATCACTGAACGGCAGATCGTCTGCCGACATCAGAGTAAAGCAATCCCCGTCTCGGTCAATCGACTGCGGCGATGACGAGCAGAAGCTTCGGCTTTCCGAAAGGGTCAGTGCAGATCCCGTGCAGCCGAGGTGTCCCCGGGAATGCCGGTCGCAATCCCGGAAGCCTGCGGAGGTTCAAGCACGGTGTGATCATCGCCCATGCGATCGTTGCTCGACATGGCCTGCAGCGACGAGGCCACATTGGCCGGGATCCTCTGGAGATAGTGCTTCTTCTTCGGATCGGCCAGACGGAAGCTGGCGTGGTTGGTCCGCTTCTTGATCAGATGCTCGAAATCAAACTCGACATGCACATCGCCGGATGCCAGAGGACGCAAAGCATCAGCCAGTTCGCGCCCGGATATAAAACGATCTTCCGGAGATTTCGCCATACAGCGTTCGACAATAGCCGAGACCTCTTCGGGCACCTGAGGGTTCAGCTTCGAAGCCGAGCGACATGGCAACGATCGATGGGCATTGATTTTCTCCCGCGTCGACGCACCGGCGAACGGAACTTCCGCAGTGAGAGCGAAGAACAACGAGCATCCCAGGCTGTAAAGATCGGCTCGATGATCAATCTTGTAGCTGTCGTAAGACTGTTCCGGGGAGATGTAGTCGGCCGTGCCGAGACAGTCGTTCCCCATTTGAGCAGCCAGGCTTAACTCCTGCGGATCATCGCCGACGAAGACGAGCCCGAAATCGCAAATCTTGGCATGCCCGTCGGCTGCCACGAGAATGTTCGCCGGCTTGACATCACGATGAATGAGCTTGTTCTGGTGAATATGATCGAGTGCGAGAGCCGCCTGAAAACCGATATGGCAAACCAGTCCCGGATCGAGGGGCCCGTCGCGCTGGACCAGCTCCTGCAGGTTGATCGACTCGAACAGCTCCATCAGCAGATACTCGACATCCGACCGATGCTGGTAATCGAGCACTTCCACGATATGTGGATTCCGCAATCGGTTTCCGGCCTTTCCTTCGAACAGAAATCGCGTTCGTAATTCATCCTGCTCGACGCGAGCGGTGGCCGTGCGGCGTGTCAGCACCTTAAGCGCATGTCGGCTTTGAGTGCGACCATCTTCAACAACATAGAGCCAGCCCATGCCTCCGGTTCCGAGGATGCCGAGGACACGGTATTCGTCGATAAAAAACCCCTGTCGAGTTTCATCGACAAGGGTGGTTTCGAGTGTAAAAACAAAGCTGCCGATACGGATTTCGTCGCCGTGCTTGAGACGAGCCGACTTAACCTTGAGGCCGTTGACGACCGTGCCAATTCTTGATCGAAGATCCCAGATCCGGAAGCCCCGCCCGTCCAGCGTCAGCACGCAATGAGACGGTTCGATATTGTTCGCCTTCAACTGCAGATTGCAGGAGTCGTGAGAACCGATGAGCGTCGTGGTTCGGAGAATGTTCTTCCGGACCGGCTTTCCCTGATTGCAGCGATAGACCAATTCAGCTCGATGATGCTGGCTTCCCGTCGGGAGGCCAGGCGTCGAGGCAGCGATCTTGACCTGGTCATCCGAATTTGAAGTGTCCAATCCGTGGTACCGTCCTTCAGAAAGGTGGAACATTTGACAGGAGTGTTCTCTCAGACCGGGAGCGCTCCCATCAGGATGCGAAGACCTCGCATATGAAAACCTCTTCATATTTACCTGTCCAGGCGCGTCGAGCAAGTTCAAAACGCCGAAAACACGTGGTTTCCCGGCCTTTCGCGATCACCCAAAACGGTAAGGACATTTCAGACCATCGGAGGCCGAACGGGTCGGCGAACTTTGATGAAACTTGAATTTAACTGTGGAAATTCCGAACTGCCGGGAATATGCTTTAATCGATTGACGCTCGGGGCTTGTCGGACCAACTCTGCGGGTTATTCAACCCTTGCCGAAGGCGCCAACTGCATCGTGATTGCGAGTCGCGCGCTTTGCGGGACGTGAATTCGCGATTGCCTGCTGGCGAAACTGGGCAGCCTCTACTGTTTACGCCACTCGACAAGATAAACTCAGATAGCTGGGCCCTCAGCTCCGAAGTTTAGACTATTTCGGCATGTCTGACGGCCCGCGACTGGTCGAAGATAATAAGAGTGAAACGGCCCGAGTGTTTCCGGCTGCCGTATCCGTACCATAAACGTCCTTTTGCTCGACGGCGGATCGGCTCCCGGCGTGACCACCCACGCTCGTCACGGAGCACAAGAAATCTCAACGGAAGGTTGCAATGGCAGCTTCAGCAGGAAAAGTCACCGGAGCACATATCTGGGCGTTCTTCTTTGGCGTCGCATTCTTTGTCTTTCTCGGACTGTGGTACATGCAGCTCCGGGAACGGGAAGAACTGGTCGCCGCGAAGAAGACCGCTGAAGCACAGGCGTCGAACGCCGACACTGCGCTTCGGAGCCGGATTGAAGAAATCGAAGCCCTGATCAGAACGATCGGACATGAGTTCGACATCGATCAAATCGGCGTCGGCGAGCCGGGGAACAAGACCAAGGTCCTGGGCGCCATGATGGATGACATCCAGACCTATGGCGGCGACATGGCGCAGGAAACCTATTATGCCACGATCATGAAGCTTCGCAGCGAGCTCGACAGCATTCGCCAGAAGTACGAGCAGGTCGAGGATGAACTCGAACAGCAGCGTCAGCAGTACCTTGCTCTTCAGGGGCAGTACAACACGAAAGTTGGTGAGTTCCAGACTCAAACCAATACCGCCAAGAGCGACCTGCAGGATTACGTCGCCACGTACGACGAAATGATCGGCACTAAAGACACCGAGATCTCCAACCTGCGGACTCAGTTGGCCGATGCCCTGCTCGAAGCAGAAACCGTCAAGGAAGCTTACGCTCAACAGCTGAAAGCCAAGGAAGAAGACCTGAACAAACTGACGCTGCTTAACCAGCGTCTGACCGAGCGGATCGATCAGATCGAACAGATCAGCTTCGAAAAACCGGACGGCACCATCACGAACGTCGACAATGCGACCCGACTGGTCTGGCTGAACATCGGTTCGATCGACAATCTGCAACCACAGATTACCTTCAGTGTTTACGACAAGAACAACAAGGGTGTCGGCCGCACCAAGGAAGACATCAAGGCTCAGATCGAAGTGACCCGCGTCTGGGAGAACCGTGCAGAAGCCCGGATTCTCAAAGCCGACCTGTATCGTCCGATTTCGCCGGGTGACGAAGTCTACTCGCCGCTCTGGGAAGCTGGCCGGACCTTCTACTTCTCGTTTGTCGGCTTCATGGACCTCGACGGCGATGGCATCTACGATCGCGATCTGCTGCACGACATCGTCGCATCCAACGGAGCGGAAATCGACAACGAAGTCGGTGACAACGGCGAATGGATCGTTCACCGTGGTGTCTCAGCCAACACCAAGTTCGTCGTGATCGGTGAAATCCCCGATCCGTCCAAGACCGAACGGGATGACGAAAAAGAGACCTACGAGAAGATTGTCGCCAAGCGAACCGAGCTGATCGCGGAAGCCCGCCTTCAGGGAACGCGAGTCATCTCTCTGAACGACTTCCTCGCCTATATCGGCTTCAAGCCGCAGCGACGTCTTTATGTGCCGGGACTGGCTGATAAGAATTATCAGCTCAAGGCCGGCTCTCAGAGCGCAGGCGTAAACGAAACGATCGGCGATCGCCGTTCGACCGGCCGCGTTTCCGACATCTTCAATACCGACGGCAACGTCGAACAGAAAGAGTCGAGCGGACGCACCAGCGGAGCATTCCGATCCGGCTCCTACTAAGCCGAATTGCGTTGAATTCCTAACGAGAGTGTCCCCCGGGGCACTCTCGTTTTCTTTGCGCGACAGTGCCAATCTTCACTCGGGCGACAGTTGACGAACGTCACGGCGACCAGCCAGAATGTCCGCCTGAACGTCGTCTGGAGACAGCCCCTGGTGCTGTCAGTCCGCCCGCCTTGGATGTATTTTGTGAGTGCCGTCGAGCTTTCTGAACCAACCTCCCCGCAGTCTCTGCCGGGATTCCGCCGCAATGCGGTCTGGCGATTCATCCAGATTGTCCTGCAGGTCCTTCTGGTCATCTGGCTGCGATATCGAGCCCGAGGTACTGAGAACCTGCCGATCGACAGCGGTGCCCTGCTCGTGGTCAATCACCAGAGTTCCCTCGATCCCCTGCTCGTCGGCCTGCCGTTGAAGCGCCCCGTCAGCTGGATGGCACGGAACACATTGTTCCGCCGCCCGATCCTCGGCTGGATTCTGCGAAACTGCTACGTGATGCCAATCAATCGACAGGCAGCCGGCACGGAAAGCTTTCGACTGTCGCTGGACCGAATGAAGAACGGCTATCTCGTTGGACTGTTTCCCGAGGGGACACGAGGGCTTGACGGCGAAGTCGGACCGCTGAAACCGGGCTTTATCGCGCTGGCCCGGCGAGCCAACTGCCCGGTCATTCCGGTTGGCATCGCTGGCTCTCACCGGGCGCTGCCGAAGAACGCCGTCTTCGTTCGCCCGGCTCGAGTTCGCGTTTATTTCGGCGAACCAATCCCGGCGGAAACGGTCACTGAACTGGCAAAAAAGAACCGGGAAGATGAGTTCATCGCTTACGTCCGCGAGCGGATTATCCATTGCAGCCAGCAGGCCGCCGCGATTCGCTAGACTTCGCTCGAACTTGAGTGGACAACGCACGAAGGCATTCAGGAGCAGGAGACGATCATGAAGAATCTGTTACGCGAAGCCATGGCACTGAACGACGGCGTCGCTTACTTCGACAATGCCGCCGTCGCTCCCCTCACGGCTGCCGCTCGCGATGCGATCGTCCGTTGGGCCGGCGATATTGCCGGAAGCGGCGATGCCCTCTGGCCGCGGTGGCGAACAGAAGTCGAAAAGACACGACGGACTGCAGCTGGTCTGATCAATGCCGAGCGTGAAGAACTGGCTCTCACGCACAGCACGACCGAGGGGATCAACTTCGTGGCCGAAGGCTATCCCTGGAAATCGGGCGACAATGTTGTCATTCCGGTTGGCGAGTTCCCGACCAACCTCTATCCCTGGATGTTGCTTAAGTCTCAGGGCGTCGAACTGAGGAAAGTCGACATGCCGGCCAACCAGGTCGACATCGAGCGACTTGCCGATGCCTGTGACGAGCGAACCCGGATTGTTTCCTGTAGCTGGGTCGGCTACTCGCACGGCTATCGAATTGACGTGAAAGCGCTCGCCGATCTGGTCCACCAGCGAGGAGCTCTCCTGCTTCTCGATGCCATCCAGGGGCTCGGAGTCTTTCCGCTCGATGTCAAAGAGGCGAATGTCGACTTCCTTTCGGCAGATGGACACAAGTGGCTGCTCGGTCCCGAAGGGGCGGGCGTATTCTACCTCAAGCGTGAACACCTCGATTTACTACGTCCACGGGCAATCGGCTGGAACAGCGTCGCCACGGCTGGCGAGTTTGGCCATGACTGCATGGAATTGCGAAATACAGCCGGCCGCTACGAGGGCGGAACATACAACATGTGCGGGCTGGCTGGCTTCGGGGGCAGCTTGCAAGTCTTCGCCGATGTCAGCGTTGCTCAGATCTCACGCGACTTGAAAATTGCCACCGATGCGGTGGTGCATGCGGTTCGTGAACTCGGAGCCGAAGTCCATTCCGTGCGAGAGGACGACCACTGGTCCGGCATCATCTCGTTCGACCTGCCAGGCAAAGATCCTCTCATGGTCAAGGAAGCCGCCGTCAAGAACGAAGTCTACTTCAACTCCCGTGGAGGCCACATCCGAGTCAGCCCGCATGCGTTTAACACGCCCGAAGATATCGACAAGCTGGTCGAGGTCCTGAAAAAGGCGTAAGGCGAAGCGACTCCCGTAGAACTTCGCCATTACGATTCGTCTTCCCAACCCGAAGCGTCAGCGAGGGCCACGCCGAATGCCCTCGCTTACGCTTCGGGTTAGGATTCGAGAATCAGAGTGCGTTTTGACGCACCAAGTCAACGTCCGCGCCCGCCAGCTGCGCCCGCGTCCGCACACCGGCCACTACGGAAGTGGACTCCTACTCGCACCGGCCGGGATACGTGCGAATGTCGATCCTGTCGAAGTTACTCACTCTTGTCTTTGGCGTTGACCCCGAATCCCTTAAGAACACCGGTCAACTCCTGTAGAGGCAGTCCGATAATCGCGGTCGGATCACTCGTCTCGACAGACTCGAACAACTGGCCCCCCGCCGATTCCCAACGATAGCCGCCCACGCAATCGAATGCCTGATCCTGATCGACGTAAGCCTCGATCACTTCCCGGCTCAGCGGCTTCATCGCCATTCTGGCTTCGACGCAGAAGAGAACACTTTCCTCTCCATTCTGCACACTGACTGCTGTCAGCAAATAATGCGTCCGTCCCGCCAGTTCGCTGAGTTGGGTGATCGTTCGCTCTCGTGTTTCGGGCTTCTGCAGAATGCGCCCCTCAACTGTGGCCACCTGATCACTGCCAATCACTACGGCTGCGGGAAACCGCTCGGCCACCGCGGCTGCTTTCCGTTGAGCGAGCTCTTCGGCGATCTGCTGTGGCGTCAGATCGTTCCGTTGCTGAATGCTCGCCTCGTCGACATCGGGCGAGACGGAACGAAATGGGACGCCGAGTTGCTCCAGCAATTGACGACGGTAGCGCGAACCACTCGCCAGAATCAACTCCGGCTGCAAAACTGGGTTCGGTTCTTCGCCGCCGGACGAAGACATCAGGAGTCCTCGCTCAGACCGTATTCTTCGATCTTCTTGTGAAGAGTGTTTCGATTGATGCCCAGCCGCGTCGCGGTTTTCGTCTGCACGCCGTGGCAGCTCTTGAGCGTCTGCTCGATCAGTTGTTTCTCAACCAAAGAGACTATTCGCTGATACAGGTCGGTCTCGTCGCCGTTTTGCTGAGCGATCCCCAGATTGACAAGCTCTTCGCTAATCGACTCGAGTGTTCGCGACTTGCTGATGCCGAGTCGGATCGGCGAAAGACCGCGAACATGCGGCGGCAGCAGATCGGCGGTAAATTCTGAACCGAGTGCCATCACAACGGCACGTTCGACGTAGTTCTCCAGTTCGCGAACGTTTCCCGGCCACGCATAGGTCTTCATCGCGTCCAGCGCTTCATCGGTCAACTTGAGTGGCTCGCAATGGTTTTCCGCAGCGTACTTGCCGATGAAATGATCGATCAGCTCCGAAAGATCCTCGGTTCGCTCCCGCAGCGGCGGGAGGAAGATTGGCAGGACGTTGAGACGATAGTAAAGATCCTCCCGAAATCGCCCTTCTTCGACTTCAACCAGCAACTCACGGTTCGTAGCCGCGACGATCCGGGTATCGACGGTGATCGTTTTCGTATCACCGACTCGTTCGAATTCCTGCTCCTGCAGAACACGCAGCAGTTTGACCTGCAGCGGGAAGCTCATCGAATTGATCTCGTCGAGAAACAGCGTTCCTCCATGAGCGGCCTCGAACCGACCAGTCCGGTTTTCGTGTGCACTCGTAAATGCGCCTTTGACGTGACCAAACAATTCGCTTTCCAGCAGGCTCTCGCTGAGAGCACCGCAGTTGACGCGAATGTAAGGACCAGACCGGCGTGGACTCAACTCGTGAATAGCACGGGCAACCAGTTCTTTACCAGTACCCGTCTCTCCGAGGAGCAGGACTGTCGCGGAAGAACGGGCCACACGCTCGGTCGTGCGGAAGACGTTCAACATGGCCTCGCCGGCTCCAATAATCCCAGCGAGAGCGGGCGGGCGATCGATGACGGCGTTCATTCCATCCTTTTCGAAAAACCGTAAATCACAGGTGTCTAAAGGTGTCCGAAAGAGGCCCGAGCGATTCGCCTCGTGGACTCGCATATTATCGTCTGCGCATGCATGCTTTGTAGGCTACCCGACTACTTTATTGATGAATTTTCTCAAATCAGTCAATTCGCACATGCTCCAACCGGCCCCCGCCATCCTTGCCATGCACGTATTGAGTGCACGCCGCACAAAAAACAGGCACCCAGAGCCATAATTTAAGCAGATTGGTGCTCTTCCTTAGACCACGGCGATTTCTGTTCCGATGTTTCAATCCGCGTCCGTTACGCCGGCAAACTCCTCATGCCGTTGCGAATCTGTCGTCGGTCGGTATAAACGAGGCTTTCCTCCTTCTCGCTTCCGCCTCCGGCGGGACATCAAGCTGCGGTTCAAAAGGTTCGGTTGTTCATGAAAGTCTTAGTCATCGGTCAGGGCGGGCGAGAACACGCGCTTGCCTGGAAACTCAGCCAGTCATCGAAGGTGACGAAGGTTTACTGCGCTCCCGGAAACGCGGGAACCGCCGAAGACGTCGAGAACGTGGATATCAGCGAGACCGACGTCGATGCTCTCGTCGCCTTCGCACGCCGCGAAAAAATCGATCTGACCGTTCCCGGACCGGAAGCCTCTCTCGTGGTTGGCGTCGTCGACGCATTCCGAAAGGCCGGGCTGACGATCTTCGGCCCGACGAAAGCTGCGGCAGCTCTGGAAGGAAGCAAAACCTTCGCCAAACAGATTATGCGGAACGCCAAGGTGCCAACCGCCGACTATGTCACTTTCGACGATCTGCGTGCCGCCAGCGATTACATCCGCGAACGCTGCGGCGGTGGCCGTTTTGCTTCCAATGATCGTCCGCTGCACATCGGGGGCGCCCAGGAAGGAACAATCCGCAAGACGAATCCAACCTGGGAACAGCCGATTGTCATCAAAGCCGATGGACTGGCGGCCGGAAAAGGCGTCCGCGTCTGTCACACCGAAGAAGAAGCTCTCGAGTTCACACGGGCCTGCCTGGTTGGAAATTCGTTCGGGAGCGCGGGCAGTCGCATCATCATCGAAGAATGTCTCATCGGCGAAGAAGCGAGCATTCTGGCGATCGTTGATGGCAAAACAATTATTCCTCTCGAAGCCAGCCAGGATCACAAGGCGGCTTACGACGACGATCGCGGCCCGAACACCGGAGGAATGGGAGCCTATTGCCCGACCCCGGTGATCGATGACGCGATGATGGACGAGATCACACAGACCGTCCTGATTCCGACAGTCCACGAGATGAAGCGAAAAGGAGCCACCTTTAGCGGTGTCCTCTACGCCGGCCTGATGATCACCCGTCAGGGGCCGAAAGTTCTCGAGTTCAACGTTCGGTTCGGCGATCCGGAAACTCAGCCGGTACTCATGCGACTGAAGACTGACCTGTTCGATGTCCTCTATGCCGCTGCGTCCGGGAAACTTCGGGAATTGCCCGATCTGGAATGGGATCCGCGGCCCGCTGTCTGCGTGGTCATGGCGTCCCGCGGATATCCGGGCGACTACGAAAAAGGCTTCCCGATTCGAGGGCTCGAACGGTCCAACGACAGCGAGGCCACGAAGGTTTTCCACGCGGGCACGAAGCTGAAAGATGGCCAGGTCATCAACTCGGGTGGACGCGTTCTCGGCGTGACCGCCCTGGGGCAGAATCTGGATCAGGCCAAGCTGTCCGCTTACGAGCGGGTCAAGAAGATTCGCTGGGAAGGCGCCTGGTGCCGCAAGGACATCTCCGACAAGGCACGAGCCCGCGTGAAGACCGACGAATAGCGCGCCAGCCGATCGGCGAGTGAATTTTTTCGACCGAAGCGGACGACGCCGGGTTGCCTGGCTGTCTACAATAGCAGCATGCATATCGCCTTTGTAACCGCTGGTGGAGCCGGGATGTTCTGTGGGTCCTGTATGCAGGACAACGCCATGGCTCGTGCGTTGATGCAGCTCGGCTGTGAAGTTTCGCTGATTCCGACCTACACGCCGATCCGGCTCGATCAGGAAGATGTCTCTCAGGAGCACGTCTTCTTGGGCGGAATCAATCTTTATCTCGACAACCTGATTCCGTTCTGGCGATACCTGCCACGATCGATGGTCTCCTGGCTCGATCATCCGAAGATATTGAAATGGGCCAGCTCCCGCGGAGTTGGAAACGACGCCAGTTCCCTGGGCCCAATGACGCTGGCAATGCTCAATGGTGCCCGAGGGCCGATGCGGCGCGAGTACCAGGAGCTCGTCGATCATCTGGTCGACCGACTCAAACCGGATGTCATCATCTTCAGCAATGCCCTGCTCAGCGGAATTATGCCTCTGCTTCGCGAGCGTTTCTCCGGGCCAATTCTTTGTCTGCTACAGGGCGACGACCTCTTCCTGAATCAACTTCCCGACAAATACCGCGACCGGGCCATTGCGGCCATCCGCGAGAACAGTCGATCCTTTGCAGCTTTCATCACGCACACCCGATTTTACGCCGACCTGATGTCACGCTTTCTGGAGATCGACCGGGATCGATTCCAGCAGATCCCTCTGTCCATCGATGTTCGCCTTCCCGCCCGAAATGACAATGTCCAGGAACGCGACCGCTCGCTGCCGCGGATCGGCTATTTTGCGAGAATCGCGCCTGAGAAAGGGCTTCGAAATCTCATTCTTGCCGCCCGAGAACTTCATGCCGAAGGAATCGAGTTTGAACTCCATGCTGGCGGATATCTCGGCGAGGCCTACCGGGAATACTTTGAGCAGATCTGTCAGGAGGCCGAGTTTCTCGGCGACCGTTTCCGTTACATTGGAAGCCCGAACCAGGAAGAGGCCAAGTTCGAGTTTCTCCGCGAATTGACAGTCTTCAGCGTTCCGGCCAGTTACGAAGAACCGAAAGGGCTGTATATTCTCGAAGCAATGGCTGCCGGTGTGCCGGTCGTCCAGCCGAGCCGAGGAAGCTTTCCGGAGTTGATCGAGTCAACGGGCGGCGGTCTCCTCTACCCTGCGGACGATCACAGTGCGCACGCTGAGATGCTGAAGCGATTGATCCACAGGAGCCAGGAGCGTGAACAAATCGTGGAGGCCGGCTCTCGAAACGTACTGGAACTCCACAGTTCGCGACAGGCTGCCCGCTCGTTGATCGGGATCTGCGAAGGACAACTCAGTCAGAGGTCTCTTCAAGAACCTGTGGCGAGTTGACGCCTAAGCCAAAGCGCGACTGCGAGAGACCAGGCAACCGGTCTGCAGGATTTTCGCGAGGGTAACCAGACCATCGCAGATTGGATGCGGGTCAAGAAACCAGAATCGCTCGGCCGCATCGAGTCCGGCCACAGAACGCGACGTTCGCATGCCCTGAGCGAAGTGCTCTCGCAGCGATTGCCGAAAGCGAAGAGGATTCTGCGGGAACTGTTCTCGCAGTTCGTCTGGATGATCAAACTCTTCGCCCAATACGAGTCCGTATCGTTCCGAGTCCCGGTAAGACCTCAACCACTGACTGAGAATCTGCCAGGGAGGAACGGGCCGCCCTGCCCCATTATGAAAACTCACGGCCTGCCCGTCAGCACGGATCGTGCAGAGGAAATCAGCGCGAGTCTCGTCGAGCATGGAAACCCGCTCTTCCAAGGTCCAGTCGGAGAGCGGGACCGGGATCAGAGTACAGCAGTCGTCGACCAGCCGTGTGAGCTCCTGCAGGTATTCCGCCACGATCGTGTTGGCGGACGCTACAAGCACGGTTTGCGGCTGGAGGCCGGTCCAGTGCGCACGAAGCAGTTCGAGATACCTCCTCCGGCCCGGAAAACGGATCAATCCGCCATCGCTCCGTGCCCGACGAGGGAGTTTTCGAGAGCCCCGCTCCAGAATCGTGTGCAGACTTTCGGCCGACAGAGGCAATCCCCCGAAGCGGAACAGATCCATTCCGCCGAAGGAAGCGGCCTCAGATTCGGCGTTGATGTAGACCCCGGCATCCGCCTGAAGATGCTCGACCAGAGCCGACGTCGCGGCCGTGGTAGAACTGCCGATATCGATGACACGGCAGCCCTGTTCCCGCAACGCTTCGGTCGCAAGGGCGGTCATCTCGAACGAATAGCCGTGAAGATCGTGACTGACAACGACGCTCGGGCGTTTTGCTTCGCCAGGTGCATCTGACTTCGAGTGAAACTCCCAGAGCGTTTCGGTGAGCCCTGCGACAGCCTGCCGAACCATTGAGCGGTTGAACTCGTTGTGCATCTGTCCGCGCAAGCCGTCAGCCGGGAGAGTTCGCGGACGTTCCCGGCGGTTCCACCAGCCGTCGAGGTCTGACTGAGTTTCGGCGGAAAATGTTTCGACCTCCTGCCGATGCGGACAGAGCTGGCATTTCGCGAAATGAGCCCGCAAGCGTGCCAGATGGACCGATCGTGTAATCGGTTCGGTTTCGCCCGGACAGCAATAGTTCGCATCTTCGGCCGTCCAGGCCTGCAGCAGGCCATACTGATCGAGCTCAACCAAACCGGAAGCGGCCTCGCCGGTCTCTGTCTTGCTCTGCTGCAGTTTCTGCCGAGTCATCCCTGACCTCTTCGTAAATCCTGTCCGATGGGCGAACGGATTCTAGTCGACGGGAGAATTGGCGGAAATGCGAATTCAGCGGGTCGCCGTCGGTGAGGGAGCGGAGGTAAGCGGAATCTGCGGCAAACCGGCTGGCTCGGGTCCGTAAGCCGTCAGATCGACCGTCGAAGACTCCTGCGACAGAGCATTCTGCAGCTGCTCGTAGAATCGTTCGACTGTCCATTGGTCCGCCGAGATTTGCGGGATCTGCCGGATAACGGTCCCGGGCAACTCGCGCGAGCTGATGGTGCGAATCTGCCCCCCGTTCTGGGTCCAGTCGGAAAAGCTCAGCGACGACATTTCCTGATCGATCGAGCCGAGTCCGCTAATTGCCAGCAAGGAACTCCAGCCGCCGTAGAGGTTGTTCTCCCCATCCCACCAGAGGAGTTGGGTGAGCGTCCGATTGTCGAGCCCGCCAGCCAGTTGGATCATCGGCTGTTCCATCAGGCTCATCAGCATGCTGTCTTCGACGCGGAAATGCAGATCGATCGGCTGCCGAGGCATTGTCATGCTCAAATCGGCTCGAATCAGCCCATAGTTCAACAGTCCAGCGACACGGGACAGCTGGACGGTCAGTTCATCGCGACTGGTTCGGGTATTCTTGTCGCCGGTGTACCGCACCAGTGCCCCCTGCAACGTCATCAGGCAACGGCTGATTTCGAGCAGTGAATCGTCGGAGGCGTCGGTGGCAATCAGATCGGCCGCTCCGCGGATGAAGCAGTCATCAAACTGAACACGTCGTTCCGGCTCGCCCGAAGCCGAATCCTGATTCATGGCGTCGACCGCCTGCATGGCGGAACGGGTCATCCGGACAACGGAAGTTTCGGCCTGATTTCTGGAATCGATGGTGATCGTAGACTGTCGGCATCGGAGCTTTGCGGCTCCTTCGACAACGAACAGAGACCAGGGCTGCGACAACGGCTCAGGGCATTCCACCTGCAGGTGGACGTTATTCAGCGTGAGGGAGCCGCCATTGACGGCAATGAAATCCCGGGTCCGTCCACTGGCGGAAAAGCCGGAAGTATTGAACTTGAGAACCAGACTTGAGTCGGCTGCTCCGCGGATGGTAATCGCTTTGTCGAGAACGCGAATTTGCCGCAGTTCCTGGACCGTAATCGAGCCTCGGACGCCCAGATACTCGACCACACCACCGTCGGGAACCTTTTCGAGGGCCGACTCGAGATCAGCAGCTGAACTGAGGACGTCTCCCTGATTCCCAATCACACGGTAAACCGGCTCGCTCGATGTTGCGGACGCTACCGGCATTTCGGAATCGGCGGAAGGCTTGGGAGCGACGACCGGCGTGGATGCGGCTTTGTCGCTGATATCCGCCCGCATCACCCCCAACTGCTCTTCGGGCAATTCGAACTGGTCCCAGTCGATTCCGCTGTTCGAATGACTCCAGAGTCCTTCGAAGCCGGGACTGGCAGCCGCAATCTGATCGGTGATTGGCACGGGGAAATCAGGAGAGATCTTACGGACATCGTCCGCAGTCAACCCTTCAATCGGCGATTGATAATCGAGAGCGTTGGCATCCGCAGGCGACAGAATGGGAGTGTCCAGCCCGGCCTGACTTCTCGGAGCCATTACTTCGGCCGGTGGCAGACCATTCGGGAAGAACGGGGCGACATCTTCGTTGGCGTTCAGCAGACCTCGTCTCGCGAGATCCGGCGTCTCGATTTCACTTCGTTCCAGCGCCCAGCGATCGAAAACGATGGCGAGCACACACGCAGCAGCGAACGTCCCAAGCCACCACCAGAAGACTCGTTGCGGAATAAAGCCGTTCCGTGCCTCTGTCGCCGCGTGCCACGTGAGTCCGTCGGGATGAACCGCCCTCAATCCCGACTGAGCCGCCATGGCCAGAAGATCTTCGATCAAAGCCTGCGGCGACCAGTACCGGTCATCTGGATCGCTGGCCATCATTTTCTTCACAATCCGCGACAGCTCTCGCGGAACGTTCGGGTTCTTGTCTCGCGGATCGGGAGATGGTTTGCCCTGATGATCGAGCAGTTTTTGAAGGACCGTCCCTTCCGCGTAGGGCGGAGTTCCGGTCAGCATGTGATAAGCCGTGCAGCCCAGCGAATAAATATCGCTGCGAACATCGACGCTGCGGGGATCGCGTGCCTGTTCCGGAGAAATGTAGTCGAATGTTCCAAGCGTCGTCCCGGAAACCGTCAGATCGAGAGACTGTTCATCGAGTCGCTCCTTCCGAGCCAGCCCCCAGTCGACCAGCTTCGCTCGACCAGCCGAGGTCATGATCAGGTTCGACGGCTTAATATCGCGGTGCACGACGCCGGCAGCTGCTGTATGCTTCAGGGCGATCGAAATCTGCAGCAGAAGATTGATGGTCTCGAACGGATCGATCGTCCCGCGACGCCGAATCATTTCCCGAACAGTCTGCCCTTCGACATATTCGAAAGCGATGTAATGCAGACCGTGATCTTCGCCAATCGAGTAGATCCGGGCGATATTATCGTGATCGAGGCGAGCGGCCGCTTTGGCTTCGTTCTGGAACCGACGAATTGACGATTGATCGGTGACCTGCGTTGGTGAAAGCACCTTCAAAGCGACAGTACGATCCAGGCGTTCATCCTTCGCCTTGAAGACCGCGCCCATGCCCCC
Source organism: Planctomycetaceae bacterium (assembly GCA_017795105.1). Lineage (GTDB taxonomy): Bacteria > Planctomycetota > Planctomycetia > Planctomycetales > Planctomycetaceae > Rubinisphaera. The sequence continues at coordinate 846,088 of CP051247.1, forward strand.
CTGGCCAATGCGGCTATCGATCACATACGGTCCAAGATTCAGGCCTTCCGGCAGTGTTCCTTTGTCTTCGCGACCGGAGACTTCGGGGAACAGAATTCCAAGTGTCGAGGAATTCGAGGGGCTGTCGTGAACTTCGGGAGCCGGCTCTGCGGAGTCGTCTTTATTGGTACGAATCACGGTCACAGGATCGAGACCCTGGCCACGATAAGCCGTACTCGGGATGTCATGGGCTGACGAAGCCATGAGGAAAAGACGATCTAACAGCGAATCGAAACTGAGGAAACCACCGGCGACAGGTCGCTCAATACTATAAGACGGCAAACCGCCCCGCGATGTTCAGTCAATCTTCCGACGAGCAGGAACCTGATGCCGGAAATCGGTACGCTTCAGAGAGTTGCGATGTAAGGCGTACCCGGGAATTGAGAAAAGTCCGAAGGTATTATACCACCGCATGTGGGGAGAAAAATACGATTCCGCTCAAAATTGTGAAATGCCATACCATTCAAGCGGCGTACAATCGGTAATAAGATCAATGACTTGAACGGCCCTGCCCTGTCGAACAGACCGTCAGGTCTCTAGCCGCCCGGAATTGAACCGCTCTCTCGAAGCGTACAAGGAGAATTGAATGCTGACTCGACTGATGCTTCTCGGAAGCCTCGCCTGCCTGATCGGATGTGCTGAACAGGCCCCCCCTGCTCCCGTCTCTGAAGCCGCACCGGCTCAGGAATCGACTCCAACCGTTGTTCCGGCCTCCTATACCGCTGGAGAAACGCTCACCTTCAACGTCCCGGACATGCACTGCCCGTTTGCCTGCTATCCGAAAGTCAAAGAAACGCTGGCCGAACAGGAAGGGGTCGAAAGCGTGGAGCTGGTTGAACAGAAAGACGAAGCCGCTATCGACGATCCCCGAGTGATTGTGAAGCTGAATGGCGATTTCAACGCCCAGTCCGCCGTCGATGCATTGGGAACTGTTGGTTTCGCCGAAGGGGTCGAGATTACCGCCAACTGATCTTCGAAGCCGATGAAGGAGAACGAAGGAGCCGCTCACCGCGGCTCCTTTTTTATGCGCTCGCCCCGACTTTGGGCGTCACTCGGCGATGCAGTAAAGATGCGTCATCGTTCGCACATACAGGCGGTCTCCGGAAACTGCGGGAGTCGCCATGCAACCGTCATCGAGCGAATTCTCTGAGATGCGTTCGAACGAATCGCCAGGTTTGTAGACCGTGGTGATCCCCTCCTGGTTGAAGACGTAAATGGCATCGTTGGCGTACAGCGGTGAAGCCGAGTACTGCCCCGGGAAACGCTCCTGCCAGACCTCTTCGCCCGTTTCGGCCCGCAGCGTCGAAGCAATTCCGTTATCGCTCACAAAATAGAGATTGTCATCCACGAGCAGGATGCCCGGCTTCTTGGGAATCTGGCGATCGGCCGTCCAGGCGACGTGGGTCTCGCTGACGTCACCGGAAGCCCCGCCCGTTTTTACGGCCACGAGTCGGGATTGCAGAAAGCTGGTGCAGATATAGGCCATTCCCTTGCCGAAAACCGGGCGTGGGACCGTTGAGAAACCGAGCTGCCCGTAACTGGCTTTCCAGAGTTCTTTGCCGGTTGCCGGATCGTAGCCGTAGAGCCAGTTTGCTCCCGGAGAGACCAGTTGCTCTTTCCCGTCAATCTCATGAATGGACGGCGTGCAGTAAGCCTTCTGAAACTCGGGCTTCGGATCGAGTTCTCCCGAACGGGGCGTTTTCCACGCCAGAGTTCCATCCGCGGCATTCAAAGCTGCGATGTACTGAGCGTCGATTCCGTCGTAGTGCATGATCACCAGGTCGTTCCAGACAACCGGAGAGCTTCCCGGCCCGTTCTGATGGTCGACATGCAGTTCCTGACTGGTCCAGATCAGCTTCCCTCTGTCGATGTCGACACAGCAGGTGCCGTAATCTCCGAAGTGGCAGAACAATCGATTGCCCGCGATCACCGGTGACGGGGAGGCATAGCTGTTCGTCGCGTGTTTCGGGTTTGCCGAGGGGAACTTGAAACAGACAACATCGTGCAGGAGTTTGCCGCTGTCGAGGTCGAACGCCTGAGCTTTGAGCGTGAGCGGCCCCCCAAACTTGATGCCGCGAGGGTTGGTTTTCAACTCGGCCAGCTTCGCCTCCTCTTCTTCGGGAGAGAGGGCTTCCACAAGCGCGGTCGTCAACCAGAGTTTGCCATCGGCGATGACTGGTGAAGAAAAGCCTTCGCCTTCGACCGGCACCTTCCAGCGAATGTTGGTCTGTTCGTCCCAGGTCGTGGGAATTTTTGCGTTCGGAGCATGTCCGTCACCTGCCGGTCCGCGCCACTGCGGCCACTCGTCGGCAGCCAAAGAATGCGACGAGAGAGCGAGGCTGACAAATAGCGCAAGAATCGAGCAGAGCAACGTTGAACGAAGCGACATGGTAAGTCCGTTCTATGAGACAGCGGGAGGTACTTCGGAGTGAACTGGCGGGTCCATCGCAATCCAGATCGGGCCAGTGGAAACTGCCCGGCCCGATAGACAATCAAAATAGCTTTATCTATTGTTGACATCAATCATTTCTGATGAAAACGGCTTCTCTCCCCGTCCGTAATTCCGGTGAAAGGCTATTCCATGACTGCTCCTCGCCCCGCGCACAACTCTTCTTCCAGCGTCTCCCGTCGCCAGTTCCTGAAGTCCACTGCGGTGGTGGCAGGCGCGGCCGCATCCGTTTCGGCCATCCAGGCTGCTCCGTTCTTCGTCCGCACGGCTAAGAAATCGGACGGCGGCGAAGTGATTATTGGCTCCGGCGAGCACACCTATCGCTGTCTGCACAACTGGGGGAATGATGCCCTGCCGGCCGATCATGTTTACGGTAACGCTTCTCACGGAACGGCTGTTGATTCACAGGGATTGATCTACATCACCCATTACGGGAATCCGGGTTCTGTTTTTGTCTTTGAGCCGAACGGACGGTTCGTGAAGTCACTCGGCGATATCCATGCCGGACACGGTCACGGGATCGACATTCGCAAGGAAGGCAACGAGGAGTTCATCTATCTCTCTCCCAGCGAAAGCAATCTGGCCTTCGCCAAGCTGACGCTCGATGGCGAAACCGTCTGGCAGCGCGGTCAACAGGAGTTGAACAAAGACAGTGGCGTATACGATAAGAAAGGCACGCGATATCGGCCTACGAACGTGAGCTTCCGGCCCGATGGCGGTTATTACCTCGGCGATGGCTACGGCAGCAATTACCTGTTCGAGTACGACAAGAACGACAAGTTCGTGCGAGCCATCGGAGGATCAGGAAAGCAGGACGGCCAGTTCGCCACGCCGCACGGTCAGTGGCTGGACGAACGGGATGGCGATCCGAAGCTCGTCGTCGCCGATCGTGCCAACAAGCGGCTGCAATGGTTCGATCTGTCCGGCAAGCACGTGCGGACTCAGGACGGGTTTCTCTTCCCAGCCGATATCGATATCCGTGGCGACCTGATGCTCGTTCCCGACCTGCATGCTCGAATCACCATTCTCAACGCCGATAACGAACCTGTCGCTCAACTTGGCGACGACGAAGCCTGGCGGACTCAGGTACTCGACAAAAACACGAAAATGCGGGCCACGCCGAAGCTCTGGCAGGCCGGCAAGTTCGTCCATCCGCACGACGCCTGCTTCGATGAGGCCGGGGATATCTACATCGCCGAATGGGTCGTTGGCGGTCGCGTGACGAAGCTGGAAAAGGTGAGCTGAGAATCTTCGCGACTCTTCCAATAAGAAAGGCCATGCGACTTCGGATCGCATGGCCTTTTTGCTTGCGGTGTGATTCAGTCCGCGGCTTATTCTTCTTCGCTCGTGGTCACGTCATCGGGACGATAGACCCAGGTCGGTTCTCCATCGAAACGGAATTCGAGGGAATTGGGATCGAATTCGTCACCCGGACGCCAGAACTTCTGCTGGATGGTCTTGCGTTCGAGCTGCAGTTGCCCGTCGGGTCCGGGGACAGCCCGATAACCATTCGAGAAGCCGCTCATGTAAAGCGTGTAACGATCGACGCCGGGATCGACACCGGCGAAAATTGCCATACCGAACAGAGAATTCCCGTCGTTCGGGTCTTCCTCGGTTGGTTCGGGCAACGGCTGGACGATGGTGACGGAGTTCTTGTAGGTCCGTCGTTCCTTCGCATTGATGGCCGCCTGCACGTCCGGCAGGATCTGATCCTGAAAGATTTCACGTTCCGGGGTATCGGTCGTGACGAGCGTGAACTCCGGAATGAAGTACGGAGGATTCGGTTCCGGGTCGATCCGGTTCTGGGGTTCAGTCTCGCGGACAGCCGGGGCCGGAACAGGACGGTTGATCGCCCGATAGCAGAGATACAGATAAAGCTGTTCCTCCATCTGACCGGTCTCCGGGTTTGGCTGATTGATCCGGATCACCCGCAATGGCTTCATGTCGACTTCCATCACCCACAGCGATCTCTGACGGCTGCGTTCATCTCCCTGAGTCGACGGGGAGACGTTCTGAACAAACCCTTCGTTGCTCTGCGCCTGAAGTCCCGTGGGAAGTGCCAGCGACAGTACAAGAAGAACCGGAATTAGTTTGAACAGCTTCATGAAGAACCTCACAGGAGGAGCGTTCGGCAGCGGCAAGACTACCTGACGAGAGTTGATTTCAGAACGAGGACGTCCCTGTCTGGATTATCGACCACCCATTCTGCGGAACAAGCATGCGATCTGGAGACGAGAGCATCGGCCGCGAGTTCATGCTGGAATTGTCAGAACAACCGACAGAAACAGAACTTCGGGCCATCGACCTGTCCATTAAACTTATCATCGAAGGTTCCGTCTGGTCAATATGCGGCTCGAAACGGAGCTTTCTCGCAGCCGGATTGAGCGGCGACAGGTACGGTTATTCCGCTTCGCAATCGTCCAGACACGCCCAGACTCAGTGGTGATCGGTGTCCGTCAGCCGGCGTTCGACCGAATCGGCTGTCTGGGCAACCGCCTGAATGCTTTTCCGCAGTTCTTCGGCGTCGACGGTCCCTCGTGGATAGGTATCGAGCATCACGAAGTGAGCGACCCCCTCAATCTCACGAATGGCCAGCCCTCCGTGAGACAGTTCGGAATTGAGCCGCAGTGCCGATTCATAGAACGTCGGCGTGGCCGGGCAACAGGTGCTGTAGATCAGCAGTAATTGTCGATCGGAGCGATGTGAGCTGCTCTCCACGAAAACTTTCTGCTGCCGGCCATCGGGCAGCTGCACAGTCAGTCGATATTTCTCGCCACAGCGAATCCAGGAGATATTGGGGTCGTGCCCCAGGGCCTCCCGAAGCAGAGAGTCGACATCTCGCAGTTGTCCGAGGATCGACGAGAGCAGATGCCACGCGGCGGTGCCGTCCTGAGGTCGCGAGAAGGGATCCCGCGACATCATCATCGAGACGCATTCCGCGATATTCAGCGGGATCTCTGGTCGTACTTTCCGCAATGAAGGGGCGTGTCCTGACAATACGCGGTGAACCACTTCGTCGGCTGTCTGGCCTCCATAGGGAAGTCGTCCACTCAAGAGCTGATAAAGGGAGACTCCCAACGAGTAGACATCGCTGGCCGCTGTGTGCTCTCCGTATTGCATAACTTCCGGAGCCAGATACGGCAGCGTTCCGACGACTTGTCCATTCGATGGGAGTTCCGGCAGATCGAGTCGGCGGGCGAGTCCGAAATCAGCCAGCTTCACCGTCCCTCGATCGGAAAGCAGAATATTGTCCGGCTTGATGTCGCGATGAAGGATGCCGTGACGATGGGCGTAATCCAGCCCGCTGCCGATCGATGTCACCCACTCCAGCGCCTTGAGCGGAGGGATCGCCCCTTCCATGCGCAAGCGATTCTTGAGCGAGCCTCCGGAAACCAGCTCCATCTCGATGTAGAACCGTTCCCGCTCTGATCCAACCGCGTGAACGGTCACGATGTGCGGGTGAATCAGCTTCGCTGCGATGCGGCCTTCCTGTTGGACAAACTGCGACAGGTGCTGCGACCCGTGAGCCGTCGTCGGGGAACTGACTTTCAACGCACAGGCACGCCCCAGCTGGGAATGGCGGGCGAGATAGACCCGTCCCATGCCGCCGCGCCCCAGAAGAGCGTCACAGCGGTAAATGGAGAACCGGCGGCCGATGATTTCATCGAGATCTTCATCGATCTCGTGCAACTCGGCATCATCAAGCTTTTCGTGCTCAGAGCCGCTGAACGAATCGAAAATGCCCTCGATAATGGCCTGCCCACGAATGACGGTCTGCTCCAGCGGATCGCTCCGCTCCTGAATCCGTGGTGCGGAATCGGAGTTTTCAAGAGAACTGAGTTCGGGCGATGATGAGTCGCTCTTCACGGCGGATCCCCGCTGGCGGCAGAGTCAGGCAAATCTCGAGGTGATCAGGCCGTCTGGCCCTGTCCGGCTGGTCCGGACCTGTTCACTGGCCTATCATCCTACCAGATTCCGACTCTCAATACGTACAAAAAAACACGATTCATGAGAGTCATGGCGAAGCTGCCGTCCTCCGCCTGTTGAGCCTACTTCCTTCGAATGCCCGCCCGTGTTTCCGATTCTGCAGACTCTCGTTTCCACCGCCTTCCTGGCTGTCGTGCTCATTGGCCTCTTCCGGTGGGGAAGCTGGGCTGCCAGCCTTGTTCGACGTCGGCCCGTCGAAAGGCCGGGATGTTTTCAGAATCAGGGAGCGTCTGTTCCGGAAGTCCCCCCTGCTCCGATCATTCTCGCCGTTATCTGGCTAACACTGCAGCTGATCCAACAATACACAACCCCGACCGCCGCCCCTGAGGGCCCGGTCGACAGCACGACGCCTCGGCCCGAAGCCCTCATGCTGGTCACAATCGTGATTCCTGGTGCCGTCAGTGCACTGTTGCTGGCACTCTGGAACTTCTCGAAGAAAGGGACTCCGCTGGCGGAGGCTCTGCGACCTCAATCGATCGCGCGTGCGTTCCGGAATGGGACAGAAATCTTCGTGCTGGCTCTCCCGCCAACCATGTTGCTGGGGTTCGTGTCTCTGCTCTGGAAAACCGAAGAGAACCAGCATCTTCTGCTGCAGATCATCCAGGAGAATCCCGATCCCGTGCTGCTGACGATCATCGTGCTGGCGGCAGCGGTCGTGGCCCCGATGTTCGAAGAGCTGCTGTTTCGCGTGCTGCTTCTGAACGGTTCGGTGCAATTCTTTCGGCGAGCGGGCCTTTCCTCGAAAGCCAACGAACACCTGAGCGTCCTTCTCGTTTCCGTGCTCTTCTGCATCGGACATGGTCTGTACGACGCGCTGCAACTGATGCCGCTCTCGCTCTGTCTGGCGTGGTGCATGCTGCGAACCCAGAGTTACTGGTCGGTGGTCGCCGCCCATGGCCTGTTCAACGGCAGCATGCTGTTGATGTCGATCTTCGTGCAGCCGTAGCGCGAACAATCGGTTATCTCGACTCCACTTCGAAATCGAAGTTCCCCTCTGGTGGCCGAAGATTCTTGATGTTGTGCCCGTGATTAAAGAACGTGTATTGATACAGCGCTGGGTCACCGACAAGAGGTCTGTCATAAGAGAAGTCGACCAACATTCCAGAGGACCAAATTAGGCGAGTCAGCAGATCTTTGATTTCAGATGTCACCAACTCCATGTCGCGCAGGCGGTGCGTCTTCGTTACTGAAATCATTCGCAGAAGCCCGATGTCCTCCGAGTTAGAGAATCGGAAATCTTCAGGACAAAAGATCGAGTCCGTTGGATAGTTCTCAAGTACCTTGCGATTGTATTGCAGGGCCTGTTTCAACAGGTCCATCTCCGATGGCGAAGCTCCAATCTGGATGTAGCCGAACAGATCGTTGATTTGTCCCATCGAATCCTCCGTTGTGGTAGCTTGAATTCCCGCGATCATGCTTTCGTAATAGAAGGACGACTCGCAGCGTAGGGCCGGTTACAGGTCACTCATTTCGGCCGGTCGAAGACCGGCCCTACGATCAAACGGCCCATGAAAAAAGGGCTCGCAGTGTTCTGCGAGCCCTCGATTCAATCTGACTTCGTGGTCGATCAGGCAGCGGCCGAGTCGTCGACCGGGGTGATCATCTTGTCGCCTCGGACCATTTCGGCCGTGAGGACATACTTCTTGCCGTGGCCGTCTTCCGGCAGATCGAACAGGACGTCGAAGATGACGCCTTCGAGGACCGACCGCAGGCTCCGGGCACCGGTTTCACGCTGAGCGGCGATCTTGGCGATCTCGTGCAGAGCTTCCGGAGTGAAGTCGAGTGTGGCATTCTCCATGGCGAACAGCTGCTGGAACTGACGCACGATCGAGTTCTTCGGCTCGACGAGGATCTTGACCAGATCTTCTTCCACGAGCGGCGAGAGCGTGCTCAGCAGCGGCAGACGTCCGAGGAGTTCCGGAATGAGACCGAACTCGAGGATGTCGTCAACTTCCGCCTGAGCGAGCAGTTCGCTTCGCTGACGTTCATTCTCAGCCTGGCTGCCGGAGTTGAATCCGATCATCTTGCGGCCCATCCGCTTGGCGATGATATCTTCCAGGCCAACGAACGTTCCGCCGCAGATGAACAGGATGTTCGTGGTGTCGACCTGAATGTACTGCTGCTCGGGATGCTTACGTCCTCCCTGAGGTGGAACGTTGGCCACGGTCCCTTCGAGCATCTTAAGCAGCGACTGTTGAACACCTTCGCCGGAGACGTCGCGGGTGATCGAGACGTTCTGGCTCGTCTTGCCAATCTTGTCGATCTCGTCGATGAAGATGATGCCCCGCTGAGCGGCTTCAATATCGAAGTCAGCAGCGTGCAGCAGTTTCAGCAACAGGTTTTCGACATCTTCGCCGACGTAGCCAGCTTCGGTCAGCGTTGTCGCATCGCCGATGGCAAACGGCACCTGCAGGTGACGGGCAAGCGTCTTGGCGAGCAGGGTCTTACCACAACCAGTCGGACCGACGAACAGGATGTTCGACTTTTCGATTTCGACCTCGGACTCATCGTTCTCGATGTTCATCAGTCGCTTGTAGTGGTTGTGCACGGCAACCGAGAGAACTTTCTTGGCCCGGTGCTGGCCGATCACGTACTGATCGAGGTGGGAAACGAGTTCCCGAGGCGTCGGCACGCGCTTGAAGAGTGACTGAGAACCGCCACGACGCTTGCGTTCCTGACCGAGAATGGACTGACAGAGGTCAATACAGTTCTCACAGATGAAGACGTCTTCCGGGCCTTCCACGAGCGGTCCGACTTCGCGGTAGCTCTTGCCGCAGAAGGAGCAGTTGGCGTGCTTCTTGGTCCCCTGTCGTTTTCCTGCAGTAAAGTCTGTTCCGGAGGTCATTCGCAATCCTTCAAGGCTGTCGATCGTGACACAAGTATCAGATCGTGAGTCGGTTCTATCCTGGAGTGGAACTGAGTCTGCTGCCTCCGATTCAGAGTCCTCAGTTCGCGTGATTGACCATCGACCATTCTAGTCGGGCGTTCGTTTTCTCTATCCCTTGAGAAGGAAAGCTGGTTGGCTACCGCTTTCCGAGAAGTCTGTTCCGCAACGCGTATACCAAACCGTGCCGGGACGATTTGGATTGTAAAAAGGTGAAACCGATTTATCGCGACGAAGAGGAATCAGGACGTCTCATCTTCCGGCGATTTCGAACTCGCGGCCGGGACTCCCAGCGGAAGCTCCTGGCGATGAATGCGCGTTGTCAGTTGACCTTTGATGGATCGGAATTCCTCGGGCGACAATTCGCCTCTTCGTTTCAATTCCAGTATCTGAGAGAGCATCTCGTGGTCGGTGTTCGCAGTATCGTCATCACCAGTCAGGATGGATTTAATCCACAAACTCAATCCAATCAGCAGAGCTACGACGACAGCCAGTATGAGCCACTGCGTCATCGTGGCCTCAAGCAAATCAGTAAAGTTCGGGGCGGCAAGCAGGTGCATAAGCTGAACGGGCACTCTTCGTCGCAGCGGTCAAAAGCAGCTTCGCCTTGACGAAAAGGTTTCAAATTTTTTGGCGAAGATTCACGTAGAAATTACCATTGCGACCCGGATCGTCATTATTGCGGAGCCGAACGGGAATGCAATCCCGAAATCTGCTGAGCGGCCCCTCCGAGCAAACCCACGCCAGCCGGCGATTCGTCCCGTGGCATTGCTGATTCTTCAGATTCCGATAGATTAGGAGCTGCACGACAGGACTACGTGAGACAGATTGTTCCGCTCGCGGAACTGCAAGATTGGCAGAGATATGGACTTTGAACAGCGGCTGCAGAAAGCCATCGATCGCGGACAGAAACAACGACAGAACGCCCAGGAATCCCAGCAGGCCAAACTGTCGACCGAAGAGGAGCGAAAGTCCCTGCATTCCTCGGCCCGGCTTGAACTGACCGAGCATATCGACGTCTGTCTCCACAAACTGGTCGACCACTTCCCCGGATTCGAATATGAAACCGTGATGAGCGATAAGGGCTGGGGAGCCCGCATCCGTCGTGATGACATCGAAATGAACCGGGGTTCGGCCGATCGACTGTACAGTCATCTGGAAATGGTCGTTCGCCCCTACTCCAAGGCTGCTCTCATCGATTTGACCGCCAAAGGAACAATTCGCAACAAAGAGTTGTTCGCCAGGAATCATTTTCAGCGTCTGACCGAACTCGACCTCGATTCCTTTATGAATCTCATCGATCTGTGGGTGCTGGAATTCGCCGAAGCGTTCTCGGCACAGGGCTAGTCCCTCGTGTTCCGCATGTTCCCCTGAGGTTTCGTCACCGTAATAACGGCTGAAGTACTGATCCATGGCAGAACGAATCAAGGTTCTCTTTACGATCGGATCACTGGCAGGCGGCGGAGCCGAACGGCAGGTCATTCAATATCTGCGGTATCTCGATCGCGAGAAGTTCGAGCCGATCCTGTACCTTCAGCGACGGGAAGGACCCTTCGTCGCAGATATTCCTGATGATGTCGCGGTTCATGTGTTCGAAGAGCGCGTCAATGTTCCCCGCTGGAAACTGCCGGGATATGTGCATCGTCTGCAGAGCAAAGATCTCGTGGCACTCGTGCAGTCGGAACAGATCGACTGCGTCTTCGCGCTCACGATCTATTCCATTCTCATCGCCGGCGACGTTCTTCCCGATCTGAAATGCCCCTGGATCGCCAGCAACACCGCCGATCCCCGACGCGATCTCAAGAATGAGATCAAGCGTTTCCGCACGGTCAAACGCTGGCTCCTGAAGCAGGCGTTTCACAGTGCCACTCGGGTTCTGGCGGTCTCGAATGGCGATCGCGAAGGGGTCTCTGTCTGTCACGACGTTCCGCTGGACCAGATTCACGTGCTGCACAACTCGGTCGACCTCGAAGAGCTCGATCGAATGACCGGGAACAATCCTCCCGACTATTCCGAAGATCGGTTTCATGTTGTCACAGCCGGTCGCCTCAATCACCAGAAGGGGCATCGCTATCTGATCGAAGCCACCCGTCGGGCGATCGATGAGCATGGACTCTCCCGGATCCAGGTGCACATCTACGGCGACGGCGAACTCCGTTCCGAACTGGAGTCGCAGATTGAACGGCTCGATCTCACGGACCACGTCAAACTCCCAGGCTTCACGTCGAATCCTTTTTCGGCTATGCGAGCAGCCGATCTGTTCTGCCTGCCTTCGCTGTACGAGGGATTCCCTCTGATTCTTCTCGAAGCCCTGGCCTGTCGCGTTCCCATCGTCGCTTCCGACTGCCCGAGCGGACCGCGGGAAGTCCTCCAGGCCGGGGAATATGGAGACCTGGTCGAGCCGACCGACATCGATGAGCTAACGCGGGCGATTGTGGCGGTCGCACATGATCCCGAACGTCTGTCGGAACGGACGGAAGCGGGCCGAAAGTTCGTCGAGACCAACTTCGATGCCCCGCAGATCGTGCGACAGCTCGAGCAACATCTGATTGAAGTGAGCGAAACGGAACTTCACTGAACAACGATGGCGGTCAGCGAATCGATCCGATACCCTTCGAATTGCATTCTGTTCACGTGATCCGAAGAGGGAGGGCCGGATTGATGACGATTCATCGTGGGATCGCCAGTCGCACTTTTACGCTGTTGCTGATCAGCGCCACTTTTTGCAGCCTGTGGGCTCGCTCGTTGTTCGCGGAACCTGACGCTCCTGTGTCCCGCCCGAACGTGTTGATCATTCATACCGATGAGCACCATTACGGAACCCTCGGTTGCTACGGCAGTTCGATGTTCGGCGGCGAGGAATCGCTGACGCCCAACATCGATCGACTCGCCGCCGAAGGGGCCCTGGCGACCAGCTTTTACGCGACCACGCCAGTCTGTTCCCCCTCCCGGGCCAGCCTGATGTCTGGCAAATACCCGCAGGCCACTCCTGTCGTGCAGAACGACATCGAACTGAGCGGCCAGATCACCAGCTTCGCCGATGTCCTCAAATCGGCCGGTTACGTGACCGGCTACTGTGGCAAATGGCATCTCGATGGCGATGGCAAACCGGAGTGGGCTCCTCAGCGAAACTTCGGCTGGAGCGACAATCGCTACATGTTCAATCGCGGCCACTGGAAGAAGCTGGTCAGCACGGAGAACGGTCCGGCCATTGGCGGCACCGACAATCGTGGTCGCCCGAACTACAATCTGAATAATGCCGACGAGAAGACCTTCACTACGGACTGGCTGACCGATCGAGCGATTGAGTTCATCGAAGAGAATGGCGACCAGCCCTTCTGTTATATGGTCAGCCTCCCCGACCCACACGGCCCCAATACCGTGCGGGCTCCATACGACACAATGTATTCGGCTGCCGACGTTGTGATCCCGGAGTCACTCACGAAGCGATCGCGGCAGATTCCGATCTGGGGTTATCCAGATCGAGGCGTCTCTGCCAACAGCCTCCGGCAGTTCATGCCCAAATACTTCGGGATGGTCAAATGCATTGACGACAACATCGGTCGACTCCTGGACCTGCTGGAAGAGAAGCAGATTCTGGATGACACGATTATCGTCTTCACTTCCGACCATGGCGACTTGTGCGGAGAACATGGCAAAATAAACAAGGGGAATCCTTACGAAGGATCGGCTCGAATTCCGTTCGTTATTCGCTACCCGGCAAAGATCCCGGCTGGCACCCAGGTCGATGTCGCTCTTTCCTGCATCGATTTCTTCCCCACAATTCTGAACCTGACCGAGACCGAATCGTCAGTAACGCCGGATGGACGCGATGCCACACCGCTCTTCAGCGGGCAAGCCCCAGACGACTGGGACGATGTCGCGATCCTTCGCAGCACACACTCCAATCGGTTATGGCTCTGCGCAGTTTCCGATGACCATAAACTCGTTCTGTCCTCACACGACAAACCCTGGTTCTTCGACTTGAAGGAAGATCCCCAGGAGCTGACGAACCGTGTGGGAGATCCTCAATATGCGGCCGCAGTGAGCAGGCTGGCTGTCGCGATTCGCGACTATGCGAAGGAACACAACGATCCCTACGCGGGCAATTCACGCATCCGTTACTATCTGTCACAACTGGCTCAGGAGCCCGAACTGGTCGAAGTCGAGTTCTTCATCGCGGAAGCGAACGCTGCAGAAGGACTAACGCCGAAAGTGCTTCAGGACGCGACGCGCGAGCAGATTTATCTTCATGCCGAACCCTGTCTGAACAATGCCCATATCGCGAGTGCGGAAAACGCGACCGACGAACGGGGCATCGAGATGACGTTCACCGCAGAAGGGGCCGAGATCATGAACATGGTGACCGGCGAGAATATTGGGAAACGACTGGCGATTCTCGTCGACGGAAAACTGATTATGGCTCCGTACATTCGCAGTCAGATTTCCGAAAAGGCCGTCCTGATCGGAAACTTTACGCCGCAGGAAATCATGCGGATTCTGGCCTCACTGAATGCCCCGGCGAACTGACACTCATTAACCCCGGCTGATGTGTCCTTCTCGTTGCCGCGACTCTTTCGTGGACAGCTTGCGGACAATCGTCCCCGGTGGATTGAGACACAGGTCCCGACTCGATAAAACTTCAGAAGACCACCGCACCATCGAACTGACACCACTAGCCTCATCCGTCAGGGATGAACAGGAGACAATAATGAAAGCCCCGATTCGCGTTGCAGTTACCGGAGCAGCCGGTCAGATCGGCTACGCCATGATCTTCCGCATTGCCAGTGGCGAAGTTTTTGGTGCGGATCAGCCGGTCATTCTGCATCTGATCGAACTGCCGCAGGCACTCTCGGCCCTGGACGGAGTTGAGATGGAACTGGATGACTGCGCCTTCCCGACGCTCGCTGGCGTGGTCAAGCAGTCCAGCGACAATCTGGAAGCCGGCTTCGCCGACTGCAACTGGGTCCTCTGCGTTGGCAGTGTCCCCCGTAAAGCCGGCATGGAACGGGGCGATCTGGTCCGCATCAACGGCCCGATCTTCACCAGCACCGGCAAAGCCATTCAGGCCGCAGCCGCGAAGGACGTGCGGGTGCTGGTCGTCGGTAACCCCTGTAATACCAACTGTCTGATCACGATGGCCAACGCTCCGGACATCCCCCGCGATCGTTTCTTCGCCATGACGCGACTCGATCAGAACCGGGCCGCGACTCAGCTGGCCCAGAAAGCCGGCGTGCCGGTTGCCGACGTTTCCAATGTCGCCATCTGGGGCAATCACTCGGCTACGCAGTACCCGGACTTCTACCACGCCAAAATCAATGGCAAGGCTGCAACGGACGTGATTACCGACGAAGCCTGGCTGCAGGGAACGTTCATCGAGACCGTCCAGAAGCGTGGTGCAGCCGTCATCGCTGCCCGTGGAGCTTCCAGTGCCGCCTCGGCTGCCAATGCCGCTCTCGATACCGTGAAGAGTGTCATCCGCCCGACCGCCAGCGGCGACTGCTTCAGTGCAGCCGTCTGCAGCGACGGAAGTTACGGCATCGACGAGGGTCTGATCTTCGGTTACCCGCTGACCGGCGACGGCAACAGCTGGAAAATTGAAACCGGCTGGGAACACAACGACTTTGCCAAGAGCAAGATCGAAGCCACACTGCAGGAACTTCGCGACGAACGCGACGCCGTGAAAGACCTGCTGCCGTAATTCAGGGCGATCGATCGTTGAAGCCGACCACAGCTCGGGCAGTTGCAGCCGTCAGGGCTCTGCTGCCCGAAACGTGAACATCTGCACGGAGATCCGGGCAGGCATGATTGCGAAAACTGGTCGGTCCGTTACTATTTTTCGGAGATGACACTTCCGGCTGCCGCAGACTGCGGCAGCCACCCGTCTGCGGTCAGACCTCTGAATCAAATTCCAGCGTGATGGAAAATGAAATAGCCATGCCGGCGAAAAAAACAAAACTGGCGTCCGGGACGAAAATTCGCCTGAAGCCGGGCAGTGTCATTCCGGAAGTCCCCCCCGTCGACGCCGATCAGTGGACCGGCACCGTGGTGGAAGCCAAAGGACGCGGTGAATCGCTGCAATACATCGTGGAATGGGACGACGAAACCGAAGCTCGAATGCCTCAGGAATTTATTCAGGAATGTGAGAAGACCGGCCTGTTCTATAAAATGGCATGTCTCCCTCATCAGGACGTTGAAAGCATTCAGTAAGGTCGAATTCCCATGAACACTACCACTTCCCTCGATTCCGTCCATCACATCGCTATCTCGGTCGAAGATATCGCCGAAGCCGTCAACTGGTACCGCGAAACCTTCCGCTGCGATGTCGTCTATCAGGACGATACCTGGGCCATGCTCCAATTCGCCAACCTGCAGATGGCTCTGGTTGTTCCCGGTCAGCATCCGCCGCACATCGGCTTCGCCATTCCGGATGCCGAGAAATACGGCGAACTCAAGCCGCACCGCGACGGCACCCGCTCGGTCTACACCGCCGATCCATTCGGCAACGTGGTCGAGATGATGGACGATCAGTCGATCTGATCGGAGAGCTTCACCGAGGATCCCGAGATCCATGGAAGCCGCCGACCGTCACACGATTGAATCCAATCTCCGCCAGCATGTTGATGTGCTGGCGGGTCTCATCGGCCCTCGCACGCTTGCCAAGCCTGATTCGATCACTGCAACAATCGGCTACCTTCAACAGCAGTGGAAAGCAGGCGGCTTCGACGTCGGTCGCGAGGAGTACGATGCCCTCGGTGATGTGGCCACCAATCTCTTCGTGGAAACCAAAGGAACGCATCGTCCACAGGAGATCGTACTGCTCGGAGCGCATTACGATACGGTCGCCACAACTCCCGGAGCCGATGACAACGCCTCAGCCGTATCCGTGCTGCTCGAGGTGAGCCGGCTATTGTCAGGGTATTCCGGGAAACGCACGGCTCGCTACGTCGCTTTCGCCTGTGAAGAACCGCCCTACTTTCATCTCGACGCTATGGGCAGCCAGCAGCACGCCCGCGAGTGCCGTCGTAAAGGCGAACAAATCACCGGGATGCTCTGCCTTGAGATGGTCGGCTACTTCTCGCAGGAACCAAGGTCACAGCTGGTTCCCGAGACGATTCCAAAGCTGCTGCATCGATGCTTTCCCTCTCGCGGAAACTTCCTGGCAGCAGTCGGGAACATGGCCTCGGTCCGACTCGCCACGTCATTCCGCAGAGGCTTCAAACGAGGAACGAAGCTCCCGCTGTTCTCCATCTGCCTCCCGGAGCGAATCCGTGAAATCCGTCTCAGCGATAACAGTTCCTTCTGGGACCAGAACTACCCGGCCCTCATGCTGACAGACACGAGCTTTCTGAGAAACCCGAACTATCATCAGGCGAGCGACCTTCCGGATACTCTCTGCTATTCGAGCATGACAGATGTCGTGCTGGGAGTCGCGTCGGCGATGCGATACCTGCTGAAATGAACCGGCATACTCAGCAACACGAAAGAAACCACAGAGGCACGGAGAACACAGAGGTTTCCGCGTGCTTCCAGGTGTGATCGGGTTGCCGAGCTCTCTGTGACCTCTGTGTTTCAGTGGTCGTACAGACTCAACGGCTGTGACTCAATCGTCGAGTCGCTCGATCGCCCTCAACACCATCTCTTCGGTGATCTGCCCTGCCCTTTCCGGGGAGACGAACAGGCGGACCTTCTTGACGTAGTCGTCGAACTGGCGATGAGCGAGGGCTTCCACAACCGGTGAGACCGAAGCCAGCGGACGATATCGCTCTTCCTTCGTAAACAGCACGTCGATCTTAAACTCAACTTCCCGTCGTGGGGGCGGAGCATCGATCAGGAGTTGCAGCGGCCGCAACGGAGTCTCGAGCTGTTCGTTCAGCAGCGACTGCAAACGATCCATTCGCTCGACCAATTCCCGATAAGGCCGATAAGCCAGCTTCTCGAAAATAAGACTGTGGTCTACCGCAGAGTACTCGGCGATCCGCTTGTAAATTTGCCGACGGGTGCCGAAGAGACCTTCCACCAGCGGCTCGCAGTTTGTCCCCGCTGCCGCCGTTCGCATCTGTTCGATCGACTCCGATTCCCGCTGGCGGAAGAACGCCTGCAGATCGATGCGGTCCCGCAGTTCATAGAAGCAGCGGGCAAACATCGTCGTCGCGCTGCGGACCGCATGGTGCCAGTAAACTTCGCTGAACATCACGTAACGGGCAAAGACCATCAGTTCGGCGGCCGTTTTGCCTTTGGACGTAATCGCCAGACCATCCCCCTGCTCATTAACAGTCAGCGAGTTGATCAGCCGATTGCGGTCGAAGTTACGTCCATAAGGTACCCCCGCGTGCAGGCTGTCGCGATCGAGATAGTCGAGCTTGTCGATGTCGATCGGACCGGACAGGATCGATCGCAGCAGTTTCCGCGTTGGCGAGTTCTTCTTCGCCACGAGAATATCGAGCACATCAGCCGGATCGATGTTCCAGACCTCGCGCAGAACGCGGTTGAGTTCGGTCTCTTCGAGCAGAAAGCTGCGGGCAAACTCTTCGTGGTCGGGGATCTCGGCCAGCGCCATGTCTTCAATCGGATGGCAGAAGGGCCAGTGTCCCAGATCGTGCAACAGCGAAGAAACGAGCAGCAGCTCGGCATCGGGAATCGTGCAGAGACTGCTAAACCGCGCGTTCCTGCTGAGATGTCGGAGATATCGAACGGCGTTGTGATACACCCCGAGCGCATGTTCGAAGCGGGTATGCGTCGCCCCGGGATAGACGCGGGAGACTAACCCGAGTTGACTGATATACTGCAGCCGCTGGAACTGAGGCGTATCGACAATCGCCCGAACGCGCTCGGTAAACGGAACATCCTGTTCGCATGGAATGCGAATAATCCCCCGCCCTGCCTGAGAAGCAGTGATCTCAGGAAGCTGTCCGATCGTTTCCACGGACATCGTTTAGTTCCCCATCATCTCAAGCATCTTGTCGGTCGTTTCCGGATCGACCTCGCGGCAGGCTTTGCTGATCGTTTCGTCCCAGAACATGAGCCGCGACTGCCAGACTTCTTCGTTCATGCCTTCCGGACAAAGGTGTTCGAACTCTTTGACGAGCAGAACGAATCGCAGCAGGTGCCGGAAGACGATCCCCTCCTGCTTCGTCAGGTCGCGTCCGGTTACATAGTTCTGGAAGTTGCCCCCGAACTTGAGCAGGTCGCCGACGATCCAGACCGGCAGGATATTCACGCCGTGTACGCCGGGGAACTCGGAACGGAACAGCATGTTGACCTTATCACCGATCGGTGGCGGATAGTCTTCGTAGAGAATGTCACGCGGGTCATCGGGCGGCTGTTGCCAGATGCGATGACTCGGCAGCTGCCCCTGCTCGACCAGTTCGTGGTCGACGACGCTGCGAGCCAGTTCGCCCGAAACCAGCAGATCGACAGGCACGCGGACATCCCGCAGCATCGAGCCGGGAACTTCGAGCACGCTCTCGAGAATCTGAATCTGTTCGAACTCGTCGGCCTTACCGAGCAGCTTCAGCAGATAGCAGCCGTAGACAGGATTAATGCTGCGGAACTGCAACAACTCATCAAGACGCTCCAGCGGAACGGCCCGACGGGGAATCCAGTTGTCCTCGGCTGGTTTAGCCGCGGCTTTCCCGGGATCCTTCTTCGGGGTTTCCTTCTTCGCGTCCGGCTCGATTGCTTCCTGCAGCAGTTGACCGAACAATCCGAGTCCTTCGCCGAAGCCGTCCTCGGCAGATTCAGCCTTGTCCTCGGTCTGGCTTTCCTTAACGACCTTCGGCTCGGGAGGAGGCGGGTCGAGTTCGATGAAGTCGCCGGCCCATAATGTTTTCAACATTCGGAACAGCTGCTTCTCGGCCTGATCGCGGGCTTTGCCTTCGAGCATGCGACGAGACACGAAGTCCCGCAAACGCTTCACGTCGGGCGAATCTTTAATCAGCCACGCCAGCATGCGCCAGGGAAGATGCCCCCGGCTGCTGAGGTTCGCTGGCGGTGCATTGCGAAGTTTCTCGAACTGGTCTTCATTCCAGTACTGCCGATTGCTGTTTCGCGTCGGCATCTTCTTCTTCATTCGCTTCTTGGCTTTGATCAGATTCGGATCTTTCGTGTCCTCGGGAATCTGATCGTATTTCTCCTTGAAGCGGAGAATCTTCACGTCGTCTTCGTCCGGAATCGCGAAGACGTAGCCCACTTTATCGTACTGCGGCCGCCCTGCCCGACCGAACATCTGATGAGCCGAGCTGGCATCGATCAGTTTCATCTTGCCAGGAGGGCCCTTAATCAGCGATATCAGCAGGACCGAACGGGCAGGAAGATTGATCCCGGCCGCCAGCGTCTCTGTGCACATGCAGACGGAAAGCAGTTTCTCCTGAAACAGTTCCTCGACGATGCGTCGATACTTCGGCAGCACGCCGGCATGATGCACGCCGACGCCTCGCATGAGGATCGGCTTCAGTTTCGGTCCGGCTCCCTGTGACCAGTCGTATTGTTCCAGTCGCTTCGCCAGTTCGGCCTGGCGTTCTTTCGTGACCAGCCGTTTGCCCTTCAGCTGCTCGGCAATGGACCAGCACTGGGAACGATTGAAGCAGAAGACGAGCGCCGGAACGTAATTGGTCGCGTCATCGCCGGCGGCCATGATTTCCAGCTGCTCATCGAGCATCTGGTCGGGCACCCAACGGAAGTTGAGTGGTACCTTGCGATCTTCCGACTGAATCAATCTCAGCTTGCGGCCGTGCTGATTGCGAAGCCACATCAGAAACTCAACCGCGTTTCCAACCGTGGCCGAGAGCAGCATCAGCTTGACGTGCTGAGGCAACAGGCCGAGCGTAAGTTCCCAGACCGCTCCCCGTTCGGGGTCGTTGAAGCTGTGGAACTCGTCCATCACGACCGCGAAGGTTTCGTTGAAATCGTGACCTTCGGCGTCGAGAAGACGATTCAGCAGAATTTCCGCGACGACCACCAGTACTTTGGCGCCCGGGTTGACCTTGCGATTCCCGGTGACGAGTCCAACGTCTTCCGCCGCGAATCCCCAGCGAATGGCCGCCTGCTGAATTTCGTTGAATTTCTGCTCAGTCAGTGCAATGAGAGGCGTCGTGTAGTAGGCGACTTTCCCAGTCTGCAGCGCCTCAAAGAGGGCGGCTTCGGCGATCAGCGTTTTCCCCGTTCCGGTGGGAGCACAGACCAGAATGCCCTCTTCCGAGGTGAACCAGGTGAGGAGAGCTTCTTCCTGAACCGGATAGGGTTCGTACGGGAGTTGCTCAAGATACGCGGTCGCCAGTTCGTCGCGATCAACTGCCTTGTTCATGGTGACGACCGTACTTCCTGTTGTCGTGTTCTTCGCGGTCAGAAGGAGCAACCAAGATTCGTACGCTGATCTCCACGCGTGGTACGGCTTCTTGTATGCCCCGCATTACGGAGGCGAAATGCCGCCGCTATGAAGTCTGCCGAACTAGACCGGCACCGCGACCTGATCCTGACGTCGGTCCAATGCGGCCTGAATAAAGCCCTGGAACAGCGGGTGCGGTGCGAGCGGCTTGGAGTGGAACTCCGGGTGGAACTGCACCGCGACAAACCACGGATGATTCTCGACTTCGACAATTTCCACCAGTCCGCTGTCCGGGTTGGCTCCGGCGATACGCATCCCGGCCTGCTCGATGGCTTCGCGGTACTCCGGATTGAACTCGTAGCGATGGCGATGACGCTCTGACACTTCCGACTGCCCGTAATGCTGAGCCGACAGACTGCCGTCCATCAGGGTACAGGGCTGAGCCCCGAGCCGCATCGTGCCGCCCTTGTACACGATCTTCTTCTGTTCTTCGAGCAGACAGATGACCGGATTATTAGTACTCGAGTTGAACTCGGTGCTGTTCGCATCTTCGTAGCCGCAGGCGTGACGAGCGAACTCGATGACCGCACACTGCATTCCCAGGCAGATGCCGAAGTAGGGAATCTGTCGTTCGCGGGCATAACGGGCGGCTCGAATCTTGCCTTCAATTCCTCGCATGCCGAAGCCGCCGGGAACGAGGATGCCATCGACTCCACGCAGCAGGAGTTCGGGATCTTCCTCTTCGAGTTCGTCGGCAGAAACACGCTTAATGATGACCCGCGCCCGGCTGGAGAAGCCGGCGTGGTCGAGGGATTCATAAATGGACTTGTAAGCGTCGCGATGTTCGATGTATTTCCCGACAACGGCGATCGTGACTTCGTGCTCCGGATGTCGAATGTTGTGCATCAGTTGCTTCCAGTCGTCCAGCTGACACTGGGCCTGGGGCAAATGAAGTTTGTCACAAATCAGCCGATCAATCTTGTTCTCCGCCAGACCGAGGGGAACTTCGTAGATTGACAGAGTCTTGTCGACTTCTTCGATCACTGCGTTCTTCTCGACGTTGCAGAACAACGCAATCTTCTCGGCATTGTCGCGTCCGAGCGGGCGTTCGGTGCGAATGACCAGGATGTCGGGCTGAATCCCGATCTCCCGCAGCTGACCGACGCTGTGCTGCGTCGGTTTTGTTTTCAATTCGCGAGCCGCCTTGAGATACGGCACCAGCGTGAGGTGCAGGAACAGGCAGTTCTCTTTGCCGACTTCGAGCGGCACCTGCCGAATGGCTTCAAGGAACGGCAGTCCTTCGATATCTCCCACCGTGCCGCCAAGCTCGGTGATGACGACGTCGATATCGGGCCCCGCCTGCGAGAAGATCGCCTCTTTGATCTCGTCGGTAATATGCGGAATGACCTGAACGGTGGCCCCGAGGTATTCTCCGCGGCGTTCCTTATCGAGTACGGCCTGATAAATCTGCCCCGTCGTATAATTCGACGAGCGTGACAGCGGGCTGCTTGTGAAGCGTTCGTAATGGCCGAGGTCGAGGTCGGTCTCGGAACCGTCATCGAGCACGTAAACTTCGCCGTGCTGATAAGGGCTCATGGTTCCCGGATCGACGTTCAAATACGGGTCGAGCTTCTGCATCCGGACCTTAAGGCCGCGACGCTCCAGGAGAAGGCCAACCGACGCCGAGGTGAGACCTTTTCCGAGAGAACTGACCACACCACCGGTCACGAAAATAAACTTTGTCATCGCCTGTTTGCTCTGGGGAGGAAGGAAGAAAACCTGATGGGAGGGCGCAGCCGAACGCGGTCCGGCCGAGATTCCTGCGCACTCATTCGACGAGCGGCATCATTCAGCGGGTAGTGTATCTGTTTGCCGCCGCTCAGACCAGCGGTTGAAACCGACGAATCGAAAAGTCAGTTTCTCGCCTTAAAACGAGCCACAAATGACTCGTAATCGGCAGGTGTATCAATGCCACGTGATGCGTCCGACACCACGGTCACGTGGATCTGGGCTCCCGCCTGCAACGCACGCAGCTGCTCGAGCTGTTCAATCGTTTCGAGAGACGCCGGAGGCATCTTCACAAACGCCTGGACAAATTCGGCTCGATAGGCATACAGGCCGATGTGCTGCAGCCAGGGCGTCGGCTGCTGAGGGCTGGCTTCTTCGAACCATTCGGCCGGATCGCGATCGCGGGAATGGGGAATCGGCGACCGGCTGAAATACAGGGCGGCTCCGTTCGAAGCACAGACGACCTTCACGCAGGCAGGATCGTTCAGCTGTTCGACACTCTGGATGGGATTGGCCAGCGTCGCCATTTCGTACTGCTCGTTCTTCTCAAGTGCTTGAACAACACGGTCAATATGGCGAGGATCGATCTCTGGCTCATCGCCCTGAATATTGACCGCGATGCGACACTGGCTGTTCAGATTCTGCAGAGCAACAGCGATACGTTCGGTTCCATTAGCGCACTCACCAGTCATGCAGACCTCTGCTCCGAAGCGTTCGCATTCCTCAGCGATTTCGGTGCTGTCGGTAGCGACGATGAGACGATTGAGCTGTTTCGCCTTCTGAGCAGCCTGCCAGGTGTGTTCCAGCATCGAACGCCCGGTTTCACGTAGCAGCAGCTTTCCAGGCAGCCGCGACGATTTCAGACGAGCCGGAATAATTCCCACAACTTCCATTTGTGATTGTTCCTGTGATGAATCCTATTCGACCCAACGAAGATCGGGTGCCATGCACACGCTCGCGTGGGCATGCTGCGTATTGACTTCAAAACGTCCAACGAAAGCGATGGCTCAGAGTTCTAATTCTGAGTGGCGCTGCCACAAGAGGCTTGTCTTCTCACACTGCTGAAGAGTTCGCGATCGCCGTCAGTTCTGGTCTCAACGGGAACTGGCTTAACGACACTTAAGATAAGCCTCCTGCTGCTTTGCAACACAGAGATGACCCCTTCGTGCCATTCTGCCCAAGAGAGTTCGATTTCTTTCGAGACGTTGCCAACCGGCGGCGATTGTAGCAATCGCCGGGGCGGCCCGATATGATCTTACAGCAACGAAGGAGAATGCGTCGATCTGAAGATGCTCTCAGGATCCGATGGCGATTTGAAACCAAGACTGATGAGGAACCCCCATGAAGCTCTGCTCTTCACTGCTCGGCTCGCTGCTGCTGGGCGCATTACTGGCGATGCCGGTTCAGGCGGAACAGAACACTCTGACCGAAGCCGAAAAACTGGCGGGCTGGGAATTGCTGTTCGACGGCAAATCGGCCGACCAATTCCGAAACTATAAAGCCGACGGCATCAGCGACGGCTGGGTTGTCGAAGATGGCGTCCTGACCCGGAAGGACAAAGGGGCCGGCGACATCATCACCAAGAAACAGTACGAATCTTTCGAGCTGTCGATTCAGTTCCGAATTTCCGAAGAGGGGAACAGCGGACTGATGTTCCACGTTCAGGAAACCGAAAGCCGCCCCTGGCAGACCGGTCCTGAAATTCAGATTCAGGACAACGTCGACGGACACGATCCTCAGAAGGCTGGCTGGCTGTACCAGCTCTACAAGCCTGCCCGGGCTCCATGGCAGAAGAAAGCCGAAGACGAAGCCGGTCTCGACACCGAGCAGATTCTCGACGCCACCCGCCCCGCCGGCGAATGGAACGAGATCTATCTTCGCGTCACGCCGAATCAGTCGGAAGTGATGATGAACGGCGTCAGCTATTACCGCTTCCAGAAAGGGAGCGACGAATGGAACAAGCGGGTCGCCGAGAGCAAGTTTTCTGCCTATGAGAACTTCGGCAAGCCGACGACCGGACACATCTGCCTGCAGGACCACAATGATCTGGTCTCGTTCCGGAACATCAAGATCCGTGAACTGCCCGCTGAGAATGAAGTTCCTGATCCGAGTCACGGCGAGTTGAGCGTCAAGCCAGTTAATGCTTTCCCGGATCTGACCTGGGAGAACTGGGATGCAGTCGACGAAAAGGGCAAAGTCCGCCCGCTGCGTCCGATCGTCATCACTCACGCCAACGACGGTTCCGGCCGGATGTTCGTCGCGACCCAACACGGGACGATTCACGTCTTCCCGGAAGGTGGTAAGACGAAGCAGACCATCGAGTTTCTCGATATCGAAGAACAGGTCGCCCCGTACACCGCTCGCGGAGCCAACGAAGAGGGTTTTCTCGGACTGGCGTTCCACCCGGAGTACAAGGACAACGGCAAGTTTTACGTCTACTACACGTCAGCCGAAAAGGCTCACACGTCGGTCGTTTCGGAATTCAGCGTTTCCAAAACCGATCCCAACAAAGCCGATCCGAAGTCGGAACGCGTCCTCTGGACACTGGAGCAGCCGTTCGCCAACCACAATGGGGGAACGATTGCATTTGGTCCCGACGGCTACCTCTACATCGGCCTGGGTGACGGCGGCAGCGCCAACGACCCGTTCGATAACGGACAGGACAAGAGCACTCTGCTCGGCTCCCTGCTCCGAATTGATGTCGACTCGAAGTCGGGCGATCTGGCCTACGGCATTCCCAAGGACAATCCGTTCGCCAGCAAAGATGGCCAGAAGGAAATCTACGCTTACGGATTCCGCAACATCTGGCGATTCAGCTTCGATCGTGAAACCGGCGATCTCTGGCTGGGTGATGTCGGCCAGAATCTGTGGGAAGAAATCGACGTCGTCGAGAAAGGCAAGAACTACGGCTGGAATCGCTACGAAGGCACGCATCCGTTCGGCAACCGGTCGATGGAAGATGCCGACGACGCGGTCGATCCGGTCTGGGAGTACGATCACCAGGTTGGTAAGTCGATCACGAGTGGCTACGTCTATCGTGGGCCAAGCGTGAAAGACCTGACCGGCAAGTTCATCTACGCCGACTACGTGACCGGCAAGCTGTGGGCACTCGATTACGATGTCGCCAACAAGAAGCTGAAGGGCAACTACAGCATCGAATCGGACAAGATGCCGGTGCTGACCTTCGGTGAAGACGAAGACGGCGAAGTTTACTTCTCCATCGAAACGGCCAATGGTCGCGGCATCTACAAGTTCGCCAGCAGCAAGTGACGCGGTGAACCCTGATCAAAGGAACGCTGGGATCCGCCTTGGGGCGGTCCCAGCCTACTTTTCAGAAGGCGCAACAAAAAAAGCATCGCCAGAAAACCTGACGATGCTTTTTTAATGGAGTGCGGACGAGAGGAGTCGAACCTCCACTCCCGTAAAGGAACACGGACCTGAACCGTGCGCGTCTGCCAATTCCGCCACGTCCGCAGAGCAAGGTGGGGCATGTCGCCCAACACCAATTTATGAGCGATATCGCTCAAAGGCAAGGGAAGTATACCGAGATCTTTTACAGAGACAAGTATCGGCGGGATCAGTTCGGGGCTGCGAAGAAAATTCGATGATTTTCGCGTTCTGAAGCGAACGGACCGCCCATCAGAATCTCGTCCCGCATGATTCGAACGAAAACTGGAAAATCGATCAAAGTCCAGGCGATCCTCCCTCAATCAGAAGGAATCCGGCACATGAAACGTCGACAGGCGCTCTCTACCATTCTCGCAGCTGGTTCTGCCTCCCTGCTTCCGCGGATCACGAGTTCCGCTGCCAAAGTCGCTGCGAATGACCGGATTCAGGTCGGCGTCATCGGACTCGGCTCCCGCGGCTTCAACCTGATCGACGATCTTCTGGCTCAGCCGGACGTCGAGATCACGATGATCAGCGATCTTTACAACGAGCACTATCGGGATCGGGAATGGGGTAAAGGGCCACGTTACGGCTTCGAGCCGGCTCGCGAGAAAATCCAGCAGCACGCCAACAGTCAACGGAAAAGCGGGAAAGCTCAGCTGTCAGGCAACCTGACGACGACGCTTGCTGCATGGGACCCGAGTGCGATCGAGGACCTGGACGCCGTGGTGATTGCCACGCCGGATCACTGGCATGCGACGCTCACACTCTGTGCGTTGAAGAACGGAAAAGCGGTTTACTGCGAAAAGCCGGTCACTCACACATTCGCGGAAGGTCAGGCGGTCTACCGTGAAGTCGCGAAGCAGAACGCGGTGTTTCAAACTGGCTCTCAGCAGCGATCAGAAGACGTGTTCCAGCGAGCGGTGAACCTCATCCGCAATGGACATCTCGGAAAAGTGACGCGGTTCGAAGTCGGACTGCCCCCGGGCTACGATCAGCCGCAAGGCGATCCGACGGTCACGGAGCCCCCGGAAGGAGGATCTTATAACGTCTGGTGTGGACCGGCGGAGCCTCTTCCCTACATGCGGGCCCGGCATCATCGCTGGTGGCGGGGGAATCGCAATTTTGGCGGTGGCGTGCTGATGGACTGGATCGGGCATCACAACGATATCGCTCACTGGGCGCTCGGCTTCGAGACTTCCGGGCCCATCAAAGTCGAGGCCAAAAACTGGACGATGGCGGAGACACCGGTCTACAACACGCCGCATCACTACGAGATCGAAAGCATCTATTCAGACGGCACCGTGGGAGTTGTTTCGGACCGCTTCCCTGTCGGCACTCGCTTTGAGGGTGAGAACGGCTGGTTGTTCGTCACCCGCGGGAAAATCGAGGGCTCGAACAAACAATGGCTGGCGAAAGACTTTGAGACGGGCCCAAAGAATGTGATGACCTCCCCCGGGCACATGCGGAACTTCATCGATGCCATCCGCTTCGGAAAGCCAACGATCGCACCGGCTGAGCAGGCCCACCGATCGATCACCCCCGGACATCTTGGTTACGTCTCTCACGCGATCCAAAAGCCGTTGCAGTGGGATCCGGTCGAGGAAGTGATCGTGGGCGATCCGGCTGCCGACAAGTTGCTCAAAGCGAATTATGACCGGGAACGCTCCGCCTGGGACTATCTGAGTAAAAGCTGAAGAACCTGCCGACTGACTGGATCTCGAAATCTGGCCGTCTTCCTGTAGAATAGTAGTAGCGACGTCCGAAGAGTTTTAAACTCGGCACAAGCGAATAAGGAGAAACAGATGGCCCAGACTTCCGAACAGCTGACTTCCAAGAAATGCGTCCCTTGTGAAGGGGGTGTCCCCAAGCTGACTGAGCAGGAAGCCGAAGCCCAGGTGAACCAGCTCGAAGGCTGGTCCATCTGCCACAATGGAGAACGGATTCGCAAAGAATGGAAGGTCCGGAACTTCATGGCCGGAATGAACTTCTTCAACGAAGTCGCCGAGGTGGCCGAGACCGAAGGACACCATCCCGATCTGCGGATCTGGGGATATCGCAACGTGGAAATCGAAATCTGGACCCACGCAATCGGTGGACTCTCCGAGAACGATTTCATTCTCGCCGCCAAGATCGACCAGCTTCCCGTCGAGCTGCAGGGCAAGTAGCCGACGGCTACTCGTGGTCTGGATCGCCCAGTTCGCGGAGATACTCGGCGAGCTCGGTTTCGAGTTCGAGCATTTTTTGCCAGCTCGGCCATGGAAGACGGGCAGTAGAGTCGTCGACCGATTCTGATTTTTGTTCGCCGTTACCGTTGCCAGTGTCCCTCGACTGCAGAACCTGCAGGAGCGTATTGTGCACGTAGGCGAGCAGATCAGACAGCTCGCTCCGCGAGTGGAGCGTGGTTAAATCGGGCAGCGGAGGTCGGCCGCCGGGAAACGGAGCAGCCGGGTGGCCGTGGTCATCGAACAGTCCCATCGTATCGAGACCGGCCGCACCATGTTCATCCTGAGCGAGATCGGCATTCGCCTCGGGCAGAGTATTTCCTGTATCGATCAGTCGGTGATGCTCGAGCGCGTTGCGATGCAGTTCATCGCAATGCTCAGTGATTTCTTCCGGGGAACCAAACAGAAGCACGCAACGGCCGATGGTAATGAGATCGCCGGGACGAAGCACTGTCATCTGAACCGGCAGCCCGTTTACGCGCGTGCCGTTCGTACTTTGCAGATCGGTCAGAATGACCCGATCGCCATCCTGCTGGACCTTCACATGGCAACGGCTGATGCGCTCATCATTGAGCTGAATTGCGTTCTCTTCTTCACGACCGATCGTAAAGGGAACTCGGAGTCGCGGGTAGCATTGGCCCCGCTCGAGCCCCTGAATGACCTGTAGCGAAATTGTTTTCATCGGGTTTGCTTTCACGCGTTTTCGTACAGCGTCTGCGCGCCCAACGAATGGCTTCCCTGATCAGCGGTTGTTCGAGACGCATGCTGAATGCTGGACGGGCGTGCCAGAGAACCCGATTGGAGAGACAAGCGGCAGTTCGCAGACGAAATCAGCTGAGAGCGGCGAACGGATGCTGTCACCGAACGCTGCCCTGCTCTCTGGACTGCAAACAGAGTAACCCAGAACGCATCGATCGGCTACTCCGCATCCGTGTTTTTCCGCACCAACCGGCCCCCGATCGAAGGCCAACGCGACTCAGTTCGAAATGAGCGACTGCGAGCGAACGAGCGGTTCCTTGGGGGAGGCGACCGTTTCGACAGCCGGAGTCGGAGATTCGACCATCTGCTCGAAAAAGGACGTCAATCGCTGATCATACTGTTCCGGGTCCCGGGACCGGGCTCCGTTATGAGCCGCCCGTGGCACGAGCCAGAGATCGTCGCACTGCGTGCCGAGCATGTTTTGAATGCGTTGCGAGATCGTTGTCGGAACGTAGCTGTCGTTCATACCGGCAATCAGCAGCACTCGTTTGCCACGGACCTTTGTGAACGGGTCCGACGAGTTCAAATAGCGGCAACCTTTGCGGAACTGCTGGGCCCAGAACGCGGCTTTGAGCGTGATGTAGATATGCCACATCGACCCGCGCATATTCACGATCCAGCCGGGAACAATCAGCCGGACCCAGCGATGAATGTAGTGAGCAATCAGCAGATCGTTGGTGTAGGAACTGTCTGCGGCGATGAACGTGATGTCATTCAGAGAGGAAGCAGCCATCAATGCCACTGAACCCCCGCGACTGACACCGAACACGCCAATCGGCAGATCGCTAAAGGCGGCCTGATCCCGAACCCAGCCGAGAACGGTTTTCAGATCGTCGACTTCGTATTCCGTCACCCAGTGCAGCGAATCGTACTTCTCGAGTCGATCGCTTTCGCCCTGGTTCCGGAAGTCGAACGAAACGACGATATAACCGGCGTCGATCAGCCCCTGGCAGTATCTCACGGCTGACCAGTGACTGGCGATCGTTTCAGGGCAGAACACGACCAATCCGCGAGGCTCTTCACCTTCTGGATGATAAATGCTGCCGCGAAGCGTCAGACCATCTTTAGTCGTTGCTTCGAAGGGCGTCGCCTGCTTTTGCGGCTCGGTCGGCTCAACGCGGAACGGTGGCATGCGATCGAGCAGTTCCATCCCTTTGCGACCGTAGTACAGGCGAGAAGCCAGGTCGACAACGACGAACAGCACAAGGGCGCCGATGAGGATCTCAAAAAACATATGCCTGTCCTAAGGCCGTTTCCCCAGAGAGCAATCTTGCCCTGCGGGGTCTGCAGACGTCAAATTGTCACTGGAACCCAGTGTGTTCGGAACTCCCTGGAGTCCATTCCCAATTCAGAGTCGAACCGAAGGTGATCCGAATCCGAGCCAGAAACAGGTTTGCAGGTGAACAGTTCCACGCTTTCCAGCTTAACACACTCGTCTGGAAGTCGATACTAGCCGCTGAACTTGCGAAGGATTAGCGAGACATTCTGACCGCCGAATCCAAAGCTGTTCGAGAGCGCGAAGTTCACTTCGGCTTCACGAGCGGCGTTGGGCACATAATCCAGATCGCAATCTGGATCGGGCGTTTCGTAGTTCATCGTTGGAGGCAGGATATTATCGCGGATGGCCATGAGGCAGGTAATTGCTTCGACACTTCCGGCAGCTGCGATGAGGTGTCCCATCATACTTTTGATGCTTGAGACGGGCGTCTTCGGAGCTGCGGCTCCCAATGCTCCCTTAATCGCCATGGTCTCGACTTTGTCGTTAACGGAAGTACTGGTCCCGTGCGCATTGACATAATCGATCTGGTCGTTGTTCAACCCCGCATCCCGCAGAGCCATCGTAATGCAGCCGATCGCTCCCCGACCTGACGGATGAATGTCAGTAATCCGGTAGGCATCAGCGGTGCTTCCGTAGCCGGCCACTTCGCCGTAAATCTTTGCGCCACGTTTCTTTGCGTGTTCGAGCTCTTCGAGAATCAGCATCCCGGCACCTTCGCCAAGGACGAAGCCATCGCGGTTCTTGTCGAAAGGACGCGAGGCGTGCTGCGGATCGTCATTGCGAGTCGACAGAGCCGTCAGCAGGTTGAAACCGGTCACGCCGAACGGATGAATCATGCTGTGAGCACCGCCGGAGAGCATCACATCGGCTTCACCGCGGCGGATCAGCTCAGCGGCTTCGCCAATCGCCTGACTGGAGGCCGCACAGGCGGTCAGACAGTTGAGATTCGGCCCCTGAGCGTTGAACAAAGCCGCCAGGTGACCGGCGGGCATGTTCGGTTCCTGCTCGACTTCAAAGTACGGATTGAGCTCCTGCAGACCGATTTCGGTGAAGCGTTCGAGATCGATCTCGCCATCTTTCTCCGAGCTGGAGATCAGCTTCATGAACAGCGGAAAATCCTGCTGCCCTTCCCCTGCCCCCAGGTAGATGCCGAACATCGTCGGATCAAGATCGAGATCCATGATGCCGGAGTCTTTAACGGCCTGACTGGCCGCCCCGATGGCAAATTTGGTGTTGCTCGTCGACCATTTGTAGGTCGACGGATCGCTGACGTAGTCGCCCAGGTTGAAGTCTTTCACTTCAGCGGCGAACTGTGTCGGGAACGACGAGGCATCGAAATGGGTAATCGGACCGATTCCGGACTTCCCCTGCAGCAGCGCAGACCAGACCGTCTCGACATCTTTTCCGAGCGGTGTCACGCAGCCCATCCCCGTGATCACGACGCGTCTTTTCATTGGATTGCCAGCAATCACTTTTGCCCCTTCAGATTGGCAGTTCGCGGAGTCGACCAGTCCCTGGATCGATTTACTTCCGCCATTTTAAGTAACCGGTCGGAGCCGGCAACCAGAATTCCTTCTGCAGAGTCTAACAAGACCGCCGTTCAGGCGTCTGCATTAATCGCTTCGCTGACGCCATCGACGTCCAGAATGCTCATCAGCCCCATCGAGAAGACGAAGTTCTTCTGATCGACCGACTGGGCCATCGAAGAGTCCATCGTATCGAGATGGGCGAAGATGATTTCGCCTTCAGCGACCAGTCGATCGCCGATATGGGCAGTGCAGTTCACGCGGCCACCCTCGTCGTTGGCTTCGAGCAAATCGACGTGGTACCGCAGCTGGTCGCCCGGGCAGGCGTAACTGGCGAACTTGATCCGAGGGACTTTCGCCAGAACGACAATGTGTTCGAAATTGAATTTCTCGCCGAGCAGGATCCCACCGGTCTGGGCCAGGCCTTCGACAATCAGCGAAGCCGGCATTACGGCGAAACCGGGGAAATGATCGTGCAGGTGCTCTTCAGCCAGTGACACGTTTTTGATCGCCGTGGCAGACGTGCCCGACTCAAATTCCACGAATCGATCGACCCAGAACCAGCGCATGATTGAATGTCCGCAGCAGCAAGGAGAGAAAGAAAATGGGCGAATCCGCCCCGGCGACGGCCGCCTGCGCAGGCGGCTGATCGCGGTCGGACGAACAAACGACACGAACCTGGCGACTGATTCGACTCAGTGCCAGGCAAAACTCGACGTGCCGTTTATCCGCTCCAGATACGCATGCCTGCAGGAAAACCGCGTTGCTGCTGCACGCGGTCAGGCAGGTCTTTCCGTCAGGCGTTCACCTTGCGTTCGATGAAGTTGCAGATCATCTGAACGGTGAACAGATTCTGGATGTTTTCGACCTTGGGATCTTCGGCGAGCTGATCGACGTCGGCGTGCGGCATCTTGGCACGCAGTTCGTTCAGACCGGCTTCAGTGACTTTTCCATCCTGAACGAAGCCGGAATCCGCGGCGGCGAGGTTCTCTGGGAAGAGTTCTCCGCGAGGAATTTTGATGTCAAACGCTTTTTCGAGGCGGAAAACGATATCGAGAAAGTCAATCGATTCTGCACCGAGGTCGCCGACCAGCGTCGCTTCCGGCGTGACTTCATCGTCATCGACACCGAGAGCGTCAATCAGCGTTTCCTGTACTTTTTCGTAGATTTCTTCGTTAGAGGGCATTCGTAAACTCTCCCGGGGACTGCCAGAAATTCAGTGGACATTTACGGATCGACAGCGCAGACCGTTATTCCCTGTCTGCGTCGCGGCAACACGCCGTACCAGAACCGTTCCGACCACTGACGGCAGTCGTCGTCTTCGCTCACTCCAGTAACCAGCCAGGGACACGATTTCAGCGGTGAGCGAACTGAAGACCGTGAACAACCCACATATTTCGCCGGTGCTTCCAGCCAACCGGCATTTCTTCGCCTCAACACTTCGCATTGGTCCTCACGAAGTCTGATGACGAAGCCTCATTGTAACAGTCGGGAAAACGAAAAACGAGTTTTCAGATCCCGCCGAGCGTCAAACCTCCATCGACTGTGAGGATTTGCCCGGTTATATAAGATGCCTCGTCGCTGGCCAGGAACAGAGCCGCGTTGGAAATGTCTTCCGGCTTCCCGAGACGACGCAGAGGAATCGCTTTCTTGATTTCCGCTTCAGCGGCATTGCGAACGGCGACAGTCATGTCCGTTTCAATGAAACCCGGAGCGACGGCGTTCACAGTGATGCCGCGGCGTCCCAGTTCGGTCGCCATGCAGCGAGTCAGCCCCTGAACGCCCCCCTTACTGGCGGCGTAGTTGGCCTGCCCCTGGTTCGGGAACTCGGCGGCGACACTCGACATGTTGATGATTCGGCCAGCCCGCTGCGACATCATCGGACGGGTCACCGCGCGACAGAAGTAGAAGACGCTGTTGAGGTTCGTGTTGATCACGGCGAGCCAGTTGGCCGGGTCCATCGTCGCCAGCAGACCGTCTTTGACGATCCCGGCGTTGTTCACGAGGATGTCGAGTCGATCCCACTGATCGATCAGCTTTTCGACCAGTCCATCGACCTGAGCCTGATCAGAGACATCACACTGATGAGCGGTGACGGACTTGAAGCCCTCGCCCGCCAGCGTGGAAATCACGTCTTCGGCGGCTTCTTTGTTTGAATGGTAGATGAAAGCGACTTCAGCCCCTTCACGGGCAAATCCTTCGACGACGGCCCGGCCAATACCCCGACTGCCACCGGTCACCAGAACTTTTTTGCCTTCAAAACGCATTCTGTACTCTCCAAATTCGATATCTGATCACCTGCCCGTCTCACGGCAGGTCTTCTGGACTTCTATGATCTGTTCGGACTGTCCGGCTGTCCCCAACCTCCGAGCCGTTTCTTCACTGGTAGGATCTCTACGAACAGTCGACCATTCGCGTCTCTCGCTCCAGTGAAAGCGAGTATGCCGGACGGACCGTCTAAACGGCGGGAAACTGGGGTAACTCTGCGGCTAGTCCTGCGATTGCATCAGATGGGGTTCGGAAACCCGCTCAAGTTCCGACCAGGTCGCTTTCATATGCTCAATCAGGCGGCGGTCGTTCTCTGCAAACCGTTCGTCGCGATCCCCCAGGTTGAACTGCTTGAGCACAAGACGAGCGCTGACCACTTCGGTGTCGCCAACCACTCCCTGTGCCTTAAAGGTCCAGAGTGGACCATCTTCCTTGTGCTTTGACACCGTGACGCGAAGCTGATCGCCGGGAGCGACAAAACTCTTGAAACGCAAGGCTTTGGCTTCGTTCAGCAAAATCGTGCTGTAGGCAAAGTCCGAACTCAGTCGCATGACCCAGGCGCTGGTCTGGACGAGCGTTTCGAGCATCATCACGCCGGGCATGACGGGAAATCCGGGGAAGTGATCAGCAAGATACTCCTCGGCTCGCGTCAGGTTCTTGACGATCGTCATTCCGGAGCCCGGTTTGAGTTCTGTCACGACGTCGATTAATGAAAATCTCACCAGGTTCTCCGCAGGATGACCCTACACATGTCAAGGGAATCGAGTTACATTGATTTGCGACACAATAGCCCTGCTGACCAAGTTATTTCAATCGATAACACCTGGCCTGTCGGAAATTACATCCGATAGCGGTGATGAAACCGGTCCGCCCGTCATCTTTAACTACACCCCTGTCCATCAGCATCGCCGCTGAGTCAGGATTTCCGCACGATCGAATCTGCGATCGCTGGTGACGCCATGACACAGATGCCCTCCTGTTGCACGATTCCTTTCGGTTTCCTCGCACCCGCCCTGGCGATCTGCGTGGGCCTGGCCGGTTGTGGTGGAGGCGATGATTCGTCGTCAGTTCCGCCCCCTGCTCCACCCAAACCAGCCGCCGTTGCTCCACCTCCCGCTCCAGTGGGCGGCCGCGAAGGAGGAGCCGGACGGAAGCCCAATGTGCCGAAGGCAGCTCCAAAACCGGCTGTCGTTGAAGTCGATGAGGAAGACCGTGACGACCTGTTCGTCGAGCAACCCGAAGGAGGCAACTATCTGGCGATGGCCGATACTGCCGAGAATCGCGGCCTCAACCCGAATTACGTCCAGGCCATTCCCCGACCGACCGATGTCCTGAAAAACGAGTTCCAGATTGAGAACGCTCCTCCAGACGTCACGTCCGGTCGCAAGGGACGATTCACGCTTCCCTCACGATTTGTCGAACTTCCAGAATTCGGCTACGACGCCTCCGGTTGGCCACGACGCATCCGTTGCGAGGCGGATCAATCGGTTATGGCCTACATTCCTGAAGGCGTCTTCATTCAAGGGAAGAGCAACGCTGCACCGAATGCCGGACCAGAGTTCTCTGCGTATCTGTCGGCCTATTACATCGATATCCACGAAGTGACCAACGAGAACTTTCGCAAGTACCGCGAGTTCGTATCAGAGACGAGCGACCGGGGCCCTCAGCCTCCTTTAAGCGAGAACGCCCCTCCGGAGTATCCTGTCGCCGGTGTGCTGTGGCGAGATGCGGTCGCCTACCTGGAAGCGATCGGGAAAACGTTGCCGACCGAAGCGGAGTGGGAGAAAGCTGCACGGGGAGCCGGCGGGTTCGACCACCCCTGGGGATTCGGCCGGGCGGCCTGGCACGAACCGCGCGATCTGATGCAGACTTCGCCCATCATGACTTACCCTGCTGATCGCAGCCCGTACGGCGTGTTCGATATGGCGGGCAATGTCAAAGAGTGGTGTGCAGACTGGTATCATCCCGAAGCCTACAAGCAGGCTTCGGATGATTCTGGGCAGGTTCCCCGCAACTGGGAAGGGCCACAGACGTCGGAACCGAAGTTTACACGGGTCGTAAAAGGCAACGGCTCAAACTGGACCGTGTGGCATCGCGAAGGACTTGGGATGAGTGACCGCGATCCAAACGTCGGCTTCCGGGGTGTCCTGCGAATTGCCGACGACAACGCGCAGTAGACGGTATTCGATCTGAGTTCCACGACGATACCGGCATTCAGTCGACGAGTCGGCTGTTCGGGCGGCGGATGATCTCGGTGAAGATGTCGGTAAGCCGCTGCTCGTATTCGGTCGGATTCCCCGAACCACGGGCGCTTTGCCCATTGTCGTCGGTCAGGCCCATGCGGGCGATGCGGTCCATGAAGTCGTAATCGGTGCCAAGCCCCATGCCGACGGGAAACAACATGCCGTCGTCGCCATAGAATTCAGCGGTCTGCATCAGAACCGAGTTGAGCCAGGGATAGAGCGGATCGTAGAACTCCCCACTCGGGTTGTCGGTGATGTACTGGCTGATTTCTGCGTCTGGAGTTTGCCAGGCATTCGGAATCCCGTCCGTCAACAGCACGATGACCTTGCTGGAAAATCGGCGTCCGCTTCCCCCTTCCGAAACCGGCTTGAGATGATCGCGTGCCATCGCGATCCCCGCTTCCATCGCCGTCGTTCGTCCGATATCGCTGGTGGCCTGCAGGCGGGTGCAGGCTTCCATCGCGAGTTGATAGTCGCCAGTCAGCGACTGGGCAATTTCTGGCTGATGATATCGGTCGAGGCCGTCGTAGGTGATGATTGAGACCCGATCGCCGGCCCCCATTGTCAGCCCGGCATTCATCTCACGGACCACTTCGATCGCGGCAATCAATGATCGCCGCACCGCATGCATCGGCTGGGTTCGCGGAGGAAAGGAGAACGTTCCCCCGGCGGTGGCTTCGTTGTGATAGCGACAGTAAGGGCTCAGGCGAGAAAGCGGAACCTTGCCATCGAGCCGCTCATCGGCATTGCTGGAATTACTGTACTCCGGCGACCGATCCCGGCCCCAGTCGAGCAGGAACTGCGTGTAAGTTATGTAGCCGATGCGGTTCCGCCACTGCCGCGGCAAGTTGCTGCGAGCTGAGGGAAACGCGAAGCGATTCGGATTGTTAAAGTCATCGATCCGATCCCCGTCCTGAGCCGGCGGCACCGAGACGCGTGTCGTGCGGCCCTGCCGGGGTGTCCCCAGTGGAACACTGGCAGTCTGCACGGTCATCTGCCCGGTGAGCAATTCCTTGACGAACGAGAGGTCCACAGCTGCGACACTTCGAGACCAGTCGGGCAGATGCAGCTTCCCGATCGGGGGAGCTGGTGGAGGGGGCGGACTCGGTGTACCTCCGCCACCACCGCCACCTCCTCCTCCGCCACCACCACCGGAAGGAGGACGGGGAGGGTTCTGGCCGACGGAGCGGCGCTGGATCAGATAGTCGAGGTACTTCTCCCAGTAGTCGTAATGCGTGGTCGAGTCTGGTGCCGGATCGGCATTGGGCATCACGCGGGCGATCTGATTGTCGATGATCCAGCTGTAGGCTTTTCGCTTCCGGGTCCGTTCATTGTCGTTGTTGTTGATGCGGTAGACACTCGAAATGGCTCCAAGTGTCAGCGGACCATCATC
Organism: Planctomycetaceae bacterium; assembly: GCA_017795105.1. Classification (GTDB taxonomy): domain Bacteria; phylum Planctomycetota; class Planctomycetia; order Planctomycetales; family Planctomycetaceae; genus Rubinisphaera. The sequence goes on from CP051247.1 coordinate 883,641, forward strand.
GACTGTCATCAAGGCATACGCGTAGCTGTCCGAAGGAACTCCGAGCGGCGCTCCGAGATACTCAATCGTTCCCGGAAACGAGCCAAAGCCGAGATCCTGGTACAGGTCGACCATGAGATCGGAACCGGCTGTCGGAAAACCTTCCGAGGCGAGTTGAGCATCGATCACGCCGGTCGCCCAGCAGGGTTCAGTGTCGTCGTTCATCGAACCAGAGAGGTCGACAACGAAAGCGATATCGCGGGGATTCATCATGGCGATCGCTTCGGCTTGAGCCGACATGCGATGCTGATTGATGACCGGGCCGAAGAAGGTGGGATAATCGATCTTCCGCGCGGTCACCCGCACGGCGTTGGCGGAGGCATTGTTGACGGTGAAGGTCCGCGTTGCTTCATCGAAAATGCCGAACTCAATATCGGAGTCCTGAAGCGTAACCCCATCATTGGCAACCCGGTTTGCAGCCGCGAGATCCTTGGCCATCTGACGAGCTTCCGGGATGCCGACTCCCAATTCCTGCACCGACGCGAGCGCCGAAGCGTCAGCTGTCGCCTGCAGTTCGGTTTTCATCACCGCCAGATACCCGAGATCGACCGTGAAAGCGACGAAAGCGAAAATGACGACCATCATCATGGCCGCCATCACAGTGATAACTCCGCGACGCGAATGCTGCGAAGCGGGATGCGGTTGATTGTTCAAAGCAACATTCCTCATTCATGCCGCATCGTGGCGATGCCCTTCAGGGTCAGACCGTTCAGGAACTTTCCGGTGATGTAGCTGAGGTCACTAAAAGGGACGCGAACGTCAACGGTGACGAGATCCCCCTGATTGGAGTTCGCGAGAATGTCGTTGGGATTCGTGTTTCCCGGTCCCGGTGCAATCGAGATGTCGACCTGAACGGACGCAGCGGGCACGCGGCAGGTATCGCTTACAAAGTCGCGGACGGCGGCTCGGACGAGTGCGTTTGTCGAGCCGGTCAGAATCGCCTCACGAGCCCCCTCGCGAGCTGCGTTCACGACAATTTGCGTGGCCATCATGCCGCGACCAAACTCGATGATTCCCATGACAACCAGCATGAAAACAGGAAGGACCATCGCCATTTCGACGACAGCCGCCCCACGGCGTTTCTGAGACTGTCGAGATGCAAGTCGTCTGATCATTACCGGCTTCGCATGTCTGGAACTGAGAACTCGGGCTCATGCCGCGAGATTGCGGGCGCACCACGCAGGATGCACGTCCGCTGGTGCGGAATTGCCCTTCAGTGCAAAGGTAGGTTATGTCAGTCGCAGCGAAGGAAGAGTCGACAAATCAGTGGTCGAATGTTGCCGGGTCTTGTGGCGACCAGACCGATGTTGCCACATGTAGCGATTGCACCGACCGCCAGGCTGTTTCGTCAGTCCGTCAGGTCAGCTGCTGGCGCTGCGGTAACGGCCGATCGACCAGAGAAAGACTCTTCGCGAGATGAAGAAGAGAATGATTGTCGAGATGACCGACCAGAGAGCGAGCCAGGATGGTTCAAGCGTCATCGACAACAATATGCGGGCCGGAACAGTTACGACAAGCAGAATCGGCAGGGCGTAGCTGAACATCACCCGCAGGGCTTCGGCGACTGCATCGCCGGTGTAGATCTGTTGCGGGTAGCGGGCGAAAACGGTCACGTAGAACCAGAAATCGTAGAGCCCCTGATTCCGGCCGAACCAGACACTCGTACTCGCCAGAATGATCATCAGGCAGTAGAAGAAGAGTACGCCGGTGGCGATGAGCAGCAAATACATCAGCACGTTGACGGCGATGACCGGTCTTCCGAGAGTGGAGATCGAATAAGCGAGCAACGCTCCGGCGAGCAGGATCTGGTTCATCATCGCCAGATTGAGCTTCTCAACCGAGATCAGAAACTGGGTGTCGATCGGCTTAAGCAGGATGAAGTCGAGGTTGCCTGTCCGGATCAACTCACTGAAGTTCGCGCAGTTCGGCATGAACAGGCTTTCGATGATCGCATTGATCAACATGCCCGTCGCCATGAAGCCGAAGTACTCGGCCCGGTTCCAGTCGGCGATCGAATCGACGTTCTGGTAAATGATCTCGAAAAGAATCAGCTGGGCAGCAAACCAGAACCCGCGAGTGATGACCGTGATCAGGAAGTTGCTGCGAAACGACAGTTCGCGAACGACCGAGTTCTTCGCACAGCGGAGCCACACTCCGAGATAGTCGGGACGAAAGCGTTCCGGGCTCGACTCAGCCGATGACATGACTCTACTCAGGAAAGATGGACCTGTCCGTCTCCGGCGACCACTTCACCGAGGCGGAAACATTCGATGGCCTGACCGGAAAGAGTCTGCTCGACCTGATCGGCGGCTTCCTGATCGATCACCAGAACGAGTCCGATCCCCATATTGAACACGCGGAACATTTCGTCTGTCGCGACACCGCCCAGTTTCTGCAACCAGGACATCATCGCCGGCACTGACCAGCTGTTCCGCTGCAGGCGAGCATCAACCGAATCGGGCAGCACCCGTGCCAGGTTCTCCTGCAAGCCGCCTCCGGTGATGTGAGCGATGGCGTGGACATGTGGGCGCAAGTCCGGCACAACGAAGGCCGACTGCACCGATTTGACGTAAATCTGTGTCGGCTTCAGCAGAGCCTCCCCGACAGTCGACTTCAATTCCGCGACATCGTCGTTGACGGTCAGACCGGCATGTTCGAAGACGACCTTGCGAATCAGCGAGTAGCCGTTGGAATGGAAGCCTGTTGAGGCGAGTCCGAAGACGACATCGCCCGGCTTCACCTTGTCGCCGGTGAGGACTTCTTCCCGTTCGACAACGCCGACACTGAATCCCGCCAGATCGAAATCACCACGGCTGTAGAGATCGGCCATGATGGCGGTTTCGCCACCAATGAGCGCCATCCCGGCCTGCTTACAGCCATCGGCGATCCCGGTGACGAGAGCTTCGGTCAGCGTCGGATCATCGTGGCTCATGGCGACGTAATCGAGGAAGAACAGCGGCAGCGCTCCGGTGCAGAGGCAGTCGTTGACGCACATCGCGACCAGATCGACGCCGATCGTATCGAAACGATTCGCCAGCTGGGCGACCTTGATCTTGGTGCCGACGCCATCGGTTCCAGAAACCAGCACGGGGTCCCGATACTGCCGCCCTTCTGAGAAGAGACGAAACAGGCCGGCAAAACCACCGGGAAGCGGCATTACGCCGGGAGTGGTCGTCCCCTGCACCAGCTTGCCGACACGACGCATCGACTCTTCGTAAACGTCGAGGTCGACACCAGCGGATTTGTAATCGAGTCCGGACACGTTGCTCTGTTTCCTGTAACTATGCCGTAGGGTGCGTCTTGACGCACCAGCTGCGATGCCGCGAATTCTGGTGCGTCAAGACGCACCCTACTTGAGTGGACCTAGACTTCAAAGCTGTCGGCTTCGAGGTAGGCATCGATGACGGCTCGTTCGCCTTCCTTGCCTTTCATGGAGTTGCCGTGCTCCATGCCGACGATGCCGTCGAAGCCCTTGCTGTGAATGTGTTTGAAGACGTTGCGGTAATTGATTTCACCCGTTCCCGGTTCCTTGCGGCCCGGGTTGTCGCCAACCTGGAAGTAGGCGACTTCTTCCCACGCATGGTCGATGTTCGGGATCAAATTTCCTTCGGTGATCTGCTGATGATACAGGTCGAAGAGAATCTTGCAGCTCGGGCTGTCGACCGCCTTGCAGATCTGATAGGCCTGCGGAATCTTGTGCAGGAACAGTTCGGGATGATTCGCAAAGTGATTGAGCGGCTCCAGAACCATGATCAGCCCGGAGGGCTCACAAATTTCTGCACAACGCTTCAGGCCTTCGACCACGTTGGCTGTCTGATAGCCCATCGGCAGCTTGTGATCGAAGATGCCCGGAACGACCGTCACCCACTTCGCGCGAACCCGCTTGGCGAGTTCGACCGACTTGCGAAGATCTTCGAGATAGACGTCCTGGAATTCTTTCTTGCCGGAAGCGAAGGTCGCGTCCTGGAAGCTGCCGGTTGCGACGAACACACCCATCTCCATGTTGAGGCGTTCCATCGTTTTGGCGATCAGTTCCTGCTCTTCCTGCGGACGGGAGAGCATCCGGTTGTCTTCGAGAGCGCGAAAACCCTCGTCGTGCATGAACTCGAGTTGAGCGACAAGGTCGTCCCCGGCACTCTGGCGGAACATGCCGAAGTGCGGCGCGTATTTCAGCTTGAAGCGACTGTCGGACGACTTCGTGGAATCTTCGAAGGCACCGAAGGTCGATTTTGCGGCCAGCGTTCCACAGGCCATGAGTCCAGCAGCGAGCACATCGCGGCGTTGCATCTCAATTCTCTCCTTGTTGGTAGCTCACTCAGAAGCTCGTTTGCCCCATCCCGGTCAGATAAAACGCCCGGGGAGCCGGTGTCTGCAACAACTCCTGCAGGATCGAGCCTTCCGAACGCATTTTCGCGGTCCCCATCAGGACGTCGACGAGATTGGGGGGATAATCGTATTCAATCACGCGGATGTTCTCATTGCCGAGTTCACTGGCAAGGGTCGCGATCGTTTCATCCAGAAAACTGATCTGATCGATCATGCCGCTGGCCATCGCCTGATCAGCCGTAAAAATGCGGCCGGTCGCGATGGCTTCGATCTCCGCACGGGTCAGACCAGGACGCCCCTTTTCAATCACCCCCAGAAACTTCTGGAAGGCGTCGTCCATAATCCCGTCCCAGATTTCTCGATCCCGTTCTGACAAGGGACGGAAGGAGCTGAGAGAGTCTTTGAACTCTCCGGTCTTCAAAGGCTCGGACTTCACACCGACTTTATCAGCCAGTTCGGTGAGATTGTAATGCGGAATGATGACGCCGATCGATCCGGTCCAGGTGGTCGGCTCGGCGAAGATCTTTCCGTTCTTGCCCGAGCCCATGGCGATGTAATAGCCGCCGGAAGCGGCGATGCGGCCCATCTGAACGTAGATCGGCTTCGTCTCTGCGAATACGCTCAGTTTGTGATAAATCTGATGGCTGTCGGCAACAAGTCCGCCGGGACTGTCGACAACCAGGACCATGCCTTTGACGTCGTCGTCTTCGGTTGCCTGGTCGATTTGCTCGATGAACTGCTCGGTGAACGGCGGCATGATCGTTGTATTCACGCGGATAACGGCGATCTTGTCAGTGGCCGTCTTGTCGCCCGAATAGTACCGCTCGAGCGGACCTTCCATGTCGCCGAAATAACTCTCGTTCGACGACATCAGCGTGAAGTTCAGCAGGACCGAGAAGAGCAGCAGGAAACCGAGAAGCCGCAGCCCCCAGCGAGAGCGAGTCGTCGACTGAGCCTCGATCACGAGACGAACGACCTGTTCCCCATTTCGTGCGGTCACCTCCGGCTGCTTGTTGCCGGATTCTGGTTTCTCATCAGCCATGGTCTCTCCGTAGGAATCGGAAGCCTCCGTTAAGCGGGCTTCGGACTGCGTTATAGGCATTCTGCAGACGGACTGCAATCAACGCATTTTACGCAGGATTCCTGTCAGGATCGCCCACTTGAGCAAATCTTGAAGATTTTTGAAAAAATCTCGAAATTCGGCGTCCCTATTGTCCGTTCAACGCCGCTATGCGCCCCGGGACCAGCAGAGCGGGAGCGAAAACCACGCCAGACTCCGCTGTGCCCGCAGGAGAATGACTCACAGGACGCGTAGAAGGAAGGCGAATCAATGAACATAAAATCAACACTGGCAGTCGTTGCGGTGCTGGGGCTTGGACTGGTCTTTGCGCCCAGTTCCGCCCAGGCCGGCGGCGTGACCTTCAGTTTTGGGTTCGGAAATGTCGGTCACCATCACTATCACCCCGGATACGGCGGTCGATATCGAGACTACGGCTACAGCCCTTACCGGGGTTACGGCTACGGTCGTGACTGCTACGGCCCCGGCTACAGGTATCGCGTGCCCCGGTACGACTATCATCCGGGTCGTCTCGAACACCACGGGGACCATCTCCACTATTACCCGGGACACTATCACCGTCGCTGGTAAGTTTTGACATGTGTTTTCGATGGTCAGACGCATTCAGGCCTCCGCCTGGATGCGTTTTTTTGTGCGCCGCTGTTAAGGACCGCTTCCTCGACCATTCCTCCGCCGTGAATGAGCCGGTTCCAATGTCTTTCTCGAAAAAGTGAGAAATAATGTCACCAGCTCCGACCCGCTTTCGCTTTGTACCCAGAAGGTCAACCAGACCGATCAGAGGCGATCGTATCTGCCCTTCTCCAGCAAGAAAAAAATGGGCCAGACGAAAGAAGGCGAATTATGAATACCAGAACTCTTCTCGCAGCCGTTGCCGTTATCGGAGTCGCGCTGGCGTTTGTTCCCGCAGCCCACGCGGGCGGCGTGAGCTTCAGTTTCGGATACGGTAACTACGGCGGCAATTACGGGAACTTCTCGTACTACAACCGCGACTACAATCGCAACTATGACCGACACGGACACCACGATCACTACGATCGGGGCAGCCGCAGTTACTACGGCAACAGCCGGCTCTATCAGAACTACGGACGATACAACTCCTACGACTACTCGCGCCGGAATTACTACGGCCGAAACAACAACGGTTGCCAGTTCCGTTCCCGAGTTGATCATCACGGTGGTCACCACGGTCGAAACTGGTAATACACCGGACGCACGGTCCCCCAAATCCAGCAGATGCTTTCGAGCCAATCGGGAGCATCTGCTTTTTCTGTTTTCAGGGACTGACCTTGCCCCCGCTCAGAGAAGTGGTTTTGATAGAGGCTGACGGGACGGCTCTTACGGCTACACAACGGCTTCACTTTCTCAGGACGACTGTCATGGATTCTTCATCGCCGGGCTCTATCAGTCTCATGATTGATCAGTTGCAGCAGGGAGAAACGGCTGCTCAGGCAGAACTTTGGAATCGCTATTTCGAGAAACTCGTCCCTCTGGCCCGCAAACGTCTCGGCGGAGCATCGCGGCGAGTCAGCGACGAAGAAGATGTTGCGCTGAGCGTGATGAACAACTTCCTCAATGGAGCCGCTCGCGGTCAGTTCCCGCATCTCAAAGACCGTGAAAATCTCTGGGCCTTGCTCATTGTGATGACGCAACGAAAGGTGACCGATCAGGTCCGACACCAGCTCGCCCAAAAGCGAGGCGGCCGCAACGTGCGTGGAGAATCGATCTTCATGAAGGCGGGTGATGCGGGTGCGAACGCGGGCTGGGACGTCTTTATGGGCGAGGAACCGACGCCGGAGGTCATGCTTGCTCTCGACGAACAGCACGCCGCTCTCATGGAAGACCTTGGTGACGATACTCTGCGCGAAATCGCCCGATTGAAACTCGAATCCTACACCACCGAAGAGATTGCCGAGAAACTGGGTGTCACGTCTCGAACAGTGAAGCGGAAAGTCGCGCTCATTCGCGAGAAATGGCTCGCTTATGGCGATGCAACGTTCGGCCCCGCCGAATGATCAGATCCAGGAATGGCGACGCCACGATTCCTTCCGCTGACACCTTCCGGTATTCTGCAGAAGAACCGGGAGCGCTGTTCCCTGCTGAATGACCTCTGTGCGAATCCTGCTGCTGATGAACTTGCGGACTCTCCTGATCCCCGGTGAAGCCGATCGTCTGGCCGTCGTTCGCCGGCCCGTCATCGTCGTCATGCTGCTCAGCCTGCTGATCGGAGCCGGGACACTTGGATTTCGCTATTTCCGAGACTCAAGCTGGCTGGAGTCGGTCTATCTGGCCGTCGTCACGCTGACCACGCTCGGCTGCCGCGATCCGGCCAACAACTCCACAACCATGGCGTTCGTGGTCGTGTACCTCGGTTTGGGCCTCGGGCTGTTCAGTTACAGTCTATTCACGCTCGGGCAAAGCCTGCTCGATCCGCAGTTTCGTCAGTTCTGGAAGCAACGACGCATGTTGAACCGCATCAACGCTCTGAATGACCATCACATCGTCTGCGGCTTCGGCCGCATGGGCTTGACGATCTGTCAGTACCTCGATCGCAAGAACAAACCGTTTGTTGTCATCGACACCAATGTCGATGCGCTTGAGGCCCGTTGTGCGCCCAACAACTGGCTCTACATCGTCGGCGACGCCACAGACGACGTGCACCTTCATCAGGCGGGAATTGCCCGGGCCACGGCTCTGGCCTCCGTGCTTCCCTCGGACTCCGACAACACCTACGTCGTCCTCTCGGCTCGCATGCTCAACAACGATCTGCAGATTGTCGCGAGGGCGAGCGATGACAAAGCGATCGAGAAGATTCAACGAGCCGGAGCCACTCGCGTAATCAGCCCATTCAGCAGCGGCGGCATGCGGATGGCGCGATTCATGCTCAACCCGTCTGTTGAGAGCTTTGTCGAAGTCACCGACGAACACGACTCGGACCTCGAACTGGTCGATATCCAGGTCCGCGAGGGAAGTCCGCTCATCGGTCAGCGACTGGCCGAGACCCGCCTCGCCGAACACGGCGTCATGGTGCTCGCCATCCGCCGCAGCACCGGCGAACGCCTGATGCCTCCCCCCGGCCCCACCGAAATCCAAGCCGGCGATAACCTGTTCGCTTTCGGCCACGCCGACAAAGTGGCCACTGTGATCGCGGAGTGCGAGGGGAAGTAAGGGACATTACGGAAGTGAGACCCAGTAGGTTCGGTGGCTTCCGCTTCGCCGATCATAGATTTCGAGTGAATTCCAGCCGTTGAATGTGTTCGCCAAGACATCGGTCGACGTCGATACGCTATTGCCATTGACCTCGGTGATGACGTCATTACCTGCGGAGAATCTATACTTGCTCCATCGGCCGGAGCCGTTCCCTGCGTAGAGGCTTCGGTTTCGTCCTACGTTCAACACGCGAACGCCCGTGTACGTGGTCCCGTTTCGAGTGAATGAGTAATTGTTGTCAACGCTGATCCCAATCGCTGGCCCCCGTCTCCCTGGAACAAGATTTGGGGCCGCAACCTGGGGGTCATCCGGCGGAAATGGTGGCTGAGCCATTGCAGCAGGACAAACCACAGTCATCAGGACAAGAACGCACAAAATCGAATTCCGAAGCATTGATGATTTTCTCCCTGGAAAAGAATGACCGCGAGTTTCAACTCCTGCGACATTTCGATATTGGATGACGTAGCCCTACGAACACGATGTCATGCTCCCCGCTGGCCGCCCCTCTTAATAGAACGTTGAAGATTGCCCAGTTCTCACAGGGTTTTCTCGTCGAATCGATAAAATGACGGACTCGACCGTTCTCGTCTGATCGAATGGGTATTCGCGGTGCCAAGATTGAACTTCGCGTTCGCCTGCCGCTTTCCGTTAAAGCAGTGTGTCCTCGCGAACTAGACTATTCCCCAATGATCTTCACCAGCACCCGCTTCCGCCGCTTCCCGTCGAACTCGTAATAGAAGATGTGTTCCCAAGGGCCGAGGTGGAGTTGGCCGTTCGTTATGGCGACGACGACTTCGCGGCCCATGATCTGGCGTTTGTGGTGGGCGTCGGCGTTGTCTTCGCCGGTCCGGTTGTGGAGGTAGCCGCCTTGGGCCGGATCGCTGCCGGGATTGAACGGGACGAGTTCTTCGAGCCAGCGTTCGTAGTCGGCGTGCAGGCCGGATTCGTTGTCGTTGATAAAGACAGAGGCCGTGATGTGCATGGCATTAACGAGGCACAGCCCGTCCTGCACACCACTTTCCGAGACCAGCCGTTCGACATCACGATGCAGCGACACAATCGCCCGCCGCTGCGGGATATCAAGCCAGAGTTCCTTGGTAAGAGTTTTCATAAGCTGCGGGTCACTCCTGTGGACTATTTCAACTTGACGTCGACTTCGTTGCGATCGTTCTCTGAGGGAAGTACGGCTGGTGCGAAACAAGCCGCCAGAACTCCGAATTGCAGAAAGCGGAACAGGCGGTTTGCCAGAGAGACGGAATTTTCCAGGGATGTCAGCGCCGGCACAGTAAACTTCTCCTGCAGCAACTTTACCTTCCCTGCAAGATCGGTCTGTTCATACTTGGTGGCAATCTCTCGCCGATAAGCATTGATCTGTTCCGTCTGCGGATCGATCTTGAACATATAGAGGTAGACGTGCGTTAACAGAGCCGCACTCAAGGCGATGGTAACGACTGTCATTGTCAGGCGAGGACGTCCCTTGCGAACTTCATAGATATTGGTCGCCGGAATTGCCAGCAGCACGGACCAGAGAGCCCCGACCAGCAGGTTTTCGTTCGAAACAATGAAGTAGGAAACGAGAAAGGCAGCGGCCACAGCCAGGCAGACTGCCAGCGCGTTTGCCTGTTTCTTCTGGCGTCGGTCGAGGGCGAGGCGTCCGTACGAATCGAGCCGGAGGATCAGATTGAAAAAGGGATCGGACAGCCAGGAGAGCAGGACAAACGCCAGATAGAGATACAACATCGGCGTGACCAGCACTTCGGCCGGGCCGAGGGACTCGCGAACACGGGACAGAAGATTGACAACAAACCAGGCCCCGAGGACGACAAGCATTTGCGTCCGCGGCGAGAAGTTCGACATCCAGAAAAAGTACTTCAGGACTTGTCGGTAAACGATGTGCCGTGACTTCAGAGACTCGATGATCCCGTTCCGCGCGGGGTCCATATCGGGGTCGAGGCGTAACGCCTCACGGAAATGATTCAGCGCCTGTTGACTGTTACCCTGCTCCAGCAGTTGCCAACCTCGATTGGTATGCGTGAAAGCATCTTCCGGATTGCGATTGAGAGCGGCCTGCAACGCCTCACTTGACTCGTGTCGACGCCCCATGCGTCTTAGGGCCAGCGACTGCAGATTGAGTGCCTCTTCACTCTCCGGATCAAGCTCCAGAGCGGTCTCGGCGGCCTGCAACGTTTTCGCCCAATCCGACATCTGCAGGTAAACAAGGGCCTGCGTGCAATAGAAAGTCGGTTCCTCAGGATCGATGCGAATGGCTTCCTGGATAGCGGCCAGGGCTGTCTTTTTCTGCTCGAATTTCAACAGAATTCTCGCATACGCATAATGAGCATAACCGAGTTCGGGACCGTAAGTCAGAGCTTCCCGGACTGATGCGAGAGCTTCTTCCTTCTGATCCAGAGCAGCGAGAAGCTGCCCCCGAACGGCGAGCGCCGCCGGGTCGTGTGGTTCTTCCACCAGATGCCGACCAATCTCCGCGAGGGCTTCGTCGGGACGACTTTGAGACCAAAGGAGCTGAGCGCGTTGAAAAAATTCAGACATAGAACGTGCCGTTGAACAGGAAATGCGGAACAGAAATGAAGGAGCCCTACCGGAGATATTCGACGATATCGTCGTACATGCCCCCCTCGTTAGCGTACAAAGCGTGGTTGCGGGCAGTGGCGAACCATTCTTTGGTGGTCGGGCGATGCCGCTGAATCGCTTTCTGCAGATCGGCCGTCTGCAACGGTTCAGGGATGCCAGTCTTTAGGGCAGCCTGCAGTTTCTCTTCAACGGCCATGTCGACCACGGCTTTGAGATCGGCTCCTGAAAAGCCTGCTGACTTCCTGGCGAGCCCCTTGAAATCGAGGTTCTTTTGCGGCTTTGCCTCACAGAGAAGCTTGAGAATCTCGGCTCGGGCCTCCGGGTCGGGCGGCGGGACAAAGATAATACGATCAAATCGCCCGGGGCGTCGGAATGCCGGGTCCATATGCCAGGGAGCATTGGTCGCCGCCAGGATCAGCAGGCCATCATTGTTGGCTTTCACGCCGTCCAGTTCCGAGAGAAACTGATTGATCAATTGCCGACCGGCACTTTGACGCATATCGGAACGACGGGCCCCCAAGGCATCGACTTCATCGAAAAACAGGACACACGGCGTGTTCCTGCGCCCCGTTTCAAACAGTTCGTGCAAATTGCGTTCGCTGTTCCCAATCCACATATCGAGAACGTCGTTCAGGCCGATCGAAAAGAACGCGGCATCGATCTCCCCGGCAGTGGCCCGCGCCAGATGTGTCTTACCACACCCGGGTGGACCATACAGTAGAATTCCTCCGCCGACTTTCTTTCCGTATGCCTTATAGAGTTCATGATTGGTCAGCGGATAGATGATCTTGAGCCGAATCTGTTCCTTAACTTCTTCCATCCCGCCGACATCGTCGAACTTTGTATCAGGTCGTTCCATTTCAGGGACGGCGTCCGACGGCTGCTCAGACATCATTCGCTGTCGCCCTTCAACCACTTCGTCGTAGGATGACTCCCGGAACGTCGAGATCCCGAGCCGCTCTTCCATGGATTCATCGCGAACGTCGGAGTCAGTCTCCACCGCCAGCTTGTATTGAGCCACCGCGTCCGCGATCTGGCCGTTGCGTTCCAAGGCCCGAGCATACATTAGAATGGCGTTTGCCGGAGCATCCGGTTGCTTCACGAGTTGTTCAAGAACGACGAAGGCTTCACTATGCTTTCCCTGCCGAGCGAACGCCTGGGCCAGCCCGAGTTGAAGTTCAACGCTTTTCGGAAATCGACCGAGAGCTTCCCGATACGCCTGCTCCGCACCCGGGCCATCTCCATTTTGCAATAGAAGATCGGCCAGCGTTCGCCGTAGCGGAAGATTCTCGGGGGAAAGGCGAATCGCTTCCCGCAGCGATTCGAGAGGATCGGACGAGCCGGTCATAAATGTGATCACCAATTGAAAAGAAGAATTCGAACAGGCGTCATCATGCCTGAACACGTGTAGGGACACAAGGATTGGAGAATGGAAGTTTGAAGCGCTCGGCCTGATGAGCTTGTGATTGATACGCGTGAGATTACCTCTCGCAAATCGGTTACCATTGGTCGCAGGCAGCATCGATCAGAAACTCCGTGAAGTGGTCCGCCTTTCTGACGAACTCGCCACTGAGTTCCATGTAATAGTACACGGGGGGATCGTCCCCTTCACTGCTGCGAATAAAGCAGAACTGGTACCCCTGGTGCATGATGAATGCGATGGCATCATTGGGGAGTTGGAGGCGGCTTTCTTCTTCCGCCACAAGTTCGCGGGCGGCCTGGGTGAGTCCGAGAACTTCGGGAAAGAAGACGTCAGTTCCAAGATAGAATCTCAACGCACCTCGGCCCATTCTGGCCAGAAACTCCCGGTAGGCGAGCGGAAGAGGTGATCCCGCGTCTTGCTCGACTCGTTCAATCTCTTCAGGAGCACAGCCACGAATCGTGTTTTCCGTGGCGACGCCCCGACTGATCAGCAAATCGGCAGCACGCTCAATTCGAGCTTTGATATCGGCAGACGAATCCATTTTCGATCGGTCCCGATTTAGTCGAAAGTAACATTACGCGTCTACCGTCGAAACACGAAAAACACCGCCCCGGCCAGGCAGAAGGCGGCCCACAGGTAGTCGAGTTTGATGGGCTGTTTCATGTAGAAAACTGCGAAGGGGATGAAGACGCTGAGGGTAATGACTTCCTGCAGGATTTTCAGCTGGCCGAGGGTGAGCGTGGTGTAGCCGAGGCGGTTGGCGGGGACTTGGATCAGGTATTCGAAGAAGGCAATGCCCCAGCTGACGAACACGGCGATCAGCCACGGCTTGTGATTCAGGTTCTTCAGGTGGGCGTACCACGCGAAGGTCATGAACACGTTGGAGAGGATTAGCAGGACGATGACGCGAAGCAGGACCGACACGTCTGGACTTTCGAGAGGGGACCAGAAACTTTTCAGATCAGGCACTGGCTTAGCCAGTGGCACACGTTGAAGGTTGGCCCCAAAGGGCACTGCTGGGCAAGCCAGCAGTGGCACCCTGAGTGAGATCACAGAGATGACAGCATGCCCACGCGAGCGTGGGCATGGCACCCCGTCGATTAACTGGTTCTACATTTCGTGGGCGATGAGGTCGTCGTAGGTTTCGCGGCGGCGGATGACTTTGACGTCGCTGCCGTTGACCAGGACTTCGGCTGCTCGCGGACGGGAGTTGTAGTTGCTGCTCATGCAGGTGCCGTACGCTCCGGCGCTATAGGTGGCGAGCAGGTCGTCCCGTTCGAGCGGCGGCAGCTGGCGGTCTTTGGCGAAGTAGTCGCTCGATTCACAGACGGGGCCGACGACGTCCGACTTTTCGCAGCCGGGGATGGAATCGGCTTCGCAATCAGTTGGGAGCGGCACATCGGTGCTGACGGGCCAGACGCGGTGGAAGGCGTCGTACATGGCCGGGCGCATCAGGTCGTTCATCGCTCCGTCCTGAATGACGAACAGCTTGCCCCCTTCACGCTTGGTGTAAATCACGCGGCTGACGAGCACGCAGGCATTTCCGATGATCGAACGGCCTGGTTCCAGAGCCAGACGGCAACCGGCGGCTTTGATGTGGGGGACGATGACTTTGGCGTACGTCGAATAAGCGGGAGCTTCGTCGTTGCGGTAGCTGAGACCGAATCCTCCACCAAGGTTGACCCAGCTGATTTCGTGCCCCTTGGAACGCAGTTCGGCGATGACTTCCCCGGCCCGCTTGGCAGCGGCTTCGTACGGATCGGTGGTCAGAATCGGCGAGCCGAGGTGCATGTGGATGCCGCGAAGTTCGAGGTGCGGATCGGCGAGCACTTTGGCAGCGAGTTCGTTATGGCGCTCGATGTCCATTCCGAACTTGTTGCCCTTCTTCCCGGTCGTCGTTTTGGCGTGCGTCTTGGCATCGATATCTGGATTGAGCCGCAACGCGACCGGACCAATGACGCCCATTTCGCCGGCGATGCGGGAGATGGCGTCGAGTTCGGCTTCGCTCTCGACGTTGAACATGAGAATGTTCTTCTCGAGCGCGGAACGGATTTCGTCATCGGTTTTGCCAACGCCGGCGAAGACGACGCGGGTCGTGTCGGCTCCTGCTTTGTCGACGCGATAAAGTTCACCGCCGGAGACGACATCGAAGCTGCTGCCGGCTGCGTTGAGCGACTTCAGGATCTGCAGATTCGAGTTCGCTTTGACCGAGTAGCAGATGACGGGATCGCATTCGGCGAAGGCATCGCGGAGTGCGCGAAACTCGCTCAGAAATTTGTTTTCCGAGTAGACCCAGAGCGGCGTGCCGTGTTCTTCGGCGAGCTGAGAGAGGGAGACATCTTCGCAATACAGGTGGCCGTTGCGATATTCGAAAGCGTTCATCGTCATCGTCAAAACTGATTCTGTGGAGGGTTGTCAGCCCTGCGGGGAGGGCTTGCGGATTGAGAAAAACAGAGGCAAGCCGCTGCTTCGGAATTTAGCGATTACTCGTTCACCGTAGAAGGCACATCGCTGGTTGATCGCCCCCTCATCCGCCCTGCGGGCACCTTCTCCCCCTGAACGGGGAGAAGGACTACCGGTTTAGGGAGCGAATGTTACTTCAGCGGCGAGAAGTCGGTTGGTTCGAGGAAGAGGTTCTTAACGCCCCCCTTCTCGGTCAGCGAGCCGCCGGCGTTCTCTTCGGAATCGAGGCGGGCCTTCTTCCAGGCAGGATCCTGCGCGAAGTTTTTGAACGATTCATCCCGGGTGAGCAGATCATCGTGAGCGATCAGATAGATCAGATGATTCTCGGCCCCTTCCTGATCGGGCATCAGGTGGAAGTAGATGATGTTCGTGATGCCGTGCTTCGCGAACAGTTCAATGGTGTGGTCACGGAAACGGGCGTCGAGGTTCGAGAGATTTCCCGGGCTGGCGACGTAAGTCCGCAATTCGAACAGCCGCGGCTCTTTCGCCGATGGGGGAATCTCCGGGGAGTAGTCGGTCGTGACCATGAACTTCGAATCAACGGCCTTAACGAGGGGGCCGTCGCTGCGGGATTTCTGATAGACGGCTTTCCAGTCGGCGTCGTTCAGGAACGCGGCCCAGCTGACATCGCGAGCGTCGCGGGACGGGTACGAGAGGAAATAGACCAGCTGATTGTTGTTGTCCGCGGTCGGCACGAAGTAGCCGACATTGGTCATGCCGTGCTTCTCGAAGAGTTTGCAGGTGTGCTCGCGGAAGCGGGCGAGCAAATTGTCCAGCTTTCCTTCATGGGCCGTGTAGGTTCGCATTTCGTACACGGTATCCGCCAGAACCGGCTGAGTGGCCGATCCGAGGACGAGACAGCCCAGCAGGCCGAGAACGAGCAGGCTTTTCATTGATTCGCACTCCAAAAAGGAACGGCTTCAGGAAACTGTCGTCGCTTCCGGGACTTCCGATGATCGCCGGGGCGTCGCTCCCAGCATCTCCGAATACTTGCCGAAGTATCGACGTTCGAGCAGCACCAGATAAGCCGGGACGAGAATTGGTCTGACGATAAACGTATCGAGAAGCACGCCGAAAGCCAACGCAAAGCCGAGTTGCTGCATTCCCAACAGAGAACCGGCCATCAGAGCCGAGAAGGTCCCGGCCATGATGAAGCCGCAACTCGAAATGATGCTTCCTGTTTTCCGCAGGGCCCGCAGGATGCTCCGCACCGGAGTCGTCCGCTTGGCTTCTTCGTCAATTCGGGTGACGAGGAAGATGTTGTAGTCCTCCCCGACAGCAATCAGGATCGTGAACAGGAACATGCGGACTTTCCAGTCGAGCCCGGCAAAGCCGCTCGGATCGAGAGCCCAGAAGACCGTCATCGTGACGCCCATCGTCACCAGATAGGAGAAGAAGACCGTGATAATCAGGTACAGCGAAATCGCCGGCTTTCGCAGAAGCAGCACGAGAATCGCATAGACGCCGAGCAGCACGAGGATATTAATTCGCACCTGGTCGCTGTCGGTCACGATTTTCATATCGCGAATACTGGCCGTGGGGCCCAGGGCGTAAATCTCGCTCTCCCCCGGGAGGAGCTCTGGAAGGATTTCCTGCAACTCGACCAGGGCGGCGTCGAGCTGAGCGATGCTCCCTTCGGTGAACGGATCCTGATCGAAGACCAGGTCGATGCGGGTAACATGTTCGGCGTAAGGCTGCTTCTTCCCGACGTACTGATTCATGACCCGCGCTCGAATTGCCGCGCGACGGGCGGCCGCGAAAGCGCGGGTTCCCGGATCTTCGAGTGTCTCCTGCTTCTTCAGCCCCTCGGGGGTCATTCCGAGTGGATAGGCGGAACTGAAGACATCAATCAGTCCGAGTCGCTCCCGATGTCGATAGAGGCGATCGCTGACGTCGCGGATAAGTTCGACCTGCTCCTCGCGGAGGAAATTGAGCTCCTCGTTGTGGATGAGAATGTTGGTCGGCCCGAGCCGCCCCGGTGGGAAATGCTCCTGGACTGCCCGGGTTCCGACAACGCTGCGGGAGTCGTCCGGCAACTCCGAAAGCAGGCCGTAGCTGAGATTGTTGTAGTTCAGAACCGCAATGACGGCGAACGGCAGCATGATGAGGACGAAGTTTCGCCACAGTCGCCCCGGCCAGCGGGAAATGACGGCTGCAAGGTAAACCCAGAACCGCTCCATCATCCCACTTTCCACGAGGCGGCCGAGCAGCGACGAACGAGCCACCCAGCCGTGGGAATCTCCCGGGTTCTCCTGCGGGATATTGGGCCAGAACGCCCAGCGTCCGGTTAATCTCAACAGAGCAGGCGTGAACGTGACACTGGCCAGTAGCGCGATCGTGAGTCCGACCGAGATCCCGACCCCGGCCTGCTGGAATTTTTTATGGGAGGCGAAAATCATCAGGCCGATGCCGATGATCGATGTCCCTGCACTTCCCGCGAGTGGAGCCGCGGTATAGGCCAGCGCCCCGCTGACTGCATCGCGGTAGTTGGTCCCCTTCTCCAGTTCCTCGCGGTAACGGGCGATGAGGAACAGACAATAGTCGATCCCAGCCCCGTACGTGACGACGGTCACATAGGTATCGAGAGAGTCGAACAGCCCGATGACGTTCGCAGCCGCCAAAGTGCTCAGGACGCCGAGGGTGATCTTGATGACCACGAACACCGTGACCAGCGGAAGCATGGCCAGAATGGGAGAGCGGTAAATGGCCAGAAGCATGAGGATGACAAGCACCATGGTGACCCATTCGGTCGCTTTGGCACTGTTCTCGGCTTCGACGTTCATGTCCCGACCGACCGTGGCTGTTCCGCTGACCGACAGCTCGAGGCCGGGAGGAATCTGACTGCGGAATTCGGAATCGCCGTAAACAAGATGCTCGATATCGGCAATGATGTTGCCATTGCGGGCATCGAGAAAATCGTTGGGCAGTTCGACAAGCACCATGGAGGCCTGCCGGTCGTCGCTGATCAGCAGTTGCCCGAGCAAACGATCGGAGAATGTGACGACATCGCCAGCCGGTTCATCTTCCTCCTGCTCTTCGTCGGGCTCCTCTTCTTCCCCGGCTTCGAGTTGCAAATCGTCGTCCGGATCTGGGGGCGTCGGCTCGTCCTGAGTGACGAAATCATCCGAGTGACGATTGAGGATTTCTTCGAGTCGTTTGCGAAGGTCGTTCTCGATGAATTCGAGATCACTTTTCTGATCGCGGTCAACTTCCGCGAATTCCTCTTTCGAGGTGAGCCCTTCCGGACGCGATGTCCGGCGAACGGAAACGACGACGAGGCTGCGGAGCAGATCCTTATCGAAGGTCTGCCGAAAGAACTGTTCGGCTTCGAGCGATTGGGAGCCAGCCGGAAGGAAGTCGAACTCGCCTGGCGTCACTTCCTCGTTAAACGGAGGAGCGACCACGATGGCCAGAAACATGGCGGTCAACCAGAGGATGATCCACCCGGGCCAGTAGTCCACTACGATCTCAAAGGCCCGGTTCATCGCCGCAACAGTTCCGATTCGATTCGACTCAATGTCTTACAAGTGCTGAGCGAACTCTCCCTCAACGGTCACGTGAAAGCTTCTCGTGACACAGACGAGAGTGCACGGCCCGATCTTGCATTCCGAATGGACCGTAGTTTCAACAACGATCGAGCCGTGGTCAAGGAAGAGAGCCTGAACAGACCAGCGAGTTCAAGCAACTATTTGAGCAAACTGCGTTGAAGGACGTCGCGAGCCTGATCGAAATACGACTGCCAGACAATCTCCGGTTCGCCATGTTTGAGGCAGTCCCGCACCTTCTGCAGCGTGTTGCGGGCCATGTGAGGACAGCGATTGCAGGCGCAGGTTTCGCCTGTGCTCTCCATGATTCCCGGTACCGGAATGTACTCGTGCTGGGGAGCGATCTTCTGCAACGGATGAATCATGGCCGACTCGGTCGCCACGAGAAACTTCGTCGGCTCGCTGATCGAGGCGACATGTTGCCGCATTTTTTCGGTGCCGCCGATGAAGTCGGAGACTTCCAGAATATTCTGCGGACATTCCGGATGCGCGATGATGACCGATGCCGGATTGTTCTTTTTGGCCCGCAGGAGGTCCTGGAGGCTGAAGATCTCGTGGACCATGCAGGATCCCGGCCACAGAAACATCTTCCGGCCGGTGACTTCCATCAGGTAGCGGCCCAGGTGCTGATCGGGGACGAACAGAATTTCCTGGTCCTCGGGAACCCGTTCAATGATTTCCCGAGCGTTTCCGCTGGTCACAATCCAGTCGCAGAGGGATTTCACGGCAGCCGAAGTGTTGATGTAAGCAACCGTCTGAAACTGGTGCCCTTCTGCCCGCAGTTTGTCCTGATAGGCCTTCAGATCAGGAGCCTGACAGCTTTCCGCCAGCGAACATCCCGCCTGCAGGTCCGGCATAAGCACCGTTTTTTCGGGGCTGAGAATCTTAGCCGATTCTCCCATGAAGTGGACGCCACAGAACACGATCGTCGGGGTATCGATCGAAGCCGCATCGCGAGCCAGTTTGAGACTGTCTCCGGTGTAATCAGCAATGTCCTGAATCTCGCCGTCGACGTAGAAATGAGCCAGGATACTGGCGTTTTTCTCAGTCTTCAGCTGCTCAATCTCGTCCATCAGATCGAGCGGATCTTCGTAGGTTTCAGGCGTCTGTTCGACAATCGGCAGGGGCATGGCGCTTTCTCAGATAACGATTCGGCAAAAGTGGTTTCACAGGGATTATATTCATCGGACGTTCTAATGGCTACAGGCCAGCGGCAGGCTGACACGAAGCAAGTGATCCGTTACTGTTTATACGTCTTTTCACTGATCGACACTTTGCTGGTTCAACAGGTTCAACGCATGCTTCGCAATCCGCTCTTCCGCCGCATTCTGGCCGTGACGTTCGTGTTCCCTCTGAACGCCGTTCCTTCTGCTTCGGTTCAGGCCGAAAACGAAGAATCGGGCAAGACGAACGCGAATCGTCCGAATATCGTTTTCATTCTGGCCGATGATGTCGGGCGGGAAGTCCTCGGCTGCTACGGAGGTGTCGATTATCCGACGCCGAATCTGGACGCGCTCGCTGAGAGCGGGGCTCGATTCACGCACGCCTACTCGATGCCGGTCTGTCACCCGAGCCGTACAACTTTGCTAACGGGTTGTTACCCACGGACGATCGGAAATCCGAAATGGGGCAGCTTTCCGGCCGAACTGGAAGATCAGACTGTCGCCCAGGCCTTGAAACAGGCGGGCTATCGCACAGCCGTGGCCGGAAAATGGCAGCTCTGCCTGTTAAAGAAAGATCCGAGCCACCCGCAACGCCTTGGTTTCGAGAAGTCGTCCCTCTTCGGCTGGCACGAGGGCGCTCGCTACTATGATCCGCTGATTCACGAGAACGGGTCAATTCTTGAGAACACCGAAGGAACCTACGGGCCCGATCACTACGTTGATTTCCTGCTCGACTTCATGAAAGAGAATCGCAAGAAGCCGTTCTTTGCGTTCTATTCAATGGCTCTGTGCCACGATGTGACAGACGACATCGAAGAAGCAGTGCCGTATGCTCCAGGCCGCGACCGGTATGACAGCTTTGCAGAAATGGCCGCTCAGATGGACCGGAAAATCGGCGATCTGGTGACCGGAATTGAAGACCTGGGTTTGCGGGAAAACACCCTCATTCTTTTCACAACCGACAACGGGACTCCCTTTCGGACAATCGCCCGATACGAAGACGGGAAGTACATTCGAGAGCCGGTTTCGTCGCAGTATCAGGGAATGGATGTTCCGGGAGGAAAGGGATCGCTGAATGACTGGGGGACGCGTGTGCCAACGATCGCAAGCTGGCCCGGCGTCATCGATGCCGGACAGGTCTGGGATGATCTGATCGATTTCAGCGACATTCTGCCAACCTTCGTCGAGCTGGTTGGAGCGGATCTTCCTGAGGGGGATCTGGACGGGCAGAGTTTTGCCGGTCGACTCTCTGCCAACCAGCCTGGTCCACGGCAGTGGGCCTATGCCGAAAGCCGAGGGAACCGGTATTTCGCAAAAACGCGGACTCACAAACTCTACAACGACGGACGCTTCTACAACTCGGCTGAAGATCCGTTCGAAAAGTCGCCCCTGGAAGTTTCCAAGCTGGAAGGGACTGCCCTGAAGGAATACGAACAGCTGCGCGAGGCCGTTCAAGTGCTGGCCGAAAATACAGAGAGCAATGATTCGGCTGGCCAATAGCCGAAAGCGGACGGCATGGAGTTTGCATTGTCCTCCCAGGAAGTGGCGGAAGTTCCGCCTGAAATCGTTTCACCTATAGCTGGGAGTCACCTGTGAATAGCTTGAAGAAAATCGGTAGCTTGATTCTTGCCCCTGTCCTGCTGGCTGGCGTCTGCCTGTCCCCGATGGGGTGTGAAGTTGAAGAAGAAGTCCTGGACGTGGAAACTCCGTCGTCCGAACTCGAAGTCGATCAGGAACCGGATGGCGGTCTGGATGTTGACGCCGACTAAAACGGACTGGAACAGACTGCTCGGCAGTCTGGACGGAAGCTGATCTCTGAGTTGATCAGGTTCTTACGAGGCGAAGCATCTGCTTCGCCTTTTTTCGTGCGCCCGTGGAGAGAGGCATTCGTTTTGCATTCAGTTTGTCCAATCTGGCCGAACAACGACCGCGCACGACATTATTCGTTCCCGAATGATCACTCTTACTCTTTCTCGCGGCCTGTTCCACGACAACAGCCGAAACACGGACTCGATCGGCACAAGGCTTGCTTGAATGTTTAAGTGAAAGTCCCCTGGATCGAACAGGGCTGGAATCTCACAGCCGTGGCCTGGCGTCAGGTCCGTTCGAGACGGGTTCATGCAAGTGGACACCAATCAGGAGTACGTAGTGATGAACTGGGATCAAATCAAAGGAAACTGGAAGCAATTCAAGGGACAGGCTCAGCAGAAATGGGGAGATCTGACCGGAGACGATCTCGATCGCGTGGACGGTCGCCGTGAGGAACTCGTCGGTGTCGTTCAGGAACGATACGGCATTGCTAAAGAACAGGCCGAGAAGGAAGTTAAAGATTTCGAAAGCAATTGCCGCTGCTAACTTCTCGCACTGAACTGCGTAACGGCGGGCACGGAGAGAGACTCTTCGTGCCCGTTTTTTTCTGAGGCTAGAGGAGAGGAGATGAAGCCATGCCATCTGGATGGACGAAGAAAGACGAGCGCCAGTACGACCATGTAGAAGAAAGCGCCAAAGATCGAGGCCGATCAGAAGAACGCGCGAAAGAGATTGCGGCTCGGACAGTGAACAAGCAGCGACGCGAAGAAGGACGTACGCCGAATCAAACGACCAGCGGTAAGGGAAATCCCCATACCTCACTCGAAGACCGAACCGTCGATGAGCTGCACAACATCGCTTCTGAGATGAAAATCGAAGGCCGCAGTACGATGCGGAAGAAGGAACTGATCGAAGCGATCCGCGACAAACGGTAATTCGTCGCATAGAATGAGATGAGTTCGTAGCCGGACTCTGTCTGTTGTCCTGAGCGCACACTCCCGGCAGCAGCAGGTCCGGCTGCGTTTTTTACGATGAGCCCTTCCTTTACTGCATGATACCCGGCTCTGAGGCGACATCCAAAACAATCTTTCCGCAGAATCCTCCATTCTCAATTTTCTCGTGAGCATCGCTCGCCCGGGATAATGGGAAGGTCTCTGCGACGTGAATTTCCAACTGTCCCCGGGACCAGAGGCCAACCAGTTCCGTCAGATCTTCCTGGCGGGATCGAGCCAGCATTACTCTCCCCTGCTTTTCCAGTGGGAACGTCGCCAGCGAGACAACCAGCCCGCGCAGTGAGGGTTCGGTCGAAACGTAGGTTCCATCTTTCGACAGGACCTTACGCGCGTCGTTGTAGCTGCTTTTTCCGGCGGCATCGAAGACGAGATCCCAGGTTTGATCCCGCTGCGTGAAGTCCTGCCGGCCGTAGTCGATGAACTCCGCGGCTCCGAGCGAGCGGACAAAGTCTTCGTTGGCCTCGCTGGCAACTCCGGTGACCACGGCCCCATCAGCGACCGCGATCTGAACGGCAAGCGCTCCGACACCGCCGCTGGCTCCGTTCACGAGAACAGACATTCCGTTCTTCAGATGCCCATAATCTCTGAGCGACTGCAGCGCCGTCGAACCGGCCAGAGGAAGCGCAGCGGCCTTCTCGAAGGACATGGAATCCGGTATCTCCACCACGCTCGTAGACGTGCAGACGGCGTATTCGGCATATCCACCGCCATAAACATGATCGAGAAACGCAAGCACCCGCTGTCCGACTTGAAAGTTGGTTTGAGAACCAACCTGTTCGATCACGCCGGCGACATCGTAACCGGGAATCCGCGGAAACCCTCCGGGCAGAAGCCACTTCATTTCTCCGCTTCGCAGGCGAGCATCGACGGGGTTAATCCCGGCGGCATGAACGCGGATCAGGACTTCATCGCGAGCTGGTGCGGGGCGGTCTTTGTCGATCAGCTCAAGGACCTCAGGACCTCCGTAGTCTTTGTAAACAACAGCTTTCATGGTCTCGACCTCATGCCTCTTCTCCGGTGTCACTTCAGTGGACTCTCCTGCTTCCATTCTCTGCGATACCGAACGATCCGCAACCCCAACTGATCGCTTAGCAGCCAGAGATATCGGCTGCGAATCGGGGCAATATTGCTGTGCTCATAGGGGTTTCTCTGAGCGCGGCCCATAACGCCCCAACTTGCCAGTTTCTTCCAAATTTGGGGATTGCTCGCGTTTGAACTGCTATTACAACCAAAGTGGACTCTGATCAAATTGCCGAGTGATCAGAGCATCCGTGTGGAGAGTTCTCGATCGCGTTCACGAGAACGAAATCTTCGCGTTGTTCAACCTTAAGGAGAGCCAATCATGAGCTTGCTCAGCCGAATCGCAGGTCGCCGTATTGATCGAATCGTACGTCGCCGACGAGCCCATAAAGTATGTCAGTCTTCCAGCGAGGCCCTCGAATGTCGCACGATGCTGACGGCCTATGTCGTCGACACACCATTGGATGTGGTTGCAGCCGATGGGATGGTCAGTTTGCGGGAGGCCATCCTCGCGGCGAACAGCAATACCGCCGTCTTCGATGCACCAGCGGGAATGGCGGATGGCGACTCCATTTCGTTTGATGGAGGGCTTGCCGGGTCGACGATCTCGTTGTTCGGTGAACTGGACATCACCGACGATCTGACGATCACTGGCACGACACCTCCGATCACGTTGGACGCCGGGAACTTCTCGCGAGTCTTCGACATCTCGACGAGTGAAAATGTCTCGCTGAGCAACCTTAATCTCACACAGGGGATCGCCGACACGGGAGGAGCGATTCGCGTGACCGGCGGAGGAATGCTGTCGCTGGACAACCTTGAATTCCAGGGGAACACCGCCACCGGGACTGGAGGAGGAGCGATCCACAATATCGGCAGCGAGCTGACGATCACGAACAGTGATTTCAATGGCAATGCCGCGACGGGAGCCAGCGGAAGTGGCGGCGCCATTTTGAACGGATCAGGGGGGACGCTCGATATCACGAACGCGACCTTTGATTCCAACATCGCTGTTCGAGCCGGCGGCGCAATTGAGGATGACAATGGAGGCGGGATTACGATCGACCTATCCTCCTTTACCTCCAACGACGCCGCGGTAACCCTGATGGGTGGTCCGGGTAACGGAGGGGCCATTCACATGACTGGCAGCGGAAACTCCACGATCACCGACAGCACGTTCACGAACAACGAAGCCGCCAACGAAGGAGGGGCGTTGTGGAACGGCACCGGTCGGATGATCGTTGTCGACTCTCTCATCGGTCAGAACGTGGCTTCTGGTCCCGGACCGCAAGACGGCGGTGGCGGGATCTTCAACCTGGGTGGTCGACTGGCGTTGACTCGAACCGACCTTTCGATGAACGTTGCCGACGGGACGACCGCGAGCGGTGGTGGACTTCTCAGCCTGGGAGGCTACGTCAGCATCGCGGACGGGGCGATTACGAACAACGTCTCTAACCGCACCGGTGGCGGAGTTCAGGTCGAAGCCGGCCGCTTGACAATGGACGGCGTCAATCTCGATATGAATATCGCCGGTCCACTGGGACTGGCTGAACCAGGAACCGGGGGTGGACTCTTCGTCGGTGGCCCGACAGATGTTCGCATTGACGGCGGGACCGTGCTCGGAAATATCGCCACGACGGAAGGGGGCGGACTCTGGTTCCACGCACTGGCGACCACCACCGTGAACGGAACCTTCATTTCCAACAACACCGCTTCCGGCGATCTGCTGAACGATGGTGGTGCCGGGATCTACACGAATGGCGGAACGCTGAATATTCTTAACGCCACCATCAGTGCCAACACCTCTGATGGCCTGAGTGGTAGCGGCGGGGGAATCTTCTCGGCAGCTGGACGGGTCAATGTTTCGAACACTTCCATCATCGGCAATCAGGCGAACCGAGCCGGGGGCGGAATTGAAGTTGTTGAAGGTATCGTTCGGCTGACCAACGTCAATCTCGATAACAACGCCGCGGGCCTGCCGGGCGCTCCGAATCCGGGCAACGGTGGCGGCCTGCATATCACGGGAACCAGTACGGTCCGGCTTGATGGAGGGACTGTCAACGACAACACCGCCAGCCTTGAAGGAGGCGGACTCTGGAATCAGGCTGGCAGCACTCTGACGGTCAACGGGACAACCGTATCCGGCAACATCGCTCTGGGTGGTGGCGTTGATGACGGCGGGGGAGGAATCTTCAACAACGGAGGAACGGTCAACGTCCTCAACGCGACCCTGTCTGCAAACCTGGCATCCGGTGCAGCGGGTAGCGGGGGCGGAATCTTCTCGACGGCGGGACGGATCAACGTCTCGAACTCTTCAATCGTCGATAACCAGGCCAACCGAGCCGGCGGCGGAATTGAAGTTGTCGATGGACGGGTCACCCTGACCAACGTGAATCTCGACAGCAACGATGCCGGCCTGCCGGGCGTTGCCGCTCCTGGTAACGGTGGTGGTCTGCATGTTACCGGAACTGCGGGAACTCTGGTCCGTGTGAACGGAGGAACCGTCAGTGGCAACACCGCCGCGAACGAAGGAGGTGGTCTCTGGAATCAGGACGGCAGCATCCTCCGCGTGAACGGAACCGTTCTGGCGAACAACACCGCATCTGGTGACGGCGCCGACGATGGCGGAGGAGCGATCTTTAATAACGGCGGCCTGACGGTCGTGACCGGAGCCACTCTCACAGGGAACGTGGCCAATGGAGTTGCCGGAAGCGGGGGAGCCGCATTCTCGACGGACGGCACCTTGACATTCAACGGCGGCACGCTGATCGATGGCAACACCGCCAACCGTGCTGGCGGCGGTGTTGAAATCGTCGACGGTCGCCTGAACATTCTTGGCAGCACGCTGTCGAACAACCTGGCCGGTCCGGTGGGATTCGCGGCCCCCGGTAACGGTGGCGGCGTCCACGTGACCGGAACCTCTGGCAGCGAAGTGCTGATCGATAACTCGAACATCGTCAACAACAACGCCGCCAACGAAGGTGGAGGGATCTGGAACCAGACCAACGCGGTCATGGATATTTTCAATTCTAACATCAACGACAACAATGCGTTTGGCGAGCTGACGATTGGCGGCGGTGGTGGCCTGTTCAATAACAACGGCGGCATTATCGATATCGTTGACAGCAACTTCCTGCGAAACGATGCCTTCAATGGCAGTCGCGGCGGTGGACTCTCGCTGAGCACCGGAGGGGTTGTCAGCATTGATGGTGGTAATGCGACCGACAACATTACCAACGGACTTGGCGGAGGGTTCTATAACGACGGTTACCTCCGGATCTTCGGCAACATGGACGTTATCGACAACATCGCCCTGAACGGCGGTGGAATCTACACCGATGGCAACGGCCTGACCGATCTGGCCAATGCCAACGTCTTCTCGAACGATCCGAACAACCTGGCTGGTCCGGGCCAGGTCGAGTAACGACTCGGGAATTGACGAAATCGTTGAGTGAGCAGCATCGCGGTCGAATTTGGCCGCGGTGCTCTTTTTGTCTCTGGCAACCAGCTTTGCGCCTCGTTTCCGCTTCCGCGAGCAGCCCAGCGATTGTCATTCGGCTCAATTGAACTAAATTGAATCGGGATGTCGACCGATCAGTTCTGCCAGAGGAACGAGTAGCTTGGAGAAAGAGAACCGCACAAAAGGATTGCTGATAAGACTCGTCGTACTGGCGATCGTCCTTTGCGCGGGAGTTGCCAGTTACTGGATGTTCGGCGATGAACTCTCGCTGGAATCGTTCGCCAGACGTGAGGCGCAGTTGCGACAGTTCCAGCAACAACAACCGCTGCTGGTTTACGCGTCGGCTTTCGCTCTCTATGTCATCATTACCGGGCTCTCGATCCCGGGAGCCGCCGCGTTGACACTCGCCTACGGCTGGTACTTTGGTCTCCTTCCCGGCGTCCTGCTCGTCAGCTTCGCTTCGGCCGCCGGAGCAACGCTGGCGTTCCTCTTAAGTCGTTTTCTGTTCCACGATCTCTTTCAACGTCGCTTCGGAGATCGACTCGAGAGGTTTAACAAAGCGTGGGATCGCGACGGTCCGTTTTTTCTGTTTACGCTCCGACTCATTCCGACGGTTCCCTTCTTCGTCATCAATGCGGTGATGGGCCTGACCTCGATCGGCGTGTTGACGTTCTGGTGGATCAGCCAGCTCGGAATGTTGCCAGCAACGGTCGTTTACGTTTACGCCGGTTCCAGCGTGCCTTCACTGGACGTTCTTGCTGAAGAAGGCGTTCAGGCGATTTTCTCGCCGACACAGCTGGCGCAGATCGTCACGGCATTTGTGCTCCTTGGAATCTTTCCGCTGGTCGTGCGCTATCTCTTCCGGTTCCTGACCAACAAAAAGCCAGATCGGCTGACCGATGTCTGATTCTCTCTCCCTGAAATAGACCGTGCCATGAGCGAATTCGAACCTCCCTTGCCCGACGATGAGTTCAATCGTCAACTCGTTGAGCATGTCCACCCGTCGGACTGGACGAATCCGCAGCCAGCTCGCCCGTATCATCTGGTGATCATTGGAGCCGGGACCGCGGGGCTGGTGACAGCCGCTGCAGCGGCTGGGCTGGGAGCACGAGTCGCCCTGGTGGAACGACAGCTGATGGGAGGCGACTGCCTGAACGTCGGGTGCGTCCCTTCAAAAGCCATCATCCGTTCGTCACGCCTCGCTGCCGATCTGAGATCGGCGACCGACTACGGGATCACGCTGCCACAATTTCCCTTCGTTGATTTTCAGGCGGTGATGGAACGAATGCGGCGGCTTCGAGCTCAGATCAGTCCACACGACTCAGCGGCCCGCTTCCAGGAACTCGGTGTCGACGTCTATCTCGGCTCCGCCCAGTTTGGTGAGAAGAGCACCGTCTCCGTCGAAAGCCCGCACGGTTCACGAACGCTGGAGTATCGCAAGGCGGTGATTACCACCGGTGCACGCGCAGCCGCCCCGCCCATCCCGGGACTCGACTCGGTTCAGTACCTGACGAACGAAACGCTGTTCTCTTTGACCGGTCTGCCGCGCAGGCTCGGGGTCATCGGCAGTGGACCCGTTGGCAGCGAGATGGCCCAGGCGTTCAGTCAGCTGGGAAGTGAGGTCGTGGTCTTTGATCATGGAGACCGAATTCTCTCCAAAGAGGATCCGGAGGCGGCGAACGTAATCGAGAAGCGGTTCACCGAGGATGGTATTCAACTCGTGTTGAACAGTCAGTTACTGAAGGTTGTCGAGTCGACCGAAGGCATCGCTATCACGCATTCTCGCAACGGGCAGGAACAGGAGATGCTCGTTGACCAACTCCTCGTTGCGGCTGGGCGTGCAGCGAACGTCGACGACCTGAACCTGGACGCGGTCGGCGTGGAGTACGATGCAAACGGCATTTCCGTGAATGATTTTCTGCAAACTTCGAATCCGCGAATCTATGCAGCCGGAGATGTATGCTCGAAATTCAAATTCACCCATGTGGCCGACTTCCAGGCCCGAATCGTCTTGCAGAACGCACTCTTCGCAGTTGGTCCGTTTGGCCGCAAGAAGATGAGCAATCTGAACGTTCCGTGGTGCACCTACACCTCACCAGAGGTGGCCCACGTCGGCATGTATGAGCACGAAGCAGCTAACCGGGGAATTCCGGTCGATGTCTACCGGCAGGATCTAACCGGGGTCGATCGTGCGATTCTGGAAGGAGAAACCGAAGGGTTCGTAAAGATTCTCACACGGAAAGGAACCGACCGGATTGTGGGAGCAACTATCGTTGCTGCGCACGCCGGCGAGATGATCTCTGAGATTACAGTCGCCATGAATGGAAAGATCGGCCTCTCCGAGATAGCCAGCGCCATTCACCCCTATCCAACGCAGGCCGAAGCGATCCGTAAACTCGGCGATCAATACAACCGCACGCGACTGACGCCCTTCAGCCAGCGAATTTTGAATCTGCTGAGGCGAATCAACGTGGGCAAATAGAGTGAATCGCTCCCCCTTGCCAGAATTACTAATCTGGCGGGAAAGAATCCTCGGAAGAGACAGGAAGCAGGACAGTGGATGAGGCCGGCTCACGAATCAAGCGAATTGAGCCGTTGAAATTGAGCCTCACCCATCCTGCCTCACTGCTCTTCATTGGACGGGGGATTCCTACCGATTTACTCTTTGCGTTCTTCTTCAGTGAGCTGAAGGTTCAAGAGCGCATCGTAGGCTTCGTCGTAGGACGGAAATGGTCCCGGATCAACCACGATGCCTCCCTGAGCCCGAGCGGCATCTTCAGCCGATTGATCGGGATGAACATTGGCGACGGTCAGACCATTGTCGACTTCGATGATGGCGAAGGATTCCATGATGAGTCTCCTCGTTTGAATCTCGATGACGAATGAGGGTCGTCGGAACGTCCTCCCTGACTGTATTATCGGCCAGCATGGCCGGAGCGACAACCCGTTTGTCGCCGAAGAAATCGGACTCCTGCCGAAGAGAAATTATCGGGAATCGATGGGTTGATCTTCGTCCAGAATCGACTCCGCAATCCGGTGCTGTTCATCGATCAGGAAGATGCGGGCTTCGGGGAACAGCACCCAGTGATCGTCACTCTCAAGTTGGGAGACATCCAGAAAGTAGGCTGTTGCACCGTGGTCTACTTGGTTCTCGCTCCATTTCAGAAGGCTATAGGGAGAAGGATCTGTACCCAGGATCTCGAGGGGAAGCCCCTGCTCTTCGGCCAGGTCATTTGCACGAGCAATCTTCCGCTGGGTGTCGAGTCTCCACACTTCACCGATCACAACGATCCGACGCCGGGAATCGTCCGGCCATTCGATCGGTCCGCCATCAAGAGGGACCACTTTCAAGGTCGGCAGAGTTCGTCCGCTTGCCTGGGCCGACGAAACAGCTCGACTTGATGATTGACCGATCGTGATCTCGAACACTTCGCCCTCGGTCGGCCGATCAATTGTAATCGAACCACTCTGTTCATTGTGCCATGCCCACAGCTCGCTGACGCCGTCCGTACGCACGTTCGAAACCGTGGCGCGCCCCTGGGCATCGGTTTGCAACTCGGTTCCCTGTGGTTGACTGAAAATGAAAGCGCCGACCGCGGGAGTCCCGTCGTCCGAGCGAACCTGCACGACAACGTCGACGGCTGGCACGGCTGTCAACAGCTGTGGTCCCGGATTACTTTCTTCCGGAACCGTCACGGAGAGAGATCCTTCAGAAACGACCACGTTCTCGAACGGGACGAAAGAAAAATAATGGGAGCCTGGATAGCAAGGAATCTCGAACTCACCGGCGGCGTTAACTCGAGCATCGGTGGTCAGCGGAAGTTGCCCCCGGGACGTCCAGCCGAAAAGTCGAATCCGCATTCCTTCAAGCGACGTCGAGACCTGCGCGGCGTCGATAGAGCCGGTAATTCGATTCGGAGCAGAGACTCGAAACGTGATCTCGTTCTCCGTGGCGATCCTCGACAGCTCCTGTTCCTGCCGTTCGAGCCCGGGAGCGGTGAGTGTCGCCCGAAGCTTTGTCACATCGCGATTGAGAAAGTCCCAGTCGACTTCCCGCGTCTCGCCATTCATCCGGTACTCAGCTGCATCGATCTCCTTCCCCTCGGCATTGATCGCCTGAAGGGACAGTTCGCAATTGATCGGCCCCATCTGACCGCTTGGAACATCGATCTTGAGTGTCAGCCGCGAGGTTGAAGGCTGGTCAGCTTCTGTCGCCATCGTCGCGATCGAAGCGACGTTGAACGTACTGAGCGGAACAATTTCCCCGGCCAGTTTGCCATCTCTGCCAATGACAAGAGCGTGGTTGAGTCCGAGGGGAAGATGCGACAGCACGGGATGATGCCCTTCGGCATCGCTGCAAACGACTCGCCCGGAAAGCTCAATGTCGTTCTGGCGGGTTGTGGATTCGAAGTCCTCCCGAGTGCCGGCATAGAGAGTCACCAGATAAACGTCGGGGATCTCGCCCAATGCCTTCAGCGTCTCAAAGACTTCCTTCGAGTTGAACGTCCATCGAGACGCCGAACAGAAAACGACCACTTTCCCTCGATAATCGCTTAGCCGAAAGGCCGATTCGGTCTCCGTGGCGGGGAGTACAACGGCATGCGGCAGCGTCCCATTCAACAGCTCCCGAGTCGGTTCGCGTTGCGTTTCGACCTGGGCCGCCGGGTTCAACCTGATGAGAGCTGGCTTTTGGATCGTCTTCGAGTCGACACTGACCATGGAGATGCCGGTGAAGTCTGTACTCATCGAACTGCCCGGGGCGTAATGAGTGGCCTGAAAGCGGTATTGTCCCGGTGCCAGATGTGGAATCTTGAAGTCACCGTTCTCATCGGAGTTAGCCATTTCGACGGTTTTGTAGCGATCATTGGCCGCTGCCACGGTAATGACACAATGGCTGAGGGGTTCGCCGTCCTTCGTGACTGCTCGTCCGGGAACCGTAACTCCCGGAGGACGATTGAGAACGACTTCGGTCTTTTCCCCCGCGACCAGTTCAACATGAGTGGAGTCGAGGTACTGCGAGGTAGAGTATCGTCCCATCTCATGAGTAAAGACACGGCGGACGGCGTACCGGCCGGGACCAAGTACCGGAAAACTGAAGCGTCCTTCGCCGTCGGTCTCGACCTGGCCGCCGACCCCAAACATCTCCCGCAGGTCCGACGGAAACGAAGCCGGGTACTCCCAGTGAACTTTGACCTGCCCGCCGATAAGGGGCTCATCGCCAATCAGAATCTGTCCGGTCAATGAGGCAGGTTCCGGCATCGGGATCTGCAAGGGTTCGCTACTCTCCCGATGGGCCTCGAACAGCGAATGGAACCGGGGCACAAAGTGAAACGATCCATCCGGTCGTACGATCAGCAGTCCTGTTTCCGGATGAGCTGGTGGCGTGAGACGGAACTCCCCTCGATTGTCAGTTGTCTGCACGACTCCGGTATACTGACCGTTGTCGAGGTACTGCCAGGCTGAATGATAGCTAACGTAATAGTCGGCTCGGAAAGTGTCCGAAGGGGTAACCAGACAAACCTTGGCTCCAACGACGGGACGTTCCGATTCCGCGTCGACGATGCGGCCCGCAAAGACTTCGGCCTTCTCAAGTTCGATCTCAATTTTCTGAGAGGTCTTGTGTTCTGAGGGCAACTGAAACTCTTGCTCCTGATAGCCGGGTGCGCGAAACCGGTAGACGATCTGAGCCTGGCTTGGTTCGTCGATCGTTACGGTGAAGACACCTGTCCCGGCATTGTAGTTGCGGGATGTTTCCCATTCGCTGCTGCTCCAGTGATATTGAGCATTGCCGGGCCAAAGCCGCCCGTACGAAATGTTGAGTCCCGGGATCACACCTCCATTGGATGCATCGGTGATTTTGACCTCATAGACAACTTCCGGCTTCATCTCGATGGTCGCGGTATCGCCTCCGCGGAAGACATGATTCCGAATGCTGATGTAGCCCTGTTTGAGGATGTCGACTTCCGCCGGACTGTTCGGCATATGAGGCAGCGTGAACTCTCCGTTCGCATTCGTTCTCGTCTGCCGATTGAAGATTCGGTAACTGTTCCAGGTATCGGTCACCAGCCAGACATTCGAGAGCGGCTTCCCCTCCTCATCAACGACGCGCCCTTGGACCGGCGTTCCTTCAGTCAGCTGGAAATCGAGCGAGGTCGTTTTCCCCAGCCGGGCAGATGTCGTCTTCACGGTCGGAGCATGCACGGGACTGATCGCGTGAACGACACATCCACCTACGGGAACTCCGAAGAGTGTATACCGCCCTTGAGCATCCGTCGTCGCTTCGATGGAATTGTTCGAACCGAAGCGATCTTCGCCGAAGCTCAGCTTCACGCCGGCCAATGGCAGGCCGGTCGTCTGATGAGTGACGACTCCCTGAATGGTTGCCCCCGGCTGCAGCACGGCATCGTAGGTCGTTTCCGCTGTGGGCAGATTCACCTGCCTGTTGGGAAACGGAATGTATTCACGGGCTTCAAACTCGGGGCGGAGAGATGTCAACGACTGAGGAAGGCCATACAGTTCATACTCGCCCTTCTCGTTCGTGACCGTAGTGGGCGAGTACCCGTCGGAAATATTCGAGGTGATTTTCACCCCGGCGACAGGTTCTCCGGAGGGCTCCACGACTCTCCCTTTCAGCGACTTGCCTCCCGGCTGCAACTCAACACGCTGTTTTGTGCGGGGCCATTTCAATGCCACTCGGGTGACGGCATAGCCGCGGGCGACTACCCAGCACTGGTGATCGATCGGATCGAGGTCTGGCAACGCGATTCTGCCTGAAGAATCGGCGTCCGCCTTCAGCCGTTCGTCTTTCATCCAGACTTCGGCATTCTGCAGCGGCTGGCCAGACTTGCCGTCGACAACAACCAGCTCCAGCGGTCGGTCGGAAAACAATCGCATCCGGGTTTCTTTACTGCGGGCCTGTTGCCAGGAGACCATCTGGGGAGTCGGAGCATAGCCTTCTCCTTCGACAACATAACGAACAAAGGCCGGCGTGGGTGACGGCATGGGAGCATACAACGGATAGTACGCGCCCTGCCCGCCCACCCGAGATCCGGGACGGCCTCCACTGGTGTGGTGCACGGCCTGGACCTGCTGCTGACGATCAAGAAACTCAACGCGGATCGGTGGCAACTTGGCAGGATTCGGAGAATTCTCCGCCCGAACGACCAGCAGCGGCTTGTCCAGGCCCGGCGGAATCAGACGTGCCAGCACCTCCCAGCCCCGCACGTTCTGGCCAACCTTGATCAACAGTGAATTCGTTCCCTCCCGGAACGTCACTTCATGCAGACTCTGGTCGATCACTGCAGCCGAATTGTCTTCGCCACTTCCAACTGGCTCGCCGTTCAACCAGGCCCGAAAGTGATCGTCGTATCCGACGGAGAGAACGGCTTTCTGTTCACGCGGAGACTGAATCTGCGTGAAGGCGTAGGCGACGGCGTTGTAGCCTTCCTCTCCGAACGTCCGGAAGGCGTTGCGGATCGGAATCGCGTGATAGTCGGTCTTCTGCCAGACGTAGAGTTTCGAGTTGTAGAAGAAGGCATCCCCTGCCCGGAGATTCGCTTCATTCTCGACAAACTCGACATCTAACCCGGAAGCGGTCTGATCGGGTTTGGCCAGCGGCCCAAGAAGCTGCCAGTTCTTCAGGTAGACGTTCCACTGCAGTGCCTGGACTTCAGGCGTGGTCTCGGCGGCCTGAACCGACAGTTCGGCCGCGAGTAAGATCAACAATAGAACGAACAGGAATAACCGGGGCATATTCGGGTGATCCGAGTGAAGGTTCGTAATATTCGCTGGCGACTATTCAAGCCGAAGGGGCGTGCGAATCGTATAGCCGGTCCAGCGCCCTGCGTTCTCTTCGGCTGCATCCCAGAGCACGAGCTGCTCGGTCTGACGATCATCCAATCGAGTCTGCCCGAGAATCTGATAGTAGCCGAGCTGTGTATAGGCGACGAACAACGTTTTCTGAATCCGGATCAGACGCAGCCCGCGAGGAATCTCGGAAAGTTCCGCGGACGCGAGCGTCTGCGATTCGCCGGAACGAACGTGTTGGAGACTGAGGGTGTATCCCTGCTGAGGATTGGCTTCGAGTCCAATTCGTAACTGATCCTCCGCCCCTCCGAACTGGATTGAGCTTATCGACTCTCGCTTAAGATCAGCCGCGGCGAGTTTGAACTCCGCGTCGAACTCCCCATTCAGGCTCGCCACCAATCGCCAGCCCCTTTCTTGCTGGTCACTCGTTGCAGTAAAGATGCGATCAGCCGGAGCACCAAATTTTCCCATTGTCGAGAAGAGATAACTGGCGGCGTATCCAGTTAACGCCGAGAAGCGGGGATCGAGTTTCTGACTGATCGCCTCCGAGTTGGAACGGATCCTGACATCACTCACGATCACACTCACCTGGCCATTGTTCATATTGGGCGTCCGCCATTGAAACCGCACGCCTGAGAAGTCGTTGGGAAGTTCCTGACTTCCGATATAGGTGAACCATTCCGATCCTGCGGGCGCAATCAGACTGTGCACCGTGGCCCCTCGTCGAACCAGCTTCAGTGTTCCCGCCACACATTCATCGGTAATGTTCGTTCCGCCGTAATGCGTCTTCCCTTCCGGCAAAGGAATCGCGATTCCTGATGACGCGATCTGTTCGTCCACACCACGATCGAGCCGCGAACAGGACACTCGTGTGCCAGACTGGTCTAGAATCCAGAGTTCGATCCCGAGTCCTCCGCGGCCCCCGTGAACGGTAACGAGGTCTTCGTAGTCGAGTTCGACATCGAAGTCGCCAAAGAGGAGGGACGTCGTTTCCAGATAGCTGTTGGTCCAGGCCTCCTGGACTTTGGGCGTCATCATTACGCCCCGGCCGGGTACGATCTCAAGTCCTTCGTGGCCAGAGTGCCTTCCGATCTTGAGGCGTTTGTCAAATGAGCCGACATTCCGAAAATCGAAACGCACTTCTTCCTGAAACTCATCGAGATTGTCGAGTGACTCGTGTGGTCTCCAGGCCAGAGTTTGCTTCTCGACCAGGGGAAGTTCACGGGGCCAGCTCCCGGTCCACGACAGATTCCGTACTCGCGCCGTCGATTGATCGGTATAGTGAAACAAGCCGAAAAACTGATCGGGGCCGGTCGTTGCTCCACACTGGTAGACCTCCGACCCGTTCAGGCTTAGCGTGAGCTGCCCTGCTTCGACCTGTAACTCCAGTTGATTCCAGCCGTTCTCCCGGAAGGAAAGGGTCGGCTGTAACTGAGACTCAGGCACGATCGTCCGATTCCGCGACCCCTGCTGGTTTCCGGAAGAAGACAACCCGGTTAAAGCATGTTCGACGACTCCTTCAGGAGTGAGCAGCCACGACCGGGAGCCGAGTGCGGGATGAACGTGATACTCATCCGGAGAATAGAAGAACTCGTAGCGAATCGTTCCGGCCTCCAGAACCGGGCGATGGTAGCGGAGCAGGTTCTCGCGCCACATCCCGATCTGATCCGGCTTGCGGGGTGAGACGATCTCGTCCCCGTCTTCGACCGTTCTCGGCAACTGCCAGTCGCTGTGAGTACCAACCGTTTGATCGTAAACACTGAACCAGCAGCCGGACTCGAGATCGGGCAGCAAAGGGATCGTGGCAGGAATCTGCGGGTCGCCGGTGATACGAACATTGCGGACTCCGCCGAGAATCCCGTTGTAGGAACGGACGGCAATCCAGGGGTCAGTCTGTTCGTTTGCCGACCGCTCAGCCATATTGCGTTCGTTCCAATACGTCGTGGCAAGTCCATCTTCGACGTTCACGCGAAATCGCATCCAGTCGTTCAACTTGGGCAGAACGGGATCGTTTGATGTAGTGTTAACCAGTCGCGTCGGGTTGCCGGAGCGATAGCTGTTGCGACTGGCGCTGCTCCAATATCCGGCCACCAGAATCGCGGTATCGCGATAATTTGGTGCAACGACTTCACACTGCACCTGATAGTTCCCCGTGAGGGGCGACTGAAAATAGAGCAGATCCATCCGACGCCCCTGCTCGATATGAACCTCGCGACCGTCGAACCGCCAGTGAGTCGCCGGGAGTTCCGCGGCTTTCTTCTGCCGGGTTTCGTGTCGCACAGCGGTCCACTCCGGCATCTTCTCCGAACGATGCCCCGCTTCGATCGCTCGGGCTTCACCGGCAATCGAATCAAAAAACGAACGATAGCGAACCCGATCTGGCCGTGTGCTCCAGTTGAGTTCCTTCCTGTTACTCAACTGCTGCACTACTCCGATATGCCCCATGACATCGGTTCGAACTTCTTTCACCTGAATGGCTCTCGCCACCAGACTTAGCTCTGCCCAGGGAATATCGTCGGTGGTCAGTTCGGCCCGAAGAGCATCGATTGCCGCCAGCGAGTCCATAAGATCATCAAGCCGCCGCTGTTCAATCGCGAGCAACCCACGGAAGGAATGAGCATCGATCGCCTGACGGGGATCGGAGGGTTGGATCGTCTCCAATGACTGAAGAAGTTCCGGCAAACGATCGGTTTCGACGGCTGACTGCACCAGCAACATCGCCGGAGAATGGAGGCGGTCGAGAAACGAAGCCGTTGAACGATCTTCGTTTGCGGCGAGTTGAGGTCCGCGAAAGGCTTCCATACGAACAACGTTCGGAAACGCAGTTGGAAGAACCCAGGCCCGCAGGAACTGAAAACGATCGTCCCCTTCTCGGGTGAGAGCGTCCGCATAGATGCTCTCGACGTCCTGCGTGAGAATTTCGTTTCCCAGAAGCAAAGAGTTGACGGGCGAAGAAATCTCTTCTGCAGCCAGCAACGTGCCGGCTTCTCCCCCTGTTCCGAGAAACAGAAGGGCCGGCAACAGAAGACTGATTACAAAGCGAACGCTATTGATCATCATTATCGCTGATAGATGGGAAGCAATTGATAGGCAGGGGTCAACGCCAGCACCGCCAGCGAAGTCGAGTAACATTCTCCGAACAGTTCCTCTTTTCCGATACCCGGCTTCCAGTCTCCTTCGGACGTTTGCACTTCGAGCAAATTGCGAGCGACTTGCGGGAAGAGCTGATTCCAGGTATCTCCACCGACCTGAGCGACAGCCTGGGACGTGTAGTAGGTCGACAGGTAGAAGTAGCCGTTCTCAAAGAAACGGGGATATTCCCTGCTCCGCAGCCATCGAATCGAGTCGACGACTCCCGGATGATCCTGCCGGCCGCCGAGGATGAGAGTCAGTGTTGCCGAAGAAGTGTTGGCCAGCGTGATCTGCGGATTTCCGTTCGGATCGGACTGATGCGGACGGTAACGGAAAACCCCCTTTTCATGCTGGGTAACGTCGTCTTCGTAACATCGCTGAACGAAATCGAGTCCTTCATCGAAGTACAGCTTGGGGATATTGAACTCCGCGTTGCGGGCTGAGCGAAGAAACATCAGCGCCCATCCAGTCACCGACATGTCGGCACTGGCATTCGGCCCTTCGGGATAGCCATATCTCCACCCGCCATGATCGGAAGCCGATCCTTTCTGCCAGGTCTGTACCTCTCGATGATAGAGCAGCGCCTTCGCCAGCGCCGCTTCCACACGCCGCGACTGTTCGCCGGTCGTCATTCCGTAAACTTCGCCGAGCATCAATCCAGTGATGGCATGGTTGTAGTGGACCGTTTGGGCAGGATTGAGATGATGACTCGGAGGAACGACCGGCAGCAGCGAGAAATAACCACGACGAGATTGGGTCGAGAGTGTGAAGTCGATCGCTTTGGAAATGTGCCGCCCGTAGGGCCCCTGATCGGGAATGTGTCCTCTCGACAGAAATGCCATAATCGCCAGCGATGTCACCGCCGGCTGAGCATTCTCCGAACTTGGGAAGCGACCATCTTCAGCCTGCTGGCTGGCCAGCCATTCGAGCCCGGAATCGACGGCTGATTCAATCCGCGACCATTCCTGCGGCGGCAAGGCATCGCTGAGCTGGGTCGTCGCCGTCATGTACGGATTCGATTTCTCCTGCCCTTGCACGGCTGCCGGGGCGAGTCCAGAAAGAACGGCGAGAACTCCATAGACTGTGCTTAGTCTCAGGGGCTTCAATGCTCTCATTCGTCGTCTCCCTGCATCGTTCGGGACAGTTGCTGCAGGACGTCCTGATACTGTTCGATCGATTTGCGATACTCCTCCGGAGGCTGGTCCCCCTTCATTTGCCACAGCCCTTCCCCCAGTGTTGAGAGGACCCGGTTCCATTGTTCATCGGGGACCATTTCTCCTCGTGCCATGGCACGAATCGATTCCTGAATCTGATCGGCTTCGGCAAACTGCTGCCAGCGGGCGGCTTCGTTCACATTCTGCCGGTTTTGTTCCTCAATACGGGCGAGCTCTTCCTTGAGTCGCTGCAGCCGTTCTCTTTGCTGATTATTAAGTGATTCATCCTTGAGCTGCTCATCGAGATCCTTCATCGACTCACGAAGCATCTCCTGCATCCGCTCCCGAGCCTGTTGCATATCTTCATCGAACTCGGTCTGATCTTCGTTCCGCTTCTCTCGCGGTCGCCCTGGCTGTGGCGGCGGCATCGCCTTCAGTTTTTCGGCTCGAGCAAGTGCTTCCTCATTGGCATCATCCAACTCTCTCGTCGCCGCTCCACGGTTCGAATAAAGATCGGCCAGTTCCCGCAGGTTGCGGGGCCGATCGGGAATTCCGAGCAGTGCGTCGATCCCCGGCTCGCGTTCGAGCTGAGCCAGAAATCGATCGAGCGTGGGATCCTCCAGATCTGCAATGTTCGGATCCCGGACGTCCTGTTCGTCCAGAATCTGCACGACCGTCCGGCGAATCTGATCGAAGGTTTCCTCGGCATCCTCGAAAGCATCAAGTGCCCTCATCACCCGAGCTTCGGCTTCGGGAAGTTGCTGACTGCTGAAGCTGAACGTACTTGACTGCTGATGAAGCGTGATCGCCTCCATCTGATGCTGCAGCTTGTGGATCAGGTCGATAATCTCCTGCGGCACTTCCAGCTCTTGTTCCCGTTGAAACTCCGCTCGAAGGTCCTCTTCGATCTCGAGCAGACTGGTACGCAGTTCCTCGGTCTCAATCGTGAGTCGCATCTGATCGCGGTTGACGAGATCTCCATACCGACGCTCGCCGATCGCCTCCATCATCTGTTCCCAGTTGGCGATCAAATCTTTGACCGCCTGCAATTCGACGCGGCGGTTGCCGATGTAGTCGCTCACTTCCTCGGCTGATTCATACTCGAAACCGAGTCGGTCCAGTCCGACTTCAATCTGCCCGGCGATCAGAGACATCCGCTCAGACTGCTGTCGCAACGTCGCAACCATCTCATCGTCGCCAGAAGCCAGCCAGCTCTGTAGATCCTTCTCAATCACACGGGACAGGGTTTCAAGCTCTTCAATTCGCTCAATCAGGGCGGCCTCCATGCCGTGTGACTTTTCGAGAATGAGGGGCAACTGGCTCTTGGAGCGTTCGGTGAAGTGCGAGACCTCTTTCGTCAACGTGTCGATCGCATACAGCCGCAATTCGAGAATCACGGTCCAGAGATCGTTCTGCTGCTCGGGCTCGATCCCGTTCCAGCCGCTCAGTTCACTGTAGATCTCTTCCTGTCGCTCGTGCAGTTCGCTCAATTGATTCCGAAGTGAAGCCCGTCGCCGTTGGATGGAGCCGAGGAATCGGGACAGCAACCGGGGATCGTCAGCGAGCAGTTGAGAAAACTCGCGGAACATCTCCCTCCTTAACCGTTGCACTTCGGCGTACCGTTCGAGATACGCCCGGTCGACCTCGATGATGGCCATCTTCCGCTGCAGCGGGTTGCGATTCTGGACCGCTTCCCGCATCAAATGATGAGCTTTCTCGACGTAAACTTCGTAAAGGGTGACACCTTCCTCAAGAGCCTTCGCGGTCTTTCTCTCCTGCTCGGCTTTGTCGTACCGTTTGAGCAGGGCCTGCAGTCGTTCCCGGGCGCGAGTGACGTGATGAGCAGACCGATGCAACATCGAATCTGTCGACTCCGGTTGACGCCCGGCCCGGAATAGAAAATCACGCGCGGGGGTGACATGCATCCGCGAGATTTCCATCATCTGCAGCCCGACAAAAGCGAATCGATTGTCGCGGGTCTCTTCGCGTAACTGAGCGACATCGGTCTCGATTGAGGCAAAGTCTTCATCGAGCCGTCGCATCTGTTCCGGACGATCGGCGTCCCGCAGCTGATGTTCAACGAGCAGCCGCATTCCGGCTTCGATCGCCTCGAGCCGCTCTTCGAGCTCGACAATCCACTCCCGGATACTCAGATTCTCATCAGAAGTTTCGTCCGACCGAACAACCTCGGCCAGCCGTTCTGCAATCCGCAGCTTGAGTCGTCTCGACTCCGACTGCTGTGCCAGTGGATTGTTGAAGTTCACATCGACCGGCGGACGTCCCGAATCGGCTTTTCCGGAACCAGATTGCTTCGCCTGTTTTTTCGACTTCTCAGATGACGAGTCCTGCTTCTTCCCCTCTGACGGGCTCCCGCCGTTCTTCTTCTCACCTTCTCTCCGCTCTCTGATCGATGCAGCGTCTTCGACGCCCTCACGCTCGGGCATTTTGCCATCAGACGCCGGCTTCCCGTCCTCGGACTTCCCGATGTTGCGATCCTTTTCGCCCCCCGCATCCGATGTCGTTTCGCTCGCGTTCATCTCACTTTCAGAAGCATTAGCCGGGTCTTTTGATGAAGACTCCACTGGTCCTTCCGGTTTCATTTCGGAGGGCGGAGCAATCGTGGAATCTCGACTTGGGCCTCGATCCGCGGTTGCCGATTTGTCCGGCTTCTCCACGGAACGTCGGGAGTTCAGATCCTTTTCGGCTGGATTGTGAGGAGTGAGCGGTTGAGCGGAGGCAAGCATCTCGGCAGCCAGGGCATCGTCCATCGCGGGGCCAGTCGATTTCTGATCCCGTTTCCCTTTTCCCGTTTCGTTTCCATCAGGCTGTTTGGCCTCCCCGGTTGATTCGTTCGCGGACGGATCGACGGGATCATTCTGCGCGCTTTGGTCGACCAGCGGTTCGAAGCCTGTATCGCTCCGACTGACCCGGTCCGGATCGAGTTCGAGGACGCGATTGTCGGAAACTCGAACGGCGTAGCTGATGTTCTCTCCGATTTCCAGATCGAGCGTTTTCAGGTCAAACGAGACATCCGCCGAAACCGACTTACTCCCTTTCTGATCGCCCAGCTCGATCTTCTTCCGGGCCAGAACTTTCGGGTTCCCCTGCTCGTCCTTCTCGGATTCAGAATAGACGACCAGCTCGGCATCCTCGACGCCGAAATCATCGTGAGCCTCGACTCGAAATTCGAGTGTGTCGTCCTTCGCGACGGCCTGCTCTTTGCTCTTGCCAACCACGCGGGCGACCGGAAGCTTGTCGATGAGGACGTGCAAATGGCAGGAGCGGGTCAACTCGTTGGTCAGTCCGTCGCGGCTCGTCATTACCGGTGTGAGTTTGAGATCCTCAATGAGCTGCGTTTCAAACGAATACCAGCCGGTCTCACTCGGCTCCAGAAAGAGCGTTTTGCCAAGTCCATCGGGGCGATCCGGCGATAGTGTCAGTCCGAGCTCAAAAGACCGCAGCGGCATCGTAGGACGCATGCGCAGCTTCACTCGGCTGCCCTGAAGGACAGACAGATGCCGAGGCAGGACCGACTTGGTCGACGGGTTCTGATTTGCGTAATCCGGAGCAAGCACGGTCAACTCGACCTCTCCGAACTCCGGGGCATCGATCACAGCGATCCGCTGCCAGTCGGTCGCTGCATCACCTGCTTCCAACCGATAGCGAAACGGTTCAGATGCCCGAATCTCATGAGAGAAAAGAGCCGCCTGCTCGGTGTCGGCGTGCAGCCTCAGCTGATCGCTTTTCCCCGATTCAAACTCGACGAACAGCACTCCCCGGTTTCTCAGCAGACCAGACTGCAGAAAGCGAAGCTCTGTGATCTCTCCTCGCGGCAAGGGCGAGACTACCCCATCGAACATCAGTTGTGTGGCCGTCAAATGGGTGGTCGGAAACAGGAACCGCTGAAGAAGAATCGAGGTCTGGCCCCAGTTCAGCGAGAGGAACAGAGCTAGAACAACGAAAACCGCTACAAATGCGAGCAGTGCAGATTTCAACGTGCGAGAACGGCTGATCTGTCGTGGATCGACAAGACCAGCAAGCGCCACCGCTTCGTTAACGACTTGTGAAAACATCTGCCGCTGCAGTGCCCTGGGACGATGCCCGTTCGCCGACTGCATCTCCACCACAGTGGACCACCGTTCTTCCAGCTGAGGCACGTGTTGATCGACGCGTGAGGCGACAGCCCGGTGGCGCAGGGCCTGTCGCAAACGAGGCACGAGGTGATAGCAGAACGCCGCCAGCCCACCTGCAAACGAGAGCGCCGTCAGTGCGATCCGCCACCGTGTATCAGAAAGTGTGAATGCCCAGTCGATCGCCATCGAGACAACAGCCGCGGCCACGAGAACAGCCAGTCCAATCGCCAGCGACTCGACCAGCGCAATCGTCACCGAACGCCAGCGGATTGCGTTCAGCGAACGTTCAATCACCGACGGTAATGCTCGAGGCTCAACGATTTGGGACATGGATCACGTCCTGTTCAACAGAGACAGTAGAAGTTCAGGAGAGTCCGTACCATTTGCGACAGCTCCATTCGACGCCGAGACAACAGACAATCAACCACAGGTAACTCCACCGCTGCCACAGCGGAACCCGCTGGGTCTGCTCGGTGACGACTGGCTCAAGATCAAGCAGGTTCAAAATCGTTCCAATCGCCGTCGGCGGAATGACCAGACCGTTTGAGACCTCGGCCAGTTGAGTTGCCAATCCTCGATTGGTCCGAGTATCGGCAAGTTCCAGCGGGCGTTCGGCGAGCACGGTAAAACTTGCCTGGGATTCCGCATCACCCATTGCGAGCAGCGGTTCGATTTCCGTCCCCCGGGGTTCGATTTGATAAACTCCCGTGGGAAGAGGCAGGATCTCCGCCTGATACTCGCCGGGAATGCCTTCGACCGGCTGCAACGGGACGGTCCGCTCCAAAGTCCTCGACGTCAACTGCAGCGACAACTCTTCGGAAAGGACGGGGCGTCCTTCGGCATCCTGCAGCTCGACGGTGGCATAGACCGTTTCGTCGGG
The DNA here is from genome assembly GCA_017795105.1 of Planctomycetaceae bacterium. Taxonomy (GTDB): domain Bacteria; phylum Planctomycetota; class Planctomycetia; order Planctomycetales; family Planctomycetaceae; genus Rubinisphaera. Next base: position 927,884 of record CP051247.1, read on the forward strand.
CGAATAGCGAGACTTCTCGGTCGCGATCCGAATGAACTCGGAGCCGACCGTCATCTCAGAGGCGATCGCCCAGCGCATCAGCTGTCCCCAGAAGCGGTAATGCAACTGGTCACCTCGCAGGAAGCGAAGACGATACGTTTCCGGCCCGGCCAGATAGATGATCCGCCCACGGCCGAATGGCTGCCAGACGAGGAAGGCATCATGGATTTCGCCGGTCTGCGGTTCTTTTCCTCGCTGTACGGCGGCAATCAGCGTGTGTGCCGATGGCTTGGGAACACACCAGGCAGACAGATCGTGCAATGGTGCGAACTGATTCACGAACTCCCAGGCGAGTTTCGTCTGCTGAGTCGATTCCCCAATCATCAGGGCAGCGTGGTCCTCCCCTTCCCGAGTCAGCTGAAATGCAAGATCCACTTCCGATGGAGACCGAGCCGCCCCCCTGGTCACCGGAAGCCATTCGACGAGCGGTTGCCGTTGATACTGGTCCGGCATCGCGTTCTGGCCGGCAATGATGATGACCGTGCCTCCACGCTGTGTGGAGTACTCATGCAGTGATTGTTGGGCAGCCCGCGGAAAATGCTCGGGACTCAGATCCCCTAGAATGACGACGTCGTACTGATCCCATTGTTCGGCGGTCGTCGGCAGTGCCTGCGTCTCCGCTCGACGGCCCGTCGCGATGACTCGAGGATGGAACAGCAGTTCGTCGCATTCGATTTTCGCATCCCGGCGGAACAGCTGCGTCAAGTAGCGATACTCCCAGCGGGGCATTTCATCAGCCAGCAGCACCTTAAGTTCATTGCGGGTTACATTCACGTCGAACTCGGCGTAGTTGTTCTCTTCAGTCGCCTCCGCTTCGAGCGGTGTGACGGCGATCTGGAAGGTCTGATTTCCAATTTCTGAGAGCTGACGCTCGAACCGGATGATCCTGCTCACAAAATCGCTGTCGAGCGAAATCTCTCTGAAATCGAGAGCCGTCCCGTCCTGCAGCAATTCGACCAGACACTTCTCGCCGGCCAGCTCGTAGCCTTCCAGATTCACTTCGATGACGACATCGTCATTTCGCATCGCCACCTTGGGAGCACTCACATTCTGCACGGCCAGGTCACGGACACGGTTCGTATTGCCGATCGGCACAACGTAGATGGGCATCGAATGAGTCCGCTGCACCACGTCCCCCGGAGGATCGGTCCCCGGCTCATTGTGAGCGACATCGCTGAGCAGAAACATTGCCGCAGAGGCCCGTTCGGCCGGAATGCGCATGAGCTCTTCCAGGGCAAACGTCAGATTCGTGCTCGCTTCCGAAACATTCGATTGTAAGGACGCGTCGACTTTCGCTTTCTGCTCAATCTCCTCGCTTCGTAACGGGGAGACTGTCTCGTCGAACAAGGCAAACTGCACGTCGACAGTATCGCCAAGGTGAACCAGGACCTGCTCACGCAGCTGGTCCAGGCAGGCCATCGCGTACTGATACCGGGAACGCGGAGCCGTTGCATCGCCAGTGACGACTGGGGCCGCCTGCTCGGAAACGACCGTGGCAAGCTGCTGCAGTTGAGCGTGGCGCTGGACGAGTTCAAACTGAAGATCGGTTAAACTCTCCCGCCAGCTCTGCTCCTTCGGCGTTCGTCCTTTACGAATCGCGACAAGCAGTTCTTCAAAGCTGGCAAACTGCCCCGACGTTAATGCCGATCGTTCTTTTAGCACACGACGGTGAAGCTCCTCGGAGAGCGGCTCGCCGCTGAGGAGATCGAGCTTGTCGACCACAGTCGCAAGAGAATTGCCGGCTCGCTGCAATAGCCGATGGACATCGGCTTCAGAGCGATGAGAACGCAAGGCATCGACGGCCGCTTCCAGTTCGAGCGACGCCTGTCCCGTCGCGGCCACTGCGGCATCAACCGCTTCGAGCGCTGATGTTGAATCGGCATGACGGGACGCAAGTTGCCAGCGTGGCTGATCGGCTCTTCCGGGGAGATCGACCAGCGACATACTCAGGCTCGAGTCGACGGCCAGCGTGACCTGTTTCGGCGTTGTCGTCGTGCTGATCTGAACGCTCGTCGGTGCCAGCAGCATCCAGACCACGGTCGCCAGCACGACCATTCTCAACGCGAAGAACAGCGAGGTCAGCTTCGTTCCCAAAACGTATCGCTCCCGCCAGAGCGACCAGGCAAACAGCCCGATCAGCAACAGGACCATCAGCACGGTCAGTCCGAGACTGAACGGTCCTTCCAGCGACAGGTATTCCACGTTCTGGTTCATGTTCAAGAAGACTTTCAGGTCGTCTGACTACTTACGAGATCACGTTCGGGCGCCGCTGTCGATTGCGGGCGGATGTTTGAACTCGAGGAAACCGGTTGATTCAGCGGCGGGAGTGGTGCATCACCGGTCGGTTCAGCCGACGTAGTCCCGAAGCGTTCTCTGGACATCATGCCGGACAGGATCAGCTCGCCGCTCAATAGTGCGATCATCGCCAGAAACAGGACCGACCACATCGGCGTCTGCTGACCGGGTTGAACTGCCTGGGTTTCGACAATCTGCTGCGGCAGCGTGTTCAGATCCTGAAGCCGCCCGAGCTGTTCGGAGCTGATGGATTCCAGATTCGACTCGGATGGATGCCGATTGACGAGAAATGGCATCGGCCCCTGGGACAAACCGGTTTGCAAGAGGTACTCGCCCGGCAATGCGGTTCGGCTGCTGCGAAACTGAACGCCGTCTCCCCAAGGCTCGGCAGAAAGTGAGATCTCATCGCCCAGCGGAGTTTCGAGAGTCGCATTGAGAACTTCGGCATCGGGCAGCTTGTATGCAATTGGCTCGCCGGGCTGCAGATTGAATCGACTCGACTTCGGCTCCGAAAGATATCCCAGCATGTCCTGCACCAGGACCACAAACGACTGAGACCGGGCCAGAGAACTCCACTGCAGATGCAGGGGAACACTCTGCACCACAACCCGCCCCTGCCCATAAAATCGTTCCACCATCATCGGTTGACCGCTGTTGAGAGCGAACAGAACGGAGGAGGTATCCGTCAGGGCGGTCGATTCGAACTGGAAGTACTGATCGATCAGGATATCGCTGAGATCGAGTTCCTGTCTCACGAACGTTCGCGTCGCCGGATGGTCATCGGAATCGAGACGAATCCGCAGGGCGGCTGCTCGATCGGAGTCGTCGGGGGCAGCGATGTCGGCCAGCTTGAGCTGCTGAATCGGCAGCGGAGCCAGCCCGTAGCCGTCGGCATGCAGGTAGTTGTTGAACTGATCGATCTCCGCTCGAGGCCCCAGGCCGACCCACAACCCACCGCCGGCCGCCACGAATGTTTCGAGTTGACGAACCGTTTCGACATCGAGCTTATGGAAACTCGGTATCACGACGGCATGAAATTCATTGAGATTGAGCTCAGGCAATTCCCCGGACGCAACCACTCGCGGCGTATAAACCGTATGCTGTTGCAGCGGTTCGCCATACTTCCAGCCGAGAGCCGCCTGCACGAAGTAGGCTTCCTGCTGCAGTTCGGCAAACTCCTGCTGCTCATCGACGACGAGAATCGGAACTTGGCGGACAACCTGAATCACGGCCGAGTTTTCGTCGTCGGCGGCAAGGGAATCACTGCCGGCAACGCGACAGGTGACGACATACTGACCGACTTCGGAAAACGTGTGACGAAACAGGGCATCGTAAGAAGCCTGTCCCGCCAGAGAGGGAATTTCTTCTTCGTAAACCGTTTCCCCATTCAACAGCCAGCTGATCTGCGTCGGCTCGGTCGTCGAGTCACTGTAGTTTTGCAATTGTGCGACCATGGGGACGGTATCGTTCTCGCCGACAACGAATCGCTGTACCTGCAATCGATCGATGGCGACGTTCGAACTCTGCAAAGACTCGGTTGCAAGACCGACCTGTTCGAACTCGAGAGGGATCGAAGTCTCCTGCCAGGCCGCCTGAAGATCCTCCCAGGAATCCTCGCTCACACTCTGCCAGTCGGCTGCCTGCGAGTCGGAATAGAGCACAATTCGACGATGCTGCTGTCCCTGTTCGATCGGAGCCTGAATTGCGGAGAACATCGCGGCGAGATGGTCACTCTGTCCGGCGGAGGGACTCTGTTCGGCTAACAGATCGGCCAACATGCTGCGAGACGACTGATCGAGCCGAATCGGTTCGGTCGTGAGCCAGACGGGGTATGGCGAAGTGAGCATCACCCGCACATAGTCCCCCTCGGCCTGAGCAGCGATCGCTTTCTCCGCTTCCTGAACCGCCTGTTGAAACAGAGATTCTTCTTCGGCTTTCCGCGACATCGAAAGCGAGTTGTCGAGCAGGACAACCAGTTCATTACGAACGGATTGCCCGAACCACTGCCCCGGAAGCATCGGACGGGCCAGCGCCAGGATGAGCACGATCAACGTCAGCACTCGCAGCAGCACGAGGAGCCATTGCTTGAGCTTGCGGGCGGAGGTTTTCTCCGCGGCGGCTTCCTGCAGAAACTGCATCGCTCCCCATTCGATCACGACATTCCGTCGTCGATCGAACAGATGCAGCACCACCGGCAGCGCAGCCAGCGGCAGTGCGAACAGAAATGCCAGTCCCAGAAAACTCACGTCAATTCCTTCAGGATCGTCGTTTGCTTCGCGCCATCCGCATCCGCAGGAACCAGCCGAGCACATCGGCCAGATTCTGATCGGTCGTGATTCTCAGATAATCTCCGCCCAGCCCAACGACACGTTCTTCCAGATCGGTCAAAAACGCCTGAAACCGTTTCAGATACGCACTTCGGATCGCGGCGGGATCGAGATGCATGGTCTGTCCGGATGACTCCAGCGAGCGGAAGGATGACCAGTGCCGAAAGTCAAAATGAACTTCTTCCGGAGCCAGCACCTGCAGGACAACGACATCGTGCCCCCGGGAACGAACCACCCGTAACGCCCCGGTCAGTTCATCGAGATCGGTGAAGCAGTCGGAACACAGTATGAACAGGCCCCGCCGTTTGAACCGCGGGAGACTGCCTCGAATCTGCAAACCAAGATCGCCACCGTCGGAAGCTTGAGCCGCCTGTAATCCGCTGAGCAACGCCTGGAGATGAGCCGCATGCTGACGCGGCGGGACGAAATACGGATGCTGATCGTTCAGGATCGCTGCTCCGACCGCATCACGCTGCTTGAGAAGTAGTCTTCCCAGACAGGCAGCGAGCTGTTTGGCGTAATCGAGTTTGGCCGGTGTAGAAAGCCCGAAACGCATCGAGCCGCTCGTGTCGAGCGCAAGAATGCCGTGCAGATTCGTCTCTTCTTCAAACTGCCGAATGAAGTAGCGGTCGTTGCGCGCATAAACCTGCCAGTCGATCTGACGAATCTCGTCTCCGGGAGCATACTGACGATGCTCGGCGAACTCGCAGCAGCCGCCTCGCGTCGAAGACCGATGCTTCCCCGCCAGCAGGCCGTCGACCACGGTTCGAGACAACAGTTCCAGATGGCCGATCTGGTTCATTACCTCGGCATCGAGCAAGGCTCGTGGGGCTTCGCTCTCTCGCTGAAGAGGCTGGGGCTTTCGGAATGTCGATTTCAGAAAGGAAATCATGAAGTGAGCAATTGAAAGAGAATCGGGATCAGACTTTTCCCTGCAGCGAGGAGGTCGCTTCGACGAGCTGATCGAGGACACGATCAGCGTCGACCCCGGCTGCTTCGGCATTGAAACTGAGAATGATGCGATGTCGCAGCACCGGCAGAGCGACCGCTTTCAGATCCGCGATCGTGGCATGAAAGCGACGGTTGAGCAGTGCCCGAGCCTTGGCCGCCATCAACAGAGCAATTGTGGCACGCGGACCGGCTCCCCATTGAACCATTGTTTTCAGTTCGGCTGGCATCGCCTCTTCTTCGGGGCGGGTGCTCCGCACAAGATCGAGGGCAGCTTCATAAACGTGATCGGCAACGACGACGCCACGTACCAGCGACTGCATTTCAAGCAGGTCGTCGACACTGAGAACTCTGGCCGTTTCGAAGGTGTAATCGGTTGTCTGCCGTTTCGCGATCTCGAGTTCCTGAGCCCGGTCGGGATACTTCACGTGAATCTTCAATAAAAACCGGTCGAGCTGCGCTTCGGGCAGTGGGTAAGTCCCCTCCGTTTCGACAGGATTCTGCGTGGCGAGAACGAAGAACGGCGACGGCAACTCGTAGGTCTTGCCGCAAACAGTCAACTGGCGTTCCTGCATCGCTTCAAGCAACGCACTCTGAGTCTTGGGAGGGGTCCGGTTAATCTCGTCAGCCAGAATCACGTTGGCGAACAACGGACCTTCGACGAAGCGAAACACACGTTTGCCGGTGGTGTGATCTTCTTCGAGAATCTCGGTCCCGGTGATATCTCCCGGCATGAGATCGGGCGTGAACTGCACACGGCGAAACGACATATGAATCAACGACGATAACGTTGACACGAGCATCGTCTTGGCCAGTCCCGGCATTCCCTGAAGAATGCAGTGTCCGCGACAGAGCAAACCGATCAGGAGCTGTTCGGAGACCTCCTCCTGGCCAACGATGACGCCCGCCAATTGCCGCTTGAGCTCCTGCATCTGCTCGTGCATTCGCTCCACCGTCACAGCGACGTCATCCGAGACATGCTCGAGAGTTTGTCCGCGATGGTTGTTGCGAATGTCGTGATTTTCAACGGGTTCAGTGGCCATATCGATTCGATTCATCATTGCGAAATCCGTAATTAACGGGCTGTCGTCACATCTCGTTCAGCGATTCTTCAGTTGGGGACTCTTCAGTTTCGACCTTCTCAGCCTGTGGGGGCTGACCGGCTTCCGTCGCGCTCATGAGACCATCACCATCGGCATCGAGCCGGGAGAACTGTTCCTGAGTTCCCGGGAATTCACTGCGAGTCAGATCGCCGTCCTGATTTCGATCCATCCGGACGAACCAGTCGGGAGCCGGTGTTGCCGGCTTTGAAACCGAAGTTGGTCGACGTACGGTCGCCAGTTCTGCATGAGCAATCGGTCCCAGTCCGAAACAGAGGCGAACCGTCGGCTTCAATTCGGTAAACGCAATCTGCCCATCTTGGTTCACGTCATATTGGGTCAGACGGGATTTCAATTCGCGAAGTTCCCGAATTGTGAATCGGCTGTCCGCATTCGCATCAAGTTCCGGCAGCAGCGGATATCCATCGATCACGGCGGCCAGCGAGACCTGATCCCGCCAGTTCGACTGGAGAGCTGAGCATTCGAGCCACGATCGCTCCGTGGCAATCTGCAACATCTCCGCAGCCGAATCGTCAGCGAGAGTCCATTGACTGGCTTCAGTCTCCATCCGAATCTCCGCCTGGTCGGAGTGAGTCGTATTGAAAGCGACCGTTAACCGCAGTTGAGCCTCTTCGGGGAGCAGGTCGGGATTGAGCTTCGGAGCAAGTTGCCGCATAGTCTGCAGGAACTGATCCCGGCTGACTTCTCCCGGCCATTCGATCAGCAACGGGTGATCGTCGAACTCGGTTCGTTTCGCCGCCACCAGAACCCGAGCTCTTGTGACAATCTCTTCGAAAGTCACGACCTCATCGCGGTTGAGATCACAGCGATTGATGGCCTCGACACAGGTCTCTATTTCCTTGGCATCGAGGATGTCATTCTGATCGAGATCGAGTACATTCCAAAGCGGCCTCTGCTCCTGGCGGAAGATCTGAAAACTGGAATTCACCAGCAGAATCTCCGGACCATCGCACCAGGTCCTGACCAGCCAGCGCAGTTCCTCATCGTTTGGAGCCTCTCCGGTCGTTCTCTGGTAACGTCGTAATCGCTCGATCGTATTGGTCGTGTAACTAAAAGGGGCGGCGGGTTCAGACTCCTCGCTATTCTCCGCCGGCTGCGTCTGATTCTCGAGAGCGAGTCGATACTTCTGCAGGGTCTCTGCTCTCGCAGCGAGTAAGGGTTTGCCATCAATCGTGACAGTTGCTTCGATGAGTAACAATTCGCCCGGTGTCAACAGGACAAAGCGAACCGAATTGCGGCCCGAATTTCGCTCGAGGAACTGCTGCGAGCGGCGAAGGTCGTATTGAGGCATTTTGCTCGCCGGCAGGAGCGGCCGGTCGGTGGGGAGAGCCTCGGCCATTGCTGGCTGCGCCAGCGTAACAGTGGGGGCAGGCTTCGCCGAACTGGGAGTCTTGATCTTCGCCGTTCGGATGCGAGTGGTTTCACCGGCATTCTGCGCAGCGGCGGCGCCCGCCATGACGAACATGACGCTGCACACCACCAGAGTGGACCATCCACACTTCATGCGAGCACCTCGGAAATGGGGATTCCTTCAGCTATGGGAACAGGACGACCGTTGGGAGCCTGATTCATGGCATCGCCGCCAATGCCGACAGCCTCACACACAGTCGCCAGCATATCCTGCACGCTGATCTGCCCTTCCACAACTGTTTGTCCGTCGGGGCTCGTCTTACCGTAAGCCTGCCCTCCGGCAATTCCCCCACCAGCCAGGACCGTGGTCCAGGCTCGGGGGAAGTGATCGCGACCGCCCGTGGTATTGATCTTCGGAGTGCGGCCGAACTCGCCCATCCAGATGATGGTCGTTGATTCGAGCAACCCGCGTTCTTCCAGATCGTCCATCAGACTCGCCCAACCGGCATCGAGATCGGCTGATAGACTGCGAACGTCTTCGAAGATATTGCTGTGTGTATCCCAGCCGACTCCACCGCTGTTGGTACCAAGTGACACCTCAACAAACGGTACTCCCCGCTCCACGAGCCGTCGGGCGAGCAAACAGCCCTGCCCAAAGACAGAACGTCCATATCGCTCGCGGACTTCATCGGCCTCCTGCGTCAGATCGAACGCCTGGGCATCGCGACTGTTCATCAAATGGACGGCGGCTTCGTAAATCGTGTTATGCGACGCGGGAGCGCCCGTGCCACGAGACTTCAGAAACTCGCTCTGCAGCTGCGACCACATCTTCAGTCGCTTCTGCATTCGAGCATCGGTAATCCGCTGCGGCCGCTCCAGCGATTCAACTTTGAGTTCCGCAAATCCCTGAGCGTTCCCCAGAAAAGTACCTGGGACATCGGCTGCTCCCACGATCAGCGGATTGTACTTCGCGCCCAGATAGCCAGGGCCGAACGCCTCCTGATTGAACGCCCGATAAGCTCCGATACAAACGTTGGCCGGCAGCGACATGTCCCGTTCGCCCAGATGATTGGCGATTGAGCAGCCGAGACTGGGATAGCTCAACGGTCCCATTGGACGATACCCGGTTCGCATCAGATAGGTTCCGCGTCCGTGATCCCCTTCCTTCGTACTCATGCCACGCAGAATCGCCAGCTTGTCGGCGTGCTCGGCCAGTCGGGGGAGATGTTCGCTAAATCGAACGCCGGGAGCATTCGTTTGGATCTCTTTGAACTCCCCACCGTTCTCGTGATCGGGCTTGAGATCGAAGGTATCGGTTTGCGAGGGTCCTCCGCTCATCCATAACAGGATGCAATGCCGTTTGCGGGTCGGTGCTGCCTGGAGTTGTTGAGCGAAAGCGGGAAACCAGCCGCTGACGCTCGCTCCGCCAATTCCCGCCGAAAGCAGGGACAGCATGCTTCGTCGTGAAACCGCAGTCGTGTTTCTCATCAGTCGCTTCCCATTGGACAGTGGTGTTTCCAGAGAGTGGTATTTCCGATTCCGGCAGAGACAGGACCTGATTCCGAACCAGGAGCACTCAGTGATTCATTGTGAATTCCGCACTGTTAAGCAGAGCCCAAAGCAGATCCGCAAAGTTCTCCCGCTTCTCTTCGGCAGACAATTCCGAACGGATATATTCACCGAAGATCTGTTGCTCGTCTGCACGAGGAAGTCGTGACAGCGTTGCCAGGAACAAAATTTCCAACCGCTCCTGATCGGTGAAGAACGGTGCTTCCAGCGAACTGAGCAAACCGCTGCGGGAAAGCCCGGTTGCTCCGTCAATCAGCCCGCCGTTCATCAATGTCAACGCCTGTGGAATCCCGGCGTGATAATCCGTCTGTTGACCAGCCGGGGTATGGAACTCCTGGATGAACTGATCCCGCTCGGTGTTGCCGATGCGATTCGTGGTCAACACGAGGGCACTGCCTGGAACATTGTTCTCCAGCATCGTCGCCACGCTGATGCAATCGTACATCTGGGCGGCAGTCAGCGTTTTAACGGTCATCTGGGCAAACCACTGCTGCCGCGTTTCATCGACCTCGTCGGCTCCGCTGGCCAGCCGATACGGCCGCGACAGGACAATCGTGCGAACCAGATCCCGCAGATCAAATTGAGTGGCCACAAACCGTTCTGCCAGTTGCTCAAGCAGTTCCGGTGAAAGTGGCTTGTGCACGGTACCGAAATCATCGATCGGATCGACAATTCCCTTCCCGAACAGATGTCCCCAGACCCGATTAACGGTGGCTCGGGCGAAGTACGGATTCTCCGCATTGGCCAGCCAGTCGACCAGCAGTTGCCGTCGCGACTTCTCGCCTTCGGCGGCGACTGGGGTCCGCTCCCCGAGATACTGGGGCTGCACGACAAGATCGAACTCGGGAATCATCACTTCTCCCCGATCGATATCGCTGACACGCATCACGGTCGAGACCGCTTCGAGTTCTCCCTTGGGTCGGGAGATCTGAGCGAAGAAGGCCGCCATGCCCCAGAAGTCTTTTTGCGTCCAGGGTTCAAAGGGGTGATCGTGACATTGAGCACATTCGAGCCGCATGCCAAGAAAGACTCGCGATGTCCGGGCGGCAAGTTCTTCCGGATTCAGTTTCACAGCGGAGTAGAACAGCAGTGGACCGGAACGGGACAACCGCCCCTCAGCCAGCAGCAGATCGCTGACAACCTCGTTGTACGGCTTGTTGGCTTCGAACTCCTCAGCCAGCCAGCGATCGAAGGCCGCGACGCCGCCGAAGACGGAGAGATCGACTCCTTCCGGAATCAGGAATGATCGCCAGACAGCTGCCAGATGCGAGGCATGATCGGGACTGTCGAGCAGTCGATTGACCAATCGTTCGTAACGGTTGGGGCTTTGATCGTTCAGATAATCACGAACCTCGGCTACGGTCGGGATACGGCCGGCGAGATCGAGATAAGCCCGCCGCAACATTTCTTCATCGGTCGCAGCTCGCACGGGTTGAATGTCGTTGGCTTCCCAGAGCCGAGCCATCAGCCGGTCCAGCTTCTCGACTTCGACCGAGACCGGGGCAGCCGGCAGCTTTCGTACCGCGGGCCATTGAGCCGGCGGTTCGCGAACAAGAGCCTGGGAGGCAACAGTCGTTCCGGGAATGTCTTGATCAACTTCAGGAACGGCGGCGACCTGGAGACCATTTCCTTCGGAGGGCATCCTGTCATTCTGAGCCACCGTCGAATCGGTCGACGAATCGGTCCCCGCCAGCGGACTTTCATCCTGGAGTGCGGTTCGAATCTCATCGTGCTCAGTGGCCCCCTGCTCGACAAGGCGTTTGAGAACAGACTTCGACTCCGTGGCATAGGCGAGTAGTGCCGATTCGCGGACGCCACGCTGTTCATCGACCTGCTCACAGGCCAGCGGCAGAGCCGTCGGATCGGGCATGGTGAGATTCAGCTGCATCGCACGGACATCGTCTCCAGCGAAGTGGACAGCGAGCTGCCCGGGCTTTCCGGCCGCGGCGGGTGACCACTTCTCTTCCACAGCCCGCAAGTCCTGGTTCTCAGCCGCGAATTGCCGCCAGTCTTCCGGACCAGAAAGAAAGCCGACCAGAAGCGCCTCGCGACTCAAGCCCGAACCAGGCAGCGAATCCTGCCGAATCAAACTGCGTTCCACTCCTGTCTGCCAGACTGTGACAACTCTTCGGTCGACATCGACCAGCGTCGAGAGCCCCGGTTCTTCCTGACCGACAACGCCAGCCTGCAAATTCAGCCAACGAATCGAATCGGCGGAACGAAGCTCGACGACTCCTTCAGACATCATCCGCGTCACAAGACCTGCCCAGGCTCGGCATTGCGGGGTTTCCATCAGCACGGAAAAGCCAATCACGACCAGCAAAGCCGCTACAGTGACCGACATGGCCGAAACTCGACGAAGACGGGAGAATGCCCGACCGGCCACCCCCTGGTCCCGGATGGAAAGCTCGGGGGATACCCCCCACTCAGCCGCGATTTCCTTATCAAGCCGCTTCAGCAGAGTCCGCGGCACCGGTGGAGCGTCCAGAGCTCCGGAAAGGAGCTGCTCGAACTCGCGCTCCTCAGTCTCGGTCATCAAGCCAACAGTCGCCTCTCCATTCGCGTCCGGGCGAACGTTCTTCGCCGGCGGCAACGCGTCGTGGTCGGGGATCTCGGGATGTTCAAATTCGCTGGACATAATTAGCTGAAAACCATCTCCGAAGCGTGATCGCCGAGCCCATTGCCCGGGAGATCACTGGCGACATCATGTTCCGATCTTCGATTCACACCTTTAAGTTCAATTTCCGTGTCCGACTTCCGCTTGCTGGCAGGACGGCTTTGCGCGACGCTCGTCCCCCGCATGCCCTTCATTCGGCATGCAGGGGGAATCGCGAGGTAATTCGTCATCCTCTCCGACAACCTTCCGTCGAACGACTTCGTGTTCCTGCTGCTTCTCAAGTCCCTGAACAGCCTCCCGCAAATCGCGGCGAGCGCGAAACAGGATCGACTCGACACTCTTCCGGGTTGCCCCCAGGCGTTCCGCGATTTCCTCGAGAGTCTTGTGCTCAATGTATTTCCACTCGAGAGCAAGCTGATAATGCTCAGGCAGTTTGCTCATCGCCTGCCTGACTTCGGCTCGCCGTTCGAGCTGCATCTGCATTTGCTCTCCCTCCGGCTCCGAGACACAGGACGATTCGTGCTGAACCTTATCCATCAGGTGCCGCACTCTTTTGGCGGCTCGCATATGATCGGCCACCTTGTTCCGAACGACCGTTCGCATCCACGCTCCCGGGTTCTCAATCTCGGTCCCTCCTTCGACCGCTTTCACCAGTTCCATCACGGCATCGCTGGCAACATCTTCGGCGAGATGAGAGTTCCCGTTCGACTGCAGATACGCCAGACGCCACACCGCGGGCAGGAAGCTGTCACTCAAATAGTGAATGGCTTCCGGCTCTCGGTTTTTGAGCGCCTGGATGAAGTCAGAATTGTTCAAGACGGGCCTCGATTCGTGCCGGTGTCGACTCCGGCGATGAACGTCTGGTGATAGCTCTTTGTCGGTCCACCAGTGGATATCATGCTCGGTTCCCGGGCAAAGTGAAAATTTTCTTTGAAAAAAGACAACTTGAGCGGAATTCTGGGAACTTTTCGAATCCGGACGAATTCACGGGCGTTGCCGAGATTCCCCGCATGACGGAGCCGTTGAATTCGACAAACAGGTAGCAGTCTGGGATGATCGTACGCGCCCAGATCCCTTCTCCAATTCCCGTCTTCCTCTACCGGAGATACTGATGCGATCTGCTCGAGACCTCTTATTCCTGCAGAACGACCTGATGCGTGCGACCTGGTTTGTAGTTCTGTCGGGTTTCATTCTCTTCATAGATACGCCCAGTCGAGCCGCAGAACCGTCCACGGTTTGGGAGCATGTCTATGCCGACCGGTGGGACGAGGCCTGGCCGGCGTTTGGCTCGCTCATCGATGCCGATCCCCTGCTCCACGTCCAGATTGCTGATGGTCGCTCGGCTCTGACCGGGGCTTTCTATCGCGAATTGCAGCAACTCGATGCCGTCGAACAGGTCGAGATTCTTCGTGACTGGTCGCTGCCTGACGCCGCGGAGAACGGAGTTCGACACTGGGCGATCTTCGTACCGCATGTCCGGCCGCCGCGCGAATTCGCCCGGACGCTGGGAGAACGTCCGCGTGACAGTTCTTTTCCCGTTGCTGCTGCGAGCGGTATCCCGGGACTGTTTTCCTCCGGATACGAGCTGGCTCGTCACGCTCGCGATGAAGGTTTGTTGCGATCGCTGACGTTCGACCTGACCGAACTTGAAAAGAAGAACGTGGAGAATGCACGAGCGCTCCGCCTCGTCTGCGAAATCGTCAGCGGACGCTTCGATCCCGCAGCCGTGCTGTCTGAGCTTCGGGAAGAAAGTGACCAGCGGCTGGCCGCTCATCAAAAGCCTGCCGAAGAACCTCTGGATCTCGATCCAATGCTCCTGACCTTCGTCGCGGCTGCAGTCGAACAGGAAGCGCTGCGATCGTTCGCAGTCGAATTGAGTGGTCGGATGTCGGAAATGACTCACGGCCGGGACGGACGCATGCTGCGGCAATGGACTCGCCTGCTCTACGCGGCTGCTCTGGAAGCTCAACATCACCCCGACAAGTCGGTCGCGAATACCGGACTGCCTCCACACTGGATCAGCGTGACCGGTCTCGATCATGTCAGCAGTGCGTCCGGCCTACCGGCTGCCGACTGGCGCGGCGCGGAAGGGCATCTCCTGCATCTGCTCGGTGGAACGAACGATGTCCTGATGTTGAAGTATCCCGTCACTGGTGACTATGAGCTGACCTGCGACGCTCTCTTTGGCGGCCCTGAAGCCACAGACGGCGGACTGTTTTACGGCGGACTGCACTACTTTGGTGAAGGGGCGAACTGGTTTCATGCAATCGTCTTTGGCAGCAATGACCAGGCTCGGTTGCGGCGAAGCTGCCCCTTTCGCGTCGCCTCATCCGATGCAATCTTCTCTCGCGTCGGACTCCGAAGAACTGGCGGGCTGACACAGTATGTATTCAATGAACATCCCGTCTGGGCCGATCGCGCGGCGGCTCAAAGTCCGTGGCTTGGATTGTGGAGTCTGGGACCTCGTCGTCCTGTTTTCAGGAACCTGACGTTCAATGGTGACCTGAAGATCCCTCGCGAAGTTGAGCTCTTCGATCCGGAATCGGTTCAGCTTCGCGGCTGGGAGGCGTACTTCTCCCATGAACATCTTCCGTCCGATCGAATCTCCCTGGCTCCGGACCTGCCGGCCAGTCAGCCCGAATCAGATGCCGCCCCTCCCGACTGGTTCGTCGAGAACGGCGAACTCACCGCCCGTGTCGACGCCGAGGGGGCAGACCGGCAAAGCCTGCTCCACCATGTGCGTCCTCTCCTGGAAGACGAGCAGGTTCGTTATCAGTTTTTCCATGACGGCGAGAACGTCGCTGTTCATCCCGCTCTGGGACGACTCGCCCTGCTGATTGAGCCAACCGGCGTTCGTATTCACTGGATCACCGATGGAGCTTTCGACTGGACGGGGCTCACTCCGGAAAACGCAACGATGGAACCGCTCAACCGTCGTGGACCGCGTCCGTTGCCACTCAAAGAGAACGACTGGAACGAAGTGTCTCTCGCGGTCGTCAAGAACAAACTGGAACTCCAACTCAATGGAACGCTCGTGTATACGCGGCCCATTGATTTCACCGGAACGAAACATTTCGGGCTCTACCGAATGTCTCAATCGCCGGCCCCGCGTGTGAAAGAGGTTGTTCTGAGTGGCGACTGGCCTGAGCAGATCCCGACGGAATGCTTCGCTCTTGCAGCAAACGAACCGACCACGACATCGTCCCTTGAACCTCATGTTTCGCCGGAACTCTTGCGTCAGAACGGACCGGCAATTCGGCGGCTGGCGATGCTTATGGATGAAACCAGGCGTTTCGAGATGCTGCTCAACTGGGTATTGCCGGAAACGAGCGGGGCCATTCGACTCGGGACCTGGCTTTCACCGACAGATCCTTCGCCACGGGCTCGTGAAGTTTCTCCGGAGTATTTCACGGATCCTGCGGGCGGCGAACTGCAATGCATCGCCGCTGATCTGCTTGATCTGGCGACGCAGCTGAATCGACTCGATGAGATTGCCGGACGCATCAAAAAAAAACGGGAGTCGATCGAAGGAACATCGCGAGACCTTCTGGCTCTGGAATCGCTAGTGACGTGGAAGCAGGGATATTCCGAGCGAGCCGCCGGGTTGATCGATGCATTCTATCAGGAAACGCTGGAGACGACCCCGCAGACTTCGGAACAGATGGCCTCGGAACTCCTACTTATCTTTTATTGGCTGAACGACTCCCAGCTTGCCCCCACACCTGAGAACACCGAGCAACGGCCGCAGAATCATCTCCGTGACCTGCTGATGCTGCTGTTCGAACAGAGAACAAACCGTCGACAGCCTGCCGGCTACGACGAGGTCTTCGCCCAGATTTACAACTGGCGATACGACTATGCACGGATGACGACATCGAGGCAGCCAGAGAGTTCCTCTTCCAACGACTGGGTGCCGGTGGTGAGATTACGATCGGCAACACGGGGTGTGGGCACGCCGCACGCGAAGTGGGAAATCGCGTCCGAGGATCCCAATACGTTTCAGCACGTCGGCGGACATCAGGAGGACTATCTGTTCTATGCACTTCCTCTGCAGGGAAACTTCGAGGTCACCGGAGAGATTCGCTCCCATGGTACAACGGAACTCTATGCTCTGGATCGTTCGATCGCCCCGAGCGGAGATATCCACAAACTGATCACGGGGAGCTTTCGTGGCGGATCGAAGTCGACGATCCTGGAGCCGCCCTTCTCCAAGTTCAACTCCTCCTGGCATCGATTCCGACTCACGGTCGAGAACGGACGACGGACCATTTCGTTCAATGAGCGTGTCGTTGACACGATGCAAATGAGCTTGCCGCACGATCCGTGGTTTGGCATTCGCAGCTGGTGGAGAAATGCAGGCCAGTTCCGGAATGTCCGCGTGACGAGCCGGGGAACGACCGCATCATCGGTGCCGATGATTACGGACGGTTCATTATCCGGTTGGCTTCACTACTACGAGGAAGATGTCCTCTGGAGACATGAAGACTGGTCGTATTTCTTCAACCCGGAAGATCGCCAGCATGAGATCCGCGCCCGAGTGAAGAGCCATCTGGCTGGGATGTGGGATGAAAGCTTGCTGCGCTATCATCGGCCTCTCGAACGGGGATTCTCGGTCGAGTACGAGTTCTGGTACGAAGCCGATAAAGTCCATGTTCATCCCGCCCTCGACCGCATGGTCCTGTTGACGGAACCAGACGCCACTCGTCTGCACTGGTTGACCGATGCCCGCCACGATCCGACGGCCGTTCGCGCAGACAATCAAACGCTCATCTCCGATACGCCGGTTCCACTTGAAGAAGGCTCCTGGAATCAGGCCCGCCTGACGTTGACCGAAACGGATGCGGTGCTGACGGTGAACGGCGTCGATGTCGGTGCCGCTCCTCTTCCGGATGCCGAGTTCTTTCCCTTCGGACTGTTTCATTACGGAGATCAAACAGCGGTCCGTGTTCGCAACATTGTGATGCGGGGAGACTGGGCTTCCGAAGTTCCTGAGCCCGAGAACCAGGCAATCGCCGATGCGGAAGTCCTGCAACTCGATGATCGCTTCGAGCAGTTCGAGGATGTTTTCGTCTACGATTTCGCGCAACAGGGTATAGACGAGGATTATGCGAAGCTGTTCGCTGCGAATCAGCCCACAGAAGTTCGGATGGGAACCGAGGGACTGATCGTCAGACAGACGTCGAACGGGACCTGGCAGTCTCCGTGTATTCGCTTTTTATTCGGGCTTGAAGGAGACTTCGATCTGATTGCCGATTTTTCAGGTTTGGATATGGCTGGCGACAAGCAGTCGTTCATCTACGCCTCGTTGCTGGCCGAAGACCCGATTCAGCATATGTTTCGCGTGGTCCGCATCCTCAGCGATGTTGGGTATCATCAGGTCAGAGGTTCGATCTCGACCTGGCCGGAAGAATCTCCCAAACGGCTCTTTCACGAAAACCACTGGCCGAGCGAAGGGACTTCCGGACGACTGCGACTGGCCCGCCGGGGAAAGAATGTCTACTTCCTGATCGCTCCGAAGGACTCGAACCATTTCCAGTTACTCGAAGTCCGGGAAGCGACGGATGCCCCGATCAAAGCGCAGGGAATTGAACTTCGCAGCATCGCCAATGGAGTGAGCCATTGTGAGGTCTGCTGGGAACGATTCGAGCTGCGAGGCGATGCGTTGAAGATTCTGCCGTTCGACGCGCCCCCTCAACGATTGATGATCGCCATGAACCCGGAGTCTGGAGAAGCTCGGCCGATCACGACCACCCCAGACGGTTTCACGCACATGGGATCCCCGGAGTTCTCGGCCGATGGACAATCCATCGCCTTCGATGCTTCGGGTGGCTCGGTGAGCAACTCGCATCTGTTCGTGGTGAATCTCGACGGAACCGATTTAACGGACTACGGACCCGGGAGCATGCCGAGCCTTTCTCCCGATGGCAGCAAGATCGTCTGCAGCGTCTCGGGTGGTGGCATCGTGCTTGTCGATGTCGAGACTCGCCAGAGAGAGACACTCGACCGGAGCGGCTGGGGAGCCCAATGGTCCCCGGACGGGAAAACGATCTCGTACGGCCGGTCTGGTAATATCGTCCTGCACGATGTGGCGACGGGCAATACTCGCGAACTGCTCACCGGAGCCGACGCTCAGCGGTACAGTTACATCTACTGGAATCACGGCTGGTCTCACGACAGCCAGACGATCGCCTTCAAAGCGCGAACAACTCCGGACCGTCTGTACGAAGTCTCCGCCTGCGATGTGGCTCCCGGCAGTCGACTGGAAGTGCTGCATTCCGACCCGGTGCAAACCAACGCCGACTTTACCTTCTCCAGCGACAATCGCAGCGTTCTCTTCAGCATGCCGATCCCTGCTCTCAAGAAGCCACGGATCGTCGCGGTCAGTCGCGACCAGCCGGGTGAACCACAACTGCTCGAAACGCTGCCTGAAGAATATCGGTCCCTCGATGTCGACTGGTCGCCAACGGAAACACTCGTCGCTTTCTCCGCAGAAGTTGACCCTCGCCCCGCTGACTGGGAAACGCCTCCTCCGCCCGTCCGTCGTCGTGGCCGCCCGATCCGACAATAGCGTTGAATGCGGCAGGCGTTCTAAAGCTGCAACGCCGTAATCCGACTGGCGTGCGAATTTGCTTTCGAGGAGGGCGGCTTCCCTGCTCTCCGAGCATGAGGGCCGTTAAGATCAGGGGCTCCCTCAACCATCTCTGTTCGTGGAAAGCATTTCGTTGTGAGTTCTCTTCCCGTTGCACTGGCCGTTTGCCTGGTGTTCGCAGTTTTGTGCACGCTCTTGCGGGTTCTCCGCCCGTTCGCGTTCGGCATCTGGATTGCCGTGGCATGCCTGGCAGCTCTGGTCTATCCCGACGCCTTTCTGCACTGGGGAAGTCTTGATCTGGCGAAGCTGATTGTTCCGCTGCTGCAGGTGATCATGTTCGGCATGGGAACAACGCTGACTGCTCACGACTTTGGGCGTACCTTGCGTCGCCCCCTGCCTGTGATGATTGGTATTGGCTCACAGTTTCTGATGATGCCTCTCATTGGGTGGTTACTGGCAACTTCGCTGGACCTGCCGCCAGAGATTGCCGTCGGAGTGATTCTCGTCGGCTCGGTCTCCGGAGGCGTCGCATCGAATCTCATGGTCTTTCTCGCCCGTGGGGATGTCGCACTTTCAGTGACGATGACGGCCTGCTCGACGCTGATGTCCCCGCTGGTCACGCCTCTGCTCACCAAATGGCTCGCCGGAGCCCTCGTCCCAATTTCCATCGTGGCGATGATGCTGTCGATTCTGAACATGATCATCGTCCCGGTGATCGCCGGCCTGCTCGCTCACGAGCTGCTCTATTCCTCGCGGAAGATCACGAAGTCGGTCAGCGTAATGTCGATCCTTCTGGTCATCTTCTCTGCGCTGGCCGGATTGCTGATCATTTCGGAAGACTTCCTCGCCTTCGCCGGTGCGCTCCGGTCTGGAATCACTGTCGGACTTGGATTGCTGACCCTGGTATCGCTAGTGAAGATTGTGGCTCTCATCAGCGGACGAGGCGGAGACTTCATCGCCCGAATCCTTCCGCTCGTCTCCATGGCCGGTATCTGGCTGATCATCGCGATCATCACCGCTCGATCGCGAACAACGGTCCTCGAAGCTGGGGGACTGCTAATGGTCGTCGCGGCAATCCACAACTCCGCCGGCTACCTGCTCGGCTACTGGAGTGGACGGCTGACCGGACAAAGCGAAGAGATCTCCCGGACAATCGCCTTCGAAGTCGGTATGCAGAACAGCGGTATGGCAGCAGGGCTGGCGATGGATGCACTCAAGAGTGCCCCAGCGGCTCTGGCTCCGGCGATCTTCGGCCCGTGGATGAACATCACCGGCTCGCTACTCGCCAGCTGGTGGGGCCGCGAGGGACATGAAAACTCCGCAGAACCCCTGGTTGAAGAACGAGAGGTTTCTGCGGAGACGGTTACGTAGTAGACCGTTATTCAAGCTGGCCGAGCGGGATGCCCAGATCGATGTGCCGCTGCGGCGGGAAGCCGAAGAACCACTGAATACGCTGCCAGAGATTCAGCCGCTTCCGCCAGGCTTCAACCGCATTGCGGACCGTGCCGACATACGGGTGATCTTCGTCTTTCAATCCGGCCATCGTTTTCTGATAGCCCGGAATGTTCTCGTTCATCAGCAGAGCGAGTGCGAAGTTGACCTTAAACACGGCGGGAGAATCATCCAGAAAGTAGATGTCTCCGGTCACGAGCAAGGCTCGGTAAATGCGAATGGCCGTGTGCGGATTGCCCAGACGAATCTGACAGACTCCCATGGCGTTGCGAGCCCAGGGCGAAGTCAGTCTCGAACGGGTGATCAGCTCGAGTGCTTTAGCCGGTTCGTCGTCCTTCAACAGAACATTGACATGGGTCAACAGATCGACCACTTCCCGCGGTCGCTGGGGAACTTTGGGACCAGCATCCGAAAACACGAGCGGCTCAGCGGGAGGGGCGACAACAGCAAGTTGAGGTGACATAGGATCTCTCCAGATCATGCAGATGATTTGAGGGCGACCGGATCGACCGAACAGCACGAAGAACTCCACGTAGCGTCACACGCTCGCAGGAATCGACGTTGGCTCGGCCGGAAAACAGGCAGGGATCCGGTCGGATTGATTCGATGACTTACGACACAGCAATGCGTAAGCGATCAATCACGTCAGCCATCTGCAGTAAAGCACCTGCAGTGAAGAGCCTATGGGAATAGCGCAGTCCGCTGGTTCACGGTGCGCTTCGCGAGACTGCTGTCGGCCCCAAAGCGTGCCGGCAGTTCGAATTGCGCCCCCGAAACTCACGTCGCGCAGTAACGGTACGCCCGACGGAGCTTCTTCCTGCTTCAACGCGATGGGAGAATTGGAGTTCGCCTGAGCGTGCCATTCTTCCGACGAATCGACAGCGTCAGCGGAACCATCATCGACGTGCGAACCCACACTGCCATAACAGGGAAGCGGAGCCTGCGGAGTGACCGAAGCGGCGGTCGGAAAGACCAGCAACAGAATTGCCAGCACGTATTGAAGCACGCCAGTCCTTTAGGGAAGGAGCTCTCTTGAGCAACGTTGCATACTATTCTATCGAGCGCGACGAGCCGGAGGGAATAGATCTGCTGGGAGAATTTTGGACAATCTTATCCAGGTTTGCCGTGCATGCTCAACGAACCTGATTCACCAGCCGCGTTGGTGGAACGCCGTACACTCGTTTGAAGGAGCGTGAAAACTGGAACGGATCCGGGAATTCCATCTTCTCCGCAACTTCTTTAACAAGCATCCCTTCGTTCATCAGCAGGCCAGCCGCGTAGTTCATCTTCCGCCGCAGCAAATACTGATAGACGCCGCAGTCGGAAAATCGACCAAACAGCCGCGAGAGATACACCGGGGTCAGTTCACACGCTTCGGCAACATCCTGTGCGGTCTGCAACTCCAGATAGTTCTCGTCGATGAGATTCCGGATTCGTTCGTAAGTCGCATAGGCTTTGGGCCGTACGCTTCCGGCCGAGAGTCTCAACTGCTGAATCTTGAGAAACAGCAGCCGCGTCAGTGACACGCAAAGCTCGGAACCATGCGGCCCCCCTTCACTGGCATCGCGAATCAGCATATCGAACAGTTCGGCGACTTCGTGCAGCCGCCCCACGGCGATCGGCACATGTTCGCCCGTCTCGGAAAACATTCCCGCCTGCCCCAGCAGATCGACCGCAGCCGTGCCGACAAAATCGAGGTAGTACTTTCGCATGCCGACGTCTCCCTGATTACGAATCGTATGGGAGACCCCGGGGCCGTAAGCGAACATCGATCCCGCGGAAAGGCTGTGCTCTTTCCCGTTGATTGTGACCAGCCCTTCCCCTTCGGCGACCAGTTCAATCGCCCGATAGGGAAATGTGCGGCGATCAATCAGGTAATCGGTGTGCAGTCGCTCAACACCACCACAGACAACCTCGACAGCCGAGGTGCCGTGCGGATCGAGGTTCAAAAAGAAGCGGCGTGCTTCGAGAACCTGCCTCGAAACAAACGCGGGAAGAGACGAACTGGTAAGATCATCGACCATAAACACAGGATAAATATTGACATGTAAATGTAAAGAGCTGCCATTCCGATTTGCATCGGACGACCGAATAATGCGAACATAAAGAAATCGGCCATCCCGTTCGGACCTGAACACGCCGGACGGATGCAAAGCATAAAATCGCAATCTTAGCGCAGGATCATTGAGCCTTGGAAAAGCGACCTCTCGGCAACACGGGTCTGGAACTGACCAACCTTTCATTCGGAGCTTCTTCTCTCGGAAGCGAATTTCGCAGCATCGATTTGAACGAGGCGTTTCGCAGCGTTCACGTCGCCATTGAACGCGGAATGAATTTCATCGACACCTCGCCGTTCTACGGCCGTGGCATGAGCGAAATGCTGCTCGGTCGCGTCCTGCCGGATATCCCCCGGGACAGCTATTACCTGGGCACCAAGCTCGGTCGATACGCCGGAGAGCACTTCGACTTCAGTGCCAGGCGTGTCGCGGAGAGTGTCGATATCTCGCTGGAACGAATGAAGGTCGATCATCTCGACATCGTCCTCTGCCACGATCTTGAGTTCGTCGAGATGTCGCAGATTGTCGAAGAGACGCTCCCTGCTCTTCGCAAGCAGGTTGAAAAAGGAAAGGTCCGGTTCATCGGTGTCAGCGGCTATCCGATGAAGATGTTCAAGTACATTCTGGCCAACGCCGACATCGACGTCCTGCTGACTTACAACCATTACACCCTGCAGAACGACATGGCTCTGGAGCTGGTGCCGATCTGCAAGGAAAAGGGTGTCGGCCTGATGAACGCGGCTCCTTTCTCGGCCCGGTTGCTGACCAACGCCCCACTGCCTGCGTGGCACAAAGCAACTCCGAAAGTCCGGGAGATCGCCGAGAAGGCGGCCAAACATTGCGAGAGCAAGGGCGTCGACATCGCTCAGCTCGCGATGCAGTATTCACTGGCGAATCCGGACTTCACCACCTGCGTGACCGGTTCGGCCAATCCGAATCGCGTGTCGCAGTGGGCCGACTGGGCCGAGCAGCCGATGGACGAGCAGCTCCTCGCTGAGGTCCTCGAAATCCTCAAGCCGATTCACAACTGGTTCTACATTGAAGGTCGTCCGGAAAACAACGACAACCCGGCCGACTATGGCTACGACGCGGCCGACGTGCCGGGAGCAACGAAATGAAAGCGATTCAACTTCACGAACCCCGCAACTTTCAGCACATCGACATCGACGAACCCGGTTCCCCCGGCCCGGGACAGGTCCTCGTGCGAACCCATCGCATGGGCATCTGTGGCACCGATTACGGCGGCTATCTCGGCAAGATGCCGTTCTTCCGCTACCCGCGTATCCCCGGTCATGAACTCGGAGTCGAGGTGCTGGAAGTCGGCCCCGGTGTCGAGAACGTATCCGCCGGCGATCGCTGCAGCGTAGAACCCTACATGAACTGCGGCACCTGCTATGCCTGTCGTAAGGGGAACGGAAACTGTTGTGAAAACCTGAACGTGATCGGCGTGATGGTCGATGGCGGCCTCTGCGAGAAGTTCCTTATTCGAGCCGAGAAGCTGCATCCGTCGAAGAAACTCTCGTTCGAGCAGCTCGCTCTGGTCGAAACGCTGGCGATTGGCTGTCACGCCTGTGATCGCGGCGATTCGCAGGAAGGCGATCAAGTCTTGATCATCGGAGCCGGTCCGATCGGTCTGGCGGCTCTCGAATTCGTTCGCCTCACCGGGGCGACGATTACCGTAATGGACATGGTCGAATCGCGACTCAAGTTCTGCCGGGATACGTACGGCGTCGCTCATACCATCGCCTTCAAGGGCGACGGCAGCGAGGACGAAGAGATCAAGAAGATTACCGGGGGCGACAAGTACGCTGTCGTCATCGATGCGACCGGACACAACGGCTCGATGTCCAAAGCGCTGACCTACTGTGCTCACACCGGCACGCTGGTCTACGTCGGAATCACGACCGGCGAGGTCAGCTTCACGCACCCGGTGATGCATCGCCCCGAACTCACGCTCAAAGGCAGCCGAAACGCAATGCCGGGCGATTTCACCCGCATCATCAAACTGATCGAAGACGGCACGATCGACACCGATCCGTGGATCACGCATCGAACGACATTCGCCACCGTGATCGACGAATTCGAGCAGTTCACACGGCCCGAAACCGGCGTCATCAAAGCCATCATTGAAGTGACATAACCTCTGGAGAAAATTTGTGACTGACACCAACACTTGCGTAACACTTGGACTGGCTCCCAGCTTTGGTTTTGGAGACCGGATCGGCCTCGCCACGCCGGGACATGTCGCCGCCATGCAGCGTTCCGGATCCGGTATCGAACCGATTTTTCCGCAGCAGTCGATTCGTGAAATGACACGGACCAGGAGGACGGCCGATGAAGTGATGAGCGATGCTCTTAACGGAGCTCGCGAAGCCGGCTGGACCGGTCGCATTGGAGCCGATGCCGATCACCTGAAGACCCCGGCTGATGTCGACCTGACGTTCGCTGCAGGCTTCACCTTCTTCACGATCGACCCGTCAGACGACGTCGATCAGAAGGCCGACGACTATTCCGAAACAGAACTGCGTGAGAAGTTCAAGACCGCCAAGGCATCTGCTCCCTGGTACGATGGCTACCTCGGCAAGTCAATCAATTTGCCGACCGGAACCGAGATCTCGCTGACCGAAGAAGCCTGCATGCGAGCCGCCGTGAAATATGGAGCGGCTATCCAGCGGGCCATCAATCTTGGCAATCACATCCGTTCGGTACACGAATCCGCCGGCCGGGATTACGAGATCGAACTCTCGGTCGACGAAACCGATCAACCGACCACGCTGGCCGAGCATTACATCATCGCCGATCAGTGCCTCAAAGCGGGCATGAAACTCGTCAGCCTCGCTCCCCGCTTCCCGGGCGAGCTGGAGAAAGGCGTCGACTACAAGGGCAGCCTGTCCGATCTGGAAACCGCGTTGAACGATCACGCCGCCATCGCGGAAATGATCGGGCCGTACAAGCTGAGTCTGCACTCGGGTTCCGACAAGATCTCGATGTACCCTGCTCTGGCCCGCGCAACCAGGGGACAGTTTCACGTCAAGACAGCCGGAACCAGCTACCTCGAAGCGTTGCGCGTCGTCGCCCGTCACGACGAAGCACTCTTCCGCAAGCTGATTCGCTTCGGCCGCGAGCGGTACGACGTCGACAAGGCCACGTATCACGTTTCAGCCACGTTGAACGGCGTTCCCGCTGATGACGATCTCGACGGCACACGCCTCGAACAGGTTTACCTCGAACGCTGGGCGGATGTGCCGGAAGGCAAAGGCTTCACCGAACCGGGGCGACAGATCCTGCACTGCACCTTCGGCTCCACTCTGACTGACCCGGAACTGGGCCCGGCGATCCGTTCAGTGCTCGAATCTCATCCGGACACGTACACCGAGGTTCTGGCCGATCACTTCAGCCGCCACCTTGAAGCCCTGAAACAGGGTCTGTAAGAAGTTGGATTCGCGCCGACGTCAAAGCGAAATGCGTTCAGCTGGGAGATTTGCCTGATGAGATTTCTGGTCCTGCTTTTCACGCTGACCCTGCCGTCGATTCTGGCGGCTGCGGATCGGCCGAACATTCTTTACATCATGTCCGACGACCATGCCGCGCATGCGATCTCCGCCTACGGCGGTCGTCTGGCGAAGATCGCGCCCACGCCGAATCTTGATCGGCTGGCCAAAGAAGGTGCCCTGTTCACCAACGCCTTCTGCACCAACTCGAT
This sequence comes from Planctomycetaceae bacterium, assembly GCA_017795105.1. GTDB lineage: Bacteria > Planctomycetota > Planctomycetia > Planctomycetales > Planctomycetaceae > Rubinisphaera. The sequence goes on from CP051247.1 coordinate 953,951, forward strand.
CTGTTCGCCATCCCGAGCCTGCGTGCTGACCGGTCAGTACAACCATATCAATGGAGCCTTCGACCTCAGCGGTGAAGTCGTACCCGGCAAGCAGATGCTGGCTCTGCAGATGCGAAAGGCCGGCTATCAAACCGCCATGATCGGCAAATGGCATCTCAAAGCCGAGCCGGCTGATTTCGACCACTATTGTGTTCTGCCCGGCCAGGGGGAATATCACAATCCGAAGTTTCTCGTTCGCGGCGACAAGCCATGGGGCAAGAACTCGATTCACTTCGACAACAAGCACGTGACCGATGCGATCACGGATCTGTCGCTGGAGTGGCTGAAAGAGGGATGGAATCAGGAGCAGCCGTTTTTCCTGATGCATCACTTCAAAGCGCCGCACGATTACTTCGACAACGCGGCTCGATACGAAAGCTATCTGGCTGGCATCGACATCCCTGCTCCTGAAACGCTCTGGCATCGCGATCCGAAGTTCGGCTCGCTCGCCACTCGTGGGGCCGACGACGAACTCATCCCGCACATCGGTACTTCGATCGGCTCCCGCAATCCGCGGCGGTCCTATCTGCTCGATCTGCCGGAGATGTATCCCGATGAATTCCCGAAGAACTACGATCCCGCCGATTACAGCGACGAAGAAAACACCCGCATGGCCTACAACGCTTATCTGCGGAAGTTTCTTCGCTGCGTGAAGGGCATCGACGACAACCTCGGCCGCCTGTTCGCGCATCTGGAAGAGACCGGTCAGCTCGACAACACGCTGATTGTCTACACGGCTGACCAGGGCTTCATGCTCGGCGAGCACGACTATCAGGACAAACGCTGGATGTACGAAGAATCGCAGCGGATGCCGTTTCTGGTTCGCTATCCGAAAACGATTCCAGCCGGTCAGAAGATCGACGCCATTGTCGAAAACGTTGACTATGCTCCGACACTGCTCGAATTCGCCGGCGGATCGATTCCAGCCTCCGTTCACGGACGCTCATTCAAGTCGATGCTCGAAACTGGCAAGGAACCTGAAGACTGGAAGCAGGAAGCGTATTATCGCTACTGGATGCACATGGCCCATCACGACAACCCGGCTCATGTCGGCCTGAGAACGAAGACTCACAAACTCATCTTCTACTACGGCTGCAACTACGACGGCGGCTATCGAACGCCGCCCGGCTGGGAGCTGTACGACCTCGTCAACGATCCGCACGAAACGCGGAATCTGTATGACGACCCCGAGCAGGCCGACCTCGTGGCCGAACTCAAGCGACGTCTGGCAGAAACGCGAAGCCGCGTCGGCGACGATGGCAGCCATTACCCGGCCTGTGAAGAAGTGATCCAGGAGTTTTGGGATTACGACGAAGCCGACCGCGAGAAAGCCCGGGAAATCTCGCACGAGTACCTGAAGCGACGTCAGCAGGAACTCAAAGAAGGGAAACGAAACATCGTGACCCATAAGGGGAAATAGCCTCGGCGTTGTCACCAAGGCGGCCAAAGCGTCAGCTCGAGTTCGCTCGACTGACGCTTTTTCCATGCACCCCGCCAGCAAAAGTAGGATGCGTCTCGACGCTCCGTCGGATCGAAGATTCGATTCCGGGCGACGCAGTCACACTCTCGTTGCCGCCACTCCCAACGAAGCACTGAGATCGAGATGCCGCAAGGGTCTACTCTGGTAGGTTCACGCGAGGAGGCTCAGATCGCGCGTCGATCTGGTGCGTCAAGACGCACCCTACTTTCGCCCATGCCTTCATAACCCGAAACGTCAGTGAGGGACCGACTGAAAAACACCGGTTACTCAATCTGCCGCGGCTTCCGCTTCGTGTCAGGAAGTAGGGTGCGTCTCGACGCACCGTCGGATCGAAGATCCGATTCCAAACGACGCTCTCATAGGTCACACGCCACAACTCCCGTCAAAAGCGTCGTTCGCATCCGCCCCGAAAGAGTCCACTCAAGTAGGTTCACACACGAACTACCACGTTCTCTGTCGATCTGGTGCGTCAAGACGCACCCTACTTTCGCCCATGACTTCATAACTCGTAACGTCAGTGAGGGACCGACTGAAAGACGCCGGCTAAGCACATCGCCCTCGCTCACGCTTCGGGTTAAGATCTCCGAAGCACATCGCGAATCCCAACCCGAAACGTCAGTGAGGGACCAACCGCGTCACAGCGCATAGAAAAAGGCGTCCCTGACGGGACGCCTTCGTTTCGGTTCACGCTTCCGTCAGGCGAGCATCTCGGGGATGATCTCGCCGCCGAACTGGCTGAGTTGCTTGAAGCGGCCGGCGTGGAAGTAGGTGAGCTTGTTGTCATCCAGTCCGAGCAGATGCAGTAGCGTCACGTGCAGGTCGCGGATGGGATGCACACATTCCACGGCTGAGGAGCCAAGTTCATCGGTCGCTCCGACAATGCCCGGTTTCACGCCGCCGCCCGCGAGCATCATCGTCATGGCCTGGTTATTGTGACCCCGGCCCAGCGAGTAGACGCCGCCCCGTTTGTTGTTGTCCGGCGTGCGGCCGAATTCGCCGGTCCAGATGACGAGCGTATCTTCGAGCAGGCCTCGCAGCTTGAGGTCGCGAATCAGCGCGGCCATCGGCTTGTCGACACTCTTGATGCGGGACGAATGGCCCCGTTCCAGATAGTCGTGGCTGTCCCAGCCGCCGCTGAAGATCTGCACGAAGCGGACTCCGCTTTCAACCAGACGCCGTGCCATGAGACACTGGCGACCGAAGGTCGAGGTTTCCGTGTCGTTCAGGCCGTACATGTCGATCGTCGCCGCGGTTTCCTGCGACAGATCGATCACGTCCGGAACTTCAGTCTGCATGCGGAAGGCGAGCTCGTAGCTGTCCATCCGGGCCCCCAGCTTCTGATCTTCGATGCCGAGCGAATTCTGGTAGTTCGCGTTCATCCGCGAGAGTTCATTGAGTGCACGTCGCTGATGAGCCATCGATTTGTACTGCGGCGGAACCAGGTCGAGAATCGGCGAACCTTCCGGTCGCAGCCGAGTTCCCTGATAGTGCGGCGGCAGGAAACCGTTGCTCCAGTTCGTCGGTCCCCCCTGCGGCAAGGCCAGTTCGGTCATCACCACGTAACCGGGCAGATTCTGGTTCTCGGTTCCGAGACCATACGTCGCCCAGGCTCCCACGGCCGGATCGCCACCGAGGCGGCTGCCCGTGTTCATGTGGAACAACGCTTCCGGGTGGTTCAGTGATTCGGCCTGGCAACCGCGGAAGTTGCAGAACTCGTTGGCGATGAACGGGTCCGCCAGATACTTCCACTGGTTGCACATATCGATGCCGGTATCGCCGACCTTACGGAAGCCGAAGGGGCTGCCGACGAAGAACTTGAAGCCCTTCTCCTGGCCAGCACTCAGCTTCGACTCCGACTTGTGCAGACGAGTCAACTCGGGTTTCGGATCGAAGGTATCCATCTGCCCGGGGCCACCCTCCATGAAGAGCATGATGACATTCTTGGCCCGTCCTGGCCGGCCCGGCGCCTTCGGAGCCAGCGGCGATTCGGAAGCCGCCTTCGCTTCCGAACTGAGCAGACTGGAGAGGGCCACACTTCCGAGCGAAGCCCCGAGACCGTACAGCGCCTCGCGGCGTGAAATCTTATCGAACATTTCGTCGTCCTTTCTGGTCGTAGATGCTTTACTCGACGTACATGAATTCGTTGGTATTGAGCAGCAACAGACAGAAGTCCGCCAATGCTCGGGTTTCTGGAGAAACATCGGCCGCCTTGGGATCGGCTTCGTACCGTTCGAAGACCGGGAGAATCTCGGTGTACTCGAACGGCTCTCCGGAAAATTCTTCGACCAGCGATCGAGTAATCTCCGTTGGGTACTCAACCGGCTTCGGCGAGATGCCTTCGTGATACTTCTGCATGTCGGTCACATAGGAAGTCATCCAGCTCTTCTCCTGAGCGGTCGCGTGTCGCCCGAAGACGAGCCGGAAGGCTCGATCAATCTGGTCTGTAATCGATTCTTCTTCCCGCTGCAGTCGCAGAGCCAGAGCAATCGCCCGGTCGTTGATCATGTCGCTGTTGAGCAGCGTGAAGACCTGCGGAGTGACCGCAGCCGTCTCGCGCAGTTCACACGACTCGTTCGGGTTCGGCTGGTTGAACAGCTCCATAAACGGATCGGACTGACCGCGAACGTGATAGGCGTAAACCGTCCGTCGGTTTCGCAGTTCCGGTGTCGGCGACGGCTGATAAGCCGGGGCGAGCGAGAACTGAATCATCCGCGGCTGCAGAGCCACTTCCATATTGATCTCTGGCTTGACCGGGAGTCCGCCATCGCAGTGCTGCAGTTCTCCGGTGATGGCCAGGATGCCATCCCGAAGTTCTTCGGCCGACAGACGTCGCCTTGGGAAGTAGGACAGCAACCGATTGTTCGGATCGGCTTCGGCCACCTTCTCGGCATCAACGGGAACGGTTCCACGGCGGTAGGCATCCGACAGCATGATCTGACGATGCAACCGCTTGAACGTCCAGCCGTGATCAACAAAGTCATCCGCCAGGTAATCAAGCAGTTCGGGGTGTGAGGGACGTGCTCCCTTGGCCCCGAAGTTGTTCGAGTTGGCGGCCAGTCCGGTTCCGAAGTGAAACTGCCAGATACGGTTCACGATCGACCGGGTCGTCAGTGCGTTGTCCTCATTCGCGATCCAGCGGGCCAGATCGAGACGGCGTCCGTCCGGCGAACTGGTCGTCAGATACGGATCGGGTGCCGAAACATTCACGGGCAGTCCCAGTACGCTGAGCACGCCAGGAAGGACTTCATCTCCAGTCGCCGTTAGTGCGCCCCCAGTCAGGATGTAGTTAACGAGTTTCTCTTTCGGCTGCGTCTTTCGATCGATTCGCAGCTTGCGGGCTCCATTCCAGGCCAGCGTCGCCGCTTCGGCGTTGTAAACGCTCTGAGCCATCGGTTCGTAACGTTCGAGACGCCGCGTCCAAATCCAGACGTCCTGCTCACGGACTTTGAGCTGTCCCTGCTCGACATGGTCGAGGCCGACGTGCCGAGGCGGCTTCTCTTCGTCCGGCAGGTCTTTCCGGGCATTTTCATCCTTATAGGGCAGTCCGCGTTCTTCGAACCAGACACGAGCGGCGGCTTCCTGCTTGTCGATCAGCTTGTTGCGTTCCGACTTCGCGAAGTCGAGCATTCGCTGAACGTGAGCCCGGCCGTCCTCGAATTCTTCGGTGTTCTCTTCCGGGAGCAACGGCACGGGACGCTCGGCCATATGCGTGGTCGAAAACGCCGAGTACATCCGGTAGTAATCGCGGGTCGGAATCGGGTCGAACTTATGGTCGTGGCATTTGCAGCAACGGAGCGTCTGAGCCAGGAATGTCTGCCCGGTGATGTTCACGACATCATCGAGATAGATCTGACGAGCTTCGTCGGCTTCGATCATCGCGTTGTCCCACGGCCCCAGTCGCAGGAACCCGGTCGCGACAATCATCTCCGCTTCTTCCCGCGTGTAGTCGCCGTTCAGCTGCGTCTGGTGAATCTCTTTCATCGAACCGCCGGTGCGTTCCCGCACAGACTGATCGGCCAGCTCATCGCCGGCAAGCTGCTCAACAACAAACTCGTTGTACGGCTTGTCTTCATTGAATGAGCGGATCACGTAATCACGATATCTCCACATGTTGGAGCGTTCGTAGTCGTTCGACATGCCGCCGGTATCGGCGTAACGGGTAACGTCCAGCCAATGACGCCCCCAGCGTTCGCCATAACGCGGGCTGGCCAGCAGACGACCGATGAGATCAGACCAGGCCTGTTCGGGATCCGCTTTCCACGCGGTTTCGAACGCGTCGACTTCTTCCGGCGTGGGCGGCAGACCGTGCAGATCGAACGTCGCCCGGCGAAGCAATGCTCGCGGCGAAGCTGCTGCGGCCGGTTCGAGGTCGGCTTCTTTCAGGGAATGTTCGATGAAAATATCAATCGCTTCGGCCAGCTTATGGTCACCGGGCAGAAGTTCTTCCCGTTTCCGAACCGGTTCGAACGCCCAGAGGTCATTCGGCTCGTAGCGGCGATTGGTCCATTCTTCGGAGGTGCCGCCACTGGTGCGGACCATGCGGCCGTCTTCGTTCGATTCGACGTTCCATTCCGCTTCGCTGATCTTCTGACGCGTCGCTTCATCGGGCCACGGAGCACCGGCTTTAATCCAGCGTTCAATGACCGCGATCTCTTCGTCGGTCAAGCGATCATTCTCTTTGGGAGGCATCTCCCAGGATTCCCAGCGAAGAGCCGGCAGAAGCGTTCCTTCCTCCGGCTGACCGGGAATCACGGCTGCTTCGCCCGATTCCCCACCAGAAAGAAGATGCTCGCGATCGAGCACGCTGAACTCACCTTTGATGTCCGAGGCATCGCCCCCGTGACAGCCCTGACACTTCTGTTTAAGAAGCGGCAGTACCTTGAGCGTGAATTCACGTTCGGCAGCGGTGTGCTCTTCGGCCACCACCGTCGTGCTGAACAGTCCTGCCATGAGGACAAGGCAGGACGCGAGTTTGATGGATCGTTGTAACATAAAACGCGTCTCCGGGAAGTTGGTGTCGTATCCGGGGATCAGGTTGATGGAGGATCGATTCCGTTGTTGTGTGCCACTGGCTATGCCAGTGCTCTCTTGTCGATGTTGAAAGTCCGCACTGGCGAAGCCAGTGGCACACGTTTCGTTAGATTCGCTACGAAGTCAGGGTTTTCCGAGGTTGTAGAGTTCCTGGATCTTCTGTTCTGAAAGGGGCTCGCTGAACAGCATGAATTCGTCGAGCGAGCCATTCAGGTTCCGAATTGCAAATCGCGGTTGATTACGGCTCGGCAGTCCCCAGTTGCACAGGGAGGCATCGCCGATGTGAATTGTGTCGACGAGGTATTCATCGGGGATCTCCTCGCGGCTCAGGATCGAACCGTTCAGATAGTGCGTCACCTGCTTCTGCGTCCCGTCGTAAACGGTGGCCAGCATCAGCCAGCGGCCGCTTAGCGAGGTGTTCCAGAACTTCGGGGAATAGAAGATATGTTTATCCCTCATCCCCTCCTTGAAGGGCGGGTCGTATTTCTTCACGGAAAAGAACAGGCGACCGTCGTCCATGATCTGCCAATGCGGTTCGCCGAGCTCATGACCATCGGTCAGAAACAGCGAGTTGTACCAGCGGTCGAGACTGTTGATCTTCACCCAGCAGACCATGGTCAGGTTCTGATATTCGCCCGGAACATGAACACGCACGCGGCTGCCCGCTGGACTGAAATCGAGCGCCTGAGCAGAACGCCCCCAGCGATCCGCTGCCGGAGCAGCTGCGACAACCGCGCCTTCGCTGGCCGGCTCCAGCGTCGCCTCAGCCAGGTTCTGTAGCCGTCGCTGAGACGAAGACATCTGATAATGAGCGATCAGTTCTGGATCCCTTGCCAGTTCGCCGGTCGTGGCTTCCCAGCGGGAAATTCGTGTTTCAGTCCGACTCTTCAAGCGTTGCTGCAGTTCTTCCGGTCCCACAAATTGAGCCGAATTGGCAGCGATCGGCACTTCGACTCCTCCAGCGAGACGAGTCGCATCCCCCTGCTCCAGACGCTGAGCCGGGAGACCGCGAGGATGCCAGTCGATTTCGCCATCGAGAACGTGCACTTCGGAGCCGTCCGCATTTACATCGACGGCGAACTCAGTGCCGAGATCGACCACTTCACCGGCGTCGGTCAGAACGCGGAAGCCCTGAGCCGGCTCTGGGACGCGGGCACGTACCTTGCCCTGTGTCACCAGAACTTCCATGGGCGACAGGATCGAGAAGCGGGCTTCGCCTTCGACAACGAGCGTGACTCCACTGAACAACTCAAATTGCGCCACTCCACTTTGAAGATGGAGCTCACCAGGTGGCACCATGCTTCCCTGAGTCAGAGATGTCTCGTCCGCCCAGATCGGATCGACCTGGCCGGAAACAATGGCATATCCCGACGATTCCTGCTCTCGCTCCGAATCGGTTCCAAGATCGGCTTCAGCAACCTGAGACTGACCAGGAATCAAAGGAGTATCCGGTCGCTGCAGCACCATGAAGGCCAGAAGCGCGGCACAGACAGACGCCATGCCCGCGAAAGCCCATCGCCAGTGACGGAGGGCAACTCTGGTCCGAGAAGTCGGGGTGACCGCTGGCTGTTCGCCAGCCTTTTCGTCGGCTTCCGCAGCAAGGAGCTGTGTCAGCAGGATGCGATCGTAGTATTCCTGTCGAGCTTCGGGATCGACACTCAGTTCGGCTTCGAGACGGAGGAAATCCGCTTCCGAAATCTGGCCTTCGAGAGCCGCATCGATCAGTTGTCGCAGTTCGGTATTCTTCATCAGGCAGTCCCCCATTTGCTGAGGCGACGTTTCATGCATTCAAGGAGCGCGGTTCGCAGTCGATGCAACGTGACTTTCAGGCCGCCGGCACTCCGGCCGACCACTTCGGCGTATTCCGACAAAGTCGCGGAGCTCGCATAGCGACTTACAAGCAACTCCCGATCGCGGGGCCGCAATTCCTGCAGACAAAGCCGCAGCGCTTCCTGACGTTCTTCGAAATCATCTGTGTTTTCGATCTCCGACGCGATGGTCTGCTCCAGCTCCTGGCTGAACACGAACCGGGCGTCGCGAGCCTGTTGTTTGCGGTAATTGAGGACTTCGTAGCGGGCGATCGCAAACGCCCAGGCCTTGAAATTGGTGCCGGGGTCGAACTCGTCCCGCTTTTCCCAGATCTTGGCGTTCGTCTGCTGAGCAACGTCGCCCGCAGCGCCATCGCCGGGAAGCAACGATCTGATATAGAGCGTCAGCGGCAACTGACACGCGGTCAGTTCGGCGACGAATTGGGCTTCAGACTGGGAAGTGGGCTCGCTCATATGTGCATATTCCGGGATTAAGGCGGGGGTTAACAAGAATCACATCAAAAATCGGAAATGCGTGGATAACTGGCGTCAACGCCAGATGTACATGCAATGTTCAGTTCGGATTAAGCAACCTGAACGAATTCGTTCATTTCACTCAGTAATTATCCCTACCAACAACAGGGTTTCGACCGGAATCTACCGACATCATATCGCGAAATGTCGACATATTGATTACGCATCCAGTTCGTTTCGACCTTTCTCAACCGTGATTCTCCACCCGCTGCGATGCGTCAGGGTGAGTGCCCGTCCGCAGGCTCTGGCACTCGTTCCGGTCACCTATTCGTTCGCTCTTCTCGGCCATCTGGCAGAGGAGATGGGAACGTGGGCACATTTCGGCGGCCGTTCAGCGGCGACGCCTGAATCCATTCGAGTCTTCGTCTACGAAATCTACAATCGAGGAATTCCGTCATGGGAACCCCTTTTCGCGTTCTGGTCATCGACGATGACATTTCCTGGCTCAAGGTGATGAAGCTCATGCTTCAGAAGCGAGGCAATGTCGACATTACGACCGCAACGAGTCTCGAAGAGGCCGTCCGTCTGATTAACGAGAAGCGATTCGATTACGCCCTGACGGACGTGGAACTCATCGGCGAGAGCCGGAAACTTGAGAACGGACTGGAACTGATCTCCGCGATCGAACAGGCCGACCTGCACATTCCGGTTGTTGCCGTGACCGGAAAGGGAGATGAGCAGTCCGCGATCGAAGCCTTGCGTCGGGGCGCGACCAGTTACGTCTCGAAGATCAACATTCGGGTGCATCTGGACGAGGCTCTCGATGCCGTCGAGCATTCGATCTTCCGTAAACAGAAGCAGGACGTGCTGAAGACGCATCTGGAGCACTGCGAATTCCGGTATCGATTGCCGAGTGATACGAGCGTCGTCCCCTCCCTGATCGAAGAACTGAAGGCCTCGCTCATCCGCGGTTCTCATACGGATCGCCGCACACGGGGACGGATTCTGATCGCCGTTGAAGAAGCGATTCTAAACAGCATCATTCACGGAAACCTTGAAATCAGTTCGGAGATCCGCAACGAGTCTCTCGATGACTACTACGCACTGATCGCCGAGCGTTCGCGATCCGCCGAGTATGGAAACCGTCGGGTGCAGGTTGAGTTCAAGATTACCGGCGGCCGGTTCGAGGCGGAATTGCTCGACGAAGGCCCCGGCTTCGACTTCAATGCGGTGGCCGACCCTCGCGAAGAAGAGAACCTGTCAATTCCCAGCGGACGCGGGCTGCTGCTGATCCGCGAGTTCATGGACATGTGCGTTTTCTCCGACGGAGGACGTCGGCTGTCGCTCTGCAAAATGACGTCGCCGGATGCCAGCCGCATGAAACGGTCTGGCAGCGAGACCGTCCTCAGTTGATTCCGAATCGCTCGCTCGATCCGCTCATCGCGTTTGCTGCAGGAGAATTCTCATGGACGAACACGGCACCCCGCCTCCCCCGACGTCATGCTCCCGCCGGAAGTTTCTCCGCGGCAGCGCGGCGGCAGTGGCTTCGTGGCTCGTCTCGCCTCCGGCGGTCCATGCCTCGAAGAACGACTTTGTTCTGCGCGTGCTCGGCACCGATGTGACACTTCGCGAAGAGATTCGTCGGCAGGCTGAGAAGGATCTCGGCTTTCGCATCCGCTTTCAACCAGGAGGAAGTGCGACCGTTCTGCAGAAAGCGTCGATGCGGCCAGAGACATTCGATGTCTACGAGCAATGGTCGAACAGCATCAATATCCTCTGGCAGGCCAAGGCGATTCAGCCGATCGCCAAAGACCGGATTGTTCGCTGGAGCGAAATCAACTCGCTGACGAAATCTGGCAAACTCACGCCGGAAATGCCCATCGGAGCCGGGGACGCTCCCCACAAGCTGCTGCACGTTCAGGCGGACGACTCCCTCGGAGCGGAGGAGGGATCGCACATCAGCTTTGTTCCCTATGTCCACAATGTTGATTCCTTCGGCTACAACACGTCGATCGTTCCCCAAGGCATTCCGTATGAAACGGAGAGCTGGGGCTGGCTGCTCGACAATCGGTTCCATGGGCGCGTCGGCGTTGTCAACGAGCCCGCAATCGGAATCTTCGACCTTGCTCTCGCGGCTCAATCTCGAGGATTGATCGAGTTTGCCGACATCGGCAATCTCACCCGAATCGAGGTCGACCAGTTGTTCGCGATCCTGATGGATTACAAACGGCGAGGTCACTTCAGTGGACTGTGGAACTCGGTGCCTCAGTCGGTCAGCTTTATGAAGAGCGGCCGAGTGGTCATCGAGAGCATGTTCTCCCCAGCCGCCTCCACATTGAATGGCCTTGGCATCCCAGTCACCTACGCCGCCCCCCGGGAAGGTTATCGAGGATGGCATGGCGTGCTCTGCCTGTCTTCAAAGACGAGCGGGCGGGCCAAAGATGCGGCCTACGCCTACATGAACTGGTGGCTCGAAGGCTGGGCGGGCGCCTACATGGCAAGACAGGGCTATTACATTTCCATTCCCGAACGGGCCCGGGATTACCTTTCGCCCGGAGAATGGTCTTACTGGTACGAGGGGAAACCGGCACCTCATCATTTGACCGATGCCGATGGTCGAATTGCCGTGCGGGCGGGCGCAACTCGCACGGGTGGATCTTATCTGGACCGCTTCAGCCGGGTCGCGGTCTGGAACACCGTCATGGATTCCTACGAGTACAGCCTCGTACGCTGGTACGAACTGCTGACGACCTGAAGGAAAGCGGGGACTGATGTCGTTTGCTGATTACTGTCGCATTCAGGACTGGAGCGTCCGTTCGAAAATCACGTTCGGATTCGCAGTCGTGCTCGTCCTGCACATTTCGATCGCCGCCATGAGCCACTATGGAATGTGTCGAGCCCAGCAGAACTGGGCGGAACATGAGACGATCCGTCTGGAAGGAGAAACCTTCGACGATATTGATCGCCTGCTGCGGTCGCTACAGCGTGAGGTCCTGCTGTTCGCGTTCACCGGTTATGAAGGGCCGGAACACCGGGCGATCGACATCCAGAATGAATTGGAACGAAAACTGACCGAGGCGATGGAAACGAATTCGCACAGCGATTCCGAAGCACTCGCTCAGATGATGATTCACCTCTCCACCCACCAGGAGCTTTTCAATTCCGTCATCGTCGATCGCGCACGCCGTAAGCAACTGCTGTTAACTCAGCTTCCGGAATGCGAAGAAGAAATCCGGCGAAAACTCGACACACTCCGCACCGCGACAACGCAACAGGAATTAATCTCGCGGATCGACACGGCATTCGCGAACGCCCAGCTGCAGACAATGCGATTCATCCACTCGCCCGACTCGTCCATGGTCCGGGCCGCGTCCGCTCATCTCATGGAATCGCGGAACCTGCTTGATGAAATGTCTGTTGAGTCCGCGCTCAGTGAGTCGGCAATCTTCGAGACCCGTCAGGCACTCGACGAGTACGAAGCTGTCATGGTGCAGATGGTCCAGGCGACGCGTGGCTACCTGCATCTCGTCAATGTTGTTCTGGCCGGAGAGCTCGTCGAGTTCCGACGTTTTACGAATGAAGTCCGCAGTGAGCAGGCGGCTCAGATCCGAATGCTGGCCGCAGAGATCGCGAACGCGACCGAGAAGTTCAAATGGTCGAGCAACCTGTTCTCAGTCATCACGATCGTGATGGGGCTGGCGGCTTCGTGGCTGATTACCCGCGATATTGTCCCACCTCTGAATAATCTGACCAATACGTTCTCAGCCCTGGCCCGTGGGGAGTCCCGTGCACTCATTCCCGCCGGTGGCCGCAACGATGAACTGGGGAGCCTGTCAAAAGCCGCGCTCGTCTTCAATGAGAAAGCAGCCGAAACGCGGGCCCTGCTCCGGGAATCTCAGGACGCCCGGAACAAACTGGACGATCTGAACCGGCAACTCAATGCGAAGTCGGAAGACGCCGAGCGTCTCGCGAAGGAAGCGACCGCAGCCACCAAGGCCAAGAGTGATTTCCTGGCGAACATGAGCCATGAGATCCGCACCCCGATGACCGCAATCATTGGTTACTCCGAGATCCTTTCCGAGCAGTCCTCTGGTCAGGGACAAACCTCGGCATTGACGGCGATTCGACGCAACGCCATTCACCTGTTGACGGTCATCAACGACATCCTCGACCTTTCCAAGGTCGAAGCTGGTAAACTCGATCTCGATTTGGGATCTCATAATCCGAGTCTGTTCATTCACGACGCCGTGGAGCTGGTCCGTGGTCAGGCGGAGGCCAAGAAGCTCGCGGTCATCGTCGACTTCGAGGGGACGTTCCCGGAATCGATCGAGACCGATGCCACCCGCCTGCGGCAGATCCTGATCAACCTGCTGAGCAACGCCATCAAATTTACCGAAGCCGGCTCGATCCGAGTCCTCGCCACTCTGGACCACCAAACAGAGTCCAACTGGCTGTGCGTAGATGTCGCCGACACCGGTATTGGGATGACGCGAACAGAAGTGAATCAGCTGTTTCAGCCGTTCTCGCAGGCCGATTCTTCCACAACCCGCCGGTTTGGCGGCACGGGACTGGGACTCACCGTCAGCAAAAAACTGGCAGAAATCCTGGGCGGGTCGCTGGAACTGGTCGAAACCCAGAAAGGGGCTGGCTCTCGCTTTCGCCTGAAGATTCCTGTCGGAGATCTTTCCCGAGTTCCTTTGAGTATCATCTCCAGCCTGCCCACTGCGTCGGCTCCTGCGAAACAGCAGAGTGAGACTCTCAAGGGGTATCGGGTGCTTCTGGTCGAGGACGGCCCGGACAATCAGCAGTTGCTCTCGTTTATCCTTCGCAAAGCAGAAGCCGAGGTCGAGATTGTTTCGGACGGTCTGGCCGCCATTCGCAGCGTGATGTCGGCCGCCAAACCCTTTGACTGCATCCTCATGGACATGCAGATGCCGGTGATGAGCGGCTATGAAGCCGTCCGTCTGCTCCGGGAGAAATCCTACGAAGGTCGAATCGTCGCCCTGACCGCCAACGCGATGACTGGCGAAGAACAGAAGTGCCGCGACGTCGGATGCGATGATTTCGCCACGAAGCCGATCGACCGAAAAGCCCTGGTCGGAATGATTCGGCGACTGGTGACAACTGCATCCTCGGCGTCCGGGCAGGAATCGATCAAAACTTAAAACGGCAATTGCCTGCCGTTCACATGCGTGCGAGTGCACTGTCGTTGATACGTTGCCGAATCTTCCAAGACCACTTGTGAATCTCTAAACTCGGAACGATCAGCGCAGCGAGAATCACGACCAGAAGCCAGACATCCCATGTCACCGGAGCCGTGCCCAATACGTTCTGCAAGAATGCCGCTTTCCTCGACATTCCGTGTTCAGCCCGTGACCGGCCCCAGTACGGGCATTACTCGAAGGTCAATACGACGCGATCCATCATCGGACGCGACTTGTTTTCGGTCGTATCGGTGAGACGGAACTCAAATTGAAACGCCTGCCCTGCCGGCAGGTTCGTGAGGTCCATGGACGCCGCGGTTTTGTCGATTTGCTTGGCGAATCCTTCGCGGTGCCGATACGTCTCACGCACTTTGGCCCAGTCGGTCCATTGATCGATCGAACCATCGTTACTGGTGTCGACACCGACACGAGCTTCGACCGATTCCACCCACGGGCCGGGGCTGACATAGTCGGTTTTCATTTGCGTGGCCAGGTAGAACTTCCCTTCCGCGAAGCAGACATCCGGATCAGGATGCCCCTGCCCGATATGATCACAGAATGTGAAGGGCTGATTGATGTCCGACGACGTGAACCAGCACGCGCTCATGTGCCCCTGGGCCGGATCGTAGTCGCCGAACAGGTAGTACTGACCGCCAATCGAAATCGCGGCCCAGTCTCCGAAAGCGTCCTGTTCCGGCTCGTGAATTTCGTATTCAGCCACATTTGTCTTGAAACGCTCCGGATGTTCTTTCACCCAGTGCGGATGCTTGTACGTTCCCGTTTCCCCCGTCGGCTTTGTTCGAAGATCCACGGCTGGGTCGAGAATTTTGAAGCTGTCGATCCCGTTCGGACTGACGGCATGAGTCGCCAGCGGAGAATCCCACGAATGTCGCTGAGCGTTGATCGGATCCCAATTCTCGACAATCAGATGGAACTTCCCGTCCAGATCGCGGATCACGCCGCAATCCGAGCCGTGCGAAGGATCGTCGAACGCCATGCCGTGGTTGACGCCAGGACGGCCATCCGTCAGATCATCATCCACATAGACATGAGGATCCTGGTCATTCGGAAAGTCATAGTAGATGTAGGCTTTGCCATCCACATATTCAGCAGTGGTTGACCAGGCCGAGAATTTCTCGGTCACCGGACCGTGATGAACCCAGTGCACCATATCCCGGCTCTGCCACGCGTGATATCCGCCGAGCCGCGGCTGTAGACCGCCCGGAGCATCGAACTGGTTCGGGAACGGTGTCGTGACGAGCGGAACATCGAATCCTTCCAGCGTCGCCGGCTCGCCTTTGAAGTTTTTCGGCCTCTTGCCGCCGTAGCGACCGAACATCCAGTAGTTGTCCGGACCGATGCTCAACAGTATCGGAGCATCACCGAGATTACTGGGACCGAGGTCAGCGATCGGCTCCCAGTTCTGCCAAAGAGGTGACTGCGTGAAGACGATCGACGTCGCGGAACGTTTCTCCGGGAACTTCTTGAGAATGCTCGAAAACGTGGCCCTCTTCTCGCTCGGGGAAGCAACCCCCTCCTCGATCGTGAGTTGTTCCGCTTTCCCGGTGGCAGCTTTCCATTCGGCCTGGGAATCGATCGCCCACTCTTTCGCGTTCACTCGCGTCATCAATCCCAGCACGACCACAACGAAAAGACAGATTCGCACCGACATGAACTGCATCTCCCCAAAGCGCTTTGCAAACCACCTGAACGATTCCAGTCCAAGTAGCTTGCGCAACCGAATGGCGAGACACAACCCCGGGGAAGATCATCCACAGCAACTGTCGAAGCTTCTCGAGTACTCAATGCCGGACGGGAGTTGCCCGCGCACCTCCAGGTAACTCCAGCATGACGGATCTCACTTTCAGAGCTAAGTCGTTTCCGTCTGTTCTGAGTTACCTTCTTCTGAAACCTCGGCCGGTTTGGTTTTCCGATACCGTTCGCCGGACAGACGCAGTACGACGTAGCAGATCAGAGCGGGCACGATGAGTTCCGCGAGTACTCGCCCGATGTTTCCGCTAACCAACTCAGCAACCTCTTCAGAGCCGGCATCGGGACGACGAACGACAGTCGCGATGCCCAAAACCACGGTTAGGGCCACGGTGATCGCAAAGATGAGGATGCAACATGTCAGACACCCTCTGGCTCCACTGATCTTGCGACCGAATATCGATGAGAGGATTTTTCCGAACAGGAGGAAGGCGAACACACAGGCTATCGACAACACGAGGCTATTTGCGGATTCCGTCTCCTCGGTATCACTCTCGGGCACTTCGACCTCGTCAATTGACGCCGGGCCTTCTGCGTCCAGATTAGTCAACGCTGCAGCTGCTTCCGCCTGTCCCTGGTCGGCCGCTTTGCGGTACCAGTGGGCGGCCTGCACGAGATCGCGGTCGACAGCGAGCCCGTCGTGGTACATTGCGCCGAGCCAGTATTGAGCATTCTGATCCCCCTGCTCGGCGGCTTTCTTAAACCACGGCAGCGCGGTCGCAGGATCCTTTTCCACGGCGAGTCCTTTGAGATACGCGAATCCCAGATTCGTCTGCGCCAGGGCATCCCCCTGTTCCGCTCCCTTCCGGTACCACGTAACTGCCGTCTCAACGTCCCGTTCGACGCCGTTCCCCTGATGGAACATCAGGCCAACTTCGGCACAGGCCGGTGAATAGCCGAGTTCGGCTGATTTCCTCAACCACTTCACGGCTGTCGCGGCATCGCGATTCACTCCTTCACCATCGCGATACATGACGCCGAGAATGTACTGGGACCGAGGGTTATCCTGCCGGGCCGCCTTTTCAAACCATTCAGCAGCCAGCTTCCAATCCTGTTCAACGCCGCTTCCCTGGGCGTACGAAACCGCCAGATTGTGCTGAGCATCTGAATCTCCCTGTTCCGCGGATTTCAGATACCATTTAAACGCAAGCTCGTCGTTCTGCTCGACGCCCTGACCGGACTCATACGCTACCGCCAGACAAAACTGCGCAATCGGTTCTCCTTGCTCCGCGGCTTGCTCGAACCATTTGAATGCTAATCCATTGTCCTGCTCGACGCCCTGTCCATCACGATACATCATGCCGACCAGAGCCTGGGCGCCGGCGTGCCCCTGAGTCGCCGACTTCTCAAGCCACTCGGCGGCGCGGCGATAACTCTTCTCGACCCCTTTGGCTCCCACATATGCGCGTCCCAGTTCATACTGAGCCTCGGAGTATCCCTGTTCGGCGGCACGTTGAAACCATTCGACTCCCTGAGCCTCATCCTGTTTGGTTCCGAATCCCTGCTGATGGAAATTACCCAGCCAGAACTCTGCCTCGACATCTCGCTGGTCGGCCGCCTTCTCCGTCCAGGTGAATGCAACTTCGGGGTCTGGATCGACGCCAATACCCAGCCGGTACATCTGACCGAGACGCTGCTGAGCAATCGGATTTCCTGCGTCCGCCAGGGTGGTCAACTCGTCCAGGATTTCCGCCGATACCGCGTTCGCCTGCTGCTGATCCTGTTCCACGCCGCTCCCACGGAAGAGCTGGTCCGCAACGAAGGCTTTGGCCAGCACATGGCCTCGTTCAGCCGCCTTCTCGAAACGCGAGTACGCCTGGGCCTCGTCGACCGGCATGCCCTGCCCGAGCCGGAACTTCAGACCTTCCTTGAAATCAGGGTCTTCGGCAGGATCGTCCAGGGCGACGAGTGTGGTCGTCGCCGACAGCAGGAAGGCAATGGGCTGCCTCAGAGGAGGCGTCTGTGCTCTCACGGAGAGAGTAAACACCTGCAGTATCATCCAGCAGCAAAAGAGCACCGGAACCATAGACCGTGAATGGACGACGGAAATGTGACGGTAACTATGCATGCGTGGCTCCTGCATTTTCCGAACGATTTGCCTGACGAACATCTGTGGCAGCAACATGACTGGCCCCACTTCTAATAACAGTTCGGTCTGTCATCCGAACTCGAATGCGTCCCCGATGCTGCTCTGAACGATGGCGAATAACAGGCAAGCAGGCAGACCTCAGCCGCCAGTGCAAAGACCGAACCCGTCCGACTCGCTCCACACCGACGCCCCTTATCTGAGCCGCCTCCTGAGCGCAGTTTCGGGACGGCAAGCCATCTCTCTTCTTCAGCGATAACGACAGATCTTTGCGTTTTCTAATTAGACGAACTCTTTGAGGCTTTCTCTTCCTGTCACCGTGACGCTTGTCGCAAACCCATTTCTCAGGAGTCCCTCATGCTTACTCGTCGAATCATGTTGCAATCGGTCGCAGGGGCGATGCTTGGAATGTCACTGCAGCGTGTGGTTGAAGGGGCCCCGCACGACGCCAGTTCCATCGATGAACTCAATCACTGGATTCATGCTCTCCAACGCAATTCCAACGATCTCTCAGAGAATCGGAAGACGCCCCTTCAGTGGCAGGAAACGATGGATCAAATCTACGGGAACACTCCGCTGGAGCCTCTGAGAACGCATCTCGGGTTTCCCCAGCTGGCCGGAAAGATCCTCGACAAGATGCCGGCCGAACGACGAGAGCTATTCCATCCGATCTCGTTAGTTCGGCCGGACGATCCGGAAAAAGAGCGTAGACCGGAGCCTCATCTGGCGCTCATCACCAAAGTGGCCCATGTTCGGAAAGGCTTCAGCATTCCCCCGCACGGCCACTCGAACATGGTCAGTGCCTTCTTATGCCTGTCCGGAGAGTTCGAAGTCCGTCTGTACGATCGACTCGATGATCGAGAAAAGAATCTCGTGGTTCGTCAAACGGTCGAAGCTCCATCGGCCGGACCGGGAACATGGTCGAGCATTTCTGATTACCGGGACAATGTGCACTGGCTGACCGCGAAGAGTGATGACTGCTTCCTGTTCACCACAAAGCTGATCAACATCGAACCAGACATCCCGCTCAATGGCCGCATCAATATCGACATTCGCTCCGCTCAATCCCTGGGCTCGCGAACGTTTCTGGCCCCCAAGATCACCGGGCAGCAGGCGGCGAAACTTTATTGAGCTCAGAGAGGGGCGGGAATACCCGAGGATATTGGGCCCTCTTCGACGAGTTCCAGACCTGATGCGAGCATGCATGCAGGCAATCGCATCTGGATGACGACGAGCCGCAACGGCATATGAGGCGTGTGCAGGTGGCAGGAAGCATTTCATCCGGCTCGCCGCAAGCCGGGAATCTACGCTCTTGATCGGAGACCTGAGTTGGTCCAACTCGGCGTCTCAAGGACGTCTCAGAATTTTAGCTATTCAGCGGTCTGATTGCTCAGTTAGCTCACGCGTAACCGTGTTGATCAGACACTCGCCCGGAAACCCTTGATTCACAAGGGTTTCACGAAAGCAGGGGCGAGTAAGCGGAGAGGGGGGGATTCGAACCCCCGGTACCGTTTCCGGTACACCGGTTTTCGAGACCGGCACGTTCGGCCGCTCCGTCACCTCTCCTGAATCGCGGTTGCTCTCAATCGAGCCGGAGCCAGCGAGGCCCCATTGTAAGAGACGAGCCGCAGAAATCAATCAGTCGAATGAGGTTTCCTGCCACGAGCCTGAAAGCCCGTTTCGAGCAGCGAATTCGGGGCATTCCTCCGGATGGAACACGGTTTGCCCGCCTAGTCCGTCCCACAGGGTGTGGCTCCGGAGTATGGAGCCTAACATGAAGAATCGGGTTCGGCTGTTTCCTGAAGAAAGTGAGTCCACCATGTTGGTTAAGGGGTTTCTCGTTCTCGTCGGCGTTCTGTACGCCGGGTTGAGCCTGTATTGTGCGATGCAACCAGGAAAAGCCTCAAATACAGTCCATTTGGATCGCGTCGGCCCGGGAGGACAGTCGGAGTTCTTCACCGTTTACGGCGGGCTGGAAATGGGAATGGCGCTGTTTTTTCTCATGCCCCTGATCGTGCCATCGTTCACTCGCCCTGCCCTCTGGGCCTGCCTGCTGGTTCATGGCTGTCTGGTCCTGTTTCGCGCGATCAGTCTGATGCTTTACCAGGGAGCATTTGCTGAGGTGCGCAGCGTGACAATTGGAGAATGGGTCGTCTTCGGACTCTCCCTGACCCTCCTGCTGATGACGCGGACCAGTCAGGAGGCTACTATCTGAAGCCGATGCGGGAACCCGGCGGCTACGGTCGATTCAGCCGGCAGAGGAGGTTCTCGCCCGCCTCTCCTGCACCGGGTTCCCGATATGAAGAAGAGACTTCGTTCTGACAGCGGTCTGATTGCCTGGATGAATCAGACGACTCGCCCCCTGATCGCACTCGATCCACGCGGCCGTGTCCGGTTCTTCAATCAGGGAGCCGAGGCAATGACCGGCTGTCATCCCGAAGACGTGCTCGGAAAATCGTGTGAGTATCGGACGGAAACGACCGGATCGCTCAGTGAACGTGTGCTGGCAGCTCTCGCGCCTCCGCCCGAAGTCTTCGCCGGCGACGATCAGGTTGTGACCACTCACTTCATCGATTCACGCGGACGGCGGCAAACGCTGAAATTGCTCTACTTTGCCCTGCGAAGTGACGATCACCACGTCTCTGCAGTTCTCGCCATGCAGATCGACGAAGAAGAAACGATCATCACCCGCCCGGCTCCGGCCAGCCAGCAATTTCATGCCGAGTTGAGCCAGCTCCTGAGTCGTCGCGAGAGCGTGCAGCGGCAGATGCAGCTGGTGACAAAGAGCCCTGCAATGCAACGCGTGTCGGCACAGGTCGACGCCGCCCGAAGCTGCGGTGTCCCCGTGCACCTGCAGGGGCCGGTGGGATCCGGTCGAAAGATGCTCGCCCGCATGATCCTGACCGTGGAGCAGAAGCAATTCTCGCCACTGGCTGTGCTCGACTGCCGGTCACTTTCCCGGATCGACTTCAAGCGGATGCTCGATGACTGCCTGGGCTTCGCCGCAGAAGCCGATGATCCGACCGGTATTCTGTTTGAGCATGTCGATGAACTCGGAGCCGATCTGCAGAGTCATGTGCTGGAGATGAAGGAGAAGCGCTGGCCGGAAACATGTCGTCTCCTAAGTTCCTCGGCTCGCGATCTGAATGAGGCACTGCGACAGGAACAGATTCTCGAACCGTTATTCTATCTGCTGACTGCGTTCGTGATCGAGGTCCCCTCCCTCACGGAACGAAAAGCGGATCTCGACTTGCTGATTCAACTGTTTGTCGAGCAGAACAATCGTGGCCGGGCGCGGCAGTTGAGTGGCGTTGATCGTCAGGTGCGGGATGCGCTCCTGGCCTATTCCTGGCCGGGAGAAGCCAGAGAATTGCATGAGACGATCGGCGAAGCCTGCCGAGTTTGCGAAGAGACGACCGTGAAACTGGAGCATCTGCCGTTCGGCTTTTATTCAGGCCAGCAGGCCGACGCCGCCCTTCCTGTTCAACAGGAAACGTTTCGCCCGCTCGAAGAAAGTCTCAATGCGGTCGAACGTGCGGAGATCGAACGGGCACTCGCCTACGCGAAAGATAACAAAGCCAAAGCAGCCGATCTACTGGGGTTGACCCGGGCGAAGTTCTATCGACGGTTGGAAGCGCTGGGGATTGAGAGCGAGTAGTCGAGACGCCTCACACTGCATCGACTGAATCCTAACCCGAAGTGTCAGCGAGGGACGAACGTCGTGCCAACCTCGCTGACGCTTCGGGTTGGGATGTCTTGGGTGCGGCCAGACACACTGCTGGGTAAGCCAGCAGTGGCACCCGGCGTTGGGGATTGAAGAGCCGGCACCCATTTCGACGAGACTTGCTTTAGGAGTAGGGTGCGTTTTAACGCACCGGGTCAACTTCAGCGACCACAACCGGGATCGCCACTATGCCCGATCCAATTCCTTCCCGACAAAAGCAGTCGGTCGCACCGGAATCTTCGCTCCGTCCGGCGCGTCAAGACTCACGGCACAGGTTTGGCCATCGATCGCTGTCAGTCGTCGAATTCGCGATCACACTGCTGGGCAAGCCAGCAGTGGCACCCGGGGATGGGGATTGAAGAGCCGGCACCCGGACTGAGAAGACCGGCTAGTACTCTTTGCGTTGCCGCGACGACGGAATGTTCATCGCTTTGCGGTATTTTGTGATCGTGCGGCGGGCGAGTGTATAGCCGTGGGTCGCCATTTCTTTCACGAGGGCATCGTCGCTGAGCGGGTTGTGCTTGTCCTCGTTGTCGATCACTTCCTGCAGTTTCAGGCGAATCTTCTGCCAGGCGACTTCATCGCCTTCCGCGGTTGTGGTTCCTCCGCCGAAGAAGCGGCGAAGCGGATAGATGCCGCGAGGCGTTTCCATCCATTTGCCATCGACGGCTCGCGAGATGGTCGTCACGTGGACGCCGACATCATCGGCGATCTGCTGCATCTTCAGCGGGACGATGGCTTCCGGTCCATTCTCCAGGAAGTCAGACTGATGGTCGACGATCGCCTGAGAGACTTTTCGCAGCGTGTTGTGTCGCTGTTCGATGGCTTCGATCAGCCACTTGGCCGCTTCCATCTTCTTGCGGATGTACTCCTTGGTCTGCTGATCAGGATTGTCCTGCAGCATGCGAACGTACTTTCGGGAAATCCGCAGTTCGGGCGTGTAGTCGTTGATCAACGTGACACGCCATTGGCCATCTTCGCCCTGCTCCACCCGAACATCGGGAGAAACGTTCTGCGAGATGTGTGACTGGAAGCGACGCCCCGGAAACGGTTCGAGAGTGCGGATCTGTTCGAGAGCCGCCTTGATGGTATCGAGCGAGTAGCCGGTCGTCCGTTCAATCAGCGGCAACCGGTTCTGGCTGATGTTTTCCAGATGGTCGGTGATCAGGGTCACGACGACATCGCGGAGCGGCATCTCGTCGTCGACCTGTAGCAGCAGGCATTCCTGCAGATTGCGGGCTCCGACGCCGGGCGGGTCGAGCCGTTGAATCATGTTGAGCACTTTGTCGGCGATGGCGTATTCAACCGGCTGGCCGTAAACCTGAATGATTTCTGGCAGCGTGCCTTGCAAACGGCCGTTGTCGTCGAGGTTCTGAACCAGGAACTCGCCGAAGTCACGTTCTTCGGTTTCGAGCTCGAAGTAGTGAAACTGTTCGAGGAGATAATCCTGCAGCGACTGCGGACTGGCCTGCAGATTGCCGAGCAGATCGTGCTGACGATCGGAGAACTCGTCGATACGGTTCGACGACGGCTTTCCGCCGGAGGTGATGTTGTCTTCGGGCCACTCGGCGGACATCTCAAGTAGACGTTCGAAGTCGGCTTCGTTGTTGTGATCGTTATCGACCACGATCTCGCGTTGTTCGATCTCTCGGCCGGCTTCGGGCGAATCGGAGTCGCCGTCGTGTGCATCCTTCTGCTTGGAGTCGATCTGCTCGAGGACGACGTTTTCTTCCAGCTCCTGATCGATCTTTTCCTGCAGCGCCATGACAGACATCTGCAGGATCTCCATGGACTGGATCATGCGCGGAGCCAGCTTCATTTGCTGGCTCATCTTCATTTGCTGCGAGAAATTCAAATGCATGTGCGCAAACTCAATATTTCAACCGGCTTCCAAATGCCGGACTACACTTCGATCCTTGCATGACGATCACGGCGACTCCCCGAAGGAAATCCCCGCCACCAAACTAGCCGATTATAATGGTTCCCGAATCGAACGCGACATGGAATTATTACAAACTTATTACCGGAAAGGGCCTCCGTCAAAAAGACTGGCGGCCGCGGAGGGCGTCGGCCAGCATCTCTTTGTTGGCAAATTCCAGTACACTGCCGGATGCGATTCCCCGGGCGAGTCGAGTGACTTTCAGATCCCGGTTCTCCAGCAGATTTGAGATATACAGCGCCGTGCCGTCCCCTTCCAGTGTCGGATTGGTTGCCATGATCAATTCGGTCACCCCGTCCCGGTCGACCCGCTTGACAAGCGCATCGATCGTGAGCTTCTCCGGTCCGACTCCGTTCAAAGGAGACAGGCATCCGTGAAGCACGTGGAAGGTTCCCTGATAAGCGCCGGAAGCCTCAAGCGAGATCACATCCTTGGGCTGCTCAACTACACAGACCACGGTGCGATCCCGACGGGAATCTTCGCAGATGTCGCACAGGTCCCCTTCGGTCAGGGTGAAACAGTTCTGGCAGCGGCGGATGCTCCGTTTGACCGCGTCGATAGACTGAATCAACGCGGCGGCCGATCGCTTATCCATGTTCACGACGTACTGAGCCAGTCGCTCGGCCGACTTGCGACCGATGCCGGGCATTGCGCCGAACTGTTCAATCAGGCGGGCCACACTGGGGCCGTAAGGATGGGTTTGCTCGTCCATGCAGTTTCTTCAACAGATGCAGTTCACAGCCACGAGTCATTCCTGACAACGCGGATGGTCATTCAATAAATCACTTCCCAAAGTTCGAGAGGGCATCCTGCAGACCGGGGATGTTCAATCCCTGCGTCACTTCCGACATCTTTTCCGAAGCGGCTTCCTTCGCGTTGGTCAGCGCCGCGTTGGCAGCCGAGACGAAGAGATCTTCGAGAACCTCACGGTCTCCCGTTTCCAGCAGTGTCGGCTCGATCTGACAGCTGACGATTTCCTGCTGCCCGTTGGCAATGACCTTCACCATGCCGCCGCCGGCTTCTCCGGAAACCTGCAGGTCCTTCAACGATTCCTGCACTTCGGTCATCTTGGCCTGCATTTCCTGAGCCTGCTTCATCATGCCGGCGATATTGGAGAGTCCTTTAAACATTGGTTTTCCTTACGCTGGAGAATCCTGTCGATCGTGTCCGCGTTCGCTGGATCGCAGTTCTCTTGATTACAATTCAATTCCGGTTGGGATCAAGTCCGATCCCGTCATTGTACGCATGCCGGCCTGGCCGATGGCTCAGCTTTTTCGAATTCGATCGGTGTGTCCAACATTGGCGTTGAAAATCTCTTCGGCCTGCTTCACGAACTCATGTTTCACAATCGCGGCGGCCGCCCCCGGCTTCTGAGCGGAAGTCGATGGACCAGCCAGCGATTCGTCGATAATCAGTTTCAGGTGAATCTTGTCACCGGTGATCTGTTGCAGGCTCTGTTCGAGCTTCCGCATTTGATCAGGCTTCTGGGCCATGTCGCGAGCGAACTGTCCCCGGGGTGCGAAGACGACTTCGAGCACGGTGGGAGAAATAATCGACGTCCGCGAAGCCTGACGCATAAAGTTGGCCGCCGTCGGATCAACCCGCGTGAGCAGCTCCCGCCAGATCTGTTCGCGGTTCGCTTCCGTAAACGTAATCTGCCGGCCGGCAGGTTCAGGCGTGGGAGCCGGTTCGTCCGGAGGGTCCGCAGATGGTTCCTCCCGAGTGACCGGAGTCTCGGCGACTGCCGGCGGAACATAACCGCGATCGGGAGGGCTTACCTCAGGACTTTTTTTTTGAGGCGGATTGCCGGCCGGAGCGGACTGAGCAGGGCCGACGTTCAACACTGTTCCTGCAGGGCGACTGCGAAGCTCGGTCACCAGCTGACTGAGACTCTCGACATCTTCGAGCATCGAAACTCGAATGAGGGCCAGATCGAGTAACGCCCGCACATGCGGAACGCGGCTGAGACGCGATTTGGTTTCGGAGAGAATCTGCATCGCCGTGGTAATCGTCTGCAGGCCGAGACTGTTCGCGACTTCGATGAGCCGAGGCTTCTGCGAAGGCCCGATCCCGAGCAGTTCGACGGAGTCGGCTCCGCATTTCACAATCATCAGATCGCGGTAGACATTCACGAGCTGATCGAGCAGATTCCCAAGTTGAACGCCGGCGTGAATCGCTTCGTCAACTTCGCCGAGAATAGCCGCCCGGTCCTGCCGATGGATGGCGTCGATGATCGACAGCAGCCGCTCGTCACCTGCCGTTCCGAGCAACTGGTTCACATCGCCGGCAGAGATTTCTGCTCCGCCGAAGGCCAGCAGCTGATCGAACAGCGACTGACTGTCCCGCATCGAGCCCCCTGCCCGGCGGGCAACCAGATCGATCGCTTCAGCCGTGACCGAAACGCCTTCGCGGTCGGCAATCTCGGCCAGACGCTGCGAGATTGCATGCGTCTCAATGCTCGAAAAATCGAACCGTTGGCAGCGGGAGAGAATTGTATCGGGGACCTTCTGCGGCTCGGTCGTACAGAAGACGAACTTCACATTCGGCGGCGGCTCTTCGAGGGTCTTCAGAAGCGCATTAAACGCTTCCTTGGTGAGCATGTGGACTTCGTCGATGATGTACATTTTGATGCGGGTTCGCATCGACCGAATCCCGACGTTGGCCCGCAAAGCGCGGATATCGTCGATCCCGCGATTGGAGGCCCCGTCGATTTCCATCACGTCGACATCGCCACCAGCGGCAATTGCATGGCACATTTCGCATTGATTGCAGGGCTCGCCGCTTTCGGCATTGGGGCAGTTCAGAGCCTTGGCGAGAATTCGGGCCATCGAGGTTTTGCCGACTCCTCGGGCTCCGGTGAAGAGGTAGGCGTGCGCAACGCGGTCGGCGAGAATCGCGTTCTTCAACGCCTGGGCGACGTGCTGCTGGCCGACGACATCGCCGAAAGATTGCGGCCGGTAGCGTCTCGCCAGAACGGTATAGGCTGCCTGTTGTGTCGACATGAATTTCCCTGACATTAACTCCTGCTGAAGACCGATGGTCGTTACTGACTCACTCGGCTCCGTTCCACACGGTACCTTTGACGGCTCCCTTTTGCCAGTTGAGCCCCAGCATCAGCGAGTTCAGCCCGCTGCCGATCCCGAGCAAAGCCGCCTGACTGCCGGAGGGAATCACGCCGGCTTCGATGCCCATGCCGAGCGACAGCGGCAAGGCCGCGGCCCCCATGTTGCCGAAACGATCGTGAATCGGGTGATCGCTCGTCTCGGGAAGTAGCAGTCCTTCAAGTAGCAGCTTCCGATGAGCCTTGCCAACCTGGTGAGTGAAAACGCGCTCAACATCGGCGTCGGTCCACTCAAGGATTTGCTTTGTCTGCTCCCAGGTTTCACGGGCGAGTTTGATACCAGCGTGCAGCAAAGCTTCAGAATCGGTTTCCATCCGGGGCCGATTGTCACCATGTTTGTCTTCGACCCCGCCGGCACACAGGAGATGGGCACTTGTATCACACCGAAGTGCTCCCCCGACGAGTTGTGTTCCGTTCTGGCTGAGATCGCGATGGCAAAGCACCATCGCGGTCGAGCCTGAACCGATAGTGAGTGAGGCGAATGCGGGTTTAATCGACTGCCGCGTCAGGCCGGGGTCGTTCTTCAGCGAATCGATCGTCCCTTCGACCAGTTCGCGGCCCAGCTCGGAACCGACAACCACGCCGGCCTGAATCTGCCCCAGTTCGATCATCTGAGCCAGAATCACAGCTCCATTCAGAATGCCGAGGCAGGCGTTGCTGACGTCGAGAACGAGAGCGGAACTGGGAAGGCCTGCCCGGTAATGAACCAGGTTCGCTGTTGCCGGCTCCATCTGGTCGCGGCAGACCGAGCCGTGGATCAAGGCTCCAAACTGTTCTGCGGATATTCCCGAGGCTTCAATCGCCATCCGGGCAGCCACGGCGCTGATCGGCCCTGGTTTGCTGCCGGGAGGGAAGAACCGACGTTCCTGAATCCCGGTCATCAATTCCAGCCGCCCTTCCGGCAGGCTGAGCCGATCGTAGACTTCCTTGAGCTGTTCCTCGATCTGCTGGGAGGAGACCCGCTCTTCGGGCAGGACATACCCCACAGATTCAAGACAAACGTTCTGAAACCGCATCTGTCGAATTCATTCTTGAAATTGGATCAGCCACGGAACGCCCTTCGCCCCGCCAGCTCTCCGTATTAGAGCATTTTCCAGCTCTTCTTGTAGTCGCATGAACGCCAAACGAATCGTAACGCTCGTTTCAGTCCGGTCGTTTGCTGCCCGTCTCTTAAGAATCGAGGAAATGCGCAGTGCCGGCAAGACGGTACTCGCGCGCCCCAAACGGGCGGCATCCAGCCGGAAAACAGCCCCGCCAGAAAGCAAAAAACCTCCTGAAAACAGGAGGTTTTTTCGTTGGCTCTGTCCTCACGAGTCAGGACATGGTTTCCGATTCCGGCTGTAGGATGAACGGGAAGACGCGAACCGGCTTGCCTGCGTCGAACTTATTCTTGTAGTTCAACTGGGCGGCTCGGTCGGCGGCGAACTGCAGGACGGTAAATTCGAGACCGCAATAGGTGTCGACATCGGCTTCGGCTGCAACATCGGCGAAGACTTCGCCCGCAGAAGCAGCGTGACGACGGACGCCGTGAATGCTGCCTTCACGAACCTTCACGCCAGCGGCAGCCAGCTTCACCAGGCCCTTGAGGAACTTGCCGGTCAGGCTGTCGGGGCCGGAAGACTTCCACAGACGATCCCACTCTTCGTGAGATTCCCAATAGAATCCGTAATTGAACAGATCGAGGCCGAGCAGGTAATTCCGGTGGGTCGACCAATTATCGAGCGTCAAAGCCGGCGGCGAAACGCGTTTCCGACCGTGGCTGTGGCCCCGCGGATCGCGCATCGGATGAGGAAGACCAGAACCCGGGATAAATGCGTAAGATGGCAATTCGATCGACTGAATCAGTCGTTTCGCGTTGAGAGTGGATTGAAGCACGTAATATTACTCCTTATCGATTCCTGAGGCGGGACGCAGTACGTACGCCAGGCGCCTTAATGATTCGTTCGAGACTGGATATCGGGCGCTAAACGTGGTCTCTACGGCAGCTGGGCGAAGCGAACCTGGGGGGTCGCCTGCTGATTCCTGACAGCTGGTGGGACGAATACGGGAAGCGTGCAGTCAGTAGGTGGCCGGGAATTATACCCAGTCCTCGCCTGTGTCGGCGCAAATTCACAAAAGGAAGCCAGATAATTCTGCCGGAGCGTACGGTCGTAGGAATCGATTCGCCTGGTGAAACCAGGTTCGATGCCCGTCAGTCCCTTTGTTGCCGACTCCTTCTCCGTCAACGTTCAGCCCGGCTTGTGTTCGTCTGTCGCGGCCTAACCACCGACAGGTGCACAGAAATTCCCGAGGTCGTGACGTCGCCGTCAAACGATCATTGATAACCGGTCGACGGCTGCGACGTCAGAGGACTTTTCGCAAAGCCCTGAAAAAAAGCAAAAAAAGTCACATCCTCGCCCCTCTAAAATCGCACGTACACCTATTTGTCAGTTAAAGAGCAAACCGCTTGGCTCGATTCCGCTCGGTGACAGGAACCGGCCCCCTTTCCCCACTGGCTCATGCCACGGCGGCCAGCTCAAGAAAAATCAGGACATATCAGACAATTCCGTTGTAGCGACCGCAGTCGGACCATAAAATTTAAGTCCAGTCTGCTGCGACACTTCGAAGAAGGTCCCCTGATCTTTTCCGAGATTGTTTCAGCTCTCTATCCAGCAAATCTTCGAGTTTTTCCTCGTTTCTCGTCGAAGGTTTACTTTGTCAGTGCGGTTTATTGACAGAGTAAGCAGGTTGACTGATCTGACTTCTCGCCGTTTCTCAGGCTGATTTCCCGCTAGAGAGCCAGATCTGCTTTGCGTCACCTGACGAGTCTCCAAAGGATGTGGCAACACATAAGAACAGGACCGGAATTCATGAGGACCTACGAATTCATGCGGCAATCTCAAGCATTTCTCGCCGCTGCAGCATTCTGCGTCTGTGCGACAGGCGTGCTCGCAACACAGCCGCTTTCCCTCGAGGGAGCCGAGCAAAGCGATTATCGCCTGAAGTACGATCCGGCCGTTGTTGACAAGATCAACATGCTGATCAGCCGGGGCTACGAGGACAACGAGGTCAGCCCGTCTGAACAGGCCGACGACGTGACCTGGCTGCGTCGGGTTTATCTCGATCTCGGCGGACACATTCCTCCCTTGAAGGACATTGAAGAATTCACGTCGGACAAAGATCCGAACAAATACGCCAAGGTGATCGACAAGCTGCTCGACAGCGACAGTTACGTCAATAACTGGACCACGATCTGGACGAACGAGTTGATCGGCCGCCAGACTCCTCGACGAACGAGTCGTGAGGGAATGCAGAAGTTTCTGCGGGAAGCCTTTGCCAAGAATCGCCCCTGGGTCGATGTCGTCAGTGATCTGCTCACCGCGGAAGGCCACTACGAGGAGAATGGTGCAGTCAATTATCTGCTCAGTCAGATGACGATGCGGGATGAAGGCGTTCAAGTGACCGCCAAGACTGCCCGCGTCTTCCTTGGCACGCAGGTGCAGTGCACCCAGTGTCACAACCATCCGTTTAACGACTGGAAGCAGGATCAGTTCTGGGAATTCAACAGCTTTTTCCGTCAGGTCCGGCGTGTCGATCACCGCAAGATCGATCCGGAAACCGGACGGCAGGTCGACGACTACTCCGAGCTGGTTGTGAATGACTTTTCCGGCCCGGTCTACTTCGAAAAACGGAGCGGCCTGATGCAGGTTGCTTATCCGAAATACTTCGGAAACGATGTCGAGTTCGACAACGGCAAATCGCGGCAGGCAGTTTTCGCTGAAGCGATTGTTAAGGACGGTGATCACCAGCTGGCCCGTTCCCTGGTGAACAAGATGTGGGGGCACTTCTTCGGCTTTGGGTTTACCCGTCCGGTCGATGATATGGGTCCACACAACCCGCCATCGCACCCGGAACTGCTGGAACATCTGACTGACAGCTTTGTCGCTTCCGGTTACGACTACAAAATGCTGCTTCGCTGGATCACCAATTCCGAGGCGTACCGGCTGAGCAGTGAGTTCAACCCGAAGAACGAGCTCGACAATCCGGCTGCGGGCGAAATGCCGCTCTTCAGCCACATGTACATCAAATCGATGCAGGCCGAGCAGCTGTTCGACTCCCTGTTGATTGCCGGCAACTCGACCGTCGGTGGTGTCAGCCAGGGGAATTACGCTCAAATGATGCAGAAGCGAAATCAATGGCTGCAGCAGTTCGTGACAACGTTCGGCACCGACGAGAACGACGAGTCGACCACGTTTAACGGCAGCATCCCTCAGGCTCTGATGATGATGAACGGCGAACTGATTGACGCCGCCACGATGGGAGAACCGGGAAGTCTGCTGCACAAGGTGGTCACATCCGGGGAGCGGGATTCCCGCAAGATTCAGTTGCTGTATCTGGCCGCCCTGGGGCGAAACCCCACCGGCCGCGACCTCTCGGCCGTGAAAAAGCTGATGCAGGTCAGCGGTGACCCGGGAACTGCCTATCAGGATCTGTACTGGGCTCTGCTGAACAGCAACGAGTTCATCTTCATCCGCTAACAACGAAACAATCCCCGCGATGGTGAGTCCATCATCGCGGCATTGCCTACACCCTTTCCGAGTCTTTGGAGAATACCCATGAGTCAGATGAAACCCGGAACCATGGATCGCCGACACTTCATGCGCCACCTTGCCACCGGCAGTGCGATGACGATTCCGGCGTTTCACTTTCTCAACCACCTGCAGGCAAACGCCGCTGAAGTCCGGCGAAATCAAAAGGCCTGTATTCTGATCTGGTTGAGCGGTGGTCCGCCGACAATCGACATGTGGGACCTGAAGCCGGGCTCCAAGAACGGGGGCGAGTTCAAGCCGATCAACACGGCCGGCGATCTGCAGATCTGCGAGCATATGCCGCAGATCGCCAAGCAGATGGACAGCCTCTCGGTCATCCGTACGATGAGCACGCGTGAAGCGGACCATACTCGCGGTCGCTACTACATGCACACCTCTTACGTGCCGAACCCGACTGTGATCCACCCGTCGTTCGGCTCGGTCGTCAGTCACACGCTGGCCCCGCAGCGGAAGGATCTGGAAATTCCCGCCTTCATTTCGATCGGCGGCGGTGCCGGCAGCTCCGGATTCCTGGGCATGACGCATGCCCCGTTCGTCGTCGACAGCAACGGTCAGATCCGGAATGCCGATCCGACCGGTGTCGATCGCCGTCGTCTGGAACAGCGTCTGGCCATGTGGGATGTCGTCGAATCGGGTTTCATCAACTCCGATCGTGGCGACCTGCCCCAGGCCCACAAAGACGTCTACCACAAGGCGGTCAACCTGATGACCTCGTCTCAGATGGACGCCTTCAAGGTGGCCACGGAAGACCCCAAAATTCAGGAAGCTTACGGCAACAACAACCTCGGCCGCGGCCTGCTGATGGCCCGTCGACTGGTCGAAGTTGGCGTGCCGTTCATCGAAGTCAACTTTGGTGGATGGGACCTGCACAACGACGTCTTCAATACGCTGCGTGATCAGCGACTGCCGACCCTGGATCAGGCAATTGCTGCACTGACTCAGGACCTGAAGAGCCGCGGTATGCTCGACGACACTGTCATCCTCTGTATGGGTGAGTTCGGACGAACACCGCGAATCAATCAGGATGTCGGACGCGATCACTGGGCCTCGAGCTGGTCGCTGCTCATCGGCGGTGGCGGACTCAACGGCGGTGTTGCCGTTGGTGAGACCGACAAGGACGGCGTCGGCCTGGAAAGCAAGAGCTACCTGCCGGGCGATGTCTGGGCGACCGTGAGCAAGGCGATGGGCATTCCGCTCAATATCGTGCACACCTCGAAGCGAGGTCGGCCGATGAAGATCGCCAACGGCGGTAACCCGATCGACGAGCTGATCAGCTAACGACCGAGACGGTTGTGAATTGGAACTCAATCGATGGGAACCGTTCGCGGTTCCCATTTTTTCGGCCCCCTGTCCGGGGTCTGCGGCCCTCGACTCGAGGAAATGATTGTGACAAATCAGGAGATTGCCAGCTCCGATGCCCCCGATGATGGGCTTGAGCCCCGTCGTACCTCCGAATCGGCCTCGGCTGAAGGAACTCCTGATCGCGAATTCGTCGACCAGTTCGTCAAAACGCAGCGTCGGCTCTATTTATACCTGCTCGCTCAGGTTGGGAACCCGCATCCGGCCGAAGAGATTCTGCAGAACGTCAATGTGGTCATCCTTTCGAAATGGCAACAGTTCGAGCCGGGGACCAACTTTCTGGCCTGGGCTTATCGCATCGCCAGTCTGGAAGTCCTGAAATACCGGCAGAAGTCCAAGCGGCAGAAGCTGCTGTTTGATGACGACTACCTGGCGACCATTGCCAGAACGGTGGAGGAACTGAACGAGAACACGGAATTGCGGCGGCAGGCGCTCGCCCGCTGCTTGAAAAAACTGAAGCCGGTCGATCGCGAACTCGTGCGGCTGAAATATCAGCTGGGACGGGACGGCCAGGCACTTTCCGAGATGTTGAATCGCCCGGTCAACTCGATCTATCAATCACTGGGACGGATCCGGCGATCCCTGTTGAAATGCGTCGAAGCTCAAATCGCCGCGACGGTACGATAAAATGGAACGTCATCCCAAACATCGAAAGATCTGCGAACTGGCCAGCCTTCTCTGCGAAGGGCAGCTCGATGAGGCCGGTGCGGACGAACTTCAGCAGCTCGTCACAACCGACGCCGCGGCACTCGATCTCTATGTGCGGTATCTCGAACTGCACTGCAATCTGCATTGGGATTTCGGAATGGCGTCCGTTGAGTCCTCCGACGCCGCGACCGCTGTCGCGATGCCGGAATCGGCGGACTCGATGAAGGGGCTGCTCGACGAGTTGCTCGCCGAAGCGTCGGTCCAGGACAGCCCGGTCATTGAACGGAAACGGAAATCATCGTCGCGCCGCAGGGCTGTCGCGTTGCTTACCAGTTCGCTGGTTCTTCTATTCGTTTTTGCTTCGGGCTCGATCTGGCTCAATCGACAGAGCACTCCGACTCCGCAGAATATCGCCGAGAACGACGCCCCCCAGACGGAAACCGTCACTCGAAATTCAGAGAACGCCCATGCTTCGGATGAGGACGGGATGGACATCCCTGCTCCACCGCCGGAGCTTCCTTCGATCGACTGGGCCGTCGCTCACGATCAGCCCGATCCGATTGCTGCGGACAGCGTCGAAGGTCATCCGACCGACCGCGAGAACGCTCCGGTCGGTGTCGCTTACGGTCGCGATGAAGACATCATTAACGCAATCAACACGCAGGTCGCCAACGGCTGGGAAGACTGGGGATTCTCACCCGCTCCCGCGGCTGATGACTTCGAATGGATTCGCCGTGTCTACCTCGACCTGGCAGGCCGAATTCCAACCGAGGCGGAACTGGAGAGCTTTCTGGCTGACGAGTCGCCGGACCGCGACCAGAAACTGGTCGATCGGCTGCTTGAGTCCCCTTCGTTTGCGTTGCACTGGTCGACAAACTGGATGAACCTGTTGGTCGGACGCTCGCCGAATCCCCAAGTCGATCGGCTGACGCTGCAGGAGTATCTGTATGCGGTCGCGGAACGGAATGGTTCGTGGAACGGCGTGGTGAAAGACCTGATCGCCGCTGAAGGAAATCCACGCGAGAATGGAGCGGCAAACTTTCTGGTCGCACATCTCAACAATCAGGCGGTCCCGGCAACGTCCTACGTCGCCCGGACTCTGCTTGGTTTTCAGATTCAGTGCGCTCAGTGTCACCAGCACCCGTTCTATTCGGTCAGCCAGCGAGAGTTCTGGGAACTCAACAGCTTCTTCAAGCAGGCGGTTGTGACCCGGGTCGCATCCTCTGGCGATTC
The DNA here is from genome assembly GCA_017795105.1 of Planctomycetaceae bacterium. Taxonomy (GTDB): domain Bacteria; phylum Planctomycetota; class Planctomycetia; order Planctomycetales; family Planctomycetaceae; genus Rubinisphaera. The sequence goes on from CP051247.1 coordinate 988,456, forward strand.
CGACATGCCGCAAGTGGAACTGCGTGACCGACAGACCGGCGGCCCGACGTACTACGAAAGCCGCGATGGCGTTATGCATGCCGCCTTTCCAAGGTACAACGGAACCGAAGTCGATGAAGCCGAAACGGTCTCGCGCCGGCGGCAGCTTGCCGAACTCCTCGTGGAAGGGGAAGACCCGCTCGTGGCTCAGGCCTTCGTGAACCGGACCTGGTCGCAGTTGTTCGGTTACGGATTCACTCAACCGGTCGACGATCTCGGGCCGCACAATCCGCCCTCACACCCGGAGCTGTTCGCCACGCTTTCGCGGTCCTTCGTCGCCAACGATTACGACATCAAACGGCTGTACCGCTGGATCTGTCTTTCGGACGCGTATCGCCTGTCGAGCCGCATTGCCGATGGGAATCGGGAAGACGCCCCCGATCAGGGGAACCCTCCGGCCTTCACCCGCATGTACTTCAAGCCACTTTCCCCGGAGCAGCTGTATGATTCACTGCTCGCGGTGTCCGGACACTCCCACCGTGCGGTCCGGAACCGGGAACGGCACGTGGCGACCCGGGATGGCTGGGTCCAGCAGTTTGTCAGTTCCTACGAGAACGATGAGAACAATGAGTCGAGCCACTTCGACGGGACGATCTCACAGGCTCTGGTCCTGATGAATGGCGATCTGGTCGACGAGACCATCTCTCCTGACAAGAATCCGTTCCTCGTGGAGCTTATTCAAACCTCGCTGACCGATCAGGAGAAATTTGAACGAGTCTGCATTAAGGTCCTGTCCCGCAAGCCGACCCAGAAGGAACAGGCGTTGTTCCGACAGGTCCTCGCGTCGCTGCGAGATGTGAAGTCGGCCCCGGAACGGAACACGCTGCTCGCTCGCCGACTGTCCGATTTGCTCTGGGCTTACGTGAACTCCAGCGAGTTCATCACAAACCACTGATCAGGCAGTCACCACCAGCGACTGCGTCAGTTTGTCTCCACTGTGAAAAGCGGATCGGTTGGGGCGCGTCCTGATCGGTCGATAATTGTCCATCGACGGGCTGACCGAGCGTTTAAACAGCGGTTTCATAAGGGGTTAGAGCTCTGGCACACTGTTTGCCATATTATCCTGCTCACGTTTTCCAAAAGGAGAAAAGAGATGAGCAGTTCACATATCCCCCGAGATCGACACGAACCAGACGATGAACGTCACCCGACCGATGCTCCAGATACTGACAACTCGGTTCCGTTTCTGGTCGCGTTCGGAACGTACTTCATCGTCGCCGTCATCATCCTGACGCTGATCTTCCTGATGACGCGTTAATTCGCCTGCAGCGTTTCAGTCCGCATGAGTTTCCGCGTTCATGCGATAACGCGACTGCAAGTGGACATAAGAGCGATACGCTCTACGGGCCGCCGAATGGTCGAAAGCCACTCGAGCGGCCTTTGATATTGCTGGGCGCTGTGGAAGAGGCTGGCGTAATTGTTGCTTCTTTGACGCCGGAGGAGCCCTTGAGATAACCGCTGACCCCGAGAACTTCCGGGTGACGGGCAACCTTGTCGCTGAAGACCTGCATATCGCGGACAATTGGATCGAGGTTCTTCAGCAGAGCCGCCAGGGAGGACGATGCAAACTGCAGGTTCTGATACAGCTGCGGATCCCGCGAGAGTCGCTGTAGAGAGCCATCTCCCTCGTTCAATTGCTTGCTGAACTGATTGAGCTGATGCAGCGTCGAGTTCAGCGAGTTCATGCTCGATGCCAGACTGGCCATCAGCTGATCGGAATTCGCCGCCAGGGGCGTGGTCATCGTCTCGAGATTGTTCATCGTCTTGCCGAGGGAGGCGACGGCGTTGTTCGTCGTCCCAATTGTCTGCTGGGTCTGTTGCACGAGCAGATCGGTTTGCTTGATCAGCTGCGGAAGCGCGACCATGGCTTCTTTAACGGCCAGCTGCAATTCGGGGTCGGCGATGAAGCCATTCGCTTCGTCCAAAGTGACCGAGGCTTTCTGCATGGCGACCGTGAGTTGACGCAACGCCATGGCGGCCTGCTCAACCATCAGATCGATCTTGCCTTCATTGGTCTCCAGAAGTGAGTTCACGTTCCGGGCGACCATCTGCCATTCCCGGCTCGTATCAGCGAAGACTTCAACAGTATCGGTCAGCCGCGATTCAAGGCGTTGCATCGCTTCGAACGGATCCTGAGCTTCGACTCCATTGAAGCGGTGGTTCGCCGCCACCACATCGCCGGTGCCGACGGAGAACTCGATATGCGATTCTCCCAAGAGAGACTGCACGACCTGCGGCTTGGCGTCGCTGGCAAGCGGATAGCGTTCCCGAATCTCGGCTGTCACGATCACCTTGCGGGACTTCCGATCAATGGCAACATCGGTGACGCGGCCAACGGGAATGCCGGACTGCTGGACCGGAGTGCCAGGATGCACGCCCGTCAGTACGTCGTATTCAATCTGAACGACGTAGCGCGGTTCGTAATAACGCTCGAGCTTCCCGAACTGGACGGTGAGCACGACGCCTGTCGCTATCGCGATGACGACGAACAATCCGACTCGAAACTGGAGTTGGCGTTCTGTCATGGTGGGTCAGTGATTCAAAATTCAAAGCAAGAAACACGAACGAATCCGGGCGAGGCAGCCGAATTCTTACGCAGCATGCAATTCCTGTAAACGTTGACTCGCATCTCCGTGAACAAACGAATAAACACGGGGATCATCCGCCTCAAACGCCTCGTCGGCGGTCCCTTCGAAGATGATCTGATCTTCTCCCGGTTGCAGTCGAGGAAGCGGATATAGCATCACGATGCGATCAGCCACCTTGCGAACGGTGTGCATATCGTGAGTCACGACGATGCTTGTCACCGGTCGACGGCGCTGGACGGAGAGGATGAGCTCGTTAATCACGTCGCTCATGACCGGATCGAGCCCGGTCGTAGGTTCATCGTAGATGATGATTTCTGGATCCATCGCCAGCGCGCGGGCCAGTCCGACCCGTTTTCTCATTCCGCCGGAAAGCTCCGCCGGCTTCTTCTCGGCCACATTCAACGGCAGCCCGACGTCTTTGATGCGTTCCAGGACGATTTCTTCAATCTCGGCTGCCTTCATCCGCGTGTTCTGCTTCAAACCAAAGGCGACGTTCTCGTAGACGTTAAGACTGTCAAACAGCGCAGCCGACTGAAACAGATAACCGATCCGCAATCGCTGGCGACGCTTCTCGTTCGCCGACAGCTGTTGCACATCCCTGCCCTGCCAGTAGACATCGCCAGCGGAGGGGGCGATCATTCCGGCGAGCAGCTTGGTCGTCACGCTCTTGCCGCAGCCACTTTCTCCAATCACCACCAGCGTTTCGCCTGGATACACATCCAGATTGATTCCACGCAGCACGTCCTGCGTGCCGAAGGTCCGATCGACCTGCCGCAATTCGAGAATCGGTTCTGCATCGTACATAACGCGTCTCCTGCCGGCTGCTAAACCGGATCCATCCAGAGATAGACCTGGGAAAGGATGACCCCGGCCAGGAAATCGAGAAACAGAATGAGCACAAACGAAAAGACAAAGGTCTGCGTCGCCGCGTTCCCCACGCCTTCGGCTCCTGCTCGGGCATGAAAACCGCGATGACAGGCGACCAGCGCGATTGCGGCTCCAAAGCCGAGGCTTTTGACAATGCCGGAATAGAGATCGAGCAGCGTCACGTACTCAAAGGTATGGAACCAGTAGTAGTAACTGTTAATGTCCAGAACGGTGACCGAAAAGATCCAGCCACAGAGCATGCCGGTGGTATCGGCGAGAATCGTAAGCAGCGGAATGAGCAGCACGCACCCCAGAAAACGGGGTACGACGAGATATTGAATCGGATCGGCTCCCAGGGCCTCGAGAGCGTCGATCTGTTCGGTCACCCGCATCGTGCCCAGCTCGGCTGCAATCGCACTGCCTACGCGACCGGCCAGCATCGTGGCGGCCAGAACCGGCCCGAGTTCTTTGACGAGGGTCATATTCACAACGGAACCGAGCCGAGACTCGAGATGCATGACGCGGAGCTGATCAAACGACTGAACTGCCAGCACCATCCCGATGAATCCGCCGGTCACCAGAACGACGGGGAGACTGAGAACGCCGATTTGATACAGATTCGGCCAGAGCACCGAGCCGCGGGGGATGCCGAACAGAGTCCAGCGGATCGCCATCAGCGAGAACAGCGTGAAGTCTCCGATCACGGCGATGGGGGCGACAATCTTTTCCCCCAACCACTCAAACGGGTTCCAGCGATGTTCGTAAGCGGTCGACATGCGGTCTACTTCAGAATCCCTTCAGGACGCAACGGGATCGCTCCTCGATCCCCGAGGCAGAAGCGTAGCGGATTTTCCGGATTGAGGGGAGGCGAATCTGGTCAGTTCCCGGAACGAAATCGGGCAGGCTGTTGCGTTTGACCACCTGTGAAGAGTTTTCTATAGTACGCCTTTGCTAGAGCCGCGAGGAGGGTCTCTCCAGCGGAGCAGATACCTCGTGAAACTGAACTTTTGAAGGTCAACTAACAACCATGCCTCGTACCGAACGAGATCGGGAACTGTCCCGCCGCCGCAGCCGTAAAGCCAAGATCACCAAGCTCCGCGCCCGTTACGCCGCAGCCAAGAACGAGACGGAAAAGCAGGAAATCGTCGAGAAGGCTCGCCGACTGAGCCCGTTCATCGAGTTCTAAGTCCGGCTCGAGAGCGATTTCGCTCTGTACCGTCGAAATGCAGAAGGGCACCTCTTCAGGTGCCCTGTTTGTGTGCGCCCTCCGAAAATGGCGACTCCGAAATCAATACGGTCCGTAGAGGTCACGGAGATACGATCAGGAGACCAGACGTTCCGGTATGGGCGACTCACGACACGACACCCCGCCGATCCCTACCCTAAGCGTGGATGAGGTTTCTTCGCGATCGGATGATATCACCCCGCAGCCCTCCCAGTGGGCTTAACGGAAGCGGAAGCCGACGATCTGGCCCTGCATGCCCTGGAAGCGGATCGCGAACTCGGCTGTGATCGTGCCCATTTCTCCCTTGAGCTCGTAGAACAAATCGATCTGCTCCAGTCGCTCGTCTTCCAGGATCGTCAGCTTAGCCTGCTTGAAGGCGACCTCGGTCTGCTGGCCGATCGTCTGCTGCACTTTCTGGTGATAGCCTTCGAGCGTCTCGGCTTCGAGCTGGCTGGCGACCTGCTCATGCAGCAGCGTCAGGCAGTTTTCGTAGTCGCCGGTCTTCATCGCCGACAGGAACTCCTCCGCGCGATCCCGGTACATCTTCAGGCTGAGGGGCCGCTGGAACCAGTTCGTCATCTGGTCCGACTGAACTTCGAAGGAAACGATGTAGTTATTCAGGACTGTCAGCGAAACTCGAGCCGTCCCTTTGGTGAAACTGACCGTTGACTGCATCTCCTGGCGATCATCGGTCGTGATATCCGTGACCGGAAACACGGCTTCGACCTGCCCCAGCCGATAAGAAACCGCCTGCATCCAGCACTCTAGAATCGGCTTGTCGATTCGCTCGGCCAGCTTCGGATGCATCAGCCCGAGCAGCCCTTCGACATCGCCGACCTGAACTTCGTTGAGGAACTGGTCGAGGATTCCTTCATCGGCGACCACAGGCCTCGCTCCTCCAGTCAACATTGCGGCCAGCAGGATGATCGCCAGACTCATTCGATAACTCATGCGTTCAGATCTCACTCACTCGATTCGGTTAGGATGGCAGTCGTCGGATGACGTCTCGATCCGGAGAGCATCGTGTCTCCCGTTGGCCCCTGCAAATTTGGCTGCGGCCGCCGGCCACATGGATTTGCGTATCGAATTGTAGTATCGTAGCTACCAGACATGGCAGACTGAAGCAAGACGTGGCCGCCGTTTGCTCGATCGTCTCAGATGTCCCCGGGCCCCCTTCTCGTTCTTTCGACCCAATTGATTCGACATCTATGCAATGGACTCCGAAGTTTCAGTACGCCACCAGAACCGACACTGGAATGAAGCGGCAGAACAACGAGGACAGCTATTGCATTACGCTTTGCCCGGAAGACACGCTCTGGTTTAATCGCGGGCACCTCTTCGCCGTCGCCGATGGCATGGGCGGCCACGAAGTGGGTGAACTGGCAAGCAAAACCGCCATCGACACCCTGCCTCACGTCTTCTACAAGTCGGGCCGCGAGCACCCCAACGAAGCACTGCTGGAAGCGCTCACCGAAGCCAATCGGGCGATCTACGATATCGGCACCAAGAACCGCGATTTCAAGCGGATGGGAACGACCTGTTCCTCGCTGGTGATGTATGCCGATGGCTTCATCGTCGGACACGCCGGAGACAGTCGCATCTATCGCGTTCGCGAAGAACGCGTCGATCAGCTCACCTTCGACCACACCGTTGCCTGGGAGCAGAAGCTTCGCAAACATCACGACCAGTCGCTGGTCGATGTCGATCCTGAGAAGTACGGCCATGTGCTGACCCGCTGCCTCGGCCCGGAAGCTCATGTCAAGATCGACGTCGAAGGGCCCTTTGAATATCAGCCGGGCGATGTGTTCATCGTCTGCTCGGATGGCCTGACCAAATACGTGAGCGACGTAGAAATTGGCACCTACGGGAAGTTTCTGCCACCCAGCGATGCCGCCCGCCTGCTGGTCAATCTCGCGAATCTCCGAGGCGGAGCCGACAACTGCACGGTGATCGTCGTCCGGGTGAGCAAACAGGACGGCTCAACGACGCTGCCGGCCACGGTCGAATACGTGGTCCCCCCAATGAATACACGACGGATTCAGTTGGCGCTGTTTCTCGGAACGCTGGCCGCCGGAATTGGAGCGGGGGTGCTATCGTATTACCAGTGGGCCGTTCCAGCTGCGATCCTCGGAATTCTCGCTGTCATCTTTCTGATCAGTTCCTACGTCACAAGTCGCCAGCGGCAGCGATTTGCCTCGGGCGAATTTGAGATGCCCGAAGATGGGTCTTCGACGATCTTTTTCCGTCCTTACCGCACGGCTGCCATCCGACTGAATGCCGCCTCGGCGGAGAAGCTCGGCGAAGCGGCGGCCCGGCTGTCCAACACCGCCGAAGCAGCGGACTGGAACTGTGACTGGAATGCCTTCCACGCCAAACAGGAACAGGCCGTGAGTGCGACGCACGAACGCAAGTACCGGCAGGCGATCCTGGAATGGTCGCGAGCAATTGACCTGCTGTTCGGCGGAATGCCGAAGTAACAGCTGACTCATCTCCCGCTGAGCATGCGGCCCAGCTTCCAATCGACCCATGCGGCCGCTTACGACTCGTCTTCAAGCTCCTGGATTCGCTTCTTCCAGAATTCGACTTCGTCATTGGGCGCCCGCTCTTTGGTCTCAGGCGTCTCAATTTTTTCGGGAAGCTGAGCGGCGTACCATTCGGAGATTTCCTGCTCGATCGCTTTCCCATCGGACTCCGGGGAGGGACGGGATCTGGGGCGAACCGACCTGCGGGAGAGGCGATCGAAGAAAACATCGCTGTCGACCGGCTTCGCCCGCCGGGTCCGAGCGGCTTTGTGCAGGCGGTGATCGCTCGACACAACGGTCAACTGTCGTGGAGCAGAGTGATTGCGGATCAGTTCTTCGATCAGCGTGTCGGCATCGGGATACCCGACTGAGAAGCGAACGGTCATGCCGGCAAACTGGCCATGATCGGACAATTTTGTCGGACCGGTCCCGACATCGAAAATGATCGCTGTACGGCTCCGTTCGGCCGGATTCAGTCGAGCTTCGAGGTAACGGAGCATTCGAAATCGGGCCCGTTCCAGAACGGCTCCATCGATATTTCGGGGCAGCATTCCGGAACCGTGCAGCAGGTTATAGCCATCGATCAGGAAATACTGCTTGGGCATGGTGACGAACCTGACCTCGGCATGTCAGCGAGCCGAATTACTCCGAGTCGGGTCCGTGATGCATAACGCGAGGCGTGGTTCGCGAGTGAGCCGCCACGAGTGGCTCGTAGAACTCGGGACGACGATCGGCAAGCCGATCGATCTCGCTGATCCCTGGAATACGGATCGTGTGCTTGTTGCGGGCCAGTTCGACATCGATGTCCGCTTCCAGCATTTCTTCGCCGTCGTTCGAGCCCATCGCCAGAACTTTTCCATTCGGGGCGGCAATGCAGCTGCGCCCAATGAACTGACAGCCGGCTTCGAGCCCGACGCGATTTACCGCCGCGTAGTAAACGCCGTTCTCCAATGCGCGCGTCTGAATGACGGTCGGCGACATGATTTCCGCACCGGGCGGCCAGTTCGTCGGCAGCGCGATGAGATCGGCTCCTTCGAGAGCCAGAATCCGCGAGACTTCCGGGAAGGCGGCGTCATAGCAGATATTCAGACCGATCTTCACACCGTCGACCTCATGCACACGAAGCGGCTCGCAGCCGTAATCGGTATAGCGATCGACGCCAATGAACGGCAAATGGATCTTCCGGTAAATGGCAATTAATCCGTCGGCCCCGACAAGAGCGATGGAGTTGAAGACCTTGCCATCTAGATCTTCGAGAAAGCCGTAGAGGCATCGCAGATTGTGTTTCTGACAGGCGGCGATCATCTTGCGACTCGCATCGCCATCGAGCTTCTGGGCGAATTCGAGTGCCTGCTCACGGGAGTCGTAGCCGTAGCCGGTTACGGCACATTCGGGGAAGATCACCAGATCGGCATTTTTCTTCGCCGCCTGATCCAGCCAGTCCTGCATCCGCGCCAAGTTCTGCGCCGGCTGACCCAGAGTGACATCGCATTGCACGCCGATCAGTTTCATTGGTTCTGATCTTCCTGCGAGAGAGGAGCGAATTCTTAGCCGATCGGTTCGTTGACGGCCCGTTCGGAGAGCAACTCACGAATGGTGCGGATGAAACCAACGGCGTTCAGGCCGAGATCAGCAAGCAGTTCGTCGCGGTCGCCGTGCTCGATAAAGCGATCGGGGATTCCTACCCGTTTCACGTTCTGAGTCGAAAGACCGGCATCGTTGGCGGCTTCCAGAACGGCTGAACCGAAGCCGCCGCAGACGGTGTTCTCCTCAACGGTCAGCACGACTCCGCTGCTCTGAATCGCTTCGAGAATAACATCGGTATCGAGCGGACGCAGGAAGCGGGCGTTGATGACACCCACATCAAAGCCATCCTTCTGCAGTTTCTCGGCTGCTTTCACACATTCCGGCAGCAGTGCCCCGAAGGAGACGATCATGGCATCCGAACCCCACTGCAGGACTTCGCTCTTGCCGAGCTGGATCGGCTTGAAGCCATCTTCGCGTTCGATGGTCTCGGCACTCGCCTTGGGATAGCGAACGGAAATCGGGCCATCGTGCTGCATGGCGAACGGAAGCATCGCTTCAAGATCTCGCGAATCGCCGGGGGCCATCACGGTGATGTTCGGGAAGGCTCGCATATACGTATTGTCGAAGACGCCGTGATGCGTCGGTCCGTCCGGCCCGCAGAGCCCTGCTCGATCCATCGCGAAGACAACCGGCAGATTCTGCAGGGCGACTTCCTGGAAGATATGGTCGAAGCTGCGCTGCAGGAAGGTGCTGTAGATATCGACGATCGGCTTCATGCCCGACTTCGCCATGCCGGCAGCAAAGGCGACGGCGTGGGCCTCACAGATTCCAGTATCGAAGAAGCGATCCGGGATCTCGTCGCGGACTTTTTCGAGGTTGTTCCCGGCACACATGGCTGCGGTCAGCACACAGGCGCGATGATCGTTCCGCATGATGTTGTAGATCGATTCGCTGGCGACTTCGGTGTAGCTGATCGATTTCCCCTTCGACCGCGGCACCACGAAACCGTCTTCGGTGCGGTCAAACGGCGAGGGGGAATGAAAGCGAACCGGGTCTTCGCAGGCGGGCAGAAAGCCCTTCCCTTTTTCGGTGAAGACGTGCAGCAGGGTCGGCCCCTTGACGTCCTTCACCATTTCGAGATGCTTGCGAAGTGACTTCAAATCGTGGCCATCGACCGGGCCAATGTAGCGGAAGCCGAGCTGTTCGAAGAGCATGCCGCCGTGCAGCAGAGTCTTCAGTGCTTCTTTGACGTTCGACAGCCCCTTGAGCGTCGGATCGCCAACCATGGGGAACTTGTTGAGTGCCCAGGCGATGTCCCGCTTCAGGCCGTTGTAGAACGGAGCGACGCGAGCCTTATCGAGGTACTCGGCCAGTCCGCCAACACGGGGGCAGATTCCCATCTGGTTGTCGTTGAGAATGACCAGAATGTCTTTGTTCAGACCGGCGGCATTGTTGAAGGCTTCAAAGACGACGCCGGACGGAAGTGCGCCATCGCCAATAACGGCGACCGAGCGGCGGCCATCGTTGAACAGCATGTCATCAGCGGCCTGCAATCCGAGCACCGTCGAAACCGACGAGCCGGCGTGGCCGGTCATGAACAGGTCGTACGGGCTTTCATTGGGATTCGGAAAGCCCATCAGGCCGCCACGATCGCGGATGGTTCGCACCTGCGGAAAGCGGCCGGTGATCATTTTGTGCGGATAGATCTGATGCCCCGTGTCCCAGATCAGACGATCCTTGGAGAAATCGAAGGTCAGATGCAGAGCCAGACAGAGTTCGACGACGCCGAGATTGCTGGCGAAGTGGGCAGGCTTCGTTTCGACGATCTGGCAGAGAGCTTCGCGGATTTCGGCTGAAAGTTTGGTCAGCTGGGTATCCGAAAGGGTTTTGAGATCGTGCGGCGACGAAATGAGCGGCAGGAGTTCGTAATCCATCACTTCGGAGTCCGATTTCATTAGAGGCAGAAGAGCGACCGGCGACGGCAACGTCTCTCCTGCCCTGCGGTCAAAGTTGTCATCTCAGGTGGGAAACCGTCGTCAGTGGTCTCTGACAATACTATATCGAGCGAGCGACCTTAATGCAGTGGTTTCGTTCTCAAAAATGTCGAGAGCGGCAATCGCATCGGCCACCAGCTGTTCGGCTCGCTGTCGACTTTCTTCCAGCCCGAGCAGAGCCGGGAAAGTCAGTTTCGAGTGGGAATCGTCTTTCGCGACCTGTTTCCCCATCTTTTCCTGTGTTCCGGTCCGGTCAAGCACATCATCGGCAATCTGAAAGGCCAGGCCGATCGATTCGCCGTACTTCGTGAGGGCATCCAGCTGATCTTCGGACGCATCTGCGATAATTGCTCCCATCCGCAGTGCACACCGGATCAGACACCCGGTTTTTCGACGGTGAATGGCCAGCAGGTCGTCGAGCCCCAACGCCCCCGCCGCAGCCGATTCGGCTTCGAGATCAGCCTGTTGACCGCCCACCATGCCGACTGCCCCGGCGGCTTCAGCAAGCTCCCGGCAGCAGGCCGCTCCGTGACGGGGATCGTTCAGTCCCGCAGCAATCGTGAAGAAGGCGTGTGTGAGCAATCCGTCGCCAGCGAGAATGGCGGTCGCTTCTCCGAACTCGACATGATTGGTCGGACGACCGCGACGAAGGGAATCGTCATCCATGGCGGGAAGGTCGTCGTGAATCAGCGAATAGGTATGCACCATTTCGAGCGCGATCGCAGCCGGCATTGCCTGCAGAGGATCGGTTCCGCATACGCGGCAGGCGAGCAGTGTCAGCACGGGCCGCAACCGCTTTCCGCCGGCCAGCAGACTGTAACGCATCGACTCTTTCAGACGATCGGGACAGTCTGCCGAAAGCTGCGTGGCCTGATCGAGTGCCTGTTCAATCTGTTCGAGCAATTCGGGAACGGGGTCGGGAAAGAGATGCACGAAGAGCCTGTTTTCATTACGATGCGCGGGTTTTCAAAAGTGCGAGGCCGGCTGGTCGCCAGTCGGCGCGACAGTTTAACAATTCATGGTAAAGATAACATCATGAGCAAGACGCCATCCCTGTTCCTGCCGAATGGATTCACCACAGCCGGAATTCCCTGCGGCATCAAGTCCAAAGCGTCTGCCAGAGATCTGGCTCTGTTTCATTCGTCCGCTCCCTGCGTGGCCACCGGGGTCTTCACGACGAATGCCGTTTGCGGTGCCCCGGTTCAGGTGTCGCGATCGCGGCTGCCGTCGGAACAGGTTCGAGCCGTCATCATCAACGCCGGCAACGCCAATGCCTGCACGGGCAGCGAAGGCGTTGAGAACGCGAAGACGATGACCGCCGCGCTGGCCGAACAGCTCGGATGTGCGCCCGAAGCCGTGCTGGTCTGCTCCACGGGAGTGATCGGCGTTCCTCTGCCGGTCGAGAAGATCACAGCGGGCATCCCGCGGCTGGTGAGCGAACAGGGCGACTCCAGCGAGCACGTGCAGCAGACCGGCGAAGCGATGATGACGACAGACACGCATCCGAAGATCGTCTGCCGTCGTGTCGATCTGGAAACCGGCAGCGTGACGATCACCGGCATCTGCAAGGGTGCGGCCATGATCGCCCCGAACATGGCAACCATGCTGGCGGTCATCATGACCGACGTCGAACTGACTCAGGCGCAGGCGGAAGAACTGCTGCCGACCGCGGTGAACAGTTCCTTCAACTGCATCAGCGTCGAAGGTCATACGAGTACCAGTGATTCCGTCCTGCTGATGGCCAACGGAAAATCCGATGTGCGTCTGGAAGATCGTGGAGATGTCGCTCAGTTTCAGGCGGCCCTGTCCGCGGTTTGTGTCGATCTCGCTCAGAAGATCGTTCGCGACGCCGAGGGAGCCGAGCATTTCATTACCGTCGATGTCGAAGGTGCCCGGAGTTACGAGGATGCCGAAAAGATCGCCCGCACGGTCGCTGATGACGTGCTCGTGAAAACAGCGATCACCGGCAACGATCCCAACTGGGGCCGCATTGTTTCGGCCTGCGGCCGGACCGGCTGCGTCGACTCGGAGGCCGACGTCTCGCTGGCGATTAACAATCAGGCCGTCTTCAAGCAGGGCAAACCGGTCGACTTCAACGAGACCACCGTCTCGAACGCCATGAAAACCGGCGAAGTCGTGATCGACATCACCCTCAAATACGGCGGCGGCCGCTGGCGAATCTGGACCTGCGACCTGACCACCGAATACGTGCGGCTGAACTCCGAATACACCACGTAGACCGCAGGGATGGCACAGAGTTTTAACTCTGTGTTGCGGAGCAACAAGCGGCTTGTCTTCGCCCGAGTCTCTGTTCGAGCACGCCATTCTTCAAACCGTGCTCCGCGTCGAACTCGGATACCGCGATCGCTCTTCATCGATCGTCTTTTCCCAGCCTCCTGTTGCGGGGCAACACAGAGATGAATCTCTGTGCCATCCTTTGGGACGCATGAAAAAAGAGCCGCGATTGCCTCGTGGCTCTTCTTTGTTCCTCCTTTATGCTGCCGCTTACTGAGGCAGGCGGCCGCGTTCGACGATTTGCAGGTCGCCGGTGCAGGCTTCCATGAAGGCGACGAGGTCTTCCTTTTCCTGCTGGGTCAGGTTGATCTTTTCGATCTTGTCGCTCAGCCAGGGATTGGGAACGCCTCCCTTGGCGTAATGCTCGACGACTTCCATCAGTGTCTTCTGGCTGCCGTCGTGCATGTAGGGAGCCGTTAGAGCGACGTTGCGGATGGTCGGCGTTTTGAACGCTCCCTTATCCTTCTCATCGCCCGTCACTTCAAAGCGGCCGAGGTCCGGATTCGGCTGGTCCATGCCGACGCCGATGTTGTGGAACTTCTCGTCGGTCAGGTTGGCTCCCACGTGGCAGGCGGCACAGTTGACCCGCTCGCTGAAGAACAGATTGCGGCCGCGAATCGCCGATTCCGACATCGGATTGGCTTCAAGTTCAGCCATCACCGCGTCGTATTCTTCCTTCAAATCCGGATCGTCTTCAAGATCTTCCGACGTGAAGTTCAGGAATGGCTTGAGGCGTTCGTAATAATCGTAAGGCGACGGACCGGTCACGATGATTCGTTCAAACGAGGCGATCGCCTGGCCGATAGTCTCGATCGTCACGCCTTCTTTCGGGAAGACTTTTTCGAACTGGACGACATACCCGGGAATCCCGCTTACAGTCTCGACACAAACTTCGTGCGTGTTACCCATTTCGATCGGATTGGCGATTGGTCCGATGGCCTGCTCTTCCAGCGAAGCGGCTCGTCCATCCCAGAATTGAGCAGTACTCAGAATGCGGTTGTAGCTGGTCGGTGAGTTTCGGTTGCCGGTCAGTCCCTGAATGCCCACGCCAAACTGAGTCTCACGGGCGTAGCCGACATCGGGATCGTGACAGCTCGCACAACTGATCGAGTTATCGACCGAGAGTCGGGTATCGAAGTAGAGCTGACGACCGAGCTCAATCTTGGCTCGCGTCAGCGGGTTAGCTTCAAGGACGCCCTCGGGAATCCGGGCCACGTTGAGACCGAGAGGCAGTTCCACCTTCAGGGGCTTGTGGACATCGTCGCGGCTGATCCAGGCTTTGATCTGCTCCATGGTCAGCGGACCGGAGCCGGGAATTCCTTTCGTCAATTCCCCATTTCCGAGCTGAACTTCGTCCGACAGTTCTTCTGCGATCTGTTCGGTTTGCTTCTCCGACAGGTCCTTTGGCGGCTTGACCGGCTCGTTCGCCGTGGCGACCGGAACCAGCGTGGCGGATACCCATAAGAAAGACAGACAGAGCAGGTGCCGACGAATCGGACTGACCATATTGGAATCTCCTGTAAAGACGATGATCATAAGTTGATGGATCAGAGTTCATCTTAACTGAGACGAAGCTGACCTCAAGGGCTCGAGCGCCTGCGGAATTGTCGCAGTTCACGGAGTCGCGTCCGGAAAACAAAAAAGAGTCACTTCCTGTGGAGAAGTGACTCTTCTGCATTCGGCGTCGTCTTGACGCTTGCCCTGTCGTCCTGACAGTCGTTTGCTGAGATCAGTCCTTAGATCGCTTCGTCGCCGGTTTCGCCGGTGCGGATCCGAACGACCTGTTCGACATCGGAGACGAAGATCTTTCCGTCGCCAATGTTGCCGGTGCGGGCGGCATCCGAGATGACCTGAATGGCTTTGTCGGCCATGGTATCCGAGATCACGATTTCGATTTTCACTTTCGGCATGAAATCGACGACGTATTCGGCTCCGCGGTAAGTTTCCTTATGACCCTTCTGACGTCCGAAGCCGCGAACTTCTGCGACGGTCATTCCTTCGATCTGGGCAGCAACAAGAGCAGACTTCACGTCTTCCAGCTTGAAGTGCCTGATAATGGCTTCAATCTTTTTCATAATGTGGTTCCGGTCTGAGAGGCGTATTGTGTTTCCGTAATCAAGTCGCGGAGGACTTGCTGACAATTACAGGCCGCATGCAGATCGCTGCGGATTCTAGTGAAAAGACCGTTGGGATCAAATCGATCGTGAGAGGGATCTGATCCCAACGGCACACCAACGAGCATTAAGCGGATTCCAGGCTCTGCAGGTAAGGATAGGCCGCCATGCCATGCTCTGTAATGTCGAGGCCTCGCAGTTCCTCTTCTTCGGAGACTCGCAGTCCGATGGTCAGCTTGATGACCAGGAAGATGACGAGCGAGACACCAAAGCCCCAGGCGAAGTAGGCACCGATGCCGATCAGCTGCGTGATCAGCTGGCTGGCTCCACCACCGAAGAACAGACCATTGGTTCCGTTGATCGCATCCTGAGCGAACAGACCAGCCGACAGTGTTCCCCAGGCTCCGCAAACCCCGTGCACCGAGATGGCACCGACGGGATCGTCGACTTTGATCTTGTCGAAGAAGAGGACCGAGAGAACACAGACCACACCGCCGATCAGACCAATGATCAGAGCGGACATGGGGCTGACGTCGTAACAGGGAGCCGTGATCGAGACCAGACCAGCCAGGGCCCCGTTAAGGGCGAAGCTGACATCCGGCTTGCCGAACATGATCCAGGAAAGAATCATCGAGGAAATACAGCCACCGACAGCCGACAGGTTCGTGGTCACAGCAACGCGGGCGAAGTTACCATCGTCCAGCGAAGTCGTCGAACCGGGGTTGAAGCCGAACCAGCCGAGCCAGAGGATGAATACACCCAGAGCAGCCAGCGGCATCGAGTGGCCCATGATCGGGGTGACAGTTCCGTCAGCGGCGTACTTACCTTTGCGGGCACCAATCACGATGGCCCCAGCCAGAGCGGCCCAACCACCCAGCGAGTGCACCACAGTGGACCCGGCGAAGTCGATGAAGCCCATGTTTTCGAGCCATCCACTTCCGTTGTACAGGCTACCCCAGGCCCACGAACCCGAGATCGGGTAAACGATGGCGGTGATCGCCACGGTGTAAAGCAGGTAAGCGGAGAACTTGGTTCGCTCAGCCATGGCCCCCGAAACGATCGTTGCTGCAGTGGCGGCGAAGACCGTCTGGAAGATGAGGAAGGCAAGTTCCCAGTTGTCGTAGGCACCATCAACCATGCCGTCGACAAAGAAGTCGGTTGTTCCGATGTATCCGGAAGGACTTGCCCCGAACATCAGTCCGAACCCGACGGCCCAGAAGATGATTGAACCGAGACTGAAGTCCATCAGGTTTTTCATAATGATGTTCACACAGTTCTTGGACCGTGTGAAACCTGCTTCGACAAGGGCGAAACCGGCCTGCATGAAAAAGACAAGGAAACCTGCGATACAGGTCCACAGCCAGCCCGTTTCCGTTTCCACGGTCTCAACGGCAGCACTGAGGGAATCGAGTGTAACTGGTTCCGCTTCTTCTTCAGCGGGTGCCTCTTCGGCGGCAGCTTCTTCGGCTGCAGCAGCGGCCGGCTCTTCAGCAGGAGGATCATCCTGTGCGAAGGTCTGGGAAGTGACGGATAAGCATCCCACCACTGCGAGCAACAGTGACGCCTTCCATAGCATTTGGATGTTATCGAACGCGGTTAACATTCTCAAAAAATTCATTCGTTCTCTTTCTGATGAAAATACGGAGCCGTCAAGACTACACATAGCGACTATCGCTATCGTTATTCACTGCAGATCGTTCTCAGGTTGTCAGTCAACAGGGGACATGCCGGCAGGACGACAGGAGCACCCGGAGATCACAAATCCCGGAGTCTGGAAAGTTCGCCCCGAGACACGAAAACGGTCTTGCCTCCGGGCGATTTGTAAGTAATGCAAGTGGTGCGCCATTTCTTTTCACCACATGCGGACAGGACGCGCAGACCCCTGTTTTTCAGGCGGATTTTTTTACCCGATTTTCAAAATTTGCCACTTGACCATTCCGTGCCGCTCAAATCAGCAGCACCATGCCACCCTCTTCAGCAACACCTGCTCATCGACGATGCATACAAAACGGGCATCGCTGCCCAATCGGGTTGGCAAGAGAGAAACAAAGTGGACTAGGCGACTTCTGGAACTCTCTGTTAGATTCCGGTCGCCCTTCTTTTCTCTTCCATTCCATTCGGAGACGCCGGTGCGCGATTCAGCGCGTCTTTGATCCGTTCACAGGAGCACTCACGATCATGGCTGATCACCAACCCAGGAGCCTCGGCGAGGTGTACGAGACGCACCATAGAACGGGCGACCGTATCGGAAACTCCTTCATGGAAGATGTGCGAGCCAGTCTGTTTCGCGATTGGATTGGAGAAGGCAAAGTCATCCTGGATCTCGGCGGGCGTGACGGCACGCTGACCCGTCACTTTGCGGACGGCAATCAGGTGGTGATCGGCGATATCGACACATCGGCGATGGCTTTGGCTGCCCAGACATTGGGCGTCGACACGATCGAAGTGAATCTCAACGAGCCGTTGCCATTTGAAGATGAATCGTTCGACGTCATCGTTCTGGCCGAAGTTCTTGAGCATCTCCCCTATCCTGCCATCACGTTTACGCAAATCGAACGACTGCTGAAGCCAAACGGAATTCTGGTCGGCAGCGTCCCGCTGGCCTATCACCTGAAAGACCGCTGGCAGGTTCTCCGCGGCCGCAAGCTGTGGGTGAACGGCGATCCGACCCATGTGCAGTTCTTCAAATATGACGAACTGCTCTCGTTCTTCGATCGCTACCTCGATGTCGAGAACGTCGTCTCGATCAAAGGTGGCCGCAAGGCGCATATGTTCCCGAAGCTGTTCGCTCGCGACGTCGCCTTCTGCTGCCGTAAAGCGGCGTGAAACTCGTTGAGCCGGTAAGCTCACGCTTCGGATCGAATCGAAAAGCAGGGTGCGTCTTGACGCCCCCGGTCAACGCCCGCGCACGCTCCTAACGTCGTCGCAACGGCATGAAGCTCCCTTCAATGTCTTCCAGACAAGACCAAATGGGCCGAGGATCCTCGATTCGGTCTTGGTCTCTGGATCGCTTTTGGAAGCAATGAGACTCCGTTCTGCATGGTCCCCGGTTGCCGCGTCCGCACAGCGGCCCCTACTTGAGTTGACTGGTGGCCGCCGGAGTTTGCCTACGTGTTCTCGGTGACGTGCATGGAGATGGCATCGGCGAGTTTCTGCAGTTCCTGGGGCCACGGATCGTCTTCCTCGTAGGCGTCTTTCCAGGAGACGGCGAAGACGCCGATGATGTCCTCTCCAGCCATGACGGGGCACGACAATGAACAGCGGGCCCCAAAGCGGCCCAGCCAGCCGGCAGATTTCTGGAGATCGCCGGTCAGTTCCTCAGCGCGAGCCAGTGCGGGACGGTTGTGAACCACCGCATTGACGATCCCAAGTTGTGTCTGTTCGAGCGGCACACGCTGCGTCGCTTCGGTGAACTCGCGGGCGACGGTTTCATCGAACCCGTCTGCTGCCCCGAAGACACAAAGTTGCAGTTCGGTCGGCTTTTTCTTCCAAAGGCCGACAGCCCAGGCATTGGTTTCGCGGACCAGTCGAGCAGGCAGGTCTTCCGGAACCGACATCGTCGCGGGGTGAACGAGAAGTTCGCCCAGTTGAGCTGGAAGGGTTTCTTCGGAGTGAGTCATCAACGTCTCCTCAAACGATGGGTGTTGAAATCAGCAGCAGGAACCGCCCGGGCTGCAGCAGTCTGAGCTTTGCAGCGGAAATGTCTGCAGTTCCGTCAGCGAAGCCGCGTCGGATGAGACAGGCGTGATCTGCTGCCCGCAGGGAGTCTGCCCGTACTGCTGCAATGTCGAAGCACTCACGCGGCTGCGTTCGCCTCGACGGAGACGGTTCCCCTGATCGTCGACCACTTCGAGCCAGGGGCCGTTGTAGAAGACCACTTCGGTGGAATTCTCATTCGGCTGCGCAATCGGCTTGCTGGCCTGAATCGTCATGCTGCGGAACTCGATGTCCTTCACCGTGGTCCACGGCTGCACCTGTCGTTCGAGGATGACGCAGGCCTGGAATCCCACCTGCTCAAACGCATTCATGAATTGATCTTCGCGGAACGCACCGCTGATGCAGCCGCTCCAGAGAGTCGGGTCGTACTGCAGTTCGAGTGGCACGTCGCGATCGCAGGTGATATCGCTGATGACCGCGCGTCCGCCTGGTTTCAGGACACGGAAGATCTCGGAGAAGAGCTGGCGGCGGTGTTCATGACTGACAAGATTGAGCACACAGTTCGAAACGACGACATCCACGGAGTTGTCCGGAATGAGCGGATTGGTGCGACGAAGTTCATCGGCTGCTCCCTGAGCCCGCAGCCAGTCGGCACTGGAGTGGACCGGGTTCTCCTGCAGATATTTCTCGAAGAGATCCAGATCGAGCTGCAGGTCTTCGATGCGTCCTTTTCGGAACGAGACGACATCGTATCCGAGGCGACTGGCCATTTCCGACTGATACTGTCGGGCCAGTCCGAGCATTTCGACGTTGCAGTCGACACCGATCACCTGTCCCGCTGCTCCGACGATCTGGGCAGCGATGTAGCAGATCTTCCCGCCTCCGGAACCGAGATCGAGCACGGTTTCGCCCTCGCGAACGTGCCGGGAAGGATCTCCACAGCCGTAGTCCCGCTCGATGATCTCATTGGGGATGATTTTGAGATACTGAGCATCGTAATCGACCGGACAGCAGAGAGCGGCTTCCCGTTCCTGGGCGGCTCCGGAATAACGGTCCCGTACGGCGGCCTCCACGTTCAGCGTGCCATGAGCGTCGTTCTGGGGCGAATTCATCGTCAATCTCCGTCTCGGTTCGTTCGTTCCATGTTCGGTCGGCTGTACATCTCCGGTTCCATGCCGAATAATAACGTAACGACCCATTCGGGTCGAAGCGTGTTCTCACGCTCTGATTCTTCAAATCACTTTCACATCTGTTATTCTGCCGATCCGGATCTGGCACAGATCAGGCGGAAGCGGGGCACAACAAGTCGCCTGCTTTCGGGAACACCTTCTGTGCCTCCATTGTGAAGCGGTCCATTGATCAGACAACCGTGATTCGCAGGACTGGATCGAGTCTCGATATATTGAAGGATACACCTATGGATTTGCGCATGTGCCCGTCCTGCAAGCAGTCGGTGCTGGACGACGAGGCTCAGGTCTGTCCGTTCTGCGGCGCGGCGATGGATGGGTCATCCGGTCCGTCGAAAGCGCCTGCGAAGCCAGCCGCGAAAAAGCCGGAGAAAAAAGAGCCCGCAGCCGCGGCCGCACCGGCTGCCACCACCACCTCGGCTGACGAAGATCCGTTTGCAGTTAAACCGAAGAAGGCACCGAAGGCGATTCGCCTGCAGCGAAAACCAACCGCCAAAATCAACTATCGAGTCGTCTGTCCGATGTGCGACACGAACGGTTTCGGCACGCCAGCCGTGGCCGGGAAACAAGTTCGCTGCCCGAATCCAGACTGTCTGATGCCGGTCTTCGTCGCTCCGGAGATCAAGAAGGAAGAACCGCCCCCGCCGCCAAAACCGATCGTTACACCGGTCCGTGTGTTCGCACTCGTGGCCGTTCTGGTGATGGGAGGAATTGCGGGTTACTTCTATTCCCAGCTTCCTCCCGCCGATCCACCGGCTCCGGAAGACGATCCGCTGATTGCCACTCCCGATATCAACCAGAACGTGAGCCCGGAAACAACAACGACCCCCGAAGTGCCCGAACCTCCTCCGACACCGGAACCGGTTGACGTCGCCGCTCTGCAGAAGACGATTCTCGAGGGCAGCATCGATGCGGCTCTGCAGCGGAACAACAACCGCAGCAAGCCATTCTGTCGTCAGCTGAACGCCGAAGCCTTTGCCGAAGCTGGAGATATCGCGGGAGCACTGAAGGAGCTCGACGCTCTCGATCGACTTGAGATGAACGTCGATTTCATGAAGATCACTCCCCTGGCCCGCATTGGCTGGCTGCATCTGGAGAATGACAACAAAGCCGGAGCCATGAAAATGGCCGATCAGGCAATCGAGCATTCCGAACAGTTGCCGCGAGCAGGAGCAGAAGCGGTTCGTCATGCTGTCGCTCTCGGCACGCTGCTGATCGCCTTGGAACGCTATGAAGAAGCCCGCGCTCTGATGGAGACTCGGGAAGACGTTCAGGACGTGACACAATCGGCGGCCCGTGTGGCCATGGTGATTGAGGATCAGACCTTTGCTCTGGCGGACAGTTACGACTGGCTGCCGCGTATTCGCTGGACTTCACCGCTTACGCTGGCCACGGCTTACTCGGCGGCCTATCGCGGCTACACGGCTCAGGCGACTGCCTTTGTCGATGCGATTCTTGACGCCGAGCGAAAAAGCGAAGCTCTGGCAGGACTCGCCACGGGACTGGCACATCGAGCCGCGATGAAAGGCGAAGACTTCAGCGTCGACAGTGTGCCTGCGTTCGCCGACCTGAACGAACAGGATCGGAACCGGGCGCTGGGGCAGGCCCTGCAGTCTCTTCCTGAAGGGGCGGCTGCAACGGCACTGAGTGAAGGCATTTCAACGCGAATCGCTGACTGGAAAGCCCCTGCTCCTTACGAGATCCCGGCATTCCGTCAGATCTACGATGGCGAGTTCACCTTCGGCACACCGGAGAGTCGAGCTGCCGCTCACACGCATCTCTTGCTCGCCCGGTATCTGGCCTCAACCGGAAAGAATGCCGAAGCCTGGCAGCAGGTTCAGTCGGCTCTGGGCTACACTGCGACTCTGGGCCCCACCCGGGTCGAGGCCGATGATCTGTTGCGTGATGTCGAGCGGAACCGAAGTTCCATTCAGTCTCGCCTCGCCACAGAGCTCAACCTGACCGAACTGATCCGGCAACGGTCTGCGTTCAACCGCTATCGCAACAATGCGGGCACGATCTCGGATCGGGCTCAGCAGCGGTACGACCTCGAAGCTCTCGTGTATGAAGTCGCGATTGAATGGGGCCTGGCCGAGCAGTACTTCCAGACCCTGCAGTCCGGGTCCTCCGAGGGGTCGAACATTGACCATATCACCGAACAGTCGCTGGCCGATGACCTGACGCACGCGTTGCAGCAGGCCGGAAACCAGGAGGCCGTCACAGCGATGCAGCAGAAGTATCCGGCAGCTTCGAAGATCACTCCGGCTCTGAAAAACAGGCTGGAGATCGAACGATTGCTCGACGCCGGCAATGTCGCTGGAGTGCGGGAGTTGCTGCGTCAAATTCCAGAGGACAACCGCGAACCGCTGATCGATCTGCGATACGCCTGCGAACTGGCGAAAGAGCAGCCTGTCGGAGTCGTTCTGGAATGGAATGGGAACATTTCCTCGCTGACCGAGCAGGAACTGGCGTACCGTTTCACCGCCGTGGTGATGACGCGACGAGGTGAGGTTGAGGAGTACTGGAACGAGAGCCTGCGGCAAAATCTCTCCGCGACCGAGATGTGCTCCCGCAACCTCGGCCTGATGGAAGGGCTCAATTCCACAGACGCTTACGATGTAACGCCAGCCGTCGTCCCTGCTCCCAAGCCGAAGACGACCCCCTGACTGCATTGAGGCAGATCCGGGATGAGGGCAGAATCAGACTTGTTCAGCCGATTTTTGATCCGACAATGGAATGAACGCGGCATGAACCTCCGCTGCCAAGCCAGGCAGACGGGGCAACTTTCAGCCTCCATGGGGGAATTGAGAGGGGCAAATCCTCTCTTTTCCCCATTCTTCGGATTCAATACACTTATCGGCAATCCACGACCATCCCGGCCTGATGGGTCCAGACTGCGTCTCGACTTCGCCGGACTTCGGGATCTCTGCCAATGGACTGCGAACGCGAGACAACTATGGAAAACGTGATGAAGACCATCGTGAAATGGACCTCAGACTGCCGGACCGGACTGCTGGCAGGGTTGTTGGCGGGACTGGTATTCTCAGCCGCCCCGACGAGCGAACTTGTCGCTCAGGACAAAGAGAACCGCATCAGCTATGTCATCAGCAACGCCGATGGCCTGCTGGCTGATGTCGAATATATGGTCAAGGATCTGGCCGGTCGCACGAAGACCTGGAACGAACTGATCAAAGAGAATATCGATCTGTTCCTCGAAGGGGTTGATCGCGAAGAGCCTGTCCGCATCGACATGATGTTCGATCAAGAATCGGGCGAGTACTACCGTCCGTTCTTCCCCGTTTCCGACCTGGACGGTTTCCGGAACAACGTCGATGCCTTCGGGATCTCGGTGAAGCGAATCGGCAAGGATGTTTACAGTCTGTCGAACGCATTCGACGGATTCATGAAGTTCTCCGAAGATTATGGCATCTTCATTCCAACCGACTACCGGGAGCTTGTTGACCCGGATGCTCCGGCCATTATCGATCCGATTCAGGCTTTGCTCGATGCCGAATACGATGCCGGCGTTCTGATTGATCACGACGCGGCCGGTATGGAACAGCGTCGCAGCAGTCTGGCCGAAGTTCGCAAGCAGGTTCTGGCCGGAATCAAGAAAAAATCGACCGAGTCCCCGGAAGAGTTCGAGTATCGCAAACTGCTCGCGCTCAACCGCATTCTTGAGTTCGAAACGCTCTACGTTGAGATTCAGCGACTTGAAGCAGGCTGGATTACCGATCCGGCCAACCGTTCCGGTGTCGGCACGCTCAACATTTCCGGGATTGAAGGAACGGTGCTGGCCGAAACCTTCGCGAAGATTCCCGACCTGAAGACCCGCTTTCATGTCGTGCCCCCGGTCAAGGATTTCGTCGCTTCGGGTGACATGCTCTACCCGATCGATGCTCCGCACCAGGAACGATTCACCTCAACAATCAAAGCGTTCCAGCCGATCGCCGAACAGAAGATCGACCGCAAGGATGACCTGAACGCCGATCAGAAGAAAGCCGCCAAGGAAGCCGTCGACAAGACCGTCAAGATTCTCGAAAAGGGTATCGCGATGGGCGTCTTCGACGGGTTCATCGAAATGCGAAAAGCCGAACCCGGCAAGAGCGAATCGCTGCACGAAGCGGTCGTCGGTCTTCGAGCCACCTCGGGGCGCGACATTGACGAAGTCGTGAAGCTCTTGCCGCAGATTCGCGATACATTCAAGGCCAAAGTCGATTCCGAAACCGTAGGCGATTACCACATTCATGAAGTCGTCCTGGAATCGAATGTGCCGCCGATGATCGACTCCCTGTTTGGGACGCCGTGTCATATCTTCCTGGCAACCAGCGACGACATGGTCCTTTTCAGTATCGGCGAGAAATCATTGCCATGGCTCAAGGAAACGCTTGAGCTGGTCACCAAGTCGACCGAAGAAAAGACTCCGGAACTGTTCCTGGAGTTCAAAGGACATGTCGGTCCGTTCGCCAAGGCCCTGAGTGCCCGCAAGCCGAACCAGGATCTGGTCAAGTTCCGCGACGCCGTCATCGAAGCCTTCTCCGAGAAGTACACCGACGACTATATCGAGATGACCGACAAGTACGTCGATGGGGAGATCAAAGGCACGCTCAACGCTGAGCCTGGCCTTCTTCGTCTGCTCGGCATTATGGTCGCGAACTTTGCCGAAGAGAATCTCTAGGCGTCGCGATCTCCGATGAAACCAAAGCCGGCTGCTCATCTGAAGCAGACCGGCTTTTTTCTTTGCGCAGACAACAGGGCGGGCTCCTGAGCCGTGCTGGACATCGGCGGATGGGCATGAAATAATCAGTAACTCTGCATGTTTATTTCCACTGACGATTAAGGCCCCTGCTGATGAAATTGATTCTCGCCGCACCGCCCGCTCTGGCTCTGCGATCGCTCTGCTCCCTAGCGACCGCGTTGCTTCTGATTCTCGCCGGCACGAACGTTCGCGCCGCTGAAAAACCTGTTGAAGCCGATGTCATCATCTACGGAGGAACCTCCGCCGGAGTTGCGGCTGCCGTCCAACTCCATCGCATGGGGAAATCGTCGGTCATCATTGAACCGTCTCAACACCTGGGGGGACTTTCCTCCGGTGGACTGGGCTGGACCGATTCCGGAAACAAGGCGGTCATCGGTGGCGTCTCGCTCGAGTTCTATAAGCGAGTCAAAGACGAATACGACAAGGAAGTAACCTGGAAGTGGCAGGATTCAGAGGACTACTCTCGATACTCGCCCGAAGCCGAAGCGATCTGGGTCTTTGAGCCTCATATTGCCGAACGGGTCTTCAACAACTGGGTTAAGGAAACGAAGACCCCGGTCTATCTGGGCGAACGTCTCGACCTGAAGGATGGAGTGACCGTTGAAGATGGTCAGATCACGGAAATCCGCATGGAATCAGGTCTGGCGTTTCGCGGAACGATCTTCATCGATACCACCTATGAAGGCGACCTGATGGCCAAGGCGGGCGTCACGTATACCGTCGGCCGTGAAGCCAACGATCTGTACGGCGAGACTCTCAACGGCGTGCAGAAAGCCCGCACCATCAGCCACCAGTTTGAGCACAAGATCAGCCCGTATCGCATTCCGGGCAATCCCTCCAGTGGGCTGCTTCCGGGTGTGCATGGCGACGATCCCGGCGAAGATGGTACCGGCGATCATCGCGTTCAGGCCTATTGCTTCCGCATGTGCCTGTCGAATCATCCAGAGAATCGAGTCCCCTTCCCGAAACCGGAACAGTACGATCCGGAACGTTACGAACTGCTGGCTCGCGTTCTGGAAGCGGGCTGGGACCGCGTTTTTCAGAAGTTCGACGTCATTCCCAACCGGAAGACCGACACGAACAACCACGGCCCCTTCTCCACCGATAACATCGGGATGAACTACGACTATCCCGATGGCGATTATGAAACCCGCGAACAGATCATCGAAGAGCATCGTAATTACCAGCAGGGACTGATGTGGTTCCTGGCCAATGACACTCGTGTTCCGTCTGAGATTCAGACGCGGATCCGTCAGTGGGGACTGGCCGCCGATGAATTCCAGGATAACGGAAACTGGCCGCATCAGATCTACGTTCGCGAAGCCCGCCGGATGGTTTCCGACTTCGTCATGACCGAACTGCACCTGCGTGCCAAGAAGCCGACACCGGAATCGATCGGCATGGGATCCTATAACATGGACTCCCACAATGTTCAGCGGTACGTGACTGAAGACGGCTATGCTCGCAACGAAGGCGACATCCAGATCAACCCGGGTGGTCCCTACCCCGTCAGCTATCGCGCGATCGTTCCGCCGAAGAAGGAATGCGAGAACCTGCTGGTCCCGGTTTGCCTGTCGTCTTCCCACATTGCCTACGGTTCGATTCGCATGGAGCCCGTCTTCATGATTCTCGCCCAGTCGGCTGCCACTGCTGCCAGCCAGGCAATCGACAACAAGATTGCGGTTCAGGATGTGAAGTACGAAGAGCTTCAGAAGAAGCTGCTCGAAGACGGTCAGGTCCTGGAGTACTCGGGCCCGCGCCGCCAGCCGCGCGTCGGTATCGATCCGAAGTCGCTGGACGGTATCGTGATCGACAATACGGAAGCCAAAGTTAACGGACTCTGGCAGCACAGCACCTCCTCTCCGGTCTTCATTGGCGTCGACTATCTGCATAACGAAGAATACGGCAGCCCCGAGAAATCGGTGACTTTCGAGTTCCTGGTCCCTCAGGAGGGAGAGTACGACGTTCGACTCGGCTATCCTTCCAACCCGAACCGGGCCAGCAATGTGACTGTTGACATCGAAAGCAAGACGGGCAAGTCGAGCACGAATGTGAACCAGAAAAAGACGCCGCCGATTTCGAACGCGTTCGTCTCTCTGGGAGCCTACGAGTTTTCACCCAAGTCGCCGGGACGCGTTACGATTCAGACCGAGAACGCCAACGGCTACGTGATTGCCGATGCCGTCTGGATTGTTCGCGTTGATGCCGATGAGAACAAGTAAGTGAATTGACCAGGCCTTCGCTCCGCCGATTCGATCTCGACGTCGGCGGAGCCGTTGGCTAATTTTCTGACCGATCTGCCATTCGGCTTCATCGATCGATCTTCCGCATCAAGATTTGGTCAGAGTCCCGCGGAATCTTAACGCGTTTCTTCATATTTCACTCGATAGATCTCACTCGATCATCATCTCTCTTCTTTTGAATCCAGTCGGGGTAAGTCATGGGTGGCTCAGGCAACAGGGACAGGACCGTCGCCGAAGGCAAAACCGAGTCATCGGAAAATCCGCCCTCCGCGCAGAAGACGAAGAAGCAGAAGGTCCAAAAGCTTGGCGATTTTGAACTGGTTCGCAAACTCGGTCAGGGTGGCATGGGAGCAGTTTATCTGGCTCATCAGATCAGCCTCGACCGGAAGTGTGCGCTCAAGGTGATGTCCTCTCAGTTGTCGCAGAAGAAGGACTTCGTCGAGCGATTTATTCGCGAGGCCCGCGTGGGGGCCAAAATCGAACATCCCAATGTCGTCCGCTGTTACGCCGTCGGCGAACACAAGAACATCTATTTCGCCGCTCTCGAATTCATCGACGGCGCGAGCATGCAGGACTGGATCAAGAAACTCGGAACGCTCGAAGTCGGCGACGCGGTCCATATTACTATCGTCTGCGCTCAGGCGCTCGGCCATGCTCACAAGATGAACCTGATTCATCGCGACATCAAACCCGACAACATTCTGGTCACGAAGAACGGCATGGTGAAAGTTGCCGACCTTGGTCTGGCCAAGGCGGTTGATGACGACCAGTCGATGACACAATCCGGCACCGGCATGGGGACGCCACTCTATATGCCGCCTGAGCAGGCGCGGAACGCGAAGTACGTCGACCAGCGAAGCGACATCTACGCACTCGGCTGCACGTTGTACCGCTATCTCACGGGTGCCCCGCCCTTCAAAGCCGACTCCACCATGGAGCTGATCCTCGCCAAGGAGAACTCGAAATACACGCCAGCTGCGAAGATCAACAAGGCGATTCCGGAGAAACTCGACCTGATCATCGACAAAATGATGGCCAAAGACCCAAAGCATCGTTACCAAACGTGCGATGAACTTCTGGCTGACCTGATGCCGCTCGGGCTGGAGAATGCTTCGCTGAGCTTTATCGACTCCAATGAAAAGTTCGTGCTCGGAGCCGCTTCTTCCGGCGTTTCTTCAGCCGCAATTACTCCTCCGGCAAAGAACTACCAGCCCGAGGTCAGCGTTCCCAAAACATCCCGCGAAGAAGCAGCCGAGCAGAAACGAGCCGCCGCCCGCGCTCAACGAGATACCTGGATCGTTCGCTTCAAGGACCGGACCGGGAAATTGCAAACTCAGAAGATGAAGGCCGATCAAATCCATCGAGGACTCGCCACTCAGCTTCTCGACGAAACGGCCCAGCTTTCACGGGGGAAAGATGCTCCTTCGGTCCCTATCGGCTCGGTCAAGGAGTTCCGCGATCAAGTCGGTGAACTGCTGTTGAAGAAGAAGGATCGCAACAAGAAGCAGGAGATCAAATCGATCTACGAGAAGATCGATCGCCAGCACAAACGACGCAAATGGTGGCGGGTGCTGGAAAACATCAAGGAAGGTACCTTCGGCTGGATCAGTCTGGTGATCTGGCTGGCTCTGGTGAGCGGTGTCGGCTACGGAATCTACCTCGGCGTCCCGATGGCGTGGCAGCTGATTGCGGACAACTTCGGTCTGACGCAATAATAGAAGCGTTGCGAAAAGATCTCAGCGAGCCTCAGTTCCGAGCCCATCGTTCGACTGAGTAGCGACGTATGAGCGATTGAAGGCCTGCAAATAACCAGCTCATGTCGCTGAAGGCCGCTCCTGTTATCCGAAGTCAGAGCTCGCAAATGGATGTCATCGTACTGGCTGGCGGCTCATCCGCCGAACGGGAAGTCAGCCTGAAAAGTGGTGCCGCCACCGCGGCTGCACTGCAGGCCCGCGGTCACCAAGTTACGGTCTGGGATCCGGCCGAGGTCGATTTGACCAACACTTCGATCCGGCCCGATCAGCTCGTCTTCATCGCCCTGCACGGCACCTTCGGCGAAGACGGTCAACTCCAGCGACTTCTTGAGAAACGAATGCTTCGCTACACCGGAAGCAATTCGTTCGCTTCCGAGACCGCTTTCGAGAAGCTGCGGACGAAACAACTTCTTAAAGAACATGGCCTGCTGACGCCCGACTGGCTCACGCATTCCCTCAAAGAGAGTCAGCTTCAGGAGACAGACGCCACTCTTACGTGGCCGGTTGTCGTGAAACCGAATGCACAAGGATCGAGCGTCGGTGTTTCCATCATCCAGAGTCCTGACGAACTCGCGGCCGCCGTCAACGAAGCTCTCCACTACGACTCAACTGTTCTGATCGAAAACTACATCCATGGGACCGAATGGACGGTCTCCGTCTTCGAAGATCGTGCGCTGCCGCCGATTCGCATTCAACCACGAGAACGGTTCTACGATTACGAGGCGAAGTACCATTCCCCGGAAACCACCTACGACGTCGTGACCACGGATGATGCCACTGTGCAGCGACTGAAGGAAGCCGCTCTTCAGGCGTGTCGTCTCATCGGCACGTCAGGACTGGCTCGCGTCGATCTGATTCTGGACCAGAAGCAGCGTCCCTGGATCCTCGAAGTCAACACGCTTCCGGGCCTCACGGAACGCAGCCTCGCTCCGAAAGCCGCCGCCGCGATCGGATGGAGCTATGAAGACCTCTGCGAACGGATCTGCCACGCTGCGATCGGCGAACGACGGAGCGTATGAGTCAGGTGATCAGCTCGGTATCTTCTGTCGAACCGACGATGCCCATCAGTCGGCTGTAAGAGGCTCTCGTTTTCGCGGTGATATGGAAATCGCGATACGGACGGCCAACCGGTGCCAGCTCGTCGTGGAATTCCGTGATGCCGTTCCGGAGCAGTTTCATTTTGAGCCGTTTGGTGGCGGGAACCCCCTTGGCTCGCACGAGACACTCCACGTGCAGTTGATCGGGCCGCAGATTGACGTGACGGTTGCCAAACATGGTGGTGTCCCTCCGGTTGAGCGCTGGCAGAAGATCTCCGTCAATTATCCCGCATCGCCTCGCGGAACGACAAGAGCAATCTGCAATGCGACGACCGAATTAACGACCGCGCGACCGGAACGCCAGATAACGGCCCAGCGTGTGCACAAATGAGTCCCGCGTCGTCACCTTGAGCAAATCGACACCAGAGCGAGTACACATCTGCTCGACCCGCTTCATAAAGGCTTCGTACTGCTCCAGATAATGGCGACGGAGACGATGCGGATCGACCAGCATCCGCTGCCCGGCCTGCTCCAGATTGCGAAACTGCGTCGGCCGGCTGAACGGAAACTCTTCTTCCTCGGGAGCCACGGTCTGTACCACGATCACTTCGTGATGATAATGGCGGAACCGTTTGATCGCCGCCTGCAGCGGTTCGACGTCGTCGTAAAGATCACTCAACAGCACCACGAGGCTTCGCCGCTTCAGCCGGGGAATGATCTCGGAAAAGACCTTCCCGAGACTCGTCTCGCCTCCCGTTTCCGACTCCTCCAGCGTTTTGATCAATCGGGGAAACTGAGTCGCATTCGTCGAGGGTTCCACCAGTTGCCGCAGTTTGCGGTCGAAAACGCACAGCCCGACCGCATCGCGTTGTTTGAGCAGCAGAAACGCGAACACGGCTGCCATCTGCCGGGCGTAGGCGAACTTGGAAAGCGTCGACTGACCATAGCCCATGCTTCCAGACGCATCGAGCATCAGGTAACAGCGAAGGTTCGTTTCGTCCTCGTATTCCTTCACGTAATAACGGCCGGTCTTGCCATACGCCCGCCAGTCGATGTGTCGAATCTCATCGCCGGGATAGTACTGCCGATGCTCAACAAACTCGACACTGCTCCCTTTGAAGGGGCTCTTATGTTGCCCCATCATGTAGCCCTCGACCACCAGGCGCGCCACGACATCCAACCGGCCAAACTGAGCCAGCGTGGTCGGATCAGCGAACGCGTTCATCTCAGACGATGCAGACATGGTTTTGCGAGAGCGTTCCAGAGAAGTGATCAGAATCGGTCCAACCGAGAAAGCCATTCCTAATCGGAAGCGTCAGCGAGGAAGCTGCGGATTGTCTGCCGCGCTGACGCTTCCGATTAGGAGCGCATTGGTGTCGGAAGTCCATTGTCACTCCCCGGCCCGCCCGCCGTCCAGTGACAGCCCTAAACTCCATAAAAAAGCCGCCGAGAAGCAATTCCCGACGGCTTGAATTCAAACAGCATCAGCCAGACGATTAGAAGTTCACATCCTTCAAGACGTTCTGACCGTACTTAGTCCCGGCCGGGGTCATCAGGCGAGCATAGACGCTTTGGTCCATCTGAGCATTCAGAGAGCCTGCGTGACCGTCACAGTAAAATACGTTGACGTTTCCACCGGTATGGTTGGAAGACGGACGCCACGGACGGAGGCCGGGAGGAGTGGCGGCACTGATCTGCGAATCTCCGATCGAATAGCTGCCGCTCAGGGAACTGATATCTTCGACACTTGAAAGTGCGCGGCCTGAATTGGCGGCAGTATCGTCAATACCCAGACCACGGTTGTTGGTACCGGCTGCAGCCGGTGACGGAGAACCGCTTGAAACTGGGACTTGGAGAGCGAAGCCGATCGATCCGGTGGCAGCGGACCGCCAAGCTCCGGCATCGAGGTTTTCAGAAAGCATCAGTGTCTGTGTCTGGCCGTCGTTGTTCGAGATGAAGTCGAGAGTCACGATCGGACGATTCCCATTCACATCACGCCAGAACACGCCAGTGGACTGACTAAGACGGTGAGCGTTAGTCGTGTCGGCAGTTGGTTCCCCGTCGAGCCAATTGATGTTGTTCCAGTCGTGTCCACCGTCGCCATCAAAACCCCACTGGCCGGAACTGCTACCATCAACGAATGGTGCGTATCCAGCATTAGCCACGTAGCTCAGCTGACCATCGATCTGGAATGCGGTGTCATCATCCGGACAGGTGAAGACCGGAATCTGCGTTGCCCAGAGAGTTTGATGCGACTGCTGTCCGTCATCGAGTTCGTCGCGGACGAGGCGATCGAGTGCGGCATTGTCGAGCAAGGGCAACAGAGCAACCGGCCAACCGTAAGGCACGACCACATCGTCAGATGGATCGGCTTCGGTATTCTGGTCGTTGACGTACGTAGTATCTCCAGCCAGACGCGGCAGGCGTCCCCCGTTCTGGGAGGTGAAGTTCATCACGCCTGTGCCGATGTTGCGGATGTTGTTGAGGCACTGCAGGTTTCGAGCAGAGGCCCGGGCGCCCTGAATACCTGGCAGAATGAGGGCTGCCAGCGTGGCGATGATGGAGATCACCACCAGCAGCTCGATAAGGGTGAAGCCGCGACGACGCGAGTTGGCGACGCGGACTGTGTTTTGAATCTTCATTCCAGTGCTCCTTGAATCCCGTGAGATGTAGTGGTTCTGCCCTCGGACAGCGGCAAAGGCCCGGAACACCGCTTCCCTGATCAGGTTTGCCCGTTAAGACACCAAAAAAATTGAGTAATTTCTTCGTCGCCAGAGAACATGGCGACTCGTTCGACGTGACTGCTCTGTGTGCTGTGTCCGTCGTCTCTGCGGCCGTCAGCATGGCGTGGAATCACGTGCCGATGGAATCGCTGAGACGGGTCGAACCCGACAGAACGTAAGTGGCCCGTGAAACTTGATTTGCGACGTTATACAGACAAATGCTCCTCCTATTATGCGTGATCAGACCCGCAAAAATCCAGTGCAATTCAACTGGTTCCCTAAAAATTCTTATCCGCTCACTGATTTACCGAACGTGACGGTCATGCGTCAGTCAAGAACTCGACTGAATGTCACGAACTTACGCCAGTCAAACTGCTGCGTCCGAGGATCCCAGGCTTCTTCCATCTTCGATCGGTCGAGTACGAAGAACGCTCGCTGAGGTTCATTTCCAGACCCCGTGAGCTGCCCGCCCACCTGCACGTTCCCGTACTGGTCCTCGGCCGCTTCATGGAACTGAACGTGAATCCAACAATAGAAGACGTTGCTGCGGACCGTGGAATTGTTCGAGATTTTGTTAAGCAGACGGTGCCGCGTGTGAAAGTCCACCGCATCCACCGGCGAACCGCTGGTATGGCCTCCCCCCTGGTCCTGAGACGTCCGGGCCTCGAACAACCGGCGTCGAGCGACGGCCTCTTCAAGCCCCTGATCGATATCGGTCTCACTGACCGTTCGTGTTCCCCAGCCACCGCCATCACTTAATCCCGGGACGCCTTGATTGCCAGTGTTCTCTGAAACTGGTCCCCCCGGATAAACTGGCAGCGACCTCAGGATGGTATGTTCCACCGAAGCGAACGCGTCGCGGTTCTCAGGCGTGTCATCGACATTGGTAAACGTCAACGGACGGAAGGGACGAGAGCCCGGAATTCCTGGAAGTGGAACGGTCGTATAAGGATCCCAGCGATCACGACTGAAAATAAACTGATCGTACCAGTGTCGAGACGGTTCCCGGCCCGACGGCTCTCGCAATTGCAGGTACGGATAGGCGGCCTTCGCCGCATCGTTGTCGGCAATCACTTGAGCAGGTGTCCGGAAGCCCTGAAGGTGAAAGTCATCGTCAATCAATGCCGCAAGGACGCCGGGATGCCTCACCGTATTGAGGTTAATTTTCCCCGGAGTTCTCAGATTGACCAGGCTGTTCACAACCGTTTGTTGCGCTCCCGTCGGGACTTCAAGCAGTCCGAGGATGCGATGCCAGCGGTTGTCATCTACACGCTTGGTATCTGAGTCCGACCCAGTACCGGGATCGGGCACGGCGAATTTCGTGAACGCAGTATTAAGCCCGCTCATTCGTCCGCCCTCCGCGATTTTCTCCGTCAACTCATCAGGTCCGACAATCGGGACACTGAGCAATTCAAAGGCAGAGGTAAAATCGCGATCAAAATGCGGCTGCCACAACGTAAACGTCGGCACGCCGTCGACCTCCAGACAATTGGAGTTCTTCTCGACGTATGGAGTCAGGGAAGCATTATCAACCGGTGTATCAGGTCCAATCGAGTGACGTCGATAGGGCGCAGTTACGGTCGGATGAGTATTGGTGTTAGCGCTTCCTCGAGGCCAGCGTCGCAAGGGTTGAGATCGCTCGATACTGGCATGATCTTCGAATGCAGTCGGGATCACATCGCCTGTCGTGTCTTCCAGGAGGTCGACATCTCCGTCCCGGATGACCTGCATGTAGTCGACTCGCACCCAAGGGTTGATGTCGTCGATCACGCCAGTGCCGAATGCATTCTCAATCCCTGGATGAGCTCGGCGTTCCAGGACGATCTCGAACTCATCGACAGGAATACCCGCGAAAAAGTCCGCCGGATCACCATCGAACCTGCCTGAGTGACTTGGATCCGAATCGTTCAGATCGAGGTAATTCTTATGATCCAGTGTGCCTTCTTCGAAGCTTGGACAGATCACCTCGTCTGCAGTAATCGTCGAATCATTATTCGTATCGAAGTAGAGATGAGCGTCATGGGTCCCACTTCCACTGTGCAGCTGCACCCAGAAGTTTGCGCCGGGACGCACATCGTCCTCTCGATCGTTGGGGAAGTCTCTCCGAAACGTGATGATCTTATCATCATTCTCGCTGACATCGGGATCGCCATCATCGTCACCAACGATGCGACGAATCCGCCAGGTGTTGTTGCGAGTCGACACATCAAACGGTGCGGCATTCCGAAGTTCCATGAACAGGAACTGAATGGCCTGCAAGTCATCCCAGCGTGTCTTCGGACGATCCGAGGGTTCGGCCTCAATATTGACCCAGTATGTCTCGCTGAATGTCAGCTGTTGAGCTTCGACGCCGAAGACGCTTCGAGTTTCTCCGCTGGAGTCAGTGAAGTTTCCGGAGCTGTCCTTTTCCCCATCGATCTCCCAGCCATCGGAGAGATCGGTGTCGTAAACAAATTCCGTAATGACAGAATCACGGTCAAGTGCATCCACAACATTGACGGCGAATTGAGCCATCGCTTCGATATTGTCGTGGATTCCATTGTCGTTCAGGTCTGTCGTCGTATTGTCCACGGGATACGGATCATCCGAAGCGCCTGATCCGGGCTCACCGGTCGCCGCATTCCCTTCTGCTCCACCGAGCGTGTAGAGCAGCACATAAATATCCCGGGCCATCCGCTGACGGTCATACCTCGCCCACCATTCCTGCACGAACTTGTCATTTCGCATACTATCGAAACTGACAGGCTCTTTACCGGGCGAATATGCCCTTACAACCGAGCCTCCACTTCCGTAGACATTATCGAGCACGTCGTCATCATCGCTGTCACCGGCGACGAAAACAGGATGCGGAGTGAGATGCCGGAACCGGAAGTCTCCGTTTTTGTCTTTATCGAGCAGTCGATTAATATTGAGACGACGTTGAGGCAGCGGGAAATTCCCATATTCTTCGTCGCGATCCAGTTCGATCGTCAACCATTGCCGGACTTCTGGTCGGAACGGATCGTACTCATTGAAGCGGAGTGTGCGAGTGTCTGATCCGTCACCGAACTCCGGAGGAAACGCCAACCTTGTGTTATCGTTGTTGACTGGGCTGAACTCCCACCCGCGTGTGGTGTTGTATTCCGGAAGTGAAGGGTCTAAGACAGCCCCAATGGCAGGTGAAAAAGCGAACTCCCAACGATCCCAGCTTTCGGTCGTGAATTGCGACCGAAGAAGATGATCATCAGGGTACGAAGTTCCCGCCAGATCATACGGATCACCATCCCGGTCGAGATTGAATTTGGCGAGGTTCTGCAGTCGCGAGGAAAAGTTGCTACTGACAGTGGCCCAGTCACCATCTGAGAAGTGCAGGAACTGCGATTCCGCAATCGGAAAGACACCGTCGGCTTCAAGATTGCGGAAGGCGGGCTCCACGACGAGTTCGCCAGGTTCATCGACCAGGAAGAGATTTTCTTCCCCGCTGCTCGGATCCCTCTTGGGCTGCAGGGCGCCGACGTAAGTCGACGCATCCGTCAGGTCCGCAGAATAATCGAGATAGGTGTGTGACCATGGGTACACACCGGTTTTTGCGATCTGAAGTTCAAATTCGCTTTGATGCTCGCCGTCCGCGTTTCCGTCCGAGCGGTCTGTGACCTGCAGTTCCCACGTGCCGCTATAGGATGGCCACTTGCTGGGATTGTGCGTGGAACTCATGGGGTTCCCGGTGTCCGCGAAGGGCTGTCGCGCCATGCGGAATTGGCCGTACTCGGACGGAGTGGAGTTCGTGATATCGGAAAACACACCGCCAGTCGAGGGAAGAAAAATCTCCGATGGGAACGGTCTTCGGGTGTGGAACGAGTAATCGTAAAGATTGCTGCCGATCTTCTGATGCGTCACTCCGGCTCCGATTTCGTCGATCGGATGAACCACCGATGGAACGGTAATTCCCAATGGGCCGAACACCGGATCTTCATGCTCGGTGTTGGCAAAGCGAACCTTCCCGCCACCACCGGCGAGCCAGTCGTTGTCGTCATCAAGAGCAGCGATCCCCGGGAGCGGGAAATGAGGTGTCGACCAGGCGATTCGGGGTAACCCTGGTGCAGGAGCTCCATCGCCGATCATGGCCGGTTCGAGCAGGTCGACATCACCCCATCGTCCGGCGATTCGATCATCAGTCGTTGAAAGATCTTTGTCGGCCACCCCCAGAAGGACGCGAGCTAGTTCCATGTTCGCCATATCAAGCTGAGTGACCTGGCGATCTCCACCTCCACTGCTGTTCAACCCGAACATCTCATCATAATTGAGACTGAGCGGGGGTAATGTTGTCGTGGCCGTTTCCGTCGGGAGAGGTCGATAGAAAGCACGAGCCGGATTGATCTCTCCTGGCGAAAGTCCGAGGTTGGACTTCGAGACAAAGAAGTCGTCCCCAAAAGGATCGTCGTTGGTGTGCGAGGGTTCGGTCCGAGTATGAGTGAACGATTCTCGTTCCCCGTAGAGGTTTCCGGCGGTGTTCAGGTTAACCAGCCCGTCACCGTCGACGATTGTGATCGCATAGATTGGAATGCGACGAGTGCCATCAGCCATGATCTCCACGCCATGATCGAGATCCATCAGGATCGCTTCATTCCCATTGATATCCAATCCGTCAGCATCGACATCGTAATTGATTCCAGTATGTCCCCCTTCTCCGTGAGTCCAGACACCAGCGTGATACTCGCCACTGGAAAAGTTAGGAAACGGGAACCCGGTGGATGGTCCAGTCGTACCTGTGAACGTCGCATCGAATCCTCCCGCGTCGACATAACGATTGCGACTGTCAAAGACCGTTGAACCCGATCCGGAATCAAAACGTCGAAGCAGCACGCGATGGGAGCGATGCGGGCGGAGCACCTGGTTGGCAAAGGTTGCGTCAGAGTAAATATCGGTCAAAGACCCTGAAACGCCTTCGTTCCGCGGCAGGTACTGCGGGCGATGGAACGAGGGGATCCACACACGTCGTAAGTTGACCCCGGCAGGACTCGGATCAATATCGATCAGCGAGAAATACCCCAGGAACATGCTGTTGATATCCGGATAGGTATAACCTGCGTCCGGTTCGAAATATGGCACGTAATTGGGGTGATTCACCTGCCCGAGCGGAGTATACGGAATCAGTCGACCGCCATTCAGCACCGGATTGGCCCCCGGGCTGAAGTTCATGATAATGTCACCGGGATCCCCGTCGCCACCCGATGTCAAATCCAGAACATCGCCGTCGTCATCGGCGTCAAATGGCAGACCGGAGCCAGAGTAGTCGAAATTGAAATTCACACGACCGGCCCCCGCAGCGACGGGCATACCATTCATAGGATTCTGATTGTAAATCACATTGATGCCGCGACCCGAAAACGGGTGAAGGTCATCGGGCTTCAAGTCTGGACCGAACCGCCCCAAAGCATTCGGCAACAACGACCATTGCCGACCGTAAAGAGCCGAGTAGCGCAATTCGTCGGGCGGTCCAATCAGAAGTTGCTGCAAGGCAAAGTCGAAGTAATCGGACTCCACCACTTCGCGGTTCGGAGCAATCGTGAACCAGGCAGCACTATTCCGCTCGGCTGCGACGTAAGAGAAGAAAAAGAAGCCGAGAAACGCCAGCATTCCCGTCATCGCGATGACGATAATCAATGCCGCGCCCCCGTGCCGGGAGAGTTGACCGTCATGGGGTTGAGGATGTTGGGTCTTCATTATTGGTTCTCCGGAGACAGCCCGCCTCGGATCGTTGTTTTCGTTGTCAGAATCACAGAGTCTCAGTCGGTCGCTTAACGACTTTCGTTAAACGAATGCACCAGGGTGACCTGTCGCATCTGGTCGCTGGTGGGATCGCGTACGAGAATCGTGATTCGAATTGCCTTGATCGGCTTCCGGTTATCATGCGGTCGCCAATAAAAGTCCGGGTCGTTCGATGGGTCAGGAGGACTGTCGTAATCGTTGGGATCAGGAACGAGAGTTTGATCGAAGATATCAACGCCCCCGTTGTCAGCTGTTCCGACATTCCAATCTGGCTCAGTTGCTCCAAGAGTTTCGCTGCCGGACGGGGTAAAGTCGGCATCGGCGACAGCTTCCCAGACGACAAAGTCGCCCATTTGGGCAGTGCCGGGCGATCTGGCAGAGGAAGGAAAGACGAGCATTCCTTCAATCAATGTATCTCCCGAACTCCAGCGCTCGGTATAGGGGACATCGATCCCATATCCGGTCGACACAGAGGGGGCATCGTTGAAAGTCGTCTTGGGATAGATCCAAATGGGAGCGTTCGGAGGAAGATTGTGCCCCAAAGCTCCAGGAAATTCAGAATGGAAACTTGGCATGGAATGCCAGGTATCGAAAACGTTCTTCGAATTCAAACCGGAACCATTGGTCGGGCCCCAGGCGTCGTTTTCGTGGATATGTTGAACAGTCCCGTTGGCACTTCCAAAGTCGCGTGCATAGGAGAGATCGATATCAACGAAAC
Source organism: Planctomycetaceae bacterium (assembly GCA_017795105.1). Classification (GTDB taxonomy): domain Bacteria; phylum Planctomycetota; class Planctomycetia; order Planctomycetales; family Planctomycetaceae; genus Rubinisphaera. Next base: position 1,027,453 of record CP051247.1, read on the forward strand.
CGCCAATCCCGCCGTTGAAGGTTTCGTCCCAGATCTCGACGTCGAAGGCATGAACATGGCTCATGAGCAGATCTGCACCACGCCGGGACGTGGGACTCTCATTAAGATAACGCTGAACACGCCCGGTCGCCTGAAACGCAGCAATATTGAAATCGGTTCTACCGTAGACATTGTCGCTTGTCCGCTGGGGATACCCGAACGCGGAGTTTGAAGTCTCCTCGTGAGTGTACCGTCCCATGAACGCGGTACTGGTCCCATCAGTAATGAACTCCCGGGATCGGCCGTTGAGATTACTGAAACCGAATCGGTAGTACGGGAGCCCAAGAGGCCAGTTGTTCGACGTGAAGTCGTTGCTCAGGCTGCTGTGAAATACAGCTCCTGATACGTCCGCAGCTCCAGACGGACGTCCGCCAAACAGGGGTTCAAGAGCCGCATTGACATCGTTATACGGTGAAGGACCGAAATGGGCGGAAAAGTCGAAATCCGTATAGAAGTTCCGGGTCCCCGGATAATACTGCATCAGGTCACGCGGGTAGAGATTGCCGCCTGAGGACCCAATGGCCGCTGGTTGTCCAACAAGCTTTTTGTCGGTTCCGTCGAAGCGACGCATATCGGCTGACATCGTTCCAGCATCTTCCCGCAACAACACAACACGTCGGTACAAATTTCCGTTTCGCAGGAAATACGCCACCTCCGCCTTAGTCGACGACGAAAAGTCATTGCCGGGAATTCCGTCGTCCCAGTCGGGCTGGTCGCGCGGATTCGGAGTAATGGGAGCAGCCGGCGATGGCGGGGAATTCACGCCACGTCCATACAACTCTTCGACTCTCTGGCCGGCGTACCGTCGCATTCCCGGATAGGCGTTCGCTTTCTCGACCAGTTCGGTATTAATCGTGAACTGCAACACGTCGTCGGTCGGATCATTGGGATTATTCTCGGAATAGTAGATATAGCCCTGCTGTTCGTTGGCCGCAGATAGTCCATCGAAGAGAACTCGAGGAACCAATGGCACGATTCCATTGTGAGGAGCGAAATTCAGGAGAGCCGATGTGGCCGGTCCCTCACGATAGTCGGGGGTGGAATTCCCATTAAGGTCGGCGGTCAGATTCGGTCGGAGCGGACGATGCGATTTTTCGATCGTGCGATACGACATTCGTTTCAGATCGGCATCAATGATCGAGAATGCTGTTCGCGCACGCTGATCGTTGTTCGCCAGCCCCTTCTGACGTGTCATCGCGGTGACGGCCAGAGAGAAAATCTCGGCGAAGATGACCATAATCACCATGAGCAGGCCAACGGCGACCAGCATTTCCGTCAGTGTAAACCCGGCGGAACGAGTGCGATCGTCCAGGATCTTCGAATTCGATTTCATAATCTTATCCTCTATGCCCGGCTTCTATCTGGCTTGAAAGGCGGGGAAGTCGAAAACCTCCACGACATTGGGCGGCACCATCACAAACTGTGCATTGGATTCCGCAGTACGGTCCAGAACGATGGAAGCATATCGGGTATTATTGGGGCCCACCCAGGCCGTGCGACCAACGCCGTTCACATCGTCTTCAAGAATCGTTCGAATCTGATACCAATGGCCATTCACCGGGTCGAACACCCAATTGCCTTCTTTGAGTTTTGGCTTCGACTCAGGATTGGCTCCGTTCCAATAAATCCGGATCGGCTGCGCCTCCAGTCCCACCGAAGAACGAGTCAGGTTCTCAACGGCATAGGCCTGCTCGCCCAGCGGCGAGAAATCGCGGCGAAAGAAGACGACCAGATTCGCCCCACGAGTTCGAACGATGTCATCCGATCCCGGCCAACCGATCTCCCAGATATCATCAACGGTCCCATTGCCGTCGTCATCGACCCCGATATCCCCTGGTGGCGGAGGTAATGTCGTTCCCCCCGTGGTATCCGGTGGCCCGAGAGAAACCAGTTGCTCACGTAGTGTTACGAGACATGTATATCTGGGTTCGAGCAATTCTAGGCGAACTTCAGGAATTCCGTCGTACAAACCGTTGTTCGGCAGTGCGGGCGAAAGCGTAATCGTTTGCCCCGCCACTGCGGAGACGCCTGTCACATGCGATTGTCGAGAAAGCTCGTTGACGACAATCGCCCGTCCTGCGGCTCCATCGAGCAGAGCCTGATTGAAAGCGACAAGATCGCTCGGGTTGATATCATTCAGAGTGACCTGAGTCGCACTCACTTTGGAGACTTCAATCGACTTCAGCGTTTCCGACCAGCTGTCTCGCGAAGCGAACATCTCATACGCAAGGTTTCGAGCAGTCACGTTCGACAGATCAAACCCGCCATTCTTGCGGTCGATTGCGTAGCGCGGCTGTCCCGCTGCATGAAGACCGAAGTAATCAGTGCCGAAGCGGTTTCCATTCACTGCCTGTCCAATCGAGCGATAGTACTCATAGCCGACTGGATCCACGACAACGGTATAGTTGAATGGCAGGTTCTGACGGAGTTCTCCAATATTCGCGACCCCCAGCCGGCTCCAGCCAATGGAGTTGGGAGTGAATTCCACATTCGGCCTGTTCGTCCCAGAGACAGCGTCGAGATGATTCGTCATCAGTTGGGGAAAAGCCTGCATATAGTCTTCGCACTGGTAGTTCAGCAGACTGGCGTTGGTCAACTGCGTCGCCTGAATCGAGCGCAGCATTGACACCGGAAACAACGCCGCCACGGAAACCAGCCCGATGCTCATCACCATCAACGACATGAGGATCTCGACAAGCGTCGCAGCCGTGCGACGTGCTGAGTCCTCACTCACGAGGATGGACATGTTGATCGTCATTTGTTTCATAGCAACCGCCCTATCCGCGGTAATCGTTTCGCGTTTGAAAAATCCCGCCCGCAAGTTGTGTCACTTCGCCACTGCTCCTTCCCGAGCAAACCTGAACAGATCATCGACCCCATTGGAGCCATCCGAATCCGTGAGATCAGCCGGGCTGACGATGACCGTACCGCTGTTAGTGTAGAGGGTGACGACACGATAAGACCCCTGAACATCTCCGAGGTCCGGCGTCGTTGGATCGCCATCAGGAGACAGGAACAAGTTAAGGTTGCGATCCGTATCGATCCGTTCCGCGACGAGGAAGTGCAAGACTCCCGAAGCTCCCTCAACTCCGTTCACGCTACCGTTTGGATTGAACATGATCTCGAGGTTCAGGTCGCTGACCCGCCAGATCACAGAGCCGTCCGTGACAGTTGTATTCTTCGCGACATCGAAATTCGGGATACTCCCGCCGGATGTGCCTGCCCTGAGAACGTTGGCAAATCGTGCCTGGCCGTTGATACTGGTTACGATCCACTGCCCCAGAAGATAACCGCGCCCCGCCTCCCAGCGGCTTACGGACCAGCTGCTGGGAACGACGCTGTTCGCCAGGTCGACGACGGTGCCCGTCGGGAACAGCTCGACTTCCTCGCCGGCCATGGGGAACGTAATCGTGCTCAGATCGAACTCGAAATCGTAAAGTCGTCCCTGGTTCACCACGAAACGATTATTGCCTCCGATCGCAGGGTCAACGAGTGCGGCGGTATCAACTGGTTCTTCAACCGTTCGAAGGACCGTGCCTTCATTGACCACAGTTCCGTCAAGTTGCGTGACCTCACGATAAACACGCACATTAGGGCTGTATCGAACGGCATTCTGATCTTCGAGAAACGGAGGAAGAAAACTCTCCGAAGCAATCTGATAAGTGAATCGATCGTCAATAGTGATTCTGACGCCAGGCTGCAACAGGCCGATTCGAGCCAGCTCGCCCCAACTGCGATTGTCCGCACTCAGGCCTGTAACGTATTGGATTCCAACTCGCTCATTGGGAGCAGGATTCGGATCGAGATCAACGAATCGCAAACGACCACGAGGGACATCTTTAACTCCTTCGACATAGACCAGTCCGGTGGCAAGCGTCGGATCGTTCTGATCGAGCACGAACCGAATTCCGATCGGTGTGCTGGACCGCGACTGCTGGGAAAGCCCGAACGCACGCGAACGAGCCCCTTCAAACTTGGCCTGTAGAATGCGGGCACAGGCTCCGATTCGCTCATCTCCAATGTTGAGATTGAACGTACCGACGGCCAAAGTCGTCAGGATCAGAAAGACTGAAATCGCGACCAGCAATTCCACCAGAGTGAAACCGCGCCGGGCTGTATATCGTCCATCCATAGTAGTTCTCATCACGGCGTATCCAGTTGGAGATTCGTGATATTGTCTGACAAAACGCTGTCGTAAATGATCGTTTCTTTATCCGTCACGGTCGCGGCAGCGTCCACTGCATCTCGAATCGACTTGAGTGGCGCTCCCAAATGCCCGAGTTCGGCAGCGTTCGTCGGTTCTTCGAGTCCCAGCAAACCATCTTCGCCCGCAGAGACGATCAGGAATGTCTGGTAGGTGTTCGGCGTATGGATAACGTTTTGAAGCGTCGTATTCGCCTTGCCTTCGCTGAAGAAGGTGGATCCCATCGATATACCGAGTCGACGAATTTGATCAGTCAAGGTATTCGTGGGATCGAACTGGTCGTAGACCGCAGGAAGATCCTTCAACTTCACGTTGCTCAATGAATCCCAATATGGGTTGACGGTTGGATCAGCTGGATCGACGATGCCAGTTTCCGGGTTAATCAATCGAGTCGGCCAGCGATAAAAGCGAAGAGGATTTCCCCAGGCATCGACAAACTCCAGCAGACCGTCGTTGTCGGTATCGGCCAGCTCGTTGGCCGAAAAATCTCCGGCGTCTGCGGTCGTCACTCCGTACACCGAACTCTCGCTGAACATCAGATACAAGATCTCGGCACTCTCCGTTTCGGGGTTATGACGCGCTGGAATGAATGTCCCAGCCGCGATCCTTTTTTGGAGGAGCCGTCCCACGGCTCCATCATCGCATTGCAGTCCGGCACCAAACTCCGACGGGTCCGGTCTTCCCATCCAGGAATTGATATAGGGATACTCCGGAGGAGGAGTTGGACTCGGAACTGAAGTGATGATATTGGCGCCTGCAAACCCGGAAGGAGGTGCAGCAATGTCCGCATCATCGGCATCCGTCCCCGCAATACCATTGAAACCAACTAGGTCTTCAATCCGCTGCGGAAACGCATATTTGTATTTCAGCTTATAGCTGACGAACTTAAGAGCTTCGTCAGTCAGCACGCCTTTGAGCCCCGCCAACTGGGGGAGATCGCCTCTGCGTGCGGCTTTATCAAATTCGATCTCAGCCTGTTTCAGCATGGTGTTGATCTTCAAGATCGTCGATTGCGTTCTTGTCTCTTTGGCGCTACTCAATACGCCACGCATCGTGACGAGCAGAAGCGCTGACAAAGAGATCACAATGGCAATCGCCACCAGCAGCTCCACTAACGTGAACCCTGAAACTATTGGCCGAATTTGCGGTCGCTTCTTCACGGGATGTCCCCACTTTCATACAGTTAGCCGCGGGCTAACTCAGTTCAATGAACCTGTGGTGAAGTTCGTAATATTGTCGCCGTCCTCAACCGAGAGAGTTCCCGTTTTCCCCGCGTCGTACACGCCACCACTTCCGAATTCTCCATCACGTCCCGGGGAGATGAGCTGGAACGAGGTTGAATTCCATCCTTTGACTCCGCCGAGCTGAAAGTAGGGGCTGGCAGGAGTGAAGCCAGGCAGAACCACAGCCGATGCGTAGGACCCGTTATCGGCTTTGAAATAGCAATAGGGAGCGATCTGCCCTGGCAGTGAATCGACATATTCAGGCATTCCCAAATAGGACGCCCCTGATTCTCGCAAGTTTCTGACGCGATCGGGCTGGAACTCGAAATAAGGACCTTTCCTGCTGCTGCCGCCTCTTAGAAAAGGATTCTTTGGATTGTTCGAAAACCCTAATGTGACCCAGACATCGATCGGATCAGCCGCCGTGGCAGTTAGCGTGGAGGGATTACTTCCGTTCGGATCGACGATGACATTAAGCGTGCTTCCCGTCTCATGATACGTGGCGCAAACTCCCCCGAGAAAGAACACAAGACACTCTCCGCCATACATCGGAATATCTGCTTCGACCGTTCCGTTCCCATTCAGGTCATAACCAGTTCCGAATACTGTGGGATCAAACTGTGGCCAAAGTTTTCTGATCTTGCCGAGACTGGAGGCGTCGGCTAGCCACCCCGCGGCTGTCTCGTGCAAAGTAATCTGGGCCGGTGGATAGTCTCCGAATTCGGAATGGAAGGACGCGAGCGCAGTCTCGAGACTTCGGATCTCGCTCGACACACTCGCTGTCGAGACAGCCTGGCGAGCACTTTGAACCCCTGTTAGCAACAGTCCTGCCAGAATCGCGACGATACCGATCGCGACCAGCAATTCTACCAACGTAAAGCCGCGATGACCGCAATGATGATTTGTGCGCATCGGGTGATGAACAGGATGCATGTTTCAAGTTCCTTCGTGTGGCCGGGAGCCTGCGAATGGTTTGCCCGCGGAGCCTGCCGGGAGGGTCCGCCCGCGCGGAGCACGACCAGAATGTCAATCAGCGGCCCGCTGAGTGATTTGGTGTCGGGTGATCTCTTCTCAGAACCGCATCGGGATGCGGTCCGGCACGGGAACCGACGCCGGTAAGCGTCGGTTCCGTTTGCCCAGTCCGTTTAGCTCAGGTCGTTCATCAGCTGAATCAGCGGATAGAACAACGCGATGACAATAAATCCGACGATCAGACCGAGGACGACGACCATCAGCGGTTCGAGCATGTTGATCAAACCTTCGACGAGCACTTCGACCTCTTCCTCGTAAACGTCGGCCACCTTGTAAAGCATGTTATCGAGTGCACCGGTCTCCTCACCGACGTCGACCATGTTGACGACGATGTCATCGACGATGCGGGTTTCCTTCAACGGAACGGCCATCGATTCCCCTTCGCGAATCGCGGCGTAGATATGATCGAACGCCCGTCGGAACACATGATTTCCCGCCGTATCGCGCGAGATCGACAGGGCTTCGAGAATCGGCACGCCGGAGGCGATCAGAGTTCCCAGCGTTCGACAGGTTCGAGCCGTGGTCGACTTCGACAGGATGAGCCCCAGGATCGGAATCTTGAGAGCCAGCCAGTCGGTGACAAACGCCCCGGTTTTGTTCTTGCGTATGATCTTCAACATCAGCCAGATCGCGAACGGAATGGCCGGGATGAGATAGAAGTAGGTCACCACCAGGTCGCTGATCGTGATCAGCATCACGGTGATGGCCGGCAGTTCGATGCCGAAGCCGAGGAAGATCTCCTTAAACTTCGGAATAATGAAGTACATAATGAAGCCCACGATACCGCCGGCCACGGTGATAACCGAGACCGGATAAATCATGGCTCCCTGCACCTTTCGCTTCAGGCTCTGGGACTTTTCCTTGAACTCGGCCAGCCGCTGGAGAATGACTTCCAGTGCTCCCCCGGCCTCCCCGGCTTTCACCATGTTGACGTACAGGTTGTCGAACGCCTTGGGCTGACGGGACATCGCTTCAGACAGCGTGTTTCCCGATTCGACATCCTCGATCACGCCGATCAGAGCGTTCTTCAACGGGCCCGGCTTGGACTGTGTTTCGAGAATTCGGAGCGAACGCAGAATCGGCAGACCGGCGTCCTGCAGTGTCGACAACTGACGGGTGAAGGCACACAGCTTTTTGGCTTTCACCTTACCGAGGCTGAAGGATTTCTTCTTGCCCTGCTGCTGCGTTTTGGCAGCAACCTTGCCTTTGTCTTTCTTCTTCTTGACGCTCTTTTCCTGAATCTTCGTGACAAAGAATCCCTTCTCACGAATCTTCTGCTGAGCCTCCTGTTCGGACCCGGCCTCGATCGTCTCTTTGACTTCGAGCCCCGTATTGTCCATCGCCTCGTAAACGTACGTTGGCATGCTTCTGCTCCGTGTCCCGCTCAGTGTTGTCCTGTCGGTGCCACACCGACGGGTGTTGTCCTGCCGGTATCACACCGACGGGTATTGTCCTGTCGGCGACTCACCGACGGGTGAGCCCCTCAAGGACTCGCCAGGGGTGGGATTCTCAGGAGAATCCCGTGATGTCCAAACTAATCGAGGTCTTCCATGACGGTTTCGCGAACCACTTCGTCGATTGTCGTGACTCCGTCGAAGATCAACTTGAGTCCCGATTCCCGCAGCGTGGTCATCCCCTGACTCCGTGCCAGGTTTCTCATTTCATCCACCGACGCGTTGCTCGACACCAGATCGCGGATGTCGTCATCGACGTTCATCAGTTCATACAGCCCGGTCCGCCCTTTGTAGCCGCCGTTGTTGCAGCGGGCGCATCCCTTGCCGTAGTAAAATTTGTATTGGCGAGCCTGCTGAATCGGCAGCTGAAGTTCCATGAGCAGTTCGTCAGAAGGCTCGAATTCGGAACGACATTCGGTGCAGATCTTTCGCACCAGTCGCTGAGCGAGAATCCCTTCCACGGTCGCGGTAATCAGGAACGGCTGCACTCCCATATCTCGCAGTCGCGTGACCGCCGAAGGAGCGTCGTTGGTGTGCAGCGTGCTGAACACGAGGTGCCCCGTGAGAGCCGACTGCACGGCAATTTCGGCCGTTTCGTAGTCTCGAATTTCTCCGATCAGAATCTTGTCCGGATCGTGCCGCAGAATGGCTCGCAGCACGTTGGCGAAAGTCACATCGATGTCCGGGTTGACCGGCACCTGAATGAGACCATCGATTTCGTATTCGATCGGGTCTTCGGTCGTGATGACCTTTGTTTCAATGTCGTTGAGTTCGTTCAGAGCCGAGTAAAGCGTCGTCGTCTTGCCGGAACCGGTCGGTCCCGTCACGAGCACGATGCCGTTGGGCAGTTTCAACATCCGGCGGAACCGGCTCAGTGTGTTGGCGTCCATCCCGATCTTGTTGAGATCGAGCTGAATCACGGTCCGGTCGAGGACTCGCATAACGACCGATTCGCCGTTAATGGTTGGCAGAACCGAGACTCGCAGGTCGACCGGGTTTCCACCGACGTTGAGTTCGATTCGACCGTCCTGCGGCAGACGCCGCTCGGCGATATCGAGCTCCGACATAACCTTGATTCGGGAGACGATGGCGTTCGCGAGGTGGCGGGGTGGCGGCACCATTTCATAAAGCACGCCGTCCGCTTTCACGCGAACTTTGAACTCGTCTTCAAATGGCTCAAAGTGAATATCGCTGGCCTGGTCCTTGATGGCCAGCAGCAGAATCATGTTGAGCAGTTTCCGGATCGGGGCAGCATCCGACATTTCTTCCATGTCGCCGATGTCGATCCCACGCATCTTCTCTTCGTCTTCGTTGCCCGATTCGAGCTGACCGATAACATCTTCAATGCTGTCTTCGTGGCCGGCGTAAACCCGTCCGAGAGCCGCTTCGACATCCGCCAGGGATGAGACCGCTCCGCGAACTTCAACTCCCAGGAAGTTCCGCAGATCGTCCAGAGCCGCGACATTGGCCGGGTTGGCCATGGCCACCGTCAGGATGCCATCCTTCTGGGAAATGGGAATGATCTTGTAGACCGACGCCATGGTTTCCGGAACAAGCTCCAGCACCTTGGGCGGAATATTCGTTTCGGCCAGATTGACGACCGGCATCCCGTGCTGTTCGGCCAGTGCTTCCGTCACCTGTGCTTCTGTCACGAAGCCCATGCGGACAGCGACCTGACCAATCAGTTCACCGGGACTCTGCTTCTGTTCTTCAAGCACATCCCAGAGCTGATCCTCAGTCATGTAACCGAGGTCGACCAGAACCTGTCCCAGCTTACGCCGTGCCATATATCAACCTGCTTCCCGACTCATCGTTGTAGTTGGCCTGTCTTTGTTGGTCCGTCCTGCGGAGTGCTCCGCGATTCCCGCCGGCCGCGGCCGGTCCGGAAATCAATAGTCGTCGTCGTCTTCATCCTCATCTTCGTCGTCTTCGAGCAGCCCCTTCTTGGCCATGGTAATCTTGGCCTTGAGTTCGCCCGGCTGGTTCGATTTCATCACGACATCATCTTCTTCGCAGAGCCCTGTTTTCCAGAGGTTGAACAGAGCATCGTCGAGCAGCTGCATACCGTACTTGCGTCCGGTCTGAATACTCGAGTTGATTCGATACGTCTTGGCTTCACGAATCAGGTTGGCGATAGCCGGCGTGACGACCAGAAGCTCGTAGGCTGCGACCAGCCCCTTGGGCTTCTTCGGCATGAGCGCCTGACTCAGCACCCCGATGATGGCGACTGAGAGCTGCGTACGGATCTGCTCCTGCTGCGTGGTCGGGAAGACGTCGATGATTCGGTCGACCGTTCCCTGAGCACCTGTGGTGTGCAGCGTCCCGAACACCACGTGGCCGGTTTCCGCCGCGGTGATGGCAGCCGAGATCGTGTCGAGGTCTCGCATTTCCCCCACGAGAATGACGTCGGGGTCCATTCGCAGGGCTCGACGCAAAGCTTCGGGAAAGTCCGGAACATCGACGCCGATTTCGCGTTGATTGATCGTGCACTGTTTGTGCTTGTGGTAATACTCGATGGGGTCTTCGAGCGTAATGATATGGTGATCGATCGTGTCGTTGAGATAGTTGATCATACTGGCGAGACTGGTCGTCTTGCCCGAGCCGGTCGGCCCCGTGACCAGGAACAGGCCTCGAGGCCGCTTGATCAGGTCGGCGATGATCGGCGGCAAGCCGAGTTGGGCGAACGTGAGGAATTCGTTCGGAATCCGTCGCAGCACCATGCCGATCTGGCCGCGCTGCTTGAACACGGCGACCCGGAATCGCGCCTTTTCACCGAAGGCGAACCCGAAGTCGGTCCCCCCCACTTCCTGGAGCTCCTGTTGATTTCGCTCCGGGGTGATACTTTTCATGAGCGCGACGGTGTCGTCGGGCGTCAGAGTTTTGGTCTCGAGCCGCACCATTCGCCCACCCATGCGAACGACAGGTGGCTGCTCAGTGGTGATATGAAGATCGCTGACCCGCTCCCGGACCACCGTCTCCAGCAGTTTGTCGATTTGGACTGTTTGAACAGTTGCCATCGGAATCCTTTATCACAATCGCGGCGACAAGATCGAGTTATGAAAACAGCAGATGTAGTTTCGATGAAGAGACAACCAATCTCGCGCGAGAACCGCAATCGAGAATGAAATCAGTTCCGCCCGCCCTGTATCGACACGTCAGAAACGATGTTCCAGTGATTGGCGAAGGGTCCAGAATCGACCCAGAAATCTCGCCGTGAAATATTCACCTCGTTATCGGGGTAGCCCCGACGCCGCCTCCGGGTTTTCTTCCCGACTGCGAAATCATTATTCGCATCAGCAATCGTTGACCTCAAGAAAAACCGAAATCCCGGCCATTCGCCGATCCTCTTTCTCTTGAGCCCACCTCCCGCTTTCCTCTGAGGACCAGACCGAACGGCCAGCCCCTCACACTTTCCCAAAACACGCCATCCTGATGCCGATGCCGCGCCTGGTTCACTTCCGACAACAACGCCGCCGAGAGTCCGTCCGTTCCAGATCCCCGTGCGGCCGAAGCCAAAACCGAAGACAACAACCCTTACCGGTCGACCTCCCGCAAAGCAATACGCCACGCGGTCGGCTAGCCGGGCCTCAGTGGCCGCCCGTTTTGAGCTTGTAGGCTTCCGCCAGTGTTGTAACTCCTTGCATAGCCTTATCTACGGAATCCTCGACCAGAGTTTTCATCCCGAACAGACGAGCCTGCCGCCGAATGTGCTGGGTCGGCTCACTGTTAAAGGACATTTCCCGCAAAGTCGCATTCATCATCATCAATTCGAACACGGCTCGACGCCCACGATAGCCCGTGTGCTGGCAGTGATTGCACCCCTTGCCGCGATGAAAATCGGCGTTGGCAATCATCTCCTGGGTCAGCCCGAACTCCTCCAGCTCGCTCGGCTCGGGAGTGTACGGGCCTTTACACTTCGGACAGACAACACGCACCAGACGCTGGGCCATGGCGGCCATAATGCTGGATGCGACGAGGAATGGCTGGACCCCCATGTCAATCAGACGTGTAATAGAACCGGGCGCATCGTTCGTATGAAGTGTACTGAAAACTAAGTGTCCGGTCAAAGAAGCCTGAATTGCCATTTCACCGGTCTCGGTATCGCGGATTTCTCCGACCAGGATGACGTTCGGGGCCTGACGCAGCATCGCGCGGATGATGCGGGCGAATGTCATCCCGATGTTGTGCTTCACCTCGACCTGATTGATCCCCGGCAGGTAGTACTCAACCGGGTCCTCAGCTGTGATGATCTTCCGATCAGGCCGGTTCAGTTCACCAAGGGCACTGTACAGGGTCGTGGTCTTACCAGAACCCGTCGGACCGGTCACCAGAAAGATCCCGTTCGGGCGGCGGATGATTTTCAGGAAGTTTCGATAATTCTGTTCACTGAACCCGAGATTACGAATCCCGACCTTAATATTGTCGCGGTCCAGGATTCGCATGACGATGGCCTGACCGTAGTGGGTGGGGAGAATACTGACGCGGAGGTCAAACTCGCGGCCGCCGACCCGGGTCTTGATTCGACCGTCCTGAGGACGACGCTTCTCCGAGATGTCGATATTCCCCATGATCTTGAGACGGGAAGTGAGTGCGGAGAGCAGTCGTTTCGGCGGGCTGTCACGCTCGACGAGTACGCCATCGATGCGGTAGCGGATCCGAATCCGGTCGTCGAACGGTTCGATGTGGATATCCGAAGCCCGCATGTTGATCGCTTCAGAGATAATCAGGTTCACCAGGCGGACGATCGGTGAACTTTCGTCCGCTTCGGCTTCGGCTTCCGCCTCAGAGAGTTCGGTCTCGGTGAAGTCGATTGCCGTTTCGGTGAATTCGGCGATGATCGAATCGACCGATTCGGTTTCGTGCTGGCCGTAGTGCGTGTTGATGGCACTCTGGATCGATTCGGTCGGAGCGACGACCACCTGAATTTCGCGGTTGAGAATGAAGCGGAGCTTATCGAGCACTTCCAGATTCATCGGGTCGTTCATGGCGACCACGAGGGCTTCCCCGCGCATTTCGACTGGAAAGACGATGTTTTCGCGGGCAACCGATTCAGGAACCTGTTCGATCACAGCCGGATTCGGCTCGACGCTGCTCAGGTCGACCATTTCATAGCCGAGTGCAGCCGACTGATACTCGCGAAGCGAAGACTGGGTCACATAACCGAGCTCAACCAGAATCGCTTCCGGCTTCTTTCCTTTGCTCTTGGAAATTGCCAGCGCCTCCTGCAACTGATCGGCACTGATCTGTCCATCGGAAACCAGCTTCTTTAACCACTTTGCCATAGTTCACCTTTTCAGGACCACACCGGTTCCGGGAACCGGCATCGTTCAGGATCAGCGCTGAAAAATCGACGTGCGGAGCAGGCTGGCCGTGACCGTTCGCGAGCAGTCACAATAGACAACCTGCAACAACAAACGTGCGAGCTTCGGGAATCGTAATGAAACCGATCAGCTTTCGCTATTATGAGATAGGGATCGGGCAATAGAGCGGAACCGCTCCTGCCGTTGTGATGAAAAATCCAGAGACTCGGCAAACCGCTAAGCAATTCACCCGCAATCATCATCACGACTCCGATCTCAAATTGCAATAAGCTGAGCTCGGGAAACCAGTTAAGCGGCCCACGGCATGACGCTCCGCCTTCAAAGCGATAGACTGGCCAGCGTGATTCCCGTCCCTTCTTCGAGTCAACATTTAAGGACACGCTCTTGGCGACCCGCATCCTGGATCTGCATGTCGACGATCTCCGCTTCCCGACGTCCCGCGAGCTCGATGGCTCTGACGCCATGAACGAGGCCCCGGATTATTCGGTGGCCTACGTCACGCTCACTACCAGCGAGAGTGCACTGCAGGGAAACGGAATCACGTTCACCATTGGGCGGGGAAACGAGATCGTGGTCGCAGCTGTCGAGGCGTTGCGCAATCGGATTGTCGGCATGACGCTCGAAGAAATCACGGCGGACATGGGGCAGTTCTGGCGACACATCACCAGCGACAGCCAGCTTCGCTGGATCGGCCCGGAGAAAGGCGTCATCCATCTGGCCACTGCCGCTGTGGTCAATGCGGTCTGGGATCTCTGGGCAAAATCAACCGGTAAGCCGCTGTGGCAGCTCGTCGCTGATCTCTCGCCTGAAGAGTTTGTCCGCTGTATCGACTTCCGGTATCTGACCGATGTCGTCACCCCCGAAGCGGCGGTGGAACGACTGCGGAAACTGAAGGCGAGTCAACCAGAGCGCCTCGTACGGCTGCAGCAGAAAGGTTATCCCGCGTACACAACCTCAGCAGGCTGGCTGGGATATTCCGATGAACGTCTGCGAGAACTCTGCCGACTGCGACTCAGCGAAGGCTGGGAGGTCTTCAAGATTAAAGTCGGTCGCGATCTGGAGGATGACCGACGACGCTGCCGGATTATTCGCGAAGAGATCGGCCCCGATCGCCTGCTGCTCACCGACGCCAACCAGGTGTGGGACGTGCAGACCGCGATTGACTGGATGAAGCAGCTGGCCGAGTTCAATCCCTGGGCGATCGAAGAGCCGACCAGTCCCGACGATGTGCTCGGCTACGCCAAGATCTCCAAGGCATTGAATCCGATTCGCGTCGCCGGGGGCGAACACTGTGCGAATCGCGTGATGTTCAAACAGTTTCTGGAAGCGGGCGGGATGCAGGTCTGCCAGATTGATGCCTGTCGCCTTGGCGGCGTGAATGAAGTGCTGGCCGTGCTGCTGCTGGCGGCTGAGTTTAACGTGCCGGTCTGTCCGCATGCCGGCGGTGTCGGCCTCTGCGAATACGTACAGCATTTGTCGATCATCGACTATCTCTGCGTCTCCGGCTCGCTCGAGAACCGCATGGCCGAACACGCCGGCACCTGCCACGAACACTTCATCGACCCGATTCGCATTCGAGACGGACACTACCTTCTGCCGGAGAAGCCGGGCTACAGCATCACGATGTTCCCGGAGTCAATCGAGAAGGCTCGTTTCCCCGAGGGAAAGTTCTGGCACGACTGAGATTCGATGTAGCCGAAAGAGAGGCCTCCCGATGTGGCGACTCAGACTCTATACTGCCTGAACACAATTCATTTCGACCGGCGTGCACTCTGATGAAGACGTACAGCTCATGAAAATAGGCATAGTCAGCGACACTCACGGCAACGTCGCCAATACCGAACGAGCCGTGGAGATTCTGAAGCAGGCAGACGTTTCGGCCGTGCTGCACTGCGGCGATATCTGCGGCGTCCGAATTGTTGACATGTTCGTCGACTGGCCGACGCATTTTGTCACCGGAAACTGCGACAATGCGATGATGATGCAGAACGCGGTCGAAACGATCGAACAGACGTGGCACGGGATGTTCGGAGAGATCGAACTCGGCAACCGAAAGATCGCCCTGCTTCACAGCCACGAGCCGGGCCGCCTCGCATTCGCCGCGGAATCAGGCGATTACGATCTCGTCTGCTACGGGCATACGCATCAGCGCGAGCAGCACAAGGTTGGCGAGACGCTCGTTCTCAATCCGGGAGCAATTCACCGGGCGAATCCGCATACGATCGCAATTGTCGATCTGGAGACGATGACCGCGGAACACGTTGTGATTGACTGAGCAGCGAAGACTGAGAATCCGTTCGGAGCGGCTATAATAGAAGGCACTGATTTCTGCGAGAGAGGTAATCGTCATGATTAGCGAACAGCTTGCTCTGCCTTCCGACTTCGACGGGACCGTGCGACTGTTTCCGCTGCCCGATCTCGTGCTGTTTCCGCGGATGATTCTGCCGCTGCATATTTTTGAGCCACGCTACTGCGACATGCTTAACGATGCATCGCAGACCGATCAGCTGATCACGATGGCCACGCTCCAGCCGAAGAACGAGGGCGTCGAGGCAGTCGCCAACACGGTCTGCATCGGACTGGTTGTGGCTCAGGAAGAAACTGTGCAGGGGACTTTCAAAGTCGTTCTGGCGGGAATCGAACGAGCCGCCATTCGACACGAGATCGAGTCGCCGGACAGTTTTCGCCGGGCGATGGTCGAAGTCATCCGCAGCGACAACCCCGACTCGGAAGAAACGCAGCGGCTCTTCGCCGAACGCCTGCTCGGCTGCTTCACGGAGTCGGCTTCTGAAGTCCAGCAGATCCGCAAGCTGATCGACGAACAGAACCTCGACCTCGGCACACTGACCGACCTGATCGCCTACCATTCCGAACTGCAGACGCAAAGCAAACTGAACCTGCTGGCCGAACCGGAAACGACAACACGCGCGAATCAACTGCTGCGACTGTTCGGTAGCGCGAACAAGTATCCGTTTCCGCCAAAGTTCAGTGAGAATTGAATGGAAGACAACAACACCACCGAACCTGCTGAGGACGGCAGGAAAGAACGGTGGACACTGTCGAACACCATCTACACGCTTGTCATTTATGGCATCTTTTTCTGCGTGTACGTGTGGAGTGCGGTGCCGACAGCGAAGCTGCTTCAGGCGGTCGGCCCCTCCTCAGAGACGCCCCGGTGGGTGCACAGGATCGTCTACGCCCCTGCTCATCGCTTATCAAGAATCAGCCCGGCGGTTGAGTCGTTTCAGCGGGAGCAGTCCTTCTGGTGGGAAGAGTTTGTCCTGCGTCACGTCTTATAGACAGCAGCGGGTCGCCTGTTGAGACATACTGATGTGGGGTGGCCCGTCCGCCTCAGCGGGCGGGTCGCGCAAGCGACAAGAGGCAGCGCCATCCGCGTGTCGAACTGGAATCGCCCGGCCCTCAAAGAATCCTCGGCCCTGGTCCTCCCTGAACTGCGAACACCACTACAGTTGACTCGCCAGGCACTATCGCTAAGCAGTGCTGGGAGGTGCGCTGGACCTAACCGCCGAGCACATTTGCTGGGATAGCCTACTTTTTCTGCTCGAGCCCCAAGAGTTCGCGGTACAGTTCCTGATACCGTTCCGCGACCGCGTCCCACGTCGGGCACTGCTCAACCGCCCGCGATGCTTCGATCGCATAGCGTTCGCGCGTTTCCGGCTGTTCGATGAGCTGTTCAATCCGTGCAGCCAGTTCTGCATCATCACCGATCGGAACAATCGCTCCTGAGACGCCGTCCTCGATTAAATCTTCAATCCCCTCCACGGCCGTGGAGACGATCGGCAGTCCTGCGGCCATGGCTTCCAGAATGACATTCGGCATCCCCTCCCATCGCGACGGAAAGACGAACAGGTCGGCGGTCTTCATTAGCTCGGGAATGTCGCTCCGGGAGCCGAGCAGTTGAACGGTTTCGGTCAGGCTTCGATCCTGAATCTGCTGTTCAAGCTCCGCTCGCAGCGGCCCCTCCCCCGCGATGAGCCAGCGAACTCGCGGGAACTTCGGCCTGAGCGTTTCGGCGAGATGCGGCAGAGTCAGCACGCCTTTCTGCGGATCGAGGCGCCCAGCGAAGAGAATCAGAAACTCAGGGTCACTGCAGTGGAGTTCCGTCCGCGAAACCGGCTCCGCATACCGGAAGCGTTCGAGGGCGACGCCGTTCGGTATCACGAGCAGCTTCTCAGCCGGAAGGCCTCCCAGTTCAATCGAAAACCGACGGACGGCTTCGCTCACACAGACGTGCCGCGTCACCCAGCGATCGGTCCAGCGGTCGAGTTTCAGATACGAGTTCGAACGCTGCTCGGCAACGCGGATGCCGCAGACCATCACTGGCACGCCCGCCATGCGAGCGGCGATACGGGCCAGTAAATTCGCATGGAACAGATAAGACTGCACCAGCCGTGGTCGAAACTGCCGCATCTCACGTCGGAGTTTTTTCAAAGCCGCCAGTGGACGCCGGCGACTCGCATGCAGACAGACGACGTCGATTCCGTTCTGCCGCAGTTGCTCGACCAGTTCCCCTTCTCCGCTGAGGCAGACGACACGCGGGTTCCATTCCGTGCGATCGAGCCGGGTGACGAGCTGGACGAACGCCCGCTCCGCCCCGCCGGGATCGAGCTCGGTAATGCAGAACAGAATGGGCACGGGAGTCTGCGACATGTCGGGACGGGTCAAATTGCGAAAGTCAGAGGGAATAAACTATAAACCGGCCTCTCACGGACCGCATCGAGCCGGATTGGAATCGAAGTTGATTCCGGCAAGCACGCTGAAGACAGGCCGCTTGTGGCTGCGCCACCCAGACTTGAAAGTCTGGGCCATCCTCTTAAGTCCCTTCTATTACGAAACGAGACATACCTGCCGATGGCGGATCTTAATCAGATTTCCTCTTACGATTACACTCTCCCCGAGGAATTAATCGCTCAGTCCCCTGCTCCGCACCGCACCGATTCGCGGCTCCTCGTCTTCGATCGCGGCTCGGGAACGAAGACGCATCGCCACTTTCGCGACCTGCTGGAGTTTGTTCGTCCGGGCGATTGCCTCGTGTTGAACCGCACCCGCGTCGTTCCGGCTCGGCTACGAGGGTTTCGCGATCAGACGGGCGGAAAGTGGGAAGGCCTCTTTCTGCGGCTGGATGCGGACAACAGCTGGATCATTATCGGCAAGACCAAAGGGAAGCTGCAGTTGGGCGAGACCGTCACCGTGCACAGCGAGGATCAGCAGTCGAAGCTGCAGATCCAGTTTCTGGAACGGGGCGAACAGGGAACCTGGCGGGTGCAGCCGGTTCTCGAAGATGGCGATTCCTCGACGGCCTGGGAACTGCTCGATCGCGTCGGTGCGATTCCGTTGCCGCCATATATTCAGCACGGACAGGCCGTGCCGGAGGATCGGGAGCGGTATCAGACGGTTTACGCGAGCACCCCCGGAGCCGTCGCGGCTCCGACTGCGGGTCTGCATTTCACGCCGGAGCTTCTCGACCGCTGCCGGGAATCGGGAGTCGGCATTGCCGAGGTGACGCTGCATGTCGGCCTGGGGACGTTCCGCCCAATTGCCGTCGAGAACCTCGATGAACACGAGATGCATTCCGAATGGTGCGAAGTCTCCGAAGAAACGGTGAACAAGCTCGCCGAAACCCGAGCCAATGGGGGCCGCGTGATCGCAGTCGGCACGACGACGGTTCGCACGCTGGAAACCGCGGCTCGATCGGGTTCACTGCAGCCGTGGCAGGGAGAATCGACACTGTTTATCCGGCCGGGGTTTGAGTTCCATGCGATCGACGGCATGATCACGAACTTCCATCTGCCAAAATCGAGCCTGCTGGTCATGCTGAGTGCCTTCACCGGGTACGAGCCGATCATGGACTGTTACGCCGAGGCGATCCGGGAGCGGTACCGGTTTTACAGTTACGGGGATGCGATGCTGATTGTTTGAACGTCGAAGACAAGCATGCCCACGCAAGCGTGGGCATGGCACCCGGTTTCCGGAAGAAGTCGACCAAAATGAAGGCCCGGAAGTTCACTTCCGGGCCTTCCCGCCGTGCTTCGTATAGATTCACGTTCATCGCCTATTTCCAACTGCGCTTCCGCTACCGCCACTGTTGACCTATCCTACTATTTGTGGATTGCCTGCACGAAACAGTATCTGCCTTTCACACGTAGAACGGCGGTTTCCGCCCTCGTTTTTGCATTCAAGGATGAACAATGCTTCCAGCTATCAGGATCGCCGCAGCTACCTTCCTGCTCTTTCAAACCGGATGCACGAATGAAGCGGCTAACGGAATCGCAAACAACAAGTTCACGATCAACGATGCTGTTTTCGCCGACCAAGAAGGCCAGGTAACAATCACTGACAGCGGATCGGGCACCGAACACGATCCAATCGGCGTTGACACTCAGTTTGAACCATTACTGCGATAGCACATTCATAATGTGCTCGGTCGCAAAGGTGCGAGGACATTGGGCCGTGAATAACTCGTCGTGCAACGTCAAACGGTAAAGGCCACGTAACAACAGCGTGAACCGGAGCGGCGGATTAGGTGGAAATCTCATGGGCAGCGTAACGTCGCCGCCCGGTTACGCTAAACGTTAGGTGCCTCTGTTGCCATCACGACGAATCATGAAAAGCGTGCTCGAAGGTTTCGTCGGAACCTACACAAGCCGCTATTCGGACCTTCGTGGCTACTGGCTTCACGGACAATTGTCGTTGGATACATCGGGGTACGACATTGATTTGCTGAGCGCGCCTCCCGAAGGCGAAACGCCACTCGCGACAGCGCACCGGCTCGCAATTCGTCGATTCAAGGAACAGCTTGCGAAATCTGGCCTTCATGTCGCCCTTGTCAGATCCGCACATCTCAAAGTCGATATCCGACGCAAGCCTGCAGAGGGATGGCAAGGTGATCATCGCAGCGTTGGTCATATGGTACATTTTGTTGCAATTGCTGAGATGGACAATGGTCGCAGCTACAAACGCGACCGATGGGTGTTTGTCGCCCCGCACGATCCCCAAAAAGAGAGTCGACGATTACCTGCCGACTGGGGCACCTAACCACCCACTGCACCCGAGCCCTCGAGCGGCAGGATGGCCCGGAAGTTCACTTCCGGGTGACGTAGTCACAAGCAGCCGCCCGTGGGACGTTGATGATTAGAAGACGTGGGAACACGAGTACCCAACAACTTGCTTCTCGTTGGGAATGCATGCAAAATCAATCGAATTCGCCGATGGGCACCTGCTTGTTGCTCCGCAACCCGGAGGTATACCTCCGGGCCATCCCGCGGGTAAATTTTCCGAACAGGAGAAGATTCATCACATCAATAAGTCCAATTTCTGTGATGGTTAACCTTGTATGTGGATACGGGAGAACAGGTGTTGCACGTAATGTCGGGGACATGAATAGAGTTGATCAGATGAGAAGAGGAAGATCCTATCTAGTAATTTTGACAGGAGAAGACTGTGGCTATTCCCCCTATTCATGGCATAGATGTCTGTTGAAATGCTCAAGGCCGTATTTCTCGGACGATGATGGAGATGGGACAGCAGGTAGAACTGTGTCGGAGATCTATTCGGAGGTATTCCGGCCGGAAGACCAGACGCGTCGAGGTGAGTATCTAAAGATGGTTGAAGAGACAGATGACCATCGAAGAATGGTAGATTTAGCATTGCGAATAGACCGCGAAGAGAGCTCAGGCAGGGATTGATAAGCGTTCCTAGTCTTGCTATCCAACGCTGCATGGTTGCTTGGAAAGCCTCATGTCAGTTTGACTGACAGGCGGCCTCCAGTTCAACGGATTGGAATGTTTGAAAAAGTTGTTCTAGGTGTTATGAAGGTTGAATTTGGTAAGTTCCGCAGGATGGCCCGGAAGTCCACTTCCGGGTGACGAAGTCGCAGGCAGCCGCCCGTGGGACGTTGGTGATTAGAAGACGTGGGAACACGAGTACCCAACAACTTGCTTCTCGTTGGGGATGGATGCACAATCGATCGAATTCGCCGATGGGCCGCTGCTTGTTGCTCCGCAACCCGGAGGTAAACCTCCGGGCCATCCCGCCGCCTTCTGTCTATCAATTAGTTCGTCGCAACAGCAACATGACGCGTTCACTATCCGCAAATCTGGCTCTGTGGCTTAGCGTGGTCACAGGATGCGCGCCGCAACTCCAACCACCAACTACGGAAATGCAAATGGCCGAAGACATTGGGCTTTCACGCTCCGAACTTCTCGCAATTGAAGATGACGTCGACTTCGTTGGTACTGTGATCGACGATATTTGGGCAATGCCTTGGCCCGACGAGCGAGGCTCCGACGAATATGTCGCGTTTTTCAAATCGCTCCCTCCGGAAAAACGCGTAATCTGGGCAACGTGGCGACTTCAAGGCGAGGTCAGTAATGGTGGATTCGGACAGTACTTCACAAACCTTGAAGACGATTGCTACATTGATGAAGCGCTCGCCGGATTCACGACGCTCGGTGCATCGGCACACCGCACGATGTTTGAACAGGTCATCAAGTATCGAGACGAACACGCTGAAGAAATCGCCAAGGCGAAAGACTGGAACGAATACGCGAAGATAATGGGTTTCGTACCGCTGAATCAGGCGCTCGACAATATCAGCTTCCGCTTCATCAAGAAGAACGCGGAATTGTATGCGATCCGCCGCAAGTACATCTTGGACCATATCGACGTGTTTGTTTCGAGACCCTAACTCAATAACAGCGGAGCCACGAACAATCGGTTGAACGTGAGCGGCGGATCACGTCGGATTTGAAGTCAACGGTTACTGACCGCCACCACGTTATCCGAAACGTTATGCCGCAAAGCGAAATGCACCACTGATGCTCATTGTTCAGCGCATCACGACCGAATGGACGAAAGCGTCTCGCGGGGGCGATAGCGCAGCGGAACGGAACGCCACTCCGAATGCGCTGCGACTCCCGCCACTTGCTAGCGCGGTGCCCGACTATATACTCCACGACATTCGCTTTCTTGAATGGGAAAACTACGAATGCCATTCCGAGGTTCGCGGATCAGAGGCCCGAACACTCGTTCGAATCGAACCTCTGTTCATACGCGCGACCAAGGAACTTGTCACAACCCGTTTCGTTTGGTCTTGGCACCATTGTGGCGCCCCTGAACGTAATTCGCACGAACTGTTTCAACTTTCGGTTGGTCAATGGGGACGATTTACGTGCAATGGCCGATTCGGTGCGGAGTCATCGTCAGGTCGTGAATGGGGGTATCACAAAACGGTATTTAACGTTGCCCTGACAGAGCAGTTTGACGAAACTCTATTTATACAAACAACTCCCAATGCTGACGATTCGCGGCTTGCTGTTCTCAAATGATCTGCCATTAGCTGCGATCGGCAGGATGACCCGGAAGTTCACTTCCGGGTGACGAAGTCACAAGCAGTCGCCCGCGGAACGTTGATGATTGCAACTCGTGGGAACACGAGTACCCAACAACTTCCTACTCGTTGGGGATGCATGCACAATCAATCGAATTCGCCGATGGGCAACTGCTTGTTGCTCCGCAACCCGGACGTAAACCTCCGGGCCATCCTCTGTCTATTTACTGGTTAGAGCCCATGCTGAGTTCAATCGTGGCGTGGTGGAAGGAGCGGCAGCGGACCCGACGTGAGGCGCTCATGCTCGAGCGCCAAGTCCACGTTACGTGGGACGAGACTGGGGTATCCGCCCGCTTCCCAACTGGAGAGGTCCAAGCAATCGACTGGATGGCGGTGAATGTAGTAGCAATCGAAACAAACGATTCTGGTCCGGTGGGCGCTGACGTGTGGTGGCTTCTCGAGGGTAGCGAGTTACTTTTGGCTTATCCCCAAGGCGCTACAGGCGACGAGGCGATGCTAGAAGAGTTGCCTCACCGCTTTCCCGGCTTCAGCCAAGAAGCTGTAATCGCGGCAATGGGCTGCACGGACAACGCTCGGTTCGTCTGCTGGGAGCGCTCGAATGGGCTCTAACAATTCGTCCAAGCCGTCGCCGCTTCGCGGCGCGGCTTAACCTCAGACGTCATGATTCATTCGAGCTAGCCTCGTCTCGTGAAAACCATCGTGCAATAGTTGTTCACCTTTTGCGTCAAAGGCACCGGATTTTGCAGCGCGTCGATTACGGTTTTCATGAGCATAAGCGCATTCTGCGATTGTTCCTGTCCTCCCGGGAGAGACGAGTATCGCAAAGCTCATTTCTATTGGGATTGGGCGGACGATAGGATGATAATCAGTCCATGGGCAACTGCTTGTTGCTTCGCAACCCGGAGGTAACCCTCCGGGCCATCCCGTGTCACCTTTATTTGTGCGCGATTATAAGAATCAACGCACATTGTGGTGCGTCAAGACGCACCCTACTGGTCTACTTTGGTAGACTCACGCATTTTATCGGATCACGGGGTCCAGAGCTTGGATGATTCCTCGTTCTTCGCTGTCGTCTGAAGCTTGCGGGCTTTGATGCGGAGGTAGGGGGCGATGTAGTTGCCGCGGTGGCGGAAGTCGCCGGGGGTGGCCTGGCGGTGGGCGCGTTTGGGTTCGGCGAAGGCTTCGATGACGAGGCCGGCTGCACACATGCCGCCGAGGATCTGGTCGTAGCGGTGCAGGAACTCGACGGCTCCCGGTTCGCGATAGGACTTGTCTTCAACAGCGGGTAGCGGACCGGAGTGGTAGTAGTCGACGCCGATCGCGTATTCATCGCGCTCGGTGCGGCGGGTCACCTGCAGGCTGATTGGTGATTTGTGCTGGCTGATGTAGAGGCCGTCGATTCGAAGCACGCGGGCGACTTCCTGGAAGACGGGAGCCAGATCAGGCACGTAGCAGGTGCTGACCGGATGATGGACGATGTCGAACTGCTCATCGCCAAGCATATTCAGGTCATCCATCGAGGCTTCGATGAGGCGAAGCTTCAGGTTGCGAATCCGGGCCTCGCGATCATCCAGGGCGAGCATGCCCGGACTGAGATCGACCACGGTGACCTGAGCCCCGGCCGTGGCGTAGAGGATCGACTGCCAGCCTCCGCCGGCCGCCAGACAGAGGACCTGCTTCCCCTGCACCGATTTCGGGAGCCAGCCGCGGGAGTCGAGCACGGCTAGTGGCCGCTGGCATTCTTCATCGGTGGCGACGCGGGAGAAGACCGCGCCGTCGCTGACCAGCTGGTTGTATGCCGCCCGGTTTCTGGTGCGATAGTCCATTTCAGGGCTTCGGCAATTCGTTGAGCAGGCGATGCGTCGCGGCCAGTTCTTCCGTCAGCCCGTCGCAAACGTCCGGCAGGTCTTTCCCGGGCATCACGGTCCAGGTGTAGGTTTCGACTTCGAGATGCGGGGCGTATTCGAGAGCCGCGACGGCGGCGAGCGCTTTCTTCAGGTCGGCCCGAGTGGTCGAGAGCGGCCCGAGGGAATCGGCGTGCACCGGGACATGGAAATGGATCCGCCAGCTGTCCGCATCCAGCCACTCTGCGGGGGGATTACGAGCGAACTCAGCGGTCAGGTCGACTTCGGAAACGGTTCCCGTGGAACTGTTGCGGAAGGTCTGATGCAGATAGCGAGGCTCGGCGAAGTCGGCCAGGAACTCGCGGCCCTCTTGATTCTGAGAGGGATTCGGCAGATCGATCGCGCAGGTGATGTGCACCTTATTAATACGAATCTGATTCTGGCTCAGTTCGGCGATCGACTCGGCAACATCTTCGAATTCGACCGACTGATGGCAGACGTCGTAACAGACGCCGAGATGACGATCGACAATTTCCTGCAGAGCTTCGGAATCAACCCGGGCCCGGAGAGCATTAAAGAAGTCGACGACTTCTTTGGTCGTTTCGAGCACACAGAGTGGTTCAGGCTCGATCGCGAGGCGAATGACGCGGCCGGTCGAGTCGTGCAGATCGTCGAGCTGGCGGGCCAGTTCAAGCAGATTGGTGATGCACTGCTGTTGGAAATCGGGCTTGTCGGCCAGGGCTTTGAAGCCGAGCGGAACAGTGGAGATGCTGCCTTCAACGCCATCCGGCAGGAGGCGGGCCAGAAGGCGGGCACAGCGGATGGTGTATTCGAGCCGCTGCGGATCGGTCCAGTCGGGGAGGTAAACCTGCTCCTTCACCCGCTCCAGATGGAAGTTGCCGAACGGAAACGCATTGAGCGTATAACAGATGAGATTGTTCTCGCGGAGGGCCGTAACAATCGGCTCCAGCCGGTCGGGCGACTCTTCGAGCTCGCGGGTGATGGCATCGGGCAGCCAGAGACCAGCCGCGATCGAGAAGTCGGACTGTCGCTGAACGCGGGCCATTTGCGTCGTAAGGACTTGCGTCAGTTCATCGACGGTTTGAGCCGGGTGAACATTCCCGCAATAACTGAGAGGCAGAGTCGATAATGTCATTTTGAAAAAAACGAAAAGCCTAAAGTGGAAAGCGGTCCGGGATGCTGTAACAATACGTTCATTACTCATTCCCGACCCAGCGAATACCGCCGGAAGTGGCTCGAATGACGAAACTTCGAGCGACCAGGCGGGTTTATACCTTTAGTGCGAAACCAGCCCGTTGAACCCGCGGCGGGGAACTCTGCCATCGTAAGAAGTCTCCCCTGCGAGTCAATTGAGCTGGTTCCACGCCGGAAACCCCGCCGTTTATTCGGCCCGAGAATCTGCCTCCAGGAAGAGTGAGAAGAATCACAGCGGATCATCCGGATCTCAGAACCTGAAAAGTTTCTTCATCGTGAATGCGTCAACGCAAACTGCGAATAATCCTTACCTGAGCGATCCCGACGTGCAGCTGATGCTCCGAGTCCGCGAAGGGGACGAGGAAGCGTTCGGCGAACTCGTCGAGGCGTATCAGGATCGAGTCATCAGTATCTTCGCGACCATTCTGGGTTCCCAGGATGCGGCCGAAGATCTGGCCCAGGAAACCTTTCTGCGCGTTTATCGGGCCCGACATGCCTATGAACCGCAGGCGAAGTTCTCGACCTGGCTGTTCCGCATCGCCAATAACCTGGCGAGCAACTCGCGGCGTTCGAAAATGCGTCGCAAAGAGGTGCAGTTCGGCACGGGCGAAAGTGGACCGCAGAGCATGCGGATTCCCGAGAAGAGTGTCGCGGAGAAGTCCGCACTGATGCCGGCACGTCAACTCGATCGAACCGAACTGGCGTCCGTCATCCGCGATGCGCTGGAGAACCTGAATGATCGACAGCGAATCGCGGTCCTGCTCAACAAATTTGAAGAGATGAGCTACGCCGATATCGCCGAGACACTCGAGTTGAGTCCCTCCGCGGTGAAATCACTGCTATCGCGGGCTCGAGAAAACCTGAGAGAACATTTGGAAAACTACCTGCAGACCTGATCGTCATCCCAACTCTGAGACATTGACATCCATCTGCTCTGTGAAACAGCAGAGCCTCCGTGATCCTCCGCGGCCCGCCGCAGTATTTCGAGTAATTCCATGGTCGACAAACTGGCAAGACTGACAGCCGAGCAGCGATCGAACTTCGTCGCTTACCTGGATGGTGAGCTCAACGAGGAAGACGCTCAGCGTATTGAACAGCTGCTCGCCCAGAACGAGGTCGCCCGCCACGATATGGAGTCGCTGGCCTCGACCTGGGAGATGCTCGACACGCTCCCTCGGGTGAAAGCCTCCGAAGAGTTTGCCCAGAACACGGTCGCCACGGCCAAAATGGCCGACACCCAACGCGAGTGGACAGAGCCGGAATGGATGACGGAAGCACGCCGGATCGGCGTGCGGGCGATCGGCTGGGTGCTGGTCATGGCCTGCGGACTGGGAGGCTACCTGCTGGCCCGGTCTGTGCCGCCAACGACCACCGACGCCATGATCGAGAACTATCCCCTGCTGAAGAATTTCGACAGCTACGAAGAGGTCGGCTCGATCGAGTTTCTTCAGAAGCTGCAAAGCAACCCGGAGTGGCAAAGACGTCGCGTCGAGTTTGGTCAGGGAGGGCGATAACATGAAGACAACGCAACAAGATCCCGAACAGACCGTGCTCGTCAACCGTCGGCAGTGGCCGACACAGTCGCCGATTGTCATCGCTGCCGTCTGTTCTTTTGGACTGTTCTGGCTCTGCGGAGCCGGGTACAGCCATCGGCTCAGCTATTCGGAATTCCGTTCCATCAAACGGGAAATCGCCGAACTTCCGCAGGAAGAGCGAAACCGACTCGAACGGAATCTGGCCCGTTATCAGAAACTCTCGCCCGCCGAACAGCAACGGTACTGGGAACTGCACGACTACGTCGAACAGCAGCAGCTCGAGCCGCTCGTCGATGGGTATATGGAATGGCTGCAGTCGCTGAACCCGTTCGAGCGGGAACGCCTGAGAACGTCGCCGGAACCGGCTGCCCAGATCGCCGTGGTGGAAGCAATCCTCCGGGAAAGTCGTCAGAAGGATGTCCAACTGCTCCCCGAGCTGATCTCGCGCATGCTCGATCGGAACGATCGCCGCATGTCGAGCCTGCTGTGGATGCTCGATCCGAGCCGGAGTGTGAACAACACGACTCCCTATCTGATGACGGAAGAACAGCTCGACACCGTCATCGATGAGATCCTGTTCAATGAACTCGGCACCGCTCAGCGGGATCAGATCGAGCAAACCAAGGCGACGGAGATCAAGAGGAAGTTCCACATCCTCAGTGCTTCGCTGGCCAATACGCACGAAGCCCCGGCAAACTGGCCCCCCGAACAGACGATGCGACAGATCCGCCAGGCCGGGTTCGAGTTCGAACAGTCCCGGGACGAAGAGATTCGCGGCTGGTCCCCGCCACCGGCTCTTTACGAACGGATAGCATTCCGCAGTCTGCTGATTCGCAGTCTGCTCGTTTCCGAGATGAACAGCTTCGCCCAGAAGGATCAGGTAAGCAATAACGAACTTCAGTCGTTCTTTGCCCGACTTGAGGCGAACAAACAGGCGGCTCTCCTCGACAGCCCGGCTGATTATCAGGCGGAGGCATTGAAATGGCTCTACCTGTGGGACGCTCACCAAAATGAAAGCGTCTTCACTCAGGGACAGTTCGTGCAGAACGTCCTGTGGGAGATGCGGCCAAGCTTCAACGGATTCCGCCGAGGCGGTCCCGATGGGCGTGGCTCCGATGGACGAGGACCGGATGGTCGTCGCCCTGATGATCGCCCCGGCCCTCCCCCGCGGAACAACGGACCGAATGGACCTCCGGGAGAGCGTCCGGAATCAGCTCCACGTCTCGAATAGAGCACATTGCTCGACCGAGTAGCGACGTATGGGCGTTGAGAGCCCTGCAAATGACCATCTTACGTCGCTGACGGCCGCTACTCTTATACGAAGTCTGATCTAGAACGGCCCGAGATCAGGCAAGGATTTCTCGGACGACGTGACCATGCACGTCGGTCAGTCGAAACTGGCGACCCTGATATTTGAACGTGAGCCGCTCGTGGTTCATGCCCAGCAGATGCAGAATCGTCGCGTTCAGATCGTGAACGTGGACGGGCTTCTCGACGGGGGCATAACCCAGTTCGTCGGTTTTGCCGTGAACGTAGCCCCCTTTCACGCCACCGCCTGCCATCCAGATGGAATAGGCTTCCTTGTGATGGTCACGGCCCGCTTTTGTCATCGCACCGGTGCCGTTCTTTCCCTGAGCCATCGGCGTGCGGCCGAATTCCGACGACCAGACGACGAGCGTTTCGTCGAGCAGGCCCCGTTCTTTCAGGTCTTTGAGTAACGCGGCGATCGGCTGATCGACCTGCTTGCACTTTCGCGGCAGATTATTGAACACGCCGCCGTGCATGTCCCAGCCTTCGTCGAACAACTGCACGAAGCGAACCCCGCGTTCGACCAGACGCCGTGCGAGCAGGCAGTTATTGGCGAAGCTCGTTTTCCCCGGCTCGGTGCCGTAAAGCTTGTGAATCTCCGGCGACTCCGAGTTGATGTCCATCAGTTCGGGGACGCTGGTCTGCATCCGGTAGGCCATTTCGTACTGGCTGATGCGGGTGGCGATTTCAGGATCGGCCACATCACTGAAGTGGACCTGATTGAGGCCGTTCACCGCGTCGATGATATCGCGACGGCTGCCCGGCGAAACGCCATCGGGATTCGACAGGTAAAGGACCGGGTCCCCCTGACTGCGGAACTCGACACCCTGATAAACCGTCGGGACGAATCCACTGCCCCAGGCACTGCTGCCGGCTCCGAGCACCTGGCCGGTGATCAGCACAACGAATCCGGGCAGGTTCTGGTTTTCAGAACCGAGACCATACGTGACCCAGGAGCCGAGACTCGGGCGGCCGAACTGACCGAAGCCGGTGAGCAAAAACAGCTGAGCGGGGGCGTGATTGAACTGTTCGGTGGTCACTGTCTTAATCACCGTAATGTCATCGGCGACTGTCTGCAGATGCGGCAGCAGGTTGGAAATCTGCATGCCCGACTGGCCGCAGCTCTGGAACTTGAAGTCCTTGTCATCCGGCGTTCCCAACAGAGTCGGCTGCTCGCGAATGAAGGCCAGCTTCTTGCCTTCGAAGAATTCGTCGGGACAGAGTTCGCCGGTCCGCTTCTGCAGTTCCGGTTTGTAATCGAACAGATCGAGATGCGACGGAGCTCCGACGAGGTGAATGTAGATCACATTCTTCGCCCGAGCCGGGAAGTCGGTCGCCTGCGGAGAGAGCGGATTCTCTCTGGTTCCGGCAGCCGCATCCTGAAGGAACAGCGAAGCCAGCGCACAGGAGCCAATGCCATAGCCGGACTTCTGCAGGAAGTACCGTCGCGTCAGATCCTGTTGAAACTTGATTTGTGCGGGATGCATCTATTTTCTCCGAGTCATTGAGGGATGGGCCACCCTCTCAATGTTGGTCCATGACGACGTTCGGTTATTCCTGAGTGACGGTTTCATCGAGGTTCAGCAACACGTTGGCCACGGCGAACCAGGCGGCTGCTTCCTGCTGATTAACGTCCATCTCCGGGAAGCCCGGCAGTTTGATCCCGGTTCGTTGTTCGACGAGTTTCGGGTCCTCTTTCACACGCTGGCGTTCAGACTGCAGGAGCCCATACAGAACTTCGACTTCTTTCGGTCGAGCGTCGCGGGCGACGGCGATTTCGAATCCACGGTTAATCCGGCTGTGATCAGAGTCATCCGTGGATTCCTTCAGCATTCGCAGTGTTAACCCGAGCGCCATCTCGGCATAGGCGGGGTCGTTCAGCAGCGTCAGTGCCTGAAGCGGCGTATTCGTGCGCGGGCGTTGCGGTACACAGGCCGTCCGATCCGGGGCATCGAAACTGACGAGCGACGTGTATGGCGCGTCCCGTTTCCAGACGATATACACTCCACGGCGGAAGCGATCCTCATCCTTCGCGGTGACCCATTTCGGCTGGTTGCGGCCGATCGAACGCCAGATGCCATCGGGCTGATAGGGCATCACCGGAGGACCAGCCATTTTGTCCGACAGCAGTCCGCTGATCGCCAGTGCGTTGTCGCGAACGACTTCGGCTTTCAACCGGAAGCGGGGACCACGGGCGTAGAGCAAATTTTTCGGATCACGTTCCAGCAGTTCCGGCGTGAATCGCGACGACTGTCGGAAGGTCGACGACAAAACGATTTCCCGGAGGACATGTTTCATCGACCAGTCGTTCTCGCGCAGTTCGCTGGCCAGCCAGTCGAGCAGTTCGGGATGCGTAGGCGGTTCCCCCTGAGAGCCGAAATCTTCGGTGGTGACAACGAGTCCCTGCCCGAACAGCTCGGCCCACCAGCGATTGACTGTCACGCGGGCGAGTAGCGGATTCTCATTGCTGACAAGCCATCGAGCGAACCCCAGTCGATTCTCCGGATACTCCCCTGCCCCGGGTTGGAACAGAGCGGGGATTGCGGGAGAAACCTCTTTCCCAGGTGAGAGATAATCACCCCGGTTGAGCACGCAGGTTTTCCGTGGCTCGTCCATTTCGACCATCACCAGCGTTGTCGGCGGAGCCAGTGCGTTGAGCTTTTTCTCGACAGCTTTGACCTGTCGATCGATGCGGGCCAGTTGAAGATCGGCTGCATTGAAATGATCGCGGAGTTTCTTCTCCTCCGCCTTGGATCGCTTCTTATTCCCGGCCAGTTTCTGAAGATCTTCCGGCACATCGAGGAGTAACGGATCCCCGCTGTAGGCCGAGAGCCGGAAGCAGCCGATCGTGCGACCGCGGCCGTAGTTCTGCACCATCTCGATTTGCAGTTGTTCGTCCTCAGCAAGACTGATCGGCTTGAGGAGCTGGAATCGGGCCCAATGCGGCTTCTGGAATTCCTGCCCGATCGCCCATCCCGTCGAAGGATCTCCATCAATCGCTTTGGGTACTTCCCAGCGAGTCTGCGAGTAATCCGCGGCGGCAGCAGTCAGTTCGATTTTCTGATCGCGTTCGCCTCCGGTCTTCGTAACGATGAATTCGCTCAGAATGAAATTGCTGCGAACCGGATCGCCACGACCCGGCCCGTTTCCGGCGATCTCGGGATGCGTGAGTGCTTCAATGCGAAGTGCGGTGACACGCGGCAAATCGGACTTCACGGTCGCGGTATACGTGGTGGTATGCGGCACCTTGCCGGTGATGAGGATCGATCGATCCTCCAGCTCGCGCCAGGTCTCTCCGCCGGTGGTCTTGAAGTCGACGACGTTAACCGGCTGCCAGTCGGTTTCCTCGGTTTTGCCGCGGAGATCGGTCAGCCAGGCTTCGTAATCGGCATCGGCAGCTTTGAGTCGCTGATCCCGCTGCTGCTTGAGCTCGGCGAGTTCCGCCTGCAGTTCGGACCGTCGATCGGCTTCTTCCGGCTCCATCGGTAGTTCCATGGAGGGGCCGTAGAAGTCGTACGTCACACCGGCCGTCTGCTTCACTTCGAGGGGCGTATTGTTGAAGTACGCGAACAGCTGGTAGTAATCGGTCTGGGAGAAGGGATCGTATTTGTGGTCGTGGCACTGGGCACATTCCATGCTGGTGCCCATAAAGACCGTGCCGGTCGTGTTGACGCGATCGAAGACCTGATTGACGCGGTTCTCCTCCGGATGCACACCGGCTTCGACGTTACAGGTGACGGTCCGATGAAAGCCGGTCGCAATCCGCTGATCAGCCGTGGCTTCTGGCAGCAGATCGCCCGCGAGCTGTTCGATGACAAATTCGTCGAACGGTTTGTTCTGGTTGTAGGCGCTGATCACCCAGTCGCGATACGCCCAGCTGTCGCGCAGCTGGTCGGCCTGGAAGCCGTTGGAGTCGGCATAGCGGGCCAGATCGAGCCAGCCGACGGCCCACTTCTCGCCAAAACGTGGCGAGGCAAGCAGTCGATCGACAACTTCACGTTCGGCGTCGGCCGAGTTGTCATTCACGAACTGATCGACTTCTTCCGGGCTGGGCGGCAAGCCAATCAATGCCAGAGAAACCCGTCGGAGCCAGCTTGCTCGATTCTGATCGGGAGCCGGTTCGAGCCCTTCTTCATCCAGCCGCGAGAGAATGAAGTGATCGACCGGAGTGCGAATCCAGCCTTCATGCTTCACGCCGGGAAGGTCTGGCCGTGCGATTGGCTCATACGCCCAGTGTCGGCTCACGGCTGCGGAATCGGGCCAGTGGGCTCCTTCGGCAATCCAGCGTTTAAGAATTTCAATCTGTTGACTCGAAAGGGCTTCACCATCGAGCGGCATCACATCGCCGTAATCAGCGTCGGCAATACGGTGAATCAGCAGGCTTTCTTCCGGTTTGCCGACATTGATAATCGGTTCGCCGGAATCCCCGGTGCCGAAAGCGGCCTCACGGCGGGACAGTCGCAGACCGCCCTTGTCGTCAGTTTCGCCATGACAGCGGTAGCAGTGCTGCCGTAAAATCGGCTGGACATGCTTTTCGAAGTCGACGGAACCTGCGAATGCAGACGGACTGAAAGCGAGCGAGCCTAAGGCGGCAACCAGCAGGCCGAGCAAAACTTGCAGCGATTTGCCACTCTGGAGTCGCGCTGTCTTGAATACAATCTTCATGCAGCAGCCTCAGAAAAACAGAAACGACACGGCGCACAACGTGTCTGAAGCAGCGGCTCGAACGCATCAGCCCGGGCCGATCTATCTCTGTTATACCGGAACTGCGGCGAGATCCTCAATAGCCAACTTGAAACTGTTGACCTCCCGGGCGAGAAACATCGCGGCTCACTTCGGCAAGGAAGTGGCATCGATACTTGCACGGGAGAAGTTTCGCGAAGTAAACTCGACATCGGTTCTGGTATCGCCATAACCTTCACGGGGTCCGAAAAACTCTGCCGCACCTGAGAAAGACAACCGCCATGATCCCACAAGAGCTGCTCATCTTCGCCGCGATCGTTTTCGCGGTCATCATGGGTATCGTGCTGTTCGTGCTCTTCACGAAGTACTTCCACCTGTGGTTGCGAGGATTCGTGACTGGTGCTCACGTCAACCCGATTCGCCTCGTGTTGATGTCGCTTCGAAAGGTGAATCCGACCAGCATCATCGATGCTCGCGTGATGGCCGTGCAGGCCGGACTGCCAAAGATTCCGACCGCCGCCTACGAAGCTCACTACCTGGCCGGCGGAAACATTCGCCGCGTCGTGCAGGCCATGATTGCTGCTCAGCGAGCCAACATCGACCTCGACTGGGACACCGCTTCGGCCATCGACCTGGCCGGTCGCGATGTGGTTGACGCCGTGCGGACGAGCGTCGACCCCAAAGTCATCGACTGCCCCGATCCCCGTCGGCATTCGCGGAACACGCTCGACGGCGTCGCCAAAGATGGCATTCAGTTGAAGGCCCGTGCCCGTGTGACGGTTCGCACGAACCTGGCCCAGTTGATCGGCGGTGCAACCGAGGACACGATTATCGCCCGCGTGGGTGAAGGAATCGTCTCCGCCATCGGATCGAGCGAGAGCCACAAAGACGTGCTCGCCAACCCCATGCTGATCGCCAAAGCGGTACTCAATAAGAGTCTCGACTCGCAGACGGCGTATGAGATCGTCTCGATCGACATTGCCGATATCGACGTCGGTGATAACGTCGGGGCTCGTCTTCAGGGAGATCAGGCCGAAGCCGACATGCGTGTCGCCCGAGCCCGTGCCGAAGAAAAGCGAGCCCGAGCCGTCGCCACCGAAGCGGAGATGGTCGCCCTGACCCAGGAAAACCGGGCCCGCGTCGTGCTGGCCGAAGCGGACGTGCCGAAAGCCATGGCCGAGTCCTTCCGCAGCGGCAACTGGCGGGCCCACGATTCCCACAAGAACAACGGGGCGAACTAGGGTCGGTTTCCGGTACCTGCGGTCTCAGTAACCTTCAATCCCCCGTCCCCGTCACCCAGAGCCAGTAGCACAGACATTCCTGTCCGTGAGCATTCAGCGTGGCCGCGCAGAGATTCCGTTCCCGACGCTCAGATTCGAATAACGATGATTTCCAGTGGACAGTCGAACGACACACAGACAGGAATGTCTGTGCCACTGGCGTGGGGAGATGACCGATCCTGCCGGGAAAGTTGGCGGCTGATGTTTACGGAGCGGGCAGAACTCTGCTTCTAATCTCCGGTTGGCCCTTGTAAGCTTTGCGTAACGATTGAAGCGGATTTGCATAATTTCGCAAAAGACCGTCTGTAGCCGTCGTAGGTTCCGAGACAACGAAAGCAAATTTGGCCGCGGCGATGTTCGATAATAGACGACGTGGGTCAATACTGACGCTCTCCGGCTGCTCAACCGGGGCGTAACCGTTCCAGTTTTTCCCCTTCCGAGAGATTGCACGCAGCCAGAACAGTAATCGATTGAGTTTGGTCTGACAGTTGCTACCATAACCTCCAGTAATCGTCACACAGACAGGTCGGGCTGACCTGCCAGACGACGGGAACGTTTACAAAGTCGGCCACTGAAACAGGAAGTTCTGCAGCCGCGTTTCAAATAAGGATTTTGATTCATGTCCACGAACGATCGCATGACTGTGGAAATCACCGGCCGTCAACAGGAACTCCTGCTCGAAGGTCTGCGTTATATCGCCAGCTCCATCCGTCTCCGCCGCGAAGATCCGACCGCGGAAACGATCAAAGCTCGCCGCGAGGAACTCGAAGAAGTTCGTCGCCTGGCCGACCTGATCGAGGGAAACGCCCCGGCTGAGATGGCGATGAACTGATCTCGCTCCGCCGACAATTGAAACACGAGCCGCGATGGGATTCCCGTCGCGGCTTTGTTTTTTGGTGTTGGGGATGGTGCCTTGAGCCCGATCCCCCGAAATTCGGCGGGAAACTTTTTCTGCGGAAGTCTTCAGTGAACGGCCGTGAATGGTTGATCGCATCGACACCGGTTGATCAGAATGGTGAAAACTCGTTCAAGCACCCTCGATAGTGTGTGGACCAATACCATTTCTGATTGCTGAGGAAAGACCAACCATGCTGAAGAAGTGCTCTGCCGTCGTTCCCGTATGTCTGGCCGCCTGCCTTTTGGCTTCCACGGCCATTTCCCAGACCATGCCCGGCAAATCGG
Source organism: Planctomycetaceae bacterium (assembly GCA_017795105.1). Lineage (GTDB taxonomy): Bacteria > Planctomycetota > Planctomycetia > Planctomycetales > Planctomycetaceae > Rubinisphaera. Next base: position 1,063,143 of record CP051247.1, read on the forward strand.
CGACCGAATCCCGCCGAAGTGGAAACCGCCTTCCGAACCATTACGGCAAGATCGGACTCAGCGACGAACAGCGAGAAAGCATTTACTCGATTCAGGCCGAATACCGCGCCAAAATTCAGTCGCTTCTACGCGAGGTCGAAGACCTTCGCGACGAACAAAGCCTGCAAATTCAGTCGGTCCTCACGGAAATACAGCGGGCTGAACTCCAAAAGCATCTCGAGGACGCCCGCCAGCGTCGGGAGACGGCCGCGAATAGCCGTTGAAAGAGTGGACGTTTTGCATCGGTCGAGCCGATCGCTACATTACGTGCTGATGTCGACTTCGCCCGGAACGCCCGGCGAAGTCGATTGGCTTTAGCCGCTCTCTAACCCCTTCCGCCACAGGTCCGACATGAGTGATTCCCTGGTTAAGAGACTGTTCGACGAACTGGAAGCCCTTCCGCTGATTGATCCGCACACGCACATCAATCCTCACGCGGCTGCTTCGAAAAACCTCGCCGACATCATGGGGTATCACTATTACACCGAGCTGGCCCATTCGGCTGGACTGGCGAAAGAGAAGATCGAAGAGCCGGGTATCTCTCCGAAGGAGAAAGTCGGTCGTCTCATTCCCAAGCTGAGCACGATCGAAAACACGGCCCAATATTCCTGGCTGCTCGAGATCTGCCAGGAATTCTTCGGCTTCGAAGAAGACCGGATCACGGTCGACAACTGGGAGAAGCTCTACGATCAGGCCGACCAGGTTCTCGCTCAGGATGACTGGGAACAGCAGGTTCTCAAAAAGTCCGGGCTCGAACAGGTCTATCTGACCAACGACTTCGACGACGCCCTGGCCGGCTTCGACACCGGACTCTACGTCCCCTGCCTGCGAACCGACGACCTGGTCTTCCACCTCGGCAAGTCCGAAGTACGCGAGCGTCTTTCGAAAGCGACCGATCGCGAACTCGGTACCATCGAAGACGTTCAGGCTGCGATTCGGGATCTGTTTACGCACTTCACCAAGAATGGGGCTCGGGCCTGTGCAATCTCGCTGCCTCCGGACTTCTCCCCCACACTGGTTTCAGCGAACACCGTGGCTGCGTCCTGGCTGCGACTCGGCAACGGCGAGAAACTGAGCGACTGCGAGAGCCGCGAGTTGAGTCAGTTCATCTTCTGGCAACTGGCCGAGAACTGCGCGGTCTTCAACCTGCCATTCGACCTGATGATCGGCGTGAACCGTCGCGTTTACGAGGATGGGGTGTTCCAGGGACAGGACCTGTACGACAAGCGGACGTCGCTGATTCAGTATCGCCAGCTGTTCAACAGCTTCCCGCGAGTCAAATTTCCGATCTCGGTCCTGACCACGACGAGCAACCAGGAACTCGTCAGCTATGCGTGGATCTTCCCGAACGTGATCGCCAACGGCCACTGGTGGTATTCCAATACGCCGCCGTATATCGAATCGGACTGCCGAACCCGGCTCACGGCGATTCCGCAGACCAAGTACGTTGGCTATTACAGCGATATGTACAAACTGGAATTCGCGCTGCCGAAGTTCCGAATGTACCGTCGCATTCTCGCCAAGGTGCTCGCACAGGACTTCGTTCAGGACCGCGGGTGGCCGGAAGATCGGGCCCTGGAACTGGGCAAACTGGTCCTTCGCGGAAATGTCGAGTCAATTTTCGGGGGCTGAGACCGCCTCTGAACGAGACCGGGATGTACTGGCGGACATAGTCCTCACGGTCTTCTGACATCGATGCCCCAATCGATCGGGATACTCCCGGCGGTACTTCCAGCCTACAATTTCTGGAAGCGGGGAGGCTGCGAGTGGGATGAAAAGTCACTCACAAAAGAGGCTTTTCCTCTTTTCACAGCGCAGTGACCTCGTTAAGATTCCGCCTGAATCCTCCGATTTGCCGGGCAACGTACGGACTGACGACCTCGCGAACAGAGAGCTGTTCCAGAGGGTTCACTGCCACGAGATGCATGCTGTGTGACCACGATCGAACACGCTGTCGATCGGAGAGCCCGCCAGAGCAGATTACTTGGAAGTTGCAGCCGTTCCGCCGCGTAATGGCAGCGTTTCAGGCAAACAGCCGCTCCTACGCGGACCTACGGTCGAGCGATGGGCTCGAAGCTGTCCCGCCGACGCGGGAACACTTTTTTCCAGGCTGAGAGTCAGCCGGAATGTTTCAACACTCAGGGATTATTGTTTACGGAACCATGAAAAACCTCGACAAAGTACGGAATATCGGGATTTCCGCCCACATCGACTCCGGCAAGACCACGCTGACCGAACGTATTTTGTTTTACGCCGGTAAGACGTACAAAATCGGCGATGTTAAAGACGGTGCAGCCGGGGCCGTCATGGACCACATGGAGCTGGAACGTGAACGCGGAATCACGATTACTTCCGCTGCAACCCAGGTTGGCTGGAAAGATCACATCGTCAACGTGATCGACACGCCGGGCCACGTCGACTTCACCGTCGAAGTGGAACGTTCACTCCGCGTACTCGACGGGGCGATCCTGGTTCTCTGTTCGGTCGGTGGTGTCCAGAGCCAGTCTCTGACCGTGGACCGCCAGATGAAGCGTTACGGGATTCCCCGCATCGCCTTCATCAACAAGTGCGACCGCACGGGTGCGGATCCGGACTCGGTGTGTCGTCAGATCCAGGCAAAGCTGGGCGTGACGCCAGTTCCGATTCAGATCCCAATCGGCCTGGAGCAGAATCACAAAGGCGTTGTCGACCTGATCAACATGCGTGCCGTCTTCTTCGATGGCGAGCATGGCGAACAGGTTCGCTACGACGATATCCCGGCTGATCTGCAGGATAAGGCCGCCGAAGCTCGCGCTCATATGCTCGAACAGCTCTCGCTCTACGACGATGAGCTCATGGAAATGCTGCTCGAAGAAGCGGAGATCCCGGTCGACAAGATTCAGGCGATTATTCGCGAAGCCTGCCTGGCACAGAGCATTGCTCCGGTAATGATGGGTAGTGCGTTCAAGAACAAGGGTGTCCAGGAACTGCTCGACGCCGTCGTTTCCTACCTCCCTTCGCCGCTCGAACGCGAAGTGAAGGCCATCGACGTCGACAAGATGGAGCAGGCCGACAAGGACAGCGAAACCAGCGAGAAGCCGGATCCGAACCAGTTCAAAGTCGCCCTGACGACCAGCGACGACGATCCGCTCGTCTGCATGGCGTTTAAGACCGTGATGGAACAGTTCGGCCAGCTGACCTACACCCGTATCTACCAGGGTACGATCAAAAAGGGTGAGAGCTACATCAATACCCGTACCGGGAAAGCGACTCGTTTCGGGCGAATCGTGCGTATGCACTCCAACGACCGTGAAGACGTGGATGTCGCGGGCGCCGGTGACATTGTCGCCATCGTGGGTGTTGACTGTGCCTCCGGGGATACGTTCTGTGGTGGCGGCGTCAACTACGCTCTGGAAAACATCTACGTGCCGGAAGCGGTGATCCGACTCTCGATCGAGCCGGCTCAGCGAGACAGTGCCGACAAGCTCGGTAAGGCCCTCGAACGGTTCCGTCGTGAAGATCCGACGTTCCACGTGATGACGGACGAAGAGACCGGCCAGACGATTATCGCCGGAATGGGTCAGTTGCACCTCGACGTCTACATCGAACGTATCAAGCGTGAGTACAAGTGCGAATGTATCATCGGCGAGCCGCGAGTGGCCTATAAGGAAACGCCGAGCAAGACCGTTGAGTTCAACTACAAGCACAAGAAGCAGACCGGGGGTTCCGGTCAGTTCGCTCACGTTGTCGGAAAAATGGTTCCGATGCCGGAAGGTTTCGATGCGCCTTACAAGTTCCACAACGAAGTCACCGGGGGTCGTATTCCCAAGGAGTACATCCCGGCAGTCGATGCCGGCTTCCAGCGGGCACTCGAAAAAGGACCGTTGTGCGAGTGTGAGGTCGTCGGTGTGGATGCTCACCTGTCCGATGGTAGCTATCACGATGTCGACTCATCGGAAATGGCGTTCAAGATCTGTGCATTCGACTGCATGCGTGAAAACCTGAAGAACTCTGACATGGCCCTGCTCGAGCCGATCATGCAGCTCGAAATCGAGGCCCCGGAAGAGTACCAGGGTTCGATCACCGGTCACCTGGCCAGTAAGCGCGGAATCGTGACCTCTTCGGAAACGAAGAGCCTGACCTGCTACATTCTCGCCGAAGTGCCGCTGGCCTCGATGTTCGATTACGCCAACGAACTGCGTTCGATGACTCAGGGTAAGGGGGGATTCAGCATGGAATTCGCTCGCTACGCCCGCTGTCCTCGCAACGTGCAGGAAGAAGTTGTTGAGCGTCGCCGCAAGGAACTCGAAGAGCGTCGTAACAGGAAGTAAGCCCGTCGCGGTCTGATCGAGATTTAGGTCGACGATCAGACACGCATTGATGGGAAGCCCGATTAACGGACGAAGCCGCGTACCCTGGTACGCGGCTTTTCTTATTGAAGCTGATCAAAATGGCATCGCGTGGCAGTTCCGGGGAGCCGGTTGGAGTTGCACATTCCGCTTCGCCACGACAACATATGCCTCACCATGCCGCAGTACAACATTGAGCAACTCACCCGCTGGATTGAAACGGCCTGTCTCTGGGAAGTCGCCGCTCCGAAAGCGGGAAACGTGCATCCGCAGGCCAGCTTCACCGACCTGACTTACAACGACTTCGTCCGCTCCGCCCGCATCACGGCGTTCATGCTGGCTCGCTCTCATCATCGTGGCGTGGGCAAGGCGATTCTCGACACCAGCAAAGCCGTGCGGCTGCAAGTTGGGAAGAACACAAACCTCGGCATCATCCTGCTGCTTGCCCCCTTACTCGCCGCCTGCCAGCAGGACAGTCTCGACGAGTCGATGCCGGGAATTATCGATCGGATGACAGTCGAAGATTCCAGGCAGATCTACGAAGCGATTCGCACGGCACGCCCCGGAGGAATGGGAGACGTGGCCGAGCAGGACCTTTCCCAAGAGCCGACCGCACACATTCGGGAGATCATGCAACTGGCCGCCGATCGTGATCTGATCGCCCGCCAGTACGCGAACAACTTCACCGATGTCCTCGGCTTCGGACGCGAACATCTTCACCAGTGGTGGACCCGCTGCCCAGACTCCCGGGATACGGCAATCGTCGGCCTGCATCTCGACTGGATGGCCCACTACCCCGACTCGCTCATTGAACGAAAGTGTGGCCGGGAAACCGCTGAGGAGGTCAGCCGCAAAGCCGCCGAACTGCTCGAAGCCGGGTGGCCTGAGGCTCCGGAATCCACGGAAGCATTCACCGAATTCGACACCTGGCTTCGCAGCGACGGCAACCGCCTGAACCCCGGCACCTCAGCCGATCTGGTTGCCGCATGCCTGTTTCTGGGGTTGGCGGAAGACACAATTCGCTAAACTAACTCAGGCTCCGAGTCCGACGTTGCGGCGGCATTCTATTCCTTCGACCTCAAGCAAGATCTTCTGCCATGACTCAGCCATCCTTCCGTGTACGCGTCACCAAGGATCATCTGGTCTTCAGCGCCGCTCATTTCATTACGTTCAATGGCAACATCTGCGAGCGCCTGCATGGACACAACTGGCGGGTCGCCGTCGAAGTGACCGGGGGACTGGATGAGAACCGGTATGTTTTCGACTTCATCGCGTTACGGGATGCGACGCAGAACCTTGTGAATGAGCTCGATCATCGGGTGCTGCTGCCCGAGTCGCATCCGATGATTCATGTCACCGATCATGGGCACGAAGTTGAAGCGACGTTCGAAGAACGACGGTGGATCTTCCCTCGGGAAGACGCTGTCATCTTGCCGGTGCAGAACACAACCGCCGAAGAGATTGCCCAGTGGATGGCCGGGCGACTGATCAGTGACGTCATAAAAAAACATCGACACGAACTGCAAAGCGTTCGTGTCGATGTTGAAGAAAACTTCGGCCAGTGGGCCCAGTGTGAAGTACAGCTCACGTAAAACCTGGCGTGAAGTGTAACTCCAGTAGACTCAATCTGAGAGGTGGTGTCAGTGTCAGGGTTGAGTCAGATCTGGCGAAGTCGTTTTGGCGTTCTTCAGGAGCAAACTGGGCGAGGCAGTCATTGCATTCCCATGCGACTGCCCACGGCCCGCAGGGCCTAGTAGCTTTCCGGGGTCGGTCCGACGTCGCAGGTCACATCGCAGCTGTCGTCGCAGTGATCCCACTCGTCGTTGTAGGTGCTGCCGGCGATGCTTCCCTTGTGGCCAGCCGTGCCGTTGTAGGCGAAGTTCTGATTCACACTGCCGAAGGCGGCTCCGACGTCTTCGAGTTCCTGGTTGACGTTGAAAGCGACTTCCGAAAGCCCGACAACCATACCGAGGACGCAGATCGTGGCGACCAGGACCAGTTCAGCCGAGATGATGAAGCCAGCTTCGTCGTTGTACAGAGCGTTGATGATGTTCGTCATTGTTGTGGTCTCCAGAAGATGTTATTCGAAGTGTGGTGGTTGGTTGTTTGGTGAAGGGAGATAAAGCAGGCACTGTGCCAGCTCCTCGTGCCACGTTCTCAAACCTTCCGGCCGAACACCCGAAACGATTCCACAACGCACTTCCCCGCAATGACTTACAACTTTTCAAAAACTGTAAAGAATCTTTGACACCCTGTTCAAAGCCGGAATCCTCGATGTGGTGCATTCTCAACATCACTTTGCCGGCACGGCAGTCATGCGTCGTAAACCTTTTTCTGACAGCCGTTTAGAGTCATGCTCCCGAAACGCAACATGTTGACTCGACACAACATCTCATTTAGAGCAGCTGACTTTAAGGTGTAACCGTTCGGTCCGCGAAAGATGCAGCATTTCAGGCCAGTCAACGCTCATTCGCGGATATACGGTAGAGCGATCCGCTCTAGCAGCTTCCTAGCCCCACTCTGGTATGGGAGCCGAACGACAAAAACTGGGGAATTCCTCAAGCGTCACTGTCGATGATCGCGAGGCCCGTTCGACTGTATTGCAGAAGGTTTATTGTCCGCGATCCTCCCGGCGAACTCTCACTCATAAGGACTCTGCCATGCAGTTGATTACGCCCTTTCTCTGGTACAACACAGAAGCCGAAGAAGCCGTCCGTTTCTACACCTCGATTTTTCCCGATTCCAAAATCCTGAGCACGTCCTATTACGGCAGCAACACGCACATGCCGGAAGGGTCGGTGATGACGGTGAACTTTCAGCTTGCCGGGCAGAAGTTTGTCGCCATGAATGGCGGCCCGAATTATCCGCTGACGCCGGCGATTTCGTTCATGGTCGAAGTCGATTCCCAGGATGAGCTCGATCGGTACTGGGATGCCCTGTCCGCCGGCGGCGAACCGATTCAGTGCGGCTGGCTGACCGACAAATTCGGACTGTCGTGGCAGGTTACGCCGAAGGAACTGCTCCGCATGATCGAAGATCCCGATCCCGCCAGGAAGGAACGGGCCATGGGGGCGATGATGGAAATGGTCAAGCTCGATCTCGACAAACTCCGGAACGCGTACAACTCCTGACATCGCCCCGACCAGGGGAAGCAAAACAGTTCGGCCTCGGGACGGTGTCGCCAGTTTGCGTCACGGGCTGGGAATCTGCGGCGCAGGGACCTATTCTTTGCAAGCAATCCCCTTCACCGACCGGAGCCCACGGAAATGAATTATCTGGTATTACACGTCGATCTTGAACAGATGGAGCATTTCGACGGAGACGCCATCGTCGCCGAGCTCGAGCAGACGGGTGCTCAGGTCGAACTGGAAGCAGGACCGCCTGAAGAGGCCTACGTCGATATCTTCTGCTCCTCAAAGCGTGAGCTCCTGCCCGTCTGGCAACGCGTCCAGAAGCTGCTGACTGACGACCCGGCCCTGGCGGCCGCGGCGGTTGTCTGCTGCACGGGCGAACATGGATGGGACGACTATTATCTCCTGCATGGAGCCGGCGAAGACGAGCCGCTCGATGTGCTGGAGTAATAACTCGACTCTTCGCGATTCAACTAAGCTTTAGAGAGGCATTTCAGCCACTACCGGCATCCCGAACGATGCATCTTGTCCAAGTCTTTATCAGAACTTAGAATGAGTTGCCCCACGGCCTCGCCTTCCAGGACGTAGTCGTAGTGAGGCCGATGGACGAAAATCGCTTTTCAAGAGGAGCCGTCTTATGCGGAATTCCGCCAACTTTGCGTGGCTGATGTGTTTGTGCCTGTCGTTGTCAGTGGTCTGGGTCAAGGTTTCCCACGCCGAGGAGGATGAGACGGACACCTATGAACTGATGCGGCTGTTCGTCGATACGTTCGAAGAGATCGACGACAACTACGTCAAAGACATCGATCGCCGTGAGCTGATCGAAGCTGCCGTCCAGGGCATGCTGGCCAAACTGGACCCCTACTCCAATTACATCAGCCCCGACGACCTTGCCTCGTTCGAACAGGACGTACAGCAGGAATTTGGCGGCATCGGCATCCAGGTCCATTTTGACCCGGACCACCGGGAAATCGTGGTGATGACTCCCCTGCCCGGCACCCCGGCTTACAAGGCGGGCGTTCGAGCCGGCGACCGGATCATCAGCATCGAAGGTCAGAATGTTTCGGAGTTCGAAGTCGGTAAAGAACTGGCCACGGCTGTGAAGCTCCTGAAAGGACCGGCTGGAGCCAAAGTGACGATTACCGTGAAGCACGAGCCGGAAGATCCGCTCGAAGGAGCGGCCGTCACCGAAACCAACACCGATGATGTGGCCGAAGATGAGCCGGTCGAGGTGAAAAGCCTGATCGAGAAACTCGAGATCGAACGGGATGTGATCAAAGTCGCCACCGTGATGGGCGATCGCTACAACGCGGACGGCACTTGGGACTTCATGATCGACGATGACAAGAAGATCGGCTACATCCGTTTGTCTCACTTCAGCCGCAACAGCGCCAGCGAACTCCAGGCCGCTCTGAAGCAGCTGAAGAAAGAAGGCATGCAGGGACTGATTCTGGATCTCCGCTGGAATCCGGGTGGACTGCTGACTTCGGCAACTGAGATCTCGGACTTGTTCGTTGAGTCGGGAAAAATCGTCAGCACGAAGGGCCGCAATACTCAGGAACGAACCTGGCGGGCCAAGAAGCGGGGCACGTTCAGCGACTTTCCGATGGCCGTGCTGATCAACCGATTCTCGGCCTCGGCCAGTGAGATCGTGAGTGCCTGCCTGCAGGACCATGGCCGTGCCGTGATCATTGGCGAGCGTTCCTGGGGCAAAGGCTCCGTGCAGAACATCATTGAACTCGAGGATGGCGACAGTGCTCTGAAACTGACCACCGCCAGCTATCACCGTCCCAGCGGCAAGAACATCCATCGTTTCCCGAAAGCCAAGGCGGAAGACGAATGGGGCGTGATGCCAGACGATGGTTATAAAGTCGAATTCTCGACCAAGGAGATGATTGAGTACCGGAAGTATCGCAGCGAACGGGATGTCCTCAGCGAGGACGGACCGGGGGAAAGCGATTATGTCGATCAGCAGTTGAAGAAGGCTCTTGATCACATCAACTCGGAACTCTCTCCTGATGACGAGACTCGAGAAGCCAAAGAAGAGCCGGAAGAAGCCGTGACTCCTGCCGACGGCAAAAAGGCGGCGTTCGTTCCACGATCGTTCTTCGTGGTACCAGCGGTTACGGTTCTCTAGAATCCGAGACCCGAACTCACGGTCCACCGCCGGGCTGTCCGGCTGTGGACCTTTTTTATTGGCTTAACGCTCACTCCGATCGACTTATGGCCGAACTGCTGCTGTCTCTTGAATCGACCTGCGATGAAACCGCTGCAGCCGTGATCCGTCGCGACGGCACCGTGTTGAGCTCAATCGTCTCGTCGCAAACGGATCTGCATGAGCGATACGGGGGCGTCGTTCCAGAGGTCGCGGCCCGGGCGCATCTCGAACGGATCCTGCCAGTCATCGATCGCGCGTTGCAGCAGGCTGGCGTTGAATTGAATCAACTTTCAGCGGTTGCTGTGGCCACACACCCGGGTTTGATCGGCTCGCTCCTCGTCGGTGTCACGGCGGCCAAGACTCTGGCGATGACACTCGACGTTCCGCTGATTGCCATCGATCATGTGACCGCTCACATCTACGCCTGCCAGATGGTCTCGAAGGAAAACCTCTTTCCGGCAGTCGGCCTGGTCGTGAGCGGCGGACACACGAATCTTTACGAATGCCGGAATGCACTGGAGATGACTCTCCTCGGGTCGACCATCGACGATGCAGCCGGGGAAGCGTTTGACAAAGTCGCCGCGATCCTCGAACTGCCCTACCCGGGTGGCCCCTCCATCCAAAAGTGTGGCGAACAGGGCGATGAAGACGCCTTTCCGTTCCCGCGTTCTTTCTACAATCAATCGCGACTTGCCTTCAGCTTTAGTGGACTCAAGACCGCGGTACTCTACGAAGTGCGGGGAAAACCCGGGAATCAGAACGTGCCGCCCCCGATGACTGATCAGCGGAAGGCCGGCATTGCCGCTTCGTTCGAAAAAGCAGTCGTCGAAGTGCTCGTCAGGAAATGCGACCAGGCGCTCGCACAGACGAAGGCGAAAAACCTGTGTGTCGGGGGCGGAGTCGCTGCGAACCGTCGACTTCGCGATGCGCTGACGCAGATGGCCGAGAAACGTGGCACCCGACTCGTGATCGCTCCGATGGAGTACTGCACAGATAACGCGGCCATGGGCGCGATCGCTTGGGAGAAATACGAACGGGGGCTGTTCGCTCCGCTCGACATCGACCCGACGCCGGGACTGGTACGAGCTCCGGTCTAGAGTAACAGCCCACTCATGCCCCTGATCAACTGCAGTGGATCAGGGCTTTCTTATTGTGAATCACCATCACATCGCCCTCGCTGACCCGTCGGGTTAGGATTTTTGAGTGCCTGCTGCTAAGGAGAGAGACTCGCGGGGCCAGGTCACGTGGAATTCCGTTTCGGTTCCCTCCTCTTGGTTGGCCGAACGGGCGTCGATGGTCGCTCCGTGCAGGCGGGCGAATTGCCAGGCTTTGCAGAGGCCGAAGCCAAGACCACGACCTGCCTGACGGCCGGAGTAGAAGGGGTCGAACAGATGCTGCTGTTCTTCGTCGGACAGGCCGCGACCGTTGTCGCAGATCCGCAAATGAAGACGCTCCTCATCGGCGGTCAGCTCAATTCGGACCAGGCCAGCTTCCACAGTCGGATGCAACGCATTCCGAAACAGTTCGCCAACGACGGTCGTGAACTGATCCCGATCCGCCTGCAGCCTGAAAGTATCCCCGGCACTCAGTTCGATCTCAGGAGTTCGACCGTGTTGCTGCCGGGCCAGTTTCTGCTGCCGGTTAATCACGTCGCGAACAATTTCCGTCGCGTCGAGTTCCACAGGCGATGGCGGCGGCGGATCGGCGAAGAGCATGACGTCGCCGATCATATCCCGAACCCGACCGGCCTGGCCGGCGATGGTTTCCAGCGACTGACGGCGAACCGGATCGGCCTCGTCTTTGAGCAACAGATAGACACGCCCCAGAATCACGGCCAGCGGGTTATTGATCTCGTGCCCCGCGGCTGCGCTGAACTGCATGAGGGCAGCCAAATGCCGGGCGTCGGGAATCAGCGGATTGCTGGTCGAGTTGTCGCCGCCGGGGCTCGTTTCCATTCCGTATTCCATAAAAAAAGCCGCACTGACTGGAGTGCGGCCTGGTTCGTTGAGGGAATCCTTCGCGGCGTCAGACGCCGACCGGCTCCACATCGAGAAGCTTGCAGACACGGTTCATCAGAGTTTCGACGTCGAACGGCTTCTGCAGGAAGTCGTTGGCTCCCGCTTCTTTGAGTTCTTCGATCTTCTCGCGTTCGACCATCCCGCTGATGCAGATGATGCGAACGTCGTCCATGCTGGAATCGCTACGGACCCGCTGACAGACTTCTTTTCCGTTGATATCCGGCAGCATCACATCCAGAACAATTACGTCCGGATGGTACTCTTTGACCATCATACCGGCGTCGAAGCCGTTGTTGGCCACGCGGACTTCGAACCGTCCGTCCGCTTCGAGCACATCGCGGATCAGTTCGACCAGTTCCTGATCGTCATCGACCACGAGGGCTTTGCGTTTGCCACTTTCGAGGGCGTCGGTCGGGATTCCGTTTTCCCGCATGAACTTGAAGAGCACGTCCCGTGGAATACGGCGAAACTTGGAGCCGGGGACCCGAAATCCTTTCAGTTGGCCGGAGTCGAAACAGCGAATGATCGTCTGCTGGCTAACCTTGCAGATCTTCGCGGCTTCACCCGTCGTAAATACAGTCTTCATGTCGCTCCATCCTTCTTGTGGACATGGCAAGCATCATTGTTCTTTCCCACCCGCTGTACGGCTGCGCGGACCACGTGGAAAGAGTTCTTGCCAGAGAGCGATTGGCACGAAGATGGCCAACCGCCAGGTCACTTCATTCCATTGACTTGACCATGATTTCGGAGACAGGCTGAGAAAACCGAGAATCCTTCGGTTAAAACTGTCCACCTGTCCCGTTCGAGATGGGCTCCCTGATCAACTCGGAAAGCAGACACTCACGAAATCGTGGTAATGTTCTCCCAGAGAGAATTCCAAATTCTCCCGTTTATCCATGTAACGTGATTGTAGTCAAACTCTCATATCGGTCAATAGGCGTTTGGCGGGGCGAAATGAGCGGGTTTGCACACACAGGAGTATTAGGTAACTCCCGAAGTCCCAATAAATTAGCGACTTACGATCGCCCCAATCTTGCCGCCCGGAAATCTGCGGAACCGTAACAAATTTCAAGTATGAATTCGGCGGCTCGATATCGACAACCTCGCTGACAGAATCTTCCTCTCCCACTGACAGCGGATCTCGGAGTCGATATTATAGGCGGCGCAGAGCCATGGATGCGGTGAGGCGCTCACTGCAATCCGTCGAACTGCAGAGAACTCCTCTGAAGCGACGGTTGCACCTAACCTCCTCCGTGCCCGACAATTGCGATCTGAAATCAGCTGGGAGCAGCAAACAAACCCGCTGCTCCTCCAGGATTAACAACGGGAGTTCCAGGTGAGTGAACGCAAGTGGATTGGATTCGATCTCGGTGGCACGAAGATGCTCTGCGCCGTGTTTGACGAGAAAATGCGGGATCTGGGTCGAGAACGCAAAAAGACCAAAGGATTTCTTGGCCCCGAGGCCGGCGTCGAGCGAATCATCAAGTGTATCTACGAAGCGGTCGAAAATTCTGGCGTCCCACTGAGCGAGATCGAAGGGATCGGGATCGGCTGCCCCGGCCCCATTCAGCCGAAGAAGGGAATCCTGCTTGAAGCGCCGAACCTTGGCTGGAAGAACGTCGCTATTGCCGAGCGACTGAACAAGGAGTTCAAGAAGCCGGTTATGGTCATCAACGATGTCGACGCCGGCGTCTATGGAGAATATCTGTTTGGAGCCGGCCAGGGAGCAGAAAGCCTGCTCGGCGTCTTCCCGGGAACAGGGATTGGCGGCGGCTTCGTCCAGAGCGGCGTTATCTTTCAGGGCGCCAAGATTTCCTGCATGGAGATCGGCCACATTCCGACGGTCCCCGACGGTCCCATTGCTTCAGCCGGTCTGCCGGGTTCCCTGGAAGCCGTGGCCAGTCGTCTTGCCATGAGTGCACTGATCGCTCAGGCGACCTATCGCGGGCAGGCTCCGACAATCGCCCAGAGTGCCGGGACCGATCTGGCCAACATCCGCAGCGGTCTGCTCGCCGAGGCTCTGAAGAAAGATGAGCCGATGGTCGAGGAGATCATGACGCGAGCCGTCATGCAGCTCGGCCGCAGTATCGCCGGTTTCGTTCACATGCTGGCTCCGGAACGAATCGTCCTCGGCGGAGGCCTGGTCGAGGCAATGCCAGAGTTCTTCAGCAAGAAGATTAAGGAAGGCATGAAACAATGGTTGCTGCCGGCTTATCGGGATGTCTCGGAAGTCGTCGTTGCCAAACTCGGCGACGATGCGGGGATTCGTGGAGCAGCGGCCTGGGTGCGCAAGAATTTCGACAGTGAACCAAAGGCTTCAAACTAAGCCTGTTTGGTGGTTTCGGCTTCTCCGTAGTTGTGAACGTTCTCCATGATGCGTCGAATTGCTGTCATTGAAATTGGAACGACCTCGATCCGTATGGCAATTGCCGAAGGATCTGAGGAAGGAAAGATTCGCACACTCGAGAAGCTTGTGCAGTCGGTGGCGATCGGCGAAGACACCTACTCGGTCGGCCGCATTTCCCGACAGACAATGGAAACCTGCGTTCGTGTGCTGCAGACCTATCAGGAGAAACTTCGCGAATACCGGCTGACCGACCCGCAGAACATTCGCGTGGTCGCCACCAGTGCCGTCCGCGAAGCCGAGAATACGCTCGCATTCGTCGACCGGATGTATATTGCCACCGGCTGGAGCGTCCATGTTCTCGATGCGGCCGAGATCCACCGCGTCATCTATCAGGGCATTCAGGTCTGGCGGAACCTGCTCCCCGCTCTTTCCCAGGATCGCTGGGTGATTGCCGAGGTGGGAGGAGGCAACACCGAATACCTGATGCTTCAACACGGTGAAGTTGAAGTGGCCAACGCCGTGAGGCTCGGATCATTGCGACTGAGCGCACTACTGAAGACTTATGATGCGCCCGAGGCACAATGGCATTCCCTGTTGCGGAGCCATGCTCAGCGAGCTCTGGCGGGAACGCGGTTACTGACCGAGAAGTCCCCTGCTCCGAAACTCCTGGCACTCGGCGGGGAAATGCGGTTCACAGTCGAACGCCTGAAAGGAATCGAGACGACACAGCAGTCGGCTCGGATTGAATTGGCCGAACTGGAAGCTTTCACGAACCGAATCCTGTCGATGAAAGTCGACGAGATCGTTCACCACTTTCACATCCCGCTGCCGGATGCGGAGATTCTCGGTCCGGCTCTGGTCGCCAATACCGAACTGGCCCGCGAGCTGAACGTCAAGCAGATTCACGTACTGCCCGCCTCAGTCCGTGACGGATTAACGCGGGAAATGATCGACCGGGATGTCTGGTCGGACGAACTGGTCACGCAGATTATCCGCTCGGCCATCGACGTCGGTCGCAAGTTCCACTTCGATGAATCGCATGCGGTCCACGTCTCGCGCGTCTCGAAAACCCTGTTCAATCAGCTCACCAATCTGCATGGTCTCGATCGTCGCTACGAATTGATGCTCGTCCTCGCGGCCCTGCTTCACGAGATTGGACTATTTATTGGCACGAGTGCTTACCACAAGCATTCGATGTATCTGATTACCAATTCCGAACTGTTCGGAATCGGCCGGAAGCAGTTGATGCTGATCGGCCTGATTACCCGCTATCACCGCAGAACTTCCCCGAAATCTTCACACACCGGCTTTACAAATCTGGAACGCGAAGATCGGGTGGTGGTCATTAAGCTGGCCGCAATCCTACGCGTGGCACTGGCGCTGAGCAGTTCGCGGAATCAGCGGATTCACGATTTTGAATGCACGGTCGACCGCAAACGGCTGGTCATCACCGTCCCCGATATCTCCGACCTGGCGATGGAGCAGCTCGCCCTGCGTCAGGTCGGAACTCTGTTTGAAGAAACCTTTGGACTTCCGATTCTGATTCGCGGCCAGGCGAATCTGGCCATGCGTCGTCGGCGATAACGCCCCCGGCTCTCCTGAGAGATGTCAACATGAGCAGCGAACGGTATTTCAATCGAGAGTTGAGCTGGCTGGAGTTCAATCAGCGCGTGCTGGACCAGGCCTGTTCGGAGAGCCTTCCGCTTCTGGAGCGTGTGAAGTTTCTCGCGATCACGGCTTCCAATCTCGATGAATTTTTCATGGTGCGTGTCGGCGGACTGCAGCTGCTCAGCCGGAAGAACGTATCGCGGCCCGACTTCGCCGGTATGACTGCCGACGAACAGCTCAGCGCCATCCGCGATCGTGTTCGCGATATGCTTCGCGAACAGTACGAGTGCTACAACTCGATGCTCGAACCGTCGCTGGCCTCGCACGGCATTCGCCGCCTTCGGGCCGATGACATTGCTCCACCACAGTTGAAGATTATCGAAGAGCGTTTTGAAGACGAGCTGGCATCCATCTTGACGCCAATTGCCGTCTGGCCGAATGAAGAAGTCCCGATGCTGCCGGACCCGGACCTCTGTCTGTGTGTCCGACTCCGCTGCGTTCCCGATTCTGAAGAACCGTTTCGCTACGCGCTTATCCCGCTGGGCAAGCGGCTTCCTCGCTTTCTGACCGTGCCCTCAGAGTCCGGCTACGAATACATGCTGCTGGAAGATGTGGTCGCCAGCTTCGCAAACCGCTTCTTCCCCGATGAGCAGGTTCTCGAAGTCGTGCCGTTCCGCATGACTCGCAATGCGGATCTGACAGTCAGTGACGATGTGGCCAACGACTTCATGGCCGAGATGGAGCATTTGCTCCAGGCACGCAAGGAAAGTCATTGCGTGCGTCTCGAACTCGATGCCCGAGCCACAGCTTCCGTCCAGGCGTTTCTCACGAATGCTTATCAGGTCGCTCCAGCCGACGTGTATGCCCTGCAGGGCCCGCTGGGACTGGGACAGTTCATGGCTCTGGCCGGCATCAAAGGCTTCGAACATCTGGTCGATGAACCCTGGGAGACAAGCCAGCCGCTCGATATCGAACCGGGCGTCGACATGTTCGAGCAGATGTCTCAGCGAGACATTCTGATGCTGCATCCCTACGAGAGCTTCGATCCGGTCGTGCAGATGATCGAAGAAGCGGCGAGCGATCCCGACGTTCTCTCAATCAAACAGACGCTCTATCGAACGAGCTCCAACAGTCCGATCGTGAATGCTCTGATGAAGGCTGCCCTCAGCGGGAAGTACGTGACGGCGGTCGTGGAGCTCAAAGCCCGCTTCGACGAAGCCCGGAACATCGAATGGGCCCGGCAACTGGAGCGGGTCGGCGTGCAGGTGATTTACGGCGTGCGAGGACTCAAGACGCACGCCAAGATCTGCGTGATCGTGCGGCAGGAATCCCAGGGGATTCGCCGGTATGTGCATTTCGGAACCGGAAACTACAACGAGAAGACCTCCCGTCTCTACAGCGACGTCAGTTTCATGACCACTGATGTGGACCTGACCGACGATGCGGTTGCGTTCTTCAACGCAATCACCGCTTACTCTCAGCCGCAGCCGTTTCACAAGATCGAATCGGCTCCCTCGGGGCTTAAGGATCGACTGCTTGAGATGATTGATGTCGAGATCGATCAGGCTCATCACGGACATCGAGCGTTCATCAACGCCAAGGTGAACTCACTCGTCGATCAGGAAATCATCGATGCACTTTATCGGGCTTCGGGAGCGGGTGTCACTGTTCGGCTCAACATTCGCGGCATCTGTTGCCTGCGTCCCGGCGTCCCGGGATTGAGCGAGAATATCTTGGTGACGAGCATTATCGACCGCTATCTCGAACATGCCCGTGTCGTGCACTTCCACCACGGAGGCGACGATCGCATCTTCATTTCGTCAGCCGACTGGATGCCTCGGAATCTGGATCGCCGCATCGAACTTCTTGTCCCGGTTGATCACGATCCCTGTCGGCAACGGCTGATCGACATTCTCGATACCTACTTCCGTGACAATGTTCAGGCGACACGACTCGAACCGGATGGGAGCTACGTTCCCATCGCCGATGATGGCGAACCGTTCCGGTCTCAGAAGTTTTTCTCAGATGCGATTCACAACGAGGCGAGAAAACGGCGGGATGAACAACTGACGACTTTCGAGCCTCATCGTTCACCGACCTGATTCCCAGCCGGACTGTTAGATGCTCGCAGAAATCCGCTTCAGTCACCGCGGTTGACGGTGGAGATCGGCCGACCAAATCGGCACAATGAGGAGCGACTCGAATCCATGTGGAGTTCTCCGCGATGTCGACTGCAGCCGATGAACCTGTTCAACATCGAACGTCCGGCCCGCTGCTTCCGTGGTCGACGGCCGTCGCAGTCCACGTCGCTCTTCTCGCTCTGTGCGGATTGATCGGCTGGG
Organism: Planctomycetaceae bacterium; assembly: GCA_017795105.1. Taxonomy (GTDB): domain Bacteria; phylum Planctomycetota; class Planctomycetia; order Planctomycetales; family Planctomycetaceae; genus Rubinisphaera. Next base: position 1,081,114 of record CP051247.1, read on the forward strand.
CCTCCCCGACGTTGACGGAGATCAGCTCGATCCATTCCGACTGGACGCAGCCGGACAACCTCCCGCCGCCCGTCCCCCTGGACGTCGCTACCGAAAACGATGTTCCTGTTGCTGAACAAGAGGGCACGTCAGCCTCCGCCATCTCGACGGCAAGCAGTTCCCGCCTCTTTACCGAACCGGTCCTTTCGCCTCTGGAACCCGTCCTGTTTGCGGAGCAGCCACAATCAATTTCCCCAACGGAACTGGCCGAGTACGCGGAAGTTTCGACGCACAGTCTCGAGGGAGTTCTGCATCTGGCCCGGATGGGAACCGGAATCGACCGGGCCGGCAATGGACAGGATGGCTTTCTGGGAGGAGCGACACGATCAGTCGACCGGAAGATCGCCTACGTCGTCGATGCGTCGGCGAGTATGAATCACAAGCATGACAGCGCAGCTGGCACACGTTTCGGCCGCGTGAAGGTGGAACTGCTGCGTTCGATCGAAAGTCTGCAACCCGACCAGGAGTTCTGTGTCTACTTCTTTAACGACGGACCGGAAACCATGCCTCCCGGCCGCAGTGTTTTTCGCGGACAGAAAAGTCCGATGGAACTTTACCGCTGGATCGCCGAGTTTCGGGCTCGCGGCACGACGAAGCCGTTGCCGGCGCTGAAAGCGGCGATCAGCGAACAGCCTGATCTCATCTATTTTCTGACCGATGGTGCGGTCTCGAAGCGCGATCTGGAGAAAGCTTCCAATCTGAATCATCGCCGTGCGCTAATCAGCACGATTTGTATCGGAGTTGCGACCAGCGATAAGCAATTGCGTTTTCTTTCCGAACAGAACGGCGGAACATTCACATTTGTCCCATAATTTCGAGGCTCCCGTTCGCAAAGAGTGAACGCAAGTGGACTCCACCGGAACGAAGCTCGATTTCTTTGCAAAAGTTTCGGACTTTTCGACGAATATTTCGCGGGACTGCGCAGTTTTCATTCGTCTACACGACACAGTGTGTGTAGTATCACGGCGACTTGGAGGTACTGCTGCTCATCTCTCCGCCTCATAAACCTGTTGATCTCGTGACGCGTTGACGCGACGCAGTTCACAGGCCCCACCTCGCTGCTGCTACGTAAGACTCTGCTGCTCAAAGTTAAACGTTCGACTGGACCGGCCACAGTCACCCCTGCTGCAAGAAGACCGTTCTCGAACGGGCGATTCCGGTACGTCACCGCTGCGCCTTCGCTTCGAGAGAGGACCCATTCAACGGGGATTCTGCGCTGTCGCAGAATCGTGTTTCAATCAATCTGGAGGTTCGATGAAGATTTCGGTGCGGATGCGTAAAGGCTTTACCCTGATTGAACTGCTGGTCGTGATCGCGATCATTGCCATTCTTGTCGCCCTGCTGCTGCCAGCGGTTCAGCAGGCACGTGAAGCGGCTCGCCGCAGTTCCTGTAAGAATAATCTCAAGCAGATCGGCCTCGCTCTGCACAACTATCACGACACCTTCTCGACATTCCCTCCCGGCTATGTCGCTCAGCAAATTGGCGTAACCGCCGGCACCGATGCCGCCAGTTTCTGGGGATGGCAGACCTACATCCTGCCCCAGGTCGAGCAGAGCGCACTGTACGACCTGATGCAGGTCGGTCAGTCCAATCTGCCCCAGGCTCTTGCAATCGCTTCGACTCGCCAGCAGATGCAGCAGCCAATTGACTCGCTGACCTGTCCGTCGGACACCGCGCCTTCGAGCAACTCCAACAATCAGATCAACGATGCGACTCCGACGCCGTATTCGCTGAGCAGTTCGACTTATGTGGGCAACAACTCCAGCTTCGCTTCCCTGGCCGTTGCCACCGGCGATACGCTCGTGAGTACGTTCCACGAAACGAGCACGGCCAATGGATGCTTCTGGAGAAACTCCAAGCTGCAGATGCGTGACATCACCGATGGAACGAGCAACACCATTATGGTCGGCGAGCGGGCCTGGCAGTTGAGCAATTCCGGCGGCAACAAGCGTGAGTGCGACGGCGGCGTGGTCTTCGGCCTGAACTCCGGAGAGAACCAGAACCTGCGAGCCACCCTGGCCAACGGTTCAGTCGCTCTCAACTCGACGGCGACAAGTGTCGGCGGTGTGGCCGCTCCGGATGGAGATGCCTGCCAGTTCGGCTACAGCAGCCTTCACCAGGGCGGTGCCCAGTTCCTGCTGGCCGATGGAGCCGTCCGGTTTATCAGCGAAAACATTTCGTCTCAGCCGAACGGCGCCCATAACGATGTCGTCTTCGAAAACCTGCTGAACCGCCACGATGGCAACGTGCTTGGAGAATTCTAAGCAGAAATCGGGAAGCCAGGCTGCGTCTGAAACCAGCCTCAATTCGCTTGTGTCTCAAATCCTGAGTTTCCCCCGAACGGCTTGATCTTTTTTCTCAGATTTAAGCCCGCTATTTCAGAATTCTGCCCGAAGGCCAGTTCAATACGAACTGGCCTTCTTCTTTCTCGTCCCTGCGACTTGTCGGACCGATCAATAATCCCAAGGGTATCCGCCCGGCAAACGGACGCCTTCCCACCACCAGGATCTGGGCAATTTCCCAGGCGTCCAACCACCCGACACCATCCTCCAGTCGCATCAACATGTTCAAACTTGAAGATCATTGCACAGTTTTGTTGCATCGAATGTCTCCAATGGAAAACATTCATTTCGTGCGAGTGAAGTGAACGGATCGCCTAACCTCAATGATTGACGCCACTTAGCGAAATCCCCAAAAAAACCTCATCTTACGGACTGACATTTGCTTATCAGTAATCACACGGAAAACGCTCTGGCGTTCTGCCGTGAACCTCAAAGCTGATATTGACATCATATCAGTTAGATTGATAATTCGGCCTGCCTCGGGTGAGCGGGCCAACGCACTCGGAAGGCACGTCGAGAACATGTCTGAAGATTCGAGAACAGAAAAGACCTCCTTTCGTCAGGTTGGATTAACATCAGATCAAGAAATCTTGAATTGTGTTCCAACTTCTGGTAAGACCAGTTGACATAGGTAGAAATCACGATACGATTTCCTCAACTTTGAAGGACCCATATCGAGAGTTCTGAGCAACGAAACTTCGCACGTTGAACGTCCAACCTGGTTGGAAACGTGCTTTCAATCACCGGCCCACCACCCATGCGGCCAAAAAGGAAAATGCTAATGATTACCCCAGTCCCCACGACGACTCAGTCTCGGCAGAACGAGGTTCTGCGGGATCGCACACCAGCTCACACTGAAATTGATGAGCAGCTGGAAAAGGACCTTGTTCAGTCCTTCAAACTGCTGGCAGACGAAACTCGTCTCCGCATCCTGCTCTATCTGCAGAGCTCCGGCGAACTGCACGTGACCGCCCTCTGCGATCTGCTCAAGCAGAGCCAGCCGGCCGTCAGCCATCACCTCGCCCTGATGCGAGTCGCCGGTCTGATCGAAGCTCGCCGCGATGGCAAGCACAACTTCTACTCGATCCGCACGATCCACTTCTATCGCCTGATGTCCGAGTTCTTCTCGGCCATGAAGAAGGATCAGAACGAGATCACCTTCGAAGACTTCACGCTGACCCGCGAAGCCTAATTTGAAGTGAATCGAACAGAGCCGCGAAGGATTTCCTTCGCGGCTTTTTTTCTGCGCTCCCTTTCATGCAGCCCGAGGCACACCCGTCTGTTAGTCGATCGAATCAGCCTCTCCTGATCCGACCGAGTCCGGGATCAGAAAGTGGCGATGGAGCGGCGTGGAACCTTGAGTCGTACGGTGCAGGCTCTCGAATCGAGCCGTTGACTGTTGCCCGCCCGATCCTTTTAATTTGCCGAACGGTCTGGTAAATTCCGACCGAAATCCTGTTCCGCTCTGTGAAGGAAGATCTCACCGCTAATGTCTGAATCTCGTCCCGCGAAACTCGCTCTTGCCGATGGCACTGTTTTCACCGGAACTGCATTTGGAGCAGACGGGGAATCCTTCGGGGAAGTTGTTTTCAACACCAGCATGACGGGGTATCAGGAGATCATCACCGACCCGTCTTATTGCGGTCAGATCATCGTGATGACCTACCCGCAGATCGGGAACTACGGCGTCAATCCGGAAGATGTGGAAAGCGGTCGCACGGCTCTAAAGGGCTTCGTTTGCCGCGAACTCTGTGAAAAACCAAGCAATCACCGGGCAACTCACTCCCTTTCGTCCTACCTGAAAGAAAACGGGATCATCGGGATTCAGGGAATCGATACGCGAGCCCTCGTCCGTCGGATTCGCAGTCAGGGAGCGATGACCGGCGTCCTGTCGACGACCGACCTGGATGACGCTTCGCTGGTGAAGAAAGCTCAGTCGGCTCCGGAACTCGTCGGCCAGGACTACGTTCGTGAAGTGATGCCGACCGAATGCAGCGGCTGGACCGAGCCACTTTCGGAACTGGCTCGCAACACCTCCGGCAGCCCCATTCCCCAGGCTGGGGAAGGAAAACGGCCGAAAGTCGTGGCGGTCGATTACGGCATGAAATGGAACATTCCCCGACATCTGGTCGAGTCGGGTTGCGAAGTCGAGATCGTCCCGGGAACGGCCAGTGCCGAGGAGATCCTGGCACGGAATCCTGACGGAGTCTTCCTGTCGAACGGCCCCGGCGATCCCCGCCCGCTCGACTACGCCATCAACACGATTCGCGAACTGATGGACAAGAAGCCGATCTTTGGGATCTGCCTGGGACAGCAGTTGCTCGGCCTGGCGATGGGAGGCGAGATCTTCAAGCTGAAGTTCGGCCACCGTGGCGGAAACCAGCCGGTCCTGAACAAGGAAACGGGACGCGTCGAAGTGACGAGCCAGAACCACGGCTTCGCAATTGATGAAAAATCGCTTCCCGAGGACGTCGAAGTGACGCATATCAACCTTAATGACAATACAGTATCTGGTATCCGCCACCGGACCAAACCGGTGTTCGGAGTCCAGTACCATCCGGAAGCTTCGGCCGGTCCGCACGACAGCCGGTACCTGTTCGATCGCTTCCTGCAATCGATGCAAGAACCGACCGGCCAAGCAGCCCAGTAATCTCACCGACACAGCAATTTGATTGAAAGCGTTATGTCACAAGAGCGGACGTTGATTCTCCTGAAACCTGATGCCGTACAGCGCCGTCTGATTGGCCGCATTCTCAGTCGGATTGAAGACAAAGGCTACAAAATCGCTGGCCTGAAGCTGATTCAGGTCACCCCGGAACTGGCTCGGAAGCATTACGCCGAGCACGTTGAAAAGCCGTTCTACCCCAACCTGGAAGAGTTCATCACCAGTTCCCCGGTGGTCGCTCTGGTCGTTGAAGGTCCGGAAGCGATTTCAGTCATGCGAAGCATGATGGGGGCCACCAACGGTCGTGCCGCGAATTCCGGCACGATTCGTGGCGATTTTGGGTCGTCCCGTCAAATGAACCTGATTCATGGCAGCGACGGACCGGAAGCCGCCCAGCGGGAAATCGAGATCTATTTCGAACCGCACGAACTGCACGAGTACTCGCTGGCACTGAGCAGCTTCCTCGTCGCGAGCGACGAATAGTCAGATTCTCCCTCGATCAGACCGCTTTGCTCCCGGTGCGCTGTGACTGATCTTTCGGTCCCGTGAGCATTTGCGGTATATTGCGGATCAGAAACGCTGGGGTCGGGCAGACGTGCCCTCGGAACTGCATGCATTGCGCAGCTGCCGAACTGACTCCAGACATTCTCCAGGCGGGAAGGGACTCCCCGGGGCATGTACGATCCCCCCTCACGTGATCTGATTGCGCGGCTAGAACAGCATACCTCCTGCCGAGAGCGGGATGTGCTTCGCTGCCGCGCGGCTGTTCATCGCCTGGCGACTGATCTGCCCGCCTTCGATTCGATCTGGCTGGATGCTCTCGTACAGCGTCGTAAACTCTCTCCGTATCAGGCCGACTGCCTCGCGACCGGTCGCGAGACCAGATTGCGTGTCGGCAATTTCTACGTGATCGCTCCCATCGCCGGCGATCGAGTCACGCGACGTTTTCTGGGACAGTCGGCGAATGGAAACCAGTTCGTATTCATCGATCAGTACGACGCAGCCGATCGTTCCCCCTCGGAACTTCAGGATGACCTGACCGATCTGCGACGCCGCCTCGGCGGTCTTTCCCGGCTGGCGTCGGCAGGACTTCCGATAGAGATTATCGAAGATCGCGGCTCGGTCTCCATGATCCACGAGTATCAGCACGGCGTCACCGTTGAAGAACTCCTTGTGCGACGCGGTCGGTTTCCCGAGCCGCTCGTTCGCACGCTCACTCAACAGCTGCTGCAACATCTGCGCAATTTCCATCAGACGGGGATGGTGCACGGCGACTTACGTCCGCGAAATCTGATGCTCAACCGGCGTGGACAACTGCGAATTCTTAACACGGGCGTCCTGCCTGCCGTTCAACCCGTGTGGACTCTGCAGACTCCCCTTCCCTTCGACGCCTATGATCATCTGGCTCCCGAGATGATTCGAACCGGAGCCTGGACCACGGAGACCGATCTGTACGCCGCCGGCTGCCTGCTATGGCAGATCGCTTGCGGTCGCCCGCCACACTACTCGACCGATCCGTTCTTCAAGATCAACGCCCACATCGAACAAACGATTCCACACGTCCACGAGTTTGCCCCGGATATCGACCCGGAGACGGCCGATCTGATCTATGCTCTAACTCGACCGGAGCCCGCCGAGCGCCTGCGTGTTCTCAATGCAGCCGACTCTCGGCGTCCGGGAGAACGGGTCACGGGTCCGCAGCAGATTGCCCGATACGTTCAACGATTCGAACAACCCCGCTCCGCCATTCCACGAACAAGAGCCGAACTGGCCACTGACTATGGCGTACTGACAACGGTCGCCTGTCTGGTCTGCATGATCCTCTGGGCGGCTGGGGGTTCGGTGCCGGCGACATGGCAGATGGCCGAATCGGTGATCAGACCAGCGGCCATCGAACCGGCCGAACCTAACAAGCGGGTGCCGAACGCGGCAGCTACATCTTCCGCGACCGACTTGACCGAACTGCCTCAACCCGATCAGCGAGGTATTATCAGGCTCACTCCCGGCACCAGATACAAAGCTCGTGAGATCGGAGCGGTCGGCCCGCTCACGGTTGTCGTCGTCGACGACGCCCAACGGGACGACAAGTCGCCGCAGCAGCCTCCTGAAATTGTAATCGGCGATGATCCGTGGCGAATTGCGGCGACCGAGTTCTCGCTCTCTCAGGTCACACTCACCCATCAGTCGCCCGCTCCCGGTAGTCGGCATCCCGGTGCATTGCTCGTCTGCCAGTCTTCGAATCTTCGAGTCAACTCCTGTAGTTTCCGCGACGAAGTGACCGTTTCTCAGGCAGACATGCCGAACGCTCCTTTGACACGCGCGATCGCCTGGAAGCCGATCAGTGACGAGGAAGCCAACAGCGGTCGGATTGAGCTGGCCAATTGCCAATTCCTGCAGAACGGAGCCGGCTTGCTGGTCGCGGGAACGGCTCGAGAGATCTCTCTGATCAACTGCCTGAAAGTCCGGTCGGGGAATGGCGTTGAGATTCTCTGTCGGGCCAGCCGCTCGCTGCCGACGATTCGCTGCGAGCAGGTGACACTGCGAGAAGCCGATAATCTGGTTTATCTCGACTGCACGGGGCATGAACAGTCTGGACCGATTCAGCTCGACATTGAAGCGACGAACTGCGTCTTCAAGTTCCGCGAAGAAGGATCGAGCCTGGTGGCCATTGCTGCGACCTCCTCTCCGGCTCGAAACATTCGCGCGATCAATTTGCTCGGCCAGATGCTGCTGGTTTCCAATCCCGGTCCGACAGTTTCGTGGTGGAATCCGACTCGCAAAGTCGCCACTCCCCTGCAGACGGAAGGCGTGATTGAAGGCATTCTGCCCTACAGCGTCGAGTTCGCCGGGCCACTCTCCAGCCAGTTTCGCGATTCCGAACTCAAGAGCTACGAAGGCCCTCGCTGGAATTCCATGATGCCCGGCATCCAGACCGCCACGACCTTCGCGCCGGCAGAGAGTTTGTTCCGGTAGAACTGTCGAGCAGGCACTCTCGTTGACGGAGTCGGATCTTCGATCCGATGGGGCATTGCAACCGACACTTCGGGTGTGGATATGTGCCGCTTCGAGTCATTGTCTGATCTATGCGGCGGTGACTTTCGTTTGCCCAGTCATGGCGGACAGGACGACATCGAGGTCGGAACCTGCGACTTCGCTTTCCTGGGCGAAGCCGACGACGGAACCGATGGCGTAAACACCGGTCGTCCAGGTTTCGAAATTGCCGTTGCACCAGATCCGCCCCGAGTCATCGGCCTGAAGACCAGCCGCACTCAGGTTGAGTCCGCTCGTGTTGCCCACGCGTCCAACAGCGAGCAGTACACGGTCCACATGCAGGATCTCTCCCGACTCGAGATAGAGCGTCAACTCGCCTGCTGAAGCATCGATTCCCGCCAGACCGTTTCCAAGATGAACTGTTTCGCGGGTGGCGAGAGCCGTGGCATGCTGACGTGACCGAGCAATCCGATTCGAGGAGAGCCGCAGCTTCTCGCTCGATTCGATGCAGTGAAGTTCACGACAGCGGCCGAGCAGCTGTTCCCGAATCGACTGTCCGATCAGGCCCATCCCAACGATCGCGACCCGTTCCTCGGTTCCACAGGCAGAGATCTCCTCCGCCTGCTGGATCCGTGAGGATTCAGGGAGATGCGGAAGCCGCCGTGGCGTGCTCCCCGTTGCGATGACGATTCGCTCGGCGGAAATGTGGTGGGGACCAGCTGACGTCTCGCAGCAAACTTCGTGTGCGGAAGCAAAATGAAACGGTCCCACGATGCGATCGACATTCCAAGGGAGAGCAATGTCGTCCGCGTCCTGAGCAATCACCCACGCAATGCGGGCGAATTCCTGCGACGCCTTCTGGAGCAACGCGCCTGCCACGGTATCGTTGCCCAGAATGACCAGATCGTAGTGTTGCGTCGTGTTCATGATGTGAGATCCGTTTCACAGCATCCGCTTACGAAGACCAGAGAGACTTTTCCGTCGAGTGACACTAACTAGAATCGGCAGGATGGAGGATCTGAGGGATGTATTCCCTTCATTACCCGCGACGGCTGAATAATCTGCTGCGGCTGCGCGGACTTTGCCGGTTATACTGCTGGTGCACTTTCTGCGGCGTGGCGATTTCCGCGAAAGAGTGAATCTGGTGAATTCTTCAGTGATTGACGTTGCGTTTGTGAACCGTGCCGAATTTCGTGCGTTAGGTTTGCAACACGTCTCTACGGAAACATCGCGGCAACGGGGGTCGATGCCGCGAGAACTCTTCCGGACCCAAATCCCGATTCTGAGGATAGATTCACGATGGCTCGCGAGGTCGACAAAGGATTAAGAGCGATCAAGGCTGCCATGTTTGGAGTGGGAGGCCTGTTTCTCATGGTCGTCGCCCTCCTGCTCGGCGGCTTTCTGGCTCTCAACTTCTTCCGCATCGATGTGCCGACCGCACATATGGCCGTGCTTATTAAGAAGACCGGCAAGGACCTGGACAACAACCAGGAAATCGCTCCCTCCGCTGAGTACAAAGGTGTGCAGCGAGAGTTTCTTCTTGATGGAAAGCACTGGCGCGATCCGTACAACTGGGCCTGGGAGATCCTGCCGCAGCCGGAAGTTCCTCAGGGACAGATGGGTATTCTCGTCTCTCTGACCGGAGAGAATCTTGGCTATGGCGAGTTCATGGCCAAGGTCGATTCCGACAAAGAGGTCCTGAACGGAGGCGTGCTGACCAAGGGAATCGTTCCCAACTACCTCACTCCGGGCCGGTACGCGATCAACCCGTATCTGTTTGAACTGGAGTTGCATAACCCGATCGTTGTTCCGGCAGGTTATCGCGGCGTGGTCACGAGCCTCGCCGGACCGATGCCCGAAGACCCCAACACGCTGCTTGTCCCGCCAGGATTTCGCGGCGTACAGGCCGAAACGCTCGACACCAAAACGCATTACTACAACCCGTACGCGGAGCAGATCAATCTGGTCGACTGCCGCAGTCGGACCTATCGCCTGACTGCTGACGGAGAGATGGGTTTCCCGTCCAAAGACGGATTCTGGATTCGTCTCGATGGCGTCATCGAGTTTCGTGTGATGCCGGAGAAAGCCGCTGAGGTTTACGTCACATTCAACGATGACGAAAACGGCGACAAGATCGACGAAGAGATCATTCGCAAAGTGATTATGCCGATCGCCCGCAGCTACTGCCGAACGGAAGGATCAAAGTACTCTGGCCGTCAGTTCATTCAGGGCGAGACGCGTTCGGAGTTTGAGGACAAGTTCGAGTCGGTGATGCAGATCGAATGCGAACCGCTTGGTATCGGCGTGCTGGTTGCCAAGATTACCGATATCTATCCGCCTCAGCAGATCGCCGAGCCAATTCGCGAGAGTGGACTGGCGAAAGAAGAACGCGAACAGTTCCTGATCGAGATCAAGCAGCAGGAAGAAGAGCAGAAGCTCGCCGTGCAGCAGCAGATGGCCCTCCGCAAGCAGGAATTGATCAAGGTCGAACAGGAAGTTGTCACCCTGGTGACTGAAGCAATGCGGGAACAGGAAGTTGCTGTCATTAAAGCCAACGAAGGACTGGAAGTCGCGAAGTCGAAGCTGGAAGCGGCTGCGGATGAGGCGAAGGCGATTGAAGCCCGCGGCCAGGCCGAAGCTGATGTGGTTCGCTTCAACAATGAAGCCGAAGCAGCCGGCTGGGCACGTTCTGTCGAAGCTTTCAGCGGCAACGGAGCGGAGTTTGCTCGCTACGTGCTGAATCAAAAACTCGCACCGGCGTATCGTCGCATCATGGCGAATACGGAAGACAGCCCGATCATGGACATCTTCCGCTCATTCGCTCCCGGCACACCAACGCCCCCGCCGACCACGGAGCCGGCACCGGCGCTGCAGGCGAGCGAACCACAAACCCCCGTTGCAACGCCTTAGGCGTGAACTGTTTCGTCTTCTCTCCTTCTCTCAGCTGACTTGAACCAACGAGATTATCTATGAGCACGACGACTTCTTCTTCACGCCGTTTTCCCCGAGCCGGCATCATCGCTGGCATCGTGTTGATCTTCATTCTGGCCTTCGGCTGGACCATCATCGAATGGACCTACAACCGCGTTTACGTGCCGGAAGGTTACAGCATGCGGCTGCGGTTCAAGGGACCACCGCTTCCGTTTCTGCCGTATCACAATCTGCCCGACTCGAAAACCGGCTTTGCGACCCTGGACGAGAATGGAAACATTATCGAGAAAGGTGTCTTGGTCGAGATGCTCGGTCCCGGACGACATTTCCTTTCGCCGCTGCGGTCTTACTGGGACTTCGAACTTGTTCCCGATGTGGTCATAAAACCGGGTGAAATCGGGATCGCCACCTCGAAGACGGGCAAAGGACTTTCCGACGGAAAGTATCTGGTCGATGGGGATCTTGGCGAAACCGAATTCAAAGGCGACCTGCGCAAGGTCTTCGGGCCAGGTCGCTACCGCGTGAACGACTACGCGTATGAATTCAAGAAAGTGACCCTGGTCAAAACGACGGACGGCAATCAGACCAAGTACGCCGGCTGGGTGCAGATTCCGACCGGTCATGTTGGCGTCGTCACGAACCTGACCGACAACGCGGAAACGGGAGCCGTAAAGGGTATTCAGGACGATGTGTTGCCGCCGGGAATCTACCCGGTGAATGCTCGCGAACAACAAATCGATATCGTGGAGATCGGCTATCGTGAAAAGACGATCGAAGCGGAATTGAACACGAATGCCGACGGTTCACTGAAGTACGATGAAGCGGGCGAACCGACGGTGGTCCCGACACAGAAGGGGATCTCTTTCCCGTCCAACGATGCCTTCGACATCACGATGGACTTCACGGCGATCTGGGGGATCAATCCGGACCAGGCCCCGGATGTGATTCGCAAGTTCGGAAACGTCGAGGCCATTGAAACGAAAGTCGTATTGCCGCAGATTGAATCGATCTGCCGAACCATCGGATCGAAGTACGACGCCGTCGATCTGCTCGTCGGCGAGTCGCGACAGGAGTTCCAGAAAGCGGCCACGGACGAGTTCAAAGTGGCGCTCGAAGAGAAGGACATCACTCTGCTGTATGGACTGGTGCGGCACATTTACATTCCGCAGAACATCCGACTGTTCAAGCAGAAGGCGTTCATCTCCGAAGAACTGAAGTTGACCCGTATCGAGCAGCAGATCACCGCTGAGACTCAGGGAGACCTGAAGGAAGCTGAGCAGAAGGTCGAGCTCGAGACGGAAAAGATTCGAGCGGAGACCGAAAAGCTGGTCGCCAACGCGATGGCCGAAGGACGAAAAACCGCTCAGGAAATTCAGGCCGAGACGCAGCGACTGGTCGCTGAAATCGACCGGGAAACCGCTCTGCTCGAAGCTCAGGCGACTGTTCTGTTAGGACAGTCCACGGCGGAAGCCAAGAAAGTGAAAGCGGAAGCCGAAGCAGAGAAGTTCAAACTCGCCGTCGACGCCTTCGGCACCGGCGATGCCTACAACATGTGGGTCTTTGCAAATGGCCTGCCGGAAGACATTGAACTCAATTTGATCTTCGCAGGAGACGGAACCTTCTGGACCGACCTGAAAGGGTTCTCTGAAACCATGCTCGGCCGGCAAACACAGATGCCGCAGACTGCTCCAAAGTCGCAGGCCAGGCCGTAGCAGAGGATCCACTCCGGTAGACATCTCCAATGGCAGTCATTCGGACTGCCATTGGGTGTGTCATGGACGCCGCTGAAGATTGAACGAGCGGCAGGCGGGAGTCTGCCCTACGGCTGCCGGATTTGGTCTTCCATCATTCGACGGCAGTCCTGCATCGCGTCTTCCCAGTGATCGTTCCGGGCATCCGCGATGATGTCCTGCAACCAATTCGCTTCCTGCTCGGTGATCTTCCCTTCCGATTCCGCAGCAGAGATCTGCTGAGACGCCTTTTCCAGTCCTTCTGCGTCGTGACGATTGCAGATTGAATACAGTGCTTTGGCATACTCGTATGTGTTTCCGCTGACTTCGCCGTAACTGCACCCGGAGAGCAGCACGGCACCGATCAAGCTCAACAGACAGACAGCGGACCGCAGCCGATTCCTAATACTCACCGACAATCTCCCCTTCTCCGATACTCGACAGTTCTGCCCAGGTAATCAGCGAGATGTTCTCGCTCACGAAGCGGACGCTGCCATCTCCCAGGCAGATGTGACCTCCGCCGGGATGTTCTGAGTACATCTGGCCGACGTGATAGGTCGGGAAGTTTACCGGATGGATGATCGGCGTTCCGGTGATGTCGAGTTCACCTCCCGAGGGACCGCCGTGAACGAGAACCAGTGTCGCTGCGGCATCGGCCCCGTTCTCGGGTGTGGTGAAACCAGGATGAGTGAAGGCGCCGGGAACGACGCCCGCCCAGGTCTTCTCGCTCAGCTTCGAGGAATGCTCCCCGAGGAAGATTGTGTTCGAGGTCCCGTCGGTGACATCGCGGAACGAGGTCCGAGAGTTTCGATAGAATGGGCCATCGGCCACTTTCGAGACATCGCCATTCACACCGCTGATGACTGTCGTGGCCGACGTATAGATATTGGTGAAGATGATGTTCGTGGGAGCGGAGCCACAATCTCCCCAGCACGACTCCTGACCATGGCTGGCGACATAATGGGAACGCCCCAGCCGAATCGGTCCACTCCCGTGGTCGACCGGATTGCCGGCATCATCCTGAACAACGAACGACTCATCTCCCCCGGAGGTGGAGGGGCAGAGGAAGACGGGGAGTTTCGCCGCCACAGCCGCGGCATTGTGTGGAGCCCAGATCGGCAGCTCGGGGCTGATCTGATCGATGAGGTTGCCCTGCTCCAGGAAGGGCAGCAGTTGACTGGCCCAGCCCCATCCCGGGGCAGCATCCCAGGTATCGGGATCGATCTGTGCCCAGCCCGGTCCGGTTCCCGTTCGCGTGCCGTAAGAGATGTACCCGGGAGGGAAGCAGGAATGGGTGTCGTGATAGTTGTGCATGGCCAGTCCAATCTGCTTGAGATTGTTCTTGCAGGCACTGCGTCGAGCCGCTTCTCTGGCCTGCTGGACAGCCGGCAGCAACAGCCCGACTAACACGGCGATGATCGCAATCACCACCAGGAGTTCGATTAAGGTGAAGCCTCGTCTCTGCATCGAATCGCCCCTTGGAAAAATTTAGCCTGTACTACACTCCTCTGAGTTTAGCCATTGCTAAACTGACTGCAAGCCAATCCGGGGCGTTTTCACCAATTCTAAATATCGGCATCCGCCTATGGATCGAACGCCGTCAATCCGATATTCTGGAGCGACTTCAAGACTTACCCAGGAAATGCAAGTGGCCACCGCGAAACAGAATCGACATAGTCGGACCCGTTCCGACCACGCAACGGAACTCACGGAAGACTACGTGGAGGCGATTTTTGACATCGTCGCCGCCAACGGCACCTGTCGGGCGGTTGATCTGGCAAACCAGTTTCAGGTCAGTCATGTCACGATTAATCGGACTGTCGGTCGGCTGCAGCGAGATGGGTACGTGGAGACCGAACCTTACGGCCCCATCGAGCTCACAACAAAAGGCACCAAGCTGGCCAAAGCGTCGAAGGAGCGACACCAGATTGTTCTCGACTTCCTGCTCGCACTCGGTATCAGCCGTTCTACGGCCATCGCCGACAGCGAAGGCATTGAACATCACGTGAGCCCCGAAACGCTCAACGCCATGAAAGAATTCATCGAATCGAAGGACTGAGACACTCCGCCCCTTCTCCGCAGTTTCAAGGACTCGAAACATGCTTCGCTCTGTGCTGGTTGTTCTGTTTCTCGTCGGTTTCTCTTCTGTTCTCCCTGCAGGGGATCAGAAACCTGCTCTGGATGAAACTTCGCCCGATGCCGTGCTCCGGGCGTGTCTCGATCGGTTGAGCAGAAATGACTTTGAGGGGTACATCGCCCTGCTCGATGACGAGGAGATCCGTTTTCAGAGCGGCCTGCTCATTATGTATGGCGGGATAACGCAGGCCGATGCATTGAAGCAGGAGGAGGAATTCAATCCGGCTGCGTACCTTTTGGTTCGTTCGATCAACGACCTTATTGGACGCTCACTCGGGCCGGGCATGACCGACGAACTGCCGAAGGTTCGGCAGCAGATTATGGGAACGCTCATGACAACGACTTACGATCCGAACACGAATCGGGTTGTTCAATCGTCGACGTCGAGTTCCCTGCTCCGCCCCGCCTGTGTGAAAGCGAGCCGTGTGCTGCGCGATCCGGGCAGCTTTCTGGTCAAAGCGATCGAGTGTCTCGCCAGCCCTACGTTCATGGTGAAAGATGGAGAGAAAGCCGAACTCCCGAGCGAAGAATGGGTCAATACGATGACTGCTCTTCCTCGGCTGAACTGGGACTTGTACATTCGCGGGTCCTATGCCGTCGCTATCGTCACCATTTCTCCGCCCGACGAGGAGTCGGACGAACCGACTTCGACCTCATTCGCCCCAAAGAGTGATGCGCCGCCCTTTGACGCCGAGCATGCTCCGAAGGTCGCCGAACTTCCGGTTGCCTCCCCCGGACAACCTCCCCGAATTGGAACGACCTCCTCCGCTACCGTTCCTGAGGTTCTCCCTGCTGATCCTCACTCCACTGCCCGCATGACCTCGCAGCCGGCTTATCCTCTATCTTCCGGACCGATCATTACGGCCAGTGCCTCGGCCGCTCCAGTGGCCCCTGCGGAGCCGACCGAGCCGCGGATCTGCTTTGAACTGACGCGACGGGGAAAGCAGTGGCGAATTACCCGCCTGTTGCCCGTTGAAGCAAGTGGTGTGCTCCGGTGATGGGCACGTAGGACACTAAGTGTCCCCGTCACCTTCAGTTGGTGGCACAGACATTCCGGTCTGTGAATAGAAAGCATGGCTGCGGAACTCAGCCAGGGATGCGTGAGGACGACGATACCCTCGTCTTGTGTTAATCGACGGCAAATGAGATGAATCGTCGATCACGCACAGACAGGAATCAGTAGATGCCAATTTCAGGACGTCCTTGCAGACGGAGACCTTTCGGGTGGCCCTGATAGCTGTGCTATAGGGCGGCGACGCCGTAGGAGAATGCACAAGCCGCGAGCCTCAACTTGAAGAGCCTTCCATCTGATTTTCAGGCAACCGCCCCGCCTCTTGCTTAGCGTCTTATACCGCTTCGCCAACGGCTGCGCCGCCCCGAAAGAATCTTTCGGGGCTGAATCTGGCCAGCTTGCAGTTTATGGCGAGTCAACTCCAGCGATCGTCTTTAGGACCGGGGGTGATATCCAGGTAGGCGAGGACTTCGCGTTCTCGGGCGCGCATCTGTTTCTGGTCGGTGGGGTCGAGGTCATCGTAGCCGACCAGATGCAGGATGCCGTGAATCAGGTAGAGCTTGCATTCGTCCTGCATCGACCAGCCCATTTCAGCCGCCATGTCGGCAGCCATTTCGACGGAGATCAGCAGTTCGCCTTCCAGCGGCTCGTTCGGCTCGCTGAGCGGAAAGGTGATGACGTCGGTCGGGAAGTCGTGCTCAAGCGTGTTCCGGTTCCATTCATGAATGGCCGGATTATCGAGCAGGACCACACTCAGTTCGGCCTGCTCGACGCCAAGGAAATCGAGGGTCACGCGGCCCGCTCTCTGGAGTTGATCGTGGTCGACGGCGGCAAACTCCTGCTCGTCGATGATCTCGATATGAAGCTTTTCCATCGGCTCGCGTCAGGCAGACTTCTGCTCTTTTTGAGACTCGGGATAGACGATGCGGCCGTGGTGCATGCTGATGAGCGACTTGATGAGTGATTCTTCAATCTGATGAATCTCGCTCAGCTTCAGAGCACATTCATCGAACTGACCGTCGAGGAGACGCTTCATCGTGAGCTGATGCACCAGCGTCCGAATGCGGGCGGGAGTCGGCTCACTCAGCGTGCGGCTGGCGGACTCGACACAGTCAGCGAGCATCAAGATGCCTGCTTCCCGAGTCTGGGGTTTGGGGCCGGGATATCGGAAGGCGGCTTCCTCGACATCGTTTCTGCGTTCAGGATCGGCATCGGCCTTTTTGTTGGCCGCGTGGTAAAAGTACTCCACCAGAGTGGTGCCATGATGCTGCTCAATGAAGTCGATCAACACCTGCGGCAGATGATACTCCTCGGCCAGGTCGACACCGTCTTTCACGTGACCGATGATGATCAGCGTACTCATTGCCGGTGCAAGCGTGTCGTGCCGATTGACGGCCCCGGCGGCTCGGTTCTCAATGAAGTACTCGGCCTTGGGAATCTTCCCGACATCGTGGAAATAGGCTCCAACCCGAACCAGCAGCCCATCGGCTCCAATCGTCTTTGCAGCCGCCTCGGCAATAGTGGCCAGGGCCATGGAGTGGTTGTACGTCCCGGGTGCTTTACGAACGAGTTCCTGCAGCAGCGGATGGGATGGATCGCTCATTTCCAACAGACTGATTCCCGTCACCACGCCGAATGTCGACTCAATAAAGGGCAGGCTTCCGGCCAGAATAAATCCGGCCAGCACGCACCAGCCGGCGTACTTCAGACAAAGCTGTAGCTGAACCAGATCGAACCAGATGTAGGGCGAGTCGGACGGGTAAATGAGGACCGTCATGCCCCAGGAGACAATCAGGGTTGTCAGTCCGGAAACGAAACCGGCAATGATGATCGTCGAACGGGACTGAACCCGTTGAAGGCAGATCACGGCTGCCGTTGCCGCGGCGAGCATCACGGTGAACTGAGAAACGTTGATCCGCGTCGCCATGGTGATAAGCAGACTCAGCAGAAACGCCGTTACGATGGCGAGCCGCTGGTTATAGGCAATCGAGATGATCATCGTCGTCGCGACGACAACGGCGATCTCTCCCCGCACCGGATCGAAGGAACTGAGTCGTCCCACGAAGGCGGCAATCGCGATGACGGCCAGATAAACCGAGAGTCGGGCCCAGCTGTTGACCACGACCGGTTCAAAGCGTCGCCAGTACCAGCTGGAAATCAGCAGCAGAACCGAGACCATCAGAAAGACAATCGCCAGCCGCCCGAGTCGGGCTTCCACCGGGAAGACATCGAGGAATGCTTCGTATTCAGCCAGGAGAATGTTCAGGCGGCTCTGGTCGACGAGTTCTCCCGGCGGGACCAGCTCGTCCCCTTCGTTAATGAGATCGTAAACCGGCTCGACCTGCTGGCCAGCCCATCGCCGAGCGGTCTGAGTCATCGCCTGATCGTATTCGAGCGTGGGACGAACGGTGTTTCGCATCCAGCGTTCGAGCGAGCGGCGAATCGGTTCGAGCCGGGCATAGTCCGACCATCGCTGACTCAGCAGCCCCGCATCATTCAGCAGGTCGCTCAGCGAGACATCGGTAATGGTCGCAGGATTCCAGACTTCGGTATTGTCGAGCGGATTGGGTCGTGGCAGATCGACATCAGCATCGACAATGGCCAGCGTGGAGTCGAGCGAGAGTTCCCGCCGTTCCAGATCGCGGGGATCGAGAATCCCCGTTTTGATGATCGGATGCAGAAAGCGGGTAAACTCGTCGATGATACTCGAAATGTGCGTGTCAAACTGCTGGGCATCCAGCGGAGTGATCGCCTGCTTGAGCTGCTCGAAACGGAAGCGGACATCCTGAGACTGATCGGTTGCCGGTTGTTCCGGTTGAGCCGGACCGGGCGTGGTTTCTGCGGGTGCGGGAGCCTGGATAAGGCCAAACGCCTGTCGGACTTCCGGATTGAGATCGGCCAGTGTCTCGGCTTCGGCGACCGCTCCCAGCGCGGCTTTCAGCTGCTGGGGGACCATCCGGAGCGGTTCGGGCTGATTCCGAAAGATGAGCGGAACCAGCCGCTCCCGTTCCTTGGCCAGCCGGGCGGTCTCGAAGCTGTTGGTCACCTGGAAGGTCATCCGGGCAACAACGCCGTCGGGACACCGATCGCCAATTCGATAGGTAAAGGGGTGAACCCAGCTTTGCAGCGAGGTCACAATGGCGATCGCTCCGACGAGGCCGATCATCAGCCGAAGCAGGCGCCCACGGTGGTACTTCAGCGAGAAGAACTGCGTGACCACATGGTGCGCGGGCCGGTGCGGGGACTTCCTCGCGACGCGGGAACGTTTGTGAGAAGTGAAGATTTTCATGTGGTACCAGGCACACGCAATACGGGCATGCGAAGACAAACTCGAGAACAGTATTCAGAGCTGTCAGGCGATGCACTGCCTGTCAGGCGTCGACGTGTGCTGCGGCGCTATTCTAGCGAAGTGACTGAAATCTTTCATTCCGAAGAACGTTTCGGCGAGCTGCCGATGTCATAAGCTTTGACGATTTCCCGAACGAGGCGGTGCCGCACGATATCGCGACCATCGAGTCTGACCGCTGCAGTGCCCGGAATTCCTCGCAGCCTTTTCATGGCATCGTTGAGTCCCGAGGTCACGTGGGGGGGCAAGTCATTCTGCGTCTGGTCTCCCGTGACGACAATCTTAGAACCGGTTCCCATCCGCGTCAAAAACATCTTCATCTGGGTCACGGTCGTATTCTGGGCTTCGTCCAGAATCATGAATGTCTCGTTGAGAGTACGTCCCCGCATGAAAGCCAGCGGAACGATCTCGATGACATCGTGTTCCATATATCTCTGGACCTGATCATAGTCCAGCATATCGCGAAGAGCGTCAAGCAACGGACGTAAAAAGGGGTTCACCTTAGCCAGCAGATCCCCCGGCAGAAATCCAAGTTTCTCTCCCGCTTCAACGGCTGGACGCACAAGAACGAGCTTGCGGACCTGCTCGGCTTTCAATGCTTCCAGCGCCAGAGCGACGGCCAGATAGGTTTTTCCCGACCCAGCCGGACCGCTGCAAAACACCAGATCGTTGTCCCGAATGGCGTTCATATACCGGGCCTGCCCCTGCGTTTTGGGCGAAACGATCCCGGCCGGACGAATCTGCAGTTCGCCCAGAGGTTCATCGTCCTCCGTGACTTGCGCGATGGGCGTGACCGGAGCGAGCACCCGATCGAGATCCCGATCGGAAATCTCCCGGCGGCGACTGGCAATCTGGCAGAGTTCCTCAAACACCTGCCTGGCCTCTTCCACGGCCTTTTCCGTGTGCCCGGTGATCCGGATCTCGTTCTCAACCGAAACGACCCGAACCGGTAAAATGTTCTGAATCTTGCGGAGATTGATGTCCTGAAGCCCGAAGACCAAGCGGATGGCATCGAGGTTGGACGTCACACGAGAAGTGAATTCAGTTTGTTCTGTCAAAGTCTCAGAGACCTTATGCGGCGCTGTCAAAAATGTTCCCGGATTGAAGTCTTTTCCAAGGTGCATAACGCATACCAGTTCCGGGACAGGTCCTCTGAAATCCGACATCGGTCGGAAAAGTTCAGGGGAGTGGAATTATATCCATCAGGAGGCCGCGAAGTAACGAATCCCAGTGAGTGGATATGTCCGCCAACACGATAGAGGCATTCAAGCTTTTGGCAAATTATGCCGATTCTGACGATATCGTCGACTTGCAGGCGCACGCAACAGGGATGTTGGGCAACCTGGGAGGCGACGGCAATTTCCGCTCATGCGGATTCGGACGCCGCGGGCTAAGGCGCTTTCCGATGGTTTATTCTCATCAGTGACACGCTGGTAACAGGGATGTTCGGCGAATGTACGAGACACATTTTCATTTGAAGGGCCGCCCCTTCTCCTCGGTCCCCGATCCACGATTCGCCTATTACTCCGAATCATTCGTGCATGCGCTGAACACTCTCGATCTGACCGTGCGTCAGGGCGTCGGGATTGGACTGATGACCGGCGCCGCCGGCACGGGCAAAACGCTTCTCTGTAAGACACTGGCGGAGAAGCTTGCTGACGATCCCCTGCCCGTTCTGCTGTTGAACGCCAGTTTCCCGACACGGAGCTCTCTGCTGCAGGCGATCCTGTTTGAACTGAAGCGACCTTATCGGCGGATGACCGAGCAGGAACTGCGGCTCGAACTGGTATCGCATGGTCGGGATCTGGCGATGTACCGCACGGGAATCGCGCTCATCGTCGATGAAGCTCACATGCTCAAAGAGCACATTCTGGAAGAGCTCCGATCGCTCACAAACTTTATCTATCAGTCGCGTTCGGTCTTCCGGGTCGTTCTTTCCGGCCAGCCGGTCCTGGAAGAGGTTCTGGCCCGACGCAGTCTGCAGGCGATCAATCACAAGCTGGAAGCCCATGTCTGTCTGGACGAGTTGACTCAGAAAGAATCGGTCGAGTTCATTCTCACCCGCGTCCAGGAATGTGGCGGTGAGTTGCTGGAGATGTTCGATGAAGCTGCTCTGGAACTGATCGTCTACGCCGCCGACGGAAACCCTCGTTGCCTGAATCAGCTCTGTGACCATGCCTGCATGCTGGCCTTTGAAGGCAAAGCGAACCGCGTCAGTGTGACTCACGTTCAGCGAGCCCTTTCTGAACTGCAGAAACTGCCGCTGCACTGGAATATTCCCACGACGAACGAAACCGTTGTTGAACAGGGTGTGTCGGACTCGATCGAGATCGGCGGCGACAGCGAAGTTCACGAGGATGTCGTGACCGAAACCGAAGCGGCTACCAGCTTCGAAGTGGGCGCTCCCGTAGAGACAGCTCCAATAGAAACAGAAACCGTTGAACCGGTCGCCAAGCAGCCTCCGCTGATGACCGAAGCCGTCGAAGAGGTCGAAGACGACCTCGAAGTCTTGGAGATCGAGATCGAAATCGACGACGTGCCGTTTGATGAAAGCACGAGCGACTTCGAACTCTCGACGCTGGAAATGGAACTGCGAGCTGAGCAGGAAGAACGCCAGGCCAGCGAGCAGCCGAACGCTGTCGAAGAGTCCATCGACGTTGAAGCTCCGGCTACCGCGGAGCTGGAATGCTCGATCGGACAGGCTGAGGTCGACGAGCTCCCTGCAGCCGAAGATTCCAGTCTCGTTTGTCCGTTCGATAAGAACTGGGACATCGAGTCGGAAATGGCCGAGCTCGAATACGAGGCTTCTTTCGAGGAGCAGCGGGGCGTCCCGGCTGAGATTGCTGAAACTGAAGCCGATGATCCGTGTGAGGCTACGGTCGCTCCGGTCGCTGAAACGGAAGAGGTATCGGAACCGTGCGAGGCAGAGGCGGTGTTCGACCGCTATGCTCTGATGGATGCACGGCGTCTCGGTCAGCTCGACCAGTTCGAGACATCCACGACCCCAGCTGCGGCTGGATCGTCGGATTGTGAAGACGATGTCGAAACCAAGATCGCCAACTCGGTCTTCGGCTTGTGTACTGAAGTCGGATCCGGCTTCTACCTGGACGAAGATTATGTGCCCCGGCCCGATGAAGTGCTGGGCACGCCAATCGATTCCGCGACCGCTCGCCATGATCCCGTCGAGCCGGACTACAGTCTGGACGACGACGATCTCGCCGGCTTCTGAGCGATGTCCTATTCGGTCTCGGGTTCCGCCCAGACATGAATCGTCTCCGCGTCGAGCACTTCGACGTGGACGACGTTGGGATGGCAGCAGACCGGGCAGTCTTCGACGTACTGCTGATGCGAGCCAGCCGCGAGATCGATCGGGACCACGATCTCTTCTCCACAGGAATCGCAGATGTACGACGCTTCGTCCTGCATGACCGCGTTATTCCTCGTCTGCGATCAGGCGGCGTAATAACTCGAAGTCTGATCGTTGGAGATATACGATTCTTCGCCAGCCGCTCCCGAAGTCGCTGATTTCGGCAGCTTAATCCGGAAGGTGCTTCCCTTGCCGGGTCCGTCGCTGGAAACCTCGATCGAGCCATCGTGGTCGTCGATGATCCGCAGCGTGATCGAAAGTCCGAGACCTGTTCCGCCGCCCCCTTTTCGCTGGGTGAAGAACGGATCGAACAGCTGGTCCTGTACTTCAGCGGACATGCCGCAACCATCGTCGCGGAAAATTAGCTGGACTTCATCGCCCAGCGACATCAGTTCGATATCGAGCCGACCGCCGCTCTCGGTTGCTTCGAGCGCATTGGAGACGAGATTGAGCACGACCTGTTTCATCTCGCCGGCGTTAACTTCCGCATAGACCGCTTCATCAGTCAGGATCTCAATGTGGCGATCACGGAACTTGCTGAGATGCGACACCATGCTAACGACGTCTTTGCTGAGTTCGGTCAGGTCGGTCATTGCCCGCGGCGTTTCCTGACCGCGAGCGAAGCTCAGGAGCTTCTCGGTGATTCCCTGGCAGCGGAAGGCTTCGGTCTGAATCATCGAGAGATACTTGGTGAACATCTCCCGGTCAGCACATTCGCAGCCCGCCAGAACAGTCTCCGCCTGCATTTCGAGCGATTCTGAGATCGTCGAGATCACGTGCAGCGGATTGTTGATTTCGTGAGCGACTCCAGAAGCGAGAAAACCGACACCGGCCAGCCGTTCTGAGCGGACCAAAGCCTTGGTCTTTTCGCGGACCTTGCGATCGAGGTCCTGATTGATTTCGTAGAACTGAGCGGTGACCTGATTGAAGACGTCGGCCAGTTCGTTCATTTCGTCTTTGGTATTGAGTTCGGCCCGATACTGGAAGTCGCCATTGGCAACCCGCTTCGCCGCCCGATGCAGCGTCTTAATTGGCTCGAAAATCCAGTGGTTACTGCTGCCGACAACGCAGAGGAAGAGTAACAGCGCGATCACGCTGGAGACCACGACGATGTTCAGGCACATCTGCAGATTCTTCTCAGCTTCCGCCAGTCGTGGCAGGAAGATGTCGAATGGATCCGGCACGTTGCTGATAAACTGGTTCAGAGCATTCAACTGCTGCAGGCAACAGTTCACGGCATCGGCTCGCTGCCGCGGATCGATCATTCGGCCACGCTCGTACTCTTCATCGAGGTACTGCACCGTATTGACGACCCGTTGTCGCAGCAGAGAGTAATCGTCGATTTGGATCGAGGACTGATCCGGCAATGTGTCGAGACGACTGAGGAAATCGCGAACGGCGACCTTGGAACGTCGCAACGCGGTCCCGAACTGGCTGTGCTGAGTTTGTGCAAACGCGGCAGGATCGAAGCCGGTTTGAGGCGGATGCAGCAGCAGCGGCTGGAACAGAATGTCGATGGCGGCGATCAGCTCGGCTTTCCGCGGCGCATCGTTGATGCTGTACTGGAGATCGGAAACGACGTCCCGATACGAAACCAGCCCAACGATGGACGCAATGGCCATCAGCAACAGCATTGAAAACACTAAGCCAAACTGCACAAACAGCTTGCGCCGAATGGAACACGTTAGAAACACATCGTCCCTCCCTGCCCGGATGCGTTATTTCGACCGATAACTTAACAACCGACACCGGATTGGGGAAGTAGAATCGCCGGCCTCGGGCGTCAGGAGCATTAATCGGTCGTGCGGTTCAGCTGGAACGGAATCTGTTCGGGGAGCGTGAGACCCGCGGAGAGTAGAATCTTCCAGCCATCTGCTGCATCCCAGTCGGTCACGATAATATCTTCGGCTCGGTAAATCAGCGTGTAGCCAGCCGGCGGAAACAGCGACAGGGGGATGTAAACGCAGCAGA
The DNA here is from genome assembly GCA_017795105.1 of Planctomycetaceae bacterium. GTDB lineage: Bacteria > Planctomycetota > Planctomycetia > Planctomycetales > Planctomycetaceae > Rubinisphaera. Next base: position 1,105,645 of record CP051247.1, read on the forward strand.
GTTCTTCGCCAGTTGCCGCATCTTTCGTTCGCGACATCAGATACCCCGCCATGCGGGCCTTGTCACTCGGAAAGGGGACGAGCACGACCTCATCGATCTTCTTGAGCCCTTCCGGGCCCTGATAGGCGTAGACGACATCGAGAATCGCCTTGTAGATCGTCGAGACGCCGGGGACATGCGAAAAGAGCCAGTTCAGCCAGGTCCGAATTCGCGTCTGGAACAGATAGCCGGCCAGATACAGGACGCCAAGGACGACCAGCAATGAAAGCGGCGGCGTGATATACGCTTCGATCGCCTGCCAGTACTGGTTCTCCAGCCGCGGCGGGATGATCAGCATTGCGACAGGCTCGATGATCCAGTGACTGACCAGCAGATAAATCTGGTAAACGACTGCGATCGTGACCACTGCCGGGAGAACAAACAAAACGCCGGCAATGAACCGCCGGAACATTCGCTGGCCGATCGACGGCGGAGGCGTTGCGGGCGGCGGAAGTCGTTTCGGAGATGGTGCTGCTGTCATACCAGACCTCGATGAAAAGCTGGTTCTATTTCACAGAATGGCGGGATTCGAGTTCGGCGAAATGCTCGCGGAGCGTCTGGTCCAAATCTCGATTGTGATCGGTGATCCAGCCTTTGCGGTAGAAGTAGATCATCAGCGCCAGTGCAGTCACCGCCATGACAATCCACACGGCCGGGTAGCCCCAGACGACATGCAGCTCGGGCATGTAATCGAAGTTCATCCCGTAGACTCCGGCAATGAACGTCAGCGGAATGAAAATACTGGCCATGATGGTCAACACCTTCATTTTGTCGTTGGTGTGATTGGCCATGGACGACATGTAGAGATTGAGCAGGTTGATGGACATCTCCCGAAGCGTATCGGTGACATCCGCGGCCTGGATCGTGTGGTCGTGCGAGTCGCTCAGGTACATCCGCACTTCTTCGCTCAGCAGGCTGGTCTTGTCGCGCAGCAATCCGATCATCAGCTCCTTCTGCGGCTTGACCGCCCGGTGCAGTCTCAGGGCATCGTTGCGAGCAGAAACCAGATGACGCAGCAGGCCGGAACTCGGTCGCATCAGGGCGTAGTGTTCCAGAATCTGCAGTCGATCGGCCATATGCTCGAGCAACGGGAAATAGGCATCAACAATCGTGGCCAGCAATGTGTAAGCGAGAAAATCGGCCTTCCCGTTTCGCAGCGGTCCTCTGGCGTTGTGGAATCGCTGACGAATCGGCGAAAAGACATCGCCCTCCTCTTCCTGAAAGGTCACGACCACATTCTCGTGCACGTAGATGCTGACCTGCTCAACCAACATCGCCCCCGCTTTATCAGGACGCACCATTCGGGTCACGATCAGCAGACGCCCATCGACTGAATCACTCCGGCTGCGTTGAGGGACGTTGACGATATCTTCGAGCATCAGATCGGGGATCGAAGCGAGTTTTGCGATCCGCTTGATCTCGGCCTCACTCTTCAGCCCCTGGACGTCGATCCAACAGAGAACATCCTTATTGGCGACGAGGTCTTCCAGATCGTCTGGATTGTGCCGCAGCATCTCCGGGGAATAACAAATCGAATTGACCTGCGTTTCGGTCGCTTCGTCCGAGAAGACGAGCACGCCGGGACGAGCCCCTACGTTCGGCCGCCGAAAACGGAGTCTCCGGTTGTTCCTCATCAACCGTTTGCGAAGCAAAGCCAGTCGCGTCATGGTTCCTTCGTTTCTTCTGGAGCAGCTGTTTCGCTCTCTTCTGAATCGGGCTCGAGTCTGTCGGTCACTCGGATGTTGGTCGAGAGATGTTCAAGGACTCGACCATGCAAGTCTTCCACCGTGAGCGACGCTTGGATCTTCTCCAGCTCTTTGTGCCGCTTCGGAATCAGACCGAGATGACAGATTGGATCGCCCGGGGCGATGGCGGGAAGCGTCGTCATACCGAGAACGATCGCCTTGGCGGGAGAAATCAGGACGTTGTTCTCCACGCCGGTGATACTCGAGTTCGTGGCAAGGGCCGTGCCTCGCCGAACCAGATCCCCCGGGCGCACGTGAAAATGCAAGAACCCGCCCCGAGAGGCCCGCACCCACTTCGTTCGATGAATGGTCACCTGAAACGGCGGCTGGACGACCTCGCCTTCCACCATGCGGAGTTCTGCCAGGACTGCGTGGATTCCGTTGATGGCATACTCCACGACACCCGGTTCCACTTTCCAGACTTCGCCGGCTTCTAGAATGATGGTCGGGCAGCCGGCTTCGGTCGCTTCTCTTCGCAGCGAACCTTCCGGCCCGACCCCGCTGAGAATAATCTCGCAGCCGAACGCCTTGGCAAGTCGGGCGACCTCGGGGTTGGTCATGTCGGCGCGGACATTGGGAAAGTTCGTTCGACGAACGGCCGCGGTATGCAGGTCGATGCCGTAATCGGAACGCCCGATGATCTCATCGTAAACCATTCGGGCCATACGAGCCGCGAGGCTGCCCTCCATCGACCCTGGAAAACAGCGATTCAAATCTCGCCGGTCGGGCAGATAACGCGAGTGACGATCGAAGCCGAGAATGTTGACCACCGGCACAAGAATCAGAGTGCCCCGGAGCAAATTCATCGGACGATGGCTGACGAGTTCGCGGATGGCTCCCGTGCCGTTAATCTCATCGCCGTGCAGAGCCGCGGTTACAAAAACCGTCGGACCGTCTTCCAGCCCTCGCTGAATAATCACCGGAATCGGAATGGACAGGCTGCTGTAGCTTTCCGCGACGACGAGCGACACTTCGACCGACTGTCCCGGTTCGACCTCGACGTCGCCCCAGACATGTGGCGAGCGTTTCTTCAATCGAGGCTTCTCGTCCGGCGTGCCGTCGCTTTCCATTTGTTCCGACCTGTTTTTAGGAAGTCTCCCTGTTACTGCTTAGAAACAAATTTACTCATGTGACTCCTGCTCCGGTAGCTTCTTGACCTTCGGACGTCGAGCTTTTCGCGTTCGTTCCGGCACAAGGTCCCGCATCGCTTCCTGTTTTCCAAAGCAGAGCAGCCGATCGCCAGGCTCCAGAACGCGGCTCGATTTCGGGTTGGGAATAATAGTCGTTCCCCGATTGAGAGTGAGCACGTTGATGTCCCGCTCCCGCAGTCCCGATTCCAAAATCGTCTTACCGACAATCTCCGAACCGTCCCGAATTGACAGCTCCGCGACCCCATAGCCACGACTGACGGTGAGCCGCTGTCGGATATCGAGATCGGGAAATGAAACCTCGGCCGCCATGTAGTCCACCACCGCACCGGCAATATCGAGATCGGTCGCTCCTTCAATCCCTTCGAGCCCGGGCGAAGAGTTGATCTCCATGATCTGGGGGCCGTCTGCGCCTTCGAGCATGTCGACACCGGCAACTCGCAGTCCCATGATCTGAGCGGCGCGAACTGCGGTCTCGCGGTACTTCTCATCCAGATTAACCGCTTCGGTCTTACCACCCCGATGCACGTTGCTGCGGAACTCGGTCCCTTGCGCAATCCGCCGCATCGCTCCGACGACGCGATCGCCAACCACAAAGGCCCGGATGTCCCGCCCCTTACTTTCTTTGACGAACTTCTGCACCAGAACGTTCTGGCGGGCACTTTGCAGCGTCTCGATGATCGCTTCAGCGACTTTCACGGTGTCGGCCAGGATTACCCCAACACCCTGCGTCCCTTCCAGCAATTTGATGATGACCGGAGCCCCGCCGATCCGTTCAATCGCGGGAATGACATCGGAACGATCCCGCACGAACGTCGTTTCCGGGATGCCAATGTGGTGCCGGCTGAGGATCTGCAGACTTCGAAGCTTGTCCCGCGAATTCGCGATTCCGTTGGACGAATTCGCACAGAAGACATCCATCTGCTCGAACTGACGTACGACCGCGGTGCCAAAGTACGTGATCGAATTGCCGATTCGCGGCAGCACGGCGTCGTAGTCACTCAGCGGCTTGCCCCGATAGTAGAGGTCGGGATCGCCCTGGGCGACGTCGATGCTGAACCGCAGCGTATTAAGCACCTTGACCTTATGTCCTCGATACTCGGCTGCTTCCCGAAGTCGTCGGGTGCTGTAACAGTTCGGGCTGCACGACAGAATTCCCAGCTTCATCCGATCCATCCTTCAGTGAGCATCTCTTAGGTCAAACTCAGATCTTCCGCCAGTAACGCCTGCACCTGGAAGTCAGTTCCAGTAGGCTTCGACGCGAGCAGTAACCTGAGTTTAACCGATTTGAAACCGCCTGCGAGGGCGATTCGATCGGACTCGTGTTTCACCGCTTCGCCTGCGCAGTTCGACTGCGTGGTTTTTCGCGACCGCGAGACATGCCCTGAGATTGAGCAACACTGCTCTGAATCGAGCACAAGTTCTTGATACAAAATCGAGTTTGTTGTCGTGGATTCGCCAAACTCAGATTTCCCTCTAGGAAGAAACTGAATTTTCTGTTAAATCCGCATCTCGCGGATGACCGATAACAGGAGATGGTGCCTTGTGCACAGCGTCGCAATCTGTTGACCGAATCGACCGATTGCCAGAGAAAGTTGAGGAATCCCACGGAAAACTCAGCAGGAGAATCGCCTCGAAAGGCTGATTTCTGCTCTGAAACAGCGAATTCCTCCCAGCAACTTGCGAAGAGACAATTCCAGCCGCCTGTACAGCGGCTGGCTGCATACTTTTTCAACATGAATGCCTGACACAGACGACGTCGCCATTTTCATTTCGGTCGGATGCGGACAGACAACCGCAGATGACTGATGGGGAAATTGCTTGCCGGAGCAAGGATTTCCCTTCCGAACTGAAGAGAACTGGATGCCCTAACTCATTAGGAGGAAGGCATCTACAAGCTGAACGATCGCCGACTGCGTGCATCACGCCGCCGGTTGCCGACGAGGGTCCATTCTCTCGCCGCATGATCGCCAGCCTGCGACGAAGTTTCGCGGTGTTTACCGCAAACTTATTAGGCATGGCTTTTGCTTCGCACCTCGAGAATTACAACGTGCCGTGTTTGTCGGACTGATCTGGCTGAGGAGAAAGCGAGTCCTGGAACACGCTTTTCTCTCGGGCAGGAAATCCGACTCACCCCGGGGCAAGACGCTCCAGGAAACGATTTCCTGGTCATTCTCATGAGGAGAAGACAATGCAGCGATTACGCAGCATGGCGAGGTTTCGCCGCATGCAGACATCAGGTCTGCCTCGCAGAAACGCACACCGCCCCGGGCCAGCCACTTCTCCGAAGACCGCGAAACACGTTCAAGCTGCCCGCTCCCTTCTTGCAGTTCTCGCGATCGCAACCGGCGCAACCTCGGTTGTTGCCGAAGATTCTCCGTTCTACGAAGCCGACAGCGATTTTCGACGCGAACGGGTCGTCAATCAGACCCTGCTGCGTCGACCGGATCTGGCCGTACTGCTCAAACGGTTCGAAGCACTGGCCGACGAACAGCAATGGGTTGAAGCCGCCGGGATCTATCAGCAACTGATGGATCAACCCAACGATTCCTTCGAGTGGACCGGCGAGCATCAGATTCGCACAATTCGTCAGCTCTCAAGCGAGGTTTTCAACCGTCATTCGGGACTCTGGCCGGTCTACGAACAGCTCTATGGTTCGAAGGCTCAATCTCTGCTCGATCTCAGCGATACCAACAGCTGTCGCCACGTGGCCCGCTGCTACATCGAGACTGATGCGGGACGGACGGCGATGCTGAAACTGATCAGCAGCACATGGGATCATGGCGAACTTGAGCAATCGATTCGCGGCATGACCGAACTGCTACAGTCGCGTCGTCATGCCCGTCAGCTGCCGGAAGCGTTCTTCAATCGCGCTCACGTGGCAGCCGCGACGTTCAACGCCCCTGAACTTCAGTCATTGCTCTCGGATACGACCTTCGGACGCCCGGCCGCCTTGGGAACAATGCGGACTGAGCTGGCGAACTACCAGTTCAGCATAAGTCGCGATAATAGCGATTGGCACCATGGACGTCAGTTAACTGCCGGCGTTTCGCGAACGCATTCCTCGCCCATGTCGGAAGTGGAATGGCAGATTCCCCGGCTCGCATTTGCAGCAAATCCGGTTGCTGATACGCAAACGTTCCGCGGAGCCCTCGAGGACTGGTCGGCTCAGCGAAGCGAGCAATTGCAACCGGAGATCACGTCTCTGTTCGCTGTGTGTGCGGAGGATGTGCTTGTCTTCCGTGACCTGGACGTGATCCGGGCGTATCGATTGCCGGCCCGATCGGGCACAGCCCCAGAACAGCTATTATGGCAATATGCCAGCCAGAGCCCATTGTCAGTCGTGTACGAGCAGCAGGTCGATCCCTACACGGGAATCACGACCAGTCACCCAGGACTGGAACGACTTCACCTGTCCAACTCCGTGATCAGCCGGCTGTCGACGGACGGCGAGCGGATCTTCGCGATCGAAGATATTCAGCGACGTCCCAACCCTGTGTTCAATCGGACAGCCGCCTATCCTTCGCTTGATGAGTGCAGCCCAGCTCATCCGGATGCGGAGGATCTGGCGGTCCTCACGAACCGGCTCGTCGCCCTGGAACTTGCTCCGCAAACAGAGTCGACCGACGCCCCGGTTCCGGAATGGTCGATCGACTATCGAGGCTTGCTCACGCACGCCGACGGAAAGCCGTCCGCCGAACGTCACGAGTTATCGGGCCACTTCTTCTTCGGCTCGCCCACGATCGCCGGAACCATTGCCTATGTTGCGAGCGAGTTCGACAGTCAAATCTTCGTCTCCGCGCTGGAGTCGGAAACCGGTCAACTGATCTGGACGCAGTCGATCAGCTATGTCGATCGCCCCCTGGCGAACGATGTCGTTCGGGCCAATCAGGCCATTCCGTTGATCTGCAGCAACGGGATGATCCTCTGCGATAACTGCAACGGCCAGCTCATCGCCCTTCGTGCAGATCTTGGCACGCTGGCCTGGACAATCTGCTATGCCGATTCCGACAGCCGTCAGGCTTCGGGACGCTGGACCTATTCTCAGTCGACACGACACTCGCACCCGGGTGCGTTTAATTATCCGGTTGTGTGCGGACACCAGGTGATCGTTCTTCCCGATCGTTCGCAGTCGATTCAATGTTGCGATATCCGCACCGGCGAACCTCTCTGGTCGATTCCGCGAAAAGGAGCCGAATATCTGGCCAGCATCTCGCTGGATTCATCGGCCCACAACGCCGACGGGAATGAAATCCTGCTCGTTGTCGGCAATCACAGTTGCCGTGCCGTGGATCCCGAGACTGGTGAGAACATTTGGGAAACGCAAACCGGTCTGGTCTGCGGTCACGGCATTCAGGTGGGAGAAGTCTTCCTGTTGCCAGTCGCCGACGAACGATCGATTCTTCCCGCAACTCCCCAGAACTCCGGCGCTTCAAGTCGTTCGGGCCGGTCGGGACAGATCATCGCCTTGAACATCAACACGGGGCGGCCGGTCGGTTACGACCTGCGGTCCCAGGACGGACGGCTGATCAACGTCGAAACGCAACCTTCGACCGATCGATATCAGTTCCCTCTCGGCAACCTGATGGCTTACCGCGACCTGATCGTTTCCGTGGGCATCGACCGTGTCGTCGCCTTTCGTCAGGCGGGAGCAGTGATTAACGAACTGGCTGAGATTGCCGACACCACTCCCCTCAACGAAGCTCAACTGCAGATGCTGGCCGAAGCCGAAGTCATCATGGGACGCACCGATGAAGCTGGCTCACATCTTCGCAAGGCAATGCAGCTCGCGATCGTCGACTCGAACACACGGCGGACGACCATCGATCTGTACCGGGAACTGCTGTATCAGAAGCTCGAAGAAGACCGCCGCCTCGCCAGCCAGACGACAAATGTGGAACTTTTGAAGGAGATCGAAAGCCTCGTTGAGAACGAAGAGCAGCAGGCTCGTTTCCTGGTCAAAGAGATCGAACACCTGATTGTCGCCCGGGACACGGCGGCCCTCTGGCAGGCGACGGATCGCTTCGCCGAGATCGGCCTGCATATCGCGATCCCGGCCAATGGTCATCCGGGTCATGTCACCACTTCAACCAGTTGGATCCCGGGGATCTACAGTCAGCTGCTGGGAGAACTGTCCCGCGAAGAACGAAAGAAACTGATTGCCGAGATTCGGGAGGATCGTCTGTCTGAACTGGGGCTGTTGAGCGTGCCGCAACTCGAGACGTTTCTCGAACTGTTGTCCGATGATTTCGACCATGGCAACCTGCTCGTCGCCGAGTGCTCGGATGGCGAGGAGAGCTGGACCGAATCCGATTCCAATGAGATTCACGCCCTGCGCGATCAGGTCGCACGAGAACTGGCCGAACGGGCCGCGATGGAAGGAGCATACCAGCGAGCCGAACTGATCCTGCTGAGTATGAAAAAGTCCTGCCTGCCGGCCACGCGGCACTATGCCCTGCAGAGTCTGGTTTCACTTTACTCGAAGCTTGATTGCCACACTCTGGCCGCGGCGAATCTGGCGGAACTGTCCGATTCGATGGACAGAATGAAGCGTCACACACAATTGAACTGGCAGCCGGAGCTGTTCAATGCAGAGAGTGCAGACAGTCACTTCCTGAAATTACTCGGTCATGCGACACCCGATCCGGAACAACTCAGCGTTGTTTCTGCCGATCAGAACTTCATGGTCCACTTCGATCGCCATCACCCCACATGGCGTGCTTACCAGCAGGCGACCGGCCCCCAGGCTCCTGTCCGCACTGTTTCCATTGCCAACGAACCATCATATCCGCTCCTTCACGAAGCTCCCTTCATGAAGTCGCGACTGCTGCACGAAAACACGCAGCAGGGATGGCTCATGGCGCACCGAACGTACGAGCGGGAAAAGCTCGATGCCGAGTCGTCCGAACTTCTGGCAGCCATCCAGAACGGAAGCGAATCGGGTCAAGGGTCCCACGAAGAACAGCACGTAATGTTCCTCGATAAGCAGACCGGTCGAATCCGCTGTCAGTTTGTATTGCCAGGCTCCCGCGTCAATCTGGGAAATGGAAGCTCGAAGCAGATCGGACACCTCCTGCCAGTCATCGCAGAAGGTCGCCTTTACGGCATCTCGCTGCTCGAAGGGAAGCCGATCTGGGAACGCGGGGTCGCCAACCATTGCTCGATTCTGGCCAACCGCTCGCCGGACTGTACCTACGACGCGGCTGGGCTCGCCAAGTACACCTCACCGCGGCAGCATCGCTGCGGAGATCGCAAACATCGTGTGGAACTCGGTCCGGTCGGCGAAGGATTCTGCATCGTCCAGACCTCGCGGGCAGTGACCTGCATCGATCCGGAAAACGGACGGCTGCTCTGGAAGCGGACCGATTTGAATCCGCAGGGAGGACTCTGGGCCGACCGGAATACCGGACTGATCGGGGACAAGGACGTTCTGGCCTACTTCCATCCGGATCAGAACACTTACACCCTGCTGGCAACCCGCACCGGAGAAGTGCTGCGGGAAATGCAGCTTGAGCACCCGCCGTATCACGTCCAGCGGACGCGACAGGCATTCGGTCGGTGCATGCTCTACCTGGCTGTCTCCGCCGAATCGCCGCATCAGCGATCGCTGCGGCTGTGGGATCCGAAGAAAGAAGAACTTCTGCTCGACCAGCCGTTCGGAGCTCATGATCTGTATCACACCTCGGATGAAGAGATCACGCTGCTGATCGACAACCGTCATCTCAAGATCTTCCGTCCTGGCGAAGCGAAGATGGTCGTCGACCTGGTCCTCGACAACGACTTCGATCAGGCGAACTATCTGCGAGTCGTGCGTTGCGGAACGCGTTATCTGGTCAATCTGTATCAGACGCAGCGGATCGATGAAACGGACGGCTACACCAGCCGCTTCACCGACGCTCCCTGGGATCTGACGCATATCAACGGGCAGGTTCTGGCTGTCGATACGCGAACGAATGAACTGGAGTGGACTCGAGTCCTGTCTCATCGCTCAGTCGTCGAGGATCAGGGGGAACAGCTTCCGTTTATTCTGCTTTGTGCGACCCATCAGAAACGGCCGGGAGATCAGAACCGGACACTGCTTCTGGAAGTGCTTGATCCGGCAACGGGGAACACACTGCTGTTGAGGAACGATCTGGATATGAATCGACTGCTGCTTCTCAATCACGATCGCGGCGAGCAAAAGGTCGTCCTGTCCGGTCTGAAGGAAGATCTCGTCATCAACTATGGTGCGGAGAAACTGAGCCGTGCCCGACGCCTTCTGTCGCGGGAGATCATCGCGGCAGAACTGGGACATTACGACTACTGATTGCACTCGATCGATTCGCCTGAAGTGATACACTGGCCGGACCTGCCACGCATTCTTCAGGAGTTCACCGGTCATGCACGATCACGCCCACCACTTTCATTACAATCGAGCTTTCCGGTGGGGTGTCTCGCTCAACGTCTTTTATGTGATCGTTGAAGCGGCGTTCGGGTTCCAGATCGGTTCGCTGGCCCTGCTCTCCGATGCGGGCCATAACCTGGGCGACGTTCTCGGTCTGCTCCTGGCCTGGAGCGGGCACGCGCTTTCTCAGATTCCCCCAAGTTCAAAGCGAACCTACGGGTATCAGTCGGCGACCATTCTCGCCGCTCTGTTTAATGCTCTCATCCTCCTGATGGCGACGGGAGGAATTGTCTGGGAAGCGATTGGCCGCTTTCAGGAACCGTCCGTTCCGGACAGCATGACCGTTATTGCGGTCGCCAGCGTCGGGGTCGTGGTGAATCTGGTCACCACACTGCTGTTCGTGCAGAAACACTACCACGATCACGACCTGAATATCCGCGGAGCGTTTCTGCACATGGCCGCTGATACCGGCGTTTCTCTCGGCGTTGTGATTGGTGGAATTGTGATCTACTACACCGGCTGGACTCTGGTCGACCCGATCCTGAGCCTGCTCATCGCCGGACTGATTTTATGGGGCACCTGGGGGCTGCTGATCGAATCCGTCAACATGGCGATGCAGGCGGTGCCGCAATCGATCGATCTAAATGCTGTCGCTGCCGCGCTGCAGAGTGATCCCGGTGTCATCGAGGTTCACGATTTGCATGTCTGGGCGATGAGCACGACCAATATCGCTCTCACCGCGCATGTGATTCGACCTGATTCAGAGGGCGACGCGGATTACCTGAAGAACATCTCGCGGCTCCTTCACAACGAGTTCAACATTCGGCACACGACCATTCAAATCGATCGAGACGCCGAAGCCGTCGGCTGTCGCGTCCACTCCGCCTGCAACACGTTTGGAGAGACCGCGGCTGAGAGTTTGTCCGACTGATTCCCACCATTCTCACGACGCGAAATGTCTTGCTTCGCAGCCGCTCGACACGGTGTGAATACGAACCTCAAACCGTATTCATCAGATCTTCACCGATCGATTTGCCCGGCTGCCACGGGCCACCTACGATGCGCCCGCCAACACCATTCAGGCGCGTTCCCGCTGATTTCTTACATAGACCAGGCTGGCACATCATGTCCACTGCCTCATCGTCGTCGAACTCCGGCATTTCTCGTTCCCCCTCCTCTGCGGAGGCTTCCCCACGGCTCCTCGGAAACTTCCCGGTCAGATCGTTTCAGGTCGAATCGAGTTTCGAGTTCCAGGGATTTCTCCTGCTCTGTGGTCTGATGCTCGTCACGGCATTTCTCACAGGGATTGTGTTCGGGCTGATCCACGCATTCCTCTGGATCCTCCTGGTTGCACCAATTGCAGTCGGCATTTTGCACGGAAGTGTGATGCTGAAGTTTCTGCACATCTTTGGAGTGCGAGATATCGGCAGCATCATGACTGCGAGTGTTCTGGCCGCGATCTTTTCGCTGACAGTTGCCTACGCCGTGGAATTCTTCGTCTCGCAGAACCAACTCGATTCCTCACTGGGTCCGAAGGCCGAGATTTACTGGACCGTCGCCCAGAACTACGAAGCGTTTACAACACGCGATGATCAGAGCGGACCGACGAGCGAGGCCTTCGCACACTTACAAAGCAATCCGGATCTTCTGGAGCGAATGCAGGCCAATACGTTTCCTCGCTATGTTGCCTACGCCTTCGATCAACCGCTTCAATTCCACTTTGGCGACGGCTCGTCGTCAATCTCACTGGGCACAATCGGCTCGATCGTCTATCGGTTTTCTGAACTGCTCATCCTTGCCGTGATACCGATTGTGATGGGCATTACGATTCGCAGTCGCCCCTACTGCAATCGGTGTGGAACCTGGAAGACAGCCCAGATGTTCGGTCCCTTCAAGAGCCGACGCGATGTGCACGAGACACTCAAGAGCGGCCAACTGGTTGCCTTGACCTACGTCGAGTACCCCGACAGTGAGGACGTCTTCGTTGAGTTCTACACCTGCAAGCGATGCCATAATCAGTCGCCGGTCGACATCATCACCCATCCGGTCGACACAAAGCGGGCCTTCGCCGGCAAGCATGAACTGTCTCGCATGACCTACCCGACCGAAGCTTACACACCGCTTCACCTGGCCTGCTGTGTCACGCAGACCTCCAGCGAAAGCGGCATCCAAAGGATTCGCCTGCAGAACGGCCGCTAAGGACACCGAATCAACGGATGGCACAGAGATTTATCTCTGTGTTGCATAGCAACATGAGGCGTACAGGCAGAGGGTAGCGAAGTCGTCCTCCGACATTGAACGTTCAATAGGCTGGGATACGCCTGCGGCTATCCCAGCCTACTGACTGACCACTGAATGCTGACTTCCGCTTAGGCCTCTTCGGGAGCGAAGCCCCGGCGGAGCGTGTTCTCGGTGATATTGACCGGAATCAGGAACTCGTGCAGATAATCGGGCCCGCCGGCTTTGGTGCCGATGCCCGACATGCGAAAGCCGCCGAACGGCTGCCGGAAGACGAGAGCAGCCGTGCAGGGCCGATTCAGGTAGAGATTGCCGACGCGAAACTCAGCGCGAGCTCGCTTCAGATTGACCGGGCTGCGACTGTAGACTCCGCCGGTCAGGGCGTAGTCAGTATCGTTGGCGATCTTCAGGGCGTCGCTGAAATCGCGGGCGCTCACCACGGCGAGAACCGGTCCGAAGATTTCTTCGCTGGCGATTCGATCCTGCGGCTTCACATTCTTGAAGACATGCGGAGCGACATAACAGCCCTTCTTCTTGAGCTTGGCGGGAATTTCGACACTGGCGAGCAGCTCGGCTTCTTCATGTCCGATCTCGATGTACTGCTCGATACTCTCCTGCGCGTCTTTGTCGATGACAGCCGGGATTCGCGTGCCCGGTTCGTCCGACCGCCCGATCTGCAGGCTCTCGATCGCCTCTTTAAGCCGGTTGCAGAATTCTTCGTAAACCGGTTGCAACACGATGGCTCGTGAGCAGGCCGAGCACTTCTGGCCGGCATAGCCGAAGGCACTGACAAGAACTCCGGTAATCGCTTCGTCGAGATCGGCATCGTCGTCGACGATGATCGCATTCTTGCCGCCCATCTCGGCGATGACCCGCTTCACACTGCTGTGAGCCGCGGTTGTCTCGGCGGCCTTCTGGTTAATCTCCAGACCGACGGAACGCGAACCGGTGAAGGCGACGACATCGACATCTGGACTCGTGACAAGTGTCGGCCCGACCTCTTCGCCGTTGCCGGGAAGATAGTTCACAACGCCATCGGGAATGCCGGTTGCGCGAATGATCTCCATCAGTTTGGCGGCGATCACCGGCGACTGTTCGGCCGGCTTCATTACGACCGTGTTCCCGGTAACAAGAGCGGCTGCAGTCATCCCGGTCAGAATTGCGAGCGGGAAATTCCATGGAGCAATGACGACGGCGACGCCACGGGGACGGTACGAATACTGGTTCTCTTCGCCCGGCAGATCGACGTTCAGAGAGCGTTCCATCTCCCGCATCTCTTTCGAATAATACCGGCAGAAGTCGATCGCTTCGGCGACATCGGCATCGGCGTCTTCCCACGGCTTGCCCGATTCGTAGACGATCCAGGCCGCCATTTCGAAGCGGCGTTCCTGCAGTCCGTTGGCGATGAGATCGAGATACTCGGCTCGATGATCGGCGTCGATCGCGGACCAGGACGCCATGGCCCATTTCGCGGTCTCGACCGCTTCTTCCGCCAGTTCGGTTGTCGCAGACGAAACGCGGCCGACAATCAGATCCTGATCGAACGGGCAACGCGAATTCAGCATCTGCCGCGTTTCATAGGCTTTCCCGCCGATGACAATCGGGTACTCCTGGCCGAGTTCTTCCCGCACCGATGCCAGAGCCGCCTCCATCGCCTCCTGATTCTCTTTCTGTGAGAAGTCCGTTGTCGGTTCATTCTGGAACGGAAGCGGAGCCGCCTTCGGGGTGGTCTCGGTTTTCTCAGCAGCTTTTTTGGCGGGGCTCATCATGAGTTCCTCGAAAGATCGTTGTTCCTGATAACTCTGGCGAAGGAAGGAGTCGTTGGAGGTGTTCTCCAGCAGGCGGCGAACCAGATAGGCCATGCCCGGGATCAGTTCGCCGAACGGGGCATAGATCCGGACGCGATAGCCCATTTCCGACAGGACCTGAGCTTCCTCCTGCCCCATGCCATAAAGCATTTGAATCTCGAAGGCGTCGCGGGGCACTTCCTTGAGTTTGGCCACGGCGATGGCGTGGGCCACACTTCGCAGATTGTGGCTCCCGATTGCCGGGGCCAGCCAGTCGTAGTTGTCGAAAAGGAGTTCGGTCAGCTCTTCGAAACAGGCATCGGTTTCCCACTTCTGCTCGAAGACCGGCACCGGCCAGTTCTTCAGCCCGGCCATGATGGTTTCGTAATCCCAGTAGGCCCCTTTCACGAGGCGAACTGTGATCGGCGTGCCGCGCTGCTTTACCCACTCGAGTAGACTCTCAAGATCTTCGCGGGCTTCTTTCAGGTACGCCTGACAGACGATGCCAACATTCGGGTAATGCTTGAAATCTTCTTCGAGCATGACCGTCTTGAAGATCTGATACGTCAGGTCTTTGTAGGCGAACTGCTCCATGTCGATGTTCACGAAGACATCGTGCTGCATCGCCAGAGTGAGAATCGGTCGCAGTCGGGCGGCGACCCGTTCGAGTGTGCCGGCCGGATCGATCGGGTTGAAGTCAGCCGTAAGAGCGGACAGCTTCAGGGAGATGTTCATCCGGGGGATCGGTCCGAGATGATCGGAGTCGATCTGCTGAGCTTCGGGTAGCGCATCGAGCCGGGGTGCAAGACGCCGGATTAGATCGAGATAGGCTTCCTGATAGGCGTCGGCTTCTGACTCGCTGAGAACCGCTTCGCCAAGCCGATCGAGCGTTGTGGCGTAGCCGGAATCTCGGATCTTCAAAACGGAGCGGATGATGTCGTCGGCATTTGCTCCAGCAATGAACCGATTGGCCATTCGACGGGCATTGGTCCGGGCATTGACCGCGAGGGCTCGTCCGAGAACACGGTTCCCGTCGGTCACATGCAACGCCATTCGAGCCGCGAAGGGGAGATTCTCCTGCACCTCTTCGAAGTACTCGTGAAGATGCCGGTTCAACGTTTCATGGTCCCGAAGCATCGGGAGAACATCCACGAACCGAAACATCTGAACCTTGACCGACTCATCGGCCATCGCCCAGCCGAGAATACGATCTTCCAGCCAGCGACGATCGACCAGCGAGGGTCGCTGATGATTCAGGCGCGACCAGATCCTCCGGCCGATCGCCAGCGTTTCGTCATCTGCCTGAGTTACTGTCTGTGCTGCCTTCCGCTCTGCCACACTATCACCAGTCATGTCGGCTCCACCGACAATAGTTGTCTTTGAAATCTGCAGGACAATCCTGTCCGCGAACGGGAACTCCCGGCGGGATGAGGCGAGGAATGCCCGCCATCCGAAACCGGGAGAGCCATTCTAGAACCCGTCCGAGATCAGCAAAAGGGAGTGCCCCCGAAAAGGGCGGAAACCTTACGATTCCCGGGGATTCATCGACGTTCATCGATATCTGTGCAGTTTGCTTTTCTGCCCTCTTCTGGGATTGTAACCTGACCTAAAAACTCCATACTCTGTGGTAGACCTTCATCCCCAACCTCCCCTCCCCCTGTGGTGCTTGATGACCTGCATTATTCGCAAGGAAAAGGAACAGGATCGCTCAGCGGTCGCCAACATCAACACAATCAGCTTCGGCTCTCCCGCGGAAGCCGACCTCGTTAAGAGTCTGCAGTCCCAGGGATATGCGGTCGTTTCGCTGGTCGCGGAAGTGGACCAGCAGGTCGTCGGTCACATTCTTTTCAGTCGAGTGCTGGTCGTTTCGGAAAGCAAAACATGGACGGCCCTTTCTCTGGCTCCCATGGCTGTTCTTCCGGAGTATCGCCGCCAGGGAATCGGCACCCGCCTGATCGCCGCCGGCCTGGAAGCATGCCGGGCACAAGGGCATTCGGCTATCGTCGTTCTGGGTGATCCCGCTTACTACTCCCGCTTCGGGTTCTCTTCGGAACTCGCCCTCGATCTCGACTCGCCCTACGCCGGGCATTCTGGCTGGATGGCACTGGAGTTGACTCCGGGAATTCTGGCCGGCCGCAGCGGGCACGTCGAGTATCCGCCCCCTTTTCAGGCTTTGGTCGGGACTGAAACCGCGCACTGACAGCCGCGGAAGAAACATCTTGCGGCAGCAGCGTTTCGGTTTACGATGCATCTACAGTCTTTGATTTGTCTATCACTGTGGAAGCCTCGTTGCCATGAAGAATTTGATCCCCCTGTTCCTGCTTGCCCTCTGCTATTCTTCGCTCGTCCATGCAGACGAACCTCATAAGGGGCAGGCTCTGTCCGAACTGGAATCACTTCTCGTCGACAAGGTCAACGCCTACCGTCAGGCGAACGACCTGGGCACTCTCAGCGTGAATGAGAAGTTGAACGCGGCTGCCCTCGCTCATGCCAACACGATGATTGAAACGGACAACTTCAGTCATCAGGCCGGCGATACCAACCCTTCTGACCGCGTCGAGAACGCCGGCTATACGTGGATGTTCGTCGCCGAGAACCTCGCCTTTCGCTCCGGGTACGACGGCTACTCAACCGAAGAGCTGGCCCGGATCACACTCGAAGGCTGGCAGAACTCTCCCGGTCACAACAAGAATCTGCTCGCCGAACAGCCAACCGAAACCGGTATCGCGATCAAGAAAGATACCGAATCGGGCCGGACATATACGGTGATGCTGTACGCGACCCCGCGCTAAGCGGACTGCTCTGACAGAAGTCCACGAGCAGCAGGCGGGAGCCTGCCCTATTTCGTCGGACGGAGAGTGCCTGTCTTTCGGAGTCCCCTCGCCCCCTTGGGGAGAGGGTTAGGGTGAGGGGGAAGTGCGGGTGACATGCTTCACAGGACGCTGATCTCATTTTGAAAAATGAACGTCGCTGGTTGATCGCCCCCTCATCCGCCCTTCGGGCACCTTCTCCCCCTGAAGGGGGAGAAGGGACACGGTTTGTCTGACCGTTATCGAAAGTCAGACCTCTACTGCCGTTTTCTGGATTGAGCGTGCGGATTGTGTCATGATGGCGGTCGAGTTCTCAGGCTGGTGATGGCTGGCCGTTCCAGGATCGACCACCAGCGAAGCGGGCTTCATGAACATTGGAATCTCCGGATGCGGCATCGCCGGCACGGCTGCCGCCGCATTTCTGGCCGAAGCAGGCCACGACGTCACGTTGTTCGAACAGGCTCCGGAATGCCGAGCGATTGGAGCGGGAATTCTGTTGCAGCCGAGCGGTCAGGAAGTGCTCGACCGGCTTGGTCTCCGAGAAACCATTGAAGCCCAGTCCGCAAAGCTCGACGGACTCGACGCTCGACTAATCAGTGGCCGGCAACTCGTGCGGCTGCGGTATTCGCAGAAGAAAGACGAATACGGTCTTGGCGTGCATCGGGGATTGCTCTTCTCGGAACTTCTCAAACTCTGCCAGGCCCGGAACGTCGAAATTCGTACCGGGCAGACGGTGGTCGATCATCGCGAGACCGATCAGGGCGGCCGATTTCAGCTGAGCAATGAGATCGAGTCGGACGAATTCGATTTCCTCATCGCGGCTGATGGTTCGCGTTCTCAATTGCGGGCGTCATCGGGCCTGCCATTCACGTGCCTCGAATACAACTACGCCGCTCTCTGGGCGACCGGCCCCCATCACGTTATTCAGGATCGACTGTTTCAGATGGTCGATGGGACCGAACGCCTGCTCGGTCTGCTGCCACTCGGGCAGAATCGAGCCAGCTTTTTCTGGGGAGTGCGATCTGATTCCGTCGATGCTCTTCGGGCCAGTTCGTTCGAGGACTGGAAACGCGAAGTCCTTGCGATGTGCCCGGACGCAGCCGATCTGCTGCAGAAGTTGACCTCTTTCGACGATCTCATTTTCGCCACGTACCGACACGTCGAGATGAAACGCTGGCACACCGGGCGACTCATTTTTATTGGGGATGCCGCCCACGCCACCAGCCCGCATCTGGGACAGGGAGCGAATCTGGCGCTGGAAGATGCGGCCTGCTTCGCGGAGGCCCTGCAATCAACGAACGATTTTCTGGCAGCCTGTCGGCAGTTCGAACAACAGCGGCGAGCCAAGCTCAACTACTATCAATGGGTCACGAAGCTGCTGACGCCTTACTTCCAGTCGGGATCGTCCCTGCGAGCCCTGGCCCGGAATGCTGCTCTGCCCGTATTGCCGAAACTGCCGCTGGTCGGAGCGATGATGACCAGCACCCTCGGTGGTCGCCGAAATGGCTGGTTCGGCTAAGTTTTCATGCTTCCTCTGCAGTGGAATTTTGAATTTGCCTCAGAGGCGTTGGAACTCGACAGGCCGCACTGGCGGAGCCAGTGGCACACCGTAAAAAGTCGTACCAGCGACACCACAAGGATGGCACAGAGATTCATCTCTGTGTTGCAACGCAACAAGAGGCCTGTCTTGAGCGATGGTCCTATCTCAAACGGTCATCCCAACAAAAAAGAAAACCGGCGACCCGTTTCCGAGTCGCCGGTCGGCGATTACCTGGTTGTCGTTCAGGTTAGCTTAGCTGTTCGGCAATCGCTTGTTGTTCATCTGGTTGACGATGCTCTGCGGCTTTCCTGAGTTGATCAGTTCCAGAGCCTTGGCAATATCGGCATCCTGGCTGGTGATCACTTCAGTTTTTTCCACGATCACGTCCGGGGTGACACCGGCTCCCGACATTTCGCGTCCGTTCGGTGAGAAGAACTTGGCGGTGGTCAGTTTCAGGTTTCCAGAGACAGTTCGCAGTGGCAGGTGAGTCTGAACAGTTCCCTTACCGTAGCTCCGACGTCCCACGATCACTCCTCGTCCGTTGTCCTGGATGGCAGCTGCGAAGATTTCGCTGGCCGAAGCCGAGTTTTCATCAACCAGAACCACCAGGGGCACTTTCCAGGTCTGAGCGAACTTGGCTCCCTGCTGCGTGTTGTCTGAGTAGTTGCGTCCCCGTGTCTGAACGATCGTTCCCTGGGGCAGGAACTTGTCGCACATTTCGACACAGATGTTGAGCAGACCACCCGGGTTTCCACGCAGGTCCAGAACCAGATTCTTCATTCCCTGATTGTGCAGCTTCCACAGAGCGGCATCGAGCTGCTTAGCCGTTTCGTCAGCGAACTGATCGATTCGGATGTATCCGGTGCCAGCTTCGTCGAGCATACGAGCTTCCGAAACCGACTCCAGAACCAGCTTACCGCGAACCACATGAATCATTTCCGTCCGTTCACCCCGCAGAACATTGAGGAGGACCGGGGTGCCTGCAGGACCAGCGATGAGGCCGGCGATATCCTGCAGAGACTTCGATTCAGTCACTTCTCCATTGATGCTGCGGATGATATCTCCACGCTGCACGCCAGCCTTTTCAGCGGGGCTGCCCTGGACAGGGCGAACCACCACTGCACCCTGATCGTGCTGCTTCATTTCGACGCCGATTCCGACGAGTTCTTCGCGTGACTTCAGGTCAGCCCGAGGAGCAGAAGCCTGCACGTTCGGGTTGAACGAAGAGTACTTGTCGAGCGAGTCGATGTTTCCGTTGATGAATTCCATGCCGACAGCGGTCGGGTTGATACCGATTCCGCCAGCCAGCTGGTACATGCTCCAGCTCATGGCCTGAGCAGCTTCGTTAGCCGTGCGAACATTCGTTTCGTCAGCCATCCGACGCAGTTCTGCCCGAGCCCGAACGAGTGTTTCTTCGCTGGCCTTCACATTGTTGGCCTTCAGGAAGGCTGGGTTCTCCAGAGCAGCAGCCAGGTGATTGAGGGCATGGCGAGTCCGAACTTCGTAGGTGTTCGGGTCGACATGACGGTCATCAATCAGGTTGCTCACTTCCATGAACAGGTTTCGCAGCTGGGTGTCGCTGGTCGACCGCAGGAAAGTCTGCAGTTTGCTGTCGTTGACCCGGTAGCTGATTCGCTGCTGAGTCGCTTCCGAAGAGAGGTCAGCCACGTAGTTCTTACCGAGCTCGCCGGCCAGACCCGTCGAAGTCATTCCACCGACAGCCAGGATGGTCGACAGAGCCATCAGGCGAAGTTTCGGTTCCCACTTCTTCCAGTTAGTCTTGAACTTGTTCAACATCTCTCGTCTCCTTTCGAATGTTTTTACTGAGTGCGAGTGTCTCACGTTCGCATTCAGAAGTTCGTCTCTCGTCTCAGCGGTGTGCTTCGCCTCAGGGTGTCATCGATTCCTTGGTTCACTTCGATGACTGGTGTTGTTGTTTGTTACCACCTGAGTTTTCGTCACAACCGTCTTGCCCCTCAGGGCTGACAGGGCTTAATGCATTGAGCGTGCCAATGAGAAAAACGAATTTTTCAGGTTTCCGCAACCACTTACCCCACAACATCTTGGATACTGCGTGTAAGTTTTACACGTGTCGACATCCTGTCGAAATTGCAACTTTGGGGTAGACGAGATCGTGGAAAAAGATACGTGAGAGAAAGTTGACAATTCCCGGCATTTTCCGGGAAATAATCCACAGGTTTTAAACTGCGGGATCTGCGGGAGCTTTTCGGGTCGGCATATTGCCTGAACAGGATCGTGGCTGCCTCTCTTGCTCGGGAGGCGTAGACCGCAGGAGTTGCCGTTCAAACTGGCTTGAACCCTGGCCGGGCCGCTACACTGAGCCGAGGAACACACGCCTCTGGTTTCTGATTGAACAGCGCGTGATCCGCAATCAGCCCGGGCCGCGACGATGCTTAAACTCAGTCCCCATTCGATGTTGCATTCGCAGCCTCAGGTTCGGGTTGCGACCGTGGCCGCTTCCAAGAACCAGATTGAGCGGCTGACAACCAGTCTTCCACCGGCGGCTGAGCAAACACATTACCCCGGTCTTGAAGCACTCTGTGACACCGCGACTGAAACCGCCAATCTGATTCTGGTTTTTCAGAGCCATCAGGATCAGTTCCCAGCAGAAGGGCCGGCGAGACTGCGGAACCGTTTTCCGCTGGCCTGCCTGTTGGTCGTACTTGACGAGCTTTCCGCTGCGGAAGGGAGAAATCGCAGTTTCTGGCCGGTCGCGTGGTGTGTTCCCGACTGGAAGCTTCAGGACCGGCTCGCCCAGGAACTGGAAGTGCTGTCCGGAAGCCGCCCTGCTCTGGCGACGACTGCGGATCGCGATCAGATTGCCGGCTTTGAACTCTCGACAGCGAACCGAAGCTGCGATGTCCCGACCGCGCCGCTGATCAGCTTTTCCGCCGATCCCATCTGGATCGAAACACTTCGCCAACTGCTACGCGAGGCCGCTGCGGATCGGATTTCAGTCGACGCATGTTCCCAGTTATCGAGTCTGCAGTCGCGACTTCAGGCATCCCCGGCCTCGAAACTGGTGTTCGATGTTGATCCTCTTGAAGGTCGGATCGGCGAGTGGCTGCAGGAGAATCGGTCGCTGATTGCGGATCGTCACTCGATCGCACTTTCGAACTGGATCACCAAGGAAACGCAGAGAAAGCTGATGTCTGCCGGATTTCGAGCCGTGGTCTGCAAACTGAATCCGCTCGGAATTCAGCGAACCATCTTCGAGTGAGCAGAACGAACCCGTCCTCAGGCGGGGTTCCGGCTGTCGGTTTTTGAGCCGCCGGAATTGAACACTTTTTCTACAAAACTCGAATTGCTCCACTTTTTGATATCTGTTATCACCCGCCTCTCACGTGGCACCGGCCAGTTCATCAGCAATTGAACCGGGCCACTAAATGGTCCCATCCAGTACCCCTCCGCGTATTCATGGATGAATCCGCTGTCGGTTTCCCACCGATTGCAGGTGTCAAGGAGTAGACTTTGAACTCACCATCAGCTGGCAAATTGCGTGTCCTCTTCGTCGATGACGAAGCGCCTATTCGGGATGTGATGAAACTCGAGCTTCCACGCATGGGCCATGATCCGACGATCTGTGAAGACGGTCAGTCGGCCATGAAAGCGCTGGAAAAGCATACATTCGACGCAGCGATCATCGACCTGCGGATGCCGGGATTGAGCGGCTGGGATGTGGTCGATCACATCAAGCAGGTCTCGCCGGAAACCGAAATCATCATCAGCACCGGCCATGGCAGCATGGAAGCCGCCATTCAGGCACTCCGGAAAGGTGCGTACGATTTCATTCCGAAGCCGTGCAAGCTCGTCACAATCGCCAACGTGTTAAAACGCGTGGCTGATAAACGGGCCATGATGAATAAGACAATCGCTCTGGAGAATCGACTGAAGGCGGTCGAGGGAACGTGCCGCATGATCGGCAGCACGCCCGCGATGCAGCAGGTCAAGTCGATGATCTCCAAGGTCGCTCCGACTGACTCGGCTGTCCTTGTTCTCGGTGAAACCGGAACGGGAAAAGAACTGGTCGCACGGCGTATCCATGAAGAGAGCCATCGCGCTCAGATGCCATTCGTGGCCGTCAACTGTGGTGCTTTACCGGAGAACCTCGTCGAAAGCGAGTTCTTCGGCCACCGCAAGGGCGCGTTCACCGGAGCCGATGCTCCGCGCAAGGGACTCTTCGAAGTCGCCAACGGCGGCACGCTGTTCCTCGACGAACTTGGCGAGCTCGATCGCAACATGCAGGTCAAACTGCTGCGGTTCCTCGAAGCAGGCGAAGTCCGTCGCGTTGGGGAGAACGAAGCGTTTCATGTCGACGTCCGCATCGTCTGTGCGACGAACCGTCATCTGGAAGAGATGGTCAGTGCCGGCACGTTCCGCGAAGACCTTTACTTCCGTGTGAATACATTCCAGATCAACCTGCCGCCGCTGCGAGAACGTCGCGACGATATCCCGTCCATCGCCCGGAATCTGGTGACGCGTTATCTCAAGCGGAGCGAAGTTCCGGAGAACATCTTCTCTCCGGAGACGATCGAAACACTGAAAGCTCATGTCTGGACCGGGAACGTCCGGGAACTGGCAAACGCCATCGAGTATTCGGTCATCCTCTCCGGCGGCCAGACGATCCTGCCGGAACATCTGCCGACCAGCGTAACGAATCGCGTCACGGTGAACCTGCCCCCCGCCCCGGCTCCTGCTCCGGTTGCGGAAGCCGCTCCCGTGGAGCATGAAGTCAAAACGCTCCGTCAGGTCGAACAGGAAATCATTCTGGCTTCCCTGGAACGCAATCAGGGGGATAAGCCTCAGACAGCACGCGAACTCGGCATTGCTCTGAAGACGCTTTATAACAAGCTGAACCAGTACGAAGCTCAGGGACTCGAAATCGCCAGCTGATGCGAGATGATCTCCACGGTTTATAAGACAGGGACGGGTTCATCTGGAACTCGTCCCTGTTTTTTTGATAGTGTCATTATTCAACCGCTACGACACGTCTCTTCAACGAAACGGAGTTTCCGATGACGTCAGCACTGCGCGGGGATCTCCTTCGATTCGCTTTGGCTTCGCTTCTTATTCTCGGTACCGCCGCGTCGAGTCTGGTTCTGGCCGAAGTGAAACCCCGAACGTTGTCTTCAGAATCAGACTGGATTCCGGACGATAACGACGAGTTTCTGAGGATGTTGAAAGCCGAAGATGCGAAACTCGATTCCGTCAGAGTGACTGTCCAGCAGAACAAGACCATCAAACGCTCGCCGCTCGAAGAGCATCTCCATGATTCATTCGCCGCCTTTAAGTATGGAGGCGATCCCCCGCCGCGGCCGGAGAGTTATGAACCGTTTGAACGGGAAACTTCGGCCACCATTACTATGACACTCGAAAATGGTGACACGACGATCGAGCGGACCTCAATGTTCGATGGGCGAGGAGAGCCTCTACCCGAACCGTCTCGCGCCAGGACTTCGAACGCATCAGGAATGACGGAATGTACCATCACAATGCATGGCGAGAGCCTCACCGTTGAGAAAGTGACGCCTCTTGAGGAGCGGGGACTTTTCTACGAATCCAGAATGCAACTTGAGTTTGCGCTAGGAGTGGGGTTCGGCAGCCGACTGGAATCGATCGAGAAGATTGAACGTGAAGGCGCGATGGCCCGCGTTTACGGAACGATGCGAATCTGGACGCATGACATCACCGACGCGGTTCTACTCGTTGATTCTGACCTCATTGTCCGAGAAGCAATTCTGATCGCCAACAGCAAAGGCCATGTGACTCGATTCGAAATCCGCACCTCAGGCACGGTCACATCGCCTGATCACGGAAGCTTTGCGGCAGCATCGAAGTATAAGCGAACGGCTCTCGGCATCCTGCGCGATGGAGAAACCGAAGGAAAGATTCGGGTCGTCGACGATTACTGCACCGAAGATCACGAGGTGATCGCGATTCTGCCAACTCAGCAGCCTTAAGACGGCACTGACTCAGTTCGCCGATGCCTGTTCCGATTCTGGTTCTTCGCGGGCGCCTTCGGTGACTCGCAGTGCGAATCGGCTTTTCTTCTTGTCATCATCGCGGTAAACGACTCGCACTTTATCGCCGGTCTGGAGATCCTCGGCGGCTTCGGCATCACCGGCGAACTCTGTCGCTGAAGTCATCACGATTTCCCAAGGGGGGGATGGTTCTCCCTCTTCGGCGTCATCTTCATCGGGCATCGGCTGCACATTCAAGATTTTATCGCCGCCGGCTCGTCCGACGGAAACCACCGTCCCTTCGATGACTTCGGAATTTGAGAGCACTTCGACCTGCTCTCCGGTCTGGGTGACGGCTTCGGCGGCAGCGTCGGCAGACTCCGCCACTTCGTCCGTATTCACGGCAACCGTCAACGCGATCGAATCATCGGTGACATCACCGTCGACCCAAAACCAGCCGCTGAAAAGTCCCACGACGAAAACGACCAGGAGAACTGCTGCGGAGATCGAGACGGTCCACCCGATCTGCATCATTCGCCAGCTCCACGTCGTCTTTTCCCGCTCGATATGTTCGTCATCGTAATCGTTCACGGTCTATTCCCCCTGCTTCGCGGATTCGCCTGTGTCAGCTATCAGACGGATGGAAGCAAATCCTATTCCGATCCCTGTGACACAGGAAAACGCCCGCGGATCGTCAGGAAACGCCTGCCGGGAGGTCAGCGCGACGTCTCAGGAACCGTTTCCTGCGGCGGGGCCTCCGGAAGAGCAGGCGAATGCTGGGGCAACACGCGATTTTCGTCGAGAATGCCTCCGGAGATGTAGGTCTGAAGCAGGGGACGATTGCGGACCTGAAACTCGCGGGCGTCGCCAGTCAGTTCGCTCACAAGGGGTCCGATCTCTGTCAGTCGGGCCGAGCCGGAAATCGTGCGAATGGCAACCTTCTTCTGAAGCCGAAGCAACTGACCAGCGATCAGATCCGGAAGTTCCGCCCGTGTGAACCAGGCCAGCCCCAGCACGACAACCGCAAGCACGATCGCAAACGAGGTGCTGTAACTGGCGGCGAGCAGAATGAGCGCCATCAACGTCGTCGCAATCATCACCGGGCGGCGCTGTTCCGGCGGGGCGATCGCGACAGCCGCTGCTGTGAGTGCGAACCAGCCGATGGTGATGATCGCAGTCAGCGCGGTGAAAGGCAGCAGCCAGTTCCAGATCTGTCCAACGGTCGAACCAGTCACGGTCCAGCCCCAGATCTCGGAAGCGATCATGAGGACGGGAAGCAGGATCATCAGGTAGATCAAAATTCCGAGCAGCCGGGCGAATGTGTCGGCGAACGACTCTCCTGCGGCCGGCCCGGCGGCGGTCGTCGCATCCTGAGATTCCTCGACTTCCTGACCATTGGAACCCACCGCTGCTTCGGGTTCGTTGTGCACAATCCGTTTCTGCCCGGCGACGTTCTCGGGACTCGGTTCGTTTGGACACAGCAGTTCGAACTGTCGCCTGACGGATGTGTTATCAAAGATCGCCAGAATCGCCCCGGCCACGACGCGGGCCAACCCGAAAGCAACGAGAACCGTCAGCAGCAGCGACCAGAACTGCCAGGCGAACGTAACGACGTTATCGATGCCGGGAATCGTAACTTCGTGCTGGTAATCAAATTGCCAGACCACCGTGAGGAGTATCGTCAGGAATACTCCCCAACTGACGACCGCGGCCGGTGTGAGATTCGCGTTCATCGGACGACGGGAAAGCGGCTTCCAGGGAGGCACGAACAGCGAATTGAAGTTCATCGAAGAAAGGAGGAACCAGACAGCCAGTCCGCCGACGATTGCCAGCATTCCACCGGCCGTTCCCCACATCAGAAACGTCGACGAGAACGCTGCAGAGGTCTCCGCGCCTGCATTCTGAGCCAACACATAGAATTGTGAACACACCGGCGAGGTTCCTGCAGCATGAGAGAGAAAGTCTTCAGGAGTATGTGAACTGATCCCCCGGGAGGTTGCAAGGATCGATTCGCGGTCTAGATTCGACTTCTCCGCTTCCGGGGCGACCTGGCCGCAATCGCCACCCGGAACTGATCATCCGTCCCCGGAAAACTTTCGGAATTATTGACCCGAAAACCGTTCGTTTACGTTGTTAAGAATGAATGGCATCGCCACGAACTCTGTTTCGAAGGGACGAACGATGGCATCGACAGGAAAAATGAACTGGAAAGCACTCCGAAAAACAATCGATCGCGTTCTTTGCTGGGTCATCGGTCTGCCTTTGGCCTGGCTGGTCGTCACGAGCGTCTTTCACTGGCAATTCAGCTGGTCGAACACGCTGTTTCTCAGCTTCTACCTGCTGCTGTACCTGGTGATGGCGGCGGTCTCGGTCGCGGTCCGCACGGCTGAAAGTGAACTGCCGACGATCACCTTCTGGTCGGTCTGCGTATTCCCGCTTATCGGGATGTCGCGGATCGTCGGCCAGCTGATGCACAGCGAGTACGCCACCGGAGGGGGCGCTCCGCTCGGATCCACGATCCTGACAATGATCCTGGGGACAATCTCCCTTTATCTGTTCATGCGCTGGGAACAGAAAAAGGATCTGGCCCGCCATCCGGATGCAGCCGCGAAGAAAGTCCGCTACCTCACCATTCGCCGGCCGACTTCAAGCTGGTCGGGGGACGAAGTCGCGTGGTGGTAAAAGAAAGAAGCACCGACGATCTCGCCGGTGCTTCTTCACATCCCCATTTCAGCGCGCCCAATCCTCAGAGGGTCGAGCAATCCCTTGCCGCGTGACTTAGAAGTAGCGGTTGAACTGGATGGCGAACTCGTGATCGAACAGGTGAGTTCCATCAGCGATTTCGTTCACCGGCAGAGTGATGGCACCAGTCAGGGTGCTGTTCTTGCCGATCAGGAACGTCGTACCAGCGGTCAGGTTCAGAACGTCAACACGGTTGTAGGTGTTGCCGAACTGTGAACCACCCGGGACGGCGATGATGTCTGCATCGTTCATCGTCGTGGTGTAGTGAAGTTCGAAGATGCTGGCCACGCCGCGGATCAGCGAAGTGTCGCAATCGCCGCCACAGCAGCTGTCGGTGCACCAGTCGTCGCAGCAGCCGCAGGGATCGTCGAAGCAGCAGCCGTTGCCGTATCCACAACCCGGCTTACGGAGCCAGTAGCCGATCTGGTAGTCGAGCTTCAGCAGGTGCTGATCGTTCAGATCACCGGTGGCCACGGCGGCACCGTCGGTGTAGTAGACGTCGTTACCGTTCAGGCTGAAGTCGGCCTGAGCGAAGAACTGCGTGAAGAGACGATCGGTCGGCTGACGCAGCACAGCGAAGTACGGAGTCAGTTCGATCGACTGGTTGCGAACCACACCGGAAGCACCTGCACCATCGTTGACGCGAGCGTCGGCACCGGTCGGAGCGGTGAAGCCCATACCAGCGGTCATGACAGTTCCGGTGCAGCAGTCGCGGTAGAGAACCTTCTTCAGGATGATCGACAGATCGCCCAGTTCCATGCTGTAACCGTCGGTGTCCACTCCAGCGCCTTCCAGCGTCTGAGTGTTGTCCGGAGCACTGTAGAACGGGAGACGGAATTCGATCGAAGCATCGCCGCAGGCGAAGGTCTTTTCGAACTGCATCGTGTACAGGTCGAGATGAGCGTCTTCGCCCTGAATCAGGTAAGCGTTATGGAAGTGATTGTAGGTCACGGCATAACGATCGCGGGGCAGCGGGCTGTTGTTCTGTCCGATCTGCAGGCGAGTTGCGCCGGCGGAAGGAACCGAATCGTAGGTCGGAGAGAATGGCCCGAGTGCCGGGGTAAGCACACCGAAGCCGGGGCTCAGGAAGTCCCCGATCATGTTCGGAGCGGTAGTCGACTGCACGCTGGGTCCCTGAGCAGTCTGAATCGGAGCCGGGTTCGGCTGGAACGGGACGTCGTTAGCGATCGGGGCGGCATCGTCGCCGGGAAGCACCTGCGGTGCGTCAGCGTCTGACTTTGCGTCTTCCGATTTGGCGGATTCCGGAATCATTTCTGCCTTGGGCGATGGCGGCGGTGGGCATTCTTTGGAATGCTTTGGCGGACATGGCGGCGGACAGATTGGGGGACAAGGCTTCTGGTAACCCGGACGCCCGCCGGCGACCAGCGATTGCGTTGGGCACACCACCGCAATCAGAAGCAGTACCTTGAGTGAACGAATAAACATTAGCCCTCACTCCGTTGATTCGAAGTCTCAATCCAGCACGCGAACCGAGCTGCGCGACCACCAGTTCACGGGTGATTGATCATGCAATATGCAGGGCGAACACTCCCCGCCTGTTTTCATAGATTGGTCATCGTCAAATTTTTTTTCTCAATTAACGGCCTTTAGTGGACGAATCGGAACTCTGTTCAGCATTTCCGAGGAGGATTCAGACGATCTTTTATGACCGACAAACTCCGCCCAACCGCTCCAGTGTGACTTCCCACATTGCGGTACCATTCAAGTCGGCCCTCTATCTTTCCTAATCCGCAAACTTTCTTGGCGAGAAGTCGATCTGCGCATGAAAAAAGGCAGGTCACAGACCTGCCTTTGGTGTGGAACTTTTACCAGTCCCGCTATCCCTCCCGCATTACCTGTCTAAACGACGGTTAATCCGTCATTCAAAATCCCTAACGACGAGCCTTCTCGTACTTCATGGGCAGCCAGGCAGCGTTTTCCGCGCTACTGGCGACGCACTGCTGGATGAAGTACATCCCCTCCGCTCCGTCGTAGATATTCGGATAGATCGTGTCGCGTTTTTCGAAGTCCTTGCCTTCCGCCCGCAGAACCATGGCATCGTAGGCGAAGCGATAGACATTCGCGAAGGCTTCGAAGAAGGCCTCGGGATGCCCGGCCGGCAGGCGGCAGGACGAACCGGCGATCGGCGTCATGAAGTCGGCATTCGGATCGCGGGTGTAGATCTTATGAGGCTGGCCGTTCTCGCGAACGATCATCTCGTTCGGATTTTCCTGACGCCACTGCAGCGCCTTCTTGGTGCCGTCGATCTCGATGAACAGGTCGTTCTCGCGACCATGCGAAATCTGAGACGCGGTGACGGTCATCAGTCCGCCATTCTCCATTCGGATCACGGCGTGGCCATAGTCGTCGAGCGTACGGCCTTCGACCATCGACTTGAGATGGCAGGACACTTCTTCCGGCAGCAGACCGGTCATATAACGGCCGAGGTTGTAGGCATGCGTTCCAATATCGCCAAACGCTCCCGCTGCTCCCGACTTCTTCGGATCGGTCCGCCAGGCAGCCTGCTTCTGATCGGAATCTTCCAGCTTGGTTCGCAACCAGCCCTGAATGTAGTTGGAGCGGATCGCCTGAATCTCGCCGAGTTCTCCAGACAAAGCCATCTCGCGGGCCTGCCGCACGAGCGGATATCCGGTGTAGTTGTGCGAAACCGCAAACACGGCTCCCGACTTCTCGACGACATCGACCAGTTCCTGAGCCTGGGCGAAATCGAAGGTCATCGGCTTGTCGCAAATCACGTTCAGTCCGGCTTCGAGGGCACACTTGGCGATCTCGAAGTGGGTATGGTTCGGCGTGGCAACGCTGACGAAGTCGATCCGCTCGCCTTCCGGCAGAGCCATTTCCGATTCGACCATTTCACGATAGCTGCCGTAAGCGCGTTCTTCCGGAATGTCGTAAGCAGGAGCTGAGGCCTTCGACTTCTCCGCATTGGAAGAAAGTGCCCCGGCGACCAGAGCGGCGCGGTTGTCGAGCACGGCTGCGGTCGCGTGCACACGTCCGATGAACGATCCCTGTCCTCCGCCGGTCAGAGCCATGCGAAGCTTGCGATTCAAACTGCCGTTGGTGGTTTCCATAATGCTCGCCTGTGAATGTTGGTGTCGCGATTGATACTCAAATGGCGTGACGTCGCCAGAACGGATGAGTGGTGAATTCAGGCAGAATATCTTGATAAGTAGTCGATCTCAACTGAGGAAAACCCTGACCGGGGGGCGAAGGACTGGCGGTCGTTTTGTTCATGCCGTAAACTGAGAGGCGAAGGTCCGCTCTTCTTGCCGGGCCGATCGTTCCGACTTCGAATCGCACGAGAAGCCGGACCAACACATCTCAACGACATCTGAGTTTTCCGTTCCGGGCCATCGCCCAAATAAGGAGTGAATCAATGCTGAAGTCGGAATCTTCCCGTATGGCCTGGTTTGCGTGTGGCATCGTGGGAGGGATGATGCTCTCCTACTTCTGGCCCAGCGAAGTGGCCCTGGCCGACGTCGACCGCGACAGCGATGCCAAGTTCGCCATGGTCACCGTTCCCGTGGGACTGACCGCAGGCGATGCCGTCTTCGTACTCGACTTCCTCACCGGACGTCTCTACGGAGCCAGTCTGAATCCACAGACCGCGAAGTACACGCAGATTTATCTGCGGAACGTCCTGGCCGACTTCGGTCTCTCGCCGGATATTAAGCCGCGGTTTGTCATCAGCGCAGGAGCTCTGAACATTTCGGCTCGAGGCTCGACGCGTAAGCAGCCGGCCACGGGTGGCGTCCACATCGCGGAACTCAACAGCGGTAAGGTCATCAGCTATGCCTTCCCGTTCTCGCTGTCGCCGCGAGTGGAAGCTCCAGAAACGCTGACCATCGTCGACGGCTTCCAGTTCCGTCAGAACGTCGAGTAAAGCGTTGAACTGACAAAGCTGATCAGCTCTGTTCGCTGACACGCTTGCAGACGATCACCTTCGACTTCCCGCCAATGCGGGCAAAGATCACAGTCGCTGTCCCTGCTCCCTGCAGAGGCAGCGACTTTCTTGTTTTCTCGACATCAATCTTGAGATGGCGGCACTTGATCTCCACGCTGCCGATGTCGTTGCTTCGGATCCAGCGGCGGAGTTCTTTCTCGTTGCGTCCGAGCACATCGTGCACCTGAAACGCCGCCATGAATGGTGAATCGATCCGCTCGCCTGATGTCAGATACTCCTCGGCTTCGTCGAGACGGCTCGCGCCCGATTCTTCCGCGAGATGATTGATCATCCCGGCTCGCACCACGGCCGGATCGGGATCGTAAACGTACTCGCCGACCTCATCGAAGTCTGGATAAGCCGACAGCGGATCGCCGGCCATCGAAGCACCGGCGGGCAGGACGGTGGCTCGCCATTGTTCCGGCTCAGCAAGTTCTCCACACCAGATGAGGGCCTGTTTGCACTCGCCCCGCCAGCTGACCAGTTCCATTTCGCAGTCGGGAAACTTGCCGCCAAAATTGCTGGCCGGACTGAGCTTGATGACTCCCGCCCGACAGCGGGCCGCAAACTGCTGCATCGTTTCAAGATTCGGCTGAATCAGTTCGAGCCGCCGTTGGCGACGACCGGCTTCATCCCGCTGGTCAGGATCGACATGCAGCACTCGGCCAGTCACATCGACATTGTTGACGTCTTCCTGGCGAAAATCGATGCGATCGGCTACGCCGTAGGCTTCGGCATTCCATTGAGCCAGTTGTAACACCACCGGATCAAGATCGTAGCTGATCACCTTCCCGTGAGCAGCCAGCGCGATTGCATCGGCTCCGAGCCCTGTGCAGAAATCGAGGACCGGTTCGTCATCGCGAATCACGTCCTTCAGTCGCTCGGCTTTGTAGACGGCAATCTCTTCAGAAGATGACTGTTCGAGCGACTGGCGAGTCATCCAGAGTTGATCGGCTCGTGAGAACTTCTGCCGGACCTGTTCACGCAGTTGAGACAGCTCGAGTGCGAGCCGCACGAGCTCGGCCGGATAGTCATTGCGGAGCTGGGCCTGTCGCTGCAGTTCGGTTCCTTCGGCAGCCGCGATGGCTTCGAAGATTTGTGGAGTCGAATGCAGCTGCTGCCAGAGTTCGAGTTGACCGTCGGAGTTCACGTCTGGACTGTTCGCTGAAGAGATTCGCGGGATGGTTCGTCGACCGGCATCGGAAGCTGTGAGTCCCGAGCCTGCCGGATCGCAGCATGAATGCGGGAGCGGAATTGTGCAATGATCCCGTCGGTGATTTTCAGCTCGACCTCCCGAATCGACTCGCCCAGCTGAATGATTCGGATCGACGCCGGGTAATTACCGGTCCATTCCTGAATCGCCAAAGCGTATAGACACATCTGCACGCCAAACTTCTCGAGCACGGCGTCCGACGTTTCCGGCAGCCGTCCCGTCTTGTAGTCAATCAGATGCCATTCCCCCTGCCCGTTCTGCAGCAGGCAGTCAATCGTTCCGACGATCAACGCTCCAGAGTCCTCGTCTTCGCCATTCCACCGCAGCAGAAACTCGGCTTCCCGATGCAGCCGGGACGCATTGGCCAGTTCTGACAGCAAATCAGAAGCGAACAGCTGCTCCAGTCGCTGAGCAGCGGTCGCGTGGATTTCCGCAGGCAATGTTTCGCCGAGTTCATCAGCCGCCTGCTGCAATACCCGATCGATCTCGCCGGGTTCGTTGGCATCGAGATGTTCCATCGCCGCATGCAGCACATGCCCCAGCAGTTCTGACTCCTGCAGCGACAGGCGGACTTCCGAGGCGGCAATGCTTCCCGCCCGCTTCTGTGCATCCGAAGTCTGCAGCCTGGCATCGATATCCTCGAGCTGAGAAACAGAGATCCTCAGCGGCTGCTGCGTCGAAGCGGTGACGGGCAGAGCCATTAGCGGCGGACGGACCGGGTCCGTCTCAGCGAGAAGTTCTTCCCATTTCGAAAGCTTCGTACGACGTGGCTCCGGTTCCGGGCGGCGGCGTTCGGGCTTCTGGGACGTGACCGTGATATCCGGAATCCGCCCCGGTTCCACGCCCGGCTGCTGCATCTGCCCGAGCAGCGGATCGTGCCGCGGAAGTCCGGTCGTCAAATCAAACCGGTCGTTGAGCAACGTCATCCAGGGACCGGAGAGACTTTCGTCCGGATACCAGTAGGCCGACAGCACCAGCAGATCGGCAGCGCGAGTCGTCGCCACGTAGAACAGCCGGATCGCTTCTGCCTCGTCCTCGGCTGCTTCGAGATCCCGATACATCGTGAGCACCGGATTGGTCAGCTGTTCTCCCTGAATATAAGGAAGCGAAACCAACGGCCCAAGGCCGGGATGCAGCACCGATGTGTCGCGGTTCGCATTCTGACGGCGATTCATATCGGCCACGAACACGACCGGAAACTCGAGTCCTTTCGACTGGTGGACCGTCATGAGCCGCACGACATCGCCGCTCTCCGCATGAGTAGCCGCCAGCTCTTCCTTGGCGTCTTCCGAAATCGATTCGAGCAGTCGATCGCTGAACTCCGAGAGGCCCAGCAAGGCGACCTGATCGAACTGATCGCCCATCGAGAGCAGCTTCTGCAGGTTGGCAACTTTCCGTTCCCCGAGAAACTCGGTCAACAACGCTCCGTCGTAACCGGTCTCAGTGACCGCATGTCGGAGCAAAGTGCCGATGCCGACGCGATGCCGCAGGTCCATCAGCTCCAGCAGGATCTCGCGGCTGCGTCGAACCACATCCGCCTGTTGGGCATTGGAGACAGTCACTCGCTCGTTCTGGCTCAAGTTTTGCCAGAGTCCACCGGAGTGACCGGACACTTCGGCGATCGTGTCATCCGACCAGCCAAACATCGGGGAACGGAGAATCCCAACCAGCGCGACTTCATCGGAATCGTCGTCGAGAAACCGGCAGAGGTTCGCCAGATCGAAGACTTCCTGCTGGGCAAAAAACGCCCGCCCGCTGACCACGTAATACTCGATCCCGGCTTTTCGCAGAGCATCTTCGTAGACGCCGAGATGGCTGAAGGCACGAAACAGAATCGTAATGTCGCCATTCCGCACGGGTCGGAGTTCAACCTGCCCGTCGGCATTCTTCTCGCGGATTCGCGGCGTGTCGTCTTCGAGCAGAGTTTGGATACGGGAGGCGATCCATTCGGCTTCCGTGCGGCGTTTGTCGCCGACGCTGGCGTTCTCGTCGATCTCCATATCGCTCGACCAGAGAAACTCGACCTTACTTCGCGGCGGGTATTCGTTCTCATCGAACGCTGTGAGGCTGTCGTACTCGCCGTGCATGGCGGGAGCGAACAGAAAGTTCACGAAGTCGAGCACGCCCTGCTGACTGCGAAAGTTCCGCGTCAACGAGAGTTGTCCCTGTGTCGGAATCTGCCCGCGCAGCTGACGGAACACCGACGGATCGGCCCGGCGGAAGCGATAGATCGACTGCTTCACATCGCCCACCAGAAACAGCCCCCCGGAGGTGAGCCGATCGCCACAGATGGCTCGAACGATTTCCGTCTGCACCGGATCGGTATCCTGAAACTCGTCGAGCAACAGAAACTGCGTTCCCTGCTGCAGAGACTTTCGGACCGATTCATCGCTCTGCAGCAGATCCCGCATCATCAGGAGCAGGTCGTCGAAATCGAGCGAGGCCTGGTCCCGCTTCTGTTGTTGATAGGCCTGCACGATCTGCGTTGTCATTCGTAACGCCTGCAGACCGAACCGGGCCCCCTGTTCCAGCGCAACCGGATCGAGCTCGAGCACCGGCAGCAGAGCGTCGATTCGCGCCCGCAGTTGTTTGAGACCATCGCGAACCTGTTCGTAGATCTCCTCCGAAACCCACTTGTTCTTATGAACGTGCTGAACCGTGCAGGCGGCTCGCAGTTCTTCCAGCGATTCGACATTGAGCGAGCCGGTGTGTTCGAGGGCTCCGAGATGCTCGCGGAGAATCTGCTGGCGTTCTTTCCATTTCGGCGTCGAAGCAAGATCGGTCCCGAGCATCGGCTGCAACTGCGAGACTTCCGGCGATGCCTTCAGCTCCTCGAACTTCATCGGCAAATACTCTTCGCGATGAAACCTTCGCCAGAAGTCGATCAGCTCCGCTTCCGCCGTGGCGATGCTCATCGTCTCGGGAAGCTGAAAACGTTGCCGCGTCAGTTCGCTGAGCCGCCGCAGCGTGTCTTCGAGTCCATAGCGAAGCACAAAGCTGAAGGCATCTTCGTTCTTCGCCCGCAGCATGTTTTCGAGTTGCGTTTCGACTGTCTGCGAAAGCAGTGCAGAGGCGGTTGGTTCGTCGAGCACCGAGAATTCCGGATCGATGCCGAGTTCGGTCGAATACCGTCGCAAAGTCGAGGTACAGAATGAGTGGATCGTCTGGATACGAGCCGTTTCAAGGTCGCGCAGAATCGCCTGCCAGCTGGCGACTTCATCGTCCTCACAGCAGGCGAGCTGTTCGCGAACCCGTTCCCGAATTCGATCCCGCATTTCCCGAGCCGCCCGGTCGGTGAAGGTAATCGCCATCAGTCCGTCGAGCGTGTCCGAACCCGGCTTTCGCATCAGTTCGGCGACGAAGCGTTGCGTCAGCACGAACGTCTTCCCGCACCCTGCTCCGGCGGCGAGGGCGATCGAGACGTTCCGCGTTTCAATGGCAGCAGCCTGCTGCGGTGTGTAGGGCATCGTGGTCAGCTATTCTCTTCAGGCTGGGTCTGTACGGTCCAGAATTTCTCCAGGGGCTCGGCGACGGCTCGGACCTGATTCACGCGACAGATCGTCGAATACGCACACCGGCTCGTGCAGTCTTCATCCGGGTTGATCACCGGGAACTCGGCATTCCGCAGCGAGCGAATCAGTT
This sequence comes from Planctomycetaceae bacterium, assembly GCA_017795105.1. Classification (GTDB taxonomy): domain Bacteria; phylum Planctomycetota; class Planctomycetia; order Planctomycetales; family Planctomycetaceae; genus Rubinisphaera. The sequence continues at coordinate 1,141,878 of CP051247.1, forward strand.
GCGGAAGGATCTGATCGAGCTGTTCGGCCCAGATCTTCAGGAACTCCTCACCGAGCGGATCGGGATTTCGTTTGCCTCCCAGGAATCGCGGTTCAAAGCCATCCTGTCGAATCCCCCAGTAGCCGACGAACCACGGCACTGCGTCCTCTCCGAGCAACTGCAGCCGCATGATGGCCACGGTGTAGAGGGCCAACTGCAGATGAGTCCCGCGTGCGACATCGGCATCTTTGAACTTCGGGGGCTTGCCCGTTTTGTAGTCGATCAGCACGAAGGTATCACGCCCGCCGGTACGTCCGACGTCAATCCGGTCGATCCGCCCTTCAATGAAAACCCGGTCTTCTTCCGAGCCGAAAGCGACGGGCGGATAGCCGGCTGGTTCTTCTGTGTCTTTGCGCGAACTGCTGTTCCCGAAGGCGATCTCGCGGAACCGGGGTTCGAGCGGATTTTCCCATTCGACATCGAACCGCCCGGTGTACTGCTCCGTCTGCGTCTGATACAGATCGGCCCATTCGGAAAGCAGGCTCGCTTCGATCTCATCCAGCGACTGTTGCAGCTCATTGCTCGAGATGTTCCGTCCGAACCGCTGTTGCAGCAGGTCGAGGAACTTCGTCGACAGCAGCGTACTCTTCCCCTCGGCATCGGCGGCGAGAAGTTCCTGAAGTTCGGTCTCGTGCAGTTCCGCGAGCAGATCGTGAATGATCGTCCCCCGCTTGCGATGATCGGTTTCGAGCCGGGGGGCTGACTGCGGTTCGAGATCGAGCACGGTGTCGAGGTGAAACCGGTACGGACAGGTCGCATACGACTCGAGTTGAGTCGCACTGAAGGTGTACTCCGCCGTGAACCATTCCATGAGACGCTGCCGTAGAATGGGACTCTGCAACATTCCCTCAAACGGCGTAAACCCATGCGTTTCGAATCGCTCGGCATTCATGCGGGCCGCTGCCAGCAGTCCCTGCGATTGGCGATCGTACTTCTGTTGCGAGAGCATCCACCGCAGCAGCACGGGATCGCCATCGGCAATCGACTTCACTGCGTACAGCCGGAGATCGGTCTCGGTCAGCAGTTCGCCTTCCCGGGGAACGGGCGAGAGTTGATCGATTCTTGTCTCGACCTGCGAATTCGAGAACAGACTCCGCGTCGCCTGATAAAACGGGCTGGCATACTGCGGCTGACCGCGAGACGACACGAACGAATACGTGAGAGTCAACTGCTGCGACGGGCGGGTCGCCAGCCGATAGAAGAACTGCATCTCGTCCTGATAATGCCCTGCCCGGTGGTCGAGCGGCACGCCAAGTTCAATCCACTGCTGCCGCTCCTGTTCGCTGTAGAACGGCTGATGTTCGCGTGACGACGGGAATGTGCCTTCCTGCAGGCCGCAGACAAACAGGAATTTCGCCCGCAGATGCCGGGCGTCGCTCGCTTCGAGAATCTGCACTTCCCCGGGACGAGGGCGACGCGGAGGGAGTTGCTGCGTGCGGAACTGCTCATCGACCCAGCTGGCAAACTCCTGCAGACTGGCGAGCTGACCGGATGCAGCCAGCAGATCATCCTGAAAGCGGCTCGCGTCCCGCAGCAGTCCGACGATCAGGTCGAACTCGTCTTCGGGTCGCAAAATGGCGAATGGCGTCGGCTCTGTGTCGGCCTTGTTCTGGCGAAACAGTTCCCGCACTCGCGCCACGAGACGCTGCACATGTTCGGTCCAGGTCTGTTTCTGCTGGAACGGCTTGAGCAGATCATCGAGTTCGGTGAGCACTTCCAGCGAGGTCTCCAGCCCGGCGACATCGACCTCCGAAGAACTGCTGCCCCGTGAGACCAGCGCGTTCAATGTCGCCAGAATCTCGGTTCGATTGCGACGCAGATTCAGACGACGCAGCGTTCTCAAGGTGATACGAGTGCGGACGTCATCGCCATGAAAGCGGATCGTCGTCTGCGTGAGCAGTTTCTTCAGTGAGGCATACGACCAGTCGGTGACGCTGACGGCGAACAGAGCCGAGATCGATTTGGCCAGCGGCAGCGAGCTGACCGGACGGTTCACTTCGAGATGAAACGGCACGCCGGCATCCGACCAGATCTCTTCAATCAGCGGGGCGGCGTGCTGCAGATCGCGGGTGGTGACGATGATGTCCTCAGCCGGCACATGATGCAGCAACAGCGACTTCACCCGCCGCACGACTTCCCGCATCTCGGCTCGTGCTCCAGAAGCGGCGACCATCTCCACTCCGGTGGAGTCTGCTGCCGGCTGTAGTTGACGGGGATTCGCGAACAGATTCTGGCGAATCGTGACCAGTCCGGCCGACTGCATTCCATCGGTCTCGGGTGACTCCGGCCGGACTTCGGTCTCTTTAACGTCGACGCCGTATTTTTTTGCCTGCCGCTTCAACGAATGCAGCGACCGCAGCGGCTTCGAGAAAAGGTCCTCGCGATTGTCGTTGCGTTCGACCGGAAAGGTGACGTACATCTCATCGGCGTGCCGGGCGATGAGCGAGAGCGTCGCGTACTGCGTGGACGTGAAATCGGTGAAGCCATCGACAACCACGAGCCGCAATCGGGGGAAGGCATCCCACTTCCCTTCGGCCAGCAGCGTTCGGGCCAGCCAGAACCGCCCCTCGGCGTCGTACTTGTTCCATTGGCCGAGAGTGTCCTGATACCGCTCGTAAAGACGGCAGAGTTCCTCGTCTTTCGCCGCTGGGGAACGTCGCTCCAACGCGGCTCTTAATGCATCCGGCCAGGTTTCTTCCCGTTTCAGTTCCGAAATGAACTGCGAGAGCAGACTGACGAAACCGAAGGTCCGGGCAACGTTGCGAAAGTGATGCAGTTCCCCCGCCTGCAGCGACTGATTGACCAGATAGCGGAGCAGCATCCATCTTTGGAACGGCTTGAGCATGGAAGCCGCGTGGCCCGAGCGATTCAGCACGCGCTCAGCGAACTGGTCGAAGGTCATCACGCCGGGATCAAAACAGCAGCGGAGATTGTCATCGAACAACGACTCGATCACCTGCTGCACCGAACGATGCGTCGGGGTGATCCAGAGCGTTTGCCCCATATCGCCATCGCGAGCCTGAGCATGTAGCGCCTGGCGATACGACTGCAGACATTCTGCGGTCTTGCCGGAGCCCGTCAAACCGCTGACCAGATGAAGCATTCCTGAATCCCGTTTCTGTGGAAACACCGTCCCTGCTGTTCACTATTTTGGGCACCATTGTAGCAGTTCCGAGCCGCGAGAATATCCGAGAGGGGAATTCTCTTTCCAGAAGGCGACGCCGCATCTCGAAACCGTTGTTGCTTAGTGACGCGATCTCCATATAAAGAAAGGAGACACTTTGCATTCATAGGACTAGATCGAATCGTTTGGTTCCGTGTTTGGCCCGATCACCTTATTTTCACCACAGAGACACAGAGGTCACAGAGGAGTCAACCGAACTTTCGACGCGGGATGATGAGCCTCTGCCGAGGCATGTCTCGCGCTGAGGGATCATCCTGGCAGGATAACCACCTCTGTGTTCCCCGTGTCTCTGTAGTTTTAGAAATCGCCTCATGACGACATCCAGCAAACAGCGTGTTCTGGTCACCGGGGCGACCGGGTACATTGGCGGCCGCATCGTTCCCCGCTTGCTCGATCGGGGTTATCGGGTTCGCTGTCTGGTGAGGAGCCCCGAGAAACTCGACGGGCGCCGCTGGCGGGATCACCCTCTGCTTGAAGTCATTCAGGGAGATGTCAGCGACGATTCCTCACTCGATGAAGCCTGTGCCGATTGTGAAGCCGCCTACTATCTGATTCACTCGATGGAATCGGCGGGCAGCAGTTACGCGGAACGTGATCGCGAACTGGCCCAGTCGTTCTCGAACGGAGCAAAACGGTCTGGCATCAAGCATATCGTCTACCTGGGTGGACTCGGCGAAATGGGCCCGGGGCTGAGCGAGCATCTGCGAAGTCGACGCGAAGTTGAAATGGTCCTGCGGGAGAACGGCATGCCGGTCACGGGCTTTCGGGCGGCGATGATCATCGGATCCGGATCCGCGTCGTTCGAAACGCTCCGCTATCTGGTCGATCGCCTCCCGGTGATGGTGACTCCGAAATGGGTCTCAACCGAAACGCAGCCGATCGCGATTGAGAACGTGCTGGAGTATCTGATCGACTGCCTCGAAGTTCCCGAGTCGCACGGAGAGTCACTCGATATCGGCGGCAGCGATGTGATGCGGTATCGGGACATCATGCGGATCATGGCACGCGAGCTTGGGCTGCCGCGACGCTGGATCGTGCCGGTCCCGGTGCTCACCCCCTGGCTCAGCTCGCTCTGGATCGGACTCGTCACGCCCGTCAGTTCGAAGATTGCCAGACCGCTCGCCGAAGGACTGAAGAACAAGACGGTCTGTCGGAACGATCTCGCGCAGCAACTCCTCCCGCAGCAGAAGTTGTTCTCAGTGAAAGAAGCCATTCGCTCCGCGGTCAACAATCTCAACGAGGGCGATGTCGAAACGAGCTGGTCGATGGCGGGCAAGATTCCGGGCGATCCCGACTGGGCCGGCGGGACGGTTTACCGGGATATCCAGACGATTGAGATCGATGCCGATCAGGAAACCGTCTTTCGCATCGTGAGCAGCATCGGCGGAGAGCATGGTTACTGGGGAGTCGACTATCTCTGGCGATTGCGGGGGCTGATGGATCAGTTCGTCGGTGGGCCGGGCTTGCGGCGCGGCCGTCGTCATCCCACCGTCCTGCGATACGGGGAAGCGGTCGATTTCTGGCGTGTGCGGCACGTCCGCTACAGTTCCCGACTAACACTGCATGCGGAAATGAAACTGCCCGGCGATGCCGAACTCGATTTCCAGATCGAGCCGCTGGGCGAGAATCGCTGTCGCCTCACGCAGACGGCTCGCTTCCGCCCCAAAGGCCTCGGAGGCATTCTCTACTGGTACAGCGTTGTCCCGCTGCATCACATCGTCTTCCGCACGATGGTCCGCGGTGCCAAGAAGGAAGCCGAGGAAGCCATGGAGAAACAGCAAGCCTCAGGCACTCCCGCCGGGAACGCCGAAGAGACGCCGCAGACCGTGCACAGCTCGTCTTCAGAGTAGTGCTTAAGCGCGGCGGCATATCGCGACGGCCGCAGTCTGCATACAATCGGCACGTGTCCTGAACCTTCGGACGTTCGTCCATTCTTCACGGCTGCGGATCGTCGCTCATGCAGGCATTCCTTCTGGCACTTCTGGCTGCTCTCAGTCTACCTTTGTGGACGTCCAGATTCTGTGAGGCTGACGACAACCCGTTCCTGCCGGCAGATGTCGAAGAGCGGGGATGGCCTTCGGTTCGCGGGATCAATCACGATGGGCATTCGCCGGAGATCCATCTGGCAGACAGCTGGCCGGACGAGGGACCACCCCTGCTCTGGGTTCGCGATCTCGGACAGGGATATTCCGCGTTCGTCGCCAAAGACGATTCCGTTTACACGCTGGCGCAGTCGCTGCAGGGACAGTTCGTGTACTGCCTCGATGCCCGCACGGGCGAGACCCGCTGGCGACATCACTACGACTGGCCCTATGAAATCGCCGGCGTCTATCCGGGCCCGCGGGCGACGCCGACTCTGGCCGATGGCAAAGTCCTCTTCGCCAGTCCGGCCGGGCTGATCGGATGCCTCGACGAGAAGACGGGAGATGAACTCTGGACGAGAAACGTCGTCGAAGAATTCAACGGCGATGGCGGCACCGGGTTTGGTTATTCCTGTTCGCCAATCGTGGTGGATGAGTTGGTGCTTCTGCCGGTCGGTGGCCCCGGGGCAAGTCTCGTCGCTCTTGACCTTCAGACGGGCAAGACGGTCTGGCAGGCGGGCGATGAGCCGGGCAGCTACAGCCCCGCGATGCCCATTCGACGCGGCGAACGCGAATTGGTCGTCGGTTATCTGGAGAATGCCCTCGTCATTCACGATCTGCGAACCGGTGAACTGCTTAGCAATATGGAGCTCTCCCACGGCTACGACGAACACTCGGCCTGGCCAATTTATCGCGAGCCGCATCTCTGGATCGCCGCTCCATTTCAAGCCGGTTCGCAGTTGCTCGAAATTCCCGACGACTTCAAGCAGACGCCGCTTCCGAAAACGGTGTGGCGGTCGAAGACGCTCTCGAACGATGTCCTCTCCAGCGTGCTCGTTGACGGGGCCCTTTACGGGTTCGATATCTTCGATCCGCAGGCGAAAACGCAGCGCCCTTCGCGAGGTAAGTTTCGCTGTGTCGAGTTTCTTACCGGCGAAGAACTCTGGGAGCAGGGTTCCGGCAAGCCGCAGCGATCGAACAACGATATCTCCGAAGAGCTTGGCCAGTCGGGCATTGTTGTCGCGGATGGCAAACTGATCCTCTTCAACGAACGGGGTGAACTTATTCTGTTGCGGCCCAATCGCGATCGCTGCGAAATCCTGGCACGCTGTGCCGTGCTGACGGGCGAACTGACGTGGACGCCGCCGGTCCTTCATCGAGGCTGCATCTACGTCCGCAATCAATCGCGAGCCGCGTGTATCTACGTGGGCGAACCGCGACTCTTGCCGAAGACTCAGAAAACCCTGACGGCATCCGACATCCCGCAATCGGGTTACGCCGACTGGTCCACCCGAGTGATTCCCGTGGAGCCGGAGTATGCGTTCGATTTGCCATCGGACGAATGGCTCTGGTCGTGGTATCGCTGGTCGCTGGGACTATTGATCGGCAGTCTGTTCCTGGCGGGCATCCCGGCCTGGCTCGCGCATCCCGAACGTCGCTGGCTGACGTTCATCATCTGTTATCGCACGCTGGCATTTCTGGCAGGAGCACTGGGGACAACGTGGCTGAGTTTCTGGACGCAGGAGTTCCTGTTCACCTGGCCGCTATGCCTGTTCGTCGCGTTCGAGATCGTCCTGGCAAACATGCGAACGCATACGACCGGCAGACACGCCTTGGTGAAAGACCGGCTGCCAGTCCTCGTATTCGTGGTCGTCTCGCTCGTTTACTACTGGCTCTGCCGAAGACTGAGCCTCGTCTTCGAGTGGGCGTTTCTGCTCGGTCCGATCGGAGCCCTCCTGCCGGGGCTCCTCGAATGGCGATGGAACCCCAAGGGAGCGTTTCAAATCGGGAGCTGGCTGCTATTGAAGCTGGTCACCTTCAGTGGATTCTGGATCACGGCGATCGTCGTCTTCCGACTCCGATATTGAGCCAACGCTTTACGGCGTCTCGATCCCTGTCGCCTGGTGCAGCTTGAGGATTTCCTGTGGAGTCAGGGCTCGCTTAAAGACGCACAGTCCGGCGAAGCGTCCGATCGTGGCTTCGCGAAGCATGCTTCCCACGGCGAAGCGGGCCCCGACGGTGAAGTCTGAGCCGCCGCCCGGCTTCGTTTCGGCGTGCTTCTCCGGATCGTACTTGAAGATGCCCCGGCCATGATAATACGGGTTCATGCCCCGAGGTCCGCCGAGCGGGCCTTCGGATTTGAAGTACGGATCGTTCCGTCTGTCCTTCACCGGATCGAGCGGGCGGAACTCCATCACACCGTTGATGTAGGCACTGATGTATTCGCCATCGTAAGTGAAGGCGAGCGTGCACCATTCTTCTTCGGGAACCTCGCTCACGCTGGCCGCGTAATCGCAGCACCAGGGGAAGGCCGATCCATCGGCTCGGCGAGTCACGCCCCCTTCACTCGAAATATGCGGCACGAGTTGCCGATTCCCGCCGTAAGTCGGCATGTTCATCAACAGCGAATACTGCCGCGTCCCGGAGTCATCTTTGGCGCCTTTGCCTTCCGACCACATCCCGGCAATCGTCCGGCTCTGCCGGAGGTCGACGATCCGTACAGCCGCAAACATGCTGACCTGTGCCTCCGGACCGGAGATGTTCAACTCGCCCGTCTCGGCATAGGGAATTCGGAAGTACTGCTTGCCATTCAGATCAGCCGAGTATCCGGAAAAGCAGCCTTCGTCGTAACGGCCGATCGGACCATTCACTTCCTGCAGCGGATACTTTTCGCCAGAGGTCACCGACTCACGCAGCTGGCCCTGATCTTCGTCAAATGTCCAGAAAGCAACCAGATCGGGCACACTGAGCACGGTTTCGATCGCCTCGCGATTTTCCTGGGCGATCGCGGTGGAAGCGGTGAAAACAAGAACGGCTAAGAATGTCGATATCGAGCGCATATTTATTCCCGGAGTCGTCGAATGGTGTGAATTGCTTTGAGGACCACTCTAGGAAAAAACGCGAGCGAACGCCATGAGCGGAGTCGCTGATTGAGACAGTCGACTTGAATGCGACACACGGCAGGCAGGAACCCGCCTGCACTTCCCTGAATGTCGCCGGACAATGTGTCACGTAACGGCGGCATCTTGCCGCCGAATCGACTTTGCCGCTCAATGTGCAGTTCCACGCGAAGTAGATATCTCCGTCAGATTGAAATGACTGAAACGTCCGGTCCATAGCTGAACGCAATCGGCGGCAGGATGCCGCCGCTACGAAGTGGATTAACCGAGCGTTCGCTTACGTGGATCGGACAGTGCAAACGCCTCGGCTTCGAATGGGTTGTCGAGGTACGCGTTGCCTCCGCGAAGCAGAATGATTCCCGAGAGCAGGAAGTACAACGGCACGAAGAACGGACCCCAGCGTTCGTACTGGCGGACATGCACTCGTTCGTGGTCGCGGGTGAAGTCGAGCGAGTATTGATCGCGGGCCAGAATCACATGCCCGACAGTGATCGCAATTGCTCCGACCGGCGTCCGTTTCAGCAGCCAGCAGGCGAGGCCGCCGTGGAATTCGAGGGTATGGTCCACCCGCTTTCCGCCTCCGCCGGTGCAGCAGCTGATCAGCCCGATCGAAAGGCCGACCAGACTCCACGGACTCACCCAGAGCCACATCCAGAACTGTCGCAGCGATTTCCACACGGGCTCAGATCACCAGATTGAGTAGCCAGCCGAACAACGCGGCCTGATACCAGTAGAACACGGAGAGCAAGTCCACTCGCTCACAGAGAAAACCGATTGGAGCGTAGAACGTTTCTTCGACTTGCCGGCTGACCTCGTAACTCCAGAGGTTCAGCGTCATCAGGACCGGCACGGGGCTGAGGAAATATCCGAAAAGAAGCCAGCCCGTGAGATGGATGGCCCTTTCGGAGATACTCAACTTTCCTTCGGAAGCTTTCAACATCGAACTGCTCTTCAGCACAAGCGGTTTTGCCACTACGGAATGAGGTAGGACTCGGCGAAGTCGAACTGCACCTGATAGAACTCACCGACGTACGTGCTGTTCATCGAGAGATAAACCAGGGGCACGTACACGGTATCACGAAGAAAGAAAAACACGCCCGGAGCGAACGTTTCACAGGCGACGTAAACCGGAACGGGACTCAGGATGTAAAACATGAACAGCGACATGAGCCCGAAAAAGACCTTCGCCAGTCCCAGAGAATCCTGCTCGTCTTTTCCGTCGCCGGACATGACCGTTCCTTACAACACGAGCTTCGGAATTGACGAAGTGTTAACCTCCCAGCTTCGTCAGCAGCCACTCGACACCGTCCGCCTGAACTTCGTAGAACATTGAGACGACATCGGAATGTTCGCACAGAAAAACGAGCGGAGCATACAGCGTTTCTTCTAACTGCAGTTCCAGTTCAGAATCCCAGTAGCCAATCGGCAACAGCAGCGGGATGGGACTGAGGATGTAGAGGAGGAGTCCCCATAGACTCCAGACAAGCCATGCTGTCGAGGAGGACTTCGGTTCGTCTTCGGCGTCCGACACAGACTGATGCTCCTCCGAGGGATTCCGTGAAAGGATTTCCGCAGAAGAAATCATACGCCCCTCAGGCAGCCGGGACCAGTGGAATCAGCGATACGTCTTCATCTGAACGTCGCCGACGACGCGATCTCGCGGAAAGTTGGCGAGCACGAAGGTGGAGCGACCATTCTCGACATTGGCAGAGATGTGCACCGGCTGACCGGGGCGGCCTGACATCATTTTCGGTGTCAGCACGAGTTCCTGCTGTCCAACCGGAAGCTCGACGCGAAGGACCTGAATCCGGTCCGGAAGCACCGACCAGCAACGGGTATCGGCTCGCTCGGTCGCTTCCCAGGCAATTCCGGCCAGCGTGAGCAACAGATCCAACTCGGGGCTCGCCTCGACATTCAGCCCGTCCTTGGCTGCGTAGACGGCTCCCTTCTTCACGATGCGTCGCACCACGGCTCGCGCGATGATGTCGTTCATCTCGAGCTTGTTCTGTTCGACGGCCAGTTCCGAGACATTCATGATCGTCGTCGTATTTCCGAGAGTGCGACCCGTTGTCGAAACGTCGATCACATCGACCAGTTGCGGCGGGCGAACGACGACGGGAACTTTGACCGGAGCAATGTTCGGGGGCAGATCGTACTTCCCGAGTGCGGAGAGAATCCGGTCGGCGACGAGCAGCGAAACGGTCGTCGCCATCTCGGCCCGCTCTTCTTTGTAGGGCCCTTCTCCAACCATGGCGAGCACATAGACGACGCCGTGATTCGGCGGAGAATGCAGTCCCGATTCGGCTCGGGCGAGGTCAATCTTCGCATCGCGGAAGTTCGGCTGCCAGTTGGCCACCTGGACGCGACAGCGGGTCACATCGTCGTAATCAAGTGGAGAGCTTTCGAGGACGGCTGCACGCAGATAGGAGCCAATCGCCAACTGTTTGGTCAGCGGCGTATAGTCCTTTACCGGTTCATCGGGCTGAGCCGGATCAGGTTTGGACATCTGCAGAAACTGTTGCTGCTTGCTCGAGATCTGCAGACCGTAAGCCGCGACATCGCCGCCATCCTGCATCAGACTCGACAGAGCGAGCATAACCCGGATAAGAATGCGTTCGTACTCTTCGCCGGCGTAGTTAAGCTGGCGATCGTCGGTCAGCAGCGAGGCCGCCTTGTCGGAGACCGATCTTCCCTCCAGTTGATCAAAGCGATCCCGCACGTCACGCAACAGCTTCTCGGCCTGATCCGGCCTGCCGGATGTCAGCTCGACCACCGCCCGGTCGAGCTTAATGACATTGGCATCGTGCTTTTTGGCGTGCTTTTCCAGATCGGTCTCAGCCAGAGCCGTCGGAATATTGCCGGAATAGAACGATGTACGGATCAGCCGGGCGCGATCGGCATGCGTCGAACAGCCAACGGCAACGGCGCAGACGCTGAGCAGAAGCATCGTGATCCACTTCCGTGGACCAGCGAGGCCTTTGGCTTGTCTCAGATTATGAAACAGACTGCCCGCCATAATGATCAACCAGACCTGGTTGCCCTGCCTGCATGACGCCGGCAAAGCAATCACGCCAATAGATACTTCATCTTATCGGATGGCACAGAGACTCATCTCTGTGTTGCGAAGCAACAGGACGCCTGTCTTCGACGTTCCCTTGTCTCCAGCCGACCTCATCTGCACGAGATGATCCGTACCACCCGTCACGCGTTCGCCTAGTAGTTCGTGATCTTGCCCAGAACCGATTTGTGGTATCCCTTGCGGATCGTGGCCGATTCCTTGTCGAAGGAGCCGTCGTAGACATTGACCAGTTCCAGGGTCAGGACGTAATCGCGCTGATAGTTCTTGTTCTTCTGCGTGGTGCCGGAGGTGATCTTCGCGAAGAGCAGATAATCGAACGGCTGCTGCATCTGTTCCATGACGGCGGCGAACTGACGCTGCTTGTTCGGCACGAAAAGATCGGCTGGCGCGACATGGGCTTCACGAAGACCGGCTTCGACGAAACGGCGACTGATCATCTTGAACGTGCCCGACTGGTTGACCATCGAGTCGATGCGTTCGTAGATCTGTTCCTTGAAGTCGCCGATCTCTTCGGCACTCTTGTTTTCGACGCCGAGGAAGCAGACGTGCTTGCAGACGGGCGGCAAGCCAGCTTCGCCCTGATGAGCGACCGTCTGAATGGCCATGGTCTGGCGACCGAGAAGCTTTCCGACCGACTCATCGATCAGCGGCTGCCACGTCTCCGCTCCGGCGGTGTGGCTGCCGACCATGTCCTGATCGTCGCCATCGAGCACATGGGCCACCTGGCGGCCTTTGCAGCCGATGAGAGAAAACAGCGAGCCGGAAACGGCAGCGTGAACGAGAAAGGAGCGTCGATCCATGACAGGACTCCAGCTTAATGTCTGAATTCAGGAGTTCGGCAGTCCGGGACACTCGGGCTTCGAACCGCGAAACTATAACGCCTGCGGCCAATCGCCCCAATTCGAGTTCATCAGTACACTGACCTGAGCCGAATTTTGTAACTTTTACCCGGACAATTGCGGGGCCACCTTCCGTGGCAACCTCTGTGGTATTGCATATCGACCGGCTGACGCCAATACTTTCATTATCATCGGATCGAAACATCCATCCTGCCTGAATTACCATCCCTTGAGCTTTCGCAGCATCATGCAGAGCCCCCGGCTCATCCCGTCTACCTCACCCAGCGTTCGACTGCGAACGCTGCTGCTGACGATGTGGTTTCTGCTGACGAACCTCGGATTGCCGGTCTTCACCATTGCCGCTCCTCACCCCGGTTGCCCGTGCGGCTGCCAGGGAAGTAACGAGTGCGGGAAGAGTGATAGCCCCGCCAGTCCCGGGAGCTGTTGTCGCTCAGATTCTTCGTCGAACGCCTCCTGCTGCCAGAAAGCCAGGAAGGAAGCCAGTTGCTGTGCCACAGCGAAGCCTGCGGAGAAGACCGAGAGTACCTCCTGCTGCTCCTCGTCGAAGTCGAACAGCGATCCACAGCTTCGCGCCTTGTGCCGCTGCGGCAAGTCGGGGAACGATCTGCTGTCGCTGACCAAATCGCTCGACATCCCCCCTGCTGTCCCAGCGATCATCGGACCGATGTTCGTGACCGGCCAAGTGGCCGACAGCTGCCTGAAAGCGGATCTCTTCTACCCGCCGCAAACGCCGCCTCCAGAGAGAGTTGCTCCTGCTCTCTCTGTTCTGCCAGCTGCTTAAAGCCCGTTTCGGAGGCTTGCCTCTGCGCGGTCTCTGCTGCTCGCTGGCGGAAATTCTGCACGATTTCTGCTGTTACCCAGGAGTAACTTCCATGAGGATCTTCCCTCGTTCATCCCGTCTGCGCGACGGTTTCACGCTGATCGAACTTCTCGTTGTCATCGCCATCATTGCTGTGCTGGTTGCTCTGTTGCTGCCCGCTGTTCAACAGGCCCGAGAGGCAGCCCGCCGATCGAGCTGCAAAAACAATCTCAAGCAGATTGGCGTGGCACTACACAATTACCACGATACCTTCTCTGTGTTGCCGCCCGGCTATATCGTCCGCAACATCACCCCGTCGGCGATGGCGAGCATGGAGACGGCTCAGAACGGCCCCGGTTTCGCATGGGGAACAATGCTGCTCCCGATGCTCGAACAGTCCGCTCTGTACGACAATATGAACTTCGATCTGAACTCGAATCAGTCACCGAACGTCGACAATGGTCGGCAGTCGATCGCGACATTCCTCTGCCCTTCTGATCCGGCTCCTCTGACATTCACCGTCAACGACGGCACGAGTGATCTCGAACTTGCTTCAGCCAACTATGTTGGTGTGATGGGCTACGGCAGCGTTTCAATGAGCCCCGGCAGTCCGATGGGACGCGGGCCGTTCTACCGGAACAGCAGCACGCGGTTTCGCGACATCACCGACGGTACCAGCAATTCAATGCTCGTGGGCGAGCGTCGCTCCAAACACGACTTCATCCAGGGCATGAACGCGGTTGATGCCAACTCGACCTGGTATGCGGCGGTGACCAATGTCGAACGCCCGGCCGGGATGATGTCGATGCCGATGATGACTGAATGGCAGGGTTCGCTCGTGCTCGGTCATGTCGGCCAGCCGGCGATGTCGACTCCGATGTCGATGCCCGCCATGTCGCACACGCCAAATACTTCCAACCATATCGTGAACTTCTCAAGCCCACATCAGGGAGGAATTCAGTTCGTGATGGCCGACGGCTCGGTGCACTTCCTCAGCGAGAATGTCTACTTCGACACCTATCGCTACCTCGGCACCATCAATGACGGGAAAGTGTTAAGCGAGTTCTAGGCGACTTGAGCAACCAGCAAAACGGGGCGTCTCCATGGCGAGGCGTCCTGTTTTCTTTACTCAGCTCAGAATTTCCCCCGTAGTCGCTCTTTGGCGGGGAGGACTTCCATGCAGGTGGTCCACCAGCCGGTCAGGATCGTCTGCACGAATTCATCAGGAAGTCCTTCACTCCGCATCTCGGCGGCCAGTCGTTCGTGATCGTAGTGCACAGGACGGAACTTAACAGTCAACTGTGGTGCAGTGTCGTGATCCCACTCGATGGTCAACAGGGTGTACCAGACACAGCATTGACCGTCGTTCGCCGGACGGCCGAGTACGCCAACATTGACGAACAGACGGCCGTCACTCAATTCCCGCTGCCAGTGCAGTCCGGTATGCGTGGCGAGGATGACATCGGCTTCGTAGTCATCGGCCAGCCGATCGAGGAACGCGGTGCTCGTCGTTGATTCCCAGAGGAATTCATTCGTCCGCCGGGGACTGCCATGACAGAGCAGGAACCGCAGCCCCGCACATTCGAAACGAATCTCCTTCGGCAGATCTCTCATCCACCTTCGATTGGGTTCACTCGTCTTGCTAAGAGTGTAGTCGTAACTGATCTGAGCGAAATGATTGTCTCGCGGATCGGTGTAGCCGCACTGGCAGTCGTTGAGCCCGTTGCCGATGCTGTCGTCGTAGTTCCCCTGCACCGTTTCGATGTTGTACTCGTGCAGCAACGGAAAGACACGATCCGGATGCGGCCCGAACGCTCCGAGGTCCCCCAGGCAGTAAAAACGCGTTGCGTTCTGCTGCAACGCATCGCCGATGGCCGCCCGCAGAGCGGGAGCATTGCTGTAGATTCCGCCAAACAACGCGAACACTTCACGTCGCGGGGGACTGTCCTCCCTCGACATCATCCGTGTTCCTGACGTTTCGTGGAGGGGTTCGTGCAGATCGAACCGAACTGGTAGCAGGTGTAACAGGCACCGTGGGCCAGCGGAAACTCCTCCGCAGCTTCCTCGAGTGTCGCCCCTAGTAATGCATCAGGAGAATCGAGCAGGATCGGGCAGACAGCGACGCCACGATCGGTCACGACACGACTGTAACTACACAGAAGTTGACTCTGATCAAAGCCGTCCATCATCTCAGATGTGATGCGTTCAAACTCGTCGTAACCGTTCGTCCGTTCCGCTTCGGCCCCAATGCGAATCCGCGGCAGTATCTTCAAGCGAGGCCGTTCGTTCCCCACACCGCGAAGGACCTGACGAAACTGCGAAAGCACGGCTTCATTCTCGGAATCGTCCCAAGTCTGTGTCATCGTGATGATTGGCAGAAAGCCGAACTCGCAAAGCTTGCGGATGCCCTGTAAGGCTCGATCGAATGTGCGTTCGCCCCGGATGGGGTCGTTTCTCTCGGCATCGGGCCCGTCGATCGAGACTCTGAATTCCAGACTGTACTTCGACGTCTCGGAAGCTGCCCGCAGTCTCCGCAGCCATTCGTCCTTCAGCACGGTCCCGTTCGTCAAAACGGTCACCGGTCCGAATTCGAGCGTTCGCTCCAGCATTGGAACGAGAGCCGGATTCAGAAACGGTTCGCCGCCGGTGAAATAGTACTCCTTAACGCCATGAGCAACCGATTCCAGCAGTGCGGACTCGACAGTTTCGAGTGAGAGGAACCCAAAAGTCTTGTTGGTCGGGCTGCAACTGATGAAACAGTGCTGGCACGTCAGATTGCAAATTGTCCCGGCAACCTGGAACCAGAGGACATCCAGCGAATCGAGTGTGACGTGCGGTGTATCGGAAGTCATCGCACACATGCGGAGTCCCCCTGAACATCGACATCCGCTCCGCTGATGCGGCTGGCCAGCAAATCGATCACCGCTGAGACCTGGGCGTACCCGTTCTGAAGCAGAAACCGGGACGAGCGTCCGTAGCTTTTTGATCCCAGAATGAAGTAGTTCCCTTCGGGATTGACGAGCACACCCGCCCCGCTGGTAGTCACCTGGGTGCAGTCGCCTCCAGCCTGTCCGATCAACTCGGCTGCCAGCTTGATGGGACCTTCGGTTGCATAGCATTCATGGATCTGCAGCTCCCGGGTCAACTCACGATCCGGACGAAATCCGGTACAGGCCAGGACATGGTCGACCACGATCCCCTGAACATTCTCAGTTTCCAGGTTTCGCAAGTTCACTCGCAGGGAGTCCCCATCGCGTTCCATCGAATCCACGACGGTTTCAGGACGCCAGTGAACCGGGGAAGCCGGATCGGACACCAGCTGATTCGCTTTCGACGTCAGTTGATCGCGAGCAGAGAGGGAATCGTTCGGGATCGACGCGAGCGGGCCATCCGGCCGCCGTGACCGCGTCGACCAGAGGATCTCACCAGTCTGGTTTTTAAAGAGAAGAGACAATCCCACAACCATCGTCGCGGCTGAGTAGCCACTGCCGAGCACGAGGATTCTCTTCTTCTGCGCGATCGATTCAAACTTCTCCCTGGCCGGGACGCCGTACTCAATGAGATCGGCATTCGCGAGTTCGCCGGGACAGCGAATCCCCCCCGCTCCAGCGGCAGTCGGTGTGCGAAAGACTCCACTGCAGTCGAGAACGACGTCCGCTGTGTGGATGGCTTCTCTGCCGGCGGTTTCAACGAGGAGACGAAACGGCTGGTCAGAACGCTTTCCGATTCGATCTGCTTTCAACCAGTCGCCCCGGCTGACACTACCGACCTGAGTCTGCGTGAGCAGATCGGCCCGAGCTGAAACCCAGCGAGCCAGAGGTTCCAGATATCCGAGTACGAACTCATCACCCGATTCGCATTCTTCGAGAGGCACGGCGAAGTCAACAGCTGTAGTTCCGCCTGGCGTGACATTCAACCGCCATGGAGAAAACAACTTCACGTAGCCCCACCGGCGGACGGAATCGGCGATCTCCCCCTGTTCGAAGACCGTGACGGACCAGCCCTGTTCGATCGCCTGTCGAGCGGCTTCAAGACCGACGGGCCCTGCTCCAATTACTGCAATGGACGGCATAAATGTTCCGAATGAGTCTTAGACGTGTTCAGCGATCGGCTCGGCAAAGCGTTCCGGACGGAAATCGTGCAGATCGAACTCCACCTCGCGACCGAGAGTGAGATTGCCGAGAATGCGAACAGTGACGGGGCAAAGTGAGAGTCCGGCCCGGTAATGGCCGGTGCCGATGATGACATTCTCCAGTCCGGGAGCACGGCCGAGCACGGGCAAACGGTCGGTCGCGGCAGGACGGAACCCGCACCATGAACGTTCGACGGGGAGTTGCTCAACTTCCGGAAGGATACACGCGGCGAACTCACGCAGAATCTCGATGGTATCGGTTTCCACCGTCCGATCGAAGCCAACCAGCGATTCCGTGGAGCCAATGAGGAGTCGCCCGTCGAGTCGGGGCACAAGATACCGTTTGCCCTGCTCCACGATGAATGGAAACGGTCGCTGCAGTTGAACCATGACCAGTTGACCACGTATCGGAGCCACCGGTAACTGCACATTCAGCAACTCGCCGAATGCCCCGGACCAGGCCCCGGCCGTGATGAGGAATTGCTCCCCCTGGAAGACGTTGTTTGCAGAACGGACGGAGACCAGACGATCGCCGCGAATGTCGAGCTGCTCGATCGCTTCTCCCTCACGGATCTGCACACCGCGTTTCCGGCAGCCGGCGATTAGAGCTTTGAGATGCCGGGGATTGCGGACCTGAGCCTGCCCGGGCAGCGAATAGGCTTGCTGCAACCGGTTCGAAAACCGGGAACTGGTCTGACGCACCTGCTCTCGATCGAGCATCTGTGTCTCGACCTGCTGCGTGTGCCAGTCGGTGACTTCATCGTCCAGTGCCGCGGGATCGTCTTCCGGGGCCAGAATGACCGCTCCGCATCGGTGGTACTCGTCGTCGATGCCGGTCAGTTCGTGAACGCGGGCAGAGAACTCAGGCCAGAGAGCCGAACTTGCGAGAGCGAGCTGACGGTAGCCGCGACTGGAGAGATGAACTTCTCCCGGCGGAATCATCCCTGCGCCCGCCCAGGACGATTCGCGGCCAACGGCCTGTCGATCGACAACCGTAACCGTGCATCCCTGCTCAGCCAGTTCCAGTGCGGTGGCGAGTCCGATGACTCCGCCTCCGACGATGATGACATCGCTTGTCGTCATGATCCTCTACATGCGGCTCCACGCCGCGTTCACTCAGAGATACTAGATCCGTCGTCTCAGTTCAGGCTGGCGGCAACCGCGCGGCCCAGATCTTCCGGAGTCGTATTATAGATTTTGCAGGCATCTTCAATACTGCGTCCCAGCAGCAGGGCCTCCGAGAACTGCTTGAGCTGGTTCGGCGTTCCACGGCTCATCAACAGTCGGACCGTGACCATCCCAACATGTTCGGTCACATCGGGCGAAAACGTTCCCGCGTTAAACAAATCGGCCGGCCGATTCACACCCTGGATGGCCCGTGCAGCCGAGGTCAAAAGGGCTCGTTCGAATTCGGCATTGCGAAGGTCAGAATCCGCCAGCGCCCAGCCGGCCCCTTCGGTCAGCCAGTCAACCCTTGTGGTTGAATCCCGTTGCAGAGCAGCAGAGATCATCCCTTTGGAGAGAGTCCACTTCAGAGAGGGAGCCGTCGCCGAAGCGATGTCCCCGGTATCGAGCAACGCGATGTAAGCCATATCGTAGCCAGATGTCACCCGGGCATGACCGAACATCAGATCCGTTGCTTGACGGTTTTCGATTGAGCGATTGAACTCTTCGTAATCGTAGCGATCCTTGAAGACATAAATCGCAAGTCGCCCTTTCCATTCCGGTTCTTTCGCCAGAGCGAGCTTCGACTTCAGACCGGAACGCATCTGTTCGGCCCAGTCGAGCACCGTCTGCAGCCGTTGCGGGTCGACATTGCCCATGACAAGAAGATCGTCGTTCGTCACCGAGGCCGGGTTGGCCGACGAGAGAGTCCGTCGCCAGTGCGAGTCGGCCTGATCGCGACGGTGCTTCTCGAACTCCTGAGGCGTCATATTGGCCAGCTGCATGCGTCGTTCATCGCTGGCAGAAGGAACCATCTCGAGCAGCGGCTGCTTCGGATCGTTGCCATCGAACTTGATTCCCTCGCTGATCCACGCTTTCAGGTCTTCGTAGTTCTTCCGCGTGATTCGCGCCTGGCCCTGCGGCATCCGGGGATTCTCGAGGCCGCCGGTGAGACGAAACAGGCGGCTGTCTTCCAGATTGCCGGGAATGAGCACTTCGCCACTGTCGCCGCCAATCAGGATCTTTTCGAACGTCTCGACAGAGAATCCACTGTTGGGATTCCCACCGCTGTGACACCCGTGACAGAACGTGACCAGCATCGGAGCAATATCTTTGGTGAAGGAGACCGTTTCAGTTCCATCCGGCTTAGCGACCGTAATTTCGGGCATCTTCTTATCGTCTGAGTTGGCCGCCAGCTCCGACATCGTCATGTTCTGGTCTTTGCCATCGAACTTCGCCCCTTGCGTAATCCAGGCGGCAATCGTTTCAATCTCTTCCTGCGGCAGCGGAGTTCCATTCTTCGGCATCCGCGCGGGAGGATTCGCAATGAGCTTGAGAGCCAGAAGACTGCGGTTCGCCGATCCCGGAACGAGCAGCACGCCACTGCGTCCCCCTCGACGCATGCCGGCAAAGGTATCGAGCCGTAATCCGCCAGCCGCACCGTCGTCGTGGCAACCGACGCACTTCTCGGAGAGGATGGGAGCGACGTCTTTGGAGAAGCTCACCCCGGCATTCCCTGGCATCTCCTCGCCTGTCGCCCGAGCCAGATTCCTTCGCTGAGCTTCGATTGTTCGCTGCACCGACGAGAAAACACGATCATCTTCTTCCAGGCCGGATTCACTGGCGATCTGCTTCAGGGAATCTTCGGCTTCACTGAGAGCGGTCTCGGCTTCTTCGTAGTCTTTCCGTCGAATCAGCGAAGACACCCGGGAGACATCGCGACGAAGCTCTGAGAGCGTACGGCGATGCTCAGTGGTGAGTTGAGCCTGCAGATCCGAAGTGTCGACCAACAGCATCCCGCAGAACACCATCAACGCAAACAGACCGGTAAGTACTCGAGAAAACCGCTGCGGTACGGAGTGAATCATCGTTTTCGCCTCGTGTTCTGCCAAAGCTTCCACGTGAGGAGGGAACCGGAGCCAGCGAAGTTTGTTGCGGCTCTGCGGATGCGAATTCGTGCGTTGCTCGTTAGTTTATACCGCCGGAGGGCCGTTTCGCAATCGCCTCTATTTTCGCCCTCCGGGTCGTTTTGTGTAGAATTCTTCCTGAACAGGCAGTCCCTGCCGTATCTCGGCGTGTGGGAGGGTCTGAAGTTTTGAGTAGCCAGTTGCCTTGAGTCGAAAACGATGAGTATCCGGACAGTTGAGCAGAAGCGGGACGAACTGCTGGAGATCCTCCGGGCGTATGGACGGGTCGGCGTCGCCTTTTCGGCGGGTGTCGACAGCACGGTCGTCGCAAAAGCCGCTGCGCTCGCCGCTCCCGGAGAGGCCGTGGCGCTAATTGCCGACAGCCCATCGGTCCCCAAAGGCACTGTCGAAGAAGCTCGCGACCTTGCCGAATTGATCGGTCTCCCGCTTGTCGTGCTTAGTACGACCGAATTCGAGAAGGACCAGTATCGGGCGAACTCCGGAAATCGGTGCTTTCACTGCAAAGACACCCTCTACTCCACCATCACGGCTTACAACGCCGCAGAGCTCAACCGGCGGGGTGTCGATCTCGACGTGATCGTGAATGGGACCAATACCGACGATCTCGGCGACTATCGCCCGGGACTTCAGGCCGCAGCCGATCACAGTGTTCGCAGCCCTCTGGTCGAAGCCGGTTTGAATAAGGCCGATGTGCGTGAACTGGCCGCTCACTGGCAGTTGCCGGTCTGGAACAAGCCCGCCTCCCCCTGCCTGTCGAGTCGCATCGCTCACGGACTCGAAGTCACCATCGAACGTGTTCGACGGGTCGACGATGCCGAACGGTTCCTGAAAGAGCGGTTCGGGCTGGTCGAATTGCGAGTCCGTCACGAATTCAACGACCTGGCTCGTATCGAGGTTCCCCGCGAAGCTATCGATGCTCTCTCAGACGCCGCGGCTCGGGATGAGATCGTTGATCGACTGGAATCGCTCGGCTTCCGTTATGTGACAATCGACCTGGCGGGGTTTCGCTCCGGCTCCATGAATGCCGTGCTGCCGTTGAATGTGCTTGAAGATCATCGACAAGCCGACTCAACCGCCTGAATGAGATGTTTCCTTCAGCGTGTATCGAGTAAACCGCGAGAAGTTGACTTCGTCAATCTTTTCGTCGCCAATGATGGAATTCACGGCTCCGCGGATCTCCGTCCGCAGATGCAACAGACTCGGCTCGGCAATCTCTTCAGGCGTCGCGCCGTTAATCAAAGCGCCTACCTTTTCGCGGATCCGGTTGCCTCGCTGCCGAATTGACGTGTCGGCCGAGAGATAGTCTTTGACCGTGCCCTCGATTCGCAGGACTGCTTCGTAATTGATGATGTCGACGCAGTCCGGGGCGTGAGCACTGGGCGACATGGATTCGGCTTCACCGAGCGAGATTTCAAAAACCTGATCTTCCTGATAGGCCGCGACCATCTCCTCGCGTTCCTGGTCCATCTGATCCTGACTGGCGGCTGTTCGCGGGTGAACGAACGAGAGCATCAGCATGGCGATCACAACGAGCACAGTGATCATCCCCAGGAGCAGGAGATTGTCGGTGCTGAAGGCGAACGCCATTTGCGGTTGCTGCCGTTCCCTTTGGACGGCTCGATGAATTTCACGCAAACGTTCGAGTGTGTCATCAGACAAAACGAAGGACTTCATTCCGGAGTTACTTACTTGATCGTGGTCGGGCTGCGTGACGCAGAATCTCAATTCACGTGTTGTGATTACGCTGCAGCAGGTTGTTTTCAGGCCGCGTGGCTGGACTCCCGTTGTCGTCTGGCAACATCAACGTTCCTCAAAAACGTCGCTACAGGAGCGGTGGCTGAAGGCAGGTTGGCTCTTTGAAAGAATGGTAGGTCACATACGCCGAGACGCCGTGAACTTTCACAGGTTTGCCCCGCTCTGTAGCCTTCCCGGGCGGAAGAACCCGCAGTACAGGTGCAATGTGTTCACTACCTGCTGAACATCCTCGGGGTATTCCCTGAGCCGCGCTGGCCGTGATCGAAGAAACGCATCAGTCAGTTGGCATCTGACTGTGGTTCCGGTGACTGCACCGCGGCTTGAAGACGGGACAGAAGCGTCGTGGCATCGTCGGGGAGTTCGAACTGATCGAAAGCCATTTCTGACTCCATGAACTCAACCCGGAAACAATTCACGTAATCCCGCATGGCTGCAAGGGCATCGTCGACATCCTTTCGGGAGACTCCCAGGATGGGGGTCTGATACGCTCCCAGAGCCGAGCGCTGATCCCGATGAGCGATGCGACGGTTCCGAATCGTTCGCAACTTGCCACAGCTTTGCTCAACGGCCTGATCCTTCTCTTCCAGCCGTGCCGCGAGGTCGGCGTACTTCTCTCGATCGAGCTGCTCGTAGAGCTGCCGAAGTACGAGGTTGTCGCGTCCAAATGATCGCGGGCGATCGGTGAGACTGCAGATCTCCAGCACAACGTAATCGAGCCAGAGGAATTGAAGCATGCCGAAGAACGTCGGGGCGGACTGATTCAATAGATCGAGTGTCTGCTGATCGGCTCCAAAAAGCTGCCGATACATGATCCACCGGCCATGCAGCCAGGTCAGTTCGTTTTCGATCGTCTCGAAGATCTCCCGCAGTGATTCGGGAATTCTCGAGTAGTCCAGAGCGGGTGGGTGAAACTGGTCCATCAGCACGTTCTCCTGTTCGCGATGCGCAAACAGTAACAGCGCAGAAAAAAGCCTCGCAACCGAGTGGCGAGGTTTTCAACATCCGGCCGGGAACTGCTTCAGAAACGGAAGCTCAAGATGCTGGCACGCGTATGGCGCGACCTCTTGTGACTTCGTCACCCGGCCGGGATACGGCCGGGCCACCCATGCTGGTGAGGCGTTTGCTGTTTGGAAGTCGCCCCGCCCGTTTACGGCCAGGTTTTGATTTCGAGTTCGAGCTCGATCTCATGCGTATCCTGGACTTTGGAGCGGACCAGGTTAATCAGGCGGAGAACGTCGTCGCTGGTGCAGTTCTCGTGGGTGATGATGAAGTTCGCGTGCAAATCGCTGACTTCGCAGTCACCGACGCGCGTTCCCTTCAGTCCGGCCTGTTCAATCAGTGCTCCGGCGGAGAGTCCTCGTGGATTCTTGAAGACGCAACCGGCCGACTGCGAGGAGAGCGGCTGTGAGGCCTTCTTCATGATCCAGGTTTTCCGCAGCCGTTTGGTGATCTCGTTCGGATCGTCCTCGCTCAACTGCAGAGTGGCCGAAATGACGATGGCGTTTCCGACATGACTGTTGCGGTATTCGAAGCCGATCATTTCGCTCGACAGCGTTTCGACCTTGCCGTCGTGTGTCATGACATCGATCGATTCGACCTTGGTCCCGATCTCGCCGCTGCGGGTGCCGGCATTGCCGATTACGGCTCCGCCGATCGTTCCCGGAATCCCGGCCAGCTCTTCCAGTCCAGTCAAACCGCCGGCGACACTGCGGGAAATCACATGCGACAGCAGGGCCCCTGCTCCAGCCGTGACTTTCGTCCCCTCGACTTCGACCTTGCAGAAATCGCCACTATTGAGCCGCAGCACGACGCCGCTGACTCCCTCGTCGCGAATCAGCAGGTTCGAACCTTCCCCGAGGACATGAACCGGAAGATTCTCTTTCTGGCAGCACTGAAGCACGGCGGCCAGTTCGTCCATCGTCCGGGGTTCGACCAGGTACTGAGCCGGTCCACCGAGCTTGAGCCAGGTGTAAGGGGCCAGAGGTTCGTCCTGTCGAGTGATTTCAGCAAAGGAATCCAGGCAGCTCATCATAGATCCGATCAATGTTTCCTGCTCCGAGCGTCACAATGACTTCCGCTCGGGATCCTGTAATAACGTCTCGTGAATCGTCCAGTCTGCAACGCATTTGGTCAAGGCTGGGACAGAATGCGAAGCGTCCTCCGCGGCAGTTTCCGGCTTCAACCAGTTTCTCGGCGGTCGATCGCACGCGATCATCAGCCGTTTCACGAGCAGCGAAGATGGGAAGGATAGTCGTCTCATCGGCATCAAGCAAAGCATCTGCGAACTGTTCGAGCAGCATCTCGGTCCGTTGAATCTGATGCGGCTGAAAAAAAGCCCGGATGACACTGCCAGGAAACCGCTGTCGAACCGCCTGAAAGGTCGCCCGTAATTCCGAGGGATGATGGGCGTAGTCGTCGACATAGAACGCGCCGTTTCGTCGTCCCCGCAGGTGAAACCGACGTTCCACGCCCGGAAACGTCTTCAGACCTGAAGCAATGGCGTCCCAGGAAAGCCCGACTTCGCGAGCCAGCAGAGCCGCAGCTGTCGCGTTGGCGATTTGATGTCGTCCGCAAACCGCGAGTTCGAGAGCGACCGACTCCTTTCCGCGATGAAGCGTGAAGGTCGCCCCTTCCGGGGATGTTGACACATCGGCAATCTGCCAGAGCGAGGCGTGTGGAGGAACTTCGACAGCTGCACGGCTGGTGAACAAGACAAGGCGGCATTTCGTGTCCGCGACTGCTCGGAGGGCCGAATTGCAGTCGGCGTTTGCAACTAACAGTCCTGCTGCGTCCACGCGGGCGCTGAACTCCTGAAAAGCTTGTTCCAGCGAGCGTTCATTCGGGTAACAATCGAAGTGATCGGCTTCGACGTTCAGAATGGCTGCCAATTGTGGCCGCAAATGCAGAAAGGAACCTCGGAACTCGCAGGCTTCAACAACCAGCTCCGGTTCGCGCCCGAAGTGCCCGGCGTTATTTTGGTTCTGCAGTTTTCCCCCGGCGATCAATCCGGAATCACGCCCAGCCGCCTGCAGCAGATGATGGAGCAATAGCGAGCAGGTCGTTTTCCCGTGAGTACCGGCAACCGCGATGCCCCGTCGTTCGCTGAGAGCCTGCCCGAGGTACTCCGCGTAGCTGAATGATGGAAGGCCGGCCTGCCTCGCGGCTCGTCGTTCCGGATTGTCTTCACCGACCGCGAGACTGAAAACGTGCAGATTGCACTGCGGCGGAAGATTCCCGGTGTCGTGCCCCTGATGCACCTGAATCCCGCGGCGAAGAAAATGCTGCCGGATGGGATGAGGAATGACCGCATCTGATCCGGAAACCATCCAGCCCCGATCGCAGAGGAAATCTGCGAGCGATCTCATCCCCGCTCCACAAATCCCGGTCAGATGAGCTTGAGGCGTGGACAAAGCGGGTATCCAGACGGGAACGGGAAGCCTGCATTCGCCCAAGCAGTTCGAGCATTGCCGGCAGACAGGACAAAGTCCACGATCGCGATCAGATCATGTCGAGCTTGCGATGGCGCCGTACCGGAGCGCGTCGGCATTCGCTGCACAGGCCGAAGACTTCCAGGCGATGACCGTCCATGAAGAAGCCCATCTTGTCGGCGACCGATTCGAGGATCGCCTTGATCTCGTCGTTGTGAAACTCCTGCAGTTCGCCACATTTCCGGCAGATGAGGTGATCGTGCTGCGGGTAGCCGTAATCGTGCTCCCAGATCTCGCTGCCATTGGGGCGGGCCACCTTGCGAATCAGACCAGCAGATTCCATTGATTCAAGCGTGCGATAAACCGTGGACCGGCTCACGCGTTTGCGTCCGCTGGAGCGAAGGCGTTCGGAAAGCTCTTCAGCATCGAAGTGTTCGTGGTTGTCGAAGACCTCATCGACGATGATCTCCCGTTCGGGAGTTAAGCGCATTTTCTGCGTTGCCAGGTACTCCCGAAACTTTTCCTTGGGACTGGCGGTAACGGTGACATTCCCCAAACCACTCACGATGTGCACTACTCCTCAGAAGCCGGCGCGGGCTCCCCTGCGTTTGTCCTGGTCAGCCGCGGTTTTTATTCGTCGTTCTGGATCTCGCGAAGAAAGTTCGCCAGTGCGGCTTCCAGCTTTTCGTCGGTGTCATAGGTGCCGTTCGCGATCTCTTCGCGAATCCGGGCGATCAGTTCCGAACGGGACGGGTCGTTCTCCTCGAGCGATTGCAGTTCAGACATCATGCGTGCCATCGGAGAGATGTCCAGCTGATCGGTCGGAACGCGAATCCCGCTCGAAGTCGGCTGAATCGGTGTCTGTTGAACTGGGTGATTGACGCGAGAAACCGGCCAGTTTCCGCCGGCTCCACCAATACCTGTAATGGCCATCCATGCCTCCTGTTCATTATCGTCCAACGAACGCGAGTCTCAGGTCCCGAACTTCATTATTCTCGAAACCTCACAGCCGCAGCGTCGCTCCGGCATCGCGCACTTTCCCCGCGTTATTCTGCTGGACAGGGAACTCCCGGAATTCTAAGCCTAAACGGGCTTCGACTTCAACAGGGAATCCAGAATCAGACGCATGTCTGGAACATCTGTGCATAACAAAAAACGTTGCGGCGAGCCCGTGCTCGCCGCAACGTTCCTGTGTCTTTCAGCAATTGACCGATTTAGTTGTCTTTCGGTCCTTCGTTAACCGGTACATCACACGCGATTTCGCATTCATCGAAATCGCACTCGTCGGTCTCATCCAGCGCCGCTGAACCGCGTGTATAGGCCTTGAAACCATCCCCAAAGCCTTTCTCGCTGGAAAATCCCGTGTACCAGTAGCTCTGGTTCGAGTTTCCGACGGCATCTCCCACATCGTTCAATTCTGATACAATTGCATGTTGAATTGAGCTCAACCCGACAATCAGTCCCAGAATCAGGATAGTGCCGATCAGCACAAGCTCCGCCGAGACAATAAACCCGGCCTCATCGTCGTAAAATTCTTTAAACATTGTGGCTACCCTTTTTCCACCAGGCTGGACGATCCATCGCCACGAACTGAAATCCTCCGACTTTCTCGCTTATGAGCAGAAACCTGTTGCAATAAATGTACCACGTTGCAAAAAAACCACAACCAACAAGTGTACAAGTAGTGCCACTGACACATCTTGGCGATTCTGGCCGAAAACTCAATCCCAATTTGGTTCTGAACAAATTATTCACTTGTGAAGCAGACGTCTGACGCAGGTCGACGTTCATTCGGAATGAACGATCAGCAGTCATAGCAGTCTTCGCCAGAGTTCGGGGCTTCAATTTCCAGTCCGGTTTCAGTAAGTATGGACCGCGATCGCCCCGGCTGCGTCAACTCTCTCTCCGATCCCTCAAACAAGGCTGTCCCCCTTGAATCTCCCACCCGCTCCCCGTTGGAATTTCGCCATCGACGCCGGTGGAACGTTTACCGATCTGGTTGCTCGAACGCCGGCTGGCCAGACACGGACTCACAAGACTCTTTCTTCCGGTCTCGTGATTGGCGGCGTCGCCTTATCCGACGGTTGCACCGTAACCGATCCAAGTCGACGTCAGGATCCCCCGGGAATCTGGACGGGATATCAATTTCGCATCCACGGCTCCACTCCGTTTGAGACCACGGTGGTGGAGTCGCGGCCGGGCGGTGAACTGATCCTCGCGGAGCCCCTTCCCGACCTGCTCATCGGCAGCAACTATGAGCTTTCCGGCGGCGAGGAAGCTCCGGTCGTCGGCATCCGCTATTTGCTGGGACTGTCGCGAAACGATGCCGTGCCGCCTGTGAATGTTCGTCTCGGCACGACGCGTGGGACCAATGCTTTGCTGGAGCGCCGCGGCTCTCGATGTGCCTACATCACCACGGCTGGATTCGGCGACGTGTTAAAGATTGGCCACCAGGACCGTCCGAGGCTGTTCGACCTGGAAATCCAGAAGCCCGCCCCGCTGTCAGAGTCAGTCCTCGAAGTTGAGGAACGCGTCGCCGAAGACGGCTCCGTTCTGAAATCGCTCAACCTGCAACAGGTCGAACACGATCTGAAGCGACTTCATGAGCAGGGGTTCCGAGCCGTCGCGATCTGCCTCGTACATGCCTGGAAGAATCCCGCACACGAAAAACAGATCGCGGACATCGCCGCAAGGATCGGCTTCCCACATATCAGCGTCTCGCATCAGGTCAGTCCACTGATTGGACTGATCGCGCGGGGCGATACCACGCTGATCGATGCCTACCTCAATCCCGTTCTACAGCAGTACCTGGCTTCCATCCAGCAGTCGCTGCCGGGAAGTCAGCTGGAGTTGATGACTTCCAGTGGCGGACTCGTCGCAGCCGACCACTTTCAGGGGAAAGACAGCATCCTGTCCGGGCCGGCCGGAGGAGTCGTCGGAATCGCTCAGGTGCGAGACGATTATAGCCTGAAGCAGGCAATCGGCTTCGACATGGGGGGAACGAGCACCGATGTCTGCCGCTTCGATGGCCGGTTTCATCGCGAGTTCGAATCGGTGAAAGCCGGGATTCGCATTGCCACACCGATGCTGGCCATCGAAACCGTCGCAGCTGGCGGGGGGAGCATCTGCCACTTCGATGGCGTTCGGCTTCTGGTCGGGCCGCAATCCGCGGGAGCAGATCCGGGCCCCTGTTGCTACGGAAGGGGCGGCCCTCTGACGGTGACCGACATGAATCTGATCACCGGACGCATTCTGCCCTCTCATTTTCCGTTCCCACTCGATATCGAGGCCGTCCGCACCAAGCTGCAAGCACTGTGCGACGACGTGGCCGCTTCGCCGCTCGGACGAAGCTACACCGTGGAAGAGCTGGCCGAAGGGTTTATCGAGATCGCGAATATACTCATGGCTCGGGCGATTCGCCGCGTGTCGGTGGCTCGCGGCTACGATCCGGCCGAACATACGCTTGTCAGCTTCGGCGGCGCGGGGGGCCAGCACGCCTGCGCCCTGGCTCTTGAGCTTGGCTTTCCACGGATACTGATTCACCCGCTCGCGAGTCTGTTCAGCGCGTACGGCATCGGCTGCGGTAATCAGCGACAGATTGCTGCTCGATCAGTCCTCCGTCGTTTCGATCAGATGTCGCAGCAGGAACTCGATGCTCTCTTTGGCACATTGAATAAGGACGCCCGCAGTTCCCTTGAAGACCAGGGGACCACGGCAGATGCCGCCGTCAAGGAGATTCGTTCCCTCGATTTGCGTTATCTCGGAACTGAAACGCCACTTTCGATTGAACAACCTGGCGATGGTGATTTTCGCTCGGCCTTCGACCGCGAGTTTTACAAACGATTCGGCTATCGACGGTCCGCTCATCCTCTTGAGATCGTCACCGCTCGCGTTGAACTCGTCGCCGGCAGTCATCCGATGTCGGTCGAACCAGCGCGGTCGAGACAGGAAGTTCCCAATCAACAAAAGGTGACCACGACCGTTTTCGTTCACGGCAACTGGCAGCAGGCAATTGTCGTCCAGCGGGAAGAACTGCAGCCGGACGCCCCGGTCACAGGACCGTCTTTGATAGTCGATGCACACTCCGTCATTCTGGTCGAGCCGGGTTTCGAGGCGACCGTCGATGAACGCGGCATGCTCACGATCCGGCAAGTTGAGACCGACGCAACACGTTCGAGAAGCGAAAGAGACAGTCAGGAAACGTCTCCCATTCTCCTGGAACTGTTTCACAACCAGTTCGCTTCGATTGCCGAACAGATGGGAGAAACGCTGCGTCAAACTGCCCAGTCAGTCAATGTGAAAGAGCGGCTTGATTACAGCTGTGCCGTATTCGACCAGAGTGGAAGCCTGATCGCCAATGCTCCGCATGTTCCGGTTCATCTCGGCGCCATGAGCGAGACCGTGCGTCATATGCTCGAAGCGTTTCCGAAGATGCGAGCGGGCGATGTCTATGTCACGAACGACCCGTATCGCGGCGGGTCTCATCTGCCGGATATCACCGTCGTGACTCCGATTGTCAGCGACGATGGTCAACTCCAGTTCCTGGTCGCTTCCCGCGCTCATCACGCCGACATCGGTGGCATCACCCCGGGCAGTATGCCGCCGTTCTCGAAGAACCTGGCCGAAGAAGGCGTCGTCATCCGGCCGATGTTGCTGCAAAGCTCGGAACAGGACTTTTTTCCGGATCTTCGCACGATCCTGACCGAAGCTCCCTGGCCGGCGCGCCGGATCGAAGAAAATCTGGCCGACCTGCGGGCCCAGATGGCGGCCAATGAGATTGGCGTTCGTCAGCTACGGCAACTCATCGAAGAGCATCGGGAAGAGACTGTCTTTCATTATGTCTCCCAGATTCGAGAAGCGGCAGCTGAGAAAACACGGCTCGCTCTTTCCAAGTTCCCTCCCGGAGAACACCGTTTTGTCGATCATCTCGACGATGGCAGCCCGATCGCGGTGACCATTACCATCGGAGACGGACGAGCCCGGGTTGATTTCACCGGCACCGGCCCCGTGCTCCGGTCCAATCTGAATGCAAACCGAGCCATCGTGACCGCTGCTTTGCTGTATGTGTTCCGCTGCCTCATCAATGAGGACGTCCCACTCAACAGCGGTGTGCTCGACGTGATTGATCTGGAGCTGCCCGAGTGCCTGCTCAATCCTCCCGCGATGCCCGACCCGGCCGATTGCCCCGCCGTTGTGGGGGGAAACGTCGAGACCTCGCAACGAGTTGTTGATGTCCTGCTGGGAGCCCTTGGACGAGCGGCGGCCAGTCAGGGAACGATGAATAATCTTACCTTCGGTGACGCGACGTTCGGCTATTACGAAACGATTTGCGGTGGTTCTGGGGCGACCCCGATTGCGGCCGGATGCGATGCCGTGCATACCCACATGACAAACACGCGCATGACCGACGCCGAGATCCTGGAGCATCGCTTTCCCGTTCGCGTGCTCAGACATGCCGTCCGAACGGATTCGGGAGGAGCGGGCGAGCATCCCGGCGGCGACGGACTCATTCGTGAACTCGAATTCCTTAAGCCACTTTCCGTCACTCTGCTCGCTCAGCGAAGGGACCGATACGCCCCGTTTGGGTTGAACGGCGGCCTCCCGGGAAAAACTGGGCAGACCACTCTGGTGGACTCCACCGGAGAGGAGTCCTCACTGCCCGGCTGCTTCGCTGTCCAGATGGATGCCGGCCAACGATTGAGAATCGAAACTCCCGGCGGAGGTGGCTGGGGCCCCGCTCGATAATTCGGGCCTCACGTTGAGGACGGCGGAGAATCGCTTTGCCCGGTAGCTTCGGAAGGAGATTCCGGCTGAGACTTCTTCTCTTCGGAGGCAGCAGCTGTCAAGGCCCGATAGGTTTCGTCATCGGCGAGACAATAGACGCCGCTTTGCGTCATCTTCAGCAGTTTGAGTCCTTTGTGGCTGCGTAACGCTCGCGCAATCTGGCCGTCGGGCTGCGCCTTGATGATCATCTGACTTCCTTCGAATCGGTGTCTCGAGCTCTCTCGTGGCCCGGGACGGGATCATACCCCAGGGTCGGACGATTCAAAGGACATGGAGAACGTATCAACCGGATTTAACACGTTCTCCATGATCTTCATTCGGCGTTCATTTATGAAGACAACTGGCTGCGGAAGTTTTCGAGTCCCGCCTTCAGTGCCTCTTCGATCTTCGAAGGATCCTTACCGCCGGCTTCGGCCAGATCGGGCCGCCCGCCACCACCGCCCTGAACCAGCTTGGCAGCCGCTTTCACGCAGTTGGAAGCGTTCATTCCCTTCGACTTCATCAGATCCGTGCTCACCCCGGCAAGCAATGCCACGCGACCATCGACTTCGGTGGCCAGAATGACGGCAGCCGGAGCTTTTTTCCGCAATCGGTCGGCGTAATCTCGCAGGACGTCCTTATCGACATTCGGCACGAAGTGCCCGATCAGCGCTACGCCATCGACCTGCTCCGCTTCAGCGAGAAGATTCGAGACATCGTCGCCAATCGACTGCCGCATCTGATCCGAGAGCTTACGCTTCGTATCCTTCAGTTCGTTCTGAAGTGACTCAAGCTTGCGAAGGACTTCATCAGCGGAGCCGACTTTGAGTTCGCCCATGATATTTCGCAGCAGAGCTTCCTTGGCCCGCATTTCCGTGATGGCCTTCTCGCCGGTGTAAGCGACCAGTCGACGTACGCCTTTGGCGACCGGTTCTTCGGCAACGATTTTGAACATCCCGACCTGCCCCGAATTCGACAGGTGCGTACCGCCGCAGAGTTCCTTGCTGAACTCGCCGATCGACACAACGCGAACCTTGTCCGGGTACTTCTCGCCGAACAGAGCCATCGCCCCGGCTTCGCGGGCTTCTTCGATCGCCATCAACTTTGTCGTTACCGACGAACCTTCGGCAATGTGCGAGTTGACGATGTCTTCGATCTTGCACAGCTCTTCAGAAGAGAGCGGCTTCTTGTGAGCGAAGTCGAATCGCAGTTCGTCCTGCTGCACTTTCGACCCTCGCTGCGTGGCATTGTCGCCGAGCGTGGTTCGCAAAGCGTAATGCATGATGTGCGTGGCCGAGTGTGCCCGGCGGATCGCGTGACGGCGATCGGCATCGACTTCGCATTGCAGCGTCTGACCAATTTTGAGCGTGCCCTGCTTCAGATGGCCAATGTGCAACCACAGATCTCCATCTTTCTGCGTGTCCTGAACGGCGAACTTGACGCCGTCCGCCGTCAGAATTCCGGTGTCGCCAACCTGGCCGCCCGACTCGCCGTAAAACGGGGTCTTGTCCAGAACGACGGCGATGAGATCCCGATGTCCAACTTCGGTGACTTCTTCGACCAGCTGCTTCTCGGCGATGATGCCGACGACCTTGGCTTCTGTGGACGTCGTTTCATAGCCGACGAACTCAGTACCGCCCGAAGTCTTGCGGATCGCATCGAGCGGGCCTTCGGCCATAACGGACTTCTGTTTGCCGGCATTGCTGATGATGCCGTGCTCTTCCATCAGCTGTTCGAAGCCGAGTCGATCGACCTTCAGATTGTGGCGAGCGGCCAGAGCATCGGTCAGTTCGTAAAGGAAGCCATCGGTGGTGTGCAGCTGGAAAGCATCTTTGCCGGTGATGATGCCGGTCGATTTGGCATCGTCAAGACAGCGTTCAAAGCGGTTGAGCCCGCGTCCGATCGTATCGAGGAAGGCGTTTTCTTCTTCCTGGATGGCCGACTGCACCGAGCCGACCGATTCCTTGAGTTCCGGGTACGGCTTGCCGAGCATCTCGACCACTTTCGGAACCAGCTTGTGCAGCACCGGTTCCTGCTTGCCGATCAAATACGCTTCGAGCACGGCTCGCCGGAGCAGCTGACGCACAACATACCCCTGCTCCTTGTTATCCGGCAGCACGTTTTCATGCACACACATCGTGACCGCCCGCACGTGGTCGGCGATTCGACGCATGGCCCGGCCATGTTCGCCAGAGAAGTCGTACTTCACGCCGAGGACATCGCCCACGGTGTCGCAGAGCGGGCGGAGCGAATCGATCTCGAAATTGCTTTCGACGCCCTGAAGTACGGCTGCGGTTCGTTCGAGCCCCATTCCGGTGTCGATGTTCTTCATCGGCAACGGCTTCAGATTGTCCGGCGGGTTGCCGACGCGATTGAACTGCGTGAAGACCAGGTTCCAGATCTCGACTTCCTTCCCGCCGGTCGGCGGATGGTAGTAGATCTCGCTGCAGGGACCGCAGACGCCATCTGGACCGTCGGTGGGAGCCCCGGCTGGCCAGAAGTTCTCGTATTCGTCCTCGCGGGAGATGCGACTGCGATCGAGACCAATTTCCTTCTCCCAGATCTCGAAGGCTTCGTCGTCATCGAGATAGACAGTAACCGTGAGCCGGTCCGGATCGAGACCGAGCCACTTCTTGTCGGTCAGGAATTCCCAGGCCCACTGAATCGCTTCGCGCTTGAAATAATCTCCAAACGAGAAGTTGCCGAGCATCTCGAAGAACGTGTGGTGATAGGCCGTCACGCCGACGTTGCCGATGTCGCCGGTTCGCAGGCACTTCTGGCAGGTCGTGGCCTTTGTGAAGTCAAGCTTGCCGATGCCGAGGAACTCGTTCTTGAACTGATTCATTCCCGCCGGCGTGAAGAGCACGGTCGGATCGTTAGGCACCAGAACATCGCTGGGCCGGCGGACACAGCCTTTGCCGACAAAGAAATCGAGATAAGCGTCACGCAGTTCGTCAGTTTTCATAGTGGATTCGCCATGGAACTCCGCTGCGGAAGCGGAAGCCGGAAGGTTGTCGCAGATGCCTGAGCTCTCAGGATCTGTGAAGCAGAAGGAATTGTTTTCGATAGCGTCGCGGTGAGATTATGGTGATCGGCGGGAACTCGTTCAAGCTAGGCCTGATTCACGCAGCTCCTGCAGTCTGATCGACACAAATGACGCCGCTTCGTTCGACGAACTCAATCCTCCCCGCCAGATTTCGGAAGGAGCGGCCGCGGTCCGGTTGAAGCTCAACCCGTTTCATGGTCTGGAGATACCGTGAGTGGTGAACACCAGCGAGATTTGATATGTTAAGTTGACTGCGTCCCGCCAGGCTCGCCAGAACATCCTCAGGCACGGGCCGACCGCGCTCACCCCCATTTCCGTACGGTATTTCAGGGATCTACGCAGGTCAGTTTCTCGGCTTTAGTGTTCCAAGGAGTTCCCGATGCTTCGCTGGTGTTTCACGGTGTTGTTCCTCTCGACGTTGCTGCTCATCGTGGAACCTCTTCAGGCGGACAACTGGCCCCGCTTTCGCGGCCCCAATGGACAGGGCATCTCCCTGGAAACCGGCTTCCCGACCACCTGGACCGAAGACGATTACGCCTGGACGCTGGAAGTTCCCGGCATGTCCCATTCTTCGCCTGTCGTCTGGGAAGAAAACCTGTACCTCACGACCGGACTGAACGATGGCGAAGTCCGCCGCCTGATCTGCCTCGACGCCGCCACCGGTAAGCAGAAATGGGAGCAGGACCTGGCCCTGAATACGGTCCACCTGCACAACAAGAACAGCTTCGCGTCCGGTTCGCCCTCAACGAATGGCACCCACGTGGTCGCCGCCTATGCTGATGAAGCGCAGTTTATTGTCGCCTGTTGGACCAAAGAGGGAAAAGAACTCTGGCGAAACGACCTGGGCGGGTTCATCAGCGAACACGGTCCTTCCTGCTCGCCCATCATTCACAACAATCTGGTCCTTGTCCCCAAAGACATGAAAGGACCGAGTCTGGTCGCCGCCTTTGACCTGCAGACCGGCAAAGAAGTCTGGCGGACCGAGCGCGAATTCCGCCGCACTTCCTACGCGACCCCGATCGTGCGAACCCGAGCCGATGGCGTTGATGAAGTGATCTGCGTCAGCGGAGTGATGGGGATTTCCGGTCTGAACGTACAGACGGGCGAAATGCTCTGGCGAACGGAGAGCTTTCCGGAACGAACGGTTGGCTCCCCGGTGCTGTGTGAAAACCATGTCGTCGCCATCAGCGGCGGAGGCGGCAAAGGCCGCAATCTATTCGTTGCTCCCCTCGACCAGAAGGGAACCGTTGAGCCGAGCCTGAAGATCACCCGCAGCATTCCGTATGTGCCGACGCCGATCTGCAAAGATGGCCTGTACTTCATGATTCTCGACGGCGGCATCGCCTCCTGCCTGGAAATGCCGTCCGGCAAGGAAGTCTGGACTGAGCGAATCGACGGCAATTTCAGCGGTTCGCCGATCTGGCTGGAAGGTCGCCTGTACATGATCGACGAAGCCGGCACGGTCGTTGTGCTGGCCGCCAGTCGCGAGTTCAAGGAACTCGGGCGTGTCGCTCTGGGCGATTTATCGTACTCGACGCCTGTCGTGGCCAACGGTCGGATGTATCTGAAAACCTCCACAAAGTTGTTCTGCCTGCCGCGAAAGTAGTTCTCATTTCGCCGCAGAGCCTTTAGACTTGACGGTTATTCAGCGCTCTTTCGAGCCGGCGGAGCGACTCGCTCCGCCCTGGTTGTGAGTGTCTTTCCAGCAGGCGACAGCGGGCCAGATTTCGCCTCAGACACAATTTGCACGGCCTTACACTTCGCGGGTCTCAAATTCCTTATTTCCTTTTCCCGAGACATCCGCGCGATCTTCCGTTTTTTTTCATCGAGTCTACGGTCTGTTTTTCAAGGAACTTTGCCATGCCAGCCTGGCCGGGTGGTCCCTGTCCGGAATGCGGGGACGACATGCCACCTAACCTGATCACCTGCCAAACCTGTCGAGCGCTGTTGAACTCCGATCTGCAGCAGACATATGTCGACATCCCTGAGTTCATTCCGCTCGAGGAGATTACGGTTGACGAGCAGCCTGACTCGCAGGGCTCGGTCGTCACCAAATCACCGGTTCAGCCGCAGACATCTCCCGTCGTGCTCATCGAAGCCAAGGGCATCTTCTGCAACTGTCCGAAGTGCCGTGAAGAACTCAAAGTGCCACGGGCCTATCTGAACCAGTCGGTCTGCTGCAATCATTGCCAGGCACCGTTTACCTGCGACTCGACCACGGTGACCGAATATTTCGTTGCCTCCTATGTCGACTGCCCGCACTGCAGTCAGCGCATCCGAGCCTCCCGCGAGTTCACCAACCAGAACGTGCTCTGCAACCATTGTTCACAACCGCTGCATATTCAGCTTAAGTAGCGACGGTCCGAGATCCACGAAATGCCCGCGATACCTGCGGGCATTTTTTATGCGCTGGGGGGCAGCAGGGAGATTGGTGAGAGTGAAACCAAGCTGGCTCAGACGTGCACGCCTGGATGACGAAGTCACAGGAAGTAGCCGTTCCCTGAGGAGAAAGCATTTGCGATGCCCCTGCTCGGCGTCCGGCAGCAAATAATGCGGCCGGTCGTCAGCGGCCTCTTGTGGAGGGGACGCGGGATACATTGCTCAGGGCTTTGAATGAATGACTTTGGGGTAGCCCCGGTTGATTCAACCGGGGTGGCGAAGCCACAAGAGGTCGAACTCGCCCCCTAGGCGATTCCGTATTTCACCGAAAGAACGAGAGACCTCGTGCCGACTGCGTCGGCCCCGGTAGCGGAGCAACCGGGGCTACCCAATAAGACTCTCGATGCTATCAATCCGCATTCCGCGCCACTCAGACGCACGCGTCTCAGTCATCCGTTCTTCAAATTCGAAGAGCACACAGCGATGCGTCTCCGGACCATCCGAAGATGGGACGCCGAATCTGACTCCCTGCAACCGGACCTTAGAACTGCGACAGGAAGCGGACGTCGTTCTCGTAGAGCAGGCGGATGTCGCGGATGCCGTAGCGTTTCATGCAGAGACGCTCAATTCCCAGGCCGAAGGCGAAGCCGGAGACCTGTTCGGGATCATAACCGACAGCTCGCAGGACGTTCGGGTCGACCATGCCTGCTCCGCCGACTTCCATCCAGCTGTCGCCCCACTGAATGTCGACTTCGACCGAAGGCTCGGTGAATGGGAAGAACGAGGGACGGAAGCGGATTTCGATGTCGTCACCGAGATACTGCACGGCGATCATTTTGAGGATCGTCTTCAGATTGGCCATCGTCACATCAGTGTCGATGTAGAGGCCTTCCATCTGATGGAACATGCAGGAGTGCGTCGCATCGACGGTATCGGGCCGGTAAACGCGGCCGGTCGAGACAATTCGCACCGGCGGAGGCGTCTTTTCCATCACGCGAATCTGAACCGTCGACGTCTGACTTCGCAGCAGCCAAGGGCCCCCTGCTCCGGCGTTGGCAACGGCCAGATAGAAGTTGTCGAGGGGATCGCGGGCGGGATGATCTTCCGGGATATTGAGGGCGACGAAGTTGTGGTAGTCGTCCTCGACTTCCGGGCCGTCCGCCACATCGAACCCAAGTCGGCCGGCAATGTCTTTGAAATCATCGACGGTGCGGGTGACCGGGTGACGCTTGCCGAGCAGCATCGGCTCGCCAGGAAGACTCACATCGAGCTGAGAGATTTCTTCCTGAGGCTGGGCAAGCTCGTCTTTGCGCGACTCAAGAGCCGACTCCACGGCCTGCTTGGCGGCATTGAACCGCTTCCCAAGTTCGGGACGTTCTTCCGGCTGCGCTTTGGCGAGCTGAGACTGAATATCTTTCAGGCGGCCCTTCTTCTTTCCCAGAAAGCGAATGCGAACGTCCTCAAGGTCAGCAGGTTCGCGGCAATCGGCGATCGCCTGCAGTGCTTCGGCTTGATACTGATCGAGGACTTCGGGCAGATTCATCGGTTCCACTCTTTGCGACGGGCGGCATCCAGGCGGAGGCTCGCGGGCGATAGCAAAAAAGAAAGCGACGGTGGATCTGCGGGAGTTCCGACCGTCGCCCTGAATTCACAGCAGCAGTGCTGAATTCGCCTTTCGGCAGCCTACAGGCTGCTTTTGACCACGGCTACGACTTCAGCGAAGACAGCTGGCTCGTTGAAAGCCAGTTCGCTAAGCGATTTGCGGTTCAGTTCGATCCCAGCCTTGCCCAGACCGTTGATGAACTCGGAGTAACGCAGCCCCTGCTCGCGGCAGGCGGCATTCAGACGAATGATCCACAGGCGACGCATTTCGCGTTTCCGCACGCGACGGTCGCGGTAAGCATAAGCACGGGACCGGAGAATGGTCTCGCGGACTGTGCGGTTCAGATTCTTCCGTCCACCGAAATTGCCCTTGGCTTCACGGAGCAACCGCCGTTTGGACCGCAAGCGTGCCTTGCCACTTCTAACTTTCATGATGATTCTCTGCCGCGTGATACAAGTAAAATGTGAGAGTCGCCAGCGCTGATTTCCGCTCGGCCGCCGGAGGATCCTGTGTTCTGCAGGTCGTCGTCAGCGGGAGCGTTCGCGCACCAATTACAGACCGGGACGCAGGGCCTCTGCGATTTTCTTGGCCACAGTTCCCGTAACGACGCCGTCGTTTCGCAAGCTCCGCTTACGGTCGCCGGACTTTTTACCGAGAATGTGCCCGCGGTTCGCCTTACGATGCTTGGCCTTGCCACTGGCCGTAATCTTGAACCGCTTCTGCATTCCTTTGTGTGTTTTCTGCTTTGGCACGATATCACCGCTAAAGTTGTTGGTCCGCCCCTGCTGACCGGGGAGTATACATTCGTCGACAGAATCGACGCACCGTATGCGATGCCGGATTCTGCGACGACACATTGAGATTGAATCGAGCCGGGCAGTATAGCGAAGGGATTGCCGTACTGGTAGTGAAACGGCCGGTGATCCCGAAGATTTTCGTTCCACCGGCGTGCTACAGGCTCCGGAGATTCTGGCGTCAGCGAGGAGCCAGAATTGCCGTCATCATGCGGCCGTCCATGCTGGGAGCTTTCTCCAGCTTGGCGATGTCTTCCAGATCGGCCACGATTCCATTCAGAATATCGCGTCCCCGATCGTGGTGGGCATTCTCCCGGCCTTTGAACATCACGGTCAGTTTGACCTTATCGTGATGCTGGAGGAAGTCCCGAGCTTTCTTCATTTTAAATTCGATGTCGTGATCGCCGATTTTCGGGCGCAACCGGATTTCTTTCAGCTGCGTCTGATGCTGCTTCGTGTTCTTGGTCAGCTTCTTTTTCTGTTCATACTTGAACTTGCCGTAATCCATGATTCGGCAGACAGGCGGGCGGGCATCAGCCGCCACCTCGACAAGGTCCATGCCCGCTTCACCAGCGATCGTCATCGCTTCCGCGGTCTCCATGACCCCCAGCATTTCGCCATCCTGGTTCACAACTCGAATTGGTGAGATCCTGATTTGATCATTCACCCGGTGCGTAGTCTCGATCTTTGACTCCTTGAGCTCGACTCAGATAATGAACGTAAGCCAGC
The DNA here is from genome assembly GCA_017795105.1 of Planctomycetaceae bacterium. Classification (GTDB taxonomy): domain Bacteria; phylum Planctomycetota; class Planctomycetia; order Planctomycetales; family Planctomycetaceae; genus Rubinisphaera. The sequence continues at coordinate 1,181,541 of CP051247.1, forward strand.
CGCGACCCTTCGCGGCAGCCATTCACTTTAAAATAGACGGATTATTCCGGATTGGACAGAGACAAAGTGTCTAACCGTCTGGAAAAAACTTTAATCTGGAGCCCCGTCCCCGGTCAAGAAAAGCTGAACAGAACAGAATCACCCCGGTCAGTCCTCTTATTGGGATTCGACGGGTCGACCGGGAAACATGAGGGACGGACAGGCTCTCTTGGTAAAATACGGCAAACGTGCTAAAAAAACGACTCGGAGACAATCTTCAACCGGGGACCTGAGGACTGCGACAGACGGTCGATCAGTCCGCTCCACGGAAGACATTCGCTCACAGGACAGGAGCTTGAGTATGCAGATCCCTCTTCCCGCCTTTTGCCGTCCCGGCAACCCCCGCTGCTTTTCGGATGGCTTTGCGTTCTCAGTCCCGACGGCGTTCCATGTCCCGGCCTGCGTGACCCTCATTCTCGCTTTTTCGATCCCCTGCCCGTCCAACTCGACCGTTTGGGCCGACGAACCGGAACAATCCGCACCTTCGGAACAGGTCGACGACGACTCGAAGCTGGATCGCCTGCTTGAGATGCTGAGCCAGCCGGGCGACGACAAACTCGACAGCATTCCGTCGGAAACGGAAACCAACGAAGACGAAGCCAATCGCCGCAAAGCGGTCGCTCACTACATGACAGGACGGACACTGGAACGGGCCAACAAGTTCCAGGAAGCGTATCAGGCCTACCAGCGGGCCCTGGATATCGATCCGGAATCGATCGCGATCTATCGCTCCATTATCCCCCTGGCGTTCCGTCTCGACAAAATCGACGACGGCATCCAGTACGCCCAGAAAGCCGTCGAGCTCGATCCGAACAACTTCGAACTCCTCAGCCAGCTCGGCATTTATGCCCTCCGGCAGCGGAATGTTGCCTCTTCGATCGAATACTTCGAGAAAGCGGTTAACAGCCAGACCGTCGATAAGAAAGCTGGCCCCTACATTTCGATCATGAGTCAGCTCGGACAACTGTATCTGACGATCAATAAGACCGAAGAGGCGGCTCGCTCGTTCGCCGTCGTCTTCAAGGCGATTACGAATCCCGACGATTACTCGCTCGATTTCCGCACTCAGCGGGCGCTGGAGACTCTGCAGGGCAACAAGGCGGAGACGTTCGAGTCGTTCGGGGAACTGTTTCTGATGACCGAACGCAATGAGCTCGCCGAGCAGGCGTTCAAGCTGGCCGCAGAATCGTCCCGCACGAAGCCGGAAGTCTACAACTACCACCAGGCGCGCCTGCTCTCCCGAAAAGGCGAGAAAGAAGCCGCTCTCGAGAAATTGAATGAGTACTTCGAAGCCAAACTCGAGAGCAAAGGCAAAGGCCCTTATCTGCTGCTGACCGAACTTCTCATCGCACTGGATCGCGAAGATGAGATCGTTTCCGAGCTGAAAAAGCTGGTCGAAGACAATCCTCGCAACGACACGCTGCGGCTGTACCTCGCCGAACGCTATGTGATCGCCGAGAATCTCGAGGCGGCTGAGGAGATCTATCAGGAGCTGAAAGACAGCGAGAAGCAGGATGAGATTCAGCTTGGACTGCTTAAGATCTACCGACAGCAGGAGAAAGCCGCGGAAACCCTGGACGCCCTCACTCAGGCAATGATGGCCGGAGCGAATTCAGAGCGTCTGGAAGCCGAGCTCGACCTGATTAGCCAGAACGAGGAACTTGCCAACACGATCATCGAACTCGGCCGGGGCGACGACCAGCCGGACGACGAGCGCGCCGCGTTCACGCAGTCTTACCTGACCGCCAAACTGGCGATGCAGCAGGATCGGGTCGATGATGTCCTGGCCCTCTATTTTCGAGCCATGGAGATCCGCAGCGAGCGACAGATTCAGGTTACCCTGTATGCCGAGTTGATCGACTATCTCGAATCGATCGAACACTTCGAAGACCTGATCGATGTCCTGCAGAAAGCGATTGACTCGCCTTCTCTGGTCAACGAACGGCAGGCCTTCCAGTTGCAACTGGTTCAGACCTACGTCGCCGCTGAAGAGACAGAAGCCGCGATCGAGCTGATTGAGCAGGTTCAGGAAACCGATCCGGACAACCTGTTGTGGGAATACCAGAAGGGTCGCGTCTACTACCTGAGCGAACAATGGGAAAAAGCCTCCGAGATCTTTGCTGAAGTGCTCACCGAAGCGGACGGAGCGACCAACGCGGCCATCCGTCGGGACTGCACTTACAACCTGTCCCGCTCGCTCACCTTCATGGGAATGCCTGAAGACGCCCTGAAGCTGATCGGTCGGACGATCGAGAAGGAACCGCGCGAGCTTCTCTGGCGGTTCCAGAAAGGCTGGATCAACTACTACACCCACAACTGGGAAGCCGCTATCGCCGCGTTCGAAAACCTGCTCGAACTCGAAGTCGGCAGCCCGAACGACACCATTATCCGACAGACACGATTCTCCCTCTCAGCGGCTTATGTGCAGAACAAGCAGTACGACAAGGGAGAGAAGATCCTCGAAGAGTATTACGAGCAGAACCCGGACGACACCTCGGTCTGCAACGATCTGGGTTATCTCTACGCCGATCGAGGTAAGAAGCTCGAACAGGCCCGGGAGATGATCGAGAAGGCATTGAAAGCCGAACCCGAAAACAGCGCCTACCTCGACAGCATGGGCTGGGTTCTCTTCAAGCTCGGTGAATATGAAGAAGCTCTGACCTACCTGGAAGAAGCGGTTGAAGATTCCAAGGACGGCGACGCCGTCCTGTTTGACCACCTCGGCGACTGTTACGAGGCACTTGGCAAGACCGACAAGGCGCGAGACGCCTGGAAGAAAGCACTTGAGCAGGAACGGAATGCCAAGTTCAGCAATCAGGAACTGATTGAGACCATCGAGTCGAAGCTGAATGGGAAGTCCGACAGTTAGAGCGAGGTGGAGTCGTGGACAGCATGCCCACGCAAGCGTGGGCATGGCACCCGTTGTGTTCGCATCTTCACTCGAAAAGTGAGGATGCGAGCAAACTGCAGACGATGTGCAGGGCCCTCACTGATGTTTCGGGTTGCGAGGGTGCCGCAAAGCGAGACGCCTCTGCCAACGTCATGGAAACGCTCGCTGATGGCTCACCAGAAACCGAATCTGCCCACCAAGATCTGTCCGGTCTGTCAGCGTCCGTTCGCCTGGCGGAAGAAGTGGGAACGCTGCTGGGACGAGGTTCGATACTGCTCAGACGCCTGCCGCAAGAAGGCGAAGTCTGGTGAGTCGTGTGGTTAGAAGACATCACCCCTGCGACGTCTGCCCTAGCATCTTCTGGACGTATTTGCCGAGAATGTCGGTCTCGATATTGACCGGGTCTCCAACGTTGCGGGTGCCAAGGGTGGTCACGCTCAGCGTGTGAGGAATCAACGCGACGCTGAAGCGGTCGGTTTCGACATCGACCAGTGTCAGGCTGATGCCGTCGACGGTGATGGAGCCTTTCGTGACCATACACTTTGCCAGGGCGGGCGGGACTTCAAACCACATCTTCACCCACTCGCCGTCGGCGTCGATCGCGGCCACTTTGCCCTGCCCGTCGACGTGTCCCTGCACGAAATGGCCGCCGAGGCGTCCGTTGGCCGGAAGTGCCCGTTCAAGGTTCACAACATGCCCGGACTGCAGACGGCCAAGATTGGTTTTGCTGAGCGTTTCTTCGCCCGCCTGAAATTGCCAGACATCGTCGTTCATGGCAATAACCGTGAGGCAGCAGCCGTTGATGGCAACACTGTCTCCAAGTGCGGTCGGCCCGGAGGCGTTTTCCTGCAGCATCTCGGCCGGAATGCGAACCGACAGGCGGATGCCCGCCTCCTCAGAGTCCAGACTGACAATAGCGCCCAGACCTTCGATCAAACCCGTAAACATGCTCTCCACAGATCCTCAGAGTGTGTCGTCCGGGACGACAGCGGTTCTATTTGCCCGATTCATTCGAAGCGGGGGCGTTCTTCTCTGCCTTACCCGTTGCGTCTTTCGCGGAAACGACAACCTCTTCGTCGCTCTCACCGTCTTCGGCCTCGGCTTCGACTTCGGACGTAACCGATTCCTCTGCGACGGAATCGTCACCTTCTTCGGCCTCCTCCTCGGCTTCGGCATCGCTGGAGGAGAGGATTTCCGTTTCTTCGCCGGTCTCGGCGGTCGGAACGACGATTTTTTCATTCGGTTCGATCACGGTCGGTTCATCGTCCGGCTCGGCGACCGGTTCTACGACCACGTTTTCGACTTCCGGTTCCTGTTCGGGCACGAAGAGCGTACTCGCCATCTCGGGCTGCATCCAGCGAATCAGGCGAGCGGCCATCCGTGAGGCGACTGTCTTCAGGCGGAGCACAACCATTGCATGGCCGGGGACGCGATAGATCTGCCCTTCCCGCATCAGACCGGTCGATTTCGAGCTGTCGCTCGTATCGAGAACCGGCTTCCAGAATTCGTTGGAACCATGTCCCGGCAGTGTGAAATCGATCGAATGATTGTGAGCATTCAGCAGCATCAGGAAGGTGCTGCCAGAAATCTGCCGCCCTTTTTCATCGACCTCATCGATCTGATCACCTTCGAGCTTCACCGCCAGACAGCGAACATGAGGCTCGTGCCAGTCGCGATCGGTCATGATCTTGCCGGTCGGAGTGAGCCAGGTGATATCCTGAACTTCGGTGCCGCGAATCTGACGTCCCTGGAAGAACTTTCGCCGCTGAAAGACCGGGCTCTCTTTCCAGAGCTTGACGGCCCGCTTCACGTACTTGAAATAACGCTCTTTGTCCGGCGTCATTTCCCAGTTAACCCAACTGATCTCGTTGTCCTGGCAGTAGGCATTATTGTTGCCGCCCTGCGTTTTGCCGAGTTCATCCCCGGCACAGATCATCGGAACGCCCTGCGAGAGCAGCAGGGTCGTCATAAAGTTTCGCTTCTGTCGTTCGCGAAGTTTGCGAATATCGGGATTGGTCGTCGGCCCTTCTTCGCCGCAGTTCCAGCTGCGGTTGTGGCTTTCGCCGTCCCGGTTGTCTTCACCATTGGCGGCGTTGTGTTTCTCGTTGTACGACACGAGATCGTTCAGCGTGAATCCGTCGTGGCAGGTCACGAAGTTCACGCTCGCGTAGGGACGTTTCCCGTTGTGTTCGTACAGGTCGCTGCTGCCGGTAATGCGGGTGGCGAACTCGTTCATCGTGCCGCCGTCGCCCCGCCAGAACTCACGGATACAGTCGCGGTATTTCCCGTTCCATTCGGTCCAGAGAATCGGGAAGTTCCCGACCTGATAGCCCCCTTCTCCGAGGTCCCACGGCTCGGCGATCAGTTTCACCTGCGAGAGAACCGGATCCTGGTGGATGATGTCGAAGAAAGCTCCGAGTCGATCGACTTCGTGGAGTTCACGGGCCAAAGCGCTGCATAGATCGAAGCGGAACCCGTCGACATGCATTTCGAGCACCCAGTACCGCAGCGAATCCATAATCAGCTGCAGGACGTGCGGCGTGAGCATGTTGAGCGTGTTGCCGCAGCCAGTGTAGTCCATGTAGAACCGCTCCTGCCCGTGCACGAGGCGGTAGTAGGAGCTGTTATCGATGCCGCGAAGCATGAGCGTCGGACCGAAGTGGTTGCCTTCCGCGGTGTGGTTGTAGACGACGTCCAGGATGACTTCGAGGCCAGCGGCATGGAGCTTCTTGACCATCGACTTGAACTCGTTGACAGCCGCCTGTGGATCGCGTTTTGAACTGTAACTGAGTTCGGGGGCAAAGAAACCGAGTGTGTTATAGCCCCAGTAGTTGGCCAGCCCTTTATCAACAAGGTGGCGGTCCTGCAATTTGGCATGAACCGGCATCAGCTCAACAGCAGTGACCCCGAGATCGAGCATATGTTGAATAGAGGCGTTGGACGCCAGCCCCGCGTACGTGCCCCGCAAAGCTTTGGGCACGCCGGGGTGTTTCATCGTTTGACCTTTGACGTGGGTCTCATAGATCAACGTCTTGTGCCAGGGCGTCCGCGGTGGTTTATCACTTCCCCAGCGAAACTTATTGTCGACGACAACACTCAACGGTGCCGAGCCGGCATTGTCGCGGGTATCAAAGGAGAGGTCGCCATTGGGGTGCCCGACATTGTAGCCGAACATGGCATCGGTCCAGCGAACGCCACGGGCAATCGCTTTGGTGTAAGGATCGAGCAGAACCTTATGGGCATTGAACCGCTGACCATGATGCGGTTCATACGCTCCATGAACCCGGTAACCGTACAGCTGCCCCGGTTTGACGTCCGGCAGATAGCAGTGCCAGACGAAGTCGGTGCGTTCAGGAAGCGCAATCCGGATTGATTCGCGGTTGTCTTCGATCGAGTCGAACAGACACAGTTCTACTTTGGTGGCATTGGCCGTGTACAGGGCGAAATTAACCCCGGACCCATCCCAGGTCGCTCCCAGCGGATACGGACTTCCCGGCCAGACTCTCATGTCAGCTGCCTCCAGTCATCGACATTCAAAATCGTCAGCATCAGTTGTGATCATGAAGTCTCCTCCTGTGGAGGCGCTTCTTGAGTCGATTCCAGCTGAGTGTCGTTCCCTTCGTGAATCCTTGCAAGTTGAACTCGACCGAAAACGCGAGGCTTCTCCACATTCACAACGAAGTCAGATATGTTGATGGGACGAAAGAACTTACGCGTCCCCGCCTTTCTCTGTTATATCTGAGCTTCATCGACTGACAAGCGGAGAGTCGCTGGCACGCATCCGATCGACGACATTCGATGAAAGCATCCGGCTGGCCGCCAGTCGTGATCGACCGCCCGTCCCCTGCCTATGCTGGTTTCCAGCCCGCGAATCCTTGAGTCGGTCTCGCCCGCAATTGCGGGGATATCAGCTTAATAGGGCACGGTGCCGGGGTATTGAGGCGGCGGCGTGACGGGTGGCGGAGCCATGCCCGGAGGCACGGTGCCCGGAACCGGAGGCGCCTGAGCGGCGTTCGCATCACGGCTGCGGCGGGTCCGATCGCGTGGGACTGTGAAATCGCGAGGCCGGGTGTAGGTCTGCGGCCCCAGATCCGAGGCGGCGAACGGGTCGAACTGCTCCAGACGACGCTCTTCGTAACGCGGGTCTTTCGCATACGGCGTCGGGAACTCGGTGTTCCAGGGACGAGCGCATCCCGACAGCGTGATCAGGCACAGTCCGCCTGCTGTCAGAATTGCTGAAGATGTCGTCATATCGTCCCCATTCAAGGCCCTAGAGATCCCGGCTTGGACGGGGTGATATCAGATTCCCGCGATTCGGTCGAGATGAGTTCTGCCGCGGCATCCTGGGCAATTCAGGCTATTTTCCCCTCAAGCTGTCCCCTTCCGTGAACGTTCCCCGATTTCCAGTCTGTAAGAGGCGATTCACAATACAACTCACACGGAAAACAAAGGAACATCCTCATGTCTCGCATCACCCTCACACTGCTCGCTCTCACCGTTGTTTCGACCACGATTGCCGCCGACGTCTTTGCGGGCGGTTGCGGAAAGAGCTATGGCCATCGCGGATCGAGCTACCGCAAGACCAGCTATCACCGCCATCACGACTACCACTACGACAATTACCGAAAGCCGGTTTATGTGAAGCCGGTCGTCATCGAAAAGCCAATCATCCGGGAAGTGGTCATTGAGGAGAAGTGCTGCCCGGCTCCGCAGAAGACTCTGGGGATCTTCGGCGTCATTTGTGCGGAAGGGATGCTGGTCAAGGAAGTCATTCCAAACAGCGAAGCCTGCCGTCTCGGACTGGCTCCCGGCGATGTCATCAAGACGGTCGACGACATCCGCATCATCTGCGAAGACGACTGGTTCCACGCGTTCAAACACTGCGGGCCGACCACCTGCCTGAAGGTCATCCCCTGCGGCGAGCATAAGCTGATCGAACTGCACGCTCACCTCGACGGCGGTTTGAAATACTAGGGAACATTGCTCTACCGAATAGCGACGCATGAAGGACCGGTCTCCAAGGCCGGTCCTTTTTCTTTATTGAGGAGCTGGCGTCTGTCCTGCGGGATCGAGCTGCAGTGAATACAGCCAGACTTCCCCGGCGGAATCTGGCTGGTCTCCCTGATTCAGGTTCGACTGCGTGTAACACCCGATTTTGTAGTAGCAGCCTTTCCGCTTTACGTTCCAGTCGAGCCTCTGCTCGCCGTTGTACCAGACACGAACATGATTGTTTCCCGACTCGATGCGAATCTGGAACCGTTCGCCGAGGCGGTAGTCGGAATTGAGTCGGACATCGCCGCCCTCGGCTCGTTCGATGAACAGCTTACGTCCTTCCAGGCGAATCATGAGTAGGTCGTTTTCAGGATCGTGGATTTGAACGCAGACGACATGCGGCTTCATCTCTGGTACTTCTCTGATCGCCAACTCCGCTTCAAGGACGTGAGTCGCCGCGTGCAGCGTCGACCAGGCGACCTCGTCTTCTCCGTCGGAGGTCATTTCCCGCAGTTCGCAGCGAGGATAACCGGAGTTCCTGGTCGTCACGCCGCCACAATGGGCCCGAAAGACAACCGCATCGTTTGAGTCACTGACATAGAAACAGCGGGGATGCGTGTAGCGATCCAGCTCCGGTTGCAAGATTTCATCGGGGCGACCCGTTTGCGCTGTATCAAAGGGCGTCGTCAGCTTCCATGCGGTCAGCTTCACGATCTCTGACGGTCGTTCGGCGGCTCGAACGTTGAACGGAATCGCAACAAGACACAGTGCCGCACTACGGAGCATGAATCGTCTGATATTCATCATCATTCCTCCCGGACAGAACGAGAAACCTTCCGAATTCGCACAACGCCAGCGGGCCAGCCCCCCGAGTGCGATGATCTCTGAACCTTAATCCAGATGAGGTCTCACTTCTAACACAAATGCTGGACACCTGCCGCCGGCCGAGATACCGTACGGAGACATCTTCTGGAAAGGTCCACGCTTCCGGACCGACCACTCCTCGATCGAAAACTGATTCCCATGAACAGACCCAATGTGCGCTGGGCTTTGTTTCTGCTTCTTTTCGCCGTCCCGGCTGGCTGTCGGCAAGAACAACAGGCGGCGACTCCTCCCGGGCCGACCAAAGTGAATGTCGCCGACGTGCTCGTCGCTCCGATTGTCGAATGGGACAAATACACCGGACGGCTCGATCCGATCGAAACCGTCGAAGTTCGTTCCCGGGTCAGCGGCTACCTGGAGTCGCTACACTTCGAAGAAGGCCAGCTGGTCGAGTTGGGGCAGCTCCTGGCAATCATCGATCCCAAGCCATTCGAAGCGGAACTGGACCAGGCGCAGGCTCAGGTTGAAGAAGCCCGTGCTCGGCTGACCGAGGCGGAAGCCCTCCTGAAACAGGCACAGGCTGAAGAGGCTGATGCTCAGGCCCAGGTCACTCTGAAGACTCGACAGCGATCCCGGCTCGAGCAGCTGTTCGAACAGTCGGCCGTGTCCCAGGACGATGTTGATATCGCCGTGAGCGAGGAACTGCAGGCCAAGGCGTCTCTGCAGGCGGCCAATGCTCAGATTGAATCGGCGAAAGCCGGCATCGAAACCGCGAAAGCCGCGATCGTTACTGCCGAAGCCAACGTCAAGTCGGCCCGTTTGAACCTGACTTACACGCAGATTCGCTCCCCGATCAACGGCCGCATCAGCAGCCAGCTTGTCACGCAGGGCAACCTGATCAGCGGGGGAAACGCGCAGTCAACGCTGATCACGACGATTGTCACCCTGGAACCCATTCACTGCTATTTCGACGCCGATGAACAGGCCGTCCTCAAATACATGCGACTGCTTCAAAGCGACGAGCACGGCGGGTCGCGCGACGATCGGAATCCGGTCTACCTTTCATTGATCGACGAAGACGGCTACCCGCACAAAGGGCACATGGACTTTGTCGACAACCGCATCGACCCGAACACCGGCACCATGCGAGCCCGAGCCATCTTTGCCAACGAAGATGGCATTCTGGTTCCGGGCCTGTTTGCGGAAGTCCGCGTTCCCGGCACCCGACGTTACGACGCCAGATTGATTCCTGACGCCGCAATTGGCAGTGATCAGGCATCGAAGTACGTCTACATCGTCGATGATCAGAATCAGATCAGCCGCCGGGATGTTCGACTCGGTCCTATTAAAGGAGGACTTCGCATTATTCGCGAAGGCCTCGATGGCTCTGAAACGATCGTGACTGCGGGCATTCAACGGATCTTCCCCGGAGCAACGGTTGATCCGCAGCCCGAAACGCTGGAACTGAAAGACGACAGCGATCTGCCCAACGAGTACTCTCCGGTTCCCGAAGAGGAACGGATCTCAAGACCTCCCACGCCAGTTCCCGACGGCCTTGAGGCCATCGCCCGACCAGCCGGGACATCGAGTAAACCGAAGTCGGGAGGGCATTGAGCATGAAGTTCCCCCACTTCTTCATCGACCGTCCCATTTTTGCCGGCGTGCTTTCGATCGTGATCGTACTCGTCGGGCTGCTGGCGTACTTCGCTCTTCCGGTTGCACAGTATCCTGAGGTCGCCTTGCCGACGGTCGTCGTTTCGGCCAGCTATCCGGGCGCGACCGCGGAAACAATCTCCAAAGCCGTGGCAACGCCGCTCGAGCAGGAGATTAACGGGGTCGAGGACATGCTCTACATGGACTCGCAGGCCACAGCGGATGGTTCGCTCACCATTACAATCTCCTTCGCCCTCGGAACCGATGTCGATCAGGCCCAGGTGCTGGTTCAAAACCGCGTTTCCAAGGCCGAACCGCGTCTGCCGGAGGAAGTTCGCCAGATTGGCGTCACGACCGCGAAGAGCTCTCCCGACCTGATGATGGTCGTCCATCTTGTCTCGCCGGATCAGTCGCGCGATCAGCTCTACATCAGCAACTACGCCTACTTACAGATTCGGGACGTCCTTTCACGAATCAACGGCGTGGGCGACCTGCGGATCTTCGGATCCTCCGAGTACAGCATGCGTGTCTGGCTGGATGTCGACCGACTCGCCTCGCTGGACCTGACACCAGGGGACGCTGTCAAAGCCCTGAAAGAGCAGAATATTCAGGTCGCAGCCGGGGTCATTGGTCAACAACCGTTGACGGCCCCCAAAGAAGCGTTTCAGGTCAACGTGAGCACTCTGGGGCGACTCCCGGATGCCGACGCGTTTGGTCGCATCATCCTGAAAGCCGACGATGAGGGACGCCTGGTCCGGCTCGATGACGTGGCTCGCATCGAACTCGGGGCCACCGACTACTCCGTTCGCAGCTACCTCGGCAAAAACAACGCAATCGCGCTGGTGCTTTATCAGCGTCCCGGCTCAAACGCCCTCGCCACCGCCGAAGAAGTGCTCTCGACCATGGAAGAGCTCTCCCAGAACTTTCCCCCCGGGCTGGAGCATCAGGTCGTTTACAACCCGACCGAATTCGTTTCGGACTCGATCGACGAAGTCTTTACCACGCTCTGGCAGGCAGGGGTGCTCGTCGTCCTCACGGTCTTCGTCTTTCTGCAGAACTGGCGCTCGACACTCATTCCGGTCGTTGCGATTCCGATCTCTCTGATTGGAACCTTCGGAGCGATGCTGGCGATCGGCTTCAGTCTGAACAACCTCTCGCTGTTCGGTCTCGTACTTGCAATCGGTATTGTCGTCGACGATGCCATTGTCGTCGTGGAGTCGGTCGAACGACTGATTGCCGAAGGGCTCAGCCCGCGTGATGCGACCCGCAAAGCGATGGACGAAGTCGGCTCGGCTCTGATTGCCACGACGCTCGTTCTTATCGCGGTCTTCGTACCAACCGCGTTCGTTCCCGGAATCAGCGGGCAGTTCTACCGTCAGTTCGCGATCACAATCGCTGTTTCGACAGCCATCTCCACCTTTGTCTCTTTAACGCTGACCCCGGCCCTGTGTGCCCTGCTGCTCCGGCCGCACACTTCGGGTGAGAAGCACGGGCGTCTGCGACGACTGCTCGACTGGCCATTTAACGCATTCAACAGAGCTTTCGACGCAACCAGTGTCGCCTACGCGGGACTCGTCCGAAGAGTGTTACGGTTTTCAGCCGTAATGCTTCTAATCTATGGAGGACTGATCGGATTGACGTACCTGGGTTTCACCCGCGTCCCGGTCGGCTTCATCCCGATTCAGGATCAGGGCTACGTCGTCATCTCGATTCAGCTTCCGCCGGGAGCTTCGCTGGATCGGACCGATGAGGTGACACGCCAGGCAGCCGACGTCGCTCTCAATGTTCCGGGGATCAGCAATACCGTCTCATTCGTCGGGTTCTCCGGCGCGACGCGGGCAACGAGTTCGAGTGCCGCGGCTATTTTTCCGGTTCTGAGCGATGCCAAACAACGCGCTCGCGATGGTCAGGGACTCGACTTCATCGTCGGTCAGTTACGCCAGCAGCTCTCGTCGATTCCTGAAGCTTTTGTCGTGGTGATTCCCCCGCCCCCAGTTCCGGGAATCGGCACCGGTGGCGGGTTCAAGATGCAGATTCAGGATCGCTCCGGAGCAGGTCTGGTCGCGTTGCAGGAAGCCGCCAATGCGGTCGTCGAGCGAGCTCGCAAGGAACCGGGACTCGTTCAGGTCTATACCAACTACAGCATCGGCACACCGCAATACTACGCGGAGATCGACCGGACCAAGGTTCGAATGTTGAACGTGCCGATCGACAATGTCTTCGAAGCTCTGCAGATCTACCTCGGCTCGGCCTATGTCAACGATTTCAACTTCCTCGGGCGCACGTACCGCGTAACCGCACAAGCCGAAGAGCAGTTCCGGGACGAAGTCGAAGACATCGATCGACTGCGAACCCGCAGCAACACCGGAGCCATTGTCCCGCTGGGCTCGGTCGTCACCGTTCGTGCGATTACTGCTCCCGATCGCGTCGTACGTTACAATCTCTATCCTGCAGCCGACGTGAATGGCGACACCCTGCCCAACTACAGCTCCGGCCAGGCGATCGCAGCAATGGAACGTATCGCTGAGGAGACTCTTCCTCCCGGGTTCGGCTACGCCTGGACCGATCTGGCGTACCAACAAAAAGAGGCCGGCAATACGGCGCTGTTCATTTTTCCGCTGTGCGTGCTGTTCGTCTTCCTCGCCCTCTCGGCTCAGTACGAGAGCTGGCTGCTGCCGCTTGCGGTGATTCTGATCGTGCCGATGTGCCTGCTGGCCGCAATCACCGGGGTCTGGCTCCGCGGACTCAATAATGATATTCTGGTTCAGATTGGCTTTGTCGTTCTGGTCGGGCTCGCCTGTAAGAACGCGATCCTGATCGTTGAGTTCGCCAAAGCCGAAGAAGACGCGGGCCGCAACCGTTTCGATGCCGCGGTCGAAGCGTGCCGCCTGCGGTTGCGACCGGTGATGATGACCGCCTTTTCCTTCATTCTCGGCGTGATTCCGCTGCTCATCGCGACCGGAGCCGGTTCGGAAATGCGGCGGGCTCTGGGAACGGCCGTGTTCAGTGGAATGCTCGGCGTGACTCTCTTCGGACTTGTGCTGACACCTGTTTTCTACGTGGTTCTGCGGCGTTTCGGGAAATCGACCGACTCGAACACAACTGAGACTTCTGAGACGGCGGCCGAATGAACCGAGCCGCGACACTGAACCATGGACAACGGACTCGCAACACACACGGATAGTGAATCGATCGATGAAATCTGCATCGGCAATCGCCGACTGGCGAGCCGCTACTTCCTGGCTCCTCTGGCCGGCTACACCCATCTGCCGTTGAGAACGGCTCTGCGCGAACTCGGTGGACTCGGGCTGGCGACAACCGACCTCGTTCTCGCTCCACAGCTGCTGGCCGAGAGTCGGAAGTCGATGGCCTTGATCAGCACCAGCCAGTTCGACCGCCCCCTCTCGGTTCAAATCTTCGGAGGAAACGCCGAACAGCTCTCAGGAGCCGCAAAGAAGCTGGAAGCGATGGGCTATGAGGGCATCGACATCAACATGGGATGCCCCATGGGGAAAGTCAACAGCAGTGGAGGAGGAGCCCGACTGCTCCGCAGCTGTGACAACGCGACCGCCCTGGTCGCAAACGTCGTTGAAGCCGTCAATGTCCCGGTTACCGTGAAGATGCGTCTCGGCTGGGATGCCGACGACATCTCCGCTCCACTGCTGGCCGCTCAGTTCGAGAATGTCGGCGTCGCAGCCATCACTATTCATGGACGCACCCGCCAACAGGGGTTCCATGGTCATGTCGACCTGCAGGGAATCCGACAGGTCGTCGAAGCCGTCAATCGCATCCCCATTATCGGCAATGGAGATGTTCGCAGCGTCGAGGATGCCATTGATATGCGTCGCATCACCGGGTGCGACGCCGTGGCAATTGGACGCGGTGCGATGCTCGATCCCTGGATTTTCCGCAAGATCTCCCAACGAAATCGCAGCGAAGCCATCGACGAACCGACCCCCGCTGAACAACTTGCATTTCTGTCTCGCCACTTTGAGCTGATGGTCGATCAGCACGACGACTACGCATGCATCCTGTTCCGCAAATTCGCCGCCTGGTATGGATCCCGCATGGGCATTCCCGAAGACCTTGAGGATCGGATGCGACTTCTCGAAACGCCGGCTGACTTTGAGACGCTGCTTGCTGAGATCGAAAAACGCCACGGTGAACGCCAGTCTTCCATCCCAACGGCTCTGGTCAAGGTCCCCAACGGCCCCAACGCCCACTGGTAAGCAGACGGGAGCATTCGAAACGCCACGTGTCTTCAGTGGTTGACCTGCATCACCAGGGGCTCGCATATGCTTTAACCCTCATGACCGGAATAACCTTCCTGTCTTCCTCCGGGCATTTTGCAGATTCGATCCGCCTCGCGTTCACATTGGAAGCTAGGCTCAAACTGACGTGTTCTCAGCGATTCGCTTTCGAGCACGGTCGTGTGTCTTTCCCCTGCGTTCGACCGGATTCATCAATGGCTGCAACGGTAATCCCACTCAATGAGCTACGCCTCGGCGCCGTGCTCCCTGCAGCCATATACGATGTTAACAACGCCGGTGTCATGCTGCTTAACCGCGGCTTGAAACTCACGAAAGACAATCTCGACCGCCTCCGCGTTCGTGGCATCACGGCCGTTTCCATCGACAGTCGCCACGTATCGGCCATCTGGGCCAATCAAAGCGGTCCCGCCACGCAGGTCCGGCTGCGGAAACACTACCTCGCCGAACAACGCCGGCAGCAGGAAACAACAAAGCAACCGCTCACCAATCGCCTCCAAAAGCCCCCTCAACGAGAATACAACGAAGCGCTCGCCGAACAGTTCGCCTCGCATACTCGCGAACACTCTGAGTCCGTTCAAAGCTTTTACAAGCAGTTGCAGACCGTTGCCCGGATGCGAGCCGATTCGCTTCGAGACGTCTCCAACGACTCGATCGACATGTTGCTCAGCGACTTAGACCTGTTCGTCAAATCGGCCATCGAGAATGTCGGAGTAACCGAGCACTCGGAGCATTCCTGCAAGGTCGCCAAGCTCGCCATGTCAATCGCGGCTGTACTCGGCTTCACCCAGGACGATGTCTGCCAACTCGGAATCGGCTGCATGGTCTCCCGAGCCGGCATCTCGCCAGAGATCCAGGCTCTGCTCGAAACCCCACGCAAGTTGACCGCTTTGGAGCGGCTTGAAATCAAGAAGTATCCCGTTCAAACCTGGCACGTCCTCGACAAGATCTCCGATCTGTCGAACACGGCTCGCCAGGTGGCCTGGCAAATTAACGAGCGCTGGAACGGGCAGGGATATCCCCGAGGTCGAACGGGCAAACAAATTCACCCGCTGGCCCGCATCGCCGCCGTCGCCGACGTCTTTATCGCCCTCACATCCGACCGGCCACAACGACTCGCATTGACGCCGTATAGAGCGGTCACCCAGATGCTGGAAGAAACGCAACAGGGGTTCTTCGAACCGCAGGCAATTCGCGGCCTTCTGCGGACCACCTGTCTGTTCCCCATCGGCTCCTACGTGGAGCTCTCGAACGGACTGGTCGCCGTGGTCGCCCGCAACG
This sequence comes from Planctomycetaceae bacterium, assembly GCA_017795105.1. Lineage (GTDB taxonomy): Bacteria > Planctomycetota > Planctomycetia > Planctomycetales > Planctomycetaceae > Rubinisphaera. Next base: position 1,197,486 of record CP051247.1, read on the forward strand.
ATCCCGATGCCTACGACCTTCCCCTGGTCCGCCCACTCTACGACCTCAGTGGGGCCGAAGTCCCGGAATCATACATCGATTTGAAAACGGAGAGCGACATCCGGATTATCGACGCAATTTCCGCCGAAGAGATCCAGACCCGCCTCTCCCAACGCGAACTCAATGAACGAGCCCTGTCGGATGACATGGATTGGGCCGACGCCCTCGCAATCGACTGAATCCGACCGCCTCACCAACGGATTCTTCCAGCCCCCGCATCCCCAACGGCCATTGACACGCCGCTCAATCCCACCATAATACCCCCCACCAGCCGACCCACGTCGGCACCCGGGCGATTAGCTCAGTTGGCTAGAGCGCTTCGTTTACACCGAAGATGTCGGGGGTTCGAGTCCCTCATCGCCCACTTGCTTAACTCTTTGCCGGACGCCAACTTGCGTCACTCGCTTTCTTCGCGATGCGGTAGTTACTACACAGGTCACTACACACTTCTACGATTTGCTACTCGTGGAAGGCCAGCGAAGGAACCTCTCCGATGGCAAAGAAAGTCTCCCCTCCGTCGTACTGTCTACACAAGGCCACCGGCCAGGCTTACACCCGCGTCAACGGACGCATGATCTATCTCGGCACCTACGATTCGGCGGAGAGCCGAACCAAATGGGCCCAGATCGCAGCCGACTGGTCAGCCGGCAATCTGGAGAAGTACGGCCAGACCGTCTCCATCGCCCGGCTGTGCGTCGCCTACACATCGCACGCCGAGGAGTATTACCGGAAGAACGGCAAGCTGACCTCGCACATCTTCCGCGTCCGCTCCGCGTTGCGTCTGCTCGTTGAACACTTCGGCAACCTCCAGGCGGACAAGTTCACACCGAATCATATGGAACGGCTCCAGGCAAAGTTCGTGGAAGCCGGCCTCGCTCGCAAGACGATCACCGAATACATGAACGTCGTGCGGCAAACGTTTCAGTTCGGCGTCACGAAGGGCAATGTACCTCCAGCGGTCTGGCAGGGACTGCTCGCTGTGCGACATCTGCGGAAGGGCCGCACGGTCGCGAAGGAATCGAAGCCGGTGCCACCTGTTTCTCCGTTCGTGGTCATCCGCACGGCCCGAGAACTAGGGAGAGTCACGGCCTCGATGGTGCGGCTGCAGTACGTGACGGGAATGCGCCCCGGCGAAGTCTGCTTGATGCGGCTATGCGACATCGACCGATCCGGCGACGTCTGGAAGTACACCCCGCAGCAGCACAAGACGGAACATCACGACCGTCCGCGTTCGATCCTTCTGGGAAGGAAGGCACAACGGATCCTCCAGCCGTTCCTGAATCGCTCCGAGGAGTCCTTCATCTTCTCGCCCAACGAGACACTGGAACCAGCAACCGAGTGCGTTGTCGGTCGCCTACACTACACCGACTGCTATTCGTCCCTGTCTTACTGCCGAGCGGTCTACCGTGCCGCCAAACGGGCTGGCGTCGAACGATGGTCACCGAACCAGCTGCGGCATACCTACGCCACCTGCATCCGCAAACGCTGCGGACTCGAAGCCGCTCAAATCCTGCTTGGACACAGCCGGGCGGATGTGACGCAGATCTACGCGGAACGGGATCTCCGCACGGCGGAGCAAGTCGTTCGGGAAGTTGGATGAGTCCCACCCGGGGATTCTTCTCTATGTACACGACGGAACGAGAATGGTGTTTCCTCCGTAGCAGCTATTTGCGGTATGGTAAAATGACTCAACAGTTGACGCACATTAACTCCATGTGCTGATATAGATTCAATTACCGTAGGTCCCGGAGCACTTCCTCTACATTTTCCATCTTGGTTCGAATCTTCTCTCCTGCTGAGTCTTTACCCGGAGGGGCGAAGTGGTAACCGCCCGGAATAAATTCGTCCACGTGGTTCAAGTCCTTCAGCAATTCTTGCGTTCGGAGTACTAGTTTTTCTTGCTCCCCTTCGGTTTTCTTAAGCAAATCCATATTGCATTTATTGGCAATCAACGCGCATTCCGAAAACAGGCCAACGTTCTGCGGAAGTAAAGATGCGATTTCGTTCAATATGGACTTAAAATCCTCTTGACCAATTTCTAACAGAATCTGGGTCGTCCCTCCGCCCTTCGATGCGATATTGAATTCGAACTCCAATGATTTTGAACCCTTGTCTACCCTTGCACGGGATATCGTTGACTCCCTCCTGAGTTCTGATGCACTGACTCCACCCCTGTAAACCTTGGTACTCTTCAAACGTATCATTACACATCGACCTTGTAACATTAAAGAAAACCGTAGTACTTGTCCTTCGGCGGATTTCATCACACCCCCGTCGCCTTTGACCGCAGCTTCTCATACAACCCTAACCGTTCAATCAGCAACCGCTTCAACCCCTCCTGAATCTCCGGCGAATTGAGAGCCCGGGTGCTCAGTTCCTGCTGAGCATCCATGCTCTCGATGATCGCGTTGGTAATCTCGCTCGAGAGATCCGGAGAGTGGGCGAACTGCTCTTTCGAATTGCTCGCCGCCTGTTTCTGCAGCGTTTCCGACTCCAGGGTTTTTGTTGCCAGGGCGTTCGCGTAAGACAGCTGATCGCCTTCGGTGGTGTCACTGCCGAAGAGCGTATTCAGCTGCTCAATGATCTCTCTAAGGAGGGCTTTCTGCTTCTCCTGCACTTTGCCGCTGCCGACTTCGGAGATCGGGTCCAGCTTCGGCGCGTCGTCCGTCGACAGTGCGAGATTCCGCTTGCCCCGGTTCCGCAGGTGGTGATGAGTCAGCACGATCTGCGACAGATCAACCCCTTCCCGCTCCCGGCCGAACTTCAGCAGCCGCAACAGATACTTGAAGAAGATCGCCCGCTTTTCAAAGTCGGTGTTCCCGTAGTCAAAGATCTGCGACAGGAACGTGTAAGCCCGCACGTAGGTGGCCACGTCAGTCCGGAACAGAATGAGGGCTTCCATCGTGTCCTTCGCCGCCTGAGCCGCCTTCTCGTCATTCTCAGCGAGGGCTTCGGTGTGAGCCGCCTTGGCCGCGTCGAACCGCTTGAGCAGTCGATCGGCCACGGGAGCAATCGCCGCTTCCAGCTGCTTCTGAGTAGGCTTCGGTCCACACACCACGTTGATGACGCGTTCGATCTCGTGCTCGTCGTAGTAACCGAGGGCGTCGAGTTTCGCCCGCAGGTCGAGAATCAGATTCGGATCGGTCACATCGGACAGCTGCGCCGTGGAATAGTACGTCTTGAAGGCCTTCAGGATCTCGTCGGGCTCGTTGACGAAGTCGAGCACATACGTGTCATCCTTCCCCGGATAGCAGCGGTTGAGCCGGGACAGCGTCTGCACGGCCTGAATGCCGGCCAGGCGTTTGTCGACGTACATCCCGCACAGCAGCGGCTGATCGAAGCCGGTCTGGAACTTGTTGGCGACCAGCAGAATCTGAAACAGATCGTCCTTGAAGGCCTCACGGATGTCCCGGCCTTTCAGATCGGGATTGAGTTCGGAGCTGGTTTCCTTGAACGGCTCCGGGCCCGATTCAGCGTCCGCCACTTCGCCCGAGAACGCGACCAGCGTCCGCAGCGGATACCCCTTTTCCTGAATGTATTTGTTGATCGCCAGCTGCCAGCGAACCGCCTCCAGGCGACTGCTGACCACGACCATCGCTTTCGCTTTTCCATCCAGCAGCGGAGCGACCGTTTCCCGGTAATGCTCCACCACGATCTGCACCTTCTGGGCGATGTTGTAGGGATGCAGCCGCACCCAGTTCATCAGCCCTTTGACCGCGGTCCCCCGTTCGACCTGCCTGTCGTCGAGCTCCTGCCCTTCGCCGGCCAGTTTGAACGCCAGCTTGTAGGAGGTGTAGTTCTTCAGCACATCGAGAATGAACTCCTCCTCGATTGCCTGCCGCATCGAATAGACGTGGAACGGTTCCGGCAGATTCGTTTCTGACGCCGGCTGATTGGGATCGGGACGCCGGCCGAACAGTTCCAGCGTCTTCGCTTTCGGTGTCGCCGTGAAGGCGATGTAGGTCACGCCCGATTCACCCGTTCGCTCCGCCATCTGTGCCGCGAGAATGTCTTCGCTGCTGATCGTGCCGCCGTCTTCGAGTTCCTGCTGCTCTTCAGCGGAGAGCACCTGCTTCAGCTTCGAAGCCGCTTCGCCGGTCTGGGAACTGTGTGCTTCATCGGCAATCACCGCAAAGCGTTTTCCCTCTGTCGCTGCCAGTTCTTTGACCACCTGCAGCGCAAACGGGAATGTCTGGATCGTGCAGACGACGATCTTTTTATCGCCGGACAGGGCTTCGGCCAGTTCGCCGCTCTTGCTCCCCTTCTCGCCTTTGATCGTCGCCACCACGCCGGCCGTCCGCTGAAACGCATCGATCGCATCCTGCAGCTGCCCGTCGATCACCTTACGATCGGAAACCACGAGCACCGAATCGAACACCTTGCGATTCTCCGCATCGTGCAGATCGGCTAGGAAGTGAGCCGTCCAGGCAATCGACTTCGTCTTCCCGGAGCCGGCGGAGTGCTGAATCAGATACTTCTGCCCCGCCCCGTCGGCAAGAATCGCCTGCTGCAGTTTGCGGGTCACGTCGAGCTGATGGAATCGCGGAAACACGATCGCTTCGATCTGCTTTTTCTCATTCCGCTCGGCGACCAGATATCGCCCCAGGATCTCGAGCCAGCTTTCCCGTTCCCAGATCTGTTCCCAGAGATAGGCGGTCCGGTAGCCGTCATCGTTCAGCGGGTTCCCGGCTGCTCCGCCGTCTCCCTGATCGAAGGGCAGAAACCGAGTCTTCATCCCGGCCAGACGGGTTGTCATCCGCACCAGTCCACTGCCGACGGCGAAATGCACCAGCGCCCCGTACGGGAACGACAGCAGCGGTTCCGGCTTCTTCCCCTTGGGATGTGGGTCCCGGTCCTGTTTATACTGGAAGATCGCATCGTCGACGTTCTGGGTGAAATCGGTCTTCAGTTCGACCGTCGCCACAGGAATGCCATTCAGGAACAGCACCAGGTCGATGCTGTTCTCGTTGTTGAGCGAATACCGCACCTGCCGCACGACGCGGAGCCGGTTCGCGCTGTAGCGGTCCATGATCTCTGGATTCATCGCCAGCGCCGGCTTGAACTGCGCCATCCGCACGGCGTTCTTCAGCCCGAGCACATCGAATCCGTTCCGCAGCACGGCCAGAGTACCACTCTGGTTGAGCACATCCCGCAACCGCTTCAGCAGCGTCGCCTCAGCCGACTGCCCGTGATTCTTGACCAGCGTCTGCCAGCCGTCCGGGTCAGTCTCCTGCACCCAGGCGAGCACGTCCGGCGGATAGAGGGCGAGCGTCCGATCATACTTCGCCGCATCCCCCTCGGCATACAACCAGCCGTGAGCCGCGAGGTAGTCGCAGATATCGTTCTCGAAGGCGATTTCGTGATGAAGGCCCACTTCGATTCCCCTTAGGAGTTCCATTTGCGGATACAATCAACGAGTTCGGTGATCTTTTCCTCAAATTCGAATCGGTCCTTCAAATTCTCCTTTGTCAGAAGAGGTGCCGCTTTCATCGCAAAGTCGCATTTATCAAACGACTTTCGCCCCAGTCGGTCAGACACGAAGTCACCCTCTTTCAGTCCACTCGCCGGGAAACGGTCGAATTTCCCTGGGTCCGTAACTTCTCGTACTCCGTAGACGTCACGCCACACTGTGCCTGGAACATAGTTCTCAATCTCTTTCGCATTGGACACCCAGAGAAATGCCCCCGGAATCTTTTCTACCTCCGACACAATACGTCGAACCCTCGGCTTTACCTTAGAACCGGGACCATCTTCTGTTATCCTGTCACCGTCGCAAATAACCGCGACATTATTGTTCAATCGTAGCAAGTTTGTGAACTCGTCATCCGCCGCACTCGGCTCCGAAAAGCTGGATTTGGCGAGTACGGCCCCACCGTAGTAAGCGCATTGGTAGTTCTTGCCTTCGCGTAGTTCTCCAGCAGAAAACAGTTCAATGAAGCGATTAAAATAGAACCGATCAGAGGGTCCTTCTAACCACACGACACCGTTCGCCTGAAGCAGATCCGAAGGACGACAACCAAGTTCTGTCAACAATCCGACGTGATCGAAATGGGCTTGGATCGTTCTAGCGTGGGCATTGGCGCCATCATGTTCCACGTGAATAATCTGCGAATCGTCTCGGGTTCCGAAGAAGTCCAACGCGACATTTGAATGCGTGGTAAGAAACAGACAGCATTTCTTTTCCTCGATGAATTCGCATAGAAATGTGAGTAATCGCCGCAGAAGTGCAGGATGCAGGTTATTCTCCAACTCCTCAAATGCAAACACGTATGCTGACGCTTCATTACGCTCTATTCGAGGAACAGCAATTAAATTGAGAAGTACAAGAAATATTGTCTTCAATCCGCTTCCCGACTTGCTTAGCGGAAACATTCCTTTGCGACTTTCGTCAAGAAACACCTCCCACTTCGTCGCGCTATCAACATCTGCATTTTGGTCATGCTCTTGAATAACGATGCGTTCAAATTCACCATCTGGTCCAAACACTCTATTCAGAGCATTTCGAACATCATAATTTATCACCTGCTCCTTGAGTCCAGAACTATTAATAAAGCGACGAATAATATTCGTAGCACCTTTTCCGTCCGACTCAAGCTCAAGACTCGGACTCGAAACCTCGGACTGAATATCCCTATCGGCCAACAACCGGCGAAACTTCTTTCCTGAGATCGGTGTTCCCACTCCGAGAAGATGTTTCCCCAAACGCTCAAGAGCCGGCTTTTTGTAGTCGTACTCCTGACTCATTTCGGGTTCAAATGACATCTTCTGCATGCCGCGGCGTCCCGATATCCAGGTCACTTTGCGACCTTTGTACTTCGTCCCATGACGATGCCAGTGGCTTATCCCGTCACCTGGCCGCCCGAGACCATTTCCAGACTCGTTAACCGGGAACACCTTCTCTAAATACTCTTGAGTCATTTCAGCCGAGCACCTGAAATTCCCATCCTTCTTACCTGGGAAACCAGCCACCTTTTCTATAATGTCTAGAAAATGCGACTTTCCTGTATTGTTACGGCCAATAATGACAGTAATCCTCTTGAACTCTTCAAGTCCCGTCCACGTGTCTCCAAAACAGGAAACCCCCTTCATTTTTACAGATTCAGCAAACATACACTTCCAAACTACAAGTCATATCAAAACCATTAATCATCTTCATCTTGTGACTTCGTGCTATTGTCGCATCACGAAGCCTCATAACTCCCCTGAATCAACGGCAGCGCCCTCGTCAGGTCGTTTTGATTGCGGATCGTGATTTCCAGATCGCCCGTGCCGAAGTGGCCGATCTTGCGAACGTCTCGCGTGAAGCCTTCCTCCAGGTCGATTGATTCGGGATTGATCTTCACCCAGACAAGAATCGTTGCCACTCTGGGGCGGACTTCGACGGAGCAAAAATTCTTGAGCCGCTTGAAGGCGATGTAGAATTTGAGCGTCGTCATCTGGACGTCATCGCCGTAGCTCAGGCATGTTTCGCGAATCTGTTCGTAAAGATCGGTCAACTCGGGCGAGGCATCCGCCAGCTGTTCGGTAATTGTCTTGTACGTCTGCTTTGGCTTCTCCGCCTCGACAGGAAGCGTCTCTATCTTGTGCTCAATCGGCTCTCGGGCCTGCACGGCGTTGACCAGTTCGAGCAGCAGAAACTCTTCTCCGAATCGCTGATAGCGGATCAGTTCAATGTTCCGGTTGATCTGCTGAACGGCGTGTTGATCGTACTTCGTGAAGTCGCCGGCGATACATAGCAGACGCGGCGTCGACCATTCAATGAGCTCGGTCTCGGTCGCTCCGTATTTCCGCAGGACCATCAGCTCGAATTCCGCTTTGTGATCCAGCAACCAGTCGAGGTAGAACAGCCCCTGATTGATCACGTTTTCATTGGCGGAGCGTTTGTATTCGATGATGCAGGGGCAGCCGTTTTCGTCGATGCCGAGTGTGTCGATGCGGCCGGCGTGGGTCTTGCCGGTCGAATACTCCGTCTCCAGAAAGCGGATGCCGAGGAAGACGTCGAGATGCGCTTCGATCAGCGTCTGCAGCGACTTCTCCAGGGCGACCGATTTCCCTTCGAGCTGCGTCACACTGGGCCCTTCGGTGCGAAACAGTTTGATGTCACTCAAGCGTTAATTCCTTCCATCATTCGCAAAGCATCCTTGCTTTCCCCAAAACATCCATCCTGTTCTGCCAGACGCGGATCAGGAAAACTCAATCACTCCTGCTGCCCCACGTCGAACACCAATCCAGACAAGGCTTCGGATACGTCCTCGAACGACCGCGTAATTTCTGATTCCGCCTGATAGTGATAGGATAAGAATCGGTGAGCGTCTCCGTGTCTGCTGCTGAAGAAATAGCACGCATTTTCCTCAGTCTTTGGTGAAGGCATGATCTTAATGAGAGGAATGAGCCGAAGAGCTCGACTCTCATCCGGGCTCTTTAGATGCAGGAATCCATCTTCCATCGCCTCGGAAACGACAAGTTTTTCCATCGGGAATGGAGTCGTCGTGCCCATGATTCGTCTTGCCGAATACTGATGTACTCCTCCGCTATACCGAGATTCCCCGGGCAGAAACAATTCATAGGCTTCCCAACTCGCTCCAACTATTGCGCGCACTGTTTGGACATACTGTCGAAGTTGCTCATTTACTTCGCGGTCGCTGGCACCCCCGATCGCACCCGTATGCCCTGTCTTCTGATTTCGGATGCTGTTAGTCTTCTGCAGTAATTCAATCAGTTGCTTCGACGACAACATTTCCAGCACGGCGCGATCGCGGGTGCGATAGAGTTCGAAGCAGATTCTTTCGTCTGTCTTCTGAAGTTCGCGCATTTCCGCAAACAAGCGTTCACAAACTTTGACCCACAAACCGAAGGTGGCTCGCTCGAAAGAGAACCGGCCACTTAAGGTTGCTCTCAATCGCTCGCGGACATCACGCCAAAGCGTGAGATGGCTAGAGAATGCGCTGAGGTGCAGCACTGCAAAGAACTGGGCAAGCGCCTCAAAAAACTGGACAAGTCGCATCTTCTGATCATTTTCACTCCCCCCCTGGGTAAAGCAGACCCAGAGAATCGAGGCGAGCGGAAATGGGAGGGAATCGATCCAGTCCTTAAAGTGCTCTTCTCTGTTGATCAACTTGAGCGACTGCTCAATATCCGCGACAGAATCAGGCTTCTTCCAGAGCCGCTGTTCAAGGTCTCGCAATTCAGCATGCAACTCCGCAATTGCCCGCTGCGCGCCGACTACAGTATCTTGCAGATCTCGTGATTCCTCTGCCGGAAGATAGAAGGTTGATGTCTGCAACGCGCTCTTGTCAATGCGGTACTGGACCCCCTTTGATATCAATAGATCCTTCCAGAGCTGCCCAAACGGTGAATTGAGAAGGCCTGCAACAAATCCGGCATTTGCAATATGCGGTTTGAGCACTATCTGGTAAGCATTTACCGGTCGCACCGTTAGGCTGCTCTGGTTCGTACAAATGGCGGCTCTTCCGGCCACCGGAAGATAGATCGAATTCGGCAGTTCGTCAAACTTGTCACTTGCGTCAGTGGACCGCAGTCTATTTACGGCTTCGACGACGTCGGTGAATTCGTAAGCGTGTAATCGCATTCGCCGTGCCTGTTCGGCAAGTCGTTCGGCAAGCTCTACTGCCGCAAACCCTAAAAACGAGTCTGCCTGCACAATCCTTCCGAGAGATGGTGATTTTCCTTCGCGGCGTTCTCTCAGGTTATAGAGCAAGCGATCCTTGTGCTTTGAATCGGGAGAATATCTGGCCGTAAAAAGAACGTCGGTTTCGCGTTTCTCCAGCAATACAATATGTGTCGGAATTGAGGTCCGCGGACTGAAAGTTCCCGCCGGAAGCTCAATGGCCGCAGTGATTCGGAATCCAAGTCGATCAAGAGCGTATCGGGCTTTTCTGGACGCGCTCGACCACCTCAAGAACGAAGTGTTCATGATAAAAATGCCGACGCCTTTCTCGGACAGCCGCATGCATGATTGAAGGATGAGAAGTTCAGCCATCCAGTCTTTGACTTCAATCTCCTCACCATCGATAAGGACGGTTATCGGAGTCCTCCAGTCGGCTTTCCAAGGAGGACAACTGACGACGGCATCGAAAATTGGATTCTGTTCCTCATTCGCCCTGAGCGGATTTCCCTGATACAGCGTGAATTCTGATGCCTCCTCCAATCGAGTGAAAACTTCGAAATCATGGCCGACGGCCGAGTAGACTTGATAGAACTGAGGGCTGAGAATTTGCTTCAGCGGAATGGCGAGAAATCCCATTCCGCCCCAGGGATCCAGGATCGACGCCGGCGAATAAGGTTCCAGAATACTTGCGATAAATTCTGCAATATCACGAGGCACATACCAATACATCTGATTGGGCAACCGCGAAACAATCTGGGAGAGGTCTTCCAGAGTGACCGGAACCCCTTCTGCTTGGCAATGAGCAGTGATATTGTCAATGTCGAGAACCGCGCCGGCTTGACGCAAACCGTCGACCACGTCCCAAATCCCGCTGGCATGATCGAGCATTCTTTTCTCCGCTGAACGTTGGATAGGTGGTGAAAATCCGAATCAGTTCGCCCGCTGCTTACAGACTTCGCTGTCTATTTCCGAATATCAATCTTCCCTGTCACGGCGGCGGAGACGACCGCGCTGCGACGCTCACTCAGAACTTCCATCGTTCGAACAGCTTCGGTAACAAGTGCATCAATTCTGCTAACTTCAGTGTCTAGATACCGAACAATTTCGAGCTGCTCTTTCCTCGGCGGCGCAGCGATTGAGATCATTCCGTAACGAGTGGGGTTGAGGTTGCATTGACCGATCGCCACGAATGCGAGTGACCGGGCCATCCCAAGCATTCCGTCCATATTAAGAAGATATGCGAAGTATTGCGGCACGGACTCGGGTACCGTCCGTAGGCGGACTAAGTAAGAGGCGAAACTCACGGGCCCTTCACTTTGCTCTGCAAACAATCCTACTTTCCCGATCAGATCGAGACTGTTCGTGCGGTTATAAAGCAAATCTCCGGGGACAAGGATAAGACGGTCATCGACTGAATCGACGAACTTCAAATCGGACAAATCAAGTCGCCCATCTTGAATGTTGCCCATGCGCAAAATGGCGACGTTCCCTTCTGGCGAAAGTGATTCGGAGATCCCGTAGTCGACCGAACTGAAAACTCTCTTGAGCTTCATCACCTCCCAATGCTCCGGCACCTGCCCCAGCCATTCGATGCCGCTGTCTTTCAGTTTCACCGTCGGGTCGAGGCCTTTGGTGACCGCGTGGCTGATGACCGCCTGCCGCTTTTCCTTCAACAGCGCAATCAACCGCCGCTGCTCCGCCACCAACGCGTCGATCTTCGACGTCTCCCGGTCCAGAAACGCAGCGATCGCCCGCTGTTCTTGTTTGTATGGGCACGGCACGCGAAGCGTTCGCAGGATGTCTTGGCTTACATTTGGTTGTCCGCCACCAGTGGCGAGGCTGAGAATTCGATCACGTAGGCCGAGAAACCAGTAGAAAAGGAAATCAACCTCGATGGGCGATTCTCCACCGAAAACACAACACGCTTGGTTCACCGTCGCAGGAAAATCCAATTTCGCGATTCGTCCAATGGTCGCGCCATACATCGCGAAGATGAGTGAACCAGCGGGGTAAATACGCAACGTTGAGTGGTCGGCCAATGCTTTCTCAGTTACCCGTCGATTTGACTCTTTCAGAACCGCATCGTTCAAATCGCCAGTATTCACCCAAGGAATTGTGCCTTCATCGTAGTATGCGTGGTTGTCACTCTTCGGCGTAGTCCCGCTCCCAATCGTTGAGAATGCACGTGCGATTTTAAGAGTTCGCCAATGGCTCGGAACTTCCTCTATAAACGCGTCACCACTCTCCTTGTACTCCGCATACCTCGGAAAACTCATTGCGACAGTTCTCCGATCATGGCGACGATGCGGTCGGTGACCGTTTTCAGTTCGGCGTCAATCTCCTCCAGCGGTCGGGGTGGTTTGAAGACGTAGAAGTGGCGGTTGAACGGGATTTCGTAGCCGATTTTCGTCTTCTCGTGATCGATCCAGGCGTCGGGGACGTGCGGCTGCACTTCCCGCTGGAAATACTCCTCGATGTCTTCGCCCAGCGGCACGTCTTCGGTATCGCGGAGACTGGTGTCGGGCTTCGGCTGCCCTTTCCGTTTCCCCCGCGTTTCCTTCACGATCTTCCCCTTGGCATCCTTCTGGGGGCGTTCGATGGTGATGGTCTGGTAGCCGAAATCGGAGTTCTTGAAGATCCGGCTGAGCGGCACGCTATGCCCGTCGGCGTCGGTCGTGCTCACCTCTTCGGCCCGGCCGAACAGCTGCGTGATTTCGGCGATGTGCTCGTCGGAGAGTTCCTTGCGTTTGCTCCCCAGGCTCTTCCGCATCTTCTGCCACATCCCGCTGGCGTCGATCAGCTGGACCTTCCCCTTGCGATGCTCCGGCTTGCGGTTGGTCACAATCCAGATGTAGGTGCTGATGCCGGTGTTGTAGAACATGTCGGTCGGCAGCCCGATGATCGCTTCGAGCAGATCGTTCTCGAGCACATACCGGCGGATCTCGCTTTCCCCGCTGCCGGCGTTGCCGGTGAACAGCGGCGACCCGTTGAGGACAATCCCGAACCGACTGCCGCCGTCTTTGGTCGGCCGCATCTTGGAAATCAGGTGCATCAGAAACAGCAGCGAGCCATCGCTGACACGGGGCAGCCCGGGCCCGAACCGGCCGTCGTAGCCCTTCTGTTCGTGCTCCTTCTTGATCTCCTTCTGAATCTTCTTCCATTCGACGCCGAACGGCGGATTGGAGAGCATGTAGTCGAAGTGATCGCCGGGGAGGCCGTCGTCGGAGAGGGTGTTGCCGTGAATGATGCGGCTGATGTCCTGCCCCTTGATGAGCATGTCGGCCTTGCAGATGGCGTAGGACTCGCCGTTGAGCTCCTGCCCGTACATCACGAGCCGGGCTTCGGGGTTCAGACTCCGCAGATGCTCCTCGGCCACGGAGAGCATGCCCCCGGTGCCGGCCGTGGGATCGTAGAGCGAACGGACGATGCCGGGCCGCGTGAGGGCTTCGTCGTCTTCAATGAAGAGCAGATTGACCATGAGCCGGATGACTTCGCGGGGCGTGAAGTGCTCCCCGGCCGTCTCATTGGAGATCTCGGCGAACTTGCGGATCAGCTCCTCGAAGACGAGTCCCATCTGCGCGTTGTCGACGACATCGGGATGCAGATCGATGTTGGCGAACTTCTCGGTGACCAGGTAGAGCAGGTTCGCCTTGGCGAGCCGTTCGAGCTGCACGTAGAAGTCGAAGCACTCGAAGATATCGCGGACTTCAGGCGAGAAGGCCTGAATGTAGCTGTGCAGGTTCTCGCGAATGTTGTCCTGATCGCCCTTGATGGTTTTCAGATCGAGCGGCGAGGTGTTGAAGAACAGCAGCCCCGACTTCCGCAGCAGGAACGGAGCGACATTCAGCCCGGCCTTCGATCGCTTCTCATTCTCTTCGAGCACCGCGGCCTTGGTCGGCTCCAGCACACAATCGAGCCGGCGGAGCACGGTAAACGGCAGAATAACGCGGCCATATTCCGACTGCTTGTAATCCCCCCGCAACAGGTCAGCCACCGACCAGATGAAGGACGAAAGATTCTGATGATTCATGATGGAAGGAGTTCTCGGACGGGAGTTCAAACGGAGTCAATCAGGGTGGTATCCCCGGTATCGGCCGTGGAGCCGCCGAGACTCCGGGGATGGCATTCTGTTTACCGGAAAACGGAAGAAATTGCCATCCGGGAGCGTGGAAGTGGGGGGTGGTGTCGGGGACAATTTCGAGCGGTTGATGACACAGAATTGCGCCGGACGGGGCGATTTTTGAATTTTGTGACGCTGCAGTGAGCGCAGAGGCCAAAAAGATGGAACCTGAGAAACCGATCCCGACATATACCCGCTATCAGATCGAGCAATGGTGTGACGCGGGGAAGATCGCACTCGAATCATGGCGGGATCTGCTGATTACGGTCCGTGATGAGAGATGGTTGGAGGCGAAGAAGCCGACTCGTAAGCACCTGAATCGGGTGAACCAGTTCATCAAGACGTTAGAACCGCTAAGAGAATTCGCGGAGAAAGAAGCCGGATGGGATCTGATTGAACTCGGGCGGATCACACCCATTTACAAATATGATGATCAGCGCATGGTGCAGCTTCGCGGAATCGACCATCTCAGCCACCTGCTGTACCAGTTCAAGGAGGCATACGACGACACTAGGAAGCAGAAAACCTTACCAGCCGGGCCTGTCTTCAGACCGATTTCGACGATTGAGCAATTGACCGCCATCGGGACAAACTACGCCGCACTTGAGATCCCGTTTGCTCCTTTCGGGTGGGACTATCGCCCCACCCCGGGGGCAGAAACACCTCGGGAGATCGCCGTTAAGTGCCTGACTGGAGAAATCGACGAGGCCGAGGACGCTCTCGCCCGGATCGACGGAGACAAAGCGAGAGCACTCCACTTTCTGGCCAGAAATCCGGACACAGAACACATTTTCAAAAAAATCCGCAGTCCAGACGTCCGCAATTATGCGAAGTACTTGTTGGATCATGATTGGCCCGATACGCGGGAGAATCGTCTGAAATTCATTGATGAATTCAACCCCAACTCCTCACCCGAGGCATTGCGAAAAGGGTTTGCACGTGCGATGAAGTTCGCTGCGGAGCCTCCGGACACAGATCCGGACACAGCTGATGGCAAGTGAATTGACGTTCTAATCCTCTCGTTGCCATTCGAATCGTTCATGACGGTTCGATTACTTCAGACGAGAGGAAGAAATGATCGATGTACTCAAAGATCCAATCGAGGAAGTCCGCAGTCTCGCCAAGAAAGCACTTCCGAAAACCCCTTCTCCGCCGGTCCTGCTTCGATGGATCCGCGATGGTTCTCACGGCGTCAAGCTCCCCGCCGTCAAGATCGGCAGGCGGTGGTACAGCACAGCAGAACTCTTCAATCAGTTTGTGGCTGAGCAGACTGAGGCCGCGTTAGCAAACGCGTCGAAACCCAGTGACGGCCCCAGAGTTCCGGCCGACTGCACGTACGAAGAGCTGAAAGCCCGCAAGCTGCTCTGATGATCGCTACTATCGCAATTGTCATTCTTTGGCACAATGAATTACCCCGCAGGGTTTCGCACTCCCTGCGGGGCAGATTACGCAATCATCACATTTCTATGGAAAGTTTAAATCTAATGAGCAAGATGAACAATATTGATTCGAACTTGAATGGAACCGATTTCGAAGGGTTTCCCGACGAATGCCTCCCGCGTTCATTGAGAGAGTTCGCCCGGGGCGTCGCACGGTCGATCGGTTGTCCCGTCGAGTTTGTCATACTTCCGATGCTGTCCGCTCTTGCATCGGCAATTGGGCAAAGTCGAATCGTCGAGATTTATCCAGGGTGGAAAGAACCAGCGATTCTCTGGACATGCGTTGTCGCCAAGAGCGGCAGCGGAAAAACTCCAGCCCTCAAGCAGGTCCTCGGTCCCCTTCACGCTATTCAGATTGAAGCCTTAAAGAGCTATCAGCTGGAATGCGAATCTCTGGTCGAAGCGACAAAGGCGAAGAACCGTGGGAAGCCTAAACGCGATCACGAAGAACCTGACCTGCCACCTCGGCCTCGTTATATTGTGGATGACTGCACTATGGAGAGCCTTGCCCCGATCCTCCACGATAACCCCGACGGAGTCTTACTTGGTACCGATGAACTTGCTACTTGGCTTGACGGTTTTAACCAGTACAAAGGAAAGGGAAACGACCGATCGCGTTGGCTGTCAATTCATGAGGGGGAGCCGATCATCGTTGACCGCAAGGGTGCCGACGTCCCCATTGTCGTTCCGTGCGGAATGGTGTCCGTTACCGGAGGCATTCAACCCGGGGTGCTAAGGAGTTCAATCACGCAGAAAGATCACGAGTCGGGATTGACCGCACGGATTATCTTTGTGATGCCTCCATTCAAACCTCTGAAGGCGATGATCGCTCCTGCTCCCGCTCCTGAAGTTCTCAAGGATATCCTGCGACAACTGATAGCGAATCGTGGCGCGACAAGAACGATCACTCTTTCAGAAGGAGCTCAGCACCGGCACGTCTCGTTCAGAAACCGATGCAACGCACGAATCGGCGAAGCAGATGAGTTCTTGGCTTCGGCAATCGCAAAACTTCCAGGACGCGTCTCTCGACTGGCTCTGATACTCCATTGTGTCGAACACGACGAGCAGGACGAAATCAGCGTCGCGACGATGGAGAAGGCTATCGCCATTGCGGAGTGGTCTGAGCGAGAGGTGACTCGCGTCTACAGAAATCTAGGCATTAGTGATTCACCCCAGATTGAGCTGATGGACTTTGTACGTCTCAACAAGAATGTATCTCCAAGGGATCTGCAGCTGAAGTTTCGTAGGCGCTATCCCCGAGCAGAAGACGCCGAGAAAGCCCTGATGCAACTCGCCAACCAGGGCTTCGTTGAACGCATCACTGTTGATAACGGACGGCCCGGTCCAAAGTCCACCGTCTTTCGCTGGATTGAAACCTGACACAGAACACAAGACTCGCTGCTCGCAGCTAGATCTTCAATTCTGTGTCGAGGACTTCTCAGAAGCGGGCGGATTAAGACTCCTCCCGCTTTTCATTTCGCTGCACCCTCGACAGGTCACGAAGATACTGCATCGGCTGTTTCTTCCCTATAGAGTGCACATGAAAATCACGGTCCCGCCAGCAGCAATGTGACCGGGTTGATTCGGGTCGGCTCGGCCTTTTTCTTCGCGGGAGACGGCCAGCAGTTCGATCCTGATTGCGGGAAGTCGTGATCAGAAGCGTTTATCAGATTCCGGATCTGCCGACGCCCGAATCGCTTCGATTTTCTGCTGCGCGTGCGTTGCCGCGTCTTGCGGGGAAAGACGCCTTCTTCATAGAGCTGTTCGGCGATCGCCTCATGAGACCAGCCCTCAGCATGCCGTGCCGCCACCAGATGAGCCAGTTGACGTTCGTCGTGGTCTTCCACCAGGACGCTGATGGACCGCCCCAGAGGACGGCAAGCTCTCTTCGTAAGCTTCCAGCCAATGGGTGGATTCGAGAGCACCGTGCCGCCATGTTGCATGACGGCCGCTCGCCCTTGTGCCGTGGCCTCACGATGCCGATGCCCTTCCCGCTCTTCGAACAAGCGCATCCGCTCGACGAGGGCCTGCCCGGCGAACGTCTTGGTCGTGAACCCGGACTTCATCTCCCACAACGACGCGCCGATGAGATCGAGTGTCCCGAGAAACTGCACCAGTTCGCGACGGTCACGGCTGATGAGATCAACGTAGGCCACGACCAGCAGATCGCCCGGTTGTAGTTGCCGCAGTAGAGTCGCCAGGCCGCGGGGTAGCCAGCTGGTCGTGCCAGGATCAGCGTCGACTCCATCAACCGTCCAGCCGGCGACAACATGCCTTGAGAAACGCTCCGCCCGTTCCCGGGACTCGCACCACGATTCGAAGGCCAGACGCTGACGCTCTGTCGAAACCATGTCAGGGTAATGGACTGCCCGGCCGTAGCCGTAGATCGAACTCATGCTCATGTACCTCCTGCTTCGAGTCCTGATGAGACCATCATACGCGACATCCTTCACGGCGACAGCAGATTGCAAAGTGCAGCCCGCAATGGACCGCTGACAGCGGTACGAGCGACCGTTTCAAATGCGACAAGCATTTACCCCAGCGGATTGGGGAATGCAAGTTCTAGCCTGTAGGAAAGACATCACAAGTCACCGAGATGAAGCTGAATTCAGGGATGCTGAAGCACTTGCGGCGAGTCTCTTCGTACGCACTCAAAGACGACTCGTGGGTAATTTACCCACCTCGGAGGCGCAGCAAAAATAACGCGTCTCGGTCTCGTTTATCCCGTCTCAGAACGGATGTTTTGGCCTTGGAAATCTGAAAAATTCTCGGAGCGGCATGAGAGAGAGAACACGACGGCGATTGGGGGGGGACCACGGCCGGGGGTACGTCCGCAGCACGCTGAACCTGTTTTGGGATCGTCCAGGAGCTGCCGCTTTGGAAGAAAGCATGTTGTCGGATGAAGATCGCTCAAGTTTGCTGCGCGGTCAAATTGGCACAAAGGTTACACCGGCTGATAGACAGCACAAGATGAACGATATCAGTCCGGGGCCGGAAGACTTGGATCGTCTTGTCCGAATCAGTCGCCTCGAACGCCCGATGCACTACACACATTACTACACACTTTCGAAAGAAAGGTTTGTTTCCGAACGGTGCGAAAGAAACAAATTGCAACGGGCCTTGAGTGCCGATAGACTCTATAAATCAAGGCGTTTCCGCATCGCAGGGAACAGATTCGCACAGTCCGCCAACGGGAGTCAACTGGGGTAGAGACATCGTTTACACCGAAGATGTCGGGGGTTCGAGTCCCTCATCGCCCACTTGCTTAACTCTTTGCCGGACGCCAGCTTGCGTCACTCGCTTTCTTCGCGATGCGGTCGTTACTCCATACTTCCACGATTTGCTACTCGCGGAAGGCCAGCGAAGGAAGTTCTCCGATGGGGCAGTAGGGTCGAGGAGTAAGCGCTGAGTTCTCCGAGCGATCTGGGAATCGCAAGTGCTTTCATCGGTCGTTCATCCTCGAAATGGGTGACCAGAGCCGCAGCCGAAGATCTTGCAGAGCCTATTCACGTCCGCGGTCGAGGATTTCTCGCACTTTCAGCCCTATTTCGCGAGTCGTGTATGGCTTGGGGAGAAAGTCTGCATCGTTTCGACTCACGTCTTCTCGGAGGGATTTATCGTCGGCGTAGCCGCTGATGAACAGGACTCGGACATCCGGATTTCGCTGCCGGATTTGCTGGGCGACTGCCGGTCCGCCCATCTCAGGCATCACGACATCGGCGATGAGCAGATCAATCTCGGTCTCCTCGGCTTCCACATATTCGATTGCTTCGTGCCCCGTGGCTGCTTCGAGGACAAGATAGCCTCTGGATTCCAGCATTCTGCGAGTCAGACTTCGCAGTCCAGGCTCATCTTCTACCAGGAGAATCGTTTCGTAACCACCGCTCGCTCCATTGCCGTTGGTGGCCGCGGGCTGCTCCATGATTGAGTCGAATGCCGGCAGGCAAACTTCCATGGTTGTCCCCATTCCCAAAGCACTGTCAACAGTCAGGTATCCTTCGGACTGTCGGATGATTCCCTGGACGACTGAGAGGCCGAGACCGGATCCTTTGTCGCGTGTCTTGGTGGTGAAGAACGGCTCAAAAATCCGAGACTGAAGTTCTTGAGACATCCCGTCTCCAGTATCTTCGACAGCGACACAAACGTATTTCTTTCGATTGGCATCGGGATTGATCTCATCAGCACGATCGTGGAGGTCCCGATTGAAGACCCTAACAGTGATCCGTCCGCCATCCGGCATCGCATCCCGGGCGTTGACGATGAGATTAAGAATCACCTGTTCGATCTGACCGCGGTCAGCCTTCACCTGCCAGACGTCTTCGGGCGGCCTGAGCTCAAAAGAAACGTCTTCGCCAATAATCCGCTTCACAAGTGTGCCAACCTCAGCAACGACATCGTTCAGATCGAGAACTCTAGGATTCAAGACCTGACGCCGGCCATAGGCCAGCAGTTGTCGTGTCAACTCGGCTGATCGCTCCCCGGCCGTCCGGATGGCAGTCAGGTCGCTTCGACAGGGATGGTCATCAGCCAGTTCCTCAAGAACGAAATCACAATAGCCGTTGATGATTGTCAGCAGATTGTTGAAGTCATGGGCGATTCCACCGGCAAGCTGGCCGACGGCCTCCATTTTCTGCGCCTGTCTCACCTGTTCTTCCAGCCGACGTCGCTGAGTCACGTCGATCAATCCGCAAACGAAGTGTGTGATCTTTTCCTGGCTGTCACGTACAGGAGACACCGAGAGATCGTTCCAGAACGTCGAACCATCTTTCCGATAATTAAGGATCTCTACCGAATATGATTGGCCCTCTTTGACGGCTTCTTCAATCTGTTGGACGGCCTTAAGATCGGATTCCGGCCCCTGCAGGAACCGACAGCTCTTCCCAATGCATTCCTCCTGGGAATACCCGGTTATGCGCTCGAAACCGGGGCTGGCATAAATGATCGGATGCCCCTCCTTGCTCGGATCGATAATGAGTACACCCTGCTGCAACGATTGAATCGCTCGATCCCGGAGATGGAGTTCTGATTCCGCCTTCCTCCAGTCGGTCACGTCGATCGCGATTCCGCCGATGTGAGTTCGACTCTCCAGTCCAGGAACGGGAAACTTGTAGACGAGCAATTCTCGCATACTGCCATCTGCTGCAATGGCAGCTTCAGACGCTTTCACCGTTGAACCGGACGACGCGACCGCACGGATATTGGCGAGATAAAGATCCGCGAGTTCCTGTGGGAACAGATCGAAGACCGTCTTGCCTTCAAGGTTTTGATGCGGGAGCTTGAAAGCCCGCTTGTAGGCTTCGCTGGCGTAGAGCATTCGCCCATCAACATCTGTCATCCAAGCTGTGGCTGGACTGTTATCCATGAAGGCGCGAAATCGAGCTTCGCTCTGCCGTAAGGCCTGCTCGCGATTCCACTCGCGGGTGATATCCTGAGCCGTGCCAGAGATGCTGAGGAGTTCTCCCTGGTCCCCTAGAGTCGCCCTGCCGACTTCGTGGATCACATGCACTTTCCCGTTGACGGGAACGCGATAGGTATGATCGAAAACCTCTCCATGTTTTTCGGCTTCAGTGACCCGTGCTCGCACGCGTTCTCGGTCTTCCGGATGAATCAGTTCCAACAGGGAATCAAAACTGTGCTCAAACGATTCCGAATCGACACCAAACATGGAATAGAGACGACGGGACCAGGTCAGGCGACCGTTGATCGCATCTCTGTTCCAATATCCGATCCTGGCGATTTCGACAGCTTCTTCGAGCATTGCCTCCTGCTCGGCTAACTGCTCCTCCGCCTTTTTGCGATCGGTGATGTCCCTCGAAATCCCGAGCAAGCCGATCGTCTCCCCAGACCGATTCCTTAGTGGAGCCTTCGAGGCCAGGAAGATTCGCTCTCCGTCGACACCCTGAAGAACTTCTTCTCGAACGAGCGGCTCTCCAGAAGCAATTACCGATCGGTCTGATTGAAGAATCGTCTCGGCGTCCTTCGCATCAAAGACCTCGGCATCGCGTTTCCCCAGAACGTCAGCGGCGGCGCAACCGACGAAGCGTGCAGCTGCTTCGTTGAACAGCAGATAACGGCCCTCCAGATCTTTCGCGAAGACTGCATCTGGGGTGCCGTCAACGATCGCCTCAAGCAGCGTCGAGACTCGCTGCTTCTCGTCAAGCGAGATTTGCTGTGACGTATAATCCTGTGCAATTGCGGAGACTCCGACGATTCTCTCATTGATATCTCGAATCGGCGAGACTGTCATTGTCACCCAGATGGCGTGACCGGACCTGGTGAGCAAAACTGTCTTACTGTGCTGAGGTTTCCCTCCCTCGATGGCGAGCGTTCTGAGGTCATCGTATGTTTTCCCTTCACCAACTGACGTACTTAACGTCGGACAAGTTGAAAGAATTTCGTCGGCATCCCAGCCCAGGAGGCGTTCAGCTCCCGGATTCCAGCTGGTTACCACGCCAGCCATGTCCTCGGAAAAAATCGCGTCTTGTGTCGAGGTAATGATGGCATCGAGAAGCTCGGATCTCTGCTGCCCTTTCCTCATTCGACCGGTGTCGACAAGCTCTCTCTTCAATGCAGGGCGCAGCCGGAGCAAACTGTCTTTAAAGACATAGTCATTGGCTCCCAGCCGCATCATTTCGATGGCGTTCGACTCGGAAATCATTCCAGATACAACGATAAACGGCATCCACGGATCTCGCTCTTTGACGATCCGGAGAGCCTGCTTGGCGCTGAAGACTGGTAGCGAATAGTCAGAGAGAACAGCATCCCAGTCACCATCAAGGAGATCCGCTAATTCGGCTTCCGTTTGGACGGATTGAAAGTGAATGGCCATCCCTTCACGCCGAAGATGATCAACGATGATCTCAACATCTTCCGGACAATCCTCGACAATGATCAGACGAACCGGTCGTTCCACGTGCAGAATTACTCCTCGCTATCGTCTGCCTGCTCAAGTCGTTCGAGCGCCAGGGTCAGTGTCTCGGAATCGAGTTGAGGAGTTCTCAGTTGAACGCCCATCTCTCGTGACTGTGCGACCGCATCCAGCAATGCCGCGCCGCATTCGCCCGCGTGCGGTTCAAATTCTCTATTCACGAAATCGAACAGAGCCTTGCGCCGTTGGGCCGCGGGATTGTCGGCGAAATCCGCGAACAGTTCCGCGACCCGCATGCATTTGACGAAGGACCGCATGACTCGAGTCATCGTCGGCGCGATCGGCTGATGATGCATCATGACCGGCTCGATGATCGTCGGAGGAAACCGCCAGAGCCTCAGGACAGCCGCCGAGACCTGGGCATGATCGGTGTTTGTCACCAACTTCTCGGAGGAAACGAACGAAAGCGTGGCTACGGAACGAACGCGCTGCACCACGCGGGCGAAGTACTTTTCACCGTAGTGTTCGGCGAAGACGAGAATGCCGAGGTCCTGGAGGATCCCGAGCAGGAACGCGGTTTCATGCGGAACTTTTTCGAAACGCTGAGCGAAGATACTCGCCGTACTGGCCGTCAGAGTCACTCTCTTCAGATACCAGTCTCGGAGCTCACCGCTCCACGGCTTGAGCAGTTCCGAATTCATTGTGCGGACGCCCAGAGCCAGACAGAGTGATATCGCGCGCTTTGCTCCCAGAAGCCGGACAGCGTCTCGCGCTCCGGTTACCTTATGCACGACGCCGGAGTGGCTGGAGTTAACTACTCGGAGTAGCTCCGATGTCAAACGAGGATCGATCTCGATTTCCTGAGACAGCTGTTGCAACGGGATTTCCGCGACGGGTTGCTCCAGATGTTTCACGATCTGTGCCAGCACGTGTGGCATGGGCGGGATTCCTTCAGCGTCCGCCACGAGCTGACGGGCCCTGTGGTCGATCATCAAATGACGGCCGGTCATTGTCTTAATGACCTGAAGGATCGCGTCCGCTCGATCGTCATCCTCCAGTCCGGAATCGAAACGGCGAAGGATGCTCTCCATCGCGGGTTTGTCCGCCAGGTCCAGCTCCGCTTCCGAAGTCAGCAGGACAACACTGACACTGAGCAACTGGTCGAAGAGCATCTCGATGATCTGCAGACCGGAAAGAAACCCCTTGAGTTCATTCTCAATCACCAGAAGATCAACTCGCGTGGAATTGAGAGTTTCCAGCAAATCATCACTGCTTTGGGCTGCGCTGGCACTGTATCCCGCCGAACGGAGACGCTTCGCCAGCGCCTTGGAGCGTTCTTTCTCTCGGCAGAAGATCTCGATCACGAAATGCTCGGAAGTCGAGGCTTCCGATGCCCGTTCCGCATCTGGTGCGGTCGAAATTTCGTGTTCGGCGTCTTCAACAGCCGGAAAATCATTCGACTCATCCGCTTCCGCAGGCAGCTGTGAAGTAGACCGTTCATCGAGCCCTTCTCGGATTTCCCGAGCGATAACCCCCATATCCACCGGCTTACGATAGAACTGGTTGATGCCTCGACGTCGTAAGTCAGCCTCGACCTGTGGGACAGATAAGCCTGTCATCACTGTCACGAGCGGTGGAGGTTTGAGCGACAGAGCCTTCACACAAAGTGCATGACCGTTCTTGCCGGGGATCTGCAGGTCAACCAGTACGCCATCGTAGCCACCCCCATCGAGAAGCGAGGCAGCTTCTGACCCGTCGCCGACCGAATCGCACAGCACGTTGTGCCGCTGGAGGTGACGAACCGCGAGCTGCCTAACGAGCGGTTCATCGTCCACAACGAGACATCGAAACATTGAAGTGCCGTGATTCCGCATCGTGTCGGAATTCATGGATGGGCCTTAGTTCATTAACGCGAACATCGAATTAGAGCAAGAGTCAACCATAGTGAATATTACTGATTCACTCAAGGAGGCTATTTCATTGAGGCCCCACTTTTCGATCCGATGTGATACCGAGAGTCAGCCAGATTCTGAGCCTAAATAGAATTCTCCGGACGATCTCGCATTGTCTGTAGATCGGAACGCTGTGATCTGCAACGCTTACCTCTCCGTCGATGCAGCGACTGGTCTGCGTCACACTCCGTTTCCGATTCGAAAGCCTTCACTTGTCGGCTCCAGCCAGTCGGTCTGCGGTCGATGGAGCGGGTTTCCTCGCAACGTGAAACATCGGGCGAACAGCTGACGCAGATATTGACATTTGTCCCCATATCATTGAAGATCGGAGCGGGCCATTCTGCTGTCCACTCTGGGGACTGTTCTGATTTCCTCGTTCCTTCGAACTGTGTGCGTTGGTGTTGTCGTCTCTGATTCCGGTCTTCAACTAGCTTCAACGGCGGAACTTCCTTCATGTCCGTCCCATGCGGCATGGGCAACGCGACATAGACAAACACTGTTCATGAGGATCTGACTTATGGGACGTCATCCGCAGGGACTTCTCACTCGTAAAGGATTGCTCAACGACCTGCTGGCCGAGGTGGGGATGAGTCGGAAGGAGCTGGCGGAGGCAATTGAAGTCAGCGTGCGGACCATTCACAATGTCGAGCATGGGCGGAAGCGGGTGAATGGCGATGTGCTGGCGCGGATTGCTCAGGTCATCAACGAAACCTATTCGCGCAGATACCCGGCTGATGGTCCACTGGGGCTGACCTCTGACTTCTTCGTCAATGTCGATGGAGAGCGGGTCGCGAATTGTTACGTCAGTACGATTGCGATGGGGAGTCCTCGCCTGCTGTTTCTGGGGGACGCCCCGATTGCCGACAGTTCAATCCGATACGACATGCCGGGAGCGAACGCTGGACTTGCATTCGGGGGAACGTTTCACGGGCTCGAGCTATTCGATTTCTACGAAACGCTGGGAGCGAGCCTGAAAGTCAAAGGCATTCAGAACATGGAACTGCTGACTCATTCCGGGCGGCAGTGCGTCACGGTCAAGAACGAGACCATTCTCGGGCATCATGATAGTCCGCACACCTATCTGCTCACTTCGTATACCGAACTGGCCGTTCACGAGGGGCGGCTCGTTTCATCGCGAGCGACGTACGACTCTGCTGCACTGGCAGCCTTCCTGAACGATGGGATCTCGCCGTAGGCCGATTAAGCGTTTCCATCGCCTTCGCCAATAAAGCGGGCGCCATACTCGCAAAAATCGTCGTGGACCGGACGGCTGCGATTGATCCGGTAGATCAGTCGTCGGTTGCCAAGGACGATAACGATGGGTTTGTCCCGTTCGGAAATCGGTTTTGCAGAGAGGAAGCCGATGCCACCCGCTGAGAGATTGCGAACCCAGACTGTTCTCCATTCTCCGAGAACCGGGTTGGCGATCTCGTTGCCCTGAATCGTCGCGAGGGACGCTTTGATGAAACACCGTTCGCGAAGATGAAGTCTCCGCTGTGTCACGCTGCGCTCAAATTTGGCGGACCAGCGATTGAGATTGCGAATGGCACGTTCCGCTCGCCGATCGAGCAGGTTCTGAGGCAGCGAAGTTTGCATAAGACGAACCGTTGAATTGTGAAGACATTAATATCTTAACAATAGGTGCGTGTTCGATGACCTCATCGTGAGCCGCTCAGCATGGCCGTCCGGAATCCATTCAGGCCGTTCTAAATAGCGGTTGTAGCGACTTCAACTCAGATTCGTGACGGATTTCCCTGCTGCATGGTCTGGCACCTGTGAACGATTTCTCATCGGGAATTCGCGCTATTCTGCCTGATCATGTTCCATCTTTGACGGCTTCCACGGATGTCGGAACAGACTGACGATGATGCCGAGAGCGATCAGCGGCAGAACGAAGACGATCATTGCCGTGCCGAAGTGTTCGCGGTAGGCGGAGTTGGTAGCCGCCAGGATGAGGTAGGTCGTGTAGGCGGCATACAGAATCAGAAACACGGCTCCTTCCCAGCGGGCGATCACCCGACCGGTGAAGAAAATTGGCAGGCAGACAACCGCGGTGGCGGCCATAATGGGCAGGTCGAACTGCAGGAAGGACTGGGGAACATTCACGCCGGAGCCGGAGAAAATGCAGGCTGCTCCCTGGACGCCGAGAATGTTGAAGATGTTACTGCCGACTACGTTGCCAACGGCGATGTCCCGTTCGTTGCGGTAGCTGGCGATGACCGAGGTGGCCAGTTCCGGCAGTGACGTTCCAGCTGCAACGATGGTCAGTCCAATGATTGTCGTCGACACGCCGAGGGCCTGAGCGATTGAAATCGCACTGCGGACAAACAGCTCGCAGCCGGCGACGAGCAGAATAAGTCCCAAAACGATCAGCCCGATCTGGCTCAGTAGATTCTTGCCCCCGGTCGTCTCGGGAATGGCCTCATCGGGAGGGCTGGCGATCGCATCGCGGTCTCTACTCCCCTGCCAGTAGGAAAAGGCCGTGTATAGCAACAGTCCGGTCAACAGGGCGACACCTTCGGCCGGAACGAGAACGCCATCCCAGGCCAGGATCAACAGGAGTAGAGAAATTACGATCATCAGGGGGACATCGGAACGCACGATCTGTCGTTTGACGGTCAACGGAGCGACGACCGCGGAGAGTCCGAGGATGAGCAGGATGTTGAAGATGTTACTGCCGACGACGTTTCCGAGGGAGAGATCCGCCTGCCCCTGCAATGCTGTCGAGATCGAGACAACCAGTTCAGGCGTGCTTGTGCCGAACGCGACGATCGTCAGTCCGACGAACAAAGGGGAGAGCTTCGCCGCGTAAGCGAGCCGGGAGGCTCCGCGAACAAGTGACTCTCCGCCGGCGAACAGCAGGAGGAGTCCGATGACAAGGAATAGCGAGGTGAGAGCCATTGTGTTCTTTGACTGAAAAGGTGAGCGGAATTGTTCCTCAGGAACGGCTGCGGGATGATAGCGAGCAAGATTTGCGCCGTCGCTGATCAGGCCTGGGCGATCTGGAATTCGCCGTCAGAACGGCCCCCTGTGAATTCGGATCTCGCAATTCCGGGAAATTTCCGCAGTGATGAAATCTCGATTCAAAGCGATCCCTTCCGGCTGCTTGGGTTGCGGGAATCGCGGGAGACAGGATGATGCACAGGAGAGCAGCGGGGCCCTGTGAGCTGCCGCTTCCTTGCCGAGACGGCAGAGGAGCATGCAACCGATTGACGTTCCAACTCTGATCTTCGAAACGGGGGAGAATTTGATGTCGTTCAAAATCACTGAAGTGGCGGCTGGGAAGATTCTGATCATCGAGATCACGGGGAAACTGCAGAAGGAAGCTTACGAAGCCTTCGTCCCGGCGGTCGAAAAACGGATTGACGAGTTCGGCAAAGTCCGCATGGTTGTCGTCATGCACGACTTTCATGGCTGGGATGCCGGTGCGATGTGGGAAGATATCAAGTTCGATCTGAAGCACTTCCGGGATATCGAAAAGCTGGCGCTCGTCGGGGAGAGCAAATGGGAACAGGGAATGGCGACGTTCTGCAAGCCATTCACGACCGCTGAGATCAAGTACTTCCACTATCCGGACAAAGAAGCGGCTCTGGAGTGGATCGAAGCGAACTGATTCTCCGCTAACAATCGATTAGACATCGGTCCGTTATGGCGATTCTTCGCGAGGCTGAGCGGCATAGAACAGAGCGACATCCCGCATTTGCTCCGGCTCGAGATGATCGACGACCGGCTGCATCAGGTTGGCCGCATCGGTTCCACCGCGAACGCCTTCCGCGAAGAGTTCGAGCTGGAGTTCCAGATAATCGGCGTACTGGCCATTGAGGACAGGGTACTCGTCGTTAATCGTCGAGCCATCGATCGGGTGGCAATCCGCGCAGGAAGGCACTTTTTGCTCGGGGAGTCCTTCCATTGCAATCTGACGACCTCGCTCGATGGCTTCGGTTCGCTCCTGATCCGTCGGTGAGTCATCGGTCCCGGACACTGGCAAAGCTGCTGTCGCCGGCAGATTCGCGTAATACTCAGCGAGGCGTCTGAGGTCGTCGACATCGAGGCGACCGAGCACGGCCTCCATCGTTCCGCTGTGCCGTTTGTCGTCCCGGTAGGCGATCAGTGTTTCGACCAGATATGCTTCGTTCTGCCCGGCCAGAACCGGAAAGACGCCGTGACCACGGCCGCGTCCCTCAAGACCATGACACATGGCACAGCTTTCGACGATGTGATGCGGAACGTCGAGCGATCCTCCGTCCGCGCCTTCGATTGTGTCGGGAGCTTCATTGAGATCGAGTTCGCCGAGTGCGAGCTGGCGGTATGCCGCGTGATCGAGCTCCGGGTATTTGAGCAGGAAGGCGACGACTGACCAAACTTCATCGTCCCGCTGCAAACTGGGCCAGGCCGGCATGCCGGTCATCAGAATGCCATGCTTGACGATGTAGAACAGTTCCTCGGGCTCCCTCTCTTTTACGAGAGAAGCGATGTCGGGCGGTTTGGGTGTCATGTAGGCGACGACCCGCGGGGCTTCCCGTTTCGGGCTGCCATGACATTGCAGACAGCCAATTTCGTAGTGCCCTGCTCCTTTCACCACCAGGTCCTGGCGGTCCAGATCGGGCACCTTAATACCACCGCTGTGAAAGGCGACCGATCGTTCCTTCGAGAAGTTCAGAAACCAGCGGGTGATGGCCCAGTGACCGTCGCTGGCTCGAATCGGCAAGACGCCACTGACGACTGCCAGGCCGCCGCAGACGGCGACGATCAACAGAAAGACCACGATTGTTTTGAGATGCTGTTTCATCACTCCACCGCCTCGTCCTGCTTGCGGTCCTGTACGAGTCCAACCGTGAGTGCCACTCCGCCCCAAAGGTACGCGATTCCGCCGACGACAAGCATGATCGCCCCGCCGAGATGCTGGTCTTGCAAAGCGGTCATGCTTCCGAATCCCTGATGATGGTCGTAGACCGAACGGGGAGCCAGGGCAAGAAGAGCTCCAAGGAGCGTCATATGCATTGAGGTAAGCAGCAGACCGATGACTCCCGCGCCGCTGCGGCTGCGACTTCGAGGCAGAGGTCCACCAAACGCGGAAAGCCAGACGATAATTCCCGCCAGGAGAAACGAACCCTGTTCGGCGAACAGTCCCCAGGTGTGCATGCGGGCCAGATGATGCGGCTGCGGAGCATGCCACGCCCAGACAATGATCAGTTCCGCGACCGAAGCTGGGATCGGCGAGAAGATTCGCGGCCATTTCATCACCGGGTCGAACCGACTGCCAGCAATCGCCAGGCCGAGCATGGGAGCCGCGACGGCGACGACCAGCATGTGCATCGTCATGTGGGCGAAGAACGCTTCATGGGCGAGGCGAGGCAACGGCCCCAGCCAGGCGATGATCAGGCTGATCAGTCCCCAAATCAGATAGCAGATCCGCCACCCAGAAAAGAGGGAGTCGGTTCGCAGGGTCGTTCGCCCGTCGCGTTCGAGCGGAGGAGAAAGGGACAGGGAATCACTCATCAGTCACAACTCCCGATGAAAACGGCCACGAGGGCCACGTAGATGGTTGCGATCGCACTCAGGCCGGACAGGAGAAGGGTCGCGAACCCCAGAAACCGATGGCGATCGAGCGGCGTGTCGTCATCGTGCGGAGTCTTGTCGGTAACACGTCGCTGCTGTTGATATCCGATCCAACCCAGCCAGCCGATTGCCGCCAGAGCAACTACGGTGTAGACCGCGAAGGCAATTCGCACCGTCGTGAATGCCGATTCGGTCTCGCCGAACTTCGCACACCAGATCGCGGCTGTGATGTAGCAGGCGAGCAGATGGATTGCCCAAATGGTCGGCGATGCGAACAGGATCCAGAATCGATCCTGTTCTTCCGTCGGCTGCATGTATTCGGGATCGGAGATCCGGCTCATGTCGTCTCTCTACGCCAGGAAGGGGAATCCGGCAATCACGCCGACGGTGATGAACACCGTGAGTGCGAGGAAGTGCCAGTACAGACAAACGTTGACAATGTCGGCATCGTACTTCGCGGTCATTCGCCGAGCCGCCCGACGGGCCAGACAGTACAACTGCATGATCAAGCCGCCGATTCCATGCAGAGCCATCCAGCCGGCCAGCACCCAGACGATGGCCGGGTAAACGTGCGAGGTCGGATCGAGATTCGTGGTCCAGGGCCCCGCGATAATTGCCGCCGTTCCCCCCAGAGAGAGGACGGCCGCTCCGATGATTCCGCCGTAGAACATCTTCGCGTTGTCCTCTCGATTCCATCGGTGAGACAGGAGCGTCAGCCCGTACGAAGCCGCGAACAGGACCAGGCTCAGCACCGGCCAGAAGACTCCCGGTCCCTGATGCTGTTCCGGTGGAAAATCCTTGTGCACGGTCCAGTAGAAGAAGTAGCCAAAGACGAGCGACATGAACGCCGTCAGGTCGGCCGTCATGGTGATAAACATTGCCCACCAGCCGACCGCGTTGGGGCCGGATACATAAATCGGAAGCGTCATGCCCAGGCCGACATCCTTCGAGTCCTTCTCCGGAATGGGAGCCGTGGTCCAGGCCCAGCGGAGCAGCATGACAATGGCGAGCAGTCCGCTGATGACAGCCGAAGTCCACCAGTGATAGGTCGCCAGAATGAAGAAGCCTCCGGTGAAGATTGCTGCCCAGACCGTGATGAATGTCGGTCCTGCTACCCGCAGACATTGAATCGGACGGGCATCGATCACCGAGGTGACAATGGTTTCGCGTAGCACTTCTTTCGCATCCGGCAGATAGAAGCGGCCCTCGTCGACATCGCGCACGAAGTTCGGCTGGTCCCAGAGCGGATAACGGCTGTCGATCTCCGGAATCGAACGGGCTCCCCACGGTTTATCGGGGATCTCGGCCAGCCATTCGAGCGTCCCTGCGTTCCAGGGATTGCGTTCCGAATAAGGTTCATTCTTCCGCGGTCGAACGACATCAAAGAAGAACAGCAACAAGCCGCCGGCAAGAATGAAAGCGCCGATGGTCGAGATCATATTCAACGTGTCGAAGCCCATCCCGGCGGGATACGTGAAGACCCGCCGAGGCATTCCCATCATGCCGGAAATGTGCATCGGGAAGAAGCCGACGTTGAACCCGATGAATACGAGCCAGAATACGATCGTGCCGATCCGCTCGCTCAGCTTCTTGCCCCGTACCATCGGGAAGAAGTAGTAGAAGCCGGCCATGATCGGGAAGATTGTTCCACCGATCAGCACGTAGTGCAGATGCCCAACGATAAAGTAGGTATCGTGGGCCTGAAAATCGAAGGGGGCCACCGCGACCATCACGCCCGTCAGTCCGCCAATGATGAACGTGGCCAGTCCCGCGAAGACGAACAGCAGACAGGCCGATTTGACGACTCGCCCCGCGACCAGCGTCGCCAGAAAACAGAAGATCTGCACCCCGGTCGGAATTGCCACCGCCTGCGAAGCCGCCGAGAAGATTCCGAGCGACACACCCGGCAAGCCGGTCGTAAACATGTGATGGACCCAGAGCCCGAAGCTGAGGAACCCGGTCCCGACCGCGGACAGAACAACCCAGCTGTAACCAACGATTGGCGTGCGGGCGAATGTCGGAACGATCATCGCCATCAGGGCGACCGAAGGAAGGAAGATGATGTAGACCTCGGGATGCCCGAAGATCCAGAACAGGTGCTGCCAGAGCACAGGATCGCCGCCCCGGGCAGGATCGAAAAAGGGCCAGTGAAACGCCCGTTCCATTTCGAGCAGAATGTCGCCGGCGATCAGCGGCGGGAAAGCAAACAGAATCATTCCGGCGACGACCAGAATGTACCACGAGTACAGAGGAATCAGATTGATCCGCATTCCGGGCGGGCGGCATTTCAGGACACCGACGATCAATTCGATCGCCGCGGCAATCGAGGCGATTTCAATGAATGTTAAACCGAGCAGCCAGATATCGGCTCCGACATCGGACTGATACGAACTGGTCAGCGGTGGATACATGAACCAGCCGCCTCGCGGTGCCGCATCAAAGAAGATGGAGCCGCAGACGAACACACCGCCGATGATAAAACTCCAGAAGCCGTACGCAGACAATCGCGGGAACGGCAGGTCTCGTGCTCCGAGCATCTGCGGCAGCACGAGAATGGAGAAGGCTTCGAAGATCGGCACGGCGAAGAGGAACATCATCACCGAGCCATGCATGGTGAAGATCTGGTTGTACTGATTCGCGGTCAGGAATGTGTTCTCGGGCACGGCCAGCTGAATACGCATCAACAGAGCGAGCACACCGCCGTACAAAAAGAAGCAGAACGATGCGACCGTGTACCAGAGCCCCACTTCCGAGTTGTTAACCGCAGACCAGTACCGCCAGCCCTTGGGTGTTTCCCAAGCTTTGAGCAGACGTTCCTCCTGCGTACGCCGGACTTCAAGCGGCGGGGCTTCGGGAAGCGGTTCAGGATCGTTCTCGGTGGTCTGCATACAGCGGGTTTCAGTCAAGACTCTCAAGGTAGGCAGCGAGAGCCGTTAACTCTGCCGCGTCGAGGGAATGATATTCGGGCATCAACACATCGGGTTTCACATCATCGGTATGGCGAATCCATCGTTCAAAGCTGGCTCGATCGTTGGGAAGGACGTCCGCGCCCAGCTTGTGACGGCTCCCGACATGGGTCAGATCCGGTGCGATACGTCCATTTGCGTCGGTGCCGCGAACGGAATGACACGCCCCGCATCCCGAACTCACGAACAACTCCCGTCCAAGAATCGTGAGCTCTTCGGCCGGTTGCCGCGCAGGACTTCGCTGTTCGGCGAGCCACTGCTGATAGTCCTCGGGCTCTTCGACCACGACGGTGAAGTTCATCAACGCATGGGAAGCACCGCAGTACTCCGCGCAGACTCCGCGGAACGTGCCCGTTCGAGTCGGCATGAGAGTCAGCCGCGTTTCGCGGCCCGGAATCATGTCGACTTTCCCACCGAGAGCGGGAATCCAGAACGAGTGGATTACGTCGGGGCTTGAGAGCAGGAACTCGACCGGCTCGCCGACGGGAAGGTGGATCTCGTTTGCGAGCTCGAAATCGGGTTCACCGTTTTCGAGATACGTGACCCGCCACCACCACTGCAGACCTTCGACTTTGATCTGGAGCGAACCTTCAGGAGGTCGGGCGAGGAGTTGAGGAAGGAAGGCCAGACTGTAGATAACCAGCCCGGTCAGAATCACGGTCGGAGCAATGACTCCGCCACCGATGATCCACACGCCCGAGCGGCGGCGATGATGGGGCCCGGGCTTCAACCGCAAAGCATAGATCGCCAGTCCAATGACGGTGATCCAGATGATCGTCGCCCCGATGACCATGATCCAGAAGATCCGAGCGATATCCTCCGCTCCCTGTCCTGCGGGGTCGAGCGCGGATTGCGGACCAGCGCATCCTCCCAGCATCAGCGCAACGATGGGAAACAGCCATCGCGTCGACCATCGTCGCAGGACTGAATGGACTCGGTTCATGCGGCTCGCCAGGGGTAACCAGTGCGGGTAAATCTATTCGTGCACTTTCAGCGTAATGGAGCCTTGGCGGATGACAATACCCCCCTTGCAGGAGATTTCCGGGTCGGCTCTCAATTTCGGGAAACCGCGAGAACACGACTTCCCGCGCGGAAGCTGTTGATGCAGAGTGCGCGTTCAGAGTTCAGTTCCGACTATTGCATGGAAAGAATCGACGGAACGTCAGAAGGAGAAAGCGAGCACCGTGAATCCGAGGACATACACGGCCAGCATCAGCGCACTTTCCAGCCCGATTCCTCCCGGACCTTCACGCTGTCGGATGATCAGACCGGCCAGCAGGATCAGATTCAGCAGGATGGTGAGCGTCGCCAGGAAGATTTCGCGCATGCCAACTTCGCTGGCGTGATAGATCGAACCGCTAAGGTAAACGATATCGGCTCCCGCCACGAACAGGACATCGAAGAAATTTCCGCCGACGATATCGCTCACGGCCAGCGTCAATGCCCCCTGCCTCACCGCGGCGACGCTGGTCACGAGTTCCGGAAGCGACGTCGCGACCGCCATCAGCAGACCACCGACCACGATTTCCGAGAAACCGGTCTTCTCGACAATATTCTGAGCCGCCTCCGCAACGACGGCTCCGCTGAACCCCGTAACCCCGGCGACAACCAGCAGCCAGAGCCCCAGTTTCTTCGAGTCTCTGTTGAGGTTCTCTTCCACAGGGCGATCGACCCGTGTTTCCTCAGTCTGCACCGGCTTCCACATCGGATCCTGCCGCACTCGCACCACAATGATAAAGGCACAGCCGGCGACAATGACCTGCAGGATCGATGCGGGATGGACGTGGCCGATGGTAACGTCGGGGCTGCTCAACCCCAACAGAACGAGCACGAGCAGCGAGAGGAGCATCACCGTCTGCATCATGTTCGGAACGGAAGCCGCGGCGTGTTCAAGATTCGCCCTCGAATAGGCGACATCGGCAACCGCCAGAGCCGTGGTCTGGATGGCGATCCCGCCCAGAGCGTTGCTGATCGCCATCGCCGGCAACCCCTTCATCGCGGTGACGAGCGAGGCAATGAAGCCGGGAAGCGCCGTCATGAAGCCGAGAAAAATCGTACCGGTCAATGCTTCGCCCCAACCGGTGCTGTCGGCCAGTTGATCGGCGAGCCTCGAGGCCTTGGCGCCTCCAAAACCAATGACCACGGCGGCCAGGACGAAGACGACGACGTTTCCAGTCAGTGAGAGTTCAAATTCGAGCATCAGTCCAGGGGTGCGAGGGGAGTTCAGCGCGACGGGAATTCAACCAGTGATCCGGCATTGAACGAATATCGTGCCAAGTGACGAATCCGGGAAAACTCTCAGCGGCCCATTGGGAGCGATCCTGAACAGTCGAGCAGAGCAACGAGTTTGCCGTCAGGCGTGCGCAAACTCGGCCACCGACGCGATGCTGGAACAGTGTTTGCACTTCTGCTGAACAGGATGAAATGATGAACTGGACGTCTCCCGTCGTCCATGTTTAAGGAACGGAAAGGTAGATGCTATGGGACTTTTTACGTCGACAGAATTCAAAGACCTCGAGGAACTCTTCTACGATCAGCTGGAAGATGTCTACGACGCCGAGCAGCGTTTGACAAAGGCGTTGCCGCAGATGGCTGACAAAGCTTCCGATCCGGAACTCAAGAAAGCGTTTCAGGATCACCTGAAAGAAACAGAAGGACAGATCCGCCGCCTCGAACAGGTGTTCAAGGTCTTCGGCCGAGACGCCAAAGGCAAGACCTGCGAAGCGATGAAGGGTCTGGTGAAAGAAGGGGAAGAGGTCATCACCGCCAAGGGGGATGCCCACGTGCTCGATGCCGCTCTGATTTGTGCCGCCCAGCGCGTGGAGCACTACGAGATCGCCGCTTACGGCTGTCTCCGGAATTTGGCGCAGCGACTGGGACAAAGCCAGGCCGCCGAGCTGCTGCAGCAGACGCTGGACGAAGAGGGAGATGCCGACAAGCTCCTCAGCAATCTGGCGGAAAGCTTCATTAATCGGGAGGCGGCCCGCGCCTGATTGGCGGAAAACCAAACCAGGGGTAGAAAGCAGGCGAACTGCTCAGTGTGTTCGCCTGCTTTCGTTTTATACAGCTACAGCAATAGATCCGGTCGTCGCATGGCATTCGAATTCCATAATCTCAGTCCCTGGGTCAATCTGCTCATACTCTTTATCGGCGGACTCTTCGTTTGGAGGTCCGGCACGAGGTTGTCGCGCATTGCCGATCAGATCTCTGAACAGACCGCGATGTCGAAAGCTCTCGCCGGAGCATTACTGCTGGGCGGAGCGACCTCGCTTCCGGAAATTGCGACCACGGTGACGGCCAGCTGGCTGGGGAATGCTTCGCTGGCGATGAATAACCTGTTCGGCGGTGTCGCGATGCAGCTCGCAGTACTGGCTCTGATTGATTTCTGGGTCGTTAAAGGAGCGCTGACCTTCTTCTCGCCCAGCCCGGTGCTGCTTTTAGGGGGAACGTTTCTGATTCTCCAAATCGCGGTCGGCGTGTGTGCGATCTCGGCCGGAGATATCGCCATCATTGGTCATTTGGGAATCTGGCCGTTACTCCTGGGTGCCGTCTACGCGGCTTCACTCTATTACATGAATCGCTTTGAGAATCGCGAATCCTGGGTGCCGACTGAACTCCCGGAAGGCGTCGGCGAGAATGACGAGACGGGAGACAAAGGGACAACCGGAGAAGCAGCGGCCGTGGACCGTACGACCGAGCCTTCCGGCTGGGGCGTCTGGTTTCGATTCGCCTTTCACTGTCTGATGGTGCTGATCGGGGGGTTCTTCGTTTCTGCCTCTGCCGATGCGATTTCTGCACAGACGGGTCTGTCTGGCGGATTCATCGGTGCGACCCTGGTCGCTTTGACAACGTCGTTGCCGGAAATCAGTACAACCTCTGGTGCGATTCGCCTGGGCAGCTACACCATGGCGATCTCAAACATCTTCGGGACCAACTCGCTCGAGGTGGCCCTCCTGTTGCCGAGTGACCTGGCGTTTCGCAGCGGCCCGGTCGTGAACGCCGTTGATCAGTCGGCTCTCTTCATGGGAGGAATCGCCATCATTCTGACGGCTCTGTACATGTGGGGTCTTCTGGAACGACGCGACCGTACCATGTTCGGCATGGGAATCGATTCGGTCTGGGTCACGCTCGTGTATATCGCCGGCCTGGTTGTCTTCTACTTCAGGGCCACGTAAACAACGCCCGCAGGGGACGATAGTGGCCAAGAACGATTCTTTCAGGGCAGCGACGCTGATAGGGAACCGGATCTAGCTTCGACTGACGGCTGCGAACAGTCGTTGCAGTTCAGCGGGCTCGGCGGGTTTGACGAAGTGATGGTCGAATCCTGCTTCCCGGGAACGTCGCCGGTCTTCATCCTGCCCCCAGCCGGTTAGTGCAGCCAGAACAACCGACTGACCCCAGTCAAGTTTGCGGATCTCTCGAGCCGCCTCGAAACCGTTCATGTTCGGCATGCCAAGATCCATCAGCACGACCTGTGGACGAAACTGGCTCGCGGCTTCGACCGCCTGACGACCGTCATGCGCGATCCGCACTTCATTGCCCAGCATGCTGACGACCATTGACAGCATTGAGGCAGCCGCTTCGTTGTCATCGACGACAAGTACCTTCAGCGGCGGGTTGCCAGTCGCGGGTTCTTCAAGAAGGACATTGGAAGCGGCCGTCTCGGACAAAATCGGTAATCGGACAACAAACTCGCTTCCGTTATCAGGCCCATCACTACTCACTTCGATCGTTCCTCCATGGAGTGCTATCAATCGCTTAACCAGTGTCAGACCGATGCCCAGCCCGGTGTGGCCAAACTCATGAGGGCGATCGATCTGGGTAAACATCTCGAAGATGCTCTCCTGCATCTCAAGTGGGATTCCAAGTCCGTTGTCCCGGACGGTGATTGTGACTTCGTCTCCCTGTCGACTTACAGTCAGCCAGATGTGCCCACCAACCGGGGTGTACTTGGCGGCATTATTGAGCAGATTGGAAAAGACCTGGGCGAGCCGATGAGGATCGCCGTACATTTCGATCGGCTCCTCGGGAAGCTCCACGGTCAACTCATGTTGAGCATCGTCGATAAAGGGACGGGTCGCCTCGACGGCGCTGTTGATCACTTCACCGAGGACGACCATCGATCGCCGGAGCTCCAGCTTGCCACGGGTGATGCGTGAGACGTCGAGCAGATCGTCGATGAGGCGCATCATCTGATGAGTCTGCCGTTCCATGGTGAGACGGACTTCCTCGATCGTTTCCGGCTCGTCCCGTGCCAGCCGCATCACCTCCAGTCCCGTGCGGATGGGCGCGAGCGGATTGCGAAGTTCGTGGCCCAGAGTCGCCAGGAACTCGGTCTTGCGTCGATCGGCTTCCGAGAGATCGGCTGCAATCTTCCGCAGTTCGTCTTCGAGACGTTTCCGGTCTGTCTGATCCCGCATCACCTTCATAAATCCGAGCAACTGCCCGTCTTCGTCGTGTAATGCCGTCGTGATCCCGGAAGCCCAGAATCGCGTTCCATCCTTCCGCAATTTCCAGCGATCGTCTCCGCCCCGCCCTTCCGTGGCGGCCTGTCTCAACTCGGCTTCATCGACACCGGCTTCCAGATCTTCCGGCGTAAACGCAGCCTTGAAGACCTTCAGGCCGATGAACTCATCTTCTTCATAACCGAGGAGTCGGCGGACGCCCACGTTCCAGGACGTCGCACGCCCTTCGGGATCCATCATAAAGATGGCGTAATCCTGAATCTGTTCGACGAGCATACGGAACCGCCGCTCCGATTCCTGACGTTGCTGTTCCGCAAATTTGGTCTGCGTGATGTCGCGGACGTAACCGGTGAAGATTGGTTCGCCGGGCGTTTCGACCCGCGTGATCGACACTTCGACCGGAAACTGCTCCCCGTCCCGGCGAAGCGCGGTCAGCTCCAGCCGCTGATCAAGCACCGGACCTGTCCCCGTCCTCAGATATCGAGCCAGTCCGGCGCGATGTTCTTCGCGATGATCGAGAGGAACGATCAGCTCGGCCATCTCTTTGCCCAGGATTTCATCACGCTGGTAGCCGAACATCTTCTCGGCCGAGTAGTTGAACTCGATCACGTTTCCGTGATGGTCAATCGAGATGATTCCATCCAGAGCCGAGTTCAACATCGATCGCATACGGGCTTCGCTGGCTTCGAGCCGTCGCACCGACTGCTTGTGACTGCTGATATCCCGAAAAACGAGCACGCTGCCGATGACTTTCCCGGAATCGTCTCGAATCGGTGCCGCACTGTCGTCGATGGGCACCTCATTACCATCGCGCGTCAGCAGCAATGTGTGATTGGCGAGCCCGACAATCGCCCCTTCGCGGATCGCTCGCAGTGCGGGATTCTCCACGGTAGCCCGTGTAGTCTCGTTGATGATGCGAAAAACCTCGGTCAACGGGCGGCCCGCCGCTTCATCGGTCGTCCATCCCGTCAGATTCTCCGCGACACTGTTCAGGAAGACGACATTTCCTTCGGCATCTGTGCTGATCACGGCATCGCCGATGCTGGCCAGCGTCGTCAGGTACAGCTCACGCTGCGCGGCTACTTCAGCAACCGCGATCCGTTCCTGTCGGATATTCTGCCGGACGAGATAGAACACAAATCCGAAGAGAGCGACGCCGGCCAATGTCGAAACCACTGCCGTAGCAACCGCTGACCGATAACTTCGTTCCGTCTCCTGCATTCGGCTGCGAATGTCTTCCGCTTCCGCCTCCTGAAGCGTCGTCAGGATGGTGCGAATTTCGTCCATCAGGTTCTTGCCGAGGTCGCTCTGGACGATGACAAGAGCTTCTTCGCGGTCACCGTTTCGGGCGAGTTCGACCGTTTCGCGCAGCTCGGCCAGTTTCCCGTCCACGGCCTGTTTCAGGTCCGCCAGCCGATCCATGCCCGCTTCGTTTTCACGAAGCAACAGCTCGAGATTCTCCAGGTCGTTCCTTACCTGAGAAACGGCTGCGTCGTACGGTTCCAGATAGCTTTCGTTCAGCGTGAGCAGGAACCCTCGTTGCCCGGTTTCCGCATCGGTGACATCAGCCAGCACATCCTCGAGCTGAACCGTCAACTCCTGCGACTCAACGAGCGCACGGCTGTTCTCCACCAGAGTGCTGGTGTGGACATAGTTGATGACGCCGATGACCATCAACACGATGAGCGCAGCAGCGAAGCCGACGAAGACCGCATCGGAAATCTTCCGCGGCTTCCTCCCCGGGCCATCCGGTCCCAGCAACCTCCGTTGTCCCCCACCGGGCTGAAATGACTCTCGCTCAGAGTGCGATTCGCTGCTCAATCCTGGTTGCCTCGTCGCCTGCAAATATCACCGTCGAACCATGCACACAAACTGAGAATGCGTTCCAGGCGGCGGTGTGACGTCCTGTCACCTCAAGTTGAATGCAGTCTTCATTCTACCGGGCCAATACCGAATACCAGTGGGACCCACAGAATGTTCGTGATTGTCAGAGAAATTCCGTCCGTACAGGCTTCGAGACCTCCATAAACATTCAAAACGTTCACTTCTTTAGTCAACGTGACCATGCTCATGGTCATGGTCATGCACAACTGATCCTCGGTAGGACTTCCCATCGATCGAAACAACCAGTTTGGCCTCGACTCCTTCCTGATGCAGAGCGTCGACGAGGTCCGCATCGCTGGAAATAAACCTGGACGACTTGCCTTCAGGATCGCTCACATCCGGGCCCGCTGGCAACTTGTGCTGGCTCGGCTGCCCATCCTGCAGAAGATTGAGGGCGATCTCCGCTGCCTCGATCGGGACCTGAGCTTTCGCCGCACCGTCCAGAATGTAGACCGTTACCGTGCCGGCCGCTTCGTCGTGAACGATTTCGGCATGATACTCATTCCCCAGTTCGACCAGTTCGCCATCGTGAGGACCATGAGAAGAATGATCGTGTCCATGATCGTGATCGTGCCCATGATCGTCCGCGTGTTCGACAGAGGTTTCGGACGCCGGTGGAGTGGCCGGTGGTTCGCAGCCCAGAACCACGACGGTCAAAAGAAGCGTGGAGAACGAAAAAAGAACGCGATTCGGTGTCATAGCTTTTCCTTTCAGCATTCAGGGAAGGAAGCCTCGGCTTCCAGAGAGCCCGCTGACTAAACGTCGTCAGAGTGATGGGATATCGCCCCGTGCTCAGGGACAACAAGTTCCAGTTCGGACTGGGATTCATTCACGACCCGCCGGGCCTCGTCGAGTCCGAACAGCCAGAACAGAGCCGGATGAACAAAGAAGTCGAGTAACGTGGAACTGATCAACCCGCCAAGGATGACCGTAGCCACCGGATAGAGAATCTCCTTACCGGCTTCGCCCGCGGCGAGCACAAGCGGAACGAGCCCGATTCCGGAGGTCAAAGCGGTCATCAAGACCGGTGCGAGTCGTTCCAGACCGGCCCGCACGATCATCTCTTTGGTCCAGTCCTCGCCTTCGTAGCGGACCAGATGCAGATAGTGATTGAGCAGCAGGATTCCGTTTCGGGAAGCAATGCCCCCCAGGGAAATGAAGCCGACCATCGCCGCGACAGTCAGCGTCTGACCGGTGATAACCAGAGCGGCGACCGAGCCGATAAAGGCCATCGGCAATGCCGCCATCACCTGCAGTGACAGATTGATTGAACGGAACATCGTGAAGAGGACGAGAAACACGCCCACCAGCGAGACGATGAACAGGGCTCCGATGATTCGGGTCGCCGACTGCTGGCTCTCAAACTGCCCGCTGTATTCGACGAAATAGCCGGGCGGCAGCGACTCGACCACCGGCATGACCCGTTCCCGGATGTCCTGAACGACATCGACAACGCCGCGGTCGGAGACGTTACACTGTAGAACAATTCTTCTCCGGACGTTCTCGCGGTTGATTGTGTTCGGCCCGCCCGATTCGTAGATATTCGCCACGGCTTCCAGCGGAATCTTGCCTCCATTCTCCATCTCGATCGTGAGGCGTTTGAGTGCCTGAAGATTCTCCCGATAGTCTTCGTCGAGACGAATCAAGAGATCGAAGGTCCGCTGACCGAGCAGCACTTCGGAGACAATCTGTCCGTTCATTGCCGTTTCGATGAACGTGTTGACATCAGCAGCATTCAGACCGTAAAGCATGAGCTTGTCGCGATCGAGTTCGATCCGCAGTTGAGGAATGATGACCTGCGGTTCAACCATGAGATCGGTTACCCCCGGGACGGACTGGATAGCCGCCTCCATCTCCGCGGCGTTCCGCCGCAGCAGGTCGAGGTCGTCGCCGTAGATCTTGATCCCGATTTGAGCCTTCACGCCCGAGAGCATGTGCGAGATCAAATGAGCGAGCGGCTGCTCCACGGCGGTGACGATGCCGGGGATCTCGTCCATCGCTTCGCGAATTTCTTCAATCTGCTCTTCCCGCGACTGTTCGGATTCCGGGTCGAGCTCGATCAGGATCTCACTCGTGTTGACCCCCTCGGCATGCTCGTCGAGTTCGGCCCGGCCGGTGCGGCGGCTGATCGAAAGAATGTC
The DNA here is from genome assembly GCA_017795105.1 of Planctomycetaceae bacterium. Lineage (GTDB taxonomy): Bacteria > Planctomycetota > Planctomycetia > Planctomycetales > Planctomycetaceae > Rubinisphaera. Next base: position 1,239,547 of record CP051247.1, read on the forward strand.
GTCGATCGCCATCAGCCGATCTTCCACTCGTCCGGCGATATCGTTCGATGTCCCCAGTGACGTTCCCGGGGGCAGGACCACGTTCAGCTGGATTGTTCCTTCATTGAAAGGAGGGAGAAAGTCACGTTCCAGACTGACAAGAAACAGTCCCGCCAAAGCCACGGCTAGTGACGTGGCGATGAGATTGAGTCGCGGGACTCTGAGACTGAAGCGAATGACTTTGTCTCCACCCCACTTCAACAGCCGAAGCAACGGGCCATCCTTTTCCTGTTCCCGGTCCTTCTTCCCGGCCAGCAGCCAGTAGGACAGCACCGGCGTCACGGTCAAAGAGACCAGCAGGGACGACAGAATGGAAACGATGTAGGCAATCCCGAGCGGAGTGAAGAGCCGCCCTTCCATCCCCGACAGTGCAAACAGCGGGATGAAGACCAGAATGACGATCATCGTGCCAAAGACGATCGAGTTCCGAATCTCGACGCTGGCCTGAAAAACAACCAGCAGCGGATTCTTCGGGCTCCCCAGCTTACGATTCTCCCGCAGTCGTCGGAAGATGTTCTCGACATCGACGATGGCGTCGTCGACCAGTTCTCCGATGGCGACCGCCAGACCGCCGAGGGTCATGGTGTTGATCGACAGGCCGAAGAACGAAAAGACGATCACGGTCATCAGCAACGACAGCGGAATCGCGGTGAGCGTGATGAACGTCGTTCGGAGATTCATCAGGAACAGGAACAGAATGATCACGACAAGAATGCCGCCGTCCCGCAGCGCTTCAACAACATTCTCAATAGCACGGTCGATGAACAGTGTCTGCGAGTAAAGGGGCTCCACGCGCAGGTCGTCGGGCAACGAGGGCTGCAGCTCTTCAACGGCCTTCATCACCGCTTCAGTGACCGCTCTCGTGTCGGCATCGGGCTGTTTATTGATCGTCAGCACGACGGCTGGCCCTCCGGCGAAGTCGCCAGTTTCCGTGCGGACATAAGCAGCACTGTCGCCCCGTTTGACCTGAGCCCCTTCGATGACGCGAGCAATCTGTGCCAGTACAATCGGACGGTCGTTCCGCGTTGCAACGACAACTTTCTGCAAGTCTTCCAGCGACTGAATCCGCCCTAGCGCACGCACGAGTAATTCGTTGGGGCCCTGTTCGTCGAGATAGCCGCCGGTCGCGTTCTCGTTGCTCTCCTGAACGGCCTGCTTGACCTCGTGCAGGGTAACACCATAGCGCAACAGGGCATCGGGATCGACGAGGACCTGAAACTGCTTTCGGCCTCCCCCCATGGTAAACACCTGCGAGACCCCCGGGATGGTCAACAGTCGCTGACGCACCACCCAGTCGGCCATGGTTCGCACTTCAATTGGTTCCGTCTCGCCTCCTTCACTCCACATGCCGAGCATAAGGACCTGCCCCATGATCGAGGAAACGGGCGCAAGCTGGGGGCTGATTCCCTCGGGGAGTCGATCTGTCACGAGTTGCAGCCGCTCGTTGACGATCTGTCGGTCATCGTAAATGTCGGTTCCCCAGTCGAACTCGACATAGATAACGGAGATCCCGACCCCGGACGAACTTCGGACAGCCTGAACGCCATTGGCGCCGTTCACGGCCGTTTCAATGGGGAACGTAATCAGCGATTCGACTTCCTCGGGAGCGAGCCCCGGCGCTTCGGTCATAATGACGACGCGAGGTCGGTTCAGATTCGGAAAGACATCGATTGGCGCATTCAAAGCCTGCCAGGTGCCGTAGCCGCACATCAACAGTGTGATCGCCATTACCAGCAGACGCTGTCGGAGGGCGAAACGAATAATTGCATTCAACATGAACGGCCCTCCTAGTGGCTGTGACCGGCATGAGGATCGACTCCCCCGCCAGCCTTGTTCTTAAGGGCCATCTGCATCTGGTGAGCGCCCCGCATCGCCACGACATCGCCCGGGAAGAGCGCTCCATCGCTGGCAATCACGACCGAATACTGATCGCGATAGGCGACATGCACGGCAACGCGATCGAAGTGATCGCCATTTTGCTGGAAGACAAACGACTCGGCTCCTTCCCGAGCCACGGCTTCGACCGGCAGCACAATTTGATTCGGCATCTGCTCGACTGGGACTCGCAGTTGCAGCCGTTGACCTGGCAGATATTTCCACTCGATATACCGATTGCCGTCCGTGCGACGATCTTTTGTGATCTCATTCGGCAACCGGACGTAAAACGGAAGCGTCCGCGATTCCATATCGACCTGATTGGCCAGATAAGCAAACTCCAGATCGTCAACGATTCGCGGGTCTTCTCCCGGTTCGTCGAAGATGGCGTCGACCTTCCAGCCTTTGGCCGAGGCCCGTCGCAGCTGAGCGATGTCCTGCTCGAATGCGAGCCCTTCGACATAGAGTTCGCTGTACTCGGCCAGCACGGCCAGCGTTTCCCCGGCACTGACGGACTGTCCTTTATGCACCAGCAGATCCTGCAGGATTAACGTGTCATCAATCCGGGGCTTGTCGCGAGAGGAAGGCTGGAACGAGACTGATTGAATGGAGAGTCCGGTGAGTTTGAGTTCGTTCTCGGGGTGGTCATCGGATGAGGGGGCGAAGATTTGCAGTTCCCGAAGCAATCGCCGTTCGCTGGCGATCAGATCGACCTGTTCTTCGGAAAGCCCGTGCAGCTTGAGCGCTTCCCGCTCCGCGTCGAGATGAGCGACCAGTTTGTCCCGAGCGTACTCCCGATCGAGCAGCACCTTGCCCGCGACCGCTCCACTGCTGGTGACTTCCTGCAGCCGTTTAATCTCTCGCTCTTCAACGTCAAGTTCTCCCAGCGTCTGCAGGAAATCGGTCTGAGCGGCAACGAGATCTTCGTGAGTCAGACGGATTTGAAACAGCAGGCTTCCCGGTTCAACTGCCTCTCCCTGAACGGCATGGACGTGCGTGATGACGCCAGTCATGGGCGTTGCCACCTGCACGCGGGTCCGGCCGGGACGTTCGACAACAAGTGCGGGCACAGTGATCGACCGCTCGAACGTTGTCAGTTCGATCGGCTGAATCATTTCGCGCGTCAGGCCGACGTTTCGCAGAGCCTGATCGGAGAGTTCCAGCGAGGTGGCCTCGTCGTGCCCGGCATGATCGTGACCTTCGTGACCGTGACCATGATCGTCGGAGTCATGCGAGTCCCCACCGGAATGAGAGTGGGGTTCGATCGCCGGAGCGGTGCGAAAACCGGAGATCGAACGCTGAACAAAACTATTGAGAGCAGGCAGCCAGAACGAACTGGTCAGCCAGGCCGCCACGGCGACGACAACAATGACCAGCGGACCGAACCAGCGAGCAAAGGGTCGGTTTTTGACGGCATTCATAACGAATCAATCCCTGGGAAAAACAGGCAGCAGCCAATGGCCCTCCACACAGCAGTCCGTGCCAGGAGAGCAGAAAAAGAGGCGCAGCATTACGCTCAGCGAAGCTCAGAGGGCGTCGAGGACGCCAGAAGAACAAAGAGCGCAATTCCGACGGTGGATCCAGACGGATCTACAGCCGCCAGACCTGGGACAATGCGCGCAGGGATTGGCGCTCAAGCAGCGGATTTGAGTCGACACGATCCACCCGTTCGGGGGCAGTCGACACTTCATCAGCCGGGGTCGCCGGGATCATCCACGAGAGCCAGGCTACGGTGGTCAACGCGAGGACGAACTCGCCCCTCTGGCCAGTCGTGAACGAGAACTCCAACTCGTGGCAACAACTCTCTTCCGGACACGGAGCATGCTTCTCCGCCGGCTGCGGGGTGTCAGGAATTCCCGATTCGTGACCATGCCCGCAGTGCTCGTGAGCTGAACCATCGGTCTCGGCTGCGGGAGCGTGAGGAACTTCATGCGGACATTCGAACGCGTGACCATGGTGGACAGACGGTCCCAGTAACGCGTGAAGCGTCAGGAAAATCGTCGTCGTCAGAATGGTCAGTTTGCGGGCCATCAGGCGAATATCCCGTTCCTTATCTGGTAGTTCCGTAATGGCGTTATATCGCTGCAAACTTTGCAGGTCCATACCGGTCCTGCCACAGTTCGCCCAGAATCCATGGGTTGGGGGTTGTTCCGCGTTATCCCGACCCGGTAGTGTAAATGGCATCTGACAGCGGGCCCACTGCTGCTGCGAGCTGCTTGCCGCATGCGTTTTTTTCTAGCTGTCCGATGAGCTGCACTTTGTTGACAGATCGGGGCTGGAGTACGCCCCGCGGAAACGGAAGTTGCTGTCCAAGGACGTTTCGATGTTCCTCCGTCACTGGCTGGAGACAGTTGTCTCTTCGCGTTTGAAGCCCCGTTCTTACTGGAGAATCATCGCCCAACAGCGACTCCGCGGCGTCGACCGCCGCGCTCAGACGCTGGAAGACCGAACACTGCTCGCTGCGGTGTCCATCAACAATCAGGACCTGCTCATCGAGGAGTTCGGCGGCCCGACGAACGACAATCTCACGCTCGTCATCGACAACATATTTATGCCCGGAACCCCGTACCTTCGGGTCAGTGATCCGGACAACTTCCTTGTTCCTGGGCCAGGCACGCTCAGCGATGGCAACGACGTGCTGGTCGCTCTCAGCTCCTTTAGCGGTTCGATCTTCATCAACACCGGGGATTTCGACGATCGGGTCACTCTGGATTACTCCGGCGGAGACTTTGATCGATTCACTCGGTATGACGGCGGAAGTGAGATCACCGCAATCGGGGATCAACTGACGCTGATCGGAGCTCTGTTCACCAGCTCGACGCACGACTTTGCTGATGCGAAGTCAGGCAGTCTGACATTAGTGCGAAGCATTCTCCCGCAGACGATCGACTATGCGGGAACGGAAGCCATCCAAAATCAGTTGCTGACCGAGACCCATGAGTTTCTCCTGCCGGAGGTCAATAACCCAGGACTGTTTCTCGTCGAAGGCAGCATCAACGACCTGACTCTCGCCGGTGGCCAGTTGACGGACACGACATTCGCCGAGCCGACAACCGGGCTGACGATCCGTGGCCGAGCGGGAACGGATGATGCAATAACCGTTAACGGGATCAGTCTCAGCAGCGATCTCACGATCGATCTTCAGACAGGCAACGATTCCGTCAGCTTCGCGACCACCGCGAGCTCAATCTCAGGGACCATCGCGCTGACGACATCGAGCCTGGCCATCGACGCTGGGCTTTCTGGAATGGGGGCCCTCCAGATCGTGCCGAACGATTCCGCTTCGTCGATTGGCATCGGCGAGAATGCGACCGGCACCCTGAATCTTGATGCCGCGGAACTCGCGAATCTTGCGAATGGTTTCTCGTCGATTTTGATCGGCGATGCAGTCGCCGGCACAGGGGCCATTGAGATCACTTCAGCCACGTTTGCCGATTCGATTTCCATCGTGGGAGGCTCGATCGCTCTGGGTGAAATCCTGACGTCCGATTCCGATGTCGATGTCACTCTGACGGCGCGGACCGGATCGATCACCACGCCAGCCGGAACGAACCTCGGCAATGTGACCTCGAGCGGCCAGACGGTGACTCTGAATGGCGTCATCGCGCCAGGTGGTTCTCCCGGTCAACTGGTCGTCACGGGGAATCTGGTGCTGGACAGCGACGACACCGTCGAGATCGAACTCGAAGGAGAGGATCCCGGCACGGGGTATGATCAGATTGTCGTGACAGGCGATGTGACTCTCAACGACGCACAGCTCGATACGAGTCGGCTGGCCACTTACACGCCGTCACACTTGAAGACGTTCACGATCATCGACAACCAGGGGGCGAACCCCGTCACCGGCACGTTCCTGAATTTGAACGACGGCGACCAACTGGTTATTGACGACTTCACCTTCCGGATTGACTACGATGGCGGTGACGGCAACGACGTCGTCCTGACGAATCTGTCCGATCCCAATCCCGATCTCGAGGGAACGGCAGGCGATGACATCTTCAACGTTCATCGCAACGGGACCGAGATTGTCGTCGAACTGAATTCGGTCGAGGTCTTCCGCCAGCTTGCTTCGATCACTGACTCGCTCTCACTCAACGGCCTGGACGGCAACGACACGTTCAACGTCGACTACTCAGGTGGACCGCTCGACCTGCCAATCTCCGTCGACGGCAACGACCACCTGGCCGATGCGACCGACTATTCCATCACCGCCGGTGGGACAACGCTGACATCGTCGAGAACCGACGGAGATGTGCTCAACATACTCGACGCCGCTTCGACGGGGGGCGAAACCTATACCGTTAACGGCACCTCGGTATCCCGCACCAACTGGAGCGGGTCGATCAGCTTCAGCCAGCTCGAGCGACTCGTGGTCAACACCAGCAGTGCAGCCGGAAACACAATCGACATCGAGAGTCTGGCAGCCGAGATGGCCGCGACAATTAATGCCGGGAGCCAGGCCGACGACATCAACATCACGACCACGGCTGCGAACTCTGTACTCACCGTCAACGCGGGTGGCGGAGATGATTCGATCGACGTCGCCACGATCGACGATGCCTCGCTGGTCTTTCTGTCCGGCGAAGCGGGAATCGATACGATCACCGTGGTCGATACGGGAAGCGGAGCCGCGAACGGACTGCAGATCTCTGGCGGCAGCGAAGCCGACATCATTCAGGTCCAGAACTTCGCCGGCAGCTCGCTACTGATTGAAGGAGACTCCGGAGACGACCAGATCACACTGCTGGCAGCCGCGACGGACGCCACGCCAGAACTTCGCGGCGGAGATGGCAACGACACCTTCAATGTCACATCCGACACCGCTTCGATCGCCATTCAGGGAAATGGAGAACTGACGAGCACGAGCAGTCATTCCATCACCGCCCGGGGAACGACTGCGTCACTCACCCCGTTAATCGGGGACAGGCTTCACATTCTCGATCAGGATGAGACCGCATCGAGCGTCTACACGATCACCGATTCGCAAGTTCAACGCACCGGCGGCGGCACCGTCACTTACGCAGGCATCGAATCTCTAAATCTGGAAACCAGTGCGACGGCTACGAGCGACATCGACGTGACCGCCGCAGTCAACGCCGGTCTCTTTTCGCTGACCACAGGATCGAACGCCGACTCGATCACCATTTCCGACTCCAACGATGGCTCCGTCACGCAGGTCCACTCGGGTGGTTCGCCCGATACCGTCAGTGTCTCCAGCACGGGCGACAACGCCCTGCTGTTTATCGATGGCGGAGCGGCGCAGGACATGATTACGATCGATGCCACAGGATCGGGAGCCAGTTCTGGAGTGCAGATCCTCGGTGGCGACGACGGAGACACCATCCACGTCGAAATCCTGAATGCCGCTGTCCTGCGCGTTGAGGGAGAAGATGGCGACGATCACATCTCGCTCGGCACTCTGTCGGCCAGCAGCAACACGGAACTTTTCGGCGGGAACGGCAACGACACGTTCGATCTCGAGCAGGTCGCTTCGCCGGTTGATATTCATGGCGGCGCGAATCTCGCGCAGGTGGCAACAGTCAGCGTTTCCGCCCGCGGCCAGAGTGCTTCTCTCGGCTGGACTCTCGGCGACCGCCTCAACATCGACGATACAACCACGACGAGCGAAGAAACATTTGCACTCACCAGCACTGCGCTCACTCGGACCGGCTGGGGTGCGGTTACGTTCGACACCCTGGAGCAACTTCATCTCGACACCAGCGCCACCGCGTCCGCCAATGTCGCCGTCACTTCGATGGCGGCCGGGCTCTCAACGTGGATTAACACCGGCGCAGTGAGCGATGACATTGATATCAGCACCACCGCCGGGAACGCGATCTTGACCGTCAACGCAGGCGGCGGGAACGACACCATCGATGTTGGCACGACCGCAGACACTTCCCTCGTCTTTCTCAACGGCGATGCGGGCGAAGATGCCGTGACCGTCCTCGACACCGGTTCGGGCTCCTCCAACGGCCTGCAGATCTCCGGTGGCGACGATGCGGACCAGTTGACGGTCCAGAACTTCGATGGATTCACCCTGCACGTTGACGGCGATGGCGGCGATGACACGCTGGAAATCACCGCAGCGGCTGCCGGATCTCACACTGAGGTTCTCGGCGGAACCGGGAATGATGTTTTCAACGTCGGTCTCGTTTCAGGAAGCCTGACCATCTCAGGTGAGGACCACGAATCGACCTCGACGGCTTATGACATTTTCGCCACCGGGGGCACGGCTTCGCTCTCGATGACTGACGGAGACCTGCTGAATATTCTTGATGCCGGTCATGCGTCGACGTCGACTTATACTCTCACTCCGACGACGGTGACGCGGTCGGGAGCAGGGACAATCGACTATAATACGATCGAGCGGCTCGAGCTGCAGACCAGCGCGACCGAGTCCAGCGACATCGACATCTCGAACACGTCCGCCAGCGTTGTCACCACGATCGTTTCAGGAGCAGCCGCCGATACGATTGATGTTACGACCACAGGCGCGAACAGTGTCCTCGTCGTTCGAGCGGGAGCCGCTGCCGATACATTGCAGGTGCAGAACACGCACAGTTCCTCGTTGACCTACCTGCACGGCGAAGACGGAGCCGATGCAATCATGGTGGTCGACTCCGGAGCCGGCGGGGCAAACGGCCTGCAGATTTCCGGAGGAGCGAATGATGACGAAATCGAAGTGCAGAACTTCAACGGCCTGCCTTTGTTGATCACCGGGGATGGCGGGAACGATCAGATTTCTCTGCTGGCCGCGGCGACTGGTTCCGCTCCCGATTTTCTGGGAGGCGACGGCAATGACACCTTCAACGTGACCTCAGACACCGCGTCGATTCGCATTCGCGGTAACGGGCAGCTCTCAACGACATCCAGCTTCTCGATCACGGCTCGCGCGGCAACTGCGACACTGACTCCCGAAATCGGCGATACCCTTAACATTCTCGATAGCGATGCTCTCACCGCGACAACGTACACCGTCGCTGGCTCCACGGTTATCCGCGACGGTGGCGGAACAATCAGCTTCGACAATGTCGAAACGGTGACACTGCAGACCAGCGCGACGGCGTCTGGGATTGTCAACGTTACCGCAGCGGTTGATGTCGGCGTCTTCACGATGACGACCGGAGCGGCAGCCGATCAGATTGACATCGCAACGACGGCGGATGGCTCGGTTGTGACCGTCAACGCAGGCGATGAAGACGACACGATCAATGTCACGACCACTGGCACCAGTTCGCTCGTCTTTCTGAACGGAGGAGCGGGTCTGGACGTGATCACAGTCCTCGACACCGGCGCTGGGCTGAACTCCGGCGTGCAAATCTTCGGCGGTGCGGATGCCGACACGATCGACGTGCAGAATCTCGATTCCCTCGCACTCCTGACTCAGGCTGGCGACGGCAACGATACGATCACGCTGGGGACACTTTCACTCGGCACGAACCCAGAACTTCAGGGCGGCGATGGAGACGACACATTCACCATCAACGAAGCTCCCGTTTCGATTGATATCGATGGCGGAACGCACTCCTCGGCAACAACAGACTACTCAGTCACTGCTCGCAGTCAGACCGCTTCTCTGACAATGTCCGATGGGGATCGACTCAACATCCTCGAGTCGACCACTTCGACCGAAGAGACCTACACGCTCGATGGCGAAACTTTCACGCGAACCGGCTGGGGAACGATTGCTTTCACTTCGCTGGAACGGCTGACACTTGAAACCGGAGCGACGACCGCGGCCGATGTCGATATCACCCTTATTCCGACCAATCTCGCCGTGACGGTGACAACTGGCTCGGCGGAAGACGATATCGACGTTACGGCTCGGGCGATGAACACTGCGCTGACCATCAACTCGGGTGGGGGTGTCGATACGATCGACGTTGCCGACACAGCCGCGAGTACGATGGTCTTCCTCAACGGCGGCGCGGCAGCGGATCAGATTACTGTCCAGGACACCGGAGCCGGGATGATGACCGGCCTGTCCATCAACGGCGATGCGGGTGACGACATCATCAGCGTCAACAACTTCGACGGACACGCTCTGCTGATCAGCGGGGGAGACGATCACGATTCGATAACCGTCTCGCAAACAGCGGCCGGATCTCACACGGAATTGCAGGGGAATGACGGGAACGACACCTTTACGGTCGCGCAGATTCTCGGCGACCTCAATGTGGACGGAGGAGCGAACGGCACGGCCACGACGTCGCATCAGATCTCGGCCCGAGGTGCGATGTTGCAGTTCGATCAGATCGAGGGGGATGAACTCACTGTTCTCGATGGAACGTCCGTCGCCGAAGCGACTTACACGCTCAACAGCACAACACTCACCCGTGATTCATGGGGCACCATCACCTATCACCAGACCGAACAGCTTCGACTGGAAACGAGCCAGACAGAATCAAGCACGATCAATCTCAACTCGCTGCCCGCCAGTTCGACTGCAACCGTGGTTGCTGGCAACGAAGCGGATATCATCAACGTGGTCGACACGGGCCTGGCGTCCGTCCTGACGATCAATGCCGGGGCCGGCAATGATCAGCTCACTGTCACGACGACGGCTGACGCCTCGCTTCTCGATCTCAATGGTGAAGCGGGTGAAGACACCATCGATGTGACCGGCACTGGTTCGGGCAATCAGAACGGCTTACAGATTTCAGGAGGAGCCGACGCCGATACGATCACCGTGCAGCACTTCGACGGTTTTGTGCTCCACGCAGCCGGGGACGCGGGAGATGATGTCATCACACTGACTTCCTCCGCCGCGACTTCCCACCCGGAACTGAACGGCGGCGACGGAAATGACACGTTCAACATCACGTCAGCGACTACATCGATCGACATTGCCGGCGGCAGCAATACGGCTGACACCGCCGCGTTTCAAATCTCCGCTCGTGGCACGACGGTCACCCGTGATCAGACGATCGGCGACGTTGTCAATATTCTCGACGCTGCGACGGCGGGAGCCGATTACGCATTGAGCGGTGGGACCATCGTACGGACGGGCGGCGGGACGATCGCCACCAGCGACATCGAAGGGCTGCACCTGACGACGAGTTCGATCGACGCGAGCACTGTCGAACTGACCTCTGCTCTCTCGGCACTCACGTTCAGCGTGACAACGGGTACGAACAACGACGATATCGATATTGCGACAACCGCCGCCAATTCGGTCGTCACGGTCAACTCAGGTGCTGGCGCCGACATGATCGATGTCGTCACGACTGGTGCCAACTCGCTGCTCTTCCTCAACGGAGAGGCTGGAGCCGATTCCATCCAGGTGACCGGCACCGGATCGGGCCTGAGTTCTGGTCTGCAGGTCCAGGGAGGTTCGGAAGGCGACACGCTCGAAGTGCAACACTTGAGTGCCCGTGTACTTCATCTGGGTGGAGACGAGGGGAATGATGCGATTTCCCTTCGCGGCACGGCGGCTGGTACGAACCCCGAGATCGATGGAGGCGAGGGAGACGACACATTCACCCTGATGGCCCCGACCGTCGACATCAGCCTGCACGGCGGCAACAATTCTCTGCTCACCGACAGTCATATGATCTCCGCCCGGGGTGTCGATGCCGCCCTGAATCTGCTGAGCGGTGATCGGCTGAGCATTCTCGATTCAGGTTCGACGACCGCAGAAACCTACACATTCACCGCAAGTACCTTCACTCGGACCGGTTGGGGAACGCTGACATTCGACACACTCGAACAGATCCAGCTCGAAGCGAGTGCAACTGCCGCCAGTGACATCGACATCCAGTCAACCGCCGCGTCAACAGCCGTTGAGATCACCACCGGCTCGGCAGCCGATGATATCGATGTGCAAACGACCGGTGATGGTTCGGTCCTCACAATCAACACTGCGGAAGCGGGGGATTCGATCGATATCACGACGACGGGAGCAAACTCACTCACGTTTCTGAATTCCGCCTCCGGTGAAGACCAGATTACGATCGCCGGAACAGGTTCAGGGGTAAGCAGCGGACTGGAAATCGACAGTGGGTCTGAAGACGATTCGGTTAACGTGACGACTCTCGACGCTCTGGTGTTTGATCTTGATACAGGAAGCGGTCTCGATTCAATCACGTTCCTGGAAACCTCGGCGGGAACAAATACAGCGGTCAGCGGAGGAGCCGATAACGACATCGTCCGACTCAGTCGTATTTTCGGCGACGTGGATGTCGCCGGCGATGCGAATGGAACCGGCACGACATCTGCCAGCATCACCGCACGAGGGAACACCGCGACCGTCAGTACGACAATCGGGGATCAGCTGCAGATTCTTGATGCGGCGTCGGTTTCGGAATCGACGTACGATCTCTCATCAACGACCGCGACCCGGACGGGCTGGGGGACGATCGCCTACGAAACGTTCGAGCAACTCGCGGTCGAGACGAGTTCGACGGCGGCGAGCACGATCAATGTCGCGTCGCTCCCCGACGGGACGGCAACAGAGATTACCGCCGGCGAGGCAGCCGACGCCATCAACATCACCAGCACCGGCGATGATTCCGTCCTGACTATCAACTCTGGTGGAGGAGCGGATGAGTTTCTGCTGACGACTTCCGGCAGTAATGCCCTGCTCTTCCTCAATGGCGCAGCAGGAAGCGATCAGTTCGAAGTGCTCGACACTGGATCGGGAGCAAACTCTGGACTGAGCATTTCGGCGGGAGACGATGCCGATACGGTCCTTGTGCAAAACAGCGCGGCGTTCGTTCTTGCCGTTCACGGCGATGTCGGCGACGACGAACTGAGCCTCAACGCCGCAGCAGCCGGAACGAATCCGGAACTCTGGGGCGATGCCGGGGACGATACCATCAACCTGTTGGCTCCGTCAGTCGCGATTGATCTGCACGGCGGCTCCCAGGAAACAGCAGCGGGCGATTCTCTGAATGTCTCCGGCGGGTCGTACACGAATGTTGTCCAGACCTTTCTGAACCCGACCGACGGGCAGATCAGCTACGACGGAGCCGTGGTCACATACGACGGCATCGAGCCGATCAGCGATGGTGCGTCGGTTCAGAATCGGACCTTCCGGTTCAACAGGCCAGCTGAGAGTATTTCTCTCAGCGATGATGCCGATGTCGCCGATGGAGAATCGCTGCTTGATTCCACTCCCGGCAACGCCGTCACATTCAGCAATCCAATCGCGAGTCTCACGATCGACACCACCACCGGCAGCGGAGCCGATGCGGTGATCGTCTCCGGTCTCGACTCGGCTTTCACGGCTGATGTCTCGATTCTGGGTGATGACATCGCCGGCCAGCAGGACAGCGTTTCCTTCATGACGAACGCCCTTTCAACTGGCGGGGGGCATCTGACCGTCGAGACCGGCGGAGACATCAGGATCGAAGTCGGTATCGCGACCCTGGGGGGCGACGTCACGCTTCGCAGTGAGAGCCAGATCAATTCGACATTGACCGGTTCGATCACAACTACTGCAGGGAGCGCAGGTGAGGCCTCTGGAGGAGTCGACATCTTCGCCGACGGGACTATTCTACTCAGCGGTGCGATCAACACGGCCGGTGCAGGCTCCGCAAGCGACGGTGGCCACATCTTCATTCGGAATGTCGGTCCCGGAGCTACGGGAGGAGAAATCGCCGTCAACGACATTACCGCGGATGCCGGCGCAGGTGGACTCGCGGGCCGGGTGAGTCTGCGAAACTTCGCCTCCGGAAGTCCGCTGACACTCAACGGGCAGATCTCCACGTCCATTGGCGGCGTTGTGCGTCTGCTCTCGGAAGGCGCGATCGTCGATGGTTCCGAAGACACCGCCACAGACATCATTGCCGCGTCCATCTCCGCTCAGGCGAGAACGACTGTTGGAGCCGGTTCGTATCTTGATCTGGCAACGCCTGTCGGAGACGCCGCGACAATCGTTGCCGCTTCAACGGGAAATGGCGTGATCAATCTGCGACACGCCGGCAACATGACCGTCGGATCGATCACGTCCGCTGATTCCATTCCTGCTCTCACCGGGATCCGCTCGTACTTCAGCAACCCGGCGGCCTTCACACTCTCGGCTGCTGGCGAGCTGCGAATTGATGAAGTGATGGAACACGACTATGGCGGAGCGATCCTGCTGTCGGCCGAGACGATCGTCATCGACGCGGAAGTGACAACGCCCGGCTCAGGATCGATTTCGGTCGACGCCGCGACATCGGCCATGATCGCCGGCAGCGGCAGCCTTTCGACGGTCCACGGAGCCCTGACCATCAGCGGAAATGTCGCCGGGACGGCTACGGGAGAGTCCACCGGAGTGCTGATCGACGGCGGATCGGTTTCCTCCCTCAACGGCGCGATCACAATCTCGGGGACAGGCGGCGACAGTGGCAGCAGTCATGGCATCGTCTTGCAGAACGGCGCGTCTCTGGAGTCGCTCTATCTGGCGGCCGTCACGCTGTCCGGGGTCGGAAACGCAGCCGGTTCCGGGATCGTGCTCGATAACGCGAGCCTCGTCGGCCCGGTCGATTCGATCGCGCTGCTGGCAACGCAGGGAGCTTCGTTTACGAATGGAACGAACGTCACACTTCGGCTCGCGACCGCAAGTTCAGCCGCTGCGTTCGATCCGGTATTAGTCAGTGGAACGCTTTCTCTGACGGGAAGCACACTCACGCTCGACGATACCCAGTTTACGCCCACAGGCGAGAGCAGCCAGCTCCTGTTCGATAACGATGGTGCGGAGCCAATCACCGGAACCTTTACTGGTCTTCCTGAAGGAACCCCGGTAACGGTGGGGGGCGAAGAGTTCACGATCACGTATGTGGGCGGGGATGGCAACGATATCGTTCTGCTTCCCGTGCCCGACGTGCCTCCCGTGCCGGAATTGACTTCGTCGATTATCGGCTACAACAGCGGGAACTGGTGGGTTTCGACGGCTGGCGGCGACGGCGAATACACGACGAGCCACTGGGCCCGCTGGCCGACCACCGATCTGCTTCAGGTCCTCTATGGCGACTTCAACGGAGACGGCCTCGAAGACATCGCCGGCTGGTTGCCGAATGGGGACTGGCGAGTCGGACTCGCGCAGCCGGACAAGTCGTTCACGTACGAACTGTGGACCACCTGGCGAACCGATGATGTGAAGGAAGTCCACGTCGGTGACTTCGACAACGATGGCCGCGACGACCTGGTCGGCCTGTTCAAATCCACCGGCAGCGACCAAGGGAACTGGTGGGTCGCTCGCTCGACCGGAAGTTCGTTCGTCTCCTCCGGCCGATGGGCGACGCTGTCTGACTACTTCGCGATTGAAACCGTTCTGGTTGGCAACTTCGACGGCGTCGATGGAGCCGATCTGGCAATTCTGACTCCCACCGGCGACTGGCGTCTGGCACTGTCGACGAATGATCGGTTCATCAGCACGAAATGGGCGACGTGGGATTTGTCGTCCGGTGCCGATGAATTCATGGTGGGCGACTTCGACGGCAACGGCATGACCGATGTCATCGGCCTGCTCGGCTCGGGCGACTTCCGCGACTGGACGGTTGGCCTGTCGACGGGCACAGCGTTCGTGACCGAGAACTGGGGTCAGTGGAAATTCAGCACCGGCCTTCAGGCAGCCGTCGTTGGCGACTTCGACGGGGACCTGAAAACGGACATTGCCGCTCTGATGGGCAGCGGGGTCTGGTGGACCGGACTGGCCGAGGCGAGTCGGTTCCGAGCCGTAAGCGCGGGGCGGTGGAGCTTTGCTCCGATCGAAGGTTCGATTCTCGTCGGCGACACCAATGGCGATGGTCTGGCCGATATTCTCGGTCGTGCCTCGACCGGCTACTGGTGGTCTGCCGAGTCGAACGGCAGCACGCTGGACAACCGGTCGGTCGCCCGCTGGAGTTCGACCGTCGACTGGAAGTATGAGAACGCCGCTCCCCGGGCCTATGCACCGGGGCCGCCGCCGGCCACACTGATCGCAACCGACGAAATGTTACCGCTCCCAAGTTTGAAACGATGGACGGACAACACGGACCGTCCGCTGCTCCTAGTTCAGCCAGCCGAGTCCATGCCGCCAGCGCTGCAGTTGACTCCCCGCGAATTCACAGCCGAAGACGAACAGTTCTTCTCAGAGGAACTGTTCGCGCTGCTCGACCACGCGTAGACGACTTCCCTGCTCCATCACAGAATGGGATCGAGCAGGGAGTTTGTCCAAGTCACGTTTGACTACAGACAGCGCATGAAAGCGACCAGGGCTTTCTTCTCTTCCGCGGTCAGGTTGACGCCGGTCACGAGATTGAAGAACTCGACCGTGTCATCGAGCGTGAGCAGCCGGCCGTCGTGCAAATACGGAGGCGAATCTTTGATCCCACGCAGTGTGAAGGTCTTGATCGGCCCCTCTGGAGCTTCGTACTTGGCATTGACGGTTTTCGGCTCGTAGAAGCGTTCGGCCTTCAGATCATGCATCAGATGATCGAGATAGAACGGACCGGAATGACACTCCGCACAGCGGGCCTTGCCGAAGAAGAGTTCCTCACCTTTCAACTCGAGTTCAGAGGCATTCTCCGGAATCAGTTTTCCAAAGCGGTCGAGCTTCGGAGCCGGGGGAAAGTCGAACATGTTCTGCATCTGCGCCATCATCGCGACCTGACTGGCCCGATCCGGAAGATGCACGCCTTTCTTGGCGGCTGTCACGTGATCGCCATCGAAGTAGGCGGTCCGCTGTTCGAACTCGGTGAAATCCTCGACCGATCGCAGCGACCGCTTGGAGCCGTGAATCTGCTGGTTGAACAGCCCTCGCAGGCTGACGGTATCGATTCGGAAGCGATGCGTCTGCGGTCGTGTATCGGGATTCAGATGGAAGGTCGCGTTGGTGTGTCCGTTCACGTGACAGTCGAGACAGGTGACGCCGAGCTCAGGCTCCTTCACTTTGCGGTCTTCAGTCATGTTGAACTGCTGTTGGGGGAACGGCGTCAACAGCAGACGCAGCCCTTCCAGCTGCACGGGAGTCAGCTTGCCATGCATGATCTCGTAGAAGTTCTTGATCGTCAGAACTTTGCCCTGAGAGACGTCGCCCAGTTCGGGATGCGTTGACAGGAAAATAGGCGGCGGAAACTCTGGAGTCAGATGACCGGGGTAGTCGAACGACGTATCAAACCGTTCAAGATTCCGCCCTTCGGCTTCACGAATCTTCTTGATCTGATCGGGCGGAAACACCATCCCTCCGATCTCGTGCTTGGAGTGAGGCAGGGGGCGAAAGCCCGCCGGAAAGAGATCCTGTTCGCGGATTTCATCGGGAGACATGCTGGCCAGTTTGTCCCAGCTGACACCCTCCGGCAGTTTGACACGTACGCCCTGCTGCACCTTCTTGCGCTTGCCGGACATCCAGACGTCGGAAGGATTGTCTTCGAGAATGTATCGCTCGTGCAGCAGACTCTGCTGCCGTTCATCGAACTTTGGTTTCTGTTCGCTGTCTTTCTGAAAGGTCGTCTCGAAATCGGGCACGACGACCGGCATGAAACTTTCCGCATCCGCCAGGGGCGGTTCGGCAGAAACGGTCGACAGGATAGCGATCATCGCGATAACAGCTATTGTCCCTGCGGTCCATCGATGCGCACTCATGGAAAACTCCCGGTCTTGAAATCTGGCTCCATTCACAATCGCTGAAGACGTCTCAGCGCAGCCGGAGCGGGCCGATAACTCGAGTCTAAGCGGGATAATTTCTCTGTATATGGGCGTTTTCCCGACCCCCTACTCGCCCGTCGTCGGTATCATTCCTCAACGTGCAAAGGGACTCTCTGAAAGGCCGCTGCGGCGCAGCTAATCAGGTCCCGGGCTCCGATTGTTCGTGTATCGTCCGGACCTCGCGGAGCACCGTTCTCCAGTCAGCCCCGGCCTGCTCGCTGACATACCGGAGTGACTTTCCTCCACAGGAACAGTCCAATCCGTATCGATCGAACACGGACTGGGAAGCAGGCACATCCAGCAGCCAGTCGAAGACCGAATCGTGTTCGTCCAGGCTCACGTCGGGCATTGTTTACTTCTCCTCATCTTCTCGCAGGACACGCCCTTGCGACAAAGCGACACATTGACAGGGGGCGATATCCAGAGTACCTTCCTAAAGATGCACGAACAATACATCTTTTAACGACAGCAGACCGCCTTATGCAATTCACGATGCAGACGGACTACGCCTTGCGGACGCTGATGTTCCTGGCGACCCGCACGGAGCGTTCAAATGTTGCCGATGTCGCGGGCCTGTTCGGAATCTCAGCCAATCATGTCGCCAAGGTCGTCAATCGTCTGGCCCGTTGCGGATACGTCCGCAGCATTCGAGGAATCGGAGGCGGCATCGAACTGGCTCACCCGCCGGAGGAGATCCGCATCGGGGAGGTCGTCGAGAAATTCGAAGGCGATCTGCATCTCCTCGACTGCATTTCTGAGGACGATTTCTGCGTCATTCAATCGTTCTGTCGCCTCAAGGTTGTGCTCGCCGAAGCGGAACGGATTCAACTCGAGTATCTCAACAGCGTCACTCTGGCCGATGTCGCTCCCAAACGCCGACAACTGGCCAGCATCGAACAATAGGCCCTCCCTCCAAATACTCTGATCCTGCCGGAGTCCCGCCATGTCGCTCACATCCCTCACAGCGTTCTCGCGTGTCGTCCAGTCGATCGCAATCCTCGGTACCGTGGCGATCGTCTCCTTGATTCATGCTGTTTCGGTCGAGGCACAAATCGAGTTTGAACGAGAGCCGATCGGCTACACCGATGCGACGCCGCACGATCCGGTCGCCAGGCTTCAGGAGCGGCTCGAACGGGGTGAGATTGAACTGCAGTTCGACAGCGAACGAGGGTATCTCGAATCGGTGCTCGAGCACCTGAAGATCCCCTCCTCGTCTCAGGTTCTCGTCTACTCGAAAACCAGTTTCCAATTGCGGAAGATCACTCCGGAGAAGCCGCGAGCGCTGTATTTCAACGACGACGTTTACATCGGCTGGGTCCAGGAGGGAGACGTTCTGGAAGTGATGTCGATGGATCCCGATCTGGGCGCGGTATTCTACGTACTGCATCAGGACGAAGATGAAATGCCCCGGTTCATCCGCGATCAGGGCCAGTGCCTGACCTGCCATGCTTCTTCACGCACACAGGGCGTGCCGGGCGGGCTGGTTCGATCCGCGTTTGTCGCCGGCGATGGACAGCCGCATTTCGGAGCCGGAACGTTCACCATCGATCATACCAGTCCGTTTGATCAACGCTGGGGCGGCTACTACGTCTCGGGAACACACGGGCAGATGCGTCATATGGGGAATGCCATCTCTCCGAGTCGGCAGGAACCGGAGGCGATCGATCGTGAAGCCGGCGCGAACGTGACCGATCTGTCCACCCTGGTAGACCTGAAGCCCTACGTGACCTCGCACAGCGACATTGTCGCCCTGATGGTGCTGGAACATCAGACTCAGATGCACAATATGTTCACGCTGGCGTCCTTCGAAACCCGACTGGCCCAACATCACGACGGCATTATGAACGACGCGCTCGGTCGGGCGGACAGTTACGTCAGCGATTCGACGAAGCGTCGCATCGCCTCGGCTGGGGACAAGCTGCTCAGATATCTGCTATTCAAGGAGGAGTTCCAGCTAACGTCTCCTGTCTCGGGTTCGTCTGAGTTCGCTCGCGATTTTGCAAAACAGGGAACGCGAGACAGCCAGGGACGATCACTGCGCGATTTCGACCTGCAGACACGAATGTTTAAGTATCCCTGCAGCTATCTGATCGGTTCGCCGGGTTTCAAGAATCTGCCGGGGCCTGCGAGGCAGTATGTCGTCACTCGCCTGCACAACATCCTGACAGACAACGATGACAGCTCCGAGTTCGATTACATATCGGCAACCGATCGGAAAGCGATTCTCGAAATCCTGACCGATACCCAGCCGGAGCTCTGGGAGGATGTCATCCCTAAAGGCCCCGCAGAGAAAGCCGGCTTGAGCGTGCAGTAACGTCGCAGCCGAAGGAGCCGCTATGTTCCGGAGGAGGAGAGCTTCAGGCCGATGATGGCAATCAGCAGCAGAGCCAGAAAGCTCATGCGGACCAGCGTGACCGCTTCATCGAAATACCAGATCCCCCAGACGACAGCGCCGAGGGTGCCGATACCGACCCAAACCGGATAAGCGGTGCCGATCGGGAGTTCGCGGACGGCAATCGAAAGCAAAACGAGACTGGCAAAGAAGGCGAGACCAGTCAGCAGACTGGGCCACAGGCGGGTCAATCCGTCGGTGTATTTCAGCCCGACGACCCAGCACGTTTCCAGCAGTCCGGCCAGAAACAAAATCAACCATGCATTCATGACGACGCTCCAGAACGAGAGTGTTTATGGGCGCGTCGTCTTGTCGTTTCCGGGTACGGCGCGTCTCGTCCGGAGCCACTGTGGCCGAGGGAAGTTTAGGAGGGACCGCCAGCCAGGGCAATCCCTCCCCCGCTCTTATTCTTTGACCGGAATGGCGACGATCAGCCCGGCCCGGCGAGCTTCTGTCGTGGTCCGATCGGGAAGATGGCATTTCAGGCAGACGTTGGTCAGCTTGATGGCCCCGGCTCGACGATAAACGCCATCAGCGATCTGTTCGTGACTCTCTTCGCCGGCCGCCAGTTTCTCCACCGCCTGAGTTTCAAACTTGTCGGCCGGTAGATGATCGACGTTCATGGCCTGCCCATCGACGGCCAGCCAGCGAAGCTTCACCTGCCGATGTGTTTCAACTTCTTCGAAGACATCCTTCAATGTCGCGGCTGGGATCGGCAGTCCTTCATCTTCCCGGTAGTACGCATGATGGACGAGCTGCAGAGTCGCGTGGATCGTGTCGTGCAGAACCTCCGCTTCCTTTCGTGCCTGAGCGATATTCTCGCGGTCGACCGAGGCCGCTTGAGGCGACTCACCTTGAGCAGCGGGAGATGTGATCGCAATAACCAGACCGGCAAGACCGATGAGCGCGCTTCTCATAACAGAACTTCCTTCTTCTCAGGAATCGGCTGAGGGGGAATGAGAGCATCAGTCGTCTGTCACTTCGCACAACGGCTGAATCTTTCCGGCCGACTTCAGGACCTGGTCCAGAGTGACATCGGCAAACGCCGCCTCAGTCGCTGCGTACGCCTTGTCGAGTTCGGCGTGCAACGGACAAAGACTCGTATGCGACTTAAGCCCCAGCGGACAGTGCCGAATTCGCTCCAGTGGCGACACGGCATTAACCACATCCAGGATCGAGATTGTCTCCGGCGACTCGGCCAGGGAATAGCCTCCCCCCGGCCCGGTGCGGGAATGAACCAGCCCCGCGTCGACAAGATCTTTCAGCACCTTGTTGAGGTAACGTCGCGGAACTTTCGTCTGCTCGGCAATCCCGTTGGCGGCCCGAGCCTGATCGCTCTCGACTGCCAGATCGGCCATGACCCGCAGGGCATATTCCGCTGTTTTCGGCAACATGACAACATCCTCTCAAAACTCGATTTGAATTATACACCAACTGGTGTATAATTCCAGCCTCACCTGTTTTCATGAGGAAAACCACTTCCTCGCTGGAACTCACCCCGTTTCGCAAGGTGCTCATCCATGCTCACTCCTCAGACTATTGAGATCGTCAAAGCCACCGCTCCGGCGGTTGCCGAACATGCAGAAACGATCACCCGCCACTTTTATCAACGGATGTTTACCGCCAATCCGGAAGTGAAAGCCTACTTTAATCAGGCTCACCAGCAGGCCGGCACTCAGCAGAAGGCACTCGCTGGAGCGATTATTGCCTACGCGGTGAATATCGAGAACCTTCAGGCCCTCGGACCGGCAGTCGAACTGATCGCTCAGAAGCACTGCTCGCTGGGGATTCAGCCCGAACACTATCCGATTGTGGGCGAAAACCTGCTGGCGGCCATCAAAGATGTTCTGGGAGAGGCCGCAACGAACGAAGTTCTCGCCGCCTGGGGCGAAGCTTACGGATTCCTCGCCGAGATCTTCATCCAGCGCGAAGCCGAGATTTACCGTGATCAGGCCAGCCTGCCAGGCGGATGGAACGGCTACCGCGAATTCATCGTCTTCGATAAGGTTCCCGAGAGTGAGATCGTGACCTCATTCTACCTGAAACCTAAGGACGGGCAGCCGTTGCCGTATTACAAAGCGGGACAATATCTGACCGTTCGAATCGATCACCCGACGATTCCGACCTCGCCCCGAAATTATTCTCTGTCGGATCGCCCCGGGCTCGACTACTTCCGCATCAGTGTGAAACGGGAACCGAGTCCTGTGCCGGAGACATCGCCCGGCGTCATCTCGAATTACCTGCACGATCACGTCCACGTCGGCGATACACTGGAGATCGGCCCCCCGTGCGGTGAATTCTGCATTTCCCCGGAACACGAAGACGGCCGGCCGCTCGTGCTGATCGCCGGCGGGATCGGCATCACTCCTCTGATGTCGATGCTGAAGTGCATGAGCCACCGCAATGTCGATGCGCCAATTCACGTTTTCCAGGCCGCTCGCAACAAAGCGCAGCACGCTCTTGGACACGAGCTTCGCAACATTGCAGGAACGTCTCCGAACGTGCATGTCCACATCCGCTACGAGACGGCTCAAGACAACGATCTGCAGAACGGAGACTGCGACAGCATCGGCCGCTTCGATGGAAAGTTCATCAGGGAGACCGTGAATGCGGAGAATGCCGAGTACTACTTCTGCGGCCCGAAACCGTTCATGGCCAGTCTGTACGCAGGGTTGATGCAACAGGGCGTGCCCGACAGCCAACTGCACTTCGAGTTCTTTGGACCGAAACAGGAGTTGACTGCCGTCAAGTAGTTCCCTGCCACGTCTGTTCGAGCGGTTTCCATTAAGGTGTAACCGTTCCGTCCACGAAAGATACAGCGTTTCAGGCCAATCAACGCTCGTTCGCGGACATACGGTAGAGCGATCCGCTCTAGTATGTCAGATCGACGGGCAGAGTATTCCGAACTCTGCCCGTTTTTTTCACGCGCGAATCAAAGACGAGTTCTCAACTCCGCGCCATGCTCACCATTTCGTTGCGAATCGATCGCTGCCCTGAGATGCGTCTGCTGCAGAGACCCCGCCGTCGCACGGAAAACTCGATGATGAAATGAGTATCGCCAGCCGGTAGGATGCAGGGGTGAGACTGACGAAACCTCATCAGTCGTCGGAAGGGTGATGTCTGCACTTGGAGTTTCTCGATGAAGAAGTCTTCGCTGATTGCTGGCGGCGTGTTCGCGATCGGAACACTCACGCTGGCCCTGGTGGCACAACCGCCCCATCGCGGATTGCACCGGGTCACTGAGAAGGGAGAACTGCGGTTAATTCCGGCCACATCCAATCCCGATGTCCGGAGTCGCGTCTCGATCGAGATCGTCGGCGATGAGCGAGTCATCCGTGCGAACGGAATCCCGAATCATCGAACGGGACGGTTTCCGAATCGTGGCAACCCGAATCCGATCTCTGCCCAGTCGCACGCTTTCCGCATTCCGGCCAATCCGCGTGCTTCCGTTAAAATGACGCCGCTACAGGGCATGTTCGGGATCGCGATCAATGGCGTCCCCTTCGATCCAGGGGCGGCTGAGTTCTACGCGGGTGCACCCGGCTGGCAGTACGAACCACTCTCCGGGGCCATCAACCTCGGTCTCGACTTCTCCCACGCTCACGTCCAGCCGAATGGCAAGTACCATTATCACGGACTTCCTTCGGGCTTGCTCGACAGCGTGAAAATGAGTCCCGATAAGCATTCGCCGCTCATTGGCTGGGCGGCCGATGGCTTCCCGATCTACGCCGTGTACGGTTCCGCTGACGCCGAGGATCTCGATTCGGACATTGTGAAGCTGACTTCCAGTTACCAGCTCAAGAAGGGAAACCGCCCGGGCGGAGATGCACCGGGCGGCAAGTACGACGGAACCTTCGTTGCCGACTACGAATTCGTGGAAGGCTCGGGCGATCTGGATGAATGCAATGGGCGCCAAACCGTGACGCCCGAGTTTCCGGACGGAACCTACGCTTACTTCCTGACAGAAGACTGGCCCGTGATCCCGCGGAACTTTCGCGGCACCCCGTCCGAAGACTTCAGTCATCGCGGACCTCCACAGGGAGGTCGCGGGCGTGGACCCGGCGGACGTCCTGGTCCTCCTCCCGGGCCCGGTGGTCCGCCACCCGGCCGACCACCGCGATGATGGGCCGGACTATTCGCTGATGCAGTAAAGAGCTTTATCCGAGCGGATAAACAGGTTTCCGTTGCTGATCGCCGGCGTCGCTGCGAATTTCTCGTCGGCTTCCGTCACGCGATTGGCGGCGAGTTGTTCGAATTGATCGCCCGCCTTCAGGACATACGTGACTCCGCTCTCGGCAACATAGAACACTTTGCCGTCGGCCAGAACCGGCGAGGAGTAATCACCGCCCCGACCTCGACCGAATCCGAATCCGGAGGCCGCTGGAGCTGCATCGGCTCCCCCTTCGAGCCGGGCTCGATAAACCTCTTCACCAGTTGTCGCATCCAGACAGGTCGCGATTCCGCTGCTCACATAATAGAGCCGATTCTCCTGAATGACCGGCGTTCCATAGCGACTGCGATCGCGTCCCGTCCACAGCACGTGCGACTCGGAGATGTCGCCATAGCCGCCCGCCTTGATGGCGATCGAGCCCCCTTCCCGTCCGGTGATTCCGAAGATCGTATTCTGAGCCAGGACCACGCTCGAGCTGTAAGAGTCACTCGGAATCGCTTCACAGAACCAGCTGAGTTTGCCCGTCGCCGAGTTGATGCCCCAGACTTCATACGGAGCCCCGATGACGATATCAGTCCGGCCGTCTTTCCCTTCGGTCAGGATCGGCGTTCCCCAGACGTCACCCAGTCCGGACGACTCGGCTTTCCAGAGTTCTTTCCCGGTCTTCACATCCAGCCCATACACGGCTCGGCTTTCCGGACCAGCCGTCACCACGAGCAGGTCGTCTGTGAGAATCGGACTCGAAGCCGACCCCCAGCGTTTGGGATCCGATTCCGCTCCCAGAGTTCTCTGCCACTTCTGGCTGCCATCCATGTCGAACGCGAGAGCGCCCGACTTGCCGAAGAATACGTAGACGGCTTTGCCATCGGAGACGGGTGTATGAGAGGCGTATCCGTGAGCCGGAACTCCCATGCCGGTGTAAGGATCTTCGGGCATCGTCGCGGCAACCGTTTTTTCCCAGAGAACTTTCCCGCTGTTCCGATCGACACAAACCAGATGTCGCTTCAGATCCTCAATATTTCCCGGCTCCTGCCGGTTCAGGCCGTAACCGGAGTAGCAGGTCACGAAAACCCGATCCCCGACGACAATTGGAGAGGACACGCCTGCGCCCGGCAGTTCCGTTCGCCACTGCACATTTTTAGAGGGGCTCCATTCGGTCGGGACGGGCTCGCTGTCGGCGGGAATTCCAGAGCCGTTCGGGCCGCGAAACCGGGCCCAGTCGCCAGCCTGGACGGGAGCACAAGCTGCGAAACACAGCGAAAGCAGACACGAATTCCAACCCCACGAACGTGACCATCCCGTCATAACTTCCCCCTCCCCAAGTCGAACGATGAACCGGCGCTTCTGTTGATCAAACTGACGAACGGGCACGAAGTTCCGTGAAATCTGGCTCTTTCACGATTCCGGGTTCGAGTTTGCCTGAACGCATCTGATTCCGACAGGACGGGTTGGCGAGCAGAGATCGTCCGCAATAATGTGACGTAGGTTCATCCCGCCCTGCATGACGAACATGGCCCGCCCGGTTCGCATTCGAATATCCCCAGACACAGCACGGAAAGCCTCTATGACTCAACTCGCCCAGACGCTCCAGGAACTTCGCGAAAGTGGGTGGAAGTCCCGATCCGTTAAAGAAGAGATTCAGTCCAACTTTCTGAAGGCCCTCGCCGCCGGCGACGAACTGTTCCCCGGCATCATTGGCTACGAAAGCACGGTCATTCCTGAGATCAGCATCGCCCTGCTGGCCGCTCACGACATGCTCTTTCTGGGTGAAAAAGGACAGGCCAAAAGCCGCCTGATGCGATCGCTCGTCCGCTTTCTCGACCCGCATATTCCGTATCTCGATCACCCCGACATCCCGGTCCACGACGATCCGTATCATCCGATCTCCGCGGCAGGAAAACGCTACATTGCCGAGACCGATCCGGCTGACGTGAAGATTGCCTGGTGGCCCCGCGAAGAACGTTACGCCGAACGACTCGCTCCCGGGACCAAATTCGCGGACGTCATTGGCGAAATCGATCCCTCCAAACTGATTGGCGGCGTGAGCATGTCGACCGAAGCGGCTTTGCATTTCGGGCTCATCCCCCGCATGCATCGCGGCATCTTCGCCATGAACGAACTCCCCGAACTCGATGAACTCGTGCAGGTCGGTCTGTTCAACATTCTTGAAGAACGTGACGTCCAGATTCGCGGCTATCCCATCAAGTTCGATCTCGACATCCTCATCCTGTTCTCCGCCAACCCGGCCACATACAACCGCAGTGGAAAAGTGATTCCGCAGCTGAAGGACCGCATCGGAGCGTTGATCCAGACGCACTATCCGCGCGAACGCGATCTCGGGATCCAGATTACGCAGCAGGAAGCAGGCGATGTCGAGAACGATCAGTTCCCGGTCGTCGTCCCGTACTTCATGCGGGAGATCATCGAACAGATCACCGTTCAGGCCCGGAAGTCGAAGTACATCGACCAGGACTCCGGCGTCTCCGCCCGGTTCTCCAACGCCAACTACAAGACGATGATCGCCAGTGCCCGTCGCCGCGCTGTGCTGCTGAATGAATCGCCAGCCGTCCCTCGCATCAGCGATTTGGGGCATCTGTATGCGTCCTCACTCGGCAAGCTGGAACTCGATCTGATGGGCAGCCATCAGATGAGGGAAACGCAGGTTCTCGAAGCGATTATCGCGGAAGCCATCCGCGTCATCTTCGACGAATACGTCGACAAGCACGGCCTCGATGAGATCTCCCACATCTTCTCACGCGGCGTGAAAATCGAAGTTGGCGACCTGCTTCCCTCCAGCGACTATGCAGATCGTCTGCAGCGCGTGCCGCCTGTCTGGGAGAAAGCCTTCGAACTCAACGCGGCCGAAGATCCGGCCGTGCGTGCCTCCTGCGTCGAATTCGTCCTCGCCGGCCTGCACGCCACGGATCGCATCAGCCGCTCCCAGCATCATGGTCGAATGACGTACGAAATCGAATAGTTCTTGTAGCGGCGGCAGAAGGCATTAGTGTTCTGCACGTTGATTGCCAAGAGCGTGTGGACTCTTCGAAGGATCGATCAGACCTGTCCCTTCGCCCCCTTTAGGGGGAGAAGGTGCCCGAAGGGCGGATGAGGGGGCGATCAACCAGCGATGTTCCATGCAAATGGGAATCAACGGCCCGTGGAGCATGTCACCCGCATTTCCCCCTCACCCTAACCCTCTCCCCCAGGGGGGCGAGGGAACTTCACGGCGAGTAAGTACTTTCGGATGGTAACTAGCAAGAGATCCTGATTCTCGCGACTCAGGACCGATTCCCACTCGCAACCCTCAACGAGACCTGCTGTGGCTTTCGCCACCCCGGTTGAATCAACCGGGGCTACCCATGGCCGGCCCCCCCCCAGTCCACTCCCGCGCCTACTTCTTCCAGTGCTTGTCGGCGAAGTTCATGAACTGCTGCCAGTCATAGAGGGTCAGCCCATGTCCGCCGCTGCGGATGTGGTAACCGATGGAACCCTGCTGAATCGGTTCGTTCAAGGCGGGCATTTCCTCGGCTCCCAGTCCGGTCTTGCCGAACAGTTTCCAGACTGGTGAAGCGTGTTTCGCGGACAGAAACTCACCGTACGGATCGGCCCACAGGTCTTCATCGGAGCTTGTCACATATACGAGCCGTGGTGCAGAGAGAGCGATCAGCATGTGCTGGTCAACCGGCAGGTTCTGTTCGTTCTCGTTGTACTTCGAGAAGTTATCGCAGAACCAGTGCGGGAAAGCCCGATTGATCTGGCCGACGGTTTCTCCGAACTGTCGCATCGAGAGAGCCGCCCCGCCGCATCCGGAGTTGTTGGAAACGACCATCGCAAACCGCTCGTCGGATGCTCCCGCCCAGAGCGATGTCTTGCCGCCACGGGAGTGTCCAACCACGCCCACGTGCTTCGCATCGATCGAATCATCAGTCTCCAGATAATCAAGCACGCGACTCGCTCCCCATGCCCAGGCGGCCAGAGTGGCCCAGGAGTCGTCGCTGCGTCCCTTTTCACTGTCGTAAAGCCCGTGGATTCCGTTCTTGAATTCGTCGAAATGATCGGGATCGACCTCACCATTGAAGAAGGCGACCGCGGCGTATCCGCGAGCAACGATCTCCTCGGCCGGCCAGTATTCCACTTTATTCTTTCGCGTTGGATCGATGTTCTCCCGGTCGCGGTTGCAAATCAGCAGGAAGGCGGGAACCGGTCCCTGACGATCGTTTGGCACGAACATCACGACGTTCACCGAAAGAGATTTGCCGCGATTCTCGAAGGTGATTTTCACCTGTTTCCGCGTTGCCGTGCCGTCCATTGCTGTGCGATCAACATCATAAACGTCGAACGTCATGTTCTCGGGACGGCCCACGGGAGCACGGCCGTAGACGTGTTTCCGGAACAGTTCGAGCACTTCCGGACGACGAACGTTCTCCCAGGCTTTGGCGGTCTCGACACTCTCGCCGTCCTCGGTTTTGAGCAATTCTGGGAGTGTGTAGTCAGGGACCTGCTGTTCGCTGCCGATAAACGTCCGCCCGCCATTCCGATCGGTCGAGCGCTTTGAAAGTTTCTCCCCAAGTTCCGATGAAGGCTTCCATCCGCCAGTCGGTTCAGCGGCTGTGGAAACGGTCGGAATGACAAAAGTCAGAAGAGCGGCCAAAGTGAGCAGTCGGGGTGTCCATCGCATGTTTCAAAGTTCCTCCGGTAGACGCTGACGGGTTTCGCCTATAATACGACCATAAGGACCGCGAGCACAAACGGGACCGCCCCGGCTTGCCGTTCTCACCGCGTTTGACTTGATGTACGGGATCAGAGATCGGGAAAGAGAGTTGCCTGGAATGCCTTCTCCAAAATCGCACGGCGGCGTCATTCACACGTACCAGAAATACGATCCCGTCAATCTCCCCAGCCCGACGCAGCCGCCGCCGGACATGGTCTCCTCGGCGTTTGAACACTCGCTGATGTTCGGCAAGTTCCGCAAGCTGACCCCGGCCGAACTCGCCAAAGCGGTGAAGATCGACCCGAGCCAGATCCAGGGGTTTGGCCCGAGCCTCGATGCGATTCGGGCGATGCTCGAAGAACGCAAACGCAAGATTCTTGAGAAATACGAAACCGATACCGTTCAGAATCTGGCCGCGAAGCAACTCGTGCAGAAGAGCCGCGAGATGAAGCCGCCGAAGAAACTGGCCGATCGCTACCGCCAGGCGATTCACTACGAACAGATCTACGATCTGGAACGTCTGTGGTACGCCAACGACGATGACCACAGCCCGTTCGCGCATCATCTTCTGCAGGTGATGCAGGTGATGGGCGACAAGTATCAGGTTGACGAACTCGCCGCGAAGTACGAGTTCACCGGCCGCGAGTCGATGACGATTCCCGAAGCTCTCGAGATTAAAGAACTGCTGGAGAAGATCGACGAGCTGCTCGACCAAGTGCAGGAAGCGATGGAGAACGCCACGATCGGCGTGATCGACATGGAGGAACTGCAGGAGTTCGCCGACTCCGCACAAATGGAAGAGCTGCAGAAGATGCAGCAGCAGATCGAAGACTATCTGCGCGAAATGGCCGAACGTCAGGGGCTCGACCTCGATGCCAGTGGAGCCTTTCAACTCACACCGGAAGCGTACCGCATCTTTCAGAGCAAGCTGCTCTCACGCATCTTCTCGCAGCTGCAGGCCTCCCGCACCGGGCGGCATCAGGGTCCGATCGTCGGCGAAGGCTCCGTCGAAATGCAGCAGACAAAGACGTACGAATTCGGCGATTCACTCACGCATATGGACATGCCGCAGTCGATCATCAACATGTTGCTCCGCGATGCTTCTTCGCAGCCGCTGAAGTTCCGCAACGACGACATCGAAGTGCATCGCACCCGGAACAGCCCGAAGTGCGCGACGGTCGTCGTGATGGACCTCTCCGGCTCCACGCGCTACAACGGCCAGTACATCAACGTGAAGCGGATGGCCCTCGCCCTCGATGGTCTGATTCGCAAAGAGTATCCCGGCGACTATCTGCAGTTCGTCGAGATGGCCTCGTTCGCCAAGCCGGTCCCTCGCGGCGAGATCATCAACCTGCTCCCCAAGCCGGTCACGATTTCCGATCCGGTTGTTCAGCTCAAGGTCGATATGAGCCGGACCGACGTGAGCGAGCCGATGATCCCGCCGCACTTCACCAACATCCAGCACGGCCTGCAGACTGCGCGGCGATATCTCGCAACTCAGGACACGCCCAACCGGCAGGTCATCGTCATCACCGATGGCCTGCCGACAGCTCACTTCGAAGAGAGCTGGCTCTATCTGCTCTATCCGCCGCATGAACGAACGGAAGAATTCACGTTCCGCGAAGCGATGCTCTGCCAGCGGGAGGGGATTACGATCAATATCTTCCTCGTGCCGAGCTGGTCGCAGACGGAAGAGGACATCCACTTCGCCCGCAAGCTGGCCGAGACCACGAAAGGCCGCGTGATCTTCACCGCTGGCGACGATCTCGACCGATTCGTGGTCTGGGATTACGTCACACGAAAACGCGAAATCCTCGGGTAAGGATTTGACAGAACGCTTTCGCTCGATTCATCATAAAGAAAGCGTGAATCGAAGCGGACCTGTCTTCGCAGAGCCCTTCGAAGCTGCTACTGTCCACCTGGCGGCCCCGATTCTTTTCGTGAGAGTGACGATGAACGATTCCATCGAGAAAATGACGCTTCGCGAAAAGCTGAGCGAAGCGGATCGACTGATGCGGGAACTGATCGACCACCTCGACAACGGCTTCATCCCGAAAACCCGCAACCTCAGCCGAAAGCTCCAGGAAGCCGGCAGCGACCCGGAATCGCTGACCGACATGACCGTCCGCCAGCAGGCCGCCGAGATCATCGACGACAACCGCTTTTCCGAACGTCTCTACGAAAAAATCGGCGCCCTCCTCGTCGCCATCGACGGCGATGTCAATCGCATCCAGGAAGGCAATTGATCCCCCAACGATGGTCCACCACCGTAGGGCCGGCTCCCGCCTCGTATCGTTGTTCCCAATATGAGATACCGCATGCCTAGCGATAATCAGGCCTGTCCCTTCGCCCCCATCAGGGGGAGCGGCCTGATTCCTCTGCCAGAGTCAGAAGGCCCGAAGGGTGGATGAGGGGGCGATGAACCAGCGACGCTCATTTTCTGAAGAGAATCAGCGGCCTGTGAAGCATGTCACCCGCACTTCCCCCTCACCCTAACCCTCTCCCCCACGGGGGCGAGGGAACTTGATGCGATTACATCAACCGCTCTCGTCACCCTCAGTCAGTGGCACAGACATTCCTGTCTGTGGACAAGCAGAGAAGGGGCGGAAGAGAGGAACATCCACTCTCGCACAGGCAGGAAGGTCTGTGCCACACTGGCGGCGATTCAAGCGTTAGCCAGACTCCGGCCCTACCGCGTGGACGCATCTGTCGACATGTTCAGAAGTCGTCTTCACCCTCGCCGCGATTCCGACAATTCCTCGTTTGGCAAACTGAATCGCTGGCGTAATTCAGGCAAAATTCAGCGAGATTAACATTCTGGGGAATGGTTCGATCCGTTGACGAAAGGCGACAACGTTTTCTCCAAATATCCTCAAGTTCGCTCTTGCGACTGCCCGAGCGCGGTGGGACGATGCGCAGCATGATCACCATCGCAAAAGACACCCTGCCGCAGACGTTCCTCAGCTACATCGCTTTCCGAGTGGCGATGCTCGATACAATGGAACGTGTTTCCTGGACCCTGCAGTTCGACTCGCTGGAAGATACCGGCTTCGGCTTCCTGACCGAGGTCCCGTTTCTGAAGGCCGTCCCGCCGCATGTCCAGATGGACATCCTGGCGACCACTTGGTGGAAGCACATCAGCCCGGACACGTTCGAAGCGACACTTGTCGATGAAGCCGTGGTTTACTCGGCTTGCGAACTGGCGGCTCGAGTCTGCGAAGAAGAGCCGGATGTCGTGAAGCGTATGCTCGGCCGCGGCCCGCTGGAAGCAGAAGCCGAAGTGAATCAGGCTCTCGCCACCGAACTGCGGAGTATGCACCTGAAGCTCTCCAACGATGGCGATTTTCTGCTGATCGGTCAGTTCTCCGACCTGCCGCCCGAAGAAGCCAATCGCCTCAAAGAGAAGTTCGGTTTCGACACCGCTCGCGCCGAGGCGATGTTCGATGTCCTCTCCCGCTGGCACATTTCGCCGAACTTCGAAACCCGCTGCGAGTCGCTGCTGACCGAAGCCGAGGCCGCCCGCACTCACGAAATGATGCGGCAGAAGGTCAATAGCGCCCGGATGAATTCCTAGAGCGGATCGCTCTACCGTATGTCCGCGAATGAGCGTTGATTGGCCTGAAACGCTGTATCTTTCGCGGACGGAACGGTTACACCATAAAGTAAACTGCTCTAACCACCGGGAACAGGCGAACGGCTTGCAACGCCGGCGTGTCTGACATAGAGTCGAGCCCCGACTAATCAGACAGCTGACCCTCCTGCGTGCAAAGTTTCGCGAATGCCTCCCTCCGCATCGAAAACCCGCGTCGCCATCATCGGCGCGACCGGCTATACCGCTCTCGAACTGATTCTGATCCTGCTCAGGCATCCCAATGTCGAGATCACGGTCGCCACGACCCGACAGACGGATTCCCCCAGGCTCAGCGATATTCATCCGTCGCTTCGAAGCCGCATCGATCTGGCCTGCACGCTGCTCGACGCCCGCGACGTCGCTCAGAAAGCGGACGTTGCTTTCACCTGCCTCCCCCATACCGCAAGCATGGAAGCCATTCCGAGTCTGCTGGCCGAGGGGGTCAAAGTTGTCGATTTGAGTGCCGATTACCGCCTCATCGACCCGCAGGTTTATGAACAATGGTACGGTCATGTGCATACCGACCCGACCCGCCTCGGCACCTGTGTGTATGGTTTGCCGGAGCTTTATCGCAGCCAGATTGCCGGCCACGATCTCATCGCCAACCCCGGCTGCTACACCAGCACATCCATTCTCGGCCTCGCTCCCCTGCTCTGTGAAGGGCTGATTGAACCGAACGGAATCTGCATCGATGGGAAAAGCGGCGTCTCGGGCGCAGGGCGCACGCCAAAGATGACCACGCTCTATCCGGAATGTAACGAGAGTGTGATGGCCTATTCGGTCGGCAATCACCGACACACGCCGGAGATCGATCAGGTGCTGTCGGACGTCAGCGGCAAAGAAGTCGAAGTCGTCTTCACGCCGCACCTGATTCCGATGGACCGCGGCCTGCAATGTTCGATCTATGCCCGAGCCGCGACAGAGGTCTCGGAAAGCGATCTGCTCGAAGTCTACCGCTCGTTCTACGCCGACCAGCCCTTCGTTCGCATCACGGAAAACCTGCCGCGCACGAAGGACGTGACCTACACCAACTTCTGCGACATCACCGTGCGGGCCTCTCGCGGCGTGGTTCAGGTCTTCTCCGTGCTCGATAATCTCATCAAGGGAGCCTCGGGCGTCGCCGTGCAGAACTTCAATCTTATGTGCGGCTACGACGAAACCACCGGCCTCCTGCCGTAGTTTCCCGAACGATGTCAAGTCGGGTGCGTCTCGACGCACCATCGGAACACAGACCCGCCCCATCAATGCCAGCCTTTCCGCCGACCGCTACGACTCCCTTTGACATTGCAGGGGAATCGCTTCACCAGCAGACTGACTCGTCTCGCGTTGAGAAGGTGCGTCGAAACGCCTCCTACGAGAGCTTGCTAAAACGGTGGATCCCGACCACCGCTGATCAGCTGGCGGACATTTCGCGGTGATCGGCATTGCCGTTGCTTTATCTCTCTTTCGTACCTGATCCTGCGAGTTTTCGCCTGAATTGATGCGAACTCGCAACATGGGCCGCCTCGATGTTGCAACTCGGCAACATCGCCTCGCTGCCGATGGAACTCAAACGGTGACGAACGATGAGAGACTCTAACCGCCAATCACTCACGCCTCAGGGTGTTCTGCTGGCGATCATTCTGATTCTTCTCTGCTCCGCGTCTGCTCAGGCTGAAAACTGGGCCTTCCAGCGATCGTACTACAGCCATGAACTGACGCCGGAGACGGCTGCCATCACGCCGGAGCCCTATTACCGGTCGGCCTATCGGCTGCCGACGAAGTACAACTACCCGGGAATGACGGTCAATTCGAACTTCCGCATCAATCGCGTTCATCTGCGAAGCGGGAACAGCCTCGATTCCGAATATCGTTATCAGGGGACGATCGAGTTTCGCCCGTAACCAGGTCTGAGGCGGCGGTGAGTTTGACGCTGACCGCCTCGGGGAGCGAAGATACGCAGAACTGTCTGATTCTTCTTCGCCCTCCCTCTCAGCCCTGCCACTTATGAAATCACTCTGGACTCTCGCCCCGAAGGTCACGTACCTCAATCACGGCTCGTTCGGCCCGTCTCCGCTTCCGGTCCAGCAGGCTCAACGCGAGTGGATGCAAAAGCTCGAAGCCAATCCGATGGAGTTTCTCGTCCGCGACCGGGAAACGTTCATCGACAATACGCTGCAGCAGCTCGGTGAATTCGTCGGTGCCCGAGCAACCGATCTGGTCCCGGTCCGCAATGCGACCGTGGGAATGAATATCGTCGCCAATTCGCTGCCTCTCGCCGAGAACGACGAAATCCTGCTGACCGATCATGAATACGGAGCCGTGCAGCGTCTCTGGCAGAAACGAACCTCGGCTGCCGGAGCAAAGATCACTATCGCCTCCCTGCCGGCAGTATTCGAAGACGCCAACGCGATTGTCGATGCCATCTTCGAGCGAGTGACGGATCGCACGAAACTCATCGTGATCAGTCATGTGACCTCGTCGACGGCTCTGGTTCTTCCGGTCGAACAAATCTGCAAACGGGCTCGCATGCAGAAGATTCCCGTCTGCATCGACGGCCCGCACGCGATCGCGATGCGTCCGTTGCGGCTGCAGCAGCTCGGCTGCGACTTCTACACAGTCAGCTGTCACAAATGGCTGTCGGCCGGGTTCGGCAGCGGCTTTCTGTATGTGCATCCCCGCTGGCAGCACAAGCTCGATCCGCCCATCGTCAGCTGGGGCGGAACGCCCTACGGACGGCCGCGTACGTGGCAGGATGAGTATCTCTGGCTCGGCACCGACGATCCCGCCTCGTTTCTCAGCATCTCGGCGGCTCTCGACTTTCTTCACGAGTACGGCGTCGAGCAGTTCCGAAAGGAAACCCACGACCTGGCCTCCGGAGCACGTCGACAATTGCTCGAACAGCTGGGAACAGCTCCGCTGTCAGAAGATTCGAACCATTGGTACGGCTCCATGGTGACCGTACCGCTCCCGGAAACCGTCGATGTTCCGGACACATGGACCGGGAAACCGCATCCCCTGCAGGAGAACCTCTGGCAGAAGCATGGCATCGAGATCCCGGTCATCAAATGGAATCATCGCATGCACATTCGGGTCTCCTGCCACCTCTACAATACGCAGGACGATATCGACCACCTGCTTCACGCTCTGAAAACCGAGTTGGCGTAAGTTCTCCCCCAGGCGGAGACCAGGTGGATTTCCGTCCAATCTCAGTCGGAACATCGCCAGACATGGAAATTCTGTTAAGATTTGCCAAACTGTTTTCTAGCGATGATCTTCTGACTACGCTTTCACCTTTCTCGGTCCCTGACCTGGTGAGTTCCTCATCCGGAGAGTTATTGATGCTGTTTCTGCCAAAGCGTTCTCGTTCCGCCCTGCTGTTGACGGTTTGTAGTCTGGGACTGCTCTGCACGACCAATTCCGACGCTCAGGCACAGCGGCCCGATCCGAACGCTCAGCCGAGCGGTACTCAGCTGATCATCAAGCGTGAAGCAATTTCCCCCATCTCCCCGGACAAGTTTCGCGTCCCCATCAGCCTGGCTCCCACGCGTCAACTCGACATCCGCTCGCTCAATGAGGGCATCGTTCAGAACATTCGTGTCAAGCCGGGTGGCAAAGTCAGTGCTCAGGAAGAAGTCCTGCGGATTGAATCGGCCAAGGCGATCAAGCAGCTCGAACGGGCCAAGGCAAATCTGAAAGTCGCCACGATCCGCCGCGATCTGGCTCGTGGTCAGTCGGGTCCGCAATCGCAGGCCAATCTCGATCTGGCGGAAGCGGAACTCGATGTCGCCGAAGCCGATCTCGATCTGGCCCAGCTCAACTTCGACAATACCTCGATTCGGGCCCCGTTCGCAGGAGAAATCCTGAATGTCGCTGTCACCGTCGGCACCTTTGTGAACGAAGGCGATCTGCTGATGGTGCTCCGGGATTCCTCGGAACTGAGTGCTCGAATTCCCGTGGACCGCCAGAAAGTGAAACAGGGGGACACGCTCGAGATCCAGCTCGATAATGGCGTGGCCGAAGGTAAGGTGCAGACCGTTCTGCCTCTCACCAACGAATGGCAGGCTCTTCGCCAGCTGATCGATACGGCTGCGATCGCCGTCGTGGTCATCGATAACAAGGATCGTCGTTATGAAGACGGTCAGACCGTCTACTCAGAAATCGTTCCCCGTCAGGCGGTGATCGAAGTCCCGAATACGGCTCTCAAGAACTCGGAAACGGGTTCGCGGCTCGTTCAGGTGCTGCGAGACAATCTGGTGCGCGACATCGAGGTGGAACTGCTCGGCTCGATTGGTGATTCACGCTCTTACGTCGCCGGTCCGTTCCAGAGCGAAGATGAGCTGATTACCGAGAGCAGCCAGGTCCTGCTCGACGGCACGGTCGTCATGCCGGCCACTCAGACCAATGCTCAAAACACTGAAACAGCCCCTCGAACGACCGAACCGCGACGCCGGACGTTCAACCCCGATCTGTAAGCGATTCTCGCCCCCTCATTCGTGAGAAAAAAACTCGCCTTTTCGTGAAAATTGGACACGTTTATACTCTCGCGACAATCCGTTCGGGCTGGACACTTCTTCTGCAAGGATGCTGCTGATGTGGTACGATATCGTTTGCCTGGTCATTCTCGCGCTCTCGGTCTGGCGAGGCATGGCAAAGGGTTTCGTGTGGCAACTCGCTTCGATCGCCGGAATCGTTCTCTGCTTTGTCTTTGCAGAAACGGTCTCGATCGCTGTCGCACCAATGACAGGCCTCGAACCCCCGCTCAGCCGCTGGGTCGCTATCCTCGGGCTCTATATAGTCGGGTCTTTCTTCGCCTTTGCGATGGCTCGGTCGATTCAGGCCGGGCTGGAGAAGGCGAAATTTGAAGACTATGACCGGCATCTCGGAGCTATCTTCGGCGGCATCAAAGGAGCCGTAATCTGCCTGGTCGCCACCTTCTTCCTGTTCACGCTTTCCGAGCAGTCACGGGAACTGGTGATTCACTCGAACTCCGGCTACGCCTCAGCCGTTCTCTTCGAACAGATCCACCCGGTGATGCCCGCGGAACTGGATGCCCTGCTTGAGCCCTACATGGATGGGTTTGATCGGGAATCGATGGCCGAACACCGCCGGCAACATCCTGTCGACAAAGGGCCGGACTTCTTCGACCTGCATGACAACCACGATGGCCACGATCATGACCACGACGACGATGACGGGTTCGACGTTTCTCCAATCAGTTCCGGGGGCAATTCCGGCAAGAATCCATTCGGCGAAACCGTAGTCGACAACTCGATCGAAGATCTCATCAAGAAGATTCCCGGACTTTTCAGCCCGGAGCTGCAGCAGATCGTCTACGAAACCCTTGAGAGCACCGATCCGCAAGATCGCCCGGAACTGGTCGAAAAACTGAGTTCCGGAATGCCGGGTGTGATTCGCCAGGTCGCCGAACAATGGCAGAACGGCAAACCAACCGACGCCGAGCCTCTTGTCACCGACTGGCGCCAGCATCGGGCCTACCTGCTCCGGGAGATCGCCGCGATCTACACCGAACACACCGACGCTCAACGCTCCATCATGGAAGAGGTTGTCTACGCCCTGCATGGCGTGCCCGACGCCGTCACGGTCTCCGTCCTCGAAGACTGGCACGCCGACCTGATGGGCAAACAGCCGGATCCCGATCCCTCGACCGATATCGCGACAACACTCGACCGCCGCGTCGTCAATCAACTCGCCAAAGCTCGCATCTCGCTCGGCTCCCTCCCCTCCGACCTCCGCGACCGCCTCAGCAGCGTCCGGTAATTACGAGTCTCTGGCCGAGGATCGTCGATTGACGGGATGGCTCAGAGGTTTATCTCTGAGTCGCGGAGCGACAAGCGGCTGGGAAAAGGCGCGGCGAACTTCGGCGGGTAGATTGCTGAACGATATCGCAGGGTGATGCCGAACGGTAAATGCAAACGACCAAGAGCCCCCGCGCGAGCAGCAAACCATTTTCAATTGCAGACTGCTTGAGACCTGATCGGCAGCGTGAAGACAAGCCTCCTGTTGCGTTGCAACACAGAGATTAATCTCTGTGCCATCCCGTTCACGGAGTTCCTTCAACGCTGTCATTGATTCCCCGTCGATCGGCATGCTTGCCCTGCTTCGTGATGCAAGCATGGCACCCACGAGAGTCACCATCGGCCCGTAGGCTGGGATAGCGAAGCGTATCCCAGCATTTCCCGGCATCACCAAGTGAATCGTGGTTTCACCGAGGGTTGACGTGCGAAAGCACTGGCAGAGCCAGTGGCACACATCGACGTCTTCCGACGCATGCCCGCGCGAGCGTGGGTATGGCACCCGCTACTCGACTTACCCAGCGGCCTGTTGCATGCTGGCGCAGTGGAAGGCTCCGAGGCCCCAGACGAGATCGACCGCATCGATGCTGATGATTTCGCGGTCCGGGAAGGCTTCGCCGATGATTCGCAGGGCCGTCTGGTCCTGTTCGCAGCGGAAGGTCGGAACGATCACGACGCCGTTGCCGATGTAGAAGTTGGCGTAGGATGCCGGGAGTTGTTGGTCGTCGTAGATCACTGGTTCGGGCAGCGGGAGTTTGACGATCTCGAAGGGACGATCTTCCAGATCGCGGAAACCAGCCAGCTCCTCGTGCATCTGCTTGAGCAGCGGATAATTCGGATCGTCTTTGTCATCGGTCCACATGGCCAGGATCTTCGTCGGCGAGACGAAGCGGGCCAGCTGGTCGATGTGAGCGTCGGTGTCATCGCCGGCAAGCGATTCATCGTCGGCGTCGAACAGCCACAGAACCTGCTCGGCTCCGGTCATTTCGCAGAGCGCGTCTTCGATCTCCTCGCGGCTGCTGTCCGCATTGCGATTCGGATTGAGCAGACACTGGCTCGTCACGAGCAGAGTCCCTGCCCCATTGTTCTCGACGCTTCCCCCTTCCATGATCAACCCCGGCTTGATCGTGGGCAGATCGAGGATGCGGGCGACCTTATCCGGCACGGCATTGTCAGAATCGAACGGAGGGTACTTGCCCCCCCAGGCGTTGTATTCCCAGTCGACGAGCAGCGAGCCCCGTTCCGGGTGCGTGAGAAACCACGGTCCGTGGTCACGAATCCAGCAGTCGTTGGTCGGGACATCATGAAAGCGGATGTTCTCGCAGCCTGTGAGAAGTTCGCGAGCCTGCTTGAGGACATCGCCCGTCGCCAGAATGTTGACCGGCTCGAACCGCGCAACCTGTCGGGCGAACTCGGCGAAGATTGCCGGGACCGGTTCAAACTTTCCCGGCCACGAATTCTGATTATGAGCCCACGACAGCCATGTGCCGGCGTGCGGCTCCCATTCGGCGGGCCAGCGATATCCGAGTTCAGCAGGCGTCGTCGACTCAGCCATTGGTTGTCTCATCGATGAAGCGTTTGCAGAGGCCGGAGTAAGCATCGATCCGCCGATCCCGCAGGAACGGCCAGTGCGTGCGAGCCGTGTTCATGAGGGACAGATCGAGATCGGCATACAGAATCTGCTCTTTGTCGTGAGCCGCCTGGCAAAGGACGTTGCCGTACGGATCGCTGATGAATGATCCGCCCCAGAACTGAATGTCCCC
The DNA here is from genome assembly GCA_017795105.1 of Planctomycetaceae bacterium. Classification (GTDB taxonomy): domain Bacteria; phylum Planctomycetota; class Planctomycetia; order Planctomycetales; family Planctomycetaceae; genus Rubinisphaera. Next base: position 1,279,539 of record CP051247.1, read on the forward strand.
TTCCATCCCCACGCGGTTCGGAGCGACGACATGAATCCCGTTGGCGATCGAGTGCGACCGCATCATCGTTTGCCACGCCGAGTACTGGCTGGCTCCGAACTCTTCCTTCTCGCTGGGATGCCAGCCGATGGCCGTCGGGTAGACCAAAACTTCGGCTCCGGTCAGCGCCGTCATGCGAGCCGCCTCCGGGAACCACTGGTCCCAGCAGACACACACGCCGACGCGGCCCAGGCTCGTTTCGAAGCTGCGGAAACCAAGATCGCCCGGCGTGAAGTAGAACTTCTCGTAGTACAACGGGTCATCCGGAATGTGCATCTTCCGGTAAATGCCACACTGGCGGCCGTCGTCATCGAAGACGACCGCCGTGTTGTGATACAGGCCAGCCGCCCGGCGTTCGAACATTGAAACGACGAGGACGATGCCGAGCTCTTTCGCCAGTCCCTGCATGTGCTCGGTAATCGGCCCTGGGATCGGCTCGGCTTCTTCGAAGCGGTCGTGATCTTCCGTCTGACAGGGATAGAGCCCGTGGAACAGCTCCTGCAGGCAGATGAGATTCGCCCCAGCAGCGGCTGCTTCGCGAATCTGCTGCTCAGCTTTGTCGATATTCGCCTGCTTGTCATCGCTGCAGGACATCTGCAACGCGGCGGCTTTGAAGGAACGGGCGTTCTTGTTTTTCATCAGCAAACTCATGAACCGGGAAGCGACTGCAGAACAGTTCGCTCAAGAGAAACAAACCGTGGTCATTCGACGTCTCGACGACGTCGCCGGGGTAGACGGCGGCACGGACCGGCAACAGCGGTTGCAGGAGGGGTAATCATATTCAAAACGCCCGGCGGGAAAAGACCCGGCGAGCGTTTTGCTGAAAATGGCCATGCCCACTCTTGCGTGGGCATGGCATCTGATTCCGATCGGTCCCTACTCGACCGACCACCAGTCGTTGAGTTCTTCGGTGAGCCGTTTCACCAACTCCGGCTTCTTGTCGGCCAGATCCTTATTCTCATGCGGATCTTTCGACAGGTTGAACAGCTCAACTTCAGCGTCCGGTTCGCGACCGTCGTGAGGAACGATGAGTTTCCAGTCGCCTTCGATGATCCAGCGGAATCGGAGAGAGGCGACCGGATCAGTCATGTGCTGGATGTCGTGCTCGAAGATCTCTCCATAGATCTGCTTTCGTTCAGTCACCGCGTCAGCATCCAGCAGATTGATCCCCTGCATCTCGGGCGTAATCTGATCCTCAAGCCCGACAGCGTGAAGCAGCGTCGGCACCAGATCGATGGAACTGGCCAGATCGGTTTCGTTCATGTCGGGCGTCACATGGCCGGACCAGCGGACCATGATCGGCGTCCGGGTGCCGCCTTCGTACTGAGACCGCTTGGAACGCGGAGCGTATTTGCTGGAATCTTCTTCGGTGATCCAGCCGTTGTCGGTGACGTAAACGAAAATCGTTTCGTCGGCCAGGCCCTTTCCGTCGACGTAGTTGATCAGCTCGCCGCAGCATTCGTCGAACCATTCGCACATCGCCCAATACTTGGCGATCGATTCGTGCGGGGTCTTCGAACGGTACTTTTGCAGAATCCGCTCCGGGGGGTTGTGGGGAGTATGGGGCAGGAATGGTGCGTACCAGACAAAGAACGGCTTCTCCTGTTCGACGGCCATGTCGATGAAGTCTTCAACCTCTTTATTGCCCTGCCGACCAATCTTCAGGCCATTATCGCCATGACGGCCCCCTTTGGTCCGATCGCCGTGCGTCATGCCGTGGGTGAATCCGCCGCGAGTGTAGTTGCCTTCCCACCATTTCCCGGATTGGTGGCTGACGTATCCCTTCTCTTTGAGGATCTCGGGAAGCTTGGGATCGTCGTCGATATGCTCGAGGTACTTGTTGCGAATGGCAAGATATTCCGGTGAGGAAAACTGGACTCTCTTGGGCTTGTCGGCCAGTTCCGCCGGAGGGGGAGGATCGTTCCCGACGACGCCATGCTGATGCGGATACAGACCGGTGATCATGGTCACCAGCGACGGCCGGCAGAGGCTGTCGGGCACGTAGCCGCGGGTGAAGGTGAGCGAGTTCGCGGCCAGCGTGTCGAGGTTGGGAGTCTTGATGTGCTCGTGGCCCATGAAGCTGTAGTCGCCCCATGCCTGGTCGTCGGAAATAATCATGACGATATTTGGCGGCGCGGCCTGCAAAGTCGTTGAAAACAGCAAGGCAATTGTGAAAATGAGTGCGTAGAACTTCACGACCTTTAATCCTCATGGACGACACACGGACGCAATGGAATGACGTGTCCGCGCTGGGAAAATGATGTGCGTCTGGTGGGGAATTCTCACCGAGTGTCACTCTGCAGCAGGTGAGTCATCGGCTGCGGAAATAACCTCTACCGTTCAGGAACGCCTGCGATCCAGGACTGACCGGTACGTTCGACAGACTCGGTGTCAGCTTACCGAAGCCGCAGAATCAGCCCGAATTCGCCAGGACGAATCAGCGACTCATTATGTCGCTCGTTTAGCGAATGTGTCAAACGCGGGCCCGGATTCCATTAAGGCGACTTTTCCGCTTCGTCCGATAAATCATCAGAGACGAATCCACCGATTCCTTGCGCTCACTCCGCAGCATCGTTGCAGCCATCATCGCCGCGGAGGGCAAGAACGGCTTAAGTCCGAGATGATTGGGTGACGCCCTGAGGCTCGGCAATCTCCTGACGGACTCTGACTGGGAGCAATGTCATCGCCACGCTGAGAACTCGACAACTGCTGGGGAAATATCGCATCGAGCGGAAGCTGGCTGAAGGCGGCTTCGCATCGGTCTATCAGGCGTTTGATACGATCGAGGGGATCCGCGTTGCGCTCAAAGCTCCGCATCCGGGGTACGTGAACGACCAGTGTCTGAACGACTTCCGCCGCGAGGTCCGGATGCTGAGTCGGCTCGATCATCCGAATATTCTGGCCCTGAAGGATGCGAGTTTCATCGATGACCAGTTTGTCATCGTCTATCCGCTCGGCGAGAAAACGCTGTCGGAGCGACTGCGCAGCCGGATGTCGATCGCGACGATTCTCGACCTGACCTCTCAAATGCTCGAAGCCTCGGCCTATGCCCATTCGCAGAAGATTATTCACTGCGATATCAAACCGGAGAACATGCTCATGTTCCCCGGAAACGTCCTCAAGCTGACCGACTTCGGCATCGCCAAGATCGCCCAAAAGACCGTCCGCGGAGCGGGCACGGGCACAATTGGCTACATGGCCCCTGAACAGGCAATGGGCAAGCCGTCGTTCCGCTCCGATGTCTTCTCACTGGGGCTGATCATTTATCGGATGGTGAGCGGAATCTGGCCGGAATACCCGTACGACTGGCCAGCACCGGGGATTACACGAGTCCGCAAACGGGTGACTTCGGGCTTCGTCCAGTTCCTCGAACGCTCGATCGATCCTCGCCCCCGGGGCCGCTTCCGCGACGCGATGCACATGCAGAACGTCTTCCGCCGCGTCCGTCTGGAAGTCTTCCGCAAGCACCAACTCCCGGTCACGACACCAAGAAACGCCGTGACCAGCCGAGCCGCCTGAAGGGCGGGCCGGCCTCCAACCGGCTGAGAATACCGAGGAAAACGCTGGCATCGGAGTTTAAGAATCCGCGATCCGATCACTCGCCGTTGATCGGCACGCCGAATTGTTCGAGGCGTTGATAAGCCAGCTCGACCCACGGGCCGCGGTCGTCATTCTCGAGATAAAGCTGCCAGTGACGGATGGCGTCTTCCGGCTGGTGCATCTGGTAGAGCGTCTCGGCTTTGTGCAGATGAGCCTCGGCGAAGGCGGGGTGAATCTCGATCGCGGCGTCGAACGCTTCGATGGCCTCGGACCATTTCCGCAACTCGGCATAGAGGCAGCCGATTTGTGTCCAGGCTTCAAGATATTCCGAATCGTGCTCGATTGCGCACAGATACCGTTCAAGAGCCGCCTCCTGCTTGCCGAGTCGATACAGCGAATCGGCAAGATAGAAATGCGCTTCGGCATCGTCCGGTCGAATCCGCAGGGCCCGACGGAAGCAGCGGATGGCTCCGGACGTGTCGGCGACTTCTGCCCGGCGACAGCCTTCCACCATCCAGTCGGTAGAACTGACCGCTGGCTTGGCCGGCATCTCAAAGCGGATCGAACGCCGCTGTTCAGACAGATCGTCTCCGTCGAACGGGGCTTCATCCTGTTCGTCGTCCGTCCCGGTCGAAGCAGAAAACGCAAACAATCGCTGACGGGACTGCGGATCGAAGTACCCCTTCTGATCCCGCACGACCAGACTACGATGGTCAGACAGCATTTCGAGTTGCTCGAACGCCCGGCCCGGCTCGCCAACGTATTTCTGGACAAGTCTCAAGCTGCGGGCCAGTTGCTGCTGGGTCGCTCCCGCCTGCATCAGTTCTGAAAGTCGACGAGCCGTTGTCACTTCCTGATACGAAAAGTAAGGAAGCCGGAAAACCCGCTTCTCAGCTCGGATTAGACCGGCCCGTTCCCAGCTGCGAATCAGATGCACGGGCAGCTTGAGCAACTGACTGAGCATCGCCGGCGTGTAGAGCCGTTTCACTTCCGGATTTTCGACCGAAAGCTGAATGATCTGCAGCCATTCCGATTCGGAGATAATCCGCAGAGGATGTCCATCGAGAATGAGCGTTTCGGCCTGTTGCAGTTTTACGGATGGGCGTCCGTCGGCCTCCAGCGGCCAGCCTTCTTCCCCGACCACGAGGAGAGTGACCTGCCGCGACATGTGCGGCACGGCCTGCCCTCCGTGAGAGATCACCTGAGCGGAGGCCTGCTCGTGCGTCATCGAGGCCAGCGTTCCTGTGAAGGTGACCATTTCTCCAGTGAGTGCCTGCGGCGGATGCTCGCTGAGGGCATCGATCTCCGACTGCACGGAGCCCGCCGAGATCCCGCTCTCGCTTGTGATCTTTTCTGCGGAATCGGCCATGCGTAAGGTGCCCGGCGGCGACTGAGGGTTTTTAGAAGTGGACGTTTGCCCTGCGACAATCTGCAGAGTGGAGTCTTTTCGATGACCCCCTTAGTATAAGGCAAGCAAGTTTCGATTTCCTGCCCGTTTCGCTAAGATTTACGGATCGCTCCCGATGGCATCCGTCGCGGAGCAGGCACGGCGGCCCAATCATCAAATTCCGAGCCGCCGGTCATTCACAATTTGTTAAGACGCTTACGCTCTGGACGCCACGATGCACGAAAATGTTCTCTCCCGCTTTTCCAATCTGCAGCAGCAGGACTCCGAAGTCTTTCAGTGTCTCGAACACGAAATGGGACGCCAGAAAGACGGGCTGGAACTGATCGCATCCGAGAACTACACCTCGGCGGCCATTCAGGAGATCGTCGGTAGCGTTCTGACGAACAAATACGCCGAAGGTTATCCCGGTCGTCGCTACTACGGCGGCTGTGAATACGTCGATGACGTTGAAACTCTGGCCATCGAACGAGCCAAAAAACTGTTCGGAGCCGAGCACGTCAACGTTCAGCCGCACGCCGGTTCGCAGGCCAATATGGGTGTCTTCATGACCGTGCTGAAGCCGGGCGACACCTTCCTGGCAATGGACCTCGCTCACGGTGGTCACCTGACCCATGGCATGCACCTGAACTTCTCCGGAACCCTGTACAATCCGGTGCACTACGGTGTTCGTGAGTCGGATCATCGCATTGATTACGATCAGGTCGCCAAACTGGCCCGCGAGCACAAGCCGAAGATGATCATCGCCGGAGCCAGTGCCTATCCGCGGGAAATCGATCATGCCCGCTTTGGCGAGATCGCCAAAGAAGTCGGTGCCAAGCTGATGGTCGACATGGCTCACTATTCCGGCCTTGTCGCCGGGGGCATTCACAACAGCCCTGTTCCGCACGCCGACTTCGTCACGTCGACATCGCACAAAACGCTGCGTGGCCCCCGTTCCGGATTCATTCTTTGTCGTGAAGAGTACGCCAAGGACATCAACCGGACGGTCTTCCCCGGACTTCAGGGTGGCCCGCTGATGCACGTGGTGGCAGCGAAGGCTGTCTGCTTCGGTGAAGCCCTGGAAGACAGCTTCAAGACCTACGCTCAGCAGGTCGTCGACAATGCCCGCACCCTTGCCGAAACGCTGATGTCCGGCGGTTTGAAACTGGCATCGGGCGGAACCGACAACCATCTGATGCTGACCGATGTAACCTCTGTCGGCACGACCGGCAAGGTTGCCGAGAAAGCACTCGATCGTGCAGGAATCACCGTCAACAAAAACATGATCCCTTACGATCCCCGTAAACCGCTTGACCCAAGTGGAATCCGCATCGGCACCGCTGCTCTGACGACTCGCGGCATGGGAACCGACGACATGAAGAAAGTCGGCGAGTGGATTCTCACGGTTCTGAAGAACGTCGACAACGACAACACCATTGACGACGTTCAGCAGCAGGTCCGCGAGTTCACATCCGCGTTTCCGGTCCCGGGCATTGAAGGCTAAAGCAGGCCGTTGACCTCCTTCATGCGAAAAACCAACGGATGTCTCAACAACTGTTGATCGAGCGTGAAGGAGCGTTGCCCCTTGTTTTTCAGGGATTTCTGAGGTGCGATTGCCGCGACGTCGAAGAACTTTGGTCGATACTTCGCCAATCTTCGAATTGGAATTGTCAAACCGAAAACTCGGTGCTAACATCCGCTCCGCAAAATCGACTGATCGATGGCGGACAGGCGCTGTCCACCTCCATTCAGACTCTCTGAATCCCTCTCTCACACACACTATCGACAGGTTGTCCCCGGGAGCAATTCAGTGCTGCATATCGACTTAGAGGTCGGACAGACCGTCCAGATCGACGGCTACACAGTCACTATTCTCGACGTTCAAGACGGCGAAGTTTACGTCCAGGTCGACGATACCCCGATGGAGGAGTGCGTGACCGCAGATGATGGCTTCTCCCGCGTCCCTCGTTGAACGGACGCTGATTTGCGTTCCAAACGAACGCTGCGAACCTGCTGAACCGTTCGCCGCCAGCCACAGCTTAAGTCGACAAGCCTTGTCCTCATCGTTGAATGCTGCGCTGAGAGCACATTGCGCTACCGGGTAGCGGCGCATGAGCGCAAAAAGCTCTGCGAATGACCATTTCTCGTTGCCGAACGCCGCGACTTTGATCCGAAGTCTAATCGAATCGACCGGGCGAAGAACGGCAGCGATACTTTGCAGTTATTGAATAAGCTGCAGTTCGACCTGTTTGGTTAGCGACTTCCCGTTGCGGATGATCTCCACTTCCACGGTCTCTCCGATTTCGCGTTGATCGAGCAGATCGAAAAGGTCGTTCTGCGAAGCGATCTGGGTGTCGTCGATCCGGACGATGAGATCCCCGGGGTAAAGATCGCCGTCTTCATCGTACTGAGTCCCCCGCAGTCCAGCCTGCTCGGCGACACTTTCTGGAGCGACGCCGCGAATCAGCACTCCTTCTCGTTCGAGACGGCGGCGAACGGTGGAATCGTCGTAGATATAGATTCCGAACCCGGCTCGCACGACTTTGCCATTGCGAATCAGCTGAGGCACGATGCGGTTCAGGATATCCGCCGGCACCGCGAAGCCAATTCCGGCAGACGTTCCCGTGGGAGAATAGATCGCGGTATTGATCCCAATCAGCAGCCCTGCACTGTCGAGCAGCGGGCCGCCGGAGTTTCCGGGATTGATCGCCGCATCCGTCTGAATGACGTCACGGATGACGCGACCGTTGATCGCCTGGATTTCCCGCCCCAATCCACTGATCACCCCAACAGTGAGCGTCTGGTCGAGACCGAATGGGCTCCCGATGGCGAAGACCTTTTGTCCGACGTGCAGATTCGATGACTGACCGAGTTTCAAAGGAGCCAGCCGAACGCGACGCGGATCAATTCTGAGCACCGCGATATCTTGTGAAGGATCCCCTCCGACGAGCACCGCCGTATGCGAGGTATTGTCAGCCATCGTCACACGAAACCGGGAGGCCTCATGCACGACGTGATAGTTCGTGATGATGTAGCCCCGATCATCCCAGATGAATCCGGTCCCTGACCCTTTGGGCGATTCCATGATCGCAAGCGTATTGCGATTCATGGCCACATCGGCCGTCATCACATGCACAACAGATCGAGAAGCTTCGTTGAAAATCTCGATCGTCGTTTGCTCATCCTCAGCAAGATCACCACGCGGCGTGATCGGACGGGACTCGGCATCGGGACTAAACAGTTCCAGAGGACCGCGATAGACTTCGCGCATCGCGAAAGCCGCTCCGCAGATCAGCAGGGCAAGAACCAGCCAGCCATTCACCTGAAGGCCGGACGGCTTCGGATTGCCGGAGCCATTCGCCGGCTGTTGCCTGTGTTCTTCCCCTGACATATCTACATTTCCCGGTTGAAGTCCGTGTCTGAAGGAGCGTCCTGATCAATAAGTGAAATGCGGAATCCCCATTTCTCAGGATAGACGGTTTCCGCGGAGCGACCAGCCTTCAATACGGCCGCAAGGCAGAACTCGCCCCCGACGATCCAGCCTGCGTGACCTAGTCGCGCCGCTTGATGGCACGACCGAGACCATCGTGCAGATCCCACAACTGATTGATCACTTCCGGCGAGAGTTCCTGATAGTCTTCTTCAGTCAATTCCGAAAGCTGTTGCTCGGCTCGTCGCAGCGAACTCAAAGCCCGCTTGACCACTCGCAACGGCGAATCCTGCTCGGCGGCAGTGGCCGGACGAACGGCTGTCGTCTGCTCTTCCCCTTCTGCGCCCTGAAACTCGCCGCGAGCCTCTTTTCGGTAAGGAGAATACGGAGTTTGCTGTTCCCGTTCTCCGGAAGAAGTCCCGGTTGCTTCAAAAGGCGCTTCCGACTCGCCAGCACCTACGCCGGCAAACTCGGACGGATGACGGACATCGGTCGGATTATAATCGAGCAGCTGCAGAGAGTTCGGATCCGGTTCGGCTGTCAGATCTTCGCCGTGCACGGAACGACGCCAGGCCCGCATTTCAGCCACGGTCGCTTCATTCTCCTGCGCCCAGGCGAAACACTCCGGAGCATCGTCCCAGTTCAACGCGACATAAAAGTGCGACCATTTCAGGCTGGGATATTCGCTTCGCACGTCGTGAAACGTCTCCCAGACACGCCGCCGCTGATACACCTGGTCCGCGGAAAGCCCGATGAGATTTCCGAAGTCGGCGTCGGTACGACCGCGTGCATACTTCTCAGTCCACTGTCCTGCGCACTCCCCCACAACCCAGTTGCAGTTCGAAAGCGCCCCACGGGCACGGTCGACGAGAGTCTGTTCGGTATCGGCGGCATCCGGAGCAGGGTTGGCGGAGTCAATATCGGTCATGAAATAGGTGTTCCTGATACAGTAAGAAGAGCAGCCGTGTCCGCCCGCTCGATCACGGGGGCACGCTGATGAAGGCCATGTCAAAGCTTTTTGAGAAAGCGGCGAGCGGGATCGACCGGCTGCCAGTGTTCCTCAAGCCGGGATCCAGATACTGATAGTACCCGCGTCGGTCACGATTTTCCATGACCGACCGGAGAGGCATCTCGTCGCAGTCATTCAGCCTTCGAAATGACGGAATAGTTTACTTGCCTTGACCAACTTTGCTGTGCTATAACCCGTACGCCGTTGAGCAAAGGTGTCCCGCCGAGCCAGCCGGTTTCGCTCTTAAAGGAGCGAGTCGATTTTTTTGCGAGAACCGGTCGAATTTGCTGGTGTCGGACAGGAAGATCTCCGATAACTATATTGTCCCGCTAACAACGGTGACAAACTTCGGAAACCCAAGGGACGGAAGAAGTTAAAGAGAACAACGGTGCGGTAGCCAAGTGGCCTAAGGCGATGGATTGCAAATCCATTATTCGCGGGTTCGAATCCCGCCCGCACCTCTCAATCTTTAAGACCTCAGGACTTTTCCTGAGGTCTTTTTTTATTGCTGGCCCATAACACGCTCGGGCCCGATCTTCGCTGCTTTACCCGCGTCCACGCCGCTGACGTGCGACCTTGAATCGTCTTCCTGCCGATGTCACCTTACCACAGGCCGGTCGATCCGACGATAGTGAATTTTATGAAAATTTGCCCCCTGCGCACAGATTTCCAGATACAAAGAATTCGGTGTTCGTTAGATTACCTCAAATAGTCTGCAAGAACCGAATGTTCACTCTCTTCGTGCGATCGCATCGACTCCTCGGCTGCAGACCTCCGGCGCTTCTCGATGCCGGACGGAGTGATCTCCATTCTTTCACTTCCTGCAAAGGGCACCACAATGTTTCTCAGAACGAGACGCGGATTCACGCTGATTGAACTCTTAGTTGTCATCGCAATTATTGCGATACTCGTAGCACTCCTCCTGCCAGCGGTTCAGCAGGCACGGGAAGCTGCTCGCCGAAGTTCGTGCAAGAACAATCTGAAGCAGATCGGGCTGGCTCTGCATAACTACCATGAAACCTATCGCGTTTTCCCCCCGGGCTACATTCACCGCGTTGGGACCGTAGGACAGGAAAACAAATGGGCCTGGGGAACGCATTTGCTCCCCTTCGTTGAACAGGGCACGATTTACGACGCGATGGAAGTGAGCAACGGAAACAAAGACCTCGACGATTACGATGGGCCCAGCGGGCTGGCGGGGACCAGCATCATCAGCACCTATCGATGCCCGTCTGATCCTTCACCCGACATGAACAATCGGCGCGGAAACCGTTCGACGTCGAACTATGTCGCCAACTACATGGCCGACAACGGGAATGTTAATACGGGCCTGACGCCAACCCAGCCCGATTCGCCTACGTCACACACAGACCGGGACGGAATGTTTGCCGCAAACACAAAAACGAAAATGCGGGACATAACCGACGGGACTTCAAATACGATCGGAATCGGCGAGCGGGCCTGGGAACTGAGCATTAACAACGGGAAGGCCCGTTGTGACTCCGGCGTTTGGGCGGGGGTGAATGCAGGAAACGCCAATGGAAACCACAATTTCAACTCGACTTCAAACCGGGCTAAGGGATCCGCCGTACTGGCCGTGACGGGAACCGGAATCAACAAAGTCGATACGTTTGGCGACACACAAACGACCGAGAATATTTGCGCGATCACCTACAACAGTATGCACTCCGGTGGTGCACAGTTCCTGCTGATGGACGGTTCGGTGCGGTTCCTTTCCGAGAACCTCGACCATAAGCCAGATGCCAGTAACACCATCGATAGTACTTTTGAGCGACTGGCTCATCGCTCGGATGGGCAGGTCGTTGGAGAATTCTAAGGCACATCTCCGAGAATCGTTGTGAAGAGACGAAAACGCATCGGCCATCAGGCTGATGCGTTTTCTACTTGCGTTCCCCCTGCCCCGCATGGTCTCATGTCGACTAATCCGCTTCAGCAAGCCACCTCGGGAGAATTACTCCTGGACAAACATCTTGAGCCAGATAGCAAGATGAACTAAGGTCGGCGTCCAGCCGGGGCGAGCCGACTTTTATTGCGCACAGCTGTCTCTGCGGATGTTGATTCAGCAACATCCAGAAACGCGAGAATTCCCATGGGGACCCGCGGGCCACGCCAAGCTTTTACATTGATCGAACTGCTGGTCGTTATCGCGATCATCGCAGTGCTGGTCGCGCTATTACTGCCCGCTGTGCAACAGGCGCGAGAAGCGGCCCGTCGCAGTTCCTGTAAGAACAATCTGAAGCAGATCGGGCTGGCGCTTCAGAACTACCACGACACGCACGGCGTCTTTCCGCCAGGGTATGTCCTCGGCCGCGGTCCCGGCGTGCCCCCCGGAAATGCACCGCTGGTCGATCAGGGCAAATGGGCCTGGGCGGCTCACATCCTGCCGTTCGTCGAAGAGGGATCGCTTTACGATGCACTGGAAATCAACGATGCCGCGACCGACGTCGATGACTTCGCCGGCGCCAATCAGCTCCTGAGAACGTCGTCGGTCGCCACGTACCGTTGTCCGTCGGATACGGCTCCTGAATTGAATACCTCTCGAGCCAGCCGAACGCTTTCGAATTATGTCGGCATGTATGGCCCGGACGATGCCGACATTGGGCCGACAGGCACGATGACAACGCCACGAGCCCCCGATGCCTACAGCGACCGGGGCGGAATCTTTCGTGCCAACAGTCGCACCCAAATGCGGGACGTGACCGATGGAACCTCGAATACCATCGTCGTGGGAGAGCGTGCCTGGGAGCTGCATAATCGAGAGTTCGGCGTCAAAGCTCGATGCCGGGCGGCGATCTGGGCCGCGTCGAACGGGAACCGGATGAACGTCGATCAGAACGACGCCGAAGCGGGAGCCGTTCTGGGAACAACCGGCGGAGGAATCAACTTCGTCGATGTCTTTGGCGATGGATCGCAAACCGCCATTCAGGCCGAGGACCAGAATCAGTGTGCGATCACGTTCAGCAGTCGCCATGCCGGCGGAGCCCACTTCGTGTTTCTTGATGGCTCGGTCCACTTTCTGAGTGAGAACATCGACAACCGCGCCGATACCTCCAACAACGTCGACAGCACCTTCGAACGCCTCGCACATCGCGCGGATGGTCAGATCGTGGGCGAGTTCTGATTGACGATTGCACAGAAACGATTGCTCTGAAATAATGGAAAACCCCGGAGAACGCTCTCCGGGGTTTTCCATTTTCGGATTCACCTGCAGAAGATTATTCCTGCTCGTCGGCTGGGCCGTCTTCCGAAGTCGCTTCAGCGGTGGTGTCGGATGCTTCACCATCAACAGCCTCCGCCGAAGCTTCCGCCGGGACAGCCGCCTCTTCTTCGGCTGCTTCGACAGCGGTGCTGACAGCGATTTCAGCCGGGATGCGAGCAAGAGCGGCCAGCTGATCGCCGTCGGAAAGACGCATGATTCGCACGCCCTGTGTGTTCCGACCGACCAGGCTGATATCGGCGGCTCGAATTCGCTGAATCTTTCCGCCCGTGCTGATGATCAGGACATCGTCGTCATCGTCGACAGCAAGGATTCCGATCGCTTCCCCGTTTCGTTCGGTTGTGCGAATGTCCCGCAGTCCTTTTCCACCGCGCCGCTGCCGGCGATAACGCATGTTGCCGCGAAGCTCGGGCTTGCTGACTTCTTCACCCTCTTCAACGTCGCCAACTTCGGCTCCCTCATCCGCATCGTCGACCTCTTCGGCTTCCGAGGTTTGAGCCGGCCCAATCGTGGTCCGCTTGCCGAAACCGTTCTCACAGGCGGTGAGCAGAGCCAGCGATTCATCAGCAACAACCATCCCGATCACGTGGTCGCCCTTGCTCAGGCTGATCCCCTTCACCCCACGAGTATTGCGGCCCATCGCGCGGGCATCTTCATGATGGAAGCGGATCGACATCCCCTGCGAGGTGGAAAGGATGATGTCATCATCGGGAGAAACCTTGACGACTTCAATCAGTTGATCGTCTTCATCCAGCTTGATGGCAATCAAACCGCCACGCAGCGGACGACTGTAGGCTGAGAGCGAGGTCTTCTTGACGATACCATTTCGCGTCGCCATCAGCAGGAAGCGTTCATCGTCGAACTCGCGAACATCGACGCAGTTCGCCACATACTCGCCTTCGGCCAGCGAAAGCAGGTTGACCAGTGCCCGCCCCTTCGCGGTTCGGTTCTGCAGGGGCAAATCGTAAACTTTCTGCCAGTAAACCTTGCCGAGATTTGTGAAGAACAACAGGTACGAGTGCGTGCTGGCGACGAAGACGTGCTGAATCGGATCCTCATCGTCCTGCTTGGCTCCGGTAATCCCTTTCCCGCCGCGATGCTGAGCCCGATACGCGGAAAGCTCCGTCCGCTTGATGTAGCCCCGGCGAGTCAGCGTGACGACCATCGGAGCTTCGGCAATCAGTTCATCCCGGTCGACATCGGTCAGTTCTTCATCGCTGATTTCCGTACGCCGTTTGCTCGGATACTTCCGTTGCAGTTCGTCCATTTCCTCCCGAACGGCGGCCCGGATATGAGCTTCGTCGGAGAGCAGGTGCAGACACTCGCCAATTTCGTCGAGCAGCGCGTTGTGCTCTTCACTGAGCTTCTCTCGCTCCAGGTTCGCCAGCGAACCGAGCTGCATCGAAACGATGGCTTCGGTCTGGTTGAGCGAAAGTGAGTAATCGGTCTGCTCGCCCTGTTCCCGAACGAACTCCTGGAACCCGCGTTCGCCCAGGGCTCGCTCGATCATTTCACCCGGCACCTTAATCTCACGCAGGCGGTTCTTCGCTTCCGCACGAGATGGAGACTGGCGAATCGTATTGATCACCTGATCGATATCGAGCTGGGCAATCAGCAGACCTTCCACGGTGTGCTTCCGCTTTCGAGCCTCCGCCAGCAGGAATTCGGTGCGACGGCGAATGACAACCACGCGGTGCCGAATGAATTCCAGCAGCATGTCTTTGATCGACAGCATTTGCGGCCGGTTGCCCGCCAGGGCCAGCAGAATCACGCTGACCGTCGACTGCAGCGGCGAGTACTTGAAGAGCTGGGCGAGCACGACTTCCTTATCGGCCTCCCGCTTCAATACGATGTGCAGCCGCACCTGCCAGCTGGGCACTTTTCGGTCGGTAAGGTCGACAACACGCGAGATCCCCTTAACGCGTTCATCCTTCACGAGCGCTTCGAGTTTCTCTCGAATGCGGTCGCGAGTTTCCATGTAGGGAATTTCCGTGACAACGATCACATCCGACTGTTTTTCGGTTTCGAAGTGCGTGCGTGCACGGAGTGTGATCGTCGAGCGACCGGTGAGATACCCCTGACGAATCCCGTAGCGGCCGCAGATCACCCCGCCGGTCGGAAAGTCGGGACCAGGCAGAACCTGAATGATCTCGTCGACAGTACAATCCGGTTCGTCGATGATGAGCTTGACGGCCTCGGAGACTTCCCGGAGGTTGTGTGGCGGAATGCTGGTCGCCATCCCCACGGCAATTCCACTGGACCCGTTGACCAGCAGGTTGGGAAAGCGGGAAGGAAGAACGGTCGGCTCGACGCGAACCTGATCGTAGGTCGGCACATAGTCGACGGTTTCGCGATTGATATCGGCCAGCATATCGGAGGCGACATTGGAGAGCCGCGCTTCGGTGTATCGGTGAGCAGCCGGCGGAAGTCCGGCCAGGGAACCGAAGTTCCCCTGCTTGTCGACCAGAGTCTCCCGCATCACCCAGTCTTGAGCCATACGGACAAGGGTCGGGTAAATCGCCTGGTCGCCGTGAGGATGGTAGTTACCCATCGTCTCCCCGGTGATCTTCGAACACTTGGTTCGACTGCTGGCGGGCCCCAGATTCAGATCGTTCATCGCGACCAGAATGCGACGCTGAGACGGCTTCAACCCGTCGCGGACGTCCGGAAGAGCGCGACTGATGATGACGCTCATCGCGTACGTCAGGTAGCTGTTCCGCATCTCGTCCTGAATATCGAGCTGGCGGATCCGATCGTCCCCCGGAACTCCAGGTCGCGAAGGAAGGTCGTTGCCGTCGTCAATTCCGTTAGCCAAAGGAAAGCTCCTGAAGACACTGTTCGTTCGATTACTTTTTTCACCGGTCGCAACTTCGCCGGAGGAGCCATGAAAACGCTGTTTTTCACGCCCTCAACAGGTCGCTGCGACCATCTCATAAGTTTAACGAATGCGATGCCTTCCAGCAATCGTACGGCCGCCACAACCGTGCGTATATCTTCTTTACCAGCAAGAAGTTACGAAGAGCGACAAATCTCCACCGATCGAGTGAAGGAGGCCCTCGTGGAACTTGCCCGGAAGTTCGAACTTTGCGTGGCAACAGGGAACCAATTCAGCTGCACGATGAGCGGGGGCCACTTATGAGGATTCTTACGAATCGAGTTCCTGGAAGGGCAAAAAACGTGGGGCAAGTGCCGCAACAGGCTGCACCATCAGGCGCCGCAACCTACTCTTTCAAAGAGACAAAAACCGTGAGGCTTTGTTGGCGAGAACGCTCATGATTACAACCGATTCCCTGCGAATCCAACACTCCAGCGAACACTTGGACACACTGCAGGATCTGAACAGTTCTGTCGCAAATGGCTGCTGTGGGTCCGGTTACGTCGTCGACGAGCAGAATTCCGCCGATCCGGCTCGCCCCCGCAATCGACTCGAGCGGCAGTCCCAGCAGGGGAATCCCTTACAACAGGTACGACTCGGTTAAAAACTCGGAAAACACTCAGTTCGTTCGGACCAGGCGGCACGCCGGCCGGGAGCAGAGCCGATACTACTTCGAGACCATTGAGATTTCTCTTCACACCACAAACGCACCGCGATCGCGGCTGCGGATCTCACACTCACTGAATTTGTCGCTGTTATCGGCGGAGTTGACACTATGCAAGGACGTTCACGGATACTCGTCATCGAAGACGACCCGATGTTTCGCAGCCTTGTCGTCTCGCTGCTGAGGAAAGACTACCTGGTCGCAGTCGCCAGCAACGGCAAGAATGGGCTGGAGAAGGCGATCGGACATCGTCCCGATCTGGTCATTCTCGATCATCAGATGCCAGGCTGGGACGGCGTGACTACGTTGAAAGCCTTCCGGAAAAACCCGATCTTTCACGGCACCAAGTTTGTGATGCTGACGGGAGACGCCACAAAAGAAACTGTCGTCGCCGCCATTCAGGCGGGAACCGATGACTACGTGATCAAGTCCTCGTTCTCGAAGGACATGTTCATCGGCAAAATCAACCGCCTGCTTGCCCCGACAATCGTGAAGGCGATTGTTCCCACGGCTCGCAAGGTCGGATACGCTCCAGCCGAATCGGCCGCCGCCACGGCGGGATCAACTGCGGAGCGATCATCCGGAGCCGCCACCGAAACGCTCGACGAACCATTCTCCGAGGAGAGTTCCGCGGAAGATATTGAAGTCGAGTACATGATGGACGAGTGGGAATAATCGGCGAATCGCCAGCCGCAGCTGTTGCTCCTTTTTTTTGCGATTCGTTCCAGCCGCTGAGCTCAGAGCTTGATGACCAGTGCCGTGGCATCATCGCTGCCATGATCGCGATTCAGATGAGAGTGCATTCCCGCCCAGATCGCTTCGAATATCGCCCGCGCGGACTGCGACGACGACGATAAAGCCGCCTCGGCGATTCCATCCTGGCGGAACAGTCGGTTCGACTCATTCAACGCTTCGCTGACCCCATCCGAATAGATGACAAGCACATCGTCCGAAGCGAGTTTCACCTGATTCTGCGAATAAACGACATCTCCATCAATCCCCATCAGCAGTCCACTTGAGTGGAGGTACTCAAGTCGATCGGCGCGAAGGTGAATTGGCTGGGGATGGCCCGCATTGCAGTAAGTGAAGGTTTGCTGAACCGGATCGACAATTCCACAGATGAAGCTCATGAACTGGTTGGCTTCCGTCAGTCGGGAAAGCATCCCGTTCAGATCCCCAACGAATTGCGCGGGTTCAAAATCGATCGTTGATTGCGACTGAAACCGCTGGAGCAATGCGTAGATTGCCCCACGAACGGCAGTCATCACCATTGCAGCCGGGAGACTGTTGCCCGACGCGTCACCAACGGCTACAAACAGCCGATCATCCGAAAGTGGACAGAGCTCGCAGAGGTCCCCCCCGAGTTCGTAACGACTCAGGCAGCAGCCGTAGGCCTCCAGACCGTGCTCCGGGTTACTGAAATGAAGATGACCGGAGGGCTGCGTCGAAGCCGCCATCCTTAACTCGGCTTTGAGTCGTCGATGCGTTGTCGACTGAATCTTCAGCAGCTGGTCTTCCAGAGATTTTCCTAGCTGGGAAACCAGCGATTGGATCAGGTGATAATCGCGGTCGTGAAGTCCTCGACGACGTCGATCGTAAACCCACACGGTTCCGACAACGCCCGTGCGGACTTTGAGCGGCAGACAGAGCCCTGTCGTCACGTTGGTCGGCAGCCATTCCTCTGCCATCGGATCGTCCCGACGGCACGGCGTGATCCCCTTGCCAAATGCCTGAAGATCAAACGGGGATTCTTCGAGCAGTCGTTCGGTTCTCAGGATCGGCTCAAGCGACTGATGCAGATACGATTTGAGATTGAGCTGCCGCCCGGTTCCGTCCAGCAGAAAACAAGCCGCCCCACGATAGCCGCTCATCTCCAGAATTGAGGAGAGCGCCTGTTCGATAAGCACCTGCCCCGGTTTCTCAAGCGTGCGGGCGTTGTCATGACCGGGATCGAGCCGGACCATCTCCGCAGAATGTCGTTCGGTCTGCTCTTCGGCCACATGAGCGAGATGCTCGCCGAAATGACACAGTTTCAGAAAGCTTTCCTGAAGCGCGACCGAATGGTCAATCCGCACCCGCAGGGCCCCCTGACGGGCAGGGCCGAGCCGGAACTCCCGCTGCCAGGCCACGTCCCCGTCAACGGGGGGCTGAGCGACTGTCTCAACAGCAGTCGAGACATCGGGAACGAATTCCAGTTGAACTCCGGGTTCGACAAGCTGCCGGCAGGCACTCCGCAGCCAGTTCTCAAGATAGTGAGGTTGTTTCATGGCCCGTTCTGGATGCGTTAAATCTGCAAAGGGACGAGCAACGCCTCCGCGCTAGAGCGAAGCTTCCAGTCCATTCGCGGTCTCCCTTTCGTGAGCCAGCGTCCCTGGCAATGTCCCAGCAGATTCTGAAAGAATTCTCTTCGAGCAGAATCCTGTCACTTCCTGTGCCGACATAATTAGGAATCGGCCAGCCGTTCCCGGCCAGCACAACCGGTGAGTCCGTTCAGCTGAGAAATCGGGAAAAGCCTGAAGCTGCATCTCCGGGAAGCGCGCGACCGTTATAATGAGCGCAATACCCAAAGCCCCTGCAACCCGTTCGACTGGCCTGCTGAATGCCTTCATCTGATCAGAACATGACTGCTTCTCGCCCCCGCCTGGCAATTACGATGGGAGACCCGGCTGGAATCGGGCCAGAACTCTGCCTGCGACTGCTCAATCGCGCCGACGTGGCCGAGCGGTGCCAGCCACTCATCTTCGGCGACCCGGCCCTGCTCCGGCGGGTCAGCGATCGACTCACTCCGACCCGCGGCTCGCAATTTCAGCTCGATGCTCCCATCCTCACCTGGGCGGATCTGGAATCGAACCAGCAGTCCGAGCCTCGTCCGGCCATTGTCGATCTTACGCTTCCAGACACCGCCGATGTTCCTCCCGGAAAGGTCTCCGCTGTCGCCGGTCGGGCGGCGTTTCATTATCTGGATCGCGCGATCGAAGCCTCCCTGCAAGGCCTGACAACAGCCGTCGTGACCGGCCCTCTTCACAAGGAAGCGCTTCACGCGGCTGGTTACCACTATCCCGGACACACCGAGATCCTCGCGGAGAAAACACAGGCGGATCCGATCGTGATGATGCTGACCAGCCCGGAGATCACGTGCAGTCTGGTGACAACACACATCGGCTATTGCGAAGTGGCCGACCAGTTGACGACCGAGCGCATCTGCGAAACCATCCAGCTCACGCATGATGCGATGCATCGCATGCGACGCCGCAAGCCCCGACTGACGGTCTGCGGATTGAACCCGCACGCGGGGGAACATGGCCTGTTCGGACGACAGGAGGAAGAACGGATCATCGAGCCTGCGATCGCCTGGGCCCGTGAACGCGGCTTTGAGATCACCGGCCCTCTGCCCCCCGACACGGCCTTTGTTCCGCGCAAACGCGAACAGACCGACGCCTACATCTGCATGTATCACGACCAGGGATTGATTCCCCTGAAAGCGCTCTCGTTTGACGACGCCGTCAACGTCACGCTGGGCCTGCCAATCGTGAGAACGTCCGTCGATCACGGGACCGCTTTCGACATTGCATGGCAGGGCATTGCCGAGGTCAACAGTCTGGTTCAGGCTGTCGACCTCGCGATCCTGCTGCAAAACGCCCCGGCATCAACGCTCTAGTCTATTTATTGAGGATGAGCTTGCCGTTGCGGGTCAACCGCAGTCTGTAAACCTGTCCTTCATGCTCAATGATCACTTCGCGGGCTCCATGCGCGAGCTGCGAAAATGGGATGACATTCGTCGAGGCGGGAACAGACGTCGCTGTCTGTGACTTCTGAGGAGTGTTCTGGTCTTCCATAGACTTACTGCCAGTAACTTTGAGGGTCGGGGGAGAAAAACTCACAACGACTGGCTGGCGGAAAAATGTAGCCGTTACGCTTGCTGGGCCGTTTGACGCCCGCTACTATATTGAGACTGAGTCTCAATTTCAACGCAACTTCGCCATTGAAAAATTGACTCATCCAGCCAGCCACTTGAAAAAGCAGCCAGCTTCAAAAGCGGCTCTTCATCCTAAGAGCTCGTGGCCTGTCTCCCGGCCGAGCAGTCCACGTTTTTGAACGCCCCTTTTTCAAGGACACGCCATGAGACTTTCTCCCTCCTCCCTGCGTCGCGCTTTTACTCTTATCGAACTCCTGGTTGTGATCGCGATCATCGCGATTCTGGTCGCTCTGCTGCTTCCCGCCGTCCAGCAGGCCCGTGAGGCGGCCCGTCGATCGAGCTGCAAAAACAATCTGAAGCAGATCGGCCTGGCCATGCACAACTACCACGACGTCTACAGCTGTTTTCCGATGGGGATGAACCCTCAGATCTACGGCCCGTTCGTCGCCATTCTCCCGAATATCGAGCAGGCCGGACTGCAGGATCTGTACAACTTCGACGAGTACTACACCGATCCCTCGAATCTGGATGCGATCAATCACCAGATCGCCATCTATCTCTGCCCGACAATGACCCTCCCGCGTGCTGTCCCCGATCTGACGTGTAACGAACCGGGTGCTCCCGGCAGCTACGGCGGCTCTCTTGGAACGACCAGCTCGGCCGAAGACGGAATGTTCTCAGGCTACACCGGGTACTCGGCTCCGAAGTGCCGCAAGTTTCGCGATGTCACCGACGGTACTTCGAACAGCATCATGATCGGAGAGTTCAACTATCAGCTGAAGGATTACCTCTGGAGTGCCTTCAGCTGCCCGGCTCGCGCGGGTGAAATTCGTCACGGTGCCCATCGCTGGGCTCCCGGTTATCCGGGCGTCGGACTCGGTGACACTGGCGGAGACTTCAACGTCCACACCTATGCCAACGGAGCCGGAACCTGGCGAAGCGATCACGACGGCGGAGCCCAGTTCACGCTCGCCGACGGTTCCGTCCGCTTCATCGGCGACAGCATCAGTGCCGAAACGCTCGACAATCTCGCCGCGATCGCCGATGGCGAAGTGATCGGCGAATTCTAAGCGCGATCACGCTCGGAACGCACCTTCCGGACGGGCCCGGCTTTGCATCCCCCTGCTCAACCTGGCCCGTCCGGACTCCCACAGTTTCCGAATCTGTTCTTGATCACCTTCAAAGAAAGGAAGAATCATGCAGACGATCGCGTTACGGCGGAGACTTTCGCCCCTCATGCTGCTTGGACTTATCACAGTCGGATCGGGTTGCGGACTCCAATCGACAACAGCAGAACGCGGCGCGGTTTCTGGATACATCTCGATCGACGGCAGCCCGGTCGAATCGGCCCATATCATCTTCATGAGCGAGGGCCACGATCCTGTCGTGAAAGCGCGCGGCTTCATCTCCCGCGGCACCTTCAGCATTGCAGCCCAGAACGGCCCCGCCGTTGGCAAGAATTCGATTGCCATTGTCCCCGCGGCCATGGAACTCGAAGCCTTCGAAGCCGGCCGGAAGGGTGACCGCACCGCCGCTTATTCGCCGATCATCGTCGAGATCCCCAAGGTCTACCAGGATCCCGAGAGTTCGGAGCTGACGGCGAACGTGACGTCATCCGAGACAGATAACTACTATGAATTCAAGCTCGATCCTCAATAATACACGTTGAGGCGACTCCGTTTTTCCCTCCTTCACTGAGAAAGTTCTCCCCAATGAAGAAGACTCTCACTCGCACGGTCCTCGCGGCTCTGCTCGCCGCCGCATGGCCGGCCGCCGCCATGGCCCACTTCCCCTGGCTCGATGTCACCGAACGCCAGTCCGACAAACCGGTCGTTCAATGCTACTTCGCAGAAGCCCCGACCGACGACGATCCCGCTCTGCTGAAATATGTCGCCGACGCCAAGGTCTATCGCCTGGCCGGGAAAGACGATCCGGTTCAACTTGAGAAAACCGACGCGGAAAACCAGCTGGCCTACAAGATCGATGCCGATCAGGCCGAGTCGATCTTCGTGCTCAACCATGAACTCGGCGTGATGGAGCGTGGCGATACCAGCTTCCTGATTCACTATTACAGCGTCGCCGGCCCCTCGCTGAAGTCCTGGGCCTGGAATCGCGCCAAGGGCATGAATGACATCGTCGCATTGACTGTCGTCCCGAGCGTGGAAGAGTCCGAACTGACGGTCGAAGTCAGCTTCGGTGGAGAGCCCGTTGAAGGAGCCGAGGTTTACTTCGTCCACGACCTGGCCGAGATGGATCCGCTCAAGACCGATGAAAACGGCAAAGCTCGGGTCGACATCAGCGAGCAAACCGTTCACGCTGTTCGTGTGAAGTACGTGCAGCCGGGAGCCGGTGAGCACGATGGCAAGAAATACGACGAAGCCCGGCACTACACCACAGTGACGTTTCCCGAAATCGGATATCAGAAACTTCCTGTCAACACGCCCTACGCCAGCCTCCCGGAAACGGTGACCAGCTTCGGAGCGGCGGTGAGCGAAGGCGTGCTCTACGTCTACGGCGGCCACATGGGCGGCGCTCACAGTTACTCAACCGACGGTCAGGCCAATACTCTGTGGGCCTTGAACCTCGACGGCAGCTCCGAATGGAAATCGCTGGCCAAGGGACCGCATCTGCAGGGTCTGGCCATGGTGGCCCACGGTGGCAAACTCTACCGCATCGGCGGGTTCACCGCGAAGAACAAAGAGGGCGAAGATCACGATCTGTGGTCTCAGGATTCGTTTGCCAGTTTTGATCCCGCCACCGGCAAATGGACCGAATTGCCCGCCCTGCCGGAACCACGATCTTCGTTCGATGCCGCCGTCCTCGATGGCAAAATCTATGTTCTCGGCGGCTGGTCCCTCGAAGGCGAAGGCGAGAACGAATGGCACAAAACTGCATGGACGTTCGACCTGAATGCGAAGAACGCTGAATGGAAGCAACTGCCTTCACCCCCGTTTGAAAAACGGGCTCTCTCGGTCGCCGTCTACAATGGCAAGGTTTACGCCATTGGCGGAATGCAGTCGAGCGGAACGCCAACCACAGCAGTTTCGATCTACGATCCGAATTCCCAGACCTGGACGGAAGGCCCGCACCTGGTCGGCCACTCGATGACCGGCTTCGGCACCTCCGCGTTTGCTGCCGAAGGTCGCCTGTATGTCTCGACGTACGACGGCAACCTGCAGGTTCTTTCTGAAGACGGCAAGTCGTTCGACGTAGTCGGCAACTTCGAGAACGCTCGCTTCTTCCATCGGATGGTCCCGGTCGAAAGCAAGCTGATTCTCCTCGGCGGCGCCAACATGTCGGTCGGCAAATTTGACCAGATCGACGAGTTCGACCTGAACGCCCTTTCGAAGAACTAACCTGCCCGACAACTCCGCGATGACAACTGATTGATGCCAGCTCGACCCGGATCCCAGTTTCCGGGTCGAGTTTTTTCTGTTCTCATAAATCTGACTGATGGATCTTCCCGTGATGAAATCTCCGCTTCTTACTATCCCCCTGCTCGGCGTGCTGTTTGCCGCCACCTCTCTGACCGCCGCCGATAACTGGACCGCGTTCCAGAATCGTCAGCAGGTTCAGATCGATTCGAACTGGAACTGGTCCGCTGCTCCGAAAACCGCCTGGAAGATTGAACTGACCGGATACGGGCAATCGAGCCCGGTGGTGTGGAACGACCGCGTCTTCATCACAACGGTTGAAGGTCCGAACAAAGAGAACTGCCTGACCACCGCGTATGCCCTGAAGGACGGTCAACAGTTGTGGCAGCAGTCACTGGCCAACCCGACGCCGGCGGAATCAAGCTTCTACATCAGCAAAGCCGCCCCGACCCCCGTCGTTGACGACAACCAACTCGTCGTTTTCTTTGAAGGGGGACTTGTCGCCAGCTATTCGCACGAGGGCAACCTGCAGTGGCAGAAAGATCTTGTCGCTGAATACGGCGCGATCGATGCCCGTCACGGTCTCAGTTCTTCCCTCGAACAGAACAGCGAGAACGTGTTCATCTGGGTAGAGCGACAGACCGAGCCTTACATTCTGGCTCTCAACAAGAGTTCGGGCGACGTGGCCTGGAAATCGGCTGGCCTTGGCGTCACCAGCTGGGCGAGCCCGCGGCTCATGAGGGTTGCCGGTGAAGAACAGCTGCTGCTGAGCGGAATCGGCAAGATCGCCGGCTTCGATCCCGCGACCGGCAAACAGCTATGGGAGTTCACCGGCATCACGGGCAACTCCACGCCGACGCCGTTTCCGCTGAAGGACGGTCGCTTCCTCATCGGAGCAACGACCGGACAGGGAGACGGCGATGAAGGCCGGGCCGCGGAGTCGAACGGCGTCATCGCCATCACGAAGCAGGACGACAACAGCTGGGCCGCAGATTTCGTCTGGCGGGCCACGAAAGCCACGAGCTCGTTCGGCACTCCCGTCGCCAATGATTCGACGACGTTCTTCGTGAACAAGACCGGTATCCTGTTCGGTCTCGACATCAACTCGGGTGAACAGCAGATCGCCGAACGAACCGCCGGCAGCGTCTGGGCGACTCCGCTGATCACGGAGAATCACCTTCTGCTCTTCGGCAAAT
Organism: Planctomycetaceae bacterium; assembly: GCA_017795105.1. GTDB lineage: Bacteria > Planctomycetota > Planctomycetia > Planctomycetales > Planctomycetaceae > Rubinisphaera. Next base: position 1,304,207 of record CP051247.1, read on the forward strand.
CGGGCACGCTGGAAGTCTTCAAGCTGGGCGATAAACCGGAACTCGTGCAGACCGTCGAGCTGATCACTCAACCGGAAGCAGAACCAGCAGCCGAAGGCGAAGCCCCCAACCGCTTCGCCGGTCCGACACTCTACGCTGCAATCGCCGTCGAGGACAAAATCCTCGTCCGCACCGGCAACGAACTGACCTGCCTCGAATCGGCCAGGTAATCAACCCGGGGTGCCATGCCCACGCTCGCGTGGGCATGCATCGTCCCAAAGCCGACCACGGCAGAGATGAAACAGAGATTTATCTCTGTGTTTCACACCGTGAACGAGTCGACGTTTCACAATCACTGTGAACGATTCGACATCGCGAAGCAACAGAAGGCCGGGCAATACCGTTCCCAGGCAACCAGCCGGGTCGCAGCGTTGGACAGTCCGAGTAATCCGCGTCGAACTGAGATCGTTGTCGCAAGACAAGCCGCTTGTGCCTGCGGCACCCAGAGATAAATCTCTGGGCCATCCTTTCCATTAGAACACTCGGGGAAGACGGTGAGTGATGCATGCCCACGCAAGCGTGGGCATGGCACCCCGCGTGAATGGTCGGAGCTCGATTACCGGCTGAGTTCAAACGCGACGAGAATCTCTTCGTCGGTGCTTTCGTTTGCCCGCAACGACTCCAGGAGGCGGAGGTCATCGCTCACGGCTCGATCGAGATCGCTGTCGCCAATTTTGGCGGTGGATCGAATGACCATCATCGCACTCGACAGTGCGGACTGGGCATCGTGGTCGAGGTCAACAATGCAGTCGACGGCGGAATGAAAGGCGGCCGCCGCGTAGGTAACTGCGTGGAGATCCGGAGATTTGACTGCGCGATATTTCGCGGCTATGCCGCTCGCCATCAGGTAGAGCGTTTCGGACAACTCGTCCAGATTCTGCCCGGCATCCGGATCATTCAATCGATCACGACACTCCCTGATCGCCTTGTCGATCGAGACTGCGACCGACGCATCACTCTCTTCGATGAGCGGACGTACTCGGATTGCAGCTCGAAGGACGACTGCCCCGAGTCCACGAATCGGCAATGATTCCAAGTGTGAGACCGGTATCGCCCGGAGATCCATACGAAGTTTCTTTCGTTCGTCCTGTAAGGCATGCCCACGCGAGCCTGGGTGCCCAACTCCTACATGGGGCGAGATCACGTTAACTGCGTCGAATAGGGATTGGTGCCGCAAGACAAGCCGCAGGCACCCAGAGATAAATCTCCGGGCCATCCCCGTCGGCCGGATCGTGGATACTCTCCCGTTCGATTCAGCGCAATAAAAAACGGGCCTCGTGGGCCCGTTCCTGTTTTCGATCGCTGGTCTGCCTTACTCGTCGTACTTCTTGAGAACGAGGCAGGCGTTGTGACCGCCGAAGCCGAAGCTGTTGGTCAGGATGTAGTCCATCTTCATCGACCGGGCTTCGTTCGGGATGTAGTCGAGGTCGCAGGCCTCATCCGGGTTTTCCAGATTGATCGTCGGAGGAGCAATCTGCTCCTGCATGGCCAGCGAGCAGATGACGAATTCGACGCCGCCGGATGCTCCCAGCAGGTGCCCCAACTGGCTCTTCGTGCTCGACACGGCCAGCTTGTAGGCGTGGTCGCCGAAGATTGTTTTGATGGCCGTCGTTTCGGCTTTGTCGCCAAGCGGAGTGCTGGTGCCGTGGGCGTTAATGTAGTCGATTTTGTCCGGAGACAGATCGGCGTCCGCCAGAGCCTTTTTCATCGCATAGCCGGCTCCCCGTCCTTCCGGATCAGGAGCGGTCATGTGAGAACCGTCGGCTGACATGCCGTACCCAACGAGTTCGGCGTAGATCGTCGCACCGCGAGCCTTGGCGTGCTCGAGCTCTTCGAGGATGACAACCCCTGCCCCTTCAGCGAGGACGAAGCCGTCGCGGTCGGTGTCGAACGGGCGGCTGGCCCGTTCCGGATCGTCGTTCCGCTTCGAGAGAGCGTTCATGCGGGCGAAGCCGGACAACCCCATCGGAGTCATAGCGGCTTCGCTGCCGCCGGTCACCATCACATCGGCTTCGCCGTACTGAATCAGTCGGTATGCATCGCCGATGGCGTTCGTGGCTGAGGCACACGCAGTGGCCACAGCCGAGTTCGGGCCTTTGAGTTTCCAGTTCACCGAAACATTCCCGCTGGCGGCATTGACCATCAGCTTGGGAATCATGAAAGGAGAAACGCGGGAAGGCCCTTTGTTATACAGCGTGTCGTGCTGGTCTTCGATTTCGTTCAGACCGCCAATCCCGCTACCGATGAGAACACCGTGGCGGTATGGATCGCCCTGTTCAAAGTCGACACCGGAAGCCGTAATGGCCTTATGCGACGCCACGAGCCCGAACAGGACGAATCGATCCATTCGCCTCTGCTCTTTGGGGTCGAGCGGCATATGCTCATCAGGCTTGAAGTGGCGGACTTCACCACCAAAGGTGACTTTGTACTCGGAGCAGTCGAACCGTTCGATCGGTCCGATCCCGCTTTTCCCAGCACAAATCTTGTCCCAGAACTCAGCTACTTCGCAGCCGAGCGAGGACACCACTCCACATCCAGTAACGACGACGCGACGACGCATTTCTCAGGACTTCTCCTGAATATATTTCACGGCGTCTCCGACAGTGCGGATCTTCTCGTAGTCGTCATCGGGAATGGTGATATCGAATTCTTCTTCGAATTCCATCACCAGTTCGACCAGGTCGAGCGAGTCGGCCTTCAGGTCTTCCTGGAACGAGCTTTCCAGAGTGATCTCTTCCTTGGGGAAGTTGAGCTGCTCACTCACGATGTTGATGACTTTTTCCTCGATGTCCACTCGAACCCTCTCCTCGTTTCGGGTTGTTATTTTCTGGCACGCCAGTCCGTGAATTCTTTGCCAAATATCGCGATTCTCAGCTCGTCTGACAAGCCCTACGGACGTTGATCTTCAGCACCTGGAAGGATGCTCGCGACCGTGGTATATCGCTTTTCAAAATGTGTGTAAACTCTAATCCCGACCCGAATCCCCCGAATTTCCTTCGATCTGCCATTCTACGCAGATGCGGTCGTTCGGATGTCGAAAACTTCGCCGAAACCGGGGTCGGCAGGGTAGACGTCAGCCAATCGCTTCGTCGTTGTAGTTGTCCATGGAGGCTTTGCGGTTGATCCGCTTCATCAGCCCTTTGAGCACTTTGCCCGGTCCGACTTCCGCGAAATGTTCCACGCCGAGGTCCATCAGACGGCGGACCGACTTCTCCCACAAAACGGGATGAACAACCTGTCGAACGAGAATCTCTCGAATCTCAGCCGGATCGGAGTGCGATTCCGCGTCGACATTGGAGATGACAGGAATTCGTGGCGACTTGATCTCAACCGAATTGAGAACCTCAGCCAGTTTTTCAGTGGCCGACTGCATGATCGGCGTGTGAAACGCACCGGCGACTTTCAGCGGAACAGGACGTCCGCCAGCTGCCTCGGCAATTCCGACCACGGCTTCACAGGCCGCCTTGTCGCCAGAAACAACGAGGTTGCCCGGGCAGAGATAGTTGGCAATCTGAATCAGGCCATGTTCGCTCGCCTGCTTGCAGACTTCCTCGACCTTTTCGACATCGAGGAGCAGCAGACTGACCATGCCCGACGGAGTCGCATCGGCAGCCGCCTGCATGGCTTCGCCGCGAACTTTGACGACCCGCAGACCATCTTCGAACGAAAGAGCATCGGCGAAAGCCAGCGCGGTGTATTCGCCCAGACTCAGTCCAGCCGCGTGAGTGGCTTCGTCGAGAACAACCGGCGACTGATCTTTCACGATCTCAAGAGAGGCCAGGCTCGAAACATACAGAGCCGGCTGACTCACGGCTGTTGAGTTGATGCGATCTTCCGGGCCGTTCGTGCAGACGTCGAGCAGGTCGAAACCCAGAATTTCGGAGGCCTGATCAAAGAGTGTTTTCGCCGCAGAATACTTCTCGGCGACCTTCACTCCCATTCCGACATGCTGAGCCCCCTGGCCGGGGAAAAGAAGAGCGGTCTTAGGCATGACTGGACCTTTCCGAATAGGATTTCACATTGAACCGGTGGCGGGAGCGGGAGTCGACGTTCCGAGAGTCGATCAGGTCGCAGCCGCGGCAGCGTCTTCGGCCAGACGATCGATGATCGTACGGTTGATCTGGCGTTCGCTCATCTTGATGCAGGTTCCCAGAGCATTGCACATGGCACGACCATCGCTGGAGCCGTGGCTGATCATGCAAAGGCCGTCGACGCCAAGCAGCGGAGCCCCGCCCGTTTCGCGGTATTCGTAACGCTGGGCAGCGGCCTGAAACGCCTGCTTCGCCTTTCCCTGTTCCACGTCGAGAGCACCGACGATTTCGCGGGAGAGGATCTTGAACATCATGTCGGCCATGCCTTCGCTCACTTTGAGCACGACGTTGCCGACGAAGCCTTCACAGACGACGACATCCGCATCGCCCTGATAGATGCCCCGCCCTTCGACGTTGCCGATGAAGTTCGGCTTCAGATGCGATCCAACCACCATGTTGCGGGCGTCGCGAACCAGTTCGGTTCCCTTGCCATCTTCGCTGCCGATATTCAGCAGGCCGACGCGAGGGGATTCGATGCCGAGCATCTCTTTGGCGTAAACGCTTCCCATGACTGCGTACTGATAAAGATGATCAGCTCGAGCCGCCGGATTGGCTCCGACGTCCATCAGCACGCAGGCCCCTTTCAGAGTCGGCAGCACGACGGCGATCCCGGGACGCTTCACCTGCTTCAGAAACAGGCGGGTCCGCAGGCCAGCGGCGACGACGGCTCCGGTGTTTCCGGCACTGACGACGGCTCCGACCTTCTTCTCAGCCATGAGACGCCAGCAGACGGAAATGGAAGCATTCGGCTTTTTGCGGAGAGCCTCGGTCGGCTTCTCGTGCATTTCGACGTATTCGTCGGCGTTCACAATCTGCAGTCGATCGGGAACTCCGCCCCGCTGCTGCAGGTGATCGTTAAGCATGCCGGAGGGGCCAACCAGATCGATTTCCAGCTGCTCCCACCGCTCCAGAGCCGTGATTGCACCATCGATATTGATTCCGGGCGCATCATCACCACCCATGGCATCGAGGGCAATCCGCATTGTTACTTCATCTTTCCGCAAACCGCGAGGGGGGAGAACGCATTGGCCCGCTGATGCCGGAGAACTCACACTTTTCCGTGGAGCGGCTCTCAGCGGACCCTCATTTGAGCATCAGTCCCTGCAGGCAGTCCATCCGCCTGCAGCCGGACACTCCGACCATTCCATCAGACTGGTCAAGGAGGCCATCCGAAGCGATTGCTTCCGATTAGTCTTCGACTTCGACGACCGTACGACCCATGTAGTAGCCGCATGACGGGCAGGCGACATGGCTCTTGGTCGGCTGACCGCACTGAGCGCAGTACTGCAGCTTCAGCGGCTTGATGGCGTCGTGACTGCGACGCTTACGGGAACGGGATTTCGACTGTCTTCTCTTGGGAATTGCCATGATAGTCCTCTTTGTACGGCCTTGAGCCGCATAATTGCGGACGGTGTCCGCACTTCCAACGTCTTCCTGGGAGGCGATTTGCGACGCATTTTCGCAAAATTGACGGCGTTTGCAACTCACTCAGCCGAATGAGACGCCCGACAGTCCTGCAGGACCGTCGCTCCGAAGCGCAAGGCGGAATCCTAAAAGGATAACCCCCGCAATGTCAAGCATTTCAGACGATTGAGACAGGATCGGCTTGAGAACCTTAGAGATTGAGAAAATTGCGGTCCCGCAACGACAGAATTGGAAGAGAACCGGCACGAGAAGACATTGAACTGGACGATTATCGCGCATCCGGCACGAAGCAGGAACATACGCCGAATCTCCAGCTGCCCGGTCACCTTCCGGACAATCCGTGATGCCGACTGCATTGTCTCTGCCATTCAGGGCCCAGGGACGCCCCGGGGAAACAATTCTCAAGACGCGTTGCAAACGGGGCGATTACGGCATGATTGTTGCGTCAACGTACTGGGAGAGAAATGCGTAACGCTTTGTATAGACCGACTGACGACGCCCCCCTGGAAAAAGGAGACGAGCGATGAATCAGAATCAACAACAACCCGACAAAAAAGGGATGTCCGCCCCGAAGGCGGAGCGAGAGGCGGATCTGGACGAAGCCATTGAAGAGAGCTTCCCGGCGAGTGATCCTCCAGCAAACACGGGTGTCACGGCATCCGGAGGACGAAAAGACATGAAAACGCCGAGTTCGCCCGATGTGAAGCGATAGTAGCCGCGATTAGAGATCGAGGAGTCGACCGCAGGTAAGAATGTCCCGCTGTTTGGACATCCGATCTGCGGTTTTTTTGCGAATTGTCGAGGAAGGTTTCACCTGAGTAGAATAGAGTTCCTTTGTGTATCGATCGTCCACCGGCAGCGGACTGAAGAAACAGCCATGGAAAACGACGGCTATCGGGAAGAATGCAGCAGCTTGACACTTGAACGTCTTCGATTCAATTCCTCTGCAACCGCAAAGCCGCCACAGTTAATTCTGCTAACAGCGATTTGCTTCACCGTCATCTATTTTCCGTTGATCCCCATTACGCTTTGGATTGACCCATTCATCGAAGCACCGCACGAGAACCTGACGTGGTTCCTCACTTGTCTGTGCATCATCGTTCTTGGACCACTCGTCGAAATCGGTCTCATCATCGCCAGCACAATTGAAGGACTGCACATGGCTCGAGTCCACAACGATCGATACTATCGATTCAAAATGTATCGTGGACAGGTCGTGATTTTGACTCTTCTCGTCGTCGGCTTCATCCTGACTATCGGCACGATTTATTTGAAAGAACAGTGGGGGCTTGGACATTAAGGATGTTAGCTTCAACGGGTGTAACACTGACACTCGTAGCACACCCATGACAGATAGAAAGCCGTATGGAAGAGCTTCAGAATGCCCCAAGCCAGCCCCGTCTGTTTTTCGCGCGGGTCCTGATCTGGTATTCCGCCATCAGCGTGGTCGCATTCTCTGCATTTTGGACGTGGTGGGAGTTTTCCGCGCTACCGGAATCTCCTCGCTGGCAACCGGCTCTCGCAGTGGTCGCACATTTTGCGTTTTTCGGATTGCCCCTCATTGGGGCGACTCTGTTTGCGCTTTCCGTGGTCGAAGTCGGCTATCTCAACTGGCTCTATCACCCGCGAAAAGTCACCGAGAAGGCGATTCAGTGCTGGGGTGTCGCGATAGGAACCATTTGCCTAGGAGCCATGCTGTTTCCTGTTCTTGCGTTGATCGTGATCCGGCTCGCGGGAGGTCCGCTTAACTGACACGCGCAGCACCGCCGCCAGCAGGTCCGCCGGAAGCTGGCTCGCGAACTTCATCCATGCTCCCGTGATGGGATGGCTGAATTCGAGTCGACCGGCGTGGAGGGCATGGCGTTTCAGGCCGGTGATTTCGCAGCGGACGTCCGTCAGCCGTCGCCCCTGCTCCAGTGATTCGCGGCCCGCTTCCTTGAATTGCCCGTGCGGCCTGTAGAATTCATCGCCGGCGAGCGGATGGCCGATGGCCGCGAAATGGACGCGTATCTGATGATTCCGTCCCGTCACCGGGCGGGCCTCAATCACGGAATACCCATTGAGAGCTCGCAACAACGTCCAATGCGTCTTGGCGACTTTGGCGTTCGTCGTCCCTGCCCGCGTCGACATCAGCACTTTCGACGCGCGATGATCCTGACCGATCGGCAGATCGATGGTCCCACTCTGCTGTTCAACGACACCTTCGACGATCGCCAGATAGGTCTTCGAGACCCGCGAATGCTCAAACGAGTCAACCAGATTGCGATGAGCCTGATGGGTCTTCGCGACGACCATCAACCCCGACGTTTCCCGGTCGATCCGATGCACAATCCCCGGCCGCAGGAGTCCGGCGATCGGCGTCTGTTCATCGAAGTGGGCCTGAAGAAAATTGCAGAGTGTTCCGCACTGCATGTTCCCGGTCGGATGAGCGATAATCCCCGGCGGCTTGTCGACAACGACAATCCAGGCATCTTCGTAGATGATCTTCAGCGGAAACGGCTCGGGATCGTACAGCGTCTCCGGCGGTTCCAGCAGTCTCACCTGCACCCGGTTGTCGGGCCGCAATCGCCGCAGCAGATCGGCCGGCTGATGATCAATCCGCACCGCCTGCCACGAAGCGAGCCGATGAAACTGCCATGGCGAGTAGTTTCGCAACTGCTGAGCCAGAAAGGCATCGACCCGCAGCCCGGACTGATACGGCTCCACAGCAAATTCCAGATCCAACGGCATGGGTGGCAGACAACGTGAGAGACAAGGGGCAAAGGAGCGACTACTCTAAAGAGCTGGCAGGAAGAAGAGAACCAACCCGATGATTCGGGATGGCTTAGAAATCTGTCTCTATTGCAACGAAACAGGAAGCGGGTAGCCCCGGTTGATTCAACCGGGGTGGCGAAGCCACAAGAGGTCACACTCGACGCCTGAGCTTATCCGAGTGACATCAAGAGAACGGGACATCTCCTGCCGACTGCGTCGGCCCCGGTAGCGGAGCAACCGGGGCTACCCATCAATTTCGTAGCCCGACAACGACATCACAACCAGCAGCGTTGCGACGGTGGTGCGTATCGAACGTTGATTTCAAGACCTGTGCGGATGGCGAAGCCTCTTGTCGCTGCGCGACCCGGCCGTGAGGCGGCCGGGCCACCCTTTGGTTTGGCGTGCCTCCGGGATGGTACAGAGATTCCTCTCTGTATTGCGAAGCAACAGGAGGCTTGTCTTCAGCGTTCAATGGACCAGACTCGACGGAAGTCACACTGGAGAGTCGAGCGTTTCAGCGCGATCGGTGGACTCGAACGGCACGCTCATAACGGGAGACCTCCTGCCGACTGCGTCGGCCCCGGTAGCGTAGCAACCGGGGCTACCCAAGAACTCTCGTTGCTATAGATCCCGCGTTCCATGTGACTCAGCGATGAATCGATGAGCCATCCTGGCTTAGCCCTTGGCTGCGGGTTCCGGTTTGCCGGCGGGCTTGGGAGGAGCGTCGCCCTTTTTCTTCTGCTGGGACTCGACGTGTTGCTGGATCACTTCGCGCATCTGCCGGAGGGGCTTACGGATTTCGAGCGCTTTGTTGCCTTTCAACTGGCCGACATCGGCGGAGAACGTAGGACGGCCGGCGACCTGGAGGGTGACTCCTTCGCGAATGTCGCGTTCGGTGAGGATGACGTCGCCCACGTTCAGCTGCATCAGTTCGGAGGTCGTGATCGAAGTCTCGGCCAGCACGGCGACCACCTCGACTTCCGCTGCTCCGAGGCCGACTTCGAGTTGAGCCTTCTGTTCCGGACTCACTTCGTGCTTGGTGTAAGCCGACCAGGTATCAGACGACAATTTGCCGACCAGCGGCTCAATCGTGTTGAAGGGAATGCAGAGGTTCATAATGCCGCGGAGTTCGCCCATCGTGATCTCAAAGCTGATGAGCACGATGACTTCGTTCGGCGGCACGATTTGCACGAGCTGGGGGTTGCTCTCGATCTGCGTCACCCGCAGTTTGAGCTCGCTGATGTTCCGCCAGGAATTCTCCAGGGAAGTGATCGCGGACTTCGTGATTCGCGAAACGAGCCGCAGTTCGATCTCGGTGAGCGGGCGTGACGGAATCGACTGACTGGCCGACTTGCCTCCGCCGAGCAGGCGGTCGACAATCGGATAGATGATCGATGGATTCAGGTCGAGAATCAGGTGACCGTTGAGCTTGTCGGAATAGAGCAGATTGAAGCAGGTCGGGTTTTCGAGGCTGAAAACGAACTCGCCGTAGGTCAGCTGGTCGACGCTGATCAATTTGACTTCCACGATCGAGCGAAGCATGCCGCTGATCGAAGCGCCGAACTCGCGACTGAAGCCTTCGTGCAGCGCCTGAAAGGCCCGCATCTGTTCTTTACTGACGCGTTCAGGCCGCTTGAAGTCGTAAACGCTGATCTGGCCGACCATCTCCTGGGAGCTGCCCGACATCGAGGGCCGGTTGTACCCGCCCGAATCGGTCGGAGAAGCATCCAAAGCCGCGAGCAGCGACTCGACTTCACCCTGACTGAGAACATCTGCCATGTTTCGTCCTCCGTGACGATTCCCTCATCAACCGATCTCCCTGAGAGGGACCTTCTCAAGTGAGCTCAGTTGCCAATGTGCTGAAGCGAGGCTCTCTGAAACCTTAACGATCAATTCCTCACCGGAAGGGTCGGCAAAGACACTCCTGTCTGTGCATCAATCGACGCAAAACGGTTCAAGGCAACGCTAAGGACACACCTCTTGTTTCTGGTGACACAGAGATCAATCTCTGTGCCATCCGTTTTCCTACCGCACCTGTCCGGTTCCATGAACAACGTATTTGTAACTCGTCAGCTCCCGCAGCCCGCACGGTCCACGTGCGTGCAGTTTGTCGGTGCTGATGCCAATCTCGGCTCCGAGGCCAAACTCACCACCATCGTTGAATCGAGTCGAAGCGTTGACCATCACAGCTGAGGAGTCGATCTGCGTTGTGAACTGACGAGCCGCCGCCAGATCCTTCGTGACGATCGCTTCGGTGTGCCGCGAGCTGTACTTATTGATGTGGCCGACCGCCTCATCGATCGAATCGACGATCTTCGAGGAAATAATCTTCCCAAGATACTCTTCGCCAAAATCCTGTTCGGTTGCCGGTTTGGCATTCGGGAACAGCTGACGGGTCCGCTCGCAGCCACGAATCTCAACCTCGGCCGCGACGAGATCCGACAGCAGATCCGACATGTGCTTTTCCGCGAATGCTGCATCGACGACCAGCGATTCCGCCGCATTGCAGACGCCCGTGCGGTGGCACTTACTGTTGTAGAGAATCTTCCGGGCCAGTTCGGGATCGGCGTCGGTATGAATGTAAACGTGGCAGTTGCCATCGAAGTGTTTGATGACCGGCATCGTGGCTTCGCGGGCGACACGCTCAATCAGCGACTTGCCGCCACGCGGAATGGTGACATCGATCTGGCCGTTCATTTTGAGGAACATGCCGACGGCGTCGCGGTCAGTCGTCTCGACCATCTGCACGGCGTGTTCCGGCAGGCTGTGAGCTTTGAGACCATCGACGAGAATGCGGTGGAACGCGTGATTGCTGTGAAAGGCTTCTTTGCCGCCGCGAAGAATGACGGCGTTCCCGCTCTTCACGCAGAGAGCCGCCGCGTCGATCGTGACATTCGGACGGGACTCGTAAATGAAGAACACGACGCCGAGCGGAACACGAACCCGGGTGACGAGCAGTCCATTCGGACGCACCGTGCTGTCGATCACTTCGCCGATCGGTTCCGGCAGTGCGGCGATCTCATGGAGCGCCTGAGCGATGCCTTTGAGTCGCGATTCATTGAGCCGCAGCCGATCGATCATCGCCTCGGTCAGGCCGTTTTCTTCGGCGAACTTGAGGTCTTCGGCGTTCGATTCGAGCAGTTCATCCTGACGTGAGACCAGTGCATCAGCCGTGGACAGCAGCCAGTCGATTTTCTGCTGACCGGAGGCGGAAACGAGTGGCGTAGTCGCGGCAGCCGCCTGTTGAGCAACGCGGCTGGTGTAGTCGGTAAGGTTCTCTGTCGTGGTGGCCATGGAGTTGCGTTCGTCGGTAAGTCGGGAAATTGAGCGAAGGGCTGGCGTAAGTATCTGCAAACAGATAAGTTGAGTCAACGCAGGAATTGAGCCGCACGGCCGCCGCTCAAGGGAATCCGGAACCGTCTTCGCGACGTAACCTCAGACTCCACCATAACTTGCTGTGCCGATTGAACTGGAACAACTCGAACCGGAGACGTGCGATTCGTGCGGACTGTGCTGCGAAGGGATCGGCTCCCCGGTCCTCGTCTACCAGACACGTTCCGATCACATCGGTTCCCACCCGTTCCGCCCGGCCGGTCTGCCTCAATCGTTAATCGACGAAATTGACGAGAGCTTCGGCGGCCTGTTTCGCGGGCAGGAACCGCAGGAACGGTGCCTCTGGTTCGATCCGAAAGCCCGCCGCTGCCGACACTATCACTGGCGTCCACAGATCTGCCGGGACTACAAACTCGGCGGAACCGCCTGTCTGATTCGACGCGAACAGGAACGGGAGAAGCAACGATCTTAGATCAGCGTTGGACTGCCCCGACTCCGTAAACGGCGAAAGGCCGCCGGTCGGTTCCAGCGGCCTTTCGAAGAGTCTGCCCCGGCTACGTTACTTGGTCAGTTCAAGCTTAAGCGTGTTCTCGCCATCCTTAGCGACCTCTCGCGAGATACCGGAACTGTTCGGATTCTTGTAGCGAGTCGGAAGTTGATCTTTGTATTCCGGCGGAGGAGCAAGACCGTTGTCGCTCTGGTCCCCGCCGATGACTTCAACCTTCTCCACCGTCACCAGGAACATTCCGGGAATCGCTCCATCACCCGGCTCGAAAGTCATCAGTGTGTACTGCCCATTGGCATCGGTCTTCCCGACCGCTCCTCGTTCCTGACCAGAGTTCGGCACGAACGTCACAGTCGCATCGGCGACCGGCGTACCATCGAGCAGAACTGTCCCGGTCACCGGTACGGTATCGGGACGATCCGGAGCATCACCCCCTCCGCCACAGCCGACAAGGATAACGACGGCCAGCAGGCTCAATCCACAAAAGAGACGGGAAGACAAACCGTTGGGAGTGGTGTTCATACTTTTTGTTCTCAACTTCCGGCTGCGCTCGTTGAATGAAGGATCTATTGTCGATATTTGGCGTCGTGACTGGCGAAACGCCGTCTCAAACGGTGAGGAACGCCGGAGTTTCCCCCGACGTTCCTGAGCTTAACGCTTGGTTATCCAGAAGCAAATCGCCCTAGAATTCACCAATGACTTCCGTACCTGACTTGCTTCCCAGTCCTCCGAAGACACCGTACGGGCTGACCTGATTGATGCCGGTTGGTTCGGCTTGAGTCAGGTCACCGGTATCGATGTTCTCGCTGATAAAACGGACCGAGCCATCGGCCATCACCACCTGGGCCCCACCAGCATGGTTACTACTCGGCGGATAGATGCCGTGGCTGCTGTTGTCGTTTGTCGCCGAAGCACAGGAAGGACCGTTTGGCGGAATAACGGTCGTGAACCCGATGTGGGACGTCGAACCGTGGTGCCACTTGAACCCCCAGCTGGACGTCGAACCGGTGTAACGACGCGAATTATTCGGATCGACACTCAGATAGCAGGAGTTGGGATTGGTCACGATCGTGTTTCCCACGTTGACCGCGACCCCCTGCCCGACCGCTCCGGAGTCGGCTGGATAGAGCCGTTCGCCCATCATGATCGTATTGCTCGTTCCATCGGTGATGGCTTCGAAACCGATTCGAGCATTAAGGTTGGCGAAAATCCCGCGGGTGTTTGCCGAGCCATTGTGTCCCAGCGAACCATTCTGGCTGATCGAATCGCCAACGCAGAACTTGTAGTTCGTTCCGCCGAGGCTCCGCGTCTTGTTCCCCAAACCAGGATCGGACGGACACATCAGAGTGTCGACCTGATTGTGGTAAGGAGTGTACTGTCCTTCTTCAGCTCCCCAGGGACAGGGGCCGAATTCGTTGAAATCGACGCCGTTGTAGGTCCCGGGCGATGCCCACAGGTCGTACAGGGCCCCTTCTTCGATGAACGGGAGCAGTCGCATGATTCCGCTGCCGAACTGAGCATTCCGTTCGACGCAGTTCGAGGCCGCATTCGTCCCCTGACGCTTGGCCGGGAAGTAGTTGTGCGTATCGACGTAGTTGTGAACCGCGAGCCCCATCTGCTTGAGATTATTCTTGCAGCTCGACCGCCGTGCGGCTTCGCGAGCCTGCTGGACGGCTGGCAGCAACAGTGCCACCAGAATCGCGATGATCGCGATCACCACCAGAAGTTCGATCAGAGTAAAACCTGCTCGTGACCTGGCCCCCACCCGCGCCCGAAGCGCTTTACCATTCGAAGAATTCATGCCCTCAACCTCGCAGAAAACGTGTACACAAGTGCGCGCAAAGAAATTGAATATATTTACGCGTCAATTAATGCAGTCTAGCCCTCCCAGAGCGAGGCATCAATTCGATTACCGGATTTTCTGGCGATCAACCCAACTTCATCTGTCCACCATCAGCGGGAATGCAGACGTTACAGGTCGCAAACTCGGCCCCATCAGAGAGTTCGCCCCATACAGGGGAGCCCTGCGATCGGATGAAGGTTCACAAGCAGACTGTGCCCGCCGTGCAATGAACTCCGCCAGCACGCGAAACGTGAACTCAGGCACGAACTCCCGCTCCCATCGCCGCCGGCTTCGCCGTGCGATCGATCTGCCGAAGAGTTCTTCCCATTCTGAGAGACGGCATCGAAACGCGAAGAACTCTTCGATCTGCACGAACAGATCGGAAAGATCGAGCTCCCACCAGCTGCGATGGGCTCGCAAATAGGCGATCACCGGCGTATCCGCCGTGAAGATCTCATCGGTTCCGGTCGCATCAAGCAGTATGTCATGAAGGCCGAAGAGAATCTGAGGAGTCGAAATTTTCTCACTCGGCTTATTCATTGTCCTACCTCACGCCAAAATTGCGGTACACGATTCCTGCGATGTCCGTATCCTTCACGCGGTCCTCCGTAACCGCTGCCCCATCAGAACAGACAAGGACAGTCTGGAATTCGTTCGCTTCAGCGGGGTATCCGTGGGAACCTTTCACCAAAGTCGGATCGAGCGGGGTCTGCATGCTCGGCATATTGATGTACATTTCGCACGGGTCGTAGCCCGGTTTGCGGTGGATATCGATTGTCCGGGCGAAGCCGGGTGCGTTGGCGTCGTCGAGCCAGTAGTAATAGGCGAACCAGGCGTTGGACTTTGAAATGAGTACGATCTCGCCGCTGCGGGGGTGGTCGAGATTGTATTTCCCGCGTTCGGCTCCCACGAGGACCTTCTCAATGAGAGGATCTTTCCGGAACAGGTCGGCCACTTCTTCGATCCGATCCTGATCGCGAACATAAACATGAGCCAGCTGATGGTCGACCATGGCCCAGACCGGCGTGTTCGCGAAGTCGATCCACTCACCGTCTTCGCGGTTCTCCACCTGCAGCAGTCCGGCTTCCCTGAGCAAACGATTCGGATACGCGACCGAGTCGACCGGAGTGATGGCATACTCGCCGGCGAACAGCCAGAGGACATCGTCGAGACCGGCTTTGCTGAAGCCTTCGATCAGGCGGCCGATGTGGTCGTCGATATCGACGAGAGCCTGCTGAGCTTCCGGGCTGTCGGGACCGAATTTCTGAGCCGCGTAGTCGAGGTGCGGCAGATAGATGAAGTAGAACCGGGGAGCGAACTTCTCAGCCGCGACGATGGCGGAGTTGATGATCCATTCGCTCGACTTGATATTCGCCAGCGGTCCCCAGAAATGCTTCAGCGGGAAATGACCGAGTGTATCCCGCAATTCACCGTAGAGTTCGGTTGGCTTGGTGTAGCACCAGAGCGATTCGGAGCCGTCCGGGTTGTGAATGGGCGCGAACGTGCACGCGTATTCCGAGGTTGTCCCTTTGGTGAGCAGCGGGAACCAGACGGCGCTGGTCAAGTCGGGATCGTGCTCATGCAGTCGATCCCAGATGCGGGGTGCTTCGATGACCTCGTTCCAGGCGGTCCACATCTCGACTTCGTGTTTATCCCGCCAGTAGAACCCGTTCGCGATCACGCCGTGCTGAGAGGCGTCTACGCCGGTTGAGAGAGAAATCTGCACCGGGCATGTCACGGGAGGATAGCTCGGAACGAGTGGAGTCTGCTTGCCCTGCCCGGCAATGCGGGACAGGTTCGGCATGGAAGCGATATCCTGAGGCCGCAATCCGGGAAGCGACACGAGAGCGGCATGACGGTGTGACATCGATCGAGCTTTCTCTACGGATAAAAAAGAAGCCGCTGACCGGATCGAGTTCCGTGCAACGGCCACATGATTTCAATACGGAAGAAAATCAGGTCCAGCGGGTGAGAGCCTGATAGATCCCTTTCAACTGACGTTGAGTCGACAGGTAGGCGATGAGCGAATACTTGTCGATCTGATGATCGTTCATCAGCTGCTGCAGCGTCGGACAGACCGCTGTGCGGAAAAACTGCCGCTGACGCCAGTGAACGTAAAATACCGGGAGGGTGATCAATACGGTTCCGAGCGCGAGAAAGACACCCCAGTCCGCCCAGCCGAATCCGGCCAGCTCCTGCAGCAGAAAACTGGCCACGAAGAACGCGGTTACGGCGACCACGAACGGTACCGCCCAGAACTGCTGAAGTTTCGCATTGATCGACACGAGACGCCCGTAAAACTCGCGATTGATAATTCCGGTTGGCTGCGACGTTTGAGCCGGTTCGGCGTACGACTCACAGACCAGCCGTCCGCGACGGCGACTCACGATGACCGATTCTCCCTCCTCCGGAAGGAACTCGGCGAGATATTCCAAATCTTCGAATGGATTGTTCATCCCTGCGATCCGATCTCTGTAACTGACAAGTCAAAAGAACATGCGAGCAACATCCAGGTTGCATCCTGCAGCTCGTTGACCGGACCATCCCTTGTCGCGGTGTTCGAATTTTATGCCGCCCGAACCAGACGGAGCAATGATCAGACGCGGCTTAGCTCGAATACTGTTTGATCGCGTCCATGATTTTCGTGAAGTCATTCGGAACGGCGATCGGGGCATTGCCGAAATGCGGCTCCACGGCGTCGTGTCGGGCCAGTGACTGTTTGTCTCCGGAATGGTAGGCGACCGTGGCATTCGGATCTTTGAGCTGATGCCCGGTCAGAATGCAGACCACACGATCGCTCGGAGCAATAATGCCTTCTTCCCGCAGCAGCTTCGCACCGGCGACACTGGCTCCACTGGCCGGCTCGCAGCCGAAGCCGTGACGGCCAACCTGAGCCTTGCCATCGAGAATCTGTTCGTCGGAGACGTCGCGGACCACGCCATCGCAGGCATCGAGTGCCCGCAGGCATTTCGTCAGGTTGACCGGACGATTGATCTCAATGGCGGAAGCGAGCGTGACGGCCCGCCCGTCCTGTTCATCCATCCGGCGGAAGTACTCGGCAATCAGGTTCTTATCCGGCTGCCCGTTGTTCCAGCGAAGCCCTTCGTCGTTGTACATGCGGGTCAGAGTGGACGCTCCGGACGCATTGATGACGGCGAGCCGCGGCATCCGGTCAATCAGACCGAGTTCCTTGAGTTCGATGAACGCCTTGCCGAACGCACTCGAGTTCCCGAGGTTGCCGCCGGGGACCACGATCCAGTCGGGCACTTCCCAGTTCAGCCCTTCGAGCACGCGATACATGATCGACTTCTGCCCTTCGAGACGGAACGGGTTCACGCTGTTACACAGGTAGATTCCGGCTTCTTCGCAGACCTTGCGGACCTGCTTGAGAGCGTCGTCGAAGTCGCCTTCGATCTGCAGCGTGAGGGCCCCGTAATCGAGCGCCTGGGAGAGCTTGCCGTAAGCAATCTTCCCGGAACCGACGAAAACCAGAACCTGAAACAAACCGGTGACACCGCCGTAAATGGCGAGTGAAGCACTCGTGTTGCCGGTCGAGGCACAGGCGGTAATCTTCGCGCCGATCATCCGGGCATGGGTCGAGGCGGCCGTCATGCCGTTATCTTTAAAGCTGCCCGACGGGTTCATTCCTTCGTACTGCAGGAAGAGTCCACCTGCGTTGATGCCGGCGTATTTGGCGACGCCGTCGTTCTTCTGCAGAACGGTCTGCCCTTCTCCGATGGTCACGATCTGCGATTCGGGAGCGAACGGGAAGAGTTCGCGGAATCGCCAGACGCCGCTGTAATCGAGCGGATTCTGTCGGGTCGACCACCGCTTCTCGAATTCCTTCAGGCTCGACGGAACCGGGATCTTGTTCCAGTCGTAGCGGATATCGAGCAGATCTCCCGACTCGCTGCTCGTGCGAGCCTCGCTGAGGGAATAGGTCTCGGTATTCTCGGGGAGCAGACACGCCTGAAAGGCTGCCTCGGAGTAGTCTTGCAAGCTGGAAATGTCTCTGGCTCCTGGGGAACGGTGTTGAATATTCTGTCTCGTAGGGCTTCGATCACTGCTCTGAAAGTCCCCTCGCCCCCTTGGGGGAGAGGGTTAGGGAGAGGGGGAAATGCGGGCGACATGCTTTACGGCGATTTGATTTCAATCTGAAGCAGAACGTCGCTGGTGGCTCACCCCCTCATCCGCCCTTCGGGCACCTTCTCCCCCAAGGGGGCGAAGGAACTTCGTCTCTATCGTGTAATCGGCTTGAACTGCGTTCTGGCTGGCTTTTCAGTCTGCTCGCCAAGGCGTTCGTTCCGCTGGATCTCGTACATTTTGTAGTTGCCCTCGAACCAGTAGACCTTGCCATCCCCTTCGAACGCGAGGATGTGGGTCGCGATTCGGTCGAGGAACCAGCGGTCGTGGCTGGTGACCATGGCACAGCCGGCGAAACTGCTCAAACCTTCTTCGAGGGACCGCAACGTTTCGACATCGAGATCGTTGGTCGGTTCGTCCAGCAGCAGGAGATTCCCGCCGGAACGAAGCAGTTTGGCGAGGTGAACTCGATTGCGTTCCCCGCCGGAAAGATCGCCGACGAACTTCTGTTGATCGCTCCCCTTGAAGTTGAAGCGACCGCAGTAGGCACGGGCATGAATCTTCGTCCGGCCGATATCGATCGTGTCGTGACCGCCGCTGATCTCTTCGTAAACGGTCTTCCTGCCTTCGAGGGAATCTCGAGACTGATCGACATAAGCCAGATCGACCGTTTCGCCGATGCGAATCTCTCCGGTCGTCGGCTGTTCGGTGCCATTAATCAGCTTGAACAGCGTCGTTTTCCCGGCTCCGTTCGGGCCGATCACGCCAACAATGCCCCCGCGAGGCAGATTGAATTCGAGGTCTTCGAACAGCACGCGGTCGCCGAAGGATTTCGAGACGCCCTTGAAATTGACAACCAGATCGCCGAGCGGTCGCGTGATCGGAATCTGAATATCGGCTGCGCCTTCGTGCTCGTCGTAGCTCTGGCTCTGCAGTTCGTCGAGGCGTTGCAGACGAGCCTTGTTCTTGGTCGCACGGGCTTTGGGCGACATCTTGGCCCACTCGAGTTCCTGCTTCAGTTCCTTCTGGCGGCGTGACTCGCGTTTCTCTTCGACAGCCAGACGCTTCTGCTTCTGCTCCAGCCAGGCCGAGTAGTTCCCTTCGTAGGGATAACCGCGACCGCGGTCGAGTTCGAGAATCCAGCCAGCCACGTTGTCGAGGAAGTACCGGTCGTGCGTCACCGCGACAACCGTTCCCGGGAACTTGTCGAGGAAGAGTTCGAGCCAGGCCACCGACTCGGCGTCCAGGTGGTTGGTCGGTTCGTCCAGAAGGAGAATATCGGGATTCTGCAGCAGCAGCTGACAGAGAGCCACGCGGCGTTTTTCCCCCCCGGAGAGGTTTTCGACCTTCGCATCGGCTGGGGGCAGACGCAGGGCATCGGCAGCGATTTCGAGCTGACGATCGAGCTCCCACAGGTTGGCCGCGTCGATCTTGTCCTGAACTTTGGCCTGCTCTTCGATCAGAGCTTCCATCTCTTCCGGCGTCATTTCTTCGCCGAATTTCATGTTGATCTCGTTGTAGCGATCGAGAATCGCCCGAGATTCGGCGACGCCGTCTTCGACGCATTCCCCCACGGTTTTTGCAGGATCGAGCGGCGGCTCCTGCTCGAAGTAGCCAATTTTGATGCCCTTGGCCGGCTCCGCGGTGCCCATGTAGTCTTTGTCGCGTCCCGCCATAATGCGGAGCAGCGTACTCTTACCGGAACCGTTGCGACCGAGCACGCCGATCTTCGCGCCCGGATAGAATGCCAGCCAGATATTTTCGAGAACGGCTTTTTCGTCGTAGATACGGGTCAGATTCTCGATCTGAAAGATGTATTGCTGTGCCATAAATCCGTTCGGGGTGAATGGTTTCGCCTTTGGAAGGCGGGGTTTGATCCTCTGCATCGTCCGTGGAATCAACGTGATTCCGGACGTGTCAACGCATCGGCGGTTCAGCGAGGCTCTAAGGGACGCATCGTGCGTCCACCGCTGCCGGGCTAATCGGTCGCGGCCAGATCTCAATCGTCCTCAGGCTTTCAACGAACCTGAGGGTTCCCGTCAGTGAGCCATTGCAGAAGGAGCTGAACCGTTTGACGGTAGATGCCGGGACTGGTCGATTCGCGGGGCCCGGCAACATTGAGTACGGAGATTTTATGGTCTTTCAGCCACGGTTCAATCATATCCGCAACGAATAATGTCTTTGGCGGAAGGATCAGCAATGGTTTATCCAGCCGACGGGCCAGATCCCGCGTCAGTTTTGTCCCGCCGGTCAGTGGGGAATCGGCAATGATCAGCGTGCCATCGGAATCGCGAATGTTGGCTTCCGTCCGCACATCGTATCGCCATTCCTCCGTACACTGCAGCGGATAGCGCTCCGAAATTGCCCCGTCTTCGGCACGGCGGCCAGCCGGACACCAGCCGCCACAGGGAATGCCGAGCTCCATTGCCGCATCGAGAGCCGCCCGATCGACACCGGTCTGCCCGCCGGACACAATTTTCTGCACGGGGAACGCCGAATTCATGCCGCTCCCATGTCAGATTTTGTGCTCTTCGCCGTCCTCCTGGTAGACGACCTTATACAGATCCGTGCGGCGATCGTTGAAGTTCTGCACGCTCCCCATCAGCTTGTGGCGTCGCGACTGCTCCAGATCCACGTCGTGAATAATCATCGTTTCGATGTTCGCGTTCGTCTCGGCTGCAATCGCGTCGCGAGCGAACTCGGCATCAGCCGGCGTGAAGATGGCCGACTGAGCGTAGTGAATATCGGAGTTTTCCACGAACGGCAGGTTGCCGGTACAGCCGGAAACGGCGACGTACATATGGTTTTCGACACAGCGGGCCAGCGAACAGTGCCGAATCCGCAGGTAACCATGACGCGTATCGGTATTGAACGGCACGAAGATAATCTGCGCTCCCTTGTTGGCCGCAATCCGGACCAGTTCGGGAAACTCGATGTCGTAGCAGATCAGAATCGCGATGCGTCCGCAGTCGGTGTCGAAGACTTCGACCTTGCTGCCGGGCGCGACGCCCCACCACTTTCGTTCACTCGGCGTGACATGGATTTTGTACTGCTTGCCGAGCGTTCCGTCGCGGCGAAACAGATACGACACATTAAACAGAGTGCCGTTCTCGACCACGAACTGGGAGCCGCCGATGACGTTGATGTCGTAGCGAACGGCCATTTCGGTGAACAGATCGAGATATTGCGGCGTGTAATCGGCCAGATGCCGGGCGGCGTGCCCCGGACGAGTCACGTTCGTACAGGAAAGCAACTGCGTCGTGAAGAGTTCGGGGAACAGCACAAAGTCGCTGTGGTATTCCGAAGCGGTATCGATGAAGAACTCACACTGACGGGCAAATTCCTCGAAGCCGGTAATGGCACGCAGGGCATATTGAACGACTGCGAGACGAATCGGCTCGATGACGTGGCTGGAACGTCGCTTCGTGGTCGGCAGATAATCAAGATTCCGCCATTCCAGGAACGTGGCATACCCCCGCGACGCTTCGTCGGTCGGGAAATAGTTCGGAATCAGCCCCTGCAACGCGAACCCGTTGGCGATTTGAGCCGTGAGAACCGGATCGAACTTCTGCTTCGCGCAGACCTGATCAACATATTGCCGGGCCGACATCTGCTCGGCGTGCTTGCCGTAACCCGGAATGCGTCCCCCGATGATCATCCGCCGCAGATTGAGCTCGCGACAAAGTTCTTTGCGGGCATCGTAGAGACGGCGAGCCAGCTTCATCCCGCGAAATTCGGGATGGACCATAATCTCGATCCCGTACAGGGTATCGCCGCGGACATTGTGATTGCGGATGTAGCCGTCGTCGGCGACTTTTTTCCAGTCGTACCAGGCCATGTCTGGATCGTACTGGAGAATCAGACTGCTCGATGTCGCGACGAGCTGGCCTTCGATTTCGATGCCGATTTGCCCTTCCGGGAAGGTATTGATCTGACTGACGATCTGATCCTTCTGCCAGGGATGCATCCCCGGAAAGCAGAGTTTCTGCATCTCGACGATCGAGTCGTAGTCGTCCTTCCGCAGGGGACGGAGAATGGTTTTCCACTCAAACTCGCTGAGATCAAGAGCCGGCATATTCGGTCGTTTTCTTTACTGAGGTCTCCTCGAATCGACGCTGGCGATGCCGTGAGGTTTGAGGATGAAACCGCACGGGAACTTCTATTCTACTCACGTCTGGCCTGTCGCAAGCGTTCGGCGCTCCATTTATGCGAGGGACGGAAATCTTTCAAGGCGCGGATCACAGATCCCTTGTAGTAGGTCGCGAACAGAGCCTCGCCGTGATGATCGGCAAAGTGCTGCCGGTTGAGTTTGTACCAGTCGGTCACCTTCTCAAAGCCGAGTTCTTTACCGAGCCACCGCATGTACGCCTGACGATTCTTCTGATCCTGCCAGAACCGTTGCGGGACGGTGGGGAAACACCAGGGGAGCCACTTCTTCCGAGGCGCATACTCTTTGAGGAGGCGGAAGACCGAATCGCCATAGTAATTGGCCAGCATGCCTCCGCCGCGATTGGTGTGAAAATGCGACCGACTGACCTTGTACCAGTCATCGAGCGACTCAAGACCGAGCTCTTCGCCAAGCCAGTCGACGTAGGCGAGTCGGTTCTTCTTGTCCTGCCAGAAGCCCTGCGAGGTACTGCGAAACAACCATGGCCGCCACGGATAATCGGGAAAATGCGCTACGACCGCCTTCTGAGGCGAGTCCTGGTAATAATTCGCGAGCAATCCCCCGCCGGCGTTAACGTGGAAATCCTGCTTGGAAACCTGATACCAGTCTTCGAGCTTTCTATAGCCGAGCGTCTGGCCGAGCCATTTCATATAGGCTTTGCGGTTTGCCGCATGATCCCAATAACCACTGGGAACACGTCCCTGAATCCAGAGCCGGGAAGCGGACTTTTTCGGCATCGAATGCTCAACTTTTTCATCTTGGTGTCGGAGGATGCAGGCGCTCGGTATGTGCTGAAGTGAAGTCGCTATTATCGCAATAGCAACCGGGAACGCAACAGCGAACAGCTGAAAATTGCGGACGATTGCGGGGACCGTGTGGAGATTTCTACTCGCGGAGAGTATTCTGTCGCCTTGCCGGTTCGCCCCGGAAATCCTGCATCGCCCAGAGATCCTGATGAAAGACGGGAAACAGCATGACTCCTCATGAGATGATCGTTCCGAAGCGTAAGATTAAAGGATTTTCGGCAATCCTGCTACCGTTTACTTCGACGGGTGCCGTCGACTGGCCTGGATTCGAAGCCCACGTCGAACGGACCGCCGCGGCAGGACTTGCACCGGCTGTCAACATGGACACCGGCTATGGAAATCTGATCGATACCACTCTCAAAACAGAAGTTCTGTCACGAACCCGAGACATCGTTTCCGGAGGCGATTACGTCGCCGGCGCCTTCGTGGGTGATCGCCCGGGGGAAGCCTTCCGCGAAGAGGAATACGCCCGCGAAATGCAGCTGATCGACAGCTTCGGGGGAATTCCGGTCCTCTTTCAGTCGTACGGGCTGACAACTGGCAGCGACGCCGAGATCGCCGAACGCTATAAGAAGCTCGGCCAATACACCGACCGCTACATTGGCTTCGAACTCGGAACCATGTTCGCGCCGTTCGGGAAGATTTATTCTCTGGACCTTTATCGAAGCCTGCTCGGCATTCCGCAGTGTATCGGAGCCAAGCATTCGTCACTCTCCCGTCGTCTGGAATGGGACCGCCTGCTGCTGAGAAACGAAGTCCGTCCCGATTTTCTGGTCCTCACCGGCAACGACCTGGCCATCGACATGGTGATGTACGGTTCTGATTACCTGCTCGGGCTGTCGACCTTTGCTCCCGACCTGTTCGCACTCCGTGACAAATTCTGGCTCGAAGGCAACGACGACTTCTACGAACTCAACGACACGCTGCAGTACCTTGGCCACTTTGCGTTTCGTGTTCCCGTGCCCGCCTATAAACACAATGCGGCTCAGTTCCTGCATCTCCGCGACTGGATCGAAACCGACGAAACCCATCCCGAGAGCGCCCGCCGCCCGGAATCCGACCGCTTCGTGCTTCAGGAAATCCTCGACCGACTACAACGCTGGCTGTAGAAAGTAGTGCAGGCTCCTGCATCCCTTCCCCCCTAACCCATGGGCGAGGGGACTTGATGTGTGGCAGGCAGGATCTCGCTCTGACTCCGCTTACTCCTCTGCTGTTGACCCTACGGCCGAGCAGCGTTCGAGGGCGAGGAGCTTGATGCCTTTCAGGTCCATTTTGCCGGTGCCGAGGAGCGGGATTTCCTCGACTTCGATGAAGCTGTCGGCGGATGGGAGCCAGAGGTTGGGCAGGTCGCAGTGGTGTGATTCGCGAATCAGTTTTTCGCAAGCTTCACCCAGCGGAAGATGCAACACGACAATCCGCTCGCCCTTCTTTTCGTCCGGCACGGCGGTGACGGCGAGGCGAATCAGCGGCATGCCTTCCTCGGCATCGGCTTCGACCGGGCAGATGCGATTCAGGATCGTATTCAGCGTCTCTTCGATGCGAATATGCGGCACCATCTCGCCGCCGATCTTTGAGAAGCGGCTCTGGCGGCCGGTCAGCGTGATGAATCCTTCCGAATCGATTCGCGCGATATCTCCGGTGTTGTACCAGCCGTCGATCACTGCTTCCGCGGTTTTCTGAGGCTGGTTGAGATACCCCAGCATCACGTTCGGCCCGGTCACGAACAGTAGACCTTCCGCTTCGAGCGGCAACTCCTCGTAGGTTTCGGGGTGGACGACCTTGGCGTACACACTGGGCAGACACTGACCGACCGTGCCGGGACGATTCCCCTGCTGAGTGATCTCCCCGTCGGCAAAGTCTGGCTGATTCACCGCGATCAGAGGAGACATCTCCGTCGAACCATACCCTTCGATTGGCATGACGCCGTACTGTTCCTCGCAGCATTCGGCGAGATCACGCGGCAGCTTCTCGGCTCCAACAACCACGAGCCACATATGCTGGAACTGCTCCGGCGTGATCCGTTTGCAGTAGGCACGGAGGAACGTCGGCGTGGCCAGAATAATGGTGCCGCGATACTTCTCGGACAGCTTTCCAATCTGCCGCGCATCGAGTGGGTTGAAGTGATACACCCCGGCCGGCCTTGTCACCAGCGGCAGCCACATGGCCACGGTGTAGCCGAACGAATGGAAGAACGGCAGGACGCCAATCAGCGTGTCGTTCTTCGTCAGATGAAACATGTAGTCCACGGCAGAGACGTTGGACAGGACGTTCAAATGAGACAGCATCACGCCCTTGGGCTCTCCGGTGGATCCGGACGTGTAGATGATCGTCAGGCAATCGTCGAGTTCCATATCATCGAGTCTGTGCAGCCGCTCAATAAGTCCGGCTGGCAGCAGATAGGCCTGCAACGCCCCAATCAGCCGGTCCACTCCAGTGACCTGCTCTTTCAGATCTTCGAGAAACACGAAGTCGGCGTTGAGGTCCATCGGTTTCTTTTCGAGGAGCTTCTTGCTCGTGAAGATATGCTTCAACCCCGAATCATGGATGCAATGGTTCATCACCGCATCGTCGAGCGTATAGTTCAGATTGACGGAAACCTTGTCGCAGAGAGCCAGAGCCAGATTCGAGAGAACGGCCCCCGCAGACGGCGGCAGCAGGACGCCGACATGCTGTTCATCATCACTGAAAACTTCCCGCTGCATCACCCGTTTGAAGGCGATCGTGGCGGCGAGCAGCTTTCCACCAGTCAGTTCGGCTCCCGAAGAATCGGCCACTTTCCTGCGGAACAGGCTCGCGCGACACTGTCTGACGAACTGACGAGGAAGAATCGGCTGTCGCAACATCTGATCCTGCATCGAGCTGGCGGCGATTGCTTCCACGGACTGACGGAGTTGTCCCGGCGTTTCGACATTGTAATGCGGGTCGCCCACGTAGATATCGACGCGACGACGCCAGCGCCAGGGGCTCTTGAACAGACCGCCACCGCGATAGCTGAGACGACTTCCCCACATGCCGTGAATGTACATCGGATAGACCGGGACGTCGGTCCCCTGCACGATCTTCACGACGCCCTTATTAAAGGGCATCAGGCGACCGGTGCGAGAGATCCCTCCCTCCGGGAAAATGCAGACCAGTTCCCCGCTCTGCACGCTGTTTCGAGCGTCCTTCAGCGACTTGATGATCGCTTTGGGGCCATCCGTGGGCGACAGCGGAATGACGCGAAACAGAGCGGCCAGTTTATCGAGCCCCGGTCTGCGGGTGTGACTGGAGTAGATCATGAACCGTACAAAGCGTGGAGCAAATCCACACAGCAGCGGTCCATCCATCCACGAAACGTGATTCGGTACCAGCAACGCGCCCCGATCTTCGGGAATCTTGTCGAATCCATGCAGATGCACGGAGTACATGCAATTGAAGACCGTCCGCTGTAGAAAACGGACGAAGTCAACTGCATGAAACGCAAAGCTGGCCACGATAACCGGCAATGTCAGCAGCCCGGCAATAATGAAGACCCACGTCGGTTCGAGCCCGGCCCCTTCGCGCAAGCCGTAGAAAAGTGCCATGGCCAGCAGCATGAAACCGTTTGTCAGTGCGTTGGTCGCTGAAAGAATCGAGCCTCGAACTTCATTCGGGCTGCGATGCTGCAGGAACGATTCGAGCGGGATATAGAAGAAACTTCCGAGCGCTCCCAGCAGGAAGAGCCATACCGCCGTTGTATTGAACATTGCAGCAGCGGTCGTCGGATCGACTCCCCGGCCGATGATTCCAAGGTAGATCGTGGAGAACGCGATGCCCATTGCCCCGATCGGCACCATCCCGAGTTGAATGACGCCCCCGGACATCCAACCGGCGGCCACGCTGCCGACGCCGATTCCGAGCACGAGCATTGGCATCAGCCAGGCGATATCGCCTTTCGTCAGCAACAGGGTATGCTCGCCGAAGGCATCGATATTCACCTGGTACAGGATGGCGAGGAAATAGAAGAAGGCGATGCCGATCGCCGTTCGTGCCAGCGGCGGATCGCAGAACAGACGTCGCAGACTCGGCCGGAACTCTTCGATCGGGTTGATCGTCCATTTCCGATTGGGATCAGCGGCCGGGTTCGTATACACCAGCAGACTGACGAGGAAGCCGACAGCTGCGATGCCGAGCAATGCCACCGCAATTGGCCAGAGCGAGATCAACGTTCCCGCATCGTAATTCAGATCGTAGATCTTCAGGCCGGCGAATGTTCCGAGAGCACAGGCGGCAATGGTCACCATCGCCATCAGGCCGTTTCCTTCGGAAAGCGCACGGACCGACAGCAGTTCGGGAATCGCCCCGATTTTGGCCGGCGAAAAGAGTGCACTTTGTGTCCCCATGCAGAAGACGAGGAACATCAACAGATAGATGTTCGAATACCAGATCGCCGCGACGCCGAGCAGCATCACCAGGATTTCGGCGAATTTGCAGGCAATAATCACCTTGCGCTTCGTGAAGCGGTCGGCCAGAAACCCAGCTGTCGGAGCAAAAATCAGATATGGCAACGTGAACAGGACCGCTCCCAGAGCGAGAGCTTTGCTGTCGCCAAGAAAGTTCTGTCCAATCGGGACGACCAGCCAACGAAACAGGTTGTCGTTGAAAGCCGTGAAAAACTGCGTCGCCAGCAGAGCCAGGAAGCTGAGTCCGGTCAGCTCCCGCCGATATTCGGTGTCGTCGGCCACTGGTTCGATCGAATCATCCATATTCGAAACCATGACATCAAAGAGGAAGAATGGATCGCCTGGGCGGATCCGCGTAAATGCGGCTTTATTTGAACGTATTGCGACTTTGCTTGCTATACTGAATTTGCGGCGACTGGGAGCCGCAACGCCACTGTGCAGCTGAGATTGTATCGCTCCGGTGGTTTCCTTTATCCTCCGCGAACAGCGGAGCCGTGCTCCGGACGGACCGTCCTGCATTCACCGGCGGCCCAACACTCAGTGGCGAAACAGGAAGAGTCGAACAGGGATGGCGCGTAAAACGGTAGTCACCGGATCGGAACATCAGACTCCTGACCCCGAACCGGTCAAGGACTCGCCCGGGTTCTCGATCGACAATCCGGATTTCGACGACGACCTTCGGCCGCAGTCCCTGACCGAAGTGGTCGGACAGCGCAAGGTCGTTGAACGCGTCCGCATCATGCTCGAAGCGGCCCAGTCTCGCGGCGATGCCCTCGGACATCTGCTTCTCGAAGGCCCTCCCGGTCTCGGCAAAACAACGCTGGCCATGGTTCTTCCCAAAGAGCTCGGCAGCGACTTTCAGATCACATCCGGACCAACGCTCCGGGCTCCCAAGGATTTGCTTCCTTATCTGACGCGAGCCAGTGAGAAGTCGGTCCTGTTCATCGACGAGATCCATCGATTGCCTCCGGCTGTTGAGGAATTCATCTACCCGGCGATGGAAGACTTCCGGGTTGATATCGCCTTGGGCGAAGGATTGAACGCCCGCACGGTGAATATGAGTCTGAAGCCGTTCACCGTGGTCGGAGCGACGACTCGCAGCGGAATGCTGACCGCCCCGCTCCGCGATCGCTTCGTGAACCGGGCCCATTTCGACTTCTACGAACACGACGACCTGACCACCCTGCTCGTTCGGAATGCGAAAAAACTTCGAGCCGAGTTGTCGGAAGACGCGGCTTTAGAAATCGCGACCCGCAGTCGCGGCACCCCTCGAAAAGCCAACAACCTGCTCCGCTGGACGCGGGACTTTGCTCAGGTGCGCCAGAAGTCTGGACCGATTTCCGGGGATGTGGCCCGCGAAGCACTGGCGATGATCGAGATCGATGCCATTGGCCTGGAAGAAATGGATCGCCGCTATCTGATGACGCTGATCACTGTCTTCACGGGTGGCCCGGCTGGTATCCAGGCAATCGGACACTCCATGAACGTCCCGCCCGATACGCTGGAAGACGAAGTCGAGCCGTTCCTGCTCCGTCAGGGATTCATTCAGCGAACCCCTCGCGGCCGCATGGTAACGGCCGCCGCCTGGGAACATCTCAAAATTCCCCCGCTGAAATAGTGGGGAATCGCCGGTTTCGTACGAACAGACGGCAATTGGAGATTAGGCCCAGGATCATGGGATGGCTCAGACGCGTGCGTCTGAGTGGCGGAGCCACAAGAGGTCGCTGACCAGCGATGAATAGCTTCTCCCTGTGACCTGGAACACGGGAATCCTCTTGCTGACTGAGCCGGCTTCGATAGAGGAGCAACTGCGGATAGCCAGTCACAGGCTCCTTGCTGAAAATGCCGCGTCTTTCGTTGTCCAGAATTGGAGTCGGTGCCAGTTATTTTGCTCGGTTCTGCGCATAAGAAAACCCTCCGGCTGAAGCAGCCGCAGGGTTCGGTGGAGAGATAGTAGATCAGGTTCAGGCACCTGGACGACGGGCACGTTTCCCGCTGGGAGAACTCGTCAGCTGGAACGTGAACTCATCCCCGGAGTCGGGAACGATGGCTTCAAGTACGGTTTTCTCCGCATCACTGTATTGAGGGGGAATGTGCTCGACTCCTTCCATCGCGGCTGTCGCTCCATCCATGTCCGAAGGCAGTGGACTGCCGTCGGGTCGGGCGAATTTGGTCACCACGACCTTGCACCGACCGACCGGGCACCCCGATCGCTGGGCGGCATCCTGCAACACGAACATGCCCGACTCATCGGTCGTCCCAAAGCAGGGCCGGCCCATGCCCGTCTCTTGTGGGAGAAACGTGACTCCCGCATGGGACAGAGGCTGGCCGTCCAGATAAACCTGTCCGGAAACAGGAACCAGTCCGGTCAACTCCGGGTCCTCAGACGAACCACATCCGGTCACAACCATGAGGGCCGTGCACAGACCCAACTTCAGTAGACTCCGCATCCAGAGCGTCATCTTATTTCTTTCTTCGAACAGACTTGTGTGGGAGACAACATACTGGATCTTAGAACTCACCGATGACATTCCCATCGCTGATGTAAGCCAGGTTCGTACGAGTCGTGTCGTCGATATTCTCGCTGACGAACCGCACCGATCCATCTCCCATCAGAACCTGCATTCCGCCCGGATGTGAACTTCCCGGAGCTCCCCAGGTTCCGAGGCTGCCGGAAGCATTGTTGGCGTTCGGCGGAGTATGCCAGCCACAGCAGAGCCAGTCGTTGATACCCCGGGTCATGGCGAAATCAACACCACTTCCGACCCATTTGGTGTACCCCCAGGTGCTGGTCACTCCGTCTTTGATGTCGAGAGTCGTTTCCACGACAGCAACCGTGTTGGAAAGACCATCCTGAATGTGTGCGAACTTCGTGGCCGAGTAGTGACCGAACATCCGGCGAGTCGTGATCGATTCGCTTGCCCAGGTCGACGCCGTGCTGCTTACACGGCGAACCGAGAAGTCATAGCTCGTCTTTGCTCCCGGATGACCGTTGGCGTTGGCACCGTCGTACATGCGGTAACCACTGTCGTTCCCGGTGTAGAACTCCGAACCTCCATCGGACGGACAGAGGAACGTATTGATCTTCTGACTGACCACCTCCGCATTGCCACTCGTTTCAATCGTGGTCGCCGGCTGCACCAGAGGAGAGGCTCCGCTGCGTACATATTCGCCGGTCGGGTAGTTTGGATCGAACCGGTCGTACAGAGCCGACTGTTCAATGTAGGGCAGGACTTGGATCCAGCCGCGATGGTTGAGTGTGAAGCCAGTCGTCGACGCGGTCTGAGCCGTTCCGGAAACAATCGCTCCGTCAGCGGAGGCGCTGTAAGGCAGAACACTGTGCGTATCGTGATAGTTATGCAGGGCCAGTCCGATCTGCTTCAAATTGTTCTTACAGGACGACCGACGGGCTGCTTCCCGAGCCTGTTGCACGGCTGGCAGCAGCAAGGCGACAAGAATCGCGATGATCGCGATCACAACCAGTAACTCAATCAACGTAAAACCGAGGCGCAGTTTCTTCATGGCGCGGGGAACTTTCTAAAGCGTGTCAGTGCGAGACTGACGAGGGTGGGATAACAAATTTCTTCAGATCACGAGGTAACTCTGAGGGAAAATACTCAGCGAATCAGAGATGCAACTGCTGCGCCAATCCTGACCGGCGGTTGAACTGAGCACGTCCCCACCCTTCGGAACGCTGCCAAATCCCTACAAATTAAGGGAGTTTCCGCTTGCGGTCTCGGTCGCTCAATCGTTCGTAAAGTTTTTATGAGTCGCTTTCAACTGCGTTCGGTTCGCGTGAACTATGCACGAGTGCCTGCAACAGGCGCACGCACCCATTCTCATGTTTTCATGCGAGGAGCTTTCGTGCCCTCACTCCGCCTCAGCCGAGCGGGACAACAGCCCCCGCTCTCTCAACTGCATCAGCCCGTCGACGACTCGTTCGAGGTCTCCGACAAGCACGAAGCAACGAAACGAATAGTCACCAGGTTCCACACCGGTTCTCTGCCGATAACGATAAACACAGTTCCACTTCACGACCTTCGCTCGATCAAAGCGAAAGCGTCCGTAACCGGGGCCGGACCAGCCGACGCCAAACTCTTCGTCCGGCATCACACAGGCCATCGCATAACGATCATCGGATGTCGAAAAGACCACGGGGTGGCGTTGTTCACCGGGGCCGTTTGAGAGAGGTTCGAGCGACTCCGTTTTCAGATTGAACGTGCGAAAGACTTCGAACTCAAACGGCATGTAGCCGGTCAGGACTTCGAACTGAGCGAAGCGATGTGTCTCATCGATCGGCAGACCGAATGTCACGTCGTACTGAATCACCTGCGGAAGTTCCGGGAGTCCGATCTGAACCCGTTTCGTCAGCGTGTGATTGGAAAGAGCCGTACGATTCCGAGCCGGATGCCCTGCTGATTGCCCATCCGGTGGCAGCCAGAACGCCATTTGAGTCGTCGTCTGCAGACGATTTCTGGAGGCGATGAGATGCAGCAGTCGGCTGGTCGATGACGGGCCGGCCCCATCGGCGACCGAACCTGCTTCGGTCGGATTGAACGTCTCCGGAATCATCGGTCCGTTGAAGTCGAAGTTGCTGGCCGACTGCAGCTGACGTCCATGATCGGTGCTGTCGATAAACTCCTGGCCGTTCCAGGTGAGCGAATGAATCGCCCCGGCCAGACGTTCGGTCGTCGTGATCACGATCTCCGACGATCCGAGGGGAGCGCGAATGCTGCTGTTTCCAGACGGGAAGTCCTCGCCCGCAGCGAAGCGATTCCCGATGGAAAGCAGTCCGGCGATCAACAACAGGTTCCGTCCGAACCCCCATGGCGAGCAGTTCGTTCGTCGGTCGAATCGTGTCGCTCGTCTCATTAGAACGGAGAGGCGGGCCGAGGCGGCGTCTGATCAGGAGCGGCAGTTCCGTTAGCCGGAGCAGCCTGTCCGGGGCGTGCGGCTGGAGCAGCGGCCGGCTTCTCGGTGGTCAGGTCGATTGTCTGCAAAGACATTTCGATCCGTCGCTGCAGGTTCTCACCGGCACTTACGTTGCGAGGCAATGCATAGACCAGTGCAATCCGCATATCGCCGTTCTGGTAAAGGTAAACCTGATACTCTCCGGGAGCGGGCGGACCTTCTTCCGTCTCCGGGGCCCCAAACTCTTCCGCTTCAGGCTCTGATTCCGGGACCAGCGTGATGGCCGTGAATTGCTTGGGGGGAGCGAACTCCGCGTCTTTCGGTTCCGGCAGGCTGACGTTGAACCATTTGTTGACCCGGTCCGTTGCCGTGCCGCGAGCATTGTTGTCGAGAGGAATCTGAAGTTCATCGACGAGTGTGTTCATTACATCCTCGTGAAACTTCAGCGGATCGCCTAGCTCATCTTTGGTTTTGAACGTGCGCCAGTAATCGTAATTACTAAGCAGGTACATGTAGCCCGGCTGCTGGGTCGTGCTACCGGAGCTGTCGACGACGTTCAGATTCGCCGTCCAGGCGGCGACCAGTCCCGGCAGATCAATGGGCGGATTGATCGGCTGGCGGGGATCGCGGCGTTCTTCAACAGGTTCCTCCAGCTCTCCGGCACCTTCCTCGGCTGGTCGCCGAGGCGCGGGCGGAGGAGCGGGAATCTCGCGGAACTGCTTCGGCGGACGGACAGACACGCCGTAGTTGGAGAAGACGGTGCCTAGATTTTGATTGAGCCGGTCGATGAAGTCGTAATACGTCTTTGTGAATTCGAGCCGTTCTTCGTAAGTCTTGGTCCCACAGCCGATTAGCACACCCAGCATCAGTAGGCACACAACTCGCCGCACGAGCCGAGAAGAGAAAAACGTCGCCGGAAGGGGTGTGCGGGTCATAGTTGCTAATTCTGGATCGAGGAACGCAGAGGCCGGACGTTCGGCTGATTGGAATCCGGGCAAGAACGGAGGTCGAGAACTTCGTCGCCGATTCTCATAGAAACCTGTGCACGAGTCAATTGTTTCCGCCAGTTCCCCATGAATTTCGGTCTTGGCCTGATCGAGCCGCTCCAGTACATTTCGCCTCCATCGAATGCCTCCGGACTGGTTGAGGAAATGGATTTCCCCCGCGTTCTCAGGATCACCTTCTGTCTTTTGCTGATTACGTTCTGTCTCGCCCCGAATACCGGGTGTGTCAGTCGGCGGCTCACGATCCGTACCAATCCGCCCGGAGCCTTGGTCAAACTAAACGGGAAACGGCTCGGCTTTTCGCCGGTTTCGACCGACTTCACCTACTACGGCACGTATGAAATCGAGCTGGTGAAGGACGGCTACGAAACCGAGACGATTCTGCAGAAGATCTCGCCCCCCTGGTACCAGCGGTTCCCGATCGATTTCTTTTCCGACAATTTCTCGCCGTTCAGCATTACGAACCGGCACGAGTACACCTGGCCTCTGCGTCCCAAAAACATCATTCCGACCGACGACCTGCTGAATCGAGCCGATCAACTCCGTTCGGATGCTCTGATCGCCCCCTGATTCTCCAGCAGAAACGGACCGATCCCCATGGCTTCTTTCCGCGAACATATCACCGTCAGCGGCGTTCTCGGAGTCGGTTACGGCGTCAGTGCATTCTTCGTTTACGGTTTCACGCCAATCGAATCGACCCTGGCCGGATTTCTGACCGCTTTCGGCGGCATGCTGCCCGATCTCGACTCCAAGACATCGCGTCCGGTACGGGAACTGTTCGGTGTGCTGGCCGCGATTGGTCCGCTGCTCATTCTGGGCGAAACGCTCGAAGCCCTGCATCTCCCCTCGTCTCGGGAAGCAGGTGCACTCACCTTTATTGCGCTCTACCTGATGATTCGATATGGCGGAGCCTGGCTGGTTTCGGCGGTCGCGGTGCATCGCGGCATGTTCCACAGCATTCCCGCAGCGCTGATTGCCGGCCAGATTGCGTTCCTGGCCCATTGCGATTCCGATGTTCCCACCAAATGGCTGATCGCGTTGGGAATTATCGTCGGCTTCATGTCGCATCTCATTCTCGATGAAGCTTACAGCATCGAATGGACCGGAATCGGCTTCAAACTTCGTAAGTCGTTCGGAACGGCGCTGAAGTTTGTCGGAAAAGACCACGCAGCGAATGTCATTACTTACGGGCTGTTGATCACCCTGAGTTACGCCGTGGCCAGCAACATCGTCCTTGATCTGGAAGCACAGAAGAAGCCGACGGTGGAAGTCGAACCGGTCGAGCTGCGGGAAACTGCTGAGCTCCCGCTCGAATTCCCTGAGACAGAAATCAGGTAATCACTGAGTGATCGACGGTTCATCCGTGCATCTCAGGAGATCTCGCCTTCTCGCTGCTTACCTCTCTTGCGCAGAGATCTTCTCTTGAGCATGCTTACCCCTAGAGGTTATC
This sequence comes from Planctomycetaceae bacterium, assembly GCA_017795105.1. Classification (GTDB taxonomy): domain Bacteria; phylum Planctomycetota; class Planctomycetia; order Planctomycetales; family Planctomycetaceae; genus Rubinisphaera. Next base: position 1,339,040 of record CP051247.1, read on the forward strand.
GTCTTCAGGACTCGCATTTGTGTTCCCTGATCTAATCTTCGCACTGGCTGACTCTACTTCAGAAATTCATCCGGCCTCCCGAATTTGATCGCCGGGGACAACTACCCTCATGAGCGAGTTATTTCCCCTCACGTATGTAAGGATTCGGCAAGTTATGAAACGTCTTTCTGGAATCGTCTCCCAGTGCATTCCACGCCCCGCGTCGCAAATGTCATCCAAGCGACGACGAAATCTCCGAGCGGAATTGACGGTCTCGGCGACCGAGCTTCTGGAAACTCGGGCTCTGCTTTCAGGTTCTCTGGCAGAGCCTGATACACTGCTCTCGACCAACAGCAATCCTGGCAATGCCGGCCAGTTCGGGAATCGCGCCGTCGTTTCTGAGAACTACGTCGTTGTAGCCGCTCAGTTTGAAGATGTGACGAACGGAACAACCGCCACGAACACCGGGGTCGTTTACGTTTACGATCGCGACTCGGCTACGCCCGATGTCCCGGTCTTCACCCTGGACAATCCGACGGGAAATAACAACAGCCTCTTCGGCAGCAGCCTGGCGATCGACGGAACCAATCTCGTCGTCGGAGCCCGTGGCGATCGCCGTGCCTACGTTTACGATCTCAGCTCGGCCACCCCGACTGCAACGGCAATCCTGCCAGTGACCACCAGCGGACAGTTTGGCGATTCCGTCGCCATCTCGGGGAACAAGATCGTGGTCGGCGACTACGCCAACAACTTCTCCAACCAGGGCGGCGCGTTCGTCTACGAGTTGACGACCGATTCGCAGACGCAGACTCAGCAGGTGACTCACCGCCTGACGATCCTCAACCCGGGCAGCAACAACGTCGGTTTCTCTCGACAGACGCTGGCCATTTCTGGCGATCGGCTGGCAATCGGAGCCTTTAACCAGACCTCCGTCAACGGCGGCGTTCAGAGTCGCGGACGCGTCTATATCTACGACTTGAACTTCAATCCGTATTCCTTCACCCAGACCCAGGTGATCGATAATCCGATCGGAACACTGGGCGACAGCTACGGTCTTACCTTCGACCTCGATGGCGATACGCTGGTCGTTGGAGCTGAAGGAAACAGCAACTACACGGGAGCGGCTTACGTCTACGATCTCGGCTCGCTGGCCCCGAACACGCCGAATCCTCAGCCGACACTCACGCTGGCTCATCCGGAAGCTTCGGCCGGAGGACAGTTCGGCGGAGCGATCGCCGTCTCGGGTCGCACCGTGGCGATTTCCGCGCGATACGCCGACACGAACGGCTTCACCGATTCGGGACGTGTCTACCTTTATGACCTGGACAGCGCGACGCCGGCCACGCCGACGGAGACCTTCGATTCGCCGACTCCGGGGTCTTACGATACCTTCGGCGATGCTGTCGACCTGACGGAAGATTACCTCATCGTCGGTGCCATCGGCGACGATACGCGTGCCGAGAACGGCGAGACGACCAATGTGAACGATGGAGCCGCGTTCCTCTTTGGACTCGGCCCCGTCAACAATCCGCCCGAAGTCGCGGATGCCGCTTTCTCAATCGATGAGAACACCGCGGCTGGTGCCGTCGTGGGAACGGTCAACGGAAGTGACCCGGATGTCAATGATGCGATCACTTACTCGATCCTCTCCGGCAACGATAACGGGGCCTTCGCGATCGATCCTCAAACCGGGGTCATCACCGTCGCCAATTCGGCTGCACTCGACTACGAATCGCAGACCGTCTTCAATCTGGTCGTTCAGGTCGAAGATCTCTGCCTCGAAACCGATACTGCCGATGTCACCGTTTCCTTGAACGACCTGCAGACTCTGGTCGGAATCGACAGTGTTGTTGTTTCCGAAGGGGATTCCGGCACGGTGACTGCGAACTTCACCGTGGTCAGTTCAGACGACATCAAGCAGGCCTTCGCAATCGCCTTTGCCACCAGCGACGGAACCGCGACCGCAGGCAGCGACTATGTTGCTCAGAGCGGCAGCTTGAACTTTGCCGGAACCGCCGGCGAAACGCAGACGATCAGCGTCACGATCAGTCCGGAAGACCTCGATGAGCTCGACGAAACGTTCCTCGTCGAACTGCTGAGCGTTTCCGGCTCCAACGATGTGGTTATTAACGTCGCCACGGGCGAAGCAACAATCCTCGATGACGATGAGACTCCCGTCTCCGACGCCGGCGGACCTTACGAGATCTCTGAAGGCGATGGCGTCTCCCTCGACGCGACGGCAACAACAGATGGCGACTCGACCAATCTGACCTATCGCTGGGATGTCGACGGAGACGGCGACTTCGATGAGATGGTCACCGGCAGCACCCCGGTCCTGACCGCCGGCGACCTGGCGACTCTCGGCCTGAACGACGGCCCCGCTTCAATCGTGGTCACGGTCGAAGTCAGCGACGGAACCAATGTTTCGACCGCTCAGACGACCTTGTCTGTCCTCAACGTCGATCCTGAAATCTCCGGACTGACATCGAGCAACCCGGACTTTGAAGACGCAGCTGCTGGAGCGGTTACGGTCTCTGGAAACCTGATCGACCCGGCTCTTTCCGCCGATACCCACACCGTGGAAGTCAACTGGGGTGACGGCACGGTCACTCAGGCCACGGTCGACCAGTTGAACGACTCGTTCACCGACAGTCACAGCTACGCTTCGGCCGGCGTCTACACGGTTTCGGTAACCGCCTTCGATGAAGACGGTGGCGTCTCCCAGACGCAGACCGTCCAGGCAGTTGTCCAGGGCGTAGCCGTCATCGGTACCGACCTGTATGTGATCGGTTCCTCCGATTGCGATTTCGTGGAAGTGTTCCGATTCGGTCATAAATACTACGTGCTGACCAAGTTCGGCTCGGGGCCGGTCGACATCGATTACTTCAGCACGAGCGGCATTGAATCGATCGTCATCACGACAGGAGCCGGGGATGATCTGGTCGGCGTTTCTCACCGGATTCAGATTCCCGTGCTCATCGACGGCGGATCCGGTGACGACACTCTGCTCGGCGGTCGCAGTTCCAATGTCCTTGTCGGCGGAGACGGGAACGATATCCTGTTCGGCGGCTCTGGCGATGACATTCTCATCGGCGGAAACGGCAACGACCTGCTGTGGGGTGGCGGTGGTCAGGATGTTCTGATCGGCGGTTCGACCGAACAGGACGACGACTATAACGAACTGCTCAACGTCCTCGACGACTGGAACAGCACCGACACGTTCGAAAATCGCGTGGCGGATGTCGTTGACGATCTCGATGTCGTGGACGACGAAGAACTCGATGTCCTCATCGACACGATGGGGCGTGACCTGTTCTTCGATGGTATGAGTGACATTCTCCTCGGAGCACGTCGCAACGACGCCGTCGCTTAGATCAGTTTGCAGAATGGTGAGCGATTCGCTCTCACCACCAGCTAACGACGACAACAAAGAGAGCCATGGATCGACTTCGGTCCATGGCTCTCTGTCGGTTTCAATCGCTGGATCGTCAGCCGCTGATACTCTTCCACGTCCACCATGCCACATAGATGCTGGTGACAATCGTGTACGCGAAGAAGACACTCAGAATCCACCCTAGAATCTTACCGGCATAGGCGTCATCGGGGTGAATCGGGTCGTCGGCGTAGTGAGGTGTTTTTGTCGATTCCATGAGGTCGGTTCCTTACGTATCCAGAATCTGCTTGAGCAGGTTATCGTGTGGGAAGGGATGGCCTTTGTGCTGGGTGAATCCTTCCCCGTACTCGAACCCATTTTCCTCGCCGCGGGTGGCACTCCAGCGACGGCAGCTGTCGATGTACTCATCCATGCCGTGGATCTCTCGGAGCCACTCCCGTTGACTTGCGTGGCAGGCCAGCATGTCGAGCTTCAGATCGATCTTTGAGCTGATATCGATCACAAAGGCGGGAGTCTGCGGGTTGCCGTAATAGTCGGTGCCTTCGACCGGATCGACATAATACAGATGCGGCAGGTGATCGAGATACGGAGCGGGATCCCACTGATGGGTCTTGTAGTTCGGAATGGTCGATCCGAAACAGGCGTCCCGAACCAGAGTTCCAGTGGCCTCGTGATCGCAGTGGTAATCGCGATGCGGTGCCGTGATGACAATGTCGGGCCGGGCTTTGCGAATGATTTCTGTGACGCGCCGGCGGGAGGGATCGTCGTTGAAGATGGCGAGGTCGCCAAACTCGCCGCAGACGTACTCGGCTCCCAGAAGAGCGGCGGCTTTCTCGGCTTCGCCGCGACGGACGGCTGCAATTTCTTTCTGAGACAGTTCCATGCTTCCCAGGTCGCCAGCCGTCATCGTGCAGTACACGATTTCGCAGCCGCGATCTTTCAGCAGGCCGAGCGTGCCGGCACATTGCAGTTCGATGTCATCAGGATGGGCATGAATGGCGAGGATGCGGGGGGGAGTGTTCGTCATGAGGCCTTCTCAAGCTGGGGGAACGATTCCCGCAGATTTTGACACCAACCCGCCCGCGATGCAATCAGCCGGGTCGGTTCAGAGCGAAATCGACGTCTTGCGGATCAGGCGGATCGAGAACGGATATCGAAACTCCCGCCCCTCGGCGGCTCGAATCGATGCCACCAGAATGAGCACAACAGCGACGACTTCAATGATCATAATCGCCAGCCAGACCAGCCCGAAAAGCCAGAACACGACGGTGGCAATTGCATGATAGATCAGCACCGACAGCTGGAAATTCAATGATTCCCGTCCATGTCGATCGACAAACGGCGAGGTCTCTTTCTTGGCCAGCCAGATTGCCAGCGGCACGACAACTGTCCAGACGAACGGAAGAAACCGCAACAGTGTGACGGCATGACAGAGCATCGCCCAGATGCGGTTTTCGTTAGTTTCCGGATGAGACTTACTCACGTTTCACTTCCTCGAATCAAAGGGTGTATGAAAGATTTTACGAAGTCCTTCGTGCTCTCCAAGACGGAAAGCAGCAGCAGGTGGCTCCAGTCGGCGGAAGTGTGAATATTTGTCGATTCATCCTGATTCAGGGGTTGCGACTCGAAGAAGGTGTGTTCGGATAGAGGGAATGGAGCTACTGAGCCGACTGTGATGAGCAGTCGGAGAAGGCCTGCACTTCGTTGCCCACTGCAGTCGCAACCTTTCAGCTTCGGTTGAAAGGTTGCGGGGCAGCGATGTTGAGTCAGGGAGGAAGAACGGCAATGGCTCCCGCATCGAAAGACGCGGGAGCCATTGTTTGTTTCATACCATGTCGCCTGCAGTGATATCGCGACCCGACAGGGTGCCATGCCACGCTCGCGTGGGCATGCTAACTGAACTCGCCCCGGTCTACATGTTCGTCTTGGCGTCGGTCGCGTCGCCGAGAACGGAATTGAGAGCCGCGTTCAGCAGAGCTTCATTTCCATGATCCTGCGTGTAGATGCGGAAGACCAGAAAGCTGATCGGCAACTGCCGGAACAGTTCGTCGTCATTCAGTTCCGTTGGTGCCCCCTGAGCAGGATCGAGCAGGAAGTTCTGTCCGTGGACCGGCAAACGGGCACTGGGGCGATGATAATGCTGAGCGACGTCGAATCGTAAATCCATGTTCCGCAGATTGCTCGGCAGACGCTCGCGAACACGGCGCAGAACGAGGTCCGGCTCCGAGAAAATCGTCATTCGAGCCGCCCCCGCAGTATGGAAGTTGAGCGTTCGCTCACAGGCCATTTTCCAGCTCACGTCCCGCCGCAGAATCGCATCCCATTGCCGTCCGAGCGCCTGAATCTCCGGATTGCTGCTCTTTGACCAGCGGGCAATATCGACCAGAAACGAGAGTTCGGTCAGCTGCAGATACTCATCGAGATGCTCCAGCGGATTACCGGGAAACAAATGCTTCATCGTCTGCGGGAAAAGTTCTTCCAGTGCGATATCGAGGGCTCGGACAGTGCGATGGAAATAAATCGTTCGGAACAGATTCGCGCGTGTCTCGACAAAATTGATCAGCGTCGGCAGTCCACGCGCGTGGATTGTCAGTCCCTGCGGAGTGAAGAAGCTGTAGTGGAGCAGTCGGGAGATATCGAACGCCTTCGTGTTGTAGCCGGACATGTAGGCATCACGAAGCACGAAGTCCATGTTGTCGACGGTATAGATCCCGCTGAACAGCGACCGCAGTTTCCGCAACCAGCTGGGATGCCCTTCGTCATCGCCGTCGCCTTTCGGGCGGCAGATCAACCAGCCGATCTGCTTGGGATCGAGAACTTCGAGCGGCTTGAAGGTTCCGTGCGGGTTGCGACGGACTCCGCGAAGCAGATCGCCCAGTTCGTGTTCAATCAGATAGGACCCGATGACTTCGTGAGTCAGACCGAACTGGTCGAGATAGTGATCGTCGAAGAAGTGCCCGAACGGCCCGTGTCCGACATCGTGCAGCAGAGCCGCCATGCGAACCAGGCTCTCGACATACGGCTTGCTCGGCACGCTTTCACAGGAATCGACCAGCGAATCGTACCATTCGTCGATACACCGGGAGGCCAGATGCATCGCTCCGAGGATATGCTGAAATCGCATATGCTCAGCTGACGGGAAAACCCACCATGCGGTCTGCAGCTGATGAATCTGCCGCATCCGCTGCACCCAGGGATTGTCGATGATTTCCTGTTCGGAGACTTCATTGTCGGGCAGCCCGTACCGCGAGGTAAAGGCGATGTACCCGTGAATCGGATCGTGAACGAGGCTCTCGGCCAGATAATCGTGCGACATGTCGGCTTCTGAAATCGTGGTGTCAATAAGAGGGCTGCGGAACGTCAAACCGGATTGTAGCAGCTTCGAAGCGATCCGGTAGCAGAGCCAGCGGAGCCTACTCCGGCAACTCCTTGCCGGTCAGTCGATAAACGTAGGCCATGATTTCGACGAAGACTTCGTACAGCTCCGTCGGAATTGGCTGGCCGACTTTCACATCGCGATACAGGGCCCGGGCCAGTGGCTTGCGTTCGATAATCGGAACATCGTGCTCGCGGGCAATCTCCCGGATCTTCAAAGCGACTTCGCCCATCCCCTTGGCGACAACATACGGTGCGGGCCGCACGTTGGGATCGTAACGGATGGCAACCGAGATGTGCGTCGGGTTGGTCACGACCACATCGGCATGCTGCACCGCTCCCAGTTCGCGAGCGGCGGCCAGCTTCTTGTGAGCCTCTTTTCGCTTCTGGCGGATGTGAGGATCACCATCCATGTTCTTCATTTCATCGCGGATCTCCTGTTTGCTCATCTTGAGATCCTGCTCGTATTTCCATTTCTGGAAACTGAAATCGAGAATGGCGATCACGAGCATGGCCAGCGCAAGCTGAAACGAGAGCTCCAGAATCGTGCTTCCCATCATGCCAAGAATGACATCCGGCTCGGCATTCAACAGCAGCAGCAGCTTGGGAAGATTCATGTAAATGAACCAGGTCGCCACACTGGCCATGACGACAATCTTCCCCACGCTGGTCCCGAGGCGGACCAGACTGGCGATGGAGAAGATCCGCTTGAATCCCGAGATCGGATTCAGCCGGTCCCATTTCAGATTGAGCGGCTCGGTCGTAAAGAGAAATCCGATCTGGGCCAGATTCGCCAGCAGCGAGCAGAGAAACATCAGCCCCACGAATGGCAATGTGTAGCTGCAGGCCTGAAAGAAGATCTCCCGCAAATCTTTAGCGACCCCTGCCCCGTCGATCTCCAGCAGCACCGGACCGGAAAGATACATTTGCATCAGTTCGGCGAAGCCTCGGCCGATATCGGGGCCGAGAAACAACAAGCCGCCGGTTGCCACGAGCATGGTGGCAGCCGCGTTGACGTCGACACTCTTCGCCACGTTCCCCTTCTGTCGGGTCTCGCTGCGTCGTTTGTCGGTTGGGTCTTCTGTTTTGTCACCCTGATCTGGATCTGCCATGCGGCTCCTTCCTCAGCGTCAAGTATCCGAGGCGATCAGGGAATAAGAGACAGCATCGAGCACGTCGGGGAAGACATCGACAATCGCGTCGGCTGCTCCAGAAAGTGTCACCGTGAGAATGACCATGCTCACCAGAGCCCGAATCGGGAACCCCAGCACAAGGACATTCACCTGCGGGACGGTATAGCCAAGAAAACCCATGGCCACGGAAAGCAACGCCATCGCCGCCAGCAGTGGTGCGGCGATCTGCACCGCCAGGGCCAGCGATTGCGACATCAAACTTCGCAGCACTTCGAGCGAAGCTCCATCGATCCAGGCCATCCCCAGCGGAATAACCTCGAACGTGTTGAGCAGGCTCATGAGCATCATCAGATGACCATCGAACGGAGGCATCACCAGAAGAGCGGTGGTGCCGAGCAGGAATAGCAGCTGCCCCGTGGGGGAGATCGTCGTGCCGATGGCCGGATTGAAGATCTCACTGAGAGCGGTTCCGGTCTGCTGGTCGAACGTCTCGCCCGCCATCTGCAGCCCCGTGAGGATGATGACCACGCCGAGACCGAGGAGGAGCCCGATGGCCAGTTCAGTCGCGATCATCCACAGTAAGTCGAATAGTGTGGACGGGACGCCGGCACTGGCTCGAAACTGACTGCGGGTGATGACCGGCGTTTGCAGTTCGTCCGATTCTTCGTTCGCCACGACGACAAACATCGTCGGGACTTCCGCCCCGCTGAGCACGCCATTTCGGTCGACATCGAGTTTCTCGAAACCACGATCCCGAATGTCGGGCAGCGAAGGGGTGATGATGAGCGCCAGACCGAGAGCGAAGAGAACTTTCACCCGTTCGGGAATCGAGGTATGTCCAAAGAACGGTCCGATGATCATCAACCCACTCAGCCGGATCGTGACCAGCATGAAGGTGGTGAAGTATCCCAGCGCAGCGTCGACGAGCAGGCGGTTCGCCCAGTTCGTCATTGCCCCGCCAGAAATTTGATCAATCGTTTCGAACATGATTAGGGTCAGGCGCTAGGCGTCAGGCGTCAGGTCTCAGGATCGACGATTTTCAGAAGTCATAACGCCTAATGCCTGATGCCTGACGCCTATTCACATACTTCCCGGGATCGATTTCCAGAGTTCGATTGTGTATTCGACCACCATGCTGAAGATCCAGGGCATGAGCAGAACGACGGTGCCGACCATGGCAAGAATCTTCGGCACAAAGCTGAGTGTCTGATCCTGCAGCTGGGTCACGGCCTGAAACAGGCTGATGATCAGGCCAACGATCATCGCGACTCCCATGATCGGCGCACCGACAAGCAACGACAGCACGATGGCCTGCCGGGTGATTTCAACTGCGGAGTCGACCGTCATGACTAAGTTTCAACAGGGAATCGAATAACAAAAACAGAGGTCGAGCCAATGGCACACATTCGCGCAGGCGTCGCTATCCGGTGTAAGGCTGAACGCTGCTGAGCAGCATTTCGACCGTCAGATACCAGCCATCGACCAGAATGAACAACAGGAGTTTGAACGGAAGGGAAATCAATACGGGTGGCAGCATCATCATCCCCATGCTGATCAGAATGGAGGCGATCACCATATCGATGATGATAAACGGCAGATAGATCTGGAATCCGATAATGAACGCCGTCTTCAGTTCGCTCAGCATGAACGCAGGGATAAGGACCGTGGTGTGGACATCGTCGAAGCTCTCCGGTTCTTTCCATGTCGATGCTTCCGGGGAGCCGGGAGCTGGACGCTGGAAGTCGATGAACATCCAGACGGCGTTCTCGTTGCCGGTGCGAAAGATCTGGTCGCTCATGAAGGCCCGGATCGGCTGCAGAGCCCGTTCAGTCGCTTCCTGAAGCCCGGCCTGCTGATCGGCTGTCGTCTCGTAAACCGATTCCGAATAAGGTCGGATCCCTTCCTCGTAAGACTGCTTCCAGACCGGCCACATCACCATGACGGTCAGGAACAGGCCAAGCGACAGCAACACCTGGTTCGGCGGCAACTGCTGCGTCCCCAGGGCCTGCCGCAACAGGCCGAGAACAATCACAATCCGAATGAAACAGGTCGTCATGATCAGGATCGATGGCGCCAGACTGAGCAGCGTCATCATGATCATCAGCTTGAGCGTGGGCGTCAGTCCTTGAGGAGAGACCATCTTGTCGGGGTCGAAACCGGCCGGGAATACCGATTCAGTTTCTCCGGCAGGAGCCTGCTCGCTCGCCGTTTCAGACAAAGGAATTTGCGGGGTGACGGTTCCTGTTCCGATCGACTGGTTGGCCACCGAGCCGGGCTGGCCCCAGGCATTGGTTCCAATCACGACCATCAACACAATCACGGCGAACCGCGACAGTGTCATTTTGCGTTTCAGCAACCAGTCTGGCAGCGGTCGGGACTTCACAGTCGTCCCTCCCGAGCCGCCGAGAGCGTGCGTTCCAGTTCGGCGATGTCGTCGGACGAGATCCCGGTTCCCCCGGCATTCGCTTCGTTGTGCGAGGATGCGTGAGAGTTGCGTCGTTCCCGCTGCCGTTCACGATGGCGTTCATCCAGGTTCACCGCAGTCGACTCGCGAGTTCCGCGGGAGAGCAGCATTCGGAACGACGCTCCAACATCAGTCGTCTCAGCAGCAGCCCGGCATTGTCCATTGATGTGATCGACTTCGACCGGATCGGTGATCTCGGCGAGCGTGTTCAGACCATCGACCGAAGAGCCAAGGATCAGGATCCGCTGGCCTGTCCGCACGTAGATGATGCTGTGGCGTGTATCGATCGGCCGCCGGCCAAGCACTTCGCAGACATCGTTTGAAAGTCGCTGCGTCGCGAAGGGCATCTTCTTTTTCGCGAATCGGGACAGCAGAACAATCAGGCCGAGCACGCCTCCCAGCGAGATAATCGGTAACACGAGATCGCTGGTCGAAGACCGTTCGGTTCCGGCATCTTCCGAGCGATCAGCGGCAAAGCGACCGGTCGGTTTGCGGAGCGGGAGGGCTTCTCCATGAGCAGCCGGTTTGGCCGCCTCCTGGTTTGACGCCCGTTCCACCGGAACCGTCTGCGGTGCGGAGACCTGCTTCTCGACGGTGACCTGATTCTCCCGGGTCACCGGAGTGGGCTCGGTTTGCCCGAAATCGGGGGGAGTCATTGCTGGAGCCGGTTCCGGCGGAACGGTTCGGCGGTTTGCTCCGGATGGAGTCTGAGGTTCGACGGGAAGAGCTGCATTGCTTTTCCAAGACAGTGGCGCGTCCGACCAGATTTGCCCGGCCGAAGAGTTGTTGCCTCGTTCCTGTCCGTAGATCGGAGAACCGATCAATACGGCGCAGACCAGCAGGTAGCAACGCGCAGCACGCGCTATGGATTTGCTCGAGTGCATCCCTGCCCCCTGTTCTGCAACGACCGGTTTCGATCGCGGCTGTGTCCCTATCCCTGTGCAGCAATCCTCGCTGCAGTCTGCGAGTTCCCCCGAACTCCCAGACGGATCTCCTCGTATCGCTTAGAGCGAAGTGCTCTATCGTTGCGGTGAGAGAATCTCAGCCACACGCACGCAGAAATTATCGTTCAGCACGAGGACTTCTCCCCGCGCGACCAGACGACCATTGACGAGAATATCGACCGGGTCACCGGCCAGTTTATCGAGCGGAACCACGCTGCCCGCCTTCAATGAAACCACTTCTTCGATCTGCAACTCGGCTCGTCCCAATTCGATTCGCAGATCGAGTTCGACGTCCTGCAGGAGATTCAGTTCCCCCCGTTCTTCTGCTCCCGGAATAGGATGCAGATCGTTCAGAGAGAATGGAGTCGCCCCAGCGGTATCGCCGCGATTCTTATTTCCCTGGCCAAAATCCGACGCGATCGCTGCGGCCAGATTGGCCTCGGCTTCGTTGAGCAGATCTTCGGTCCGATGTTGTTCCGACTTCCCGGCGTCGGCATCAGACAGCAACGCGTCGATATCCGATGGATCGAGAACGGCACCGGGCTCGCCAGCAGACTTGCCTTCCTTCGAAGGCGTCTCTGCTTCTCCGCCGCCAGCCGCCTTGAGCAGCGCTTCGATCTCGCTCGGATCGAGCAAGTCGTCATCATTCTCAGCCACAGCGTGCTCCCGTTCCTGAAGGACAAACCTGCGTGAACGCCCTACTGTTCCATCTTGCGATAGTCAGTGATGATCACCGAGGTCACATAACTCTGGTTGAGGATCTTGTTGATCTCTTCGCGAATCTGGCGTTTGATCATGCTCAGATTCGGATCGTTCAATTCCTCAATCGCGGCACTGCGGATGATCGTAATCACCGACTGCCGGATTCTGTTCTTATGATTCTTCTTGGCTTCCGAGAACCGCTCGCTCAGATGAGCGGGAACTTCCACGTGCAGATTGAACGAGACATGAATCGCCTGCCCCTGGTGAGACAGACTGTTCGTGCAGTTGAACGACGGCGAAATGTCGATCTCGGAGGTCTCGGTATCGTCGAGCGTCTCGGCGTCGAGAATGGCCGGATCGTTGGGATCGATCTGAGCAGGGTCTGAATTCCCGAAAAAGAAGTACAGCATCAGGAACTCGAGAATCATCACGATCATCAGCAGTCCGCCGACTGCCGCGAGTTTCAGCCAGAAGCCGGTCCCTGCCGGTTTTTCCGCGACAGCTTCTTCAGCTTCAGGCGTCGCATTCGGTTCGGCAGCATCCGTCGCCATGTCTCATCCTCCCTGATGACACGTGAAGACAATTGAATCGGAGAGACGCGAAATGGAGCGAACCGGGCGATAACTCCTTGAACGCCCGAACGAAGCGAGGCCTAAACATCCCAGCTTGCGTAAACTCCGCGAATGCAGGTTCGAAAGCCTGCGCGCATCGCGTTATGGCGTTATATACGTGTCAATCAAAAACACGTCAACCCGATGATTGACGGATTGCTGACTCTCATCGCGGGTAAGCTTCCGCGGTTCGGTATCGCCAGAAGCGCTGACGATAATGCGTTCCTGCTCGATCTGCTTCTCGTGAATCAGGTAGTTAGCAACTGCCTGAGCCCGCTTGAAAGAGAGATCGAACTGGTTCATAAACGGACTGTCGGCCGGCAGTGGCTCCGGAGAGGCATGGCCACGGACGCTGATCAGATTCGGCTTATTCCGAATGATCTCGGCCAGGATATCGAGATTCTCGCGAATCTGATCGGTCAGAGCCGCTCCCTGGGGATCGAATCCGGTCGGACCGCCCATGGTCACCATCGTGCCATGATTGATCCGGTCGACGGTCTTGTGTGCTCCGACGTGCCCGTCGTCGTCCTGACTCTTGTGTTTCGTCCCGTCCTCGGAACGCATCCCCTTCGATTTGAAGCTCTTGTACGGGCTGTTTTCCTGCAGCGAAGTTCCCGGCACGCCACTCACGGCCATCGGGCTGGAGCCGAACCGCTCCTGCAGAGCATCCATCATCGCCCGAATCTCGCCCTCCTGCTTCATCTCGCTGAGAGAAACGAGCATGATGAAGAAGGTGAGCAGCAGAGACATCATGTCGCCATAGGTCACGACCCACTCGGGAACGCCCGGTGGTGCATCATCCTCGACGACTGACATTTGAGTCCCTTTCTCCGTCTGGCCGATTTCCGGCTGCGGAAACCATCAGCGAGCTGATTCCGCCAATCAGGCCGCCTCTTCCTCGTCAGACTTTCTCTGATTGACAGGCAGGAACGTGTTGAGCTTCTGTTCCAGAACGCGGGGGTTGTCCCCTTCCTGAATCGAAAGGATGCCGCGAACGATCACCTCGCGGATCTCCAGTTCACGCTTGCTGTAGTACCCCAGCTTATCGGCGAACGGCAGACAGACGATATTCGAAACCATGGCGCCGTACAGAGTCGTGATCAACGCGACCGCCATCCCGGGACCAATGGCCGCCGGGTCGTCCATGTTTCCGAGCATGATGATCAGCCCCATCAGCGTCCCAATCATCCCGAACGCGGGTGCATATCGCCCCATCGTCTCCATGAGCGACTTACCGGTCTTGTGGCGAGATGCGACCGCTTCCATCTCCGTACGCAGCACCGCTTCCATCAGCTCGGCATCGGTGCCGTCGACCGCCATTTGAATTCCGAGCAGAATGAAGGGATCGGAAATCTCTTCCGTTTTCCCTTCGAGAGCCAGAATGCCATCCCGCCGGGCGATCTCAGAGAATTCGACCAGCTGCCGGATGACAGGACGCAGATCCTGCATCTTCGGGCTCATGACTTTCTTCACGACGCCAGGAATCAGGAACAGTGCCCCGAACGGAAACGCGATGCAGGTCGCCGCGATCGCCCCCCCGACAACCACGGCGGCTGAAGCCGCATCCCAGAATGCGAGGAACGAACCTCCTGGAGCCAGCAAAACTGCCAGCGACAGCAGGCCGACGGCCAGAACCAATCCTCCGACTGTTGCCTTATCCATATCTCAATTTCTGTGTGGACCTGAAAGGGTCGACTTCAGCGATTGTCTCACGAGCTCAGCAATCACAACCCGGGGATGCGGCGGACCGATCGGGAATAGTCGACACTGCGTTTGACGACTTCGTCGACCGACTCCTTCACGATGAGGCGATCATCGGTCGTCAGCGTGATATACGTATCGGGGCGACTTTCGATGTATCGAATCAGCTCGGCATTGAGCACGAACTGTTCTCCGTTAAGCCGCGTCAGTTTGATCATGACCTGTTCCTTCAGTCACGAAACATCAAATTCAATTACCGTCCCAGAAGAAGGAGTTCATCGACGAGTCGCTGCACCGAGTCGATCACCCGGGCGTTGCCCCGGTAGTTGGTCGAAGCAACGATCAGGTCCACGAGGTTCTTACCGATGTCGGTATTGGAGAGTTCAATGGAACCGGCCCGAATCGTTCCGGCACCGAAGTTCCCCGGAGTCACAAGGAACGGCGTTCCCGAACTCACCCCTTCCAGGAAGGTCGTGTCGCCGTTATCCAGCAGACCCTGCGGGTTCGAGAATCGAGCCAGCACGACCTGTCCGAGAGTTCGAATGATCCCGTTGTCGAAGATGCCGTTGATGACCCCGGTTTCATCGATGACGAAGCTCGAAAGCGATCCGGGATCGGAACCGTCCTGCCCCTGCAGCGTGATGGCGCTCCCCGCTGATTCCGTTGAAATCCCGGTCAGCTTCGTGAGATCGAGATTGATCTGCATCGGACTGACAGCAGCGGTGTTGTTCCGGTCGATGGCGAACTGATGGACGCCGCCCGACGTAACAATCCCTTCCCCGTCGAACACGAACGTACCGTTTCCGAGGACCACATCGGAGTCGCTGTCATCGACACTTTCAAGGAAGTACCGGAACGTGGATGAGGTCGAGTCGCGGGACTCAAGATACGTTGTCATCTTCACGTTGACTTCCTGTCCGAGGGAGTCGAACACGATAAAGTCCGTGATGGCGCTCTCACCGTCTGCGAACTGGTTCTTTGTGAACGGAACCTCGACCGTTGCCGAGCTGGTCCCGTCGAAGACCTGCAGGTCGCCGAGCGTAATGGAAACGTCATTCACTGTCCCCCGGTTGCCGATCACCTGAATCAGCCCGTTGGCATCGATTGTGATGCCCGGGTTCTGCCCCCCTTCCTGAGGCACGGTTCCGCCGCTGTGAATCCCGATGGTGCGATCCATCATGGTCATCAGATCGGAAAGGGTGGTCGTCGCGGAAACCGTGAGGGTCTGCGAATCGAGAATACGTCCGCCTTTGCGGGGCGTGAACGTGATCTCATCGTTCAGATTAAACATGGCGGTGGCATCCCCTTCTTTGTAAAGGGATGTCAGCAGCGTCGCTCCGGTTGCGGTATCTCCGCCGACTACGGTTCCGCCGGCGGTATTGACGAACGCATCCTGGGACGAAAGGGTGCCCCCCCGAGTGGACAGCTCGCCGGTCGAAAGCAGCGCGCCACTGATCGACAGATTTCGCGTTTGCTGGGCGACAGTCAGGTCTCCCAGAGGAATCTCGATATCGGCCAGCTGCGTGGTGACCAGATTGAAATCTTCATCGACGCCGTAGCCCTGCACGCGCAGACCGGACGGCGTTACCAGCGTGTCTTCACTACTCAGGTTGAAGTTACCTGCTCGTGTGTAGACATTTCCGTCGGGGCCATTGACGATGAAGAAGCCGTCCCCCTGAATGGCCAGGTCGGAGGGGCTGGTCGAGTTCGTGATCGACCCTTGAGAGAAATCTTTGAAGATCGCCGCCGACGTGGCCCCCAGACCGATCTGCTTCGGGTTCGTCCCGCCGTTGTCGGCTGAGGATCGCGAACCGACCGAAAGCGTTCGGGAGAGCTGCGTCTGGAAGAGCACGGACGAAGCTTTGAAGCCATTCGTTCCGGCGTTTGCGATATTGTTTCCCAGAACGTCGATGGTCTGTTCATTCAGAGCCAGACCGTTCAACGATGTGGTCAACGCGGATGTAAGTCCCATTGTATCCCCCGACAGTTACTCGTCCCTGACGAACGACTCTCCCCCGAGAGCGTTCGCTGTCGATTCTGCATCCCTGCGGCCGGAACGAAGTTGAACTTCGAACCGAGTTCCGAGGCGCATCCCTATCCTGTATCGGCATCCGCCGTCAGGATCCGTAATTTTCTCCCAGATTACCGTCCAGGTCATCTGGCCGCCGTCTTCTTCGACAGGCTGGGCGTATTGTCAAGAGCCCAACGATCGTCGAAGCGTTCACGCCCATTGCAGCTTACGAATCAGTTTCGTTCGAGTTTTCGGAGTCATCCGTTTCCGCCTCGTCGACGACTTCGTTCGAGACCGAGCGGATGTCCGAGATTTGAACTTCTTTTCCGTCGACAATCACGTAAGCCTTATCCCCTTTGAGGATGGCGCGTTCGACCTTCCCGGAGACGCTCTGCGTTGTCTCGTATTCCTCATTGGTGACCGGATCGATCTTCGTCACCGTGATATCGGCTTCCACATATCGACCGATTAGAGCTGCAGCCGACGACGCGAACGAGGTCTTTGCAGCTGCCGCCTGAGTATCGGTCACCGACTTCAGGGTTTCCTGAAGTTCGATCCCTCCCTGCAGGCTCCGCATTTCCGAAAGCTGGCTCAGCAACGCTTCATTGCTCACCGGCTCGGTCGGATCCTGGTTCTGCAGCTGAACAATCAGCATCTTGAGAAACGATTCTGCATCGAGCGAATTGAAGCCCGCGCTCTGCTGATCGACGATATTGATCTTCTCGCCGGTCGGGCTGGTCACGGTATCGATAACCGCCATGGCATTCTGCCTTCTATGGAGTTAGGTTCGACGCTTGGAGCCTGTCCGGCTCTCAGAGCACATTGCTCTACCTGTAGCGACGTATGAGCGTCAAAAGGCCTGCAGATGACCATCTCACGTCGCTGAAGGCCGCTACTCTTGTAAGAACTCTGAACTAGACTTCGACGTCAATTTCCGTCACGCCTGTGGTGTTTCGCACGGCCGCAGGTCGAGACGATGTTTCTTCTTCCGCCGGCTCGCCCGCTGCGTATCCGGTCTGGTGCTGGGGATCCTCTTCATCACTGAACTGACCGCTGCCCGATTCGCCGTCGACGCCGCTATCCGAGCTCTGGCTCAGACTTTCGTTGACTTCGATCTGAATCTGGTCGAGCTTGAGTCCCTGCTGCTGCAGTGAATCGCGGAGGACACTCAACTGTTCAAAGATCACAGCCCGGGCGGCTGCGGTTTCCACTTCCAGTCGAGCGGTCACCTGTCCCTGATGACGGCCAATCTCAATCTGCAGAGTGCCGAGTTCGGGGGGATTCAGACGAATCCGCAGCGGCTTCCCCTGCTCCGCAGCCTGCTGAATGAAGCCTGCCAGTTTTTGAGGCACATCCCCCCGGGTGGTATCGAGCACCGGTCGAGAAACCTCCGTCTTCGCTCCCGTTGCCGCAGCCGGTCGACTCTCAACGCTGACCGGACTCGAAAGAGAGTCGCGAGGTCCAGCAGCCGTCTCCGGCGTCTTCAGCTGTTCTCTCGGCTCAGCAACAGCGACAGGCTCCACGGTCGTGGCGGTTGTCGAGGCTACCGGAGATGGCACGGGATCATCAGACGTTGCGACAGGTTGATTTTGCAGCACGACCGTGGTTTGAGCCGCACTTCCGGCAGTCGGAGTCTGTGAGGCAGACGTCTTCTGGGAAGTCGATTCGTCAGACACGCTGTCCGACTGCGCGTCCGTTTCTGGTTCGGCCACCTTGCGGGATCCGACATCGCGGGATCCGACATCGTTTGTCGGCTGGAGCGGCTCTGATTCGCTTTCTTCCGAAACGACCGGAGCTTCGACCTGTTCTTCGGCGACTGGCTCAACGGGTTTCTGCTCTGCTTTCGGGGAAGCTTCTGCAGCCGCCTGATTCATGACCGGTTGCTGCGGAAGCACTTCATCGCTCTTGTTCTGCGAGTCGTTGAACTCAGGTTCCACGGTTCCCGTTTCGGGAATCACAGTCGGAGCCTGCACATTAACCTGCTGGGCTGGTTCTTCAGCTGCGGCTTCAACCTGGACGTCTGCGGGCAGATCAGCGGGTGCCTTCTCGAATGCTTCTTCGTCATTCGTTTCGACCTGCTGCTCAACCGGAGCAATGGGAAGGTCAACGGCAAGCACGACGTCTTCAACGACTTCGTCGTCAATCTCCACAGGCTCTGACTGCTTGTCCGTCGGACTCGTCGCCGACTTTGAACTGGTTGCGGGCTGCATCGCCTGCAGGAACATGGCCGGGGCGATCACTTCGTGAGGTTCACCGACTGGTTCGGTATTCGTCCCTGGCTGAGGCGACTTATCCGGCTTCTCGGCGTAGCGTGTTGCGGTTGCCTGCAGGAACGTCGCCGGCACAACGGGAGCGGACTGGTCAACCGATTCCTTTTGAACCGGCGCGGACTTCACCTCTGGCGTCGCCGTTTCGACGGTGTCCGTCGGCTCCGACTTCACTTGTTTTGAGCCGGTTGGGGCTGTCGCTTGAGACTCTTGAGCGGTCGGAGCAACGTCTCCCTTCGACGGCGCTGGTACCGGATTCTCCGCTTCTGTACGTTCCGGCTTTGTTCGAATCGCGGGACGGGATTTCTCCGGGAGAGCAGCCGAGCGATTGGGCGATTCTTCCGCGGTGGGCTTTGCGCGGTCGGCTCGGGTTCGTGACTCCGGTTCCGGCTTCGTCGACCGACGATTTCGCAGCTGATCTTCAAACGACGGTCGATCCGGCGTCGAAACGTTCTGGTCCTGGACCGCAGGTTTCTCGGGAACCTGTGTACGCTGTGTACGGGCAAGGACCGTAGTCAAACTGAGCAGACTGTCTTGAGGGGGCAACATCCGTGTGCCTCGCTGAACGGTTCGATCCGAAGAAATCTGACGAGTTCAGACTTCAGGCAATCGACCGCAGCGGCTCGGTAAGTCCCTTTAGCGGGACTCGGTTTCGCCTCCTGGTTGATCCATCAACGCCTGCTGAGCGCGATCGGCTGGTCCGATCAGCGGTTCGCCCCGATAGATTGCCTTGTATATTTCTTCGGCTTTTTGGACGCGTTCCATCGGATCTTTCCCGGCAATTCTTTCGCGAAACTGATCAAGAATGCGAGCAGCGTCCTTTTCCGGCATGCCCTTGAGCAAAAGAACGGCATCATCGGTATTAAGCGCCAGGAGTTTCTCAACCCCCGACTCGGGATCCATCTTCAGCAGAATGGCGCGTGCCTGAGCCACCGCTTCCTCTTCGATCGCCGCCCGTTCTTTCTCGAGTTCGTCCTTGAACGCCTTCTTGATCTGCTCAAGCTTCTGCCGTTCGGTCATCACGAGATTCGTTTGATCATCAATCGCTTTCTTGAGAACCGCCAGTTCACTTTCCCGAGCCGCGATGCTGAGGATCTTCTCGGTCCGCTTCTGAACAATCTCGTCGTAGGAAGTCATCTCCATCTCGACTTCGTCATCCTGCTGGATCGAACTCGGCAGAGGCTCTCCTTTGATAATGGCCACGATGTCGAGTACGGCGTCCCGGCTCATGTTTCCCTGTCCCCAGGAATACACGAACACCAGCGCCACGGTGAGCAAAGTCGCCGTGGAGAAGATTCCGATGACTGCGCCAAGAATACGTATCATGGTCCACCAGGACGGTTTAAGGGATCAGAAGACAAACCCATCTCCAACAGATGGTGGTCAGCCGGGGTTCATTCGCGAACGATTCTCGATCGAGGTGTCATTCAAACGGACCGCAGGTTCGTCGCCGCCCAGGCGTCCTGCAGATTGATCTCGCTCTTGCGACTTTCCTTGTGTTCGTGTTGCTTCAACTTCTTGTCTCGCAGACGTTCCAGCGACTTCACCGCCGCATCGGCCTGTTGAATGGCCTTGCGACAGAGTTCGAGCTGTTTTTCGTACCGGACGTGATCGGCTCGTAAACGGGCCTTATGCTCGTCGATCTGAGCGACGTCGTACCGAATCGCAGCCAGCTTTCGGACATCGATCGCGCCGGACTGACTGGCGACACGCATCTGTTCCACGGTTTCCGTTCGATCGTCGTCGAGGTCTTGAAGAGAAGCCGTACATGTCTGCTGATCCCGCAGGACATCGGCCATCAGTTGTCGACACTGGTCGAGTTGATGACGTCGATACTTCAGAAGTGATTCAAGCTGGAATTGGAAGGACATTGTCTAACAGTTAATTCTAAGTCAGGCAGAAGCCGGCATGGCTTGCTGCGGTTCGTTGTGCTGAGTTTCATTCTTCTGAGGCGCGGCGGGAGCGACCTGGCTGCCGAGTGCCAGCAGGTTCTGAATCGTTTCGGCCATCGGCACGTGATCCGTGGCCGCCTGCTGCAGCACGCGATCGACGTGCGGCTTCAGGGCAATCGCCCGGTCAATCCGCGGATTCGACCCCGCCTGATAGGCGCCGATGTTGATCATGTCTTCGGACTGCCGATAAGCCGCGAGCATTCGTTTGAGGTTCTGAGCGGCGGACAGATGCTCCGGAGCAGCGAGTTCGTTCATCAGTCGACTCACGCTGCCGAGCACATCAATGGCTGGCCAGTGCGACTGATGAGCCAGTTCTCGGGACAGAACAATGTGGCCATCGAGAATCCCGCGAACGGTATCCGAAATCGGCTCGTTGGTGTCGTCCCCTTCAACAAGCACGGTGTAGAGTCCGGTAATGCTCCCCTGCTCCGTGCGACCGCTTCGTTCGAGCAGGCGCGGGAGTTGAGCGAATACACTGGGCGGAAATCCGCGTGTCGCAGGAGGCTCTCCGGCTGCCAGTCCAATCTCACGTTGCGCCAGTGCGAAACGGGTCACGCTGTCCATCATCAACAGCACGTTGAGATTCATATCGCGAAAATACTCGGCGACCGCCGTGCCGGTGTAGGCGCACTGACGACGCAGCAGAGCCGATTCTTCGCTGGTGGCAACAATCAACACGCTGCGAGCCATGCCTTCCGGGCCGAGATCGCGTTCAAGGAACTCACGGACTTCCCGGCCTCGCTCACCGACCAGCACAACCACGTTCACATCGGCTTTGGCATACTTGGCCAGCTGTCCGAGCAAGGTACTCTTGCCGACACCACTCCCGGCGAAGATGCCGAGACGTTGTCCCTGACCGCAGGTGAGCATGCCGTCGATGGCTTTCACGCCAGTCTCAAGCACCTCATCAATACGTGGACGATGCAGCGGCGAAACAGGATCGGCCAGAATGGGCACCGAATGCGGCAGAACGACAGGCGGTCCACCATCGATGAACCGTCCCCGCGCGTTGATGACCCGTCCCAGCAACTGCTGACCAACCCGCAATGATTGCCGCGTCTGTCGCAGTTCAACGAGATCGCCACCTTTGATGCCGATCAGGTCCGCATATGGCTGAATAATCACTTCGTCATCATTGACCCCGACCACCTCGGCTTCAACCGGGCCGCGATTCGGGCTCACGATGCGACAAAGAGCTCCCAGCGGAGCGGCCAGTCCACGAACGTGCGCAGCCATCCCGGCAATCCGGGAGATCCGGCCGGTCAGCTTGTACGGAAGAACGCCTTCCAGCTTCTCCGCCCACACGTTGTTCGCTGAGACTGTCATAAGTATCTATTCGCCGGTCAATTCCTCGATGATTCGCTGAAGCTGGACGTCGACACGGGCATCGATCTCGCCGTATTGCATCAGCACGCGATAGTCACCCGGGTTGAGCTCAGGATGCGGGATCAGTTTCACGCCGGTTTGACTGACTCGTTTCGTCACCTGCTGCATCTCATCCTGAAGAGCGGCCAGGTCCGATTCGCAAACGTGAATCTGCAGTTCCGACTGGCCGACGACGAGCTTGAGCACTTCCTGCAACCGATCGATGGCGATTGTCGGATCGCGTTCGATCAGCCGATGCACCAGTTTCTCCGTCATCGCCATTACGAGATCGATAGACTGAGCCTGCCAGTAGGCTTCGGCCTGATCGCGGATCTGATGTACCTCGCCAACGGCCTGCTTCAGACTCGGCAGCACGGTTTTCAGTTTGGCATCGACGACGGCTGCTGTTTCCTGTTTGACGCGATTCTGAATCGACTTCTCGGCGTCCGCCAGGCCCTGCTTCAGACCGATTTCGCGTCCCTCTTTGATGGCGGCCTGCTTGATCTGTTCCGCTTCCGCCTGGGCATCGGTCAGCAGCTGTTGAGCCTGCTTCCGAACCGATTCGAGATAGTTCTCGCAGCGGCCGCGCAGGTCTTCGTAGTTGAACTGTCCAACGGCCATCGAATCGGCGAGAGCGGCAGACTTCATGACGCGGGGCGAAGTTGTCATCGAAACATCCTTCTATCCGGTCAGGAGATGAACTGCTCGCTGGCGTTGCCACTTGATACGACAATTTCGCCGGAATCTTCGAGGCGGCGGACGGCATCGACAATCTGCGACTGCATCGCTTCGACATCGCTGACGCGGACGGCTCCCAGGAACTCCATTTCTTCCCGCAGCATATCGGCGGCTCGCTGCGACAGGTTGGAAAGAATCTTCTCGCGAATCTCTTCCGATGCCCCTTTGAGTGCCAAGGCCCACTGGCTGTTGTCGACTTCCTTGAGCAGCGATTGAATCGCCTTGTTGTCGAGCTTGAGCAGGTCGTCGAAGACGAACATCAGGCGGCGAATCTCGTCGGCCAGGTCGTTGTCTTCTTCTTCGAGGTTCTCGAGGATGCCGCGGTTCGTCATCCGGTCGGTCAGGTTCAGGATCTCGGCGACAATCGGCACGCCGCCCGCTTTTTCGAGCTGCTGATTGATCGTGCTGAGCATGCGGACTTCGAGGCTCTTCTCAACGTCCTCAATGACTTCGGGACTCGTCTGTTCCATGTTGGCGATGCGACGGATCACATCGAGCTGCTTATTGGCCGGCAATCCGCTCAGCACTTCGGCCGCCTGCGACGGTGGCAAATGCGACATGATCAGAGCGATTGTCTGCGGGTGCTCTTCGACAATAAACGTCAACAGGTTGTCGGCTCCGACCTTGTGGAGAAACCCGAAAGGGACGGAGTTCATCGACTGCCGCACGTTCTCGAGAATCGCGCCGCCGATCTCACCCATCGAATCTTTGAGCAGCTCATCGACAGTCGCCATCCCCCCCTGTTCCATGGGAGTCCGCTCGCGAACAGCCGAGTAGTATTCGTCGAGCACCTTCTCCTGTTCCTCGCGGGTCACGTTCTTCAGCTTCGCAATCTGCAGCGTGACTTTCTCCACAATCTCGCGAGGCATTTGCGCAATCACCTCTTTGGCGAGTGGCTTCTCCAGCGAAAGCAGCAGAATGGCAGATTTGCGAATCGAATCCATGATGGAAACACCGAAAGGAGAATGAATCTCTCAAAACAGGGAATGGACTACTTGGCTTCCTGAATCCAGTTGGCGATGATCGACGCGGTCATGTCCGGGTTCTTCCGCACAAGCGACTGCAGATGATCGATCCGTTTCGTATCGCTCTTCGGACTCAGTTCATCGTCGTCTGATTCTTCGTCGCCAGCACGGATTGGCACGACGGGTTCATCATCTTCAGGAATATTGACCGGCTGCTGGCTGCGGACGGTCTTGTTCAACATCCAGAAGGCCCACAGAGCGAACACGCCGAGTGCGACGGCACTGCCCCACTGTGTGACCATGTAAGTGACGGTATCGGTCCAGGGAACGGTCACGATCTGCTCTTCAACCGGCGTCGGCACGTAAGAGCCGACGTCGATGTAGTCATCGATACTTGCGCCTTGCGGGATCGGGATGATCTTGGCGACGCGAGCCTTGACCGCATCGACCACATCCGGCTCGTACTTCTTTGAGGCGGCTCGAATCTCTTCTTCCGTGGACTCGGCTGTCAACTCGCCCGACTGCATGGCGACCACGCGAAAGTACGACTCAGGGATTACCACGGAGACGCGGACGTTCTCGGGCAGTGCTCCGATAAGGGCCTGTTCGATCACTTTGTACGAGGGAGCACTCAGAATGGCTTCTCGTGTGGTCGAGGAATCCTGCGTCTGTCGCGGCGTCTGTTGAGCGGCGAGATTCATCGGTCCGTTGGCGTTCTGCCCCGGTTCCCGCTGCGTCGAAAACTGATTGCTGTTGTCTTTGACTGAGACGTTCTCGCTGTAGAGCGTCGACCCCTGGCTCTGCATCAGCTGCTCGCGGCTGACCGAGGTCTTGATGTTGTCGATGTCGACGTTCACGGCAACGCGGACCGAATCGATGTAATCGATGGCCGTCATGATGTCGTTGCGGTACATATCTTTAAGCTGCTGGATTCGCTGCAGCACACGATCGTTGAACGGGTCGTCCTCGAGTGACTGCTGATGAGCAATGCCCCGTCCCAGGTCGAGCACGGTCACATCTTCCGGCTTCAGGTTGGCTTTCATGCCCGAGATCGAAACCCGAATTGCATGCACCAGCGTGGAGGGAATCTCGTGCCCCGGCTTCGGACGAACGGAAACCGTCGCCGTTGTTTTGGGTTGAGCGGGCCAGCGGGCTTTCTCTTCCTGATCCCAGACGACGTTGGCGTAGTCGATATCGGGCAGCGCGGTCAGCATCTGGCTGGCAAGTTTAGCGCGAGCGATTTCCTTACGGGTGTCCATCTGCTTGTTGTTGGCGAACGGGCCGATGTCGGTGTATTGCTGCTCCCATTCCTCAGCCCAGTTCTGCGGCAGCGTTCCCGATGCCAGCAGAATGGCGTTGTATTCTTCGACCTTGTCTGCCGGAACGAGCAGTCGTTGTCCACGTCGTTTGAAGTCGGTCTTTCCCTGTTGCAGCAGCGTTTCTTCCGCCCGAATCAGCTCAGCCACGGTGAACGTCTTGCCGACAGACACTGGCGAGTAACTGCCATCGCCCGAACCGGACCACATCAGGTAGCCGAAGCCGCCGATGACCGCAGCAGTCACCCCGACCAGCATCATGCGCTGGCTGGCTGGCATCGACAGGAATAGCGTTCGGAACTGGCCGAACGTCTGTTTCAGCATTTCCATGGATGGGATCGATTACGGGAGGGAGGAGAGGAAGGGAGAGAAGAACGCACTACATTCGCATCTGCTGGACTTCCTGGAACGCGCTGACGAGCTTGTTCCGGACCTGCATCATCATTTTCATGGCCAGATCGGCCTTCCGCATGCTGGTGAAGACTTCCGCGGACGTAATGTCTTCGCCGAGCAAGCGAGCTTCCACATTCGCTTCCGCGGTGTGGGCCATGTCGCTGGTCTGCTGAATGCTCTCGAAAAGCATTTTCTGGAAGTCGACCGGCATGCCCGATTCCGTCGGCTGCAAAGCGGGATTGCTCTGCACCAGCGGATTTGAGGTGATTGAACGGGAGTTGATTGAAGGAACCATCGGGATTGAGTTCCGCAGGCTGGAAGGGAGGTGGCTTAAGCGAGAATCCGCAACGTCATATCACCGATTTTCTGGGTGGTATTGAACGAGGCGATGTTCGCTTCGTAGGCGCGGGATGCTTCTAACGCATTTACGAACTCGGTGACAAGATTGATATTCGGGTAGTCGACGTAGCCGTTCGGATCGGCGTCGGGATGTCCCGGCTCATAAACTCTGCGAGGTTGAGCATTTGCGTCCTGCTGCACCTCGAATTCGACGCCCTTGGCTTTGCCGTCGGTCTTTTCCGCTGAGAAGGCGACAAACCTCCGCTGAAACGGGGCGACGTTCCCTTCGGCATCGCGGGTCGTGTTCACGTTGGCCACGTTCTCGGCAATGGTGTTCAGCCGCTGCCGCTGAGCGACCAGGCCGCTCGTGATGATGTCGATTGTCTTAAACATGTCGGAATCTCCGTCTCAGTTTCCGGATAGGCTCTTAGACCACCCGTTCGCTGATCACGCTTTCAAGGATATTGAGCTGGTTCCGCATCACTTCGATGGCGAAGCTCTGCATCGAGGCATTCTTCACCATCTCCATCGATTCTTGTTCAATGCTGCGACTGGCTCCGTCGTGGAAGGTCAGATTGCGACGAACCGGTTCCGCTTTTGACAGGCTGGCCGGGAAGAAGTCTTCGGTTCTCCGTTGTGCCGTTCCCGAGGGCGGCGTCCCCTGCACTCCCGGCAGCGGTTGCTGCCACGCCAGATGAGACCGGCTTCCGCCGGCCGGAGACGCTCCGAGTGAACTCGGGAGAATCGGCTGAGGATTCCCCTGCTGCCGGCGAGCTTCGACCGCCTGCTTCAGAGCGCGTTCAAAATCCTGTACCGGCAGATCCTGCGGCTGGTAATCGGGCGTGTCGATGTTGGCGATGTTTCCGGCAAGAACTGCATGCCGCTGCTGGCCGAACGCGGCAACACGTTCCAGAAGCGGAACGGTCGTTTGTTGCAGGAATGGATCGATCATGGGAGGACTGCCGGGTGTGAGTGAAGGGAATGGAAGAAAGTCGGGGACTAGAAGTTGCGATCAAACTGACTGTTGCCGTCGTCATCCTGATAGGCGTTCTGCACCGCGATCCCGCCGGAAACGAGCTGCAGCTGAGCCTGGGTATCGTCTTTCTGTCGCTGCAGTGTGTCGGTACAGACTTGCTCACGTTCCATCAAACTTGCCAGCGCCTCTTCCGTTTTCTCCAGCAGACCTTCACAGCGACTCCGTTCTTCCGTGGGAAGGCGGTCCCGCAGGGAATGCCATTGCCGAGGTAGCGGCGGTTCACAATCGCTGCAGGTACGCAGAGCATCGAGCAGCGTCTGCTTCTTGAGCAGGATCTCGATCAGCTCGGCGTACTGTCCCTGTTGAATCAGCGATTCCTGCTCGACCGAGACCTCGAGCAGAAGTCGGCTGTATTCGAACCGACGCTGGATCAGCTGACACATTTGGTCGGCAGACAGAGGAGCTGAAGCCGTCATAGGAGTATCCATACTCTGTGTTTAAGACGTGATATTTCGTGCGTGTGGTAATGGAAAAGAGACTCAGGGAGCCGCACTGGCGTTGAGGGTGAGGTCGTAAAGTTTCACCGACTGCTCCAGCAGTTGTTGCCATTCCTGCTTGCTGAAGTTGGTCGATGTTGCGGGAAATGGTTCGGGGATCTGATTCAGAATCACGCGGGCCTGTTCGAGCTGCCGTCGGGCTTCCGCATACGCACCGAGCTGCCGGTAGCATTCGGCGATGCGATAATAAGCGACAAGCACAACCGGCTTGCCGGTGAAGTAGAATGCCGCATTGCTGTAGAGATCGATCGCCTGTCGATAGGAATCGCCGGAGACATCGTAGGTTCCCAGATCGAACTGAATGTGAGCTGGCTCGAAGTAGGCATCGCGGAGAAACTGTCGCGATGCCGAGGTCAACTCGTTGCGTTGATCGATCCGGGCCAGTTCATCGGCCAGCACCTTGTACTGGGCAGTCGCCCGCTCAAGGTACTCCTGGATCTCCTTTTCCAGTTCGATGCGGGTGTTTTCCGTCTCGGCGGTCTTGATGCGGTTCTCGGCTCGTCGGGCGCGAAACCGCAATCCCTTGGCGAGCAGCCAGCGAGCTTCGTGGGCATCTGGATGATCCGGAATTCGTCGAACAAACTCATCGAGCCAGTGGATCGCTTCATCGACCTGGCGGTATCGTTCGTCTTTGTCGGGCGCCGCCTCGGGCTCTTCCGGCTCTGCAACAGTCAGCAGATATCCGGGTCGCGTTTCGGTCACGTGAAACAGCATCCGCCCCAGCGCGAACAGAGCCTGTTGCCATTCGCGGGCTTCAGGAGTGAGGGGGCTTTCGAGGATGAGAGATCGCCAGACCTGAGCCGCTTCATCCGTCTTTCCCTGCTCCAGATACGCGCGGCCAAGCAAGAACTGGGCATCGTAGATCAACTGATCTTTGGGAAAGTCCCGCAGCGTCTGCTGCAGTGTCGCGATGGCCTCATCAACGCGCGGATTCTCGTCGTACTCTTCAAGGTCGAGCAGCAGACGGGCCTTGAAGATGTAGGCCGCAGCGAGACCGCTGCGTGGGTTGGAGGCGATGTACATCTCCAGCATCTGCAGCGCGTTATTGAAATCGTTGCCTCGGCGATAGTGCTGACTGGCTTCCCAGAGGATCTGCCCGTAATTACTGGACGCTCGCGAACTGTTGGCCAGGCGGGCGTAGGCGTGACCGGCTCGCTTCCAGTGTTCCCGAACGTCGCGCAGTTTCTCCAGGTCTTCTTCGTGAGCGACGGCATCGTATTGCGCCTGCACAA
Source organism: Planctomycetaceae bacterium (assembly GCA_017795105.1). Lineage (GTDB taxonomy): Bacteria > Planctomycetota > Planctomycetia > Planctomycetales > Planctomycetaceae > Rubinisphaera. The sequence goes on from CP051247.1 coordinate 1,367,454, forward strand.
GTTCTGCCCGCTTTCGGCTCACGAGTGCCATCAACTGATTGGCGTGCGACTGGGTGAAGAGCGGGATCATGTGCCGGGCCAGTTCGAGTGAAAAGCGGAACTGCTCATAACTGGCGGAATCGCCCCACTCATCCCATGCTGCCTGCACGAGTTCGCGAGCTTCATCGAGATCCATCCACGGGTTGGCGAACACTTCGGTCGAGTCAACTCCATCGAGCCCTCGAATCAGATACGCCAGAGACTCCTCATGCAGCCCCCGTCGTCGAGCGATATCACCTGCGTACAGATTGGCCGGGAAAAAGACCTCGGAATCTTTAACCGCCGCCGGCTTCTCGAAATGTGCCAGAGCCAGATCGTAGCGTTCATCAATCGCATAAGATCGCCCAAGCAGATAGTGCCCCTGCAGAACGGCCTTCTGCTCGAGGCCGGTCTTCAGAGTCACAATCTTTTCCAGCAGCTTGCGGGCTTCTTCGGTCTTCTTCTGATCCAAAAGGAGCCGGGCTTTCAGAATTGCGAGCATGTCGGAATGTTCGCCCGCCCGCTCTTCGGTCAGCTCAATCGAGTTCATCATCTCTTCGAGCTGAGTCAGAGTCTGCTCGGCGACATCGACCTGTCCATCCTGACGCTGCAGTTCGGCGACGCAATAGAGAGCCAGAAAGCGGTCTTCTGTCCGTTCGCTGAGAGCACCATCTTCCAGGCACTCCCACTTCAGATTCTCGATGATGACCTGTCGCTTTTCGTGTTGCTCATCCCGACTGGTCGGATGCACGAGTGAGGACTTAAGCACATTGGGATCGAGATAGACCTGCGCGAGCATCAGCGCGATGTCGGCTCGGTTCTCCTCGGCCATTTCGTAGGCCGCTTCGAGAATCTCTCGAGCTTCGTAAACATGCCCGAGTTTGTAGTAACAGGCCCCGATGGTGTATCGCCACTCCGAGACCAGTTCATTCATAATCGACTTCTGCTGCGCCCGTTCCAGATAGCGCATGGACAAGCGATAGATCGGCTCGGTAATGCCGATGTAACCGGGAGCCGCTTCCTGGGTAACGCGCTCGGCCTTCCGGAACAAAGCCACACCGACAATAAACTCAAGGGCGCCTCCGACTTCGGGATCGGTAATCCCTTCGTCGAGCATCTGAATCGCTTCCAGATAAGCCGTCTTCGTACGTCCCTCTCGCAGATATTCGAGAGCCTGTACGGTTTTCTCGAAGGGAGTGAGTTCGGGGTCTTTCAGCGCGATCCAGGCCATGACCGGAACGATGATTCCCGTAATCACGGCCAGCCCGAGCATCGGTACGAATCCGATCGCGGCCAGACCGGTTGCGGGAGCCGGCGGCGCGGAATTCTCCGGAGCTTCAGAGGGAGGTGATTGGGCCATGGCTGCCTGACGGGCAGATGCAGGAACTGGTGAAAAGACGCAATGCTGCCCCAGGGACCGCCGAAAGAAAGGAGCGGCCCCAGTAACAGGCTGGCGGCATCTTTAGGGGAAATCCCCGATTCCTGCAATATGACCAGATTCTTTGCAGTTTTTACTGTCGCCCTCAAGCGAACAGAAAACTACGCCTTCTCCTTGTCCTTCTCTTCTTTCGGCACCGGTTTGTCCATGCGAACCTGCGTTCCGGACAGCAGATCGTGGAGGGTCTTCCGGTCTTGTCGGGCCAACGCCATCAGATTGCCAAACATCAGCGTGGCAATGCAGCTGACAAACCAGAACAGCAGGAATCGGATCGTCGCCTGACCAGCCGTGATCGGCTGACATCGATCGTCGGCCGCCACGAACATTTTCATCGAGTTCTTGCCGGGAGAGGTCTGTTCATAGCCACTCTCGTTACGGATGAAGTAGAGAGCGATGGCGATTGTTGGTCCGATACTGGCAATCGAGATTGCAGTAATTCGCTGCCAGACGGAATCGAACGTCATATCAAACGACGTCGCCACGTAGTACACCATTCCGAGCACCGATCCGTTCAGGATGCAGAGCAGCAGAATGTCGATGGCACAGGCGAGCCCGCGCATCACCGGCGGAGCGACCATTGTCGTCTTGCGGGTCCGGATCTTGTCGTCTTCTTCCTTGCGCTGGTAAACCAGTTCCTTCTTGGAAGAGATCAGATCGAGCCCTTTGCGAAGATTGCTCGTGAACAGACCGTTTCCACGAGCCACGACCAGACTGGCAAACCCCAACAGGAAGCAGCCCAGCACACCCATCCCGATTGGAGGAACGGCTGCCCCCAGATTCTCTTCGGCTGGCTCCTCCTGCGCCAGTTCGCCGTACTGATCCTGAGCAGCCTGTTTTCTCTCTTCGCGGCCCGAATCTTCGGCCAGTTCAATCTGCACGTTCGCATAGTGAACCATCGCATGTCGGCGGTGGGTCGCGACGAGCTGATCGAAATCACTCCCGGCAATCGCATAACCGCCGTAGAAGCAGGCGAGCGGAACGATCATGACCAGCAGGAACAGCACCGTCCAGATGAGCCCCGGCACAAAGCTGATGCGGAGCGTCTTGGCCACTTTCGGAAAGACCCAGCCGGGCATTTCCACGGGCATGGCCAGATGGGACATCGCCTGCGGAGTGAACAGGAGAATGGAAAACAACGACAGTCCAACGCCGAGCGGGGCACCGATCGCGCTGCCATTCGAGTCGAGCAGAATCCCCAGACCACCAAAGACAATCCAGAACGGCAATCCGTATACAAGCAGCCACGCGAGAAACTTCAGACCAAGCATGCCACAGAGAGCAAAGTCGAAGCGGATCTTCTTAATCTTGTCCTTCTTCTCGAGCGACAGTCTGATGATCTCGAGATGCTGATAGAGCAACCAGCCGATCGGAATCATCACCGAGACGGTCGAAAGCAGCGTCCAGAACGCAAACGGAGGTCCGGTGGCCACCCAGGTCTGGAAATAAATACAGACCGAAGCGACCACGAAAAAGAGACTCAGGATGAATCCGGTTCTGAACGCCTGGCCAATGTGGCCCAGAGCGAACGAGAACGAATCTTTCCAGACGGTCTGATAGAACGTCCCCGGATCGATCCCTTTGGCGGCCATCTTCTTGCGGCGGCGTCCCGCAGTCGTCAGTTCGATCGGGTCGAAGCCACAATTCGGGCAGGCCGTTTCCCCGGGCGGGATCTCGGCTGCACACTTCTGGCAAAGCTTCACCTCAGCATCGGCGATACGGTCGAGGTCGAGATTTTCGAGAAACGCATTGCTGTCCTGGCTGGACGGCTCTTTCTCGCGGCTTCGCTTCTTCTTCGCAGCTGGCTTGGATGAACTCCCCGAGGGGACCCGGGTCTTCTCTCCGCACTGAGGACAGCGAACACCCTTCCCTGCAGCAGAATCAGGCACTTTAATCCCGTGACTGCAGGCAGGACAGCGAAACTTGATCGACATGTAACAACCTCGTTACCGGCTCGACAACGTATAGATCAGGATCACCTGCGACACCAGGCTCGACTTCCGGTCATGAATCGGAATGATTCGCGGACCTGGGTGGACCGGGAAGGAGAACGAGAGACGGGTCGGAGGTGTGTCCGGCTGGAATGCGTCGTGATTCAGGGAGCCGGACGAAGCAACGATTATTCAGTTTCGGCAGACGAAACGCAACGACGCGCCCCGCATTGTCCAGCAGTTCAGGCATCATTCTCGCGGTCGATTCTCCTTCTGGACAGAACGCCACTGCCTCTGGCAACGAACCAGACGTCGATACCGATCTGCATCCAGTCGTGTGTACTTCCTGCAAGAAGCATCCGGTGATTGCAGTTCTTACAGCGGTGTGGCAGGCATGCTCCCCTGGAATCGACTCCGGTCAAAAAGCAGCCGCCCGAGCCGGGCACTCCCTAACTCCAAGAAATTACACTTCTTAGAGCAAGGCGCTGCAGTTGATTCATTATCACAGTAGCTTGGGGGATGCTGCAAAGTCTCGAATGGCACACCGCTTGCGAGTTCTCTCTGTTGTTGATGACAACTGTCCTTAGTTCTGATCATTGAGATCACCCGACGAAGCTTCATCGTTCTGCTGGCAACGACTCACGTTTGACTCATTGCACAGAAAAATCCCGCGAGGATGTTCGGGGGGACATCCTCCGCGGGATTGGCGAAGCAGAAATAAAAAAAGGGCACCGGAATGAATCCGGTGCCGCGGGGAAGAACGTGCTATCCGCCCTGCTTGCGAGGGGGGGGGGACAGGGAGCGAGCAAGCAAGACGAACACGCTCAAGGGGGATCAGTTCGCGGTTTGCACCACGTGGAGGGCTGGTCCGTCCGTCGACGTACCAGAAACAAGGGGGGAGGTTTCGGACGGAGTGGTCCGAGCACGCCAGCCATTCGATCGAATCATCGAAGGAGTAGCTGGTTTGGCTGGGGAAGCCGGGGAGTGGTTCGCTTGAACAACCTGGTGTGACACAGGCTGGACGTTGTTCTTAGGTGTTTCGTTCATACCAGAGCCGAAGGGGCTGAAGCTGCCATCGGTCTTTGGCTTCTTGTCTTCATTCTTGTTGTCGTTCTCAGCCGTCCGCTTGACCGGAGTCGGTCCTTCCGCCTTCTGAGCAGAGATCGGATCCGGGCTTGGAGCCTGAGCGGTAACCGATGAGTTGGAACCGTCGAAGGGCACGAAGCCGAATGCGGTCTGAGTTCCAATGGGCACCGTGCGGTACGTCGTGACGGGAACCGAAGCGACAACCTGCTCTTCCTGCCAGCGGACCTTCTGAACGGCGACCTTACGGGTGGTCGTCTCGGGAACGATTCGAGCCACCTGGTAGTTGATCGTCTGCGTGCCACGAATCGCGACCTGACGGGTCACCGGAACGGTCTGAGCCACGACGTTCGGCACGTAGTAGCGATGAGTCGCCACGTTCGGCGTGAAGACGTTGCGGATCGACTGCCGCGTGCGGTTCAGCATTCCGAACAGGCCGGGGTTGCTGTCGTAGGCACACGGAGACACCTTCTGAATCGGCTGCTGACAGGACTGCCAGCGTCCCATGTCTCGCTGAACGGTCTGACATTCCGTCACGTTCTGATAGGAGACCGTGGGGACCTGAGCAGTGCGGTTCTCGTAAACCGTTTTGTACTCGGTGTACTGGCGATCTTCGTAAGCGGTTTCAATCACCGGCTTGCGAACGGTCTGAGTCACCTGACGATGTTCGGTAACGGGGACCTGACGGTAAACCACCTGCTGAGTGCTGCAGACGTTGCAGGGATCGTAACCCATCTGAGGCGGCGTGTAGGCCACCTGTGGAGCATACGAAACCTGCTGGCCAACGTTGCAGTTGCAATCGTCGCCACGCATACCAAACAGTCCGTTACGAAACAGTTGTGCTTGTGCAGGGTTAACACACGACAGCAGAAGAGCTGTCGACAGGGCGGCCGTCCAGGGACGGAATCGTAAAAACGACATGGGCACAGTCCTGGTTAAGTTGAATGTTCTTTGAGGTCGGGTTTCTTGATGATGCGAAACGAAACTAGGTGGACATTCGAGATCGCATCAGAGCATCGGGTTCTGGGCAGCAGTGAATCCGACACTGAAGGTGAAGCTGCAGGTCGCATCCTTGCGACCGTTCACTTCGAATTGTCATGAAATGAAAATCAGACAGGTTCTTGAAAGGATCTGAGTGGGCGTTGCAGTCATCCGTGACTTTCGTGCCCACCAGACGGCGGGGGTTTTAGCCCAACATTCTCGGCACGGTCAAGAGTTTCCAACAAAGTGAATCTGCTTGAAAGAATTACATGAAGAACGCTTCACAAAGCGGCGAGGATGATGCTCCCACCCCTGTTTTTCAGGCATTTGAGATGCTTCCCCGAGAATTGCCTCAAGTTGCAACACAGAGCGAACCGAAGCGATACATCCTGCCATTTCCCCCGGTACCGGAGGAAATCCTCCCGCCGAAGCGACGCTTCAATTGGTTGGACGCCGCAAGTCCCCAAGCACATCGCTCTCACCGGAGCGGATCGTCCAACGATGTTCTGCGCAATTCTTGCACCCCACACGCAATCGGCGGCAGGATGCCGCCGGTACGGGGTGCATTCCACCGGCGATCACGTTTCGAACCGGGACAGGCCATTACTCCACTCGGGTTGATCACTGCCATCCAATCGACAACCTCGCATACCCAACGTAGCGGCGGCATCCTGCCGCCGAAGCGATGCTCGAATTCGCTAGACGCCGAAGCTTCCAATGCACATCGCTCTCACCGGAGCGGACTATCCAACGACATTCTGCGCGGTTCGTGTCCTCCACACGCAATCGGCGGCAGGATGCCGCCGGTACGGGGGTGTATTACACTGCGGTAGAGCACTACAACGCTAAACTACAGGGCGGCGGCAGAGAGCGAGAGGCTTCCCTGGTAGAGCGTTTCAGCCAGAGCGGAGCGACGGACGATGCCGATGAGTTCCTCGCCATCGAACACCGCTCCCAGATCGGCGTCGTGTTCCTGGAGAATCAACAGCGCTTCGAGCCGCGAAGTTTTGAGTTGGAGCGAGGGCATCGGCCGGCGAATGTCCTGCAACGGTCCGCGAGTCAGCAAGAGATCGCTCACGCGGAAGTAGTCCACCTCGGTAGAGTCTTCCGTCATGGTCGCAATCGCAATATCGGCCAGACCGTAATCGCGGGAGTGCTTCAACAAGGTGGCGTGAGTGAGCTCATCCTCGAAGCTGAAGGCAATCTCGGCCGGGATGACCAGACTCTCCAGGGGCTTGTTCGCGTTGACGAAGACCCCCTGCATCAGGTTGTGCTGGACTTCGGTCACAATCCCCTCGTCTCGACCGTGCCCGATCACGTTCGCGAGCGGTCGACGGCCCAGGATCCTCAGCATCGGCTGCTGTCGAGCTCCCCCCACGCTCTGAAAGATGCGAGTCAGCAACATCAGCGGCCAGCTGAAAGGCAACAGGAGGACATGGACCATCTGAAAGAAAAGGAAGTTCCGTTTCAGCATCAACAACGGCGCGCGATAGTGCAGCGTCTTGGGCAGCAACTCACCGAAGATGAAAATCACCGGCGAGATCAGCACGGTCACGCCGACTTCGACCGCTTCGGAAAGATTGCCAAAGGCCTGGATCGCTCCGTAGCCAATCGCGCAGGTCGTCACGTAGTTGGCGAGGTTATTGCCGATCAGAATCGTGGCGACAAACTGCGAAGGGTCGGCCACGAACCGGAGTATTCGTTTCGAGGGAACATCCCCGGTTTGGGCATCGATGTTCAACCGCAGACGACTCGCTCGGTAGAAGGCCGTTTCGATGCCGCTGAAAAAGAACGACAACCGCACGCCAATCAGGAACAGCAGAGTGATCCATAACCAGTCGATCATGAGGTCACCTCCGTGGCCGACTGTTCGGTCTGCTCGGCTGGTTCCAGCAGAACGCGAGCCCGGCCCGGTCCCGGCACGTCGAAGACACGCAGTTTCCAGCCCTGCCAGACCATTTCGTCGTTGATCTCCGGGAACCGGCGGAAATGCTGATGCAGCAAACCGGCCACTGTCACACTCGGCTCTTCATCGGCATCGAACGGGATGTTGAGATGCACGGAAAGGAATCGCAACGTCGTCAAGCCATCGAGATGATACTTGTCATCACCGATCTTCAGAATCGCTTCCCGCTGAAGAATTCTCCGCGCACGACTCGGCACCGGTGTGAAGATTGTATCGAGCAAATCCTGCTGTGTGGCCACGCCGATGGTCTGCCCGTATTCATCGACAACCACCGCGACATGACACAAGGATGATCGCATCTGACTGAGCGTCCGAGCGGCATGGGCACACCAGGGCACATAAACGACCGATTCCCGGAACGATTCGAGTCCCTTCGACTGATGATAGATCGTGCCATGCATCCAGTAGACACCAATCACCTGATCGGTCCCCGGCTCCACAATCGCCGCAAAGCCCCCGGGCGGCGTTCCAAAGCCGAGATCCTTCCAGATGGTCGGCTCGTTGACCGTAACGTACGTCCCGCGAGGCCGCATCACTTCTTCGATGGCCATCTCCGAGAGGTCCAGAATGTGATGCAGAATGCTTCGTTCGTGAGCGATCATTTCACTCGACTGGCTCGAGAGGTCGACCGCCTTTTCGAGATCCTCGGCGTCAATCAGCGATTCTTCCGCCAGATGCGGCCAGAACCCTCGCTGCAGTCCACGCGTCATCATCGTGAGGACGGGCAGCATTCGATCGAGAGCGCGGGTCGAGACGAGCAGCGGCCAGACGATCAGCCGGCTGATTGGTCGCGGAAAGACAACCGAGACACTCTTCGGAATCACCTCGCCGAACAGAATAATGCTGACGACGCCAAGCAGACTAAACAGCCAGCCGGCGCTGTCGTACCCGCTTAATATCAGTCGTCGGGAGACGACCACGCTCACCGCGAAGTACGAGAGATTGACAACCAGATTCCAGAACAAAATCGCAGTCAGCAGGCGGGAAGGATCTCCCAGGAGCTGGACCACGTTCTTTTCCGAGGCACTGCCGCTGCGGAACGTCTGCAGATCGTCGCGAGTGAGCGAGAACATCGCTGTCTCACTGCCGGAAAAGAATCCGGACGCGAACGTCAGGGCGAACATAATGCTGACGCCGGGCAGCCACAGTGAAAGTGAGCGGGAGATTTCTTCAAGCATTGAGTTCAGAATTCAGGGCAGACTTCTGCCTGCCATTCGCAGTTCTGGAGATGTCGATCGGAAACCGTGACCTCCTCACTGCATTACGATTTTTCGATCGTCGCCCGGCCCAGGGCCAGGTCGAATTCGCTGATGGCTGGGATCAGCATCGCCAGAGCAGTAAAGCCATACGCGGCACAGACGCACAGAAAAACGCTGAACGATTCCCCCAGCAGGAACGCGGTGATCGCATAAAACGTGCCGAAAGGCAACACACCGGCCGCCAGCGTGAGAGCGGGCGAGGGATTCTTATGCGTCAGCGACGCCCATAGTCCGATGCTTCCTCCGACGATGAAAATGAGGAAGCTCGGCAACTGCAGTGCGAACGAAGACCGGGCTTCGACAATCAGAATCATACAGATGAAGATCCCGATGAACAGGAAGAAGACCGTGCCCATACTGTTCGCGATTGCCGTGCGGGAGTTATCGAAACTGATCGCCGAATGCATGCCGAGCATCGATGCGAAAGCACACAGCATCAGATAGCCGAATCCCAGATAGAAACTCTGCACCGGGGCAATCATCCCCTGCGAACTCATCACAGCGATATAAATGAGCGGCAGCAGAATCGCTTCCTTGGCGTTGTAGAAGACGCCGAGCAGCTTCCCGTAGATAAATTCGCGAGCCGAGATCTCCGTAACGAGCAACACTTCAAGCGTTTGACCGTCCCGTTCGCTGGTGATCGATGTCACCGCCTGAGCGTTCACGAGCATCAGCGACAGTAGAGCCAGCAGGACGAAGCCGAGCCCCTGCCAGGAAATCATCCCGAGCACCAGTGCCGACGTTTCCGCCGACAACAGGCTGTAGCCGATGAGCACCGAGAAGAGCACATAAGCCAGCTTGATGAGGAAAATCCGCCGCCCGTAGGCTTTGGTCATAATCTCGCGCCAGACAATCGGACGTTCCCAGACCTGACGGGCTTTACGAGTCGGCTCGCCCGAGTCATCCTTCTTCGCGGCCACGTAAAGAGTCCGTGAAGGGTTCCACCGACGGAGATTCACGATCGTCAGCACGTTCAGGAGAACGCCGAGGCCGAGCAGTTCGCCGAAGGTCTGCCACATGCTCAAGTCGCTGATGCGGCTCATACTCGTGGTCGAAAATGGACTGACCACTGTCAGCAAAGCTCGATAGGGATCGAGAGCCCCAATCCAGGTTCCGAGCGTCGTTTCCGGCCCGACGAGAAACGTCAGCCCTTCAACAACCGCCAGAAACGCTACGAAGCCAAGCAGTCCAACCGCCAGCGTCTGGAATGTCTTCTCACGCCAGAATGCCACGAAGATGCCCCAGCTCCCCGCCATGTAGGTTGAAGCGGCGGTAATCGCCAGGGCCCAGAGCACCTGAGACAGACTGACGCCGCCCAGAATGCGAATGAAGATGAACACCGGGAGCGAGCAAAGCACCAGCGTGAAGACGTTGAGCAGACTCGCGAGGAGCTTGCCGATGACGAGTTCGCGGTCTTTGAGATCGGTCATCAACAGCAGCAGAATCGTTCTTCGATCCTTCTCTGCGGCTACGTTCCCGGCTGAGAACAACAGCCCGGCGAAAATCACCAGAGTCAGCTGAACGAACGCGAAAATCTGAAAGACGTAAGCGCCGAAGCGAGCGGTGGCTCCGAGGCTGCGATACTGCTGCCAGCCGAACGTCGCCTGACTGGCGGTGTAGAGCAGCACGAAAAACGCGAACAGATAACCGGCTCGAAGGAGATAAGTCTTCAACTGCCGCGGAACCGTTAAGGCTTCGCGAGAAAAAATTGGTCCAGCTAACAACACCCTGCTCCCGCATTTATTGGGATCGGCTCATTTATCAGGCCGGTCGTGATCTTTCATCGCCGCGGCTGTGGGGCCGGTCGGCGTAAGTCATAGAGAATACTGGAAATGCACCCGCAACGAAAATCAGCGGACGCCCTTTTTCCGGGAGTTCATCGTCTGTTTACAATCCTCGTCGCAGAATTCTCTCCGGAGTGGGTGGTTTGATCTCAGTGAGAACGCACAATACTCTTAGAAGCCTGATCAACCACGGCTGATCCGTGCTCCACCGCACGCCTGTTCAATTCTGCGGAAACTCACTGGCAACGCGTTCCTCTTCGAGAATGACCTCCATGCAAGTCGCGCTCTTTGTTCCCTGCTACATCGACCAGTTGTACCCCGACGTCGCCTGGGCCACTCTGGAAGTCCTCGAAAAGTACGGCTGCAAAGTCGAAGTTCCGGAAGCCCCGGTCTGCTGCGGCCAGCCGATGGCCAACACCGGCTGCTGGGACGATGCCGAGCCCCTCGCCAAGTCGTTCGTGAAGAACTACGCGAAATATGAATACATCGTTTGCCCGTCAGGCAGCTGCACCTCGATGATCGTGAATCATTATCACGACCTGATCGGCGACGACGGCCAGTACATGGAACTTCGCCGGAAGACCTTCGAACTCTGTGCGTTTCTAACCGACGTGTTGAAGGTCGAAGAGTTCGACGTCGACTTCCCCCATAAGGTGGGGCTGCACCAGAGTTGTCACGGACTTCGCGAACTTCGGCTCGGGTCCTCCAGCGAAGTGATGGGGCGTGAGTTCAGCAAAGCCCGTTCGCTGCTGGAGAAGGTGCGCGGTATCGAACTGGTCGAACTGAGCCGCAAGGATGAGTGCTGCGGCTTCGGCGGAACGTTCGCCGTTTCCGAGGAAGCCGTCTCCTGCATGATGGGTAACGACCGGATTCACGATCATGAGCATGCCGGCGCGGAAGTCATCACGGCCGGCGACATGTCCTGCCTGATGCATATGGACGGACTCATCAAGCGACAGAAGAAGCCGATTCGCACCATGCACATCGCCCAGATTCTCGCCGGACGTCCGATCGAGAAGTAAGCATGGCGGACACGAGGGAATCGGAATCGACCGAGTTCTACATCCGCCACATGCGGCTGGCCCGCAACGCGTTCCTCTTACTCACAGGCCTCACCTTCGGAGGGCTGGTGGCGATGCTCGCCCTGCTCTGGCCTGATCTCCAGTTCCTGGCCGACTGGCCCATCGATTCGGTCCGCCTGCGAATTCTCATTGAAGCCCATGGCTGGATCTTCGGTCTCTGTCTGGCCGTCGGCAACGGACTGCTCCTGCTCTCGGCGATCACTATTCGCGAGTCCTGGATCCTCAACGATCACGAACTCGTGCGGCAGGGTCTCATCGGCAAGAAGCGAATTCGCCTCGCCAACATCACGTGTCTTTCCTGGTGGCCGGTGAGCCGCGTGATCGTCGTCTACGGCGACAGCCGCCGGATTCCCCTGTTCATCGACAGCATGCCCCACCGCCAGCGATATGCGGTCATCCAACACCTGCGACGCCAAGTCCCGGAAGACCGGCAGAAGCACTGGGAGTTATTCGAACGAATGATCTTCACGAAGCTCGAACGACGCGTTCATGAATTGAACTCCCCCGATTGAAGGGATGGCACAGAGATTCCCGTATCCTATCGACGAGTGCTCTGCATTCTTGATCAAGAACGGCTCTGAAATGTCTCACGCGTAGCTCGACGAGATGCTCTCCGTGTCCTCTGTGCCTCTGTGGTAGAAACTGTTCGTTCTTCTTCGAAGCCGACGGATTACTTTGCGAAAAGCCGCCCCAGCATGAGGCCAGCGAGCACGGCGATCAGGCCCAGCACGAGGTTCGCGGCGATGTTAAACGCGGCCCAGTTCAGGCTTTTCTCGCGGGCGAGAATGATTGTCTGGAAGCCGAAGGTTGAGAACGTGGTCAGGGAGCCGAGATAGCCGGTGATGGCGAAGCTGCGCCACTGGCGGCTCGTGGTTACCTTTTCGAGTTCGAGCGCGACGAGCAGACCGATCAGGAAGCAGCCGAGGACGTTAACGAGCAACGTCCCGGCTGGTTCGAAATCGGGGAAGCGTTGAATCATGACGCCGGACAGGTAGTAGCGGGAGATCGCCCCCACTGCTCCGCCAAGTCCGACCGCGACGAGATCCACCCACATGCTTTACTTGATCTTCCACAGATGATTGTCGCTGCGGACATAGATCGCCCCGTCGGCAGCCGAGGGAGTCGCGAGCACGGTTTCGCCGAACTCGTGCGAATTCAACACCTCGCCCCCGTCGGGAGTCAGCTTGACCACCTGAGCATTCCCCTGTTCGTTGATGGCATAGAGTCGATCGCCGGAGACCAGCGGCGTCGCACTGAACTTGCCGGACATCCGACACTGCCAGACCCTTTTGCCGTCTGACAAGTCCCCACAGCTCAACACCCCTGCTCCGTTGATGACGTACGCAAACTTGTCCGTCACAACTGGACTCGGCGTGGCGGGAGACAGCTGCGATGCCTGCCAGACGATCTCCGGAACCGTGGTATCACTCACCCCCGGCTTGAGCGCCGTCAGACCGTGTGAGGGGACAATCACCAGACCATTCACGGCGGTCAACGACGGAATCGTCGCGGCTCCGTCGAGGTATTCCCAGACAGTCTTGCCCGTCGCAGGTTCGACGGCCGTCACTCCCTTGGACGACTGCAACAGCACGATCGATTCTTCTCCCGGCCAGGCGATTGGGGAGGTCCAGTTCGCTCCGCGGGGACGATCGAGTTGCCACTTCGTGGTGCCGTCGGCGGCGTTCAGACCGAAGGTCATCGACTGCGTATCGTTCTCGGCCATGCAGACGACCGTGCCGTCTTTGACGATCACTGAGGATGACATACCGAGGCTGTTACTCACGTTCGGGAAGTCGTAGGTCAACCCGCGATACCAGAGCAGATTGCCCTCAAGGTCGAGACAGGCGACATCGTTCGACGAGTAGTAAGCGAAAATCCGCTCGCCATCACTGGCCGGTGTCGGCGTGGCAACCGACATCTTCTCATGACAGACGGTCCGGCCCGTCGCCCAGAATTCGCGTTTCCAGAGTTGTTTGCCATCCCCTTCCGCGAAGCAGGTCACAGTCAGCCGATCCTGCCGCGGACCTTCGCAACCGGTGACGATGACCTTGTCGCCAACGATGATCGGCGAGGACGAGCCGCGACCGTCGAGTTCCGCTGTCCAGGCGATTTGATCGAACGACTCGGGAAGTTCCGGCCCCTGCACGACGCCGGGACTTGAGGTGCCGCGGAACTGCAGCCAGTCTTCAGCCTGAGCGGTCGTGGTCAACGCAAGTAGAATCAGACAGATGAAGGATCTCATGACTATTCCTTTCCGGCCGGCTGCAGAGCCATTCCGTTTGGCTGACAGATACGAAACTGAATCTGATAGACCTGTGCCCAGGAGTCTTCCTGCTCGTTCTGCAGGACTTTGATCAGGATCTTGTTTTTGCCCGATTTCAGGCGAGCGGGGACGCGGTACTGATCGAAGAACGTGCCGCGATGGTACTCCTCGCGTTCGAAGACGAGTTCATCGTTCAACCAGATCTTCCAGGCGTTCGGCGTGGCAAGCCGCAACTCAACCGGCTGGTCGTATTCCGATTCAAACTCGGAGTACGCGTAAACAACTGCCCCTTTGTACGGCCCGAAATCGGTCGCAATATTCAGCAGGCCATACGGATCGTCGGTCTGAATCTGCTGCCAGCGAACCGGGCCGAGCTGGCCTTCGTATTCCGCTTCGAGCTTGACCTCTTTCTCGGGGGGATAAACGACATCGAAGCCCTTCTTGTCGCGATTGTCGAACGGTCCGATGAGATGCCAGGTGTTGAGAAATCCGTAGTGCTCCTGCACATTGACTTCAACGCCGAGATCCTTGAGAGCCGCGACGATCTTCTTCACCTGATCATCGTCGGAAGCTCCCGAGAGAGCCTGCAGATAGCGGCTCTGCCGTCCCGGGTTGCCCGCCTCCATCTGCTCGGCTTCTTTCAGCAGACGGGCGACCGCTTCACGGCGGAGCTCAGCACTCGGATCGCCCAGGAAGTTCGGCACCAGTTCTTCGGCCTGCTGTGGTTCGACTTTGCGAATCCATTCAAAGGCAAGCCGGCGGGCTATGTCCGGGTTTTTCGTGCGGCGGACGAAATTCAGCAGATCCTCGACCGGCAGCTTCTCTCCGTTTGCAACGGCTCTGCTGGCCACCGTTTCGAATGCGTTACGCAGGTAGTTGGCGGCAAGAGGATTGGCCTTTTCCAGCCCGCTCAGTATGGGCAGAAGTGCATCGACATCCGATGCCTGCAGTCTTTCGACGCCTTTGCGAGCCGAGTCGATGTTCTCAGCCTGATGATCGACTTTCAGCACGGCGGTGATGTCGTCGCGGACATCGGCGGCTGCGAACTGCGGGGCTGTCAGGCCGGCGATCAGCATGATCAGCGTTAGCCGGACTGCGAAACGTAACGACAGCATGGACTCGGCTCCTCCGGGGAAACGGCAGCGAGGTTCCGATGGCGATCGGAAAACAGACTGTCTTCAAAGTACCGGATGCCCGACCAGACTGGCAACTCTCGCCGATTAATAATGGGGCGGCTTCTCATCGAGCGGATCGGGCAGGTCGTCTACGTCGCTGGCGAACTTGTCGCTCCAGTGATCGATCTGACGCTGCAGGTTTTCAATCTGCCGCTGCTGCTCATGAACGACGCTGCTCATCTGCTCCAGATCACGCTGCAGAATCATGATCATCGATTCGAGATCGACAACGCGCTGGTTGAGGTTCCGGGAGTCGTTCATGGCAGTGTTCCTGAAAATGTCGTCGGGCGTTCGCAGGATATCGGAATGTCCCGCGGCTGGCGAACGAGAAGTGCACCCGAGCAAATTGTCGCAGTTGCCCGACCTGTCAGGGGGTGATAGCCTGTGTGTTGGTCTGTTTCATTCCCTGTTGAAGTAATGAGAGTCTTATGCCGGAGTATCTGCGTGTCAAAACCCGTTCCACGACCATCCTGACGGTGCGTCACAAAGGGGTCGTCGCCATTGGCGGTGATGGACAGGTGACCTATGGCGAAAGCATTCTGAAGCAGGACACGAAGAAGATCCGCCGGATTCTGGACGGCAACGTCGTCGTTGGCTTCGCCGGATCCACGGCCGATGCGTTCTCGCTGATGGAGCGGTTCGAGACCAAAGCCAAAGACTTCCCCGGCAACATCCCCCGAGCCGCGACCGAACTGGCCCGCGACTGGCGAACCGACCGCGTGCTCCGCAAGCTTGAGGCGCTGATGGTCGTCGTGAATGCCGAACATTCCCTGCTGATCACCGGCCAGGGGGATGTCGTGAATCCGCAGGACAGCATCATCGGGATCGGCTCCGGCGGTAACTACGCTCTGGCAGCCGCCCGCTCGCTGATTCGCCATTCCGATCTGTCGGCCCGGGAAATCGTCGAACAGTCGCTGCAGATCGCTTCTGAGATCGATATCTATACCAATAACAATCTGGTGATCGAAGAACTCCCCGCCGCGAATTAGACTTTCAACCTGAGTAAAGGGTGCCATGCCCACGCTCGCGTGGGTATGCAATGCGAGTGGCAGATCGAATACGGACTGAGTGGAAAAGCGTCGAGTCATTCCGTCCGCGAGCGGCTCACATCGAAGTTCTCTTCCACGATTGGGACTGACGCCTTATCGATCTGTGAAGAACGGTGATAACTTCTCGAACGCACAGGACATGCATGCCCACGCGAGCGTGGGCATGGCACCCGAGACGCACCCGGAATCGACATCGGGCACCCGGCAAACGAAACATTCGGGTTTCTTTTTGACCTTCTTTGATCGGGCGTGACAATACACTGTCAGCCGCTGAGCAGCTTGAACCACTGCTTTTCGGGAGCCGATCTTTTTTCATAACGGACTCTTTTCATGACAACTCCCACACCGATCCCCACCGCACCCCGTACCTATCTTGAGATGACTCCGCAGGAAATTGTCGATGCACTGAATCGGCACATTGTCGGACAGAATGATGCCAAGCGGGCGGTCGCGATTGCGCTGCGGAACCGGTATCGCTGGCGGAAGCTGAGTGATGATCAGCGGAAGGAAATCACGCCGAAGAACATCATCATGATCGGGCCGACTGGGGTCGGAAAAACCGAGATCACCCGCCGGCTCGCCAACATGACCGGGGCTCCGTTCATCAAGGTCGAAGCGACCAAGTACACCGAAGTTGGCTACTACGGCCGTGATGTCGAGAGCATGATTCGCGATCTGGTGGAGGCTTCGATTCTGCTCGTCCGGCAGAAGAAGCGGGAAGAGCTTCGCGAAAAAGCCGAACAGGGTGTCGAGAATCGCATTCTCGATCTGCTGCTCCCCGCGCAGCCGACGTCGTGGAATCCGGATGTCAAAGCCGACGACATGGACGACAAGCACACCCGCACCCGCGAGAAGTTCCGGCAGATGCTCCGCGATGGCGCGCTGGAAGACCGCGAGGTTGAAGTGCACGTCGAGCAGAAGAACGCTCCCGTCCAGGTCTTCTCCAACATGGGGATGGACCAGATGGATATGGATCTGCAGGGGATGTTCGACAAGCTGGTGCCGAAGAAACAGCAGAAGCGAAAGATGCCCGTCAAAGACGCCCGCAAGGTGTTGATCGAGCAGGAAACCGAAGCTCTGATGGATAAAGACGCGATCGCAGCCGAAGCGATTCGTCTGGCTGAGGATACCGGGATTGTGTTCATCGACGAAATCGACAAAGTCTGCGGCTCAGCCGAGTCGAAGAACGCCGACGTCAGTCGCCAGGGGGTTCAGCGCGATCTGTTGCCGATCGTCGAAGGGACCACGGTGCAGACCAAGCACGGTTCCGTGAAGACGGAGTACATGCTGTTCATCGCCGCCGGGGCGTTTCACCGGGCTCGGCCGGCCGATCTCATGCCGGAACTGCAGGGGCGGTTTCCGATTCGCGTCGAACTGCAGGATCTCACGCGGGACGATCTGCTGAGAATTCTGACCGAACCGACCAACTCCCTGACGACTCAATACCAGCAGTTGCTCGCCATCGACGGAGTGAACCTGACGTTCACCCAGGACGGAATCGAACAACTGGCCGACATTGCGTATCATGTGAACCAGTCGACCCAGAACATCGGAGCCCGCCGGCTGCACACGATGCTGGAACGACTGCTCGAAGAGATCAGCTTCCGCGCTCCCAGTGATGATCTCAACGAGGTGACGGTCGACGCCGAGTTCGTAAAACGCGAACTGGGACAGATCGCTCAGGACGAAGATCTGAGCAAGTTCATTCTCTAGTGATGTGGCGGCCGTAACGTCCTGCAGTGTGGCACTGGCTCCGCCAGTGCAGGAGTGGAACGAGGTTGCTCTGAAGTCCACGGGCAAGACCAGTGGCACACGACGTTTTTCTTCATTTAGAAGTGAAGGCAGAAGAACAGGCATGGCGGAATCGAAGCGAGTCATTGTCATTGGTGGGGGCATTATCGGGCTGGCATCGGCTCATTTTCTGGCGGAAGCCGGTCAGAAAGTGACCGTGATCGATCGCGGTCAGATCGGAGCGGCCTGCTCGTTTGCGAACTGCGGACTGATCTCGCCGAGTCACGTCTTTCCGCTGCCAGGTCCGGGAGCAGTTCGCCATGGCATTGCCGCGATGCTCAAAAAGAACGGACCGCTGCGGATCAAACCGGGGTTGAACGTGCGGCTCTGGTGGTGGTTGACGCAGTTTGGCCTGCACTGCAATCTGCGGGACCGCATGAGCGGCGGGCATGGGCGTCATGCTCTGCTTTCTTACTCCCGCGAGTTCTACGTGAACTTCATTCCGGAACGAAAGATCGACTGCGACTTCGAGGCCAATGGCTGCCTGATGGTCCACGGCTCGCAGAAAACCCTCGACGAGTTCGATGAGATCAACGCCGTCCTCGACAAAGAGTTCGACATGGGAGCCCAGAAGCTCGTCGGCAATGAACTCGTGGCAAAAGAGCCGGCGATCAAACCGAACACGGCGGCCGGGGCCTGGTACTACCCACAAGATGCCCATTTGCGACCGAACATGCTGGTCGCGGGCTGGAAGAAGCTGCTTGTCGATGCCGGCGTGGAGTTCATCGAGTCAACTTCCGTGACGGGCTTCGAAATGAATGGAAAGTCGAAGGCTGGCGGCATTCGGGTGTACAAGTCGCCCGATGCCAAGGTCGAGCGACCAAAGAAGTTCTCCGGGCAAACTGACTTGCTGGAAGCGGACAGTTTTGTCGTCGCCACGGGATCGTGGACGCCGTTTCTGAATCGGGAACTTGGCTGCAATATCCCGATTCAGCCGGGCAAAGGCTATTCGCTGACGATGCAGCGTCCGTCGGTCTGCCCTGAGTTTCCGATGATCTTCGAGAACGAGAAAGTCGCCATCACGCCGATGGCGAGCGGATATCGCATCGGCTCGACAATGGAGTTCGTCGGCTACAACAACACACTGCAGTCGCAGCGTCTCGGTTTGCTGCGTGAAGGAGCTTCGAAGTATCTGCAGGAACCGCTTGGAAAAGCGGTCGAACTCGAATGGTTCGGCTGGCGTCCGATGACGCCGAACGGCTTGCCGCGAATCGACCGCTCACCGCGGTTCAAGAATGTGGTGGTCGCTGCCGGTCACAACATGATTGGCGTAATGACCGCCCCCGCAACCGGCCTGCTGGTCAGCGAACTAATCACCGGCAAAGAGCCGACGCTCGATCCCCGTCCGTACGCGATCCGCCGGGCTTCGTAGAAAAGTAGGGTGCGTCTACCACAGTAGACCTCTCCACCCTGCCATTGACTTCCTAACCCGATGCGTCAGCGAGGGAGATGGACTTCGTTCGCGCAATCAGCGCTCGCTCACGCTTCGGGTTGGGATTTGGAGTGGCTCTCGATGCAGAGTCCCAATTAAGCGTTGGCGGTTACCTGGCCGCTGGTGTATTCGGCCACGGTCTCTTCGCCGAAGAGTTTCGCCATCGCACTGCGTGCCTGTGGATTCTCGCCTTGTTCCCCCTGCAGGCTGTCCATCCAGAAAGCAGGATCGACGAAGAGCAGTTCGACGGCGGGAAGTTCGAGTTTGACCGCCAGCGATTCGATGAACTTCACCTCCGCCGGGGTGAGCCCGTGTTCCCGGGCCAGCGTTGTGAGCAACGGTTCATTCTGCTGCTGTTCGGCCGGATTGGGGGTCCGCATCAAACGTTCGACGACAAAGATGATGGCTCCGACCGCGGCCAGAATTCCCAGAAAGCTGACCAGAAGAATCACGAAGGTCGTCGAGCCATAGCCGTGGCTGTAACGCGAGATCTCGGAAAGATTCGCCAGAATGACCAGGTTCATGACCGTACCTCAGGAACTTTCTGCATTTGGGGAGGATCCCGCCAGTTGCTGGTTGATCTTTGTCAGAGAGGCCAACGCGGCTTCCCGAACGCGGGGACTTGAATCGTCCAGCAGCTCCTGCAATCGGAGAGCGACCTGTCGCGTCGGAACATCGGCGAGAATCTCGGCGACAACGCGTTTCAAAATCGTGTCGTTGTCTTGAAGAAGTTCGAGGAGAGCTGGCGTCACCTGGGTATGCAAGTGCATGAAGTGAGCCGCCTTCGCTGCTCTCAGCCGTCGTGTCCGAACCGGATTGGCCATCTCGCGGCACAGCTCCTGGATCGCAAAGGGATTGACCTTGAGCAACAGTTCGGCAAGCTTTGGTCCAGCCGAAGGCTTCGCCGATTCCGAGAAATCGATTGCCTGCTGAACTTCGAAGCGGCCGAGCGTTTCCCGGGCCTGGTCTTCGACGATCTGGTGGGGACTGTCCAGTCGATCGACCAGTTGACGATACTTGTCGGGCAGATTCGTGTCTCGAATCTGGGAAAGCCCCCAGGCTTCGAATTCCGGATTGTCCGAATCAAGTGCATCCAGAACGCAGGCGTCGTACTCTTCCTGCCGCAGCATATGTTTAAAGTCGTTCGCCGCTTTTCGAGCCTCTACCGAAGCATGCTGATAGATGCTCTTGGCAAAGGCCAGCTTCAAAGACCTTGTGAAACAGACGAGCCGCACAAGTTGCACGAGCTGAATATGAAACTCTTCCGGAATCGAGAGCCACAGCTCTGCCGCAGGCTGCAGCCAGGGGAGTCCGGTCAACAGCTGATAGTTGCGTTCCTGATTGATGTTCACGCGGGTTGGGACGAGACGAATCATCGTCATCTGGAACTCGATATCGCTCCGGTTCGAAACGATATCAAGAATCTTGGGATGCAGGTATTTCACGGAGAGCGCCCGCGTGAGGAAACGCAGGATGCCCGGGTGTTTCGACTTGGCGAGCACATCCCAAACCAGCGCCTGCCATTCGGGAGCCGATTCCCGAATCAGATGCCGGGCGACCGGATGTTCGGAATCGGCAAGAATCAGAATCGACTCGACGATCGCGTGCGGGCGACGGCACTGCGCAAATGAGTTCAGTTCGACGGACAAATGCTGCAGCATCTTTCCGATGCACTGGTCGGTCACGGTCAGCTTGGCATCGCGGGCAGTCATCCGGGTGTCGTAGAGTCGATCCACCAGGGAGCCGAGAACCTGCTCGCCTCGATCGCCGATTTCCCCCGTCGCGCGGCGGAGAAATTCGAGCACCATCGGAATGTTCTGATACAGCCGGGCGACTTCAATGGCGTCGAGGGCCATCAGGGCCTGCTCCGGATCGCCATGCAGCAGGCATTGCTGCAGCGGGAAAGTCATGTCACCATCGGCGGTGTTCATCACCTCGAGCACATCCGGGGACAGCTTGCGGATGTGACGAATCAGCTCCATCTTCCCGAGGGAACTGCCGGACCGCAGAATGGCCCGAGCCGCCGAGTCCCGAATCTTCGGGGAGTCGACCTGAAGAGCATGCACGAACGCCGTCATCGCAGCCGTGGAGCGAGACTGTTCGAGCAGTCGCATGGTTTTTTCGATGGGTGCATCTGACATAGGTAATGCCGTTCCCCGGACTCTCGTGCGGCACTTTCAGGAGTGGATATGCAAACAGACTCGCACGCGTGATGCGAGTCTGTTCTAAACGACGCTTCCGTGCCTTGGTGCCATCGTGTTCGATTCGGGAAGGCTACGTTGCGGGCCGGAGTTTCTCAGAACGCCATGCCAACAGTCTGCCGGATATTGGGCATGATGAAACTGGTCGAGTCATCTTCCGGCACGTAGCTTCCCTTCTTCTTGTTCTCGATCTTGTTTTCGTCGTTCTTCTTGTTCGCGGGCGGAGCAGCCTTGCTCTCTTTCGGCTTCTCTTTCTTTTTCTTCTCCGGGGCAACCTCATCCGGTTCCGGGAGGATCACCTTCTTCCGGACTTCCTTCTTCGGTTCCTTCGACTTGGGCTCTTCCTTCTCTTCCGGAATCATCTCGCGAACCGCATCGTGAATCGGCTCGGCCGGCATGGTCGGAAGTTCGTGCGGCGTGCAGTAGCTGTCGACGCAGCAGTCATCGCAACATCCGCCGACACAGCAGCCATCGTCGCAACATCCCGGCTCACACCCCGGCAGATATCCGTCGACACAGTAGCCGCCGTTACGGTAAGGAACGGAAAGTCCACAGAGTCGCAGAGCCTGAGCGGCTTCCCGGCGAACCCGCCAGTTTTCATCGTTGAGAGCACACTTGAGCGTGCAGATGAGCTGACTGTTACAGCAGCAGAGACTTTTTCGGAGCTGATCGCCAATCTCGTCGGCGGCTTCCACGCGAACGCGAGGCTCGCAGTCTTTCATCGCATAGATGAGAGCACACATCACTTCGGGATAGCACTCGCAGCTGAAGTCGGTTCCGATTCGGTGGATCGCACGACAACGGTCGAAAGGCGAACAGGCCGTTTGAGCCTGATAAATCCACTGAGCCAGCGTCTTGCAGCGTTCGCGACGCCAGACATCGATGAACGAATCGAGGCAGCTGCCCCCGCCGCAACAGGAATCGTCGATGCAGCAGTCATCTTCCGGGCAGCAGAGATCGACGCCGCAGCATTCATCGCCGCAGACGCCGGCAAGCCAGTGACGCGACCGGCCGATCAGTTCTCCGCGGAACAGCCCGCGACGTTCAATGTCACAGCAGCCATCGCCGCAGCAAACGTCATCGATACAACAGTCGTCAACGCACGGCTCCTCTACGCACGTTTCGACGCAATCACTCTTCTTCTGCCAGAACTTCCAGTTCCAGCCGGCTTCGACAGGAGCCGACATCGCGAGCAGAAGGGAGAGAACGGGGATCATCCCCAAGGCTTTCATGGCCATACTCCAAGTGACTTTGTGTTTAGGGTCCACTCTGGTCGATTCAGAACGCTGAAATCACGGAGCAGTCGAGAAAGAGGGCTGACAGACGAGGATGCAGTCAGCCTGGCCCAGACGACACGGCTCCAGAAATCGTATCGACCACTCCGAATGGCTGCTTCACTTCCACCGGGCGCGGCAGGCATAACCGCTACAGCCGTCACCATGAGAATCGGGAGATTCGCCACGGTGTACAGAAAACGGACGAAACCGAGGCGTTTTCGCATCCATGTGGTGGACAACCCCAAGTTTCCAGTCGTGTCGATTGCGTGAAGTTTTCCGCCTGTGCACCTCTCGCCGAGGCCCGCTTACCGCAGGATTCGTTCTTCGATTTCCAGCAGTCGAGCAACCATCGGGATCGATCGTACGGGTTATTCGGATTCTCCGGGACGGGTTACGGGATGAACGAGCCTGATGCGAATGCTATGATGAAACTGGTCCCTTCCACGTTCCTCCTTGCCTCAGTCGTGTCTCAACCATGTTCCGTCGGCATTGCTCACTTCTGATTCTGGTCTGCCTGATATCTCAGACCATTTGCAGCCGCCCGGTCTCGGCCCAGGACGATCTCACAGCCGAGAACGTTTTGAAGGCCATCGAACGCGGCCGTCGATTTCTCATCAGTCAGCAACTCCCCAATGGAAGCTGGCAGGTTGAAGGAACTGGCCCGTACAACACCGGCACGACCAGCCTGATCCTCCTCTCTCTGATGGAAGCCGGGCTGACGCCCGACGATCCCGCCATCGACCGTGGCCTGCAGTGGCTCCGCAAACAGGATCCAAGCCTCACCTACGAAGTCGCCCTGATGATCATGGCGCTCACGACCGCGAAAGAGGGGGCCCGCGACAACCTGCTGATCTTCAACCTGACGCAGAAGCTCGAACGAGGTCAGATGAAAACCGGGCAGGGAGCCGGCGGCTGGGGATACTCCGAGGGGGGCTCCGTTCGTGGCGGCACGCCCGACCGCAGCAACTCGCAGTACGCGATTCTGGGGCTTCGTGATGCCGCCTATTACGGCATTCCGGTCGATCGAAAAGTCTGGGAGCGGGTGCGGACTTATTGGGTGAACGGGCAACAGGCCGACGGCGGGTGGAACTATCGACAGGATGATGGACAGTCGAGTTACGGAAGCATGACGGTCGCCGGCGTCGCCTCTCTCGCCATCGCCGCCACCTTTCTCAAAGATACTGAAGATGCCCATCCGGATGGACGCCCGATCTGCTGTCAGCCTCCCGAGAAGGACGATGCTCTCGAACGGGGCATCCGCTGGCTTTCGCGACATTTCTCCGTTCAGACCAACCCACTCTCGTCCAACTGGTGGCTCTACTACATGTACGGGCTGGAACGAGCCGGCCGTCTGAGTGGACGCCGCTTCTTCGGCACACACGACTGGTATCGTGAAGGCGCCCGCGCCCTGCTGGCCAGACAGTCGAAACGGGATGGTTCCTGGCGAGGCCAGGGTGGGATGGAAACCAATCCGCTGCTCGGAACGCCTTTGGCCCTGCTGTTTCTGTCGAAGGGACTGGCCCCCGTTCTGATTAACAAGGTCAAACTCGGCCCCCGTGATCCCGACGATCCCGAAATGGTCA
The DNA here is from genome assembly GCA_017795105.1 of Planctomycetaceae bacterium. Taxonomy (GTDB): domain Bacteria; phylum Planctomycetota; class Planctomycetia; order Planctomycetales; family Planctomycetaceae; genus Rubinisphaera. Next base: position 1,391,764 of record CP051247.1, read on the forward strand.
TCGGCGAGATCTGGAATCGGCACCCCAAAGACGTTCGCAATCTGGTGGAGCACATCAGCTCTCTGCCGAAGTGGCCCAAACTGCTGACATGGCAGACGGTCGATTTCGACAAAGCCGTCACCAATAACAACGTGCAGGAACTGCTGCAGGCTCCGATTCTGTTCATTACAACCGATGAGGATCTCTCCCAGCTAATGACGGACGAACACGTCGATCTGCTGCGGGACTTCTTGACCAACGGCGGCTTCATGTTTCTGTCGCGAGGCTGCGAAAGTGCGGCCTTCGAAGACGGGTTACAAAAACTGATTTCCCGTCTCTACCCGGACGGAACTACGCAGCTGATGCCGCTTGCCGACACGCATCCGGTCTACCGCAGTGAATACCTGCTCGATCCGAAATCCGTCCAGCTGTTTGGCGTCGATGTTGGCTGTCGGACGGCGATCATCTACTCACCCGAAGATCTCGGCTGCCTCTGGGACAAGCGGATGGTCATCGAACCGCCCGACCGGCGCCAGGATATCAAGACCGCCATCGCCCGGGCTCTCCGCATCGGAGTGAATGTGGTCGCCTATGTCACGGGCCGCGAACCTCCCAACAAACTCGACGAACAGCAGATTGTCGGTAAAGATGAAGACCGCGACACACTGCGCGGGATTCTCAGCATCGCCAAACTGCGACATACCGGCGACTGGGATGCGGCTCCGAATGCCGTGAAGAAGCTGCTGCTGACGCTGGAGAAATCGTTCGGCGTCGTGGCCGGTTCGTCGCCCTACAAGATCCCGGCTGGCAACCCCGAGTTGTACCGCCACACCATGCTCTACATGCACGGTCAGCGAAACTTCGAGCTCTCTCCGGACGAGATTCGCAATGTGCGAAAGTATCTCGAAAACGGCGGTGTTCTCTTCGCCGATGCCTGTTGTGGGGCCCCGAAGTTCGACGCCAGTTTTCGCGAGCTGATGGGGCGAATGTTCCCCGACATCCCTCTGGAACGAATCCCGGTCGAACACGAACTCTTCTCCCAGGAGATCGGCCACAACCTCGATTCCGTCACGCGTCGGGTTCCAGCCGACGATAATCCGAACCAGCCCCTCAAACCTGTCGAACGTCAGGGACCGCCGTTTCTGGAAGGCATCAAAATCGATGGCCGCTACGCCCTGATCTACAGCAAGTACGATATTTCCTGTGCCCTCGAAAAGCAGACGTCTCTCTCCTGCATCGGCTACACCACCGACGATGCTGCCCGGATCGCGACGAATGTCGTCCTGTACTCCGTGCTTCAGGATGTCCTGCCCGCTGGCGACGAGTAAGAGTATTCAGTTCTCCCATGCGAACGTTTTCCCTTCAATTCCGGCTCGACAGGACAGCCATCACCGCAGCGTTGCTGGTTGCTCTAACGGGTCTGTTCCTCAAATCGCCGCTCCAGGCCGACACCCGCGTTCGCCCTCGCGCAGTGGCTCTGTCGCCGGATGGCAATCATGTCGGCACCGCCAACCGCGTCGCTGGCACGGTGGCTGTGGCCACCGTCGAGCCGTTCCAGCGAGTCGCCGAACTGGAAGTCGGCAGCGAACCGATGGACGTCCTCTGGATCAACGAGTCCGCACTGGCGGTCTCGGTCCATCGCGATCGCACCGTGCAACTGCTGACGTACAACAAAGGTCAACTGCAACGAGAGAGAACGATCTCCGTCTCAGCCTGTCCAGTCGGAATGGTGCTCGCTCAAGAGGCGCAGGAGCTGATTGTCGCCGTGCAGCATCCTGATGCCGTCCTTGCGATCGACCTCAAGTCGGGAAAGATCACACGACGCTACGAGACCGGCAGCTATCCGCGTTATCTCTGCCTTTCGCCGGATGAAGACTGGTTCTGTGTAACATCCGAGCTGCCCGGTGCTCTGACGACGTACAATCGCGAATCGGGAGAGGTTCTCAGTCGTCAGATCGCTCATCAGACCGCGTTCAATCTCGGCCAGCCGACGCTGCTGGAGGATCAGTTTGTCGTCGTGCCGATCACGATCAACCGAGACTTCCCGGTTACCGAAGGCAACATTGCCCGCGGCTGGGTCGTCAACAATCGACTCACGCGTTTCCGTGTCCCGCATGGACCGGCTCTCGAACAGCGACAGATGAGTCTCGACATGAAGGGCCACGGCTCAGCCGATCTGACATCAACCGGACTCAGCCCCGACGGACAGCAGCTCCTCGTCACTGCCAGCGGAGTTCACGAACTGATTGTTCTGAACCGTAACTCCCTCGAATGGCCGACCTCGGAGCCACACGATTTCGCGTCGCATCAGTTGAGCGAATCCGATGAGACCATGCAGCGGATTCCTCTTACCGGCCGCCCGATCGATCTCGTCTTTCTCGATGACACGACCGTGCTGGTCGCCAGCGAAATTGATGATCGTCTGCAGAAAGTCGACCTGCAGACCGGCCAGATTCTCGCCGAACTGCTGCTGGCCGATTCGACGCATGAATCCCAAATCGCTCAGGGCGAACGCATCTTCTTCGACGGTCGTCGCTCCCGCGACGGCTGGATGAGTTGTCACACCTGCCACTTCGACGGACACACGTCCGGGCAGGTCTTCGACACCTTCAACGATGCGACTTACGACACCAAGAAGCTCACCCTATCGCTGCACGATGTCGCCAACACCGAGCCCTGGACGTGGCACGGCTGGCAGCCGGATCTGACTGATTCCATGACGAAGTCGCTCCGCGATACCATGCACGGCTCCACGGTTCCGACCGATGATGATGCCCGGGCCCTCGCCGCCTATCTCGGCACGCTGACGCTGCTTTCTGCTACACCTGATGTGGACGATGCCGACCTGAAAGCTGGTCGTGAACTTTTCTACGGCAAGGCGGGCTGCATCTCCTGTCACGAGGAACCGAACTACGAATCGTCCGGCCGCTTCTCGGTCAGTCGTCTCGAAAGCCATTCGATTTATCAGGTTTTGAATCCCCCTCCCCTGCGGGGAGTTTCCTCACGGCGGCGTTTTCTGCATCATGGGTACGCACACTCGATCGATCAGGTGCTGCGACTGTACCATCGCCCGGCTGACACCACGGGGGCCGACCTCACGGAAACCGAACGCCGGCAACTGATCACCTTCCTGTCCGCGCTCTGACGACCTTCCTCAACTACTGCGGAGTTTTCATGTTCGATCTTCAGGTCAACGGCTATGCCGGCGTCGACTTCAACGCCGATACTCTTCCTCTCGACGATATGCTACTCGCCTGTCGCATACTGAAAGAACATGGCGTCGATGCCATCCTCGCCACGGTCATCACCGCCGATCACGACGCGATGTGCCGCCGGATCGCGAATATCGTCAAGTGCTGCGAACAGTCGACCGAAGTGGAGCAGATGATCGCCGGCATTCATATCGAAGGGCCATTCCTCTCGCCGGTCCCAGGATACATTGGAGCCCACCCGCCGGAACATTCCTGTGCAGCGAACATCCCCCTGGCCGAACGACTGCTCGAAGCCGGCGGCGGTCTGACGAAACTTTTCACACTTGCTCCTGAACAGGATCCGGAAGGGAAAGTGACCGCGTGGCTGGCCGAACGCAACGTGGTCGTCGCAGCAGGACACTGCAACCCGTCCATCGAACAGCTCCAGCGTTCGATCGATGCCGGCTTGAAAGCCTTCACGCACCTCGGCAACGGCTGCCCGATGCAGATGCACCGCCACGACAATATCGTCCAGCGGGCCTTGTCGCTGGCCGATCAGATCACACTCTGCTTTATCGCCGACGGAGCCCATGTTCCGCTGTATGCGTTGAAGAACTACATCAAACTGGCCGGCCTCGACCGCAGTGTGGTCGTGTCCGACACGATCAGCGCAGCTGGTCTGGGACCGGGCATCTATCGCCTGGCCGATCAGAACGTGACCATCGGCGACGACCTCGTCCCCTGGGCGGAAGACCGCTCCCACTTCGTCGGCTCCGCCTGCCCGCTGTACCGCATGGTCGAGAACCTGAAATCGGTCGGCTTCACCGACGAAGAGATCGATACGCTGACAAACCGCAATCCCCGCAAACTGGTTGAGTAAGCCACCCCGTAGCGGCGGCATCTTTCCGCTGAATCGACGTCGCTGAAACACTCAACGATCGATCACGTCACACGCGTCCGTCACATCGGAACCTGCTCTCGACGCATACCGACCAGCCGCACGCAATCGGCGGCAGGATGCCGCCGGTACGACGTGTCGACCGGACGCCGCTCTACTTCCGTGGACCTCCGATTACAGGCTGCTCAGCAGCCAGACGTCGACTTGCCGGTCACGCGCGACAGGCAGGAGCCTGCCCTACACTCCGGTTGACCCCAGCCGTAGCGGCGGCATCCTGCCGCCGAATCAACGTCGCTGAAACCCTCAACGATCGATCACATCACACGCGTCCGTCACATCGAAACCTGCTCTCGACGCATACCGGCCAGCCACACGCAATCGGCGGCAGGATGCCGCCGGTACGACGTGTCGACCGGACGCCGCTCTACTTCCGTGGACCTCCGATTACAGACTGCTCAGCAGCCAGAAGTCGACTTGCCGGTCAGGCCCGGCAGGAAGGAGCCTGCACTACACTCCGGTTGAACGCCACCCGTACCGGCGGCATCTTGCCGCCGAATCGACGATGCTGAAACACCCGGCGGTCGATCTCGCCATACGCGTCCGTCGCATCGAAACCTGCTCTCGACGCATACCAGCCAGCCACACGCATCGGTCGCAGGATGCCGCCGGTACGGGGGGCTTTCCCTACGCTTGGAACTTTCTTCGGAATAATCTTGACGCCGCCCGACTGTACCACTACTATTAATACAGTTAGGGAGCGCCATGAACTTCAGCGTCAATCCATCCAGTTCCGATCCGATCTATCGGCAGTTGTCGCAGCAGATTCGCGAGGCGATTGCTCAGGGCCGTCTTGTTCCCGAAGAGCAGCTGCCTTCGGTGCGGGAGCTTTCGAAGTCCCTGGTCGTGAACCCGAATACGATTGCTCGCGTTTACACCGAACTGGAACGCGAAGGGATTCTCGTCACGCGGCAAGGTCTCGGCGTATTTGTGGCGCAGCCGCGGATTGAACTCACACGAGAGATCCGCAAGCAGAAACTGCAGGAGTCGCTCGACACCTGGCTCACCTCCGCTGTCTATCTCGGCTTCTCTGCCGAGGACGTTCTGTCACTCGTTCAGGAACGGGTTTCCAAATATCAGTGGGACCTGGTGAAGGGGAAGAAATGATCGGCGAGTCACCTCCAAATCCGGTTCCGGCGGTCGAAGCCATCGGCCTGACCAAGTTCTACGACGGTCGTCCGGTCGTGAATCAGGTCAGCTTTCAGATTCCGACCGGCTGCGTGTACGGCTTTCTCGGCTGCAACGGAGCGGGCAAATCGACAACAACGAAGATGCTGACCGGCATGGTCATTCCCGATGCCGGTTCGGCTCGACTGCTCGGCCACGAAGTTTCCGAATTCAACGCTGAGATCCGCGAACGCATCGCCTATATCGCGGAAGGTCATCCGCTCTACTCGTGGATGACGATCAAAGAAGCGGTTCGCTTTACGCGGCCGTTCTACAAACGCTGGAACGATCGCCTCCTCGAACAGGTGCTCGATCATTTCGAACTTCCAATGAAGCGGAAGATCCGCCGGCTCTCCAAAGGGCAACAGGCCCAGGTCTCGCTGGCACTGGCGATCGCACCTCAACCCGAATTGCTGATCATGGATGATCCCACGCTCGGACTCGATACAGTTGTCCGACGTGAGTTTCTGGAATCAATGATCCAGATTATCCAGCGTCAGGGCCGAACAATCATGTTCAGCTCGCACATTCTGGGAGATGTCGAACGTGTCGCCGACCGCATCGGCATCATGGTCGATGGTGTCCTGCGGGTCGACTGTGCAATCGATGAGTTCAAGCAGAACATCGGAAAGATGGTGCTCGAGTTCGACCGGCCTGTGAATGGATCGACATCGTTTCCGAATGTCCCAGGCGTCGTGGGGACGCGGTCGATTCTGAATCAGCTCGAAGTCATCGTCGTCAACATCAACGATGAACATCGCCGCCTGGCCGAGGAACTTAAGCCCCGGCAGATCGAAGTCCAGTCGATGAATCTGGAAGATTCGTTTCTGGAATATACCCGCACCAATCGGAAATCAGTCCCCGTCTTCGTCGATCAACTTCCTGCGGAGAAAGTCTGATGTGGTCGCTCGCCCTCATTCGTAAAGAGTTCTGGCAGTTACTGCCGCTGCAGATCGTCGGCCTGGGGCTGATGATGCTGTATGTTTTCAGCCTCTGCGGCTTTCAACCGCTCAATCTAAGTGTCGCCTACCCGACTGACATTCCATTCTTTAATTACACCACGGCGAATACCATTCCCATTCTCGGCGGGTGTCTCGCCATTCTCCTCGGCTTCTGGCAGACGTTGTCGGAATCCTACCGAGGGACCTGGCTGTTTCTGTGGCATCGGCCGGTCAGTCGGATGCACATCACGATCGTGAAACTGCTGACCGGGCTCGGGATTCTCTGGGGAATCCTGGTCCTGCCGATGCTCGTCTATGCCTGGTGGGCCTCCATTCCCGGTAACGTTCCCGCACCGATGTTGTGGGAAAACACCGCCATGTACTGGAAGAGCTGCTTCGGCCTGTCGATGGTCTACCTGAGTAGCTTTCTGTGTGGACTGCGACAGGCCCGCTGGCACGGAAGCCGCCTGCTTCCCCTGATTGTCGCTGTTGCGGCTGCCTTCACGCTGCTGTCGACCGAATACCTTTACACGGCAACGCTGGTGTTAATCGTCGTAATCGATTGCCTGTTTCTCGCAGCGATTCACTACCAGCTGACTCACGAAGACTTCTCGTAAGCCGGCCTCTGTCCGGGGAGCGCTCTCATGTCTACTCCAGTGATCAGAAAATCGTGGCCCGTCGTCGCCCTGTTGACCGTGGGTCTGATTATTGCTTACGTCTTCGGAGCGATCATCGTCTCCTCGATTGTCTCGAGTTTCCTCCCCGGGCCGTATCGACATCAGAAATCGATTGTCGCCACGGGAAGCGGAGAGATCCTGATTCAGCATTATGAATATCTCAACAGCGATTACGAGCAGTACTACACCGACCTCGATGGCGAACGCAAAGAGATCACAGCCACGGACAGTCCACAGTCGTTGACGCACCTCAGCTCACTGAAAGACGATGAGGATTATTCTTTTGAGCAATATCGGCGTCGACTGATCTTCGCCTTTCTGGATCGTGAACAGAGGCCTCGGAAATGGTACCTCATCGTCGAGAACGACAAACCCGCGACGGGCTATTTTGAAGTGTACGATCCGCTCACGAATCGGCGACTCTTCTTCGTGGGACGACAGGGCCGCAGCGAAACGCGGCCAACGAAAAGCGATGTCTTCGAGCTGCCCCGCATCAGCGGAGACTACTATCTTCAATCGGTTCTGCTGATCAATGAGACGCCGTATTACATCAACGGCATCCATGGCACCATCCCCTCGTCGAGCTGGGGTTCGGCGACCAGAACGGGATCTTTGTTCGACACGTTCGGATTTCTCCGATCGGGCGACAATCGCGTATGGCAGATCAATTTCATCACCGGAGAAGTCAGCCCGTTTCTACCGGAACTGCGAGTTCACGACATGAAGCAACTGACGCTGAACAGGGAGCAGTTGCCAGCCGACTGGACCCAAGCCGACCGTCGCACGGAATCGGGAATCATCGTTCGCACGGAAGACGCGCTGGTCTGGTCCAGCCTGCACGAGGAAAAATCACTTCGTGCGGCAATCCCAAAATCACTTCAGCATGAGGATTTCTCCGCCCGACTTCAGGGGGAGAATCGCGTCGTCTACTTGACCTCAAGCGATATGGAAAACCAGCAACTCCGGGAACTGAACCTTCTCTGGACGGACTTTTCCGGTGATACGATCGACGAGAAGAAGGGTGTCATCACCCAACCGACCTACCAGCAGGACTTCCAAAACAACCGCTGGACGGCTACGGCTGTCGTGCCGGGATTCCTGCCGTTCGTATCGCTCCTCGCCATCATGCCGGTCGACGACGTTGCACAACGGGAAGAGATCACCCTGGCGGAAGCCCGGTGGCTGATCGTACGGCACTCGACCGATGTTCTGCTTACACTGTTCGCCATTGGAGGCCTCCTCGCCGCCTGGTTCTATCGCGTCAGCAAAGCTCGCAGCGTCGAATTCTCCTGGATGGGACTCGCATGGATCGTCCTCATGGGACCATTCGGCTACATCATTCTCCGCTACGTCACCTGGTACCGCCGCCCTGCCCTGCAGCCGATCGATTCACGGCCTGGCATCGATATCATCAGCCTCCCGCAAGCGGGATGAGGACATAGGCGGTCGACCATCCAACTCGAGTAGACTCGGGACAGACATAGGGTCCGCTGGGGATGCGGGAGTTATGACTCAAAGGGTCTCGAACAGATGTCATTTTGTCTTGCCCAATCTTTGGTAGTCAGGCAACTCGTGTCCCTTCGCCCCCTTTAGGGGGAGCGGCTTAATCACTCTGCTGGAAGCAGAAGGCCCGAGAGGCGGATAAGGTGGCGATCAACTAGCGATGCTCCATACAGATGAGAATCAACGGCCCGATTCCCCCTTCACTCGAACCCTCTCCCCCAGGGGGGCGAGGGAACTTACTTACCGTTGCTCTCCCTCACGGTCGGCCATTAAAAATCCTCTGACCAATAGATCCCACGTTCCGTGCGGACGCGTATGTGCGCTCCTCGAGACAATCAGGAGTCATTGTTCCGGGAGGGGTTTGGGGACGCAACGGGACTCCACACTGCGTTGAAAGTCGTGACCGCGTCCCCACAGCGGACTCTACGGGTTCTACTTGCGTGGACTTAGCCCCAGGCTGACATTCGGTCGATGGCTCGCCAGATGAGTTGTTCAGACTGTTCGAGCACGGCTCGTCGCCAGACGGGATCTTTGGGGCAGAAACTATCTTCGAGTTCGGCTCTCAACGTTCTTCGCCGGGCCGAATCGATGCCGTCGCAATGATACGCGGTGTTCTCGCGGATCAGGATGTTGAGCATCTTCAGACTTGAGAGCGTGCCGAACTCGGCACAACAGGAAAGAGTCTCCGCCGCCGTTGACTTCTCGAAAAACCATTTGCTGAAACTGCCACGGGCTCGATAAGGCGGCTCGCTCTCGGTTGGCAGCGAATCGAGAGCATCGGCTGGATATGTCTCGGCCATCCAATCCCGCGTGCAGGAATTCAGTGGGTGATCAACGAACAACTGCCCGCGTCCGTACTCGCCGATTCCGGTGTGAAAGTCGAGATGGCACGCCCGGCGGGTCGTCCGAGTCAACTCGGGGATCAGCGATTGCAGCTGAGCCGTGGTCCAGTTCGGTTCGCGGCCGCCGAAGAAAAGTCCCTGCTCAAACTCATACTGCCCGGTGGTAATCGCCTTCTGAATGTTCCCGTAGCCGTAGCGCAGCACGAGAACAGCCGCCATCAGAGAAAACTGTCCCGGCCAGCTTCCACTCCGCTTCGGATTCAGGAAGCAGTCGATCTTCCGATACGTTTCCTGGGCCCCCTCATAATATTCGCCCGGAAGCAGAAAGTTGCGATTGCTGTCGACATTGCGATCGTCCATGCGTCGACTGTGTACCCACCCCCAGGGATTGAGAGCATGCAGGATCGTCACCTGCACGGTTTTTGGCAATGGGGTTCGTTGCAGCCGGTCCAGAAACGCGAGTTGAGCCGCCGAGCCAGGTGGAGACTCGACCCCATGCAGTCCGCTGGAAAGTAGAAGACGCAGGGGAGCATCCGGACTGCCGCAGCGAATCACATCAAGCGCAAGCGGCTGCTCGGCGGTTCCTAGTGGATGCGAAATCGACGTCGCTGAACAACCGGTCTGGCCCGCCATCTGCAGGATTCGAGAGCGGGCTTCGTCATAGGAGTCTGAAAACCAGATTTCGCTGCCGGTGCCTGTCACCCTGTCTCCTCTGCTGAATTTCACGTTGACTGCGAGAGTTGCTAGACTCGGGAGAAGAACACTCCCGCTCTGTTGAGTATAGCGAAGAAAGATTTTCTCACATGGAACGTCGACGGATTGGACAGACTTCTCTGGTCGTTTCGGATATTTGCCTGGGTACGATGACATTCGGCTCCACCTGCGATGAAACGGAAGCGTTTCGCATCATGGACCGGGCCTTCGACGCCGGAATCGATTTCCTCGACATGGCCGAGATCTACCCGGTCCCCCCCGAGAAAGAGTGGGTGCACCGCACGGAAGAAATCGTCGGCCGCTGGCTGAAGACGAAGCCGCGCGACGCCATCATCATCGCCACCAAATTCTGCGGCCCGGGTCATGGCTGGTTCGTCCCGCCCGTGCGGGAAGGCTACACCTGCATCGATCGTCACCATATCCGCCGGGCGATTGAAGGATCATTGCGGCGACTGCAGACCGATTACGTCGACCTGTATCAATGCCACTGGCCCGACCACGACTTCTCCTATCAGCACACGCTCGAAGTGCTCGACGAACTCGTGTACGAGGGCAAGGTCCGCTACGTCGGCTGCAGCAATGAAACGCCCTGGGGCCTGATGAAATCGCTGGCAACTGCTGAGCAGGCGGGCACCGTGCGGTACGAATCGATCCAGAACAACTTCAGCCTGATCAATCGCCGCTTTGAAGATTCACTCGCCGATATCTGCCGACGGGAGAAAGTGAGCTGCCTTCCCTACTCTCCAATCGGCGGCGGCGTGCTGACCGGCAAGTACTGCGATGGCAAGTTCCCCAAGGGAGCCCGCTTCTCGACCTACATGGAAAAAGGCGAACGCCAGCAGGTGATGGTCCGCCGCTTCGTGAACGAGAAGTCGCTGGCGACGACGAAAGAACTGTGCGAACTTGCTGGCGAACTCGGCATCACCCCGGCCACGCTGGCGACCAGCTGGAGCAAGCAACACGACTTTGTTGCTTCGACGATTGTGGGAGCCAACACGCTCGACCAGCTCGAAGAAATTCTGCCCGCTTGCGACTACGTGCTCGATGATCAGGCACTCAAGCGGATTGACGAGATCACGGCGAAGTATCCGTATCCACTCGGGTAGAGCCCTCTCTCGACGCGTTCAATAACCGTGCCCAGGTGTGATCGCATAGAAGTGACGTTGATCGCCGGGCGCCGCAGTTGACTCGGCGCGTCGAGACGCAACCTACTTTTCCATGCCTCAAACGCCAGAAAGCAGGTTGGATTAGTCATCAGGCGGATCGAGAAAATCCCAACCCGAAGCGTCGGGTGCTTGAGCTCGTCGAATTGACAGCCCAGTAAAAGAAGACGACCGGTCGGGGAATGACACCAGGTTCCCCACCGGTCGCCTCCCGCTCAGTGCAGGAGCATTCTCGATTGTCTGCACACTGGAGTCGGCTCCGGTCGTCGATTTGGCTGCGACGACCGGAACGTGACCCCGTTCAGGTAATTAGCGAATGAAGAGCATTTCCTGGTAAGTCGGCAGCGGCCAGAGGTCGTCTGCGACATATCCTTCGAGCTCATCGGCGTACTGCCGGACAAAGCCCATCGCCCCGAGTACGGTTTCACAGTAGAACTTGGCTTCCTCGACGTTGCTGCCGAAGTCGTGCTTGCTGAGCCCGGTTTCGAGATCAACGATCGCGTCCTGGAGAGCCTTAACGAGCTCGGTGATCTTATCGAGCGTGTCGGTATCGAATTCGTAGCCGACCATCTTCAGGTTCGCACAAGTCGAAGCCAGCTGATTCTGATAACGAACAGCAGCCGGGAAGATCATCGTGCGTGCCATTTCGATAGTCATGTTGGCTTCCACCTTGATCGACAGGATGTACTGTTCGAGGTAGGTATCGGCACGACTTTCGAGTTCGCGAGCCGTGAGGACATCGTACTTCTCGAACAACTGACGAACCGGTTCTTCCTTGAGAACAGGCAGAGCGTCAGCCGTCGTCTTCAGGTTCAGCAGGCCCCGCTTCTCGGCTTCTTCATGCCACTCGTCGGAGTAGCCGTCGCCGTTGAAGATGACCTTACCGTGTTTTTCCATGATGTCGGCCAGCAGAGACTGCAGAGCCGAGTTCAGCTTGCTGGAATCGCCACCGGTCGTTTTTTCGAGTTCGGTCGCACAGTAATCGAGCGACTCAGCCACGATGGTGTTCATGGCCACGAGCGGACCAGAGATCGACTGGCTGGCACCGACGGCCCGGAACTCAAACCGGTTGCCGGTGAAGGCGAACGGGCTGGTACGGTTACGGTCGCCGGCATCTTTCGGCAGCGGCGGCAGTGTATCGACACCAACAGTCAGCGTTCCGCGAGGAATGGACGAGTTGGCTCCGCCACCCTTGATCTGCTCGAAGACGTCGGTCAGCTGATCGCCCAGGAAGATCGAGATGATGGCCGGAGGAGCTTCGTTGGCTCCGAGACGGTGATCGTTGCTGGCCGAAGCGACCACGGCTCGCAGCAGGCCCTGGTTCAAGTGCACGGCCCGAATGACGGCGGCACAGAAGAGCAGGAACTGAGCATTTTCGTGCGGCGTTTCGCCCGGATCGAGCAGGTTGCCCTGAGTGGCACTTCCCATCGACCAGTTCACGTGCTTACCCGAACCGTTCACGCCTGCGAACGGTTTTTCGTGCATCAGGCAGCTCATGCCGTGCTTCTCAGCAACCTTCTTCAAGGTCAGCATGATCAGCTGCTGATGGTCGGTCGCCACGTTGGCGAATTCGAACATCGGCGCGATTTCGTACTGGCCCGGAGCAACTTCATTGTGACGCGTTTTGACCGGCACACCGAGTTTGAACAGTTCCCGTTCGACTTCCAGCATGAAGGCCAGAACGCGATCCGGAATGGCTCCGAAGTAGTGATCGTCGAACTCCTGCCCCTTCGGAGGCTTGGCTCCGAACAGTGTCCGACCGCAGTTGAGCAGGTCAGGACGAGCGAAGAAGAAGTTGCGATCGATCAGGAAGTATTCCTGTTCCGGACCTGCCGTCGAAGAAACGAGAGCCCCGTCGGTCTTGCCGAAGAGATTCAGAACTCGCTGAGCCTGGGTGTTCAGAGCCTGCATCGAGCGGAGAACCGGAGTCTTCTTATCGAGAGCTTCACCGGTCCAGGAAACGAAGGCGGTCGGAATGCACAGCGTCGTTCCGTTCGGATTTTCCAGAATGTATGCCGGGCTGGTCACATCCCAGATGGTGTAACCGCGAGCTTCGAAGGTCTGACGAATGCCGCCGGTCGGGAAGCTGGAACCGTCTGGTTCGCCCTGAATCAGCTGGCTGCCGCTGAACTCGGCAATGGCACTGCCGTCGCCGCTCGGAGCCAGGAAGCTGTCGTGCTTTTCGGCGGTCGAACCGGTCAGCGGGTAGAAGACGTGAGCGTAGTGAGTGGCACCTTTTTCAATCGCCCAGTCTTTCATCGCGGAGGCGACGATATCGGCGACCGAATCGTCCAGCTTATCGCCGGATTCGATGGTTTTCATCAGCGACTTGAAGACCGGCTTCGGAAGGCGATCTTTCATCACGGCTTTGCTGAAGACGTTGGCGCAGAACAGATCCTGCGTCGGTGTTTCGATGAAGTTCATTGCGGGCGCGTGGGGCTTGTAGTTGATCACGGCCGAGATGGCGGCCTGGCGAGCCGAACCGCTCGGGATAATGAACCCACCGGCGCCGGTAGGAGTCTGACCATTCGACTGTGACTTGCCCAAAAGAGTTGAACTCACGAGTTGGTGCCTCTCATTGATCGCGTCCGAACTGCCTGGAAAAGAACGCTGTGTGTTAAGGAAGGAATTCGCCGTATCGCTGCAGTTCCCCACGACACGAGTCTTTTTTTGAATTCTTCTTCAAGAAAAGCAATTGATATGCCGCAGTCATAACAAACAAAGAATTCGCGTTTTTCAGCTGAAAATCCGCCTTCCGCATTTCGACTGCCTAAGCAAAGTGCCCGAAAGTGCAGCAATCGAGCGCACTTTGCGGGCACAGTAGCATAATCGCGAAGCAACAGGTAGCAGCTCAGGCAGAGTCAGCCGAGCTCCCGCGGCGTAATTCCCCTTACCGCTGCGAAACCTGAGAGGGCCGGCTGGCTCGCAAGTCGTAACAGGCCAGGCCGTCTTTCAGACGCAGGTACAAGAACCCATCAGCAAATGCCGGAGTCGCGCACCGCAATGGCCCGTGCTTGCCGATTTCCTGCTGATACTTCTTCAGACCTTCCTTCCGAGTCTCGGCGTCGAGGCCGGTTTCATCCATCTGAAAACGGGCCCGCAACTCCGAGGTGGGCACGAGGCGATAACTCCGGTCAATCTGAGCATCGAAGATCTGTTCGAACTCCTCGGTTTTCAGCGAGAAGGCCAGAATGCCGTCGTAGGCGTAGAAGCCGACCTTGCCCGCGGCGATTGGAGATCCCCACTGCGGATTCTCCATATCGAGATTCGCCATCCACAACTGACTTCCCGTCTCGAGATCGACGCAGGCCAGTTTCCGCTCTCCCTGCACGAACACAGCATTTCCAGCAACAATCGGCGTGCTTCCTTTGTCGGTAACACGCTGAAACACCCACAACGACTCCGCCCCGGTTGGGGTCATCTGAAAGCAGCGCAGCCCCTTCTTACGGCTGTTCCCGTACACCAGCAGCTTGTCCCCCACGACAATCGGCGACGCATGTCCTCCCTCGGAGTCGACTTTCCAGATCTGATCCCCGGTCTGGGCATCGAGGCAAACCGTTGAACCGCCAGCAATTACGGAAATCAGATACGTCTTGCCATCGTGTTTCCACGCCGCCGGCGACGCGTGGGTGCCCTTGATGTTCTCTTCCGCCGTGTCCCAGCAAATTTCCCCCGTCTGTGCATTCAATCCGAACAGGTTTGTCGCGTTGAAGACGGCGATATCATCTTCCACCAGGACCGAGGCCTGATAATACTCATCGCGAAATTCGCCCGGCAGCTTGGTCTGCCACAGCTGTTCGCCCGATTTCACATCCAGACATCGCGCCTGACGGCCGGCTCCCAGAATGTAGAGGCGATTGCCAACCACCGTGGGACAGCCCGACTGCGGAAACCGGGTGTACGTCGAATCGCTTTGGTTCTTCCAGAGTTCTTCGCCGGTCCGAGCGTCGTAAGCCATGACGAATTCGCGGAACTGATAGGCTTTCGCATGCTCTTCGTCTTCGTTCCGACGATTGATCTCGTATTGTTCGTACTCTTCATCGGTCATATTGCCCCGCTTATCCGGAGCCAGCCAGGGGTATTTCCGCGGTGGAGGCGGATCGCCGACGAGCTCTTTCTTGTGCGTAAACAGGTAGACCATGCCATCGGCAACGACCGGAGAACCCCAGCCTCCGCTGCGAGCCGAGTCGATCTCTCCGCTCGTCCAG
The DNA here is from genome assembly GCA_017795105.1 of Planctomycetaceae bacterium. Lineage (GTDB taxonomy): Bacteria > Planctomycetota > Planctomycetia > Planctomycetales > Planctomycetaceae > Rubinisphaera. The sequence goes on from CP051247.1 coordinate 1,407,104, forward strand.
GCTGGTTCGAGTCCCGCTTTCGGCAATTCTTCGATCAACTCCGGAGACGATTCCAGATACCCGGTCCGGCTCGGCCCTCGCCATTGATTCCAGTCGGCTGCGAATGTCGAAGACGCGAACGTGAACGTAGCGATTGCGGTCAGCAGCATCGAGCTGAGGGAGACGCGCAGAATTCGATCGGACGAAGGCGGGAACATCGGGGTCTCCTTGGAGGCGAACGAGCGGCCGGGGTTTGCCGGAACAAACATGAGAATTCGTTTATCATCAGCCAATCTTTCTGGAATTCAAGCCCGAACGAGATCGCCTCGTAACGATTTTGCGGCTCGGGGAAACGGCTCGCGGAAGCTGGAGAACTTGCATGCGACCGCCCTCTTCCCGGCCTGAAGTCCATTGCATCCGAGGTTCAGCACGTTCATAATGAAGGCAGCTGGTTACCCGAGCGGCTCCAGCTGCACGATCCGAGCGAAATGCTTCGTGCGATAGACGGTCGAGCCGCGATTCGAGGACGCCAGCTCTTTGCTCCCCTGGGCGAAACTCCTTTTTGCCCGAACGAGTACCCATCACGGTTCCGTCACCTCTTGTCGCCAGTGCGCGGATTTTGTGCGCACCTCCTCCCGATCGAAAAGTGAGAATTCTGATGGCTCTCAGATCGAAAGACCTGTTCGAAGATTCCAGCATGAGCTTCGGGGATCACCTCGAAGAGCTCCGCTTCTATCTCATCCGCGCATTACTCGGCGTGATCCTGGTCTCCATTTTCACGCTCATCTTCGGCAACTATCTCGTCGCCGTCGTCCGGGCTCCGATTGACCGGGCTTTGATTCGCCAGGGACTCGCCAAGTACCGCGTCGACGACATCGGCACCGATACGTTTATTGAACGGATCTCGAAATGGTCGAACTCGCTCTCAGGCATGGCCGAAGAGGAAATCGAAGAAGAGAATACCCTCGAATCGGAAGGACCGGATGCCGTTCCCGATGACGGAGCCCGTCTTGAAGGGCGTCAGATTGATATCCAGATTCCGCAACGGGATCTCGTCAATGCCCTGCATCAGGCGGCCCCGGATAAGTTCGAGCGCATGGACGCCCCCGCTGATGCCGACGCCGACGGGAAAGAAGCCGCGGTCACGCTGCGGATCAGTGCGCCCGAATTCTCCATCTTCCGCGAGAACGTCAAACGGGCCAACCGCCCCGTCACGCTCAACGTGCAGGAAGCGTTTCTCACCTACGTGAAAGTCGCTCTCGTTTCCGGCGTCGTCTTCTCCAGCCCCTGGATCTTCTACAACGCCTGGATGTTCGTCGCCGTCGGACTGTATCCGCACGAGCGGAAATTCGTCTACGTTTACGGCACGATGAGCCTGGTGCTGTTCCTCGTCGGAGCGGTCTTCTGCTTCTACATCGTGTTCCCGTTCATCCTCGAGTTCCTGCTGAGCTTCAACTCCTGGCTCGACGTGCAGCCGCAGATTCGACTGTCGGAATGGGTCACGTTCGCCGTGTTCCTGCCGCTGATGTTCGGCGTCAGTTTCCAGCTGCCGCTGGTTATGGTCTTCCTGAACCGTTTGAATGTCTTCTCGGAAACCGTGTACCGCGAACAGCGACGCATGGCCATGCTCGTGATCGCGTTCGTGTCGATGATCCTGACGCCGTCCGATCCAGCCAGTATGATGCTGATGATGATTCCGCTCGTCTTCCTCTACGAACTGGGCATCATGCTCTGCCGGATGAACCCGGTCGACAACCCGTTTGAACGGGAAGGCGAACTGATGACCTGATCGCGTGTCGGACAGTTCAACCCTTGATTCCGACACACGACCGACGAGAATTGCCTTCCATGGCCAGCAAGAAATCCAAATCCGGTAAGAGCAATCCCAACTCGGGGACGATCGCCGTCAACCGCAAAGCGCGGCACGACTACCAGATCCTCGACGAGCTGGAATGCGGCATCGTTCTGCACGGCAGCGAGGTCAAAAGCATCCGCGATGGCCTGATTTCGCTGGAGGAAAGCTACGCCCACCTCCGCGACGGCGAACTCTGGCTCCTCGGCTGCCACATCGGCGAGTACCCGCAGGCGAACGTGATGAACCACATCCCCCGCCGACACCGCAAACTGCTGCTCCACAAGAAGGAACTCCGCAAGTTCGCCGAAACGGCCACGCAAAAAGGCCTGACCCTCGTCCCGCTCTCGGCGTATTTCGTCCGCGGCAACGTCAAAGTTAAACTCGGCGTCGCCCGAGGCCGCAAACTCCACGACAAACGCGACAAACTGAAAAAAGACGACGCCCAACGCGAAATGAAGGCGGCCATGTCACCCAAGTTCCGCCGATAAGCCGGTTTAAAAAAATCCATCCGGTGCCATGCCCACGCTCGCGTGGGCATGTTCATTCAACGAGGCGAGGCAGAGATCATTCCAATGCTGATCCGAAAGACAAAGCGGAGCCATAACGCGGTCTTGTGGAATTACGCCGGCCTCTATGCCGTGCTGGCCGTGCCCTTCATGCTGAATTCCATCTTCGTGACCGAGCCAGAACAGATCCCACTCATTCACAAGCTCTTCTCAGGGAACGCGATTCTGCAGTTGTGGACATTCTGCATCATCGCGATCACGGCACTAACCTGCGTATTTTCAATCGTCACCGGGCGAAGAAATATCCTCGTTAAGACACTCCGAACTCCAGGAGTACGGCGCAACGCAGCGATTCTCTGGCTCGCAGTGGGAAGCATTGCCGCCCTCATCGGGTCAACCCGGTGATCGAACGTGAATAGTTACACGCAGTATCGGGTGCCATGCCCACGCTCGCGTGGGCATGCTCGTTTGACGGGAGATTCCATCCCCTCGCCTCATGTTCTCTGAACTTGTTTTCGTTGTGGCGGGAGATCGATTTATCGACCATGATGTTAGATATGTCGAATGGGGCTGCGCATCACACCGATGACTCGAAAAAAGCCGTCGATACACCTCGCCCGAGCGTGGTCGGCGCCGCACTGATCTCAGGTTTTTGCATCTATTATCCAGTGCCTGGACTTCGCGGCGCGGCGTTCTGCCTTTTCCCAGGGATTGCCCAACGATCAATTCCAATGGCACTCAAAGCCGCCGCGTGTGGGTTTTTCGCTGACCTTGCCGTTGGGTACTTGTGGTATCTCACCGATATCGGCCCCGGGTATCGAACAACGGCCCCAACATATCCGGGTCCGATGTCGTTGATCTACTATCTCCCACCGCTCCACGAGTCGTACCCTTCAGCATTCATTCTGGCGATAGCCCTGATCTCCTGGACTTCCACGATGTATGAGATCTGGATGCGTTTCTGGCAGCCCCGACTCAGTCGGGCTGACAAGGTCCGTATCCATTTGCTCGCAGCCGCGATTGTTTCAGTGGCCGCGATGATCCTGATGATCGTAAGTCGGATGGATACCAAGTGGCGGACCATTCAGCGTCCGGTACCCTACGAACTGTGGCCTCCCGCTCCAATCTTTTGCATATTCATCCTGGCGATTCCAATCTGCACGCTGGTCGTAGCAATCGTGACGAGGTCATCTTCTGAATCGTGCGGAGACGAAATAAGAGAAACGGGTAGCCCCGGTTGATTCGATACCAAACGTAAGCATGCCCACGCGAGCGTGGGCATGGCACCCGACGAGTCAACCTGGGCGGACACACTCCGATGAATGAAGCCAGCTGCGAACGGGTCTTGATGAATGAGCCTCTCATTGTTGTCCGCAACGAGATGGCAGAGCGGACCATTGTGAAAATTCATCCACGCGGATGGGCACTCCTCGTTGTCCTCCTGATTTTCTGTTCGCCGTTCTTCGCTGCGCCATTCCTCGCACTTCATTTACTGGTTACCGCTGAAGCTCCTGCGGACTGGGCTATCATTGTACTCTTTGCGGCGGTCTTCCTCTTCCCGTCGCTGTTCGGCATCAAGCTCTTTGTCGCCCATATCACAGATGCGATAAATGGCAGGTCCATCGTTCTAGATGATGCTCGCGACTGTCTGACGCTAAAGCGATTTGGAAAGACGAAACGTATCCCTTATTCAGAGATTTTGTCCATCCAATCTCGCATAAGCCCCTACAAGTGTTCGTTCGTCGGAGAACTCTTGATCCAGACATCCTGCAGTAAAAACTCCGTGTCGATCTTCCGTACGCTTGGCGTCAGCGGGCCAACGGAAGATTCGATTCAAGGTAGTTTACGGCCACTGATGGACCTGTTGAGCAATCATTGCATGGCCCCTCAAGTCAAATCGTCTCAACCCGTAAGATTCAGCTCGTATTTCTGGGGTGATTGATCACGCAAAGGGTGGCGGAGTCCCACTAGGTTACTGGGCGGGAACGTCCGACATATCGTTGACCATGTCCCTCAGCATTCTCGAAGCCCCTATGAGGAAAGTCCGTATGTTGCCATTCCCCCGGCCGTTCGTCCTCGGGCTTTTTGCAGTTCTCACGGTCCTCACGTTGGGGCAAACCGCCACGGCGGATCTGGGGTCCTGCATCGTTCTCCAGCATGTGCATAGCGATCCCGAGTTGTGCAAACACGCTGCCTCGGAACTCGTTCGGGCGCACGAAAGCTCGCCCGCCTCCGACGGTCACATTGTGTTCATCCTCCAGATCCTGAGCCCGTACGAAGAGCATCCGGAAGGGAGTTACATCATCAGTCCGACGGAACTCGGCTCCCCCAAAGGAGCCGGCACTCGTGGTTATGAACTTCAGGCATTCGGCAAGACCGGAATTGAAAACGGCGTCGCGGAGTTCGTGAAGGGATTCGCGGAAGGACGCATTTACGAGATCAAACACGGAGAGCGCCGCAGCCGACAAGAACGGCCGCACTATCGTGAATGATCTCACCGGGTAGCCCCGGTTGATTCAACCGGGGTGGCGAAGCCACAAAAGGTTGGCCAACGAGAACCGCCCGCCCAGAGCGTCACCTCCTGCCGACTTCGTCGGCCCCGGTCGCGGAGCAACCGGGGCTACCCTTTCTTGTTCGATACCAAACGTAAGCATGCCCACGCGAGCGTGGGCATGGCAACCCGGCGGGTTGTTGCCGGTTTGATTTCGGTGGGGACTTTTCTCAGTTCGAGTCGTCGCGGACCTGGACCTGGAGGGCTCCGAGCATTTTGGTGATCGACTTTTCTTTGTCGCCGATGAAGAAGACGTTCTCCAGAACGATGGCCCGGCGTTCGTTGCTGGGGTGCAGGATCAGGCGGCCGGAGCCGAGGAGCATGTACTCGAACAGGTCGTTGATTTCCTTGTCGATCCGCAGGTTCGGAGCCGAGAAGCGTTCGAGGTCACTCAGGAAGCCGTGGTGGTGCAGCAGTTCGTTCGGGCGGACTTCCCAGTAATCGAACTGCACGCCGATCTTCACCAGCAGAAACATCGCGGCAAAGATGCTGAAGAAGATGTAGTAGAAGAACGCGTTGGCAATCGGGCGGACACGCGAGACGATGCCGCTCAGGAACGGAGCGAGATCGGGGACGTTCGACAGTAAGACATAGCCGCCGAGGACGAACGCCGCGATGCAGAAGAAGAGCGTCAGCGAGGTCGTGCGGGGGAAGTCGAACGAGATAACGACCATGTTCACGGCGAAGATCGCCAGGAAGACCGTGCCGAGCGTGATCGAAACGCGGCCGACGTTTTCCAGGCCGTACAGCCCGTGGGACATATGCATCCAGATCGCGACGATGAGCGAAGCGATGACCGTGGGATACATGAAGACGATCTTCGGATACGAAACCAGATAGATGCTCTTGGGCAGCCCCTGCTTTTCGAGGGTCTTCGCTTCCGGAGATTGAGTCATGGGATCGACCGACATGCAGCGTCCTTTATCCAGGCAGACGGAAATCGTGGTGTCAAAGCGGCCTGCTCGAAAGCAGCAATCGTATCGTGACGGGTTCCTCAGCCGAATGCAATCTTTGAATGACGGCCCTTCCCTGAGACTAACGGGGACGAGCCGCATCCGGTTCACGAATTTGGCGAGGACTCAACTGTTTTCGCCGGCCCCCGGAGCCCGATCGCCAGCAGCACCCAGCCGATAATGAACGCCATTCCGCCGAACGGCGTGATCATGCCGAGCTTCGGAATCGCCAGCAGCGTCAACAGATAAAGGCTGCCGGAGAACAGCAGAATACCGATCACAAAGCAGATGCCAGCCGCGTTCAGAAGGCGACAGCGGCGGCCCGTCAGTCCGAGAAACAGCAGTCCCAGCGCGTGCCAGAACTGGTAGTCGGCTGCGGTTTTGAAGTCGCCCAGATACTTGTGAGCGGCCGCGATGGGAGCGCCGGCGACGACTTTGTCCGGCATGCTCCCATACAGTTTCTCAAACCGATCCCCAAGCCCGTGAGCGGCGAAGGCTCCGGTGATGACCGCCAGACCGGCGAAGATCGCTCCGACAACACTCCAGCGGTTCATGCGAAGCCTTCCCGATCTCGATTACGGCTGGGCCACGGTTTCGAGGGCGTCCCGATCGTCCGGCGTCGGCGGTTCCGGCTTGCGGATCAGCTGCACGATGACGGCCAGAGCCACGAAGGCCCCGAGCACCGAGAAGCCGAAGGTCGGGTACGGGCTCGACTTGATGCTCCAGAAGCTTCCGAACGCGGCCAGGGCCACGGCCAGTCCCATCAGCACATTCCAGATGACCAGCTTGATTCCCTGCGGGCGATACTTGCCCATCAGGCTCTTCGAGTTGAACATCAGGTAGAAAGTGATGTAGGCGATTGGCAGCAGCACCATCCCGAACATCGAAGTCGGCACGGCCAGCCAGAGTTTCGCTTCACCCGACCAGATGAACGGCCCCATGGCTCCGGAAATTCCAGCCAGGAAGCAGCCGATGCGGTGATACGTTCCAGTGTGCGGCAGGTTGAAGATTTCGCAGAAGACGAACCCGTTGATCAGCATCAGAATGACAATCGTCGAAACCGCCATGCCGAGCACGCCGACACCGAAGATGTACTGCGAGAAGATCGGCCCGGTGAGTGCTTTCAGCGAATCGGCCAGATTGAAGGCATCTCGGGTCACGAGCATCGCAGCCAGAGTTTTGTCGGCTTCCGGCAGATTCTCCTTGGCAGCGGCGAGGGCCTCCGGATCGGCGGCCAGTTCGCTGTATTTCTCTTCGCCGAGTTCGCTCTTCAGGCGGCTCTCGACCAGTCCGTTGTAGCTGCCGACCAGGTTCTTGGCCGGAACAATCGGCTGCCCGCTGGCATCGACTTCGCCCAGGAATCCGGGAGCAGGTGTGGCGTGGAACTGGGAAGCGGCGGCGATCACCACGCAGCTCGTGGCGAGCATGAACGGGATGAACAGACCGAACGCGAGGTCGAAAATCGCCAGTTCGCGGTACGCCTGATTCCAGCCTTTGCGGAGCATCGAGTACGGAAGCAGGAATGTCATGTTGATTCCGACGGCAGTCGCCGCAGCGGTGATCATGACCTGCTGCTGATTCTTCACGATAAAGTCGGACCAGAACTGAGCGTGTTCGCCGGAGGCAGCCAGCAGCTCACTAAACTGGTCTGACGGTCGAGATAATAAGGAGAAGTCGGGGATGAAGCCCGCGAAAATCGCCCCCCAGTCCAGCCCGTCTCCGCTGATTGTCATTTTGAACACGACGCCGAAGAAGCAGATCACGACGAGGCCGACCATGAGCTTCAGCACCATTTCGAAGATCTGAATCCCTCGTCCGCCCGAATCGTAGAACCAGATCACGATGCCGGTGCAGACGAACATGATGGCGACGATAATCACCTTGCTGATAAAGGGATCCATCGCCCCTTCGCCGAAGACGCCGGGCATCAGGTTCTGCTGAATGGCCGCGGTGCCGAGCGCGAATTGCGGCATACACCAGACGAAGTTGGCCATCATCGAAGCGATTGCCCAGCCCCAGCCGAGAACAGGGTTCACGTGCTTATTGATCGCATGAAACGGGCGCTCGCCGGTGGAAAGGCTGACGTAAGCGATGGCACTGAGCATGATAATGCCCATGATCATCGCGAGCGGCTGCAGCCACATGAGGCCGAAGCCGGCCAGCACGCCGAGATACAGACTGCCGGAGAGCGAGCCCCCGCCGAGCGTGATGGCACTCTGCAACCAGCCCGGACCGGAAAGGGAGACATAGCCTCCCATGCGGGTCAGAAAGGGCTTGTTCTGCAATTGCTCCAGATAGGCCTTTTCAGTGGACTGGGCGGGAGAATCGGCTGCCGGTTCGTTCATGGATCTTGCCTGGGGGAAATGGGAGGGGCATCTGGAATTTCGACAACAGATGCACGGTTTTTGATATGGGATAACAGCCTATCGGTGGACGATACGCAACACAAGCGCGGCCTGAACGATTCTGTTTAATCGGTCTGAACGCCGGGCATCTGGTCGGTAATTCTCTGCACCTGCCCTGCCCGGTCGACCATGGCGAGGACAGTGGTGCCTTCGGCCACGATGACCGAACCCCGCTCCATTTTGTACGAGTGTTCGAGCTTGGCGGCGGAGACCTTCTCCAGCGTCGCGGTCACATCGAGCACATCGTCGTATCGAGCCGGACTCCGAAAGCGGAACGACATCGACACGACGACAAAGAACAGTCCTCGCTCCTCCATCGCCCGGTAGTCGCCGCCGTTGACTCGAAACAGTTCGGTCCGGGCTTCCTCAAAATAGGCGGGATAGTTCCCGTGATGCAGAAAGCCCATGGCATCCGTCTCGCTGTAGCGAACCCGGATTTGCGATGTGTGCGAACGGATAATCGACATGGATGGCGGGAGAGATCTGGCTGGCGGAACGTGTGCGAAATCGGCTCGAACCTGACAGGCGTGAGCCCCATGAGGATCAGCACTATGACTGATTTCACTTTAAGATTCCAATCCACCTCGTTGAAGCCAGTCGGCTGCGTCTTAACTCCACTCGCAAGCGTGGCAGCAACGTCAAAGTCCGAAAGCGGTGAAGCCCCTGGGAAGAAGCGTTCGAGGCCTCGGGAGAACTTCTCTGATTCGCACAAATAGACGAATTGACACATTCCCGAAAGCAAGTAGCATGGACAAAATCGGCAAGATAGCGATTTTGAAACACCAAATGCTTCGGAGGCCACGATGTCGAAACTGATGTTCCCGCTGCTTGTGCTGGGCTGCCTGTGTGCAGGTCAGATGCTGTTTGCTCAGGTCACCGTGCCCGGCAATGACGATGCCGCACCGGCTGTGAATCTCGATCCGGAGCCGGTCCCTTCGACCACGCCGGCCGACCCCACGCCCGTGCCCGTCGACTCCTCGCCAACCACTCTTGAACCTCCGGCCGCTGCCGTCGATGTCGACGAAGTGATCGAAACCAGTGAACCGGCTGGACTGTTTGAACCGCCCAAAGGTCTCTCGATGCCCCATGTGGCTCTGCTGCGTCGCGTCGGTTTCGGCCCGCCGGTCGCTTACACGTTCGATCAGTCGATGCTCGTCTCGCTGGCCTGTTATCGCCGCGGCCTGCTGCACGATGCTTTGATCTTCGCCAAGCATGCCCGCACCTATCGCGAAGATGCCGGCAATCTGTATGTCATCGCCTACTGCCAGCTGGCTCTCGGAATGACCGACGAAGCTGAGCTGACCATTCAAGACATGGTCTCCGCGATCCGCAACGGATTTACCGGAGGTATCGCCAACTACAAGGAGCGTCTGAATGGTCCGATCTGCATCGCCATCGACGCAGCCGAGCGGTACTACTTCCTGAACGCTCCGGCGTCCGCTCCCCCGGTCTACACACCGGAGTTCTAAGCGAAACAGGACAACTGCATAATCGAGGCCCGGCGAGAAAACCGTCGGGCCTTGTTGCATTTACCGGGTCACACTTTCTTCGGGCTGCAGGGTCAGCTCGCGAACAATTCCTGCTCCAGTCACCTCCGGCGGAAAGTTCCAGGTCCAGTAGACAGGGACCGGCTGCGTCGTGAATCGCCAGAAAGTCTCGCCTTCTTCGGTGACCTGAGTCAACCAGTTTCGCTCCGAAGCAGGCAGATCTTCTTTAAGAATACAGAACAGATCGCAAAGGACCTCGATGCTGCCGCCGTAGTACGAGTGGCCCATCAGTGAGAGTTCCACAGGCGAGCAGTCGATCGTCTCGACGCCTTCGGCGAGAACCGGAGGGATCGCATCCCCGACCCGCTGTTCGGCATGCAGAGCTTTGGAAGCCGCCAGAGCCGTATCGCCATCGCCGACGTATAACGTCACTCGCCGGGACTGTTTCTTCACGCCATCGATCCAGCTGTAGTAATCACTGACACCGACATCGGGAGCACAAAGCACGACGTGATTGAGCGGCTTCTCTGCTCCTGCCGGTTGCGGCATCCGGTTGAGCGCCTGCATAACAATGCGATTTCCCATGCTGTGGACGACGATATTGACCTTCGTCTCGGCCGGGACGCTGGCAACGAGTTCCTGCAGAAACGTCTGGAAATGTTCGACCGAAGCGTAGTTGAAATCTTCATCAGTGCTGTAATTACGGATTCCCCCCTGCGAGGGCCACGCGTAACAGCAAACCGCTCCGTTGAATGGCAGATCACAGGCGATCTGAGCAGTGCGGATGACGGCTGATTCGTAATCGACATTGAACCCGTGCACGAACAGAAGCAGATCTTTTCCGGTCGACCGTTCGATCTGATCGCGAACGCCGGCATGGAACTGAGCGGTTTCGAGAGCGCTCACGCTCTCCAATGTAGCGTAGACTCGTGGCTCGTTTCTGCTGAACTTCGGCACGAAACTCATCAGCGAGATCCTGTCCGGTTCTTCAGGCAGTGGAGTCGGATCCTGTCCCCGTTCCCGACCGGGAAGCACCGCGGCTGCCTGTCCGTATTGAACAGAGTCGGCAACGTCGTTTCCAAAACTCAGGCTCGGTGATGCTCCGCTCGGAGCCCGGTTGGTCGCGTAGAACACCTTCCATGTCGACTGATCTCTACTCCAGTGGGTGACCGCGACGGGCTCGGCCAGCGTTTGGGAGTAGCGCTCATGCAGTTCATCGAGATGGCGGGCGATGGCCGGCTGCCCGCCGGGGGGTGGCGAATAAGACGTATCGTAGATGGTCCCGAGTCCACGCTTCCGCTGAATCTCGGGCTCGGACATCCGGCAGCTGCAGAGCTCAACCAGAAAGAGAGTGATCAACCCGAGCGAGAGTGCGGACATCGAACGACGTGAGGACGTCAGAGCCTTCATGTCTGTGGACCTGCAAGGAAGGGAGGCGGTCATGGGTGCAGGAGGAGGGCTTCCTGCCGGGAGGGGGCACTGGTTATAGGCCATCGGCAACGATCTCGAAAGATGTTCTCTCACGGACGCTTCCCGGCGGTCGCCCGGAGGAATTCCGTTCAGATCGACGGTTCTCGATTCGATCGCGAAGGAGCGTAAACCATTATTTTTCAGGTAGATTCCTTTCCATTCCGGGCCAACAGACAGGGCGAGAATTGATCTTGGTAAAACTTGCAAGCTGTGAATATAATCCCGCCGCGTTTGCGGAAACGCCGGCGTTGTCTCATCTCCGAAGCCGTTCGGAGCGAGAACGCTGCCCATGGAGGGGGAATTCAATAACACGAAGTCAGACGATTCGTTCTCAGGCTCGCCGAGGATGAAATCGAGGCCGCTTCGTCCAAGCAGGGAGGCCATCGCTTGAATACGCTTGCCATCTTTGGAGTCGACACCGTCGCAGGTGCGAACCTCGCCCGATCATTCAGTGCCGATTACCGCGTGATCGGAATCTGTGACCATAATGCTCCTGAACTGCCTGGGTGCCAGCTGATCAGCGGCGATGATGCCACCGCCCAGCCGAGCCGTCTGCTGGCCGATCTCCAGCCTCAGCGTGTCATCGATGCTTCCTGCGTTGGCGATTCCCCCTGGAATCCGCAGGTTTCGATCGGATCGGAAGAACAGTGCGAACGATCTGCAAAGCTGGCCTCGGCCTGCGATGCAATGGACATCCCCTACGTGCTTCTTTCGAGCGATGCCGTGCTCAGCGGCCCGTGGATGTTCCACGAAGAAGGCTCCGAATGCCGTTGTTCGTCCATCATTGGTCAACGACTGTTGAACCTCGAACAGACAATTCTGCAGAACGCAAACGCTCTCGTCGTGCGAACTCATGTTTTTGGCTGGAGCCTTTCGGCTGGTCAAACCGGATGGGTCGAGGACCTGCTGGAGCGGATGTGTCAGGGCCAGCCTTGTGCCGATCTGCACAAGCCGGGACATGCCACGCCAATCGTCGCCTCCGAGCTGGCTCAGATTCTGAATCGGGCCTTCGCCGAGAATCTGAACGGCCTTTATCACATTGCCGGTGCGGAGCGTGTGAACCGCATTCAGTTCGCCCGCCGCCTTGCTCAGTCGTTTGATGTCAGCTGGTTCGGCTCGGCTGCCTCAGGCGAACACTTCACCGAAGCGGAACGAAAGAGCTTCGGATTTGGCGAAACCTCTCTGCAAACCCGTATGGTCCGGCGTGAGCTCTGTGTCGCCATGCCGACCCTGACCGAGTCGATGCACCAGCTTCGCGAGCAGCAGGAAATCGCTTCGATTTCAATCTCGGGACGCCCCTTGAGCCGGGCGGCATAACACAGCCGAAGTCACTGTCAGAACGGCCGGCCTGTTACAGGTCGGCCGTTTTTCGTTGTCGCCCCTGGTCGTTGAGCAGCTCAGGAGTTCATCTCCGCTCGCAACTGAAGAATCTCGGGCGATTGCACGTGGGTCCAGATCGCGGAATCGGTCGAATGCCCCTGCTGTTCGGACTTGTACTTGATCATCGTCACTTCGTTGCCGGTGTCGTTGTACTGGACTTCGTCCATGTAGGTTCGCATCAGGAGCACACCACGCCCATGCGAGCGACCGATGTTGGCGGGATCGCAGGGATCGGGAAGTCGGGAGACATCGAAGCCTGGCCCTTCATCGCGAATCTTGAACCGGGCCAGTGAAGTCGTCACGGTGATCGCCATATTGACCCGCCGGTTTTTGTATCGCGGCGTGCTACCTCGTTCGCGAAGAAGCTTCAGGTAGGCCTCATCATCGACGCCGCGGAGATCCGAGCTGACTTCGAGATTGCCATGATCCATGGCATTCGTGAGAGCTTCCTCGAGGGCGAGCAGGATTCGCATCTGATCGCGCTGCGGACAGATTTGAAAGACCTGCAACAGTTGTGCGCTGTAGTTGTTGACCTTCACGATCAACTGGCGTTCGTTGGGCAGACAGAACGAAGTTGTCTGCTCCTTCAGCAGACTTCCGGCCAGTGAGTTCGGCTCCGTTCGCATGGTCGCGTTCAGCACTGAGCGAATTCGCTGCGGCAGTTCTTCTTTGAAGTGTTCCTTCCGCACGAACCCGATCGCTCCACGACGAATCGCATCGAGAACCCGATCTTCAAGACCGATTGCACTGAGGACCAGGACCGGCGTTTCTTCATACCAGAGGTTCATATGCGACAGCAGATCCTGCGATCCCCCGTCGAGCTGGCCGACATCGACAACGACCAGTTCATACCTGCGTTGCTTGAGGAGCGTCTGTGCGGTCTCCATGGTTTCGGCAGCATCGACATCGAGCGTGGCGAAGACGTGATTGATCACGGCTTGAGCCAACTGCTGAAACCGGCGGGCGGAGTCGACGATCAATATCCGCATGTCACCTCCCTGAAAAAAGGCAATCAATCCTGACTGCCGGCTCGCAAGTGATCCGTCTTCAGGCACGACCAGCCGACGCAAAGCAGCATCGGCAATGACGAATCGACGTTCTCGCGGAGAATGACACACGTTGATGAAGAACGTATTCAGGAACGACGAAGCCGCTCTCAGCCGTGGAGCGAAGATGCGTCGGAGGCTATCGCGACCAGCGCCACTCCGTGGAGCCCTGCAGATTCTGAATGACGTGCGCCGGCCATTTCCCCTGCTGCAGGCTGATAATCGTCTCGGCGGCCATGGTTAACGTATCGTGCTGCGACTGTTGATCGAGCCCGGCCAGATGCCCGCTCAGAAGGACGTGGTCGAGCTTCAGCAGTGGACTGTCGAGCGGAAGCGGTTCCACCTCGAAGACATCGAGCCCTGCTCCGCGCAGATGGCCGCTCTCAAGAGCCTCGCAAAGAGCCGGCTCATCGACCAGTGCCCCGCGGGCTGTGTTGATAAGGACGGCTCCCCGCTTGATGCGCGACAACGATTCCCGGTTGATGAGATGGTGGGTTTCTTCTGTCACTGGCAGATGCAGCGAAACATAATCGGATTCGCCGTACAGATCGTCGAGCTCTCTCGGCTCGATGCCCAACTCCCGGATCGCCTCATCGTTGAGTCCCGGATCGTAGGCGATGACACGCATCCCAAGTCCGACCGCCCGCTGAGCCACGGCTTTGCCAATCCGCCCCAGTCCAATCAATCCGAGCGTGCTCCCCTGAATGCGAGGAGTGCTGAAACGTTTCCAGCTTCCTTCACGCACAAAGCGATCGCGATCGGGAAAGCCTCGACCGAGGGCCATGACCATGGCGATTGCGTGTTCGGCGACAGCATGATGATTCACTCCCGGCGTGGTGGTCACCACGACCCCGTGGTCATCGCAGGCGGCCAGGTCGACCGCATCAAAGCCGACTCCAATCCGCGCAATCACCCGCAACTCGGGCGAAGCTTCGATCACGGCGCGGGTATACGGTTCGGTTCCGGCAATCACGGCGACACAGTCCCGGAGTTGATCAATCAGGATCTCACTCTGGTGAAAGTTGACCTCCCGGATGGCCGGCAGCGGGGTGAAGCCATGCTCTTCCAACATCGGGAAATGAGGGCCCTGATCGGCGTTGAGAGCGAGACATCGAACTTTCATTGCGGCTGGACTTTGCTATAAGACAGGAAAGATTCGGCGGAGATTGCGTTCGCCTTGCATCTGTCAGGTTTTATAACAGGTGCCGGCCCTCATCGATAATCACATGGCAGTGAGCCGATCTCCGGAACACGACCCGCATCTCGGCAACGAAAAGCGAACTGCGAAGGCGGCATAAGGATTCTGCATGCGACATCTGGGAACACTGGACACTGAAACCCAAGCCCGCCGCTTTCACGATTATCTGCTGTCGCAAAAGATTACTTCGCGGGTCGATGCGGCTGAAGGCGTGTGGGATGTGTGGGTTATCGATGAAGATGATGTCCCTCAGGCCCGGACGGCTCTGGAAGCGTTTCGCACCAATCCGACAGCGCCCGAGATTGAAAAGCATGTGGAACAGGGACAGGCCCTCCGCATCAAACGGCAGAAAGAGGCGATGGAAGCGGTCCGACAGCGACTCGAAGTCCGCCGTCGAAGCTCCGTTGCGGCAGCTGGTCACCTGCCGATTACGTTCCTGCTGATCACGATCAGTGTCGCAGTGACGCTGATGATCACGCTCGACGATAACGATTATGGTTTGATCACCGATTTCACGATCGCTTCATTCGAGCCAGCCGGGGACGATCGGATTCGCTTTTACACCGATCTGCGGGAGATTCGCGGGGGAGAAGTCTGGCGGCTCGTGACGCCGATCTTCATCCACTACGACGCTTTTCATCTGCTGTTCAACATGTACTGGACCTACATCTTCGGGGCGATGCTGGAGCCGCGACTTCGGTCCTGGCGGTTCCTGGCAATGGTCCTGCTGATCGCGATCGCCTCCAATCTGGCGGAGTTCTATTTGAAGATTCCGCCACTTGCCTTCGAGAAAGATCCGACCTTCGGCGGGATGTCGGGCGTTGCGTTCGGCCTGTTCGGCTACATCTGGATCAAAGGACGTCTGGAACCGGGACTTGGAATCGCCCTGCCCGATCTCACCGTTTACCTGATGATCGGCTTCCTGTTCCTCTGCCTGACGGGGATCTTCGGGCCGATCGCAAACACCGCTCACTTCGCCGGCTTCCTGCTCGGCTGCGGACTGGCGGCCATTCGTCCGCTCACGCGCCGCCGACTGGCCCGCTGATCACGCGAGGCAAGCCTCCGCTTATCGGGGCAGGATCACCACGCAAATTTGAATTCGCGTTCTTCGGGGCCACAAAACACATCAAACCTTTCCGAATTGTTCTCGGATCTGGTATGCTGTTTTGATGGAAAGTCTCCCTTAACAGGGCCCCCACTCTCAGGAGTACGCGATGAATCATTCCTTCAAGTCCTCTGCCTCCGACCTGAATCGACGTCAGTTCCTGACGACCAGCCTCGCCGCCACAGCTGCTCTGGGCGCAACTTCGTCCCTGCCAGCCGCCCTGTTCGATGTCAATAAAGCCGTGGCCAAAGCCCAGGAGAAGCCGGAATCGGCCGTGAAGCATTTGTTTGCTTCGCTCTCGGAACAACAGCGCCGCGAAATCTGCTTCGACTGGAACCATGAGGACAAGGGCCGGGGTCTGCTGCGTACGCATGTCAACAACAACTGGCAGATCACCAAACCAGAGGTCCGCAGCAAGTTCTTCACCGACGAGCAGCAGGACATGGTGCGAGCTATCTTCGAGGGAATCATTCATCCCGACTGGCATGCCCGTTACTACAAGCAGGTCGAAGACGACAATGGAGGCTTCGGAGACAATCAGGCCATCGCCATCTTCGGAAATCCGGAAAGCGAACGCTTCGAGTTTGTTATGACCGGTCGCCATATGACACTTCGCTGCGATGGCAACTCAGCCGATCACCTCGCTTTCGGCGGACCGATTTTCTACGGGCATGATCCCCTTGGTGAGTTCAACGAAGGCCCGGATCACGAAGAGAACGTCTTCTGGGAACAGGCGTTGAAAGCGAACGAGGTCTACAAGATGCTGGACGGCCGTCAGCGCAAAATGGCGGAGGTCCGCCGCACGCCCAATGAAGGGGATATCGCTTTCAAAGGCACCAAGAAACTGCAGGGGATTCCGGTCACGGAACTTTCCTCCGATCAACAGGAAGTCCTGCAGGAAACCTTGCAGGCGCTGATCGAACCGTTCCGTCAGTCAGACCGCGATGAAGTCACCCAATGCATCAAGACCCAGGGCGGACTCAACTCCTGCGCCCTGGCATTCTACACCGATAACGACATCGGCAAGGATCGCGTCTGGGACAACTGGCGACTCGAAGGTCCTGCCTTTGTGTGGCACTTCCGCGGCGCCCCTCACGTCCATGTCTGGGCCAATGTCGCCGAGAATGCCTCGGTCAAAACCAACACCCCCTTTGTAAACAGGCGTTCATAATGAATGCCTGATTTTGGCGTAGCACAGATTTTTCGAAGTTCAAGATGGACGATTCTCCATTATTGGTGGTAGACTCACGGACATCGGGAAAATCGAATATATCGGGACAAATCCGTAAGAGATTTAACTGAATTCTGGAACCGAGGCCGAGGATTGCCCTCCTTCGCAACCGGTAAGAATCACTAAGTGTGTTAGAGGAAAGGCTGTTGCCGTCATCGACGTCGGACCAGCCGGAACTTTTTTGGGTGACGTATACGGTCCCTTCTGCCACAGCCGCAGACCGTATGCGAATTTGGCTTTAGTGCGGAGAGTGGTAGGGAGTGTGCGAGGTGCCGGAGGGTAAGATTAAGAAGATTGTGTCCGATAAGGGATTCGGATTCATTCAAGGGGACCGGGGCGATCTGTTCTTCCATGTCTCAGCGTTGCAGAATGCACAGTTTGAGGCTCTGGAAGTCGGACAGCAGGTTCACTACGAAGAAGAAGAAGGACCGAAAGGACCGCGGGCAACTGCTATTCAGGTGCTCCAGTAATCAGTTAACCGGTGAAAACAACTGGCATTCAGCAGCCGGAAGCCTGCTCAACTTCCGGGTTGCCTGGGTTCCAGCGATTTCAGACGCACATTCCTGGAATGTTGCGTCTTTTTTTATGGACTCTGATCAGACCTGCGAGCTCAGAAACTACAGAAGATAGACAGCCTGGAAAAGATGGCCCGGTGCTCGGCCGATTTCGGTCGAAAGTTGATTTTGACACAGATCGTCCAACGCGATACTCTCCCGCACGCCTCGCCGATTCGCAGAACAGGAAGTCCTGCCGAATCTTCGCCCTCAGCCGTGTCGTGAGTGAGTTCAAGGAGGAACTCGTGCAGCAATCTCGCCGTCTATTTGTGCTCGATTCTCAGCGGGAAACTGCAGAAGTGCTCCGCGCCGTGCTCGGCAAAGCTGGAACCGACGTCCGCCCCGTGCAGTCATGGCAGCAGATCGAGTATCAGAATCCGCAGGAATCGGAAACGGTCGTCGTGATTAACGCTCGCGTTGCCGCTCAGCGGGAAGAGAGCTCCTCGGCAACAAGCCGACTCCCCCGCGTCGTTATTGGCGAGTCTTCATCAACCGGCAGGACCTCTCCAGCTGACGCAACTTCGACAAATGAGCGGGATTCCGACTCTCGCCTCCATCGACACTTAGATGAGCTGTTCGAGTACCCCGATCTCGTGCAGGCAATCGAATCGCTCTGGCAGAACAACGCCACTGCGCCGGCCTGACTCACCGGCTTCTAACCGTCTTCAACGTCGCTTCAACGGCTCGCAGATATTCAGTCTCGGCGAGCAGGAGCAGATCGTTGTGATGGACTCCCGGGAGTTCCACGAACGTTTTCGCCACGCCTTCGGCTGATTTTTCCGGAGCGGCGGCAAACAGCTTTTCTCCAAGCCGGAATGGAACGATCTCGTCGCTGCGACCGTGGATCATCGTGATCGGACAGTCGACCGCCGCGATTCTCTCCTCCGAGGGATACTGATCCACCAGCAGCAGACTGACCGGCAACAGCGGATAATGGAACTGAGCCGTCTCCGTCATTGAACTGAAGGTCGATTCCAGAAAGAGCCCTCCGGGACGGATTCCCTCACGGCAAAGCTCGCTGGCCAGTGCCGTCGCAACGCCTCCGCCCAGTGACTCGCCCAGAATTACGATCCGCTCCGCAGGGATCTCGAACACACCGGTCAAATGGTTCCAGATTTTTCGGGCATCGGCAATAAGAACCGCTTCGCTGGGAGCCCCCAAATTCTCGGCGTAGCCGCGGTAGTCGACCAGAAAGACATCGGCCTGCAGACTGCTGAGTAATCGCAGATGATCGGCTCGATAGCCACGATGTCCGGCATTGCCGGGAAACAGCAGAATCGCCGGCCGTCCCGCCTCGAGTTCCAGCAGCTGCTCGTCCTGATCGAGTGCCTGATGATCCGGCGGCAGCACATGCCAGCCGTGCAGCGTGATTCCCGGAGCGACATCGACGTCCACATCGAGACAGCGACCGATCCGAAAACCCCAGTCCTGCGGGTCGAGTGCAGCCACCCTGACCGGATGGTAAATGAGCTTACGTTGCACCAAAGCCAGAAACACGAGACTCCCTCCCAAGAGAACGAGAGCGAGAATCAACAGGTTCCGCAGAGCCTTTCGTCCCTGGCTCTTTGCACCTGCGGCATCAGCCGCCGGGGACTCCTGCACCGTCTCATTCATCGAACACTCCCTGTTCTTCTAGAGTAGTTTACTTTTTGATGTAACCGTTCGGTCCGCGAAAGATGCAGCGTTTCAGGCGATTCAACGCTCATTCGCGGACATACGGTAGAGCGATCCGCTCTAGTCATCCGAGCGTGTGGAGGCCAACGCTCGAGCCGCCTTGAGTCGCCGACGGGCCGCCAGGCGTTTGATCAGTTCATCTGCAATCACGCCCCCGAGGATCACCATTCCAATGATTGCGAACTCAAGCTGAGCGGGAATATCGGCCAGAATGATCGCGTTATAGAGCACCCGCAGTAGAGCTGCTCCGATCACCACGCCGATGATACTCCCCTCTCCTCCACGCAGACTGCAGCCTCCGAGAACCGCTGCGGCGATCGCGTAGAGTTCATAAAAGTTACCATGGGCGCTCGGCTGGACCGTGTTCTGATCGAGCGCGAACAGCACGCCGCCCAGCCCAGCCAGTGCGGAACAGGCGACATACGAGAGAATGACCAGGCGATCGGTCGCGATTCCACTGAATCGAGCGGCCTGTTCGTTTCGCCCCAGAGCCAGCAGATGGCGACCCCAGACTGTGCGATTCAGGAAAACCCAGCAGACGATGGCGAGAACCGCGAACAGGATCGCCGGCACCGGCAGATCGAGCGCTCCGGGGAGATCGATCTTGGCGCGGACGAACCACATCAGCCCAGGATAGTCCGATCCGAAGCGCTGATTGCTGTCCTCTGCCAGCCAGCGGGCGAGGCCGCGGTACAGCAGCAGACCGCAGAGTGTCACGATGAAAGGCTGGATTTTGAGCTTCGTGATGAGCAGCCCGTGGGCGAGACCAATCAAAATACTGACTCCAGCGACGAGCGATATCGCTGCCGGAACGGACCATTCATACTGAGTCAACAGGAGTGGTAACAGCGAACCGCACAGGCCGATCACCGAGCCGATCGATAGATCGATCCCGCCCGTCATGATGACCAAGGCTGCTCCCAGGCTGATGATGCCGAACAAGGACGTTCGATGCAGCAGCTGCTCGATGTTGGTCGGCTTGAGAAACGCTGGATTATTCCACGCCGTCACCAGACAGACGAAGATCAGCAGGCCCAGAATTCCGACGATTTTCTTCATCAACGCGTTCCCGTTTCCGTTGCCGCATCAAGCGCACTGACAGCCCGGTCGCGACCAGCTTTCCCGTTCGCGATAATCCGTTACGCTACTGAGATTCCAGAACAACGTCAAAGGTGCTGAACCATTTCCCTCGCTCCACCGACTCTGCCCGGATGCCGCCATGAACTGTCTGCTCGGACTCGATTTTGGCACCACGTCCATCTCGGCGGTTGCGATCTCGCCTGACGGAGATTTGCTCGGCGTTCACAGCCAGAAGCACGATGCCTTCCTTCCGCACGAAGATCCGCTGGCAAAGATCCAGTCGCTGGATCGACTTACTGCCGTGGCGAAAGAATGCCTGCGAACAGTCCTCGCTGCTTCCAAAGCCGAGCCGATTGCTCTCGGGCTGACCGGGCAAATGCATGGGTTCACCTGCCTCGACGCGGCCGGCCAGCCCGTCTCAGAACTGATCACCTGGCTCGACTTCCGGAGCATGAGTTTGAAGTCAGACTCCAATGAACCCTGGGGCGAGGAACTGAAACGAAAACTCCCTGAGGAGGTCAAACACCGACTCGGATGCGATCTGCACCCCGGATATGCCCTACTGAATGCTTACGCCTTTCACCAGAGTGGACTCCTCCCCGAGGAGACGGCCTCGATCATCGATATCACCGGCTACTTCCGGAGCGTGCTGACCTCGGAACCGACGATCATTGATCCCACCTTCGCGGCTTCCTGGGGGATCTACAATGTCCGGGACGGCCAAATCGATGAGGAGGTCATTGCGATCAGCGGGCTCGATCCGTCACTGTTTCCAGTCTGCAGCGACGATCGCTCGGCTTCTCAGTTATTGACAGCGGAAGCCGCGCAGGCGTGGTCGCTTCCTGAACGGCTGCCGGTCTACCTCGGCATCGGCGACAATCAGGCGGCTGCTCATGCGGCGATCGAGAATCCGGAAACGGATCGACTCATCAACATCGGCACCGGCGGTCAGGTCTGCTGGCCGACTCGAGAATTTCAACCTTCCAGGTCGATCGAAGTGCGTCCCTTTCTCGACGGATATTCTCTGAACGTCGGAGCGGGAGTGAGCGGAGGACGAGACTGGCAGACCTACGTTCGCAGCGTTCACGGCTGGCTGCGTGAGCTCGGTTTCGAGATGGAGGAGGACAAGCTACTCCAGCGACTGAAGGAGCTGGCGACCGAGTGGGCAGAGCCAGGGCGGCGAGGTGGGTCCCTCAATTTCGAACCGGTTTTCTCCGGCACAAGATCGGATCGCCGAAGACGCGGGCTTCTCAGCAATCTCAACGACCTGAATTTTAACCTGCGTGAAATGTCTTACGCCGCGGTTGTCGGGGTTCTGAATTGCGTCTGCGAACCATTCGATGAGGATTCACATTCAGGGAAAGACCGAGAACGGATCGTGCTCACGGGGAACTTCTTCGAGCATTTTCCCTGGTTGTATCGCAACGTGGCTTCTCGATATCGCTGCACCGTTGTGACGCCCATTCATCCCGAGCAGGCGGCTGTCGGAGCGGCGATGCTGGCCGGTTCTGGCTTGAATCCGCAGTCGTCTATACCCAGACGCTACAAGACACTTTCAGATCTGATTCCGGATACGCCGTAACCGAGGAGACTCGCTTATTCTCTCAAGGAGCTCTAACGAAGCATCCGAATTCCGCCGCTGGAGAAGCCAGTGGCTCGGTAGGATTGCTGAGACTGGCGGCAGGTCTTCATAAGATCCTGCAGCTTGGGATCGCCAGGGGTTCGCGACAGGCAGTATTCGAGATGCCCGGTCGCGGCTGTGTGCTCGCCATGCTTGGCCAGCCAGCGGGCAAAGGCACTTCGCAGTTCCAGGTCGCTTTCGACGTACGGCGTGGTGATCTCAATCAGCCGCGTCGTTGTGTTGACGACGTCAGCGGCCACGAGATACGAGAACGACGTACTGACGGCCGACTTTTGTTCCTCAAGAGCCAGTTTGGGCAGCTTGTCGACAGTCTTTGTGGCCAGATAGATCGCAGCATCTGGGAAGTGATCCGATTGCTGATCCTTGTAATTGCGAACGATTGCCGTCAGGGCGGTCAGATCGGGTTCGAAGAGCGTATCGAATTCAGCTGTCGTAATCGCGGCACTCAACAGAGCGATAATCCGCTTCTGGTTCTTCTCACTGGCACTGAAGATCGGCTTCCAGTGTCCGATTGCCAGATCGACTTCGCCCTGGTTCCAGGCGGTGAATCCGCGAGCGAAAGCGATATCGGACGAATGCGGTTCGGCTCGTTCACTGCGCGTGATGTAGTACTCGGAGAGTGCACTGTTCGGACTTTCGATGAAACAGTACTCAGAGAGTAACAACAGTGGTTGAGATCGCAGCGGGCAGGAACGGGCGGCCTGTTCGGCAAAGTGCAAACAGGCTTTCACAAGCGGAAATCCACGGTGCATGACTGCCGGGTTCTGCAGCCAGGCCTGCAGCTGCTCAGTCGTCTCAAAGCCGCCGGCGTAGGCTGCGGCTCGAATTTGCGGAATCGGCATCGGGAACTGCCCCGCCGCATCCTGCAATTCGAACACGCGACGGAGATTCGTCGCCATGCGGATGTTGTTATCAACGTCATCCGGATGATGCTTCAACGCTTTCTTCAACAGCCCCAGCCGCACCTTGAGCAGATGCAGTTCGTCTTTGGCATCGTCGAACTGCTTGGCCCGATTCGTGTAACGCATGTAATCGACGGTATACGGTTCGGCCTGAGCAGCCGGCCAGATTGCCAGCCCCCCTGCTCCGACAACCGCCAGCGCACACAGACCGCATACGCCCGCGGAAACTCCTCTCCACTGGAGGGGAACGGGTGTGGCTTCCGGACGACGCGGAGCAGCAAACACATAGGCGAGATAGATGCCCAGCACGAGCATATAAGCCGGAGCGTACCAGGCGAAATCGTACAGCCCCTGCACGAGGAAGACGCAAAAACTGGCCGCGATCCCGGTCATCATCGCGATCTCGACGGGGGATCGGTGAGCCCCCGGAACCCGGGTCAACAGGCGATACAGAACGAGCAGGACCCCGCATCCGGCGAGCGCCCAGCCGGCGAGGCCCGTTTCGGTTCCAATCTGCAGATAGCTATTCTCGGCATGCGTATAAACGTGCTCGGGAAGTTCCGATTCGTGAAAGGCGGGGATTACATGCTTGTGCGTTCCCAGTCCGGTGCCGAACCAGCGAAACTCATTCTGAGCAGCCAGATTCGCATTCCAGATGAAACCGCGAGCGTTGTCCTTATCCAGCTCGGTCAGGTTTGATGTCACCAGTTCCTGTGCATTGCGTTCGAGAATCTTCTCGCCAACGACCGACATTCCGCCCAGAGCAAAGACTCCGGCCACCGCAATGGCGATCGGCGTGCGACCATCGGCCAGACCACGAAAGATGACCAGGGGAAGCGAAACCGCCAGGGCCGTGACAGCCAGCAGCAGCCCTCCGCGCGAGCCGGTCAGCACGATGCCGACGAGCAACGCGAACGTCGCCAATGCTCCCAGAATGAGCCGGGCAGTCGGGCCGTTGTCGTGCCGGTCTCGGGACGAGCGGCGTTCGCCGTTTCGGGCGATTGCCCAGGCCAGCAACGGCCCGAGTGAAAGTGCCAGAAAGCCCGCGAAGTGATTCGAGTTGGTGAACGATCCTTTGGCGACAGCCGCGGTGTTCGTATACGGATGCTCGAAGACCCAGAAAAACTTTCCGTTGCTCAAAAGATACTGGGCGGAACCGAACAGAGCGAAGACGGCTGTCCCGAATCCAACGGCCAGCACGACCTGCTTGCCATGTTCCCGATCCCGAAATCGCTGAATCAGAATCAGAAACAGGACGAGCACACAGGCGATAGGCGTCAGGGTGAGTCGGGTTTCCGAGGGGGCCAGCGAAATCCGATCCCATGTCGTCAGCGGCGATTCGATCGGCTGAGCAGCGTTCTCGGCGTCGGGCGTCAGGAACTTCGAGATCGCTGGGGAAGCCGTTTCCAGCATCTCCGGCGACATCGGCATCAACTGAAAAAGCCCGAGGCCGACAACAAGGACGAGCAAGAGTTCGAATCCACTCCAGATCCAGGGAGCAGATCGCGTGAGCATGCGGTGACCGCACCAGAGCAGAGCCGTGATGCCGGTCGCGATCACCAGCACGAGGCTACCGATCGGAGTTCGTCCGCCGAACACGAGCACCACTGCCAGCAAACCGGCGTACAGAGAGACATCCGCCAGCTTCAACAGCGGAGACTTAGGTTCAACGTATTCGACGCCGCTGGTCGACCGCTGGCTGCTGCTACTGCGTCCGCTGCGACTGTGTGGCCGCCCGGAGTGGGAAGAAGACCGTCGCCGCGATCGACTGGAATAGGTCGGATTGAAGGCCACGGTTCAGATTCCTTTCCACGACGCCTTGCTCATCGCCAACAGTTTGCCATCAGGCTGCAAATCGGTCCGAGCTTTCATCTCGAGAGAAACGCTTCCGCGGACGCGGCACCTGTTCATGCGACATCGGGACCGGCTCGCTGTCTGTATCGTGCTCATCGTGTCCGTAGCCATAGCCGTAGCCATAACCATAGCCGTAGCCGTATTCGCCGCTCGCATTTGAGAGACGGTTAACGACGACGCCAATCAGGTTGGCTCCCAGAACAGTGACCGACTCGGCCGCTCGAATGATCATCCGCCGCTTATTGCGGTCCGGGCGAACAGTCAGAATCACACCATCGACCAGTCGGCCGATGATGGCCGGATCGGTCACGGCCAGGGACGGCGGAGCATCGATCAGGATCTGATCGTACTCGGCTTCGGCCCAGGCAATCAGTTCCGGGAAGCGATCGCTGGTCAACAGTTCGACCGGATTGATCGGTCGCGGCCCGGCGGGAATCACGTGCAGATTCTCGTGAGCGGTTCGCACGAGGTTCGCCTCGGCGGATTCCATAATTGGAGCCGTGTCGCGAAGTATTGTCGAGAGACCATTCTGCCCTTTGAGGTTGAACAGCTTGGTCAGACCGGGGCGACGCATATCGCCATCGATCAGCAGTGTCTTCTTTCCTGCCTGAGCGAACGCGACGCCCGTGTTCGACATCACGGTCGTTTTTCCATCGCTCGGCTCGGTACTCGTAATACTGATCCGCTGATGCTGTTCGCACGCGAATTCGATCGCGGTTCGCAGAGTTCGGAAGGCTTCCGTTTCCACGCTGTTCGGCTTGGTGTAGGTGTAGATCGATTCGATGCCATGAGTGTGAGGCAGCGGCGGCATGTCGCGAACCATTGTCATCACCGGGGCACCAATCTCCCGGCGGATATCGTCCGGCGAATGGAACCGGTCATCGAGCAGATCGAGCAGAACCACGGTCGCCGCTCCCAGGAAAAGTCCCACGAACATGCTGATCATCATCGTGGAGACCAGCTTCGGAGAGACCGGAGTGGAGTTCGGCTCGGCGTGCTTGGTGATACGAGTCCGCAGGCTCGCTTTCTGGTTCAGATCGAGGGCATTGATTCGCTCCCGATACATATCGTAGTCGACCTGCAGGCGAGCCAGATCCCGTTCCGCATGGTGCAGCAGCATGATGCGGTTATTCATCTGGGAAGCGACCTGCTTCTCCTGGGTAAACCGGGCGTAGATTTCATTCTCGTGATTGACGGCATGCAGATACCGCTGCTGGGCAATCTCGAGCAGCTTCGGTCCCAGGTCTTTGTTCAACATCTCGGCATCGCGTACGGCCTGGGAACTCCGCCCCGCCATCCATTCCTTCGCTGCTTTGATCCGCTGCTGCAGTTCGAGCACTTCGGGATGGTTCGGTCCGAGTTTGCCGCTGAGCTTATCGTTCAGTTTGGCCTGATCTTCGAGCAACTGCTGTTGAAGGCGGGCGTAGGTGAGCGCATCGGAATTGTCGACACCCACACTGCGTTTCATCATCTCGTTGGCGAGCGATTCATTCGCCTGGTTCATCAACTGCTGCAGGTTCTGTCCGGTTTTCACGGCCTGTTCGACAGACGCATAGAACGCCCGGGCTTCGATCGTTTCCCGCTGAGCGGCGGCAAGAGCGCGGTTCAATTCAATGACGCGTTCATTAACCACGCTCATCACATTGTCGCCCGTGCCGAGCAGCGAGTCCGACTCGGTCTGCAGTCGCAGCAGTTCTCCCTGCTTCAGAGCGATCTGCCGTTCGACTTCATCTTTCTGCTTACTGAGAAGCGCCAGAGTCTCGCGAGAGGTGTTCTGATGCATCTCGTGCATGAACGCAAAATAGGAGTTGAGAATCTCCGTCACGATTGCGACAGCTGCCTTCGGTGACTCCGCCTTGTAAGAAACCTGCAACAGGTTCGTCTGCCGAGTCGATTTCACCGTCAGATTGCCACGAAGCTTGTTGATCGCTTCCCGCTTGGTCATGCCGATGAAGTCCGCCCGGTATTCATCCGGAAGGCGTTGCAGAGCGCCTTTGAGAACTTCGTCGCTGGCCAGAACCTTGGTGTAGGTCGGTAACTGGTCCTGCAGCATCTTCTGACTCTGCTGAGTCTGATCGATATTACCTTCCCCGGTGTGGAGAATGAGCAACTCGGCACTCGACTCATACAGTCGGGTCGCAACTGAGAAATAGGTGATCCCCAGGCTGGTCGTGAGCAGAAGCCACGAAAGCACGGTCCACTTGCGTCGAATCAGCGACTGCGAAAAGCGAATCACGCTCTGCAGGGGATTCTGCGCATCCGGGGCGTTGGGGATCTGAATCGAGTCCTGATTCTCAGGCGTTAACATATTGCATTCCCTGCAAGGGCGTAGAATCGTTCGTTGTTCACAAAGAAACCATGCCCTCAGGCAAGTCGTTGGTGAAGTTCAATGGTCCTAGAAGACTCGGCCGCTGATGCCGAAGCCGATCAGACGGACTGCTTCGTACAGAGCCGTCGATGGCGTCTGTTCGACACTCACGATGTCGCCAGGAGCCAGACGAAGGTCGGCCCGACCATCCCGTTTGGCTTTCCGTAAGCTGGCTTCAATCAGCGTCGGCTCTTCAGAACCGGGTGTATTGCGAATAATGTAGACCTTGTCGGCCAGGGGATTGTCGGTCCCCGATGCCAGCGACACGGCATCAAGCAGGCGGAGGTCTTCGGCGATCGGGAATTCGTAGCGGTTCGGCTTCTTGACCAGCCCCAGCACATGAATCGGCTTCGGATCGCGACGCTCGACCATCACAATGCCGCCATCGTCCAGCCGCAGCGTTTCGGGCCGTTCGGTTGCCGCCGATGCCAGATTGACTCGCACGGTCTGCATTCCGATCGGTTGAACCACCTGCGATTCATTGGAGACGGTCTGCAGGCCCGATTCCGATTCGGCTTCCGCGATCAGAGGCCGCGAGGATCCACCGGAACCATTGCGGTAGCCGGGATGACGCACCTGAACGAAGACGCCCGCGTCTTTCGACAGGCCGCCGGCAGCGACAATGGCCTGAAGAACATCGGACTGGCCGGCTCGCAGTTCGTAGGTCGCCGGCTCTTCAACGGCTCCGAGCACCGTGATGCGATGCAGCTTCGGCCGTTTCATGGTTACGGTCACGTGAGGAGCGCGATACAGCCCCTTATCCACGCAGACTCCGGCAATAATTGCTTCCGATTCTTCCAAATTCATTCCGGCCAGTTGAACATTCCCGATCATGGGCAGCTGAGCGGCTCCATCATCGGTAACACGGACCGGAAACGTCGTCGTTTCGTTAGCAGCCAGACCGGCTGCGATGCTGACTTCAATCACGTCCCCGGCCCCAATCAGGTCCTGGGTTGTGGTGGCCGTCGCCAGCTTGGTCAAATCGATCGTCTGCGCGTTCTCAAGCGGCGGGGCCATCAAATGAGGCGGCAGCTTCTCGGCCTGATAACGCTTTGTCGTCGAGCATCCCGTGAGCGCAGTGGCGCCAATGAGCAGAAGAAGAAGCCACACCCCGCGGGAGTGCACGTTTCCGCCACGCGATGGGTCATCCAACGATGGACCACGCGCCGACCGGGAACGCAAGGATTGCGGAGAGCTCGTTCTGGAACCGGTAGTTGCAACAGGCGTATCCATACGAGTTAAACATCTTTATGCGAGAGGGGATCGGTTGAGGGGAGGCCTCCGATCACGACGCAGAACTGACGCGACGCAACACCGGACCATTTTCAAGGATGAGATGCTTGCCAAAGACAACCCTTCCATGGGTTTTTGTTGACAGTCAATAGAATGACGCGACGTCCGGGAACCGGAAATCGGGCGGAAGGTAGCCCCAGTGGTCAAGAGGAGTCAATATCAAGTCCGAACGCTCTCCCCTGACACTCCGGTGATTCCCCGAATTGCGGCCCTCCCGATAAACCGAGCACATCAGTACATTCATTGAGCGTGTGATCGGCTCAACTTAATGAACATCCGGCCAACACACCCAGAGCAAATCACGAAGAACCTGTGCGACCGGCAGTTTTTCCCTGACATTCTGGGGGTTTGGTGCGTAGAATGACGCGACTTCGTCGGGCCCAGTGAGCCTGACCGCGCTTCAAGGACGGAGGGGAGCCAGAAAGTCGGCTCCAGATTCGCTTACCGCCTTACTCTTTTGTACACAGTACATCTACTGATACTGTCAATGCCCCGTCATCTCCTCACGCTTGTAATTCTTGCAGCCTACCTGACCGGCGGGGTGGTCTTCCCTTATGCGCACTCTCATTCGCAAGAGATCTGCTGCCACGTCGAAGCGTCGGTTCCCGCCGACGATTCCTCCGAGCCGCCCCATTGCCACCACGACGGGCATGGTCATTCGCATACCGTAGCCGAGTCCGGCTCAAATCCTGAGGACGAACAGAACCGTCCGGTTCCCTCACCCTGCGATGAGGATTCCGACTGTCCCGTCTGCGAATTGCTATCGATGGCACAGGCTCCGACCGAAGTCGCAGCTGTCGTCGATCTGTTTACCCTGCTGAATGCTGTCTCCGCTCCAGAGAGCCGCGTCTCTCGGACAGCCGATCGCACCTGGCCCCTGCTGCGTGGGCCGCCCGTCTGCTGCTGAACGCATTATCGCCGCGCACTCACTCACCTTATCTACAGGGAAAATGTGATCTCGCGCCGGCCCGCTGGCACGGAGAACCGCGAACCCGGTCTTCGTCGTCTTCTGCACAGACTTTGCCTCCGTATCGCCGCCACTGGCTGACGCCACGCCGATACGTTTCTATCACTGCGATCAAATTCTCCGAGGGTTTTATTCATGACGTCATTCTCTTCCTCATCCCGTATTCGTCGCGGCGGTTTTACTCTGATCGAGTTGCTCGTCGTTATCGCAATCATTGCCATCCTGGTGGCTCTGCTGCTTCCGGCCGTTCAGCAGGCCCGCGAAGCTGCCCGTCGTTCGAGCTGTAAGAACAACCTCAAACAGATCGGACTGGCTCTGCACAACTACCACGACGTTCACACCACCCTGCCTCCGGGCTGGATCTCGGTCGACGGCACGGCTCACTCCGCCCACGACGGCGTCAGCGGAGCCGGCTGGGGCACCATGATTCTCCCGTACCTCGAACAGCCGGCCATTTACGATCTGTTCAATGCAAACATCAGCATCGCTGATCCCGCCAACGACGACTTCCGCTTGAACAATATCAACGTGTTCGAATGTCCTTCGGATCCGAAGCCGCCGCGCTGGGAGATTGAAGAAGAAGGTTCCCCGGGAACCGTGATCGCCGAGCTTCCGATTGCCAACTATGTGGGGGTCTTCGGCACAGAAGAGCTGCACGGCTGTGAAAACGCTCCGGGCACCGCTCCGGTTTCGAGCTCCGGACAGTGCAACGGCGACGGAACCTTCTACCACAACAGCAAGGTTCGTTTTCGGGATCTGACCGATGGTCTGAGCAATACCATGGTCGTCGGCGAACGCCGCACCAACGAATCGCTCGACTGGTACTCCACCTGGGTCGGTATGGTGCCGGAAGGGGAAGAAGCCTTCCAGCGTGTCCTCGGCTCCATGGACCATGTGCCAAACGATCCGACCGCCCACTTCGACGACTTCAGCAGCCCGCACCAGGGCGGAGCTCAATACGTGCTCGGAGACGGCCATGTCCGCTTCATTTCCGAGAACATCGATGTTCGACTGTATCAGGCACTCGGTACCATTCAGGGTGGCGAAGTGATTGGCGAGTTCTAAGAACGACGCGACCGCAACCACTGGAGTTCAGAATCCCTCTCCTCGGCAATTGCCGGAGAGGGATTTCTTTTTGCGCGGAACCGGTTCGATTGTTCCTCGCGTTGCCGGCGTGCTAGGGTATCGATCAGCCATCTGTCCCCGTGCGTTCCGAGGAGTTTGCCATGAAACCGGTCCTATTGGCCCTGCTGACGGCTCTGATCACAACCAGCTATCTCTCCGCTGCGGAAAAGAGCGATCGACCAAACGTCATCGTCATCTACGCCGACGACCTTGGGCTAGGCGATCTGGCCTGTTACGGAAACGAACGGTTTCAAACGCCCTACATCGACCGCATGGCTCGCGAAGGAGTTCGCTTCACCGACTTCTCCTCGAGCTGCCCCTACTGCGCACCGTCGAGAGCGTCGCTGCTGACCGGACGGTATCCCTTTCGGAACAACATGATGCTCGGCAATCCCGTGCCCGAAGCCGACTACGGACTTCAACAGGCGCGGAAGCCCAATCCAACGCTCGACAAGCTGGGCCTCCCGGACGATGAACTGACGCTCGGCGAGCTGTTTCAACAGCAGGGCTACGCCACGATGGCCATCGGCAAATGGCATCTCGGTCACCAGCCCGAGTTTCATCCCACAAATCACGGCTTCGATGACTACCTGGGAATTCTTTACAGCAACGACATGCATCCCGTGCAGTTGTGGAAAAACGACGACATCGTCGAATACCCGGTCGTGCAGGCGACATTAACCAAACGTTACACCGAGGCGGCTGTGGCGTTTATCGAGAACAACAAAGATCAGCCGTTCTTCCTGTACCTTCCCCATGCAATGCCGCATAAACCGCTTGCCTGCTCGGAAGACTTCTATTCCCGTCAGCCGTCCGGTCCGAGTCCGGATCTGTACCGCGATGTGATTGCCGAGCTCGACTGGAGCGTCGGGCACCTGATTGAGCGTCTGCAACAACTGCAACTCGATCAGTCCACTTTGGTGGTCTTTACAAGCGACAATGGCCCCTGGTTTGGAGGATCAACCGCCGGGCTCCGGGGCATGAAGAGCAGAACGTGGGAAGGTGGCCTGCGGGTGCCGGCCATCATCCACTGGCCGGGTACGATTCCCGCCGGACAGATCATCGACGAGCCGACTATCATCATGGATGTCTTCTCGACGGTCCTGGCCGCTGCGAACATCCCGGCTCCTGAAGATCGGGTCATCGACGGCGTCAACCTGCTTCCGGTGATGCAGGGACAAGCCAACATTTCCGATCGGTTGCTGTTCTCCTTTCAGGGCGATGTGAAATCAGTGCGGCACGGCGAGTGGAAGTACCATCAGCAGATGCCCCCTGCCCTGAACTTCCCGGAAGACTGGATCGATCCCCGCCGCCCCAATGGGGTCACGCTCCTGGCTCCGTTCGAACAGTACGGGCCGTCGTCCCATCCCGGCATAGCAACCGGCGACCACGGTCGCAAACCGGGACTGTTCAACCTGAAGCAGGACCCGACCGAGCAGCACAACGTCGCCGAACAGAACGAAGACGTCTTCAAGCAGCTGGCCGCATACCGCGAAGCCATGCAGCAGCAGACCGGACTCCCACCGGGCCAGGGAAAGCTGATTACTCCCTGAAGGACGATTCTCGACGCAGTGCCCGTTCCAGTTCGCAGCGTCCCATCGTCCAGCGTCCGTTCACATCCTGAAGCGGGCGCTCGCGAACGGAGTGATCAACCTGCTGATAGCGCATCGAATCGATACTGAGCGGCCCGAAGTAGCCTTGCTCAGCCGCGATGTTTGCGCACGCTTCCGTCGTCGTTCGCGACAGGGACCACTTCTCCTGCAGTTCCGGGTCCCGATCGAAGTCGACTGCCTGATTGCTCTGATACCGCCCACAGTCATCGCACTGCAGTCGAGTCGCTCCGAGGAACCGTACGGCTCCTTCGCATGTGATGTCGTAGTGAAAGCTCATCTCTTCGAGACGAGTCAACCAGGGTTCGAAGTAGACGCGGCTCGCCCCCGCCAGCCGCCGCTGCAGCCAGCGTTGATCGACGAGTTGCAGGTTCGTTCCCCGCCCCAGAATTCGCTCGCGGCCCGACATCCCGAACTCGGCTTTAACAACCCATCGAGCGCTGCTATCGAATGAACGGAGATGCTCCTCAAGTTCTTCAATCGAATCGATCGTACGACTTGAGGAGAGGGCAACATTGAAGGTTTGTTCGAGTTCTGACGACGTCCCTCTGGCATTGATCCAGCGGACCGTCTCCAGGGGCGGTGAAGAAACTGAGAGCCCCAACGTCCCGGCCAGCTGAACCATGCTCTCCGTCCATCCCCAGGGAGCGAACTCCGTATATCCCTCATCAAGTGAGCGGGGGGCGGTTAATAAGAGTCGTCCGCTGCACAGCTCTGTCAGCGTCCCCTTCTCTGCCTCATTCAACAGATTCCATCCCGGCACAAACAGAGCATCTTCGGGGGCCATGAGCGGAATCAGTCGACTCGCCCAGACCGCATTGATCCGCTGCAGTTTTCGGGGAAGCTGGAACCGCACTCCTTCGGCGAGCTCGTGCTCGAACTCGAAGTTGCCGTGAAAAACACATGGCATCGGGACTGGCCGTTTCTCAGGACTCGAGAGTTCGCAACGCGGGGGATGGCTCAAACCGGGGACCGTACTCCTTCGCCATGGCTTCGAGAGTATGAATCAGTTCATCGTTTGAGAACTGTACCGCATACTGCAGTGGACCTCCCCGGAACGGAGCGAACCCTGTCCCGAGCACCATCGCCAGATCGATCATCCACGCTTCTTCAACCACGTTTTCGTCCAAGCAACGCCCGGCTTCGTTGATCATGGCCAGAACGAGACGTTGCTGAATGGGCGTTAAGTGCTCATCGAGCGGCGTTTCCGGCGAGACGGGGATATCGATATCGATCCCCTCGACGAGTGGATGCAGTCCGACGGCTTCGGTTCGCTTGCCATGAACGTAGTTGTAGAACCCGGCGTCCGTCTTCCGGCCGAGACGTTTCGCATCGACCATTCGCTTGAGCACCAGAGCCGTGACCGAGTCTTCGCCGAACACGACCGACATCGAGGAGGCGACATGGGCAGCCACATCGATTCCGACCTGATCCATCAACTCGAGCGGCCCCATCGGCATACCAAAGCGTTTCATCTGGTGATCGATTGCCGCGAGATCGCTACTCGAAGAAGTGAACTCCAGAGCAATCTTGACCGCTTCATCCAGATAAGGCATCAACACCCGGTTCACGACAAAACCGGGTGAGTCCCGCGTTACGATCGGCGTCTTTCCAAGTTTCCGCGACAGAGCCAAAAGGTGCCCTGTTGTGTCCGGGCTGGTTGTGCGTCCATGGACGACTTCGATGAGGTCCATGCGATGAACCGGATTGAAGAAGTGCAGACCACCAACCCGCTCCCCGTTCGGGATGTCGGCAAAGATCTCGTCGACCGACAGGGCCGACGTGTTCGTGGCCAGCACGGTTCCTTCGGGAACCATCGCTGCGAGTTCCTTGAAAATCGACTGCTTCAGACTCAGTGATTCCGGCACCGCCTCGATGACGACATCCGCCTGTTTGCACGGATCCCACTGAGTCGTGAGCGTCAGCCGCCCCAGATGCGTGTCGGCTTCCGTTTGCGTGAGGCTTTTCCGCTCGACGAGCGTGTCGTAAATGCTCGTGATCCGCTTCTGAGCCGCCTCAACTGCGTCGTCGTTAATCTCCTTAACGACGACATGAAGGCCACTCTTGATTCCGATCTGCGCAATGCCGGCCCCCATTGTACCGCCACCAAGCACGACCAGATTTCGGGGCGACTGATCGCGAATTGCTGGAGAGACATCCCAGGTCTCAAGCGACCGGGCCCGTTCACGAAGCAAAAACAGCCGGACGAGATTTTTGCACGTCGGAGTCATCAGGAGTTCGCCGATTGCTTCCTGCTCGTAGCGGTAGCCGGCATCGCCGCCTTCGTACGACTTCCGAATCGCCGTCAACGCCTTTTCGAGAGCGGGATAGTGTTCCTTCTGCCGGGCGATCCGCTTTCCGGTGCGCGCGATGACCATATCACGACCGAAGTTTGTTCGGTCAAGCAGCCAGTTCATCCACGTCCGCTTCCTCTCGGCTCGAATCGCTCCACCGGACCGGACGCACTGCAGCACGGCTTCTTCGAGCTGGTCCGGCATCACAGCCTTATCGACAAGTCCGACCTTCTGAGCTTTCTCCGCGGTCAGCTTTTTGGCCTGCAGAATCAGCGAGATTGCCTGCAGAATGCCGACCAGTCCGGGCAGACGCTGCGTGCCTCCCCAGCCCGGAAGGATGCCAAGCTCGATTTCCGGCAATCCGAGTCGCGTGGACGAACTGGTCACCGCAATCCGACGATCGCACGCCAGCGCCATCTCCAGGCCGCCCCCGAGGCAGGCTCCCTGAATCACCGCGACAGTTAACGGTTTCAGAGCCGCGATTCGCTTGAAGACCGTCTGCCCCCGTTCCGAAACCTGCTCGGCTTCAGCAGCTGTCTGGATATCGAGAAACTCGTGGATATCGGCTCCCGCAAAGAAGCTGTTCTCCTTCCGGGTGCGGAAGACGATCGCGCTGGCGTCGGGCTGCGACTCCAGATGGTCGAGCACGCTGTCCAGTTCGGACATGACTTCGTTGGAGAAGACATTCTGCGATTCTTCCCGCACGTCGATCCAGACCGTCAGGCTGTTCTCGGCGCTCTGTTCAACATCCCAATGCGTCCACTGACCGGTCATGTGCTTCTCCAGACGTTCGCGTTAGAGCTATTCAGTCCACTGCAGTTCACTGGATCAGGCTCGTTCCAGCCACATCGCCGCTCCCTGACCTCCGCCGACACACAAACTCGCCAGACCAGTTTGCAAATCGCGATCCTTCAACGCCCGAAGCAATGTCAGAATCAATCGCGCGCCGGTCGCCCCGACAGGATGCCCGATGGCAATCGCGCCGCCGTTCACATTCAGGCGATTCAAAGGCAGCTCGCCGATCGGTTCCTCGCGGCCGAGTACGGTGCGGCAATACTCGGCCGATTTCATTGCCTCCACGCACGCGAGCACCTGCACCGCAAATGCTTCGTTGATCTCCACCAGTTCAAAATCGTCCAGCGTCTTCGAGGTGCCGCGAAGAAGTTTGTGCATCGCGAAGACCGGCCCCAGCCCCATCCGTTTCGGATCCAGCCCCGCCAGCGAATAGGCATGCAGGTACCCGAGAGGATTCAAACCTCGACGACTGGCTTCATCAGCCGACATCACGACCAGCCCCACGGCTCCATCGGTAATCGGACAACTGTTACCGACCGTGACCGTTCCGTTCGGCTTTCGAAAGACGGGCTTAAGCTTGCCGAGCGTCTCCATCGACTGGCTCTTCCGCGGGCCGAGATCTTCCTGTAACGGAGCCGAGCCGGTCATATGACCTGACATCAGCAGAATTTCGTCGTTGTAGAACCCTTTCTCCTGAGCCAGCAGACAGCGGCGGTGACTCTCAAGAGCGAACTCATCCTGCCGGGTCCGCGGAATGTGGAAGTCATCGGCCAGCACCTCAGCCGTTTCCCCCATGTTCAAGCCGCAAACAGGATCGGTCAACCCTAGTTGAATTTGAGGAACGGGCTTGAACATCGCGGGGCGGACCTGGCTGAGGAGGCTCAGTTTGTCGGTCAACTTTTTAGCCCGCTGGAACTGCATGAACCAGGCTTTGGCCCCCTCGTTGTATAGAAACGGAACCTGCGACATCGATTCGGTTCCGCCGGCCACAATCACCTGAGAACGGCCTTCGCGGATAATCTGCGATGCTTCGATGACCGATTCCATCCCGGAGGCACAGTTGCGATTCACCGTGTGAGCGATGCGGTCTTCGGGAATACCGCAGCGGAGAGCAATCACCCGGGCGACGTTTGCGGCGTTACTCTGGCCGGAAACCGAACCCATCACAAGTTCGTCGACTTCTTTGGCGGGCAGAGAGATCTGTTCGAGGGCGGCTTTAACGGCCAGTTGTCCGAGTTGATCGGCCGGGAAGTTGGCCAGGGCTCCGTGCGCCTTGACGAACGGTGTTCGCATCCCCGAGACAATCGCCAGCGGAGGATCGAGCTGGATACAGTCGGCTCGCGTCGAATCGTTCACGGCATCACCTCGGGGTCAATCACTGGTGTCGGAAGAAAGGCGTCGGCTCGAGTGAGCAACTCCAATTATAGCAGTCTCGGAAAGCGATACCATATGGGTGATCTTTCGACGAAGCGTCTCTTCACACTTCCTGTTTTCGTCACTGGACCGGTTCTCTAAAATCCCCCGACCGAAGTTGTCTCGTCTCCAGTCCCGGAACAGGTCATTCATGGAACCGATTCTCTTTCAACCTCTGATCAAGCAGGCCCGCTGGGGCGGGCGTAAACTCGGTCAGCAACTTGGCAAGACGTTGGGAGACGCCACCGACTACGCCGAGAGCTGGGAGATCTGTGACCATGGCGATGATCAGAGCATCGTCGCCGATGGCCCGCTGTCCGGAAAGAAGTTGGCCGAACTCGTGAAGGACCACGCCGACGAACTCTTCGGCCATGGCAGATCGGCCTCGCAGTTCCCTCTGTTGATCAAATACCTGGACTGCAACGACACCCTCTCCGTTCAGGTTCATCCCGACGATGAACTGGCTGAACAGTTCATGCCTGGCGAGAACGGCAAGACGGAAGCGTGGGTGGTGATCGATGCCGAGCCGGGCAGCTGCATCTATGCTGGTCTGAAGGCGGGAATCGACCGAGCCGCGTTCAGACAGGCAGTCGAATGCGATCAGGTAGCCGAATGCCTGAATCTGGTCACTCCTCGGGCGGGAGACTGCTTCTTCATTCCTGCGGGCACCGTTCATGCGCTCGGCAGAGGCGTACTTGTTGCCGAGATCCAGCAGTCGAGCGATCTTACGTTCCGGATTCACGACTGGAACTGGGTCGATGCCGAGGGGAATCCGCGGCAGCTGCACCTGGAAGAATCGTTTCGCTGCATCGACTTTGATGCCGGTCCGGTTTCACCGGTCACGCCCGCGATTCTTGCAGAAGAAGGCGGGACTCGCCGCGAACAGCTGGTGAAATCATCGTTTTTCGGGATCGAGAGAGTTCAAACCTCGGGCAACTGCGTGTTGTCGCCGACCGGGCAGTGCCGAATTTTCATGACACTCCGGGGCTCGCTTCTGCTCGAAACCGAGAAGACAGGCATTGATTGCAACCCGGGAACAACGGTGCTGATCCCGGCGGCATCCCCTGAAATCCGACTTCATACCAGATCAGACGAATCTGGCGAGTTCCTGCTGGCGTCGGTTCCCTGAGTTGATCTTGCCGCCGGAAAAGGGGTGCCACTATCATCCTCGGCGTTTTCCAACCGCACTTCTGACCGATCGCCCCTGTTATGAGTTCTCGGATCATCAATCTGCTCAACGAGATCGAACCGCGCCGGATCGTGATTATCAAGCCGAGCGCCTTGGGCGATGTCGTCCAGACGATGCCGCTGCTTCCGGTTTTGAAACAGCGATTTCCCGAAGCAACAATCGACTGGGTGATCCGCAGCGAATTAGCCGATCTGCTCGAAGGACATCCGCTGCTCAATCGAGTTCTGATCTATGAACGCAAAGGCGGATTCTCCGCCTCAATTCGCCTGTTGAGAGAACTGCGGAAAGGCCGGTACGATCTCTGTTTCGATCTGCAGGGGCTGTTGCGATCGGCGGTGATGACTGCCGCGACCGGGGCTACGCTCCGCGTTGGACTGCAGACGGCTCGAGAGTATTCGCATCTGGCCTGCCACGGTTTGCTGCCCGATACCGAACGAGGAGTCCCCGCTCACGCCCGTTACTGGCGAGTCGCGGAAGCTCTGGGCGAGACCGGCTCCCCGGCCCCTGTTACTCCGGCGCTCTCTGAACCGGATCGCCAGCAGGTCGATTCTCTGATCGGTGGCGTCTCTGCTCCTTTCCTGGTGATTCATCCCGGGGCGATGTGGGAAACCAAACGCTGGCCGATTCCCTCGTTCGCCGAAATCGGTAGCCGGGCCCTCCGTGAGTATGGCATGAATCTGATTGTCGTGGGCACTCGCGGCGAGAAAGCTGCAGCCGAGGACTTATGCAATCTCGTACGAGAGAAGCAACCGCGTCAGCAGGTGCTGAACCTGGCGGGAGAGACCTCGCTGAAACAGCTGTGCGAAGTTCTGCGGCGGGCGGCTCTGGTCCTGTCGAACGATTCCGGGCCGATGCATCTGGCCGCCGGCGTCGGAACGCCCGTAGTCGGTATCTTCACCTGCACTTCGGCGGAACGCTCTGGGCCGGCCGGCGAGCAGCATCAACTCGTCCAGGCGAAAGTTCCATGTGCGGCCAGCTACCGAAAGCAATGCCCGTTCTCCGGAAGCGGCCACATGCAGTGTCTCACTGCTGTTTCCGTGTTTCAGGTCTGGTCAGCCGTGAAACAGGCGGTGTCGAGAAACCAGCTCGCCAGCAACGTCGCCTGACGCGCACCTTTCCTACGAAACAAACAGCCGATAGCCGTGGCGGTCGAACTCTTCGATCACGTGCTCGAGTCGACTCGCGATCGCCTTCAGCACATAGGCTTCGCGAATCTTCTTCTGATTGAGATCGGTCACGTAGAACACGTCGACCACCTGATCGACGTGTGTTGTGATTCGGGCCAGGCTTACCGAGAGATCGAGATCGTAGATCGCTTTCGATACCGTGAACAACAATCCCGGGCGATCGTGAGCGAAGACGTCGATAATCGTCGCCTGCGGTGAGGTTTCGTTGTCGATGGAGACTCGGGGGCGTTGATTGGAGATCGGTTCCTGCTCCGACTTCAGCTGATAACGCCTCTGCTGCTGGAACAGTTTCTCGAAAGAGATGGGCCGTGCGACGGCTTCCGCCAGACGCTCCCGAATCCGCTCCAGTCGACTCGGCGGCGGTCGCCGCGCGGAATCGCAGTCCTGCACCAGAAAACGGTCAAAGATGAATCCGGAATCGCTGGTATAGATATCGGCGGATAGAATGGAGAGGTGAGCCGCCGTCAGCACGCCGGTCATCCGATGAAAGCAACGTTCGGAGCCTCGCTGACGGGTAATGATGGTCAACTCCAGTGTTCCCGTGTCTTCATCGTATCGATCAATAATTTGCAGATCATCGTCGTTGAGCTGCATCGCCGTGGTCATATCCTGTGCGACATTCTCGGGAGTCACCGCCAGCAGATACCCCTGAGGCATTGCATCGAGTTCCCTGAGCAGCTTTTCACTGTTGGTCGAATCGGGATTGCGTTGAGCGTACTCGAGTGCCGCCAGTCGTTTGGCCTCTTTGAGCTGCTGGTCAAGGTCCGGCTTGGCGTACTTTCCGCTCAACGATAGGCGCGTCCGATCAAAGAGCTCGGTCAGAAGCTGAGCCTTCCAGTCGGTCCACACGCCGGGCGCGACCGCCTGAATATCACATACGGTCAGCAGATACAACTTTCGCAGATTGGCAATGTTCTGCACCGTTCGCGCAAACTGCGCGACAACAACCGGATCGGACGTATCGCGGCGAAACGCCAGCAAAGACATACTCAAATGTTCCAGCACGAGCAGTTCAATCTGCTGGGAATCGTCGGAGTCGAGCCCGAGGCGAGTTCCGATCAGCTGAGCGATCTGGGCCCCGAGTTGACTGTGGTCCTGCTCGAAGCCTTTCCCCAGATCGTGGAGCAACAAGGCCAGACTTAGCGTCCAGGCATTCTTCAGCTCGATGAAGACGGGACGGTACGCTGGATCGCGCGACAGTTCGTCCATTGCTTCCAGAGCTCGGAAGGTATGTTCATCGACGGTGTAGGCGTGATAGTTATTGAACTGCAACAGACCTCGGGCGTGGGTGAATTGCGGGACCAGAATCTCGAGCACGCCGCATTCGTAAAGATCGCGAACGATCCCACCGACCGAGCCGATGCGGTTAAGCAGATTGATGAAATGAGCGGATGCCGTCGGCGAGACCTCTTTCGGAAGATCGCCAACTCGATTCCGAATCGATTCAATCAGTCGCGACGACGGTCGCACCTTATAATCGGCTGCAATAATGAAGGCCTGAAGGATGTTTTCAAGCGATGACGTGACCGTGCTCACGTTGTGACTGACGACGTTCAATCGTCCGTGCAGCAGGATGTAGGTTTCGTTGACGACGCGGCGATAGATGCGAGCTGCAACCCGTTCCTGGAATGTGCTCGGCCGACTGAGTTCGATGAACCGCCGTGCGGTCCGGGCCACGAAATCGGCTTTCTGAAAGTACTGCTGCATATACCGTTCGACAGCCCGCTGACCTTCGTAGTCCGAGATCCCCTCCTGGTCAGTCAACCGGAGCTGCTCCTGACGCGACAGGACATCCTGCGCTCTCCCGGCTTGAACATGCAGATTCATCCGGATGGTCGAGAAGTAGTTCTGAGCCGCGATCAACGACTCAGCGATGCCGGGCTTCAGGGCTCCGCATGCGGTCAGTTCGTCGAAGCTGGTCACTTCATAGCGGGCGAAGCCGACCCAGCGAATCAGTTGGAGATCGCGGAGTGTTCCCGGCGATCGCTTCACGTCCGGCTCGAGCGAATAAACCGCCAGCGCAGTTTCTTTCACTTCCTTCTTCCGGGAGGCTTCGCAGTGATCGAGAAATGGTCGACGCGATTTCTGCAGCCAGCTTTCGAACCGCGTCCGCAGCCGCGTATGCAACTCCGGGTTGCCCCATAACAGGCGGGTCTCGACCAGCGCGGTCGCCACCTGAGATTCACTGCGGGCCAGATTGACCGTGTCGGTGATCGAACGGATCGCATGCCCGAGTTTCAGGCCGGAATCCCAGCACTGGCGAACAAACTCGGAACTGAGTCGCTCGACGAACGCTCCGCCATGCGTGTCGAAGGTGATGAGAAGATCGACATCGGAATACGGGAACATCTCGCCCCGACCGTAACCTCCGACCGCAATGATGGCGATGTCTTCGCCGAGCCCCGAACGGGAATGCTCAGGGATCTGTTCCATCGAAGTTTCGATCAGCGAGATGATGAACTCGTCCATCTTCCCGGTAATCTGCTGCAGAGCGGTATCAACGTCGATCTGCTGCTTGCGATAGGCTTCGACGATTGCCGACAGTGTTGCCTGCCAGCGCGCTTTTGAGGGGAGTGCCTGAGACAATGCATCTTCATTCATTCTGCGGAACCCCCTCGCGAGCAACGAGCGACGGTCAGTCTGCGGATCCCCAGCATCGAGTCGTGCGGGATAGATATAGTCAACAGCCATCCGTCAGGTCGAGACGAATGCTCTGCGAAATCTGGGGGAAGAAAACGATTGTCGCGGCTGCCGGTGCTCAGATGAGTGTCCGGATCCAGCCGCGACGATCGAGAGTCAGCAACGGCGACGTCAGATCGATTCCTGACCGGTTTCGCCGGTGCGGATGCGGATCGCTTCGGACAGATCGGTCACGAAAATCTTTCCATCGCCAATCTGGCCGGTCCGAGCTGTCCGCAGAATCGTGTCGATCACGTTCCGGGCGGCATCGTCGTCGACGACCACTTCCATCTTCACTTTGGGCATGAAATCGACGGTGTACTCAGCGCCGCGGTACTGTTCCTTGTGACCTTTCTGCCGGCCGAACCCGCGAACTTCACTGACGGTCATTCCCTGCACGCCCACCTGGGTGAGGGCATCTTTCACTTCTTCGAGCTTGAAGTGACGAATCACAGCTTCAATCTTCTTCATGTCGTCTTCTCTCCGTGGAGACACAGGATAATCGCGGAGCGCACGGAACCTGTGTGAATGATATCAAAATCCGGGGCCCCTGTGCGGGGCCACCCGGAATTGTGAGCGGGACAATTCAAATTTCGCAACGAGACTACGGCGTTCTACAGGAAGATATATCCCTCTTCGCCGTGTTCGGTCAGGTCGAGTCCGCGAATCTCTTTCTCTTCATTCACTCGCAACCCGATCGTCAGATCGATCAGCTTCAGCAGGATGACGCTGCCAATGATCGCCAGGCCGGCTGCTGCGAGAATGCTCACCGCCTGGTTGACCATTTGAGCCCCGTTCCCTTCGATCAGTCCGACCCGAGCTCCGGTGATGCTCTTGGAGGCGAAGACGCCTGTCAGCAATGCTCCGACGATCCCCGACATGCCATGCA
Source organism: Planctomycetaceae bacterium (assembly GCA_017795105.1). Lineage (GTDB taxonomy): Bacteria > Planctomycetota > Planctomycetia > Planctomycetales > Planctomycetaceae > Rubinisphaera. Next base: position 1,449,785 of record CP051247.1, read on the forward strand.
CACCGAATACGTCGAGCGAATCGTCGTAACCAAGGGCGTTCTTGAGCTTGGTACAAGCCAGGAAGCTGACCAGCCCTCCGCACAGCCCGATAATGATGGCCGACGGCACGGTGACCGAACCACTGGCTGGCGTGATACAGACCAGACCTGCGACTGCTCCGGAACAGGCCCCCAGAATGGTCGGGCGGCCAATGGTCAGCCATTCCATCCCGGCCCAGGCGATGACACCAGCTGAAGCCGCCAGATGCGTCGCCGCGAACGCATTCACAGCCAGCGAGTTGGCGGCGACTGCACTTCCAGCATTGAAACCGAACCAGCCGACCCAAAGCATCGTCGCTCCGATGAAGGTGTAGGTCAGGTTGTGCGGCGGCATCGGCTCTTTCTGATAGTTGTAGCGAGCTCCGACCATCAGGGCGCATACGAGAGCAGAGACTCCCGAGCTGATATGAACCACGGTTCCACCGGCAAAGTCGAGAGCCGGGAACGCGGCTGCTTCATTCCACTCACACAGCCAGCCGTTATCCGACCAGACCCAGTGAGCGATCGGGCAATAGACAAGGATTCCCCAGAGAATCGAGTAAACGACCATTGCCGAGAACTTCATCCGCTCGGCGAATGCACCAACAATCAGGCCGGGCGTGATGATGAAGAACATCATCTGAAAGACCGCGAACAGCAGTGTCGGGATCTGGGTGCCGGCTGCGGGCATATCGATTTGCCCGGTCTCGGCATTCCAGGTCGGCAGCACGCCATTGAGCATGACGTGATCAAACCCACCGACGAATCCGCCGAGGATGTCGGGAGCGAACGCCAGCGAATAGCCAACGACCACCCAGAGCACGGACATAATGCCCATGAGCGAGATGCACTGCATCATCACACTGAGCACGTTCTTCTTGCGGACCAGTCCACAGTAGAAGAGCGCCAGTCCCGGCGCAGTCATCATCAACACGAGTGCCGAACAGATCATCATAAAGGCCATGTTGGCCTCGCTGAGTTCTGCCGGGGCAGAGGGTTCGGTCACCTCGGCGACGGTCTCTGCCGCTTCTGTGACGGCCAATTCTTCCGAAACTGAAGGCGTACTGGTTCCTTCGGGCGTTTCCTGAGCGTACCCAATCGATCCATTCCCCAGTCCCATAAAGACGGTTAAGGCGATGATCAGGGTCGGCGCAAGTGCCAGGCTGCGAGCGCGCTGTGACATTTGCAATGTTCCTTATTCTATGCGAATTCCACTTTCCTTTGCCGCATCAGGCGGCGGTTCGAAGTCTGGAGGTGAGCGCAACCCTGATCCTCACGTTCATCGCGGAATCTGCGCATGCTGGTCCAAACGGTCTGCTGGTCGCGGAAAGTTCGGTGGATGTGGCAGAGATTCGATCGCTCTCTAGAAGCGAAGCAATCGTCGATGATGTGATTCACCAGATCAGCAGAGCATACGGACAACTGTTAAGGCCGTCAAACATCCTCCCGCAGATGATCGAAACCTACAACAGCTCGGCGATTGGCTCACCGTCCGGCAAAATCGGCATTGGACGCCCGGTGAAATCAATCAGCGACTGCGTATAGTCGATTCCGAGATGGCGATACACCGTGGCCCACAGATCGTTCGGCGTCAGCGGACGATCCTGAGGATGTTCGCCTTTGGAATTTGTGGAACCAATCACCTGCCCCATCTTCAAGCCGCCTCCGGAAAGAAGCATCGACATCGCCTGAGGCCAGTGATCGCGGCCCGGCTGTTCGACTCCCGTCTGCGTCCCCGGTCGGTAACTGATTCGCGGCGTCCGACCAAATTCACCTGTGACGACAAGCAAAACCCGTTGATCGAGTCCCCGAGCATGCAGATCTTCCACGAGAGCCGTGACGGCTCGGTCGTAGATCGGCAGGCGGATCTTTCCATCGTCGAACAGATGGCAATTCACCGCATGAGAATCCCAGTTGTAAGTCCCATTCTTCAGCCAGGGGACTCCAGACTGATACGGCTTCTCCATCACCATCGTCACGAACGTGCAGCCGGCTTCGACCAGCCGCCGGGCCAGCAAGGCCCGCTGCCCCCACGCATGCATTCCGTAACGCTCACGAACCGCGTCTGTTTCCTGCGTAAGATCGAACGCGCGAGCCGCCTTATCACTGGTTAACATGTTGACCGCCTGCTGATTGAAACGGTCCATCGAGTTCATCATTCCGCTGCAATCAATCTCCCGACGCAATCCATCGAGACTGGATAACAGCGTGCTGCGATCGCTGAGTCGGTCCGAGACCGCCTTGTCGATCGAAAGATTCTTTACGTGGAAATCGTCCGCGCTTGGATCGCCCGGGACATTGTACGGCACATAGGTCGAGCCGAGATACGCCGCCCCGAAGCTGTAAGTATCAACGCCGGCCCGACCAGCATCGGTCCCGGAAACGTAATTCGGCAATCCCGTATTCCGATGCTCGAACGACTTGGCGACTATCGATCCCACCATGGGGGCGTCATTCACGAAGCCAGCCGGGGCTTTCGGATCCCGTCCCGTGAGAAAACGTTTGTGGCCACCCCCATGGTCGGCAAACTCGTGTGCAATCGAGCGGATAATGGTATAGCGGTCGGCACATTTCGCGTGCAGCGGCATGTGCTCGCAAACTTCCAGTCCGGAAACATTCGTTTTGATCGGCCAGTAGGCTCCGCGATAATCGCTCGGAGCGTCCGGCTTCATGTCGTACATCTCCATATGCGGCGGCCCGCCGGGCAGCCAGACGAAGATGACCGCGGGATGATCGGGCCCCACCGTCTCGCCTGCTCGAGCCTTCAGCCGCAGCAGATCCGTCAGGCCGAAGCCGGCCACGCCGAGGGCTCCGGCTTGCAGAAACGACCGCCGCAACACTGGTCCACCGCAGTGCCCACTATCCTGACTTCCTTTGACTCGCCGTTCGCCTTTGCGCATTGCCATCGAAACGACTCCTCGGCTGCACAGGAGGGAGAGAGACCACTTTCTTTACAGACTTTGTTCACTGCGATAGTCTAGCCGGGTGGAACAGATCAATCCACGCCGATCCATATCCGCACAATTGAAATCGGCTCGAATTGTTCCCGTCTCTTCCGAACACCTTTAACTCTGACAGGATTCACAATGAGAATTTGCATGCTGTTTCTCTGCGGAGCACTGCTCCTCTGCTCGCCGGTCCAGGCGGAATCGAAAGACCAGTGGGTCGACCTGCTGCCGAACAATCAGCTCGACAAACACTGGACCACGACCGGCAACTGGAGCATCAATGATGAGGGGGTCGTCACCCTCGAACCGCGACCCGGCGAATCGGGCTGGAAGCGATACGATGCCTACCTGTGGCTGAACGATCAGGCTCGCAACTTCGAAGTGAAGTTCGACTACAAGACCCAGCCCAAGGGCAACAGCGGCTTCTACTTCCATGTCGCCGATCGCGACGATCCCGTTTCGCAGGGGATCGAAGTGCAGATCTACGACTCTCATGGTCAGGACAAACTGACCGACCACACCTCCGGCGGCGTCATCCCCAGGATTCCGCCCTCCGCCAATGCGGCCAAGCCCGCAGGCGAATGGAACCACTTTGAAATTCGCTGCGTCGATGACCAGTTGACCGTCAAACTGAACGGCAAAGTCGTCAACAAAGTCGACCTGTCGGAAGGCCCGCTCGCCACCCGTCCTAAATCCGGCTACATCGGCTTCCAGGACCACGGGCTCCCCTTCCAGCTCCGCGACATCCACCTGAAGAAACTCGACTGATCACGTCGCCCACGCTTAGAAGAAGAGGATGCGATTCACCGAGTCGCATCCTCTTTTCCGTTCGAGGACAGAAAAGGGTGACACAGAGATTCATCTCTGTGTTGCAACGCAACAAGAGGCCTGTCCTTAGCGTCCCTATTACAGTTTTTCCCGGGTGACCGTGATAGCTCTGCTATCAGGGCGGCGAAGCCGTAGGAGGACGCCGTTTGACAGAATATACCAACCGAGTGCCGCAGCGCTACCACGTTTCACCGGTTCAGGGAATACCACCGCAAAATCCCGTTCTCCCACGGCTGCGCCGCCCCGAAAGAATCTTTCGGGGCCACCCCTGCCGAGGGGAGTCTGCTCCTATGCGCTCAAGGTTAGGCAAAGCCGTACCCCAGTATGAACGCGCATTTGCTGGGATACGCTGCGCTATCCCAGCAAATGGTGCTTCAGCGTTACTTCCTGACAATCCACAGCCGTGGACTCACGGGCGACTCATTCTTTCGCAGTTGAACCTCGAAGCCAGCCCCCAGCGTTTCCAGAAACTGCTCAACCTCAGTCGCTTCATCCATGCCGCCGGGATGGCCCACATACGCCAAAACCGTGATCACTCCGTCCGGCCTCAACATCTCCGTACCGGTCCGCAACGCAGTCAGCGTCGCCTGCGGTTCCGTCGTCAACGCGTGATCTCCCCCGGGCAAATAACCGAGGTTGAACATCATCGCAGCGATCAACGGGGCCCCTGCTTCTGGAAGCACTTCTTCCAGCTCGGCATGACTGCGGTGATGCAGCTGAACCTGTTCATGGCCCGAGGCAATGATTCGATCTCGCGTCTGCTCAATCGCCTCCTGCTGCACATCGAACGCGTGCACGACGCCGTCCGCCCCGACGAGTTCAGCGAGAAACAGCGTGTCGTGCCCATTGCCGCAGGTGGCATCGACCACGGTTTCGCCGGCACGAACAACAGCCCGTACAGCCTCGTGGGCCAGTTCGGTCAACTTAAGCATCAGTTGTTCCCCCGCCAGACGACCTCGGGAATCAACGGCGTTCCATCGAGCAGATGAAAAACAAAATGCTCTGCCAGCCACGGAGCCTGCAGAGAACCTTTCGAGCCCAGCCCATTGAAGATCCCAATACGCGGCTCGCTCGGGCATAGCCCCAGTATCGGTTTCTGATCATCGAGAGCCGGCCGTACCGCCGCCTGATGGTCGACGACCTCGACCGCAGAGTCGCTCACCAACTCACCCAGTCGTCCCAGCAGCCATTTCCTGCCACCTTCGGTCGGGTGCTGATTCAGATTCTGCGAATCATACGTCGCCCCGAGCCGGTATGTGTCTGGACCGGAAGGAGCCAGCCAGATTCCGCTGCTGAGAATCGTATCTACGCTGAACACCGACGTTTTGACGGAAAGGATCTCTCCTTTGGCAGGCAAAAACTTGAGAGCGGTAAAACGGGGCACGAAGCGATCATCGGCTCCACCACAGTAGATCACCCGCGATGCACGGACGCCGAAACGAGGAAGCGAGACTCCATCGTCGTCGTGTTGCATTGGTTCATCGTGTTGAAGTTGGCCGGCTCGAAAGCACGACCGCTCTTCCAGATGATTCCGCGTGACCTTCAGAAATGTGGCGGCATCGAGTTGCATCACTTCAGGCAAGTAGAAGCCGCCCCAAGGCGCGTGAAATGATCCGAGTTCATCGGCACCTGCGGGAAAAAGATGTGCGCCCAGAGCAGCCGGCATCTCAGGCAACCGGGATTCGCAGCGGTCGCGTTCCTGTTCATCCCGAAACACGCGAACGTAGCGGCGACTCCGCAGCAGTTGACTTCCAGAGCGGTCTTCCAGTCCGCGATAGAACGGAAGTGCTGCATCATGAAACTCGCTGAACCGCCAGCTGAGCGTGAAACGCTGCCCCACGATCGGCGTCATCAGGCCGGCGGCGATCTTCGAAGAGGTGACCGCCTCATCCCGATCGATCACGAGAATTCGCTGACCGCGTTCCAGCAGCCGCCAGGCAAGGCAGCTGCCGGCCAGCCCCTGTCCGACGAGAATGACGTCATAGTTCTCAAGCGACATCACTTCGTCGGACTCTCTTCGGCTATCTCAGCTTACGCAAACAGTTTCGCGATGGGCCGTCCGCTGTCGGTAATCGGCACGGGACGGTCGCCAGCGTACAGCTCGTGCGAGGGATCGACGCCCATCGCCGAGAAGATGGTTGCGAACCAGTCCGGCACGCTCACCCGTGGACCATCGACGATTTCCTGGGCGAGTTCGTCGGTCACACCGATTGCTCCACAGTGGCTCAGCCCACCCCCAGCCAGCAGACCGCTGAAGGCTTTCGAATGGTGACCGCGGCCCCCCTTCGAATCGAAGCTGGCCGGACGACCGAATTCGCCGCAAATGATGATCAGCGTCTTGTCGAGCAGCTTGCTCTTCTCTAGGTCAGCCACGAGAGCCGAGAACGCCTTGTCGAGACTGTCGATGAGCAGATGCTGCCCGGCCTGGCCTTCCTGGTGTGTATCCCAGCCGGTGCCGTTCACGAAGGTCAGGTTGAACGAGACTTCCACAAAGCGGGTACCGCGTTCGATCAAACGACGGGCCAGCAGACACCGCTGGCCGAACTCTTCGCCGTAAGCGTTGCGAACGTCATCGCTCTCGCGATCGAGCTCGAACACTGACATAAACTCCGGACCGGCCAGATCGAAGCCCTTCTTCGTCGCCGACAGATACGCCTGAACGACAGCTTCATCGGCGTGCGACTTCTCGAACTTCTTGCTCAGACTGGCGAGCAACTCTTCGCGGCGGCTCTGTCGCATATCGGTAATGCGTGGCGGACGCGACAATCCCTTCGGTCCCGAACCGGTGTCCGTCAGATAGACGAACCCGTTCTCTGGTCCGAGGAAGCCCGGCTGGCGGCCCGGCGAAGGATGCCCCATGAGGACATAATCGGGAACCTTTTCGGAAAGGCTTCCCTTCTGATTGACGATGACCGAACCCATCGACGGGTAAACGACGGTGCCGCTCGTCGGACGTCCAATATGCATCCGGTAGGACGCAGCCGCATGCTCGTCGATCTCATCGTGGTTGAGCGATCGAACTGCCGTGCAGCGATCCATCAGCTTCGCCATCCGCGGCAGATGCTCGCAGAGCTGCACGCCGGGAACGACGGTATCGATTGCCGGATAAGCCGAGCCGGGATCTTTGAGGCCATCCTTCGAAACCCGCTTGGGATCGAAGGTATCCATCTGAGCCGGACCACCACCGAGCCACATCATGATGCAGTGCTCGGCTTTGCCCAGCTTTGCGGCGTGCTCTTCGGCTCGCCCGATTCCGGGAAGAAGCATGGACCCGGCAGCCGAAGCCGCGGTCGCTTTCAGAACGTCTCGACGATTCAACATGATTATGTCCTTATCGGTTTACCGTCACCGTTGGATTCAATGGGAGTTGGTCAAAGTCGAAAGTCGCGTTACGGGATGAACTGGAACTCCGGGGAGTTCAACAGAGCCCAGAGACCATCCTCGACACGCTGCCGCCATTCCGGATCGAGCCGCTTTGTCGGCGGATCTCCCTTGGCAGCCTCTTCGGCCTGACGGATTCCTTCAAGCGAAGCATCCGGATCGAAGTGAGCAGTCCACGTGAGTGGAGAGCGGAACAGCTTCGGTTCGGGAGCGTCTTTGACATCCGTTTTGCGAGACTCGAAACCGGGCTGCAGCAACTCGCGGAAGGCCGCCAGTTCGTCTGCCGTCGGTTTGCGGGTCAGGATTCGCAGGTAGAGACTCTCGACCAGTTCCTCAACGGAACCCGCATCAAGGCAGACGTCCACGAGTTCCCCATTCTCGGAAAGATCAACCGCACGATTCAGGGCAGTTCCATTAGCCAGGGCCATCGGCTGAAGCGGTGTCACGGTCGATTCGCGATCGGTCACCGGATCCTGACGTTCACTTCGCCAGTTGTAGGCCGACATCACATCGACCAGCCCCTGGGCCATCGGCAGAGCCATCGAAGGCCGTTCGCGTTCATTGCTGATCGCGACCAGTTCCCAGGCCCGCCGCGGCGTTCCGAGATCGATGAAGTTCACTTCGGACTGACGCCCGTCGGAATTGTAAGTCAGTCGTTCGGCCGGCAGTTCTTTGCCCACGGCACCAAACACACTGTCGACCAGTTGCTCAGCCGTGATCTGTCGACGAGTCGGGCCGGCAAAGGCCATCTGGGCGTCGTACTGACCGGAGATCGCTTCCCGCTGATAGAGCTCGGACGTGAGAATCAACTGCGTCAGCTTCTTCAGGTCGTAGCCCTCGCGGACGAACTCCTGAGCCAGCCACTGCAGCATTTCAGGATGCGAAGCTTCGCCGGTTTCCCAGTCTTCAGCCGGCTCGACAATTCCGTAACCGATCAGCCGCTTCCAGACACGGTTCACAACGACCTGTGCAAAGCGTTCATTTTCCGGATGCGTCAACATGCCGGCGAGCACCTCGCGGGAGTTGCTCGAGTTACGAACGAACTGCAGTTCATCGGACGGCTGCGGAGCGATCAGTTCTTCAAATGGCCAGGACGGCGCGATCTGCTCGCCAGGACGAAGAGTGACTTTCACCGACATCTTCGCCAGCTCTTCTGGACTGACATTGATACTGCTCGACTTTGGAACCGCGACCGGTTTTCCCTGCAACATGGCAGCCATGCTGAACAGGTCCCGCTGCAGCGATTCGTGATACGGAGCATCGTGACAGCGGGCACATTTCATTTCGACGCCGAGAAACGCGGTGCCGATCACATGCGCCTTGGCCGCCATGGGAACATCGTTGTTCGAGGCAACAGCAAAGCCGGCTGTTCCGCCGTTCCACTTGCTGCCTTCCATCAGAACGAGTTCCGTCACCATGCGATCGAACGAGCGATTGTCCGAAAACGCATCGTGCAGATACCAGCGGAAGGGTCCGGAGTTGTTCAACCGCGGCTTCGTCAGGCCGGGGTTCTCAGCGAGCACGTCCTGCCAGTAGCTGACCCAATGGTCGGCCCAGCCTGGTTCATTCAGCATCCGCTCAATGGCGTACTCGCGACGATGCTCTGCCGGATCGTTGAAGAAGGCTTCGATCTGCTCCGGAGTCGGATTGGTGCCGATCACATCGAGCGACAGCCTTCGCAGGAAGGTGTAGTCATCGACGACCGCCGTCGGTTCCATTTCCTGCTCTTTCAGAGCGGACTGGATAAACCGGTCGATCGGGTGGTCCACTCCCGCGACTTCGGGGATGTCCGGTCGATCCTGACGATCGACCCAGGCACGAACCTGAGCGTGACGTTCTTTCCAGTAGGCTTTTTCCTCAGCGGAAACTTCGGCTCGCAGCCGTGCATTCCATTCGATACGACGCTGCCGCTCGCGTTCAGTGAAGGCAATCCAGCCGGCATCGTCGTAGGACCATTTCAGATCTGGTCCCAGCAGTTTGTAACCGGCTTCCGGGGTACCGACCGCGACGGTCAGTTCGCCCAGTTCCATCGGCAGATTCTTGTGGCCGGAGATCATCATCCAGGAGAAGACGTGCGGCTTGCCGTCCGACGCGAAGGTCACGCGAATATCGGAATGAGCAGCCGGACAGCTCAGTTCTCCGTTCTCGGAGGTGCCGATCTCGTGCATCTCGCCGTGAGCCGAAGAATTCAGCCCCATGAACGGCGTCTCTTTAATCAGCTTGCCATCGATATAGAGACGAGCCGAGTTGAGCGAACGCAGAATCAGTTCATGCTGCCCAGCCGGCAACGTGACGCGGCTGTAGAGGTGCACCAGACTCGGCGTCGGTCGGTCTTCGATGATGCCGCGTTTGTTGTATTTGCGGGGCAGCTTTGTCAACACGAATGCGTCGGTGTTCCAGACCGGAAGCTTATGCTTCGGACTGATCTTCCAGCTGCGGGATTCGCCGATCCGCTCGTAAATGTCAACATTCACACGATCGCTCGGCGCGTTCTGAAGAGTGTCTTCGACCATGAGCTGCAGATAGTTGACAGCGTTATGACGGAATCGGTCAGAGATTTGCTCAGCCGGAATGATCGCGCGATGAATGGCAACTTCATCGAGTCCGCCGGTGAAGGCGTTCGAGCCGCCCATGGAAGCGCCGATCCAAACGTCGTCATCATCGACGATCGGCGGTTCCGTGGTCTCGCCACCCATGTCCCAGGTGCCGCTGGTCGGCTCGCCGTCGATGTAACCCTTGATCGATTTGGGATCGCCGAACTTGTAGCTCACGGCGACGTGATGCCATTCCTCATCCCGCGGCACCGAGGCCTTACTGGTCCAGCGATGGGCGAACTCCGAGGTCGAGCCTCCTTTGAGCATTCCTTCCGTAAAGAACAGGAAGCTCAGCGGAGCGGCTCCGTTGCGGGTATCAAGACGCAGTGCATAGTTCTGATTGTTCGAATTGAATCCCGGCGTCTGAGTGCGTCCCTTCCCGATGATGTATGGGAAAGAGGGAGCAATGTCGCCGGACGGCTTCACCCAGGCTTCGATCGTGATCGAGTCTCCGTTGGTGAACTTCAGCGGGCTGTCGCCGATTGGGTCGTCGATACGGAGATACTGTTTCCCACGCGACAGATGAACCGCCTGATTCGACTGCGAAAATAGCGGATAAGCCTTTGTTCGGGGTCCTTCGGCATTGAGCTTCACTTCTCCAACGGGAGAGGCCACCAGTCCTTCCGCGGTCCCGGTCGAAGGAATCTTCCCATCAACCGCGTCCATCTGGAAATAGAGAACAGGCTTGCTGGAAAGAATCTGATCGGGATAGCTGGCTGGCTCCGCAGCGAGCAATCCAAAAGAAGAAAGAGCACACCAGGCGGCCATCAGCAGCGAGGTGCGGACAATCTGACAAATTCGCATCTGCAGACTCCGGGTCGTTTTGGAAGGAAATGACGTCGGGCAGGAATATGTGCGTGGACCGCCGATCTGGGGAATCGGGGTCAACATATCAACATCAGCTTACACAATTTTGGACCATCTGTCAGTCATTGATTGGCTCTACTGAACAGAATGACCGAGAAAAGTCGGCTCAAAAAACAGGACTGGCACGCCCCGAAATTCGAGACGTGCCAGCCTTTCCCACTCTGAATTCGACGGGATCAGTCCTCTTTCGAGTCGTAGGGCGGCTGTTTTTCCGGGAACTGAATCAGCAGCTGTTTCTGCTGCCAGTCCTGCCATGCTTTCCATTCGAGCTGGCCAAACATGTCGAGCCGCTTCTTGTAGTACAGGAAGGGAGCCTCGCTGTTGATCTGCTTATTCAGCAGCTGAATCGCCTGGGCATAGTGTCCCTTTCGGCGTTCTTTGCGGACGGTCAGCAGGAAATAATCCTTCTCACTCGGATCAACCCAGACTGACAGCGCCTTCAGAGCCTCGTCGAAGGCCTTGTCCTGAGCCGCCTGATCGGCGATCGGAGTCTTCTCCACGACATCCGGCAATTCGCGGTAAGCAATCGCCCGAGCCTTGCGATACAGGGCATCGACGAGCTGCTTTTTCTGCTTTTCGGCTTCGTCGTGGGCCTTCCTGGCTTCCTTGTCGTCTTCAGGAACTCGGCGGCCCAGTTGGGCAGCCAGTTTGTCCTGATCGATGCTGGCAATCACTTTGTCAGCCGCGGCAATGACTGCTTCGAGGCGTTCTTTCCGCTTGTCGTCGGAATCGAGCTTCTCGAGGGCGGTGATCAGCGGCTGCGGATCATCGGCTTTCTCAGTCTGCAGTTCTTCCTGCAACTTCTTGAATTCGTCGCTCGTCGGATCGAGTGTTTTCAGATGAGCCAGACGCAGATCGCGGATCTTGTCTTCCAGCGACTTCTTATCCGAGCTCGACGCAGTCGAACTCGATTCTTCCGGCTTGGAATAGAAGAAGCGAACGGTGTAATGCGTCGCCGCTCCGTCTTCGCCAGAGTACTTGATCGAACCGTGCAGCGAATCGCCAGACTTCATCTGCTTCGGCAGCGAACTGGCCGAAGGTTCGGCGACGAAGAACGTCAACGCGTCGTCAGACGGCAGGACTCCGCCGACCGGATGGGCGTCGCCCGTGGCGGCTGTCGCCGGCGAGGACCAGAACTTCAGGGAAATTGGCGAAGAGAGCGGCCGCACGATCGTCAGCGGAGTCTTTTCATACTCACTGAGCGTATCGTAGTCGGCATGCTGCGTGATCACTTCGACCTTGTAGGTTCCTTTTTCGAACGTCGCGGCATCCGGGAACATGTCGTTTGTAGCGACTCGCTGGCCGTTGCTGTCGAAGACGCCGTACACAAAGGGGCCGACCTGCGAATCGTAGAGGAGATCTTCCCACGGCAGGATGTGCAGAGTCGCCCGCCCTTTGGAATCCTGCTTGAACTCGTAGGTCAACTTGAGTTCATAAGCCGTCTTGCCGTTCGGCAGCGTATCACGATCGGCCGACAGGGCTCGAATCTCGCTTGATTTCGGTTCAACGATCGTCCGCCAGTCGGTCAGGCTTCCTTCCGGCGAGACCTTCTCGGTAAGCAGTTCATTGGAGACAGTGACTTCGGTCGTCCCCTGTCCTGAGAAGAGCGTCAGCGACGCATCGTCGGGCTGCAGGCCGTGGAAGTGAACGCTGTATTCGAGCGTGCTGTTACCGAGGATGGACCAGTACTGACCGAGCGTGACTTCCAGTGTCCGCTCCCCGACAACCGGGAATGCGTGCACGGTTTCGACTTCCGGAATCAGCTGGAAGTACGTGCCCGACTCGGCTTCTTCGAAGTCCTGCCCGTCGATCAACTGCAGTGTATGCAGGCGGAAGAACTTGACATCCGGCGTATCGACGACCTTCATTTTGACTTCCGCCCAGGTGGCCCCGGAGGGAACGTCGAAGAAGTGTCGCTGAATCTGTCCGGGGGCGAATTCGCCTTCAAAGGACATCGAGAAATTGTTTTCTTCGATCTCGGCGTCGCGAATCGGAACGACAACCGTGACCGGCACGCGGAACAGGATCGTCGACTCGTCACCATCGGCCGGGTAAGCCATCACTTCGGCGAAGTGGACACCCGGCTCAAGTTCGGTCGGATCGACTTCGATCTCGAAACGGTTTCCACCGTGGTTGAGGTGCAGCAGATCGCCCGAGGTCACCCACTCGGCTGTGGTCTTGAGTTTGCAGTACAGGTTCACGCCGAGACGATCTTCGATCGACGTCCCTTCCGGAAACTCAGGCGTAATCGTTACGCGGTACGAGGCAACCCGCTCAGTCTGATGCGGCTCCCGCAGATAAACTCCACGCGCGTTGTGCAGTGAGGGAATTGAGATGCCAAAGTTGATTCGCTGCCCCGCCTGATCGGCGTGTGACTGCAGGAAGTTCCAGGCCTTGTCGACCTGAATCAGTCCCGGGCCCGCAGCGAAGACTTCATCGCCGTGCACCGCTTCGGCGGAGTTCTGAATCGCCTTGCGAACCGAGAACGGATTGTATTTCAGTTTGTTCTGCTTGGCAGCCGAGAGCAGCAGCGCAATGTTGCCGCAGGCATTCGGCGACGCCATTGAGGTTCCATTCATCTGCTGGTTGACCTGACGGGTCCACAGCGGCACAGGAGCAATGGCTCCACCCGGAGCGTAGATATCAACGCCCATATCGCCATCCGCGGTCGGGCCGCGAGAGGTCCAGGTGTAAGGCAAACCGGGGAGTGATTCGCGGATCGAATACTCCGACCGCATCATCTGCGGAGACAGGTAAGCTCCGACGCCCAGAATAGCCGAGGTCGTTCCGCCCGGCGCTCCAACAGTCGTCAGAGCGGGACCGGCGTTGCCGGCACTCGAAACGAAGATCACGTCGTGATCGGTCACGATCTCGCTGTAGAGTTCCGCCACGCGACCGGAATTCGGCGTCCGCGAAGGTTCGCCGTAGCTCATGTTGATCAGGTCGCACTTGTTTTCCAGCACCGTCTGCAGACCACGGACGAGACCGGGACCGCTTTCCATGCCATCGAGACGGGTATCACCGATCTTGACCGAAACGATTTGAGCACCGGGTGCGACGCCGTTCCATTCCGGATTCTCCGGGAAGTAGGCGGCGACAATACCGGCCACGTGCGTGCCGTGGGCTCCGGTGTCGCAAACGATCGACAGCACCTTGCCGTCTTCGTACAGGTTCACGCCGAAGTTCATGTTGATCGGATCAGCGAAGGTGCCGTACTCGCGATTCACGCGGAAGTTGGTCATCACCTTTTCTTCAGCCAGATCGCCATCTTCATCGGTATCGACGACGGCCTGATAGTGCTCGCCATCGTGGAAGACGACGCAATCGTAGATCGGCCCGGGATCGGAATAGCTCTTGAGCATCTCGTCGATCAGCTCGACCTGAGCTTCGAGTTCTTTCTGCTCGCCCTTTTTGGCATCATCGGGCTTGGGGTTCGCATCTTTGAAGGCGGCCAGCTTGCGGGCCAGTTCCGTACGATGCTTGTGCTGGGCCCGGCGGAACTGCTCTTCGCGTTCCGCTTTGATCACACTGACAAGCTCCGAAGGAAACAGCTCATAGCCGAGCTTCATGCCAAGACGGTACTCCCCTTTGGGGTTCTTCCACTTGTCGGAAACTTTCAGCGTGCGGCCGGTCAGACCAGTCAGTTGGCCCCCTTCGGCTTTGACGGGGTCTTTGAGTTCAACGTCGCCGCTGCCGGTGCCATCGACGATATCGATGACTTTCGGGCTGCCGTCCGGACAGGTCTGCAATCCCACGGCTCCGGGATCGAGGCCGGTGTCGAAGATCGCGACGACCGTACCCCGCCCGTCGGCTTCGGGATGTTCTTTCAGGAATCGGAAGACGCCCGTTTCTTCTTTGGGCATCCAGCTGAGATCCGCCGGGGTCGCCTGGCTCTTCTCGTCCGGTTTCTTCTCTGCCTTCGACTGGGGCTTCTTATCCTGCTGTTTGGGCGGGTCAGCTTCAGCCTTGGTTTCCGCGACAGGCTTTTCCTGCAACAGAACGGTCGCCCGGTCGCCAAAGACCGTGACAAACGGAACCGCGAGAACGGTCAGAATCCATAGAATCGAACTTCTCTGCATTATCCTGCTTCCGATCGGGTGTTGATAAGACGCTCCATCAGCGCTGCCAATTCGGCGCACTTTGACCAGTCTATGAAAGCATCCTACCTCACGAAGTTTCACATTCCAAACTGAGCGGCTGGAAATTCGGAGCAAACGGGCCGGAGATCCACCGAGAAATTCGGGTGGCCCGGCTGGCATACGGCTGGCTCGCGCGGAACGTGGGATTTATTGCTCGGAGGGTTTTGAATGAACGACTTTGGGGTAGCCCCGGTTAATTCAACCGACGTGGCAAAGCCACAAGAGTTCAGTCGATACGTTCCCAGTTTGAGTCGATCGTTGCAACCTCCTGCCGACTGCGTCGGCCCCGGTAGCGGAGCAACCGGGGCTACCCAGAAAACTCTCGTTGCTGTAAGTCCCGCATTCCCAGCGACAAGAGGCTGCGCCATGCAGGTTCTTTGAGGGAAATCTCACGCTGAATGAATCGACCTCGCACATGGCGCGGCCTCTTGTGACTTCGTCATCCGCCCGTCGGCGGACGGACGGGCCACCCGGTTATTGAACCGCGCAAGAAAAAAAGCCCGGCGGGGATTCTCGCCGGGCTTTGTCTTCCGTCGTCGTCGATTACTTCGCGTTTTCGATCACGCGGCTGCTGTTGATCTTTACGTCTTCGAGCGGCTTGTCGCTGGCGTTGGTCTTCACGCCGCCGATTTTCAGGACGACATCGAGCGAGCCCTGATCAGCCGTTTTGCCGAACACGGTGTACTGGTTGTCGAGGTGCGGCACGCGATCCAGGCAGATGAAGAACTGCGAACCAGCCGAGTTCGGATCGCTGGTGCGGGCCATCGACAGAACACCGGCTTCGTGCGGCTTGTCGTTGAATTCCTGCTTGATGGTGTAGCCCGGGCCGCCGGTGCCGGTGCCGTTCGGGCATCCGATCTGGACCACGAAACCAGGAATGACACGGTGAGCAATGATGCCGTCGTAGAAGCCGACTCGCGTCAGTCCGAGGATATTGCGGCAGTGCTCCGGAGCCACGTCGGGCCACATATCCAGCAGGATCTTGCCGAGAGTCGTCTCAAATTCGATTTGATAGGAGTTCTTTTCGAAATCGAGATCGGAAGTGGCGGCATCGACATCGCCGCGGTAATTCTTGCTCATGACAACTCAATTCAGTTTTAGAGTTTCGTTTCAGTGTGGCTGGGAATCGGACAAGTGATCGCCATCGCGGCTCTGGAAGCGGGCGAGGATCAGATCATGAAGTCGTTTTCGATTCCCAGGATCCGGTCGACTTCCTCCTGAGGAAGTTCGATGTAGTTATGTGTCGGGTCGTTGACGTCGGTCGGGTTGATGCCGCAGTACATCGACCAGGGACCGAGATGTCGCCAGCGGCCTGCCCGCTTCGGTTCGCCCGGCATCACCGGAGTGGTGCAGCGATTGCAGCCGATCGTGGCGTAACCCTGAGCATGCAGCGGGTTGGTAATGACCTTGTGCTGTTCAATGTAATGCTGCATCTGCTCGTCGGTGAAGTTCGCGAGCGGGTTGATGCGGACGGCGTTCATTTCGACGTCGATGGTCAGAATCGGATTATTGCCGCGACGTCCGCCATCGGCGCGACGCAGACTGCTCACGATGCCGCTGTACTGACCGGCAATCTGCTGCAGCGGCTCCACCTTTCGCATGTGGCAGCACTTCTCCTGTCCTTCGGGAGACAGATAGAGCACACCGTGTTTCTCGGTCTGCTCCGCCATGGTCAACTCGGGGGTGAGCGTGCGGATTTCGAGGCCGTATTCCGAAGCCAGTCGATCGCGGGTTTCGAGAGTTTCCTGAAACATCACGCCGGTATCGACGAAGAGCACGGGGATCTTCAGTCGCAGTTCCGAGATCATGTGAGCGATCACATTACCCGACTGCTGCATGGCCGAAAGTGCGGTCACGCGGTCGCCAAAGGTCATCGCCGCCCAGCGGATCAGCTCTTGAGGCGTGCGTTCTTCAAAGTTGTGATTGAGATTACTCAGATCCGATTGGGTCAATCGAGGCATCGTTCCATCCGACGACAGAAAAAAGAGAGGGTCAGCACTGAATGTCAGACCACGCGTACGCGTCCCTGCGTGTCCCGTAACTCCTGAAATTTAATGGGTCTGGGGATTTGCTGCAAACCCGAGACTTTTCACGACCCCGGGCAGCAACGGGCAATGTTCACAAGGAATGGACAGGCTCCAGGAACATCAGTCCCCATGCCAGAAGTAATCCGGCGAACAGCGACAGCGTCAACCCCCACTGGTTGTGAGCATGAAACTGCATCTCGGGCAGCAGATCGCTGAGTGAAATACAGAGGAAGACTCCAGCCGAGAATGCCAGCAGATACGAAATCAGCAGGACATGACTGTGAGTTCCCAGCAATCCCCACCACGCGAGAGCCGCCCCCACTGGACACATCACGGCAAAAGAAATGTTCACCGTCGTGCAGACAGTTCGACTCCAGCCGGTCGCGGCCATGACCGTGGTAATCGAAACCGCATCGAGTGGTTTGTGCAGCAGAACCGCCAGAAATGTCCCCAGGCCCCAGAGTGCGGCTTCTCCGCTCGACGTCGGAGCTCGCAGACAGCTGGCCGCCAGGGCCACGCCGTCCATCACCGAATGCAGCCCCAGGCCAAGAGCGATACCGATCCAGGAAAAGCGACGTCGCGACGGAGATTCCCCGTCATGCGAATGCCCATGACTGTGACCGTGAGCGTGATGATGGCCGTCGTCATGACCATGGTCGTGGCCCGGCAGCTCAACGCAGCCGAGTTCCGGCAGAATCTCAGGTGCAGCGACCGATTCGGCGGAAAGATCGTGCTGATGAAAGTGAAACGCCCTCAACAGCAGGAACATCAGCATGATGCCCAGTCCGACGCCGGTCATCACCTGCGGCAGTTCTTCTCGGGGGCTGTCGAGCACGGCATGGAGCAGGAGGTGAAACAGAGCAACACCGAGCATCAGCCCGCCGACAAAACTCATGAGTAACTGCAGCCGGGTATGAGTCAGTTTGACTTTGGAGGGAAGATATCCGCCGATCATCGAAGCGAGAATGATCGCTGCGCAATAACCGATGAGCAGATTGCGACGTCGCGACAGTTCTTCGCCGGAGAGTTCGACAGGATCTCGCAGGTCAGAGCGAATTGGGACCGGTTCCGACTCGACCCCAGGGTCAGTCTGTCCCTGAACCACCGTTGCCGAGAGCGGCAGAAACGTAGCGAGCAGAATCAGATTCAGAAAAAACTTCATCGGAAGGAATTCAGCAGACGGAAGACGGAAACCAAACAGTCGCAGAGAGTAACGGGGAGAGTCACTCAAAGATAGCGACGCACGCCAGAAGGCTCACATCCCTGACAATCCCCCGAGACTGAACAGGCAGAACGCGGACGGCAGGACTGACCAACTGGCCAAATGTGAGACATTTTGACCGTTTTGAACGTTTACGACTGGTTGGTGATTTCGTTTGCTTTATAGTACACTTCGGATACTGCTATGTTTGCTGGAACGGAACTGAGATGGTTTCTGAGGTCTCAACGCTTCCCGATCGCCGGATCCCGGCTGAGACACCTGCAGGTGAAGCCGCTCCCGTTTCATCTCCACTGCCCGCGATTGTTTACATCCCCAGCGACGAATTCGCTCATCTCTCCTACGACGAAGCGACGCTCTATCGGAATCCGGAGCCGATGTATGCTCCGGAAGATGCCGAATCGGACCTCGGATCCGAGTATCCTTTGCTGTCTCCGTCGGGCGAAGCGTTTCTGTTTCGGAAGATGAATTACCTGCGATACCGGGCCGCTCAATTACTGCAGCAGCCGGAGCGGACCTCAGCCCAAACGCAGGAAGCGGAAGATCATCTCATCGATGCCCGCAGCGCCCGTGACCAGCTGGCCCGGTGCAGTTACCGTCTCACCCTGTCCCTGGCACGCAGCTTCGCCACGAACAAATCGGACTTCGACGATTTCGTCAGCGAAGCCAACGTCATCCTGCTCGGTGCGATTGACAAGTTCGATTATCTGCGGGGATTCCGCTTCAGCACCTACGCGACAAACTCGATTCAGCGGCACTTTTTTCGGGTCATCAAACGAAATCGCAAGCGGGAGATGGTTTCTCACAGCGAGCATGAGAGCATCATCGCGTCGGCTGCCTCGGCCGATTCCGAGTTTGAAGACGAATTGATCGCATCCGATCAGGCCGCCCATCGAATCTTCGATCACATGGATCGCTGTCTCGATTCCCGCGAGCAGAGCGTGATTCGTCATCGATTTTCGCTCGAAGAAGAGGATTCGGGAAAAACGCTGACCGAACTGGCCGAGGAACTGGGCATCTCCAGCGAACGCGTCCGCCAGATTCAGGTATCGGCTCTGAAAAAGCTGAAGCAGTGTTTCAGCGAATTGAACCCCGAAGCTCAGGGCCTCTGACTCCGCCGAGCCGATCTGCAGTGCGATCGCGGTCGCGTCCAGCGAAAGTGTCCGTTCAAAACGTGCAGATTCTCCCGCTTGCCTGTCGGGCGGCAACTCCCTAGAAAAGAAGAGGCCGATCCTTTTCAGTCGGATTCTTGCCCCGCCACGCTTATAATACGCCGTCTGATTGAATCCCCCCGGAAATCCTCGTGAGTTTCCTCTTTTCAAAGCGCGCACTGACTTATGAATCCAATTTACGAAGACGTTGACGTTCAGGAATCGCCAGCTGTGGAATCGCACGTCGACCTCGCCGCCATTGAAGATGCCGTTCGCACAATCCTCACCGCTGTCGGCGAAGATCCCGATCGCCCCGGGCTGTTGAATACACCTTCCCGGGTGGCCCGAATGTACGCCGAGATGTTCGCTGGTCTGTCGTCCGATCCGGCTCGCCATCTGCGCGTGACATTCCCCGAGGATTACGACGAGATGGTCCTGGTTCGCGACATCAACTTCTCCAGCATGTGCGAACACCATCTGCTGCCGTTCACGGGGGTTGCTCACGTTGCTTACCTGCCGAAGGGCAAAGTGACCGGTCTCAGCAAGCTGGCCCGTGTGGTCGAAGAAGTCGCCCGCCGTCCGCAGGTGCAGGAACGGATGACCCAGACCATCGCCGATCTGGTCG
This sequence comes from Planctomycetaceae bacterium, assembly GCA_017795105.1. GTDB lineage: Bacteria > Planctomycetota > Planctomycetia > Planctomycetales > Planctomycetaceae > Rubinisphaera. The sequence goes on from CP051247.1 coordinate 1,469,582, forward strand.
AAAAAGAACTCGGAGCCGTCGGCGTGGCGGTCGTGGTGGAAGCCGAGCATTCCTGCATGTCGATTCGCGGCATCCGCAAAGCCGGCAGTGCCACCGTCACCAGTGCCCTGCGTGGACGCTTCAAAAACAATGAAGCGAGCCGTGCCGAAGTCATGTCCCTGATCAATCGCTGAAGACGATCCCGATGATTATCCAGAAGAGCTACAAATTCTACGCCGCTCATCGTAATGAAGAGCTGCAGGATAAGTGCAGCAATATCCACGGCCATCGCTACGGAGTGGTCTGTCACTTCGAAGTCGAGCGGGACGGGGCGATCTCGACGCTGTTCGGCGACTTCGATCGTCTCGTCGAGCCTCTGCTCAAGGACAATTACGATCACTCCATGCTCATCCACGAGAGTGATCCGCTCTATGAAACCCTGCAGGGACATATGGAACGGACGGGCGAATGCCTGCGGCTCAAGGTGATGCCCCGCCCCACGAGCGTGGAGAACCTCGCCTACGTCCTGTTCACCGAAATCACCGACCTCGGCTTTCAACTGCATCGACTCGACATTCAGGAAACTGACACGTCGATCATTCACTACAGCCGCGAAGACTGGCTCGCCGATCGCGATACATTTGAAACCCAGGAAGCAGCCACCCGCTGAGCAGACCGGACGCAGTTTCCGTACACAGCTGCGTTCGCATTCAGGGACGAACAACAGTGAAGACCGGCATGCCCATCCGACCGTGGGCATGCATCCTGCGCGGGTGCTGTGATGCGGGTCCCTCACTGACGTTTCGGGTTGGGATGTGTCGTCGCTGCGAACGAATTATCCACGGCTGCAGGCTGAAATGTTCGCCAGGCGTATCCCATACGCACCGCGTTCCGATTGGACGGGTGCCCCGTTCGCCCCAGTGGGCGGGTCGCGCCAGCGACAAGAGGCAGCGCCATCCGCGCCCTATCTCATGAAATCGTCCGGTCTCCAAGAAATCTCGTCCATGGCACAGCCTCTTAAGACTTTAGCACCCGCCCGTGATAGACGGGCCACCCCAAGACTGTTTCCAGGAACGTCCCACGATGAAGACAGGCATGCCCACGCGAGCGTGGGCATGGCACCCCTCGTGGACCGTTCCTCAATCACGTTTCGGGTTGGGATTGCCTCACTGCGAAGGAGTCTCGCAACTCGACGGCGTTCGTTCAGAGCGACGTAGAAGCCGGTGATGAGGTCGCGGTTTCGGTCGCAGCATCCTCGTCGCCGCTGGCGAGGAGCAGATACTCGGGACGATCGGCGACGGAGGAATGTCGGTAGCTCTTGAGCACCTGGCCATCACGCAGCAGGAACACGCCCGGCATCCGGAAGCCGTTCCCATTCAGACGTCCAATACGATGCCCCGCCGCGAAGGCCCGCATTCCGGCCCAGAGCACTTTGGCACCAAACAACTGGGTAAAGTCACCCATCCGCAAATCGAACGATTCGTAAAGCTTGCAGTAGGGATCGCGATAGCAGTGGACGTCGCTCAGATTGTTCTTCTCGAGAAGATCGTCTGGCTCCTGCTGTCCCATGTGCACGAGGGCAATTTTGGTTCCGGCCGCTTCGATCTCCGAACGCAAACGCCCCAAATCTGCGAGCGTCTGCCGACAGAACGTGCAGCCGGAATGACGCAGGAAGACGACCAGAACATTGCGGCGTCGCGAGAGTTCGAGCAGAGTCTGTCCGAACTGGCTGGTGACATGAGTCATCGGATCGAACTGATCCCGCTTCGGCCGGATCCGGATCATCGAATACTCCGCCTGGTTGGCCCGGGCCGCCCGCCAGAGAATGATGGTGAACGGAATCCACCAGATCAGATCGTTGGTAATAATCGTCCACCCGAGTGAAGCCGGCAGTCGCCCGCTGAGCATTCCACTGGCAAAACCGAGAGGCCCGAAGACCTTCCCCAGCAGGCCAACGAGCACGATTGGCCAGTGGCGATAGGGATGGGAGGCGGCGATCAGATATCCCACCCCGTACACGCCGACGATCATGCCGATTGCCTGCCAGAACTCGGGATAGTTGAGCATCGGCTCCACGCCGAGCCAGCCGAGAAGAGACAGGGGGAAGAGGACGACAAGAACGCCCCAGATCAGGTTGTAACAGCCGGCCGCCAGCAGGACGTTTTTCATCCAACGCTGAGGCGTCAGGACATCGGACTGCTGCTCGGAGGGCTGACTCCGCAAATCTGAGATCATTGTTCCGGATTCTCGACAAAGAGACTGATGGGTCCGTGGAAAAGCGAGCCGCAGCCTCCAGGCTTGCCGCGACTTACTGTGTGTTATAGTCACGGCCGATTTGGTCACAACTGTAAAAGTCGTCCCGTCAGGGAATAGACCGGGATCAGAGGCAGGGCGACCATGCGTGCGCCAGCGGAACTGACCTGCCGTTGAGACGGTTTCTCAGCACGAACATTTTTCGCGGAGACTGGCATAATGCCGAGGAATCATCGCGGCGGGCCTGAGCCGCCTCGACGGGACTGGAAGCGGGATCAGGTCCCGGCAGGCTGCGGGTCTTCGGTGTAGACCATTTCGTCGTCTGGTGCTGCACAATGCTTGACGAGCGTCACACGATTTCCAGTCTCGTTGAACTCGACTTCGTCCATCACCGAATGCATGAGAACGAGACCGCGGCAGCGAGGATCGATCGAGTCGTCTGCGTTCAGCATTTGCCGGACATCGAAGCCGGGTCCTTCATCGGCAATGATAAATCGAGCGTTCTCCCGGTCGATTTGAATCTCGAAGTCGATTTTCCGATCGCAGTAGGGACGCTGATTCCGTCGTTCGCTGATCAATGCTTCCCGCCGGCTGCTCGTAGCCTCGGTCGGATCCATCTCCAGGTTTCCCCGGAAGCAGGCATTCTCCAGCGCTTCTCGCAGCCCAATGCCAACCCGTAGCCGTTCGGTTTCGTCGGCCAGACGCATGCACCGCAGCATGTTCAGAGCAAGATCGACGGCCAGGCGGATGACGCGCAGATCGTTCGGAATGCGGAAGCGGGTTTCCGTGCCGTCCATGTAGTGCATCAGATGGGCACGCGACTGCTGCCCCTGCGCCGTGCAGAGCACCTGCTGTACGATTTCGAGCAGATGCTCCGACATCCGTCGCTTCGGAATGTAGCTGGCCGCTCCCGCTTTCAGCGACTCAGCGGCGATCTCTTCGCTTCCCTGGCCGGTCATCAATATGACCGGGATCTCAGGAAAGTCGAAGCGAAGTGAACGGACCAGTTCGATTCCGGTCATCTGCGGCATGTGGAGATCGGTCAGGACGAGATCCGCAAACTCGGTCTGCATTCGGGAGAGAGCCTCGATTCCGTTGCCCGCCTGAATCACCTCGTGCGCTCCGGTCCGCGTCAGCAGCCCTTCGACAAGTGTTCGATCGGCCTTGGAATCGTCTACAACGAGAATCTTCGCCATCACTTTTCCTTCACGCACACGGGGTCAGATTGGCCGCTCCGTCAGGTGTTCGCAGAGTGCTTACTCCAGCTGATATCGTTCACGTTTGAATTCGTCGTCTTCCTCGAGCCACTTCGGCGCGTTCTCACCGGCCAGCTTTTCCAGTCCGGCTTTCTCGAGCAGACTCTTGGAAAACGTCTGCTGTTGCTCGACGGGTGCTTCACCGATCGGCGTATAGTTCATCGAGTACCGCAGGATGCCGATCGTGATGACGTCATCGGGGAAGACCCATTCCTCCTCGACAGGACCATGATTGACCTTCACACCGTTAGTACTGCCGAGATCTTTGATTCGCCAGTGACCTTTTTCCCACGTCAACCGGCAGTGTTCGCCCGAGACCTTCACATTGTTGATCTGCAGATCGCAGGTCGGTTTTCGGCCCACGAGAATCGACCGTTGACGCAGTTCGATCGGATCCCCGCCACCGGCCGGAATCAGGTTTCCATTCGGCGGAGCCTGATCGGGATCGTTCTCATCAGAGGGAATGGGAACCTTTTGTGTTGCGCCGGCTTCACAGACGGCTGTGTCGGCCGGGTGAATGTAGTCAGCGAGTTTCGGACTCGAGGGCGGCTCTTCGCGATCGGCCAGCAGCGGAGAGGAATACTGCAGCCGAAGACGAAAGCGACCGACGTTGACGATACTGCCCGGCATCACCACGGTCTTCTGTCGGATCACTTGATCGTCGACACCGACCTTGTCGTGCTCCAGAGGTTCGAAGTACCAGAATCCATCGTCCCAGAGCAACTGGCAGTGACGGTCCGCAATACGGTCGCGGTCAATACGCAGATTGCAGGAACGATGACGCCCAATCACGATCCGTTCGCGATTCAGGATCACCGGCTTGCCGCCGGCCACAGGAATCAATTCGCCGTACATTATCGTCTTTACCATCGCCGCTACCGACAGCGATGCCGTATGAACTTTCAATCTTGGATCAGCGGAGAAGCCAAGAACGCTCGGCTGCGGTCCGCCCCGGATTCATTCCCTATTCTTCGGAAAAGCTTAATGCAATTCAACGTAAGCCTCTAACTCGGCCCGCAGATCTTCCAAAGCTCTGGTAAGCTGGTTCAGCAATTCACAACAGGATTCGGCCCGTCCGTCGAGACATCGCTGCTCCATCTCACTGGCAATTTCCCGGGCCCGCTCTGCTCCCAGACTGCTGCAAACCCCCTTGATCAGGTGCGTCAGCCGGCGGGTCGTTTCTCCGTCGCCCGTTGCAAGTGCGTGCTCCAGGTCGCGTTCGTGCTGCGAACACTCCTCGAGAAACGCCTTGATAATCAGCTTAAGCAGGTCTTCATCTCCGTCGACGGTCTTCAATCCCTCGTCGAGCGAAAACTGCTGAAATCCGGAACTGGGCGGAGCAGGATCGTCAGAATCGTTTCCGGCTTCAGGCAGATCTGTCGCAGGAAAACAGAGCAGAATGGCTTCCCGCAGTTCCGGCGTCCGAATCGGCTTCGAAACATAGCCATCCATTCCAGCGGCCAGACATCGCTCCCGATCGCCTTTGATCGCATGCGCGGTCATCGCCACAATCGGGATCGGATTCCGGGGCAGGTGCGAGAATCCACCAGCCGCCTGACATTCGCGGATTTGTGCGGTCGCCTCAATCCCGTCCATCTCAGGCATCTGGACATCCATCAGAATGAGATCGTACGGAGCTTTCTCAATTTCATCGAGCGCCTGCCGGCCGTTCGCGGCGATCGTCACTTTGTGCGACCACTTCTCGAGCAGTCCACGGGCGAGGACCTGGTTGGCGTAGGCATCTTCGGCAACCAGAATCCGCAGCGACGGCATTCGAACGTTGTTCTGCTCCAGTGGAGCCGGCTGCTCGACCAGATGCGTGATTCCGAGCGCCTGTCCGATGGCATCAAGCAGTTCGGACTGCTTGACCGGCTTCATCAAATGAGCCGAAACGCCCAGCTCGGAACACTTCGCGAAGTCGCCCGGTCGATCTCCGGAAGTGAGCACCATGATGATCGGCTGCGTAATGTCTCTGGTCTCGCGGATTCGGTCGATCAACGTAAACCCGTCGACATCCGGCATGTTGACGTCGGTCAGAATCAGCGGGAATTCCTTGCCGAACTTCTGTCCGTCCTTCACGGCCCAGTAAGCTTCGGCGGCACTCGACACCGCGTGTGGTTCCATGCCTCGCACGCGAAGCATCTCTTCCACGATCTGTCGGTTCGTAGCGTTGTCATCGACGATGAGCACCGGCATGCCGATCAACTTCTCCGGCGTGGACCGCATCGCCCGGCTTTCAAAGTCGGTCGACTTCTCGAAGTCGACTGAGAACGTAAACGTACTCCCCTTCGCGGGCTGACTGCGAAGATCGATCGTGCCTCCCATGAGGGCGACGAGTCGCGAGGTGATAGCCAATCCCAGACCGGTTCCCCCAAAGCGACGCGTGGTCGAAGCATCGACCTGCTCGAACGCCTCGAAAATGTATCGCTGCTTGTTCTCGGGAATTCCGATCCCGGTATCGCGAACACAGAAGTTGACTTTCGTGGTCGCTCCCTGCTCTTCGGCCGTCACATCGACCAGGACTTCCCCCTTCTCGGTAAACTTGATGGCATTGCCGACCAGGTTGACCAGAATCTGCCGCAGACGAGCCGGGTCTCCGATGATGCCGCGAGGAACATCGGGCGAAATATGAAACGCCAGTTCGAGCTTCTTTCGATGAGCTCGCACGGCGATCGATTTCATCGTGTCGCCAAGGGTCTCATGCAGATCGAAGGGAATCCGATCCAGTGTGAACTTGCCGGCTTCGATCTTCGAGAAATCGAGAATGTCGTTGATCAGTTCGAGCAGAACCTCGCCCGACTCGCGAACCATCCGCAGGTATTCCCGCTGGGAGTCATCGAGCTTGGTGTCCTGCAGCAATTCGGTCATGCCGATGACAGCGTTCATCGGCGTCCGAATCTCGTGGCTCATGTTGGCCAGGAAGTCGCTCTTGGCCCGGTTCGCGGCGTCGGCGATATCGCGAGCTTTCGTCAGCTCCATTTGCGCCTTCTTCAGATTGGTGATATCGCGTCCAATCCCGACCAGACCGACAACGTCGCCTTCCGGATTCCGAATCGGCACCTTCGTGGTGAGAAAGTACGTGACGTTGCCGTCGCTGTCCTCGTTGACTTCCTCGCGGGCGATCAGTTTATCGCCGCTGCGCATCACCTTCTGGTCGTCCTCCTGGAAGCTGGCCGCCAGTTCGGGCGGAGAGAAATCGTAATCGGTTTTGCCGATCAGCTCGTCGGGGTGATCGATTCCAAAATAGCGAGCCAGCGACTGATTCCCTTTGGTAAACCGGCCCTGTCGATCCTTGAAGAAGATGACATCGGGCAGCCCATCCATCAGCGTCTGCATCAAATCGCGTTCGCGTTCCAGAGCATGTTCGGCCAGCACAAGGTCGGTAATATCGCGGGAGATCCCGAATGTTCCGACGACTTCGCCGTTTGCGTTCCGGAGCGGCATCTTCGTGGTCGAACACCACGTATCGGGGCGATCGGCCCACGTTTCCCGTTCGACATGTGCGACCAGCGGCGTCCCGGTTTCCAGAATCCGCATCTCGTCCTGCCGCGCCTGCTCGGCATGTTCGGAGGTGAAGAAATCCCGGTCGCTCAGCCCGGCCGCTTCTTCGGCCGACTTCAGACCGAACTTCTCAGCCATGCTCTTGTTGATGCGGAGGAAGCGACTGTCGCGATCTTTGAAGTAAATCGAATCGGGAATGTTCGTCAGCAGGGACTGCATCAGCGCGTTCTCCTGCGAGAACGCTTCTTCGACCCGACGACGTTCGGTCACGTCCCAGAAGAGAACCTGCACTCCGTTCGGTTCCCCGCGACTGTCGAGAATCGGAGCTTTGATCGTTTCAATCCACCCTTCACGACCGTCGGGATAGGTCACCTTCTCGCAGTGCTTGAGCACTTCTCCGGATTCGAGGACGTGCCGATCGTCCTGCTCGTACTTCTCGGCGATCTCAGGCGGAAACAAATCGCTGTCGGTTTTTCCGACCAGCTGCTCAAGCTTCAGTTGCCGCATCGCCAGATATTCGCTGTTGGCGTACGTCCGTCGCCCGTTTGCATCTTTGAGCAGCAGGCAGGCCGGCAACTGTTCGAAAACGGCCCGGAAGTCAGCCGCTTCGACAGGCTGAGGATCAGCGGAAAGTGCCGAGATCGAAGCGGTGCCGAGCACATAGGTTTTCTCACCCAGTTCGACCTGCTTAATCTGTTGATTCAACGACAGACAGCGTCCGCGATTCGACTGAAAGTGAGTCTTATGAACCTGACCGTCCGCCTCTTCATAACGCTCGCGAAATGCCGGACAGTCATCCTGAGGGATGATTGCATTCCACCATGGCGACTGCTCCTGCAAGTCCTGCAGCGAGACGCCCCAGGCGTCGAGAGCGGTGCGGTTCGCCTGAACGAGTTCGCCGGACGCAGCGTCCGCGATCCACACCAGCAGATGCGGGTGATCGAGCGCTGCGAGGAACTCATCGAGTGGTAGAGAAACCACCATACAACCGACTCAGCGATTGGCGTAACAAATAGACAGGTCCTGAGAAGATACCAGTTTTCGACGCCATATGCATGAAAAATCTGATGAAATCGAGAAATGGTTTCGTCCGGACAAGCAGGCGATGAATACAGAAAACGCGCTGCTTCTAACGATTCGTCAGTCTTGAGAGAGAAAAGCGGTCGATTGAAGCGAGCCCTTTTGAAAGTCGTTGACGACCGTTTGTAATGCAGATATAAACGACTTGTGATCAGTACTTCTGCAGAGTTTGCCTGGAGCTGCACATGACATCCATTCTGGTGGTCGACGACTCTCTGTTCGACCTGAAACGTGCCGCTCTATTGCTGGAAAAGCAGATTCCCGATTCGACCATTCTCTCTGCAACCGATGGTCAGGAAGCACTGCAGGTCATCGAGGAGCATCACCCCAGCGTCGTCGTAACCGACCTGCAGATGCCGAATATGAATGGGCTGGAACTGGTGATGGAAGCCCAGTCCCGCTTCCCGCTTATTCCCGTTGTCCTGATGACCGCCGCTGGCAGCGAGAAGATTGCGGCTGAAGCTTTGATGAAGGGTGCGGCCAGTTACGTTCCCAAAAAACAACTCGCCGTCGATCTCTCGGCCGTGGTGTCCCGTCTCCTGGGACGGGCCCGGGAGAAGTCGCATCATCAGCGTCTGCTCAACAGCGTGGTCGAAGTTACGTTTGTCCTGGAGAACGATCGCACCCTGCACACTGCGTTCGTACAGGAACTCAGGGAAGCCCTCGAATTTCGAGGCGTCTTCTCGGAGAACGACTGCTTCCGGATCACCACGGCAGTGGACGAGGCGCTTTCGAACGCCTACTACCACGGCAACCTCGAAGTCAGCTCAAAATTGCGGGAGCAGGACATCAGCTCGTTTGAAAAACTGGCTCAGCGTCGCTGCTGTGAAAAACCTTACTGCGAACGAAAGGTCAGAATTCACGTCAGCTTCCGCGATGGTTTGAGCATCACAATCAGCGATCAAGGCCCCGGCTTCGATCCGAACAGTCTGCCCGACCCCTTCGCGGAAGGTTTCGCAGAGCGCCCCTGCGGACGTGGAGTTTTACTGATGCGCTCATTTATGGACGAAGTTCATTTCAACGAGCACGGCAATCAGGTTAAACTGATCAAAAATTCCCCCTCGCTAACGAGCGTGTCATCATGAATCAGCCAATCCGCTACACGATCTCTCGTGAAAATGATGTTCTGATCCTTCACTTCTCAGAACAGACGCGATTCGATTCCACCGACTTCCGGCAAATTCTGCAGAACGATCTGAACGACGGCGAAAACGCCAGGTGTCAGCACGTCATCATCGACTGCTCTGGGATGAAGTACACGAACTCTCTGTTTGTGGAAGCGGTCTTGCGAATCGCAGCCGAAATGAAAAAACGCGATGGCAGTTTCTGCCTTTGCGGGCTTGAGCCGTTCGTGCGCGATCTGGTGCATGTCACTCAGCTCGACCATCGCTGGACGATCTACGAAGACCGTCCCGCTGCGATGGCCGCACTCGAAAAAGCGTCGTCCTGATCGTTCGATCGGACGGATCTGCTGCTCAACACGAATTCCTATCTCCCGCTACGTTTCGACTTCCAGGGTTCTCTCATGGTGCGCTCACGGTTTATCACTCCACTCCTGTTCGTCTTCCTGCTGCTTGCCGGAACGGTTCACACCGCTTCCTCGGCAGAGCCTCAGATCGAAGGGACCCGAGAGCCCTGGCGGAAGCTGACGCTCTCCTTCATCGGCCCCGAATGTTCCGAAACCGATACCGATCCGAATCCGTTTCGCGACTACCGCTTCAATGTTACGTTCCGGCATGCCGACTCCGACAGCAGCTATGTTGTCCCCGGCTACTTTGCCGCCGACGGCCAGGCCGCAGAAAGTTCGGCTGACCGAGGAAACATCTGGCGGGCACACTTCGCGGCTCCAGAAACCGGTCGATGGATGTGGAAAGTCGAATTCGTCCAGGGAAAACTCGCCGCCATCAAGGGGGCTGAGAAGACCGAACCGGTCGCTTCGCTTCACGGCCAGCAGGGCGAGTTCACCATCGGGAAGAATACGGCTGACGAAAACAGCCCCTACGCTCGTGGCCGGCTGGTTCACAACAAACAGCGTTATCTGACCTACGCCGAGACAGATACGCCGTTCCTGAAGTTCGGTCCCGATGCCCCGGAAACCCTGCTTGCCTTCACCGACTTCGACAATACGGTGTCCCGTTCGAAGAAAGGTCCGCTCAAGAACTGGGAGCCGCATCGTCGGGACTGGAACGAGGGCGATCCGACCTGGAAGTCCGATCGAGGTAAGGGATTGATCGGGGCTCTGAACTATCTTAACGATTCCGGATGCAACGCGTTTTCGTTCCTCACCTACAACGCGGGTGGCGATGGCGACAATGTCTGGCCGTACGTGGACCGCGACCAACCTCTGCACTTCGACTGTTCCAAGCTCGACCAGTGGGGCATCGTTTTCGATCACGCTCAGTCTCTCGGTCTGTTCCTGCACTTCAAACTTCAGGAAACGGAGAACGACGATCTTTTCGGCGGCCCGGCGCGGAAAACCAAAGATATTCCGACGGCACTGGATGCGGGTGAAACCGGCGTCGAACGCAAACTCTATCTTCGCGAACTCGTGAGCCGTTTCGGATATCTACTCGCCCTGGAATGGAACCTCGGCGAAGAGAACACCCAGACATTCGAGCAACAGAAAGCGATGGCCAGCTACCTCGCCGAGATTGATCCGTATGACAACCTGATCGTGCTGCACACTTACCCTCGCGAGCAGGATCGGGTCTACGAACCGTTCCTCAACGATGAAACCGCGTTGGGCGGCCTCTCGCTTCAGAATCCATGGTCTGTCGTGCACGAGCGGACGCAGACCTGGGTGCGGCGTTCCCGCGAAGCCGGAAAGCACTGGGTCATCTGCAACGATGAACAGAACCCCGCCAGCCTCGGCGTCCCTCCCGATCCCGGTTACCAGGGGCATTCCGGCGTCGCTGTGGAGAAGGACGTTTCCTACGACCTGCACGATATTCGCCGGCAAACGCTTTGGGGAAACCTGATGGCCGGCGGTGGCGGCGTGATGTACTACTTCGGCTACAAGCTGCCGGAGAACGATCTGGTCTGCCAGGACTTTCGCAGCCGGGCTCGCTCCTGGGACTTCGGCCGGATCGCATTGGAGATCTTCGACAGCCTGCCGGTTCCGGTCACAGAGATGTCTCCGGCGGACCAGCGGATCAAAGGAGCAAAAGACTCCTACTGCCTGGCCAAAGAAGGTGTTCTCTACGTGGTCTACCTGAGTAAGGGCGGATCGCTGCAGCTCGATCTGGCTCAGGAGCAGGGAACGTTCGACGTGATCTGGCACAACCCCCGATCGGGAGGCGAAGCCATTCAGAATGGCCAATCGGTTCAAGGCGGCGGCACGGTCACGGTCGGCCCTGCTCCGTCGGAACTTGAAGAAGACTGGGTCGCAGTCCTGAAAAAGCGATGATCGACGCGACCGACTTTAACGGTTATTCCGATTGGCCGGTTGTAACGAACGTGCGATGTGAAGGAATCGAAGTGGGCCTGCGGGCGGCGGCAGCCGATCCCTTGCAGTATGAATTTCGAAGACCTCACATTGCTGGAAGAACATCCCCACTGTCTGTCCCTGCTTCAGGCCTACTCTCGCGCCCAGGCTGCTGCCGACGCGCAGAGTTCCTGGCAGGGCCGAACGTCGGTCGCAGTCCCGACTGAGACCGCTGAAACGGAAGACCCGGATCAGATTGACCAGTCGTCACACGGCCATGGCCTGCTCATTGCCTATGGCTTTCTCGATGTCGAACTCGGCGACCGCCGCGATGGCATCCAATATCGCCTGACCACCGAAGGGACCCAACTGCTCAAACTGTGGGAGTCAGGCGTCCGTCCCAACTCGACCGATCTTGCTCAGCCCGCTTAGAGCGGATCGCTCTACCTTATGTCTCGAGAGCACTTTCGGCTCACATCCACTCGCGATACCACTGCTGGAACATCAGAATATCCCAGAGCGGATATTGAAGATTCTGGCGTCCCGAGAGATGCTCTTCCCAGGTCGAGCGCACAACGGCATTCTGCAGCAGACCGTGTTTGTTCAGGCTTTGCTCGCTGAGCAGATCTTCTGCCCAGTCCCGGAGTGATCCGCGAAGCCAGTCCCCGATCGGAATGCCAAAGCCAACCTTGGGACGATCGTAGAGCTTCGTCGGCACGTACCGGTCGAGAACTGCCCGGAGGATCTTCTTGCCGGTCTCGCCTTCGTAACGATAATGAGACGGCAGCGACCAGGCGAATTCGACCACGCGATGATCGAGCAGCGGCACACGGGCTTCCAGCGAATGATACATGCTCGCCCGATCGACCTTGGTCAGAATGTCGTCTGGCAGATACGTCCGCGTATCGAGCGCCATCCACTTCAGACGTGGCAATGAGAGTTCGCCCGACGGAACGCCGAACCCGACCGATTCACTTGGATCGAACACATCGTTCGCCATGATCTCGTGCGACAGCCAGTGACGATGCAGTTGAGCGTAAAGCTCTTCCGGGCTGTCGACCTTGCCGACTTCAGCGATCTTCTTCAGCCGTTCGGGCTGGAGCGTTGCCGGCGCAAATCGCTGAAACTTCTCGATCAGCGACGAAGCCGTTTTGCGGCCCGGAACCTGTTGAAGCCGATCCCAGATTCCACCCAGGTGGACATAGCGTCCGTAACCGCCAAACAATTCGTCGCCGCCATCGCCGGAAAGGGAGACCGTGACATTCTGACGAGCAAGCCGCGAGACGATGCAGGTCGGAATCTGGGACATATCGGCAAGCGGCTCGTCGTAGATGACCGCCAGTTGTGCGATCACGTCCTCTGCATCCATCGGCGTGATGCACAACTCGTGATGCTCAGTGCCGAGATGTTCCGAAATGCGATGGGCATAGGGAGCTTCATCGTAGTCGTGCTCATCGAAACCGATCGTGAATGTCTTTACCGGCAACGATCGATGTTTCTGCATCATCGCGACGACGAGTGAGGAATCAATTCCCCCGGAAAGAAACGCCCCGACCGGAACATCGGCCAGCATCCGGAGTTCAACTGCATCCTGCAGCAACTGATCGAGTCGATCGACCGCTTCTTCGAAAGATCCGCTGAAGGGACTTCGAGATCCGTGCCGGATGACCTCGTGCAGATCCCAGTAGCGAACCGGTTTCAGCTCTTCGATGTTCGCGAGGTGGCCAGTACTCTCGTCCGCCGAAATCTCCAGCAGGCAGCCGGGAGGCAGCTTTCGGATCCCCTCGAAAATCGAGTAAGGAGCCGGGATGTAACAGTGCCGCATCAACAGGGCTACGGCGGAAGGATTGATCGCTTTCTCGAAACCGGGATGCCGATGCAGGCTCTTCAGTTCCGATGCGAAAACGAAGTCGCGGCCCGCCTGTCCGTAGTACAGCGGTTTGATTCCGAGTCGATCGCGGACGAGGGTCAGTGTCTGCTCGCTGCGATTCCAGACGGCAAAGGCGAACATGCCAATCAGTTTCGGCAAGGTTTCCCGCAGTCCCCATTTCGAAATCGCGGCGAGTAGAACTTCGGTATCGGAACGGCCACGAAATCTGGTCCCCTGCTGTTCCAAGTCCGCTCGAATGGCCGGCGAGTTGTAGATCTCGCCGTTGTAAACGAGCACAAAGCGACCACAGGCGGAGAGCATCGGCTGATGCCCCTGCTCGGAGAGATCGAGAATCGACAGCCGGCGATGACCGAGGGCGATTCCGGCAGCCGCGTCGCTCCAGACGCCTTCGTCATCGGGACCACGGGTAGCCAGAGCATCGGCCATTTCCCCGGCGATGGTTGTCAGTTGCTCAACAGTCTGGGTGGCCGGCTGTGTGAGATAACCTGCGATTCCACACACAATTCACACCACTTTCACGACTGGAGACCTCGAATCGAGCGAACGCTGAGCATAGGGACTGACGTCGCTGACGGTCAATCCGTACCTGTCGAAAGAAACTCGGTGATGGCCTCTTCGATCGATCGCATTACCTTCCCGGTCACCTGCTCGTACTTCCCGCAATCGAGCACGCTGTATGCAGGGCGTTCGGCCGGAGCGGCATACTCTTCGCTGGAAACCGGAGAGAGATCGACGTCAACGCCTGCGGTCGCAAAGACCATTCCGGCAAAGTCGTACCAGCTGACTGCACCCGAGTTGACGACATGAAACAGTCCGCTCGCTCCCGCTTCTTCCAGAGCCAGAATCGCCTCGGCCAGATCGGCGATCGACGTCGGCGAACAGATCTGATCGTTCACGATCCGCAGCGGCTTCCCGGCTCGGCCGAGTTTCAGCATCGTGCGAACAAAGTTTCCGGTTCCGCCGTGGCCATACAGGCCGCAGGTCCGAATGACGAGGCCGTTCGGGCAGAGCGAGCGAACGAAGTATTCACCCGCCAGCTTCGTTGTACCATACACGCTGACCGGTCCCGGACGTTCGCGTTCGGTGAACGGGACGTTGCGATCGCGGTCGGCTCCGAATACAAAATCGGTGCTGATGTGAATCAGTCGGCAATTCCGTTCGCTGCAAATTTTCGCAAGATTCCGAGGGCCGAGTGCATTTCCCTGCCAGGCGGCGACCGGTTCCGATTCGGCTACGTCGACCTTGTTGTAAGCCGCACAGTTGATGACCAGTCGCGGCTGCTCACGTTCGAACGCCGCCTCAATCTGCTCGGGCTGCGTGATATCGAGCTCAGCCCGCGAAAGCGGCTTGGCCTCGGGAAGACGTCGCGCCAGCTCCGAGCCGAGTTGTCCCTGACCGCCAGTGATGAGGATGCCTGATTTCATGGGCTAGGGGTGAACTCGCTTGGAAAACGGACCAGAATCTTGAGTTCACCACAGAGACACAGAGGTCACAGAGAGCCAGTCCTGGAACCATCGTTTAACGGCGAAACCCCGTCGACTTAGGATGGTACTGGCATCTCCTCCGATCCTCTCATTCTTTCGAATCTCTGGGCCCTCGGTGGTTCAATAAAACGACTTGGATCAGCCCTTGGACTTCACCTTCTGCCAGGTGTCTTTCAGCGTGACGGCTCGGTTGAAGACCGGCTTTTCCGCCGTGCTGGTTTTGTCGACACAGAAGTAGCCGAGGCGTTCGAACTGGAACTTGTCACCCGGGTTGACGTTACCAAGAGTCGGTTCCAGTTTGGCGTTGTCGATGATCTGCAGCGACTCGGGGTTCAGATTGTCCTTGAAGTCGCCCCCCTCCGGCACATCGGATGGATTCTCAACGCGGAACAGATGATCGTAGAGTCGCACTTCGGCTTCGATCGACTGTTCGACCGGCACCCAGTGCAGGGTCGCTTTGACCTTCCGTCCGTCGGGAGCGTTGCCCCCTTTGGTTTCCGGATCGTACGTGCAATGCAGTTCGGTCACGTTGCCATCGGCATCTTTGATGACCTCGTTGCAGCGAACGAAATAGGCGTATCGCAGCCGGACTTCGCGGCCCGGTCCGAGACGGAAAAACTTCTTTGGAGGGTCTTCCATGAAGTCTTCGCGTTCGATGTAAAGTTCCCGACCGAACGGAACTTTGCGCGTGCCAAATGATTCATCAGCGGGATGGTTCGCCGCGTCGAGCTCTTCGCTCTCGCCCTCGGGATAGTTCGTGATGACAACCTTGAGCGGATCGAGCACGGCCATCCGTCGCTCAGCTCGCGTGTTGAGATCGTCCCGCAACGCGTTTTCGAGTACGGACAGATCGGTCGTTCCGGAGTACTTCGTCACGCCGATCGTCCGGCAGAAGTTGCGAATCGCTTCCGGCGTGTAACCGCGGCGACGAATTCCGGCGAGAGTTGGCATCCGGGGATCATCCCAGCCGGCGACATGCTTGCCCTGCACCAGTTCGAGCAGACGCCGTTTGCTCATCACCGTGTAGGTGAGATTCAGCCGGGCGAACTCGTACTGACGCGACGGAAAGATTCGCAGTTGAGCGATGTACCAGTCGTAAAGTGGACGATGAATTTCGAACTCGAGCGTACAGATCGAGTGCGTTACCTCTTCAATCGAATCGGACTGCCCGTGAGCCCAGTCGTACATCGGATAGATGCACCACTTGTCGCCCGTGCGATGATGCGGCGTGTGCATGATGCGGTACATGATTGGATCGCGCAGGCTCATGTTGCCCGCGGCCATATCAATCTTCGCCCGCAGCACGTGGGCTCCGTTCGGGAACTCGCCTGCCTTCATCCGGCGGAACAGATCGAGGTTCTCTTCGACGCTGCGATCGCGGTACTGACTCGGCGTGCCCGGCTCGTTCACCGTGCCCCGCTGCTCGCGAATCTCCTCCAGCGTGCCGCTGTCGACGTAGGCCAGACCCTGTTTGATCAGTTCCTCAGCCCAGTCGTACAACTGCTCGAAGTAATCGCTGGCGTAGCATTCCTGATCCCATTCGAAGCCGAGCCAGCGAACATCGTCCTTGATCGAATCGACGTACTCGGTCTCTTCTTTGGACGGGTTGGTATCGTCGAAGCGGAGGTTGCACTTGCCGCCGAATTCCTGGGCGATCCCGAAATTGAGACAGATGCTCTTGGCGTGTCCAATATGCAGATAGCCGTTCGGTTCCGGGGGAAAGCGGGTCTGCACGCGACCGCCGTGTGTCCCTTCGGCCACATCCCGGGCCACGATCTCACGAATGAAGTCGACCGGCTTGCTCGAAGCATCCTCAGCCGCGTTGGAGTTCTCTTTGGACATACTGCAGATCCTTGCAGGAAACGTTGATCGTTCGCCGAATTTGTGTCTGTGCGGGTGCCATGCCCACGTTTGCGTGGGCATGCTGTTATGGGACTTCGCTGGCTGATCGCCCCCTCATCCGCCCTTCGGGCACCTTCTCCCCCAAGTGGTGGCGAAGGAACGAAATCTTCTCACTCAAACCGACCGCAGATTCCTCCGGTCGGTTCGCGGTCGTATTGTAGAGGGCGGTCTCAGGATTGAGAATCGGAGTTGGCGGCTTCTTTGACGCACCGGTGGATGCGGTCGACGCAGCGTTCACGGCCCAGGATCGCCATCGCGTCGAACATGCCGACGCCTGATCCCTTGCCGGTCACCGCGACGCGGAGGGCGTGGATGATCTGTCCGATCTGGATCTCTTTCTGTTCGACCCAGTCGTGAACGAACTTGTCGAACTCGTCGGGCGTCGACAGTGCCGACGACTCCAACCCGCTGGCGAGATCCTGCAGCAGCGGGATCGCGTCGTCGTTCTTCAGAATCCGCTTCTTAAAGGCCTTTTCGTCGTATTTCAGTTCAGCATCCGGGGTGAAGAACTCGTCGTACTTGAGGATGTCGCTGAACAGGACGAGCCGATCGCCGATCGCGGTGATCACCTTCTCGACGTACTCCAGACCGACCTGATCTTCCCGTTCCGACAGGTAGCCGGCCGCGGTGAGGTACGGCAGGCAGCGGGTCGCTTTCTCGGAGAGCGGGACTTCGTTCATCCAGTGCGACTGGAAGCTGAGTAGCTTGTCGGGGTCGAAGCCGGCCGGCGATTTGACCACGCGATCGAGCGAAAAGTTCTTGATGACCGTATCCCGGCTCATGATTTCCGTCTGATCATCGAGCGACCAGCCGATGCGTGCCAGGGCGTTGAACACAGCGTCCGGCAGATAGCCGATCTTTTCATAGTATTCGACCATCACCGGATCGAGACCGAGTTCCTGCTTCAGCCCGAGCAGCGGGAAGATGAAGTCGCCGTGCTCGAAGAGCATTTTGAACTTCGGATTCTTGCGGTACTGCTCCAGCTTGCGTTTGCTCATCTTTTCCTTAGTGCCGGGGGCGGCGACGTACGGAATGTGAGCGAACGTCGGCCGCGTGTAGCCCAACGCGTCGAACAGCAGGGCCTGCACCGGGGTATTTGAGAGATGCTCCTCGGCTCGAATGACATGCGAAATCTGCATGGCGGCATCGTCGACCACCGTAGCGAAGTTATACAGCGGCGTGCCGTTCCCCCGCATGATGACCGGGTCGGGCATCGTGGTCGGATCGAACTCCACCCGGCCGCGGACTTCGTCGTCGATAACGATCTTCTCTCCGGAGTCGCGGGGCACGGCAAAACGAATGACGTAGTTTTCGCCGGCGTCGATCTTCGACCGCACGTCAGCCGCGCTCAATTCGAAATCGTCGCGGTTGTTGATGTAGTTCCGCTTTTCCTTCTCAGCGGCTTCACGTTCGGCTTTCGCGCGATCCGGCGTCGTGAAGTCGTAAAACGCGAGCCGCTGCTCGACGAGCTTCTGGCAGGCCGCGGTGTAGAGATCATTCCGCTGCGACTGGAAATACGGTCCGAAATCGCCGCCGACTTCGGGGCCTTCGTCCCACCCGAGTTCGAGCCAGCGAAACGCCTGCAGAATGGGACCGAGGGCACTTTCCACGTTGCGGGCCTGATCGGTATCGTCGATCCGTAGAATGAACGTTCCCTGATGCCGGCGGGCGTACAGCCAGTTAAACAGAGCGGTTCGCATGCCGCCAATGTGCATGTAACCGGTCGGGCTGGGAGCAAATCGGGTCCGGATGGCAGTCATGAGATCGTGTTTTCAGTTGGTGGTTTAAACAGTCTGGATGCGTGTCCTGGTTGGCGGATAATCTTCTCCCCCGGGGCAGCGAAACCGTAACAATCCGGCTGGGAATCATCAATCGTGGCCAGCGGACGCTTCAGGAAGTCGCCCGTCGCATGGTATGGTGTTGATGCGTTCGGCTCCGTTCCGCTGATGATGTCCTGTTAAGGATCGTTCGGTATGCGTTTGCTTCCCCTCGTGGCTGGCCTGCTGTCTGTTCTGATGTTCTCCATTCCGACCGAGGCCCAGCCGAGTCGAGAGGAGATGATCGCAACGCTCAAGAAGGCGGCTGACTTCTATATTGAGAACTGTTCCAAGCACGGCGGCTACGTCTGGCGGTACAGCAACGATCTGACGTTGAGCGAGGGAGAAGCCGAGACACCGGCCGATGTCATCTGGGTGCAACCGCACGGCACGCCGACGATTGGCTCGAGTCTGCTACGGGTCTACGAAGTGACCGGCGACCGTAAGTATCTCGATGAGGCTCTGAGAACGGGTGAGGCGCTGGTATCCGGACAACTGCATTCCGGCGGCTGGTATTACTCCATCACCTTCGATCCAGAAGAACGGAAGAAGTGGGGTTACCGTGAGAACGTCGGCTTCCGCACCAGTTCGTCCCGGAAGAATAAGACGAACATCACCACGCTGGACGACGACACGACCCCGGCAGCGGTGCGGTTTCTGGTCGAACTCGACGCGGCTCTGAATTTCCGCAATGCCGAGATCCACGACGCGGCTCGATTTGCGCTGGACGCCCTGCTCCTCGCACAGCATCCGAATGGCGGCTGGGCTCAGAACTGGGATCGGCATCCCCGCAATCCGGTCTGGCCGAAGTATCCCGTGCTGGCCGCCTCGTATCCAACAGAATGGAGCCGCGTCTGGCTGAACGACTGGACCGGCAAGTACTTCCTGAACGACAACGTCTGCGGCAACATGATCGACACGATGCTGCTGGCGTCGAAGTATTATCAGGATTCACGGTATCTGGAATCGGCAAAGAAAACTGGCGACTTCCTGCTCCTCGCCCGTATGCCCGAGCCCCAGCCGGCGTGGGCGCAGCAGTATAACGAACAGATGTATCCAGTCTGGGATCGCAAGTTCGAGCCTCCCGCAATTGCCAGTGATGAAACCCAGGAAACGCTCGAATCGCTGATGACGCTTTACGAATGGACGGGTGACGAGAGGTATCTTGAACCCGTTCCCGGGGCATTGGCCTGGCTGAAGAAGTCGCTGCTTGATGATGGGCAGCTGGCCCGTTTCTACGAGCTGAAGACGAACCAGCCGCTGTATTTCGTGGTCGTTGATGGCAAGTACAATCTCACCAGCAGCGATGCCGACCTGCCGACGCATTACGGCTTCAAAATCGCTTCGCAGATCGAGAAGCTCGAACGCATGTACGAGTTGGTTCAGAAAGCCCGGAAGCCGGGACAGCGTGTTCGTCGTCCTTCGGCGGGCCGGCTGAATGAGATCGTCAGCTCGCTCGACAAGCGGGGAGCCTGGACCGAGCCGGGTCCGATGAAGGGTTACCGCAAGGCATCCCGCGAGGCGGTGATTACCTCCGAAATGTTCTACAAGAACGTCCGCGATTTGTGCGACGGGCTGCAGAATTCCCCCCGATGACATTGACGTACCACGAAGAATCCGATTTGACCGTCGAAGAGTTCATCGACGTCCTGAAACGTTCCACCCTGGCGGAGCGACGGCCGATCGAACGCCGGGAGATTATTCAGGGAATGCTGCAGAAAGCTGACATCCTGATTGGAGCCCGGGACGAGAGCGGACAACTCGTCGGCATCGGCCGCGCCCTGTCGGACTTCGCAGTCTGCACGTACCTGGCCGATCTCGCGGTCGACGTCGCCTGGCAGGGACGCGGCATCGGCACGGAGATCCTGAACCGGATCCACGACCGCGCGGGCCGCCATACAAAACTAATCCTGCTGGCTGCTCCGAAAGCCGTCACCTTTTATCCGCATATCGGACTGGAACAGCATCCCTCGTGCTGGATTCGCACGGAGGAATTCGAGTAACCGACAGGATGGCACAGAGATTCATCTCTGTGTTGCGGAGCAACAAGCGGCTGGGAAGAGTCGTCTGATGCGGTGATACCGACTTTTCCTAGTTCCGACAGGGGTCGCACTGGCTCCGCCAGTGGTCTAACAGTTCGACGTGCATTAGCGTTTGCACTGGCAAAGCCAGTGGCACACTCTTGCCCCGGGGTGACCCCGAAAGATTCTTTCGGGGCGGCGCAGCCGTGGGAGAACGGGATTGGCTCTGGCTTATTGGTGAGCGACTTCTTTCAATCGCAGACGAAGCAGGGTTGTCTTTTCTCCCCTCGCCAAACGGCATCCTCCCACGACTGCGCCGCCCTGATAGCGGAGCTATCACGGCCACCCTCTTGAGTTCCGTGCCGACTGGTCTCAAGACGGTTGAAGACAGGCCTCCTGTTGCCGGGGCAACACAGAGATGAACCTCTGTGACATCCTTTTGCTTAGCGTTTGACACCTCCGAAGGCGGCGAAGCAGGAGTTTTTGTGGAGGATATCGACGTCCTGAAAACCGACTTTGCGGAGCAGGTCAATTTGTTCCATCAGGGGACGAGGCGTGTCTTCGTGTTCGATGTAATCGAAGACATGCTTCTGATAGTCCTCGTCTTTCAGGCCGGTCAAATAGTTTGCGTAGCGATTCCACATGAGTTGATCGACCGCAGCTCCTGAGCTGAGAATCAGATCGAAGATCCAGAAGGAGCCGCCAGGGCGGAGGGATTCGTAGACTTTGCTGAAGACTGCTTCCCATTCTTCGTCGGTCCGCAGGTGATGAAGGGCAGCAGCGGTGAGGACGATGTCGATCGAATTGGGTCGCAAGTCCAGATCGCGGATATCTGCCTGATGCGTGGCGACATCGCCTTTGGTCGCGTCGAGAACTCGTTCCGAAGCCTTCGTCAACATCGGTTGACTCAGGTCGACCAGCGTGACATTGAGTCCCGGGCGATACTGCAGCATCTTGAGGGAATAGTTCCCTGCTCCACAACCAATGTCGAGCAGGTCGCGGGCTTCAGGCGTAACAGCCGCGGCTGCCTGGCAGACGAGTTCCATCGCCAGCGGGGCATCGACCGTGGCGGCCTGCCCGGTTTCGAGATTTGAAAATCGTTCCACATCGCCATCAAAGCGTTTGCGGATCTCTTCGACTGTCGCTTTCGTTGCTGAGCTGCTCATCAACACTTACTTCCTCGTCGAGTGCGGCCTGTTCTTCGACCTTTTCCACATGTTCGTCGATTGCCTCGGCGTGTGCCGCGTCTCCCCGCTGTCCGGCTCGTCGCTCGTCGAGTTCCCGCACTCGATGGACCGGTCCGTACAGAATGAGGACGTCACCGGGCTTCAGCACCGTATCAGCTTCCGGAGCTCCAAGATAGTGTCCCTCTTTTCGCTGCACTCCAAGAACGAGAACGCCTTCTTTCGTGAGCCGCAACTCGCGAAGCGTTCGTTCGGCCAGCCAGTCCCGTGCCTGGACGACCATCTCGGAAACGACGTATCCCTCACGAAGCTGCAGGATGGCGACATAGTCGCGGACTTCGAGGCGGCCGAAGCGCCGCAGCGACCAGGAGATGACACGATTCAGGTGCCGCTCGATGAATCGGCTCGTCGAAAAGAACCAGAGCAGTGCGATCCCTCCGAACAGGACAGCGACCGTGCCGTACTGGAGGCCGGTATCTTTCACCTGAATCAGCGAGATCATGACGGTCGCGACCACGGTCGCAATCCCGAGATTGCCGAGCAACATCAGCATCATCAGAATCCGACGCCGCACAGGGTGGTTGACGATCGACTCGGATTCATTCGTCGTGAAGCCGCATCCGGTGAAGGCGGAGCGAGCCTGGAAGCGGGCCATTTCGCTGGAGATTCCGGTCAACCGCAGCGCCATCGCAGCGATACGCGTCACCAGAAGTGACAGAAAGAGCGTAATGAGCAGCGAAACAATGGCGATCATGCAGTTCGACCCTCGGGAATCGCCCTCCCTTTCGCGCAGGCTGCACGAGAGGAATGGAGCAACGGATGTGTTGCTCCATTATAGTCAGACCGACTTGCATGCAATGGGAAGCCACTGCCTGCGAGCGCTTATCCCTGACTGAGGAAATGATATCGCAGCGTGCGATAGGCGAGCCGGGCCCGTTGTTGGAACTCGGCAGGACTGCCCGGCTTTCCAACCGGCGTCACTGTCACCTTGAGGCTCTGGTTATTCGAGAGTTTGCCGCGGGCGTTCACAACCGCACTGGCGTCGACATGCACGCGGACCGGCTGGCGATCCGGCGACTTTCCCCACTTTCGGAACAGGCCCTTGCGGCCGAGCATGATCTCGACCTCGCCTTCGGAAACACGGCCGATCTTCGCACAGTTCTCCGAGACAAACCCCTCGAGCTTCATCACTAGAAAATCATCGAACAGCATACCGACGATATCCGCCTCGAAGAGATACGGATTCTCTTTCTCGTCGTGCTTCGGATTTTCCTCGTGGACTTCACTTCGTCTGAGAATTGTGGTTCGGTTTCGTCCCTCGTTCTTCGATTTATACAACGCCTGATCGGCTCGCTTGAGCACGCTCTCCAGGGAATCGGAAGCCTCGGCCTGAGAGATTCCGAATGAAGAGGTGATCTTCAGCGTTGGTGCCGAGCGAAACTTCAACTTGGAGATTTCCAGCCGAAAGCGTTCGGCTCGCTTGGCGGCCTGATCGGCTTCAAGCTCAGGACAGATCACCACGAATTCTTCGCCTCCATATCGGGCAACGAACTCACTGGAATAGGTTTCTTCCCGCAGCAAACGAGCCAGAGTGACCAGAACTTCATCGCCGGTGGCGTGGCCGAAGTTGTCGTTAATCGATTTGAAGTGATCGATGTCGAGATAGATCACTGAGAAGAGGTTTCCGTTGGGATCATCCTTGAAGCTCTGCATGATCCGGGAAAGCTGACTTTCCAGAGCGCCACGGTTGGCGACACCGGTGAGAGCATCGCGACTCGCCTGCAGGGCCAGCTCCCGATACTGAGCTGAATGCGTCCGGTTGCGGTTCTTGTATCGGTAGAACTCGGTGACGCCGACCAGTTCGCCATCGAAATCGAACAGCGGAATCGATTGCACTTCGAGTTCGGCCCAGCCTTTGTCGGGGCAGGCCACTTTCACTTCTGTGGTGTCGGCTTCATGCGTCATCAAAGTCCGACGCAGCGGAGTCTCTTCGTCGGCCAGCCACTCCTGATACAGGTCGGCCATGGGAAACAGTTCGGCATTCAGAAGCTGGCCGGTCACGTCCTCGTCGGCTCGCTGGAAGATCTGGCGACAGCCGCGACTGGCAAGCAGAATACGTCGCGTCGGATCGACCACAACGAAACCATCGTAGGACTGTTCGAGCGTGTACAGATACGAGAAGACATTGCAGAGCGAAGTCATTGCCAGGGAGGCATTGTTTCGATCGAACATGCGTTTTCCCGCCATGTCGGCGGTTGCCTGTCGCAACGTCTCTTCCCCGCCGGTCTCGAGCCAGCGAATCAATGTCTTCACCATGGAAGCATCGTACCGAGTGCCGGCCCGCTCGCTGAGGATCTCGACGATCTCTTCACGAGTCTTCGACTTTCGGTAGACCTGATCACGAGTCAGCGATTCGTAGACATCGGCGACAGCCAGCAGACGCCCTGCCTGGGACAGTTCCCGTCCCACCGGCCGCATGTAGTCTTCGAGTCCCGAGTAAGGCAGACGCGATTCGACAATGATGTTGCGGATCTTTTGCGGAATGCGGCAGACCTCGAGAATGTCTTCCGCGATCGAGGTCCGCAGATCCATCAACGAAGCTTCTTCGACCGTCAGCCGGCCCGGTTTGAACAGAATATGGTCGGGAATCCCGATCTTGCCGATATCGTGCAGCATGGCCGCGAGTTCGAGTTCGCGGACGGCCGTCGGATTCCAGCAGAGCTGCTGAGCCAGCTTTACGGCGATTAAAGCGACACGTCGGGAATGGAGGAATGTGTTCTCGTCCCGGTACTGCAGAACAGAGAGCAGTTCACGGAGGATGAGCGGAGAAACGGAGAACTCGCCCGATTCATCGGCGGCTGAGGCTTCCAGTTCCGAGGCCCGGTAATAAAGCTGCAGAAGGGCCAGCAACCCACGGGAGGAATTCATCACCGCACGGCTGGTGGCCTGCTGATCACTTTTCCGAACAGCTGAGACTTCTTTGGTAAGCATCGAGTGCATCCCCGGAACTTCTTCTCTAGACGTTGACCTCCGCCACATCGATTGGAGGCGTTCCTCCCAGTCGACCGATCCTTCACAGATCGATCTCAAGGGCGTGCGGCGTCACCCAGCTTAAACATAGGCTGGATAACGAGGCGGTCAAACGGCGCAGCAACGGATACTGAACGCAACACATCCCCAGATCGGGTTGTGCCGATTTTCCGTTGCGAGTTGGAGAAAAAGCAGGAGATCGTCGGAGAAACTGCGGGACTCTCAGCAGATCGAGCCACGAGCAAAAGCCCCGGACAGCACGCGGACCATTCAGTCCTTCGAGATCATATCAGGCCCCTGGCCGAACTTTTTGACGTACTTGCCGTCGCCACTCTTCTCGTACTTCGTGAAGCCGAGCTTGTTCAGCTTGGAGTCGTCCTTCATGTTCCGGTCCATGTTCATGTCCATCCAGCGGGAGCCGATGGCGGGAGCGGTGATGACACGTTTGACCGGTTCCCCGGTTTCCGGATGCACCTTGAGTGCATCTTCCGCCATGCGCTGAACCACTTCAAACCGTTCTCCGGGCTGACCATCTTCGCGGATGACTTCGTAGAGATAGACCGGCATTCGACCTTCCGAACATACAGAAACTTAGGGGCACTGAATTAACGCTGCTGCGATTCTATACCAAAGCCGAAGCAGAATGAAGTGGCAATCGGCTCGTCGGGATCAGTCGAGCGTCCACGTTTGTCCCGGCGTCAGTACAATCGGCTCGGATTCCGTTTTCTCGCGAACCTGGGCCGACCAGGCGTCCGTATCCTGTTCGATCGGAGGCCAGGTGTTGTAGTGACAGGGAATCACATTGGGGCAGCGAAGGAATTCGATCGCCCGAACGGAATCGGATGGCCCCATCGTGAAGTTGTCGCCAATCGGCAAAATGGCCAGGTCGAGTTCCTCATCGGCAATCAGGTTCATGTCGTAGAACAGAGCGGTGTCGCCGGCGTGATAGATATTTCCCTCTTCAAGCTTCAGCACGACTCCTGCCGGATTTCCGCCATAACTGCCGTCGGGAAGCATCGAGCCATGATGGGCGATCGTCAGCTTGAGTCGACCGAAATCAAAGCCGAACTCGCCTCCCAAATGCATGCCGTGTGTATGCTGTACCCCCTGCTTTTCAAACCAGCTGGCAATCTCGAAGTTTGAAATGACGAGAGCTCCGGTCCGCTTGGCGATGCTGACGGTATCCCCGACATGATCAAAATGGCCGTGCGTCACGATGATGAAATCGGCATTCACATCGTCGGGAGAAACGTCCGTGGTCGGGTTGTCGGAGTAGAACGGATCGATGAGGATGGTGTGCTGAGCGGTCCGAATCTGGAACGTCGAATGACCGACATACAGGATTTCTGCTGACATGGCTTATTCACTCCCGGAGAAAGGCGATATGATCAGACTATCGACCGTGTGTTCTGTCCTGCGAAAGATTCAGGATAGTCCGGGGCGCCGTTTCGTCAACGTGCCGCCGCAGGGTCGTTTATGATTGGAGAGCATTGTCCAGATTCTCCCGGTTCCCTTTAATCCAACAGTAGAACTATCCATGCTCACTGCCATTCTCGGCTGGATCGCAGCCGCGGTCTTGATGTTTCTGGCGTTTCTCACCATTCTGCCCCAGCTTCCGGTCGGGGAATGGTGGGTGCGGGTCTGCGACTTTCCTCGCCTGCAGATTTTGATGCTTCTGGTAATTCCCCTGTTGCTGCTTGCATTGCGGGGCTGGCTCCGCACCTGGTCGCATTACGACGTCACAATGCTCGGCGTCGCGTGCGGCATCGCGGTGTTCCAGCTCTATTTTATTCTGCCCTATACACAGGTCTGGAAAAGCACGGTCGAAGCCGCGGATCCCTCGATCGACCCCGATCAATTTGTGCGGATCGTCGTGGCCAACCTTGAGATCGGAAATCCGAAGAAGCCAGCCGTTCTTGAGGAACTGCGCGAACTCGACCCCGATATCCTGCTCGCTCTCGAAGTCGACGACGAATGGCATGAAGCCCTGTCGTCCTTGAGTGATCGTCTGACCTTGCACAGTCACGTTATTCGCGACGAAGGGCTGGGCATCGCACTCTGGACCCGGCTCCCGGTGAAACAGGACGAGATTCGTCATCTTGTTTCCGAGCGGAGGGCCTCCATCTTTGCAACAATCGAGTTCCCCGGCGGAACGGCTCGATTTGTCGGTATTCATCCAACGCCGCCTGGCCTGAAGGACAGCACGGGTGAAGAGCGTCGCGACAGTCGCGTCCGTGACGCCGAACTGATGCTCGTTGCCGATGAAGTCGCCGAGGAGCCGGACGAAAACTGGATCGTGACCGGAGACTTCAACGATGTCGCCTGGTCGCATACGACGCGACTCTTTCAACGGGTGAGTGGACTCCAGGACCCACGGATCGGCCGTAGTCTGATGAACACCTATCACGCCGACTACCCGTTGTTCCGTTATCCGATCGACCATGTCTTTCTGGCCAAGGGCTACCAATTGAAGGATTTCCAGCGTCATCGCATGCCCGGCTCAGATCACTTCGCCATCGTGGCCGATATTCATCTGGAACGCCACGAAGGAGTCGAGCCCGATCCGGAAGGAGACGACAAACAGGATTCCGACGCCATGATCGAGGAAGGACGCGAAGAGGCCGCCGAACGAGATGTCGAAGCCGATCCGGAGTCGACCTCCAACTGATGCCGGTCGCGTAAGGAATACGCGATCACGCCCACCTGACAGGCAGCGCGACGCGTCGCACAGGGGAACGCCAGCACGTTCGCGACACGCACGCCGCGCTTCAAGCCTTCGTAAAATGCGTGAAACGGCGGCAACGGTTGCCTGGAGCAGGCACACTTGCCCACATGGTACGCGATCTGCAACTTCAGGGCCTGCACCGTGATATTTCTTTAGAGACAGATACCAGTCCCATGTCCGACACCGAAGCGATCCTTCGAGAACGACTCCAGAACCATCTCCAATCCATCTATCCGAATGAAACCGCGGCGAGTCTTGTCCCGCGGATTTTCGAGATCTTCCCGGCGCCGCAGACTCCTCCCGCTCCCGGAAGTTCCTGGAGTGAGCGGGATTCGGTTATCATTACCTACGGCGACACATTGACCGAGCCGGGCGAGTCGCCGTTATCGACGCTGGATCAGTTTCTGGAACGACGCGTCGGCGACGCCGTGTCGTCGGTGCACATTCTTCCCTTCTGTCCATTCAGTTCCGACGACGGCTTCTCGGTGATTGATTACCTGCAGATCAATCCAGAACTGGGAGACTGGGACGATGTGTCTCGAATCGCGAACCGTTATCGTCTGATGGCCGATCTGGTCATCAATCACACGTCGGCAGAAAGCGAATGGTTCCAGAACTTTCTGGAAGGGAAATCGCCGGGCAAGGATTACTTCATCACGGTCGATCAGGAAGAAGATCTGACGGAAGTCGTTCGTCCGCGAGCCAGTCCTCTGCTGCGGACCGTGCAGACTTCGGACGGGCTCAAGTCGGTCTGGTGCACGTTCAGCCACGATCAGATCGATGTCAATTTCCGGAATCCGGATGTGCTGCTCGAATTCCTGCAGATCATTAGCCGGTATCTCGACGCGGGTGTGCAGATCATTCGACTCGATGCGATCGGCTATCTCTGGAAAGAAATCGGCACCTCCTGCATCCATCTTCAACAGACCCACGAAGTCGTGCGGCTGCTGCGAACGGCCGTCGACTATTTCGCACCGGGCACGGTGCTCATCACCGAGACCAACGTGCCGAATCGGGAGAACCTCACCTACTTCGGCAACTCCAACGAAGCCCACATGATCTACAACTTCAGCCTGGCTCCCCTGGTGCTGCACGCGTTGCTGGCTGGGACGTCGAAGCATTTGAAGACGTGGATGATGAGCATGCCCCCTGCCCCAATCGGCTGCACTTATCTCAATTTCACGGCATCGCACGATGGCATTGGCATGCGACCGGCTGAAGGCTTGCTGACCGATCTGGAACAGCAGGAGATGGTCGAAACGATCCGTCGCAGTGGTGGACTCTTCTCCACACGGCGACTCTCTGACGGCAGCGAGAAAATCTATGAGGTCAACACTTCGCTATTCGATGCTCTCAAGGAAACCAACGACGGGCCCGACGACTACCAGGTTGAACGCTTCATCTGCTCGCAAACGGTGATGATGTCACTGGAAGGAATTCCGGCCTTCTACATTCACAGTTTGCTGGCTACGCCGAACGATCATGAGGGTGTCGAACGCACCGGACGGGCGCGGTCGATCAATCGCAAGCAGATCGCCAATCCCGAACTTCAGTCGAAGCTCGACGACGAATCCTCCTCTACATCTCGAGTCTTTCGTGAACTTCTCAGGCGGATTCGCATTCGCAGCGAACAGGCGGCGTTTCATCCGAATGCAACCCAGTTCACGCTGCATTTGAAGCCTCATTTCTTCGGCTTCTGGCGACAGAGCATGGATCGGCAACAAAGCATCTTCTGCGTCTCGAATCTCTCCGCCAAACGCCACACACTGCAGCTGTCGCAGCTGAACCTGATCGCGACTGACGACTGGCACGACCTCATCTCCGGCCGACGTCTTAGCGACAAGATGGGAATGATCGCTTTCGCACCGTATCAAACCGTGTGGATCACGAACCGACCGACGGAAACGTAGACCGGCTTCTTCTTAGCGGCGGTATCCTGCCGCAGAATGAGGGTGACCGACGAGGAACACTCTGGGTGTCCGGCAGCGCGTCGTTGGTTGACTTGACACACTCGAACGCCCTCACAAATGGAACGTCCAATCGGCGGCAGGATGCCGCCACTACGGGCGTGGAGTTAGGCGGCGGCGTTGTCCTGATTCACAGCGTCGGTGATCATCTCGAAGATATCCGGACACGCACTCACGACGCGGGCCCAGTTCGGAATGAACGGAGCGCTGTGCGGGTCTCTGAGGAACTGTTCGCCGGCATTCATCAGGGCCTGACTGAAGAGTTCGACAGTCGCTTCTTCCGTGTGACGGTCCAGTGTGAGGCCGCTCATCGTGGCGTCGTTGCAGTAGTGGTCGATCATGTCGAGAGCCGCCCGGTAGTAACTCGCCTTCAGCGTGCGGAAGACTTCCGGTGAAAAGACCTTGCCGTTCACGGCGAGTTTGCGGATGAGAGCCTTGCAGATATCGACCGACATCCGGTGCAGGCCCCCTTGCGGGTTATCCGGCGAGACCGGCTGATGCTTATGATCATAGGCATCAGCGATATCGACCTGGCAGATTCGATGGTGCGAATAGTTGCGATACATTTCCGAGAGAGTCCCGATTTCGAGTCCCCAGTCGGACGGTATTCGCAACGAAGGCACGACCTCGGCTCGCATTGAGAATTCGCCGGCCAGCGGGTAGCGAAAGCTGCCCATGTAGTCGAGATAGTCGTTCTGCCCGATAGTCAACTGCAGCGCTCGAAGCAGCGGCGTGACGAGCAGACGCACGACGCGACCGTTCAGTTTGCCGCCGGCGGCCCGGTAGTAATAGCCTTTGCAGAAGACGTAGTTGAACGAGGGATGCACGATCGGATAGAGCAGCCGGGCGAGCATATCGCGTTCGTAAGTAAGAATATCGCAGTCGTGAAGTCCGACGGCCTGACAACGTCCCGCAGCCAGAAAGTAACCGAGGCAGTACCAGACATTACGGCCTTTCCCGGGCTCCTGTGGAGCGAGGCCGAGTTCATCGAGTCGGGCATTCACGTTCATCAGCCGTGGGCCGTCGTTCCAGAGAATGACCTTCCGTTGCGGAAGACGGTCGAAGAACTTCTGAGCCTGTTCGTACTGTGAGGCATCGGCGCGATCGAGCCCGATGATGATCTCTTCGAGATAGGGAACCTCGCAGAGCTTGTCGACGATTGCTCCGAGAGCCGGACCTTCGAGTTCAGAGAACAGACAGGGCAGGACCAGCGCCATTGGACGATCGCGACCGAACTCCTTCAGATCGTGATCCAGTTCCTCGGTCGTGCGATACCGCAGATTGTGCAGCGTTCCGATGATTCCATTCTGGGCGAAATCAGCCATCGTCAGTGGTCCTACTTCAAAGGTGTTGTCATCACGTTGGAGTCAAATGCCGACAGTTTGTCAGCGGAGATTGTATTCATCGAGAATTGAAGTCATGGCACTCGCCCATCCTTCAGGCCCGGGGTGGGGAGCGACGATGCGGCGACGATGCGGAAACTCCAGTCGTACAGAACCGTCGAACGCCGGGATCACAACGGCAATGTCTGAAGCGAGCAGCAGAGATTCGTCGATCGGGCTGTCTCCCAATCCGATCGAGATCAGTTCGGCTGACTGCTCGGCTCGATGCCGATCGATAACGACCGCAGCGGCTTTGCCCTTGTCCGTCGGACCCGCGACATGCCAGAAACGGCCGCCGCGCGTGAGTTGCAGACCGTGAGGCGACAGCGTCGATCGGAACTCTTCGATCCGGTTGTCTTCATCGTGCCAGAGCAAAGGCTCCGTGCAGTGTCGACTCGCGGCCTTTTGAGCTCGATCTTCGGAAAGCCCCGTGATGCGAGCGATTCCTTCTACGCCGAGATCACGGAATGACTCGAACTCGAAGCGGCTCTTGCATTCCGTCAGAACTTCGAGAATCTGCTGGCGATCGACGCCAAGCACGGTCCGTTCCCCGCCTTTCTCCCAGCAGATCACGCCGCCGTTCTCGCAGATGATCGTCGGACTGGCTTCCATTTCTTCAGCCAACGGACGCATCTCGGCTTCGGTTTTACTGGAGCAGAGAACGACAGGAATCGACGCCGCCCGCAATCGTTCCAGCACGGTAACGGCGGGAGCATAGCTGTAGGTATGGTGATCGAGCAGGCAGCCGTCCAGATCGGACAGGACAAGCAAAGATTGCGACATATTGTGCAGACGTCATCGAGCGACATAATGTGCGAGGCATCTGCACTGTATCGGATATCGCCTGCCAGAGCGACAGCATTTTTGTCGCACTTCCGAACGGACGCATCACCGTTTAATCAAGATCGTCCGTATTCTCTTCAGCTGACCGAGCGGCCTGTGGAGCAAGTCCTGATGATGGCGATGCCTCTTGTCGCTGGCGCGACCCGCCCGCGTTGCGGACGGGCCGCCACCCATATGAGAATTAATCGAGCTCGTCGTCGTAATCATCGACGTCGCCGCCGCCCTGCATCGCTCGCCATTGCTCCATGGTGTAGAGCACTTCCCGAGCCTGGGAGCCGTTGTACTCGCCGACGATTCCGTCTTCGGCCATGTAGTCGATGAGTCGGGCCCCACGCCCGTAGCCGACACCCAGTGCACGCTGCAGCAGCGACACCGAACCGCGACCTTCACGAATGACGACCTCGATCGCCTGTTCGTAGAGTTCGTCGCGTTCCTTGATCGCATCCATACCGCGATGGGTCGTGTCGCTCGAACCGGACGTAACCTGCGAGAGTTCCTGCGAATACTCCGGTTCATGACGCCCCAGGTATTCGATCACGCCGTTGACTTCTTCATCACTGACGTACGTTCCCTGAGCACGGCTGACGGTGCTCGTCCCCGGAGCCAGATAAAGCATGTCCCCGTTACCGAGCAGCTTTTCGGCTCCCATTTCATCAAGAACGACACGGCTGTCGGTTCGGCTCGCCACCTGGAAGGAGATACGAGCCGGCAGGTTCGACTTGATCAGACCGGTAATGACGTCGACGGTTGGCTTCTGGGTCGCCAGAACGAGGTGAATCCCGACGGCTCGCGACTTCTGAGCCAGACGAATAATGTGACCTTCGACATCCTTCCCGGACGTCATCATCATGTCGGCCATTTCGTCGGCGATAATCACGATGTACGGCATCTGTTCCGGAATGTTGTCCGCTTCTGGCGAGTCGGGTTCGACCCCCATCTTGGCGAGCACGGCTTCACGCGACATCTTGTTGAAGCCATCGAGGTGACGCACGCCACAACGGGCCAGAATGTCGTACCGTTCTTCCATCTTGTCGACGGCCCAGGCGAGTATCGCTTCGGCCTTCTTCATGTCGGTAATCACCGGATGCATCAGGTGCGGAATCCGCATGTACGGCGAGAGTTCGACCATCTTCGGGTCGATCATCAGCATCTTGACCTGATCCGGATTCCGGGCCATGAGCAGCGACAGAATCAGCGTGTTCAGACAGACCGACTTACCCGTTCCCGTTCGACCGGCAATCAACAGGTGAGGCATCTTGGCCAGGTCAACCGTCATCGGCCGACCGGAGACATCCTTACCCAGGAACAACGGCAGACGCATGCCCTCGTTCTCTTCCATGCTCGATTCGATCAGTTCGCGGAGACGAACCATCACACGTTTATCGTTCGGCACTTCGACCCCGACCGTGTTTTTCCCCGGAATGGGAGACACGATTCGCACAGCCGGCACGCGGAGAGCGATGGCGATATCATCGGCCAAAGCGGTCACGCGCGAAACGCGCAGACCTGGTTCCAGATCGAGTTCAAACTGTGTCACCACCGGACCGGTATCGATCTCGGCGACTTTGACGTTCAGATTGAATTCCTGGAAAGTCCGTTCGAGAGTCGCCGCGGCAATCTGAGCTTTCTTGGCGAGCAGATCGTACGGAAAGTCCTCGGCATCTTCGAGAAGGTCGAGCGGCGGTAGTTCAAAAGGGACAGCATCATCTGCTTCCTCCTCAACCGGATCGACCCGCCGGGCTTCAGAGCCGGCCGGAGGATTCACACGGAAAGGAGCAGGAGCAGGCAGATCGTCCTCTTCTTCCTCAGGCTCGTCCTCTTCAATTTCATCGACAATCTCTTCAACGACGACTGGCTTGGCCTTTTTCGGCCTGGTGACCTTCTTCGTTTCCACGCGAGCAGCGGTATTCACCGGCACTTCGCAGAGCGGCATGTCGAGCAGAGTTTCCTTATCGATCTCTTCGTGGTCAGGCTCGGCTGGACGAAGCTTCGAGTGCAGCGTGAGCACTGGCGTGAGGAAGCAGTTCTTCAGCAGCGCCAGAGCAAACAGCTCGACTGAGAGCATCAACCCGGCCAGGAGCAGAGTGAGCAGCATCAGCGTGGAGCCGACCATGGAAAACTTCTTCTCGAGCAGCATCGCACCGGTGGCCCCGATACGTCCTCCACTGCCGTAGAGTCCTGGATTTCCGAGGCCGGGAGCGAACATACTGAGCGCGGACGCGACCGAAAAGATAATCAGCCCAACGCCCAGCGAACGCAGGAACATGTCGCGAATCGGATGCGTGGAGAAGAGCCGCAGATCGAACACGACCGCTGCGACCAGCAGAATGTAGCAGGCATACCCCAGACTGTTCATCAGCAGGTAAGCGACTTTGGCTCCGATCGGTCCGCAGAGGTTGGAGACCGTTTCGGCGAGCGGATACATCGCTTCGGCTGGTGCGTCGAGCGGGTTAAAGCTGATCAGACTGAGCGCAGCAAACAGCAGAAAGGCGAAGAGCCCCAAAGCTGCCAGATCCGTTTTTAACCGATCGTAATCGATCATAGGTCCACTGCGGTTGTCTGTTAGAATTCAACGACCGGGGGCGGCCTCCATGACCCACCCCCGTTTCGCTGCTATGGCGTCCGTGCAGAGCACATATCGCGAGAAGCGAGGTACGCCGGGCTCCCGTCGATCCTCCCGATCGACATCCGACGCAAAGGGCACACATCCCCGCTTCGTATTGTTCGAACCTGTCGCCTCCGGTCATCATGGAGGTTGGCCCCTCCATTTCACGGATCGCGACGACTGAGCCGAACAAGCACAATCTCAGCTCAAACCTAGCACGCGTGAGGAAAGCGTGTCGCGAAAAAGCAACATTCCCACGTTGATTTTCGGCAGCACCCGTTCGGGCACTGCCGATTGTGCAGCAGAGTCAACCTGGAGAAACAGGTTGTAGCGATTGGAACGGTTCCCTCCGCGTGGGGGCCGCTGGGAACACGGAGTGTGCTCTGCAACCTGGGGAATTTCGGGTTGCTTCCCACTCCACAAAGATTGTCACCTAATCAACGGTTCGTGAAGCTGTTCACCCGCATTTCCCCCTCACCCTAACCCTCTCCCCAGGGGGGGGGCGAGGGGATGGCTCGGACACGAACCCCGTGAGACTGATCGGCAGCTGCGTCGCTACTTTCCTCGGCTCGTGCCGGAGTCGCGGATCTGCAGGCACTTCTCTTCGAGGCGTTTGGCGACCTGGGGATGCTGGTCGATCACGTTGTGTTGTTCTTCGGGGTCCTGTTCCATATCGAAGAGTGCGTATGGTTTCTCGAACGGTTTCCCACGCGGCTTTTCCCGGCCGCCGGAGCCGTTGCCGAGAACGAGTTTCCATTTGCCGTCGCGGATGGCAAACATCCCGGCAACGGAATGATGAATGACTGGCGGACGCTGTTCCTGCCAGCCCTGCCCCTGGAAGAGCGACAGCAGACTGAAACTGTCGGGAGCGGTTCCCTCTGGAATCTCGGCAGCGATGATGTCCGCAGCCGTGGCGAAGAAGTCGGTCAGGCAGACCGTTTTCGCGCATTGCGAACCAGCCTCGATCTTCTTGGGCCAGCGAACGAGAAACGGCACGCGATGCCCCGCTTCCCAGACATCGGCTTTGGTGCCGCGATAGATTGCGTTGGCGGTGTGCTTCTCCGCTCGATACCCCTGCACCGAAATGTCGTCGGTGTGGTCTTTCGCATCGTCTCCCAGGCGGTACATGAACGAGCCGTTGTCGCTGGTGTAAATGACGAGCGTATTCTCAGCCGCGCCGGCTTCTTCGAGCGACTCAAGCACGGCTCCGACTGTTGCGTCGACCTGTGCGACAAAGTCGGCATACGGACCGAGCGATGTCTTCTCCTGATAACGCGGGTGCGGAATGACTGGCTTATGCGGGGCAGTCAACGGGAGATACAGAAAGAACGGCTTGTCGCCTTTCGTGCTTTCCGCAATGAAATCGCCTGCCTGAGCGGCGAGATCGTCGAGGACGTTTTCCATCGTGAGATCGGGACTGCGTTCCCCCTTGCGCAGAAAGGCGGGAAACTTCTGGGCGGCCTGTTCAATGCTGGGAAACTCCGTCAGTTCGCCATCGCGGATGTAAACGTACGGCGGGAAATCGAGCGAAGCTGGAATGATATAGGAGTAATCGAAACCATGCGTATGCGGTCCGTTGTCGACCGGCTGGCTGAAGTCAAACTCTTTCCCCTTCTTCGCAAAGCCGAGCCCGAGATGCCACTTGCCGACAATCCCCGTGCGATAGCCCTGCTCCTTGAGAAACTCAGCCACGGTGGTGCGATCATCTTCGATCAGCGGTTCACCATACCCGTTGAGCACGCCACTTTTGAGCCGGGTTCGCCAGCAGTAGCGACCGGTAACAACGCCATAGCGTGTCGGCGTGCAAACCGCCGATGGCGTATGCGCATCGGTGAAGGTCATCCCGGCAGCCGCGAGCCCATCGAGATGCGGCGTCGGAATCTTCGACTCTGGATTGAGTGCCTGCACATCGCCATAGCCCATGTCGTCGGCCAGGATGAAGAGCAGATTCGGTCGATCGTCCTTCGCAGCCGCATTCGTCGTCTTGTGAAACAGTCCGATCGTGACGATGCAGAGGACGACAACCAGCGAACGTCGTAGGAACATGGCATTCATCAGGATGGGGGAAAGACTCGCGAGCGGCTTCAGCAGGGACATCTTGGCTCCTTCTCAGGGGACTGCGGAACTGGGCCACATGTCACCGAGTATTGATGCGTTCGCTCGCGAGGTCAATCAACCGCCTTCAGAAGTCCCGAGCTGTTACCACGGAATGAGTCCGTTCAGGAACTCGATGATTTCAATGTCGCTGTACTCATCGAAGTCGAAACCGTCGGTGATCGTGGACAGTTGCGACAGGTTTCGATGAACGAACCCGCTTCCCGTTGACTGAGCCGAGTACCTCATCCCGGTGGAAATGCGGGCGACGACATCCGCCAGACCATCGGAGTTGCTGTCCTCGATGGAAATGGATTCAAACCCGTCCGTAATCGCCGACCAGTTGAGCCAATGCTCCATCGTGAACGTCTGCCCGTTGGACCGCCCACACCAGAGTCGGGTTCCGTTGAGAAGAACCGCGATATTGGATCGACCGTCGCCGTCGAAGTCGCCGACGAGAACCGAATCGAGCGATTGAGTCACCGTGAGATCCGCCCATTTACTGCTGTAGAAGCCGGCGGCTGGTCCAATCGACTTTGCGACGCGAATAACTCGTTGTGCCCCGGTCCCGAAGACAGCGACGATATCGTCTCGACTGTCGCCGTTGAAATTGCCGACCTGAGCAAACTCAAATCCATTGGACAGATTCCAGCGGAGCGCCTCCAGATACTGAAAGCGGGTGTTACTCGTTTTCGCCATCCAGACGACGCCGGAGTTCGCGATCACGGCGAGGTCCTCGCCTTTCACGCCATCGAAGTTCCCCACCAGCACGGAGTGAATCCCTTCGTAGTTTCCGTAATCACCCCAGTGACGATTCACAAACTTGCTGCCCTCCGACAGGGCGGCCCACCAGCGACCACGATCGCCGTTGCGAAACAACCCGATGATGTCGTCCTTCCCATCGTTATTGAAATCGCCTACGTGGATCTCTTTGACTTCGTTTCCGGCCCACGCCGTCCACGTTGTGTAGGTGAACTCGCCATTCTCACCGGCGATTCCGATCTGCCAGTCCCGGTTGCTCATCCAGACGGCAATATCCTCGCGTCCATCGCCGTTGAAATCCCCCCGAACCAGCTTTCGAAACGTTGCAGCGGGCCCCAGGTCAGGAGCACCGGCGGTCTCCAGGCTGACAGATGTCGTTTCGGCATCCATGAGAAGCCGCTGCTCCAACTGCTCCGTGGCGTTCTGCAATTGTGCTCGGGCGGCGAATCTACGCGAACAGTTTGAGGAGGTGATAACGGAAGCAAACAGTCGGTGTGCACCAGTCATGGAAATCCATTTCAAAAAGGACAGACAGTTCAGCGCATTCGATGAATGCAATCGTCCGTACTCATCGAGTTGCGCCGGGCCATTCTCTAAAGACTGATTTCAGTACGGGAGCCAAGTCCGTAGGCGGCTTCGGGCGTGGCAGCTTTGTCATAACAGGTCAGACTCGGGTACGTAAGGGAAACGCACCGGCGGCCTGAACATGAACAAACGACACGCACTCAGGCGAACAAGATAACGTTGTCCAATCGACTTCGCACGCCTGATGCACTGCTTTTCACTGGCGCTCGAAACCGGCCTGACGCGGTCGGACGAAGTCCGTTGCCGCATGGGAGTCGACTTGATCGAGCTTTCCGGGCAGAAATCGCGAAGAATCTGGTAAATTTGCGGCGAGGTGGAATATCCGAGTGAGTCCCCTTCCCTGGACGCTGAGTTGAACAAACCATGGATTCAACCGAAATGTCGAACCTTCGATCAGACGACCGTGAACAGCAATACGATGAGTTCGTCGCCTTGCTGGCGCGTCATGATCTCTCCATCCGACGGTTTGTCCGATTCCTGCTTCCGTCGAGCGATGGCGTAGACGATGTCGTCCAGGAAACGGCTCTGGAGTGCTGGAAGAAGTTCGCGGAGTTCCAGCCGGAGCGACCTGACTCGACAGCAGATGAATTCATTCGCTGGGCCTGCGTGATCGCGCGGTACAAAGCAATGAGCTGGCAGCGGGACCGGAAACGGGATCGGCTCGTTTTCCGAGAAGAGGTGATCGATCAGCTGGCTCAGGCGGCTCTCGAGTCGCTGGACCGGCAGGACGACGAACGCCGGGCCGTGGAGTCCTGTCTGGAACAGTTACCCGCTGACCAGCGGCGGCTCGTGCTGAGTGTCCACTCTCCGAGCGAATCGATCGCCCGAATTGCGAAAGAGACCGGCGAGAATGCCCGACGTCTCTACAATCGAGTCAACGTATTGCGAACTCTGCTGTTGAATTGCGTTGAGAAGCATCTGGCCGGGGAGGCCTCCCATGGATGATTCCATTCGAAAACTGATCTTTAAGGCGATCGATCACACGATCTCGCCGGAAGATTTTGATCGCCTGCAGGATGCCCTTGAACAGGACGCCGAAGTCCGCACGGCCTATCTTCGCGCTGTTCACATGAGTGGAACCCTGGAAGACCTCGCCGGTGAATCCGTTGCCAGTGAAAAGGTCAACGCTCCTGTCGTCCGTTCGAACCCTAACCCGAAACGTCAGCGAGGGCTGTTTTTCTCTCACGTTGCGCCCGCCTGGAACTGGCTCGCCGCAGCCGCGGTTCTACTGGCCGTGGGAGGGACGGCGTTCTGGTTCGGCCAGAGAAATCAGTCTTCACCGGCTGAGCGTTCAATGGTCCAGACGGAAGCCTCCGCGAGTCCCGAATCTCGAATCGCGGGACATGCGACCCTTCGGCGAGCCGTCGATCTGCAATGGCCAGCCGATGCTGTTCGTCGTGTCGAAGGAGACGTGTTGCCGAACGGGTTGTTTGCATTCAACCAGGGTGTGGCCGAGATCGACTTCTTCTGTGGGGCAACTCTGATTGTCGAAGGTCCCGCCGAACTGAAGATTGAATCTGACTGGTCGGTTCGGGTGCTTGAAGGGCGCCTGCGGGCGATGGTACCGCCGGCGGCTCGCGGCTTCATCGTGAAAGCGGCGGACTCCGAGATTGTCGACTTGGGAACCGAGTTCGCACTCTCGGTCGGAAATGGGAACAGTCAGGTCGAAGTGATTGATGGAGAGATTGAACTGCGAGGCGGCGAGTTTCATGAAGAGCGACTTCTGACGGGTGACTCCCGCATTCTGGCAGGTGAGAAAGCAGATACGAGCAGACTGACCGACATCCCGACGGCTTCGGATATGAAGCGTCGCCATGGACTGGTCGCCGAGAGTCGATTCAACAACTGGCAGACGGCTTCACGGGAGTTGCGGCAACGCCCGGATCTGATTGGCTATTTTACGGCGGCCGAGTTATCGAACGAGCGTTTCCTTCCCAATCTCGCCACGCATGGCGTCGCTTCGTCCGCCTTTCTGAGCGGTCCGGTGGGCAGGGTCTCAGGTCGGTTCGGCGATCTTTCGTCCGGACTCGATTTCAGTCGACCGGGAGCCCGGTTGCGAATGCAGGTTGATGGTGAGTTCGAAGCGTTCACCTTCGCGTGCTGGACCCGCATCGACAGTCTGGACCATCGTTACAACGCGCTGTTCATGGGCGACGGTTACGAGAATGGCGAGCCTCACTGGCAGATCCGGGACGATGGCCGCGTGATGTTTTCGGTCATGGTCGACGACAGCCAGGAGATTCGACACTTCTCCGAACTCGACAGGAAGGTTGTCCAGGATGCTGGCCTGCATCGGGTCTATATGACCGAACCGATTTGGAATTCCTCGATGAGTGGGCAATGGCTGCATCTGGCCGCGGTTTTCGATCCGGCCCGCCGGATTGTAATGCAGTATCTGAACGGGCAACCGGTCAGCCAGCATGAGATTGTCGACAAGTTTCTGGTGACCCAGCTGCGAATCGGTCCCGCGGAGATCGGCAACTGGGGACAGCCTTTTCGGGATTCTCCCTGGTTCGCTGTTCGCAATCTGAATGGAACCATCGACGAACTTGCGATTTTCGATGCCGCTCTAACGGATGGCGAGATCCGCGCTCTCTACGAGCAGGGCAAACCATTGGGATATTGAGAGGGTTTCGTCAGTTGAGAACCTCGACCTCAAACACCGCCGGGCAACGACTCCTCGCTGACGCTTCGAAATAGGATTCTTCGATGATGGACACGGCTTTGAAGCACGAAAAATTCGCAAATAGCAACAGAGCGTCGGACGCCCCATCGACCTGCCGTCTGATATCAACAACGATTCTTACAATGTTCCTTGGCCTGCTGTCGCTGTCCGACATTCCCGCCATGCCCCTTAGCCCGAATGATGGGTCCTCGAGCAACGATCGTTCTTCGGGCTCGGCTCCCATTCCTCAACCTCTGGGGGACGGACTCCAGAATGGTGAGTGGGTGTTTCAGGAAAGTCATTCCGATGAGTTCAACGCCAGCAAGATTGACCGAAGCCGGTGGAACATCGACTCCAAAGACTTCGGCCCCTGGAGCTGGGAACCGGAGAACGTGACTCAGCAGGACGGAGTGCTGACGCTGCAAATGGTCCGCAAGGATCATCAGCGGGGGAATCAAAAACTCTTCTACACCTCCGGAATGGCCCGGATCGACGAACCGATCACCTACGGCTATTTCGAAGCCCGCATCAAAGGGTGCGATCGATATCCGGGGGCGTGCCCTTCGTTCTGGCTTTACAGTTCGGGCCCTGAGAATCGCTATCAGGCTCGTGACGGCGAGACCGTGGCCTACTCGGAAATCGATGTCGTCGAACTGCAGCAGAGCGAGTTCGACTTCGCGACGAAGAAGCATTTTCCAGTCAACCGCATCGACTGCAATCTGCACACGACGGTCATCCGCGATGGGAAACGCGTCTGGCTGCGTCCACATAGCCATCCGGAGATCTGCCGGAATCTGTTCAATTCAGAATGGGATCCGAGAGACGATTATCACGTGTACGCCGTCGAGAATTCCCGCGATGAGATCGTCTGGTACATCGATGGCCAGGAAGTCGCCCGGAAGCCGAACCTGTACTGGCATCTGCCGATGCACCTGACGCTTTCACTCGGACTGCGATATCCCTTCGTCGCCTACGAAGGGGGAGAGCGAGTCGCTGTCCCCGAACAGACAACCGACGAGGGATTCCCAACGTCGATGTCGGTCGACTACGTGCGGGTCTGGCAGCGGGCGGAGGACGCGAAGAAGAAATCCGCAACCGATTGGACGAAAGCCGAGTATATCGCCAGCGAGAAAGCCAAGTGGGAAAAGAATGGCTGGCGCTGGGATGCAGCCCGGGTGGAATCCAACTTCGAAGAGATTGACAGTAACAACGACGGTCTGGCCTCCGGCAAAGAGCGACAGGCGTGGTTCGCGAAGAAAGCCCGAGAAACGAAATGAGCATCACGACACCTCTTTCTATCTTTCGCCTGCTGGCCATTGCAGTCGGCTTCCTGATGATGGGCTCTTCGAGTCCGGCAGCCGAGCGGCCGAACATCCTGTTCATTGCCATTGATGACCTGCGTCCGGAGCTGGGGTGTTACGGTTCGGAGATCGCGATCACGCCTCATCTCGACGCCCTGGCGGCTGATGGGATGCGGTTTGATCGAGCCTATTGCCAACAGGCCATTTGCCGACCTTCCCGAGCCAGCCTGATGACTGGCACTCGCCCGGAAACGACAGGCCTGTTCCATAACTATGTCTCGTTACGCGAACTGCAGCCGAACGTGCTGACGCTGCCGGAACACTTCATCGACCACGGCTACGAAACTGCGTATGTCGGCAAGATTTTCCACAATGGCGATACCGATGAAGAACGCTCGTGGAGCCGAGAGGCTGCCAGGTGGCTGGGGCCGGAGATCACGAAACCCAAAGGAGCATTCCGGTTGCCGGAGAACGTTCAGCTCCAGCGGGAGAACTTCGAAGAGATGTTCGCCAAATATGGCGAGGCAGCGCGGCGTGGACTGGCCAGCGGGCCGGCTTTTGAAAGTGCCGACGTGCCCGATCACGCCTACATCGACGGTTACAATACGCTTCTGGCCATCAAGACAATGCAACAGATGGCGAAAGCGGACAAGCCGTTCTTTCTCGGGATGGGCTATCATCTGCCGCACCTCAACTGGTGTGCCCCGAAGAAGTACTGGGACCTTTACGACCCGAGCGATATTCCTCTGGTCGAGGACGGTATGGCTCCGGACGATGGAGCGGCGATGGGACTGCATGCATCGTTCGAATTGCGAACCCGCTCCAACATTCCGAAGTACGGTCCGATTCCCCCGGAACTGGCCCGCACACTCAAGCATGCCTATCTGGCCAGCACCAGTTATGTGGATGCTCAGATTGGGATGCTCACTGCGGCTCTCGAAGAAGCGGGTATTCGCGATAACACAATTATTGTCGTGTGGGGCGATCACGGCTGGCATCTCGGCGACATGGGCGTGTGGGGAAAAGCAACCAACTACGAGATCGCCACCCGAGTGCCTCTTCTGGTGTGGACTCCCGACATGAAGGCCCGAGGCCGTTCATCTGAAGCTCTCGTCGAGCTGGTCGACATCTATCCAACACTGTGTGAACTCGCGAACATTCCGCAGCCGAAGCATCTTGAAGGACACAGCTTCGTCCCGTTGCTCGATCAGCCGGAACAGCCGTGGAAGTCGGCCGCCTTCAGTCAGTATCCCAACCCGGCTCTGCGGGAGTGGGCCGCGAACCCCCTTTCGCAGGGAATGCGAGAAACCTGTTTTGGCCCGTTGATTCAGGATGTGGAACAGCGAATCATTAACCAGCAGGGAGACCAGTGGAACCGCGAACTCTTCGAAGAACATTTGATGGGTTACACGATGCGGACCGACCGATACCGGCTCGTTCTCTGGCGTGATCATCGAAACCCGGAAGCCGAGCCGCTCTTTGTCGAACTCTACGACCACAGAACCGATCCTCGGGAAACGAAAAACATCGCGGCCGAGAACCCGGACCTTGTTCGGGAACTGACCGAACAACACAACAACGGCTGGCAACAGGCCCTGCCGAAAAGTTAAGCCCAGGCGTCAACGTCCGCATCCCGAACCCGCACGTCAGCAAGGCACACAGAATCCCAACCCGACGCGTGAGCGAGGGACGCCCAATCTCAACCCGAAGCGTAAGCAAGGGACCTCCAGCCCAAGCCATCACCATGAAACGCCACATTCTCACCCCACTCATCATTGCACTGCTCGCCTTCAATTCGCAGCCCCTCTTCGCGAACGAAGTCGACTTCGATCGGGACATTGCTCCGATTTTCGAAGAGCGATGCACGTACTGCCACGGCGAAGACGAGCAGGAATCGGGCCTGCGGCTCGATCAACGGCCGTGGATGCTCAAAGGGGGCGATTCCGGACTGCCGGCAATCGTGCCCGGTCATCCGGAGAAAAGCTATCTGATCGAAGTCGTCAAGCATCTCGATCCGAGTGTGAAAATGCCGCCTGAAGAAGACCGGATTCCCAATGAAGAAATCGGTCTGCTGGAACAGTGGATCCGCGAGGGAGCAGTCTGGCCAGGGCAAATGGACGTCGAAGTCAAGGACGAGGTCGACCTCTGGTCCTTCAAACCGGTCGTACGTCCGGAAGTGCCAAAACTCGATCGCGAGACGAAAGCCGATCCCGTCGACGCGTTTCTGCTCGAGAAGTTACGGGAGCACAATCTGGGATTCTCCGAACCGGCGGATCCCCGTTCTCTGTTGCGGCGGGTCTCCATCATCCTGACGGGTCT
Organism: Planctomycetaceae bacterium; assembly: GCA_017795105.1. Taxonomy (GTDB): domain Bacteria; phylum Planctomycetota; class Planctomycetia; order Planctomycetales; family Planctomycetaceae; genus Rubinisphaera. Next base: position 1,513,652 of record CP051247.1, read on the forward strand.
GCCGCCGACGCCGGAATCGACCGACGAGTTCGTGGCAGCCTATTCACGGAATCCCGAGCAGGCTTACACCGAAGCGGTCGACCGGTTGCTGAACTCGCCGCAGTTCGGTGAACGCTGGGCTCAGCACTGGCTGGATGTGATTCGCTGGGCGGAAACAAACGGCTCCGAAGCGAACCTGTACCGCAAGAACGCCTGGGTCTACCGCGACTACGTGATCCGTTCTTTCAACGAAGACAAACCGTACGATCAGTTCCTGAAAGAACAGCTCGCGGGCGACACGATGGGGATGGGTGAAGCGACCGGTTTTCTTGTCGCCGGACCACACGTGCCGGCGGCCACCGTGGGCCGAGAACCGTCGGCAATCCGTCAGGCACGAGCCGACCGGATGGATGAAATTATGCAGACCGTCGGAGCGTCGATTATGGGCGTGACGGTTGGTTGTGCCCGGTGTCATAACCATAAATTTGATCCGGTTTCCATCACCGATTACTACGCGATGACGGCCGTATTTCAGGACATCGAGTTTGGCAGCCGTCACCCTGAATACTCGTCCGAACATCCCCTGCGGCAACGGGGAGCCGAGTTGTGGAAACAGATCGCCACGCAGCGGCAGGAACTCCGACGGCTGGGCGGTTGGGAAGAAGACTGGGGGGCCTATCGCGAACTCCACTTCAATGCGGTTACGACCAGGGCGATTCGCGTTCGCTTTAAAATGCCCAACGTCTTTCTCGACGAACTCGAAGTGCTCGGTCCAAACGGACTGAACCTGAATCTGGCACGCGATCGACGTGGCACGCAGGTCACCGGATTTCCTGAAGACGGCTTTGAGAATCGGAATCCGATCGAGCGTCTCAATGATGGCGAATATGGAACGATGATCTGGCGGGCGAACGTCGAGAAAGACGAAGAACGTCCCTGGGTGCGGTTTGATTTCGCCGAGCCGGAAACGATCAACCGACTGCGGCTCAGCAACAATCGGGAGTACTTTTACGACACCGACTATCTGACGCAGAAACCGAACCTCCCGCGATACGAATTTGATGTCGACGTCATGCAGGAGAACGGCGAATGGCAGCCATGGGTCGGGACCTGGTACGTCAATAAGAAACTCAATGAAGATCACCCGGAACGGAAAGTCGCTCTCAACGAAATTCAGCGGCTGATCGAACAGCTGGCCGAAGAAGGACCGCGTCCCAGTTTTGTCGGACGCCTGATTCAGCCGGATGTGACTCGGGTTCTGCTTCGAGGCAGTCCGGAGAATCCGCGCGACGAGGTTGTCGCGGCTGGCCCGGACGTGCTCGATGGTGATCTGGGAATGAGCTTTGATTCGCCGGGTCCGGAACGGCGGGCCGCCTTTGCCAACTGGGTCGCCAGCCCGGATCATCCTCTCACAGCACGGGTGATGGTCAATCGGATCTGGCACCATGTGTTCGGGACGGGAATCGTTTCGACGACCGCGGACTTCGGGAAAGCGGGAGCGCCGCCGACGCATCCGGAACTGCTCGACTGGCTGGCTGCTGAGTTCGTTGAACCGACGAATGCGGAATCGGCACAGCCCTGGTCGGTGAAAGCCATGATCCGCATGCTCGTTCTCAGCGAGGCCTTCCGTCAGTCGAGCCAGCCTCGCGATGATGGCCTGACCGTGGACGCGGGAGGTCAACTGCTGTGGCGTTATCCCCCGAAGCGAGTCGAGGCGGAAGTGATTCGCGATGCGATTCTGCAGGCCTCCGGCAATCTCGATCTCTCCGTCGGCGGCAAGAGCTACCGGATTCACAACGAAAAGAAGACCTACGCCCAATGGGAAGTCGTCGACAACCACGGTCCGCACTCGTGGCGGAGAATGATCTATCAGGAGCGGATGCGGCGTGTCGATGACCAGCTCTTCACCGCCTTCGATTTCCCCGACTGCGGGCAGGTCCGAGCGAAACGGCCGGTCTCGACCACGCCACTCCAGGCGTTGAATCTGATGAACAGCGAGTTTGTGCTCGATCAGTCAGACCGGATCGCCGAGCGAGCCGAGAGTGAAGCAGACGGAGATCCGGCCCGCGCCGTCGACCGCTGCTTCGAACTCCTGCTGAGCCGCTCGCCCCGTCCGGAAGAACGCGAAGCGTGCATGCCTCTGGCCGAAGCGGACCAACTGAACCTGGTCTGCCGGGCGCTGATCAACTCCAACGAATTCGCCTTCCTGCCGTAGGGCGCTCCAGCTACAAGGAACCTTCCCATGTCGAATCCAGAACATCTTTCTCCGCAGGGGCGTGAGTTGCTCAATCGGCGGAGTTTTCTTTCCACTGCAGGGTTGTCAGCGGCCGGTTTGGGGCTGGCGAGTCTGCTCCACGGACAGGGGTTGCTTGCCGGGGAGTCGTCGACGGTTGCGGGTGAAACACCGATTCGGCCCGACATCGATCCGAACAATCCATATGCGGGCCGGAATCCGCACTTCGAGGCTCCGGCCAGGCAGGTACTCGTCATCTATCTCCCGGGTGCAGTGAGTCATGTCGATACGTTCGACTACAAACCGGCTCTCTTTAAGCTGCATGGTCAGAAGCCTCCGGGGCTGCCGGCGGTTACGTTCGAGGGCCCGAGCGGCAACATTGCCAAGCCGTTCTGGGAGTTCAAGCCGCGTGGCGAAACCGGCAAGATGGTTTCTGATCTGCTGCCGCATCTCGCCGGGCAAGTCGATGACTTCTGCTTTCTGCATTCGATGACGACCGAAACCAGCGCTCATCCTCAGGGTGAGAACTTCATGAACACCGGCTTCACGATGGAAGGGTTTCCATCGTTCGGAGCCTGGGTGACCTATGCGCTGGGGACTGAGAACCAGGAACTTCCGGCCTTCGTCGCGATTAATGATCCACGAGGACTGGCCCGAAGCGGGAAGAACAATTTCGGCAATGGATTCCTGCCCGCTGCGTTCCAGGGAACCGACTTCAACGCGAAGAACCCGCCCAACAATCTTCATCGCCCGAGTGGACTCGGTCCGAATGCCGATCGGAAGACCGTGGATTTACTGCAGCGTTTAAACGCACGGCATCTCGAACAGTATCCCGACGATGCCAATCTGGCCGGACGGATCGCCAGTTACGAACTCGCCGGACGCATGCAGACCTCCGTTCCAGAGGTGATGGATCTTTCGGGAGAAACCGCCGCGACGATCAAGTCGTACGGCGTGGAACAGGGTTCGGAACTCAAGCGGGAATATGCGAAGAACTGTATCCTCGCCCGACGGCTTCTGGAAAAGGGTGTTCGCGTCGTGCAGCTATTCAACGGCAGCGATCCAGCAGGCGGTAACGGAATTACCAACTGGGATTCCCACTCCGACATTCTGAAGACGCATGCCATGCAGGCCGAGATCATGGACCAGCCGACGGCTGCCCTGATCGCCGATTTGAAACAACGGGGAATGCTCGAACATACCCTGGTCGTCTGGGCGACGGAATTCGGACGGATGCCCTTCCTTCAGGCCAATGGCACCGGTCGCGATCATAATCCTGATGCCTTCACCTGCTTCCTGACGGGCGCGGGCGTAAAGAAGGGATTCAGCTATGGCGAGAGCGATGAGTTCGGCTTCAAGGCCGCCGTCGATAAGTTGAGCGTCTACGACTTCAACGCCACTCTGCTCCACCTGATGGGACTCGATCACGAACGGTTGACGTTCTACCACAATGGACTCGAACGTCGCCTGACCAATGTGCATGGCCACGTGGTCCACGATGTGTTGAGCTAAATCCTGAACTCATCTCGAAGACTCGTCTTCCCCGCGAGCGGCCAGCAGACCGACGGCGTGCGTCTCGCCCCATTCTTTCAGCGAAAAGAGAATTGATCGGAGTGACTCGCCCGCTTCGGTCAGTTCGTATTCGTGGAGCGGTTTTGTCAGCATTCGCTGCATCACGCTCCCCACCTGCCGCTTCGACTCATTGAACCGCAGCCGTCTCCCGAGCAGATGGACTCGACCATGCCGGTCCGGATTCCGATGGGACCGAAGGATCCAGCGAACAGGCAGCCCCGGCGCGAACGTTTCCAGACGATCCCACAAGCAAGTCGTTCGATTTCTTTCTTCCCGTCGGGCATACTGTTCAACACATCTGTTGAAGGTCACGAGTTAGAAAGTGAGACGATGAAGCGACGCGATTTTCTGCATACTTCCGCCGGGGCGTTTGGAGCGGCACTGATTCCGCAGATTCTCTCTGCTGCTCCGGGCGGGCAACCGCCGAAGATCCTGCTGCGATCTTCCTGGCAGACGGTCAACATCGGCGATGTCGCGCACACGCCCGGCGTCCTGGCCATCCTCGAGGAACATCTTCCGGAAGCAGAGGTCACGCTCTGGCCAAGCAAAGTCGACAACGGCGTCGATAAACTGTTGATGCGACGTTTCCCCAAGCTGAAGATCATTCGCGGTTCCGACGATCTCAAGACCGCGTTTGCGGAATGCGATTTCCTGCTGCACAGCTCAGGGGCTTCGCTCGTTGCCGAACGGGATGTGGTTCGCTGGAGCAAGGAAACGGGCAAACCCTACGGCATCTATGGAATCACGTTGCCTTTGAAGCGATCGTCTTCGACCCAACCCGACTCGCCCGAGAAGTTCGCCCGGACGATTGAAGTTCTGAGCGATGCCCGCTTCGTCTTCTTCCGCGATTCGGTTTCGCTGGAACTCGCTAAAGAACGAGGCTGCACAAGCCCGGTGATGGAATTCGGTCCCGATGGAGCGTTCGGCACCGACCTGCGCGATGAAGAAGAAGCGATCGAGTTTCTCAACATCAACGGACTCGAAGACGGCAAGTTCCTCTGCTGCATTCCTCGATTGCGGTACACGCCGTACTGGGTGATTCCTGAGAAGAACAGGGCAATGGACAAAGTGAAGCATGCCCGCAACGAGGAGATGAAGGAGCATGATCACCGCCCGCATCGTCAGGCGATTATCGATGTGGTGCGGAACACCGATCTGAAGATTCTCGTCTGTCCCGAAGATCAGACACAGATGGCGGTTGGCAAAGAACTCCTCTACGATCCCCTGCCCGAGGACGTGAAGAGGCGAACCGTCTGGCGGCCCGATTACTGGATGACCGGCGAAGCCATCTCGGTTTACCGTCGCAGTGCCGGGCTGTTCGGCAATGAAATGCACTCTCCCATCATGTGCATCGGCAACGGTATCCCGGCAATCGTCTGCCGCTGGGCGGAACAGACCAGTAAAGGCATGATGTGGAAAGATATTGGCCTTGAAGAGTGGCTGTTTGACTTCGATCAGGAAGACGACGTCGAACGTCTGCCGGAAACCGTGCTCGCCATGGCGAAAGATCCTGCCGGAGCCAAGCAGAAAGCCGAAGAGGCCCGACGCTTCGTGGAGAAACGCCAGCGGGAAACCATGCAGGTCCTGCGAAAGGAACTGAAGAAAAACGCCTGATGAATTGTTTTCCGCACCTCCGAACCCCTCACCTGAGCGACACCATGATGATTGAACTCCGTACGCCCCTGCTCCTGCTCCTCCTGATTCTCCTCACCTCCAGTGTTCAGGCAGCCGATTCCTATCCGCTTCGCAAAGCGGTCGAATGCCATCCGCGAGCAGGGCTGCCGAACTTCACCGCGAAACTGGATGCTGGCGAGCATGTAAAGATCGCCTATCTCGGCGGCAGCATCACCGCTGCTCCAGGCTGGCGGGTGCAGTCGCGGGAGTGGTTCCAGGAGCAGTATCCGGAAGCAAAAATCGATGAAATTCACGCTGCGATCGGGGGAACTGGTTCCGACCTCGGTGTTTTTCGCCTCGGCAACGACGTGCTTCGACACGATCCGGATTTGCTGTTTGTCGAGTTTGCAGTCAACGATGGTGGAGCCGACCCCAAACGAATCCATCAGGCGATGGAAGGGATTATTCGCCAGACCTGGAAAGCCGATCCGACGATCGACATTTGCTTTGTGTACACGCTCAGCGAGCCGGTGTTGGCCAATCTGAGAGCCGGAGAGATGCAGCGTTCCGCCAGTGCGATGGAGGAACTGGCCGATCATTATGAGATCCCGACGATTCACTTCGGCCCCAAAGTCGTTGAACTCGAAGCGGCTGGCGAACTGGTCTTCAAAGCGGAGAAGCCGGCCGACATGCAGCAGAAGCCGCTCGTTTTCTCGAGCGATGGAGTGCATCCCCATGTCGAAACGGGACATCGCGTCTACACCGAAACGATTGCCCGTTCCTGGCCAGCGATTCGCAAGGCGAGTGGACAGCCAACCGAACACACCCTGAAGTCGCCGCTCACCGCCGACAACTGGGAACAGGCGAAGCAGGTCTCGTTAACGCCCAACATGCTGCACGACACTTGGAAGAAGCTGACCAGCGACGACACTCTGGGCCGCCGTTTCGAACGCAACATGCCGGAACTCTATCAGGCGGTTGAACCGGGGGCTTCACTGGAGTTCGCGTTTGAAGGGACATCGGTCGCAGTCTTCGACATCCTCGGCCCGGATGGCGGGCGGCTGCAAGTCGAGCTCGATGACCGGGAACCTTCGCTCCGCAATCGGATCGATGGCTACTGCACCTATCATCGGATGAGCAAACTGACCATCGGCTCGGGGCTCCCCGCCGGTCGCCATACGGTCAAGATCACTCTGACACCGGAGACGATCGACAAGCGGCAGGTGCTGTTCGAAGGAAAGCGGGAGTACTACGACAAGCATCCCGAGAAGTATGCTGACCTTACCTGGTACGCCAGTTCCCTGCTGATTATCGGGGAGATTGTTCCCGCCGAATAACTCGGCAGACAATGCTTATTGCTTGAGGTGAGGCTGCAGAGGAGAGTCGATCTTCGAGAGTTCCTGCATCACCAGTTCGGCCATGAGACGGGCGCCTTTCTCGTTGAAATGCGTCCCGTCGCCTGGTGCGTTGGCCAGTTCTGGACTTCGCTCCGGGCCGAGTTCTTCGACGATCTCCCAGCTCGACTGATGCAGATCGATCACCGGAACATCGAGTTCCTTTCCGACAGAGATCATCGCCTCGGCATAGGGACGAAGATTATCCCGCATCGTGCCGTCTTCGTGGAACTGCCGTCTTACCATCGGCGTGACAAAGATCGGCATCGCATCCTGTTCCCGGGCTTCCCGGACGTAACGGCGGAGATACTCCGGATAGTCGGTCGCGGAATCGGTCGATTCAGGGCGATCGGGGGCATGGGAATCGTTGTGGCCGAACTGAATCAGAATGACGTCCGGCTGGATTTCGAGGGTTTTCTCCCAGCGCCCTTCGCGAATGAATGTCTTCGTGCTCCGGCCCGATCGTGCGAGGTTGGTGACCGCGACCTCATCCTCGTAGTACTCGTGAATGAACTGCCCCCAGCCGCACTGCCCCGAATCGGCTGGCCACTCGCAGACTGTCGAATCCCCGATAACCGCCAGCCGAACGGGTGATGGATCTTCGGCACGTGAGATGTTCGTCAACAACGCAAGAGCAGCAGCACACACGGGGAGCATTCTCAACATCGGTCTCTTTCTACGACTTCGACCAGGGAAAGGAATCGGTTCGCCGCCTACTCTCCCTGATTCTGCCAGCGAAGTCGATACTCGCGGGGCGTTTCTCCAAGCTGCTGACGAAAAGTACGGCAAAGGTTATGCGGCGTCTGGAAGCCGGTTTGGCGGGCGATGGTCGCCAGTTTGTGCGATGTTTCCCGCAGCAGTCGCTGAGCATGCTGCAGCCGGACGTGCCTCAACTCCTGCATGGGGGCACGGATGTAATGATCGCGAAAGGCCTTTTCCAGCCCACTGCGAGACATGGCCACGTGTCTCACGATGTCGGTCATACTGAGCGTTTCGTGGGCATTCGCGTTGATGTATCTCAAAGCGGCCGCGACCTGCGGATGATTCACGGCGCGATGATCGGTACTGCGACGTTCCACCACGCCGGCCGGGGCGATATACACGGGAGTTGACGAAGCTGCCTCGCCGTCCATCAATCGGTCGAGCATCGCCGCTGCCTCGTAGCCGAGTTGTTCCAGGTTCACGTCGATACTCGAGAGCGGCACCTGCAGGCAGTCACAGACTGTTTCCGTATTGTCGACGCCGAGCACGGCGACTTCATCGGGAATCGCAATCCCGGTTGCCACGCAGGCTTCAATGACCTCGACGGCTTCAATATCCCTCATGGCGAACGCGGCCAGCGGCTTTGGCAGGCGTTCAAGCCGCCGCACCAGCCAGCGGTGTCGCTCTGCACGATTGTCGGGACGCTTTTCCCGCTCCTTCTGCCAGGAGAGAACCTCACACGTGAATCCCGCCTGTTCAACTTCCGTCCGGAAAGCATCGCGTCTCGCGCGACTGGCTCCGAAGTTCCAGCGATGAATGAACGCGAACTGTCGATAGCCCCGATCAAGAAAGTGCTGAGCAGCCAGCCGGCCGATGGCTGCGTTGTCCATGGTGACTCGCGGCAGTGGAATCGACGGGCGACTCTCAGCCAGATCGATAATCGGCACCGGCAGGCGCCGTAGTTGACGCCAGATCGTTTCCCGAGCTCCGAGCAGCGTCAGCACGCCATCTCCGTTCCAGTGCCTCGGAACCGGATCGTCGAAATCGAGCGTCACATGCCAGTGATGATCCCGCGCATACCGGGCCACGCCGCGATGGATCTCGGGGTAATACCATCCAAGTGCGAGCAACACGTTGCGTGCCCGAGGCTCGGGGGATCGCTTTTTCATCGGAGGTTTCGCGGTGGCCATGACCACTGCATGCTACTTTCAGCCTGGAATCCGCCGGTAGTGAAATTGCCAATAATTTTGCGGACAGGTGACATGTTCGCTAATCCTGATTGCAGTAGAATCATCAGCACGTATTGATGGAACACCCGTAGACGACATGTGACCGACTTCCCTTCGCTTACACTCCTCAAGTCCCCTCGCCCCTTGGGGAGAGGGTGAGGGGGAATTCGGCGTCCTCGCTTCGCAGGCCGTTGCTGAACACCCTAAACGCGTGAATTGAAGCAAAGTACACTGATGGTTTCTGGAACGCACAATCCGCGTCCGCACAGCGGCCCCTACGGGTGGTTCGTGATTGTCCTGGTGACATTCATGCTGCTCGGTGGCCGGGATGTTGTTGCGAAGGAGACGCGGCCCGATGTGCTCATGATTGTCGTCGATGATCTCAACGACTGGATTCAGCTGCTCGATCCGGAGGCTCCGATTCGCACGCCCAATCTTCAGCGACTGGCGGAACGCGGGATGTTGTTCACGAAGGCGTATTGCGCCTCGCCGGCCTGCAATCCGTCTCGAGTGGCGACACTCACGGGGTTGCGTCCCACGACCACCGGCGTTTATGGAAACAAGAGCGACTGGCGGAAAGCGATGCCGGATCGTAAGACGATCATGCAGCACTTTCGGGTAGGCGGGTATCGCGTCATCGGAGCCGGGAAGATCTTTCACCATCATCTCGACGGCTCTTTTCACGACGATGACTCCTTCGATGAGTTTGAACCGATGCGGCCGCAGTTGTATCCGGAGAAGAAGCTGAACGACGCTCCCGAATACGGCTCCCGGAACACCGACTGGGGTGCCTGGCCGGAACGCGAGGAATACTCAATCGATCACCACACCGCGACCTACTGTGCCGAAGTGCTCCGCACATACGATCGCAAGCAGCCGCTCTTTCTAGCGTGCGGCATCTTCAAACCGCATTCGCCATTCTTTGCCCCGCCTGAATACCATTCGCTCAATGCCGACGTTCCTCTGCCTCGAAAACAGATGGACCTGAACCTGCCGACAGGGGCCCGGCAGCTGTTGAAGAACAAGCAATGGTTCTGGTCAGGCATGATGCAGCTTGATGAAAGAGCCCCAGGCTCCTGGCACGACTTCGTCAAAGCCTATGCGGCGTGCGTCGCCTTTGCGGATGCCCAAATCGGTCACGTGCTCGATGCCCTTGATCAGAGCGAACGGGGGAAGAATACGATCATTGTCCTCTGGTCCGATCACGGATTTCACCTCGGCGAGAAGAACCATATCGAAAAGTTTGTCCTCTGGGAGAAGACCAATCACATTCCTCTGATCATCGTCGCACCGGGGCTGACTGAAGCCGGCAGCGTTTGTACGAAACCGGTGGATCTGATGGCGATCTCCCCGACGCTGCTCGATCTGTGCAATCTTCCCGATGAACCAGAGGCCGACGGAGTCAGCCTGCGCCCACTGCTCGAAGATCCCGCCGCTGACTGGAATCGTCCTGCCTTGATGACGTACATGCCAGGCAATCATGCGGTTCGCAGCGAACGCTGGCGTTACATCCGCTACGCCGACGGCAGTGAAGAACTCTACGACCACGCCCAAGATCCATTCGAGTGGAACAACCTGGCATCCGATCCGCAGTTTGCCAGGATCATTGAGCAACACAGAACGTGGCTGCCGGACCAGGAAGCGGCTCAGGTTTCCGATCTGAAGAAGTGGAAGCCGACTCGCGGCCAGGTCCCGAAATAGTTCAACAATCGACTGTCACTTACCAAGGATTGAATCGACATGCATCGCTTCACGTTTTCCCTTCTGGCAATTCTCACGTTGCTGGCGCCCTGCTCCGTAACAGCGGGAGAACAGGCACTCTCACAGACCGACATCTTCGTCTCAGGAGAAGGTGGCTATCACAGCTATCGCATCCCTTCAATTATTCGCACGAAAGCGGGCACGCTGCTCGCGTTCTGCGAAGGTCGCAAAGACAGTCGATCGGACGCCGGGAACATCGATCTGGTCCTGCGTCGATCGTTTGATCACGGCAAGACCTGGTCGAAGATGCAGGTTGTCTGGGACGATGCGGGGAACACGTGCGGAAACCCCTGCCCGGTGGTCGATCAGGAAACTGGCACCATCTGGCTGCTGCTCACCTGGAACGCCGGTGACATCCACGAGGGTAAGATCCAGGCTGGCTTCGGCAAAGATTCTCGACACGTCTATGTCGCATCCTCCAGTGACGATGGAGCAACCTGGACGCCTCCGAAACAGATCACCCGCGACGCGAAAGACGAATCGTGGAGCTGGTACGCGACCGGCCCCGGTTCCGGCATCCAGATTCAGCACGGCGAACATGCCGGCCGGATGGTCATTCCGTGCGATCACAAGATTCCGACTGCGAAGGGAACTCGCTTCCGTTCGCACGTCATTTACTCCGACGACAACGGCGCCACCTGGTACCGGGGAGGATCGGCTCCGAAGGATGAAGTCAACGAGTGCGAAGTCGTCGAACTCTCTGACGGAACGCTCCTGCTCAACATGCGAAATTACGATCGCTCCAACCGATCACGGCAGGTCTGCTTCAGTGATGACGGCGGCAACACATGGCGGGATCAGCAACACGACGACACGCTCGTTTCGCCGACCTGTCAGGCCAGTATTCACCGTGTGCGTCATGCCGAGGGGGACAAACCGGGCGTGATTCTGTTCTCAAATCCCGCCACGCCCGACAAACGCGAACGACTGACCATTCGCGCCAGCTACGACGATTGCCAGACCTGGGCCCACTCGCGTGTGCTTCATGAAGGGAGCAGTGCCTATTCTTCGCTCTGCGTTATCGAAGACGACCTCGTCGGCTGCCTGTATGAACGGGACAACTACGGCAAGATTACCCTCGCCCGTTTCCCGATCGGCTGGGTAGAGGGCGGCGGTCAGTAGGATCAAGAACTTCTCACTGAGCGGCGGCTGACGGGAACCTGCTCTACGGGGCTGCCGATCGAGATGTAATAGACAAACCGTATCCCTTCTCCACCTCCAGGGGGAGAAGGTGCTCGAAGGGCGGATGAGGGGGCGATCAATCAGCGACGTAGTATTTCAGTATGAAATCAGCGGCCTGTGAAACAGTTCGCCCGCACTTCTCCCTCACCCTAACCCTCTCCCATAAGGGGGTGAGGGAACTCTGACTAACTGACATCTTCCGATCGACCGACCACGTCGGGACTGACCGCGACCCATTTAGAACCACAACCTCTCACAGAAAGACGTTGAATGTCACTTTCTCGCCCCCATCTGCAGGGTTTGATTGCGGCCACATTCACTCCGTTTCAATCCGATGGTTCACTTGATCTCGGCAAGGTGCCGGCCATGGTGGACCATCTGGTCGAGCAGAAGATCGCTGGCCTGTATGTGCTCGGCAGCACGGGTGAAGGGATCTCTGCGACGTTTCAGGAACGATGTGATGCAGCCGAGGCGTTTATTGGTGCGGCTGCGGGGCGATTGCCGGTCATCATTCAGGTTGGCAGCGAGAGTCTCGCCCAGGCGGCGGAGCTGGCCGCTCATGCACAGGCTGCCGGAGCGGATGCGATCTCGGCTGTCAGTCCGGTTTACTTCAAACCCGATTCGGTTGATACGCTGATCGCCTCCATGGCTCAGATCACAGCCGGGGCTCCGGAACTGCCATTTTACTACTATCACATCCCGGCGATTACGGGAGTGAATCTCAACATGGTTGAGTTTCTTCGCACGGCCGGAGATCGCATTCCGACGCTGGCGGGAATCAAGTTCACCTCGCCAGCCGTGCACGAGTTCCAGGCCTGTGTTGAAGCGGCAGGCGACCGCTACCAGATCTTCTGGGGGCTCGACGAAATGCTGCTGGCCGGGCTAACGGCCGGAGCGGTCGCGGCGGTCGGGAGTACCTATAACTTCGCAGCCCCGATCTATCAACAGCTGTTGACCTCTTACGCCGCCGGTGACCTGCCTGCAGCAAAGCAGATGCAGGCGCGTTCTCAGGAGATCGTGCGGACGTTCGTGCCTTATGGTCCGCGAGCGGCCCAGAAGACAATCATGTCGCTGATCGGCATCGACTGCGGTCCGCCCCGTCTGCCGAATGTTCCGCTGACAGCAGAACGAACCGAAGCCCTCCGCAGAGATCTGGAGCAGATCGGCTTCTTCGACTGGATTCGACAACCAGCTGGATCGACATCGGCCTGAACCCCGAAATGCAGTCGCTCGAACCTGAAGATCACCTCATGAAGTCCACCATCGCACTCTCTATCATTTTGTTCCTGCTTCTGCCCTGGCAAAGAGCGGACGCGCAGCCGGCCCCCGCCACTGCGGAAGAGACGCCTGCGGCACAAACGTCCTCAGATGGCCCGTCGGCCATGCTCGACTGGCAAGCGCTGCCCGATCTTCCCGATCCACTCGGTGTCGCGGGCCCTTTTGTGGGAGTGCACAACGAAGCGCTCATCGTGGCTGGCGGCGCGAACTTTCCTCAGCCGGTCTGGGAAACATCGAAAGTCTGGCACGACGCGATCTACGTTCTGACCCGGACCGCCGACGGCTATGAGTGGACGACTGCCGATCCCCTCCCGCGACCGACCGGTTACGGAGCCGCCGTCTCGACTCCCGATGGTGTGGTCTGCATGGGCGGAAACGATAGTGAGTCGACGTTCCGCGAAGTCTTGCTCCTGAAGTGGGATGCTGAATCAAAGCAGATCACTCAAGTGGACTACCCTTCCCTTCCGCAGCCGTGTGCGCATGGGCAGGCAGTGCTCATCGGAAACACGATCTACCTCGCAGGTGGCCAGAGCGGGTCAGGTCTCGACTCGGCGATGAACAACTTCTGGGCCCTCGATCTTTCGCACAAAGATGATCCGACGGCCTTTGCATGGAAAGAACTGGAGGCCTGGCCGGGCCCTTCGCGGTCGCTCAACCTGACGGTTGCCCAGCACAACGGGTATCACGAATGCGTCTATGTGATGAGCGGACGTCGGCAGGACGGAGAGAATGTCGTGTTTCTCAAAGACGTCTGGGAGTACACGCCGAAGACCAACAGCTGGCGGCAACGGCAGGACGCTCCCCGGTCGGTGATGGCCGGCACGGCAATCGGTATCGGACAGAGCCATCTCGTCGTCCTCGGCGGGGATGATGGCGAACTGTTCCTGAAAGCCGATGAACTCAAAGACGACCATCCCGGTTTCATCCGGGAGTCACTCACCTATCACACCGTCACCGATACCTGGTCATCGGGGGGACCGATGCCGGCCAATCATGTGACGACAATCCCGGTGATGTGGAACGACCGGATCGTCATCGCCTCTGGCGAAGTGCGGCCGCGCGTGCGGACTTCCGGAATCTGGTCGATCTCGCCGAAGAGTTCTCAGGGGGGATTCGCCACCTTCGATTATATCGTGCTCTTCACCTATCTGGCCGCCATGGTCGGAATCGGCGTCTATTTCACTCGCCGCAACAAGAACACCGACGACTTCTTCCGGGGCGGGAAGCATATCCCCTGGTGGGCAGCTGGCTGCAGTATCTTCGCGACAATGCTCAGTTCACTGACATTCACCGGCATCCCCAGCAAAGCATTTGCGCAGGACTGGGTCTACGCGACCGGGAATATGATGATTCCCGTCGTCGCTTTTCTGGCGGTCTTCGTCGCCCTGCCTTTCTATCGCCGGTTGGATGTCACCAGTGCCTACGAATACCTGGAGAAGCGATTCAGCCGCGGCGTGCGACTCTTTGGCAGCGCCAGCTTCGCCGTCTTCCACATTTTTCGGATGGCGGTCGTGATGTCACTCACCGCACTGGCCCTCGCCGTTGCAACTCCACTCACTCCGCAACAGTCGGTTCTGCTGATGGGTATTCTGAGCATCATTTACTGCACCATGGGTGGAATCGAAGCGGTGATCTGGACGGACACGCTGCAGACGTTCGTTCTGCTCGGCGGGGCGATCTTCGCACTCGTTCTGCTGATCAACGGGGTCGACGGCAGTCTCACCGAGACCATTGCCCAGGCGGCCAATGCCGAGAAGTTCCGGATGGCGAACTTTCACTGGGATCTGACCGATGCTCAACTCGCGTTGTGGGTCATCATCATCGGCGGGATTGGGCAGAACATCTCGTCTTACACCGCAGATCAAGCCGTTGTGCAGCGGTATATGACCTCGCCGACGCAGAAGCTCGCCGCCCGTTCGATCTGGACCAATGCCATTCTCACGATTCCGGCGACGTTTCTGTTTTTCTCGATCGGCACGGCTCTGTTCGCCTACTACCGCAGTCATCCGGACAAGCTCGACCCGACAGTCACGACCGACCAGATCTTCCCGATGTTCATCGCCCGCGAGATGCCGATCGGTGTCGCCGGGTTGATTGTGGCCGGCATCTTCTCGGCGGCTCAGTCAACAGTGTCGACGAGCATGAATTCGATTACAACTGCGGTCGTCACCGACTTTTTAAGACCGTGGAATCTCTGCAACAGCGAGCGATCCTACCTCACCGTAGCCCGTATTCTCACTGCCGTTGTTGGGGTGCTTGGAACCTGCTTCGCACTGATGTTTATCGATCCGGAGATTCGTTCGCTGTTCGACACGTTCATGAAAGTCATCGGCCTGCTGATGGGCGTGCTCGGGGGGCTGTTTCTGCTCGGCGTGGGAACAACCCGGGCCAACGCGTTCGGCGCACTGGCCGGTGCATTCGTCGGGACCATCACCATGCTGACGGTTTGGCAGTACACGCGGGTCAATGGCTACCTCTACACCGCAATCGGCATCGCATCCTGTGTGATGGCCGGCTATCTCGCCAGCCTGATCAGTGGGGAACCACAACGGGATCTGACCGGTTTGACCATCTACACGAGTTCCGACAGTCCGGCATCAACGACTGATGCCGCGGCCACGACTTGACCGCTCAACATCATCGCTGAGGAGAGAACCATGCGCTCTCGTTTTCTGCCTGCCATCCTGTTCTATCTCGGCCTGCTCTGCCACTGCTCTGGGGTAACCGTCGGGGCTGAGATCACGAAGACCGATCTCTTCACTGCCGGAGAAGATGGCTACAAACTGTACCGCATTCCGGGCATCGTCGTCACAACGAAGGGAACTGTTCTCGCGTATTGCGAAGCCCGGAAGAGTGACCGCGGCGACTGGGGAACCATCGATATCCCCATGCGACGGAGTACCGATGGCGGAACCACCTGGGAGCCGGCCCGGCAGATCGTGCATGTCGAAGGCGATCTTCCGATCAACCCCGTGGCGGCTGCACAGAACCTCGATAAGCCGGGCGAAAATACCGTCAACAACCCGGTCGCCATTGTCGATCACGAGACGGGAGCCGTGCATTTCCTCTACTGCCTCGAATACATGCGTTGCTTCTACATGCGAAGCGACGATGACGGGCTCAGCTGGACAGAACCGGTTGAGATCACCGAAACGTTCGAGAAGTTTCGCCCTGACTACGACTGGAAGGTCATCGCAACCGGTCCGGCACACGGGATTCAACTGCAGCAGGGCAAACACGCCGGCCGGCTGGTGGTGCCGGTCTGGATTTCACCGGGCACGGGTGGACATGCTCATCGCCCTTCGGTGACGGCAACAATCTGCAGCGACGATCATGGTCAGACATGGCACCGCGGAGAGATCGCCATCCCCGATACAGACGAGTTCATCTTTCCCAATGAAACCGCGGTCGTGGAACTCGCTGATGGCTCCGTGATGCTCAATGCCCGGAGCGAGTCCAAACGAAATCGCCGACTCGTAACCGTCAGTCCCAACGGGGCGACCGACTGGTCAGAGCCTCGTTTCGATCCTGCTCTGCTGGAACCGATCTGCATGGGGGCAATCGCCCGCGTCCGTGATCCGCAAGGATCTGAGCCCGGACTGATCGCGTTCTCGAACCCGCATAACCTCAGCAGAAGAGATCGCAAAGAGGTGGCCGGGCAGAAACGGGATCGGGTGAACGTGACCGTTAAGCTGAGCGAAGATGAAGGCCAGACATGGCCACATCAGCGAGTGATTGAACCCGGCTTCAGTGGCTATAGCGACCTGGCCGCGTTGCCCGACGGAACGATTCTCTGTTTCTACGAACGCGGGACAACCGATGGCGTCAACCATTACCGAACGGGGCAGCTGACCGTCGCGAAGTTCAGTGAAGAATGGGTCCGGCAAGGTTCGACGACTGATGCCGACGTCTGCGTGTACGGCGGAACTTCCGGCGGGGTCGCTGCAGCTGTCCAGGCCGCCCGTATGGGGAAACGGGTCGTGTTGGTCGAACCGGGCCTGCATCTCGGCGGCATGACCTCGGGTGGACTCAGTGCAGTCGATATCGGCGAGCCGCGAAGCGTTGGAGGGATCGCTCGCGAATACTTTACGAGACTCGTTGCTACCTACGGAAAACAACTGCAGTGGGATGAAGGATTCAAAGGGCACGGCGGTCCTGCCACCGGAGGTTCGTATTCAATCGAGCCTCATATCGCCGAGCGAGTTTTCGATGAAATGGCAGAAGAAGCCGGGGTGGTCGTGATGAAGAACGCCCGTCTCGCCTCGGTGCAGAAAGACGGGACACGCATCACGGAACTCATCCTCGAAGACGGCCGGACCGTGCAAGCCGGCATGTTCATCGACACCACGTACGAAGGCGATTTGATGGCGGCCGCGGGAGTTGACTACACCCTCATCCGGGAGAGCAACGACCAGTACGGCGAAACGTATAACGGCATCTACTACAGTGACAAGTACAAGCCACGCACTGAACATCTCAAACCGGGCTCCAATGGACGGGTGCCAGGCGGCCAGGGCGTCTGGGATCGCGATTTCCCGCTCGATCCGTATGTCGTCAAAGGGGACCCCTTCAGCGGATTGCTCCCGCTGGTCAACGCAGGTAAACTGGGCACTCCCGGTGAAGCTGCGCCGGGTGTGCAGGCCTACTGTTATCGCCTCTGCATGACGACCGATCCGGACAACATGCGGCCCATTACGAAACCGGACGATTACGACCCTGCACGCTATGAACTCGTCGTTCGCTTTATCGAAGCGTGTCTGGCTCAGGGAGACGACATGGATCTCCGCTGGTTCAGCAAGCACGACCCGCTGCCGAACAGCAAATGGGACTTCAACACGGCGACCTTCGGCGGCAATCTCCCCGGCTTCAGCTGGGCATGGCCCGAAGCGAGTTATGACAAACGCGAGGAACTGGCCCGCGAGCTCGAGAACTATCACCGCGGACTGCTCTACTTTCTCGCCCATGACCCACGTGTCCCGGAGAAGGTCCGCAATGACATGAGCCGATTCGGACTGCCGAAAGATGAATTCCCCGACACCGAAGGCTGGCCGCATCAGATCTATGTTCGCGAAGGGCGACGAATGGTGAGCGACTTCGTGATGACCGAGCATCACACGTTCGGCCGGAGATTCGCCCCGAAGTCGATTGGTCTGGGATCGTATGGGACCGATGCCCATGAAATCCGCCGTATTGTGAAAGATGGAGTCGTCACCCGCGAAGGCAAGATCGCCACCGGCCGGGGAGGCTTCGGCCCCTACCAGATTGGCTACGACGCGATCGTGCCGAAGAAGAGTCAGTGCACCAATTTGCTTGTCACGTTCGCACTGTCGGCCAGTCACTCGGCGTTCGCCAGCATTCGCATGGAGCCGCCATTCATGATCACGAGCCAATCAGCAGCGACGGCTGCCTGTCTGGCTCTCAATGAAGACGTTCCGATTCAGGATGTCGAGTATGATCAACTGAAAGAACATCTCCGGACGAACGGTCAGATCCTGCACTGGCCGCCGGGACAAACGCCGCCGAGTGAGCTGCCGGGGATCGTTCTTGATGACTCGTCAGCAGAATTCCAGGGGAAGTGGGTCACCAGTGGCAGACAACACTCTCTGATCGGCAGCACATACCGCCACGACAACAACACCGATCGCGGACAGAAGTCGGCGACTTTTCGCTTCAAGGTTCCAAAGCCCGGCGAATACGAAGTCCGCCTGCTTTACAGCTGGCATGAAAACCGTTCGAGCAGAACGCGGGTCACTATCAACACCGGGGAGAGTCGGAACGTTGTGACAGTCAACCAGCGTGAACCCTCCATTATGGACGGGGTCCCGGTTGCTCTCGGACGATTCCCGTTTGCCCCTCAGACGGCGGGAACGATCACTATTTCAAATACACAAGCCAATGGCTACGTGGTTGTCGATGGCCTTCAGGTAGTTCCTGTCAGTGTTGCTGATGAGGAACGGGCCGGCGAACGGCAGTCAGGCTTTCCCGTTCAGCCAATCGCGCAGTGAAGTCCCGCGGAAGTGTTCTGACACGTTCCTTGAGTGACCACGGCGGCCGTGCGTTTACCGCGCGCGAAATTTTCGCTGCGTGACTGGTTCCAGTTCGATGCCATCGAGAAGCGTCTGATCGTGCAACACTTCTTTAGAAAGACGGATATCGGTGCGGAACCAGTATCCATCGTCGAAGCCAGCCCAGTAAGAGGCGTTAGCGATGCCAGCGACCACCGACAGGACAGCGACGCCGACCAGGAGGGTTCTCTGTTTTAACATAATCTGATCCACTTGAGCGCGTTCTGATTACTGACGTTGCCTCAACATAGGAGACGAACGAACCGTAAAGATCCTTCGCGGATTTTCTGGAAAATTCCGCGGATGAACGGAGCTTCCGAAGCGGCTGGAACTTATATTGCGGCCGGTGTCGACCTCGACACGAATTCCGGTCGAACCATTTGCCGCGGCCGGTGTCTGCCCTATCATTCCCGGATCGCTGGCTCCCACTGCGCCGGGAGCGGCTCTCCTCACGGAGATTCGGTCACTCTCCCCGCCCCGCTGCGGCCCGACTTTCAGGTGCGCTCTCACCACGGATCAACTGGTATGGATACCTCCGCTGCATTGCTCGCCCCGCCTGAACCCTCCCGCGAAACGTGGTGGAACCGCACGGCTGGAGGTCGGGAAATCCTGTATGTCTCACTGCCGCTCGTCATTTCCTCTTTGTCGTGGACGGTGATGACGTTCGTCGATCGCGTCTTTCTGAAGTGGGAATCGGGAATCGCGATGGCGGCTGCGTTTTCCGCCTCGACGCTCTGGTTCTCCCTGCTCTGCCTGCCCCTCGGGATTTGTATGTACTGCGCCACGTTTGTGTCTCAGTACTCCGGCAGTCATCAACCGAAACAGATTGGGCCTTCAGTCTGGCAGGGCGTCTGGATCTCGCTGATTCTCAGCCCGCTGCTCCTGCTGGCCATTCCGCTGGCTCCGGCCGTCTTTGCGATGGCCGGACACGAACCGGCGGTGCAGGCCCTTGAAGTCCAGTACTTCCAGATCCTCTGCTGGGGCATCCCGGCGATGCTGATCGCCCAGGCCCTGTCGTCGTTTTATTCCGGGCGGGGCAGAACGCGCATCGTGATGTGCGTCGATACCTTCGTGGCGCTGTTGAACGTCTTTCTCGATTACGCCTGGATCTTCGGCAAGTTCGGATTTCCGGAAGCTGGAATCGCCGGTGCAGGCTGGGCGACAGTCACGTCGCTGTGGGTCAAAGCGTTGATCTACTTCCTGCTCCTGGTTCAAAAGAAGCACCGCATCGAATTTCATTCGCTCGATGTTCGAATCCATCGGGATTTGCTGAAGCGGATCCTTTCTTATGGAGCTCCCAGTGGATTCCAGTTCGTACTCGATGTGCTGGGATTCACCTGCTTCATCATGCTGGTGGGAAGACTCGGGGGCGTGGAAGCCGAAGCGACCAGTATGGCCTTCAGCATCAGCACGCTGGCGTTCATGCCGATCTGGGGATTCGCTCAGGCGGCGAGCATTCTGGTCGGTCAGCATCTTGGTGAGAACCGCGATGACCTCTCGGCTCGCGCGGCATGGACGACTCTGCACGTCGCACTGGTCTACATGACCGGCATCTCGTTGAGCTACCTGCTGGTCCCGCAACTCTTCCTGGCCCCCTTTTTCGCTGGTGTCGAAACCCAGGGAGGAGATGGCGAAGTGTGGCAGATGTCGATTAACCTGCTCCGTTTCGTGGCCGCCTACAACATGTTCGATGCCGCGATGATGATCTTCGTCAGTGCCATCAAAGGGGCCGGCGATACTCCCTTCGTATTGAAGGTGAGTCTGGTCATGGCCTCCGGGATGGCGATCGCGACCTATGTCGCCGTGGAAGTCATACACGTCGGAATCTACGGATGCTGGGCTCTGCTGACCGCCTGGGTCTGGTCCCTCGGGATCATTTATCTGATCCGCTTCCTCGGCGGCAAGTGGCGTTCGATGCGAGTCATTGAACAGACCCCAGCCGAGAAGGAAGTCGCCGAAGCTCTGGCTGGAACGGCATCGTAGGCGGCCGTAGGGTTCGCTGTGCGAACGCGTATTGCGTGAAGCTCTTTAATTCCGCCGTCTGTGCTTCGACAGGTGTCAGCTTCACAGGAACGCGACTTGAAGCAGAGTAAACTGCTCGGGCAATCGACGTCCGTTCCGCGTCCGCACAGCGGACCCTACTGGGGTGGACTCGTTGCCTCTCTGAGAGTTCCTACTCAGGGAGTTTGCGTTGACCAAGTCGTTCGCCGGCGGGTGGGCGGACTGGGGCGTTGAGAGCATTGCGTTCTTCGAGTTCGGTAAAGAGTTGTGAACGCAGGGCTTCGATCTGTTCCTGATAACCGGGCACGTTGATCAGGTTGTGTCGTTCGTCCGGGTCGGTCGTCAGTTCATGAAAACTGTCGATATCCCACGTGCCATGATAGTAGACGTATTTGTGCTCATCGGTACGGATGGCGAAGAGCGTCGGCGTCGCAGGGAAGTTCCATTCCCAGTGGTACTCGTAGACGAAATGTGAGCGCCAGTCGGTTGAGCTTCCGGCCAGGAAGGGAGCGAACGATCGTCCGTCAAACTGCTTCGGTTCGACGGCGTCGCTGTAGCCGAGCGCTTCGAGTACGGTCGGAGCGATGTCGATATTCAGCATCATCTGCGAAACGGTCTTTCCGGCCGGAACGTTCCCTGGCGACCACGCGAGCAGCGGCACACGGATGGATGTTTCAAAGGCATCCCGTTTGTCGTAGAAGCCATGCTCGCCAAGGTGGAATCCGTTGTCGCCCATATAGAGGACCAGCGTTTCTTCCGCCAGACCGGATTTATCGAGAGCATTCAAGACTCGGCCAATGTTGTCATCGAGAGAGCTGACTGTTTCGGCATAGTCCCAGTAGAGATCGTCGAGATCAGGAACCGGATCTTTATCGAAGGGTCCGGTTTCCATGTGATCGATTCCGTGAATGGAATAGCGGCGTTCCCTGACCCAGTTCGGCTGCGTGCGATAGTTCCGCTCGGTCCGGGCCCGGGTTTCCGGATAGTCGATCGGCTTGCCGTGATACTTCCCGGCCCAGCGTTTGGCTGGCTGAAACGGATAGTGCACTGCTTTGAAGGCCAGGTGCATGAAGAACGGCTTGCTGTCATCGCGGCCCTTCTCGATCCACTCCAGCGCCTGATCAGTCAGCACGTCGGCATTGTATCCTTTGAACGACTCCCGTTTGCCATTGATGTTGAGTTCGGGATCGAAATATTGCCCCTGCCCCATGAAGCTGACCCAGTGATCGAAACCGGGCCGGGGGCTGTCATCGTCGTGGCCCATGTGCCATTTGCCGATGAAGGCCGTCTGCATTCCCTGCTTTTGCAACATCTGCGGGTAGAACGTTGTCCCGTCCGGCACGCCCCGCTGATTGTCGACGACCTGATGGCGGTGCATGTACTGGCCTGTCAGAATGGAAGCTCGACTCGGCGAACAGAGGGACGTCGTGACGAAGGCGTTTTCGAAATGCATCCCCTCGCGGGCCATCCGATCCAGATGCGGCGTCTGCAGCCATTCGGGCGACTTCGGATGGAATCCCATGAAGTCGTAGCGATGATCGTCGGAGAGGATGAAGATGACGTTCTTGATCGGCTTCAGTGATTCCGGCTGCTGAGCGAAAACGATTCCCGAGCTCCACAGCGTCAGAACAGCGACAAAGACCATTCTGCGAAAGATCGTCGCGTTGATGGTCGTCCACTGCCGTTGATTTCTGTTCTGCACGTCCGCACCTTTCGACTGATATTCATCGTTGAGGGTCTGCTGCGCTTCCCAGATGCTAAGCAGTCGGCTTGAAGACGAGCAACTGAAACTGACCAATTACCGGAAACGAGCGAGGTTCCATCTCACCGTTGTAAACGTCCGGCTCCCAGCCACGGCTTTGCGCCAGTCGCACGAACTCGAGAACCAGCGCCCGCCCTGGATCAGCAATCCAGATCTCGCCGCCCGGTTCAAGAAGTTCTGCCACTGCATTCAGAAACGGCTCGTGAAAGCGAGCTTCGTAGAGGACATCCGATGCAATGATCCAGGGGAACCGGCGTTCTGTTTTGATGTTGAACCAGTCGACGTTGAGAACATCGAAGTTGGTCAGTCCATTCTGCCGTGCGTTGAACTCCGAAAGCTGAAGGGCCTCGTTCCGGTAATCACTGAACGTGATATGAATGCCGCGAGTGATCGCCGCCAGGCCAATCAGTCCGCTGCCGCATCCGAGTTCGAGAGCCGATGTCGCTGGCGGTTCATCCAGACTGGCCAGCAGGCGCGACATCTCACGGGCCGCCGGCCAGAGGTACGCCCAGTAAGGGACATAATCGGTCCGCCGACTTTCCTCCAGCACATCCGGATCGTCGAGCAACGCATCGGGATCAGCAGGAATGGTCAACTTCAGTGGAAGAGTTGGCAGATCGATCTGCTCATTGCGCCATTGAGAGATACAGGCCGGAAGTTGTGGGTTAGCGGTCATGGTTCAGGACGTTTGATGACTCTGGGACAGGGATAGCGGTCACGAATTTCTTGATGGCGTTCCGCCAGCTGGATGGCCCAGACGTGCACGTCTGGGTGACGACGTCACAGGAAGAAGATGTCCGTCGGAGGAACGGCAGAATAAATCGCCTTGTCGATGACACGCAAGACGTCGGTGGCCGGCTTCTTGTGGCTGCGGCACTCAGACGCACGCGTCTGAGTCATCCCGGGGTGGGTTGTCTCATTTCAGGTGAGCGTTGACGATTCTCTGCCACGAAAAAACCCCGCTGAATGTTCAGCGGGGTTCGCAGTATAGCTGGTTGTCGCAGGTTATGCAGACAGGTAGCCGTTGTTCTGCAGGTAGTCGACAACTTCCTGAGCGAGTTCGTCGATGCTCTTTTTGTCTGCATCGAGAACGATTTCCGGCTTGGCGGGTTCTTCGTACGGATCGTCGATCCCGGTGAAGCCCTTGATTTCGCCAGCGCGGGCTTTCTTGTAGAGGCCCTTCGGATCGCGACCTTCGCAGGTTTCGAGCGATGCATTGACGTAGACTTCGATGAACTCGCCCTGATCGAGGATTTCGCGAGCCTTGTCGCGGTCAGCCCGGTACGGGGAGATGAAGGCGGTCAGCACGAAGACGCCGGAGTGGCAGAACAGTTTGGCGACTTCGCCGATGCGGCGAATGTTCTCGGCACGATCTTCAGCCGAGAAGCCGAGGTTCTTGTTCAGGCCCATGCGAACGTTGTCGCCGTCCAGCACGTAGGTGTGAATGCCCTTGGAGTGCAGCAGGTGGTCGACCGTATTGGCCACGGTGCTTTTTCCGGCTCCGCTCAGACCGGTGAACCAGAGCACTGCGCTCTTGTGGCCCATCAGCTTCTGCCGTTCGGCCTTGCTGACGGTGTGATCGTGCCAGGTAACGTTCGTTGCTTTCTGCTCAGTCATCGAAATTTGCTCACTTTGTGAAATGGAAACTGTCACAGGACAGCCCACGCTGTCCCTCTCTGCCCCGTTCTATCCAGAAGCCGACATAATGCGTCGTAACGTGTTTCTTGACCATCGGTTACGACTAGACTGACGTCAGATCCAAAGAGTGGTGGGGCAGGATTTTTGCATGCAGGACGTTCAGTCGGGCAACATCGTAGGGAATCATTTACAACGTGAAAAGCCCGGAAAATCACAAATTGACCCGAACTGTACCCCCGACCTAAAATGAAATTCACGAGATGTCAGCGACTGCGGTGTGATTGAAAATGACCGCACGTGAACCTCAGACGCACTTCGATGGGCGATCGTTTTCAGCGAGCCAGATCTTCTGAACCGAAGAGTGCCATCACCAGATGGCATGCAGCCCTTTGAACCGCTCTGATGACAACGTAAACGGCCAGATGATTTCCCTCAGCAAGCCGACGATTCTCTCCCCATCCATTCACCCGACACCAAACGGAGGAATGCGACTATGGTGCGGATCCTTTCTGGTGAAGACCAGTTGAGAAATCTCTTCGCAGGGTTGCTCGAGAACACTCTGCACGCGGAAATCGGCCTGGCCGACCCCGGTCTGGTCGATTATCTGACCGCTCTGCTTCTACGGTTCGTCCGCCACGAATCGATCTTCAAAGTCCGCGATCTTCAGGGCAATCGCCTGGAAGAGGTGGCGGGCATGCTGGCGGAAGCCGAGCAATGCGAAGATCGTCCCCGGCGCGAGATCCATCGCCATATTGGCGATTTCACGCTCTTCTGGACCGGCCTGTATCCGGAAGGTCTGAAGGTGCTGCGAAGCTGGGAGCGGAAAGACAGTCTCATCGACTACCGTGAGCAGGGAAAGCGATCGTATTACATCGCCAGCACGTTCGAGCAGGAGCCCTATGAAGACGAAGCTCCCATTCTCCGGCGGCTGAGCGAACTTTACGATGTCTGCACCGATGGTCTGCAGACCGTCCGTCGCGAGTGGGAACTGAACTTTTAGAGCAGATTGTTCAAACGTTTGTCCGCATCGGATCGGGCTTCGCCTGAACCGCGGCAACCGGTGCAGACAGAACTGCTACACATTAAGCGATTCGCTCTACGGCGATCTCAGCCAATGCCAAGTCGCTGGAGTCGTCTACTGGAGTCGAATCCGTTCAAACGTTTCACGCAACGTATCGACCACATCCGGCGCGGGAAGTGGGACGGCTGGCGGGACATTCTCTTTGACCCCTCGGAGCCGATAGCGGGAGAATGTCTGGCTTTCGAACGGCGAAACGGAAGCCGTAGCAGGTCGGAACCCCTCGTCGGCCAGCTGTCGCATTGAGTCCGAATTGAGCAGATAGTCGAGGAACGTCGAAGCTCCCTCGGTCTGCTTGTCGCTGGCCACACTGGCAATGCCGATCGAACGGGAGAGCCCCGGTGAAGGCGTGAGATACACAACCTGAATGAACTGCTTCCACTTGTCTTCGAGCTTCGGAATGGCTTTCAACGCAGCCTGTTCGGTCATGATCAGCACGTCGGCGTAGTCCGGGCCGGCCTGCAGAGCAGCTTCCGTCATGGCATCCATCGCCGAGCCATTCGCACGGCTGTGGACAGGAAGCCGATCGAGCTTCTTCAGGAAGTCACGAACTTTCTCATTCATCAGGTCTTCCGACTTGAGCTGCTTGTCGGTCTTGAGGACTTGATGGCAAGCGGTGATCAACATCAGGTCGCCGTAGTCGGGATCATCCAACGGCGGCGTCGCGAAGCGGAACAGACCCCATTCCGACTTGCCGGCCAAAGTGCCCCAGTCGGCATCCTCAACCGAGGCTCGAACCAGCGTATCGAGATTCAACTCCCCGTACTTCTGCGTGAACTCGAAATAACGGTTCTGCCACATCAGACAGACGAGCGGACTGGTATAGATCGCCTCTTCCCGCGCGAAAAGTGGTTGCCCATTGTTCTCATCACTCTGTTGCCACGACTCTTTCAGTCGATTGAACTCCAGCGTGGTTCGCGGCGAGATCAATGTGTTTACGGAGAAGGGATCGGTCTGGATCAACTCCTCGGTCTGACTGAATGCGGTCTCGTTCGAACTGCGATTCAACGTCAGTTGAATATCGGCGATAACGGAAGAAAGCCCCTGAAACTTCGACGCCTGTCGCTGGACCCAATCGTGCTCCGCAGGAACCGGGGTATAGGAGGCCTTAATCGGGATCCGAATGATTCTTAGGGTCTTGTCTTTCTCCCGGCTGATCGTGCGCGTCTCTCGCAATGTCTGATCCGACATCGACTCTTTGTTCAGCAGCACGCCGAACGCGATTCCTCCGAGCATAATTGCCAGCAGAGTTCCGCCGATCAGCCAGCCTGCCTGACGTTCCGAAAGCTTCATCCCGAAGACTTCGGTCTTGAGGACGGTCTTGAACTGATCGCTCTCGCCGGCTCCCCGTTGAAGGCTGGCGCTGTAATTCGGATTCTCTTCGAGCAGCGCCAATTCCTGGATATCGTTGGAGATCCGAATTCGGCTGCTGCAACCGGAGCACGTCGCGAGTTGACCGGCGAAGGCCGAATTGACGAGCAGCTTCTTCTCGCATTTCGGACAGGGAATCTTTCCCGGTGAAACCGCACGGGAGGTTTTCGTCACGATGAATCGCGGTGCTCGACCGATATCGGTCGAACCGCTGCCGGAGACGGAACTGAGGCCCGACTGCGAACGTGGGGCCTGACCGGCGGTCATGCCGTTTGTCAGCACGGCCGTCATCAGGGCATCGGCGAATTCTTCACAGTTGCGATATCGCCCTTCCGGCGACTTGGACATCGCTTTGAGAACGATCTGGTTCACACGAGGCGCGAGGCTGGGGACATACGTCATCATCGGCGGCGGCTGTTTAGTGGTCTGATTGACCATCGTTGCCGAAGCCGAGGGACCTTCGAAGGGAGCCGCCGCGGTAATGAACTCGTAAACGGTAATCGCCAGTGAATACTGATCGGCTCGACCGTCGTACTGACGGCCAAGAACGATTTCCGGGGCGACGTAATTGGGCGTACCGACGACAGCTCCTTTGGCCGTCATCCGGTTGTCCTCTTTCGTTTCTTCATCCATGAGCAGTTTCGAAAGCCCGAAATCGCTCAGGTAGGCGTTGTTGTGGTCATCGAAAAGAATGTTGGCCGGTTTGACATCGCGATGAATGCAGCCCTGGGTGTGCATGAAATCGAGAGCTTTGGCGACGCTCGGCAGCCAGTGCTTCAAGTCTTTAACGGGCCTCGGCGTCAGGTTCCCATTCCCGTCCTGCATCTGGGTGAGCAGCGTGCCGCCCCCGATGAACTGCATGACGATGTAAGGCGTTTCCTCTTCAAAGCCGACATCGATGATGTTGACGATCTGCGGATGAGCGAGTCGAACCAGAAATCGCGACTCGAGCTCGAAACGGCGTGCGAAATCGGGATCGGCCAGACGGGAAATGGTCGGGATCTTCACGCAAACGGAGGTGCCCAGCCGGTGGTCGAAGGCGCGATAGACATGGCCCATGCTCCCGGTCCCGACATGGGCCTGGATTTCGTAGCGCCCGCCCGCAATCAGCTGTCCAACAATATCAGCCGCTTTCGCAGCCATGAATACGTTCTCCACACTGACAGGGGCATCGATAGCCATTTTCGTTCCGTTAGCTCCAGCCACCTTCCGGGCAGCGAGCACGTAGCTCTTTTCAAACCGTTACCGACAAATTACCAGCAGCAGGCGGAACGTCGCAGCCGCTTGCTGAGAGTATTGTCGCGACTGACGCGCTCGAACGACAGCGCTACTCGGTTCAGTTCATCAAACCTTAACAGAGTTCACGGATTTATTACGTTTGACCCCTCTCCCCTGTCCAATTCCCCTACTCAGCACTGCTGAGAGATGTGTCAGAATGACGCAATTCGGCTGCCACCCATCAGCACTGCTCGATCCCTAAGTCGCATCGGCTCTTGAAAATACGTTCATTCGACAGCTGCGGGTCGCCTGACCGGTCGCCTGTGAAAAAGCCGCCCGGCGACGTGTCGAACCCTTTAACATCGCGCAGGCATTAAGTACGCTTTCAAACTCACGAGCAGTACAACAAACGCAGATCGGGAACGAAGGTTCCGGATCGGACTGGGAGTCGATCATGAGTAGCGGAAATCCGTTCAACGCCAAAGAAAGCCTGAAGACATCAGCCGGCGAGTTTCAGTTCTACAACATCCAGAAGCTGACCGATCAGGGTCTGGGAGACACGTCGCGGCTGCCGTATTCGATCCGCGTTCTGCTCGAATCGTGCCTGCGTAACTGGGATGACTTCGTCGTCCGCGAGCAGGATGTAAAGAACCTGGCCGGCTGGGATGCCAGGAACGTCCAGCAGGTCGAGATCCCCTTCCACCCCGGTCGCGTTGTCCTGCAGGACTTCACCGGCGTGCCGGCCATCGTCGATCTGGCGGCTCTTCGCTCCGCCATGGTGCGGATGGGTGGAGACCCCAAGAAGATCAACCCGCTCGTTCCCTGTGATCTCGTGATTGACCACTCGGTTCAGGTCGATGCATTCGCCAACCGCCTGGCAGTCGACCAGAACCTTGAGATCGAATTCGAACGAAACGCCGAGCGTTACCAGTTCCTCCGCTGGGGACAGCAGGCCTTTGACAACTTCCGCGTGATTCCTCCCGCCACCGGGATCGTCCATCAGGTGAACCTGGAGTACCTCGCCAAAGTCGTCCTTCAGAAGGATGGCGTGCTCTCTCCGGACTCTCTGGTCGGAACCGACTCGCACACGACGATGATTAACGGCCTCGGCGTTCTGGGCTGGGGCGTCGGCGGTATCGAAGCCGAAGCCGTCATGCTCGGTCAGCCAATTTACATGCTGATGCCGGAAGTCGTTGGCTTCAAACTGACTGGCGAACTCCCGGAAGGAGCGACCGCGACCGACCTGGTGCTCACCGTCACGCAGATGCTTCGCCAGCACGGCGTCGTGGGTAAGTTCGTGGAATACTATGGTCCCGGCCTGGGCTCGATGTCGCTGCCGGACCGGGCCACCCTGGCCAACATGGCTCCCGAATACGGAGCGACCTGCGGCTTCTTCCCGGTTGATGCCGAAACGCTGCGATACCTCGAGCGGACCGGACGCACGAAGCAGGAAATCGAACTCGTCGAGACCTACTACAAGGCTCAGGGAATGTTCTACGTTTCCGGCGGACCGGAACCGGAATTCACTTCGGCTCTCGAGCTCGATTTGAGCACCGTCGAACCGTCGCTGGCCGGACCAAAGCGGCCACAGGATCGGATCCTGCTGCGAGATATGAAGTCGTCCTGGGAAAGTGATCTCAAGACCACCTTCAAGCGGGAAGGCGAATCGCCGGAAGTCGACGTGAAGTTCGAAAGCGAAACCGCTCCCGTTACCGACGGTGCGGTTGTGATCGCTGCCATCACCAGCTGTACCAATACAAGCAACCCATCCGTCCTCATGGCTGCCGGTCTTGTCGCCAAGAAAGCAGCTGAAAAGGGTCTGACCCGCAAGCCGTGGGTGAAGACCTCGCTGGCTCCGGGATCTCGTGTCGTGACCGATTACCTGGAACGAGCCGAACTGCTGCCGTATCTGGAACAGATCGGCTTCTACACCGTCGGCTACGGCTGTACGACCTGTATCGGCAACAGTGGTCCGCTGCCGCCGGAGGTTTCCTCCGCCGTGAGTGAAGGCGATCTGGTCGTGAGTTCGGTTCTCTCCGGAAACCGGAACTTCGAAGGCCGTATCAATCAGCAGGTGAAAGCCAACTACCTGGCCAGCCCGCCGCTCGTTGTCGCTTATGCACTCGCTGGAACGACCGATATCGATCTGACCAACGAGCCTCTCGGCAAAGACAAAGACGGCAACGCGGTTTACCTGAAAGACATCTGGCCAACTCGCCAAGAAGTTCTGGACGCCATTGCTGGCAGCATGTCTCCCGAACTGTTTGTCGAAGAATACTCGAAGGCGACCGATGGTCCCGAACAGTGGCAGCAGATATCGGGTGCCGAAGGCGATCTCTACGAATGGGATCCAAACAGCACCTACGTTCAGGAGCCTCCCTTCTTCGTCGATATGCCGGACGATCCGCGTCCAATCAAGTCGATCGAGGAAGCCCGCTGCCTGGTCCTGTTGGGCGACTCGGTAACAACCGACCACATCAGCCCTGCTGGAGCCATCAAGCCAACCGCACCTGCTGGTCTTTATCTGCAGGAAAAGGGTGTGCAGATTGAGGACTTCAACAGCTACGGTTCTCGCCGCGGTAACGACCGTGTGATGACTCGCGGCACCTTCGCCAACATTCGCCTGCAGAACCGACTGGCACCAGGCACGGAAGGCAGCGTCACGATTTATCATCCTTCCGGCGAGCAGATGTCGATCTACGATGCTTCGATGAAGTATCAGGAAGCCGGTACTCCGCTGGTTGTGATCGCCGGAGCCGAGTACGGAACCGGTTCGTCGCGAGACTGGGCCGCAAAGGGAACGTATCTCCTGGGCGTTGAAGCCGTCATCGCGAAATCGTATGAACGAATTCACCGCTCGAACCTGGTCGGCATGGGCGTCCTGCCCCTGCAGTTCCGGGAAGGTGAAGACTATCAGTCGCTCGACCTCGACGGCACGGAGACCTTCCACATCGCTCTCGACGACGAACTGAAGCCGATGCAGGCTGTGGAAGTTACCGCCCGCAAGGCCAACGGCGACGAAGTCTTCTTCGTGACCACTTGCCGCATCGACACACCGATCGAAGTGCAGTACTACCGCCACGGCGGCATCCTGCACAAGGTGCTCCGCGAACTGGCCAAGAGCTAAACAAATCGCTGACTGAAACACAGAAAAGGCCCACGTGTTTTCACGCGGGCCTTTTTTGTTATGAACATTTCAAACCGAGGATCTCAACCCGCAACGTCAGTGAGGGCATTTCGCCGTCGCCCTCGCACACACGACGGGTTAAGAAGGGGCCAGGCACTCATCGAGCACACTGGACGTCATCCCCTCCCAGGCTCGTGAAGGCAGTCCTCCTGTTGCGTTGCAACTCAGAGATGAGTCTCTGTGCCATCCTTGCGGCCCATGCTAGTTCGGGGAGTCGGTGGCGGTAGCCGCGAACTCAAGCCGTGTGGTCGTCTGGCCGTCGACGACGATTTTGCCCGTCATGAAGAAGGCGTCGCCGAGGCGTTCCTTGATTTCGACGTAAACATTCGCCGTGTCGCCGGGGCGGACCATGTGGCGGAACTTCACATCGTTCATCCGCGTCGCGACAGGCACTTTCTCTGCCTCGAGGGCATGCTGACGGGAAATCAGAATCGCGCCAGCCTGCAAGGCCATTTCGCACTGAAGAACGCCCGGCAGGATCGGGAAGTCGGGATAATGCCCCTGAAAGACCGGCAGATCGGGATCGATGTACTTGGTTGCGTGGATTTTGTTCTTGTCGATTTCCAGAACTTCATCGATCCACAGGAATGGTTCGCGATGCGGAATACAGTGCTTGATCTGATCTTGGTCCATGGTGCCCTCCTTTGATTTCCGCGAGCTCGGACACTCCATCGACAATCGAAGGGCGAGTCTCTTTCGGCGATCTAATGACTAATGCTTGTCCTATTATGAACGTTGCCGGGGACCTTGCAACAGCCCCTCGAACCGTTCACCGAAACTTTATTTCCCGTTGCCTAAAACAAACCGCTCGGCTCGTCGCTAAACGGGTGCAACGTTCGCGGCAGTGATTCTTTGGGCAGATGATCGACCAGAGCCTGCGCCATGCGGAAGTCGTCCTGGGTCGTCACCTTCAGATTCATCGCCGAGCCTTCCACGACCTTCACCGGCACGCCCGCCTTCTCGACCAGTTGAGCTTCATCGGTCGGAACGAACTTGCCGCGAACCTTGTAGGCGTTCCGGAGAATATCAGCCTTGAACACCTGGGGAGTCTGGGCCTGCCACAGCGATTCGCGTGACACCGTTTCCTGAATCATCGACTCGGAAACGCGTTTCAGGGTGCTTGTGACCGGGATGCCAAGAATAGCCGCGTCCGACTCCACGGCGGCTTCAAAGACGTTGTCGACCCACTTTTTCGTCAGCAGTGGACGGGCAGCATCATGAACGGCGATATACTCGATATCATCCGGGAGTGCGGCAATTCCCCGCTCAACGGAATCGACTCGCTCGGCTCCACCGTCGACGACTTCAATATCCATGAATGCGAGATTCGGCTGGAACTTCGTCATAAAGAATTCGCGGTCCTCGGGAGCGATCACGATCACCGTTTTCGCAACATCTTCGCGATTCACGAAATGCTCAGCCGCCCGCAGCCAGACCGCCCGCCCTTTCAGGTCGACAAACGGCTTTTTCTTCTGCTGATGCGAAAAGCGACTGCTCTTCCCGGCAGCCGGCAGAATGACTCCAAATCGTTTCGACATCGCCTTCCTCCCACTGTTGGTGTCCATTGAGGGAGCGATTATCTCACGGAAAGCAGCCGGGCTCAACCAAACCGTTTTGTGCCCGAAAACGAGCAGATTGCCTGCCTTCAGATATCCGTGGGGGGCCCGTCCGGCTCGGGCGGGTGACACTGTGTATCCTGAGCCTGGTGCGTATCGGATACGGCTTCGGCTATTTCAGCCGACCGATCTCCGCCGCCCTGTCGTTGGGAATACGCGAGCGGGAGTCAGCGGTCTTTCGATCTCGAACGAACCGACGCCGCCACGGCAACTTTGTCTCCCAGGATCGGGAATCGTCGTTTGAGGAAGTTCGGGCGAGGGACCTTCCAGTCGTTCAACTGTCGTCCAGCCTGTTCCGGGGAGGCGGGAGCTTCGACACTGCGAAGTCCGAATTCCTGCTGCAGGCATTGAAACCAGGATGCATCCCAACGGTGCTCGGCTGTTTCTGTTTCCAGCACTTCGTTGCAGGTCTTGAGATCGTCCTGCCAGTCGGCTTCGAGATTGTAGCTTTCCCGCATCTTCATTTCGTGCTGATACAACTCAACCCAGCGAGTCACGAGGGCCAGCAGCCGATCACCACGATGCAGTTCCTCCGCCGAGATGCCGAAGGGGATGCCGGTCCCATCGACGCATTCATGATGCTGTCGCACCATGCGGATCGTGGCTGGACTCAACTCATCGATCACAGCGACCATCGCAGCCGACCATTCGGAATGATGCCCGCGTTTCGACACGATCTCAGAGAGTCGCGGATGCCAGAAGGCGACGTCCTTCAACAATGCAGCCGTGAGAATCTGCTCTTCGTCCAGTCCCCAGCCATTGCGTCGAATCAACCGGGCACAGAGATAAGTCGACTGCAGGGCACTGGCGAGCGGAAGCCGGCACGCTGGCGACATGCGGGCCGTTTCCAGTTCCACGAACAGATTGCAGGTCGTCAGCCAGTTTCGTGTTCGCACCGTCGCATCCGCACTTGCGTGACGAATCGCCTGAAGGATCGTCTGCAGACGAAAGACATCGACCGGTTTGCCGGCGGCCAGTGTCGTCAGGAATTCGTCGGTTTCAGACATCAGTCGCTGGATCTGCTGGTGCAGCGTCAGTAGTCCATCGATTTCATCCAGCAGCAGTTCGAGGGCCTGATGCAACTGAGCGGCTGCCAAAAAGACCTCGATTCGCTGCCAGGCCGAAGAATCATCGGGAACGAGCCGGCGGCGAAGCTGAATCAGTTCCAGCGCCTGCCGCTGCAGCGAATGCGTGTGCTGAGAAACCGCAGTCTTCTCGAAGCTGATGCGAGCCGTGTGAGCAAGCCGCTTCAGGAACGTCTGTTCCCGAACCTGAGGAGACTGGCGAATGCGGGCCTGTCGAACTTTGCAGCCTGATTGCGTGTCGAGATGACGTTGCAGATAGCTTTCCCAGTCAGCAATTGGGGCCATCGCATCCGGCACTCCCCGACCGGGAGCGGATTCAGCTCGAGTATTTTGCATAGTCACCGGTTCCGCTCAGGAGTCGACTCTGCCTGACGACAGAAAAATAGGTCCGTCTCTATTGGGTATCGGCGGCCAAACCGCCGCGAATCGGGGGAAATTACCGAAGACCAGCGGATCGAGACGGTTCCGGCCCAACTGAAGGGAGAAACCTGAATCTGCTCGATTTGAGCGAATCTTTCTTCAATCAGGGAAGAAAAGTTAAAACAGCGAGGTTTTGCCGAGTATTCTGGTTCACAGGTCCCTGCCGGGCGTAAGAATGGATCTGCGCGTTCAGCGTTGT
Organism: Planctomycetaceae bacterium; assembly: GCA_017795105.1. Classification (GTDB taxonomy): domain Bacteria; phylum Planctomycetota; class Planctomycetia; order Planctomycetales; family Planctomycetaceae; genus Rubinisphaera. The sequence continues at coordinate 1,548,236 of CP051247.1, forward strand.
TTCCCCCTCTGCCGATAACTTGCGTTAACTGCATTGTGGGGATCTCTGATAACTCGACCACTTTCCAGAGGCTGGTCATGGCTACCGACTTTCGTCGCAAGGAAATTCTGCCGGAAATCACCGGACAGATCGTCAACAGCTACCATGAGATCGGGACAATCAATCATCTCGGCCATTGTCCCCTGCCCAGCTACAACGAGATCTCCACGCTCCTGGAAGACTTGTCAGAGATTCTGTTTCCGGGTTATCGGCGGCGTCAGAATCTGCACTTCGGCAATGTGACCTACTACGTCGGTGACCTGATCGACAGCCTGCACGACACGCTGACCGAGCAAATCGCCCGTGCCCTGCGGCACGCCTTCACGGGCGGAGCAGCCATCTCATGCGATGCGGTGATTGAACGAGACTTCGAAGCCGAGGCCCAGGAGATCACACTCGATTTCCTGAAGTGCCTGCCCGATCTTCGTTCACTGCTGTCGAAAGATGTTCAGGCGGCCTTCGATGGTGACCCAGCCGCGATGAATATGGACGAGATCATTTTCTCGTACCCGGGTCTTGAAGCGATCACCATTCATCGACTCGCTCACGAACTCTACCGCCGCAAGGTGCCGTTCATTCCGCGAATGATGTCGGAACGTTCGCACTCCCGCACCGGAATCGACATTCACCCGGGAGCTCAGATCGGCCACTCGTTCTTCATCGATCACGGCACCGGGGTGGTGATTGGCGAGACCTGTGAGATTCACCCCTACGTGAAGATCTATCAGGGTGTGACGCTGGGTGCTCTCAGCTTCCCGAAAGATGGCGACGGTAACATCATCCGCGGCTCCAAACGCCATCCGACCATCGGCGAAGGGGTCGTGATCTACGCCAACGCGACCATCCTCGGCGGCGACACGGTCATCGGAGCCAATTCGGTTATCGGTGCCAGTGTCTCGCTGACAAAGAGCATCCCGCCGAATACGATCGTCACGATCGAAAAGCCGTCGCTGAAGTTCCGCGAAGCTTCGTGAGTTCCATCGGGTGCCATGACCACGCTTGCGTGGTCATGATGTGATTGACGTCCATGCGAAGCATGCCCACGCGAGCGTGGGCATGGCACCCGGCCGTATCCCCACCATGGTGCACGCATTTGCTGGGATCAATGCTGGGGTGGCCCGCCCGTCGCGGGCGGGTGACGAAGTCACAAGAGGTCGCACCATAGACGAGATCTCTTCGAGACCGGGCGATTCCAATTTAAGACGCGGATGGCGCTGCCTCTTTCCGTTTGGGGATGCGGGACTTACAGCAACGAGAGTTTTTGGTACGCAGTCGACACGAGGTCTCCAATATCCTCTGATACAGAATGGAATAGCTCAGGCCTCAAGTGCGACCTCTTGTGGCTTCGCCACCCCGGTTGAATCAACCGGGGCTACCCTAAAGTCGTTCTTTTAATACCCTATGAGCAATTAATCCCGCATCCCTGCGCGACCCGCTAGCTAAAGCGGACGGGCCACCCGTTGCGGTGATCATCCAATGTGATGCTTATGACATCCATGTGAAGCATGCCCACGCGAGCGTGGGCATGGCACCCGGCATCCGAGACCGTTTAGGTCATCGGGATGAACTTCGAGAGGATCTGTCCCGGGATCATCATCAGGGCAGCGGCGATGGCCAGCGGCAGGGAATCCGGGCCGCCGTGAGCGATGATCACAATTGCTTCGAGCATCGGGATCGTCAGCAGTAAAACGCGAATCGCCTGCTGGACGTGCTGCGGCTGACGGGTTCGCAAAGCCATCGACATCCGTCGTGAGATCTGAAAGCCAATCAGGATCAGCATCAGCAGCGTGATTCGCACGGCTGGCCCGGTCGCCCAGGTTGCCGCGACAATTCCCCAGCCGAACAGAGCCGCCAGGCAAAGCACCCACCCGGCGATCAGCGGACCGCGTCCCGACTCCTTTGCTTCCGTCCGGGCGAACAGCGTGATTCCACAGACGTAGAACGCCATGATCCCGGCCACGATCAACGCGGGATAAGCGGCCCACGACTGGAAGCTTTCCAGACAGGCGGCTCCCAGCAGGACGTTCAAACCCCGACAGAGTCCCATCAGCACCGGACCAGCAGGCGTCTTCTTACCGCCCGCGTCATACGCGAGGATCGCCCCCGCCAGCATGAGAGCGACAACGACTGCGAGCAGCGACACAAACGCAGCCGCGATGATCCCGCCGAGCATCAAGCCGCCGCCCAGCATTGCAGCGGCGCGACGGCTGATTTCTCCGGCTGGAATCGGACGGGTCGGACGCTCTTCAGTGTCCTGAACGACATCGAAGACATCGTTGAAGACCATGCCCGAGAGATACAGCAGCCCCGACGAAACGAGCAGAGCCGTCAGTTCGAGTCCGTCGACCTGCCCCTGTCGCACGATCGCGTAACCCGCCAGCACGTCCGGAAAGGTCGTGAAGAGAGCGGGAAAGCGTAGCAGGCGCAGCAGTGGAGTCAGTCGCATCGGTATTGTTTTCGACGGGTATCAGTGTTCCAGCGTCATTGAGAATTGAGACAGGCCCCGGTTCTGCCGGGAGAGCTTCGCAAGCCACCCGGCAGCGGCGATATCTTGTCGCCAAAGGATGCGGCAGGCATCTCGACAAATGAAGACTCAATCGACAGAACAAACGCAATCGGCGGCAAGATGCCGCCGCTACGATTGTTCGTCCCGGCCTACAGTTGAAGTGAGCGACTCAGTGCGAACTCAGTGTGAGCCGCAGCCGCCAGCTCCCATATCGTTGGAGCGGGCCAGAGCATCTTCCGCATCGTTGATGCGGCCGCATCGCTGAGCGATGACCGACAGCTGGGCATGCGAGAACGGATCGTCCGGCTCCAGTTCGACGACTTTGCGGGCGTGTGCCAGCGCCTGATCATTGTTGCCGAGCTTCTGCAGATGCACGGCCAGAGCGGTGTGAGCCAGCACAAAATTCGGATCTTCTGCGATGATCTCCTGCAGCAGAGCCACGGCTCCCTGCAGATCGCCTTCATCCTTCAGTTTCTGGGCGGCGTCGTACTTGCTGTTCAAATCGGACATAGGTCTCTCCTCCCGCGATATCGTAAGTGAACTCTTTGTTAGAGTTATTGGCTTGGGTCGATTGTAATCCGCGACGGCTCCGAAACCAAACGGTGCCCCGCTGCCCAAACCGATTCCGGCCGGACTTGCATTTCGGAAGCCGTTTTTTATCGTACCAGCAGACATCAACGGTTTATGATGGGATCTTGGTAATCTTGAAACAGACAGGGAGTCAGACATGCTTCGAGAGTTCGCTACCGCCTGCGTTTTGCTGCTGATTTGTTCCGCCACCGCCTTCAGCCAGGTCGCCGCCGTTGAAAACCAGGGGGGCCGCGTGCAGAAGCTGGCCCAGAACGATGAACGGCTTGAGGTCTCCTATCATCTCGCCAGCGGGGATGTCGCCGATGCCAATCTGGCTCCGCTCAAAGACGTGCAGAACGTCTACTCCCTCAACCTTCGCGGCACGAAAATCACCGACGAAGGGCTCAAGCATCTTTCCACGCTCGACACTCTGGTACGACTGCATCTCGAGAAGACTCAGGTTGGCGATGCAGGACTGAAGCATCTGACCAGCCTGAAGAATCTCGAATACCTCAACCTGTACGACACCAAGGTGACCGATGCCGGCGTGAAACAGCTCGCCAGTCTGCCGAAGCTCAAGAAACTGTACGTCTGGCAGACCGGCGTGACCGAAGCGGGCATCGCCGAACTCAAGAAGTCGCTACCGGAAATCGAAGTGATCGCCGGCTTGTCGATCACCCCTCCGGAACCGGAGAAGAAACCGGAAGAGAAGAAAGAACCCGAGAAAAAGCCGGAAGCCAAAAAGGAAGAATCAAAGAAAGAAGAAGCCAAGAAGCCCGAGCCGCCCAAGGAAGAGCCGAAGAAAGAGGAACCCAAGAAGGAAGAGCCAAAGGCAGAGGCTGAGAAGAAAGACGAGAAGAAATAGCCTGCGTAGAGCGGCATCAGAATCCGCCGTCTCCCTCAGCCAGTGGCACAGACATTCCTGTCTGTGGACGAAGGCAATGGCGGCGGAAGTCGATTCTCATGAGCCCGGGCGCCGCCGTGGAGCGCCCCGGCTTTTTCGGAATGCACCTGTTTCACCGACAGGCGTGGGAGAACGGGATCGGACGTTTTTTTCTTCTTAGAACGCATCGCTCTGATCGCACCGCCACCCTGTTTGTGTTTGGCGCCGCAGGGACACACGACGTTTGAAGACAGGCCTCCTGTTGCTTCGCAACACAGAGATGAATCTCTGTGCCATCCGTATTCCGGGCGTTTCACCTCTACGCCGTACAATTACGCCTTCATCGTTTCCTCGGCGACTCTCAGTACGTTCTCGCCGAGAATCTTGCGGATGTCTTCATCGGAATAGCCGCGCTGGACGAGGCCGACGGTAAACAGCGGCCAGTTGGTCCAGGCGATGCTGTTGGTCATCGTGGACGTCGTTTTGAAGTCGTCGTCGGGCCAGAGCATGCGGAAATCTTCCCGTCGTCGTGGCTGTCGCGGCACCTTCTTTGACTCGGCGGATGAATTTGCCGAGTTGTAGGCCACATCGGTCCCGATGGCGACGTGATCGACGCCGAACTTCTGAGCGATGTAATCGACGTGATTCAGCAGCATCGCGATGTCTCCGGTCCCTTTCAGGTAACGCGGAATGCAGCAGATACCGACGAATCCGCCGGTGTCGACAATCGCCTTGATGACTTCATCCGGCTTGCTGCGAGCGTGCGGTTTGCTGTCGAGAGCCGCACAGACGGTGTGACTGGCAACGCACGGCCTGCTCGATAGCTTCGCGGCTTCCAGGCTCGTCTGCCAGCCGGAATGGGCACAGTCGGGAATGACGCCGACGCGATTCATCTCCGCGACCACGCTTCGCCCGAATTCGCTGAGCCCCGCGTTGGCCGTCTCGCCGCAGCCATCGCCAATCATGTTTCGCCGCTGGTAAGTCAGGTGCATCATGCGGATACCAAGTTGGTAGAACACGCGGAGATAGCGAAGCTCATCGGGGACCGACACCCACTGCTGGGTTAGCGGAACTCCATTGCCGGTGAAATACAGAGCGTGCTTGCCGAGCCGCTTGGCTTCCCGAATATGCTCGGGCGTGCCCGCTTTCACCACGTACTCATCGAGCATGTCGGTGGCGAACGTAAAACGGGCGAGCCGCTTGATCAACCGGAGTGGATCCTGCCCTTCTTCGCCCGCGTTCTGAAAAATGCAGGTCACGCCGGAGACTCGCCAGGCATCGAGATACTCTTGCTGCTCGGCCGCATCGGTGACATAGCGAGTCATCGTCATTTCTTCGCGGAGATCCTGGAGTTCCAGATCAGAGGCACCGGCTTCGACCTCTTTCGCAAAGGCGTCTCCGTCGATGGCGGCTCGCGGCGAGAAGCCGTAGGAATCGAACACGATTGATTCGGCGTGCAGGCGGAGGCCGTGTTCGAGTTGTTTGGGCGTCGGCTTCAGAATGCCAAGTGCGACTTCGCGAGCGTGCTGAACCGCGGGACGCAGCCGGTCGGTGAGTCGCTCCACCCCAGAGGACTCTTCTCCAGTGGACCTCACTGCTGCCTCTTCCGCACCGGCTCGCGCGGCCGCCATGCCGGCGGTCATCCCGAGTGCACTGTTCAGAAAGTCGCGTCGCTGCATGCCTGGAGTCCTCGCTGGTGAAGGTTCATTCAAAAGAGTTCCGCGGTTTTGCTTGACGGCCACTATAACAGCGGTAAGACTGATTTCCACGATACGCGCTCATCGCCCGCAACGCTCCTCCCTCCAGAGCTGAAGGTACTTGCCATGCTGCATGATCCCCGGTCGACTTCTTCCTCGTCAGCGTCCACTCCCTCGCTCAACCGGCGATCATTTCTCAAGCAGGCTTCGCAAACGTTCGCGGCCGGCGCCGCATTCAGTCTCGTTCCCCGCCATGTGCTCGGCGGTCCCGGCTTCGTTCCTCCCAGTGAGAAGATCAACGTCGCCATGATCGGCTGCGGCGGTCGGGCTCGCGGAAACCTCAAAGGGGTAATGCAGCACGACGATGCCCAGGTCATTGCGGTTGCCGATCCGGCTGAAGAATCGGACTCGACCGGCCTGCGAATCTATCGCTCGGTGAATGGACGGATGCCGTTCAAGTCGGAGATCGAAGGCTTCTACTCGCAGAAGACCCCGAATCATGGCTGCAGCGAGTACGAAGACTTCCGCGTCATGCTCGAGAAGCATCCCGAGATCGATGCCGTTGTGATTTCCACGCCCGATCACCAGCACGCTCACGGAGCCGTGCATTCCATGCGGGCCGGCAAACACTGCTACTGCGAGAAGCCGCTGACTCATAACATCCGCGAGGCTCGACTGGTGGCTCAGGTCGCCAAAGAAACCGGCGTCGCCACCCAGCTCGGCAATCAGGGACATTCTCGGGATACGATGGCCCAGACGATCGAACTGGTCCGCTCCGGGGCGATCGGCCCGATCAAAGAAGTTCATTCCTGGGTCTCGACCCGCCGCTGGAATCCGGATCTGATGGCTCCGCCCACCGAGAAGCAGCCTATCCCCAAAGGACTGAACTGGGATCTCTGGGTCGGACCGCGACAGATGCGTCCGTTCCATTCCGCCTACGTTCCGGTCCACTGGCGCGACTTCTGGGAGTTCGGCTGCGGAGCCCTCGGCGACTTCGGCTGTCACGATCTGGACTCGCCGACCTGGGCGCTGAATCTGTTCGCTCCCTCGACGATTGAAGCTCACAACGTCGGGCAGACGCATCCCGATCTCGCTCCGCACGGCACCATCTGCTACTTCCATTTCCCGAAGGTCGGCGATCAACAGGAGTTGAAGGTGACCTGGTACGACGGCGGTGTGAAACCGGAATTCCCGGCCGCAGCCGATCCGGTTCGGAACCGCTACGGTCGCGGCGTGATGTTCGTTGGCAGCAAGGGATATCTGCTCTGTGAAGGAGCGGGCGGCACGCCGCGGATGGTGCTCAACGATGAACTCATCGAGAAGCCGGAACTTCCTGCTCAATCGATCCGCCGCGTGCAGGATCATTATCGCGACTGGCTCGATGCCTGTAAGGGCGGAGAACCGGCTCTCAGTAACTTCGAATACGGAGCGAAGCTGACCGAGATCACGCTGCTCGGTGTCCTCGCTGTCCGGCTCGGCGGTCAGAAACTTGACTGGAATCACGATAACATGAGCATCGAGAACAACTCCGACGCCGAACGAATCATCAATGGCTCCTACCGTGAAGGGTGGGAAGTCGTGTAATCGCTTTTTCTTTCCAGCTGCGCTCGGAAAACTCGCCTTTCATTTTCCCAAAAACGGTCGACTTCATGCGATTTTCCCTCCCCCGTGTCTCCTTCCTTCTTTCCTTTTGTGTGCTGATTGCGGCGGGATTGTGCAAAGCAGCTCCCGAACAAGATTCCGCAAAGCTCGATCATCGAAAGCTCGACCGGTTCATCAATGAATCGGGTGAGCCGAAACCGATCAAAACTGCAGCCGACTGGCAGAAGCGACGAGCGTCCATTCTCGCCAACATGCAGGCGGTGATGGGTCCGCTTCCAAAGCAGGCTCAACAGGAGCGCCCTGTCGACTTTGAAGTCCTCGATCAGACTGAGACCGACGACTTCACCCGTCAGACGATTCGCTTCAACGCCGAACCGGGCGATCCCGTCGTCGCCGATTTGTACACGCCCAAAGCGGGTGATGCCTCAAATCGTCCCGCCATGGTGGCGCTGCATCCAACCGGAGCACAGGGGAAACGCATCGTCGCCGGCGAAGGCCCCCGGAATAATCGGCAGTACGCCATCGAGCTGGCCAAACGCGGCTACGTCGTGATTGCTCCTGACTATCCTTCGTTTGGCGATTTGAAGGACTATTCCTTTGCCGATGATGAATACGTCTCCGGCACGATGAAGGGGATCGTCAATCACATGCGATGTGTCGATGTACTCCGGTCGCTCGACGGCGTCGACGACAATCGTATCGGCGTCATCGGACATAGCCTCGGCGGACACAATGCGCTGTTCCTCGCCGCATTCGATGAGCGGGTGAAAGTCGCGGTCACCAGTTGCGGCTGGACTCCCTTTCACGATTACAAGGAAGGCAATCTGACCGGCTGGACCAGTGACCGGTACATGCCGAAAATCAGGACGGACTACGATCTCGATCCGAACCGTGTTCCGTTCGACTTTCCGGAAATCATCGCAGCAATCGCGCCACGAGGCGTCTTTTCGAGTTCGCCCACGAACGACGACAACTTCGATGTCGAAGGAGCCCGACGCGGAATCGCCGAAGCGTCAAAGATCTTCACGCTGCTCGACGCTCCCAATCAGCTTCAACTTCTGACGCCCCCCTGCGATCATGATTTCCCGACGGAAATCCGTGCCGATGCCTACAAGTTCATCGACCAGAATCTCGATCACAAACCGCTCGCTGAACTCGATTTTGGCAGCGAACTCCCCCGCATTCCCGCGGTCGAACTGCCGGATGTTCTCGATTCTTTCAAGGTCGTCGATGGCTACAAGATCGAACTGACCGCAGCCGAGCCGATGGTTGTCGACCCGGTCGCGATGAGCTTCGATGAGAACGGAGCCCTGTATGTCGTCGAAATGCGCGGGTACTCCGAAGACGACGGACAGAACCTGGGTCGCATTCGCGTACTGACCGACGAAGACGGCGACGGCACGTTCGACAAGAGCGAAGTCTTTGCCGACGGACTCTCCTGGCCGACCGCCATCATCTGCTACGACGACGGAATCTTCATCGGCGCTGCACCGGACATCATTTATCTCAAAGATACCGATGGCGACCAGCAGGCTGACGAGAAGAAGGTCGTCTTCACCGGCTTCGGCAAGCGGAACGTGCAGGCTCTGCTTAACAGTTTCCGCTGGGGACTCGACAATCGTATTTACGGAGCCACGAGTTCCAACGGAGGCGTCGTCAAGCGGCCCGAGCAGCCGGACTCGGCTGGTATCGATCTTCGCGGTCGGAACTTCTCGTTTGATCCGAAGTCGCTTGAACTTCGCCCCGAAAGTGGAGCCGCCCAGCACGGGATGGCGTTTGATGACTGGGGCCGCATGTTCGTCTGCTCCAACAGCAACCATTTTCAGATGGTCATGTACGAAGACCGCTACGCCGCTCGCAACAGGTATCTGAAAGCTCCCTCATCACTGGTTTCCGTTGCTGACGACGGCGCTCAAGCGGAAGTGTTTCGCATCAGCCCTCTCGAACCATGGCGGATCGTGCGAACACGCTTGCGAGCTTCGGGCCGCGTGAAAGGCGTCGTCGAGTTCGGCGGCAAATATTCCGGCTATTTCACCTCGGCGACCGGCATCAACTTCTTCCGTGGCGATGGCTGGTCAAAGGCCGACCGCGGCACGGCGATTATCGGTGACGTCGGCAACAACATCGTTCACCGCAAGCAGGTCTACGACGATGGCATTCTCCGCAAGGGGAAGCGGATCGACGTTCAGACTGAAATGATTGCCTCGACCGATATCTGGTTCCGTCCGGTGCAGTACGAGAACGGTCCCGATGGAGCCCTGCACGTGCTCGATATGTATCGCGAAACGATCGAGCATCCGTGGAGTCTGCCGGAAGAGATCAAGAAGTTTCTCGACCTGACCAGCGGTCGCGATCGCGGGCGGCTGTATCGCATCACGGGAGAAGACTTCCAGCAGCGTCCGGTTCCTCAACTGGCCGAAGCGAACTCCTCAACGCTGGTGGACTTACTCGATCACCCGAACGCCTGGCATCGCGAAACCGCCAGCCGGCTTTTGTACGAACGGCAGGATCCGCAGACGGCTTCGCTTGTCCGTTCCTCGTTCGAGAAGATGTCCGCTCTCGGCAAGATGCATGCCCTTTACGTGCTGCTGGGAGCCGATGCCCTCGACGAATCGTTGATTGCCCGCAGCTTCGACGATATCGAGCCGCAACTTCGGCGTCACGCCGTGCGACTCAGCGAGCAGTTCCCCGAGTCGTCCCTGCTTCAGCAGAAGCTGGCCGCCTCCGTGAACGATCCTGCACCAGCAGTCCGCTATCAACTCGCGTTCACTCTCGGCACGTTCCCGCACACCTTCAACGCCCCTCTCATTGCAGACCTTCTTAAAGAGAGTGGCAGCGATTCGTGGATGCGGTTTGCGTTGCTGACCTCCGTCGATCAACAGTTGCCACAGATCATGAACGCACTGGCGGATGACGGTGAGTTCCTGAAATCGTCCGCGGCCCGTCCGGTGCTCGAAAGTCTGACAGAACTGATCGCGCGCCGGGGCAATGCCAAGGAAGTCGATACGTTCGCCACCAATATTCTCAATAATGCGGGTCTCGACTACGCTTTCCGCTCGAAGCTGTACGGCCAGTTCGCCGCAGCCGCCGGCGGGAAGTCGCAGCAGTATGCTTCTCTGAACGAATGGCGGGACGAGTTCCTCAAGCAGGCCCGAGCCAATGCCGAAAATGAAGACGCACCGATCGCACAGCGGCTCGATGGCGTTGCCGCCCTTTCCGTTTCCACGAACGCCAAGGATCGCGAACTGCTGCTCGATCTGCTCGATCCCCGCAGTCCCGAAGCGATTCAGCTGGCTGCACTCAATACGCTGGTCGCGATCGGTGGGGAAGAGACCGACGATTATCTGATCGAAGTCTACCCGCAGTTCAGCCCCACACTACGGAAGCAGGCTCAGGTGGCTCTGTTCTCACGTCCCACCTGGACAGCGTCCCTGCTGAAAGCCGTTATCGCCAATCAGCTCCCGAAAGCCGATCTTGATCGCTCTCAACTGCAGATCCTGAAAACATCGAAATCGAAAGAGCTGCAGAAGCTTGCCGGGGAGGTCAGCAGCCTCTTCGAAGACTCGTCGCGAAACGTCGTGATTGATCGCTACCGCCCTGCCCTCGACATGTCGGGGGACATCGATCACGGGCGGCAGCTGTTCGTCAAATCCTGCTCGAGCTGTCATAAGCTCGAAGGGAAAGGTAAAGCGATCGGACCGAATCTGGCCAGCTTCAAGAATCGCGGCAAAGAAGCAGTGCTGACCAATCTGCTCGACCCGAATCGCGAAGTCACGCCCGACTATCTGACTTATGTGGTGGTGACTGCCGACGGTCGGACTTACACCGGGATGCTCGCCAACCAGAGCGCAACCACGATCTCTCTTCAAAGAGCCGAGGGCGAACCGCTGGTTCTACTTCGAGCCGACATCGAAGAGATGCGGACCAGTGGCATTTCGCTGATGCCGGAGGGCCTCGAAAAGGACCTCGATGTCGATGCCGTGGCCGATCTTCTCGCGTATCTGATGCAGGCCGAATAGTCGCGTTCCGCAAGAATCACAGGAGTTGACTTCAATGAAGAGTTCTCACAAATTTCTGCTGGTCGCGACGCTTCTTCTTTTCGCAGTCCCTTCGACATCTTGTCAGGCGGCCTCATGGAAAGCCGGGGCTGCAAAACTCGACATCACTCCGGTCACGCCGATGTGGATGTCGGGGTATGCGAGCCGCAATAAGCCGGCTGAAGGCAAGCTGCACGAACTGTGGGCTAAGGCGCTCGTGCTGGAAGATGCGAGCGGCAAGCGAGCCGTTGTTCTTTCTCTTGATCTCGTCGGTATCAGTCGCGCAACGGCGATGAAGGTGACCGATGGCCTGAAACAGAAATACGGCATCGAACGAGCCGAGATCGCAATTGCGACATCACACACTCACTGTGGCCCGGTGATGGGTGAAACGCTGGAAACGATGTACTTCCTTGATGAAGAACAGAGCCAGCGAGTTGACGATTACACGAATGAGGTCGTCCCTCGTCTCGTCGATCTGGTGGGCGATGCAATCGCGAAGCTGCACCCTGTGACCCTCGAATACGGAATTGGTGAAGCGACGTTCGCCGTCAATCGCCGCGAGAACCCCGAGAAAGAAGTCCCGTCCCTCCGGGAAGCGGGAAAACTTAAAGGCCCGAACGATCATGCACTACCGGTGCTGTTCGTCAAAGACGAAAGCGGCAAGGTCGAATCGCTCCTGTTTGGTTATGCCTGTCATGCGACAACACTTTCTTTCTTCCAGTGGTGTGGCGACTGGCCCGGTTTTGCCCAGATCGAATTGGAGAAGCAGTTTCCCGGGGCGACGGCCATCTTTGTTGCCGGCTGCGGAGCCGATCAGAATCCGCTCCCCCGCCGCGAGGTCGAGTTAGCCGAGAACTATGGCAAACAAATCGCAGCCGGCGTGGACGCTATTTCTCCACACGCGTTGACTGAGCTGACCGGCAAGATCAAAACACAGTACGTGGAGCTTGACCTGCCCTTTTCACAGTTGCCGACACGTGAGCAGCTCGAAATGGACAGAAAGTCCTCGAACAAGTACACGGCCAATCGCGCGAAGAATCTGCTTCAAACGCTCGACGACCAGGGGAGCCTCGACAAGAGTTACCCCTATCCGATTCAGGTCTGGTCCATTGGCCCAATGAAGATGGTCTTTCTGGGAGGCGAAGTCGTCGTCGACTACTCGCTGCGGCTCAAAGCCGACTCTGGAAATCCCCAGCTCTGGGTGGCCGGGTACTGCAACGACGTCATGGCGTACATTCCCTCGCGCCGCGTGCTGCTTGAAGGTGGTTACGAGGGAGCGACGTCCATGGTGTACTACGGCCTGCCGACCACCTGGGCTCCCCAGGTTGAAACACTCATCGTTGACCAGGTCCAGCAATTCCTGAGTGAATAATCCGAATCACTTCGCGCTCGCGTCCCGCCTTCATGGAGCTCTGCACAATGAAACTGCGATCGACCGCCTTCCTTCTTCTCCTTCTCCTCTCCTGGACCGCGTGGCTTCCCGCCGCGGAAACACAGCTGCGTGTCGGCACATTCGACGTCGATGCTTCCCCGCCCGTCGGAAGTCTGATGGCGTATGATCCGGTGAAGGACATTCAGTCGCCGCTCAGCTGTCGCGGCGTCGTCCTCCTCGGTGCCGACGATCCGATCGTCCTCTGTGCCGTCGACTGGCTCGGGATCTCGAACGATGGCCAGCGAGTATTCAAAGAGAAACTGGCTCAGGCCGCCGGGACCACTCCGGAGCGAGTCGCCGTGCATGCGATTCATCAACATGATGCCCCACGTTGTGACTTTTCGGTCGAGACGATACTCGCACAGGCCGGAGTCGGTGGAGGCCAGTTCGATCCGAATTTCGCCCGCGTCGTCATTCAGAACGCTGCCGATGCGGTTCGCGAAGCGACAAAGTCAGCCACTCCCGTGGACTCGATCGGGTTCGGTGAAGCGATCATCGAGAAGGTGGCCTCTAATCGTCGGATCCTGGGACCTGACGGAAAAGTGCAATACACCCGATACACCGCCACGAAAGATCCGGTTGTTCGCGCCAAGCCAGTCGGCACGATCGATCCGGCTGTGAAACTGGTCACGTTCTTCAAAGGGGACGAACCGGTCGCCGTGCTGACTTACTACGCGACTCATCCTCAAAGCTACTACCGGACCGGTCTGGCCAATCCCGACTTTCCCGGCATGGCTCGCAACGCCCGGCAGGATGAAACCGGCGTCCCGCACATCCACTTCAACGGAGCCGGCGGGAACATCGGAGCCGGGAAGTGGAACGATGGTTCGAAAGAGAATCGGCAGATCCTGGCCGATCGCGTCGCAGCCGGAATGAAGACCGCCTGGGAAGAAATGAAGCGTCAATCGATCACCGCTGCCGACGTCTCCTGGGCCACCGAACCGGTTCTGTTGCCACTCGCTGACCATCTTGTTGAAGAGAACTTGCAGAAGATCGTCCATGATCCAGAGTCGACTCCGCTCGATCGCCATCACGCCGCCAAGCATCTGGCGTGGATGTGGCGTTGTCAGGCGGGCGACACAATCGACCTCGGTTGTCTCACATTGAAGAACGCCCGCGTGCTACACATGCCCGGCGAGCTGTTCGTCGAGTATCAACTCGCCGCCCAGAAGATGCGGACCGATTTGTTCGTCGCCATGGCGGCTTATGGCGAGTATGCCCCGGGGTATATCTGCACAGAGATCGCGTATTCTCAGGGAGGATACGAATCAAGTGATCGAGCTTCGCGTGTTTCTCCGGCCGTGGAAAAGGTGCTGATGGATGCGATGGCTCAACTGCTGGAAAGTTCGCACGCGAAAGAGTAACCGATGTCTGACGAAGCGCTCCGGGACCATCTGACCTACCTCCTCAACGGGGGTGGAGCTCATCTTGATTTCGAAGCGGCGATCGCGGATCTTCCGGAGGAGGCCCGCGGTCGCAAAGCTCCCGGGCTTCCGCACACAGCGTGGCATCTGCTCTGGCATCTTCGCATCTGCCAGTGGGACATCCTCGAATTTTCCCGCAATGCCGCTCATGTCTCCCCTGAGTTCCCGGACGGCCTCTGGCCGGAAAACGATGCGCCGCCTGAGCCGGAGGACTGGGACCTCACAGTCGATGCCTTCCGAGACGAACATCGGCAGATGGTTGCGCTCGTCAACGATCCGTCGATCGACCTCTTCGCGAAGATCCCACACGGAGACGGTCAGACGATTCTCCGCGAAGCTCTGCTCGTCGCCGACCATAACGCGTATCATCTCGGCCAGCTGGTTTATCTTCGCCGCTGCCTCGGAGAATGGGATGGCTGAAGTCTCGAATCTGTTTTCAGTATTGCCGGAGTCTCTCCCGGAAGAGCTCATCGAAGTACTCGCGGCAAACAGCCAACTGCGGATTGAACGGATCGTCTCGACCGGACATCAGAGTCCGCCCGACTTCTGGTACGATCAGGACGAAGACGAATGGGTCGCACTGCTGAAAGGATCTGCGAGGCTGGAGTTCGCCAGCGAGCAACGTCCGGTTGATCTGCAACCGGGGGATTATGTTCTGATCCCTGCTCATCAGAAGCACCGCGTCGCGATGACGTCGCCGGACGAGCCAACCGTCTGGCTGGCGATCTTTTTTAAGACAGACTGAGAAACTTCAACAGAATCTCAACCGCCTGTTCGAGCTGCTTCACTTCAATCCATTCGTCCTTCGTATGAGCCTGAGCGATATCCCCCGGCCCGAAGACGACTGTAGGCATCCCCAGGAGAGCGAACCGCGACGCATGGGTTCCATACGGAACACCGATCGCCTCGGCCTCCACAATTCCGCTGGCTGCCGCAATTAGCTTCTCGGCGAGCTCCGCATTCCCGGTATCGTTCAGCGGCTGGCTGATTGTATCGGGCGGCAGGAATTCAAACTCGGTTTCGCAGTTGGCCCGCAGCCATGTCTCTGCAGCTGCAATGGCCGCAGCGGCTTCTTCCCCCGGAACCACCCGACGATCGATTTCAATCCGGCAGCAGTCGGGAACGATGTTCACACTCGATCCCCCGGCAATCCGTCCCACGCTCATCGTCGCACCGCCACACAGGTGGTGCGCAGGGACTTCTGTCTTCAACAGATGGCTGTACTGCTCCAGGGCCCGCACGACTTCCGCCATCCGGTAAATGGCGTTGATCCCACGAGAAGGGTCGCTGCTGTGGACTGCCTCGCCGTCCGTCTGAACCTTCCACCGAGCCGCCCCCTTATGAGCGACAACCGGATTGAGCCCGGTCGGCTCGAAGACGACCGTCTGATCGATCTCTCCAACGGTCGCCAGCAAACCGTGCCTTTGCGACTCAAGTCGCCGAATCAAATCGGCGGCTCCCTTCTGCGTCCGTTCCTCATCGCAGGTGCACGAAAAGATAATCGTCCCGTGCATTTGAGCGGGATCGGCTTTGAGCCGTTGCACGAGTTCGAGCATGACAGCAAGTGAGCCTTTCACGTCGCAGCTGCCGCGACCGAACAGACGCCCTTCTTGTTCAAACGGCGTGAAGGGAGCAATGGTCATCCCGGCGACGGGGACCGTATCGGTATGGGCATCGAGCAGCGTGCAGGGGCGATCGGCATTTCCGGGGAGAACGGCAACAACGTTTCCGCGTCCGGGTTCGACTTCGTGGTACTCGCAGGGTACATTGATTTCGTGGAAGAACCTGCCGAGCCAGTCGGTCATCCCGGCTTCAAACCAGCCGTCTCCCTCCACCGCAGCGCCCATCGGATTCTGGCTCGGAATTGCCACCAGTTCACGCAGAATCGCACTTGCAGATCGGATGTTCGTCAAAGGAACCTCGCATGCAGAAATCAACGGGCCACGAATCGTTACTCAGCCGCCGCGACATGCTGAAAGCGTCCACCGCAGCTGCTGCGGTCACTATGACTGGCACTTCTCTATTCGGCAAGTCGGACTCGAACACATCCGGTTTCATTGATGCCCACGTCCATGTCTGGACGCCCGATACCTCGAAGTATCCATTGAAGACCGGCTATTCGAAAGACGATATGCAGCCGCCGAGTTTCACGCCGGAAGAGTTGATGGCTCACGCTGGCCCGACCGGCGTCGATCGCATCGTGCTGATTCAGATGAGCTTCTACGGCTACGACAATTCCTACATGCTCCACGTGATGGACGCACACCCGGGACGTTACTCGGGTGTCGCGGTAATCGATCCGGAGAACAAACCGGTCGCCACGATGAAAGCCTTGAAGAAGAAAGGCGTTCGCGGTTTCCGGATTGTCGCCGGAAAGCAGGATCCCGATCAGTGGCTGAAGTCGAAAGGCATGCGGGCCATGTGGCGATGTGCGGCCGACGAAGGCATGGCGATGTGCCCGCTGATGAACCCGGAGTACGTCCCCTCCGTCGCGGCGATGTGCAGAAAGTTTCCGGAGACTACGGTAGTCGTCGATCACTTCGCCCGCATCGGCATCAGTGGCGAGGTGAAGGAGTCAGACCTCGATGCTCTCTGCCAGTTGGCCGATCATAAGAAGACCTACGTTAAGACGTCCGCCTTCTATGCTCTGGGAATGAAGTCACCTCCCTACACCGACCTCGGACCGATGATCCGCCGCTGCCGCGATGCTTTCGGAGCAGACCGTCTGATGTGGGCCAGCGATTGCCCGTACCAAGTTCAGGAAGAACACACTTATGCCGCTTCGATCGATCTAGTCCGAGAGAAGCTCGATTTTCTGAGCGACGAAGACCGCAAGTGGATGCTCCGCGGCACAGCTGAGAAAGTCTTCTTCAGTTGAGTCGACAACGAGTCTTGTTGCACGAGGCCGGATTCCAACCAGCCGCAAACAACGAGACCGAGCACAAGTGTGCCACTGGTTCCGCCAGTGCTTCTTTTGGGGAGTCGGTATCAATAAAAAAGCCACTGGCAGAGCCAGTGGCACACGATGACGTTTGCTTGAGGAAATGACCGAATCAGTCTTTCAGCTTGATAATCATTTCCGTCTCGACACTCGAATTCAACGGAAGTTGAGCGACGCCGATAGCGGTGCGGGCGGCGAGGCCAGCATCGCCGAAGACGTCGAGCAGAAGCTGTGATCCTCCGTTGATGACGACGTGCTGTTCCGTGAAATCGAGGTCGGTATTCACGTAACCGGTCAGCCGAACGATGCACTCGATGTCATCGAACGAACCGAGCTCCTGGTAGACCATACGCAGGTTATTGGCCACGCAGATGGCGGCGGCCTTCTGAGCGTCTTCCAGCGAGACGACGCTCGGCACCTTGCCTTTATAAGGAATCCGGCCGTTTTCAATCGGCACCGCACCGGAAACGTAGAGTGTGTTGCCGTTGCGGGACACAGGTCGATAAATCGCTCCCGGTGGGAGTTCGACGTCGACCTTGAATCCCTTTGCTTCCATTCGCTGTTCGCGTTCACCCATGATGGATTCCTTTTCTCAGTTGAAGTTCAAAGTTGTTCGGTTCAAACCAGCAGCCCGCGGGCATCGACGGTCACAGCCGTCAGTTCGTCTCGATCGAGCCACCAGACCTGGTTTTGCAAATTCACACACGGGCAGATGTGATTCGGAATAATCGTGACCCGCTCGCCGAGCTTTGGAGCGGTCCCGCAGGCCGAGATATCAACCTGGGCATGCTCTTCGCTCAGCTTGCCGATCTCGGCGTCCGGGTATTCCAGAATCAGCCCGTAACCGCAATCCGGATTCGGTCCGTTACGGTCACTCGTGAGCGTTTTCGAGCCGGCATCGAGAACGACCTGCCCCGGCACGGAAGTACTGATGACAGTCGCGATGATTCGCCCGGCACAGTCATCGATCGTGGACACACCAGCCTCAATGCAGTTGCGATCGTTGTAAATATAGGTTCCCGGACGAAACTCGGTTGTCGAACGCATGAGATGCGTCTGGAACGCAGTCGGCGTTGAACCTCCGGACACAATTTCCGTGCTCGTCCCCTGCTCTCGGAATCGAATGACGGCGTCGCCGAGAATCGACTCAACCGCAGCGAGCCGCGAGGACTGCTCTGGTCCTGGTGCCGGCACGTTGCCGGGGAAATACATAAGCCCCCGAACGTGGAGCCCGGGGAGAGCATCGATCTGCTTCGCCAGTTCCGCAGCCGCTTTCGGCCCCTGCACTCCGGTCCGCCCAAAACCGACGTCGAGATCGATCAGGATCTCGATCTCGCTTTTAGCCCCGGTAGCCGCGACGGAAAGCCGCTCGGCTGCGAGCAGAGAATCGAGTCCGACGGTGAGCCTGGTCTTCCGAGCAAGTTTCGCGATCTCAGCGGCTCGATGTGCATCGACTGGGGGATAGGCGATCAGCAGATCTTCGCAAAGTTCGCTCATCACCTCGGCTTCACCAACCTTGGCCGTGGTCAGGCCGACCGCCCCGGCTTCCATCTGCATCTCGGCAACCTGTCGCAACTTGTGCGTTTTGATGTGCGGGCGCAGCTTCAGATTGTGTGCACTGGCGTAGGAGGCCATGCGGGCGATATTTTGCCGTACGATCTGGGCATCAATCACGAGAGCCGGTGTGGGCACGGTTGCCTGAGTCCACGTCGTCGTCATTAGCAGCAGTATTTCCTGTCAGAAGAACTTGCGGATGTTCTCATCCGCGGGGGGAGGCGTGGCGAATGCGGCAATGACTGCAATGGCCCCTGATCCGGCGATCCCCCAGACCATCGGGTCGAAGCCAAGCGGCTTGAGCGGGCTCATCGCACTTAGCGATGTGACTCCGCCGAGATAGGCTGATACATAGCCGATGATATAGAGCAGCATGCAGACCGCCAAGCCGCCCAGCATTCCGGCAATCGCACCAGCCGAATTAAACCGTGGCCAGAACAGCGCCAGAAACACCGGCATGAGATAGACCGAGGCCAATCCGCTGGCGGCGAAGATAATGACCACCTGCAGAAAGCGAGGCGGATTGATCGCCGCCAGCATCACCAGAACTCCAATGCCAGCGGTACAGAGATAACTCAGCGTCTTTGTCGTTCTCTGAGAGACTTCCGGATTGAACTCGCGCTGATAAACATCGCGTACCAGCGAGGACGAGATCATCAGCATGAAACTGTCGACCGTCGACATCGCGGCTGCAAAGGGAGCAGCAATCAGAATCCCGGCCAGCCAGGGGATGCCGGCATTGCTGGCAACTGTCATCGATAAAACCGGCATGATACGGTCCGGCGTCTGGTCGAGAGCCGGCACAATCAGTCGTCCGCAACTGAATATCACCACGAGCGAAAAATAGATTCCCCCATAGTAGAGCACCAGCAGAGCCATCGCTTTCTTGAGCGTACGCGTGCTGTCGAAAGCCATGAGACGTACTTTATTGCCGGGCTGCCCGGCTGCCCCGAATGTCCAGAAGACAAAGAAGGAGAACGCTATCGTCAGCGGAAGGAAGCCGGCTTCGCTATTCTCACTCGGGCCGGGTGCCATAATGTAGGCCCCTTTCTGATCCGCTCCGCCCCGATAAGATTTTTCTTCAGCCACAGTGACGTCGATTCCATCCGGTAGCATGACCTCGGGCTTGCCGGAAATCTGGCCGAGTCGCATGTTCTTCTCGAACTCGCCGGTAATCTCGACTGCCTTAATCCGTGAACTGACCGCTCCATCGGCCGGAATGCGTGCGGCTTCATTGATACGGAACAGTCGCTGATCGTCGTTCTCGCTCAACGTGATCCAGGTCTCACTCGGAATAAAGCGAGGAGCCGATGCAGACGCTCCACGTAACTCGAGTTGAACGAGATTGGGAGGAGTGATCTCGGCAAGCGTACGCGTGGCATTACCGAGGCCGCCGATCTGGATAATGACCAGCACGAGCAGTGCGATGACGCCGAAGAACATCACGATGCCCTGCAGCATATCGGTCCAGACAACCGCCCGAAATCCGCCGACCGACGTATAAGCAACGACCGTGAGTGAGAAGACCAGCAGCCCGAGGAGATATCCGGGATCGACATGAGCAATCAGCGGGACCTGGCTTGTGATATCGCCAAAGGCGAGAACCGTCTGTTGCCAGACCTTCACGTTGGCCAGCAACTCGAGCAGGATGATGCTGCCCAGTTTGAACTGCGGCACCAGAAACAGAGAGAGCAGCGAAACGAGCAGGACGGTCGCGATGATCGAGACCGCCCGGCTACCGAAGCGTGCGAACAACAAATCGGGAAGCGTGATCGCCCCCGCCTGACGGGCGACGCGGTTAATCCGTTTTCCAAGCAAGCCCATGGAGACAAGCGGCACGGTCATATATCCGGCAATCCAGAGCGCGACCACCCAGCCATGGGCGTAGACCAGCGCAGGAAAACCGGCGAATGAGCCGGCCGAGGCGCTCGTTGCGGCAAAGGTCAGCATGAACGCCCAGGGACCGAGTCCGCGGCTGCCGAGAAAGTAGTCGTCCATGAAGTTGGTTTTGGAGAGCACGTAATGGCTCGCCAGCGCCAATCCCAGGACAGCCGAGGAGTAAATGAGAAACGTGATCAGTGCATCGGTCGAACTGACGGCGGCGAGTACGGGCAGGAACTCACTCATGGCGACCTCCCTGTTCTGCACTTGTTTCGGTCAGCTTCTCCCGGGCGAACTCTTCATCGTCATCGACGATAAAATAGAGTGCGTACCAGATGGTGAAGGCACCCGCGGCGATCCAGGGAACGAACACGCCCCAGAAGATCCAGTCCGGCAGACCGAGTACGGTCGGCGGCGATTCGACGTCGTAGTCGTAAGCCATCCAGCCGCAAACCGCCATTGTCCAGGCGGTGAAGAAGCCCCAGCCGCCAACGAGAACCAGCAGTTCCCGGACGGCCCGCAGATATGTCGGCGAGTATCGCCCCTCTGAATCTGGTGACCCTGACAAACCGTTCCCTTTCAGTCGGGCAGAACCGATCGCAAAACGCGTAACCAGTTCCGATAAAAAATTCGGTCGATGTCTTCGTCCGTGTATCCTCGCTCCTGCAGCACCTCGGCCAGACGCTGAAGATCGGCGATCGATTTCAGATCGGCCGGCGTCTGCTCGTTTCCAAAACCGCCATCGAGATCGCTGCCGATTCCGGAATGATTCGTATTCCCGGCCAGCTGACAGACTTGGTCGATATGATCGGCCAGCATGGCGATGACGACCTTCGTTTCCGCTGGCGTCGTCTTGCCGATCACCCAACCCGGGTGGAGCATCCACGCATCGGAGGCCACGCCAATCACGGCGTCCTTCTCGATGAGCCGCTTCATCAGATCATCCGGCAACTGGCGATCGCCGGGAACGAGCGCTCTACTATTGTGATGACTGGCCCACACCGTCCCCTCAAACCGGTCCAAGGCTTCGTGCATGCTTTCATCACACAGATGCGTCGCATCGAGCCCCATGCCGAGATGCTGCATCCGATCAATGAGTTCGCGGCCGTCGTTGGTCAGCGGTCCCGTGACCGCCGTTCCGGCTGCATAGTGAGAATGTCCGTAATGAGCAGGCCCGATGGCGCGGAGTCCCGCTTCGTGCCATTCATTCAATTGAGCGGGCGTGACAATCGGATCAGCCCCCTCCATCGAGAGAATCGCTCCGAGTGGAGTCGTGTCCCGATTTTGATCCCAGTTCTGAAGATGTTCGTCCAGATCCCGTTTCGTGCGGATCATCCGCAGATGCCCCTGCTGCTCCCAGAGGCGATAGCAGGCGAGCTGACCATACGCGGCTGCATAGGCGCCGATTCGATAAACGGAATCGAGACTCGTCCGGCGGTAGTTCGGCTGCCGCTGATGAGCAGGGCCGCTGCGAGCCAGCAGCGTGACAACACTGAGTCCGATATTGCCGCGACGCATTTCGGGGAAGGAGACCGTCGCGTTCCCGCGGATGTGCAGGTCGTCCATGCCACGTTCTGCGGCATTCAGTTCATCGAGCGGAAGTGTGAGATCGCGATCGTAGGAAGCGGCGTTCCACGCCAGGTCCAGATGGGCGTCGACGATCATTCTCACGTGGGCAGGCTCCGGGAGGGGAAGGAACTCTGGCGGTGGGTTGGGACGGCAATGTCAGCAGCAGGAGAGAGTCAACGCGTGCGCCACGTCAACTCCTGGACTTCGCCGTTCCATGCATGTTGGGCATCGGTCGTATGTGTTGTCAATTGAACGCCTGTGGCGGAGAGACGTGCGGTCGTCCAGCCGGTCGTCGACTTCGTCGGATCGGCGACATAGGACGTTGCAGGCGTGTTGATGATATGAATACCCCGTTCCTCGGCAATGCTGCGATCGTGGATGTGCCCGTGAACGTAAGCCTTCACCTGTGGCCTGGACACCAGCAGATCCCAGAGTTCACGAGAGTCGATGAGTCCACCCGGGAAGTGAAGCGGATCGCCCCCGAGCCGCGGATTATGATGAGCGACGATGATGGCGGGCTTCTCGGGCCGGGCGTCGAGTTCCTTCTGCAGCCAGTTCCGCTGAGCGATGTCGATCAGCCCCTGGGTGACCATCGTTTCCTTCAGAGAATCGAGCAGGAAGAAGTTGGCGAATCGGGTTTCGACCACGGCCTGATGTTTCGCGACCACCGGCGGATTGTCCGGACGCTCATTTTTCAACACGTTGTAGAAGACTTTGCGATCGTCGTGATTCCCGAGCGTTAAGTGCGTCGAGACGCCCGCTTCGTACAAAGGAGTCAACAGGCGTCCGAGATGGGCATAGTCCCCGGGCTGACCGTCGTACAAAGCCAGATCGCCATTGATAATTACCGAGGCCGGTTTCCGCTCCCGCTGCACGAGCTCCGTCACAATCTGTCGCAAATGACTCGGCACCGGTGAATCGGGCGGGTGCTTCTCCCCGATGTGTGTGTCGTTGAGCAGATAGACGAGATCCTCTTCCGTCCTGCTGGCGGGTTCGGCTGCAAAGATCGATGATTGAGCCGCGAGGCCTGCTCCCACGGTGACCAGAAACTGGCGGCGATTGCAGCCAGGAAGATGAACGGGCATGGCTCAGTTCTCCACGATCGGTTTTCTTTCAGGGGGTGAGCATCAACTGATGATATCGTGAATCACGTTCCCATGCACATCGGTCAGACGAAAGTCCCGTCCCTGATGTCGGTATGTCAGACGGCGATGATCGATGCCGAGCTGATGCAGCAGCGTCGCGTTCAGATCGTGAATGTGAACCGGATCGCGGACGATGTTGTAGGAGAAGTCATCCGTTTCGCCATGACTGTACCCCGGCTTGAAGCCGCCACCCGCCACCCAGATTGTAAAACACCGCGGATGATGATCGCGGCCGTAGTTGTCAGCTGTGAGTTCACCCTGACTATAGATCGTCCGCCCGAATTCTCCCCCCCAGATGACCAGCGTATCGTCGAGCAGGCCGCGTTCCTTCAGATCCTGCACGAGAGCCGCAGACGGCTGATCGGTATCGGCACACTGCCCGCGAATTTGCTTCGGCAACGCATTATGCTGGTCCCAGCCCATGTGATACAGCTGCACAAAACGGACATCCCGTTCGATCAGCCGGCGGGCCAGCAGACAGTTGTAAGCGTAGTGTCCCCGCTTCGTCACATTTGGCCCGTAGCGCTTCAGCGTCGCAGCCGACTCATCGGAGAAGTCGACGATCTCCGGCACTGACATCTGCATACGGTAAGCCATCTCATACTGAGCAATACGGGAGTTGATCTCCGGATCCTGCTTCTCCTCATACGTCTGCTGGTTCAGAGCCGCGATCGCATCCAGATTCTGGCGGCGGCCTTCCCGCGTTACTCCTTCGGGATCGTTCAGAAAGAGGACCGGATCGCCGGACGACATGAACTTCACGCCCTGATGCCGCGACTCAAGAAACCCACTGCCCCAGAGACGATCGTAAAGCGGCTGGCAGTTGGGGCGCCCGCTTCCACGGGACAGCAACACCACAAACGCAGGCAGTTCCTCGCTCTCGCTGCCGAGGCCGTAGCTGATCCACGATCCGAAGCTCGGCCGCCCCGCCTGTTCGGCTCCGGTTTGCAGAAAGGTAATCGCCGGATCGTGATTGATTGCCTCGGTGTGCATCGACTTGATGTAGCAGAGGTCATCGGAGATCGATGCAACGTGCGGCATCAATTCGCTGACCGTCGCTCCTGATTCTCCGTGCTGACGGAACTGAAAGATCGTCGGCGCAATCGGGAACCGCTGCTGACCGGACGTCATCGTTGTCAGCCGCTGCCCCTGACGGATCGATTCGGGCAAATCTTCATCGAAACGCTCCGCCATCGCGGGTTTTTGATCGAACAGGTCGATCTGCGAGGGAGCCCCGGACTGGCAGAGATAAATCACCCGCTTCGCTCGCGGCAGCTTGCCTGCAGACTCAGCGGCGGTGGACTGCGGATTCAGGAGTGTCTGCAACGCCATCGAACCGAGTCCGACGCGGCAGGAGTTCGACAGAAACTGCCGCCGGTTCGTTTTCATTGCGTCTGCGAAAAGATCATCCATCGGTCAGTCACATTCAGTCTCAGGGACGGGTCAGTGTGGTATCGAGATTCAGCAGAACTTCAGCGACTTCCGTGAACGCCGCCAGACGAATCGCATCCGCCGGCTGCGGACGATTCACCCATTCCTCCGCCGGAGCAATACGTTCCGCTGCCTGCTGAGGTTGTTCAGTATAAAGATCGCGATGCCCTTCGAGCAGTTTCGTGAGCACATCGAGCTGTCGATCTTCAATGTCTTTCCCCTGAACTCGCTGCCACATCGAGGCCAGGATCTCAGCATCATCGCGGCCGTGCTCTTCTCGAAGCGTTCGATGAGCGAAGACAATCGCTGAAACGGCGAACGTCGGATCGTTAAGCGTCGTCAGCGCCTGCAGCGGTGAGTTCGTGGTCGATCGCCGAACGGTGCACGTCTCCCGACTCGCGGCGTCAAGCACCAGCATGTTCGGCGGCGGCATGCCCCGCTTCCAGAACGTGTAGAGGCTGCGGCGAAACCGGCCGTCGTCGGAGTCGGCTTCATAACGAGTCGTATTGCTGTTCACGCCGGCGACCGCCTCCCACAGCCCGTCCGGCTGCCACGGCTTCACCGATGGACCACCGAGCCGATTTACCATCAGTCCACTCACGTGAAGGGCCTGATCGCGGATCATCGGAGCCGGTAATCGCAGGCGGGTCATGCGTCCGAGCAGATGATTGTCGGGATCGCGTTCCAGCAGATCGGGACGAACAGTGCTGCTGCGACAATACGATTCAGAGAGGACGAATTCGCGGAGCAGTCGTTTCACGTTCCATCCATTCTGCACGAAATCGGCCGCCAGCCAGTCGAGCAGTTCGGGATGAGTCGGCCGCTCTCCCTGATACCCGAAATCTTCCGGCGTCCGCACCAGGCCGCTTCCAAAGATCTGCTGCCAGAACCGATTGACCGCCACGCGAGCGGTGAGCGGATGCCGCGGATCGACGAGCCAGCGGGCCAGCGTCAGCCGATTCACCGGCTCCCCCTCGGGAAGTGCCAGTCCCAGAAACTCCGGCACGCCCGCATCAACAACTTCGCCCGGATGATCGTACAGCCCCCGTTCGAGCAGATGCGTCACGCGAGGAGCGCCCTTCCGCTCCTGCATCACCATCACACGAGTTACGGTCTCCGCCTGCAGTGCATCGACTTCCCGTCGCAACGTATCTCGACTCTCTCGCAGTTTCTCGAACGCCGGAGCCGTTTCACGGAATTGTGTCACCAGCGTCTGCTGATTGTTTTCGTTCAGAGCCGAGAACAGCGAAGCGGACATCTCCGCGTCCGGGCGGCTTCCCACGCCGAGCGACAGGCGGAAGCGGCCGATCACGTACTGCTCTTCGCGAGACTCGTATCGCAGCCGCACGGTCACGCGGTCGCCCGCTTTCAACTCCAGTGGAACTTCGGGCGTGAACCAGGCCGTAGCCTCCGACTGTCCCGGGCCGGGCGACCAGCCCGTGAGAGGATCCCCATCGATTGCCGTAGCGGCCGTTCGCTCGGACAGTTCCCGGTCAGCGATCGCAGACTTCCACCGCAGTCGATTCCCATTCACGAGAACGTCGAACTCGGACAGAAGAAAATCGCCATTGAAACTCCGTGCCAGCGAGCCGTCCGTCAGGCTGGGATGGGCCAAAGCCTGCAGCCGCAGCGTCGTCGCGTCCACAGGGGCGGGAATCGGGAACGTTGCCTCATGCACATCGTTGAGCGGGTTGGCTCCTCCGAACAGAACCGAGCCATCGGCCAGAATCTCGAACGTCGAGCCATCGCTGGTTCCGGCTACCGCCTCGGGTGGAGTAACGAGCCAGAAACTCCCGCTCTCGCTCACCTGCCGATGCGTCGCCAGCCAGGCCGCGAACTCTTCATCAGTGCCGGCTGCCTGCAGACGTTTCTCGGCCGCATTCAACTCCAGCCGGGCAATCGCCAGTAGCCGCTCTTTCGCCGGCACCGGAACGACCACATCCGGCACCGCTGCCGGACCGACGCCATCGGAACCCTGTTCTTCGATGTTGTTGAAGAAGGCAAACAGCCGATAGAAATCTCGCTGCGACAGCGGATCGAACTTATGATCGTGGCAGCGGGCACACCCGGCCGTCATGCCCATCCACACGGTCGCCGTGGTATCGACACGATCGATCACGTACTCCGTTCGGAACTCCTCCGGAATACTCCCGGCTTCGGCATTGATGCGGTGATTACGGTTGAAGCCGGTCGCGATCCGCTGCTTCAATGTCGCTCGCGGCAGCAGATCACCGGCCAGCTGTTCGATCGTGAACTGATCGTAGGACTGATTGTTGTTGAACGATTCAATCACCCAGTCCCGCCACGCCCACATGGTGCGGACGTTGTCCTTCTGATAGCCGTGCGTGTCGGCATAGCGCGCCGCCTCCAGCCAGTCCCACGCCATCCGCTCGCCGTAACGCGGGCTGGCCAGCAATCGATCGACGGCTGCCTCGTAATCAAGATTCGCGAGAAACCTGTCGACCTCATCCGGCGTCGGCGGAAGCCCCGTCAGATCGAGAGTCACCCGCCGCAACCACTCCTCGGGCTCAGCCGGCGGATTCGGTTTCAGCCCGGCTTCCTTGAGACGGCGGCCCACGAAATAGTCGATCGCATCCCTCGGCCTGTCCGCCTCGATCTCCAGCTGCTGCACCGGCTGATACGCCCAGTGTCCTTCCCAGCCTGCTCCTTCGGCAATCCACTGCTGGAGAATCTTCTTCTGCCGTTCGCTCAACTGCTTCACGGCATCCGGCGGCGGCATCACCGTGCCTGGATCAGTCGATGTGATCCTCCGGACCAGCTCGCTCCGGCCCTGCTCATCGGCTGCGATCACTTCTCGAGCAGACTCTTCCAGATCGAGCCGCATTTCGGTCACGCGGGAACTTCCATCCGGACCGTGACACAGCAGGCAATGGTCGGAAAGGATCGGCAGCACATCGCGGCTGAATCGGATCCCATCCGCCTGCAAAGCGACCGACGGAATAACGACCGTCAGCAGCAGTGCTGCGATGCATCGAATTCGATCCGAGCCTAATCCCATCAGCATTCCACACCACCCTGTCAAAAGTCCGAAAGGCGGTGTGCCACTGGCTTTGCCAGTGCTGGTCAAACAGCGTCGGTTCTCAACTCCATCACTGAAAGAGTCAGCGACACGCAACGCGACGGCCACACCATCCCAACTGAGTTCATTGATATGATAGCGCAGCCGCCCGCGGATTGCATTTCAGGATTTCGTATCTCTTTTACGGAATATTGTCATTCCGCCGCTTTGAGAGTCCGATCGAAAAACTCGCGGATCTTCGCCCGGACCTCCGGCGTCTGAAACTCCGGACCGCCGTGCCCGGCCCCTTCCACGACTTCCAGTTCCGCCTCGACGCCAGCTTCCCGCAGAGCTTCAAAGAAGCGTTCACTCTGAGCAAGCGGCACGCCCGGGTCCTGGTCGCCGTGCATGATCAGGAACGGCGGGTCATCACTTGAAACCTGATACAACGCACTCGCCTGCTTTGCCAAATCGGGAACGTCGGGCACAGCCGCCCCGAGCAACTTCGCTCCGTTCGAATTCGCAACCTCCTCGCGCGTCCGTCCATTGCCGACGACGTTCGGCGGCATCGTCAACAGATCGGTCGGACCAAACCAGTCGCAGACGGCCTGAACGCGGCTCGATATTTTCTCGTTCGCGGGAGCATCAAGAGTTCCCATCAGGGCAACGAGATGCCCGCCGGCCGAACTTCCCCAGGCACCGATGTGATCGCCATCCAGATTGAAGCCCTCGGCATTCTGCCGCACCCAGCGGACCGCCTCACGGCAGTTCTCGATCTGCGTCGGCCACTGGGCTTCATCGGTCAGAGCGTAATTGATACTGACGACCGCGTAGCCATGCTGCGTCAGCCAGGCGGCCTGACACCGGTCCTTGCTGCCATTCTTCCAGCCGCCGCCGTGAACCCAGATCACAACCGGCACCGGTTCCGCGATGTTCTTCGGGCGATACACATCGAGCAGCAACGGTTTGCCGTTCACGCCGCTGTATTGAAGATCGCGATAAAGCACGGCTCCTACCGGCACCTGCGTCTTCTTAATCTTCCCCGGCTTGATGCCTGCCCCTTCCTTCGCGGCTCGAATCGAGAAGTCGACCAGATTCTGACACCGAAAGAACCCCGGCCAGAAGTTATGTCCCTGCCCGACCGGCACAACGAGATCGACGAGGTCCCCGTTTCCGTTCGTTGCGTAAGCCTTCTGCAGCGTGGCCGAGTTCTCCGGCAGCGGAACAACCGTGTCGACATCACCATGAATGATGAATACCGGGATGTCGGCCTTTGCCAGAGCAGCGATCTTCGCCACCGGATTGTGTTCTCCCAATGACTTCTGCAACTCCTCGGCAGTCATCCCATATGCGGGAGCCGCCCGTTCGATTTTGGGATAGGTCGTAAGATCGTAGACCGGATAGATCCCCGCCAGCCCGGCCACTTTGTCGGTGTTCCGAATTGCCCAGCTGCTGGCCCACAATCCGCCGCGACTCCTCCCGAGTAGACTCGGCTTCTTCGCGAACCCACGCTTCTGCGTCAGCTCTTCGTAGAGAGCAGTGAAGGCCTGCTGCTGTTCCGGGCTGCCGTATGCTTCGCCGACATCAATCCCCGCGACCGCCACGCCGGCTTCCACGAGTTGAGTATGCAGCCACTGCTCGGCCTTATCGGGATACCTCGGCAGCGTCGGAGCATACAGCACCCACGGCTGTGGAGTAGTCCGTTTGCTCTCTTCCGGCCAGAAGATGAACGCGGACTTTCCATTCACGGAAAACGTCTCGCCCGGCAGCACGAGGTCCTTCTGCGGCGGGTCTTCCGCTTTGAGCGGAGACGGCACAGTCAACGTCAGCAGCAGGGCCAGAAGTAGAGGCATCACTCTGGTTCGCATCGATCTCTCCCGAGGCAGGCGGCGTGTATGGCAACTCACAAGTGGTGGCTGATCTGTCGCTTATCATAGGACCTGCGTTCGCCGGACTGTACCGAGCGGACGTGATCCCTTTCGACGGATTCGTGAATCGGGTAGAACTGATGTCGCTGATTTGCGAGCTCCACCTTCCGCCATCAAGGAATGAAATGATGCGACGAATGTCTTGTGCTCTGCTCCTCTGGACGGGAATCCTCTCGATTCCAGCCGCCGCCGGCCCTGCTCGTGCAGCTGATGCCGAGCCGAACAAAGTGACCGCCCAGGCCGCCAACTGGGATGAAATCCAGCAGTGGGTCGACAGCCAGAAAGGCAAAGTCGTCGTGATCGATGTCTGGTCGACCTTCTGCCTGCCCTGCGTCCGCGAGTTCCCGCACTTCGTCGAATTTCACCAGAACCACGCCGAGAACGTCGCCTGTGCCTCGCTCAACATCGACTACTACGGCAGCGCCGACACTGCTCCCGATCAGACCGCGCCGAAAATCACGAAGTTTCTGACCTCGCGAAACGCCACGATGAAGAACTTCATCTCCAGCGACGCCGATGAAAAAATCCTGACCCAGATCGACACCAGCGCCATCCCGGCTGCTCTCGTGTACGATCAGAACGGCAAGCTCGTCAAAGTCTTCAACAACGACAACGACGACTATGGCCCCAACGGCTTCAACTACGAAAAGAACATCATCCCGTTCGTCGAGAGCCTGCTGAAGTAACGCCGACGATCGAACGTCTGCAGACGGGTGCCACTGCTGGCTTGCCCAGCAGTGCAGGCACTCAGGTTTATGCACACCCGATTGGCGGGAGACGGCTTCTCCAGCCGCATACGCACCAAGTTTAGATGCGATGGGTGGCCCGTCCGCCGCAGCGGGCGGGTCGCGGAAGCGACAAGAGGCTGCACCATCCGCGTGTTGTACTGGAATCGTCCGGCCCTCACGTAGAACTCGCCTATGGCGCGACCTCTTGTGACTTCGTCGCCCGCCCGTGCCGGACGGGGCACCCGGCGTTGATTCCGATCGAGTCTCTAACTTGATGCCAACGGGATCCGCTTCGGGTTGAGATACTTCACACAACCCCACGCAAAAAGCCGCAGCCCGGTTTCCCCGACTGCGGCTTTTGTATTGTCTCAGCACTCAACTTTAGTTGAGGATCTTTCGCAGATCAGCGACGATTGCGTCGACCTTCAGGTCGGCAGCCGATTTGGCGGAGTGGTTGGCTTTCACTTTGCCACCCTGAGCCATGATCACAGTCACTTCTGCACTTGGGTTGATGCCGTAGTCAGCAGGACCATTTTCGAATTCGTTGGGCAGCACGAACGGCACGTTCTTGGCTTCCGAGGCTTTGGCCAGTTTGTCGGCATTCGACTTGGCGGCTGCCTGGTTCTCACCCATCGCGTTCACGAATGCGCGAAGCTGCTTGTCGTCGTTCTTGGGAATGGCTTCGTCGATCTCACGAACCAGATCGGCGACTTTCTGATCAGCCGAGCGGGTGAAGATCATCACCTGCGGGCGGCCACCGTTTTTGCAGCGGTAGCACAAATTCTTGCCGACAGCCACGCCGTCGTCATCGGCTCCACAAAGCTTCGTCACGTAGAAGGCACCGATACCTTCTCCTTCCTGCAGCCCGCTCTTGACGTCTTCGGCAACAACGAAAGCAGCGCCTGTCAGCAGTGCAAACACAGTCAGCATGGGGGTGAATCGCTTCATCGAACTCTCCTTGGGAAAAGTCGGTCTGACCAGCCAAACGGCAGAGGAACCACAACCCGCGCGGCTCCTCGATATTCTCCATCCAGCATGGCGTACAGTATCTCGCATGGGACACAGGTCCACAAGTCTCGCCGATTATTATCGCTCCCGGATTTGCATTCTGTTATCTTGCTCACAACTGCGCACTTCCACGAAAGGACTGTCCGATGCTGCGACGTTCGTGTCTGATTCTCGCTCTTCTCGCCATTGGAGCCGCCGCTCTGTTCGAACCGGGAACCCGTTCCCTGGCCGAAAACCCCGGCAATCCGCCCAGCCTGAAAGAAACGACCGCACACCGCTCCCCCGTCGATGTCGTCGTCAGTCCGGACGGCCGCTGGCTCGTTACCGCGAACGAAACGTCCGATTCCATTTCGCTGATCGACGTCAAGAGTGAAACCGTTGTGGATGAACTGAGCTGCCCCGGAAAACCGGCCGGGCTCGCCTTCTGCCTCGATGGCAACTCGATCGCCGTCAGCTGCACTCATTCCGGCAATATCTACGTCGTCCAGATTCAGAACAGCAAACTCGTTCATTATTCGACAATCAATATCGGCTACGAACCGGTCGGCCTCGCTATTTCACCCGACGGCAGTCTCGCTTATGCCGGGCTGGTCGCCACGGGAGAAGTCGCTGAGATCGATCTGCGAGCCTCGAAAGTCAACCGCACGTTCGAAGTCGGCCGCTGGCCCCGATATCTCACCGTTTCTCCAGACGGCTCCCGCCTCGCCGTCGGCTGCAGCGGGGAAAGCCGCATCGCGATCGTGGAGACGAAGACCGGCGAAGTGGCGTATAAGGAGATGCTCATCGGCGGAATCAACATCGGGCATCTGCAGTGCTCCAATGATGGCAATGAAGTCTACTTCCCCTGGATGGTCTACCGCAGCAACCCGATCACGATCGACAACATTCAACGCGGCTGGGTGCTGGCCAGTCGCATTGCCCGCGTGCGGCTCGATGGTCCACAGTACCGGGAAGCGATCTCGCTCGATGTCCCGCGAAAAGCCGTGGCCGATCCGCATGGCATCGTGATGACGAGCGATGAACACCGACTCGTCGTCTCGGCGTCCGGAACGCATGAGCTGCTGGTTTATCGCAAGCCGGACCTTCCCTTCGAAGGCGTTGGCGGGCCGGGCGATCTGATTGATCGACGCCTGATGGCTGACAAAGACCTGTTCGATCGCATCGATGTGGGTGGACGCCCCATGGGGATCGAGATCGCCTCCGATGACCGGAAGGTTTACGTCGCCAATTACACCCGCAACTCCATTCAGGTCGTCGACATCGAATGGAAGCAGGTTCTGAATGAGATCCCGCTTGGCGAAGCACCGGAGTTGACTCTGGCCCGCCGTGGCATGGAGTTGTTTCACGACGGCCAGAAGAGCCTCGATCAGTGGTACAGTTGCCACACCTGTCACTACAACGGCGGCATCAACTCCAAGACGATGGACACGATGAACGACGGCACCGAGCTGACGATGAAGACTGTCCTACCGCTGGAGCAACCTTCGCAGACCGGCCCCTGGACATGGCACGGCTGGCAGGACGATCTCACCGATGCGATGCAGGCATCCTTCACAACCACCATGCAGGGCCGCCGCGTTTCCAACGACGATGCCCGAGCCGTGATTGCGTATCTCGATTCGATTGATCTGCCCCCCAACCCGTTCCGGAACAGCGATGGAAGTCTCACTGAAGCCGCCGAACGTGGCCGCAAGATCTTCGAGAGTTCGGCCGCCGGATGTGCTGAATGTCACACCGGCTCCCGCTTCACCGACGGTAAGATTCACGACGTCGGTCTGGGGTCCGCCGAAGATGCCTACTCCGGCTACAACACGCCAACACTCATCGGTTGTTACCGCAAAGTCAACTACCTCCACGACGGCCGGGCGATGACTCTCGAAGACGTCCTGACTGGCGATCACGCCCCCGAAAAAGTCATGGGCGAACGACCGTTAACGCAGCAGGAACTCGCCGATCTGGTGGCATATCTGAAATCCCTGTAGCCTAGCCCCATACTGAAAAACGCCGAGAATTTTGTGGCAGGCTGCTCGTTTTCTTCGTAAGCTGAACCGGTCCCCGTTCCCCTTCTGGAGGCCTTGCTCATGAGGCAGTTGTTACTGCGGACCGTCACGTCGCCCCGGTTCGATGCCGGACTTTCCCGGTACGTCTCTTTCTTCGCGGCAGCAATGCTGCTGGTCGTCGGCTTCTGGAAATTGCCTCAAATGCCGCTGAGTGAATTCCAGCTGCTCTGCGGAATCCTGTTGCTGTTACTGGTCGCGTTGCAGTTCGTCGTCATCGGACTCATCACGCCGCTTTCCATGAAAGCCGCGGAGAAGAAATCGCATCGCTGATTCCTTTCACGGAGAGGCCGCCATGTTCGACCTGATGAAACGCAAACTCTCCTCAAACGATTTCGACTGCCTGTTCGCCCAAACGGCAACCTTTCTCGCCTCGATCGTGATCTGCATCGCCGGGCTTTACGCTCTGATTCGTCTCGACCTCAGTGAATCCGAGATGTTCCTCGGCATCCTGCTGGTGCTGGCCGTGACTCTGCTCGGAATCATTTGTGGATTGTTGATCCCAATGGTCGAGCAGTACGACGCCGAGTCGTGAAGCAAAGCTAAGCCGATTAACCGGCTGGGAAGAACCGTGCTTCGAGATTGCTCGCGATCACTTTCATCTTCTCCACAGTTTCGAGTCCACCGCGTCGATTCCAGATGTGGCCAAAGGCCCATTGAAGATTTGCCGATGCCGTTCCCGACTGAAATCGTGCGAGCCCGTACACGGGGATACGAATCACTTCCGCCTTGAAAGGATGCTTGCGCTCGTCGAACTCGATCCATTCGAGTTGATCGTCACAGTCGACAAGCGACTTCCATTCCTCAAGCGTGATCGGAGCCAGAACGCTTTCCTCGGGAAGGTCGGTTCGTGCGATCACATGATTATCGCTTTGCAGCGGCAGCGAGCCGTTCGCCCTGTAGTCAATTGATGCCAGAGGAGCCATCTGTCGAACGAATTCGACGAGACCAGCTGCAACGATCTCAAACTCATCGGCTTCATGATCAAAGAACCAGACACCAGCTTCAGGAGCATCGACATCAATCGCGTAGTTGTTTCCGCACCCATCGTTTCCGATGCAGAGGAATGACGCAGGCCACGGCTTTCCGGCAAATGCGGCTGGTCGGGGCGTCATCCTCAGCTGAAGATTCTCGATGAGCACCCGCTTGAGATCGGATTCGAGATAAGGTTCACAACGCTCGGATCGAGCGACGAACTCACAGTACGCTTTGGGAAGCTCAAACCCCAATCGCTTTTCGACAGTCTCCCGATCAATATTCACAGACAACTCTCATTCATTCTTTGAAGCACGGGACGTCACCACCGGATCGCCGACATCCTTCTGCCAGTTACTCAAGATCTGTTTCAGTTGCCGGGCGATGTTCGCACAGTCCGGCTCATCGATTCGGTTCTGCAGTTCATCCGGGTCATTCTCGACATCGAATAACTGCCACTGGTCAATCTGCGGATAGTGGATCAGCTTCCAGTTTCCCTGGCGGACCATTCGCTGCGTGTCGCGATAGTAGCCGAAGATTTGGTCATGAATCCCATCCCGCTCTCCCTGTAAGACCGGCACGAAGCTGCGGCCATCGAGATCTTCGCTGACCTCAATCTCGGCGAGCTCACAGAGCGTCGGATACAGATCACGCAGGTAGACCTGAGCAGGAAATGTCTTGCCGGCGGGAATGTTCGCGCCTCGCATGAGCAGCGGAACGTTGATCGTGTGCTCGTACATGTTCTGCTTGCCTCGCAAGCCGTGGCTGCCGACCGCCAGCCCGTGGTCGCTGGTGTAGACCACGATCGTGTTCTCACTCTGCCCGCTTTCTTCGAGCGCGTTCAGAATGCGGCCGACTTCCTGATCGAGATGAGAGATCACTGCGTAGTAAACGGCGAGATCTTCGCGAACATCGACTTCCGTTCTCGGATACGGCAGCAGACCTTCATCGCGATCGCTGGAACCAATGTCGTACGGATGCTTCGGCTGGAAGTTCTTCGGAAACGGGACCTCTTCCGGATCGTAGGCGTTCTCGAATCCTGGCGGCACGAGCAGCGGGTCATGCGGAGCGGTGAAGTTCACATGCAGAAACCACGGCTGTTCCCGAGAACGTTCGATCTCTTCGATCGCCGCATCGGCAAATCGGGCACTGATGTCAGCCGTGAGACCAACACCCATTTCCGGGAAAAGCTTGCGATCATCCGTCTGAAAGATCCAGCCGCGATACCCCGTGATCGGGCGGCCATGAGCATCGACCTGGTCTTTCCAGAATCGGCCGCCTCCCGAGGAGAACAGTCCGTTGACGGTCTGATACCCGTGCGTGCTTGGCCGCCCGGAGTTGTGCCATTTCCCGACGTAACAGGTGTCGTATCCGGCTGCCCGAAAGGCTTCGGCAATTGTGATTCGTTCCGGAGGGACAGTGCCGCCAAAGTCGGTGACACCAATACGGAACCCGGTGCAGCCGGTCAGAATCTCAGCTCGACTCGGCGTACAAATCGGGTTCGCACAGATAGCTCGCGTGAAGGCGGAACCATCGCGGACGAGCGAATCGAGAGACGGCGTGCGGATGACCGGATTGCCCAATGCGGCAATCGTATCGGGCCGCTGATCGTCAGAAACGAGGAACAGGATGTTCGGTCGGGAAGGCTCGGTCGCCTCGCTGGCCGAAGTGAGCACGCCGCAGAATGCGACGAGAGACCAGAGAATGCA
Source organism: Planctomycetaceae bacterium (assembly GCA_017795105.1). Taxonomy (GTDB): domain Bacteria; phylum Planctomycetota; class Planctomycetia; order Planctomycetales; family Planctomycetaceae; genus Rubinisphaera. The sequence continues at coordinate 1,584,374 of CP051247.1, forward strand.
GGACAGAGTCTGCAAAGTTGGACACGTCATCGTTTTCCCCCTCCAGCTGCGACGGGTTCAGCGCTCCCGTCGTCGAGTCCAAGGAGGATCGAGTATAGATCCGATCAATGCCGCCGACTACTCCGAACGAATTCATCCTGCCAGGCTGCCGGTTCGAGCTGATCGGATTGCAACAGCGGCGAAGTCCGCGACCAACTCGCCCTGTAACCATCCGTAAATCCCTTATGCCAGGCTAGATAGAACAATGCTCCGGCCAGTACGGCAAAGAATGCCCAATGCGAAGCCCGCTGAATTGTGTGCACAGTCAACTCCGTCAGTAGATAGGCAGCGAAGACTCACTCTGTACACCACTGATAACGCAGTCACCTTTCAGAACCTACAGCGCGACAACAGGAATTTGTGTCGACACAAAAAAACCGCTGCCCCCCCGATCAGGGAAAGCAGCGGTTTATCGACATGGAAGAACAAGGTAGCCGAGGCGGGACTCGAACCCGCACGAGGGTATCCCCTCCCGGGATTTTAAGTCCCGTGCGTCTGCCATTTCGCCACTCGGCCAAAACGTTCTCGTGAAGAACGGTTTCGAGAATATTATCGGCTTGCTCTGCGGTTTTGAACCCCGTTCGTGGCTGGATGTTCGGGGGATTTCTTACAGTTCACTCATTTCATAAAAAGAGCCTGCCAGTTTTCTGGCAGGCTCCGTCGCTTCAAACTTCTGGCGAGAAATTATTTCGCCGGACGAACCGAGCTGGCGACGAGCATTTTGCCCGCCTTCAGATCAAGGAGAATTCCGTCGACGGTCAGAGCCGTGCCGACCTTGACTCCAAAGTCATCAGCATCCACAGGCCCCAGATCGACGAGGACCGGTTGATTGGCCTCGTCAGTGCTCAGCGTGATGATGCCGTGAGTTTCGCCCATGACAGGGCTCGTCTTGGTCGCAATGACCTCACCCGAAAGGGTGACAGGCTCTTCGCCTCCCAGATAACGATCGGCGACGAAGGACTGTTCGCCCTGACTAATTCGGTTGACCAGCACGAGAGGTTCGGCCGAATCCAGCTGTGTTGCCAGTCCGAAGGCGGAAATCCGGTCGCCTTTCTCTAACCGAATCTGAACGCGGGAAGCGGGTCCCAGATCGAGACGGACGCGGTTGCCGCCAGTTGTTTCAACGGCCACCATACGTCGGTTCGACTTTCCAAACTTCTCGTCAGAAATCCCCTGAACCGTTCCATCGACCGTTACCAGCGGAGCCTGTTTGCCAGCGGCCCGATCCTTCTCCAAAGACTCCTCAGCCGGAGTCTTGGGGTCAGCCTTGAGTGGCATTTTCACCGTCTTTTTCCGACCGTCTTTATCGACCGTGCTGGCGGCGGCCAGTTTCGGTTCCGGCTTTTCTTCCGTCATCTCACGATCGACGTTTCGTTCCGAGGTATCCCCCGAAGCCTGTCGCAGGTCCTGGGCGTTGTCCGTTCGCGGACGGTTAACCTGCACGCTCGTTTCCTGCTGACGGACGGTCTCAGCCATCAGAATCGTCTGTTCTCCCGCTTGAATGGGGGAACCGACGACAGTCAGAGCATTGCCTTCTTTGAGAACGATCTTCTCTGAGATCAGAGCGATTCCCAGATCGACAATCATCTCTCCGGTCGGAGTCTGCAGAGTGACGATCTGAATCGGCTCGCCACCATAGTCGACAATCCGCGTCGACTTGACCGTTCCCTGGACGATGTCAAAGGCCCGATCGATTACGACTTGGTTTTCACCCAGGCGAACTTCGCGAGCGAGGATGACTTCTTTATCGCCGACATTGGTCAGAACGCCGTTCACACTGATTCGATCGCCCGTATTGATCGAGGTTTCAGCGAGATCGTCGAGATTACCGAGATCGACGACGAAATTATCTCCGTCGGCATCCTGAATCTGAATCACCCGATGGGAAACCTGAGCACCGCGCATTGGCACATTTTTAACCAGCATGACCGTTCCCTGAACGGAACGAGCCGGGCGTCCTTCCTGGATGACGGTCTCAGACTGAACGACATCGGTCCGCTCTTCGGTCGGCTTACGAACCGGAGGCTTATTGTCCTTCAGACGATCGAGCGGTTGGGTCAATCCATCGAAAGGCCCGTCGCCTTCAACGTCTTTGACGAAATCAAACTCGCGATAGTATTCGGGAAGTTCCGTCACCGGCCGATAGGCTGGCGTCTCGTAGTAGTCGTAAAACCAGTTGTCGTCGTCAGTTAGCTCGTCATACCCGTAGGTCGGAACCGGCGGGTAGGCTGCCGTTCGGGGTGTCACGGCCGGTGGAGCCACAGCCGGCGGAGCAACGACTTTGCCCGGTGGAACGGCATCGACTGGCGGAGTGAGTGGGCTCTTCGGGCCAATCACCGGTTCATCTGTGGGAACTTGCCCGGGAGTAACGACCACCGATTCGCGAACCGGATCAGCGGGGTCAGCCGGGAGAACGCCCCGGTCGGGAACTTTCAGGCGATAGTTGTTGTAGTAGGTATCGTAAACAGAGTAGACCGAGCTGGATTCATCGTAGCTCAAGCGGTCATAGTCGAAGTCGCGGGTGTAACCCCAGTCTTCTGCCATTTCGGTGATGTAGTAGTCGGCGGTGATGGAGTTGGCTCGCCAGGCACCACCTGGTTGAGCGTGAAACGCTCGCGGCAGGTAATTCGGCTCCGCATTCGCCCCCGCATCAACAGCGGTTGCGCTCTGGGCCGAAGCGATTTGCGAGGCCGATAGCGTAACCGCCATCGCCGCAAAAAGCCTTACCCCGCTTAATGTTCGGTCAATCATCGTCTGCTCCTTATGCTCGGCTGAAAGAGAGCAACCGCTGGCGTCGTCGACAGTCCGGTCGCGTCTCGGTAGGTCCACTGCTCGAAAAGCCGCAGACTTCATGCCAGATGCAGAGGATTTCTCGAACCTGAAAACGCCTACAGGTCCGTCCAACTAGCAGCAGAGCTTCTCCAGAACCTGCAGACTGATCGTTTCGCCGATGTTCAGCGAAGATGTCGCGGCTGGGGAAGGAGCGTTGAGAACATGCACCGCATGATCGGTGGTTTCGATGACAAAATCGTCCGCCAGATTTCCATCCGGCGTCACGGCCTGTGCTCGCACACCAGCCGGGGCGGGCAGCAGATCGCTCGCGCGGAGTTCAGGAACCAGACGCTGCAGCGCTTTCACGAAGGCAGCTTTGGACAGCGAACGATACATCTCCCCCATTCCGGCCGCGAAGTGCTTCCGGCCCAGTTTGCGGAATCCGGCAAAGCGAAGCGTTTCCCAAAGATCAGAAGCGTTGAAGGAGCCGAACGTATAGCCTTCCCGAGCGAAGGCCAGGACCGCATTGGGGCCGCACTCAACGCCTCCCTCAATCATGCGTGTCAGATGCACACCGAGGAACGGGAAGTTCGGATCGGGAACCGGGTAGATCAGATTCCGACAAAGATGTTCGGCTCGCGGACGCAGTTTGTAGTACTCACCACGAAAGGGAACAATCTTCGTCTCCGGTTCAAACCCGCAGCATCGAGCGACCCGGTCCGAGTGCAGTCCGCCGCAGGTGACGACCAGTCGACTGTGGAACACCCCGCGGCTGGTACTCAACTTCTGTTGATCCCCGGCTGTGACCGCCGACAGGAACTCAGTTTCGAGTTGGATCGTACCGCCTGCTTCGCGGATTAACTCCGCCAGACGCTGCGAAACAAGTTTGTAGTCGACGATGCCGGTTTCGGGGACATGCACGGCTGCGACACCGGCGACCTGAGGTTCCAGTTCACGAAGCCGTTTCGCAGAAATCAACTCGCATTCGACGCCGTTCTCTTTACCGCGCTCGAAGATGCGGTGCAGACCGGGAACTTCCGCGTCCGATGTCGCGACGATGACTTTTCCACAGCGATCGAATGGAATGCCATGGGTCGTGCAAAACTCTTCGAGCTGTTGTTTTCCTGCCCGACAGTTTGTCGCTCGGAGAGACCCCGGCTTGTAGTAAATTCCGGAGTGAATGACGCCCGAGTTGTGCCCGGTCTGATGAGCAGCCAGCGTCGACTCCTTCTCGAGCAACAGCAGGCTCAGCCCGGGACGTTTCTCAAGGAGCCGCCAGGCTGTCGCCAGTCCGACAATCCCGCCCCCAATAATGGCGACGTCGTAGACCATATCGGCGGGGTTCTCAGTGTTCGGCATGAGCCCGAGCCGGTTCATTCTCGGCGGCCTTCGTTGTCGAGCACGACTCACACAGCGACTGGCCAGCCTCGCCGGGCAGACTGCTCAACCCGCCACACGATCCCCGCAGGCAGCGATTGCTCAGCACCACGCCGACCGCCATCCCGATGATGGCCGCAGCGAAAACGAGAACAGATGCAATAACCGTTGCCATAACTACTCTTCCGTCACTTGTTCAAAGCCGGGCGTCTGACTCGAAATCAGTTTGCCATCGCGAGACTCAATCAGATAGACCGGAATCCGTTGTTCGCGGGCCAGTTCCAGTCCACGCTCCGGGCCAAGTACAAGCATGGCCGTCGCCAGAGCGTCGGCCTCCATGCACGTAGAAGCCAGTACTGAGGCCGATCGCAGAGAATGCGTGACTGGCCGCCCGGTCGTCGGATCAATTGTATGCGAATACCGCTGCCCATCAATCTCATAGAAGTTCCGATAGTCTCCCGATGTCGCCATCGCGACATCCATCAGATAGACAATCGTTTTGATCTCCCGAGCGTTCTCGACCGGTTTCTCAATCCCGAGCCGCCATCGGGTCCCGTCCGACTTCATCCCGGCTGCAACGACTTCTCCGCCAATGTTCACCAGGAAGTTCTCCAGATGATACGTTCGCAACAGCACAGCGATTTCGTCGACGCCGAATCCCTTGGCGATCGCAGAAAGATCGAGTCTGAGATCGGGGATCTGTTTCCGAATCGCAGGCGGCTCAAGGCGAGCTTCCAGATGCTGGCTGCCCGTGCGGGCCAGAGCCGCGCTAATCACGTCGTCCGAAGGAACGACCCGATCTTCAATCTTCGGGCCAAAGTGCCACAGATCGACCAGCGGGCCGACCGTGGGATCGAACGCTCCATCCGTACGCTCCGAGATCAGCAGAGATTGCTCGACGACATAGGCAAAGCGGGGCGATACTTCGAACCAGTCCGTGGAGTCGCTGGCGTTGAACCGCGAGATCTCCGACTCCGGATCATACGTCGACATCTCGGCGTTGATCTCTCTGAGCAGATCCTCAATCGCAATCCGAATCGGTTCCACCTGATCGGGCGAGATCAAATCGGCGATCGTCACCTCGTAGAAGGTTCCCATGGTCTCGCCACTCAGGCGGACCATCTCCGGCGGTTGAGGGCTCGAATCGCAACCACAACAAAAAACGCTCCCTGCCAGCAACAGGCAGAGAGCGAATCGATTTTCAACACCACGACCAGCCATCAGGCGGATTAACCTCCGAAGTCGTCGTAGGCAATATTTTCAGGTTCGACGCCCAAATCATCGAGCATCTTGCGGACAGCCGAAAGCATCATCGGTGGACCACAGATGTAGTATTCGCAGTCTTCCGGAGCCGGGTGCTCTTTCAGGTAGTTGTCGAGCAGCACGTTGTGAATGAAGCCGACCGGACCGGTCCAGTTGTCCTCAGGCATCGGCTCAGAAAGAGCGATGTTCAACTTGAAGTTCGGGTGCTTCTTCTCCAGTTCGTAAAACTCGTCGAGGTAGAACAGTTCGCGAGAACTGCGGCCCCCGTACCAGTAGGAGATCTTGCGGTCTGAATTCTGCGACTTGAGCAACTCGAAGATGTGCGACCGGAGCGGAGCCATTCCGGCCCCCCCACCGATGTAGATCATCTCGGCTTCGGTTTCTTTGATGAAGAATTCCCCGTAAGGACCGGAGATCGTGACTTCATCGCCCTCCTGCAGGTTGAAGATGTAGGACGACATCTTTCCGGGAGGCGTTCCTTCCGGAGCTCGCGGCGGCGGAGTGGCCACGCGAACGTTGAGCATGATGATGCCCTTCTCGCCCGGGTAGTTGGCCATGGAGTAAGCGCGAACGACCGGCTCCTTCACAACCGACTTGATCTTCCACAGGTTGAACTTATCCCAATCGCCGCGAAAACGCTCTTCGACTTTGAAGTTCTCGTAGGAAATCTCGTGCGGCGGGGCTTCGATCTGAATGTATCCCCCAGCCTTGAAGTCGACCTCTTCACCTTCCGGCAACTCAAGGACGAGTTCTTTGATGAACGTCGCGACGTTGCGGTTCGACTTGACTTTACAGACCCACTTCTTGGTCTCGAAGACTTCCGGCGGCACTTCAATATCCATGTCGCCCTTGACGGGTACCTGACAGGAGAGCCGGAGCCCCTCGCGGGCTTCTTTCTTATTGATGTGTCCCTTTTCCGTCGGCAGGATGTCGCCACCGCCCGACATGATGTGCACTTTGCACTGGGCACAGGTTCCGCCACCACCACAGGCCGAGGAGACGAAGATCTTTTCGGCAGCCAGGGCTCCAAGGAGCTTTCCGCCGGCCGCACAGTGAATCTCTTTCTGACCGTTGACGACGATTTTGACATCGCCGCTCGGCACGAGCTGCCGTTTTGCGACCAGAATCACTGCGACCAGCGCCAGCACGATGACGGTAAACATCGTGACGCCGAGAACGATTAGACTGAAATCAATACTCATCGAATGGTCCACTCAATTGAATTCTGTGGAAACCGCGGGGTGACGACCTGTCAGCGACTTCACCTGTCGGTCGTTTGTCGCAGTGCCCGGTCCCGCAAGCCACCGCCTACAGAATTATAGTCACGCTTGAAACAAGTTCTAAAGCTGAATTCCCGAGAACGACATGAAGGCCAGTGACATCAGCCCCACGGTAATGAACGTAATCCCCAGACCTTTCAGTCCATCGGGCACGTCGCTGTACTTCATCTTTTCACGAACACCCGCCAGTGCGGCAATCGCCAGCGCCCAGCCGAGTCCCGAACCAAAGCCGAACACGCAGGAGTCGGCAAAGTTGTAATCACGTTCCACCATGAACAACGATCCTCCAAGGATGGCGCAGTTCACGGTAATCAGCGGCAGGAAGATCCCCAGGGCGTTGTAAAGCGGCGGGAAGAAGCGATCGAGAGCCATTTCCAGGATCTGCACCATGGCCGCAATCACGCCGATGTAGCTGATCAGTCCGAGGAACTCGAGATCGTTGCCGGCCAGACTCGGAATTCCGGTCCAGGTCAGGGCGTTCTTCTTCAGCAGGTAGGTGTAGATCAGGTTATTCGCCGGCACGGTGATTGCCTGAATCAGGATCACGGCCACACCCAGCCCGAGGGCCGTCTTAACGTTCTTGGACACTGCCAGGAACGTACACATGCCCAGGAAGAAGGCCAACGCCAGATTCTCGACGAAGACGGCTTTCATCAGCAGGCTGAGGAAATGTTCGACTTGATCCATGATGATCTCTCGAAAACTAAAATTGAATCAGCAGAAACTCGTGGGAAAACAAACGTGTTGGGCCAGAATTAATCGTTCTCGACCTGGCTCTTGTCGAACGTTCGCAACACCCAGATGAAAATCCCGATCAGGAAGAACGCACTCGGCGGAAGGAGCATCAGTCCGTTGGGCACGTACCAGCCGCCTTCATTCACCGAAGAAGCGAGCGTGACGCCGAACAGCTTTCCGGTTCCGAGGCTTTCGCGTGCCAGTCCCACGATCAGCAGCAGCACGCTGTAACCAAGGCCGTTACCGATCCCGTCCAGGAAGCTCATCATCGGGCCGTTCTTCATGGCGAAGCCTTCGGCACGTCCCATCACGATACAGTTCGTGATGATCAGACCGACGAACACCGACATCGTTTTGGCGATCTCGGGCAGGAAGGCCTTGAGAATCTGATCGACCATGATCACCAGCGAAGCAATCACGGTCATCTGCACGATGATACGGATGCTGTTGGGAATGTATTCCCGCATCGCCGACACGATCAGGCTGGAAAAGCCGGTCACCAGCGTCACGGCAATGCACATGACGACGGTCGTTTCCATCTTGCTCGTCACCGCGAGAGCCGAACAGATGCCGAGCACCTGCAGAGCGATCGGGTTATTGGCAAAGATCGGCGTAAGCAGAACTTTTGCAGACTTGGTTTGAGCCATCTTGTTACTCGCTTCCGATCGCCAGTTCCGACGATCTGTCTCTCAGAGGGATACGAGAGTCAAAAAATGAATTCGTTAGTTGGACGCCGCCACCTGCAGATCGCCACTGGTCATCTTCTTGATCAGCGGCTTGTAGCCATGATCGCCCAGCCAGTAGTGCATCATCGATTCGACGCCGCGAGTCGTGATCGTTGCGCCACCGAGCGCTTCGAACCGATGTTCGGCGTTCGGGGTTTCGCAGGTCACCCCGCCCTTGAACATGGAGATCGTGACTTCGCCCTGCTCGTTATACAGCACCTTCGGGCATTCCGGATTGCTCCAGGCCGCCTTCCAGCGTGGATTGTTGATTTCACCACCCAGGCCCGGCGTTTCACCGTCGGCGTAGAAGGTCAGACCACGAACGGTCTTGCCGTCGCCATCGAGAGACAGCAGTCCCCACATGGTCGACCACAGCCCTTTGCCGCGAACCGGCAAAACGATCTGATCGATCTTTCCGCTCGAATCGGTGAGCATGTAGACCTTGGTAAACTTCTCGCGGGCACCAATCCCGGCGACGTCTTTTTCGGGCGGAATATCGACCATGAGCTCGGGATTGGCCGAGACTTCCTGGAGGTTGAACGTTTCGGCGTCCACCTCGTCGGTCTCAGCGACCTTGCCTTCGTCGATGTTCACGAGCAGCGGTTTGACCTGCTTGAACAGCTCCGGAATGTCTTCCATGCTGTTCTCTTCACGATCGTACAGACCGAGCACGGTCAGAACTTCGCGCTGAAACGCCAGCTGCTCGTTCTCTTCCTTGATCGGACGCAGTCCGACTGCGGTCAACGACACGATGATCGAGCAGACCACGCAGAGGATCGCTGCAACAGTAAAGGTTCCGCCAACGGAATCACGCTGGAACATGAGTACGAGCCAACCTTCTCTTGATGTTTGCCTGGATGAAGAAGTAGTCGATCAGTGGGGCAAACACGTTGCCGAACAGAATCGCCAGCATAATCCCTTCCGGGAATGCCGGATTAATGACACGGATAAGGATCGTCATGAAGCCGATCAGGAATCCATAAACCCACTTCCCGCCTTCTGAGAATGCGGCTGAAACTGGGTCGGTTGCCATGAACACGGTGCCGAAGGCGAAGCCGCCGACCACCAGATGCCACCACGGCGGCATGGCGAACACGGCGTTGCTGTCGCTGCCGATCGCCCAGAGAGCAGCCGAGGTCGTCACGGCTCCGAGGACCACGGCGGCCATGATTCGCCAGGAACCGATGCCCGAGGCAATCAGAATCGCAGCTCCGATGACACAGGCCAGAGCCGAAGTCTCACCCATCGAACCGGGAATCACACCGAGAAATGCTTCGAACCAGCTGATGTTCAGCCCGCCATTGGTGACGGTGTTCGTCACGGCCGTCATTCCCATCGGGATGTTGGCCGGATCGAGCGAGCCGAGCTGCCCCAGAGCGGTTGCTCCGGTGTAGCCATCGACCAGTTTGTAACCATCAGCAGCCACCCAGACTCGGTCGCCCGAGATCTGCGAGGGATACGCGAAGTACAGGAAGGCCCGAGCAGTGAGGGCGATATTCACGAAGTTCTTTCCGGTTCCACCGAAGACTTCTTTCGCCAGCACGACCGCGAACATGATGCCAATCGCGGCCTGCCACCAGGGCAAAGTCGGCGGCAGTGTCAGTGGATAAAGCATCCCGGTGACCAGGAAGCCTTCGTTAATCTCGTGACCACGGATACAGCTGAAGATCACTTCACAAAGTCCTCCGGCGATATTGGCCACGAGGAACAGCGGAATGAAGTACAACGCTCCGAGGACGAAGTTCGAAATGTGATTATCCGGGTTAGCAGCCAGGCCGAGGGTCGACATGACCGAACCCCGCCAGCCTTCCGCAAACTCCAGCCCACCTGCATTCAGCACCAGATTGGCCTGATAACCGGTATTCCACATCGCCATGAGGATACACGGCCCGAGAGCGGCGACGACCGTAATCATCATTCGCTTCAGATCGAGCGAATCCCGCACATGGGACGGACCCGTGGTCACTTCGCCCGGTGTGTAGAGAAACGTGTCTCCGGCTTCGTACAGCGGATAAAACGGCTCCAGCTTCCCCCCTTTGGTGAAGAGTGGATGCAAGTTATCCAAAAACTGCCGCAACGGTTTCATAATGAATTTATTCCCAGACCGACTTGGCCTTACTTGAAGGAAAAACTGATTTCCCGAAAGGGCTTAACCTTCTTTCTCGATGATCGTCAGGTTCCGCCGCAGCATCGAGCCGTACTCGTACTTCCCGGGACAGACGAACGTGCACAGCGACACGTCATCCTCATCGAGTTCGAGAGCACCGAGCGCCTGAGCCTGATCGGTATCATTCACGATCAACGCTCGCAGCAGGAATGTCGGCATAATGTCGAGCGGCATCACCGATTCATAGCTGCCAATCGGAACCATCGCCCGCTTACTGCCTCCGGTCGAAGTCGTCATATCGTACTTCTTGGCCGGATTAAGCAGCTTGTTCATTGCCGAGGCGTACACGTCTTTCACCGAGAACTTGTCGAAGCCCGGCATCTGCCAGCCCAGGAACTCACGTTCACGTCCTTCGGCAACCACGGAAATCTGCTGGTGATAGCGTCCCAGGTATCCGAATGGCCCCGTCGCAGCACGACCGGAAAGAACCGACCCTGAAATCACGCGGCGGTCGGCTTCGTTCAGCTGATCGCTCACCAGATCTGCCGTCGAGGCTCCGAGCCGCGTCCGCAGCAGGCGAGGCTCGTTGACGACTGGACCACCCAGCGAGACAACCCGCTCAACCGACAAACGGCCGGTGTCGAACAGTTTGCCGACGGCGATCACGTCCTGATACCCGATGAACCAGACGGTCTTGTTCGGACCAACCGGGTCGAGATGATGAATGTGCGTTCCCGGAAGCCCGGCGGGGTGCGGCCCCTTGAATTCTTCCGCATGAATGAAGTCGAGCGATGCGCCCGGCACCTTCACTCCCGGAGCCTGACAAAGGAAGACCTTACCTTCGGTGAGATGCCGCAGCACCTGCAGACCATGAATGAAGCTCTGCTGATTCTCTTCAATGACAACGAGAGGGTCAGCCGCCAGCGGATTGGTATCGATCGCGGTGATGAACAGAGAATTGGGAACCGAATCGATCGCCGGCACTTTGTTGTAAGGACGAGTCCGCAGAGCAGTCCACAGTCCGGAGGCGACCAGATTGTCGCGAACCTGATCCCGCGTCAGCGTTGTCAGGTCGGCATTCTCGTACGAGGTGAAGGTCTCTTCTTCGTCGCCATCGAGCTCGATCACCAGCGACTGGAAGAACCGCTTGGCACCGCGGTTGACTTCAACAACCGTGCCGCATCCCGGTGAGGTGTATTGCACCCCTTCGTTCTTTTTGTCGGTGAACAGCGGCTGGCCCAGCTTCACCCGATCGCCAACCTGCACCAGCATGGTTGGCTTCATGCCAACGTAATCAGGGCCGATCACGGCCACGCGGCTGACGTCCGGCCCCGGAGAGATCTCCTGCACGGGAGCTCCGGAAATAGGGATATTCAAGCCTTTTTTAATGTTTATCATCGTCCAGCAGCACTCCGCTTATGCAGTCGCAGCACGTCTCTGTGAGGGGTCAGGTCGGGTTTATAACACGTTCGTTGCGATGTGTGAATCAAACGATCGTGATGCACCGTGAATCGTCCGGAATTCGTCCGTTCGCCATCGCGAGCGTCCCCCGAGGCGCGACACATGGTAGTGTTTGAGACGCGGCGATGTGAGGGAATATCCGATGCGGCAAATTGCCGCAGAAATACTCACCGGCGTCGAAGCACGCTCTACTGGGGTGCGCAGATCAGACGATTTCGGGACAGAGTCCCGCCCGGATCTCGCCATTTCTTTCGCGGCAAACCGGCCGGGTCTGCGAAAGCCGGCCCGTTCGCCTCCAGCCGCCAGAGTACAGGGCGGCTCGTTACCGGCTACTTCTTCTTCGACTTGGGCGACTTCTTCGCTTTGGCTTTCGTGGTCTTTTTTTCCCCGGCCTTCGTCTTCTTTTCGGACTGCTTTTTGCCCGATTTCTTCGATTTGCCGGACTTCCCGCCGCCTTCTGCCGGATCGCCAAAAATCCGGTCCCAGCCACTCGAGAATTTCTTGCTTGTTCCGGTGTGAACTGTGTAACCCGTCATGGTAATTACGACTCCCGACCTCGCTTGATTTTCGTATCGTGATACGTCACTGTTTTCAGAACTCCCATCGATAGCTGTGGATATCAGCTATGAGAGAAGGTTTCGACCAGAATATCAAGACTTTTCGCTGCGAACAGGATCACGCCATGAGTTTCTTCCCCGATGTTCCCGAAGTGAAGTACGAAGGTCCGGAAAGCCGGAACCCGCTGGCGTTCAAGCACTACAACCCCGAGGAAGTCGTCGCTGGCAAGAAACTCAAGGATCTGCTTCGCTTCAGCGTCTGCTACTGGCACACTTTCCGCGGCACCGGCGGCGACCCGTTCGGCCCCGGCACCATGGTTCGCCCCTGGGACGACGGTTCCGAATCGGTCGACAATGCTCTGAAGCGGGTCGATGTCGCCTTCGAATTCTTCCAGAAGCTCGGCGTCGACTACTACTGCTTCCACGATCGCGACGTTTCTCCGGAAGGGTCCAGCCTCCGCGAAACCAATCAGAATCTCGACAAAATCGTCGCTCGACTGAAGGAAAATCAGGAATCGACCGGCATCAAGCTGCTCTGGGGCACGGCGAATCTCTTCTCCAATCCCCGCTACATGCACGGAGCAGCCACCAGCTGCAACGCCGATGCCTTCGCTTATGCGGCTTCTCAGGTCAAGAAGGCCATCGAAGTCACTCTCGAACTCGGCGGCGAGAACTACGTCTTCTGGGGCGGCCGTGAAGGCTACCAGAACCTCTACAACACCGACATGAAGCGTGAGCTCGACCATCTGGCCAGCTTCATGCACATGGCCAACGACTACGCCAAGAACATCGGCTTCAAAGGACAGTTCCTGTTTGAGCCGAAGCCGAAAGAGCCGACCAAGCACCAGTACGACTTCGACGTCGCCGCCTGCGTGAACTTCCTGCGTCAGTACGGCCTGACCGATATGGTGAAGATGAACATCGAAACCAACCACGCCACGCTTGCCGGTCACTCGATGTTCCACGAAATGGAGTACGCCCGCATTCAGAACATGCTTGGCAGCATCGACGCCAACACTGGCGACCTGCTTCTCGGCTGGGATACCGACCAGTTCCCGACCGACATCTACCTGACCACGCAGTGCATGCTCGTCATTCTGGCTCAGGGTGGTCTCGCCCCGGGCGGAATTAACTTCGACGCCAAGGTCCGCCGCGAAAGCTTCGAGCCGATCGATCTGTTCCACGCGCACATCGGCGGGATGGATGCCTTCGCCCGCGGAGCCAAAATCGCTGCCAAGATCCGCGAAGACGGCGTCCTCACCGACTTTGTCAAAGATCGCTACGCAAGCTACGACTCGGGCATCGGAGCCGAGATCGAATCGGGCAAAGCCAGCTTCGAAACCCTCGAGAAATACATGCTCGAAAAGGGCGAAGTCACGCCGAACAAGAGCGGTCGCCAGGAATACCTGGAGAACGTGATCAATATGTATGTCTAGGCGTTAAACGCTGGGCGTTAGGAGCGAGCGATGGGACAGCCGCGTTTTCGAGCGAATGTTGCGGTTGCCCTTCTCTCTCCTCCTGAATCCAGACGCCGTCTGGCCCTCGCCTGTACAACGATTCTGAGCCTGCTTTTCGCGGGCTCTTTTTCGTTTGGAGACGAACCGACGCTCCCCAGACCGGAGATGTTCTACGACACAGAGATCGTCGAGTCGGTGCATCTTGTCCCCATCGAGGACTGCGTGGAAGGGAGCGTCGAGAGTGCTCTGATCGTCGGCGATCGGCTCTTCCTCGCCGGCACTCGATGGAACAAGGAAGATACCCGGTACTGGATGATGGCCGTCACTCCCGACGGTCAGCGGGAGTGGTTTCAGTTACTGGCGGAACAACGTCACAACGTCGACTTCCTCCGCTCCATCACCCTCTTCGAGCATTGGCCGCCCTTTCGCAAGAAACAGAGCGCCCCGCAAATTGCATTCATCGGCCGTCGAGGGAACGACACGGAACTGACGTTCGTGGAACAGAACGGAATCGTGCGGGGCGAACAGCCGGTCGGTAATCTGGAAGAGACGACCGGTGCGGTCGTGGTCAGCGACGATGAGATCTATCTGTTCGGTTCCGGCGAGTTCGATTCCGATGCTCTCGATCATTCCTGGATCGCCCGTTTGAACAACCACGGCGGCCTCGTCTGGAAGCAGCCGATTCTGTTCGACGATCCTCCCAGCGAAGTTGGCAAACCGACCTTCCTCGACGCCCCGGGCAAACGACTCGGCGGGGACCGCATCCACGCCGGCACCATCCTGCCCGATGGGAGCATTGCCTTCATCGGCGAACATCGGTTTCTCACCAGCAAGTTCGGCACCGGCCCGTCCGATCTCTTCACCATCCGCATCGATCGCGACGGAACCATCCTCGGACGCCAGACCCTCGCCGACCGCCGCCATTGCGGCCAGTCCCGCTCGACCATCGTGTCTTTCGATGGGACCATCTACACCCTGTCCACTCCAGAAGACTTCAACGATGTCGTACGAAACACGCACAGCTACACCATCGAACTGAACCGAGCAGGCCCCGACGAAGACGCCGACTGGTCACAGCCCGTCATGACCGCATCAATGCTCTCCCACGGAAACGCCACCCTGGCCACCACAGGCAACCCCGACAACCCCCTGCTCATCGCCAGCTGCATCACTCGCGAACAAGGCCACCTGATTCAGCTGCAATTCCACGACGCCGAAGGCAAACTGCTCACCGTCTCCGAAGTCGGCATCAGCGATGAACTCTACTTCAACCCGGTGATCGCGATTCCACAGGAAGGTCATGTGGTGATCATCGCCCAGGGAAGCCGTCCGCGCGAAGAGGGCCCGAAGCAGATCGCGATTCTGCGCGTGCGAACGGAGTAGGCTGTTTTGACAGTTTGAAGCCGTTGAGATCGGTTTTTAAGATTCACAGTAACAGCAGGAGAAAAATACGATGAGCGGCAGCGATTTGGTGGAACTGCTCAAAGGTAAATATCAGTTTCATGTATGCGAGACTCAAGCTAAAGAACCACAATCTCATCTGCTCGATGATGGCCGCTTTGAAGTTGTAGCTTGTCTGTTTACCGAACACGGCAGGATCGCAGGCAAATTGTTCCTTGCAGAAATCGATGCTGGAGAGAATACCCTCTTGATCGGCTGGCACTTGAACACTTTGCGCGCTGGCTCTGCGCTGTTTTCCAGCCCTGATAAGAATGCTTCACACTTCATTGGACGTGCAACGGAGGATGGAGGATTTGACGTCTTCGACGACTTTCGCACCTCATTGGAAAGTGATGGATTTCCAATTAAAGGGACAATCCCTCATTACGTGCTTTCGTTTGAGAACCGACCGCCCAGTGGTGAGAAGGTGTTTGAGTTTGCTTTTACTGGCACGGCTGAAGCCAGAAAACACATCGAATCCTGTTTAGGAGTGATTTGTGCCTCTCAGACGTTAGGGGGCGAGGGACGATATAAAGAAGCTCTCGAATGCGCATGTGAGGGGCATGATACCGTGTTCCTCCAATTTCCGATTCGAGAAGTCAACGGACAATGTAATGTGAAAGCTGGATATAGTGGCCTCAACCTTTGGTCGTTGACTTCGTCTTCACTTAATGGTCTCGTCGAGAAAATCAAGCGTGAATTCGGACTGCGACCTGAGTACCACAAAGATCATGATGGAAATGACCAACTTACACTTTGGCTAGACCCAAAAGGTTCGACGGCGATTCCAGCAGTCATCTGTGGAATCGCCGTACGAGACGGTCTTTTCGTGTTGGACACGTACACGTGGTGTTACGATTCCATAGATAATGTGCTATTCAAGGGTAAGAACTTGGTTGAATAACGGGTAGTGCAAGAAGGTTTGCGAATCCGTCCAGCAATTGAAGCGACTGACTCCTGCTGGGTTTCTGGCAGGAGTCTTTTTGACTATTCGAATTCGTGAACCACTGCGTCCTCGACCTCGACTTCGTACCGTCCAGTCGCCTTATCGATCGTAACCAGAAACGTAGCGTATCCCTGATGTTCGTGATTTATGTCACTGCAACTGCTT
Source organism: Planctomycetaceae bacterium (assembly GCA_017795105.1). Taxonomy (GTDB): domain Bacteria; phylum Planctomycetota; class Planctomycetia; order Planctomycetales; family Planctomycetaceae; genus Rubinisphaera. The sequence continues at coordinate 1,600,698 of CP051247.1, forward strand.
GGGACTGATTCCACAAATGCAACATCAATCTTTGCAATTATCTGCTCGTCAGTTTCATCATGAATATCTTTGGCCTCAGCGTAAGCATTATCAGGCCACCCGCCGAACCGCAGATACTCGTCCAGATAATCTGCCCACGAATGCTCGTCGGCTTCGGCGAAAATAAGCTCGTCTCTTTCTTCGGCAGTCTCTGTCTGCAGCGCTCTTGTGAAATTCATGTGGCTGTTCCTTTCAAAAACCATCACGAATTCTACGCAAACACCGCTTCCTCGACACCGCCCAAAATTAGAAAATTGGCATCACAGAAATTCAAGTATTTTGCCGCCAACCATGACTGTTCCCGAGGTGGCAAAAACCTGACGTCCTGCAAACTCCCAGACACCGGGTAGCCCCGATTGCTTCGCTACCGGGACCGACGCTGTCGGCAAGAGGTGGCAGAACTCACGAGACATTGAAAGCCGACCGAGCAACCTCTTGTGGCTTCGCCACCCCGGTTGAATCAACCGGGGCTACCCGCTTTCCTCTCCTCGACGTCCTCGACAAGCCGCTTGTTGCTGCGCAATCCAGAGATCAATCTCTGGACCATCCCTGCGGAGAGGCCGCGCGGACGAAGTCCCCGCGCGGCCTAACGCCTAACGCCTGCTCAAGCCAGATTCTTCTTGAAGAACTCCACCGTGCGTTTCCAGCTCAGTTCGGCTGCGTCTTCGTCGTAGCGCGGCGTGGTGTCGTTGTGGAAGCCGTGGTTCACGCCTTCGTAAACGAACGCCTGGTAGTCGACGTTGTTCTCTTTGAGGGCCTTCTCATAGGCGGGCCAGCCTTCATTAATTCGCGAATCGAGGCTGGCGTAGTGCAGGAGGAGATCGGCTTTGATCTTGGAGACGTCGGACGAATCGGGCTGGGAGCCGTAGTACGGGGCGGCTGCGTCGATGACATCGGGAATTCGCACGGCCAGGGCGTTGCAGACGCCGCCGCCGTAGCAGAAGCCGACGACGCCGACTTTGCCGTTGGACAGCTCATGCGTATCGAGCAGTTTCGCGGCTGCGATGAAGTCCTGCAGCATCTCTTCGGAATCCCGCTTCCGCTGCATCGTGCGGCCTTCGTCGTCATTCCCCGGGTAGCCGCCGAGGGGATAGAGAGCGTCCGGGCCGAATGCGAGGAATCCGGCTTTGCCGAGTCGACGGACCACATCTTTGATGTACGGATTCAGCCCCCGGTTTTCATGAACGACCAGCACGGCGGGCAGCTTGCCGCTCGGTTTGGCGGGGCGAACGAGATAGCCGGCCATCTCCCCTGCTCCCTCGGGCGATTTGTACTTCAGCGTTTCGGTGTGAATGGCCGGATCATCGGGCTTCACCTGCTCGGCCCAGGCATAGTTGGGACTAATGGCGTTGATCAGCCCTTCGACCGTCATACCGCCGACCGCGAACGCTCCAGCCGCCCGCACGAAATCCCGACGTGCAATCCGCCCGTGAGCGTAGTCGTCGTACAGATCGAGAAACTTCTGATCAAAATCCTGCGCCTTCTTACGATCCATTGCTGCACCTGTTTTCCGTAGAGAGTGTGGGATAGGTCGGCTCCAGATGTACAGTCTGCGGGATTCCTTACGGATCTGCAATGAATCAGGCACTGGGCGTTAGGCGTTAGGGTTTTCATCAACGTTATTCATGCTCCCTAACGCCTAATGCCTCACGCCCAACGCCTAACCCAGACTGGTTCCCGGTCGGAATCTCTGCTAATTTAACCCGCTTGCAGGGAACGGTTTGGGACGTTCCCCCGGAAATCCATCGACAGAGAGTGAAGAAGACCATGGCGTCGTCGACTGCGGAAGGCGTGCGGACCACCATGTCCGAAGACGAAGTTCGGACCTGGATCGCCGAGAATGTGAACCTGGAAGACTTCGTCGACAAGAAGGTGCTGATGGTCGTTCCGGATGCGACCCGCACCGCACCGCTGCCGCTGCTCTTCGACACGCTGCACAAGCTGCTGAAGCCGAAGGTTGAGACGCTCGACGTCATCTTCGCGCTTGGCACCCATCCGCCGATGTCCGAAACGCAGATGTGTGATCTGCTCGGCATCTCGGAGAAAGAACGGCAGCGACTCTTCTTCCAGCTCGGTCTCTACAATCACGAGTGGGACCGCGACGAAGCCCTCACGCAGCTCGGCGTCCTCACCGAAGACGATACCTACGAAATCTCCAACGGTCTGATGCGGGAAGAAGTCCCGGTGAAGATCAACAAGCGGGTCCTCAATTACGACATGTTGTTTGTCGTCGGCCCCGTCTTTCCGCACGAGGTCGTCGGCTTCTCAGGTGGCAACAAGTACTTCTTCCCCGGCATTTCCGGTCCGGAAGTGCTCAACTTCTTCCACTGGCTCGGAGCCCTCATCACCAATGCCTCGATCATTGGCGTGAAAGATACCCCGGTCCGCCGCGTCGTCGACAAAGCGGCCTCGCTCATTCCGTGTGAACGCCGGGCGATGACGTTCGTCGTCGCTCCCGATGCCAGCCTGTACGGCATGGCGTACGGCACTCCGGAAGAGGCCTGGCATGCGGCGTCGGATATCTCGTCGGAAGTCCACATCAAATGGCAGGACAAGCAGTTTAAGCAGGTGCTCTCCTGCTGCCCGCTGATGTACGACGAACTCTGGGTCGCCGGGAAGTGTATGTACAAACTGGAGCCGGTCGTTGCCGATGGCGGCGAGCTGATCATCTACGCTCCGCACCTGACCGAGATTTCGATCACGCACGGCGAGCTGATCCGCGAAATCGGCTACCACGTTCGCGATTATTTCGTGAAGCAGCCGGATCGGTTCTCCCATATTCCTCGCGGCGTCCTCGCTCACTCCACCCATGTTCGCGGCGGCGGCACCTATGAAGATGGTGTCGAAAAGCCGCGCGTGCAGGTCACGCTGGCTTCGCAGATTCCGCCGGAAATCTGTGCCGAGATCAACCTCGGCTACCGCGATCCCGACACGATCGACGTCGAATCGTTCGCCAACCGGGAAGACGAAGGCATCCTGCTGGTCCGCAAAGCGGGCGAACACCTGTACCGAACCCGCTGATTCGGTATGATTCTGGCCCGAAAGCCGCGACCACGCCGGCTCTTCGCTGAGAGTGACTAAACTGACTCCCCGTTCTGAATCTTGAATTCACAAATACAATGCCGAATCCCGCATATCAGTCCCGCCTTGAGTTCGCCATCGATGCCGCCGAACAGGCCCGGACTCTGATCCTGAAGTACTACCAGAATCAGGAACTGGCCATTGACTCCAAGAAGGACAACACGCCGGTCACCGAAGCCGACCGCGGAGCCGAACTGCTGATCCGCGAACTGCTCTCGAAGAGCTTTCCGGACGACGGGATCCTCGGCGAAGAGTTCCCGGAGACTCCCGGCAAGAACAACTTCCGCTGGATCCTCGATCCCATCGACGGCACGAAGTCCTTCGTCCACGGCGTCCCTCTCTTCGGCTGCCTGATCGGCCTGGAAGAGATTGGCGACGACGGCGAACGAACCTGCGTGATGGGTGTCTGCGGCTTCCCGGCTCTCGATGAAGTCGTCTACGCGGCCAAGGGTTCGGGGGCCTGGTGGAAGATCAAATCGGCCGATCCGATCCCGGCCAAGGTTTCGAGTGTCGATAATTTGGAAGAAGCCTGCTTCTGCACCACGAACGTGGCCCGCTGGGAACAGCTGGGACTCGGCAAACCGTACCACACCCTCTGCAGCAGCGTTCAACTGACACGCGGCTGGGGCGACTGTTTCGGACACATGCTGGTTGCGACCGGACGGGCAGAAATCATGGTCGATCCGGTCCTCAGCGAGTGGGACGCAGCCGCCCTGCTCCCGATCCTCGAAGAAGCCGGCGGCCATTTCATCGATCGCGACGGGAAAGCCTCGATCTACTCCAAGAACGGGATCTCGATCAACGCAGCTCTGAAGGATCAGTTCCTGGAGATCATGAACGACCGGTAAGAATTCGACGTAACGACATTCGAAAACGCACCGGCATGCTTGCCCTGCTGACGCGATGCAAGCATGGCACTATTGTTCGGATTCCAGGCCCGTAGGGTCCGCTGTGCGGACGCGGATTGTGCGATGAATACAAAGACAACACTCCTTGTTTCCGGCCGATCCAAACACGATGAATGACCAACATTTCTGAGAGTGCCCCCCACGAACTTCAAGATCCACGCGGGTTCCGCGTCCGCACAGCGGACCCTACATTTGACCTCGAACAAAAACACAAGAAGCCATGATTGTCAGCTGGAACTGGTTAAACGATTACGTCGATCCGAAGTGCAAGGCTGCTGAAGCCGCCGAGCGGCTGATGATGTCGGGGTTGAATCTCGAAGAGATCATGCCGCGGGAGAACGACTCGGCGATCGACCTGGAAGTAACGAGCAACCGGGCCGACTGCCTCGGGCACATCGGCGTCGCCCGCGAACTGGCCGTGCTATTTCAGCAGGACCTCAACATCCCGACGGCCGAGATTTCGCCGGTCAGCGAAAAGACCGAATCGGTGACGTCGATCGAAAATCGCGTGCTCGACCATTGCCCGCAGTATGAAGCCCGCATCATTCGCGGCGTGAAAGTCGGTCCAAGTCCCGACTGGCTGAAAACGCGGCTTGAAGCTCTCGGCCTGCGTTCGGTCAACAACGTCGTCGACGTGACCAACTACGTGTTGCTCGAATGCGGTCAGCCGCTGCATGCGTTCGATTTCAATCTGCTGGATGGCAAGAAGATCGTCATCCGCATGGCCGAAAAGGGCGAGAAGATCGAAGCGATCGACGGACGCATGTACGAGCTCGACGAGCAGATGTGTGTCATCGCCGATGCTTCCAGGCCCGTCGCCATTGCCGGCGTGATGGGCGGCAAGTCCACTGAAGTGACGGAGCAAACGACCGATCTGCTGATCGAGACCGCCAACTTCGCTCCGCTATCGGTTCGCCGCACCGCGCGCAAGCTGTCGCTGTTCAGCGATTCGTCGTTCCGCTTCGAACGGGGCGTCGATGTCCAGCAGATCGACTGGGCGAGCCGTCGCTGTTGCGAGCTGATTGTCCAGATCGCAGGCGGAGAGGTCCTTGATGTTCCGCTGAAGGCCGGCGACTTCGAACCGAAACCGGAGGAGCCGATCACGCTTCGCTTCGCACAGATCAAACGCATCCTCGGCGTCGACATTTCCGCCGAAACGAGCCGCGATATCTTGAAGCGACTCGGCCTGAAAGAGCTCGAAGTGAACGACGAGCAGGCGACGTACGTCGCCCCCACCTGGCGAGCCGATCTGACTCGCGAAGCCGATCTGATTGAAGAGGTCGCTCGCATCTACGGCTACGATCAGATTCCCGAAGACGTCCCGCCGCCCGTGAAGGCGACTGCAAAGTCGCGGCAGGACCGCACGACCGACCTCGTGCACCGTACGCTCAACGCGGCTGGCTTCTATGAAGCAATCACGATGAGCTTCACGTCAACCGAACAGGCCGCGGCCATCAATCCTCAGCAGATCGGTTCCCCGTTGCAGGTCGAACATTCGTCCCGCAAGAAGGAAAACGTACTGCGTCCTTCGCTGATTCCGAGCCTCTTGGTCTGTCGCCGTGCCAATGAGCGGACCGGTTCCAGCGGAGCGCAGCTGTACGAGATCTCCCGCGTCTTCACCGATCTGAATGAAGCCGGAGCCGTGCAGCCGCTGATGATCAGCTGCGTGACCAGCCGGGGGTTCTTCGAACTCAAAGGAATTCTCGAACGCCTCGTTCGCGAGATCAACGCGGACGCAAAGCTCGTGGCCGAGCCTTGTAACGATGCCGGCTTCACTCCGGGACGCGGAGCCAAACTGCTCATCAACGGTGAGCACTGGGGCTGGATGGGCGATGTCGATTCCAAAACGCTGCAGCAGTTCGGGCTCAAGGAAGAAACGTGTGCAGCTGAGCTGCAACTTCAACCACTGATCGAGTTGCTCAAACTTGCTCCTCAGGCTCAAGCGCTTCCACAGTTCCCGGCGATTGAACGCGACTTCAACTTTCTGCTCGAAGACAAGGTCAGCTGGCAGCAGCTGGCCGATACGATCCGCACTTCGGGAGGGGCACTGCTCGAAGACGTCGAGTTCGTCAGCGAGTATCGCGGCAAACCGATTGAAGCCGGGAAGAAGACCTATCTGGCGCGAGCCGCGTTCCGGGCCGAAGACCGCACTCTGACGGGCGAAGAAGTCGACGCCGCCCACGCCGCGATCGTGACCCGCTGCGAATCCGATTTGCAGGCCGTCCTGCGATAGCTCCCGCTCTTCGATCTCACGTTTCGAGTTGAACTTCCATGACTGACAACGCCCCGACCGAAAGCTCTCAGGATCTGACGGTCCGCAATCTTCAACAGATGATCCAGGCGATGTTCGGGCACAAGGACACGCAGCGGGGCATCGACGGGACCTTCATGTGGTTCATGGAAGAAGTCGGCGAACTCTCCGCCGCCCTCCGCTCCCGCAACCCCGAAGAACTCAAGGGCGAATTCGCCGACGTCCTCGCCTGGCTGGTCACGCTGGCCAACCTGACCGGCATCGATCTTGAAAACGCGGTCGCGGAGAAGTACTGTCGTGGATGTCCGCGGTGTCACGCCGTTATCTGTGAGTGTCACCTGTCGAAGAAACCGTAAGCGTTGGTTACCGCCCAGACAGGAATCAGTAGATGCCAGTATTGTCGGAATACTCTTGAGTTACCGGAAGGGGTGGCCCCGAAAGATTCTTTCGGGGCGGCGCAGCCGTCGGCGAAGTGGTATTTGACGTCTGACTACGGGAAGGTGGATTCACTTCAAAATCAAGGTAAAAGGCTACAAGTTGAGGGATGCGGCAGAGGCATTCTCCGACGGCTTTGCCGCCCTGATAGCAGAGCTATCAGGGCCACCCCTGTTGCACTTCAACCACACTGCAAACGCCCGAGCGATGTCTCGGCAATCTGTCTCTTCAGCCGGGTAGCAACCGGCCCGAGTTTGCTTCCGGATCGGGAAGTTCATGGCGACCGCTTCAAAGAAAAAGCGTTCTGACGAAAACGTCGTCTTCGCCCCGGAAATGCGGGTCACGAAGTACGACCGGGTCAGCTCCGGACTTTCCGCCCTGGTGTTCGGCCTCATCGTGGCCGTGCTCGCATTGGGTGGGGCATGGCTGATGAATCGCCCCCAACAGGAAGACGAACCGGTTCCTGTCGAACTCATCGAATTCCCCGGCGGCGTCGATGACGGAGCCGTCGATGAAACGCTGCTCGTCGAATCGCCCGAAGATCCGGTTCCCGATGCCTCGCAGGAAGAAGTCCAGGAAGAGATGCAGACTGAGGAGATCTTCGAAACAGTCACTGAACTGGCGGATGTCTCGGCTGATCAACTACTGCGACAGTATGAAACCGATGCCCAGTCGAGCGGCAAAGTTGGCAGCCGTGAAGGCTCGGGACGCCGGGCCCTCGGCGACGCCGGAGGCGAATCGGGTATTCCCCGGGAACAGCGGTGGTACATTCAATTCGCCAATCAGCGAGACATCGACGAGTACGGCCGCCAGCTCGACTACTTCGGCATCGAACTTGGAACCATTCTGCCGGATGGCACGCTCGTCTATCTTTCCAACCTGGGGCAGGAGACTCCGACCGTGCGGCGAACCACATCCGGCCGCGGCGAGAACCGGATGTATATGACCTGGCAGGGCGGCCAACTGAAATCGGCCGATCAAACCTTCTTCACGCGAGCCGGCATTTCGGTCGCTGGAGGCCGCGTGCTTCATTTCTACCCGCCGGCGACAGAAAGCCAGCTCGCTCAGCTGGAACGCGACTACGCCAACCGACTTCCTGACGAAATCCGCCGCACTTATTTTGTCGTCGACCGCGTCCGAGGCGGGTACGAGTTCCGCGTGAACCGGCAGTCGTACTTCCGGTAGATCGACCGGAGTGGACACGTTTCACAGAGGGGACTCTGCCACGTACTCCGTGCTACCCTGGCTGCTTGACGATATTGATATCGCGTGTCGGGTAGGGAATCGTGAAGCCGCGGTCGTCGAAGCCGTTTTTGATCGCTTCGAGCAGCGTCCAGCGGACGTCCCAGTATTCCGACGTCTTCACCCAAGGGCGGACGATGAAGTTCACGCCGCTGTCGGCCAGCTGATCGACGGCAATGAGCGGAGCGGGGTCGTCCAGAATGCGCGGCTCGGCGGCGAGGGCTTCTTCGAGAAACTGACGGACTTCGCGAAGGCTGTCGTCGTAGCCGCAGGTGACGACCAGGTCGATCCGACGCAATTCGTGAGCCGCGTAGTTGGTGATGTTGTTTGACGTAATCGAGCTGTTCGGCACCACAATGCGTTTATTATCCGGCGTGCGCAGGACGGTGTTGAAGATCTGAATCTCTTCGACAATGCCAGCCGTGCCACCGGCTTCGACGTAGTTGCCGACGCGGAACGGGTGAAACAGGATCAGCATGATTCCAGCCGCGAAGTTCGAGAGTGAGTTCTGCAACGCCAGGCCGATGGCGAGACCGGCTGCCGCAATTGCCGCCGCGAATGTGGTCGTATCGACGCCGACCCGTTCGAGAGCCGCCATGATGACAAAGACGATCAGAATCCAGTAGACGATGCTGCGAGCGAACTGAATCAGCGTGCTGTCGACATTGGCTCTCCTCATCGTTGTCGCGGTCAGTGACGTCAGCCAGCTGGCGATGATGCGACCGATAAGGAAGATCGCGAGAGCCGCCACGATGTTGAGCAGAATCGTCGGGCCGTGCTCGAACGCGTAATCTTTGATGCTCAGCGCCCACGTGGCCGCTTCGGTCAGGCTGTCAACCGGCACCTCCTCCGTGACTGTTGTCGTCGTGCTGACGGGGGGACCTTCGGAGGATTGAGCGAGCGTGAACAGCGACGGCCACATGGCGATTCCTTTCGTCGATGGAGAGCAATTGATGATTCCCCGAAATCTTAGTGGATCACAATTTCGTCTGTTAACCTCAGTTCGTCCGACTTCCTGAAACAATCCCGTTCGTTCGACGTCAGAACGCATCAGCTGTTATGATTGCGTCGTCGTTTCTGTTGACTCTGAGGAGCCTCACTCATGGGATTGTTTCGTCGCTTTCGGCCGCTTCTGGCCTTCCTGTTCGTCGCAGCTGTATTCGCGTCTTCTCCGTTGATGGCAGCCGAGCGTCCCAATGTCGTGATTGTGATGACCGACGACCAGGGTTACGGCGATCTCTCGTGCCACGGCAATCCGGTTCTCAAAACTCCGAACATCGACGCACTCTATGGCGAGTCACTCCGGTTGACTGACTACCATGTTGCCCCGACCTGCTCCCCGACCCGCTGTGCCTTTCTGACCGGCCACTGGACGAACCGGACCGGCGTCTGGCATACGATCATGGGGCGCTCGATGCTGCGGGAGAATGAAATCACGCTCGGTCAGCTGTTCAAAGATGGCGGCTACGCGACCGGAATGTTCGGCAAGTGGCATCTGGGTGACAACTACCCGTATCGGCCGGAAGACCGTGGCTTCACCGAAGTTCTTCGACATGGCGGCGGAGGTGTCGGTCAGACGCCAGACTACTGGAACAATGCCTATTTCGATGGATCTTACTATCACAATGGCGAGCCCACTCCCGTTGAGGGCTTCTGCACCGATGTCTTTTTCCGGGCGGCGAGAGACTTCATCAAAGCTCAGAAAGAGGCCGAACAGCCATTCCTGGCCTACATTGCCACGAACGCTCCGCACGGACCGATGCACGCTCCGCCGGAAGCGAGCGAGCCCTACAGCGACCAGAATGTGAATCTCGCAAACTTCTATGGAATGATTGCCAACATCGACGACAACGTCGGCCAGCTTCGCAAGTTCCTCGACGAGGAAGGACTGACCGACAACACGATCTTCATCTTCACAACCGACAACGGAACGTCGAGTGGAGCCCGGATTTTCAACGCTGGAATGAAGGGGTCAAAGGGAAGCGAATTCGACGGTGGACATCGAGTACCGTTCTTTCTGCACTGGCCGGACGGCGGCTTCGCTGAGAGCCGCGATGTGACCGAGATCACCGCCCATGTCGATATCGTGCCGACCCTGCTGGCCATGTGTGGCGTCGAAGCTCCCAGTTCCCTGAAGTTCGATGGCATCAATCTACTGCCGATGCTGAAAGATGACACCGCTAAGTGGCCCGACCGAATTCTCGTGACCGATTCGCAGCGTGTGAAAGATCCGATCAAATGGCGAAAGAGTGCCGTGATGACCTCCCAGTGGCGGCTCATCAATGGGGAACAACTCTACGACATGAAGAATGATCCGGGCCAGAAGAGCGATGTCGCGTCGGCCCATCCGGAGGTCAAAGAGCGGCTGCGGGAGTTCTATGAAGACTGGTGGGCCGAACTCGAGCCGACCTTCTCACAGTCGACGCCGATTTACCTCGGCCACGAAGCCGACAACCCGGCTCGGCTGACATCACACGATTGGATCACAACCCGACTGACGCCCTGGAATCAGCAACACATCCGCAATGCCTACAATGGGAAAGAAAACACCGGCTTCTGGAACGTGAAAGTCGTTGCGGACGGCACCTACAAAATCCGGCTCCGTCGCTGGCCGGAAGAAGCCGATAAGGCAATCTCCGCCTCGCTGCCCCCCGGCGAAGACGTCCCCGGGGTGAAGCCATTCCGAGCGGTCCCGGGAAAAGCGATCAATCCCGAGAACGTGACGCTGCAGATCGGCGACACGACCAAAACCAAACCGGTCGACGGCAGCAGGAAGGAAGTGACCTTTGAGCTCCCGTTGAAAGCCGGCACGACAACGATGTCCGCTCTCTTCACCACAGCTGATGGAGAAGAATACGGGGCGTATTACGCTTATGTGGAAAAGCTCGACTGATTGACGGGCCGGCGTCCAACGGTTGCCGACAACGAAGGTTGGCCCAGACGTGTACGTCTGGGTGACGAAGTCACAGGAAGTCGGTGTTCATCGCTCGAAGTCTCTGCGACAAATGACTTCAGGGGTAGCCCCGGTTGATTCAACCGGGGTGGCGCAGCCACAAGAGGTGCGTCAACGTGCTGGCGAATCAAAGCAATCTCTGAGACCTCCTGCCGACTGCGTCGGCCCCGGTAGCGGAGCAACCGGGGCTACCCTGCCGTTGACCACAATCAGCCCGATTCGAGGTAGCACGCCGGTCAGCGACCTCTTGTGGCTCTGCCACTCAGACGCACGCGTCTGGGCCACATGGATGAGACGTGCAGACTTAACTTCTGCCCAACAAAAAAGCCCGGAACCGACTTGGCTCCGGGCTTTTCTCTTTTGGCTCGTGTTACGGTTTCCACTCTTCATCGAAGAATCCGGCTGTAACGACCTTACCGGGCCAGAGTGCGTTCGGCTCGGTGTCGAGATTGATCACGGCCCAGTCGGGCAGTTTCGGGACCTGACGGGCGTTGTTGAGGTAAGCGTATTCACGGTAGGTGAAGCCGCTGTTGAGTACGACGTATCGTTCCGGGTTCTCGGGGTTTGGATAGATGAGCACCGGAGCGTGGTTAGCAGCCGGGGCGGACTGACCTTTCATCGTGACCGTTTCTTCCGTCCACTGCAGCGGAAGACGATCGAGAACTTTTCCAAGATAGCTGTTGCTCGACGGATCGCCGAACAGGATTAGATTCGAGTTCTTGATCTGCTCTTCGGTCAGTTCCGAATCCTTGACCACCACGGCGTCGCCGCGGAACTGTCGTCGCCATTCGGTGATTGCCCGTTCCTGCTCGGCTTCGGCCCAGGCCCCGGCTTTCTCGTTCCAGCTCTGACCGGTCGGTGCAACGATGACGAACGAATCCATGAATGCGTCATCAATCGGTCCCTGCAGCCCGGGCTTCTTGCGGAGTCCTTCGGCTGGGATCGGGCCGGACTTCCATTCGCGTCCGCTGCGATGCAGTTCGACACTCCACGACCGATCGGTCTCGGGCCGCTCCAGTGTCAGTCTCTGAATCGTCCCGCCACGCGGGCCGCGGGACTGCAGTACCAAAGTCACATTGCGATTTGGCTCGAAAGGACATTCGCCCGCGTTGAAGGTGAGCTTCAGACCAGTGACACCCGTTTGAGTCAGCTCGATCAGGCTCTCTTCCGGCACCAGACGCACTTTGACTTCGGCCTGTTCCCAGTGCTCCTCAATGCCGGTCAGCGTCAGCCATTCCACTTCGTTGTAACGGAGCGTGTACGTCGAGAACCACAGCGTCTTACTCGGCTGCGGCGTGACCTGAGCCGACAGGCTGTCGAGCTTTGAAGCGATGATCTCCTTCGAGTCGGGATGAATCGAGTGCTTTGTTTCCGGGCCGATGATATGAGTCAACCGGAGCTGTTCCTTCTTCAGTGCGGCTTCCATGATATCGGCGGCCTGCTTCTGGATGTCGAGCTCACCGCTGTAGGCAATCGTGGGCAACTGGTACAAATTCACGGCGTATCCGGGGCAGTCGTACATCCGCCAGAGTTTCTCTTCGTACCAGGTCGGCTTCAGGTCTTCCTGCTGGAAGATCTTCAGGAACTCGGGCGTCTCCGAAAATCCGGCTCCCGGATTGGCTGCGAAGAACATTCCCGGGTAATGGACGGCCATCTGCCAGCAGCCGGCTCCGCCCATCGAAAACCCACGCACGGCGATCCGGTTCTCATCAATGCGATAGTTCTCTTTTGCATGTTCCAGAGCTTCGAGCACATCGATTTCGCCGGCCAACTTGAACGCGTTGCAATATCGGCCGAACGGATGCAGTACGATTGTATTCTCCGGCTGATACTGTCCGGGTCTAGTCATTCGCTGGTTGATGAACGGAGTCTCGGTCACCTTTTCACCGCGACCGTGAAACCACAGATCGAGTCGGACGCGGTCCTTCTGTCCGAAGGAGTAATCGTGCGGAATCTCGAGACCATAAGGCTGCACTGTCCGATCGATCTTCGAACGATAGCCGCGAACGACCAGCCCGGTCTGCGTGGTCCAGGGAGCTTTGCCTTCCATCAGCGACTCGGCTCGTCGGATTCCTTCGGCCAGGACGGACTTCGCGGCTTTGATGTCTCCCGGCGAGAACAGCTCACCATGGTCGACGTTCTGTCGCACAGCCCGGGCGAAGACTTCGACATCGGGCAGCAGCTTCGGTGTCCGGGCATCCCGACGTTTTCTGAGTTGAGCAATGAGGCTGTCGAGCCGGCCACACTCCGTCAGAAGCTCGTCTTTAACGTCTTCTTCCAGCTCGATGCCGGTCGGTGGAACCGGTCGGACGTTGGCCGGGAGATTGTCGGCCGGACCATCTGCGACCGCCGGGCCTGACAAGTTGAGGAGAATCAGAAAAAAGGCGGAAAAAGCCGCAAGAATCTTCACCGGGGAGTCCTTTCAAGGGGTGGAGGGAAGGTTTCCATACTCAAGCGAGAATTGATGCGTAGACTCTAGCGAGTCCGTTTCGGGATTTGTACCAAGGTCGGTGTCCGTATCTGCAGTGAAAATGGACTTGAGGGGAGAATTTCTGAACCGCAGATTCGGAGAATCCGATACTCAAGACTAAAGGCTGCATCACAGCCCGCGCTACGGCGTGACAGGGCCGCACACCGAAGTCAGGAACAGTCCACGTCGAGGGGACCTTCGACGATCAGATGATGAGAGTCGGGCGGTCACTCTCATACGACGGTACGACCCGCCGTCTTCACACTCTCACGGAGGGGAGAACAGGATGCTTTCACCAGTATTACGCGGCGTGGCATTCGCCGCCGCCGTGTTCTGTTGCAGTGCAGCAGTTCACGCACATCACATTCCGGGAACCGGTACCAAGTCCACCACCCAGAGTGATGATTTCGAGTCCGGCAACTGGCAGTTTCATTACAACCACCCCAAGAGCAGCCGCGAACAGGATGAGCAGGTTCGCGGGCCGCTGGCATTCTCGTCCAACAAAAAGTGGCGTGAAGGCCCGAAGCGGGGAACCCCCGACCATGTCGTGCGTGTCGATACGCCGCCGGGCGGGATTGAAGGCAGCAAATACTCTCTGTCACTGAAGTCGCTGCACACCGGGATTCCGGGACGCGTGACTCGTGAACAGCAGCAGGACGACCTGCTCATGCACACTCGCCCGGTGCCGGTTTCCTGGATGCCGAGCTGCGTGGTCCGCATCTATCTGCCCGAGTGGGATCAGTGGGAAGACCGGACCGGTTCTCACTTCGGCATCCGGGCTGACCTGCGCACAACGACCATGAAAGAAGAGGAAGTCCCGTTCATCGACCCGCGTGCCCGCGATGGCGGACGCAGCAAACGGGGCGGTCTGTTCGGACGACTGTTCCGCACCGCCATGGTCGAAACAACCGAGCCGTACTGGCCGGGCATGTTCATTCAGTTCCACAGCAAGACCGACTCGCGATTCAGCCGCGACTCGGCCATGGTCATCGTTCGCGGCGACAAGACCGGAAACGTGATTCCCGGTCCGGCCATCAACGAACCAGGCTGGTGGACCTTTGGGATGTCGTTCACTGGCGACGGAGCTGTGCACTTCTACGCAAGCCCGGGTGTGGATGATCTGACTCCGGAAGATCACATCACCTCTCAGTTCCCGTACGGCTACCAGGCTCACACATTCACGACAATGTTCTTCAACAACGTGAACAACGACGACGGCCACACCTGGTCGACCGAGTTCATTATCGACGATCCGGCGATCTACTACGCCGCCGGTTCCGGTAACAGCGATCGTTCAGCCAGCTCGTCGAGCCGCAATCGACGCTAGTCGCTGACGACTGCCAAGAAATCACGAGGCGAAAATGGGGCGCAGGGCACGGCTTTCGAGCCGTGCTCTGTACTTTTGCGCGGAGCGATAATGCAGCTCCCCCCTCAGCGGCGCTGAGATCCCTCACTCACGCTTCGGGTTGGGACGTCCTCAGCAACATGACACGTACTCTACTGCAGTGTATCGCCCGTAGGGTCCGCTGTGCGGACGCGTATTGCGTATTCCTCGAAGTCATCAAGCATCATCGCTTCGAGAAGCGTTGGGCACATCGAAGGGGCCTCGCTCACGCTTCGGGTTGAGATGCCCTCAGCAACGCGATGCTCACTCTACTGCAGTGCCCCCCCGTAGGGTCCGCTGTGCGAAGTTCACTCTACAGAAGTGGCGCCAGCAGGCGGGCGACGGCTTCGCCGAAACTCTTGAGCAGATGGCGATCTTCCCATTCAGAATGCGTCAGGGGCACGGCTCTTTTCAGATAGGCTTTCTGCTGTTCAGAGACCGTCTCGACCGTCGCTTCATCGAACAGAATCAGATTCAGTTCGAGATTTAACGAAAACGAGCGGATATCCATGTTGCTGGTGCCGACCAGGGCGAATTGCCGGTCGATGGTCAGCGTCTTGGAATGCAGCAGCCCCGGCTTGAACAGAAAGATCTCGACATCCATCTCCAGCAGTTCCGCATAGAACGACCGTTGAGCGGCACTGACGAGGATCTGATCGGACCGTTCAGGCAGAACGAGAATCACGCGAACGCCCCGCAGCCGCGCCACTTCGATGGCCTGCATGAGAGAATCGTCGGGCACGAAGTACGGCGTCGTGATCGTGACCTCGCGTCGGGCCTGGTACAACATCGCGACGATGAGTCGGTGGAGATTCAACGTGCGGTAGGTCGGACCGCTGGGGAACAGCTGCATACTGTGATCCCCTTCATCACGCGGATGTGGAAAGCATTCGTGCTTGTCGAGCTGAATGTGTGTCTCCGCGAACCAGTCGGTGAGAAAGACCGACTGCAGTTGCAGAACAATCGGCCCTTTGAGCCGCATCATCAGATCGTGCCAGATGATTCGCTTCGTGCCGTAGTCGGAGTTCACAATGTTCTGACTGCCGGTGTAGGCAACCTTTCCATCGATCACGACCAGCTTGCGGTGATTCCGCATGTCGATGCGATGGAAGCGACGCCGAAACAGGTTGACCGGAAGAATGGGCCAGATCTCAACTCCGGCATCTTCCAACCGCTGAGATTGCGCGCGAATGAAGCTTCCGGAGCCAACCGCATCGACAAGCACGCGACAATGGACACCCCGTTGCTCGGCCGCGACAATCGCATCGGCCATGCGTTTTCCGGTCTCGTCGTTTCGCCAGATGTAGAACAGCAGATGGACGTTGACCTCGGCCTGCTCAATATCTTCGATAATCCGATTGATCACTTCATCGGTATCGTCGATCAGTTCGAAATCGTTCCCCGTCACGGCGGGCATCTCGCCAAGCTGGACCGAAAGGCAATGCCGGGACTGCCGTTCTGTCAGCGGTTCCGGGTCGATACAGTACTTGTGCAGCAGCGGCCAGATATCGAGCTGAAGCGTCCGACGCCGGCGGGCATGTTCGGCAATTCGTCGCCGAGGCAATCGGTTCGAGCCGAAGATGTAGAGCAGAACAATGCCCACAAAAGGCTGAAAGGACACGATCGCAATCCAGGCCAGAGCCGCCGGCGGCCGGTACTTCATCGCGATGACCGGAATGAACAGCAGACGTACGATCCACTCAACGAACAGAAAGAATGCGGAGTATTCTTGCATGGAGGGAATCGTTCCAGATCGATCGGGCGGGCCGGTTGCGTTCAGCGTGTCGGAAAGCGCAGTCTAGAGGCGATTATTTTACAATCCAGAGGTGAACTGAAAACTCCCGCGACGAATTCCCCGAACATGCACGACTTCTCAGACTCTCAGATCGTTCTCGGCTCCAGCTCCCCGCAGCGGAAAGCCCTCCTGAAAAGCCTCTTTCCCAATTCTCCGCTGCGAATCGTTCCCCCGAACAATCCCGACGAACTTGAGTTCACCGGGTCGAAGAATCTGTTCGCCATCATGCAGCAACTTTCCCAGATTGCTCGCACGAAGAACGAAGACGTAACCGCTCAACTCTCCGACGCGTCCACGACGTACGTGCTGACCGCCGACACGATCATCTTCGTGCCTGACGACTTCGACACCTATCTGGTGCTCGGCAAACCGCCGGAAGAGAATCGCGATGAGGTCGTTCGCGGCTGGTTTCGCGATCATTACCTGGGGCAGACGCATCACGCGATGACCGCGATCTGCCTGCGTGCTCCCGACGGCACGCTCCATGAACGATTCGTCAAAACGGCGGTCACGATGGAAGCCGCTTCGCTGGACATGGTCGACTGGTATCTCTCGACCGGAGAGCCAGCCGGGAAAGCGGGTGGCTATGCGATTCAGGGGCTCGGCAGCATCTTCGTTTCGAGCATCCAGGGAAGCCTGAGCAATGTGGTCGGACTGCCGCTTCGAGAAACCCGGGACCTGTTCGAAACCGTCATTCAGAACGGCGATTCGTAGATGTCGGCTTGCGTGAAGGGCGTGCCTTCTCGGTCTTTTTCGGAGAGGATCGGGGCGTCCAGAAGAGGCCATTCGATCTTGAGTTCCGGATCGTTCCAGAGCAGGACCCGCTCATCCTCCGGATTATAGATCTCGGTGCATTTGTAGAAGAAATCGGCTGTTTCCGACTGCACGTAGAAGCCGTGGGCGAAGCCCGGCGGCATGTACAGCTGGCGGTGATTCTCTTCGGTCAGCTCGGCGGCAAACCATTGGCCGAAGGTCGGCGACCATTTCCGAAGATCGACTGCGACATCGTAAACGCTCCCCTGCACCACCTGCACCAGCTTGCCCTGAGGCTGCGAAAGCTGATAATGCAATCCCCGCAGTGTGCCTTGCCGCGAACGGGAATAATTGTCCTGAACGAACTCGATTTCGAGCCCCGCTTCGACATAGCGGGGTTTGCGATACGTTTCCATAAAGAAGCCGCGTGAGTCGCCAAAGACGTCTGGCTCAACAATCACGCATCCTTCCAATGGCGTAGGGACAATTTTCATCTTCAATGCAATTCCGATTGAAATTCACGAACCGTTGCAGTGCAATGGAAGTTGCTCTTCCCCAACCAGCTGCCAGGAGATTCGCGAATCCGATGTTGACGAGAACCGAACCGATGAACGTTTCGCTCCGCATCTTGCTTACTCACCTGTTCCGGGTCAATGCAATTCTCCTGGTCCTTTTGTGCTCCTCGCCTTTGCTCGCTCAGGAGGCCCGAACATCGCGCCAGAGCGACCAGAAGTACGAAGGGATCCCCGCTCAGGCACTCAAAGCGATTGATCCCCGAACCGATCCTCTCCCGTTCGATGATCTTCCCGAAGACCTCGACGAGTTGCAGGATCTTGAGAAGATCACGCTCAAGCTGACGCCCGATTACCAGGCCGCGACGGTCAATATTCAGATCGGCGGCGGTCAGGGAAGCGGCGTCGTGATCAGCCCGCGTGGCCACATTCTCACAGCCGCCCACGTTGTCGGGGAAGCGGGTAATTCGGTGATTGTTGTCTTCAACGATGGCCGTCGTCATCGTGCGACGGTACTCGGTTCCAATCCTTCCATCGACTCAGCAATCGTGCGGCTCGATGGCAAAGGTCCGTACGAATACGTTCCAATGGCGACGAACGAGTTCACGCAGACAGGCCGTTGGGTGATCGCGATCGGTCACCCCAACGGATACGAATTGTCTCGACTTCCCGTGGTTCGTCTCGGTCGGGTCATCACGACGACTGAGAAGACCGTGCAGACCGATTGCTCGCTGGTCGGCGGCGATTCCGGAGGCCCGCTGTTCGACCTGAGCGGACGCGTCGTCGGCATTCACAGCCGCATCGGCGTCAGCAACAGCTTCAACTTTCATGTCCCGGTTGAAGTCTACCTCCGCGACTGGGCCGACCTCACGGCAGGTGAGGAAGAGCTCGACGACGAAGATGCCATGAAACCGGCTCCCGCCCGCAAAGCCTATCTCGGCATCCGCGGCCGCGATGCCGCCAACGCCGGCCTGATGATCAGCGAAGTCACCCCCGATGGCCCGGCTGGTAACGCCGGCCTCGAAAGGGGCGACATCATCGTGAAATGCGACGACGAACGCGTCCGCAACTTTGCCGGTCTGGTCAAGTTTCTAAAGACGAAGAAGCCCGGCGAAGAAATCGCGATCACCGTCGAACGCAACGGACGCGAGCAAACGTTCGACGTCACGCTCGGAGCGACGGAACTGTAGATCGGGCAATGGCTGCATCGACGGGCGATGAGACTAAAAAGCCGTCGCAGGGCATCGGCTCCTGCGACGGCTTTTGACGTTGCTCGTCAATGTGATTTACAGCAGGCCCTTCAGCTGATCGATCCACTCCGGAATCGCTTCGCGCGGTGGCTCTGCGGCTTCGTATTCGAGAGCGACCCAGCCGCCGTAGTTGGCGTTCTTGAGAACGTCGACGATGCGGGGGATGTCGGCCGGAACCTTCTTGTTGTCCTGAACGATCTCGACCTTCACCTGAGCATTCACGGCGTAAGGGGCAATCTTGCCCAGTTCGGCGTAGACGTCTTCGAAGTTGCGAAAGTTGCCGGAGTCGAAGTTCACGCCGAACCATGGCGAGTCGACCGCCTTCACGATCTCGAGCATATCTTCTGGCTCAGCGGTGATGCCGCCGTGATTTTCCAAGGCCAGGAAGACACCATGCTGGGCGGCGATTTCGCAAGCCGTCTGGCAGGCGGCTGCACAGCGTTCGATCGCTTCTTCCGGAGTGGACCCCTTGGCCACCTTGCCAGCAAAGATGCGAATCGCCGGGGCACCGAGCTGAGCATAAACCTTAATCCACTTCTCGACGTGATCCAGCTCGGCCTGCAGCTTGTCGGGATCGACGCAGAAGTCGTTGCGGATTGCTCCGCCCGAGACACTCACTCCTGCGACCTGGCAGTGCTGCTTCAACTTCAGGACATACTCATCGTCGAAGTCTTCCGGGAAGTAGTAGGACGTCAGCTCGGCTCCGGGGATCTGGAGCTCCCGGCAGTAATCGACGAAGTCGAGCAGCGTCATCGCCGCCTCTTCGCCTTTCGAGGCCGTGAGTTCCTTGCGGAGGGAGTAAGCCGACAGGCTCAACTTGAGTGGTCCCGGCTGCGAACGATCGAACGGGTCGATGGCGAACGCCGGACCGGAAATCAAAGAGCCGGCGGCCAGCGAGCCGAGTCCAGCCAGAAATGTGCGACGGGAAAGAACATCTGTCATCGATGCGGATCCTCAAAGGCAGAGTGAACGTACGGAATATCGATCGAACGCGTTTAGTGAGGTTGTTTCTTAAAACTCGGCTTTCGCCACTGGCGTCCCTCGCGGGTCAGAAGACGATCAGCCGACTCGGGTCCCCAGGTTCCGGCAGGATAGAACTCGGGATCCTTGTGGCGATTCTCCCAATGATCGAGCACCGGAGTGACAAATCGCCAGGCCGCTTCGAGTTCATCGCTGCGTGTAAACAGTGTCGAATCTCCCCGCATCACGTCGAGCAGCAGACGCTCATACGCTTCCGGGAGATCGATCTCGAACGAATCCTGATAGGCGAAGTTCATCGTCATCGGATGAATCTGGTACTGCATGCCCGGCCGCTTGGTCGAGCACTGCAGCATGATGCCTTCGTAAGGCTGAATACGGAAGACCAGGGTGTTCTGCTGGGCTTCGACCAGAGCGCACATATCGCCATCGCACTCGACGGTCGAAAACAGATTCAACGGCGGCAGTTTGAACTTCACCGCGATCTCAGTTCCGCGAGCCGGCATCCGCTTGCCAGTTCGCATGTAGAACGGCACACCTTCCCAACGCCAGTTGTCGATGAAGGCTTCCATCGCCACGAAAGTTTCGCGACGGGAGACTTCGGGAATGCGATCTTCCTGGCGGTAACCTTTCAAGACGTCGCCATTGAGTTCATTCGCCGTGTACTGCCCCGGGATCGCCCAGTTGTCGATGTTCTTCGGATCGCCCGGACGCAAGGCCTGTAAGACTTTGAGCTTCTCGTCCCGAATGTTCTCCCCTCGAAACAGCGACGGGGGTTCCATCGCAATCAGACACAGAAGCTGCAGCACGTGGTTCTGAAGCACATCGCGGAGAGCCCCCGACTGGTCGTAGTAGCCACCGCGACCACGTTCCATCCCCTGCGATTCGGCCACGGTGATCTGCACGTGATCGACATGATTGCGATTGAGCAGCGGCTCGAAGATCGAGTTGCCAAATCGGAACAGCAAAATGTTCTGGACCGTTTCTTTGCCCAGATAATGGTCGATGCGATAGATCTGCTTTTCAGCGAGTAGCTTGCCGAGCGCGGAACTCAACTCCTGCGCCGATTCGAGATCGTGTCCGAATGGTTTCTCAACCACGACACGCAGCCAGTTCTCGGCATACGGTTCCGGAATCATCCCGGCCCGATTGAGCGCTTCGATCGATGGCAGAAACAGGCTCGGAGCCGTGGCGAGATAGACAACCCGCTGACCGCCAAGTCCGTGCTGTTCCTCCAGCTGTTCGAGCGAGACCTTCAGGTCGTCGAACTGCTTCGGCTTCTGCAGGTCGACTTCACGGTAGTGGACTCGCTGCGCAAACGTGTTCCAGTCCGCCTGTGTCACTTCCCCGGTTCGCGACGAGGTTCGCACGGCTTCGAACAGTTCATTACGGAACGATTCGTCCGACTTTTCACGACGGGCGACACCGACAATCTGAGTCTTTTCGGGAAGATAGCCGGTCTTCCACAACGTGTAGAGAGCCGGGATGAGCTTGCGGGCCGTCAGGTCGCCGGAGGCTCCGAAGATGAGAATCGTCGACGGATGGGCCAGTTCGTCCGGCGGGGTCGAAGCGGTGGAGTACATAAGCTGTGCCTGAATGAGTCGCTGGCGTCTGAAGATGGCCGAACAATCAAGCGCAAATCGATCGACACGATCAGACGGAATTTGAGAGTCCCAACGCGGTGGGGGCGTTCAGCTTAACGCTTCTCCGGCGGCTTGTCAGCAATCGCAGCGATCAATTCCAGCGGGTGATTTCGCTGAACGCCAGTGCAATCTGACTCCGCAAGGTCGGCTGCTCGTGTTCCGGAGCGGTCGACACGATCCGCCGCAGCATCGCCAGGGCTTCGCCGGGATAGCCGGCCTTCAGCGAGATCAACGCCCGATCACGCCGCGAGGCGTATTGAGAGGGGTTCAGCAGCAGCAGACGGTTCTGAATCCGCAGGGCGTGCTTCCACTTTTCCTGCTCGATGTAGAGCACCTTCAGATTGTTGAGCATCCGCGTGACGATCGTGCGATGACTGACCGCTTTCATGCCCGACTTCGCATCTCGCCGCGACACATCGGCAATCGCCTGCACCCAGTCGAGACATTCGTCGTACTGCATGTAGCGGCCCGGCGTGAACGCATCCAGAAAGACCGGGCCTTCGATGGTCTCCATCCGCGTCAGAAAATGGGACGGAGCGGCGACGCCGTGCAACTCGATGCCCGAGCGATGAGCCACGGCCATGTAAAGCACCGACAGACTGATCGGAATACCGCGACCGGTTTCGACCACGCGATTGAGAAACGAACCGTCGGCGTGAAGGAACGATTCATCATCGCCCCGCAAGCCGTGCTGATGCCCGAGGATCTCGGCGAGGTACTCGATTTGCGAAAACGGCTTCTGAAACGAGAACGTTTTTTGACGAATCTCGTCGGCCCGTTCATCGATCCACTGCAGGGTTTCGTCGAACTCAAGATCCGGGAAATAGTCCCGGGCCAGTTCGAGAGCCGCCACGGAAAGATCAACTTCCTCGTGCCGATCGCAGAGCTTCAAGAACTCTCGATCCTCGACAAATTCGCGACGTATTTCGTGGAGATTCATCGGTCCAACCGAATCCTGTTCGATCCCTGACAAGTCGTCGAACGGACTTCGCTGATCCCGACGATTCGGGCTCCGCAGCCGCTCTTTCCATGTACCGAAATCCTACCCCGGTCCAGGCACAAACACAATCGGAGTTTCGACTTCCCGGCGTCTTCCTGCTTCTCCTTCCGAACTGGTTATTGCATCGCCAGTTAGGCGATTGGAAAAACTGCAGACGCAAAACATCACGAACGATTCCATCGACGTAGCGGCGGCGTCTCGCCATCGAATAGTCGTCGCTCTCAAATGGAAACCGGCATCGCGAGTTGATTGGCCCCTTGCCTGCCGACTCTCACGGGTGACAATCGTAGAAGAGCAACATGAACGGCCATCGCGAGTTTCAGAAGGAGTTCCAATGAAGATTGATCTGACGGGAAAAACGGCCATCGTCACCGGTTCGACCGAAGGGATTGGCAAAGCCATCGCCAAAGGGCTGGCCGAATGCGGAGCCCGCGTCGTCATCAACGGACGCAAGCCTGACAAAGTCGAAGCGACTGTTCAGGAACTGGCGAAGGAGATCGATGGAGGAGAGTTCACTGGTGTCGCGGCTGATCTCGGGACGGCGGCCGGTTGCGAAGAACTCGTTCAAGCCGTGCCCGATGCCGATATCGTCGTCAACAACGTCGGCATCTTTGGCCCGCAGGATTTCTTCGACGTTGAAGACGAAGTCTGGCAGCAGTTCTTTGATGTGAACGTGATGTCCGGCGTGCGAGTTTCCCGAGCCTATCTGCCCGGCATGAAGAAGCGTGGCTGGGGCCGCGTGATCTTTATATCCTCGGAATCAGGCCTGAACATTCCCAGAGAGATGATCCACTACGGCATGACCAAGACCGCGAACATCTCCATCGCCCGCGGCCTCGCCAAACAGATGGCCGGAACAGGTGTGACCGTCAACAGCGTGCTGCCCGGGCCCACGCTGTCCGATGGCCTGGTTGAAATGATCGAGGACGACGCAAAGAATGCCGGCAAGTCGGTCGACGATTATGCCCGCGACTTCGTGATGGACGCCCGCCCCGGCAGTCTCATTCAACGCCCGGCCACCGTGGAAGAAGTCGCCAGCATGGTCGTCTATGTCGCCTCCCCACTTGCCTCCGCCACAACCGGAGCCGCCCTCCGCGTCGACGGCGGAATCGTCGACACCCTCGCCTGACGGCGTTTGGGATCTTGAATAGACGCAGCAAAGGGTGGCCTTGATAGCTCCGCTATCAAGGCGGCGAAGCCGTAGGAGATTGCAGTTTGATGAGGGTGAGATTTCTGCTCTGCTTCGTCTTCTTATCGGAGGAAGTCTCTCAGCAATTGGCCAGTCCAACTCCGCACTCCGACGGCTGCGCCGCCCCGAAAGAATCTTTCGGGGCCACCCGGGGTTGATCATCCTTGGGGCCACCCGGGTGGACCCTCGGTTCAATAGCGGAATGTCTGCCCCGAGACTTCGAAGCCGGGTCGAATCGCGATGTTGAGCAGCAGCCCGAGACTGAACGACGTCATCAGCATGCTCGAACCGCCGTAACTCAGTAGTGGCAACGTCAGTCCGGTAATCGGCGTCAGACCCACGGTCATTCCGGTGTTGATGATCAGTTGCGTACACAGAATCGTCACGATGCCAACCGCCAGCAGCCGGCTGAACGGCTCCTCGGTTTGTGTCGAGATCTTCAGCCCCTGAGCGAACATCAGCAGATACAACCCGATGACGCCGAAGCAACCCCAGAGCCCCCAGCGTTCGCCGACAAGGCAGAAGATGAAGTCCGTCCGCGAAGCCGGCAGGTGATACAGATAGCTGTCGTCTGTCGCCGGGCCGGCCACCTGACTTCCCCACACGCCGCCCAACGCGAGCATCTGTTTCGACTGATGCAAATGGTAACCGTCTCCCCGGGGAGCAACCCCGCCGTCCTGCTGGGAGAAGAGGGTCGTCACACGCGATTTCTGTTCGGCCGACATCGCCGTCCAGCCGACCGGCATCAATGCGACGCCCAGGACAATGATCATCAGCAGATGACTCAACCGGGCCCCGGCCGCGAACAGCATGCTGAACAGCACCGGGAGAAACAGCAGCGAGGTTCCCAGGTCCGGCTCTTTCAGAATCAGCCCCATCGGAATGAGCGTGATGATGAACGGCACCACGAGCCCCCACAGTTTGCGATAGTTATCGCGATACATCAGGTAATGCGCGAGCGCCATCATGTATGTCAGCTTGGCGACTTCCGACGGCTGGAAGTTGATCGGCCCGAGCGGAATCCAGCGATGCGATCCCCCGCGAGCCGGCATGAAGTACGGCACCACGAGCAGCGCCAGCGAGATCCCGAAGAACAGATACGAGTGCTCCCGCCAGAAGCGAATCGGCAGCACGGTGCCGAGAATGAGGGCGGGCACCGACAGCATCACCCAGATCAGATGCCGACTCACCAACCCACCGTCGCCGACCAGCTCATCGCCCCGCTGAATCGCCAGCAGACCGATCACCAGCAGAGCCGCCTGCGTGATCAGCAGCATCAGCGGAAACCGCGACCAGCGAATATCAAACGTCTGCAGCACAGCCATCCCTGCTGTTCAGAACGAAACGACAATAACCCGGGTGGCCCGGCCAACTTCGGCCGGGTCGCGAGGAACGAAGTAACTATGGTTCAGAAAATATCCAATGAACAACGTTGGGGGAGTCCCAGTAAGTAAGTTCCCTCGCCCCTCTGGGGGAGAGGGTTAGGGTGAGGGAAAAATGCGGGTAACATGGTCCACGGACCGCTGATTCTCATTAGAGAAGGAACATCGCTGGTTGATCGCCCCCTCATCCGCCCTTCGGGCACCTTCTCCCCCTGAAGGGGGCGAAGGAACACGATCTCCCTCAGAGACCAAACGGTGACCCAACACGCAACGCACGAGTGCAGCCTTTAGTGATCCAATCTGGCCACCAATTCCATGCCTGCGAGCCGCCGCGAAGAATACCGGGATTTCCCGCATCGAATCAAGATGCGATCGACTCCCTCAGGCCCCTTCAGACTCCCATTGACCGGATTTCGGAGAACGAGGATACTCCCGCCGTGTCAATCCGCCGGCTCACGACGAGCAGGCAAACCATAAGTCACGGCGGTTCTGTGCAACCGCTTCTGGAAGGAGTCTGTTGTGTCTATCCATCCCACAGCGATCATTGATCCCCGCGCACAGATTGCTTCTTCGGTCCGAATTGGTCCCTACGTCGTCGTTGAAGGTCCCGTCACCATCGGAGCCGACACCGAAATCGGGCCGTTCACCACGATTCTCGGTCACACGACCATCGGCGAAAACTGCCGCATTCACTCCCGAGTTTCCCTCGGCGACATCCCCCAGGACCGGGCGTTTCACAATGAGCCTTCGTCCTGCATCATCGGCAACAACGTGATTCTGCGGGAAGGCGTCACGATCCATCGCGGCACCGGCGAAGGCACGGCCACGGTCATCGGCGACAACTGCTTCCTGATGACCAACGCCCACGTCGGCCACAACTGCGAACTTGAGAAGGGCGTCACCATGATTAGCGGTTCGCTGCTCGGCGGTTACGTCCAGGTCGGCGAACGAGCCATCATCTCGGGCAACGCAGCCGTGCATCAGTTCTGCCGCATCGGCACCATGGCCATGATTGGCGGTCTCTCGAAGATCGTGCAGGACATCCCGCCGTTCATGATGACCGACCACGCCGGCGAAGTGATCGCCATCAATCTCGTCGGCCTCAAGCGAGCCGGCTTCAATCCCGACGAACGCAAAGACATGAAAGCAGCCTTCCGCATCCTCTACCGCGACGGCTACACGCATCGCCACGCGATGGAAATCCTCAAGGAACGCAACTTCAGCTCCGCCATCGATCCCCTGCTCGACTTCCTGAGCGAAACCAGCGCCCGCGGCCTGACCAAGGGAGCGGCCTGATTCCTCGGGTTGAGATATCCGAACTCAGAAGAAACTGTCAAAGAGCAGCCTCGTGCAATCGGGGCTGCTCTTTTGTATGGTATGAGATGACTCACTGAGCATGGGGTGCCATGCCGAAGCTCGTCGTGGGCATGCTTTTAAGACCTGAACATCATCGACCTCTTCCGACTGTGTCGGCCCCAATACGCGGAGCAACCGGGACGCCCCTTCCAGGAGCGTTCGCAATCAAACCTATGTGTGAATCCACACCATCTCGCTTCGAGTTGTTCGCCGAGGCATTCGTTCGCACGTACTGGGCAACAGTCAAGAGTGGCGATTTCCCGATGCCTCCCGATGAGCCTGTTGAGGAGACACTGGAGGAGTTACTTTCGGACATTTTAAGGGAGACTACGCTCAGCCCATCTTCTGATCGTTGCGGACTCACGGGCGAATTGCGAATGACGAGTCGGCACGGAGACTGGTGGTTGTTCCAGTTTCGAGAAATTGAGTCCCAATGGACCCTTCAGAAGGCTTCGGCAGCGTCAGACTCGCACCAACCGCATGATCTTCTTGGCCCAGATTACGCTGCCGACTTCAAACCTTTTCTACGGCATATCGAAAGACTCGCGAACGTCGTAACAGGCGACGATCAATAAATACACGAGCCGGGTGCCATGCTCACGCCCGTCGTGGGCAAGCTGACAGATTACCGCACCACCGATTCTCATCTCTCCAAGCCTTCATCACAGGAAATCCAATGCGTCAAATCGCGACCGGGCGCATGATTGGACTGGTGATCGCTCTGGCCGCAACCGGAGTCTCGATCAGGTTCGGGATCGATGCTTACCGGCTGAACACCCGGTTCTATGACTGGGTTGAGGCCCGTCCGATGGAAACGACCATCGACCTGTCGCAGCCGGGAGCGAAGACCGTTCCTTTTCACCAGACGTGCAGCATTTCCCACGGCGAGGGGCTGTATGTCGACTGGCGATTCATCGAAGAGACAACCCTCGACGTGCGAGATCAGTTCGCCGGATTGAATGGCACGTGTACGATTAAAGACTCAGACGGTCAGGAAGTCGAAACGGTCCCGTTTCACACCGAATCGGTGCAATACTGGGGCGGCGAAACCCTGCTCGCGGAACTGTCGATGTTTCCCGAGGGCCATTACACCGCCACCATTCAGATCAACTCCGGCGCCCCCGCCTTCGCGAATCAGGAACAGACCCTCTACGCCCGCTACCAACTCTGCGGACTGGAAAAGATCATGGCATTCGCCGCCGGTGCCTTCTCCTTCGCATCACTGGCCGTCGCAGCATTCGCAGCCGGATGCATCGCCAAAGGCCTGCGACAGGACGGCATCTGGAGAACAACCGAGAACACAGACACGAAGGAAGAATCAGCCCCGTCAGCCAATCATACTCCGAATTCCTAACCCAACGCAGGGTGCCATGCCCACGCTTGCGTGGGCATGCTCTCGAAGTCTTCGTTGTGACCAGCGTCCTCCGGACTGCGTCGACCCGTTAGCAGAGCAACCACGAAATCACTGTTTGTCCCTAAGGCTTTATGCAACCGTCAGAACGGAATTTCTCCATCCAAATCGGTCGTGGTTTCTGCCGTAGCGGCCCCTGCATTCCCAAATACATCCAGTACTCGAGCCGCAGTTCGCAGCAATTGATCGTAAGTGATAATCTCGATCCCGTGAAGGTGAGCATTGAAATTGCGAAGCGCAGCAACCTGTTCACGGTCACCATCGCGTCCGGCAATCGCGCGAGCGCGAATTTTTAATGTATCCACCTTGTCCTTCGCGATGATAGAGTCGCGATTTCGCTCAACCTCTTCGACGTATCTGACAACTTGACCAATAATTGTCGAAAGCTTTGACGACGGATAGTAGCTATCGTGAGATTTATCGTGCATAAAAAGCCGTTCACCGAATGCAGTCTTGATTTCGACAATCTCTACGTATCCGTCGACGGTTCGGCGTAGCATATGATCTAAGTTATCATCCCGTGTCCAGGTGCGGCGGGAAAGTAGTTCGCTGTATTCACTGCCAAACATCCATGGGTTCTTTGAAAGGTGGTCTTGAAATTCCCTTTCCAGCGTCTTGGGGTTGTCGACCAGTTCCTCGAGTCTTTCGTACGCATTTCTGTACTCAACGAAGCGTGAAGCCATTGAGATGTGCCTGAGAGCTTCTGGACTACTCTCTTCAAAGGCTGCAACAAAGTCCACCGCAGACGACGATGCCTCGCTTAGCTGGTCAAGGATTGTCCGAACCAATTGAATTTTGTCGGTCGCAGCAAGGTTTGCGAGGGAACCAAGCAATGATTCCAATTGGCGGTAATCATTAGTTCGAATCAGGTGCAAGTCGCCGTGTTGATCCGCTAACGCATCTTGTTTCAGGGCGTGCAAGAACATATAAAGTCGATCAACCTCATCCGGCGAATCGAGGCGAACGGACCGCTCTGGATTTGTGAACCAACCCTCCTTCGCTTTGCGAACGATGTGGTCAATCTTCAGACAGTGGTGATGAAATTCACCGGTATTGGAATTTATGATCTCAAGAAGCGTGGCGATCCGGAAAGCCTGCGGCCCATCCTTAAGAACAACTTGACTGATTTTTCCGACACTCGGATTTGAATACGCCTTACGGATACGCACCCGCACGTCGTCGAGGGTCAAATCTGGTGGTAGTGACATACACAGTAATCCTCGCAATATTTGTTTTTAGTACTACTCAACAAACAGCTATCTGCGCCAGGAACACCCACTAAACATAAATACCCGACATAACATACCATTATTAGTAACAGGGTACCATGCCCACGCTCGCGTGGGCATGCGTACAAAGACTTGGAGGTCTCCAACCTGCGTCGACTCCGGTCGTGAAGCAACCGGGCGTCCCTTCTACGAGCGTTCTGCGATCTGGCCATCGATCAGTGCCCGCATTTCCTTCAGTCGCGTGTCGATTCGCTGGCGGGAAATCTTGGCGTTGATCTTTTCGCTCAGAGCGTGGCACATCGCGACGAAGCAGCTGACGGCCTGGTCGGAGTTGATTTCGTGAGCGGTGAATTCGCGGAGGGCCTGTTGCCGCAGGTCGGTGACGTTGTCGAGCAGATCCTGCAGTCGACGGCGGTCGTCGGACTTGTCGGTCTGGTCGAGGTACTTCTGCTCCTGTTCGATTTCGAGCAGCCGCTTGATGTAGCGATCGAGTTTGTGCTCCTGTGACCGGGAGCGGTAATCGAGAATCCATTTCACGATGAAGAACAGCGCGATCGCCAGCGAAACAACGAACGAGCGGATACCTTCGGTTGCTTCGACGAAATCGGGATTGAGCAGCGGCTTGAGGTGCGGGTCGTAGAAGTGCTGTGCACCCGGGTGGAGCGGAAAGTCGAGATTGTCCTGAGCGAACGTGGTGCCGCCGCGGAATAGTTCCGTGAGATGGGCGTTCCGCTGGAACTCTGGATCGTTGATGATCGTGGTAATCATCTCCGTGAGTCCGGCTGGAGCGTCGCGGGAGGAAATGATCTGAGCCCGCGTGGCCAGCGTCTGGATCTGCTCTTGAGGAACCCCCGAGCCAGCCGGCGAATACATCCCGGCGGGCACCGAGTAAGACTCCAGGAACGAGGACTGATCGGCGATCGCCGCCGCAAACGGAATCGACTCCAGCACACAGACCGGCTCCCCCGCATCATTCGGTTGCAGCAGGTCGCGAAGCACGGTGGCCTGAATCCCGATCGTAATCATCGCCGCGTCGATCTCATCGTCCCGGAAGGCCGCGGCCAGTTCCGAGAGCGGCAAATCGATCTTCTTGACATCGTCATCGAGTTCGAACTGTTCGAGCAGATAACCGGCGATCAGTTCCGAACCGGAATGCAGCGGACCGACCGCGATCCTGGCTTCTGGAATATCGGCGAGCGGAGTTTCGGCGTGATCGGGATGCTTGAGCAGATGCACGACTTCCCAGTAGAGGCCGCCGATCGAATTCAGATCGCTCAGCACGAGACCGTGCAGATCCTGCTCCAGAGCGGCGGTTCCACTCTGGTAGAGGGCAAAGTCGGCTTCGCCCCGCGAGACTTTGAGAGCGTTCTCGCCGGAGCCATCCGTCGCCAGATGTTCGACGACGACGCCATAGCGATGCGTCAATTCCCGCCCCAGTTCCATGGCGACAGTGTGGTACTGTCCCCCTTCAGGACCAGACGCGATGGTGAGCGACTGCGGCGGCGACGAATAACTCGAATACCATTGCGAGAAAGCAATCGGCAGACTGACCAGCAGCAGCACCGCCACCCACTTCACAACTCGTCGCATCGTGCGCACGGGAGCAGGCATCGGCATTCTCCGCATTCGAGAGTTGTTGGTGTCGTGGAGTTCGGCGCGAACGATCCGTCTTCGAATGTCTCAGGCGATCAACGGAGAACCACCGAAGGGATGGCACAGACTTTTAAGTCTGTGTGGCGCAGCCACAAGCGGCTTGTATTCCACTTCGAGTCAAGAAACACACCGAAGACAAGCCTCCTGTTGCAGTGCAACACAGAGATGAATCTCTGTGCCATCCTTTGTTCTTCAGGGTACAACGGAAACGGCGGCTCAGTGGTTCAAGATTTGTTTCAATTCGCCTCGTCGGGCTTGGGGCCCATCAGGCCGAGGCGTTCGAGTTTGCTGCGGCACTCATCCCGTTCGCGGCAGCGTTTGAGCTCTTTCCAGCTGTCATCCTGGGCTTCGAGGAAGACGTCGTCGGTGTATGGCGGAGAGAGTTTGCGTTCTGCAGCGAGAGCGGTGAGGCGGCTAATGACGCCCTGATCGAGCCGGGTGAGGAACATCGACTGCATGCGATAGTCTTCAAACGCTTCCCAGGCGACCGGGAAGAGCGGCTTCACAATGTTCTCACCGATGGCTTTGGCGTACTCGCGGATTTCGAGCTGGGCGTGAGAGTCCATCCGCAGAGCCAGGAAGTGCAGCAGATTGTGCAGATCGATCTTCCAGTAGGCTTCGGTGTAGGTGCAGAGCGGCAGATCTTTGCGGGCGAGTTCCCGAGCCACGCCGGCATCCAGGCGTTCGTCGTAAAGTTGCCGGGCTGCCTGGTGGAAGGCCTGTTCCGATTCGGTCAGCCGGGCCCCGACTTCGTCGGAAAGAGGACGCTCGCTTCCCTGTCGATTCGTCGTCGACTGGGTCCGCCACTGATCGGGCGGCGTCTTCTGAGCCGCGTCGATCGCGACCGAGTACCGGGTACTGTATTCGTTGACGTTGGCCGTGCGGTGGCGAATCCACTGCCGCCAGCAGTCCATCGGAACTCGAATCAGGAACTTGAGTTCCGCCATTTCGAACGGCGTCGTGTGGCGATGTCGGAGCAGATAGCGAATCAGCGTCCTGTCGTCGGAAACCTTCTTGGTTCCTTCGCCATAACTGACGCGAGCGGCCTGGACGATGCTCGAATCGTTGCCCATCACATCGACCAGACAGACGAAGCCGTCGTCGAGAACGGGAAATTTTTGCCAGCGGAGCGAATCCAGATCGAGTTGTTTGTCCGACATCGGTGTTTCATCCTTCAGAGTTCTGCCGCCCTCCTTAAACAACAGGCCCTGACTTGCAGATTGCGGACATCTGAAGCGGCCTCCGGGCGGAAAAATAGTGTAGGCTGACCGGGATTGTCATGCACCTCTACAGACGTCCTGTTACAATCAAACTTCCAGAATGAAGCCGGATCCATTCGCGAAAGGACTGAAAATGAAGAGCCGCTCGCTCGTGATACTGACCGCCTTCACCACGCTGGCCCTCTCGGGCAGCGGTGTTTTCGCCCAGCCGGACCGTTCTCGCGGACCGATCGAACGCGAGATTATCGAAGAACTGCTGCGAATGCACAATGAACACCGTGAACGCGTCGAAGAACTCCGCCGCGACCACGACGAGAAGATGCGGGAACACCGCGAAGATGACCGCGATCGCGAAGAACATCGCCGCGATGAAGGGCGTGAACCCCGTGAGGAACGGGAACATCGGGAAGAGCGTGAACATCGTGGAGACCGCGAGCACGCTGAACATCGTGAGCGGGAACAGCACGAGGTTCACCAGAAGATCCGGCACCTCATTGAAGCGGCTGAACATCTGGAACTGGCCGGCCGCCGCGAAATCGCGAACGATCTTCGCCGGGAAGCTCATGAGATCGAGCGTGAATTCGAACGGAAACAGCGTGAACAACAAAGTCAGCATCAGCATCGAAATCCGACGGAAGAACTGGCTCCCGTTATTCGCCAGCTGATGCAGGTTCAGGAGGAAATTCGCAAGCTGCACGAAGAAGTCCGCCGGCTGCGGGAAGAACAGGCACGACGTCCGGAACCCCCGAAGCCGCCGCATCCCGTACTGCGGCCTGACGGCCCGCCCCGCCCGCCGGAACATCGTCGCGGAGAAGGCGGCGACCGCCCTCGCGGTGAAGAGCAGCGGGATAACGATCGCCGGTCTGACGGACCGGGAGAACGCCGCACGCCCGTCCTCGACTAATCGTCGATCCAGTCACCAATCAGAGCATGAATCTGCTCCGCGAACTTCATTCGCAGGGTGGATTCATGTACTTTTATGGGTGATCTGACCGCACTCCTCGCGGATACCGTTTCTGACTTCCTCCACGCGCAGAGATTGACACCATGGCCGAACTGAACTTCAAGCAGGAACTGACCAGCGTTTTCGGACAGCCCGTCGCCGAGAACCCGACGCAGGCGATGATCGAGGCGGCTTATCAGCATCACGGCCTCGACTGGCGGTATCTGACCATTGAAGTCGCCCCCGAAGACCTGCCGGCAGCTGTACAGGGCATGCGGGCCATGAATTTCCGTGGTGGTAACCTCACGATCCCACACAAAGTCGCCGTCATTCCCCTGCTCGATCGACTCTCCGAAGCCGCTCAGCTGATGGGAGCTGTGAACTGCATTATCCGTGAAGGAGACGAACTGGTCGGCGACAACACTGACGGCAAAGGCTTCGTCGATTCCCTGCGTCCCGTCTGCGATCCAGCCGGCAAGAAGGTCGTGATCCTCGGTGCGGGCGGAGCCGCCCGGGCAATTTCGGTGGAACTCGCTCTGGCCGGAGTCGAGGACATTACGATCGTCAATCGCGATCCAGGACGCGGCACCGGACTGGTCGATCTGCTCAATGGCCCCGTCGCCAAAGCGACGTCCGTGAAGGCGACGTTTGTGCCCTGGGAAGGCGATTTCGATGTTCCGCCCGGAACCGATGTCGTGATCAATGCGACCTCGATCGGTCTGTTCCCGGATGTCAACGCCCGGATCCCGCTTCGCATGGCGTCGCTGGAGCCGAATATGATCGTCGCTGACGTGATTCCCAATCCGCCGGAGACTCGACTCGTGAAAGAAGCGCGAGCCATTGGCTGCGAAGTCCTCGATGGGCTCGGCATGCTCGTCAATCAGGGCGTGATTGGTTTCCGCCTGTGGACCGGCGTCGATCCCGATCCCGTCGTCATGCGGCGGGCACTCGAAACGGTATTCGGAGCTTAACGGTCCGCCGCTTCAGCAGGCTTCAGCGCCGACAACGGGAGCAACCAGACGACCAGAACGCCGGCTGCCGCTCCGACGATATCGGCCGACCAGTCGAGCAGTTCCGGGGAGCGTTCCACCAGAGCCTGCGTCATTTCATCGAAGGCACCGAAGACCGCCAGACCGCCCCAGATCAGAATTCCCTGAGCGATGGTTGGCGTTCGCCGAACCCGCAGATTCGCGGCGGCCAGGACACCAAGCACGGCATAGGCTCCGAAGTGCAGGAGCTTATCGGAGGCGCCCGTATCGGGGACATCTTCGACGGGCAAGTGCGTAAAGACGACGAGCGTCGTCGCGTAGACGAGGAGGAGAATGAGCAGGACAGTCTTCAGCATCAAGTTGCAGCCGATTCATCGCGAGAGGGGTGAAAGACTGCCAAGCTGAAGGGTCGGCCGACCGGTGTCAATAGAAATTGAGCTCGGTCTTTTGTCCGCTGCCCAAGTCGTACAGGAAGATTGCCGCCTCATCTTCTTCGACCCAGCCGATTTGGTTGGTCTCGAACGAAATCGCATTCGGTCGCCGCAGTGGAGTCCCCTTCTCAACCGTAACTTCCTCGGAGTCGACCTTCCATCGCCCGATTCCCTTGTCACTGCCATTGTCGCAATTGAACAGCAGGGCTTCCGTTACATCGACGAAGGCGATCGATCCGCAGGTGACGGGCGTTTCCAGCTTGAGCTCGGTGACAACGGTCTGGTCTTCAGGATTAAACGTCGTCAGCATACCGCCATGATTGACGGCCAGCAGCGAATCATCCGGAGCGAATGCGATCGCATCGACCGTACCTCGGACCGAGATCGTGCCGACCTCGGCTGCCTTCAGATCGAACAGCTTGATATCGCTGCCGCTGACGGCTGCAAACAGCTCGCCGGTTCCGGAGAACTGGATGTTGTTGAAGCCGCCGAAACTCAACGATCCTTCGGGCTGCCCGGTTGCCGTGTTGTAGACATAGACGGTTTTCTCCTGATCGTAGATGGCGATCCGACTGCGGTCGCGGGAGAGCTGTCCCCGCACAAACGCAGCGGACTGCTGGGCGATCGGCGTGCTCTCGCTGCCATCGTATCGCACGATCTGATTGCCGAATGCGATCCAGATATTGTCATCGGCGACATAACCGACAGCACTCAGTTTCCCCAGATCGATCGCCGAGGTTTCTTCGGGTCGAGTCCCGCTGATCGCCCAGATCTCCAGAGCCCCCATCGAACGACCCGCAGTGATCTTCTGACCGTCAGGACTGAATGAAAGCGACAGTGGTACCCCGCGTGGAATGACCTTGGCAGGCGGCTGAAACAGAACAAAGCCCAACGCTCCGAACATGATCAGCACGACCGTTCCAACCGAGCCGAGAACGATATTCCGCCGTTGCGGATCATCGGGCCAGACGACATCGCGTATGACCTCTGGTGAGAAAAAGTCTTTGATACTCGTGTCCGACGACTTCACAGCCGTGGCTTTCTTGCCACGCTTTTTCGCCGCTTTGAGAATCTGCTTTTCGGTTCGCTCATCGCCCAGTTTTTGCAGTGCCTTGAAAGCACCGCGGGCGACCATCGGATCGGAGTCGACGGCGAGAACTTCAATCGGGCGGATGGATCGCTTGTCACCGATTTCCGCCAGTGCCTGTGAAGCGTGGTAGCGAATTTCGGGAACCTGATCGCGGAGCATCGCTGTTAGCGAAAGCATTGCTGAAGAAGCCCCGATCTGCCCAAGTGCGATTGCAGCCTTGATGCGAACCTGCAATGTATCCGAGAGTGCTTCTTCGAGAGCTTCCACCGATTCCGGGTCGCCGATTTCGCCGAGAGCCCGTGCACAGGCGGCCCGGACGGCGTCGCTGCGATCCTGCTTCAACATCGCTTCGAGTTCGACCACCACGGACGAATCCCCGATGAGTCCCAGTGTATCGACGATTCGTTCGCGAATTTCGGGAAGAGGATCATGCAGAAACTTCACCAGAACTGGCAGCGAAGCGGCATTCTTCAGGCGTCGCAGAGCATCGAGAATTTTGAGTCGAGCCGCCCGATTCTCGGTGGTCTGAGGACTTTCGAGCAAGGCGCAGAGATTGGGAACCGCACTTTCGTGGCCCAACTTGCCGAGGGCTTCGGCGACGGCAATCAGCAGGTCATTCTGAGCAGTCGGCAGAATCGCCAGCAGCGGCTGAACGGCTGCCTGGTCTCCGCAGGCCGCCAGTGCGGCGACGATCTGTTCTTGGATATCGGGATCGGGATCTCTGAGAGCTTCGATGAGTGCATCGACCGCCCGTTTGTCCCCTGCCTTCCGAAGAGCGACCGCCGCCTGCATACGCACGCCGAGATCAGGATCGGACAGGCCACGCACGAGGTAACGAACGGCTTTCGACTCGCCGAGCCGCCCAAGCGCCTCCACGGCTGTTGCCCGGATCGCTGGAGAATTATTTGTGCACTGATTGGACAGAACCTCCAACGCCCGGCTGTCTTCGAGCCGGCCCAAAGCCATGATTGCTGTCATCGCATTCGTCGCATCGCGTTCCTCGGCGATGGAAATCAATTCGGGAATCGCCGGCTTACCGATCCGTACGAGGGCGTCGGCGGCCCGGATATTCATCTGCGGATCTTCGGCAGCCAGTCGAACAAGCGGGTGAATCGCTCGACGATCGCCGAGTGTTCCCAATCCCAGTGCCACGGCGGCTCGCATATCGACCGACTCGTGAATCAGCTTCTTCACCAGGGGATCGAACCCGGCCTGCTGTTCGGTTTCGCCAACAGACCGGGCCGCTGTCTCGCGAACGATCGGCCGCTTGTCATCGAGATAAGAGACGAGTACGTCAGCCGATTCCGCAGTCGGCACCTGACCGAGTTCTTCGAGGGCGTCGCACAACTTGTGAACGGCGGCGCGGCTGTTCTCGTCGAAGTTCTCTTCCAGAACCTTTCGAGCCGACTTGACGACCTTCTTCCAGGTCTTTTGCGGCGGCCGAGCCTTCCGTCCTTCGGAAGCCTCCTCTTCGTCTTCGCCAGCGGCCCGCAATTCGGCCGGTGCGGTTTTCAGCGCCTTCTTGATTGCTTTGAGTGTTTCAGGAAACGTGGTGGCAGCGTTCTTCCGCGTCCGTTCGCGACGGATGCCACTCAACCCCTCGAGCGGCTGCCCCGGCTGGGGAGCCTGGAAGGTCGACGATTGAGACGAAGGAGACTGAGCGGGCGGCGACTGCGCTGCGGGCGGCTGAGTAACCGGAGGTTTCTGCGGATTCGTTGGTTGAGCCGGTGGGGACTGCGGCGCAGGCGTGACGTCCGCATTGGCGAGCGAGACGACCACCGAACTGTCCTGCGAACGATTGTGAGCCGACTGAACCGACGGATCGACTTTGATCGGCACAGGCTGCCCGTTAGATGGCGGCTGCTGCTGGGGCGGTCGTTGTTGCGGCGGTTGCTGTTGTGGTGGCGGTTGCTGCGAATATCCCGAAGGCGGGGGAGAGCCAGGCTGAGGAGCATCCCCGGAAGACTGACTGGACGGCACCGTTCGCGAAATCTTGAAAACAGACGAGGCATTTGATTCCACGTCTTCGGCGAAGGACAGCATGTCGTCGAGGCTCAGCGCGGTTTCCTGCGGACCTTCCGTGCGCATTTCGGCCGACGCACGATAGATTCCCGACGCCTGAGTCGATGACGGCTTCTGCGTTTGCGTGTCCATGCGGTGGCCACACTCGCGGCACCGAATCATGGCCGGAGCCATGGCGGCGCCACATTCACTGCAAGTTTTCTTCGTTCCGGCCATGTTGACTGTCATTCGGGGGTCCGAGTTCGTACTGCGGTTCTTGGCGAGAATGCACAGAATCCGAAGGTCGCAACACATCGGATCAGCGGTCATTCTGTAACGCCGACTCCGTGCGAAAGGAGACAACCTGGTGCGGCGTGATCACTTCCGCGTTGTATCCTGTGCCCTGGTGTGGGGAAGGAACCGTCGATCGACATGAGATAGTGGAGCGTTCATGTCCAGACGACGGTGAACCGAAATCGTACCAGCCCGGTGTTAACGAATTATGAAAAACTGAACAGAAAGCTCCGACAGACGTCCTTCGGATCGGACCACCCTGCTTCCCCCTCCTGAAGCGAAGCGATTCCCCTAATCCGGAGAGCGGGAGGGTTAACCTTTGCCGGAATTCACGTTATCGTGGGGGCCATTCAGCCGTCAGCCGCTGATTTCTCAACTCAGGAGACGCCCGCGTCGCGTCCCTCGCTTTATTCTTAACCGAAGGATTCACTGGTGAGCCTCGAAGTCATCCAGGGCCATTTGTACGACTACCCGAAATATTACGACTTGGTGTTCGGGTCGGACTGGAAAGCTGAGTTCGACTTTCTCAAAGACTGCTTCGAGCGATACGCCAAACGCCCCGTCAAACGCGTTTTCGAGCCCGCCTGCGGAACCGGACGACTGATGTACAAACTGGCCGATGCCGGTTACGAAGTCGCCGGTAACGACCTGAATCCCAAAGCGGTCGAGTTCTGCAATGCCCGTCTGGAGAAAAAGGGACATCCGCCGACGGCAGTTGTGGGCGATATGTCCGATTACACGGTCAAGAAGAAGTTCCACGCCGCCTTCAATATGATCAACAGCTTTCGGCATCTGACGACCGAAAAGCAGGCTGAGGGGCATTTTCGATGCACGGCCGATGCGATCACCAAAGGGGGGCTGTTTATTCTCGGGATGCACCTCAACCCGGCCGACGTCGGCGATGACTATGAAGCTGAGGAAGAGTGGTCAGCCCGTCGCGGACACCTGCAGGTCAATACCCGGCTGTGGTCGATGAACTACAACCCGAAGACCCGTACCGAACAAATCGGGTTCCAGTACGATGTCTATACGCCGAGTAAGCAGTTCCGAATCGAAGATACCACGACCTTCCGCTGCTACACCAAGAAGCATATGGACAAACTGATCGCGAAGTTCCCCGAATGGGAACTCGTCGAGACATTCGACTTCCACTACGACATCGACGACCCCGTGACCGTCGATGGCGACACCGAAGACGTGGTCTACATCCTCCGCCGAGTGTAGTGGTCTCAGACGCGAATGCTGGCAATCAGGGGAGTTTCCCCAGAATCGGCGAAGTCTTAACAAAATCTTCACACACCGGGGTAGGATGGCGCTCGCGGCTTGAATGTTAAGAATACTTCAAGCCTGTTCACCTGCAGATTCCGTCAACACGTGAAGATCCCTGCTCCGTTCAGGCCGGGATCGGATGACACCCCGATATTTGATTTTTTGAGGATGCAACATGACGCTCTCGGTCAAACTGTCACGAATTGCCCTGGCCCTGGCTGCCGTCGGACTGATGGTCGGCTGTGAATACAAGGAGCCGGGTGCCGCAGCTCCTGGTGAAGGCACAAGCACAGGCTCTTCGGCCGGCAGCGACTATGTTGTTCAGATCGCTGGTTCGAGCACCGTTTATCCGGTCTCGGCTCGCGTCGCTGAAGCTGCCGATGACACGCTCGGCATCAAAGCCACGGTTGAATCGACCGGAACTGGAACCGGTTTCGAGCGTCTGGCCAAAAAAGAATGCGACATCACCGGTGCGTCCCGGCCGATCAAGGATTCCGAAAAGCAAGCCTGTGCCGCCAACGGCGTGGAACCGATTGAACTCAAGGTCGGAATGGACGGCCTTTCGATCGTTGTGAATCCGGAAAACGACTGGTGCGATGCCCTCACGGTCGCTCAGCTGAAGAAGCTGTGGGAACACGGCAGCGAAATTCAGACCTGGAATCAGCTTGACGAAAGCTGGCCGAACGAAAAGATTCGTCTGTTCGGACCGGACGACAAGTCGGGAACCTTTGATTACTTCAACGAAGAGATCATCGGCGAAGTGCCGGAAGGTCAGAGCCCCTGCCGCGACGACTACACCCCAGCTGTTCAGGACACTGTCCTGGTCGAGGGCGTGAAGGGTGACAAGTACGCTCTGGGATACTTCGGATACGCCTACTACGTGATGAACAAAGACTCGCTGAAACTCGTCGGCGTTTCTCCGACCGACGACAAAGCTGACGCAGTCGTGCCGAACGAACAGACCATCGAAGACGGATCCTACAAACCGCTTTCGCGTCCGCTCTTCGTGTATGTCAGCAAGGATGCCCTGAAGACCAAGCCCGAAGTCACGCGTCTGGCCAACTTCTACCTGAAAGAAGGCCAGGAAGCCGTCTCGAAGGTCGGATACGTCCGCCTGCCGAAGGCGACGATGGATGCCGGGCTTGAGAAGATTTCGGAAGTAGTTGGTCAGTAAGTTCTGACCTTTGACTCACCGGCCCACGGTCTTTGCGTGGGCCGGATTGCATTTTGATAAACCGGACGATTTCGCCGCTTCTCGCCATCGGCTTTGATTTCCGATTGCATTCGAATGACCATACAATTCGAATGAAGATCGCGTCCAAATTCTTAGAGGTGTACTCTTGAAGGGTCAACGGCACAGTCTGGCTGCGAAAGCGAGCGGACGGCGATTCTGGGAATCCTCCATCGAGTTTTCGCTTTTCAGCTGCGCACTCGTGTCTGTCTTGACGACGGCCGCGATTATCTTCGTGCTGTTCTCCGAGGCGATTTTCGGCCTGGGCGGCTCCGTGGCCTTTTTTCAGGAAGTCTCTCTCTGGCACTTCCTGACCGATACCAAGTGGGCCCCTCAGTATGGGGAAGGCGAGTTCGGAATCCTTCCGCTGCTTGTCGGAACGATGTGGGTGACCGGGATCGCGGCTCTGATCGGTATTCCCTTTGGGCTCGCGACAGCGGTCTACCTGAGTGAATACGCCTCTCCCCGGACACGTCGAATCATTAAGCCTCTCCTGGAGATTCTCGCCGGGATCCCCACCGTTGTTTATGGTTACTTCGCTCTGGTCTTCATCACACCGCTCGTGATTGAGCCTTTCGCAAAGTTCTTCGGCATCCCGGTCGATACGTTCAATGCTGTCAGCGCCGGACTGGTCGTCGGAATCATGATCATTCCGATGGTTTCCTCACTGAGCGAAGACGTCCTGCGAGCCGTGCCGCGGGGACTTCGCGAAGCCGGCTATGCACTCGGTTCGACCCGGTTCGATGTCTCTGTGAAGGTCGTGATCCCGGCTGCTCTGTCGGGCATCCTGGCGTCGTTTCTGCTGGCGATTTCCCGTGCACTGGGAGAGACAATGGCGGTGAATATTGCGG
This sequence comes from Planctomycetaceae bacterium, assembly GCA_017795105.1. Lineage (GTDB taxonomy): Bacteria > Planctomycetota > Planctomycetia > Planctomycetales > Planctomycetaceae > Rubinisphaera. The sequence continues at coordinate 1,641,931 of CP051247.1, forward strand.
GGGGGGTTCGTCCGACACTCACAGCCAATCCATTCGAACAGATCTGCACGATGACTTCGAATATCGTCGCTATGGCTGGTTCTGACGCACCCGCTGGCAGCGTGCAATACCAGAGTATCTACGCCGTCGCCCTCTCGCTGTTTGCCATCACGTTCGCCATGAATGTGCTCTCGCAGTTCATTCTCAACAAGTACCGTGAAGTCTACCAGTAAACGCCCGACGCAACCCCAAGCCCATCGTCGATCGCCCGATTCTCATGAGTGATGTTTTCCAACGACGCCTGAAACGCCGCCAGCGGACGAGTCGAATCTTCGAACTCGTCTGCCTGCTGTCGACGTGGTTCGGACTGGTCGTTCTCGTTGTCCTGCTGACCGGCCTGATGCTCAAGGCAACCGGGACCTGGGATCCGACGGCCACGGGAGCGGCGAAAGCGACCGAAAACTGGCTGACCCCCACCCTGCTCACCAACCATATGTCGTCGGACCCTGAACGGGCCGGCATGGTGGCCAGTATCTGGGGAACGTGCTGGCTGATCCTCCTGACGGCGTTACTCAGCGTGCCTGTCGGCCTCGGAGCAGCCGTTTACCTTGAAGAGTACGCTCACGAAAACTGGCTGACCCGATTCATTCGCCTGAATATCGCCAACCTGGCCGGTGTCCCGTCGATTGTGTTCGGGATCCTCGGGCTGACGGCCTTTGTCCGGATGTTCGGTTTCTTCGGCGATCCGACGGCAATCGGGGTCCCGCTTGGTATCGGGATGCTCAAGATTCCCCTTCCCTTCGGAAAGTCGCTGCTGAGCGGGGCATTCACACTGTCGCTGTTGATTCTTCCGATCGTGATCATCGCTTCCCAGGAAGCCTTGCGAGCGGTTCCTCAATCAATTCGGCATGCTTCGCTGGCCATCGGCGCGACGAAATGGCAGACCATCTGGCATCAGGTTCTGCCAGCTTCGCTGCCGGGCGTGATGACCGGAGTCATTCTGGCCCTGTCGCGAGCTATTGGCGAAACGGCTCCGATCATTGTTGTCGGGGCAGCTTCCTATATCCGGTTCAATCCCGGAAACATTGAACGCATGTCCGAACTGGTCACGAAAGCCGATGGCCTTCTGCTGGTTCCCTCAAGTCAGTACACGGTCATGCCGCTACAGATTTATAATTGGGTGTTGAACAGTCCGGACCCTGAGTTTAAGAATGTGGCGTCGGCTGCGATTGTCGTTCTGCTCGTCATTCTGTTGCTGATGAACGGAATCGCCGTTTACATCCGAAATCACTTCTCGAAACGCCTCGACTGGTAATCCCTTAAAACGTGGAGCTGGCGGAATCGTACCGCCTATTCAGTTCCCCGATGAGAACGCCATGGAACTTCGAACATTCGACAATCTGATCGCCCAGCGTAAGGAAGAACCGGAAACGAAACCGGAATCCGAAAAACAGGAGGCCAAATCTCCTGCCGCGAATCCGATCAAAGTCGAAACCCGGAATCTCGATTTCTTCTACGGCCCTTTGCAGGCTCTGTTCGGCATCTCAATGGCCATGCCGGAGAAGTCGGTCACGGCTCTGATTGGTCCATCGGGCTGCGGAAAAAGTACCTACCTGCGTACGCTTAACCGGATGAACGACATCGTCGAAGGGACCCGCATTCATGGCGAGGTCATGGTCGACAGTGAAGACATCTACAGCTCCCAGGTCGACGTGGTCGAGCTTCGCAAAAAGGTCGGTATGGTCTTCCAGAAGTCGAATCCGTTCCCGAAATCGATCTTCGACAATATCGCTTTCGGACCGCGGATTGGGGGACAGCGAAATAAGAAGGAACTCGAAGAGATCGTCGTCCGTAGTCTCAAGCAGGCAGCTCTCTGGGACGAGGTCAAAGACCGGCTGCATTCGTCGGCCCTGGCGATGTCGGGTGGTCAACAGCAGCGACTCTGCATTGCCCGCACGCTGGCCACGAACCCCGAAGTCATCCTGATGGACGAGCCGGCTTCGGCCCTCGATCCGGCCTCGACGTCACGCATTGAAGACCTGATCTTCGAACTGAAAAAGAACTATACAATCATCATTGTTACGCATAACATGCAGCAAGCCGCTCGTGTGAGCGACTTTACGGCATTCTTCTACCAGGGTCGACTGATTGAATTCGGCACCACTCGCGATCTGTTCACGACCCCCAAGGAGAAGCAAACCGAAGATTACATCACGGGTCGCTTTGGCTGAGCCGCGGCTCCTGCTTCCGCCCCTATTAGACTTCAACTCCATTATCGTCCAGGGATCAGGCTTCCATGTCAGTGCACCTCATTAGAGATTTGGACAACCTTCATCGTTCCTTAATGACGATGTGTACGATGGTGGAAGAGTTGATTCACGCAGCCGTGAATACTCTCGCAAAGCCGGATCATCGCATGGCGCGGGAACTGGCCGAGCGGGATCGTGATATCGATAACTACGATGTGACGATCGAGGAGGAATGCCTGAAGATTCTGGCCCTTCACCAGCCGGTCGCGACCGATTTGCGGCGAATTGCCGCCGTGATGAAGATCTCTGGCGAGCTGGAACGGGTGGCCGATCTTGCCGTGCATATCGCCGAGCGTTCGAGTTATCTCGAAGGTGCGACCGCGATTTCCATCCCTCCCAAGGTCCATACGATGGCCGAAAACGCTGTGACGATGCTTCACGAGAGCATCGATGCCTACGTCAATCTCGACACGGCCATAGCGCGGAAGGTTTGCCGGCAGGACGACATTGTCGACGAACTCAACCGAGAGATCATCCAGACCATCACTGAAATGATGAGTAAGTCACCGGATCTGATTGAAACAGCTCTGCACCTGTTCTCGGCGTCGCGACATATTGAACGCGTTGCCGACCATGCCACCAACATCGCGGAAGATGTGGTCTATCTCGTCGAGGGCGAAATCGTTCGACATCGCGGGCGTTCCGACCACAAAGTCGCCTCCTGATCCAGCCCCGTCGGACCGCTGCATGAGCCAACAGACCATTCTGATTATCGAAGACGAACGTTCGATTGCGGACGCCCTGGCCTATAACCTGCAAAAGGACGGCTTCGAAGTCATCACTTCAACCGATGGGCAGGATGGACTTCGTCGTGCCCAGGCGGCTCTGCCGGATCTCATCATCCTTGATCTCATGCTCCCCATCGTGGATGGCATGGAGGTCTGTCGACAGCTTCGCTCCGACTCCCGCACCCGTCACATCCGCATCGTCATGCTGACGGCCAAGAGCGAGGAAGTCGATGAGATTGTCGGCTTCAGCATGGGAGCCGACGATTACGTCACCAAGCCCTTCAAGATCAAGCCGCTCGTCAGCCGGATCAAGGCAATCCTGAGACGGCCGACTTCGAAGAATAGTGCTCAGGATTCCGTCTCCTGTCGCGGCGTGTTCGTCGATCGGATTAACCATCGGACCACGATCGAGGGTGAGGAAATCGCCCTCACGCCGACCGAGTTCAAACTGCTGTGGACTCTCGTTCGCCAGGCCGGACGCCCCTTCCGTCGCAACGAGTTAATGGACACCTGCCGCGGCGAAGACGCCAACGCTCTGGAACGGACGATCGATGTCCATATCCGTTCTCTGCGTCAAAAGCTGAACGACGGAGGCGATTTGATCGAGACCGTTCGCGGGGTCGGATATCGCTTCAAGCCGGAATAGCCCGGCTCACTTCGGCTGGCAATCTCATTCGCCCCCTGATCTCGGCGGCGAAATTGGATATAATGAAGCCTCGTTCATTCGACGTTTCTCCTCTGCCGATCGGAGCCGATGTCATGTCTGAAGCCGACTCCACTGCCGCTCAGTCCGCCGACCGCCGACTCTACGTCCCGCACAACGATGGCTGGAACGCGATCGTTAAACCGAACGCGACGAAAGAGTACTGCTACTACCGCAACCCCGACGAAGAGCACTTCCATCTGCTTCAAATCGGTGAGATCTACATCGAAAAAGGGGGCGAGAAGGTCTGCATGAACTGCGCGATTCGCCAGGGCATCCTGACCGATAATCGGATGCACTGGCAGCAGCCAAAGCGGTCTCGACTCACTTTGCCGGACGCCTTTTAAAGCCTCGTCGGAAAGGTCTCGCCCCGCGACAGTTCGGTTCACAATCGACATTGGCCCGATTGCCTGATAGTGTGACACGTTCCTGTCGACACTCACTCTGAAGGGCCGCTGATGACTATCCCGCTTCGTCTCGTCCTCCTCATTCTGCTCTGCCTCGGATTGGCGCCCACCCCGCTTCTGGCAGAGCAGCCGCCGAACATTCTGTTCATTTACCTCGACGACTTCGGCTGGCGCGACGCCGGCTTCATGGGCTCCGATTTCTTTGAGACGCCTCACATCGACCGACTGGCTGGTGAAGGGATGGTCTTCACGAATGCCTACTCGGCAGCCGCGAACTGTGCACCCGCTCGAGCCTGTCTGCTGTCCGGGCAATACACCCCGCGGCACGAGATCTTCAACGTCGGAACCGGCCCCCGGGGCGATGCTCGCTATCGTCGCCTCGAGCACGTTCCCGGTGTCAACACTTTGCGACCGGAGATCAAAACGTGGGCAGAGTGCTTCCAGGATGCCGGCTACACGACCGGGATTATGGGAAAGTGGCACCTCAGCGACGATCCGCGTGACTACGGGTTCGACATCAACATTGGGGGAACGCATTCCGGAAGCCCCCCGAAAGGCTACTATCCGCCGCACAACGTCCCCGGCCTCAAGAATGCTCCGGCCAGTGAGTACCTGACTGATCGCTTAAGCAGCGAAGCCTGCCAGTTCATTCGTGATCACAAAGAGAAACCCTGGCTGCTGTATCTGTCTCACTTCGCCGTACATACGCCGCTGCAGCCGAAGAAGGAGCTTGTCGACAAGTATCAGAACAAGACGCCGGGCGAACTGCACAATCACGTCACCATGGCCACGATGATTCAGGCAGTCGATGATGGCGTGGGCCAGATTGTTGACACGCTTAATCAACTTAAGTTGACTGAGAACACGATTGTCCTGTTCTATTCCGATAACGGCGGTCTGGCCGCTGCGACGGACATGGCCCCCTTGCGGGGTTACAAAGGAACTTACTACGAAGGCGGAATCCGCGAGCCGTTCTTCGTGAAATGGCCCGGTGTCGTTGAACCGGGCTCGAAGTGCGACAGTCCCATCATTGGTGTCGACCTGTACCCCACGCTGTGTGAGATGGCCGGTCTAAAAATGCCCGATCAGATCTGCGATGGACGATCGTTACTGCCATTGCTCAAGCAACGCGGTGCCGTTCAGGAGCGTCCCCTCTTCTGGCACTTCCCGGCTTACCTGCAGGCGTCCGGAAAGGTCGAACGGAAGGAATGTCGCGACCCCCTGTTTCGCACCCGCCCCTGCAGCATTGTTCGGTACGGCCCGTGGAAGCTGCATCAATATTTCGAAGACGGCGGCCTGGAGCTCTACAATCTGTTCGAAGACCCCGGTGAACAGCACAACCTGGCCGACTCGCACCCCGAACGACGACAGGAACTGCTCGATCTTCTCACGTCGTGGCAGCGCGAGGTCGACGCTCCGATCCCCCGCACCGCCAATCCCAAGTTCGATGCTCAGGCCGAAGCCGAGGCTCTCCGCAAGCATCGCTGAAACGGTTCCGATTGACTGCGAGATTGGCATAACTTTCGCAGCCTTGCTCAGAGATCAGTTGTTTGACGCCCCCGCGGATCCATCCTAGTATCAGCGAGGAAGATTCGACCTGTTCAGCAGGTCATCTGCGAATCGACTGAAAGCTGAGCGGTCACTCCGTCTGTCGGGCGGACAGAACCGCCCCGGCTTCAGTTCGAATGCGCCAGCGTCTCACGTTATGGAATCATTAAACAGCATCCACCGACTCCGTCGGAAAGCTGCTCAATCTATCAGGTCAACAGTCGATGAATCAGCCTTCGTATGGTCCAGAAGAAAACCCCGATTCCAACGAGTCCGGCTCTCCCCGCAAGAAAGACAAGAAACCTTCCAGCCTTTCGTTCTGGCTGTTGCTCGTCGGCGGTGTTCTCCTGGCCGCGGTCTTCACCTATCTGACCAACGATGCCCGCTCGAAGCGGATCAAGCTGAGTGAGTTCGAGAACAAACTCGATTCCGGTGAATTCAACAGCGACAACGTGCACGAGCTGGTCTTCGGAATCACTTCGGTCACGTTCCAGAACATGTCGAAGGAAGATGCGGCGAATCTGAGCAAGGGCCGCACGCTGCTTGGAAGCAGCGAATCAACTCCGGAAGGAACTTCGGAGGCCGCCCCCGCCGAAGCAGGCGACGCTCCCGAAGCTGAGGACGTCACTTCCGATGCTCCGGAAAATGGTTCGCAGAATGCGGAGACACCTCAGACACTGATTCGGTACCGCATTAACATCGTCGGCATCCCCGATGAGGTACTCGCAAGCCTCAAAACCAAGCTCAACGAGAACGACATCGAGTACGACGGTTCCTCGCCGCCGGCTCAGATCGAGTCTCTTCTCTATCTGCTCTTCCTCGTGCTTTTCATCCTGTTCTTCATCATGATGTTCCGCCGCATGGGGGGAGCAGGCAGTGCCATGTCCTTCGGCCGCACCCGGGGCAAGCTCGTTTCGCAGGAAGATATCAAAACCACCTTTGGCGATGTCGCCGGGATCGACGAAGCGGTCGACGAGCTACGGGAAGTCGTTGAGTTCCTGCGTACGCCGGCCAAGTATCAGGCTCTGGGAGGACGTATTCCTCGCGGCGTGCTGCTCGTCGGACCTCCGGGAACCGGGAAAACATTGCTGGCCAAAGCGGTTGCGGGAGAAGCCGGCGTGCCGTTTTACGGACTGTCGGGTTCCGACTTCGTTGAGATGTTCGTCGGCGTCGGGGCGGCTCGTGTTCGGGATACCTTCCAGCAGGCCATTCAGCGCTCGCCGAGTATTATTTTCATCGACGAACTCGACGCCCTCGGAAAAACCCGCGGCAGCGGTATGCCGGGCGGACACGATGAACGCGAACAGACTCTCAACGCCCTGCTCGTCGAGATGGACGGCTTCGCGTCCGACCAGTCGGTAATTGTCATGGGAGCAACCAACCGCCCGGAAACTCTCGACCCCGCGCTGATGCGGCCCGGCCGGTTCGACCGTCACGTGCTCGTCGACAAGCCCGATTACAAAGGCCGCGAGCAGATCCTCAAGGTGCACGCGTCGCGAATCAAGCTCGATAACAACGTGAACCTCGGTCGCCTCGCCAAGTTGACGCCCGGCTTTTCTGGAGCCGACCTGGCCAATTTGGCCAACGAAGCTGCCCTGCTCGCTGCTCGGAAAGATAAGAAGCGAGTCGGGATGCCCGAGTTCGAGGAAGCCATCGAACGGGTCATCGCCGGTCTCGAAAAGAGCACCCGCATCATCGGGGAAGAAGAAAAGCAGCGCGTCGCCTACCACGAATGTGGTCACGCCTTGGTCGCCTGCTGCCTGCCGAAGACCGACCCGGTGCACAAGATCTCGATCATCCCCCGCGGCTTCGGAGCCCTCGGCTACATCCTGCAACGACCGGCCGATGACCGCTATCTGGTCACGCAGAGCGAACTGGAAAACCGGATCTGCGTGATGCTCGGCGGGCTGGCCTCCGAACGGATCATCTACAACGAGCAGTCCACGGGAGCGCAGAACGACCTGGAACGAGCCTCGGACCTGGCCCGTCGGATGGTGACTGAATTCGGGATGAGTCCGAAGATGGGAACCGTAAACTACTCAACGACGCGGCGGTCGCCGTTCCTGGCCGGCAGCGGGGGCTCGGCCGACTACGAGCATGCTCAGGACACGCTGCGCGAGATCGATCAGGAAGTGAAACGAATCATCGACGACTGCATGGCTTCGGTTGCCAATATGCTCTCGACGCATCGCGAGATTCTCGAGCATATGACCCGGGATCTGATCGAGATGGAAGTCATGGATGCCACTCATCTGGAGAAGATCCTCAACGAGTATCCGGACGGACCACGGATTCTGTCGACCTCCCATATCGACCCGAATATCAATCACGGTCAGGAGATGAGCATGCACGAACACGAAAAGGATGCTCAGCCGCCCTCCTCGTCTGATTCCCAGGATGACTCGGAACCTCCTCAAGGGTCCTGACTGAATTGTGAAACCCTCTTCGATCGAGTAATTTTGAACAGACTCGGGACCATTCCTGAGCGTCCCGATCGAGTCCCGCCCCGACCGAACTTGCAAAAGGAATCCCCGATGCAGCTTGCCAGCCGTCTGCTTTGTTCCGCTGTCGCACTGACTTTCCTCACTGGTTCCTGCCTCGCGGCGGACTGGCCCCACTGGCGTGGACCTGGCATGGATGCAAAGTCCAGTGAAACAGGACTGAACTGGAATTGGGGTGACGATGGCCCCGAGCTCGTCTACAACGTCGAAGGATTTGGGCGAGGCTATGCCAGCGTTTCCATCGTCGACGGCACTCTTTACACCACGGGAAACACTGAAGAGGGCGGGCAGGCGGTCATCGCTGCCGATGCCGCCAGCGGACGCATCAAGTGGAAGACGCCCGTCACCGAAGCCAATCCGGAACACAGCTATCCCGGTTCTCGCAGCACCCCAACCTTCGACAACGGCAAGCTCTACATCGTCGCTTCGTCGGGCAAAATCGTCTGCCTCGATGCCAAAGGCGGATCGATTCAATGGGAGAAGGATTTCAAGAAAGAGTGGAACGGCAAGATGATGTCCGGCTGGGGATACTCGGAATCTCCGCTGATCGACGGCGATCGCGTCCTCTGCACGCCCGGCGGTCCGGATGCCATGATCGTCTGCCTGAACAAGAAAGACGGTTCGGAAATCTGGCGGTCAGCCGTGCAGGAATTCACCGAACCCGAACTCGAAAAACGTGAAGGTAAAGACGGCGCAGGATATTCATCGATCGTCGTTTCCAATGGAGCCGGCGTGAAGCAGTACGTCCAGCTCATCGGCCGCGGAGTCATCGGCGTTCGTGCCAGCGATGGAAAGTTCCTCTGGGGTTACAACCAGGTTGCCAACGAAGTCGCCAACATTCCAACTCCGGTCACAAAAGACGACTATGTCTTCGCCACCTCCAGCTACGATGGCGGCGGAGCCGTGCTGCTGAAGCTGAGCAAGGATGGCCAGGGCGTGAAAGCCGATCCGGTTTACTGGCTGGCCAAGCGGACGTTCAATAACCACCACGGCGGCGTGGTGCTCGTCGACGGTTACCTGTATGCCGGTCACAACCAGAACCAGGGATTCCCAACCTGCCTCGATTTCGACACGGGAGAGATCGAATGGGGTGCCGACGGACTGCGTGGCGAGGGCAAAGGCTCGGCTGCCATCGTCTATGTCGACGGCCATGTCATCTTCCGTTATCAGGACGGTCGTGTCGTCGCAATTGAAGCGACTCCGGAAGAATACCGCGTCAAAGGCCAGTTCATGCCTGTCTACCAGGAAGACAAAAGCTGGGCTCACCCAGTTGTCGTGGACGGGAAGCTGTACCTCCGCGAACAGGATCGCCTGATGTGCTATAAACTGAAGTAATCCTTCGAACTCCCGACCAGACGCCACAGACTCTGTGACGACGGGAATGTCGATGCACAGTGAATCGGAAATCAGAACCATGAATGAACGGACCAAAACCCTGCTTTCGAAGCGGCCTTTGATTGCCCCTTCGATGCTGAAGTGCGATTTCGGAAACCTCGAAGCCGATGTCGCACGCCTGGAAGAGGCAGGGGCTCCGCTCCTTCACTGGGATGTGATGGACGGACACTTCGTCCCCAATCTTTCCTATGGGGCCATGGTCATCGAAAAAATGCGGCATCGGACAGAGCTTCCGTTCGATGCCCATCTGATGATCAGCGATCCGGCCAAATACCTGAAAGACTATGTAAACGCCGGTTGCGATCTGATTTCGATTCATATCGAAGCCGTGCCCGAGCCGGGCGAACTGCTCGAGACAATTCGCTCGCACGGCTGTTCTCCCGGACTGGTCTTGAACCCCGGCACGCCGGTGGACCGGATCACTCCCTGGATTTCAGAATGCGATCTGCTGCTGGTGATGAGCGTCGAACCGGGTTTCGGTGGCCAAAAATTCATGCCTGTTGCACTCGATAAACTGTTCCTGATCAAGGAGTTAATGCGAGACGACCAGTTACTCTCCATTGACGGCGGGATCGGACTGGAGACAATTCAGTCTTGTGCCGAGCGAGGAGCCGATACATTCGTCTGTGGGAGTTCAATCTTCGACCACGAAGACTATTCCGCAGCGGTTTCCGGCCTGTTGGCTGCAATCGATCGCCCTGCCGGCTAGAATACGCCGCCTGAATCTTCGGAGCAGTTCCGGCTCTCAAGGGAATGACGTCCCAGTCTGCGTGGCTGTGGCCCCATTCGTTGTTTTACAACGGTTTATCTATGTGCCAAATCTTTCTGGTTCGTCCTGGACAAACCGATTATGATTGCCAGCACAGAGTCCAGGGGTCTCTGGATCTTCCTCTCAACGAGGATGGATTCCGGGAAGTGGAGTCCCTCATCGACTGTCTGGGAGAGCGGGAAATCGATCTGATTCTGACTGGCCCGTCGGATCCTTCCTACGGCACGGCTCAGATTCTCTCTGAAAAGCTCGATGTACCGCTCAAATCGACCGATTTGTTGCGGAACCTGAACCAGGGACTCTGGGAAGGTCTTGAGATCGAGGAAGTTCGACGCAAGTTTCCGACCATCTACAAGCACTGGGAAGATGCCCCCAACGAGGTGCTCATTCCCAATGCCGAGCCGATTCAGGAAGCGTTGAAACGAATCGACAAATTGTTAAAAAAGTACGCCCGGAAGGATCGTCAGATCCTGATTGTGGCCCAGGAACCGTTGGCGACGATGCTCGCCTGTTGTGCGGAAGGTCGCAAGGTCAGCCTGCATCACCAGGCCGAAACGACAAAACGCTGCGAGTTACAATCGCTGCATGTCGCTGGTAAGCCGGCGCAGAATTGAACGGATAACGCACTTGTGGGTAAAGCATTGTCGATGACGCGAGACGAGGCGGATGCAAACGGCCGGCCGCAAAAACGGGGCGTGCCGGAAGGGCTCTGGCTGAAATGCCCGGAATGTCAGTCCACGGTCTTCCGCAAGCAGGTCGACCGGTTGCTCGGCATCTGCCCGGAATGCGACTATCACTTCTACGTCCCGGCCCGAACACGAATCGAGCAGCTGGTCGACGTTGGCAGCTTCGAAGAATGGTTCGACGAGATCCGCTCTGTCGATCCCCTTGGCTTCGTTGACTCCAAGCCGTACAAAGATCGTCTCGTTTCCGAACAGAAGAAAACCGGCCTGACGGACGCCTGCGTCACCGGTCGCGGTTACCTGCGAGGTCGCCCGATCGTGATCGCCGTGACGGACTCGGCTTTCATCATGGGGAGCATGGGCTCGGTCGTCGGAGAAAAGCTGACGCGGGCCACCGAGAAAGCGACCGAACTCGGCCTGCCGCTCATCATCGTCAGCGGTTCCGGAGGCGGAGCCCGCATGCACGAGGGGATTCTCTCCCTGATGCAGATGGCCAAAGTCTCTGCTGCTCTGGCCCGCTATCACGAAGCCGGCGGACTCTATATTTCCGTGCTGACCAACCCCACCATGGGAGGGGTCGCCGCAAGTTTCGCTTCGCTTGGGGATCTGGTTGTCGCCGAAGCCAAGGCGCTCGTCGGATTCGCCGGGCCCCGCGTGGTGCAGGCCACAGTGAAATCTCCCCTGCCGGAAGGTTTCCAGACCAGCGAATTCCTGCTCGAACACGGCTTCATCGATCGCATCATTCACCGCAACGAACTCCGCACCGAGATCGCCTCGTTCATCGACTACTGCGAAATCAAACCGTAGAGTCAACCGCCAATGGTAGGCCAGGATAGCCGAAGCAGAGGGCAGCCCCGGTTGATCCAACCGGGGTGGCGAAGCCACGAGAGCTCTCGTATGTCCGTCCTTGCTCGAATTGCGAGAGGCAGCTCCTGCCGACTTCATCGGCCCCGATAGCGGAGCAACCGGGGGCTCCCCTTCGGAAAGACTCGAAGCTTCGAAGCCTACATTTCCCGCAAACCTGCGACGTCTGCGATCTTGCACATCCCGCAGACCCTCGGCTTCTGGTACACTTGTTGTACGATCTGGAGAACTCTTCGCATTCCCCGAGGCGGGCCTGCCTGAAACGTATCACGGAAGTGCCATGCAACTGTTGAAGAATCTGTTCCAGCGGCAGCCCTCCGGTCCGCCGCGGGTCAATCTGAAAACACGATTCGAGCTGATCTCCCAGATGGGCATGGGGACGATGTCCAAAGTCTGGAAGGCCAACGATCGCCAGTTGCAGCAGTTCGTCGCGCTGAAGATGATCGATCGCGATGCTCTGGAGAAAATGAACGCGCGCTTTCCCGGCCTGTCTCGGCCCGAAGAAGGGGCCGTTGGGATGTCGCTCGATCACCCGTGCATCGTCAAAACCCACGAATACGGCCTGAGTACCCAGAACGAACCGTTTATCGTGATGGAATACATCGACGGGTTCGGGCTGCAGCAGCTGGTCGAGCTTCAGAACGAGACGCTCGAACGTTATCGGATGACGTGGATCATCAAGATGGGCGAGGCGCTGCACTATTTCCACGAGCAGGGCTGGATTCATCGCGATTTCTGTCCCAAGAACATCCTCACCACGGCCAACGGCCAGATCAAACTGATCGACTTTGGGCTCGCCGTCCCAAATACAGCTCCGTTTCAGGCTCCCGGGAATCGCACCGGCACAGCCGATTACATGGCTCCGGAACTGGTCCGACGGCAGAAGACTGATCAGCGAATCGATGTCTACTCCTATGCGGTGACCTGCTTCCAGATGTTCTCGAATCAGCTGCCGTATGTCCGGGGAAAGACGCTCGATCAAATCGTCAAGAACCTCAATCGTCCGCCGAAGGACATCCGCGAGGCGGCTCCGGGGATCCCGGAATCGGTGGCCAAAGTCATTATGAAGGGCCTCGAAAAGCATCCCGATGACCGGTGGCAGTCAGTTCAGGAAATGACAAACGCCTTCCGAGCCCTCGTACGGAAGAAGCCGAAAAAAGGCTGACTCCTCAGGATCGCCAGCCAACTCAGAAAATCTGCGGCGACGCCGGGGACGCAGGCGGATCAAGCCGCTATGATGTCTCCCCGTTTGCGGCGAAGCCAGACTCGCCGCCCGCTCGTCGCTCCGCTTCACGATCTCCCCGCTGCCCCAAACGAAGTCGTTTCATGATTCAGTCCAGCAAGCTTCTTTCCTCGCTCAATGCCTCGCAGCGCGACGCCGCGACGACATTCTCGGGCCCGCTGCTCGTCCTGGCGGGAGCGGGAACAGGAAAGACGCGCGTCATTACGACCCGCATGGCACTGCTGATCAGCCAGGGCGTGCCTGCGGAGCGGATTCTCTCGGTGACGTTCACGAACAAAGCCGCGAAAGAAATGACCGAACGGTGCACCAGCCTGATTGGTCGCGGCAAGTCGAAGCCCTGGATTTCGACGTTCCACTCACTCTGCGTGCGTATTTTGCGGGAAGAAATCGAGCCACTCGGCTATCGACAGAACTTCACCATCATCGATCGCGGCGATCAGGAATCGATGGCTCGCGAGGTTCTGCGATCCATCCGCGTGCAGGACTCGGCTCTGAAGCCAGGCGATCTGCTTTCGATCATCAGCCGCTGGAAATCGGCTGGTGTTCCGCCCGCCCAGGCCCCCGATCTCGCCTGCGATGATCGAGAGTTCCTCGCCGCGATGGCCTATCGCAAATACTGCGATCGCCTCCGGGCTCGCAACAGTGTCGATTTCGACGACCTGCTGTTGTTGACCGACAAGCTGTTCAGCGAGCACCCTGAAGCGCTCAAGCGGCAGCAGGATCGCTTCGATTACGTCCAGATCGACGAGTATCAGGACACGAACCAGCTGCAGTTTCGGCTCGTCCAGGCGATGGTCTCTCCCCACGAAAACCTTTGCGTTGTGGGGGACGACGACCAGTCGATTTACGCTTGGCGAGGAGCCGAGGTGAAGCACATCCTTTCGTTCCAGACGCACTTTCCGAAAGCGAAAGTCGTTCGTCTGGAAGACAACTATCGTTGTACCGACGAGATTCTGAACATCGCGAACCGGCTCGTCAGCTACAACCGTGAGCGGCACCAAAAGGTGCTCCGATCGACCAAGCAGGCGGTCGAACCGGTCCGCTTTGAGAAGTTTCCTGATGAAGTGACGGAAGCCGAACGAATCGGGTTGGAGATCAGCTACCTGATCGCGAAACGGAACTGCGAGCCGTCCGACTTTGCCATTCTGTTCCGCACCAACGAACAGCCGCGTGCCTTCGAATCGGAACTTCGCCGCCGCCAGATTCCTTATGTGATTCTCGGCTCGCAGTCGTTTTACGATCGAAAAGAGATCCGTGATCTCCTGGCTTATCTTCGCGTGATCGCCCAGCCTCGGGACGAATCGGCCCTGTTGCGGATCATTAACACCCCGGCTCGAAACATCGGCACGACAACCGTCGAAAAGGTGATGCAGCGGGCGATTCTGACCGGAGCCCCATTTTTCGAGGCGGCTCGAGAATGCACCACACGAGGCGATCTCGCTCCGCGCGTCAGTCAGGCCATCTCGAATTTCGAGCAGAAAGTGGAAGGCTGGCGAAATCGATTTCGCAGTCCGCAGACGCTGGCTCAGTCGTTCCGGCAGCTGGTTGAAGAACTCAAGTACCGCAACGAAGTCGAGAAGCTCTACAAAGAGCCGGCGCAGGTGGCCACACGGCTCGAATCAATCGAGCAGCTGGCCGATGCCCTCGACGACTATTCGACTCGTTCAGCCAAGCCGAGCCTGCATCAGTTCCTGGATGAGATGACGCTCAACGACCGCGACGAATTTGGCTCCGACAACAAGAAGGAACTCGAACGCAACGCTGTCAAATTGCTCACGATCCACAGCGCCAAAGGGCTGGAGTTCCCCCGTGTTTATCTGGTCGGAATGGAAGAAGGGCTGTTGCCTCACAAACGCTCGGTGGAGGGAACGCGAAAGGATATCGAGGAAGAACGACGTCTGGCGTACGTGGCCGTGACCCGGGCTCAGGAGTCGCTGACGATGACCTTCGCCGAGACCCGTCGCAAATGGGGCAAGCCGCGAAAGACAATCCCGTCTCGCTTCCTGTTCGAAATGCGAACCGACCAGCAGAACGAAGACGCCATGGCGGAAGAAGAAGCGGCTGCCGAGTAGTGTTCATTGCAGGGGTGACGGGAAGGCTCAGAGGTGTACCTCTGAGTTGCGACAGCGACAGGAAGCTGGTATCCGCCGGTCACCGACTTCTTCTGGCGTCGCCACCCAGACGCACGCGTCTGGGTCATCCGGTGTTCCGCAGTAGCCTGGATCGGACATCACGAATCAGCCGGTGGAAATCGATTTCCTGCGTGCGGAATGCCGCTGGCTTCGCCGCACGGGCGTGCAAATGACATATTAGCGAACTATACTGATCGCTCGACTTTTTCGACGCTCCGCCGCTCTCGCAGCGATTCGCCGGACGCTTCAGCGTCGTAGACATTTCGCAGACTGCCAGACAGAGACAACACAAAACGATGCCTCAACTTACGATTCAGCCCGGTCAGACGAAAATCGGATTCATTGGTACAGGCGTGATGGGCCGCAGCATGGCCGGTCACCTGATCAAAGCCGGATTCAGCCTCTCGGTTTACTCACGGACCAAGGAAAAGTCGCAGGACCTGCTCGATCAGGGCGCTCAGTGGTGCGACAGCCCGAAAGCCGTCGCCGAGCAGTCCGATGTTGTCTTCGCCATCGTTGGCTTCCCGAAGGATGTCCGCGAAGTCTTCCTCGGCGAACAGGGAACGCTGGCCGGGGCGAAGGAAGGTTCCGTGCTTGTCGATATGACCACGAGCGAACCGTCGCTGGCTGTTGAGATTTATGAAGCCGCTAAGGCCAAGGGCGTGCACGCGGTCGATGCCCCGGTCTCCGGCGGAGACATCGGCGCTCGCAACGCGGCTCTTTCGATCATGATCGGCGGCGATGAAGACGTGGTGACCGCTCTCAATCCCTGCTGGGAAGCGATGGGCAAAACAATCGTCTATCAGGGCAAAGCCGGTTCGGGGCAGCACACCAAGATGGTCAACCAGACCCTGATCGCCACTGGCATGATCGGCGTCTGTGAAGCCCTGCTCTACGCCTACAAAGCGGGTCTCGATCTGGAAACGGTAATGAAGTCGGTTTCTTCCGGAGCAGCCGGCAGCTGGTCGCTGTCCAACTACGGCCCCCGTATGATGAAAAACGATTTCGATCCCGGCTTCTTCGTCGAACACTTCATCAAAGATATGGGCATCGCTCTGGCGGAAGCTCGCCGGATGCAGATCTCGCTGCCAGGGCTGGCAATGGCGCAGCAGCTCTACATTTCGCTGCAGGCGCTGGGACACGGACGTGACGGCGTTCAGGCCCTCGTGCTCGCTCTGGCCGAAATGTCCAGGATCGACTGGAAGAGTCGCTAATCTCCACCGGGCCGAACATTACGATCGCCGGCTGTGTCTGAACTCATCTGCCTCAGCCGGCAACTCCATTTCATTCATTCAACGGTAACCAGCAAACAGGTTTGAACATGACGCGCAAAGGGGAGATGTTTCGGGGAGTGACAGTTGCTCTGGTCACTCCCTTCAAAGAGGGTCGGGTCGACGAGCAGGGTCTTCGGAAACTGGTCGATGAACTGATCGATGCCGGCGTGGAAGGGCTGGCACCCTGCGGCACCACCGGCGAAAGCCCGACACTTTCGCACGATGAGCACGACCGCGTCATCGCCATCGTCTGCGAGCAGTCGAACGGACGGGCCAAAGTGATGGCCGGGACCGGTTCGAACAGCACCGCCGAAGCGATCCGCCTGACCAAGCACGCGAAGTCTGCCGGTGCCGACGGAGCTCTGATTGTTTCGCCGTACTACAACAAGCCGATGCAGTCGGGCTTCTACGAACACTACAAAGCCGTCGCCGAAGAAGGCGGACTGCCGGTGGTCGTTTACAACATTCCGGGACGTTCCGCCAAGAACATCGAGCCGGAAACGATTCTCAAGCTGGCCGAACTCGAGAACATCGTTGCCGTGAAGGAAGCGACCGGGTCGATGGACCAGGCATCACAGATCCTCGGCGGCTCGAACCTGACCGTTCTCTCCGGCGATGACAGCCTGACCCTGCCAATGATGTCGATGGGCGGAAGCGGCGTTGTTTCCGTGGTCGGAAATATCGTGCCGAAGGATGTCAAAGCGATGGTCGATGCCGCTCTGGCCGGCAACTGGGACGTAGCCCGTACGCTGCATTTCAAGCTGTTCGGCCTCTGCCGCGACATGCTCTCACTGGCAACCAATCCGATCCCGGTGAAAGCCGCCATGGCTCTGCTGGGACGCGATACCGGAGAGCTCCGCCTGCCGCTGACGAAGCTGGAAGTGGACGGCGTGGCCAGCCTCAAGAAAACTTTGTCGGCCTACGGATTGTAATCGGCGAGTTTCTCTCCAGAATAGCGGAGATTGCCCGGGCCCTCGTGCGATCGATGACGATTGCGAAATTGAGATGGGCAATCGACACATCCCCCTCCAAGGTGCTCACTGACCATTAACGTGGAGTCGATCTGGTGATTTTCGGTTTCGGTAAGAAGAACCAGGAAGAAGACCTGGACGATGAAGTCGAGCTCGTTCTCTTTCAGGGAACGCTCAGCGGCGTTGAAGTCGATATCGCATCCCATGCCCGCCTGGCTGAGGTGGGACTTCTGCGAGCCAAGGAAATCGTGACCGATGCCCTAGAACGTCGAGCAGAGATGCTGCGGATTGAGCCCAAGGGTGAAAAAGGAGCCATGGTCCAGCTGTATGTCGACGGCATCGGCTATTCCGGAGGCCGCCTGATTGGCAAGGAAGGCCTGGCGGTAACGCAGGTGCTGAAACTTGTCAGCGGTCTGGATCCGAAACAACGGACCAAACCGCAGTCTGGCGGGATCCGAGCCGAGTTCGACGACCGCAAGTACATTCTGGCCATCGATACCAAGCCGACCAAAGAAGGCGAACGTCTCACGATGCAGCTCGTGGACGTGAAGAACGCGAAGTACAGCCCGACCGAGCTTGGTTTCAGCTCCGAGTCGGTGGAAAAGATTCGCGAACTGACCGGCGAGAAAGGAATCGTCCTGGCAGCCGGCCCTCCGGGCACCGGCGTCACGAGCCTGGCTTTCGCCATCCTCCGCGGCATCGACGCCTACGTCCAGGCCACGTTTGCGCTGTGCGATACCGGTCACCGGGAACTGGGGAGTGTCTCGAAGTTCGAACGTCGCGAAGAGGAGGAGCTTGGCACCGCCCTGCAGCGTCTGATTCGGATGGAAGGCGACGTTGCCTTTGTCGAGCCGTTCGACAACGAGAAGACGGTTCGCGAATCGTTCGAAAAGCATGAGGAGATCACGATAGTCTCCGAGATGAAGGCAAGGGATGCCGCCTCGGCGGTCGAAAGTCTGGGCAAGATTCTCAAAGATCCCAAGCTGGTCGCGGAAGCCGTCAATGGCGTGTTCGGCCAGAAGCTGATTCGCGTCCTCTGCGAAAAGTGCAAGCAGCCGTATCGTCCGAATCCCAAACTGATCCAGAAAGTCGGATTGCCCGAAGAAGTCCAGACCCTGTACCGGCCGCCACAGCCGGAACCGGGCGAAGAAATTCGCCCCTGTCGCCGTTGCGGAGGTAGTGGGTACCTGGGTCGGGCCGCCATGATTGAACTGATCGAACTGACCGACGACATGAAGAAAGTCGTCGCAGCTGGTGGCGACGCCGCCGCCATCAAGACACAGGCCCGCAAAGAAAAGATGCTCACCTTCCGGGAGGAAGGTCTGAAACTCGTCGCCGAAGGACGAACCTCGCTCGAAGAACTTCAGCGAGTCTTCCGAGCGTAGTCGCATCACAGCCTGAGACAAAAGACCTCTCTACTCCGGTGGAGAGGTCTTTTTCATGCCTGTCGAATCAGTTTCCCGCAGAAATCCAAGCCTGTGGACATTGGCAATCTACGAAGCGTTCAGCTCGCGCCAGCTCTGCTCCACGCGATTCCAGGCCGTCTGAATGACATCCGGCAGGCCCACGCCATGCAGAGAATTGCCGGCCAGTTCGAGACCGCGTTGTCCTGAGAACCGCTGCTCGATCTCGGCGATTCTTTGTTGATGTCCGACATGATACTGAGGCATCGCTCCGTTCCAGCGGACGACTCGGGTCAACTCCGGTTCTCCCTGGATGCCGAAGATCTGTTCGAGTTCGCCGCAGGCCAGTTCGGTCAGTTCCTCGTCGGACTGTTTGAGCAACTGTTGCTGCAGGGCCCCGCCAATGAAAGTTCGAAGCTGAATCCTCCCCTCAGGAGCTCGCTTCGGAAACTTACGACTCGTGCAGGAAACCGCCAGGATCTTGCGCTGTTCGATCGCCGGGATCACGAGGCCGAAGCATTTCATGTCGTGCTGAATCTGATCGAGCCGATAGCCGGTGAGCACAATCGCAGCCGAGGCATATTCGATGCGTTGAAGCGATGCCGTGAGCTCAGGCAATGAGTCCTGCAACATTCCGGCGGCGACGTGACTCGGCACGGCGAGAATGACGGCGTCGTAGCCTTCCGTTTGTCCCTGCGTCGTTACGCCCCATTGCCCGTCTACTGTCTTCGACACGTTTGTGACCGGAGTACCAGAGCGGATTTGAACGTCCTCCTGAATCGCTTCGACGAGGGCGTCCTGCAGCACCGACATGCCTCGATCGAACGAGAGGAACAGTCCGTAACGGGCTCCACTCGCCTGACTCTCCGCGGTCGCTCTTCTGGCTTTCGATTTCTTTGCTTCTTTCAATACGCCTTTGAGCACGCTGCCATGCTCGGCTTCCATTTCGAGGAAGCGGGGCAACGTCGAACGAAGTCCCAGCTTGTCCGGATCGGCTGTGTAGATGCCGCCGATCATCGGCTGGATCATTCGCTCGAACGCTTCGCGCCCGAACCGGCGGCGGGCGAACGAGGAAAGCGATTCATCGTCTTGTGGTTGCGGTCTGATGAAGTACTCCCGCAGCACACGGGCCTTACCGGCTGGGGAGAGAATCTTCGTTCTCAGAAATGCTCCCAGATCACGGGGAGCCATCAGATCGAACCCGACCGGCGTGGGCAGCGGGCGGCCACGGCGGAGAATCAGACTCTTGCGAAAGCGTTTGTCGGTTTCGATCAGCCGGTCGGACAGTCCGAGTTCTTTCGACAGCTCGAGAGCAGCCGGCTTGTTCGTGATGAACATGTCGGCTCCCGTCTCCAGCAGATAGCCATCCTGCTCGATAGTGCCGAAGACGCCGCCCAGGCGATCCGAGGACTCGAACAGATCGATCGCAACCGGCCGCGATGCCGATCTACTCAGGTTGACCAGACGATGGCAGGCGGCCAGCCCGCTGATGCCTCCTCCGATCACGGCCCATCGCTGCGGCTGGTCGTGCGACATGTCAGACACCTTAGCGGGCACCGAGTTCGTGCACGATTTCGACGAGAGCCTTCACGTTTTCCGGCTTCATGTCGGGCATCACGCCATGGCCGAGATTGAAGATATGCCCGGGCTGGCCATTCGCCTTCTCCAGCACGGCGGCGGCTCGCTCGCGAATGGTGGGAATGTCTGCAAACAAAGTGACCGGATCGAGGTTCCCCTGAATGGCGACGTCGTGTCCGAGGACCGCCCACGCCTTACGAAGATCAACTCGCCAGTCGACGCCCATCACCGCTCCGCCCGCTTCTCGCTGCAGCGGCAGCAGCGCGGGATTCCCGGTCAGGAAGTTGATGACCGGTCCGTGTGCGGAGACCGTTTCGATCACTCGCTGTGTGTAGGGAAAGACATACTTCTCATAATCATCCGGCGACAGGCACCCGGCCCAGCTGTCGAACAGCTGCACGGCCTGGCAGCCTTCTTCGAACTGACGGATCAGGTACCGCGAGATCGAATTCGACAGCCGCGACATCACGGCGTCCCACATCGCGGTGTCGTTGTACATCATCGTCTTGGTTGCGATGTAGTTCTTGCTCCCGCCCCCTTCGATCGCATAAGAGGCCAGCGTGAACGGAGCCCCGGCGAAGCCGAGCAGCGGAATGTCTTCCGGCAGGTCACGTCGAATCAGTCGAATGGCGTCGTACACGAAGCCGAGATCGTCGAGCGATTCGACCTCTTTGAACCGATCGACATCGGTAGAGGTCCGCAACGGATTGTGAATCTTCGGCCCCTCCCCCTTTTCGTAGGTCAGGTCGATGCCCATCGGGACGAGCATCGGGAGAAGATCGGCGAACAGAATCGCGGCATCAACGCCGAGCACCTGTTGAGCGGTCAGCGTGACTTCGGCGGCCAGTTCCGGCGTGTGGCAGAGTTCGATGAACGTCACCTTGCTGCGGACGGCCATGTACTCGGGTAGATAGCGTCCCGCCTGCCGCATGATCCAAATCGGCGTGGTGTCGACCGGTTCGCGGCGAATGGCTTTCATCATCCGGGACTGTTCGTAGGCAGGCATGAACTCTCCAGCAGCAGGCTCAATAGGTGAAGGGAGCCAGCCGCAGCCGGCAGTGATGAGGGGCAGATCGGAAATCAACAATCAACGTGTGCCACTGGCTCCGCCAGTGTTTCAGAACGCCGGACTTCTCTTGCACTGGCAGAGCCAGTGCCACCCGGGATTACTTCAGAAACTTGCCGACGCGTTCGACGACTTCGGGCTTTTCGTATTCCATTTTACCGAAACCGTACTCGGCTCCGATCTGAACAGCCTTTTCCTGAGCATCCGGATAGTTCGATACCAGCATCACCGGCGTCGTGTTGATATCCGGGTCCTGCTGGATCGACTGAATCACGTCCATTCCGTCGCTGTAGTCAGCATCGAGCTTGCGATTGACCGTGATCAGATTGAACGGTTCGGTGCGGATCCGCTTGAGGGCATCTTCCTTATCGGGCGAGCGGACCAGCTCGACATCGAAGTGAGAGGTCAGGAACCGCAGCAGCGCTCCGTCATCTGGAACGCACTGGCCGACACTAAGAACTCGCTTTTTCATTTTTCTTCTTCTTTGTCTTCTGCTTTTTCTGCTTCGACGAGTCGGCATCGGCCTTCGCGGCCGGATCTGCCAGCATCACTCTGGTCCCTTCGTACCGGTCCAGAACCGCCTGCAGTTTCTGATGAGCTTCAGCCGCCTCGCCGGAGAGGTTCTCCACGTTCAGCGGCTGTTTTTCTTTCCAGTCTTCTTCAATGTTATAGTATTGCCCCTCGCGGTAAAGTTTGAAGGTTCGGCCCTGGGCAAACTCGACGCCGGTCTTGCCGCCGTTGCGGGCGTACCAGCAGTAAATCGCATCCCGCACCGGCCCCTCTTTGCCGAGCAGCTGCGGGTGGAAACTCAGTCCGTCGAGCTCAAGCTTCTTCGGAGCCTTCACGCCGGCGACATCGAGCAGCGTGGGAAAAACATCGGTGAAGTCGACGAGATTCCCGTTCACGGCTCCCTGCTCAATCGTGCCCGGCCAGCTGGCGATCAGCGGCACATGCATCCCCTGCCGTGTCGGACTTCCCTTGCCACCCTTATACGTTTCGCCATCCAGAACCGAGGTGACACTGGTCGCCGTGCCGTTGTCGCCGGTGAACAGGACCAGCGTGTTGTCGCGGATGCCGAGCTCGTCGAGCTGATCGAGCACCTGGCCGACCATCTTGTCGGTGTAGTTGACCATATCGACAAAGAATTCAGGATTCTTCTGGCTGTTGTTCGCGCCCGGCGATTTCGGATCCCATTCCTCGCTGTCGGGCGTCGGCTCGAACGGCCAGTGCGGCAGGATCATCGGGTAATAGACCAGAAACGGCCCCTCGGCGTTCTTTTTGATGAAGTCGCAGACATACTCATTGACGACATCCGGGCCATAGCCGCCGGGGTAGTCGATCTCTTCGCCGTTCACTTCCAGTCCCGGGTTGGGATATCGGCTCGGTCGTCGTGTCAGCTGCCAGAGGCAATACTCGTCGAAGCCGAAGTGATGCGGCCCGTCGAGCCCCCCTTCCAGCTGCCACTTTCCTGCGATACAGGTCCGGTAACCATTCTTCTTGAGCACATGAGCAAAGGTTGTCTGACTCGGCTCCAGCAGTCCGAACCGCACATAATTCCGCTGGTTGTACAGACCGGTCATGATCTGGACGCGCGTCGGCGTACAGATTGGCTGGGAATGGCAGCGGGTGAATCGCATCCCTTCGGCTGCCATTTCGTTCAACCGTGGTGTCTCGTACGAACTCCCGCCGTTCACTTCGAGACACTCGTAGCCGAGATCGTCGGCCATGATCAGCACGATGTTCGGCTGCGATTTCTTCTCGGCTGCAACCAGACTGGTTTCGAACAACAGCCCCGTTAGCAGCGAAGCCGCGATCATCAGGCAGGTCCACCGCAGTGGGCGAACGTCTTCCGGCAGCAGAGCGACACGTCGAAACATAGGACCTCCGAGAGAAACGGGCGGTTCGGCGAGGGATATCCTCAGGAATCGCTGGACAGATGCGATCCGTCGATTGTCCACGGACGGCGAGCCGGGGTCAATTCTGCGGCGAGGGCAACTTGAAGGCGACGCGGAGTTCTTCAATCACCGCATCGTTCATCGAGGAAACCTCACCGATGCAGCGGGCATTGATCACCGCCTCGGCAGTGGACTCCAGCACTTCGAGCCGATCGAACGCATCGAGCACACTCGAACCGGTTACGAGCACGCCATCGTTCTCCAGAATCGCCGCAGGGCATGCTTCGCTGATGTAACTCGCGATTTCCCCCTCGCGATACTGCACGCCGTATGGCACCCGGTCGACGTCCCGCAAAAAGACATAGCTCTCCGGAATTGTTCGCACATCGAGCGGGGTTTCCGTCACGCTGAACGCCGTCGCATTGACCGGATGAGCAAACACAATCGCCTGCACATGCGGATGTTTGCGGTAGATCTCCCGGTGAGCAAACACCGCTCTGCTCGCCTTCTTGCCGGCTTCCCGATACTTCCCCTCAACGCGAACGAAGTCGTCGATCTCCAGCGACTCACGATCCTGCTGCGTCGGCGTGATCAGAAACGAATCGTCTCCAAGCCGGGCCGAGAAACTCCCCTCCGTGCTGATAAACAGCCGCTGCCGACAGCCACGTCGCAGGAACAGAGAAAGCTGCCGCCGCAACTCGATCTCTTCCACCGAGACCGGCCAGTCGGTGGTCGATTCGAGTGAGACCGACCGCAACAGCGCCTGATTGAGTTCGGCATCGGTCAGATAACGGATCTCGCCGAGCTGTCTCCCTTTAATGATCGTCTTCGCGGCAAACTCGAAGGCTTCAAACCGCTGAAAGGCCTGAGCCAGCGATTCCCCGCCGACTGCGACGCCGTGGTTTTCGAGAATGACACTCTCACAGCCCTCGGCAAACTTCGCCGCGATGCTGGCTCCCAGCTGCTTGCTGCCCGGCAACGCATACGGGGCGAAGCCGATCTTTCCGCAGACCGAATGAGCCTGATGAAACAGCCGCGTATCGGGCGTTTGTCGGCAAATACTGAAGGCGACCAGCGCGACCGGATGAGCATGTACAATCGCCCGCAGATCGGGGCGGGCCTCGTAGATCGCCTGCTGAAAGGGAAATTCTGAAGACGGCGGATGCGGCCCCTCGACCGAGCCGTCCGGCTTCACGCAGACGATATCCTTCCGACTGAGATCGCCCTTATCGATGCGAGCCGGCGTGATCCAGATATTCCCGGCGTCATCCCGAATCGAAAGATTCCCGCCGGACGTGGTTGTCATCCGCGAGCGGTAAATCCGCTCCATCGCCCGCATGATCTCATCCCGCGGATGCACAAGTCCCTGCTGCCGTGCCATGATGTTCTCCGTCTGCGCTCGAAGGGTGTCTGTTGGTGTGCCTGCAGCATAGCCGGTCGAGCGAGCGGAATGAACGGAGGCGATGATCTGGTCCCATTCAGCATGCCCACGCGAGCGTGGGCATGGCACCAATCCGCTGTGTGAACTGTCGGTAAAATCGGGGTTGCGGGGGGCTGGCATGTCGGATTTCCGCTGTTACGATACACGAAACGCAGATTGACACACATTCATTTCAGGAGCGATGCACATGGCGATCAAACGGACGGGTTCAGCAGTCTGGCAGGGTGGCCTCAAGGACGGCAAGGGCGAAGTTTCGCTCGAAAGCGGAGCACTTTCGGGCTATCCGTACGCCTTCTCGACTCGCTTCGAGGGACAGAAGGGAACCAACCCCGAGGAACTCATCGGAGCTGCTCACGCGGGCTGCTTCACGATGGCTCTTTCCAAGATCCTCGGCGACGCCGGTCTGACCGCTGACAAGATGGAAACGTCCGCCGAAGTCACGCTGGACAAGGTCGGCGAAGGCTTCGAAGTCACGCAGATCCATCTCACGCTGAAAGGCAAAGTCCCGGGAGCCGATCAGAAGAAGTTCGAAGAACTCGCCGGCAAAGCCAAAGAAGGTTGCCCGATCTCGAAGCTCTTCAAGACGAATATCACGCTCGACGCCAAACTCGTCGACTAGGTTCGACACGCGGTCGCAGTCTGGATGACGGTTTCATGGGTGGCCCGTCCGCATCAGCGGGCGGGTCGCGTCAGCGACAGGAGGCAGCGCCATCCGCGTCGTACTGAGTGAACTCATCTGGTCTCGAAGAAATCTCGTCCATGGCGCGGCCTCTTGTGACTTCGTCACCCGTCGGTGCCCGATGGGCCCATCGTTGATTTCCAGATGTAGGGTGCGTCTTGACGCACCAGATCAACTCAAGCGACAGCAACCAACGTCGCCACTCGACCACAAAGCCCGATTCGATTTCTTCCAGACAATATCGACGGCTCACAACCGGAGCGTCAATCCGATCGGTGCGTCAAGACGCACCCTACAGAACTCGCCTGCCCCAGCCCACGTCGTATCGCATCAACTTCCGTTGACCAATACCACGAGCTGATGAGGTTCGTCGACCTGATACTCGTCCGGCCAGGGGATGTCGATCTCTTCCCACGTGATGCCGCCGTCGGTGGAACGGTACAGCTCTTCTTCCCAGGCGGCGAAGAAGGTGCCCGCCTGTTTCGGATGAGCGGCGAGCACAGCCGTTCGGCGGCCCTTCCCTTCCGGCAAGCCCTCGTGGAGAAGCTCCCACTCGTCGCCGGTTTTGCGATAGAGATGCGACTCGGCTTCATCGACATCATGCGACTGCCGCGGACCAGCTGCGGCTGAGACGATGACCGTGTCCGGATCACCCGAATCGACGGCGACACTCCAGACGTAATGGTGATCCAGCCCGTTGTGGATCTGCTTCCACGTCTTTCCGCTGTCGCCGCTCTCGAAGTAACCATCTCCCGCCGCGGCGTAAAGCCGGCCTTTCGCTTTGGGATGCATGGCCAGTTGATGGGTATCGATCGGAGCTTCCGGCTGGCGGTCGCGCCATTTGTTACCGGCATCGGGACTGGTCACCAGAGCTCCTGCTTCGATGGCCACAAACAACGCGTCGCTCCGCAGATCGGGTTGAATCCAGCGGACGTGATGCGTTTCCGGTCGCGGCGGAAAACTCCATTCATCGGCCGAAGGCAACTCCGTCAGCCCTTCGCATTCGTGCCACTGCAGCCCGGCGTCTTTGGAGCGATAGATCTCACTCGGCTCCGAACCGGCATAGACGATGCCGCAGCCGTGCGGGCACTCAGTCTCACTCACGGCGACTGAAAGCACATGCGAATGCGGATAGCTCTTCCCGACCGGCTCCCAGTTCTCCCCGGAATCTTCGCTTCGCCAGAGCCCTTCGCCGAAGGTGCCGCAAAAGATGAGTTCGGGACGCAGCGGATCGACCGCGACACACCGCACGGGCTTGCCAAGCAACAGCAGGTCCACCCGAGTGGCCTGTTCCACGAAAACCAGTCTCGCCAGAGCATTCCCAGCCGCCAGCCAGAGGGTCGTCATCGTCGCACCTCAATCCCCGCATGGAATCCAAGAAGTCGCACCGAGCAGTCGATGCCGCAAAGATACCTTCAGGATATCCGGAACCTGTGGGAACGAAAGAGGCGTTCCGCGAAACGACGGTCGCCGGGCTGGATGAGCGAGTAAAATTCACCACAGAGGCACAGAGATCACAGAGTTCGTGTGGATCCGCTGAAGAACTTCTCTGTGTTCTCTGTGCCTCCGTGGTTCAAATAAATCGAAGGGCAGTTCTGAATCCGGTAACTACGACAGCTGCCGCGAATCGATCAGCTGATCCAGTTCCTGCTTCAGTCGCACGAGGATTTCGTCGTAGGGGTAGGCTCCGAGGGATTCCGGGCCTTTTTTCAGGTTGACGAAGTTGGGGGCACACCAGAGGCCGAGGTCGGCGTCGTCGGTTTCACCGGGGCCGTTCACGCGACAACCCATCACGGCGATCGTGATGTCGTGGTCTTTGGCGTAGGCCGACATTTCCTTGACCTTGGCGGCCAGGTCGACGAAGGCTTCGTTTTCGACGCGGGAGCAGCTCGGGCAGCTGATGATGTTCAAGCCGTTCGTGTTAAAATCGACCACGCTGCGGACGCGGCCGTTGGCGATGTCGTCCAGAATGCCGCGGCCCGCTTCGATCTCTTCGTACTTGCGATCGTTCGGAACCGTGAGCGAAACGCGGATCGTATCGCCGATGCCGACACCGATCAGCTGCTCGAAAGCGATGCGGGTTTTGATGACGCCATCGGGCGGCATGCCGGCTTCAGTCACGCCGAGATGCAGCGGGACGTCGGGACGCTTCGCCGCGAACCGCTTGTTGACTTCAACGACCTTCTTCGGATCGGAGTCCTTCAGCGAAACGACATAGCGGGTGAAGCCGAGGCCGTCGAGGAAGTCGCAGTGATCGAACGCCGATTCGAGCATCGGCGAAATCGAATCTTCCGGGTCGTACTTCTCTTTCTTGGCCGGATCGACCGAGCCGCAGTTCACGCCGACGCGCAGGGCACAGTCGTGCTCGCGGGCGACATTCACAATGTACTCGACCTTTTCCTGCCACGGCTTGTCGCGTTCGTGGTGATACAGGTGCCCGGGGTTGTACCGAATCTTCTGCACGTTGGGAGCGACCACCTCGGCAAGGCGATAGTTCTCCTGCAGGTCGACCGAGAGATTGGCGTCGACCTGGCGGGCGATCTCGTTGAGTGCCTCGGCATCCTTCTTACTGTCGACGGCGACGCGGATCACGTCGGCTCCGATGCCGATCAGCTGCTGGATCTGAGCGACCGTGGCATCGATGTTCGGAGTCTTGGTCGCCGTCATGCTCTGCACGGCGATGGGATGCCCTGCTCCGACGGAGATGGAGCCGATGGCGACGGAACGGGTCGGATTGCGTTGAATCATGGCTATTTCGCTGGTTCAGGATCAGGAGCGAGGCTCCCGTGCAGTAAGGATTCCGGCGGACGGAAAACGATCGAGCCGCCGGGGGAATTCTTGCCCGTTCGCCGGAATTTGCAACGTCCGGAGGGCCGCCAGCCGGGAGAAATCGCCCGACCAGTCCCGCTGTCGCATGAGTCTATCAATTTTCGCCCGGGGAGGCAGCCCGATTGCCGCCCTGCTTCCGTTCGCGCCGGTGGCTGGATACGATGGCCAATTCGAGCGGAACGACGTGTTTTCCGCAGTTTTTTCCCGAATCTTCATGCGTAACCGCGTAGACAGAGCGGAATTCACCCCTTCAGCGATGTCTCGCGCGAGCCAGCGGCTCCTTCAGAATCTGGATCTGTTATGAAATGTCTGATCACCGGCGGGGCCGGTTTCATTGGTGGATACGTTACCGAATATCTGCTCAACGAAGGTCACGAAGTCACGATTCTGGACAACCTGTCGACCGGCCGGGCCAGCAACCTCGATCATCTGAAGGATCACCCGAAACTCACCATTCGCGTCGGCTCCATTACCGATCCCGTGCTGCTTTCCGAAGTGATGGCCGGACAGGACGAAGTCTATCACCTGGCTGCAGCCGTCGGCGTGAAGCTGGTGGCCGAGGATCCCGTCCGCACGATTGAAACCAACATCTACCCGACCGAACTGCTGCTCCGTCTGGCCGTCCAAGGCGGGCAGAAGTTCTTCCTCGCCTCGACCAGTGAAGCCTACGGCAAGAACGAGAAGGACCGCTGGGTCGAAGACGACGATCTGCATTTCGGCCCGACTTCAAAACCCCGCTGGGCGTACGGTTGCTCCAAGGCGATCGACGAGTTCCTCGCCCTGGCCTATCACCAGAAGTTTGGCCTGCCGGTCGTCATCGGCCGCTTTTTCAACGTGGTCGGCCCGCGACAGGTCGGCAATTACGGCATGGTCATTCCCCGCTTTGTCGAAGCCGCTCTGCAGGGGACGGCTCCGACCGTTTACGACGACGGCGAACAGGTCCGTTGTTTTGCTCACGTGAGTGAAGTCGTGAAGTGCGTCGTCGGACTGATGCGGCAGGACAACCTCGAACATCGCCTGTTCAACATCGGCAGCGATGCCCCGATCTCGATCCGCGAACTGGCGGAACGAGTCATCGCCCTGGTCGATCCCTCCCTGAAGATTCAGTACGTGCCTTACAAGGACTACTACGGCCACGACTTCGAAGACGTCCGCCGCCGTGTGCCCGATACAACCCGGCTGTACGAAACACTCGGATTCAAGCCTGAGATGACGCTCGACGAAATTCTCAAGGACACCATCGAGTCGAAGAAGAAAGAACTTGGACGGTAGGGGCGGTATCCTGTTGGCTGCTTGATGAGTTTTACCAAAGAGACACAGAGGACACGGAGAGGTTTCTGAAGCAAGCCTTGCCGAGGAACACTTGGAGCCTTTTGTCTTCGGCTTTCTGATTGTCTTTCACTCTCTGTGTCTCTGTGGTTGATCAGAGCCGCTTCTGGTGCGTCAAGACGCACCCTACTGGAGTGGACTAGAACGGCAACTGCTGACCAATGCCCTGTTCTCGGGCTCGCTGGACGATGAGAGAGCCGAGGGCGACGTCTTCGATGCCCAGGCCGACCGATTTGAAGATGGTGATCGACCGTGAGTCGGGGCGACTGAATTCTCCGGTAACAATGTCGGCCAGTTCGCCGATGTCCTCCCAGGCGAGAAGCCCCTGCTCCAGCGACGCGACGAAGTCGCCTGCTTCGAGGCGGCATTGATCGCGGGAATCGCAGCAGATGAGATCGGCTCGTTTGAAGCAGGTGACGTCGAGCTCGGCTTTCTTCAGGAAGTTCGAGCCGACTGCATTGATGTGCGTTCCCGGCTTCAGATCGGTCCCCTGAAACACGGGCGTTTTGCTGGTGGTGGCGGTGACCACAATCTGCGAGGACCGAACCGCCTCGGCTGCGGAGGGAGCGGGAATGACTTCACAGTTCAGATCAGCCGCGAGCGTGGCGGCGAATTCTTTCCGACGCTCGGGATCGCGTCCGTAGACGAAGACCTTCTTCAGCGGACGCACACCCGACACGGCCCAAGCCTGAGTCCTTGCCTGCAGCCCCGTGCCGATCAGTCCGAGCGTGTCGGCTTCGTCGAGAGCCAGATAGTTACTCGCCACGCCGGTCGCTGCACCGGTCCGCAGCTGCCCGAGATAGTCGGCTTCAATCAAAGCAGACAGCGTTCCCTGTTCGCCATCGTAAATCCCGACCAGAAAGCGGGCTCCCTCACGGGTGGTCGTGTAGATCTTCCACCCGAGTTGATCGAGCTCACGGTCTGCTCCGGCCAGCACGTGCATCATCACACTGTTGGTTCGCGGCCGGCCGCGGGACTGGTTCTCGGCGTTCCCGGTCGCCAGATGCCGAAAAGCACGCTCGGTCGTCTCCAGCGCATCCTGCATCGTGACAAGGCGGCGGACATCGTCTTCGGTAAGAAAGATCGCGGGCATGTTTTCGAGCCTTCCGAGATGACAAAAGATTGAAGTGACAAGTCGACCTGGGTGGCCCCGAAAGATTCTTTCGGGGCGGCGCAGCCGTGGGAGAACTCGATTTGTGCCGAGTTCTTGAAAGGAGATTCCCTCCCGCGAAAGACGAAGCAGCGCTGAAATCAGCCCCACCCAAACGGCGGCCTCCTGCGGCTTCGCCGCCCTGATAGCACAGCTATCAGGGCCACCCGAACTCGCGTTTTCGGAGTCTAGTCCTGCGGGTCGAGGTACTCGTTCAGATAGTTCACCAGATCGGTCGTCATTTTACTTCGCGGCACCACGAGCTGACACCCGGCGGCGCGGGCCTGCTTCAACCGGTCGACTTCCACATGGGAGCCGAAGCCGATGACCATCAGCTCGGGGAACTGCTCGCGAATCGCGGCGACATGCGAGACCGCTTCTCCAGCGGAATCGAGATCGATGATCCACAGACCAAGCGACTCGGTTTCGAACTGCGAGGCCAGCGTGCCGACATCCTTCATGATACGCACTTCCCGCTGAAGAGCACGGGCGGTATCGAGAATTCGCGTCGTGAAGAGAAAGTCGCTGCAGCTGAGCAGACCGATGCGGGGAGCGTTCGTGCTGCCTGTCACGACTGCTCTCTCACGCCAGCGGGCGAGTTCTTCGACTGGGCCTGTTGTTTCTTCTTACGATCGTCCCACGGGATTTCGATCGAGCGTACAAAAAAGAACCACGACAGACCGCCGATCGCGAGGGCGAACAGCATGACGACAATGGGTAACCAGATGGCGGAGAGCATTTCCATACGATGGTTTCCGGGCTCAGAGGAAGGACAATCCGGGTGCGGTGGTTGCTGGTGCTGTGAACCTCAAGTATAAGCGATGCGGTCCGCCGTGCGAACAGGGCATATTGCCGCACCTGCGTCTGTGTTTATCTGATGCCGGTTGGCACAGGCTTAGCCAGTGTTCGCGATCCGTGTTTGAACCTTCTGCACTGGCAGAGCCAGTGCCACACATACTATCTCCGCTACTGCACTGGCAGAGCCAGTGGCACAATTATCACAGCCTGCATCGATTTATGTATTCTCCCAGCCAGATTGATCCTGAGCAGACAATCGCCGCCATTGCCTCGCCGGCCGGGGCGGGTGGACGGGGGATCATTCGGGTCAGCGGAGCGGATGCTCTTAGGATCGTCGGCCAGATGCTGAGTGATGCGACGCCGTCTTTGACGATCGGCAGTCGGTTCGCGGAGCGTTACAGCTGCTCCCTTCCGTTTGGCCCGTATCGGGCACCGCTGGCGATTGATCTGTTCGTCTGGCCGGGAACGCGGAGTTACACCGGGCAGCCGACGGTGGAGATTCACACGATCAGCTCGCCGCCGATTCTCGAATCGTTACTCGGACAGATCTATGAACAGGGCGCCCGGCCGGCTGGTCCGGGTGAGTTCACCATGCGAGCCGTGCTGACGGGGAAAATGACGCTGCTGCAGGCCGAAGCCGTGCTCGGCGTGATTGATGCGGAGTCGGAACGGGATCTCGATCAAGCCCTGACTCAGCTCGCCGGCGGGATTTCATCGCTGATGCGGACGATGCGGGATGATCTGCTGTCTGATCTGGCCGATCTCGAAGCAGGGCTCGACTTTGTCGATGAAGACATCGACTTCGTTGACCGCAGCGATTTCCTGCGGCGGCTCGTGCGGATTGAAGGCGAACTTGAAGAGCTGTGCGAAGCGGCCAGCGAACGAATGATGAATCGCCCCGAGTTTCGCGTCGTTCTCGCCGGCCTTCCGAATGCCGGGAAGAGCACGCTGTTCAATGCACTCACCGGAAAGCAGGCTCTCGTTTCCAATCGAGCCGGCACCACGACCGACTATCTCTCGGCCACCGTGGAACGGGATGGCGTTCGCATTCAGTTTCTCGACACCGCCGGCTGGGAGCTCGGCCTCGATGAGATTCAGCAGCAGGCGCAGTCGCATCGCCAGCTGCAGCTGAGTCAGGCCGACCTTATTCTCTGGTGCTCGTCCGCAGACGATTCCGGGAATGAACTGGATGCCCAGCGACTGGACGAACTGCGGCGCCTTGGGCGGCCCGTGGCAACAATCGCCACAAAGTCCGATCTGGCAGACGGTTCCGACGAGGGGTCACTTTCCGTGAGCGTGGCAAAGTCCCTCGGACTCGATGAACTCGGGAGCCTCCTGATCGAGCGGGCCTCATCCGGAAGCGTGCACCGCACCGAACTTCTCTCCACGAGTGCGGCTCGCTGTCGGGATGCGTTGTATCGCACGCGGGATCACATTCATTCCGCCAGGTCTCTGGCTGAGACGATCGCTGGCGATGAGCTGATTGCCGAGGAGATCCGAGGTTCGCTGCGGGAGCTCGGAATGATTCTGGGACAGGTGCACACCGATGATCTGCTCGATCTGGTTTTCAGCCGGTTTTGCATCGGAAAATGATCGCCCATCACTTATGCGTCACTTTGTCGCAAACGTGCGGCCTGACGTCGCGTCCGGCTTGATATCAGTGGCCAGATCGTGACAATGCCCTGTGACCCACGGAGCCAGACGCGGCCGAATTCTTTCATCAGATCTCGGCCGGCGCTGTCTTTTTATTCCTGCCCGAATTCGCATGTCAGAGACGTCGATGCCATTCTGGAAGACCTGTAATTTCCGATGCTGCTGTGTGCCGCTGCTGCTGGTGAGTCTGCTCGCCGGCCTGACTGGCTGCGAGCGTGTCGATAGTCAGTTTCGCTTCTCCGAAGAGACCGAACTCCTTGCGCCGCAGGCGGAACAGGCGGTCAAACAGACCCTGGTCGCCAACTTCGGGTCGCCGGATGATCCGCGAATCCCGGTCTTCTTTCCCGTCGAACGGGGTCAGATTTCGCTGACCGTGGCCGACTTCGATCCGGAAAAGCCGACCGAACTGCTGATCGAAAAGCCGGACGGCGAGGTTGAACTCGTCGGAAAGCGGCTCGAACTCCTGTTCGATCCCGAAGACGCCTTCGATGTTCAGATGGAGGCAATGGAAGAAGAGCAACCGAACCCGCTGGACGGTCTCGATCAACTGACAATTGCCGGATACGACGCGGAAACAGGAACGATCACGCTGACTCAACCGCTGCCCGATGTCGAGTTGATCGAACCGGGCCTCGAACTGGCCGCCGCCCCGAACAGCTATCTGGCAGAAGGGGAACGCCTTTACGCTCAACACTGCCTGCACTGTCACGGCGTCACGGGTGACGGAAACGGGCCGACTGCTCAGTACATGGAACCGAAGCCACGCGATTATCGGCAGGGCAAATTCAAGTTCACGTCAACCGGGCCACAGGATCGGGCTTCCGATGCCGACCTCGCGCATATCCTGCGAGAAGGGATCCCGGGAACTTATATGCCGTCCTTCAAGATGCTGCCGGAAGAGCAGATCAGCCGCCTCGTCAATTACGTGAAATTCCTGGCGATGCGGGGCGAAACTGAGCAGGCCCTCAATATCGAAGTCGGGCTCGACTTCGCGTCCAAGGTTCTCGAAGAAGAGCTGGAGGACGTGACCGATCCTGAAGAGATTCAGGAAATCAAAGCCGATTTCAATGAAGAGCTCGACGAGTTCATTCTCGAGGTTTACCCGGAAATCGCCCTGTTCGGCATGCTCGATCTGGCCGATGCGTGGGACGCAGCGAACGACGAAGATGCAATCGTTTATCCCACCACGGCGCGACCCGAACCATTTGGACCTTCCGTGGCGGATCCCAGCCGAACCTCGGTCGAAAACGGCCGGGTGCTCTATCTGGGGAAAGATGCTCAATGTGCATCCTGCCACGGCGATGCCGGTCGGGGTGACGGATTCCAGACCCGCCAGTTGCAGAAGCGACGCGACGGGAGCGATTACGATGTTCCCGGCCTGCACGATGACTGGGCCAATCCGCTCAAGCCACGGGATTTGACAAGCGACATCTACCGCGGTGGACGGCGGCCGATTGATATCTTCCGTCGCATCCACGTCGGCATCAAAGGAACTCCGATGCCGGCCTTTGGCGGAAAGTCACTCACGGATGACCAGATCTGGGACATCGTCAACTTCGTAATGACGTTGCCACATGACAAAGGACCGACCACATCGCATCCGCCAGCCGAGGGTGCCGTCGGCATGGTCGGGAACGAGTAGAGCCGGTTTTTCCGGCCGTTTGACCTCGCCCACGTTTTGAGGGTCGCGAGGAACGAATTAGCGGCGACGCGTAACCGGTCGGTTGGAAACCGGCCCTACGGATCACAGCCTTGTAAAACCGGTGCGTAACGACGACGCATGCAGGGGAGTTTTTCAGTGAAACGATTGTGGTGGATTTTCTTTCTGATGATCTGGCCGGTTCTCGCGGTCATCGTCAGTCTGTTGACGCCCCAGCTGCAGTGGGGTTTCCCGCTCAGCGGACAGTCCGACTCTCCCCTCGGCGGCGAGATCGATCATCTCTTTTATCTGATTCTGATTATCACCGGCGTGGTGTTTGTCGGAACGCATATCGCTCTGGGTTACGTTATCTGGACCGCATCGAATCGCCCGGGTGATCGCCGCGCCTGGTACACGCACGGCAATCACAAGCTGGAGATGACCTGGACGATTATCCCCGGTTTGATCCTGCTCTTCCTCGCCTTCTATCAGATGCGAACCTGGGCTGAGTTCCGGATGGAAGAGGCCTACCCTGAAGCCGCGAAGCAGAATATTGTCGCCGAGGTGAATGCCCGGCAGTTTGAATGGCGAATTCGCTACCCTGCTCCCGGCAAAGAGTTACAGCGGAAGCCTCAGCTCGACGACATGTACGGGGTAAACGAATTGCACGTGCCCGCGGGCAGTCCAGTGACGATTCATCTCCGAACAATCGACGTCCAGCATTCGTTCTTCCTGCCGACCATGCGAATCAAGCAGGATGCCGTTCCCGGCCTGGTCATTCCGGTCTGGTTCGAAGCCAGCGAGCCCGGGGAATACCCGTTGGTCTGTGCCGAACTGTGCGGCTGGGGCCATTACAAGATGGGAGCGAAAGTCGTCGCCCATCCGCCCGAAGAGTTCGACGAGTTCATGAAAAAGATGCATCAGGCACAGTTCAACGACGGCTTCGCGGCTGAGTAACGTCCCCGGCACAGCGACTGAATCCACTGAATCGAAAGTTCCCCAGTGACCAGCGAGACTCCTGCACATCCCGATCACTCGACGGACGAGACCCATTCGCATCAGGCGCATGGGCACCGCCAGTCGTTTATCACTAAATACATCTTCTCGACCGACCATAAGGTCATCGGGATTCAGTTCCTGTTCACGACGATTTTCCTGCTGTTGATCGGCGGAGCCTTCGCGCTGGCGATTCGCTGGCAACTCGCCTTCCCGAACACGCAAATGCCGTTCGTGAACAAGGCCTTCTTCGAAGCCTCTGGCGGTCAGATCACGCCGGAGTTCTACACCATGCTCTTCACAATGCACGGCACGGTGATGGTCTTCCTGGTGATCATTCCGATTCTCGCCGGGGCGTTCGGGAACTTCCTGATTCCGCTGATGATCGGCGCTCCCGATATGGCGTTCCCGAAGCTCAACATGATGAGCTACTGGTTCATGTGGCCCGCGGTCGCCTGCTTCGGACTGAGCCTGTTCTACGAAGGAGGCCCGGCAGCCGGCTGGACGTCCTATCCGATTCTGGCCGCGTTGTACGATGCCGCCCCGGGGTCAGGATTTGCGCAAACCTTATGGCTGATGGGGATCACCTTTGTCGGGGTGTCCTCGATGATGGGTTCAGTCAATTACATGACGACCATCATCAACATGCGATCTCCCGGCATGACCTTCTTCCGGATGCCGCTCACCATCTGGGCGATGTTCATCACCGCGATTCTGCAGGCGTTTGCCCTGCCGGTTCTGACTGCAGCCGGGCTGATGCTGATTGCCGATCGCGAATTCGGTACCTGTTTTTTCGTGCCGGCCGGGATCACCGTAAACGATGCCGAGCCGACCGTGGGAGGCGGGCAGCCGCTGCTCTGGCAGCATTTGTTCTGGTTCTACTCTCACCCGGCGGTCTACATCATGCTGCTGCCGGCGATGGGCATGATTTCCGACATGCTCTCCTGCATGTGCCGCAAGCCAATCTTCGGCTACCGCCCGATGATCTACTCCATGTCGGCGATTGCCGGACTGGGATTCATCGTCTGGGGGCACCACATGTTCATTTCGGGAATGAACCCGGCTCTGGGCATGACCTTCATGGTGGCGACAATCATGATCGCCCTCCCCTCAGCGATCAAAGTCTTCAACTGGATCGGCACCATCTGGGGCGGTCACATTGAATTCAATACGGTCACGCTGAACTCGATCGCATTCGTGTCGATGTTCATCGTCGGCGGGCTGAGCGGGATCTTCATGGCGGCTGTGCCGGTCGATATCTACATCCACGATACGTACTTTATTGTCGCACATTTCCATTACATCCTGTTCGGGGCGACGCTTTTCGGTATCTTTGCTTGCATTCAGTTCTGGTACCCGAAAATGTTCGGCCGGATGATGAGCGAGCCGCTGGGCAAACTGCACTTCGTCCTGACATTCATCGGCATGAACGGCACCTTCTTCCCGATGCACATGCTCGGGATCGCCGGGATGCCCCGCCGGTACGCCAACCCGTATCTGCACGAGTATCTCGAGCATTTATTGCCACTCAACCAGTTCATGACCTACTCGGCCATCCTGATGGGAGCCGCCCAGATTCTGCTGCTCATCAACGTGTTCGGCAGCCTGATCTGGGGCAAGAAGGCTCCGCGTAACCCGTGGAACTCCAACGGGTTGGAGTGGGTCGCTCCGTCGCCGCCACCGCACGGGAACTTCGAAGAGATCCCGCTCGTGTACCGCGGTCCCTACGAATACAGTTCGCCGGAACGAACCGACCAGGACTACTGGCCGCAGACAGAACACGAAATCGTCAGTTCGTCTTCGACGACGACCGCCTAGAATGATGTGATCGCCCGCCAATACGGAATCCTCGCGGGCAGAAAGTCAATCATGAGTACCGACGTCAAAACACCCAGCCACTGGATCCATGTCTTCGCCGTCCTCA
Source organism: Planctomycetaceae bacterium (assembly GCA_017795105.1). Lineage (GTDB taxonomy): Bacteria > Planctomycetota > Planctomycetia > Planctomycetales > Planctomycetaceae > Rubinisphaera. The sequence goes on from CP051247.1 coordinate 1,679,817, forward strand.
CGACGGGGCTGGCACTGCTTCCGATCGTGCTGGGCGCCATGACGACGACTGCCAACGCCGGCATGGCCTTTCCAAACTGGCCGGGTTCCGATGAATACAGCATGCTCAGCTATCCCTGGCTGTCGCTGCTGCAGGATATGGGAACCAACCGCGAAAGCTGGGACAAGTTTCTGGAACACGGGCATCGCCTGGCGGGTGTTGTCATCGGCATTGCTTCGATTGTTCTGGCCGTTCTCTGCCTGACGAAGAAATCAACCCGTACGCTGGCCTGGCTCGGCCCGATTGTCTTGCTGGCCGTGATTGGTCAGGGGCTGATCGGCGGATTCCGCGTGCTTGAACGGATGCCGGAACTGGCAATGCTGCACGGGTTGTTCGCCTCGATCGTCTTTTCGATGATGGCCGTGACGGCGACCATCGCTTCACCCCGCTGGTACAACACCGAACCTTTGCAGACCGAGCGTTCGCTCAAGGGGGCGAAGATCGCCTCGACGTTCTTCTTCTGTTACCTGATAGTTCAATACGCACTCGGTGGCATTATTCGTCATCCGGTCGGCGTGTCGCGTTCTCCCATTCACGAACACCTCGGCCTGGGCCTGCTGGCTCTGGTTGTCGTTTCGGTTGTCACCTGGATGATGTTCCGCACCAAAGTCAGCTGGTTGAAGCGAGGCATGCTGCTCGTGCTGTTTCTTGTCGGGCTGCAGGTTTTTCTGGGACTGTTCGCCTACGCGATGAAGTTCGGCGTGCCGTCGATGGGAATCGTGGCTGTCGCCGAATCAACCGGGCAGATTCTGTCCCGTACGTTTCATATGATCACGGGCGTGCTGGTCGTCGGGGCCACAGCCGTGTTGACCGCCAGAACCTATCGTGTGGCCCGGGTTCAGCAGCCTCAGGCCTCCACAACCTGAAGTGTTTCTGGCAATCAGTGGGTCCCCCGCGACCGGGGCGGCTCTTCGTGAAGTTTTTAATCGATTCGAGACGTTCATCTTCCGTCCGGACGATGCTTAGAGGTCGAATTTCGACCTGGTTAATCAGGAGTTTATTGTGAGTCAGATTCCGACTCCCCCACAGATGCCGGTCGAGGCGATTGCCGTTCCTGCGTGGAAGGCCAAGCTGACCGATTATGTCGAGCTGTCGAAGTTGCGAATTTCGATCATGGTGCTCGCCACCGTGACCGTCGGTTACCTGCTCGGCTCCCGGGGCGATTTCCAGATCATTACGCTCCTGAATGCCCTGTGCGGCATCGGCCTGGTCGCTGCTGCATCCAGCATGTTTAACCAGGTGTACGAAAAGCGAACCGATGCTCTCATGCAGCGGACACAGGATCGTCCGCTGCCAGCCGGCCGCATCACCTCGACTGAAGCAATGATCTTCGGCTCGATCTGCGGAATCTACGGCTCGCTGCATCTGCTGCTGTTCGTCAACCCGCTGACCGCCGTGCTGACTCTGGCAACACTGGTGATGTACGTCGGCATCTACACGCCAATGAAGCGGTTCAGCTCGCTCTGCACGACTATCGGAGCCATTCCGGGAGCGTTGCCGCCAGTTCTCGGCTGGGCCGCCTCGGGACAGTCGCTAACACTCGACCCGCTGTGCCTGTTCGCGATTATGTTCGTGTGGCAGTTCCCGCACTTCTTTGCGATCGCCTGGATGTATCGTGAGCAGTACGCCAAAGCCGGTCTGTACATGCTGCCGAACCAGATTCCGGCTCGCACCGTTACCGGACTGCTGGCCGTTGCATTTGCCGTGCTGCTGATTCCGGTTAGCCTGATGTCGTCTTACTACGGCATGACCGGCCCCGTCTACTCCGTGATTGCGACTCTGCTCGGTGTGACTTACCTTGGTTACTCGATTCAATTCGCCATGAATGAGACCCGGCCCAACGCCCGGCGATTGCTGTTCTGCTCGCTGTTTTATCTGCCGATCATCCTGACAGCCTTCGCCTGCAGCTATCTGGGCTAATCGAAACGAGTGCCACTGGCTACGCCAGTGCCTTCCGGACCTTAACCTTGAGAAGAGCCACACTGGCAGAGCCAGTGACATACAGGGGTGGCGGGGGACGTCTGGAACGTTTGAGTCTGAATGGCAATGCCGAGATAGCTCGTCTACAGTGTCATTAAGAGCCGGACGTCGATTTCGCACAGACAGGAATGTCTGTGCCACCCTGTCGGAAACTCCTGCTTCCTGTTGAATTGATATTCCCACAAAGAACTTCGGACTGACCTGCATGGAATCTTCTGTTGCCGAGCATCCCGCCCCGCCTCGGATGGGCCTGCCGATTCCCAACTCCAAGCTGGCCATGTGGCTGTTTCTCGGGACCGAGATCATGTTCTTCACCGGACTGATCGGTTCCTACATCGTGCTGCGATTCGGCTCTCCCGGCTGGCCGACCGATCCGGAAGTGACGCATATCAACGTCTTCGCCGGCGGCGTGAACACGTTCGTGCTCATCTGCTCCAGCTTCCTGGTGGTGCTGGCTCACGATTCAATTCAGCGGAATAACATTCGCCGAACGCAGCTCTCGCTGCTCGGTGCGTTGCTGCTCGGCTGCCTGTTCCTCGGCATTAAATCGGTCGAATACAAAGGCAAGTTCGATCACGACATCATTCCCGGACACATCGCCGAAAACGATGCGGCAGCCATGCTGAAAGTCACCAATGAACTTCAGGCCGCGGCGGATGCCTGGACGAATCAGATCATGCCTGAGGGAGAGGATTCGATCTTCAAGAAGCGGACTCTCGTGCAGCAAAAGCTGACCGAAGCGGGAGACAATGCCCCAGCCGATCTCGTGGCATGGCGGGAGTTCTCAAATGCCGTCGACAAGATCCGCGACGAAGTTTCCGCCGGACGAGTGACACTGCACGGTGACGATTCGCACGCCGAAGAGTCCCACGATCATTCCGAATCGCATGCTGCCGCAACACTCGAAGCGTCTCTCGCGGAACACGGCGTCGCTGGCGGTCTCGACTTCCTTGAAGCCGATTCCCGGTATGCTCCGCATCTGGAGAACGTTCACGAGCCGCATCCGATCAAGTACGGAAACCTGTTCGCTTCGACGTACTTCTTCATCACCGGAACACACGCGGTACACGTCATCATCGGGATGTTCCTGTTTCTGACCGTACTGGTTCGCGGCCCGTGGCTGAAGCAGTCGGCGGCGACGTATATCGAGAACATCGGCCTCTACTGGCACTTCGTCGACCTGGTGTGGATCTTCCTGTTCCCGCTCATCTACATCATCTGATTCACCCGCTCGCACTGACAAAGGAATCGCATTATGCCCGCCACTGTCATCGACGGGAAAGGACTCGCTGCCCGCCTTCGGGAACAGACCAAAGGCGAAGTCGAAAGCTTCATCGCCTCCACCGGAGTGCAGCCGCATCTGGTCGTCGTGCTTGTCGGCGAAGATCCGGCCAGCCAGGTTTACGTCCGCAATAAGGAACGCGCCTGCAAAGCCGCCGGGATGCAGAGTACCCTGCATCGACTTCCTATCGAAACCACGACCGAAGAACTGCTCACACTGATCGACCAGCTGAACAACGATGCCGGCGTGCACGGCATTCTCGTTCAATTGCCATTGCCGAAGCAGATCAACGAACAGTCAATCCTCGACTCGGTCTCGCCGCTGAAAGACGTCGACGCTTTTCACCCGGAGAACGTCGGCCGCATCGTTCAGGGTCGCCCGCGTTTTCTGCCCTGCACTCCAGCCGGATGCATGCAGCTAATCGGCGAAGTCTGCGAGAACACCGCCGGAATGCATGCCGTGGTTCTGGGCCGCAGTGAGATCGTCGGCAAACCGATGGGCCTGCTGCTGATGCAGCGTGGAGCAGACGCCACGGTCACGATCTGCCACAGCCGTACACGCGATCTTTCAGCTCTTACGAAGCAGGCTGATATCCTGATTGCCGCCATCGGCAAGGCGAACTTCGTAACCGCCGACATGGTGAAGCCGGGCGCGATTGTCATCGACGTCGGGATCAATCGGGTCGACAACAAGCTGGTCGGCGATGTCGATTATGAGCCGGTCGCAGAGATCGCTGGGGCCATCACGCCGGTGCCCGGTGGGGTTGGTCCGATGACGATTGCCAACCTCCTCAAAAACACCCTGGCTGCGGCCCGCGTTCAGCAGAACGCCTGACTGCGTTAGAGCAGTTCACTTTAAGGTGTAACCGTTCCGGCCGCGAAAGAGACAGCGTTTCAGGCCAATCAACGCTCATTCGCGGACATACGGTAGAGCGACCCGCTTTAGCCTACTGGATGATCAGCTCGTCGCGAGATTTGCGTTCGGGCTGTTGCGTCGTCTCCGGCCGCGGACGAGCCCAGACTGGTGTGTCGTCATCCTCTTCCGGTTCCGCAGGCCGAGGCGTCGGCAGTTCATCACCCGGCTGGAAGAATGGCGACGGACGCTCCCGCTTGTCGGTCGGACGAGCGGCCGGCATTTCGTGCGTCGTAAACGGGGCCGAGACACTCGCGTGGCCGGCTGGCTCCACGTGATTCCCGGTCGTGTTCGAGGCTTCCTGGGGCATCTTGATCGTCTGATTCTGCATCCAGGCGCCGCTCGGCTCGTCGAGTTCGTATTCAGTGATCGCCTTCGGCTTATCCCGCAACGAACGCTTGGCAATGCTGTCGGAGGGAAGCAGCTGGGCGGGCCCCAGTTCATGGACCGGGTACTCGGCCATCTGCGGGATCTCCCAGATCGCCGACGGCATATGCGGCGGGTTAATCTCGACGCCGTTTAACGACAGCGTCATTTCCATGTCCTGCTGTTCCCAGCGAAGCGAGATTTTGTGCGGCAGTCGCGCGGTCGTATTCGGGAACTCCTTGTAGTGCGACAGCTCGGCACTGGCAATCAGACGATGCTCGGCATCGTAGAGTTCGTGCCCCGTCACTTCGGCTTTCCGCAAATCGATTGTCGAGATCTTACGGACCGTCACCCCACTCTCATTGGTATGGTGGCTAACCAGTTTCACCGTATAGGGCTGATCGGGATTGCGGACCAGCTCGGCTTTCGTCGCGTCGATCGGTTTGACGCAGAGCACTTCCATCAGCCATTCCGGCTGCACCGGAACCGGGAAATCTCTTTGCACGGCTTCCAGGTTTTCATGACTGACGGAAAGAATCGCTTTGGGCTCGGCCTGCCGCATCCAGAACCAGATGCCGCTGTTGTTCGAGCCCAGATCAAGTTCGGGACCAGCCAGACCGCTGGAAACGGTCAGCCGCAGATGATTCGGCTCCTCGACGGCCACCATGGCTTTAAGCGGAACGAGAACTCCGCTTACATTGACCTGGGCGGACGTTGCCCGCCAGGCGTGGATCGGGACCAGCGATTCGTTGACCTGGGTCACGATTTCATCTTTGGTCGCCTCGGGAGCAATCTTCGACGAGCGATGCAGCATCGAAGTCCACTGCGGTCGAACACCCCAGGACGACATGCCACAGCCGGGCAGCACGCAGGCGCAGAGCAGCAGCATGCAGCAGAACAGTTTCTCTGCCTGAGCTGTGCGTTTCGTCACTGCGGCCTCCTTGCCCTGTATGCGGCCAGCTTTTAACCGGCCGCTGAATCTGTCACCGCAGTTTCAAGCCGCGCGTCGCAGCGGTTCCTGACCCAGAGTGTGAATTTCGGATTGCAGCCGTGCCATTTCGACCTGGCTCAGCTCTTCCTCAGGGATCTCAAAAGCACCTTCGCCCTGGGCTCCCTGCAGCTGCATCATCTGTCGACCATCGACTTCCAGGGTCGACTCGTGCAACAGACGCCGCTTGCGAATCAGCAGCAGAGCGAGCACATAACGAAGCTTCTTCTGATAGTCGTTGGCCTGCTCGCAGTATTCGGCGAACAGATCGAACAGACGATCGAGATCCAGATAGCCCTTGGGTTTCGACTCCGGCTGAGGAACTTCCGTCCGCCAGACTCCAATGGCCCCTTCCGGCACGCCGGACCAGGCTTCCGAGGAGAAGTCGACCCGTTCATAGCGGCCATCCTGTTCGATCAGAACGGAATAACACAGATCGCCCGGCACGAGGGGCTCGCCTGAGGCGGCACAGGTTTTAGACAGTGGCTTCAGTGAATATTCCATGGCGCACGTACCGTTTGTGAAGGAATCGAGAGGACTGGATCTGGTTCGATTGAGGGGGCGAAACTGTATCTCAACGTCGCAGAATGGGTAAACCCCGAAACCAGCGACCGTCTGTTGTAAAAACTGCAAAAACGACGGTGCCTGGCCCGCGCGGACGACTCAAAATCCGCTGCAGCAGCTTGGGCGATTCGGATTCTTCCGAGGAGAACGACTGCAACCCCCACTGAATTAGCATCGGCTGCTGTTTAAGCTCAAGAGCAGGAGGATTGAGCCGAACCTCCAAAAAACACGCGGAATCCGTATTTCTCCGATCCGGTCTCCGGTTCTTTTCACCAATTGGTCGCGATCAGCGCATAGAAAAAGCCGCTTCCTGAGAAGCGGCTTCGGGCCTTGTCACTAACCTGACCGTAGCGACATTCCGCGACGTAAGCTGACTAAGTGCAGCCCTTGATGTCGCTTCTACGCCGCCGCCTGGTTGAGCGATCTTCGATTAGAACTCGCCCACAACCTGGCCATCGTTACGAGACAGGATACGTTCAAAGGTGCTGTTGACCGTCGTGTTGCTACTCGAAGGATTGTGATCGAGGTTCTCGCTGATGAACCGGACCGAACCATCGACCAACAGGAACTGAGCCCCGCCCGTGTGGTTGCTGGAGTAGCCGATCGAGCACAGGTCGCCCTGCGTGGTCGTATCGATGGTGTTGTCACGTGCGGTCGAGTTGATGCCGCCGTAACCGGTCGCCATGTTCCCGCGGGCATTCACCTTGGCATTGGAGCCGTTGCCATCGTTGCGTTTGCGACCAAAGACATTGCCGGCGTCGCACTCGCGCTTGGCTCCCCCCGGATTGTTCAGCTCCCAGCTTCGTTCACCGACGAAGACCGTATTGGTGGTTCCGTCCGTCACGTCCCGCATCCGCACTTTGGAGTTCTGAGCGAACATCCCACGGAAGTTATTGGTCGCATCATAGAAATACGTCGGAACCGAGTTCGAAACTTCGTTACCGTTCGGATCGTTGTTTCCCACGTAGTTCGATGTTGCCGCGCTGAAGTCAGCCGGGCTGGTCGGGCCAGACCGCAGCTGATTGCGATTGTTCACATCCGGAGCGACATCCGACGGACAGCGAAATGCCGGAATCGGAACCTGCATCTGCGTACGAACGGCGGCGGTCTGACCGACCTTGTTATTGGCCGGAGCCAGGGCATCGTACAGAGCCGGCTGTTCCATGTTCGGCAGGATCATCGTTCCCCAGCCCCAGTTGGCCCAGTCGGCCGATTCCTGGATGTGTCCCGGAGGAAACACGGAGAACGTATCGTGATAGTTGTGCAAGGCCAGTCCCAACTGCTTGAGATTGTTCTTGCAGCTCGAACGGCGGGCCGCCTCACGGGCCTGCTGAACGGCTGGCAACAGCAAAGCGACCAGGATGGCAATGATCGCGATGACAACCAAAAGCTCAATCAGCGTAAAGGCCTGGCGCGACGTCCTCGAATTCACACTCTTCATTCCGCATTCTCTCCAACTAACTCTAAAAATAGACATGCCCCGATCGAAACCGACCGGGGCGACAGCGTAGAGATTATTACATGCGGCAGAGTTGATTCAACCCCTTGGTCTTACCAGTTACAAACTCCTGCATTACAAAGGGTTAGACTGAGGAAGCCCCAAGAACGGCCGAAAGACTTCTCATTTATGGGGCCATTTTATGATGGTCGTGTTCATCAGGAGCGATGCAGTGCCCCCCATTCTTCACGACGATTGTCTGCACCGCCTGCTCATCGAGAGGGGTGGGGCCTTCCATGCGGTCGAGATCCACGACCACGGCGGCTTCATCGGAACCGAGCCGGGAATTCAGCAGATCGGTCACATCCGGTTCGCTCGTGCGCCGGAGCATGACGGCTGCGAACGCCAGGAAAATGATCACGCCGCCGATGACCGTGATGGCCAGAAACGGAACCGTGGCGAGCTCGAACGCCTGCAGGATGATCACACCACCAACCAACCCGACCAGCGCTAAAACGCCCAACTGAAGCGACACCTTTCCGGGCAAAAGCGGCTTCGTCAGATCGCTTCTCTGATAGATCTTCGCACACGTCCCCATGGCCCGGGCCTTCAGCCCCGCCGGACCAACTCCGCACAACTGCGTGCGAGCCGCCTGGGCCTGCGACGTCGAGGGAAATATACCAACAATCGGATCTCTCATGGCTCGTCTCCTGCCTTTACTCGCAATCGTGACTGCGCACCAGTCACACGATTCATTCTAGACAGCAGACCGCGTGCCGACCGAGGAGATCCCGTTCGGATGCCCTAGAGAACACGATTCTTCGACCGTTGAAATGACAGGCTGGAAGACGATCGTCCATCGATACGGATTCGCACCTCCCGGAGGAAGTTTCTGAAAAACCTCGGGGCCGTCGCCGTCGGAATCGAAAATCGATGCCCCTCAGGGTATGGTAGCCGTTCACTACTGAAATTTCGGTCCCCATGGCTGACTCCCGCCGCGAAGCAGGTGCCGCATGAAAATCGCCTGCCCTCAGTGCAACAAGCAGTACAAGATCGCTCCCGCCGCTCTTGGGAAGAAGGTCACCTGCCGGCAGTGCAATCATCAGTTCGTCTCGGCTCCAATCGCCGGCGACCCTGATAGGACGAATTCCCGCAGCGGCCGGTCCGCGAAGAAGAAGCAGACGGCGACTCCCGCTGGTGAGTTCGAAGATGGTCTGTTGCCGCTTCCTCCCTCGCGGCGTTCGCTCGCCCGAAAGAATGCCGTCAGCCCGGAGAAGCTGAATGCCGAGTTGTCGCAGGCCTTTCGAGGTGACTTCGCTCGTCCGCGAATCACCATCGCCCACCGGCTCGTCGGCTTGATTGTCGCTCTGCTGATGCTGCTGCTACCAGTCATCTATCTGTCGCTGATTGTCGGCATCGGTTACGCAACTTACTGGCACACCGTCAACGACTGGGTCTGGGTCGTCAATGTGCCGGGAGGCCGAGCGAAGATCCTCGCGGGCCTCGTTTACGGGGCGATTTCCTTTGCCGGCTTGCTCTGGGTGCTTTCGCTTATTCGCCCTCTGTTCTTCTTCGGGCATCAACAACACGAACAGACGGGATTAAGTCGCGAAGAAGAACCAGTCCTGTTCGCGTTTACGGATCGTCTCGCGGAAGTCGTTGGGTCGCCGAAGCCGGACGTCATCAACCTGTCGCTGGATGTCAACGCGTCGGCGTCCTACCAGACGACCTGGTTCGGCCTGCGGCGGAAGCAATTCTGTCTCACACTCGGCATTCCGCTCCTCGCCGGAATGACCCTCAATCAGGTTTCCGGCGTCATCGCTCACGAGTTCGGTCATTTCAGCCAGTCGGGCAGCATGTTCCTCGACCGCATCATTCGTCGGATCAATTTCTGGTTCGCCAACGCGGTGTATGGAGAATCCTCGGTCGACGACTTCAGCAACGAACTGATGCACGATGAAGACGGCAACGTGCTGGTCGTACTCTTTGGCTTCTTCACGTTTCTGCTTGTCGGCTTCGGCAAGATCGTCCTCTGGTGCCTGATGATGATCGGCCACGGCGTCAGCTGCACGCTGATGCGACGCATGGAATACGACGCCGACCGTTATGGAATCGGCATCGTCGGCTCTGAAGTGTTCGAGGCGACGTCCCGACGGTTAATTGAGCTGAGCCTGGCCCAGCACATTGCCGGCGATCTGGCCTTCAACACACTTCGCGGCGATCACCTGCCGAACAACTTTCCGGAATTCATGACGGCCATCGCCAACACCGATCCTCGCATCGCGAAGAAAGCGAAGAAGATCATCAAGAAAGAACAATCGAGCTGGTTCGCCTCCCACCCCACGACCGCTGCTCGCGTCCGCGTCGCAGAACGGCTTCAGGCGCCTGGTATCTTCAACGTGAAGCGACCGGCGTCGTCGCTCGTCACCGGATTCCGCGGCAAATCGAAAGAAATCACGCAGCTCCTTTACAATCTGCATTACGGCGACTCGTTCGATTTAGATTCCATGCGAACCGTCGACGAAGCGATCGAAGTTTACGAGAATACGATCGGTCAGCGAGCGGCCGTTGTCTGAATCAGAACAGATCTAGAAGCCAGCTGAACTCCTGCTGTACCTGCGGATCAACGCCATTTCGCATATCCCAGACGTGCTCGCCGTATCCAATCTGTGCAAGCACGTAGCGACCGAGCCCCACCTGAGCGATCACGCGGGAGGCGAGGCCGATTTGAGAAAGCGAAAAGAGGCCGGCGATTCCGAGCTGACCGATTGCAATCATCCCCGTCGCCGCCTGACCGATGCCAAACAGCATCCCGACGGAAAGCTGTCCGATCGTGACAACCCCAAACGCCATCTGCCCGATCGCCAGAATGCCGCACGCTTTTCGCCCGATCGCAATCACTCCCTGAGCCGTCTTCGAGCGTCCCGTTTCGGGCATCCGGCCGGACGTCCGATGATAGAGCGGCAGCCCCGCGAAGCTCGCATGCGAGGTGTACTCCTCAAAGCGATCGCCGTTCTGGTAAACGAACCGCCGCAACGTTCCGCGAGGAAGTTCGATGATCTCGTACTCAAACTCCTGCAGCGACAAACTCTTCACGGGAGCCGGTGATCCCTGATCAATCATGACGGAACAGACCTTGGTGAGAGGAGAGATTCAGACCATTCCTGCACAAGCATACCCTGAGACGAACGTGACTCAGTTCTTCAAGGTTCAGCGGATTCGCAAGACAATCCCTTCAGGTCTTGGAAATCTGACCTTCCAGGCTATCGTCCCTTACGGGGGGATCTCTTCGATCGACCACTCTTCCCGTATCGCGAAGGCGATTGTTGCGGGAATATTCGCCATTCAGTTCGGAGATTGATTGCCCTCCATTGAACCACAAATGGCGTCCGGGAAACCATCCAAATCGATTCGTTTTGCCTACGGAGTCGGGATCGCCCTGATAGGCTCCGGCCTGCTGCACGTCCCGATCTGGCTTTTGAGCGGAACGGAATGGTCCGGCGATGTCTCCTGGCGAAAGCCGATTCTGTTCGGTATTTCAACCGGGGTCACCGTGGCTTCGATCGCCTGGGTCTGTTCAAAGATTCGCATGCTTCGTGCGGACGGCCCCCTGCTCGTTGCCTTCGCCGTCGCGCTGACGATCGAGGTTTTCCTGATCAGCCTGCAGCAATGGCGCGGCGTCGCGTCCCACTTCAATCGAAGTACCCCCATCGACGCCACGATCCTGACGATCATCGAAGTCCTGATCACGTTCGCGACAATCGTCATCGTGTATCTGACCGTGCGTGTGTGGGGAAAACTCGACACGACGCCGGCCATGAAGTTTGCGATCCGTGCAGGCATGCTGATGCTCGTGCTCGGCTGCCTTCTCGGCTTCGCGATCACGTATTTCGGCTATCAATCACTCGCAGCCGGGGGATCGCCGGGCATATTCGGCCAGCGCGGCGTCTTAAAGTTCCCGCACGGAATCCCCCTTCACGCCATTCAACTTCTCCCTCTGCTCGTTGTTTTGGCCCGGTTGATGAACGCTGCCCAATCAACCCGACTCAGAGTTGTTCAGTCCGGAACAGTCCTCACCACCGGCTTCACCCTGTTCGGCATCCTCCAGACCTTCTCCGGCAAAGCCCGCTTTGAATTCTGGCCTGTCTCCGCCGCGATCCTGCTCCTCACCCTCATCGCCAGCCTCGCAACGCTCTGGCCTGAACGAACGGATGCGAGACGCTGAACAATCATCAGCCGAACCGACGCCAGCGACCTTCGGCCCTAATACTTGTCGTTCGATCTTCAATGACAAAGGCGGTGATGCTTCTCGCCCATGGGGCCAGTTTCTCAATTCCGAAGTGCTTGGCCGGGATGGACTTTCTGAAATTCGAAAGCGCCAGAACCGGTTGGCTTTCCAACTGGTATTAAGGGCCCCTATTCGTCGATCAGTTCTCGCTCGCCCGGTCCCTGCCGTCGCCGTTCCGAAAGAGCAACGCGACGATCCGTCCGGCCGCCAGTCGTAACTCAACGAGCCAAACCCCGATCATCGGGAGCTTAAAACACCGCCCCCGTTGTTTGACCTTCAACGACCCCCGATCACCACTCCCAACTGAATTCCGCGCACAAAAAAAGCCGCAACCCCAAGCGAGGTGCGGCTTTTAAAAAGTGGTCCTGACAGAACTCGAATCTGTGACCTCTTGCATGTCAAGCAAGCGCTCTAACCAACTGAGCTACAGGACCGGTTGGGTCAGCCGGTGGGCTGATGGGGGAAAGTTACTTTGCCGGGAGCCGTTCGTCAAGAAAGTTGACGAAAAACCGCACGGCTCTTTCGGAACAGACCCGCTGGCGGGGGCAGAGTTCGCCCGGTTGGGAAAAATGAGCGGGTCTTCCGGGAGAAAGGCCCGCTCGGTGCCCGGGAGGCGGGACGAGGCTTGATTTTTGGGTGTCGATGCTCGATAACCGTTCTTCCACCCCGTATTGAATGTCCGGCCCCAAGCCCCTGTCCTTAGATTCAGAACTTTTGTTCCATGACGCAGACGAGTTCCCCCATTGAGGCTGTTTTCCGGGAGCGACGCGCTCAGGGGCAATTGGCATTCCTGCCGTTCATCGCAGCCGGGGATCCGGACCTGGAAGGGACGCGGAAACTGCTCAAGCGGCTCGCCGAAGCCGGAGCCGATGCGATCGAGATCGGTTTTCCCTACAGCGATCCGATTGCCGATGGCCCGGTCATTCAGGCCTCTTATACCCGGGCTCTCACCGGAAAGGTAACTGTCGACGGCATTTTCGACCTGGTGGGCAGCATGAAAGCGGAAGGATTGCCGCCGCTGATCGCCATGGTGTCGTTCGCCATCATTTTCCGGCACGGCACGGAACGGTTCCTGGAACAGGCCAGAGAAGCCGGCTTCAGTGGATTCATTGTTCCCGATTTGCCTGCTGAAGAAGCGGCCGAACTGTCGGGACAGATTCGAGCAGCCGGGATGGATCTGATTCAGTTGCTCGCTCCGACCACGACGCCGGCTCGCACGAAGGAAATCGTCGCCAATTCGAGCGGTTTCATCTACTGCATTGCTGTGGCGGGAACGACCGGAGAACGGTCCAGTATCGCCGAAGGGTTGATCACCCAGCTTCGCCAGCTCAAGGAACAGACCGAGACGCCGCTGGTGGTCGGATTCGGGATCAGCAAGCCGGAGCATCTGGATCCGCTGCGGGATGTCGCCGATGGAGCCATTGTCGGCTCCGGCATCGTGAAATCGCTGCAGAAATCGGCTGATGGAGAGATGTCGTTCGGTGCCGTGCTGGACGAGATTGAAACCTTAGCCCGCAGCATGGCTGAGGCGGCTCATCAGAGCAAATAGACTCCAAGAATCATTTTTCGAAATCCTGCCCGTGCGGAACGACGGCGGGAGCACTTCTGACCAGACAAGCTTGCTCGCATGCCAGCTGATACGACAGATCTGAATCGCTTTTCGATCCGTGTGCTGGTCGTCGATGACGATGAACCGCACGCCCAGGCCGTCGCGGACGCCCTGAAGCAGATCAATTGCGACTGCACCGTTTGCAGCGAGAGCCGCAACGCCATCGAGTTGATCGAGAGCGAGAACTACGATGTCGTCGTGACCGACCTGATGATGGATGAGTACGACGGCCTCGACATCCTCGAACGGACCAAGAACGAGCTTCCCGATGCAGAGGTGATTCTGCTGACCGGTCACGGGACGATTAACTCGGCTGTGGCTGCCATGCAGGGAGGAGCGTACACGTACCTCACCAAGCCGCTGGATATTCATGAGCTGCGTAAGGCAGTCGAAAAAGCGGCGACGCGGGTCCGGCTCATTCGCCGCAATGCAGAACTGAACAAGCGGCTCGATGAGAAGTTCGGTTTCGAGGGCGTGATCGGCAACAGCCCGGCGATGCACAAGGTCATCGAGAAGCTGAAGAACGTCGCTCCGACCGATGCGACCGTGCTCATTCAGGGGGAAAGCGGAACCGGGAAAGAACTCGTCGCCCGAGCCATCCATCAGAACAGCGACCGCAAAAACAAGCCGTTCGTGCCGCTGAACATCTCGGCCCTTCCGGAAAGCATTCTGGAAAGTGAACTGTTTGGACACGAACCGGGGGCGTTTACTGGGGCTTCGACCAAGCGAATCGGCAAATTCGAATACGCGATCGGCGGGACGCTGTTTCTCGATGAAGTCGGCGAGATGCCGATGGATACGCAGATCAAACTGCTGCGTGTGCTCGAAGACCGGAAGATCACGCGGCTCGGAACCAATGAAGAGAAGACGATCAACGTTCGCCTGGTCGCGGCAACCAATGCTCCGCTGCAGGAGATGGTTGAAAAAGGGACGTTCCGTCGCGATCTGTATTATCGAATGCAGGTGATTACGATCTACCTGCCGCCCTTGCGGGAACGTCGGGTCGATATCCCATTGTTGATTGACCATTTCGTCAAAGACAACTGCAAGCGGTACGACAAGGAAGTGACCGGCCCCTCCCGGGCAGCTCGCCAGGCGATGATGAACTACGAATGGCCCGGAAATATTCGCCAGCTGCGAAATGCCGTGGAACGGATGGTGCTCCTCGATACCGACGGCGTGCTCGATGTCGATGACCTGCCCGAAGAGATTGTTCCGGAAGGCTGGCTTGAGAAAGAAGAAACCGAGAAAGCCGGCAGCGAGATCGCAGGAGCGGACCAGCTCGTCGGACGTCAGCTTCGGGATGTCGAGAAGTATTACATCGAACAGGCGCTGGAGTTGACCGGTGGGAAACGCGAAGAGGCGGCCTCGATGCTCGGCATCGGCGAACGAACGCTGTACCGGAAGATCAAAGAGTACGACCTGAAGAACTAAGGTCGCACCAGTTGACTGGGAAAAGATTCGCAGGACGGACCTTCGCCTGCCGTTGCCCCCACTTCAGTTGATCCAGGAACGTCTCATTCGAGGTCCACGAGCGGCGGGCGGGAGCCTGCCCTGCAAGCGTGGGTGTCCGGAGCCTTCGTATCGGGCGATTTCTGACCCGAGAAGCCAGAATGGCGTCACATGATGCGGAACAGCTTCAGGATCGGCCAGTAGATTGTGACCAGGAATTCTTCCCCCCTGGGGCCCAGCGGAATGTTCTGGCTGATGAAGTACGTTCTCAGCACGAGTTCATCGATGGCAATCGCAGCAAAGACGCCAAAGTAAATTGCGGCCATCCCGAAGAGAATCATCAGCGGCCAGGCAACGCCTTCCGAGCGTCGCTCTTTGGATTCGGACATTCCGGGTCCCCTGCTCCGAGGGTCTGATCTCAAGGTTCCGCCATCGAGCGGGCTTCAGCCGCGCATTCCCAATTGTCGAGATTTCGATCCTCAATGCAACGGCGAATGCTTCCGAATCGGCTGGAGCCGGGCGTCCGTTCGCTCATTGACCGAGTCGTGGAATCGACGATGCACGAAATGTGCGGGTTTTTGCGAAACCCGGGTGCAGCTGCCGGGGTTTATTGAATCAGCAGCATCGCTGAGACACCGCTGAGCGATTCACGAACTGCTCCCCTCGTTCGGGTTCATGAGATAAAACAGGAGACGAAGATGCGTAAGACAATCCTGGGCGGCAGCCTGATCGCCGCTCTGCTGAGTACCTCACTGGTCGTGGCTCAACCGCCTCAGGGTGGTCCGCCCCGCGAGGGCGATCGCGATGGGCGTCCGGGAGATCGTCCTCGGGAGGGAGACCGACCGCGGGATGGAGAGCGTCGCGAAGGAGATCGCCGCGGCGATGGCCGGGGCTTTGGCGGACGCGATGGGCGTCCCGAACCTCCGCCGATCATTCGTGCTCTCGATGCCAACGGCGATGGTCAGCTCTCGGCTGAAGAGATTGCCAATGCCACCAAAGCGCTCAAGTCACTCGACACTAACAATGATGGCGTCCTGTCTGGAGAAGAGTTCGATCGGCCCCGCGATGGTCGCCCGGGTGGACGCGGTGGCTTCGGCGGCGGTCCTGGTGGTCCCGGCGGCTTTGGCAACATGCTCAGCCAGTTCGACCAGAACCAGGACGGCAAAATCAGCAAAGATGAGGCCCCGGAACGCATGCGTGAGAACTTCGATCGCATGGACGCCAATGGCGACGGTTTCATCGATGAAACCGACATGCAGCAGATGATGGAACGTTTCCGCCAGCAGGCCAACATGAGCATGGCTGATCGCATCAAGGAAATGGACAAGGACGGCGACGGCAAAATCAGTAAGGAAGAAGCTCCGGAACGGATGCGGGAAGGCTTCGACCGAATCGACACGAACTCCGATGGCTTCGTTGATGCCACCGAAATGCAGCAGATGTTCGATCGCTTCCGTCAGGGTGGCGGACGCGGTGGCGAAGGGGGACGCGGTCCTCGTGACGGCGACCGCCCTCGCGGTGAAGGCGGCGATCGTCCGGAACGCCCCAAAGCCGAATTTGAATAAACCGCTGACTGACACTCCCCTCTGAAGAAGAACAGCCCGGCCTGATTTCAGGCCGGGCTGTTCGCATTGACTGGAGTGGACTCCTGACCGAACGGGAATGATTACCGTTTGCGACATGCTCCCCCGTCAGGGATGGTCCGAAAGTTTCCCTCCGGATTGCGGAGCAATAAGCAATCGGGATGTGACGAATAGCTGAGATTATTCCCCCTTAGATCCCAAGAGCAGGACCTCCGAGTGCAGGCGACGTCGACTATTCAAATCACGCTGAGGACAAGCCGCTTGTGGCTTCGCCACCCAGAGACAAATCTCTGGGCCATCCTTTGGTGGATGGGAGTTGTTGCGGGACGGAACCAACGAAAAACGGCGGCTTGAAGCCGCCGTTGGATTTCGTGATTCATTCGGATGCCGAGTTAGCGCCGGATCGGCATCTCGAACTGGTCTCCCTGGATGATCGAGCGGGAGTCGAGTTCGGCTTCGCGGGTCACCGGAGCTTTGTCCGAGGACCATTCTGAAGTTGCCCAGAGCAGCCAGGTGTTGGCGACTTCCTGAGAGACGCCGTGCATGGCGGCGTCGAGTTCACTCTTCGTCACGCCTTTGCTCGGGATGACTTTCTCGAGCAGAAACCGGCGGGTGTCCTTGCTGTAAGCGAAGTGCAGGCCGGAATCCATCTCGGCACTGGCGGCCAGGAGTTCAAGCAGATGCTCTTCAGAGATCTTGCCTTCCGGCAGCGGATCGAGCCAGGCGCGGACGCGAACCTTGGACTGATCGTTGCTGAGCCGTAGCGAAAAGTAGAGTTCGATTTCCTGCTCGTCGAGTTCCGCTTTGTACTGCAGGTCGTACTGCCGGCCACTTTCGACCGGAGTCAGGTTCATCTCGGCCAACAGTTTGCCGAGTTCCTGAAACGTGACACGACCTTCGGGAGCTTCGGGCAATTCCGCCATCGGTTCGGCATCGACAGGGAACGACGGCTTGGGAACTGCCTGGGCGGTTTCCGGTTCCCCCGTGGGGAACTTGTTCGACGCCGCGGGAGTCACGGCCGGAGCAGGTTCCGCGGACGGAAACCGATCGGAAACCGTGCGAACGGGCGTCTCCTGCGTCGATTTCGCGGGATAGTACGCCGGGAAAGCGCTCGACTGCGCGTAAGCGGCTCCTGATGATGCTGTACACATCAGGGCCAGAGCCATCAGAACGCTGTGATGTTCACGCCGCATGGGACACTCCATTGCCCGGTCGATTTCTCGAAATCATTTCGAATCGAGCCGCGGGGCGACGGAGAATTCAGTCGCTACACGACTCCCTTGAGTGCGTTTCCTCCCGATTTGTCGCGGAACAGGGCATCGATACAGATCTGCGACCACGTCTCAAACTGGTCGTATTGTTCCAATAACTCCGCTGGGGAGGTAAATCCTGTCTCTATCATCGACGCTTCTTTGGGCGAAACTTGCGGCTTATTCACCTCAAACACGTGAACAATCCCCAAATGGACCTTCCCCACTTCGGTGATGTCGTCGTTGATCAAGCCGACCAGACGCTGGGTGTATTCGGCCTGAATCTCGATTTCCTCATCGATTTCGCGCCGCATCCCGACGATATACGCGTGTTCCGATTCGTTCTCGTCGAGGGTGGAAATGTGTCCCCCCACGCCGACCGAACGCTTGCTGTGAAGACGGGCTTCGCCCTGAGCAGTCCCCCGGCGATAATTGTACACCTGACCATCGCACATGAAGATGCAGTATGGAATGAGCTGCTTGTAACTCGGGTCCTGCTCCATCTCGTCGCGAGGGCGATACGAGGTGTGCATCGGATCGAGCAGGGTTTTCATGTACGGCTCAGTATTGGCCATGAACCCCTGAAAGTGACCGACTTCATGAAAAAGCAGAGTCGGCACGACCAGCACCTGTTCCACGGCAGTCTTTTCCGACATGGCATTCCTTTTTGAGATTCAATGTATTTGCGTGCGATGATATGATAGAGTCAACGGGCGGCTCGAGCCTGCCCGGAGCAGCTTTGCACTATATCAAACCGGCTTCAAAATCATACCACGGCCAGAAGTCGAGTGGGTTCCCCGCCCCTCACCCCGCCTGCTGACAGGACCATCGTCTGCCGATGATGGAAACTGCTGCAACAGAATATCCAACACGGCGCTGCCTCATTCAGCGATCTCCCACGTGCCCCCACCGGGCTGGAGGAATTGCCATGGTCCCGATCTTCCGCAAACGTCTGTCCCGCCGCACCGTTCTTCGTGGAGCAGGAGCCGCCCTCGGTCTTCCATTTCTCGACGCCATGGTCCCGGCTCTCAATGCCGAAGAGAAACTCGAAAAGCCGCCGGTCCGCAACGCGTTTCTGTTCATGCCCAACGGCGTCCGTCCCGATCACTACACGCCGCCGGGCGATGATGAGCAGTTCGAATTGACGCCGATGCTCGCTTCGTTGAAGAACGTGAAGAGTGAGATCACGCTGCTGGAGAATCTGTGGAACGAACAGACCTCGGGCCGTAACGGGCACTGGCCGAAAGTGCCGGCGTTTCTTTCGGGTGGGTATGTCGTTCGCACCTCAGGCCGCGACATGGACACCGGTGGCATTTCGGTCGATCAGGTGCTGGCCTCCACGGTGGGACAGGGAACGCCCCTCCCCTCCTTCGAACTTGGTGTCGACGAAGCCTATACCGGAGTGGACAACGTCGGCGGCGGCTTCACTCGCATTTACGGTTCGCACATTGCGTGGCGCGACCCTCACACGCCGGTGCCCAAAGAAATCATTCCGCAGCTCGCCTTCGACCGACTGTTCCGCACCGGACCGGCGACACCGGTTTTGTCAGGCTTCACCACGCAGCATCCCGAAGTGCGGAAGTCTCTGGCTCGCGATGATCTCAGCGTGCTCGACCTTGTTCGTGAAGATGCAAAGTCGCTCCGTAATCAGGTCGGGGTCAGCGACCGGGCCAAGCTCGATGAGTATCTGGAATCGGTCCGTTCAATTGAGCGTCGCATCGAAACTTCGCTCAAGCCTCAGAAGCGGTGGATCAACGACAACAGCTTCGATGTGAAGCGGCCGAAGGCCGGCGTCCCGGAACAGCACATCGAGCATGTCCGTCTGATGCTCGACATCATGGTGCTCGCCTTTTGGACCGACACCACGCGCGTTGGGACCTTCATGTTCGGCAACGCGCAGACCGGGCGAAACTTCTCATTTATTGACGGAGTCAACGGCAGCTTCCACGGGTTGTCGCATCACCGCAACGAAGAAGACAAGCTGCTGCAGTACGAGAAAATCGGCACCTGGCACTTCGATCAACTTGCGTATGTACTTGAGAAAATGAAATCGCTTCCAGAAGCGGGCGGCACCCTGCTCGATCACAGTCTGGTGATGTTCGGCTCCACGCTAAGGGACGGAAACAGCCACGACAACCACAACCTGCCGATCATTCTGGCAGGCCGCGGAAACGGATTTGTCCGTCCGGGACGCCGCGTCCGGTATGAAAAAGACACGCCGCTGTGTAATCTGTATCTGACCATGCTTCAACAACAGCATGGTCTGGACCACAAGACCTTCGGAGACAGCACCGGAGCGCTCGACAAACTCAGCTGACAATCCGATCCCTCCCCGAATCGGCTCTTCTCGACTCTGCTGCAAACGTGCGGAACACGTCCGCGTCTGATCTGCGTCAGGTTCGTGAGAGCCCTCCTGTGAAAGGCCCTTCCATGAGACAACACCTGGGATTCTGTGCGATTTTCTCGCTGCTGGTTTTCGCTTCGACCATCGGCTCACTTTCACCGCGAACATCTGTGGCTGCAGATCAAAAAGGGGATTCGGGCGACGTGTTACGCATCGGCATCATCGGACTGGATACCTCGCACGCCGTTCATTTCACCCGCACGCTCAACAGTGAAAATCCTCTGCCCGAGTTCGCCGGCTGCCGCGTCGTGGCCGCCTATCCGAAAGGCAGCCCGGATATCGAATCGAGCGTGAGCCGCGTTCCGCAATACACCGAAGACGTCAAAAAGCATGGCGTCGAAATCGTTGACTCGATCCCCGCTCTCATCGAAAAGGTCGACGCCGTCCTGCTCGAAACCAACGACGGCCGCCCGCACCTCGAACAGGTTCTGCCCGTGCTGAAAGCCGGCAAGCCGGTCTTCGTCGACAAGCCCGTCGCCGGGTCGCTGGCCGATGCGATCGCGATCTACAAAGCCGCCGAGAAGTACGACGTCCCGCTGTTCACGTCGTCGTCTCTCCGCTACACGACCGGCGCTCAAGAGATTGTGAATGGAGCCATCGGCGACGTTCTCGGCTGCGATGCCTTCAGCCCCTGCCCGCTGGAGCCGACGCATCCGGATCTGTTCTGGTACGGCATCCACGGCTGCGAGACGCTCTTCACCGTGATGGGCCCCGGCTGCGAAACCGTGACCCGCGTGCATACCGACGTCTGTGATGTCGTCGTCGGCACCTGGTCCGACGGCCGCATCGGCACCTTCCGCGGTCGTCGCGGTAAGGACGGCAAATACATGGGTGGTTACGGCGGCACCGCTTTCGGCACCAAAGGCGCCCGCCCCATCGGCAGCTTCAGTGGCTACGAACCGCTGCTGAAAGAGATCATCGCCTTCTTCAAGTCGGGCGAACCGCCGGTCAGCAAGGAAGAAACCCTGCAGATCTACGCCTTCATGGAAGCCGCCGACGAATGCAAACGTCAGGGCTACAAAACGGTCAATATCAGCGACGTGATGGAAAAAGCGTCGGCCAAAGCCGATGAACGCCTGAAGGCGCTGGAGTAGAGTTCGCTTCGAGTTCCCATGGATGGCCCAGACGTGTACGTCTGGGTGATGCAATCACAAGAGGTCGGTCACCGACGTTGTTCAAGCGAATAACCTTGATCCTTCCGAGAGGTAATACGCGAAAATCTCATGACATGTTCAGCGTCTGATACCTGCTTCCTGTGACTTCGTCACCCAGACGCACGCGTCTGGGCCATCCGTTCAAAAGAAAAAGGCCGCCCGAAAACGAGCGGCCTTTCTTCACGTTGGATCCCGAATGATCAATGCACGCGTTGTCCCGGTTGGGCTCCGCTGTCTGGGGTCAGCAGGAAGACGTCTTTACCGCCGGGGCCGGAGGCGCAGACCATGCCTTCGCTCAGGCCGAACCGCATTTTGCGGGGCTTGAGGTTGGCGACGCAGACGACAAGGCGACCGATCAGTTCTTCCGGGCTGTAGGCGGCTTTGATGCCGGCGAAGACGTTGCGGCGATTGTCGCCTCCCAGGCTGAGAGTCAACTGCAGCAACTTGTCGGCTCCTTCGACGTGGTGAGCTTCAATGATTCGGGCCACGCGGAGGTCGACTTTGGCGAAGTCGTCGATCGTGCATTCGCCGGCCATCGGTTCGTCTTCCAGCGGCTGAGCCGAATCGTCCCACTGTTGTTCCGGGGCGGCGACTTCTTCCTGACCTTCGCGACTTTCTTCAATCATGCTTGCAACCTGTTCCTGTTCAATACGTTTCATCATGTGAATAAATTTGTTGACCGGCGAGCCGAGCAGCGGTGTCTTCGTCTGCTCCCAGCTGGTCAGTTCATCGTTGAGTAACTCGCCCGTCTTCATGGCCAGATCGGGCAGCACTGGCGAAATGTAAAGCACGATCTGCCGAAACAGATTCAGTGCGATCGTGCAGACATCCCGCAGTTCCTGCTGTTTTTCCGGGTCCTTTCTCAGCACCCACGGCTGCCGGTCTTCAACGAACTTGTTCGCCGCTTCAGCCAGCACCATGATTTCTCTCATCGCCTGCGAATACTGACAGTTCTCGTAACACTCGGCGATCTTCTCCCCAGCTGCGATGCCCTGCTCGAACAGCCCGCCGTCATCGGGGTAGCTGTCGCTCAGGTTTCCGCCCGAGATGAACTTCGCGCTGCGGCTGGCAATGTTAACCAGCTTCCCGACAAGGTCGGCGTTGATCTTGTCGATGAACTCCTGCAGATTCAGGTCGATGTCGTCGAGGCCATCGGCCAGCTTGGACGCGATGAAGTATCGGAAGCAGGCCGGATCGAGATGATTGAGATACGTGCGGGCCTTGATAAAGGTCCCGCGGCTCTTCGACATCTTCTCGCCATTGACGTTCAGGAAGCCGTGGATGTGCACCTTCGTCGGCAGGTTAAAGCCGGCCGTCTTGAGCATGGCGGGCCAGAACAGCGTGTGGAAATACGTGATGTCCTTGCCGATGAAGTGATGAATCTCGGTGTCGTTGCTCTGCCAGTAACGCGACAGACCATGATCGTTCTCCTTGCACCACTGCCAGGTCGAAGCGATGTAGCCGATCGGAGCATCGAACCAGACGTACCAGTAATTGCCCGGCGAGTCCGGAATTTCGAAGCCGAAATAGGGAGCGGGCCGCGAGACATCCCAGTCGCGAAGCGGTTCAGACAGAAACTGTCCTTTGAGATAGTTCCGCACTTCCGGCTGCAGATGGTCTCCGGTCTGCGTCCATTCGTCGAGGAAGTCGTGCAGGTTTTCGATGTTCACGAACAGGTGCGGAGCCGAACGCACTTCCGGCGTGGTACCGGACAGCGTCGAGACGGGGTTGAGAACTTCGCTTGGGCTGTAGGTGGAGCCGCAGACTTCGCAGTTGTCGCCGTACTGATTCTCTGCCTTGCATTTCGGGCAGGTTCCCTTCACGAAGCGGTCGGCCAGAAAGGTCCCGGCTTCGGTATCGAAGAGCTGAGTGACTTCGCGTTCGGAGACCAGGCCGGCATCACGGAGTGCGACCCAGATCCGGCTGCAGAGCTCTTTGTTCTCGGCACTGTTGGTGCTGCCGTAGTTGTCGAACTCGATCCGGAAGTCGGTGAAGTCCTGCAGATGGGCTTCCCGCATTTCGTGGATCAGTTCCTCTTCACTGCGGCCTTCCTGCCGCGCGCGAATCATGATCGCAGTGCCGTGCGTGTCATCAGCACACATGAACAGGCACTCATGCCCTCGGAGCTTCTGAAAGCGGACCCAGATATCGGTCTGGACATACTCGACCAGATGCCCGATATGAATGTGGCCGTTGGCGTACGGGAGCGCTGCTGTGACTAGGATCCGCCGGGACATACTGTTCCTCGAGTTCTAAAGGTAATTCCGGCGCTGATTGTAATGAACGGGCAGAAACGTGCCAAACGGCGAGATTGAAAACGGATTCCGCGTGATCCGTCGCTGTTTCCAGCCGTTGAGGAGAAACTTGACCCCGTCGAATTCGACACACTCGCATCTTCGAAGTTCCCTGAAATTAAGGATATCATCATGCTCTCGACCACAACCCCCACTGTTGAAGGCCATTCGATTCGTGAATATCGAGGTGTCGTCACTGGAGAAGCGATTCTCGGCGCCAATGTCTTTCGTGACTTCTTCGCCAGCATCCGCGATCTGGTCGGCGGCCGATCCGGCTCCTACGAGCGCGTGCTGCAGGATGCCCGGCTGACGGCTCTGCGGGAAATGGAACAGCAGGCTTCCGAGCTCGGAGCGAACGCCGTGGTCGGGATCGATATCGATTACGAGTTTCTCGGAGCCCAGAACGGAATGATGATGGTTTCAGCGAGCGGAACGGCCGTGGTTCTGGACTAACGGCCAGAATGACCGCAATGGTGCAAGATCTTGCACGACAAGGGTCTCGGGAAACACAGCGCCGCGTGTTCCCGGACCGATTCAAGAATCTGCATATTGCCGCGATGGGGCCGATCCGCTAGGATTGTCGGGGAGATCAGCGTCAGGGAGGAGATCGCCGCCACAAGAATCACCAGGATGGTGATCGCTCGATTCCCCTTTCTGTACGTGTCTTCGCTATTGCAGTCCGCTCGGGCCGTGTCGCCATTGAAGCGATGCATTTGAGGACAGCTGGTTCGGCTTTTTTGCCATGAAATCATCCAATAAATTCTCGTGGGAATCTCTTATGAAATCGCCACTCTTCCGACGCATTGCGGTCCTCTCTCTTTTCGGGGTGTGTCTGATCGCCACGACCATTGGTGCTCAGCAATTTACAACGAATGCGTCGACGACAGATGGCGACACTGCAAAGCTCGTCTGCAAAATGATCGAGCGGTCCCACATCAACCAGGAAAAGATTGACGATCGGATCTCCCAGAGCCTGTTCATGCGGTATCTGGAAGACCTCGACCCGAATAAACTCTACTTCCTGAAGTCGGATATCGACGGCTGGAAGAATCGCCAGAACGAACTCGACGACAAGCTGAAGAACGGCGACATCTCGTTCGCCAAGGAAGTCTTCAGCCGTTATCTCGAACTGGTCGAACAACAGACCGATCACGCTCAGAAGCTGATTGACCAGGAGTTCGATTTCACCGTCGATGAAGAAATCACCGTCGATCCGGATGTGGTCGACTGGGGCACGGCGGAAGAACGAGCCGAACGCTGGCGCAAGCGAATCAAGTACGAACTGCTCGACCTGAAGCTCGAAGACAACACGCTGGAAGATGCTCGCGAACAGCTGCATCGTCGTTACCGCACGATCGCGAAGAACCTGAAGCTGACCGATGAGCACGAGATCACTGAAATGTATCTCTCGGCTCTGACGCGATCTTTCGACCCGCACTCGAGCTACATGTCGCCACAGACGCTGGAAGATTTCCAGATCAACATGCGACTGTCGCTGGAAGGGATCGGAGCGCAGCTGCGTTACGACGATGGATTCACCGTCGTGGCCGAAGTCGTCAAAGGGGGAGCGGCAGATAAGGACAAGCGGCTCAAAGCCGGCGACAAGATTGTTGCTGTCGGTCAGGAAGAAGGCGAGATGGTCGACATCGTTGAGATGAAGCTCAAAGACGTTGTCCGACTCATTCGCGGCCCCAGCGGCACGAAAGTTCGCCTGAAGGTGAAGAAAGCTGAAGGGGGCGAGCCGGCCATTTACGAGATGGTTCGCCAGAAGATTGAACTCAACGAACAGGAAGTCAAAGGCGAGATCCTGGATCTGGAAGATCGGATTGGTCGCCCGACCAAAGTCGGCGTGATCAACATTCCGTCCTTCTACCGCGATTTCGCAGGCGCCCAGAACGGCGACCGCGACTTCAAGAGCACCGAGAAAGACGTCCGCAAGGTTCTGGCCGACTTCGAAAAACAGGGTGGAGTTGATGCCGTTGTCATCGATCTGCGAAACAACGGCGGTGGAGCTCTGAGCGAAGCCATCGGCGTCTCCGGTCTGTTCATCAAACAGGGCCCGGTCGTTCAGGTGAAGGAAATCGACGGCACCGTCCGGTCGCACGATGATGAAAACAGCGACGTCGCTTACGACGGGCCGCTGGTTGTGATCTGCAACCGTCTGTCGGCTTCGGCTTCCGAGATTTTCGCCGGAGTGATCGTCGACTACAACCGCGGCATCGTGGTGGGTGACTACACCACTCACGGCAAAGGAACCGTTCAGAACGTGATGCCGGTCGCTGACCCGCTGTTCCGCTTCCGTCTGTTCCAGGCCGAAGACCGGGGTGCTCTCAAGCTGACCATCCAGCAGTTCTACCGTGTCAATGGCGACAGCACACAGAATCGGGGCGTCCGTTCCGACATCGTGCTGCCTTCGCGAATCGATCACATGGACCTGGGCGAGTCGTTCCTCGACAACGCTCTGGAGTTCGATCGCATTGAACGGGCCAAGGGCGTCTACAACGCCGGTTTGACTTCCGGACCGATCGTTGACGAACTGCAGAAGTCGAGCAAGGAACGCATCGCCGAAAGCGACGAATTCGCCAAGCTGAAAGCTCAGATCGACCGCCTCGTGGAACGGAAGAACCGCAAGTCGGTCAGCCTGAACGAAGAAGTCCTCGGAGCCGAACGGGAACTCGAAGAAGAAACCGACGAGATTTACCCGACGATCGAAGGGGACGCCACGACCGGTGAAGAGGGCGAGGACGACGAAGAGAAGAGTGTCTTCCCAGACACCTTCTACAACGACGAAGTCCTGGAAATTACCTCGGACTACGTGAACCTGCTGCGTCAGATGAAGATCGTGCAGGGTCGCTAATCGCGTCGCGTTGAACGCAGAATCAAAGGCAGGTCAGGCGACCTGCCTTTTTCTTTTGACGTCGATGAAATGACAACAGACAACCGCCCTTTCACTACCCAACCCGAAACGTCAGTGAGGCACTTCTGGACCGAGGTCCCTCGCTGACGCGTCGGGTCAGGCCGGGTGTTTTCTTCGGTTCAACGTCTCAACACGTCCGGACTTTCCGGGGTGCATCGGCAGGCCTCGATGGACAATGCAGCCGGACCGCCTACACTCTAGATGAAACCCGCACAACAGCCCGACGATCGCCCGAGTATTTATGTCGACTGTGATTGATGTCTCTGAATTAGGAAAGCAGTACCGCGTCTATCGCAAGCACGAGGGACTGCGGTCGGCGATCACGCATCTGTTTCGTCGTGAGTACACCACCGTCGACGCGGTGAAGTCGATCAGCTTCAAGATCGATGAGGGTGAGATCGTCGGTTTTCTGGGCCCGAACGGAGCGGGTAAGACCACCACGCTCAAACTGCTTTCGGGGCTGATCTACCCGACGTCCGGTCAGGCCACGGTGCTTGGCCATGTTCCCTGGAAACGAGAGAATGCTTACCGTCGCCGCTTCTCGCTGGTGATGGGTCAGAAGAATCAACTCTGGTGGGATCTCCCTGCTCAGGAATCGTTTCGACTGCATCAGGCGATTTACAAAATCCCGGCCGACGAGTTCGAACGCCGCGTCGATGAGCTGACCGATCTGCTCGAAGTCCGCAAACTGATCGGCCAGCCGGTTCGCGAACTCTCCCTCGGCGAGCGGATGCGAATGGAACTGATCGCATCGCTGCTGCACAATCCCCGCGTGCTGTTTCTCGATGAGCCAACGATCGGGCTCGATGTCGTCAGCCAGAAACGGGTTCAGGACTTTCTGAAGTACTACCAGCAACAGCAGAAGATCACGGTCGTCCTGACGAGCCACTACATGAAGGATGTTGAATCCCTCTGCAAGCGGGTGATCATCATCGACGAGGGAATTATCCATCACGATGGATCGCTGACGAATCTCATCGATCGCTTCAGCCGGTTCAAGGTGATTGCCCTGCAGTTCCGCGAAGGAATCGTGCCGGACGATTTGAGTCGATACGGCGAGCAACTTGCCAGCGATTTCGGCACCGCGAAATTAAAAGTTGAACGCGAGAAAGTCTCCGAGATCCTGGCTTCGATTCTTGAGCGGTATAAAGTCGACGACATTACCGTTCACGACCGTCCGCTGGAGGACGTGTTCGCTGAACTGTTTTCCGCACAGCGCTCCCAGAAGGTCGCGGGGTAAGCGAAATGGCCAGACCGCCCGCACAATCGGAGACTGCGGTTCGCCGCTCCTGGTTCAACGAGGGCTGCGACTACTGTGTGTCCTCGGCACACACGAGCTGGGTCATCTTCAAGACCTGCGTCGAAGAGCGGCTCGTCTACCGGGGCGACTTCTTCTTCTCGACCTTCATCCGCTTCCTGCCGATCATCACGCAGATCTTCCTCTGGCACAAAGTGTATGCCATCGGAACTTCCGATCAGATTGGCAGTCTGAACGGCTACAGCTACGAAGACATGGTCGCCTACTACCTGCTGGCGATGGTGGCCCGCGCGTTTTCGAGCATGCCGGGGCTCGCCAGCGGAATTGGCAACGATATCCGCGATGGCAGCATCAAGAAATACGTGATCCAGCCGATCGATCTGCTGGGGTATCTGTTCTGGCATCGGGTTGCGCACAAACTCGTCTATTACCTGATCGCGACAATTCCGTTCGCGGTGGTCTTTTACGTCTGCCGCAGTTTCTTTCCCCATCCGCCCACCGCGGAAGTCTGGCTCGCGTTTGGGCTTTCGCTGGTCCTCGGATTTCTGGTCGGCTTTCTGCTGGAAGCGTTGATCGGACTGATCGGCTTCTGGTTTCTGGAAGTCAGTTCGCTGCTCTTCATTTACATGATGTTCAACTACTTCCTGTCCGGACACATGATCCCGCTCGACTGGCTGCCGAATTCTCTCTTCGCCTGGATCGAGTACCTGCCGTTCAAATATCTGGCCTACTTTCCGGCTGCAATTTTCCTGGGAAAGATTCCTCCCGAGAACCTCTGGATGGAAATTGGTGTCGAATGTGCGTGGGTGGGGGTGTTGCTCATCGCCAACCGCGTGGTGCTGCAGCGGGGGCTGCGGCGATATGGAGCCTTCGGCGGCTGAGCCGCTTCTTTCAGACGTCGCGTTGAATCTGCTCCATTCTTGTGACACTCATTTCGAAGAGGGGTTGTTTCGTGAACTTCGCAAAGAGTCCAGCAGACAGCGTGTGTTACTTCGGTTCCTGGTCGGGATCCTCAAACCGGTCGGTCGAACTGCGCATTCGCCATCTGGCTCCCGCGAAGCCGGTAAAACCTGCTTCCACGCTGTTCGAACGAAAGTCGCCCTCCAATCAGAAGATTCGCATGCAATGATGCCTCAGATTCTCCGGTTGCCAGTCCCGGCAGCCGTCATAGAATAAGGCCATCCAGCTCGCATGAGCCTGCTCATCCCCGCGTCGGGCTGGATTTAGCCTGACGTCGACCTTCCTCTGTCTCGCCTGTTGAACTGCTTTTGCCATGAACTTCCCGATTTCGCGTCTGTTCTCCTCTCAGGAGGAAACAACTGACGAAACCGGTACGAAGACCGAAACGGGTCCCAGCAATCCAGAGGGCGATTCCGGCATCTACAACGGAGTCTTCTGGGGCGCCTACATCGCCAACCTGATCCTGGTCTCCGCGAACGCATTGACGTTTCGCTTCGCCGACCTGATCAATATGCTGGGCGGAACCGAACAGATCGCGGGAACGATCGTGAGCGTGGGGACCATCGGGGCTCTCTTCGGGCGGCTGTTCCTCGGGCAGTTGATCGACCGTTACGGCGTTCGTCCCCTCTGGCTCGCCTGCTCGATGCTTTATCTGGCGGGTATCGGCCTGATGATTGGCGTGCCTTCGCTGGGCGTGTCGATGTATCTCGGACGAGCCTTCTTTGCGTTCGGCCTCGGCGGAATGTTCGCCTGCTCGATGACGCATATCCAGAATCAGGTGCCGCCGCATCGCCGCACGGAAATGATCGCCACGCTCGGCTCCAGCGGGTTTCTGGGCATGATCACTGGTTCGCAATTGAGCGACGTCATTCTCGCCTTCACGCCCGATACCATGGTCCGCCACTGGGCGTTGTTCGGCAGCTCGGCCGTGATGGCCTTGCTGTATCTGATCCTCGTGTTTGCGATCACCCGCAACGAACGCTTCGAAGTCCAGACCGACAGCCCGTCCGCGATTCCCCTGCTCCGCCGCTACTGGCCGGGATGGGTGGTGCTCGTGGCGATGATGATCGGCATGGCTTTCACCTGTTCGTCGGTCTTTATCGCCCGTTACGCAACCTCGCTTGGTCTTCGCGGCGTGGGGACCTACTTCACGGCTTATGCGATCTCCGCGTTCATCGTGCGAATCGCCACGCGGCACACAAGTAAAGTCTACGGCCGTCACCGAATGATTGTCGCCGGGATGATCGGCCACGCCATCGGCTACACCGGACTGTGTTACGTCACCGCGGAATGGCATTTCGCCCTGCCGGCGATCTGCAGTGGCTTCGCTCACGCGTTGCTGTTCCCGTGTGTCGTCTCGCTGGGTACCGAACCGTTCCCGAAGCAATTCCGCGGAACCGGAACCACGCTGGTCCTCTGCTTCATCGATCTGGGCGGCGTTCTCTCAGCCCCGCTGCTGGGAGCCATCATCGACCACGTCGGCTTCCAGGCCATGTTCATGACCACAGCCGCGGCTGCCCTGGTCTCAACGATTCACTACGCCATCGTCTCGGCTCGGGTCATCGATCCGGAAATGTTGGGTGAACATCACGACTTCGAGAACGAAGAAAGCACGCCACTTCCAGAGCCGGAACTGCAGCCCGTCCCCAAACCGGAACCGTGCAAAACAGGCTGTGCCTGAGCATCCCCTGTAACAGCGGCGTCTCGCCAACAGGGTTTTCCACGCCAAATCGTCTATGCTCGCTCCGTGAAGTACAATCGAGACCCTCGTCAACTTCAGTCAGTGGCACAGACATTCCTGTCTGTGGACAGAAAACCTGGCTGCGGAGTCAACCCACTCGGAACTCGGGGAAATAATGGCCTCGTGTTGTGTTGATCGATAGCGAATGAGATGGAACGTCGATCACACACAGACAGGAATGTCTGTGCCACCCTTCGGATGTTCCTCCACCTGGACGAATCCGCCTTTTCAGCTTCGAGCATGCGGCAGCCCGGATTGAGAGTCGTCTTTCCATGGAACATCGATTAGCTGGGATACGCCTGGCGGCTATCCCAGCCTCCGGGT
Organism: Planctomycetaceae bacterium; assembly: GCA_017795105.1. Classification (GTDB taxonomy): domain Bacteria; phylum Planctomycetota; class Planctomycetia; order Planctomycetales; family Planctomycetaceae; genus Rubinisphaera. The sequence goes on from CP051247.1 coordinate 1,710,620, forward strand.
TCGCTCGCTACGTTGTCTCGATCGTAGCGGCGGCATCCTGCCGCCGAAGGGACGAGGAATGCAGTCGGAGCGGACCATGTCGAAAGAGGTTCTTCACGTTCGAGACACCACGCTTAGGAACTCCACTCGCGTAAAGTCGCAGCCACGCCCAGTCGGCGGCAGGATGCCGCCGCTACGGAGCGGGCTTACGGGTGCAACGAAGTCGCGCTCAATGCTATTTGATTCCGCCGAGGATCTGGTCCATTTCCTGGGATTGTTCTTCGATCATCAGCCAGATCTGTTCGCGGTCTTTGGCCCCTTTAATGACGGCGTCGGCCTGCTTGGCGCGGACTTCTTCGAGGTTGCTGTCGACTTTCACCACGGTCGGGCTGTAGCCGGCTCCGCCCCAGATGTTGGCCGACCACCAGCCCGGATCGACGTTGTAGTTGTAGACGACCGACTTGTTACGGGCATCGACTTCCACAGCCTGTCCGGTGAGTGAACGAGCGAGAGCACGGAACTCGTTAGCGACCTTGGCGCCAATATCGACCAGTTCCTGTGGAACGTTTCGGGTCGAGAGCTGGTCGATCTTGCGGGCATACGCCTGGTGCCAGGCGATGGTTTTCTGATAGCTGTCGATCCGCTCGCTGGCGCGGCGGAGGTCGCTGATCATATCGTTGACGGCTCGCACATAGCGTCGGGCAGCTCGGGCCTCGTCTGAGACTGTTTCCTCAGCTGGCTTCTCGGGCGTTTGCTCAGGACTCGCTGCGTACTGTTCCTGCGGCACGCGTGGCGGGACGATCACCGACAGAATTCGCATCACACTTTCGTCCGTCAGTTCACAGTTGAGTGCAACGGACTGTCCCCGCGTTGAAATCTTCGCATGACGGAACTCTTCAATATGAGCACCCGCGTCCTCGACAGCCGTGATGAACAGGGTCTTGGCGATGGCGGACAAAGGCCCGACATCGTCGCCGAAATCGATCATCACTTCGCACTGCGAGGTCTCTCCGATATCGATCTTCATCGTGACGCCCCGCAGAGTGGAAAGGAGCGGCGTCAGACGAGGAATCAAACCGTGCTGCGATGCGAACCGTTCATCCTGCTTCAGGTACGATTCGACAAACTGAACATCAAACATGTCTTTCAGATCGATGCTCATGACGATGTCGTCATTGGCCCCGGCTGCGGTCATCAGGTAGCTGCTGATCGTCGGATGATCGCCGTTCAGAGTTCGCAACCAGGCGACGGCTTCCTGACGATGCGACGGACGATATCCGGCCAAATGGTTGTCGGCCAGTTCCACGAGGAACGCCCCGCCGCTGGTTTGCACGGCCGGCCAGTCGGCCAGTTTCGTCACCGAGAGACTGCCTTCGTCGGCGATCGATTGCAGTGATTTTCCGGAAGCAACGTCGATCACGGCAGCCGCCCAGACTTCTTCGGGCAAGCCGGGACGGGTAAGCGACCCCATGACGAAGGTATTGACCCACGGCGGCAAACCGACATGTCCATCGAGAAATCGCTGCTCCTGTGTCTCCGACCAGCCTTCCCGCTTGCCTCGACTTGAATCGAGAATCCTCTGCAGATGCACAACAGAAACGGTATTAGCCTCGGCGGGCAGCATTCGGGCAAAACCAGCCGCCTTGTCGTCCGCCTTTGCAGACACTGTTGACGTGAGACAGAGAGCGACAATCGCAAGACAGACACGAAACATAAGAGGAGCCTTCTTCTGAATGGAGCGGCATCTGAACGGTTTGGAATCAGTATGCCGCGACAGCATCGTCAAATCAACGACACAGTGTGAAGACAGCGTGAAGGTGAGGAGCATGACGCCATCGACCGCAAGGCAGGCTTCTGCCTGCCGAACGCGAGTTGCGCGGAGACTGTCATGAACGACGACCACTCAACCCCAGTAGACTTCTCGACAGGTGGGAGCCCGCCTGAAACTATGGAGCGACGACGTCTTCGGAGAGAAGTTCTGATTCGGGTTCCATCTGCATCTGGACCATTTCCCGGTAGCGTCCGTCGGCGGCCATGAGTTCGTTGTGGGTCCCGGTTTCGATGATCCGGCCGCCCTGCATGACCAGAATCCGATCGGCATGGACGATGGTGCTGAGGCGATGGGCGATCACGAAACAGGTGCGGTCCTGCATCAGTGAGACGAGGCTGGCCTGGATCAGTCGTTCGCTCTGGGTATCGAGATTGCTGGTCGCTTCGTCGAGAATGAGAATTCGCGGATCGGCCAGCACGGCTCGGGCGATGGCCAGTCGCTGGCGTTGACCTCCACTCAGTTTGACACCCCGTTCGCCGATTACGGTGTCGTACCCTTTGGGCAGTGCTTCGATGAACTCGGCTGCGTTGGCGACCTGAGCAGCCGCCTGGATTTCTTCGAGCGTCGCATCGCGGCGGCCATAGCCGATGTTGGCTGCCACCGAACCATCGAACAGAAAGACGTCCTGCTCCACGATGCCGATCAACCGGCGGTAACTTTCGACATCGATCGATTTGAGATCGATCCCATCAAGCCGAATTGTCCCGGAGGTCGGGTCGTAAAAGCGGGCGACGAGATTGCAGAAGGTCGTCTTGCCAGCTCCACTCGGGCCGACCAGTGCCACGGTTTCTCCTGGCTGAACATCAATCGAACAGTCGATGAGCGCGGGTTGTTCTGCCCCCGGGTAGCCGAAACTGACGTTCTCGAAGGTAATGCGTCCGGCGCACTCGGCAACGTCGGTGCCGTCGTCGGTTTTGTGCTCGCTCATTTCCTGCGGTTCGGCCAGCAAATCAAGAACGCGATCGAGGCCTGAGAGGCTGTTCTGAAACGCAGCCGCACTTTCCGCGAGCACCGCCAGCGGATCGAGCAGCATCAGTAGATAAACCAGGAACATCATCAAATCGCCCAGAGTCAGCGTCCCCTGCAGCACCTGATAGCCGCCGTAAATCAGCAGGCTGGCTGAAGCCAGCGGAATAATGGTCTGCCAGACGATTTCAATCCATCGCGACCACCACCAGGCATACAGTTCCTGTCGCCCCATGAGATGGTTGCCGCGCATGATGCGGTTCGTCTCGGCTCGCTGCTGGCTGAATCCTCGTACAATGCGAATGCCGCCGAACGATTCGGTGGCCAGCGCGTCGACTTCTTCCCGTTGAGCCCGGATCTTGCGGAACTGCGGGCGGATGCGGTTGATCCACGTGCGATGAGAAAAGAAGACGACCGGAATCAGCACCGTGCCGCCGACAAGCAGCCGCCAGTCCACCCAGGTGAGGACAGCGAGACTTCCGAGTAACTGAATGACGGCTCGCCACGGGTTGTAGAGCATGCCGAAAACAAGATCGCCGACGCTACCGGCGTCCTGCCGCAGAATGCTGGCTGCCCCGCCGGAGCGGAGTTCGTGAATGCGGTGCAACGGCAGTCGGATGGCGTGTTCGTAGACCTGCTTGCGGACCGACATCTGCAACAGTTTGGTGACGCGGGTCGCTTCCCAGCGACTGACCACGTGCAGGATCATCTTCATGATTGAGATGCCGAGCACGGTGAGTGTAATGGCGAGCAGCAAAGGCCAGGGATCTCGCGGCACCCATTCGGGAACCGAGGGCGGAATGGGTTTGTCACCGAGCACATAGTCGACAACGAATTTCACTCCAACCGGCGGTAACAATGCGAACAAGGTCGCCACCGAGAGTGTCGCCAGAGAGAACACGACCGACGCACGATGCCCCTTGAGCAGACGGAAGAACTCCAGAACCAGGCGTCCAGCCGATCGTTCCCGGCGGCCTCCCGACTTCTTGCGGTTCGGCTCCGGGTGAAGGAGATCGTGACGGTAGGTTTCGAATCTCTGGCGGCTACTCGGCTGATGCTGCATGAAAACGTGAGGCGGGGTTACTTTTCGGAATTCGCGGGAGGATGACTGCTCAGACCGGGCATTATACGCGGCGGCGACGACTGAAACGAGGGGCTCCCTTCTCAGTCCGGCGGGGCGGCTTCTACAATAACCGGATCCTTTCGCATCAAATCGAGGACATCGCACGTGAAAGCACTCGTCAAAAAACATCGGGAAAAGGGACTCTGGCTTGAGGATGTGCCCGAGCCGAAGATCGGCATCAACGATGTTCTGATTCGCGTCGATCGTACGGGAATCTGCGGCACCGATGTGCATATCTACAACTGGGACGAGTGGGCGCAGAAAACAATTCCCGTCCCGATGACGGTCGGCCATGAGTTCGTCGGCGAGATCATCGAGATTGGGTCCAACGTGGCCGACTTTCGCCCGGGCGACATCGTCAGTGGGGAAGGACACGTGGTCTGCGGCCGCTGTCGCAACTGCATGGCCGGCCGGCGGCATCTGTGTGCGGACACGAAGGGCATCGGCGTGAATCGCCCGGGGGCCTTCGCCGAGTACATCTCGTTGCCGATGACCAACGTCTGGCATCACGATCACGCCATCGACCGGGACGTTGCTTCGATCTTCGATCCATTTGGGAACGCCGTTCACACAGCTCTTTCATTTCCCGTACTCGGTGAAGACGTGCTGATTACCGGTGCAGGCCCGATTGGCTGCATGGCCGCGGCTGTCTGTCAGTATGCGGGGGCCCGGTATGTTGTCGTGACGGATGTGAACCCCTGGCGGCTTGAGCTGGCGAAGAAAATGGGGGCCACGCACGTCGTTGACGTTCGCTCAGAGAGTCTCGCCGATGTGCAAAAACTTCTGAATATGCATGAGGGCTTCGATGTCGGACTCGAGATGTCCGGCAACGCGCGGGCCTTCCACGACATGATCGACAACATGTGTCACGGCGGAAAGATCGCGATGCTCGGCATTCCGGAAGGCGAAATGGCGATCGACTGGAACAAAGTCGTCTTCAACATGCTCTCGATCAAAGGCATCTACGGCCGCGAAATGTACGAGACCTGGTACAAGATGACCGTCATGATCCAGGGCGGCCTCGACATCACCCCGGTGATCACGCACCGATATCACTACTCCGAATTTCAGGAAGCGTTCGATGTGATGCGCTCCGGAAAGTCCGGCAAAGTCATCCTGAGTTGGCAGGACGCGACCTAACTGCCGTAGCGGCGGCATCCTGCCGCCGTATGAGCGTGGCTCGCACTCGAAGCGAATGGAGTCTTTCGACGAATCTTCGGCAAGTGAAGAACAGCGGGCAACCTGGCTCGCTTACGCCGTATTCCCCGTCCATTCGGCGGCAGGATGCCGCCGCTACGAGAGTCCTGGGGCGTGGCGAAGCCGTGGGAGAATACCGTTTGGCGAGGGGGAAAATCCAAAGCAACTCTTCGCCTTTTCGTGAGTGAAGTCTCTCACCAAGAACCCCGTCCAACCCCGTTCTCCGACAGCTGCGCCGCCGCGAAAGACTCTTTCGAGGCCATCCGTGTGATTGGGGTTGGTCTAAGCATCGAGCCATGAGCGGGATAACACTTCGCATTTCCAGTCTCCAACAACCGTGGAGCCTCCCCGTAGCGGCGGCATCCTGCCGCCGTATCAGCGTGGCTCGCACTCGAAGCGAGTGGAGTCTTTCGACGAATCTTCGGCAAGTGAAGAACACCGGGCAACCTGGCTCGCTTTCTCCGTACTCCCTGTCCATTCGGCGGCAGGATGCCGCCGCTACAAGAGGTCTGGGGCGACGCCGCAGGAGAATGCCGTTTCGTGAGGGGAATTCAACCGGGCGTGGTCTGAAAGAATTCTTCGGGCCGTGGACGACTGCAGGCCCTCACCCCATTGTTCAATTAAGAATCTTTGCGACTCGACCCCTTTGCGTGAAATTGGGCAATTCCGGGTTGCGCGGGGTCACCGGCACTTCATAACAGGTATGTTCCGCAAGGTTTGTCAGGGTGATTTTTCCAATCGGGCTGATTCCGGCGGTTTTTGCTTGGCAAGCGGGTAGAATTGCTGTGTGATAATCCGCTGAAAATCTCATTGTCCAATTCCCGGAGTGCCCGTGCCTTCTTCGAATCGACCGATACATGTGCGACTGGATCGCTATTCGCGACGCCGGAGGTTGCTGCTTGTCTCGTGCGATATGGCGTCCAATCCCTCCGCTTATGACGAATATGTCGATGAGCAGATCCTGCTCGACCCCGAAGTCGTCAAGCTGGTGAACGCCTCGGCCGAGTACATGGCCAGCAAGCTCTCGTACGACGATTCCATCGTCGGGGCGGCTTCCACGCTGATCAAAGGCTCGGCGACTGGTTCCGCTGTTCTGGCCGATTTTCCGGATGTCGAGTACGAAATGGTTCCCCCCGGTGGTCATCCTTCGAAGGACGACGACGCCGAGGATCCGGCTTCCATTTTCGACGATGCGGGTCGACACGCGGCTCACGTCCAAGAGAACAAGCCTTCGGCAGAACCCTCGCGGAAACCAGCCGAATCCGTCGAAGAACCCGCGAAGCCGGCCGTGCGGCCGAAGGTTTCGCAGGCGGTCACTCCTGCGGCCCCAAGGCGGGATCTGAAAGACCTGCTCGATAAGAAGCCGATCGTCGGGGGAGACAGCCTCAACAGTATTCGCAGCTGGCTGCATCATTCGCAGTCGCGAGTCTGGATGTTCGTTGGAGATGACACAACCGCCTGGCTGCGATATCACGGCGAGCCGGGGTATGTCGAGATGTTCCGGCATCGCATCCGCTGGGAACTCCGCCGTTTTCCGGATCTGATTGTGAATGCCGGCGTGCGGCGAGCCAGTATCGACGACCTGATCAAGATCACGACACAGGGACTGCTGCAGTGTCGAGCCGATGCCGTCTTCTTGATGCCCGGTCGAGCTGATGCGAAAATGGCCATCGAAACTCCGTTCGACTATTCAGAACGCCTGCGGCAACTGGCCGAGTTGATTCGGACTCAGGGAGCAGAACCGGTCTTCCAGACGCCGCCCGTTCCGGTTGTCGAAGAGTCGGACGAGATCTCGCCGCTGCTGCAACTGGCCGATCTGATTCGCGAAGTGGCGATTGTCGAAGGTATCCCGCTGATTGACCATGCCGAGTTCTGGCAGGAACAGAAGCAGGCGGAGTGGATCTCAGGCGACGGAAACGGCGTCAGCACGCAGGGTCAGCAGGCTCTGGCGATGTTGTTCTTCTCGGAACTCGACCTGTTCGACCGGTCGAGCCAGCTCTGCTCGAAGATTCAATCGATGTGGACCACGACGGTAAATTCGAGAACCTCTGCAGTTCCCGCAAGCAACTCTTGAAACCCTGCCCTGCGACTGTCATGATGATGACGGTTGTCCCGCGCCGCTGCTCGCACCGACCATCCTGCCCCCATGAAGGCGCCGCACTGCCTTCCGTAGCGGAGGAAGCCCAGGCCTGACAGGCCGCTCGCCACCGGTCGCTACTCCCAAGTTAAGACGGTATTGCTTACGCGAATTGTTCTCCCTCTACGCCGACGATCCGAACAACCATGACTGATCCCGCGTCCAAGACACACTCCCAGACCGACGAGCTGGAGTTCTTCGACAGCATCGATGACTTTCAGCTGGAATCGAGCCAGCCGGCTCCCGTTCCTGCCGACGACGATGAGCAAATGCCGTCGATCGACGACTTTGTCATCGATCGCAGTGCGGCGGCTCCCCGGGTGGCCAAGGCTCCGGCCGATGCCTGGTACTTGCAGGTTCTGGGGCATGAGATGGGCCCGTTCCCATTCGATGAACTGGTGGAGATGGTGATGGCCGGCAAAGTCGGCCCGCAGGATCTGTTGCGGAATGGCACTCAGGGCGAGTGGATTTCCGCCAATGAGATCGGTGGTCTCTTCCCGAGTGGAACAACCAGCGAAGACGACGATTTCGAGCTCGGCAGCGGGGTCCATGTCACGAGCGAACAGCAGACCCAATCGGCCGATCCGGCAGCGATTCAGGTGGTCGGCGGCCAGATCAACCGGGTTCTCTCCGAAAGCGAGAAGAACCGCCAGCGTCGTTCGGAACAACCCGTGGAGCCGGTCGCGGCTCAAGAAGCCGCCAGCATCGAGGATGCTCCACCAGAACCAACAAAAGAAGAGCGGGAAGCCGCCCGTCGGCAGCAGATCGCCGATCGACTCAATGCCTGGCTCGATGATCGTGTCGAACCTGCAGTTGAGGAGACGTTCGAGGATGACGCGGATGATACTCAGCTGGCTGTCGGAATGACGCCGGCCGCAGGCTACGCCGTTCCTCCCGAAACAACCGGTTATGGGGCACAGACTCCTGCTGGCGGAGTGGTTCCTCCCCGGCCGATGCCGAAAAAGAAGCCCAAGTCCTCCGGCGAGTCGATCTTCTCACGAATCGGCGGGATGTTCGGCAGCGTTTCGGCTCCGGAAGTCTCGGTGAATCCCAAGCACATGATTACTCTCGGGGCGATCGTCCTTGTGGCGGCGTTGATGTACCTGCCGTCCATGGTGGGTGGCACCGACGATGAAGAAATCTATGTGCGCTTCAGGGAAATCTACAGCCAGATTCAGCAGTTCCGCTCCAGTAACCCGAGCGCGATGACGGCCATGCAGCAGCAGGTCGTGCCGGAGATCGAAGAGAAGGTTGAAGATCTGCTTGCAGCCGGCGCCGGCTCGTCGAAACCGATCAAGCAGCAACTCATGTGGATCGGCCGCAACTGCCTGATTCCGATGATCAAGAATCCTTCGGTCGAAGACACTGAACTCGACGAACGAATCGCGAGCCATTTCGAGGCAATCGACAGCCTGAAAGAGTAACGGGCTGTCATGGAACACCCTCCGAAAATGTCTGGCCCGACGGACGGACCTGTCGCTCCCCAGCGGAATCTGCCTCTGGTGACACTCCGCTTTCCTGGGGCGATCAGCGTCCACTGGTTCATCAACCTGCGCTGGGTCGCTGTTCTTGGCCAGTTCTTTACCATTCTGTTCGTCTGGCAGATCTTTCAGATCCCGCTGCGGGTGCAACCGCTGCTGATTACCGTCAGCGTGACCGCATTCAGCAATCTGGTGCTGATGTTCTGGTATCTGGGGTATCGGCGAACCACGTCCGATCCTGTCCGATCGAGTCTCTGGCATAACGTGCTCGCCGCCGTGATGGCGCTCGACCTGTTCCTGTTGACCTGCCTGCTATATTTCAGCGGAGGCCCGACCAACCCGTTCTGGATCTTCTTCTTCGTCAATCTCTGCCTGGCGGGAATTGAACTGACGGCCCTGGTCGCCTGGTGTCTGAACTTTCTGGCAGTCTTCTGTTTCGCGTTTCTGTTATTCGATCACTCCCCCCTGCTCGTTCCGGGCCTGAATGTCCTGCTCCGGCCGATTCGAGAGACAGGCGTCATCTCGCTGACGCATAACGGGGTCTTTGTCGCATTCATCACATGTGCTTCGGTCATTGTGTCCTTCACCACGCTGGTGACATCCAAACTGCGTAAGCGGGAAGAGGAACTGCGGCAGCTCGAAGCGAAACGAATTCGAGGGGAGAAACTCGAAGCTCTCGGAACTCTCGCCGCCGGAGCAGCTCACGAACTGGCAACGCCACTGGGAACAATCGCGGTCATTGTCGGAGAACTGCATCGGGAACTGGAAACTCAGAAGCTCGATTCCCAGATCCGCGAAGATGTCGCCGCGATTCGCAAAGAGCTCGACCGATGCCGGGCAATTCTGAATCACATGTCGGCTCAGGCGGGCGAAGGGAGTGTCGAAAAGAAGATCGATGTTTCCGGCGATTACCTGCTGAAGATGATCCTCGACGGCCTCAAAGATCAGGATCGCATCGATGTCGAGACGACTCCGGAAGCCGAGGAGTGCCAGGTGCATGTCGAGCCGTACGTCACGGCTCAGGCACTGCGAGGGACGATCAAGAACGCGATCGAAGCCTCGGCCTCCGATCGTCGCGTGCAGGTGCGGCTGCAAACGAATCAGAATCGGCTGCAGCTGATTGTCGAAGACCGTGGCGAAGGGATGCCGGAGCACATTCTCGATCGCGTCGGCGAGCCGTTCTTCACCACCAAAGCGACCGGCAAAGGGATGGGACTTGGCGTCTTCCTGACGCGAACTGTTGTCGATCGACTTGGCGGCTCGATGCAGGTTAATTCCAAACCGGGAACCGGCACGACGGTCACCTGCAGCATTCCCTGCCAGCCGGCTCCTTAAGCGATTCACTCTAGAGACTGGCGATTCTCATCGTGCCTTCCTGGTGATGCGAGCAGAGCAACCCGGGGATCACGGCCAGCGACGCCCCGGCTTCGAGCCGCAGTACCTCGGCCTGCTCGGGAGGTGCTTCGCGATGGTTCCACCAGGTCGCCAGCCAGCGTCGACGGATGCCCCGCAGTTCGACCTCAATCGCCGAGATGGCCCGTCCGCTGTCGAGGACTTCGTTTGCCCAGTCGGAGAGAGTCACCGCTTCGCCAAGTTCGTTGTCGAGCGGGAAGAGCACCAGCTTCCCGGAGGGCAACCGATCTGGAAAGATCACGCCCTGGCGGGGAGAGCTGCTGCGATGTTCGAACATCGTTGTCAGATCGACATGCTGGTCTTTGAGGAACTTCCGCCGCTCAACCACCATCTTGCCGACCGCTCCAACCGGAATCGGTGACTGAGAGACCTCATTGGCCTGAACAACTTGATTCAACTCTTCTGCGGCAGCGATCGGAAACGTCGCAGGGTCGCAGATCTGATCGTCGGCTGAGACAACCTCACTCGGTTTGACAGGCCGCGGCGGCGAATCGGTCGACGGATCTAAGGCATTGCGAGGCAAGGCTTCCGAAACGATGTCTGATCGGGGTGGAACCATGGTCGCCGAGAGCTTCTCTCGAATCGGATTGCGTCGCCGGGCATTCGAATTCGAACCAATTTCATTCAGCAGCATGGTCTCCCACAACCGCCGGCAGAACTCCTGCAAATCAAACCCCTGACCATCAGTGCGGAGCGGTTCATCCAGTCCCCGTCGCTGTTCCGGGCACTGATAATATTCACTGCGGGTGTTCCGCGCGATCGCGTGCTGGCGACTGACAACATAGGCGGCGAATCCGGAATAGCGGCGAAGGACCTTGCCATCCGGCGTGCAGACAATGACGGCTGCGCCATCGATTGGATGCGAAGGCGATGTCTGCAGGATTGTCAGCACCTGTTCCCAGTTCGAGCTGTCCGGATCGTTTGATAAGTCGTTGCGGCCGGACGAGAGAACAATCCAGGAGTCCGGGAAATCGGGACGCATCGCTCGTGTTTTCCCGACGACGGTCGGAAGGCTCGCCACGCCGGTCGCCCGCCAGTAGCCGTAATTCAGCAGGAGCCACTGCAACGTCGCCGGCAGTTCGACGCCGAGTTGCTGCGCAGCGTGCTGGATCGCCTGAGCCGATTCGGGCTGGGGACCGCGAAACCAGACGGCGTTGCTCTGTACAAACTCCTCGAACTCGTTCAGCGTCATGACATCCGTTTCATTTGTTGTCCACCGGAGTCTCGAACGTTTCCTCAGACGTTTTCGTCCCCGACTCCGTCGGAATTATCGGGCATGAACGTCAACGTCCATTCCGCCGACTCGGCAGCTTCCCGATCCAAGGACACGAATCCCGAAGAACGCACACCTTCAAGTCGGACTTCCCAGCGGTCGGCTGTCTTGGCGAGCGGGTGAAACCAGCCTGACTCGACCCGTTTGACCGAACCCCGATTGTTACTGACCGGCCCCTCGTAATCGAGATACTCGATTCGATGATCGGGCAGTTCTTCGGCGGGGATTCTGGCCACCTCGGCTGATCCATGCAAGTCGTGTTCCGCAGACCCCGGATCGGCAGCGAACGGCCGCGACAGACGCCACGTTCGCAGCGTCGATCCGGCTTCGAACATCAGGTCCCAGTGCAGAAAGGGATGATCGTGTTCAAGGATCACGAAACGGGGCACAGCGAGTATTCCAGCGATTCTTCAGACGATACAGAGAGACAGGTCGGAACGGGCATGTTAGAGGATCAGGCCCGGGACGGAAATCAGAAATTCTCTGAACTCGGGCAGAAATGCCATACGAAAACGCGTTCAGGTTTGCTCAAATAGCGTGCACCCGACCGCAACCGGTATGGTGTTTGCTTTTCATTCCGGCCACGATCTTGTCAAAACATTACGCATGGGCCCCGCTGCCCCTGGAACTGACCACGTTGAAACAGGCGCTCAAAATGACTCCACGGGAGATTCTGGCACTCTGTCGCGAACACGAAATCCGAGCCGTCGACTTACGATTCATGGACTTCCCCGGGACGTTGAAGCACTTCACGATCCCGTCGCAAGTCCTTACAGAGAAATCGTTTGAGGAAGGATTCGACTTCGACGGATCCTCGATGTACGGCTGGCAGGCAATCAATGAGAGCGACATGCTTGTCGTGCCTCAGCCCGAGACGGCTTTCATCGACCCCTTTCTGCCGAACACGCTTTGCCTGACGTGCAACATTCAGGACCCAATTACCCGGGTCGATTATGCCAAAGATCCGCGCAATGTTGCGCGAAAAGCAGACGCATACATGAAGTCGACCGGGATCGCCGACGAATGCCGATTCGGCCTCGAACCGGAATTCTTCATATTCGACAATGTCCGGTTCGACCAGACGATCAACCAGGGCTTCTATTACCTCGAAAGTGCCGAGGGCGAATGGGCCCGAGGGGAGTTCTCGGAGAATCCACACAGCAACGCGGGTTATCAGATCCGGCGGCGTGAAGGCTATTTCCCAATCCCCCCCGGCGACATCCTGCACGGTCTGCGAAACGATATGATGCTCGCCCTGACCGAGTGCAATATCGATGTCGAAGCCCAGCACCACGAGGTCGCCACCGGCGGTCAGGCGGAGATCGACATCTCTCACAAGCCGCTCGTTCAGGCGGCTGACCTGCTGCTGCGATTTAAGTACATCGTGAAGAATGTGGCCGCCCGAGCCGGGAAGACGGTCACGTTTATGCCCAAACCTCTCTGGGGCGACAACGGATCCGGCCTGCACATGCATCTCTCGATGTGGAAGAACGGCGAAACCCTGTTTGCCGACTCTGGCTACGGCGGCCTGAGCGAGATGGCTCTGCATGCCATCGGCGGGATTCTGCATCACGCTCCTGCGCTCATGGCGTTCTGCTGCCCGACGACCAACAGCTACAAGCGTCTCGTGCCCGGATACGATGCTCCGATCAATCTGACCTACAGCTTCCGCAACCGGTCAGCGGCGATTCGTATTCCCGTCCATTCAGCAACGCGTAACAGCAAACGGTTCGAGCTGCGGTTCCCCGATTCCTCTTCGAACCCGTATCTGGCCATGTCGGCCATTCTGATGGCGGCTCTCGATGGGATTCAGAACAAGATCGAACCGGGGCCTCCGCTCGACAAAGACATCTACGATATGGATCCCGACGAGCTCGACGATTCGCCATCCACGCCCGCCAGCCTCGATCAGGCCCTGCAGGCACTCCGCAACGATCACGACTTCCTGCTCCGTGGCGACGTCTTCACCGAAGACGTGATCGATACCTGGATCTGGTACAAGACCGAACGAGACGTCAAGAACCTCCGCGAACGTCCGCATCCGTGCGAATTCCTGATGTATTACGATATTTAGGCGTTAGGCGTTAGGCGGTTGTCACCACCTCGTTGGGACGTTGCTTGCGGTCCGCGCAAAAAACAAGGCGTAGTCAACTACGCCGTTGACTACGCCATGTTGTAATGCAGGACGAATGCGGGCCAACCTCCGCCCTGCGAAAGATTTTTAGATGCACGCAGCGTACCAATCAGAACCCACACAGCAACTTTATCCATAACACACTAAAAGACAACAGGTTACGAATCTTACACCTTTTCAACTCCGAGCCCGCGACCATCGGGGTGTTGCGTTTTGCTGCATGTTCAATTGTGTCGTTCCAGCACACTGCCGCAGAATGGAACGTCGCCGAGGTGAGTGGGAATTTCTGCACCTTTTGCTGAACTCCTGGAACTGAATCCTGTCAGATCGGAGAAGATAGCCTTGCACTTCGGATCGGATATGATACTCCATAGCATCCGATCCAGAGATTCCCGCTGCGACTTCTATGAGAAAGCACCCGGGTGGTATGACTGAGAACATGGCCGATCACGTAACCATCCGACCTGCCGAGCCAAAAGACGCGGAGACTCTTCTGGAGTTTCTCGAACCGTTCGTGGCGGATCGCCGTCTTCTGCCTCGCACGACCGATGAACTCGATCAGCTTGTCCGCACTGGCTTTCTCGCCGAGGTCGATCAGAAACTGGTTGGTTTCGCTTCACTCGAGATCTATTCCAAGAAGCTGGCCGAGATCCGTTCGCTGGCGGTCTCTCCGATCTATCAGGGACTCGGCATCGGTCGCGGACTGGTCGCTCGCTGTGTCGAGTTGGCGCGGGAGCGGCGCATTCTGGAAGTGATGGCGATCACTTCGTCTGAAGATTTCTTTCGCACGTGTGGCTTCGACTTCACCCTGCCACGGGAACGCAAGGCGCTTTTTCTCGAGACCTACGTCGACGAAGAGTGTCCCCAGGACGACCTGCATGTCGCTGAGAAGCTCGATTCGAGGTAGTTCGGCTTCCTTTCCGACGTGTCCGAACGCTGTCGATTCGATCTCGACGCATCGCTGCGGTAAACTGCCGATGGAGCCACGCCTCAATTCTTAACAGGAATCGCTCATGGTTTGTCACCGACTGCGCTCATTGATTGTCCTTTGCAGCCTCATTGTTCCCGCGGTTGCCCTGGCGTTCCAGCCAGGAGGTTCGGCGGAACAGCCGCAACAGTTGCCGGATCTGCCGGCGGAAGTCAAAGAGCTGGTTTCGACCGCCACGGCTCTGAACCCGCAGGAAACCTTGTTCCTCGATCGAAAGAACAAGGCGGTTTACCTCAAAGCCCACGTCGCGCTGGAAGAAGGTCTGCTCGAGATGCTCTGCTGTCCACGGCAGACCAAGGAGCACGAATCGATCCTGTCTGTGGACTGCTCGGCTGCAGCCGTTCATGCGGCTCTGCTGGCGATTGGAGCCGAACCCGGCGAGCCAGTTCGCTATGACCCGAAGTTTCAGCCTCCCAAGGGTGAGAACATCGCAATTACGCTGATCTGGAAAGAGGAAGACAAGGTCAAAAAGCAGGCCGCCCGGGAATGGGTGCAGAGCGTGACGCGGCGTTATTTCGCAGCCGATCTGAAGGCCCTGCCGGAAGGATTCGAGATTCCGGAAGACTCCGGGCTGTTCTACGATCGAAACGAAAACCAGCTGCTGTTCTTTGGCAAGATGACCCCGGAGCAGAAGAAAGCACTGTTGGCACTCTCCGCAGATGCCGCCTATCAGAAGGCCATTGAAACGCTGGAGAAAGCGAGCCAGCCGGAACCGCTGGAGGCGGACTGGGTCTTCGCCGGCAGCCTGTTTCAGGAGGATCCGCAAACCGGCGAGCGGCGGTATCTGGCCGAAGGCGGCGACCTGATCTGCGTTGCCAACTTCCCGTCCGCCATGATCGACATTGCCGCCCGCAGCAGTGCCGACGACAGCCAGCGCGGCTACGAAGCGAACCCGGATGCCGTCCCTGAGCTGGGGACACCGGTGTTGATCAAACTTCAACGGACAAAAGACCTTGAGCCGGAGTCAGACGCAAAAAGTTCCGATTAGAGAATGCTGACAAACCAGGCAACAGCCGGAACCGGCGAGTTCTACGGCAAGATTTCGGCGTGCACCCATTGCATGTCCTGATCGGGTTCTTCGACCCACCAAAAAATCGGTGACCGAACAAGATCCGCCGTGCCGAATCGTTAGGTATCACGAACGACAATCTGTTGCCAATTCCGCACGATGCGATTCCGAATGGGCTTTGCGTTGACCGTTCAATCCACGCAATCCTGAGGCGGGAGGAGAGCGTCTCCTCCTGACAGTGGAGTCCGCCGAAATGGCGCGAATCCGCACTCAACGCTGAATTCAGCAGGCCGTCTGTCTTTCATGATCCGAAGGACGCGGGCGATCAGAATTGTGTGCAAGCTACAGGAATCACTCTTATGACGAGAGACATCCGAGGTTCGAAGCCCGAGACCTCCAACTCTCTGCGAAACGTCCTTGCAGCCATGCTGACCGGTGGCGTTGTCGCCGGGATGTATTACAGCTATCAACCCGTCAGTGCCGACGATCTGCCCCCGGTCGAGGACCGGATCAGTCGCCTGGACGACAAAGTGCTGCAGACACCGTCTGCTCCTTCCCTGACGGACGCCGTCCCCGATCCCCAGGATCGGATGAAAGCCGAGGACAAGACGCCAAAACTGAATGCCGATCAGCTGGCGTTGCGTGAGATGATCGATATCCTCAACGTCGGTGTCGGCCGGTTGGAGCAGATCGACAACTACTCGTTCGTCTTCGATCGCCAGGAGCGGATCGACGGTGAACTGCGAGAGAACCAGCAGATCCAGGTCAAACTGCGCCACGCCCCCTTCTCCGTCTACATGCAGTGGCTGACGGGCGATCGCGGACGCGAGCTGCTCTACACGGAAAACCAGAACGAAAACCGGATGCTGGTCAAACTTGGCGGACTGAAGGGACGCTTCATTCCAACGCTCAAACTTGATCCAAACGGCGATCAGGCGAAGTCGGAATCGCGGCACCCGGTCACTCAGGCGGGTCTGGTGAATCTGGCCCGGGAAATCATCAAGAATCGTCGCAATGATTTGACCGCTCCGGTCACGCCGCGATGTGTGATCGAACCGGGACACAGTTTTAACGAACGGCCCTGCACCCGCGTGTTCCTCGAATACGCATCGACCGAACAGTCGCCGGTTTACCGGAAGACGATCACTCTGATCGACGACGAACTGAGCCTGCCGGTCTACGTGCGAAACTACACCTGGCCAAACGAAAACATGGTCGACGTCGAACAGGAAACGCTGATCGAGTGCTATGCCTTCAGCGAGATCCAGATCGAACGCCAGCTGGCTGATGCCACCTGGGAACGGGAAAACCCGGACTACCGATTCCGCTAGACGGACAACGAATCATTTTGACTGCGAGAGATATGGACGCTCTCGAACCTTCGAAGTGCTAAGATCAGGAGGGTCTTAATCATAAAGCCCGGCGACCGCGTTTGCGGTCGCCGGGTTTTCGCATGCGCCGAAGAAGAAAATCCGAATAGCCTGGCCTGATGACGACCGCGTCCTGCTCCGGTTAAATTAAACGCGGACGAGAAACCGCCGCGCAATTGAATCGCCCCTGTCGATCAAATGAATGACCCTGACAAATATCTAGCAACGTACGGTGAAGTCGAATTCACCCGTGAGAGCATTGAGTGTCTCCCGTGGCACAGCATTGCTGAGATCGAAGAGTTCTCGATCCGACAAGCTGTTCAACAAACGAAGCCAACCAAAACAGACATCACCATTCGAGCCCGACTGATGATGGTTCGGAGATCTGTATTGAGCTCGATGCTGTCAACCTGTGCCGCCTGCCGGAATTTGGACTCACCCATCTTCAGTTCTGCGATTTGACCATTGCTGACATTAGTGACTGGCAGCGAGAAAGCGTTCGATTTCGGATTTATGATGACACCTTTGGCACTCCAGAGATTCTGTTTCGAACGGGCCGAATGCGCCTGCTCGACGGCTTCGCGAACACGTCTGGATGAGGAATCTTTCAACGATGCCACCTCCCAGTAGGGTGGTCAGCCGGACAATCTGGGATTAGCGACGACCTAGCCACCCTCGAATTCATTGTCCCATTAAAAAATGCACGCCGGGTGCCACTGGCGTCTCGCCAGTGCTGGGTGAACGGGAGCTCTAAGCGAATTACTGGGGGCTTTCACTGATCCGAATGAAAACCTGCCGTAGCGGGATATCTCTGAGCGAGCCGTGGGGTGAACTCTTTTTCATCGAATGGCTACGGAGGCGAGGCACGGTCGAGCGGTTTTGATGCAGTTCACCCGAACGGTGCAGCCTCTTGTCGCTGTCGCGACCCGGCCAGACGGCCGGGCCACCCGTGGGATGTTTGTCGAGTTGAACTAAAAATGGGTGCCACTGGCGTCTCGCCAGTGTCCAGTCGACGGGAACTCCAAGCGAATTACTGGGGGCTCTCCCTGATCCGAATGAAAACCTGCCGTGACGAAACATTGCTGAGCAAGCCGTTAGTTGACCTCTTCTCCATTGAGTGACGACAGAGTCGATGCACGGTCGAGCGGTCTTGATGTGGTTCACCCGAACGGTGCCACCTCTTGTCGCTGTCGCGACCCGGCCAGATGGCCGGGCCACCCGTGGGATGTTTGTCGAGTCGAACTAAGAATGGATGCCACTGGCGTCTCGCCAGTGCCCAGTGGACGAGAGCTTCAAGCGATCCCCGAGGGCTCTCCCTGATCCGCGTGAAAACCTGCCGTGACGAAACATTGCTGAGCAAGCCGAGAGTTGACCGCTTCTCGATTGCATGACGACGGAGTCGATGCACGATCGAGCGGTCTTGATGTGGTTCACCCGAATGGTGCCACCTCTTGTCGCTGTCGCGACCCGGCCGTGGCTGGCCGGGCCACCCGGGACTATGTTTCAATAAAAAAGGCACGCTCGGGTGGAGCGTGCCTTTTTCTGTTCTGTGAACTTTGTCTGTTTAGCCAAGTTCGGCCATCTTGCGGCAGATGGCGTCGGCCATTTCCTGGGTGCCGACGGCGGTTGGATCGTTGCGATCCTTCTTCAGGTCGTAGGTCACGTCCTTGCCTTCGACGATGACGGCTCCAATGGCGCGGTCGAGTTTCTCGGCGGCTTCGAGTTCGCCCAGGTATTCGAGCATCAGCTTGCCGGAGAGGATCAGCGCGGTCGGGTTGACCTTGTTCTGACCGGCGTACTTCGGAGCCGAGCCGTGGGTGGCTTCGAAGATGGCGGCATCCGGGCCGATGTTGGCTCCCGGAGCCACGCCGAGTCCACCGACGAGGCCGGCACACAGGTCGCTGAGGATGTCGCCATACAGGTTCTGCGTGACGATGACGTCGTACAGATCCGGCTTCATGACCAGCTGCATGCACATGTTGTCGATCAGACGTTCCATGTAGGTCAGGCCGCTGCCGTCCTTCACGTTGCCGACCAGTTCCGGAGTCGGCTGGACGCCATTGGCGAGCTCGTCCCACTCGAATTTCGCGCCATAAGCCAGAGCGACTTCGCGGGAAACGTCGTACCAGAGGCCGTCGGTGTACTTCATGATGTTGGCCTTACAGACCGAAGTGACCGACTTCCTCTTGGTGCGGATGGCGTAATCGAAGGCGAAATTGGCGATTTCGCGGGTTCCTTCGCGGCTGATCGGCTTGATGCTGACGCCGGTTGTTTCCGCAGACGTGTTGATCTTCTTACCGGTCGCGAATTCGTTGATCGTCTTGATCAGCTGAGCGGTTTTATCCTCACCTGCCTCAAACTCCACGCCTGCGTAAAGGTCCTCGGAGTTTTCGCGAACGAGGACGAGGTCGACGCCGGCGTCGGCGAAGCGGGTGTCCATGCCCGGATAGCTCTTACAGGGTCGGACACAAGCGTACAGGCCGAGTTCCTGGCGAAGGAACACGTTGACGCTGCGAAATCCCTTACCAATCGGCGTAGTGATGGGGGCCTTCAGGGCGACTTTATTGGAGCGGATCGAATCCATAACCCGATCGGGGACACCACCTTCGGCTTCGATCACTTCGATTCCGCATTCCTGATGGTCCCACTCAATTTTCACACCTGTGGCGTCGATCACCTTACGAGTGGCTTCGGCGATTTCCGGTCCGACTCCATCACCAGGAATCAAAGTGACTTTGTACATTCTTTTCCTCTAATCTAGCAGGGTCGATGAGGTCGAGCTTTTAGAAAGGACGTCACCCATTCCCGGGGAATCTGTAACGTGCGGTCCCAAGTTATCGAAACGGAATGGCGACTTCAAGGCGTGCCGTATGTTGATGTTACAGAGACTTCCCGGCATTGATTCGACCAGCCGGGTTGCAAGAATTTCCTTCGTCGACCATTCCGCGTCTGTTAGGATAGGTCCGCGTTCCCTTTTCGTTGCCGCGACGCCTCTTGTTTCAGGATGAGTGCGATTTCTTCGCTGTTCCGCAAGCTCTCTGATTTTACGATCCCTCTCGGGCTCGTTCTCGGCCTTCTGCTGACGGCCGCGACGGCGCGAGCTGGCGAAGTTGTCATGCGGAGCGGCTACCGCTTCGAGTTCGAAGGGAAAGCTGTTCCCGTTCAGGCGCTCACCATCGAACAGATCCGCGGAGCCGCCCAGGGGCCGATCGTCGGGTACCCGTTCACAATGTTCGAAGACCCGGCTCGCCGGACGTATCTGCCGCAGGCTCTGGTCTCCGAAGTCCAGCTGGGAGATCTTCCGGTCGATGAGTTCGAGGTCCGTATTCCTCCCGGGCCGAGATCGACGGCCTTCGGCAGCATTGGCGGCTTTACGACTCCGCCAACCCCCTTCTCCGAATTTGGGCGGCGGATTGTCACGCTCAACACGCCGAATGGCAATCTGGAAATCATTCAGGCGATTTCGAAGCTGAAGCCTGATTTTGTCACATTGACGGCTCTGAAGCAAAACTGGGAATACAGTGTCAGCTCCCGGGAGATCCCTCCGGAAGTTCTGCGGGCGACGATTTCGAACGCGACGAACTTCAACAACGACAATCACGAAGACCGGCTCGCCGTGGTCCGGTACTTCGTCGATGCCGGGATGCTCTCGCGAGCTCAGCGGGAATTGGACAGAATCGAAGAGGATTTCCCCGACATGGAAGCTCGGGTTCGCGAGCTTCGCCTGATGATTCGCCAGCTCGAAGCCGCGGAGTTTCTCAAGGAGTTCCGGTCTCGACTGAAGGCGGGGCAATTCGAACTGGTGGCTCGGCTCGCTCCCAAGTTTCCACGTGATGACATCAGCGAAGCGACGCTGGCCGCCGTCGACGGGATGATGGCGGAACACAAATCCGCTCACGAACAAATGGACCGCGTCCGGGCCGGACTTTCGCGTCTCCAGGCGGATGTGAAGGACACCGAACAGCTCGAACGGTTTCAGGATATGCGCTGGGTCGTCGATCGACGTCTGTCCCGGAACACGCTCGAACGGATGTCGCCCTTCCTGCAGACACTCGATGATCCGACTCTCTCGGCGGAACAGAAGTTGTCGCTCGCCTATTCCGGCTGGGTCGTCGGCCCGGCTCTGGCGGATACAGATCCGCTGAAGGCGATTGCCCTCTGGGATGCCCGCGATCGCGTTCGCGACTATCTGCAGTCGGCCAATTCCGTGCGGCAGCAGGACATTCTCGACTCGCTTCTCCGACTCGAAGGCATTGGGCCGGAGACAATGGCTGCGATTGTCGGCCAACTGGGGCCGGTTTTTGAAACGCCCGCTTATCGCGAGGGTGAGTCGCTCACGATGGAGACGATGCGAATCGGAATGTCGGTTCCCTACGAGATCCTGCTGCCAGCCGAGTATTCCCCGGATCGCAGTTATCCGGTCATCATGGCGTTGCATATGGCGGGCATGTCGCCCAAAGCCGAACTCGACTGGTGGGGCGGCACCACGATCTCTGGACCTGCCCATCGCAACGGCTACATCGTCATCGCCCCTACATTGCAGGGTGAGAAGAGCGGAGCCAGCGATCTGCACGAGCGCGTGCTCGAAGTCCTCCGCGATGCCCGTCGGCGGTTCAATGTCGATTCCGATCGGGTCTTTCTCACCGGCCACGGTTCGGGGGCAGATCTGGCTCTCGATCTTGGAATGGGGCATCCGTCTCATTTCGCCGGACTGGTTTCAATCGGCGGAAGGCTCAACGAATACGCTCATCACTACTGGGAAAACTGTGAAGAACTCCCCTGTTACTACGTGATGGGCGAACTGGATGGCGATCTGTTCGCGGCCAACTCCAGCGATATCACCCGCCAGGTAAAGAACAGCTACGATGTTGTCCTCGTTCAGTACAAGCAGCGGGGCAACGAAGACTATCGCGAAGAATTGCCGCGAATCCTCGACTGGATGGAGCAGCACCGACGCGGCGACCAGCCGTCGGAACTGGAACGAGTTACGATGCGGCCCGGTGATAACCGCTTCGACTGGATCGAGTTTTCAGGACTGCCGGCCAATATCATCGAGCCGCGACTCTCCCGCACCGGTCGCGTGATTCCCGCCAGCCCGCTGCCGATCGAAGGCACCGTCACCCCCGGCAACAACATCTACCTCAAAGCCGGCGTAAGCCAGTTGACCGTCTGGCTGTCTCCCGAAATCGTCCGCTACGACGACCGGGTGAAGGTGAGCTGGAAAGGCCGAACGATGTTCAACGACTTCCCCGAAATGAACATCCCAACGATGCTGGAGCAGGTCTACACGACCGGCGATCGCTCCCGGTTGTACTGGACCCGGATTGATCTGTAGGCGGGACACGGCTCTCTCGCCGCTCAGACCTTCATCTCGACGCCGGAGGCTTTCATGCACTGCTCCATGACGTCGAGGAGCTTTTCGGGTTCCATGCCGGACATCGGTGGCAGAGCGACGTGGAATCCCGAGGCGGACTTGTCGTAATTGGGAACTCGCTCCGGGCCGGTATAGTGGCGGTTGAGATCGACGCCGACACGGCGAATCATGCCGACTTCGAACAGGCCAATGCGTTCGACCTGATCCCAGCGATAGGTTTTCCTGCGGAAGCCGGAGGCAACCGTTACGCCAGCCGGATCGACTTCGAGATAGCAGGCTCCCGGCAGGATGACGCTCAGAGAAGCGACGATCGACAGCGTAAACAAAGTCACGAGGAACCAGCCGGCCATATTGCCCTGGCTCACCATCTCGATCCCGGCGGCCAGAAAGATCACCGAAAAAACGAGCACGATGATGCTGCGTGTCAGATCGGGAGTCAGTCGTAACGTCGGAACGTCGACCAATTCCTGCTGAGAAATGTTCTGTTCAGTCATGGGGACATCCTCCATGCTTGCTCCGTACCCCGGGACAACGGACTCAGCGGCAGGCCGGGGCATACCTGCACATCTCGATTATAACAATTCCGGGCCCGGTTTCCCGCCGGTTTCACAGATTCCCGGCCAATCAGGACGGCCCCGCATTCCGCATTTGCACACGTTTCGATCCCTCGACGCGGGCGGAGAATTTCAATCGACATCGGGCGAGCCGCTTCTATAATCGGCCCTGCAGTTCAGCCGAGGGGAATGACGATGAACTGACCGACTCCGATGGGATCCCTCGGATCTGCCACAGATTCGCGTTCGCGGATCTTTGCCTACAAAGGAAATCCATGCTTCAACTGCTCGAGTCTCCTCTGATTTACCTGACCGGCCTGTTCGTGCTCGGTATTACTGCGCAGTGGCTGGCGTGGCGTTTGAAGCTGCCAGCAATTCTGCTGCTGTTGATGTTTGGTTTCCTGGCCAATCTCGTTGTCGATCCGACGGTGATCATCGACGACAAGCTGCTTTTCCCGATCGTCTCGCTCTCGGTCGCCATCATTCTCTTTGATGGGGGGCTCAGTCTCCGGCTCGCCGAGTTGAAGAATACATCCAAAGCGCTGACGAGGCTTGTAACCGTCGGCTGCCTGATTACCTGGATTCTGGGAACTCTTTTCGCCAAATTGATCTTCGACAGCTGGTGGGTTTGCGCACTGGCGGGGGCAATTTACACCGTAACTGGCCCGACCGTCATCGGCCCTCTGCTTCGGCACGTGCGGCCGAATGCCACGGTAACTTCCGTTGCCAAGTGGGAAGGGATTGTGATCGACCCCATCGGCGCTCTGCTCGCGGTGCTGGTCTCGACCGCAATCGCCTCAAGCAGTGTGACCGAGGCGACGTTCGATATCATCGTCAGCCTGGGGGCAGCGATCGCCATCTCAACAGTCATCGGATTTATCACGGCTTACATTATGATCGTGATGATCCGTAAGCATCTGATCCCCGATTATCTGCAGAGCCCGCTCATGCTGATGAGCGTACTCGCCTCGTATACGCTGTCGAATGTCATGCTGGCTGAATCGGGCCTGGCGACCGTGACCGTGCTCGGCATTCTGATGGCCAATCAGCGAAGCGTGCCGATCGGGCATCTCATCGAGTTCAAAGAGAATCTGGGCGTTCTGCTGATCTCGGTCCTGTTCATCCTGCTCGCGTCACGATATCCGTTCATGGAACTGCTCGATCTCGGCTGGCCGGCTGTCCTGTTCCTGGTGTTGATGATCGGCATTGTCCGTCCGCTCGCTGTCATGATCTCGACGTCTGGAACGACTCTGAAATGGAAGGAACGAATCTTCCTCTCCGTGCTCGCTCCTCGCGGAATTGTCGCCGCAGCTGTCTCGAGCGTGTTTGCTCTCGAGCTGTCCCATCTGGCCCACGTGGAACATACCCCGGAAGCCACGGCGATGCTGGCCGATCTGTCGAAACTCGTTCCCCTGACATTTGTGGTGATCGTGGGCACGGTCGCCTTCTACGGACTGACAGCCGGCCCGCTGGCCAGATACCTCGGTCTTTCTGAACGAAGCCCTCAGGGCATATTGATTGCCGGAGCCGATCACGTGGCTCGGGCCATCGGAGGAGCGGTCAACAAGGAAGGCTTCCGCGTCCTACTGGTCGATACGAATCACGAGAACATCAAAGAAGCCCGCATGCTGGGGCTCCCTGCAGTGAATGCGAGCATTCTTTCCGAGTATGCCCGCGAGGAACTGAACCTGGGGGGAATCGGACGTTTTCTCGCCCTCACGCCGAACGATCAGGTCAACATGCTGGCCGCTCTGGAGTTTCACGAGATCTTCGAACGAGCCGACCTGTTCCAGTTGAAGCCGAACGTCTCCGAGAAGCATCGTCAGGCGCTGTCGCATCAGTCGAAACGGGCTCGCTATGTCTTCTCGGGCGGAACGACTTACCGCACGATCAGCGATTTGATTACCGAAGGCAGCGTGGTGAAGTCGACCAAGCTCACTTCCGAATTTCCGTACTCGGCTTTCGTGAAAAAGTACGGCGCTCAGGCGGTGCCGTTGTTCGTGATTTCCGAATCCCGCAAGCTCGAAATTCTGACCGATGAAGATCGTTCCGAGCCGCAGGCCGGGGAGACGCTGATCGCTCTTGTTCCCGATCTGACCTACGCTAAAGTAGCAGAAAAGCTGACAACTTCGACGGAATCGAATGGCGATTCAGAAAGCTCAAATTCGCCATCCTGACCCAGACTGTCGGCCGTTCATTCTGCGGGGACCATCACGCCGAGGACATCGGCCGTTCTGAAGGGGAAGTGCGATGCGACTTGGCCGGATTCGTCGGAGTGGCAATGTTCAGGATCGTCGGGCAATGGGGCCGAAGAAGGTCGCTGCCGGTGGCGGCCTGGGGCTGCTGCTGATGGTCGGTCTGATTTTCCTATCAGGCGGCGACCTGGGCGATGTTCTTCGATTCGTCGTTCAGAACCAGGCAAACGTCCAGAATCAGCCCGCACCGCTCAATCCCCAACAACAGGCCGAGCAGGATGAACAGGCCGTCTTTGTGAGCAAAGTGCTTGCGCTGACCGAAGACGTCTGGTCAGATCTGTTCGCCGAATACGGCCGCCCTTATCAGCCGCCTCAACTCGAATTGTTCCGGGGCACGACGCAAACCGCCTGCGGACATGGAGCCGCCGCGATGGGGCCGTTCTACTGCCCCGCTGACTCCATGGTTTATATCGACCTGTCGTTCTACGACCAGCTCCGGGATGAATTGAACTCTCCCGGCGATTTCGCTCAGGCGTATGTGATTGCTCACGAAGTCGGACATCACGTGCAGAATCTGCTCGGCTATTCCGATCTCGTGCAACGAGCACGGATGCAGTCTTCTGAAGAGAAGGCCAACCAGATGTCGGTCCGGCTCGAATTGCAGGCCGATTATCTGGCCGGGGTTTGGGCTCATCACGCACAACAGCAGTTTCAGGTTCTCGAGCAGGGCGATGTTGAAGAAGGCCTGAATGCCGCCCGACAGATCGGCGATGACATGCTGCAGAAGAAATCGCGCGGGGTCGTGGTCCCTGAACAGTTTACGCACGGCACATCGGCTCAGCGCGTGCGGTGGTTTCGGGAAGGACTCCGGTCGGGCGATCCCTCGAAGGCAACTCTCGATGAATTCTTTGAGATGTCGTATTCCTCGCTCTAGCGAGACTTGCTCTGGGCCCGGATCTTTCCGCTGAACGCTCTAAACCACCACTCACACAAGTGTTTCGACATATTCTGACCTGAATTCGGAACACGATTCGCTTAAGCAGGAATCATGGTGCGGCGAGGACGTCGCAAATTGTTGACCCCATGAATTCTACTGTAGAAAAGGGCGAATCATGATCAAACTGTGTCAGAGAGTGCTTGTGACCGTAGCACTGGGTGCCGCTTTCTTTGTCACCTGGAGAGAAGGTTACATTCAGGGATTTTGTGAACGTCAGGAATATGAGCGATTTGGCGGACTGGTCGATACCCCGGCAGAAACCGTCAGCTGGAATATCGACGTCAGCTCCAACAGGTAGTCCGACGGAACAAGCTAAGCCCACTGAAGACCCCACCACACGACCCACCTGTTGACCTGCCGACTCTGAGCTCCCCGCTTCAGAACCTCAACAAGCCCAGCGACAACCTCCACGCGATCGACTATGATGTTGGTGCGCACAGACTGTGTGTCTTCCCGTGCATTCCCTGCACCTGGGTCGACCCGACTGCCCCTTCTTTGTTGGTCCTCGCACGTTGGAACTCGCCGCTTGAATCGGCCATCGCACACCCGTGAAGAATACGTTGAGCAGGCTTACTTCTTCCGCGCCTATCGGGAGCGGCTCGAAGAAGATCTGCCCGCGCAGGAAATTCTCAAGTCGATCTCTCAGGAGATTCTGGCGACGACCCGGTTGCCGATGGCGCTGGAGTTCCTGTCTTCCGAGATGATGCTGCATGGTCGCATCGGCGGAGGGATGGAGCGGCTCACGCATTACTTCACTCCCTTTCAAACGTTCGTCATCAATCAGGCGGAACTGGATCGCTCCAAGTTCGATCTGAAAATCGCGCTGGAGATTCTTGAAAAGGAAGCGGAATTCCTCGCCAGTGAATCGGCGAGCCGTCAGGGACTGTTCGTCTATCAGTTCGAAGCCCTGTCGCGGAACCGACTCGGTTATCAGCAGGGGCTGCAGGCCGTCGCATCCGATCCCATGTTCAACGACGACTGGCGCGACTGGATCAGCAAGGTCCGACAATCGCTCGGCATGGTTGAGTTCGCGGAAATGATCTACCTCCGCTCGGAATTTCGAGTGGTCGAAGTTCGCCGTCGGACGGAGAACAGCGACTACCAGCCGTCTTACACCGTTCTCTTCGGACTGCAGGAAGGCCGGATCGCTCAGGCGAACCGCGGTCGCGACCCGCTCTACATGTTCGCGGCTCTGCAGCGGCACCTCGGGTACCCCAAAGTCCCTCGCCCGAAACCTCCAGCCAGCAAGCGGATCGATCCGATCATCGAGAACCGTCTGCAGCAACTCGAAGCCCGACTGAAACTGCTAGAAGCCGAACAGGCCGGACAACTCGATCTGTCCGAATTCTACGTGAAGGGCGAGAAGCCGACCTTCAAGGACGAGCCGGGTTAAGCGGCTCGCCGCACGATTGCCTGATCCTCCCGTTCATCGATAGACTCGAATCCGTCCCCTGCTCCATTCAAAGGATCGATTCGATGATTCGCCGCGAAGCGCTTCTGCTGCTCGTCTTCTCGCTGACAATGCCCCTGCTCGCAACGGCTGCTGAACAGGACGTCCGACATTCTTTTCTCACCGCGGATTCCTCCAAGAAGCTGATCGCCATCGTCGGCGAAGACAATCAACTCCAGTGGAGTTACAAGATTGGTCCGCTGCATGACCTGCATCAGCTCGAAAATGGGAACATCCTGTTTCAGGACAGCTGGACACACATTGTCGAGGTGAATCCGAAAACGAACGAGATCGTCTGGGAATTCACGGCTGGCCAGGATACTGATCGGAAAGTCGAAGTCCATGCCTTTCAGCGACTCGACAACGGCAACACGATGGTCGTCGAATCAGGAACATCGAGGATTCTGGAAGTCGATTCCGCCGGGAAAGTCGTGAAGACGGTTCCGCTGAAGGTGAAAGAGCCGCATCATCATCGCGACACGCGGCTCGTTCGCAAGCTCGATACTGGCAACTATCTCGTCTGCCACGAAGGCGAAGGTCGGGTCGCTGAGTACAACGATGACGGCAAGATCGTCTGGCAGTACAAGGTTCCACTCTTCGGCGAAAAGCCACGCAAAGGACACGGCGTTGAGGGTTACGGGAACCAGTGTTTCGCAGCTCTGCGACTCGAAAACGGCAACACCCTCATCTCCACCGGCAACGGGCATCGGGTCATTGAAGTGACGCCGAAGAAGGAGATCGTCTGGTCGCTCGAACAGAACGAACTCCCCGGCATTCAACTGGCGTGGGTCACGACCCTGCAGGTGCTGCCAAACGGGAACATCGTCCTCGGTAACTGTCACGCCGGTCCCGAGAATCCGCAGATCATCGAAGTCACCCGGGACAAAAAGGTCGTCTGGTCGTTCAAAGACTTCGACCGCTTCGGAAATGCACTGACCAACACGCAGATACTAACCACGAATGGCCAGAAGCTGCCCTAGTTTAACCGCATCACGCGAAGTCGAGCCCGGTCATCGTTCCCGTTCCCGTGGAGAAGCGGTCGGTTTCAATGCCCATTCGCTGCAGCATGCTGACATACAGATTCGCCAGCGGATAGTTGTTCTCGCGAGAGAACGCCAGATGCTGGCCGTGTCGGAAGCCCCCGCCGGCGAGCAGCACAGGAAGATTCGTCGTATCGTGCCGCGAGGCGTTGCCGAGGTTACTGCCGTAGAGCACCATCGTCTGATCCAGCATCGAGGCTGATCCCTCACTGACTCCCTGCAGCCCGGTCAACAGACGATTCAGCTCTTTGAACTGGGCTTCTTCGACGAGCCGCAACTGTTCGCGCGATTCCTCGATACTCATCTGATGCGTGAGTGCGTGGTGAGGCATCTCGACGCCGGGCAGATCGACCTTGGGATTGAACTGCTGCGTCACGAAGATGGTGATGAGCCGCGTGGAATCGGTTTCGATGGCCAGCCGCGACAGATCGTAAATCGCTCGCGTCCGTTCGACGAGAGCGGTTGGATCGAGGTTATCCTTCGGCATCTCGACATCGACTTCGGGCTTCGGTTTCTGTTCCCAGGCTTCGCTTGCTTCGAGCCGCTGCTCAACTTCACGCACCGACGTCAGGAACTGATCAAGTCGCTGCCGGTCCCGTTTGCCCGCTTTACGTTCGAGCGTCTGCAGTCGCCCCTCGAACTGATCCATCAGACTCTGGCCTTCACGCAGCCGGGCGATCTGTGCTTCGACTTCGCGTGGTGATCCCTGCAGAAACAGCTGGCGATAGATCGACGATGGTCGGAACTCGCTCGGAATGGCCACGCCATCAGCCGAGAACGACAGCGACTTGTTCGACGGACCAACGCGGAGAGTCAGACTCGGAAAGCGGGTCACCGGTCCCTGTATCAACGCCGCGTACTGATCGAGCGAGATCGTATTCTTAAAGCCCGGCTTGCGGGGATGCGGTGCTCCCGTGAGGAAGCAAAGGTCCGTCTGATGTCCGCCGGTCACTTCAGGATGAGAGAGCCCGGAGAACACCGTGAACTGGTCGCGATGCTCGGCGAGGACGTTCAAATACGGCGTCAGCTTGAAATCGCGGCCGGACTGTTCCGGAAAGAAATACTCCGGCACGATGCCCAGGTCGGTCATGATGGCGATCATACGCCGCGGCGGAGCCGGTTCGCGATCGCTGGCCGAGGCGCGTTCCGCCAGACAGTCGAGCCAGGGCAATGTCAGGCAGGCTCCGGCCGAGCGGAGAAATCCACGGCGGTTGAGGGCGTGCTGAAGTGGCATCATTGAACGGTCTCGACGGAAGGTTGTTGAACATCCAGAAACATGCGGCTCGTGGCCACAGCTTTCATCATATCACGAATTCCGAATTCGCCGGCTTCCAGTTCGTTCAGAATTGCATTGAACTCCGCTTCATCGGCAAAACTGACGGGCGTTCCGGTCGCGTAGACCACCAGCTGCCGCAGCAGATTCTCCGCCAGCTGACGTTCCCGCTGAGCAAGCAACCGCTTGAATTCTTCGATCGTCTGGAATTCGCCGGAACCGGGCATGTCGCCCGAGGCATCGACTGGAAGCGCCAGGCTTACACGTGCTGGCTGGCCGCCGCGAAGGAACAGATCGCGAATGCGATCCCCCTGCCCCAGCGAACGATACCGCTCCCGATAGCCGCCCATGACATCGAACGACTCAAGCGCAAAGCCGGGCGGATCGATCTTCTGATGACACCCCGCACATGCCGGATCGCTGCGATGCTGTGCCAGCTGCTCGCGAATCGTCGTCGCCCCGGAAATATCGGGCTCGACCGCAGGAACCGAAGCCGGCGGCGGAGGGGGAGGATCGCCCAGAATCTGCGACATCACGAATGTCCCGCGAGTGACGGGAGAAGTTGTCGTTCCGTTGGCGGTCGTCTTCAAAACAGCTGCGTGGGTGAGAAGTCCACCACGGTGACAATCCTCGGGAAGTTCAACGCGTCGCATTTCGGTGCCGGTGACCTCCGCGATCCCGTAATGCTCGGCCAGCCGCTGATTCAGCACGGAAAAATCAGAATCAACGATGTGCTTCACGCCGAGGTTTCCCCGCACGAGCGTCGCGAAGTATCCCCGAGTTTCTTTGATCATCGAATCGAGCAGCAGCGGATTGTATTCCGGATACAGATTCTCATCCGGCTCGGTCAGCTCGATGTCTTTCAACATCAGCCAGTGATCGAGGAAGTGCGTCACGAATCGCTCGGACCGCGGATCTTCGAGCATGCGTTCGACATGGTCGAGCAGCACGGACTCATCGCTGAGTTTCGCCTGAGCCGCATCGTTCAACAGAAGCTCATCGGGCGGCGACGACCACAGAAAATAGGCCAGCCGCGTCGCGATGTCGAACTGCGAATCGTCATTCTTCGGAGCATTTAACAGCACAACAGCGGGAGACGTTAGAATCGCTCGATAGGCGGCGAGAAGACCTTCGGCGTAACTTGCCCCGGCTGCTGTCTTCTCCCGATAAACGGATCGCGGAACTTCAAGATCCGATTCGGTCACCGGACGTCGCAGCGCTCTGCTCGCGAATTCGGAAAGCAACTCGTCGGCTTGCTGATCGGCGTTCTTCGGCGTCAATGTCACGAGATCAACCGGTGCGTAATCACGAAACCGACGTTCGCGCCGGTTCAGCTCGGCTTCGTTCTTCTTCGTCAGTTTCTGTTCGCCGAATAATCGCTGATGACTCTGCGGCGGCCATTCCTCGTAGAACGGGCCTTCCATTTCCATCCAGTTGAAGACGACACCATTGCCGCGCTGCCGCTTCCAGGCTCCGAGCCCCTGCCCACCGGCTCGAATCACCGGATAAGTCGACGATGCAACGAGCGGTTTGATGTTGTCGCCCGCGTTGAGCCAGACCGTGATCTCAGCCGTCGTCGGTTTGTAAGACGGCAGATCGCAGTAGCCGAGCGTGCGGTCGTCGGTGTAGAAGCCGACCGTTTCCACGCGATCGGTCGGAATGATCTTGCCGAGCTGATTGGTGATTCCGTAGCCATGCACCCGCAGCGTGTAGTAACCGGGCAGTTCGACGCGAAACGGACGAATTGTCATTCCAAGATTACTCTCGCCATTGATGAAGACGGCAAGTCCATCGAGTTGCGGCTCCAGATCGACGACGTCACCACTGTCCTGGGCCGCGAAGTCGCCGAGATTGATCTCCAGCGTTTCGTCCGGCTGCATCCCGTTCATCGGAATGGCCCGGCCCTGTCGCAGCATGGAATAGAAGCCTTGGCACGTCTTGCGGGTTTCATCCACGCCGGAGACTTCGGCTCGGATCAGTTTCGGCTCCGGCTTCAGCGGTGTCGGAGCGATCGCCTTCTGCAGAGCGAAATCCGCTGCCTCCATCCACTTCACCACATGCACATGCGAGATATCGAGCGCCTCGGCCGACTTGTCGAACCCATTTGCCGAGCCATCCGGAGGGAGAATCTCCAGCACATTCAGATGCGGCAGCGCGAGGATCTCTCGCAACGTGTTCTGGTATTCATACCGGTTGAGCCGGCGAAGAGCCGAGCGGCCCTCCTGCTGGTAGAGCGATTGTTCAATCGCGGTGAGTTCCTGACGGAGTGCATCGACGAATGCCTTGCGTTCCGCAGCCGTCGGCTGTTCCATCTCGGCCGGAGGCATTTCGTGTCGCTCGACCCGCTGGTGGATCTGCCGCCATTCGAGCAGACTGGCGCGATCGATGCCGGTTTCCAGCAGATCATCCAGGACGAAACTCGCCTCGGCCGCATCGCCCTGATGACAGTCGAGGCAGTGCTGATTCAGGAACTTCGTCACCGTTGGCTCGGCTGCATTCAGCGGAAGAGCGAACGCAACGACGGCGAGAGCTGTCCAGGTTATTGAGCGCAGATTCATGGGAAATCACTCGGGAGGCGAAAGAGGCGGGCTACTCTCATGGTATCGGCGGCTGCTGATGCGGACAAGAAGTAATCTGGCGAGCAAGACCTTCCGGAACCGCAATTTGAGCCGAAATCGGTTAGAGTGAAGTTCCTGTTTTCGTCCATGAACCTGCCTGCTTCTGTGAGTCCTTCATGCCGCACTTCTCGACGACCGCTCTTTCCGCCCTGCTCCTGTTAAGCGTCTGTTTCACTTCAGCCCAGTCGGGCCGCTGTGCCGATGCGACAAGTCCGACCGCAATCCCTGCCGCGCAGGTAGTCGAAATCGACGCGGTCGTGAAAGACGGCATCGATCGCGGCCAGCTGCCGGGGTGCGTGGTGATGATCGGACATCGCGGGAAAATCGTTTTCGAGAAGGCGTACGGAGAACGGCAGGTCGAGCCGGAATCGGTCGCGATGACTGTCGATACGGTGTTCGACCTCGCGTCGCTCACCAAGCCGGTCGCGACCGCGACGTGCATCATGCATCTGGTTGAACAGGGGAAGCTGAATCTCGATCAGAAGGTGGTCGAAATCATTCCGACCTTCACCGGGAACGGCAAAGAGAATATCACCATCCGACAACTATTGATCCACCAGTCCGGGTTGATCGCCGACAATTCGCTTCGGGACTACCTCGATGGCCCGGGGAAAGCGTTCGAGCGGATCGATGCACTCAAGTTGACCGCCGAGCCCGGCACGAAATTCATTTACAGCGACGTCGGCTTCATCATGCTCGGCCGAATCGTCGAGGTCACCGGTGGGATGCCGCTCAACGAATACGCGGCAAAGCACATCTTTAAACCATCCGGCATGACCGAGACGGGCTACCTGCCTGAGAAGTCTCTGCACAGCCGCACGGCTCCAACCGAGCGACGAGACGGAAAATGGATGCAGGGCGAAGTTCACGATCCCCGGGCGTACGAACTGAACGGCGTCGCCGGACATGCCGGACTGTTTTCAACCGCACAGGATCTTTCGCGGTATGCGACGATGATGCTCAACGGCGGCAGAATCGACGGACAACAGGTGCTGAAGCCGGAGACGATCGAGCTGATGGTCGCTCCGCATGAGGTCTCTCGCGGAGTTCGCGGGCTCGGCTGGGACATTCAGTCGCCCTATTCCAGCAATCGAGGCGATCAGCTGAGCGAGCGTGCCTTCGGACACGGCGGCTTCACCGGAACCGTCCTCTGGATCGATCCCGACAAGGAGATCTTCTTCATCTTTCTCAGCAATCGACTGCATCCCGACGGAGAAGGTTCCGTGAATTCGCTGGCCGGGCGGATCATCTCGATTGCAGCAGCTGCTCTGTCTTCTGAAGCACCGAACTCGGAAAGCCCCGCGACGAGTCGATGAGTACTTACCAGCTGATTGAGTTGATCGCTGTCATCTCCGGCGGAACCTACGGCGTGCTGCTGGCCCGCCGGCACGAGATGGACCTGGTCGGCGTTTCGAGCCTGGCGTTCATGGTTGCCTTCGGCGGGGGAACGCTGCGGGATCTGTTTCTCGATCGCTATCCCCTCTTCTGGATTCGCCACGATCATTACGCCGTCATCGTCTTCGGGCTCGCAGTTGTCACATCGCTGATCCCGAAGATCCCGGATGCGGCTGAGAAATACCTGAGCGTTCCCGATGCACTGGGACTGGGAATGTTCAGCGTCGCCGGGGCACTTGCCGGGCAGGAATCGGAAACATCGCTCTTCATCGCAGCCGTGCTCGGTGTGGTCACGGGAACGTTCGGCGGCGTCATTGCCGATGTCGTCTGTAATCGCGTCCCCAGCCTGTTCCGGCACGCCCCTCTGTATGCAACCTGTTCCTTTGCCGGCTGCTGGCTGTTGTTTGGCCTGCAATGGCTGCAGATCCCGGACCTCTATGCGATTCCGGTCACGCTTGCGTTCATCGTGACCATGCGGCTGGTTGCTTTGCGGTGGAACATCCGCCTGCCGCAGTATTCTCCCAGCGATGAATCTTCTTCAGAGTGACACCCGCGACCGGAACAAACCACCACTGACCGACTCGGCGACGATCACTTCAGTCCGCGACATCCGGCTATCGGTCTGCTACAGTGAGAGCCCCTTTCTTCGTGAGTGTCACATGATTCATGTCCAGAAACTGACCAAGCGATATTCCCCCACGAAACTGGCGGTCGATGAGCTTTCGTTTTCCGTCACAAGCGGCGAAGTTTACGGTCTGCTCGGCCCCAACGGAGCCGGTAAGACAACGACGCTCCGCATGCTCCTCGGGTTGTTGCCGCCGACGTCGGGCGATGCCCGGATTGAAGAGCATTCGATCATGAATGCTCCGGTGGAAATCAAACGCCGCATCGGACTCGTCTCCGCTTCGGCTGGACTCTACCAATGGCTGACGCCGCGTGAGGTGCTCGAATACTTCGGCTGGGGTTACGGGTTGAAGCCCGATGTCATTCGTCGTCGCACGGAGGAGCTGACCGACGTCATGCAGATTGGCGACTATCTCGACCAGCGCTGTGCGACGCTCAGCACCGGACAGACGCAGCGGGTGAATCTGGCCCGCGCTTTGATACACGATCCGCCCGTGGTACTTCTCGACGAACCGACTCGTGGACTTGATGTGCTGGGGGCTCAGGTCATTTTCGATTACGCGGCTCGCCTGCGACAGGATGGAAAGGCAATCATCGTTTGCACGCACAAACTGGAAGAAGCGGAACGGCTCTGCGATCGCTTCGGACTGCTCCACCGCGGGCGTCTGCAGCAGGAAGGCACGATTGAGGAACTTCGAGCCGCCACGGGCGAGACGTCGCTGGTCGAGATGTTCCTGAAAATGATCGGCCCGGTGAATCCAGAGGAGCGGATCGCATGACGCAGACCGCAGAGAAACCACGCCGCGAATCGGAATCGGTGTCCCGCCAGATCTTTCATCTGACACGGAAGGAACTTCGGGAGACCCTGCGCGATCGCCGAACCATCATCACGCTGCTGGCGATGCCGCTTTTGCTTTATCCCCTGCTCGGGCTCGGATTCCGCTACATGGCGGTGCTGAACGCGCGAGCCGAGACTCCGCAGGTACTGCTCGCCTTCGAGTCGGAAGACGAAGCGCTTTGGACGCAGGATCTGCTGAAGACAACCGATGCGCTTCGAGAGAATTCCGAAGTCGATGACACGACCGACCCGAGTCTGGAGTTCGAGCTCTTCATTACTGAAGACGGCATGAGTCTGTCTGAATCGTTGATGGAAGGTTATGCCGAACTGGGCATTCGTGTTTCAATGACCGAGCCGATCACGCGAAGCGGTCCGAGGGGACGTTCCGTCGAGTTGATCCAGGTCGCCGGTTCGGCCATCAGTCAGCGAGCAGCCGACGAAATGGAACGTCGCCTCGCGGCGATCAATGTGATCACGCTGTCGGACATCGTCAAAGACACCTACCCGGAATTCAATCTGCCGGTGACGCGGACGTTCGATACCGTCGAGCCGGTCGGAAAGACCTCCGCGATTCTGGGACTGCTGCCGCTGGTCCTGTTATTGATGACGGTGACCGGCGGCGTTTATCCGGCGATCGACCTCACCGCCGGCGAACGGGAACGCAACACGCTCGAAACGCTGATGGCTCTCCCCGTTCCCCACATCCGGCTGCTTTTCGCGAAGTACTTCGCCGTAATCACCGTGACCATGCTGACAGGGCTGATGAACCTGCTGGCGATGAGCGTGACGGTGTACTCGCTGCAGCTCGAAGGAACGCTGTTTGGCGAGAACGGACTGACCGGGCTCGTGCTGCTCAAACTGTTTCTCGTGCTCGTCGCCTTCGCGGTCTTTTTCTCGGCTGCTTTACTGGCGTTGACCAGCTCGGCTCGCAGTTTCAAAGAAGCTCAGGCGTATCTGATTCCCCTCCTGCTGCTCGCAATTGCCCCCGGGTTTGTGATTCTGCTGCCCGACTGGGAATTAACGCGGATGACCGCCATCGTGCCGATTATCAACGTGCTGATGCTGGCTCGAGATCTGTTTCAGGGAACGGCATCGCCGCTGCTCGCACTGGCGGCTGTCGGAACGACGCTGTTGTACTCGAGTCTGTTCCTCTTCATTGCGGCTCGCATCTTCGGAGCCGACGCGATGTTGATCGGCAGCCGAGGTCAATGGCGGGATCTCATCGATCGCCCGGCGGAGTTCGCCCGAACGCCAACGGCAGCCGCCGCCGGATGCCTGCTGGCCTTTCTGTTTCCGGTTTACTTCGTGAGTTCCGGATTGCTGCAGCGAATGGCCGACGCCTCGATCGCACAACGGCTGACCGCCTCGGCTCTGCTCACCATTGCTCTGTTCGTCGGAATCCCTCTCCTCTTCGCGATCTGGCGACGATTGCGAGTGTTGACCGCATTCCGAATCGCCACACCTGGTCTCTCCGTCTGGCCCGGTGTTGTCCTGCTGGGCCTGACAACTTGGCCCTGTATCTTCGAACTGGTCGTGCTCGTCGAATCGACCGGCCTTCAGAAGTTGACCGAACAGAACATGGACCGCATCCAGGCCCTGCTCGATGCCTGGCGGCAGGTCCCAATCTGGGTGGTGGTCGTTGCCTTGGGAATCGTCCCGGGAGTCTGTGAAGAGTTCTTCTTTCGCGGCTTTCTCTTCTCCGGGCTCCGTTCGCGAACCAACGGGCTGCTGACCATCCTCGGAACCGCAATCGCATTCGGGCTCTTCCATGTGGTTTTGGCTGGCGGAGCTGCCCCGGAACGTCTGATTCCGAGTACCCTGATGGGCCTGCTGCTCGGTTGGGTTTCGCTACGCACCGGAAGCATGGTCACCACCGCCATCATGCACGGGATCCACAATTCGACACTACTCATCATGGCTCACAAGCGGGACGAACTGGCCAATTGGACCGTCACGGCCGCCGAACAGTCGCATCTGCCCACGACATGGATCATCGCCTCAGCAGTCGGCATTGTTGTCGGAACGAGCTGGATCTGGCTGACCACCCGTCAACCTAAAACGTAGCGGCGGCATCCTGCCGCGGAAGGGACGAGGAATACAGTGAGAGCGGGTCATGTCACCCCGGGGTTCGGGATGCCACTCCCAGCAACTCCACTCGCGTAGAGAAACAGCCACGCACATTCGGCGGCACGATGCCGCCGGTACGGGGAGGACGCGTTGGAGCAGGCTAAGCGGTATCCCTGCATCAAACGCACATTTGCTGGGATACGCCTGGCGGCTATCCCAGCCTACAGCTTGAACAGTGCGGTGCCCCAATCGTAGCGGCGGCATCCTGCCGCCGAAGGGACGAGGAATACAGTGAGAGCGGGTCATGTCTCCCCGGGGTTCTTGCTTTGGGGATGTCACGCCGAGGTACTCCACTCGCGTAGAGGAACAGTCACGCACATTCGGCGGCAGGATGCCGCCGCTACGGGGAGGACGAGTTGGAGCAGGCTAAGCGGTATCCCTGCATCGAACGCACATTTGCTGGGATACGCCTGGCGGCTATCCCAGCCTACAGCTTGAACAGTGCGTTGCCCAAATCGTAGCGGCGGCATCCTGCCGCCGAAGAGACGGGGAACACAGTGGAAGCGGGTCATCTCTCCCCGGGATTTCTTGCTTTGGGGATGTCACGCCGAGGTACTCCACTCACGTAGAGGCAGAGTCACGCACATTCGGCGGCAGGATGCCGCCGGTACGGAGGGGTGTTCAATACAGGAATGGAATCCAGCGGTAGCGGGTGCGGCAGAATTCGCCGTAGTCGGGGAAGCGGGCATGCAGCGCGGCTTCTTCACGGCGGGCTTTCGAGTCGAGAACGAACATCAGTGCGATCCAGACCGCGGTTCGCCAGGAGATTGGATCGGGGAGGATCGCCGCCACAGACGACAGTGCGAGAGCTGAGTACATCGGATGTCGCAGCCAGCGGTAAGGGCCATTGGCAACGAGTCGGGCGTTGGTGCGGAGTTCTGGCATCACCGAGACATATCGCAATCGCATCGTGAGAACCGCCCAGACGAGGAGCAGTGCCCCCATCACGACAGCCGTCCAATGCCAGACCGTCATCGCCTGCCAGGGAAGCGTGAGAAACAGAATGGCAGCCAGAACGGTTTGCAGAACGACCAGCATCCACGACAATCGACGGCTCACAGGACTCCTCCGTCTTTCAGAAGATTCGTCCGATGGATCAGCACCAGATTCCGAATTCCAATCAGTCCGATCTGGAAGCGGCTCACGAGCCACCTGCAATTCGCGCTCGACTGGAATCGGGGCCGGACAGCAACTATCTGAAGGATGCGATTTACGGGGCGATCGACGGCGCGGTCACCACCTTCGCGGTGATCTCCGGCGTTGCCGGAGCCGGCCTGCAGGAGTCGATCATCATCATTCTCGGCATCGCCAATCTCATCGGCGACGGCTTCAGCATGGCGGCGAGCAACTATCTGGGAACCCGAGCCGAGGAGCAGTTGCGACTCAAGCTGAGGCACCTCGAAGAGGAGCACATCGATCGCATTCCCGATGGCGAGCGCGAAGAAGTTCTGCAGATCATGAAGAAGCAGGGGTTTAAGGGGAAAGACCTCGAACGAGCAGTTGATGTGATCACGTCCGACCGGGATCGCTGGGTGGAGATCATGTTGCGGGAAGAACATGGCGTGGCCCTTTCCAATCCTGATCCACGGAAAGCCGCTCTGACGACCTTCCTGGCATTTCTCATCATCGGGTTTCTACCGCTGCTACCCTTCGTCGCCGACGTGATCCTTCCCTGGTCGCTTCCTCGTCCCTATCTGCTGAGCACCGTTATTACCAGTATCGCCTTTTTCACGGTCGGGGCCATCAAATCCCGCTTCGTTTCTCAGTCCTGGCTGACGTCGGGACTCGAAACGCTCGCCGTCGGCGGTGCGGCTGCCGGGCTGGCCTACCTGTGTGGCGTGATCGTGGAATCACTGCTGTGAGGTTCTACGACAGTTTCGGAATCGCGGCCACCTTGCCGGTATCGACGGACTCCTGAGCCGAGAGACACATCGCCACCGACCAGCGACCGTCCTCCGCCGTGCAGGCGAGCGGTTTCTGATTGCGAACCGCATCAACGTACATCGCGATCTGATCTTCCAGTTCGAACAACTCCCCAGTGATCTTCTCGATCGGCACGTCGCGTACGGTTTCCCCGTCGAAAGCACGCAGAGAGAATGTCGGATGCCGGGTGCGATCCATGGCTCCACTCCA
Organism: Planctomycetaceae bacterium; assembly: GCA_017795105.1. Taxonomy (GTDB): domain Bacteria; phylum Planctomycetota; class Planctomycetia; order Planctomycetales; family Planctomycetaceae; genus Rubinisphaera. Next base: position 1,750,139 of record CP051247.1, read on the forward strand.
CGAAGCCCACAAAGCCCCATCGGTGCCGGTGACCTTCACAGTCACATGATGCTCAAAGGCACTCAGCGTCTGCGAGACGACGGCGTACCCGCCCTTTTCGAAGTTGACGATCGCACTGAAGTTGTCCTGTAGTTCCGGATGGTCCGGCTGCCGCGAGTTGGCAGACGCGTACACACTGACGGGATCTCCGCACGGCTCGAGATACCAGCGAGCCAGATCGAAGAAGTGAATTGGCTCTTCGAGAATCCAGTTGCCGACCCGATTGATATCGTACCGCCAGCCGTCCGCTCCGAGCCGATACGGATTCCGCGAGAGTTCGACAAGAGCATACTGAGGGGAGCCAATCAGCCCCTCGTCGATGAACTGTTTGACCTTGCCCCACAAAGAGGACAGCCTGAACTCGTGGCCGACGGCGAGCATCTTCTGCGTCGCGCGCTGTTGACGAATCAGTTCGTCGCATTGCGCAATGGAGATGCCCATCGGCTTTTCGAGCAGCACGTGACAACCGGCCTGAAGGACGTCGCTGGTGATCTGAAAATGCAGATCGCTCGGAACGACAATGTCGACGACATCGAGATCTCCCTCTTTGAGCATCTCGCGGTAATCGGTGTAGACGCGGATACCGGGATACTCGGCCTGGGCCTTCTGAGCGGACGCCTCCGTACGGGCGACAACGGCACACAGGTCTGCCCCCTCAGTCTTCGCGATCGCCGCCGCGTGATGCTGGCCCCAGGCTCCGAAACCGACCAGTCCGAATCGTACATTCTCTGCCACGTTGTCTCTCCCGGTTCGCTGAAACTTCATTGCCGTCGCTTTTATTACGATATCGAAACAATCCCGTGGTGTCACTGCTGGCCATCAGATATCAATTACCTCGCTCATCCTCTCTTGCACTCTGCGGCGGTCGACCGTATTCTTTTGATATCGAAATAATGGATTTTTGAGCTTACCCATGATCAGTGATTCTCTCCCGGCACAAATGGTGGAGGCGATGCGACTGCAACAGCCGTTATCGCGGGTGGAGCTGTCACGTCAACTGGCAATCGCTCCCTCAACGGCAGGTATCCATGTCGATCGATTGCTTGAGCAGGGCTTCTTGCGGGTTGCCTCCGCTCCCGTTTCTTCACCGGGACGACCGCCCGTGGTACTTGAGCTCAATCCGGAAGCGGGACAGTTCATCGGCATCGATCTCGATTCCCGTTCCATTCGCGGCGTGAGTGTGGACTTCGCTCAACGGCTGCTGCGGGACCGAACCCTTCCCCTGAAGCGGACCGCGAATGCCAACGAAGTCATCGAGCAGATCGCTTCAACCATCGAGGATGTCCGTGATCAATCTCGCCCTCTGCTGGCGATTGGGCTCGGCGTTCCGGGTATCTTTGATGCTGACCGCGGAGTCGCGCTGCATTACGCACACATTCGCGGCTGGACCGATCTGCCGCTGGCAGAGCGTTTTGCGAACCAGTTCGATGTTCCGGTTCATCTGGAGAACAACATTCGGGCCATGGCTCTCGCAGAACGCTGGTTTGGTCAGGGACGCGACAGCCAGAACTATATTTGCGTCGGCGTCCGCAGCGGGATCGGAGCCGGCGTGTTCGTAAACGGCGAGCTCTTTCGGGGAACGCATGGGCTGGCCGGTGAAATCGGTCGCTGGCCGATTCCTCAGAGCGGTTGTACCGCCGTGCTGGAAGACGTCGCCTCCATCAGCAGCCTGCTGCAATCCGCGACGGAAGCAGTCGTATCCGGACAGAAAACATCGATGCAGGCTGTTCGCCAGCGAGTGCAGTGGGAATCGTTTCGTGAGGCCGTGCAGGCGGGTGACAAACTCGCGTGCGAGATTCTTCACGCAGCCGCACGAAACCTCGGAACGGTGCTCGCCTCGCTGACACTGATCCTCGATCCCGAGAAGATTCTGGTTGCCGGCCCCCTTCAGGAAACCGGCGACCGATTTCTTGATCCCCTGCGTTCCACGCTCGTTGAGCATCTTCCGGCTGTTCATGCCAGAAAGCCGCTGGTTGCCTACTCCGAACTTTGGGATCTGGTCGGGGCCTTTGGAGCAGCCGGCGTAGCCGTGCATGCCTGGCAGCCGACGGATGAGACTGTGACGACACACTGAGACTGTTCTGTTCCCGACTAATCGAGAGAGAATGACAATGAGCAACTGGCCTCCACAGGAATTAAAGCTCGAACGTGCTTCCGTGTCCGACCTGAACGCCCAGCAGTATGAAGACGGGTCGCGGTTCCCGTCGGGCTACATTTGCCGAGACGAGAACGCTCAACTCGGACCGCTGCTGGAGTCGATCTCCGGGGCTCGCGAAGAGCTGCTGGAAGAGGCGACGACTCATGGGGCGGTGCTCTTCCGAGGGTTGCCGATGCCGAGTGCGAAAGAGTTCGATCAGTTTATCCAGGCGCTGCAGTTGCCGAACTTTCCGTATGCGAAATCGCTGTCCAATGCGGTGCGAGTCAACCGAACTGAACGGGTCTTCTCCGCCAACGAAGCGCCGCCGGATGTGCAGATCTTCTTCCATCACGAGATGGCCCAGACGCCGCTGTTTCCGCGGTGGATCATGTTCTACTGCGAGATTGCAGCCGAGGTTGGCGGTGCGACGCCGATCTGTCGATCGGACATCCTGCTGACGCGCCTTGAAGCCGACTGCCCTGAGTTTGTCGCGGCCTGTCGCGAGAAGGGGCTGAAGTACACGAACGTGATGCCTTCGGAGAACGATGCCCAGTCGGGCATGGGACGCAGTTGGAAGAGCACGCTTGGCGTCGACAGCCGGGAAGCCGCGGAAGCAAGACTGCGGGAACTCAACTACAGTTGGGTCTGGCGGGTCGATGGCTGTCTCGAAGCTTCGACTCCTCCTCTGCCGGCAGTTCGTGAAACCATCTCCGGACGCCCGGTGTTCTTCAACCAATTGATCGCCGCCTTCAGCGGTTGGAAAGACAGCCGCAACGACCCGAGCAAAGCAATCCGCCACGGCGATGGCACCCCACTCGATCCTTCAGCGGTCGCCCGGGCGATTGAACTGGCCAACGAACTGTCCTACGACCTGCAGTGGCAGCCGGGTGATGCGGTATTGATCGACAACACGATCGCCATGCATGCCCGCAAGCCATTCTCCGGCACGCGGAAGGTGCTGGCATCGCTGGCGTGCATGGAAACACAGAGCTTTGAACTGGCCGGTGCGAATTGATCGCGAGACGAACGGGCCAGTACTTCGTCTCCAGAATCGCAGATCAGTAAGGGACATCAAAAACGGCAGAATCCCACGGCTGGGGATTCGAGGCTTACAGCAACGAGAGTTATTTGGGTAGTCCCGGTTGCTCCGCTACCGGGGCCGACGTAGTTGGCACGAGGTCTCCCCTTCTCGTGATTCATCACAGAATAGAGTATTCTCCATACTTTCCCTGCAGTCGCGTGGTCTCCAATAGTCTGTACCATTTGAAGGTGCTTCTGCATACACGCGATGTGGAATTATGAGGTTGCATTAGCTTAGGCGTCGAGCGCGACCTCTTGTGGCTGCGCCACCCCGGTTGAATCAACCGGGGCTACCCCGAAGTCGTTCTTTCAAAACCCTTTGAGCAATTAATCTCACGTTCCGCGCTACCCTGTGATGTCTTGTCGAAGAAATCGGACGCGAGTGCGCATAAAGAAAGCGGTGCAGGATTTGAGTCCCGCACCGCTTTCTGCTTTTAGCTGCAGTGGATTGAGCTTACTTGCCTGCGACCTGGACCGGCAGCGGAGGCAGCAGGTCGTTCATCTGCGATGGCGAGTAGCGAGCGACGGTCGGCACGCTGAAGCGGGCAGAGCGGCTCACGCGGGTCGGCGTCGAGGTGACGGACCAGCTCAGGTCGGTTTCATCGATGGCGACCGGAGCAGGAATCAGGTCGAGACGCGGTGCCCGGAGAGCATCGGTGCCCGACTCGGCCGGGATCTGCTCAACGGGAGCAGGAATCTTCAGCGACTCGCGGCTACTGCTGCTGTCGAAGTTGAACGGCGGAGCGTCGGAGCGAGGAGCCGCATCGGTTCCGTTACGTTCCGGCATTTCGAATCCGCCTGAGTTGTTCGACTCATCGTAGTTGCTCGAATCGGTGTTGGTGTTGTTGTCCTTGTTCAGCGTCGGCTCGGTCGACTTGAACGTCGTGGTCGGCGTCGGCGACTGATTCGTGGCCGGAGCCGGCGTGGTGGTTCCTGTTGCCGACGTCAGCCCGGAGCAGCAGTTACCGCCCACGCAGTTCGCACACCCGTTGCAGCCGGTCGTGCAGCAGTTGGTCGCACAGCCATAGTTACAGGTGTTGCATGTTCCGCAGGTGCTGCAGTCATTGCTGAAGCCGTAGTAGCTGGTCGTCGGGTAAGCGGCGTAGTAGTTCGTGGTGTACCCGGAATATCCGGCGTAGTACGGCGTGTAACCCGCGGTGTAGCTGTTGCCGCAGCAGGCTCCGGCGTTGTAAGCACCGTAATTGGCCGTGTAACCGTAAGCGGGACGAGCCGCGAAGGTCGATCCGACCGGTCCGAAGATTGCGTTATACGTCCAGGGGATAAGCCCGGCATCGGCTGTCGTGGTCGTGCTCAGAACGAGCAGTCCACAGACAGCGATTTTTGTCAGACTGCTAATGCTCTTGGTCATGGGTTCCTCTCAGTGTGAAGAATGCTCAGGTGTGGGTCGCTTTCCTCATGAAAGAGCTCTGACGGGCATCTCACCCGCCAGTGAATTACAATGAGCTTCGACGACAGCCATCGGTCCTCGAAGTCCGTTGAAAGCCTTGCCTCTTGCAGGGCCCTTTAGTCTATTTTCTCACATCGTTCTAATCTCTATCCCTTGTACACCCGCTAAATTACGGTTGTCAATCAAGAAGTATGGCCCCGGCGGAAAGCGATCCTGATTCAGAAATATTCTTCCGGTTACACAAACCGGAGAACCGGCCGAGTTCCGGCAGTTTGCGGCGGCTCGCCGGCGGCTTCAGCGGTGCAGGTGTCTACCGCTATGAGGCCCCGGCCGGACCGTTCATACTGCGAATCTGGCCTGCGTCTGTTCAGTCCCCTTCCCGTTTGAACCGTCTGGCTCACTTCCTGTCGCGTCTCGATTCGTCGCAACCAACCAGAGTACCCGTCCCGATCCCCGACACAATGGGGGATCTGTTCGGTTTTTACCGACAGCGGCTCTTTCACATCGAACCGTTTCTGCCGGGGTCTCCTCTGCCGGTCCATCCGAATCAGCAGACGCTGACGGCAGCCATGCACGCGATCGCTGCTCTGCACGTTGAAAGTGCAAAGTATGTGCCGCCCTCCGGACGCAGCGGAGAGATCCGTGAAGCGAGTCTCGGTTTGTCGCCCGCGTTGCAGCGAAGACTCGAACTGCTTCATGAAGTCCTGAAACGCGGAATTGCGAGAAAACAGGGTTCAAACGCCGATCCCGCGCTGGCACAACAAGTCGATCTGCTGCGTTTGCGGCTTGAGAATCTTCTGCCGGAAAGTGCGGCTCAGGCGTTGCAACTTTTACAATCCGCAGCTTCGACGCCACTTTTGCTTCAACCGGTCGCCCGGGATCTGTGGCGGGAGCATGTCCTCATGGCTGACGGCCAGATCAGCGGAGTGATCGACTGGGCGGCAACGGGAACAGACAGCGTCGCGACCGATCTGACGCGCCTGCTCGGCAGTCTCCTCGGCAACAACCTTGAGGCCTGGACCGATGCCGTGAAGGCGTATTCCGACGTGCGGCCGCTCTCGAATGCCGAACGAGAGACACTGCAGGCGTTTGATCTGAGCAACCTGTTGCTGAGTGCGATCCGCTGCTGCGAGCGGTGCTACACCATGACGGAACGCGAAAAAGCCGCCGCAATGCTGCGACGGCTTGAGGAGTATCTGGATCGGCTGGAAGGATACCACCAGTTCCGATTGTCCGAATCGCTCTGATTAGGCGGCCCGAGCCGGGATCGTCATGCGTTCGTCGCCTTCCTGACGGATAATCCGACGGACGGCGTAATGGCGGTTCGAAGAGTTCGTGTAGTACAGTCGCGTGCAGACTTCGCCGAGGATCCCCAGGCTCAGGAACTGCATGCCGACCATCACGGAAAGAACGGTCTGAAGCAGAAGCGGATTGCCGGTCATGTCGATGCCGCCAATGAGCTTCATGCCGATCGTGGCCAGAGCCGAAACGCCTGCGATCCCGCCACACCAGATGCCGAGTCGACCGAACAGCTTCATCGGACTGTCGAAGTACTTGAGCAGGAAGTTCACGGTAATCAGGTCGAGAACGACGCGGGTCGTGCGACCGATTCCGTATTTGGTCTGGCCGAAACGTCGGGCGTGGTGCTTGGTGACCACTTCAACGCATTTCGCACCGCGGCGATGAGCCAGAATCGGAATAAAGCGATGCATCTCGCCGTAGAGTTCGAGTTCCTGGGCGATCTCGCGACGGATCGCCTTGAGCGTGCAGCCCAGGTCGTGGATCGGGAAGCCGGTCGTCTTCGAAATGATGCGGTTCGCGATCTTCGAAGGGAGCTTACGGTTGATGAAAGCGTCCTGACGATTCTTCCGCCAGCCGTGAACAAGATCGTACCCCGCTTCGATCTTCTCCATCATCAGCGGGATATCGGTCGGATCATTCTGCAAGTCGCCATCCATGGTGATGATGACATCGTTTCCCGCGACGTCGATTCCGGCCTGCATGGCCGCGGTCTGTCCGTAATTCCGACGGAACTGCACGACGACCACATTCGGATCGCGATCAGCCAGCTGAGCCAGTTTCTCGAGGCTGGTATCGGTCGATCCATCGTCGACGAAGATCAATTCGAACTCGCGACCGCTGGGGCCGAGTTCATCGACCAGCTGCTGATGCAGGATCGGAATGTTCTCTTCTTCGTTGTGGATCGGCACGACAACAGAGATGCTGAGGTTGGAAGCAGATGATTGTGACATGGCAGGAACCATTTCTGGAAACAGGTTGTCGAGAAGGCCACAACGAGTCTCAGGCAGCCTGAGAACGACTGTCTGGAGTGATGGTCAAACGAGATTCCGAGGGAGACGGGACGGGATCAGACATAATCGCCCGCACGCGAGCGGGGCCGTAGTTCAAAACGAGAGTCGCCACAGTCCACCCGAGTGCAGCTCCGGCGAACACATCGCTCGGATAATGCGCTCCACATTGAACGCGTCCGTAAGCGACGAACACGGCCAGTGTGAAGAATAGACCGCGACCGGTCGGGAACAGATGCGTCAGCACAACGGCCAGTGCCCACGCAACCGTGGTATGTCCGGAAGGAAAACTCTGGCTGCCGCCGATGTCCTGGAGGATCGGGAACCAGCCGGTGAATGTCTCGGCGAAGTCGGCTCCAGCGAGTTCAAGATCGCGCGGACGAGTCCGGCCGTAAGTGAACTTAATCACGTTTGTGCAGAGCCCTGCTCCGAGGGCAATCGCTCCGGCGGTGACGTATCGCAGCGACTGTTCGCGATGAACAAGAGCGAGCGAGGAAAGCAGCAGCACGACGCCGATACCGTGTCCGAACGGTTCGGTATTCTCGACCAGTTCACGCAGGAAACCGGGGTACTGGCCGGCGTGGAAGAAACGAGCCACGGGAAGATCGATCGTCAGACAACATGCACTCGCGATCAGCAGAGCGATTGGAATCAACCATGCGGACGGATGCAGCGAACGATCCGCCGTAGCGGAGCGGCTGTGAGCCTGCGATTCCTGATGTTGGAGCGACGTAGACAACGATCCATCCCTGGAAGTTGAAGGGCGACCGGAGCCGCCGTGATCTGATTGCAGCCGTCACATCCGTGGACAGCCGTGGTCCGGCGCAGAATCTGCGCACGAATCCTGTTTTCAGTCAGTGGTGGTGTATCACAATCCGGGAGAATGGGGCAAGACAGCCTCGTAGGCGGACGCATCAAATGAACACGTCCCGATTGACTCACTGATTCGAGGCTTCCTGAGCGACCGGCGATTGTACTTTTTTCAAAGCCGCCGCATTCTTGAGGAAGTGCGGAGCCGGAATCGACTCTGGACCATGCAGAATCGGCAGAGCCTGCGTGATGTAACAGTCCTCTTTGGAGAGATCGACAATGTTCTCCGGGTTCGCCGTAAGCACGTTGCGGCCGTGCTGATCCTGAACAATCTGGACGATTGGCTCGGTAAAGCGGTCGCCATTGGCTCGCAGCACTTTGGCCATACGGCCTGAGGAAAGCATGACCGTACTGCCGACCGGGAACAGCGACTGGGCGCGCAGGAGAGCCCGAATCACGTTCGGATCGTGCACGCCCTGCTTGGTCGCCTTGAGAATCTGCAACATGGCATCGTACGGGGCGAGTGCAGGACGATAAGCGTAGGCGGTCGTCAGTTCCACGTAGGTGTGAGCGACATTCAGGATGCGGGCAAACAGATGAATGTTGCCCCCATGACGTCCGCGGGGGTACCCCTGTCCGTTCATCTGCTCATGAACCTGATACGACACCAGTGGAACAAGCGTCGGCAGCCCTTTGACTCGACTGAGCATGTCGAGCGAATACATGACATGCTTCTGCACTTCGAACTGTTCGGCTGTCGTCAGCGGGCGACTCGGATTGCGAATCGATTTTGGAACTTTGAGCATGCCCCAGTCGTGCACGAGTCCCGCGGTTCCGACCCGGGAAACGTTCTCTTCGTTGAGCCCAAGTTCAACCGCAATGCTCATCCCCAGGACAGCCATGCGGTAACAATGTCTAGCCAGCCCCGCGTCATCAGACAGCTGCAATGCGGCTGCGTTGACACAATCAAAGTCGGTGCACAGGTTCTGCAGCGTGCTGTCGATCGAATCGCGAATCTGGCCGCCATCGACCTGTCGGAAGTCGGCCACAGTCAGCATCAGATCGTCGATGACTTCACAGTCTTCGGTCGTGCGGCGGGCCATCTCATCGCGTGTTTCTTCGGCGTATCCGGCAGTCCCACGGCGTTCGACGAGATCTCGAGTCACGGTCCCTTCGTTGGTGACAAACTGCAATCCGGATTTAACGGCTTTCTTCAGTTGCGATTCAACCGCGTCGTTACAGGGAACTTCAGCCTGCTGTTTTTCAAGGTTGGCGACCACGTGTTCGGTCGAAATCAGGTTGGCATCTTCACTGTGAACTTCGAGCCGAGTGATCGCCCGCTCTTTGAGCTTCGCCTTGAAGACATCGGTGATCATCGAACCTTCCGCGAGAAGGAGCACACCAGCGGCGTCGTAGAGCGGAAACTGGATTTCGCGGCCCACGATCAGAGTCGACGCGTCGACGGAAACTGTTTGCAGTTCCGAAGCGGGCGTGGGTGGTGTCGACGTTTCGTGGGCAGGATGTTGATGCATCGTCATAAACAGAAATCCTTCGCGGATGCGGCGGGGGCTTTCGACCGAGTCCGGCATCCATCCGGCCCCGGGGCGAAGCGTTGCCTTTTTGCGCAACGGTGGTCGCCTCAGGGAAACCCTACGTTGCAAAATGGCAACAGGTACGCCGCCGATGTGCGAATCGGCACATTCGCAGCCCGCATCTCCGCAAGAACCGTCACAACCGTCCCCGCAGCCCTGTGTCAGCCAGGGTCGCCCCCTTAATTAAAGCAGGAGAGAGGAGTTCCGAAGGGGCAACTCATGACATCCGCATACAACTCTCCCAGCCGATCTCAACCCAATGCGTCAGGACTTCGAAGCAAGAACCAAAGGTCTGCTGTGTGGACGCGTATTGCGTGTTCCTATAAAGGAACCAGGCGTCATCGTTTCGAGAAGCGCTGGGAAGCAACAAAACTCCGTTCTGCATTCAACCCGTTTCCCACGTTCGCACAGCGGCCCCCACGAACACCTCCACTCCTGTAGAGTAACCGTCGCATGCGAAGCGAATCCCACCGTGAACCGTCAAGATGGCGGAACGGCTCAATATGCGTTCAATTACTTCTCCGTCAACAGTTGCACGCAGATCCATTCCTGTTCGTTACGCAGGATCAGCGTGTTGCCGCTGAGGGCCGGCAGAGCTCGCGTGACTCCGTCCAGAACGGAGGTTCGCTGCAGGATCTGAAAGCGATCTTCACTGGCTTTGGCGAGGACGACTTCGCCGTCGGTTTTGGCGATCAGCAGCTTGTCGCCCACGCGAATCAGCGTCGCATAGCCGAATCCGCTTTCCCGCCAGTGGACGTCGCCGGTGGCGGGGTCGAAGCAGACGAGATCGGCGGCCGGGCCGTCCTGTCGGCCATCGCATCCGATGAGTGACTTTCCGACCGGAACCGGAGTCGTGTACTGCGAAGCCATCGGATCAAGTTCTGCTCGCTCGACTTCAATCGACTTCTCATCGAAGCGAGCCCAGACGCTGCCAATGTTATAACTGGCGGTCAGAAACAGATGGTCGCCGCGAACGACCGGCGTGGCCCCGTTGACGGTTGGGCCGCGTGCTCCGAACGGAGTCTGGAACAGGACTTCGCCTGTTTTGGGATTCAGTCCAACGGTCTCGAGCCGAGTGCAGAAGATGGCGATCGACTGGCCATTAGCCTGCGTGAGAATCGGAGCAGCGTAGCTGGCCTGCCAGGCTCCAGTCTGCCAGGCAGTCTTTCCCGTTTCCAGATCGAAGGCGACAACGCCGGCGTTCTGGCGAAAGCCGCCGACATTGACGAGGACCAGATTCTCGACAACCAGCGGAGAGCTGCCGGCTCCGAAGTAACCTTCATCGGCGCCGTATTCTTCGTGCGTGTCGCGAGACCAGAGGACTTTGCCCGATTTGCGTTCCAGACAGCGAAGCCCGCCGGAGGCTCCGAATAGAACGATGCGATCCCCTTTGACAGTCGGGACACACAGCGGGCCGTCGTCGGGCATGATGCGGGGCTGGAAGCTCGTCGGAAACTTCTGCGTCCACTGCAGTTGTCCGGACTTCAAATCGCGAGCTTCGAGAACTTCTTCGTCTTCAACGCGAAAGAAGAGGTACGCTGTTCCTTCCACAATGGCTGCGCCCGCCACGCCGGAACCGGCCGGGCTGCGCCAGAGGACGTTGGGACCGTCTTTGGACCAGCCAAAATTCGGCGGAGCTTCAGCGACAACGGCGTTGCGATCCGGCCCCAGAATCTGGGGCCAGTCGGCTCCGTATGTTGATTGAGAGAAGCACAGCAGGCAGGCGAACAGCAGCAGGCGAATCACGGCGTCTCCTTCTCCGCGGGATCATCGATCCCGGAGCGTTCCTGAACGCGGAAGCGGCGCGATTCTCTGCTCGTGGTCGGCTATCGCGCTGCGACGGGCCATTCATGATAGCAGCCGTTGCAGTGGAAGGCGACTACGGTCGCGGTCCCTGGAATCGGCATGCCGGAGACATTCAGCGAGGCGTCGTTGAGTTCGAGCGGCTCCACGGCGACCGAGTTGCAACAGGGGCAGCTGCGGTTGTGGTGCATCAGCCGAGCGCGGATCAAAGCCAGCGATTGAGGATCGTCAGCCGAGGACGTCCGGCCGAAGCGCAGCCGGGGAAACGGGATCGTCATCGGTTCTTCAGCAATACCGCTCGGGCGGTAGATCGAGACACAACTCATCCTTGAGTCCTTTCGATCGAACGTACACAGTCCATGTGATGAGACTTCAATTTGCCAGAAACAACAGCGGTTTTCGAAGTCGGTAATGGAGTTCCTTCTGAACTCCGCGGGGGCGTATTGTGCCGTCCGATTTTCCGGTTGACAAGCCAGATCCGCCCAATTCGATCAAGGAAGTCGAACTTCACTCAGCGACGGCGCAGAGCACATCGAGCTGGCAATCTGCGGGAACCTGTCAAACTGCATCCGCTTCCGTAACTGGCTGAAGTTCAACCGAGTCGAGGTGCTTTACATTCACGCAGTTATCGAGTTCCGAACGCCCGCAGAGGACCGTTCCCGGCACGAGCAGCCTGCAGGGTCCGCCCATTTCCCGGGGAAGAGGCGAGTCGTCCAGCGCATAAATCAGAACCGCGTCCTCGGGGATGAGTCCCCAGTGGATCACCTTCTCGAATCCATCGTGACTCGACCGCAGGACCAGCGACTGCACGATGATCGAATCGCCAATCACCTGTTCGAGCCATTGTCGAAACAGGAGTCCGATCCCCTGTCGGCCCGGAAACCGGGCGGCGACATCGGTGACCTGCAATGAAGCGTCGACGCGTTGAAGATCTTCCAGCGAGAATGACCACGTCTGGTGCGGACTGGTTATGCTCAAGCTCATGAGTCGGTTCTCTCTGGCAGAGATTTCGAACCTCTTGATAAGAGGCGCGGCTTACATATCGCTGATGTCGACTTCACCCTGCACGCTCAGTGGTTCCGGGCCGAGCGTGAGGACCTGGAACTGGCGAGCCGAATGGTTGTTGACGTATTCGACAATCTGATCGACCGTGAGTGCTTCGACCTCCTTGCGGACTTCTTCGAGCGTGCTGATTCGCTTGAGATGGAACCAGTCGCGAACCATGGCACCAGCGCGGGCCATGGTCGATTCTTCCTGCATGATCAGTGACGACTTCGCGCGGGCTTTGCACCGCTGCAGTTCATCTTCGCTGATGTCGTCCCCGATGTTGATCAGTTCGTTGAGCGTGACATCGAGCGTTTCCTGAGCACGATCGTTCGTCGTTCCGGCATAACAGATCACGCGGGCCCGGTCTCGCAGCGTATTCAACGATGCGCCGATGGCATAGCAGAGCCCCCGTTCTTCGCGGACCTTGGTGAAGAGTCGCGAGCTCATGCCCCCGCTGAGAATGCCGACAGCCGCCCAGGCTTTGTAGTAATCGGGGTCACGATACGGCACGGCCGGATAGGCGATGCCGATGTGAGTCTGAGTCGAATCGTGCTTGAGGTGTCCTTGATGAACCTTCGGCTCAAGCTCTTCGAGCGATTCCGGAGCAATCCCCTTCCAGCCGCCAAACAATTGATCGCACAGCCCGCGAATCACAATGGGATCGACATAGCCGGCGATGCCGAGAATAGCCCCCTGCGGCACGCAACAGCGACGATAATGATCGGTCACCGAATCGAGAGAAATGTCATTCAGATGATCGAGCGTACCTTCGAGCGGGCGGTTCCAGGGCGGGGAATAGCTGCGACGACGCAGTTCCACGGTCAGCTTCTGTCTCGGTTCATCTTCGATGGATCGGAGAACCTGCTCGCGACCGACCTGACACATTTCAAAGTGTTCGGCCTCGAGTCGCGGCTGTTGAATGACTTTGGCAATCAACTCCAGCGCCTCGGGAATGCGCTCGGCAACCGTCGCGGCATGCAGTGTGATGTGGAACCAGCCCGGCGAGACTGAATGCTGGACGCCGAGGTTGTCGAAGGCGACCGACAGCTCGCGCGAATCCATGTCCCCTGCCCCACGGAGCAGCAGATCGGCCAGAAGCGCGGAGGTCCCGTTCTGGCCCTTCTGTTCGTGAGCGGTCCCGGCTGGCACGGTCAATGTGATCGCGGCGGAGCGGACCGCTGGCATATGCTCAATGAGCAAAGTCAGTCCGTTGGCCATTTCGTATTGATGAATCTGCTGCTTCGCCATGATACCGGTTGCCTTCAATAATGGAAAAATCGTCGGTCCGAAGAACGACGACCGGATCTTCAAGAAGATCCCCGATTATAGAAGGTCGACAGCAACGGGGAAACCGGGCGATTACGTAGTTGATGAGGCAGGTCGCGGGCTTCGTAGCGGCGGCATCTTGCCGCCGAAGGGACGCTGTTGGTCGACTCGATGGAGAACGCCTCAATGAGCAGAGACTGGGATGCAAACTCCGTGGATTGGCTGCTCTTAGTTGAAGACGATGGCCCACGCATTCGGCGGCAGGATGCCGCCGCTACGGGGGGCGGTGAGACAGGTCACGCATTTGCTGGGATACGCTCCGCAATTCCAGCAAACAGTCTGCGCAGAAGTCCCGGAAACGAGGAAGTTATCGGCTTTTGCGCAGCGGGCCAGTTCGGGGTGGCCGTGAGAGGATGCCGTTTGGCGAAGGGGGAAACTTCAAGCCGGCTTCGTTATCCCCCTTAAATGAAGTCTCTTATGAACAACTCCGTCCAACTCCGTTCTCCGACGGCTGCGCCGCCCCGAAAGATTCTTTCGGGGCCACCCTGTTGGTTACTCGGACGCGGTGGTTCTAGCCGGCGTTGCGGAGGGGCTTGACGTTCGGGCCGATGGTCAGGTTGGGCGGCGGGTTCTGATCGAGCCAGGTGTTGGCTTTGTCGAGAACAGCGGCCGGCATCGCTTTCGGATTGGCAACGTTGTTGCTCAGGATGCCGTTGACAACCGGCAGGACGACGTCGTAAGCCGAGGCGACCTCAGCACGATAGCCACTGAGTGGCGGCGACTGTGTCCGGGTCAGCAGAGCCTGCTTGCCGGAAGATTCGGGTTTGTAGGCGGTGTAGACGCGAAACGCGCAGTACCGCCAGTAGGGAGCTTTGGGGTTGGCGTTGAACTGCTGTCCCATTTCATGTGCAAAGCGAACAATCTCATGGGAAACGAGTGAGACGTTGATTTCGCCATTCATATTCGTCCGCCCCAGTCCGGCAGCCGCCTCCGCCCGCACACTCCAGGGCTGCTTGGAATCGACCAGGATTTCGGCGAGTTTCTGCACGATGTAGGGCCGACGTGCCTTATCGAAGAGCACATCGGTGTAAGAGACCGCCTGCACGAGCGTCCGCTGATACCATTCATGCAGATCCGGTTTGTTCAACTCGCTGATCATCGTGTCGGCGATTCGCGAACGAACGTCGACCTTCGGACTTCCGTCCTGGCAGAGACGCATCAGACCGTTGGCAGCAATCACTTTCACGGCGACGTGCTGTTCCGGATCGCTGAGCACTTTGAGTAGCGGATCGGTCATGCCGATCCAGGGCTTGGCGGGAACCTGACGGGCGATCTGCCCCGGTTCTTCATTCATTTCGGTAATCAGCAGACAGGCGTTGAGGCGAACCGGCAGCGGGTGCTGCAGCAGGGCTTCACAATTCTTGATGACCTCGGGAATCATGACCGAACGAACCGCAGGGGTTGCCCGCAGGTTGAGATCGCGTTTGAGCCGCTCGCGAATGTCGGCCAGATCGGTCCGCTTGTCCTGCCGGCTCATCTGCAGAACCTGAATCTGTGTCATCTCTTTTAAAAGAGCGACATCAGACTGCTTGACGTTGCCCTGTCCCATCGCCGTGAACAGCTGCGGGCCATTGCGTTTGAGCTGCTGAAGCTGGGCGTCGGTGACGAGTTCCTGATTGTTGACTTCCCCCTGAGCATAGAGAGCAGTGTCGGGAGATCGCGAGAAGGTCTCGAGCCCGGACAGCGCGACTGCCGTTCCGAGAAGAGCCGCGAGAACTTGGGCCGTCTTTATATTTCTGATCAGTGAGAACACAACATCCCCTGCTCTGGTATTTGTTCGCAACATGTCGAATCGCACGCGAAACCGGAACTCGAAACGGCTGCCGAAAGGAAACTTCGTCTCTGCGGCGCAGTGAATGGCAACCGGTCCGATCATCGCATAGCGCGAGTTTATTATGAAGCCCCTGTCTCCCTATGCCAAGAGAATAGCTTCCGAAACACTTATACGTCGAACGTGCTGGTCTCTGGTGGGCGGCAATAGGCCTGAAAATCTGGTTTTTAGGATTTTTCCGTTCAATGGAACAAGGTTCGCCCGGAAATGAACACGAAACGTGCGGCAAACCTGGATGCAGAAAATCGTGAGATCCTGAGAGATTGGATCAGAAAGATAGACGGATCTCAACAGATCGGAGTCCCGGCAATACGCTCGAATCCCCGAAAATCGGCTGTGCGGTATTGTACGTTGCCGCGTGGCTCATGAAAATATGGGGAGTCTGCAAACTTCGGATTTTCACGTGGCCCGCCCCTGCAGCCTTCCGATGATTACGGCTTTTTCCACGAAGACGTTCTGATTCCGCATGCCTGCCCCCGTCCAAACTACCCGCTGTCTCTACTTCCAGGACGAACGGTTCCTCGACCACCGAACCGGCAGTCACCCGGAGACTCCGCTTCGGCTCCAGAGTATCGCCCGGGTGATGCAACCGGTGATTACCGGGGCCGATCCGGCTCAACTCCAGTCGCGGGACGCACAGGATCCGTTCAATGCCGAGCATCGAGAAGAATTGCTCGAACTGCTGACGACCGTGCACACCCCCGCTTATCTCCATCGGCTCGATCAGTTCGCGATCCACGGTGGCGGCCATTGGGACGCCGATACGATCGTTTGCCCCGATTCCTACGATGTCGCTCTCCTCGCCGCCCAGACCGCGGTCGATGCCGTTGATGCGGTCCTCTCGCAAGCCGCGAAAACGGCGTTCTGTGCCATGCGACCTCCGGGGCATCATGCCGTGGCCGACTCGGCGATGGGCTTCTGCCTGGTGAATAATGTCGTATCGGCTGCCCGACACGCGATCAAAGCACACGGATTGAAACGGGTCCTGATTGTCGACTGGGATGTGCATCACGGCAACGGAACCCAGGATCTCGTCTATGAAGACGAACAGATCTGGTTTTTCTCGGCTCATCGCTGGCCGTTTTACCCCGGAACTGGAGCCGCCGAAGAAACCGGCTCGGGAAAAGGTCTTGGTACCATTCGGAACCTGCCTCTCCCGGCCAGCACGACCCCGGAGCAGTATCACGAAGCCTTCGAAGAAGAGCTGGGGACGTTTGCCGACAAGTGTCGTCCGGAACTCGTTTTGATCAGTGCCGGCTTCGATGCCCATCGTCTCGACCCCATTGGCTCGCTCAATCTCGAGACGGAAGACTTTGGCCGGTTGACGCAATTCGTCGGCGAAATCGCCCGAACTCACGCCAAAACGCAGATCGTCTCTCTGCTTGAAGGGGGTTACGACCGCGATGCCCTGGCGGCTTCCGTCCGAATCCACGTGGAAACATTGAGCAGTGCGGAACTGCACTCCGGGGAGTGAGGCAATTGAGTGCCGCAGTCGCCTGAACTAGAATAAACAATGAGCGCCGGAACAACCTGATGGGCCAGACGTGGTTCACAATGCAATTTTTCCAGTAGAACCGAGCAGCATGTCGAGCGTGAAACTCCAAGCTCCTGTCCCCCGCCCCGTTTCCCGGACTGTTCGCTGGAGCTTCCGATTCGCGGTCCTTCTCGTCATCGGCTGCGTGCTGGTCCCGGCCGCACAGGCTCAACCGCTGCAGCTTCTTGAACCGATCATCGTCGATGATCAGGATCCCGATGACCTTTCCGGCTGGTATCGCGTCGATGTCGAAACCGATTTTCAACGTCGCTTCCAGACCCTCGAAGATCTGATCGCCGCCGATCGCACACTCGACGCTGCCACGGCTCTGCAGTCGGTCATCGACTATCCGTCCGACTTCGTCGTCGTGGCCGGGGAAGCCGAGACGAGCTTGAAGCGGAATCTGATTCCGTGGGTCGAAGAACTCTCGTCTGAGATTCTGAAGGCCTATGACACCCAGTTCGATCCCGATTGCCGTCATCTCATTGAACAGTGGGAGAAGACTGGGGACCCATCGCATCTTCAGGAAGCCAGCCGGCGGTATCTGCATACGAAGTCGGGCGGAAAAGCGGCGTACAAACTGGCCAACTATTATCTCGACCAGGGGAATTTCACCGCCAGCCTGCTGCTGTTCCAGCGACTGATGATGATCGAACGTCATGCAAAGGCGTTTTCCCCGGCGCTCGATCTGCAAACGGCCATTTGTATCTCGCAGTTGTTGTCGGTCGAGCAGGCAAAAGATTTTGTCAAAGAGCGACTGGGCGATAGGCCGGTGACAATCGGCGGGCAGCAGCGTTCCGGAGATCAGCTTCGCGAGTTCCTCACGGCCCGGCATGCCGAACTCGTCGCTCAGGCGAATGCAGAGAATCCGACGCCTCCGATGAACTGGGCGATGTATCGACGGAATGCCGCCCGGAAGAAGCACGCGGCGGCCTACAACATGCTTCCCGAGCAGAGCTGGCAGGTCGATCTGGTGAGCCAGCTTCTGCCTGATCGCCTGCCTGGTTCGACCTCGATTACCCAATTGATCGAAGCCCTGATTGAAGGCCTGCACCATCGAGAACTGACCACGCTGCCGGCCTGGCATCCGATCATCGTCGATGACCGGGTCATCGTGAGCAGCTTCGGCAACGTCGCCGCTTTCTCGCGTGACGATGGTCAACTGTTGTGGAAGTCGTCCACCGGAGATCGCGTCTTTGAGTTCCTGTTGAATGAAAGCCTGATCGAACGGGCCAACGTCATCGACAACGGCAGTGTCGCCGAAATGCGGGAATACATCTGGCAGCATCTCGTTGCCGATCTTGTTTCCAGCACACTCAGCAGTGATGGCGAGCGTGTGTACGCCGTTCGTGGCAACGGTCTGGCCACCACGCGAAGTGTGGTCGGCATTGTTCGCGATGCATCCAACGTCGCCATCACCCCCACCGATTCGAATCTGCTGACCGCCTATGACCTGAAAACGGGACAGCTTCGCTGGCAGATCGGCGGGATTCATGGTCAGGGAGGCGATCCCGATCTGGCCGGCCACTACTTCCTGGGTCCGCCGACGGTTGTAAACAATTCGCTGTTCGTCATGACCGAGAACGGAGCCGAACTGTTTCTCGTTGAACTCGACGGCCGCACGGGCAAAGTACTCTGGCTTCAGCCGCTCGCCCATCCGCTGACGCCCATCCTGGAAGATCGCCCTCGCCGACTCGCCGGTGCGATGCCGACCTATGTTGCTCCGTATCTGATCTGCTCGACCAATGCCGGCAGCGTCATCGCCATCGATCTGCATCTCCGGGAACTCGCCTGGATGATGCCCTACCTGAAGTTCGAGAACACATACGGACGTTCGCCGTTTGATCGCATCGGCCGACGGGGAGCCCGCAGCATGCAGCGAGCCGTCGACTTGCTCGATGGCGACCACTGGCAGGACACCGCTCCGGTGGTCTGTGACGATGTCCTGCTCGTCACGCCGACGGACAGCCAGGACCTGATCGCCATCGACTTGCATTCCGGCCAGCAGTTGTGGCTCGAATCGCGACAGGATGGCCTGTATGTCGATGTCTCTCCGAACGGTGAAATTCTGCTCGTCGGCAAACGCTCCGTTCGTGGGCTCTCCAAAGAGGGCAACGAGGTCTGGACGTTGCCGCTGGCAGGCGACCCGCCCGCAGGTCGTGGCGTCTTTCGGGGCAACGTTTACGATCTGCCGTTGCAGAGCGACGAGCTCTGGTCAATCGATCCGAAAACCGGAAAGCTGCTCGCCGCCAGCCAGCATTCCGCTCCGCTGGGCAATCTGTTCGTCAGTGAAGATCAGTTGCACTCGGTGGGAGGTGGCTTGCTGACCGCCTTCAAGTCGCTCAGCCAGTTGCAGCAGGAGGTTGCTCCGGAGACGAAAGGGACCAGGTCGGCAAGCCAGCTGGCTCTCGAAGGGCAGCTCTTTCTCCATCAGGGTGACCTTCAACAGGGGTTGAGTCTCCTGCAGCAGGCGTACGCTCTCGAACAGTCTCCGCAGGTCGCCCGACAGATCACCCGCACGCTGCTCACCGCCGATGGGGCAACACTTGAGCTCGATGAAGACAGCATTCAGGAACTGGCCCGGCTCATGGTCTCGACCGATCATTCGGCTGAGATGGTCTTCCGTTATGTTCAGGCGCTGCGAAAACTGAATCGGCCCGTGCAGGGCTACGATGTGGTCCGGTCGCTGGTCGATTCCCGCAGCAATTCGACGGAGTTAATTTCGGTCACGGGGACACATCACGTCAGCATTTCCAGCCTCGCCGGCGGCATGGTGCTCGACCTGTATCAAGATTGCGATGACAAGCAACGTCAGGAGCTGCTGAGTTCCGCTCGCGAGTTGCTACAGAAGACGACAGACAGCGAGACACTGCAGCACTATCACCCTCTCTTCATGCTGCCGGGACTCGAAGTCGACTACCGCCTCGCTGTGGCTCGCGTCCTCGACACGAACTCGAATCCCCTGCTGCTTGAGCGGCACCTCATCTGGCTCATCAGTCACGGAACGCCCGAGGCGAAAGCCGAATCGCTGGCCCGCATGACGGAACTGCTCCTTAAGCGCAAGCAGATCGCGGCTGCCTCTCGGTTCGCCGTCCGGCTACAGGACGAGTTTGCCGAGACTCCAGCTCTGAATCAGCAGACGGGGCAACAGCTCATCGCGAAATGGAAGACGCAGCACCCCGAACTTCAGCAGCAACTCAGTCCAGCTGAAGCCGAGCCACCGCGTTACGCCTACGATGTGAAGGTCGAACCGGATGCTGTAGCGGGCTCCCGCGGCGACATCGCCGTAACCGTCCCGCTCAAAGTCTATCAGCATTCCCCCTGGGAGGACTGGACGTTCTCGTTGCTGCAGACACTCGAGCTGATCACCGGATTCAATGAACGGGGCGAGGAGCAGTGGCAGTTTCATCTGGGAACCGAAATCGGTCGCAGCACTTCGCATCGGCTGCATCTTCAGGGACATCTGGGCATCTTCCAGACCGACGGCGAGATCTACGGTCTGAACGGTTTCGATTTGTCTTCGAACTACGCCGCCAAACCGAGCTGGTCGATGCGTTACGGCTCGGGCGATCTGCAGGGCCGCGGCTTCCTTCCCTCCCCCGTCGTGCATGTGCTCGGGCCGACGCCGTTAATGGCGGGTTGGAGTGTCGAAGCGGGACAACTTACGCCGCCCGTCGATCAGCATCTGCCCATCCGCGACGGCGACCGCATCCGCGTGATCAATCCGCTCACGGGAGCGACGCAGTGGGAAATGCAGCGGCCGGAATCCGAGCAGCCCGTCGTCTGGGCTGATCACGATTCGCTCTTCATCCTGCCCAGCTCAGGACGCTACTGCGAAACCGTTCGCCTGGTCGACGGTGGGCAGTCGCGAAAGGTCGACCTGCCGATTCACGATGAACTTCGTGCTCTCAGCGGTTCGGTCGTCGTGCTCTGGGAACGCATTAACATGCAGTCGGGGCGCGTGCTCGGCTTCGACCTGAAGGCGGGCCGCACGTTGTGGTCGCTGAACGTAAGCGGCTCCATCGCCCTGGCCCAGCTCGACAATGAGCGACTCGTCCTCTTCGATGTCGGTCCCCGCTCGTTGCGGCTGCTCGATCCGCGATCGGAGAATCCCGTCTTCTTCACGACCGAAGTCGCCGACTCCCCTGCTCGTTCACTGTATGTCACTTCCGACCCCCAAACGTGGTACGTTCACCTGACGAGCAAACCGGAAAGCACTTCCCAAAATCTGGGACTCGAAGCCGGCATGGACGTGAACGGACCGGTGATCGCCATCAGTCGCAACGAACCGCGGAAACTGTGGGAAAGCTCGATTGATCAACTCCGGTGGATCCCGGGACAATCGGCCGACCTGCCTTTCCTTATCTACGGAGCCAAGGTCGAAGTCATTCAGCGTGACGAGAACGGCGAACTCGTCCAGCAATACTACAAACCGACGCTCCGCATTCTCGACAAGCAGTCCGGCGACCTGATCACCGAACTCCCGGAAGAGGTCACTGGCACGCTGATGCGGTTCGCCCCCGACTTTGCCACGAACGAATTCACCTTCGAATTCACCAGCGGAGCCTTCCGCATTCAGGCGACAAAACGGTAGCCGAGCCTCCGGGTGGCCGTGGAAGGATGCCATTTAGCGAGGGGGGACACTACAGCCCTGCGTCGTCCTTCCGCTTGAATGAAGTCGCTGAACAACAGCCCGTCCAACGGCTGCGCCGCCCCGGGAGACGAACGCCGCCAATTGAGCTAGGCCGTTTCGATCGCTTTGGATTGTCCCACAGTCAACGTGAACTCGTCTTCATCGGCAATCGCTTCCGGCAGCCAGCGGATGTTCTCGAACCAGCGGTTCAGATACGCCGGGAACGTCTTCGTGTCACGGAAGCCGGCTGCCCAGGCGATCGCTCCAACCAGCCAGATCAGTCCCGCCAGAGCGGCAACGACTTCAGCGTTGTAGTAGACGAAATAGAGAAACGCTCCGAGCAGACCGAGCAAAGCCGCCAGCTTCAGTTTGCTTTTCATCCGAGCAAAGAACCGATCCGACTGGAAACGCGACTGGCACTGTTCGCAAAGCAGCAATGGAAAACTGGTTGCCGTGTAGCGTTCTTCGGAAGAGGCGGCGTGAAGAGCAACTCCGGTCAGCGTCGGTCGAATGCCACCATCGTTGGCGACGACGCGCTCTTCCATCACCGTCAGACAACAGGGCGTGGCGAATTGAGCCTGAGTGGAGTTGCAGCCGTGACAGAGCCCATTGAACGGAGCTTCGCCAGCGCGAGCCGTGTGACGCACTTTCTCAATCGGCCGCAGATACGGATACTTGTCTCCCGACATCTCCCTCAGCGTGATGCTGTCAGGAATCATCACCGACTTGCTGCACGACGGGCAGGCGCGATCGGTCCCAGCGTGGTAAAGTTCCACACGAAGCTGACTGCCGCAGTCGCAGTCGACGTAGTAAGTTTCAGGCATGAAGTACGGTTCCTCGCTGACCCCGAATGGGGCGTGGACGTGGAGGGAAGATTCGATCGTACCAGTTCACGAATGTGGTTTCATGTCTACTGTAGTTTTGTGATCTCTCGGGAATAGAAAGCCTGCGAAATGCGTTCTTTGATCGGCTGCGGATTAATGTTTGCGTTGCCGATATACCTGGTGACGGTGATCATCGCTGCAATTGCAATGCGCTCGATCCCGATCGGAGCGATAATGGGCGTGATGGTCGCCGGCCCCGTGTTTCTTGCCGTCGTTCTTCTGGCGGCGAGAGACCAGATGCTGCATCAGGCGTCATGGAATGGAGGACATGCCTTCCTGAAACGAGCCGTGCCCTGCAGCGACGACGAATTCCTCGCGGCTGCTCCCCACGATAACTCCAGTCTGCTCCTCGAAATTCGCAGAGCCGTGGCGGACTACTTCGCAGTCTCACCCGAACAGGTGCCGCGTCATGTCGATCTCAAGAAGAATCTGAACGTCGACGATCTCGAACCAGGCTTTCAGTTTCAGGTCGTCAACTCAGTCGTCGCCTTGCAAATCGAGGAACCGATCCATTTCCCGTTCTCGATGCGAGAGATCAGCACTCTCGATGAAATAGCCGACGCGATCGAAAAGGTGCTGAAAGAGGCCCGTCCGGAAGGAACTGAGTGACGCAGGCATTCACCGTCAATCTTCATTGACCGCCATCGCGTCGAATCTGTTCGCGAGCCCGATCGCAGAATGCCCGATACTCTTCGAGGCTCTTCCGTGGTTCCTTCTCAAAGTCGGCGATTTCGCCGGTCTGATGATCGACCATTCTCAGGTCCAGTCGATCACAGACTGCTTTAATGATGGCGATGCTGTCCTCGTCTCCGTTGGAAGTGACACCGATGGATTCGACGACTCCATTTCCGTTGCGATCCGAGTAGTTGAGCCGCACGTACGTAAATTCCGTCTCAACAACGCTTTCGTTCTGCAGGTGTTGTGCGTGCGGAAATTGCTCTTTGAGCGCCTTTGCGATTTCGTTTGTGTGACCGAGAGAAGGGGGTTTCCAGTCATTGCCATATTCCGTGGCAATCTCGTGGATCGTCATGCCGGCAGGCAAACGCATCAGACTTGCTCCCCAGGACATTGTTCTATCCCCAGTCCAATCACCTCAATCGTAAATCCGATTCGGAACACGACGTGCGCACACAATGAACCCGCATTCTACCAGGAATGTGGTCAAGCCGCTTGCGAATGCCCGACTTGGTTCAGCAAGCCTCACGCGGACCGTTTGTCATCCACCGGGATCAACTTGGGTTGAGGCAATCTGCGGCCGACGATGCGGCCGTGGCGGTTGACGAGGCCTTTGAAGTTCGGTTCGAGAAAGTCGAACAGGTCCTTCGGCGGAGCGAGTTGCAGGTACTCGTCGACATAGCGGTCCATGAGCCGGTCGTATTCTTTCTGGCTCGACGAGTGGGCGTGGTAGCGGCCTTCGAAGCGGCGGATGTCGCCGTCGAAGTGCGGGCTAATGTGATACAGTTCGTGCAGAACCGTGATCATCTTTTCGCGAAACGTGTTGTCCTGGAATCGCGGCAGGTAGAACGTGAGCAGGTAGAGCATCTCGTGGCGGCCGAGAAAGACCCGCTGAACGGTCCACGTGCGGCCCCGCATTTTCTTGGTGAGGGCCCCGTTCTCGAAGCGAAGCGGCGTCAGCTTGGCCTGGACGCCGTAAATGCCCGGCGTGCGTGCCTGGGCGAAGGTGACGGCCACCTGTTCCATGCAGATGTGCTGAAAGACTTCGATCCGCTCGCAGACATCGGTGCATAACCGAGTCATCGCGTGCGTGAAGTCAAAATCCTGTCGTCGGCTCATCGCGGTGTGTGCCCTCTGCGGGCTCTCTGGGTGGTGACCGGCTGCTATTCGAACGGTGACTTCGTGGCCGGAGCCGCATTCAACGGTTCGTATCGCTGAAGGTGAAACTGACTCTGCATATTAGGCGAAGAGCCGGCCTCAATAAACCCCTGTACCCGATATCGGCTGCCTTCCTGCAATCCCTTGAGCACTTCCGGAGCCCCCGTCAGCTGAAGCTGCCCGTTGGGACCGGGCGCGAATTCGAGCATCAGTCCGCCGGTTTGCGGATTGCGGCGGACCGTTCCCTCCAGGGCATTGTCCGACGAGGCCGTCTTCGGATCGCTGAGCGGCGGAGCCTGAAGTTCGAACAGATCATTGGCCGGCTGCGGTTCACTCATGGCCGGAGTTTCTGCCGGCGTCTGCGAACGACTCGTCACAATGGGCGGCTCAAACAGTTCGACCGACGTCTGTTCCACGCCAGCAGACTGTGGCTCTTCCGCGGCGAAGTTCGCCTGAGCAACCATGCCGGTCTGCTCTTCGGGTTCAGGGCGGAAGTTGCTCTGCTTCTCGAAGTACGGCGAGTTGTTGCTGCTCGTCGGATCGTTATACCGGGGCACGGAATTGTCACCCGAATTCGGATTCGGCTGCGACGGCTGGGCTCCAAACGGAGGAGCATCGTTGCCATTCGACGGCGGCGGATAATACGTGTCGCCGGGCATGGACGAAATCGTCGAGGGCGGCAGCGATCCGGTCGGAACGCCCTGGCCATACGGCGAGCCCATCGGAGCCGGCGTGCCATACGAAGGCGCTCCATAAGGAGCAGGCTGAGCCCCGTAAGGAGCGGACTGATACGGTCCGTAAGGTGTCTGGTAATACGGCTGGTAGCAGCCGGCGATGGTGAGAATCACCGGCACAAGCAAAGTTCGTTGTGAAACGAACCGGGTGGTCGTTTTCATGATGGCATCCTTGCGCACGAACGGCAAAAAGACGGGAATCAGCGAAGAGATCGTCTTCCCCGGATCTCATCGCATGAATTCGACTCGACAATCCCCATTGTCGATGATGCCGAACTCGTCCGTTTTCTGGCCCTGCTGCCTGCAATCGCGCTCGATCACAGTCAGTTTCATTTCCCCCCCGGCAGCATGGCGTCCCGTACTGGGAAACAGTCGCTGCGCAGGTGACATAGTTCTCCAAAGACCGGGCGTGCCGGTCCCTGAAAGCGCGGATTGTGCGCGAAACCCGATTTCATGTAAACCCCGAGTTTCAAACATGGCTCCCAGCCCCCAAATCCACTACGTTATTCGCAGTCAAACGGTAGCCCCGGTTGATCCGCTACCGGGGCCGACGCAGTCGGCAAGAGGTCTCATACTGTCTTCCGTTACCCTCAATACGCCCAGAAAACAGTGAAGTGAAGAGAAACCACAGAGACACAGAGGACACGGAGAGCCGTCAGCAGCTCATCGTTCTCACTGCTCCCGCAGCTTCTTAAAATGGTCGTTGCAGCTCTCGAACCCCGTTCCACCCCAGTAGACTCCCTGTGACCTCTGTGTCTCCGTGGTTCAACAAACTTCTCACCTCCCACGTCCCCAAGAGTGAAAATCACCGGTGAAGCGAATCGAGGATCAGACGCCGGGGCTTTCTCCGGAGACCGAGCGGCTCAGTCGGAGTGTAGTGCAGAATCAGCTGCTCTTCTCGGCTGGGTATGCCCTCACGACCGGCGGCTTTCTGTATTACTTCGCCGGTCATCTCGGAGCCGGCACGCGGACGATTTCGATTCTGCTGGCGTTGCCCGAACTGGTTGGCGTCCTGGCCGTCTTCACGCCGGCTCTGCTGATTCTCTTCCGGAATCGCAAGCGGCTCTTCGTCGCCAGTTCGATCCTCGCCCGGCTCTTCACGTTCCTGATTCCCGCGGCGGCTCTGCTCCCCGACAACAGTCTCCGGCTGCCGGTCATCATCGGAGCCCTGGCCGGACAGGGGATTCTGCAGGCGGTTGCCTTCACGGCTTATCTCTCATGGCTGAGCGATCTGGCTCCGGAGCGAAACTGGGGCCGGTTCTTTGCCCGCCGCGATATCGCCCGACTCGCCGTGCTGATCGTGGTGCCGTTGCTGGCGACGTCGATCAAGAGTCAGCTGCGAACATCGGTCGACTTCTGGGAAACGCTCGGCTATGTCGCCGTGTTCGTGATCGGCAACCTGCTGCAACTCGTCTCGCTGATTCCGCTTTTGAAATGGCCGGCGGTTCTTAGTGAACGCCATGCTTCCTGGGAGCGGCCCGCAGAGATCGAGAGTCCACAGCCGCGACCGCCACTGCGGGCCTATGTCGGCATCGTGCTGTTCTCGTGGTGGCTTTCGTTCTTTCAGGGGCTGACGCAGACGGCCTTCTTTCTCATCACCTATCGCCAGCTCGAACTCAGCCTGCGGAATTACTACCTGCTGACGGGCACGATGTACGCTCTGCAGATGTTCGCCGCCGCCTGGGCGGGCCGCATTGGCGATCGCTTCGGCTACCGCGATCTTCTCCTCTGGAGCACGGTCCTGGTCGCGACGTCGATTCCCTGCTGGATGTTCAGCCTGAATGGCGACGCCCGCTGGCTCATCCCGGCGTACATGATCTGGGGGCTGTTCGGAGCGGTCAATCTGGCCCTGCAGAACCTGCTGCTGAAAGTGACGCCGCGACACCGCAACACGTTCCACCTCGCCTTCTGCCGTCAGGGAGCAGGCCTGATCGCCGGCCTCACCGGCCTCGCCGGCGGTTTCTGGCTCGACTCCCAAATCAACCCCAGTGGAGTCCGAGCCGAAGGCCCGGCGGCCCTGGAACCATTTCTGATTCTCCTGCTGATCTCCTTCCTGGGCCGAATCCTCGCCCCGGCCTGGCTGCTGTTGATCCCCGGGAGAGTGGGGAGATAGCTGGGTATCGGGGTGGCCCTGATAGCTCTGCTATCAGGGCGGCGAAGCCGTTGGAGAATGCCGTTTGGCGAGGGGGAACATTCAGGCCTGCTTCGTCTTCCTCTTGAATGAAGTCTCTTACCAAGAACCCCGTCCAATCCCGTGCTCCCACGGCTGCGCCGCCCCGAAAGAATCTTTCGGGGCCACCCCTTATCATCGATGCCGTTAAGAGCCGGGCCAATGGATGGGGAGGCCGACCGTGCGACCTTGTTCGTACCAGCGAGCCGAGCTCCATCTCCAGTCAACGGCTTTCAGGACCAGTCCGGCCCGGACGGGATTAAGGTGCATGTAGGTCAGTTTCTCCTCCAGCTTGTCTTCGGAGTCGATCTCGAAGCTGTAGTACTTTGGCGTCCAGATCTTCTCCGTGGAACCCACCTTCTGGAGATAGACGCGCCCTTCCTCGCGATACCAGTTGCGGATCGCATGGCTCGCCAGCCGTTTCCACTGTTGCATGAACAGGCTGAGCTGTCCCGGTTCCGAGAATCGGAGAAGAACATGTACATGATTCGGCATGATGACGAACCCGGCACACGTGGCACTGTGCCGCTGGAGTTGCTGAGCGAGGATGCCGAGAAGCAGACGTTTCGGGGGATCGGGATCAAGCAGGTTTCTGCGTCCGTCGCAGGAGAATGTCACGAAGTGACAGTAGAGCTGGTCATCAAAAATACGGCGACGATCGGACATGCCACGATTGTGGCTCAGGGCAATGTTGAACTCAAGCACACTTCAGATAGGCAAGAGGGGTGGCCCTGATAGCTCCGCTATCAGGGCGGCGAAGCCGTGGGAGGATGCCGTCTAGCGAGGGTAAAAAACACAGCTCTGCATCGTCTTCCGCTTGACCGAAGATCCTTAGCAACAATCCGCCCAATCCCGGTCTCCGACGGCTGCGCCGCCCCGAAAGAATCTTTCGGGGCCACCCGCGAATGTGGTCAATAAACCTCACAAGTGCGTATCACCGATCCTAGCGGCTTGTCTCAAACAGAGGATCGAGCAGGTATCAACGAGAGCGTGTCCCCAACTGCTTGTTGCTTCGCAACCCGGAGGTAAACCTCCGGGCCATCCGTGTGCGTTGTCAAGCGGTACCTGACGTGCCTTTCACGCCTTCGCCAGCTCGATCTAACGGCACGGGAAGAACTTCCGCCAGAACTTCCGTTCCGCAGTGATAGCAGCGGCGAGAACTAATTACCGTATGATTGACCTCAAGTAACGACTTACGGCAAGTCGGACAGCGAAAGTCTCGAGTCAGTCGGTCAGTACCGATTGCCAGGATTCCCAAAGGCAGGCCGATAGTCAATAGACCAGTGCTGAATAAACGAAGCATTTCGCGATAGGAGAGTAGATTGGGGTCATCGTCCGGGAACAGGGCCAGTCGAGTCCCTATCATCAGCAACACGAACATCGAGGCGAAGCAGGATATAAGGAACGCGAAACATTGGCGAGAGCGACGGGGCGCCTTTCGCGCGAAGTCGGCAATGGACCAGCGAATATTCTTCCAGTTTTCCGGCCAGGGAGTCAGCCCCGGTTGAGGGTCTTCAACCGCGCGGAATCCGCACTCGTCACAGTAGCCCGTGCGCCGTGCCATCCCGAGAAGTTTAGCCCCACAGTGGGGACAGGAAGGGATCGTCTTATGATAGCGTCTCTCCATCCGGATGGCTGACCAGAACGCGATTGCGACACCCGGACTAACGAAGTATGGAAGCAAGATTTGCGTCCATTCTTTCCCCATGTCGAAAAGCTGGATCACCAGTAATCCCAGTAAAAGTCCGACGGCGGAAGTGATTGCTCCGCCAAGTAGCCACCGAAGCACGATCTGCTTCAATTCCTTGAGTAGCCGCTGGGCTTCCTCGTCCGTCAACGCCATGCTGACGAGATTCGAGTCAGTAGTTTCGGATTGAGCAGGAACATCAGCGACGGGAGGAACGAAAAACTGAAACTCACTGCACCGGGGGCAGCATCCCGTCACGACAACGGTATTCATTGATCGGCCGTAAGGAACCTCACAGTGAACGCAGCGTGGAACAGTTTTTTCAGCACGCCAGAATGAGTGGATGGTCCAGACAGGAACTGCAATCAAGAAGATTATTGCCATCGCGGCAGACCAGTGACTGCCCGTCGGGCCAAGGTGACACATCATGAGCATTGCGCCCACCAAGAGGATCACGTCTCCGCCCAGCACCTTGAACGCCAGTCGGATCGATTGCGACCGAAAACTATTCAATCGGGCCAGGAACTCCTTCCGGCTCGGTAGTCGTTGCGAACTATCAATACAGTCAGCGGTATTCATTTCAACCTGCGGCGATTCACGGACAGAAGTCTGGAATCAATAACGCTCAATGGGCTCAGCTGGTTCAAAGCTTCTGGAGCAAATTGCGATCTGTCGCACTTCTCCAAGGTCTTCCGTTGTTAGGCACTGCCTGACTTACTTTCTTTCAGGTCTTATCGCGCGCTGCGGCGAACAGGGTGCCACCCCTCCACGGCCGGTCCTTGCGCATCCGGCGGGACCTGCTTGTTGCAGCGGATTTCCATTCGCTCCAGCGTGTTCTCTGCGCAAAAGTCCCGGAAACGAGGGAGTTATCGACTTTTGCGCAGCGGGTGGCTTTGTGAGATGCGGATTCGCTTTCTGGCTTCTCATGGATCACGTCCCCGGCGCACCTTTTCGCCTTTTCAGTAAGAGGCCCGCTGACTGGGAGCCGGGCAATCGGGTGTGTTTTCTGGACCGTAAGGGGGTCTTATGGGGGAAGGTCTGCGCAGAGATCTTGGAATCACTGTGGGAAGTTTCTGGGAGGAGTCGGCTCGTCTACCGGAGTTGACCGAGTGCGTAACGGTCGACGAGTACCTGACCGAATGTCGGGAGCGGAGTGGTCGCGGTTGGTCGGTCAATCATGCTCAAACGCTGGAGCAGATGCTGGCTGCTTATCTCGCCGGGTTGAGTGAGGCTCGTCCCGGACGCGGGGAGTTCGGCTGGGAACTGTTCGTACGACCGCAGCCGATTCCCGAGCGGCTTTTCAACCGGCTGCTGGTCACACTTCGCGATAACGCGACGGCACGGAAAGCATTGCGAGCCGTGCTCAACATGGAGGATCAATAATGAGTCTGATGGATGAACTGGCTGCTCTCGACACGTCGGAGACGCAGCATCTCCCGTTTTCCCACCGCTGGCGATGCGGAGCGGGAACTTAATCGACTGGTCCAGGAAGGGCGAATGGTGCGGGAAGAGCAGTCCTCCACCGGCGGCCGTCCGAGGACGGTTTTTCGTTGGATTGAAGAGTGATCTGCGCAAAAGTCCATAACTCGCTCGTTTCCGGGACTTTTGCGCAGCGGGGGCACTCAAGCTATCTTTCGGGTGGCCGTGATAGCTCCGCTATCAGGGCGGCGAAGCCGTGGGAGGATGCCGTTTGGCGTGGGTAAAAATACAGCCCTGCATCGTCTTCCGCTTGACTGAAGCTCCTCAGCAATAAGCCGTCCAACTCCGGTCTCCGACGGCTGCGCCGCCCTGAAAGAATCTTTCAGGGCCACCCGCGCAAAGAGCTATCAGGGCCACTCCTTCATCCATGCCGTTCCCGGTGAATCCTTATCGATCCACTGTGGGCAACAGCAGTTTCAGGGTTGGCAGGATCTGGGTGTTGCGGGTGGCGGTGGTTTCCCAGTTGGTTTGCTGGACCTGGGGGGCGGCTCGCCATTCCGGGTTGCGGAGGGCGGCGTGGGCGATGGGGGTGCGGCGCATCAGTTCGGCGAGGTAGACGCCGTCGACGATCGCCGTGCCGGCAGCCGCGTCGGGCATGGTGACGATGCGAAACTCCTGCGGGAACTGGCTGGCGTCCGGCATCGGAGCCCACTTCAGCGCGACTTCGTCGTTCAGACGAATGTTGCTCAGAGTCATCTTCGGGCCCTCGCCGGAGACGGGAGCGATTTGAAAGCTTCGAAGCTGGTACGGCTCGTGGCCATCGAACGTCGCAACCGCCTGTCCGCCCCGCTCGCTGACTTTCGACGTGAGCACCAGCTGCCCCTGCTCATTCCGTGATAGGGAGCCGCCGGTGATGTCGGGGTTGTTGAACAGCGAAGGCAGGTCGATGAGCAGCTGGTAGTCATCGGTGCGGCCGAGGCCGTAGTCGAGTTCCATCCCTTCGCCGGTGTAATGCATGCGGAAGTTGGGGCGGGCATCGTTCCCCAGGGCGATGGTTCCGGTCGAAATATCAAAGAACGCACAATCGCTTCCCGACAGGAACCAGACGGGAGCGAAGTCCTCCCCGGCAGCCGTGAGCATGCCGACCGTCTTGTCCTTCTGCCAGCAGATCAACGTATTGACCGGCACCTTATAAGGCATGTTGACAGAGAAACGAAAGCTGAACCCAGTGAGGGATTCTTCCGTCGTCGTCAGCACCGGCACCTTTTCGATGAGCTCGGAAATAGTCGGCTCGGCAGCAGCCGTGAGACCCGCATTCGCGATCCAAAGGGAAGTGAAGACGGCAATCCGGGCGACGAATCCATTCATAAGAGGATGTCCTGATTCAGGATGAGTGAGTCGAGTCCTTTCGAAGCGGAAGCATACGGGGCTGTCCGATACTGTCAATCCGAATCCTATCCGTGCAGTCGATACGCAATCGTTTTCCGACGGAAAAGGCGGGAACAATGGTGCGAGCGGCCGCGTCTCAACGGGTGCCGATTGTGAATTCGGCAGGACTTCTGACCATCACGGTCCTCCCATCTCTAAACTCCGGCTCGCGGAATCGTTATCCTGTGCCGCAGGATACTTATGTGCATTCGCGCAGCTTTTCGAAGGATTGATTCATGCAACGGTTGGTGTTTCTCGCGGGCATTCTCGGCCTTTCGCTCGCGACCGTCTTTCTTCGGGGCGAGGAGCCTGAGGTGACCGATCTCAAGTCTCAGGCAGACCAGCTCTATCAAGACGGCAACTACAACGAGGCCCGGCAGAAATACCGTCAGCTCGCCTTGAGAGAAGACGCAACACGAAATCAGATTCAGGAATCGCTGCAGCGTTCCCTTGTCTGCCTGCAGCGACTCGATCGCATCGATGAGATCGAAGAGTTTCTCGACGACGTGCTCAAGGCTCATCCCAAGACGTGGCATGTGCCGGTCTCGGTCGCCGGGATCTATCAGTCGATGCTCCATTACGGTTTCATCGTCGAAGGCAAGTTCGAACGCGGTAATCATCGCGGCTCCGCAGGGGCACAGTATGCCGATGCCAGCGAACGCGATCGTGTGCGTTCGCTGCAGCTGTTGCAGGACGCGATGTCGATGATCGATCAGGCGTCGCGTGAAGAACGGGCTACGTTCTATCTCGACTTCGCTCAGGCGATCATGGCTCATCGTGGTTCCTCTCAGACAAGTTGGGAACTGCAGGTGCTGACGGACCTGACAACGCTGCCCGATTACCAGGAAGGGCGACGCTGGGTCCCGTTCCGAGGGGCACAGGGCGGAAGCAGTGGGACAAAAGGTGCTCCAGTGGACTCGGAAGGCAACCCGATTGTCTACGGTATTCCGGAGTCCTGGGAAGCTGCTCAGAACGATGGCGAACGATGGCGATGGCTGCTGGCTCAGTGCCGAAAGTCGCACGTGGGGCATACGCCTAAGGTGATGCTGGCCCGGGCTCAGTTTGCGTTATCGCAGTTCGGCGTGCAGACGCTCGGAAGCTACCCCGGCCTGTTCGGTGGTACGCAGAATGAAGACGAACTCGACAAAGAGACGGCTCCGTTCAACGTGCGACTGCTGAAAGAAGACGAGACGATCGCTCAGCTCGCGACCGGCGTGAAGCGATTCAAGTTCCCCGACGAATACAATCCGATCGCGATGTTCGGCTTCGTCGCCCGGGCTCAGAACACGACGGAAGGCCAACAGGCGTTGCGTCAGCTGGCCCAGATCTTCGAGAACCGGATGCAGTATCCGCGAGCCGTGGAGTACTGGCGCAAATTGCTTGCGGCCGTGCCGAAGGACGACAAACCGGGCATTGAAGAACGCATTCGTCAGATTGTCGAACCCTGGGGACAGTTCGAAGGCATGACCGTCGAACCGGCTGGCGAACAGGTCAAGATCCCGTTCCGCTTCCGGAATGGAGAGTCAATCGAGCTTCAGGCCTATGAACTCAACTACCAGTTGCTGCTCGACGATGTGAAGAAGTATCTGAAGTCGAATCCACAGAAGTGGAACTGGGATCTGGCTCAGATCGGCGACATTGGACATCGCATCGTCGTCGACAACGAAACCAAGTACCGCGGCAAGTCGGTTGCCAAATGGACCCTGAAGCTGGAGCCGCGTGAGAATCACTTCGACAGGCGAATCTCGGTGGAGGCCCCGCTGAAGAAGGCGGGAGCATATCTGCTTGTCGGGACCATGAAGGACGGCAACACCTCACGAATCGTTGTCTGGCTGGACGACCTGGCGATTGTGAAGAAGCCGCTCGATGGCAAGGAATGGTACTACGTGGCCGATGCCCGCACGGGCGAACCGGCTGCGGATGCCCGTCTTGATCTGTTCGGGTACAAGGTCAACTACCGTGGAACCCGTCCGCCGCAGGTGAGCGTTTCTGAGTTCGCCGACAAGACCGACGGCAATGGCCAGGTTGTTCTCGGCGAGAAACTGCTCGATCGCGATCTGAGCTGGCTCATCACCGCGAAGACGAAAGATGGCCGCGTCGCTCATCTCGGTTTCGATCGCATCTGGCGAAACACACGGCAATGGGACCGCTATAATCAGGTGGGGGTTTACACCATCACCGATCGCCCGGTGTATCGACCCGAGCAGTCCGTGAAGTTCAAGTTCTGGGTCCGTCGGGCCAACTTCGAAGCCGATCAGAAGTGCGAGTTCACCGGTCGGAAGTTCGATGTGGTGATCACCGATCCTCGTGGCGAAAAGCTGCTGGAGAAGCAATTCACGGCCGATGAGTTCGGCGGCTTCGATGGCGAAGTCAAACTGCCGAAGGACGCCGTGCTGGGGAACTATGCCGTTTCGATTCCCTGGAAGGACGGCATCGGAGGAGCAGCGAACTTCCGTGTCGAAGAGTACAAGAAGCCCGAGTTCGAAGTGAGTGTCGATGCACCGGACAAGCCGGTCAAACTCGGCGACAAAATCACCGCGACGGTCAAAGCGAAGTATTACTTCGGGGCCCCGGTCGCGAATGGATTCGTGAAGTATAAGGTCGAACGAACGAGCCACACGTCCCGCTGGTATCCGGTGGAGCCGTGGGACTGGCTGTACGGCAACGGCTACGGCTGGACGGCAACCGACTACAACTGGTATCCCGGTTTCCGCAGCTGGGGACTTTCACGGCCAACGCCCTGGTGGTGGCCGCATCATGCCGATCCCCCCGAGTTGATCGTCGAAAACGAAGTTCCGCTCAATCCCGATGGCACCATCACCATCGAGATTGATACCGAACTCGCCAAACAGCTGCACGGCGATGAAGATCACCGCTATTCAATCACGGCGGAAGTGGTCGATGAATCGCGGCGAACGATCGTCGGCACCGGCTCGGTCCTTGTGGCCCGGCAGCCGTTCGAAGTCTATACCTGGCTGAATCGCGGCTACTACAACGTCGGCGATGTGGCCACGGTGAACGTGAAGGCACAGACGATCGCCAACAAGCCGATCCAGGGGCCAGCCGAGCTGAAGCTGCTGCGGATCACCTACGACAAGGACGGCAAGCCATCCGAAACCGAAGTCGAGAGCTGGTCGCTCAAGACCGATGAACAGGGCACGGTCGAACAGAAGTTCAAACCTGCCCAGCCGGGACAGTATCGCATCTCCTGCAGCGTGACCGATTCCGAAGGGAACAAACGCGAAGGGGGCACGGTCTTCATCGTGCGTGGCGAAGACTCCGGCCTGGCTGACGTCCGCTTTAACGATCTGGAAATCATCCCGGACCAGAAGACCTATCAGCCGGGCGAAACGGTCAAACTGATGGTCAACACGAATCGCGAGAACTCGACCGTTCTGCTGTTCGTGCGTCCGAGCAACGGGGTGTATCTGCCGCCGCAGACGTTGAAGCTGAACGGCAAGAGCACGGTCGTCGACATCGGCGTGAAAGCCGAGGATATGCCGAACTTCTTCGTGGAAGCGATGACAATCAGCGGAGCCGAGATTTATCAGGAAGCTCGCGATATCGTCGTGCCGCCCGAGAAGCGGGTAATCAACGTCGAAGTTCAGCCGTCGTCCGACCGCTATCTCCCGGGTGAGGAAGCGAAGGTCGAATTGATCCTGACGGATCACGACGGCAAGCCGATCACCGGATCAATCGTGATGACGGTGTACGACCGGAGTGTCGAATACATCGCTGGCGGATCAAACGTCGGGGACATCCAGGCACACTTCTGGAAATTCCGCCGCTCGCACCATCCGACGTATCATTCATCGCTGCAGCGTGGCTTCTACAACATGCTGAAGCCCGGCGAAACGTACATGCAGTCGATTGGAATGTTCGGGGACATGGCAGCCGACATGGAGCCCGAGATGCTCGGCGCCCAGATGGAAGGCTTCGGGATTGGCGGCGGTGGACTTCGCGGTCGCATGATGCAGCGGGGTGCCCCTGCTCCGGCATCCGCTCCGATGTCAAAGATGGCCCTCGATGGAGCGGCAGCTGAAGGAGCCGCGGCGGACGAGTTCTTCGACCAGTCCGGGACGGCTCCCTTTGTGCAGCCGACGGTTCGAACCGAGTTTGCCGATACCGCCTACTGGGCCGCGAACATCACGCCCGACAAGAACGGACGGGCCACCGTTTCGTTCCCGATGCCGGACAACCTCACCGACTGGAAGCTCCGAGCCTGGTCCATGGGCGAAGGAACCCGCGTCGGAGAAGGTTCGGCCAGTGTCGTTACCGCCAAAGATGTGCTTGTTCGTCTGCAGGCTCCGCGATTTTTCGTGGAGAAGGACGAAGTCGTCATCTCGGCCAACGTTCACAACTACCTGAAGGATGCCAAGTCCACCCGAGTGGAGATCAAGCTCGAAGGCAATACGCTCTCGCCGCTCGGTGAACTCTCCCGCACGGTCGATATCCCCGCCAACGGGGAAGTCCGTGTCGACTGGCGGGTCAAAGCGACTGCGGAAGGCCAGGCGATCATCACGGTGCAGGCTCTGACCGATGCCGATTCAGACGCCATGCAGATGACCTTCCCGGTTTATGTGCACGGCATGTTGAAGACCGATTCCTACACCGGCGTGATTCGTCCCGACGATCAGACCGGCGGATTCGAAGTCGTTATTCCTGAAGAACGTCGTCCCGAGCAGTCGGAACTGGTCGTTCGCTACTCGCCGACACTGGCCGGGGCTCTGGTCGATGCGATTCCGTATCTCATCGATTACCCGTACGGCTGCACCGAGCAGACGCTGAACCGCTTCGTGCCGGCTGTCATTTCACAAAACGTGCTCAAAGAACTCGGCGTCGATCTCGAAGCGATCGAAAAGAAACGCACCAATCTGAATGCTCAGGAACTCGGCCCGGCCGACGAACGAGCCACTCAGTGGAAGCGATACGATCGTAACCCCGTCTTCAGCACTCAGGAGATGGACGAGATCGTGAAAGTCGGCGTCAAACGCCTGACGGACATGCAGCTCTCCGATGGCGGCTGGGGCTGGTTCTCCGGACGTGGCGAACATTCGTGGCCGCACACCACCGCAACCGTGGTACACGGACTGCAGGTGGCCGAAGCCAACGGAGTCGTTCTGCTTGAAGGCGTCCTGCCCCGCGGAATCGAATGGCTGAAGAAGTACCAGGACGAGCAGGTCCGCCTGCTCAAGCGGGGCGAAGAAGAGAAGCCGGAGCATCCTTACCGGACCCAGGCCAGCGACATCGATGCTCTGGTCTACATGGTGCTCGTCGATGCCGGCATCAACAACGACGCGATGCAGGACTACCTGTACCGCGATCGGACGAAGCTCTCGATGTACTCGCTGGCCATGTTCGGTCTGTCGCTGCACAAGCTGCAAAGCCAGGATCAGCTCGACATGGTGCTGCGGAATATTGAGCAGTACTACGTCGAAGATCTGGAGAACCAGACTGCGTACCTCAAGCTGCCGGCTGGGTACTCATGGTGGTACTGGCATGGCAATGAGATCGAAGCCAACGCCTATTACCTGAAGCTGCTGACGCGAGTCGAGCCGAAGGGGAAGCGGGCATCGCGGCTCGTCAAGTATCTGCTCAACAACCGGAAGCACGGCTCATACTGGAACAGCACGCGGGATACGGCTCTCTGCATCGAAGCGATGGCCGAGTTCCTCAAGGCCTCCGGTGAAGTCGAGCCGGGTATGACGGTGCAGATTCTGGTCGATGGTGTCGAGAAGAAGAGCGTCCAGATCACGAAGGACAATCTCTTCGACTTCGACGGCACACTCGTGCTGAAGGGCAACGAGCTGACGACCGGCAAGCACAGGATCGAATTCCGCAAGACAGGCCGCGGTCCGCTCTACTGGAACGGATACGCAACCAGCTTCACGCTGGAAGATCCGATCACGGCGACCGGACTCGAACTCAAGGTTCGCCGCACGGTTTACAAGCTTGTACCGAAGAAGGACGCCACGACGAACGTCGCTGGCTCTCAGGGACAGGTGGTGAATCAGAACGTGGAACAGTTCGATCGCGTCGAACTGAAGCCCGGCGATAACGTCGTGAGCGGAGATCTGCTTGAAATCGAACTCGGCATCGACAGCAAGAACGACTACGAGTACATCCTGCTCGAAGACTTCAAAGCTGCCGGAACTGAGCCGGTCGACGTTCGCAGCGGATATATCGACGGAGCCAACGGGGCCTATGTCGAGTTCCGCGACGAGAAGGTCGCCTTCTTCATGCGAAGCCTCGCTCGCGGCACCAGCAGCATGAAGTATCGTCTGCGGGCAGAGATCCCCGGAACCTTCTCGGCTCTCCCGACGGTCAGTTACGGCATGTACGCTCCAGAGCTGAAAGCGAACTCCGATGAGTTCAAACTGACGATCGACGATCTTGTCAGAAACTAAGAGTCGAACGATGATCAGCCCTTTCCGGAGACCGGGAAGGGCTTTTTTTATTGATGCGGCCAACTTTTCCGCACTCGGCAATTGCCTCGGCAGATATACTTTCAGAACTCCGTGCAATCCCGCCGCTTCAATCTGGCGCTTGCCGACCACCACGACGATTTGACAGAAGTTCCAGCCGGGAAACGTTCCGGATGTCCGGAATGAATCTCTCGGCGATGAGAACACCTCACGCACGCCCCGCCTGACGAGCAGCCGAGAGAAGTCATGATTAGCGAGGTCCGAATCGCTCTGTTCGTAGATGCTGAGAATCTCGCGAACTGGATTAAAACTGATCGGCTTGGGGAACTTCTGATTGAACTGAGCAAGAGCGGTTCGGTTGATGTCCGGAAGGCATATGCCAACTGGGCCCATACCAGTATGGCCGGCCATCAGGGCAGCCTGAACGGTCACGGCTTTGAACTGATTCAGACGTTCCATCCGGTCAGCGGCAAGAACTCGGCCGACATGCAAATCGCTGTCGATGTGATCGAGTTCGCCATTCGGGATGAGGTGCATACCGTCGCCCTGGCCAGTGGCGACGCCGATTTCAGTCCCGTGTTCCGCCGGCTACGGGAACTGGGGAAACAGGTCATCGGCATCGGACCGCAATCCCCTTTAAGCGACTCGGTGAAGAGCTCCTGTTCTCAGTTCGTCTATA
Source organism: Planctomycetaceae bacterium (assembly GCA_017795105.1). Classification (GTDB taxonomy): domain Bacteria; phylum Planctomycetota; class Planctomycetia; order Planctomycetales; family Planctomycetaceae; genus Rubinisphaera. The sequence continues at coordinate 1,788,947 of CP051247.1, forward strand.
CGGACACCGTGGCGAAAACGAACGGCGTGGCGAAAACGAACGGTGCGGCTAAAAGCACTGAGCCGAAACGCGTGATCGGATCAACCGCATATACGCAAGCCGTTCGACTCGTTGAAAGGCTGCTGCTGGAAGCTGATGGCAGCAGAAGTTTCGGAGATCTGAAGCAGGTCATTCTGAAAACTAACCCCGCCTTCAACGAGCAGCGATTCGGATTCAAGAACTTCTCGACCTTCATCGACTCACTCGATTCGATCCGGGTCTCGAGAGTCAACACGGCTCTGGTGGCGAATCTCAAGCGGAAACGGAGGCTGGAACTCGAATCGGTAATGGAGGCTCCCGAAGAGTTCACGACGACTTTGACGCTGGCCGGATACGAGCGGGCACTCCGCAGAGGAAACTGGACGTACGCCTCGCTTGAGGTCCTTGAAAAATGCGTGCGCGGCCTCGTGCTGCTGGATGTGCTTCCTCAGTCGGAGATCGCTCAGGCTCTTGTCGATTTGTATCGCGGCGACGTCCCGCTGGCCGATGCAAAAATCGTGGTCAACCTGCTGATGAAATCGGATCTCTTCATCAGTGTCGGAAAGAACTCCTCCAACCAGCATCTCTGGAAGCTCGAGTTTCTCCCTGAAGCGGAGATCCTCTGGCGAGTCGACTGCGCCATGATTGCCAGGCTGCTTTCCCTGCAGGCCTTCGACCCCGAGAATTTCGACTTCGAACAACTCAGCCCGTTGTTGTATTCGCAGGAGAGCCGCGACCGTTTCGAAGAACTCCTTGCGGAAGCCCGGGAGCGACATCATCGACGCATCGCGGTCGGGGTCTGAATACGGGTCATCTCTGTCAGGCTGAGCTGAACGCTCTTCCGACCGGATCTGATCGTTCCTCGATCAATTCTCGCTCGTAAAGACCCCGAATCGTTCGCAAAACACGCCCCGGGCTGCGGATACACGACATTTCCTGCCCCTCATCACCATTCGGCACAAGAGCTGCTTCATGTCTGGCCACGATCCGGCTCGACCATTGTGGACGAGCCTGCCGGAACAGACTGATTGAGGAGCGCTCCAATGGCGACCAAGACAAAGCATTACTATAGCACCGATGAAATGAGTGCGTGGGACCGAGTCAAGAAGGCGTTTGCCAACGACTGGGAACAGACCAAAGCCGACTTCGGCAGCGATACGGCTCGCGACATGGATCAGGACGTCGACGACACCGTCAAGCAGATGGCTGGATCTGACGACTCCTTTGAAAATCGCGAACAGGCTTTCCGCTTCGGTCACGCGGCTCAGCTCCACTACGGCAAGAAGCACTCCAAGTGGAACTCCGAACTCGACAACCAACTCCGTAACGATTACGACGGGGACTACGATGCAGATCGTCGTTTTATCCGCCACGCTTATGGATACAAGTACGGCACTTCGCGATAGTTCGAGTCGCTGACATCTCGTGAAAAAACAGCCTCCGACATCTACAGTCGGAGGCTGTTTTCGTTGCGTTCGGGGCCTGCCCGTTGCGAACTCCCCGATGCGATCCACATGCAAGTGCTGCGGGGAAATCCTGATTCAGACGATTGAGAGGCTCCGGATTTCTCGTCATTCGGCCGATTTGTTTCCCCCGTGGAGAATCGCATCTTGAAGTTGCCACTTTGTTCACTACGATTGGCCAGATTCTGCAGGGCATGTTCCCAAGCTCTTTCCTTTGCCGCACGAAGTCCCGGAGCTGAGTTCCCGCTTCGCTCTCCCTCTTAAAGTTAAGTCCATGACAAGTCTGCGCTCGCTGTCCGTGTCGCTCGGTCGCTTCTGGTCTTCCTCAACCACTTTCCGCCCCAGGGCTCGCCGCCGTGAGGTCTCTCTGACCGCGACGTTGATCACTCAGCCCTCGGAATTGCTGGAAAGCCGCACGCTGATGTCGGCCGTGCAGATGACGGCTCAGGAACAGTTGCTGCTGGAACTGATCAATCGGGCGCGAATGGACCCCGGAGCCGAAGCTCAGCGTTACGGAGTCGGTCTCAACGACGGACTCGATCCCAATACCATTCGAGATCAACCCTTGCAGCCTCTGGCTCCGAATCAGCAACTGCTCGATGCCGCCCGCGAGCATTCCGATGACATGCTCGCTCGCGACTATGTCCATATCCGAAATCTGGAGGGCGAACGGCCGATCGATGAGGCCTTCGAGTCCGGCTACCGGGGATTCACGAACTGGTCCCAGAGCCAGGACTGGGTCGGATCGACCGGACCGCTGGATGAGAACGCAGCCGTTTACGACCTGCACGAAAAGCTGTTCCGCAATCCTCAGTTCCGCCGGAACATGCTGTTCTCGAACAGCCTGAATGAAGCCGGCGTCGGCCTGCGGTATGGAGAGTTTACCGAAAACGACACTACGTATAACGCCGCGATGGTGACCGAACTGATCGGCTATCGCTCGCACAATATCCGTCTGGATGGAACCCGTTATTTCCTGACCGGAGTCGCTTACACCGACGCCGCGATCGGTCCTGACGACGACAATTTCTATTCGATCGGAGAAGGACTCGCCGGCGGCAAAATTCGGGCCCGTAACCTGACGACCGGAGCGGAGTTCACGACCTCGGTCAATGAGGTCGGTGGATATTCCCTGTTCGTCAGTAACGGGACCTACGAAGTGACGTTGCTGATGCCGAATCAGGGTCTGACCTATGTCGTCCGGAATGTCGTCGTCAACGGAGAGAACGAGAAAGTCGATTTCGAACTTTCAACGGCGACCGTGCTGCAACAGCCCGCCACGCAGCCGACTCAATTGGGGATGGTCGGTGTGGTCAATAACAACTGGTGGATCGCCGATACGGACGCCAGCGGCCAGTACGGAAATCACGTCGCGTTCAAGTACGACACCTCATCGATCAGGAAGGTCCTGCACGGCGACTTCAACGGGGATCACGACGACGACCTCGCCCTCTGGTTCGAAAACGGCGACTGGCGAATTGCCCTGGGGGACGGGGACGGCCGTTTCGCGTTCACTCCGCTCAATAACGGACGAAATTACTGGGCGAACTGGAATCCGAGTATCGAAACCAAAGAGGTCCACGTCGGTGATTTCAATGGCGATGGGCGTGATGACATCGTCGGACTGCGGAAGGACGCTTCGTCGGGCGTGGGATACTGGCGGGCCTTGACGTCGGGGAACAACACCTTCCACGAAAACGCCATGGGCAGCTATGGCAAGTACGATGGTATTCACTCGGTACTCGTTGGCGATTTCGATGGTGTGCTCGGCGATGATGTGACCGTGATCGCAAACTCCGGCGTCGTGTGGATGGGTTACAAGTTCACGGCCGGGCTAAGCACGTCCAACTACACGGCCTCCCACCGTTGGAACCTGAACGACGGGTTCGCGTTTCCGCAGGTCGGCGACTTCAATGCCGACGGCAAGGATGACATCGTGGCCGTCTTCGGAACCGGACCAAACCGACGGTTCGAAGTGGCAATCTCCCACGGTGCTTACGGCGGGTTCGATACTTCGAACGGCTTCGCGGGATTTGAGGTCAGTACCTGGGGACGGCTGACGGTCAATCAGTCGCTCGATGCCCTGCTCGTCGGCGACTTCGACAGCGATGGGCGGGACAATATCGCGGCTCTGATCAACGGTACCCGGCTCTGGCATGGGGCCTCGACCGGCTCGAGCTTCAATATGAGCTTCTGGGCGAACTGGACCACGGCTCGCAACGGATTGACGAATTTGACCGTGGCCGACAGCAACGGCGATGGGGTCGACGACATCATCGGACGTGCCCGGAACAATTCCTGGTACGCAGCCGAGTCAAATCGCACCGCGTTCAATAACCGCCAGCTCGTTCGCTGGTCGGAAACGGCCGACTGGCAGTTCGTGACGGTCGGAGACTTCGTGAATCCGATTCTTCGCTCCGCCCCGGCCTCACCGTTCGCAGACGACGCCCACCAGACATTCGGCGATCCCGAACTGCTCGATCTGTTGCAGCGCATGGACCTGGAGTTGTAGAGCCTCGGAATGCCTCTTCGGCGGCTGCATTCGACCTCACTGGGAAAATGACTTCTCCATCGGGCCGTTTACCAGCATCTCCGAAAACTCGGGATCGTTCATTGTGACGATAATCTTGTCCGTCTGCCGGCCAGCCGGGGCAACGCCGGTGATGGCGACGTCGAACTTCGAAAACCGGAAGCAGGTGTTCCGGTTTGGTCACGCCGCTCAACGACATTACAGGAACCAGTATTCGACCCGGAACTCCGAATTCGACTCGAAGCTCCGCACCGATTACGACGGCGAGATTCGACTGCGCGACTCGTTCACTTCGCGAAGGGAGTTGCGAAGAACCATTGCGGTGATGATCACCGCGCCAATGGAGAAGCAGACCCAGAAAAACGGATCGCCATCCCGTTCGTCGATCCAGACGAACTCGAGAGCGAACAATTTCAGAACCATCGCCCCCGCTCCGGCGACAACCACCGAGCCGACCATCAGCCAGAACAGACGGCTGAGTACAAACCTCACCTTCTCCAGAAAGTGATGCTCATCCCATTCCTTCAATCCGGTGCTGACAGGAACTGAACAGGACGGACAGGGGACTCTCGGAGGTCCGATTGATGTCGAAGCCGCTCTGAAACCGTTGTAGGAAACCGTATGCAGAACCTGCGAGCCACAATCGGGACAAAGAAGGACATCAACGATCGTTTGCATCACACGGCTCCCTACTTTGAGAACAACCCCGGTTCTATCTGGGCGTTCACTATAGAGAAACCAGAGTTTGCGACAAGCAATGGCAAACGCTCCCCGGAGATTCGCCGAACACTGTGGAACCTTCGCTTTTCGGCTGATCTCACGCACTGGTGCTGCCTTGGCACTGCTCAGTCCCCGAATTCCGATGGTTGCCTTTGACGAAGCCATCTGGAATAATCGATGGATGGTGTTCACACCTCCTCAACCCCCACGCTTTCACGCCTGATACTTCCGGGACGCTTATGAAATCGCTGAATATTCTCGCCCTCTTTACGGCTCTGTTTCTGGCGGCTGCCCCGGCCTCCGCAGCCGAGCTTGAGCTGAAGCAGGGAGACAAGATCGTCCTCATCGGCAACACGCTGATTGAGCGGATGCAGTACTTCAATCACTTCGAGACTGCCCTGCACGACCGGTTTCCGGAGCATGAGCTGGTCGTCCGCAACCTGGGCTGGTCGGCTGATGAACTCAAATTGCGGCCCCGTTCGCAGGACTTCAACGATCACGGGCATACGCTCGAAGATCACCAGCCGGATGTCATCATCGCCGGATTCGGCCTGAATGAATCGTTCGCCGGAAAGGCCGGGCTGGAGAAGTTCAAGAACGATCTCCGCAGCGAAATCAAGACGTGGACGACAACAAAGTATAACGGAGAGACCGCTCCCCGCGTGCTGCTCTTTTCGCCGATCGCCAGTGAGAATCTCCCCGAGCGGAAGATGATGATCGGAGATCGGAACAACGAGAACATCGAGCTGTACACAAACGCGATGAAGGAAGTGGCCGAGGAGACCGGCGTCGGGTTTCTCGACTTGTATCGTCCGTCGCGGCGGCTGATGAATGCGTCAGAAGAACCGCTCACCTTCAACGGTGTGCACCTGACCGATGGTGGCTATAAGAAGCTGTCCCCCATCATGATCGACCGTATCTTCGGCAAGAGCGAGACGAAGTCGAAGATCGATCTCGAAGCTCTGCACGCAGCCGTGGCCGAGAAGAGTCTGCAGCACTGGTACGACTATCGGGCCGTGAATGGCTTCTACATTTATGGCGGACGTAAGAAGCCGTTCGGCGTGGTTAACTTTCCGGCGGAGTTCGAAAAGCTTCGCAATATGGTCGCCGTACGCGATGCCCGCATTCACAAGATCGCCCAGGGCGAATCAGTTCCCGACAAGATCGACGACAGCGGCACCGGCGAGTTTGTCGATGTCGAAACGAACATCACCTTCGATCTCGAAATCACCTCCCCCGAGGCCTCACTGAAGACCTTTAAAATGCCGGACGGATTCGAAGCGAACCTGTTCGCCTCGGAAGTGGAGTTCCCGGATCTGCAGAACCCCTGCAAATTCACCTTCGATGGTCAAGGCCGGCTGTGGGTCTGCACGATGCCGTCCTATCCGATGTATCTGCCCGGCAAGCCGGTTGACGACAAGATTCTGATTCTCGAAGACACCGACGGCGACGGCAAAGCCGACAAGCAGACGATCTTCGCCGACGGACTGCATCTGCCGACCGGATTCGAACTCGGTGATGGCGGGGTGTATATCGCCCAGCAGCCGAACCTTGTCTTTCTGAAAGATACCGATGGGGATGATAAGGCCGATGTGAAGCAGATAGTTCTGCACGGCTTCGACTCGGCCGACTCTCACCATTCGATCTCCGCCTTCACCTGGGGACCGGATGGAGCCCTCTACTTTCAAGAAGGAACGTTCCATCACACGCAGGTCGAAACCCCGTACGGCCCGGAACGCTGCGTGAATGCCGGCGTTTACCGTTATGAGCCGAAGACGGAGAAGTTCGAGACGTTCATCTCCTACAACTTCGCCAACCCCTGGGGGCACACTTTTGATCAGTGGGGCCAGAACTTTGTCGCGGATGCCTCTCCGGGTGCGAACTACGTTGGAGCCGCCTTCTCCGGACAGGTCGACTATCCCGACAAACACGGACGATTGAAGCAGTTTCTGGTCAAGCAGTGGCGTCCGACGTGCGGCTGCGAATTCGTTTCGAGTCGAAACTTCCCGAAAGAGATGCAGGGCGACTATCTGCTCAACAACTGCATCGGCTTCCAGGGAACGCTCGAGTACCGGATGAAAGACGAAGGCTCCGGCTTCCACGCCGATCCTGTCGAACCGCTGCTGCAGTCTTCGGACCGCAACTTCCGCCCGGTCGACCTGCAGTTCGGACCGGATGGAGCCCTGTATGTTCTCGACTGGTTCAATCCACTGGTCGGCCACATGCAGCACTCGGTGCGCGACCCGAACCGCGACTCTCAGCACGGCCGCGTGTGGCGCATTCGCCACAAATCGAAGCCACTCGTCACGCCGATGGTGGTCAGCGGCAGGCCAGTTCCAGAACTGCTTGAAAACCTCAACACCTACGAAGAGCGGGACCGCTATCGTATTCGCCGCGAACTGCGAAACGGCGAGACCGAGGAAGTCATTGCTCACGTTCATAACTGGCTGAAGGGGCTCGACCCGAATGCCGAATCGTTCGCCCGGCTGCAGCTGGAGGGGCTCTGGATTCACCAGCAGCACGATGTGGTCGACGAATCGCTGCTCAAGACGGTCCTGCAGTCGAAGGATCCTCGAGCCCGAGCCGCGGCGACTCGCGTCCTCAGCTACTGGCGGGACCGCGTCGAAAACCCGCTCGCTCTGCTCGAAGCCAGCATCAACGACGAGCACCCTCGCGTGCGACTGGAAGCCGTGCGGGCTCTGAGCTACTTCAAAGGGGACGACATCCTCCCGGCTCTCGAACTGGCTGCCGAATCGCTGATCCACGAACAGGACGACTATCTCGAGTACACCCTGAACGAAACCATGGGAACGCTCGACAAACGCCTGAACGCCGGCAAGTAATCGGGACAGACAGCACCGACATCTCAACGGCAGTGGATTCGTTTCCACTGCCGTTGTTCTATTCTGTAACGTGTAGTTCGTACGACACGCCGAATCATCGATCTAAAGTCGGACAGTGGCGAGGTTCTGTCAGACTAAAGCAACGCGACCGCCATGATGTGGGACGCCCATTCCCCGTCCGCACAGCGGCCCCTACTCCAGTGGACCACGCCGGCCAAGACTGAAAATTCCAACCCGAAGCGTGAGCGAGGGAAATCGGCGTCGCTTGCACAACCGGCCCTCGCTGACGCTTCGGGTTAAGATGTCGTATGAGCCCCGTTTCCGAGCTCGACTCCGGTCCGACGTCTTGTAGTCGTCACCGGCCGCTGGCCGAGGCTGCGATCAATTCGGGCATCTCTGCCAGTCGATTGGTCAGCTTATGGGCCGAAAACACGGCAAAACCGCTGAAAAACCGCTTTTTCCCGGTTCGGACTGGGATTTGCAAAAGTTGCATCCGTCATCTCTGTCCAATTCTTATTCTTGAAAGGACACGTCGCTATGAAGTTTTCGCGAAGAGGGTTTACGCTGATCGAGCTTCTTGTTGTGATCGCGATTATCGCCATTCTGGTAGCCCTGTTACTGCCAGCCGTCCAGCAAGCTCGTGAAGCCGCCCGTCGCAGCAGCTGCAAGAACAACCTGAAACAGATCGGCCTGGCACTCCACAATTACCACGATACCTTCAACGTCTTCCCGTACAGCACCTCAGCAGACGGCTCCATCACCGCAAACAGTTCCGCAAACACGGCCAACTCCACAGGGTTTACGTTGAATCATCGAGGCTGGGTCGGATTGCTGCCCTATCTGGAAGAATCGGCTCTCTTCGACAGGTTCGATCCGCTCTACCCGGCCGGAGCCCACCGGCGTTCGGGCGGCACCGCTCCGGCAGCTCTCGTCCAGCCGGAAGCGACGATCGCCAGCAGTGGAAACGCGGAGGTCGTCAGCACGCTGATCGATACGCTCCTGTGCCCCTCCGACAGTGGTAACAATCGCTACACCGGCACCTCGGCCAGCTACGCGGTTTATCCGACGGCCAATGCCGATGGCTACCCCGGAGCGAAAACAAACTACGACTTTTCCGTCGGCCGCTACAGCAGCAGCACAACCGTCTGGTCCTCGTGGGGACTCTCGACTCGCCGGATGTTCGGCCTCTACTCGGCCTGCCGGATGCGGGATGTGAAGGACGGAACAAGCAATACGGTGATGGTCGCCGAAACGACGCTCGATGTGAAGAACGGCGTTGGACAGACGTGGGGCTATGCCAAGTGGGTCGGGAACGGTGTCGATCTGGCGTCTTCAAGTGGCATCAACGACTTCAGCATTTGCTGCAGCTGGACCACTCCGCCGAACCAGAACGACTCCAAGACACAGCTGAAAGACTGGGGACTGGTCGGCAGCCTTCATAAAGGAGGAGCCCAGGCTGTTCTCGCCGACGGTTCTGTTCGCTTCCTGAGCGAGAACATGTCGGCATCGACCCGGGTCAATCTCGCCTACATGGCTGATGGACAGATTCTCGGCGAACTCTGAGTCGCCGCGAAGACGTTTTCTACCGAATCTCACCCGGCAAGGCAGGCAGGGGGGAAGCAATTCGCCCCTGCCGTCCTGCACAGCGATTTCAGGATTTCACTGATGCAGAACCGAATTACATACGCTGCGTTCTGGAGGACCGGTCTTCTCTGCAGCCTGTTCCTGATGGCCGGCTGCAGCGGTGGCGGCGATGAAGCCGAGGTCTCCCTGCTGCCAGTCTCCGGGACGATTATGGCCGACGGTCAACCTCTGGCTGACGTGGCAATTACGTTTGCTCCCGACGGCGATCAGATTGGAAAGCCGGCTTACGGACGAACCGACGCATCCGGCAAATACGAGCTCGCCTTTTCCGATGGCCGCATGGGCTGTCCGCCTGGAAGCTACCGCGTCATCATCTCGAAGTTCGCTCAACCCGATGGCTCGGCGTTCCCACCAGACGTGCCGCCCGAAGAGCAGACCGCGATCGGCATCGAACACATTCCCCCCCAGTACAGCGACCCGACCAGGACAAAGCTTCTCGCTGAAGTCACTCCGCAAGGAGGCGAGTTCCCCTTCGAGATCAGCATGAAGTAGAGTCCACTGGAGTAGCTATCTTCGGCAGCGGCTCATCGCTGCAATGAAGCCCGCAGCCCGCTCAACGCATCGCTTTCATGTTGCGTTGAAATTCGCGGACGCTCATCAGTAATCGCGCCGTTCAACGAGAATGCATGACCGTTCTCGTCGAACGGCGTATGCTTTTTCCTTCGCACTCCCCGGCAGCCGATGCCCGGAGCCATCGCGCCAGTCGACTTCGGTCCAAAACCGGACTCAGGAGTCTTCGCCACAACACATAAAAACATGCCTACATGTTTGAAAAATATTAAGAAAGCATGTACTCTACCAGAGCAATAACTGCAGTGGACTCTTCTGTCTGCTGGGAAAATTGTATCGCTGCATCTATTGCGATGTTTCGATAAACGTGTTTCCATCCCATTCGTGCATTTAACCTCAGGCATTCCCGTTGGCAAATTTGCCTTCGGAATCTCATAGCGGCGCTGATTTCCTTAGAACGCGATTCTCGCGTATTCAAACTCGGATTCGCGAAGCGTTTTGAGGCATTACCTGTTTTCTTAGGTTTTATTGAAAGGCACGGGCTCCCATGAGGACGTCACGACGAGGATTCACGCTGATCGAGCTATTGGTTGTGATCGCAATTATCGCTATTCTGGTTGCCCTGTTGCTTCCGGCTGTTCAGCAGGCTCGGGAAGCCGCCCGCCGCAGCTCCTGTAAGAACAATCTCAAGCAGATCGGGCTGGCTCTCCACAACTACCACGACACGCACAACGTCCTGCCTTACAGCACTTCGGCAGATGGGGCCGTCACCTCGAACAACTCCGCGAACACGGCAAATTCCACCGGGTTTACCCTGAATCACCGCGGGTGGCTCGGGTTATTGCCATACCTTGAGCAACCGGCTTTGTTCGATCGGTTCGACAGCGCCTTCCCGACGGGATCCTATGTCCGTTCCGGAAGCGGCACGACTCCTTCACCACTGGTCCAGCCGGCGGCGACAATCGCTTCAAGCGGCAATGCCGAAGTGGTCAGCACGCTGGTCTCGACACTGCTTTGCCCTTCGGACAACGGTCGCAACCGTTATCAGGGTGGCTCCGCACACTACGCGGTCTACCCCGGTGCAGCCGCGGCGGGACATGAAGGGGCCAAAACCAACTACGACTTCTCAGTTGGCCGTTACAGTTCCAGCACGACAGCCTGGTCGGCGTGGGGACTGACAACCCGCCGAATGTTCGGAGTCTACTCCGCCTGCAAATTCCGAGACATCTCCGACGGAACCAGCAACACGGTGATGGTCGCGGAAACTACGCTCGACGTGAAGAACGGCGTCGGACAAACGTGGGGCTACTCGAAGTGGGTCGGCAATGGCGTCGATCTGGCCGCATCGGCTGGCATCAACGACTTCAGCGTCTGCTGCAGCTGGACGACACCTCCCAACCAGAACCACTCGCAGACCCAGCTCAAAGACTGGGGACTGGTCGGCAGTCTTCACCAGGGGGGAGCTCAGGCGGTCCTGGCCGACGGTTCTGTTCGCTTTCTCAGCGAGAACATCGACGCCTCAACGAGAGTCAATCTCGCCTATCTTGGCGATGGTCAGGTTATTGGAGAGTTCTAGACAAGTAAGGTTCATCCTTATTCTCAGCACACTCTCTACTTAAGTCCATGTGGCGAGGGCGGATCGCACCGCCCTCGTCGCCTCATTCTTGAAGGTTTCAGGTCTGATCCGATGACACGACACATGCTGCATCGTACGTCTCTCCTCTGGGGTCTGGTTCTTTGTCTGTTCGGTCTGTCTGGCTGCGGAGGCGGTGATGGGGTCGACGTCTCCCTGCACCCGGTCACGGGAATCGTGATGGCCGACGGCCAGCCTTTGGCGCATGCCGCAATTACGTTCGCTCCCTATGGAGCCCAGGTCGGTCGGCCAGCGTACGGCCGCACCGATGAAGCAGGAAAGTATGAACTCGCCTTCGTGGACGGTCGCCCGGGATGCCCGCCCGGAAACTACATCGTCACGATCTCAAAGTTCGCTCAGCCCGACGGTACGGCGTTTCCAGCATCGATGCCGCCGGAGGAACAGGTTGCCGTCGGCGTCGAGCATATTCCGCCGCAGTACAGCGATCCGACCAAGACAAAGCTCCTGGCGGAAGTCTCAACTCAAGGGGGAGAGATCCCGTTTGAAATCAGCATGAAGAAGAAGTAGACCAGACCTCGTCAAGAGCCCTGCCGGGGAGTATGACACCGAAGCTGATGCGTTCTGGTGACCGATGAGATTCTGCTCTACGGCGTCTCACGCAGTACATCGTCGACAATGCGTTTCGGAACGCCGATGGAGACGATGTCGATCGATCCGGCCTGTTTCGGGCCGCTGTTCTGCGTCAGGCCGGTCTTCAGTGCGACGAACGTTGCGGTCCGCGTCGCCTGAATGGCGTGGCCGAGGATGTCCCCGGTATCGGCGTCGAGACCCGAAGGAATATCGACCGCGAAGATTGGCTTGCCCGCCTGATTCACGAGGTCGATCATTGTGGCGAACGGTTCGCGAACTTCACCGCGGATACCGGTTCCGAGCAGGGCATCAACGATCCAGTCGGCCTGCTTCAACGACTCCTGAATCGATTCGGACTCGCTGGACGGATCGACCACTCGGGTCGACAGGCCAAACTTGTGGACAATGTCGCAGTTCGTACGGGCATCGCCGGAAAGGTCTTCCATCGGGACAAGCATCAGAATCTCAACCGAGATCCCGGTATTGTCGAGATGCCGGGCAATGACGAAGCCGTCGCCGGCGTTGTTCCCCTTGCCGCAGACGATGACGACTTTCCCCGGCTGCTCCTGCAGCAGCAGTTCGGTTGAGCCTCGACCGGCGTTCTCCATCAGGACCAGCCCCGGCACCGCGTACTGCTCGATCGCAATGCGGTCGACGGTTCGAGACTGCTCACTGGTGAGAACAACGGGCGCATTCATCAGCTGTCAATCCGGGAAATGACTTCGGGAATCAGCTTGGCGAGACGCTCGCCCCCCTTCGCGGCGACGGCGAGAATCTTCGAGAGCTCGACCGGCTCCAGAGCATCCGGGAGACACATGTCGGTCACGACCGAGAAGCCGAGGACGCGCAGTCCGGCATGAGCGGCGACGATGACTTCGGGCACGGTCGACATGCCGACGCAATCGGCTCCGAAGGCTTTCAGCATCCGGTACTCCGCCCGGGTTTCGAGGTTCGGCCCCGGCACGGCAACGAAGACTCCGGTGTGAGCCGGCACCTGCAGTTCGAGCGCGGCTGCTTTCGCCTTGTCGAGCAGTTCTTTGTCGTACGGCGCGCACATATCCGGAAAGCGAGGACCGAGATTGTCGTCGTTCACGCCTCGCAGCGGGTTCTCCGGCATCATGTTGATGTGATCTTCGATCATCATGATGTCGGCCAGCGAGTATTGCGGGTTCATGCCGCCGGCGGCGTTGGTCACGATCAGGATTTCACAGCCGAGCTGCTTCATCACGCGGACCGGGAACGTCACATCCTGCAGAGAATAGCCTTCGTAGTAATGGAACCGCCCCTCCATCGCGAGGATATTCTGATCGGCCAGCTCCCCGCAGACGAGCTGCCCTTTATGCGATTCGACGGTCGATTTCGGGAAGTGTGGAATATCGCCGTAGGGAATAACCGCCCGTTGCTCGATCTGTTCGGAGAGTCCGCCCAGTCCAGTTCCGAGAATGAGTCCGATCCGCGGCTTCTGGGAGTCGGCTGCGGCAATGGTTTTGGCGGCTTCTTCAATCTTGGGCATCAAATGCAGCATCGGTGTGTTCCTGAATTCTGAGTGTCGCGCAAAAAGAAGGGATGAGGCTGGCTCATCCCTTACGCTGCATCGTTATTGTGGCTGCTGGAGGCTGGTCCGTCGAGTCTGGGGCCGTTGAACTGGGAGGCCGTTGAACTGGGGGCCTCGTTTAGTCCGAGGCCCGTCGAATCGAAATCTTGCCTCGAAGCCGATCCTAGTAATCTTCTTCGTCTTCGAAGTCGTCGAGGTCATCGTCTTCGTCATCTTCAAAGTCATCGTCGTCTTCGAAGTCGTCATCGAAGTCTTCGTCGTCGTCGACATCGTCATCATCGAAGTCGTCGTCGTCGAATTCATCGTCATCGAAGTCATCGTCGTCGTCGAAGTCGTCCTCGTCGTCGTCGTCATCATCATCGAAGTCGTCGTCGAAGAATTCATCATCGTCTTCGATGACCGCAGACGGGCCATCGAACAGCGAGAATTCGGGCTCATCCGTCCAGGAATGATCCGAAAGTGAACTCCACTCGTGAACGACATCCGTCATGGTGACTATCCTCTGCAGCAGCAATTGAATTGGTATCCCTGAGCCCGCTATTTCGCACCTGGACGACTCGGGATCGCTCCCGGATTCGATCGCAGACAACGTCCGCGCTGCGAATGAATGCGGCGAGCGAACAGCTCATCGGTTTTATGTTGGTACGGTCAATAACTGTCAAGCGTAATCACTCGATTTTCCAGATTTCTTCCGGGGCCTCTGCAGTCTTTACAAACACGACCCGAAAATCGATCACGAATCGACCGATGAAGATTGCTCTTCGCCATTCGAAATCGCCAGTGTTAAACTGAAACCCGTTCAGACCGCACGACTGTGGAGTCGTCCAGCGGCCTCTGATTCTCTGATCGTAATCGTGAGCATTCGCTTGTCGAGTCCCATTAACAGTTCGGTGCCGGAGTTCGGCGTCCTGTACGATGACACCCGTTTCTGGGTCATTCATCGCCGGGACTGCTACGGCCCGTTCGACTATCAGTGGAGCCCCGACCTGTACGGCGTCGAGTTGCTCTATCAGGGCGAGAAGTTCGGCGAGTGTTGCAGCATGCATCAGTTTTTCGCCGATCTGAAACCGTTCCGGCTGCCGACCCGCGTCAGCGAAGTTGCGATTACAGTGTCCGGAGCGGTGGTCAAATGCCTGCTCCGATCGATCAATCGAAATGAACGGATGCAACTGGTTTCCCAAGTGCTGACCGAATCGGGTTTGGGACGCTACGAGCTTTCGATGCGGGAGTCGGCCTGATGAGATTCTGTCTGCCTCACCCCTCTTCCTGAATCCCCCGTACGGAGTCCTCACGGATGAGCTTCCGTTCCCCCCTGCTCTGCGGACTTCCTGCCCTGCTCTTTGCGGGCTGGTTGATCGCCCTTTCCGGCTGCACGAGTCTGGTCGACACAGTCTTTCCAGTCGACAGTTCCCGCTTCGCCGAGGAAGAACGCCGCCGCGAGCAGTACCTGGCGACGCATGAATCCGAACACATTCGCTGGCTGCTGAACAATCGCGTCCAGAACGGAATGAGCAAGGGAGACGTCGACCGCGTGGTGGGTGAAGATGGCGAGCGAGTTTTCGATGACCAGAAAGTGCTGACGTCGGAATCGGTGTATCGCACCGACGATCTGGTTTACAGCTGGGGCCCCGACTGCGACGGCAGCGTCTACATGCTCGTCTTTCGCGACAATCGACTGATCAACTTCGAGAACTTCGGCGAGCCCGGTGCCCCCGCGGAAACCGTCGAGTTCATGGACGATATTTAGAGCCTTCTGGCTTTCCCCCCATTTCGACTGCTTGCCCCCGAGGACATCCCATGCGTTCTGTCATGATCTGCCTGCTCGCTTTGACACCTTGCCTGGCCTCCGCCTGGTCGGCTGCTCGAGCTGTCGACATGCGGTTCGTTCCGGAAACGGCGGTCGCTCCCCTCGCCATGCACATTCATATGGTGCACCTCCGGGAAGTCGATCTGCGGGAAGGGAAAGCGGTCGCCGAGTTCAGCTTCCACAACGCCGGCGAGCAGCCTTTGACCATTACGAATGTGAAGCCGAGTTGCGGCTGCGTCACGATTCGGATGCACGAGAACCGCGAGTTCAAGCCGGATGAACATGGCAAGTTCTACGTCGAAGTCGACACCGCCGGCGAACAGTCGGGACTGCAGGAATACACCGTTGATGTCGCTTACCGCACCCGCGAAAGCGCAGCCGAGGAGCACAAGCACGTCACCTTCCGCGTCGACGTGCCGGAAAAGAAAGTGACCGTGAAGCCGCGGGCTCTCATCTTCTACCAGTTGAGCCCGGAGAAGACGACGCAGACGGTGACAATCACCGATTTCCGATCGCTCGGAAACCTAGAACTGCTCGACGTCCGTTGCGGGCTTGAGCAGCTCTCGATCGAGAACCGTCGCGTCGAACAGGACGCCCACGGCAACCCGCAGGTGAAGTTCGACGTCGCCATCACCGGCGTCGCCCCGGCCGGACGACAGACCGATGTGATCGTCGTGACAACCAGTGACCCCGAGTTCCCGGAGATCAAGGTTCCCCTGCTGGTGAACGGGCCGATGGAGAAGTAGATCTCCTGCTGAGGGTGGAGACAGGTGTGTCGAAAAAGAGGGGGGCCACTGCTGGCTTACCCATTGGCACCTGCTGATTCCGTCTGTTGCTATTCGCTTCCATGGTCTTCCCCGTCGGGAATCGACATACTTCGCGGAGCAGGTTTGCGGGGGGACAACGTCCGCCTTTCGCATGCCTGGCAACTGGCTGACCAGACCATCTGTTTCCGACTGACGAGCTGTAGAGATGTCTCAATCGATCAAGGACCGTGTCCAGCAACTGCGTGAGGAGCTGAATCGGCACAACCGGCTGTACTACGTTGAAGCCGCTCCGGAAATTACCGATCGCGAGTTCGATCGGATGATGCAGGAGCTGATCGATCTTGAAGCCGCTCACCCGGAGTTGCAGTCACCGGAAAGCCCCTCCCAGAAAGTCGGTGGGGCGCCCATCAGTGGATTCACCCAGGTCCAGCATCGCGTGCCGATGCTTTCAATCGACAATGTGTTCGAACCGGAAGGCATCGTCGAGTTCGACCAGCGGGTTCGCCAGCTGCTCGGTCGGGACACCGTTGACTACACGCTCGAATACAAAATCGATGGCGTGGCTCTCGCGGTCATCTACGAGAACGGACATCTTACCCAGGCTGTCACGCGAGGAGATGGTCGGACCGGCGATGATGTCACCCACAACGCCCGCACCATTCGCGGCATCCCGCTCACTCTCGATGGCAAAGACTTTCCCGAGCGATTCGAAGTGCGTGGCGAAGCCTACATCGCCAACAGCGACTTCGCGGTGCTTCGAGCCGAACAGGAACAGAGCGGAGCAACGGTCCACGCCAATCCCCGTAACAGCACAGCCGGGGCTCTGAAACTGCTCGATCCCGTGCAGTGTCTGCGGCGCAAGGTTCGCTTCGTCACTCATGGCATGGGAGAAATCAACGGCGTCCGTTACGAAACGCACATGGACTATCTGAAAGCCGTTCGCGGGTTCGGTCTGCCGACAACGCCGGGCATTCGGGTCTGTCACGGACTCGAAGAGGTTCAGCAGCAAATCGAAGTCATGATGGACTCGCTGCACGAGCTTGATCTCGAAATTGACGGGCTCGTTATCAAGGTTAACAACCTGGCCAGCCGCGATGAGATGGGCGTCACCAGCAAGAGTCCCCGCTGGGTCGTGGCCTACAAATGGGAACGCTACGAAGCCTCCACTCAAGTCGAGTCGATCGATATCCAGGTCGGCAAGACCGGCACGCTGACGCCGGTGGCCAATCTCGCGCCGGTCGAAATCGCCGGGACGACCGTGTCGCGTTCGAGCCTGCACAATCGCGACGAAGTCGAGCGGCTCGGCATCGCCGTTGGCGATTGGGTGATTGTCGAGAAAGCGGGCAAAATCATTCCTCACGTATTGCGGGTTGAGCTTGAGAAGCGAACCGGCGATGAAACGCCCTTCGCCTTTCCGGAAGAATGCCCGGAATGCCAGACGCCGGTCGTGCAGGATGAAGGCGGCGTGTATGTTCGCTGCCCGAATCCCGATTGCCCGGCCCGCTTGCGGGAAACGCTACGCTTCTTCGCATCCCGGCAGGCGATGGATATCGACGGCCTCGGCATCAAGCTGATCGAGCAGCTCATCGGAGCCGGCCTGGTGACGAGTCTGGTCGACCTCTACGACCTGAGCGGCAGGCGAGACGAACTGCTGGAACTGGAGCGTCTCGGCGAAAAGTCGGTCGACAAGCTCCTGGACGGAATTGCGAAATCGAAAGAGCAACCGGTCTGGCGACTGCTCACCGGGTTGAACATTCGCCATGTCGGTACAAGCAACGCTCAGGTGCTCGTTGATCACTTTCGTACGATCGAGAAGATCCGGGAAGCGTCACTGGAAGAACTGGCGGATGTCGAAGAGATCGGACCAATCATCGCCGCATCGGTGCACGAGTTCTTCCATTCAGAATATGGCCTGACGCTGATCGAGAATCTCGCTCAACGCGGGTTGAAGATGGCTGAAGCTCAAACGTCGTCCGACTCCGGCAGCCAGCAACTCGAAGGCAAGTCGATCGTCGTGACTGGAACCCTGCAGCGATACACGCGTGATGAGATCAAGGAGCTGATTCGCGAGCATGGGGGCAAGGCATCGGGCAGCGTATCGAGCAAAACCGATTACGTGGTCGCCGGGGAGAATGCGGGCAGTAAACTCGACAAGGCCCAGCAACTGAACATTCCGGTGCTCAGCGAAGACGATTTCCAGAAGATGTTGTTTGGGTGAGTTTCGGAAATTCACGTCAACTCGGTATTGACGGTTGGGAAATGAGGCCCAACATCGATAGTTGGAGTAAATGCAGAAAATGCGGAACCATCCGTATGGCCCTCCCATTTCATGCAGCCACCCTTGAATTACTCAGTTCGCCATGTTAAATAGTGAACAAATCTACGAGAATTGCTCGGGTTGCACGGCGGGTCCCTCGTGTACCTGAGACAACCAAACTGGGACACTTTTGATTATCAGTGCAGGGAGAATCAAACATGCGTACTTTTCTGAGCGCCATGGCTGTTGCCATGCTGGTCGTTTCGGTGGCCGATACCGCCGAAGCTCGTCGTCGTTGCCGTACCCGCTGCTACAAGCCGTGCTACACGAGCTACAGCAGCTGCAACAACAGCTGTTACAACCGCTGCTACAAGAGTTCCTGCTATAGCTCTTGCTACAAGAGCTCCTGCTGCAGCAACAGCTGCTACAAGAGCTCCTGCTGTGGCGACAGCTGCGGAACGAGCTCCTGCTGCAGCACCAAGAGCTACTGCTCTGACTGCGGAAAGAGCTCCTGCGCCTGCGAAGTCAAAGGTTGCGACGCTTGTGGAACCGACGCCTGCAGCTGCGACAAGGGCAAAGGCAAGGATCACTACGGCGAAGACGCCCACAAGGGTGCCAAGGACGTGAAGAAGGACGACGGCAAGAAGAAGGCCAAGAAGGTTGTTGCCGGCGACGACAAAGCTGACAAGGCCGACAAGGCTGACGACAAGAAGAAGAACAAGAAGGGCGACAAGAAGTAAGTCTCTGGAATTCATTCCAGAACGGACTTCCGTCCCACGGAACGAACGCGCTTTCGCGCTCATCCCGTGACCGTTCATGAAGAAGCGGAACGCCTCCGGGTGTTCCGCTTTTTCTTTTTGCGCCCAGGACGCTCCTTCTCTTTGTTCTCGTTGAATCCGGTTATAATCGGGACTGAGTTTCGCTGACACTCATTCGTTTCGAACTCCTCTCCTCTCGGAGTCGCCCGATGCAGTATACCGTCGACCAGACCTCCTTCTTTGTCGAAGATCGCGGAGCCGGCCAGCCGCTGCTCTTTGTTCATGGCTTTCCGCTCAACCATTCCATGTGGAAGGCCCAACTCGACTTCTTTGAGTCTGGATACCGAGTCATCGCTCCTGATCTTCGCGGATTCGGTTCATCGAAAGGAGCCGCTTCGGTCGTCACGATGCAGGACTATGCCGACGATCTGGCCGAGCTGCTCGACGAGATGAAGATTCACGAGCCGGTTACGTTTTGCGGGCTTTCCATGGGCGGCTACATCGCCTGGCAGTTTGCTGAACGCCACCCTCAGCGATTGAGCCGGCTGATTCTCAGCGATACCAAAGCGACGGCGGATCCAGAGGCGGCTCGCCTGCAACGGCTCGAACTGGCCGACCGCGTCGAACGGGAAGGCTCCGACTTCTTCGTCGACACGATGCTGAAGAAGATTTTCGCTCCGGCGACCTTTTCCTCCCAGCCCGAACTGATCGACACCTTTCGCAAACTGATCATCGAAACGGCCCCTCAAGCAATTGCGGGAGCATCCCGCGGCATGGCGGAACGCCCGGACTTCACCGAACGGGTCGGCGGAATCACGGTTCCGACCCTGCTCCTCTGCGGTTCCGACGATGCACTCACGCCGCCGGATCAGATGGAACAACTGGCCGATATGATGTATCGCGCGAGCTTCCAGCTCATCCCGGGAGCCGGTCACATGGCTCCGGTCGAAAGTCCTCAAGCCGTGAATGAGGCCATCGCCCGTTTCCTCGCCGACAGCGACATGTGATAAGCGTCTCCGACCGACCGTGAGCTCTGAACGCATCAGCCGATTGACATAGTTCTCGCCACATCCGAAGATGGCAGTAGCATTTGATGCACCACTCAGAAGATCCCGCCGCACAAACCTGGAAGTCTTGCCATGAAAATCATCGATCCCCACATTCACGTTTCCTCCCGCACCACCGACGATTACGAAGCCATGGCCGCCGCCGGCATTGTCGCGGTGATTGAACCGGCCTTCTGGATGGGACAGCCCCGGACCAGCGTTGGCACGTTTCAGGACTACTATTCCAGCCTGGTCGGCTTCGAACGCTTTCGAGCCGCTCAGTTCGGCATCCGGCATTACTGCACCATTGGCCTGAACTCCAAAGAGGCCAACAACGTGCCGCTGGCTGAGGAAGTGATGGAGATCCTGCCACTTTACCTGGCGAAAGAAGGCGTGGTCGCGGTCGGCGAGATCGGCTTCGATGACATGACTGACGCCGAGGAACGCTTCCTTCGTGAACAGCTCGAACTCGCCAAAGAAGCGGACCTTCCCGTGATGATTCACACGCCGCACCGCAATAAGAAGCAGGGCACGCTGCGGAGTATGGACATCATTGAAGAACACGGCATTCCTCCACACATGGCCGTCATTGACCACAACAACGAAGAGACCGTTCAGAGCGTGCTCGACCGGGGGTTCTGGGCCGCCTTCACCATTTATCCCAAAACCAAAATGGGGAACGAACGAATGGTCGAAGTTGTCCGTAAGTTTGGCTCGGACCGAATCATCGTCGATTCGTCCGCCGACTGGGGCGTTTCCGATCCGCTGGCCGTGCCGAAGACCGCTAAACTGATGATCGATCGCGGCATCCCCGAGAACGATGTTCACCTGACCTGTTACGGAAACGCCCTTGCCGCCTACGGTCAGAGTGGGCAGTTCAACGAAGAAGACTGGCTCAACCCGCCTCCGATCGATCAACGGACCCTTTTCTCCGGCAACAGCGTCCTCCGCGGCCAGGAACCTCGGGTCGACACACCCGACGCCAAAGAGTTAATCTCCTGAGTTGCAGGCGTTAAACGCTGGGCGTCAGGCGTTAGGATTCCCTAGGAGTCTGCGGGCTGCGATTGCCGAGGGTGCATTCTGTCGAGACACTGTCCGTAGCGGCGGCATCCTGTCGCCGATTGGATGTGGCTGTCAGTGATAAAGTGAAGCCAGTCTTCATTCCTCGGAATCGATGGCATCGCCGCCGGTCCCGACGTCCATCGCCTCAGTATCTAAAAACAGAAGCGGCGGAGGGAAGCCGTCGTTACGAGTCCGGAGCAGTTCGTGTCGGCAGGGATGATCATGGAAAGCGAAGTCCAGCAACAGGCTCGCCCGCAGCGAAAACTGCGGCTGTGGTTCGCGCTTCCGGTGCTGAGTCTGCTCGTGGTCATCGGAGCCGGCCTTCCCTGGGCAGCCGCCCAGTTTCAGCAGCCGGAACGATGGTCGCATCGCGTCGTTGAACAATACCCGCACGATTCCGATGCCTTCACGCAGGGGCTCATCGTTCACAACGGCTTGCTGATCGAAGGGACCGGTCATTTCGGCAAGTCCCGACTGCAACAGATCGATCTGGCGACCGGCAAGGTCATCAAGTCGGTCGCATTGCCCGATCAGTACTTCGGGGAAGGCATCGCGATCGCAAACGGCGAACTTTTTCAGCTCACCTGGAAGAACCGCGTCGCCTTTGTCTACAACCCCGACACGCTCGAGTACCTACGAACCGAACGCTATTCCGGCCAGGGCTGGGGACTCACGTTCGACGGCCAGCATCTCATTATGAGCGACGGATCAGCGGTCCTTCGCTTTTACGATCCCAAGACCTTTCGCGTTGTCCGTCGGGTCACCGTGCACGACGGCCGAAGAACAATTGATAAGCTCAACGAACTCGAATTCATCGACGGCGAAGTCTGGGCAAACGTCTGGTACAGCGACGAACTCGTGCGGATCGATCCCACCGACGGCCGCGTGCTTGGCTGGGTGAATCTCAAGGGACTCAAACCGCCCGGCCTGCTGCTCGACCGCGAAGCCGTCTACAATGGCATCGCCTGGAACAGCGAAGACCGCAGGCTGTTCGTCACCGGTAAAAACTGGCCGGTCCTGTATGAAATCGAATGCGTGGAATAACGACACAGCAAGGATGTTGCATTGACTCTCACAGATGGACTTCTTCTCGCTCAGCAGGCCGCCGAGCCGAGCCTCGACTGGCAGCAACTCCTGCAGGCGGGCGGCTACGTCGGCTACATCATCATCGGCCTGAGCGTCGTCATGGTCACGCTGATCATGCAGAACCTGCTCATGCTTCGCCGCGGCAACCTGATGCCCCTTTCAATGGCAAGACAGGCTCATGAACTGATTACCGCCGGTCGCTTTCAGGAAGCCAATCAACTCTGTCGCGACAAGCCCTGCTTCCTCGGCGACATGATTCAGGCGGGACTCACCGAAACCGAACTTGGCTACGCCCAGATCGAAAAGGCACTTGAAGATGCCAGTGCAGAGCACTCCGCCCGGATGATGCGAAAGGTCGAATATCTCAACGTCATCGGCACCCTGGCTCCGATGCTCGGACTGCTCGGCACCGTCTGGGGGATGATTCAGGCCTTCCTTGAGTTTCAGTCGCAGGCGAGCCCTTCCGTTTCCGAGTTCGCTCCGGGCATCTCTCACGCTCTCGTCACCACACTGATGGGACTGAGCGTCGCCATTCCCGCGCTCGGCTGTTTTGCCTTGCTGCGAAACCGCGTCGATGAGATGGTCTTTGAAACTTCGCTGATGGCCGAGCAGGTCTTCTCCGGTTACCGCCGCGTCCGCACGAAACGGAAAGCTCCGGCAGCCGCTCCGATGGCCTCGAAAGGCGACGCATGAAGCCGGCCACCGCTCCCCGCTCCCGTTCGCTGCGGTTCGCGATTACGCCGATGATCGACATCGTCTTTCTGCTGATCATCTTCTTCCTGGTCGCGACGCACTTCGTGAAAAGTGAAACGCTGGAGCCGGTCGAACTGCCGGAAGCGAGCCAGGCCGAGGATCCCGAAGCCAGTTCACCGCATCGCATGACGATCACCATTCGCGAAGACGGCTCCTATATCCTCAACGGCCGGACGCTCGAATGGCTCGAACTGGAATCGATCCTCCTTCAGGTCGAGAAACCACGCGAGCAGGACGCTGAACTCGAAGTCCGATTGCGGGGCGATGCCCGAGCCGAATATCGATACATCAAGCCGATTCTCGAAGCCTGCGCGAAAGCCAACCTGACGAAAGTCGGCTTCACCGTCCTCCCCGGCGGAGGAGAGTAACAATGCGTATCCGTTCCGTAATCGGAGTCGATCGGGATCTCAACGACAGTCAGACGATGACGCCGATGATCGACATCGTCTTCCTGCTGCTGGTCTTCTTCGTCTGCGTGGCAACCGATCAGGTCGTCGAAATGTCGCTGCCAACCGAACTGGCCAGTGGCGATGTCTCTGCCCAGGAAGCGAAACCGCAGGACTCATGGGTCACCGAGATCCGTCTGCACCTCTACCGGGGCCCGGGCGATTCGGGCACGGTCGTCGAAATGAACAGCCGGATTTTGACCTCATTTCCGGAAGTGAAGTCGACGCTTCAGGCCCTCGCCGATGTGTCCCGCGAAAGCCCGGTCCTGCTCAATGTCGAAGACGACGTCCCGCTCGGCGATGTCGTGCAGGTCTACGATTCCTGCCGCTCGGCTGAGTTCGAACTGATCAACTTCGTAATGGACCGCCCGGCGGCCAAGTACGGTTTGTAGAAGCCGCTCCCGTACGATCACATCTCGAACCACCTCGAAATCGAATGAACGTGGCCATGGGCCGAATTGCACTCAAAGTGGTCCCCTCCTCATCTCGCGATCAGATTGTCGGCTGGCTCGGGGAAAGCTTGAAAATCAAGGTGCAGGCTCCACCCGAGAAAGGCAAAGCGAATGCAGCCGTCATCGCCCTACTCGCGCGGACGCTCCAGCGTGACAAGACCTACCTGACGATCGTCAGTGGTGAATCGTCTCCCAACAAAATGATCGAGATTACGGGCTGCACGGACGCTGAACTCCGCCAGCAGCTCGATAAACTCACGAGCTAATATGTTCGGTTCAACCGACGGAAAAACCGCCTCGCCTAGAACTCCGCGTTCTTCGGCGTTCTGGGGAACGGGATGCAGTCGCGGATGTTCTGCATGCCGGTCAGCAGCTGAATCAGGCGTTCGAAGCCGAGGCCGAAACCGGCGTGCGGGACCGTGCCGAAGCGGCGGAGATCGAGATACCACCAGTAGTCTTCGGGATCCAGGTCGCATTCCTTCATGCGGGCTTCGAGAACATCGAGCCGCTCTTCCCGTTGGCTGCCGCCGATGATCTCGCCGATTCGCGGAACCAGCACATCCATCGCCCGCACGGTTTTGCCATCGTCGTTGCAACGCATGTAGAACGGTTTGATCGTCCGCGGGTAGTCGAACAGGATGATTGGCTTCTTGAAGTGCTCTTCGGTCAGATAGCGTTCGTGCTCCGACTGCAGATCGTGTCCCCACTGAACCGGGAACTCCCATTTGCGGTCCGCCTTTTCGAGGATCTCCACGGCCGTGGTATAGGGAATTCGTTCGAAGTCGTGGTCGACGATATTCTTGAGCGTTTCGAGAACCGTCTTTTCGATTCGCAGGTTGAAGAACTCCATGTCCTCGGCACAGGTTTCAAGCACATGAGAGATCACGTACTTGATGAACTCTTCGGCCAGTTCCATATTGGCCTGCAGATCGAAGAACGGGATCTCCGGTTCAACCATCCAGAACTCGGCCAGGTGCCGCGTCGTGTTCGAATTCTCTGCTCGGAAAGTCGGCCCGAAGGTGTAACAGGGGCCGGTGGACGTCGCATAGATCTCGGCTTCGAGCTGGCCGCTCACCGTCAAAGACGCCGCCTTGCCGAAGAAGTCCTGCGCGTAATCGATCTCGGTTTGAATCTGCGCGATGCGAGCCAGATCGAGCGTGGTCACGCGGAACATCTGCCCGGCACCTTCGCAGTCGCTGGTGGTGATGATCGGCGTATGCACGTAGAGAAAATGCCGACTCTGGAAGAAGTTGTGAATCGCAGCTGAGGCGGCATTGCGAACGCGGGCAATCGCTCCGAACGTGTTCGAACGCGGACGCAGATGGGCGATCTCGCGGAGATACTCGAACGTGTGCCGCTTCTTTTGGAGGGGATACGTTTCGGGATCCGCCGAGCCGAGGACGACAATCTTCGTCGCATGCAGTTCGACCCGCTGTCCCTTGCCGGGCGATTCCTTGAGCTCGCCGGTCACTTCGAGCGAAGCCCCGGTCGTGATGTGCTTCTGCTGTTCTTCGAAGCCTTCGGTGGTCCCTTCCACGATGACTTGCAGGTTGCCCAGACAGCTGCCATCGTTGAGTTCAATGAAGGACAACCCCTGCTTGGAATCGCGGCGGGTGCGGACCCAGCCATGCAGCGTGAGAGTCTGTCCCGGTTCGAGGACATCGCGAACGTCTTTAATGCGGGCCACAATCTTCCTCCGTGTGTTCTGTTTTCCGCCGTGCGGGAGTCAACTCGTGTAGAACGGACCTGCCACCCGATTTGTTCCGTATCGAGAGTTACCCGTCGATCTTCAGAAACCGGCGGGCGTTGGCCGTGGTCAGTTCACACACGTCGTTATAGCTGACGCCCAGCGTTTCTGCGAGTACTTCCGCGGTGTGCTTCACATACGCGGGCTGGTTTCGCTTGCCTCGGTAGGGCATGGGAGCCAGATAGGGAGCATCGGTTTCGACGAGCAGCCGATCGTGCGGCACCGTCGCCGCGAGTTCCCGCAGTTCGATGTTCCGCTTGAAGGTCAGCATGCCGGAGAATGAGATCATCATCCCCCAGTCGAGGCAGCGGCGAGCGGTTTCGGCCGAGCCGCAGAAAGAGTGCATCACCCCGTTGAGCGGCCCCTGTTTCGCGTCTTCTTCGAGAACAGCCAGCACGTCGTCTTCCGCATCGCGACAATGAACGATGAACGGCTTGCCAAGTGCCCTGCTCAGTTCGAGATGCCGACGGAAGTAGTCGATCTGATCCTCGATCGGAGTTTCCTTCCAGTACCGGTCGAGCCCCGTTTCCCCGACCGCTTTCACCAGATCGTCTTCGGCCAGCTTCGTAATCTGGTCCCAGTCCGAGGGCCCGGCCTGACTGACATAATTCGGGTGAATTCCGACCGCGGCATGAATCTCCGCGTGCTTTCGAGCCAGTTCAATGGACGCCCTGCTGCTCTCGACCGTGGTGCCAATCGTGAGAACGCCAATCACGCCATTCTCGCGGCAGTTGCCGAGAAGTTGATTGAGTTCGCCAGCAAGAGACGGCTCGTCGAAATGGGCGTGACTGTCGATAAGTGGCGGAAGAGCTTGCATGGCGGAAGGAGAGCGTTTCTGTGGGGCGGACGAGGAAGGTTGAGTTTGAACGGAAGCGTAGTCGACGCTTCCAGAGGTGGCAATGGCTCGTCAATTCGGCGGATCTCAGCCGAACAGCAATTCTGTCCACCAGTCGCGGAGGATGCTTCGCAGAATGCGAAGAAACAACCAGTTCTCCGAGATCTTGACCACCGGATAATAGAACAGGCGGTAGAACGTCGTCGGAAATGTCCACGGGCTCTGACTGACGACCGCTCGTGCAACCGGTTCAGAAAGCACGTAAATCGCCAGCGCCAGCGTGCCATAAAAGAAGCGAAGCGGAAGGTCGTCGGCCCAGCTGCGATGTTCCGGTTCCTGAGCTGTCCGCGCCGTCGTCATTTCTGAAACTCTCGACCAGGGCGTCCCGGCTAGAATCGAAGCGTACACAACCGCTTCTGCTCAACACTTACCGGCTCCCCCTCCACTCCAATCTTACCACGGTCGGAGTGCAGAGCGTACCCGTAGAATCTCACCGAAGAAGCAGGCCGCCGCCAGTCGCCCGGATGAGCGGACACGACTTCTCTTAGCGATCTTTGCGAGCACGACTTCCGAAGCCGACACGATCGCACCGCGCACAGAAAAAGCCTCTGGAAAAATCCAGAGGCTTTTTGAAAAAAGTCACCAGGTGACCTAGCGACCCCGACGGGACTCGAACCCGCAACCACCGGATCGACAGTCCGGTACTCTAACCAATTGAGCTACAGGGCCAAGTGGCAACGAACGCATCTTAGCTGATCGTCTCAGGTAGTCAATTAAGTCGGCCAAATTTCGAATCGACTTGATTGATTTTCCTCAATCAGACACAGTAATCGCATCAGACGACCCTCTCTCCGTCGTCGCAATTCCCTCACCAGCAACCGTTTGCGAAGCGGTCCTCCATTTCAGGAGATTCGTGGCATGTCCTTATTTCGACACGGGTTCGCCGTCGGAGGTTCGTCGTCTGTGAGGCAATTTTCCGTGGTCATCGGGATGGCGGTGTTGATTGCCGGCTGCGGGGACTCGTCGGATCCCGACTCTGCTCCGCCCCTGCCCGACTCTGCCGAGATTGAAGTCTCGATCACGTCCGAGCAGGAGACGCCGATGCAGTCGGACATCCCCTCGCCCCCGCAACAGGCGATGACGGAGGAACAGCCGAAAGATCGACGGAAGCCGGCCACGCCGCCGCGTGCAGACTCTCCTCCGGAACTCAATGACGCCGAGCTGCTTGAACTGGGAATTCGCACGTTTCGCTCGTCGGATGTCATTCTGCGAACTGATGCGGTCACCTTCGAGAATGAGGAAGAACTACGGCGGCTGCCGGAGCTGACCAGCGAACTGCTCGGAACGATGATCGAGCGGCTCGAGACATACGCTCCCTCCCTGCCGATTCAGGCTCGGCTGCCGGTCCGTTCGTTCATCATGGATGACCTCAAGCTGTTCGTACAGGCCGATCTGGCTCCGCTCGAACTGCGGGAGATGCTGCACGGCGTCTACCGGGATCAGACGTTCTGGATGCGGGAGCAGGCAACCGATTACTACCGCCGGCACCTCTTTTTCCACGAGTCGATTCACTGCCTGCTCGACATCTACGGCTACGGGTATCCGGTCTGGTTCCATGAAGGGATGGCCGAGCTCTACGCCGTGCATCGCATCACGCCTGAAGGATCGCTGGAGTTCGGAATCGTGCCCGGCTCCGATCAGGTCGATGGTGGTTTCGGGCGAATCGCCAACATTCGCCGGGAGATCGAAGCGGGGCGATTTCGCACGATCGAAGACGTGATCAACATGTCGTCCAATGAGTTCTATCCGCATCAGGAATCGTACGCCTGGGCCTGGGCGGTCTGCCGGTTTCTAGCTGATGATCAGCTGACGGGCGTCGCCTTTGAGAACCTGCTCGCAAGCGTGAACCCGCCGCAATTCCGCCAGCAGCTGGAACGGAATCTGTCGCTCAACTCTCCCCGGCTGCAAGCCGACTGGGCCGTGTTCGCGACGACACTGGAACCTGACTTCGAACCGGACCGCATGTTGATCCAATGGAACGACACCTCCGCCATGCCACTGACAGGCAATGTTGAGATGAAGATTCTGGCTGACCGCAACTGGCAACCGACGGGCGTCGCATTGAGCCCCGGTCAGACGTGCCGCGTCACAGCGACAGGCCAGTTTCAGATCAACGATGCCCCCAGACCCTGGATTTCAGAGCCGCAGGGAGTCTCGGCGGAATACGTCGATGGACACCCTGTCGGACAACTGCAGGCAGTCGTGTACAACGAACGCGATCCTGGCGAGAAGCAGGACTACGGCTTCCTGAACGTGATTCCGATCGGCCGGGAAGGTGTCATCACATCCGAAACTGGAGGCGAACTGTTCCTCCGCCTCAACGACCGCCCCAGCAGCTGGTCCAACAACGCCGGCGAAGTGACCGTTCGCGTGAGAGCTGGGGAATAGGTTTGCGAGAACCGGGTTGCCGATCAGTAGTTGGGGTAATAGTTCATCGGGCGTGGGAACAGCAGCTTTTGAACTTCATCGGCCTCTATCAGCAGAACGGCGGTGAGAGCCAGTGAGACGAAGGCAGCAAGACTGGCGAACAGAAGCAGAACGAGGAAACGGATCCAGTCGCGATCTGAAAAGCCGCTCGAATAACTCGTCAGCTTGCGAATCTGCCACAGAGCGGCCAGTGCAAGCGGGAACGCGAACATCCCAAAGGCAGAGTGCCATGCGACCCGATGGAACAGGCTCTGCACGACTTCCGCATCCCGCGAAGACTCGCTTCCGGGATGGTCAACTGCGGCTGCCAGTCGGCCGCTCTTCAGAACCTCTTTCGCGTGCGATACGAACTCGTCGGCAACATGCAAATGAACCTGAGGCATGGACGAAGGAAGTAACGCTGCCGCTCCCACGAGGCTGAACGAGTCTTCGTTCTCGATGCGAGATTGAATGCCTTCCTGCTGCAGGACGATGGCTGCGATTCTGGCATCATTCGCGCTGTCGAAACTGGCCACTCGCTCAAAAGACATGCGGTTATCCTTTCAGATCGACGGGCTCAGTCGGCAGGTCAGGCAATGCTTCATACTCGGCTCTTAAGATGCGGTCCATTCGGCCACGATCTCAACCGAAAATGGAAACCAGATAAAACTCCCGGATGGGTAACGCAGAAATTCTACAGTAGTTGCCATCTACGCGGGAATGCTGCTGTATCACCGAGAGGGGCGGCCTCGAAAGATTCTTTCGGGGCGGCGCAGCCCCAGACGAAGTGAAAATTGATGTCTCAGCGAAACAAGGGGCAGCCCCCGGTAGACACAAACAAAGAGCTGCAGGTTAAATAAAGTACGCAGCTATGTCGTCTTCCGACGGCTTCGCCGCGATGACCGCACAGCTATCAGGGTCCCCCGCGTCGCGAACTCTCTGAAGCAAGTCTTGGTCATCCTATATAGAGGTCTTTGACCTGCCCGCTCGCAGACTGACGAATGAGAGAGATACATCGATCGATGCGATTCTGCTCTTCCGTATGGACAGGGAACTGACCACGAATCATTTCAAGCTGACAGATCACTCTGTCCGCACAATCAGGACCGACCGGCATCCCGGCGGAAGCGATCACGTCGATCAGATCGAGCCCGTGCCGTTCGACGACCGGCTGCCACAGCCTCCGGTAGTCCCCTGCACCAGTGAGGATAGCGAATTTTTCGTCACCCGCCTGATCGACGTAATGGATATTGATGCTCACTGGAATCCTGCTGCTCAGGCGTTGTGCTGCGTCCAGGTGGCTTATGCCTCACGCAAAGTCGCGAAGACGCAAAGGAATTCCGTCGGAAGGGAACAGGCACAAGAGCCGGTGAACGACGTTCGTGAGTTCTCAACCTGGGGCTAGCGGTTCCTGACTCATTGATTCATTCGGTCAATTTGAATCCGGCCCGACTTTGCGGCTTTGCGACTTGGCGTGAGGCAATTCGAACTAAGCTCCGGCCAGTTCTTTCAGCACTGCTCCCGGGACATCGGCCGACTTCAGTGTCTGCTGGGTTCCCTGGGCGAGGTTTTTGAGTTGCCATTGATCGTTGGCGAATTCGTCGTCGCCGGCGATGAGGGCGAGGGGGATGCGTTTCTTGTCCGCGTATTTCAGCTGCTTGCCGAGGTTCTTTGCTTCCGGGAAGACTTCGCTGGCGATGCCGGACTGGTGGAGCATTCTGCTCATCTTCTGGTAGTCGGCCAGACGGTTCTCGACAAAGCGTGCGATCAGCACCTTCGAGGTCGTGGCGGCTGCATCGAGGCGGCCGAGTTCTTCGAGAGCGGCCAGCAGGCGATCGAGCCCGAGGCTGCCGCCGACGCCGGAGAGCTTCTGCTTCGTGTACAGACCGGCCAGGTTGTCGTAACGGCCGCCGGACGAAATGCTTCCCATGTCGGGCAGGTCAGCAAGGAAAGTTTCGAAGATCAGACCGGTGTAATAGTCGAGGCCACGGGCGATCGACAGATCGAGAGCGAGCCGTCCTGACTTGATGCCGATGGCTGCACAGGTTTCGGTGATCTCCGTGAGAGCGGCCAGAGCCGTTTTCCCGAGTTCGGAAGTGGTGATCATGCCGCGTGCTTTGTCGAGCACGGTCGCGGGATCGCCCTGCAGCGAAGCGAGTTCAAGCACCTGCTCCCCCTGGGCGGAGTCTACTCCGGTGGTTTCGACCATTTCCTTGACGACCGCCTCGGCTCCGATCTTCGGCAGTTTGTCGAGAGCGCGGAGCAGGAGTTTGGAGTGTTCGAGCAAGCCGAGCTGTTCGAGCAGCCCGTTGAGCAGCTGGCGGTGGTTGATGCGGATCGTGAACTCACCGACATCGAGCTTTTCGAGCAGATCGTGAACAACGAGCAGCGTTTCAATGTCGGCGGCCAGTGATTCGGTGCCGATCGTGTCGAAGTCGCATTGAATGAATTCACGGAAGCGACCGCGAGCGGGACGTTCTCCCCGCCAGACCGGAGCGATGTGATATCGCTTGAAGGGGGTGCCGAGCTGATTGATGTGCTGGGCGGCGAAGCGGGCGAAGGGAATCGTCAGATCGAACCGCATGGCGACGTCGCGATCGCCCTGATCGGTGAAGCGGAACAGCTGCTTGTCGGTTTCATCACCCCCCTTGCCGAGCAGGATCTCGGAGTATTCGAGAGCCGGCGTGTCGATCGGGCTGAAGCCATAACGCGAGTAGACTTCGCGAGCCGCTTCGATGATCTGGAGGCGGGGAATCATGGTCTCCGGCAGAAAGTCCCGGAAGCCACGCAATGTCTGAGGTTTGATAATGGGCTGATTCACGATGTCTCTGGTGTTGGATCGTTCCCCAAAAGGGAAACGGATGTCTGCCTTAAAACTGGCCTCACGCAAAGCCGCGAAGGCGCAAAGAATAAGGATTGAACGAAAATTGAAACTCTTTGCGGCTTGGCGCCTTTGCGTGAGAAGTCTTAGCTCACGATGGGCAGTTCCGTCCGTGCCGGTTTCTTTTTCGGTTTCTTCTGCGGGTAGACCGCTTCGATGTATTCCCACATCTGTTCGGGGGATTCGAACAGCTGGTCGTAGCAGCCGTCGCCGTCGTATTCGCAATTGTCGGTCGAGTAATCGCGACAGATTTGTGGGCGGGTCTCGTAGATGCCGCAGAGGTTGTCGGACCGGAGCTTCCGGCAGACGGTGTGCACCATCAGAAACCAGGTTCCCTCGTCGACGAAGATCGAAACATCCTCGTGGAGCAGGTACCAGCGGATGTTCTCGAGCTCTTCCCGGCTGTCGGGGGTATCGATCGGCAGGGCGAAATAGCGGCAGCACTTGGCCGTGCAGTGATCGCAAAGGAATTCGCCCGGCTTCAGATCGGCTCGCGTGACTCGTTTTGTTGCTGTCATGGACAGGTCTCTCGCAAAAAGGTTCCGGGCCATGTTTTAACCGAACGGGAAAAGGGTCACAACTGGCTGCGAAGCAGAGGCGGCTCCGAATGAGTCTTTCCGGGCGGCGGAACTGTGGGAAAGTCGACTGGCAGGCTCGCAACCATACGCCAACTCAGGGCACGCGACCGCACTAATCGTCGTAACTGGCAGGCTTTGACAGGCTTTCTTGTTGACCATCGATTTTCTGCTTCCGTATCATACCTGTTGATGCTGACATTAGATATGAGGCGGTCTTTGCCGATACTTCTTCAGGTCCCGGTACAGCCGCAGGCAGCGGTCTGTCGTGGCCGCGTTGCTTTCTTCCGACGATTCGATCCCCTGTCGACCATCGAGCCGCAACGAGTTCGAGAGTTCCGATATGCACCTGACTGGTAAGATTTTTGCGTTCCTCACCCTGTGTCTCGCGATCGCGGCGATCATTCTGACCGCCCAGACGCTCGACAAGCAGAACGAGTGGAATCAGCGAGTGGAAAAGGCTCGGAAGGCCTACGAAGAGTCGGCTGCCAAGCTGCCGGATGCCGAGGCCCGGGTGACACAGCTCAAAGACGAACTGGCGCTGCTGCGTCTCGACTGGGGACGCCACTGGGACGATGTCGAAGTTGCCGCCGGAACCAACATTGGCCGCGGGCTGATTAACATCGGTATCGGACGCAACCAGGGTCTCTCCATGCAGACCGAACAGGGGGAGCAGTTCCCGCTGATGTACGGTTTTCAGGAACTGCCAGACGGCGAAATGAGCTACGTCGGAGAATTCCGCGTGACTCAGGTCGACGTGAACCGGGCGGCTCTGCAGCTGGCTCGGCAGCCGCGTGAAGGCGAGACCGCGACCTGGAACTTCAACAGCAAATGGCGTTTTCACGATCAGATCCCGCCGGCCAAACGTCAGGCCGTGGGCGACCTGCTGCTTCGCATGACGGTGATGGAGCAGCGTCTGGCCGATCGTCGTCAGTCCCTGGCCATTCAGCAGCAGAGTGTTGCCGCCGCTCAGTCCGCTCTTGAACAGCGAATGAAAGAGCTCGAAGGCAACGAGAATGCTCCGCAGGGAGCCCCGGATGAATACCGCCTCGGCCTGCTGGCCACGCTCGATGCCGCCGAAGAACAGCGAAACGCCGCTCTGGCCGACATCCAGCAGCTTCGCAAGCAGCTCGACACCCTCAACTCCCGCTTCGAGCAGCTGTTGACTGCCAACTCGGAACTGGAACGCAAGCTGAGCACATCGTCCAGCACAGCAGCCGCTCCGCAGGGTGCCGCGAACAACTAAGCCAGCCTGGCTTCAGTCGCGGGTTGACGGCACCTGGCTCGTGCCTGCCTTCGCCAGCAGCACTGGTGGATCAGCCCGGCAGTGACGTTTCCTCGCTGATTGATAAAGAGCGTCGAACTGCTACGGGGTGTCCGCGTTCTCGTCGAGCCATTCGAGAGCTTTGCCGATGTGACTGACGCTGCCGCTTTGCCAGCCGTGGCCGCCTTTGTAGGTTTCGAGCCGCACGGCGACGCCCGCCTTCTGGAATTCATCGCGGGCTTTCTCGGCCATCCAGTAAGGGCAGACCTGATCGTTCGGGGAATGCAGCAGATAGACTTTTCGGCCGGCTGCATTCTTAACGGGCGGGAGCTGGTCCGGCTTGAAGACCGACATGGCGATCAACGCTCCGGCCAGTGGAGACTCCTTCTGCAACAGCGAGGCATAGACGGCTGGCCCGCTCGACGACCAGCAGACGGCATACACACGAGACCTGTCGATCTTGTGCTTCGAGGCGATGTCATCGATTACGGCTTTCAGCAAGTCTTCCGTGCTCGTCATCCGATCGATTGAGTTTTTCGTCGGCCAGACCACCCATGAGGGAGCGAGCGGCTGGGCCACGACGTACTTTTCGTGGAGGACGGTATCGCTAATAAATCGGACAAACGGGTGAAAGTCGGCCGATCCATCGCCTCCCGGCATCACGAGGACCAGGGGAAATCCGTTTTCGGGCGTTGCGGCTTCCTTCGCGGGTGGAACGAGCAGATAGCGGGCCGGTGCTCCGGAGCCGACTGCGGCCTCGTATTCGACCGGCTCCTCATCCGCCGTTCTGCTTTTCATCGACTTGTCTGTCGAAGCCGAAGCCCCGGGTGCAGGTTCGCTTTTCTCCTCGGAAGGGACCTCATCGGCATAGCGAACTTTGATTTCGTCGAACCAGACCTGCCCCGGCCCATACATCTGCAGCCCCACGATGATCTCGGCTGTGTTCGCCGGAATCGCGACCGTGCCTTCGTAGGTTTTCCAGTCGTGTGTGAGTGATTCGTCGGTCTGTTCCGGGGCAATATATTTGACCCAGGCATGGCCGAGATCGTTCTTTCCGGCATCGCGAAAGGTGAAGTCGAGAACCGCCTTGGTGGCCTTGTCGGCTTTCACCTGAGCAGAGAGATGCACGGCTGGAGCATCGCCCGTGTGGTCGAGACGTCGCCACCAGGCAGCGATCGGAAAGTATCGTTGAGCGGTTTTGCGGATGCTCAGGCTTCGTTTGCCGTCGGAGCCGGTGTTGCGATCGTAGATGTACTCGACGCCGTTCAGCTTCGCTCCCTGTTCCCAGCCATCGGGAATCGTTTCGCCCTGTTCGAGGCTGTCCGAGAGCAGCAGATCCTTCGACTCTCCCGCGCTCGCGACCGTTCCTCCAGCCGCGAGCAGAATGGTCACCAGGCACCCCAGCACACAGTCACTCAGCGTCATGGTCTCTCCTTCATAACCAGATCGTGATTACCAGCCACTCTTCATTCGACCATACCGTTGGCGAGCCTTCCAGACACACCGGGTGCGTTGCACACGAACGTCTGCACACGTTTCCGTCGTACCTCACCGGGGGCATCATGCTCGAAAAATGTCGGATTTCGGAAACATTATGTGGAGAGGCGTTGCCTGAAGACAACGTCCTGAGCTGGCCCCCCCGAGCCGCCAACATGGTTTCCAGAATAACACAACCTGTTTCTCTCACGACGTTTAGGACAGCCACTGCGGGCATTTACACCTGAAACTGAACAGTCTGGCCCGGCTGTTGCCTTTCTCCTGCATCTCGACAGACAACTGTTATGACCACGCTGATGCACTGGGAGAGACATGCCACGCAAAAAACGTCAACGGATCAGTCTTCATGAGCACGGCCATTCCATCATCCTGGACATGGGCCCTATTGAGATCTGGGACGGAGCCGATCTGGCCCTGCTGCGAGAGACAGTCTGCCAGCTGGTTGAAGGCGATCAGCGGAACTCGCTCTCCTTCGCCATGCAGCATGTGAAATATGTTCCGAGCGGATTCTTTGGAATGCTGCTCGACTGCTTCGACAAGAACGTCGAGATCCTGCTGCTCTCTCCCAATGACCATGTGAAGGGGATGCTGTGGTTCCAGCGGTTCTTCGCGGACCGCGGCGGCGAAGTGTACCACCTGCACTCCGGCCCGAAAGAAGAGATCCCTCACGACCAGCCACTCCCGTGGACGTCTGAAGATGATCGCATCATCTGGGATGCCAACGAAACAAAACGACCGCGGACAACCGCCTCGTTGTACCGCACCTGATCCTGCAGATCTGGAACGGCGACTCCGGTCGCACTATGATCGGACGAACGTTGAGTTTGTCCGATCATTTTTTATGTCCGCAGCCGTCCATCATGCCTGAATATCTTCGTTCCCCCCAGCTGGCCCGTGCGTCCGAATGCCTCGTGATCGCAGTCGATCTGCAGGACAAACTGCTGGCCGGGATGTCTGATCGCGAAGAGCTGATCGCCCGCAGCCGTCTGCTGCTGCGAGGGGCCAGGACTCTCGAAATCCCCCTTCTGGCGACCGAGCAATACCCGCAGGGACTCGGCTCGACGACGGAATCGATAGCGGAACTGATCCCCGAGCCCGTCGCCAAGAAGCGGTTCAGCAGCGTTGAAGCACTCGATCTTCCCTGTGCCGGCGAGCGGGACGACGATCGTTTCCGGGTGATCGTTTTCGGCATTGAAGCCCACGTTTGCATCCTGCAGACGGTCTTCGATCTGCAGTCGCTGGGATATGAAGTGATCGTTCCGGTGGATGCCGTCACAAGCCGAAACCGCATCGATCGCGACACGGCTCTCCAGCGGATGCAGTCCACGGGAGTGACTCTGACGACCGTCGAAACGTTGCTGTTCGAATGCTGCGAAACGGCCGAGCACCCCAACTTCAAGACGATCAGCCGCATGATTACCGGCCGGGAGTAGCGGCTCGAACAGTGGGATTGAGAGCACGAAGCGATGTGCGTTTATCCCCGAGCCGATCAAAACCTCGACGCCAAACGGCATTCTCCCACGGCTTCGCCGCCCCGATAGCGGAGCGATCGCGGCCACCCTCGCGAGTCGATGCGGAACGAAAAAAAGCACCGCCAGTCGCCCGGCAGTGCTTTCTGTGATTCTGGTTTCTGAATGGCTTACCAGTCGATCAGCACCCCGACCGAGAGGCCGCTGAGGCTGATAGTCGTTTCTTCCTTGCGGACGACGACGCCGTTGCTGACATCCCAGTCTGGACCGACGCTTTGCGTTCCGTTAGCCGTGGCGGGAAGCCGCGTCGCGTTGATGTTGTAATAGATGTTCTCATCCGGCCGCGTGATATCGGTGAACCAGAGGAAGTTGTAGCCAGCCGTCAGAGTCACGTGGTCCCGGAGTCGCAGGCGAGCATCGAGCACCATTTCAAAGCCAGCCGAGAAGTCAGTGGAACTTGCTTCGGTGAAGTTGTCGTCACCCACGAACAACAGGTCATCGACAGCGACTTCGGCTTCCCAGGTATTCACCCCGGCCATGACGTGCGTATCAAGATTCACGGAGAACCGGTCGTCGCCAACCTGGGTTCGCATCCCGATCTGAGGTCCCATCACACGGTTTTCCGTCACCGAGTTGATGACCGAAAGCAGATCGTCGTCTGTCGCCGTGTTCGTGTCCTGCAGTTCGTTGTCGTAAACGTAGAAGGGGCGGAGTGGGTCGGACGCTTCCTGCGTGAAGGATCCCACCTGACGGAACTGCTCGCGGAAGTCGAAGTAACGGAACCCGAGCGAACCTGCAATCTTGAACCGGTCCGGACGTTCGTTGATGGTCCAGTAGACGTTCGGGTCAAAGCCCCAGGCTTCCGACTCATAGGTCGCCCGGTAACTGTCGTTGAAGATCACGTAGTAGTTGTTGCTGTCGGTAATGAGGTTTCCGGCCGTATCAAAGATATCCGGAGCCATCTGCCCGTTGACCAGAAACGGAATGACCGCGGGGTCGGCTGCTCCGGCTCCCAGGGCTCCGCCGGGCGTTCCGAGCAGGCCATCAGGAATTGGAGTCCATTCCAGTCCCGTATCGGACTCTCCCATCGTGAAGAAGTCGAACTCGACGGCTCCGAATGTGGTGTCGACACCGATCACACCTCGGAATCCATTGTTGTTGTCGAGCTGGAAGGAACGGGTATTGGCCATGCGGCCGACAGTCAGAACGGCAACCTGAGCAGGATCTCCCGCCACCCCGGTTGTCGGAACAAGGACGTTCCCTGCTCCGCCGGTCGCGGGATTCTCATCGCCACGGAGGAACGACAACTTCTGTGTATTGGTGACTCGCGGGAAGATGTCGAGGTCGTTGTCGTCGTCATTGAAGCCGTCCATGTCGGCGTCGATGATATCGTACTCGAACAGGTCGCCATCGAGGTCGACCAGTTCACTCGGATCACTTTCCCAGATCTGAATCAGCACGAGTCCATCCGGGTTGGACCGCAGCAGCGGATTGCGGATGGGATAGAACTGATCGAACCCAACGATCTGGTTCGCTCGAGCCATGTCGATGAACGCAGGCTTCTCGAATCCAACGTTTTCATCGAGCCGTTTTCCTGGAGCACCGATGATTCCCTGGCTCGGGTCTGAAACCGACCAGAGCAGATAGTCAAACCGTGTATACGTCTGACTGCCGACCTGCTTCAGGAAGCGTTCGAGCGGAGAATCGGCGTACTGATCCCAGTCGCGTCCGCGTGGCAGATACTCGTAATACTGCCGAGAATCGGGCAGCTGAACCTGCTGGATCCCGGCTCCGGGCATCATTCCTGGCGGGCATTCACCGGTCGCATGAACGACATTCGGCTGCTGAGCGTAAGCGGCGACCGGGAAACTGGCCCCGACCGACGAACACAACAGCAGGCACAGTCGCCCTGCGACGGGTTTCAACCAGCTGCAGTCAATAATGTCATTCATGTGTCAGACGCCACACTGGAGTGAGTTCGATTGCTTTGTCATAATCTGGACCGCCACCGGGAGCTACGACAATGCGCGCACTCGGGAGAGTCCGGTCCTATCAGTGGTATCGGTTGTATCGGTCGATCGACTTGCGCGAATTCAGCGTCCGGCTGTAAAAACGCAACGATTATTCCGCCTGTGCTGAATGTAGCGTCGCAAAATTGAGAAGATGGAGAGACTGGGATGACACTCCAGCGGGCCTTAGAGATCCAGCGGACCCTCGTGAATATGCCGTCGGTCAGCTCCGACTCGAATCGCCCAATCAGCGAGGCTATCGAGATCCTGCTTCAGACGCTCGGCTTCCAGACCGAAACCGTTATCTACACCGATGAACAGCAGAACGAGAAGGTCAGCGTCATCGCCAATCGCGGCTCCGGCTCCAGCGGACTCCTCTACAGTGCTCATTCCGATGTCGTCCCGGCCGATGCCTGGAGCTTCCCCGAAGCCGGCCCGTTCGACTGCTTTCAGACGTCCGAGCGGGTTTACGGCCGCGGCAGTTGCGATATGAAAGGGTCACTCGCCTGCTTTCTGGCGGCTGCGGAAACAGTTGCCGATCGCGACCTGCGGGCTCCGCTTTCGCTCATCTGTACCTCGGATGAAGAGCTCGGCTTCTACGGGGCGGCTCATGTCGTGAAGCAGTCGCACCTGTACCGGCAGTTTGTCGAGCAGCAGCCAGTCACCATCATCGGCGAACCGACGCTGCTCGAAGTCGTGCACGCTCATAAAGGGGTCTATGTCTTCAAGGCGATTTCGTGGGGACGAGCAGGCCATTCGAGCACGTCGCATGGAATCAATGCGAATCTGGCGATGATCCCGTTTCTGCAGGAGATGCTCGCCATCTATCAAGAGACGGCTGAAGCCCCGGAGTGGCAGGACGCGACGTTCGATCCCCCCGGCATCACCTGGAACATCGGCATCAACGACTTCACCTACGCTTCGAACATCACGCCGGAACGGAGCGAATGCACCGTCTGTTTTCGGCCCATGCCCAACCAGCCAGCCGATGATCTCATGGACCGGGCTCGCCGAGCGGCTGAGAAACATGGCCTCGAGTTCATCGTCGAAACCGCTGCCCCGCCGTTCCATTCTCCCGCCGATGCCGATTACATCCGCGACCTGCTCGAATTGACCGGCCGGCCGTCCTCAAGAACCGTCAGCTACGCCAGCGATGCGGCCATGTTCAGCGAGCTGCAGAAGAAAGTCATCTGTGGTCCCGGCGACATCGTCCAGGCTCACACGGAAGACGAATGGATCTCCCTCGACCAGATGGAACAGGGGACGAACCTTTACCGAAGAATGATCGAAAGATTCTGCCTGTAGAGAGGGCTGCTCGCGAACACCGGGTCGAAGCGTGTATCGTAACAATCAGCATTCGGAATACGGGGTGCCACGGCTGGCTTGCCCGGCAGTGCCGTGTCGAGCTCAACGGCTGATCGCGATCCACTGCCCAATCACTCCGGGGCTCCCAGTTCACGAGCGCCCTCAACTCGAAGAGGAGAACAACGATGACGCGCCGCATATTCCTCTGTTGCCTGCTGGCCATCGTATGCGGCTCGCATGCGTTCGCTGCGGACAAACGTCTGCCCGATATCGTCGTCTATCTGGTCGACGATCTGTCTGCTCGCGATCTCCCGCTTTACGGCGGAACGAACATCGAGACGCCGGCGATCGATGCCCTGGCGGCTGAAGGGATGACGTTCGATCGGGCGTTCGTCGCAAGTCCCGCGTGTGCTCCGAGCCGAGCGGCATTGTTAACCGGTTTGATGCCGGCTCGAAATGGAGCGGAAGAAAACCATTCCTATCCACGTGAGAGAACCATTCGTCTGCCGCAGATCCTGAATCAGCTCGGCTATCAGACCGCGGCGTTCGGCAAGGTCGCTCATTCCAAGAGTGCGAAAAACTACGGCTTCGAAACGATCGTTCCCAACACCGAAATCCCCGAGCAACGCGAACGGGTGACGGAGATTCTGGAGAATCGCACAGACGAGCGACCGCTGGCGCTGTTCGTTGGCGTCTCCAACCCGCACGTTCCCTGGCCGAGTAAATCAACCATCGATCCCGAATCGATGAGCCTTCCGTCCAAGCTGCTCGACACGCCGCAAACTCGCGTGCAACGGTCGCGATACCTGCAGGAAGTTAAGGATCTTGATGCCTGGCTTGGCGAACTCCGCGAACTGACGGACAAACATCTGGCACAAGACAAACTGTTCGTCTTTTCGAGCGATCACGGAGCTCAATTTCCATTCGGCAAATGGACGCTGTACGACGAAGGGATTCGCATCCCGCTCGTCGTTGCTCGTCCGGGACATATTCAAAAGGGAAGCCGAACCGACGCGATGGTCAGCTGGATCGACATCCTTCCGACCCTCATCGATCTCGCTGGCGGCTCCGTGCCCGATGGTCTCGACGGACGCTCTTTCGCGTCTGTACTTCAGGGGGAAAGCGATACCCATCGGCAGCGGATCTTCACGACACACAGCGGCGATCGAAAGATGAATGTCTACCTGAGTCGATCGATTCGTACGGATCGATACAAGCTCATCTGGAATCCGCATCCTGAGTTTGCCTTCACGACACACATCGATCTGCTGCTTCGCGAGACCTCCGGCGACTACTTCAAAGAATGGACCGAACTCGCCAAAACCGATCCGCGGGCAGCGAAGGTGGTTGCCAGTCACCATGGCCGACCTGAATTCGAACTGTTCGACCTGAACGAAGATCCGCTCGAACAGAACAATCTGGCAGGCAGCGAACATGTTCGCGACATCCAGAACGAACTCTTGAACGAACTGCGAGCCTGGATCGACGACCAGGGCGATGAGTTGACCGTGTTTCACGAACCACTCATGCTGAACGCTCCGGAAACGTGGGTCCCCCGCCGCAAGTGATCGGGACCGGCGCAACGTCCCGCCCGGTCAAGCAAACTCGTATTCAGGTCTGCCTCATGCATCGCCTCGCTCTGCTGATTCTGTCCGTGCTGGCATCTCTGTCCGCTGCTCCCCTGAGTGCAGCCGAGCCGACCGGGAGCGATTCGACTTCGGGGCCCGTCTTCGAAGAAGTCGATGGACTGCTCGTCATTGAAGCCGAGGAGTTCGTCTCACAGGAAAAGAAGGAATTCCGCAGCTGGCATCTGTTCAATAACGACCAGCAGCCAAATGTGACGCCGGACCCCGATGAGCCTCATCTGACGGGCTTCAGCGGCTCCGGCTATCTGGAAGCTCTTCCTGATACGCGAACGACCCACGGCGACAAGCTGACAGTCGGCGAGAACTTCTTTCCCGGACCAGGCCAGGCGGGTGTGCTGTCTTATCGCGTCCATGTCTCGAATCCCGGCCGCTATTACGTGTGGGTGCGGCATTTCTCGACCGGCACCGAAGACAACGGACTGCACATCGGCCTCGATGGAACCTGGCCCGAGTCCGGCCAGCGGTGGCAGACGACGAAAAAGCGGGAATGGGCCTGGGAGAGCCGCCAGCGAACCAGCAAAGTCCATATCGGCGTTCGTTACCAGCTCTACCTCGACATCGAAACCGCCGGCGAACACACGATTCACGTCTCCATGCGCGAAGACGGTTTCGAATTCGACAAGCTACTCCTCACCAGCGACCGCGACTACGAACCAAACGGCCAGGGCCCGAAGCCCAAACTGCACAGCAAAGCGAACACAAACCGCTAAGCCCACTCCACTCCAGTAGGGGCCGCTGTGCGGATGCGGATTGCGTTCCCGTTCGCTCAACCGACGTGCGTATCCACTTACGGGGTGGCTCTGACAGCTTGGCGAAGCCGTCGGAGTCGATCACTGGCGTGCCTGTGCAAACCCCTGTTCCACGAACTCCAGAAACGGCCCGACGAAATCCCGGCCGTGGACCGACACGTGCCGATAGACTGACGGAATGCCTTCTTCGTCGAGCTTCTCTTTCAGCTTGTGGGCGAAGATCGGGTGATGAATTCCCTGGCCCGGACGAGCGTTCGGGGGAAGCGGGCTGTCGGCTTCGCTGTAGTACATGAAGGTGGGCGGATCATCGTCCGTCACGTGGTTGATGGCCGAAACCTCGTTGAACAGCGACTTTAATTCCGGCTTCGTCAGCTCTTCCAGCGTCTTCACCCCGTAGACCATGTAAATCGATGGATGAGCATGAGCCTGTCCGCCGATCCAGTCGCGAATCACGAACGGATCGTACGACGACTGCCCGCCGATCGAGCCGACGACCGCCACGCGGGTTGACTCCCGCAGCACCGGGTCCTTCGCGTCGGGATCAGCCATGTCGTCTTTGTAGCCAATCCACATCGAGATACCCGCTCCGGCCGAGCCGCCGTAGACGGCGAACTTCTCGGGGTCGAGGTTGTACTTCTCGCGGTTGTGCTTCAGGAACTGAATCGCCCGGGCTCCGTCCTGCTGAGGAGCCGGGAACATGATGCTCGAATTCACGAACCGGTAGTTGATCGACGCGACCGACCAGCCCTTTTCCTGAGCCTCGCGGATGAGCTGCGGCGAGATCGATTCCTTGTCGCCGGCTACAAATCCGCCGCCATGAATATAGATGACGAGCGGCGTCGGCTCCTCGGAATCGGCCAGCCACAGGTCGAGCCGGTTGCGATCCGCCGGGCCGTAGGGGACATTCGCATGCGTTGGCTTAATCTGCCCGCGACGCTGAATCGCCTTCTTCCGCTCATTCTCGGCTTTGAGCCGGGCGTAATAGACCTTGGCCTCATCGACCGTCAGCCGGCCATCGCCGTTGGCATCGGCTTCCGGGAAACGCTTCTGCACTTCTTCCAGCAGCCGCTGCACCTGAGCGGGCGTCTGAGCAGTGGCGATGGAACCGCTGGTGAAGACACAGGCGGCCAGAATCAGCAGGCAGAATCGCAGGGACAGACGGGTTTTCAGCATGATTGAATCTCGGATTCGAGGGAAATTCACAACTTGTATTCAGCGAGCACCACCAGCGGGTGCCACTGGTGGAAATGGCGATCGCCGGACCTGTAGGTCAGGCATCGCCTGACGTCTCTCTTGTAACCGACGGCCACTTCGCGTCAGGCAGTGCCTGACCTACAGACTGACATTTCTCCGACGATATCGACGGCTGCACGCAATCGGCGGCAAGATGCCGCCGCTACGAGGGCTCAGCCGCGACAATACGGTCGTTCGGGAGGCTGTCACTCTGGCGGCTTCCGTTCTACAATCGGGCGTGCGGCTGCGGCTGGCATTATCATGTCACCTGAACGCCTGAATTGCAATTCGCATCTCTATTCGTCGATCTGTTGAACGCTCATGGCCAAAGATTTTCTCGCGGGGGTCCGCGACTCGTACGATATTGTTGTCATTGGCAGCGGACTGGCCGGCCTCACCGGAGCCAACGTCCTCGCCAAAGCTGGCTATTCCGTGCTCCTGCTCGAACATCACTACCAGCTCGGCGGCATGGCCACCTGGTTCAAGCGTCGCGGCGGGCACATCTTCGATATCTCCCTGCATGGTTTTCCGCATGGGATGATTAAGAGCTGCCGGAAGTACTGGACGCAGGAAATCGCCGACAAGATCGTGCAGCTGAAGGGAATCCGCTTCGAGAATCCGCAGTTCTCGCTGGAGACGACCTTCAACCGCGAAGACTTTACCCGGCTGCTGATCGAGAAGTTTCAGGTCGAGCCGCAGGCCGTGAACGACTTCTTCGACACCGCCCGCAGCATGAACTTCTACGACGACCAGTCGATGACGACCCGCGAGCTGTTCAACAAGTTCTTCCCCGGCCGCGATGATGTCGTCCGTCTGCTCATGGAGCCGATCACCTATGCCAACGGGTCCACTCTGGATGACCCGGCCATCACGTACGGCATCGTCTTCTCCAACTTCATGAGCAAAGGGGTCTACACCTTCCAAGGGGGCACCGATGCGCTCGTGCTGCAGATGAAGGACGAGATGATCCGCAACGGCGTCGATCTTCGCATTCGCTCGCTGGTCGAGAAGATTGAAGTCGATAAGGATCGCAACGTGACCGGCGTGGTCGTGAACGGCAAACGGATCGGCTGCCGAGCCGTGCTGTCGAACTCGAACATC
The DNA here is from genome assembly GCA_017795105.1 of Planctomycetaceae bacterium. GTDB lineage: Bacteria > Planctomycetota > Planctomycetia > Planctomycetales > Planctomycetaceae > Rubinisphaera. The sequence continues at coordinate 1,833,665 of CP051247.1, forward strand.
AAGTCGACGATTCTGAAGATGGTCGGCGAAGACAAGTTCGATTCCGACTTCGTCGAAGAAACCAAAGCGGTCCGCGTGAATAACAGCAGCTGTCAGGTCTACTTCGGCCTGAAGCCGGGCGTTGGCTTCGACTACTGCGGCGACCTGCTGTTCCACTCCGAGCACCGCGGCTTTGACATCGACGCCATGCTCAGCAAGGACGTGAGCAGCCGCACGTTCTCGTTCTATTACCCGGAAACCCGCCCCGGCTCCGACCGCTGGCTGATCGTCTCGTCGACGAACGCCCGCTACGAAGACTGGGCGAACCTGTCGGAAGAGCAGTACGAAAAGGACAAGCAGGACCTCTGCGACACCACGATCGACTGCCTGGAGCAGTACGTCCCGGACATCCGCGAGAAACTCGACTGGGTCGAAGCGGCCACGCCGCGAACGTTCAAGTACTACACCCGCCACATGCACGGAGCCTCATTCGGCACCAAGTTCGAAGGCCTGAAAGTCAGCCAGACCCTCCCGCACCAAATCCACGGCCTCCACCACGCCGGCTCCGTCGGCATCATCATGTCCGGCTGGCTCGGCGCGGTGAACTACGGCGTGATTGTCGCGAATGAAGTGGATAAGTATCTGACGCCGAAAGAGGCAACTGTGTAGTGAGGACCGTAGGTCAGGCACCGCCTGACGCGGTTGCTTCAAGCCGCGTCGTTTTTGCGTCAGGCTATTTCGAGGAGCACCTCAGAATGGAGTTTCGCTACACAAGCCATCAGGTCGCCCGAACGTCTCGACCAGATGCCGTTCGGAACGATGCCTTCTTCCTCATCAAGAACGTCTCGACGTTACGACTCACATATCAGATCCGACTGCTGACACTCCGCGCCAGCGAAACGGGCCGCAAGCTGATCATTCGTGTTCCTGCAGCCTGCGTCATCCATCGAACCTTGAGGACGTTTCGGACCGAGCATTCGAAAATCATTCGTATCGAGAAGGTCTAAGGAGTGGGGCTTTATCTCTGCATATTCTCGGAGGATGAGGAACTCGATGGAGTCGAGGTCGGTCATTACGCGGACTTCGAATTCTTCCGATCGACGGTCACGGAAACACTGGAACACGGGACCAAGGGAGGCCGTTTTCCGGTTCTTATCAATCACTCCGACTCGGACGGTCAATGGTCTCCCGACGAAGTTCCTGAATTGCGATCTGAACTCGTGGCAATTCGAAGCGGCCTGGGTCAACTCCCCCCGATTCCGTTTCGCGCAGAATGGCAACAGGAGGCTGCTGGCTCAGTGGGACTGGCCCCATTATCGTTCGAGGAAACATTCATCGATGTGGACGGCGAGCCACTTCTGGTACGGCTGATTCATCTTTGCGACGTGGCAATTGCATCGCATTGCCCGATTCTATTTCAATAGCAGCCCCGTAGGTCAGGCACCGCCTGACGCGGTTGCTTCGAGCGATGTCGATTTCTCGTCAGGCGGTGCCTGACCTACTGAAGTGGGTGAGGCGCAACTGGCGATGTGCTTTTCTTGCCGGAAGTTCGTGCTGCTCCTCCCCATGCTCTGCGCAAAAGTCCCGGAATCCAGCGAGTTATTGACTTTTGCGCAGCGATGAGATCTGTGCAAGTCCGTATTGCTCTACCCGCGCTTGTTCTTGCCCTGCCGGGCGCATCCAGTTCCCTCTTCAATAAAGGAACCTCGTCTGTGTATCCGGCGAGTGGTGGATTCAGGACCGTCAGGGGGTCTCAAGGGGGAAGGTCTGCGCGGATGTCGGTGACAGCTCCGCGATAAGTCCCGTAGGTCAGGCACTGCCTGACGGGGTTGCTTCGAGCCGCGTCGATTTCTCGTCAGGCGGTGCCTGACCTACTCTTGCTGACCTACGGGGTTATTCGCCGACTGTTTTTTCGATGGCGGTGAAGTCGGGAGGCTTTCCCAAGCCGCAGGCCCAGTTGGCTGGATAGACGCCTTTCGCAACCCAGCGGTGAAAGCTGGAGGGTTTCCATTCGTGGGGACAGCGGACGAATCCGTGCTTCACCGGGTTGTAGTGAATGTAGTCGAAGTGGCGTTCGAAGTCGTCTTCGTCTTCGAGTGCGTGCTCCCAGAATCGTGGTTGCCAGATTCCGCGGCGTCGTTCCGCCCGCCGGCCCGGCGTCACCTCCGCTTCCGCCTTTCGCATGGCCAGCCAGCGTTTCGTGAACGTGGCTTTGATGATTCCCCAGCGGGTCGAGTAATCGGTGTCTCCTCGAGGGAGTGTCCAAATCGCGTGCAAGTGATCCGGCAGAAGGACAATCGCATTGAGCTCGAACGGCCGCTCCAGCTGGCATTCGCGGATCGTCTCGCCGAGGAGATGCCGAGCCTCTTCAGAAGAGAAGATCGGTAACCGTTGGTCGGTCACCAGGGTGAAGAAAAACGTCCCTCCGGGGAGATGAGCTCGACGATAGTTGGGCATGATTCCAGTATCTCACTTGCCGGCTTCGCAGGAACGCGACCGCAGGTCAGGCATTGCCTGACGCGGTTGCTTCGAGCCATATCGATTTCTCGTCAGGCGGTGCCTGACCTACTTATTCACCGCTTCGCCGTGGCTAATCAGGGTATTGCTTCTATTCAGAATCTATGCTGAAATCAGGCTATCAGTCATTGCCGTCCAATACCACTTTGCCCACTGCTGCGCCGCCCTGAAAGAATCTTTCGGGGCCATCCTTCTTAGCACGCTAATTTCTGATGTGACCAATGAATGAGACCTCCCCGAAGAAAGAGGCAGCAGCACCACGGAAGTGGATGTCCCGTCGGGAGATGGTGATTGTGGGCGTAATCCTTGTGGGAATGTTCTTCGCCCTGGACCTCCATACGGTCAGCGGGCGAAAGATCCCGGTCGAGCCTCCTGCCGAGGAAAGGCGGGTCCATAGCACACGCGGCTTCTCGATCATCGTGCCGCCAGACTGGACGGAATCGCACAGCGACGGGTCCATCGCATCGTTTCCGAACAGCTCAATCGCCGCAAGAGCCAGGGCGATGATTGTCGTCGCTGTCATGAACGAAAACACCGCTCCCACGGTTGCGGCCAAGTTTCAGGACCAGTCGGCACGGTTACAGTTCACACAACGTCCATGGATGCTCGATCATCCTGCGTGGGCGACGTGGACGTACACCACCATACATGACGGCAAGCCGTACTTTATTACCTACGCGGTCAATGAGGAGCGAGACGAAATCCCGCCGATGGCGCTCCGGTATCTCGAAACGTTCCGAGTGGAGCCGCCGGTTGGTGACCCGGAATGAGTCACGCAGGTCAGCTATTGGCTGACGCGGTTTCTTCAAGCGAAATCGATTTCTCGCCCAGCCATCCTGACGTACACTTGCTGAATGATGAGTGTTCTGCGCAAAAGTCCATAACTCGCTCGTTTCCGGGACTTTTGCGCAGCGGCCTCAGTCCCGTAGGTCAGGCACTGCCTGACGGGGTTGCTTCGAGCCGCGTCGATTTCTCGTCAGGCGGTGCCTGACCTACTAATCGGCGGTTTGACGGTGCCTGATCAGGGGCTTGCTTCGCGCCACGATCTGTGCTGAAATCGGGCTGACCTGCGCCTGCTTCGCCCACGGCTGCGTTGCCCCGAAAGAACCTTTCGGGGCCATCCCGGGAACGAGCAGGAGCTTTTTGGAGAGGAAGATCCATGCCAAGTCGGCGGACGATTGCCGTCCTTGAGGATGATCCCGAGCGGATCGCGCATTTTCGGCCGCTGCTCGTCGAGCACTTCCCTCACTATGAACTCGCCTTCTTTGAACATGCGGGGGAAATGACGTCCTGGCTGGAGTCGCACTTCGACGAGGTGGTCGGGATGGCCCTCGACAACGATCTGCCACTCCGTTCCATGCCGGATGGAAGCACTCAGGATTGCGGCGAAGGTCGAGAAGTCGCGGACTGGCTGGCGACGCATCCGCCGAGGTTTCCCATTGTGATCCACTCGACGAACACCTGGGCGGTCGAGTACATGCTCGACGTTCTCATCCAGGCGGGCTGGAGAGTCGAGCGGGTGATCCCGTTCCCGGGAACCCGGTGGATGACACGGTTTTGGATCGCGGCCATGCAAAGCCTTGTTCTGCGCAAAAGTCCATAACTCCCCCGTTTCCGGGACTTTTGCGCAGCGGCCTCAGTTTCTCACCCGCGGGTGGTCCTGTTGCCTGGGCAAACCCAAGTCGACTCATCGGACCTGACCGACAGCTGAATTCACTTCCCGGTCTGTCCCTGTTTTCTCAGGAACTCGTACATATTGAAACGTTCCGGGAAGGCGACGTCGTGGGCGGTGGCCCATGCTTCCCACATGGTGACCATCTTCTGCTTCTGGTCGGAGTTGGCGGTCGACAGGTCGTGGAGTTCGGTGCGGTCCTGGCTGATGTCATAGAGCTCCCAGGGCTTTCGATACTCGCGGACGAGCTTCCAGTTCCCCATCCGCATTGCGGCGTTGCCTTCGTGTTCCCAGTAGATCGGTTCCGGGTGAATTGACTTCTCGTCGCCTTGAAGCAGAGGAAGCATCGACTGGCCGGAATGAGCGGGCTTGTCGTTCGGATAGGTGGCTCCCGAAAGTTCGATGCAGGTCGCCATGAAGTCGGGCAGATAGGCGTATTCGCGGACGAACGTCCCCTCGTCGCCCTTGGCGATGCCAGCCGGCCAGTGGGCGATCATCGGCGTGCAGGCGCCTCCTTCATGGACGTAGTGCTTGTAGAGTCGGAACGGCGTGTTGCAGGCGTTCGCCCAGGCGAGGCCCAGCTTCACCCCGTCCACCGTTTCGAGCGGCGGGTTGCGGACCATCTTCTCTCCCCCCTGCCCCAGCACTCCGCCTTCCTGACAGGCCCCGTTGTCGGAGAGGAAAAAGATCACGGTGTTCTCGTACTCGTCTTCCTCTTTGAGATGCGTGATGAGCCGGCCGATGTTCTGGTCGATCGAATCGATGCAGCCGGCGTAGGCCGCCATCACCGCGTCCAGTCGATCGCGCTGCTTATCGTTCAGAGAATCCCACTTCGGTCCGACATGCGAAGCTGGCTCGGTTTCCTGCGGGAACAGACCGAGTTCGACCTGCTTGCGGAAGCGGTCCTGCATCAGCTGCTCCCAGCCAGCCGTGTACTTGCCGCGATACTTCTCGAAGTCTTCAACCTTCGCATTCAGCGGCCAGTGCGGTGCGTTGTAGGCCAGATACAGGAAGAACGGCTGCTCCTCGTTGTCCGAGGCATCGGAAATGAACTCGCAGGCGTAATCGGTGAAGGTGTCGGTGGCGTAGAAGTCCTCAGGCACGTCGACGCTCTTGTTGCCGTGCGTCAGCCCGCGATCGCCGCCCGGCTTGAAGTAGTTGATTGCCCCGCTGATGCAGCCGAAGTAGCGATCAAACCCCCGCTGCAATGGCCAGCACTCCTGTTGATCGGCGGCGAGATGCCACTTGCCAGTCATCAGTGTCTGATAGCCCGCCGACTTCAGCAACTCCGCGATAGTCGTACAATTCTGATTCAGATAGCCCTGATAAGCCCCTTCAAGCCCCAGCGGCTTGCCGGGAGGAGCCGTCATATGGCCAATACCAACCTGATGCGGATGCAGTCCGGTCATCAGACTTGCCCGCGTCGGACAGCAGCGGCCCGAATTGTAGAACTGCGTGAACCGCAGTCCCGATTGGGCCAGCTGATCGATGTTGGGCGTCTCAATTTCACTGCCGTAGCAGCCGAGATCGGAGAAGCCCATGTCATCGACCAGAACGATAATGATGTTCGGCCGGGACGCCTCGGGAGCCGCCGCCGAAACGGCGTGCGTCAACGAGAGAGTCAACAGCAGTGTCAAAGACCATATGAGTGTGCGATGCATCGACAGATTCCTCAATGAACGATGTGATTGAACCGGAAACGAACGGGGTCAGTTCTCGCCGGCTTTCTTGTTGCGGTTCTGCTGCCCATTCTTGCCTGCTGCTTTCTTCCGGCCACGTTTCTGATGATCAAGGGCATCCATTTCAGTGGCGATGCCTTCGTCGCCCTGGTCTTCCATCCAGGCTTCCAGCGACTTCCGCAATGTTGCAAACTCGTCGGCGTACTCTTTCTCGCCGGCCAGATTCCGCATGTTGTGCGGATCGTTGACGACATCGTACAGTTCGTACTCAGGACGATGCTGATACTTCTCGGTCAACTCCCGCGCCTTCTCGTTTCCGGAAGCAGCCGCCTCTTCCATCGACTTGAACTCCGAGCTCGACGTGCAGGCATTCTGGAACGTCACTTCCGGGCTCAGGTTCCAGATCAGCCGAAACTGCTGATTGCGAGCCGAGCGAATCGGATAGCGTTCCGAGCCATTGTTGATCCCCCGCGTTGTCATGAGACTGTAGGTGATGTCTTTATGGTGATCGCGTTCTCCCCGAAGCACGGGCAGGAAGCTTTGCCCGTCGAGTCTCTTGCGAATCTTTCCGCCCGCCGCTTCGACGAACGTCGGCAGAATATCGACGTATTCAACGAGCGCATCGGTCTCGCTCCCCGCTTTCACGCGGCCGGGCCAGCGGACGACCATCCCCGAGCCAACGCCGGCTTCATAACAGGTCCACTTGGCGAACGGCAGACTGTTCCCCTGCTCGGAAAGGACCATCACCAGCGTGTTGTCATCGAGGTCGTGCTTCTCCAGCAGTCCCACGATTTCGCCAATCTGGCTGTCGAAATACGTGATCTCGGCCAGGTACTTCGTGAACTGTTCCCGCACGTGTGGTGTGCCGACCAGATACGGCGGGAATTCGAGATCGTCCGGGTTGTACTGCGAGGCATCGCCTTTGTTCCATGGCGTGTGCGGCTCGTTCGAGCAGGCGATCAGACAGAACGGCTGGTCCTCGCCTTGACATTCCTGAAGCAGGGTATTGATGGCCTGCATGTCGGGATTGCTCTTCCCGGAATACTCGAACGGAAAGACACTCTCGGGTGCGATGTGCCGCTTGCCGGAGAGATGCACGCGATACCCGAGCGGCTGCAGATCGTGCGCGATGCTCTTCGTTCCCGGTTTGGCGAATGTGTGATTCGGATAGGCCCCCGACTTCACCGGAAACAGGCCCGTGTAGATGTTGTGCCGCGTTGGCGAACACATCGGGGCAGCCTGAAAACACTGCGTGAATTTCATTCCCTCGGCCGCCAGAGCATCCAGGTGCGGCGTCTTCGCCTGCCCGCCATAGGTGCCGAGATCACGCCAGGTGCAGTCATCGGCAATGATGAGGACCAGGTTCGGCCGCTCGGCTGCTGTGATCGAGCTGGACAGAAACAACAACAGCAGGAAGGTCCACTGGAGTGACTTCATCGAAATTCGCCTCAGAATGAGGAATGGGATCGACCGGAAGACGACGGTGTGCGGTGCTACAATCGGCACGCGTTGACTGACGAATGCCACTGCTGGCTCGCCCAGCAGTGCGATCTCAAGCAAAAGCACTGACAATCATCGACCGCGACACATCGGAGAACATGCATTCATCGTAGACGCTGCCGGCAAAAAATGCCATCAGGCCGAAGGCTTTCCGATCACCATGCATTCCCACGGCTGCAGCTTGAGCTCCGCCCCCTCAGCTGGCTGCGAATGAGCTCCGAACGATTCGACTTCCGAGAGAAACAGCACGTTCAGATCCTTCGGAATGCGGGCTCCCTTCAGGCTTTGCTCGACGCCGGTCAGGTTAAAGTAGCAGTAGAGATCGTCGTCTTCATCGGCCAGCGATTCTTCTCCGGCAGCGGCGGAATACTTCCATTCCAGCACAAGCCCCTGCTTCTCATCGGGCAGCAGTCGGGCTTCACGCGATGAGTTCAGAAAGATCGGGCGATGCCGGCGGAATTCGAGCAGCGTCTGGTACAGGCGTCGCATGCCCGCCGAGTCGGTTCCCTCCGGCCAGGACCAGGTAAGAATCGCTTTCTCAAACTCGGCGGGATCCTGCGGATCGGGCACCTCTCCTTCGAAGTCGTAATCGCGGGCCCGACCTTTCCGCACGTTCTCGATCAGTCCTTCATCCTGAAACGAGCAGAAGAACGGAAACGGATTCGTCTCGCCGTACTCTTCGCCCATGAAAATCAGCGGCAGAAACGGACTGAGCAACGACAGACTGGCTGCGAGACGACACTGAGCCGGCGAAACCAGATGAGCGATCCGCTCGCCATGGGCCCGATTTCCGACATGGTCGTGGTTCTGAATGCCGGCGACAAATCGACTTCCCGGCAACCCGGCTGCTTCCGCTCCCCACCGGCGGCCTCGGAATCGGCTGTACCGGCCGGCCAGACTGAACGTCTTCTCGAAGATCGTCGCCAGATGCGATGCTTCACCGAAATCGGCGTACTTGCCGAACTCTTCCCCGGTCAGATACGCCTGCACGGCGTGATGAAAATCCTCGTTCCACTCCGCATCGAGTCCGTAGCCCCCTTCTTCGGGAGCCCGAATCATGCGGACATCGTTCATTAAACTTTCCGCGACGATGATCGCCCGGCTCCCCCGAGCCTGAGCAGCAGCGTCCGCCACCTGCTTGATCTCCGCCAGCAGATGCACCGGGCTTTTGTCGAAGACCGCGTGGACTGCATCGAGGCGAAGCCCGTCGAAATGGAAGTCGTGAATCCAGTGATAGACGTTCTCCAGCACGAAACTCCGGACCGCGTCGCTGTCGCGTCCATCGTAGTTGAGTGCCGGCCCCCAGGGCGTGGAGTAACTCGCCGAATAATACGGGCCGAACTCCGAGATATAATTTCCTTCCGGGCCGAGGTGGTTGTAGACGACATCGAGAAAGATCGAGAGCCCGGCTGCATGAGCCGCATCGACGAGCTTCTGTAACTCGAGTGGACCTCCGTAACTGTCCTGAGCAGCAAAGGGATGCACGCCATCGTAGCCCCAGTTCCGCTCGCCGGGAAACTGAGCCACCGGCAACAGTTCGATCGCCGTGATGCCCAGGTCTTTCAGCTCCTGCAGTCGAGGAATGACAGCCGCGAATGTTCCTTCCGGCGTGAACGTACCGACGTGCAGCTCGTAGAAAACCAGCTGCTCCCGCTCGTGCGGCTGCCAGTGCTGATCGCTCCAGGGGAACTGCTCGGGATGAACCAGAGCCGACATCCGATGCACGCCGTCCGGCTGCCACATCGTACAGGGATCGGGTCGGACCGGTCCTCCTTCAAGACGGTAACCATACCGAGTCCCTTGAGGCAACTCGGGTTGACTCAGTATCCAATAGCCCCAGTCGGCCCGCTCCATCGGCATCGCCGACTCATGTCCGCTCTGCTCCAGGACAAGCTCAACCTGCTGTCGACGGGGAGCCCAGACGCGGAAGAACGTCTGTCCGTCGCGGTAATGAGGACGACAGCGAAACTCCGCGTGATAGCCGATCTTGAGAGGCATGATTCATCTGCCGGTTGAAAGAAACACAGGTGCGAGCCGAGGTAGTCACTCTGAGTTTACCAAAGGAATTCCAAGCGCGAAGAAGTCTTTCCAAAGCGACTGACGATTGCAAGTTGAGACTGCATGCCCGGCCTTCCCGGCAGCATCCCCACCCGAAGCATCAGTGAGGGAAATCGACGCCCCTACCCCAACAGCCTTCGCTCACCCTTCGGGTGAAGAAACGAGATATGAGGGTCCGACGGGTGCCACTGGCGTCTCGCCAGTGGAGAGCTGGACTCTTCATTCTGTGAAAGACTATCAAGCTTCTCAGCCGCTTCGACTCAGCAGCACGCAATGGCTCGTCAACAACATAGAGCACTGGCGGGACGCCAGTGGCACACCTTTGCCATCAATCCTGACGGACCAGCTTCCCAGTGCATTCCCAACCCGAAACGTCAGTGAGGGAAATCGACGTCGATAGCTCATTGGCCCTCACTTACCCTTCGAGTCAAGAAACGAGACAGGAGGGTACGACGGGGTGCCACTGGCGTCTCGCCAGTGGAGAGCGGGGTATCTCTGACCATTCAGAGTTATCGAGAGGATCGTCTCCCCAGACTCGCCAGGTGAGAATAGACCGGTCAACAAAGAACCGCACTGGCGGGACGCCAGTGGCACACCTTTTCATCGAACCCGACGGACCAGCTTCCCAGTGCAATCCCAACCCGAAACGTCAGTGAGGGAAATCGACGTCGATACCCCAACGGCCTTCGCTCGCCCTTCGGGTTAAGAGATCAGAGATCAGAGGGCGATGCTTGAGCAAATCCGCTGCAAAGTGGACGCTCCACACGGGGTGCCACTGGCGTCTCGCCAGTGGAGAGCGGGGTATCTCTAACCATTCAGAGTTATCGAGAGGATCGTCTCCCCAGACTCGCCAGGTGGGAATAGACCGGTCAACAAAGAACCGCACTGGCGGGACCAGTGGCACACCTTTTCATCGAACCCGACGGACCAGCTTCCCAGTGCAATCCCAACCCGAAACGTCAGTGAGGGAAATCGACGTCGATAGCTCAACGGCCCTCGCTCACCCTTCGGGTTAAGAAGCGACGTGACATCGCGCGTAAAAAAACCTCGACTCTTCCGAAGAAGAGCCGAGGCATTAAGCATGCGGGACTAACGTCCTGCGTTGATAACCTCGTTCGGATCGAAGATCACTCCCGGTTTGGTATGTCGTCCTTCGGCAGAAAGACAACCCGGAAATGTCTTGAAGGTGATCCTGACGAGACGGTGGCACTCGGGCAAACAACCCGCCGACCGTCCGCCCTTGCTAAGCGGTGCCACCTCTCTGGCTACAACAACAGTCACTTGTCACAAGACCACCTCCTCTCTAGATGAATAGAACTCGTCGTCTGAACCGGCAAGCCAATCCCGGCCCTTCTTGACGACAGAACCTTCTGTCACGTTGCGTTTGACGTGACCCATGTGCCCGAATTCTTGCACTGAGTAGAGGTTCTGACAATACCGATTCCGAGGAAATATTCAGGAATCGGAGGATGCCGATGGATTCTTCCGGACGCAGAATCGAATGCTGTCTACACGGCTGGACGTTTCATTAACAGTAGAAGGCTGCCATCTCCATTCCAGATCACGACATCTCCGGAATCAGTGACGGCGCAGTGATACGTTTCGGGGTTCCAGGTTCCCTCATCGATTCCGTACTCCGGCATCGGCTGACACCAGGTCGTCTCGGTGTATCGTCCCGGTTCAACCTGCCACTGCCCTCGCGGAGAGTCTTCGGAATCGTAGGGTGATTCGAACGTCCCATCTGCGAGGTAGCAGAACCTTTGCGACGGCGTCCCCGCCAAATGCGGCGAAGCACGTTCCCATTCTCCAAGCAGGGTCTCCGGATCCTGAATATCCTCGATCGGAGTTCCGAGCAAGGTTTCGATTCCGGCACGAACAGCTGCGCGGTACTCAGGATCGGAATCCTTGTGGTCAACTGGAGTGAAGTCCGCCATGGGTCTCTCCGAGGAATGAGCCGTTATTCTCCGTCCGCCTCGCTGCTGTCGGCTGGCGGGTGAAACTCATCCCAGCGCTGCCAGGCGTAGGTCCACTCCATCCACAGTCGCAGCAGCGACCAGAGAAGACGCATCTTCACGAGATGATCGCTGTCGAGTTTTTCCTGACGGGCCACGCTGCTCTGAGCCGCCTGATCGAGGCCCCAGCGGGTTGCCAGAATCTTGCAGAGTTCGTCGGCCGTCAGATCGTGCTCGGCGTCCTCTTCCAGGAAGCCGGCTCCGTGAGCCACCACGAACAGTTCGAACAGCTCGGCGCGAATCGGATCGACTTCCAGCGGCTGGCTTTTCTCTTCCGACCGCTTCAGGATGTCTTCGACCTGAGTCACCAGAACTTCATGGAGGGGAGCGGTCTGCATATTGCTTGTCTCTGTCATCACCTGTTCACCGTAATTCTAGAACGGGACGTTCGCGTCCTGTTATCCAACACACCTCAGCAGACCCAATTCTCTACGGACCTGCAAGGGATCAATTCCAATCATTCGAAGCCTTGTCGCAAATCCGGAACCGCCACGCGTCGATGCGCCTCCGAATCACGGGCCTCGTTAACCGAGCCGGTAGACTTCGCGGAACTTGGTCTGAAGATGCGTCACCAGCGGCTCCGCATCGAACTCGTTTCCGGTCACAACCTTCACCAGATCGGTCGCCGAATACTGCTGGCCGCGCTGATGAATGTTTTCATTGAGCCAGTTCTTCAGCGGAGCGAACTCGCCCTTCGCAATGAGATCATCGAGGCCGGAAATCTGATCGTGAGCGGCGGCAAAGAACTGCGAAGCGTACACATTCCCCAGAGCATACGTCGGGAAGTAACCGAGCAGGCCCGCCGACCAGTGCACATCCTGCAGACAGCCGTGAGCGTCATCCGGTGGGACGAGACCGAGGTAGGCTTCGAACTTCTCGTTCCAGACCGTCGGCACATCGGCGGCGTTGACTTCGCCGCTGATCAACATCTGCTCCAGTTCAAACCGCAGCATGATGTGCAGATTGTAAGTCACCTCATCGGCTTCAACTCGAATGAACGACGGCTCAACCGTATTCACGGCTCGATAAAAGTCTTCGAGCTCGACATTCCCCAGCGACTCTGGGAAGTACTGCTGAGCTTTCGGGTAGAAATGCTGCCAGAACCCTCGCGACCGGCCCACGAGGTTCTCCCACATCCGCGACTGCGATTCGTGAATTCCCAGCGAGATCGCAGAGCCCATCGGCAATCCGAAGGCGTCGGGATTCAGCCCCTGTTCGTAGATGCCGTGACCGGCTTCGTGCAGCGTGCCGAAGAAGGCCATGTTGAAGAACTTCTCGTCGAACCGCGTCGTCAGCCGGCAGTCGCCCGGGCCAAAGCCACTACAGAACGGGTGAGCAGACTCATCGAGTCGCCCGCGATCGAAATCGAAACCGATCGCCCGAGCGGCTTCCTCGGCAAACGCTCGCTGAGCAGCCACGGGATAACTGCGATTCGGGATCGACGTGTCAGGACGGTCGTTCGCCTCGGCGATCTCCGCCACGAGCGGGACCAGCTTCTCCCGGAGCGGCTGGAACGTCGCCTGCAGTTCGGCCGTCGTCATCCGTGGTTCATAATGATCGAGCAGCGTATCGTAGAGCGGACCGCCGTCTTCCTGAAGACAGCGGGCTTCTTCGCGCTTCAGATCAATCACCTGCTGCAGCCAGGGTTCGAACTCGGCGAAATTGTTCTTCTTGCGGGCCTGACTCCACGCCTGTTGAGAGAGGGTCGTGACGCGGGAGAGTTCTTCGACCAGACGCTGCGGAAGTTTCGTGGCTCGTTCGTAATCGCGACGGGCTTCGCGAACATTCACCGCTTCCGGGCTCGTCGGACTGCCCCAGTCCTGCGTCGACAGTTCGGCCAGCAGTTCGCCCAGCGCCGGAGCGGTCGCCCGCTGATGTGCCATCCCGGCGATCATGCTGATCTGCCGTGAGCGCAGTTCCGCTCCCCCGGTCGGCATGTACGTTTCCTGTTCCCAGCCAAGCACACTGCCGACCGAGCCGAGCAATCCCACCTGCTGAAGTTGAGAGACGAGTTCTGCGTAACGTTCTTTCATGATTATTCCGCTTCCTGATGATGACCCTGTATCGAATTCGCGTCGGGTTCCATGGCATCGATGTTTCCAGCCAGCGTCTGAGTGGCGCAGCCACAAGAGGCCGCTTACCGACGTGAACTCAGCTCGTCTTGCCCGAACCTTACCGCGATGGACAGCGGCTTACTGTGACTTCGTCACCCGGACGTGCACGTCTGCGCCAACCGACTGGCGCGGCCTCTTGCCGTCGCCAGTTCTATGTTAATCAAGACATCGAGCCGGTTTATCCTGGCAGCATCATAGCAGCCTGTCGGGTAACGCAACGACCGTCCTCGAGAGCGCATGAAAAAACCTGCCGCACAAAAGTCGCCAATCCATGACGACACCTGCGTGAAGTGCGGCAGGTCAAATGAAGTTCAAATGTCTCTGCGGGATTAACCGCCGTAGAGTGTGCGGAACAGTTCGGTGTATTCAGCCGCTTCGACCGGATACGAACCCCACAGGTTCTTCAGCGGGAAGTCAACAGGGACTTCTTTCCCCTGAGCCTGCTTGGCTCCACGCCAGAGAACCACCGCCTTCAGGCACTCTTCGCGGAAGTTGTCTTCCTGCTCCAGTTCCGGCCACTCGGAGAGAATCTCCTCCATGGCGACCATCCCTTCGGTCAGCAGTCGCTCGGCTTCGACCACGTCACCGCGATCGATAAGAGCCCGCTTGCCGAGGAACAGGTTGCGATGGGCGTTGATCGTTTTCTCTTCCGATTCCACCTGACACCGCAGTCGCCAGTAGCGATAGTTCGACATGTTCTGCCGACGGTTCACCCACTCCCGCTTTTCAGCAAGCGAGAAGCGTTCCCCTTCCTCTTTGACGATCGCCTCGAGGATTTCATCGTTGGCTTCGAGAACGATGGCTCCCGCCGGCGTCATGAACCGTTCCGATCCCCAGTCGTTCCGCAGTTCCGTGGAAGCAACTTCCCAAGCTTCGCGGATACGTTCGATCTCGTCGAACTTACCTTCCGACTGGAAGGTGTCGGCGTAGTCGATCTGCGAGCGAACCGGATAGGAACGGAACAGCACGCGAGCGAGTCGGCTCTGCGAAATCCCCGGCTGGTCTTCGACTTCGTTGGCGCGAACGAACCAGTCTTTGGCGGCCAGGTAGTTATCCTTGCCGTCCGGGTTGACGTCCGGATCGGGGCCGCCCCCTTCACGGTTGGGATCATCCAGGAAGTACTCCCGGAAGTATTTCTTTTCATCGGCACGTCCGATCTTCTGTCCCAGAATCCGTCCGGTCTCCCAGGAGAGTTCCGGGTACTTCTGGTTCCGATCGCTTCCTTTGATCATGAACTTCGCGCCTTCTTTGACCCACTCATAGCGGTCGGCGACGCCGTCCCATTCTGCGGAGACGTTGTAGGCGAGGTTCCAGCCCTGGAATTCCCACACCTGCTTGAAGTGCGGCTGCAGGAGCACGATCGAATCGACAGTGGCCCGCAGTCCGGCCCAGTCTTTCTGATCCTTCTGCTCGACGGCCTGTCCCCAGAGCATGTTCGAGGCGATGCCTCGCAGCCCAAGGAGAACGAGGTTCATTGTGGCAGAAGCCGGGTCGACGTTGCCGAGGCTCGTCTCGCCCAGATCGTATTCACTGCGAAGCTGGGACAGCTGGCCGCCGGAATCGTCCGATCCGTCGCCAGGAGCGCCGAAGTAAACGATCGGAGCGAGCAGCAGACCCATCGCAATGAGGTAAACCAGTTTTCGCTGCTGTGACGAAATGCGATTCATTTCGCTTCCATTTCTCTTAATTGCAGTGAGAAGTAACCGAGAATAAGACACGGAATAACAAAGGCGAGGGTCACGGCAATGCTCGGGAGCAGAGAGGCTCGCCAGGGCACATCGAAGCCGTTCGCCACGAATGGAATCATGTTGTAATACTCAAACCGCGGGAACAGGTGCTGCACCGTCCAGAGGAAGCCGATTGCAATCTGGTCCACCAGAGTGATCACGCTCTTCAGCGGACCCTCGTCGAACCCGGTGGTCGGGTTCAGGTGCATAAACATCCGGTAGGCCGACTCGAACGGTCCGCCCCCTTCAGTCTGTCCGGCTGCAAGTCCCTGCATCAATTCGCTGAAGCCGGTTCCGACCACCAGAATTCCGAAGGTGAGCAGTGTTGCCACGGGGCCTTTCACGAAACAGCTGGCCGTCACGCCGATCACGATGATCAGCACCATTTGCAGCCAGATGCCGAAGACAGCCTTGAAGTACGTCGAAGCGAAGGAACGGTCCGGCATGCGGATAAACAGGTCCGGACGAGCCATTCCCAGGAACTGACCGGGATCCAGACATTGCACCTCGATGGTGATGTCGCCCCCTTCAAGAACCTCGTCGTAGAGGTTCACGGTCTTCAGTTCGTTGGTCGCTTCTTCATTGTATGTAACGGTGTCAATCCGATTGCCATCGTCGTCGACGCCGCCGAGGATAATTGTCTTGTCTGCAGCCCGGTTACTGAATTCATGGACTTCAAAAATCGGCAGGGGGACACGTAGTCCATTCGTTTTATTGACGATCGTCATCTGGCAGGCCAGACGCTTGTCGATATCCCCTTTGTGGGTTCGGAAGGCTTCGAAGTTGTATTCGATGCGGAACTCGCCGGCTTCGCGAATCTCACTGACATCGAGGTTGTCGAAGTCGTAGAAGGTCCGTGATTTCGTTCCCCCTTCGATGTAACTGCGGAACTCCCAGATGTCGCCGACGTTGACTCCGCTCGTCTCTTCGCTCGCGTCCTGAGGACGATTTCCCTCACGGTTCGAGTAGGTCATGTCGCCATAAACCGGGACACGTCCCACGAGTTCCGACTTCGCTTCGGCAGGCATTTGCCCCACGGTCCAGAAGTAACCAATCACTCCCATCACGAGGAGGACGACCGTTCCGACGAGTGAAAACCCGAAGAAGCGGCCGAGAACGACTTCATGACGCCGCGTCGGCTTCGTCACCACGGTGTGCAACGAACGGTTCTTGATGTCAGTCGGCAGTCCCCAGCAAGAAAGCAGCAGCACGACCGGCAGCGTCAGCCACGAGATCGCGGTGAGCACGAACTTCACGTACACCTTAAGCTGCAGATCGGCCCGGTCGACCGAAGACCGGAGGAACCAGCCGGCAAACATGATCAGCAGGGCGAACACCACGAAGACGAACAGAGCCTTCTTCCGGCTCGATTCCTTCCAGGTGAGCATCGTAATGGCCCACACCCGCCGCGGTGAGGTATGCACAAAATCGACGATCGCCTGCCAGATGGTTTTAAAGAACAGCCCGAAACCGCGGGGACCGTACTTCAGGAAAGCGATGATCAGGGACACGACCAGAGCAGCAGCGAGGATGCCGCCGAACACTTTCAGAAAGTGCGTCAGTCCTTCGAGAAAATCAAATCCGACAACGTCAAAGGACATTGATCGAGGTACTCCGCAAGAGAATGAATATCAAAAGAATCAACGGATCAGGAATCCGGAGTAATCGGCTGGGCAACGGGTGGCCGTTCAGACACAACCCGCTTGTCGGCGACTCAGTTGCTGGCCTTGTTCTCGGCGGTCGGCTGCTCGGCGGTCTTCTCTTCGTCGAGAGGCGATTCGCCCTTGTCGTCTCCTTCGGCCACGAATCGTTTTCCCGGCTGAGCCTGGCTGATCTGCACCGTCTTGAGGAACAGGTCTTCCAGAGTCGAGGTCGGACGATCGGCCGAGATGAAGTCGGCATTGTGCTTCTTGAGAACGGCTTTGACTTCGTTGAGAGCTTCGTCGCTCAGCGTGCTCGTCAGGATCTGTTCCTGTTCCTTCGACTTGAGCAGCTCTTCAACGCGGCCGATGACCTTGAGTTCGCCGCCGTAGAGAATCGCGATCCGGTCGCACACGTCCTGCACGTCGGCCAGGAGGTGCGAACACATGACGACGGTTTTGCCCTGATCGCGGAGCTTCAGGATCATGTCCTTCATGTCACGGGTACCGATCGGGTCGAGTCCGGAAGTCGGCTCATCGAGCAGCACCAGATCCGGGTCGTTGATCAGCGCCTGAGCCAGACCGATACGACGGGTCATCCCCTTGGAGTATTCTTTCAACTGACGCTTGCGGGCGTGCTGAATTCCGACCTGCTGAATGAGTTCATCGCAACGCTTCTTGCGGACGTTGGCCGGCATGTTGAAGAGCCGGCCGTAGAAGTCGAGCGTTTCTTCCGCATTCAGGAAGCGGTACAGATACGACTCTTCCGGCAGGTAGCCGATGCGTTCGTTCTTTTCGACGTTCGAAGCTGGCTCGCCGAAGATGCTGACATCGCCGCCGGTCGGGAAGAGCAGACCGAGCAGCAGTTTCATCGTGGTGGTCTTGCCGGAACCGTTCGGGCCGAGGAGACCGAAGATCTCTCCCTTGCGAACTTCAAGGCTCAGCGACTTGAGAGCCTGGACCTTCTTACGCCCCCAGAAATCGCGGTAGACTTTGGAGAGATTGCGAATCTCGATCACATTTTCCGGTTGATTCATGCCTCGGGCCTTACCACCAAGCTGCGTCGGAATGGATAGAAAAGATGTATCACGAAAGATCAGTCGCGAGCAGAATCGCTCGCAGCAATTGCGGAGAAAGCGCGGACGCTCCCCGCGAAAAATCGAACTGGAGTATATGACCACCCCTACCCCGATACGAGCAATCAACCCGAATCGTTGGCGATTTCGGAATTTTTTCGATCCGAAAAGCACACAATCGTTAGGGCTTGCGCCAGACGATAACGCCTGTCCGATCGTGATCGCTTCCTGCCGAAGCAATCACCCCAGTGGATAACTTTATACTAATCCACACAGCTCAGCCGATCGAATGGACGCCGCCGACTCCCCATCTGGAGGCTTCTGATTTCGCGACGCGGATCCCAAGACGCCGCCGCCTGATCGGCCGATGTCATGCTCAATCGGTTACTTTTGAGCGGAGGAGGCCTGCTCAAACTGAAACGAGTAGAGATCGCACTCCTGAAGCTGGAATCGAAGCCGGACCGGCTTGCCGGCCCACTCGGAAATCGTCCCGTTCTGCCAACTGATCTTCATATCGATCCGATCGCCGAACGCGGCGTTACAGTCGGCAACCGTGAGTCCGGGAACAGGCGTGCCATCT
This sequence comes from Planctomycetaceae bacterium, assembly GCA_017795105.1. GTDB lineage: Bacteria > Planctomycetota > Planctomycetia > Planctomycetales > Planctomycetaceae > Rubinisphaera. The sequence continues at coordinate 1,852,219 of CP051247.1, forward strand.
GGCGTCTGAAGTTCGACTCGCAGGCTGCCTGCCGCCGCGGTGCTCGCATTGACGGTCAACTGGTTGCCTCTGAACCGGAGCGGCTGCGTCACGAGTTCTCCTGGCTCAGAACCCGCGTGCACCGACACGAAGCCGTCCGTCCGGATCACATACCGGTCGCCACTGCGATGATAGAGCGACAGTTCCGTATCCGACGTCGGCACGACATTCAATGCGACGTAGTTGGCGCGGTTCGCCCAGCGGGCCCTGTTCAGCCCGGGACGCATGAAGGCTTCCGTAAAAGTCCGGTCGTAATGCGTCGTCCCTGCCCGCGAAGACATGAACAAGATGTCTGTGGCATTGTCGTGATCGCGTGGCGCCCCTGCCGTTCCACGACCGGGAACGTATCGGGTCGGAAAGGCGATATAGATGTGGAGCGCACGGAAATACGGGTGCGTCTGACTTGTATAGAGGTGCTCGCCGGGCAGATTCGGATTCATCGCCGTCGGCTCGGTCCAGACCCGAAAGTCCCTGGAAGTTGTCCGACTGATACTGCGCAGCCGATCGGGCGTCGTCCAGGTGCGGAAGTAGCAGACATACTGTTGCTCGGCGGGTGACCAGAATGAAACGTTCTGCGAATCGAATGCATGCGGCCATTCGTTCCGGTAAGGGATGACCTCGCCCTGCAACGTCCAGTGAATACCGTCCGCAGAAACGAACGCGAAGAGCCCCATGCCGGGCTTCGCCTTGCCGCGTTTGTCACCTCTCCCCGGATATCCGGCCAGGGCTTTGAAACGTTCCGAGGGCGGGACATCCGGATTCGTGTCGAGGAATGGCGAAAAGTTGTGCAACAGCGTCGGCATATTGGCCAGGATCACGTTATTCCGGCGAGTTCCGTTCACTTCGTGAAGCCCCAACTCCGGGAACGACCATTCGTGACCGTCCCGACTTTCGGCATACTCGACTGTTTCGCCGCCGTGACCGGAAGACCGATCGTTCTGGAATGCTTCGTCATGTCCGCGCCAGTAGGCACGAAAAAGTACCCCGGCTTCGTCGGTATCTCTGAGGATGGTGACGTAGTGACCAACTGGCAACGGTGACTTCGGACGCGGCGTACAGACCGGATGATGCAGCCGCAAGTCGACGCCGTGCATCTGATCGATCAACAGGCGATCCACGAACAGTTCCCGCCGCGACCCGATGTCGATAATGTCCCCGGTTTCCGAAGGCTCTGCCGGATCAGCGGCGAATGCAACGAGAACAGGCAACAGGAGCCCGGCAATCATCGGAATGATTCGTAGTGCTCGCCTCACTTCATCGTCCTCCCCAGCCATCGATCGAACCATGCGAACGTCATTCGCCGCGCGACACCTGGAAACGCGTGGCCGCCCGGAAAGGAGAACCAACTGAACGCGTCTCCGGCTCCAAGACTGTCGAGTTTCGAGACCACGGTCTCTTCGCTCTGACCGTAGTTGGATTCGTAATATTCGAGTGTTTCCGCATACCCGAGTCGTTGCTGCCGGGCCTTCAGCACGTTCGGCAGACCCTTCTCGTCCTTCCAGTTGACGTAGATCGGCAGTGCTTCGAGTGCTTTGGGAAAGATCTTGTGACGCGAGAATTCGTGTTCGGTTGAGATAATCAGCAGCGCTCGCGGGGCGACCATGGCCATCAGGCTGTCGAAGTCGACGGGGATCTCTTTCGTCGGGTCATCGATGTATGGCCGAAACTTCTTGATGTAGATGTAGGGGCCACTGTTTGTCGGTTTGAATCCGAACCGCTTTTCCAGACGTGTGCTGCTGGTCGGCTCATCGATTCCCTTTTGCCAGGGACGCCAGTTGTTTCCCGGGGGCAGACGAGACCAGGCATCAGCATGACGCCACCAGTCCAGCACGCCGCCGTTACTGACTGTCGCGGTGATACGCTCATCAAACGCAGCCGCGAAGAGGGCGGTATGCCCCCCCAGCGACCAGCCGGTGCAGCCGATCTGATTCTTGTCGACGAAGTCGAGTGTCATAAGAAAGTCGACACTTCTCATTATGTCCCAGGTGTTCTTGCCGACAATCGACCACTCGGGATGCTTCTGATAGAAGGCGCGGGTGTCCATCACTCGATGCTCTGGGGCGATTCGTTCTCCGTCCGTCAACAGGTCGATGGAGAGAGTGATGAAGCCATGCTGAGCTAACGTTCGACCGTAATCGGCTCCGATCTCGGGATCGCGCGGCGGATCGACGGGGCGGCGTCCCGACAGGCCGATGACCTGATCCTTGCCTGAACCCCAGGTTGTACTATGCACGCAAATGATGGCAGGTGTTGGCTTCTCGCGAGCCGCATCGGGCACCAGCAGCCAGGCCGTCACACGATCATCCGGCTCTGCCTGAAACGTGACGTGATACCGAGTGATCCCGTTGCTGTGGTCCACTTCTTTCATCTGCGGTTTGAGTTCGGGAACCTCCTGCGGAAAGTCCCCCAGCAGATCGAGCCACCGCCGCTTGATCTCTTCCCGTCGCTCGGGCCACGGCTGGTCCGGGATTATTTTCGACAGTGAAGTGATCCGGCTGATCTCGTCGCCCAACGACACATTCGTCAGGCTTAGAAGTGCACTGACAAGAAGAATGAGGAACGAGTCACGGGGCGAGCGAAAACGTACCATATCCTGCATCCTCGCGGCGAATGGGCAACGGGTGAACGGAAGGTTCATTGTTCCAAAAGCAGCCCGTTAATGCACGCGCCCGCGAGAGATTCGCTCGTGCTGCTGACAGTTGAGCACGACGTTAGATCGGAGGGGACTTCCAGCGGCCACTCAGGAAGCGGAGCGTTGCAGAATCTCGTCCACCTGCTCGAGGACTTCCTCGTTCGCCGGATAATCGAGGTGCACCGTATCAGGCAGCGGAGCCGGGGCGATGGTCCAGTTTCCGTCCGCGTCCCGTGTCAGCGGGAGCACTCGAGATTCTCCGGTCGTCCAATGGTCGCCAGAGCGGCGGACGGACAGAGTCGATTCGGGCTGCAGATCGCCATCGGCTCGCCCTTTCAGGACTGACGACACTTTGATTTTGCCCGTCGGTTCCACGATCTCGGCAACGACGACAGCATCGGCCAGGAGCAGTTGTTCGCGATTGACCGTAACCGGATTGGCGGTCCAGAGAGAGAGTCCGGCCAGGATCATCAGCCAGACGATGCCGATTCCCAAAGCAAGATAAAAGCGGGGATCCCGGCGACGTGTTTCGGCAGGAACGGCATCGGCTTCCTGAGCTGGCGGCATGGGCCCGGTTCTTTCGGAATCGCCCCGGAGAAATCAGCAGCGGTTTCCGACAACGAACGGGAAAGCCGCGAACACGACAGTTTGGAACAGTTTACTTCTCTGTGTAGCCGATCCGTCCGCATTGGTCGCCGCGTCTCAGGCGAGAACTCGATCCCATGCGGACAGACGGTAGAGCGATCCGCTCTACCGGTCGACCTTGAAGGCTTCGCGAAGATCGATGACGTAGTTGTCGTCGAAGGCTTCTTCGAACTCGTAAACGTGTACGAAGTCGCTCAGGCTGTCGCGTTCGGTCTTCTTCATCTCGCCTCGTTCAACGAGCTCGAAGACGATGCGGCCGAAGTCTTCGGTCGACTTGACGCCCCAGGAACGGAACACCATCTGGGAGAGCAGTCCGAACCGCTCCAGAGCGAGCAGACGGACCCCTTCCAGGAGTTCGCGGCCGGAGATGTGAGCAGAGTCTTCAGACATCTCGTCGACCACGTGGCCCCGATTGAGCATCTCCTGCGTGTAGCGCAGAGAGTCGAAAACAAACTCGTATGCATTGCGATGATACGGCTTACGTGTTTTCACTGCGGGATCCATCGTCGCCATGAATTATCCTGAACTCAGTTCGCTTCGCGTCATGATAAGTACTGAAGAAAAACGCCCCCGTATTGTGGCGATTATGCCTTCAGAAATCCAGAAGCAATCCGGTCCGTTGCCTAAACTTTTCCCAGCCGAACGCATTAATCCAGCCTGTTTCAGCGTTTCACAGGCATGTCGGTTCCCGGCTCTGCAGCCGTCGCCGTCAGTTCTTTATAGCCACGAAGACTCGGCTCAAAAGGGTTCCCTTTCCACAACTGACGTACCAGGCTCTGTTCTGCATTTCGCACAACATCCTGGAACACATAAACCGTCTCCGCATTCCCACCCGGGTGGGTCAGCTTGATTGCGGTTGGCAGATAGGACTTGGCATTGAGCATCACTTCGGCTTCCTGCCAGTTGGCGGCATCCTGCTGCCAGAGCGGCTTGACGCGGAGATGAATAATGCCCTGATTGATATCGTGCTTGCCGCCGGTCTCAGCCGTGTGCAGCATCACGTGATATCGCATCAGCACCTTCTCTTTGGAGATGCCGAACAGAAACGGCAGCGGACCGTCGACAATGTTCTTGCCGCGACTGTCGACCGGAATCGGCAACCGCTGATATTCCTTGCGATCTTCGTCGATGGCATAAACCTGCGTCCCATCGCAGATCCAGCGTTCCGGCTTGTCGGCTTCAATCGTGTATTCCTTGCCGGCCCGAACTCGTTTCTGCCCCTTCTGGAAATTGGACGGAGAAGCCAGATCGAGTCGCCCCTTATCGGGAGCTTCGTAGTAGAACTCGCCGGCGGCCCATTTCTCGACGAAGAAAACATGATCGTAGATGTAGCGGATATGCTTGCCCTCGAGCCGCTGCGTCACGTCGCCCGCTTTCTCCCAGTTATCCAGGATGTAGTTGAGTTCGGGACTCAGCTGAGGACCTTCCGGAGCGGGCGTCTGAACCTGAGCCTGGCCGGGAGCAGCTCCCTGCTGAGCATGAGCGGTCGCAGACCATGCGCCGGCAGACAGCGTGAGACAACAGAGCAGCGCAGAAGGTAAAGTCACGGGGAAGCGACTGAATTTCATGAGACGACATCCTTGTCGATCGATATTGTCGTAGCTTCGGAAGGACAGGTACGACCGCTACAGCGACTGAGTTTCCAGAATTGCTGCGAGAGCAACTGACGCAGAGCCGCGAAATGTACCACTAATCACCATTTGCGAAAAGAGCGGTTTTCGCCCTGAAAACAGGCTCTTTGAATGGAAAAATTCACAATTCATGAACATCGTCTGGCCCGGTTCAACTTCCAACGCCGAGGGCGCAGCGAAGTGCGGCGAGCCCCACGCTGCGGACGCCACGTTAGGACCAGTGAATCGCCTCGTAGAGGCTGAGCAGTTTGTTGCCCCGGTGTTCGTTAAGCTGCTGAACGTAGGCAATACGTCCTCGAAGATGGGCCCGAAAGTTCGGGTGCTGGTCGCGGTTCTGGGATTCCGGTCCGTGTTGCACGCAGTTGTGTAGAATCGCCTTGAGGCGATCGAATTCTTTCCGCGGGATGTTCGTCTTGTCGTTGACAACGACACCGGTCACTTTCTGTTGACTCATCCGCCGGCGAACCTGCTTCTTCTTGCCGTTCAGAACGAAGCGCTCCTGGCGAACGATCTGATGGGCCAGCGGAATAAAGAGCCGCAACGAACGCAGGAAGGACTCATCGCCTGAAATGGTCAGGTCATCGCCGTACCGCGTGTAAGTCGCACCAAACGATTTCGCCAGCCCGGACAGTCGAACATCGAGCGAAAAGGCCACCAGATTGGCCAGACAGGGAGACGTCGGTGCTCCCTGCGGCAGGTGTCGCGGCAGGAACAGTCTTAATAACTTGGGCTGCTGCCCAGGAAAATCGAGATTCGCCGGGATGGCCGAGGTGCTCAGTTTCGCCAGCCAGATCGCCACTTCCCGGGAGTATCCGAAGCTGCGATAGATGGCGACAACTCGCGAATAACGGACCCGAGTGTAGAAATTGTCGAGGTCAAACTTCACCACCACAGTCTGACCGACGTGAGGTTCGGCATTGGTGACGACGGACCGGCCGGCACAGAATCCATGAGCGGCTTCGTGAGTCGGTACGCGATCGAGAATCTCGTCGAGAATCTGCTCCTGCACCTGCCGCATCAATGGCAGCGGCGCTTCGATGAGTCGGTACCCCCCGCTCCGTTTCTTTCGCCATTCGTAGCGGTAATGGGCCTTCTTTTGGTCGACCGGTCGTTTGCCGTCGGTGAAACGATCAGTCAGCCAGGCCAGCTGCCCAAGGGGGAGATTGAACCATTCGGCCAACTGCGTCGGCGTTTCGAAGTAAGGAAGGTCCCAGCGATCGAGCCGCTCGCGATTCGTATCGCGGGACAGGTCGAGATAGTTTCCTTCGGAAACCACGTACGGAAATGCCAGAGGGTACTGCTTGCTGCCGACCGTGGAGGCAGAAGAGCGATCCGGGCGGGTTCGTTCGCGACGCAACGGCTGCAGAATCGGCCAGGTCTGCTCTTCTTTCGGCTTCTTTCGCGGCCGTTCGGCTACGGCAACCGAAGCCTCAGAGGACGGAAATCGCTCCTCATTCCGAGGGACAGCGGCTTCGACCACACGTTTTTTCGAGGAAACTGCAGACGAACCAAACAGCAGGCGTTTCAGCAGTTCAAGCAGAAGCATGTGGGTCGATCATCGCTGGATGGGGAGCAACAGAAGAAAGGATGCGAAGCAGAACAGTTCCCGAAGACGGCGGAATCGTGCGAGAGATCGCGTTGTTTCAGACAATCAGAAATTTGGACAGTGCATGCCAGAAATCAAGGAGCGCATGTTAGAAAAAAGATCACAGTACGGCTCGTATAACCGATCCTGTCGCGAATGAAAACGGGTGGCTTGAAAGCCCAAGCCGCCTTTTCATTCCAATCGTAAAGTCAACAATCAATCGACCATGGGGTATCCCCACAGCGCCTGCAGTTGCCTGCAAGCCGAGCTTATGCGATCGCCGTACCGTGATCTGCCTGCATTCTAATGGGTTCCACTAAGGAACCGTCAACACAAGTTGCCTAACCGGCTGCAAAAAAATGCGTTGACCACCCATTACCTCGACATCAGCTCAGAGGGATCCAACACCGTTATCTCTGAAAATCGGCGAAAGTCCTGGCCGTTGAAGGTCAACAGGGAAGTGATTCCGTGCCGAAGCATCGCGGCGACCAGTCGGGCATCATGAGCGTTCTTTCCGCGGACGGTATTGTGCAGAACAAGATCCTTCCAATACTCGAAAACAGACCGCTCATCCCGATAGAAACGAAAGAGCGATAGAAGTTGATCGAGATCACGGGCCGCCCGAGCCGGTACCATGCCAAGGCCATTTTGCTCAACAGGCCTCGTAGCGACGACATAATATTCATAAAGGCACTGCGGCATGAGGGCGAGATCGTGGTCATCCCCTCTCAATATTTCCAACACTCGGAGAGCCGTTTCGTGGTGAGGGCTGTCAGGCTGTGCGGTTCTGAGCAGCACGTTTGAGTCGACGAGGATTACCATCAGTCGTAGATACTCTCGCGCGAGTCATCCACCCACCTTCCCGTGGGCGGATGGGACGCCACGAATTCCGCGAGGTGTTTTTTCCAGCTATCGAGGCTGACGTTATCTCGGACGGTTGAGTCGTTCCGCTCTTCTGCGAATGCAGGTAAGCTTCCAACCGGAGCTGCAGAATCCAGTGTCTTGGATTTCAACCATTCTTCCACGGTCAGCCCAGCCCGTTCCGCCTGAAGCTTCCAGAACGCGAACGTTTGATCATCAACAGTCACGGTTACCATCGAATTCTCCTTGCTAAAAAGCTTATCCAGCGAGGGGATGACAAGTCAAAGAGCAAGTTCGTTTCATTTGAGTTCTCCGATATCTTGCCCCTTGTGATCCGAACCTCACGATGCGAGGCGTCCCTCAGCTGCCATTCCCGGCCAATTCAGCGAAAGCGTCGTCCGGAACCCTACCGTTTTTGCCCCTTGCCGCGTATGATTCTTGAGTAAATCATTGGCCACATATCCGCTCCGTACCTTGATTTACAGTTGCCTATATGACCGAGGCTCTTCGCCAGACAAAAACGCACCTGCAGGACCTGCTGACCCAATTCGGGATCAATCCTCGCACGGACCTCGGTCAGAATTATCTGATCGATCTCAACATCATCGAGTTCATCGTTCGCGAGGCCATGATTGGCCCGAAGGATGTCATTCTCGAAGTCGGCACCGGTACGGGGGGAATGACCGCCTTCATGACCGAGCACGCCGCTCATGTCATTTCCGTCGAACTCGATCGGAACATGCATGCCCTGGCGTCGGCCCAGCTTGGCGATCGCCCCAACCTGACACTCATGCGGCAGGACGCGCTGCACAATAAAAACCGGTTTGCCCCGGAAGTGCTGGCTGAAGTCGAAAAGCAGCTCGCGGTTGATCCGTCCCGCCGGCTCAAGCTCGTGGCCAACCTGCCCTACAACATCGCCACGCCGGTCGTGTCCAATCTGGTCGCCACCGATATTCCGTGGGATCGCATGGTCGTCACCATTCAACTCGAACTCGGCCTGAGAATGCAGGCCCGGCCGAAAAAGAGTACCTACGGGGCATTGTCCGTCTGGCTGCAGTCGCAGTGCTACGTGAAGCTGCTGAATCGACTGCCGCCGACCGTGTTCTGGCCCCGACCGAAAGTGAACTCCGCGGTCGTGAAGCTGGTCCCGAATCCCAAGGGGCGGGCCATGATTGCCGATCGGCCGTTTCTGCAGGACTTCCTGCGGCGGCTGTTCCATCAGCGACGCAAAATGCTGCGAAGTGTCCTGGTCGGCATGTACCGCAAGCAGATCGACAAACAGGTCATCGACGACATCATGGCCGACATGCAGCTGGGTGAGAAAACACGAGCCGAAGAACTGCCGCCGCGAACCCTCGTCGATCTCAGCAACCGCATTTATCACCGCATCAACGAATCTGAAACCGCAAGCGAAACAAGCGAAGAGTAATCCTATGCAGGACCGCATCCTTACCGAAGGTTTGACGTTCGACGACGTGCTTCTCGTCCCGGCTTACAGCGACGCCATGCCGGATGAAGTCGATATCAGCACTCGCCTCACCCGCAACATCACCCTCAATGTGCCCATCATCTCCAGCCCGATGGACACCGTGACCGAGAGCGAAATGGCGATCGCCATGGCTCAGGAAGGGGGCATGGGGATTGTTCACAAGAACATGGCCGTCGAGCAGCAGGCCCTCGAAGTCGACCGCGTGAAGCGGAGCGAACACGGCGTCATCGTCGATCCGGTCACCCTTCCACCGACCGCAACCGTGGCCGAAGCCCGCAAATTAATGGACGAACGCAACGTCGGCGGGGTTCCCATCACGGAAGATGGGTATTTGAAGGGGATTTTGACGCGACGGGACCTGAGATTTCTTGAGTCCGATGACACCCGAATCTCGGAAGTCATGACCAAAGACAAGCTCATAACTGCTTCTGAGACAACGGATTTGAAAGAAGCGGAGCGGATTCTGCGTGAGAATAAAGTGGAGAAACTTTTACTGGTAAATGACCGATACCAGTTGAGAGGATTAATCACGATCAAGGATATCGACAAGAATCTGCAGTACCCGCGCGCTTCGAAAGATGCCCGCGGACGTCTGCGAGTCGGTGCCGCGGTCGGAGTCTTTGATTTTGAACGCGTCGAAGCGCTCATCAATAAGGGGGTGGACGTCCTGGTCGTCGATTCGGCGCACGGGCACTCGTCCAACGTGATTGAAACAGTCCAGGAGATCAAACGTCAGTACAACATTGACGTGATCGCCGGAAACATTGCCACCACGGAAGGAGCCAAGGCGTTACTGGATGCCGGTGTGGATGCCGTGAAGGTCGGAATCGGCCCGGGCAGCATCTGTACGACACGCATCATCTCTGGTGTCGGAGTGCCGCAGTTAACGGCCATCAGCTCCGCCGCCAAAGCCGCCGCGGCTTCCGATGTTCCGATTATTGGCGATGGGGGAATTCGATACAGCGGAGACATTACCAAAGCACTCGCCTCGGGAGCTCACACGGTGATGCTCGGGGGACTGCTGGCAGGCCTGGACGAAAGTCCGGGAGAAATGATCCTGTTCCAGGGACGGTCCTTCAAGCAATATCGCGGCATGGGCTCGATGGGTGCGATGGTGAAAGGGAGCAGCGACCGCTATCGGCAGTCGCTGGTCGATGACGACGGAAAGAAGAAGTCCGCCAGAAAGCTGGTTCCTGAGGGAGTCGAGGGGCGAGTGGCCTACAAGGGCCATCTCAACCACTTCCTCTATCAGCTCGTCGGGGGATTGCGGGCCGGGATGGGATACCTGGGTGTGCGATCCATCGAGGAGCTGCGCGTCCAGGCGAAGTTTATCAAAATCTCGGCGGCTACGGTGAGGGAGAACCATCCGCATGACATCGCAATCACACAAGAAGCACCCAACTACACCGCCGAGCACTCGCCCGGCGAGAAAAATTGATGGGCGCCTCGTCGCACTCGCGGTGATTCTCGCCACGCTAACGCTCTGGCTCACCGCGGGCAGCCGGGCCGCCGAAAGCCCACTGGATCGACTCCGCGGTCGATCTGCGGAGACACGATGGAAATCCATACGGGAACGCCTGGCCGATCGCCGGGAATACCGAGACGAACGCCGCGAACGGCGGCGAAATGAGAAAGGTGAGGAGCTCGGCACCGACGATCTGCCGCTGAACGAGTCTCCGGACTCTCAGCTGCCCACGCCAACTCCTCCCGATGTCGCCGGTCTGCCGACTCCGACTCCCCCGAATTGGACGCCTGCTCCGCCGAAGGCCCCGATGCGGCTGGAAATCGAGTCAGGCCGCCGTCCGGTTCCCAAGCCGTCGGCTCCGATTGAACTGTACGATCCTGCTCCGCCGAGCTCTGCTCCTCCGGCGCGACCGCTGTTCAACGATCACCCGCAACTCATGCCGGTTCCGTCGGTGCCTGCCGCTCCGAAAGACGATCCGATTCCTGCTCCGCCGGTCCACGAAAAACCGACCAAAGTGGATGACGATAACGTCGCCATCTACCAGGAGATGTTCCAGTTCGAGCAGAAGGAATCGCAGACGGTTGATACGGTGGAAGCTGAACCGGCGGCCGCTGAACGGACTCCCGCTCCGGCTGTTGAAACGCCTCCTCAGACGGTGACGGCTCGCAAGGCTGTCATCAGCCGACCAGTCGAAACGCCGTCCGAACACAAGGGATCGACCCAGCCGGAATTGCTGATTGACCTGCCGATGCCGGTCGAACCGCAGTACTCGACTGTCTCATCCATGCAGACACCTGAGATCGAAAGCATCGAAAAGGAGATCGATAACTCTCCGTTCTTGGACGAGAAGATCAAACCGCTCTCGGATATCTCTCCGTTCGTAACCTATGAACCGGATGCCTCCCTGCGGGAAGCCGATCCGACGCGGCACTTCTGCCCCCGGGCGGAGTTCGCACACCTGATGCCGAGTTCGAGCAACTCGAAGTGTCCGGAGATCAGCGAACTTCCCGGTGATAGAATCTCGCACACACGGCAGTTTGCCCACCTGCAGTACTGCTGGGTCGCTTCGAACATCAATTACTACCCGCTGTACTTCGAAGATCCTCAGCTCGAGCGTTACGGCCATATGCATCACCCGCTGATTCAGCCGTTCGTCTCGGTCTCCCGATTCAACTGGCAGTTCCTCGGATTGCCGTACCAGATGAGCATGAAGCCGGTCGCGAAGTGCGTGTATCCACTCGGCTACTTCCGCCCGGGCGACTGCGAAGCTCCGAAGCTGTACCATCAGGTGCCGCTCAACTTCCACGCAATGTTCATCACCGCCGAAGTCTATACGGGTCTGTTCTTCATCTTCCCGTAAGCCGAACCGGCCCTAAGAAAAAGAAAGTGTCGCGAGCCCAAAGCTCACGACGCTTTCTCTATTTCAAGCCGTCAATAATCGCCCCGAATCTCCACCGACAGCGTCAACGAGTTAATCGGACGCGACCGACACCACCTGCCCTCACTGACGTTTCGGGTTGGGATTGGGATTGGGATTGGGTACCGTTCGCACTTCGTGGGCCACTGGCGTTCCGCCAGTGCGATTCTTCGACGAGCCAATCTCATAAACCCCGACCCAGCAGCTCGTTCTCTCGATCGTTCGACATCGGCCCAGATACCCGACTCCACTGGCGAGACGCCAGTGGCACCCTGTGTAGAGCGAAGATTTGCGCTCATACTGGCTGATAGCCCCGAATCCTAACCCGAAGCGTGAGCGAGGTGACTGGACGCGACCGATACCACCTGCCCTCACTGACGTTTCGGGTTGGGATTGGGAACCGTTCTCGCTTCGTGTGCCACTGGCGTCACGCCAGTGCGATTCTTCGTTGACGAGCTAATCTCATAAAGCCCGCCCCAGTAGATCGTTCTCCCGATCATTCGACATCGGCAGAGAAACCTGGCCTCCACTGGCGAGACGCCAGTGGCACCCCGTGTAGAGCGACGATTTGCGCTCATACTGTCTGATAGCCCCGAATCCTAACCCGAAGCGTGAGCGAGGTGACTGGACGCGACCGATACCACCTGCCCTCACTGACGTTTCGGGTTGGGATTGGGATTGGGTACCGTTCGCACTTCGTGTGCCACTGGCGTCTCGCCAGTGCGATTCTTCTTTGACGAGCTAATCTGATAGAGCCCGCCCCAGTAGATCGTTCTCTCAATCACTCGACATCGGCAGAGAAACCCAGCTCCACTGGCGAGACGCCAGTGGCACCCTGTGTGGAGCGACGAGCACTGTAACCACCCAACGAAAAAAGCGTCGCGAGTCTGCACTCACGACGCTTTTTATGTGCTTCACGTTCTGATTATCTGACGTGTCGGGGATCCCAGCCGGCGACTACGGCGTCGGGAGCCAGAACGAAGATTTCGACGCGGCGGTTTCGCTGACGGGCGTGGCTGTTCGTGTTCGGCACGAGTGGCTGGGTGTCGCCGTAACCAGCTGCTCCGAGACGATGATCGGAAATGCCGCTTTCTTTCAGAGCCATCAACACCGAGTTGGCCCGGTTGGTCGACAGGTGCCAGTTCGTCGGATGGTTCACGCCGGCGTTGTGAATCGGCTGGTCATCGGTGTGTCCAACGACGAGCAGGTTCAAGTTCCGAGCCGGACCATCGTTCATGATCTGAGCCAGATCCCGCAACAGCGGCGAGGCCGACTCCCGCAGGTTGGCACTTCCGGAGGAGAACAGAATGTCCGAGTGGAACTTGCTCACGCCGGTGATCGGATCGAATTCGAAGTCGGGATAACGCCGGGCCAGTTCCTGGAAGCGACGGGTTGCTTCTTCCGACAGCGGGCTCTGCTGCGTTCGCGAGCGAATCAGCAGGTTCTTGTAACGGGCATGCAGCTCGCTCCGTTCGCTCGACAGGTTAGCCAGACGCTGGTTGGAGATGTCGAGCTTATGCTGGGCCTGAGCCAGTTGCTGAGAAAGCATCTGATGCTCCTGGGCCATCGCATTCATGGCTTCCTGAGACTGGTACGACTGCATGGCCAGCGTACCGTTCTCATTCATCAATTCCTGGTTCTCGGCATAGAGACGCATCGCACGATGCTGACTCATGCGGAGATGACGTCGAGGCACGCCGGTACAGGCGACCTGGCTGACGGCCAGTACGCAGCAGGAACAAAGCAGGGTGTAACGGATCCACTTCATGGGGAGGAACTCCTTCGCCATCGATGCAGACAGGCGCGTGCATCAACTAGAAGATGGGCAGTTGGATGAGTGATTCAGGGAGGGGAGAATCGGACCGCTCAGGGCGAGCGGAAACGTTTCGTTTGTGATTGGACCGACAGGCGGAAAGGAAAGGTTGCCTGTCGTGCAGGAACGGGAATGTATCGCAACCCCGACCGGCGGTGAAGAGAATTTTGGAAATCTTGTTTCCGTTGCAAACATTACATTAAGTTTGCGGTGAGACCCGTTCTCAATCCCTGTTTTATAGGGTTGAGAGCCTCTGTTCGGGCCTGCACACGGTTGGCGACCGCCTGGCATTGCTCTACAATCGTTGTGCATTAAACAGGATTTTTTCAACGATTGAGGAGTAGGTGATGAAGGGGAGCCCCAAAGTAATCGAAGCTCTGAATGCCGGTCTGACCATCGAACTGACCGCCATCAACCAGTACTTCATCCAGGCGAAAATGTGCCAGAACTGGGCTCTGCATATCCTCGGTGCCAAGCACTACGAGGAATCGATTGGGGAGATGAAGCACGCCGAGTGGCTCATCGACCGCATTCTTTTCCTCGAAGGCGTGCCCGAGATCGCCCGCTACGACGTCATTCGCGTCGGCGACGATGTCAAAACCCAGTTCGAGTACGATCTGGCTCTCGAAATGAAGGGTTGTGAAACCTATCGCGAAGCCATCAAGATCTGCTACGACGAGAACGATCCCGGCACCCGCGATCTGCTCGACAAGATTCTTGTTCAGTCCGAAGAACACGTCGACTGGCTCGAATCTCAGCTCGAACTGATCGAAAAAGTCGGTATTCAGAACTACCTCATCACACAGATGGGTCCGCACAAGGAAGACGACCACTAAGGTCGAACCGCGCTTAGAACTGCACCGAGAGATGCACTGCCGGCCTGTCCAGCAGTGCATCTTCGACATCATCCCTTGATGCCGATCCCGTGGAGAAGACGTTTTCGGGCTCTCCACTGTGCTCCTCGACCCAGCGATTGTTGGGATTTCCTGCCAATTCCCAGCAGGATGCTGATGACGGCGTCCTGCGTTCGGGATACCATTCCACTCGCTCGACATCGACCCTCGTTCACCTGGCCAGTTTCCTTCCATGTCCGTTCTGCTGCAACTTCAAGACGCCACCAAGAGCTACGGCTCTCAAACTCTTCTCGATCACGCCAGCGTGGCTCTGAAATCCGGCGACAAGGTCGGTTTCATCGGCCGCAATGGAGCCGGGAAATCGACCCTGTGTCGTATCCTGCTCGGCCAGGAAGAGCTCGATCGGGGCGAGGTCATTCGCCACCCGAATCTTCGGGTCGGCTATCTGCAGCAGCACGATCCGTTCGAGCCCGGAGAGTCGGCACTCGATTTTCTGATGCGGGATTCCGGAGAACCCGACTGGAAATGCGGCGAAGTCGCGGCTGAGTTCGAGATCAAGGGCGACTATCTCGAAGGTCCCGTCAAAGAACTGTCGGGCGGATGGCAGACCCGCGTGAAGCTGGCTTCTCTGCTCCTGCACGACCCGAATCTGCTTGTCCTCGACGAACCGACGAACTTCCTGGATCTCCGAACGCAGATTCTCCTCGAACACTTCCTGCGGCACTTCAAGGCGGGCTGTCTGATCGTTTCCCACGATCGGGGCTTCCTTAAAGCAACCTGCACGCACACGCTGGAACTGTCGCGCGGCGAACTGACGATGTACACAGGGAACGTCGAGAAGTTCCTCGAAGCGAAAGCCGTCCAGCGGGAACACGACGAACGGGTTAACGCGGCGACTCAGGCCAAGATGAAGCAGCTTGAACGCTTCATCGACAAGAACCGGGCTCGCGCCAGCACCGCCGCTCAGGCCCGCAACAAAGCCAAGCAGCTCGATCGGCTTGAACTGATCGACATTGAAGAAGACGAAACACGCGTCCGTATCCGCGTGCCGCAGGTCACGGCTCGGAAGGGGCCTGCTCTGCGATGTGAAGGCATCTCGATCGGCTATCCCGATCACGTTGTCGCCAACGATGTTTCGTTCGAGATCGATCATGGTTCCCGCACGGCGGTGGTCGGGGACAACGGGCAGGGAAAAACAACGCTGCTGCGAACGATCGTCGGTTCGCTGAGCGCCATCGATGGCGAACCGCGCTGGGGGCATAATTGCGACATCGGCGTCTATGCTCAGCACGTTTACACGTCGCTGCCGCAGGACTGGACGGTCCAGCAGTACCTGGAGAGCGAGTCGGCGGTCGAAGTGACAACACAGCAGGTGCTCGACGTCGCCGGCAGCTTCCTGTTCCGTGGTCCGTTGATTCAGAAGCCGATCAGGGTGCTCAGCGGGGGCGAGCGGGCTCGACTCTGTCTGGCCGGCCTGCTGCTCAGCAAGTGCAACGTGCTGATTCTCGACGAACCGGGCAACCACCTCGACGTGGAAACGCTCGAAGCGCTGGCCGATGCCCTGCTCACTTACGAAGGCACGATCATCTTTACCAGCCACGATCGTCACTTCGTTCGCCGCATCGCCTCGCAGGTGATTGAAGTTAAAGATGGCCACGTTGCCGACTACCCCGGCGATTACGAGACCTACCTGTATCGCGTCGAAAAAGAAATCGACGATCACGAAGCCGAGCGGACGGGTGTGCCAGCGTCTTCCGGCGGACCGGCTCCGAAAGCTGGAAAGCCGAAGAGGAAAAAAGGCTCCAAGGATCCTCGCAAGCAGCTCAACAAAATCGAGAAGAAGATCGCCACGCTCGACGAACAGCGACAGGACTTGCAGAAGACCTTCGTCACGCTGACCGACGCGAAGAAAGCTCAGGAAGTCCACGAGCAAATGGAAGCGCTGAAAGACGAGATCGCAACCCTGGAAGAAGAGTGGTTCGAACTCAATCAGGAACTCGAAGAGGACTGGGCCTGAGAGCTTTGTCATGAAGGCAGCCCCCTGCCAATAGTCAACTGTCGGGACGTCTCTTGCAGGGCCTGTCCCCGACGCCTCAACCGCGATCAGCGTAAACACAACCCACCTACTGAACACTGTTTACGTTGCCTGCCCGCTGTGCGGTGTGTGCCTGCTCGCTCCCCATCTTTCCGCCAACGCATCGACATTCCTTGACTCTCTCGAGAGAGGTCATTGCGGCTTCGTTCCTGAAAAGTCTTGGTTTTCAAGGGCCTACGACAGCGTTCTGGCGGATGAGCCCGACGCAGATCGCTTTGGCACGCCATATGCCTTGGAACGAGGAAGAGCGTTTCCTCAAGATCCTGCCTCGAACCCTCGCGACAAGATCCTTCCTCAACACATTCTTTCCAGGAATTCATTATGGACGTTGAGATGAAACTGTTGTCCGGACGCCTTCGCCGTCGAGCTTTCACCCTGATCGAACTCCTGGTCGTGATTGCGATCATCGCCATTCTTGTTGCCCTGCTGCTGCCCGCCGTGCAGCAGGCCCGTGAAGCGGCTCGCCGATCGTCCTGCAAAAACAACCTCAAGCAGCTCGCGTTGGCCATGCACAACTATCACGACGCCCATTCGGTCTTCCCGTACGGCTGGCAGCAGGAAGTTGCCGGAGCGACGCATCGTCGGGAGTGTTTCTTCCACCGCTTGCTACCGTTCATCGAACAGGGAGCTCTGTCGGATCTCTACGAAGCCGATGAGACAGAGTATGTCTTCTACATCCCCAAGTCGCTGGCCGGAATCCCGGTCGACGTTTACATGTGCCCCTCAGATCCGGCTGGCCCCGCCACGGGTGGCTGCGGCAATGACAATGGCTTCCAGGGCAACTACGTGGTCTGTGCCGGCGGCGACGTCGACTCCAGCGGGATTCCGATTGGGCTGACCGGAAGTAAGACCACCGGCCTGTTCTACCGAAGTTCGTCCACGAAATTCCGGGATGTCCGCGATGGAACCTCCAACACGCTGATGTGGGGTGAAGGGATCATCCGCGGATCGACGGGTGGCAGTTGGGGCGGTCTCGGCGGCTACTGGGGAGGAGCTCCACACGGCTCCTTCGGTTTTTCGACAGCCGAAACGCCAAACACGTCGGTTCCCGACCGTGTCTACTCCTGCAAGAGTACGACGTTTCCGAACTCTCCCTGCGAGAACGGTAACGCCGATGGACTCGCCGGCCGTTACAACTTTTCCCGCAGCTATCACGACGGCGGAGCTCAGTTCGCTCTGGCCGACGGATCGACCCGATTCATCTCCGAGAACATCGACCGACTCACCTTCCGCTACCTGGGACAGATTCAGGATGGAGAAGTCCTCGGCGAATTCTAGAGCATATTGCTCAACCGAATTGTGATCGAATCGCCAACTCCATGCTCCAATCGCATCTGTCCGCTCATTCCCGCACTCAGGAAGACTGAACGTGAAAACTCCGATGACACTGCTGCTGTTTGCGGTCACAGCCGTGACCGGTCTGACGGGCTGCAGTTCCTCCGACGGTCCTGAAATGTTCGAAACTTCGGGGACCGTTCACTGGGAAGGGGCTCCGTTGAAAGAGGGACGAATTACCTTTCGAATGCTTGATGGCGAAGGCCGCGTCTACAGCGCCCCGATTGCCAATGGATCCTTTACGATCGAAAGCCTTCCCGGAAAAATGCGAGTCGAAATCATCGCCTCGCGATTGATTCCCGGAAAGTTCGATCACAGCAATGGCGAACCGACTCCGGTTGGCGAGATGTACATCCCGGCCAGGTACAACTCACGCAGCGAACTGGTCCACCAAGTCAGCTCGGAAACTGCTCCTCCCGATTTCAATCTGATCCCCGATGGCAAAACCTGACACTCCCCAAGGGAAAAGGCGGTCTGCACGATGCAGTCCGCCTTTTTTTATGCCCTGAGCTCGCGCGGTCAGCCTTCGACCACTGCCTCCGCTTCGATCTCAACCAGATGATTGGCATTGATCAGCCGGCTCACTTCGACAATCGTCGTCGCCGGGCGAATCTCGCCGAAGTGCTTGCCGTGAGCGAGAGCGATCGCTTCCCAGTCATCGATCCGCGTGACATACATCCGCGTCCGCACCACATCCGACATCGAAGCCCCGGCATCCTTCAGAGCGCTTTCGATCTTCTCGAGAATGTATGCAGCCTGCTCGGCGGGTTCGCCAATCCCGACGACATCACCCTGCTCGTTCGTTGCCGTCGTCCCCGACACGTGCACGACATTACCAATCCGCACGGCTCGCGAGTAACCAATCTTGCCTTCCCAAGCCGAACCACTGGAAATAAGTTGCTTTGCCATCTGTCCTTAACCTGCTTCTGAAAACGTTTCCGATCACCACAATTCAAGCCGGGATTGTGACAAATTTCGGGCCCGAAATGTAGCGAACGCCCCCGCCGCGACCGACAGCACAGCAAGATCCGCATCGACAGGAAAGACACTTCGCCAGTACGATCTGTACATGCCACTCGCATAACTTTTCCGTCTCTGAACAGGTGAAGCGATGTCTCGCTCTCGAAAACGCATTCTCCTCAGTCTTCTCATCACCCTTGTTTGCGCCGGTATGATTCCTCCCGTCGCTGCAGACGATCTGACTGCCGACGAGATCATTGCCCGTGCGATCGCCAATCGAGAAAAGATCACTTCGTACGACATCGAGCTGACGATGAACTACGGCGAGAAGAATGTGCAGGGGCTGGCGGAGCATGCCCGCTTTTACCGTTACGGCGACCAGATCCGAGTCGATATGCAGTATCCCTACCGAGCCGTCGATCGCTTTCCAGGATTGAAGAGTTCCCACTTCTGGTTGAGGATCGTCAACTCGCCGCGACAGTCGATCGTCTTCTGCAATATCGAAGGCCCGAGACAACGGGCCATCACGGTCGACAACGATCCTGACCGGACCGTTCCTGACTGGGAGGAAGAATCGCGGCGTTACGATCTCCGCTCCCTCGGCTTCCAGACGTCCGGCCCGCTGGCCGCCGAGGCCATTGATTGCCTCTTCAAACTCGCGGCAACCGAGAAGGAACTTGTTGCTGACAAAGTCAACGGCTGCAACTGCGACAAAGTCAGTTTCGATCTCGAAAGCGGTGTCGAATGCGACCTGTGGTTCGCGGAATCGCTCGATTACGCTCCCCTCCGACTTCGCTTCCACTCCCCAGTAAACCAGTTAACCTGGCAGGTCGATCTGGACGTGGAAGAGTGGGAAGACTCCGGTCTCTATTTCCCGGTTCGCTACGAGACGACACTCACCGGCGGCAATCACAAAACAATGGTCGAACGCGGCCACCTCGTCATCCACTCTCTCAATGGCCCATTGCCCGACAACACCTTCCACCTGAGTGGACTTGAAATTCCCGAAGGCAAAAGCATCCAGAAGCTCCCCTCCGACGGCCCCGCGAAGATTTGGAATGGAGAGAAGATCGTGTTGAAGCGCGACCGTTGACCGGACCCTACTCTTCGACTGTGTCGCCGATTCGATATAGCGGCAGGAAGCGGTAGTAGACTTCGAGTGAGAGTGTGGCCAGGGCGGTGGAGTAGATGCGGCCGCCGTAGCCGCCCCAGGGGCCATCGGGGTTCCAGCCAAGTAGGGTCCGCTGTGCGGACGCGGATTGTGCGATCCAATACCATTTATCTTCCTGTACTTCAAAGATCGCTCAATCCCTAACGCATCCTGACAACCCATTCTGCGAACGACACGCATTACGCGTCCGCACAGCGGACCCTACGTTTGTCGATTTAGTTTATGCACCATTGTCGTACGTGGAGTCGTGGAATAGCTACAAGACAAGATTCGATTGGGATCCAAAGCCCACATCGTCATCACCCCGTAAATCCACTCGGGTAGATCCATGCCCAGTTATCGACGAGCTCACATTGCTGGCGGCACGTATTTCTTTACACTGAAGACCGCTCGCAATCAGCCCGTCTTTAAGCAGACCTGGGCCGTTGATCTCTTAAGAGATGTGCTTCGCGAAGCAACGCAACGATGGCATTTTGAAATTGACGCCATTGTCGTTCTGCCCGATCACCTGCATGCAATCTTGACGCTTTCCCGGGGAGATGATCAATACTCGACTTACTGGGCATGGATCAAGAAGGAGTTCACCAAACGCTATCTGGAAATGGGTGGAGCGGAAGTCGCCGTTTCACGATCCCAGGAACGCCATCGACGACGCGGAGTCTGGCAACGGCGATTCTGGGAACACACAATTAACGACGAAGACGACTTCGACGCCCATTTCGATTACACGCATTGGAATCCGGTGAAGCACGGCTATGTGTCCACTCCAGAGGACTGGCCGAACTCATCATTCACTCGCTGGGTGCGAAGAGGCGTCTATTCACCGAATTGGGGAAGTTCTCACGAGCCGGACACGGTTTCAAACGTAAAAGACGCCGGCGAATAATCGTAGGGTCCGCTGTGCGGACGCGGAATATGCGGTCCTACCCCAATCATCTTCCTGTGCTTCAAAGATCGCTGAATTTTAACGCTTCCTGACAACGCATTTTGCGAGCGATACGCATTCCGCGTCCGCACAGCGGACCCTACTCGCGCGTTGACCGGACCCTACTCTTCGACTGTGTCGCCGATTCGATAGAGCGGCAGGAAGCGGTAGTAGACTTCGAGTGAGAGTGTGGCCAGGGCGGTGGAGTAGATGCGGCCGCCGTAGCCGCCCCATGGGCCGTCGGGGTTCCAGGAACCAGCCAGGGCTCCCGACTTTCGCTGTTTGGCGATGAGCAGTCCACGAACGAGTTCGTTCCACTTCTCCCATTCGGCACCGCCGTACTGGTACATGGCCAGCGTGCCGTAATACCAGTAGTACAGGTTTGGCTCGATCGCTTTGGGAGCATTCTCTTCTGCGAGCAGATAGTCGGCGGCTTCCTGACTGGCCGGGTTACTGCGGCGGATGCCCATCATCTGCTTGCAGAACAGGCACTCGGCGGTCATCGAAGCCGTAATCTCTGGACCGTATTCCGGGTGATAGGCAGCCAGCCCTTTGCGTTCGCCGAGTGAGCGATCGACGAGAAACTTGATCATGAGTTTGCGAGCGTCTTCCGGGATGGCAACCCCAGCGATCTCGGCACTCTTGAGGGCCATCAGTTGCCAGCCGAACATGCTCATGTCGCCGGACCAGTCGGGCAGATAGCGCCAGCCTCCATCGTTCTCATTCTGCATGGCGATCGTGAACTGCACGCCCTTCATCACCGCCTGACTGAGTCCATCATCGACACGGCGTTCGTTCTGCATCCCGTACGCCTCGGCCAGCGCGTAGGTCGCCATGCCATGACAGTACATACCGGCATAACGGGTCGCTTTGCCGCCGAGGTAGCCGTCTTCCCGCTGCTGGCTGATCAGCCACTGGATGGCCTTGGAGACGTTGGCGGCGTACTTCCCCTCTTCCTGGGTGTAGCCTGCTCCGAGGAACGCGAGAATGGTGAGAGCCGTCAAACCGGTGTCGGCTTCCACGCCCGCTTTTTGACGATCGATCCCCTGCTCGTCGATCTCGATCTTTCCCGAGCCCCACTTGGAGCCGTCCCAATGACCGTCCACTTCCTGAATGCTCGCCAGCCAGCCCAGCGCGCGCTCGACGGCTTCTTCCGACGCATCGGTTCCGCCGTATTGCCGGGCAATTTCTTTCCGACGGGCCAAATCGCGCAACCGATACGTCGCGGGGATTTCCGCGGACTGATCGCGGCGGACTGCATCAAAATTGGGAGCCGGGAGATCGGCCAGTCGTGGGACCTCTTCCTCGCCGGGCAAGCGAGGAGCGGGCATGGCGGGAGCCGGTTCGAGGCTCGTTTCCGGGAGAGGTCCGGCATTTCGCGATGGAGTCGTCATCTCGTTGGCCGGCGCATCCCCTGTTCGCTGTGATCGCGTCGGCACTCGATTCTCAGTCATGTTCGGCTGCGAGGCTCCCTCGCCGGACACCATCTGTTCGCCAGAAAGGATCTCATCAGGAGCCGCCTGCTGAGGCGTCTGTCGTCGCTCCACGGTTTCGGCGATATCGCCCTGATTCGGCAGCTCAGGACGCGGACCGCGTTCGATATCGGGCACGCGAAGTCGCTGCTGCTCCATAAAACTGGTGGCGATGCGATCGCTGCCTCCGGCCTCGGGCCGCTGAACCTCTTCCGATTGAACCATACTCCGCGGGAGTTGAGTCCGGGTGCGGTCAGGGGCATCGGCATCGGTTCCCTGCGGATCGGGCGAGGGAATCGGTGGAAGCTCGGGAGATTCGATTTCGGGAAGGGTCGCCGCCGACATCTCACGGGGCGTTGGAGCCGCCATGGCAAGTTCAGGGCGCTCCTCCTGGGGTTTCCTGATCGGCTGAAACTCGGGCAGTTCCGGCGTCAGACTAACCGGTTCATCGACCTTTCGCTCGGGAGCCACCGAGGGGGTCGTGCTGAACTCTTCCCGCTCCATCCGTGACTGAATCGGATTCTTGAGCGAAGGAACCGATTCCCAGATCGGCGTATTGCCGGCCTCGTCGGTTCGTGTCTGATGCGTGCCGGCAATTACGACATCCTGAATGCGGATCGGTTCGAGGTCCCGGGCAACTTTCTCGCGCACCGGAGCAGGTGCCAGTGCAATTACGCCGACGCCGGAACTCAGGTGGATCAACACCGAGAAGAGCAGCGACTTCGACGAAGCGTGGTGATCGCCCCAGCGGGTCACGAGCATCGTCAGCAGATGGACCGCTGAGAAGATGAATCCGAGTACGAGACCGCCCCAGAGCCACTGCTCAACAGCATCCGCCGGAACGTTCAAATGACCGGCCACCCAGACGTAGAAATCGGAGAGATAGGTCTTCAAGAACCATCCTCCTCAGCAACCCGGTTGGCCAGCGACAGATTCGTGATGCCGACACGATGGCAGACGGCAAGAACATCCATCACATTCTGATATTCGCCAGCCGCATCGCCACGAACGATGACCGACTGGTCCGCATAACGTTCTTTCGCCTGCTGCAGCTGGATCGCGAGCTCTTCAATCGTGATCGGCTTCTCGCCGAGATACATCTCGCCCGACTGAGCAATACTGACGACGATCTCATCGGGTAAATCGCTCAACGGCAGTGCATTGGAGACGGTCGGCAGTTCGATTTCGAATTGACGTTCCGCGTCCGAAAAGCGGGTTCCGACCATGAAGAAGATGATCAGCAACAGCACGATGTCGATCATCGGCGTCAGATTGAGCACGGGCTCTTCAACTTCTTCAGTTTTCAGCGGCATCGGCTCGGCCCCGGCTTCCTGACGTCCGTCTCGCGTTTTCTCGTTGAGTGTTCCGCAGCCGTGCCCCGCAGCGAGATCTCGCTGCCAGTTCACAAACCGCGACCGCCAGAGACGTTCAGGAATCCCCGCGAAGGCCGTTGCTCAACACGACAGACCTTGCGCACTTTCCGCGCCCCAGCATATTTGCCCATTAAGTATATCGACCTCGCGCAGGCGAAATCCAATTTTCCTGCAAAATGCATGCAGTCCGAACGCCTTCGCACACTCGTCACGGGGAGACTGGAGAATCTGGTTAAACTTTGCGGGTCCGGGACAGATAACGGATGATCATGCAAGGCCCCATAGACTCTCATCGAGCTTGCTCAGGGATGCTTTCGCTGCATCGCTTGAGTGGAAGCTCAAATGCAGAACTCGGCGAGGTCGCCGACGTTGCCGATGACGGCCACTCCCTCTTCTGTGATCGTGAAGCCGTTTCGACGATCCTGTTCCGGGTCGTAGCCAATGGTCATCCCCTGCGGGATGACAACCCCCTTGTCGATAATGGCCCGCCGGACTCTGGCGTGACGTCCCACTTCGACGTGATCGAACAGGATCGAATCTTCGACACTCGCCCAGCTGTGCAGGACGACATTGGCCGAAATAATCGACCGTTCGGCTCGTCCGCCGGAAAGAATGGAGCCTGAGCAGACGAGACTGTCGAGAGCCGTGCCGACGCGGGGCGTCTCGCCGTCGGTTTGAGCGAACACAAACTTCGGTGGCGGTGAAAGAGGCTGATAACTGCGGATCGGCCAGCTCTGATCGTACAGATTCAGTTGAGGATCGACGGAAATCAGATCCATGTTCGCCGCGTAGTACGAATCGAGCGTGCCGACATCCCGCCAGTAGGCCGACTTGCCGGTATTCTTATCCTTGAACGGGAACGTCTGCACGTGGTGGTCGTTGATGATCCGCGGAATGATGTTCTTCCCGAAGTCGCGGGAACTGTCGCGAATCGTGGCATCGTGACAGAGTTGCTCGTACAGAAAGTCGGCCTTGAAAACGTAAACCCCCATCGAGGCCAGACAATGATCCGGGTCGTCGGGCAGCGACTGCGGCTCCTGAGGCTTCTCGTGAAACTCGGTGACTCGTCCGTCGCCATCGACCGACATCACGCCAAAGTCCCGTCCTTCGCGAAGAGAAACCGGCAGACAGGCGATCGTGGCATCTGCTCCCGACTCGACATGCCGGTCGAGCATTTCGGAGTAATCCATCTTGTAGATGTGATCCCCGGAGAGAATCAGAATGTTGTCGGCTTCGGTCTTTTCGATCGTGTAGATATTCTGGTAGACAGCGTCAGCCGTGCCCTGATACCACTGGTCGTCGAGCCGCTGCTGGGGGGAAAGGACATCAACATACTCGTCGAGTTCGCGGCAAAGAAATCGCCAGGCCTGATTGATATGACGTTCGAGGCTGGCCGCCTTATACTGCGTGAGGACAAGAATGCGACGGAGTCCACTGTTGAGACAGTTCGACAACGTAAAGTCGATAATGCGATAACTTCCTCCGAAGGGAACGGCCGGCTTGGCCCGGTCGCGTGTCAACGGTTCGAGGCGGGTTCCTTTCCCGCCGGCGAGAATCAGCGCCACGTCCCGTCGCATATCGGCCCTCTGTCCTGAGTGATTTCGCTGAAACTCCAGCCGTGCTGGAACGCATCAGAGATTGTAGTTATTTTGATCCAACGTCGGCAATAGGGGAGCCCCGAAAGCCGGCCGAGTTTTCAAGACCATCAAACAGGAGGATTGAATGCCAGTCCCGTTCCCGACCTGCCATTGGATCGCCGCTGTCTGCCTCACGGCCTGCCTGTTCATGCCGTCCGTCGAGACTCCAGCCGCGTTCCAGCCGGATGTCGTGGCGATGGTCAACGGTCAGCGAATTACCGATGAGAACGTGAAGCAGGCCCTCGCCATGCGGGGCATTCTGCAGGACAGCTCGGCCGATACCTATTCGACCATGCTCGATCGACTCGTCGAACGCAGTCTCATTCGGCAGTTCCTTCGCTCACGGAGCGTAACCGCTCCGAAGTCCCAACTCGAAAGCCAGATGAAAGTCGTCGACCGCATTCTGGCTCAGGAAGGTTCCCCAGAAGCCGCTCTCGAAAAACTGCAGATTACCCGGAAGGACCTCGAAGACGAACTCGCCCTTTCCCTGGCGTGGCAACGCTATGTCCGGCAGGTGGTAACCGAGGAGCAGCTTCGAACTCATTTCGACAAGAATCGCACCAGACTCGACGGCACCAAAGTCACGGCGAGCCAGATTTTCCTGGCACTTCCGAAAGACGCATCGTCTGCTGACGCCGAGCAGAAACGGAAGCAGCTGGACGCACTTCGCCAAAAAATCGCTGCCGGGGAACTCACCTTCGCCGAAGCCGCCCGCAAACATTCAGAATCGCCCAGCGCAGAGAACGGCGGCAAGATCGGCACGTTTGCCTACACCGGTCAGATGCCGAAGGAGATTGCGGAAGCCGCCTTCAGTACGGAAGAAAGTTCGATAAGCGAGCCGTTCCGCAGCCAGTACGGCGTGCATCTACTGCACATCGACGAAGTCATCTCCGGCCAGCTCAGCCTGGAAGACGCCCGCCCGCAGATCTTCCGCCACTTCGAAAACCAGCTCTGGCGGGATACCGTCGAAAGACTCAACTCCGGTGGAACCGTCAGGATCCTCGGAAGATAACCCGTAGGGTCCACTTCCGTAGGGTCCGCTCTGCGGACGCGCAATGGGGGTGCAACGCAGAGTCGAGTCTCGTTGCTCCAGCAAGCGTTCCCAAAACAATGAGACCGCGATTCTTCGAGCGAAACGCAATACGCGTCCGCACAGCGGACCCTACATTGCGCCCCTCCAGTAGGGTGCGTCTCGACGCACCATCGGATCGAAGATCCGACCAGAAGATCGCTGGCCGTTCAAAGATACTGAAGCAAAGTTCTGCCCGCGTTGTTACGAACAGGATGGCCTACGGTGCTTGTTGACTTGGTGCGTCAAGACGCACCCTACTCCACTCCGGTGGAACCGCCAGGATCCTCGGAAGATAACCCGTAGGGTGCGACGCAGAATTAAGCCTCATTGCTCCATGGCGCGACGCCGAAACAATGAGACCGGATTCTTCGAGCGAAGCGCAATACGCGTCCGCACAGCGGGCCCGACATTGCGTTCAACTTCTGTTGATTGCTCAACCGGCTTTGCGTTGTTTCATGACGCCTTCGACTTCGGCCAGTTGATCCTGGGTATTCACGCCCATGGCTTCCTGGATGTCGAGGCGGTCGGCGGCGAGGACGGTTTTGCCCTGCTTCAGCAGGATCTCGGCACAGTCGGTCAGGTAGTACTCGGCCTGCTGATTTTCGGGCCGGAGTTCTTTCAATGCGTTGAACAACTCGGGGCCATCGAAAGCGAAGCAACCGGTGTTGATCTCTTCGATCAGCAGTTCTTCGGGTGAGGCGTCTTTGTGTTCGACGATTCGCAGGAACTTGCCGGAATCATCGCGGACGATGCGGCCCAAGCCGGCGTTGTTGGCTGTCACGGCTGTGCCGACGACACAGGCCGCATTGTTCTGCTGCTGTTCATCGAGCAGGCCTTTGAGCGAATCGCCTCGCAGCAACGGCGTGTCGCCGGCGAGAACGAGAACGGGTCCCGTGTGATCACGCAGGGCGACTTCGGCCATCATCACGGCGTGACCGGTTCCCTTTTGTTCTTCCTGGAGAGCAAACTCGACATCGTCGTGATGATCGAGAGCTCCACTGACCTGCTCGGCTTTGTGTCCGACGACAACCACGATCTTTGAAACTCCCGTCTGCCGTACGGCGTCGAGCACATGCTCAATCATCGGCTTGCCGCACACTTTGTGCAGCACCTTGGGAAGTTCCGATTTCATTCGGGTGCTCTTGCCGGCTGCAAGAATGATGGCCGCAGGAGAGGTCGACATAAATTAAACCCAGAGCGAGAAGGTCAAAGTGATTTAGAATTCAATCCCGGCACGAATCATGAAGGCGTCATCCGGGTGCAGCGGGGCAACGCTGCTCAGACCGTGCACGCTCCACTTCCGATCGAAGGCATAGCCGAAATCAAGATACGATTCCCAGGTGCAGGCTTCCCAGCGAAGCCCGGCGAAGGCTCGCCACTCTTCGATCTGCAGTTGAGGATCGCTGCCATCGACTTCGCCTGCCTGCCACGACTGAATGTCGTATTCGGCTCCGGCATACAGCCAGGTGGCAACTCCCATCGGCGTGCCGACGAAGACTTCAGCCCGCGACTTCGGGAAGGTCGCTCGGATTTCCCAGAACTCGTTCGGATTCCAGACCACCCCGGCGTTCGGCAGGATATGATCTTCGGCTCGGTCCCAGTACAGAACCCCGAGGACCCACATCCAGTTCGGCGAGGTGCGGAAGTACGCCGTCGCGTCGGCATCGAAGTTCCAGGCCTGCGAATTCAGCTGACGCTGGAAGTCCGTCGCTACGGCTGGAGTGAAACCGAACCGATAGCTGACTGGTCCCATCTGGGGTGAGGTCGTCTCGAAACGATAGCCAATGCGGTAGTAGTTGTCGGAGATGCGGGCCAGTCCGTTCTGAGTCGCGACCGGCAGCCGTGTTTCTTCGATGTTGTTGAAATCGATCTGAGTGAAGTTCAACTCGGGAGAGTGCTTCCAGATCCAGCCCGTCGGCGACTGCACGACATTGTCGAAGCGAATGTCGTACTCATAGACGGTGACATCGCCCGGTCCACCGGGGTTGGTCGGATCGTCTTCCAGATCGGCATTGGAGATGTACGCGAAGTCGTAATGGGTCGTCCAGCCGAAGCGGACTGGCTGGGGTCCAACAACGCCGTAGCCCTGCGGGCCGGCAAATGGATCGCCCCCTGCTCCTGCATACGGCGAGGCCATGAAGGGATCGTAGCCGGGAACAGCCTGAGGCTGACCGTAAGGACTTGGCGCCCCCCCGCCGTAAACACCGCCACCCCCGTAAACACCAGCGGCATTGGGATCGAACGGAGCAGCCTGCGGCTGTGCGCCGGGGCCCAGATCGTAAGTTTGTGGGGTCTGCCCACGGATCACGACCTCGAACTCCTCGTGGAGACCGAAGTACGTCGGCCGAGACGCGCGGTCCGCGGTGCTGGTGGGAGATTCCGTAGTTACGCCGGCTTCGACAGCGAAGGGGATCGCAAAGACGATCGCCGGTAGTGCGATGAATACAGGATTCACGATCAGTCCCTGTTATCTTCAGAAAGGAGGATCCACAGGATGAATTGCGTGAAGAGACGGGCAGTTCGCGCGATCCTGCGGCGAGTGTGGCGCGGAAATCTCGTGGAATTTCCAGAACAGGTCAAGATCGATTCAAGATTTTCGTTTTGACAACCGGGGCCCTGCACGACCGGGCTGACGCATAAGCCCTGCCTGCCCCTCGAAATGCGGTCTCTCCGGCCTTTTGTGAGTCTTTCATGAAGCGATCCGCATTCTCCATCCCGGGGGGATTCTCCCCAGCATCACATTGAATATTGCCGATCTAACTGGTAATGTGAAGGTCCCGCCGGCTTTGCCTGCCGCACCAACGAGCGTCCTGATACCGACTTCCATGAAGTCCTCGCCTCCTGAACAGGATTGACAAATGCTCAAGATTACGGGCCACGGTAAGACGTTGTGTGACGGAGTTTCCCGCAGAGATGCTCTCAAGATCGGAGCGCTCGGACTGGGCGGGCTCAGCCTGCAGCAGTTGCTTACCGCCGAAGCCGCCGCCGGCATTCAGAAGTCGCAAAAATCGATCATCATGATCTACATGTGCGGAGCCCCGGCTCATCAGGACATGTACGACATGAAGATGGACGCTCCCTCGGAAATCCGCGGGGAATACCGCCCCATCGACACCAGCGTGCCCGGCCTGCAGATCTGCGAGCATCTGCCGAATCTGGCCCGGATCATGGACAAATGCGTGCCGCTCCGCTCGGTCTATGGTTCACCCAACGGTGCTCACGATTCGTTTATCTGCTACACCGGCCGCGAGACCCGCAACCAGCCACCGGGCGGCTGGCCGTCACTGGGCTCCACCGTTTCCAAGGTGCTCGGGCCGACCAATCCGTCGGTGCCCGCCTTCGTTGGCCTGTCGCCAGATACCGGACATCCTCCGTACGGTTCGCCCGGTCACCCCGGCTTTCTCGGCGTCGGTCACGCCGCGTTTCGCCCTTCGGGGCCATCCCGGAAAGACATGGTGCTCGGCCAGATCGACGGGGAGCGGCTCTCCCGCCGCAAGGAACTGCTCGCCTCTGTGGATACCCTCCGCCGCAACATCGATGCTTCAGGCATGATGGACGGGATGGATACGATCAACCAGCAGGCCTTCGATATTCTGACCTCCAGCAAACTCGCCGATGCCCTCGACATCTCGAAGGAGCCGGCTGAAGTTCGTGCCCGTTACGGACAAAACGGCAGCCCCAAGAACTACGGCGACGGCGCCCCGACGAATCCCGAGCATTTCCTCATGGCTCGCCGCCTTGTTGAAGCCGGCGCTCGAGTGGTGACACTCAACTTCGGTCGCTGGGACTTCCACAGCAACAACTTCGACGGCATGAAGAAAACCCATCTGCCGCAGTTCGATCAGGCACTGGCGACGCTGATTGAAGAACTGCACGAACGCGGCATGGCGGATGATGTCGCCGTGGTCGCGTGGGGCGAATTCGGCCGCACGCCTCGCATCAATGCCAACGCCGGCCGCGACCACTGGCCTCAGGTTGGGGGCGGACTGCTCGCTGGCGGCGGCTTCCGCACCGGTCAGGTCATCGGAGCCACCGATCGCATCGGAGCCACAATCGCCGATCGCCCGGTCCACTTCAGTGAAGTCTTCGCCTCGCTGTATCAGTTCATGGGGATCAATCCCCACGCCATCACGGTCGAAGACTTCGCCGGCCGCCCGCAGTATCTCGTCGACCAGGAATATCAGCCGCTGCCAGAACTGGTGTAGCTCGGCCCCCCGGCTTCTCAGAGAGTCGAACGATCCGACCGCGCCTTCGAATTCGGTTCTACCCCAGCAGATGCCACAACATCGCTCCGGCCATCAGGGCCATCGTGGCGTCTTCAATGAACGTCACCTTCGACATTGGCAGGTCGAAAACCGTGCCCAGACAGGCACATTGAATAGTGCGTTTGTTGAACAGAGCGTTGCTGACGCCGATCAGCCCCAGAACCATCACGAACAGTGTGACCGCGTTCGTGGCCACCGGAACGAAGTTCGTGAGATAGGCGATGCCGAGCGCCAGCTCGATGAAAGGATAAGCGATCGCATAGCCGGGAACGTGTCGGGCTCCAAGATCGTAGGACTTGAAGGCATCGGCGAATCCGCGGACGTCGAGCAGCTTGAAGAACGAGAAGGCAAGAAAGAAGCCCCCCATAAAGGTCGACATCGCCCGCATGGTCGCCCATTCTCCTGCTCGGAATTCGACGAGCCCCGTGACCAGTAGCAGAAAGCCGACGATCAACAGCAGCGGATAGTACGTTTTCAGCTGAAAGCCTTCGGACTCCGCGTGCTCCTTATGATGCGTGTGTCCGGTCGATTCGCGAGACGGCTCATCGACCGGCAGTTCTCGCTTCACATGGAAGCCTGATCGCTCTACCAGCGTGGAGATATGATCGGGACTGACGTTCTCCCCGGAAACCTTCAGCACTTTGCGGGGATCATTGATATCCACCGACCACTCGGCGACCCCCTGATCGTCATTGAGAAAAGGCGTGACCTTGGACACGCACTTGTTGCAGTTCAGATCGGTCTCGAAATAGCGAGTCGTCATCGTTCAGTTTCCGGTCTATGGTCAACCGCTGCGATAGCGGATTAGCGATGTTAAGCCTCAAACAGCTCAACATTCATTGTAGACGGAAATGACTGTGCGTTAAGACGTCCGGTTCAGAAGAATTGGGTCACGATGACGGCGATCAGCGTCCCGATCCCCGCGCCCAGGTAGAGCACACAGACCGCGACGGTAAGCCACACCAAGCCTGACGCCTTCTGAGGTTCGTTCAAACGTCCGCTCCTGTGAACGGCCCGCCCTAACGAACCGCTTCCGACTCAGCCGATTCAAATCCCTGCGTGACAACCTCGAAACCAAGGTCGGTGATCATCTGATAGTCTTCCGATGGTGTCTGGCCCTTGGTCGTCAGGTAATCGCTGACGAAGACCGAGTTGGCCGGATACAGGCCGAGCGGCTGCAGCGTTCGCAGGTGCACTTCCCGACCGCCAGCGATGCGGATTTCGGTCGTCGGATTCGCGAAGCGGAACAGGCACAGCGCTTTCAGGCATTTCTGCGGCGACAGTTCCGACGTGTTCTCGAGCGGCGTTCCCTCGATCGACGTCAGGAAGTTGATGGGAATCGACTTCACGTTCAGTTCGCGAAGTTCACCCGCCACGCGAACGAGATCGTCATCGGTTTCGCCCATCCCGACAATCACACCGCTGCAGAGTTCCATTCCGGCTTCCGAAGCGATCTTCAGCGTGTCGATCCGGTCCTGATACGTGTGCGTCGTGCAGATCTTGTCGTAGTACTCGCGGGAGGTGTTCAGATTGTGATTGATGCGGTCCACGCCGGCATCGGCCAGAGTCTGAGCCTGTTCCGGCTTGAGCAGTCCCAGGCAGCAGCAGATGTGCAGACCGAGTTCGTCCTTAATGCGGCGAACGACTTTGGCGACGTGATCGACTTCGCGGTTCGTCGGCCCCCGCCCACTGGCGACAATGCAGTAGGTCTTGGCTTTGTTGTCGGCGGCCTGCTTGGCCCCGGCGAGCAGACGCTCTTCGTTCAGCCAGGCATACTTCTCGATCGGAGCATCGGAGATTTTCGACTGCGAGCAGTAGCCGCAATCTTCCGGGCAGAGACCACTCTTCGCGTTCTTCAGATAGTAGAGCTGAACCTGATTGCCGAAGTGCTGCCGCCGAATCCGGTAAGCCGCCTGCAGCAGACCGAGCAACTCTTCGTTCGGGCAATCGAGAATCCGCTGGCAGGTCGCCTCATCGATCGTTTCCCCATTGAGAACCGTGTCGGCCAGTTCATTCCAGGAAAGTGCGGCTGCAGTCGCTGACGTCATGAAACTCTACTTCTTCTATCTGACTCTTCGTTCATTATCGATCAGGAAGATCACGTATTTCAGCAGTCTATCCACGTTTGCGAGCCGGGAAAAGTGACCGGAATAGCGGAACTCAATTTCGTACGTTACTCGTCACCGAACGGCCCCGACATTCCTCAGTAATGGCCAGCTTTGTCGAACTGCTCGTGATTCCCGGCCGAGGTGGGCCTGAAAGTTTCTTTCGGAGCGGCCCAGCCGCTGGCGAAGCGGTAAGACAAGCCTCTTGTTGCTTTCGCACCAACGAGATCAATCACTGTGCCATCCCGGACTGCTCGGGCGGGGGAACGAACCGACGGTTCGTTTGGAACGGCTGGGCCGATCGGGTATTCTCGAATCTCCTGCCACACTCAGAAGAGGGATTGCCCATGATCTGCCGTCTGCTCCTGCTCACTTCGCTCATTCTCCTGCCTGCTTCGCTTTCCATTGCGGAACCGTTGAAGCTGCAACTCCGGTCTCAGCACGAGACCAGTCCCGGTTCCGGTCGGTTTCATCGCACGATTGAAGAACAAAACTGGAATCCCGAAGAGACGGCTCTCATTCTCTGCGACGTCTGGGATTCGCACACCTGCTGGAATGCCGTGAAGCGACTCGAACAGTTCGTGCCGCGATTGAACGAAACGGTCAATAAGGCTCGAGCCGAAGGCGTGACGATCATTCACGCTCCGAGCGGCTGCATGGATGCCTACGCCGATCACCCCGCTCGAAAGCGAGCCGCTTCGCAGCCGAAAGCTGACAACCTGCCCGAGGAAATCACCAAATGGTGCTATCAGATTCCGGCCGAGGAAGCGGGGCAATATCCGATCGATCAGACTGATGGCGGCAACGACGACACGCCGGAAGAAAAGAAGACCTGGCTCGCCCGTCTTGAAGCCGAGCAGCGGAATCCGAAGAGACCGTGGCAGAAGCAGCATCCGGGCATCACGATTGTGGCGAAGCACGATTTCATCTCCGACAAAGGCGATGAAGTCTGGAGCATTCTGGAAGATCGCGGCATCAAGAACGTCATTGTCGCCGGCGTGCATACCAACATGTGCGTGCTCGGACGTCCGTTCGGATTGCGACAGATGGTTCGCAACGGCAAGAACGCCGCCCTGCTGCGCGACATGACCGACACGATGTACAACCCGGCGTCCGCTCCTTATGTGTGCCACTTCGCTGGAACAGATCTGATCATTTCTCACATCGAGAAATTCGTCTGCCCGACGATCACAAGCAATCAGTTCATCGGCGGCAAGCCGTTCCGTTTTGAAGGTGACAAGCGTCCCGATCTGCTGATGGTGATTGCGGAGGATGAATACAAAACCGAGGAAACGCTGCCGCCGTTTGCCGAGAAGCATCTCAGCGACAATTTCCGAGTCAGCTTCGCGTTCGGCACCGAAGAGGGACCGTTTGAGATCAAAGGCATCGAGCAACTCGCCGATGCCGATATCGCCCTGTTCTCCGTGCGACGAAAAGTGATTCCGAAAGCCGACATGCAGATCGTTCGCGACTACGTGGCCAGCGGAAAACCGATTGTCGGGATTCGGACTGCCAGCCATGCTTTCTACATCAAGCAGCCGCCCCCGGAAGGCTATGCGGATTGGGAACGCTGGGATCAGGAGATCTTCGGCGGCAACTATCACAACCACTACAAGAACGACCTGAAGTCGACCGTTCGCGTCGATCAGGATGTAAAATCGCCGATCCTGAAAGGCATCGATCGCAGCAAAACGTTCCCGCAGGGCTGGTCACTTTACAAGGTGATGCCGCTCGAACCGGGAGCAACGCCGCTGATGTACGCCGAGATCGAAGGCTACCCGGAAGAACCGGTCGCGTGGACCTTCAAGCGGGCAGACGGCGGCCGGTCGTTCTACACCTCCCTCGGCAACGTCGACGACTTCAAGCATCCGACCTTCATCAAGCTTCTGAAAAACGGCATCCACTGGGCCGCCGGGAAGAAGATCGAAGCCGACGAAAAGTCAGCCAAAGCAGATTGAGCAATCGACCAGATTGTTCACCACAGAGACACAGAGACACAGAGACACAGAGGTCACAGAGAGTCGAGGACACTTCCCGACATTTCTGAGTCCTCAACGCTTCTTCAAAGAAGGAATTTTTTCCACTCAGGTTGACGTCAAACAAAAGCCTCTGTGTTCTCTGTGTCTCCGTGGTTAACTCCAACGTCTGCCCGGCGACTTAGTCGTCGCTCTGCTCTTTTCGCTGAAGGCGTTCGACCTGGCGGATGTATTTGTCGATGTCGAATTTGCGTTTGAGGCCGGAAGCGGCCATGTAGCGGACCTTGCCGAAGATATCGCGTTCGCCGAAGGCGCGATCATGAATGCCAAATATCCAGGCCACATTGGTAAACGAATTCGCGTCCCGGCCGTCGAGAAAATACTTGTTGTTCAACTCCAGCGCCACCTTGTGGGCGTACTCGGGTGTGTTGCTCCACTCGAGAATCTTTTTGCCCCAGTACATCCGCATGTGATTGTGCAGGTAACCGCGGAGCTTCATCTCCGTCATCGCCGCATTCCAGGCGGAATCGTGCGTCTCGGCGGCTTCGAGTTCGCTGGCGGTGTAGCGATGCGGCCGCTCGTCGTCGCGATGCTTTTCGAGCGACTTCTTCGCCCAGTCGGGGATGCACTGGAATGAATCGTAGTTCGACGTGTAATAGCAGAAATTCTGAGCCAGCTCGCGCCTGACCAGCAGTTCTTCGAGAAATGAGTCACGGTCTTCAGCAGAGGTCTTCTTCTCACGAACTGCCAGGGCAATCGTGAGTGGCGATATCTGACCGAAGTGCAGATACGGACTCAGATACGAAACGGGTGGATCGGGAACGTTGGTCCGATCGCTGTTGTAGACTTTCAACTTGCCATCCACGAACCGTTTCAACAGCGTGGTCGCTTCGTTCGTCCCGCCTTTGAAGTGATGGGAAACTGAGCCAACCGATTCATCGAGCTTCAACTGACTGAGCACCGCCTCGACACTGTCGTGCTTTTCTCCGGCCACAGACAGGTTCGTCGAGTCCTGATCAAGACTCGTCGTTCGCAGTTCCTCGTAGAAGTTGTCGGCGGCTTTGTTGATCTTCCCGCGAATCGTGCGGGCCGCATACTCGGCTTTGCCGGAGGTTGTTTCGATCGGCACGATCACATCGCTCTCAACCTGCCAGACCTTGCAGGGAGACTTCTTTGCGACGTGGTCTCTCCACTGCCGTTGATGCCGCAGATAGCCGCGATCGCACACAACCTCACACGCATCCTGAGCAAGCTTCGCCGCGACTTCCTGCGGGGATCCAAAACGAAGCACGAAGCCGATCTTGCGGCGTTTGAGTTGCTCAGCCGTTTCGACCAACCCTTCGACCATGAACGTGTAGTGCCGCAGATTCGCTTCGGGATAGTTGTCGGTCAGTCCGAACGCGACCAGCAACGGAGCTTCGAGCTCATTGGCCCGTCGCACGGCGAACTCCAGAGCATGATTGTCCAGAGCTCGCTGCGACGCCTGCATCCAGTACAGAACGTACTGGCCATTAGCCGCCTCTTTGTCGTTGAGCAGCTGAACGCGTTCCTCGGCAATCACCTGACTGCCCATCAGGAATCGGCCTCGATCTCAGAGTGCGATTTCAGAACCCGGTCGCCGTCATCCTGTTTGATGAGATAGGCCGGGTTGTCCTCGCTGGCATCGCGTGTCACATCGTTGTTATCGATCTGCCGCGTCACCTTCTCCGTGAAGTGGTCCTGCACCTTCCCGTGCCCCCAGCCGTTCCCCCACTTCCATTTGACGTTCTGTCCCTTTTGATATTTCGTCGTCGACATCGCTTCTCCTTCGCTGAAAACCTCGCCAGTTCAGTTATAGGCGAAGTCGAAGAAATCGCGAGAGCGTTCCGAGAATTTCAGCGGGAACGGACGACTGCGGCATTCCGCCTCTCAACCCGAAACGTAAGTGAGGGCGCAAGATAAACGGCCCTCACTCACGTTTCGGGTTGGGATTCCGGTCAGCATCGCATTGGCGAAGTTCGTAGCGGCGGCATCCTGCCGCCGAAGAGACGTTGCCAAAGCATGACCGCGCTGAGAGTGTTCAACCGGGTGGCTGCGTTGAAAGAGAGCATCAACGAGTAAGAGCTATCCCGCTCTTTCGGCGGCAGGATGCGGCCGTTACGGGAGCACTACTCGCGAGTCTTAAGCTGGTCGAGAATCCCGTTGACGAACGACGAGGAATTCTCGGCTCCAAACTTTTTGGCCAGGTCGATCGCTTCATTGATGACGACCGTGGCGGGCGTGTCGAAGTGCTGGAGTTCGAAGCAGCCGAGGCGGAGCAGATTGCGATCTGTCGCCGCCATGCGTTTCAGCGTCCAGTTCTTGGCGACCGCGGAAATGGCGGCGTCGATCTGCTCACGATGCTCCATCGTGCCAGAGAACAGCTGCCAGCTGAAGCGGGATGCTTCCTGGTCTTCAATGCGATCCTGGATCATTTCGAGCACGGTCTTCCCATCGACGTCGGGGTTCATATCGACGAGGAAGAGCATCTGCAGAGCCAGTTCACGAGCTTTAGAGCGTTTCGACATGCGTTCGTTTCGTCAGACCGTCGCTGAGGACGGGGTTGGTTGGGTCAACAGATTGAATTCATAGCAAAGACACGGGAGGACGGAGTGCAGGTCTCGATCACGAACCTGTCGGGCAGGCTCCTGCCTGCCGTTCATTGGTTATTATCTCGCGACCTATCGCCACGATTTATTTGCTGAGCTTTCCGATGCTCTTTCGCGTCCGTCCGCCTGGCATACGCGGCAGGCAGGAGCCTGCCCTACTTCTTCTTGCGTGGCAGTTTGCCGAGGAGGCTGGTCATTTCGATGGCGGCCAGAGCGGCTTCTTCGCCTTTGTTGCCCGCCTTGCCACCCGCGCGGTTAAGAGCCTGATCAAGATTCTCACACGTCAGAATGCCGAACGCAACGGGAACTCCCGTTCGCTGCATCGCGTTCATCAGCCCCTGAGCGACTGCGTGATTGATGTAGTCGTGATGCTGGGTCTCCCCCTGAACTACGGCTCCCAGGCAGCAGACGGCTGCATATTTTCCGGAAGCAGCG
Source organism: Planctomycetaceae bacterium (assembly GCA_017795105.1). Lineage (GTDB taxonomy): Bacteria > Planctomycetota > Planctomycetia > Planctomycetales > Planctomycetaceae > Rubinisphaera. The sequence continues at coordinate 1,890,098 of CP051247.1, forward strand.
GCGGTCTCAGCAGCCAGAGGAATCTCGAACGAACCAGGCACATGAATGACGGTGACGCGATCTTCAGACACTCCGTGCCGGCGGAAGGTATCGATGGCCGCCGTGAGCAGCCGGCCGGTCACCAGTTCATTCCAGCGTGCGACCACGATGGCGAACTCGCCGGAATCGGAAAGAAGTTGTCCAGAAATCGTCTGCGTCATGATGTCGTTCTTATGCTTTCAGTGAGAGCGATCATATCGCTCCGGCAAGGTGGCACAGACATTGCTGTCTGTGCGTTGTTCGACGCAACTCGGTTGAAGGGCGCTAAAGACAAGCCGCTTGTTGCTCCGCAACACAGAGATCAATCTCTGTGCCATCCTTCAGACTCGGTCGCGGATGCAAAGGGCCTAGCTCAGGTTCATGCTCATCAGGAATTCTTCGTTGGTCTTCGTCCGTCGCATGCGGTTGACCAGCAGTTCCATCGCTTCGACCGGGTTCATGTCGTTGAGGACGCGTCGCAGAATCCAGACGCGACGAAGTTCTTCTTCGTCCATCAGGAGTTCTTCGCGGCGAGTGCCCGACTTGTTCACGTCGATGGCCGGCCAGATTCGCTTTTCGACCATCCGTCGATCCAGGTGAAGTTCGGTGTTACCGGTTCCCTTGAACTCTTCGAAGATCACATCGTCCATCTTGCTGCCGGTATCGACCAGTGCGGTGGAGATGATCGTCAGGCTGCCCCCTTCTTCGACATTCCGGGCGGCTCCGAAGAACCGTTTGGGATGCTGTAGAGCGTTGGCATCGACACCCCCGGTCAGGATCTTGCCGGAGTGAGGCACTTCGGTGTTCCAGGCACGGGCCAGTCGTGTGATCGAATCGAGGAAGATGATCACATCCTGTCCGTATTCGACCATCCGCTTCGCTTTTTCGATGACCATTTCCGAGACCTGAATGTGGCGGCTCGGCGGTTCATCGAATGTACTGCTGATGACTTCGCACTGCGGGCCTTTGACCTGCCGCTCCATGTCGGTCACTTCTTCCGGACGCTCGTCGATCAACAGCATGATGACGTAAGCGTCGGGATGATTGCGGATGACCGATTTGGCCAGATTCTGCAGCAGAACCGTTTTACCGGCTCGCGGCGGCGAAACAATCAGACCACGCTGTCCCATTCCGATGGGAGCGACGATGTCGACGATTCGCGAACTCAGATCTTCCGGATCAGCGGAGAGACGCAGCCGGGTTTCCGGGTGCAGCGGCGTGAGATCGTCGAAGAAGACCTTCTCGGAGAGCAGGTTCGGATCCTGTCCGTTGATCGCCTCGACTCGCAGCAGAGCGAAATACCGCTCGTTCTCTTTCGGCGGGCGGATCTGGCCGGCTACGGTCGCTCCGTTGCGGAGGCCGAAGCGGCGAATCTGACTCGGCGAGACGTAAATGTCGTCGGGACAGGGCAGATAGTGATAATCGGGGCTACGGAGGAAGCCGAAGCCGTCGGGCAGGATCTCGAGCGTTCCCTCGCCGAACATCAGCCCGTTCATTTTGGTGCGTTCTTTGAGGATCTTGAAAATGAGATCCTGCTTCTTCAGACCGGTGTAATCGGTCAGCTTCTCCTGACGAGCCAGATCGAGCAGCTCTTTCATGGTGAGCCGCTGCAGTTCGGCGATATTGACGTCGTTCGAGTCGAGTGCGTCCAGAGCCGGATCGGCGTCGGCAGAAGCAGATTTTGCGCGGGAGGAGGACCGACTGGTCGAACCCTGATTTTTGGTTTCAGTAGCCATAGCTGCGTTCCAGAAAGGAAGAGTGCTCGAAGGAGCTGGGGACGAGGGAGTTTCGGAAGAGGAGGTTCCTGAAATGATTTAGTGAGCGTCGAAACCTGAGTACGAAAGCGAACATCTCTGGCTGCGTCCTGCAGAAATCATTTCTGCTGCCAGCCGAAGGTCTGTTCAACGTAGTTCTGAAGCTGCGTCCCTGCTGCTTCCAGCGTTCCTGAGTTATCGATTACAGCGTCTGCATGTTTCCGTTTGTCGGCCAGGCTCCACTGGCTCCGTTCACGCTGTTTCCATTCATCTTCGGTCCATCCCCGCCCCTGCACCACATAATCGCGGCGATTCTCGTCAGGAGTGTCGATGAACACGATCTTGTCACAAATTCCGGCCCAGCCCGATTCGAGCATCACAGCCGCATCGAGAATGATGCCGAGTTGCCCCGATTCCCGGGCCATTTCGACCTGAGAATTCATCATTCCACGAATTTCGGGATGGACGATCGCCTCAAGAACCCGTCGATTCTCGATGGCGGTCTGATCTTCTCCCCACACCAGCCGCCCGAGGGCAGGCCGATGAACTTCGCCGTCCGGACCAAGGATTTCCTCTCCGAACCGGTTCACAAGTTCCTTTCGAACCCGGTCAACTCTCAGGGCCCGATGCCCGAGTTCGTCTCCATCAATCCGCGTGACTGGGAATCGTTCCGCCAGCCAGCGGGAAATGGTACTTTTTCCCGAGCCTACTCCTCCAATCAACCCCACGACGGCGAAACGGTTCTCGGAAGAAGACATCATCAACAGACTTCAGAGAAATTGATCGCCACAAACGCCGGTATGAGGTTTCAGAACGTCAGTAAATCCTGCTGTGAGGAAAGACGGATCTGGGAAATCACGGATCGATCAGATGATGAGACCGCAGGCAACTTCTGGTGAGGGATTTTGAACAGGGATTCTTCAGTCGCAGAATGCTGCTGGAATCACGGAAGATCGACGGGACGTCATCCATGTACGATTAGGGAAATGATAATCTCAGGTGTGCATGGTCTATGTTCAGTCTCACGTCCCGGTTTGTCAACTCTTAACCGAATTGGCTCGCGAAAAATTGATCAAACCATAAACGGACCGGTTCCCCAGCCTGCCAGGGAGGATTCACTTCAGAATCCCCCCGGCAACCGAGGTATCTCTTAACGTCTTTGCTGGGAAAGGCTTACTTGTCGTCGAGCAGATCGACTGCGACGAACTTCTGACCTTCCAGCATGGCCAACGACGCTCCCCCGCCCGTGCTCACGTGAGACACCTGGTCGGCGAAGCCCAGCTGCTGGATCGCGGCGGCACTGTCCCCACCGCCGATAATGCTGACGGCGTCGCTGTCGGCGATGGCCTGAGCGACGGCTTTGGTTCCTTCATCGAACGGAGCCATTTCGAAGACGCCCATCGGTCCGTTCCAGACCACAGTCTTGGCGGACTTCACCGTGTCGGCGTACAGCTTGGCCGTTTCCGGTCCGATATCGAGGCCTTCGAACTCGTCCGGAATCTCGCCGGCTGCCACGACCTTCTTGTTGCAGTTGCTGTTGAAGTCGTCGCCGCAGTGAGTGTCGACAGGCAGCATCAGCTTGTCGCCGCCCTTCTCCAGCAACTGTTTGGCGAGATCGACCTTGTCCTTTTCGACCAGGCTTTTACCGACCTTGCCACCCTTCGCCAGACTGAACGTGTATGCCATGGCTCCGCCGATCAGAACCTTGTCGCAGATCGAAAGCAGATTGTCGATGACCTTGATCTTATCGGAGACTTTGGCTCCCCCGAGGATGGCCACGAACGGACGTTCCGGGCTGCTGATGGTGTCGGTCAGATACTGAATTTCGCGGGCGACGAGGAATCCGGAGACCTTCGGCTTGCTGCCCATGGCCTGAGGCACGGCGACCATCGAAGCATCTTCGCGGTGGCAGGTGCCGAAGGCGTCGTTGACGTACACATCGGCGTAGCCAGCCAGCTTACCGGCGAAGGTCGCATCGCCCTTCTTCTCGCCCTTGTTGAATCGCAGGTTCTCAAGGATGAGAACATCGCCATCTTTCATCGCGGCGACTTTGGCGTCCGCATCGCTGCCGACGGTATCGGTCGCAAACGCAACCGGCTTGCCGAGCAGTTCTGACAGGCGAGCCGCGGTCGGCTTCAGGCTGTATTTCTGGTCGTCAGCTGAACCATCGCCGGCCGGACGCCCCAGGTGGCTAACCAGAATCAGCTTGCCATTGCGATCGACAACCGACTTGATCGAGTCGAGAGCCATTTTGATCCGGCGATCATCGGTGATCTCTCCGTTGTCGTCCAGCGGCACGTTGAAATCGACCCGCATCAGAACCGACTTACCGGAAACGTCCACATCTTCGATTGTTTTCTTCGCCATATCGCATCACCTGAGCTGGTCGTAAGAGGTCCAAATTGGGTTCACCACAAACTGATTATTTTCGCGGATTCTAAGTGTTTCCGAGACCGGTTCCAACCATCGCGGCGGCTGGATTCCGAGTCTCGCAGATATGCATGAGCACTGATCCCAGAGCCGATCTTTTCCATGGATTCGACTCCCGGTACAGTGGAGAACGCAGTGAACTTTCTCTCCGCCCCAATTCCTTAAACGGGTTCTCTCCCATGAAACGCCTGATCGGATCGTGTGTGATTGAACTGACGGTCGGTGATATCACCGTCGAACAAACCGATGCGATTGTGAACGCGGCGAACTCTCAGCTCGCTGGCGGCGGTGGGGTCGACGGGGCGATTCATCGAGCCGCCGGCCCAGAAATCATGCGGCAGACGCGTGAATACTACCCCGACGGCTGCCCGACCGGAGCCGCGGTTGTGACCGATGCCGGCCGACTCGCCGCCCGCTATATCTTCCACACGGTCGGCCCGATCTGGCAGGGAGGTCGTTCCGGAGAACCCGATCTACTGCGGTCGGCGTATCGAGCCTGCCTGGAGTTGGCAGTCGACCACGAATGCCGGAGTATCGCGTTCCCCGCGATCTCGACCGGCGTCTACGGTTATCCACTCGATCTGGCCTCGGAAACCGCTCTCGACGAGATCCGCCGTTTCGTCGAAAGCAAACAGTCTCCAGAACTTGTCCGTTGCGTCCTCTTCAGTGAGGGTGTCTTTGGTGCCTACAGCCGCGTGCTGGAAGCGTGGGATCGCTAATTCATCTGCTTTTGCCGCTCCATTTGCTCCGAATGCAAGACGGTTTCGGCTTCAGCGTGGTCGAAGACCGTTCACAGACGTCAGAAAGAATCTCGGTCACTCCGAGAAAATCCGGTCCGACGTATTCCCTGTTCACTCAATAAATAAAGACGTTCGACACGATTGAACTGCCCTGACGAGGAAGCTTCCCGTCTGTTCTGGCATATCACTTGCGAAGGTGTGCACTCATCTCAACTAACAAACAGGAGGGTTGAATGTACCACCATGTCAAAAAGCTGATGTATACCGTCAATGTCGATGAACCTGATCCTAACTTCGGGAATATGCTCCTCGAACAGTTCGGGGGTGCCAACGGGGAACTCGCAGCGGCGATGCAATATTCGATTCAGGGTCTCAACTGTGACGACCCGGCCCGCAAAGATTTGCTGATGGATATCGGCACGGAAGAACTGAGCCATCTGGAAGTGATCGGCACGCTGGCCCGACTGCACCTGAAGCCGACCAAGAAAGATGCGGAAGCCGCCGAAGCGAATCCGCTGATTGCGGTCATCGGCGGAGGTGGAGTTTCGCTGAACAACTCGCAGGGAAATCCCTGGACGGCAGACTATCTGAAGATCTCCGGGCAGCTCGAAGTCGACCTGCGAAGCAATATCGCTGCTGAAGCGCGGGCGAAGATTACCTACGAGCGGCTGATTGATTTTACGCGCGACGCAGGCACGATCGATGCTCTGAAATTCCTGATGGCCCGCGAAATTGCTCACATGAAGTCGTTCGGCATCGCGCTCGAAACGATGGACAAGGGACCGCTTGAGATCGGTGAGATGGAAGTCGTCGACGAGTTTGTCCGCCCGTTCTACAACGACTCGACCGGCGATGGCGATGCTGGCGAAGACCAGCGCGGCCCGTGGAACGCGGACGATGAATTCGACTTCACCGAAGCTCCGGCGTTCAAAGAGATCGCTGCTCGTAAAGGGTAGGATCTCCCGAAACTAGGATGGGGAAGCCAGCCAGTTCTCTCGTCTCTCTGGCTGGCTTCTTTTTGCGCGCTGACAGATCCACTCGAGTAGACGGATGTAGGCTGGGATAACCGCAGGCGTATCCCAGCTTATTGTGCGTTTCTATTGGAAGACAAACACATACCGGAAGAGTGTCGAATCTCTGCTGCCAAGCTCAGCAGGCGGGAGCCTGCCCTACGGTTGTTGTCACCGTTCGAGTTGGTTTTCGACCGGCTTCACGGAACGGCGGTGTGCTTCCGCCAGACGTTCCAGATCGTCGACGACATCCGGATGACGCTCGGCGATGTTGTACTCTTCGGACGGATCGTGTTCGAGATGATACAGCTGCGGCGTCTCGTGCTCTTCCTTTTTGGGCCCGATCCCGTAACATCCCTGCGTGATGAAGTGCGCCTTCCAGGGTCCCTGTCGAACTGCGTACAGCTTCTCTTCCCTCCAGTAGAAGACGGCATCGCGTGCCGATTCTTCGGACTCGCCTTTGAGTACGGGCGACAGGTCATGGCCATCGAGTGATGACGCGTCGACATCGATGCCAGCCAACGAGCAGAAGGTCGGCAACAGATCCATGGTCGCCCCGAGTTCGTGGACGGCTCCCGGCTCCACAATCCCGGGTCCCCAGAAGATGCCGGGCACACGCATGCCGCCTTCAAAGGTTGAGCCCTTCCCTTCCCGAAGCAGCCCGGCCGATCCGCCATGCGTCTGAAATGGCAACCAGGGGCCGTTGTCGGAGGTGAAGACGACCACCGTGTTCTGATCGAGTTCAAGTTCTTCCAGCGTATCCAGAATGCGTCCGACTCCATGATCGATCTCGGCCAGCACGTCTCCGTAAATCCCGCGAGGACTGGAGCCGTAGAACTCCTCGCTGGCGAACAGCGGAATATGCGGCAGGTTGTGAGCCAGATAAACAAAGAACGGTTTTTTCTGGTGCTCGCGAATGAAGTCGATCGTCTTGTCGGTATAGCGGCGGGTGATCGTGGTCTGATCGGCAGGCCGTTCGACTTCCTTGTCGTCGTGAATGATCGGCACGTTATACTGCTCGATCTTCGGCATGTAGGTTGCCGAGAGATGCGACTGCTGGCGATAGTTCGGATGGCCTTTCAGCGCATCCATATCGTTCGAATAAGGAATGCCCCAGTAGGTATCAAAGCCGTGCTTTGTGGGGAGAAACTCTGGCAGATGCCCCAGGTGCCATTTGCCGATGGCGGCGGTGGCGTAGTCCTTCTGTCTGAGATACTCGGCGATGGTCGTCTCGGACTCCGGCAGTCCTCCATTCGAGTTCGGGAACAACACGCGGCGTTTCGCCGACATCATCCCGTTGCGAACAGGCAGTCGTCCGGTCAGCAGAGCCGCCCGACTCGGCGTGCAGACGCTCGCTCCGACATAGAAGTTGGTCCACCGCTGACCTTCCGCGGCCATCCGGTCGAGGTTCGGCGTCTCAATCGAGGGATGCCCGTAACAGGACAGATCGCCATAGCCGAGGTCATCGCAGAAGACCACGATGAAGTTCGGAGCTGCTTCAATTTGTTCGATAGAAAAGACGAGACTCATCAGAGCCGCGATGACGGCCAAAGATCGCATGGGGAACCCTCCACAGAAGTTGAACTGTCGATCAGTGAGGTCAGATTGTAACCGAAATCAGATCGACGTTCTTCCATGCGAGCGCAAAGAAACGGCCCCCGCAGCTCATCGAACTGCAGGGGCCGAATTCACTTTGTTCAATTACACTTCGCTCAGGCACACTCAACAACGAGAGCACTGGCCTGTCCGGCGCGAGTGACGTTGATGTTGAGGAAGAGTTTGTTGTCCGTCTTGAGCGGCTCGCCATGGACGATGTTGAGCGGACAATCTGGATCGGGCGTCTCGTAGTTCAGCGTCGGGAAGACAACGCCATGACGCAGTCCGAGGATCGAACCAGCAATTTCGAGCGTTCCCGAACCTGAACCGCAGTTTCCGAAGAACGGCTTCAAAGCGGTCACCGGAACTTCGCGACCCCGGTCGCCGAAGACTTCAAGAATCGCGGCGGCTTCAGCAGCGTCCATTGTCTGCGATCCGCTGCCGTGAGCGTTGATGTGACCAATCTGGTCGGCCGTCACGCCGGCACTTCGCAGAGCGGCCCGCATCGCATTAACCATCGCCTGCTTGGGATCGGGTCCGGTTTCCGGATGCCGCACGCAGGAACTGCCGATTCCGAGCACGTAGGCGTAAACTTCCGCGTTACGCTCTTTGGCCTGATCTTCGCGTTCCAGGATGAAGGCACATGCCCCTTCGCCGAGCACTTCGCCGGTCCGATTCTTGTCGAACGGCTTGAGCACCTGTTCGGGAGCCTGTCCGTTGGGATCGGCGACTTCCTTAAGGCTCGTGAGATTGATGGACTTGATAACGTGGAGGCGAGCTCCGGTCGTCCCGGCGATCATCGTATCGGCCTGACCGCGACGCATGATGCGGAGAGATTCCCCAAGCGTCAGGTTGCCATTGGCATCTTCCAGGGTCAGCGAGTTACTGGGCCCGCAGGCTTTGGCGTAAATGCTGATATGGCAGGCCGGCATGTTGGGAAGATATTTGAGCAGCCAGAGCGGCTCCATCTGGGCCAGGCCCTTCTCGCCCCATTGCGTATCGGTCGGCATTCCCTGTTCGTTTCGAGACGCGGCGACGGCTCCGAACAGGACGTCCGGCGGGGAGAGCATCAGATCGGCTCCGAACTCGACGCCCAGACGCGGATCCTCTTCCTCTTTAATGCCGACACCGGAGTGCTCCAGAGCCAGGTTGGCCGAGGCAACGCCCAGTTGGATATCGCGGCACATCACTTTGATGCTTTTCCGCTGCGGCCGCAGGTATTGTTTCTTGATCGAGCTGTCGTTGAAGTCGCGACACTGCGCGCCAATGTGGCCGGGAGGCGTCACGCCGGGAAACAGATCGATGGCGCTGATCCCCGACCGGCCTTCCAGCAGAGACTTTTCGAAGGCTTCAATGCCGTTGCCACACGCACTCACCATCCCCATGCCGGTGATGGCAACCCGCTGATTCGAATCTTCACTCATAAACTGATTTCGCTACCAAACATGAACGCCAAGAGGACACCACGTCCGGGCGGACGGTGTCCCTCTTGAATGCCGCCGACTCGAACATGTTCGATTCGGGGAACGGAATAAAAGCCGGAGGCCCTGGTGGGATCGATCCCGTATTGTGGACCAAAACCGCATCAGAGTCAAACGGGCAGCAGACGCGAAGCCAACAACCTTTGCAAGACGTTCCCGCCGTTCCCGTCTGAATTTACGACGATTTCAGCCCCGCAACCGCGACAATCGTGCAGCCCGTTAGACCAGGCCCATCTTCCGCGACAGTTCGATGAGCCCGCCAAAAGTGCTCATGCGAACACGTTTGCAGCCAAGTCGGCCGTTAATCCCGCACCGAAAAGCGGAATACAGTGGTCGTTTGATATTCCTCCCCCGGCTTCAATAGCGTTGAGGGAAAGTTCTCCTGATTCGGGCTGTCGGGATAGTGCTGGGTTTCGAGGCAGAATCCACCCCGATGGACATACGGCTTGCCGGATTTGCCCTTCAGGCGCCCATCGAGAAAGTTTCCGCAGTAGAACTGAATCCCCGGCTCGGTGGTTTCGATTTCGAGCACGCGGCCCGACTCCGGCTCGTGAACCCGAGCGGCCAGGGCCATTTCCTGCTTTGGAGACGGTTTAGCGAGTACCCAGTTGTGATCGTAGCCGCCGCCGTAGGTCAGTTGCTGATTCTCTTCGCCGATGTCGCGGCCGATCGCCTTGGCTTTCTGGAAATCGAATGGCGTTCCATCAACGGACTGCCGTTCGCCGGTGGGAATCAGACCTGAATCGACCGGGGTGAAATGCGGAGCGTTCAGCATCAGTTCGTGGCCGAGGATGTCCCCTTCGCCTTCCCCCTTCAGGTTGAAGTAGGTGTGCTGAGTCAGATTGACGTGCGTCGCTTTGTCGGTCGTGGCGTGATAATCGACCTTGAGTTCGTTTTCGTCGTTCAACGTGTAGGTGACCGTTACGTTGAGGTTACCGGGATAGCCCTCTTCACCATCTTTGGCGAGATAGGTCAGCTCCAGCCCGGAGGAGTTCTTGCCCTCGACCGGCTCGGCATTCCAGACGACTTTGTCGAAGCCGATGATCCCACCGTGAAGATGGTTCTCGCCGTTGTTCACAGCCAGCTGGTACGTCTCGCCATCGATCGTGAACTGTCCGCGAGCAATCCGGTTGCCATAACGACCGACAATCGCCCCGAAATACGGCTTGTCGACGGCGTTCATGTAGTCTTCGACGCGGTTGTAGCCGAGCGCGATGTCGGCCATTTTCCCGTTCTTGTCCGGCACCACGATCGAGGTGACGATCGCCCCGTAATTGGTGATCTTCACTTCGACGCCGTTTTGGTTCTTCAGCGTATAGAGCTTGATTGAATCGAAATCTTCCACCTGGACCGGATCGGCTCCCATGGCCGGAACTCCTGAAAAGGCCACCAGAACGGCAGCCGCGAACAACAGATAGGGTTTCATCAGCGGAACTCCCTCTAAGATGTCTCAGATCCTCGGCAGAAAACCAACTCTCAACTGGAAGACGCCAGCACGCTGAAGTCAGCGAAGGTGACGTAAATCGTGAGGACAATCGCGATCAGCAGCAGCCCGGCCGGCTTGGCCAGACTCCACGGCGTCATGTCGACAGCTCCGACATCTTCCTGCACGAACTCCTCTTCGCGAGGACGCAGTTCGCCAATGACGAGCATCAGGATGACGAGCCAGGCGAACACAACGCCCAGGAACTGGAAGTTGTGCATCGAAGCGACGATGGTCGTAAACGGTGGCACAAAGTTGCCGCAGACGAGGACGGTAAAACCGACGATGAGGGCGATCTTGGCGGCGACGGAGGGAACCCGCCGTGTCACCATCCCGACCAGCACGACGGCGAAGATCGGGATGAAGTAGATCCCGTTCATCGCCTGCAGATAGCCGAAGATACTCGTTTGATTGGCGAGAAGCGGAGCAATCATCATCGCGACCACGGCGACGATCCACCCGAAGACTTTCCCGCTGCGGACGACCTGATGTTCGGTCGCGTCCTTTTTCAGCACGTCTTTATAGAGCCCGAGACTGAACAGGGTGCAGGAGCTGTTGAGAGCCGAGTTGAAACTCGACAGAATCGCCCCGATCAGAGCCGCCGCGAAGAATCCGGTCAGCGGAGCAGGCAGCACTCGCTGGACGAGCAGCCCATACGCCTGATTCGGTACCGGTTCGCCGCCCGGAAACTGAATGAGTCCCTTATTGTACATCGTGAAAGCGATCATCCCCGGCAGCACCAGATAAAGCGGGCCGAGCAGCTTGAGAGCTCCCGTCAGCAGAACCCCCTTCTGCCCCTCGGCCAGACTGCTGGCTCCGAAGGTCCGCTGAATGATCTGCTGGTTCGTCGTCCAGTAGAACAGGTTGAGCAGGAAGATCCCGGAGAAGATCGTGCCGAACGGAACGTTGGAGTCAGATCCCCCGACCGAATTGAACCGGGCCTTCTGATCCTCGACGAGAATGTCGTATCCGCCGGAAAACCCGGTCGATCCGCCAAGTGTTACCAGGGCGTAATAGGTAATCATGAATCCGCCGACGAACAGACCGATGGCGTTCAGCGTATCGGAGACGGCGACCGTGCGGAGCCCTCCGAACAGAGCGTAGATGGAGCCGATAATGCCGACAATCCAGACCACCAGCCATAACGCCATTGTGTGCGGCTCGAGATTCATGCTCTCGGCCATCCCGCCGACCATGCCTGTCACATCGAGGATGCCGATCATCCCCTCCGCTCCAGTGTAGAGAATAATGGGCAGCAGGATGCCGACGTAAGCCAGCAGGAAGATGATGTTCGTGATCACCTGCGTCTGATGATCGAAGCGAATCTCAAGATATTCCGGTACGGTTGCGACGCCACTCTTGAGGAATCGGGGCAGGAAGAACCAGGCCATGAAGACCAGCGCGACCACGCAGACGACTTCCCAGACCATCACGCAGAGCCCGAACGAGAAAGCGTCGCCATTCAGGCCGACCATCTGTTCGGTCGACAGGTTGGTCAACAGCAGCGAACCGGCAATGAGCGGAAAAGTGAGCGAGCGGCCGGCCAGAAAGTAACCCTGACTGGTGTCATGATCATCTTTTCGCGTGATCAGCCACGTCAGCAGACCAACCAGACCGGTGAAGAACAGAAACGAGACGAGGGTCACGGCGTCCAAGATCGCAGACTTTCAGACAGGGAAGAACATGCAGACCGGAGCGGTTCTGGACAAGGACAGACAGTTTCTTGCGCCAGCATGTGTGGATCAATGAGACCGATCGTCCTCCGATTGAGATCGCTTGTCAAGCAGACGGCGACTCGGCTGCAGACTCATGTCGAGCGGAAGTCGCACTTCAGAACGACGGGTTCCGGTTCAAGCGAGTGGACCACCGGGACCTTCAGAGTGAGATCCCGGTGTGACCAGTCCGGATTACGGTTTGATATTGCACTCGAAGTTTCGCGGTTTGACGGCCAGCAGGGAGCAGTCGAGCTCGTTCAGCAGACGCTCGGCGGTGTTGCCAAGGAACATCGCCGACAGCCCTGAACGACCTACCGTGCCGATCACGAGCAGGTCGACTTCATGCTCACGGAGCTTGTCGGCAATCACGACCTCCGCGGCTCCTTTCTCAACGTGCACCATCGTCCCGGTTTCAATCGTTCGGAAATCGGTCTGACTGAGTCGATCGGCCTGCTTCGCTTCGGCACTTTCGATTTGCTCATCGTGCAGTTTGTTGAGATCTTCAAGCGTAATTCCGCTGCCGGCCAGCTTGTAATCATCGCCCGATTCAACCACGTGCACGACATGCAGACGCAGATCGAACATCCGGGCGACCTGAACGGCGACATTCAGAACGTCCTCGCCGGTCTCCGAGAAATCGTCGGCTGCGAGCACGCTTTCCACCGGGCGGGTCGGATCAGGCTTGGCGACGTAAACCGGAACCGGACACTTCCGCAGCAGCTTCACAGCCGTCCGCCCGAACAGATACTGCACGAAGGTCGAACGTGATTTGCGTCCGATCACAACCAGCGAATGATCGTTCTTAACGACTTCCCGAATCAGCGTGTCGGCACTCGGCCCGAAACCGACCACGATATTCACGGTCTCGACACCAGCCTCTCTGGCACGGTCGGCAAGCATCCCCAGAACCCGTTCGGCATCGATCTCGATCTTGCACTTTTGCTCGCCACTCTCGAGCTGGATCATGTGCATCGCCTGCTCGGAAATATCGAGAGCCGTGAAGAACGTCAGCTCGCCACCAGAGGCTCTGGCAATCTTGATTCCCTTCTGCACAGCCTGTTCGCACTGAACAGAAAGATCCTCGCTGATCAGGCGATCGTCGTGGGACAGGTCAACTCCGACCAGAATTTTGGATAAGGAAATCATCGTGAACTCTCCCGTCGATGCGCTTCAAGATACTGACTCAATGGAGGTCGGCTGAACTCGGATCCAATCACGCAGCCGTTTTCCTCAACCGTTCATCTTACTCAAAATTCAGGGCAGGCTGAAGTATGAGTCGCCAAAGATCATCCTCGTCCCCGGTCCGGTCGACTTCATGTCATCTTTGCCAATCTCGCCGCGGGATTCACTTTCCGGTCCGCCTGGAACAGTTGTGACAATCGCACCGGTCCGGCGGTTGACCAAACTCATCCAATCCGGGGGATTTTGTTGCCGGTCGGCAACGCGTGTCCTACCGTTGAGTACCTCTCAATGCTCTCAGCGACGGATCGTGGATGATTCGTAACTGTCTTTCTCCCGTGCTCGGGTTATTCCGATCGCGGTCCGTCGATACGTTTCAGTCACACTGCTGAGAGAAACTATGAAGAACACCCTTGGTAATCTGCTTATCGTCGACGACGATCGTCATATTCTGGAAGCCATGGCCGACTACCTGCGTCGCCTTGGCTATCGCACCGAGACCGCTGCCACCTGTCAGTCCGCGATCGACCGGATGCAGGAATTCCCGTTCGATGGCGTCGTCTGCGATGTGAATCTCCCGGATCAGGACGGCTTCTATCTGCTCGACTGGGCCACGAAGAACCAGCCTGAGACGCCGATCATCATGCTGACCGGTTACGGCACCATCGAAAGCGCCGTCGAAGCCATTCGCATCGGCGCCTTCGACTACCTGACCAAGCCGGTCATCGATGATGAGCTCAATCTGTCGATTCAGCGGGCCATCGGCCAGAAGCGGATCGTCGAAGAGAATAAGAACCTCAAAGCTCAGCTCGATCAGAAGTACGGCCTCGCCAATGTGATCGGCCGCGATTACAAGATGGCGAAGATGTTCGACCTGATCGAAAGCGTCGCCGAAACCCGCACCACGGTGCTGATTCTCGGCGAGAACGGGACCGGAAAAACGATGACCGCCCGGGCCATCCACCAGCTCAGCGATCGTCGGGACAAGCCGTTCGTCGAAGTCGCCTGCGGAGCCCTGCCCGACTCACTGCTCGAAAGCGAACTGTTCGGACACGTTCAGGGAGCCTTTACCGGAGCTTCGCACGAGAAGATTGGTAAGTTCCTCCAGGCCGACGGCGGCACCATCTTCCTCGACGAAATCGCCACCGCCTCGCCGCAGTTGCAGGTCAAACTGCTGCGGGTTCTGCAGGATCGCGAATTCGAACCGGTCGGCGGCACAAAGACTCACAAAGTCGACGTTCGCCTCGTGCTGGCCACCAACGAAAACCTCGAAGAACTGGTTGCTCAGGGCAAGTTCCGCCAGGACCTGTTCTACCGGATTAACGTCATCTCACTGACGCAGCCGCCGTTGCGGGAACGCGTGGGAGATATCCCGCTCCTCGCCGACCATTACTTGAAGCAGTTCATCGAACAGATCGGCAAACCGATCCAGGGCTTCGATGAACACGCCATTCAGCTGCTGCAGCGATACTCGTGGCCCGGTAATGTTCGTGAGCTGGTTAACGTGGTGGAACGAGCCGTCGTACTCGCCAACGGCAAAACGATCACTGCAGCTGATCTGCCGGAAACGATCCATAAGCAGATCGACGCCGGAAAACTGGCGGCTCACTTCGGCGGCAACTCGCTGAAGTCGGCCCTGGCCAATCCGGAACGCCAGATCCTGATCGAAGCTCTCGAAGCCAACGGCTGGAACCGCCAGCAGACCGCGACCATGCTCGGCGTGAACCGCACGACTCTCTACAAGAAGATGAAGAAGTTCGACATCACCTTCGAATCATGCCACGCGTAAGCGACGAAACCTGACACAAACTGAAGAGAGCCGCGAAGGGTAACCCTCGCGGCTCTCTTTATTGTTTGAACCAGTTGATCGCATTCCAACCCGACGCGTGAGCGAGAGCCAAATGTCCCGACAACGCCCATCTCCCTCGCGGACGCCTCGGGTTAGGATGCTTCGCACAATCGAACAGGTCCACTCCAGTAGGGTCCGCTGTGCGGACACGGATTGCGTGGCCCCTGCAAAGCAAAGTTCCTCTGCTCCCCAAGCCTCAACGAACAAGAGCAGTGCTGCACCGATTGACAGCGGCCAGTCTCGATTCTCAATCGCACTGCTGGGCAAGCCAGCAGTGGCACCCCTCGGCTGACAAACACAGACAGGCCCTTTTTCCGCAATCCCAACCCGAAGCGTGAGCGAGGGCCGATGAACAACGGACGCCGATCCCCTCGCCAACGCTTCGGGTTGGGATGCTTTGTTCAGGGACCGTGTCTACCCGAGCAGTGCTTCCAGGATCTCGTCGTGCTGGCTCATGTCGGCGACGGCGACGTCGGGTTCGCAGGCGGCGAGTTCTTCGACGGTGAAGTGGCCGGTCGCGACGGCCATCACGCGGGCTCCGATGGCGCGGCCACATTTAACGTCGGCTGGCGTGTCGCCGATGACCCAGACGTCTTTCAGTCGGTCGCCGTGGCGTTCGAGTCCTGCTTCCGAGGCCAGTCGGGCGACATCATCACGGTCGACATGATGATCGCCGAAGGCTCCGAAACTGAAGTGATGATCGAGATCGAAATGCCGAACCTTGAGCCAGCCGCTGTGTTCGAAGTTGCCGGTCAGCAGTCCCGTCCAGTCGTTCGATTCTTTGTTGATCGCGTCCAGTACCGACGTGACTCCCGGCAGAACGACGCCGCGTCCGTCGGCCAGATGCTTCGGCAGAAGCTCGAAATAACGGGTCTGGAAGCGAAGGAACATTTCCGGTGTGTTCTCGATCCCATGCCAGGCCATGAGATCGGTCATGATCGCCCGGTCGGTGCGGCCGGCGTAGGAGATATCGCATTCGTCGATCGACTTGCCAAACTCAACCTGCAGGGCTTCTTCCATGGCCGACTGACCGGCCTGACCGGAAGTAAGCAGGGTTCCATCAACATCAAACAGAAAAAGGCGAGACATACACAAAGATTCTGACTGAGACGCAGCGGGAAGACTGGTCGGGGGAAAAGTCGCTTTACGACCGAAATTTTCTGATCGCACCGGGTACGAATGACGTTCTGGGTCCTCAACGTCCGGTTGCTCGCTGTCATCTTATCAGGCAGCGGCCCGCCGGACACTGTACAGAAGAAAACTGATCCATCTCCGATTCGAGACGGGGAAAACTTTCCCGAGCTGCGATGCGGCTTTCGCTCGAAACCGGTACACTGCGGGCTGTGAACTATGAAACTCCGAGCTGAAATTCCGTCCGGAATTCTGGCAGACAGGTGAAGGCATGCCCTACTTCAGTCGATTGACCGATATCGTAACCTGCAGTCTCACAGCACTGTTGAACGAGACCGACAATCCGCAGGAAGCTCTCCAGGACATTATCCGCGAGATGGAAGGCGGACTGGCCGGAGCACAGCGTTCTGTCCAATCGGCCCGGCAGAACGAAGAACGGCTGCAATCGGAGCTGGAGCAGTCCCGACAGCAGGTGGAACACTTCGACACCGAGGCTTTGCGACTGCTGAAGGAGAACGACGAAAACGCGGCCCGCATGGCTCTGTATCGCAAGAAGGAAGCCAGCGATCTGGCCGCCGGACTGCAGCAGCAGGTCGCCGTCGCTCATTCCACCTACGAAGCCCTGATGACCACTTATCGTGCCCTCGAAGCTCGCCTGGCGGAAGCCCGTCGCAAGCTCAGCGAATACGGTCTGTCGGAGTCGGATGATTCGAAATACGAAGCACTCACCGACACCGCTCATCAGATGCGGCAGAGCGAGGTCGAAGAAGAACTGGCCGCTCTCAAGCAGCGGCTCGATCAGTCCTGACGACCAATCTGAATGCCACCATCGGTGACTTTGTACGGAATCCGCTGCGGTCCGCAAAGAGCCTTCGCCAGTTCATCGGCGTCCGCTTCCTTGATGTCGAAACTGATTCGCTGAGAGGTATCGACGCCCTGTTCTTTGAGTTTCTCGAGATCAAACTCCAGCGGTATTCCTGCCTGCTGCAGATACTTCAAGACTTCGTCGAGCGGATTCTGCTGGACACGTAACGTGAACCGTCGCTGCTTCCAACCGACGCGAGTGCTTGCATTCTTTCCGCCGGAACCGGTTCGCCATTCGCGGATCGCATCGTGCAGTTCCATGGGCCCGGTTACCTCAATCCGACGACTGCCACGGGCGTTCCAATCTGCCGCGGGAAACTCTTTGGCAAACCGTTCCTGAATGGCTTCGAGTTGAGCGGAAGGAAGTGAATAACTCTCAGTCAACGCCGCCCGTTCGGGGGCAGGAACAATTTCGATTTCGCCGTTGTCGGTCCACGCGAAGGTCAGGTCAAATTGAAAGAGAATCAGTGACAGGATCTCGACCGCGGTCGCATCGGCCAGAAGACCGGCCCGCCAGAGATCATGCGGAATCGCTTCGGGGTTGATGATCGTCCGATCGATTTGCCCGGCCAGTTGAGTGACCATCTCGCGGGGTTCGGCAAGCAGGGGCCACTCGAACTGAGTCCTCTCCAGTAGACCAAGCCAGGTTCGCGAAGCGGCTCCCTGTTCACGGGCGGCTCGGTCCCGCACTTCCGCTTCCCGCAGTGCGATCAACGTCCGCAATCTTCGCGCGCGATCTTCCGGGATGATGAGCACGGTTGAGCCGACGGTTTCCACAATGGCTCCCTGATCAGCCGCGATCTGTTTCACGACTTCGCTCAACGCTCCGGCCACCGGCGGTTCCAGAGAAACGGAGCGAGAGGGATCAAGCCGGCGATCAAGCAGGATGGCGACCGAACGCACGTCGGCCAGTCGCTGAACAAGTCCGCCTACGGGCTCGCCTTCATCGATCAGCGAAAGCGAAGTCCATTCCTCCAGTCTCTTATCGAATTCGCTCCCTTTGAGAAGCTGACCGCCGCCCTGGGCGTTCGCGGTCGATGTGGCAATCATAACGACGGCCAGCCAGACCAGCAGAGATCGCTCTGCGACGAGCTTCTCACTGCAGTGGAAACGATGCGACGAGTTCATACCGGGATCCTCGGCTCGTCAGTTGACTTCGATAGAGTTGGACCGCTGAGACCGACACGAATTGTGGCGGCAGAGTCTGAGCGGAGTTGAGAAACTGTTCGACCACCGGATTATCTCCCGGCCGGCGGGTTCTGGCTACCGTGATGTGCGGTGAATAGGGACGTTTCTCCAGAGCGAAGCCGGCGGCGGAAAGGCGCTCACCAAGATCTGCGTGCAGAACCTGCAACGCCCTGCTCTTCTCGACGCCGATCCAGAGGATCTTTCCCTCTCGACCGGAAAACGTTCCGCATCCCGATAAAACGATCGAGAACTCCGCCTGTTCGACCCCAGACAACGCCTCCACCACCGTGGACTCGTCCGCTTCTCCCAGAAAGTGCAGCGTGAGATGCAGATTCTCGCTGCGAATCGGACGAACACTCTTCGACCCGGGCGGGATGATCGTCTCAAGTTGCGCCCGTACGTCGGCGGAAAAGTCGATCGCGGTGAAGAGCCGAGCCATCCCGATTTCCCGAGGACCAGTGAAATGAAACGAGGCGGACGAAAAACTCGCCCGCCTCGACTGATTCTTACAACAGCAGTCGCTTACAGCACGCTGCGAATCTTCGCGAGGAATTCCTTATTGGACGGGAACATCGCCAGACGTCGGGTCAGTTCTTCCATTGCCTCGACCGGGCTCATGGAAATCAGAGCCCGACGCAGAGCCGTGACCCCTTCCATGGTTGTTGGATCGAGAATCTTCTCTTCGCGGCGAGTGCCCGACTTGGTGATGTCGATGGCCGGCCAGATTCGGCGGTCAGCCAGTTCGCGACTGAGCACCAGTTCCATGTTACCGGTTCCTTTGAACTCCTGGAAAATGACGTCGTCCATGCGGCTGCCGGTATCGATCAGAGCCGTGCCGACCACGGTCAACGAGCCCCCTTCGTCGAAGCGGCGAGCCGTACCGAACATCTTCTTCGGAATGTCCATCGCTTTGACATCGAGACCACCCGACATCGTCCGACCGGTGTTGCCGACCCATTTGTTGAAGGCACGAGCGGTTCGCGTGATGCTGTCGAGCAGAATGAAGACGTCTCCGCCGGCTTCTGCGATACGCTTTCCGCGTTCGATAATGAGCTGACTGGTTCGGACGTGACTTTCCACATCGCGGTCCATCGAGGAAGCAATGACTTCGCCGTTGACGAGGCGACGCATTTCGGTCACTTCTTCCGGTCGCTCATCGATCAGAAGCACGATGAGATGAACTTCGGGATGGTTGCTGCTGACCGAGTTGGCGATGTCCTGCAGGAGCATCGTTTTACCGGTTCGTGGCGGGGCGACGATGAGTGCCCGCTGCCCTTTGCCGATTGGCGTGAGCAGGTCCATGACCCGCATCGTGACGATGCTCGGCGTGGTTTCGAGTTTGATCTGCTCGAACGGATTAATGGCCGTGAGCGAATCGAAATGCTTGATCTCGGCGTATTCTTCCGGCGTGCGACCATCGATGCTGATGATCTCGTGCAGGCGCGGGCCCTGACCACGTGATCCCGGACCGACCTCACCTTTGATGAGAATGCCTTCCCGCAGGCCATACTTTTCAACCGTGGTGCTGGAAACGAAGGCATCCGAATCCTGCGACGCATAGTTCACCGAAGCATCCCGCATGAAGCCGTAGCCCTTGGGATGCAGTTCGAGAACCCCTTCGATCGTGCCGGCGATTTCGTTCACAGGCTGTCCGGTCGAAGCAACATTCGACTTCGCGCTGCTTTGCCGATTGTTCGACTGCTGCCGCTGATTGCGGCCGCCGCGACCGCGACCACGACCACGTCCGCCGTCGCCGGAGTTCTTGTTGCGGGTGTTGCCGCCAGAGGAACCGTCTTCACGACCTCCGGTGCGACGTCGACGTCGGCGGCGGGATCGTTTGGGAGAATCGTCGCTGGCTTCCCCGCTGCCATTGTTGTCGCCCCCAGACTGATCGTTCGGGCCATCGGCCTGCTCAATCACGCCGACTCCGAAGTCTTCGGGACCGCCTGCGGCTTCATCCCGGCTGGACTCCACCGTCGTTGCGGAGGCGTTTTCAACCGACGTTTCCTTTTCTGGCTTCGCTTTCTTGCGGCCCTTGGTGGAACGGGGAGCACGACTCGATTTGCTGGAACTCTCGGTGGGCATAAATCTTTCCTAAAATGCGGTGCGAATCGGCCACGCGATTCGCCTTCAAACAACGCGAAACCTGCGGATCATCCGAGCGGCTTCGCTCAATATCTGAACGACTCAGCAAAAGGAAACGGCAGAAAAAACTGCGGCGTCCGCTGCGTCCGTTCTCAGCTTACTTGAAACAATTCATCTGTCGGCGCGCGGACAGGTCCGACCGCACCGGGCGATTGAAATATGGACAATGGAAACACAGGCACGACCCGGTTCCATTCCAGGGGATATCCGGAGATATCCCGGTCGCCGTTACTTCACGCCTTCCCCTAAAACGAAGGCGTTCGTCAGACCGGTTCTCCGGCGGACGAAAGAAGCTTCAGCTCAAGGGTTTGCGAAGATGCGAACCCTTTTGGAAGATCTTGAACAGACTGGCGATGTCTTCGCCGGAGCTGCGATCTGGAGTCCTTTCCCTGTTGCTCATTCCTGGACTGCAAAATCCAAGCCGGAACGAGCCATTAACGAAACGTGCGCGGCGTCATCCAGCCGCAGCGATTCTCGTTGACGATGAAATTCCATTTTCAAGTGACTCAGGGGGAGATCAGTCAGACGATCCCGAGGTGTTCCTCCGCTCCAACCCATGGCCCGGGTCCGGAGTGGAATAAGCTCGAAACATCACCGGGTTGACGCATCAGTTCCGGGAGAAGCCTTTCTGGTCGATTCCCGACGCCAGTTTGTGACTCATCGACTGTAATGCGACTCTCTTACAGTGTCCGACTGTCTGTAAGGTGCAGGTCGTTCCGCAACGACCGAAAATCCGCGTATCAGAAACCGATTACCGGCTGCGAGATCCAACTGAAGAGAGAAGCAATCTTCAGCAGCCTGTAAACGCCTTCCAGCTTATGGACGAATCCGGAATCCTGTCTCAGGCAATCCGGCACACGCCGTCATAAATTAAGGACGTTTGTGTCGTGAAAGATCGTGTCTGCCAGCGATAGGTGCCCAGCAAGGCAACCCGTCAGAAATTGAATGTAACGATCTTGTGCGTGGTGTGAGAGGCAACTCGTTGACCGAGAGACAACTCATTCACACACCACCAGTATTGCCCACATGTCAAAGCGTGTCAATGGATCTTCATTCGTGAATTATGAACACGCTGCCGATTTTTTATGAGTGTCTCCGCCGGTTGTCACGCGAGTCTTCGGGACTCACCGCCCGTGGAATCAACAATCGTCCGAACCGCTGCTAGCGGATCAAGGTCGCTTCCACATCGGCTGGCCGGAGCACGTGACGGGTATTGGTATAACGCTCCGGATCGAGCTCAAACAGCCGGCGGTTCTCTTCGGAGGTAAACAGGTAGAGTTCGTCGTTGTAGTAAGCAGCAAACTCGGTGGTCCCTGGCAGAGCCCGATCGGATTCCCAGATGATAACCGGATCGCAGCCCAGCAGGCGGGGAGCGAACCTGATCGGGTCGGCGTCGAACTGGTCCTTCTCGGCTTGCCCGGCGAACTGATATCGCTGTTTCTTGAAAATACTGGCCCAGGTCTCTGCCCCCTTCACCCAGTCGCGACGGGTATGCAAACTGACCGGACAGAAACCGTCGAGAGCCAGGAAGACCACTTCCGGTTCATCGGCCTTGCGGCTCTGAGGCTCTTCGACCAGAGCTTCCTGCTGACGTTCTTCCAGTTTCTCCTGCGTGCTCACCGGGCTGGCCGTCGGCAGTTCGCCCTCTTCGCCCAGATGAATCTTCCACATCGATGTCGGCGCAGGATCGTTGCCGGCGTTCTTTCGCGCTTCAACGAGGGCCTGAGATTTCTGATACCGGTCGGCCACTTCGAGCCCACTGCGGACGAATTCCTGAAACGAAGCCATGCCGACAAGTTTGGCCAGCATACGTCCGTTGGCATCGATGAAAACGTCGGTCGGGTAAGAATCGACGCCGTAGTTGCGAGCCAGATCAGCGGCCTGGTCGCCGTTAACTTTCAGCAGAACAATTTTGCCCCCCATCTGTGGTTCAAGCTGGGGAGAACTGAAGACCGTCTGATCCATTCGGCGGCAGGGGCCGCACCAGTCGGTGTAGAAGTGCAGCAGCACCGGAATATTGTTTTCGCGAGCAGCAGCCATCGCCTTCTGAAAATCGTGCTGCATCAGTCGCGGTGCCTGCGCAAAGGCACTGCTCGCCGACAGAGTCAACAGGAGTGACAAAGTCAGACTGCAGATGAATGGCTTCGCGGAAATGATCGATCGCATGGCACGTTCCTCAGCTTACAGTGGCTCATTAGTCGTATCGGTTCCCTTCTCTGCTAAACGAAAGTGGGCCTTGTCAGGGGACGCGATTCTTCACAAGAAGCGTCGCAATCGCGGGATTGTGACGAATCCTCGACCGAAGCAATCGCTATAACCTGCAGGGTCCGCAGGGCTTTTAAATCCAGGCTCTGACCACACCGGCTATTTTCTTCAGTGGGAATCGTCTCGTGCGGACTAGAATGACCCACGCCTGAATCCGCCCACTTTGAAGCTTTAACGTGCCCTGAGGAATATCTGCGTTGAGAATCGCGATTATTGGCTCTGGTATTTCTGGTCTGACCTGTGCCCATGTGTTGCACAAAGACCATGAGATCACGCTGTTCGAAGCCAACGACTATCTCGGCGGGCATTCGCACACCGTCGAAGTGACCGAGGATGACCGAACGATTCCGATCGATACGGGATTCATCGTCTACAACGAGCGCACCTACCCCAACTTCGTGAATCTGCTCAAAGAGCTCAACGTCCCCACCCAGCCGACGCGAATGGGCTTCAGCGTTCGCTGCCATGAGACCAACTTCGAATACAACGGGGAAACACTGCTCGGACTTTTCTCTGATCGCCGCAATCTGGTCCGCCCGCGGTTCTACAGAATGGTGAGGGACATTAGCCGCTTCTACCGCGATACGGCGGCCTATCTTCAGGAACGCGACGAGAACGACGATCAGACCGTGCTTGAGTTTGCGAAGGAGAAGAACTACTCCGAGGCGTTTCTCAGGTACCATCTGCTGCCGATGGGAGCCGCCATCTGGTCGTGCGATTTGCAGACCTTCGGCGAGTTCCCGTTTCGATTTGTCGCCCGCTTTTATGAGAACCACGGGCTCGTCCAACTTTCCGATCGACCAATCTGGCGAACAATCACGGGCGGTTCTCGCGAGTACGTGGCCCGCATGACGGCGAGCTTCCGCGATCGCATCCGTCTCAGTTCGCCAGTCACAGCGGTAACGCGAACCGAGGATGGTGTGCAGCTCTCGACGTCTTCAAATTCCGAACAGTTTGATCACGTTATCTTCGCCTGCCACAGCGATACGGCTCTGCGAATTCACCAGCAGCCGGACGAAACGGAGCGTGAGATCCTCGAAGATTTCCCCTATACGCCGAACGTTGCCATCCTGCACACGGATACTTCGGTTCTCCCCCGTTATGAACAATCGTGGGCGAGCTGGAACTATGCGCTCTATCCCGACCGTGACGATGTCGCGACACTGACCTATCAAATGAATATTCTGCAGTCGATCCAGTCGCGCGAGGTTTACTGCGTTACACTCAACTCCCGCGACCTGATTGATCCGGAGCGGATCTGCGGCGAGTTCCGTTATGACCATCCGGTCTTCACCGTCCGGCGGGATCAGGCCCAGAAGCGGCATTCGGAAATGATCGATCGTCAGGGCATCTCCTACTGTGGAGCCTACTGGCGAAACGGATTCCATGAAGATGGCGTCGTCAGTGCGCTGGCGGTCTGTGAGAAACTTGGCATTCGTCCCCCCTGGAGCGTGGCATGAGCTCGACATTGCAGCCATCGAAGCCGCCGGCGGCGGAATCCGGGACTCGCACAAGTTGTCTGTATATGGGACAGGTTTCGCATACGCGGCTGCGTCCCAAACGCCATTCGTTCCAGTACTCGCTTTTTATGGCAATGATCGATCTGGCGGAACTGCCGGAACTGTTCGACGACTACTGGCTCTGGTCGCACGACCGCTTGAACGTGGCTACGTTCAAACGAGCCGACCATCTGGGGAAGCCGGACGTGCCGCTCGATCAGTCAGTCCGGGATCTTGTTGAAGAACGGCTTGGCTTCCGACCGGAAGGCAGGATTCTGCTGCTGACTCACCTGCGTTACTTTGGCTTCGCGATGAATCCGGTCAGCTTCTACTATTGCTACGATCGCAATGACGAGCTGATTGCACTCGTCGCCGAGGTCAACAACACGCCATGGGGCGAGCAGCACTGCTATGTGCATCCCTGGCTCCCCGATGAGAACGGCTTCCACCGACAGGTTCACGCCAAGGCGTTCCATGTCTCTCCCTTCATGGAGATGGAGATGGACTATCACTGGCGAGTCAATCATCCGGGCGAACGACTCTCGGTGCGAATCGAGAATGTCGATGCCGAAGGCCTGCTCTTCTCCGCAACACTTGATATGAAAAAGCAGCCATGGCGTGCGAAGTCGCTCGCCGGCTGCCTGTTACGGTTTCCGATGATGACGTTGAAAATCTGGATGGCCATCTACTGGCAGGCGCTCAGGCTGTGGACGCGACAGATCCGATACGTGCCGCACCCACAACGCTGAGTGACTTCATCCTTTCGCATGCTGTTTGAGAGATCCGCTCTAGTTCGACGTTCCCGCCGGAGTCGGTTCGCTTGTTCCCTCTGGCGTCGGCGTGGACGTTGATTCCGGAGCCGGGTCGGTCGTTCCCGCCAACGGAGTTGTTGTCACCATCGGTTCCGGAATCGTTTCTCCGCGAGCCGGCATGGCGTCGACCATGTGCACTTCGGTCACAACTTCGATGATGCCATCCTGAGCACTGGAGTCTTTCTGCGTCACAACACGGACACGGTCCCCCTGCTGAAGTTCCAATGCGCTGGATGACTCCTTGTCTTTTCCGTGGATTAGCATGGCCCCCGCTTCAAGAGCAAACTCGGCTTTGCGACCGTCTTCAAAACGGAGCGTCAAGGTAGTGCCATCCACGTCGGTCACTTCCCCTTCGTAGGTCCCTTCCTGGGGCGCCACCTTCGGCATCTTATCGTTTTCCCGATCGATCGTTTCGAGTCGATCAGCCTGCTGCATTCGGGCGACACTGCCTGCCTCGGCCGCCGGATCAGCCGGATCGGGACTGGCCGTATTCTGCGGAGCCGGTTCACACCCTGCCAGGGCGACGGCCAGACTTCCCGTCACCATTACACTCATCAGTTGTCGAATTCCCATTGTCGTTCTCCCAGAGGTTTCTGTATTGGCCCGCGAGTCAGATCCATCCCGTCGATGCGTTCCCCACTGGGCACAGCACCTGCGGCGATGGAGTCGCGGCGGTCCGTAAGATTGCAATCGACGGACCAACGGCAACACTTTTCGACGCTTGACGACTCCTTTCTGACTTCCGGACGCCGCCGGCAAACCCTGGAGTGATTCACAATCAAGCCAGACCGCCGAGGACCATTGAGTCGTTAACTCTTGCTGCAACACGTATTACAGCGACTCCGGGGAGCCATATCGCTGACCTGAGCAACAGAGTCGTGCGTTCAACGCGACGAACGGCCGAATCTGACCGCCGTTGGATCTGTGGATCATCACACGGTTCCTGTTGAAGCGACCAGCCATCAGCCCGATCGGCTGCTAATCGACCTGCCCTCTTATTCCGTCGCAGCCCCCGCTGAGCGGCACGGACGTTCTTAAGGAGTGGCCAGCTTTGTTGAAAAGCTCTTTCGCCCTCGAAAGGGATGGCCGTGATAGCTGTGCCATCGGGGCGGCGCGGCCGTCGGAGAATGCACCGGCCGCAAGCCTCAATTCGCCCCGGTTCCGCTGCAGTGTTTTCTGCCCACAGACAGAAATGTCTGTGCTACCGACTGAAGTTGACGGAGATATCGGGTTCTTCAATCATCTCATCTGAAGTGCCGGGCTCAACAAGCCTGATCCCTGCAACAGCGGGACGAACCGCGCTCCGACGGATCAGACTGTCGGCCGTTTGCGGTTCAACTCTTTTCGGATCAGTCGAAGGTTCTTGCGGTTGGCCTTGAAGGCAACGTCGAACATATCCCCGACGAGCGGCACGGCTCCAATCAGAAAGTCGAGCCCGATGTTCCCCATCATCCGCATTTGCGTCCAGCGGGAGATATTCAGCCGCCGGGCGTTCCAGACGATGTAGGTGGCAATCCCGGCCGTCAGAACGTCGCCCGCCCCTGGAACGAGTCCGAGTATCGTATCCCAGCCGAATCGAATCCCCGTGCCCGGCACCCGATACTTGTCGTCGAGCCAGTACTCCAGACTCTCGATCGATTTCAGCACCGTCTGCTCGTCTTTGCTGACCAGTGGCGATTTCGCGGCACTCCGGAAGAAATCGTGAAAGCGGTCTTTCACCTCCGGCATGGCCGATCGTGAAGCAGCAGTTGCGTTTTTCATGGAGTCGTCTCTCTGTTCGTTCATCGGCAGGATCACCGCTCGGTTTTTAACTCGCCGGGTCTCTCAGAACGCAGACCCGCCCCGTTCGGATCACTGCCAGACAGGGATATTCCGCAAATGGGCAATTACCGTGCCGGAACTTCGCCCTTCACTGTTGCTCCCTGGGAATTGAATCGCACGTTCTCGAAACGTCCCCCACGGATGCGGATTTCTCCGCCGTTGATACGAACCGAAGCGGAGTGTTCGGCCATGCCGACGACTTCGAGATTGATCAGCTCGAGTTCGAATGGTTCCGGCGGCGTGCCTCGGGGACCCGCGACCAAAGCGGCTGCGTTCGTCTCATTGCGAATCTGACAGTCGACCAGCCGATGCCCCGCTCCGATGAGAAGTACATCGTTGTTCACGTTGTTGAAGAAGACCGAGTCAAAGTACGCCGTCCGTGCCTGATTGACGTCGGCAACTCCGTTGTCGTTTCCCCAGAACGTGCCGTTGCGGATCGTGCACTCACACAGATCGTGGGCACTGAACCCTTCGTCGAAACAGTCGTAGCCCTGGATGTCCTCACAGACCAGTTCCGTACAGCGCCCGTGAATGTTGAACCCGTCGTTGAGAAAATGGCGGGCATCCAAATTCCGAATCGTGATCCGTTCGCAGGTCCCGCCCGTCGCGATTCCGTTCGGTCGCACGGCCCATTCCAGATTGTGCAGGCTGCCGCGAACATACAGCCAGCCGTCTTTCTCATCGATCGACTCGAAACAGAACTCGCCTTCCTTCAGCTCCTCGGGAGCCGGAAATGGGGGAGCGTTCGACACCTGCGTGCGGCCCATCCTTTGGGCGACGCCGTCGATGATGAGCAGATGCCGATCCCACTGCGGACGTGGCAGGCGGCGACGATGAAGGTCGCTTTCGACCTGTTCCCATCCGTCGGACGGCAGCGGATCGGCCCCATCCAGCGTCACTCCGTGACCCTCGATCGTCAGATCAGTCTGTCCGTTCAACGTCGCCGACTGTCGATAGACGGCACCGGGCGGCAGCAACGTGATTCGGTCACCCGGCTGAGCGAGGCGAATCGCCCGCTGCAGTGTTTGCACCGGATCCTTCCGACTGCCGGGGTTCTCGTCGCGTCCCTGCTGATGATGCACGAACCACTCGGCAGCGAACGATTCCCCGGCCAACAAAACGACGACGAGGAGCGTCTGGCTAATTGTCAGGAGTGAAGATCGGGAGGGGGCAGGCCTGGTCATTTAAGTTCCTCAGATCAGCAGCGGGTGTCGTCTTTTCCAGCGGACGTTATCATATTACCATGCGCCTTAAAGTCGCGAGCCAATGAGACGTTCGCGTTGTGATCAGATCTCCGATCGTAGCCCAGGGACAGGTACATCGATGAGACGAGTTCGTTCGGGATTGTTGTTTTCTCCGTTTCTTCTCCTGTTCGTCGTGTTCGCCACGCACGGCTCTCTGGCCGCCCAGGAGGGGCCGCTTCAGGTGCCCTCCGGTTTCACGGCTCAACGCTATGCCGACGAAAAACTCACGGGCGATGTCCTCTGCATGACAACCGATCCCCAGGGGCGGATCGTCGTTTCGGGGCCCGGCTTCATTAAGACGCTGATCGACAGCGATCAGGATGGGACTGCCGACAAAGCCGAGCTGTTCGCAGATGGCCCCAAAACCGGAGCGCAGGGACTCTGCTTCGACGGCAACACGTTGTACTGCGTCGGCGACGAGGGTCTGCTGGCCTACCGCGATGACGATGCGGACGGGAAGGCCGACGGAGCTCCCGAACTGATTTACCGCTGTCGAACCGGCGGCGAACACTTCGCGCATGCCATCCGCAAAGGCCCGGATGGCTGGATCTACATGATCGCCGGCAACGAAGCGGGCATCGATGAGTCGGCTGTTTCGCTCGAACACTCGCCAATTGTTAAGCCGGAAGCCGGACTGCTGTTGCGATTCTCGCCCAACTTCGGGGAGATTCAGGTCCTGTGCGACGGCTACCGGAATGCCTACGACTTTGATTTCAACTCCAGTGGAGAGCTCTTCACCTACGACAGCGACGATGAAGGAGACATCTCCCTGCCGTGGTATCGCCCGACACGCGTATTCAACAGCGTCCCCGGAATGACGCATGGCTGGGTCTCTCGCAACTGGAAGAAGCCGAATTACTTCCGCGAGATGAGTCCGGTGATGGTCGAAACTGGACGTGGATCGCCGACGGGGGTCGTCTGTTATGCCCACCAGCAGTTTCCGGTCGAGTTTCAGAACACGGTCTTCGTGCTCGACTGGACATACGGGCGAGTGATCGCGGTCAAACTTCAGCGACAGGGAGCCTCCTGGGTGGCTCGGTCCCGCGAATTCGCCACGGGGATCGGCAACGACAATTTCGCGCCGACGGATGCAGTGGTCGGTCCTGAAGGCGATCTGTTTGTTTCCGTTGGCGGCCGAGGCTCGAAGGGGGCGGTGTTCCGTATCAGTCATTCCGATCGAGTCCAGGCGAATGAAACGAAGACACGCGGTCTGGACGCGATCCTGGATGCTCCTCAACCGCTGGCGGCCTGGTCGCGAGCCCGCTGGAAGCCGGCCGCGGAATCCCTTGGGGAAGAACCGATCCTGCGAGCTGCCCTCGATCGCAACCGAACCTCCCAAGAACGCATTCGTGCCGTCGAGATTTTGACCGAATTGTTTCAGGGCCCCGATATCGACTTTATGAAGAGCATGGTCCTGGAAGAGGATCGCGAACTTCGCGCCCGGAGTGTCTGGGCTTACGGACGGGTCGTTGAAGGAAAACCGGATGCCCAGGCGCTGCAGCCGTTTCTTGTCGATTCCAGCCCGGCAGTCGTTCGCAGCGCTCTTGAAGTTCTGCTGACCTGCCCCTCTGAAGAACTGACCGGCTTCGAGAACGAAGTGGCCGGTTGTCTGGGACATGAAGACCACGTCGTCCGCTATCTCGCTCTTCGCGTGGCCGCTCGCATGACCGATTCCGGTTTTCGGGGCGTTGGCGACATCGCAAGAACCGCAGGCTGGCCGGAAGCGATGCTGATGGCCTGGGCCTTTGTCGATCGCGGTTACCCGGGACATCCGTACGGCTGGCATGACATCGGCACGGCTGCTCTGACCAGACAGAAAGATCCCGAACTGCGTCTCACAGCTTTGCTGCTGATCCAGCATGCGCTGGGCGGCTTCGGATCGAGTCCAGGGCATCCGGCAGTCTTCGACGGTTATCTGCCACGAACTCCGCTTGAGCAGGAGCCCGAGAAACTGCAGAACCTGCAACAGGCGATCGAAGAGATGTATCCGACCGGGGACAAACTCGTCGACTGGGAACTGGCCCGGCTCACTGCCATGATTTCCCCTGATAGCCCGGCGTTGCTGGAGAAGCTGCTGGCTAATGTCACCTCCGATTCCGATCCCGTTTCCGATCTGCATCATCTCATTGTCATTGCGACGCTGCCGGCAAGTCGAAGGGAGGAGCAGACGCGTCAGACAGCAACCGCCCTGCTCCAGCTTCACGAGAAGCTCGAGGCGAACAAAGCCGTGCTCGACCGTAACTGGGAGCCACGAGTCCGCGAACTCTACGATGCTCTCGTGGCCCGCGATGCAACTCTGCCGAAGACGATGGCCGAGCATGAAAAATTCGGGCGGCCGGAACACAATGTTTTTGCCGAAGCCAAAGCGGAATAGACGGCCGTCTTCGGTAAACTGGGGCAACTCTGCGGCGATCTGCCGCTTTTCAGGGCGTGGTTCGAATTCTCCCTTTTGCTTTCCTCGCAGAACGGGCGTAGAATCGAGGGAACGTAACAGTCCCTCCTTATTTGCCCACCTGACAGGATTGCCATGAAACGCTTTGTATTCGCTCTCACTGGCCTCTGCCTTTTGCTGGCTGCCACCATCGATGTTCAGGCCGCGAAGAAGTCGGCTGAGAAGGCTCCGGAATGGTCCGTGAAGGCTTACGACGGCGGCGAGACACTCTCCGGCGACGATTACGATTCCTCCAATGTTCTGCTGATCTTCTATCGAGGCGTCACCTGCGTGCACTGCATGGAGCAGCTGTCAGGTATCGCCCGCAATGCCGATGAGTTTGAGAAACGAAACATCGAGATCGTCGCCATCAGCCACGATCTGCCGAGTCGTTCGACTGTCGAACGCATCCGCGATCGCAACAACATCAAATTCCCCATGGCGACCGATCCCCGCCTCTCGACCTTCGAAGACTTCGATTGCCTCGAAGGCCGCCGCCAGATGCACGGACTGATTCTGATTAACCCCAAGGGCCGCATCGTCTGGAAGTCCGTTACCGAAGGCGCTATTACGAACGTCGACTCGATCCTCAGCAAAATCGACGACGCCCTGTCGCAGAAGGTTTCGGCTCGCTGAGCGAAACCGTGAGTCATCTTCCGGAGTAGGTGTTTTCACTGCTCCGGTTTTTTTATGCGCTGCGAGAAATCCGAGCGGAAACATCAATATCCAGACGACGACACTCGGCCTCAGAAACGACCTGAGTTCGTCGTCGAAGTTTGAATGGAGAGATTCCTTGAAGCGTTTTGCCCCTCGAAACTTGATTGCGGCAGTGCTATTCGTCGTACTCGCAGCTCCCGGTTCGGTTTCTGGTCAACAGGCTGTCATCGATCTGCCGGACGTCCAGGACGAGAAGCGGAGCCGCGATGTTCCCCTCACGTTTCATTTGCCGAAACAGAACAACGCCCAACCGCTCGTGCTGCTGTCGCACGGAGGAGCCGGCAGCCGCCACTCCATGTATGCACTGGCCGCAGAAATCGCCCGGCAAGGCTACGTCGTTCTTTGCCTGGAGCACGTTACCAGCAATACCGACGACGTTCGGAAACGTATGCGAACAACAGGGGTCAGCTTCTGGAGAGCTCTGAAGGATTGCGGCGCTGACATGACCGCCAGAAAGAATCGACCGCTCGATGTGCGGTTTGCGATCGATCTGGCTGAGCAGCTCAACGGTAGCGACCAACGGTTCCGCGGACGTATCGACCTGTCGCGAATCGCACTCGCTGGTCACTCGTACGGGGCCTATACGACAATGGCCTGCTGCGGGGTGAAGCCGGTCGGCATCGAAGACGATCTGACCGAACCACGGATCACGCTCGGCATCGGTCTGAGCCCGCTGAGTGCGAACGGCGTTTTCTTCGACAACACAAGCTTCAGGGCGGTGACGACGCCATTCGTCGGGATCTCCCGAACGCAGGACCTTTTGGGGGATGGCCATCGGGACTTCTTCCGGCTAATGCCGAAAGGCGACAAGCATCTGCTCTGGTTCCACGATGCGAATCACTTCAGCTTTTCCAATCCCACGGGGGGACCACGCAAACTCCCCCGGACCGACACCGATGTCACCCACGCGCTCAAGCAGATCGTTCCTGCAATTCTCGACACCTATCTTCAGGGCGGTCCAGAACTCGATGAAGACATCCGCAAGCGGCTCATCAAGAAGAGCCTCGGCGGAACGGTCCGTCGTATTGAGTGGCAGACGAACTGATCCCGTTCGACTCAGAGACGAACGACGATTGTATCGTCTGAGTCCCACGGTCCCCCGGCGTCGCAATAGCCCGGCCTTCACTGCACCTTGCGCATGAAAAAAGCACTGCCGATCACCCGGCAGTGCTTTTTCGTTTTCGATATCAAATCACTCAGGCGGTGGTCGCCGGAGTGACTTCTTTCTTCTCGGCTGGTCGATCGCGGTTGGCCAGCTTGAGCAGGACCGGGCTTGCGACGTAGATCGAGCTGTAGGTACCGACGGCGATACCGGTCAGCAGGCAGAACGCGAAGCCGTGGAGTCCTTCGCCCCCCATCACGTACAGAATGAAGACCACGATCAACGTCGTGAACGAGGTCAGCAAGGTTCGAGACAGGGTCTGGTTCAGACTGCGGTCGATCATCTCCTTGGTGAAGTTCGGGTTCTTGCCACGAACTTCCCGGATGCGGTCGAACACGACAATCGTATCGTTCAGCGAGTAACCAATGATCGTCAGGAACGCGGCGATCATCGGCAGGTTGATCTTAAAGTCGACCAAGCCAAGAGCCGGACCGATGGGCGTGGTGCTCAGCATCGCAGCGATGGCCACCAGGCCGAGAACCACGATGATGTCGTGAATCAGAGCGACCACGGCGGCCAGACCGAAGGCGATGCGGGTGAACCGGAACCAGACATACATGATGATCGCGGCCAGCGAGAGCAGGATGGCGAGCAGAGCTGAAACCTTGGCTTCGCCAGCGACTGCCGAGCTGAAGGTGTTGACTTCATCGAGCACCGGACGGGCATCCATCCCCTGCTGCATCGTCACCAGAGATTCCTGAACGGTGTTGCTCGGAATCTCTTCCTGAACCTTCAGCGTGGCGGTCTTGTACCGTTTCACCGTTGAAGCCCCTGCATCGATGCCGGAGCCGGAGGTCCCGGTCACGGTGATCAGGTTCTCGATGGTCGCTTCTTCCTCGTCATCGATTCCCTTCACGGTCATGTAAGCACTGGTGAACTGATCGAGAATCATCGTCGTGGTGACTTCGTCAGAGAAGGTCAGCTCGACTTCGGAGCCACCGTCGAACAGATCGTTCGAAGCGACCGCTTCTTCGCCTTCTTCAGTGTCCGGCGTTTCTCCGCCGATCTGGCTGACTTCACCGAACTCCATCGTCACCTTCTTCAGGTCGTGCTCGGAGTTCGCGAAGGCTTCGTTAACAAGCGTTCGTACTTCGTCGGTATTCTCGTTCTTGGTTCGCAGACGGAAGTAGATCTCTTCCTGTCCCCCGTCTTCGAGAGCCGGAACGACGAGACGTTCGAGCGTCAGATCGCTTCCGAATTCTTCCTGCAGCGCGGCCCGGGCTTCATCGATGCCCGGATTGTCGCGGAACTGGAAGGTCACCATCGAACCACCGGTGAAGTCGATGTCGAGGTTATCGTTACCACGCGAAATCAGCACCGACATCCCCCCGATGATCAGAGCCAGCGAGGCGATGGTCGCGTAGGTCTGCTTGCTGACGAAGTTGATATTGGTTTCGCCGACGAAGCTCTTGCCGAGCATCGACTTGGTGGAGAGCAGCTTCATCCGTTCGAAGACGTCGAACATCAGACGTCCGAAGTACAGGGCACTGAAGAGACTCATCACGATCCCGATGATCAGCAGAGCCGCGAACCCTTTGACCTGTTCGGTTCCGCGAGCGTACAGAATCACGGCGGTGATCAGCGTCGTCAGGTTGGCATCGACAATCGTCGAGAGAGCCTTCGAGAAACCGTTATGAATCGTCATTCGCAGGCTCGAACCCTTGGTGAGTTCTTCCCGCATACGTTCGAAGATCAGCACGTTGGCATCGACCGCCATACCGATCGTCAGGACCAGACCGGCCAGACCCGGCAGGGTGAACGTCGCATCGAACAGAGCCATCGCTCCGAGGATCAGCGTCACGTTCACCGCCAGCGACAGCACGGCGATGATCCCGGACATCCAGTAGTAAAGCAGCATGAAGATCACGACGGCGATCGCGGCGACCGTGATGGCGGTTTTCCCCTTCTCCTGGACGTCGACACCGAGCAGCGGGCTGATCGTGTACTCACTGACCGGCTCTTTCACGAGCGGCAGTTCGAGGGCACCAGAGTTGAGCACGCTGACCATCTCGTTGACTTCTTCATTGCTGAAGTCCCCGGTGATGATCCCGTCCTGAGAAATCACATCGTTAATGCTGGGAGCACTGTGGATCTTGCCATCCAGAATCGCCGCCAGACGATACTTGTTACCGTCTTTCTTGGGCTGATAGCGGTTTGTCAGGTTCTGGAAGCGGAAACCACCCTGAGCGTTGAACGTGAAGCCAATTGCGATCCCGTTCTCACCCATCGTCGGACGGGAATTGACGAGATAGCTACCATCGACCCGCTGTTCCTGCGGCTCGACAATGACCAGGAACTCGCGGACGGTCTGTCCATCGACTTCGCGTTCGCGATAGACGTCCTGCGGTCCGCCGTCGACATCCTTGAGTTGGCCCTGCTGTTCGCCACTCTGAATAATGGCGACCGGCACCCACTGAGCACGCAGTTGAGAGCCATCGTAGACATCTTCACCAGCCTGCTCAGCCCGGGCAATCAGCTGACTGTGCTGATTATCGTGACGGGCGGCCAGAATTCCGAACTCGAGGCTACCGAGGTTCGTGATCTGCTTTTTCATCGCCTGAACGTAGTCAGGATCGGCGCCCGGGATGATGATTTCGACCCGGTCTTCGCCCACCTGTCGCACGGTCACTTCTTCAGTACCCGAGGCGTTCACACGGCGAGTGATGGCACGAACCAGTTCGTCCATCGACTGACTGTTGACTTCCTTGCCGCTCTCTTCGGCCTGTTCCACGTCTGCCTGGTAGACGAGGTTGGTTCCCCCGGCCAGGTCGATCCCCAGCCGGAAGGCATTGGCCAGCGAGTGACCATTCATCAGCTGGTTCACAAAGGGCGCCATGAAGATGAAGAGCATCATCAGGACGGTGCCGAAGCGGCGGGAGTCGTTTTTCATCCGCAGGGCCCGGGCAATCACCTGTCCGAGCACGAACGGCAGAACGAAAACTCCCAACATCCAAAGAATTACAATCCAGGGGGACATTCCGTAGTGTCTTTCGTTTTCAATCGATTGGCAGATCCGGCCAACTTCCGCCGGATAGACTGTTGATGTTGGACTTCTCTGGAATCACTCCCGAGGGAGGGACCGAAACGTCGTGAGCCAGAAGGCCGCCGGGCTAGGCCTCGGACTTCTTCTCGTCGCCTTCGCTCTTCACGACACCTTCGATGCTGCCTCTGCGAACGCGGATGCGGCTGTTGTCATCCACACGCAGAGTCACCTGACTTCCATCTGCGGAAAAACCGCTGATCGTGCCGAAAATCCCGCCGACGGTCACCACCTGATCGTTCTTCTTCAGATTGTTCAGGAAGCTTTCCCGCCCTTTGCGTTCGCGGTTCTGCGGCATCATCACCAGGACCATGTACAGAGCAAACATGAACAGAATCGGAGGGCCGTATACGCTCAGATAGTCATTAAGACCGGGCTCCTGAGCGACATCGGGAGCATCCTGTGCCAGAAGCAAAACCTGAAGCACCAGTTGCTCGAACATGTTCATGTAACACTTCTCCGGAACCCTTGATCGATTCCGCTATGGACCTGAAAAACGCTGTTTGTTTAAGCCAGAACGGCCCGGAGCAGGACGTACCCTGAGCCCCGTGCCGCGGCAAAGAATTGCGTATATTAGGGTTCCATGCCCCAGCGTACAAGTTGAGTCGCCCGAAACTCCGCACTGCGATTTTCGAAAATCGCCTGTCGGAGTTCACGTACCAGATGCTGGTAGAAAGCGATGTTGTGCCACGAGAGAAGAATTGGGCCCAGCATTTCGCCAGCCATGAACAGGTGCCGCAGATATCCTTTGGAGTAGGTCCGCCCCACTTCCGAAGGTCCCTCCGGATCGAGCGGCTCAGGATCCCGCTGGTGCTTGGCATTCCGGATTTTGACCGAACCGAACGACGTGAACGCCATGGCATTACGTCCATTTCGCGTCGGCATCACGCAGTCGAACAGGTCAATTCCTCGCAGGATTCCCTCGACCAGATCGACCGGACGCCCCACGCCCATCAGATACCGGGGTTTCTGCTCGGGCAATAGCGGCGTCGTGAAATCGAGCGTGCGATACATGTCCTGCGGATCTTCGCCGACACTCAATCCGCCGACCGCATAGCCCGGAAAATCGAGCGGCAGCAGTCCCTCGGCCGATTTCTCCCGCAGCTCGCGATCGATTCCGCCCTGAACGATACCGAACAGCGCCTGGTCGTCCCGCTTCTGAGCATCGCGGCAGCGAGCCGCCCAGACCCGGGTTCGCTCGACCGCCATCTTCAACCGATCGGTGTCGACGTCGTGCGGCGGGCATTCGTCCAGACACATGATGCAGTCCGCACCGAGCTGCTCCTGAATCTCGACCGCTTTTTCCGGCGACAACTCCAGCAGACGCCCGTCGATGTGGGATCGGAACGCGACGTGATCGTCGGTCAGCTTGCTGAGCTTGGCGAGGCTGAAGACCTGGAACCCGCCGCTGTCGGTCAGAATCGGGCCTTTCCAGTTCATGAAGTTGTGCAGTCCGCCCAGATCGGCGACGACATCAGCTCCCGGCCGCAACGCCAGATGATACGTATTGGCCAGCACCATCTGAGCCCCGGCCTGGGCCAGCTGTTCGGGCAGCAGCCCCTTGACCGTGCCGAGCGTGCCGACCGGCATGAACGCGGGGGTTTCGACAATGCCGTGCGGCGTGTGCCAGCGGCCGGCTCGTGCTCCCGTTCCCGGGTCGGTGTGTTGCAGTTCGAAGTGGAATTTGGACACCAGTCAGTCCGCCTTTTCGTCTGGAGCCGCATGATCCGCGCCTTTCGGATCCTCCGGCAAATGGAGTTGGTCACGATGCAGATGCAGGCCGGGCAAAGCCTTCAGCAAAGCCCGCAGGCCATCGTCGGTGACATTGGTTCCGTCGAGATAGAACGATTCAAGATCCTGCGTCTCGTGCAGAGCCTGGAGCCCCTCATCGGTGACCGGAGCATCGATCAGATGCAGAAACTTCAGGCTCGGCAATCCGGCGATCACGGTCAGACTCGCATCGGTCACGTTCGGGCTGCCAAAGCGCAGCAGCTCCAGATTTTCCAGCCCGGAAAGCGCTTGCATCCCTTCATCACTGAAGGTTCCGTTCGGCAGGTTCAGCATCTTTAAAGACTCAGACTGGCCGATCATCGCCATGAGATCATCGGACACCGGGAATTCGAGCCGCAAGCGAGTCAGCTCCGGGCATTCCGGCAGCCATTTCAGGTCCTCAGTCGAGACGTCGTTCGCTGCATAGAGCTCGAGCCGCTTCAGCTGCCCGGCGTGAGCGGACAGGCTGCGAACCTGTTCGCCGGTGACCGGTTCATCGATCACGATGTAGTCGATCAGGCCCTGCTCGAGTGCCTGGATCTGCTGATCCCACAGACTGACTTCCTCGACGACCGGCTTCTGTCGAACGCAGCCGGTCACAAGCAGCAACAGCAGTAGAGTGAATCGAAGTCGCATCAGGTCCCCCGTTTGTTGCCGAATTGCTGAATCTGCAGCCGGGTCGCCAGGTGAAAGCCGTGGTCCATCGCGAGTGGCTGCAGCCAGTGCAGTTTCTCGGTAAGCACATCGGGCTCGATCGCCTGCGGCATCAGCCAGACCTGCTCGTTGGCGATCTCAGAGATCTCTTCGAGATACCCGAGCACATCGTCGATATCGCTCGGCTGGTCGATAACGAATTTGAACTGGCAGGGATAAGTTTCGAGCAGTTCGCGAATCACATCGGGCCGATGCCGCCGCTGCTCGTGCCGCTCAACCCACTCCGGCGTCTGCCACGGAGTCGAGTTCTGCCGCTTCGGGCTGATCGACATCAGATCGGCTTCGACATCGGCCAGCACGGTCCCGGCGGTTTCGATGGTGAGGAAGCGTCCGTTCCGTCTCAGAGCCGCGGTCAGCTCGGGCAGCTGGCGAAACATCATCGGCTCGCCACCCGTAATAACCACATGCGGATGCCACCAGGCATTGGCGGCTTCGACAATCTCGGCCACCGACATCTCTTCGCCTTCGGGATTCCAGGAGGCGTAGGGCGTATCGCAGAAGTGGCAACGAAGATTGCAGCCGGACAGGCGGATGAACACGCTCGGCGTGCCCGTATATTGTCCTTCCCCCTGAATCGACGCAAAAATCTCAGAAACCAGCACGAAACGCAGCACTCCCGGCGAAAACCGCCACCCAAAAGAACCAAAGCCGGCAGATTCTACGCGGACAGCTCACACATGTCGAACGCGCCGAAAAGTCGCCCCCGCCACCGGTGTGCGTGACAATCGGTGATTGTGAACCGAGGGGTGCCACTGCTGGCTTGCCCAGCAGTGCGTTCTGCGTCCACTGACAGTTCTCGAGGCTCCAACCTGCAGGGCAGGCTCCCGCAAGGGTGGCACAGACATTCCTGTCTGTGCGTAATCGACGCTTCATCTCATTGGCCGTCGATCAGGACGATCCGTCGCCATCATTGTCTCGCAAAAGGGGACCTGATTCCGCAGCCCTGTTTTTCGTCCACAGACAGGAATGTCTGTGCCACCGACTGAAGGTGACGGCAATACCCGTGGGCACGGCATACCACATTAATGAACCACTTCATGCTGAAGACAGGCCTTCTGTTGCTTTGCAACAGAATCTCTGTGCCATCCTTTTTCGACAGAGCTCACAGTTACATATTTACACCACGCCACGAACGTGGCATTATGTTCAACACCCCTTCTTTGCGGCCATGTCTTCAGATGGTGTCATCTATGCCACGTGCCCGTTCGCGCGATCTTCGTTCCGGGGTCAGTCTCGTTGAAGTGCTGACCGTGATCGGCATTCTCTCGCTGCTCGTTGCATTGTTTCTGCCGGCGGTGCAGGCTTCACGAGAATCGGCTCGCCAGGCGCACTGCAAATCGAATCTCAACCAGATCATGTTGGCGCAGCACCAGTATCTGGGGATTCACGGTGTCTTCCCCGCCCTCGAAGGGCACTTCCATTTGCGGATTGCCGGGATGATCGAATCCCCGAACCCCGATCAGTACACAACATCCTCAGTCTACACCTGTCCGACCGACGCGGAGGCGCTGGGGTTTGTGCGTACCGGTGCGTTGAGCTCGTATCTGGGGAGCATCGGCCTGAAGAGGGACGGGTACCGGGGCATTGGAGACGGCTTCAGCGGTGGCTATCTCCCGGATACATTCCACGGGGAGACCTACCTCAGCGACAGCCATATGAAGGACGGTCTGTCGAACACGGCCGCGGTCGGGGAATGTCTGGCGATTCCCTCGTTTTACACCCACGACGTGGACTGGGACGACTATCCTCAACTCTGGAATCGGCTGCTTCGCCTGACCGACACGCGGTATAACGATCTGACCACCATGGCCGATGACTGTCAGTTCAACGCGGGCCGCCCCCGTGTGAGACAGTATCCCACGACATTCTATAATCACATCCTGCCGCCGAATCAGCACACGTGCACGAACGGCCGACCGTTTGATCCGTATCTCGATTATCCGGTCACCAGCAGCAGTCTGCACCGCGGTGGCGTGAATCTGGCCATGGCGGATGGATCGGTGCGGTTCGTCTCCGAAACCATCAGCCGCAACGTCTGGTGGGCGATCGGAACACGCAGCGGAGGCGAGACGATCGGTCTCGACGAATGAGGATGAGCAAGTCTTTCAGGAAGTGGACCGCTCTGGTCGTTGCCGCGATCCTCCTGCTGCTGGCGTGGGACTGGTACACGCTGTACACAGCGGAGGACAAGTTCGACCACGGTCCCCTGTCGCTTCTCAACAAGCGGCCAGCGCATATTTATACGGAACGCGTTAACGACTGGTCTCTGCTGATCAAGGGGAGAAAGCTGGCCGACCAGCATCACGAACTTCACATTGGCGAAGAACTGCATTTCACCGGTCACCTGCATGCAGCTCTTGAGAAAATTCCGCCCGCCTCTTCGAAGACTCTTGTCGTCAGTGTCCGCCCAGCCGATGAAGTACGCGTTGACAAAGAGTGGCCGGTCGGCGGGAAGTACTTCTATTTGGATTGGGGTTGCAGTTCGTCCAACGATGGACGGGACATTGATCACAAGACGACGGTCAGAGAAAAGGTTTTCTCTCCCGGTGAATACTATGGACGAATCTATTTCACCGTTGAGGACCGGGATGCCGGCGAAAACACCATCGATCTCCTCGCAACCTGCACGTTCACGCTGCTCGCACCTGAGAAAGTCAACGAATGAAGGTGACGAAGTGGAGGACGCTGGTCGTTGCTGCGATCCTCCTGCTGCTGGCATGGGACTGGTACAGACTGCGTACGGCGGAAGATAAGTTCGACCACGGTCCCCTGTCGCTTCTTGACAAGCGTCCCACGCATAACAACCCGGAACGGGTTGAAGACTGGTCTCTGCTGATCAACGGTAAAACACTCGCCGGCCAGCATCATGAAATTCGTATCGGTGAAGAACTGCATTTCACCGGACACGT
Organism: Planctomycetaceae bacterium; assembly: GCA_017795105.1. Taxonomy (GTDB): domain Bacteria; phylum Planctomycetota; class Planctomycetia; order Planctomycetales; family Planctomycetaceae; genus Rubinisphaera. The sequence goes on from CP051247.1 coordinate 1,931,065, forward strand.
GTCACCGGTGATTAGCAAACTCCCGCCAGGAGGGATTTCGCTGCTGTTGGTCGCGCTTCGTCCCGCAGAGCGATTCAAGATCGACGAGCCGTGGGACGTCGAAGGAATGGACTTCCAGCTCGAATGGCGCTGCGGCGCGATTACCGAAGACCGGATCATTGATAATAAAACCTTCGCGAGCGGTCATGTCTATTCACCGGGAGACTACAACGCCCGCATTTACTACACGGTGGAAGACCAGGACGCCGGTGAGAATACGATCGATCTCCTGGCGACCTGCACCTTCACGCTGCTCGCGCCGGAACGATAGCGGACGCTTCGAGGAGACCGCGCCAAATGTAGGGCAGGCTCCCGCAAGGGTGGCACAGACATTCCTGTCTGTGCGTAATCGACGTTTCATTTGCCGTCGATGAACACAATACGAGGGGATCATCGTCTTACGAATTCTCCGTGCCTAATTCCGCAGCCCTGTTTTTCGTCCACAGACAGGAATGTCTGTGCCACCGACTGAAGGTGACGGCAAGCCGTGGGGCACGGCATACCACAGTAATGAACCACTCCATGCTGAAGACAGGTGCCTGGCCACACAGAGATGAATCTCTGTGCCATCCCCATTGAAAAAGCCTCATGCCACTTTCGTGACATGAGGCTTTGGTTCATTCGCGGAATCGCTTAGACGTTTTCTGCCGTGGGGCAGGTGAATTCCGAGCGGTATTCGCGGCGGAGCTGCTCGTTGGCGGCTTCGTTGTTCTTGAAGACTTCCTGCTGCGGATCGAACTCGAGGTACGGTCCGAGAGCCAGCGGGTACTTCTCGAGATCGACGCCGTTGTCTTCGAGGTGCTTCACCGTGCGGTCGAGCGTGGCGACGTTGTCGTCCAGGCTTTCGATGCGGGACAGCTCCGAACGCAGCGAATCGACAGAGACTTTGTTCTCTTCGCCGACGTAGTAGGAGATGTTGCCCAGGTGGCTCATGGCCGCCGACAGGTGTCCGACTTCAACATCGGCGTTCAGGTCTTCCATGTTGCGGCTGACGCAGGCATCGACGAAGTTGCGGAAGTGGTCGTCGCCCCCTTTGAACTCCTTGATCACTTCAAAGTCCTTGTTGTAGGCGATGCAGTGATTGTAGGAGAGCTGAACGACGTAGCCGTCGCTGCCGTACCAGACCACGCCGATCTTATTGCCGGAGTCGCTCTGGAACAGCTTGTTGAGCTCTTCGTCCTGGCTCTTGTCGACAGACAGGCCACGCGTTTCGAACGTGATGAATTTGTCGCCGTAATCGTACAGCGAGACAATCGTGTTCGGCGTATCGCCGGCATCGACGTAGTTCGGATCTTTCCGTTCGGCCTGATAGCCGAGACGTCCGCCGTAGCTGACGATCTTATTGGGGTGACGATCGAGCCCCAGTCCCCAGCGGGCGATGTCGGTCTGGTGAGGCCCCTGGTTGCCCAGGTCGCCGTTGCCGTAATGACGCTGCCAGTGCCAGTCGTAATGGAACTTGGGACGGGTCACTTTGGGATCGGTGTACGTAGCCGGTCCACTCCAGAGACTGAAGTCGCAGCTATCGGGCACTTTGTAATCGCCGAGAGCGCCGATTGACTTCCGCCGCTTGTAGCAGAGGCCGCGAGCAAATTTCACATCACCGACTCCACCCTCGTTGATGAAGGCGACGGCTTCCATCACAGCCTTGCTGGACCGGCACTGCGTTCCGACCTGACACATCTTGTTGTATTTGCGGGCAGCCGTGATGAGGGCACGACCTTCCTGAATCGTCTGACAGACCGGTTTTTCAACGTAGGCGTCTTTGCCGGCCTGCATGGCCCAGATGCCGCAGAGGGCATGCCAGTGGTTCGGCGTGGCGGTCGAAACGATGTCGACACTCTTGTCGTCGAAGGCTTCCCGCATGTCGCGGACGAACTTCGGACGGAAGCCCTGCTTCTTCTCGACCGAATCACATTTTGACTGGCCGTTCTTTTCGTCAGCGTCGACAATGTAGGTGATTTCGGTACGCTGGTCGTTCAGGAACGCCGAGACGTGCGAACTGCCTCGTCCGCCGGCTCCGACCACGGCGACCGCCAGTTTGTCGTTCGGAGACTTGGCACGGGCGATTTGTGGAGCGGCGAAGACGCCAGCTCCGACGGCTGCGAGAGAGGACTGAACAAAGCCGCGTCGCGTCAGTTGAGTCATTATGAGAATCCCAGTCAGGAAGGTGGAAAGAAGCCGATTCGCTGGGGACATCCTCACGGGAGACCGCACCCCGAGGACATGGAACCGACTGCAGGGTCGACACATCGATAAATGTTAATCGAATACGAGCCTGTTTTTCAATTACTGAACGCGATTTCGGACTGAACGGAGAGAGACCGATCCGGTTCTTCGTGAACTGCGGACTGGAGAAATGAGATGATTGATACGCCCCTGAATCCGCTGCAAATCCACGAACATTACATGCGGCAGGCCCTTGCCGAAGCCGAAGCGGCGTTCGAAGAACAGGAAGTTCCCATCGGAGCGGTGATCGTTTACGAGGGCGAAATCATCGGAGCGGCTCACAATCAGCGGGAAACACTTCGCGATCCGACCGCACATGCCGAGATGATCGCCATGACCCAGGCGGCGGAGGCCCTCGGCGACTGGCGGCTCGAACACTGCATGCTCTACGTCACCCTCGAACCCTGCCCCATGTGCGCCGGCGGCATCGTGCAGGCACGGATTCCGACCGTGATTTACGGGGCCAGCGATCCCAAAGCGGGTGCCTGCCATTCGCTCTACTCCATCACCGACGATGCCCGCCTGAACCACCGGGCCGGCGTCCTCGGCGGCGTCCTGGCCGAAGAATCCAAGCACCTTTTGCAATCTTTCTTCCGCCAGCAGCGAGCCCTAGGCAAGAAGTAATCAAGCGACAAGCCTCGGGATGGCGCAGAGATTTCTCTCTGTGTTGCAGAGCAACAAGAGGCCTGTCTTAACGCGTCGATCGCTCCGTTAAGCAGGATAACGGATGACTCAGATGCGTGCGTCTGAGTGGCAACGCCACAAGAGGCCGGTGACCGACGCTCTTGAGCCAGGCGTCTCGACTCTGACAGAAAAAAAGGTTTGTTGCTCGGACGATGAACAGCTTCTTCCTGCGACTTCGTCACCCAGACGCACGCGTCTGGGCCATCCCTTCACTACGCTTTCAGCTCGTTTGCAAGGGGTTTGTTCGGCGATTTCGTTCAATTCTTCGGCTTGAGGCAAACCGGACGCGTTTCAGAGTTCCCGGCGGGAAAACATTCTCCGGACGCCGTAAAGTGCATAACCGCCACAACCTGAACTCCATTCACAAATGATGGCGTGAATCGAATAGAGTTTGGCATTCCTTCTTGAGTCGTACCTTCCGTTTTCACATGCTCAGGATGTTGCCAAAACGCAACACCCACCGCATCCAAGGTCAGACGAGTCTGCACGAGAAACTGCTGCGACGCGTGGCCCGGACATTTTTTCGAAAACGGTAACGATATGGCTTTTCCCCCAAGCTGGATCGAGAACTTTGTACATCAGCTCTCGTACAGCATCTTCCCTCACGAACTGCCGACCCCACTGGGGTGCCATTACCATCAGGAACAGGGAGCCTGGGAAGTCGCTCTGTTTCCCTCGATGCGTCGCGTGAAGGATCAACGCCGGCAGCAGGACTCGCTGTCCCCGGCGGCTTTCTCCTTCGACATCCAGCAGGCGCTGCCGCTGTTCGAAGAACTGCATCACCTCGACTGGGTCGCGATGCCGATGACCGGCGAGAACGAAGTCGGACCACACCTGCTGTTCGAAGGCATTGTTGAAGGCGAGCCCGTGCTCATCCGCGTCTGTGCGGAAATCCCCCGCCGCTTTCAGTCCGATCCGGACCTGATTATCTCGGCGTAGTCCGTCCCGCAGGCCGGGATCGCAAAGTGTATCCCGGCTCGGTTTACAGACGATCGAGATGAGCTTCGCAGACGTGCGCCCATGATTTGAGGCAACAGTTTTCGAAACAGCTCACCCCCATTTGCTGGGATACGCTTCGCTATCCCATCCTACTGCTTAACGCCTAGTCCACCTGCTCCATCCATTCGCGGCCTTCGGGGGTAAGCTCGAGGCGTTCGTCGTTCAGGCGGCGGATGTAGCGGCGTTCGAGCAGAAATCTCAGGCCGGTCGTGAAATCATTCAGCGCATTCTGGCCGCGGCGTTTCAGGAAGTCTTCCCGCAGCTCGTGGATGGTTCGCTCGGGAGCTGTGTAGTTCAGAACATCCTGATAGCTCTCCAGAATCACCCGGGCGAGAGAGGCGTCGTCGTTGGGAAGTTGTTCGTCTGTCATGAGTTAAGCGGGGCATCTTCACTGGAGGATCGACGGGAAACGGGGCGGACTCTCGGCTGTGGGAGCCATCGGACTGCATCGGATTTTGTCAGAGTGACAAAATTTTGAGGCAAAAATGCGGCTGCCGAGAAGATCTTGATCAAATCTTAGATATCTCCAAAAATCGTCTCAAGACTCGCCCCCTGCGAGTTCTCCATTTCCAATCCGGCGAATCTCCTGTCTGCGGAAGGTGCTCCCTGCACCCGAGGACATCCCCCCTGAACCGGTCCTGGTTCGTGATTCGCTCCCCATCACCAACTCCCTCCGAACAATTGCCTACCTCAGGAGTGCCCGTTATGCGCTGGCCCGTCATCCTTACGTTATGCCTTGCGGCATCTGCCGTTGGCCTGGAACAGAGTCAGGCTGTCGCCCAGATCAATCCTTACGTCGCCCGTGCCTGCGGCGGCTGCAACGGAGCCTGGAACTGCCGTCCACGGTTGTTCCCGAGATTCTGCGGCCGACGCTGTCGTGGTTTCGATCGCGGCTGTACCGGCATGATCCCGTCGGTCCCAAGCTGTGCAGCGCCGCCGCAGATCAACTGTGCTCCGCCGCCGGTCTGCCCGCCTCCGGTTTGCCCGCAAGTGACGACCCGTCTTCGTCCCCGCCGCGTCGTCAACTGGGAGATGTGCCCCCAGACCGTGTATCGCCAGCAGACCTACTGCGAACAGATTCCGGTTACCACCTATCGTCGCGTCGTGATGATGGTCCCTCAGACCGAATGCCGAACCGTGGTGCGTCGCCAGATGGTACCGACACAGACGATGGTCCCCCGTCGCCGTGTTTCGTGCGTGTGGGAACCGTATCAGTGCCTGAACTACGCTCCGGCTCCGATCTGCAACGATCCCTGCACCGATATGAATCCATACGGCGGTGCTTATGGCGGCTTCGGCAATACGATCTCTCCGAACCCGATGATCGGTCCGTCGATGTCGTCGCCGATGATGGCTCCGTCCCAGCCGACGTTGACGGTCCCTTCGGTTCCCGACATGGATTCGACCTACGACCCGAACAACATCGTGCCGACGCCGGCTGATATCGATCAGCAGTCGAGGTTCACGCCGTGGATGCCGGTCCCGCAGAAGGATCCGTACTTCCAGGCCAACAACGATGGCTACCGCACTTTGCAGAACGTTCCGCGAACCGCCGGAAAGTTCAACGCCGAGTGGTAAGCAGCGGTTTCGGTTCCTCAACCGAGACTGACTGCCAACGCTGATTCAAGAGCTCCGGTCTTCTTCACCAGGAAGGTCGGAGCTTTCTTCATGAAGTCAGCTGCTGGTCAGTGGGGCGTCGGAAGGATCGGCTTGAAGCGGGATCGAACGAAGGCGACGAAACCGGAACGCCAACGAACGATGAGGAGCCGTGATCAAGATGGTGAGCTTCTGGGATTTCGTCAGACGAACGCGACGGGTCGCCAGAGCATCCGGGTCTTCCATAATCTGTTCAAGCAGGCCATGGTAGGTTGCAAACATAATGCGAAACATACGACGGCCCGGTCCCGACAGGAAATCCTCCAATCGCTGCGCTTCGGCGTACAGAGCTTGAGTTCGCTCGATCTGAAAGCAGATCAGCTTCTTCCAGGCCGGAACAAAGCGTTCGTTTTCGACCATCTGTTCGGGACAACCAAAGTGGACTCGCTCGTCAGCCGGGAGATAGCAGCGGCCGCGATGCGAATCTTCTGTCAGATCACGAAGGATGTTCGTCATCTGGAATGCCCGGCCACAGGTGAGAGCCAGTTCGCGAGTCTGAGAGAGATCGGCTCCCCAGAGGGCCTGACAGCAAAGCCCTGACATGCCGGCTACCTGATCGCAGTAACCGCTCAGACTCTCGAAGTCGGGGAACTCTCGCCAGTCGAGGTCGCGTTCCATCCCGACGAGCACCTGCAGCAGCCAGTCCCGCTCAATGCCGTAGCGGGCCATCACATCGCTGAGAGCTGGAAAAAGCGGATGATCGGCCGGCTCTGGCAGCTGTTCGACGGCGCCTTTCCAGTCCGCCAACGCCTGTCGTGGGCTGTCGGACGGAACATCGCAGCCATCGACCAGATCATCGGAGATCCGCATGTACGCGTAGACCACGCACATGGCGCGGTACATCGGACGGGGCAGCGTGCGGAACGCGAGATGAAAATTGCTGCCTGCACCGCGGGTGACGCCAACGGCATAGTCATAGGAGGCGTCGACGGATCCGGATGCAGACTGGGCCATAACACTGATCGCTCAATGGGTGCGTCGGATCCCCGGAGGAGAACGCGGAACGCGACCCGAAACGCGGATCAGTTCCGCCGTTTCTGCTTACTGTTCGCCGCGACTGCGAGGTCGCCGCCGTCCGCCACGCGAACCACGTCGATCTCCACCTCGGCTGCCTTCGCTGCGACCACCCCGGTCAGACGAATCTCCGCTGCGGCGGCGGACAATCATATTGATGGCCTCGCCCCACGTCGGGACATTTTTGTACTGAGGAGCCGGGGGACCGGTTTCGATCGCATCGGTGTCATCGTCCGCCGAATCCGCCTGGGCCGATTCCGAAGCGACTGCCTTGGACTCTTCTTTCTCGGAGCGAGCCGAGTCTGAAGAATCCCGGTCGCGATCGCGGCCACGGCCACGGCGAGAACGGCGACGAGAGGGACGCTTTTCTTCGGCAGCAGGCTGCACGTCCTCATCGTCTTCGGAATCGTCATCTTTGGCTTCGACAGCCTTTTTCTTCGGCTTCGGCGTGACGTCGTCTTCGTCATCTGCATTCCAGAGTTCATCGATCAGTTCCGGATCGATCTCCTCTTCCTTCGCAGAGGACGACTTCTTCTGGTCGTCACGGTCCGAGCTCGCAGACTGTTCTTGAGAACGTCCCCCACGGCGGCGGCGACGGCGACGGCGACGCGTCGGACGTTCTTTTTCTTCCGTATCCGAGGAGTCGGCTTTCACATCGTCGTCGTCATCGGAATCGTCTGAGTCGTCGACAGCGACTTCTTCCGCACGGCGACGGCGACCACCACCCTTTTTGTCGGCGTGCCAGTCCCAGTCGTCGAGGGCATCCCAGAAATCGTCCCCCTCATCGGTCGCTCCGGCTGCCTTTCCAGAACGGCGAGACGGCTTTTCTTCGGCGGAAGCATCCGAGGAGTCCGTAGCTTCCGACTTCTTCTCGGCACGGCTCTTACGACGGATCCGCTTCGGCTCCGCCTTGGCGGCGGCCGGTTTGGACTCGGGCTTTTCATCATCTTCGTCGTCATCGAAGTCGAAGCTCAGGTCGCCGAAGTCGTCATCATCGTCTTCGCCGTCGCTGTCATCCGCTTCTGCCGTCACTTCGTCTTCGTCGTCTTCAAAGCTGACGTCGTCTGCGACATCGTCCTCGTCGTCATCATCTTCTTCGGCCTGCTGACGAGCGTTCTCATTGTAAAGATCGATGTCTTCGCTGGCCGATTCGTCGAGTTCATCCTGCCCGATAATGCCGAATCCGAACGGGTCTTCATCGTCGAATGATTCACGGATCGAAGTCGTACGGGACTCGGACACGTCTTTCTCCTGACGGGAGCTCTTTCGGGAACGCGATTCCTCGGCAGATTTTTCAGCACGGGCCGGCTTCTTCTCGGCCTTCTTCTCAGCCGGCTTCGGTGCGACCGGTTCGTCATCGTCATCATCGAACGAAAGATCCGGTTCCTCGGCTGCAGCTTCGATCGAGGGTTGAGCCTTGGCCCCCGTTTCGGACGAACCGACAGGATTCATTTGTTCAACAACCTCCGCCACAGAATCGATATCCAGATCCTGTAAATCGGTTTGATCGTCGAAGTGAATACCGAAGAGACTTCCTGCAAGCGCCTTCCAGGAAGATTTCTGATCTGAATTTTCTGAGTCTTTTTTCTGGTTCATGGGCAGATCATACGCTGGCTTCGTCGCTATTTCAATGAATACGGGAAGCGACGCCTCAGCCTTGAGATCAAGCGTGAAACGCTTTTCGGTCCGCGAAGGCCGCCAGTACGCCAAAGCGCACGGACATGCACCATATCAATAGCACGTCTGAAGGCCTGAAATTCCCGGTTCTTTCCCAGAGTGCCGAGAATAAGCAATGCTAATCCTGGACCGACTCTTCGATCAGAATATTGGAACCTTCTGGTTGACAACCCGAATCAGATCGTGATAATCGCTCGAACAATTTTTGTGATACTGAACCGGACTCTCAATAAGATCCACTGATATAACGACCCACGGCGACCTTCCATGCATCTTCGTAATGTCGAAATGTTCTGCGATGCGGTTGAATTGCGCAGTTTCTCGCGCGCAGCCGAGCATCAGAAGGTCTCGCAATCCGCCGTCAGTCAGGCGATTCAGCAGCTGGAAAAGCGGCTGGGAATGCAGTTAATCGACCGTTCGAAGCGGCCATTCGAGCTGACGACCGCCGGCGCGATTTACTTTGAGGGCTGTCGGGATCTGCTGCACAGTTTTCGCGAAGTCGAAGACCGCGTGCGGGAGATGGAGAACCGTGTCGTGGGCCGAATTCGGGTCGTGGCGATTTATTCGGTCGGCCTGATTCAGATCAATGAAACGATCGAACGCTTCCAGCGGGAGTACCCCGAAGTTGAAGTCTCGATTGATTTTGTGCATCCTGATGAGGTCTACAGACGGGTCGGTCAGGAACAGGACGACCTGGGTCTGGTCTCCTTTCCAAAATCTAAAGGTCTGTTCGAGTGCGTCCACTGGCAGGACCAGCCCATGGTCGTTGTCGTGGGACGCAATCATGCCTGGTTCGACCGGGAGACACTTACGGTCCAGGAACTGGATGGGGCCCGCTTCGTCGGATTCAAGCCCAACCTTTACATCCGCAAGGCGATTGATCGCTGGTTCCGCGAAGTGGGCGTAAGCGTCGATTCGGTGCACGAATTTGACAACATTGAATACGTCAAACGGGATGTCGAATCGGGAACGGGGATCGCCCTGCTTCCCGAACCGACGGTACGAGATGAATGTCTGCGAGGCCGAATGAAGGCCCTGCAGGTTGAAGACGCGTCCTGGGTTCGTCCTCTGGGCATGATTCACCGTAAAGGCCGCGAGTTGTCGCTGGCCACGCGGAAATTTGTCGACGTGTTATTGAGCGAGAGCTGCGCGGAACTGAGTTCTACATCCGGCTGAATCGCAGCAGGCAGCAGATATTCGATGCCATCGCGGCATCACTTCACCTGGCAGGATGCCGGGGCAGATCACCGGTCGCAACGACCACAACTATCGACACCGACGGTCCCGACCACGCAAGTGGACTTCGAACTGGCTTCCAGTCGACGGGATCACTTTATTTACCTGGAACGATGAAGATGACCGACATGCAACACTCTCATGAATGGCCGTTTCGCCGAGACAGCTATCCACCAGCCTTCGATATGTATTCGCCGGACTACGAGCATGAAAACTGCGGCGTCGGTTTCGTGGCGAACATCAAAGGGGAGCGTTCGCATCAGCTTGTCGACGATGCCGATCGTCTGCTGCGGCACATGGATCACCGTGGGGCCTGCGGCTGCGAAGAGAACACTGGTGACGGAGCCGGGATGTTGACCGGGCTGCCCGACAGTTTCCTGCGCGACGTCGTCAAGAAGGAATTCAACCGCGACCTGCCCGAAGCCGGTCGGTACGCAGCCGGCGTGATCTTCCTGCCGAACGACGAACAGCGTCGCGAGCACTGCAAGACCGTCGTGAACGCCCTGATTGAAGACTACGGGCAGAAGCTGGTCGGCTGGCGCGATCTGCCAACCGATCCGGATACCGCGGATGTCGGTCCGACCGCCCGCGCATCCATGCCTGCCATGGAAATGCTCATTGTCGAAGCTGGCGATGGTGTCGAGCAGGCTGAGTTCGATCGTAAGCTGTTCCTGATCCGCAAACGGGCCAGCCACAAGCTGCGCGTGCCGGAAGAACATCCGGAAGCTCTGCTGTTCTACTCCTGTTCGCTCTCCTCGTCGATCATCATCTACAAGGGGATGCTGACCAGCTTCCAGCTGATGCCGTTCTTCAAGGACCTGCAGGATCCGAACTACACAACGCATCTGGCCATGGTTCACTCGCGGTTCTCGACTAACACTCTGCCGAGCTGGGACCGTGCACAGCCATGCCGCTACATGGCCCACAATGGTGAGATCAACACGCTTCGCGGAAACAAGAACTGGATCTTTGCCCGTCAGGGAATGATGGAGAGCGAACGGTTCGGCGATGAACTGCAGAACCTGTTCCCGATCATCGAATCGCACTGCTCCGACTCCGGTTCGTTCGATAACGCCCTGGAACTGCTGCTGCAGGCCGGACGTTCTCTGCCGGAAGCCGTGATGATGATGATCCCGGAAGCCTGGCAGAATCATCATTCGATGTCCGAAGAAAAACGGGCCTTCTACGAATACCACTCCGCTCTGCAGGAGCCGTGGGATGGACCGGCTTCGATTTCCTTCACCGACGGCCACTACATCGGAGCCGTGCTCGACCGGAACGGACTGCGCCCGAGCCGCTACTACGTGACCAAAGATGACAAGGTCATCATGGCCAGCGAAGTCGGTGTGGTCGAAGTTGACCCCGATAACGTGAAGAGCAAGGGGCGTCTTCAGCCTGGGAAGATGTTCCTGGTCGACTTCGAACAGGGCCGCATCATCGGCGATGAAGAAGTCAAAGGTGAGATCGCCACCAAGCGTCCGTATCAGCAGTGGCTGGAAGATCAGCGGATCACGCTCGGCGAACTGCCGCATGCCGATATTCCGCAGGATGCCGAAGACGAAGACGATCTGCTCCGCAAGCTGCAGGCGTTCGGTTACACCACCGAAACGCTGAACTTCATGCTGCTGCCGATGCTGCGTCAGAAGCGCGACCCTGTCGGCTCCATGGGCGACGACACCGCGCTGGCCTGTCTCAGCGACAAGCCACGCATGCTCTACGATTACTTCAAGCAGCTGTTCGCTCAGGTGACGAACCCGGCCATCGATTCGATCCGGGAAGAAGTCATCATGTCGCTCGAATGCTTCATCGGTCCGGAAGGCAATCTGCTCGATTCGACGCCGGAGCATTGCCACCGTCTAGCCGTGCCGCATCCGATTCTGACGAACGGCGAACTCTCCGCTCTGAAGCATCTCGATTACCGTCACTGGAAGACGAAGGTCATCGACATCACTTATCCTCGCAGCGAAGGGGCTGCCGGGATGAAGGCAGCTCTCGATCGCATCTGCCAGGAAGCCGTCGATGCCATCAACGAGAATTACTCGATCATCATCCTGTCCGACCGGGCCCTCTCGGCTGATCGCGTCGCGATGAGCTCACTGATGGCGACCGGAGCCGTGCACCATCATCTGGTCAAACACGAACTCCGCACCCGTCTGGGCATTGTGGTCGAATCGGGCGAAGCTCGCGAAGTGCACCACTTCTGCCTGCTGACCGGTTACGGAGCCGACGCCGTCAACCCGTACATGGCTTTTGCCGCCGTGCAGAAAGCTCTCCGGGATGGCGATCTGGTCGGTGATTGGGACGAAGTCAACATCGTCAAGGCCCTCCGCAAGGCGGTTGCCAAGGGGATGCTCAAGGTCTTCGCCAAGATGGGGATTTCGACGCTGGCCAGCTACAAGGGAGCTCAGATCTTCGAAGCGGTCGGTCTCAACAGCGACGTTGTCGATCGCTGCTTTGTCGGCACCGCCAGCCGGATCAAAGGGGTTACCCTCGATATTCTGGCCGAAGAGAACCTGCGACGTCATGCCGTTGGGTATCCGGAACGGGACGAGAACAAGCTCCCCGTGCTGCCAAACCAGGGTCTGTTTGCCTGGCGAGCCGCTGGTGAAAAGCACGCCTGGAACCCGTACACGATTTCCAAGCTGCAGGAAGCTGCTCGCACCGGTAGCCGCGAAGCGTACTTCGAGTTCGCCAAGCTCTCCGACGAAGAAGCGACGCGGAACTGTCACCTGCGTGGACTGCTCAAGATCAAGGAAGGCAAGTCGATTCCGCTCAGCGAAGTCGAACCGGCCAGCGAGATCGTCAAGCGGTTCTGCACCGGGGCCATGAGCTACGGCTCGATCTCGGCAGAATCGCACGAAACTCTCGCCATCGCCATGAACCGCCTGAAAGGTAAGAGCAACACTGGCGAAGGGGGCGAAGATTACAGCCGCTTCGATCCGATGCCGAACGGGGATTCCAAGCGATCCGCCATCAAGCAGATCGCCTCGGGCCGTTTCGGCGTCACCAGCTGGTACCTCACCAATGCCGACGAACTGCAGATCAAGATCTCGCAGGGAGCCAAGCCAGGTGAAGGGGGCGAACTGCCTGGTAAGAAGGTCAATAAGATCATCGCCGCGACCCGGCACTCGACTCCGGGCGTCGGTCTGATCAGCCCTCCGCCGCACCACGATATTTACTCGATCGAAGACCTCGCTCAGCTGATCTTCGATCTGAAGAATTCGAACCCCTCTTCACGCATCAGCGTGAAGCTGGTTTCCGAAGTCGGGGTCGGTACGATCGCCACGGGGGTCGCCAAGGGTCACGCCGACAACATCCTCATCTCCGGGGATAACGGCGGTACCGGGGCATCTCCGCTGACCAGTATCAAGCATGCCGGTCTGCCTTGGGAACTGGGTCTGGCCGAAACTCACAAGACGCTGGTCATGAACGACCTCCGCAGCCGAATTCGCCTGCAGACCGATGGTCAGCTGCGAACCGGACGCGATGTCGCCATCGCCTGTATGCTGGGAGCCGAGGAATTCGGATTCGCCACCGCACCGCTGATCGCCGTCGGCTGCATCATGATGCGGAAGTGTCACCTGAATACCTGCCCGGTCGGGATCGCGACTCAGGATCCGGAACTGCGAGCCAAGTTCGCCGGCATGCCGGACCATGTCGTCAACTATCTGTTCATGGTGGCCGAAGACTGCCGGAACTACATGGCTCAATGCGGCTTCCGCACCATCGAAGAGATGTGTGGTCGCAGCGACAATCTGGAATTCAACAACGAGATCGATCACTGGAAGGCTCGTCATCTCGACCTGTCCTCCGTGCTCGCTCTGCCAAAGTCGCCGTATCCGAACGCCGGCACTTACTGCACTCGGGACCAGAATCACGAACTCGAGCGCGTGCTCGATCAGACGACTCTGATTCCGATGTGCCAGCCGGCCATTCAACACGGCGAACCGGTCGATCTGCAGATGAACATTCAGAACATCGACCGCGCCTTCGGCACTACGCTGAGCCACGAAGTCTCCAAGAAGTGGGGACCGAACGGTCTGCCGGAAGACACGATCCGCATCAAGTGCCTCGGGTCTGCCGGTCAGTCGCTGGGTGCCTGGATGACTCGCGGCATCACGATCGAAGTCGAAGGCGATGCCAACGACTACGTCGGTAAGGGACTCTGTGGCGGTAAGATCATCGTTTATCCGCCAGAAGAGTCGGAGTTCAACCCGGCTCAGAACATCATCGCCGGTAACGTCTGCCTGTACGGTGCGACTTCGGGTGAACTCTACCTGCGTGGAGTGGCCGCCGAACGATTCGCCGTGCGAAACTCCGGAGCCACCGCAGTGGTCGAAGGAGTTGGTGACCACGGTTGTGAGTACATGACGGGTGGTAAGGTGATCGTTCTCGGCCAGACCGGACGCAACTTCGCAGCCGGGATGTCGGGCGGTATCGCCTACGTGTACCAGCCAGTCGAAGTGTTCCGTCCGAACTGCAACCTGGAACTGGTCGAACTCGAAACGATCGAATCGCCGGAAGAAGCGGCTGAGATCCGTCAGCTGATCGAGAACCATCAGCAGTACACGGGCTCCTGCTCGGCCGCTGAAATCCTGTCCGACTGGGACAATAACTGGAAGAACTTCGTCAAGGTCATGCCTGTGGATTACAAGCGGGCCCTGGCTGAACTGGCCAAGGAAGAGATGGACGAGGAACCGGCTGCCGTTTAAGGCCGCCCATTCCCGAATGCGAGCTGCGGCGGATCGGCTGCCGCAGCCACCATCCCGATCTGCAGGAACCACTCACAGTTTTATCTGACCGAAAGCGCAATAGAGAACGATGGGTAAGCCAACCGGATTTAAAGAAATCGCCCGCAAGACGCCGTCGGAGCGGGATCCCCTCACCCGCCTCAAGGACTGGCAGGAGTTCGCCCCGCAACTCCCGGTCGTCGAGCTGAAAAACCAGGGCGCCCGCTGTATGGACTGCGGCGTTCCCTTCTGTCACACCGGCGGTCTGATCGCCAACATGGCGGCCGGATGCCCCGTGAACAACCTGATCCCCGAATGGAACGATCTGGTCTATCACGATCAGTGGCACGAAGCTCTGGACCGTCTGCACAAGACGAACAACTTCCCGGAATTCACCGGACGGGTCTGCCCGGCTCCGTGTGAAGGTTCCTGCGTGCTTGGCATCAACGAGCCGCCGGTGACGATTAAGAACATCGAACGATCGATCATCGATCGCGGGTTCGAAGAAGGCTGGGTGAAGCCACGGATGCCGAAGCAGCGGACCGGCAAGACGGTCGCCGTCATCGGTTCGGGGCCTGCCGGCCTCGCCGCGGCTGATCAGCTCAATCAGGCTGGTCACGAAGTCACCGTCTACGAACGCTCCGATCGCATTGGCGGACTGCTGATGTACGGCATTCCCAATATGAAACTGGAAAAGCCGATCGTCGAACGCCGGATCAATTTGTTGAAGGAAGAAGGGATCACCTTCACGACGAATACCGAGATCGGCAAAGACATCTCGGCCGACGAACTTCGCGATAAGTTTGACGCCGTGGTTCTCGCCACCGGTTCGACCGTGCCGAACGACTTCTTCGCCAACACGCCGGGGCGTCAGCTCAAGGGCATCCATCATGCCATGGAGTTCCTGCACGCCAACACCAAGAGCCTGCTCGACTCGAATCTCGAAGACGGCAATTACATCTCCGCCAAAGACAAAGATGTGATCGTCATTGGTGGGGGTGATACCGGGAACGACTGCCTCGGGACGAGTCTGCGTCACGGCTGCAAGAGCCTCGTGAACTTCGAAATCGTTCCGCAGTCGCCGGACGAACGAGCCGCCAACAATCCCTGGCCGCAGTGGCCTCGGGTGCACCGCGTCGATTACGGTCACAAAGAAGCCGCAGCTGTCTTCGATTACTCGGCGAACTCGAATAAGTCGCTGCAGAACGACCCACGCGAGTATGCCATCCAGACCGTCGAATTCCTCGACGATGGGAACGGCAACCTGCGTGGCGTGAAGACGGTCCAACTCGACTGGAGCCGCCCGGCCAAAAGCGGAGCCCCGTTCACCCCGATCGAAGGCACGGAAAAGGAATGGCCGGCTGACCTGGTCTTCCTGGCGCTCGGTTTCCGCGGTCCGGAACAGACGGTCGCCCAACAGCTCGGCGTCGAAACCGACAATCGCTCGAACTATCAGGCCGAGTACGGCAAGTACACGACGAATGTCGAAGGCGTCTTCGCTGCCGGCGACTGCCGCCGTGGCCAGAGCCTGATCGTCTGGGCTATCAACGAAGGCCGGGAAGCCGCCCGCGAATGCGACCGCTTCCTGATGGGAGCCACTCAACTCCCGTAGTGTTCGGGACGCGAGCTGGAACGACAACCCGGTGCTGGGATACGCCTGCGGCTATCCCAGCCTGTTGGTCTGAACTGGGCTCAAAACGGAAGGATGGTACAGGGATTTATCCCTGTATTGCGCAGCAACAGGAAGCTTGTCTTCGATTCGGTGCTGTCTCCCGGCGATCGACCTTGCTTGAGTTGCTGTCCCATCTCGGCAGCGCAGCATCTGATTGATGCGTCGAACGTTAACCCAAGCGTCTTTTCCCAGCCACTTGTTGCGTGGCAGCACAGAGAGGAACCTCTGTACCAACCGGTCGAGAGCATTGCCGCAAGCAGCAGGCCCACGCGAGCGTAGGTCTGGCACCCAGAATCTGAATCTGGAAACACGGCTGGTTACTGGTAGCGGCGGATGAGGTCGACGATTTCCTGGGCCGATTCGATGCCCTTGATCTGAATCTCCATGTCGTCCTGACCGGAGCTGGAAACAGCCAGGTCGCCGACGCCGAGCAACCGCTGGAAGAACGACTGGTCCATCTGAATGTTGCGGACGTCGTCGTGCTGCACCTCGTTGGTTCGCTTCGAGAGAATTCCCTGCCGGTAAAGCGTTCTCTTCTCGGTAACGGTTAACACCCTGAAGTGGACGTTGAGTTTCCACCAGCCGAACGAGACGGCTCCGAAGAGAAACGCCAGGAAGCAGCCGAGCGCCGCTCCCGGATTGCCCATCACAAGAAACGCGATGCTGCCGATCGCACCGCCGACCAGCATGATTCCCAACCCGATATATGAGAAGGGATGATTGGCGAACATCGCCGGATGGTATTCCTTCAACGTGTCTTCACGTTCGGGAACCGGTTCGTGAATCCCTGCGGGTTGCTCGATCACCGTTGCTGCTCCTGGATGACTGCTCGACGTGGTCGGATGAAATCTCGCCTTGGCTCCCCGCTCCGCCGTCTCGCGGCCTCAGGGTCCGTTCATTATGCCCGATTGCCGGGCTTCTGCAATGGCCGCTCTCATCTCTCGCGGCGATGCTCTCGCAAAGCGGCCAGCAACCGTTCCATATCCTGGGGCATGGGAGCAATAAACTCCATCCGTTCCCCGGTCCGGGGATGATCAATCTGCAGTCGATAAGCGTGCAATGCCTGGCGGGCGATGAGCCGGGGATTCTCAGTGAGATGCTCCCGGGAGTCGAGCAGATCGGCCAGATGCACTTCGGCATGCCCGCGATAAAGGCTGTCGGCGACGATCGCATGACCGAGATGCTGCATGTGCACACGCAGCTGATGCGTTCGCCCCGTCTTGGGCAACATCTTCACATAGGTGAAATCGCGGAACCGTTCCTGGACCTCATAGAAAGTCTGCGCAAGTCGCGCTTCCGGATCGGGCCCACAGACGACCATCTTTTCCCGATGTTTCGAATGGGCCCGAATGTGCGTTTCGATGAAGTCCGTATCGAACTCAAGCTTGCCCCACACGACGGCCCGGTACTCTTTCTCAACCGTTCGGTCGTGGAACTGAGCCGCAATGCGATCGTGCGACTGATCATCCTTGGCAACGACGATGACGCCCGTCGTGTCGCGATCGAGCCGATGTACGATGCCGGGCCGATGGGCTCCGCCCGCACCGCTCAGTTCATCGAAATGATGAATCAGCGCGTTGACGAGCGTGCCGCCGTAGTTGGCTTTTCCGGGATGAACGATCAGGCCGGCCTGCTTGTTGAGGACGACGATCTGTTCGTCTTCGTAGAGGACATCGAGTGAAATCTGCGGAGCAGGCGGCAGCTCGGTACTCGTCGGTTCGGGATAGCCACCGGCAATCTTTTCGCCGAGTCGCAGTTTCCACGACGGCTTCACCTGACGGTCGTTGACTGTTACGCCACCTGCCGAAATGAGCTTCTGCCACTGGGAGCGGGAGAACTCCGGAAAGCGACTGCTCAGCCAGTGGTCGAGCCGACGATCCACATCGATGTCGGAGACTTCTGCGGCGAACGAGTTGTCGTCATTACTGTCCATCAGAAGTGGCTTCAGGCGCCGGAGTGGAGGTGCCGGCGGGAGCAGGCGTTTCCGTCGTCGCCGGCGGAGTTGCAGTCGTGCCTTCTGGCGCGGGCATCTCCGGAGCCTTGGCCGGCGTCGATGTTCCCGACGGAGCGGCCATCACTGGCGGGAAGTCCGGTGCACCCGGGACCGACAGCGTCGGATTGGCCGAGCTCGTCCCTTCCGGCGTTTCGCTGGACGTTCCCGATGGAGCGGGCATCTCCGGCATTTGCGGCAGCAGGTCCTTCGGCTGTTCCAGATCCTGGGGCTTCGGCTTCTGCTCGGCAAACCAGGTGTAGAACTGCGTTGCGTTCGAACGCTTCAGATCTTTCACCCGAGCTTCAGCGATCTCTTTGAACGGGGACTCCGGAGACTCATTGAGCAATTTCTCGTATGCAGCGATCGCTTCGGTGAAATCGCCCTTCGAGGTCGTTTCCAGCGTACAGGCCAGTCCGAACAGAGCCCGATCTTTGACGATCGGCAGCGTGCTCGACTGATTCAGGACTTTCTCGAAGATCGTTTTGGCTTCGTCGAGTTCGGTCAGGGCCGCGTCGCGGTCGGTAAACATCAGCTGAACGCCGGTCTGCAGATACTGCTCGGCACTCTTGAGCTGAGCGAGATCCCCGATCGGCGTGCCGTCGTAAGACTCGGCGATGCCGGCCAGTTCCTGGGCGTTCTGAGCCCCCATCAGCGCAGCCCAGCCGTCGGCGTTCGTGGCCTGGCTGGTCCGCATGGCATAAACGACTGCGGCGATCAACAGCAGCAGAGCCGAAAGCCAGAGAAGAATCCGGTTTCCATGGACCTCAGCGATCTCGCGAAATTTCTCCCGCGACTTGTTGAGCGCTACTTCCAGGTCGTTCTGTGCCAGTTCGTGGCGATGTTCGCTTTTCATTTCGATCGGTGCCGACGGTGTCTGTCTGGTGATCTGTTGCCAAAGCCAGAGGGGGAAAAACACTGCGCAGAGGCGTACTGCAGCCTGCTATCGCAGTCAGTGGAAACGCGGAGTATAGGTTGCAGCGCCAAAATGGGTCAAGCAGACTCAGATTGTCGTCTCGGCGTCGAGAACCTGGACGACATCCAAGATCCGAATGTCGCCCCCCTGCTCCACGGTCGCCGTGATCCCGCCGTGCCCCCGCATCGCCGCGTACCCGCCCGGACCGAGGATTTCTTCCATCCGGGAACAGGGAGCACACGGGCCCGATCCTTTCAGCACGGCTGAGCCAATCCGGAACTCGCGATCTTTCAACGCCAGCAGATTCAGCCCCGAAACGACGATGTTCCGCCTTAACAGTTCCGGTTCGACGACCTTCCGTCCCAGAAACGCCGCGACCGCCGGAAGATGCTCGGCCTGTATGAGCGTGACCTGCCGTTTGCCACGACCGGAGCGAGCATGGTGATCCCCTTCGATTCCGGTCTTTTCCCGAACCTGAACATCGTCGACCGCAACGATCGGCTCCCGCCGCCCGGGACTGACGCCAATCCACTCCACCCGGCCAACACCGGTTGGACTGTTCAGCAAATCCTGCATGAGCGACATGGGAACGATCCGGAGAAAGTGCCAGTAGGGTGCGTCTTGACGCACCATCGGATCGAAGATCCGACAGAGAATGATAGAGCGACGTTGGCCGACTATTGCATTCAGCCTCGCCCGGGGAGATTCGTCGAGGATCGACTTTCCACCATTGGTGCATCGATTGTTGTGTTCATTTGGAGTTGAACTGGTGCGTCAAGACGCACCCTACTGTCACTCAAAATGCAGGAACTCGTCGCCGTACCAATTCTCACTGCTGCCCCACTCGGGTGAATACTCTCCCTGCGCGAGATATCGATGGAATGACGACCATGGCCAGTCGAGAACCCGGGTGACGTATCCGTGTTTCAGGGGATTGACGTGAATGTAGTCTACACACCGTTTGAGATCTTCTTCGTCGCGACACTGGTGCTCGAAGAAACGACGCTGCCACAGTCCCCGCTCACCCCGGCGGTTCTGGCTTTCTCGCGTTGAGAAAGTCATTCCGCCCAACTCATGCCATCTGCGAGTGAACGAACTCTTGAGATGACGCCAGCGTGTCGAGAAGTCGACATCTTCACGCGGGAGTTCCCAAACTGTGTGCAGATGATCGGGAAGTAATACTATGGCCACGATCTCGAATGGCCGCTTCTGCCGAACCTCGGCGATTGAATGCCGTAACGTACTCCGAGCAAGATCGCTCGTCAGCCAGCGCCGCCGATTCTGGGTCACGGCAGTAAAAAAGTACGTCCGTCCGGTATAGCTTCGACGATAATTACTCAAACCAGTTCTCGATGGCTGCAGGTGAGAGATCGAAGTCAATACGACCGTAGGGTGCGTCTTGACGCACATCGGATCGAAGATCCGACAACTGAAAGACGGACCTACGCAGCGTGAATGACCGAACATCGGGCATCCGCCATCGGTGTGCCAATCGTTGTTCTCATGCAGTTGAACGGGTGCGTCAAGACGCACCCTACGATTGCAACCGATGCCTGATCACACCGCAACTACACCAGTTCCCGCATGGGGCGATGGATATTGTGGTCGATCAGATATCGCGGGCGGCCCTGCAGGTCGTTGAGGGTCAGTTCGTCGATGTTGATGCCGAGCTGGTGGTACAACGTCGCGAAGACTTCCTGGAAGTGCACCGGGCGATCGGCCGCATATTCGCCGAGTCGGTTGGTCGCTCCGATGACCTGTCCGGTTCGCATTCCGCCTCCAGCGAGGAAGGCACAGGAGACGCGCGGCCAATGGTCGCGGCCGCCGTTGCTGTTGATCTTCGGGGTGCGACCGAATTCGCCCCAGCAGACGACACTGATGTCGTCGAGCATGCCCCGCTGTTCCAGATCTTCCACCAGAGCGCTGAGCGCCTGATCGAGCATCGGCATGTCTTCGCGGCCGCGTTTGAAGTTGCCGCCATGCCAGTCCCAGCGACTGAAGCAGAGCGACACGCAGCGAACACCGGCTTCAATGAGACGACGCGCGACGAGAAAATTGTCGAGCAGTTTCGGACCGCCATCGGACTGCAGCTTCGCCGAACCGCGGCCGTAACGATCGCGAATATGAACAGGCTCCTTCTCCACATCGAGCGCATCGGCCAGCTTGCTCGAAGTCAGAATGCCAAAGGCTTGCTCGGAGAAGGCATCCATTCCGTCCATCATACCGCTGGCATCGGCCGTCCGCCGGAAGTTATCGAGCGAGGCGAGCACGTTCTTGCGATCACTGAGACGATCGACGGAAATGCCATTGAGAGTCATATCTTCGCGACCGTCGCCATGCGGCTGGAACGGCGCATGGGCCACGCCCAGAAAACCAGGCTGCCCCGGGTCGCCCCAGGGAGCATGACGGGTCTTGGGAGACAAGCCGACGAACGCAGGCACGGCCGGATCGCGCGAGCCATAGACGTGCGACAGCACAGAGCCCATCGAAGGCCAGCCGCCGGGGGGCTGCTGACGATCGGAGTTGCCGGTCAGACACTGAAACGCATGATGCGAACCGGTTGCTCCCACAATCGAGCGGACGAAGGCGCACTTATCAGCGATCTGAGCGATGCGGGGAAACATCTCCCCGATCTGAATGCCGGGGACATTGGTGTCGATGGGCGAGAACTCGCCGCGAATCTCGGCGGGGGCGTCGGTCTTGATGTCCCACATATCCTGGTGAGGAGGCCCACCAGGCAGGAAGATCATGATCACGCCTTTTTTGTTGTTGCGAATTCCCTGCGATTGTTCCGCCTGCAAAATCTGCGGCAGGGAGAGACCTCCGAGAGCGAGTCCGCCAATCTGAAGAGCGGAGCGACGCGTCATGCCGTCGCACAGCTTGTACTTGGGCCCATTAACGTTCAACATCAATTCACTCCCGGGAATCGATCAGGCAGGAAATAAAGGGGGGAATACAGGGGCTGGTTGTGAGGCAGACTCCCTTTTTACTCAGGGTTCAAAGCGGTCGTACTGGGAGATCTTCACTTCAACATCGGTTTATGCGAGGGTCCGATTTTAGTCGGTCCCGGGGCGAAGTCAATCCCCCGGGGCGAATCGGGCAATCGCAACGATGAGGTAACTCGCGTCGAGTTTGCGGCTACTCGGCTGCCGGAGTCTGGCCAGGGTTCAACAGTCGCATCGAGATTTCGGTCGTCACCGACTGTTTCAGAGACTGGCCAATCGCGGTCAGTTCCATGTCCATTGTCTGCTTCAGTCCGCTCGCCAGAATGCAGCCATGCCGCGGATCGAACAGATAAACTCCTTCTCCGTCGGCAGCTTTCATTTCAATTTGGAACGGGCTGTTCGGTTTCGGTTCGAGACTGATCCGCGTCACGGCATCAATGCGATCGAAGCCTTCTTTGGTCCGCCCGACGTATTTGAACTCGATCTGCGAATTCATTTTTCCGAACGGCAGCTCGGTACTGATCTCGCGCGTCCAGGTTTCGTTCCGCTGCAACGGACGATCGGGAAACACCACACTTCCCTGCGAGAGCATCCGCTCAATCGCTTCGGGCGAGTTCATACCGGCCAGGCCCGGACCGCCCGAGAAGCGCTCGAGCAGTTCCTGCGGAATATCGACGTTCTGGACTTCCCCGTTGGATGCCATCGTGACCAGGATTTCCTGCTGAACCAGTGCGGCCAGGGAATTGGCGATCACACCAAACGGGCCAGCGGGTTCCTGTCCGGAGTTCGAGTCGTACCGCATCGGTTCTTCGGCTCCCGGCTGGGTCGCTTCCATCTGAATGCGTTCGATGGTTTTGGCGAGCACAGCCGTGCCATCGGGCTGCAGCTCCTGTACTTTCGCACCGAGCAGCAGATTCTGAGTGATGCGGTTAGTCATGACCTGACCGGAGATATCAGCCGACGTGGTGAGCGTCTGCTTCAATTCATACCGGCGGGTCTGGCCTTCCGCGAAGCGATACTTCAGCTGGACCTGGGCATTGGCGACGTGTGCGGAGCAGAGCGTAATCAGACTGATCAGGCCCCAAAGCAGACCTGTCCGCGGATGCAATCCATGCATGAAAAATTCCCCCGTCCCTGGGTGATGGCATGCTCGTGCTGAGCATTTAAGCGCTGTTCCGTGAAGGCCCCCGCCATTCATGCGGAGACCTGAATTCAATCCCGGAGGATAAGCGGAAGGTGAAATCTCTGCAATTGGAATCCGCGTCGATCACATGGAAGGCGGACGTCCGCCGTCTGAAAACGCGCGGCCGAAACCTGTCTTCTCGCCTTACAGCAGCGACTCGAGCAGCATTCGCAACTTCCGCATTTCAAGCCCACGCTGGCTCGGTTCGGTCAGTTCGGGAAGCAGATCGACACTGAATGCCCGACGATAATCGTATCGCTTCAGACTGGCGATGATTCGGCTGTAATCGATCTCGCCGAGTCCGACCGGCACCTGCAGCTTATCCGGCGTCGAATCGCGGAAGTGGACGTGCGTGGTGTAAGGCGTGACGATCTCGAAATCCTGATCCCGGTGCGGACCAGCCGTGTAATGGCTCGGATCGAGAGTGATTCCCAGCCCCTTGACCGCCCGGCAGAGTTCCATGGCGGTGTGCGGATCTTCAGTCAGACGGCCGATCTGAGTCTTGAGTGAAAGCCGGATGCCATCCTGGGTGGCCTGAGCAACCAGATCCTTGAGTCGGTCGGTTTCGTCGTTGAATGGTGTGCCAATTTCCAGGGAGGGCATCGTGACCTGAGTCACTTTCAGCAGTTTGGCGAACTTGAAGATCGCGGCATAGTCGGCCGGATCGATTTCCGAGACCACATGAAGAGCACAAATGGACAGACGAGTCGCTGTCCGGCAGCGAGCCATCGCCGCTTCAGGATCGGCAACGATACTGGCGATGGAAAAATCTTCCCGCTGACTGCTCAGTTCGATTTCAATGCGATCGAATTCCAGATCGGCGATCTGGGTGCAGGCATTCTCAAAGCTGAGATCTGCAAAACAGCCGGTCGAGGCAGCGATAAACACTCCGACACACTCCTTTGGGTCTGACTTTAATAACGGACGACTCGACATCGTCGCCCCGAAGCGCGAGGCTCCTGTCCAGCGCTCCCGTCGGCGGCACTCGTTCTGCCACCGAGCCGGCCGCTGTCGTACTGCCAGCAAGCCGTGCTGGCTGTGAATTTACAGCGATTGGAGAAATTCTGCAACGACGTCCTGTTAGTCAAATCCTGCCGTGGGAAACAAATGGAAGGATTCTGCGTAATTCGCCGGGCATTTTAGCCGATAACTCACTCAGGTCTACGAACAAACTCCGTTCAGACAGCTTACGCCAGTGTGGATCCCTGATCCGCGGCGATATTCAGAATCAGGAATCTGTCGAGGGACGCTTCCGGTCCGTTGACGGAAAAATGAGGGATCATCCGAGGGGGAACCGGGAATGCAATTTTACGGCTGGAAATCACTCACCTCTGCTGCCCTGCTCGTCGGACTCTGCTCCGGCTGCAGCACGTTCAACCAGGCCACTGTCCGCAGTCAGAGTCCAGAAGCTCAGCTCATGATTCACGAGCAGTCGGCTCAGGCTCCCGGTGGAGACATTCAGCAGGTTCGCGGCTTCAACCCGGTCGATCCGACCTTTGAAGGCGAACTCAAAGGAGCCGTGCAGAACCATCTGTACGATGAAACCGTGACCCATCATCGCTATCGCACCGGCCCGGGCATTGAAGGTGCCTACGCTGGTGGACCGATGCCGGGTGCCGCCTATGGACCGGGACAGAGCCCGTATCGCCGCTACGGCAATTTCGACCAACAGCCCTGCCCGACAGGCCCTTATGCCGGCTTCAGCAACTGCCCGCCGCAGTATCAGGAACAGTGCTGGGACCACGGCGGACGTCGTCACCGTGGCATCTACAACTACCACACCTATTCCTACCACGAGCCCAAGGGACTGGTTTATCCCGCTCCGAATCAGCCGGGCGGCGTGGTGACCTATCCGTACTACACCCACAAAGGGCCGAGCGACTTCTTCTGGAAGGGTGACACGGTCGACTATTAAGCGAACGCTCCCGGCCGTGAGTGAAATCTGCCTGGAAGAAGTGCCCTTTTCCAGTGGGTTGAGACGGCCATTGTGTGACTTGCGGTAACCGCCCGACATCGCGGCGATTCCCGATTCTGAACGAAAAGCCTTCGTCGCGATTGCGATGAGGGCTTTTTGTTTTTGCGCTCCGCCGGACCACGTCCAGCCGGGTCCCCCCCTTGAAACGGAGCCCGAAATCCCCCACAATTGATATCAGCGCATGAGCATATCACCTGCGCCACTCCCTCCTGCTGAGCTACCCTCCGTGCGTCCCTCCTGCACTGCCCGACGTCTCTGAAACCGATGAGCGAACGCATGAAAGAACTGAAACCGAACGCCCGAGTTGCCGCCTTACTCGTCCTTTGGGGATCGCTGTCTGCCGCTGCGCCGTCCGTCCGGGCTGCAGAAACCGGGGAATCTCTGAGTTTCGCCCGCGAAATCCAGCCGATTCTGGCCCGCAAGTGCTACGCCTGCCACGGCCCCGATGAAGGCGACCGTCAGGCCGATTTGCGACTCGATGAACGGGAAGCGGCCGTCGAATACGGGGCGATCGTTCCTGAAGATTCCGAAAACAGCTCGATGATCGAGCGGATCTTCTCCGACGATCCCGACCTCCGCATGCCTCCTCCGCACGCTCATGACCAGCTGACGGAGGAAGAAAAGCAGAAACTTCGGCAATGGATCGATGCCGGCGCGAAATACGAAGCCCACTGGGCCTTCACCCCGCCGATACGTCCAGAGTTGCCCAAGGTCGAAAACAGCGACTGGCCACGAAACGGGATCGATCATTTCGTACTCGCTCGACTCGAAAAGGCCGGCCTTTCGCCTGCGGCGGAAGCCGACCGTTACACGCTGATCCGTCGACTCTCCCTCGATCTGACCGGGTTGCCGCCAAGCCCGGAAGAAGTCGATCAGTTCATCAACGACCAGTCGCCAGACGCCTACGAGAATGTGGTCGATCGTCTGCTGGCTTCGCCCCGTTACGGCGAGAAGTGGGCCCGGCTCTGGCTCGATCTGGCCCGCTACGCTGACACGAACGGCTACGAAAAAGACCGGGCCCGGGAGATCTGGCCGTATCGCGACTGGGTGATTCGCGCGATCAACGACGACATGCCGTTCGATCAGTTCACGACCGAACAGCTGGCCGGGGATCTGCTCCCCGATCCGACGATCGATCAGCTGGTCGCCACCGGGTTCCACCGCAATACGATGCTCAATGAAGAAGGGGGCATCGATCCTCTTGAATACCGCTACTACGCCATGGTCGACCGAGTCGCCACGACCGGCACCGTGTGGATGGGCATGACGATCGGCTGCGCCCAATGCCATAGCCATAAGTACGATCCGATCTCGCACACCGACTACTTCCGCTTCATGGCTCTGTTGAACAACGCCGATGAACCCGACCAGATTCTGCCGGACGAAACCGTCACGAAGAAACGAGCCGAGCTGCAGGCGCGCATTGAGAAACTGCAGCAGGGACTGACCGAACAGTATCAGGCCAGCATCTCCCCGTCCGACAACGAAACCGTTGAGGAGGTTTACCACGAACGCTTCACCGCCTGGCTGAACGACCAGCAGCAGAAGGCGATCGACTGGACCGTGGTCGAACCGACCGCCATGCAGACGAACCTGCCGCGACTCGAAGTCCTCGAAGACGGCTCGCTTTTCTCGACGGGCGACATTACCAAGCGGGACCTCTTCGAACTCACGTTCGATCTGTCGAGCTTCAACGAACCGATCACCGGACTCCGTCTCGAAGTTCTGCCGGACGACCGTTTGCCCGCTCGTGGCCCCGGGCGAGCTTTTTATGAAGGTCGCAAAGGGGACTTCTTCCTCAGCGAAGTCACCGCGAAACAAAACGACGAACAGCAGACCTTCAACGCCGGCTCCGCTTCTTACGGCAAGATCAGCATCGGCAGCGGCACGGCGGAAGCCGCGAATGTCTTCGACAACAACGGCTCCACCGGCTGGTCGACCTCCGGCCGCGAAGGCGAGAGCCATCAGCTTCTGTTGACCTTCACCGAGCCAGTCTCGCCGGATGCTCCGTTGAATCTGGAAATGCTGTTCGAACGCCACTTCGCCGCCAGCCTGGGACGCTTCCGCATTTCCTTCACCACGGACAGGAAGCCACTCGAAGCAAAACCATACAACGCAGAAACCGAAGCTCTGCTCGCCAGCTCGATCGACGATCTGACGGAGGCCGACCGAGAACGGGTCGAACGACTGTTCCTGCTGCAGACGCCGGAACTCGAAAAGATGCGGAAGCAGATCGAGCAGCTGAGAAACCAGATGCCCGACTATCCGACCACGATGGTGCTGCGGGAGCGGCCGGAGGACAATCCTCGCGAAACGCATCGGCATCATCGGGGCGAGTTCCTGAATCCGGAAGAAGAAGTTTCGGCCGGCATTCCCCTCCTCTTCCCACAGATTGAAACCTCTGAACCGAGCCGGCTCGCCCTTGCGAACTGGCTGACGAGTGAACAAAACCCTCTGCTCAGCCGCGTGGTCGTCAATCGACAGTGGCAGACGCTGTTTGGCTACGGACTGGTTCGCACGCCGAGCGATTTCGGCACGCAGTCGGAACCGCCGACGCATCCCGAACTGCTCGACTGGCTGGCCGTTGAATTTCGCGAACGGGGCTGGTCCCGCAAGCAGCTGCACCGACTGATCGTCACCAGCGCGACTTATCGGCAGACGTCCGACGTTCCGGCCGAACAGTACCAGCGGGATCCCGACAATCGGCTGCTCGCCCGCGGACCGCGGTTCCGCATCTCCGCCGAAACGATCCGCGACACAATGCTCCACGCCAGTGGATTGCTGTCTGACAAAATGTTCGGCCCGGGCGTCTACCCGCCGCAGCCGGAAAGCGTGGTCGCCCTCGCCTACGGCAACGAAAAATGGCCGACTTCAACAGGTGAAGATCGCTACCGTCGTTCGCTGTATACATTCATCAAACGGACAGCTCCGTTCGCTGCGTTCACGACTTTCGACGGCCCGACCGGTGAAACCTGCACGGTGCAGCGAGATCGCAGCAACACGCCGCTGCAGGCCCTCACGCTGCTCAATGATGAAATGTATCTGGAGATGGCCCGGGCTATGGCCAGCGATGTGACCGGATCGGTGTCGTCACCGCCGGACGTCATCCAGGAGATGTTCCGACGACTGGTCACGCGGCCCGCGACCGAAGCCGAAATGCAGACCATCCTGGCCTACTACGAACGACAGCAGGCCCATTTGAAATACGATCCGGCTGCCGTGAAAGCGGTGACTGGAAAGGACGACAGCGATTCAACAGCGGCGGCCTGGATCCTTACGGCCCGGCTGCTGATGAATCTCGACGAAGCGATCACGAAGTTCTAGAGCGAATCGCTCTACCCTCTGTCTGCATATAATCGAGCCCTCGCATGAGACGCGGCCATTGATGCGGACGGAACGATTACACTGATAAGTCAACGGCTCTAACCACGGAATCGATCTGATGAATCCGGATTTGCAGAATCAGCTGCTCCACGCTCAGACCCGTCGCCACTTTTTCCGCGACTGCGGCGTCGGCGTCGGCAAGATTGCGCTCGCCTCCATGCTCGCCAACGGCGGCGTTCCACTGGCTCAGGCCTCTTCCAGCGACACCCCGGCTCCGCCGCATTTCTCGCCGCGGGCCAAGCGGGTGATCTACCTGTTCATGGCGGGAGCACCAAGTCAACTGGAGTTGTTCGACTACAAGCCGAAGTTGAAAGAACTCGAAGGCAAGCCGATCCCGCCGTCAGTCATCGCCGGGCAGCGGTACGCCTTCATTCAGCCCGATGCCGCCGTGCTCGGGCCGCAGTTCGAGTTTGCGAAGCGAGGCCAGTCGGGCATCGAGATCTCCGATCAGCTGCCACATCTGTCCCGCGTTGTCGATGAGCTGACCTTCGTGCGGTCGTGCCATACCGATCTGTTCAACCACTCGCCGGCTCAGCTGTTCATGAACACCGGGAACGGCGTCCCCGGCCGCCCGAGCATGGGAGCCTGGCTCAGTTACGGCCTAGGCAACGAGGCCAACGACCTGCCGACATTCGTCGTGCTCAAGAGCGGCGGTAGCCTCAGCGGCGGTTCCGGTATGTGGTCGGCCGGCTTCCTGCCGTCGAAGCATCAGGGAGTTCCCTTCCGCGGTGAAGGTGATCCGATCCTGCATATCTCCAACCCGGCCGGAATCGATCGGAACATCCAGCGCGACACGCTCGATACACTCGAACGGCTTAACTCACTGCAGGCCGAACGCACGGGTGATCCGGAAATCGATACGCGAATCTCTGCTTACGAGATGGCCTTTCGCATGCAGTCGCGAGCGCCTGAGCTCATGGACTTCTCGCAGGAAACTGCCGCGACGCTGCAGTCGTACGGAGCCAAGCCGGGGAACGGGAAAGCGGCCTTTGCCAACAACTGCCTGCTGGCCCGCCGGCTCGCCGAACGGGGCGTGCGGTTCATTCAGGTCTATCATTCCGGCTGGGACCACCACAGCAACGTGGCCGGCGGCATCAAAGGGCAGACGCGACAAACCGATCAGGCCTGTGCAGCTCTCATCGAAGATCTGAAGCAGCGCGGTCTTCTCGAAGATACGCTGGTCGTCTGGGGCGGCGAATTCGGACGCACTCCGATGGTCGAAGCAAGTGCCGCCCTCGGCCGCAGCCAGGGACGCGATCATCATCCGCAGGCCTTCACCATGTGGTTTGCCGGCGGCGGCATGAAGCCGGGGCTGGCCTACGGACAGACCGACGAACTCGGCTTCCACGTGGTGGAGAAGCCGGTCCACGTGCACGACGTGCAGGCGACGATCCTGCATTGCCTGGGCATCGATCACGAGCGGCTCGTCTACAAACATCAGGGGCTGAACTTCAAGCTGACCGGCGTCGAAGAACACCACCCCGTCACCGATCTCCTGGCCTGAGATACGCCCTCATCTACGAAGAACACTTTTGTCATGTCGAACAGCCGCTCTCACTTTCGTCTCGCAAGTCCGACCGCGACACTGCTCGCTGCGGTCATTCTTCTCAGCCAGCCGTTTGCGGCGGCAGCCGCGGGCGTCGACTTCAACGAACAGATCCGCCCGATCCTTTCGGACAAATGCTTCTTCTGTCATGGTCCCGATCCGGAAACCCGCGAAGCCGATCTGCGGCTCGATGTCCGGCAGGATGCGATCGACTATCTCGCGATTGTCCCCGGCGAGCCGGACGAGAGCGAACTGATTCGTCGGATCGAAGAGACCGATCCCGAGTTAAAGATGCCGCCGCCCCACTCGAAGCGATCGATCTCGCCGGAAGAGATCGCTCTGCTGAAACAGTGGATTGCCGAAGAGGCCCCGTATCAGCAGCACTGGTCGTTTAACCGTCTGGAACCGACCGATGTTCCGACACAGGCCGACAGTAAATGGCCGACCGGAGAGATCGACCAGTTCGTGTTAAAGCGAATGCGGGAGAAAGGACTGGAACCCTCGGAGCCTGCCCAGAAGGCCGCTCTGCTGCGGCGGGTCACGTTCGATCTCACCGGATTGCCCCCCACTCTCGAAGAACTCGACGCGTTTCTGGCCGATGAAAGTGCAAACGCCTATGAGAAGGTCGTCGATCGTCTGCTGGCCTCTCCGGCTTATGGCGAACGGATGACGGCTGAGTGGCTCGACGTCGCCCGTTACAGCGACACGTATGGCTATCAGGTCGACCGCGATCGGTATGTCTGGCCCTGGCGGGACTGGGTCATCCGGGCCTTCAATGCGAACAAACCGTACGATGAGTTTGTGACCGAACAGGTGGCCGGGGATCTGTTGCCGAATGCGACTGACGATCAGATTCTGGCAACGACGTTCAACCGTCTGCATCCGCAAAAGGTCGAAGGGGGCAGTGTGCCGGAAGAGTTCCGCGTGGAGTATGTTTCCGACCGCACGCAGACCGTCGCGACCGCCTTTCTCGGACTGACGCTCGAATGTGCCCGCTGCCATACGCACAAGTACGATCCACTCACGCAGACGGAGTACTATCAGCTCTCGTCGTTCTTCGACAACATCGATGAGGCGGGATTGTATTCGTATTTCACGAATGCCGTTCCTACGCCGAATCTGCTGCTCGCCAGCAAGGAACAGAAGGCGAGTATGTCTTCGCTGCGGGACAGAATTGCCCAGCACGAGCGTGAACTCGCTGCGCTCGAACAGCAGACTCCCGCCGGCTTCCAACACTGGTGGGACAACGCACGTCCGTTGAAACCGGAACCGGTCGTTCTCAAAGAATCGACTTCTGCGCTCAAGGCGGAGCCAGAACTTGTTCCCGGCCGCATCGCTCATCTCGATTTCGAGGAGTGGAAGAACGACAAAAACGTCGCGGTGCCCGGCGTGAAAGGACAGGCGATCAAACTGACGGGGGATGACGCCGTCAATCTGGAGGTCGGGAACTTCCGGCGGTTCCAGCCCTTCAGCGTCGCCCTGTGGCTGCAGACCCCGGATATGAAAGAGCGAGCCGTCATCTACCATCGTTCGCGTGCCTGGACCGATGCGGCCAGTCGAGGCTACGAGTTGCTGATCGAAGACGGCCGTCTGGCGGCTTCGCTGATTCACTTCTGGCCCGGCAATGCCCTCAGCGTGAAGACGAAAGAACCGATCCCGACCGGGGAATGGCTGCATGTCGCGGTCACTTACGACGGTTCCATCGAAGCGGCTGGTCTGCAGATCTGGATCAACGGGCAGCCCGCCGAACTCGACATCGTCCGCGATGAACTGACCAAGAACATTACCGGCGGAGGCGGCGACAATATCGCAATCGGCGAACGCTTCCGCGACCGGGGCTTCAAGAACGGGATGGTCGACGAGTTCCAGGTCTTTGAACGGGAGTTGACTTCGCTCGAAGTCCGGCAGCTGCACGATGGGTCGTCGCTCGCCAACCTGTTGCAGCAGCCGCTCGAATCGCTGAGCACCGAAAACCGTCAGCTCATTGAACAGTACTATCGCTCGAATTTCAGCGACGCCTGGCAAACGAAGCAGACGGAACTGCAGCAGGCCCGGCAGAAGCTGTGCGATCTGGTCGATCCGATTCCGGAGATCATGGTCATGCGGGAGAACACCGAGCCGCATCAGACGTATCTGCTCCAGCGGGGCGTGTATGATGCCAAAGGGGACGCGGTGGAATCAGCCGTACCGGCGGCTCTGCATCCCTTTCCGCAAGAAGCCCCGGCTAACCGACTCGGCCTGGCTCGCTGGCTGATGTCTCGCGACAATCCGCTGACCGCCCGCGTCACTGTGAACCGGTACTGGCAGATGCTGTTCGGCCAGGGAATCGTTCGTACGCCGGAAGATTTCGGCAGCCAGGGAGCCGTGCCGAGTCACCCGCAGTTGCTCGACTGGCTCGCACTCGACTTCATGAACCACGGCTGGGATCTGAAGCGACTCATGAAGCAGATCGTGATGTCGTCGACGTATCGACAGACATCGCGAGTTACGGCGGACGATCTCGCGAAGGATCCGGAGAACATCTGGCTCGCACGCTACCCGGCTCATCGTCTGCCGGCCGAGATGCTGCGGGACAACGCGCTGGCGGTCAGCGGGTTGCTTGTCGACAAGATCGGCGGCGAGCCGGTCAAACCTTACGAACTGGAAGACTCCTTCAAGCCAACGCCACGCAGCAAAGGTGAAGGGCTTTATCGCCGGAGTCTCTACACCTACTGGAAACGGACCAGTCCGGCTCCCGCGATGACGACATTCGACGCGGCCAAGCGAGACGTCTGCCAGCTCAAGCGGGACAAGACCTCTTCGCCGCTGCAGGCCTTCATCATGCTCAACGGCCCGCAGTACGTCGAAGCGGCCCGGGGACTGGCCGAACGCACGTTGAAAGAACACCCGGAGGACGTCACCGCCGGCATCGAGCACATGTTCCGCCTGCTGACCGCACGCGAGCCGAGCCCGCAGGAACGGAAGGTTCTCGAAGAACTGCACGCCCTGAACACGGACCACTTCGCGGCAAACCCCGAAGCCGCCACAGCGTATCTCGACGTCGGCGACAAAGATTTCGACAAGACACTGACCCCAAGCCAACTGGCGGCCATGAGCGTCGTCGCCAGCACACTCTTGAACTACGACGAATGTATGATGCAGCGGTAATGACGATTTAGTCTGGGTTGTTTTCTATTCACCACAGAGACACAGAGGGCACGGAGAGTCCACTGAGGTAGAGCACACACGAAACAAAGAAGCAGCTTTAGAATCTACTGTTTTCATTCGCCAGAGGATTGCACCTCCTTCTCTGTGCCTCTGTGGTTTACTCATCTCTTACGATCAACAAGTCGACACTCCCGAGACCCGATGGGAATTGATTGCCATGATGCCACGACGACATTTTCTGCAGCAGTTTGGAATGGGACTGGGAGCGATCGCGCTGGGAGACATGCTGAATCCGGTCTCTGCGAACGCCGCCAGTGCGGATGCCGTGCTGCAGACGCTGCACCATGCTCCGAAAGCCCAGCGGGTGATCTACCTGTTTCAGTCGGGTGCGCCGTCGCAGATGGATCTGTTCGACTACAAGCCGCTGCTCAACGAGAAGCATGGCGAACAGTTGCCCGATTCGGTCCGTGGTCAACAGCGGTTGACCGGTATGTCGGGAAACCAGTCGAGCCTGCCGCTGGTCGGGTCGCCATTTAAGTTCGCCCAGCATGGCGAGTCGGGACTCTGGATGAGCGACCTGCTGCCGCATACGTCGAAGGTGGCCGATGAACTCTGCGTGATCCATTCGATGTACACCGAAGCGATCAATCATGGCCCCGGTGTCACGCACGTCCAGACCGGTTCTCAGTTTCCCGGTCGTCCCAGCATCGGCGCCTGGCTGAGTTACGGACTCGGCAGCGAGAACGCCGACCTGCCCGCGTTTATCGTGATGACCACACGCGACAAAAAGGGGCAGCCGCTCGTGTCGCGGTACTGGGGCAACGGTTTCCTGCCGGCTCGGCATCAGGGGGTGCAGTTCCGCAGTGGCGGCGACCCGGTGCTTTATCTGCAGAACCCGGCCGGGATCAGTTCCGACACACGCCGGGGCATGCTGCAGGCGCTCAATCGACTCCACGAGATCGAGAAGCAGGAAACGCTCGATCCGCAGATCAACACGCGGATCGCTCAGTACGAGATGGCTTTCCGAATGCAGACCTCAATTCCGGAAGCGACCGACCTTTCTTCGGAACCCGAACACATCTTCGAACTCTACGGCGAGCAGGCGCGGGAACCGGGCACGTTCGCGGCGAACTGCCTGCAGGCCCGCCGTCTGGCCGAACGGGGCGTCCGCTTTATTCAGCTCTACCATCCCGGCTGGGACCACCACGGTGGACTCCCTGGCGGTCTGAAGCGGCAGTGTCAGGAAACCGATCAGGCCTCGGCCGCTCTGATCACCGATCTGAAGCAGCGCGGCCTGCTCGACGACACGCTGGTCATCTGGGGAGGCGAGTTCGGCCGCACGAATTACTGTCAGGGCAAGCTGACTGCCAACAGCTTCGGCCGCGATCATCACCCCCGCTGCTTCAGCCTCTGGATGGCGGGCGGCGGCGTTAAAGGGGGCATGAGCTACGGCCAGACCGACCCGTACTGCTACAACATCGTCGAGAAGCCGGTGCACATCCATGACTTCCAGGCGACGCTGCTGCACCTGCTCGGTATCGACCACGAACGCCTCACCTACCGCTACCAGGGCCGGGCCTTCCGCCTGACTGACGTGCACGGTCATGTCGTCGAGGACATTCTGGCGTGACGCGATGTGCGAGAGCTTGATGACCTGGCGTTAAGGCGACTGAATCTCCGAACGGGTGGCACATCATTGGCAGGATGCCGCTGTTGCCGGGCGTTAATTCCCGGTTCGTTTGCCTCGGGTGATGAGCGCGGCACTGTGGTGGCCGCCGAAACCCAGCGAGATCTTGAGGCCGCAATTGATCCTGGTCTGTAAGGGCTGCTTGAGCACCGGGCGGATCGGGCAGGCGGGATCGAGTCCGGACAAGTTCCAGACGGGCGGCAGGATCTGATCGCGGAGCGCCAGCAGCAGCCAGGCGAGTTCCATGCTGCCAGCCGCCCCGAGCGGATGGCCGTGAGCGCCCTTGCTGGCGGTACTCCACGGCTGTTGATCCGGTTTCCCGAAGACGCGACCGATGGCGGTCGCTTCGCTCAGATCGTTGGCAGTCGTTCCCGTGCCGTGCAGATTGAGCACGTCGACGTCGGACGTCCGACGCCCGGATCGAATCAGCAGATCACCGAGCAATCGCGTCAGCACCCCGGCCTGGGGATCGAGCTGAGTCATGCCGGAGGGGTCGTTGTACTGCAGACCTCGTTCGAGATAACCATACGCCGAACCAGCCGGCTGCCAGGGGGCTTCGCTGCGAGCGAGGACAAACATGGCGCCGCCAGCTCCGATCACGAAACCGGAGCGCTCGCGATCAAACGGTCGACACGCCTGCTCAGCCGGGCGATCGTCGCGAGCGAGCACCCCGAGACGGCGATACGAATAGCGGACGAAATCGTTGATCGAGGCATCGACACTGCCGGCGAGCACGAGATCGCACTCCCCCTGCTCGATCAGCTGGGCGCCACGAAGCACGGCATCGAGTCCGGTCGCACAGGCGGAAACGGGACAGAGCGCGGGCCCGGTCAGCGGATATTCCTGCAGGATTCGCTGCAACGGAGCCGAGGGCCAGAGCGTGGGGAACGGATGAGAACTGTTCGGCCGATACAGTTCGAGCGGCCCCTTACTCGTGCCGATGACACAGCCCCAGCGGTGTTCCTGAAAGGCGGCCGGATCGGTCCAGCCGGCGTCGGCCAGCGCTTCGCGCGTCGTGGCGAGCGCGAGCTGTTCAGGAAGCGTTAGCTCGGCGGGGTATTCGTGAGCTGCCGCAGCCAGCGGGAGCGCGGAGGTGACGGACGAAGAACGCTCGGGGCGGTCGCCCGAGAGCAGCGTCTGCCAGCTGGTTTCGCGGTTCGCTCCCAGAGGCGTCCAGAGTCCGATACCGGTCACGGCGACTGTCATGGGATCGTCTTCACTCGCCGCAGCACTCTCAGGTCAATCAGTCGTATCAGCACGTTAGGAAACAGCGAGAACATGCAGATCGGGCGTCCGATCCTGCGTTCAGGACGTCGCCTGTCTCAGAAACACTCGGAATTCGCTCTAGCGGCGGTTGGCGGAA
This sequence comes from Planctomycetaceae bacterium, assembly GCA_017795105.1. Classification (GTDB taxonomy): domain Bacteria; phylum Planctomycetota; class Planctomycetia; order Planctomycetales; family Planctomycetaceae; genus Rubinisphaera. The sequence goes on from CP051247.1 coordinate 1,967,134, forward strand.
CGGCAGACGGCGAACAGCACGCCCCCGATTCCGGCCAGCACGATCAGCAGGTCGATCCAGGGGATCCCCCCGCCGCCGGTATTCGACGATTGTGCAACCACAGGACCAATCGCCATCAGCCGGGAAGTCAGAGTGGTCGTCGTCAGTAGCATCGCATGATCCCGTCAGTTCTCGTTACACAGCCGTCGCGGAGCCGGAGAGTACGGTTTCCAGAGGGAACCGGCAATCGCGGAACGCTTCCTTTGGCACCCAGACCGTCTGCCATCGGGGGGATCGCTGTTTCATCACCTGCCGATAGTCGTCGACCCAGACGCCGTAGAAATCATACCGTTTCTCACGGAAATTGACGAACGAACGGGATCCGGCTCCGTCAGAATCGAGATCGGACTCGTAGGCGAAGACCAGCAGGCTGCGAAAATCACCGCCGAAAACCTCCTGCCATTTGGCCAGACATTCGATGTCTTCGACCGTCGCCCAGTTCTCCCAGCGGCGTCCGCCCGTCCGCCGGCGGCCCTTCACGTCGACCAGCAGATTCGTCGAACCGGGCGAATAAACGATGAAGTCCATCGATTTCAGCGACACATCGGCCAGCAGCGCCCGGCGTGATTCGTCGACCGCGACGTAAGCGGTCCGCTTTTCCCGCAGATACGCTTCGAACGCCACATCGTAATGGTTCGATCGCAGCATCGGCGGGTGGTCCTTCCTGTCCTCGGTCCGTGAAAGCGTCCTGAACCGATGCTACCGGGCGAGTGGACGGGAGTCAATCTGTTCGCAATGGGAAGGCTTTCGGCGAACCAGGTCCGTCCGTCCCGAACCGTTCAGGATTCGAGCTGCAACGCGTGGGGCAGGCCCTGTTCGATCGTCGGATACTGCAGTTCCGGCAGCAGTTCGGCACGAAGTCGCTGATTGCTGCAGCGTTTATTCAGCCCTCGGTCTCCCTTGGGATCATCGGCTGAGGCGTCGAAGACGGGACCGGGAACGTTAAGCAGTTCCGCCAGCCGAGTGTAGTAGGCCCGCCGGGTGATCGGTTCGTTATCGGACACCAGATAGAGCGTATTCGGCAGGTCCTGAGCCGCCGCTCCCACGACGGCCTGCACGGCATCGTCGACATCGATCAGGTTGAGCCAGGCGTCGGGGTTGCCCGCAAACGGGGTTTTCTGCTCCAGTTGCTCGGCTCGCGCCAGCATTCGCTCCGGGCCGTAGATGCCGGCCAGACGCAGAATCACGCTGTTGGCCCGGTCGGCCAACAGTTGCTCGGCTTCGAGGCAGATCTGTCCGTTCTCCCGGGTCGGTTCGCAGGGCGAGGTCTCATCGACCGTTTCGCCCTCGGTCTGTCCGTACACGCTGGAGCTGGAGATGTGAATGAGCCGGGACTGGTCGGGAATGGCGGCGAGCAGATTTCGCAGCCCCTCGACATAGACCTCCCGCATCGACTGCTCCGAGGTTCGATCGAAGCCGACCGCGTGCAGGACCACGTTCGCGGTCGGCAGGCGACTCAGTGTCTCGGGATCAAGCACGTCGCAGACGATGGGAAGAACTCCCTTCGCGACGAACTCCGAGGCTTTCGCCGGCGAGCGGGTTGTCGCCGCCACCGAGAGTCCCTGCTGTTGCCAGGCGGCCGCCACGCGACTGCCGAGATATCCACAACCGACAATCAATCGGTCGACTTCTGCCTTGAATTCTGAGTCCTGCATGTCCCGATTGTGGGGGAATCCCCCGGGGTGTCAACCGCAGGACTGATAAGCAGTAGGCAGCAGCCGTCAGGCGTTAGGGCACTTTCGTGCTCTTGCCGCAGGTTCGTGGACTCCGAGTGACGGAAATCGCTGACGTGGTACCTGTTGGCAGCTTACTGGTGGAGTTCGACGAGGATGGCGCGTTCGAGTTCCAGGTCGCGGCCTTGGGGAATCCAGCCGGAGGGGCGGGACTGGCCGAGGACCGGTGTCAGATCGCGTTTGAGCGGCGAGGTTTCCTGAAAGGTGGCGCCGCCAGGCGAATTGGCTGTTAGCGCGTCGATGTCTTCCAGTTCTTTGAGAGCGACCACCTGAATCGCGTATTGCGGATGCTTGCCTTCCTTCACCGGCGTGACGGTCACGACCACTTTGCGGCGAATCGACTGCAATGTACTTTCGAGCCGGTTTTCCCAGCCGACCGATTCCCGATGCCACGGCTCCATCAGCCCCGAGCCAACCCGATAACGGGTCTCGATGGTGCGGGCCTGGCGGTTTTCGCGTTCAATTTCAAAGTGAAACGCGTGCAGCACATCGATCGAACGCTCCCAGGCCTCTTCCTGAGACGCAGCCGGGATGACGAGCGGATTGGCAATCGGAGCGGCGTCTGCACCACGTAACGAGTCCCCTCGCGAACGCCACTTCTGGGAAGAGCATCCGGAGAAGATGGAAAACAGAATCAACAGGAGGAACACTCGGGTCACACCATGAATCACATCGGAAAGGACAGAAACCAGCCACCAGACGGCAGTGGAGAGCGCGGAAGTGTGCCCGATCAGACGATTTCTGGCAACCCCGGTTCGCGAAACGCATTGTGGCTCGAGATGACTGGGGCTCACGCAAAGGCGCCAAGGCGCAAAGAAAGATGGAGAACTCCGAAACAGCAGAACGATATCGTTCATGTCAGACTGTCGGCGAGGAATGAAAGAAAGCCTTCTCCGCCCTATTTGCGGCTTGGCGCCTTTGCGTGAGGCGAGAAGAGTCATCTTTGCCGATCGCACTGGCGAGACGCCAGTGGCACCTGAGAATCGTTCCGCAGCGAACAGCTCTCTATCTCCCCCCGACGCCCCACTGCAACAAAGCACGCAAGTGCGTGCCTAGAAGCGGGCCTGGCGTTGGGAGAGGTATTCGACGAGGGCTTTGTCGAAGCGGAGGCTGGTGTCGAGGGGGACGTAGTCGACCCCCATGGCGAGGCAATCCTGGCGGTATTGTTCGCGGAGGGCCTGCACCGCATCGAGGTAATCCTGGCGGATGCCGGAAGCGTCGAACTTCATTTCTTCATCGGTTTCCGGATCGCGGAGGGCGACCGAGCCGCTGAAGGGGAAGCTGACCTCGGCTTCGTCGAGGATATGGAAGATAATGACATCGTGCCCGGCATGACGGAGCCGACGCAGCGATTGCATCACCGGTTCCGGATCGACCAGCAGATCCGAAAAGAGCATGATCAGACTCTTGTGTCGAATCATCGGGGCAAACAACTGCAGAGACTGGGCGACATCGGTTGTCCCGGTCGGTTTGGCCCGGGCGAGCAGTGCCAGAATACTGGCCAGCTGCGACCGGCGGCTTTTGGCTCCGAGGATCGTCTGCAGTTTCTCGTCGAACGTCACCAGTCCGACCGGATCCTGCTGGTGGATCATCATGTAGGCCAAAGCGGCGGCCAGGGAAACCGCGTACTCGAACTTGGAGAGTTCCTGCCGGAACGTGTAGCCCATGCTCTCGGAGAGATCGAGCAGCAGATAGCCGGTGATATTCGTCTCGGCCTGATACTTTTTGACGTAATACCGGTCGGTTTTTGCATAGACGAGCCAGTCGATGTCCTTGGGATCATCGCCGGTGGAATACCGCCGGTGTTCGCTGAACTCGACGCTGAAGCCGTGAAACGGACTGGCGTGCAGACCGCTCAGAAAGCCCTCGACAATGAAGCGCGCCCGAAGATCGAGCCGGGCGACATTGCGGATCACTTCCGGTTTCAGATACTGCTCGGCATTGGCCATGAGGGGTCTCAGCTGAAAGATTGCGGTCCAAGCATCTTACAGGATTGTGCGACAATTCGTAGGCTGGAACACGCCGTTGTCGCGTGGCGAGTGGGGTTATTTCACCACGGAGACTCAGAGGGCACGGAGATTCTTCCGTGAGACCACACGCCAACCCCTAAGCGGTACGGATTTAGTGAGGGATTTGATTTCGCTCGGATTTACAGTTCTCTGTGACCTCTGTGGTTTACTTCTGTTCTCACTCATCGCATCCCGGTCTTCGATTTGCGGCTATGGTATCGATCCGCACATCGCCGCTACGGAACTTCACTGAATGGGGCTCTGTAATTTTTACAGAAGCAGGCTGGATTTGGGCTCTGAGGAGCCGATTTGGCACTCACCTCGACACCCGGCCGCCATTTCCGTTATACGACGCGGTTGCAGAGCCGATTCCGGCTCACAATGCGCCATTCTCTGACGATTTCGGTTGATGTTCGACCGTCTCATGAACGACCTGTTCCCCGATCCGTGGAACGATTATGAAACGATCTCTCCTGATTCTGGCCTGTAGCGGCTGCCTTCTGACCGGCTGCCAGTCTGCAAACATGAATCCTACGAGCTGGGTACGCAATCCGTTCCGGCCGAAGTCGACGCATACCTTCGATCAAACCGCCCAAGCCAGCCGCGCCATCCCTGCCTCGTCTCAGACCGGCGCTGGCGATGCCTTTGCCAAGGGTGAAGAAGCACTCAAGAGCGGCAGCTACAAATCGGCCCGCAAACACTTCCTGGAAGTGGTCCAGGCCGATCCGGAAAATGCCGCCGCCCATCACCGACTCGGTTACATCGGCGATAAGCAGGAAGACTACCAGGCGGCCGAGATTCACTACCTGGCCGCACTGCGTCTCGAACCGGACGATGCCAACATTGCCTGTGACCTCGGCTACTCCTACCTGCTGCAGAACCGCACGAAGGACAGTCGTCGCTTCCTCGAAAAAGCGTTGAAGATCGATCCCAATCATCAGGCTAGCCTGCTCAATCTTGCGGGTATACTGGCCAAGGACGGGGATTACGACGGAGCCCTGGCCCTGTTCCGACAGGCCGGTTCGGAAGAAGAAGCCCAGGCGAACATGGCCCGACTCTTCCCGCAGGGTCGCCCGGCGGGAGCCGACCAGATTCAGCTGGCCAGCAACAATCAGCGTCAGGGTCAGCCGAACAACCGCGAGGGTCTGCAGAACTTTCAGAAGTTGCCCGTCGCCCAGAATCCCGGAACTCCGAAAAAGAAGTTGCCGAAGGATATTTCTCAGCTCGATCCCCGGGAGATCCCACCGGATCAGATCAACAATGTCTTCGCACAGATCGATGCCGAGTTTGAAGAGCAGCGTCTGCAGAAGCAAAATCCGCCGCAACAGAACACGGCCCCGGCTCCTCAGGCCGCTCCGATGCCGAATGTCGCCCGGAATCAAAATCGACCTTCACAGCCGGGCCAAACGATGCCGACCTCGTCGGTGCCTGGTCATCTGCCAATGCAGTCGGCTCCACAGGTTTCTCAGCAACAGCCACAACCGAGTCCGCAAACAGAAGCCGGTCAGTTACCTCAGTCGCCGTATGCCCAGCAAATGCCTCAGCCGACGCCGATCGCCAGTCAGCCGGCTCAGCAACAGCAGTCCGCACCTCAGATGCCCGGTCCGTATGATGATTACGCCGTTGTCGGTCTGACACCGAACACGGACACCGCGGCACAGGACCATCAGAATGCCGTGCCGACCCCTCCGGAAATGAACACGCTCCCCGCGTCCGGATCGCCAGCTGCTGGTGCGCCTCAGTTGACCAGCTCGGGCCCTCCAGGACTCCCTCCGATGAATACCGTGCCGCATCAGACGGCTGGACTCAACGGCAATACGTCGTCTTCACAGCAGAACGTGATGTCGCTGGCTCTACAAATGGGGATGAACGCAGGTCCCGGCCAGATGTTCCCGGTTCAAACAGGTTCCGGCGTCAGCTCCTCCGGTGCGCCCGTAGCCATGCCGGGAAGTCAGCGGTTGCAGATCGACACCGAGCCGACACCAAGTCCGGTCGCGGGAATGAACACCCCGTTGATGCCGGCCCTCAATGCTCCGCAGATGCCGCCGGTGCAATACGGTCTGCATCAGCAGAATTCTGTTGAGCCGATGACAGGCACCAGCGTGCAACAGGTCAATGGTCAGCAATTGGGCGATGTTCAAGCCTCTTCAGGAAGTGCGATCCGTGAGTGGCCTCACTCCTCGCCTCAGTCGACTCCTGCAATGACCACGCCGCAGAACAGTCCGAACGCCCCGGCTCCAGCGAACGCTCCCTCGTCGAACGCCGAGACGCCCTGGCTTGAATCCTCGAATTCGTCGAACGGGGATATCTGGGGGCAGTCGAATCCGCAGATCGCACCGGCTGGAAACATGCCGCAGCAGTGGCCTCATTCACCGCAGGCTCAGAACGGATCCGGCTCCAATGAAGTTGTCGTCCATCGCCGGGCCACGCCACCGAGCACGATGCCGACCGGTGCCGCGACTCCGACGAATCCGTCTTCGAACCAGTCGATTCCGATGAGCTCGCTGCCGGAAGTCGTGCCACAGTACCGATAGCCATCGGAAGAGTCGGTTCTCTCACTCGGCCTGCATCACCCGCAGCAGTTGATCGATCTCAGCTCGGGCGCGGACAGACAGTGTCCCATCACCGAGGAACGGTTCGGCCTCGAAGCCGACCTGACTGGCCAGCTGCTCGGCCCGTTCGGAACTGCAGTGTCGCTGCAGTTGACGCACCAGAGTGACAAAGCCTTCGTCCCGGGCCACGTCGGCGGCTGAGTCGTGCCGATTCAGCAGATGATGCGGAGCGGTGCGGGCGACGATCTCGCGGCACGCGTCTGCGATTTCGAGTTCGCCCAGCTGACAGGCGTGATGCATCGCGAGCACGAGAAAGCGATCTCTGCCCGGCGGCTGCCCTTTTTGATGGGCGGTCGCGGCCAGAGACAGCACGTTCAACAGGTCGCGATCGTGGGCACTCATTGGATTCCGAACGATTCCCGCAGCAGGTCTTCATTCACCTCGCCGAAACACTGCACATTTCCGGTTTCGATGTTCTGAAAAACGATCTGAGCCGGACTGAAGAGCAGCGGATCGATCTTATAAAAGTCGCATCCTGCTCCTTCGAAAATCTTCTTGAACGGGCGGCCATAGTCCGAGGACGCCCCGGACGGAACTTTCGGACCAATCTCGGCGATCGACTCGTCATCGCCCCGGACATAGAAGGTGATCCTTCCGCCATAGAGGATGGCGTCGTTGGTCCGCCCTATCGCGGTCAGCGTATCGGCCGCGACGGGCGAAAGCGGTGCCGTGCCGACGGCCGAGTGAATACGATGAACATCGAACCCGAGTTCGTACAGTTTGTGCATGCCGGTTTCGACGGCCCGGGCGTTAATCTGCAAACTGCCGGCGATGCTCGATGTCGAAGCCGCCAGCAGGATCAGATTCCGCGGCTCGACCTTGGCTTTGGTGGCGATCTCCCGAACGACGTGCGAATCGGGCAGCTTGTCGGTTTCGAGCACGCCGACACTGCAGTAGAAGTGCTCGGTGTATCCCAGGCGGTGAAACAGATCTTCCCGAGCCGCGTTGGCCCGCATCGGACCGGAGCCCATGGCGAAGTAGTCGCCGACACGCACTTCCCAGCCGGCATACTGGCTGTAGAGACAGGCACTGACGGGAAAGTCGGAGGTCAACTGCACGATCGGCCAGTTGATGGAGCCGATCGCTCCGGTGTGCAGAGTGACATCGGCCTGGTCGGACGTGCAAACCTGGGCAAGCAGGAGGCCTGCCGAGAGGCTGCCCAGCGCGTTGACGCCAAAATCGAGAACGCGGGCTCCGCAGTCGAGTTCTTCGACTTCGACCCCTAATTCTCCGGGATTGTCCACGATATTGTCGACGAGGTCCCAGGCACGGGCGTTCAGAATTCGAGGCATAGCGCGGTGTGTTTCTCTCTGGCCGGGGACGCAATTTTTGAAGCGTTTTATCTTTGCGATTTCATGGAAGGGAAACAAGCGAAGCGTTTGTGACCGTCCGGCCACCCCCGAGGCAACGTGTCAATTCTACATTTCCGGAGGCCAAATCGGCCCGATTCGAGCCCTTCGAGAACCGATTTGGGCCGTCGCGGAGAACATCTTGACCGGATCGGCGGCGTCACGTACGTTCTGCATCCCACCTTTCCGGGACGAAGGGGCCATCATGGACTCATCAACCGTCCCACCTGTCTGAAGATTCCTTGAATTTCTGCCTTGAGAGCAAAGCGACTTCCGTTCGCAACTCCCGGGCAACCTCGGCCGACTTCGGTCGATCGAACCAGTCCCACCTTGAACAGTCTGCTCCTTCCCCTCCTTTCGAGCAGCCAATTTCCGTCAGGATGTTTCATGTCCGCATTCCGCCCCGACTTTGATGTTCCGGCATCGGCTTCGATCCTGAAATCGCTCCCTGGTCTCCGCTGCCATGGCGCGGTGAACAGAACGAATCTCGTCACTCCACTGCTGCTCATGCTCTGCATCGGGCTGACCGGCTGCATGGAGATGAACCTGATGACTCCGGTCATTCAATCGATGAAATTCAAGAGCACGGCGAGAGACGAAGAACGCGATGCCTTCGAGGATGACTTCGACCTGGAAGGTCCGGAAGAAGTCCGGCCTCCCTTCATCGGCGATTATGTGGTCGTTTCCGGTTTGAACCTGGTCGTGCTCGAAGGGGTCGGCCTGGTGACCGGTCTCGACGGCACTGGCGGCGACCCGCCGCCTTCCCAGTACCGCACTCAACTGCTGCAGGACATGCGGCGGCGTGAAGTCGAAGAACCGAACCGCATCATCAGTTCGCCCTCAACGGCTCTCGTGATCGTGCGTGCTTACCTGCCGCCTCTGGTTGAACCCGGCGAGAAGTTCGATGTCGAAGTTCGCGTGCCGGAAGGAAGTACAACGACGAGTCTCAATGGCGGCTGGCTGCTGGAATGCAGTTTGACCGAACGAGCCATCGTGGCCGGTCGAGGAGTGCTCGAAGGTAAAGAACGGGCACGCGCCCAGGGGCCAATTCTGGTGTCCACCGGCGAGAACGAGTCCAACAGTCTGCTGCGTCGCGGTCGAATCGTCGGCGGCGGTGTCGGCCTGGAAACTCGCGACATGACCCTGCTGACCAAGAACGACTATCGCAGTGTTCGTAACACGACCCGTATCGCGGCCAAGATCGGCGAACGATTCTTCAGCTACGACCGCTACGGACATCGTGAGCCTCTGTCGAAGGCCAAGACGGATCAGAAGATCGAACTGCGAATTCATCCCACCTATAAAGACAACTTCCCGCGATACATTCAGGTCATCCAGGCGATTGCCTTCCGCGAAACCGATGTCGAGAAACAGGTCCGCGTCGAGCGGCTGGAAAAGGAACTGCTGATCCCCGAGAAAGCCGAACGGGCCACTCTGGAACTCGAAGCTCTCGGTCCGGAAGCGATTCCATCGCTGAAGAAAGGACTGGAAGCGAAATATCTGGAATGCCGCTTCTACTCAGCGGTCGCTCTGGCCTACCTGGGCGAACCGGCTGGCCTGGAAACGCTCTATCAGGCTGCCCGAGACGAACCAGCCTTCCGCGTCTTCGCTCTGGCGGCAATGACCGGCGTTGAAGGTGGCGAGACGTTCGTCTATCTGCGACAGCTGATGGACGAACCGATCATGGAAACCAGATACGGTGCCTTCCGGTGTATGACGACGATCGACGACAACGAGCCATTCGTGAAGGGGGAACTCCTGAACGAACAGTGTCGTCTGCATCCGCTCGATGTCGCCGGAGAACCGATGATTCACCTCACACATCGTCAGAAGGCCGAGATCGTGCTGTTTGGATCCGAACAGGAGTTCCGGACGCCGATGGCATTGAATGCCGGTCCGCACATCATGGTCAACTGCCCCACAGGATCGGACGAAGTCGTCGTGAGCCGATATCGCGTCGGCCAGAAAGATCAACGGAAAGTGGTCTCCCGCAAGATTGCGGATGTCATTCGGGCAGCCGCCGAGATGGGAGCCAGCTATCCGGACCTGGCACAGATGCTCGTTCAGGCAGAGCGGCAGAAGAACCTTCCCGGCAAGATCGGCATCGACATGCTGCCGGAAGCCGGCCGCTACTACGAACGGCCGGACTCTCCAGATGGAACAACCACCAAGAAAAAGAAGACGCGAGTCGGTCGCTCAAGCATGGCTCCGAACCCGTTCACAAAAGGAACGGCCGACGAAGATGCCGTGAGCACAAAACCGCTCATGACCGAAGAACTGCTGCAGGATGGCTCTCAGCCGGCCGACGTCGGCGAGGAGACTGAGATGCAGAACGAAGTCGAACCGGTTGATGAACCGTCCGCCGAATCGACCGAAGCCCCACCGGCTCAGACTGCTGAGCTTCCCAAAGAGGACGCTCCCCCCCAGGAGAACGAGGGGTTCAGTCCGCTCAAGAAGCTCAAGCAGATGATGAAGCACGAGCGGAACGGCGAAATGTTGTATCCCGAAATTGAGGAAGAGGAGTGAATCGAAGCCTTCCCCTTCGTGGCATCGCAGTCCCGCTGATGCCATCTGTTAATGCCGGTCCCGGTTCGGGAGGCTGACGATGCTCTCCCGTCAGCCTCCTGCCGGGATCACGTCCTTGCCCAGAAGTCTGTCATGTTAAAGTCCCTGGAAGTCTTTGGCTTCAAGAGCTTCGCCGACCGCACCACGTTTGCGTTCGCGCCGGGGATTACGTGCGTCGTTGGTCCCAACGGCTCGGGCAAGAGTAACGTCGTCGATGCGATGAAATGGCTGCTGGGTGACCAGAGTCCCAAGTCGCTTCGCGGCAAGGCCATGGCGGACGTGATCTTCAACGGCTCGCGCTCCCGCAAGCCGAGCGGCTTCGCCGAAGCCACGCTCTCCTTCGACAATACCCAACAGATTCTCGCCACCCCGCTCGAAGAAGTCCGAATCACCCGCCGACTGTACCAGGGGGGAGATTCCGAGTACCTGATCAATGGCGAAACTTCGCGACTGAAGGACATTCGCGATCTCTTCATGGGGACCGGGGCGGCAACCTCGGCTTACAGCATTATTGAACAGGGTCGGGTCGGTCAGGTTCTGCAGGGCAACCCGTCGACACGTCGCGTGCTCTTCGAAGAAGCCGCCGGAATTAGCCGGTTCAAATCCCGCCGAATCGATGCCGAACGAAAACTCGACCGCGTCTCGCAGAATCTATTGCGACTGACCGACATCGTCGATGAAGTCGAAACGCAACTGCATGCCTGCCGCAATCAGGCCGGTAAAGCGGCTCGGTATCGGGAGTTGACCCGCGGTTACGACGCCCTTCGTCTCGGCCTGGCCGCCGACGATGCCCGCATCCTCTTCACTCGACTGCAGGAAATCTCCGGGCAGACCAGCGAGGCTCAAGAGGCACTCTCCAAGACACAGAAAGCCCAGGCTGATCTCGAAGCCGAACGGGAAGAACTGCGGAGTCGATTCCGCAGCGCCGACGAATCGCTGCAGGACACCGAAGCCAAACTCTCGACGCTCATGCAGCAGCGGTCGAGTGTGCAGACCTCCCTGCATCATCAGTCGGAACGAGCGCGCGAGATCTCGGGAGAAGCCGACCTGCTTCGCAAGCAACGGGTCGAACTCAAACGACGCGTGCACGATATCGACGAAGAAATTGCCGCCGAAACCCAGCGACGCGAAGATGTGCAATCCGAAATGGACCAGAAGGTCGCCGATCAGGAAGCGGCGGCCGCTCAACTGCGCGAATTGACCGAGTCGATCGAACAACGCCGGGAAGAACAGGCCGAGCAGCGGCGGGCCCTCGTCGAACTGCAGCGGCAACAGGCGACTGCGGAAAGTCATCTCAAGCATCTCAACAGCCGTCGAGAAACGATCCTCGCGGCTCGCGAACGGCTCTTCAATGAACGGGAAGCCGCCGATGTCGAGGTGGAACGCATCGGCGAGACAGTGGCCGAAGCGACGGAAGTCTATCAGGCGGCAGCCGACCGACACAGCGAACACAAGCGGCGAATCGACGGCATTCAGAAGCGTCGGCAGGAGCTCGAACATCAGCTCTCGACCATCAATGCCCGGCAGGCTCTCGATCGCGAACAGCGAAGCGCCTGGGAAGCTCGACTCGGTCTGCTCGAAGACATGGAACAGCGACAGCTCGGTCTGAGCCTCGGTGTGCAGGAGATTCTGAACCGGGCCCGGAAGAGTCATCTCTCGCCGTGGAAGCACGTGCTCGGAATTCTGGTCGACTTCTTCGAATGCGACTTCGAAGACGCAGCTCTGATCGAGATTGCCCTCAATGGCGGCTCGCAAATGATTGTCGTCGATCATCTGCCTCCGTTTCTGGAGTATCTCGAACGACACAGTACACAGTTCGAAGGGCGGCTCGGTTTCGTCGAACTGCCACGTCAGTTCCAGGAACGGAATCCGCAGGAACTCGATCGGCTTCACGATTTCGAGCAGCAGTACAGCGAACAGGACGGACTCCTGGCGCGAGCCGATCGCCTCGTGCGCTGCGACGATCAATTCCGCCCCCTGATTGAACAGCTGCTGCGATCGACCTGGATCGTCGACGGATTGACGACGGCCCGGCGACTGTTGCTCAACGCCCCGACCGGCTCGCAGTTCCTGACGCAACAGGGAGATCTGCTCACGCCCGATGGCATCGTCCATACCGGAACCATCCAGGCGGAAGGCTCCGTGGTTTCCCGCCGCTCAGAAATTCTTCGCATCAAGCACGAACTGCTCGAACTGACCCGCCACATCGAGCGGCTCGATCGGAAAACCGAAGAGCTCGGCGAAGTCCTGCTGCGTCTCGATGAAGAGCTCGCCAACGCACAAACCTGGATGGAATCGCAGACGGCGGAACTCTCCGAGCTCCGGCAACAGGTTCAGAGTCGACAGAATGAACTCGATCTGGCGGTCCGCGAACGAAGCCGGATCGACAGCGACCATACATCTGTGGAGTCACAGCTCGAGTCGGTGCAACAGGAACAGAGCGATCAGCATCAGGAGCTGGAGCAGATCGCCGAACAACTCGAGTCTCTCTCTTCGCAGATCGACCAGTTCGATCGCGATATGCAGCAGGCTCGGCAGCACGAACAGGAAATTGCGGCTCAGCACAGCCACTTCAAAGTGGAACTGTCAAAGACGCACGAACGTCTCGCTTCAATCGACGCGGTCCTGACACGGCTTAACAAGGATCGCCAACTGCGGCAGGCTCAGTACGAGGAAGCGATCTCCCGGCTCGAGAACGCGCAGCAGAAAGAGAAGCGTCTTGAATTGCAGATCCTCACCGCTCAGTCCCGACTGGCCGAATACTATCTGATCGGCGAACAGCTGCAGGTCGATGTCCAACGGTCCCGGCGGCAACGGAATGAGATTCAGGTCCGCCGCGATCGCAGCAATGAACAGCTGCGTCAACTGACCGAGAAACGTCGCGAGGAAGACGAACGGGTCCAAGATCTCCGGATCGAACTCCGCGATGTCGAAACCGAACTGCAGGTTCTTCGCGACAAACTGTTCGAAGAGTATCAGCTCGGCGTCCAGCAGATTATCGATCTTGGTTTCTCCGCTCTCAAGCCCTTCGAGGCCATGCGGCGGGACGAAGAGATCGAAGCCATCGATTATCCCCGTCCGGAAGTCCAGGCAACCGCCCAGGAGGAGAACGCGGACGGAGAAGAAGACGAGACCGAACCCGTAGAAGCCACTCCAGTTGATTCGATTGAAGACCTCAGTCAACTCGATGTCGAGAGTACGCCCTGGCCGTGGCTGGAGAGCGAACACGACTTCGCAGAATCTCGGGATACGATCGAACGTGAAGTCCAGCGGCTGCGGAAGAAGATTAAATCACTGGGCGCGGTCGATCCCTCTTCGCTGCAGGGACTTGATGAACTCGAATCGCGGTATCGCCATCTGAGCACTCAGCTTCAGGACCTGAAGCACGCGCAATCGACGCTGGAAGATATCATTCGCCGCATCAATACCGAGAGCAAACGCATCTTTATGGAATCGTTCACGGCTATCCGTGCGCAATTCCAGGACTTGTTCCGCCAGCTGTTTGGCGGCGGCGAAGGGGATGTGATCATGGAAGACGAATCGGATCCGCTCGAATGCGGCATCGAGATCGTGGCTCGTCCTCCCGGAAAAGAGCTCCGAAGCATCAGTCTGCTCTCCGGGGGTGAAAAGACGATGACGGCGGTCGGACTGCTGCTGGCCATCTTCAAGAGCCGCCCGAGCCCGTTCTGTATTCTGGACGAGTGCGACGCCGCTCTCGACGAGGCGAACATCGATCGCTTTGCCGGTGTGATCAAACAGTTCCGCGATAAGACGCAGTTCATCGTCATCACGCACCGCAAGCGCACGATGACCGCCGCCGACCGCATCTTCGGCGTCACGATGGAAGAAGCCGGCGTCTCCAAGAAACTCACCGTCCGCTTCGAGGATGTCGGTGAGAATGGCGAAATCAGCAAGCCCGATCAGAAAGAGGCCGCCTAGTCGGCTGCGCACAGGCTTGCTCCACGCCCTGCTTTTCCCCAGGCAAACGAGATCCTTCAGGGATTCCCCCAGAACCGCATAAGGTCTACCCCAGTTGAGAATCCGGTGAATTGGGCGCTGAGCGACCAGTGGATGGACGCTGGCAAGCCGCTATCGCCGCAGATGCCCGGGCTGCGTCCCCCAGAGTTCATAGATCGTAGCAAATCCCCCAAGTTGCCAGTGAATGGAACACTGCTTGCGTGTTTCGCAGGCACGTCAATTCACCACGGCAACACGGAACTTACAAACACTCCTGGGGAGGGCTGACATGACAGAACACGTACACGAACAACCGGAACACCTCAGATCACGAGACGTCGCCTACCATCATCGTCCCGTGCGGGTGGCTGACCCGGGTCATCCCTTTGTCAGCTGGGGAGCGATCTTTGCAGGACTGGTCGTCCTGCTAGGTCTGAGCTGGCTGCTGCATCTTCTCGGTCTGGCGTTTGGCGTCAGCGTGAGCGACGCGGCCGACACAACCGAAGGACTGCCTACTGGTGCGGTCATCTGGATGGTACTGAGCTGGATGATCGCGTTTTTCGTCGCTTCACTGGCTACGGCTCGTCTGGCCGGATTCATTGATGACGTCGCCGGAATGCTCCATGGCTTCGTCGTCTGGGGACTCGGTACGGTCGCCATTCTGATTATGGGCTGGATGGGCGTTTCAAGCCTGCTGCAGACCGGTCAACAGGTCGCGGCCACAGCCGCTCAGGGAATGGTCGCCGCTGGATCAGGAGCTGCATCTGCTGTCGGCTACACCGCTTCGGGTGTCGCTTCGGCCGCGGAAATGGTTTCGAACCAGTTTGGAAATCAGATTCAGGATCGTCTGGCCGATGAGGCTGCAGAGATCGCTGCCGATTCGTCGGCACAGCTCTCCGCTGCGGAAATGCGGAACGTGATTTACAGTCTGGATGAACGAACGATGCGTCGCGTTGTTCTCGATCTGACGAACAACGATCGGGAAGGAGCCGCTCAGCTGATGGCCGACACGACTGAGTTGTCGCTGCAGGATGCACGAGCACTGGTGAACTCCGCTTACTCGGAACTCGAGCAGCAGCTCGGCAATCCGGAGAACGAAGCTCCGCTGACGCAGGATCTGCAGAATCAGCTGGCTTCAGGCATCGACGGTTACGTGGCCACTCTGGATGCCCGTGGCGGTGCGCAAGTGACCGAACAGGATGTCCGTCGAGCCGTGGCAAGTCTGGATGCTGATGCTGTCCAGGGAATCGCATCGCGTCTGGCTGCAGGCGATGCCAACGGTGCCAAACGGATTCTGGTGCAGAACACGAGCCTGTCGACTGAACAGGTGAACGAACTGTATGAGGGAGCCATGGCTGGCGTTGAACAGGAAGTCCAGCAGTATCGCCAGGAACTGAACCAGGCGATTGAGGCTGTTTCGACTTATACGTCGCAGGTGCTTTGGGTTGCCTTCGTGGGAACGGCTCTGGCCCTGCTGGTTTCGCTGGGAGGAGGCTGGCTGGGAGCAGATACGACACGTCGTCTGCATGCCGGCTGATCCGAGCAACAGCAACCTGACCACTTCGATTCCACATCCAAAGAAAGGTAATACATCATGCGACTGGGTCTTTTTGGAGTTATCCTCGCGATTCTTCTCATCGCCGTGCTGGTCGACAGCGTGGCCCTCGGAGGAATCGGCGGCCTTGTGCTGCTCGTCCTGCTGATCATGCTGCTTCTGGGCCGCGTGTAAGCACGAAGACATCCATCTGAACGTGGAATGAAGCCGATCGGGAACTGGAGTCCCGGTCGGTTTTTTTATTAGGCGTTAGGCCCCAGGCATGAGGCCATGGGATCGAATTCCCCGGAACACAGACAGATGAACACCCACCTACCACCTACCACCTACCACCTACCACCTACCACCTACCACCTACCACCTGACGCCTGACGCCTGACGCCTGACGCCTGACAACAAATTGGGCGTGCGTTTCGGCCGGTCGTCCATTATATTGCCGGGCGTTACCGCCGGAGGGGTCGTGCTGCCTGGGATTGAGCGACGCTCTTCGCGGTGCCACGACATTAAGCATGGAGCGAGATGAGATGGAGTCAGGACGACAGGACGCACGGTTTCTACGCCACGATCAGGAACACACGCTCGAACAGACCGGACTGCACCCCCGCACCGAATTCCCCACGCAGACGACCGAAGACTGGACGCCGCTGGGACGGGCGATCGCCAACACGGTCTCTTTCCTGAACGATCAACAGCATCCCGAAGGCTACTGGGTGGCTGAACTCGAAGGCGATACGATCCTCGAGTCAGAATACATTCTGCTGTTGGCCTACCTGCACGAAGAAAACACTCCGCATGCGCAGGCCGCTGCGCAGTACATTCTGGAGCAGCAGGCTCCGCATGGCGGGTGGGCCCTCTATCCCGGCGGACCGATTGAGATCAGTGCCTCGGTTAAAGCGTACTGGGCTCTCAAGATCACCGGTCATTCGCCCGACGCCGATTACATGGTGCGGGCTCGAGAAGCGATTCTGGCCGCCGGCGGTGCCGAGCAGGTCAACAGCTTCACCCGTTATTACATGGCCCTGCTCGGGTTAATCAGCTATCGGCAATGCCCGGCTGTGCCACCGGAAATTGTCCTGCTGCCTCGCTGGACTCGGGTTTCGATTTACGACATGTCGGCCTGGTCGCGAACAATCCTCGTGCCGTTGAGTCTGCTCTGGGCGTACAAGCCGGTTCGCAAGTTGCCGGAACGGATGCAGATTGAAGAGCTGTTCGTCAAATCGGCTCGCAAGCTTTCGGTCTGCAACGACGTGACTACCAAGATCGACAGCATGAGCTACAAGAGCCGGATTCCCTGGGCCTGGGTTTTCCGTCAGTTCGACTGGGCCTACAAAACGTTCGAACGTCTGGGCACTCCCCCCTATCGTCAGAAGGCGATTCGCGTGGCCGCCGGGTGGATGCTCGAACGCTTCCAGAACAGCGATGGACTCGGCGCCATCTTCCCGCCGATCGTCTGGTCGCTGGTCGGGCTGAAGTCGCTCGGCTTCGACGAAGATTCCCGCGAAGTTCAGGAAACCCGTCGGCATCTCGACGAGCTGATTCTGAAAGGCCGTTCGAAGCGGCAGGCCGATCAGGAAACGATTCGTCTGCAGCCGTGCCATTCCCCGGTCTGGGATACCGCGATCGCGACCGTCGCCATGGCCGAAGCGGGCGATGCCGCCTGCCGCAACAGCGTCGAAGCGGCTGCCACCTGGTTGCGTTCACAGGAAGTTCGTTCCTATGGCGACTGGAGCCTGTCGCATCGCATGGTCGAACCAAGTGGGTGGTGCTTTGAGTACAACAACGAGTTCTATCCCGATGTCGATGACACCGCGATGGTCCTGATGGCCCTTTCCAAAAGCCTGCCAGACAATCTGAACGCCGACTGGCTGGCCGAGTTGGTCCCGCAGTCGGAATCACGAACCGAACCACGCCTGTCGACCATCGTCTCGGGCAAAGCGAATCATCTGCAGGCGGCCATCGGCGATGTTTCGCGACTGCAGCCGAGTCTCGATTCCTTCCGACGCGGCGTCCAATGGCTCCTTTCGATGCAGTCGAAGAACGGCGGCTGGGGCGCCTTCGATTCCGATAACGATTTCGAACTGCTCACTCGCGTTCCGTTTGCCGATCACAACGCAATGATCGATCCGCCGACCCCGGATATCACTGCTCGCGTGCTGGAAGCCCTGGCGATGCTCGGCGTGAATCCGGAGCACACGGCGATCAAGCGAGCGATCAAGTTCATCTGGGAGCACCAGGAAGAGGACGGAAGCTGGCCGGGTCGCTGGGGTGTGAACTACATCTACGGAACCTGGCAGGTGCTCGTCGGACTGACCGACATTGGCATTCCGAAAGATGATCCACGCATCAAGCAGGCGGTCCGCTGGCTCAAGACGCATCAGCAGTCGAACGGCGGCTGGGGCGAAACGCCCCGGTCTTACGATGAGCCGGAGCTTCGCGGCACCGGAACGGTTACGCCGTCGCAAACGGCCTGGGCGCTGATGGGACTCATCTCCGCCGGCGAGGCCCGTTCAGCGGCTGTCAGCGATGGCATCCGTTACCTCATTGAAACGCAACAGGCCGACGGAACCTGGGACGAGCCCGAATACACAGGGACAGGATTCCCGCGGGTCTTCTATTTACGTTATCACTATTATCGAGTCTACTTCCCTCTAATGGCGCTGGCTCGTTATCGACGGGCGACCTCGCCGATTGCCCGGTAGGACTGGTCCGGCCGCGGCTGCGATCCGATTCGCAATCTGATGATCGATCACTCGAAGTGTTGGCATGTCATCATGAAACAGATGCCCGGCCGGTTAGGAACTTTGAGAGCCCGCGACGTGATGTCGAACGACGTCCACGTTCTGCAGGAAACGACGACACTCACAGAAGCCACGGAGCAGTTAAAGACTTACAAGCACTCCGGGGCTCCGGTGGTCGACAGTCGCGGGAAACTGGTCGGAACGTTCTCACTGCGCAATCTGACCGGCGTCAAACGCGGGAACTCTCAGGTTTCCCGGGCACTCTCTTCCAGTCTCGACTCGGCGATTCTGTCCGCTGAAGCCGTCGAGAAAATGATGCAGACCCAAATGGGTCAGGAGAAAGTCGCCGATCGGATGACCGAGAACCCGCCTTCGGTCACCGAGAACGCTTCGCTGATCGATGTCGCCCGACTGATGTGCGACTTCCATACGCACCGAATTCCGGTCACCAACTCCCGCTTCGAACTGGTGGGCATCATCACCACGATGGACATCCTCGCCGCTCTGGTCCACACCGCCGATGAACTGGCCGAAGGGTAATCCCACCCCAACCCGAAACGTGAGTGAGGGATTCTCCCCAGCAGAAGAGTAGGCTGGGATAGCCGTGAGGCGTATCCCAGCGCATGCGTGTTCCGTGCAGAGATGCGGTTGCCCCCGCCCGAACCGGGAGGTTGCCACCCAGACGCACGCGTCTGGGCCATCCCCAGTGCCGGGTGTTGTTCGCGAGGCTGACGTCGGCACGGGCAGGTGACGAAGTCACAGGAAGCCGCGCCAGGGATGGGATCTCTTCAAGACCGGATGATTTCTCTTCATGAAACGCGGATGGCGCCGTCTCTTGTCGCTGGCGCGACCCGCCCGCTGAGGCGGACGGGCCACCCGTCCAATCCGTCTGTCAGCGAATCTCAACTCTGAGGGGGAGACAAATTTCTGGCCAGCGCCGAAACTCTGACTGACTCGCGGGGTTTCTTCACAGAGAGCCTTGGTGGGGACGGTATGCGCCGCGAGAATGGCGGTGAACACGGTCGGTTTCTTGAGGCGACCACGGATGGGCCACGGTGATCGTGGGATCTCGCTACAGAGGGCCGGCGGAACCGGAACAACCGACACAAATCCTCAGAATCCCTTGGCTTAGCGGTTTCTGACCTGAGTCGCCTCGCAGTCGCGTCGATACAACTGGGTGTCGTGGCTGGACTGCTCCGCACTCGTTAGACTCAAAGACCCGTGGTATCGATTATGCCGATCCGACCATTTCTGCTGACTTGCTCAATCGTACTGGGAGCACTCTTCGGCGTCTCCGTGACGAACTCCCTCGCTCAGCCGCCGGCCAGCGAGTCTACTCCCGCGCCTGCAGCCAGCAGCAGCGAACCACCGGCTCCGGAATCGACCTCGGAGCCTCCAGTGGCGCCGCAACCGCAGGCGGCTCCTGCAATGCCGGCTGAGGAAATCGGCATTGATGACTTCTTTGGTCTGTTTGACGAGGGAAGTCCATCGCAGCCTGCTCCGAACGCTCCCATGGCTCCTCAGGAACCGAGCGAGGCAACCACTGCGAAAGACGAGGGGGCCGCGTCTGGCCCGGCCGAGACGTTGCAGTTCAACTTTCGTTATGCCTCCTGGGAAGATGTCCTTCGCACCCTGGCCGATGTCGCCGGACTGACACTCGACATGCAGACGACCCCGCCGGGGACGTTTTCGTACTTCGACAAGTCTCCGAAAACACCATCCGAAGCGATCGACATTCTCAACGGTTATCTGATTCAGCGGGGCTATCTGCTGGTTCGACAGAACAACTTTCTCATCGTCGCCAACATCAGCAATGGCATCCCGGCGACATTGATTCCGACCATTGATCTCGAAGAGCTCGACGATCGCGGCAACAATGAACTCGTGCGAGTTGTCTTCAATCTGGAAGACCTGCGAGCAGAAGACCTCGCTGAAGATGTCCGAAGTCAGCTCGGGCCGCATGGCGAAGTAACGCCGCTCGGCACCACCAACCGTCTGATCGTGACGGGAATGACGAACAATATTCGCCGCGTCGATCGGCTGCTGCAGGGGTCTCGACTCGCGGCCGGAGCCGGCGATTTGACCTTCCGCGCGTTCATTCTTGAGCACATTCCCGCAGCCGATGCCGAACCGACCATCCGCGCTCTGCTCGGCGTGAACAACTCGCTGGAACAGTCGAGCGGAGGAAGCGGACGCAGCAGTCGGGGCTCCGATCCCCGGCAACAGTTCATGGAAATGATGGCCGCCCGAATGCGTGGCGGTGACGGACGCGATAGCTCTCGTGGCGACCGCGGCCGGGGCGATTCAGGCTCTTCCGGCTCGACTGGCGGAGGAGAGGGAACCGCTCGAATCACCATCGACGAGCGAACCAATAGTCTGCTCGTTGCGGCCCGGCCGGCTGACCTGATGATTGTCGAGCAGGCCATCAAGCAGATCGATCTTCCCGCGAAGGACGGACGATCGGCATTTGAAGACCGTGGCGGTCCCGTGCTACGCGTTTACGAACTCGACGATGCCGAACTCGATGAGATCGCCGAAACCATCATGGCAATGGTTCCCGGCGTGATGATCAACGAAGACGACCGAGCCGATGCCCTGCACGTGATCGCGACCGAGTCAAAACAGCGGGAAGTGAAAGAGCTGATCGACATGATCGCCAACAAGGGGCCCGGACTCGAAATCGGGCTCGTGCCGCTGTTCAATCTCGATCCCGACTGGACCACGGTCACGCTGCAGAACATGTTCGCGGGCGAGAACCCGGCTCCAGTCATCCAGCCTGATCTCTACGGCCAGAACCTTGTTGTTCGAGGCAACGCCGATCATCTGCTCCAGGTCAAAGGGCTTGTGCTGCAGTTGACTCAGGCGGCCGGCAATCAGGGAAGCATCCCCGGCGTGACCTCCGGCCCGGTGCGACAGATTCCTCTCGGCGGACTTGATCCTGCTGATCTGCTGCCGACTTTACAGCAGATGTGGAGATCGAGCGGCCGCCCTGCTCTGGAGATCAACCGTCCGGGAGAAGAACCGCCGGCACGCCCGCAAACGAAGCCGGAGCCTCCCTCCGTCGATGAGAACTCAACCGATTACCGCTCGAACGTCACGCCGACAATTCCGGTTCTGTTTCAGACAGGAGACTCCTCGGGGGAAGACGCACGGGGTGAAGAACCCCAGGGGGGTGTCACCACTTCCAGGGACGAACCGACTGACGCAGCCGAACAGGCACCGGTAAACCCCGAAGGCCCTTCGCTCACGATCGTCGGCGATCAGCTGATTATCTCCAGTGAAAACGAAGCCGACTTGGATGCTCTTCAGCGGATGCTCACCATGCTGGTGCAGCAGATGGCCAACAAGACCAAATGGACCGTCATCTATCTGCGCGCCTCGGAAGCGGAAGCGACTGCGGAGATGTTGCGGCAGCTGTTTGCCGATATCGAAGTCACCAGCAGCAGCGCCACGTCATCGGTGCTGAGCTTCGGCCGCAGCTCCACGCCCGCGCCGGCCCCAGTGACCACAACACAGCCGGTCAGGGTCATTCCCGAAACCCGCAGTAATGCCCTGTATATCACCGGTCCCGCCGATCGGATTCGCGAAATCGAAGAAGTCCTGCAGATCCTCGACCGGACCGACCTGCCGGAATCGCTCCGCGATCGGGTCGCCCGTACGATTCCGGTGCACTACGCCAGCGTGGAAGATGTTGCTGAAGTGCTGAACGACATCTATGTCGATCGGCTGCCGCAGCAGTCTCAAAGTCGCCGCGGCGGTTTCGGAGGCGGAGACAACGACTCCAGCACGACACTGGTCGCCGGTGAACTCACCATTGGCGTTGATGCTAACACGAGTCAGATCATCGTCTCGTCGAACGAATCCCTCTTCCGCGAAATTGAGGAACTGGTTCAGTCACTCGACGAATCGGCTCGGGAAGCTCGTCGAACGGTTCGCATTATCAGTCTCGACTATGCCGATGCCGATGACGTCCAGAGCACGCTGGGGACTTTGCTGCCGAAGGTCACCTTCTCGGCCAGTTCGTCATCGAATCGAGTCAGTTCTTCTCGAAGCGGTTCCTCACGAGATTCTTCGCCGGGTGGATCCGGCTCGCCCTTCGGTTCGCGGGATTCCGGGGATCGTTCCGAATCCGGCGATGATTCGCGGCGGCGATTCTTCGAAGAGATGATGCGTCGTCGTTCGGAAGGGGGCGGAGGAGATCGGGGCGGCGACCGAGGGGGCGATCGCGGTGGGAGATCCCCATTCGGCGGGGGTGGCTTCCGCGGATTCGGCCGGGACTAATTCGCAGCTTCGATTGAAAACGTCATGAAACTCGACCCGATTCTCCAACGCGTCCTGAGCTCAACGGACTGGGATCAACTCCAGTTGTTGATTCAGAATGAAGACAAACGCCCCGATGAGATCGCCGTCGAGAACGGCCTGATCACCGAGGATGAGTGGCTCAGCGCGATTGCCGAGGAGTTCGGGCTCGAGGTCGTCAACCTGCGAAATCAGGCCGTCGACCGGGATCTGCTCGCCAAGTTCCCCACGAAGACAATCTTCCGCCACGAGTTGCTGCCGTATGCCCGCGTCAACGGTTTTGCCAATGTCGCTGTCGGCGACCCGGCTCATCTGGATGTGGTCGATGAACTGAGTGCCCAAAGCGGCATCCCGCTCATCCCCGTCCTCGCACGCAGACGCGAGATCGCCGAGAAGATTCGCGAACATCTCGGCGTCGGCGGAGACACGATCAACGAACTCGTTCGCATTCAGGCCGATGACGATGAAGACGTCGATCTGCTCGAAGGGCTCGACCACGAAAGCGGTGAACTGGCCGAGTCGGCTCAGGCTCCCTCCGTCATTCGCCTGGTGAATGAACTGCTCGTCGAAGCCGTCACGCAAAAGACCAGCGACGTCCACATCGAACCGCACGAAAAGGGCATCGTGATTCGCTTCCGCGTCGACGGCATGCTCCGTATTCAGCCGGTGCCGCCCGAGATCAATCGCTTCGCATCGGCCATTGTCACGCGACTCAAGATTATGTCGCGACTCAACATTGCCGAGAAGCGACTGCCGCAGGACGGCCGCATCAAGCTGCGGGTCGCGGGCCGCGAGATCGACGTCCGTGTTTCGATCATTCCCATGATCCACGGCGAAGGCATCGTGCTGCGTCTGCTGGATAAAGACCGGATGGTCTTTGATCTGACGCATGTCGGGATGCCTGGCGAAATCCGCAAGCCGTTCAACGAACTGATCCGCCTGCCGCACGGCATCATTCTGGTGACCGGTCCAACCGGAAGCGGGAAATCGACCACGCTTTACAGTGCGCTCAACGAGATCAAGTCGCCCGAGACAAAGATCATCACGGTCGAAGACCCGGTCGAGTACCACTCCAGTGGAATCAGCCAGATTCAGGTGCATTCCAAGATCGGCCTGACTTTCGCCGCCGGTCTGAGAAGCATTCTGCGTCACGACCCGGATGTGATTCTCATCGGGGAAATTCGAGACGGCGAAACCGCGATGTCGGCCATTCAGGCGTCGTTAACCGGACACGTCGTCTTCAGCACGCTGCACACCAACGACGCCCCGAGCGCCATGACGCGTCTGATCGACATGGGCGTGGAACCATATCTGGTCGCGAGCACCGTTGAAGGCGTTCTCGCTCAACGACTGATCCGCCGCATCTGCAAGTTCTGCAAGACGCCTCACCATCCGCACCCCGAAGAACTCCCGATCGACTTCCGTTCCGATCTGCCGGAAACGCTTTACGAAGCGGTCGGCTGCCGGGAGTGTTCCGAGATCGGCTACGCAGGGCGAATCGGAATCTTCGAACTGCTGCAGAACGATCCCGAGATTCGCGAGATGACCGTCAACCGGGCCTCCGCCGGAGCGATTCGCAAACACGCCATCAAGCACGGCATGACCACCCTCCGCCAGTGCGGCTGGAACTACGTCCGCGAAGGCCTGACCAGCATCGACGAAGTGCTGCGAGTCACCAAGGGGGATATCGTCGGTTAAGTCGTTCCGTTACGCTGGCCTCTTCATCCCAGCGTATTAGACACTGGCAGAGCCAGTGGCACATGGCGGCGGCCTTCGTAAGGCACGGACGTTTGCATCTCGGATGAGGTGACTCAACAATATCGCAACGACTCCTACTCCCTCCAACGGAAGGCGATCGAATGCGATTCCCCCTGCTGTCCCTCCTCTGCCTCGCCTCGCTCTCGTTTTGCTCCACTCCCATCACGGCTCAAACTCCAACGCTCGAGAGCCGGATACAATCGCCGTCTGATTCCTGGGATGAGATCTCAGAGCATTTCGACGTCCCCGAAAAGTATGAGGATCAGCGGGGCGAGTACCGAAGTCCACTCCAGTTCAATGACGGAACATCCGTCAAAACGCCCGCGGACTGGGCGAAACGTCGTGAAGAGATCCGTACCGACTGGCACGAACTCATGGGCGAGTGGCCGGAGGTGATCACCAATCCGGAAGTCGAGATTCTCGAAACGACTGAACGGGATGGATTCACTCAACACAAGATTCGCTTTCGCTGGCTGCCGAATCAGCACACGACAGGCTATCTGCTGATTCCTGACGACGGTGACACCCCGAAGCCGGCTGTCGTGACGGTGTATTACGAGCCGGAAACGGCCATCGGAGAGGGAAAGGAACTTCGTGACTTCGCGTATCAACTGGCGAAACGTGGCTTCGTGACCCTTTCCATCGGCACCACGGAAACGACGAACGCCCGGACTTATTCGCTGTACTATCCGAGACTGAACGAAGCTGAAGTGCAGCCGCTTTCGCTACTCGGTTATGCCGCGGCCAATGCCTGGCATGTCCTGGCGAAACGACCGGAAGTCGACTCCGAACGAATCGGTATCGTCGGCCATTCCTACGGCGGCAAATGGGCGATGTTCGCCTCGTGTCTGTTCGACAAGTTCGCCTGTGCGGCGTGGTCCGACCCCGGCATCGTGTTCGACGATCGACCCGACGTGAATTACTGGGAGCCGTGGTATCTGGGGTATCATCCCCAACCGTGGCGGAAGCGGGGCATCATTACCGAGGACAATCCCGCGCAGGGGCTGTATCTGGAACTGCTTGAAGCCGGACGCGATCTGCACGAACTGCACGCGTTGATGGCTCCGCGACCGTTCCTCGTCAGCGGCGGCTCGGAAGACCCTCCCCACCGGTGGACTCCACTCAATCACACGATCGAAGTCAACCGCGTCCTCGGCTACGAAAACCGCGTCGGGATGACCAACCGCCCCGACCACAGCCCGAACGAAGAATCCAACGCGGCCATCTACAACTTCTTCGAACACTTCCTGCAGCCGGAGTGATTGTTATCACCACAGAGGCACAGAGGACACGGAGAGTCGAAGGTGGTGCTTCGTTGTGGGACAATGAGGCACGTTTACCCCTTGAAAAGATTCAGCAGACAGAGCACCCGAGTTCTTGAAATGGGAATCTCTGTGACCTCTGTGTCTCTGTGGTGAACTCAACTCCATATCCACCACAGTAGACTATGTCTCAGCTGACCACAGACAGTTTACGTGAGTGGTGCGTGGATTCCGCGTCCGCACAGCGGACCCTACTGGGTATCGACGGAGACACTACTTGTGATTGTCGATGAAGCGGAAGATGCGTTCGACGTCGGCTTTGGTTGTGTAGGGATTGAGGATGACCGCTTTGAGCCAGCGGGACTCGCGGAAGTGCGGCAACGAAAAAAACGTTTCGTCTTCTTTGAGAAGTCGCTCCTGCAGACGGGCGTTGGCTTTGCCGAGTGAGATCTCGTCGGCTCCGTAGCGGCGATCGCGGAAGCAGAAGATATTCATATCGGGCGTGGAGGCGAGTTCCAGAAACGGCCGCTGGCGAATCTGCTCAAGGAACAGTTCGGTCAGGTCGTAACTGTGGTTGACCAGCGTTTCGAGTCCGCTGCGGCCGAACTGAAGGAGCGTCAGCCACCATTTGGCGATGTCGGGAGCCCGCGTTCCCTGCACGCCCCATTCGCCGAGATTGGGTTCCCCCTCGGCTTCATTGAGACTCATATACGGAGCGGCGATCCGGAAGTGTCGATCGAGCACCTGCTCGTCGCGGAACATGACCAGTGCGCAGGCTTTGGTCACATAGCACCACTTCTGCGGATTGAACGTGATCGAATCGGCTCGTTCGATGCCGGCCAAACGCGGCCGATGCTGGTCGCTGAAGATGATCGCGCCGCCGTAACTGGCATCGACGTGAAACCAGAGATTGTTCTGCTGACAGATCTCGGCCACTTCAGGAAGTGGATCGATATTGCCAGTCACCGTCGTCCCGGCTGTGGCGACGACGGCAAACGGATCCTGTCCGTTCTTGCGGGCCATCTGCACCGCTTTGTTGAGAGCCTCTGCGGACATGCGGTTGTTGGCGTCGACGTGAATCGGAATGACGGCGCTTGTGCCGAGGCCGAGAATCATCGCCGCTTTTTGAATCGAGCTGTGACACAGTTCCGATGCGAACAGAACCGGCTGCTTCTTCAGGGCGCTCAGTCCGGTGCGGTGAATATCGAAATGACTGTTCCGAGCCAGCGTCAGGGCCTGAAGATTACAGAGGGTGCCGCCGCTCTGAAGCATCCCGCCAGCAGTTTTCGGCAGCCCGAACAGCCCGGCCAGTTCACGCAGCAGTCGCTGTTCGAGATCGGAAAAGATGGGCGACATCTCGCGGCTAAGCATATTGTTGTTCACAGCCGCGGTAATCAGCGAGGCCATTACGGAACTGACCGAGGCCAGCGGATCCATGTGGCCGAGATAGCGGGGATGAGCCGGATTCATGGAGCCGCGAACAAGATCGCGACAGGCCTGCAACAGATCGGCCTCGGCCACGGGACGGTCAGGAATCAGCATCCCCGGATCAACTTTGGTTCCCTGCAGCGGAACCGGCGGCAGCGAGACGGGATCGGTCAGCTCGCCGGTTAGAAGGTCGACGGTTTGATGGAGCAGCTGCCGGACTTCCGTCAGATTCGCTCCACTGGGGTCGAGGAACCAGGAGCCGAAACCAGCAGGGGTCGCACGCGGGGCGGGGGCAGAAGAGCGGGCAGTCAGATCACTCACGCGGGGTCAGGTCCGTGGGAAAATCAGTCGGAAACAGTTGGGACGTTGAAAATCGAGTCTGCTTTGTTAACAATCTGGGTTCTCTCGATCTGTTGCGAAGTCTATCCGAATCGACGCGAAATGACAGGTCCGCACCCGTTCGCTCAAGCGGTTTTCGCGGCCCTGCCCCATTTTCTCCCCGAAAAGGTAACAAGCGCAACCTGTTCTCATGCACAAACTGCGAGGAACCGATGCTGCTCATGCAACTGCTCCGATCTGCCGTTCGTCGCCCGTTGGCCGCGACTCTTCTTCTTGCTTTCACGGTCGTTTCCGCCGGCATCTGCCAGGCCGAAGAGTGGGAACAGATTCTTCCCGACGGTGCCAAAGTCGAGAAGCTCGCCGATGGCTTTACCTTCACCGAAGGCCCCGCCTGGCATCCGAATGGATTCCTGGTCTTCACCGATATCCCGAACGATCGCATCGTGAAGTACGACGGCGAGAACACGTCGGACTTCGTCAAGCCGGTTGGCCGCTGCAACGGGCTGATGTGTGATCAGCAGGGTTACATCTACGCCTGTCAGATGGGCGAAGGCCACGTTCTGAAAATGGACGAAAACGGCGAAGTGCTCGGCCAGCTGGTCAATACGTTCGAAGGCAAACGGATGAACGGCCCGAATGACCTGGCGATCGACAGTAAGGGCGGAATGTACTTCACCGACCCGTACTACGGTCCGGACAAGCCGCTGCCACAGCCGATGATGGCCGTCTACTACATCACTCACAACGGAAAAGTCACGCGCATCATCGATGACCTGGAACGTCCGAACGGTGTGACGATTTCCCCGAACGGCAAGTTCCTGTATGTCGCCGAACCGAACAAGGGCGAAGTCTACCGTTATGAGATCACCGCTCCCGGCAAGATTACCAGCAAGAAACTGATCTTCACCGGCGACAAGTCGATCGATGGTCAGGGCGGCCCGGACGGGATGACGCACGATGTCCACGGAAATCTTTACACCACCTACAACGGCATTGTTGTTCTGAGCCCGGAAGGCGAACTGATTGGTCGCATTCCCGTTCCTGAAAAGCCGTCAAACTGCACCTTCGGTGGTAAGGACAACAAGACTCTGTTCATCACCGCCCGCACCGGTCTGTACAAGATCGAACTCGGACTGGCCGGGTTGCCGCTGCCGAAGAAAGGGCCGGAACTGCCGAAGACGGCTGCAAAGTCCTCGAAGGGACTCGTCGTGATGACCGTCGCGGACACCAAGCCGGCGGCCAAGACCCGCGACGTCAACCTGGGTGGACTCACCCTGAGTGTGCCGGAAAGCTGGCAGCAGCAGGAGCCCTCCAACCGACTGCGTCTCGGCCAGTTTACGATTCCCGCAGCCGACGGAGCAGAAGGCGAAACCGAACTGGTTGTCTTCCCACCGTTCGGGGGGTCGATCGATGACAACATCGGTCGCTGGGTTCGTCAGTTCGACGCCGAGGGAGCCGAGGTGAAGCTGACTCGCGGCAAGACCGAACAGGGTGAGTATCACATGGCCGACATTTCGGGTACCTACAAGAAGCCGGACGGTCCGCCGTTCCTCCAGAAGACGATCGATGCCCCGGACCATCGGATGCTGGCCGTGATCATCGCCATCGAAGGTCAGGGGAACTACTTCCTGAAGCTCGTTGGCCCGAAAGAAACCGTTTCCAAGGCCGTCGACGAGTTCCGGGCCAGCTTCGGAGCCAAAGCCGACGCCGAAGAAGAGTACAAGCTCGCTCAGTAAATGTTGAGGACGCTCTGAAATCGAAGAAAGGCCAGCTCACATGTGAGCTGGCCTTTCTCTTTCGCCTGACCTGAATCAAGTTGAGTCGTCGGGCAGGCTCTCACCTGCCTCTCGTCGCTTCCCTCAGACGATCATTTTCGTTCGAGGGTTCTGTGTCTGGCGACGTTCTGAAACAAACAGACGCCGGTTCTGGTTCTTACGCCCGGCAGGCAGGAGCCTGCCCGACGGGCTGAGTACCGACAAACTAGGCGGCTTTCGGCAGCGACTTGGCGGAGGTGCTCTTGCAGCTGGCGACGGCTTTGGAGAGTCCGTCAACAACGCGTTCGAGCTGCGCCAGGGTCAGTTCCGCGAAGATCGGCAGAGCCATGATATCGCGGCTGAGCTGTTCCGAGACCGGGAACTGGCCTTCTTTGTAGCCATGATGCGCGAAGCAGGGCTGCAGGTGCAGCGGCTGCGGATAGTAAACCGCACAGCCGATCTGCTGATCGCGAAGCGACTGCAGAACCTGATCCCGCAAGCCGTCGTGAACCCGAATGCAGAACTGATTGTAAACGTGGCGACGATCCTTGAGCGTCCGCGGCAGTTCGAGAACGCCGTTCAGACTTTCACGATCGAACAATTCGGTGTACCAGTTGGCGTTTCGCTGACGACCTTCGGTCCAGCTGTCGAGATACCGCAGCTTCACGGCCAGGACGGCTGCCTGCAGGGCATCAAGACGGCTGTTCATCCCAACTTCCTGATGCTGGTAACGACCGGCGTCGCCATGCACGCGAAGGCGCTTGATGCGGGCCGCCAGGGCAGGATCATCGGTGGTCACCAGACCGCCGTCGCCTGCTCCGCCGAGGTTCTTGGTCGGGAAGAAGCTGAAGCAGCCGACCGTTCCAAGCACGCCGGCACGACGTCCACGATATTCTGATCCGATGGCCTGAGCGGCGTCTTCCACAACAGCCAGCCCATGCTTGGTCGCCAGCCGGTTGAGGGATTCCATGCGAGCACACTGGCCGAACAGATGGACCGGCAGAATCGCACGGGTTCGCGGTGTAATTGCAGCCGCGACGGCATCGGGATCGATGTTGTAATCTTTGGGATCAACATCGACGAAGACTGGGGTGGCGCCGACACGTTCGATACAGCTGGCCGTAGCGAAGAAGGAAAATGGAGTCGTGATGACTTCATCGCCCGGGCCAATGTTCAGCGCCTGCAGGGCGAGGATCAGGGCGTCCGTTCCGGAGCCGCAACCAATCGCTTCGCGCGAGTCGCAGTACTTAGCCATGTCGGCTTCGAAGTTCGACACTTCTTCACCGAGAACAAACGATTGATTCGTGAAGACGCGCTGCACCGCCGCGTCGACTTCAGACTTGATGCTCTGGTATTGCTGTGTCAGATCGATCAGGGGAACTGGATCGGGCGTGGAAGCAGGAAACGGAACAGTGGAAGCCACGCTGGTACTCATGAAAGCGACTCCATTCGCAAGAGAGTAGTGCCCTGTCAGGGCGTGGGTCAGGACGTGGCCCGCTTCAATCCACTGAAGTGGACTCAGGCGAGTGGCCGGGGCATCCGGATCTCAGAATCTGACAGAGTTAAGGACGTCACGATTCGTTCGTGGTTGAGATCAACTCGAGTTCCGCAGCAGTAAAATACGAGGAGCACATCCCGCCCTGACAGGGGCTCTCGAAGTTGATTCTCGCGGACGGTAAATTGCCGCCGCGAAACTGTCAAGATGAGCTGATTTTTCGCATTGCCCCCATAATTTACGTGACAAAACGCCGTGTTCGATTGCAAAATTTACAGAACGATTTGACTTCGTTCGCCCCCCCTTCGGTTTGCATATTCGCTGCAACCGATCCGCAAGGGTCTCCCAATCTTCCCTGGACCCATAAAAAGGGCATTGTGTACAGGCTTCCGCGTTGTATATTTAACGCAGGGTGCACGCCCATCGGAATTGCCTCATTTTTCCTAAACACCCCTTGAACACGATTTTACCCAGAGTTAAACTCGGGATGAACAGTGGTATGGGTGTCAGGTCGCATGAGCCTCATGCTGCCTGGTCCTGCTGATAGCCGGATATGTGGGCAATCCGAGGGCAAACTTCACCATCCACATTTTGAGTAATGTCTTCTGTGTAGGAAGACAAGTTTTCGTTCCAGGATCTGCAGGACAGGCAACGAAGGAGAAGGAAAATGCGTAAGAGTGGTATGTTCTTTTTGACAGCAGTCGCAGCACTGGCTTTCGCGTTCTCGACGGACGCTGAAGCTCGTCGTCACCACAGCAGCGGTTCCAACGGAAGTTGGGGCAGCAGTGGCGGCAACCACAGCTCCGGCAGCAAGGGCAGCAGCGGTGGCTACAGCCACAGCTCCGGCAGCCACGGCAGCAGCGGTGGTTACAGCCACAGCTCTGGCAGCACCGGTAGCAGCGGCGGTTCGAGCGGCTACAGCCACAGCAGTGGTTCGAAGGGCTCGAGCGGATCGAGCGGAAGCTTCGGCCGTAAGTGGCGTAAGCGTGGTTCGAGCGGCTCAAGCGGATCGAGCGGAAGCTGGGGTTCCAGCGGAAGCCGTTAATCTCGACGCCGCATGAATTGCGGTATGAGATGATCCAGAGCAGCTCTTTGCTCAATGAGCAGAAGGTCCAACCGGCCTTCTGCTTTTTTTATTGCGCGGTCTTCAACGACTCCTTCGACCTGGTGAATTCAAGGGAGATCGCTCTTCACCTCAACACGGGCTTCCGGTATAGTCCGCCCGCCCCAGGGACGGGACTCGTTTCGCTTCGACGCGGACGAATCAAATGGAATTCAGTGGAAGGAACCCGATGCGAATTATCGCCATCATGAATCAGAAGGGTGGAGTCGGCAAAACGACTTCCAGCGTCAATATTGCAGCCGGTCTTGCTCGTCACGGGAAGAACGTCTGCCTGATCGATCTCGATTCGCAGGGCAATTCCTCTTCCCATCTTGGGGTCGATATCTGCCGGGGGACGCACACGGTCTATCAGATCTTCTCCGGCGAGAAGAAGCTTGTGGAAACCAGGCAGCTCGCGAAACCGAATCTCTGGGTGGTCCCCGCCAACATCGACCTGGCTGCCGTCGAAGTCGAACTTGTCGATGCCCAGGGCCGCGAGTTCATTCTGAAACGAGCTCTCGAACAGTACTGCCGCGAAGAGCGCCAGAAGCCGTTCGATTACGTGGTCATGGACTGCCCGCCGGCGTTGAACACCGTCACCATTAACGCGCTCACCGCTGCGACCGAGATGTTCATTCCGGTTCAGCCACACTATTTGAGCCTGCAGGGACTCTCGCGACTGCTCGAGACAACGGCGCTGATCAAACGCCGCCTGAATCGGAATCTGTCAATCACCGGGATGCTGCTTTGTCTGTACGAAACCGGAACGCGACTGGCTGCAGACGTCACCGATGATCTGATGCGATTCCTTGAAGAAAGCGATCCCCAGGCTCCCTGGGCTTCTGCCAAGATCTTCCGCAGCCGGATCCGTCGCAACATTCGACTCGCCGAGGCTCCCAGTTTCGCACAGTCGATCTTCGAATACGCTCCGGAATCGACGGGCGCTCACGACTACGGAAACCTCGTCGATGAAGTCCTCGCCGATGAAGCCCGGATGACCACCCCGACCTCCGCGGCTGCCTGAAAACACACCGTTCAGACCAAGCAAAGGATTGCCTGTCCATCCAGGCAATCCTTTTTCGTTTCCGTGCTCCATTCCCACGCGAAACGTCAGTGAAGGACCGGGGGCCGAAGATTGATCAGCCCTCGCTCACGCTTCGGGTGGGGATTTGCTGACGAGAATGAAAAAGTAGGGTGCGTCTCAACGCATCGGCTCCACGTCGACGCTCGCAATCAACCTCGCCGCTACGTCACAAAGCCCGATTCGATTTTGGCCAGACAACCTCCAGGGGCACGCCAGGACCTTCGATCCGATCGATGCGTCAAGACGCACCCGACAGGACTTCTTAATCCGAAGAGTCAGGAATCTCCTGCTTCCCCGGCCCAGTTGTCGATGGCCGCTCGATCGATCTGTTGATCTCGCAGGAGCAATTCGCCGAGTTGCGAACGCTCGTCTGCCCCGAGCAGATTCCACATCTCGCGGAATCGGAGCGGGTTTCCCGTGCGAAACTGCCGGCTCTCCAGAAGTTCGAGCAGGTACAGCTCCCGGTCTCCGATCGACCAGCTTCGGACGACGCGGCAATCGAAGGCGGCCAGAGCATCGGTGAGAATCGGCGCTCCACTCCTGAGCGTTGTCGTCTTCATCTCTGCAAGCTTGTCAGTCTCTCGTCCTGTCGGAATGCCAAATCGCGGCACCCATTCGCGTTGATCCCGTGTGATCAGGTGCAGCGCACAGCCCTCGGATTGCTGCAACAGCTGATGGCTTAAATGATGGGTGGCGATCGCGGCGACGAATCGACGACGGTCCGGAACAATCGATACAGGCATAACGAACGTTGCGATCATCGCATTCCTTGTTGTGCCGGACTGCGACGTAATGACCCAGAGTTCCGGATCGAGCAGCAGGAAGGGATCGGCGGCTGCAGAATCGATTGTATCCATGAAAACGGCTTTCCCGGAGTTCCGATTAATGGGACTGGGCGAGCTGGGGCGTGGCCAAAAAACGACATCCCCGCTTAGAACTTCCGACGCGGGTCGAATTCATAAGCTAAATTTTCAGCGAATACCACCCGGGATGATCCCGTGTGGGGTTGGTGCGCTCACCCGCACAAGTACGGACCACCCCCGCAGTCTGGCGACGATGGAGATGCGTCGCAGATTCATGAAGAGATGGAGAAAGAGATGCCCCCAGTCAAAGGCCCCATGCCGCGTTCGAACCGCCCCGCCTCGTTTTCCCAGGATGACTTCGAATCGCTCAAGCGACTCATCCACGGCAAGCTTGTCGATAAGCTCGATCTGTCGCGTTTGGGTGATCTTGAAGGCGACACCCTGCGCCGCGAAATCCGACTGGTAGTCGAACATCTCTGCGATACCGAGAATCCCCTGCTCAACCGTTCCGAACGCGAACGACTGATTGAAGAAGTTCTCGACGAAACCTTCGGCTTCGGCCCGCTCGAAATCCTGATGAAGATGGATGACGTGGCCGACATCATGATCAACGGCCCCAAGAACGTCTTCCTGGAAAAGGGCGGTCGCATTGTCAAATCGGATGTGACCTTCCGTGACAATCAACATCTGCTGCAGATTCTCGATCGCATCGTCTCCCGCGTCGGCCGACGTGTTGACGAGAGCAATCCGATGGTCGATGCCCGTCTTCCGGACGGCTCCCGTCTGAATGCCGTCATTCCGCCGCTGGCTCTGGACGGTCCTTCGCTCACCATTCGTAAGTTCGGTTCGAACCCGCTGACACTGGAACGTCTGCTCGGCTTCGGTGCCTTCACACCGGAAATGGCCATGTTCCTCGAAGGAGCCACCAAAGCTCGACTTAACACGGTGATTTCGGGCGGTACCGGTTCCGGTAAAACGACCCTGCTCAACACTCTGTCGAGCTTCATCCAGAACGACCACCGCATCATCACCATTGAAGACGCAGCCGAACTTCAGCTGCAGCAGGAACACGTGCTCCGACTCGAAACACGTCCGTCCAACATTGAAGGCAAGGGACGAGTCTCGGCCACCGACCTGGTGAAGAACGCCCTGCGTATGCGACCCGACCGAATCATCATCGGGGAATGTCGAGGGGCGGAAACGCTCGACATGCTCCAGGCCATGAACACGGGTCATGAAGGTTCGCTGACCACGATTCACGCCAACAACCCGCGCGATGCCGTCTCCCGTATGGAAACGATGATCTCGATGGGCGGAATCGAACTGCCGATGAAAGCGATTCGCCAGCAGTTCTCCGCAGCCGTCGACATCATCATCCAGGCCAACCGCCTGCAGGGTGGACCGCGTAAAGTCACTCACATTACCGAAGTGCTCAACATGGAGCAGGACACAATCATCATGCAGGACATCTTCCTGTTCGTGCAGGACGGGATCGATGAGGACGGACGAGCCGTCGGCCATTTCGAGTCCACGGGAGTGCGTCCGCACTGCATGTCGCGACTCGAAGCAGCCGGCGTGCGCCTGCCGGGTAACCTGTTCTCCGCGCGAGTTCTCGGGTAGTTCAAGTCAGACAGAATCCTTCTTCGCGGCATTCCTCTTTTCAGTGCAGTCACAGGTGAAACATGGATCCCATCGTGATCTCCATTCTGGTCTTCGTCGCCGTTGTCGCCATCATCATGGCGATCATGAGTGTGATGAACGACCTGGGAGCTTCAGACGTTGAAGACCGACTGCAGGTGTTGACCGGTCACAAGTCGCGGGAAGAAGCCAGCGAAGACAAGAAGATCCTGAAAAAGGAGATGCTCAAAGAAGGTGTGGGCGGGATTTCCAAAGCCTTCAACCGAGTCGTCTCCCATTTCGGGAATCTGCCCCTGATCTTCGAACAGGCCCACTCGCCGATCGGCATCGATGTCTTCGCGATCATCTCGGTGGTCTGTGCTGGTGTCGGAGTCGTCGGCGGCATGGCTGCTCAGGCCCCTACTCCGATGTTGCCCGTCTGCGGACTGACGATTGGGATCCTGCCGTATATGTGGATTCTGTATCGCCGCAAAAAGAGGTTCGCCCGGTTCGCCCAGCAGCTTCCCGACTCTCTGGAGCTGATCGCCCGGGCACTCCGTTCGGGTCACAGTCTGGCTTCCGGCATTCAGGTCGTGGTTCAGGAAATGCCGGATCCGATTTCTCACGAATTCAACATGGCCTACGAAGAACAGAACCTGGGGATTCCCATCGATCAGGCGTTGAAGAACGTCTTTCGTCGCGTGCCGAACCTCGACTTCAAGTTCTTCGTCACCGCCGTCGCGATTCAGCGACAGGCCGGGGGCGACCTGGCAGAGATCCTCGACAAGATCGGACACATCGTCCGCGAACGGTTCCGCATCATGGGACAGGTGCAGGCGTTGACCGGTGAAGGACGTATTTCCGGCATCGTGCTGATGGCGTTGCCGATCGTCCTGTTCTTCGTGATGTACTACCTGAACCCCGAATACATGATGCTGCTGTTCACCGAAGAACTCGGGCGGCAGATGATCGCCGGTGCGGTCGTTCTGCAAATCCTGGGAGCGGTCTGCATCAAGAAGATTATCGAAATCAAAATCTGACAACGACGGCACGACTCAAGTCGGCGTTCGTTGTTCCTTTCTGAATCCAGTTGTTGCTGAAAGCCTTATCATGGACATGGTCAGCATTTTGCCGTACGCCATCTTTGGCGGGATCTCTGCTCTGATCTGGTTTGTCGTGACCCAGATGAGCAGCAAGGATGATCGCGTCGCCGAGCGACTGCAGGACATCCGCGACCCCGGGCGGCGTAATAAAGACGCTCAGGGCAAACAGGACGGTGTCGGCGGCATGCTCGAACAGGCCGCTCCGACGCTCTCCAAAGCGCTCAAGCCGAAGACCGAACTGGAAGAAAGCGAACTGAAGATCCGCATGGCCAATGCCGGTTTCAATTCGCCCAATGCTGGTCAGGTCTTTCTCGCCATCAAGTTTCTGTCGATGATCGTCGGCGTGCTCATCGGGGCGGCGATCGGTTTCATCAACTGGGGGAACACCCAGAACGGCTGGTCGGCCTTCGCGGTCGGAGCCGGTCTGGGCTTCTATATTCCCGAGCTGGTTCTCGGCTACATGCGGATGAAACGCAAGCAGAACATCTTCCTCACGATGCCGGACGCGCTCGACCTGCTGGTTGTATGCGTGGAATCGGGACTCGGCCTGGACGCGGGGATGCGACGCGTCTCGGAAGAACTTCACGATACCGCCGGCGACATCTGTGCGGAATTCGATCTGGCCAACTTCCAGTTGCAGATGGGACGCCCCCGCCGCGAAGTGCTGCACGACCTCGGTATTCGTACGGGGGTCGATGACATGAAAGCCTTAGCGGCAATCCTGATTCAGGCGGACCGTTTCGGCTCTTCCATCGCCCAGGCACTTCGCGTGCAGTCGGACAGTATGCGCGTCAAACGGATGCAGATCGCCGAAGAAAAAGCCCAGAAAACAGCTGTCCAGATGATTTTCCCGCTCGTTCTGTTCATTTTCCCGGGAATCTTCGTGGTGCTTGTGGGACCGGCTGCAATCTCCATGATGGACAGCCTGCTGGCCATGTAAAGCGGCAGCCGTCACGCCACATGTGCCGATTATCGAATCTGAATTTGAACCTTATCGGGCTGATCTTCGGAAAAGATCTTGTTAGAATGCAGGTTGATTCCGCAGAATTGTCTTAAGGAGCCGTTGACGCTGATTTCCATTCCGGAAGCGGGCGGCTCTCTCGGGGCGTGACACTTCGTCCCCATCACTTCGAACATCGTCCTGATCTACAGATGTTATGATTGCGTCTATATCTTCCTGCCCGAAATGCAACTCGTTGATACTTGATGACACCGAAGTGTGTCCTCACTGCAATCATGTGTTGAAGGACGGCGCTGAGCATCTGGTCGACGTCTATTCCGCGACCAAAGATCGTTACGATGGCTCGGAAGAAATTTCCTGCCGGGAATGCGGGGCGAACAACCGCCAGGGGCTTGTCCGCTGCTGGCAATGCGGCGCTTTCCTCAAGGAAGAGATGGAGAAGCTGTATCAGGAGATGCAGCTCCGGCCGGCGGCGATTATCACCAGCGAGGAAGTCGACGACGATCCCAACCTGGTTCACGACATCGAGACGTTCGAAGATCACAGTCCGCCCGACAGTGGAGACGATTTCGAACTCGACGACGACTTCCAGATGATGGAAGGCACGTGGGAGCCGGAAGGTGGCGAGATTTCTTCATTCGACGACGACGATGACGCCGAAGCTCCGGCGACAGCCACGGTCGATCAATCCGAAGACGTCGCGGAAGAAGAACCCGAAGCCGACGAAGATGAAGAACTGCTGAAACTCGCCGAAACCGAAGAGCGGGAACAGACGCGTCAGCACGGCCGCCGCAAGAAGAAGGCGAACGTCAAGAACACGTTCATGATCCTGGCTCCCTGCGGCTGTAAGATTCGCGTTCAGAAATACCACCAGGGCCAAATGGGGCTTTGCCCGAAATGCAAAGTGCCCTTCGTCGTTCCCGTGCTCAAGCAGCCGGAGAAGAAGACCGCTGCGAAAGAAGAAGCGAAGCCCGAACCGCTGGCCGACGAGCTGACGGTTCTGGATGCTCAATGGCACGAGATCGCCCTCAAGAAGTTCAAACCAAAAGCCAATGCCCTGAAGGGCAAAGGCGAGAAGGTCGATCTGATTCGCTGGAACGATCAGATTCTGGTTGTCTGGCCGAAGCAGAAAGGCGTGAAAGGTAACGCCGCGAAGCAGGCCGAAACCGTTCGTCTGAATGTCGCCAGCCACCTCAAGGGGGGACGTCCCCTGATGGCGCTGCCTACGGATCGCCACGAAGCGTTTTCCGCCGAGCAGCTCGTCAGCCTGGAAATCGTCCAGCCCGGCGGGCAGGCCCACTTCACTACTGGAGTTGAGGTTTTCGGTCCCGGTACGATCACGATTCAATTCCCGGCTGCCCCGCCGCAGCCCATGGGAGCCGCCCATCCAGCGGCCAAGGCGAAGAAAAAGCCCAAGAAACCCAAGAAGCCGACGCCGCCACCGGAACCGCCGACGCGATGCGTCACGCTGACCTTGTCTCAGTACCGCAAGTTCCGCACATGGATTGCCGAACTGCTCAACAATCCGGAAGCACTGACAGTCGAGAACGTGCCGCTCGAGAATAAGACGCTCTACTACGATTGCGTCCTGAGCGAGAAGACCTTCGAAGCACTCGAGTCGCCTGAATGGTATCAGGCCGACGATGCTCTTCCGGTTGTGGAGGTCGGCTGGACCTGCCAGGCCTGCGAAGCCGCCGTCAGCGAAGAACAGCGCGTCGAGCAAAAGTTCGGCGGCAAGAAACCTGCGGGACTCGCCAAGGCGAAGTGTCCGAAATGCGAAGAGAACTTCGGTACCAACCCGCTCTTCCATCTGAAATCGGTTGTTGCTCCGGAGCCGGAGAAGCCCCCCGAAGACGAAGCGAAGGCTGACAAAGACGCCGGGAAGAAATCGAAGGGCGGACTGCTCGGAGGGCTGCTGAAGAAAAAAGCCCCGGACGACTCGTCGACGGAAGACGATAAGGCTTCTTCGGACGATCCCAAAACGGAATCTGCCACGGCGGAGACCGGCACAGCGGAAGCTCCTGCTGAAGAGAAGCCGGCCGAGGACGAGGCCAAGCCGAAGAAGCGTGGACTGTTCTCCCGAAAGCCGAAAGAAGAGCAACCGGCTGAAGCCGAGACGGCCGCCGCGGAACCGGCCGATTCGAAAGCGGCTAAGAAGGCTGCGAAGGAAGAGGCCAAAGCCGCCGCCAAGGCTGCCAAAGAGGAAGCAAAGGCCGCGAAAGCAGCCGAAAAAGCCGCTGCCAAAGAGGCCAAGTCTCAGGCGACAGGCGAGAAAAAAGGTCTGTTCGGCCGGAAAGCCAAGGCCGACAGCAGCAAATAGTCGGAGGTGTTCAAGGACACCCCTGCTCCTCTCCGCCAGCTTCAAAAACGGTCCCGAAAGCGATATTGACGGAACGCATATTCGCGGATAGGGTAAGTTTTGCGGCTGTTTTTCTGCGGCCGTCCACGAGATTACCCCCATTGAGCTGATCTGTCCGTGAGCCGGCAGCCGCCGGAAGGCAGATCACAGGATGTCTGCTCGTATGAATGCAGAGCTGACTTCCCCGGTCATCGGCCAGGCGCCGGCGAAGTTGAATCTCTTCCTCAAAATCCTGGCCAAAAGAGACGACGGGTACCACGAAATTGAAACGGTCATGCAGCGACTTGCGTTGCACGATACGCTTCGTTTTTACCCGGCGACGGGAGACCGTGTCTCCCTTCGCGTCGAGCATGTCGCTCCGCATCGCCTCAATCCGCTTCCTGTCGACCCCATTCCGACTGATGAGCGGAATCTGATCGTCAAGGCCGCTCGCCTGCTGCAGTCTCACACCGGCTGCCACAAAGGAGCCGAGATTCTGTTGCGAAAACGGATCCCCTCCCAGGCCGGTCTCGGAGGCGGGTCCTCCGATGCCGCGACAACACTGATCGTCCTGAACCGATTGTGGGACCTCGGGCTTGGTCAACAAGAGTTGATGGACCTCGCCAGCCGCATCGGCAGCGATATTCCGTTCTTCATCGCCGAACAGGGTCTGGCCGTCGGAACCGGCCGGGGAGAAGACCTGCAGGCCTCTCGCGGTCCCCTGCTGCATTTTGTCATCGTCAAGCCGTTCAGCGGCCTGTCGACGGCGGAAGTTTACGCCAACTGCAGAGTCTCTCCATTCCAACATTCTGCAAAAGATGTGTTAAATGCTCTGCACGGACCAAATCTTGCTGGTGTAAAATTAGGGATCAGAAACGCACTGCAGGAGCCTGCGGAAATGCTCAATCCCGACGTGCGGCATGCCCTGGGGGTGATGCGACGACAGGATTTTCTGATGTCGATGATGAGTGGGAGCGGGACCGCGTGCTTCGGCGTCTGTCGAACGCGCAGTGCGGCGAACACAATCGCAGGTCGCCTGTCGGCTCTGCGACTGGGCAGTGTTTTCGTCACTCACAGCCGTGTGTAAGCAACTTTGAGGAGTAGACTGGCTATGGAGATAACGGAAGTTCGCATTAAGCTCATGGAGGACTCTGGCGAACGTCTGTGTGCGTTCTGCTCGATCACCCTGGACAGCTGCTTTGTCATCCGCGATCTGAAAATCATCCAGGGCTCCAAAGGCGCCTTCGTGGCGATGCCCAGTCGGAAGCTGACCGATCGTTGCCCAAAGTGTCACTTCAAAAACCACCTCCGCGCGACATTCTGCAACCAGTGTGGAGTTCGTCTGCGTTCCGAACGCGCTCCGAAAGACGATGACGGCCGCGCCAAACTCTACGCCGACATCGCGCATCCGATTAACTCGGAATGTCGAGACATGATCCAGCAGTCGGTGATCGCCGCCTACGAAGAAGAGCTGGTCCGCGCTCAACAGGAAGGCTACATCTGCACCTACGACGACTTCGAGGAAGATCGTTACGCCGTGCTTGATGGCAACGAAGACACGCCGCAACGGAGCAATGACACTCACGGCAATCGGTCCACCATGCAGATGGAAACCGAAGACGGCAAAATCCATCGCGTCGATTCGCAATCGAAACACGAATCAAACGCCAGCTCCTCTCGGGAACGTGCCCCCTCCGACGCCATGTCGCCACAGCCGCCCCGCCGCGATGCCTTCGGGGATGGGATTATCTGAGCTGTCGCAAGCATAACGGGTCCACAGACACGAATCGGTAGACGCCAGTTTCAGGAAGTCTCTGCAGATGAAGACCTGACGGGTGACCCTGATAGCTGTGCTGTCAGGGCGGCGAAGCCGTCGGAGAGTGCAGCTGCCGCGAGCCTCAACTTGGGGCCTGACAGTGTTTCTCGGGTAACCTCTCCGTCTCTTATATGAGACGGCAAATCCCACTTCGCCCACGGCTGCGCCGCTCCGAAAGAATCTTTCGGGGCCTCCCGTTCGGAGGAGACCTCGGTTCGGACAGGCTTACAGCTCCGGTAACTTACGACTTCTGCGTCTGCAGTTCGTGTAGAGCGCGGTCGCGGACCTTGGGCAACCGGAGTTGACCGCAGGCGGCGTCGATGTCGGCTCCTTTCCGCTTGCGAACCGTAGCCGTGAGTCCTGCTCGCTGCAGGATGTCGACAAATTCGCGGGCGGCCTGCTGGGTCGAGCCTTTCAGCGACAGCAGGCTGACATCGTTCATCGGGATCAGATTCACCAGCGTCGAACGGCCACGCAACAGATCGGCCAGTTCCTGGGCATGTTCGCGGGAATCGTTTACGCCCTTAAGCAGAATGTACTCAAAGGTCACGCGGCGTCCCGTCGTCTCCAGGAAGTAATCCGCCGCATCCAGAATTGCCTTGATGCCGATCTTCTGGTTCGTGGGAACAATCTGGTTTCGCAGTTCATCGTTGGGAGCGTGCAGCGAAATCGCGAGGGTGTAGCGTTTGCCCAAATCAGCCAGCTGGCGGATCTTTTCAGGCAATCCGACGGTCGAGATCGTCACGCGACGAGTGCCAAAGTTCCAGCCGATCGATTCCTGCATCCGATCCAGAGCCGGCAGCAGATTCTGCAGATTGGCGAGCGGCTCCCCGATGCCCATCACGACGACGTTCGTCAGCTGCTCTTCGTCATCAAGCAGCTGCACCAGCCGGGCGATCTGCTCGACAATCTCGGCCGTGGTCAGGTTTCGCGTCAGTCCGGCCAGTCCGCTGGCGCAGAAGACACAGCCCATGGCACAGCCGACCTGCGTACTGATGCAAATTGTATTTCGGCTCGGCTCCCGCATCAGGACACATTCGACAAACTCGTTGTCCCGCAGTTTGAGCAGCAGTTTCTCAGTCCGGTCCGACGCAATCTGATGCGATTCGACTTCGCTCTGATTGAAAACGAGCTCTTGCGCAAGCTGTTCGCGGAGGGCGACCGGCAAATCGGTCATCGCGTCCCAAGAACTGGCCCGCCGCTGATAAATCCAGCGGAAGATCTGTTCTGCACGGAACTTACGAATTTCCCGATCGAGGCACCATTGCTGGAGATCCGCGAAGGAGAGTGAGTAGATCGAGGGTGTTTCAGCGGTCATAGCAGTCATGGGGAGTCCCTTTCGGGCAGTGTATCTCCCCGGCGTTGGAAGCAGTTGGCATGCCCTTACAGCTGGAATTGTGCCGACACCGAGTCACAACTTCAAGACCCTGTCTCGGGAAAAGGCCGCCCGAGCTGCATTCCCGTCCTGAACTCGCGTTCCGGTCCCCGTCCCGGCTACTCGCCGCTCAATGTCTGGCCGCGGAGTTCGTCGCCGTCGTCCACCGTTCCTGGGGCGGTCAGGGCTCCGGTCAGCAGGAGGCCATCGAGTTGAGCCTGAGCCTGGGCAAGCTCCTTGCGGGCGGCGATCGCCTGCAGTTTGGCTTCGAAATAGGTCCGACGAATCACCAGCAGCTGCAGGAAATCGGTCTCACCGAGTTCGTAGGCGGAATTTGCCAGCTCGAGC
Organism: Planctomycetaceae bacterium; assembly: GCA_017795105.1. Taxonomy (GTDB): domain Bacteria; phylum Planctomycetota; class Planctomycetia; order Planctomycetales; family Planctomycetaceae; genus Rubinisphaera. The sequence continues at coordinate 2,010,573 of CP051247.1, forward strand.
GCTTCCGCGGCCTGCGGGAGAATCTCGCCCTCGTACTTGGAAACGGTGACGCGAGCCGAGTCGTATTTCTGCGCCACCCGAGCGAGTCGGGCCCGAATATCAGACCGAATCCGGGCGACTTCGTGCGTCGCGCGGCAGAACTCGGCGTAAGCGGCCGTCACGTTCCCCTGGTTGCGGTTATAGATCGGCAGTGCCCCGCCGACCTGCAAGTTGATCAGCCCCGAATCGGTCGAGTTGTCGTACCCTGCTCCCATATTCAGCGTGAGGTTGGGAATCGCCTGAACTTCCTGACGACTGAGCAAAGCTCGAGCGCGAGAAACTTTCTGCAGCCCGGCTGCCAGCTCCGGACTGTTGGCCTGAATCGACTCGTAGAGATGACACCAGTCGATCCCTACGGCGTCGGCGGTCTCCACCGGCGCGAGCGGTCCCGGTTCCAGACATTGCAGACCGACCAGGGCGACCAATTCTTCCCAAGCTGCGACAAACGCGATCCCGGCCTGCTGCTGCAAGAGTCCCACTTCGTTGAGCTGAATTCGCGTCTGCAGCAGATCGATCCGCGAATCTTCCAGCGCTTCGACCCGCTGCCGGGAAATGTCGGCCGCCTGTCTCATCACGGCTACAAACTCGTCGGTCGCTTCCTGCCGCTGCTGAGCGGCCACGGCTTCGAAATACAGCACACGAACGTCGGTCAGGACTCGCAGTCGCTGGGCTTCGAGTTCCCAGATCTGATAGTCGGTCGTCTGACTGAGAACGCGATCGTTGAGCGCCAGTTTGTTCCCGCGCACGATCTGCTGCTCGAAGAAGACGCCGTGCTGATCGGTTCCTTCATCGGCAAGCTGGTTGGCAAAATAGCCGACGGTCGGGTTGGCGGGACGCCGGACCTGGGTGCGAATTCCGCGAGCCCGCACGATCGACGCCTCTGCCTGTTTCAGCGTCGGGTTGTTCCCCAGCGCAATTGCTTCGAGCTCCGTCAGCGAGATCAGGCCGCCAGAGGGACGACAATAAAGCAGATCGGCTTCGTCAGCTTGGGCCGTGAGTTCGTTGTCGAGTTCGAGCGGAACGTCGAGCTTGAGGCGGTCGTCTTCCCGAGCCGGGACCTCCGCTGCGGTGAGCGTAATCGGTTCGTTCACATTTAGATCGGAGATGGATGGATGCGTTTCGGCCGCGGTCTTCTTCACCACAACGGCCGAAGGCTGATCGACCGGGAGCGCGGAACGCTTCTGCGCTATCGGTTCGATCTCAATCGCTTTCGGGCCTGACGACAGGCACCCTGGTAGTGTCACCAGAGCTCCAGCCAGAATCATCCCGCTGGCGATTTGTTTACGCATCCCTGCCCCTTCTTTACAGTCTCCTCGGCTTGAATTCCGTGTCGTGCCGCGAAAACCGTCCTTTCAGTGCGAACGCTTCCTGATCTCTTCTTCGGTCATATTCGGCATCCCGGACAAGATCGGAAGAGCACCTGCAACCGGATTCTCTGGTTCCACCGGGCTGAACTGGAGCGACCCGCAGGGTCGTCAAAGTTTTCCAGCCTCAGCTTCTGAAACGAGTGGGATGCGAACAGAACTCGATTGGTTTAAGATGCGGATTGATCCCTGATTTCTTTCACTTTTCAGCCTGCACAAGAAGCCATGAGCAACACAGAGTCCCCCAAACGCGTGCTTGTCAGCGTCAGCGACAAGACTGATCTGGTCCCGTTCGTTCAGGAACTTGCCCAACTCGGGTATGAGATTGTTTCCACCGGCGGGACTCGCAAGCACCTGCAGGACGCCGGGCTGAAGGTGATCGACATCTCCGAATACACCGAGTTCCCGGAGATCATGGACGGTCGCGTGAAAACGCTGCATCCGCGTGTACATGGCGGACTGCTCGGGCGCCCCGATCTCGAGAGCGACGCGACCGCGATGTCCGCTCACGGAATCATTCCGTTCAAGCTGGTTGTCTGCAATCTGTATCCGTTTGAAGCGACGGTCGCCAAACAGGGTGCGACACTGGCCGATGCGATCGAGAACATCGACATCGGCGGCCCGAGCATGATTCGCTCGGCAGCCAAAAACCATAAATACCTGGGCGTCGTCACTTCGCCGGCTCAGTACTTCAAAGTGATCGAAGCGATCAAGAACGACTCGTTCAATGAGGAACACCGTCGCACGCTGGCGATGCAGGCCTTTGCCCGGACCGCTGCTTACGATTCGGCGATTGCCAACTACTTCGAATCTCTGCACGCCGATGAAGCCGATTTCCCCGAGCGGCTCACGCTGTCGTTCCGTCGTCAGGAATCGCTGCGGTACGGCGAGAACCCGCATCAGCGGGCGGCTTTCTACGTGGAGCCAAACGCCGGTCCTTCGACCGTCGCCGCTGCCAAACAGCTCAACGGAAAAGAGCTCTCTTACAACAACCTGCTCGATCTCGACGCCGCATTCGGCCTGGTCACCGAGTTCCCGGGACCTGCGGTCTCGATCATCAAGCACAACAACCCGTGTGGATGTGCGACCAACAAGACGCTGAGCGATGCCTTCGCCAATGCTCATGCAGGCGATCCAGTCTCGGCGTTCGGTTCGATTGTCGGTGTCAATCGCGTTGTCGATCTGGCGACGGCGGAGAAAATGGCGGAGCCGGGTCAGTTCATCGAGGCGATTATCGCCCCCGGGTATGACGACGATGCCTTCGAATTGCTGACGACGAAACCAAAGTGGAAGAAGAACGTGCGGCTGATGCGGTGCGAAGTTCCCGCTCCGGCAGAACGGTTGAGCCTCGACTATCGTCGCATTTCCGGCGGCCTGCTGGTTCAGGATCGCGACATGCTGGCCGATCCCGAAGACGAATGGAACATCGTCACCGATCGCGAGCCGACCGAACAGGAATGGGAAGACCTGAAGTTCGCCTGGAGCGTCTGCAAGCACGTGAAGTCGAACGCGATTGTTTTCGCCAAGGGGGGCATGGTGACGGGTGTCGGAGCCGGCCAGATGAGCCGCCTCGACTCGGCCGAAATCGCCGCCAAGAAATCGGGAGATCGCTGCAAAGGGGGCGTCGTCGCTTCCGATGCGTTCTTCCCCTTCAAAGACGGCATCGAACAGGCTGCTCAGGCCGGCATCATCGCCGCGATTCAACCGGGCGGATCCCGCAACGATGAAGAAGTCATCGAAGCCGCCAACGCCGCTGGCATGACCATGGTCTTCACCGGCCGCCGCCACTTCCGCCATTGATACTGACTGAATGCCCGTAACGGCGGCATCTTGCCGCCGAGGAAGCTATGTGCAGGCAAGAACGGTCGCAAGAGTATCCCAGCGGCCCTCGCTTATACTTCGGGTTTAGACACGGAACGCCCGACAGGCGTGGCCCCGAAAGATTCTTTCGGGGCGGCGCAGTCGTTGGCGAAGTGGGATTTGACGTCTGATACAAGAGACGTTGAATTTCCCGAGAGACATTGGCAAGCCGCAATTTGAAGGCTCGCGGCAGCTGCATTCTCCGACGGCTTCGCCGCCCTCTAAATGGTCTCGATTGCTCGAACTACGGGAACCTGTCACTTAACCCCAGTGCCCTCACTCACGTTTCGGGTTGGGATTCGTGGACGCACGCTCGTAAGTTGGGATAGCCACAGGCGTATCCCGGCACAATGGGCGGTCGTTCTTACGCGACGATCTCCAATGGCGATTCAACCTTGGATGCGGAAGCAACGTCCATTCGGCGGCAGGATGCCGCCGCTACGTTTCGTATCCTAACCCAAAGCGTGAGCGAGGGCCGCTTGTCGTCGTCCACGCTCTTGTCCCTCACTGACGTTTCGGGTTGGGATTCGTGGTGCGATGCTTCGGGTCTACTCGCGTAGAAGCATCTCCAGGCGGGCTTCGTACTGGGCGGCGATTTCGTCGCGGGAGTAGCCGCAGCCGGCGGCGGCTTCGTGCATGCCGTTAATTTCCGCCAGAGCCTGACGCAGCTCCTGGACTTCGCTGAATGCGGTCAGGCATTCCTGCAGGGTCTGGAAGCGTCCCGAGGAAATGCGGGGTTGGGCGTACTCATAGAACGTGGTGAGATTCTCGGCTGTCAGTGGAAGATCGCGGGGCATGTTGAAACCGGGTGGTAAAAGGAATTACTTCTGCTCGGGGAAATCTTCGCGGTAACGCTTCAGCAGAAGGTCGATGTCGTTCGGCAGCAGATAAACGCGGCCGTGCATGGTTTTGGTTTCGCCCGGTTGCAGTCCGCCGAGCCGGAAGTCGCTGTGCAGGCAGCGAATGACTCCCTGAAACAGTTCCTGATACGGCTCCCAGGCCATGGCGAGAATTTGCTTGTCATCGCCGCTAAAGCAGCCGATCAGTCCGTTGGAAGGCACATGCGAATTCAACGGGCGTGGATTCACATCGTCCCGATTGACGCCGGGAGCCGCCCAGACCTGGCCGGGCACATAGCGGGCTTCGGTGGCCCAGCCGGGAGTCGGCATCAGCTCGAGTTGACCATTCAGAAAGACGAAGCTCCGCTGAATGTAAGCATACGGTTCGTCTTTCTGGTCGCAGCCGGTAAACGCTCCCACCCGCATACAGGGTTGTGCCCAGTGTGCAGCGGATGTCGTTTTCGTGGGGTTGTGAGCGGTCACTTCAAACTGGATCTCATCGCCGGTTGCCTGAATCTGATGAGTCACTTCGACGCCATCTTCAAGCCGACACTTCAATTCCAGTTGAGTCCCGTCCTCGCTGCGAGAAATCAGCTCCGTCTGATGCGGAATCACGGTTTCTCGCCATTCTCGATCGGTTGAGCCGGGACGACAGTAGGCTTCGAGATACCAGATTTCGATCGAGCCGCCGGGAATCAGCTCGCCATGGATTCGCAGCATGTTCTTCTCCCAGGTCAGTGTCAGCGGTTCGGCTGCCTGAGTGATGCTGGACAGTGAGCAGATCAGCGTGAGCAGTAGACAGCAGCGGAACAGTCTGGCGGGCATCGAACACATTCCTTTCACGAGCGGGAGTGAGGAACGGGCCGGCTACTTCTTTTTCGGGCGAAACGCCTCAAGCCGGTCGGGATCGGTTTCCAGAAACGGACCGCCGATCAGATCGATACAGTATGGCACAGCCGGAAAGACAGCGTCCAGACACTCGCGGATCGCTTTGGGCTGACCGGGCAGATTGATTATCAGACTCTGCCCGCGGATTCCGGCTGTCTGTCGGGAGAGAATGGCCGTCGGCACCTTCTCCAGCGAGACCTTCCGCATCAGTTCGCCGAACCCGGGCATCAGTTTCTCGCAGACCGCCTCGGTCGCTTCGGGGGTCACATCCCGCAAGGCCGGTCCGGTTCCGCCGGTGGTTACAATGAGGCAGCAGCCAAGATGATCGGCGAGCCGCGCGAGTTCGGCTTCAATCAGCGACTGTTCGTCGGGAATGATGACCGCATGCGGTTCGAACGAAGTCGTCAACACTTCGCGAAGATAGTCGCGGATCGCGGGACCGCCGAGGTCTTCGTAATCGCCGCGGCTGGCGCGGTCGGAGACGGTGACAATTCCGATGCGGGGCGGTAGAGACGGGTCGACAGGAGTTGATTCTGGCACGGCGGATTCACGAATGGGGCTGGAGCCGGTTATCTCGAAGTGGCTTCACTCTGAGCCTTCTTCATCGCATCGAGCACGGCTGCAAACCGGTCGTCTTCGTGGAGCAGTTCGAGATCGGGATCTTTCCGCGTCCAGTTGGCATCGATGTAGCCAAGTTTGACGCTGCGATTCAGCTCCTCGAACGCCGAGTCGACCAGCCGATCGATTCGTGCCGGTGTCTGCTCGCCGGTCGGCTTGTCGGTTCGCCGAGACAGGTATTCCGCGGCTCGAGTGTAAGTACAAGCCGCATTGTAGGCGAAAATCGCGTCGTCGCCATGCTGCACCCGACCGCGTTTCAGCTGTTCGACCGCTTCGTCGACCTTGCCGTTAATGGCCAGGGAAAGTGCGACTCCGGTGATGGCGGTCATCAGTTCCGGATCGAGTTCGAGTGCCCGCCGGTAATCGGCTTCGGCATCCGGGAACCGTTCGAGCATCGAGTTGACGTGCCCGCGCGACGAATACCAGACGGCCTTCTTCGGATCCTGAGCAATCGCCCGATCGAAGTACGGCCGGGCATCTTCAAAGCGATACATGGAAATCAGAATCTGACCGACCGTGCCCTGAGCCGACGGCCAGCGGGGATCGATCGAGAGCAGATGCTCGAAATCGGCCAGCGCCTGATCGTGTTGATCGAGCCGCTGATAGGCGAGCCCCCGCCCTTGAATCGCGTGAGGGAAGTCGGTATCGAAATCGAGAACAAGCGAGAACTGCAGTACCGCCAGAGCCGCATCTCCCTGACGCAGTGTCGACATCGCCTGCTGGTAAATATGATTCACGGGCGAACGCGAGAACATCGCATCGAGAGCCGCAGAGGCCATCTGGCTGCGGGATTCCGAATCGGAGTCGCGAACCTTGATCAGATAACTGCGGGACCGATCACTGAGAAAGCCGCCGAGGGCGCGAATCAGTGAGGTGGCGACCGGGCTGTCTTCCGGGCGTTTCTCGATCAACGCAATCAAAACATCGACGGCTCGTTCATCGGTCGAGCCCTGAAGCAGACTGACAAGCACATTCGTCAGATGCTGGTCCTCTTTCACCAGTGCATTCGGAGCGAAATCGAGCAGACTGTTCTGATCAATCTGAGCGACTGCTCGCAGGACGGCCTCCTGCTCGGAGACCTCAAGTTCCGGATACACGTCGAGCAGCGGTTCGACAATACGGTTGTCGCCAATTTTCGCCAGAGTATTAATGAGCGTGCCGCGCAGCGAGTTTTCCTGCTCCAGATAATCAAGCAACAACGGAACAGCCGTCTGCACGCGATACTTTGCGATCGCCTGCAGCGACTGACGGTTGGGGTATTCCGATTCGATCTGCTTCAACGCGAACTGGATCAATTCCTGTCGACTGGCATCATCCTCGCGGGCCGAGAGCATCTCGAACGCGATCGACTGCAGTTTCTTGTCATCACTCTTGAGAATGCTGACCAGCAGATCGTGCAGCTGCGGGTGTCCCAGGGTATTGAGAGCCTGAAGCGACTCGATGCGGGTCGCCTCGTTCCCGTTCCGGGCAAACTCATACAGTTTGTCGGACCATTCCGGACGCGGATACAACGCAAACGTATGAATCACGCGGGCCTGAATCTCCGGCGATTCATTCAGCATCGACAACAATGCCTGGTGATGCACCGGAAAGCGTGAGCTTCCGAGACTGCTCAGAGCCGCTTCAGAAACGGCGTCGTCCGAACTGCGGACCGACTGCTTCAGCAGCGAGACCGCGTCGCGAGCAGGGAATTCGCCCAGGGCAATGAGCGAAGCCTGACGGAGCGCGGGATCGTCGGTCGTCTTCAGAATCTGAGCGATCTCGGGCCAGAACTCGGCCGGCAACCGCATCGCTCCATGAATAAGCGCGGCATACCGGGACAGCCGATGTCCTTCGCGAATCTCGGTGATCAGTTCATTCAACGAAATCGACTCGTAGATGCCATGCGTCGCGGCCAGCATGGCCTTGAGCAAATCATCGTGAGCGCGTGCGGGACCGCTGACGGTTTCCTGCTGCACCACGTGATCCGGATCCGGCAGCGCCGAAAGATGAACTTCACTGATCAACGGCGGAATTGAGGGGAACTCAAACTGAGGCTGATTGGTCGACTCGCGTCCGGCCATCACCGCTGTCGTTGCAAACCACTGCAACAGATGGGGATCAACCGGCGAGGCCTCTTCGTCGAAGTGCATGATCACCCGGGCGACATCTTCAACCGCCAGTTCGGTCATGTCATCGACAATGGTCGCCAGATTCAGCGGGTTAACTTCACCTTCGATCGTCGTCAGAGCCAGCACGCCGCGAGGGGCAATCGTCTCGCGACGCCACTTGAGTTGAGCCCGACCGAACAGATTCATATCGAATTCATGGGTCTTGCCATCGATCGGAATCAGCAGTTTGAGCGGCGGAACGGAAGTCCCTGCCGGGAGCCCGTTGTAGACGACCCAGCTCGAGGCGATCTGTCCGGCGGGAGCGGTCAGACTTTCGGGCACCTGAAGTTCCGAGAGGCTGTAGTGTCGTCGCTGGCGCTGGAAGGACGTGTAACCCTCAAAATCCTCGGCGGGACGATACGTTAACTTCTGCCCGCCGGCATCGAGAACGACTTCTCGCGGATTGAACGTGATATCGCGGCTGGTTTTATTGAGAACGACGAGCCGCCCGATGACGAACCGTTGCTGCTTTTGATTCGTGTGATACTGAGCGACATAGGGGGCATCGAGATAAAACGCGAGACCATCACCGGCCAGGGAGAAGCTGGACGGGACCGGGCGGCCGAGAGTATTCAGTTCCGCCTGAAGTTCAGAAAGCTTCTGACGATAGCCGTCGAAGACTTCCTGGTTGTCGGTTCCGGATTCAGGAGGAAACTGCTGGTCGAGACGGGGATCGGCATGGACCGGGAGTGAGAACATCAGCCCGAGAGCAAGAGCCAGAGCAAGCCGTGCAACGTTTCGCACCACATCCATAAATCAATTCCCGTTAGACCGGGGCCGCAAAAGCGCGGGTCCGTCCGAAATTCTACGCTGCCGCCAACGGAAGAGAAGTCTGTTCAGTCTTTTATCGGCACCGCAAAGCCAGTTCGCTCGGCCAGAGCGAGAGCCGTCCAGACTTTTCCGTCGAGCAACTGCCCCGATTTTACGCGTTCGGCCAGCCAGGAAGCAGCTTCGTTTCTCGGAATTTTGTGAATTCGGATCGATTCTCCGCCAATCCCCCCACCCGGTCCAGTTTGCCGACATCCCAGCGCCATGCAGATGGTTGTTGTCTCGTCCGTCAAACCGGCTGAAGAACAGAACGTTCCCAGAACATGCAGCGATCGTGCCGAGAAGCCGGTTTCTTCTTCGAGTTCCCGATTCGCCGCCGTAGTGATCTCTTCGGCTTCCTGGCCGGGATCATCGCCCACCAGACCGGCGGGAAGTTCAAGCACTTCCGCACCGATCGGAGGACGAAACTGTTCGATAAAAAGCAGATCGTCGTCCTCGGTCAATGCGAGGACGGCGACGGTGGTCGTGCTGTTGGCCCTACGGACGTATTCCCAGCCGTTCAAAGAAACCAACTCGAGAAATCGTCCGTGGTGCAGACTCTGCTCTTCGGTCATGAACGGGCCTTTCAGACAGCCGGCTGGCCGGTGAAGTAGTTCGGAGCGGCCCCTTCTTTCCATTTGATGTTGCAGCCGATGCTCGGCTTCTGCTGCTCGGGGACCGGCTTTCCGGCGAGGACGGCGTCTGCAGCGGCCCGAAGATCGGCTCCGTTTACAGGCAGACCGTTGCCCGGGCGGCTGTCGTCGAACTGACCGCGATAGACCAGCTTATGATCCTTGTCGAACAGGAACAGGTCTGGCGTGCAGGCCGCCTGATACGCCTTGGCGACGTCCTGCGATTCGTCGTACAGATACGGGAAGTTCCAGCCACTCGCCTGAGCCATTTCCTTCATCTTTTCCGGGCTGTCATCCGGGTAGTTTTCGACGTCGTTGGAGCTGATGGCGACGACGGTCAGCCCCTTCTTCTGGTACTCATCGCCGAATTCAGCCAGAGCCGATTTCAGATGCAGAACGAACGGGCAGTGATTGCAGATAAACATCACCAGCAGCGGTTTGTCCTTCGGCAGATCGGACAGAGACAGCGTCTTGCCATCCACGTTCGGCAGCGAGAAATCGGGAGCAGGACTTCCCAGCGGCAGCATTGTCGATGCGGTCTTCACCATGTTTCGGTCTCCTCGGAATGTCGTTCAATGAGCACTCTGCGGGAATCCACAGACGCGAGATTTCAAAGCAAATCAGACCTTTCAGGCGACGGCAGGTCTCTCTCCGTTGTAGCACAGGCCGGTCGGAAGATACAGGTGTCGCGTGACGATCGCCCGGTTTTGGCGGCAGCTTTACGAGTACTTCGCCAGCAGCGGTTTGATGATCTGAGGCGGAACGAACTGCTCCAGTTTGTCAGCGGCGGAATCGCGACCCATCTGGGCGATCTGCTTGATCAGCGAACTTGAAATGTGCGTGTACTGTTCGCTGGCCATGAGGAACACCGACTCAATCTCCGGCTCCAGTGTGTGGTTGGCCAGCGTCATCGTGAACTCGGCCTCAATATCGGAAAGCGTGCGAACCCCGCGCAGCATCACGGCGGCTTTGTTTTGCCGAACAAAATCGACCGCCAGTCCGGTGAAGGTCTCCACCTTCACATTGTCGAGATCGGAAACGACATCGCGAATCAGTTCCAGTCGCTCTTCAGGCGAGAACAGCGGCTTCTTGTCCGGATTAATCCCGATGCCGACGGTCAGCTGGCGGAAAATGTGTGCTCCGCGGCGGATCACGTCTTCGTGCCCCAGCGTCAGCGGATCGAAGCTCCCGACATACACGGCGTGTCCGGTGTCCAGCATGACCAGTCCTCGTGAGAGCAGAAAAGGTTGAAGGGGTATCGCGGAGAAAGTAAAGAGACGTTTATCGTCCAGAGAATGACAGGGGTATCGGCACTTTTCCATGATACTGGCCACTTTGCTCGCCTCCAAGTCGCGAGCCGAGGGCCTCGGCTTCTGCTCCCGCCGCCCTTTCATCGCTGCCACACTGGCAGGCCGTGGCAGTTTCGGCCGAGCATCGCCTGAAGAAGAGAAACCTCGCAACACACTGCCTCACAACAACTTACAACAGGCGCCACTTCCCTGCCCCGTGGCATATGATTTGCGACATCTTGAGAAAAAGGCCATTGTAAGTTCTTGTGCGGCAGTCTTTTAAGCTTTCATCCGACTGCCCGGTCATCTGCGGAGCGACTGCAACCATGCCTGTATTTCGCTGGGGAAACGCCTGGGGATCGCTTGAGGAATTCGAGCGGGAAATGGATCGCCTGCTGCAGAGCATGCAGATGTCGAACCGAAATGCCCGCTCACTCCGAGCGTTCCCTGCGGTCAATCTTTACGAGCTGGACGATGAGCTCGTCATCACTGCTGAGATTCCAGGGGTTCAGCCGGAAGATCTGGACCTGAGTATCGCTTCGGGGGTGTTAACAATTCGCGGAAAACGATCGGTCGACAGTTCGATCCCTCAGGATCAGTTCCGCCGGCAGGAGCGGATGCACGGGAAGTGGGAACGAGTGCTGAATCTGCCTGAGCGTGTCAATGAAGACGAGTTGACTGCGGAGCTCAAAGAAGGGGTGCTGAAGATCACCCTACCCCGTGCTCCCCAGACCCAAGCTCGGCAGATTCCGGTCATCACTTCGTGATGCGTGAAGCTTGCCCCGCGAAACAGCTGCTAGATCCCGGTACCCGGAAGGTGAATCTGTGAACAATCATTCGGATCAACGCGACGAACAGAATCAGGAACATCCCGAATCGCCGACGCACGAATTGACCATTCGCCGGGAAACCGAGCCCCGCAGCGAACAGGAAAACATTCCGAGGCAGAGTCCTGCAGATTCCGCACTTCAGGCACGCCGTCTGCTCTTCACACCTCCGATCGATATTTTCGGCACCGAGGAAGGTCTCGTTTTGCGAGCCGATCTCCCCGGCGTCTCAGTCGAGCGACTCGAACTTCAAATCGAGGACAACAAGCTGACGCTGTTCGGGCGGGTGAAGGAGATCATTCCCGACGAAGCCAAGCTGCTGCATCAGGAGTATCAGGTCGGCGACTTTTATCGATCGTTTATTTTGAGTGATGAGCTCGATTATGAGCGAATCTCTGCGAAAATGACTCATGGAGTCCTTGAGATTTCTCTCCCGAGAGTCCCACGGGCTCGGCCTCGAAAAATTCATGTTCAGGCGGATTGATGCCCATCACTCCGGCCTGCCAGAGTACAATCAGGGCGGTTGCGATTCCGACTCACAATGTGATTTTCACCATTCCGCAGCGAGGATCGTGCCGCCATTAACCGGAGGACCTTACGATGAACCGCCAGACTGGAACCGAACCGAATAACGCACGTTTTACCCAGGCCGTCGATCGCTTTCGTTCCGAACTCGATCGCATCGTGGACATGGCCTGGAATCGCGGCGAAGAAATCTGGGGGCAGTTTCGCGGCCCTCAGGATGCCGATTGCGACTGGATGCCGGCTGTCGATATCGTCGAGACGGCTGATACCGTCGTGCTGCTGATGAATCTGCCGGGGCTGGCGGCTCAGGATGTCGAGATGACCCTGGTCGGCAACACCCTTCAGGTCGTCGCCAATTTGAATTCTCTGCCGCTGCAATCGGGGGATCACGTTGTCCGCCGCGAACGTCCAACGGGACACGTCCAACGAACGATCACGCTTCCCTGCTCGGTCGAAAGCGAATCGGCCGTCGCTCATGCCGAACGAGGCGTCTTCAAAGTCGAAATGCAGAAGATGGCCGACAATCGCGTGCGGAAGGTTCCGATTGACGAGCAGGATGTTCCAGTGACCGGAAGTATGTCATAATCGAAACGGCCCCGAGTGATCGGGGCCGTTTTTCTTTGCGACGCACAACTTCCGGATATGACCGACTATGAAGCACTCGCCTGATTCCGCAGACACCGTCGACAACAAAAAGCCTCGCTTCCTCGAAGAAGCCGAGCACTCGACCTGGGATGCATTCAACATCTGGGGACCGGTTACCCTGCTCACACTGACGGGGTTTATCGTGGCGTGGATGTTCGTGGAACCCGCCCCGCCCGACTACATTAAGATTGCCACCGGAGCCAAATCGGGCGCCTATTACGAGACTGCTCAAAAGTACGCGGAGATCTTCAAGCAGGAAGGGATCGACGTCGAGATCATCGAGACGGCGGGAACGGTCGAGAACTACGAACTCCTGCTCGAAGACAACGACGTTCATCTCGCCATCGTGCAGGGCGGCTCCAAACCGGAGACGCTTTCCGGGCGCAGCGTCGAGGCGATCGCCAGTCTGTATTTCGAACCGCTGTGGATCTTCACCAGTGCGGAAACCGATGCTTCCAGCCTGAACGATCTGGTTGGAAAGCGGATCAATATCGGCCCTCCCGGGAGCGGTACCGAAGCTCTGATGGTTCGGCTGCTCGCCTCGAACGGACTCGTCGACCCAGTCAGCGGGAATCCGATTGATGGTCAGATCACAATCTCCCGCGAATCGAACTCCGAGGCCCTCAATCAACTCAAAGGCGGATCGCTCGATGGTCTTTGTGTAGTGACATCCCCGACCAGTCCACTGCTCCGGCAGATGTTCGCGATGCCGGAAATCAAGTTGATGCCGTTTCGTCGCAACGAAACGTATCGTCTGCTCTTCCCGGCTCTTTCGGCGATCACGCTGCAGGAGGGCATCATCAACCTGAGAGAAAACCGGCCTGAAACCGGAGTCCCGCTGCTTGCCCCAGTAGCCAACATGGTCTGCACGGCGGAACTGCATGACGCCTTCATTCCGGTCCTCTGCAAAGCTGCCAATCAGGTGCACGCGGAAGGGAATCTGCTGGTCCCGCCCGGCGAATTCCCCTCACTGGAATACATTGAATACGACGCACACCCGGCTGCGGTCGACTTTTTTGAATCGGGACCTTCGTTTCTGAATCGGTACCTTCCCTTCTGGGTCGCTTCGTTCCTGAATCGGACAAAGATCCTGCTGGTTCCTCTGCTCACGCTGGCGATTCCACTAATCAAACTCGCTCCACCGATTTATCGCTGGCAGATCCGCTCCCGCATCTATCGCTGGTACGGCACGCTGCGAAAGATCGACCAGGAACAACTCCGCTCGAACAATCCAGCCGACAAGGAGCGATTGCTCAAGACTCTGGATCGCATTTCCACCGAACTCAGCGAGGTCAACGTGCCGCTGTCGTACATGGAAGAGTTCTACAACCTGCACATGCACATCGAACTGGTCCGCGGCCGCATCAAAGGCTGGGAACTCGGGACCGAGGAGGATAAGGACGATAACGAGTCAGACGAGGGACAAGGCTGAGATGGAAAAGCCTCAGCTGTATGTCATTGCCGGCCCAAATGGTGCGGGGAAGACGACGTTTGCCACCAAGTATTTGCCCGGCATCGTTCAATGCAAACAGTTCCTGAATGCAGATCTGATTGCGGCTGGTTTATCTCCATTTTCCCCTGAGTCTCAGAACATTCTCGCAGGACGACTCCTCTTACAGCGGATTAGAGAGCTTTCGAATCAGCGAGCCAACTTTGGATTTGAAACGACTCTCTCAGGACGTTCATACGCTTCCCTTTTCAACAGTCTGCAATCAATGGGATACCACATCTCGTTGTTCTTTCTTTGGCTCCCCAGCGACGATGTTGCTGTCAGTCGAGTGGCAAACCGAGTCCGGCAGGGTGGCCATAACATCCAAGAGATAGACGTTCGACGCCGTTTCCGATTAGGATTATCAAACTTGGTCAAACTTTATTCACCACTGATTAATTCGTGGGTGCTATATGACTCGACGTGTACTCCCCCGCTAGAAATAGCTCGCGGCTCAAATCCCGGCTCGACGTCCGTCATTCGTAATCAAAGCAGATACGAACTATTTCAGAGAACAATTGAAGCACTTCGATGAACACGACGCTCGAACATCTCCGAAAACTCAGCGAAGGCGCAAATGCCGCCTTCATCGAAGCGACGCGAGAAGCAATCGCTGTCGCTCGCCGGACAAACACGCCGTTCATTACCTGGAGGGACGGGCAGATCGTGGAACTCACGCCCGACGAAGCCGAAGCCGAGCTCAATGCCAACCTCGCGAAACAGAACGCCGAGAAAGAGCAGGCGTAAAACCAGGGATGGTACAGAGATTCATCTCTGTATTGCGCAGCAACAAGCGGCTTGTCTTCAGCACCCGCGGATCTCTTTCTCGTCCCGTTCCATTCAGATTCTGACCACCCGCGTCTAAGCTCCGCCGCCCAGAACGCATCTTCCACACGAGCCTCTTCCGATTGAAATTGCGTCGGATGATCATTCCCTCTATGCTGGACGATCCATCAAACAACGGGAATACGTTCTCGAATTCTGCTACTCGACTCGTGTGAGGATTTCAAATATGTGTGCATTGGATCGTCGTCAGTTTCTCCAGGGAAGCCTTGCAGCCGGGGCTTTCGTTTCGCTGTCTGCAGCCGGGGTGCGGGAAACACGCGCCGCCAACGAAACGATTAACGTCGCCATCATCGGCATGGGAGGACGGGGCGGCGAGCACCTGAAGCAATTCAGTTCGCTGCAGGGTGTCAACATCGCCGCGGTTGTCGATCCCGATGAAGCCCGCACTGGCAACGCTCTGAAAAATGCTCCCAATGCCAAGGCTTACACCGATCTGCGGAAGATGCTCGAAGATCCGAACATCGACGCCGTGACTATCGCCGCCTGCAATCACTGGCACTGCCTGGCCGCGATTTGGGCCATGGAAGCGGGCAAAGATGTCTATGTCGAAAAACCGCTCTCGCACAGTCAGTGGGAAGGTCGTCAGGTCGTCAACGCGGCTCGTAAATACAACCGCATCGTGCAGATCGGAACGCAGCAGCGTTCCTCGCCGATTCAAGACGAAGCCAAACGGTTCCTGCACGAAGAACAGGGCCTCGGCAAGATTCAGTGTGTGCAGGTCTGCCGTTACGGCGTCCGTTCTTCGATCGGCAAACGGTCGGAGCCGCTGCCGATTCCGGCCGGTGTCGACTACGACCTGTGGCTCGGACCGGCTCAGGACGAAGTGCTCTACCGCGACAAATTCCATTACGACTGGCACTGGGACTGGAACACCGGCTCCGGCGAGATGGGCAACTGGGGCGTGCACGTCCTCGATGATGTCCGCAATGTTGTCTTCCGCGATTCCGTCAAACTGCCGAGTCGCATCATGGCCGGCGGCGGCCGCGTGGTCTGGAACGATGCCGGCGACACGCCGAACGTTCACTTCGCGTACTTCGACACCGGCGAGATTCCGACCTATATCGGTCTGAGCAACCTCCCCGCCAAGCCCGGTGAAAAGAAGGCCCTCAACTACCGTGGAACCGGCAGCGGCTATGTCGTCCAGTGCGAAGGCGGACGCTACAACGGACGTCGCGGCGGCGGCGATGCCTACGACAACAACGGCAAGAAGATCCGTGAGTTCCGCGGCTCCTCGGGAACGTCGCACGCACTCAACTTTATCGAAGCGGTCCGCAAAGGCGACAATTCCGATCTGAAAGCCGAAGTCTCCGTCGGGCACGATTCGACCGGCTGGTGCAACCTGGCCAACATCGGCTTCCGTTGCGGCGAGGACTTCAACTCCGAAGTCATTCAGGATGTCACGCTGCCCAACGACGCCGCCCGCAAGGTCTGGGACGATCTGCTCACGCAGATGGAACAGCACCTCGGCGCTCATGGCTACAAACTGAGCGACTCCGAAATCCGCCTGAGCCCGATGCTCGCCCACAACCCGGAAACCGAACGCTTCACCGGCGAACACGCCGAGAAAGCCAACTCGTTCCTCAAGCGAAAGTACCGCAAAGGCTTCGAAGTCCCTGAGATTTCGTAAGCGCATCAACGATCGAGAACAGAAAAGCTCCGCGCGAATTCGATTCGCGCGGAGCTTTTTCGTAGGGTCCGCTGTGCGGACGCGGTAACCGGCCGGATTGCAGAACGGAATGTCGTTGCTTCCCGGATCGATCAAGCAACAACGATCCCGTTTCACTTCGAATACAACGCAATCCGCGTCCGCACAGCGGACCCTACGGGAGTGGACCTTAATCAGCCAGACTCCCCGTGAGGTGCTTTTTGATCTGACCGATCGTCTTCGCGAACTCGGTCGACTCGCGCAACGACTCATCCCGAGTGGACCAGGGAAGGTCGATCTGTTCGATGATTCCTCCCGGCTGTTTCGACATGACGAGCACGCGGTTGCCGAGGAACGTCGCTTCCCCGAGATGGTGCGTTACGAGCACGGTCGCGAAGCCGAACTGTTGTTGCCAGCGGAGCAGTTCGTTGTTGAGCTGTTCCCGCAACAGATCGTCGACGGCTGCAAACGGTTCATCCAGCAGAATCAGTCGCGGATTGAGCACCAGGGCCCGGGCGACGGCCACGCGCATCTTCATCCCGCCGGAGAGCATGCGGGGAAACTTGCCGTAGTCTTCGGGGTGAAGGCCGGTCGTAGCCAGCAGTTTTCGGATGCGTTCCTGATCGACCGGCTGCCTGGCCAGTTCGAACGGAAGTTCCATGTTCTTCAGCACCGTTCGCCAGGGAAGCAGGCGGGCATCCTGAAAGACCATGCCGATCTGTCCGGTCTTCGCGAGTTCGGGCTCACGCAGGGAACGGGTCCCGGAGGTCGGCACCAGCAGTCCGGCAATGATTCGCAGAAGCGTCGACTTGCCGCAACCGGAAGGGCCGACGATGCCGACGGTCTCGCCGCGGTGGATCGTCAGTTGGATGTCGTCCAGCGTCGGGGCGGCTGCGCCAGGGAACTGCAGACCGATGTCCTGCAGGTCCAGTAATGGTCGGCCTTCAGCCGCGACGGACATCAGGCGGTCTCCTGACCCCAGCGGCGGGCCAGTTCCACGAGCACCTTCATGGCCGAGAGCATTTCGACCTCGCTGGTCCACTCCAGAGGACTGTGCGGGTTATGCTGTCCTGACGAAAGATTTGGTGTCGGCAGTCCGGCAGCCGTCATCAGCGAGCCATCGGTGCCGCCGCGGATGATATCCTGATGCGGTTCCAGCCCGGCTGCAGCGGTTGCTTCGATCGCAAACTGCAGCGCCCGGGGTTCCTTCTTCAACCCTTCCCGCATGTTGCGGTACTGCTCGCGAATCTCAATCTGAATCTCGGCCAGCGGGAACTCCGCTTCGAGGGACGCGGCAATGCTTCGCAGCAGATCGGCCTGGACTTTGAGAGCGTCGTCTTCAAAGTCGCGGAGAATCAACCGGGCCGACGCCTCGGCGACACCGCCGGCAATGTGGTAAGGATGAATGAAGCCGTCGCGTCCGTCAGTCGTTTCCGGACTGAGCGTGCGTTGGGGCAGTCGATCGATGAATGCGGAGAGAATGCGGATCGCGTTGACCATCGCATCCTTGCCGACCGACGGATGTGTGTTGATCCCCCGGACGGTGACGTTGGCCTGATCAGCCGAGAAAGTCTCGGAATCGATGCGGCCCCGACCATCGCTGTCGAGGGTGTATGCACAAACGACATCCATCCCCTCGATGTCGAGATTCTCAATGCCGCGACCGATCTCTTCGTCGACGGTAAAGCAAACTCGAATCGGGCCGTGCGGGATCTCGGGATGTTCAATGAGATGCTCGACAGCCGCCATGATGACCGCGACGCCTGATTTGTCGTCGGCTCCCAGCAGCGTGGTACCATCGGTGGTGATGATCGTTTCCCCGACCAGCGACGCGAGCTCCGGATTTTCGGCGACTGTCAGCACGCGGCTCTTGTCACCGGGCAGGACGATGTCTTTTCCGTCGTAGTTCTTGTGCACGATCGGATTGACGTTCGTGCCGGAAAACTCGGGTGAAGTATCGACATGGGCCACCCAGGCGATGGCCGGAGCGTTTGCATCGACATTCCCCGGCAATGTCGCCAGCACCACACCATGTTCGCTCAGCGAAACGTTTTGCAGTCCGAGGTCGCGGCACTCCTGTTCGAGCAGCCGGGAGAGATCGAGCTGTTTGGCCGTGCTGGGGGCGGACTTTGAGGTCTCATCCGACTGCGTGTCGATCTTCACATAGCGGAGAAAACGTTCGAGCAGCGTCGACATGGGCAGTCCTCACGGCGTGAAAAACGAATCAGTGTGAATGGCGAGTCAGGTCCACAGAATCACGCGATCTTTCAGCGACTCCGGCAGCTTCTTCATCACCGCCCGTTTCAGATGCGACGTGTGATACCGCGTGCTGAAGTGCGCAAGAATGATCCGCTCGTTCTGAAACCGATCGGCTCGCTCGAGAATATCATCGAGATGGGTATGACCGAACTTGTGGATTTTGGATTTGCGATGTTCCGGACGGAAGAATGTCATCTCGGTGATCAGAATCTTCGCCTGATAGATGTCGTCGCAGCTGTCGAGTCCCGGAGGAGCGGTGTCGCCCAGGTAGGCGATGAGCGGAACCCGGACTTCGTGGGTGACTTCTTCGCCGCCGAGTCGCAGGTCGCGAATCTGATTGCCGGGCAGTCCCTGAAACTCCGGCTTCAGCTTTCGTCGCCGGTCCCAGATGATGTATCCAACCGAAGGCACCGTGTGCTTCGTTTCGACGACGGTGACGACATGCTCCCGGGAGAGTTCGAACTCATCACCCGGATTCACGCCGACGAGATCGCAGACCATGCGGCCGCGATCGAGTCGCTGCCAGGCGCGGAGCAGGCGTTCGGTGTCGGCTTTGACAGGCTCAGGCAGATAAATCGTCGGCGGAGACATCTTCATCATGCGGCGACGGGCCACGAAAGCCGGCAGTGCCGCCATGTGATCGAGATGAGCGTGCGACAGGAAATAGGTCGGCGTGCCCATGAAGGACCAGGGACTGCCGCCGAGGTCGAAACCGATCTTCAGTTCGGGGATTCGCCAGTACGACTGCACCGCCGCCCGTGAATAGCCTTCGACCGTGAGACCGCCGTGAGTGACCGCCCGGAGGGGAAGATTATTGACGACTGGTTCCAGTTCCGTCGTGTCGCCGTCAGCCGGTAGGTCATCCATTATCTGTGACGCTTGATGCGAATTCTTCATAAAACCCGGCTGTCAGCCCGGCAGTTGCGGTTTGTGAGGTCGTTTCGCTCACTCTATCGAACAACAGGGGAAACCGGCAACCATCCGCAGTTTCCCCACCATACAGAGAAGTGAACGCTGATCGGTGGTTTTACAGATCGGAGTTCGGGCATTTACGATGCACGGTTTCCGATTTCCTGCTGCGCTCTGAAGGAGACACCGGTTTGACTCGAATGTTCACGTCCGGCCTGCTCGGTATCCTGCTGTCCATCGCGTTTGTTTCACAACTTTCCGCACAATCGCCCGAACAGCGGTTTCACGTTCCCGGTCATGAAGCGGAGATGGAGTCGCTGCAGGAACTGTTCGATCTGCACATCAATCGAGCCTTCACGCCCTGCACGCTCTGGGATGCGTGGCTGCCGCATTCGACGCTTTGGACTGGCCCGCAGCCACAGCAGCGATACCGCAATGTCTTTCTGAATCGCCGGATCGACAAAGCGGGCTATGTTTCCATGCAGCAGCATCGTGGCATGGCCCACAGTGAAGGCTGGCCGTTCCCGGCCTGGCAGCAGGCGGGCGGCAGCGGCTGGCATTTCTCGACGACCGGCGATGTCTGGGCGGTCCAGCACTTTCGGACGCAGCCACTTCGCAGTCTTGATGGCTGGGACATCACGGGTGCAGAGATCATCGGCTTTGACGACAACCGCGGCCTCATGCTTAAAATCGTCGCCGATCAGGCGGAGGTCACGACGCCGCAGTTCCGGGCCAAGTCGAGACTGGCTCCGTTCATTCGAGTCGAGTGGGCCCGTCACGGTTGGCCGGAAAAGGCCGCAGCGGGACTTTCCTGGAAGCTCGAAGGCAAGCCGTGGCATCTCGATCGGTCGCTGCCGATTGTTCCAGTCGACAACGAAGCGAAGATGCATTTCCGGAATCTGCCGATCTACAAGCGACCCGGTTTTGAAGGAACACTGAATCGGCTGCGGCTCAGCTTCGTCGGTGCGAAAGGGGCGGAGATCGATCTGAAGTCGATCATCACGGCCATCGATACGCGGCATCCAATCACCGGCTCGCTGTTTTTGCGGGGAAGCACGGACTATTTCTCCTGGACGAAGGATGTTGATTTCCTGCGGCAGAACGTCGGCCGCATGCGGAAGGCACTACAGTTCACGCTGAATGAGTTCGATGTGCGGAAGCAGAAGCATGTGGTGGTCCCCTGGATCGGTCACGAAGGACGGACGGGCATTTCACGCACCGAAGAGGGGAAGAAGCTGCTGCACGGCGAAGGCGTGGGGAACAACTACTGGGACCTGTTGCCGTTCGGCGGCCACGATGCCCTGGCGACAATCTACCTGTACGACGCCCTGCGACGAATGGCCAATCTTGAGGCGGCAATCGCCGATCATCCCGAATGGAAGGTGCCGGCTCCGCCGAATGAACTGACTCATCCCAAGTTGACTCAACTGGCCGCGGCGATCAAAGCCGAGTTTCAGGAACGATTCTGGCTCCCCAAAACAGGCCGGTTTGCCGGCTGGCAGGATACATCGGGCAAGCCGTACGACTACGGTTTCACCTTTGTGAACCTTGAAGCGATCGCGTACGGGCTCGCCAGCGAGGAGCAGTCGCAGACCATTCTCAACTGGCTCGACGGTGAGCGGACGGTCGCCGGGGATACGTCGACTGGAGCGGACATTTACCACTGGCGATTTGCTCCCCGGGCCACCACGCGGCGGAATATCGACACCTATGCCTGGGTCTGGTCGAATCCCGAAGCGATTCCCTGGGGTGGACAGGTGCAGGATGGCGGAGCCGTGCTCGGCTTCAGCTATCACGACCTGATGGCCCGCCTTGAGACTCACGGCCCTGACGATGCCTGGCTACGTCTGCAGACGATTCTGAGCTGGTTCGACGATGTGCAGGTCGAAGGAGGATATCGGGAGTATTACGCGAAACCGAATCGCGGAACGCTGCAGGGAGGCGGCACGGCTGGCGGTCTTGGACTGGACCATGAATTCATGGAAAGCGTACTCGTGCCGCAGATCATGCTCTACGGTTTCCTCGGCTTCGAACCGACGGCCGAGAGCTTCGAAGTCTACCCGAGTTTACCGACGGACTGGCCATCGCTAACCGTCCGGAACATCCACATCGGCGACCGCGTCGTGGATATTACCGCGAAACAATCGGGCGAAGTGATCATTGAAGACCGGTAACCCCTCGTACCGGCGGCATCCTGCCGCCGACAAGACGCGACTTGGAGTCTCGATGCGGGAGTGTTCCTGCATCGCACAATCGGCGGCAAGATGCCGCCGCTACGAGGCAGAAGCGACTTCGCTCAAGGGATGACTCAACTCGCACACTGCGACAATGACCAGGCGTATCCCATTAGTGGCTGGTTAAGTGCGCAAGCGGAATATACAGGGGTGGCCCGTCCGGCACGGGCGGGTGACGAAGTCACAAGAGGCAGCGCCATAGTCGAGGTGTCTGCAAGGGCCGGACGATCTCAGTATCACGCGCGGATGGCGCTGCCTCCTGTCGCTTTCGCGACCCGCCCGCTTCGCAGGACGGGCCACCCATCCTTTTAGACTTGGTCCGTATTGGATACGACCGCTGCGAAGGGAGCACGACGACATGCGAGGGTTGGCTCAGACGCGTGCGTCTGAGTGGCGAAGCCACAAGAGGCGGCTAACCGACGTGCATCGTCGACGTGCCGCGAGCTCTCATCATTGGTTCAAAACATGTTCGATCGCCGCACAGCTTCTTCCTGTGACTTCGTCACCCAGACGTACACGTCTGGGCCATCCAGCCGCTACGGAGTGGGTGCGACTCACACCGTGGTTCTGGCGAGTTCTTCTTCGGGGGTGCGTTGAATCTCTTCTCCCGGTTCGGCC
Source organism: Planctomycetaceae bacterium (assembly GCA_017795105.1). Taxonomy (GTDB): domain Bacteria; phylum Planctomycetota; class Planctomycetia; order Planctomycetales; family Planctomycetaceae; genus Rubinisphaera. The sequence continues at coordinate 2,033,056 of CP051247.1, forward strand.
CGGTGGTGAGTCGCCAGGCCGAGGATCCAGAAGATGTCGAGGAAGATCATGTTGAGACAGGGGACGATGATCAGCGTCAGAGCGGTGGCGAAGACGAGGCCGTAGGTCAGCGTGACTGCCATGGGAATCAGGAACTTCGCCTGAAAACTGGTTTCGAACATCAGCGGCATCAACCCGGCGGCTGTCGTCAGTGAGGTCAACAGAATGGCCCGCAGCCGCAGCTTGGCTCCCATCACGTTCGCTTCAAACGCATCGATCCCGCGGGCAATGCGGGTGTTAATAAAGTCGACCAGCACCAGCGAATCGTTCACGAGAATCCCGGAGAGGGCGAGAAATGCGACACAGCTTAAAAACGTCACTGGATTCCCCGTGACCCAGTGGCCGATGATGGCTCCCAGCACCCCGAACGGAATCGCCGACATGACGACGATTGGTTGAAAATACGACCGAAACAGGCCGGCCAACAGCATGTAGATCAGAAGAAATGCTGCCGGGATTGCGATCAGGAGGCTGCTGAATGATTTTGTTTGTTCTTCAGTCGTACCTAAATAGTTGATCGAAACGTTGGGATGTTCGCGAAGAATGACCGGTTCGACTTCCGATTGGAACTGGGTCATAACCGCGTTGGCATTGTTCTTCGACTGTTCAACGTCTCCATAGATTGAAATCGAGCGTCGCTGTTGTGCTCGATGAATGCTGGTATAGCTCCGAGTTTCGGTGAGCTCTGCGACTTCCGAAATTGGAACCCAGCGAAACGCTCTTCCTTCGTTACTCAGCCCGACTGCATTGACCGGATTGGCGGGCCGTGGGATTCGCAGCATCTCAAGGTTGTAGACTTCCGATCGGAATTGCTCGGGCAATCGAACCATGATTTTGACATCTTCCCGATTCCGCGTAATGCGTCTCGCTTCGACTCCATACAGGGCGAATCGCACAAAGTTGCCGAGCTCGCTCACGGTGATTCCAGTAGCCCTTGCTGAAGGAAGTAGCCGCAATTGCACTTCGCGCTTCCCAAGATCGTAATCGTCGTCGAGGTCCACAACCCCTTCGTAGGAAGCCAGCTCGGTTTTAATCTGTTCGGAGACTGCATAGAGCTCTCCAAGATCTTCGCCCACAACCTTGATCTCGATATCTTTTCCGGCTGGGCCCCCGCTCATGGCTTCCCATTTCACAGAATTCACACCGGTCAACGTTTCCGTGATCTTCCGAAACTCCATCAGCAATTCTTCGCTCGAACGGAGTCCCCGCTTTTCTCGTTGATCAGCCTCCAAAAGCTCGACGATCACCTGACCGAGATGAGATTGCTGGCTTCCACCTGTTGCACCGGTTCCACCAAGGTTGATCTGTGAACCGACTGTCGTCTGGACCGTGTTCACTTCGGGAAAGCGTTCGGGATCAGCAATCAATTCAGAAACCGAGATCAACTTCTCTCTCGTCGTATCAATGACGGTTCCGATCGGCATTTCGATATCAGCCGTGACGGTTTCACTATCCATCTTCTGAATAAATTCAAAGGGGACGATGCCGCCGGCCATCAGTCCAATAGACATGAACACCAGCGAGATCGCTCCGGCGATCGTCACATACCGCCAGCGCATCGCTCCTCGAAGGATGACCTCATACGGCTTCATGAGGACGTTCTGCATGAACGATTCCTGGAAGTCTTCTAAAGTGTGCCAAAGCTTGCGGATGCCGGTGTTGCGGGACTGGCGTTCGGCGGAGCCTTTCTTTTTGGGTTTCTTCAGATGTCGCAGGTGGGCGGGGAGAATCACCAGGGCTTCGATGAGCGAGACGGAGAGAGCCGCGAGAACGACAATTGGCAGTTCCCGCATGAAGTCGCCGATGCGGCCTTTGATGAACAACAGCGGGGCGAACCCGGCGATGGTCGTGGACACGGCGACGATGACCGGCCACATCACTTCCTCGGCTCCACGGACGGCGGCTTCGGTTGGCTCTTCTCCTTCTTCGACATGCCGGAAAATGTTCTCGCCGATAACGATGGCATCGTCGACGATAATCCCCAGCACGATGATCAGCCCGAACATCGACAGCAGATTGATCGAGACGCCGAACATCCACATCACCAGAAAGGTGCCCATGAACGAGATCGGCAGTCCCATCGCCGCCCAGAGGGCGACCCGCCAGTTCAGGAACAGAATCAGCGACAGCAGGACCAGCACGAGACCCGACATCCCATTGCGGGTCATCAGATCGAGACGCCCACGGATGAATCGCGACAGGTCGCTGTGCAGAGCGATCTCGAAGTTGTGACGGAAGGGGTCCGCGTAACTTTCTTCGTAGATCTGCTCCGGATCGGGCCGCCCGGCGATCCAGTTTACCGTGCTGGAGAACTTCGCCAGGGCGATCGCAAACGGTCGGCTGTACCAGGGCTGTTTCGCCGCTGCTTCCAGTCCGTAGGCATCGAAGTCGGCCTGTTGTTTGCCGCGAACGTAGGCCCGAACCATGTTGGCGATCTGAATCGCGTCCTGGGATTTCGTCTTCTGAATGATCAGCGTGACGGACGGTTTGCCGTTGAAATAGCTCTCGATGTCGACATCGACGAATTCGTCGCGAATCGTTGCCACGTCGCGGAGATAAATCTTCTTCCCGGTCGGTGTATTCTTGACGACGATATCGCCGAGCTCTTTGCCTTCAATCTCTTCGCCGAGCGTCCGCACGTTCACGTTGGCCCGGGGCCCCTTCAGATTCCCCGCGGAGACATCCAGGTTGGTGGCCCGGATTGCGGAGGCGACTTCCTGAAACGTCAGGTCGTATTCGAGCAGCATAAGCGGGCGGATCTCGACGCTGATTTCATCGTCCCGCGTGCCGGAAATGGTGATATCGCTGATCCCCGGCAGTTCGAGCAGTTCGTCGCGGAGGTCGCGAGCGGCCTTCTTCAGTTCTGCTTCGCTCCCCTCACCGAACAGCGAGACCGAGAGCACGGGGAGCATCGGTTCGACGTTGCGAACGGTGATACTTTCGATGTCGTCGGGGAGCTCGTTGTTGATCGCACTGATCTCGATATCGATCTTCTCGCGGACCGTATCGATGTCGTCGACCTCGTTGTAGAGCGTCGCGATGGTCGTGCTCATTCCCTCCTGCACGGTCGAATCGACCTTCTCGATTTCTTCGAGATCGCGGATCGCCTCTTCGATCTTGATCGTGACCGCTTTTTCGAGCTCATCGGGCTGCACGGCTGGGTAGATGACCGAAATCGTGACCTGATCGGGGCGAGTTTCGGGGAACATCTCCCGCACGAGCGTGAACGCGAGTGCCGTCCCGGCGAACAGCAGGACGAGCATCAGCATGTTCACCAGAACCGAATTGTTAACGCTGAACCGTGGAAGCGACATGGATTCGAGTTCAAATTAGAGGCCGGGACTAAGCCCTGAGAGTTTAGTTGGGCCATGGGCAATTGCACAGCGGACTTTTCGCCGCACCCGGCGACACGCGATGAGAGTGCTGCGCCCCTCTCGGCTTGATGTGACTCCCCGAACGCGTAAAGATTCCTGTGCATTCCCCTTTACCCGAGACGACCCCGAGTTTTCTGAGTGAGCCGCCAACAGAATCTGTTTGAAGACGCTGCCGAACTGAAATGGCAGCAGGCCAGTCGCGACGACCAGCTCTTCGCCGCAGTGGTCTTCAATCGCCCCATGGAAACGGCCTACCACTACCTCGTTCCGACCGGATTGCGAGAGATGATCCAGCCCGGGCAGCGGGTTCAGGTCCCACTGGGACGCGGCGATCGTCCGACGAACGGCTTTTGTGTCGAACTGACGCACGGACTGCCGGGGGAAATCAAGAAGCCGCGAAGGTTCAAGGAGGTTCTGGCCGTTCTCGATCGCGAGCCGCTCGCGGATCGGAAGATGCTGGCGCTCACCAAATGGATTGGCGAGTACTATCTCTGCTCCTGGGGGCAGGTTCTGCACGCCGTCATCCCGGCTGCCGTTAAGAACAGTGCGGGAACCCGGCAGATCAAACTCGTTCAGATCGCCCCGGACATGGCCGATCAGCTTGAAGAGCTGCAGCTGTCGAAAAAGCAGCAGGGAGTCATCGCCGCTCTGCAGGAAGCGGGGGTGCCGCTGCCGGTCGATCAGCTCGCTGAAGCCGCCGGCTGCGGGGTGTCGCCGATCAACACGCTGCTCAAGAAGGATGTTCTCGAAGCGCTGCGTGAAACGCGGATGCACTTCGAGCCTGCTCATCGTCCGGTGGAACGGGAGAAGGATCTCAACCTGTCGTTTCAGCAGCAGGCGGCTCTCACGGCGATCATGAAAGCGATTGATCAGGGCAAGACCGCCCCGCGACCGGCAGCTGAGGGGACCGAGGATGTGAAGTCGGTCGATCTGTTCGGCGGCAACAAGACATTCCTCCTGCACGGCGTGACCGGCTCCGGGAAGACTGAAGTTTACATCCGGGCGATTCGACATGCGGTCGACTTCGGTCGACAGGCGATTGTGCTTGTTCCCGAAATCAGCCTGACGCCGCAGACGATCCGCCGGTTTCGCCGCCGCTTCGATTCGGTCGCCGTGCTGCACAGTCATCTCAGTGACAGCGAACGCCACTGGCACTGGCAGCAGATCGCAGCGGGCAAGGTGCAGGTGGTTGTTGGGGCCCGCAGTGCGATCTTCGCTCCCACGCCCCGCCTCGGCCTGATCGTGATCGATGAAGAACATGAAACGACGTTCAAGCAGGAAACGAACCCCCGTTATCACGCCCGGGAAGTTGCTCGCAAACGGGCGGAGATGGAAGGGATCCCGCTCGTCCTCGGCTCGGCCACGCCAATGCTCGAAAGCTGGTGGAACGCCCGGCAGCGGAACTATCACCTGGTCAGCATGCCGGAACGCATCGAAGAACTGCCGATGCCGCCGGTCGTGACCGTCGATACCGTGAACGACCCGCTCATCCGTCGCGGACATAACATCGGCCGAGCCCTGAAGAACGCGATCGATCAGGCCCTCAAAAACGAAGGGCAGATCATTCTGTTCTTTAATCTGCGCGGGTTCACTCCTGTGCTCTGGTGCCGGGCCTGTGGCGAGAAACTCAGCTGTCCGCACTGTGCGACGAGTCTGACGTGGCACAAGGACAAGCGGCTCTGTCTGTGTCACACCTGCGATTTCTCGACTCCGATGCCGTCTCATTGCCCGAGTTGCAAGAAGCCGGGCATGCGGCATTTCGGATCCGGCACGCAGCGGCTTGAAGAAGAAGTGCGGGACAAGTTCCCCGGCGTCTCCGTGCTGCGCATGGACAGCGATTCAATGCGGAAGCCCGGGAGTCACGATGAAGCCCTGGAGCGGTTTCGTCATGGCGATGTTTCGATTCTGCTCGGCACGCAGATGATCGCCAAAGGGCTCGACTTTCCGAACGTGACGCTCGTCGGCGTTGTCGATGCCGACACGACGCTGCATCAGGTGGACTTTCGCGCCTCCGAACGGACGTTCCAACTCATCTCCCAGGTCGCGGGCCGGACCGGGCGCAGTTCACGCGGCGGTCGGGTCCTCGTTCAGACGATGCAGCCGGATGCGGAAGCGATCCGCTTTGCGTCTGGCCACGACTTCATCGGCTTTGCTCAACGGGAGTTGATCCATCGCGAAGAACGCCGCATGCCTCCGCAGACGGCTCTGCTGAGAGTCATCCTGCGGGGCAAGCACGAAGAGAACCTGGAAGCGGCATCGCTGCAACTGGGTGACATTCTCCGCGATTACTCAAAGGAACTCCCCGACTCTTATCGTTTCCTCGGGCCCGCTCCCGCTCCACTGGCGAGGCATAAAGACTACTTCCGCTACCACCTGCTCATCACCGCCCCCACGCACGAAGCCCACCGCACGCTGCTGAAAGGCTGCCGCGAAAAGATCGACAAGATCCCCGACATCGAATATGCCCTGGATGTCGATCCCCTTCAGATGAGGTAGAGAGTCCACCCCAGTAGGGGCTGCTGAACGACGCGGTGGCAACACCCCCGTATCGGCGGCATCTTGCCGCCGTTTAGACGTGGCTTGCTATTGCGGTCGCGGATTCTTCGAGCAATGCCGATTCGGCGGCAGGATGCCGCCGCTACGAGAGTAGCATGCACAGCGGACCCTACTCGCGTGGACGTCGCGTGCAAGGTAAAACACGCTCCCTACGGAGTGTTGAAGAGGGTCTGATAGAAGGTCACGAACGCGACTAGAATTCCGGCGGCGGCGATGGGAGCGGCGAAGAGTTGTTCGGACGCGTGGCGGCGCCAGAAGGCTCCGAGGAGCCACATGGTCCAGGCGAATCCCCACAGGGCCAGGAACAGCAGCCAGTCGCCCAGACTCTGAAAGATGTCCGGGTCGTGGAACAAGCCGAGCCAGATGTAGAACGGGATCTTGAACAGATTCAGCACGAGAAAGAAGTACGCCACCGTTGCCGTCAGGTCGTCTTTCTGCAAACCGCGGGACTGGAAGTACCAGGTAAACAGCGGGCCGGCCACATTGGCGACGGTTGAAAGCACACCACCGACCAGACCGAGCAGAATGGATGACTTGGGGCCGAGGTGGGGTGTCGGATACAGACGCAGCACGCGGCTCATCAAAATGTCGGTGGCGATGGCCAGCACGATCAGGCCGCATCCCGCTTTCAAGGTGTTCTGAACGCCGAGAGTGTTCGGGAGTTGAATTAGATATCCCCAGACCGCGATGCCGCCAAACATGCCGATAGTGGTTGGAATGAGCGCACGGTGAGCGAGCCGCGTCTGGATGTGACTTCGCTGCGGCTGCACCAGAGCCCGCATTTGACCGACGATCAGCAGTGGAACAACGAGGGCCTGCGGTTTGTCGAGGCGTGCAAACCCGAGGGCCACCATCGGGGCGGCCAGGCTGCCCACGCCCGGGGCTCCGCCGGCGGATAGCCCGACCAGACCGGCAGCGGCCATCAGACAGAACAGGAGCGTAAGATTACCGTCTCCTGAGAAAATCAGCTCGTACATACTCGGGGAACTTCCCTGGCAATCTATTCCCCGGCGGCCGGAGCGTCTTCAGTCTCGCCGTGCTTTTCGTAAAAGAGAATCTTCATACTGGCAACTTTGAGTTCCAGCTCGGTGCGAATCCACGCGGGAGGCACGATCGGATCGAGCCGAACCGGCAATCGCAGCACAAGCAACGCGGCCTCGGAAGCCGTCACGCCATCGGCGGCCAGCCGGTCGAGGGCCTTATAAAGCGGCGTATTCTCCGCTTTAAAATGCTCCATCGCCAGCGGATACGGCGGGTCGTAAAAGACAATGTCGAAGGGGACCAGATCGGGGACGCCTTTGGGGCGGTATGAGGAATTGACCCCGTTGTTCCGCCAGCAGACGGTCCGGTCTTCAACGCCCAGATGAGCCACGTTTTCCCGCAGCAGCTCGTGAGCCTTGTGATCCTGCTCGATAAAGACGCAACTGTGAGCCCCGCGGCTCAGTGCCTCGAGACCGAGCGAACCGGTGCCGGAAAATACGTCGAGCACGCGGGCTCCGTCCAGTTCCTGTTCGAGTCGATCGAACAGCATCTGTTTGGCCCGATCCATAATCGGTCGTGTCGTCTTCCCGGGATTGGCCTTGATGTTCCGCCCCCGGAATTTTCCCGCAATGATCCGCATCTCGTCCTTTACCTTCGCGTCTGTAGTGTTGTTCTGCGGTGACTATAGTCATCGGGAGCCCGAAAGAACATCGACCATTGCCTGAAAGTGTAACCCAGGCTAAACTTCAACTGGCAGCCGCCAGTTTACGGCGTTGCCCGTCACCCGGTCCTTTCTGGTCAATTGGGTTCGTCCCGGGTGCGAGCCGATGAAGGATTATCACGTGAATCTGCTTTCTCCTCACCCGTTGCATCTGGGAGTGTTGATCTGTTTTCTGACGTTCTTTTCCGGAGGATGCACCAACGACTCTCCGGGAACATCGAATGTCCCGCGAGCTCTCCGCTCGATTGTCTGCACGACTGGCATGGTGGGCGATCTGGTTCAGGCGGTTGTCGGCCCTGAAGTCGATGTCCAGGTGCTTATGAGTCCCGGCGTCGATCCTCATTTGTTTACCCCTTCCCCCCGGGATATCTCTCAGCTCAGCATGGCCGATGCCGTCGTTTACAACGGACTGCATCTGGAAGCGGGGCTCTCTCAGACACTTGAGAACCTTGAAGAAGATTCCGGACGGCTCGTCTACTCACTCGCGACGCCGCTGGAAAACTCGCCGGACGGATTAATTCGGGTCGGTGGCGAACAGTTTGATCCACACTTCTGGAACGACCTCGAACTCTGGCAGCAGGCGGCGACCGGATTCGCAAACAAACTCGCCGAAGAGTTCCCTGACGATGCCGCCCGCTTTCAGGCCAATGCTGAGGCGTACAATCAGAAGCTGGCGGAGTTACTGGCGCAGTCCCAGGAGCAGATTTCTGCCATCCCGCCCGAACGCCGGATTCTGATTTCCGCCCACGATGCCTTCGAATACTTCGGACGCAGCCTCGGTCTTGAAGTCGCAGCCGTTCAGGGAATCAGCACGAACACCGAAGCGAGCGTGAAGAAAGTCGAGCAGCTCGTCAGCCGCGTCGTCGAAAACAAAATCCCGGCCATCTTCGCCGAGACGAGCGTAAGCGACAAAGCGATCCAGGCCATCATCGCCGGAGCGAAACAGCAGAGCTTCGACGTCCGACTCGGCGGCACTCTCTACTCCGACGCCCTCGGCCCGGCCGGAAGCGGAGCGGAAACATTTCCGAAGATGTATGAAGCGAACGTCAAAACGATTGTCGAGGCGCTGAAGTAGACAGTTATGAGAGCGTTGTCATTCTTCCGAAGTCGATACCGGCAACAGCGATATCTTCGCGGCTCCGGAATGGACATCGTAGACGACCTGGATGTCACCCTCACCTGCGAGCTGCAGCGGCCCGAGTTTCAATTCTACTGGACCAATCTGCATATCGACCGAATGGCCGAAGATGCCCGAGTAGTAGATATGACTGGAAGTCAGGGCAAACTGATCGCTCGTCCGGTAGGTTTTCTGATGCCGACTCCCTTCCGGCTCAACTGCGTAATGCTGAGAGACCTGCAGGCGTAACCGGGGCGGACCGCCAGCAGGGTCAGCGGTGGTGATCGTCGACAGATCTCCCTGAAGCTGGACAAAAACCGTCCGCAACGGGGGCAGCTGGAAAACAAAATCCTCCATACCGGGTCGAATGTCATCGAAGGTCATTCGTCGAAAATCGGGAGCGACAATCACGCCTTGATAGGAGGCATGTTCAATGAGCCCGGACAGGGCGAACCGCCCATCAACGTCGGTTTTCGCCAACAGCGTGTGATTGGTTCGCTCATGCCGAAAGGGAGCTGCGTGCTCGGTGATTCCGCTCAATAGAATCTCGGCGTCCACCACGGGCGTTCCATCCTGTCCCACCACGAATCCAGTCGCGATCAGATCCTGATAGACATTGAGCAGGTCAAACTGCCCCGATCGGTGTTGAACCGGCACCCGATACTCGACGAAACCGGGGGCATTCGCGGCGACCATGTAGGTCAGCCCTTCCGTCCAGGAAGAGTAGGTCATCAGATCGCCATCGATCTCATCGGGCGGAAAGAACTCTCCCTCGTCATCGAAGCCGAACATGGGACGAGCCAGAACCGTGGCTTCGGACAGAATGTTGGAGCGGTAATCGGCCACCTGAAACTTATGCGGCGTCCCATCGCGAAAGACCAGCTCAAGATCACCCAGGAGTCCGTTCGCGTGATTCGCGATGGGGCCGATCCAGGCCACATTCATCGAGCGGGGACGAAACGCGACCAGATAGGTATTCCCACTTGGGACCTGAACCTCGAACGAATCGGTGACTTCTCCCCAAACTGCTGCATAGGTAAGTGCGTCGCGACCGCGGCCTCGAATGGAGCGATACTCCAATCGCACCGGCTCAGTGTTGGGACTCCCATCCGCATTGCGAATCACCCCCCGTAACCGTCCGACTCCCTCGACAAACTCAATCTTCGGCTGACGCTGCACGGGAGCCGGTTGCTCGGCCGCCTCTTTAACGGCCTCCTTCCGCAACACCCGCCAACGTCCCACCCCATACAAAGCGGCCGCGACGAGTGCCATGATCAAACCGGGAATCAGGACGTTACGAAACGTGGGAGACATGACGGTGACTCACTTCGAAACATCAGGCATTGACGAACTCAGCGACTCAACCTGCGCAGTCGTCAAATTGTATGTGAGATCAATATCGTGGGACCTGGAAAGCACGCTGGCATCGACCGGAACCTGATCGGGACCGATCTGAAGCATGATCTGATCTGCAAAAATTCCCGGGCAGGCGAATGTTCCAGCTGCTCCGGTCACATCGACGCGGATACGATCTCGACAACGGTAGTTCGCGAGATCCTTGGCCATTTCATCGTCGACTGTGTGCAAAATATTGGTGGGCTTCTGCTGCGTGATCACAACTTCGATTTCAGTCCGCCCGCCACGTTCTTGAGCCACTCCCTGGAGTTTTGAGAAATCTCCGACCAGTGTGCAATTCAGAGTGCGTAGGGGTGGCAAGACATGCCACCCCTGATTGTTTCCCGAATAAAGATTGTCGAAAATAACACGACGTTTGTCAGGGGCTTCCACAATCCCGATATACAGGATGTCATCGAGCAATGTGTCCGCAGAATACCATCCCCGTTCGTCGGTAATCGCGACAACCTTCCCTTCGACGACTGACTTATCCCATTTCCCCGTGGTGCGGCTTATTCCCTGCGTCAGCATTAACTTTGCCCCGGCCACCGGTCGTCGCTGGTCGTCAACGACATAACCCGACGCGTTGTTGGACGCCTTGAGTTTGATCAGCGTCGATGTCAATCTGCTGTCGAGTTTGGGTTCGTCGACATACGGCTGATAGCCCGGGCGTTCAATGTGGAATTCGTAAGAGATCTCTCCAGCGTGATTCAGCCGATATTTACCGGGAGCCACTTCCGGTAGATCGCGGTAAGTTGTCGAGATGCCGAACCAGGCCTGCTTGAAGTGGGGCTTCGCAACAATGCTGGCCTCTGAAACCGGACGTCCCGCCTCATCAACCAATGTGATCTCGAAGTGGTTGCCCTCGGAAACAACAAGCTTCAAGTCCGTATGTTCGTCGCCAGAGTGCGTGATGAACGGTCCGTAAAACGAGGGAGCGACCTCGTTACCCATCGCCAGCAGGTAAACCTCTCCACTTGCCGCCCGGATTTCGAAGTCGCTTGTCAGCGTTCCGGCCGCCTGGCTGAGATCGTCTCCGGGGACAGGCCCACCAACCCGACGCGAACTGAAGTACAACGTGAGGGGCGCCGTGTTCGGACTTCCATCCTCGCGAACGATAACGCCCTTCAGTGTCCCTTCCCCCTTGGCGAAACTCGTCGGCCCATTTGCCCCTGTTGGCACGTCGGTGTCGGAAGCAGAATCAGGCTTCCACACAGTCACGAACGCTGTCGCCAGAAGCGCGCCCAGAATCACGATCAGGCCCGCCATCCGCAACCGCGCGAATCGCCCCAGGCCAGGAACTCCTTGTTCCTCATTCACGGCGTCGACTCCCCATCTACGATGGTCACTTTCGACTGATTCGAGTCGAGGTCGTAGCCGAGAAGAATGTCCCCTTCAGCGGTGGCGACGTCGGGATCGAGTTTCAACGAGTACGGTCCGATGCGGACTTCGACATCGTCGGCGAAGATGCCCGGCAGTTCGAAATGGCCGACATCGTCTGTGATTTCGACAGCAGGGCGGAAGCTCAGGTAATAACCACCCCGTTCCTCCGGTCGAACTTTGTAGCGTTGTACGACGATCACGCTGGGATAGTGTTTCCTCTCTTCCATTGAGAAGGATTGTCTCAGCTGGGACAAGTCGCCACGGATGATGCCGCGCAAAGTCCGTCGTCGCGGCATCTGATACTTGAGACCGGTTTGCCCGGCCGTGAGCTCGACGAATGTCATTCGATCGCCGTCCGGTCCTTCGATATGGCCTTCGTATGTTTCCGCAGGATCGAGCTGATTGAGATCGAAGTGACCGTTCCCGTCGGCCTGTCCGATCACCTGACCGCAGTTGCCGGTCGAGCAGTTCAGAATAAACTGAGCCCCGCCCACTGGTGTTCCATCAAACGCGAGCACCTGTCCTGTTGTCGAAGGCGTCGGCTCCAGGAAGAATTCGTGTTCCCCTCGAGCCCCCGCATGTTCCAGTTCTGTCTTGAACGGAGCGAAGCCGGGCGCTTCGACGGTGATGAAATAGGTGGCATCCGAGACGTGAGGAAATCGATAGCGTCCTTCCCCCTGCTCCGTCGCTGTCTGACTGGTGCCGAACTTTCCGTTCTCGACCACCTTCAGCAGAATCTCGACGTCCGCTCCAGCGACCGGATCTCCATTGGGCGCCCGGAGAACGAGATCGAGCGGCTCTCCGTCGTCAACGACAATCGTCAGATCGCTGATGACCCCGCCGGCATGATTCTCCAGCGGGCCAATCGACGTCTGGGCAATCGCGTCGCCGCTGACCAGAATCCACGTCTTCCCACTGGGAACTTCCGCGTCGAATTCATCGGTGCAGCGTGCCATCGAGCCCATCGACACCGACTGGTTTTCACCAGTCCTCCGTTCGGCATCGTAGGACAGAAACACCGCCTCGGTATTCGGCGAGCCATCCTTGCGAACGATGCGGCCTTTCAACCGCCCCTTGCCTGATTGATAGACCACTTCCGCCGGCGTTGTGCTGGCCGGTTCGACCGACAGTGGCGGCATCTTCTGATTCGCCAGGATCACCCACAGCGTGAGGCCAACGAGCACAGCTCCCAGAAAAAGAACTGGCAGCAGCACGTAATAGAACGCAGCTGATCGCTGGGTCATGGAGCGTCCTTTGCGTCTTCGGTCGATTCCGTGTCGACCGGAGTGATTTCGTACTCGTTGGTATCGAGGTTGTAATCAAGAAGGAGATCGCCGGTGCTCTCAAGATCGCTTTCGTCGAGTTGGACGCGGTAGGGGCCGAGAGCAATGGAAACGCGGTCGGTGAAGATCCCCCGGCATTCGAAGTGTCCGGTTTCTTCGGTAATCTCGACAGGTACGTAATCGTAGTGCAGTTCGCCGTGGGTCCCGCCGTCGATCTGCATTTTGTAACGCTGATCGATCTTCACGTACGGAAGTTTCTTCTTCAGGTCTCGATCGTATCGTTCGTGGAGGACCGAGAAATCGCCGCGAATCGTCCCCCGCAGTGTTCGCAGCGGCGGCACCTCATAGACGAGTCCGGTTTCGCCCGCCTGCATTTCACTGAAGACGATGCGGCGTTGATCGGGTGCCTCAATGATCCCGTAGTACAGCGCGCCCGGTTCGAGGATTCGCAGTTCAAATCGCCCCGCCGCGTCGGTCCGGCCGATTTCTTTCTCGCTCCAGCTGTGTGAGCCTCGGCTGCCGCTAATCGAATAGTTCTTGAGGTTCAATAGAATGGCTGCATCCGCAATCGGCTGGCCGTCGGCTCCGATGACAGTGCCGGTGGTGGGGTCGCCGGGAATCAGGGTGAACTCAACCTGTCCCTGCATGGAAGCATCGGCGACCTCCTCATCGAGCGGCTGAAACCCTGGGGCTTCGGCAAAGATTCGATAAGTGGCTTCGGCGGTGTGATTGAATCGGTAGACCCCCGGCTCGACTTCCTTTGTCGGATGATGACTCCCTCCGGCGTTCCTGCCCACGATAGGGAATCCGGTCACGTTCCCGCCTGTTACGGGATTGCCGGAAGGATCTTCCAGGACAATGTCGAGAGGGCGGCCCTCATTCAGAACAATCTTGAGATCATCGACGATTCCGTCCGCGTGATTCTCAATGGGGCCGATCCAAGACGGAGCGAAGTCGTCTCCGGTGGCAATCAGCCACGTCTCGCCCGCGAACACCTTGGCGTCGAACTCCCCAACGACATCTCCCACGTTGCCGGAGCTGGAGTGCGAGGAATTCTCCATCTTCCGCTCTGAGCGATAGGAGAGGTGAACCTCACTCGTGTTTGGCGACCCGTCGGCTCGAACAATGGTCCCGCGCAGAGTTCCTTCCCCTTTGGCATAAATCGTCGGCGGCTCTTCGACCGTGGCAACCTCAATCACAACGGGCGGTTTGCTGCCCGAGACGGCCATCCAGATCGTGAGTCCGGCCATGACCAGGATCATGAATAGAATCGGCAGAACGACAAAGGTAAACGTGGCGGAGCGCTGCATGAGTTTCCTTGGTGATCGCGAGAGGCTCGATCGGCTGCAGGGTTGCATTCCTCAACTTTGATGTGTCAGACTGCAATGTCAAGTTGATGAAACGAGCCAGCCTTCCGGCTGGATGATTTAAAGTTCAAGAAAAGGCTTCTGAGATGTCTTCTGTCGTGCCCCGTTTCGCCTCTTTAATGAGGTCTTTCCCTGCTTTGCTGGTCGCTCTCGGCCTGTTTGCACCGCTGGCTTCCGCTGCGGAGAAACCGAACATTCTGATGATCGCGATTGACGATCAGAACGACTGGATTGGCTGCCTCGACGGGCATCCGGCGATTAAGACGCCGCACATCGATGAACTGGGGGAACGCGGGACCGTTTTTCTGAACGCTCACTGTCAGTCGCCGCTGTGCAATCCTTCGCGAACGAGCCTGATGACCGGCAAGCGGCCCGATACAACCGGCGTCTACGGGCTGGCTCCCTGGATCCGTCAGGTCCCGGAACTGAAGGATCTCGTCACGCTACCGCAGTATCTGCATCAGCATGGCTATACCAACTACTCGACAGGCAAGATCTATCATGGCGGCAACGGACGCCGGAAAACGGACAACGAGTTTCAGAAACTTGGTCCGCCGGCCGGAGTCGGGGTTCGTCCGAAGAAGCCGCTCGTCAATACGCCGAGCGGGCATCCGCTGGTCGACTGGGGCGTCTTCCCGCATAAGGACGAAGACAAGGGTGACTGGGCCGTCGCCAGTTGGGGTGTTGAACAACTCGAAAGCGAAATGCAGGAGCCGTTCTTTTTGTCGGTCGGATTCTTCCTGCCGCACGTCCCCTGCTACGCGACCCAGAAATGGTTCGATCTGTATCCCGATGACGATTCGGTTCTGCCCCCGTTCCTGGCCAACGACCGAGCCGATACGCCTCGTTTCTCGTGGTATCTGCACTGGAAGCTGCCTGAGCCGCGGCACAAGTTCCTGACCGAGAGCAATCAATGGCGAAACCTGGTCAGGTCGTATCTGGCGAGCACGAGCTTCGTCGACAGTCAGGTGGGTCGCGTGCTCGATGCACTGGAAAAGAGCGGACACGCCGACGATACCATCGTCGTGCTCTGGTCCGATCACGGCTGGCATCTCGGCGAGAAGGAAATCACCGGTAAGAACACGCTTTGGGATCGCTCCACCCGCGTGCCGCTCATCTTCGCCGGCCCGGGCGTGACGGCTGGGCAGCGAGTCAACAGCCCGGCCGAGCTGCTCGACATCTACCCGACTCTGGTCGACCTGTGCAAACTGCCCGAGAAGGACGGTCTCGAAGGGCACTCGCTTAAGCCGCAGCTGAAAGACGGTTCGGCAAAGCGGGAATGGCCGGCCATCACGACGCACAACCCAGACAACCACGGACTGCGAACCGAGAAGTGGCGTTACATCCGCTACGCCGACGGCTCGCAGGAACTCTACGACATGTCCAGCGATCCGAACGAATGGCACAACGTCGCCGACGAGAAGAAGCACGCGAAGCTGATCGCTGGGTTCCAGAAGTATCTGCCTGAGAAATCGGTGCCGCCCGCTCCGGGAAGCGCCCATCGCATCCTGACCATGGATGAGATGGGGAACGTAATCTGGGAAGGCGAAGCGGTCGGCAAAGACGACCCGATCCCCGAGCTCGATTAGTTCGTCAGCTCGGCGCTCCGCACCTGAAAACGAGGAGACCGAAATGCGCTCGCCCCTTTGCCGTGCAGCTGTTGCAGTCCTCTGTCTCACGTTGACTGCCGGGGCGGGAGCGTTTGCCGCCGATCCGAAACCGGACGCGGACAAAGTCCCGCGGCCGGAGTTACAGAAACCGCCGCGGCCTCGAATTCCGGCGGACTATGTGGAGACGACGTTGTACGTCGGCTGGGGTGGGGGAAATTATCAGCAGGCGGAAGAAGTTCCGATCCATCGACCGTTCCGGGTCGATGCCTCATTTGATGTCGATGACCCTCGGATCGACCATAAACGCATGGGCGTGATCCTCAAAGTGAGCCTGGCCAATGAGCGGGGGACCTTCACGAATTATCAGAACGCAGTCGGTCAGGCCACTCGGAACCGGGAGGGGAGATTCGAGGTCACGCTCGAAGCGGCGAGTCTCAAGCAGGCAGGCACGTACGACCTGCTCATCTTCGCGGGCGCAGATGGCTACACCATCAACATCCTCCGGGATGAGATCACCTTCGTACACCCGGCCGTCGGCAACTGAGAAGCGATGGGGAACCAGTTTTCATGAGGAAGATTGCCCACTGGCTGGGCATTGAGGCGCCCAACATAAGCCGGAGAGATATTCGATTTCGTTCATTTGACAAAAGCGGGGCGATTTCCCCTTTTCAGCGTAAATCCGGGTCGTAGAATTTGACGAAAATTGCAGCAAGTTCCGCTTGCGAAGTGGACTGCCGTTTTTGTATTTTCCCCGCCTTGTTAATTCCTCACCGCTATTTCGATCGATAGCGAACGAACCGTTCCATGCTGGGTGTTCCAGTACCGGGCGACACGGCGAGGATTCTCTCACCCTTGGGAGGGTTTATGAGTTGGAAAAAGGACGCCATCTATTAATTGACTGTTACAACGTCCCCGAAGACGTTTGTCTGAACGATCAGCTGATCCTCGAAGCGATGGCTCGCGGAGCCACGAAAGCGGGGGCGACTGTGATCTCCCAAGTCCGATATCACTTCGGACACAACTCACCGCCGGGCTTCACGGCGATGGTCCTGCTCGACGAGAGCCACTGTTCGGCTCACTGTTACGCAGACCAGGGCATGATGGCTCTCGACGTCTTTACCTGCGGTTCGACCGACCCTCGCGTTGTGCTTCAGCACATCCGGGAAATGGTGGACCTCGGCGACGTCTACATCCGACAGGAACCTCGTTTTATTCGAGATCCTGCCACACAGCAGCTCCCCGCTGATTCAGCGACCGAGGATATGCTCGTCACCGTTTAGGTGGTCGACCAACTCAGGTCTGTGTCGCGGTTTTCATAAATGTTAAGCGGCGGTCCCGGTCTACCCGGAGCCGCCGTTTTTCATGCGCTGTGCTTCTTGCTCGCCGCTTTCTTCGTGATCGCTGCCTTCCGCCTGAAACCAGCCCTGCCCCGGTTTGATGTCGGTCCCGCTTTGACAGAGGCAAGTCGCTCCTCGGAGAGGGGTCTGTGCCGGAAATCTTCCGGTAATTTTTTCAAAGCGAGCGATGTCGCCGACTCGTCTATCGGTCGATCTGAGGCTGGAGTATAACCTGTGCGCACGTTGGTCTGGGGAAACTTTGACGGCTGTATCGGCCAGTCAGGAGACCAGCGACCGAAACGGAAGCTGTACGGCTTCTGCCGGTTTTTCGGCAATGTGCACGCCCCCTGTCAGTCGATGATTGACGTACCTCTTGCCTGCAGCTGCCGCACTTCGATCAGCCTTAGCTCGCCTACGCCGTTCCTGAGACCGCCGTTGAGAGAAACCGTTCGAACGATGATCAACAAGCATCTCGTCTGTACCTTCCTAATCGCAATTTCGGTTTCCGCATCCAGCGCGCCGGGCCAATTCCGCGAGCCAAACTATGCTCCCGCCGAACAGGGAGTCATTGCCTCACCACGGATCGTAACCAAGGCGCCGAAGACCCCGAACCGGGATCTCATCGAGACCGTTACCGAAGCGATCGACATCTCAAGCCGCCGGTATCTGGTCGCCAACGAGCACTCGCCGTGGCAGATCTATCATGGTCTGAACGCCTACCGTCGCGACTTCATGCTCGATCTGGACGGGAAACTCGTCCCGGCCGTCGACTGGCTCTCCGACACCAACCCACATTTCCGCGGCCTGCCATGGTTCGAGAAAACCGTGCATGGGGGTCGGGCTCACAAGTTCACATCGCCCTACCACTTCGAAGGTCATCCGAACCAGTCGCTGGCTCTGATGGTGATGTGCAATCTGCCGCTCGACCATACCTTCCAGACCGACGGCGGACCAATCACCGTTCAGGACATCGTCAACAACGCCAAGGCCGACCTGAATCCACGGGAAGAACTGACGTGGACCCTCTGGTTCCTGACACACTACCTCGAATCGGAAGAAACCTGGCTGACCCGCCGTGGGGAAACCTGGAGCATCGAGAAACTGGTTGCCAACCAGATCGAAACCCAGGTCACCAAAGCGGCCTGTGGCGGAACCCATAATCTCTACGCCCTCGCCGCTGCCCGCAACAATCACGTTCGCCGCGGCGGAACGATTCGCGGCGTCTGGATGCAGGCCGACCAGAAGATCAACCGTTATCTCGTGGCCGCACGATCGCTGCAGCGCCCCGATGGTTCCTTCCCGACGAACTACTTCCGAGGCTACGGCTATCCGAAGTCGTTCAGCGAACAGATCGCCTCGACCGGCCACATGATGGAATGGATTGTGGTCGCTGCCGACAAGAAGCAGCTGAACGATCCCTGGATCGAAAACGGAATCCGCTACATCGCCGAGCGGCTCATCAAGTACCGGGACGAATCGGCTGAGTGCGGTCCGCTGTATCACGCTGTCAGTGCCCTGGTCCTGTATCGCGAACGGGTCACCGGAGTGGAATGGCCGCGACACGATGTCCAGCCGACGTCTCCGACCACGACTCCCGAAGCCAGCCCGCTGGTCAATGCTCCGGCCAAAGAAACAACCGAGCCAACCAGGACCGCCGAGAACTTCCCGGCTCCAGTTCGCATCGACGATGAGAAGATGGACGCCAAGCCAATTTCGCCCAAGCAGACTGCCGAAAAGCCAGCCGACCTGAGCAAGCAGGCTCAGAAAGGCACCCTGTCAATCGGCATCGAGGAAGACCTGCTGCGGGAGCCGAAAGAGACCGCTCCTGTTGAGCGACTGGCTGCTCCGGAGGAAGGCACCATCGTCCAGTAAAATCGCCCCAACGCGACGGACCCCACAGCCGGCTCAGCAACGAGTCGGCTGTTTTCATGCGCAGTCCAAACAAATCCCCGGTTTCGGCCCCCGGGCGGCCCTGGGGCTCATTCGACTGGAAAGATGCGTAGAGTTCCGGACTCCACGTATAAAAGTTCACCGAATTTATGAAGATCTTGAACCAGATGAGTTGAAATGCACAAATTCATAAGTACTAATGAACCTTCGCACGTCACGATCCGTTGGATATGAACGATGCACCGCCGAAAAGGGAGGAATGTTCCTCCCCTGAAAACCCCGGCGAAGACAGTGGGTCTAAAGCTTACATCAGAGAGGATCAGACATGAATCAGCTGTTCAAAATGGGACTGGCCGTCCTGTTCGGTTTCACCCTCACCCTGGCTAACGTTGGTTGCGATAACGCAGGCAGCGAACCTGCTCCGGCACCGGCTCCGGCTGGCGATGCACCGACCGATGGCTCGGCCGCTCCTTAGTTGAGCAGCACCTGAGGTTGCACAGTTTACTGTTCAGCCCATAAGGGTGCATGAAGAAAAACGACAGCAAGCCGCACGCAATTTTGTGTGCGGCTTGCTTGCGTTCCGGGCCTGGGGAACAGGATCCTGTAGAGAACTGCGAAACTGGACTCGCTCTGAAAGCCGACTCATGACCGCTCCGACCCGCTCGATTCCGGCCGCCATTCTCCTGCTCACGAATTGCCTGGCAGCGCTGTCCCCGGCTCTGGCCGTCGAACCGATGTCCTGGCCACATCATCACGGGCCCCAGTTCAATCGGATCAGCCGCGAACGAGATCTGACACTCGACTGGGACTCCGACGATCCACAGGCCTCGGCTCAGCGTCAGGAACTCTGGCAGATCGTTGGACTTTCCGCCGCAGCCGATCCGCTGGTCTTCAACGACAAACTCTACGTGCTTCACTGGGGCAGCTCCGAACAGGAACTTCCCGCGCAGGCCGACGGAGCCGACACTCCACAGGAGCGCCCCGACCTGCCTGCCCCCCGATTTCTGTCATCCGTTTCGGCCTGGCACATTCAGGGCCGCGATACAGTGGCTCGCTTTCGATACGACCTCCCCTCGATCGAACTCAACGAGAACGACTCCTCTCCGCTCCCGAAATTCGCGGGTGACCCCATCTGGCGGCAGCTGTATTGCCTCGGCATGGGACAGGACCTCATCGCCATCGATGCCGACTATGGGTTCGAAATGTGGCAGCGTTCGAGTCTGCCTCCCACCTTCCAGGACGCCCGTGTTATCGACACGGTTCCCCCGATCGTCTACGAGCATCTGCTCATCGTCGCTCAACTTGTCGAGACCAAAGACTCCACGCGTCTCGTGCTGATCAACGGCTACGATCGTCGGAACGGTTCGCCCGTCTGGCAGCACGAGCAAAAGGTCGGAGAGACCTTCGAGCTGACCACCCCTGTCCCCTGCATCCTCGCCAGTCAGGTTGCCCTGGCGGTGCCGGGGCAGCAGGGCAACGTCGAACTGATGCAGATCCAGACCGGCCGGTCTCTGAGGAAGCTTACGCTGAACGACAACGAATCGTCGAAAGAAAAAATCGTGACCGAGATCCTGTTCCAGAACGGACAGCTGCTGGTTCTTTCTCGCGAAGCCAATCAGAACCAGACCGCTCAGTCAGAACGGAACTGGCATCTCGACTTATGGTCGCTGCAGAGTCATTTCGATGTCGGAGCGACCGAGAAGATCGGCAGCTGGACGCCATCTCCGGCTGAGCACATGACAAGCCTGTTACACGACGGCCTGATCTATGCGGCGTCATCAGCCAATCGTCTGCAGGTCTACTCCAGTAAAGCCGACACGCAACTACACGATCTCGAAATTGGGGAAGGACTTCATCGGGAGTTTTCGCCGCAACGGCTTTCACAGAACGATGAGAACAGCGAGTTGCAGAATCAGCGAAGCATGCCGCCCCGGTATCATCTGGTCTGGGTGGCAAATCAACTTCTGGCGACGAGCACTCACGGATACTGGCAGGCATTCGATTGCGCGAACTCGGCCTGCCAGATGATCTACACCGCCGAGCGAAACGAACCGATCGTCGGCATTCCGGCGATCTCCAAGAAGCGACTTTATGTTCGCACCTCCGAACAACTGATCGCCATGGGACCGATCGATAATGGCGATGCAATTTCGCATCCCTTGATCCCGTTGTCGGAGATCGCCAACGACGCCGACTCGGTCACGCCTGGTCCCATTCAGATTGTTCCGGCGTTCGCCACGCTGGAAGCGGGCTGGCAACAGAGTTTTCGAATTCTGCAGTTCAACGAGCATGGCCACTTTCTGGAAGAGCTCGATCCGACCCGCGTGGAATGGAGCTGGACCGGCCCCGGGGACCTCGATTCGAGTACGGCAACGCTGGAGATTCCGGACGATGCGTCGACAGACGAAGCGTTCAGACTGACGGTCAAAGCCGGCAAACAGACTTCTGAAAGCACGATTTCACTTCGTCCAGCGGCAGCGAACGTTCAGGCCCTCTCTCCGAGCGAATGAGCGTTTAAGCATTGCTCCGAATTAATTTACGCGTAAAATACAAGAGCGTTTCGATCCGACTTCCTCCCTCAAACGCCCGCCAAAATTATCGTGACTCTCTCCCTTGAACCGACGTCTTCAATCGATGCGCCTGTCGCCTTCGATTTTTCGCTCCCGACGCGTGTCGTCTTCGGTGCGGGGACATTGAACCGACTCGGATCACTCGTTCGCGAGTACGACGGCTCGAATGTCCTGCTGATCACCGACAAAGGACTCACCGCAGCTGGTCACGATCAGCGAGCGATTGCTTCTCTGAAAGAAGCCGGGCTGAATGTCATTCGCTTCGATGACGTGCACCCGAATCCAACGACCAACGATGTCCAGCGCGGCCTCGATGCGATCGGCACCAGCACGATCGACTTCATCGTCGGCCTGGGTGGCGGCAGTAGTATGGACTGCGCCAAAGGCGTGAACTTCCTTTACTCCAACGGCGGTCGCATGGAGGACTACTGGGGAGTCGGGAAAGCCTCCAAACCGATGCTTCCGTTCATCGCCGTGCCGACGACGTCTGGCACCGGAAGCGAAGCCCAGTCGTTCGCTCTGATCGCGAATGCCGACACACACATGAAGATGGCCTGCGGCGACAAGAAAGCCGCGGCTCGGGTCGCGATTCTCGATCCGGATCTCACGAGGACAATGCCCCGCAACGTGGCGGCTGTGACAGCGGTCGATGCACTCAGTCACGCCGTCGAAACGTTCGTCACAAAGAAACGGAACTCCGTATCGGCCATGTTTTCGCTGCAGGCGTGGAAACTGCTCACGCAGGCATTTCCCGAAGCCTTCGGCGATGGCGACTCTCCCAAAGCTCGCGAGCAGATGCTGCTGGGAGCACACTGGGCCGGGGCGGCCATTGAACAATCGATGCTCGGCGCCACTCATGCTCTGGCCAATCCGCTGACCGCTCACTTCGACACCGTACACGGAATCGCCGTGGGAGTGATGCTGCCGCACGTCGTTCGCTTCAACAGTGAAATCGTCGGTCCGCTGTACGGTGAACTGGCTGAAGCGATCGGACTCTGTCGAGCCGATTCGCCTCAGGTCGCAGAGCGACTGGCCGATCACATTGCCGAACTCATCCAACTGACCGGTCTGCCGGGAACGCTCGAACAGGCGGGCGTGACACGGGACAAGTTCCCGATCATGGCCGAAGAAGCGGCCCGCCAGTGGACCGGCACATTCAATCCAAGACCGGTTGACCCCGATCGTCTGCAGGAGTTGTACGAATGCGCATGGACGAACTGAGGTTTCGCTCGAATCTGCAAAGACTCGGTGCACACAGTCTGATTCTGGCTTTCTGCCTGCTGGTCGCTGGACCGGTTGCCGTAAAAGCCGAAGAGCCGGCGACTAACGCCAACTGGCCTTCATTCCGCAACGGCAACATGCTGCACGGCGTGGCCGATTCGACATTGCCCGCCGAACTGAAGCTGCTCTGGAGCTACGAGACCAGCGACGGGATTCCGGGCACGCCAGCTATCTACGATGGGCACGTTTACTGTGGCATTCTCGATGGCTACGTCGTTTGCCTCGAAGCAAAAACCGGCAAGGAAGTCTGGAAGTATCGATCGATCAGCGATCCCGATCCAAAAACGTTCGCTCCCGGTTTCAAAGCGGCTCCTCTGGTCACCGAAGCATCCGTCTTTATTGGCGATGAAGAAGGAATCTTCCATTGCATCGACCGCAAGACCGGTCAACAGAAGTGGACATTCGAGACCTTCGGCGAGATCGTCAGCTCAGCCTCGCTGATCGATGACCGGGTCATCTTCGGCTCCTACGACAATTCCCTGTATTGCCTCAAAGCCGAGAACGGCGAACAATTGTGGAAGTTCGAGACAGAAGGTTACGTCAACTGCACCCCGGCAATCGTGAACGGCTTCACATTCGTGACCGGTTGTGATGAGCAGCTCCGCGTGATCGATGTTCAGACTGGCGAACAGATCAAGCACATGCCGCTCAACACGTACCTGATTGCCTCTCCGGCCATCATGGGCGATGAACTTTATGTCGGCACCTATGCCAGCGAAGTCATTGCGGTCAACTGGAAGCAGCTCACAAAAGACTGGGCCTTTCGCGGGTCCGTCGGTGACTTCCCGTATCACTCTTCAGCGGCCCTGACGGACGAACTTGTCGTTGTCGGCGGGCGCGACAAGATGGTACACGCGATTAACCGCCGCAACGGCGAAGAAGTCTGGTCCTTTCCGACGCGTGGAAAGGTCGACAGCTCTCCGGTTATCGTCGGGGAACGCGTCTTCGTCGGCAGTGACGACGGGCACCTCTACGAACTTGATCTGAAGAGTGGCAAAGAACGCTGGAAATATCGCCTGGGACGCAAGGTCCCGGGATCCCCCGCCGTCGGCAGCCAGATTCTGGTTATCGGCTCGGCGGAAACGAACGGAAAACTGTTTGCCTTCGGACAGTGACCGGGACAGAATCGCTCGCAAGAGTCGCACTCTGTTCTGAAGACGCCGCGCTGTCCGCCGGCTCATCCAATCGACTGGAAAGTATTGTTTATGTCTACCGATCTCCCACTGACTGAGTCGACGAAGACTGAGGTCGGCAGTTACTTCATCAGCAACTATCCCGCCTATTCGGTCTGGAATAAGCCCGATATCACCCAGGCCCGGGAAGCGTTGGAGAGCCCTGCCGACACATCGGTGCCGTTCGGGATCTACACCCACATCCCGTTCTGCCGCAAACGCTGCAAGTTCTGCTATTTCCGCGTCTACATCCAGCAGAACGCCAAGACCATTCAGCGATACGTTCAGGCGATCGACGATGAACTCCGGATGCTTTCGGAGTTGCCGGGCGTGAAGGACCGACGCGTCGAATTCGCGTACTTCGGCGGCGGAACGCCTTCGTATCTCAGCTCCAAACAACTGCTGCAACTGCGGGATCGACTCAGTCAGTCCGTCTCGTGGGAAACGGCTGAAGAAGTCACGTTCGAATGCGAACCCGGTACGCTGAACCTGGAGAAGGTCAAGACGCTCAAAGAGATCGGCATCACTCGGGTCTCGCTCGGCGTGGAGAGCTTCAATGACAAGATCCTCGAGATCAACGGCCGAGCCCATCTGTCACCGGAAGTCGAACGGGCTTACGGCTGGATCCAGGAAGTCGGATTCCCACAGGTCAACATTGACCTGATTGCCGGCATGATCGGCGAAACCGACGAGAACTGGCACCGCAATATCGACAAAGCTCTGGAGCTGGCTCCGGACAACATCACCGTCTACCAGATGGAACTCCCGCACAACACGATTATTTCGCAGGAGATGAAAGAAACGGGAGCCGCCTCTCCGATTGCCGACTGGCCAACCAAGCGTCGCTGGGTCAGCGAAGCCATGGACCGATTGCTCGAAGCCGGTTACGGCGTCGCTTCTGGTCAGGAGTTCGTCAAGAACCCGGAAACCGATCGCTTCCTGTACCGCGATCATCTCTTCCGCGGCCACGATATCCTTCCACTCGGCGTCTCATCGTTCGGACACTTCCAGGGGGTTCACTACCAGAACAACGATCAGCTCGAACCGTATATTGAACTGGTCGAGTCGGGCGAACTGCCGATCAATCGGGCTTATGTGCCGACCGATCGCCAGAAGTTGATTCGCGAGTTCGTGCTTCGCTTGAAGGAAGGTGTGATCGACACCGGCCCGATGAACGAGAAGTACGGCGTCGATGTTCTCGGTGAGTTTTCCGAAGCGCTTGGAAATCAGGAACGAGCCGGCTACCTCGAAGTCGACGGCCAGACCGTGCGTCTGACACGAAAAGGGCTGTTGCAGGTCGACAGCCTTCTGCCGGAATACTTCGAACCGCAGTACCGCAAGATTCGGTATACCTAATTCTGTGTGGCCCCTTTCGGAAGGCCGCAATCGGAGTTGAGGGACGATCGGCTTCCTGTCCGCATAATCGTCGCAACTCGAATCACTGCGGCGAACCGCCCGGGAGCAGCCACCGGAATTGATTTGTCCATGACATCTGTCGAGCAGTCCGTTAGGTTATTCGGCATCAACGAGTCCACCCCACGCCATTTGAAACGTAGTGGTTGCCCGTGAACGCACTGATTGAACTGCAGTCTCTGCTCGACCTGTTTCCGGATCAGCCTCCCCTGCTCCAGGGAGCCGAACACGTTCCGGGGTCGACGACGCCCGAACCCTACAAGAGCATGCTCGTGCACGAGCATCACATGACCGTGACGATGGAGAACTACCATCACTGTCAGGTCGAAGTGCAGGTGCTCGATCGCAATCCGGACGAATCGAACTACAGCCGGAAAATCCTGCTGAACAAGGAAGGAACCGACAAGGTCGTTCAGTTCGGCATCGTCCGCTTCAACTTTCAGTACGTCACCGATCAGGTGAAGAACGAGATCATCGCCGAAGAGACGCCGCTCGGCCGGGTTCTCATCACGCACAACGTGCTGCGGCACATCGACCTGGGTGCGATCCTGCGCGTCGAGTGCGGTCCGACGCTGGCGAAGCATTTCAACTGCGATGTCGGCACGGTCACCTACGGCCGGCTCGCGACCATCTTCTGCAACAACCGCCCCGCCGTCGATCTGCTCGAGATCTCATCTCCACTGGAGTAGAGATACAGTCACCTGAAAGCCGGATGGCTGTCGTGCGACGTTACTCTGCGGTGTCCTCGCGTCGTCGGACCGGCATCGGAACGGTTCGCTGTTTGATCAGCCAGGCGATCAGCAGGCCTGCAAGCAGAGCCGCGATGAGGACGACGGAAAGCCGATAGGTCGTTCCCAGTTCGGACGTCACAGTCAACTGCTGCGCCCAGTTACCGGCCCAATCGCCCTGCTCGCGAATCGTCCCCAGATTTCCGTGCAGCACGCCGAGGGCATTGTTGACGAAGTGGAACAGCATGCTCGGAAGAATGCTGCCGCTCTTGATCGCCAACAGGCCCAGCAGCACTCCCAGCAGAGCCGCGTTGAACACCTGCTGCGGAATCATATGCATCACGCCGAACAGGATCCCGGAAAGGGTGATCGCCAGGACATGGCGACCGGAATGTCGGAATCCGGAGAGAATGAAACCGCGAAACGCGAGTTCCTCGCAGATGGCCGGGGCGACCGCGAATGCGAGAATCAACCAGATCCAGGGCACACTGCCGTCTGACATCGTCGACAGCGCTGCCTGAGCGTGCGGCGGCAACGACGGGAAGAACCACGCCAGTCGCATCGCCAGTTCGACGACGACCGGATGCAACAGCAGCGGCAGCAACAGACCGAGAGCCAGATACTTCAACTTCGGCAAACGCAGCTGGAACGTAAAGAGCGGGTTACTGGTGAGTAGAATGCCCATGAACAACGCCGGACAGGCGATGATCACCAGCTGCTGGACGACCAGCAGCCGCAGCATCGTCCAGCTTTCTTGTCCTGCAGGCGCATTCTGCAGCGCACTGCCGAACGTCTTCAACAGCGCGAACTGCAGCAACATGATCATGACGAAACAGAAAATCGCTTCCGAAAAACTCGGGATCGATTCTTTATCGCGCAGCAGATGACGAATCCACAGACGGACGTTGAACCGCTCCGCTTCCCGGAACAACACTTCTTCCCGCTGGAACTGGTCGATCGCCCAGGCAAGTGCGAGTCCACTGTAAGCAAAGCTGCTGATCAGCACGGGCAGCACATACCACATCAACCCCGGCTGGGCATTCGAGGTCAGCAGCATCCCTTTGAGCAGCAAAGCCGGTCCCATGACCGGGATCAGGCTGTAAAACGGCGTCAGCTCCACGGCCGGGGAGAGGCAGAAAACCGTCAGCCCCATTGTCACGGTCAGCAGCGGGGTGAGGTAATACTGCCCTTCTTTGGTACTCTTGGCGAACAGAGCGAAGGCCAGACTCAGCGAGGCGAACAGAGCCGCGAGGGGAATCGCCAGAATGCCGACCCAGATCAGGACTTCCATCCCCGGGATGGCGACATCGCCCACGGCTGAGAGTTCGCCCCCGCCCGCGGTATTCAGCACATGCAGACCGGTCACGCCCATGCTGACGAGGTTCAGCAATGCCGTGATCAGACTGAAGAGGAGCACGGTCAGGAACTTGCCGATCACGATCTCGCTCCGCAAAGCCGGGCAGATCAGCAGCGTCTCCATGGTGCCGCGTTCTTTTTCCCCGGCTCCCAGATCCACGGCTGGATAGAACGCCCCGGTCATCGCCATGATAACCAGCATCGCCGGGAACAGCTTGCTCCAGACGTTCGCGGCGAGTTCCTCGCCTTTCGCCAGATCGACCCGCTCGGCGTTGATCGGCTGAGTGAGATCCGCAGGCAGATCGGCCAGAGCGAGACGTTCGCTCAAGACGGCCTGTTCCCAGTTATCAAATGCTTCCCGAACGCGGCCATAGGCGATCAGCGACTTCTCATTGGCCGAATTCCGAATGATCGTTGGCTGCAGACGCGGTTCGTTTTCGACACTGGGCTCCCGAGCCGCCAGCCGCTGATTTTCGCGGCGGATGTATTCGTCGAAGCCATCCGGAATAACGATGAGCACCTGGATATTGGCGCGAGCGAAGTATTCGGCGATTTCCTCGAGCAGAGACTCAATCTGCCCCTGCTTCATGGCGACCACTTCGGAGTCATTCTCAGTCAGCGACTGCACTTCATCCCGCAGCCGCTTGAGTTCGTCGAGCCTCAGCCGGATCTCGCGAGCCAGTTGCAGCGACTCCAGTTCAGATGGCGTGCGGGGGCCGACCTCGTCGTCTTCCGGCAAATCGGAGACAATCTGCAGCGTTTGTGAGTCGCCTTCGGTCACGAACCATTGATCGAGAATTCGGCTGCCGTCCTGCGACAACAGCGGCGGACTGGGCAGCGATTTCGCACCAAGCACGACAACCGTCCGCGGCTGCTCGGAGAAGAGCAGCGTCATCTGCATCATCCCGATGCCCATGGCTGGATAAAGCAGCAGGGGCAGAATTACCACCATGAACAGCGTGCGGCGATCACGAAGCTGATCGGCAACTTCCCGGAAGAAGATCAATCGTATGTTACGCCACGTCATCCGGTTCCCGTACCCGTCTCGTCCCTGGTCCTGTTCTCGCCGGAAGTCTGATTGTAATCAAATGCCCGACTCGCGAAAAATGCCATCTCTCTATTCGAGTTCCAACGCGTCTCCATCGGCCTGCCGGATCAGATCGAAGAACAACTCTTCCATCTCCGGCTCCTGATACCGGGTCGAAAGCTCCTCAATTGTTCCCGAGGCCAGGATCTGCCCTTTGTGAATGATGGCCACCCGATCACACAGTTTCTCGACTTCCCGCATAATGTGCGTCGAAAAGATGATCGACTTCCCCTTAGAGCGGAGCGCATCGATCGCTTCGAGCAGCGCCCGGGCCACCAGCACATCGAGCCCCGATGTCGGCTCGTCGAAGATCAACACCGGCGGATCATGGACAATTGTCCGGGCGATCGAGACCTTCTGCTTCATCCCGGTCGACATCTTCGATCCGAGTACGTCCCGGACATCCTCCATCTTGAGCGTCTCGAAGACTTCATGCAGCCGATGCTGCAGCAAATCTTCCGGCAAACCATAGAGGCGGCCGAAATATTCCACCAGCTCCCAGCCCGTCATCCGGTCGTAAATGCCCGTATTGCCGGACATAAACCCAATGTTCTGGCGGACTTCCGCCGGGTGGTGGGCCACATCGAACCCCGCCACGATCGCCTCGCCGGAAGACGGTTTGAGCACCGTGCTGAGAATCCGCAGGCACGTTGTTTTCCCGGCTCCGTTCGGGCCGAGCAGCCCGAAGATCTCGCCCGGGCGCACTTCGAACGAGACATCTTCCAGAGCGTAGACACGCCCTTTGCGAAGGTCTTCGAAGTGCTTGGAAAGGTGATTGACCTTGATCATGCAGACCCGATCCGACGGCCGGTGACTTTTCTGATTCCTGTTCCGTCGGTCGGGACCAGACGGCGTTCTCACCTGCTACGAACGAAACGGTCGATTTGCTGGCGCAACAGGTGCCTCTTCGCATCGTATCGACTGGAAAAGCGGGGCGGAATCAATAGAAAAGCCCGCTGCCGGGGCAACGGGCCGTTTTTGTCGGAATCTGAACACCGCAGACGACTTACAGCAAAGTCGAGTGCAGTCTACGTTTCTGTGGAAACGCCCTGTCCGCATCAGTTGCCGCGTTTCAGGCAATAACCCGATCATATGCGGAACTGCGGTAGAGCGATCCGCTCTAGAACTCGCCGATCACGAGACCGTCATTCTTGTGATGCAGACGCTGCCAGAGGCCCATGACGCCGGACAGAGCGGTTTTGTTCGAGAAGAATCCCGGGTTGTCGCCGCAGGAATTCGCTTCGTTCCGGAACAGACAGCCCGCTTTGATGGCGGCGTTGTGCGGCGGCACGGCGGTATCGTTTCCGGTCTTCTCAAGAATATGCTCAATGTTCTCGGAGATGAACCGGACGGAACCATCGGCCATCAGGAACTGAGCTCCGCCATCGTGTTCGCTGCCGAAACGGATGTTGGTGTAGACCGAGACCGGCGAATTCTGAATCGGATAACGGGCGTAGTTCAGGTAATGGTCCTGGCTGCTCGCGAAGTCCGATCCTCCCTGAATCTGAGCAGAGCTGTTCGCTCCCAGGAACGAACCGCCGTTCCAGACTGAACCGGCCTTCTCGCCGACAGCAATCGTGTTCGAGGTGCCGTCTTTAATCGAAGCCATTGTCGAAGCCGGAGCCGGATCAATTGTGAAGAACCCGCCTGAAGCCCGAATGTTCGTGCTGTCGCTCCAGTTGAATGGCCCAGTCGATCCGTAGTAGCTCGTACTCGGAACCGAAGACATGTAGTTCAGGTTGCCGTTGGTGTGAAAGGCTCGACGGGCGCTGCGATCGGTATCGCTGGGGCAGAGAATCACCGGCGGCGGAACGAGCGACTGGATGGCCGTTTTATTCGTTCCCTGAAAGACGCCGAGCCTGAAATCGAGCTGGTCGTAAGTCGGTCCCTGTTCAATGAACGGCAGCAGCATCGCTCCCCAGCTGAATCCGTTGCCGAATTCCTGGTCGGTCGTCGAGTTCGGAACGTCGAAGAAGCCGCGAATCTGACCGGGAGGGAACGTCGAGTGAGTGTCGTGGTAGTTATGCAGAGCCAGTCCCAGCTGTTTCAGGTTGTTTTTACAGCTCGAGCGACGTGCTGCCTCACGGGCCTGCTGGACGGCCGGAAGCAACAGAGCAACGAGGATCGCAATGATTGCAATCACCACAAGCAATTCAATGAGAGTAAAACCGCGGCGTTTCATCGAACGAATCCTGGAGAGAAAAGGGAGGATGATTCCGGAGGGAAATGGAATTCAATCGGCTCGGAATCAGGGCCGATGAACGATGCAGATTATCACCACGGACAAATCAGGATGTCAACAAATTTGCGGCTCCCGCACGAAAGATTCCTGCTCGACCGATCCCGCTGGTCGCCCAGTTGGCTTTCACCCGCAACCGAGGGCCTGGATTTCAATCGAAAACTGGAACTCGCCCGGGCCTGAAAACGGACAATGAGCGACACTCGCATGGCAGGCGTCGCCCATTATCAGAGAGGAACGATTGACTGCGGCCATTTCATGTCCCGCAGTCATGAACAGGACCAGATTAGAACTCACCCACCACGAGGCCATCCCGTTTGTGGGTCAGTCGCTGCCAGACACCCATGTAGTTGGCCAGAGCCGCTTTGTCCCGGAACGCTCCGGTCGAGCCATCGGCACAGCCGCCAGCTCCGTTTCGCCAGAGACACCCGGCTCCGTTTTCCGGTTTGTGCCACATGTCGGCCCCGGTCGTATCGAGGATATGGTTGATGTTTTCCGAGAGAAAACGAACGCTGCCGTCGGCCATCAGGAACTGTGCTCCGCCGTCATGCTCACTGCCGAAGCGAATGTTCGCTCCATAAGGAACCGGCAGACTGTTCGAGATCGGGTAGAGCGCGTAGTTCAGATACCAGTCCTGACAGCAGGCAGGATCGGCGTCGCCAATTGAGTGCGTGTTGTGCTGAAGCCCCAGGAACGACCCGCCCGCCCAGACAGAACCCGATGCTTCTCCGACGGCGATGGTGTTTGAAGTTCCGTCTTTAATCGTGGCGATCTTAGATGGCGCAGCCGGGTCGATGGTGAAGAACCCGCCTGACAATCGCGGATTCGTGCTGTCACTCCAGTTGTTGAAGGCTCCGGATGATCCGAAGTAGCTGGTATTCGGCAACGACGACATGTAGTTCGGCGTTGTACTGCCATGGACGGACCGCAGTTTGGGGCGTTCGGTATCGCTGGGGCAAAGAGCGGCATCGATCGGCCCAAGTCCAAGGATCAGAGTCTTGTTACTCCCCTCGAAGATTCCGATCGTGAAATCCATCTGATCGTAGATGGCCCCCTGTTCCAGGTAAGGAAGCAGCATACAGCCCCAGCTGAAACCGCCGCCCATTTCCCGCGTCGGGCTCGTCATTCGACCTCGGATCTGTCCCGGCGGGAAGACACGGTGGGTGTCGTGATAGTTGTGGAGAGCCAGTCCGAGTTGTTTCAGGTTGTTCTTGCAGGAACTGCGGCGGGCGGCTTCGCGCGCCTGTTGCACGGCTGGCAGGAGTAACGCTACCAGGATGGCGATGATCGCGATAACAACAAGAAGTTCGATTAATGTAAATCCGCGACGCTTTGAGATCATTGTCGTGTCCTTCGTGATATGCACAAGAAAATATGCGGCGATGTGCGACATGAATGAAAATGCGTGCGGAGCCGACTGAGAGTTCGGTCAGCTCTGCACGCCGGCCCGTGGCCGGAAAACCAGTTTTTCTCGTTCCTCCTTCCGTGCTTCAGTCTTCCGGAAAACAAATACAGATTGTCCGTTGCCGAACGATGATGAGATCTAGAACTCTCCGATCACCAGTCCGTCCCGTTTATGATGCAGGCGCTGCCAGACGCCCATCAGATTCGAAAGGTTCGCTTTGTTATCGAACTGCCCGGAACCACCAGATCCGCAGGCCTGATTGTTGTCAGTCCTCCAGAGGCAGCCGGCTCCATTGGCGGCTTTATGGTTCGCGTCCAGATCGGTCTTCTCGAGAATGTGGTCGATGTTCTCGGAGATGAAGCGGACACCTCCGTCTGCCATCAGGAATTGGGCCCCGCCGTCGTGTTCGCTACCAAAGCGAATGCTGGCCCCGTAAGGAGCGGGCGCCTGGTTGGTAATTGGATACAGAGCGTAAATCAGGAACCAGTCCTGACAACACGCAACATCCGCGCCCGGAATCGTCTGGGTATTGTGCTGAACGCCCAGGAACGACCCCCCGCCCCAAACCGACCCGGAAGCTTCGCCGATGGCGATGGTGTTCGAAGTGCCGTCCTTAATGGATGCCATGGTTGACGGCGCAGCCGGATCAATCGTGAAGAAGCCCCCGGAGAGCTTAGTATTGGTACTGTCACTCCAGTTGTTGAATG
This sequence comes from Planctomycetaceae bacterium, assembly GCA_017795105.1. Classification (GTDB taxonomy): domain Bacteria; phylum Planctomycetota; class Planctomycetia; order Planctomycetales; family Planctomycetaceae; genus Rubinisphaera. Next base: position 2,066,067 of record CP051247.1, read on the forward strand.
CTCCCGAGCTCCCGAAATAGCTCAAATTCGGCAACGATGATACGTAATTGGGTGTCGTGGAAGCATGGATGTTACGCAGTCGAGGTCGCTCCGTATCGCTTGGACAAAGCGCTACATCGATGGGCCCCAAACTCTGAATTAATGTCTTGTTAGCTCCTTCAAAGACGCCGATTTCGAAATTTAACTGATCGTAAATCGCACCCTGCTCGAGATAAGGCAGAAGCATCGATCCCCAACTGAATCCGTTACCGTACTCCAAGTTAACAGACGAATTCCGGCCGCGAATTTGCCCGGGTGGAAAGACTGAGTGTGTATCGTGGTAGTTGTGCAGGGCGAGGCCGAACTGCTTCAGATTATTCTTGCAGGAACTTCGTCGAGCCGCCTCGCGAGCCTGTTGAACAGCCGGAAGGAGTAGAGCAACCAGAATGGCGATGATCGCGATGACCACAAGAAGTTCGATCAATGTAAATGCGCAACGTTTGGTGACCATGAGGGCCCCTTTCATGAAGTATTTGAAAAACAGTTGCGTCTGAAGGTGTTTGAAGACAGAACGCATTCAGACAGAGCGTCCTGACAGGGTTTCCAACCCGTTAAGAGATCTTCGGCGTCATCTCCTTTTCTGATGGGAACGGGAATCGCAATAAGAATGCGTAAGGAATTCAGATCAGAGCATATGAAGACTGGAGTTGAACTCACTCAACGGCCCGAAACGGGCGAGGCTGCGTGAGAAACCACGCGGCCAGAAACGAAAAAAGATCGCTGCTCGAAGAGCGGGCGATCAGATCGATAAACCAGAATGAAAGGAAAGACGGTCATCCGACACGACATGTCGTGTGAATGACCGTCCTGAGATTTCTTCAGACCAAGTCATGATTCCGTTGAGCCGCGAACCGGATCCCGCCGGGAATGGGGAGACCTGAATGCAGTCCGCGTTGAATCTTGTCGTTAGAATTCGCCGATTACGAGACCATCCCGCTTGTGATGCAGTCGCTGCCAGACACCGAAGTGATTGGCCAGTCCGGTTTTATTGTCAAAGTCGCCAGGCGATGTCGCACACGAGTTCGCCTCAGCCCGCCAGAGGCAGCCGGCTCCATGAACGGCTTCGTGCTTCACCGTCGACGTATCGTTGTTGGTCTTCTCCAGAATGTGGTTGATGTTCTCGGAGATAAAACGAACCGATCCGTCAGCCATGACGAACTGGGCGCCGCCATCATGCTCGCTTCCGAACCGCCAAGAGGCATAAGTTGAAACTGGCCCCTTATTCGTGATCGGATACAGAGCAATCTTCAGGAACCAGTCCTGACAACAGGCGTTGTCTGCTCCGCCGATCGTCTGTGTGCTGTGCTGAACCCCGAGGAAGGATCCGCCGGTCCAGACCGATCCCGACGCTTCGCCAACTGCGATCGTGTTCGAAGTCCCGTCTTTGATCGACGCCATGGTCGAGGCGGGAGCCGGATCGATTGTGAAAAAGCCGCCCGACAGCTTCGTGCTCGTGCTGTCGCTCCAGTTGTTGAACGAGCCCGAGCTGCCGAAGTAACTCATTCGGGGAGCCGATGACACGTAGTTTGTCGTGGTGTTGGCATGGATCGAACCGCGAACGGGTCGCTCCGAGTCACTGGGGCAGAGGAAGACGGGAACCGGAGCAAGGCTGGTGATCAGGGTCTTGTTAGTGCCTTCGAACAGGCCGATCTGCCAGTTCATCGCATCGTAAATCGTTCCCTGCTCCAGAAACGGCAGCAGCATGGCACTCCAGGCGGCTCCGTTTCCGAACTCGCCAGCGGTCGGAGAAGAGCGATACCCCCGCATCTGCCCTGGGGGAAACACCGAGTGCGTGTCGTGATAATTGTGGAGAGCGACGCCGATTTGTTTCAGATTGTTCTTACAACTGGAGCGACGGGCGGCTTCTCGGGCCTGTTGGACAGCTGGCAGCAGCAGAGCGACCAGAATTGCGATGATGGCGATGACAACGAGAAGCTCAATAAGGGTGAACGCGGGACGGGGAACTGATGAACGACGCGAAAACAGAGCATGACGCGATTCCATGGAACCACACTCCAGAAAGGATATGAAACGGACCGAAGACGCTTCGTGTCCCGTTTTAACACCGAATGGTGATAATCGATTCGCGTAAAAGATTCAGAATGATTCTGATTTCTGACAAAAATGAATCTAAATGTGTCTACGCAAATGTACAAGTAAAAAGAACCCGCCCGGCGAGCCTTGAAAGATTATTTCGCCGGACTGGTCTTATCAGTTTCCTTCCTGGGGAAGCGGCTCGAAAGGCCGCGATGAGCCGAACGGCTCAGCTCTCGTTATCGACCTTCCTGACAGGGATCTGGACTTCAAAGTAACGGTTGAACGGCAACACGAACGGGCTGTTGTAAGACATCGTCCGCATCGCTCCAGCTGCTTCATATTCCGTACCTTGCGTCGCCAGCCATTCCTCAAGCCGCTTGACCGCAAAGTCAATCTGGCTACGGCTGGTCTTGCCGCGGCAGCCGATCGAAATGAACGTTCCGGCCGGAACGTCGACCACCTCAACGCGACCGTCGGCCGGGTCGGCCCCCGTGCTGCCCATTTCCGGCCTGCGATACAGAAAGGCCATCGACTCCTGATCCGCACCGGCTCCGGTCGATTCGTAATTGATCTCGACCGGAACAGTCATGGCGATGTCATTCCGCTTGATGTGGCCGAAAAGCCTCATGAAGGTTCCGTTATCCCCGTTCGTCATCCCAGCTCGCGCAATTCGATACGCGGGATAAGACTTCACCTCGATCACGTTGACCGGAGTGATCTCAGGAAATCCCTGAGGCAGCTCGCCTTCGTCGACCGGGACGAACGTCAGTGATTCGCGCGTCCATTCGAGCTCCTGCCGCATGCGCTCGACCATCTCGCTTTCCGTCGACTGTCGCTGCGCACGCTCGACCGCGTTGTTGAGCATGGCTCTTCCGTAATGATCGTCCGGTAACGCGGCCGCTGCCTCGTCGACCACCGCCTGCCAGTCCTCCATCGTCGAGGACTTTTTCAACGAACGGTCCTGCAGCGACTTCTTCAGAATGCTGGCGGCTTCCAGAACTTCATCGGAAATCTTGTCACCGGCTCGTCCAAACCCGGCGGCGACAACGAAAGCGAGAACAGCAGCCACACTGGCCAGAATGCGTTTTTTGAACATGAAACCTTCCCCGGAAAGCGAGAGACGCGAAACAACGACACTCTTTCGTTGTAGACGTCTCTCCAGAGGGGGCAAGGCGGATGCTCAGGAAGCGGCTTCAAACTTGCGGCGGATCTTCTCCATCCTTTTACGATTCACATTCAAGTCGTACGTACCAAGGCGGGAGGCGGCGCGGAAGTGAATGACACTGGCGGATTCATCGATGACGAACTCGACATCATCCACGAACCGGAAGACCAGGCTGCGAGACTCGGCGTGCAGGTAGTTGTCCCGCTCCTCAACGACGTTAGTCCGAGGCAGAGACTCGACAATCGTCTTAAGGCGCCTGCGAGCATCGTCGGCCGACCCTTCAAAGGGAATCGGCTCCATCTGCTGAGACTCGCGGGTCGCCTGAGTCGACACACAGTTGGGAGTGTCGGGGCAAGGTTTCAGCGTCATCCCATCCACTCCTGTTTCACGTTCGGGGGTCATGGCCAGTCGGGCGGCAATGGCCAGTCCGCCCGCTACGACGAAAATCAGAGCAAACCGCAGCAGTTTCCTGCGACCAGACTTCACTCCAGGCGTTTCGTTCATCGCTCGGCCATCGCTCCCCATTGATACGGATCGTGATCGAACAGCAGCCACCAGCCTCGCTCTTCAATCAGTTCCATCAGTTTCAGTTTGTTCTGGCGAGTCTCCAGCTGATACATATCGTAAGCCATGCACCAGGCCATCGGACAATGGGCAGCCGTGGCGCAGATGTCCCCTGCGTAAACTGCCCCTTCATCGCCGCTTTCCAGAATGATCGACTGATGTCCCAAGGTATGTCCGCCGGTCTGCCAGACGCGGATGCCGGGAACAATCTCGTCGCCATCGGAAACGAGCCGCAGCTGCCCGGAATTCTCAAGCCCTTCGAAGTCGGCCCGGAAGTAGGAACCTTTCAATTCCTCGGCATCACTGTTGGCCGCGACCCATTCAATGCGGTTGACCACGTATTCGGCATTGGGGAATGTCGCCACGACAGATCCATCCTCCGCCAGACGAGTTCCTCCGCCGGCATGGTCAAAGTGCAGATGCGAGAGAATGACCCGATCGACCTGTTCGGGGGAAATCCCGAGAGTACTCAGATTCTTGACCAGCGCATCACCATCTTCGATCGCGTGATGAAACCGGAACTTCTCCGGCAGCTTCGAGCCGTAGCCGGTGTCGATCAGAATTCGCTCACTGCCTGTCTCGACGAGCATGCAGTTCGTTTCCTGCAGAATTGTGTTTCGCTCATCCGGCTCGAAGTGCTTCGACCAGAGTTTGCGCGGGACGACACCGAAAAGTGTCCCTCCGTCGAGGCGATAGGTCCCCCCGGAGACGGCGGTGATCCGTAGATCTCCCAATGTCATCGTACGGGAAGCAGGTGCGGTTCGGAATTTCTCAAAGGGTGCATTGGACGACAATCGGTGGCTCCTGTATTCTGGTCCGTTCACTTTTTAATGATAGCCCGTCGGTTTCGATTTGAAATCGCAGAAATTCAGCCAACCGGCTCCTGCCTGAGCCGATGAGTGAGAACAGAGAGTTCCTCCCATGAAAGCGATCGCCGTCCATCCCGGCAAGGCGCACACCATGCACCTGCGGGACATCGAAAAGCCCAGCATTTCGGATATTCCGAATGGTCGCGGCGTGCTTGTGAAAGTTCTCCAGGTGGGCGTCGACGCCACGGATATGGAGATCAACGAAGCCCTCTATGGAGCAGCCCCGGCTGGCGACGACTATCTGGTCATCGGACACGAGGCCTTCGGAATTGTCGAGGAAGTTGGTTCAGCCGTAACTCACGTGCAGCCGGGCGATTACGTCGCCTGCACTGTTCGCCGCCCGGGCAAATCGATCTACGACCGCATCGGCCGTTCCGATATTACGAGCGAAGAAACTTATTTCGAACGCGGCATCAATCTGCTGCACGGCTTCATGACCGAATACTTCGTCGACGATGCCGAGTTCATCGTGAAGTACCCGGGGGCTCTGAAGAACCTGGGCGTGCTGGCCGAGCCGGCCAGTGTCTGTGCCAAGGCCATCGAACAGGCTTATGCCGCCCAGCAACGTCTGCAGGTCTGGGAACCGAAAAAGGCCTGGGTGATGGGAGCCGGTCAGATTGGTCTGCTTGCCACGATGATGCTCAAGCTTCGTCGGCTCGATGTCTGCACAATCGCCCGCAGCCCGGCCGAAGGGAATCTCAAAGCGGAGATCGCCGAGAGCTTCGGGGCTCAGTATGTGAGCACGAAAGATCAGAGCCTGCACGATGTCGCCCGCGAACATGGTCGTCCCGACCTGATTATCGAAGCGACCGGCAACAGTATGATCGCCTTCCAGTGCATGAACGTGCTGAATCTGAACGGAGCCCTGGTGCTGACCAGTGTCACCGGTGGATCGCGAAGCACTGAGATTGAGTCGGATAAGATCAACCTGGAGTGGGTGCTCGGTAACAAGCTGCTGCTCGGTACGGTTAACGGTAACTTCCGTCACTTCCAGGCGGGTATCGCCGATCTGGCACTCGGGGCTTCGATGTACCCGGGCGTTATCGAGCGGATCCTCACTCACCCCATCGACGGCATGGATCAGTACGAGAAACTGCTGCCATTGCTCTCCGATTCGAGTGTGCTCAAAGTCTTCGTGAACATCGCCAAAGGCTGAGCCGGTTCCGACGACTGCCAGCGAACCGCTGTTCCATGTTCGTGTCCTGCGGGCGTTCAGATCGCCGGAGTTGACTCCGGTATTCTACGCATCAAAGGGAGAGCGGTATGTCTCAGCAGCGAGGTCGTTTGGAGCAGAAGCGGGCGGTTATCACAGGCGGCAGCGACGGAATCGGACTGGCGATCGCCGCCGCGTTCGTTGCCGAAGGGGCAGAAGTCTGGCTGATCGCCAGGAACCGAGACAAACTCGATGAGGCGGCTCGCTCCCTCACGGCTGCTGGCGGCACGGTCCGCAGCACCGCAGCCGATCTGACCGATCCCGTGCAGGTTCAAAACGCCGCCGACGGGATCGCGTCGGCTTGGGAACAATGCGACGTCCTGGTCAATAACGCGGGGATGGCTCGCTTCACACCGTTCGCCGAAGTCCCTCCTGCTGAGATTCAGGCTCAGGTGCAATTGAACCTGCTTACGCCCTATGTCCTGACGCAGTCCTTGCTTCCGTTGCTTCAGAAGGCCGGCGGGAACGTCATCAACATCTCTTCGACCTCGGCTCATCGGCTGATTCCAGGCCGGCCCGCTTCGGTGTATGCAATGACGAAGGGAGGCATCAACTCTCTCACAAAAGCGCTGGCTCTGGAACTGGGGCCGACCGGAGTTCGCGTCAATGCAATTGCCCCCGGCACGGTCCGCACAACCTTGTCGAAGAACATGATCGCCAGCTTTTCCGAGGAGCGGCGGGCCGCTTACGAGAAGTTTGTCAGCGAAGCGTTTGCGATGGGTCGGCTCGGTGAACCCGAGGAAGTCGGGTCTCTGGCGGTCTATCTGGCGTCCGACGAAGCTCGCTGGACGACGGGCTCCGTCTTTGTTCTGGATGGCGGGTTGAGCACGAACTGATTCTCTCTCCCAAATGCAACAGGCTGAGATCCTGCCCTGGACCTCAGCCTGTTAACGCTTCCCAAAGGAGGAAAATCAATAGCGGAAGATTGCGGCAACCCCTTCCTTGCTGAAGGACTGGTCGCCATCAATCAACCGGACCTCGCCATCGGCTCTCAGCGTCTTGAGGGCAGCGACGTTGCAAAGGTCGTAGTTACTCGCGCCATTTTCCTCGGCCTTGGAAATGGCGCGTTGCTCTTCGTCGAACGTTCCCCAGATCGGGTGGCCTTCCTGCAACAGAAGCGTTTCAACGCGACCGTCCTGAGCGGCGATCAGAATCTCGGCGATCGACTCTTTCCCGGCTGGAGACGTGCGCGCTTCGCCCCACCGATCGAGAACGAGTTGCTCGTCCTCTTCGATCTGCTTCTCGACCATCGGCCAGGCGAGCGTGTGGAGTTGAGCCGGGTTCATCTCATCATGATTCCCCGAAATTGGCTCGGAGATCAGATGCGGATAATCGCATTCCTTACGGAAGTATGAAAAGAGCTCATCGACCCCGGCAAAGACTAACGGCTTATGGCTGTTATAAAGATAGTCATTCAGCGGCTGAGCGACCGCTTTCAGGAATTCCTTGTACTCCGCATGGCGGTCATGTTCGTAGTGCCCGTGCGGAACTGCCTGATCTTTGGCCCCCGGCTGTCCGCCGAAGGAATGCAGAGCGAATCCTTTCTGCTGGTGGCCATTGATGACCTCGATCAAAGAACCTGGCAGGTCATCGAGTTCAACAGCCGTGAGTCCCGTTCGGGACCCTTCAAACAGACGGACCTGATTTTGGCTGACATCGAGCAGACAGAACTGGCGATCGTGCTGAATGGCTCCCAGGAGCGGAAGCACATGAAAACGGGGGGCAATGATCGTCTGCTCTTGAACGCCGTCGGGCAGTGAGAAGACGCGATGCTCCTGATTGGGCGACACGAAAATCGCCAGCCCGCCTCCCTGATGCCGCCAGAACTCCTGGGCTTCAGCCGGCCCATCGCTGCGGTAGAGATCTTCAAACGGCTGAAACAGTAGCCGAATTTCCCCGCCCGGCATTCCCCAGTCGGCCAGTTGCTTACTCGCCTCGGTGACGCAGTTTTTGAGGCGGATCGGATCTTCGCGGGTCTGCGGACCTTTTTCGTGTGTGGGCAGGTAGATCGACACACACGGCTCTCCGCCATCGGAGCACAGTTCTCTAACGTCGTCCATCTTCGGTGTATTCAGCATCGCTCTCCCCCTTCGTGCACGTGTGCGTGAAATATCGGATTCGCAGCTGGCTGTCACACTTCGAAGTCATTCGGACTTCAGTTCCAATTTTAACCGGAAAACTTGAAGCCGCAATTCCATCTGGAATGCCCCACCTGCCGCGCCCCAGCGGACACTGAGGCAGCAAACTGATCGGTCATCCTCCAGAAAGAGCTGCTTCAACGCTGTGTTATTCAGCGACAGCGGACTGCAAAGCGGATGAAACGCAAACTTCGGACCAATACGGCAGGAATGCCACGGGCCTGGATCTCCGTGAAACGGGAAACCGCGATGAGCCCGGTTGCTGATTCCAAGAATAAAAATGAGCGTCGCTTTGCACTCCGGTGGAAAGATTCCGGGTTCAACCTGTCTCGGCTCACTTTCTCTTGGTATTATCCATCGTGCTTCGCCGATCCCCACGGATTCCGACGAGCACGACGGTAACAGAAAGTCCTGGAGAGCGGGTAAAGTTCGTGACTGAGGATCGGCTTCAATCGAAACTGTGTGCGGAAAAGCTCAAGGCGTTGGGCGAACCGATTCGGGTGCGAATTGTGGACCTGCTGCGGGATGGCGAGAAAACCGTGACGGAGATCGCGGCGAGTCTCGGCGAAGAAATCGTCAACATCTCCCATCATCTCGGCATCCTGTATCACGCCGGGCTGGTTGAGAAGACGAAACAGGGCCGCTTCGTGCTCTACCGGCTGCATCCGGATGTCTCGGCAGTCAGCCGCGGTGGAAAGCAGCATCTCGATTTCGGCTGCTGTCGCCTGGAAGTCCCTGACGAATAACCGCGGAAATCCGAATGGAGTCCTGCGATGAGTACTCCCCTTTCCGAGTCAACGCCGGTGATTGCGATCGGCATCCGCCCTGCCGTCTGGTGGATCGCGTTCTTCAGTCCGCTTCTCAGCTTTTTTGCACTTGTCCTCGCTGGATGGACGCGGGTCCCCGATCTCCTCGGACAAGCTGCTCTCATCGCCACGTTTCTCAGTCCGCTGGTTGCCATCGTTTGCTGTCTGCCGGTGATCTGGACACGGCATCGCAGTCCGGGGAGCCGGGCCATGGGACTCACCGCTGTTCTGCTGGGAATTCTCCTCCAGTTCGCTTTTGTCCTGATGATTCTCGCTGCCGTGGTCACTGCGATGATCAGCTACGCGCAATAGCTTGGATCTTCTGATTCTCTTCCGGCTGGCTTCAGAAACCGGGTTTAATCCGACGACTGGCGATCTACAATCGAGTTTCTTGAACTCACTCTTTCGTACAGGAAACTCTCGCTCCCATGTCGTGGATGGAATGGTATCAGAGCCTTGCCAAACCGGAGTGGACGCCGGCTCCCGCGACGATCTCGCTCATGTGGCAGATCCTGTATCCGATCATCATCGTCACGTTCGGCTATGTTTTCGTGCAGACAGCTCGCCGGAAATGGCCTGTTCGAGTCGCGATTCCGTTTGTGGTCAATCTCGTCGCGAACCTCAGTTTCACACCGTTGATGTTCGGGCTGCAGAGCATTCCGCTGGCGACGGTTGATATCGTGATCGTGTGGGCGACGATCATCTGGATGATGTTCGCCGTCTGGCAGCACAGTCGCTGGATCGCTCTGGCACAGCTTCCGTACCTGACGTGGGTGTCGATCGCGACAGTGCTCCAACTGTCGATCATGGCCATGAACTGGGCTCGGATATGATTCGGTTCGGCCTCTGTTGCACCTTCCGCGATGAACCGATCAAGTTCTGCACGACCACCGTGGCTGCGGTGAGCAAAATGGAACGGGCTGATGCTCTGCAGAAACTGAGTCGACTTTGCCTGTCGAACGCCGATGCCCTCTATGCCGCGTTACAGTTCTGTGCCGCGAACGGCATCGGCTGCTTTCGGGTGAATAGTCAGATCCTGCCGCTGAAAACCCACGCCGAGTGCGGCTACAACATGGCCGAACTTCCCGAGGCCGAAACGATCGTCGCTCGCTTCAAACAGTGCAGAACATTTTCGCGAAAGCACAATCTGCGCACCTGTTTCCACCCCGATCAGTTTGTGGTCCTCAACTCCCAGAAAGAGGAGGTCGTCGAGCGTTCGCTGCAGGAGATCGAGTATCAGGCGGAGGTTGCCGCGTGGATTGGAGCCGATGTCATCAATATTCACGGCGGGGGAGCCTTCGGCGACAAGCAGCTCGCACTCTCGGAGTTCGCCCGCAATCTGAACCGGCTGTCTGCCCGGGCCCGCAAACGACTGACCGTCGAGAACGACGATGTCACCTACACTCCCGTTGACCTGCTTTCGTTATGCCGTGCAGAGGGAATTCCGTTCGTTTACGACGTGCATCATCATCGTTGTCGACCGGATGAATACTCCATCGAAGAAGCGACCGTGCATGCTCTGGCCACCTGGAAGAACCGCGAGCCGCTGTTCCACATCTCCAGCCCACTCGAAGGCTGGAACGGCCCGAAACCGCGGCGGCATCACGACTTCATCGACATCGCCGACTTCCCCGACTGCTGGAAAGAACTCGACCTTACCGTCGAGGTCGAAGCGAAGGCCAAAGAGGTTGCCGTGCTCCGGTTGAAGGAAATTCTGTCGCCTGGGAACAACCGCAGACACAGCTCGCAGTGTTCGCCTCCTACCCCGAAACGTCAGTGAGGGACCCTAACATCAAACAACCTCGCTTACCGGTCGGGTTGAGGTGAGCACGAACCGCTCATCGTATGATGAAATGACAGCGGGAGTCGACGCCTCCACCGAGCGTCCAATTGCTGCGATACGCATGCGGCTATCCCAGCCAGCGAGCTGTTGGCCTTTTACCAGGGCATTTCCATCAGATCGACGATGCGGCGGGCCAGGCGGGTGATGGCTTCGTGCTTGGCGGTGGCGAGCGACTGACCGACTTCCGGGGCGAAGTTCGCCTGCATCAGCAGTTGTCGCGTCGGGGCATCGATCGGAACCTGATGGCGGGCCAACAGTTGGCCGGTGTGGTTCTCTTCCCACAGTACTTCGACACCGATCCCGAGCTGGAGCTGACGGGGATCGTCGAAGGCGGTTTCGCCAAGAACGTCCTTGCGGACTTCGACCACATGCCCAATGAGCACGGTGTCGGCATGCTCGGCCGATGAGATCTGAAACGGGGTGCGGGCCCGGATCTCTTTCTGGACCGCTTCGGTCAATTCGATGTTGATATTACGCCGGAACAGGTCCGAGGTAAAAATCGGCACGTGGACCGACCGCACTTCGGGATCATACGGCCCGCCGATTCTGTAGCCGCAGCCGGCGACCGCGCCGACGGCCAGACAGCTGAACAGATTCAAAAAATCTCGACGGGTCATGACCTCTAATCACACTATTTCTGCGGCTCTTCGCCCAGTGTCAGCGTCGCACGCCCGGGGGCTTTCTCGCCGGGGCTCGGATTGAACGGCGGGGCATCTTCCGGTTCCGGCGGAGCCGGCTCGTCGCCCTGGAAACCTGGGATCGGAATCGGCTTCAACTTGGGAATTCCCCACGAGGGGAAGTACCGCGGCTTGGCTTCTTCCTGAGGTTCCGGCGTTGTCGGTGCTGGAGCTGGCGCTGGCTGCGACTGTGGTTGCGGACGCTGCGACGGCATCGCCGGAGCTTCCGCGGTCTGCGACGGCATATTGTCGATCGAAGGAATATCGTCGGCCGTGATGTGCTGCATCGCCAGCACGAGGGTATTCTGCTCCTTGTACTCCGGCAGCAGACTCAACAGTCCGCGAGCCTTGCCGGCGTACTTCGAACTCGGATAGGTATTAATGATGTGGTGGCAGTGCATCTCGACCGCTTCGAACCGGCCGCGATTCAGCCAGTACAGGGCCGCCGAGAAGTCGCGGGCCACGGTCGCGTCATCGACCTGCTGCAGTTCGGTTTCGAGCCGCTTCCGCTCTTCATCATCGAGGTTGCCCAAGGAGTTCAGTGCAATCAACCGCAGTTGACGAGCTTCCGAAAGCTCCTTGCCGTCGTAATGAGCCCCCTGATAGGACGCCTGCGTCACATGGGCTCCCAGCAGATAGGCATCTTTCACGTGCGGGCTGTCTGGGAATTCCTCCCGCAGCAGTCGATAGGTTTCCGCGGCTTCAAAGTTCCGGCCCGTACGAAGGTAATGGCTGGCGGTCAGCATCAGGGCATCGTCGGCGAGCGGCCCGGTCGGATCGTTCAACCAGATCGCCTTGAGACATTCCAAAGCGCGGCCTTCGGTGTCGGTGAACGGTCGCTTGCGATCGGTTAGGTTAAAGAAGCTCGGCCGATCGTAATCGGGATCGTTCACCACTTCGGGTTTGCTGGCCGGACCGGCATCTTCGTAGGCCGCCAGCTGCACATCCTTGTTCGTGGTCGGTTTGAACTGCATCCAGATCCGGGCGATGTCATACAGTCGCTGCGTCGATGTTTCGAGATGCCGGGTGTGCGGGTAGACCTTGAGAAGGCCGAGGTACATATCCTGAGCACCGGGATATTGTTTGAGTTGATACCGGCATTCGGCGACCATGAAGACCGCGTCTTCACGAATCGGACCATCGGTATAACTGGCGACACGTTCGGAAGGCGCTTTGTACCAGTTCGAGAATTTGCGTTTGCGATACTGACCGGTCTCGTCGAGTTCGAGACGATCGGCCAGGGCCTCGAATGCCTTCTCGGCTTCGGAATAATTGCCGGCGTCGTAGAGTTGCTTGGCCGCCAGATATTCTTGGAAATCGGGTGTATTCTGATGCGCGGCCAGATCGACGATCGACTGACTGCGGTTGGCCAGCAGCTGCTTTTCCAGCGGGCCTTTCACGCCATCAATCGAGGTCTCGGCCGAAACCGGCGTCGCGAGCGGACCGCCTTTGCCTTCGCTCTCGCCGTAGCGGAATGTCTGACATCCAACAGCGCAGAGCATGGCCCCGGTCAGACTGGTTTGAACCAGAGACCGCTGGCAGCGAAGTATCGTGCGATAAATATTCATAGGATCGACCTTGCCCTCAGGATGGGAGTGAGGTGAGGTGGGAGGTCACCAGCAGGACGCCGGCGAGTAGACGGAGATGGGAAGGGCGCGAAGCCGGACTCGAGGGGAAGAGACGGACAACGCAGGAGGGTGGCGGAAAGCCGGGGGAGTTCGACCGGAACGGTCAGAACTTGAGGTAGGCGAGCATCTTGGGTCGACGATCGATAATGTTCGAAATCAATGCCGTCAGCAGAGGACGGATGATCCGTAGTTGTTTTTCGGGAACGGGCGGGACAGTCTCGTCGGCCATTTCGGACTGGCTCAGTCGGCGCAGCGTCGACAGGACCTCGCCGGTCAGCGGTCGCGTAGACGCTTCGTGATGTCGACATTGCGAACACAACAAGACTCCCTGTTGAATCCACAGCGACCAGCGCTCGGAGTTTTCCTCGACTGGACGTCCGCACTGACATTCCTCAAATTCCGGCAGCAGCCCCAGTTCCGCCAGGGTAACGAGCTCGAATCGGATCACAGCCTGTCTGAAGTCGGCATCCGACTGCAACCGGCTCAATGTCACGACCGCGGCGTCGTACCAGCGGGGATAGGGATCGTACTCCTCGGAAAGGGACTGAAGCAGCTCGGCCACGTAGAGACCGGCGTAGTACGCATTCACCTGATGCGACTCCGCCCGAAACCGGTTAACGAGCTTGGCTTCCGTAAGAATGTCGAGACTGGATGTGGATTTGTGGAGGAAAACTATCTGACATCTCGTCAACAGGTCAATAGCAGCCTCGAACGAGCTCTTGAGCCGCTTCGCCCCCTTGGCCAGCACCGAAATGCGACCGTAGTCGCGGGTGAAGAAGGTCACCACGCGACTGGTCTCACTGAAGTCGACCTGTCGAATGACAAGCCCTTCTGTCTTGTTTCTATCCATTGGCAGTTCAGGACTTACGATTAGCTCCAGCCGTCCGGTGGCTGGCAGAATTGGAGGCTCATCGCCGACACAACGTCCGAGATTGCTCTGCTCGTGAAGCGAAACGGAACGGTCGACTTGAGAGAGATTTTACAGTTTCATTCCGCCCGGGCGAAGCCGCTGGAGGTTCGCGGAGCGGGTGCCTCGCGTCAACACCGGTGGTGAGAAATCGGAACATCCCCTGATCGGTACCTTGAAACCGCTCTCCGCATGACAGGGAGGATGCGGGGAAAAACCATGAAAAACCTGCGAATTTCGGGGGCTGGCAGGTGGGGTTGTAACGATTGGGGGATTTGTGCGGCTGACTTCGGCGGTTCCGCGACGGGAACGCGACTCGCCGAATGACAGAATCGCTCCCGGCATTCAAACTGCAACAAAGAGGGATGTCGGGACGATGGAGCAGTTCTCGCCCCGCCATTTCGCCAGAGTCGTGTCGTCCACGGACGAAACGTCGTCGGCTCTGCCCCTCCATGTCGTTTAAGTGCGGGTGACCGGATTCTCCGGGCGCCCACCCTGAAAGTCAGGAACGGTCTATTGAACCTCTCGCATACTGTTGACGCCGCCGCCCAACTGGTTGCGCACGCCGACTGTCTGGTCCACCACTCGCAGTTGATCCGGGATGCGCCGCTGCATGCCTACTGGTCGTACTCACGCGAGTTGACCAATACGTGGATGCAGAATCTGGCCATCTGCCAGCGGGTGCTCGAAGACTCCAATCCGATTCGCCGTCGGCACTGCTGGCTGGAGTACGAACCGGATCTGCGGGATATCCTCCGCGCGGATGTTCTCCATCGCGTCTGGTACACGATTCTCCAGTCGGCCGATCAGGCCGCCGGAAAGCGGCACGTCGAACCAATCGCCCGCAGCGTTCTCGCAGCCCAGATGCAGGTTCGCATCCGCTGCCTGAAACTGATCCTCGCCGGCCACAGCATCGATGCGGCTCGCATGCGGAGCCTCAATCAACTGCGGAAGAACGCCGAAATGTGGTCCGACTTCCTTTGCGCTCATCTCGCCCTCACTCATGAGGTCGACGACATCTTCTACAATCAACGACGAGCCCGCGAATGGGGCCAGCAGCCGCTGTCGATCGTCTTTCCCGAACTCCGCCTGCCAGAACGTCTCCCGACCTCCGACCTCAACTGGCAGATGGCCTCCGGCATCCGCAAGAACGACTCGCTGAATGCCCTTCAGCAACTCCTCCGCAAAATGCTCGACTGCTTCCCCGACACCGCCTTCGACAAGAACGGCCTCCTCCGCGGCCACGAAAAGTAACCCCACCCGTACCGGCGGCATCCTGCCGCCGATTGCGTGAGCCAGGAACAACCCCGCGTCGAGACTCCGAGCACCGTCCTTTCGGCGGCAAGATGCCGCCGCTACGAGAGGTTATCCATCACGGATGGCACAGAGATTCATCTCTGTGTTGCAACGCAACAGGAAGCTTGTCTTGAGCGCCGTCACCGTACCGGCGGCATCCTGCCGCCGATTGCGCGAGCCAGGAACAACCCCGCGTCGAGACTCCGAGCACCGTCCCTTCGGCGGCAAGATGCCGCCGCTACGAGAGGTTATCCACCACGGAGGGCACAGAGATTCATCTCTGTGTTGCGGAGCAACAGCAGGCTTGTCTTGAGCGCCGTCACCGTACCGGCAGCATCCTGCCGCCGATTGCGTGAGCCAGGAACAACTCCACGTCGAGACTCCGAGCCACGTCCCTTCGGCGGCAGGATGCCGCCGCTACGAGAGACGTAAAAAAAACCGCGGCTCTTTCGAGTCGCGGTTTTCTCTGTTCTCACCGGAACTACTTCATCAGTTCGGGCGGGGGATCCGGGTGCAGGACTTTGTCCTTGATCTCGGCGTCGCTCGGACGACGGAGCGGGCGGATCACGCGGAAGCCGACGTGCAGAGCGTCGGTGTGATACCACATGCTCTTGGGCAGCTGAGGATCGCGAACCTTCCAGAGTGGATCGGACTTCTGTCGTGACGCACTGCGGAGGAAATCGGGATCGTCGTCCCAGGAGCCGCCGCGGACCACGCGGGGGTACAGCGTTTCGACGATGGCGATCGGGTTCTCGGCGACTTTGCCATCGAACTGCTTGTAGAAGTCGGGCTTGTACTGGTCGAGGCACCACTCGGCGACGTTGCCGTGCATGTCATACAGACCCCAGGGGTTCGGCTTCTTCTGGCCGACCTTCTGGTACTTCTCGTCGGCGTTGTCGTAGTACCAGGCGTAATCGTCGAGATCTTCCGGATCATCGCCGAAGGAATAGGCGGTGGTCGTGCCGGCTCGGCAGGCGTATTCCCACTCGGCTTCGGTCGGCAGACGATAGTAGTCGCCGGTAATTTCCGTAAGCCATTCGCAGTAGGACTTCGCGGCCAGCTGGGTCATGCAGATGGCCGGATAGCCATCGTGCCCCATGCCGAAGGTCATATCGCGGTATTCTTTGGTCGGACGGGTCACCGCATCGGCTTTGGTGTCCAGCTCGGTCGCATCGAGACCGGCCAGTTCACGACGCTGTACATCGAGCTTGTAGCGATAGGTATCGTATTCGTCCCAGGTAACTTCGCACTTGCCCATCCAGAACGGCTCGATTTTGACCGTGTGAACCGGGCCTTCATCGTCCTGACGATCGACTTCGTCGTCCGGGCTGCCCATCTGGAATTCACCGCCGGGAATCGGCACCATGTCGAACGTGATTTCCGTATAAGGAAGCTCGACGGTGAAGGGTTTGAGGGTAACGTCTTCTGCGGGCGGTGCCTTGTCGGCCGCCTGCAGCGGCGAAACAATAACTGCCGAAGTCGCCCAGAGGCTCAACGACAACAGGATTCGTGAAGTATGTTGCATCGATTTCGTCTTTCGAAAGTTCTTCCGCAAACAACAGGAGGGACTGTGTGGAGGGATTGTGAACGGGGACCATCCGCTGTTCAAGTGAATCTTCGCTCCCGGCTGCAAGAACGAGTCCGGTCCGCACTGATTCACGGGCTTGCGTCTATCATAGTGGTCATGGGACTTGAAAACTGTCAAGTAGGTGCATCCGAAATCTCTGATGCAACACCTGCTCGCTATCAGTTTCAACAGGTCTGCATGGGGGTCCCCTGGCGAATCGAGTTCGAAGCCAACTCCAACGAAGCCGCCCTCGCTGCCCAGAAAGCCGTTTTCGCCCGCGTTCGCGAGATCGACCGGGCTCTCTCCGACTACGACCCCGACAGCGAGCTCAACCAGCTCTGCCAGCAGGCGAAAACCGGCGAAAAAACCGACATCAGCGACGATCTGTTCACTGTATTATGGACCGCTCAGAAGATGTCCTGTCGCAGCGGCGGAGCGTTCGACGTCACCGTTGGGCATGTGACCGACCTGTGGCGGCGGGCCTATCGTAAGAACGCTCTGCCCGATGAGGCGACTTTGGACGATGTCCTGAGCCGGACGAACTTCCGATTGCTCCGCCTGCATCCGGAAAGTCGGACAGTTGAGTTTCTGAAGGACGATCTCCAGCTCGATCTAGGGGCGATCGCCAAGGGATACGCAGCCGATGAAGCCCTGAAAGTCCTGAAAAACCGCGGCATTGAGCGAGCCTTGATCGACGCTTCCGGCGATATCGTGGTCGGAGATCCGCCCACGGGAGCCGATCACTGGGTGATTGGCATCGCCCCGCTGAAAAGTCCCCAGGGAGAGCCGAACGTCTTCCTGAAGCTCGCCAACTGTTCCGTCGCGACCTCGGGCGATGCGAGCCGGTATGTCGAAATCGATGGCGCACGGTACTCGCATATCGTCGATCCGAAAACGGGCATTGGACTCACCGAATCGAGCAGCGTGACCGTGATTGCTCCGAATGGCATGGACGCCGATGCTCTGGCCTCCGCTCTTTCCGTGATGGGCCCGGAGAAAGGATTCGCCGTTCTGAAGAAGTACTCCGCCTCCGCGTTCATCGTGCTCGGAACGCGAGACGGTTTCGAGAAGCATTCGTCGGCCGGGTTCGAGGAGCATCTTCTAAAGGATTAAGCTCTCCGGCTTCCGGCAGTCCACTGCAGAATCTCTCTCGCCGTGTGCCACTGGCTCCGCCAGTGCCTTCCCGCGATCAAGGCTGTTGAGCCTGCACTGGCGAAGCCAGTGACACCCGATGACCGGTTGGAATCAATGCCGCTGCCAAATCGGGCTCGGTTATTCAGGCTCCGTGTCTTCCGGCGGTCCACTGGAGAATCTCTCTCGACCAGTTGCCGCAGGTTCTCTATTCTGCATGACACTCACGACAGCCATCGTGCGGTTGCGTGTGAATCACAGGGAACGCTGAGGAAGGAAAGTTTGCCCATGGCCGGTCAGAAGAAGCACGCGACAGCCCCCTACGACATCGAAACCATGCCTCCGGGCATACCTTATATTGTGGGGAACGAGGCTGCCGAACGCTTCAGCTACTACGGCATGAAGGCGATCCTGACCGTCTTTATGACGTCCTTTCTGCTGAATCTGCAGGGCGAAGTCGCGCCGATGACGAAAGAAGAAGCCCGCGAGTGGCTGCACGGCTTCGGCTCGGCTGTCTACTTCTTCCCGATCTTCGGAGCCATCCTCTCCGACTGGCTGTTCGGGAAATATCGGATCATCATCTCGCTGTCGATTGTGTACTGCTTTGGCCATGTGGCCATGGCTCTCGTCGATTTGCCGCAGGCGACCGGCGTTCATCCGCGGACGATGCTCTTTATCGCGCTGGCCCTCATTGCCGTGGGATCCGGGGGGATCAAACCCTGTGTTTCCTCACACGTGGGGGACCAGTTCGGAAAGAGGAACCATCACCTGCTGCCGCGGGTGTTCCAATGGTTCTACTTCTCCATCAACTTCGGCTCCGCCATCTCAACGCTGCTGATTCCGGTTCTGCTGACTCAGTTCGGCCCGAGTGTCGCCTTTGGCGTGCCCGGGGTCTTGATGGCGATTGCCACGTTCGCCTTCTGGATGGGACGCCACAAATATGCTCACATCCCGCCGGCTGGAACGAGCTTCTTCCGGGAAACTTTCAGTAAGACCGGTCTGCTGGCCATTCTGAATTTGATCCCGCTCTACTTCTTCATCGCGATGTTCTGGGCCCTGTTCGATCAGACCGCCTCGGCCTGGGTGATTCAGGCGCAGTCGATGAACCGCCTCGTCGGTGGCTGGGAAGTGCAGCCCTCGCAGCTGCAGGCGATTAACCCCGTGCTCGTGATGATCTTCATCCCGCTCTTCTCCTACGTCATTTATCCGATGATGGGGAAGTTCTTCACAGTCACGCCGCTACGCAAGATTGCAATCGGGCTGTTCCTCACCGTCCCCGCCTTTGCCCTGCCGGCGTGGCTGGAGATGCGGATCGCGGCTGGTGAAACACCGCACATCATCTGGCACTTCTGGGCCTATGTGCTCATTACGGCAGCCGAGATCATGGTGTCGATTACGTCGCTGGAGTTCTCCTACACGCAGGCTCCGAAGCGGATGAAATCGTTCATTATGGGGCTGTATCTGCTCAGTGTCTCGCTGGGCAACTTCTTCGTCGCCGGCGTGAACCATTACATTCAGAACGAAGACGGCACGAGCAAACTGACCGAAGTGCAGTACTACCAGTTCTTCACGGTCTGCATGCTGGTGACGGCCGTTCTGTTCGTGATCTTTGCCCAGTTCTATCGCGGCAAGACCTACATTCAGGACGAAGAACTCGCCATGGAAGCCGAACATCGCCTCGACGATTACCAGGACGATGTGATCGACAAGCAGGTCGACGAAGAAGGCACGACCGGCACCTGATCGCGAAAAAGCTCCTGAACGCAATGAATCCCAATCGGAAGCATCTCTCTTCCGGTTGGGATTTTTCTATTCCGATCAGCTGCAGGGTGCGTCTCGACGCACCGATCGGATCGAAGTTCTCCACGTGACGTATTGATGTTGTCGAGTGGAACCGAGAACGCCGATGTGGCGTAGCGACAGAGTTGGTTGCGAACGCTGAGTTTGGTGCGTCGAGACGCACCCTGCTTGTCTTATCCCGAAGCGTCAGTGAGAGACCAACGTCGATGTATCCTCACTGACGTTTCGGGTTGAGAAGTCTGCTCTGCAAACGCAGCGTGCAGGCTGGGATAGCCGTCCGGCGTATCCCAGAGCAAATGCCCGTTCGATGCCTTTTTTAACTGTCGAATTCCCATTCGAACCCATCTCGGACGAATTTCGCAAAAAAGTCCGTCCCTTCTGTCCCCTGCTCCGCCTTTGTTTCGCTTCTCAAGGCAGGACACAACACACAACACTGGCGATTCATCGCCGGGCCCACTCACAAGACAGGAGTGCAAGACATGAATCGCCTTATCGTTTCGATCTCGACCCTCGCCGTTCTCACCGCCTTCATCGTTCCGGTTGCCGAAGCCGGCAGCTGTTCTTCGAGCGGCTATCGCACCTCTTACTACCGCGTCAGCACGCCGAGCTACGAAGTTCGCCGCCCGGTGAGCTGCAGCAAGCCTCCGAAGCTCGGCTTCTATGGGGAAATCTGCCGCCACGGCATGATGGTGCACGATGTCGAGCGTCGTTCGCTGGCCTGGTACGCCGGACTGGAAGAAGGCGATGTCATCACGCGGGTCGATGGCGAACGCATTCACTGTGAGCGGGACTGGGACGACGCCATGCGGCACGCCTGCGATGAACTCTGCCTGGTCGTCATCAAGTGCGATTGCGGCAAGATCGAAACCATCCACATCGACCTGAACCGGAACAAGCGTCGCAGCTACTAATCGAAACACGACGATTCGAAGGATTGGCTCAGACGCGTGCATCTGGGCCATCCCGTAAATCGAGTCGTCAATCGAATTCGCTGACCTGCAAGGCCTTCACGACTGGAGTCGTGAAGGCCTTGCTCTATGACCGGTCGCATCCGAGTCGAGCGAACGCTTTCGCTGAGGAACAAACATCGGGTACAGTCAGACGCACGGAACATCGGCCGTTTTCTTTCGGCTGTTGAAGCGAGAACTTCACTCGCAGCATTCCCTCGTCCTTTCTGCACTCCGGGAGTTCCCATGGGACATCGCGTCTGGCTCGTTCTGTTCGCCCTGCTCTGCATCATGCCGTCGGTTACTCATGGGGCCGATCAGCCGAACGTGCTGATGATCACCGTCGACGACATGAACTGGGATTCGGTCGGGGCCTTCGGATGTCCGCTCAAAGGGATCACGCCGAACATCGACCAGCTTGCAGCGGAAGGAATGCGTTTCGAACACGCCCATGTCACGATTGCGATCTGCCAGCCGACCCGGTCGGTCTGGATGACCGGGCGTTATCCGCATCGCAACGGAGCCCTCGGCTTCGACCCGATCAATCGCGAAGTCCCCACTCTTCAGGAATCGCTGCGGGACGCGGGCTACTTCAATGGCATTCTCTCCAAGATCGAACACCTGGAACCGAAGGAGAAGTTCTGCTGGGACTTCGAAGGTGCGATGAACGATCTGGGGCGGGGTCGTGTTCCGGAGAAGTATTTCGAATTAACAAAGAACTTCCTCGCGGCGGCCGATCAGGCGGAGAAGCCGTTCTTCCTGATGGCGAATTCCAACGATCCTCACCGGCCGTTCGCCGGCAGTGCCCAGGAACAGGGCCGTCGCGGTAAGAAGAACAAGAAACAGGCTAGAGCCCCCGCGTATCCGGAATCGGAACCGTTCTGCTCGCCGGACGAAGCCATCGTTCCCGGCTTTCTCCCCGATCTGCCCGATATTCGTCAGGAATTGAGCGAGTATTTCACCTCAGTGCATCGAGCCGATGCAATTACCGGAGCCGTGCTGAAGGCCCTCGATGAAAGCGGACATCGCGACAACACGCTGGTTGTTTTCATGAGCGACCACGGCATGCCGCTGCCCTTCGCCAAGACAAACTGCTATCTCAACAGCACGAAGACGCCGCTGATCGTTCGCTGGCCGGGCCGGATCTCGGCGGGAGCGGTCGATGATCAGCATCTGGTTTCGGGCATCGACTTCATGCCTACCGTTCTCGATGCACTGCAGTTGACTCTTCCGCCGGGCATGGATGGCCGCAGCTATCTGCCGATTCTTCGAGGGGAATCACAGAAGGATCGCGACTGGGTCTTCACAAGCATCAACACGCTTTCCAGTAAAAAGCCGTTCCCGATGCGGGCGATCACCACGCGGACACACGGCTACATCTTTAACGCCTGGGCCGATGGCGAAACGGTCTTCAAGAATGAATCGCAGAACGGGTTGACGTTCAAAGCGATGCAGCAGGCGGCTCAGAACGATCCGGAGATCGCCGAACGTGTGAAGCTGTTCCAGTATCGCCAGCCGGAGGAGCTCTACAACTACGAACAGGATCCGGCTGCCCGAGAGGATCTCTCGGAAGACAACGGCAAACGGGAAATCTTGGTCGATCTGCGAAACCAGCTGGAAACAATCATGGCAGAAACCGATGATCCACAGCTGGAGAATTACCGTTCGTATCTGAAATCTGTCGCAGAATAGATCCCGGCTTCACGAAATCGTCCTGAAAGAGTTTCCGTCCGATGCGAATCCTGCTGTTGATGTTGCTCACCTCCGTCTGTTTTCTGCAGCCCGCTTTGGCGCAGCCTCAGGAGAACTTCCGTATCGAGCTCGATCCGCCGGGGCAGCGGGACTTCATTCTCGACCGGGCCAATCTGATCACGCCGGAAGATGAAGCCGAGATCAAAGAACTGGCCGACAAGCTGCTCACCGACACGGCTGCTCCGCTGGTGATCGTCACCATCAATTCGATGAGCGATCACGGCGGAATGGGACTGCGGATCGAGACCTTTGCCCGCCTGCTGTTCGACCAGTGGCAAATCGGTCCCGCTGAAGTGAACAAGAACGTCTGGAACAAAGGGATCCTGCTTCTCGTTTCCAAGAACGACCGGAAAGCCCGGATCGAACTGGGAGCCGGTTGGGGACGGGAGAAGGATCAACTTTGCCAGCAGATCATGAACGAGCAGATCATTCCCCGCTTCAAGGAGGGAGACTACTCGGCGGGGATCAAAGCGGGAGCCGTGTCGCTCGAACGGATGGCTCGCGATCTGAAGCTGCCGGCCGCTCCCAAACCAGCCTGGTATTACCCGGTGATGATCGGCGTGGTCGCTCTGGGAATTTTCACCGTTGTCTCGATGATTCGTCGAGGCACGGGTGGCTGGGCGTGGCTCTTCTGGGGCTTTGTCTTCGCCGCGATCGGCACGGTGCTCTACCACATGGCCACGAGTTCCGGCAGCAGCAGTGGCGGCGGGTTCTCGGGAGGCTCGTTCGGCGGAGGTGGCTTCTCCGGCGGCGGTGGAGCGAGCGGCTCCTGGTAGGCTTCCTTTCCGAACCGATTTGATTCACGCACACAGTTTGACGAGACATCAGGACTTGCGATGACAACCGCACTGGAAAAGCAGTTTGGAAAGCCGGAACAGGCCGAGATCACAGCCGCGATTGCGGCCGCGGAGAAGAAAACATCCGCCGAGATCGTTCCGGTCATCGCGGAAGCCTCGGGCCGCTACGATCGAGCGGAAGATGTCGCCGGGGTCTGGCTCGGATTGATTCTGCTGGCCATCACCTGGGCGCTTTACCCTCCCATCGAGATGGCGGAAGGCAGCTGGGCCGCGGGACACCCTGTCCAGCAGCTCGTCGCCTTTCTGCTCGTGACACTGATCGGTTTTCTGATTGGGGCCTCACTGGCGAGTCAGTTCAACGGACTCCGTCGGCTCTTTACGCCAGCCGATCAGATGGCCGATGAAGTCTGGCTGAAAGCACGGGCCATGTTCTTCGATCAGCGGGTTCATCACACCGCCGGAGCAACCGGAGTGATGATTTATGTCTCCCTGTTCGAGCATCGGGCGGTGATCATCGCCGACCAGAAGATTCTCGATCAACTTGGTCAGGATCGTTTGAATGTCCTCTGCAATGAGATGACGGCCGGCTTCCGCACGGCCGGGATCATCCCGTCAATGAAGTCGACCATCGAGAAACTGGGCGAAGAACTCGGCAAAGTCCTGCCGCGAGAAACAGATGACGTCAACGAACTGTCCGACGCCCTGATTCTGCTCTCGTAAACACCCTCCACCCAAGTGGAGTCCAGTAGGGTCCGCTGTGCGGACGCGTATTGTGTGTCCCTCGAAGCACTCAGGCGCCATTGTTTTGAAAATCGTTGTGAAGCAACGAGACTCCGTTCTGCATTCAACACGGTTTCCGCGTCCGCACAGCGGACCCTACGTTTCTCTACAGGAGTGGAGTCCCTGCGTTACTCGTTGAGAGGCTGCTATTTCAACTGCTGGGCCAGTTCTTCGAATTGCCGGTCGAGCACTTCTGAGCCAGTCGTCGGGTAGAGCAGTTGTGAAATCTGAACCAGCTTCTTCGCTTCGGGCTTTCGGTCGGTCAGCAGACAGGCGCGAGCCAGTTCGAGGCGTGCCCGATGCCAGTCCCGGCTCCCCTGTTTCGTGGCCGCGACCATCCCCTTCCAGAGTTCATAGAGCTGTTCGAAGCAGTCGGCATTGTTGCATTCGCGGAGCAGCGCGGAGAGACGCTGCGTGATCGGATCGGCTGGTCCGGCGGACTTCGCGAGTTCCTGATAGATGGGAATCGACCGGCTGAGCCGCCCCAGGGTGTAATGAGCCTCCGCTTCCCCCAGCCGCAGTGCGACCAGTTCCTCCGGAGTCAGCGAGTTCCTTTTTCCGGGCGAGGTCAGATCCTGGATGAGCCTCAACTGGATTCCGGCCAGAATCTGCTCCGACTGCGGATCAGGCGAATTGACGTCGGCCAGCTGGTTGATCAGGAACAGTGTTTCCGAAGCATCCCCCGCGGTCACTCGCTCGTTTTTAAAGAGCGCCATCGCTTCCTGCGAACGCCCCTGTCGGGCCAGCATGATCCCCTTGTAAGCGGTGACCATCCGCAACCAGCGTTGTCGAGCAGCCGGTTCGGCCACGGCGGCGAGAGGCGAATCGGTAATCTGCAGTTGCTGTTCAAGCTGGTCGAGCGCTCCGGGAAGCACGGGATGCAGACCCGTTTCGTACTTCAACAACAGCCGGCAGGCATTCAACAGAGCATCGACCTGAGCAGGCGACTGCAACTTCTCCCAGTCGGTTCCTTCCAGCAGCCGGTTTCCGAACAGCACGGCTTCTTTCATGACATCGAGGGAAGCGGTCGCATCGTCGGAGAGCAGCGCGTCGTAACATTGCCCCAACCGGAGTTGAGCCGCGTAGTAACGCTCGTGCGTTCGCGGGAACTGCATGTATTCAAGGATCGCATCCCGATACTGCTTACGGGCGAAGGTCAGCTCCGCCTGCAGCCAGCGGGCCTCGAAACTCGATTCGCGTTCAGAGTAGCGCTGCAGATGGTCGGCAATCGCAGCCGCGTAGGCGTTCAAGCGTTCGACACTTGGACCAGCCGAGTATTGCCGCTGCAGACTTGTGATCCAGAGCAGATGAACCTGTTCCATGCCTGGCAGGTTCGGAGAACTGCGCCAGATCGACTCGAGTTGACTCGCCGCCTGATCGAACATCCGCTCCTGAAAATAAACCGCGGCGATCTCTCGAGCCAGTTCGACCAACTGCTCGTATCGCCCCTGACTCGTTGCCACCGCGATGCCGGCTTCATACTGCTTCCGAGCCTCGACGGCGTCGCCGGTCCGGGCGGCTTCCCGAGCCAGTCGGACTTTCTGAGCCAGCTCCGGACCGAACTGGTGGATGGCGTAACTCTCGCGCAACTCCGTCGCGACCAGCTCGGCGTCAAACGTATGCCCCTCGCGAGCGAGCTGAGCCATGCGGGTCCGCACTTCTCTGATCAACTGATCGGCCAGGGCGTCGTCGCCCTTCATCCGCACTTCAACCGACATGGCGATCAACGCCTGCAGACGAAGCCCCCGCAGTTGCGGCGACAGTTCCCCCTCGGGACCAGCCAGCTTCGGCACGAACTCAGCCCCTTCGGTGGGACGGTTCTGTTCGAGCAGATAGCGAACCCGTTCGGCTCCGGCTCGCTGGCGGAACGACGTCGAATCCGATTCCGCACGGACAGTGTCGTACAGGCGATCAAAATCGCCCCGTCGATTCTCAAGACGGGCGGCGGTCAGCAACAGCAGTTGTGCTTCCAGATAGTTCTGATCAGAAAGCAGCGAACGACGAACGGCCTGCAACGCCGAGCGCCCTTCGGAAAGCAGTCGGTTCCGTTCGCCGATGTTCTCCCGCTGCACCTCGGCGAGCCGAATGTTGACGCGACCGAGCGCAAGGACGAAGGCTTCTTCGTCGATGCTGATAAGTCCCTCATCGCGACCAAGTTTTCCAGACTGTTTCTGGCGATCGACGATCTGCCGGGCGACTCCCAGGTCCTGCAACGCCTTGCGGCCGATGGTTTGCAACTCTCGAAGCAACTCCGGATTTTTCGGGTCGAGCTGCCGCACCCAGAAGATCTGCTCCAGCTTCGAAGCCTGCAGCAATGCCGCCTCAAAACGGCAGCGTTCGGCGTAGGCTCCCTGCACGTCGAGCAGACGAGCCGCCTGCTCCCAGAGTTCGAGGGCTTCGGTCCACGGCACGGAATGGGCATGATCGCGGAAGGTGCGGGCCAGTTCGAGCCGGTAGATAATCTGATCGCCGGGCCGCATGGCCGAGTCGTTCAATGCCCGTTGGCACAGCAGCTCGGCCAGTTGAAACAGCCGCCGTTCGCGCAGCGACGCAAAGTACCGCTCCTGAGCATCGCCCGGATTGACGATCACAAACTCGCGATCATCCGCCCGCGAAACTCCGCACGCACCCTCCCCGCACAACAGCATCAGCCCGATGATGAGGGAGGGAAGGACCTTCATGAAACCAGTTTCGCTCTGGTTTGAGTGACGGGAGACCAATTGACCGGGGGGGAATCTCGATCCGCAGCCGGGAATTCTTTTGAACCACGGAGACACAGAGAACACAGAGTTTCCCGTGTCTCTCGAACGAGTGACTCGTTGAAAATCGCCAGTGAACCTGAAGACGAGAGACGACTTCACGATCAGCCAGGCTCTTCCTCTCTGTGTCTCTGTGGTGCACTTTCGGCAGTTGCCGAGAAGGCGTTTGAACGCGCCCCGGTGAATTGCCCCGGGGCGAGTCCCGTTATCGATTGAGGAGTCAGGTTTCCGAAGTGACGGCGGTCTTGTTCAGGCAGCGGTCGATTTGACGGACGGCCTGGCGGAGTCGGTGGACATTTTCGACGATGGCCAGACGGAGATAGCCTTCGCCATCTTCGCCGAAACCGCGGCCCGGACTCACGGCGACGCCGGCTTCGTCCAGGAGTTTCATCGAGAAGTCGATCGAGCCCATCTGAGCCCACGGTTCGGGAATCTTGGCCCAGACGAACATTGTTCCTTTCGGACGTTCGATCTCCCAGCCGATCCGTTCGAGACCGTCACAGAGGGCATCGCGACGCAGCTGGTATTCGGAGGCGACATTTTCGACGGCGGCTTCACAATGTCGCATGGCAACAATGGCGGCGATCTGCGTCGGCTGGAACAGACCGTAATCGTAGTAGCCTTTGATGGTCGCCAGAGCCCGGACCATTTCCTGGTTGCCGGCGCAGAAACCAACACGCCAGCCGGCCATGCTGTAGCCCTTGCTCATTGTCGTGAATTCGACTCCCACATCGCTCGCGCCCGGCGAGGAGAGGAAGCTCGGGGCCTTGTAGCCATCGAACACGATGTCGGCGTAGGCGAAGTCCGAAATGACCATGAACTCGTACTTCTTGGCGAGTTTCACGAGGTCATCGTAGAAATCCTGCTCGACCACGGTCGTGCTCGGATTGTGCGGGAAGTTGACGATCACCAGCTTCGGCTTCGGGTACAGATGTTCGCAGGTGTAGGCGATATTCTGCAGGAACTTCTCCGGCTCGCGGCAGTCGAGCGAGATCACGTTGCCAGCGGCCAGAGCGACGGCGTACACGTGAATCGGGAAGTAAGGAGCCGGCACAATCGCGGTGTCGCCCGGGCCCATGAGTGCCAGGCAGAGGTGGCTGAAGCCTTCCTTGGAACCGATGCAGGTGACGATTTCGTTGTCGGGGTCGAGCCGGACGCCGTACTTCTTGAAGTAACGGGCGGCGACTTCTTTGCGAAGGTTCGCGATGCCGTTCGAAACCGAATAACGGTGATTCCGCGGATCGGACAGCGCTTCGGTCATTTTCTCGACGATCAGCGGATCAGGCGGATCGGTCGGATTGCCCATGCCCAAATCGATGACATCGACGCCCGCCACCCGCTTCTGATACTTCAGCTTATTGATCTTGCCGAACATGTAGGGCGGCAGCCGTTTGACACGGTCAGCAACGGGAATGGAGAACGGGTTGTCCGTAAACGGGACTTCTGATTCACTTCGCATGGTCGCGGTTCAATGGTCCTGGAGGATTGGAGTGGGTGCAGCAGAGCGCGGCTGTCATATCATACTCAGTCGATTCCGAACAGGACAGTATTTCTCCCAGTCAGGTTCAGCAGGTTTTCAAGGGGGAACGCATCCATCGAGACAGATGAGTCAGCTCCCAAGCCGACAATTCGACGAGGTTGCGTGGAACGGGGGATCGGTTGCTCAGAGGGTATGAACGACTCCCGGGTAGCCCCGGTTGATTCAACCGGGGTGGCGAAGCCACAAGAGGTCGCACTCAACGCCTGAGGGATTATGCTTGTCAGCACGAGAACGATTGACCTCGTGCCGACTGCGTCGGCCGCGGTAGCGGAGCAACCGGGGCTACCCCGTTTGTCACCCGTCTGTTGACATGGCCGGGCCACCCAGACGAAACGCGCTAAAACCTGGTCGGTTTGGCCTGGATCTCGTCGAGGCGGGCTTTGAGTTCTTCGGCTTTCTCAGGATGCTCGTCGACCAGATTTTTCGTTTCACCGGGGTCGTCTTTCAGGTTGTAGAGTTCGACGAGCCCCTTCCCCTTCTTCTCGAAGGTCTTCCCGGCGGCTTTGGCCTTCTTGTAGACGACAAGCTTCCAGTCTCCCTGGCGGTAGCCGAGTGAGTTGGTTCCCTGCTCCACGTTCTCAGTGCGACCTTCGGCGTTCGGCTGGCCGAGCAGAGCAGGCAGGACATTCAGACTATCGGGGAAGGCCTTTTCCGGCAGCGGCTGACTGACGAGAGCCGCCATGCTGGTCGGCAGGTCGATCGTGTTCACGATGTGATGCGACTCGCCCGGCGACACCGTTCCCGGCCAGCAGGTGATGAACGGCGTGCGGGTTCCGCCCTCGTAGCCGCTGTATTTTCCGCCGCGATACGGACCGGACGGCTCGTGCTTGCCGAGCTGTTCAACCGCTCCGTCCTTGTAGCCGTCGTCCAGCACCGGGCCGTTGTCGCTGCAGAAGATGATCAGCGTGTTCTCGGCCAGGCCGAGGCGGTTGACGGTCTCCCGAACTTGGCCGACCTGCCAGTCGAGTTCCAGAATCGCGTCGCCCCGATAACCCAGGCCCGACTTCTTCTGAAACCGCTCGTGCGGCATGCGGGGGACGTGGATATCGTGCGAGGAGAAGAACAGGAAGAATGGCTCGTTTCTGTTGGCTTCCATGAAGCGATTCGCTTCCGCGACCCACATGTCGGCCAGATCTTCATCCCGCCAGCGGGCAGCGTGTCCGCCCGAGTAAAAACCAATGCGGCTGATGCCGTTGTGGATCGTATCGTGATGCCCGTGCGACCAGTCCATCTTCAACGTATCGCGATGCGTCAGTCCGGTCGGCTGGCCATCCGGATTCTTGTTTCCGACCCACAGCGGATCAGCCGGATCGAGATTCACAACGTGATGATTCTTCACGTAAACCTGCGGCACGCGGTCGTTGGTCGTCGGCAGCAGAAAGCATTCATCGAATCCGATTTCGAGCGGCCCCGGCTTCAGGTCGCCATTCCAGTCCGGCTGCTTCCCTTCGCCCAGCCCCAAGTGCCATTTCCCCACGACAGCCGTTTTATAGCCGGCGTCGTTCAAGACCGACGCGATTGTGGGCGTGCCCGGCTGGATGAGCGCGGTTGCGTTCGGCGGAGCAATTCCGGTCCCCGGCTGGCGAAAGGCGTACATGCCGGTCAGAAACGAGAACCGCGTCGGCGTGCAGGTGGAAGCCGAGCAGTAACCGTCTCGGAAAAGAACGCCGTCCTTCGCCAGACTGTCGATGTGCGGCGTCTCAAGCTCTGTCGCTCCATAGCAGCTCAAATCTCCATAACCGAGATCGTCGGCCATGATGACAATGATATTCGGCCGCGGTGCATCCTTCGCCACTACAGTGGACTGAGAACAGAGAGCCGCGACGAGCAGCAGAAGCGGGAGTGCCAACAGAGAAATGCGTCGAGCCATGGGGAACCCTCAGAAGTGCGCGAGAAGTCATCGGACGAGAAGACTCGATTCTGCAGGGTGGGATTCGGGAAGTCAAACCCTCTCCGACACAGGTCTCCGCTCACTCCGCTCGCCGCGTTCTCGGTCGCATCACTGAATGGTTAAAGCGGCATCGGCGTGGTTTCTTAGAATCGTTCGTCCCTCGAAGAATCGTCGTTCATGGCGCGGCCTCTTGTGACTTCGTCACCCGCCCGTGCCGGACGGGCCACCCAACATCGTTTTCAAAGTCGTGCTATTCGAACGCCAATGGGACTTCATTAGTGGCGACACGGCTGATGCTGCCGATCGACTTAGCGACGGCGAGCACATGCCCAACCCGCAAAACCGGCACATCTGGCAGGATAGACACTCTGCGCAAGCGGAAGGATCGAGAGTTCGGCATGCATTCGCGTTGAAACATTTTCCTCTGCCTGTCTCTTTGCGATACAATACCGCGGAAGTTCTACTGGACTTGCGCGAATTCCGGGGCTCGTTGTGACTTCGGGTTCGCGGTGCCGCGCCGCAGCATGATCTTGAATTCGACGAGCTGGTATTAGACGAAGCATGAATATGAACAGTCGCTGGAATCGGACAACAGGTCATCTTTGCGGACTGCTCGTGCTGGCGATTCTGTGTCCGCTGTTCATGGCTGCTCCGGCCGTCGCGGCTCCCGCCGATGATGAATACACGCTGGCCGTCACGCTCTACGGACAGAAACGCTGGGAGCTCGCCCGCGACACGTTTCAGAGTTATCTGAAATCCTACCCGAACCACGGGCAGGCTCCGCTGGCGAAGCTGTATCTGGCCCAGAGTCTGGTCAATCTGCAGAACTATAAGGACGCCCGCACCGTGCTGCGGGACTTCCTCAAGAATCATCCCGAGAACAAGAACCTCGGGCAGGCGATGTACCGCGTCGCCGAGTGCAGCTACTTCCTCGACGATTTCGATTCGGCCATCACCGAGTTTCAAGCCTTCCTGAAGAAGGCCCCCGATGACCAGCTTGTCGAATGGGCGCTGCCGTATCTGGCCGATGCCTATTTGCGAACGAACAAACCGGTGGAAGCCGAGAAGCAGTTTCGCGCGTCGCTGGAGAAGTTTCCGAACGGACGCTTCGTGGAAGACAGCCGCTTCGGGCTGGCTCGATCGCTGGAACTGCAGAACAAGAATGCCGAGGCGATCGATCAGTATCAGCTGTTGACCGAGATGAAGGGAGCTCAGCGGATTGATGAGTCGCTGTTCAATCTCGGCATGCTCTACTTTCAGGACAACAAGTTTCAGGAAGCGGCCGGGACCTTTTCCGATTTGGCCACGCGCGATCCCGAAGGACGTCTTGCTGCTCTGGCTCGTTTGAATGCCGGCTATGCTTTGTATTCGCTGGAAGACTGGGACAAAGCCGTTGAGCAGTTCGCCGCAGCCGAGCAGAGCGAACAGTACGGCAAAACCGCTTCCTACTGGATTGCACAGACCTACAAACGCTCCGGCAATCTGGAGCAGGCGGCTCAACGGCTCGACCAGCTGCTGAAGAACACGCAGGACGGCGACCTGCTGCCGAAGATTCATTATCAGCTGGCCGACAGCCGCTTTCAGCTCGGCGATTACGACCAGGCCCTGCCGCTGTTTCGCGACTACCTGAAGAAGTATCCGAAAGGGGAATCAGCGATCGACGCTCGACTGGCGGCGATTGAAGCCTGCCTGTTGACCAATCAACTCGGCCAGGGCTGGGAACTTGCCGAACAGGACTTCGAGACCAAACCAACCGAACGTCAGACGAATGAAGCGACACTGCTTAAAGCTCGGCTGTTGAGTGCGGGAACGTCCGCGAAGGATCCGCTGCCGGACTCCCTGGGCGACCGCTCGACGCGACTCGCGAAGGCAACCGAACTGCTCGATGGGGTGCTGAAGTCGGTTTCCGATCCGACCGATTCATTGACTCAACAGGCACACTATCAGGCGTCTCGCATCCTGCAGGAACGCGGCAACCACCCGGCTGCGATCGCGGTGATCAGCCCGGTGACCCGGGATCTTGAACCGGAGAAGCTGCAGTATCCGGAAAGCTGGCTGCTGCTGGCAAGCAGTGAATACGAGACGGCGGCCTACGATTCCGCTTTGAAATCCCTCGATCAGTACGAACAGCTGGTTGGAAAAGAGACTTCGCTGACGCAGGCCAACATCGTGCGGATGAACGTCCTGATCAAACTGGGCGACGTCGCCGCGGCTCGCGAAGCGCTGGAAAAACTCCGCACGGCTGGCATCGCATCGTCGACGCTTGCGGAAGCGACTTATCAGTTGGCCGAACTGAGTTATGCCCGGCAGCAGTGGGAATCGGCTCAAGAGCTCTATCAGCAGGTGATCGATCTGAAGCTGTCCGACGACTGGACAGTAAAGGCTCTTTCCGGGCAGGCGTGGAGCTTCTTTGAAGCCGGTGACTTCGCCAAAGCCGACCAGCGATTCGACAAACTGCAGCAGGATTTCCCCAATTCGGCTCAGGTAGCTGCGGAAGCCGGATACATGCAGGGGATGTCTCGACTGAGGGCGGGCGAACAGAACGAAGCCGCCGAAGCGTTCCTGAAAACGGCACAGGCCCATCGTTCGCCCTCCGATGTCGCAACCGGGAACGAAGTGCATCATGTCGCCTATCGAGCCGCCCGCGAAGCGGCCCGCATTTATCGACAACAGAAGAAGATCGATCAATCGGCGGAAGCCTATCGCATTGCCTACGAAGAGCTTCGCAAGCAGCCCGCGAACCGGCGAACGGAACTCGACAAGCTGCTCGATGAATGGGCTCTGCTGCACTACGAGAGCGAACAGTTCGCCCAGGCTGATCAGGTCTTCGAGATCCTTCTGAAAGAGACACCGAACAGTGATCGAGCCGATGATGCTTTGCTGTCTCTGGCCGAGAGTGACTTCGTCGATGGCGAGATTGAATCGGCCCGGCAGCGGCTCGAAAGACTGCTTGAGCAGGAGCAAATCGACGAATTCGTGAAACGTCGGGCTCTCTATCAGCGAGTCATGGTTGCCGCCAGCGAGAATAACACGGAAGCGGTCAAGGAATATGCCACCCGGTATCTGAAGGAATCGGGCGGGAGTCCAACGAATGCCGCCGAAGTCGGCGAGATCGAACTGCAGTTGATTCAGCTGTTCATGGATCAAAATCAGCTGGCCGAAGCTCGCGATCAGCTCGCCAGTCTGCGGGAGCGTGCCGAGGCGATTCCCGACGACAACCGCCCCGAATGGTTCCCGCGGATGTACGTACAAACCGGTGAACTGGCCCGCCGGAGCAAGGATTACCAGAAAGCAAAAGATGCTCTTGAAGTGCTCCGGAAAGAGTATCCGAACACGCCTGAGCGGGAAGAGCTCGAAGTGATCGTGGGACGGATTCACATTGCCGAAGCCAGCTTTGAGGCCGCCGAACAGGCGTTCCGGGCCGTCCTCGATCGGGCCGCCGGGACGAAATCGCTGGCTGCCGCCCAGAGCCAGTTCTATCTCGCCGAGACGGCGCTGATTCAGAAGGACTACCGGCTGGCGATCAAGGAATACATCCGCATGGCGATTCTCTTTCCCGGCTACCCGGAACTGCAGTCGGCGGCTCTGTATCAGGCCGGGCAGTGTGACGAAGTGCTCGGAAACAAAGATCAGGCGGTCATCAACTATGAGAATCTGATTCGTCTGTACCCCGAAAGTGAGTTCGCGACCCGGGCCAGCGAGCGGGTTGAGGCGTTGAAACCAGCCGGTTGAGTCGGCAGACTCCGACGCAACAAGCAGTTGTCCGGACACGATTCCGACAAGCAGGGAAAGCTGGAAAACCTGGGAAGTGTCCGACTCTCGCAAATCCGCGGGATTGAGAAAATGGGGATCACCTGCAGCGTTTCTGCGCTCGATATTGATCAGGGTGAGTGATTGACGTGAAGTATTTATCCGCTGCGTGGAATGTCCCGACAATGAAGCAGATTCGACTCCTCGGCCTGGCGATGATCATCGTGCTGGGCGTGACCACGTCTGGAATCCGCTTTGCCTCTGCTCAGGATGCGGAACAGCCGGGCCCTGGTCCTGCCGCTCCCGCCGAAGCCGCTCCGGCCGAAAACCCGGCGGGCCAACCCGCTCGCGGCGTCATTCCCGTCACTCCCGCCGAAGCCGTCACCGCTCTCGGCTGGTGGGGGCTTCCGTTTGGCCTGGCGACGCTGATTTCGCTCTGGTTCAGCACGGAACGGCTCGTCGTTCTGCGGAAAGCTCGCGTCATTCCCAAGCCGTTTGTTGATCGCTTTCTGCATCACTTGCGGGAAGGCACCATCGAACCGGACGAAGCCCTGCAGCTGTGCGATGAAAACGGCAGCCCGGTCGCGCAGATTTTCGCGCACGGCGTCCGTAAGTGGGGCAAGCCGAGCGTCGAAGTGGAACAGGCGATCATCGATGGCGGTGAGCGGCAGGTGAGTCAGATGCGGAAGCACCTGCGGGTGCTGAACGGCGTCGCCACGGTTTCTCCGCTGATCGGCCTTCTCGGCACGGTCTGGGGCATGATCGACGCGTTCAACGGAATCGCCGGAAGTGCCGCCATGGGTAGCCCGGAGAAACTGGCCGCCGGTATCGCTCTGGCCCTGTTAACGACAGCAGCCGGTCTAATGGTCGCGATTCCCTCGCTGATCATCTACATGTACCTGTCCGGTCGCGTCGATCGACTCGTGATGGACATGGACCGACTCGCCCAGGAAGTCGTCTACAGCATCTCCGCCGAAGCTTTGCATGAACGCACGCGTTCTTAGAGCTGGAACTTGAGTTCCACCGACGCGGGTGTAAGCCACTCTCATGAGACGGTCTCCGATTGCCTCACCTCGCGTGACGCACAGACAGGAATGTCTGGGCCACGCTGCCGAAAGAGGTGAGCCCCGATTGCTCCGCTGCCGGGGCTGGCCGTGACAGTTCTCTCCGCTACGAACGGGGCTGCTTCTGCCAGAGGCCGCGATAGATGGGCCAGCCTGCGAGACGTTTTTTCCGCTCGAAGCTCGTCTGATAGTCCATATGATGCTGCGGGATTCGCTCTTCGGGAGCAGGTCGCTCGGCGAAGCCACCATGCTCGGTAATGTGTCCGGTCATCAGTTCCCAGTAGTCGAACACATCGGTCCAGCCATGCAGATGGCCATCGGGCACAAGGACTTCGTAGATCTGCTTCGTAAAGTTTTCGGTGAAGACTCGCCGCTTGTGATGCTTGGCCTTCCACCAGGGATCGGGGAAGTATACATGCACGGCGGAGACCGACTGCTTCGGTACGAACTCGTCAAAGGCGCGGTGCACATTTCCGCCGAGCACGCGCGCATTCGGACGCTCGGCCTTCTTGAGACGCTTCGCTCCGCGCCGGCCTTCCTTGTAGTCGATTTCAATGCCGAGATAGTTCACGTCGGGATTGCGTTCACTGGCGTTGAACAGGAACAGTCCCCGCCCGCATCCGACATCGATCTCAACGGGATTATCGTTTCCGAAGAACTCCGACCAGTTGATCGGTCCTTTGAGATCATCGAGCGTGAGAAACCAGGGACTCAGATCTTCGCGTTCAGCTTCCGGAGTGGAAGCGGAGTCAGCAGCGTTTTCCAGATTCATGAATACGTCAGACAGTCAGTACAGTGAGATTTCTTAACGGGAATGGGAAAGAAGCCAGTCGTAGATTTTGGGATTGGCATAGGTTTGTGTCCACGAATCGTGTGATACACCCGGGTAGATGGTCTGTTTGATGTCGCCGTCGGCGGCTTTGATCGCTTCGACCATTTCCAGCGTCCGTTCGACAGGCACGGCTCGATCCTGATCGCCATGAAACGCCCAGATCGGAACCTTGGCGAGTTGATCGGCCCACTCGGGTGAACCGCCTCCGCAGATCGGAATCAGAGCCGCGAACCGCTCCGGCTGCCGGGTTCCCAGCTCCCAGGTCCCAAATCCGCCCATGCTCAGGCCGGTCAGGTAAATCCGCGACTTGTCGACCGCATACTTCTCTTCGAGTTCATCGAGCAGAACAATCAGATGATCGATATTCCACCAGAGTGGATCTTTCGGCAACTGTGGAGATGCGACGATGAACGGCATCTGCCTGCCTTCGGAGATCAACCGGGGAGGGCCATGTTTGAGCACGACGTCGAGATTGTCGCCCCGCTCTCCTCGACCATGCAGAAAGAGCATCAGCGGAGCGGGTTTCTTTTCGGAATAGTCCTCCGGCAGATACAGCCAGTAATCGAGCGGCTGATCGTTCTTCAGCGGCAACGATTGTTCGACCTGTTTACCGGGTGCAGGCTCTTCCGCCTGAGTCGTTTCCGCGAACATCAATGCGACTCCCCATGCAACCACACAGAAACACGACCACAGACTGTTCTTCATCGTTGTGACTCCCGGCAGAAAAACGGCT
The DNA here is from genome assembly GCA_017795105.1 of Planctomycetaceae bacterium. Taxonomy (GTDB): domain Bacteria; phylum Planctomycetota; class Planctomycetia; order Planctomycetales; family Planctomycetaceae; genus Rubinisphaera. The sequence goes on from CP051247.1 coordinate 2,102,592, forward strand.
ATTTCAATTCTCGATCGCAGTGCTGACAACGCGGCTTCTGGGAATCCGTTTCCGCTCCGCAGTGCCAGCAGGTTAACGTGGCCCGTCCTTGAAACAGAGCCCGGAAGAATCCGGGAGCCGACTCGGAACTGGACTTCGCCGCTGTCGAACGAGAATTCAGGGCGTAAATGACACCGATCAAGACGACAATGATCACAAGCAGTTCAATGGCACCCATGGCAGTCTCCCTGGGGGGAACGGACTTGTGTTCGCTTCCCGAGTCTCAGGTCGCAACTCAGCAACACCACGAACGGTTCATCGTACCGAGCGAGAGCCGTCACGTAAAATCTGCAGGCGGGAACTGGCGGGCCGCCTCAACGACCTCACCCATAGTCGCTGAGCATGTCCTGCGTCTATTCACTCGCCAGCACATGCGATGCTGATGCAGATCGTGGCATGTTTATTTTCTATGAAGTCCGTTTATTCACGCTTGCGAGTCGGTGCTATTTTCGTTTCCTGTGTCTATACTCAGGAACACCATCTCTATTCACATCGACCGACGGGCCATCGGTCGGGATCCCGAAAGCAACCGTCACTTGCAGATCTCCCGTCCACGATGATGGGCGGACCGTTTGCGACACCGCAACGATCTGCTGTTCTGAATCCGCCGACTGCTTGAGCAGTTCGGCCCCTCTGCCCCGAAGGAGACCCCGATGACGAGACCCCAGGCCCCGTTCTTTCTTGCGCTGATGCTGTGCCTCTTCACAGCCGCTTCAGCCACTGCCCAGGATAAACCCAATATCCTGGTCATTTTCGGTGATGACATTGGTCAGTCCAACATTTCCGCCTATACGATGGGACTGGTTGGCTACCGCACACCGAATATCGACCGTGTCGCCAAAGAGGGAATGATCTTCACCGACTACTATGCCGAGCAGAGCTGCACGGCTGGTCGTTCGACCTTCATTACCGGTCAGTGCACCTACCGCACGGGACTGGCCAAGGTCGGAATGCCCGGGGCCAAAGTCGGTCTGCAGGCAGAAGATCCGACGATCGCTGAACTGCTCAAGCCACACGGCTATGCGACCGGTCAGTTCGGGAAGAACCACCTGGGCGACCTCGATGAATTCCTCCCGACCGCTCATGGTTTCGACGAGTTCTACGGCAACCTCTATCACCTGAACGCCGAAGAAGAGCCCGAAAATCGCAACTACCCGACGAATCCGGAATTCCGCAAGAAGTTCGGTCCTCGCGGCGTCATCAAGTCCACCGCCGACGGCAAAATTGAGGACACCGGCCCGCTGACCAAGAAGCGGATGGAAACGATCGACGACGAAACCTCGGCCGCGGCCATCGACTTCATTGAACGGCAGACCAAAGCGGAGAAACCGTTCTTCTGCTGGTGGAATGCGACCCGCATGCACTTCCGCACGCATGTTCGCGACGAACACCGTGACGAACCGGGGGTGACTGCAAGGACCGAATACGCTGACGGCATGATTGAACACGACAATCATGTTGGCACACTGCTCAAGAAGCTCGACGACCTCGGGATCACCGAAAACACGATCGTCATTTACTCGACGGACAATGGCCCGCACAAGAATACCTGGCCTGATGCCGCGATCAGCCCGTTCCGGAACGAGAAGAACTCAAACTGGGAAGGTGCGTTCCGCGTTCCCTGCATGATCCGCTGGCCCGGCAAGATCAAAGCCGGAAGTGTTTCGAACGAGATTGTCAGCGGCCTCGACTGGCTGCCGACATTCCTGGCAGCCGCCGGGGAAAGCGATGTCAAAGAAAAGCTTCTGAAAGGTCACGAAGCGGCCGGCAAGACCTTCAAAGTACATCTCGATGGTTACAACCTCTTGCCTTATCTGACCGGCAAGGAAGAGAAGTCTCCCCGAGATTCGTTCTTCTATTTTAATGACGACGGACAACTTGTCGGGCTCCGGTTCGAGAACTGGAAGCTCGTCTTCCTCGAACAACGTGCCAAGGGAACGCTGCGGGTCTGGGCGGAACCGTTCACAACTCTTCGCGTTCCGAAGATCTTCGACCTGCATGCCGATCCTTACGAGCAGGCCGACATCACTTCCAACACCTATTACGACTGGTTGCTCGATCACGCGTTCATGCTGGTTCCCGCTCAGGCTTATGTCGGAGAGTTCCTGGCAACATTCCAGGAATTTCCGCCTCGCCAGAAGCCGGACAGCTTCAACGTGGAAGAGGTGATGAAAAAACTTCAGGAAGTTCCGACCAACTGACCTGACGGCGAAGTGAATGACTGAGAACTGGAAACGGGGCGTCTTCGGGACGCCCCGTTTTTCTGTTAATTGTCACAGCCCCGGCATGACAAGCAATCTCAAGATCCTGACCGATCCTTTCATTGCTCCCGCTGCCCCGCGCGATACGATGAACGGGATCTGATTCCAGACTCCGCTCTCATGGGAACCCGCGCGATGCTGAACCGCTCCCTTCGCTTTCTCGCTGTCCTGCTTCTAATCGCTCTGTCGAACGCGTTTCAGCTTTCAGCCGCCGAACATCCGAACGTGCTGCTGATTCTGGTCGATGATCTCAAACCAGCTCTCGGCTGCTATGGAGATCCGATTGCGAAGACGCCGAATATCGACGCCCTGGCCGCACGCGGAATGCGGTTCGATCTCGCATACTGCAATCAGGCCGTCTGTGCTCCCTCACGGTTCACGCTCATGCTCGGCGCGCATTCGACCTCGACCGGCCTGTACGGACTCGGCAGCGAACTGCGACAGATCCTTCCCGATGCCGTCACCATGCCGCAACATTTCGCAAAGCATGGCGGCTACCGCACGGAATCACTGGGAAAGATCTTCCACATTGGCCACGGCAACAACGGCGATCCAGAATCGTTTCAGGTGCCGCACTTTCACGACAAGGTGATTGAATATCTCGATCCCGCCAGCACCGATGGCGGCAAGCTGACGCGGGAGGAGGCTTACTTCACGAATCAAAAACTGAATGCGATTCGATCTCTGCCTCGAGGAGCGGCCTTCGAATCGCCGAAAGCGGAAGATACCGACTACGCGGATGGCCGAGTCGCCGCAGAAACGATTGAACGACTCAGAGCCGCCCGGAAGCGACGGGAATCAGAGGGCACACCCTTTTTCATCGCGGCTGGCTTTGCCCGTCCGCATCTTCCCTTCAGTGCACCGCAGAGATACTGGGATCTCTATGATCCCGCGATGTTGCCGCTGCCGGAGTACGAAGAACTGCCGGACGATGCTCCCGCCGTCGCCGGCAAACGGGGCGGAGAAATCACCAATTACAAACCTGTGCCGACAGAAGCCGACGCCCAGTTCAGCGAAGAATTAGAACGCCAGTTGATTCATGGCTATTACGCGAGCACGAGTTTCGTTGATGCACAGATCGGGAAGGTGCTGGACGAACTCCAAGAGCTCGGCTTACAGGACGACACCATTGTTGTTCTCTGGGGAGATCATGGCTTTCATCTCGGCGATCTCGGCATCTGGACCAAACATACAAACTACGAGCAGGCCAATCGAATTCCGATTCTGATCGCGGCTCCCGGCACCACCCAGCCCGGCACTTCCACGGAACAGCCGGCGGAAAGTGTCGACATTTTTCCGACCCTCGCCGAACTGGCCGAGTTGCCGGCTCCCGACGGCCCCCAGCCAATCGATGGCATCAGCCTCGTTCCGGTTTTGAAGAATCCAGACGCCAGAGTTCGCGACCACGCCTATCACGCCTATCCGAAAAAGAAGCTCGGCCGGGCGATCCGCACGGAACGATATCGACTTGTCGAATGGCAGTCGTTCAACGACTCGAACCAGCAGGCTGAGTACGAACTTTACGACTATCAAACCGATCCCCATGAAACCCGCAACCTCGCCGAAGACCGGCCAGAGGTTGTCGCCTCGTTGAAGACAATCCTCGATCGATATCCCGAGCCGATCGACCGCAATCCCCGGAAACGGGCCGAGAGCTCGTCGAAGAGCAATCACATCTCGATCGCCACACCAGAGATCGCCGGTCGCCCTGTCTCGATCTCCGGTCGCGTGGAACAACTTCGGGGAGATGGCGTTATCGTCGCGCAAGGCGGACGGGAACATGGCTATGCGGTTCACATTCACGAAGGACGTCTGACGTTCGATGTCCGCGTTCATGGCAAAGTCACCCGAGCCAGGGCGTCTGAACCGGCCCGCAGGAACTTCACCTTCGAAGCGATTCTCCGCGAGAAAGAAATCACGCTTCTTTGCAACGGACAGACCGTCGCGACGACCGAGTCTCCCGGTCTGATTCCGGTTCAACCGAAAGACGGACTCGACGTCGGACGTGATGAACTTTCGGCCGCCGGCGACTACTCGGCTCCTAATCCGTTGGATGGCAACGTCATCGAACTGACCGTTACGCCTTTGAAAGAGGAAGCTTCGCGGATGACGCCGCGGGATGAACGGGACGCCACTCAATTTCCGAATTCCGCATTTGTGGAAGTGGCGACCGATCGAAAGCCGGGGCCCGTGATGGATGCGGCAACGATCCGCCAGGGCCTTCAATCGCACGACCGGGCGCTCTACATCAAGGCCGGCTGGATTCGCGATCCTTACATCACGCGCGGTCCGGATGACAAGTACTATCTGACCGGAACACAGCCGCGTGAAGGAGATCCGCGAGCCGAAGAAAATCCCTACAATATCGGCCTGGGAGACGAAAGCATCGTCGGCGGCCAGGTTCGTGTCTGGCGGAGTGACGATCTGATTGAATGGGAAGACCTCGGTCCGATCTTCACTGTCGAAGATACCTGGAAGGCTCGACACGACAAGAAGATCAACCGGCGGCTGATCTGGGCTCCCGAAGTTCACTGGCTGGGTGATCGCTGGGCTCTCGTGCATTGCCCGAAAACCCACTCCAGTCTGGCACTGTCTTCCGGTTCCGATCTGAAAGGTCCCTGGACTCATCCGATGCAGGGCGAAATGGGACCGCGTCACGATCCGTCCCTGTTTACCGACGATGATGGAACGCGTTATCTCCTCTGGGCCAATACTCTGGTCGCTCCGTTAAGCGAGGATCTGACCTCGTACGCTGCTGAACCTGTTCGCATCGATCCCGCCGGTTCCCGCTCCGGTCCCGATGGTTCGCCGATCAACCGGATTGGCCATGAGGGAGCAACCATGATCAAAGTCGGTGGCAAGTACGTTCATCTGGGCACGGCCTGGTCGACCGATCAAGGACGCAAAGGCTCCTACAATCTCTATTACTGCACGGCCGACAAGATTACCGGGCCTTATGGTCCCCGAAAATTTGCAGGCCGCTTTCTTGGCCATGGAACGCCCTTCCAGGATCGGGACGGTCAATGGTGGTGCACGGCGTTTTTCAATGCCAATGTTCCTCCCCTGCCCCGGAACGGAATCACGAACAAAGACCTGCGGAAGAACGCACAGACGATCAACGAGCAGGGAGTCACCATCGTCCCGCTGGAAGTCCGTGTTCTCGAAGACGGCGAAGTTTTCATTCGCGCCAAAGACCCTGCGTATGCATCACCCGGGCCGGATGAAGCGCAGCATTTTTCATTGCCCGCCGATCAATAAATGCTCCCTTTCTGCCGCCGAAGGTTTTTCCTTCCATGAATTCCCGGCAGGCAGCCACTCTTTAAAAAGCTGACATTTCCCGACTGTGGACTCGGCGAGCCGCATCTAGAATCGTTCGACCACCGTTGAGCAGGAAACAGGCAGGCAATTAGTGTCTGCGTCTCTGCCCAACTGAGCGGGACCGATGACGGTCCCCGATGATTGAACGACTGCTAACAATTGGGGAATGAAAATGACGAACGTAACAACCAACTGGCCCGATCTGGCAATTGGCCTGTATGAACGACTGACGGGACACGGAGCCGAAATCAGCTATGAGTTCGAGAACTTCGACCTCTATGTCCCGAGCGAAGCCAACGGCGAAGCCAATGCTCCGCAAGCCAAATGGCGGATGAATGGCGTTCTCAAGATCTGTACGCAGAACGACGCTTCGGGACAGCCAAATGCGTGACTCCACTTCCGTTGATGTCACGGGGCAAATCGAGCTCGAGCACGAGGAGCAGATCGTGACCATCACCGCATCCGGTGACCAGATCGTGGCTGTTGCCCCCAGCGACGATCTGGCACTGCGACTGCTCTCACTCGGTACCGGCAGCGGGCGGGACCGACGTCTCAAGCTCCGATCTTTTGCAGCCACCCTGGCGCAGAACGGAGTGACGCTTGATCTTCAGTCCGACGGCCGAAGACTGGCCCGCATCGGCCGACAGGCCCAAAACTGGTGGCTTAGCCTCATCGGATGGCCGCACACCGAATGCCGGTTCAAGGTGCTGATGTGGTCGCTGTTCGAAAAGCAGCCGACCAGCATTTCCTGAAGAGCGTCTCAGCGACTTCCGGCCGGGTTCCTGCCGGTCTTCCGATTCATCAGCGAGGCTTTCTTCGACCAGGGAATCTGTCGGTCGAAGATGTCGCCGTATCTCTGATAGTCGTTGTAATCGACCGCGTTCTCACGCCAGTGTTGGACGGCTTCATCATAGCGGGCCCGCATCTCGCGAAGCTTCGGCAGTGCGGCTTTGTCGTTTGCCAGATTCACCAATTCCAGTGGATCTTCCGCCGTATCGTACAACTCTTCGGTCGGCGTCATTCCCTGGGCTCCGTATGGCCAGAAGATGTACTTCAGGTCCCGCGTGACAACTGCCAGCGAGTGCACGGCCTTAGGCCCCCAGACATTGATGAGCGGAAGTGATTCGTGAAGCGCCGCCTGTGGATCGTCATAGATCGCCATCAGATTGCGACCGTCGATCTCTTTCGGGCAGGCCACACCGGCCAGTGCGCAAATCGTGGGAGCGAAGTCAATGTTGCCTGTCAGCGCGTTCGTGCGAAGTTCCCGCCCGCTGTTGGAATGGCGCGGGTCGAAAATGATGAGCGGGACGCGGGACGATTCTTCATAAGGGAGAACTTTCGAGCCATAGCCGTGTGAGCCGCAGAGAAACCCGTTGTCTGACGTGAAAATGACAACGGTGTTGCCGCGGACTCCGGCCTCGTCAATCGCCTGACGGATCATTCCCACGGCAACGTCGATGGCATAAACCTGCTGATGATAGACGGCCATCACTTCATCGTACCGGTCGGAATAATTCCAGGAGTGAAACCGCTCGAACTGGCGGCCGCGACGACTCTGTTCGGCGAAGTGCTCTCCATTCTCCCGGCCAAAGTTCTCAGGCTTCCGGAACGTCTTACCGCGATACACCTCATCGAAATCGGGATCGGGCGTCGCTGGCTTATGCGGAGCTTTGAAGCTGATCGACAGGCAAAACGGTTTCTTTTCTCCAGCTGCATCTCGAATGAAGTCGCGGCCGAACGCCCCATAGGAGAGTGTGGAATGCGGATACTCTTCGGCGTACTGGGCCATCGACTTGTTCTTACGGGTTTCGTAAGACGTCTGCCCCGGTCCGCCGCCCCAGCGATCGAAGTCTTCTTCGGGGAGTCGGCGGTCGTTCGAAGTCGGAGAATCGACCACTTCGAAACCGAACTTGCCCGCGAAAGCGATCTGGTAGCCAGCCTCTCGCAACAGCATCGGGTACGACTTCTCCCACTTTTCCTGCGTAAGCGGGCCGTGCTCGAAGTTGCAGCCGGTTTTATATTCGAGCATCCCGGTCATCACGTTCGCTCGACTCGCCATGCAAATGGCAGTCGTGTCGTAGTGGTTGTCGAAGACCATTCCGTCAGCAGCCAGCCGATCGAGATGCGGCGTCTCGACATCGGCATTGCCATAGCAGCCCAGACTGTAACTGCATTGATCATCCGACATCAGAAAGACAATATTCGGGCGTTCGGTCTCTTCCGCCTGAAGCCCCGAAGAGAGAAGCCCCAGCCAGAGAAAACAGCCCAGGACAAAACAGATCGCCTTCGATTCAATGCGTACCATGCTCGTGTCACCTGCCTGATTACGAGTGCTTTTTCGCGATGAAACTGCTCGCGACCATACCCGGAATCGATCGGTTGATGCCACCGACTTGTGCCTGACTAGCTCATCAGTGGGGTTCCGCCGCGAGCATCTTTGACGACGAGATGGATGAAGTGGATCTTGCGGAGGACCGGACGGGACATCACGAAAGGATAGAAGTCCTGTTGGCCCATGCTTCGGGCGAGTTCATTGAGAACGGTCGTCAAATTGACCCAGGAATTGACGAGTAGAATAAAGCGATCGACATCCGGAGCGTCTGGATCGTAGAGATCTTCGACGGTAAAGGGCTCGATCTCCTGCTCGACATCGTCGCCACGAATCCCAAACCGAAGTGCGGTATCGAGACTGTCGACGACGTGCAGATAATGGGCCCAGGTTTCCGCCCAGTCCTCCCAGGGATGGACTGACGCGTACGCACTGATGTAGTTGGACGTCCAGTCCGCCGGCGGGCCGTTCTGATAGTTCCGTTCCAGAGCCTCGGCGTAATCCTGTCGCTCATCACCGAACAGGTCCCGATACCGATCGTGCCACTCCGTCTCCGCAATCAGACGTTCCCAATAGTAATGACCGATCTCGTGCCGCAAATGACCGAGCAACGTGCGATACGGCTCCTTCATTTCGTGCCGAATCTTCTCGCGAATCGAATCATTCGCCTCTTCAATATTCAACGTAATGAGCCCATTGGCATGTCCGGTAAGAACTCTCGGCCCCTCGTCCTTGGACCGGAGAAAGTCGAACATCACGCCATGCTCCGGATCCTCGCTCACTTTGGAGACAACCGGCAGTCCCAGATCCAACAGCTGTGCAACGAGCCGCCTCTTGGCGCTCTCGATCTTGCGCCACCCCTGGCAGTTGTCGGGGTCGTTCAGATCCGGAATCGTATTATTCAATCGACAGGAACGGCACAGCGTTTCCTCCTGATCAGCGGGAACCAGCCAGTTGCAGCCGGCCGGCGAATCAAAATTCGCGCAGCGTCGCCACAGCTTCAGAGGCTCGGATTGCTCCTCCAGCATCCACGTTCCGACAGCGGGTCCAGGACTGAGAGCGAGGACTTCCTGGGAATTCGGTTCATAGCCGAGCGGGGCTTCACAACCGAGACACAAACTGTTGTCGAAATAAACGGGCCGCCCGCAGCGGCAGGTAAATCCTCCCCTGCGTCCCGAACGTTCGTCCGACGTCCACGCTTCCACCAGACGTTTCGTGACTGATTCAAAGATCTCTAGCATCGGACATCACTCAGGTAAGTGAAACAGTAAGGACCACACCGGAGGTCCCTTCTGATTTCTATAGCAGCTTCTGCCGACCGCAAGAGGGATTCCGACGATTCCCATCGAGGAGACGAAATCTCCTGACCGGCCGGTGAAAGAGCGTTTCAACGTTTTCCCGGACGCGAGTGCGACGCACCAGTTTCCTGGGAGCGACTGAGCCGGTCGCCCGTCGAGTACTTATTCAGCCGGAATGCGGTAGAGCAAAGCGTACAGAGTCGGCACCATCACCAGGGTGAGAACCGTTCCCACGATCAGCCCGAAGAAGATCGTGACGGCCAGGGCAACCCAGAAGACATCCTGAAGCATGGGAAGCACACCAAGCACGGTGGTTCCGGCTGCGTTCACGACCGGGCTCAGACGAGAGACGCCGGCTTCAACGACTGCGTTGTATGGAGTCAGTCCCCGACCAAGATTCGCATTCACTTCGTCGAGCAGAACAACCGCGTTCTTGATCATCATCCCCGACAGGCTCATCGCTCCCAGAAGGGCAATGAAACCAAACGGCGTTTGCGTCAGCAGAAGTCCGCTGGTAATCCCGATCACAACGAACGGAATCACGCCGATGCAGATCAGCATGGGACGGAAGCTGTTAAACAGCGCTACCAGCAGGAAGAGCATCACGACCACGGCCGGAACAATTCCGGGTACGAGAGCTTCCTGAGACTGCTTGGCGCTCCAGTATTCGCCATCCCAGTCGAGCCGATATCCAGGCGGCAATTCGATCTCGTTGAACTTGTCGACAATCGCTGCCCGCAGTGTCGGAGCGGTCACGTCGTCGGGCGAACACTGAACCGTAATAGCTCGGCGACGGTCCCAGCGCCAGATGATCGGGTCTTCCCACCGCAAATCGACCCCGTCGATGACTTGAGACACCGGAACCGAATAGGTCCCCAGCTTCGGCGTCACAGAGAGAGTATCGAGCGAGGTGGCCGCCTGATCTCGTTCCGATTCAATATTCCGCGCCACGATCGGAATCAGGTCATCTCCCTCGCGGTACTGTCCGACCAGGACGCCATCGGAAGACCGTTTCATCACACGCGCCAGATCCTCGCGAGAGATGCCGGCCCATCGGCCTCGTTCCTGACTATACTGCGGCTCCAGAATCTGAACCCGTTCCCGCCAGTTGACCCGAACTTCCTTGGCGAGCGGCGTATCGCGGAGGATTTCGGCCCCCTGCTCGGCCAGCTTCCGCAATGTGTCAGGATCGGCATTGGCCGGGCCGCTGAATCGAGCTTCGATCTTCCAGTCATCGAATGCACCAACCGCATACTTCCGCACACGAACCATCGCTTCCGGCACATTCTCGTGGACCCAGGCATCTGCGTCGGCGACGAGCTGGTTCACTCCCTCCAGTGAGTTGGTATTGATGATGATCTGCGCGTACGAAGAGTATGGATCCTCGGCACTGACCGGAAGGTAGAATCGCGGGGGACCTTTTCCGATAAACGCGCTGACCGAAGCAGTCGCATCGTGCTGGCTGACAAATTCTTCGATGCGCCTCAGATCGTTGCTTGTCTGCTCGATCCGGGTTCCTTGAGGGGCCCAGTAATCGATCATGACCTGCAGGCGACTGCTGTCGGGAAAATACAATTGAGGCACCCAGCGGAAGCCGAAGATGGAAACCGCGAGCAAGACAACCATGCTGGCCAGAAAAATGATTCGATGACGAATCGTCGTCGCGAGGACGTTGCGGAACATTCGATAGACGCCGCCCTGGTAAGGATCAGTCGCCTCTTCGCCCGCTTTCGGTTCGGGGAGCATGGCGATGCAAAGCAGCGGGACGATGGTCTGGCAAAAGACCCAACTCAACACGAGTGAGATGGCGACCACGGTAAACAGACTGCCGGCGTATTCCCCGGTATCGTAAGTCGACGCAAAGATCGGATAGAACGCCATACAGGCGACGATGGTCGCACCGAGCAATGGAATCGCCGGGCCGCTGGCTGCCTCGATCGCCGCTCGCTTCCGGTCCATGCCCTGAGCAATGCGAACCATGATGCCGTCCGTCACGACGATGGCATTATCGACCATCATCCCCATCGCGATAATCAGAGCACCGAGGGAGATCCGATGAAGATCGATCCCGGTGATAGCCATTACGATGAACGTTCCAAGAATCGGGAACACCAGACCGCCGATGCCGATGATGATGCCGGGGCGAATTCCCATCGTGAAGGCCAGGAGCGCCAGGACAATCGCCACGGCTTCGACCAGGCTGACCATGAACGACCGGATCGATTCGCTCACCTGATCGGACTGCCATGAAATCCGGTCGACGTTAATCCCGACTGGCAACTCGGCCAGTAACTCCTGAATGCGGGCGTCAATCCGCTTCCCAACTTCAACCACATTCTCTCCGGCCGCTGGAGCCAGTGCCAGAGCGATCGCTTCCCGATTGTTGTGACGCAGCAGACTTGTCGGTGGATCGACATAGCCCACATTCACAGTGGCAAAGTCACGAATCCGGATCAACTCGTTGCGCCCATTGACGACCGTGGTGATGGCCAGATCCCCGATATCTTCCGGCGACTGGAACGCTCCTGTCGGAGCGACTCGCATTCGTTGTGTCTGATAGTCGACCCGGCCTGCATCTACAACTAGATTCTGCGATTCCAGCGTCTGCATGATCTGGGCGGGAGTCACGTTGAGCTCCTGCAGTTGAGCGCTCGAAACTTCCAGGGAAATCTGCTTGTCCTGAACGCCCCACAAGTCGACGCGGGCAACACCCGGCACCACGCTCAACTCTTTCCGCATATCTTTGACGTAGCGTTCCAGCTCCGCATAGCTGTAGCCATCGCTGCTGACTGCGAGCAAGAACCCGAAGACGTAACCGAAATCGTCACCCACCGTCGGCTTTCCGGCCCCTGGAGGCAAGGTCGGTTCGACATCGGCCACCTTCTTCCGCAGCACATCCCAAACTTGAGGCAGACGCTCCGACCAGTAATTGCTTTTGATATCGACCTTGATGATCGAAAGCCCGGGCCGCGAATTGGAATAGACGTTCTTGAGCTCCGTCATCTCCTGAAGCTTGGTCTCGAGCCGATCGGTTACTTCGAGCTCGACCTGTTCGGCACTCGCCCCCGGGTAACTGGTGGTGATGACAGCCGTCTTCACCGAGAACTCCGGGTCTTCCAACTGGCCCAGCTGGAAATAGCAGAAGACTCCTCCGAGCAGAACGAGCGCGATCCCGAAGTAGGTAACCGCGCGATTCTCGAGGGCAATAGCAGCCAAATTCATCGATGACCTGTCAGTTCTCTAAGAAGTACGCTCTACGCCGGAAACACCTGCCCGCCTGAATCCTGTTGTCAGGTCTAAGGAACCTTCACCTCTTGCCCTTCGCGGAGCGAATTGACTCCAGAGATGACGACCACTTCGCCCGATTCCAAACCCTCCTCTATACCCAGGCCGACCGGCGTTAGCTTACCCGTCCTGACCGTTCTCTGCGTCACCTTGTTGTTTGCATCAACAACCCAGACATAGGTCTCAGACTCGTCGGTGCCTGTAAAAACCGCAGCTGGAGGTACGATGAGCTGAGTGACGGCGTTCGTCTCGTTTTCCATCGGCTGATTGCGAACCATCGCGGCCATCCCCGGCAGAATCTCTGTCTCTTCGGGCTGATCGATTTCCACGGTCACCGGATAAGTGCGTGTCGTTTGCGAGGCTTCCCGGCCGATCTTGGTCACGACACCCGTGAATTCTTTGTCCTTGATGGCATCGAACCGGCAGATCACGGACTTCACCTGCGGGATCAAACCGATCAGACTCTCGGGAATCTGAACCGTGATCTCAATCGCAGAAAGATCGAGCAACCGTGCGATCGCCATTTTGGCCTGCACGGTCTGAAAATTATCGACATACACAGCGGCGACTTCTCCGTCGAAGGGAGCCTTCAGTGTCGCATACCCGAGCTGATTCTTCGCCGCCTTAACCGATGCTTCCAGGGCCTGAATTTCTGCTTTCTGGGCCTGAATGTCTTCGGGCCGAGCCCCGGTCATCCCAATATTGAGAGACTCTTTCGCACTCTTTACGGCTGCAGCCGTCTGGTCCCTGCGAGCCTTCGAAACGTCGACTTCAAACTGGGAAGCGGCATTGCTCTTGACCAGTTCGGCATCTCGCTCGTATTCCGCCAGAGCAACCTCGTAAGCCGCCTCGGCACTCTCAAGTGCCGCCTTCAGCTGTTCGATCTCCTCCGGTCGGGCTCCCCGCTCCATGGCCAGCAGATTGGCCTTCGCTTTGGCCAGGCTTCCCTCGGCATTGGCGAGCATCGTTTCAAAATCGACAGGATCGATTGCCGCGATGACGTCGCCCTTTTTGACTTCCGTGCCGACATCGACCGGCAAAGAAATCAGGGGGCCAGCGACCTGAAAAGAGAGTTCGACATCGTCTTTGGCTTCGGCTCGTCCTGGAAACTCTCGCCCGCTGATTGCCTGCAGGTCTCCCACTCGGACAGTCCGCACGGGTCGGACGGGTTCAGGCTTCTCGACGGATTGCTGGCAACCGACTAGAAAGATCGCCAGCGTTATTCCAGCCAGCCCCACCGTCATCTGATCAGTCACCTGCGAAGTCCTTCGTTGCTGAATCTCATCGTCGAAAATCGATGACGGCCTGAACGACCATCGAGAATCATCTTTGACCGGCAGCCGATAATTCCGATTCCCGAATGGCCTGCAGAGTTCGTCTTCATTCTGAGCGTTCGCATAATCACCGGAAACGATAGAGAACGTCAAGTAGCGGAAGTGCTTTCTCGGCCGTTTCTACGATAATCAGTCCGATCCTGCGGCAATCGCGCGAGCCGCCTGCGTGGCCGCCTGCCGGCTGTAGTCGATCGACTCGGCCAGGATTCGCGCCGATTCCTGATCGGCATGAAAGCCTTTCGAATTCTCACTGCTGATGTAGTCAAGCCTCCACATCGCCTTCCGTTGCAGCTCACGAATCGGAGCAAGCTGGTCCTCGGTCACGCCGGCTGCCTGCGCCTCCTGAATCGCATCGAGCATTTCGGTCATCGCCGCGGCTGCCCGGTCGATCAGCGAACGCGTTCGATCCTGAATGGTATCGACACGGGCCTTGAGTTCCGCTTCCGGCACGTTGTGGCAGGTCTGGCAGGCCCGGTTGATATTCAGCATCGGACTTCTCACCCAGTGACTGCTGAACTTCGTGGCCCCCTGCTTTTCGAACGGCATATGACAATCGCTACAGCTGACGCCGGCTCGAGCGTGAATGCCCTGGCTCCAGAGTTCAAACTCGGGATGCTGAGCTTTAAAGACCTTTGTTCCCGTTTCTTTGTGAACATAGTCGTAGAACTTCTCGCCATCAGGAAACGTGGTCGTCTCCCACTCCTCCTCCAGATCTTCTGCCTTAAGACCGTTGCTCCACGGGTAGGTCAGCGTCATCTTGTTGGCGCAGTAGTACTCGACGTGACACTGACCGCAGACAAACGATCGCATCTCCTGACGAGAAGCATGCAGGTTCGGATCGTAAGGCTCTGATCGCGACGATTCCCTCCACTGGGCGATACTCGGCAAATGCGGAACCTCGTCATCGCTCTCGGCCAGCTTGGCGATTCCTTCAATGAAGCCGGGGCGCGTCACACGAATCCTCATCGTCTCCGGATCGTGACAGTCGATACAGGAAACCGGATGAGCATCGCCCAGATGCGGGTCCTCCGGTCCACTCGGCTCAACAACTCCGTCGGGAGTCTTTGTCAATTCCGCATGCACGTCCTCGTATTTCATCTGGCTGACGGCGCGAAACCCTTCTATCACCGCATCCATATCGAGATGCTCGGCAAGTCGTTGCGGAGTCGGTTCAATCCCCTGCTTCTCCAGTCCAATCCGGCGATATGTCGGCACGATCGAGGCATGACAGTGCAGACACGCCCCCGCCTGCTGGACTTCGGTCACCCGCTTAGTCACTTCCTGATCGCTGAGCATGAAGGCGTGGCCACGAGCCTCCCGATAGTCGATGCTGAACGCGTAACCGGCATAGAGTCGTTTCAACCACGGCTGCTCTTCCAGTTTGCTGGGAGGCAACGCGTGATTGCCGCCATAGTCGGTGTATTCTGAATCCGCCGTCCGCAGATAGGTCTCGTATTGGATGGGGTAGTTCAACCCCCACGGTTCCGGATCCGTGCTGATCTCAGTCACATCCACAACGCGGACGATCGGCGAGCGTGCCTCCTGTTTACGCTCAAAAATGTTGATTAACAGGGCGATCACGCCAAAGGTCGCAAAGCCCACGAGCACGGTCATCAGGGTAAACCACCCGGCCGTTGATTTTGGTATTCCCATTGATCAGATCCTGTTGTCTCTCTATTCGGGATCGCGGGCAGAGGCAGAAGAAATCGTACGGAACGCGTGCCCAACGTCGGCATGGCAATGCACACAGGAAAGCGTTTCGAACCGGTTCTGGGAACTCGAATCGTGGTCGTCCACCAGGGCATGCACGAAATCCTGATGACAGTGAATACACGAGTCCTGCGTCACCTTCTGGTTCCGAGGCTTCATCTGGATCGGTTCGTGGTAATTCTGCAGCGTAAAGGCGAGCGAATGGAAGAAACCGTTGTCCGCTTTCGTCCACCATTTTCCGACAAAGTCGTGCGGCAGGTGACAGTCGTTGCAGACAGCCACATGGTGATGGCTGCTCTTCTGCCAGGTATCGAGATGCTCCTGCATCACATGACAGTTCGCGCAATGATCCGGATTGCTGCTGAGGTAGCTGGCCCCTTCTCCGTAACCAAACGTAAAAGCCCCCACCCCCGAGAAGATCCCCAGACAGATCGCCGCCACCAGGGCGACGCGACGGAACGAAACAGACTGATCGTCGTCCCGTTCATTGTCTTCGTCATCGATCTCTTCGCCGGGCACAGCACTCACCAGATCAATCCCTCTCCTCAGAACCCTAAGAGTGGAAACTCTTCACCTCATCCAATCACCCGCCCCCAGACAACCGCTCATCCTACACCCGAAGGTAGACAACAACGATACCGATCATCAATTGAAAAATCGACCTCGAATTGATGATGAATATCCCCTCGTCATTTCTTCACACTTAATACACATCACCCAACCCCGTTGTGTGACAAAACTACGCCCTGCATAGCATCAACCCATATCCCAGGCTTCACTCCCTCGCTTGACTCCATGAAGAACCTGGCTACTTTCAATTGGTGACTTCTACCACAACATCGGACTCTGGACCGACAATGTGTTGGCTTACCATCGCGGTTTTAACAGCCGCTTCTGCTTCTGAATCTCCGCCCAAGAACGTGCATCGCATACGTGCCGGTGCGGTGCACGTGGGTTGCGGTAACCGGCGCAGTCATCGTCAATCACCTCGCGACAGGGTGCGAACAGTTCTTCAATCCGGGGGCGGTCGGTGATGACCCGAATTCCGTCGAAGATGATCGAGCTTCGTTGACGCGCGTGCGATCATCACGATCACTGTTCAAAGTCGGCGACCGTAGACTTCCCGTCTTGAAGTGTTAGTCTTGCAGTCTCGCGGCCGGCGTTGTCGATCGAGATCACCGCAACGTCGCCATCGACGGTTGTTCCATTCCATTGGATCGGTTCGTCAGAAGGAAACCGTCGCAGAAATTGATCGACTCCACCCCGGCGCCGGACTGTGAAGCGAAGCTCGCCGGAGGAAGCGCTTTCGATCTGCTCGACCGATCCAACAGGCCATTCACTCTCGCTGGCCTGCATCTGAATCACCCACGCTCGGCAGAAAGGACCATCGGCTTTCCATTCATACGTGGGAACCGGCCAGCTCTTGGCATTGTCGCCGTAGATCCGCCAGCCGAGCAGTTCGGGGGCTTGCTGTCCGCGAATGATCGACACATCGATGTCGCCTGCGGGAGCAACTGGAACAATCTGCATGGCCACGCCAGGGCCTGATGCAACGGTGGACTTATCGCTGCGAACCTCAATGGCATCGGGCTGGAGCTGCCAGGGGTGTCTCCAGGTCCGTTCAATCGTGTCTTCGGGCACGACCGTGTCGAACACGACATAGTAGCCGTCTCGCTTTGGGACGCTGCCTTTCACGAAGATCACCTGACGAAGCCACTTTCCGCGGATGTGCTCCCCGGGTTTGTGCCAGCCGTAGTTGAAGCGGCCTTCGCCATAGTCGAAATGCTCGTTGCTGATCCAGCGACGCTCTGGCGGGTGGAAGCCGAGGTGCATCTCATGTCGCCAGTGTGGGATGCTGTTTTCCTGTGCCCAATCGGGCGAGAGCGTGTTATACGAAAGCGAGCGACCGGCATGAATCGTGTTGCCGACACCACTGTAGCTGCCTCGTCCGGCATCTCGAATGAGCAGGTGATCCCCAAACTGCGTGAAGATATTCAGGGCATCCTGCTTTCCATGACTGGCTCCCCAGGGCCCGGCTCCAAAAAACAGAAACTTATCATCCCGGTCCCAGCCTGTCCGCATCATGTATTGCCCGGCGTTGGGCAGATACCGCGAAGTCTCAACAGGCGGAGCCCCTTCGGCTTTCTTTGTTGCCATCCAGCGGAAGTCCTCACGTTGAGGGAACCAGTGCAACGTGCGTCGGTAGTGGTCATCGACCATGCCCCAGCCTCCATCGTTGAGAGCGACCTGGGTCTGACTCGGTGTCGAGACAGCGATCGGATGATCGAGCGCACGCTCAAGCGTTTGAAGTGCCTCCTGCGGCGGCTTGCGACCGAACTGTTCGTAGAGTCGGATGAAGTTCTCCAATGTTAGAATTGTCGCCCAGTTGTATCCGGTGCTGAGGCTGACGTGACTGCCATCGGGATGGAACTGGCGACTAACAATCTGGTCCCAGCGGTCGAGCGCAACGGTCTCCCAGCGTTGAGTGGCTTTGAACTCCGGCAGAAGTAACGACGTCTGAAGTAATGCCAGCGTGGTATGTGCTCCGCCGTCGTCGTGAACGGCAAAGCTGGTCGGATTCATGATCAGCTCGGCTTGCCGAATTGTGCCGACAAGCATGGCCAGGACCGCTTCATCGCTGAAGGCATCCGAGTGCCGGAGTGTTTCGAACGTCGGCCACCAGGTCAGTTCCAGGCGGCGACCGATATTGCTGGTATTCATGTACCCGCGACGAAAGACGGTGCCGTCCATTAACCAGACGCCGCCGACTGTCGGGCAATGCGGCCAGAAGAAAGGTTCGCGATTGACCCAGTCGAGGACTTCATCTGCCGCCCGCTTCGCGTAGCGACTGTCGCGTGTTTCATCCCACGCCTTGGCGAGAGAGACCCAGTGAAAGTGACGATTCAGATGGCCATTCTCACGCTCCCAGTTGAGCTGCAGAGGCTCCTGCTGCGTGACCCACCGGTGCGTTTCTCCCTTCGGATCGGTCCATGATTCGGCAAACTTGGCCGAGAACCCGAGCGTGCCGTACCGCCCTGCGAGAGCCTCATCGGCAACCTCTTTCCAGTTGCTGACAAGCTGCCGATCGCTGACGTGTTCCCAGGTCGGTCCCGGCGGGCTGGTTCTCGTTCGCATATGCTCGATAAAGAGCCGCTTTGATTCCTCCATTTGGCCAGCATCTGCTTTGGCGAAGACGGGCTGCATCGCTGGATTGCTGCGGTCGAGTGCAGCAAAAATGGTCTCCCAGTGACTCGGCAGGTACGTGGCTTCGTCGATGGAGAGCCGTTTAAACGAAATGCCTTCAAACCGGCTTGTTCGGGTCGGATCTCCTGGCTGTCCTCCGCGGGATGTGACAAGCATTACGCTTCCGGCTGAGATTCGCTCTTCGAACCAATGCTCTTCAACCGCTCGATCGAGAGAGTCGATGAACAGTCGGACGCGGGAGCCTTCGCCATCAGGCCAGACAACGAATCGGACTTTGTACCCGCCGTCTTCGGCAATCAGTCGCACATTGGAATGCTGATACTCAGGACTTACGTCGTATCCGTGCGGCTTGGGGTCCGGATCGGCGTTGATCAGATCTGCTCCCCGGTGCCACATCAGCCACGCCGACCGTCCTGATCCTTCCCGCAACGAGACTGTTAATGCCGACCGTTCGCGATCTGGCCCGAGTCCTTCTTTCGGAATGAATCCGTCCTGAACACCAATCGCGAATCCGGCGACAACCTGCATGTCTCCACCTTCGGCCACGACCGGATCGATGGTGAGATCGATCGCAAAACATTCGGCATCGGGGGGAATGTTCTCAACCGCCTGAGTCGCATGGGAACGCGGCGCCGCCGGAAGATCGACAGACTCACCAGCAGCCAGAGTCGATTCGATCACTGTCAACAGAAGTAGAGACACGGCCAATGGAACTTGGAGGGTCATGTTCGATTCTCGCAGGGATGAGAGTACCGGTGGGTGGGTGAGGAGGGAGATCTGCTTTCCGTGACAGCTGCTACTTCAGAACATGGAGATGCAAAGAAAACGGGCTGCGCACATAGGTCAGTGCAATTGTTCAAACATTACAAATGCTTCGAAACCGCCTGCTTCAAAGTGATGAAATACGCCTTGCAGTTTTTCGACGGTATCAAGAACCGGCTTCTTCCAGAGGTGGACGTTTCACTCATTGCTCAATCTGGCGATGCAATGTGACCGACTGTGTATTGAAAATGTTCCAGGCGATTTCGGGATTGGTGCCTGTTGGCTTCAGCTCCAATTGCCAGACGACTTGAGCGGGAACTTCCCGTGTGTACTCGGAACACCGCGTGATCTGATTGAAACGGCTTCTTGTCGTCCATGTCATCTCATCGATCCGAGCTGGATCGACCACGGCACCATATCCAACCAGGATGTTTCCCGTATCCGGCAACTCTGAAGCGCTGCCCATCGCGATCGAGACAACTGGCTGATCGTCTGCCGTTTCCGAGGTCCAGACTTGCCGGGCCGTTCTCTGTTCGAAATCGATCTCGTACTCAACAGCTCGACTTCGCGTCTGATTGATTGGAACAGGTTGATCAAAGGGGCGATTCCGATAGTTGCCATTGTCAAACAGCAACATCGTTCCCCGGGCTGTGAATCGAGGTGCGTGCTGATGCCACGGCCAGCGGGCATTGCCCTGCAGTCGGATCAGCTTCGACTGCAGTTCCCTGGGCCAACCGGAAGGCTCTCCGAAGATCCAGTTGATCGCTCCGCTGCTCGGATCGAAATTGACGATTGCACTCTGGTAGCGGAAGTTGACCATGATCGATCCGTCAGCGAGCTTTGCTACGGAATTAGCGTGCGACCAGTCAATGGTGTCCGGGAACCCTCGACGAATCCAGTAGTTCGAGAAGGTTTCGTAGCCGATGCGACGAACAGGCAAATGCTCAAAGGCATCCCAGTCCCAACGGATCTTACCATCGGGGCGGAACTCGACGACGCGATCGCCCATCACGGATTGCGTCTCCCGAGGAGCATCCTTGTTGACTTCACTCGTGAAATAGTTCTCGATCTGTCGCTTTGTTGACGAAAGCGCAAGCAAATTGCCGTCCGGGAGAATGTCTGCATCGTGATGAAACGTCAGGGCGTCGACGGCGATCGAACCCTCCAATTTCCCCTGAGGTCGATCAGCGGCGTACCATGTGCGCGTCACATTGCCAAGCAGGTCAATTTCGACGAGTCGGAAGTCTGCCGTTACGAACAGAATGCTTCCTGTCTCGTGATAGGTGAAGCCGGCGATTCGCGAGTCGGTGCGGTAGTACCAGACCGGGGTGCCTTCCGAATCGACCATCAGCAGCATGCCGAAACTCTCTCCGAACCGGCGCTGTTGTTCATCGGTCAATTGAGCCCCCTGAGGGACGCGGCGGCGTGGGTTCAACAGTCGGAAACCAGGCTCAAGTCGATCTGGAAGAAGTGTTGTGGTTTCGATCCCCGGAAACTCGGAGGGATCGTCAGGGAGCTTTGGGGATCGGACCCCCAAAGGCTCTGCTGTCATTCGCTGACCGGATTCGTCTTCGATCGTTACAGAGACTTCGTGTTTCCGGTCAGGTCGGAAGCCAATCAGTGGGAGTTCGTCCTGGATCGCTTTTCTGTCGTCGAAGGCGAATCCCCATTCATGCTGTCCGTCAGATATTGACACTCTGGTGGTAACCGGACGGTCGGCTTCAAAAGAGAGAACATAGGCCAGGGGAGCAGATCGATTCGGGTTCTGCTCAACGACGGGAGATTTCACGAATCGAGGTGCCCGCTCATTCGCAGTCACATCGCTCGACATGACTGAGGATAAGGACAATGTCAGCCCCAGCAGGGCGACGCAAGTTGCTTTCGAGATCATCAAGCTCTCCTTCGAAATAGATTCTCGGCCATGATTTTCTTATCTGCAGATGAGACTCGCTCTTCAGGGAATAAGTTGCTCGCGACACCTCTAATCCCAAGCGTAGCCGTCGCCCCGGTAGGACTGATGCTCTGCGTGAGCCCTGTTCAGACGGCGTCTCAATCGGGGAAGGGGCATCATTCGTCTCAGCCTTTGCTCGCAAAGCTGGTGTTCGAGTGGTCCGGAACGGCAGGGAGGGTCACCTCGTAAACCTGTGAGTGACCACTTCTGTCCGATGTATACACGACGGTGGACCCGTCAGGAGAGAACGACGGGTGCGGATGCGTATACTGAGGGGCGTAGACGTCGATGGGGCCGTCGTCGTAGGGGCAGTGATCGGTGTTCCAGTGCTCGCCAATGCTGCTTGCTTCCGGCCGGCACAGAAGTCTTGGAGAAGTGATTCCTTCGTCGACGGTGAAGAACTGCAATCCGATGTCGGGGAACTTAGTGTCGGTGACCATGTGGCGACCTGAAGGATCGACCATCGGGTGCCAGGCATTGAAGCGGGTTACCCAGCGCCACTCACCGGAGTCTGTGTTGATCGCCATGACGCCGTGAGGCCAGTTCGTGGTGAGGATCTCGCGGGTGAACGGTCGCCAGCACTCGTGGACGATCCATTCCTTCTTCGCCTCGTCCCGCCGGTAAATCAACCGGTGTTGACTGCCATCCCGCTGGGTCACCCAGATGCGATTCTGATAGGGACCACCATACCGGAGCAAGGTTGAGTCGTTCGGGTGAAACTGTGGGTGTCCGATCGACTCGTTCTCGCAGGCCACGCAGGCTTCAGTCGAGCGTGTGTCAACGACAAGCAGTTGTGCGGAGCCGCTTCGTCGGATTGGGATCGCCCACCAGTTATCGTCGTGGCTGAGTGTCGTGGTCCCCATGCCAGCTCCGACCATCCCGGCTGCTTTCGATCCGCCGGCGAAGTCAACGAGCTGCTCTTCGGCCAGCGTGTCCAGTCGCAATCTCCAGCCGCCGGTATCAGTGGTGAAGTACAGGTAATTTCCATCGTGAGAAGGATGCAGCGACCATTCGTTGAGGTCCGGCCGATCGGTGAGCTGGACCAACTCGCCGATCTCCCGATCCTCTGCGAAGAACTGGGGCGATCCTGTGCGATGCGATACAAAGAAGAGCCACCGCATCGCATCGTCGAATGCCGGTATATAGTAGAACGGATGGTGGTGAATCGATCCGTCATTCGTCACCTGTCGAATCTGCGCACCGGTTTCGGTATCGCAGAATAATCTCGCTTCCGATGGGTAAATCTTGCCTTTAGCCACATCGACCTACCAGATTGAAGAATCGTTTCGCGTTCCCCGACATTTCGATACTTAGCGGACGACTTCGTAGTTGACGGCTCGAAGTTCTTCTCGAATCCGTTGAATGTCCTGTTCGGGCAGCGGACGAACGGGGCGGCGGAAATGAGGGCTGGGGAACTTTCCCATCAGCCAGCGGGCGACCTTCATTCGCTGATGGGCATCGCAACCCGGCTCGCCGAAGTTGTAGACGATGCGTGCCAACGGAGCGACGACCTGTTGAGCACGCTGGGCTCGCGGTAAATCAGCATCGAGAGCCGCATGCACGATCTCCACCATCAACTCGGGGACGAAGCCGGCAAAACCGATCAGCGCTCCGTCGCATCCATCGACCAGTGTCTGCAGCAAGAATTCGTCGTGGCAGGTGACAATCGTGACATGCGGGGCAGCAGCTTTCAGTTGTTCGTAATCCCAGCGCCAGCGAGCCGGATTTCGCGTCCCCATTTTGATCATCTTCACCTGCGGCAGCTTGACCATCTCCAGCATCTCGGCCAGCGAGTAGCCCGCTTTCGTCCAGGCCGGGTACTGATGCACGACGATGGAAACATCTGCGCCCTCAGCGACATCCTGAAAGAAGGCGACAGCCGTCTCAGGCTTCCGACCAAAGCGGAGCCAGTGGTGGGGTGGCATCAGTAGAATCGCGTCGGCTCCTGCCTCTTTCGCGGCAATCGCGTGATCAATCGCCTCCAGCGAGCCCTCAGCCGAGACGCCGGTAATCACCTTGACCGATCGTCCCGTTTCCGCATTCGCGGCATCGACCGCTTTCCGAACCGCCTTCGTCACCTGGGCCCGTTCGTTGGGACGAAGCGACATGATCTCTCCCGTGTGGCCATTGCAGGTGACGCCTTTAATTCCCTCAACGAGAGCCAGCTCGTAGATGTAGGTCTTCAAGCCTTCAACGTCGATCGATTCATCCGCATGAAACGGGCAGAGCGTCGCCGGGAAAACACCGGCCCATTCGTGTTCGTTGTCCATGGCACTCTCCTTAACCGGCGTCGCTACTCAACCGAGCAAGCAATACCTGGCGTCGATCGAACTGATTGATGGTTCATTTTGTTTCACCAGATGTTTGCCTATTTCATTGAAACAAGTTAGCTTTAGCACTGGAAACAGTCAACCAAATCGTTTGGAGTCTTCGATGCCCACTACTGTGAAGGATGTTGCACGTGCAGCCGAGGTTTCGATTGGGACCGTCAGTCGAGTCCTCAATGGCGAGCCGAATGTTGCCGCCGACACAGTGGCACGCGTTCGCAAAGCTGTGCGGGCTCTCGATTACTCGCCGCTGCGCCGTCGAAAATCGCTGCCGGAGAACAAGCCGCTGCTGCGAAAGAATATTGCCCTGCTGCTGATGGGCATGGATCGATCGCTCGTCAGTCTGCCGTCGGTTGCGTGTGGAATTCATGGGGCAGAATCGGCGTTGTCAGCGGCCGGGGCGAATGTGCTGCTCTCCGATCTTCCCCGCGTTGATGAGGTTCCCGATTCAATCGCCTTTCAGGCTCCCCACGGACTGCTCGCGAAAGGGGCGTTGCATGGCAAGCTGATCAAGTCAGCTGACAGCCGTTTGATTGAGCGACTGCGAACCATTCCCACGGTCTGGTTTCTCGGCCGGCCTCGAGGAGCGGATTGGGGAGACGTGGTCGAATCCAATGACGCCGAAGTCGGTCGACTGGCGGCCGAGCACCTGATCGAACAGGGGCATCGGCACTTGGCCATTCTCGACCCGAAGCCCGACCAGGTCACGCTCGGGCAACGGTGCGCCAGCTTCACCTGGCATGCGACTCATCACGGTGCGAAAGTGGACAATGTCTTCGGTTCAAAGCTCGAAGACTCACTGCCGTTGCGTCCCGTCAGCGATGGCCAACTGGTCGACGACCTGGTTGGACGAATGCTCAAACTGCGACGGAAGCCCACTGCCCTGTTCTGCCCGGCTGACAGTATTACGGCGATGGTCTATCGAGCCTGTTCGCGCCGGGGGATTCAGGTCGGCAAAGACCTCAGCATTGTCTCCTGTAACAATGAACTGCCGTTGCTGACGGGGCTCTATCCCGAAGTGACGACGATCGACATCTGTGCCGATCAGATCGGTCGGCAGGCGGTTGAGCAGTTGATCTGGCGATTGCAGCATCCGGAATCGCCCCTCGTCTCCGTTTCGGTTCAGCCCCGACTCGTGGAAGGAATGTCGGTGGCCACTCTTGCGGGATCTCGACAATGAGAATGACACTCACGCTTCTGGCTTTGCTCACAATGAGTCCACTCCCGTGGGCCTCTGCGAATGACCTTCCGATCGTGCCTGAAGGTTTTGTGGTCGATGTAGTCGCACGCGAACCGATGGTCAGCAATCCCTGCGTGATGGCGTTTGATCAACAGGGGCGGCTGTGTGTTGCTCAGGGGCCGCAATGGCGTGGGCCAACTCCCGAAACGCCGGGCGACCGCGTCGACATCCTGATTGACGAAAACGGCGACGGTATTGCCGATCGTCGTCAGACATTTGCCGAAGGGTTCAACAGCATTCAGGGAATCGCCTGGCATGGTCGCGATCTCTGGATTGCCAATTCCCCTGATCTGACCGTCGTGCGCGATACTGACGGAGACGACGTCGCCGACGTCTATTTCCGCGTCTATACCGGCCTCGGAAATCTCGAGCACTCGCTGCATGGGCTCAACTTCGGCCCCGACGGCAAACTCTATATGTCGAAGGGCAACTCGAAGGGATACAACCGGCTCGATCAGCTCGCTCCTAAGGCTTTTCGCGAGCTTTGGGGACTTCCTTCGCCGGAAGGGGCTCCCGACTACACG
This sequence comes from Planctomycetaceae bacterium, assembly GCA_017795105.1. Taxonomy (GTDB): domain Bacteria; phylum Planctomycetota; class Planctomycetia; order Planctomycetales; family Planctomycetaceae; genus Rubinisphaera. The sequence goes on from CP051247.1 coordinate 2,128,174, forward strand.
GATGTGGAGACCTTCACCAGGGAGACATACAAAAGGAAGTATCACACGCCGCAGGATGACTGGGGACAGCAGGGGGGAATCCTCCGCTGTGATCCCTACCAGAACGACCAGCCCTGGGGGCGGAATCTGGAAATTGTTTCGCGGGGGTATCGCAATCCCTGGGATATCTGTTTCGACGACGGCTTCAACTGGCTTGGCACTGACAACGATCAATCCGCGGGCGATCGCATCTTCATGCCGTTTTACGGGTCTCACTTCGGCTGGGGGCATCCCTGGAGTTTCAGCTGGACCGGCGAAAATCATCTGCCAACCGTTCCGATTAGCGCACCACCGTTCGAAGGATCGGGCACGGGAGTGATCCACTATCACGCGGATCAATTCCCGGAGACATACCGCGACGTGTTCTTCGTCGGAGACTGGTTACGGCGGGAAGTGGTCGTGTTCCGTCCGCAGTGGGATGGGGCATTGATGGTCGCAGAAGGCGACTCCACGGGAATGTTCGCCCATGCGGACGGAGGCCGCACGCTGCCGCTGAGCGATGGCCGCGTCTTCGACCCGACGGATCTTGAAGTCGGCCCCGACGGCTGCCTGTATGTGCTCAGCTGGGGGCATGAATACGGCGGTGAACTGAAAGGCGATCAGCAGATCAACGTCGGCCGCGTTTACCGCATTCGATATGCCGACAATCCCGTTCAGCAATGGGATCGGAAACAACATGCAAAGCCGCTTACGGAATGGTCGTTGGAAGAGTTGTTCACGGATCTGGGAAGTTCGGTCGCCGCCTGGCGGGTCAATGCTCAGAACGAGTTTCTACGTCGCCCTGGAGATGCACCTGCATTCCTCCTGAAGAAGCTGGATGCCGCGGAAACACTCAGCCCTGCGGAACAGACCTGGACGATCTGGACGCTGGCTCGGCTGGGACAACTGCCGTGGACGATTCCTCAAGCAGGCGACCTGAATGTCCGCATTCAAATGATTCGCGGTCTGGCATCTCAGGCCAGTTCACAGAATGCCGAGGCTTCCATAGAGCTGACGAAACAGGTTGAACAACTTCTCGAATCTGAAAATCCCCGACTGCGTTTCGAAGCCGTCCAGGCGATTCAACAGGCCAGATTGACTTCTCTCAGTGACGAGCTCATCGCGCATCTCGGCGACGAAAGCGATCGCATCACGTTCTACGCAGCCTGGAATGTTCTTCGTGAACTGATTCCCGATGCCGATCGGCGTATTGCGGCGTTGAATCGCGCCAGCGGGTCAGCACGGCTCGGTCTGTTGCTCGGACTGCTGGCTGACGACGCGTTGACTGCCACGGACGTTGAGTCGCTGCGAAACGATGCGGATTCCCAAGTTGCTGCCATCGCCGAGCAGTGGCTCGTGAAAACCGGAGCTGCCCAGCCGCTGGTCATTCTGACGCCGGAGCCGGGCGCTTTCACCGAGCAGGTCACGGTGGAGATGAAGGCGACACTCCCCGGGCATCGGATAACCTACACACTCGACGGTTCGGTTCCCGCTGGTACGTCTCCGCAATACCGCGGACCACTGACGATCGATCAGTCGACCACGCTGAGAATCGCTGTGCTACAGGGGAACGATCTTGCCGGACGCGTTGTAACGGCGGAATACCAGATCGTTCCGCCACCGGAGTACGTCGGACGGAAGTTTGTGCATGGCATCTCCACGCCGAGTGGACGCTATTACGAGATGGAGTATCGCGGGCTGAAGCCGCAGCATCGCGTCTACACCGATCGCGAATATTTTGTGACCAGCCTGCCAGAGCAACTCGAACACATGCCGTTCCTGCGAGTGGCCAACAATGACGATCGTTCCTCGGGCGAACGCTGGCTCACCTTCGAAACCGACATCGCAACCGACATTCTTGTCGGAGTCGACACGCGGAACAACGCTCCACTGGCGTGGATGAAGATTGGTCAGCCCGGCGGATTTGAACGAACCGATCTGGTTGTCGAGACGAATGACGCGGATTTTCAGTTGTATCGCAAGCACTTCCCCCCCGGCGAGATCGTGCTGGGCGGCAACACGAACCTGCCGACCGACTCTGGCCGTGGGAACTACATCGTCTTTTTTGACCGCCAAATTCTTCAACCCGGCGACCAGCCCGCCACCCAGGATCAGGTTCTCGCGGCGATGCCCACCGCTGATCCCGAGCGTGGCCGCGAACTGTTTTTGCATCCCCAGGGTGCGGGATGCGTGAAGTGTCACACGATGAACCGGATCGATCGCCCGCTCGCTCCGGACCTGTCGGACCTGGGTAACCGTGCGAAGACGCCCGTCGCCATTATCGCTTCGATTCTCGATCCCAGTGCCGTGATCACTGAAGGATTTGCCCAGCAGCAGATTGTCACGGTCGATGGTCACGTGCATGCCGGCGCGGTGATCGAAGAGACGCAGCGGACGCTGAAAATCGTCGACAGTCACGGAACGGTGAAATCGATTCCGACGGCTGACATTGAAGAGCGGATCGGAACGAAGCTCTCTCCGATGCCGGCTGGTTTTGAGAAGTTGATGTCCGCTCAGCAGATCGCCGACATCGTCGCCTGGCTGATGACACAAAAGGTTGTCGGAAGTCGCGATGGGTTCTCCTTTCAGGAACACAGTGATCGAATTGAAATCCGCTACGGACAACAAGAGATCGGAACCTATTTGAAGGAACACTCCGAACTGACTCGCCGTGCGCTGGTCAATGTCAGGTCGTTGGCAGGAACGCCAGTCACTCGGAATTTTCCGCCGCGGAAGCCGGAAGACATTGATCCGGGCTACGGAGCCGAAGATGGAATCATTCACCCGGTCATGCACCCCGGCATCTGGATCAGTTTCGGCGATATGAACGGGAACGACTTCTGGCGCCTGAGAGCAAAGGCTGTGTTCGATGGTCTCGTGGAGCCTCTTACCGGCGACAACAACTCTGGCTCGTTCACGGCTCGCAATTTGTTGATGAGCGAAGATGGTCAGCAGGTCGTATGTACTGAGGTCACTCGCTATCACTTTGAGCAAGTTCCTCAAGGGTTGCTGTTGAAGATCGACGCCGAGTATCGATCCGATGAGCAGGACTTCTATTTTGGCGACCAGGAGGAGTCTGGCCTGGCTGTCCGAGTGGCGTCGCCAATTCGTGTCCAGGGCGGCAACGGATCGATCGTCAACAACCGTGGAGAACGCAACGGAGCTGAAGTGTGGGGGAAAGAAGCGGAGTGGTTCGACTATTCCGGCACCATCGACGGACGCGAAGTCGGACTGATGGTTGTTCCGAGCCCTGACAATCCGCGTTCATCCTGGCTACACGCTCGCGATTACGGCGTCGTGGTCACCAATCCCTTTCCGAAGCAGCCGAAGGAACGTCGTGAGCCTTACGTGAACACGTGGGTCAAGCGGGGGGAGCCATTCAAGCTGTCTTACGCCGTTCTCATCCACGATCTGCCCGCTGAGCACCCGCTCGATCGGAAAAAGGCAGCCGAGAGTGTGTTGAAGACGTTCGAATAGGTGGGGAGCTCTCAGGCTTGTTACGCTCGCATCAGGTCTCAAACTCAAGATTCAATGGCTCATGAATCTGCATCCCATCGACGCCGTCGTTCTTATTGTCTATTTGATCGGGATTACGTTTCTCGGATCATGGATGGGCCGCAAGATCGGAAATGCTGCCGACTACTTCATGCCCCGTCGTTTCGGTAAAGCGACGATGATCATGCACGCCTTCGGAACCGGAACGGCTTCCGATCAGGCCGTATCCGTCGCTGCGGCGACCGCAAAGAACGGACTGTCGGGGATCTGGTTTCAGTGGATGTGGCTCTTCTCGACGCCCTTCTACTGGCTGATCGCTCCGATCATGCGTCGCTTCCGAGCCGTAACCACGGCTGACGTCTACGAGCTTCGGTACGATCGCAGCGTATCGATGCTGTTCGCGGTTGTCGGCATTGCCAGTATGGCGGTGAAGATCGGTTTGATGCTCAAAGGAGCAGGAGCCCTGATCGAATCCGGCACCGGCGGGATGGTCGATGGAGACGTGGCGATCCCAATTGTCACTGTCCTGTTCGTGATCTACGGCGTCGCCGGTGGCCTCGGCGGAGCGATCATGACCGACTTCGTGCAGGGCCTGATGACACTCGTCTTCTCGTTCATGCTGTTGCCGGTCGTACTGTCGGAAGTTGGTGGACTGGCCGGAATGCGGGAGACGTTTGAAACAGCCGGGCTCGATCAACAGATGTTGAGCCTGGTTGCTCCCGGCGAGATTGGCGTGTTCTATATCGTCATGCTCTCAATCAATTCACTCTTCCTGATCGTCTCGGTTCCGAGTGTCATGGGAAACTGTGCCGCTGGGCGGACTGAAATGGACGGCCGCGTCGGTTTCATGTTCGGTACCTTCGTCAAACGGATCTGTACGATCGCCTGGTGCCTGACCGCGACCGCTGCCATGGCGTGGTATCTGAAGCATGGAATCGAGATCCACCCTGACAATGTCTATGGCGATGTCGCCAACCGCTTCCTCCCGCAGTTAATGCCCGGCATGCTTGGAATTTTTATCGCTTCGCTGCTCGCTGCAGTGATGAGCAGTTGCGATTCCTTCATGATCGCCTCATCCGGGTTGTTTACCGAGAACATCTACAAGAAACTCCTGCCGGACCGGCCCGCGAAGCACTATGTCTGGGTCGGCCGGGCGACGGCACTTGTGGTCGTCGCTGCCGGGCTGATTCTCGCCTATTCCTACACCGACGTTGTCGCCGGGCTGAAAATCTGGTTCAAAGTCGGCCCGATGATGGGCATCGCGCTCTGGCTGGGACTCCTCTGGCGAAGAACGACCGTCGCCGGTGCCTGGGCCAGCACGCTGGCCGGTTTCGCAACCTGGTGGCTTGTCACACGGGCAGACTTCATCACCTGGGCCGCCTCGTTGAGCATGGCCGATCCGCTGCGGCTGGTCGTCGGAAGCGGCGACAAACTGGCCATCTATGATCCCTGGCAAATCACCCTTTATCTGACGGCCGGCATATTCGCGGGAATCGTAATCAGCCTGGTGACTCCCCCAATCAAGTCTGAACGGCTCGATCTGTTCTACGGGCTGACCCGCACGCCGATCCAGCCCGATGAAGACCTCACCGAACCGTGCACGCTCCCACCCGGCGTATCACCACACGAACGCCCGATGCTGCTCACCGCATTCGGCCTTGAGATCCCATGCCCCTCAATGATTTCTCTAATCGGATTCATCGCCGGCTGGATCTGCGTCGCCCTGCTGATTGGCGGCTTCGTTTGGATTGTCGAACGCTGAGTGAATGTCGACTCTCACTAAGCGATCAATTCCTCGATGACGTGAGCAGCTTCGACTCCCGTCAGTCGTTGATCCAGTCCTGGATACCTGAACGAAAACTGTTCGTGACCGTAGCCCAGCAGGCGGGCAATTGTTGCATGAGAGTCTCGGATAAGAGTCGGATCCTTGACGATGTTGTAGCGAAATTCATCGGCTTCGCCGTCGATGGTGCCTCCACGAACTCCCCGCCCCAGATCACAAGCGTATCCACCAGAATCCCACGCCATCGTTCCGGTAGCTCGAAAGCATGCGGCGATGCTCGCTCACGGATCGCCGTCGTCATCAAAAAGCGGGATTCGCTTCTTCGTCCCCGGCACGGTGTAGTACCATGAGTCGGTCTGCTTCCCGTGCCAGGCTGATCCGTGCGACTGCCGATGCTTCCTGGGCCCTCGTTTCACGTTGCGTCTTTCTTTCATCGTGGAATTCTCAGGCAGTCGATTGACCATCTAACCGGATCGATTGATACTCGGTCTTTACACCAGTGTCTTGCTCATACAACTGGAGAAAACTTTGATGTCGCTTCGCCCCGCGGTCGCATCGACCGCTTCCCTGCCTCAGAGACTCTCGACGGTACTTCTGACCGTGGTCATGGTCGCGCTCGTGATTGGATCCCATGCCTCAACATCGGCTGCCGACCGCCCGAATGTGCTGATTATCTACACCGACGATCAGGGCACGCTGGATGCGAAGTGTTACGGGTCGGAGGATTTGCAGACGCCGAGTATTGATCGTCTGGCGGCGACTGGGGTGCGGTTTACGCAGATGTATGCACCGAGCTGCATCTGCTCGGCCTCTCGGGCGGGGTTATTGACGGGACGATTTCCGGTGCGAGCCGGGGTGCCTTCGAATGTCAGTTCGCAGGAAGGGAAAGCCGGTATGCCGCCGTCGGAGTATACGGTGGGCGAAGTCTTCCAGGACGCTGGCTATGCAACGGCCCATGTCGGGAAGTGGCATTTGGGATATACCCCCGAGACGATGCCCAATGCACAGGGATTTTCCAGTTCATTCGGACATATGGGCGGGTGTATCGACAACTACTCCCACTTCTTCTACTGGCAGGGGCCGAACCGTCATGATCTGTGGCGGAATGGCAAGGAGATCTTCGAGGATGGCCAGTTCTTTCCCGACTTGACCGTTCGCGAAGTGAAGGCAGCGATCGAAGAGGCCGAAGACAAGCCGTTCATGATTTACTGGGCGATCAACGTGCCTCATTATCCATATCAGGGAACCGACAAATGGCGGAAGGAGTACGCCAGCCTGCCCTCGCCACGTCGTGAGTATGCCGCGTTCGTTTCGACGATGGATGAGAAAGTCGGCGAGGTTCTTGACTACCTCGAAGAGCAGAAGTTGCGCGAGAACACAATTGTTGTCTTCCAGTCTGACCACGGACATTCGACGGAAGAACGGGCCTTCTTCGGGGGCGGCAACGCCGGGCCTTATCGCGGAGCGAAGGGCTGCCTGTTCGAAGGCGGGATTCGCGTGCCGTCGGTTGTCTCCTGGCCCGGCGGGTTGCCAAAGGGTGAAGTTCGTGACCAGATGGTGACCGGTTGCGACTGGCTCCCGACGCTGGCCGCGCTCGCCGGAGTCTCCCCCGGTTCTGCTCATCTCGACGGGAAAGATCTCTCCGCAGTCCTGCGATCGGGAGCTGCTGCATCGCCGCACGACGAATTCTTCTGGCAGATGGGAAACGGCAAGAATGCTCAATGGGCCGTCCGACAGGGGGACTGGAAACTGCTCGGCAACTGTCGCGATACGAGCCAGCGGGGCAGTCTTTCGCCGTCGGACAAGGAGCTGTTTCTGGTGAATCTGAAATCGGATCCGGGGGAGATGACGAACGTCGCGAAGGAACATCCTGAATTGGTCGAGACGCTCAAGAAGATCCGCGACAACTCTCTGGAAGGAATCCAGAATTGACGGATGAGAATGACAGCACGAAGCAGGCGGCGTCGGGCGACTTTCCTGCCGCGATGAAGCCTGCGGAGATGGCGGTGCTCGTTGCCCTGCAGCGGGACCTGCTGGCGTTGATGCGGAATACGGTCAACGCCGCCGAGACGTTCCTTGAGAAGGCTCTCGCTGTGTTGCAGGGGCACCTGGGGGCGCAGGGGCTTCTCGTTCTTCAACATGATGGCCAGTGGGCCGAACGGGCCAGCATCAACTCGCGTTTTGTCGGCCGATTCGATGAATCGCAACTGAAGCGCGTGATCGACACCCAGCGAGCGGTGTTCCTGCCCGACGTGCCGGCGGAGACCTGGGCTCAGGTTCTTGTTCCGCTATCAAACCACGAGGTCCTCGTTCTGGCGGGCCGCAAGTTTGATTCCGACGATCTGCCGCTCCTCGAGCAGGCAGGTGGTTTTCTCGAAGACTGTCGACAGACACTCGATGGTCTTGCGCAACTGCAGTTGACCTCGCATCAACAGGCGGCAGCCGCGGCGAACGAGCAGACAGTGCGAATCGAACGCATGCGGAAGGAAACGGAGCTGGTTGGGGAAAGCGATTTTTTGTCAACGTTTCGGGAACAGATCGAAGCGTTAACCCAGCTTGAGTTTCCGCTCTGTCTGGCTGGCGAGGCCGGGACGGGCAAGCGAGCGATTGGACGGGCCCTGCACTGGCGAAAATCGGATTCCTCCGGATTACTCGCTGAGTTCTCAGCCGGGAGTTCGGACGGCTGGAACGAGATCCGAGCGATCGCCAGCGATCCTCAACGGGGGACGCTCCTCCTGACCAATGTTGAGCTCCTGAATGCAGACCAGCAGGACGAGTTGTTGCAGCTGCTCCGTTCGGCAGAGTTCGTCGAGTCATCACGTCGTCGGACCTGGCTGATTGTCACGACCACGGCTGATCTGCAGCGTGAAGTCGACGAGAAACGATTTCAGGAATCGTTGTATCGTCGACTCACCGTCTGTTCGTTGAAGATTCCTGCTCTGCAGTCGCGTTCCGATGACGTGCTCCCGCTCGCGCAGCACTTCATGCAGCAGGCGTTCCGAGCCACCGGGCGCAGTGTACCGGAACTGTCTCATGCCGCCTGCGAAGCTCTGCTGCAGCACTCCTGGCCAGGCAATGTTGCCGAGCTGCAAACCGTGATGGAACGACTTGTCTGGCGGGGGTCGGGAGACACGATCAACGCGAACGATCTGCTGACCGAATTGAAGTGGATCCGACTTTCGGCTCCCTCTGAAGAGTTCGCAACGTTAAGCGATGCCACGATTGAGTTTCAGCGGGACTACATCCGGGCGGCGATCTCGAAAGCACGCGGCAACATGACTGAAGCTGCTCGAATGCTGGGGCTGCATCGAACGAATTTCTATCGGAAGATGCATCAACTCGAGATGGTCGAAGCGGGATCGACGCCTCAGGCGGCTTTCGATTCTTAAAGAGAACCAGCTCTTGATTAGTCGCCGAGGATTTGCGGCTCGGTCTCTGCGGGGCTTCGACTCCCTTCACTTTCCGACTCTCCATCCTCCTCGATGAGGGAATTGGGATCGGGCGTAAGGCGGATCGGAGCGTTCGGCGAAATGTTCATGATCATCACGACAAGCAGACCGAAGACCAGCAGGACCGCAAAAATTGAAAGCAGCCCGAAGACGACACGGTCCATCTGTTTGTTTTTGGCCGTATCTTCTGGAACATATGGTGTCTGCGAGGTGCCGTGCTTGCTGCTGTCGGGCGGGATATTACGCAGCGACCCGGTCGGTCGACCATATTCATCGCTGGCGAAGGGATTGCTCATCAGACTCATCAAGCGCGAGGACAACAACGGACGTATCAAACCGGACAACGGGACGCAAGAATCGTGCGGTCCCTGCCGAGCCCCTGAGCGGTAAGGGCGAAAACGGTCCTAACTATCGTACCGAGCCTGACACCTATTGCAAAAGGATTTCCCTGCACTTGCGAGAATCGGACCGAACGACGGCCGCCCATCCCGAATGTGGTTTCGATGAACTTCGACCGCTGACTTTGCCCTCGGCTGCAATTGTGCGAGAATGAATCGGCACTCCCGCGACAGCGGTTTCGAACGACCTGACGTAGAATTGTGAATATGTCCGATCCGGTAGCGAATCCTCGGCAAACTCTCGTCGCCGCCTGGCTGGCCATGCTTGTGGCTATCCTGGTTCTGCTGTTCGAGTATACGACCGGAATCCTTCAGCGGCTGCTTCCCTGGCCTCTGCTCTGGGGAACCTACCTCACGCTGCTCTTCAGTTCGATCTGGGGGATGAAGAGTCTGCTTGAATGGCAGGGTCCGCCGAGTGTCGATCCTGCCGCCCGCAGAAACGGGGGCTCGCGCAATCGCCGGAATATTACCACGCACAATCTGTGGAAGCTGCCGGTCGAAGGTCAGATGTATGTGCTCATGCTCATCATCATGCTGCTCGGGGCCCTCTTTGGGAAAACGAACACGCTGATGCTCATGTTCGCCCTCATGGCCGGTCCATTCATCGTCAATGGCGGCGTGACATTCGCCATGACTCGGCGGCTCCTCGTCCATCGGCATCTCCCCGAACGTCTCATGGCCGGGGAAACGGTTTCGGTCGACATCACCCTGGAGAACCGGAAGCGGATTCTTTCTTCCTGCCTGCTCGCGATCGAAGATCGAATCATCGGTCCCCGGGAGCTGCTCACGGGAAAACTGATGTTCGCTCAGGTTCCGGCCCGGCAGTCACGCACCGGTCGATATCAGGCCCGGTTCATGCAGCGGGGACGCTATCAGCTGGGACCGGCTCGCGTTGTTTCACGATTCCCTCTGGGAATCGTCGAACGCGGTCTGCAGATTGAAGTTTACGACGAAATTCTCGTCTATCCGCGTATCGGAATTCTCGCCAACTGGTGGAAACGACGTCTGTCGGATGGACAGGAAACGAGCCGCATTGCTCAAGGACGATCGGGCGCCCATCACGATGAGTTTCACCGAATTCGGGAGTACCGTCCCGGCGACGAACTGCGATCGATTCACTGGAAAACCACGGCTCGGCGGAATGAACTGATGGTTCGCGAGTATCGTCAGCACCGCGATCGTCGCATGCTGTTGATTCTCGATCTGGCTCCGCTGTCGGATGCGAGCGAAGAACGCCAGCTCGAAGTGGTCGAGAACGCGGCGTCTCTGGCCACCACAATCGGCTGGGGGCATATCCAGGAGTGCGGGTCGCAGCACCTCGATTTACTCTGCTTCGGAACCGCGCGGACCGAATGGCTGGGCATGTCTCATGGCGTGGACATGTATGGCTGGCTCGATCAGCTGGCTGAAGCCGAGCCCGGGCAGCAATATTCGATCTCGACGATTCTGGAAGAAGCCAATCGCCGGCAGTCTGCGTCGACACGCTGTGTGATTGTGACGACGCGTCCCGAGTCGAAATTTGGCAGCACCGGTCAGGCCGGCGGACGCGACACACCGGCAACAACGAACATCGTTGTTGTCGAAGCCGACCCCGCGAAGACCGCGGAGTTCTTCACTCGAGAAGTCTGAGTTCTCTCCGATATTTCCCGACCGCGCAACAGAAGGCGGCGACGGGAAGGAGAGAAACCCGTCGCCGCTTCAGGTCCGTTCGACCGAAGTGAGCGTTCGCCGTGGAATCGCTGCTGCGTTTGCCTTAAGCCGCTTTGCGGAGTGGCAACGTCTGCGGAGCCGTTTGCGAGTCGTAGCGTCCGACGCTGTTAATACGAGCGTGGACATCGTTGAGCACCCAGTGGAAGGCCAGCAGGTGAGCGGTTTCCACCATGCCCATGTCGTCCAGGGGAATGTGCAATTCCGACTGAGCCAGCTCGCGCAGCTTCCCGCCGGTATAGCCGGTGATGCCCCAGGTCGTGAGACTATGCTTATTGGCCCAGTCGACGGCTTTGAGAATATTGGCGCTGTTGCCGCTTCCGCTGATGGAGATCAGCAGGTCGCCGGGGGACGCGAAATTCTTCAGCTGTTCGACGAAGATCCGATCGAATCCTTCGTCGTTGCCCCAGGCGAGAATGTACGGGGTATTATCGGTGAGGCTCATCACCTTCAGACGTTTGACGTCGTCGTTCTCGAAATCTTTCGGATCGAGCGTGCTCTTGCCAAGGTCTTCGCAGAAGTGAGACGAATTGGATCCGCTGCCGCCATTGCCGCAGATGAATACCATCCGACCTTCTTCATAACAACGATAAATATCGTCGCTGAGCTGGGCCACCTTGGTGGCATCGATCTGATTCAGCAATTCGCCGAACCGACTCAGGTAGGCTTCGACGTTCAGGACTGTACCGAGCATAACTGCGACTCCTTCCGCAGCGGGGACCTGCAAACTGGCCCGATCGCCAGCATCGTGCCGCCAACTGGACCGCCAATCTCGCCGATTTCAACGAGGGAGGGAAATCTACCGATTTCGATGATTTCCGCCTAGACGAATTTCGCCGTTGAAAGATCAACAATCGTCGCCGTTTCCCAAACGCCTCACGCCGGCACGATTCGGTCTGTCTTCGCAGGCGTTCGAACCGGTTATCCCGTTTGGAGAAGTCGCGGGAACGGCATAAACACTGCCGATCCCGAATCGGAAAAGTTGCGGAAAACAAAGGGCGGATCGCCAATCTGCCAGCCGCGAATCTGCGGTGTGATAGGTTTTCATAGCGTCTGTTCAACTCGACTGTGTCGGGTTCGATGTTGCGGCCGGCGACGCGGCTATTCCGCCGAACTCCGACGCGACGGCAATACTGAGCTCGCTCTTACACCCTGTCCGGTATCGGAATGGAACGATTATGAATTCTTCAATCACACGACTTCTCGCTCTCGGGGTCACCCTGTGCCTGGTCCCACAGAGCGTTCAGGCCGGCTCCCCTTTCCAGACCGGAGCCGAATGTTTCCAAGGCCATTTGGGAAATGGGGGGCCACCGATTCCCGCCGGGCCGGATCGTCTGACGGCGGCACCGCCTCGCGGCACCATTGGTCGGACCTACCTTCTTCCGAGCCGTGACATCCCAGCCGACAAGCATCCGCGAATCGCGATGCTCGATGTCATCGCCCCGAATGCCATCAGCGTTCGCGTGGTCAACGTCTATGTCCATCGCGAAGAAGACGATATCGATGGCTTTGAAGATGGCCGCCTGGAAGGGCTGTGGCGGTTCGAAACACTCCCCCTGATTCCCGGCAATCCTCACATCTATAAAGTGATCTTTCGCTTCTCGGATGATCCGCGGGCTCCAGAAGATGTTCGCTTCGTACGTTTGATCCCAGGCCGGATTATCGAACTGACCTATTGATTATACGGTTGCGGCCCGGCATGATAATGTCAGCTGGCTTTCCGGAGCGGATGAGCTCCCTCCCCTGAAATCACACGAGAGGATGAACGATCATGAAATCGGTGTTGGCTGGGATCCCCTTCCGGGTGGCGGCCGTGGTTGTGGCAATCGCATTCGCTGTCGGAAACTGTTCAACAACATACGCTGATGACGACGATGGCCGCTTGTCGGCGATCGGCGGTCTTTCCGCGGCTCACATGTATACGACCTATATCGCCATCGGTGCGACAGCCGACGCCTTCGGCAACGACGTCTATGAAGCCGAACAGGTTCAGGACATCATGGGCGGCATGGTCGGGATGATCGACACCCTGAAGAAACAGCTGCTGCTCGTTCAGGAAAACTGCGACGATCCCTCGGACCAGCGATACATCGATGAGACGATTCAGGTTTACAACCTGCTGCAGGAAGAAGCCCGCCAGCTGTCAACGTTCGCGAAGTCCCGCGACATCTCGGATCACCGGGCCTACGAAAAGGCTCGCACCACGGTCTGGCCACGCATCGAGAAACTGCTCGGCCTGGACGACTAATCGTTCTGCCAAGTCGAGAACATCAACCGCTGTGGGATTCGCTCCCCCAGCGGTTTTTTCGTTTCCCAGCCTCGACTTCTCAACCCGAAACGTCAGTGAGGGACCAATACAAAACGCCCTCGCTCACGCGTCGGGTTGGGATACAACGCACCAACGGGTGGCCCGTCCGCCACGGCGGGCGGGTCGCGAAAGCGACAAGAGGCCGCGCCATCCGCGACAGATGAGGCGAATCCCTCCGGTCCCAAAGAATCGACCTCTCGCCCCAAGCGTCGGTGACGGACCTCGAGGCAGGATTGATAGAACGCGGTCCCGGTCACCCCGTCGTCGTTCACCACAGAACGCACATTTGCTGGGATACGCCTTCGGCTATCCCAGCCTACACTCCTCGCTTGCAGACTCCTCTTCTTAACCCGAAACGTCAGTGAGGGACCAACCTGTCTATGCCGTCTCCAGGCCGCGGATGCCGGCGGCTGTGCTGGAGCCGAAGGCGTCGGTTTCGATGCCCATCTGCTGGGCGAAGGTCACAAACAGGTTCGCGAGCGGGGTGTTGTTTTCCGCATCGTGGGCGACGTATCCCTGATGCCGGTACTTGCCGCCGGCGACGATGATCGGCAGGTTATGCCAGTCGTGAGCCGAAGCGTTTCCGAGATTGGAGCCGAACAGAATCGACGTGCTGTCGAGCAGCGGTTGCCCAGCTTCCGTCAGACCGCGAATCGTGGTGAGGAACTCGCCGAAGGCCATGAACTCGTGCTCTTCGATGATCTTGAGTTCCTCGATCTTTTCTTCATCCTTCCCGTGATGCGACAGATTATGCCAGTCCGTTGTCACGCCCGGGATATTGCTTGGCACGGCGTTCATTCCGCCGAGTGAGAACGTCATCACTCGAGTGGAGTCCGTCTGCAGGGCCAGCGCCATCATGTCATACATCAGCCGCTGCTTGGCGAGAATATCCTGCTTATCGGCCACATCCTGGGGCGGCTCGTAGTTCACGGTCGGCTTGTCTCGCTTTGTCCATTGCTCGGTCTGGCCGATGCGTGTTTCGAGACTGCGAACCGATGTCAGGTATTCGTCGAGCTTGGCCCGATCCTGCGGACCGAGCGTGCGATCGAGTTTCCGCGCCTGCCCGGCAACGGTATCGAGAATACTGCGTCCTCGTTCCAGATCGCGAAGTTCGGCTTCGATCTCGCGCGGACTGCCGGTGATGAACAGCTTCTTGAACAACCGCGAAGGCGACTGCTCAGCCGGGATGCCAACTCCGTTGGCCGTCCAGGAAAGGGACTCCCCGTTGGTGCTGAGTGACAGATATGGTAGCCGCGTCACGCCTCCCAACCGCTCGGCCATGAGTTGATCGAGCGATATCGTATTCTTGAACCCTGCCAGCCCCGGACGTGGAGCCGAAGTCAGCCAGGTCAGCATTGAAGCGTGGCCGTTGTTCCCGTTCTGCTCGGGATGCGACAGCCCCGAGAAAACGGTGAAGCGGTCGCGATGAGCGGCCAGATGCTGCAGGTACGGCGTGAGCTGGTAGTCGTTGCCCTCCGTATCGGGAAACAGAGCGGGGGTGTGAAACCCGAGGCTGCCGCAGATGGCGACGAAGCGATGGACGCTTTCCGGACTGGCCGTGCTGGCAGCTTTGGCGAAAGCCGGCTCCATTGCACTCAAGAACGGCAATGCGATTGCCGCCCCCGAGCCTCGGAGAAAATGCCGCCGATTTAAGACGCGTCGCTTCATCGATTCCAATCCTCAGGGAAGTGTTGAGCACAACTATTTCTGTCGAAAGATCTCACTCTCGACGGCGGCATTCAGCAGATCTTTCAGGCCGTAATTGCTGGCCCGGGCCTGCTGCACAATTTTCTCAATAACGGGGCGATCGGAAAAGCCCATCTCGCGTCCCGTGGCGAATGTCAGCAGTTTGGTTACGAACGTGCGGGCCAGTACTTCGTCATTCTCCGCGAGTTGATCGCGAAACTCCAGATAATTCTGGAAACGTGCCCCGCCAGGAAGCTCGCCCGAGCAATCGACCGGCGGGCCAAGGCGATAGCGAACCTTCCGCCCGTCAATCAGCACATCCGGCTGATCTCCGGTCCCCAATGTACGATATCGCTCCCGATATCCTCCCACCGGGTTGAACGCCTCCAGGGCGAATCCGGGAGGATCGATCTTCTCATGACAGGCTTTGCAGCTGTCGAGGTCACGGTGCTTATCCAGCAGGGCCCGCAGCGTTTCTGCTCCTCGAATATCAGGTTCGACACCCGGGATTCCCGGCGGAGGTGGTTGAGGGACCGTGCCGAGAATCCGTTCGGTTACCCAGACACCCCGCACGACTGGCGAGGAATTGGTTCCATTCGCGGTCACTTTGAGAATGCTCGCCTGCGTGAGCAGACCGCCGCGCAGATGTCCCGTCGGCAGAGAGACCTTGCGGATTTGCGATCCGTCCACCGGCGGCAGTTCGTAATGACTGGCCAGTCGCGAGTTCAGCATCGCGAAATCAGACTTCACCAGATTGCGGGCCGGCAGATTGGAGGCGATCAACTCCCGTAGAAACGCTTCAGTCTCCAGCGGCATTGAATAGCGGAGGAACTCGTCGTATTCCGGGAAAAGCGTTTTGTCCGGAGCCGTGAAATCCATCTCCCGCAGATTGAGCCATGCTTCGGTGAAGTCAGTCAGAAAGCGAGCGAAGCGTTCGTCACCCAGCAGCCGATCAACCTCTGCTCGTAGTCCGCCTGGTCGCGAAAGCTGGCTTGCATCCGCCCTGGCAAGCAACTGTTCGTCCGGCGCGCTGCGGATCAGGAAGTAGGAGAGGCGACTTGCCAGAGCATAGTCGTCCAGCGTGCCGGCCGGCTCGATCAGGTACAGGAAATCGGGCGAGGTGAACAGAGCCGTAACGGCCGTCCGGAGAGCTTCTTCGATCTCGCTGCCACTCTTCCGCTCTGCCTGGTAAAGCTCGAAGTAGGGAGCGATATCCTCTGATGTGACCGGACGACGGAAGGCCGCCATGGCGACCCTTTCCAGCGAACGTTGAACATCCGCGGTTTCGTTACTCGTGCTGATCGAGAACTGAGGGCGATAGTAGGAGCGCTCGCGATCGCGGGGATTGCGGGGCGGAATCTCTTCACGAGTCAGACCGTCGAAAATCAACCGGTGTCCGCGTGTCGGGAACTCGTCGACAAGGGGACCTTCCATCACCACCGAATGAATGGCGAGCCCCGGCCCCGTGTAGCCATCGATTTTGTCCCGCTTGTAACGATCGGGATCATTGATGCCGTAGGGCTCGATCTGAATCATATAGTTATTCTCGATCCAGGTCGTGAACTCGATCGACTGCGGCGGTTCGCCGGGCGAGCCCGGTTTGAACGAGTAGAAGCCGTAAATCGGTTTCTCTGAACCCCGAGCGAACGACGTTCCTCCGACCGAGAATCCGATTGGCTGCTTCGACTGATAGGCGTAGCCGTTTACCCGAACGCGATAGTAGCCCGGATTGCGCACGTTGGTTCCGCGCAGCATGCCCGAGGGATAGCCGCCGCCGGCGAAGCGAACAACGCTGTCATCCGAAAGCTTCTTCCAGACTTTGCCAATGAACTGATCCCCTTCCCGGGAACCGAGGTAACTCGCCTCAATGTGATTCGCCTGGGGACGTTCAACCGTACTGGCGATCGCCGCATCGAGCACCGTGGCAGCCGCGTCCATGTAGCTTTGGAGGTGAATCATCGACAGCCCAAGCGCGGAGCCGACGTTGTCGAACTCATGCGAACGTCCATCCTCCGGCAGCATCGCCTCGAGATTGAGGTTCGTCCCGAACAGGTCGTTCATCGTGTTTTCGTACTCACGACGGTTCAGCCGCCGCAGCACGGTCCCCCGTTCGGCCTGATGGGCAGCGGTCAAACGCTGATTCAACCCCGCGAGAAACCTCTGCTTTTCGTTAGCGGAAGGCTGCTCGGCATCCGCGGGGGGCATCTCGCCGGAATCGATTCGATCGTACAGCCGTTCCCAGACCGCGAAGCCGGCCGCTGACTTGAGATCCTGATCCAGACTCGAGAGCTGGAATCCGCCCTCGGCCGAGTCACCCGTATGGCAGTCGGCACAATAACGGGTGACGAAAGCATCCGCACCCAGAGACGGACGACTGGAAAAGACGGTCAGCGAAACCGCGAGCATTGCCGCTGCAGCAAGACACCGGATACGACCTGAAAGCGCACGATCGACCACGCCACGACCCTGAAGAAAAGAAGACACCCGAGAAAACGGGGAGCATTCGCCTCAGTCTACGGAGAAAACCGCCAGACCACCGCAGAACGGCGCCCTCAGTGTCCGCAAAGTCGAATCAACTTGCAAGGATATTCCGATGGGAGGGTTTCACCGAAAGGGTGGCCCGGCCGCTATACGGTCGGGTGACGCAGTCACAAGAGGCTGCGCGGTACGCGTTTTGTTCAGAACACCGCCTGCCTCCAAATGTGGCGGCCTCTTGTCGCCCTTGGAATTCCTACTCTGCTTCCTTGTTCCGCTGGCGGAAGTCCAGCTTCAGACGGATTTCCGGTATCTCCACGCGACTTCCTTTGAGCTTCGGAGCAGTGATTAACAGCTTCGATTCACTCAGCCTCTGGAACCCAAATGGCTTCATGGTGACAGGATCGATCGGTATCGGTGTGTTGATCACTTTATCGAGCGTCGTGGGCGTGGTTCCTTCAGCGGCTACGTAATCCCGGAGGGCTTCAATCGTGCGTAACACGGCGAACCTTCGCCTCACCCACCACACCTTCACATACACCTGATGTACGGCTTCAACGCTTGAGATCTCCTGCTCGTATCCAGCCTCCGATTTCTCCAACTGGCGGATTGCAGAGTCGAAATGAGGAATTCCCGCAACCGGAGGTAGCAGACATGCACTGACATAGTCGTCTGCGAGTTGCTGAAATCGTACCTTGAAATAACGAACCGAAACTTCGTCATCGGTCATCTTTGTGATGCGGTCTACAAATGCCGAGTCGAGCTTTGGCAGTTCTCTCCGGCCTTCATTTACGAAACGCTTGAAGCTTTGTTTCGTCTCGGCAGGAGGCGGTGTATTGGCATCGAACACATCGCGATCAGGAAACAGACCAAGCTGGTGCCTTAGACGCGTCCAGTCTTTCGGTTGACTAATGCCATCGAGCGACGCCATCTCGGGAATATCAGCCCACGGATTATTCCGTGCCAAATCGATACATCCATCAAGCTCGATGAGCGGATCGGGAATTTCTGTCAAAGCCCAATAAAGATTCGGGGAGTCTTCCTGCCCTAAGAGCTGCTCGATGAGCCAGAAATATCGTTCGAGATCATCGCACAACATGGACTTCGTGAGGAAAATATTTGGTTCCTGAAGGTGCGAAATGCATCCGAGACCGATCTTGATCTTCTCTATGGCATCCTGTGAGCATTTCTCTTGAATGTCTGCTCGCCCGAGCACCGCCAGTGCATCGAGTAGTCGAGTCGTTTCCTGGAAGTGGTTGATGACCAGAGCGTTGCCCGGCTCGTACTCCCATTCCGCATGATCTGCGTATGCAGCAGCTGATAACAGTTCTACGAATTCGGAACTGATATGTGCCCGTGCATCCTTAGAAGAGAAGTCTCGATCGTTGAAATCAAGAAACGTGTCGAGGCCATCGACAAAATGAATCCAATATTGAGGATTCTGATCAGCAATCATCTGCAGAAAGATCAGCGCCGCGTTTTTGCGAGTACGTTGGGAATGCTCAGGAAACAAACGGTACGTGAAGAGCGGCTGCTCAACTGACGCCGGAAAAACAGTAAGTGTCCGTGCATTGGGCTCATTGTCATCCGCATTCACCGTAGTCGACACCGAGAGCATCACAGCCATAAGCGATGCCATGACTCTACTCATTCTCAGCAGCCTTAGCGTATCAAGCAAAGGGAAATTCGGCATAGGAACACGTTTACCGGAGGCAGGCAGATGGCTGGTCAACGCACATGGCGCTGCCTCTTGTCGCGTGGAACGCGAAATTTATTTCTCATAGGGTTTTGAAAGAACGACTTGGGGTAGCCCCGGTTGATTCAACCGGGGTGGCGAAGCCACAAGAGGTCGCCCTCAACTCCTGAGCTAAAGCAATTTCATAACTTCACTACAGGTGTATGCTGGAGCACACTCAAGCATATCAGACTATTCGCGACCAGACGACTGCAGGGAAAGCATGAGAAACTCTATTCCGTGAGGCATCACGAGAACGGGAGACCTCGTGCCGACTGCGTCGGCCCCGGTAGCGGAGCAACCGGGGCTACCCCCAAACCCTCGTTACTGTAAGCCCCGCATTCCTTGCGGCCTGGCCGTGTGACACCCGGGCCACTCCCGTGCGAGCTGAACCTTCTCGTCTTATTTCCTCTCATCCCACCAGCCGCCGCGGGGGGTGAAGTCGGGCTTCAGGTACTGGGCGTGTTCGCGTTCGCGGTTGGGAACGCCCTTCTCTTTCAGGTTCTGCATCGAACGTGCGTCGGCGGCTTCGTTGTAGTCCTGATTGCGGGTCGGGTAGCTGGCGTCGACGTCTTTCTGCCACTGCTTCAGGTCGGCCAGCATTGTCTCGACGCGATCCGGGTGCTTCTCGGAAAGATCGTTCTGCTCGCCGATGTCTTCGGCCACGTTGTAGAGTTCGTTACGATCGTCTTCGAAGTAATGGATCAGCTTCCAGTCGCCCTGCATGACGATCGAGGACGGCTCGCCTCCCTGATTCCCGTAGTGCGGGTAATGCCAGAAGAGCGAACGTTCCTTCTCACCGTTCCCCTTGAGCACAGGCACGAGACTGATGCCGTCCTTGTGCTGATCCGGTTTGAGCGGGATGCCGGCGATATCGAGGATCGTCGGGTAGAAGTCCATGCCGGTCGCGAGCTGATCGGTCGTGCCGCCGCTGGTGACGCCGGGCCAGTGAATGTAATAAGGCTGCCGGATGCCCCCTTCCCACTGTCGCCCTTTACCGCCCCGCATCGGCAGGCAGCTCGTGGCGAAACCATCGCCGGAAGAAACGCCGCCGTTGTCGGAGGTGAAGATGACCACCGTGTTCTTCGCCGCTCCACTTTCTTCGAGAGCCGTGAGGACCTGCCCGACGGCGTCATCGAGAGCGGCCATCATGCCGGCATAGACCGGATGGTCCTGCACCTGACGGACTTCCTTGGTGCGATCGATCAGGAATCGCGACTCGGTCCGCTTTGTCAGTCCCATCTCTTCCGCTTTGGCCTGGAACTTCTCAAACCGCTCGCGGCTGCACTGAATCGGAGCGTGCACGGAGTAGAACGACAGCATTGCGAAGAAGGGCTGATCAGCAGCGGCCTGATCGCGGACGAAGTTGGCCGTCTCCTTGCCGAGCCGCTGCGGCAACTCGGTGCCCGGAGGATCGTCGCTCAGTTTTGGATTCCGGTACGGGGCATGAAATCCACCGGGGGGGGTGCCGAAGTGGAAGCCGCCTTGGTTGATGTCGTACCCCTGCTCGCTCGGCGTGTATCCCTCTCCGCCGAGATGCCACTTGCCGGCAAAGAACGTCTTATAGCCATGCTCCTTGAGAGATTCGGCGATCGTGACTTCCGACAGCGGCAGTTCCGGCTCGTACTCAGCCGGCATCAGTTTCGTATTTCGCTTCCATTTGTCCGGCTGGTTCTGCCGCCCGACGGCGATGTAATCGGTGATCTTCACCCGGGCCGGCGTTTTGCCGGTCTGAATGGCGGCTCGGGAAGGACTGCAGACCTGACAGGCCGAATAGCCGCGTTCAAACCGTAACCCCTTCTCGGCAATGCTGTCGATGTGCGGCGTTTCGTAGAACTCGCTTCCCTCAATGCTCATGTCTTCCTTGCCGAGATCGTCGACGAGAATGAAGACAAAGTTCGGCTTTTCAGCCGCGGACAGGGGAAGCGTAAAGAGCACGGACAGCAGGCCGGCGGCCAGTCTCAGATGATTCAGCATGACATTCGCTCACAATGAGGCAGTTGAAAACGATCGGCAACAGTTGATATGACCACCGTAACGGAAACCGGGCTGTTCGTCGAGTAGAACGTTCCGCACGTTCGCGCGGATGTTCAGATGGCCCTTGACTGATCAACGCTCATGGATTTCAATGAAACCGCCCCCCCAAACCGGGGCAAGGACTCCCCCCGTCAGACTGCCCGCCATGCGATCCGATGCTGCCACGGTCGAAGACTATCTGAATGAACTTCCCGATGACCGCCGGGACGTTGTGGCGAAGATCCATCAGACCATCTCCGACGCCCTGCCCGACGGGTTCGACGTGCAGATGACTTACGGCATGATCGGATACGTGATTCCGCATTCGCTCTACCCGAGTGGATACCACTGCGACCCGAAACAACCGTTGCCGTTCATGTCACTGGCGAATCAGAAACGGCACATCGGTCTGTATCACATGGGGCTTTACGATGGTGGAAAACTTCACGACTGGTTCGTGGCCGAGTATCCGAAACATTGCCGCACAAGACTCGACATGGGCAAATGCTGCGTCCGCCTGAAGAAAATGGACGACATCCCTTACACGCTGATCTCGAAGCTATCCGGAAAAATGACCGCGAAGCAGTGGATCAGCATCTACGAGACCTCCCTCAATCAACCCAGAACCAGATGACCTGCCCTTCGGGTCTCAGATTGGTTATGCGATGACTTTCACGCCTGCTTCCTTCCGACTGTTCCTGACCGCATTGACTGCACTGCTGTGGACTTCATCTGCTTCCGCGACAGAGCTCCCGGCCGAACAGATCGAATTCTTCGAAGCAAAGATTCGCCCGGTGCTGATCGAGCACTGTTACGAATGTCACAACTCGCTCGACGCGGCGGAAGGGGGGCTGGCGGTCGACTTTCGGGCGGCAATCCTGAAGGGAGGCGACGGGGGTACGATCATCGAGCCGGGCAAGCCGGACGCGAGCCGCCTGCTGCCCATCCTTCGGCACGAAGTCGAAGGACTTGAAATGCCGTCGAGCGGCCCGAAGCTTTCCGACGAAATCATCGCCGACTTCGAGAAGTGGATTTCGCTCGGAGCGCCCGATCCGCGATCGGAGAAACCAACTGCCGAATCACTGGCTGAAGCCACTTCCTGGGAAGCGGTCCGTGAACGTCGCCGCCAGTGGTGGAGCTTCCAGCCAATCACGAATCCGGAAGTCCCGGCTGTTCAGAACGAAGGATGGTCGGCTCATCCGGTCGACCGATTCATTCTGCAGAAACTCGAAGCGAAGGGACTCGAACCGGCTCCGCTCGCCGAGCCGACGGTGCTGGTCCGCCGGCTCTTCTTCACCCTGATCGGCCTGCCTCCCACGCCGGACGAAGTGGAGTACTGGAGTGGACGACTGGCCGATGCTTCCCCTGCCGAACGCGACGCGGTGACTGGCGAACTGGTTGATGAACTGCTGGCTCGCCCTGCGTTTGGGGAACGGTGGGCCCGGCACTGGATGGACTGGATTCGCTACGCCGAATCGCACGGCTCCGAAGGCGACCCGGCCATCCCCGATGCCTGGCGGTATCGCGATTATCTCATTCGTGCCCTCAACGCCGATGTCCCCTATGACCAGCTGGTTCGCGAGCACATCGCCGGCGACCTGTTGGAAGAACCCCGCATCAACAAAGAGCTGGCGATCAACGAATCGGCGATCGGGCCGGCTCACTGGCGGATGGTCTTCCACGGCTTCTCACCAACCGACGCCCTCGATGAACGGGTCCGCTTTACCGACGATCAGATCAACGTCTTCAGCAAGGCGTTTCTTGGACTGACGGTTTCCTGTGCCCGCTGTCACGATCACAAGTTCGATCCAATTTCACAGGCGGACTACTACGCTCTGTTCGGCATCCTCAGTTCCTGCCGCCCCGGTCGCACGGTCATCGATCTGCCTGAACAGCGACAGGCCGTCCGACAACAACTCGACGAAGTGAAGTCGCAGATTCAACAGTCCCTGGCCAGTGATTGGAGCAATTCGCTGGAGAACCTGAAGGAACGTCTGCAGGCCGGAAAGAAACCGGACGGCCAGAATGCCCTGCTCTCGCCGTGGTTCGACTTGCAGTCGGCAAAGACGCCGGAAGAGTTTGCCAGCCGCTGGCAGAACCTGAAAACAAAGCACGCCCTGAAGCCCGAGTCCCCACAATCAGCCCTCGCAGCGTGGGACCTGTCCCGAAAGGACGATTACGAGCGATGGTTCCCAGGCACGGACACTCTACCTGAGCAGCCGCAACCTGCCGGCTCCTTCGCGATTGCGACATCGGGAAACGAGATCCTGAAAGGCATCTACCCGGGTGGAGTCTATTCTCATCTGCACTCCGATCGAGAAGCGGCCCGGCTGACGTCGCCCGATATTGATCTGACGGAGAAACATCAGCTGTGGGTGCGAGCCCGGGGCGAGGGAAGTTCGACCGTGCGGTTCGCCGTGCAGAATTATCCCCGCCGGGGAAATCTCTTCCCGGTGCAGGAGATCAAATCGGACTGGACGTGGCATCGGTTCGATCTGTCCTACTGGACCGGCGATTCGGTGCACGTCGAACTCGTGACCGCACTCGATGCACCTCTGCTGGTGAAGAATGAACAGCGATCCTGGTTCGGCGTGCAGGAAGTTCGCGTGCTGCCCGTTGATGCCCCGGCTCCGACCACCCCGGCGATCTGGTTGAGTCCGTTGTTCGAAGCCGCCGAGTCGGCTCCGCAATCGATGGAGGAGATCGCCTCACTCTACGAGAAGGCAATCAGCACCGCGATTCGCGACTGGCAGAACGGTTCGCTGACGGATGCTCAAGCGGAGTTTCTTGATCGCTGTCTGTCATCCGGTTTGCTCCGCAATCAGGCGGACGGTTCCTCGTCGCTGAAGTCGCTGGTCGATCAGTATCGTCAGCTTGAACAGCAGCTGAAGACGCCGACTCGCGTGCCGGGACTCGATGAGACTCAGGGCGAAGATCAGGCTCTGTATGTTCGCGGCAATCACAAGCAACCGGCCGAGGTGATTCCTCGCCGCTTTCTGGAAGTGATTGACTCAGCTCCTTACGACACGGAACTGAGTGGCCGTCGGCAACTGGCTGAAGATGTGCTGCGTGATGACAACCCGCTCACGCGGCGGGTGATCGCCAATCGTCTCTGGGTACATCTTTTCGGGCACGGCCTCGTCGGCACGCCGGACAATTTCGGACGCCTCGGGCAGGAGCCGTCGCATCCGGAACTGCTCGACTGGCTGGCCGTCGAAATGAGTCAACGCAACTGGTCGCTCAAAGAGATGATCCGACTGCTGGTCACGTCAAAAACCTGGCAACTCTCGTCGACGCCGGGCGAACTGGCGATGGCCGCCGATCCGGATAACACATGGCTTTCACACGCCCACGTCCGCCGGCTCGAAGCCGAAGCGATTCGCGACTCGATGCTCTCCGCATCCGGCACATTGCAGGATCAACTCTACGGCCCGCCCGTCGGAGGCAATGCCCCGCGTCGCAGCGTTTACGTGCAGGTGATCCGCAATCGACTCGATCCATTCCTGCGATCGTTCGATTTCCCGGAGCCATTCAGTGCAACCGGCCGCCGGAGTGCGACGAACGTCCCTGCTCAATCGCTGATGCTGATGAACGACAGTCAGATCCGAGCCGCTGCCCGAAACTGGAGTACTCAGGTCCTGAAGGAGAACGGAGCAACCCCGGAAGACCGGGTTCACCAGATGTTCCTGACCGCATTCGGACGCAGGGCGACTTCCGACGAAATCGCACGCATCGAGACGTTTCTGCAAAGCTCCTCCGCAACACGCGAGCAGCTGCGTGAACAATACGATCAGAAGCAGCAGGAACTGGCCGGGTATCAGACGGCCATCCAGAACATTCTTGGCCCCGTGCGACGTCAACTTGAAATCGCTCATGGCGGTCTCGATACGTCGATCGCGAAAACCGTTGTCCAGCCGCTTGCCCGCTGGGACTTTGTCGACGGACTGGAAGAAGGCATTCATCAACTCACCACCAAGCCTCATGGAGACGTGACTGTTGCGGACGAAGCTCTGGTCGTGAAGCGAGGTGGCCACGTCACCACAGATCCACTTCCGTGGACCATTCGTGAGAAGACCCTCGAAGCCTGGGTTCAGCTGGACGATTTCAACCAGCGGGGTGCGGGCGTGATTACGCTGCAGTCCCCAAATGGCCGCTTTTTCGATTCTCTGGTCTTCGGCGAACGGGCTCCCGAGGAATGGCTGGCAGGCAGCGATCATGGCGTCCGGTCGCAGATCTTTCAGGGGCCAGCCGAGAAGGACGCAGTCAATCGTCCCGTGCATGTCGCGATCGCCTACCATGCGGACGGCACCATTCGGGCCTACCGCGATGGCGAGCCGTATGGAAATGCCTACAAGAGCAACGGCCCGTTCGAGTTCAAAGCGGGCGAGTGCATTATCTCGTTCGGCGTGCGTCATCTTCCGGCTGGCGGCAACCGCATGTTGTCCGGTCGGATTCTGCGGGCTCGGCTGTACGATCAGGCTCTTTCCGCCGAGCAGGTTCTGGGCAGTTTCCGAGCCGCCCCGACGGCGATTACGGAAAGCGAAGTCCGTGAAGCCTTGACCGCTGCTCAACGAAACGAACTTCAACAGCTCGAAACCAAGATCAGTCAACTGGAGAAGACCCTCGAACAGATGGGCCCTGCTGCCGAAACCGGCGAAGCAGCTGCCTGGGCCGATCTGGCTCAAGCGCTGTTCACATTCCAGGAATTCATTTATTTGCGGTAATCGCAGGATCGGTTTCCGACCGATCCGACAGCGGAGTTCATTATGAACGATTATTCGATCCACCACAGTTACTCCCGCCGGCAGATGCTGCAGCGGTCTTCGATTGGTTTCGGGGCGATGGCTCTTTCGAGTCTGCTGCATCGGGAAGCGACAGCCAGTCCGACGAGCTGCGATCTGCCGGAGCGAGCCGGACTGAAGCAGCTGCATCATCCGCCGAAAGCGAAGCACGTCATTTTCTGCTTCATGTCCGGGGGCGTCTCGCATGTCGACTCGTTCGATCCGAAGCCGAAGCTCGAAGAACTGCACGGCCAGCCGATGCCCGTCACCGTGCAGCGAACGCAGTTCAACAACAACGGCAACGTGATGGCCAGCCCGTTCAAGTACACGCAGTACGGCGAGAGCGGCATTCCGGTCAGCAACATGTTCCCGCAGATCGGTGCTCAGGCCGATGAACTGGCTGTGATTCGCTCGATGACGACGCCGGTGAATGAACACGCCCAGGCCAACTTCTTTATGCACACCGGTTTCCCGTTCATGGGCTACCCGAGTGCGGGAGCGTGGTGTGCTTACGGGCTCGGCACGGAGAACGAGAATCTACCCGGCTACGTGGTTCTGCAGAGCGGTGATGCCGTCCCTCCGCATGGCGGGGTGCCGCTTTTCAGCAACGGCTTTCTCCCGGCTCAGCATCAGGGTTCGATTCTGAAAGCCGATCAGCGGGAAGCCCTGCAGAACATCCAGCCGCCCGATGCTTCAACACTGCAGAAGCAGCGGCTCAATTTCGCGCAGTCGTTCGATCAGGACTTTCTCGCCAGCACGGGAAAAGACGCGCAGGTTGAAGCAGCGATTCGCAATTACGAAACCGCCTTCCGCATGCAGACCGCCGTGCCGGAACTCTGCGATATCTCTGGCGAGACACAGGCGACCCACGAACTGTACGGACTCAACTCGGGTGACAAGGAGATGGCCGCATACGGCCGGCAGTGTCTGCTCGCCCGCCGGCTGGTTGAACGGGGCGTCCGCTTCATTGAACTGAGCTGTCTGAACGAACGCATTGGAGCGGGGAACGGGCCGAATCCGTGGGATCAGCACGGCGATCTCGAGAAGGGACATCGGGCCATGTCCGGCCAGGTCGACCAGCCGATCGCCGGCCTCATTCAGGACCTCAGGCAACGCGGTCTGCTCGATGAAACGCTCATCATCTGGGCCGGCGAATTCGGTCGCACGCCGTTTTCACAGGGCAGCAACGGTCGCGACCACAACCCGTTCGGCTTCAGCATCTGGATGGCGGGCGGCGGCATCAAAGGCGGCACCATCTACGGAGCCACCGACGAACTCGGTTATCACGCCGTCGAAAACCGCTGCGAAGTCTACGACCTCTGGGCCACCGTCCTGCATCAGATGGGCGTCAATCACGAGAAACTCACCTACCGCTACGGCGGCCGCGACTTCCGCCTGACCGACGTGCATGGGAACGTGCTGAACTCGGTACTGGCGTAGCTGGTCTATTCGATTTCGAACGAGACGAGAAGTACTCTTCGGTCAGGTAATACCTGCCGGAATACGAGGACTTCTCCTTCTCGGAAGGGGCCGTCGTATTCAATTGGCACATAAAATTGAATGACTTTTTGAGGAACCCCGCTGTCTGACTTGGGCCATGCACAACGGACTAACCCACCATCCAGCTGCACGGAGTCGACTCCGTTTCGACGACAGGTCCCCAATGAGCCACGAAAATCCCAGACCTCATGTACTCCGGTTTCGACGAGGTCGCCTTCCGATTGTATTGAGGAAGGACAGCTGACAAGTTCGGAAAAATTCACCGCACGCGGCGGCCAGGAGATTCCGTCCCAATGATTGAATTCGTCGACTGAAAAAGCAGAGCTGCCAAACAGGTCATCGACAACCTTGGAATCCACCCAGGCAACTTCCAACGGATATTTCGAGTCGCCTGTCGTTTCAATGACTCGTTTCTCTAGTTTCCTATACGGACGAGCATAGAGACAGCGAACACGCCAGTCGATTTTCGAGTCCAGAGGATGATTCAAACGTCGATAGATCATGGTGTAGGCTGCCGCCAACAGAACAACAACGAATGCAGCTAACCAGACGACATATCGCGGGCGACGTCGTTGTGCGAGATGTTCTTCCGTTGCAGCACTCATGCGTCTCACTCCACCTCAAACACCATCAGCAGGTAATCCCCGTTTCCGAGTTCCCGTCGAAACATCAGCGATGTCCCCGGCAGTAGTTTCCCCTCATACAGCACGTTGCTGTGCAGCGACTGCGAGGCAAAGTCCGGGTTCCCCGGAAGGACCGGAGAATAATGGCGGCCGTAGCCGAGGTTGCCTTCGACGCGGAACAATCGCGTGCCATTGCTGAGACGGGCTCCCAGGAAACCCGCGAACGATTGCGATTCCGTTTTCATTACCGAAATCACGCCGGGAATCACGTCGCCGACATCGAGCGGGATCTTCTGGCTGCGGGCGCTGCTTAGCGAGAACGACGTGCGAGGCCACATGCTGCACCCGGCCTGCCCGGAACTGATCGCGTCTCGAACGGAATCATCCGGCAGTGTTCGAAAGGCGGCCAGCGCTTCGTCGTTAAGTACGATCGCCTCGAATGGCTGCGATTCTCCGGCTGGCGAACCGGGATGCAACTCGCCGTTGAGCGATGTAGCGGTCTCCGCGTCCACAACGTACCAGCTCCACTGCACCGTCGTGTCGAGCGTGTGATTCAACTGCCAGTAGATGAAGCCGTACATGCCCACGGCTGCGGCGGAGGCAATCAGAAGTCCCCACATGATCGCACGCGACCCGAGGGAGGCTGTGCCAGATGTCGTTTCAGGAATCAAATCGTCGTCGGGCACTCAAGCTCCTTCGCCGATGAACGGACTACTTCATCTCAAAGAACAGAATGTAAATCGATCCGTCGTTCAACTCTCGCCGCAGGGCGATTCCCTCCCCGCGATGCAGCGGTCCCTCATAAAGGATGTGACTGAAAACAGCCTCCGGAGCATAAGCAGGATCGCTGGAAACGGGCGGATGGAAGTCCCGCTCATAAATCAATTTGCCTTCGATCCGAAACCTTGGACTTCCATTCTGCAGTCGCGATCCCAGAAAACCGGCCAGCGAATTCGACTCGCTCTTCATCGTGCTTCCCGTGGGAGAATCGGGAATGCTGATTCGCTTCGTTGTTGCTCCGGCAAATGTGAAGGCGGTCCTCGGCCAGCTCGTCACGCGAACCGAGCCGGAGACGATAGCATCGCGCCGCGAGCCATCGGCCAAAGTTCTCAGAGCGGCTACCTGTTCGGTTCCCATGTGAATCGCCTCAAACGGCTGCGGATCTCCCGTTCGTGATCCCGGGTTGACTCCGCCCTGCACCACCGCACCTTCACTCGCCTCGATTCGATACGTGGCCCAGTCGAACTCGACATCCAGATCGTGATTCAGCTGGTAATAAACAACTCCGTACGCAATCAGGCAGAGAGCAGCCACGCCCAGCAGGCCCCACATGAACAGAGGGCTTTGAATCGGAGAACGCCCGGATGAGGAAACGGAATTCTCAGTCGACACGATGGTCTTTCACAGCAGTGCCAGGGAAATGAACTTCGACGGGAAGAACACAGAATACACAATCTGTGCCGGGAAGTTCTCGCCTTTCTGAACAACAGTCTCCGTTTTCTTTTCCGAAATCACCGGTCCGTCACGTACTCTGAGTGAGAGCCGCGGCTGCGAGTCGCGAGAAATTCCGGTCTCAGAAGGAGCGTTCACGTGACCCGCGAAGTTCATCGAGCCGATCCCCGTCCGTCTCTGCGGAGCTCCCGCCAGTGGGATGACTATTTCGCCCGCAATGATCAGGAACTGATGGCGATTCCCTGGGAAACGGGCGGCGAGCTGACGGACCAGGAACGCAAAGCGATCACCAGTTCGATTCAGGGGTTTCAGCTCGGCGAGAGTTCGGAAGGATTTCATCTCTCGAAATGCGCAAAGGTCTGGAGCGAACGCCACGCCGATCCCGACTATTACGAGGCCATCAAACGGTTCATCCGCGAAGAGCAGCGGCACGCCCGCGATCTGGGCCGCTTCATGGAAATGGCCGGCATCCCGAAGGTTCGTAAAACCTGGCCTGACACCGTGTTCCGCAAGCTCCGCCATTGTGCGAATCTGGAACTCTCGATCGCCGTGCTGGTGACCGCGGAAATCATCGCCAAGGTTTATTACCCCGCCTTGCAGCAGGCGACTGCTTCTCCCGTGCTGCGAAAACTTTGTGATCAGATCATTCAGGACGAAAAGCCCCATGTCGAGTTTCAGTGTGAACGGCTGGCGATTCTCCGGCGGCATCGGAGTCGGTTCACCGTGGTTTCACGGCAGGCACTGCATCGCTTCTTTCTGTTCGGCACCAGTCTGGTCGTCTGGCACAAGCATGGCCGGGCCATGAAAGCCGGCGGACTCGGTTTCCGGTCGTTTCTAAGGGAATGTCGCCACGAGTTTGAACTGGCCCGCCAGCTGATGGATCCGGCCGAGTACAGCACCGAGGGAGCCGCTCTGACACGGTTCGAAAAGGCCTGATGGCGGCTGAAGGGAAGGCGTCCGGGATCGGTCAACTTTGGTGGTTTTCCGGTATTCCTCTTGGATTTTCAGCCTGAGAAGTGCATCATAAATCAGTGTCCTTCGATGCCTCCCGCTGAACGTCTCTCCCTATGAAGCATTTCCTCCTCACATTCAGTGTGCTCGCGTTCTGTCTGTCGGTCCGGCCGGCTGCTGCCGAGGACACTTCGCAGATCGATTTCGTCACGCAGATTCGACCACTGCTGTCGAATAAGTGCTTTCACTGTCACGGCCCCGATGAGGCCGAGCGTCAGGGCGATCTTCGGCTCGATACCGCGAGCGGAGCCTTCGGCGAAACCGCCTCCGGCCTCCCCGCGATCACGCCGGGCGATGTCGACGACAGCGAACTGTTCCGCCGCATTACCAGCGAAGACGATTCCGAACGGATGCCGCCCGCCGGCTCCGGGATGGAACTCGATGAGAAATCGATCGCACTGATTCGCAAGTGGATCGAACAGGGAGCCGAGTACAAGGGGCACTGGTCGTATCAGAAGCCGGAGCGTCCTGAACTCCCCGCGGTCCAAAACGCCGACTGGCCGATCAACGAAATCGACCGGTTCGTACTGGCTCGACTCGAGAAGGAGGGTTTGCAGCCGCAGTCGGAAGCGGACAAAGCCGCCCTGCTCCGCCGCGTGACGCTCGACCTGACCGGACTGCCGCCGACGCTGGAAGAAGCTGAGGAGTTTCTGAACGATCCAAGTCCGCAGGCGTATGAACGGGTCGTCGACCGGCTGCTCGACACGCCCACTTATGGCGAGCACTGGGCCCGCATGTGGCTCGATCTGGCCCGCTATGCCGACTCCGCTGGCTACGCCGATGATCCTTCGCGCACGATCTGGCTCTATCGCGATTACGTGATCCGCTCGCTTAACGCGAACAAGCCGTTCGACGAATTCACGATCGAACAGCTGGCCGGCGATCTGCTGCCGAACCCGACGGAAGATCAGCTGATTGCGACGGCCTTTCATCGCAACACAATGACGAACAACGAAGGGGGCACGAACGACGAAGAGTTCCGTAACGCCGCCATCGTCGATCGCGTGAACACCACCTTCGCCGTGTGGATGGGCACGACCATGGCCTGTGCCCAGTGCCATACGCACAAGTTCGACCCGATCAGCCATCAGGAATATTTCGAACTCTTCGCGATCTTCAACAACACCGAAGACGCCGACAAGCGGGATGAGTCGCCGCTGCTCGAATGGTATTCCGAAGAAACGAAGCAGAAGAAAGCCAGCTGGCAGGCTGAGATTGCCGAACTGAAGAAAACGCTCTCGACACCGACTGACGCCCTCAAAGCCGAAATGGCCGAATGGGAAGCCCGCCTGCAGACACCACTGGAGTGGACCGACCCGAATGTATTGAAGCTGACCGGTGCGAAGGACGTCGACATCGCCGAGGACAAGACAATTTCCGTCCCGGAATCCGGCGACCGAAGCACCTATCAGATCGAACTGCAGCCGAACGACAACGGGCAGCCGCTTCATGCGGTTCAGCTTCAGTCGCTTCCTGAAGATGGTGGAGCGGGCCACGCGGGCGGCGGGAACTTTGTCATCACCAGCGTTTCGGCTGCAGTCGTTCCCGACGAAGGAACTGCGGTGCCGGGACGGTTTGTACGCATCGAACTGCCGGGGAAGAAGCAGATTCTTTCGCTGGCCGAAGTGCAGGTCTTTTCTGCTGGCCGGAATCTCGGCCCCGAGGGCAAAGCAACACAGAGCACTACTTCCTACAACGCCCCTGCGTCCTACGGCGTTGACGGAAACACCGATGGCAACTTCGATAACAAGTCGGTGACGCATACCGAAACGGCGGACAATCCCTGGTGGGAAGTTGATCTCGGTTCGCTGCAGCCGATTGACCAGATCGTCGTCTGGAATCGGACCGACAACAATCTGCAGAGCCGCCTCAAGAACTTCCGGGTGAGCATTCTCGATGCGGATCGGAAGACCGTCTGGGAACAGAAGGAAGCTAAGCCGCCTCAGGACTCGACGACGTTCGCCGCTTCGTCCTCCCGGCCGGTGACATTCTCGCAGGCGTTCGCTGACTACGAACAGCAGGGCTTCCCGGCTTCACACGTGCTCGACGTTGATACCAAAGAAAAAACGGGATGGGCCGTCGGCGGGCAGACAGCCGAGCCTCACACCTTGACGCTGACAGCCGAGAAGCCGTTCACAATCGGTGCGGGCGAGAAATTGGTCATCACCATCGATCAGCAGTCGAAGTACGACAAGCATACGTTGAAGCGGTTTCGCATCGCGACGACCGGCGACAATCGAGCCGCCGAACTGGCTCGTGTGCCCGACAAATTGCGGACGATCCTTCAGCAGCCGAGCACGGACCGAACGCCAGCTGCCCAACAGGAGTTGACCGCATTCTACGTGAAGGAGATCGCCCCCTCGCTGCAGAAGTCGCGGGAACGGCTCGCCTCGCTGGAAACGTCACTGGAAAAACTGAAGCCGACAACCACCGTGCCGGTCATGCGGCAACTGCCGGCTGATCAGCAGCGAAAGACGCACATTCAGATTCGTGGCAACTTCATGGTCCACGGCGACGAAGTCTCGCCGGGACTGCCCGAAGTCTTCGAGATTCCACTCGAAATCGATCAGCCAACGCGGCTCGATCTGGCTCACTGGCTCGTGCACCCGGACAATCCGTTGACGCCTCGGGTCATCGCCAATCGCTACTGGGAGAAACTGTTCGGACTCGGACTCGTGAGCACCAGCGAGGAATTTGGCTCACAGGGCGAACTGCCGACGCACCCGGCTTTGCTTGACTGGCTGGCCACCGAGTTGCTGCGGCTCGACTGGGACCTGAAAGCGTTCGTGAAGACCATCGTGATGTCAGCCGCTTATCGTCAAGCGGGAGCGGTCACTCCGGAGTTGCTGGAAGTCGACCCGGACAATCGGCTGATGACTCGTGGACCGAGAGTGCGACTTTCCGCAGAGATGATTCGCGACCAGGCGCTCAGCATCAGCGGGCTCCTCAGCTCGAAGATGTACGGGCCGCCGGTCAAGCCGCCGCAGCCGGATATCGGACTCAAAGCCGCCTTCGGAGCGGGAATCGACTGGGTCACCAGCAAAGGCGAGGACCGTTACCGGCGTGGACTCTACACGACCTGGCGGCGATCCAATCCGTATCCGTCGATGGCCGCCTTCGATGCCCCCAACCGCGAGGTCTGCACCGTCCGTCGCGATCGCACGAACACACCGTTGCAGGCCTTTGTGACCCTCAACGATCCCGCTTATGTCGAAGCGGCTCAGGCTCTGGGACGCCGAATGGCTTCCCGGGAAGGAACGATTGCTGAGCAACTGTCCCACGGTTTCCGGCTCTGTCTGATCCGCGAGCCAAGTGAAGCGGAACTCAACCGGTTAACGAAGCTGTTCGAGACCGTGCGGGCCAACTATCAGAACGATCTCGCCGCCGCGAAGACGTTTGCCGAGGCCCCACTGGGGCCGCTTCCGGAAGGAGCCGATCCGGCTGCGATGGCTGCGTGGACGCTGGTTGGCAACGTGCTGTTGAATCTCGACGAAGTACTGATGAAGCCGTAACGCGGAAAGTGACTCTCATGTCTCCCATTCACGATTCCCTGTGGAACCCGACGCGACGCTACTTCCTGCAGCAGTCTGGTATCGGACTCGGTGCGGCTGCGTTGTCGTCCCTGTTCCCCGGGTCAGCCGCGGCCAAAGCCGACGGCGAGGTCAATCCGCTCGCCGTCCGGGATCCGCACTTCACGCCCAAAGCGAAGCGGGTCATCTATCTGCATATGACCGGCTCGCCGCCGAATCTCGACCTGTTTGACTACAAGCCGGAACTGGTCCGCCGAAATGGAGAAGACTGCCCGCAGTCGTTTCTGGAAGGCAAACGATTCGCCTTTACAACCGGCGTGCCGACGCTGCTCGGAACGCCACAGAAGTTCAAGCAGGTCGGTGAAGCCGGCACGTGGATGTCGGAAGCGATTCCGCATCTGCACGAAGTCGCCGATGAGATGTGCCTCATTCATTCCATGACGACCGATCAGTTCAACCACGCTCCGGCGGAACTGCTTCTTTACACCGGGTCTGCACAATCGGGGCGGCCCTCGATGGGATCCTGGATTACCTACGGCCTTGGTTCCGAGAGTGAGAACCTGCCGGGCTTTGTGGTGCTCATCTCCAGTGGAGTCCAGCCGAACGGCGGCAACAAATCGTTTGGCAGTGGATTTCTGCCCTCCGTCTTCCAGGGCGTGCAATGCCGATCACAGGGCGATCCGGTGCTGTTCGTTTCCAATCCCGACGGCATGGACCGCAACGTACGGCGAATGAGCCTCGATGCGTTGCGGGACCTGAATGAACTGCAGGCCGAGCGGCTCGGGCATCCGGAAACGCAAACGCGGATTGCTCAGTACGAACTCGCCTTCCGCATGCAGGTGTCCGTTCCGGAAGTGATGGACATCGGCAGCGAGACCAAGGAGACACTCGAAGCCTACGGCGCGGAGCCGGGGGCATCGTCGCTGGCGAACAATTGTCTGCTGGCCCGGCGTCTCGTTGAATCGGGCGTTCGGTTCGTGCAGTTGTTCGACTGGGGCTGGGACTACCACGGCACCTCGGCTGGCTCGGGGATTGGCGACGGCCTGAAAGACAAATGCAAAACGATGGACAAACCGGTCGCCGCCCTGATCAAGGATCTGAAGCAGCGGGGTCTGCTGGAAGACACGCTGGTCGTCTGGGGCGGCGAGTTCGGCCGGACACCATTCCGCGAAGGCCGCACGGCGAAGAGTACGATTCTGGGCCGCGACCATTACCCCGACTGTTACACGATGTGGATGGCCGGCGGCGGCGTGAAGCCGGGATATAATCACGGACAGACTGATGAACTCGGGTTTGGCGTCACTGAGAACAAGGTCCACATCCACGACTTCCAGGCCACCATTCTGCATCTCCTCGGCTTCAACCACGAACGCCTGACCTATCGCTTCCAGGGCCGCGACTACCGGCTGACTGACGTGCACGGACATGTGGTGAAAGACGTTCTGGCCTGAGCCGACTCCTTCGTACCGGCGGCATCCTGCCGCCGAAGGAGCGTCGCTTTCTCTTGCCCGTGGAACGTCACTCGGGAATCGCCTCTCGGCGAAGGGCGGCTTATTGAACCCTTCAGCGTGGTTGCTGATGGCACGTCCACTCGGCGGCAGGATGCCGCCGGTACGGAGGGCGAGCACATCCGGAGTAAGGGGTGGGAGAGAGATTCATCTCTGTGTTGCGAGGCAACAGAAGACTTGCCTTAAGCGTTCATCGCACAGAATAACGTGTCGTCCCACATTCGTAGCGGCGGCATCCTGCCGCCGAAGGAGCGTCGCTTTCTCTTGCCCGTGGAACGTCACTTGGGAATCGCCTCTCGGCGAAGCGCGCCTTATTGAACTCTTCAGCGTGGTTGCTGATGGCACGTCCACTCGGCGGCAGGATGCCGCCGGTACGGAGGGTGGCACCCGGAACATGGGATGGCACAGAGATTGATCTCTGTGTTGCGAAGCAACAGGAGGCTTGTTTTAAGCGTCCCCACCCACAAAACACGTTGCCCTGCAATCGTGCTGAAAGAATTCCGCTTTTCTTTGCCGGTGTTATGGCGTTCGACCTACCCTTCTCGGCGAAGCGCGCCTTATTGAACCCTGCAGCTCAGTTGCTGATGGCACGTCCAATCGGCGGCAGGATGCCGCCGGTACGGGATGTTTGCATTTTGGTGCATGAAAAAAGCACTGCCAGGGTACCGGCAGTGCTTTTGCGTTCAAACGATGTGCGTCTTCCTACAGCTTTGGAACTTTGATCTGGTCCCGCATCGTGTCGTAGCGAGGATCACGGAAGACGTCGACGAAGTAAAAGCCGAAGCCGCTGTTGAGTTCCCACTGAGCTCGTTGAGCCCACGGAGTGCCCGGGTGCTGCTGCTTCACGAATTCGTACTGTTCCTTGGCTTTGTCGAGCTGTTTGTTGAGCTCAGCCATATCGACCTTCGTGCGGCGGATCTGCTCTTCATCCGGCTCCCGCATTTTCTTGGTTCGGTTCACGTTCCAGCGGTTCGCATTCGGCTTCTTGGGCTGCGGCATCTCTTTCATATGCGAATCGACCGCGAGCATGAACTGAAACAGACGGACGCGGAATGAAAGGCATTGGGCATAGGCCAGGTCGTAGGCGGCACGCCATCGCTGAGAGTCTTCCTTGGCCCGCAGAGGAGCGATGGCCTCAAGACGACGGACGGCTTCATTCAGAATGCCGAAGGCTCGCAATGCCCGGCTGGCATTTTCGAGACCTTCCGGACGGAACTCGTCCGGCGTGAACGAGTACCAGTGCTCTTTAATATTGAGTTTGTCGTCCTGATAGGGATTCAGCACTGAGATTACGTTCCAGATTTCCTGACGGAACTTGCTCTGGCCTCGTTCCTGTTCGTACTCACGACGAGCCAGCAGAAGCGGCTGGTACTCTTTCATCGCCAGGAACTCGAACTTTCGTTCGAGATGTCGGGCACGCCCCGCCAGATTCTCTTCGTCGCCCGGGAGCATGAAGTAGATTCCGCCCGATTCGCGACAGAGACGAACCTGTTCGTAGCAGCCGAAGCCGCTGGAGAAAGAATCCCAGCGACGGTGCAGACCGTCATACTGCAGAGCTTCCGGGAAGGCCGTTTCCGGTCCGCGTCGCACATCGATCCAGAACTTCAGACCGAACTTGGGATCGGTCCACTCCATCCGGGCATACGGATATCCGAAGATGGCCTCGCGCCCCATCAGGTAGACGGGAGCCTTGAATCGTTTGCAGCGCTGAATGGCTTCTTCCACGGCCTGACCGTCATCGCCGCCCTCGTCGGAGAGAACAACGATGGCCAGCTTCCGATGGCCCCGCTGAGCAAGAGGACCGTACTTGTCGCAGACCGCCATGATCGACTGGAAGAGATTTTCTTCGCCGGTCGTATCGATGGGAATCTGATCGATCGCCTTCTTGATCTCTGGGATATCGGTTGTCGGCTTCGCGGTGTGCGTGTTGATGCCGGCTCCGTAGCTGAGGATGGTCGTCAGGAGAGTCGCGTCGGAATCCTTTTTGGATTTCAGTTCGCCATCCTGCTCCTGGGCAATCTGCAGCTCTTCGTAAACTTTGTGGAACTGGTCGCGGATCTCGGCCTGATCGTCCTTCATACTCTCCGACTCATCGAAGAGCCAGACGACGTGGACTTTGTCACTCCGCATCAGTCGAATGATTTCCTGTGTCAGCCGGCTCATTGCGGCTCCGTAGCCTTCGACCACGGCGCCCGTCTCCCCTTTGATTTCCGCCTCGCCGAGGTCTTCACCCAGCATATTCGCCCCCGGCATCGACACCTGAGCGACGTTGACCTGAATCTCCGGCTCTTTCAGAGATTCCGAGGTTTCAATCTTCGTCTGACTCACCGCAGGTGCGGAAGAGCCGCCCGATGCGGTCGAGATGGCCGCGCCGGAGACAACCGAAAGACTTTCGGAGACTTCGGTATTCAGATCGAGTTCCTGAGTGAACTCCTGCTGAGTCCGTTCGTCGGTGAAGACGGTTTCGACCGCCACTTCACTGCCGTCATCGAGCAGCGTGAACTTGATCAACGCCATTGCCAACAGGATCACCACATGGACCCCGACTGACATCGAGAGGGCGGTATAATCGCTCGATCGTTTTGACATAATCCTGCTCGTCGCTGATAACGGTGTAAGACAATTTCGAGGGGAAAGAACGTCGACGCCGAAGCCTTAGAGCTTGGGAATGTTCTTGGGCTTGGGCGGCTGCTTCGCCATCTGCTTCTTCTTCTCTTCCTCAGCCAGAAGCAGCATCGGATCGTTGGGGTTGGCCCCATTCATGCTCGGCACGTCGCGGAAGAATTCGTGCCATTCCCAGCCGAGAGCCTGTTCCTTCTCGCGGCGAGCGAGCATTTCCCACGGCGTGCCGGGATGCTCGGTGATGACGCGAGTCAGATATTCGTCGGCCTGTTCGGCGAGCTTCTTCACGGTCGAGCCGGAAGAGATTTCCTCAGACGGAACCATTCGCCAGTGGTTGTTCTTGTCGTCTTCGAACTTCTTCGGCGACGACTTCATTTCAGCACACATTTCATTATACCCGAGCGCCCGGGCCCGCATGGCCAGAACACGACCAACAGCCAGATCAAAGCCGGCACGCCAGCGGGGTTCAACGAGCTTGTCGCGATCCTTAACGCCGGACTCAAGAATGCCCATCAGCTGCTGCAACTGGTAGTCGAGCACGGCGAGCGGCTTCTGAGCTTCGGTTACCTGCTGGCGGAGAATGTTATCGGTATCGGCTCGGAACTGCAGTGTCGGAATTGGAATCGAGTTGACCCGCGATTGCTGGGCAGCCATCAACAGAGCCGCCTTGGCTTTGTTCTTGCGAAGTTCCAGATCGACCAGCCGAATC
Source organism: Planctomycetaceae bacterium (assembly GCA_017795105.1). Taxonomy (GTDB): domain Bacteria; phylum Planctomycetota; class Planctomycetia; order Planctomycetales; family Planctomycetaceae; genus Rubinisphaera. Next base: position 2,166,980 of record CP051247.1, read on the forward strand.
GGGCGATAATCGGGGGCATAGCTCCGCATGATCGCCGGATCAAAGCTCGTGGCGTCCTGAACGTCAGCCGAAACGAGATAGAGGCCGCCGGTTTCCGCACAAAGTCGAGTGAGAGCGTACGGGCCGAAGCTGGCCGACATCTGATCGTACTGACGCTGATTGCCGCCCCAGAAGGGCAGTTGGAGACGCTCGGGGTAAATCGTTTCCGGACCCTGGTCGGTCGGAATATCCATCGTGAAGGACTGGCCGTTCTCTTCCCACGTGGTGGTTACGAACGCCTGGTCACGACCGAAGACGGCTGCGTTTCCGACACAGTAAACCGGCATGCCGAGTCGCTTGTTGAAGTTGATCGTCTTTTCGAGCAACTCAACGTCGTCCCCTTTTTCATCCGTCACGATGATCAGCATTACGTTGCGGCGGAGTTTCGTTTTGTAGCTCTGCCAGCGGTTGGACACCTTACTGACGGCGTCGAACACGAACTCTTTGCCGCTGGTATCCGATTCGATTTCACGGATGGCCTTGATGAGCTCGGAGACATCGGTCACCGGCTTCTCGGTGATGAACTTCGTCGTCTGCCCATAGCTCACGACGGCCGTTTCGAGAGGAATCTTTTCCTTCTTCGAGGCATCGAGCATGCCGAGCTGCTTGTAGACGATTTCGAATCGCTTGGCGATCGCTTCGCGGCGTTCTTCGAGCGAGCCAGAGGCATCGAACAGCCAGATGGCGAGCGTCGGCTTGTCGTTCAGCGAGGTGGCGATCTCGAGCGTCAGCCGATCCATCGCCCCTTCGACGCCGCCGGTGTGCTCGGTCTGTCCGGCAACTTCCACGGCTTCGACCAGTTCGGCGTCACTGGGACGGCTCACCAGGTCGGTATTGGGCATCTCGACTTCGAGCAGCTCTTCTTCGAGTTTCTCCTGTACGGGATCCTTTTCTGCCTGTTGAGGATCCTGAGTGGCGGCCAGCGAAGCAGAAAGGGTGTCGAAGTTCGCTTCGGTCCCAAGCTGATCGGCCACGGTGACGTCGAAGATGTATTTCTCGTCGAGTGGCTCGTCAATTGCACTGCTCAAGAGCAGATTTCGATCAGGGTTTTGAGCCACGTAAGTAATGCTCGCCATGAGCATCATGATGACAACGTGGACAGCAAGGCTAATCGCCCAGGCGGGCGCGTCCTTGGCCCGGTCGATGTACGATTGGGGAGATTTATTCAACATGAATGCAAACTCCACGCAGTTCCTGACAGAGAGTAGATACCGGGAGAATCCTGTCTCCACGCCTGCGACTCTACGGAGCCGCCCGTTCACGATACCCGGAAAAATCAGGGATCTCAAGCAGATCCCGCTCAATTCCCGGAGCCATGACAACTTGCGTGATTGCAGGCGAAGGCTCGCTTTTCCAAGCATTCGCAGGACCGGGCCTATGTAATTCACCTCATCGCGAGCACGATCCTTCGCGAAAATCCGGCCGCGATGACCTGTTTTTCGACGAATTGTGCGGTCGGAACCCCTCAGCTGACCCGATACCTACTAAAATCGACCTGTAGCGGAGAGATTTCGTGATCCAAGTCAGCACGATCACCGACAGCGGTGCGCCAGTGTCCAAGTTTATCTTCCAATTGAAGCGTCAGGACGGAATTGTCCTGCACGGAAGGCGATGGGAACCGGAATCCAATCCGGCCCTGCCGAGATATCTGGTTATCACACATGGGGCCTGCGAACACGGCGGACGTTACGTTCAGCTGAGAGAACGGGCCGCAGCTGCGGGCTGGACGACCATCGCGGTCGATCTTCGCGGCCACGGCAACTCGACCGGAAATTATGTCCACGTCGACCGCTTCGACGAATACACCGACGACCTCCGAGCAGTCTGCGAAGACCAGCAGCTTCCGCCGGAACGGACCGTCCTGCTCGGGAACAGTATGGGAGGGCTGATCACCCTTCGCACTGTTCAGTCCTACTGGCGGGACAAGGGAATCAATCTCTGCACGGGGATGATCCTGACATCGCCGCTGCTGGCGATTAAACACCCGATCGAAAGTTGGAAGAAGGCAATCTCGGGCACGTTGTCGAAGTACCTGCCGCGAACCCGCTTTCGCAGCACGATCGACAACAGCCTGCTCTGCCACGATCCGGATATTCTGCGTCGGAAGGTCGAGGATCCGCTCATTCGCAGCACGGTCACGGCCCGCTGGTTCTGCGAAGTCGATCGCGCTCTGCAGCATGCCTTCGCCGAAACCGATTCCGTTCGCGTGCCGACACTGGTTCTCCAGGGAGGAGCCGATCATGTGGTCGATCCGCTGGCGACGCGGGCCTGGGCCGAGCAGGTTCAAGCACACGGTTCCATCGAAGGACCGGCTTCAAGGAATCGTCTGCCGCTCATCCAGTTCCATTCACTTCCGGGCTGGTACCATGAAGTGCTGAATGAACCGGGTGCCGACGCGATTCGAGGGGCCATCCTGAAATTCGCCGAACAGGCGGTCGGCCCCCAGAGCCGGTTGTCTGCTTCGCCTCTTTCGCCGATCAATCTGGCGGGCTGCTAGAGCAAAGCCCCTATCGACAACAGACACGATCAACGCATGAAGCCCGCGTCTCCGAAGAAACGCGGGCTTCATTCTTAATTACAGGTTGAGCAGGAAATCAGATGCCTGGGATTTCGAGCTTCTCTTCGACAGCGATTTTCTTGAGCTTCGAGAGGGCTCGCGATTCGATCTGACGAATCCGTTCTTTGGTCACGCCGAACCGGTTGCCCACCTGTTCCAGCGTTTCCGATTCGGTCCCCGGGTTCAATCCGAAGCGATGCAGAATGATGTCCCGTTCCCGACGATCAAGTTGATCGAGGATGCTCATAATTGCAGAGTGCTGATGCTTCTGCGTGAGCTCCTGCTGGAACGGGTTATCCCGTGCATCGGTCGACTGCGAGAAGAGTTCGTCGTGACCGGTGCGGTAACGATCGAGCTGCTTCATCTCGGTCGGAATCGAACGGGCGTAGTTCTTCATGATCGCCCAGGTGGCGTACGTCGAGAACTTGTTCCCCTGCGAGTAATCGAACTTCTCGATCGCCCGGATCAGCGACATGTTGCCATCCGAGACCATCTCGAAGAAGTTCGTATGCGGCTTGAAGTGCCGTTTGGCGATCGACACGACCAGTCGCAGGTTACTGCGGATCAGGAAGTTCTTGACCGAAACCGATTCCCGGATCAGCTCTTCCGCTTCCTTCATCAGGCGAGCGGCAGGCTTCGAAGGATCGATTTTGTCTCGCACCTTGCCGGCTTTGAACTTCAGGTAGTTCATCTTCCGGAAGTAGTACGCTTCTTCTTCCCGCGTCAGCAACGGCAACTCGTAGAGACTGGCCAGATAAGCCGGCAGCCCCGGCGGAACCTTCTGACGCGATTCCGATTTTTCGACTTCCGGCGGAGGTCCGAGAATCGCCTTGTCGGCATTCCTTACGTGGAACTCTTCGCTGTCGATGAAGTCCAGAGACACATCGAAGATTCGAGCCGCCCGCACCTCGTTGATAATACGGTGCACGCTGGAACGAGTCCGGCAATACTGACGAGCCAGTTCTTCGATCGGGGTTCCCCGCTGATGCTTGTACCAGATCTCCCGCTTCGTCTCGTCGGTCATCGGACCGCGAGCGTGAGGGAAGATGGCCGAGTTCGGATAGTCCCGGTCATGGTTCTTCAACGTGTACCGGATCGTTTCAACCGAACGGCCCATCTTGCGAGCGAGCCGATTGCTGATCTCCGACAGGCACGCGCCATGATCGGCGAGCTTGCGAGCCCGACGAATGATTTCGAGACGTTCCTGAGCCGTCAGCTGCGAGAAGCGGGAGCTTCGCCGAATCTCGGCGGCATTCTGCTTCACGAAGCGATCGACGCTCGACTTCAGGAACACAACCCGCTTCCGGGAGCCGACTTTGACTTTGCGGCCGACCAGGCCACGCTGTCGCCAGCGATCAACGGTTTTCGTCGAGACGTGGAACCGCTCACTCAGGTCATCGACCGTGAGCACGGGTTCGCTGATCTCGTCGACCGTCTGATCGACGCTCTCGGAGAGGTCTTCCACGAACCGGCAGAGATCATGAACCGCGTCTTTGCCGTCGATCTGAAGATCGGGGTACTGGCTCGACGCGTGGTCGGTGATCTGCTCGTGCAGTTCGGGATACTCGTATTGTTTGTCAGGGTCCAGTTGCGCCAACAGCTTTTCGGTCCGCTGGATCTGCTCCAGCCGAACCTTTTTCGGCGCATATCGAACCTGCTGATCTTTAAGCTGCCGGATGGCAGGATTTGCATAACTGGCCATAACTATTCCCCATAAGAGATACCGTCTTCGTGACAGTTGCCCTTGAGAGAACTCCGGACGTCCTGCCCGGCTTCAACTGAAATTCCACTTTTCATCCACTTGCCCTTAATACGCAATTAAGACGACACCTGGTTGAAAAAAGTTCGCATACGAACCATTTTTTGGAAAATTATTTTCGAGTCAGTCAATCCGGCGGCCCCACCGGATCCTGTAAGCCTTTCACAATCCATAGCTTACGTCAAATAAATTCATTTCTTGAACAACTCGCATCAACCATCACTCGCAGTTCCCGGGAACTGGCGTCAATCCCCAACGGCAATTCTGCCACACGGTTCAGTCAAGCGACGGCCCTCTGGCAAAAAACACGTTCAAGAGGAAATTGGGCTTTGCAAAAATTGCCAAACCTGATATTTCTGCCTCCTCTCAACCAATCGCTTCGGTGTTCTGCCAGGAAGACAGGGACACCGAGAATCATCGTAAGTTTATGCTATCACTCGGGAAGGGAATCCCATGCAGGGTGCAGCCTGGAAGCTGACAGCACTGGCCACCAGTTTAACCATTGGTTTCTTCGGCCTGATGCAAGTTCAGCAACATCTGGACCAGACAGCGTCCAATTCGACCTCATCCAGCGAGGTTGTTTCGCCCGATGACCCGGTGATCGAGGAGTCCGGACTCCTTACCGCAGAAGACTTTGCGACTGCCGAGCTGGGAGAACCAAGCCCTGATCCGTTTGGCTCTGTCCCCCATTCTGAACCGGCTGAGACGCCGGAACAGGATCCGTTTCGACGGATGGACGCCCCCCTTCAGGCCCAGTCGGAACCAACACCGCAAAACAACAGTACGACCTCCGCGCCCGATCCATTTGCTGGAAATTCGGCAAATTCGTCACAACCGGCTGCTCAGGATCCCTTCGCTGCCTTCCGCGCTCCTGTCGAACAGGTTCGCGAGGAAGTCACTCAGGCCGGACAAAATTTGAACAACGCTGTTCAACAGACCATGCAACAGGTCGATAACGGTGTCGCAAAGGCCGAACAGGAAGTCGACAACTGGCAGAGCCAGATTGTTCAAACGGCCAATGAGGTGCGTGGAGAGCTCGAACAGAGCGAACCGGCTCAGATGATCAACGCCGTAGCGACGGCCGTTGAAGAAGCCTCCGATCCAAAAAACTCCCCGACCGAGATGCGAGTTACGCTCGCCGGACCGGGTGGCGGCAGCTCCGCTGCTCAGGAACTGATTCAGCTGGCCGGACGTTCCAACGGCAAGCCGGTGGCCCAGTTCAACTCTTCGAACAGCAAGAATGGCGATACGCCGCCGCCCTTCCTGCCATTCGACACCGAAGATGCCAAGCCAATTGAATCGCAGAACGAGCCGGAACCAGAAGACGAACCAGTCACCGTCCCTGTCGCTGCGACCGACGCTCCCGCTCCCGTTGTTCCGAAGAGCGAGCCGGAAGATCCGTTCGCAGTGATGGAGCCGGCTGCAGAACCGCCGAAGGCCGCGGCTCCCGCGTCAGCCTCTCCGTTCGCCTTCCCGGACGCTGAGCAGATGCCCAAGATCACGCCGGGTGCTCAGTTCCCCGGCGCCGATTCCGAACAGGAAGCTGCTCCATCGATTGCTCCGGGAGGCTCGATGCCGGAAGTGACTCCGGCCCGCGTCGCCGATGCCGAGGCTGCCGAAGACAAGTCATTCCCGACAACTCCGACTACCACAAAACCTCAGAACGACTCCGCACCATCGGCTTCGTTCTTCCCGAGCGAACCGGCTACAGAAACCAGTTCGGCAGACGCAGACGATCCGTATCGTCTCGTCCCGCAGTTCAACCAGGAGATGCCAAACACAACGCCTGAAACGAAACCGGAAGCTGACTCGGCTCCGGCACCGTTTGCCCTGACTCCGCCGGAGAGCCCGCAGATGGCCCCGGAATCGGAACCACAACCAGAGCCCGAGGGAACACCAGACTTCGAGGCAAAGCCAGAGCCGCAGCCAGAACCTGAACCGGCCGCCAAACCGGAACCGGCTCCGGAACGTCCGTCTGGATTCCCGACGTTCTCTCCACAGGAAGAACCACGTTCGGCTCCATCGCCATTCGATGCTGCTCCGGACATGAAGCCGGCTGCCGCTCCGGAAGCGCCTGCCGAAGAAGCGCCCAAAGCGGAACCGGCTCCGAAATTCGAACTGACTCCTCCCGAAGAGATCAAACCGGAACCGGAAACCGCAGTTCCGGCGACCGAAATGGCAACCGAACCGCCGAAGCAGCCTTCGCCGTTCGACTTCAATCCGGAACCAGCGCCCACTCCGCAACCAGGAGCCGGATTCCCGACTGCCGATACGCCTCCGGTCAAGCCAGAACCGTCACCGGCTCCAGCCGAACCGAAACCGACGCCGCCACCGACCAATATGGCGAGCGACACCGAATTCCGTCAGTCGAAACCCAATGACGAAGTCCTGATTGGCGATGCTCGACTTGATCAGAACGTTCCGGAACGGGTCCTCCAGCCGAAGGTCGAACTGTTCAAGACGGCTCCAGACAACGCCGTTCTGGGACAGCCGCTGATCTACTCCATCGAAATCGAGAACACCGGCGAAGTCGCCGTGAACGACGTCGTTGTGGAAGACAAATTCCCAGCCGGCACCAAGCTGACGGGAACGATTCCACGAGCCGAACTCGTCGAAAAGACCCTGATCTGGCGGTTTGAAGAACTCAAGCCGGCGGAACGCAAGAAGATTCTCGTCCGCGTTGTTCCGATCGAGCCCGGCAAAATCGGCTCTGTTTCGACGGTCGCTTACAAGTCGTCGGTCTCCGCCCAAACGATGGTGACCGCGCCCAAGCTCGAAATCGAACTGACGGCGACGCCGGAAATTGCACTCGATGAAACCGCTCAGGTTCACTTCGTGATTAAGAACACCGGACAGGGCGATGCCCACGATGTCATTCTTCGCAACCTCATCCCCGAAGGTCTTGAACATCCGGCCGGCTCCGATCTTGAATACGAAGTCGGACTGCTCAAGGGGGGCGAGGACAAAGAAGTAACTCTGACCATGATCGGTCGCGGCGTCGGCGACTTCGCCAATGTCGCTACCGTGAAGTCCTCGAGTGGGGTTTCGGCAGAAGCTAAAGCCACGATTCGCGTCATCGAATCGGTGATGGGCATCAGCCATCGCGGTCCGACCCGTCGCTTCGTCGGCCACGTCGCCGAGTACCAGACGACGGTCCGCAACAATTCGAGCCGCGTGCTCGAACAGGTGACCGTAGTCGCCCAGCTGCCGAGCGGTTTCAAATTCCAGTCGGCCAGCGAAAAAGGGATGTACAACGATCAGATGAAGCTCGTGACCTGGGTTCTGCCCCAGTTGCAGCCGAATGAAGAACAGACCGTTTCGACAAAGCTGCTGCCCGCCAACGTGGGTACGCACAGCATTCTCGCTACGGTGGAAGACGCCCGCGGGCATCGTGCCGAAGTCAGCACGGCTGTGAAGGTCGAAGGCTTCCCGTCACTGGCGGTTCGCAGCCCGGATAACCGTGGGCCGGCCGCTCAGGGCGAACGGGTTTCGCTGCGTTTCAAGGTGACCAACCAGGGATCGGCGGAAGCTTCCCGCGTGATCGTTCGCTGCCATGTGCCGCCACAGTTGGAGTACATCTCCGCCAACGGCCCGGTGACTGGCGTTCAGAAGGGCGATGTCATCGAATTCGAACCGATGGAAAGCCTGAAGCCAAACGGACAAGCCTCGTTCGATGTGGTTTTCAACGCGAAAGCCGCCGGCGATGGTCGCGTCGAATTCGAGGTGATGGCTGACCAGATTTCGGCTCCCTTGAAACATCAGGAGCAGGTGATAGTCTACGGCGAATAATCGGGAATCGCATCCGGGTGGCGCTGGTTCTGCCAGTGCTGCCCGATCAATTCCCTCCTCGCAGCGGAACAGCCAATGCCCCGTTGCGATGCTCGCTCATTCTTCCAGCGTTGGATTGCCGCATCCGATGGCGACAGGAACAGACCGCGTCGCATATTGACGGATCGCCTCCCGGAACCAATGATAGCCGGCAACGACTTCGTCTCGCTTTCGTCTCTTCCTGATTGAACAGCCCATGTCTGAACCTACGCCTGATCTGCTCGAAACCTTCGACAATCCGTACCCCGAGCGGGACTATGTGATTGAAACGGTTTGCCCCGAATTTACCTCGGTCTGCCCGAAAACCGGCCAGCCCGACTTCGGCACCCTGCACATCACCTACATTCCCGATCGACTCTGCTTCGAGCTGAAGTCGCTCAAAATGTACCTGCAGCAGTACCGGAACCACGGAGCGTTCTACGAGCAGGTAACCAATCAGATCCTCGACGATCTCGTTGCCGCCACGCAGCCCCGCTCGATGGAACTGCGAGCCGAGTTCACCGCCCGAGGCGGCATCCGCACCAACGTCGTGGTCGTCTACCCGGACGAAAACTGGGGCGAAGAGGAATAAAAGCGCTGTCGCAGCAAACAAGCGATGCAGGTAGAATTCGCAGACGGATCCATGGGTAGCCCCGGTTGCTCCGCTACCGGGACCGACGGAGTCGGCAAGAGGTTTACACGCCCGAAGTCCTTCTTTCGAGTCGATTCCACCAAATCGAGGACCTCTTATGGTCGCGCCACCCCGGTTGAATCAACCGGGGCTACCCCACACCGAGGTCATCACTGAGACGGAAGACTCGCGGAGCGGGTCGAAATTTGATTTCGCGGGCGATCGCTGATCACCCGAGTCCACTGGAGTGAATGGAAGCTCTCTCGTGCGATATTTGCTCAACTGCGTCTATGTTCTGCTCATTGCCGCGATCTCGCCGATCCTTCTGTATCGCCGATGGACAACCGGGCGTTACCGCGAAGGCTGGCCGCAGAAGCTCTGGGGCCGCATCGAACCCCGAAACAGCGAGGCTCCCTGTGTCTGGCTGCACGCCGTCAGCGTTGGCGAAGTGCTGCAGCTCGAGTCGATCGTGAAGGGCTGGCGGGAACGGTTCCCCAACTGGGACATTGCCATCAGCACGACGACCCAAACGGGCATGCAGGTCGCAAAGAAGACTTACCCCGATGCACATCTCTTCTACTGCCCGCTCGATTTCAGCTGGGCGGTTCGCAATACACTCAAGCGGCTCAAACCGAGCTGCGTCGTGCTCGTCGAGCTCGAAATCTGGCCGAACCTGATTCTGGAATCGGATCGGGCCAACATCCCGGTTCTGCTAATCAACGGCCGGCTCAGCGAAAAGAGCTATCGAGGTTATCGCCGCATTCGCCCGCTCGTTTCCTCGCTCATGCGGCGGCTCGCTGTCGTCACCGCTCAAAACGAAGAATACCGGGACCGCTTCCACAAGCTCGGCGTCCCGAAGAACCGGCTGCATGTCGCCGGCTCGATCAAATTCGATCGACTTTCGACCGACCGCAACAGTCCGCGCACACTGCAGCTGCGGGGAGATTTCGGCATCAAGCCCGACGCTCCCGTGCTCATGGCAGGCAGCACCGGAGATCCTGAAGAGAAGGTGATCCTTTCGACCTGGATCTCACTGCGGCAGCAATTTCCGCAACTTCAGCTGCTTATCGCCCCCCGACATCAGGAGCGGTTTGAGGAAGTCGCCGAGCTGATTCAGCGGGCTGGTTTCCACGCGGTCCGCCGCTCGAAACTGGGCGAGAAGCCGCGCAAATCGATGAAACAAATCCCGCCGGTGTATCTGCTCGATACCCTTGGCGACCTCTCCGCCTGCTGGGGCGTCGCCGATATCGCCTTCGTGGGTGGCAGCCTGAATCAGCGGGGCGGGCAGAACATGATGGAGCCGGCCGGCTACGGAGCCACCCTGCTCTTCGGACCAAACACCTGGAACTTCGCCGAAGTGGTCGAGGATCTGAAACAGGCTCGCGCCTGTCGCGTCGTGAGCAACCAGCACGAAATGGCGACTCAGATTGGCGAACTGCTGCGGACGCCTCAAACCGCCCAGCGACTCGGCCGAGCGGCCCAGAACTACGTTCTCAGCAAGCAGGGAGCGACCGCTCTCACGCTCAACGAGATCGAGAAAACACTGCATCTGACACAGCCGGAGACGATTCGTCCCGCGGCGTGAATCAGTAAGTCGCGTCGAAGTTCGTCCGTTCTGCGACAAATTGAGCCTGTCTGATTGCCGGAAAACCGGCAGCGATTCGCTTTCGGAACGTATGTAACTTGCTTAGAATGCCCGGCTTGGAGATTGCGCAAACACAGTGGTGAGGAAGAAGAATGTCCAGTTATATTTTTACCAGTGAAGCGGTCAGCATGGGCCATCCGGACAAGGTTTCGGATCAGGTTTCTGATGGAGTGCTCGACGCCCTGCTGGCCGAGGATCCCCGGGCTCGCGTGGCCTGCGAAACACTTTGCACAACCGATTACGTCTGTCTGGCCGGTGAGATCACCGCCAACGCCAAGGTCGACTACGAACAGGTCGCCCGCGACGTGATTCGCGGCATCGGCTACACGAGCGACGATATCGGCTTCAACGCCGACACCTGCAAAGTCGATGTCCTGCTGCATTCGCAGTCGGCTGATATCGCCATGGGTGTCGACCGTGACGGAGCCGGCGACCAGGGTCTGATGTTCGGCTACGCATGCAACCAGACCGAAGAATACATGCCGGTCCCCATCGCTCTGTCGCATCGGGTCCTGAACCGCCTCACCGAAGCTCGCCAGAAGGGTGAAGTCGACTGGCTGCGTCCGGACAGCAAGAGCCAAGTCAGTGTCGAGTTCAACGGCTCCAAGCCGGTTCGGATCTCCGCTGTCGTCGTTTCGACTCAGCACGCTGATTCGGTGACTCAGAAAGAGATCACCGAGTTCACGATCGATCAGATCGTCAAAGATGTGATTCCGGCTGAGTACCTCAACGATAAGACCAAGTATCACATCAACCCGACTGGCCAGTTCATCATTGGTGGCCCGCACGGCGACTGTGGTCTGACCGGACGGAAGATCATCGTCGACACCTACGGCGGCTGGGGCCGTCACGGCGGCGGTGCCTTCAGTGGAAAAGATCCAACAAAGGTCGACCGCTCTGCGGCTTACATGGCCCGCTACGTCGCCAAGAACGTGGTCGCAGCTGGTCTGGCAAGCGAATGTGAAGTCCAGCTGGCTTACGCCATCGGCGTTGCCGAGCCGGTCAGCGTGCACATCGATACGTTCGGCACCCACGAAGTCGACGAGTCCAAGATTGAACGGGCGATCCGCGAGATCTTCCCGCTCACTCCGAAGGGCATTATCGAAACGCTCGACCTGCGTCGTCCGATCTTCGGCAAGACCGCCTGGGGTGGTCACTTCGGCCGCAACGATCCGGACTTCACCTGGGAAGCCATCGATCGGGCATCGGCTCTGCGTCAGGCATGCGGCCTGAGCAGCGACGTGCCGCAGACGGAATTCGTCATTAGCTAATTGAACCCGGAAACGACTCGCGGAACGGATGAAGTTTCCGCGAGTCGAACTTCCGAACCTGAATCAAACTGGTGGAACCGCAATCGGCGAGCGAAGGAGTGTCGCCATGTCGCTGGGACAAACCTGTGAACGCTGGGCCCGCGAGACCGAGCAGTCTCGTGATCTGCAATACTGCTGGGCCTGCGGCCTGACTTGGATCATCGTCGGCTTCGTGCTTGTCACCGCCCGCGCTCTGGGCAGCTTTGCTCCGGATACCGATGCCGTCCGCGCAGCCGGCTCCATCCTAGGCCTTTTCGGCGTCGGCCTGATGACCAGCACTCACCTGCTGCGTTCCCGTCCGCTCACCGAATCAGCACGCTCTCAGGTCCTTTTTCTGGCGACGGTCACGCTGTCCGGCATCCTCCTCGGCAGCCTCGCTCTGACACCACTCCGCAGTTTCTGGTCGGTCTTTCTGCACGCGGCAGCTATGGCCGGCGTCACCGTGATGCTCGCCAGCCGCGGCTTGAATCTGCTCACACAGTCAACAGCGTCTGCGCCGGCAATGACTTCGGTCAAACCAGAGTCCACCCCGGTGGTCCCTGTCGTTCCAGAGACGCAGCCCGAAGCGAAGTCCGGAGAAACCGTGCAATGGCTCTCCCGCAGCCGTCAGACCGATGGCACGGAGGTAGTTGAAGGCATGCTCCGACTCGAACTCGCAGACGGTCAAAAGCAGGTCTCTGGCCATGTGGTCTTCACGCCCTCGCTCAGTTCGATCCCGGAAATCGAGTGCGAGCCGATTGGAGCCTATGAGATTGAAGCCTCGGTGGGCGAAGTCTATCCGCACGGATTCCGCGTCGATGTCCGCCGAACGGACCGGTCCACTGCAGCGCTCAGTCTCGAAATCGGCTTCCAGGCCCTCGCCGCCGCCCACGAGCAGAACGCAGCCTGACATCCTTCTGAAAGCAGAGTCGTGGTGAAAGCAGGCCTGGCACTCGGCGGCAATCTCGGCGATACCGTCGCGCTGCTCGAAACCGCTTACCAGCTCCTGGATGATCATCCGCAGATCATGGTTCTCAAAACGAGCCGAAACTTCACCACGAGTCCGGTTGGCGTCTCGGCCGGCAATCGCTTCATCAACTCGGCTGCCCTGATCGAGACGGCACTCTCCGCGGAGGCTCTCCTCGATATCTGTCAGCAGATCGAATACGACGCCGGCCGTGTCCGAGAAATCCACTGGGGACCCCGCACGCTCGATGTCGACATCGTCTTCTTCGGTTCAGAGATCATCGAAACCGAACGACTTACGGTCCCGCACCCCGCCTGCTGGTACCGCCGCTTCGTCCTCGATCCCCTCTGCGACATCGCCGGCACCACCGAACATCCCGTCCTCGGCGTCAACTACTCCACCCTGCAATCACGCCTGAAAACCCGCCCGTTCACTGTCGACCTCAGCCAACTCGCCCCAGCACGTCGAGAACAACTGCAATTCGTGTTGAAAGACTTTCAGGCGGCAGAAGAATCTGATGGCACAACCCTCGCCAATTTGAAATTGATGGATTGTCCCCTCCAATCCCGTCTCCAACAGAAGCTCGGCGAACTCTACGAACACAACCTCCCGGGAACCTTCGAAGACCACCTGAAAGACGTCCTCAACGCCATCCTCGACGAACCGACTCCACTCCAGTAGTCCGCCATTGCGAATCCCAACCCAAAGCGTAAGCGAGGAAAAGGGACGTCACTCAAGGGCTAGTCAATGGTTCAGAACGTAGGCTGGGATAGCCGCCAGGCGTATCCCAACAAATGCGCGCTCTCTGCCGAGATACGGTCGCACTTATCCCCGTCCACAACGAATTCCAACCCGAAGGGTAAGCGAGGATGCTTCGAGGTCGCCCCCGCTTACGCGTCAGGTAAGGATTCCACGGCGGAGACACGGTGCTCGACCTGAGTCCACCCCATTTACTCTTTTCTCAAGGTATCAACCACAGAGACACAGAGGTCACAGAGACCACAATAACTAACAAACTCCCTGAACGACTCGCCCTTACTTCTCTTTTTCGAACAGAACATTCGAGGAAGAACCACGGGAATCTCTGTGCCCTCTGTGTCTCTGTGGTTAAATGAGAGCCATCTCCTATCGAGACCAACTCAGTCTTGTTCATCCAGCTCGTGCCGAGGTTCGTCCATGCGGAAGGTGAGGAGGCCCGAGAGGAAGACGACGCCGGCGATGAGGAAGAACATCGCGTGGTGGTTCCAGTCGATCAGGTAACCAACCACGGGAGCGAAGAACAGCGGCATGGCCATGCAGACGTTGAGCGTGCTCAGGTAATGCGGGTGATGCTCCTCGTGGACCAGTTCAAGCACATAATTGAACAGCGTCTTCACCGTGACGGGGGTCAGCCCGAGCATGATGAATGTGATTGCGTACCAGATCCGCTGGTCCGGTTCGAGGTATTCGGACAGCCCGATCGCCACTAGCGGAACCAGCGACATCGCAAACGTCTCGCAGCGAATCACCACCCGGTAGCCGTATCGGTCGCCAATGTAACCGGTAATCGAACTGAAAATCCCGACCGACAGGTTCTGCCCGATCACCCAGATCATCAGATCCCGCGGCCCGGCTTCGAGCAGCGTGCGGCCCAGCCACTGATAATGCGGGAACAACAGCATCGAGGACATGTAAAGCATCGCCACAACAGCCACACGCTGCATCGATCGCTGCTCGCGAAGAGTCCGCCAGACATTCAGGAACAGGCGGCCCGGGTGCGATTCGGCGTGCCCCTGTGGATCTCGCGGCTCTCGGACGAGCCAGAGGATCGTCGACGCCAGAAAGAAGCAGAACGACGTCACGCCGAAGATGCGGGCGAAACCCCGTCCATCCGGAAGAGACAGCCAGCCGGTCAGCAGGAACCAGGCGCCCGTCATGGCGACAATCGAGCCCGCCATCCCGGCCACCGACATCAGCCGCCCTCGTCGATGCGGCCGAATCAGCTTTCCCTGAAGCGTGTTGAAGGAGAGCTGATTGACGCCGGTTGTGGCGAAGAACATTGAGTACAGAATCAGAAAAACAACTGGCAGCCAGGGCATCGGCTCCCGACCGAGATTCAGGCAGAGAAACGCCAGCACGCCAAACAGGAACGCCATGAGCAGCGACGTGTTCATCAGCATCCGCGATTTGAGCGGTGCATTCCGCAGACTTGCGGACGCGAGCACCGGCGCGACACTCTGGCTGATGCGATTGAGCACCGGCAGGCAGCCGCGAATCCACCCCGCTCCAGCGATGGTATCGAGAAAAGCCGGGATGATGACCGTTTCGGTTTTGAAGATCCAGGCGAGCCGCAAAAAGACATGATGAGCGGCCAGAACAAGCAGGTTTCGCAACTCCCATTTGGCTTTCAGTTCGTGATCTTCGACAACCGCGTCGGTTTCACGGACGGCAGCGGGGGCCGGCAACGGGGCGTCCGTCGCTGTTTCGTTCTGACTCATTCCATTACTCTTGATCTATTGAAAGCGAACGTCCGGGAGGCACCTGAGGCGATCGTCGTCACGCGGGCGAGAGTCACATTTCCGTGACCGGGATGCATGGAGTCTGAAGAGATCCGGGCGACCTGTCCAGAACAGGCCCTCCCTGATCGTTCCCCACAAACTATCGTAACAACCGCAGAATTATAGGCCTGTTCCCGGGCGAGGCACCCATGAAACTGACATTCCACGGAGCAGCCGGCGAAGTCACGGGCAGTCAGCACCTGCTCGAATCCCAAGGACGCAAGATTCTCTTCGACTGTGGCCTGTTTCAGGGACGGCGCGCGGAATCGCGAATCAAGAATGAGAAGTTCGGTTTCGATCCACGCGACATCGATATCGTCATCCTTTCGCACTCCCACATCGATCACAGCGGAAACCTGCCCCGACTGTACCGTCTCGGGTTTCGCGGTCGCGTCTTCTGCACACCCGCAACAGCCGATATCACCGAGATCATGCTTCGCGACTCAGCGAAGATCCAGCAGGAAGATCAGCGGTATCTGTCGCGACACCTGAAGCCCGGGCATCCTGCGATCGAGCCGCTTTATGATCAGAACGACGTCGAAGGCCTGATGGAATTGTTCGAGCCACTTGAGTTCGATCAGCGTCACGAGATCAATTCCGAGTTTCGAATTCGGTTTCTGAATGCGGGACACATTCTGGGATCAGCCATTACCGAAGTCGATCTGGAAGAAGACGGCGAATGGAAACGGATCACCTTCACCGGCGATCTGGGACGACGCGATCTCCCGCTTCTGCCCGATCCGAGTCCGATCGAACGGTGTGATGTGCTGATCTGCGAATCGACCTACGGAAACCGCGTCCATCCGCCGAGCAGCGACATCAAGAACGAACTCCTCCGAATCCTGAAGGAAGCCCTCGTGGTCAGCGGCCGCGTAATCGTGCCGGCGTTTGCGTTGGGGAGAACGCAGCAGCTCGTCTACTTTCTGAACGAGCTTTATAACTCGGGTCAACTGCCACCGATCCCGGTATACGTCGACAGCCCGCTTTCATCGCGGCTCACCGCGACCTATCGCGACCACCTTGGCATTATGGACGACGATGTCCAGCGCATGCTGCGCGATGACCACGATCCGTTCGGCTTTCCCTGGCTGCGTTACATTCAGTCGTCAGCGGAAAGCAAGGAGCTGAACGATCACGACGGTACGATCCTGATCATCGCTTCTTCGGGAATGTGCGAGAGCGGGCGTGTCGTGCATCACCTGATTCACTCGATCTCTGACGAACACAACACCGTCGTTTTGATGGGGTTTCAAGCCGAGCATACCGCAGGCCGCCGCATCGCCGAACGACGGAAGTTCATTCGCTTTTTCGACCGTGATTTCCGACTCAAAGCGCACGTCGAGAATCTCGAAGGCCTCTCTGCCCACGCCGATGTGAACGACTTCCGCTGGTGGTTCGAGCAGGCCGTCAACGCAGGTGGAGTCGGCCAGGCGTTCCTGGTTCATGGCGAACCCGATTCAGCCGCGGCTCTCGCGGAGGTCATCCGCGACTACTGCGACGAAGATCCAATCGTCCCGAAACGCGGCCAGTCCTTCGAGATCTGACGTGGCCAACAACCGTTCCTCTATCATTAAGCAGAAGTGAGATCCGCTGCGCGGACGCGGGATACGAGTGCAATGCAGAGTAGAGTCTCTTTGCTCCCGGAACCGTTAAAGGAACAATGAAACCTAAGGCTTCGAAGAACCCACAATTCGCGTCCGCACAGCGAACCCTACGGCCTGCGACATTGGGTAGGGAATCGGGCTTCAATACGCTTCCCGATCAGTTGTTGAACTGCGGGATCTTCACGCTGCTGCGGCGTTTGGGGCGGGCCTGAGGCGTGTCGGTTGAAGTCGGTTCGGCCTGCGGTTCTTCGATGCCGAGGGCAAGTTTCAGTTCTTCGACCGGTTCAGGATCGAGATAGCGTTCGACCAGAGCCTGGGCTTCCTCGGCGTCCTTGCGAACCTGGCTGGCAGCGACGCGGTTGCCGAGTTGCTGCAGTTTCGTTTCAGCAGCAACACGGATGAGAGTGACCTGCCGCGTGAACTGCTCCGCGTTCGGCAGCGTTTCCATTTCTTCGAACAGCTTCTTCGGATCGACGTCCTGAGGTTCGTCGATCAGCTTTCGAATCGCCGCCATCAATGTGGCCCGCTTCGCGGTCACTCGCAACAACTCGGCCTTCAATTGCCCCAGACGAGTGACGGCTTCCACGCGAGCCGAGTCATCGGGCACGGTCAGATCGATCTGCTCTTCACTCCCCAGCAAATAGGGAACGCGAGCCACGACCACCTTCTCACTCATCACTTCCAGCTTCACCAGATCGGTGCCGAGTTCTGTTGAGAGCGGAGTGGCCGTGAGTTCGAAGTCGCCGTTCCGATCGGAAAAGCGAACCACCGAAGGAACGATCGGCTTCCGAGTTTCCTCGGATTCATCCTCCGCCGGTTCCGGCTTGGGAGCCGCTCGCCAGGGGGAGACCAGCACACGAGCCAGCTGGAAATCGCGAATAAACTCCCCCCGCGTGGTGACGTGGGCCCGCGATGTTTCAAATCGGGGTGAGATCTGGTACGCCATCACCTCGACCCGCCGTCGCGACTGGGGAATCACATTACGAAACGCCGAGTGGATCTGCATTTCAACCAAGGCCCGATTGCGGCTGCTTACTTCCAGATAGGTCCACGGCAACTCCTGTCGCGTCGTCAGATTGCCATCGCGGTCGAAATACAGAAGCAATACTTTCAGCATGTCGCCCGGTTCGAGCAGAGCGAACGACTGATCGAAAACGCCGAGTTCGCCGGCCATCAGTTTTCCCGCGACCGCTTTGAAATCGACCTCGTTAATATGCACCACAGCCGCGAAGTTCTCCTGCATCGTCGCGGCCAGCTGGATCGGCAGCAGCTCTTCAGAACGCACGGTCTGAGCGTCTCTTCCGGTCCATTTGCCGGTGAGCGCAAGCCAGCTGCGGGATTCGATTGACCAGACTCCGTCTCGACGGGAGAGCCGCACCTCCACCCTGGTGGACCCGAGTTGGTGCAGTTCGTCATCGGTGCTGAGAACAGTTCGTTCTTCGGGTGTTTCGCTCCAGTCCTCGCGCGGATGGACAGTCAGCTGCCAATTCACGGCCTGTCCCCAGCCGTTCGCGAGATGCTGTTGCAGCGATTGTCGCCAGCGGTCGATCTGTGCGGACGAGACGTCGCGAACGGGAACGTAGAGCTGAAGGTCAAGCTCGGCGGCCGTGAGTTCCAGGGCGACCGGTTCGGCACGAGGTGCGACCGGAGTCTGATCCTGTGCGATGACCGGATGAGAGATCGCGAGAGTGATTATCAGAATAAAGACGGTTCGGAACACGGGATTCGCTCGATGAGGAGTGCGGGCGATGTGCGAAGTGGACGGGTTTCATGATACACTGCGCGGACGGCAAGAACGACTCCAGCCCTGAAGAGAATTCGCTGATCCTGAATTGAGGAGCCGCACGATGAAACTCGGATTGATCAACTCTGCCTGGGCCCAGGCGGGCCGCGATACCGCCTGGGGCATTCAGAAGACCAAGGAAATCGGCTTCGACTGCATCGATATTTTCGCCGATCCGTTCGACATCGATATCCGCGAACGGCTACTCATCAAACGGGAATGCGATCGGCTCGAACTGCCCATCGTTTCGATCTGCTGCGTTGCCGTCGGGCTCATCGATTTCAATCCGAGCGTCCGCCGCTTTCATCTCGAACGCTGCATCGCCTATCTCGACATGTGCTACGAGTACGAAGCCGAGAACCTGCTGCTCGTGCTCGGAGAATACATCTGGAACAAAGAAGTTATCCCGCCTGACGAGCAATGGAATCTGGGTGTCGAGACCTGCCGCGAGCTGGCCGACTACGCCGATTCGCTCGGACTGAAAATCGCCATGGAGCTCGAACCGTTTCCGCTGTCGCTGCTCAACAGTGTCGACACGATGGAACGGTTCATCCGCGATGTCGATCACCCGGCTCTGCGGGCGAACATCGACATCTCGCATCTGCAACTGGCTGACGTGAAGGCGAGCGAACTGTCTCGGCTCAAAGGCAAAGCGATTCACGTGCACATTTCCGACTGCGACGGCAAAGTGCACGGCGACCTGCCTCCCGGCCGCGGCGTGGTCGACTTCGGCCCTTATCTGGATGAACTCCAGAAACTGGAGATGGACGGCACGGTTTCAATCGAACTCGAGTATTCGCCTGATCCGGACAACATCGAAGCCTGGGTGCGCGAGGCGTATGAGTCGACAGCGAAGCTGATGCAGCAGCATGGGCTTCGGAATTAGGACTTCGGGGGTCGGGCCGAAGGTACGGCGAGCTTGTTGCGACACCACGACTGTCTCTTTATCGAGACTGTCATAACGATTTGGCGACGTAAGTTCCCTCGCCCCTTTGGGGGAGAGGGTTAGGGTGAGGGGGAAATGCGGGTGACACGCTCCACGGGCGGTTGATTCTCATTTGTATGGAGCATCGCTGGTTGATCGCCCCCTCATCCGCCCGTTGGGCACCTTCTCCCCCGAAAGGGGGCGAAGGGACATGACTCGCCTGACAACGTGACCTGGACAGGCTATTGAGTCGTCTGGCCGAAACCCTTTGAATCATATATCTCGCGTTTCAAGGCACAAGCGGCTGCGGCATGGGCGAGAGGGTTTCGCGAGATTTACCCTTCATGCAATGCCGCGCGGATGGTGCGTCCTCCTGTCGCGATGCGACCCGGCCAGGGTGGCCGGGCCACCCTCGACAGTCATGCGGTGGCGAGATCCATCACGGCGGTTTCGCTCACTTTGTCTCGCGGAAGCTCTCCGGTGATCTTGCCTTCCCGCATCACGAGCACGCGGTCGGACAGGCCGATGATCTCTTCCATTTCCGAACTGGCGAACAGAATCGCCACGCCTTCGCCGGCGAGTTGATCGATGAGGCGATAGATCTCTTCCTTGGCGCCGATGTCGATGCCGCGAGTCGGCTCATCGAGCAGAAGCACGCGCGGTTTGAGTGCCAGCCATTTCGCCAGAACGACTTTCTGCTGATTCCCGCCGGAGAGCAGGCCGGCCAGTTGTTCGCGGCCCGCCATACGGATGCCGAGTGATTCGCGAAAGCTGTCGCACAGCGATCGCTCTCGACTGCGGTTGACCAGACAACCGGCCACGGCGTCGCTGGTGAGGCTGGGCAGTGAGACGTTCTCGCGGATCGTCATTTCGAGAATCAGTCCCTGCTGTTTTCGATCCTCAGGCACCAGCGCCAGTCCACTGCGGATCGACTCGCGCACATCACCTGCGGAAAGCGGCTGGCCATCGACTTGAATTGTCCCGGAAAGAATCGGATCGACGCCGAAAATGGCGTTGAGCAGTTCGCTGCGGCCGGCTCCCACGAGTCCGGCCAGTCCGACAATCTCGCCCCGCTTCACCGCCAGACTGTTCGACTCCCCCGGCCAGGCGGTGGTCGTGACATCCTTGACCTGCAGAGCCACCTCGCCCGGAGTGTGAGGATGCCGCTGATAGAACCGCGAGACATCCCGGCCCACCATCCGGCAGACCATCGCATCGTGGGTGATCTCACTTCGCTCCAATTCGCCGGCGTTCTTGCCGTCTCTCAACACGGTCACCCGATCGGCAATTCGCTGAATCTCGCCGAGGCGATGTGAGATATAGAGAATGCTCACCGACTCCTGCCGCAGCTGGGCGATGACCTGCATCAGCGATTCGGTTTCCCGCTGTGACAGCGATGAGGTTGGCTCATCCATGATGAGCACGCGGGCGTTGATCGACAGCGCTTTAGCAATCTCAACCAACTGCTGTTGACCAATCGGCAGATCGCGAACGAGTGTTCGTGGCGAGACATTGAGTCCGACCCGTCGCAGGTGTTCCCGGGACTGCTCTTCAAGCTCTTTGCGGCGAATCCAGCCCCCGACATTCGGTTCGCGGCCGAGGAAGATATTTGCGGCGACATCGAGGTTATCGGAGAGGTTCAACTCCTGATGAATGAGTGCGATCCCGGCATCGAGTGCATCGTCCACCGAACGAAACTCGACCGGCTGGCCATCGACCATCAACTGACCGACATCGGGACTCTGCACGCCCGCGAGGATTTTCATCAGCGTGCTTTTGCCCGCGCCGTTTTCGCCGACCACGGCCAGGACTTCGCCGGCTGCAACGTGCAGATCGACATGATCGAGCGCGGTGACGCCGGGGAATCGTTTGGTGATCCCTTTCGCTTGCAGCCGGGTCGCCGGAGGAGCGGCTGTGACTGCGGACGTCATTCCGTCAGTTCCTTCAGCTCGGACCAGAATTCTTCAACCTGAATCTCGCGTTCGTTCTCCGGGTCGACCTCTTTCTTGATGACGCGGGCCGGGAAGAGAATCGTATCTTCCTCGGCGACGAGCACACCTTCGGTCTGTTCCATCAGCTTCGAGAGTTCTTCACCGCGAGCCAGCCCGGAAAGAATGCGAATCGACTCGTAACCGTACATGTAAGGATTCTGCACCACGGTGCCGTAGATCTCGCCATCGACAATGCCCTGCAGGGTCCCCTTCTCTTCATCGAAACCGACGACCGCAATCTGGTCCAGCTTGTCGGCTTCCTTCACCGCCTGAAGACAGAGCGGCGGGTTGTAGGCGAACAGGCCGACCATGCACTTCAGGTTGGGATGTTTGACGATCGAGTCGGCGGCATCCGCCTTGGCCTTGGCGAAGTCGGCTCCATCGGTGCGGGTGTCGAGAATGGTGTACTTGTCGTTCTTGACCGGCTTCCCGGCTGGATCCTCACGCGTTGGATCGGGTTCGCGGCCGAGCACCGCATCAATCACGCCCTGTCGCCGCTGGCGGGCATTGAGCTGATCGAGGTTCCCGACGAACAGCATCACTTCGCCGCCATCCGGGATCGCTTCTTTCACGAGTTCCCCGCAGGCCAGACCGGCGTCGTAATTGTCGATGCCGATATAGCAGAGGCGATTCGTCTTCGGGGCGTCGGAATCGTTGGTGATCAGATTCGTCTGCTCAGCGGCATTGTTGAGCATGTCGAGCTGACCTTCCTGATCGATCACGGTAATGGCGATGCCATCGATCCCGCGGATCAGCAGGTCTTCGACGATTCGCTTCTGACCAGCGGCGTAATCGGTCGGCATGAAGAACTGCACGTTCGCGTTGAAGTCTTCTCCAGCCGCGTTGGCTCCCTTCTCGGCGACTTCCCAGAACGACGCCACGACGTTCGTAATGAACGCCACATCGACCGATTCATCGGCCGACTTCGTCGTGCCGCCCGATCCGCCGGGGCCCGGTTCACTGCAACCGGAAAGCGTGATTGCGAGCAGCGTGCACGAGATAAAACAGCAGGCGAGTAAACTGCGTACCGACGGAAACCGCATGGATCAGACCTTGATTCAGAGAAGCAACTTCGAGAACGACCGGACAGAACGTCCATCAATGCCAGTTGATGCAACGTACCAGAACAGCAGACGGATTTCCCGCGTGAACGGGGAAATTTCTGGGACGGAACGGCGTCGGAAACTCAAGGTCAGATGTCCCGCACTGAGTCCGTCGGGGGAATCAGTTCTCGGTATCGACCCAGGCGAACTGGCCGCCGTCGAGAATGGCGTAGGACGTGCCCCCCTGGAGGGCGCTACGCAGCTCGTCGGTATCAGCCAGTGGGATGCAGAACAGATTCTCGACGATGTCCTGCTCCAGTCGACTCAGAAGATAGACGCGATAACGGCTCGCGAGTCCCGCCAGCGTTGCGACCGCTCGGCTCGCCGGTGACTTGCTGCGGTTCAGATTTCGCATCACCTCGTCGCTGTCGCCGGAGGCCTGAATGGCTTCCTGCAGTCCTTCGGGAAAGTCTTTGAGGTCGGTGACGAGCAGCACACGGCCATCGTCGGAGACAAGCTTCTCGGCGACACGGCAGGCGCGGGCAGCTGAGACCCAGGCATCTCCCGATTCGAGACTCGGCACGGACACAATCACCGTTTCTGCAGGCTCAGCAACCGACGATCGCCAACTCGAGTTGAGTCGCGAGACCGCTTCGCGATAGACCGAATCGCTGGCTCCCGCGATCACATGGGCGAGCTTGCCGGAACCGGAGGGTATGACCTGCACGGAGAACTGCAGACCGAGCAGCCAGCCGACTTCGTCGATCATCTGCCGGACACCAAACGACTGGTCCGGCGAAAGCTCCTGACTTCCCTGTCCGCTGAAACGCGACTGGGCTTCTTCGCCGCCAAACGCCGGGTAGACCGTGGAATTGGTGCCGCGATACCCCCAGCGATCATCGAAGCCGAACCGACCGATCGTGATCACATAGTCGGCTTCGCCAATCTCTTCCGGTAGATAGATGCGTTGCCCTTCGGCCGTCGATGCCAGATAGACCGAGCGGCCCTGCATCGCTTCGTCGAAGGCGATCACCTTGTAGGGAACATCGGTGCTTCGAGCCGCATCGGCTTCCGTTCCGTTGAGGACCACGTGCAGCATCTCGGCTTCGACGCCTCGAGATTCGAGCTGCTTACCGATCGCACGAATGATCTCCTCCCAGGCGGGCGTGCCGGCATCGATGACCAGCGTGACCTTGTCGCCGGGAACCACGGCGTCGCTGACGGGCGGATAATCGAGCGGTGTCGCCAGCGCGGCTTCAATCGCCCCGGACACGTTGGTCTGCGGCTGCGGGCCGGTCTGTTGCCAGAGGACCTGCTCCTCGGGCAGTTCAAACGGAAAGGTCTCTCCGGTGCCGTAATGGATTTCGAACTTTGCCACTCTTCGTTCCTGACTCTCTTAACACGTCGATGCGACCGCAACCCGGGCCACACCTGCAAGTGTGTGCACAGATTTTCGGGCTTCAATCGCAATTGTACTGAATTTCTGCGACACTGTCGTTTAAGCTCCGATCCGTGCACCATTCGGCCTTCCCGAACCGTTCCCAGCTCGCTGTCTTTCCATGATCGACGAAAACGACGAACTCATGATTCGCCTCCAGGGGGGAGATAACTCCGCCTTCGAGGAGCTCGTCGAGCTGCATCAGCGGCCGCTCATCGGCTATTTCATGCGGAACGTGCGGGACTGGCAGCTGGCCGAGGATCTTTCTCAGGAAACGCTGCTCCGGGTCTACAACCAGGCGTGGGACTACCTGCCGGTCGGCCGTTTCAAACCGTGGATGTACCGCGTCGCCCGCAACCTGCTCATCGACAACGTGCGCAAGCGTTCGCACGATGCGCTCGTTCGCGCCTATCAGAGCCGCTCGGAAGAGAACGACGCCGGCATCTCCCGCATCGCCGGGGAGTTTACCTCACCAGAAGAAAAGCTCGACGAGCGCGAGTTCTCGGCGATCGTCGACAAACTGCTCGATGAAATCCCGGACGACCAGCGACAGACCTTCGTGCTGCACCACTACGTCGGACTCAACCTGGCCGAAGTCGCCGAGATCCTCGAAGCCAACGTCGCCACGACAAAGAGCCGCCTGCGACTCGCCCGGGAAAAACTCCAGGAGAAACTCCGCCCCTTCGGCATCCAGCCCACGCAAGATTCCGCCAGCGTGTAGGCAATCTGCCTTGGCGGACATTGCCCGCAGGCTGGGATAGCGAAGCGTATCCCAGCAAATGTGCTTTGCTTCAGAAACCGCCCATGCGAAGGGTGGCCCCGAAAGATTCTTTCGGGGCGGCGCAGCCGTCGGCGAAGTGGGATTTGACGCCTGATACAAGTTACGGTGTGGTTGCCGAAAGACAATGGATGGCCGCCAGTTGAGGAACGCGACAGTTGCATTCTCCCACGGCTTCGCCGCCCTGATAGCAGAGCTATCAGGGCCACCCGAAAGGTTCGGAGTTGGCGTTTCAGCGTTCCATTTCCGAGCCACGTCCCTTCGGCGGCAGGATGCCGCCGCTACGAGGATTTCGGCTACACGTCGCGATTGAGACGGTCGTCCAATTGCTGGGATACGCGTCGCTATCCCAGCCTCCAACGGAGCCAGTGCCACACGGGCTTAGTCGATGATCGGGTTTCGCAGGGTGCCGAGTTTTTCGATGGTCACTTCGACCACATCGCCCGGCTTCAGGAAGACCTGCGGGTTGCGGGCCATGCCGACGCCTGAGGGGGTGCCGGTGAAGATGATGTCACCCGGCTCGAGAGTCATCAGCTGTGTCAGGTGGGCCATGATCTGGCCGAGGTTGAAGATCAGCTCTTTGGTCGAGCTGTCCTGCATCACTTCCCCGTTCAGCTTGAGTGAGATCGACAGGTCGTGAGGATCGCCGACTTCTTCGCTGGTCACAATCCAGGGGCCGATCGGAGCGAACGTGTCCGGCGACTTACCGAGCAGCCACTGTCCGCCGGGGCGTCCCTTCTGCCAGTCGCGAGCCGAGACATCGTTGCCGACCATGTAACCGGCGACATAGTCGAGAGCCTCATCGGCTGACACATTGCTGGCCGACTTGCCGATCACGACGACCAGTTCGGCTTCGTAATCGACCTTCTTGGCGACGGCGGGAAGACGCACTGGTTCATCGGGGCCGGTGATCGTGTTCGGGTACTTGCCGAAGCAGACCGGTTCGCTCGGAATCTCAGCCTTGGTTTCGCGAGCATGGTCGCCGTAGTTGAGGCCGATGCAGATGATCTTGCTCGGCCTGGCAATCGGAGCCCGCAAGGCTCCGTCGATGAACCGTTCCTGCGACACGCCAGTCTGGGCGGCCCGTTCGGCTCGATCGACCAGTCCCTGTTCCAGGATCTCGTGAACCGTACACGGCAGCGAGTCATCGACGGCACACAGGTCGACATAGCGAGGCTCGTCGCCGGCCAGTTCCACAGCGACCGGCTTCAGTTCTCCACCCGTTTCCAGCATGGCCAGTTTCATCGTTCACCTGTTTTCTAGTCTGGACCGGTTCAAAATCCGGAGTGACATGCCGACGCTCGCGCAGGCATGCAGCGTTCAAAGACCGTCGGACAATCAATGTCGTCGCAGGCTGGGATCGCGAAGCGTATCCCAGCAATTGTGGGTTCTTCAGAGCATCTGATGGTGGCAAGAAGTCTTCACCGAACGGTCAACAAATTGATCCGTCCGGGGTGTGACCTCTTGCCGACTCCGTCGGCCCCGGTAGCGGAGCAACCGGGGCTACCCCGTTCGGGTCAGATCCATGCCCGACAGGGTGGCACAGACATTCCTGACTGTGCGCGGTTTGACGGGAGGTCCTCAACACACGCGAAGACAAGTCTCTTCTTACTGATTGGCGATCTGCACGTCGTGTGGGGGGGCTCCCATGATGTGGTAGCCGCCATCGACGTGGAGGGTTTCGCCGCTGATGCCGCTGGCCTGTTCGCTCATGAGCCACATGCCGGTCTTGCCGACTTCGTCGGGCGTCACGTTGCGACGCAGTGGCGAGTAGGCGGTGTAGAGCTTCATCATCTGGTCGAACTCGCCGACGGCCGAGGAACTCAGAGTCTTCAGCGGACCGGCGCTCAGGGCATTGACGCGGAATCCTTCCGGGCCGAGTTCGTTGGCCAGGTATTCCACGGTGCTTTCGAGAGCCGACTTGCAAACGCCCATGATGTTGTAACCCGGAATGACCTTCTCGCCGCCGAGGTAGGTCAGCGAGAGGATGCTGCCGCCCGGAGCCAGGATTTCGCGGCCGCGATGAGCCAGCGAGATCAGGCTGTAGCAGCTGATTTCCATCGACATCTTGAAGCCGTCGCGGCTCACGGCGTGAACCGGGCCCTTCAGGTCGTCCATCGGAGCATAGGCGATGGAGTGGAGAATGAAGTCGACCTGACCGAATTCTTCCTTGGCCTTGGCGAAGACGGCGTCGAGGTTTTCGTCGTTCTGCACATCGCAGGGCATGATGAACTTGGCGAAGTCATCGACCAGTTTTCGCAGACGACGCTCCATACGGGGCCGTTCGGGATCTTTGTCGGGCAGGTGCGTGAAGGCCATCTCGGCTCCTTCAGCCTGCAACTGCTGCGTGATGGCCCAGGCGATGCTGTGATCGTTGGCGATACCGAAAACCAACCCCTTTTTGCCCGAAAACAGGCCCATGCTCGACTCCTTAAGTTCTGGCAGAAACCGCCCGCTGCGGTGCAATCAGTTCGACAGGGTGTCATGCCCACGCTGGCCGTGGGCATGCAATCGACTTCGCCCCGTCGACCGCGATGATTTGTAATTCGTCCTCCTGAAGCATGCCCACGCGAGCGTGGGCATGGCACCCGATCAATCAGGATCAGGGCCGGATACGAATCCGCCCAGAGTATCTGGCCGGGTGCGGGGGTTCAAGGTTCGGGAGGCAATTCGCCCCGCCCATCAGCACGGTCCGATTGAAGATCGAACAGGAACCGGACAGAATGCGAACCTCGTTACGTTTCTTCCTCTTGCAATTCGAACACTGAGGTCTTTCATGCTGGCTCACATCGTCTATTTCACGCTCAACGACAACTCCGAAGCCGCCGTCAAGAAACTGGTCGATGCGTGCCATAAGTATCTCAAGGACCATCCCGGCGTCGAGTTCTTCGCAGCCGGCACTCTGGGCGAGGAATTCAGCCGCCCGGTGAACGACAAAGCCTACGACGTCTCACTGCACGTCTACTTCACCGACAAGGCTGCTCACGACGCTTACCAGACCGTCGAAGAGCACCTCAAATTTATTGAAGAAAATAAGGAGAACTGGAAGCAGGTTCGGGTGTTTGATTCCTGGGTGAGCTGAATCGCGGCAACGTAAATCCACTTGGACGCCAGATTCATGGCACGGAGAGCAGACGATTCCTTGAGTCTCGCAAGCGTCTCCGTGCCTGGTTCTGCGCGCGGTTATTCCAGCGGTCCGTTTCCGAACGAAAACGGCACGGACGTGACGTATTGACATGTGTCAATGTGGAAATTATTCTGGGGCCAGGAATCTATTCGGACATACACCCGCCGAGTATGCACTCTTGTGCATTCTTCGCCTGACGTTTCCGACGTCATCATTTCTCTGTTTCTCCTTATTTTATTGAAGGAAGGACCATCTCGATGTCTGCTCCACGTCCCGTGAGCAACGGCAACCGCACGCGCATCGGCTTCACGCTGATCGAGCTGCTGGTTGTCATTGCCATCATTGCCATTCTTGTTGCTCTGCTGCTGCCAGCCGTGCAACAGGCCCGCGAAGCCGCCCGTCGCAGTGCCTGCAAAAACAATCTGAAACAGGTCGGGCTGGGCCTTCAGAACTACCACGATACGCACAGCGTTTTCCCGCCGGGTCGCGGTGGTCCGGGACACGGCAGCGGCGATCGCTGGAGTGCTCACGTTCACCTGCTCCCCTACATCGAACAGCCGGCTCTGTACGATGCCTGGATGGCTCAGGCTCAAGACCCGACTTACCCCACGCTCGCTCCATGGTCGGAGTGGACGGTGAGTGGAATCGTTCCGACGGCAGCTGATATCAAGACCATTCACTGTCCGTCCGATCCGTATCAGAAGAATCTGTACGGCGGCCAGGGCGGAACGAACTATGCCTTCTGTGCCGGGGACAACCCCCATCGCCTCGACGATGCCGATGCCCGGGGCTGCTTCTGCCGGAACAGCAGTGTCAGAATGCGTGACATCCTGGATGGAACCTCGAATACGATCGTGGTCGGGGAAATCGTTCGTCCCAAGGGGGGACGTGCTCTCGGTGACGTCGCCCGGCCGCCTTCCGGTGACTGGAACGCGATTATGGACCGCCCTGTCGACTGCCTGGCCATGTTCGACAAGTCGGCTGGACTATACGTGAGTCCGCTTCCGAACAGTGGGATTCATACCGGCGGTGATCAGAAGCAGGGCTATCGCTATGGAGATGGCGGGAGCGTCTTCACGCTGTTCACAACCATTCTCCCTCCGAACTCGCCGAGTTGCATGCGGCAGGGGAACGACAGTGGGGATGCCATCATGAGTTCTGGCAGCCGCCACTCCGGGGGAGCGCAGTTCTGCCTCGCCGACGGCAGCGTCCGCTTTATCAGCGAGAACATTGATACCGGTGACCTGACTCAGCCGCCGGGAGCAGCCAACTCCGCCGTGCCATCTCCGTACGGCATCTTTGGTGCTCTCGGAACTCGGGCCAATGGAGAAGTGATTGGCGAGTTCTAAGCCGAACTGCAACCAACACGAATGCATTACGCACCCCGGCTGCCTGGCAGTCGGGGTATTTTTGTGCACTCGTGTAATTCCGCAAAATAATGATCGGTCACGGCCTACGCATTGACATGCTTAGATGTTGGGCCTATTTTGAAAATTCACGGAATTCTCCGTAGAAATTCGTACGACGATACGTTCTCCGCGCAATCGCGCCCGACGTGAATCCACGTCTCATATTCTGTTTTTCTCTATTTCTGGAGAAGGAAGGACCGTCGTTATGTCTGCACCACGTTATGTGGGCCCCATCACTACGCGCCGCGGCTTTACACTGATCGAGCTGCTGGTCGTCATCGCGATTATTGCCATTCTGGTCGCCCTGCTGCTGCCAGCCGTGCAACAGGCCCGCGAAGCGGCCCGTCGTAGTTCCTGTAAGAACAACCTGAAACAGCTTGGGTTAGCCCTTCAGAACTACCACGACACACACAGCGTCTTCCCGCCGGGTCGAGGCGGGCCGGGACACGAGGGTGGAGACCGCTGGAGTGCTCACGTTCATCTGCTCCCTTACATCGAACAGGGCGCTCTGTACGATGCCTGGATGTCCCAGGCTGAGGCTCCGGGATATCCGAACATTCGTCCCTGGAACGAATGGACGAGTGGCGGAACGCGACCGACGGGAGCCGACATCGCTGCCATCATCTGCCCCTCCGATCCGTACCAGAAGAACCTGATGGGTGGCCAGGGCGGTACCAACTACGCCTTCTGCGGCGGGGACAACCCCCATCGTCTCGATGACCGTGACGGACGCGGCTGCTTCTGCCGGGAAAGTAGCGTCAAGATCCGCGACATTCTCGATGGCACCAGCAACACCATCATTGTCGGCGAAATCGTTCGTCCCAAAGGGGGCCAGGCTCTCGGCGATGTCGTGCGTCCCTCTTCAGGCGACTGGAACTCCATTATGGACAACCCGTCCCAGTGTGCGGCGATGTTCAACAAATCGACCGGTCTCTATGTCAATCCGGTCCCATCCAGCGGCGAATTTACCGGAGGCGATCAGAAGCAGGGATATCGCTACGGGGATGGAGGAACGGTCTTCACGTTCTTCACGACCATCCTCCCGCCGAACTCCCCGAGCTGTATGCGTCAGCGGAACGACAGCGGCGACGGAATCCTCAGCTCCGGCAGTCGTCACTCCGGGGGAGCTCAGTTCTGCCTGGCTGACGGCAGTGTTCGCTTCATCAGCGAGAACATCGACACCGGCGATCTGACGGCCGCTCCGGCTCCGCCGAACTCCGCCGTGCCGTCTCCGTACGGAATCTTCGGTGCACTCGGCACCCGAGCCAATGGCGAAGTTATTGGCGAGTTCTAAACCAGACTCGTTCTTGTTGACGATATGAATTCCGCACCCCGGCTGATCAAACAGCCGGGGTGTTTTCGTTATGTCCGCTCACGACTTTGCGGAGAAACTGCAGTCGTTCGCTTCTCCCCGTCGCTCGTCCCGCTTAACATTTTGAGATCGCCCCTGTTTCGCGGAGTGCAATCGATGCAGAGCTCATTGGGTTTCTATGATTGGGAAACAGAATCTCCTCCGATGCGTTGCGGCGGGTGTCGCTGGTTCTTCACGTATGTGCGGAAGTGCCTCAACGACGATTCCACGGCGACGTATCAGTGTCGACGCTGCCACCATGAGGTGGTCCTCCGTGTCTGCGATGACAAGAACCTCTATTCAGTCGCCGCTTGCGACCGAGACCAGCCATGACCACGGCTTCGCCTGAAGAGCCCGCACTTCCGGACGGGGATTTCGATTCCCGGACCGCGGAAGCGCATCGCAGTCAGGCCGAGGGACGAATTTTCCCCTGTGAAGCCTGCGGGGCGGATGTCGTGTTTCACATCGGCACGCAGCAGTTGAAATGCCCCTATTGTGGACATACGCAGGCCTTAGCGCTGAGCGAGACCGAGCTGCAGGAACGGGACTACGAAGCTCAGCTGAAGTCGCTTCGCGAGCATCACGAGACGCTCGACTTCGAGACCGGCCTGAAAGAAGTTCGTTGCGACAGCTGCGGCGGCACGGTCGTCTTCGAGGGCAATCTCGCCAGCACCGACTGCCCCTATTGCACATCGCCGATTCAACTCGAGCACGTCCATGAAGTGGAGACGCGGATCCGTCCCGATGGTGTGTTGCCGTTTCTGGTCGATGAAAAACGAGCCCGCAAATCACTTCGCGACTGGGTCCATGGTCTCTGGTTCGCGCCGAACGACTTTCGTCATGCCGACATGTCGGGCCGGTTCAGCGGCGTCTACCTGCCATTCTGGACGTTCGACTCGATGACCTACACGGTCTACTCCGGCCAGCGGGGTGAAACGTATACCGTGCGGGTGGGGACCGGGAAGAATCGCCGCACGGAAACGCGAGTCCGCTGGTATCCGGCTGGCGGAGATTTCCAGCGATTCTTCGACGATGTTCTCGTGATCGCCTGCCGGGAGATGTCGCCCGATCTGATTGCCGGCATGGAGCCCTGGCCTTTGCAAAAGGCGATTCCCTTCAACCGGGAAGTCCTCGCCGGCTATCTGGCCCGCACGTACGATACGGAACTCGAAACCGGTTTTCGCGAAGCTCGACCGCGGATTGAGCGGGCTCTGGAAAGCGATGTACGTCGACGCATCGGCGGAGATCGGCAACGGATCCACAAGATGGACGTCGGCTACTCAGCGGTGACGTTCAAGTATCTGTTCCTGCCGGTCTGGCTGCTGTCCTACAAATATAAGGGCAAGGTCTATCGCGTGATGATTAACGCGGCGACGGGACGCGTATCGGGTCAACGTCCGTGGTCGATGGTGAAAATCATCCTGACCGTGCTGCTCGGCCTGTTCATCGTACTCGGCCTGTGGGGCCTGCTGAGCGTCTTCGCCGGCTGACCGAGTCCGAAGCGGTGCCGGTCTCGAGCGCCCTCGCAGATTTGGACAGTCGCCAGACATGCCTCACTGCCACAAGTGAATCTCGATGCTGTCGACGAGCATGCCCACGCGAGCGTGGGCATGGCACCCGCTTGTCCGCCCGCGAAATTGTCATTTTTGCCATCGGACAACCCGCATGGCAGAATGCGGGGCTTCGGCCTAAACTCCCGCCCTCATCAAACTGCAGCCTCCTGCGCTGCCCTTTCGTTATTGAACCCCTTCTCTTCTCTGATCCCCTCTGATTCGATGGAGAGTTTCTTCATGTCATGGCTGAAACGCTATCCCCTTCTGCTGGTAGCGATGCTGACGGTCTCCCTGACCGGTTGCCAGTTGATGCCCCATGCGCTGCAGGGCAACCAACTTCGCAAACTCAATCGTGGTCCGGCACTGGGACGCGACGCCTATAACTTTTCGGTCCCTGATCCGCCGACGTACACCCATAAGGTCGATGGTCTGATCTCACACGATCCGTTTGAAGAATAGTCATTCGCGATCGGCTGCCTGTGAACATCAAGAATGGATTCCGACATGTTCCCGCTGAAATCCAATTGCTGGAGTGGACTCGTCCTGGCCTCGTCCATTGGCGTAAGTACCCTGGTTGCCAGTGCCGCTGAACCTCCGGTTCTCGATGCCCTGTACCGTCCGCAGGAAGCTCCCGTCCAAACGATGCGACTGCCATCACGAGGGCAGGCTCCGATCGAATACGCGATCATCCGCGAGCCCGAATCTCGACCAGCGGCAGAATCGAACCGGCAGCGCGGAGCGAGTCCGTTTCGTGTCCAGACAGCCACAATGCGGCGAACAATCCGGTTCACCGCCTCTGAGCCGACCCTTTCGCCGGCCAGTCATCCCATCATGCCTCTGTTCGCCGAATAAGCGATTCACAGAATGATCCCACAGTTCCCATTGTTCCCTGCCGGGGAAGACAGAACGGAAACTCCCATGTTCGATGAACGTCCTTACCGTCAGCAGCCCAAGTCTGTCTGGTCGATCTGGTGGTTCGTGGCCATTATGGCGGCCGGTCTCACGGCCTGGCATCTGGAACTGTTGCCGTTCAATCCTTTCAAAGCCGAGCAGGTCGCCCTTCGCGAACATCCGGTCGAAGAGTTTCCGGACAGTTATTCCGATGAGGAACTGGCCGCACAGTCATCCGAACACCGCACGGGATACTCGCCCGAGACTCCCGACTTCCGTCTCGAACTCTCGGAATTCCAGCAGGAGCCCGAGTCGACTGCCGTTGAACCTCCCGAAATGATCGATCCCGGCACCGCTACGCAACTCGTACAGCATCAGTCGGAACCAGGCATGCAGACTCCGCCTCTCGAACAGTATCGCCGCGAGGAGCCGCCGATCAGTTCGAGACTCCCGCTGCGAACGGCAGCCGCTCCCCCCCAGCAGACCGCCATGCTCGAACCGCAACAGGAGCCGACTGGAATCGTCACCGCCGACGCCGTGATGCCTCAGACTGCTGAACCCGTCGACCAGCAGATCGTTCCGACCGCTGCTTCGCAGGAACCCAATCCGTTGCCGACCGCGTTTGAGCTGACGCCGGAAGCCGAACAGGATGTCCTGCGACTGCGCGAACTCTCGACGCTCTACTGGCAGAAGCCTGACCAGCGAGCCGCGATCGAAGACGAACTGATGGTCCTCTCTCACAAAATCTACTTCACCGATGCCGCTCACTATCTGCCCCCACACACTGTGCAGCCGAACCAGCACCTCGAAACGATCGCCCGACAGTACGATATCTCCTGGCAGTACCTGGCGAGCCTCAACACGATCTCTCCCGAGAAACTGCGAGCCGGTCAGGACATCAAGATCATTCAGGGCCCGTTCGATGCCGTGGTGGAACTGAGCCAGATGCGACTGACAATTCACGCCCACGGCTATGTCGTCGCGTTCTATCCGATCGGCATCGGCACGAAAGGCAGCACTCCCGCCGGTCAGTTCGCCGTGTTGAACAAGCAGGAGAATCCGACATACTACGGTCCAGAAGGTGTCATCAGCTGCGACGATCCGCAGAACCCGCTGGGTGAGTACTGGATCGATCTCGGCGACAGCATCGGCATCCACGGGACGAACGATCCGACCTCGATCGGCAAAGCCGCCTCCAAAGGCTGCATTCGCATGTACGACGGCGACGTCGCCCAGGTCTACGACCTGCTGACGAACTCAAGCCGCGTGGCAATCCGTCCGTAAACGATCCCAACTCTTCCCCGCCCCCTAGACTCGTAGGGTGCGTCTTGACGCACCGATCGGGTCGAAGATCCGCATCTACCCCGTTCATGTTGTCTGAAAAGAATCGAGTGTTTCCACGTTGAGTAGCGGCGTCGCTGGTTGCATCCACTGACGTTGACCCGGTGCATCAAGACGCACCCTACTGACTACTGACGGGCCCTCGCTCACGCTTCGGGTTGGGATTCTGTTTGCGACGTGAGCTGGCGGTTCGAGGATTTGTTTCCATGCCCGAAATCAAAGCCTGTATCTTCGACATGGGGAAAGTGCTCGTCCATTTTTCTCATGACCAGATGCTTCAACAGATGGCGGCACTCTGCAACTGCGAGGCGGCCTATCTGCGAACCGTGCTCTTCGATTCCGGCCTGCTGCTTGAATACGAACGGGGCGCGCATACTGAAGAGCAGATTCACGAGTTGATTCAGTCGCGACTCGGCTGCACCGTCGACCGCGAGCACCTGGAGGATGCAGCCGCGAGGATCTTCAGCGAGAATGAAGAGATCCTGCCTCTGGTGCGGGAGTTGAAGGCGGCCGGCTTTCCTCTGGTACTGCTCTCGAACACGAGTCGAATTCACTTCGAGTTCATTCGGCGTGAGTTCTCGATTCTGCAGGAGTTCGACCACTACGTCCTGTCGTACGAGGCCAAACTCCTCAAGCCCGAACCGGGTATTTACGAGCTGGCCGTCGCCGCAACGGGACACCCCGCCGAGAACTGCTTCTTTACCGACGACATCCACGCAAACGTGGTCGCCGCCCGCGAAACGGGACTGCAGGCCGAAGTTTTCACCGACGCCGCAGCGCTGCGAAGCCACCTCTGTTCGCTGGGACTTCCGCTCTGCTCCTGAATGTGAGAACATGAAGTCCCGAGCCGATGTTGCCTGCGCGACGTCGGATGTTCATGAGACGGGCCTCAGCTCAATCGATGGAGTGCACATGATTGTCGGCGTCCCCCGCGAAGTGAAGACGGACGAGTACCGCGTTGCCATGCTGCCAGTTGGCGTGCAGGAGTTGACCCGCCGCGGACATCAGGTTCTGGTCCAAAGCGGAGCCGGTGCTGGAAGCGGCCTGCCCGACGAAGCCTACGCGACCAACGGAGCCGAAATCATCCCGTCGGCTGCAGAAGTCTTTGCGAACGCCGAGCTGATTGTCAAAGTGAAGGAACCTCTTCGGGAAGAGTGGGCGATGCTTCGCGAAGGGCAGATCGTCTTCACCTACTTTCACCTGGCTTCGAGTCGAACGCTGACCGAAGCCCTGCTCGAAACCGGCGTCATCGCCGTCGCCTATGAAACGCTGAAAGGTCCGAACGGAAACTTGCCTCTGCTCACGCCGATGAGCGAAGTCGCCGGTCGCATGAGCATTCAGGAAGGGGCCAAGTATCTGGAACGTCCCCAGGAAGGTCGCGGCATTCTTCTCGGCGGAGTGCCCGGTGTGGCACCCGCTCACATTCTCGTTCTCGGCGGTGGAGTCGTCGGTAAGAACGCCGCTCAAATCGCCGCCGGCTTCCAGGCCGATGTCGTCATCCTCGACGTGAACGTCGATCGACTGCGGTACCTCGAAGACATCATGCCGCCCAACGTCAACACACTCTTCAGCGACCGGCACAATCTCCAGGAACAGATTCAACGAGCCGATCTGATCATCGGCTGTGTGCTCATTCCCGGTGCGAAGGCGCCTCAACTCGTGCTGGCGGATGACCTGAAACGAATGAAGGCCGGGGCCGTCCTTATCGACGTTGCCATCGACCAGGGCGGCTGCTTTGAGACCTCACGACCGACAACGCATTCCGAGCCAACGTTTATCATCGATGAAGTGGTCCACTACTGTGTCGCCAACATGCCGGGAGCCGTCGGACGGACCAGCACCTATGCGCTCTGTAACGTCACGTTCCCGTATGTCGCACAAATCGCAGATGGCGGACTGCAGCGAACCAGCGAACTGTCCCCAGAGATGAAATCGGCCGTCAACATCTGGCAGGGCCGACTGACCAACCAGGCCGTGGCTGATGCTTTTGACCTGCCCTGCCACGAGATCGCCCGACTGTAGTCCCATACCGGCGGCATCAGGCAGCCGAGTGCACCTTGCCTGCCTGTCGACGTTCGACAGTTCCACGGCACCGACGTCCGACGGCCTCTACACGAATACTTGCGATTTCATTCGTGAGCGTCACGTCCCTTCGGCGACAAGATGCCGACGCTACGGATTCGCGATCTGTCGATGCCAATCGGTCCCGCTTGAGAATTTCAACGGGCGCTGATATGACCAGCGAAACAAACCCATTCCGACAACTCTGGAAGGACACTTTGATGAAACCGTTGCTCGCATTCCTCCTCACCCTGCTGGTTCTGCCGGCTGGGATGATCCGTGCCGAAGACCTCGTCACGCCGAAGACCGTCGAACTCTGGCCGGACGGTGCCCCGGCTGCCGAAGGCGATGGGCCGGCCGATCGTCCAACGATCACCGTCTATCAACCGTCGGTGCGGTACGACAAAAAATGTGCCGTCGTGGTCTGCCCGGGAGGCGGCTACGGAGGGCATGCCATGGGACACGAAGGGG
The DNA here is from genome assembly GCA_017795105.1 of Planctomycetaceae bacterium. Classification (GTDB taxonomy): domain Bacteria; phylum Planctomycetota; class Planctomycetia; order Planctomycetales; family Planctomycetaceae; genus Rubinisphaera. The sequence continues at coordinate 2,203,977 of CP051247.1, forward strand.
CCGAAATTGCAGGTTGGTTGAACTCGAATCGCGTAACCGCCTTCGTCCTCAAGTACCGGCTCGCTCCCTACAAGCACCCGGTGCCAATGCACGACGTGCAGCGGGCGATTCGTCACGTACGGGCCAATGCCAAAGAATACGGAATCGATCCGAACAAAATCGGCGTGCTCGGTTTCTCAGCCGGTGGTCACCTCGCTTCCACGGCGGTAACACACTTTGATGACGGCGACGCCGACGCAGAAGACGCAGTCGATCAGCAGAGTTGCCGTCCCGATTTCGGGATTCTCTGTTATCCGGTGATCACCATGAAAACCCCAACCACGCATGGCGGGTCGCGAAAGAATTTGCTCGGAACCGATCCTCCGGAAGATCTCGTCGAATTGATGTCGAACGAACTGCAGGTGACCGAGAAGACGCCGCCGACGTTCCTGTTCCATACCTTTGAAGATACCGCCGTTCCGCCGTTGAATAGTGTGTTGTTCTATCAGGCGATGATCGAACACAACGTCCCGGGAGAACTGCACATCTTCCAGAAAGGACGCCATGGTGTCGGGCTGGGCCGTCAGATCCCGGCCACCAATGCCTGGTCGACGCTCGCTGAGAACTGGATGCGGAGCAACGACTGGATCGAATAAAGCGTGATCCCCGTTGACCGTGTTCGAAGATCGTAAGACCAAGCGTTCGAAGAGCGCAAAATAAAACCCGCCGGTGGCATCAAGTCGCCGGCGGGTTTTCTTGCTGATTGCAGACTCCTTTCCCGAGGACGGAGCCGCCGCGAAGCGGCTCAGTCGGTCGGGAGCAGGGAGACTACTGCTACTCGATCGTCGTTACCTTAGTTGCAGCACTTACGGCAGTGCGAGTGACCGCAGCAGCCGTTCTTGTAGACCTTGCACTCGACGGTTTCTTCGACCATCCGGCAGACCTTGACTTCAACTTCTTTTTCAACCTTGACCGGCACGCAAACGGTGTAGGTCTTGGTCACTTCTTCTTCAACGCATTCACGAACAGTCACGTCGTACTCTTCGACTCGCGTCTTTTCAACCGGAACTTTCACGGTGAAGGTCTTGGTCTTTTCGACGGGAACCTTCTTGCAGCAGACCACAGTCTTGGTGCGAGTTTCCGGGACACATTCGGTCACGGTGTACTCGTACTCTTCTTCAACCGGAACACAGTTCACGACGGTGACGGTTTCGGTCTTCTCTTCTTCTTTCCACTCGGTCACGCAGTACTCGTACTCTTCTTCGACGCATTCCCACTTGCAGACCTTAACCATCTTGGTGAAGGTTTCCGGCTTGCAGACGGTCACGGTGTACTCGTACTCTTCGTGGCGAGGAACTCGCTTGCAGACGGTGTAGCTGACTTCCTTCTCTTCGACTTCCGGAATCCAGCATCGCTTGGTGACAGTCCGCTTTCCGCAGCAGTTGTTGCACGGCGAGCAGCAGGACTTACACGGAGCACAGCAGTTCGGCTCGCAGGCCGGAGCAGCATCGCACTCTTCGGTCACGCAGGCCCAATGTCCGCGATCGATTTTGATGACGCGAGTCTTCTCTTCTTTCACGACGTCGTAGACGCAGCGGGTGCCGGTGCGAACTTCTTCAACCGGAACCATCCGCGTGTATTCCTTCTCAACTTCAACCCAAACCGGCTTCATCACCTTGCGGGTGCCAGTCTTGGTGACCTTGTGAGGAACCTTGACGACGTAAGTCTTTTCGACTTCTTCGTGCTCTTCCTTCATGACCGTCCGGGTACCCGTCTTCACGACATCCCGAGGGACCATGACTTCGTACTCGACTTCCTTTTCTTCCTTCTCAGTCTTGTAAACGGTGTAGGTCTTTTCGCGTTCTTCTTCGACCCAGTCCGTGTACACGACTTCGCGAGTCCGGGTTTCCGTCTTCGGAACCATCTTCTTGACCGTGTAGGTCTTCTCGCGTTCTTCTTCCTCGTACTCAGTCACGTGAACGGTTTTCGTTTCCGTGACCCAGCGCGGCTTCATGACCGTCTTTTCGACGATCTCGTACTCGCAGGCTCCGCCCTTGCAGGCATCTTCGCAGCACGTTTCACATGGCTTCGCACAGCTCGGTGCACACTTTTGGCATTCTCCTGCCAGGGCGGGTGTAGAAACCGCCACAAGGCACGCCAGGGCGAGGAACCGCAGCAGCGACCCCTTCAACTGACTTTGCATCTTCTGTTCTCCCCTCTCAAAGTACTGATAATCCGGCCTGTGATTGCGGTCCCCACCGAGTCGAGCAGCAAACCAGCAACAATATGGGAAACACAAGCAACCTAAGATGGATAATCCACCAAGAATCGCCTTGGTGCAACAGGGAAAATGGGCAAGATTGTCAAATTAGAAGACTTCTCATAGCGGACAATTCGGACCGTAGCGATGGACGGAATCCGAGCGGCCAGAACAAATCAATGCTCATCAATGCGAAAATCTCGACATCCGGAAAGATGCCGAGATCTGAATGGCGATCGCGTCGCGAACTTTGTTGAGAAGTGGGGAGTGCCGCAGCAGAGACTCAGCGAAGTCCCAGGCAGTGGCGACATCCTGCAGGGACCGTGAAGTCGGGACAGACCGACACGCGGACGTCGGGGAACTGCACCTCCGCGCCGGCTCGGTTGGAACGACCGATTCCGGCTTGGACGAGAGGAACTTCCAGCGTTCCGGTTTCAATCGGAAGTCCGCTCAGCCCCATCCGACGATCGAGCCAGCAGTGATTGGCGTTCGCATCGAGAATGAGTCCGTTTTCCAGAAAGACTTCGGCGATGTGCTCGCTGGCCGAATACCCGACGCGGACCAGGGGATAGCGGGTCCGACCATCGTAAGGGTCGATCCCCGAAATGGCGTGGATGCAGTTGCTGATTTCGGTCCGGTAGATCGGATCGATCGCCTGATACTCCAGCAGGTCCTGGTTCATGATGCCGATGCGATGCAGAGCTCGCTGATAGGTCTCGCAGGAGATCTGATACGGCCCCCACTTTTTGACATCGGCTCCGTTTGTCCATGCCCAGCAGAGCGTCTGCTTCAGCGAATAATTGTCCCCTTCTTCCGGAACCATCTTCCAGGGTTTGATATCCATCGTGGCCGGCAGCCAACTGATGGTATGTACTTCCAGATGGTAGTTACTCCAGTCGTTTCCGCATCCGGTCGCGCGAACGAACGTCGCGAACGAGTGAACATACTTCCCTTTTGGCGGCTGACACTGAGACCCGAAGACGGTCATAAAGTGATAGGTCTCCGCCTGAACCGTAGCAGCCGGTACAGCCAGGGTGAGAAGCAGCAGGGCGAAGCTTAGAGAGCGAGAGCAGCGTCGTGACATGGTCGTCTTCCTGCCGTCCCGGGACATTTCGCAGGACGGTCTTCAATGAAGCGGACCGCGTGAGGAGGAATTCTTCACGCGGAGGATCTCCTCTCATTCATCGACGACACAAGCTCCACTCAAGTAGATAAAAGCGAAAGTTCCAGCAGGCGCGGTCGCGGGAAAGGCAACGATTATGCCGACTGCACAAAAAAAGGACGCTCCGCCCTATGTGACGGAACGTCCTGTAGTCGCCTAACTTACTGAGTTTAGTACACGCCGACCGTCGTCGATTTGGCGAAGACGTGATACGGCCGGACGCCGCTCACGCCATCCCACGGGTACTTCTCGTGCGGAAGCTCGCGTTCCCCTTCATCCCGTTCCAGGAAGCCCGGAATGAACAGTTCCTGAGTGAGTGTGTACAGCTTTACGCGGCCGGTTTCGTCGTATCCGACTACCTGCTCGTGATTGTCGAAGTCGACGACTTCAACCACGGCACGAGGCTGCGGAGCGTAGTAGGTGATCTTAAAGTTGTCTTCCGGAATGAATGGCTTGCCACAGGCCAGGCCCATCAGTGTGTTGCCGTAAGTCGGCGTGATGTACACATCCGGCCCGAGCAGCTCTTCGCGAGCGAAACGGTACCACTGCTGTGTGAACTCGGTTCCGCCACAGAAGATCCCCTTGATGCCGGCTTCGGCAATGCTGCTGCCTTCGTCCATCAGGCGAAGTGCCAGAGCTTCGAGCAGTTTGGGCGTCGTGAACATGCACTGGATCTCATGACCGGCTGACAGAATCGTCATCGCCTGATCGATTACGTGCGTGCTGTATTCCTTGGCTTCGTCGATCTTGCCCTTCTTAAGCAGCTTAACGACCCAGCGGGGATCGAGGTCGACGCAGAAGCAGATTCCGCCGCGATACTGACAAAGATGCTCGACTGCCAGACGCAGACGACGCGGACCCGATGGCCCAAGCATCATCCAGTTGGCGCCTTTGGGGAAATTTTCATCCGGGAGCGTGTGGCTGAACTGCTCGTAGTCAATCCGGAAGTCGTCGACCACGCAGCGGCTCTTGGGGATCCCGGTCGTACCGCCGGTCTCGAAGACGTAGGTCGGTTTGTCGTACCACTTCTGTGGCAGGAAGCGACGCACCGGGCCGCCGCGAAGCCAGTCGTCCTCGAACAGCGGAAACTTCTTGAGATCGTCGAAGCAATTGACGTCCTTCAGTGGATCGAAATCGTAGGTCTTGGCCTTCTCCAGCCAGAACGGAGCTCCGTGCTCGGGGTGGAAGTGAAGTTGAACGATCTCGACAACTTGCTTGTCGAGGGCTTCACGGGCCTGCTTGGCCTGAGAAGCGAGTTCCGGGGCGAGAGTTGCGTCAGTCACGTGGAGTTCCCGTCATACATCAGGTGATTCGGAAGGGCCTTACCAGAGAGTAAGTTGTCCCTGATTCTATGCAGATTCAGGCCTATTTCCAAATCCAACGGCCCCTTCCGAGCCCGGGCGGACGAGAGTTCTGGCCGGAGAGCCAACACGGAGTCGGATCAGAACGTCTTGCCCTGAAGCGGCTTAATCGGCTAGAACATCGCCGGCAAGCGTCCGGGAGGGGCCCGGGACACGTACGACAACGACGCTTCACGAGGGGTGGCATGGACGCCAAAACGAGTCCTCAACAGACATACTCCGCCCGTTTTCGGGCGATTCTTCGCATCGGCAGCCGCAGCAGAAGTTTCTTCGCGGCTCTTCTGATCGCCGTAACCGCGGTCTTCTGGTGCCATCTTCTGATTACCACATGGGGCTTCGGTTCCCTCGTTGGAATCGGCGGAATCATCGGCCTGCTCATCGCCATTGCGCTGCCGACCGCCTCGTTCCGCTGGAACCGTGCGATCGCCGCAGGGCTGCTTACGCTCTGCACGGCTCTCTGCCCAACGTGGTGGGCCGCGTGGCATTCCGCCAATGTGAGTTTGATTTCCTCGACTGCAGGGACGGTCTTCGCTGGCCTGGTCCATGCGCTGTTGATCGCAGTGCTGGTCTACGCAGCCCGCTGCAGCCTGATCCCGGCTCGGAAAACCGGGTTCGGATCGGCGAATCTGCTTGGGCTGACCACCGGACTGGTTCTCGGTGGCATCGCATTGCCGATCGCGATGCCGACTTACTGGTCAGCGGCCATCGCCTGTTGCCTGTTGCTGACGCTCCACCTGACAACGGCAAGTCGTTCGGCTCTGTTCGCCGCACGTTCCCGGAACGCCGCAGCAGCGAAGTCTGTCGATCCGCTGTGGGGAACGGCTTCGCTGGCAATCATTCTCGGTCTGCTGATTCCAGCCGCCTTCCGCTATCTGGCTCAGCTGCAACCGGAATCGACATTCCTGTTCTACTGTTCGATTTCCGCGGTGATGTTCGGAGCGTTTCTCTCGACGCGGTTCTTCCGCCAGAGTTCCCTCGTGCGACTGGCTGCGTTGATCGTCGTCCTGCACGCCGCGTTCCCGTTGTGGATTCGCGCGTATCTGATGATCTCTGCCACGATCTCGATCGTTCCGCTGGCCATGCTGGCTCGCGCGGTCGTCATCCACATTCTGCTGGTGCCGGTCGGCCTCCTCGCTGGTCGTGTGCTCGTTGCCTGCGCGGTCAACGGAAGTTCCACACTCAATCGGGTTCTTCCCGCAGCCGCATTCCTGATCGCATTCGCATTCGCCCCGAATCTGCTGACCGTCGTCGGCGTGCCGGTGTTGATGCTCGCCTGCTGTGCAGGTCTTGTCATTCTCGCGTTTCGTCTCGACACCGTATCCTTCAACTGGAGCGGTCTTCGTGAACGTCGCCTAGTTCTGAAAAACGCCGGCCTGGTCGCTGCCTGTATTGCCGCCGCAGCGATGCCTGCTCTCTACGATCCCGCTCTCTCGGCTCGAACGCTGTTCTCGACCAACTCGTTCATCGCCTGGCACAACGGGACCGGCCTCGACGAACTGGCCGGACTCGATGACAGCCGGCTGATCAAGATCGAAGAAACCCCCGACGGGACGCTTTCTTACTGGAAGCATCACGGAACTCACGTGCAGATTCGTCTGAACGGAATCCCTCAGGGACGCATCAGCCTGAATGACAATGTCGTGCCTCAGCCGACTGGAACCCTGTTAAGCGCCGTACTGCCGCTTTCGATCCACCCTGCTCCGCGCGAAGTTCTGCTGCTCGGACTGGAGGGAGGACTGGCTCTGGAAACAACGCTCGAATTCCCGGTGATGAACGTGCAGTGCTGTGATTCGAATTCGCAGCTTTGGACGGAAATGAAGGATGGTGTGCTGGCGCCCGCCATGGCCGCCGCGACCGCGGATGATCGCGTTGAGTTCACGACGGCAGCGAGCCCCCACAAAGACCGACTGTTCGATGTCATCATCGAGTCGCCGCACCACTCGGCCAGCTACCGGGCCGCCCACGAATTTAATGAACTCCACTACCAGCAGATGTCGCAGCTGTTGAGCGAGAATGGCATTTACTGCCAGCGATTCATCTTCACCGACTACGGTCCCGGCGTGCTCGCAAGTATCGCCCGCACGCTGCAGGAGTCGTTCGGCTACATGACGGCCTTCGACACCGCCCCGGGCGAGTTGCTGTTCGTCGCCGCCCGCAGCCAGGAGTACGTGCTGGCAGAAGGGTTGATCGAACGGATTTCCGCACCTCAGGTGCAGCGCAGTCTTGCACGTGTTGGCTGGGACTGGTCGATCGCCATGAACCTGGCTCGTTTTGAGTTGGAAGACCTCGACGCGGCGAACGATTTCGGACCAGCCTCGGTCTTCCACGGCACCGAAGCATTCGGACGCTACGCCGAGATGATGCGATGGTCCGACAAATGGAACGAAGTCCGCAACCTGCTGGCGGCCAAACCACGCCGGCTGATGAACCACTACGCCGACGAGAAGGCCGTTGATGACATTCTACGTCGGCTGTCGGACGTCGCTGCTCGCGAACAGGTGCTCGAACAGCATCCGGATGAGTTCTGGGTCTATCGCAAATCGGTTAAGAAACGTTTGCAGGACAATCCTCGTGCGGTCATTGAACCGGTTAAGGGCGAAGGACTCCAGCAGAAGATGCATCCGGAAGACCGACGTCGTATTGCTTACTTCGAAACCCTCGGCAAAGCGACTCAGGAATCTCCAACGACCCTGGCCTCTCTAACTGCGGTTGAAGAGTTTGAATCGCCGTACGATCCGTTGATCAGTCACTTCATGCATGCCGAGATCGCCAAGCTGTATCAGCGGTGTGAGCCCGCCCAGCCCGATCGTGAACTTCGCCACTGGCTGCATGCTGTCCACTTCGGGGGACGCCAGGAACGGTCTGTTCGGAGCATCCATCGCTCGCTCGAACTGCTCAACGGGGACGTGAGTCTGTCGGACGAAGAACGTTACGACCAGATGAACGCTCTGCTCGAAGTCCTGAAAGTCCGCTGGCAGATGCGACGCGGCAAGAAAGATATCTCGCAGCCGGTCCTGCTGATCGACCTGCAGGACTCGATCGAAGCTTGTCAACAGTCGTTGACGACCATGGAAGAGATCGCCTCGCGGACTTCGATCGACGAGTCCGAATTCGAGTCTCGCAAGAAGCACATCGAACGGACGCTGACCCGCTACCTCCGCAGCTATCGCACGGAGATGCTGGCCAAGTCCTCCCGTCCCACGTTGCCGCCGCGTGCCGCGTCCGCGACGAACTAAGAGACAACCAGAGTGGACTGTCCCAAAAATGGTCGGCCAGTCCGTTCCGTTCGAAGAATTGTCGTTTATCGACCGCCCGAAGTCATGACACGATGTAACTTGTTCAAATCACCCGGGGTTGTAAAAGATCGCTTGACGCATCACGCGGAATTCTCAAAGATCCGCCCGCGTTGCTCAGACGGGCAACACCAAAGCGGGAACCCCATCTCGAGTACGATCACTTTTCCGTAGTGTGTGAAATACTTCACGACGAAGTCTTTTGCTCCAACGTTCCACAGTACTGGACTGTGTCCAGCCTCCCGCATTACAGATTCACCGGTCGGCAGGAGGCTGACCCTGAACTCCCCTCACGAATCCCATCACACAAAACGGAACCTACCCAGGAAAGGGACTTAACGATGAAATCACTTTTGACCGGACTGGCCTGCTGCAGTCTGATCCTCGCGCCGATGTTCGCCCAGGCGGAAACTGTTCGCACGACTGCGGCCAAGAAGCCCGCAATCAATGACGTCGCTCTCTCGGAAGCGGGCACGCTTCAGGGTCGCGCTGTCGATGGCCAGGGTAAGCCGCTCGATGGAGCTAAGGTTTCCGTTCGTCAGAACAGCGAAGTCGTCGCCACGGCCGTGACCGACGCTGATGGCAAGTTCGCCGTCGCCGGACTCGGAACAGGCATCTACGAACTGCAGGCTGGCCAGGGCCAGGGACTCGTTCGTGCGTGGGATACGCACATCGCTCCGCCGGCTGCCAAGAACAACGTCCTGATCGTCAGCGGTGCCACCGCCCGGACCCAGTCGGGTCTGTTCTGCGATCCGCTCGACACCATCACCCTCGGTCTGGCCATCACCGGTACTGCACTCGGTGCAGCCGCTCTGGCCGATGACGGCGGGGAAACGCAGGTCATCGTCAGCCCGTAATCACGGCGACTGACAACGCGTCCAACGCAGAAAGAGCACTCGTCTGATTCAGGCGAGTGCTCTTTTTCTTGCGCCGCAAGGTGACCAGCCAACGTCCGGGGTGCCATGCCCACGCTCGCGTGGGCATGCCTGTCATCGTCTTGTTGGTCGGAACAGGCAAAGCTGGATCCCAGCATCGAACGCACATTTGCTGGGATACGCCTTGCGGCTCTCCCAGCCTACAACCCCGTTTGCAGAGCAGGCCTCCTAACCCGAAACATGAGTGAGGGACGCATACCAAACGCCGGTACTCATGCCCTTCGGTCGGGTCGATGAGTGCATGAAAAAAGCACCCGCCTGATTCAGACGGATGCTTTTTGATTTCATTCGTATTCCGAGATTACTTCAGGAACACGGCGGCTTCTTCGTAGAAGGAGTCATCCAGGACGCGCATCTGATCGACAGCGTCTTTCAACGGCACGCCGACGATCTCGGTGCCCTTCAGAGCGACCATCTTGCCGAAGTCTTTCTTCAGAGCCAGCTGACCGGCGTGGACGCCGCAGCGGGTGCCGAGAACGCGGTCGAAGGCGCTCGGGCTGCCGCCACGCTGCAGGTGACCGAGGATGACCGAACGGGTTTCGATTTCAACGCGTTCTTCGATGATCTTGGCGACCTGATCGCCGATCCCGCCGAGTTTGACGTGACCGAACTCGTCGATTTCCTGGTCCTTGGTCACGAAGTCTTCGCTCAGCTTGGCGCCTTCGCTGACGACGACGATTCCGTACTTCTTGCCCGAGTTCAGCTTCCGCTTCAGGGTTTCGACCATGTCATTCAAGTCGACCGGCTTTTCCGGAACCATGAAGTAGTCGGCTCCGTTGGCGATGGCCGAGTAGCAGGCGATCCAGCCAGCGTGACGTCCCATCACTTCGACGACCAGAATTCGACGGTGCGATTCGGCGGTCGTGCGGAGACGATCGATGGCGTCGCAAACGATATTGATACAGGTATCGAAACCGAACGTCTGATCGGTGGCGCTCAGGTCGTTGTCGATGGTCTTCGGGCAGCCGATGGTCGGGAAGTTCTTTTCCGAGTACAGCTTGCTGGCCACGCCGAGCGTATCATCGCCGCCGATGGCGACCAGGCAGTCGAGACCGAGCTTCTTGAAGGTTTCGAGGATCTGATCGATCTCGGCCGGGTTCTTCCACGGGTTGGTACGAGACGAACCGAGGATCGTGCCGCCCTTGTCGAAGATCGAATCGGTGTTTTCCGGCGTCAGCTTGATGTGGTTGCCGGTAATGGCGCCACGCCAGCCTTCCATCAGCCCGAGACATTCGCCGCCCGCGTTGTCGATCACTTTGACAACGCCACGAATCACGGGGTTCAGACCCGGGCAATCCCCACCACCGGTAAGCAGACCAACTTTCATCGTTATGATTCCTCTAGTTATCGTTACGGAATGTACCCTGGGTAACGTGGGCGGGCGGGCCGGGAGCGGATGCTCTCCTGTCTGTCCGCGTGGAAACAGTTTGGGCCTGAAAGCAGGACCTTACGCGGACAGAACGCCTCCACCTCGAAGTAAACGGCCCCGGCGTCAGCGTTCAGCCGACGCCCAGGTTCCAGTGCCAGCCACATGCCGGCATGGCGAAATCCTGTCAATCAAAACGGACGGAGAGCGAGCGGCCCCCATCGCGCTCAGAGCTTAATGAATTGCGGGCGAGATTTCAAAACGTCCGTTCGAGGAACGTCGTATCGATTTTCCCCTCTTTGAACGCCGAATGAGCCAGCACGCGACGAGCCAGCGGAATCGTCGTTTTTACGCCTTCGATCACGAACTCATCCAGAGCGGCCAACGCACAGGCAATTGACTCTTCGCGAGTCGGCCGATGCACGATCAATTTGCCGATCATCGAATCGTAGTACGGGCTGATCATGTAGCCCTCATGCACGTGCGAATCGAACCGGACGCCGAGTCCGCCGGGAACACGGAGTTTCGTGATTCTTCCCGGGCAGCCGCGGTAATCGTTTTCCGGATCTTCGGCGTTGATACGAATCTCAATCGCCGAACCGCTGGTTTCGATGTTCTTCTGCTTCACAGACAACTCTTCACCAGCGGCGACGCGGATCTGCTGCTTGATCAGGTCGATGCCGGTCACCATTTCGCTGACCGGGTGCTCGACCTGAATGCGGGCGTTCACTTCGATGAAGTAGAACTGGTGTTCCTTGTCGACGATGAACTCGACCGTACCGGCGTTGTAGTAGCCGCAGGTCTTGATCAGTCGAACCGCCGACTTGCAGATGTCTTCCCGAACAGACTTCGGCAGATCCGGAGCCGGGCTTTCTTCGACCAGCTTCTGGTGCTTCCGCTGCGTCGAGCAGTCACGCTCCCAGAGGTGAACACAGTTGCCGTGCTGGTCGGCCAGGACCTGCACTTCGACGTGCCGGGGACGTTCGATGTATTTTTCGAGGTAGACGCCGGGGTTCTTGAACGCCTTTTCCGCTTCCTGCCGAGCCGCACTGAAGCCGGACTTCAGCGAAATCTCGTTCATGGCAACCCGCATCCCCTTACCACCGCCACCAGCCGTGGCTTTGATGAGGACGGGATAGCCAATACGGCTGGCGACTTCGAGGGCGGTCTTTTCGTCGGTTACGAGACCATCGCTACCGGGAACGACATTCACCTTTGCTTCGGCAGCGATTTTTCGAGCAGAGACCTTATCGCCCAGCTTCTCCATGGCCGTGTGATGCGGGCCGATGAATTCGATGCTGCACTCGCGGCAGACTTCGGCGAAATGAGCGTTCTCCGCCAGAAACCCGTAGCCGGGGTGAATCGCCTGGACGTTGCCGATCTCTGCTGCCGATATAATGCGATCGATCAGCAGATAGCTTTCGCTGGCCGGAGCTTTACCGATGCAGTAAGCCTCGTCGGCCAGAGACAGGTAATGGGCGCCGCGGTCGGCTTCGCTGTACACTGCGACGGTTTCAATGCCCATTTCGCGGCAGGCCCGCATAATTCGCAGGGCGATTTCACCGCGGTTCGCGATCAGAATTCTCTGGAACATAAACCCGTTTGCCTATCGGACGTTCATCCGACATGAGAACTGAATGTGAGCGAGAATCGCATTCGATTCCCGAGTGATTCGCGCTTCCGTACGGCTCCCCGGGAACTCGGCGAGCGGACGTCCGCAGCTGATCCGCAACTATTTCGGACGCACCATAAACAGTGGCTGGTTGAAGTCGACGGCGTCACCATCTTTGACGAGGACCTTTTCGATCACGCCGGAACATTCGGCGGGGATCTGGTTGAACACCTTCATCGCTTCGACCAGACAGACCGTGGTGTCGGGAGAAACGGTCGACCCGACTTTCACGAATGCAGGATCGTCCGGACTCGGCGAGGAGTAGAACGTCCCGACGGTCGGGCTTTTGATTTCGACCAGGCCTTCATCCGCAGCCGTCGGAGCAGGAGCAGCTCCCCCACCAGCTGGAGCGGGTGCGGCTGCAGCTGGAGCAGCGGCCGGAGCCGGTGCCTGAGGTATCGCCGGCATGGCTGGCATCGGCATGGCGGTGACTTCAGGCCCGCGACGGAGACGCCACTGTTCGTCTCCATTTCGCAGATTGACTTCGGTCACGTCGTGAGCTTCCATCATTTCGATCAGTTCGCGAAGCTGCGCCAGATCGAAAGAGCCCTTTACGGAAGTGCCTTTTGGTTTGTCGTTCATATGCTTTCTATCGCTCACGAGAGCCCCTGATACTGTCAATGAAGAGCTGTTCGAGACGGGCGGTTGCCGCAGACTCGACCTTCGGTGAGTGCTGCCGCTACCGGATTACACTTGAGTCCAGATCTTTCGGAAGCGAGGAGAGAACCTCATTCCCGTCCTTGGTCACCAGAACGTCATCTTCGATGCGGATGCCGCCCCACCCCGGAAAATACAGCCCCGGCTCCACTGTCACAACCATTCCGGCCTTGAAGACGTCTTCCGATGTCGGACCGAGACGGATCGCTTCGTGAACCTGAAGGCCAAAACCGTGCCCCAGGCCGTGGTTGAACTTCGGACCAACACCGTGATCCTCCATCACTTTCCGGGCAATGCGATCGACATCGCTGGCCCGCACCCCGGGGCCGATCGCTTTGATCGATTCCTCCTGGGCAGTTTTCACAACTTCATACATGCGTTGAAGTTTGGACGAGATGCTACCGGTGATGATCATCCTCGTCAAGTCGCTGACGTACCCCGTGTGCGTCCGGGCGCCCCAGTCGACCAGCATGAACGGAGACTCGCCCACGGTCGTCTGTCCCGGGCGGGCATGAGGCAGTGCGGCCCGCTCGCCGACAGCGGTGATAATCTCGAACCCGGCTCCGACCGCGCCGAACCGCCGCATCCCTTCTTCCAGAAGAAAAGCGGCCTGAAGTTCGGTCATGTCTTTGGTCAGCGTCGCCCGCAGGTACTCGAACGCTTTCTCCGCCTGCCGAACCGCTTCGCGAATCTCTCGAATTTCATCCGGATCCTTGATGGCCCGCAGCGGTTCGACGAGCCCTTTGACGGGGATCAGATCGGGAGTCTCGACAACTTCTTCCAGTTGAGCGGCGGCATCGTAGCTGATCGCCGTCGACTCAAACCCGCAGACGGGGACCTTGAGCGAGCGGAGATTGTCAGCCGTGGTCTGCAGCAGCGTCCGATCGACCGAACGAATGACCGCTTCAATATCGGGGCATTCTTCCTGCAACTGCGTCGTAAAGCGACCATCGCTGATGATCCGCTCGACGCCGTCCCCCATGAGTAACCAGCTGCTGTCGCCGGTAAAGCCAGTTAAATAACGAATATTCGTTTCGTTACAGATCAGGACGGCTGGGAGCTTTTCCTTCTTGAGAACCTTCTTGAGCTTCTCGCGACGCGCGGCAAAACGTTGCTGTGGAATCATAGAGGGACCTCATTGCAGGACAGACACTGGCAGCCGTGAAATCGATTTACTGACAGCGAAACAGCCGGACGTCAGCTGAAGACAGGATGGATGTTCGGTTTTTTTAACATTTGGTGAACGAATAGCAAGGCGCAAACGAGAATCGACGGGAGGCATCGCCTATTGGACAGAGACTCGCCGGACCCAGCCCGACAACGGGCCGCGCTTGTCTCGCAGTTTGCTTGTTGCGACCGTCGCTTCTCCAACGTCCTGCGGGAAGAAGAAAAGCGATCCGAGCAACAGTTCTCCAGAAGGGATGCCGAGCAGTTCGAAGACTTCGGGTGTCCGCAGGATCCCGCCGCTCGACCAGTAGTTGCGAATTCCACTGGCCGTCGCCCCGAGCAACAGATTCTGCACGGCTGCTCCCGCGGCGGCGAGATGTTCCATATTCTCCAACGTGGCAGCGAACAAGCCTTCCCCCTTGTCCTGCGAAGGGTTCGGCAGCCAGGTCGCCTGCACGAGACAGTCGGCAGTCGCGAGCATCTCCATGATTTTCGAGCTGTCTTTTTCGATCAATCGGCTCCGAAGCTTTCGGCAGCTTTCGGCATCGAGAACATAGAACCGCCAGGGCATAATGCCCGACTGCTCCCGTCCTTCGAGATGGCTGGCGTCGGCAGGCCGATGAAAGGGAGCCCAGGCCGCCAGCTCCAGCAGACGATCGGCCAGCGTTGTTTCCGACGACGCCGGAAACGGCTCGGAGGACAGAACTTTCTCGGTGCAACGTTCGCGAATGACTTCGCACAGCACATCTGCTCGCATGGATTCTCTCATGACTTCATGATCACGAATTCGACTTCGTGTGTGTTATAGCGATTCAACCCCGGATTCTCGAATCAGTCGACCGGGTTGTGCGTCAGAAGTTACGAGATTGAACGCAAAAACACCGGACAGGTAAAGTGTACCTATCCGGTGTTCGGCCCGCACTTCCTCAGTCATTCCTTAAACGCGACCGCCGTTAATCCGCCCGGCCAGTTTGAAGAGATCAGCTGGCGTGACCGTGACGTATCCGTCGTTAACGTCGCCGTCACCGGCTGCTCCGTCGGTTCCCCACGGATTGTAAAGCGTGATCGAAATCACGTTCCCCGAAGAATCGCGGCGGATTCCGGTGACTGTGTACTGGTGACCGAGAATCAGCTTGCCCGATTCCGACTTTTTGTCGTCCCCGTTGAAGCCAATCGTCACGGCCTGGTAGCCGTTCCACAGAGTTCCAACGTAGTTCCCCATGGCCTGAGCGCTGGAGAAACTGTTGATCGCCCGATCGACGGCCGCGGTTGTGCGGAAGGCGCGGTTCACTTCCACAGACCAGCCGCTCTCGATGGACGCGTAACTGTTCTGTCCTTTGCGGTGGTGAGCCCAGGCCTTCTCGGCGATGGCGACCCACATGCTGCCCTGCACCCCGAAGCCGGCGTAAGCGGGCGTGTTCTTTCCGGAATCGACGACGAGCTGGTTGTCGACACGGTAGAAGCTGTTGCCGTATCGCACACCGTAGGTCCCGTCATTGAAGTCGACAATGTTGTGCCGGAGAGCGGTCGGATTATCGATGGTGATCGCTCCCAGACCAGCAAGGAAGTAGCAGTCCCCCAGTCCTCCCTGATCGATGTCTTTCACATGCGGACCATTCGTGGAGAACAGCGGACGATCGGCAAAGGTCATGTGAGTCTGTCCGCTCTTGGCGACCTTGGGATCGACGATGTTGTCGCCATCCAGGGACCGGTCCGCTCCGTTGGCAAAGCTTCCGACCTGCTGAACGGTGTCACTGCTGCTGTTACCGTACATCCGATCGGTGCTCGACCCGTTCTTATCGACCCAGATCGCATCGCGTCCGGAATCACTCTGAATGTAATCGAGGACGCCGCCGTCGATGGCGATCAGGATGTCATCCCCTGCTCCGCCCCACATCTTGTCGGCTCCACTGCCGCCATTGAGCTGGTCGTTTCCATCCTCGCCGATCAGTTGATCGTCGCCCGATCCGCCAAGTAGAACATCGTTGCCGGCTCCGCCCCAGGCGATGTCATTTCCGCTCCCGCCATTGATCGTGTCGTTTCCGTCTCCGCCGGTGAGTCGATCGTTTCCGCCGAAGCCTTTCAGTGTATCGTTTCCGCTTCCCCCATTGAGGTAGTCGGCTCCATCGTATCCTTCGAGGTAATCGTTGCCGGCATTCCCGAAGGCTCGAACCGGCAGAGTGCGGTAGTAGTTCACGAAGCGGTCGTCTCCGTTTCCGCCCTGGAATTCAACAGACTTCACTTTCGTGTTCGAGTAATTCCAGGTCTTGTTGGAAGTGACGTCTTCGACCTGGACGTTCGAGCCGACCTGGCGAACTTTGACGTGCGTCGAAGCGTTATCGGTTTTCACGACGAGCATCGAACCGCTCATCCAGAGTTTGGAAACAGACAACAGTTCGCGAGTTTCCAGAGCTTCGCCCTGGCCGTGATACATTTTGACCCGGCGACGAGCCGGCTGAGAAAACATCGTGGAAAGCGAGCGGTTAATCCTGGTAAAGATCGACTTCATTTCCGTGGCCCTTGATTGGAGAGTGAAAGTGGTTCAGATGCTCTAGGAGCGACAAGATCAACGCCGCGGTGACATCTCTCTTCCACGAAATCTGGAAAAATTTTTTCCAGATTCTCTCCGGCCAAAGCGGCCACTCGAAAGCGGCTCATTCTTTCTGGCAAAGCTAAAAGCCGCGGCCGTCGATCACTGGAGTCGCGTTCTCTTCAGCAGGAATGCTTTGCGGCACACAGCAATTCCAGTGATCGACTTGGCCCGCCGCGGCGACCGAGCGGGTCTGGACTAAACCCGTCCGGCATTCACCCGTCCGGCCAGTCGGAACAACTGAGCCGGGGTAACCTTGATGAAGCCGTCGTTCTTGTTTCCGTATCCGGAAGCTCCGTCCACACCCCAGGGGTTACGGAGAGTAATCTGGATGACGGTTCCAGCGGAGTTCCGACGGATTCCGGTGACCGTGTACATGTGGCCGAGCACGATCGAGCCTGACGTCGACTTCTTGGAGTTCCCGTTGAACCCGACTGTCACGGCCTGATCCCGGTTGTAGAGCGAGCCGATGTAGTTCCCCAGCGACCGCGAATTGCGGAAGCCTCGGAAGCTTCGGTCGACAGCCGACCGGGTCCGGAAGGCGCGGTTGACCTCAACCGACCAGCCCCCTTCGGTACTGGCGAAGCTGTTCTGGCCCTTGCGGTAGTGAGCCCAGGCCTTCTCGGCGATGGCAACCCACATGCTTCCCTGCAGTCCCAGCTTGGCGTAAGCGGGCGTCGTCCGTCCCGACTTCACGACCAGCTGATTGTCGACCCGGTAGAACCGGTTGCCGTAACGGACGCCGTAGGTGCCGTCGTTGAAGTCGACAATGTTCTGCCGCAGAGCGGTCGGGCTGTCGTTGGCGATCGCTCCCAGACCGGCCAGGAAGTAGCAGTTGCCGATACTTCCCTGACGGATATCGGTCACCCGGGGTCCGCGGGACGAGAACAGCGGATTGTTCGCGAACCGGCGATAAGTCTCCCCGCGGTTGGCGACTCTCGGATCGGAGATGTTGTCACCGTTCAGCGTTCGGTCAGCACTGTTCGAGAAGTAGCTCACCTTCTGCACGGCATCAAGACTGCTGTTGCCGTACATCCGGTCGGAACTGCGGCCATTGCGATCGACCCAGACGGCATCGCGGCCGGAGTCACTCTGGACGTAGTCGAGCACTCCATTGTCGATAGCGATGAGGACATCGTTGCCGGAGCCGCCCCACATCTTGTCGGTTCCACTCCCGCCATTGATGTGGTCGTTGCCCGACTGGCCAACCAGCTTGTCGTGCCCCGACTCCCCAAGCAGGGTGTCATGGCCGTTCCCACCCCAGGCGGTATCGTTGCCACTTCCCCCTTCAATGGTGTCGTTCCCATTCTGGCCCATCAGCTTATCATGGCCAGAACCGCCATCGATCCGGTCGTTCCCATTACCGCCCCAGACGGTGTCGTTGCCGGAGCCCCCTTTTATGAGGTCGTTGCCGTAGCTTCCATTCAGGCGATCGTTCCCACCGTAGCCCTTCAGGGTGTCGTTCCCGGTTCCCCCATTCAGGTAGTCGGCTCCGTGGTAGCCTTCCAAATAATCGTGTCCGCCGTTTCCGAACGCACGAACCGGCAGGTAGCGGTAGTAGTTCACGAAGCGGTCGTTTCCGTTTCCTCCCTGAAACTCGACCGTGCTCACTTTGCTTTTGGAGACATTCCACTTGCGTCGCGTGGTCACGTCTTCGATCTGCACCTTGGACCCGTTCTGCCGCACTTTGACATGCGTCGCCGAGTTGTTGGCTTTGACCACCAGTGTTGACCCGCTCATCCAGAGCTTGGAGACAGACAGCAGCTGACGCGTCTCGAGGGTTTCTCCCTGACCGTGATAAGTCTTTAAACGCCGCCGGGCGGGCTTAACGAACATCGTTTGCAGGGAACGGCTTACCTTCTTGAAGATCGAAGTCATGTCTTTGGCCCTTGTGGTGAGAGTAGTCTCCTGTTGGTGAATGAACTTTGAATGCTTGTGAAGCGAAATCCAGAACGCAGCAGTGACACAGTTCTTCCCTCAATTCCGGAAAAACCCTGAGTTTCCTCCATTTTCACTCAAGTTTCGGCTCACAATTGAGCGCGATCTGATTGCCCTGACCGAACCCTGGCCGATTTCCGCTCGCATTGCCTCGATCGGTCGACACCGCCCCCGGACGAAAGGCGGCGGCGATAAATCGCTTACGGATCACGACTTGCGAACACTTCTCATCGTTGCCTCTTCGATTGGCGCGCGGTTTGCGGATTCAGTTCTCTCGCGAGGGATCACGAAGAGAGGGAGATACAGCAATGAAGACTCGGGGGAAAATGACATTCTGGGCCGCACAACTTTTGGTACTGCCGCTTCTCGGGCTGACGCCGGCAGCCGGGCAGGAACAGAGGCAAGAACAGAGCCAGCCAATTCAGGTGGCCGAAGCGCGGATTATTCCCGGGAAGGAAGTTACGGTCGGAATGGACCCCCGTAATCCCGCGAACTCTTACGAACTGTTCCGCACCATGCTCGATGATTCTCAACAGGCATTGAATGAGATCGACGGCTACTGTGCGAAGCTCGAAAAGCAGGTCCGCATCGACGGCGAACTCCAGGAAGCCGAGGAAATGCTCGTAAAGGTTCGCCACGAGCCCTTCAGTGTCTATCTGAAATGGGAAGCGGACGGACAGGAAGCACTCTACGTGGAAGGCAAATACGACAACTGCCTTCTGGCCCGGGCAACGCAGGGTTTCGCGGCTCTGAAAGGTGTCTGGAAGCTGGAGCCGGACAGTCGTAAAGCGATGAAGAACAACCGTTATCCCGTCACTGAACTCGGGATCAAGAAGATGAACGAGCGGGTGATCGCCTTCTACGACGAGAACTATTCCGAAGCGATGACGTGTGGTCACACGATCAATCAGATCAACGGTCGCCCCGTGATTGTCTTCAATGTCGCGTTCCCGTCGCCGGAAGAATCGCCCTACTCGACCTGTGAATATCACTTCGATGCAGAGACGAAAATCCTGCAGAGTGCGATCATTTGTGAATGGGACTACAAAGGCGAGCCAGCCGGAATCGCGGAGAAGTATGTCTACCGCGACCTGACACTCGACCAGTGCCCGGGCGAAGAGGAATTCGACGCCAACAATCCGGAATATTCGCTCGCTATGGACGACGAATAGTCGTTGGAACGATCGGTACAGCCCCGATCGTGACTACTGCTGGAGATGAATATCTCCCGACGGAAAGCCTGCTGTCCCAACCAGCAGGCTTTCATTTTGCGCGGAGCGGACTTCGCCGGACGGCTGGCTACTCGAGAATCGTCTGAGCGCGATCCGGGCCGACCGAAACAATCTGGACCGGCACGCCGACCAGTTCGGAAACGACATCGACATACTCGCGGGCTTCTGCCGGAAGATCGACCATCTTTCGCACGCCGCAGATATCGGACTGCCAGCCTTTGAGCGTGCGATAGATCGGCTTGGCAGCTGCCAGGTCGTCGATCTGACTCGGGAAGTCTTCGACCCGCTGCCCGTTGATTTCATAGGCTTCGCAGATTTTCAGTTCCGGCAGCTTGCTCAGAACGTCCAGCAGCATCACGGCGAGACAGTCGACTCCACTCACGTTGGCTCCGTAGCGGGTCGCCACGGCATCGAGCCAGCCACAGCGGCGCGGTCGGCCAGTGACCGTTCCGTACTCGTTGCCCTCATCGCGAATGTGCTGACCGACATCGTCGAGCAGTTCGGTCGGGCACGGTCCGCCTCCCACGCGAGTGGTGTAGGCTTTCACGATTCCAATCATTCGCGAGATGTGACGTTCCGGAACGCCGGAGCCGGAGTGAATCCCCGCTCCCGAGCTGTTCGAAGACGTTACAAACGGGAACGTTCCGTGATCGAGATCGAGCAGACTTCCCTGGGCTCCTTCGAACAGCAGTCGTCGTCCGTCTTTCAGCTGACGATGCAGGTACGCCGTGGTATCGGTAATGTGCGGCTTCAGCTTCTCCCCGAGTTCCAGATACTGCTCGATGACCTCGTCGGCTTTGAACGGGATGTGCTCGGGGTCGAGCGAGGACAGCAGGCGATTCTTGAAGTCGATAATCTCGGGCAACTTACTGCGAAGCACATCGGGACGAATCAGTTCGCCCATGCGAATCGCATGACTGCGGCCCGCTTTTTCGCGGTAGCAGAAGCCGATGCCACGCATAGTCGTGCCGATCGCGGAGGAGCCACTCTGCTTCTCGTAAATCGCTTCTTCGGCCATATGATACGGGAAGATGACGTGAGCGCGATCGCTGATCAGCAGATCTTCGCCGATCGTCACACCCTGCGATTCGACCCCGGCCATTTCGTTCAGGAGAGCCGCCGGGTTAATTACGACGCCGGTGGCGATGACCGAAGTCACGCCCGGTCGCAGCACCCCAGCCGGGAGAAGAGACAGTTTGAACGTCTTGCCATCGAACTTGACGGTGTGCCCGGCATTGTTGCCACCGAGATACCTTACGACGATTTCGTGCTGATCAGTCAGAAGATCAACAATTTTTCCCTTGGCTTCGTCGCCCCATTGTAACCCTACGACCGCTGTTGCAGACACGAGACTCTTCCGGTTGATATCTAGACGCGCAAAAAACAAAACGCCGGAAAGCATCCGACGTTTCCCACGCACCAGTGTAGCCAGCCGTTCGGGCAGACTCCAGCGACCGGTCCCGCTGAATCGGCCAGTCGCCTCGATTCGAGTCCTTTCCCCGGAATCCCCGCCATTTTCCGCCGATTTTCAACCGAATCGCACCGCCGAGCAACGCCTAATGCTTACCGTTCGACCGGAACGTCTCGCATAAACACCCAGTAATTTGACTTATTAACGGTCACGAGCCGCCAGCCCTCCTTCGCCAGTCGATCGAGGGCCCGCTGGTAATCGGCGACATCGAGATCGGTCCGGGTCGTCCGGGACGTCTCGCTCGATTTGCGGACCTGAAACATCATCTCGCCGATTTTCTTACGGGCGACTTCGTCCTCTTTGAACATGTCGATCAGCGACATCACCCGGTACTCGGGAACGGTCGCGTTCTCAGCCGGCGTCTCGGCGACAGAGTCGGCCATGACCAGGTGAAGCGACCATCCGACCAGGAGAGCCGCGGCCAATGCGAGCGAACGATTCATGGGATCTTCTCCGTATTGTCCCGCCGCGACCGCATTGTTTCTCGGGCATCAACCGGGCGGGCTGCCGATGCTGAGAATGATTTTGCGCAGCAACTCCTCGTGAGCTTTGAAGACTTTCTCCGACTCACAGATCGCCGTCACTTTGAGCTTGTCGTTGCCCCGGGGAACGGTCGCGCGGAATCCATACGCCATGCCGCCACCAACGAACCCCCGATTCCCCACGAATCGCGAGATCCGTGAGTTGCCGGCACGAGCCTCGACTTTCTCGGGAGCTTCCTCATCGTAAGATTCCATCTCGGAAACGAGGTCGGCTTTCATCATCTCGTGAACCTGAGCGATCGGCTCCAGCTCTTCGGGCATTTCTTCGTCCTGGATTGTCCCTCCGCCGGAGGTAATATCGCCCAGAGCCGATGCACGGAGATTGGTGCGGATGTTGATGGAGATATCATCCCCCTGGACCCGAATCCACTCCGGTGTTCCCCCGGTGCCGCCGCCGGTTTCAAACGACCAGTCGGTCGGATACTGCACGGCAAAATTTTTCTGTTCCGAGGTCCCGAACTTCAACGGCAGATTCACTTGCTGAATCTCCGTCGGTCCGGTGTCGACCTTCACATCGAGCAGACTCAACCCATAGATGATGCCAGTCCAGGCCGCGATAAAGAAGACGATGCCACCGACAATGATAAAGGGCTTATTCGCGGAGGCTTCCGATTCTTCCGCGGCACTCTTCTTTTTTGTCACCGCATTGGAACCGATCACTTTGGCGGGAAGTTCCCCCCATTCGTCGGCCGGCGCGGGACGCTTCGCCCGTTTCTTTGTATTGGCCTCTTCGATCTGAACCACGAACGGTTCACCACATTTCTTGCAGCGAATCTTCGCCCCCTCTTTATCACGATTCTTCATCGCGAAAGAGGCGCCGCAGTGAGTACACCTGGTCTTGAGCGCCATGGGTGGCTTCTTTCCAAACCAAAGGAATTGATGGGCCCGGCGTTGGTTGCAGCCGAGAACCGGCTGCCGTGAAACAGCGATCCCAATAATAATCGCTCCGTTAACGCATGTCAGCCTACCGATCTGTTCACGAGAGGATTTTGTCGAGCCTTCGCCAGCCTCGCCCCGCGTGAGCAAAACTCTTTCCGATCTTTTTTGCGAAAAAGTAATTGACAGATTTCGCAGACGCCGATACCGTACTAGATACCTAGTACACTCAATCGCAGGAATCGCCCGTTATGTTTCCCGTCATTGATCCTCAGAATGGCATCCCGATCTTCGAGCAGGTTTGCCGGCAGGTGAAATTTGCCATTGCCGACAAAGCCTATCTTCCCGGCGAACTGCTTCCGTCGGTTCGCGAGATGGCTCAGAAGATGGCCGTGAACCCGAACACTGTCGCCCGCTCCTACGGCGAGCTGCAGCGGGAAGGAATCATCGAGTCGGTTCGCGGCACCGGAATGCAGATCGCCGCCGATGCCACCCAGCTCTGCCAGAAGGAGCGCAAACGACTGATCCAGGAACGGATCGCGTCCGTGCTGCAGGAGGCCAAAGCCAGTCAGATTTCACGTGATGATGTGAACCGTTTCATCGAACGCGAGATGAATCGGCTCTGGAAAAACTCGCAGTAATCCCTTGGTGTGCCACTGGCTCTTGCCAGTGGGCGTAACTGTCCGTCAGCGCCCGTCAGGATGCCTCATCATGAGCGACCCCATCTTCAGTCTGAACGATGTCACCAAAACATTTCGCAATGTGCACGCTCTGGATCACGTCACCTTTGCCGGGAATCCTGGCGAGGTCGTGGCTCTACTCGGTGACAACGGAGCCGGTAAAACGACCGCTATCAACCTTCTGCTCGGCTCCCTCAAGCCCGATTCCGGTCAGGCTCATGTCCTCGGCATGAACAGTGCCCGCCAGTCGCAGGAGATTCGCCAGCAGGTCGGCTTCGTCCCGGATCGCCCCGCATTCTACGACTGGATGACGGTCGATGAACTTGGCTGGTTCGCCTCGGGGTTCTATGCCTCGGGATATCACGAACGCTATCGCGCTCAAATTACGAAGTTCGATGTCCCGCTCAAGAAGAAGATCCGCACGCTGTCGCGAGGGATGCAGGCCAAAGTTTCGCTTTCCCTCTCTCTGGCTCACGAACCTCATCTGCTCATTCTCGACGAACCGACCTCCGGTCTCGACCCGCTCATTCGTCGCGAGTTTCTCGAGAGCATGGTCGATGTCGCGGCTCGCGGGCACGGCGTTCTGCTGGCCAGTCATCAGGTCAGTGAAGTCGAACGCGTCGCTGATGTCGTTGTGATCCTCATCAAGGGAAAACTGATCCTCAAAGCGCGACTCGAAGAGCTGAAGTCCTCGGCCTGTGAAGTCGTGCTCGGGACTGGGGCGACTCAGGTCGACCCGCACGATCTGCCCGGACGACTCATCCATCGCGAATCGAGCGGACATCAGCAGCAATGGCTGATGCTCGACGCCGATCCGGAACAACTCAAGGCCCGCTTCGATGAATACGACGGGCTGAACTATGAACTGCGGCACCCGTCTCTGGAAGAGATTCTGCTGCAGATGCTGAAGTCTTCTCGAGTGGACAAGCAGAACGAAAGCGGGTCCTCCGCGGAGACGCCGCATCCTTCGGCACCATAGCGGTCTGTTTCACGGAAAGTTCCTTCACGTCGATTCGATTCCGAGATCCAATCATGAGCACTGCACCCCTTCGTGCGTTTCGACATCTGTTCTGGAAAGAATGGTACCTCCTGCTTCGCCTGGGCGGGCTGATGCTGGTTGCCGGTACGATCCTGATCATCGGTATCGGCTTTGACACCAGTCCTCAGGAAGCCTTTAAACGGTCTGCTGAGGTCATCGGTTTGCTCACCGTTGCCCTGGGCCTGGCCGCCGGCGCGGCGATGTTCGCCTCCGAGACGGAGTTTCGGACCGATCTGCTGCTGCGACGGCTCGCCGTGCCCCGACCCGCCATCTGGCAGGCCAAGCTTTCCGCCGCCTTTACCGCTCTGATTCTCCTTTGGGCCACGCTGACCGTTTCCTCCATCGTCGTCCTCTTTTTCAGCACGCTGTTTACCGAGAACGCCGGACTCGCCGGGATCCAGCTGAATCTGCTGCAGGCGGTCATGTTCCTGACCGTTGCTGTCGAAGCGATGTTGCTCGGCAGCCTGATTTCCTCCCAGATTCGCAACGTTCTGGGCACCCTCGTGCTTACCGTCATCGTGCTGGTCACTGGCGTCGTCGTTCTCGCTGAGATGATGCGCAGCGGGCCGCTGCTCGCAGCCGAGACCGATCTCGGCAAGACAGTGGTCGTCAATGGAATTTGCCTGGCGGTTCTGATCCTCGCGAACGCCTGGGCGATACCTCGCTGGACCGCCGGAAAGAGACTCTCCTGGGACTGGGCGGACACCTCAACCGAGCGGCAGTCGCGGGTGCTCGAGATGGGCCACACACTTTCTCCGTTCCCTCGTTTTGCCAGTCGCTTTCTCTGGCTCGAAGTGCGGCAGAGCATCTGGATCTGGCTCGCGGTGGCGCTGGGAGCGATTCTGTATGACACACTCATCAACTATCACAACGTCGGCGATCTGCGTTCGTCGCTGACATGGGTGCTGGTGCCGTTCATTCTGGGGATTGCCTCGGCTTATCGGGATCGCCAGCCTGAACGGGCCCGCTTCTGGTACAACCGGGGCTGCTCCGCCGTCGGTTTCTGGAGCATGAAAACAGCGATCTGGCTGTCGGTTACGTTTTCGCTATTCACGTTCCTGTACCTGCTCCCCTGGATGATTCTTCCAGATTACGGAGCGGGTGGCGACCGCCATTTCGAGGATGTTGTCGAGTCTCTCGTGCCCTCGACTCAGGATTTCCCATCCAACCCCTGGGTGTTCGCGCTTTCGCTGTTCCTGCTCGGACAGTGGGCAACGATTCGACTTCCGAAGGTGGTCATTGTCTTCTCGGTCGCGATGGCCTGTGGCCTCGCGATTCTGATCTACGTTCCCATGCACCTGAGTCAGGTCAGCTATGTCCCGCTTTGGGTCTTCTTCACGCCGATCCTGATCGCCCTGGTCATCAACAACCTTCGCGCGACCAGCGATACGCTTCGCAACCTCGACGAGCCGGGCAACTGGCTGCGGCGTTTCGACGTTCCGATGCCCATCGCCATCGTGTTCGGGTTGATCGGTTTCTTCTCCTACCGCATGGTCACCGTAGCCGAGATCCCGCCCGGAACGGCGTTTAACCTCCCGTCCGATCCCGATCTGGTGCTCCGGGTCGGCCCGGAAGGCTTGAGCCGCGGTCCTTATCAGCATGATGACAAGTATCAGCAACGCTACGAAGCCCTTGTCGCGGAGCTTCCCAGAAACGAGGACCTCGATCGCATGGTGAAAGAGGCCGTCCGGGACCAGCTCGGTGCCGATGTCAGTCCTCATTCCGGAACCTTCAAGCAGAAAGAACGCGATCTTTACTGGCGATTCCGTCGCCAGCTTCTGGAAGAAGCCCGCGAACCGCTTCAGGAACTCGCTGAGCTCATGCAGCGGCAGTACCTGTCTGCCCAGCCGATGCAACTCAACCTCAGTCACATCTGGTATCCGCAACGGCAAACGCCGTACGAAGAATGGAGAGGCCACTACGGCTTGCCCATTGACCAGGTCATTAATCTGTTGCGTCCGACGTATCGCCCCGATCTCAAGGAACAGTATTTCTCGCCACTCTCACTGCCGGACACCCTGCGGCTCGGCTGGAATCTCGATCGGGGGCATCAATTCCTCAGCCGCTATCAGGACTACGTCACTCCGGTTTCCTACCTCCACTTTCTGAGCTTCACACGGCGTGACCTCATCACGCGACTCGCTTACGAGTCGACTGCGGAAGAATTGCGGGACCTGGCGCAGGAAGCCGCGGTTCGTCAGCAGGAGATCACGCCGCTGGCCGATCTGCTGACGATCGATTATTGCGGGATCCTGTCCGAACTCGAGTACGACGACACATACTTCTGGCTCTACCTGAGCAAGTTTCTGCAGATGTCGAACGCGATCTACACGAGCCCTCAGTACAGTCAACTCGTGGGCGAGCTGATGCATGGACGGATCACGCTGTTGCCGTCGGAATATGAGCGAGCACGGCGTCTGACTGATATCGCTCAGCGGGGACGCAACACCGATGCCGAGCGGATCGACGAGTTTCTGCGGGTCGATGCCCCACTCAACCAGCTCTGGCCGGCCATTGAGGAACGGAACTGGTCACTTCCGTTGCCGCCGCAGGTCGATGAATACGAAGTGACCCGCGAATTCGAATCGACGCTCGCCGTCAACGACCTCGTTTATCGCCGGAATAACCTCTACCAGTCTTACGTCGACGTGATTAGAGACTATCGTTTTATGACGACCGAACTGGCTCTGCTCGCCTACGCAAAAGAGAACGACGCTTACCCGGCCGAACTGATCGAACTCGTGCCGGACTATCTCGACGCTCTCCCGCTGGATCCCTGGACGGCCCAGCCGTTCGAATACATCGGCCCCGACTTCGCCGGGACCATCGAGCAGAAATATGGCAGCTCGACCACACGGTTTCCACTGCTGTGGAGTCGCGGCTACCAGGGTCTGGAACTCGTGGCTTCTCCGATCCCAGAGAGCCCCGACCGCTACATCGTCGTCAGCCCCCGCCGGTATCGGGACCTTCTTCTGCAGCGAACAGGCGGAACCATCGAGGTTGGCCCATTCGAGCGGGAACTCGAGAAAGTCCAGGAAGACTTCAGCAGCCGGCGGCTTCCCTCTCTGAGCGAAATCCGCACCGGCCAGAGCGACCCCGTCGAGGAAGAGAGCGAATAGCGACCGCTCCCTCTCACCCCGAAGCGTCGGCGATGGCATTGCGCGTGCGTCCCTCACTGACGTGTCGGGCTAAGAAGCCGACCCTGGAAGTGGCGTGTAGGCTGGGATAGCCGGCAAGGCGTATCCCAGCAATTGTGCGTTCGATACAGAGATCCGATAGCAACGAATCCAGCCCGCCAAACAGTAGGGTGCGTCTTGACGCACCAATCGAAACGAAGCCCCGGGCACACAACGTTGAGGTTGCCTGGAAACCTGCGAAAGGAACTTTGTGCCCCGGCGGCGACGCGGTTGCAGATCGCTGCAGTTGATTCGGTGCGTCAAGACGCACCCTACCTGTCTAACGATGGACGTCCATTTACTGGGATACGGCTGCGCCTATCCGAGCCTGGCCAGCGCAATCAGTAGCTGTTCTTATCGAGGATCACCGGGCCGCGGAAGGTTCGGTAGACCATGATCGTGTAGCCGATGACGAATGGCATGCCGAGCAAGGCGATCAGACTCATCAGTTTCAGTGTCGCCTGTGACGACGCCGCGTTGTAGATCGTCAGACTGTTCTCCGTGACCGGCGACGAAGTGACCAGGTTCGGGAACAATGCCACGCCGAGCAGGAAAACCAGGGCGGCGATCGTGCAGGTCGAGGAGAAGAACGCCTGCATATACCACTGATGATTCAGGCAGCGCGGAATGTTGGCAACCGCGAGGAACATCAGCACAACGACGAGCCAGCCGATCGGGAAATGCTCGAACGTATCGACCGCTCGGGGAATCCACAGCCAGGTCGCGATCGTGACGACGACGAACATCGTCAGAAACGCGTAATAGCCTCGCCAGGTCCAGCGGATCAGCCTCTGCTGCAGATCATCTTTCGTTTTGAAGACGAGAAAGATCGCTCCGTGCATCTGGAACATGGCCACAGTGAGCAAGCCAACAAACAAACCATAGATGCCGATCTGGTCCGAGATCGAGCCGCGGAAGATGCCCCGTTCATCCAGCGGAATCCCGATCATCGCGCTGCCGACCGCGAGGCCGAAGCCGAACGACACGATCAGACTCGAAAGAAAGAACGCGGTGTCCCAGATCGACCGCCACCAGCGTTCAGGACGCTTGCTGCGAAACTCAATCGAGACGGCCCGAAAAATCAGGCAGCCAAGTACGAGCATCAAGGCTTCGTAATAACCCGAAAAGATCGTAGCGTACGCTTCCGGGAACGCCGCGAATAACGCGCCGCCGAACGTGACCAGCCAGACCTCATTCCCATCCCACAGCGGACCGATCGCGTTGATCAAAATCCGACGTTCCTCGTCGGTCTTTGCCACGGGATGCAGCATGCCAACCCCGAAGTCGAAGCCATCGAGAATCGCGTAGCCGGCCAGCAAAATTCCGAGCAGGAAAAACCAGAGCAGATTCCAATCCATCAGACCGCCTTCTCTATGTGGGCTCGATCGTGATACGGGTCTTCGTCGCCGGAAAGTTCCGGACCGTGCGAAATCTTCTGATGCAGCAGCGTCACCCAGAGGATGAACAGCAGGAAGTAAATGAAGCCGAAGAAGATGATCGACCCCAGTACCTGTTCCGCTCGCACGGCTTCCGAAAGTCCTTCACTCGTGCGGAGTCCGCCGACCAGTTCGCCGTCGATCAAACTCGGAGCCACGATCCAGGGCTGGCGACCAACTTCGGCAGAGACCCAGCCGGCTTCGTTCGCGATGAACGCCAGAGCGACCGCGAACACAAAATACCACAGCAGCCAGCGGGTTTCGAACAACGTGCCCCGATACCAGAGCAGACAGGCAAACAACGTACTGGCGATGAACAGACTGCCGATGCCGATCATCAGATGATACGCCTGAAACGTCAGCCAGACGGGCGGGCGGCCCCACTGGTCTTCGAGTTGATCGAACCCTGGCACAGGCGTTTTGAAGTCGCCGTGAACCAGAAAACTGAGCATCCCCGGAATTTCGATTCCGTATTTCACCGTGCCGGTTTCGTCATCCGGCCAGCCGAACAGATACAGCCCCGTCCCTTGTTCTTCGGTTTCGTAAAGCCCTTCCATGGCCGCCAGCTTCGCCGGCTGATACTCGGCGACCATGTTGGCGTTCGAATGTCCCGAAACGAGCTGGGCCAGCGACGACACCGTGGCCAGCAGCAGTGCTCCGGTGAAGGATCGCTTCGCAAACTCCAGATGTCGGCCTTTGAGAATGTACCAGGCCGAAATACTCATCACGAAGAACGCGCCGAGAATGAATGCTCCGATCCAGACATGAATCAGCCGGTCGATGGTCGAAGGATTAAAAACCATCGCCCAGAAGTCGACGATCTCTGCCCGCTCAAACGTCTGCCCGTTGATGACAACTTCGCGGATCTCGTGCCCGGTCGGCGTCTGCTGCCAGGAGTTCGCAATCGTGATCCAGACCGAAGAGAAAATGCCCCCAAGGCAGACCATCAACGTGGCAAAGAAGTGCATCTTCGGGCCTACGCGATCCCAGCCGAAGAGGAGCAGCGAAAGGAATCCCGATTCAAGAAAGAAAGCAAAGATCCCTTCGGCTGCCAGGGCGGAACCAAAGACATCCCCCACGTAACGGGAATAGGCGGCCCAGTTGGTGCCAAACTCGAACTCCATCACGATGCCGGTAACAACCCCGAGCGCGAAGTTAAGCCCGAAGATCTTCGTCCAGAAACGAGCAGCCTGTTCGTAGATCGGCTGCTTCGTCCGGAGATACATCCCCTCCAGATAGACCAGAATCACTCCGAGCCCGATCGTAAGCGGCGGAAACAGGTAGTGAAACATGATCGTGAATGCAAACTGCAGTCGCGACAGCAGGAGAACGTCCATCGAGGTTTTCCGTCTATGAGGCCAGCGAATCAGTTGACGCATTCTAAATCGAATTGTCCGAATGTACGACCCGCCATTTTGTCGCGGAGCCCCATTGGCGAACCGGAAAGTCTTCGCAATGTCCTTGCATTGTTGACAGTCGCTTCGCAGTGTATTCATATTGAGTCATGTCCCCGACTGAAGTGGAGCAAGTCCGTTCCTCATCCTCCACTTCAGTGGACCCTCAGCTCTCGACCGGATTCCCGGCGGACTGTCGTTCTATTACGTCTGAGCAGGTAAGTTCAATTCATGATTGTCGGCATCGATCTGGGCACGACGAATTCCCTCTGCGCCGTTTTTCAGAACGGTCAACCGGTCATCATCCCCGGCAGCCATGGTCGCAACCTCACTCCGTCGGTCGTCGGCGTGCTTGATTCCGGCGAACTGCTCGTCGGCGATGCGGCTCGTGAACTTCGCGTCACCCGACCAGAACAGGTCGCATCCCGTTTCAAGCGATTGATGGGGACTCAGGAAACGGTCTCGCTGCATAATAAGCAACTCAATGCCGCCGAGCTTTCGAGCCTCGTTCTGAAAGCTCTCAAACAGGATGCCGAGGAATACCTCGGCGAAGAAGTGACCGATGCCGTTATCACCGTGCCGGCTTACTTCAACGAACTGCAGCGACGGGCGACGAAACTGGCCGGCGAACTGGCCGGTCTGCGGGTCAACCGCATCATCAATGAACCGACCGCCGCGGCACTCGCTTACGGATTCCACGATCGTGATGCCGAGAAGAACCTGCTCGTCATCGACCTGGGCGGCGGCACCTTCGATGTCACGATGA
Source organism: Planctomycetaceae bacterium (assembly GCA_017795105.1). Classification (GTDB taxonomy): domain Bacteria; phylum Planctomycetota; class Planctomycetia; order Planctomycetales; family Planctomycetaceae; genus Rubinisphaera. The sequence goes on from CP051247.1 coordinate 2,234,969, forward strand.
TGGAAGTCTTCGAAGGTACGCTGGAGATAATCGCATCCGCCGGGGAAAGCACGCTCGGCGGCGAAGACTTTACCGACCGGCTGCTGGGGCATGTGCTCCAGTCCATGCAGATGCATCTGGAAGCCACGGAAGTCCGTCTTCCTCTGATGGTCTCCCGGTTGCGGGAAGAATGCGAACGAGCCAAACGCCAGCTGGGCGATGTCGAACAGATCGAAATCCGCATCCCCGAGGACGACGGCCACTTTGCTGAATCGCCCCGAACCGTTTCGGTCAGCAAGACTCTCTTCTCCGAGATTGTCCAGCCACTGCTGGACCGGATCCGTCGCCCCATCGCCCGTGTCCTCCGTGATGCCGGTCTGTCCCCCGATCAGGTAGACGATGTGATCCTCGTCGGCGGGGCGACTCGAATGCCTGTGCTCAAAACGTGCGTGCGGGAAATCTTCGATCAGGACGCACTCTGCAAGCACAATCCTGATGAAGTCGTCGCACTCGGAGCAGCCATTCAGGCCGCTCTGCTGTCCAACGACGAAGCGGTGCAGGACATCGTGATGACCGACGTCTGTCCGTTTACACTCGGCGTCGCAATTACCAAGCACATCGGCGGTCACGACGTCGAGGGGTTCTTTCTCCCCATTATCCATCGCAATACCACGCTGCCCGTTTCGGCGGAAGAGATCGTCTCCACGATCCGGGCCAACCAGCGCGAGGTGGTCATTCGCGTCTTTCAGGGAGAACATCGAAAGATCGAAGGGAACCTGTCGCTCGGCGAATTGCGTGTCGGGGGGATTCCTCCAAGCCCGGCCGGAGTCCCGATTCGTATTCGCTTCACCTACGACCTGAACGGCCTGCTGGAGGTCGAAGCTCTCGTCGACAGCACGGGCCGAAAGTTCAGCACCGTGCTGACCAACCACGCCCAGCATCTTTCCAAAAAGGAAATCGACGAAGCCGTCAGCAAGCTGCAGGACCTGAAGTTCTATCCCAGGGACGAAGTCGAGAATCAGCAGCTGCTGCGTTTCAGCGAACGCGTGCTCGGGGAGATCGCTCCCCAGGAGCGACAGGAGTTCGAACAGATCATCGACAGCTTCGAGAACGCCATGGCCTCCGGCGATAAGGACTACTTCCACAAAGTCAGAGCCGTGCTCCTCGAACGCCTCTCCGAACTCGGCTTCCCCCACGACAACGGAGACGGCCCCGCCGAGTAAGTCCGCTTCTTGATCCGAAGGGTCAACCGATCGGAGCACGCAGTTCCCTCACTGACGTATCGGGTTAAGATGCGACGCGTAACCCACCGTAGGGTGCCGTCTTGACGCACCACCGGATCGAAGTTCCGACCCAACCGACTGCCTGGGCGAGAAATAGCATTCACCCCGTTATGCGGCGAGCTTGGCCTGGTCAGCCAGCGGGATCGTCTCAGTCACCAGCGGGCGGATGCGGTGGATCTGGATCGCTGTGACGAGTGTGGAAACACCCCAGGCGACGGCGTACACAATCCCCAGTGACCAGAGGGTGTCACTCAGATAATGCCCTCCCTGAACGATGCGAGAGAGGCTCATCAGGCCGCCATAACAGAGGCCGGCGGTCAGCAGCGACCAGCGCCAGCGGCGGGTGCGGCACAAGAACGCGGGGGTGATCAGAAAGAAGCCGATCGAAGCATGTCCGGAAGGGAACGACGAATTGAAGTGCACCTTGTCGCCGAATCCGAACGCGGGTTGATACGCTTTTACGCCACCGAGTTCAACCACTTCACGGGGACGCGGGCGGCTGAAATACGGTTTTAATGAACCATTCACGAGCAGCCCGGGCCCAATCAGCAGAACCCAGGTCAGGACCACGGCTGCACGAGCCCGGTTGTCCCAGCGCCAGCGGAGACAGGCAATCAGCCCCCAGAACAACGCAATCACGCCGATGATCACGCCGGGAAACACGAACCATTCATCGATGGTCTGCCACGGATCAACATCGGCCAGCGGCCAGCTTTTCGACTCGGCATCGTAGAAATGTCGCGAGATCGCCAGATCGAGCCCACTCCACTCCAGTAGAACAGTGCCAATCAGCAGTGCACAGAGCGGGATCGCCAGTGGAATTCGCGCACGGGTGATTCGGCCGGCGTTGAGATACGTCTGGACAAAGCTCTGCAGCATGGGTCGGTCTTATCTGATGGTGCGGGAGGCTGGGTTCCTGGCAGTGCGTTCGATCGCCGGGGCATTCTCTGCCGCGGCATTCCGGGTCCGGAAGATTTCGTACTCACGCTGGCGGCCACTGCCGAGCTGCGTGGAAATCGTGCCGAGTGACTCCCATTCCGCGAACGATGCGTTCAGCGATTCGGGCAGCTTCGGATTCACTTCGGTGATCACATAAGCGGCGTCGGTCCGAGCCGTGTCAGGCTTGGGCCACAGATCGTACTGGCATTGCACGCCGGCATCATCCTGCGACCAGAGGGGAATCAGCGGCTGGGAAGGGAGATAGAAAGCGAGTCCGCTGGTGATATCCCGGCCTGCCGTCGAGATAATCAACGGATTCTCCACGCCGGTGGACTTCACATCGTTCTTCACGACGTCATCGAACTGCTGAGCCAGCGTCTCCCAGCCCCGCAGTCGGCAGGTGATATCGAGGGGACTTCCTGCCAGCGGAGAAAGCGGAACCACCGTCACGGCTGCATAGGTAATGGCCGTGCAGACCAATCCGGTCTGCCAGCAGCGAGTGAGCGTTTTCTCACGGGATTTGAACAGATTGTTCAACGACGAACGCCCCAGCAGCACCGCGGAGACGAGAATCACGGCCGCCGGATAACAGGCCGCCGGCCAGTTTGGTTCGAGCCGACGGGTCGCGCTGAGCACGAGAATCCCGAGCATCGGCACGCCGGAGAAGCAGACCAGATACCGCTCGCCCGGCGTCAGTGTTTTGAACTTCCGGAACGCCGCGTACATCGTCACGACGATAACGAACCACAACATCGGTGAGGCGACACCCACCTGTCCCAGAATGAATTCCGCGAATCGCGCGAACTGGGTCATCCATGTGACCGAACTTTCGGAGAAGTGCGATGCCGTGTGTTCGAGCGTGATCCAGTCGTTACGCATATTCCAGATCAGCACCGGAGCGAGAAACGCCAGGCCGGCCGCAGCCGTCATCCAGACGCGAGGCGCCAACCACATCGCCCGACGTTCCGGCGTCGCCAGTAGAAACAGGCCGGCCAGCGGGAAGAAGCCGAGCATCGTCTGCTTCGAGAGAATCCCGAGTCCGAGCATCAAAGCGGTCACCACACACCACTTGAGGGGAGGATTCCGCACCGAGGTCATCATCCAGAAGCCATACAACGCGCCCGCCCAGCAGAACAGGAACGGAGCATCGATCGTCATCAAAAAGCTGAGGGCGGTCTGCCCCGGTGTGAGTGCCAGCAACAGAACGGCAAGCACACCCACCCGATACGAAAAGAGCCGGGCTCCGAGATGATACACCCAGAGCAGCCCAAAGGTCCCGAGCAGTGCCGCCGGGAAGCGGACGGCAAATTCACTCGGCCCCAGCAATGTTGTTGAGAGCCAGTTGATCCAGGCGATCATCGGCGGCTTGCTGTAGTAGCCGAAATCGAGACGCCGCGACCAGTCCCAGTAATAGGATTCATCGGCGATCAGATCGACCGGCGAGGACAGAATGAAACCGAGCCGAACAAGCAGCAGCGTGCCGATCAGCCACAGAAGTGGCCGTTGCGACAGCGAAGCCTTGAGGCGCTCGACCAGCGAACTCCCCGGTGTCGACGGGGATGGAGTTGTTTCCGGGATTGCAGGCATTGAACCAGTTCTCAGAAAAATGAATTCGTCATTGATTTGTTCAGGTCTCGACGCGATCGAGCATCCAGACCGTCAGCGGGGTCGTCAACAGGAGTGGAATCCAGGCCGCCTGGACCGGCTCGGCGACCTGCAATGCCGGTAGAAACCGCACGGCGTAGGTGCTGCCGATGACCGCGAACAGCCAGAAGCCACATTCCCCCGCGTTCACAATCATGCCCCGGCTCTCCTTCTGGAGAATGACCGGAATCGAAATCCAGATCATCAGCCCGGTGAGAAACGGTTCGATCACGCGGGCATGGAAATTGAATTCGAGATCTCGAGCAGTGTTGTTGTCGATCGCCGGACTGTTGATCCGCTCGACCAGCTGAGCTGTGCTCAAAAACCCGCTCGATTCTTTCGCTTTGTAAATCAGGTCCGGGGTCACATCGCTGACCACGAAGATGTTCTCCGACTGCTTTGATCGCAGCAGGTACGACTTGCCCTGTTCGGTCAGCGGGATCTCGGCCATCGGCGGATTCGCGTTTCGCAACAGCCAGCCCGAGGGACGTTTGCCCTGCCGGGGGTAGAACTCGGCTTCGTCAGCCTTCAGGCAGATCATGTCCTGCCCGGCAATTTCCGGCGGCAACACAAACGCGGCCTTTTCGATCCGCTGGGTATGTGGATAAACGGCCCAGCCGTCGATCAGAATCTGGGACGCATGGTCGTAACGCGGGGCAACGAGATGCAGCGTCTCGGCTCCGCCTCCACCGCGGCTCGAATGCAGATGATGCACCGCATCGCCGAGAAAGACTTCGCGATTAACCATTTTGAGGCCGACCATCACGCACGCACCCATCAACAGTGCGGGAGCGAGAACGCGATATGTCGGAATTCCGGCGGAAAGAAACGGCTTCACCTGGCCGCGACGTTTGCAGAGCAGCAGCGTCGTCAGTCCCGACATGGCGATCATGGGAACCGAGGCGGCATCGAAAATGAACATGCCCATCTTACCGTAGTAAGAGGCAATGCTGATCATGATCGTTAACGGCTGCCCATCGCTGTGATTGACGAAATCGTCCACGTTGTCGAACAAGTCGATCACCGTGAACAGCCCGAGAATCACGCACAGATAGACGGCGTTGACGAACAGGAACTGTCGAAAAAGTTGACGTTCAAACGTGGTGAGCATGGTCGCGCTGGCAACATCCTTGTCGCAACGGCAGATCAGTCAGAATTCCGCAAATCCATCGCGGCTCGGCAGGTGCGCAGAATCGCCCTGTCGAGAAGGGCCGGATCCTAGCACAGTTCCAACAATGGACGCGAGACCAGATTTCGAGAGTGCAGATGTGCAAAATAGGGAAAACAAAGGATGCCGGCAGACTCCGTAACGGCGGCATTCCTGCCGCCGAAGGGACGCGGGAAGCTCGAAAGACGTCGAATCGCTTTGCCCGAATCCTTGCCGGTCTTCCTGAAACCTCCTCATCACCGGGAACGCACAATCGGCGGCAGGATGCCGCCGCTACGAGTCACTTCGTCATCCACAGCCGGTGGCACAGACATTCCTGTCTGTGGAAGAGAAACCTTGCAGCGGAACTTCGTCCCCCGGCAGTGCTCAACCTCACGTATTTCCCAAAACGATTCATCACTCCGTAGCGGCGGCATCCTGCCGCCGAAAGGACGTGGGGAACACGAGGCAAGTCAGAATCGCCCTGCCCGAATCTTCGCCAGTTCACATGCCACCCTTAGACTGCCGGGAACGCACAATCGGCGGCAGGATGCCGCCGCTACGAGTCTTTTCGTCAACCACAGCCGGTGGCACAGACATTCCTGTCTGTGGGAGAGAAACCTTGCAGCGGAACTTCATCCCCGCGGCAGTGCTCAACCTCACGCATTTCCCAAAACGATTCATCACTCCGTAGCGGCGGCATCCTGCCGCCGAAGAGACGTGGGGAACTCGAGACAAGTCAGAATCGCCCTGCCCGAAATCTTGCCAGTTTTCGTGCCACCCTTAGACTGCCGGGAACGCACAATCGGCGGCAAGATGCCGCCGCTACGAGTCTTTTCGTCAACCACAGCCGGTGGCACAGACATTCCTGTCTGTGGAAGAGAAACCTTGCAGCGGAAATCAAGCGCACCGGCGGTGCACAACTTCACGCATTCTCCCAGGACGCCGCCAGTTGCCCCAGCCGATTCATAACGCCGAACACAAGGCGGTCGACCAGAACCTCTCGACCTGACAACTCATTGAGCCCCTGCACCTCCGGGGCCAGCGGGGAGGCTTCCAGGATCAGGCTTCCGTGCTGAAGCACCGCCCCCTTGCGACGGCGTTGAGCACTGCCGAGGACTTTCTGGCCGTTGCAGAGGACATCGTGCCGGTCGCCGCGGAGGAAGCAGAGGAACTCGCCGTTCTGAGCGGCCAGTTCTTCCCCCCGCATGGAAACCTCGATTCCCTGCTCGGCCAACGCTTCGATGAATGCGGTATGAACGATCGCGTACAGCGAAGTCGGTGACTTCGCCAGCGGATGAGCGGCGGGGATCGCGAGACTGTAGGTCAGTTCGCGGTCGTGAAGAATCGCGCCGCCCCCGGAGAGTCGCGTGACCACCGGCAGATTGGCAAAGCGTTCTGCGACCGGGCCGCCCTGTTTGGCCTGAAAGTGGCCGAGGCTCAGGGTGGCTTCCCGCCAGCGATAGAAGCGAAAGAAAATCTGATCGTCGACAATGGCCCGCTCGAGCAGCTGCTCGTCGATGGCCATGTTCTCTTCGCCCGAGCGAGGAACCAACTCAAGATACAGGGAGCCGACGGCTGTGGAGAAGTCTGTCTGCATCCCTGTTCTCATTGCCTGAATTACGTTCCTTCGCCCCCTTCAGGGGGAGAAGGTGCCCGAAGGGCGGATGAGGGGGCGAACAACCAGCGACGCAATAATCCAACTGAAAACAGAACGGCCCGTGGAGCCTGGGCCCCACAATTCCCCCTCACCCTCTCCCCCAAGGGGGCGAGGGAACCTGAATAGTGTCACAAATTCAAAACGGATTGATCGATATAACGCTCAGTTTAGATGTACGACGGAACCGATTCTTTCACGCCCGTGGGAGCCTCGACTTCAAACGGCGTCGGGCAGGGACAGTAACTGAGGACCGGCTCGCGGGCGGCCTTCACTTCATCCGGACGCGTGACCGGTGTCGTGTGCGGGGCGGCTCGCAGTGTCTCGGGATCTTCGGCAAGAATATTCTTGATCGTATCGGCGAACCGATCGAGGGTGAGCTTCGATTCGGTTTCGGTCGGCTCCATCATCATGGCTTCGGGAATCACGAGCGGGAAGTAGACGGTCGGAGCGTGGAAGCCGTAATCAAGCAGTCGCTTGGCGATGTCCATCGCCGTGACGCCCTTCTTTTTCAGCGAAGCCGCCGAGGCGACGAACTCGTGCATACAGCGGTCGCCGTTCGGCACATCGAGCACGTCTTTGAGTTGCGACAGCAGATAGTTGGCGTTCAGCACGGCATGTTCAGAAACTTCCCGAAGACCGACGCCGCCAAGCGTGCGGATGTAGAAGTATCCTCGCAGCAGGATGCCGATGTTGCCAATGAAAGACCGCAGCTGGCCGACCGACTTGGGTGGTTTAGACATCTTATAAACAGTCTTGCCGTGGGCATCGGTTTCACGGGTCACAATCGGGCCCGGCAGGTAATCGCCGAGGAAATCACGGACGGCAATCGGTCCCGATCCTGGTCCGCCGGCTCCGTGCGGGCCGGTGAATGTCTTGTGCACGTTGTAGTGCATCATGTCGCCGCCGAAGTCGCCGGGACGGGTCTTACCGAGGATGGCATTCATGTTCGCGCCGTCGATGTAGACCAGTCCGCCAACATCGTGCAGCATCTCGCTGATCTTCTGAATGTCCTTCTCGAACAATCCGATCGTATTCGGATTTGTGATCATGAACACGGCTACTTCTTCCGACAGATGCTGCTTCAGATCGTCGAGATTGACGAGCCCGGTCGAAGACGGCTTGAGCTGAACGCACTTGTAGCCGGCCATGGCCGCACTGGCGGGATTGGTGCCGTGAGCACTGGCCGGGAAGACAACCGTCTTCCGGTCCTCTCCCTTACTCGCGAAGTAGGCGGAGGCGGTGAGAATCGCGGCGAACTCTCCCTGAGCACCGGCGGCTGGATGCAGCGAGACCGAGGGCAACCCGGCGATCTCACCCAGCATTTCCTGCATCTCGTACAGGACGGCCAGCAGCCCCTGAATGTCCCCTGCTTCGGCATACGGGTGAGCGTTGATGAAGCCATTCATCCCGGCCCAACGTTCGTGTCGCTTCGGGTTGTACTTCATCGTACAGCTGCCGAGCGGATAGAAGTGCGTATCGACCGACATGTTCCGCTGCGAAAGGCTGACGTAATGGCGAACGATGTCCCCTTCGGACAACTCCGGTAGACTCAGCGTGTGGTCCGCGCGATGCTCATCGGGGATCTGCGAACTCGTGCCGGCTTCGGCCAGTTCTTCAGGCGGGAACGCGGTCGCGCGACGTCCAGGCACCGAGAGATCCTGCAGAAGCTGAAGGGCGATTTGATTTTCCATGGCTGCGGCCAAATCGTGAAAGAGTCACAAAAGAGAATGAATTACCGGCTGAGGGCGGCGACGAGGCGATCGATTTCGTCGAAGGTTCGCTTCTCGGTCACCGCAATCAGCAGCGAGTTTTCCGGGATCGGATTCTGGAACTCGAAACGGTTCAGAACAGGACCGAGGTTGAAGCCGGCCTTCTGGGCAGCGGCAATCACCTCGGCCGCCGGTCGGTTGAACTGGAAAACGAACTCTTTGAAGAACGGCTGGGCATAGGCTAGCTGTCCGACGCCCGCTTCCGTGAGTCGATCGGCCAGGGCGGCTGCTTTCTGATGACACTGATCGCCCAGCTCAACAAAGCCCTTCGGGCCGAGCTGAGAAATGTAGACCGACGCGCGGAGGGCCATCAGCCCCTGGTTGGTGCAGATGTTACTTGTCGCCTTGTCGCGGCGGATATGCTGCTCGCGCGTCTGGAAGTTGAGCACGAATGCACGGCGTCCGTCGCGGTCCACGGTCTGACCGATCAGACGGCCGGGCATCTTGCGAACAAACTTCTCACGACAGGCCAGAATGCCGAGGTAAGGTCCGCCAAACTGCAGGGGAATCCCGAGCGACTGTCCTTCCGCGACGGCAATATCGATCCCGTAGTCGCCGGGCCGCTTCACGACGCCGAGACTGACCGGATCGAAGACTTCGATTGCCAATGCTCCAGCGGCATGAGCCTGATCGACGACCGCTTTGACATCTTCGAAGCAGCCGAAGAAGTTCGGATGCTGCACAACGACAGCGGCAGTCTGATCGTTGATCAGCGAGCCGGCCTGCTGCCAGTCGGTCACGCCGTCGACAACATCGGCAATGACGATCTCGCAGTTGTTCCTCATCAGATACGTGCGAACGGTTTCGATGTATTCGGGATGCACGGAGCCGGAGATGACCACGCGGCCGCCGCGATTGGTCGAGCGAATCGCCATGATGATCGCTTCGGCAAGAGCACTCGCGCCTTCGTACAGACTGGCGTTGGCTACATCCATGCCGGTCAGTGCGGTGATCAGCGACTGAAACTCAAAGAACGCCTGCAGCGTTCCCTGACTGGCTTCCGGCTGATAGGGCGTATAGGCGGTGTAGAACTCGCCGCGGGAGCAGATTTCATCAACCGTCGCCGGGATGAAATGATCGTAGGCTCCGCCCCCCTGGAAGCAGACGCGGTCTCCGTGCGTGGCGAAGTCCGAGCTGATTTTGCGGAGCATCCGGTCGAGTTCGATTTCCGAAAGCGCCGGCGGCAGATCAAGCTCGCGATTGAGCCGGACGTCTTCCGGCAGCTGCTCGAAAAGTTCGTCGAGGCTTTCCACCCCGATCGCGGCCAGCATCTGCTGTTGTTCTTCCGGAGTTGCAAATAGATAGGACACGCTGTTCGATCCTGAGTGCGTGGGGTGATCGAAGAAGGTTTAGGCCGGGAGGAGGGCTCAAAGGGCCACGAGACAGCTCCCAACGGCGGCAGCCGGTTTCATGAGCGGGATGAACCTGGGATCACTTCGCGGATGAGGCGAAGGAGTTCTCGACCGGCGCTGCCGCATTATAGACAACTCCGCCTCGAGCTGCAGTCGCTGCGGCCCGAGAAAATGGAGCTGTGACAATTTGACCGAAGCGGAGATCAGTGTCCTTCTTCGTCGCAGAGCTTTTCATACGCGGCTCGATCGAGGAGAGCATCGATCTGAGCCGGATCGCTGGGAGTCAGTCGAAAAATCCAGCCCGCCTCGAACGGGCTGTCCGACAGTTTTTCGAGTTCGTTTTCGAGCGACTCGTTGACTTCAGCCACCGTGCCGTCGAGGGGCGAATTCAACTCGCCGACCGCTTTCACACTCTCAATCTCGCCGCAGGTTTCGCCGGCTTTGATCTCGCTTCCGACCGTGGGCAGTTCGACGTAAACCAGGTCGGTCAATTGTGAGACGGCGAAGTCGGTAATCCCGACCGTGGCGACGTTGCCGTCCCAATGCACCCATTCATGCGTTTGTGAATAGCGGAGGGAAGAAAGATCCATCCCGAATACCCCTGTCTGCCAAGTCGTGAGAGGAAACTGTGCGAAGCTGTTGTCACAGCTCCGGACGCTTCATCCCGAGAGCATGCGAACTTCCACATAGAACAGCGCCAATTCTGCACAGACAGGGATCTCCGTGCCACCCTGCCGGCGGAAAAAACCCGCATTCGCGCTCGCGGAGTCCGGACGGCGCCCTACTTCTGTTCGAAGTCGCTAATTTTACCGAGACGGCGGGCATGGCGGCCCCCTTCGAACTCGGTTGTCATCCAGATGTCGGTCATCCGATCGACGAGTTGTTCGCCCAGCAGTTCGGCCGACAGGCAGAGGACATTGGCATCGTTGTGACGACGGCTCATCTCCGCAGTCACTTCATCGTGACAGGCCGTGGCCCGGACGCCGGAGAACTTATTGGCGGCAATGCACATCCCCATTCCCGTGCCACAGATCAGGATGCCTCGATCGACTTCCCCGGCTGCAACAGCCTTGGAGACTTTGATGGCGAAGTCGGGATAGTCGACACTCTCACCTGACTCCGGGCCCATATCAACGGCTTCGTGTCCCAGGTTGGTGAGTCGATCAAGAATACGCGATTTCAGGTCATATCCCCGGTGATCGCTTGCGACGGCTACTTTCATTCGGATTCTGTCTCACAATGTTCGGGCGATCTTCGATCGTAAGAACGATCGGAGATCGAATGGCTTTCAGTCGTTTTGATGCCCAGGTCATTTCCCTGGCGACAGAACTGAAAGCTGCGGAATCGACTCACTTATCCAGGTGAGCGATCAGGTCATCCACGATAGGCTTCAGATTCGCCTCGATAACGTCTTTACACTCGCGATAAATCGCCAGATCTCCCCCGATCGGATCGGGGATATCGCGGCCATCGCGGCCGAGGACCGAGACCCGATCCTGGAGTTCCGGACGATGTGCGACGATAATGTCGCGATGATGTCTGGTCAGAGTATACACATGATCGGAGCGTTCCAACAGCGACTGCGTTAAAGGTTGGCTCTGATGAGCGGTCAGATCAACGCCTTCAGCTGCAAGAAGCTCGACGGCTTCCGCACTGGCCGGCAATCCGTAATCGGCCGCAATTCCCGCCGAAGCCACTTCAATACCGTGCTTAGACACCTCTTCGGGATCGCAGTTCAGCCGTTCTGCAAGCATTTTTCGGCACAGAACTTCGGCCATTGGACTGCGGCAGGTGTTGCCCGTGCAAACGAAAAGCACGCCGGCGCGACCTTTCTCGAGAATTGTCGACTCATTCATTTCGCTGGACGGGATGATTCTAACTCCCTCGTCGGAGAACTCCACGATGGCTGGAGGACCATCGGCCTGCACGATGCCGGTCTCAATCACGTAATTCAAACAGTTTGGCAGGCAGTCTACAAGGCTGGACGCCGTTTGGCAGCAGCGAAACGCTGTGTTTCCAGTGAATTCCTTAGGCCAGAGCAGATAAAGCGGCCACGCCGTGTAAGGATGGATAAACTTGGAGAGTGCTCCCGAACTTGCCAGCACCGAGCGGTTCCTCGCCCCTTCCGGACAGGCAATCTGTCGCGTCTCTGCCTCCAGCAACGAAAGATCTTCCGGCCGGTCAAACAGCAACGCTTTGTCGGTCGAAGGGAACCGCAACACCAGCGAACCGGCCGCCGACCGGGATAGCAGCCGCCAGGCCGGCTTGGGCAAATCGGGCAGGTAATCGTAAATCTCTTCGGGGTGCCGCAGGGCCAGCACGATTTCAGCCGAATCTTCCCGCCCGTCAAGGCACGCCTGCAATTGACGCGCATTCCGGCAGGCCGCTGCGTAGCCGTAATCCGTCGCCACGCCGATCACTTCGCCTGCAGAGAGCCGCGCAACCGCTTCCTGTCCAGCATCGACGCTATCGTCCAGATCGTGACAGGTTCGCAATATCACTGAACTCGTTTCCCGAAGCCAATTTAACGCTTGTGGGACGCAGGCGCTGCGTCACCGGCTGTCTGCAGTTGCCGCCATGATATCAGTCTTCGTCCCGGACGGCGAAAACAATCTGATCCGAGTTGGGCGTGAAGACCGGATCGCCCGGACGACTTGACCGTTTCGACCGGTTTTTAGCGGTTTTCGTACCGTTCGCGGCTCCAATCCCGGGCCAGATCGCAGAGAATATCGAGAGTCGACTGGTCCGCCGACGTCGCCACAATTCCAGGCAGCCGCAGCATATCGGCTCGATCGTCCATCCACATTTCCGAGAAATTGACCGTCTCACCGTTGTGCACCCAGACCGAATCGCCCCCCAGTTGACGGGCAATCTGCCACGAAACGGGGTAATCGTACACATTCGGCGTATGAATCAGGGATCCCCCGAACTCTCCGGTGGCCAGCAGCGGATAAATACTGCCAGGCATGTCGTCCGGAGCAACGCCCTCCAGTCCGGCTCGCGTTACATCTTCGGATCGTTCAACATCTCGCTGTTGGAAGCCGATCAGATAGATCTTCTTCGACTCCGGCCGGCTGCCGGCATCAATCGGCGTGAGGGAATCGAGCACGTCGCGAGCAGGACGATTCGGATCGTCTGCTCCGGTGACGATTCGATCGGGATGAACTTCAACCCAGCCCCCATGTTCACCGAACGCCGGCAGATACACCAGCGAATAAACGACCTCATCGACGGTCCGCAGATGCAGCATCACGGCGTAACCATCGCCGCTTTTGTCGCGGAACTGCTTGGTTCCGTCGATCGGATCGAGAGCGATGATGTATTCGCCTTCGGATGCGAATCGGGTCAGATCGCCTGTCGATTCCTCGGCTTCGATCCGGCATTTAAGCAGTTCTGGAGCCCGGTCCCGCATTGCATTGATGAGCAGGTCCTGAATCGTAAGGTCAGCCAGAGTCAGAGCATCGGTCAATGCGCTGCCGGACGTTTTTGCGGCGACGGCAATATTGTGCTTGCGGAGCTCCCGGGCGAGGCTGCCGGACCAGCGCATCACGTCCGGCATGTGTTTCGACAGGGCGGCAATGATTTCTTTACGCATGGCAATCTTCAGTTGGAGCCGGAACGGAGCGCTGTTTTCAGGGCAAAAGGACGGCCGGCAGTGTAAACGAGACGGTATTGGTCGTACAGTCCGCCCCGCACTGAACTCCCGTCCGCCGCGGTACCTGTCGATCGAATCGAGGACGTCTTGCCTCTTCAGTGAGATCAGACTTCTGATAAGAGTAGCGGCCTTCAACGACGTGAGATGGTCACTTGCAGGCCTCTCAACACCTATACGGCGCTACTCGGTCGAGCAATGTGCTCTAGAAGTCCCGGAATGGCCCTCTCGGCTCCGCTTCCTCCATTTTCTCCAGCCAACGCTTATACCGGCCGGTGACCATCTTCAGGATTTTCGGATGGGACTCGCTCAGATCGTTCGATTCGCCGATGTCCTTCGACAGATCGAACAGGCCGCCCGCTTTTTCTTTCTCATCGACCCATTTGTACTGCCCGACACGAGCCGCCTGAAGCTCTCGTCGCTTCCAGAACATCTCCTGTCTCGGGGAGTCGACTTCGCCTCGGAGCGTTGGCCACCAGTCGAAACCATCCAGAACCAGGTCAGCCGGAATTTCTGTCCCGCTCGCAATACAGAGGCTTGGCAACAGTTCGAGAGACGTCAGAAAGGCGTCATTCACCTCGCCAGCCGGGATGCCCCCTGCTGGCCAGCGGACCAGACAGGGAACACGAATCCCTCCTTCCCACATCTGTGCCTTGTGCCCGCGAAGCGGAGAATTATCGGCTCCGCCACTGCCGCCATTATCGGAGAAAAAGATCACGATCGTGTTGTCGAGTTCGCCACGTTGTTCCAGTTCATCGAGCACCTTGCCGATCGCAGCATCCATGCATGTGACGGCCGCCCGATAGTCGCGCTGACGGGCTTCCTTCGTCACGACACGGGCAGCGCCTCCATATCGATACGAGGCGACGTCCCGATACTCCTGCTCCACAGGCGGGTACATCTTTTTGTATTCCTCGGGAGCCTGGACCGTCGTGCGAATCTCCGGTTCCAGAGCCGATGAGTTGTGCGGCGCATTGAAAGGAAGGTAGAGAAAGAACCGCTGCTGCCCGATGGTTTCATCAACAAACCGCAACGCTTCGCGACCGAACAGATCGGTGCAGTAGGTCCCGCGATCTTCCTGGGTCGGCTCGGTGTTGCGATACATACTCGGCACGCCGTACCGCTCGTGCGTGAAATAGTCGATGCCGGTATTCACGAAGCCGTAAAATTCGTCGAACCCGCGTGCAGTGGGCAGATAGCGTTTCAGAGAACCGAGATCCCATTTCCCGAAAATGGCGGAGCGATACCCTTCGTCGCTCAGCAGTTCCGGAATCATGATCTCCCGTTCGTCCATCCCGCCGACGCGTTCAAACGTCACTTCATAGTCCGAGGGCCTGTATCTGTGACCGTAGTCCGGCGCCTCGTTGCGGATCATATCGTAAATGCCGTTCCGCTGCGGATAACGTCCCGTCAGCAGACTGGCCCGCGAGGGCGTACAAGCCGGCCAGGCAACATAGAAGTTCGTCAGCCGAGTCCCTTCCCGCGCCAGCCGATCAAGAGCCGGCGTAATCAGGTCTTCGTTGAGCACCCCCAGATCGTTGTACCCCTGATCGTCCGAAACAATCAGCAGCACATTCGGCTTCTCCCGATTCGCCTCGGCTCGAACATCGAGAGCCGTCAACAACGTGCAGACCAGAAGGAGCGAACAAACTAAGCAGCGAATCATGGCGGGATCCTGTTTTCGTGTCGGAACAAAAGACGATCAGGCTCCCGTTAGCATTACGACTTCCCATTGAGACCGAAAGCCAACGCTCGTACCGGCGGCATCCTGTCGCCGAAAAGACGTCGCTACCCCTTGGGCGCCCGAAGCTCTTTTGCAAGCGGCCAACCAGCCCGTCATTAGCCCGCCTCGTCGACTCTGCGAGCCGCACGTAATCGGCGGCAGGATGCCGCCGGTACGAGGGTGGAAGCGTGCAAACGGCTGCAATATTCGGAATTCGACGGGATTCTACCCGATCGGGGTGTACGTTATGATAAAGTCACGTTCGTATCTTTAACTTTCGGATAATGAACTCTCTCTGACGGGCCATTGCAATGTTGCGTTCTATTCTGCGAACCATGCTTGCGGTATGTCTGCCGGTTGCTCCGCTGCTGACGGGCTGTTCGAAGTCGGAGCCGGCCCCGTCGACGACGTACAACTATTCCTCCGAATCGGACTATGGCTACGACGCCGATTATTACGGAGTGACCGCCGAGAACATCTCGTTCAAGGACGAGGTGACGTCGAACACGAAGCCGCCGGAAGGTCTGGAGGACCTGGAGTTTGTTGACACCGACGGAAACCCGGTGCCGCTGAAGGACGTGCTGGGCGAGAAGAACGTCGTTCTCATCTTCACGCAGGGTTTTTACGGCACGCTCTGCCCGTTTTGCACCACGCAGACGGCTCGACTCATCGCCAACTACGACAAGTTCAAGGAACTCGAGACAGAAGTTCTCGTTGTTTATCCGGGGCCCCGGGATCACCTCGATGAGTTTGTGAAGGTCGCGCAGACCGACAGCAAAGCTCAGCTTGAACGCGTTCCTTTCCCGATCCTGCTCGATGAAGAATTCAAAGCGGTCAATTTTTTCGAGATCCGTTCACAAAACGCCCACCCTTCGACGTACGTCATTGATAAGCAGGGGAATGTGCTCCTGGCCTACGTGGGCAAAGACCATACTGCCGACCGGCCGTCGGTCAAGAGAATTCTGGAGAGCCTCCAGGCCGCTCAGAACTGAAACACTTCGCCACCATGGATCCACAGAGCACCACTTCGGAAACGACGCTGATCGGTCTGATCATCCGCAAAGGATATTTGGAAGCCGATGAGGTGGAGCGATTGACCGAAGTGGCCCGCGAGAAGGATTCCACGACACTCGATGTCGCCTACGAACAGGGGCTGCTCGATCCGCAGCAGGTCGAGAATCTGATCCCGCTGACCGATCCGACCAACTTCATCCCCGAGTATGAACTGCTCGATCTCCTCGGCAGTGGCGGCATGGGAGCGGTGTACAAGGCGCGGCAGTTGAAGCTCGATCGGGTCGTCGCGCTCAAGCTGATGAAGATGAGCGATGCCAGCTCGGCTACGCGCAGTCAGCAGGAAGCCCGGCTCGTGGCCCGGCTGCGGCATCCGAACATTGTCGCCGCTTACGATTATGGCCTTTGCCAGGGTCGCATCTATCTGGCGATGGAACTGGTCGACGGCGAAACTCTTCAGGAGTGGATCACACGGGAAGGTCCACTCCCGGAACGTACCGCACTTTTGCTGCTGCGACAGGTGACGGCTGCTCTTTCGCATGCCGGGGCTCAAGGGATTACCCATCGCGATATCAAGCCGGCCAATCTGTTGTTGACGCAGGACGACACTGCGCTGCATCGGGACTCGAACCTCCCGCTGGTCAAAGTCGCCGACTTCGGTCTGGCCCGGGCCACGACCAGCGAACAGGACAAGACACGACTCACACTCGATGGCTCGACGATTGGCACGCCCTCGTACGCTGCTCCCGAACAGATGAAGGACTCACACGTCGACCTTCGAGCCGATATCTATTCGCTGGGAGCGACCCTGTTCTTCATGCTGATGGGCCGCAGCCCGTATGCGAACAAGTCGGTCATGCAGGTCATTTCGGCCAAGTGGAACGGTGACAACGACTGGTCACGCACGTTTCCCGAGCCGATCTCAGAGGGCTGCAGCGAACTTTGTGCAGCGATGACCGCTCCCGAAGTCGACGAGCGTCTCGCCAGCTACGAAGAGGTCCTGCAACGCATCGACGCTCTGCTCGAACAGACCGCCGAGTCCACTCCCGCGCCTCAGGCACGCCAGAAGTCGCCCCGAAAGCGAACGATTGCGATCGGAACAACAGTCCTTCTTGCCATTCTGCTGATCGTCGGCTTCCTGTCGTATCCGCAGCCGGCGGCTGCTCCCCCCGGACCGAGCCGAATCGCTCTTCAACCATCCGATCGCCCTCTCGCTCCGCTATTCAATGGAATCAGTGTTCCGCTTCGTGGAGCACAGTCCGGCACATGGGTCACCGAAACAGAAGATCTGGGCGGAGGCCTGACCGGAGCAACCGTGCTCGCCGGAACGAATGGTTCACACGAGTTCCGGCTTCCGGCGGATGACATCGAATACTATCAACTGACGTTGAGCATCAATCCGCTTGCAGGTTCCGAAGTCGATGTCCTGCTCGGTCGGAGTCAGAAGCAACGCCCGGTCGTTCGACTCCGCGAGGAGCAGATTCAACTCGGGATGCTCGAAGGGGCAGAGAACCGATGGCGGCCCATTGCCGGTTCGATCGAGGTTCCGTTCACCCGTGTTGAGGAGCCGCCGCATTATCAGCAGCTGACGATTATGCATCAGCCGGACGGCTGGTTCATTTCCGCGAACGGAACCGAGCTCGGTGGCATCCTTCACCCGGAGAACGCCGAGACACATCTGCTCGAGCTGAGTGTCCGCAACGGGACGGCACACTTCTCCGACTTCGGAGCACTGCACCTGACTCCCAGGAATCCGCCCACTGCCGACCGGTAATCAATCGCCGCCAGTCACTGGCCCATCGTCACTGGGCACCATACCAGCTCGGTTCGACGAACAGCTGTTCGATGACGCATTCAAACCCGGGTAACTGTCGCTCGGTGAATGTGTCGTTCTCTTCAAACCGACGCTCCTTCCCGGCCTGGTCGATGACAATCACATCGCGGCTCGCCGGATCGATGATCCACATCCCTTCGACTCCCCAGGCGAAATAATCTTCCACGCGACGCGGCAGCGACTGACGCCGATCGGACGTCGAGGCGAGTTCGATCACGATCGCCGGCAAGGTCTCGGTGTAAGTCTTATCGGTCTCGTCGAAGCGGTTTCCCTGCAGAAAGTAACTGGCCGCCGGGAAGCGGATCGTATCTGGCCCGGTCTCCATTAACAGTCCCAGATCGAAACAGGGGTAGCCACGCCGATGGGTCTGAACGTAATCGGCCAGGAGCTTGGAGAGATTCAGAATGGTGTTGCCGTGATCGAGATCGGGCGGCTGAAACACCTGAACTTTGCCTCCGTGCAGTTCAGCCCATTGCCCGCTTTCCGGCAATGAAAAGCGGGTGTCGATGAACTGTTCGGCTGTCAGCAGCGGACCGTCGAGCATGGATGACTTCTCAGATGAGCAACAGCAAAATGAAAGGATCAATGGCGACCGTTTCGCCTCTCGCGATTATAGGCGGCCAGCACAATCTCAGCCACCACTGTTTCACCAGCGCACACAGGTCCGGGGTTGCACGGCCTCAGTCCCGTGGGAGAATAAGAAATCAACTGCTGTGAAACCTCCGACGGAAGACCGCTCGTTATGTCCACCTGGTTTACGTATCTGTGGGATTTGCTGAAAACCAATTTCGGCTTGATCCCTGCCCTGCTGCTTCTGCTCGGAATCACGCTTGGGTTTCTGTTTCCCGCTTTGGAGATGCAGACCGACCAGCCCATCAAGGAGTGGTTGCCCTACACGCTTTCGCCGGATTCGGACACACTGCTGATGCAGTCGATGATCGCGATTCTTTCCACTGTTTCCGGTGTCGTGTTTTCCGTCAGTATGCTGGTGATCGCTCAGGCGAGTTCCCAGTTCGGCCCGCGGATTATTCGCATCTTCGCCAATCGGCAGATCACGCAATGGACATTGGGGGCGTTTCTCGGTTCAACACTCTACTGCCTGCTCGTCCTCTGGCAGATTCCGATCAACGAATCGACCCGCAGCCTTACCCCCGGAACGGTTCTGCTCGGACTTCTGGCGGGACTGGCAAGTCTACTCCTGTTGATTCGCTACATCTGGGCGGTGGCGGAGATGATGCAGGTGCAGGTGGTCATCCGGGCTGTCTCGCACGATCTGACCAGCAGCATCGACCGTCTGTTTCCGAAAGTTCGCGATGAAGACATCCGCCGTCGCGCTCTGGAACAGAAAATCGAGCGGGCCGAACAACTCGATTTTAAGACGTCCGGTCAGCCCGTCTTCGTCGATTCGCAGGGCTACATTCAGGCGATCGCCTATCGCGATCTGGCCAACCTGGCCACGGATAAGAACTTCTGCGTTCAACTTACTGTCCGGCCGGGCGATTTTTTAACCTCGACCGATCCGGCCCTGTACGTTGCCAGTCACGAACCGATCGACGACGACCTGCAGAAGCAGATCGCCGGATTGTTCCTGACCGGCAAACAGCGGACCCCGCGACAGGACGTCGAATGCTGTATCCGCGAACTGGTCGAAGTGGCGGTTCGAGCGTTGTCGCCGGGAATTAACGATCCGCATACAGCGATGTCGTGCATTGATTATCTCGGGGCCAGCATGGCGGAACTGGCTCGACGCGGAGAGCAACAGACGCAGTACCTGGACGATGAAGGCCAGATTCGCCTTCTCGCCCCTCGAGACAGCTTCAACGAAGCTTTCACGGTCGCCTTCAATCAGATTCGACTTTACGGCAGCAGCAATCCGATGGTTGTTATTGCCATGCTGAAAGCTCTGCTGCGCATTGCCAATGCGACTGATCAACCAACGCAGAGGAATGTGATCCGCAGAGAGTTACAGACTCTGCACGCGATCATCACGGAAACCTGGAAACACGGCATCGATCGCGAGCCGGCCATGGAATGGCACGAGCGGGTTGAAGATGCACTCGAAGAAAAGGCTGAAGGCGAGAACGAGAACTCTGAGGAAGAGAACAACGACGAAGACAACGACGCCGCCTGACTGTTACCGCGTAAAGCCCCTCGGCATTTTGATGAACCGCTCTAAACTGTCGCAGCCCCCAACGACGTTTCCGGGGGTTGGTCTTTACGACCGTCTGTTTGTGCACGACAGTAGCGGAAGCAGGTTCCGATTCTCATCCAACATAGAGAAGAGACCGAAAATGAGCGAAGAGAACACCATATTCCAGGATGCGGTCGGGCGTCTCGATGAAGCCCAGAAGTACGCGACGATCGACGAAGAGACCATCCAGCGGATGCAGTATCCGATTCAAATACTGCAGGTCTCGATTCCGGTGCGAATGGACGATGGTTCTCTGAAAATCTTCAAAGGCTATCGTGTCCGCCACGACGATACACGAGGGCCAACGAAGGGGGGGATTCGCTTTCACCCCCAGGTCGACCTGGAGGAAGTCAAAGCCCTTTCCCTGTGGATGACCTGCAAGTGTGCCGTGATGGACATCCCCTACGGCGGCGCCAAAGGGGGCGTGATCGTCAACCCGAAAGAGCTCTCGCCACTCGAACTCGAACGCCTCTCTCGCGGCTTCATCGAACAAATGGCCGACTTCATCGGACCGGATCGCGACATTCCTGCTCCCGATGTCTACACGAACGAACGCATCATGGGCTGGATGATGAACGAGTATTCGAACATCGTCCGTCGCCATTCACCGGGAGTGATTACCGGGAAGCCGATTTCTCTGGGCGGCAGCCAGGGTCGTTCGACCGCAACCGGACGCGGGGCTTATCACTGCATCAAACAATTGGAAAAGAAGCGGGGCTGGAAACCGGCGAACACAACCGTCGCGATTCAAGGTTTCGGGAATGCGGGGCAAAGCGTCGCCGAGCTGCTGCATCACGATGGCTATCGCATTGTTGCGGTCAGTGATTCTCAAGGCGGCATTTACCGCGAGGAAGGCTTCGATGTCCCGAGCATCATGCACGCCAAGAACGAGTCGCGGGAGTTGAAGGCGGTCTACTGCGAAGGTTCGGTCTGTGAATCGGTCGATGCTCAGAAACTCTCGAACGATGAACTCCTCGAACTCGATGTCGACGTTCTGATTCCAGCCGCGATGGAAAACGCGATTACGGAAGACAACGCCAGAAACATTCAAGCCGATGTCATCGTTGAAGTCGCAAATGGCCCAATCACCGTCGAAGCCGATGCCATTCTGGGAGAGCGGGACGACGTCCTCATCGTTCCCGACATCCTCGCCAACGCCGGCGGCGTGACCGTCAGTTACTTCGAGTGGGTTCAAAACCGCTGCGGCGACTACTGGGACGAAGAACACATCTTTCATCGCCTCGAACAAATCATGTGCAAACAGTTCGAGAAGGTTTACGACATCATGGACGAACACGGCATCCCCATGCGAACTGCGGCCTACACGCTCGCCCTGAATCGCATCGGAGCCGCAGTCGCGTCCACCGGAACCGTTAAATATTTCTCAGGGAAAGAGTAACGTGATCCCGGAATCACACGGAGACTGCCCCCAAACTCGTACCGGCGGCATCCTGCCGCCGATTGCGTGTGACTCGCAGAATCAGCGAGGCAGGTTCATGATATTCTCGCTTCCAAGTCCGATTGAGCCTCGAACGCCTAACAGGCAGCAGCGTCCATTCGGCGGCACGATGCCGCCGCTACGGCGGTGTTCGGGAATCTTAGCCACCGATTACTTGCAGCTTCCATCAACAATCCGTACTCCTTGCCGGCCGATGTCGCCGGTCCATTCTGAAAGTTGAACGATGACTTCACTTCCTGATCCTCTGCAGGTCCGTAAAGCTGATCATCCGATTGAAGAGTTGTTTCTCAGACGGTGGTCGCCCCGGGCGATGTCTGGGGAGTCACTTTCGGACGCCCAGTTAAATTCGCTCTTTGAGGCGGCTCGCTGGGCTCCGAGCACGTACAACGAACAGGAGTGGCGGTTCCTGTATGCCCATCGCGACAGTGAGCACTGGTCAACCTTCTTCGACCTGCTGATGGAAGCGAACCAGACCTGGTGTGAAAAGGCAGCCGTGCTCGTGGTTGTTGTCTCGCACAAAGTCTTCGAACGAAACGGAAAACCGAACCCCGTACACACGTTTGATGCCGGCGCTGCCTTCGAGAACTTGTGCCTGCAGGGAGCGGCTATGAATCTGGTCGTGCACGGGATGGCCGGCTTCAACCGGGGCAATGCCCGGCGGGAACTCAACGTGCCCGATGACTACGAAGTCGAAGCAATGATCGCCATCGGCCCCCCGGGAGATCCAGCGGAATTGCCGGAGCAGTTGCAGGAACGGGAAGTCCCAACGGGACGCAAATCGATTGACGAAATCCGTTGTGAGGGACCGTTTTCGTTTTGAATCGTTTCCGATTATTGATTTCGGAGCCGTCTCCGTGCAGAATCGAGTGATCACCTTTTGATCTCAACTTCTGCCGACTGATTGTTCTGCAAGGAGAGCTTCCATGATTCGCCTGATCCTTCTCGCCGCCGTCGCGATTTCCACCCCCAGCCTGGTCTACGCCGGTGCTCCGATTGCTCCGTCCGAAGTCGTGTCGGTCGAGCTGCTTGAAGCCGGCCTGGAACAGAAAATGGAAACGCTGGGCGAACTGCTTGCTGATCCGGAGAAGTACGACGACAACGAAGAGTTTGTCGTGAGGGCCGGAGGCGTGATTGCCGTGCTGTCTCAGGCGCTGATTGAGCACAAGGAAACCGACAAGTCGAAGATCGCCGCACCGGCTCTTCGCGACATCGGACTTGGCCTGCAGGATTACGTCGGCCATGAAGAAGCCTCGGAACTTTATCAGCAGGCGCAATCCGCGATGAAGGGAGAAGCCGAAGGCGAGCACGATAAAGAGCATCCCTGGGATGAGTTGATCGGGATGTACGAGATGATGGAAGAGATGAACGATCGCAACGGTGGCCTGTCCCGTTCGCTGCGGCGGTCTCGCGGCAAGGTCGAAGAACAGCTGAATGCCTCGACCAACGCTGTGCTGTCCATCGCTATGCTGGCCGACCACAGCTATCTGGAGGATGAAGATCAGGCCGAGCAGTGGGACGAGTGGTCGAAGCAGTGCATTGAAGCGATGAAGGGACTGACGAAAGCGATCGAAGAGAAAGATCAGGCCAAGATTGCCGAGTTCTATAAGGCCGCCAATCGGGCCTGCGATCAGTGTCACGAAGTCCATCGCGCCAATTAATCGGACGCCGCCCGGCATCCGCTAATCAGGCTGTTTGTTGACGAGTCTTGAGGAGTGATCGGAATGAGTCGATCTGGGTGGTGGATGGTGACCTTACTCGTATTGCTTGGAGTCGGCCTCATCGGCTTCTCCCTGCAGGCTCAGTCACGCCGTTCCTCGCGATCGGCCCAGCGAATCGCCGAGCGTACCCGCTCCGGGCTGCAGGAAAAGATTCCAGAGGCAATCGAGACGCTTCGCCAGGACTACGATCAATTCGCCGAGCAGTACCTGACGGCTGGCTTCCGCAGCCAACTTTCTGGTCGAATGTCGCCTGACGAACAGCAGCGATTCGCGAAAGTCCTGGAGCTGTTCGCCGAGGCTCCCGTGGCCGTCAGTCCGGACGGGACCGATGCCATCTCGTCGTGTGAGATCAGTTCGGAAGCAGCCGCGGAACTGGAACCGCCGAAACCCGTGGAACCAATCACCGCCGCGGGAACAGCTGCATCGGTGCCGGGCTACGGAAATGACGCGAAGGCGGCGATCCGTCAGATGATCGCGGCTCTGGAAGCGCGGGAATTTGCGAGCTTCATCCGTCATACCTATCCTCTGGCCGAGCTCGAATTGCTTGAAGACGCCGATCAGCTTGAGCTTCAGGCCGAATACTATTCCGGCAATCCGGAACTGACGGCCCTGCTCGTGGCCGATCTGCGAAAGATGCTGGCGCTGGAACCCAAGCTCGAGTCTGATACTGCCAAAGACCTGGCGCTCTACAAAGTGCCGACGGAACTCCCCGCGAACGCCAAACCTTACAGTTCAATTCCGAACGACCGGCTCGTCATACTTGAGAACGTCGCTGGCCACTGGCGGTTCCACGATGGGAATGCTGAGGTTCGCCAGGAGATGAAGAAACAGCGAGCAGGCGTAAGAGGCGAAGGCGAGATCCTTCTATATTGGTCTCGCACGGAAGATGGCTGGCGGATCGATCAGATCCCCTTCTTTTAGCAGTCCATTCGCGAAGTCGTTTCACGGTCCCAGTCAGGAAGCCCGAAGATGTCGTGCGACACGCTCAAACCAGGACGAAACCGCCCGGCAGGGTTCACGGTGCTCGAGTTGATCATCGTGATGGGAATTGTCGTTGTGATCACGACACTCCTGCTCCCGGCCGTTCAGAAAGCGCGGATGCAGGCGCGGGAGTCTCAGTGCAAAAACAACCTGAAGATGCTCGCAATTGCGATGCACAACTACCACGATGTGCATGCGACATTCGCTCCAGGTTGGATTCGACACACGCCTGAGGCCCAGTCCAGCTCGGGGTTCGGATGGCACGTTTTCCTGCTTCCGTACGTGGAAGAAGGCCCCATCTACGATCAGCTTGAGAACGGAATGAGCGTGCCGCGCGGAGAAGCGGCGTTCGACCAGGTCGACCATGAATTGCTGAAGGCCGAATTTTCCCAGTTTCGCTGCCCGGCGGATCCGACGCTTGGGACGAACTCGATGCGCGGCGACTGGGGAACGTCGAACTATTCGGGCAACTTTGGTTCGATTGCGCCGCCACGACCGGGCAGCCTGTCGGCCTCGGTCTTCTGGCCGGGAGCCGCACCGACTCCCTCTTTAAGAGCGCGTCCACCTCGCGCGACGGGTCTGTTCGGCTGGAACAGTTCCATTCGCTTCCGCGACATTCTGGACGGTACGAGCAACACGATCATGTTGGGCGAACGATCGGTCTCGAGTGCCGCCGGCATCTGGCCGGGAGTGCGTTCCAACAGCACGGAATCGGATCAGGTAACAGACACCGCGTTTGGACATGAACCGAACGCGCATATCGATGCCTTTTCGAGTCAACACCGAGGCGGTGTTCACATCGCGATGGCCGATGGAGCGGTGTTATTACTCAATGAGAATGTCGACTCTCGTCCTCAGGACGGAACGTATCAATTGCTCGGCAATCGCGACGACCGAAAGGTGTTGGGAGAGATTCCCACACTCGACCGTCGGCGTCCATGACACCCGGGCGAGATGTCCTGCACGGAAACTGTTCTGCGCTGAAGAGGAACCGGGTTGAGGACGTCAGACCCGTTTCGGTCAAAGCAGATCGAAGTGCCGGAATACCTCAAGCTCTCCGCTCTTCATTTCGGAAGAGCGATCGACAGCCGGTGCCTGCCGGAAAGCGACTTCCGTGTCGACTCCCTCAGCAGCCATGGCCCGGCCGGGCCCGCGAGCTTCTTAGTAGGTCGGCAGCGGATCCATCGCGTAGGCGGTGGTCGTGTACGGCGACTGCGGCGTGCCGTAAACCGGGTAGCCATAGGCCGTCGGACCATTGCCAGGAACGCCGAGATTCACGCTCGAACCGGTCGGGCTGTAGTAGCCGCCACCAGTCGGGGCCCCATAAACTCCGCCACCGCCAACAGGAGCCGGGCAACCCGTGTTGCAGCCAGCGCCACAGGCAGGAGCATAGCCGGCACAACGGGACCGGAAGCAGCCGACGGAGGAGCTCAGGATGAGGCAGGTGATCGCGAGTGTGGTCAGGCGAGTCATTTCAGAAATCCTTTTGAGAAGGGGCGAGTCGCGAGATCAACGATTCCGCGGCTCCAGATTCAGGGTCTGAGAATTGTGATGCGGGATCCGCATCTCATCAGGAAGGGTCGTTGACAGTTGCATCGCAGTCCGACTGCAACGCGTCCGTCTCGTTGAGGCGGCAAAGTACGAGAACGCCTGCAATTGAGCAACGGAACTTTTTGCAATTCAGAACGGAAGCGAATTTCCGGTTCAAGTTTTGGAGCTCGTCAGCCGAAACGCCTGTTTTTACAGGCTCAATCGCTCGTTCTGCGTTCCGCGTGCAGACGTTGTAAGCGTTACAATCCGCAGACATGTTGAACTTCCTGAACGAACCATTGTTCTCCTCGAAACGTGAATCACCGCTGTGAACTAGGCTTGAGCGTCTAATGACAGGTCGTCTGCGCCGAGTCATTCGACCTTCGAGGATGGATTTAACGGGCTCAGGACGTATGACCTCGCAACGTGATGCACAGAAAGTCGACTGGACCGAGATTCGCTCTCGGCTGCTTCCCGATGATGCCGAATCGCTACTTCCTCAAATGTGGAAGATGCCGGTGCTGCCCCATTCGGTGTCACAGTTTCTGCTGCACGCCAATCGGCCCAACTACGACACCAAGACTCTGGTGCGTATCCTCGAAGAGGACACGACGCTGACCTGTGAACTGCTCAAGCATGTCAACTCGTCGGCCTATGGACTCCGCCATCGCATCACTTCGGTTCGGATGGCGTTGACGGCTCTTGGCATCCGCCGCGTCAAGATGCTGATTCTCACCACAGCCGTGCAGTCGACCGTCCGCAAATTCAATTCGCATCTGTTCGATCTGCATCAGTTCTGGGCCGATAATCTCGAACGGGCCAAGTTCGCCCGCGAAGTGGCCCGAACGATCGATGTCGATCCCGATCTTTCCTTCACCGGCGCGATGCTGCAGGACTTCCTGCTTCCGGTCCTCAGTCACGCCCAGATGAAGGACTACGTCAACTACTGGGAGAATCCGGATCGCCGCTCGGCAGACCTGGTCGACTACGAACAGTCCAGGTTTGGCGTCAACCACGCCCAGGTGGCCGGAATCTGTCTGCTGAAATGGAACGTGCCCGACGAGTTGGTTTGTGCCGCACTCTGCCATCACATGAACTACCACCAGCTGGAGACGATGGGACTGCTGGGAACGCACATTCACGCGGTGGCGGCTTCGTCGCTGATCCCAGTTCGGATCCCGCAGCATCGCACGCCGGCAATTCCCCTTTCGGAATGGGATCAGACCGACAGTTCGTTCGAACTGTTCCAGATTGCCGAAAAGGTCGACGAAGATTACCTCAACGAGCCTGGCAGCAGCACTCGCCAGCCGCTGGCCGACCGCATCGAACAATGCCTGACCAAACACCTGCGAGGCGGCTCCATTCAGGAGACGCTGATCAACCGCCAGCTTGGGAACTTCGTGCTTGAACACTGCATCGGCATCGGCGCGAGCGGCTCGATCTTTCGCGCGCGTCACAAAATGATGGACCGCCCGGCCGCGGTGAAGGTGCTGAACAATCTGGAGTTGAGCCCGGCGGACATCGCCCGCTTTGAACGGGAAGTCCAACTCACCAGCCGGCTGACGCATCCCAATACGATCTCGATCTACGATTTCGATCGCACGGAAGACGGACTGTTCTACTACGCCATGGAATATGTCCGGGGGCTATCGCTGAAACAGCTCGTGCAACTGCACGGCCCGCAACCAGCCAGCCGCGTGATTCACATCCTGACACAAATCTGCGGCTCGCTGGACGAAGCTCACCGCAACGGGCTGATTCATCGGGACATCAAACCGGAGAATGTGGCGATCTCTCAGCGGGGGCCGCACCACGATCACGTGACCGTGCTCGACTTTGGCCTCGTGGTCGATCTGCAGGAAGAAGCTCCCGCTCCCTCAAAGGGCATTTCGGGCACACCACTTTACATGGCTCCCGAAGCGATCGATTCCCCGGGAAGCGGACAGACTGCGAGCGATCTGTATGCCATCGGCGCGGTCGGCTACTACCTGCTGACTGGACAGCCCCTCTACACCGGAAACGACGCGATCGATATCTGCCTCAAGCAGCTTTCGGAGGTACCGCTCGAACCATCGAAGCGACTCGGCCAGCCGATCGCCGCCGATGTCGAATCGCTGATCATGCAGTGCCTCGACAAATCTCCGGAGAAGCGACCGAAGTCCGCAATGGATCTGGCTCGCCAGCTGACGCTTTGCCAGGACGCGCCCACGTGGACGCCGGATCTGGCCCTCAGCTGGTGGAACGACAATGCCGATCTGCATCCGTTCGATCAGCCGATCCAATCACAGGATGCCACGATGATCGTCGATATGGGCGACACTGTCTAAGCGAAGCCGACGAAAACGACGCCCCCGCTCAATCCTGCTCTTCGGCTCCGCATCCCTGCGCGGCCCCGTTCTCATCGGCGTCGTCGCTGTAGGGAATCGGCTGCCCCTGAAGACTGCGAAGCGCGTTGAGCGCGGCCTTCTGCTCGGCTTCTTTTTTATTGCTGCCCCAGGCCGGCGGGAACCGGGTCTCTCCGACCACGGCGGAAACGAGAAAGCACTTCGAGTGATCCGGACCGGTTTCCTCGATCAGTGTGTAGGTGGGTGTCTCGCCGTGGAAGCGTTGCGTGTAGTGCTGGAACTGGCTCTTGGAGTTCCGGATGTGCTCAGTTTCAGCGGCGTGTTGAATCAGGTGTTCCAGATTACTGTTAATAAAATCGAATGCCGCCTGATACCCCCCGTCGAGATAGATGGCGCCAATCAGCGATTCAAACACGCCGGCCAGAACTGACGATGGAATTTCCGGCGACTGGTGCAGCCCCTTGCTGAGATGGATAAAGTTCTCCAGTCCCAGCGAGATCGCCACTTGCGCACAGGCGGTCCGGCTGACGACTTCGGATTTCATCTGCGTCAGATGCCCCTCTTCGTCGACCGGAAAGAGGGAGTAGAGCCGGTCGCAGACAACCGCTCCCAGAATTGCATCGCCCAGGAACTCCATCCGCTCGTTGGACTGCAGCCGAGTCTGGGCAATGGAAGCGTGCGTCAGGCTGATCTGCAGCAGCCGCTTGTCGGTAAAGACATAGTTCAGCGCGGCCTCGCAGGCTTCGAGATGCTCAGGGTTCAGGGGAGTCGACTCGGAATCAGCAGTCATAGTCATCTTAAGCGAAGGGCACCCCTTGGTGAGAGGGCGAAGAATTCGAACGAGCGTGCCAACGGGCATCGCCATCGAAAAATTTTACGAAATCGTCAAACCATTGGACAGGCTGAATCGGCGGACTCACCGGAGAACGCCCAATCCCGAGGGGCCAGACTGTCGGATGAAGAAACGAGTCCACCCGCGTTCAGCTCTGCACTTCTCTCACGGCCTTGATTCTCCGCGATTGGCGAAATTCCTGCGATCTGACGGAACTCGTGTGCTCTCATGTTGTTGACTGGCGTTGCCCGCCGGGATACACGTTTTCAGTCCTCTGCGAGGCGGGGAATTGACCTTGAGAGCCCGCCAGAATCGTTTACAACGAAAGAGGTTCTGAAAAAATCCTCCAGCGCATGTCCGTGAACTCTCGTAAGAGGAAAGTAGCAAGTTTATGCGGCGCGGGTGATGAACTTGGAAGGCCTTCCGCTCTCCCCGCTGCACGCTTTCTGAAGCCATGCGAGCTTCCCGCCTGTCGGGGTCTGAAACCCTGAGCCCGCCTGAGTCTTCAGTTCAAAAACACGCCTCATGTCTTTCCATGAAAGGACACTTAGATGGAATCAAGAGACCAGAATTCGCCCCGGAGATGGGGCATGTCACGCGGCGTCGCCCTGTGGAGCACGGGAGTTTCCTGTGTCTGCCTGGCTATTGCCGCAGCTGTATCGATCGGACAGATTCAGGAAACCCCGTCGGTTCGTGATGCCGAGACTTTTACCGCTCGCGATCTGGCAACCAGCTTCCGCACAATCGCCAGGGAAACGTTCCCGGGCATTGTCGCGATCGAAACCCGCGGCGTCGCCACCGTTCAGACGCAGGGCGGACTCGACCTCGAAGAACTTTTCAAAGGCGATCCTCGCTTCGAGCGGTTCTTCAAGAACATGCCCGAACAGCAGACGCCCCGTCGCCGCGTCGTTCCGCAGGGACAGGGCTCGGGATTCATCATCGATCCCAAGGGCTTCATCCTGACCAACAACCACGTGGTCGAAGGCGCCGAGACGATTACCGTGCGACTGCACGACGGTCGTGAGTACGAAGCCGAACTGATCGGGACCGACAGCCGTTCCGACGTCGCCGTGATTAAAGTCGATGCTCCCGATCTCGAACCGATTCCGCTGGGCAACAGCGAAGAAGTCGAAGTCGGCGACATTGTCCTCGCTTTCGGCAGCCCGTTCGGACTCGAACTGACGATGACTCAGGGGATTATCAGCGCCAAAGGTCGCGGCCCGGGCATCAATGAGCGGGAAGACTATCTCCAGACCGATGCCGCCATTAACCCGGGCAACAGCGGTGGACCGCTGATTAACCTGCGTGGTCAGGTGATCGGTATCAACACCGCGATTTCGTCCCGCAGTGGCGGTTACGACGGCGTTGGCTTCTCGATCCCGATCAACATGGCCAAGTGGATTGCCGATCAGCTCATGGAATCGGGTGAAGTAAAGCGGGCCTACATTGGCGTCGTTATTCAGCCGGTCACCAACGATCTGGCCAATCAGCTCGGTCTGAACGTGAACGAAGGAGCGATCGTTTCGCAGATCATGAAAGATTCGCCCGCCGATAAGTCGGGTCTGGAAACCGGCGATGTAATTCTCGAACTGGATGGCCGCCCGGTCGGTGGAACCCGTCAGCTTCAGGGGATCGTCGAGCAGCTGTCAGTCGGCAAGTCTTACCCGCTGTCGATCTATCGCGACGGGAAGAACAAGGAACTGACGATCACGATGGCTGAGATGCCTCAGGACCTGGCTCTGCGAGGCGGACAGCCTTCGACCTCGAGCCGCGAGGAAGAAACGGAAAGTGTTTCCGTGGAAGATCTCGGCGTGGACGTTCAGGAACTGACCAAAGATCTGGCCGAGCAGTTCGGCTACTCCGACGATGTGTCGGGCGTGGTCATCGCCTCGGTTGAACCGAACAGTGTCGCCGAGCTGAACGGACTGCGGGCCGGCGAAGTGATCGAGAAGGTCGGTTCGCAGCGTGTGAAGTCGGTTGATGATTTCACCGCCGCCATCGAAGACGCTGACCTTGAGGACGGCGTCCTGATGCTGGTCCGTCGTGGCCCGTCGAGCCGGTTTGTTGTGGTGAAGGCTCAGTAAGTTAGTCATCGCTGAGTGAGTTGACGTTTTCAGTCAATAGCTCTCGTGCCGGGAGTGGACCATCACTGATGGTCCGCTCCTTTTTTATGCGCAGTCTGTCCCCTGCGAGGGTTGAACGTCGTTTTCGAGAGTGTTCCAGGGCAACGGCAGTGTCTGCTGAAGCCCCTTCCAACCAAAAACTCGATTGAATGACATAGGAGATTCCCATGAACACGCTCAAAACCTCGAAAACAACAGGAACGAAGCTGGTCCGCGAAGTCCAGAAGTTGCGTTCGAACAAACAGACCCCGCAGGGACGTTGCTGCAGCTCGTGCCGCGGTTGTCGCTCCTGCCGCAGCTGCTTCAGTTGTCGGAGCTGCCGCAGCTGCCGCGGATGCGGTTGCCACTGATTTGTTCCCGAAATCAGGAATCAGCCGCCCGGAGCTTATTGCCCCGGTCGGCTTTCTCTTTATTATTCCCCGAGTTACGTCCACGCAAACAAATGCGGGACCTCAGGATTCGTGTCTCTCGGAACGGCCTCCGGCGGGCGACTCGTCTTGATTTTCACCTAAACAGCCCAGAAGATTGCAGTTAGGAACACGCGATGCTGATTTCCCCCGCGGGAACAGTCACGACAACCACCTCTCCCGGCTTGAGACGGTGGTGGACAGCAGAGGGAGCGGAACCCATGGTGCAGGTGAACATCGTACGACGCGACTGGTCGGACAATGACGCCGTTGAAAACGACGAGTCCACACGCCGTCCCCGCTGGAAACGATGGCTGATCGGACTGGCTGTGCTCCTGGTCTGTTGCGTGATTGGCGTACTGGCCCTGCTTCCGCAGATTCTCTCGTCGGAGTCAGTAAAAAAACAGATTGCCGACTCGCTCATGCGTGAGTTCAACGGCAAATTGACGATTGGGGATGCCGATCTGGCGTGGTGGCGTCCCGCTCAACTCTCTGAAGTCACCGTCCGGGATGATTCCGGCGATCCTCTCGCCACGATTGGTTCGGCCGAAGTCAGTACGCCGCTCTGGAAGATGTTCTGGCCCGGCAGTGCTCCGCTGGAACTCAAAATCACTCAGCCTGAGTTCGTCTACGAGATCAATACCTACGGCCAGACCAACTGGGATCGCGTATTCGGTCGAGCCGGCGAGATGGGCCCCTGGAAATGGCCCGAGATGAAACACGGCGGCCAACCGCTGCGAATCCGTATCGTTGATGGGAAAGTGACCGTTCGCGATAACGTCTCGGAGCGGACGATTGAAACCGAGAACATCGAAATTCAGCTCGAAAAGTCGACGCGTCTGATCGCCGGAACACTGACCGGAGATACCCTCTTCAGTTCTCCGGACCGGGAACGGGCCCCGGCCGGTCAGGTTGAAGCCGATTTCCAGCTCGCCATGGCCGATGGAAAAGTGACCGCTGGCGACGTTGAAGGGAAGATTGAGAAGACACCACTCGAGTTGATTCAACCTTGGTTGAATCAGGCTGTCCCCCATCTTCATCTCACGGCTGCCAATACCGATGGCAAGTTCGCGACCAAATGGTCGGGTTCCCTGAAGGATGGCTTCAAGCTCGCATTTGAAGGCACACTCTCGGCGAGCGATTTGCTCATGCGGTCGACCGAATGGCTACCCGATCAGGAACTGACCGCGACTTCGGTAACCGGAACCGTCAGCGTCGACAACACGCTCCCCACGGCAGCCGGCAAGTTCGATATTGATTGCCTCCTCGAGAACTGCGTTGTTTCCTCCTATCGCGAGGAAGCCCCCGAACCGGCCGAACCGGTTTCCGCCGAGGACGTTTTCGCACCGTTGTCGCCTGCGGAACAGGAAGTCACCGAACCTGCTCCGGATCCTGTCGATTTGGGACGCGTCCGACTTGTTTCGACCGGAGTGATTGAAACGTCGAAACGCAACCTGGAACTGACACGGTTCGACCTTTCAACCGGTCCGTGGCAGATGGAAATGGCCGGCACAATCGTCGACTGGGTTCTCGATCCGGTCGTCGATATCGAAGGGACAAGTCAGGGAAACATTCATCCCGTGCTCTGCATTGCTTTCCCCGGTATTCGTCAGGCGATTGAAGTCGATCAGCTGACTCCCAACGAGTTTGCCATTCACGGCCGCATCCGTACCGCCCCTCCCGAACCGCCGGAGGGCGCTGAAGTTGAGCCGATCGATTCCACATCCCCTGCTCCGCTCACCTCTTCGGCCAAGGCGTCCCCATTTGACGAACACGAAGAGAACGCCGAAGCCGCGACTGAAGTTGACCGCCCCCTCTCCGCAGTCGCACTGTGGTCGTGGGGAGAGTTGAAGAGTTACGGGGTCGAATCGAAGAACGGAGAACTATGGACCAAACTCTCCAAAGAGACTCTTAAGATCGTGCCGGTCGAAGTCCCGATCGGGAAGAACGGCTACTACAAGGGGGTCTCTCATCTCCATCTGAATCCGGAAGACAGGCGGTTCGTAATGGAACCGGGCGTGATCCTTGAGAACGTCGAGTTCACGCGAGGTATGTGCCGCAGCTGGCTGAAGTACGTCTCTCCGCTGTTCGCAAACGCGACCGAACTGGAGGGTCGTTTCTCGCTCGAGATGAAGTCATTCGAACTGGATCTCAACACCGGGGAACCGACCAGCCTGCGAGGAACGCTCCAGGTCGACCATTGCCGCCTCGGCCCCGGTCCGATGGTGCAACAGGCGACCGCTCCGATTCTGGGAGTCGGCGGCCTCGTGGGGCGCGACATCGACACGAGCCTGCTTCAGGGCGGTGCGAAGTGGCTGGAAATCCCGAAGCAGAATGTCGGATTCACCCGACGTGAAGACCGTATCTATCACGATCAGCTCCTGTTCCGAAGAGGCGATATCGACGTGACGAGCAGCGGCTCGGTCGGGCTCGATCAAACGCTGGATCTGACGATCAGCATCCCCCTCAACCTGCTGAAAGATCAGACCGGTCCCCTGGCGCAGTTTCTTCGCAGCCAGCCGCTGGTGATCCGCATCGCCGGCACGATGGACAATCCGCAGATCACCGGCGGAGATCTGAAAAACTACGGAGCCGGCGCGGTCAACAGCCTCCTCCAGGGCATCCTCGAACGCCGCCGTAACCGACGCAATCGCTGATCCCCCAACGCCCCAACTGTAGCGGCGGCATCACGCCGCCGAAGGGACGTGGCTTACGTCGAATGTTGACCATCCTTTGGCCGTCTTGTCCTCCATCGTTCCAGAAGAGCAGGCGGACGCACCTTAAGGAAGAGTAGTCATTTGCTCAGATCCGGCTTGCAATCTCGGTTTTGCTGACTGATAATCGGCCGAGGCTGGCTGTGGGATTTTCATTCATCTCAATCGCATTCCCCATCGGCAGCCGCAAATGGTCTGGCATCGGTTTCAATCCTGATGCGAATTCATTGCCGAAGTTTTCTCGGCGGGCTTTCAATTCAATCGAACTCTCGCGACGCGCCGCCCCGCTGTCGTCGGCACGGTCGCTTTCCGCTTCGTTCTGAAGACCATGGAGAGACTCATGCGACGTTTGATGTATCCGCTGGCCTTACTGCTCGCCACGCTGCCGAGTTCGATGTCCCTGTACGCAGAGGACGAATCCTCTGAGAACAGCGCGGGCAAAGAGCCAGACTGGGTCGCCGAGATCGAACGCAACCCGCTCCTTCCGCCCCCGGTCCATTCCGCTGCGGACGAAAAGGACCCGCATCTTCTGAAAGAGCTCAACCAGCCGTCCCTGCCCGAGCTTCTGGAGACGCCGTTTTCAGAGTCACTGCAGCTCCTGGCGGATGTGCACGACGTCCATATCCATCTTCAGCAGGGGAATCTGGAAGATATCGGTCTCGATGCCCGAACACCGATCACTCTTTCCCTCCCCGGCGAAACGTCGATCTCGATGCGATCGATTCTGCACCATCAGCTTCGGCTGCTTTCTCCCGAAGTCACGTGGAATATTGTCGACGGAGATATCGTCGTCAGCACCTATGAAAGCAACCACGAGTTCTCGCCGGTTCGCGTCTACCCGATCTCTCCGTTGCTGTTTGATTCGCCCGAGGAATACCGCTTTGAAGCGGGTCCGGACAAACGGCTCGACAGTCTCGTGCAGATCCTGAAATCGTCCAGTTCCGGATGGTGGGTCGATACCGACGGGGAAGGCGGACAGGCCCGACCGCTGAAGATGTCTTCGGGACATGGCATTGCAGTCCGTCAGACACGGGCGGCCCAGCAGGAAGTCGCCGTTCTGCTGACGACCCTGGAATCGATTGAAGCGAGACATCGCGAGGGAGACGCCACCCCTGCTCTCTCAAAGCATGCGTTTTGCAGCTACGCGATGAATGTTGAGCGGCAGTTGCGGAAAGCCGAGTTCCGTATTCGAGACAAGTTGCGGACAGAAGTTGAGGCGGACTTCATTCAGGTCTCTCTGCAGGAGGTTGTCGATTTCTATTCGGACCTCTTCCAGATCCCCATTCGTATCGATCAAACCGCGCTGGACGAGGAAGGGCTCTCCGTCGATGCCGAGGTCACCTACTTCGGCCACCAGGAGCTTCGTTTTGTCCTCGATGGAGTTCTTTCGCAGATCGACTGCGACTACTACTTCGATCACGAAATGCTGGTCATCGCCCCGGCGTATCGCTGCGATGAGATGATGTCGACCTGTGTCTACGATGTCACCGACCTGATCGCGGCCAATGAACTCTCGCCAGTCCCCGGCCCGGCCGATTTGACGGCTGTCGACGACGAGGACGCCCGAAACTCTCAACTTCAGGGCGCGGGTGGAGGCGGTGGTGGCTTCTTCAAGGTCGGTTCGCCCACAGTCTCGATGACCCCGGCTTCCCTCTCCGTCGATCCCCCAGCCCAGCAGGCGTTCGATTCGGCCGGCTCTACGAAGCACGAAAACTCACTCGTCGATGCCATTCTCCACACAACATCCCGGGAATGGGAGGCCGTTGAAGGCTACGGAGGAACCATCCAGTTCTACGAAACAGCAAACGCCCGCATGCTGATCGTCCACCAGAACCGTCGGACGCAGGAAGAAGTTGCTGAGCTGCTGGAAGGCATGCGGCAGTTGAAGGAGAAGTAGTCTCGACGTTGAGTTGTCCAAAAGTTTGCTCATTTCCCGGGATTCTGGAGAAGAACGAGCCGCCAGTCTCGTTTCTTCTCCAGATGCGGGATTGGACAGGAACTTGGGAGAACTCAAATGAAAAAGATAGCAGGTCTGGGAATCGGACTGGCCGTTTTACTGGCCGTGGCAGGGTTTTCGTTCGCTGAGCTGGGCGAATATTCACAGGTCTTCCGCAACCGGGTCAACGGTGCGGTGCACGATCGGATTCCCATGTCGGTCGATATCGATCGCATGGAAGTGCTGATCCGCAAGCTTGATCAGCAGGTCGAGTCGCAGAAGTATCTGGTCGCGAAATCCAATATCAGTCTGCAGGACGCCAAGTCGGAACTGCAG
Source organism: Planctomycetaceae bacterium (assembly GCA_017795105.1). Lineage (GTDB taxonomy): Bacteria > Planctomycetota > Planctomycetia > Planctomycetales > Planctomycetaceae > Rubinisphaera. Next base: position 2,271,534 of record CP051247.1, read on the forward strand.
CGGAAGCAGACCGTGAGCGATGGTCTGCTGACCGAAATGCGGCACCTGCGGGGCTGGCTCGATACGAGCAGTTACGCCACCATTCAGGTCGGCTGCCACGAAGTCGGTCGGGACGATATTTCGACCGCTCTGCGACACAAACTGGCTGCCTGGAAAGAAGCAACGGCGACCGCAGAGGCCTGTGCAGAGACCGTGGCTCAGCACGAGCAGGCCTGTGAGGCCCTGAACCGTCAGTTCACCGAATGGCAGTCGCAGCGAGAGTTGCTGAAGCATCGCCTCGAAAAGCTGAAGGCCCAGTACCTGACGCAGCAGATGAAACAGGAGTCGACGCCGGCTCTCGATCAGTCCGATCTGGCCCGGGCCACCGAACTGGCCGATTCCATCGAAAAGGACCTGCGGGTCGCGGAAGCCCAGGCCGCCCTCGGCACCACGCCGCTCGATCAGATTCTGAGTGAGCAGCTGCACGCCGACACCGGGGACATCGAAGCCGAAGTCGACGCGATTCTGGGTAAGAAGCGGGAACCCACGACTCGAACCGCCCGCAGCCGTTAATTCAGCAGTGCGTGTTCTGAAAAAACACCAGAAAGCGGATCTGCTCCGGCGGGTCCGCTTTCTCTGTTTTTGCAGCCATCTTTCATCTCAGCAAATGTGGAGCGCAGGCTCAATGGGGAGCAGGCTGGGATAGCCGTCAGGTGTCTCCCAGCTTGATAGACGTTCAATGCGGACCGCTCCATGTGCGGTCGAAGGGGTGCCACTGCTGGCTTGCCCAGCAGTGCGATCCTTCAGTTCGCTCGTCCAATCGACGGCAGGATGCCTTCGGTACGAATGCCCGCGCATCGTTTGCGGAAGACGCTCAAGACAGTCCTCCTGTTGCTGCGCAACACAGAGATGAATCTCTGTGCCATCCGTCGCTCCGTGTCTCGGAATTCCTCCACCCAACCGCATCTTGACCCATTTGGGGGAATCGCCGATAGTTCGGGCCTTGAATCTCTAGAGCCAGGGCAAGGATGCGGGGCATGGAAATCTTCTTCTCAGTCGGCGAACCAAGCGGTGATGAGCACGCCGCTGCGCTGATTCAGCAGCTGAAAAAGCGAAATCCGAACGTCCGCTGCGTCGGCTACGGCGGTGAAGAGATGGCCGAAGCCGGCTGCGACATCCACTTTCCGCTCACCACGATGGCCGTGATGGGCATCATGAAAGTGCTCCCTCTGCTGCGAAAATTCTGGGGGCTTGGACAGGCGGCGAAGCGGTACTTTCGCGAGCATCGCCCCGATGCCGTGGTCCTCGTCGATTTCCCCGGCTTCAACTGGTGGATCGCCCGCTACGCTCACGAAGCCGGGATTCCGGTTTACTACTACATGCCGCCCCAACTGTGGGCCTGGGGCTCGTGGCGGGTCAAGCGGATGCACAAGTACGTTGACCACGTCCTCTCGGGCCTCACGTTCGAGACGGACTGGTATCAGGAGCAGGGTGTGCAGGCGAAATTCGTCGGTCACCCGTTCTTCGAAGAAGTCGCCGAGCACGCGGTTCCAGCGGAAGCTCAGGCCGAATTGCGGGGCGATTCGCCGCAGGTCGTCGGCATTCTGCCCGGCTCGCGGACGATGGAAGTGACGATGAACTGGCCCGCCATGCTCGAATGCATGCGACGGCTGCATCAGTCGCATCGCGACTGCCGGTTCCTCGTCGCCAACTACAAACCGCATCATCTGGAATACTGCAAAGCCGAGCTCCAGAAAGCCGGCTTCGATCTGCCGATCGAATTCCACACCGGAAAAACATCCGAAATCATCGCCTCGGCCGACTGCTGCCTGATGGTCTCCGGCTCAGTCAGTCTCGAACTGCTCGCCCGGAACACGCCCGCCGTCGTCACCTACAAGGGGGGACTGGTGATGGGCATGCTGGTCAAACTGCTTGTGCGGTGCAAATACATGACGCTGCCGAATCTGATCAGCGGCTACGAAATGCTTCCCGAGTTCCCCTACATGTCCGGCGAACCGCAGGTCATCAACGGGATGACCGCCATCCTCGATCGCTGGCTCTCCGAGCCGCAGGTTCTGGCCGAGAAGCGAGCCGAGATGCGGGAACTGTCCGAGAAGATCGCCTCCTCGCAGGCGTCGGCCGTGACGGCGTCCTATCTGCTGGAAACGATCGAGCAGCCGCGAACGCTTTCGCGAGCCGCGTAGTAAAGCGGCCGGAATTGAATGGCGGGTCCTGGTCCGCTAGTGTGATGCTTCACGGGTGAGCCCCTCGGCTGCTTCAGTCGGTGCGGGCGCGTTTCCTTTCAGCATTGCGAATACAGGTAGCTCAGATGTCACTGCAAGATCAGACGGCTGTTGTCACGGGTGGAGGTTCTGGAATCGGGGCGGCAATTGCCCGCAGTCTGGCCGATGCCGGTGTGAAGGTCGTGATCAGCGGACGGAACCTCGACAAGCTGAAAGCCGTGGCCGAGCACAACACCGAGAAGATCATCCCGGTCGAAGGGGACGTCGCCGATCGCGACAGCGTGAAGACGATGTTCGAAACCGCGAACAAAGAACTCGGCCAGATCAACATTCTGATTCAGGCCGCCGGCATCAACGTGAAGAATCGGATGATGCACAATCTCGATCCGGCTGACTGGGATCGGATGATGGATATCAACGGCACCGGTGCATTCAACTGCATGCGAGCCGTGCTGCCGCAGATGCGGGAACGCAAATCGGGCACCGTGATTACGATTTCTTCGGTCGCGGGTATACGGGCGGCTTCTCTGGGTGGCGTCGGCTACAACGCTTCCAAGTTCGCCGTGACTGGCCTGGGCATCTCGGCTGGCGATGAAGAAAAAGACAACGGCATCCGCTTCACGAACATCTACCCGGGTGAAGTCGAAACGCCGATTCTCGAGCAGCGTCCCAACCCGGTCACCGACGAACACAAGGCCCGCATGCTGCAGCCGGAAGACGTCGCCGCAGCCGTGATGATGGTCCTGCAACTCCCGCCGCGAGCCCGCATTCCCGAACTGACGATCGTTCCGCTGTATCAGTCGTTCGTGTAAGTACGGATCGTCGATGGGAGATGCACTGCTGGGCAAGCCAGCAGTGCCACCCTCATGCCGTTGAACGGTGCTGCACTCCGTAGGGTCCGCTGTGCGGACGCGTAATGGACGTCGCGAAACAGAAGACGGGTGCGTTGGTGCTTCAGTAATCTCCGCAATGAAGTCCCGTGGAGCACAGAGAGCGGGACAAGAATCCAATCCGTATTCCGCGTCCGCACAGCGGACCCTACTGGAGTGGAATTGTGATCCGCTCTAGTTCTTTTTCTGGAACTTGGGGTCTGGTTCGGCGACGGGGTTGCCGATGACGATTGGCTTTCTGCCCGTGCCTTCGTACCCCTGTTCCGGCTCGCCGTTCTTCTGCAGATGATCGGTCGCCCAGAGAACGCCGCGGGCGACGGTGTCGAGCCAGATGTCGTTGTTCATCGTTTCATTGTGATGGCCCAGTGAGGTGCCGAACATTTTGGTGCCGCCGAACTCGTTGGCCCAGATCACAACCATATCGCGTTCTTCCTGAACACTGTAGGCGGTGGCGAGTGGCGTGCAGTTGTCCCAGACGTGCTCGATGTTGTAGAGCTCCCCGTTTGGCGTGTCCCAGGTTTTCGGGAAGTCCTTCATGATCGGATGATCGGCTGCCTGATTGACGACCTTCAGCGAGCGTTTCCCCTTATCGTGTTTTCGGGACGTCACACCGATCGCTTCGCGCCAGGAGTCGGCTCCTCCGGTGGAATTGCGATAACTGTGCAGAGCACAGTGGATGAACACGGCTGGCTTGCCCATGTAGTGAGCCGCGGCGATCGACTTCACGAACTCATCGTCGGTCACGCCGCCAAAGCATTCATTGTGAACGATGATATCGTAGTCGTCGGCCCAGTTCTCCTTCTTGTAGATCGAGACCTGATGATCACGGCCGTCGCCTCCTTCGTGAGCGATGTCCCAGGAAATGCTGATTCGCTGACTGAGCCCTTCGCTGATGATTCGCTTCTGATTCTCGTAGTCGTGACAGCAGCCGCCGGTGATCAGCAGTCCCTTGAGTTTTGTCGGCTTTGCACCGTCCGGCTCGGCTGCGTTCAAGGAGGGAATCAGAAGCGTCAGACAGAGAACGGCCAGAGCGTACGGCAGGTGTCGCATCGAGGGATTTCCTGAATAGTGGTGTCGTTGGGATGGAAGACCGGTCAGCATGCCATAATCTGGAAGACGGGGCAACAAAGCAGCCTCGGCGGGATGAACAGCCTCGATTGACGCCGCTTCGATGCTCCTCCATCATGAACCGCAACCCGTTCTGAATTCCCGTCCCTCTCACTGAGGTTTCCGATGTCGCTCATGCACCGTCTGCTGTTCGGTTTGATTCTGGTTCTCATCGCGTCGACAACCGCCCGGGCAGCCGAGCAGCCGAACATTCTGTTCCTGTTTGCCGATGATCAGCGGGCCGACTCGATCGGAGCCTGGGGCAATCCACACATCCAGACGCCGCATATCGACTCACTGGTCAAGCAGGGGTTCAGCTTCCGCAATAACTACTGCTTCGGTTCCGACAGCGGAGCAGTCTGCATTCCGAGCCGGGCGATGGTGCACACGGGCCGAACCTGGATGCATTCCAATCATCAGATGAACGGTGAAGTCACGCTCGGCGAGCTGCTGCGAAAGAACGGCTACGAAACCTTTGGCACCGGGAAATGGCATAACGGCGGCCCTTCCCTGCTGCGGAGTTTCGACCGGGGCGAGAACGTCTTTATGGGCGGCATGTGCGATCACACGCGGGTGCCGATCTCGGAAATTGTCGACGGCAAACTCGTGTCGCATGGAATTCAGGACGGCGAATTCTCCAGCGAGCAGTTCGCCGATGCAGCCGTGAAGTACCTGCAGACCCGTGACGAGAAGAAGCCCTTCTTCGCGTATGTCGCCTTCACCGCTCCTCACGATCCGCGAAATCCGCCGGAGAAGTTTCGGAAGATGTATTACAGCAAGCGGCCGCCACTGCCGGAGAACTTTCTTCCGCAGTTGAACTTCAACAACGGCAGCCTCGTCATTCGGGACGAAATGCTGGCCGCATGGCCCCGCGATCCCAAGGTCGTCAGCGAGCAGCTTTGCGAATACTACGGACTGGTCTCGCACATGGATGAACAGATCGGCCGCATTCTTAAGGCCCTCGATGAAACGGGCGAACGGGACAATACGATCATCGTTTACGCCGCCGACCACGGGCTCGGCATGGGCAGCCACGGATTGCTCGGCAAGCAGTCGGTCTTCGAACACAGCATGAAATGTCCGCTTATCTTTGTTGGCCCGGGGATTCCTCGAAACGAATCGAGTGAGGCGTTTTCGTACCTGCTCGATATCTATCCGACCTTGTGCAGTCTGCTTGGTATCGAAGCTCCGGATCGTGTCGAGGGAGAAAGCCTGGCCGGGATCTGGAAGGGAGAAACAGAGTCGGTTCGTGAGACTGTCTTTCTGCCGTATCAGGAGACGCAGCGGAGTGTGCGCGACAAGCGCTGGAAGCTCTGCGTTTACCCGAAGATCAACTTTCAGCAACTCTTCGATCTGCAGAACGATCCCTACGAGCAACACAATCTGGCTGACGATCCGAAATATGCGGCTCAGAAGGTGCGGTTGATGTCGAAACTCAAGCAGTGGCGGGAGAAGATGGGCGATGAGGCTCCGCTGTCCGTGGAGAAGCCGGCGGCTCAGTTCATCGACCTGACCGGGCACAAACGGAAGCCCGATGTTCATCAACCCGAGTGGATCGTCGAGAAGTATTTCGAGTAGATTCCGTCACCCGCCGCCGTCCTCATACGCAACGAGAGTAAGTCTGGAAGTTCATGACCGAACCTGTAATTGCTGATCAGTCCGTCCGAACCCGGCCCATTCGCGATCCTCGCGTCTGGCTGGCGGTCGGGCTGGGAACCGGACTTTCCCCCTTTGCTCCCGGCACCTTTGGCACCCTGCTGGGCCCTCCTCTGGTATGGGGCCTGGTGCTGCTCGGTGTCCAGGGACTCTGGTTCATTCCCGTCACGGCTCTGCTGTTCGCGGTCGGCATTCCTATCTGCAGTGCGGGGGCGAAGCACTTCTCGCGGAAGGACCCGCCCTGGGTCGTGTTCGACGAAATTGCCGCCTTTCCGCTGCTCTATGCGTTTTCTCCGTTCAACCCTTGGACGGCTTGTGTCGGCTTCGTGCTGTTCCGCTTCTTCGACATCCTCAAGCCCTGGCCGATCAAGCGGTTCGAAGCCCTGCCCGGCGGCGTCGGGATTATGATCGACGATCTTCTGGCCGCCGCTCACGCCTGTATCGTTCTGCGAATTCTGGTCGAAGCGGCCACCTACGGAAAGCTGTTCTGATTCGGGCTTCTCAGCGAAACTCGTAGAAACGCCGCGAACGATTGCTTAAAATCGGCGGTGTACGTGCAGTGGACTTCTTGTAGGGTGCGTCTCGACGCACCATCGGTCCAGAAGGACCGACATTGCCGTCGCAGTATCTGTGAGCCTGGTGCGTCAAGACGCACCCTACCAGTTGAGCGATGCCGTCCCGGCCTCCGCCAGCCGAATTTAGCGAAGACCTTCCCCGAGGAAGTAATCATGTCCGGAGTCAAAATCCCGTGCCCGCAATGTCAGTCGGTCCTCAAGTTGAAGGATCGGAGCATGCTTGGCAAGACCGGGAAATGCCCCAAGTGTGGCCACAAATTCGTACTCGAGGAACCGGCTCCGAAGAAACCTGAGACGCCAATGCAACCGGAGGCTCCAGTTAAGTTCGAACTGGTCGACGAGGAACCTGCTGTCGGACAGAACGTGCAGTGGATTCCCGATTCGCCGACGCCTGCACCGACACCCTCGCCAACCCCTGCTCCACCGACAACGCCACCGACTCCGCCTGCACAGGAGCCGACGTTTTCCTCGCTCATTGGAGAGCCGGCCGCGTCCGCCGAACCCGCTGCCAATCCGCTTTCGTTCCTCGAAAGTGAATCGTCGGCACCGACCGGCGGCATGCCGAACTTCGCTGCAGAAGAGACCGCCCCTTCCCCGCTCGGAGACATCGCCAAAGACTCGACACCGGTCACGCCACGCCGCCGCCGGAAACGCCGAAGCAGTTCCGGAAACTGGATCGTGGTCGTCGTCATGCTGGCGATCGTGGGCGGTGGCGGATACTTCATCTATCAGCAGATGCAGCCGGGGCAATCGGGGCTGGTTCAGGTCAACACATCGCCAACGACTCCAGCAGCGGCTCCCACGCCGGCTGCCGCTCCCGTAACCGGGAACACAACGCCTTCCTCGGAAGTGACGCGATTCGATCCCGTGCTCTCCAAGAGCCCGACCGATGGACAGCCGATCCAGTTGCTGCATCTCCCGGCCGGGATCCGGATCGTGATCAATCTTCGCCCTGCCGAGCTCTGGGCCGATGAACAGCGATATGCAGAATTCCGCGCGTCGCTCGGCCCGCTGGGAACCTGGCTGGAAAGTCAGATCGTCGAAGTCTGCCGTCAGCAGCCGAGTGAGATCGAAGAACTGCTCGTCGGGTTCATTCTTGGACCGTCCGGAACGCCCCCGGAGATGGCGGCGGTGATCCATCTGAAATCCCCTCAACTGCGGGCCGATCTTCTGACTGCCTATGCCGGCGAAGCGTTCCAGGAATTCAACCCGGAGATCCAGATCGTTGGCGAAAGAGCCTACCGGATTATCGACGACCGCACGGTCTCGTTCTGCCCGAAACAGTACGCAGAAGACATGTTGAGCTTCGAATCGGCTCCGGCCATTACCGCCGGCCATATCGAGGAGATTCTGGAAGCGACCGACCGGCAACGTCTGGTTACGCTTGCCTTTGATCCTTCCGACATCGAACAGCACCTGGAGTCTCTCTTCCCGGCGAGCGCTCACCTGACGATTGAAAAGATGGTTCGCTGGCTGGGGCCGGAAGCTCAGGCTGCGGCCTGGAGCCTGCATGTGAATGACGACTTCTTCACCGATCTGGCCGTCCTTGGTCAGAACACAACGAAGCCGTTCGTGCTGAAGTCGGAGTACCAGAAGCGACTCAGTGCAGTACCGGAAATCATGCTGACCTCGGTTCAGAAAATGAATCCGCAGCGGTCAGGCTATCGGAAGATCATCGGCCGCTTCCCGGCCATGCTCAAAGTATTGTCGATGACCACGGCCGTTGCCGTCGACGGACAGTTCGTGAGGCTCGGCAGTTTGCTGCCGGCGAAAGCGGGGCCCAACCTGGCACTGGGATCGCTGCTGACCTGGGATGAATCGACGCGGACCGACTTCTCTGTCGCCGCGGTCGTCACGCCGCCTCCCAAGACCGCCGCGACAAAGACATTCTCCGAACGGCTGCAGACGAAGATGGATGTCGATTTCCGTCGTACGCCGCTGCAGGAAGCCTTCGCCTACATCTCGGACGAAGCCAAGATTCCAATCGAGATCGATGGAGATGCCCTGAAGCTGGCCGGGTTCACGAAGAACATGCCACAAACCCACCAGGAAGAGAATCTGACGACGCTGCAGGCAATTGATACGATCATCAGCAAGTATGAGGAGGAATCCGACCCGCTGGTGGCTCACATTTCTGAGAAGGACAACCTGATCACGATCCTGACCAAAAAAGCTGCCGCGACCAGAAACCTGGAGACATACGACTTCAGCAAGCTGCGGAAGTAGAGAGACGAATCGGAGGCGACGGCAAGTCCATCTCCTGCCGTCGCCGCTTTACGCTAACTGCTGCGGGGGCTGGACTCCCGGAATGCGAAATGGCAGATTCCCCGCCAGTATCCCCGCCCCACAGCCGGTTCCCGGGCGACCGATCAGACCGCACGCTGGTGCTCAATCGACCTCTATCAGATCTCTGAGGAGCGACAAGGGGAAGTTCTGAAGTTTTCTCGAATCTTTAGCAGATTCTCCCCTCGCCAGCCTGTGCCGATTGTGCAGGACCTCATCGCTTTCTGCACCACGCCGCATTCCCTGCGATTTGGATCGCCGATTCGTCCTCCGGGCGATGAAGGCTTGCATCCTGTTTGATCGCAACCTTCTTATCAACAAACACTTGCGCCTCGCTAAAACTCCAGCCTCGGCGGTGTTCGGCTGAAATTCGCACCGTCTGATGCGGCCCCACCCCATGTTGATCCAGAGAAACCGGACCATCTGGGCAGGAGAATTCTCGCTCGGACCGGGGAGAACTGGCATGGAAGATGCAATTCAGCATTGCGAAAGCGACAACGATTTGGGGTTGCTGGGCCTTTTACAGATACAACTGAAGTGAGAATAAGGGGAACGACATGTTAGGCTGGGCACTTACGTTTCTGGTTATTGCGCTGGTTGCAGCCATGCTGGGTTTTGGGGGTGTGGCAGGCACCTCGATGGGAATCGCGAAGATTCTGTTCTTCGTCTTCCTGGTTCTGTTCGTGTTAACTTTGATCTTCGGACGTCGGGTCCGAGTCTGATGTGAACCGATGACTTCGCTGCATCGTAAAAGGGTCCGTCCCATGAGCACATCTACGCTGCGTCAAGATTCGCTCTGGGGTGATCTGATTAAGATCTTTCTGGCCGTGGTCGCACCACCGGTCAGCGTCTTTCTGGAAACCGGACTGAGTAAAGATCTGCTCTTGAATGTCGTGCTGACGGTCCTGGGATTCTTCCCCGGGATCATCCACGCGGTCTACGTGAGTGCCCGCAAATAGAACACCTGACACCAACGAACTGGGGGGAGCCCGTGGCGAATCTGGGGGATTCACGCGGGCTTCGTTCGTTTCCTCCCGCAACTCGCGAATCTGGCACGCGGGATGCTTCTTTGTCCCCTCGCGAGCCGCGAAGTGATCGCGATCGATTTCCCTCCGATGTCTCGAAAGTCTCCCATGAAATCCCAACGACTGGTGCTCTGGAATCCCAACGCGCGTCAGAGCGATGCAAGTGAAGCATTATTGGCGCGAATTACCGAGAGCGAGCAGACTCGTGTCGTAATTCTTGACCAACCTGACTCCACGACTCGAGCCTTGGATGAGTACGGGAACGGGGCTCACATCATCATCGCAGGTGGTGACGGCACCGTGCATCGCTCGCTGAATGCCGCAGTGGAAAAAGAGATCGAAGCGACGTATTCCGTTCTTCCTCTGGGAACGGGAAACGACTTTGCAGCCGCGCTGGGCCAGACGAAATCGCCGTGGGAAGCCTGGGCAGCGATCGAAAGCAATGAACTCAAGGAACGATGTGTCGATATCGCTCGACTGATTCTGGACGGCGAAACCCGCTTTTTCTTCAACACGGTTGCTGCGGGGATTTCCGCGGAGTACTCAGAAAAATTGACCTCCGAGGAAAAACGACTGCTCGGTCCACTGAGTTATCTCAAAGGGTCGATCGATGTGGTCGTGAATCAGCGAAGTTTTCCGATCCGCTACACGCTCGACGAAGGAGAGCCTCATGATGTCGAGATTGCGAACTGTTTCGTAACCAACAGCAGCGCCTGCGGAGGCGGAATTCAGATCGCCCCGGGAGCCGAGGTTGATGATTCGATGCTGCACTTCGTGATGTACCACGAGATGAACAGCGTCGATCGGATGATGCTCATTACCGACTATCTCGCCGGCCGGTACAAAGAGAACGAAGCGGTTACCATTCACAAGTGCCATAAGGTCCGCCTGCAATCCCAGACCTCACTGCCGCTTTCCATCGATGGGGAGATCGAGCACGCTGGCGATATCGAAATCGAGCTGATCCCCCAGCGATTGAATATTCTCGTGCCGCAAAGCGAGCGAATGGCCGAAGAATCGATTCCCACGTTGCCGCTTTGAGCGTCCCGCGGCGGCGTCGGTTTGACTTCGCTCCCCGGGCCGGTACCATCCTGCAAGCGTTTCCCACCGACTCTCGCAGGATGAATCCATGGCCCGTCTCGATCTTCCAGAATTCCTTCAGCAGCTGGACGATTACTACGTGATGGGCCAGATTGTTTCCCTCACGATTTCCGGGCGGCATGCACAGAGCAGCAATCCCGCCTCCCGATACGACGTGCGGCCCGTCGTGATTCGCGATTCCGTGCAACTGCAGTGGACTTGCCGCGACAAAGCACGACGCCAGACTCATGAGAACTTGAGCTGGGACGAAACTCTCAATCGCTTCTCGACTCTCTTCCCCACCGACTTCCGGAATGCGCTGATCCGTCTGAAGGAGGAAGATCTGCAGCTGCAGTTGACCAAGAAAGGACAACTGCAGATTCATCGTCACAATTCCGCCCCCAAAGCTGCGGCTCCGCTCCAACACGATGCCGATCGACAGTACATCTTCCCGCCGGGGCAGCCGGTTCCCTTCCTCGTGGAACTCGGCATCATGTCGCCTCAGGGGAATGTGAAGAAGCCGATGTACCGGAAATTTCGGCAGATCAACCGGTTTGCCGAGTTCATCCGCGATCTGGACGATCGGTTTACACGGGAGCGCCCGTTGCGCGTTGTCGACTATGGATGTGGGAAGAGCTACCTGACATTCGCCATTCGCGAAGTGCTCGTCTCGCATCTCGGCCGCGAAGTTGAAATTCACGCCTTCGATCGGAACCCCGAGGTCATCCGAACGTGCGAAGAGATCCGCGAGAAGATCGGTATCGAAGACATTCGATTTCAGGCGGCGGAGATCGGAGAGGCCACGATCGAGGCGCCACTCGATCTCGCAATCTGGCTGCACGCCTGCGACACCGCAACCGATGATGCTCTCGCCAGGAGCATTGAGTTACAGGCCGAAGTCATCCTCGCAGTCCCCTGCTGCCAGCATGAGCTGCACCATCAGCTCGACAGTGAAGAGTTCGCTCCCATCCTCAAGCATGGGATTCTACGCGAGCGACTGTCCGCCCTGACAACCGACGCCCTGCGGGCACAGTTTCTGGAAATGAGCGGCTATCGGACCCAGGTGATCGAGTTCATCGACTTGGAGCACACGGCAAAGAATCTGCTGATCCGAGCCGTCCGTGGTGAACAGTCTGCCGAACAGGAGCAGGCTGCCCGCGAAGCCTTCGAGCGACTCAAACAGTCGCTCGGTGTCAAGCAGTTTCATCTCGAATCGGTTCGTAAGGAATCTTCTGCTAACGGATGACGGTAATCTGTCCGCCGACGGGCATGTCCGGCCAGAGTGCGCCTGTCTGTTCAATGCGGAGCGGGACCGAAGGTTCGGCGAGCCCCGGAATTGAATTGTTCTGATTTGCAGAAACCGCAACACGAGTGACCACACCGGTGCGAACTTCGCCATTCGGGAAACGGCAGCGAACCGGCATCTCCACTTCAAAATTGTGTGAGTGCGAACTCGGCACATCGGCGACGACGTACGATTCTTCCATCAGGAACAGCTCGGCCAGAACTTCGCCAGCTTTCACGTACTCGCCCGGGCGGCGTCGTAGATTCGCAATTGTCCCCACGGCCTGGGAATGCACGACCTGTTGCTGGAGTTGACCTTCGAGTTCTTTGAGATCCGCTTCGGCCTGAGCGAACTGCAGTTCGACCTCGGACAGGCCGACAGCCTGACGCACTTTCTCCTGCATCTGTTCTTTCTGCTTCTGCAGCTTTTCCAGACGCATTGTGCAGATCTCAAGTTGAGCGTCGGTCGCCTCGATCGCGTTGATCGCGGCTTCTTCCTTGAGCATCGCGTTGATGACCGGATCACCGACCTCGCCGCCGCTGTTCTCCATCTTCGGCTTCAGGTCGTAGTTCGGCGTTTCCAGCGAGGCGGTCTTGCGATTCTCCCGCAGATCCCGCCAGGCCATCGCTTCGAGTTCATAGTAGTACCGTTTCTGCAGCAGATCGGCTGACTGCAACTCGGCCTGATAAATATCGCTTTCAAGTGTCCGCAGGTGCTCGTGCAGTTTGACGTCGACTTCAGCCTGCAACGTTTTCAGACGAGCCGCCAGACGGGCCGTTTCCTGTCGCTGCATCTGCAACTGTCGGTTCAGGTTTTCTCCGCCGATCCGGCAAAGAAGTTGGTGAGGATCGACCGTGTCTCCCTCGGCGACCTCCCACGTTTGCAGGATTCCATCGACCGGAGCGCGCACAGTCAACGAATCGACCTGCACATGACCGACGTAGTCGTTGCTCGAAGTCGCATACAACCAGCGGTTCGTCGCCATCCCGGCAACTACGGCCAGTACGGCAATCGCAGCCAGTCGCAGAGGAGGACAGGCGGGTTCGGGAGTCGCGTGAGCGCAAGTTTCCTGTTGCACAGCCATTTCCGTCGATCATTTCCTGAAGGACCGCCCCCCCGAGTCGTCGCGTTCGGACCGGGCGCGCAGCCTGATGAGTTGTAACGGTTATCCGAATTATCGGTCCGGATCATTGCTCGGATTGACCCTTTTCCGCGGCGGGGGATGAAATGCGTTTCCCAACAGGCAAAAACCGGACACGTGTATTGATTTCCACTCACGCCTTTCTGTACATTATCCCAGCTGCGATTCAATGCGGAAGGAATAGACGATGTGGAGCACAGAAGAGTGGTGTCGGGCAGCGGATCGAGTGGCTCAGGACGTCCTGAGACATGGGGGGTATGGTCACGGAGCGGTCGACGGACTTCGACTCGCGCATCGGCTCGGGTTCGATGTCATCTACGATCGCCAGCAGTCGACTCGAGGCCGACTGAAGCAGTTCGGCGTGCGGCGTTCAATCTTCATCAAGCCCGATCAGCGTCCCGAACGGATCCACTGGGCCGTTTGCCACGAACTGGGCGAGTCGTTCGCTGTCCAGGTCTTTCGGACTCTGGGTGCCCGCCCGAACGACTGCGGGCCCGGTACCCGTGAGCAAATTGCCAATCTGCTCGCCAGCAGGCTGCTGTTGCCGACCGCGTCCTTCTTCCCGGAAGCCGAGCGTCTCGAAGAATCTCTGCCCAAACTGAAATCGATCTTCACGACGGCAAGCCACGAACTGATCGCCAATCGACTGCTCGATCAGGAGTCGACCCGTTGCATGACGATTGTCGATCAGGGGCGCATCACCAAACGCCGCGCGAATCGAGCCAACTGCAGCCGGGAGTTTCTCCCGCTCGAACGGGATTGCTGGGAAGAAGCCCACGAGCGAGGCCACCACACCGAGCGCATTCTCGACGACATTCGCGCCCGCTGCTGGGCCATTCATGAACCGCACTGGAAACGCGAAATCCTGCTGATGAACCCACTCCACGAAGTGCTGGTGTGACGACCGCGATCACGACCCGCGGCGAGAGAGAGGGAGAGAACAGCTTGCGAAATGACAAAGCCTCAGCTTTAAAAAGCTGAGGCTTTGTGTTTGTCGCGGTCGCAGTCCGTCGGTTACGGCATCATCCGCATTTCAGCAGACGTTCCGCCGGCAGCCGGGATGTAGGTGTTGGTCACGTAGTCCATCACCATGCGGTCGGCGTTGTAGCGCCAGCCGAGCGTTCGCACGGAGTGCTTCATCCGGCTGATCCAGCTTTGCGGCAGATCATCCGTATCCCGCTCGTAGTAGATCGGCACGATCTGTTTTTCGAGCACTTCGATGAGGCTCTCGGCATCCCGCTGATCCTGGATATCGTTGTTGACGTGGATGTGACCATCGCCGATGGCGAAGCCGTTCATCTCATCGTAGGCTTCGGCCCACCAGCCATCGAGCACCGAGAAGTTCAGGCCGCCGTTCAACACGACTTTCTGACCGCTGGTCCCGGAGGCTTCGAGCGGACGACGCGGGTTGTTCAGCCAGACATCGACCCCCTGCACCAGATGCCGGGTGAAATTGATGTCGTAATCTTCGAGGAAGACAATCTTGCCTTTGAACTCTTTGGATTCCGACAGCTTCACGATGCGTTGCAGAATCGACTTGCCGTATTCGTCGGCCGGGTGAGCTTTTCCGCAGAAGATGAACTGCACCGGACGATTGGCGTCATTGGCGATGCGAGCCAGCCGTTCGGGATCGTGTACGATCAAGTCGGCTCGTTTATACGGAGCGAACCGCCGAGCGAAGCCGATCGTCAACGCGCGGGGATCCATCAGCTCCGAGAGCTCGGCAAGTTGAGCATCGCTGGCGTTCTTGCGAGCCGCCTGCTTCATGAGACGGTTTCGCGTGTAAACAATCAGGCGAGCTTTCAGTGCCTGATGGGTTTCCCAGAGTTCACCGGGCGTGACCTGCTCGAACCCGGCCCAGACTTCCGGTTCCCCGGTGTGCAGATACCATTCGGCTGGCAGAACGCGGTCGTAGATGACTCGCATCTGGGTGGCCAGCCAGGAGTTCACATGCACCCCGTTGGTGATGTGTCCGACCGGAACTTCTTCTTCGCTCCGCCATGGCCAGAGGCAGGCCCACATCTTCCGGGAGACAACGCCGTGCAGATTGGACACGGCATTGGCGCGACGCGAAGTCTTGAAGGCCAGGACGGTCATGCAGAACGATTCGCCATGGTTCTGCGGATCGACGCGGCCGAGCGCCATCAGGCCGTGATGATCGAGACCGAGAGCATCGCCCATCGGACCGAGGTGTTCATCGACCAGACCGCCATCGAAACGGTCGTGACCGGCGGCAACCGGCGTATGGGTGGTGAAGACCCCTGTCGCGGCGGTTTCCTGCAGGGCATCGTTGAAGGTCATGCCATCGTGATGCATCCTATGCCGAATCACTTCGAGACCGGCGAATGCGGAGTGACCTTCATTCATGTGGATGACACGCGGATTGATTCCCAGGGCGTGCAAAGCACGGACGCCGCCGATACCAAGCAGCAGCTCCTGCCGGATTCGGGTCCGCTGGTCGCCCCCGTAGAGACGAGCCGTCAGCTTGCGGTTCTCTTCGGTATTCTGCGGAATGTTGGCATCGAGCAGAAACAGCCGAACGCGTCCCACCATAACCTTAATGATGCGGGCGAAGATCTTCTCGTGCCGCGTTTCGACCGAGATGACGATCTCTTTGCCATCGCTGTCGACAACCGGCGCCAGCGGCATCGTGCCCGGGTCAACTTCGGTGTAAGTTTCCTGCTGCCAGCCGTTCTCGTCGATGGTCTGGGAGAAATAACCTTCGTGATAAAACAGACCGATCCCAACCAGGGGGACGCCGAGATCCGAAGCACTCTTGAGGTGATCGCCGGCGAGAACGCCAAGACCACCCGAGTAGACGCGCAATGATTCATGCATTCCGAACTCGGCCGAGAAATAGGCGACCGGACGGAAGTTCAGCAGACCGGCGTGGGTATCGCCCCAGGTGCTGCGGTTTTTGAGATACTCTTTGAACCGACGGTAGGCCCAGTTGATTTTCGAGTGCAGGACTTCTTCGCGGGCCCGCTTTTCGAGTTTTTCAGGCGGGTATTCCTTGAGCAGCTGAACGGGGTTGTGACTGAGCTCGGTAAACCGCTGCGGGTCGATTCGGCGAAAGATGTCGTCGAGTTCGGGCTGCCAGCTCCACCAGAGATTGTTGGCGATTTCGCTCAGTTTCGCGTGAACCGACATTTCAGTTGGCATCGTGAAAATCCCTCCTCGTTCGATCTTGATGTTCGTCACTGTCCGCCCGTCGGTCGCTGTATCGAGCGCGGAAAACAGCGTACACTGCCTGAGCCGATGTGGCCTGCCCTCCAATAACGCAGGTTCTTTCCTTCGGCCGCCCGGATTATAGTGGCTGACAGCCGACCTCTGAAAGTTTGCTTCCCCACCGGGAGCGAAAAGTTTCTCACGTTAATTCTGCCCGATATGTCTTCTGAAACGGCTTCTTCCAGTCGCCTCTCGTCACAGTTCGTTGCCATCTTTCTGGTCGCGATCGGACTGACAATGTGGTTCTGGCTCGACCTCTGGCTGGGGGGCGGGCTAATCGGCGGCGATATTTACACCTATTACTTCCCGCAGAAAGCCTTCTACGCCGAGCAACTCGCCGAGGGAATCCTGCCGACCTGGAACAATCTCGTCGGACATGGCTACCCGCTGGTCGCCGAGAGCCAGACCGGGGCGTACTACCCGCCGAACCTGCTGCTCTACAGCCTGCTGGGCGTCAACACGGCTTATAACGTCAGTCATCTGCTGCACTATGTTCTGGGCTTCGCGGCGATGTCGCTGCTGGCCGTCGAGCTGGGACTGTCGCTTCCCGCGGCGTTGCTCGCTTCGCTGGCCTTCATCTACGGCTGGTTCGCCCCGCGCTGCTGCCTCGAATGGGCCATTGTGACCGGCATCTATCTGCCGCTGAACCTGTGGCTGCTGATCCGATTTTTTCGCAGCCATCAGGCTCGATGGCTCTGGTTACTGGCCGGGGCCCTTTGCCTGCAACTGCTGCCGGGGCATTATCACCTGGCTTTCATCACGCTGCTCACGCTGGGAGGCTGGTCTCTGGCGGAAGTCTTTTTGCGGGATCGGCTACAGAGCAAAGACCAGCCGGCTCCTCCGACGTTCTCTCAACGCTTCAAATGGCTGGCTGGCCCGGCGGTTGCCGTGGCTCTTGGTTTCATGCTGGCCAGTGTGCAGTTGTTGCCGACGTGGTCGCTGAAACAGAACAGTCAGCGGGAGACTTCGAGCTCGGCTGATTTCGACCCCGGCTACGGACACATCCCGCCACGTTACATCTCACAGATGATCGTGCCCTGGATCTGGTATGGCGATGCTGTCGACTTGAATAACCGCCTGAACCGCAAGACGTCGCTCGATTTCCCTGCTGCGACCAATCCAGTGGAAGCCCATTTGTACCTCGGCCTGCTTCCCTGTCTTCTCGCGATCTATGCCGGAGTCTGGCTCTTCCGCCCGCGAACTCCACAGCAGTGGTCTCTGGCGGTCCTTGGCTTTCTCGGCCTGCTCGCAGCAATCTACGCAACCGGCTGGCTGATTCCCTGGTTTCAGCATCTCCCCGGCTTCGGATTTTTCCGGGGTTCCGGCCGGTTCGGGCTCGTTACGACGCTGGCCGCGGCTCTCTGGGCGGGGTACGGGCTCGATCAACTCCGGTCGAAGCTTCCCGACCCCTTTGGAGCCGTTCTGGTCGTGCTGATCGGTGTGATCACATTGATCGACCTCTCTCTGGTCAGTCAGCGTATCACGTATGCGTTCATGGTTGCCGAGACTCCGCTCACACGAATTGAACAGAGTCCCATTCGGCAATTCCTGAAAGACGCTTCTCCTCCCGCTCGGCTGTTCGCCCCGGGGCCGAACCTGCCGACCATCACCGGCATCGCGGCGACACCGGTCTATCTCGGGCTGGGCCCGGAAGAGTACTTCGATCCGCAGTTGACCTATCCCGTCCCGGAAACCGAAGCCGATTCCCCCTGGCAGACGTTCACCCCCGAGCAACTGACCTGGTTACGGAACGCCGGAGTCACGCACATTCTCGGCTTCAGCCCGCCGGAACCCAACAGCCCCGACATTCGCCTCGTCTGGCAGGGCATCGACCCTCTGCTGAACGCTGCGTGGGGCCGCCCGGAACCGCTCTACCTTTCCGAGGTTACAGATAGCCGGGGACGCGTCGCCTGGACCAATCCGCAGGCAGGAGCCACGATTCGCTGGGAGTCGGGCACTCCCCATCAGATAGACTTGTCCGCAACCACGCCCGTTGCTCAGAGACTCATTCTGACGGAACTGTTCAACGACGACTGGACGGTCACGATCGACGGGAAGCCGGCTGAAGCGATTCGCATCGAAGGAATGTTCCGGGGCGTCGAGGTACCAGCTGGCGAACATTTGATCCGCTGGAGCTATGAACCGACCGCTCTTCGCGTCGGCGGCATCCTTTCCGTTGCAGGAATTACAATCTGGCTACTTGCCGGCGTCTGGTCCCTAAGACGACGAAATCGTCCCATCCGCTGAAATATCCAATACTTACGCAATCCATCCCTCAGATCACCATCTCCCCACTCGGTAATTCTACCGACCGACTTGAGGCAGAGTTCCGTAAAATCTGGACGCACCTGCATATTCCCGTTACAACTCCGCCCGACCTCACGTCCGACGACGTGATTCACGTCTTCTCCCCGCGATTTCGCACCGGAAAGATGTCGCATCTTTCCCACGGTCTTTTTCTTCCTGACGAAAACTGGAGCGTGACGCATGCGCCACAGACTGGCCATCATTCTCCCCGTTTATACGCTCGTGTTGACAGCCTCGCTGTTCTTCGCGTTCTGTCTGCGATTCGACTTCGCGATGGGGGCGTCGGAATGGTCCTGGTTTCTGCGAACAGCTCCGCTGGTCGTCGTCGCCAAGCTGGCTCTCATCGGGTTCGTCGGCGAATGGAAACGCTCGTATCGCCATGCCTCCGTTATGGATGGCCTGGTCACTGCCGGTGTCTGCGGAGCCTCTGCTGCTCTGCTGTTAACGATCTACTATCTCGACGCCCCGCGGGCCATGGTTCTGCCTCGATCGGTGCTGCTCATCGATACGATGCTCAGTATGCTGTTCATCATGGGCTTCCGTGTTGGCTGCCGTTTGCTCTGGGCGAAGCGAAACGTCGCTGAGCGTCAGCAACCGACCGAATCAGCTCTCATTTACGGCACCGACGAAACCGCGATCGGCATCTGGAAGATGCTGATGGCGAGCAACGGACATCTCGGCCGCTTTCGAGTGACCGGCTTTATCGATCCCGGACCAGATCGTCAGCGATCGCTGATTGGCGGACAGCCGGTTCATTCGCTGGAAGAATGCTGGAGTCCCAAGACAACCGCAAAGGTCCAACATATTCTCGTTCCGACGACGACATCAGGTCGCGTTGTGCGGGATCTGCTGCATCGCTGTCAGGAAGCCGATATCGATGTGCACAAGATTCCGACCGTCGAAGAAATCGTGGAAGGCCGCTTCCGCCTCGCCGTTCGTGAACTCGATATCGACGACCTGCTGCGACGACCGCCGACGAAACTCGATCTCGACAGCATCGCCGATTCGATCACCGGCAAAAGCGTGCTCGTGACCGGCGGAGCGGGAAGCATCGGCAGCGAACTGTGCCGTCAGATCCTCGGCTTCAAACCGTCCAAGCTCATCATCTACGATCACTCTGAGTTCGGCGTCTTCCAGATGGAACGCGAGTTCGCCCGACAGGACTGCGGCGACACCGAACTGCACTATGTGACCGCGACCATTCTCGATGCCGACGCCCTGAACGGGGTCTTCAATACGCATCGCCCCGAACACGTCTTTCATGCCGCCGCTTACAAGCACGTTCCGCTCATGCAGGACAATCCTTACGCGGCGATTCGGAACAACTTCATCGGAACCAAAGCCGTTGTCGATGCCGCCCATAAGCACGGTGCCGAACGCTTTGTCCTGATCTCGACCGACAAAGCGGTCCGGCCGACTTCCGTCATGGGAGCGACCAAACTGCTGGCCGAGAAGTATCTGCAGGCCATGTCTCAGGGATCGCAGACGTCCTTCATCACCGTTCGCTTCGGCAACGTGCTGAACTCGGTCGGAAGCGTCGTGCCGATCTTCCGCCAGCAGATCGAACGGGGTGGCCCCGTCACCGTGACGCATGAAGACATGGTCCGCTACTTCATGACTATTCCTGAAGCCGTTCAGCTCGTGCTACAGGCAGGAGCCGTCGGACAATCGGGACAAGTGCTCATCCTCGACATGGGCGAACCGGTCAAGATTGTCGACCTGGCTCGTGATATGATCGCCCTCTCCGGCCTGAACTACCCGGACGATATCGAGATCGAATTCACCGGACTTCGGCCGGGTGAGAAGATGTACGAAGAACTGTTCTACGAACATGAACAGGGTGCTCCCAAGGTGCACGAGAAGATCATTCTCGGCTCCGGCCATGCTCCCTCCATGGGGCAGATCCACGCCGACCTGCAGCAGTTGCAGAAGACGTTGAACAGTCCTCCCGACAAAATCGCCAGCTCCCTCTGGAACGTGGTCGAGCGTTACGTCGCCATCGACGACGCCGAAGTCGTTCCCGAAGAAGTGCGGACGGCTGCCTGACGAATTCCGTCTTGGCACCAGAGATTCGCAGGTGCTACAGTGTTTCCTCCTGAACCGCGGTTCTCCCGCGGTTCTTTTCATTCCGGAGGAACACTCATGTCATGTCTGCTGCAGAAGTCGCTCGGCCTGCTCATTCTTGTCCTTTTCCTGCAGCCTCTCGCCGCGGCGGAACACTGGCCTCAGTTTCGAGGTCCTGGCGGCCAGGGACATGCGGCCGATTCCCGAATCCCGCTGAAGTTCGATGAAGAGACGAACGTCCGCTGGAAACAGGCCATCCCCGGTGAAGGCTGGTCGTCGGCCGTGGCCTTCAATGATCAACTCTGGTTGACCACTGCGATTCTCGAAGAAGAGCCCACGAAAAAGCTGCGGTTGTATGCAATCGGGCTCGATCCGCAAACCGGTTCCATTCGCCACGAGATCGAACTTTTCGAGGTCGAGCAGCCGGAGAAGATTCACGACGACAACAGCTATGCCTCGCCAACGCCTGTGATCGACGAGCATGGCGTCTACTGTCATTTCGGGACCTTCGGCACGGCAGCCATCGACTATCGAACCGGCAAGGTCCTGTGGAAGAACGACTCTTTCGACATCGATCATCAGGGAGGGCCGGGCAGTTCTCCGATTCAGTATGAGAACCTGCTGATTCTCACCTGCGACGGCGCCAACGTGCAGTTCGTGGTCGCGCTCGACAAGAAGACCGGCGAGGAAGTCTGGAAGACCACTCGTTCCGCCCCGCTCCGGGAGAACACGATTACCCACCGGGCATTCGCGACTCCGCTGATCTGGAATTACCAGGGCCGCGATCTCCTGATCAGCCCGGGGCCCGATCAGGCGCATGCCTATGAGCCGGCGACCGGCAAGGAACTCTGGCATGTGCGTTACATCGGCTTCTCGAACGTCCCCGCCCCCGTGACCACCGAGGAGAAGGTCTTTCTCTGCACCGGCTTCTTTGAAACCGAACTGCTGGCCGTGGAGCCGGGCGGCTCAGGCGATGTGACCGAATCGCAAGTGAAGTGGCGCTACACCCGCAGCGTGAGCACGGTCCCCTCGCCGATTGTCGTCGACGGAAAGCTGTTCAGCATTAATGAAGCGGGCCTGATTGCCTGCCTCGACTGTGAGACTGGCGACGTGCTCGGCAAGCGACGTCTCATCGGCAAATACTCGGCCTCCCCGATCTACGCCAATGACCGTCTGTATTTCTGCAGCGAAGAAGGCAAGATTTCCGTCCTCGCCCCCGACGATGACATGGAACTTCTCCAGGTCAACCGACTCGACGGTCTGATCAAAGCTTCGCCATCCGTTGTGGGAAACACGCTTTACCTCCGCACGGCAACCGATCTCTATCGCATTGAAGAGGCGGCGAACGACAGCCAATAAAGACACGGCCCCGAAGTGCAACACGTACCGGCGGCATCCTGCCGCCGAAAGGACGTTGACTGTCTAGAGTGTGGTCCCTGTCTGGTGACGTCTCCAGCTATCCGCCGGGCCGGAGTAGAGACTCCACTCGCGTTGGGGTGACGGCCGCGAACACTCGGCGGCAGGATGCCGCCGCTACGGGGGGGTGAACCGCGAAAGCCCGATGAGAGTTGGCGAGCAGAAACGTACCGGCGGCATCCTGCCGCCGAAAGGTCGTTGATTGCCCGGAGTGCGGTCCCTGTCTGGTGACGTCTCCAGCAATCCGCCGGGCCGGGGTCGAGACTCCACTCGCGTTGGATGACGGCCGCACACATTCGGCGGCAGGATGCCGCCGCTACGGGGGTGAACCGCGAAAGCCCAATGAGAGTTGGCGAGCAGAAACGTACCGGCGGCATCCTGCCGCCGAAAGGACGTTGACTGCCTAATGCACGGTCCCTGTCTGGTGACGTCTCCAGCAATCCGCCGCGCCGGGGCAGAGACTCCACTCGCGATAGGTGACGGTCGCGCACATTCGGCGGCAGGATGCCGCCGCTACGGGGGGTGAACCGCGAAAGCCCGATGAGATTTGGCGAGCAGAAACGTACCGGTGGCATCCTGCCGCCGAAAGGACGTTGACTGCCCAATGTGCGGTCCCTGTCTGGTGACGTCTCAGCTATCCGCCGGGCCGGGGTGGAGACTCCACTCGCGTTGGGTGACGGCCGCGCGCACTCGGCGGCAGGATGCCGCCGCTACGGGGGGTGAACCGCGAAAGCCCGATGAGATTTGGCGAGCAGAAACGTACCGGCGGCATCTTGCCGCCGAAAGGTCGTTGACTGCCTAATGTGCGGCCACTGTCTGGTGACGTCTCAGCTATCCGCCGGGCCGGAGTAGAGACTCCACTCGCGTTGGGTGACGGCCGTGCACACTCGCCGGCAGGATGCCGCCGCTACGGGGGTGTGCCTACGGGGTCACTCAACGGGCGTTGACGGTTAGTCTCGAGGCTTCCTGGACCGAAGGTTTGTCACGCCACGTAAAGTTCATTTTGATCGCCTGACGGGCGAGGAACAGCAGCATTTTGTAGTCCATGTGCGGACAGGGAAGATGCGGGGCGGCCCGAAGCGTGTTCGTGCTGTCGAAGACGGGATCGTCGCGCCAGTACGAATTGTAGACATGGATGTGCTCGTAAAAGAAGCCTTCCATCTCGGTCTGATCGGGCACCTCGGCATTGGGGCCCACCATGCTCGAACCGAAGAAGCGACTGGAGGCCTGAAGCACGGAGTGC
This sequence comes from Planctomycetaceae bacterium, assembly GCA_017795105.1. GTDB lineage: Bacteria > Planctomycetota > Planctomycetia > Planctomycetales > Planctomycetaceae > Rubinisphaera. Next base: position 2,295,056 of record CP051247.1, read on the forward strand.
ACGGTTCTCGCCTGAACCGCATTGCGGGGCGTCAGATGATACGTGTCGCCGTGCAGCGAGCGGTCCGACAGGATGTGAGCCATGACAGCCGAGACCCAGTCGACCGGAACGAAGTTTTTGCGTTCAGCGCCATCGAGGGTCACGCGGGTCGGGAACGAATCGGCATAGCCGGTCTCGCGTCCCTTTTCATTGTTTCTGGCCAGAGTATGAACCAGCTGGACGGCTGCGTAGAAGCCATGGAACGTATTGGTGAAACCGGTTTCAGAATCGCCCACGATAATTGCCGGACGATAAACCGTGAGTGAATCAATGAAGTCAGCCGCCCGGACCATCTCTTCGGCCTGAACCTTGCTCTCTTCGTACGGATTGCCGAATTCCTGGCCCACGTTGAGTTCGGTCTCGAGAATCTTCCCCTTCCGAAGCCCACAGACGTAAGCGGTCGAGACGTGGTGGAACTCGCGAATTCCCGCTTCCTGGCAGAAGCGGAGCACATTGGCGGTGCCGCCCACGTTGGAGCGATACGGCTCGGCATCCGGCCCCGTGCTCACGAATGACAGGGAAGCGGCGTTGTGAATGACGCCCCGGCAGTTGTCGATCGCCCAGCGGATATCTTCCGGTTCGAGACCGAGCGAATCCTCGCAAAGCTCGCCTTCCAGAACAACGGGTCGCATCAGGTCCTGGCCAAGCTCGCACTCCCAGTAACTCATGATGGCATCGACACGGGATTGCGCCGACTGACGCCGCGATGGACGCACGACCACGGCCAGCGGAATATTCGCTAAAGCCAGGTCACGCATCAGGTAACGGCCAAGCAGGCCGGTCGCTCCGGTGAGCAGCAGGTACTGTGTGTCGGGTTTGGTGGCGTTGATCATTCAAAGTATCCCATGGCCGCTATTCTCTCCAATATAACAAGTTTCCGACAAACCCTGCGGATGTCAACAAACTGTGGATTGAATTCGACCGTGAACGCGCGAAACGTTCATGCATGTGGGGAACAGAATTGATTTGCGGCACGATCCCTGCCGATCTGCACGATCTGGCTCGATTTGCAGATTGAGGCTGAAGTTACCTCGCGTCCCTGTGCGTTGGAGCCTCCGCAAGCGGAAAGCGGCTCGACTGATCTTACTGAACCGCAGCGGAATGGGAAGAGGGCGCAAATGTCCTCTTATGCGGTCCCTTGAGCTGCAGTTCGGTCTCTTCGACGGCGGATTCAGGCTCAGCCACCCGACGTCGGGACGGTCGCAGGGCCAGCATGGCCGGCAAAAGGACCAGATCTCCAATGAGGGCGGCCACCAGCAGCCCCGACATCAACAGACCGAACCGAGATGTCGGTGCGAACTGACTGAACCCCAGGGCCAGCATTCCAACGGCCGCAATCACGGCTGCCTCGGCAATCGCCGGCCCCGTATGCACCAGAGCATATTCGGAGGCGCGAGCCGAGTTTCCATCGGAACGGAATTCCTTCTCGTAGTGAACAAGGTAGTGGAAAGTTCCGTCGACCGCAATTCCCAGCGCGATACTGCCGGTCATCATCATGCCGATGTCGATGGGAATCCCAAACCATGCCAGCAAGCCGAACACCATCAACAGCGGGGTCAGGTTCGGGATCATCGCGAACAGCCCGGTTGTCACCGATCGGAGCGCGAGCATCATCACGGCAGTAATAATGATGAACGCCGTGCCGAAACTCGACCAGAACCCTTCGAAGATCTGGTTCTGTGCCTGCTTTACGAGCGGGGAAAGTCCGGTCAGCACGACTGAATAGCCCGCCAGCTGGTTGCGGAGTTCTTCGACCATCTCCGCCTGATGTTCGCGTGCCTCAGGCTCAATCCGCGCCGAGATTCGCCAGAACCTTTGCCCGCACGCCAGGTAGTCGCTCTCGCCCGCCCGCGACTTCGCGGTCTTCAGCAGCGATCCAATTTCGTGCGTCGACTCCGGCATCTCATCGACGGTCGGAAAGAAGCTGGCCGGCGAGGAAGTCCGCCGCACCCACGGATGCTTGGCGACAATGGCTTCGATCGTGCGGACGCGATCGAGCCGATTCAGGAAGTGATCCTCCTCGCCGTCGAAATCGATCACGATTTCAATGGAGTCGAGCGTCGTCAGCCGGTTCTGCACTTCCTTGACGTCGGTCAGCACCTGATTGGCGGCCGGCAGGAAGTCGAGCGGTTCCAGGCGGCTGCGCAGTTCTGGCACAGCGATGCCCGTTGCGGTCACGACAATCAACGGAACCACGACCGAGACCACCCGATGCCGCAGAATGCCGCGGAAGATCGAACGCTGGTATTCGAGCAAACGGGTCTCGCCGAATCCATTGAAGCCGAAAGCAACCACGATGGCCGGCATCGCGGTGAGCGCCGTCAGCATAGCCACGATACAACCCAGCGACGCGGCGTAGCCGAACTGCCGCACCGGCATGATGTCGCTTAAACCGAGACTGGCCAGTCCGATCGTCGTCGTCAGCGTCGCGAACAGACAGGGACGCAACGCCGAGAGCAGCCCGCGTCCGACCGCGTATGGCTTTCGACGGACGGCATCGTAATAGTGCAGATAATGGATGGCGATCGCGAGCGTAAAGACCATCACCATGACCGGCAGGGCGCCGAGGATGAAGTTCATCTCTCCGGCAAACCACTTCACTCCCGTTGTGGTCGCCTGTATGGCCCAGACGGTAAGCAGCATCATCGCACAGCTGATTCGCCAGTCGCGAACGATGCCCAGCAGCATCAGGAAGCCCAGCAGCAGTGTCATCATGAAGAACTTGCGGTTGTTCTTCTGCCCGCCGAGCCGATCAAGCTCCGCAACGATGACCGGTCCGCCAGCCAGTGCATACTGATTCTGCGGGATCTGGCAGTACTCGAGTTCCTGACGAATGCCGGAGACGACGTTCTCCCGAGCCGCCGTACCCTCCTGGCTGAGCAGGACGAGAATGGCCAGAAACTCACCATCGGCCGATTCGGTCATGCCGACAAGCCGTTCCTGAATCGTCGCCTCGGGAACCTGCAGTTCTTCCATCATCTGACGGAAGCGCGTCGAATCCCAAGTCTGGCGAACACCGGGAACCTGTTCGAGCCGATCGGCCAGCGCCGAGACGAGCCGCTCTTCGTCGGCTCCGTTCTTCAGGCCGACAACGATCATCTCTTCGCTGCCGAAGTCTTCCCGAAATCGGTCGTAACGCTGCTTGAGTTCCGATTGAGCCGGGAGCCACGTTTCGACATCGTTGTTCGTCGGAATGCGGGCGGCTTCGTAAACCAGGAATGGCAACGAAAAGATCAGAGCCGCCAGCAGATGCCGACTGTGCCGCTGATAGAAATTCTCAATCGTTCCAAGCACTGATGCATACTCCAGACGGGCAGACAGCCGCATCGGCCCGACCAGTCTTCATTTCAATGGGCGAAGGGACGTTCCCTCACTGAGAACGCGAAACCGTCCCGCCGGCCCGGGGCGAAACGTTGCGACGAGACATTCAGGCCGTGATGATCCGCACAGGAAACCCATGTACAGAAACCGGGGCGACCGTATCAGTCCCGTCACTGGTGACGACGAGAGCGACTTTTCACGTCGTACCATAAGCGCGTATCGAACTTCTTCGATATCGGGTGTGAGTCCAAAAGAGAGCCCTGTCGGGAACACGACACGGATTTTGCGAATTGCCGGCAACACGCTCAGGACAGGACAGGTCGAAGCTATCTCGCCCCGGTTCGCAATTCGCTACAATCGTTACAATCGCGCTCGCACAGCAGGAGAATGGCGGAGGAACGGTCGTGAGTGAGTATGTCTTTGTCTACGGCACCCTGAAGCGAGGGTTTTGCCGCGCTCACCACATGAGAAAGGCCCGGTTCATCGACAAGGCTCGAACCGAATCCGGCTACCTGCTTTTCGATGTCGGCGAGTACCCTGCGATGATCCGCCACGAAACGGGCGAGCAGATCCACGGAGAGTTGTACGAAGTCGAAGCCGAGATGTGGTCCGTGCTCGACGAAGTTGAAGGGGTCGACATAGATCTCTACACGCGGACCCAAATTCAGCTTGAACCGCCGTACGATCAATTGCCCGTGCAGACGTATCTGTATCTGCGCTCAATCACCGGCCTTCGCCGTTGCGGAACATTCTGGCCCTGAGCGGAGACTTCGGAGCCACCCGGAGATCGACTCCTACGCGACAGGGACGTCGTTAGTCCTCGTCGTCGAAGTCGTCGTCATCATCGTCGTCTTCGTCGAAGTCGGGATGCAGCGGATCGTTGGGATCGAAGAAGAAATCGCCCAGCCCCATGGGCAGGACGTTGCCGCCGAGGGACTGATTCTTGCGTTTGGCCAGCGACTCCAGATCCATCGCCTCATCGCCGAGACAGCGTTCGAGCGATTCCCGCCACGCGGTATCTTTCGCCAGCGGATGCTCCGGATTCTGAGCGATACGCTTCAACGCATAACGCAACACATTGAGACCATCTCGGGTGGAGAAGTCGAGCTTCAACTCGTGCGACTTCTGCAGGAACTCGACGGTCAGGTTCAGCAGATCGTCGTCGGCGAACGGAAGATGATACTTGAGAATATTCATCTCGTCTTCGCGAGACGGATAGGTCAAAAGCAGTGTTGGCTGCAGACGACTCAGAATGTAGTCCGGAATTTCGAACGTCGATTCATCGTCGTTCATCGTGACCGCACACCGGAATTCGGGATGCGCCTGAATCGTGATGCCAGCCACGATCGACTCGACGTAGCGCCGATGATCGAGCAGCGGAGCGAGCGAAGCCCACGACTTCTCGTTCATCCGGTTGCCTTCATCCAGAATGCAGACGCCGCCGGTAATCATGGCCGAAACCAACGGGGAGGCGTGATACTGAATCGTCCCCTTTTCGCCGAGCACGGGAGTCACGATGAGGTCTTCCGGACGCGTATCAGCCGTGCATTGATAGATGAAAGCCGACTGCTGACGTTCACGGGCGGCGGCCAGAGCCAGCGTTGTCTTTCCAATCCCCGGCGTTCCGACCAGTCGCGGGGCGAGCGGGAGATCCTGCTTGTCGACGACGAGCCAGCAGGCCAGAATCTGCTTGAGCACTTCTGCCTGGCCAATCCACGGGCTGGATGTCTTATCGGGCTGGGACAGATGGAGTGTGACTCCATCGATCTCGATATGTTCGTTCATAATGTTCGATCAAAGAGGAAGTAAGTCGCCCGATATCGCGGTGTCAAAACCGGCCACCGAGTTAGAACTGATGCCCTTCCTGGGGCCCGTTCTCTGTCAGTGTCAGGATCTCTGGTCCAGATTCCGTCATATAGATCTGGTGTTCAAACTGAGCCGAGAGACCACGGTCCTTGGTCCGCACCGTCCATCCATCGCGTTCCAGAATGGTTTCCGGGCGGCCGGAATTAATCATCGGCTCGATGGTAAACGAGCAGCCGGGGACGATCACATTGCGGCGTGTAGATTCGTGCGGGTAATGCGGCACACCCGGTTCCTGATGAAACATCTGACCGATGCCGTGGCCCTGATAGTTTCGCACCACGCCGAAGCCGCGCTCTTCGGCATACCGCGTGATCGCACTGGCGATATCGTAGACCGTGCCGTTTGGCTCGATCGCTCGAATCCCGACATAGAGAGCATCGAAGGCGACCTGTGTCACGGCTCGCGCTTCGTCGCTGACTTCGCCGACCAGAAACGTTTCCGACTGATCGCCGAACCAGCCATCCACGATGGTCGTCACATCCAGATTGACGATATCGCCGTCCTGAAGTTCGGTCTCGTCTGGAATTCCGTGGCAGACGACATCGTTAATGCTGGTACAAATCGACTTCGGGTAGCCTTTGTACCCCAGGCAGGCCGGAGTGTGCCCATGATCCCGAGTGAAGACGAAAGCAATCTCATCGAGCTCGCTGGTGCGGATTCCCGGGCGAACATGCGTTCGCAATTCATCCATCAAACGGGCGTTGAAGTGGGTCGCTCGACGCAGCTTCTGCAGCTCTTCCGGACCGTAGAGAGGGTACTCCCGACGGGCATTTGGAAGAACCGCTTTTCGCAATTGGCTTAATTTCACAGCTGCGTTTCCGCTAGAGAAGAGAATATGAGAACCGCATCGGCCATTGTTTCGCCTCACTTCTCCCGATGCAAGGTCGGCGGAACGACAACTTCGCGGATTCAGTTTGCAATCTCCATCATACCTTGTTCGGTCTGGTCGAAAATCCCGACTCACATCAATATGCCTTGATTCTTCAGGTGCCGGGCCGACGACGATCCCCGTTTTGGGGGTTTCCCGGTTGATGGGGCCGGTCTAAAATCGTTCGGTCACTCGGTGCGGCTGAATTCTGAACAGGACGTTCGGGACAAGGGTCATCCCTGACCTTCCGCGCTCGTACCACAACCCTCCAGGACCGCGCTGATGAACGAGTCGCTCACCGAATCCCCCGCCCCTGTTTCCCCGGCCGAAGACGTTGCGTCCGTAGAGCCGAAGAAACGCAACTGGTATCGAGCCTGGGGAATGCCGGTCTCTTCGATCGTCATTTTGGGACTCGGACTGATCTGGGCTCGTTTCGTGTTCGATCCGATTCATGGGCAGGCGGTTGTCAATCTGCTGACCTTTTCACTGGCCGGCCTGCTCGGAATTCTGCTGGCCGTCTGGTTCTGCTTTCTCTCCTATTTTTCACGGCGAACGGTGCTCACCGTTATCATTCCGCTCGTTCTGGTCGGCATCGGGTGGGCCGCTTCGGTCCGCTCGGTCGAATTCAGCGGCGATATGGAGGCCGATTTCGTTTATCGCTGGGAGCCGAAGGCTCAGCTTCAGGAAGTCCAGACGGCCGAACTCGCGGGTGAAGATAAGCCGTTCATCGTCACGGCGACCGACATGCCCGCTTATCGCGGTCAGAACCGGGATGGAATCGTTGTCGGCCCCGCCATCAAAACGAACTGGCAACAGAATCCCCCCAAAGAGTTATGGCGAACGAGTGTCGGCGAAGGCTACGCTTCGATGGCGGTCGTGGGCGATTCGCTGATCACGCTCGAACAGCGGGAGACTCAGGAAGCAATCACCTGCTACGACACCGAAACCGGCCAGCTGAAGTGGAAGCATGCCTATGAGGCACGGTTCTACGAAGCCATGGGCGGTCTCGGCCCCCGCACGACGCCGACTGTAGTCGATGGCCAGGTCTATTCGGCCGGAGCGAGCGGCGATGTCGTTTGCCTCGATTTCTGGACCGGAAAGCCGGTCTGGTCGCGAAACCTGCTGGAAGAACTCGAAGTTCCCAACGTGACCTGGGGCATCTCCTCCAGTCCCCTTGTCTATCAGAACATGGTGATCGTGAACGTCGGTGGTCCCGTGGGTGACGGCCTGGTCGCCCTCGATCGGGAAACGGGTGAGACAATCTGGCAAGCCGAAGGGACAACGGAATACACCGCGGAACAGAGCACCAGCTATGCCGGCTACAGTTCGCCAGACATCATGACCATTCACGGCGTCGAGCAAATTGTGATGTTCGACGGATTTGGCCTGACCAGCTACGAACCTTTCTCCGGACGCCGGCTCTGGAATTATGAACACAAGAACGGAGCCGGTGTGAATGCCGCTCAACCGATTCTGCTCAACGACGGTCACCACATCTTCATTTCAGCGTCTTATGGAATGGGGAGTGCTCTCGTCGATGTGCAGAAGAAGGATGACAACTGGACGGACAGCAAAGTCTGGCACGACACCCGCGTCCTCCGCAGTAAATTTGCCAATGCCATCTATCACTCGGACCATGTGTTCGGACTGGACGAAGGCATTTTGATGTGTATCGATCCGCTGACCGGCGACAAACGCTGGAAGTCGGGCCGTTATGGCCACGGGCAAATGCTGCTGACGAACGAACTTCTTGTGATCCTGGCCGAAGATGGCACGTTAAACATTGTAGCAGCCGATCCCACCGAATTTCGCCAGCTGGCGACGATGACCGTCCTGCCCAATGCCACGAAAGTCTGGAACCCGCCAGCCCTGGCGGACGGGATCGTGTATGTACGCGATCACCGGGAAATGGCAGCCTTCGACTTGCGAGAAAACCCATGAGTCAACAGCGGATGGAACTCGATGAACTGACTCCTCCTCTGGAGTCGTATGCGTTCTCCGGCCAGCTTTCCGATATCCTGGAGACGATGCGGGCCATCAGCGTGCACGATGATCCTGACGATGTCTTCCGGGAATACGCCTCGCGCATTCGTCACATCTATCCGGTCGACAAAGCGCTGATGCTGACTCTGACCGACGAAGAGTCCGGCGACGTCAAAGTCGCCATGATGGATGACTGGGAGAATCCAATCCATCCCTGGGGGAACACGCATCGGTTTCATCCCTTGACCTCCGGCATCCTCAAGCGGCTCTGCCTTGAAGGACAGCCGACGATCATCAACGACCTCGACCATGTTGTGGACGAGGGCGATCTTCCGTATCTGCACGAGATCGGCTCATTGAGAGCCGTTCCGCTGTTCGAAAACGGCGTCGCCCGCCACATGATTGTCGGTCTGAAGGAAGAGAAGAACGGCTTCTCTCAGGAAGAACTGCCGGCTCTGGTCTGGTTGTCGAACCTGTTCGGCCGGGCAATTCAGAATCTGATTCTGGCCCGCCAGCTCAAGAAGGCCTACGAATCGGTCGACCGCGAACTCAAAACCGTCGGCGACATCCAGCGGAACCTGCTGCCCGAGGAGATTCCGTACGTACCGACACTTGAACTGGCCACGTACTACGAGACCTCGCAGCGAGCCGGCGGCGACTACTACGACTTCTTCCCGCTGCCGAACGGCAAGCTCGGGATCTTCATTGCCGATGTCAGCGGTCATGGCACGCCGGCTGCGGTCGTGATGTCGATCATGCACACGATCGCACACACCTACACCGGTTCGCACGAGCCGCCGAGTCAGTTCCTGAATCATCTGAACCGGCACCTGTCGCAGCGATTCACCTCGAAGAGCGGCATTTTCGTGACTGGTTTTTACGCGGTCTATGATCCCCAAACGCGACAGATTACGTATTCATCCGCGGGGCACAATCCGCCGCTTCGCCGTCGTTGCGGGGAAGCCAACGTCAGCACACTCGACGCCGCCGGCCGCATGCCGCTCGGCATTGCCGAGGAGATGACCTACATCGATGCAACCGAACAGCTCGCGCCGGGAGACCGCGTAGTTCTTTACACCGATGGCATCGTCGAAGCCCACGGCCTCGATGACAGCCTGTTCGGCGTCGATCGACTCGGGGCCATTGTTGGCCGCTGCGATCTGACAACGACAACCATCGTGGAAGCGGTCGTCAAACAGCTGGAGAAATTCAGCGGCCAGAAACGCCAGGCCGACGACTGCACCCTGGTCGTCATGAAGGTCCACTGACGTAGACCTCGAACAAGAGGGTGGCCCGTCCGGCACGGGCGGGTGATGAAGTCACAATCGGTTGAGTCATCTCAGGAGATCGATACAAGGGCTGCACGATTCCCAGTACAACACGCGGAGGCGCTGCCTCTTGTCGCTTCCGCGACCCGCCCGCTGCGGCGGACGGGCCACCCGGTGTCTCCTAAACCTGTTGCGTATGGGATACGGCTGCGCCTATCCCAGCGTTCTTTCACTCTCATGCGGCATTGCGGGCCTTCTCGCCGCTGCGGAAGTTGCCCTTCTCTTCAATGATCGACTCGGCGTCGAAGCGGGTTCCGAAGTAAAGACGCTGAGCCATTGGATCGCGAAGCACGGTCTCGGCATCACCGGAAACGAGCACGCGGCCCGCGCAGATCACATTACTGCGGTCGGTGATGGTCAGCGTTTCCCGTTCGCGGTGGTCGGTCAGCAGAATTGAGATGCCGCGATCTCGCAGATCGTAGATGATGTCCTGAATGCCGTTAATGGTGACCGGATCGATCCCGGTAAACGGTTCATCAAGCAGAATCAGTTCTGGATCACTGGCCAGACAACGGGCGATTTCGAGGCGGCGGCGTTCTCCCCCGGAGAGCGTGCCGGCGAGCTGCTTTTTCTTGTCGAGCAGGCCAAACTGATCGAGCAGCTCGTCAATGCGATGCTTGCGGTCGCGGGCGCTGAGCGGCATGAATTCGAGAATGGCCCGAACGTTGTCGGCGACGCTCAGCTTGCTGAACACGCTTTCGTCCTGTGGCAGATAGCCCATGCCCTGCCGGGCCCGTTTATACATCGGCCAGCGGGTCACGTCTTTTCCGTTGAGGAGCACGCGACCTTCGGTGGGAGTGACGAGGCCGCAGGTCATTTTGAAGGTGGTCGACTTGCCGGCACCGTTCGGCCCGAGAAGACCGACGATTTCGCCCCGCTCAATGTCAAAACTCACCCCGTCGACGGCTCGCTTCCCGCCCGGGTAGTCCTTCACCAGATCAACGCATTCCAGCAGCGGCATCCTTGCCTCCCTCACAAATCAAAGCCTGAGCCCGGCAGTTTATCACGAATCCCGCCTTCGGCTGAAGGGCAGATTTCGGCGGGAATTCATGGCTCTCCATTCTTGAATGGGCGGCTGCGCCGCGGGAGAACGGATCGGACACTGAGATTCCCTGCCCCGGGGGGACGTTCTAAAGGTGAGGATCTCAGGTATCGATCCCTGCCAAACTGCATTCTCCTACGGCTTCGCCGCCCTGATAGCGGAGCTATCACGGCCACCCGTGCGTGGGTGTGATGTCGAGTAGACAGGAGGCGGAAGTCCCGAATCAGCGGATTCGCTGCATCCTGGGGAAGTTCGGGTAGAACGGGAAGTAGTGCAGCGGGTAGCTCCGGTCGGTGACGACCTGTCCGTCGCGGGTGAACTTGCGGTGATAGCTGAGCGTGAAGGCCATGCCGCTGTCGACGCCAATCGGGATGCCATGCGGCCAGTAGATGAAGAACGCCTTGCCGACGAACGCCTCGCGAGGCACGGTGTTGGTTTCGAGCCAGAATCGCCCGTCCGAACTGCGGGGACTGTTGTCGCCCAGGACGAAGAACTGGTCCTCGGGAATCTGGACCTCGAAGTTATCAATCTGCTTCCAGTTATTGCGGTAGGCCTTTTGCCATTCCACAACATTGCCGAGCAGTCGCGAACCCTGTTCGAGCGCATCGTCGCTGCCGCGGTAGTAGATGTCGCGTTCGACGATGAGATCCGAAACGGTTCCCGCTGCTCCCCGGAAGGCAATGCCGACCGGCGTGTAATCCGCCTGAGAGGGAAGCATTCCGTCCAGCAGACTGGTTTCGTAGCTCGCCCCCGGGCCGAAATCGACCAGCGAATCGTCGATCCACAGACAAAGTCGATCGTCGACGTTGGCAAACCGGAACGTAAACGAACCGGTTCCCGAGACAGAGGTGTTCGCCTTGGCCATCTCGATCTCTTCGTTCGGATCGAGTCCCGATTCGATCCGGGTCAGCCGCGCCACCCCGGTATCGAGTTCGATATGACAGCGGTACCAGTGGGTCCCTTCAGTCAGTTCGAGAACGATTTCGCTCGAGTCCTGCACCGAATCGACATCGATCACTCCAGAAACCGTGAGATCGCCCACCCAGAACAGTTCGTCGGAATACGCGGGCTCCAGAGTGTGAGTGACCGTGTTGTAGCCGCAAAAGTCGCCGATCAGTCGCACAGAGGGAGTCAGGCCATCGTCGTTGCCAAACGCCTTCCAGTCTTCGGCCGTGGGGGCAAAATGGCGATATCGCAACCAGTTCAGATTGCCGTTCCCGGCCAGTTCATTCGGAAGTTGATACGCCCGGTCACCTTCCTGACGGTTCCAGGTCTCGACCGTTTGCCAGCCAGCGACCGCCCCCTCACTTTCCGGGTTATTGGTCTGCTCAACGGCGGCCCAGCGTTCCGGCCAGCCGGCTTCGAGCAGTTCACTCGGCGGATAGTTGTCGTCGTAAACCGGGATCTGAATCAGCTTCTGCTTGTTCGGATCGTCCTTGCGGAGAATCTCTTCCCCGCCATTCTCGCCGACACGATAGAGATTCCCATGATGAATCCGCACCGTTTCGCCCGGCAACCCGACAAGTCGCTTGATGTAATTCGTCTTCGAGTCTTCCGGGTACTTGAAAACGACAACATCGAATCGCTTCGGATCGTTCAACTCGTACTGAAACTTGTTGACGAGGATGCGATCTCCCTTGAACGGAGCCGCCTCGAACGCCGAGCGATTGCTGAAGCGACAGTTCGGGCAGAGGGCTTCGCGAATCCGTCCATCCGGACTGATGATATTCCCTTCGCGGCCGATTTCCGTGCTTGCCCCGAACTGGAACGTGTAGCCACACTGCTCGCAGTCAATATCCTTGTGCCGCCCGAAGAGCGTCGGAGCCATCGAGCCGGTCGGAATGACAAATGCTTCGGCTTCGAACGTGCGGAAGAGGAACGCCAAAACAAACGCGAAGACGATCGACTCGATCGTTTCCCGGGCGGTTTCCTTCTCGCGAGCTGGTTTCTGCTTGCCTTCTCCCTTTGCAGGAGCAGGCTCGGCCGGCTTGGTTTCAGCAGTGTTCTGGGATTCGTTCATGGAGTTCTTTCACCGCGGCCACCGGGAAAACGGGAATCGGGGTTCGCGAGGGAAGGAAGACATAAGAGGAGAGAAGGACTGCTCGAAGCAGCCGGTTCTGTTCATCCAGTACGGTACTTGATCGACGGACGTTGGACAAGAAGCGTTGGGGCGGACAACGACTGGAATTTCCGCTACCTCGGAGTCGGCTCCGCCAGACCGATCCATCGCTGAGTCGCGTCCCAGCGATCAAGTCTCAGCGATCCGGACATATTAATCCGGGCCCGAACCGCACCATCTTCGGTGCTCGCAAGTCTCGCACCGGCATAGACTTCAGACAATCCCGACTGATCGTCATCATCACCGGTGGAAACGATGACGGCTCGCGGGCGGGCCCAGTTCGCAAACTCCGGGGTATTCTCCCGCTTTCCGCCATGATGCGGAGCGAGGATTATCGAATAGCCCTCGGAATCGGATGCAAACAAACGACGCTGCCCTGCTCCGGAAACATCGCCAGGAAACAGCAGACGCTGTCCCGCATACTCAAGTTCGACAACGATCGAATGCTCGTTGTCATCGATACGGCCCGGCAGCGGAGAGTTCCCCGACTGCCGGACGGAGATCCGCACCTTCGGGTCGAGGACGATTTCATCCTGATGCCGCACAACTCGCAATGGCACGTTCGCTTCGTGAGCCGCGGCGACGACCGCCGCCAGGCCGCGATGTTCCGGATTCAGTCCGACTGGATTGAGCAGCACGGCTCGCACGGGAAGATCCCGCAACAGAAACGGCACCGCGTTGAGATGATCGGTGTCAGTATGTGATATCAGAATCGCGTCGAGTCGATCGCATCCCATGTCGCTGAGGCTCGCCATGACGGCGCTGGCCGCGGCCTGACCGTTCTCCATCGAACCGGCGTCGAAGAGGATCGTTCGCCCGTTTGGACACTGCACCAGACACGCATTCCCGTGGCCGACACTGAGAGCACGCAGTTCCAGGGGTTGGTGTCCGAAGAGAGTCGCAAACGTCCGATGAGAAGCTGGCGAGAACCCTGCCGCCAGAAGCACGACCCAACTGGCGAGCAGCACCGGTTTCCAGCGACCGATTCGGTTTCTGCTCTGGACGACGAGAACTCCGGCGATCGCGGCAAGTGCGACGACAGTCAGAACCGGCAGCCGCGCCGGCATCCACTGTAGTGGACCCTGTGAAAACATCTGCGCTATGCTGGCCATCCCCTGCAGGATTCCGGAAACCGGCCAGGCCAGAGGCATCGCGAGAGTTGGCGTAATCGATCCCAGAATGGCAATAAGCAGTAATCCAGGCAGAGCCAGTGTCAGCAGCACGAGTGCCAGAACCGTCGCGGGAATTCCGGCCAGGGAGATGAGGTGAAACGACTGCCCTATGACCGGCAGCAAACAAATCGTGACCGCCAGCGAGATCACGAAGGTCTCGAGAAAGAAGCGACGGAAGAACGTCATCGGGCCGGTCCAGACCGGGGTCTCTTCGGGCAGATCGTTCGGCTCGCCGTTGCTGTTCCGCCTGAGCAAATCCGGCAACCATTTCCAGCAGCCAAGGATGGCGACGATTCCAAGAAAGGAAAGCTGAGCACCGGGATCGAACAGCCAGGTCGGATTGACAATCAGACTAACCCAGGCCGTCAACCCGAGCGCCTGCACGGTTCGCCAAGGCCGGAACGACATCGAACTGGCCACCAGCAACACGCCAAGCAGCCACGCTCGAAACACAGGAGGACGGAACTCGGCCAGCAGCAGACTGAGCGTCATCCCCGCCAGTGCCAGCCATTGAATAAAGCGGGTTTCGGGCCGCAGAAAAATCGCTATCGCTCCGGCCACGACGCCAATCAGGGCGACATGTAATCCGGAAATGGAGAGCAGGTGCATCAGTCCGCTGCGGCGGAAGTTGAGCGACAGTTCCCCATCGAGTCCGCTCCGTTCGCCGAGCACGAGTGCATTCGCCATCGCGGCGACTTCCGGAGAGAAGACTTCGGCGTAAATCACAGCGATTCGTCCTCGCAGTCCGCTGAGCAGCATTTCCGGAGACCAGGCCGCCAGACCAGCCTGCCGGTCGATTACGACCACACCATCGGCGTGTTCGCAAAAAAGCGTACAGAGAATGCCTTCCCGCCGCATGGCCTCGGCAAAGTCGTACGTGCCCGGGTTGCGGGAGGGCGTCAGTTTTCGCAGAGTGCCGCCGACTTCGATGCGATCTCCGTCGCGCACATGCGGCAACATTCCCGTCACCGTCAACCGGAGTTGTCCGGTCGCCGGAAGGGTCCGATCGGGAAGCAGGATCGCCTCGGCTCGAATTGAACAGCGACTCTTCGCTTCGCCGGGCCATGCGGTCGCGAACTCAGGGAGTTGATGCGACACCAGAACGGGCGAGTCGAGAACGGTTGCTTTCAGTCGAACCGGAGTGGCCTTGTCGCCGGCATAACGTATCACATGCGCGGGACTGGCAATCGACCAAACATGATGATGCCAGCAGATACCGGTCAACAGCAGCAAAGTGAGAGCTGCTGGCAGAGCGGAGCGGGACCGAAAAACGGCCAGCAGGCACCATGTCAGGCCAGCCGCTCCGGCGAAAACCAGCAGCCATTCCCAGCGAAAGGCATCGCCCCAGAATCGATCGAGTGCGATGCCGCTCGCGAAGGCGAACGCGACCACGAGAGCCGGCGTTCGCGGCCGGGACCAGACACGATTCTCTACGGAATCATCGGGTGGGTTCTGCAAAGACATCGCCCTCCCGATGCCGGAGAGTCAGCCGGAGTCGACTGAAGATGACAACTCAACAATCAGGCGCTTTCGCCCCAGATTTCGGCTCGTGTCGACTCGAGTAGTTCGACGGCCTGACCGACATCCTTCTTCTGCTGCACGCGATCTTCCGAGAGTTCGCGTTCGATCGTCAGAGGACCTTTGTAGCCGATCTCTTTGAGCGTCTCGAGGTACTTCTGGATATTGACATCGCCCTGTCCGAGAGCGACTTCGCGGCCCCAGGACTTGCCCCGCTGATCTTCCGGAGCCCAGACGGCATCTTTGCAGTGAACGCTGCGAACATGGGGGCCGACCATCTTCAGGGCTTCGATCGGATCGCCGGTGCCGTAGAGGATCATGTTGGCGGGGTCGAAGTTGATGAAGAGGTTGTCGCGTCCGACATCGTTGAAGAACTGCAGGAGATGGTTGGCTGTTTCCTGGCCAGTTTCGAGATGCATCTTCTGACCGTTCTCGGCCAGTTCGTCGAGCAGCGCCTGCGTGACGGCAAGCAGATCACGGTACGATTCGCTGTTGCGATCTTCCGGGACAAAGCCAATGTGCATGCCCAGGGTATCGCAGCCGAGGTAGCGGGCGAACTCGGCAGTTTTGCGGGCATCGAGAACGCGTTCCTGCCGAGTCGATTCGGGAACCAGACCGACCGTTCGAGCGGTCGTTTCAATGTCGGCGTAGCTTTCTCCCTCGAACCCGCAGAACACGCACGTCACGGTCACACCGGCATCGGAGCAGCGGGCGAGAAAGGCCTTGGCCTGTTCTTCGGTCCGCATGTTCCCGTGCGGTGTGTGCACATGGATGCTGGGGATTTTCAGTTCAGAGACCACTTCGAGATGCACGCCGAAGCCTGCATCGATCGAGGTAAACACACCAATCGGCCAGATATCTGCCATCGTCAATTCCTGTCAATAATTACGGCGAAGGGTCATCGGGAGCTGCTTCCGAGAACGAGCATAACGGCTGAAAAGTCGGTCCGCCAAGTCATGCGCTGAAATTGCCGATGTCCCAACCGAAGCAATTTCCAAAATCGGAAGAAATTCGCGTCCCCTCCCCGGCTACACGATCGCTCAGTTCATTGTGAGACGAAGACAACTTCAAACTCATTCCTTGAGAATAACTCTCAGATCCCGCCACGTAAGTGGCTTTATCATAGAAAAGGCTCAGAGCCCGCTGGGTGCTCTGAGCCTTTCGCCTTTTCCTGGATCCGTCAGGTCGCGGCCGACTTCGATTTGGGGAACCAGGGGAAGAACGCGTTCGTGCGGCGTGTGTATTCTTCGTACTTCGGCTTGTCCTTCTTCATGTGCCGTTCCAGCAACGTGACGCCCGAAACATAGAGCAGCAGAAACGACATGATGATCGGACTGATCACGGTCCAGTACGGCCCGCCGGCTGAGATCGACAGCACCCAGAATCCCCACCAGAGGCAGAACTCGCCAAAATAATTGGGGTGCCGCGTGTAACGCCAGAGTCCACTGTTGAGCACTTCTCCCTTGTTCTCCGGCTTCGACTTGAACCGAGCCATCTGCCAGTCGCCCACGACCTCGAAGAAGAAGCCGAGCACCCAGAGCCCGCTTCCTAGAAACGTCCAGACATTGACGACGCCGGGATTCTGGGGAATGCCGATCTGTAACGGGAGCGAGATGATCCACATCAACACGCCCTGCAGCAGAAAGACCATGAACAGGCTGATCCACCAGAAGTTGTCGGGTCGCTTCTCGCGCATTTCGGCATAGCGTTTGTCTTCACCTTCGCCCCAGTTTCGCCAGGCGAGATAAGCGAACAGTCGCAGGCCCCAGATGGTGACCAGCAACGGCAGCAGGTAACAGACTTCGGCGTTCTGCGAAGCCAGGAAATAGGTCAGCCCGGCCACGACCACGAAGCCGAGCCCCCAGACCGGGTCAACGATGCTCACGTTGCGCAGCGGGATGCTGATCAGCCAGACGACGAGCATCAGCGTCAGGATGGCGGCTGCATTGGCCAGAAGAATTGTCATATCATGTCCGTTTCGTGAACCGGTAGTGGGAGACCCACCACTCGTTTCCGTCGTTGTAGCCGAACAGCTCCGCACAGGCCATGAAGAAAATTCGCCAGCGCTGCAGCCAGATCTGAGCCTGAGCAGGGCCGTAACATTCCCGGAACAACTCGAGCACGTGATCACGAGCCGCATCGGTTTGACGGAGCCAGTCTTCGCAAGTTCGCTGGTAATGCGTTCCGTTCCATCGCCAGCGGCGCTCACAGGTCAGGTCGTCCTGATAGTGCAGGAACAGCTCGTCACTCGGCATCATGCCGCCGCTGAAGAAATACTCCGACATCCAGTCCTGCGGCCCCGACGAGGTAAACAGATACGGATGCGCCCGATGGCAGAAGATGTGCACATACAGTTTGCCGCCGGGGTTAAGCCATTCTGAGATACGTCGCAGCAGCAGCCGATGATTCCGCATATGCTCGAACATCTCGACGGAAACGACCCGATCGTATGTCGCTTCCGCTGAGAAATCGTTCATATCGGCGGTGATCACCCGCAGATTCGACAATCCTTTTCGTGAGGCCTGTTCATCGATGTAAGCTTTCTGGGAATGCGAGTTGGAGACGGCGGTGATCTGAGCTCCGGGGTAATGCTCGGCCATCCAGAGCGAGAGCGATCCCCAGCCGCAGCCGAGTTCGAGAATCTGTTGACCGTCACTGAGTTCCGCCTGTGAACAGGTCAACCGCAGCGCCTCCTCTTCAGCTTCGGCCAGAGAACTGTTCGCGGTTGGATAGTAGCAACAACTGTATTTCCTTCGTGGCCCCAGGGCCTGGGTGAAAAACTCGGCCGGGACTTCGTAATGCTGCTCGTTGGCCTTCTCCGGGACAACAGCGACGGGCCCACTGCAGGCGGCCGCGATGAACTCTTCCAGCCGCTCCTGATGATCGGCACAGCTCCCCTGTTCGCGTTCCGCCAGGCGAGCTCCCAGAAGACCGCGGATGTTTCGGCGAATCATCCAGTCGGGCACTCTGCCACGTTCGGCCAGACTGAGTCCAAGCGAAAACAGTCGATCGGTTAGCGAAAGTTGTGGGGCGTATTCCGGGCCGTCGCCGCAGAAGTCGCAATGAACCTGTTCCTCGGGAGCGGTTTCCATCAAAGCATCTGTTGTTGTCATTGCCTGTGCTCCACCATTGTTGAGTGACACGAGTCCCGGGCGGAAACGGAAACATGCCCACGTCAGAACGTGAGCATGCCACAGCGTAATCAACCCGGCTGTTCGCAGATCAATAGGCGACCTTACGCCAGAGGAAGTGGCCCACTGTTGTTGCATGTTCGAGGAATGCTCCCTCACAGTAACAGAGGTAGTATTCCCAGAGACGAATGAATCGGTCATCGAACCCCAGCTCGCGAACGGAATCGAGCCGGCCCATAAAGCTCTGTCGCCACTCGTTGAGTGTTCGAGCGTACGATTCCGGAAACTCTTCGAACTCGACGAGCCGCATGCGACTATCGTCTTCGAAGGCATGTTGAATCGCTCCCACGCTCGGCAGGTGGCCGCCCGGGAACACGTATTTCTGGATGAAGTCGACCGCCTTGCGATATCGCTCATAACGCTGATCGGGCATGAGGATGCTCTGCACCAGCATCCATCCGCCCGGCTTCAGCAGCGATTCGCATTTACCGACATACGTCGGAAGATAGTCATGCCCCACGGCTTCGATCATCTCGATCGAAACGAGTTTGTCGTATTCTCCTTCAAGATCGCGATAGTCTTCCTTGAGCAACGTGACCCGATCGGTGATTCCCGCCTGTTCAAACCGTGCTTTCGCGAAGTCATACTGCTGCTGCGAAACCGTTGTCGTGGTGACACGGCAGCCGAAGTTTCGGATGGCGTACTCGGCAAAGCCTCCCCAGCCCGTACCGATCTCGAGCACATGATCGTCCGGTCCGAGATCGAGCTTCTGACAGACAATATCGAGCTTTGCCAGCGAAGCCTCCGCGAGGGACATCGACTCGTCCTCGTAGTAGGCCGAGGAATACATCATGGTCGGATCGAGAAACAGCTCGAAGAAGGAATTGCTCAAGTCATAGTGAGCGGCGATGTTTCTGCGACTGCCGGTCTTCGAGTTCTTTCGCAGCCGATGGGCGATTGTCGCCAGTCCCATGAAGAAGCGGGAAACACCTGAGTCCATCGCAATCAGTCGGTCGCGGTTGCGACAGAGAATACGAAAAAGTTCAACGAGATCGTCGCATTCCCACTCGCCCTGCAGATACGCCTCGGCTGCCCCCAGGCTGCCTTCGAAGGCGATCCGCTGATACATCTTGGGATCGAGCACACGAATCACGACCTCAAGGCCATCGCTGCCGGGCGAGCCATATGTGCTGGTCGTGCCCTGCTCTTCGATGATGATGCGGCCATGGCGAAGTTCATCGAGAACCCGGTTGACCTGCCCCCGAAAGACGGAAGTACGTCCGGGTTTGGTTCGGCTTTCCGAAGAAGCAACTGTCGCCATAAGGTGTACTCTCTGGGTGTCTGAAGTCGGAATCTCCAGCGATGTGCCGGTGCCCGCTGATTATAGACAGTTTGATGAGAAACAAAGTTTCGATTTTTCGAACTCATCAACTTTGTCGAATCAGACTACCACCCTATACCGACGGCACGACTCGACGCATGAGCGAGGGCTCGTGCGTTGGGCCCTCACTGACGTTTCGGGTTGGGATGTCGATTCTGCGCACTGGGTGATTAATTCACCACGTTTAACGGCGGCATGCCCTGCAGGACGCGGAGGCAGTTCTGGGAACCTTTGACGCGCATCTCTTCGAGGCCTTCTTCGCAGTAGAACGCCGCATGCGGGTTGAGAATCAGCCGTTCGTAAGCGGGGTGATCCGGGTTTCGCCAGGCTTTGACGAGTGGATTGTCCAGAGCCGGAGGTTCATCCGGAAGGACATCGATCCCGGCTCCCGCGAGCAGATTATGCTCGAGAGCGTGGAGAATGATCGACGGGTTGACCACGCCGCCACGAGCAGTGTTGATGAGATAGCTGCCGGGCCGCATCAGGTCGAGCATGTCTTCATCGATCAGGTTGGCGGTTTCGTCCGTCAGCGGGCAGTGCAGGCTGAGGATATACGACGCAGAAACGAGATCGGGCAGCGAGTGCACCTGTCGGATACCCAGCGCTTTGTCCATTCCCTGCTCGACATACGGGTCGTAGAACCGGACATCGCAGCCGAGCGCTTTGGCTCGAAGTGCCGTCGCGATGCCGATGCGTCCCAGGCCGACGATACCGAAGACTTCGCCCCGCAGGCGTCGCTTGGGCACGATCTGCTGATACGACCAGGGGCCGATCTCGCGTTGCAGTCGATGGTTGAGGATGTGCGTTCCCCGGGTGAAGGCCAGCGCCATGGCGATCGCACTGTCGGCGACCTCTTCGGTTCCGTAGTCCGGCACATTGGCGACGTGAATGCCCTGATTGCGGGCGGCCTGTCGATCGACGTTGTCGTAGCCGACGCCGCAGCGAACGATCAGTTTGCACTGTTCCAGCCGAGCGATCGTATCGGCGGAGATCGGCACGGTGTGGTAAACCATGATCGCCGCGGCCTTGTCGACGACGCCGTGCAGCTCGGTTTCCTCGAAAGCGTTCAGCGCGACCACTTCGGCCACGTTGCCAAGAATCTCGCGTTCGATCGCGAGGGGCTCTTCAATGAAGTCGGTGACAACGACAAGCGGACGATCGGACATAGCATCGGACTTCCAGAAGAGAGGGCGGACGAATTGTCGCCGCTCACTCGGAATCCGACACCGGAGGAATCTTACCGGAAGCCGGACGCACCTTTGGTCCGGTCGAGTTCCAGAATGTTTCCGTCCGGGGAGATGCGAATCATCATCACATCGTAACGGGAGCGCGGCGCGTTGGGATGTGCGAAATGCCAGATCCTGACATGTCGATTCTCCATGCCCCGCATCATAAACATTCGGTTGGCGTGGTTGTAGGAAATGACATCCGCGCTCGCCTGAAAACTGTCGCCTTCAATCTCCGCGTTCTCGCGGGCCTGAATCTCGACCGACCAGTTCTGAGGATTTGCCGAATCGCCTTTCTGTTCGCCGCCAAGGGAACGCAGCAGCAGTTCGAGTGTCTCGCAGCGAATCCAGACACTGTCCGGCGGACGGGCATCGCGAACGAAACGAACGAGCGGCTCGGAAACCGGACCATGCAGGACGTTGACCATGCGATTTAAGGTCCCCTGTCGCTGCAGATAGTTACCGGTCATATCGCCTTCAAAGGTGATCCGGGTGTAATCCCAGCCGGCAGACTGCTCCGACTTCTCGTCCTTCTTTTCCGGCGACTGGCTCATCGTCGCTTCCGGGAGACCAAGGGGCGACTTCCCGGTCCGTTTCTGCCAGAACTCAAGATCGCCCGGCCCCTGAGCCGTCATCGCACCCGTTTTCTGATCCATGCTGTAAGACCAGACATTCACATAGCGGATGCCGACCAGAACGCCCTCTTCGTAATGCTTCATTTCGAAGTGGACGCGATCCTGGCATTCCACTCGGGCGATCTGCGGGCGGACAGCGAGCGAGTTCATCTTCAGCGAGACCGGCTGATCGAGATGCACCTTGAGCTCTTCGCAGGTGATGACCGAATCGCCGAGAGTCGCCTTCACGCTACCGATGAAGTGAGCCGTGGCTCCTTCGAACCGCATCTGTTCTTTCCAAGACACTTCGAGCGTTTGCGGGCGGGCCAGTTTGTCGCCGTTCCAGTTGGAGTCGACCGGAAACTCGATCGAGCCGCTCCCCATCACGCGGGTGAAATCCTGCTGACGATCGAGAAACAAATCGATTCCGTCGATTCGCATTGCTCCATGTTGAATCGATGCGAACCGTTCCTGATTCCCCAGCAATTGAAACCGCTGGCGGTTCTGCCCGGCATTGGAAATCTCGACCGACTGTCCTTCAAGATGCAGCGGCTCCTTCTGTCCGGACAGAATCCCGTTCGCTTGAATCTTGCCTTCCGTCTGAACATGAGCGACATGAACCTCTTCGAAGGCCGGATCATGCAGCACCTGCAGTTTGAGGCGAGTCGCGTCGATCTTGAAGGGCGACTCGGGCAGCCGACGATGAGCCGGCGTCGATGACGATTCCGAAGACGCTCCTGCAGTCTGCTGGACCGGGGAGTCCTGTTTCAGCTGAGCGAGCAGTTCCTTCGACTCCGGTCGGAATTTGATATCGAGCGATTCGTACTCCCCTTCCAGATACGGACTGACGACCGCGACGTCTCCTTCGGCCAGCGTGCGATCGATTCGCAGATCGCGAGCCATTGGCGGCACACTGTCCGAACCCGCTTGCACAACTGGAGTTGAGCTCTCTTTATCCCGCGAAAGCCAGACTTTGATGGTATGCGACATGAGGCCGGTTTGATGCGGCGGCGACTGCAGCACCGCCTTGCCGGTCAGCGTCAGAACATCGAGCGAGCGGCCCGATTTTTCATCCGGGGTGAACGTGAGCGATTCCTGCCAGTTCGCCTGAGCCAGAATCGCCTGAATCGGCAATGCTCCGCCGATGTTGTTCGCCTGAGTCGCCCGGCTGTCGAGATATTTCACCTGCCCATGCCCATTACAACGGGCGAAGATCGGCTGCTGCTTTTCGTCGAGATGGACATCGAGTTGCGGTGTAAACAACTCGGCTCCCTTGTAATGAATCTCGACGCCGCTCCGCTTTCGCAGCGTCAATGTACGCTGCCCCAGGTCGTAGGTGAGAACTTCTCCGACGGCTTCGAGCTGATTGTAAGACGACTTGGCCAGCACATGATCGCCGGAAGCCGTAAGCGACAACAGTTCCATTGCGGACGCTTCCCCGAACGGCGAAGAGTCCGCAGTCGTAACCTGGGTTTTCCCTTTCTCCGCGAACTGCAGTTCCAGGCGATCGCAGCTCAGCGAGTCCACCATGCCGTGCGGATCGGTGCGATGCACGAAGACTTCGTCTTTCAGAATCGCTTGATGGCTGGCAACCTCGTAACGGAACGAGCCTTCGCAGGTGACGAGCACCGGCGGCTCTTCCGACTTCGGCTGCAGATTCAGTTCGAGATGCTGCGTGATCACAAGGTTCTTCACGCCGAGCATTTGCGGGTTGTCGGCGTACTGTCCGCCATCCAGCATCGACAGGTTCAACTGAATGTTGCTTGCATACCCGTGATGATCCTGCATGTGGAACTCAACCGGGTGATAGCTGCTGATATTCTTGTTGGCCCGGTCGAAGACAAAGTTCTGTCCGAGGATCTTGAGTCCATCGTCGCCCTGAACCGAAACGCGACCGCGAAGCTGGATCTGGCTGATCATTCGCGTGCGGATCTGGGAGAGTTCGACCGGTTCATCGAAGACGAAGGTGCCGCGATCGGCAAGGATGACGACCGGTTTCGAGTCGGAATTCGTCCCGCCGTCCCCTTTGTCTGAACTCCAGACCATGGCGATCGGGCTGACTTCGATCTCGGTGTTATCTCGAACGAATCGCTTCTCGTTAAAGAACAAATGCAACCCGTCGGCACGGATCTTCGCCCGGGCGGCCACCGCCCAGGGGGCATCTTTCAAGTGCTGCTGGGCCATTTCGACACTGGCACGCGGGCCCATCGAAGGGAGAGCCTGAAGCACGGTCCGTGCGGTTTTGGATTCCTTGACCTGCGACCGGTTCAACAATCTCTGCGAAACCTGCGCATAAGCGGAGTACAGACCGAGGACGATCAACATCGCGGCGAAGGTCGTGAAGTAGCGTCGCGTCATGACCGATTCCTTCTGCCACGTAACGCGAACAACCTGCGAACCGGCTCACGCTCGATTCGCAGGTCAGAATGTTCGCTTTGCCGACATGGAAACGTCATGAGGCTCAAACGTCGCTGAGTCTTCAGGAGTTGACTGCCAGTTCGAGGGACTGAGGCATCAGGGCAATCAGGTCCGTGATGTCAATCATCCCGACCGGGAAGTGGTCGTCATCGACAACCGGCAGTTCGCTCAGCTTGCGTTCGGCCAGCAGTTCGACAGCTTCACCCAGAATCGCCGTGCGGGAGATCGTGACCGGGCGAGGGGTCATGACTTCGCGGATCGGACGATCGAGCTTCTGTTCCTGATGGTTGGCCAGAATGCGAGCCAGATCGGAGTCGGTGAAGATGCCCGACAGCCGGCCTTCTTCATCGACGATCATTACGGCTCCCGTCCGCCGCGCCTGATTCCAGGACTGGCTGAAGACTTCACGAACCGGCTGATCTTCTTTGGCGATACGCAGTGAGGCATCGGTCCGCATGATGCGGGTCACTGGGGTCAGCTTGCGTCCCAGGCTTCCGGCTGGATGGAAGCGGGCAAATTCCTGCGTGCTGAAGCCGCGAAGGCGAGCCAGTACGAGTGCCAGAGCATCGCCGATGGCGAGCATGGCGGTTGTACTCGTCGATGGCGGAAGCCCATGCAGTCCGGCTTCCCGAAGGCGCCCGAGTGGAATCGTGATTTCCGAAGCCTGCCCCAGCGTGCTGTGGCAGATCGCAGTGATCGACAGAATGCAGATCTTCCGCTGCTGCAACAATGGGAGGAGACGGTTGATCTCTTCGGTCTCGCCGCTGTTGGAGAGAACCAGAACGATGTCGTCTTCATGGACCGAGCCGAGATCTCCGTGGACAGCCTCGGCTGGGTGCAGGAAGTGGGACCGGGTTCCGGTCGAAGAGAGCGTCGAAGCGATCTTCTGCCCAATAATGCCAGCTTTGCCGATCCCGGTTAGAATCACGCTCCCCTGACAATGAGCGATGCGGTCGACGACGGCACAAAAGCGGGCATCGAGATCGATGGCAATATTCCGCAGGGCCGTGGCCTCGTGTTCAATAATCCGTTTTGCTTCCCGCAACTGCTCTACATGCGAGTACGGAATGATCTGATCGGCTGATGCCACCATGAGCTCGCCCTCACCTTCCCTGGGATTCGGAATGAAGCGCTACAAAAATGATCGCGGACTTGTACCCCAACCACGGAAAACAGGTCAACGGCGATTCCCCCACACAGAGTCGAGTCGGAACTCACGTTCATATCAGCACTTACGACATGAAAAACTTGCAGACGGCGTCCATGGGAGGCCGATCCCCGTTCGTCGGGAAGCAGTCGAAATGCGGGAAAAGTCGACCGGCGCAGGCTTTCCCGCCGGTTCCCTCGTTGAGGTGCTGAAAAGGCCCGGTTCTGTCGATCGTTTTCCCCATTTTCCGGAAATTACGAGGGAGCCTGTTTCGGAACCGTGAAACCGCTGCATCGTTGTGAGAGACTTTGTTGCGCGGTAAGACTCATCACTTCGCTGGCGTTCTCCTCTCGTTCGTTGTCACGGAAAGAATCACTCATGCCACGTGGTCGCGGAGCCTCGGCCCGACCGTTACTTTCGAATCACCAGAAAAGCTGGCTCTGGGGCACCCTCTGCGTGGAGGAAACGCTACGAGCCGGCCAATGGCCCATCTACGAACTGATTCTGGGCTCAGAGGCGAACCAGCCGATTCATCAGCAGATCGCGCAGCATGCGGAACGGCTCGAGATTCCGATCGAACGTCAACCCGCCCGCCGGCTCGAACAGCTCAGCAAAGCCCGCGATCATCAGGGGGTGCTGGCTCTGATGGGGCCGTTTCCGTACACGAAATTCGATGACTTTGCACACACCCTCACGCCAGACTCGCGGATCGTCGTGCTCGATCGTCTGCAGGACCCGTTCAATTTTGGAGCCATTGTCCGTTCGGCGGCCGCCTTCGGGATGTCCGGGATTGTGATCGGCTCCGAGAATCAGGTGCAGGTCAACAGTCACGTCGCCCGAAGTTCTGTCGGACTCGTCAATCGCGTGCCAATTGTGCGGGTCGACTCGCTGACCGAGAGCCTGCAAAAGCTGCAGCAGTGCGATTGCCACTTTATCGCCGCCCGGCAGGACGGAGAG
Organism: Planctomycetaceae bacterium; assembly: GCA_017795105.1. Classification (GTDB taxonomy): domain Bacteria; phylum Planctomycetota; class Planctomycetia; order Planctomycetales; family Planctomycetaceae; genus Rubinisphaera. The sequence goes on from CP051247.1 coordinate 2,321,186, forward strand.
TTTGCGCTGGGCGAACTATTCGGCAAGACCGATTTCGCCGCGCATCCGCTGGGCATGATTCTCGGCAGCGAAGCCCACGGCGTCTCGTCGGAGCTCGATCAGCTGTGCAATGCATCGGTGCGGATCGACATGGCCGCCGGGGTCGAGTCACTTAACGCAGCCGTGACTGCCGGCATTCTGATGTATTCTCTTTCATCTCTGACTACTCAGCGATCCGAATTCTGAAGCGATCGCAAACGTCTCCTTGCAGCAACCGCATTCAACAGAAAGTGCGACGATGGCCGACTCGAGCCCGGAAGATCAAAGCGTGGGGTTTCGCTGGAGTCTGATTCTCCTCTCCACCGCTCTGTTTTTGGCCGTGCTGTATGCACCGCTCGGCTCCGAACTCAGCATTGAAGGCCAGCGGCTCGCCGCCACAATCGTGCTGATGGCTCTACTCTGGTGCACTCAGGCCGTTCCCCTCGCCGTGACGAGCATGATTCCGCTGGTCGCCTTTCCGTTTCTGGGAGTGCAACCCGCCAACACGGTCAGCAAGTCGTACATGAACTCGACGATTCTGCTCTACTTTTCAGGGTTCACGATCGCGATCGGCGTCGAGAAATGGGGACTGCACCGCCGGCTGGCTCTGGCCGTGCTCTCCGTTCTGGGAACAGGCCCGAAGATGGTTGTCCTCGGATTCATGCTCGGCACCGGCTTGATGTCGATGTGGATCAGCAATACCGCGGCGACACTGTTGATGTTGCCGATCGCGCTGGCCGTGCTCGGATCTTTGCAGGTCGATGAAGAGAATGCGGACCGGAGGCGAAGACTCGAACATCGCTTTGCCGTTGCTCTGCTGCTCGGGATTGCCTATTCGGCCAGCATTGGGGGAATGTGCACGCTGATCGGAACGCCCACCAACGGCGTCTACGCCGGTTACTGGACGGCGAGCGGAGCAACAGCCGAGGAAGTCGCCACGTATTCGGTCTCGCTCGGCCAGTGGGTCATCATGTTCACACCGATTTCGGTTCTGATGATGATTGTCGTCTGGCTGGCGGTCTGCCTGCCGATCTGGAGAGGAGTTTCGTTCGGCCGGGAAGCTCAACAGCAGATACGCAGTCAGTACGCCTCCCTCGGGAAGATGTCATCCGGCGAGTTTCGCATGCTGCTCGTCTTTCTGGCGACGGCGACGCTGTGGATCTCGCGAGTTTCTCTCGACATCGGCGGGGTTCGACTGATTGGCTGGGAAGAAGGGCTCTCACACCTGCTTTCCAACGTGGAGCCGGGACTCGATTACTCCAAGCTCCTGCACGATTCGACCGCGGGACTGCTGATGATGTTCGTAATGTTCCTGATCCCGGTGCGCGATCCAGAGACGGGACGGAATGAATTCCTCATGAACTGGCAGGTTGTCGAATCCCGAATTCCGTGGGGCATCCTGCTGCTGTTCGGTGGTGGATTCGCGATCGCCGATGCGTGCTCATCGACCGGATTGTCGGCCTGGCTCGGGCAGCGGCTGGCTGCTCAAATGGAATTCCTGGGGACGTTTGGACAGATTGCCAGCGTCACATCGCTTGTCATTTTCCTCACTGAGTTTACGTCGAATACGGCTACGATTTCGACGCTGTTACCGATTCTCGATGCGACCGCCCGTTCCCTCTCGCTGGACCCACGGCTGCTGATGCTGCCGGCGACCATTGCCGCCAGTTGTGCCTTCATGCTGCCTATCGCCACACCACCCAATGCCATTGTTTTCAGCTCGAATCGGCTCACCGTTGGCGACATGATGAAGGTCGGTCTGCTGCTCAACCTTTCCGGGATTCTCATTGTTTCCGTAGTCACTCTGGTCTGGGTGATGCGGATTGGACAAGTTACATAATAGACCACTCCGGCATGCGCGTTGCTTGGATTGTTAATTCTCACGAACCCGGCCTTGCCCGGGGGAGTCTTATCATTAAGAATTGATGGAACCGAATATTAATTTCTCATTAACAATTCGGCCTGTCGATAAGGAAAAGAGTAGACGATCCATTTGCCTGTTCGAAGATCTGAAAGGCAGGACGCTCTTCAGGGACCCGGGAAACCGGGATTGTGAAAGCAGCTTCCGGGGGACGAAATTCCCGGCTGATTTGACAGCTTCGAACGGCGACAACCTCCATTAGAAATGGGAGGGTATAGCATGAAGCGGACCTTCATGACTTTTGCAGCCGTCGTTTTTGCGATTTGGGGTGGTACGAATCTCTGGCTCGCCGGTTACGAGCAGGGGTACGAGGCGGGGGAAGACTCCGCCTGGACGCGAGCGAACTCAATGCCTGTCTCGGCGCTCTCACGCCGAATCGAGTTCAAAGCCTCCGCGGAAAAGCCCGAATCGTTTCGATTGATCTCCGATTCCACCGAAACAAACTGATCTGAACCCCGCATGGTTCCAGCCGACTGGCAGAAATTCCATCTCGCCAGAACGGAGAAACTGCCCTCGGACGACGCCTCGCCATGATGCGACGCCCCGAGGGATCTCGCTGAAGATCCATCACTTCGGCTGCAGTGAAACTCGCGGGCGTCGAAAACCGTCTACCTAATCGTGCCGCTGTTCCGTCCGCCTGAGTTGTCGGCCTTCGGGGACAACTTAAGGGATACGGCCACGCAGGTGAGCGATCCTCTCTAGTCTTTCCATGCTTTCGCGACCTTGATCGCATCGTTCCGGTTCGGGAACATTGGCCAGAGTGTATCGAGCTTCATCACCTTCATGATCGCCTGCATGTCGGTCGACGCGCCGGAAAGCACCATATTGCCTCCCTGGGCTTTTACCGTCTGGCCGAAGCTGTTGAGGATGCCAATCATCAGGCTGCCAAAGTAGTTCCCCTGGCTCAAATCGACAACGAGTCGCTGCACGTTGTCCTCCCGCAACCGGTCATTGACCATTGTTGCTTCACGCTGCACGTCGACATCGCGGTGGCTGAGTGCATCGCCGTGAGGCGTGATGATATGAACGCCACTTTGCTCGGTCACTGCGAAGAGCTTGGTCGTGCTGGTCATCTCAGTCTGCCTCCAAAACCAAGGGACGCGATTCGGAACAGCCCGTTCTCCTCAAGAGGGGGAGGCTTTCAGCGAACTCTGCAGTCTGTCGATCTGGCTTTCCCAGTACGCAACCTGCTCATCGGTCAGCTCAGTTCCTTTGAACCGGGCCTGATAATAGGCATCCGTCAAAGCAACCGGGAGTGGGCTTAAAGAGTCCTGCACGAGTTCGGCTGAGAAGTGCTTCTGAAATGCGTGGGCGAACTCCATACCGGTCTGCTGCGGCTCTTTATGCAAACCGTGACGCCCAGCCAGTTCAACAAACGACCGAAAGAACTTGATCATCTGGCGGCTTCGCGACGCACGCCGCTCGGGGAACAACCAGTCGAGGAAATTTCGTAGCCGCTGCCGGAACAGAAGCGCTGCCACCACCCCTGCGATCACGACGATCGGGAACAGCGTCGCCATCGCCATCAGGATTCGATTGTAGATTGAATAGCGGGTTTGCGTGCCTGGAACCACGGTGTCGGTCACCTGATCCCGGACGCTGGTTATCGCGTTGTAAGCCGACTTGGCCGTCTCTTTCAGCGGGTTGTAGATCTTGTCCTGCTGTTCCGAGAGAGTCACGCCGAGGACTCGTGACTGCCAGAAACTGACCAGCTGAGACCGGAACCAGGCCAGAGAATACTTCGCCATCACACTGCCGTCGTCAATGACTTCCAAGCCCCCGGTCGTCGGATCCAGAACGACCCACCGCCCATCAATAAAAGCTTCCGTCCACGCGTGAGCATGTCGTTGTTCCACGACGAGTCGATTGTCGCTTTCGTCATACCGGCCCGTTCGGAATCCGGTGGCCATACGCGACGGAACACCGACCGCACGCAGCATCAGCGTCAATGCCGAGGCAAAGTACTCGCAGTGTCCTTCTTTTCGGAGCAGCAGAAAATCCTCGACCGGATCCCGGTTCGGATCAGTGACCGTCATGTCGAGCGTATAGCCGAACTCACCGCTGAATTTGAGATAGTCGTTCAGCTGCGTCGCTCTCTCAATCGGGCTGAGAGGCGTCTCTCCCGGGGTCGTGCAAAGCTCAAGAGCCTTTGCTTCGAGAGAGCCGAGCTGTTCGCGATCGAACTCGAGCAGACTGCGATAATACCGATCAAACCCGGCCACGGCCGAGCGGGAACGACGGTCGACATTGAATCGAGACAGGTCGCCGGCTCGATCAGCCGCACGCCCGTTTTCCTGATACTCTTCTTCGATCGATGCCGAGATTTCCCGTAACACTTCGATGTAATACGGATCGGGAATCACTTCGTATTCCTGATACCCCGAGGGATACTCGGTCTCACGCTCGAAAGAAACGATTTCATATTGAATCGTACTGAGCCGCCCGAGATCGGAGGTTCGGGAGGCTCCGATTTCCTGCGTCAACAGGTTCCGTTCGATCCGTTTCTCGACGACGCCGTCATTGAGAATCCGGCCAAAGTCGACCGGGGGAACGGCGAACAGCGTCTCTCGGCCGACCGGCTCCAGCTCGTAATCAAACCGGATCAGGCCGCCCCGTTTCTGTTTATAGTCGTACTCCACGAACTCGTGGGGCACCGTTCGCAGCGGACGCCACCGACCATTCTCGTAGCTGTGCAGCGTTGCTCCGCGGAAGAGAAAGTCTTCCAGTTTCATCCGCTCCATCACCTGCTGATCGGTGAGACGTTTCCCGGAATCGACTTCGGAGAACTCGATGTAAAAGACCGGCGTCGGATTCGAAAGAATCTCCCCGATATCCCCCAGTTGAACCTCCGAGGTAAACCCTGAAACGGTCGAGCCAAACGACATCGGCAAGGCCGCCTCATCGGCTGAGGGAAGCTGCCAGTTTCCGATCCAGATGCGGGGCACGGCCAGAAAGACGCCCAGCCCGACAATTGTGGACGCGACGACAAGATAGAACACGCCGGCCACGAGCCGATAGCCGAGCCAGTTGTCAGTCGGATCGAAATGAAATCCGCCCCGAACCTGACTCACCGCTGGCAACGGTTGCGTTGCCGGAGCCGGTTTCTGGACTTCGCCGGCTGCCGGAGTCGTGTCCTTCGCAGCCACTTTCTGGGCCTTCGCCTCGGCATCCCTCAAATAGGTCGTACCGCGAAAGGCCGTGAATAACGCCAGCGTCCAGATCGCCAGAAACAAATACGCCAGGACCGCCAGCCCGAACATCCCCGAGGTCGTCAAACTGGCCGAGACCGCCATGTTGAGCATGGAGAGCGCAAGGAGCCACCAGTACTGCTGATGACGTTTCTCCAACAGCAGAACGATCCAGGTAAAATAGGCGAGCAGGTGAGATGCCGAGAGAATCCGCATCTCGATATTCACGCGTCCCAGCTGAAACTCCCACAACGCCATCAACAGTGCGGCAATACCGACCACACTCGTGGCGACACTTTCGAGCTTCAGCAGCGGGCGATCTTCCAGCACCAGATAGACGAGGATGATCAGCGGGATCGTCAACAGATGGGGAAACAGGTTCCCCTCGGCCAGACCAATCGTCAGCGACGAAAGTCCCAGCAGAGTGTAGATGCTGAGCCGAAAGACATGGGAAATACGATGAATCATTCGCGTCGACCGCCCGGGGCGGAGTTCAATGCAGAAAAGAGCAATGGTATTTTACGCCCCCGCCCCCTCTACTGACCAGCGTGACCGCCCTCAGTCGGCAAATCGTCATCAGAAATTCATCGACAGGAGCGCCCCCCTGCGTTGTTAAAGAGCTCTTGTCCGCCCGACAGGGTCTCGACTACATCGACCTGCTGCGACTTGGCAATCCCTGATTCCGCAGCCATGTTTTCTGTCCACAGACAGGAATGTCTGTGCCACCGACTGAAGTTGACGGGGACATCTGCAGTTTTTCAGGGCCAGCGCACGGATCACAGGTATCTCCTGTGCCGAACACTTTCGCCCCACCGCCGCCCCCTCGGCTCCGAAATCAGACATCCCGAGACATTTGTCGCCTAACGCCTAACGCCTAACGCCTAACGCCTAACGCCTAACGCCTAACGCCTAACGCCTAATTCACTTCTCTTCGTTCGGTCAACACATTGCCAACCCGAAGTATGTCGGTCCCGTTCTCGCGTTCGACGATAATGCGGTCGACTTCAATCTCCGCAATGCGCCCCTGATAGCGTCCGACTTCGAGGCGATCGCCTTTGGTCAGCTGGTAGCGATCCTGTGACTCCTTTTCACGGAACCAGGCCGTCCATTGGCCGTCGACCTGAAGGCAGCCGACCAGTTGCGTCGTCGGTTCCAGGTCACGCTGAACGTCGATCCGCAACAGCGCCTGGGACTGTCTGCTCGGATTTCCGTTGTCGGATACGCCCACTTCGAGCGTCACCAGTTGACCCGCGGAACTCTCGGACGGAGTCCAGTGAATCATTCCGGAACGTTCGTCGATCCGAATCCCTTCCGGCCGCGACCCCTGCAGGTAATAGCTGAGCGACTGTTGAGGTTGATCGGAATCGTTCGCCTGAATCTGATACTGCCACTCTACTCCCGCGTACGCCACGTGCGACGGCGTTACCGTCAACGTCGGAGGCGTATTCGGATATCGGACATCGATCACAATCGACTGTCGGGCATCGATCGCCTTCTCGCCATCGGATGAAACGAGAATGCGGACCGGGTACGTCTTCAAGGGAGTTTCCGACGACGTCTGCCAATCCAGAGTGCGTGTTTCTTCGTCGTATCGCAGCCCGTCGGGCTCTCCTTCAATCTCGACTGAAACCACAGCATCCGCGGGGAATCCTGCCCAGCTGACTTTCTGCTGAAGCCGCTCGCCCGGATGAACGACGATTTGCGCGGGAACCTGCACGGTCGGTGTCTGCACAACTTGAGGCGGCAGCAACGAGAACGGGCTCCGCTGGGTGAAGTCGGACCAGAACGCGGTCAACTCGGTGGGAGCGTCGCCCGCCTCGAGTTCTTCCCGCTTCGCCTCACTCAGAGCGATCGCTTCGGTGGTGAAGCTGACATCGAGCAAATTCCCCGGCTCGATCGACTGACTTTCAATCCGCATCCGCTCCAGACGATGCAGAATCCCCGAGGATTCATACGCCGCCAGGAATCGCGCCAGACTTGCCGCGGTTGCAACCCCTTCGACACGAATCTGCACCGCCGAGCCCAGTTTTTCGAAGCGAGTAATCTTCCCCGGCGTCACTTCCTGAGCCGCCCACTTCGCGGCTTCAATCTGATCGGTCAACCACGCCGTATAATCTCGCTGAGCCTCGTACGGATCGGCGGGCAGCGACTGGGCCTGATATTCGGAAAGCTGCCGGGTCGCGGCCAGGACCAGGTCCTGCTCAGCCTGCTTCTCTTCCAGTCGATTCTGAGCCGACTGCAGCAGTCCACGCTGCTCTTCAAGTGGGGCCAGAAAGCTCTGCAGCAACACCGGCCGAGCCCACCAGAACACGACGACCGCAATTAGAGCAATCAACAGAATCTTCTCGCGTTGTTGCATCAGCGGCTACCTCCCGTGCTGGTTGCGGTCGGAGTCGCTTTGACTCGCGGAACGGGCGAAGCCGCCGGCTTGCGCTCGACAGGAATCTCACAATCGAGATCGAACTCGTACGGGAACTGATCGCCCTCATTGGTTCGGATTACGGGAGAACGTACAATCCAGCCAGCCTCTGCAAGACGTTCGGCAAAACTCTCCACGGCCTGCCGCGTCTTCGCGACGCCACCACTAACAATCCTTGTGTGCGATGATCCGGTGAGCGGAATGCTCTGCCACGACGTCAACAGAAGTTGATCCCGTTGCGGAAGATCGTCGAGAATCTGCTGGAAGTGCTCTCCGACATCCAGCGAGCGTTTGCGATACTGATTCAGTGTCTCCGCGTGATTGACCAGTTTGCCCTGCTCCCGCAGGAACTTCTCGACTTCAACCACCTGATCGTTGTAGCGTTCCACTTCCGCCTGCAGAGTCGCCAGCTTCCACCACCAGCCAAGATAAGCACCGATGAGAGCCAGGCAACAGGCCACGGTCAGCCCAATCTTACGGATTTTGCTGTAATCCCGCTGCTCTTTGAGTCGTCGCGGATGCACCAGATCGAGCTGAGCGGTTTGAGCGGCGTGACGGGTCAACAGCCCGCCAATCGCCGGCATGGCTCCGGCTGCAAAAAGCCCGGCCGCTGTTTCCGGATTGCAGGCCTCGTCGATGCGGACCTTGGAATCAATCTCTTCAAACGTCAGCACTTCGACATTGAAATCGCCGGCGGCTTTGAGTTCGGTCACCAGTTCGCGATCGCTCCGATGTGTCAGATTCACCAGCTGAATCGGACGGGGCTGAGCTCCCTCCGCTGCGAGCAACCGGCGAATCTCCGCAGCCGCCTCGCGGCCCTGAAACGTCTGCTCGTGATTGCGCCGGCGAAACGCCGAGGCGGTCAGATTCTTCTCCGACGTAAGCAGCGTCTCAATTCGATCCTCGGCACAGATCGACACAACGCCGGCCAGAAGAGGTTCGCGGTTTCGCGAAATCGCTTCCCATAAGGCTACCGAAGAGATGCCCACATAGATCAGGTCCCCATGCAGCCCGGCGGTCAACTTCTGCAGTTGATCCATTTGCTCGCGAGGCAAGGCAGCCGCCAGGGCCGTCTGGTTTCCCTCTTCACCAGCGTTCGCGGGGTTCCCTGGAAGGAAATCGACGACCACATCATCCAGACGAACCGAGAGCTGCGAAGCGATTTGCAGCGGGACCACCCCCGGCAGCTCATCGACCGGCATCGGCGGGACTTCCAGTTTGCGAATCGTCATCCGGTCCCGAGGCAGCACGATCGCGATCTGCATCACATGCTCGTGATCCCCCGAGGAGCGGAGCCATTCCGGGCCATGATGCTGCAGCCAGTCGGCCGCGTCCTTCCCTACGGAAGTGGATTCGACAATCTGCTGCGGCAGGTCGACTTTCTCCCAATGCTCAATGGTCGTCGTCCCGCCCGATGTGCTCGCGGAAAGCAGCATCAGATGGGGAAGATCCCATTCAATGATGACCTGATGATTCGACATATCGTGTTTGAATCTGGAAGAAGACTGGAGTGGGAGAAACGCGGGAGATTACTCGACTTCTTCGGTGAGCATCAGCTCGGAGACCGAATATCCAGGCCCCAGGGGGGTCAGGTTGCGATGACGGAGGATGACCGGCTCGGTCCCGGCGATATCGACCACGACTTCGATTCTGACGACCGGTCCACCCGATTTCCAGAAGCCGGTCGACACGAACCGATAAGTTCGGCTCTGTGCGGTCAGGAACGGTTCGAGTTGCACCAGTCCCGCGACATCGATGTTGCCGTTCTGCAGCAACTCAGCCGGCGAGGTCCACGTGCCGGCTCCATCGAGAATTTCATTGATCAATGCTTCCGAGATTTCCGGGAGCCCCGCCAGCGCTTCATAAGTCGCATGATTCATATCGATCCGACCGGGCCGCGTCGGCGTACTGACCGTCGTCAACAGGTCTTCGGCCATCTGAATGTAAGAGAGATCATCGCTGGTCCAGGGACTCTGGATCGTTTCGTCTTCGGTTTCGACCACAGCGTCGATTAGTTCATAAGGCGACTGAATGACATACTGCCCGGACGCCCCAGCATTTCCGTCATCCATCATATTGGGCGGGTTATTATTTGGGATGTTATTCTCTCCCTGATCACTGACATTGCCAGGGTTTTCCCGTGCGGTAATCACCGTGCCCGTCCCGATACCGCTGTTGCTGTTGTTTCTTCCGCCACCGCCGGGTGCGGGTTGCGGGCCGCGAGCTCCAGGTTGCTCTCGCTGTGGTTGTGGTTGGGGTTGCCCGGGGTTGTTTTCATTTCCTGCAGACTGCTGAGGACCATTCTGACGGTACATTACGACGAACTGAGCGAACTCTTCGCCGAATTCAGTCGTCAAATCGGCTTCGAGCTGAGTGAGGTCTTCGGCATTGAGATCGATTTTCGGACTGGCATCGGTCCGCAGATTCGTCTCTCGGCTCCAGAGCGTGAGGTACTGCTCCCAGCCGAGATCAAGCAAACCATCGGCATTGTCGATCGGCTCGCGAAGTTCGCCGTCGTCCTCTGAAGGATCGAGCCGCCCGTTGCGGTTGGCGTCTTCACCGTAAAGCATGTCGGGCGTGATCTCAGGGATGCCGAGCAAATCGTCGAGCGATGTTAACGGAGCGTTGCGAATGATGAGATCGCCGTCGTCCGATTCGGTTCCGTAGTCGCGGGGCTCGGCGTCGGCATCGATGAAATCAAGAATCGTATCGGCCAGCGACTCGGTCATGTTGGGAAGCATCATCAACACGCCCCGCTGGTCTTCCAGAGGCACGTCGAGTTCGGCCAGAGCGTTCAGATTGATCTTTCCACCTTCCGAGCCGATCCCGAAGGTCAACGCTCCATTCTGGATTGTCGCTTCCGGACTCAAGAACACGCACATCAGGTCGTTCGGAACCTCGGCGTCTTCCTTACCGGCCTGTACCATCTGCCACGCGTAGTCTTCGGCGAGCATGCCGGGGAGTTCCGAAGGATCCATTTCAGGATCCGTCAGCCAGGCGAGCACGAAATCGACGCCCGACTGAGCCGATTGCAAAGCCTGAGCTTCCGACTTGTAGATGCTGGCGATCTCGCGTTCGGTCGTCATCCGCTCGGCGAACTGGTAGCACGTCAGCGACGCCATGATGATGACAACCATCACCACGACGAGCAGAAACCCACGGCGGTTCGGAATTGAGGGAGAAGTACGGCAGCTGCGCATACAGAATTAAACCCTGCCAACCGGAAAACGGGTTGCCCCGAGAAGCGGGAACCCGGGAATTCTCGATAACTGGGAGGATTATAACGAAAACGCGGGCCGGCGAGCGAACTTACGTCATGGGCCCGGGTGCCATGCCCACGCTCGCCGTGGGCATGATTAGTTTGACGCGGAAGAATCAAAAGCGATGAAGTGCGAACGCCACATGGGAAGTGGGTCAGGTTTTCGACGGGGCGACGTCTATTGCATGCCCACGCAAGCGTGGGCATGGCACCCAACACGGGGAACGTGTCAGCGTTTGCGGGCTTCGAGCAGTTCGAGCAGATATTTTCCGTAACTGCCGCCGCCGAACTGTTCAGCGAGCCGGGACAGTTCGGAATCATCGATGAAGCCCATTCGCCAGGCGATTTCCTCGACGCAGGAAATCTTCAGCCCCTGTCGTTCCTCGATGACGCTGACGTAATTCGAGGCTTCGAGCAGTGAGCGGTGCGTTCCCGTATCGAGCCAGGCGGTGCCGCGGCCGAAGATTTCGACCTGCAGTTCGCCCCGCTGCAGATAGACGCGGTTCAGATCGGTGATTTCCAACTCACCCCGGGCGGACGGCTTCAGGTCGCGAGCAAAGTCGACCACCTGCGTGTCGTAGAAATAGAGCCCGGTGACGGCCAGCTTCGACTTTGGCTGTTTCGGCTTCTCTTCGATGTCGATCGCTCGTCCGTCTTTGTCAGGAACGATGACGCCGTATCGTTCGGGATCCTTCACATGATACGCGAAGACCGTAGCACCTTCGGACTGCTCGTTGACTCGCTGCAGCACCTGACTGAGCTTGTGGCCGTAGAAGATGTTGTCACCGAGAATCAGGCAGCTCGGGTTATCTCCGACGAAGTCTGCTCCAATCAGAAATGCCTGAGCCAGCCCTTCCGGCTTCGGCTGCTCGGCATACTGCAGATTCAGCCCCCACTGGGAGCCATCTTTGAGCAGCCGTTGAAAGAGCGGCAGATCGTGCGGCGTGCTGATGATGAGCACATCCCGAATCCCCGCGAGCATCAGCGTCGACAGCGGATAATAAATCATCGGCTTATCGAACACGGGCAGCAACTGCTTGCTGATCGGCAACGTCGCGGGATAAAGCCGCGTCCCGCTACCGCCCGCCAGAATGATGCCGCGTCGATTCATAAGGATTCCATCGCCGTCTACATATCCCCAGAAGCAAATCCCAACCCGAAGCGTAAGCGAGGAAAACCGGCGTCGGTCCCTCGCTCACGCTTCGGGTTAAGATGCTGACTGAGACTCGATCAATCACTACACGTTGTAATACCCGCGGTACCACTCCACGAAGTTTGCCACGCCGGTTTCGATCGGCGTGGCCGGGGAGAAGCCGACGTCGCGGACCAGGTCTTCGACATCAGCGTAGGTGGCCGGGACGTCGCCGGGCTGCATCGGCATCATGTTCTTTTCGGCCGTCTTGCCGAGGCATTTTTCGAGCGTCTCGATCATGTACATCAGCTCGACCGGCTCGTTGTTGCCGATGTTGTAGAGCTTGTACGGAGCGTGGCTCGAACCGGGATCGGCATCATCAGCCGACCAGTTCGGGTTCGGCTGGGGCACGTTATCCGAGACGCGAACCACACCTTCGACAATGTCGTCGACATAGGTGAAGTCGCGTCGCATCTTGCCGTAGTTGAAGACGTCGATCGGGCGGCCTTCGAGGATCGCCTTCGTGAACAGGAACAACGCCATGTCCGGGCGGCCCCAGGGACCGTACACGGTGAAGAAGCGGAGCCCGGTCGTCGGCAGACCGTACAGATGGCTGTAGGTGTGAGCCATCAACTCGTTGGCTTTCTTGGAAGCCGCGTACAGGCTGACCGGATGGTCGACGCTGTGATGAATCGAGAACGGCATCGTCTTGTTGGCCCCGTAAACGGAGCTCGACGAGGCGTAAACGAGATGCTTGGTTTCGTTATGGCGGCACGCTTCCAGAATGTTGACGAACCCGACCAGGTTGCTGTCGACGTAAGCGTGCGGATTGGTCAGCGAGTAACGCACGCCAGCCTGAGCGGCGAGGTTCACGACGACATCCGGCTTCTCGTCTTTGAAGACCTGATACAGAGCATCGCGGTCTTCGAGAGCGACCTTGTAATTCTTGAAGCCTTCACGGGCGTTCGACTTCGCGAGGCGAGCTTCTTTCAGGGTCGGATCGTAGTAGTCGTTGACAATGTCGACGCCAACCACGGTGTCGCCGCGATCCAGCAGTTTGTGGGTCAGATGAAAGCCGATGAAGCCGGCTGCTCCCGTGACGAGGTATTTACTCACAATTCACCCTTTCGAATCCGTTCTCGGTAATAATCAACTGCGTGACGCAGTCCTGTTTCCAGTGACGTGGTCGGCTCCCATCCGAGGAGCGTTCTGGCTTTCGTAATGTCGGGACAACGCTGTTTCGGGTCGTCCTGCGGAAGCGGCTCGTGAATGGTGCCGCTCTTGGCCCCCGTCACTTTCAGCACGGCTTCCGCCAGTTCCTTCATTGTGTTTTCCGTCGGGTTGCCCAGGTTGACCGGGCCGAGTTCCTCGTCCTGATTCATCATCCGCATCAGGCCATCGACGAGATCATCGACATAACAGAACGAGCGGGTCTGTTCGCCATCGCCGTACAACGTGAGTGGCTGACCGTGCAGAGCCTGCATGATGAAGTTCGACACAACGCGGCCATCATCAGGATGCATCCGAGGGCCGTACGTGTTGAAGATGCGAACGATGCGAACCTCGAGCCGATGGGCGAGGTGATAGTTCATGCAGAGCGATTCGGCGACCCGCTTGCCTTCGTCGTAACAGCTGCGGGGGCCGAGAGGATTCACGTTGCCCCAGTAATCTTCCCGCTGCGGATGCACTTCGGGATCGCCGTAAACTTCCGAGGTCGAGGTGTGCAGCACTCGGGCTCCGCAACGCTTGGCGAGACCGAGCACGTTGACCATGCCGACGGTCGACGTCTTGATGGTTTTGATCGGGTTGAACTGATACGCCTTCGGCGAGGCCGGGCAGGCGAGGTTGTAAACCTGATCGGCTTCGACAAACAGCGGCCGGACGATGTCGTGCCGAATCAACTCGAAGTTGGGGTGATTCAGCAGATGCGCGACGTTCTGCTTGGAGCCGGAGAAGAAGTTGTCGACACAGATGACCTCATGTCCCTGCTCGATCAGCCGATCGCATAGATGACTGCCAAGGAAGCCGGCTCCACCGGTGACCAGGATCGTTTTCTGGGACATGTCGCTCTGCTGTTAAGGGGTAGCCCGGCGAGCGAAGGTCCACAGCAGTTATCGCGGCTCATCGTCTGCGAAGTACTGCCGGGCGAACCAGCTCACTGTATTACTCAAGCCTGTTTCCAGGGTGGTTTCATCGTTCCAGCCGAACGTCTGACGGATGCGGTCCGCGTCCACGAGATTGGAGCGCAGATCGCCCGCCCGGGCAGGCCCGTGGTCCGGCTCGGGTACCGTAGTTAAACGTCCCGCATCCCGCAATGCCTGTTCGTTCAGGGCTCGCAGCCGCTCGGCAAGCTGGTTTACATCGGTCGGAATTCCGGTCCCGACATTGAAGGCGACATGAGATTCCGGCAAGGTTTCCGTGAGGGAAAGAACGTTCGCCCGGGCCACATCTTCGACATAGACGTAGTCACGAATGTACTTCCCGTCGCCGTTGACCCGCGTCGATTCGCCTCGGATCATCCGCTGGCAGAAAATGGCCACCACACCCGCTTCGCCATGCGGATTCTGTCGCGGCCCGTAGACATTCGCATACCGCAGGGCGACCGTTTCCAGACCATGCTCGCGATTGAAGAACTCCAGATAGCGCTCGCCCGTCCACTTCGCGATCCCATACGGCGAGATCGGACTGGCCGGCCACGATTCGCCGACCGGCTCGGACACATCGCCATACAGCACCCCGCCGGAGGACGCAAAGACGAACCGTTTCACGCCGTGCTTCGAACCCAGTTCGAGCGTCGTGAGCAGCCCCATGATATTCACACGGGCATCGTAAGTCGGCTCGGCCACCGACTTGCTGACCGACATCTGAGCCGCCTGATGACAAACCGCCTCCGGCTGCTCCTCCGCGAAGACCTTATCGAGGGCAGCCGCGTCACAAACATCGATCTGATGAAACGCGACCCCGACTGGCAGGTTCTCTTTGAAGCCGGTCGAAAGATCATCGACAACCACCGGCGTATGCCCGGCAGCCAGAAGCTGATCGACAACATGACTCCCAATAAACCCGGCCCCGCCTGTCACGAGCACTTTCATGATCGGTTCTTTCTACTGGATGTCGCTCGTCTGTTGTTGTTTCGATTGGTTCGTCTGACCACGGAGACACGGAGGACACAGAGAATAGAATGAGTGCGTCTCGGGTTCTATCGGACGATTGTTACATCGGGATGAAGAAAGGGAAGGCGAGGGCGTGTCTTCTGATGGCGTTATCCCGTCTTCTGGCTTGAAAACGAGTCCACTCGGGTGGCCCTGATAGCTCAGCTATCAGGGCGGCGAAGCCGTGGGAGGATGTCGTTTGGCGAATTTGGGCCCCCCCTTTGTTTCCCCTCTGAACGAAGTCTCTTCACAACAAATCGCCCAACTCCATACTCCGACGGCTGCGCCGCCCCGAAAGAATCTTTCGGGGCCACCCAGATGTAGCTGCCTACGGTTTCGCCACATCCCAGAATCTGACGTCATCGACCACCGCATTCTTCGGCACACTGAAGGCGACGTGTCGCTTCACCGGGTGACCGTAGCCGGGGGATTGATGGGTAACGGAGTGCTTGCCGTCGACGGTGGCCGTGCAGGTGTCGCCTTCGATCACGATTTCCATCTCATGCCACACGTCCGGCTCCAGCGAGATCTTTTCCGATTTCACGAAGTCAGCGACTTCTTCCCGCAGCTTCTTCGGGTCTTCCCCTGCTTTGCGACGGGTGTAGCGGTCGAGTTCCATCGTGCCGTATTTCTGGTCTTCGACCGACAGGCGGCTCGTATTCACTTTGATGCTCGCGATGTGCCCGGCGTGCACGGTTTTCAGCTGCAGGTCGCTGAAGTTGAAGGCGAGCTGATCGTTCGGGCCGAGTTGAAAACGGAAGCGGACACAACAGTCGCTCAGGTCGAGAACTTGCTTCACGGTCACGGCATGATCGGCCTGCGGCGAGATATGGACGACAAGCGTCCCGTCCTTCAGGTCGACCTGTTTGTCCCCCTTGGCTCTGCGCTTGCTGTTCGTCGTCCAGCCGTTGCCGACGTCTTCTTTCTGGTCGTTCTTTTCAGAGCGTTCGAACTGATCGGTGAAAACTGGCTTCGTGGCCGGCTCTTTCGCCACAGCCGTCAGCGACAGACTTCCCAGCAGCAATGCACTCAGAGCGAGACTTTTCATGAGAGATCCCTCAGCAGGAGAATGAAGCCCGGAAGCGGGCAGGAGACTGCCTCTATGATACCGGCCCGGCTTCTGAACCGCACGCTTTCAGTGCGATGCCGTACGAACGCAGATACCGCAGCTGCGTTCGCAACAGGACCGTCGTCAACGCCGCACAGAGAACGACCAGCACTGCGCCGATCAACATGCCTTGAGAAGTAATCTCACCCCGGAACGCCTGCCGGCCCGCGATCCCCAGGACTAGTGCGGCCATAACGCCGTTGTTGATGAGCCCGGTGAGCCAGATGATGCGCAGATCCCGATCATCCGTTCGTACGGTGAGTGCGGTTCGCTCCTCAGTTGAGATTTCGCACGGGTTGCGAAACGCTTTGCGGCATCGAACAAGTCGGCGGCGGAGGGTCAGAATCAGTAGACCGTTGAGTGCCGCGACTTCCATCAGCAGCGTCGACCAGATCAGTAAGGGGATCGTGTTGAATTCCGGAGATTCCCGCTGCCATCGCGGCACAAACATGGTCACGGAGTAGTAGCTCAGAATGAATGGCCATGCATTGAAAATCAGCTGAAGTCGAGCCAGCGCACCGGTCGAAAGCAGCTCCCGGTCGGTCGGGAGCTGCGATTCAGTGAGTCCCAAAGCAGTCGGTTCTTCAGAGGTCATCGGTCCGTCCTGCTATATTGACGCTGACGGATACGCCCGGAGGGGCCACCCATTATTGGGACTGCTCACCTTGCCGTGCGACCGACCGGCTTCTGTGTCATCAATTCTTCGATCTGCTGCGTCAGCTTATCGGGGGTCCCTTTGATGATCACGTAGGCGTGCTTCTTTCGCCAGTCGGTGCTCCAGCGGGAGTGGCCGTCGGAATCGAAGATGGCCCGGCCGTCTCGGCGGACGTCCCACAATTCCGGCTGGGGACCGCGAACAGCCAGCAGCACCGCGGCCTGATCATGACTCGGCTTGCCGTCATCGATCGCGAAGCCCTTGCCGAAGGGCCGGAGTTCGAACGCCCGGCGAACCGGATTGAATCTGGGGGTCTGCTTCAGACAGTCTCCGGTGGTGATCGCTTTTCCGACTTCGTAGCCCTGCCAGAGAATCTCACCGGGCCAGAGATTGGCAACTGTCACCGCCGCGGCCGGGTCGAGCTTGATGTTCGTTTCCGGCCGTTCGGTTTTCGGAAAGCCGCCCCCCATGATGACGGTGAGACGAACCTTGGCAGCGATCAGCTCCGGCCCCGAAAGCGGACTGTGTTCATCGGCTTCCGAATTGTAGAGATCCTCAAGATTGCTCAACGCTCCGACACTGCAGATGACGACTGACTTATCGGGCTGAGCAGCCAGCACTTTTCGATAAACCATCAACGCATCGGAACATTCCGCATCGGGGGGCGTGTCGTGCGGAAACCCGTCCCGCAATGCCGACGTGTACGAACTGGGCGACGGGTTCCGCGTCTTCGATTCATCCTTATCCGTCCCGATCGGCGTGTCACCGTGAGCGTACCAGGTGTTAATCGCATCCACCGCCGCAGCCGAGGCCTCGGACGGACAATGGCGGTTCGTGACCACGGCCAGCATCCTGGCTTCCCCCCGATCGACCAGCGCATTGAGCACCGCGAGAGCCCCGGCATCGTCGCAGTCGTTGGCCATGTCGGTATCGAGAATGACCTTCACCGGCTCGGCGGCGTAGGCGGTTCCCGCACACAAACCGACTGCAACAGCAAACAGGAGAAAAGACACCTTATTCATGGCCGGCTCCTTTCAACGGTGGTTGACTGGTCAGACTGCGGAGGCATTCGACGACTCGAACTCGCTGCAGGTCGGTCATCGTCAGAAACCGATCCCGTTCCGAGGCACTGGCTTCATAACGGCAATAACCGTCGTCTTCAATGGTCACCTTCCCGGTTCCCGACAGTCCGAAGTAGCCATCGTTCGGGCGGACGGCATACAGCACGCTCGTCAGATCCCAGCTCGGGCGGTCGTGGTTCGGCCCGCTGTGCAGTAGGTACGATTCACGCACGATGTGATGGTCGACATAGCCGAAGTCGCGATGAATGCTGCGACGGGGATAGCGGGTGGCGATGCCGATTTCGAATCCACTCCAGATGACCGGCACCGACTCGGGCCACTTCGCCGCGAACCGCTGCATGGAATCGATGCCATTCTTCACATTCGCTTCCAGGAAATGGTCATCGCCATTGATCGGCTCGAATGCTCCAGCCATCACCGAGACGAGCTTGACCTTCTGTCGGATCAGTTCGGCTCCATTCAGCGGGCTGTTCTCATCCGGCTGCGACTCGACCAGATCGGCCAGATTCGCGGCCAGCCCGACCTGAATCAGCACGACGGAATGGTCGTCCGCTTCCGCCAGTGTCTTTCGCAGCAGATCGACGGCCAGCGGAAGTTCATCATTCGATTTCACATCGTGTGGATAACGAAGTTTTCCGTTGTCTTTCTCGTTGATTAGAGCAAGGTACTTACTGTCGCGAACCTGAGCATCGCGGGTCACGCCGATTGGGATATCGGGCCGGTTGTAGAACGTGTTGACCGCATCGGTGAACGGGCCAGTGAGCGGATTGATCTTCGAGATCGTGACGGCGAGCAGTTCGCACTCGCCGCGATCGGCCAGCGTGTGCAGCATCGCCAGCGCGAGCACATCGTCGACATCGCCGGTGATATCGGTATCGAAGATGACCTGCACCGGGCGGTCATCGGCTGCCGTCACAGCCTGACACAGGACGCCGGTCAACAGCAGCGCCCCGAGGAAACGGTATGTGTTATTGAGCACGGGAGTTTCTCTTTCGTTGTCGAAGGGCATCCAGCAGCACGGCTATCACAATCACGCCGCCGGTAATGATTCGTTTGATCGGGTCCGTCGCTCCCACATGGGCCAGACCGGTTTGCAGCACGGCGATAATCAGCACGCCAAAGAATGTATGAATAACAGAACCGCGACCACCCATCAGGCTCGTCCCGCCGATCACACATGCCGCGATCGCTGCCAGTTCCAGCCCCACGGCTGCATTCGGATCAGCCGAGGAAAGTCGCGACGTCTGCATCACGCCGGCAACCCCGCAAAGGAGTCCGCTGATGGTGAAGATGGCGATCGAATAGGGAGCCGCGTTGATGCCCGACATACGGACCGCTTCGGCATTTGTTCCAATGGCGACTGCGTACCGCCCGAAGACCGTTCGGGTGAGCAGTATCTGCCCGGCGATCACGACGCCGATGGCAACCAGAAACGCGGGAGAAATCGCGAGGCCGGGAATGGCCGTACCGATCCATTCGACTTTGGAGCCGATGTACTTCGTCTGCGAATCGGTCGCCAGATACGCGAAACCCCGGGCCATTTCCAGCATGCCGAGCGTGACAATGAACGACGGAATCCGTGCCTTCACGCTGATCAATCCGTTGACGAGACCGCATAACGATCCGACGAACAAACTCGCCGGAATCGCCGCGGCAAGCGGCAGACCCTGGTCGATCATCACCACGCCCATGATCGATGAGGACAGCGCGAGCAGCGAACCGACAGAGAGATCGATTCCGCCGATGATCAGCACGAGCGTCATCCCGACGGCAATCACGGTCAGATCGGGAATCTGATTGAGCACCGAAGTCACTGTCGACGCCGATAGAAAGTTCCGACTGCTGAGGCTGAAGATCACGATCAACAGCAGCAGCACGCCGAGCATCCCGGCATACGGAATCACGGAAGCCAGCAATGCTGAACGACGGGAGGTCTTTGGAGGATTCGACATCAGGCCGCCCCTTCTGTGGATGAGCCGTAGCCGGCGAAGGATTGTCGCATGATGATTTCCGTCGACCAGTCATCGCGGCGGTTGACTCCGACCATTCGGCCGGCCGACATCACACCGATGGTGTCGCACGTTTCGTAAAGTTCTTCGAGATCGCTGCTGACAATCACAATCGCCTTTCCCGCCGCGGCCAATTCTTCTATGAGGGCGTGAATCCTTCGTCGAGCCGCGACATCGATCCCACGCGTCGGTTCATCAAACAGATAGACATCCGCCTCTTCGACCAGCCATTTGCCGACCGCGACTTTCTGCTGATTGCCGCCACTTAGCGTGCCGACCGGTTGTTCAATATGATTGCAGCGGGTGTCGAGCCGGCGACGCAGCTCTTCCGATTCGGTTCGTTCGCCGGAGCGGTTAATCCAGCCGAGCCGCTGAAACCGCTGCTTGAGACTGACCAGCGTCGAATTCATGCGAATCGACTGGGCCAGCAGCAAACCGGTTTCCTTTCGATCTTCCGTCACCATGGCTAAGCCGTGCTTCACCGCCTGCCAGGGATGCCGAAAGCGGAACTTCCGCGGCTCGCCATTCAACTGGAGATTCCCCTGCTCCGCGACATCGGCACCGAACAACAGCCTCAGCAGCTCAGTCCGACCGGAGCCGACCAGCCCGGCGATGCCGAACCGTTCGCCGGCATGAACGGTGAACGAGACATCTCGCACGACCGGCTCGCGGGTCATGCCATTCACCTTCATCACGACACGATCGGTTCTGTGGGACTGAAACTCCCTGACCGGCGAAGTCGCTTCGGTGGAGTTCGTCATCAGGTCGACCATCTGGTCGGTCGTCACGTCTTTCGCCGACTTCGTCGTCACATGGCGGCCATCGCAGAGCACGGTGATCTCATCGGCGAGCCGGACCACTTCTTCCAGACGATGACTGATATAGATGATCGCCGTCCCCTGTTCGCGAAGTTGTTCAAGCCAGTGAAACAGCCGCTCGGTTTCGCCGCCGCTCAGGGCAGCGGTCGGTTCATCGAGGATCAGCAGGCGGCACTCGCGATCGAGAGCCGAGGCGATCTCGATCATCTGCTGCTGACCGATTCCCAGCTCTCCGACAGGCTGGTCAACCGGAATGTCTTTCAGCCCGAACCGGTCCAATGCCCGCCGGGCCTGCTGCCGCTGTTCATGCCGATTGACGAAGCCGAGCCGATGCGGCGTCCGTCCGAACATCACGTTCTCTGCGACCGTGAGCGTCGGAATCAGGTTCAACTCCTGTTGAACGATCTGAATCCCGGCTGCTTCCGCTTCGCTCTTGGTGCGGGGAGCATACTCGACTCCGTCGAACATCATCGAACCGCCGGTCGGCTGAGTCAGCCCTGAGATGATGCGACAGAGCGTGCTCTTCCCGGCACCGTTGGCACCAAGCAGCGCGTGGATCGTGCCGGCCTTGACGTCGACACTCACCTGATGCAGCACGCGGACGGCGTAGTCCATCGTGATGTCCCGCAGGCGAAGCAGAGGCGTCGCGGCACTCATTCGCCCAGATCCTCAGCGGTGATCAGATCGACCGGCGTTTCGCGATCTTCGACCTCGGCTTCCGAATCCTCGATCAGCTTCAACGCGTACTCGATGCCATAGACCGCCAGCTTGTCGCCGTGCTGATCGGCTGTGGCCAAAACCTTGCCTTCTTTCATTGCCTCCCGAACTGCCGGAATGTTATCGAAACCGACGACGAGGACCGGATGATCGAGCCCCGCACTCTGCACGGCGGCCACTGCACCGAGAGCCATGTTGTCGTTGGCGGCCAGAATCGCTTTGATCTCCGGATGCTCACTGAGCATCGAGGCCGCCACGGTGTTGGCCTGGCTCATCTCCCATTGAGCCGACTGGCTGGCGACGATATTGATGTCGGCGGCTTTCATCGCTTCTTCGAAACCGAGCCGCCGTTGGGTGCCGTTGAACGAGGTTCGAATCCCTTCCAGAACCGCGACTGCCGCCCCGGCTTCGAGTTTCGTTGCCAGATAGTCGCCCACTTTCTTCGCCCCGGCTTTATTGTCCGGGCCGACAAACGGAATCGAAACGCCTTCCTGCTCCAGCACTTCCTGATCGAGTCGGTTGTCGATGTTGATCACGACGATCCCGGCCTTCTGTGCCCGACGCAGAGCCGGAACGAGAGCCTTGGAATCGGCCGGAGCGATGACGATGGCATCGACCCCGGCGGCGATCATCTCTTCCACCAGTGCGACCTGCCGGCTGAGGTCCCGTTCATCTTTAATTCCGTTGACGATCAGCTCGTATTCCCCGGCATGAGCAGCCTGGTGCTCTTCCGCTCCCTTCGCCATCGCCGAGAAAAAATCGTTGGCGAGCGACTTCATGATGAGAGCGATTCGCGGCTTGCCGGAGTCGGCTGCTCCCGAACCGGTTGCATTGCCGCCGTTCTCGCCGGGAGCACAGCCAAGGACCGTGCCCATCGCAAGTGTGGCCAGCAGGAGTAGTCTCTGAACTGTTTTCATGGTGTCCCCTTCAAAGGGCTGTTGATTGGAATGTGTCTAATTATTCGTCGCCCGGGCCGCTGTGCTGCTGCAGGAGTGCTTCGATCTCGTTTCGCCGTGGCATCGCCGGCTGGGCTCCGGGCTTTGAAGCCGCGAGGGCCCCGGCTGCACAGGCGAAGCGGGTGGCCTGCAACAGATCGCCCGTTTCCATCCAGCGGACGGCCAGAGCTCCGGCGAAGGCATCGCCGGCTGCGGTGGTGTCGACCGCTTCGACAGCAAACGGAGCGAGAAACTCCAGCGTCTCGCCGTCGCAGAGCACCGCCCCTTCCGAGCCGAGAGTGATGATCGCGTTCTTCACGCCGCGTCGGACCAGTTGCCACGCCGCCTGTCGGGCATCCTGCACCGATTCAATCGGCGTCCCGAGCAGAATCTCGGCTTCCGACTGATTCGGGCAGATGACATCGACCCGCAGCAGTTCTTCCGGCAGATTCTCGACAGCGGGAGCCGGGTCGACGATCACCTTCACCCCGGCTTCGCGAGCGATATCGATCGCGGCCAGCACCGCATCGAGCGGGATTTCGAGTTGAACGACGAGCACGTCCGACTCACGGATGATGTCCGCGTGCTGTTCGACATCGACCGCTGTCACTTCGCCGTTGGAGCCGGGCACGACGACAATCGAATTCTCACCCGAGTCTTCGACCATCACTACGGCGAGTCCACTGGAGATACTCGGCGTCCGCAGGACGTGATCGGTCTTCACGCCTTCGCGGTTCAGATTGTCGATGAGCCGATCGGCGAAGCTGTCGCTGCCGACGCGACCGAGATGAATCACGTCCGCTCCGAGACGAGCCGCGGCGACGGACTGATTGGCCCCCTTGCCTCCGGGACTTTCCACGGAGTTCGAAGCCGTAATCGTCTCCCCCGGGGCTGGCAGTTTGCGGGAACGCACGACGAGATCCATGTTAATAGACCCGACGATGGTGATACGCGGTTTGGTGCCGGACATGTTCATTCTCGTTGGGGCCGTTGTGCGGACGGGGATTTTTTAGAACCGAGAGTACTCCTGCGGCACCCTGATCGCAGAGCTAGCAGGGCCACCCACCCGTTCGTTCAGATCAAAGAAACAAGGTCCGCTGTGGATTTCGGGAGGACGCTTTCCGCGTCCGCACGGCGGACCCTACGTTTAGTTTTGATGTGGGGGTTCGCTGGCCAGGAAGACGAGGGCTTCCTTAACGCGAATCTTCTGCGTTTCGTCGAGGATCATGTACTGGTGCTGGCCTTCGGAGTCGGCTCGGAAAGTCGTCAGGCCATCATCGGCGACATCGACGTAACCGTTTTCAGACAGACCAAAGTAACCGCGATTCGGACGCACGGCGTGCAGGACGCTTGTCAGATCCCAGGTCGGGCGGTCGTGGGGCGGCGGGTTGTAGAGGATGTAGGCTTCCTTAAGTGGATGATGCTCGACGTACTCGTAATCCTGCTCGATGCTTTCGTGCGGATATCGCAGGTTCAGACCGATCTCATATCCACTCCAGATGACCGACGTCGGCCATTCCTTCGCCAGCTTCTGATTGGAGGGAATATCCTTAATGATGTTGTATTCCTTGTGATCGTACGGCTTCCCTTCGCGGTTCGGGATCTGCTCGAAGGCTCCGGCCATGATCGACAGCAGCTTTACCTTCTTCGCGATCAGTTCCTTGCCGGAGAGCGGGCTGATGTCGTCCGGTTCACTGTCGAGCAGGTTGGCGAGGTTTGTTGAGAACCCGACCTGAGCGATGGCGACGGAGTTGTCTTCCGCATCGGCCAGGGCCTGCCGCAGAACGGTGACGGCATCCGGGGCATTCTTGCCCGAACGCAGATCGTGCGGGTAGCGGTCCTTGCCTTCGTCCTGCCTGGAAGCCAGCACGTTAAAGCGGCCCGCTTCCGGAGTCACCCCGCTGTCGCAGACTCCGATTGGGATTTCGCCCCGACCGTAGAACGTGTTGACCGCATCGACAAACGGAGCAGCCAGTTCGTGATCCTTGGTGAGCGTCACGGCGAGCAGTTCGCATTCGCCGCGGCTCTGCAAAGCATGAATCACGCCGAGCGCCAGCACATCGTCGATGTCGTTCCCGCTGTCGGTGTCGAAAATCAGTGGCACCGGTTCGTTGGCTGCGCTGTCGTTGACCAACCCGCCCGAGACGATCGCTCCGGCGAGAAGAACAAGATGAAGTGGCTTCCAGTTCATAAGTCTGCTTTCTGAATAGGTGTCTCTCACGACTCGATCGATGCGATTGAGCCGCGTTGGTGAATCTGAACAGGGATACGATGGACTCTCTTGCGGGGCTTTTTCCCCGATGCCAGTTGATCAATAAGCAGCCGGGCCGCTGTCCGGCCAATCTCGGTCACGTTCTGGGAGGCGACCGTAAGTGGCGTGGCGACGTACTCAGCAAAAGGGTGATCGTCGAACGTAACGAGTGAAAGGTCGCGCGGAACCGTCCGTCCGGCTTCGCGAATGGCTCGCAGGCAGCCGAGGGCGATCTGGTTGCTGAAGGCGAACAGTGCGGTGAGTTGTCCAGCTCTAAGCAGCGTACCGGCCGCCTGATAGCCCGATTCATCACTGAAGTGGGTTCCTTCAACCTGCCGCGGGTTCCAGTCGATGCCGGCTCGCTTGAGTTCTGCCCGGACGCCTTCGATTCGTTCTTCGTTCGGCAGTGTTCCCGGTTCTCCCTGAACGATCCCGATGTGGCGATGCCCGGCGTCAATGAGCAGTCGCGTGAGTTGAGCCGCTCCGCGCGTATGTTCTGACGTGACGGTCACTGCAGAACCGTCGGGAAACCCGCGGTCGACATGCACGAGAGGAATGCCGGCGGCCTCGGCTCGTTGAAGATGCCGCGATTCCTGACCGACCGGGCAGACAACCAGCCCTTCGACCTGACGGGAGAGGAACTGTTCGACGGCTCGCTGTTCGGTCGCGGTCTGTTCGCCGGTGTCGGCCAGCAGGACGGCATAGCCATTCTCTTCCGCGGCTCGGGTCACTTCTCGGGCGATGGCGGCGAAGAAGGGATTGGCCACATCGGGCACGACCACACCGAGCAGACCGGTCTTCTGAGAACGCAGAGCCTGAGCCGTTCTGCTCGGACGGAACTTCAACTTCTGAGCCGCCTGCTGCACGGCCTCTTCGGTCCGCGAACTGATGCGATATTCCCGTGCCTTCCCCGCCAGTGCGCGCGATGCCGTCGACACGCTGACCCCAGCGGCATCGGCAACCTGTTGCAGTGTGGAGGGAGTTGTGGACACGGTGCCTTCTCGGAAACAACCTAGGACAAACGATTGTGCAAGATGGCACACCGGAGACGGAATTGCAAGCGTTGATGGGTATGTGGGAAGGCCTTTCAACTTGTTCAATCGGCAGACTCCCACGGCTTCGCCGCCCTGATAGCCGAGCTATCAGGGCCACCCCTACAGCATTCGTCCAACTAGTTCGCCGCGTCCACTCCTGTTGGAGCATTCGGCGATGCAGGGATTCTTCCTGTGACTTCGTCACCCAGACGTGCACGTCTGGGCTATCTGAGGTTGGCGTACTCAAATTAGGGGACATTGAAGACAGGCTCCCGTTGCTGCGCAAAACACAGAGATGAATCTCTGTGCGATCCGGGATGGTTAGCGGGCGCGGAGGTATTGGACTTCGTAGTCTTCGGGAAGCGGCGTCACGTTGTTCGCTTCGGCCCAGGTGTTCCATTGCTGTTCGAGGTCGGCGGCGATTTCGGGGTGAACGCGGACGAGGTTGTTTCGTTCGATGCGATCGCGCTGCATGTCGTAGAGTTCCCACGGGCGCCCCCGGAAGGCGACGAGTTTCCAGCGGCCGGCGTGAATGGCCCGGTTCCCTTCATGTTCAAAGAAGAGCGGACGCTCCACGTTGGTGGACTTCACGTACTTCTGCAGACTCTGCCCGGGATAGCGGTCATCGATCGTTCCACCCGCCGCTGTCACGAGAGTCGGCAGAATATCGATCAGATGTAGTGGAACGTCGCTGATCTGTCCGCCGTCGGTGGGATTGCGAGGATCGACGATAATAAACGGAGACGTAATGCCTCCTTCGTGGACATAGTGCTTATACATGCGGAACGGAGTATTGCTCGCGTTCGCCCAGCCCGAGCCAGCGCTGTGGAAGGTGCCGGGCGTTCCCATCTGATCGAGTTCCTCGCCGCGATGCAGAATGTTGTTCGGACTCGAGGAAACATCGAAGCCGTACGGATCCCACTCAGCACAGGCTCCGTTATCAGAGAGGAACACGATGACCGTCTTGTTAAGTTGATCGGACTGCTCGAGGTGGTCGATCACGCGACCGATCTGTTGATCCATGCGGTCGACCATCGCGGCGTAGATCGCCATGCGTCGGGCGAGATCGGCTCGCCTTTCTTCAGGAACGTCGGCCCAGGCCGGGTTGAGTCCTGTTTCGGTCTCGCCGTAGTTCGCGTAAGGAGACCGAAACGTCAGCTGCATCTCCGCCGGCACGATGCCGAGCTTCTTCATCCGGGCGAGACGCTCTTCCCGAATGACATCCCAGCCAACGTGATACCGATCGGCATAGCGGGCGATATCTTCCTGCGGAGCCTGTAGCGGGAAGTGCGGAGCGTTGTAGGCCAGATACAGAAACCAGGGCTGGTCCTGATTGCTCTGAGCGATCTCCAGAAACTGCATCGCGTGGTCGGTCACCGCATCGGTGGCGTAGAACGTTCCCTCGGGATACTCGATGCGTTTTCGATCCGCCGGGAGACGCGTGAAATGATCGGCCTCCCAGAAAGTTTTGGCGCTTACGAGGGTGCCGTAGAATTCACGGAAACCGTGGGCGGTCGGATCGTCGGTGCCAAGATGCCACTTCCCTGCGATGTAGGACTGATAGCCGAGCGGCTCAAGAACCTGAGCGAGGGTCGGAACCCCGGGCGTAACGCGGCCGCGATAACCGGGACGCTGGAGATCCTGCGTCATATGCCCCAGTCCAACGGAATGCGGATACTGTCCCGTCAGCAGTGCTGCTCGCGAGGGGCAACAGCGCGATGTGGTATAGAACCGAGTGAACCTGGTCCCCTGCCCGGCCAGCCGATCGAGATTCGGTGTGTTGATTTCTCCGCCATAGCAGCCGAGATCGCTGAAACCGAGATCGTCGGCCACGATGACGAGAATGTTCGGTCGCTCGTTCGCAGACGCCTCTGCGACTGAATAGGCGAGCATGAGCAGAAGCGTCAGAAATGCGCGGAAACCGGACGGTGTCTTCATGCAGTCGACCTCAACAGGGGCAGGAAAACCGAGACGATCGAATCGAAATGCTCCGGCTGGGAGACGTTTCCCAAACGGAACTGGAGAACAAATCGTACACGGCGGCCCAGTTACTTCGCATCTCCACGTGTTGATTTTAACGATTAGGTAAGAAGGTCCGGCAGTTGTCGGCAAGCCGATTGCGTTCGCAGCATGCCCATTAAATCGGCAAAGTCGAGAATTCCCGGAATTCCGATTCAAGGAGTACCCGACCAGTTTCGCGTTCTGAACGAGGCGGGTCCGGAGATGCCGAGCACGACGTTCGGCGACTCGGGCGTCGCGAATGTTGAAGGAGCAACGTTCCAGGTCCCTTTAAGACCGGCGGGTTTCAGGGATGAGCAGATGCCGAGGCAAACGCCCTGCGCGATCAGTCTCGACGAACTCCCGCATCGACACACTTGCTCTTCGATTCGTTCGAACTTCCAGGAAGGAATTCAGATGTTGTTCAAGAAACTCGCCCTGGCCACTGGGGTCGGCGCTTTACTCGGCGTCTGCTTTGCCGACTCGCTGCCAGCCGTCGAAACGAGTGACAGCGAAATTCGTCTCGTCTCCTGCTCCACCGATGAGTGCTGCGACGACTGTGTCGACAGCTGTGTGGATGATTGTGTGGACGGCTGCTGCTCGATCGATGTCTTTGAAGATTGTGAAAAACCGTTTCTGCCCGAGCTCGAACCAATTACTTTCGAAAACTGCGTGTGGAAAGGCGAAGCCGGCATGGCGATTCGTTATCGCTATCTGCACGAAATGAACCGCCTGCGACCAGGCGGGCCGGGCCTGAGCAGTTACGATCAGTGGCGCTGGACGCCGCACGCCTCCGTCACTTGGAACGATACGGTCACCGGTTACGTCGAAGCGATCGATGCCAGCACGTTCGGTGAAGAGCTGCCGATTCTGCCGATCGATGAAAACCGGGCCGATCTGCTGCAGTACTATGTCGACGTCAAACTGATGGAACTCGAAAACGGCGAAGTCCACGGCCGTTACGGGCGACAGACGCTGCTCTACGGCGACCAGCATGTGATGTCGCCGCTCAGCTGGGCGAATACCTTCCGTAACTTCGAAGGCTTCAAGACCTATTACAAAGGCGACAAGTGGGACATTGATGCCTTTGCGGTCCAGCCGGTCAACGGAGCGGCCCGGGGCACGGTCTTCAAAACAGAATCGTTCGACACGCCCGACCAGAGCGAATGGGTCAACGGGGTTTACGCGACGTATCGCGGCCTCGATCAGGGCACGATGGACATCTACTGGATCTGGGATGTGGAGAACGAACCGGATCTGACTCGACAGGACGGGAACCGTCACACATTCGGTGCCCGGTACTACGGAAAGAAAGAAGTCAAAGACTGCTGCGACACCGTCGAGCGAACTTGGGGCTACGACGTTCAGGGAGCCTTCCAGGTGGGGGAAGATGACTTCCAGTCGGGCGGACCTGATCTCGATGTCTTCGCTGGCTTCTTCAACGCGACCGTTTCTCACACCTGGAACAAGGTCGACATGAAGCCGACCGTCTTCGCCCTCTACTACCTTGGCTCGGGCGATGAGGATCCGACCGACGGACGCGACAGTACCTACTTCTCGCTGTATCCGCTCGGCCACGCTTACTGGGGTATTCTCGATAACCTCGGCGGCCAGAACATGGTCGACTATTCGATCGGCTCCAAGATCGCGCCGACTGAGAAACTCTCTCTGCTCGCCCAGTGGCACTGGTTCGATAAGCACCGGACGCAGGATTACGTCTACAACATTGCCGGCGCTCCGCTGGGGCCCCGGTCCACAGATGCGGGCGGCACCGAAGACAGCCACATCGGGAATGAACTCGATCTGATCGCAACGTACGTCGTCAACAAGAACCTCACCCTGCAGGGTGGTTACTCCTGGTTCTGGTATGGCGGAGCGGTCACGAACACGGCTCTCAACCGGGACGATGCCCGTCAGTTCTACTTCCTGGCGAATTATCAGTTCTAAGCGAGACGCGGCACGCTCTCGAAACTCTCCTGCGATTGCCCAAAGCAGGACCGGAACTCCGGTCCTGCTTTTTTCTTTGCCACTGAGAATGGCATTTCTGTGCGCACAAACTATGCGAACGTGCTGCCTGTTTCCCCAGCAGCGAAGAACCGATCAAAGTTCTCGCGTACGTCAAACAGGCACCGAAGATGAAATAACAGGCACCATCGTGGCAGACCACGTATCGTGAAATCGGTCGCGTTCGGTCAGCCACGGGGATGCCAGTTCTGCTGCCGTGAATGGCACATCCATTGCTTTTCCATCCATTGTCTTCGTCGCGCTCTCGTGAAGACAAACAAGTTGGAATTATTCAGGCAATCGTTGTGAGACTCCTTCACGAAAGCGCCCTGCTGATGATCTGCACTCTCCGTGCTTCACTGTTTCTTTCTGCCCTGGCTCTCTGTGCGTGCCTTCCCGGTTGCAGTACCGGTGAAGGAGCCGTACCGCTTCGACTCGAATTGACCGAAGCCGATCTGGCCGAAGCCGACAAGCTGGCTCCCCAAGACCTCGAGATCGCCACCAGCGGCACGAAGAAGTTGACTCTCGAAAAGACCGATCTCAAGTTCGGCTTCATCAAATTGACCGACTGTGCTCCGATCGTCATCGCCCGTGAGAAAGGCTTCTTCGCCGACGAAGGACTTTCGGTCGAAGTTGTCGCCCAGCCGAACTGGAAGACACTGCTCGACAACGTCATCAGTGGCAACCTCGACGGAGCCCACATGCTCTCCGGCCAGCCGATCGCCGCCACGATTGGCTTCGGCACCTCCGCTCACGTCATCACGCCGTTCACGATGGATCTGAATGGGAATGGCATCACCGTTTCCAACAGCATCTGGGAACAGATGCAGCAGAACGATCCTGCTCTGCGATCCGAACAGCCGCCCCACCCGATTACTGCCGATTCGCTGGTGCCAATCGTGAAGTCTCGCCTTGCTTCCGGAGAGAAGCTGCAGATGGGCATGGTCTTCCCGACATCGACCCACAACTACGAACTTCGCTACTGGCTGGCCGCATCGGGCATTCATCCCGGGATGTATACCGAGAGTGATATCGGC
Source organism: Planctomycetaceae bacterium (assembly GCA_017795105.1). Classification (GTDB taxonomy): domain Bacteria; phylum Planctomycetota; class Planctomycetia; order Planctomycetales; family Planctomycetaceae; genus Rubinisphaera. The sequence continues at coordinate 2,351,923 of CP051247.1, forward strand.
GGCCGAACCGACGCCGAGGTCGAGCTCTCCGTCACGCCACCGCCGATGATGCCGGCCACGCTGGAAGCTGGCAACATTCAGGGTTACTGCGTCGGCGAGCCGTGGAATCAACAGGCAGTTGCCAAAGGCATCGGCGTGCCGGTTTCAACGAACTACGACATCTGGAAGAACAACCCGGAGAAAGTTTTCGGCGTCACCCAGGAATGGGCCAACGCGAATCCCGACACGATGGTTGCCGTGGTGAAGGCTCTGATCCGAGCCGGGAAATGGCTCGATGAAACCGACGACACCGGCAAGCTGGTCAACCGTGAAGAAGCCGCCCGCATCCTGTCGCGATCCGATTACGTCGGAGCCGACTTCGACATCATCCGCAATTCGATGACGGGATACTTCTACTTTCAGAAGTCGGACAAACGTCCGATGCCAGACTTCAACGTCTTCTACAAGCACTACTGCACCTACCCCTGGTACAGCGATGGCGTCTGGTTCCTCACACAGATGCGCCGCTGGGGACAGATCACCGAACCGAAGCCAGCCGAGTGGTACGACGAAATCGCCCGCAAGGTCTACAAGCCTGAGATCTACCTGCAGGCCGCCCAAATGCTGCTCGATGAAGGCCTCATCGAAAAAGACGAAGTCCCCTGGGACTCCGACGGATACAAGCCGCCGACTTCGGACTTCATCGACGGCGTCAAATACGACGGTCGCGATCCGATCGGATACCTGAACTCGCACAAGATCGGCAATAAGGACTCCCTGTAAAGACTCCTGAAACATGTCGCCCGCATTTCCCTCTCACAACTCGGCGAAGTGAAGCGAGAACGAAAACAAACATGTCCACGCGAGTGTGGGCATGCCCCCCTCCAGAACGAGAAACGATCTCTTACGAAAGTAAGTCATGGAAAGTCTGAAATACACACTGCTAAAGATCATCCACGTGAGTGGACTGACGTTTCTCGAGCCGGTCGTTCGTCTCTGCTACGGCGAAGAGCCGCAGTTGCAGCTCAAGAAGATCGGCCGGTTCATCGTCATCCCCTCGCTGACCTTCCTGGCGTTTCTGGTTGCCTGGGCGCTGATCGCTCCCGTTTACAAAACGAAGTCGGGGGAAGTCCCCACGCCAGCCGTGGTCTGGGATGCCGCCCAGGGTGTGAAACGATTCCACGAACGCGAGAGCGATAAACAGGTCGCTTACGGTTTGAGCGGCGACGAACGGGAATCCAGCCTGGCAGCCGTGTCGGAACAGCGGGCGATCCTGAATTCCCTGAAGGCTGACGCCGACGAGCAGGTCGCCGAGGCAAGCGAGGAGCGCACGGCTCTCGTTGCTGAAGAAATGGAACCGCTGGCGACAGCTTACGAAACGAAGAAAGCCGAATTCAAACAGGCTGAGAAACGCCGCGAAGCCGCTCTCATCGTGAAGGCATCGCAGATTGATCAGCGAGACATCGACGCCAAGAACGAACTGCTCGCCTACATTCGCGGGCATGAGTTCCAGACCGAACAGGAACGTGAGCTGCTTAAACAGCTCAAAGCCGAACAGGACGACGTTCGCAATCTGACTTACGCCCCTCTTCAGAACGCGATGCGACTTCAGACCGAGATCGCAGAAAAAGAACAGTACCTCGCCAAGAAGGAAGAGATCCTCTCGAAGGCCAACCGCAGTCTGAAACTCGAGGAAGAAGCGGCCCGGCTGAAAGAACTCAAGCTGCAGTACGCGGCGACAACCGGCCCCGACCTGATGCCGATCGCTCAGCAGATGCTGCAGATTGAAGGCCGGATGCAGAAGATCGTCGACTCGGAATACGCGAAGCCCTGGACGCTGCCGATGCAGATCATGCGGTCGCTGGCCTGTGTGTTTGCTGGCTTCTTCCTGGCGACGGCGATCGCTATTCCAATCGGAGTTCTCTGTGGCGTGAGCCCGACGTTCATGGCAGCCGTGACACCGTTCATCGCTCTGTTCAAACCGGTTTCGCCAATCGTGTGGCTGCCAATCTCGCTGATCATCGTCGGCGGGGTCATCACGGATCCCGAAACTCACTGGTTAATGGTTGGCATGTCGAACCTGCCGCTGATCGGCTGGCTCCAGATCAACCCGGCCTTCATCGCCTCGGCGATCACCGTCGCTCTCTGTTCGCTCTGGCCGACCCTGGTCAATACGGCTCTGGGAGTCGCATCGATTGATAAGGATCACCTGAACGTCGCTCGCGTGCTGCGACTCAATTTCTTCCAGCGACTCACCAAGATTGTCATCCCGTCGGCTCTGCCGCTGATCTTCGCCGGTTTGCGAATTTCGCTCGGCGTCGGCTGGATGGTGCTGATTGCCGCCGAGCTGCTCAGTTCGAGTGAAGGGATCGGCAAGTTCGTGTGGGACATGTTCAACAACGGATCTTCGGAAACCTTCGCCCAGATGTTTGTCGTCGTCTTCGTGGTCGGAGTCATCGGCCTGTTGCTCGACCGCATCATGATCATCTTCCAACGACTCGTCAGCTTCGACGGAGCCCCCGCCGCAATCTGATCCACGGAAGATCACCTGGTCCGCCTCCACCGTTTCACACCAGTCGGAAACTTTTGCTCATGCCCATTCTTGAATTCGACAACGTCTCCTTCGGCCACGGCATCGGCTCGGACAAATACGAAGTCCTGACCGACGCCAATCTGGCCGTCGAAGAAAACGAGTTCGTCGCCATCATCGGCTTCTCCGGCTCCGGTAAGAGCACGGTTGTCTCGCTGCTCGGCGGACTGATCGAACCGGACCAGGGAGCGGTGAAGATGCATGGCAAGCCGATCGGCCCTCCGGGTCCCGATCGCGGCATCGTCTTCCAGAACTACTCGCTGCTGCCCTGGCTGTCGGTCCACGGCAACATCGAACTGGCCGTGAAGCAAGTCTTTCCGGGCATGTCGCCGACCCAGCGAGAAGATCACATTCAGCATTACATCGACCTGGTCAGCCTGACGGGAGCGGAGTGGAAGAAGCCGAACGAAATGTCAGGCGGAATGCGTCAGCGACTCTCGCTGGCTCGGACCCTGTCGATGCAGCCGGAAGTGCTCCTGCTCGATGAGCCTCTCTCCGCCCTCGATGCCATCACCCGCTCGGTGCTTCAGGATGAGATCACCCGGCTCTGGGAACAGGACAAGCGGACCGTCGTCATGATCACCAACGATGTCGACGAAGCCGTGCTCATGGCGGACCGCATCGTCCCGCTGACTCCTGGGCCGCGAGCGACGTTCGGGAAAGAATTCGCCGTGCCGCTCGAACGCCCCCGAGATCGAGCCACGCTCAATTTCAATCCTGAGTTCAAGCACATTCGCAACGATGTGACCCGTTACATGATGGACATCAACGCCGAGTCGAAGCGACTCAACGTCGCCGGAAACCTGAAGCTGCCGCAGATCCAGCCGATCTCGCTGGATGTCGCCCCGAACATCGAAATCAGCGTGGTTTAAGTTGTCGCCCGTCCCTTGTCTCCCGGACAGAAAGTATCAGTCATGAGCAATCCAGCCGAAGAGCGATACGTCGAGATGTCCAATCTCATCAAGGCGTACCCGAATCCCTACGGCGACGACATCAAGGTCATCGACGGCTTCAACCTCAAGATTCGGAAAGGCGAAGTGGTCGGCGTCATTGGCCACTCCGGCTGCGGCAAGTCGACAGTCCTCACAATGCTGGCCGGCCTGAATCCGATCACCTCCGGCGGGATTATTGTCGATGGCCGGGAGATCTCGGGACCAGGGCCGGACCGAGCCGTGGTCTTTCAGTCGCCTTGTCTACTCCCGTGGATGACCGCGTACGGCAACGTTAAGCTCGGCGTCGATCGCGTTTACCCGCACGCCACTCCGCAGATGCGTCACGATCTGATCGCCTACTACCTCGGCATTGTCGGGCTCTCCGATGCCATGCACCGTTATCCCCGCGAGCTTTCCGGCGGAATGCAGCAACGTGTCGGCATCGCCCGCGCGATCGCCCTGCAGCCTAAAGTGCTGCTCCTCGACGAACCGTTCGGCCGCCTCGATTCACTCACTCGGATGGAACTTCAGGATGTCATCCTCGAGATCCTCGACCGCGAGAAGTTGACGACGGTGCTGATTACCCACGATGTCGATGAGGCGATCTACATGTGCGATCGCGTCTGCATGATGACGAACGGTCCGGGAGCCAAAGTCGGCAACCTGATGACGATTCCGTTCGAACGGCCCCGACATCGAGCCGAGATCCTCGAACATCCCGACTACTACAACTATCGCGGCGAGTTGATCTGCTTCCTCGAAGAACAGGAAGAACTCAAGGGTGATCGTCCGGCGAAGCCCGAGCCGAAGGACGGTGTCGGCGAAGACACCCATACGGACCTGGTGGCCCAGGAAGACACGTCCACAGAGATTCCGGTCCTCAACGACGAGCTCGAAAGCCACGTTACTGACACTGAGATGGTGAAGGTGAACTGAGTGATGAATTCTCCCATGCCCGTTGAAAACTGCGCTTCGCTTTCACGAGCTGCCTGTATTGGACTCTGGCGGATCGACCACAGTCATGTCGTTTTCGAATCGGCAATGACGTCGGACGCCGAACCGCTCACCGAGCTCGGCCTTCTGCAGGGACTCGCTGAGCAGGCTGCCCGAAAGCAGGCTCCTCAGATTCGTTCCCTGCAGCCGCGTGATGACATCCGTCTGTTCCTGCTGGCCATTCCAGTGGTGCACCACGACCGAACCCGATCCGTCGTCGGCTTCGTTCTGGGAGAACCGGTTGTTCGGGGTTCCGCGCTGGAACGCTGGGAACTGGTTGAAGATCGGGCTGAACTCAGCCTGACCGACGGCTGCTATGGCGAGTTGAACTACTTTCAGGAGATCAGTCGCGAAGTTCGCTTTCCCCTCGGAACCGGACTTCCCGGCATGACCTGGAAAACAGGCGTCCCCCGTTTACTGCATCCACTGGCAACATCGCCGGAGTTTCTGCGAGCTGGCGAAGCCGGAGAAGCCGGACTCGAAATCGGAATCGGGTTTCCCATTCTCGGAGAAGGCAGCGAAGTCCAGTCGGTTCTGCTGCTGCTCTCCTCTTCGGGGATCTCGTTCGCCAGCGAGTTTCAGATCTGGACCGAATCGGCCGGGCGCTGCACACAAACCGACCGGCTTATCGTCGAACAGAGCCCTGTTGCGAACGCGAATGAACAGAAGATGCTCGATGGCGTCATCGAAGACCTCGTGCTGGAAGCCTTCGCCCGGAAGACCGCCATCGTCGAACGCATTCCCGCTCCCTCCGGTCGCGAAACCGGGCTGGTGGTTCTGCCGGTGCTGTACGACTTCGGAATCTCCTCGGCTCTCGTCCTGGTCATGAACGGAAAGTAAACACGTACTGCCATGATTAACGCCGTCCTTAATCCTGAGAATGACTCGACGATCGGTGCCCACAGCGATCTGCTCGGACTCCTTCTGCGCGATCAGCAGGAGATGTCCGCCGTCGAACGCTTCTCGATGCGGCACGACGAGCAGCCTTCCTGCCAGGTTCAGCAGTACCGCTCCCTTTTGCCGGCCACTCCACTCGAAGAAGGCGAACAGTACGCCTTCTCGGTCGACCTCGATCGTTGCTCCGGGTGCAAGGCCTGTGTCACGGCCTGCCACAACCTCAATGGGCTCGACGATCATGAAGCCTGGCGGGACGTCGGACTCCTCTACAGCGCCTCGACCGAACTGCCGATGATGCAGCACGTGACGGCGGCCTGCCATCACTGTGTTAACCCGGCCTGTATGAACGCCTGCCCGACCAACGCTTACGAGAAAGATCCGATCACCGGGATCGTCAAACATCTCGATGATCAATGCTTCGGCTGCCAGTACTGCACCCTGGCCTGTCCGTATGGTGTGCCCAAATATCACGAGAAGAAGGGCATCGTTCGCAAATGCGACATGTGCAGTCAGCGGCTCGCCAACGATGAAGCCCCCGCCTGTGCCCAGGCCTGTCCGCACGAAGCCATTGCGATCACCAAAGTCAGCGTGACGGAAGCCCGCAGCCGGGCCACCGAAGGCGAGTTCATCACCGGGGCTCACAACCCTTCTTACACCACACCGACAACGGTTTACAAATCGCGTAAGCCGCTGCCAAAAAATCTGCTCAAAGGCGATCAGCATGATCTCACACCGGAACACGCTCACCTGCCGCTGGTCCTTATGCTGGTGTTGATTCAGGTCTCTGCCGGAGCCTTCCTGTTCCTGCAACTGGCCCGCATGCTGAACCCGGCAGCCGTGGTCGACCCGATGCTGCCGTTCCTGACAGTCGGCATCTTCGGCGTGAGTCAACTCGCGTTGGCGGCCAGCACGGTTCACCTGGGACGCCCGTTGTATGCCTTCCGGGGAATCCTCGGCATCCGCCATTCGTGGATGAGCCGCGAGATCGCCGCCTTTGGAGCATATTCCGCCGCCGCCGGCACGTATGCTGCCAGCTTCTGGGTGCCGGAATTCCTGATGCCCTTCCAGCCACTGTTCCAGCAGTATCTGGGATATGCAGCCGTCCTCACCGGCTACATCGGGCTGGCCTGCTCGATCATGATTTATGAGTGCACTCAACGCCGCTTCTGGAATGGAACGGCGACCACGATGAAGTTCGTCGGGACTTCACTGTGCGGCGGAACGGCTCTGCTGATGATGCTGGCTCCCATTGTCGCTCTCGTCACCGGTGATGCTTCCATTCGTGAATTCGCAGGCACCTGGTCGGGACGACTCGCGATCGCCGCCTCTGCTCTGACATTGATCAAACTGTTGACTGATGCCGGCGTCCTGCGACATCTGACCGATGCGACATTCACGTCACGTAAAAAGTCCGCTCGTCTCATTCTCGGACCGCTTCGGTCCATCACCACGGGACGGGCTGTGTGTGCCGCACTCGGAATTGTTTTGACAACTACTCTCGGGGTCTTCGAAGGCTCGTTGCCCCTGATGGGAACTGCTGCGCTCGCGGCGGTCTCTGGATCGCTGATTCTGGCTGGAGAGTTCGCGGAGCGATACCTCTTCTTTGCTGCTGTCGATGCCCCGCGAATGCCCGGAGGTCTGAAGTCATGAGTTCCGCCCTGACCAAACCTGTCTCGCTGGTGCGGGATCTGATTCACCAGAAATCAGGTCCACTCACCCGCGAACTGATCCAGCAGCCCGGCGGTTTCGGCCTCGGGAACATCCCAGCCAGTGCCAGGCCCGATCGCACGACTATGATGGTCTGCGGTTTCTGCTCCACCGGATGTGGCCTCAACATTCATCTGAAAGATCGTCAGGCGATTGGACTGACTCCCGCGAAGAACTCTCCCGTGAACCTGGGCATGGCCTGTCCGAAAGGCTGGGAAGCTCTCGAGGTTCTCAAAGCCAAAGACCGGGCCACGATGCCCCTGACGCGATGTGCCGGAAGTGGTGATCTGCGTCCGACCGAATGGCATATCGCTCTCAATGAGTTCTGCGATCGATTCAAAGCCATCCAGAAAGAACACGGCAACGATTCGGTCGCCTTCATCAGCACCGGACAGATCGTGAACGAAGAGATGGCCTTCCTCGGTGCCCTCGCCAAGTTCGGCATGGGCATGATTCACGGCGACGGAAACACCCGCCAGTGCATGGCGACCGCGGCGACCGCGTACAAGCAGTCATTCGGCTTCGATGCTCCCCCGTTTACCTATCAGGACTTCGAAGAATCGGATGTCCTCGTGTTCGTGGGAGCCAATCCCTGCATCGCTCATCCGATCATGTGGGAACGGGTGATGCGGAATCAGAACAACCCGGAGATCGTTGTGGTCGATCCCCGGAAGACCGAAACGGCCATGCAGTCGACTCAGCATCTGGCTCTGGCTCCGAAGTCCGATCTGACTCTGTTCTACGGACTGGCCCGGTTGCTCATCGACAACGGCTGGATCGATCGCGAGTTCATCGACGCCCACACCACCGAATTCGACGCCTTCGCCGAGCACGTTGCCCCGTACACGCTGGAGCGAGTCAGTTCTGAAACCGGCATCTCACCCGATGCCATTCTGCATCTGGCTCATACCATCCACGAAGGCAAGAAGGTTTCATTCTGGTGGACGATGGGAGTCAACCAGAGTTACGAAGGGACCCGTCTCGCTCAGAGCCTGATCAATCTGGCTCTGATGACCGGCAACATCGGCCGCCCCGGCACGGGGGCGAATTCGATCACCGGGCAATGCAACGCCATGGGCTCGCGGATGTTCAGCAACACGACCGGCCTGTTCGCCGGCCGCGACTTCGAGAAGGAGCACGACCGCAAGGATGTCGCCGAGATTCTCGGCATCGATGTCGGAAGCATCCCACAGGAAAACAGCCTCGCCTACAACGAGATCATCGACGGCATCGAGTCGGGCAAGATCCGCGGCCTCTGGGTCATCGCGACGAATCCTGCTCACTCCTGGATCAATCAGAATCGCCTGAAGGAACTCCGCGAGAAGCTCGACTTCCTCGTCGTGCAGGACATGTACTCGACCACCGAGACGGCTCAGATCGCCGACCTCGTTCTGCCGGCAGCTGCGTGGGGCGAAAAGGAAGGCACGTTCATTAACTCCGAACGCCGCATCGGACTGGTCAAGAAAGTCTCCGCTGCTCCGGGCCAGGCATTGTCGGACTTCTTCATCTTCCGTTTGATTGCCGAATACTGGGGCTGCGGCGAGATGTTCGAAGACTGGGGCTCTCCAGCTGATGTCTTCGAGATCATCAAAAAGCTCTCCGCCGGGCGTCCGAACGACATCACCGGGATCACCGATTACCACATGATCGACGAAGCCGGCGGCATCCAGTGGCCGCTGCGAGCAGGCGAAGAACTTAAGGATTCCCAGCGACGTCTCTTCGAGGACGGCCAGTTCTATCACGCCGACGGCAAAGCGAAGTTCTACTTCGAAGCCCCCCGCGAAATGCCGGAGCCCCCCGATGAAGACTACCCGTTCACCCTGCTGACCGGTCGCGGCAGTGCCTCGCAATGGCATACGCAAACCCGGACCAGTAAGTCGGCCGTGCTGCGAAAGCTCTACCCGAAAACGATCTTCGCCGAGATCCATCCGGACGATGCCAACCGCCTCGGGATTCGGCCGGAAGACTGGGTCGAAGTCGCTTCCCGTCGAGCCGCCATCGAAGTCAAAGCACTGATTACCGTCGCCGTGCAGCCGGGACAGATTTTTATTCCGATGCACTACAAGCTGACCAATCAGCTGACACACGACTCCTTCGATCCCTATTCGAAACAGCCATCGTACAAAGCCTGTGCGGTCACTATCCGTCAAACGCGAGGAGGATCCCGATGATCGATCGAAACGAGGCCTTCACCGACGAGCAGAAGAACTACCTGCAGGGCTTCCTGATGGGCTCGGATGTCTCACGAGCCGTCCGCGGCCTGCCGATCCTCAGTGGCAGTAGTGGCAGCAACGGAAGCAATGGAAGCTCGATTCAGGTAGGCGGCCAGAAAAATCTCGCCGACGAGATGCCGACCGGTCCCGAGCGAATTCACTTCGAAGCGCAGAACCGTCAGCTGCAGGACGGAAAGAAACTCTGTGCCGAAGAGAACGCCAAGCGGGGCAAGAATCCCCTCGACATGTGGAACGAGATGCAGGCCCACGCCCGCGATGGGAAGTTCCCCAAAGGAACCGATGTCTTCCTCTTCAAGTTCCAGGGCCTGTTCTACGTTTCGCCGGCTCAGAATTCTTACATGTGCCGCCTGCGAATTCCCGGCGGCATTCTGAAGACGGGACAGTTTCGGGGCCTGGCCGATCTGGCTGAACAACACGCCGGCGGCTATGTCGATGTCACGACGCGAGCCAACATTCAGCTGCGGGAAATCGGCCCTTCCGATGGCGTGCCGCTGCTGATGGGCCTGCACGATCTCGGCATCATCAATCGTGGCTCCGGCGGAGATAACATCCGCAACGTGACCGGCAACCCGACCAGCGGCATCGATCCCCAGGAGTTGATTGAAACCCTGCCCCTCGCCCGGGAAATGCATCATCACATTCTGAATCACCGCGAACTCTACGGCCTCCCCCGGAAGTTCAACATCGCTTTCGAAGGGGGCAGCTCGATCAGCAGTCTCGAAGACACGAACGACATCGGCTTCACCGCCGTGCGTGTCAGTGAAGACAAAGCGACAGCTGAAGTCCCTGCTGGCGTTCATTTCCGTCTTACACTTGGCGGCATCACGGGACATCTCGACTTTGCCCGCGATACCGGCATTCTCGTCTCGCCTGAAGAAGCCGTGACCGTTGCCGATGCGATCGTCCGCGTCTTCATCGAACATGGCGACCGCACCGATCGCAAGAAGGCTCGACTGAAGTATCTGCTCGATGCCTGGGGCTTCGAGAAGTTCATCGAACACGTGCAGAAAAAGCTCCCCTTCCCGTTGCGACGCTTCGCTCTCGATCAGTGTGAGCCTGCTCCGGCAGCCGATCGTTACGGACATGTCGGTGTGCATCCGCAGAAGCAGCCGGGACTCAACTACATTGGAGTCGTGCTGCCAGTTGGCCGCCTCACGCCCGATCAGATTCGCCAGCTGAGCGACCTTTCCGAGATGTTCGGAGACCGTACGATTCGTCTCACCGTCTGGCAGAACCTGCTGCTCTCCGGCATTCCCGATGAACGGGTCGACGAAGTCTGCCGTCGCATTGAAGCGATGGGGCTCGACTGGAAAGCGAGCAATGTTCGCGGAGCTCTCGTCGCCTGCACCGGAAACGCCGGCTGCAAGTACGCTGCCGCGAACACCAAGCTGCACGCCCGGCAGATTGCCGACTATCTGGACGAACGGATCGAGCTCGATTCGCCGATCAACATTCACCTCACCGGCTGTCATCACTCGTGTGCCCAGCACTACATCGGCGACATCGGCCTGATCGCTACCAAGGTCGATGTTGGCGACGACGAAGACATGGTCGAGGGTTACCACATCTTCATCGGCGGCGGTTACGGTCGCGATCAGGGAATCGGCCGCGAGTTTCGCACCTCGGTCACGCACGACCAGTGCCCGATCGTGATTCAACAGCTGTTGATGACCTACGTCGAGAATCGTCTCTCGCCCGAAGAACAGTTTGTCGATTTCGTGCGACGGATCGAGCTCGATGAACTTCGTTCGATGTGCGATCAGACGGTCGCCGTGGCCTGAATCACTTAAACACAACACGTTCTGCTTTTATTGAACTCAACAGGACAGACGAATGTCGATCTCCCTTCTGCCTGAAAGCGCACCGTTTAACGAGACTCAGCGAGCCTGGCTCAACGGGTTTCTGGCCGGCATGCTTGGAATTGATGAGTCGAACCCGGCCGTCGTCGATGCAGCCGTCGGTCTGATGCCGGCTCCTGAAGAGGCAGCCGCCGAAGACGATGACGATGACCCCTGGCACGATCCGGGACTCGGTCTCGACGAACGGATGGAACTGGCCGACGGCAAAGCGTTGCCGAAGCGGCTGATGGCCTGCATGGCTCAGCTCGACTGCGGAGCCTGCGGCTATCTCTGCAAATCATATTCGGAGAAGATCGCGTCTGGTGAAGAGAAGAATCTCAAGCTCTGCGTCCCGGGGGGCAAGGAAACGTCGAAGATGCTCAAGCAGGTGCTGAGCGAATCGGAAGGAGCCGCCACCCCGGCTGCAACTGCTGTCGCCGAGAAGCCCGCCACCAATGGTTTCAGCCGTCAGAATCCCTTCGCCGCGAAACTCATCCGTTCCGATTCTCTGAACGGAGAAGGCTCCGCCAAGGATGTCCGCCATGTCGAGATCGATCTGGCCGGTAGCGGCCTCAACTACAAAGTCGGCGATGCCCTCGGCGTCTATCCGACGAACTGCGATGAACTCGTCGCCGCGATTCTCGCCGAGTTCGAGACCGACGGCTCCGAGCCATGCGAAATCAATGGCGACTCGCTGACCTTTGCCGAAGCTCTCAACAGCCGCTGCTGCCTGAAGGATGTCTCCGACGAGCTGCTCGAACTGATGATCGACACGGCTCAGGATGAACTCCAGAAAACCCAACTTAAGGACCTCGTCGACAGCGACCTGCTCGACGAGATCGATGTCCTCGATCTGCTGAAAGACTACCCCGGCGTGCGACCTGCACCGGCTGCCTTCATTGAAACGCTCACCGCTCTGAACCCGCGACTCTATTCGATCGCCAGTTCACAAAACATTGTCGGAGAGAGCGTGCATCTGACCGTCGGCCGTGTGATCAAAGACGTGCGAAACCGTCCTCGCAAGGGCGTCGCCTCGACCATGTTCTCCGATCGCCTGCAGTCCGGCATGGACGTGAAGGTTTTCGTGCATGCCTCACACGGTTTCGGTGTTCCCCCGGCAGACGATGTGCCGCTCATCATGGTCGGACCGGGAACCGGCATCGCTCCCTTCCGGGCGTTTCTGCAGGAACGACAGGCTCGCAAAGCGCCGGGCAAGAACTGGCTTTTCTTCGGCGATCAAAAATCGGCGACCGACTTCCTTTACCGGGAAGAACTCTCGCAGTTCGTCGAAAGCGGCCTGCTCACCCGGCTCGATACGGCCTTCAGTCGCGATCAGGAAGAGAAGATCTACGTGCAGAACCGGATGCTCGAAAACGCGGAGGAGCTGTTCCGCTGGCTCGAAGCCGGGGCCTGGTTCACGGTTTGCGGCGACGCCAAACGGATGGCCGTGGATGTCGACCGGGCGTTGCATCAGATCATCGAACAGGTCGGCGGCAAGTCGCCCGAGGAAGCCAAAGCTTATGTGAAGGAGATGGCCGCAGCCGGCCGGTATCTCCGCGACGTTTATTAATCCCGAACACGACCCGTTAATAGCCTGTATTCTCGCCCCCCGTCCCAACTTCGTTATAATCGAGCCGTTTCTTCTGCGATGTCCGTTCTTGATTGTCTCCCTGATATGTCCGTTCCCACTCCGACTCCGGAGGATCTGCTGAAACAGAATCGGCAGCTCCGACGCCAGGTTGTCGACCTGACCGCCGCCGTGGGACGGCTGAAGGAAACGTCGGATCTGTACCGCATTGTGGCCGACACGGCTGCCGATGCCATTCTCTGCGTCGATGAACAGGGCGAAATTATCTACGCCAATCCCAGCTCCAAAACGCTGCTCGGCTACTCCCCGGCTTCGTTGATCGGCAAGTCGCTGTTCGATCTGATTGGCGAAGAACATCGTCACATTCCCCGCAGAGCCGTCCAGTCCTTTCTGTCGACGGGCGAAGAACCCGACAACTGGTCGGGCATGGAACTCAATGTCATCAGCAGCGACGGCTCGCTGATTCCCGTCGATGTTTCCTTCGGAGAAGTCCGCGGCGAGGATGGGCACTATCGCTTTTCCGGATACCTGCGTGATCTGCGGCCTCGCAAAAAGCTGGAAGAGCAGGCCCGTGAACGCCTCTCGGCTCTGGCGCATGCGAACCGCCTCAAATCGGTCGGAGAACTCGCTTCAGGACTGGCTCACGAACTCAATCAACCGCTCTCCGCCATCTGCCTGTACGCGGATCTGGCACTGACCCAGGCACGGGAGTTGACGGAAGAAACAGACCCGCTGCTGGACGGACTTGAAACCATCGTCACCCAGGCCCAGCGAGCCGCGCAGATCATCAGCCTTCTGCGGGAACTGATCCGCAAGAACGAACCCCGCCGCCAGCCGATCGATCTGAACGCAGCCGTGCAAGCCGTGCTCCATCTGCTGAAATCGGAACTGGAAACACGACGAATACAGCTCACCGTTCGACTGGCCGACGAACAACCCCAGATCGACGCCGACCGGACTCAGGTCGAACAGATCGTGCTCAACCTTGTGCAGAACGCGATGGACGCCATGGAAGACGTCCTCCCTGCCCAGCGGAGAATCGAGATCATGTCCCAGGCCACAACGGACATGGTCGAACTGCACGTCGTCGATTCTGGCTGCGGACTTCCGGAAGGAGGCGAGCAGCAGGTCTTCGAGAACTTTTTCACGACGAAGGCCCAGGGCATCGGGATCGGCCTGGGAATCTGCCGCTCGATTGCTGAAGTGCATCGTGGCCGTATCCTGGCCGAGAACGCGACTCCTCAGGGAGCCCGTTTCATTCTTCAATTACCTCGCCATCAGGACGAAAGCGGGGAGTCCGTATGAATCAACATTCCGTGATCAATGTGGTCGACGATGACCCTGCGGTCGCTCAGGCCATTTCCGTTGTCTCCCGCTCGCTCGGTTACCGCGTCGCGGTTTATCGCTCGGCCGAAGACTTTCTGTACGGGCACGATCCCAACCAGCCCGGCTGCATTCTGCTCGATGTTAAGATGCCGGGCATGTCGGGACTCGAACTGCAGCGAATGCTGCGGGACGCTGGCGTGACGCTGCCAATCATCATGATGAGCGGACACGGCGACATCCCGATGGCGGTCGAAGCCATGAGCAGTGGAGCGGTCACGTTTCTGGAAAAGCCGTTCCGCATGAAAATGCTGACCGAGCAGATTGCCCGCGCCATTGAGATCGACAATTCGCTGCGCGACGAACGGGAACGGACGCAGGACGCCCGGTCCCGCATGGATCAGCTGACGGACAAAGAACGGGTCGTTCTGGAAGAGATCGTTCACGGTCTGACCAATAAGCAAATCGCTGAAAAGCTCGGCCTCTCCATTCGTGCCATCGAAGACCGCCGCTCTCGTGTCATGCGAAAACTCGGCACGAGCTCGATCATCGAACTGATCGAACTGGTCAAGCACGTTCCGCCAAACCAGTCCTTCTCCAAGTAAGCTTCCGGGCTCCACTAAGGTGGCCCCGCCTCAGCTTCCCGCCTTCGGGTTTGCGGCTGCGCGTTCTTCCGTGTTAAAACGTAAACACACACTGATATCTTACGTGTTTGCGAAGAAGGCGAAGCAATGAAACCAGTCAGATCGGGCGGCGGCTGGCGTGCCATCATGTACACATTCCGGAAGTCGCAGGAAGCCGGCGGCATCTGGAAGCTGTGGAAAGCGATGCGGAGCAAGAACTCCTGCAAGACCTGCGCGCTCGGCATGGGCGGGCAGAAAGGGGGCATGGTCAACGAGCTCGGCACCTTCCCCGAGGTCTGCAAGAAAAGTCTGCAGGCAATGACCGCCGATATGCAGGGCGCGATTCCCGCGTCGTACTTCAACACCTATTCCGTCTCTCAGATGCAGAAGTTCACGCCGCGCGAGCTCGAACACGCCGGCCGCATCACCCAGCCAATGCTCTACAATGCCGGCGAGAACTACTACCAGCCGATCAGCTGGGACGATGCGTTCGACCGTATCGCCAGCAAACTCAAAAGCCTGACCCCAGCCGAGACGTTCTGGTATTTCAGCGGACGCAGTTCGAACGAAGCCGGCTTTCTGCTGCAGCTCTTCGCCCGGCTCTACGGGACGAATAACGTCAACAACTGCAGTTACTACTGCCATCAGGCAAGCGGCGTTGGGCTAAGCAACACGTTCGGAACCGGCACGGCGACGCTGCTGCTCGAAGACGTCGAACATGCCGATCTGGTTTTCGTCATCGGCGGGAACCCCTCAAGCAACCATCCCCGACTGATGAGCACGCTCAAGCATGTTCGTCGTCGGGGCGGCAAGGTGATCGTGATCAATCCGGTCGTGGAGCCGGGCATGGTCAACTTCAGTGTGCCCAGCGATCCAATCAGCCTCGTCTTCGGCACCAAAATCGCTTCGCTGTATGTGCAGCCGCATATCGGAGGCGACCTGGCTCTCCTCACGGCGATTTCGAAACGGATCGTCGAACGGGGCAATCACGACGAGCAGTTCCTCAACAAACACACCGCCTCCTGGCCCGAACTTAAGGCTCATCTGGAAAGCCTCAGTGTCGATGACCTCTGCGAGAGCGCGGGAGTGGACCGCGACACGGTCGAACAGATTGTCGACATGTACGCGGCTTCGAAGAACACCGTTTTCTCCTGGACGATGGGCATTACGCACCACGCCCACGGCGTCGAGAATGTCGAAGCGATCGGGAACCTCGCCTGCCTCCGCGGCATGGTTGGACGCGCCAATGCCGGCATGCTGCCGATTCGCGGGCACTCCAACGTGCAGGGCATCGGCTCAATGGGCGTGACTCCCAAGCTGAAGGACGCCATCTTCAATTCGCTGCAGTCGAACTACGGCATCCAGTTACCGACCGACAATGGAATGGACACGCTCGCCTGCATGGAAGCCGCCCATTCCGGAACCATCAAGTTCGGCCTCTGTCTCGGCGGGAATCTGTACGGCTCCAATCCCGATGCCAAGTTCGCGGGCGAGTCGCTCAGCAGTCTCGATATGCTCGTGACGCTTAGCACGACACTCAACACCGGGCACGCTCATGCCCTGGCGAAAGAGACGATCATCCTGCCGGTTCTCGCTCGCGATGAAGAACCGCAGCCGACGACGCAGGAGTCGATGTTCAACTACGTCCGCCTCAGCGACGGCGGGCCCGCTCGGCATCAGGGACCAAAGAGCGAAATCGAAGTCATCTCTCAACTGGGGCGGCGGGTCCTCGATGACTCCGGCCCGGTCAAATGGTCGGAGATGGAACAGACGAGCCGCATTCGAGAAATGATCGGTAAGGTCGTTCCTGGTTACGAAGCGATCGGCCAGATTGATCAGACCAAAAAAGAGTTCCAGATCGCCGGCCGGACCTTCCATGAGCCGCAGTTCGCCACCGCGGATGGCCGGGCGAAGCTGCACATCCACGAGATGCCGGCTCTGCGTCCGGATGATCGTCTGCACCTGATGACCGTCCGCAGCGAAGGCCAGTTCAATACGGTCGTCTATGAAGACTACGACCTGTACCGGGGCGTCGATCGGCGCGATGTGGTTCTGCTCCATCCGGATGATCTGCAGCGACTCGGCCTGCAGAAGAATCAGAAAGTCAGCGTCCGCAGCGACACCGGCACCCTGAACGATGTCCTCGTCTACGAGTTCCCCGGCATCAAAGCGGGCAACGCCCTGATGTACTACCCCGAAGCCAACGAACTCGTCCCACGAACTCGCGACCCCCGTTCAAAAACCCCGGCCTTTAAGGGGATTCCAATTGAGATCGTGCCGTAGGTTGCGGACAGAGTCGCGAAATTGAATTGAACCACGTAGACACAGAGGTTCCTATTTGGGAGTTTCGGTTGATCCCAGAAAAAGCGGATCTCCCAGATCAGAAAGATTTCAGGGTCTCCATTCGCATGAGACCCCGCAGGACAACAATTCCTCTGTGTCTCTGTGGTGAAAACAATCGCGAAACCGTCGCCCATTTGCTGGGATACGCTTCGCTATCCCAGCCTACTTTGGGACTCCGAATCTTTTCCGATTTTCTTTGTCGGTCCACGATCGGGTCTCCCGCTTTGCAATCGTGTCGCATCTTTTGATGTAAAAACGACAATCGGATTGCAATCTTTGCTCGTTTGCGACTCCCCTTGCCGCTCATCAGGGGACGTCGGTATCGTGCCCGCCGGGGTGGCTGACGGACCGGCTGCTCGCCGTATTGCTTCGCGCGAACTCTCTGCAGACAAGGATGTCTGGCGATGGCACGCACAAAATCAAAGCCCAGCTGGTGGATAGCCGTTGGGATTCTCGTCGTTGGTCTGTTCTCGTTCCTGGGCAAGATGCAGCTTGGCCCGGTTCTGCCGACCAACGATCCTGGCAATGGCTCGGCATCAAGCGGCGGACAATCGGGCCCGACCTCGCCGGCCCTTCCGCCTGCAAAAGCCGCTGATCGCATTCGCATGGCGACCTTCAACATTCAGGTCTTCGGCGAAGCCAAACTGAGTGACGCCAAAGTCACTGCGCAGCTCGTGAAGATCACCAAACAGTTCGATCTGGTGGCGATCCAGGAAATCCGTGCCGCCGATCAGACGCTGATGGATCGCTTTCTGGCCAAACTGAACGCCGGTGGCGGCGACTACCGGTATCTGCTCGGCGAACGCCTCGGACGTACGATCAGCAAAGAACAGTACGCCTACGTTTACAAAGCCTCGGTCATCGAGCCGATCCCCGGATCTCTGTATACGATCGACGATCGCGAAGACCGCCTGCATCGGGAGCCACTCGTGGCTTCGTTCCGCACGCGAACTCCGAACGGCAGCGAACCGTTCTCATTCACGTTGATCAACATGCATACCGATCCGGATGAAGCGGAATGGGAAGTTTCCCAGCTGGCCGAAGTCTATAAGTTCGTGAAGTCCCACAACCCGAACGAAGACGACATCATCGTTCTTGGCGATCTGAACGTCGATTCCAAAAAGCTGCAGCCGCTGACCGAAATCCCGCTGCTGCGATCGGTCGCAGGAAACGCACCGACGAACACACGGGGCACAAAGCAATACGACCATGTCGTCGTAAATCATCAGAACACACTGGAGTTCACGGGTCAGGCCGGCGTCTTCGACATGGCCGGCTTCTTCCAGATCTCGCAGGAAGCCGCTCTCGATATCTCGGACCATCAGCCGGTCTGGGCCGAGTTCAGCACCACCGAAAAATACGGTCCGGAACGCCTCGCCTCGCCGTTCGACGAAAGTCGAATGGTTCGATAGGTCGCTGCGTATCAGGGGGCGAACAACCAGCGACGTTCCACTCAGGGTGACACCATCGGCACGTGGAGCATGTCACCCGCAATTCCCCCTCACCCTGGCCCTCTCCCCCAAGGGGGCGAGGGGACTTTTTCGATCGCCAAAAACAAAAAAGGCCCCTTTATCAGGGGCCTCGCGTTTTGGTTGTTTCGTCGATTCGAACTACACCGGTTCGACTTCTCCCGAGGGCAGCATCCGCATGCCGGGGCCGGCTTCTTCGGGCGGGCGGGAGAGAATGCCGACAGTCACGGCATCGCTTGATTCGGTCTCTTTGAGGCAGCCGACGACCTCGATCATGTTGCCTTCTTCGAGTTCGAGATCCAGATCTTCCCGCAACGTGCGGTAGAGAATCGAGTCCACGCGAGAGAAGCAGTCGAGCAGCAGCTTCAGGTCAAAGTCGAAGGCCATGCGGGCCCGGCAGCCGTCGTGTCGGCCGCCAAAGATCTCGGCATCTCCCAGGTAGAACAGAACCTGCCAGCCGTCTTCATTGTAACGACAGTCGTAACCGACGCGGGCGGTATCGGCCAGAGGGACAAACAGTTCGGCAGCTTCGTAGATGAACTCCGTCAGCCAGCCGGGCCGAATGTCTTTGTTCTTGCGTTTCTCGGCGATCTGTTCCGCTTGCTTGATCAGGAATTCCAGTGACGTGTGTGAGTGCATTGTTCGGGGTCCAAACTAGTTGCGCGTTGTCAATCGAATGGTGCAGTCCATGTTTACAGAATTCCGTCCCGGAACATGCAGTCCATGCATTTCTTGTACCAGCGCCGTAAAGCATACCTCCTGAGCGGTAGCGCGGGTGATGCGATAAAGAGTCAAGTCCCGACCCCCGTTGATCCCTCAACTTGCGTTCCTGCCTGATCAGAGTGCCCTGAAACCGCGTTCTGCGGCTACTGCGACCGTGAAGAATTCTTTTCTCCACCAGCAGGTCGCGGGCTGTTCTCTGCTACGCATCCTAAGACGAGTTATCGAACGGGACACGGGCGTTCCACCACAAAAACTTCGAGACACTTTCGTCAGCCCCTCATTCGCCACGCAATTAATGGGACGTGCCACGGAAACGGGTCATGCGATTGCATCTGGAGAAATCTGGTCCAAAATGGGTGTCTGACACTGGTTTTGCTACAATCCCGCCGAAGCCGTCAGAACCGGAGCCTTCGTCACAATGGGGAAGCCCGGTGGAGTTTACGGCTCGTAATTATTTTTCGACTCAATTTTGTCCGGACACCACCGCGTTATGACCGCTTCCGCTGAACACTCATCACCGCTCGCCCAGGACGACGCCGTCCGCAAAGCGAAGACTCTGATCGAAGCGCTCGGTTGGATCCGTCAGTTCCGCGATCGGCATGTCGTCATCAAGCTGGGCGGCAGCGCGCTTGAAGAGGAGAATTCGGTTCGCAGCTTTCTGACGGATGTCATCTTCATGGAAACCGTGGGGATGAAACCGATTCTCGTACACGGCGGGGGCAAGTCGATTAACAAAGCTGTCGCGGCAGAAGGGATTGAACCACGCTTCGTTCGCGGTCGCCGTTATACCGACGAGCAGACGCTCGAAATTGCCGCCCGCGTTCTCGCCGGCGAGATCTGCGAGCATCTCGTTGATGAGATCCGCAGCCAGGGAGGACGGGCCGTCGGTCTGAATCATCTCACACAGCCGGTGCTCAACGGTGAACCGCTGCTGATGACCGACGAGAATGGCGAGCAGATCGACCTCGGCCGCGTCGGTCACGTGACCGGTATCAACCGCGATGTCCTCCTCGCCACCTGCCGCAGCGATACCATTCCGATTCTGCCCTCGATCGCACTCGACAGTGAAGGTGGCAAACTCAACGTGAATGCCGACACCGCAGCCGCGGCTGTTGCCCAGCATCTGCGAGCCGAGAAGCTGATCTTCGTCAGCGATGTCCCTGGCATCTTTCTCGATCGCAACGATCCTTCCACGCTGCAGTCGCACCTCAATGCCGAACAGTGCCGCGATCTGATCAAGCAGGGCATCATCGATTCCGGCATGATCCCGAAGGTCGAAGCGTCTCTCGACGCGCTCGCCGCCGGCGTGAAGAAAGTCCACCTGATCGACGCCCGCATTCCACATTCACTGATGCTGGAGATTTATTCCAACCGCGGCATCGGCACGGAAATTGTTCTGTAGGCAACAAATCCGTAGCGGCGGCATCCTGCCGCCGAATGGACATCCCTTTCAAGCAGGACGAAGAGACTCCTGTGGATCGGATCGCTGCCGCACACATTCGGCGGCAAGATGCCGCCGCTACAATGGAGTTACTCCGTTGGCCACTGGATTGATTTCCAGCTCCCAATCTGCCTATAACAGATTTCCGATATGTATCCCGGGCGATGACCGTTCCCGGGCCTCTGTTGTTATTTCGATGACGCCCTCATGAAGCGGCGCTGCATCTCTGTTGAACTCACCTCAAGGAACTTTGCATGAAATCGATACGTATCTGTTTGATCCCGGTCCTGGCTCTCGCCCTGACGGTCTCGACCGCAGCCGCTGGAGAATGGAAGTCGCTGTTCGATGGCAAGTCGATCGACGGCTGGATTCAGAAGAACGGCACCGCGACCTACCGCGTCGAAGAAGGCACGATTGTTGGCAAAACCAACGAAGGCAGCCCGAACTCGTTCCTCTGCACGCCGAACGATTACGGCGACTTCGAACTTGAGTTCGAAGTGAAAGTCGATGACGCCCTCAACTCCGGTTGTCAGATTCGCTCCAAGACGAAAGAGCCGAACAACGACAAGGAAGAGTACGGTCGCGTGTACGGCCCGCAGGTTGAAATCGAAGCCAGCGGTAAGAACGGAGCCGAAGCCGGTTACGTCTATGGCGAAGCAACCGGCCGCGGCTGGCTGACTCCGAAAGATCAGCTGATTCCCCACAAGCACATGAAAGACGGCGAGTGGAACAGCTTCCGCATCGTGGCCAAGGGGCCGAACATCAAGACCTGGATCAACGGCAAAATGGTTTCCGACCTGACCGACGAAGCGATCTATGAAACCCACCCGTCCGGTTTCATCGGTCTGCAGGTTCACGGCATCAAAAAGGGAACCGGCCCTTACGAAGTCGCCTGGCGGAACATTCGCATCCGCACGCTCGACTAAGTGAAGTCAACACCCGCTGGTTCGTTCCAGCGGGTGTTTCTCTTTGTCTCTTGAATGATGGCCGGAATCCATGGCTGAGCCTGTTCCTCCGCCCCCGCCGACCGATGTACTGAATGACCCGGTCGTCCAGCAGGCGATTTCGCGTTATCAACTCGGGTTACCCCGGCTGCCGACCGCCGGGCGAACCGGCGAACTCCTCGGACGCGGCACCGGAAGCTCACTCGAGTTCCAGGAATACCGCGAGTACGTGCCCGGCGATGATCTGCGGCACGTCGACTGGGGCGCCTACGCCCGCTCCGACGCCCTGATGGTTCGGCTGTTCCGCGAAGAGATCAGCCCGCGAACCGAAATCATCGTCGATGGCTCGATCTCGATGACGACGCAGAACGGCGTCAAACAACAGCTGGCGCTGCAGTTGACCAGCCTGTTCGCCCAATTGACCGGACGCCTCGGCGGCGCTCCCGCGATCCATCTGTTGAACTCCATGCATCCTCCCTTGCGGCTCGATCTGAATTCTCTCGGCAAGGCTCGCCGGTTCTCGTTTGATGGGACCGAATCGCTTTCCGAATTGCTGAACCAAAGCGCGCTCACCCTCAAGCCGCAGTCGATCCGGATTGTGATCAGCGACTTTCTGTTTCCGCACGACCCCGATCAACTCGTGAAGCGACTCGCGTCGCGTGCCAGCGCTCTGTGGCTCGTGCAGGTGCTCGCCGACTGGGAATGGGATCCGCAACCAACCAGTGGTCGCCGGCTGATCGACATCGAGTCGCTGCATCATGCCGATATGATCGTCTCGCAGTCCGCGATTCAGACTTACAAAGAGCGGCTCAGTCGCCTCCGTGAAAGCCTGCTGGTCGCCACTCGCAGAGCGCATGCGTCGTTCGTCGCCCTGACCGCCGAAGACGGCCTCGAACAGGTCTGCCGCAACGAACTCACCGCCTCCGGCCTCCTCCGCCCGGTGTAAGGCCCGGCGGCGGCATCCTGCCAATAGTGTCCGCCGCGTATGTAGCTACGTACTACGAAATCCATCGCATGGATTGATCACAATTGTTCCTTCGCCCCCTTCAGGGGGAGTGGCTTAATACCTCTGCCAGAAGCAGAAGGCCCGAAGGGCGGATGAGGGGGGCGATAAACCAGCGACGTTCCACTCAGGGCAACACCCTCGGCCCGTGAAGCATGCCACCCGCAATTCCCCCTCACCCTAACCCTCTCCCCCACGGGGCGAGGGAACTTCACGGAGCGGCCGTCTTGTCGAAAGACAACTAACCCGCCAAATGCTATTGGGCGTCAGGATTCGCTCAGAAGGGTAGCCCCGGTTGCTCCGTACCGGGGGCGACGCAGTCGGCAAGAGGTCACAGGACGGCCGACCATTCCGATGGGGTACGCAATCGTCATCAACAGCGGGTGGCCCGTCCGGCACGGGCGGGTGAGGAAGTCACAAGAGGCTGCGCCATCCGCGAGATGCATGGCCAGGCCGTACGTTTCCAGTACAACGCCCTCTTACCGCAGCCTCCTGTCGCTTCCGCGACCCGTGCCAGCTAAACCAGATGCGTATGGGACATACGGAGTCGTAGCTCAGCATGAACGCGCATTTGCTGGGATACGCTTCGCTATCCCAGCCTACCTTTGAGAGGACGTAATCTCTGCAGTGAGAGTCCATTCGGCGGCAGGATGCCGCCGGTACGGTGTCATCACGCTTCGAGCCAGGCGAAGAGATTCTGGGGCACGGCGATGCCGGTCGTTTTCTCGAAACTCTTCCATCCCGGGCAGGCGTTGACTTCGAGAATTCTCAATATGCCCTCGGCGTCATACATCAAATCGACGCCGCCGAAGAGCACGCCTGTCGCTTCACAAGCCGCCCGTGCGAGTTCGGCTTCAGCGGCATTCAATTCGTACCGATGAGCGATCCCCTCCTGAGCGGCGTTGGTGCGGAAGTCGTTGACGGCATTGCGGCGAATTGCCCCGAGCGGCTGCCTGCCAATTATCATCACCCGCAAATCTTCCCGGGCTTCCGAGAGAAACTTTTGAATTAGCAGCACGGCTCCGATCTGCTCCCAGGCATGAAAGACACGGCGAGCCGTCTCAAGGTCGGAGACACGAATCATCCCCCGCCCCTCGGCTCCAAACAACGGCTTGGCGACAACATCGCGGCCCAGTTCGTCAAAGGCCACAAGGGCTTCCTCCGACGTCTCGCAGCAGATCGTCTCCGGCACCGACAGTCCCGCAGCCGCACATCGCGAGAGCGTGAGAAACTTGTCGATGGCACACTCAATCGCTTTGGGGGGGTTGATAATTCGCACGCCCTGATGCTCCAGCGTCCAGAGCAGGTCCATCCGCCAGACGACCTGTTCGAGCGAACCCGGCGGCATGGCCCGCACCAGGCAGACGTCGTAATCGATCAACATCCGTGGAGTGTCCTGCTCCGTCAACGTTCGAATGGACGTTGCCCCGGTCGAGAGCCGGCAGCGGAGCTGATCGAGCGTGACGACATCGCACGCATGTCCGCGCTGAACCGCTTCCGCATAAAGCTGACGATTAAAGAAACTGTCCGGCTGACCAAGAATGAGGACCCGCATTGATTAACGTGCCTTCGCCGTGCGGCCACGCAGTGTAATCCAGTCGTAGATCAATGCCGCCATCACCAGCAGGATGCCAATTACAATCAGCCACGAGAACGGATTGTCGAGATGAATGCCCAGCGGGGCAGCCGCACTTCGCGGTTGGCGTTGTCCGGGCAGCAGCTTCGAAAGATCCGACTCGTCCCGGTCGAAGAAGTTGACGGCGAAGGTGCCGACCTCTTCCTCGCCATCCTTCACGGTATACAGTCCGACTTCACGGCGTGGCGGGATCTCGATCGACTCCATGCGGATCAGCGACTTCTCGGTTCCCTCATGAACGAGCAGCAGATCATTCTCGGCATCGAGAGTGGCGGGATCGAGCGTGAGCGGAATCGATTCTTCCAGATGAAAGTTCCAGCGACGAAAGCCAGGCTGACTGTTGCGACACTGTTCGACCAGATTGGTCCAGAAGATCGGCCAGTCAGGACTCTCGGTGAGGTTGGACTTCATCAGGTCGACGTTCATCACGTAGGCGTTCGCCGATGTCCCGGCCATCTGCCCCAGCAAAAAGTTGGAACCGGCACTGATGAGCGGCGTTAATCCGTCCGGAGCCGATTGAACCCCGCCCCAGACCACGCCGCCGAGTACGATCTCGTTCATTAACGGATGCTGCTTCTCGACCAGATAGGGACCAACGAGCATTTTCCCGGTTTCATCCACCGTCGCCGGATCAATCGGTCCCATTCCCAGCCACCACAGAGATCTCTCCGCCGGTGGTGTATCGGCTGCAGGGGCAACAATGAGATCGGCGTCACCGGGATCCCCCTGCTGAGCACGAGGAAGAACACCGAGGATGCGATGGATCGGCTCGAATGCCGAATGATCGGACGGCAACGTAATCGCGACGGTCACCAGCCGAACCTCAGGTTCAATGAGAATAAGTTCATGATCAATCGCGAGCGGATCATTCTCCGACTGAGCCGTGAATCGAAGTTCCCCTAAACCGCCGGGCACAGTCCATTGCAATGCCGTTTCACGTCTCGGAGCGAGAGTCACACTTTCCTCGATGACGTTTGACTCTCCCGCGACTCCGGAGAGTGCAACGGCTTTCTCTTCATCGGCGAAGTTCACCAGCCGAACGTAAACCGTCCCTTCGCCCGTCTCGGCTTCATACATCCAGCGGGCTGTGGTAATCGCTACGTTTCCGAGTTTCCGGCCAAGCGAGATCGACTCCATTCGTTCGGGGACCGGCACGTCTTCGTCGGGAAGCCGGTCAGTCAGAAAGACGAACCGCCCTTCTTCGCCAGCCAGTTGAGCTCCGAGATCCCACGCCGAGGAGAAATCATGAGCAACCGCCTGAGGCTGCCAGTCCTTCATCGCGGTCAACATTTCCGCCCATTCGGCTCGCGGCCCTGCCAGCAGCGTGGGACGCAGTCCGCTTTGGAGAACAGAGACCACGCCGCCACGACCGAGGCTCTCTTCCTGTTCGCGAATCCACTCAAGAGCCCGGTCCCGACTCGATTCTCCGGCGCTGACGGCGGCCATCGATGCGGAATCGTCCAGAACGATCACCAGATGATCGCGGGTCATGCTTTCGTTGCTGCGGGGATCGGCCAGCAACAGCGAAATCAACAGAGCCGCCAAAAGTTCAAGAATTAGCGAACGGGTAATCGGCAGCCGCTCGCGGCGGCGTCCTGGCGAGTCCTTCTTCGTTTCCTGTGTCCAGAGATGCAGGCCGGCCACCTGCAGCGGCGGGAACCGGCGATGATAAAGATGAATGATCGCGATGACGGGCAACGAAAGCAGGCCGAGCAATCCCCAGGGATTGGCAAAATACATTCTTCATCCCCTGATTCTTACCCGGCTGCAAACTCTACGGAGTGGATCAATCGAACGTTTTCCCGATGCCCGACAGCCAGCGGCGACGGCTCCTCTGGAATGCGTTATCATTCCAGGGAGAGACCCTCGTGTCAGCTGATGACAAGCCGCTGTCTTCCCACAGCGATCAGGTAACATTCATGTTGTCGTACACCATCCGTCCGGCGGAAACAACCACCGAGCGTCGGCAGGCCCTGATGCTGCTGATGAGCGAAGCGGATCGACCGTCGCCAGAAGAGGATATCTCTCAGGCCCTCGAACAGGCCGACCGGGGCGAGATTGATCTGACTCATCTTCTGATCGCCATCGAGAACAACCAGCAGACAAATCGTGAGTCTCCCATTTTCGGGTCGATTCTGATGATTGTCCAGCCCGACGCCACCGGACTGACCTGGGCTCCCGTTCTCGACGAGAATATCGTGGACGAAGAAAACGCACCGAGATTGAAAACGGCGCTGATCGAAGCGGAAACCGAACGAGGCCGCGCCGTTGCCTGCAACTATCTGCAGGCGAGTGTCGGACTCAGTCAGGATGACCGGGCTGCGAGTCTGCTTGAAAACGGGTTTGTGGAACTGGGGAACATGGTCTTCATGCAACGACCATCTCCTCGAGGCTTGCGCAGCCTCTGGCATTCCGAAAAAAACGAAATCGATTCGATCGAACTGACTCCGTATCGCGACCGCATCACCGATGAGCAACTGGCGAAGCTGATTGAACAGACGTATGAAGACTCGTCGGATTTCCCGGAACTGCAGGGATACCGGACCGGACTGCAGGCTATTTTGTCGCATCGCGAACAGGGCGAGTTTCAGCCGGACCAGTGGTACGTCATTCGCAGTAAGGAGGACCATGTCGGCGTGTTGTTCTTTTCCTCTCACGAAGAGTTCAATCAGGCCGAGCTGATTTACGTCGGAATCGCACCACGTTACAGAAAACAGGGGATCGGAAAAAAAGCGATTACACTGGCGTTGAGTCGCCTGGATGGACAGAAGAAAACCGTGTTCCTGGGAGTCGATACCAGAAATCTTGCAGCCGTAAAGGTTTACAGTTCGCTGGGATTC
Organism: Planctomycetaceae bacterium; assembly: GCA_017795105.1. GTDB lineage: Bacteria > Planctomycetota > Planctomycetia > Planctomycetales > Planctomycetaceae > Rubinisphaera. The sequence continues at coordinate 2,379,026 of CP051247.1, forward strand.
GTGCCGGTCACGCGACAGCGTGTCTTCTATCGGGTTCTGCGAAATCAGGCTTGAGAAACCAACCAGGTTTTGGACATTTCCGAGAAGTCCACTTGAGTGACTGCAAACGCTGCAATCTCATACCGTGGAAGACCTTTCGCACTGCCGAAGCCGGGCTTCAAAATCTGGCCTTCTTAATCTCATTTTTACATTTGACAGACCGCCGCAGATCGATAGGATCAGTCCCGCTGAGTGAGAAATCCTGATGACCTCGCAACGGCAATTTCGCGCGTCACTGTCAATCGACCGACGACGGAAATCATCCACGAGTTGCAAAGTCTCAGGACCTTCCGACCACCGGTCGGAACAAGCCTTTCCGTCATAATTTTACTTGCCGACATTTTCATCTGACGATCATCAGAAACCAGTTTTGCAGAGCAGATTTCCTGTTCCTGCCCGCTGGCGTTCTGTTTGCTCGGAACTGAATCCTGGGAAATAGACTTAGCGAACGAGTCTATCAGGGTTACCCGCTGTACAAGGATGTGATTTCAATCACAGTGCTCCCTTGATTTCTGTCTCCGCTTGCGGACAGATTCTCTGAACGGACCTGCCAGGGTCCTGATCGTGGACGTTGATCATGCCGTACATGGGGACGCACGATGCCACCCGAATGGAGTCATTCGAGCCATGAAGTTTCCAACAGTGAAAACGAGCCCTGCAGCCGTCTGGCCGAACAGTTCCAGCGACGCCTCCGCAGTGTCATCGGAGAATTGCGCTACGAGAAATGGTTTCACAATCGCACGACCGCATCGATCGCAGGAGATGTGCTGACGATCGGCGTGGCCAGTCCGTTCCTGATGCAGTGGATGCGGAAAGAATTCCAACAGCCAGCCATGCTGGCCGCACGGGAATCCCTCGGTCTCTCTGCTCAGGTTCGTTTCGACGTCGATCCTGCCGCCGCCGCACAACTGGCGGAAATGCAGGCTCGTGGCAACAACGGATCCACAGAAGTGGACTCACCTGCCCCGGCGGCAGCTCCGGCCACGGTGGCGATGAACGGAACTCCTCCCCAGGCGGATCCACGGCGAGACCGTCCGGCTGCCAATCGACTGGCACCACGCCGACGTCGCTTCGCCAGCCTGGACGACTTCGTCACTGGCTCGACCACGCACGTGGCTCATTCGATTGCGAAAATCGTCTCCGAACATCCGGGGGAGCAGTACAACCCGCTCTACCTGTATGGTGGCGTCGGCATCGGCAAGACGCATCTGCTTGAAGGGATTCATCGGGAAGTCCGCAAGAATTTTCCGGACTGGAATGTTCTGTCGCTGACGGCTGAAGCGTTCGGCAACTACTACACGAAGGCCCTGCAGGAGCGATCGCTCCCGGCGTTCCGCAAGCGGTTCCGTTCGGTCGATGTCCTCATCGTCGATGACATTGATTTCCTCGATTCCAAGAAGGGGTTTCAGGAAGAGTTCTGCCATACGCTCCAGGAATTGATCTCCTACGGACGCCAGGTCGTACTCGCAGCCGATCGACATCCGCGGATGCTGACGCATGTTCGCCCGGAACTCAGTACGCGGTTTCTGTCCGGTCTGGTCACGCGGCTCGAAGCTCCTGATCTCGAAACCCGGAAACAGATTGCCACCCGCCAGTGTGATAAGATGTCGCTGCCGGTAACGGAAGATGCCATCGAATTCGTGGCGACCAAGTTCTCGCGGAACGTTCGGGAACTGATCGGAGCACTGAACTGCCTGCAGACCTATCATCATCTCACGAAGCGAACGGTTGGAATCACCGCTGCCCGTGATGTGTTGAAGGATCTGGAACGCGACTGCATGCGAATTGTGCGGGCGACCGATATTCAGCACGCCGTCTGCAATCTGTTCGGCGTTCAGCAGGAAGATCTGATCTCTCCCCGCCGATCCCGAAACCTGTCGCAGCCCCGAGCCGTGGCGATGTACCTCACGCGGCAATGGACCCAGGCGGCTTACCACGAAATCGGCAAGCAGTTCGGTGGACGCAATCACAGCACGGTGATGTCGGCTGAAAAACGCATGAAAGACATGCTCGCCCGCAACGAATCGATTCAGATCTCGACCCGCAAATGGTCGACGCAGGAAATCGTCTCCACACTGGAAGAACAGCTGCAGGTCGGCTGATCCCCAAATTCGCGCATACTTTTTTGCACGGTCTCTCAACCCGAAGCGCGAGCACAGGCCTCGTCATCCCAGACCAGTGGCACAGACATTCCTGTCTGTGGAAAAGGACCGCCGCAGCGGATAACAGCTGCTCTGAACGAAGTGGAATTTGACGTTTGATCAAGAAACGGTGTCGCCCCTGTTGCACAGGGAGAAGACTCCAGATGAATCCTGATGTGTAAATCCGCATTGACGCGGATCGAACGGGCCACAGGCATGGAAGCCTGTGCCCTTTCCTGCTTTCCGAACGCCCGCTTGCGTTCATTGAATTCTCATCTTCGTCCGCGTGAGATTGTCCGGATGAATCGCTACCATGGGGATTGCCGACCATGCCGCGTCTCGCGGCTTCCGAGATAACCGATGTGAGCAGGAGAGACTGATGTCTGAATTCCGTACTGAACGCGACTCAATGGGCGAGGTCCAGGTTCCTCGAAACGCCTATTACGGAGCTCAGACGCAGCGAGCCGTCGAGAACTTTCCGATCTCCGGCTGGACACTTCACACCGATCTCATTCACGCGATGGGACTGGTCAAGTTCGCCTGTGGCGTCGCCAACCGCGATCTGGGCAAGCTGACCGGAACCGGAAAACGTCCGCTCAACGACAAAGAAGTCGACGCGATGTTGAACGCGGCTCGCGAAGTCGCCGCCGGCAAGCACGACGATCAATTCCCGATCGACGTCTTCCAGACCGGTTCCGGCACGTCGAGCAACATGAACGTGAACGAAGTGATCAGCAATCGCGCCATCGAACTGCTCGACGGCGACCGCTTTGCAGCCGAAAAGCCTGTGCATCCCAACGATCACGTCAACATGGGACAGAGCACGAACGACACGTTCCCGACCGCGATCCATGTCGCCGTGGCGATGGCGATTCGCAATAAGCTGATTCCTGCCCTGAAGAAGTTCCACGATTCGCTGGTTAAGAAGGCCGAAGCCTGGGACCAGATCATCAAAATCGGTCGGACCCATCTCGCCGATGCGACTCCCCTCCGGCTCGGACAGGAATTCGGCGGCTTCGCCCGTCAACTGCAGTTGAGCATCGATCGAGCCGAGTCCGCCATCGGAGCCGTGCTTGAACTTCCGGTTGGTGGAACAGCCGTCGGATCCGGAATCAACACGCACCCGGAATTCGGAGGTCGCGTGGCCGAAGCTCTGGCCAACGAGACGTCGATTCCGTTTGTCGAAGCCGAGAATCATTTCGAAGCGAACGCCCAGCGGGACGGACTCGTGGAGTGCCACGGGCATCTGCGGACGATCGCTTCCACACTGTTCAACGTCTCCAACAACATCCGCTGGCTCGGTTCGGGCCCGCGATGCGGCTTCTACGAAGTCCAGCTGCCGGACCGTCAGCCGGGCAGTTCGATCATGCCGGGCAAAGTCAATCCGGTGATGTGCGAAAGCATGATGCAGGTCGCTGCGCGCGTGATGGGGAACGACCAGACGATTACGCTCAGCGGAGCCGCCGGCGGCAACTTCCAGCTCAACATCATGATGCCGGTGATGGGCCAGACGACTCTGGAAAGCGTGAACCTGCTCGCCAGCTCGGCGGATGCGTTCGTCGAGTTCTGCAGCGACGACATGGAAGCCAACGAAGAAGCCTGCGAACAGATGGTCGAACAGAGCCTCTCCATGGTCACGAGCCTGAACCCCTACATCGGCTACGAAAAGGCATCCAAGCTCGCCAAAGAAGCCTTCAAGTCGGGTAAGACAATTCGCGAACTCTGTACCGAACAGCAGATCCTCGACGAAGCGACCCTCAACGAAGCTCTCGACCCGATGCGAATGACCGAACCCCACGCCGACTGAGTTTAAGTGGCTGCCAGCGTTCATCGAAAAGCTCGGCCGACACCGCAACGGGTGGCCCCGAAAGATTCTTTCGGGGCGGCGCAGCCGTTGGAGAACGAAACTTCCGCCTGGCATAGCGCTGAGCTAGGCGTCGTCGTAACACAGCACGAACGCACATTTGCTGGGATACGCTTCGCTATCCCAGCCTACTGTGCTTGAACAGCGGATGACACAGAGATTTATCTCTGTGTCGAATGCTCACCGTGACCGGTTCGACGTTGCGCAGCAACAGGAGGCCTGTCTTCCGCAACCTTTTGGTATGCGATACGCGATTCGCCCTTGGGCAAAGCGGGACTTGGCGCCGGAATTCATTGAACTGGGGAGACGTTGTAAAGCTGCGGACCCAAGACAGTTTCCTCTGTCAAACTGCATTCTCCTACGGCTTCGCCGCCCTGATAGCAGAGCTGTCAGGGCCACCCCTTCTATCGGATCAACTCTACCCAGCCACGCCCGGCGTGCGGATCACCAGTAAGCGGCGTTCGGTCATGTCTTCAATCGCGTACCGAATGCCTTCCCGGCCGTGGCCGCTGTCCTTCACGCCGCCATAGGGCATGTTGTCGACTCGCCACGAAGGAATATCGCCGATGATCACTCCACCGACCACCAGCTCGTCCCACGCGCGAAGCATGTGATCGATGCTGCGGGTAAACACACCCGCCTGCAATCCGTACCGACTGTCGTTCACCTCTGCCAGAGCCTGACCGAAGTCGGTGAATCGTGACAGCACCGCGACCGGACCGAAGGCTTCTTCGGCACAGATCGGCAGATGATCGGGCACGTTCTCAAGCAGCGTCGCCTCGACCATCACCCCTTCGCGTTCTCCGCCACACAGCAGAGTCGCTCCGTAGTCGATCGCTTCATCGATCCAGTTCTTCAGTCGCTCTCCGTCCGATTCACTGATCACCGGCCCGATGAATGTGTCTTCATCGCGGGGATCGCCCATTTTCAGCTGCTTCGTCTTTTTGACGAGCTTGTCGCGGAAACTTTCGTAGACCGATTCATGAACCAGAATCCGCTGCACGCTGATGCAACTCTGGCCCGACTGATAGAAGGCTCCGGTGATGATCCGATCAACAGCATCATCGAGATCCGCATCTTCATCAACGATGCAGCCGGCGTTGCCCCCGAGTTCGAGCACGACCTTCTTCTTCCCTGCCTTCGCTTTGAGATCCCAGCCAACTTCGGGCGAGCCGGTGAAGCTCAACAGCTTGAGGCGCTCATCGGTTGTGAGCAGACCAGCCGCCTCGCGATCGCAGGGCAGAATGGAAAAGGCACCGGGTGGCAGATCTGTTTCCGCCAGAATCTCGCCGATGAGGATTGCACCGATCGGCGTGCGGCTCGCGGGCTTCAACACGAACGGACATCCAGCAGCGATCGCCGGTGCGACTTTGTGGGCCACCAGATTGAGTGGAAAGTTGAAGGGCGAAATAAACGCACAGGGCCCGACGGGCACCCGTTGATCGAATCCGCGATAGCCGGCGGCTCGTTCAGAAATCTCCAAGTTATGCACCTCGCCGCCAATCCGGACCGACTCTTCGGCGGCAATGCGAAAGGTGTCAATGAGCCGCGTCACTTCCCCGCGGCTCACGCTGATCGGCTTGCCCGCCTCGCGACAGAGACTGAGCGCGAGTTCTTCCGAGCGTTCCTCAAACCGCTTCACACAATTCTGGAGAATCTGCTGACGCACATACGGCTTGAGCCGCCGCATCGGCTCGGCCGCCTCCGCAGCCGCATCAATGGCCCGGGCCAGCGAGCCTGAATCGGCCGTGGCAACCTTCGCGATCACCTCACCGGAATACTTGTCCTTAACTTCAAGATCACTGTTCGGCTGCTCCGGCTGATTCGCCAGAAAATACGGATATTTCTTCATGAGTCTGCTTCGCCTTCCGTCGCTCAGGACTCTGGCTGATCGAGTTCGCGGGATGTGCCTTCAATGTGTTCGAGGCCCCATTTGACGATCGCTCGCAACACCGGACGGAGAGCCTTGCCCTTCGCGGTGAGTCGGTATGCATCACGGCCGGGGTTCGAGGTTGAGGGGTATTTCTCCACGATACCATGGTCGACCAGCCGGGCAAGACGGTTCGAAAGGATATTCGTCGCGATCCCCTCGGGTGACTTCTGAAACTCACTGAAGTGCGACTTCCCCAGTAAGAGATCGCGAATGATGAGCAGAGTCCACTTGTCACCAATCACGTCCAGCGTGCAGGAAACGGGGCAGGGAGATCGTCGCTGGTCATCCATCATTGTGAAATCTTGACAGTGTGAAGTTTTGAAAAAGCGCTATTGCCAGATCGGGAACAACTTGCATAATGCAAGCATTCAAGAACTTGCACTTTGCAAGTCTCGAATTCCCTCGTCCGCAGTAAAGGGTGAACATGTCGAATTATAGTGTATTTGACGCCGGGCAGTGGCAGAATCTGGACCAGCACGTTTTCGAGTACGGTCCCATTAAGGCGCCCGGCAAGGTGTTTCTCAGCGAAAAGATCGACTCCTCGGGCTGCGAGGTTTCGCTGAATCGGCTCGAAGCCGGGCAGAGTTACCCCTTCCTGCACAGGCACAACAGGCACGAAGAAGTTTTCATCGCGGTCTCCGGGCGGGGCGACATGCAGGTCGACGGCGAAATCATCCCGTTCAACGAAGGAACCGTGATTCGCATCGCTCCCGAGGGCGTGCGGTCAATTCGGTCCGGCGCCGAGGAGCCGCTCTGCTTTCTCTGTATTCAGGCTACCGCCGGTTCGCTCAGCAGCCGCTTCATCGGCGACGGCGAAACCGTGCCGGGCGAAGTCCGTTGGGATGGCCCTGTGATGGCCGGCTGATGGAGACTGAAATCTTTCGCTGCGAAACGTAGCAGACCCGAACGGTGGATACGGGCGATCGACAAGCGACATTCTTTTTCAGGTTGAAATCAGCGGCCTGTGAAGCAGGTCACCCGCACTTCCCCCTCACCCTAACTCTCTCCCACCATGGGGCGAGGGAACTTGACCGGTGACTGTGCTGGTGAAATGCACGAGCATGCCGAACATGATTGGGTTACGGTCTGGCCTGTCGTGACTGCGGCAGGCGGGCCTCGACCTGTTTCAGATAGGCGTTCAACTCGCGGTGTAACTCTCGCGCCTTCTCGGGATGCTCAGCCGACAGATCGTGCTGCTCGGCCAGATCATCCGCCAGGTAATAGAGTTCGACGCGATCCTCTTCGTAGAACTGGATCAACTTCCAGTCGCCGGAGCGGATGGCCGAATGCGGCCTGGTCTGGCTCGTGACGAAATCGCCGACTCCGATCTCCTCCGGACAGTCGGCGAACTTTTTCTCGGGATGATAGTACGGGAAATGCCACACGAGCGGTTGCGATCGGTCGACGTCCTTAACCTGCCCCGTCATCAACGGAAGTAGACTCGCGCCATCGGCTCCCTTTTGTGGCTGACCTGCCACATCCCGGAACGTCGGCAGCAGATCGCAGCCGTGGACCGGGACATCGCATTCGACGCCGGCTTCAATCGTACCGGGCCAGCGGGCGATCATCGGCACGCGAATGCCCCCTTCGTACAGATTCCACTTGCTGCCCCGCAGCGGCGCGTTCGTCGTGTAATTCGGATGCCCGCCGTTGTCAGACAGGAACACGACCAGCGTTTCTTCCGCCAGTTCAAGCCGATCGAGTTCGGAAAGCACCCGCCCGACCAGATGATCGAGCGTCTCGACCATGGCCGCGTATTCGATGCGAATCTCCTTCGAGTCTTCCGGCACCAGTTCCCGATACTTCTCGATGAGCGACTGGCTGCGGGAGTGGACCGGATCGTGCACGTAATACTGCGACAGATACAGAAAGAATGGCTCGTTCTGATGCCGCTCCAGGAAGTCGGCTGCCTTGTCCACCAAAGTGTCCTGCGGGAAGTCACGCCCCTTCACCGGAGTCGACTTCAATCCTTTCTTCTCGCGATAGACATACGGATGACTGCCGAAGTCAGAGTCGCCTTCCGCAAAACCCTGCTTCAGCGGTCCGTGCGTCGGGGACCAGCCGAGGTAGCCCTGATGATGCCGGCTCACATGCCACTTGCCGAAGAACCCGGTCGTGTACCCGCACTCGCTCAGAGACTCTCCGACCGTCCGTTCGGAAAGCGGCAGGTCGAGCGTGAACGGCGGTGACTGCAGCGGGACATCGAAGTCCTGCTCGCCCGGATCGGCTTTCGTTACGAATTCGAAATGCAGACGAGCTGGCGTCTTGCCGGTTAGAATCGCTGCCCGGGACGCCGAGCAGATTGGAGCCGGAGCGTAGGCCTGCGTGAACCGCATCCCCTGCTCGGCGAGCCGATCGAGATGAGGCGTCTGGTGATACGGATGCCCGTAACAGCCGAGATCGCTCCAGGAAAGATCATCGGCGAGAATGAAGACGATATTCGGAGCCGCCTGCAGCGGGGCGGCGGAGAAAACATTAAGAGCAAGAATCAACAGCAGTCGTTGCACGAAACCGTTCCAGCCTGAGGGTCAATTCACCGCAGAGCCGGAACTGATCACGCATCAGCCGTGCACTGCGTTCTGAGCACGGTTCAATGTTAACAGACTGACCTCGGGCCGACAGCGAATCCGCAATGGATGCTTGCCGGAGACGCCGCGCGAAACGTGCAGCGTGGTCCCCTGCTCCTGAAAAACGCCATCGGCATACCGCACGCCGTACCAGCTGGGTGAATAGACCGGGCCCAGGACAGGCAGCTTGACCTGACCGCCGTGATTGTGACCGGAGAGCATCAGTTGCACATTCTGCCGGCGGGCATCGGCGATGTTGTCCGGGCTGTGACTGAGCAACAGACGGAAAGCGTTCTCGGGAACACTCTCGAACGAAGGTGCCTCGCCCATCCACGGACGTTCGTCTCCGGCGATCGCGATCACGTCCTGGGGATTGTCTGGACTGCTGATGAACTGCGGCTCCTCGGCACACAGTGTCCAGCCGAGTTCTTCCATGCGGCCGCGAATCGGATCGCAATTGTGATGCCAGTCGTGATTGCCGAGGATGTAGTAACACCCGAGTGGAGCCGACAGCGTGCCGAACGTGGTATCAACCCAGTTCAGCTTCTCCTTCCGGTCGATCAGATCGCCGGTGAAGACAATCAGATCGGGCTTCCAGAGCTGCATCTGTTTGAAGACGGTCTCATAGAACGGCAAATCAATCGTTCCGAGAAAGTGAACGTCGCTGATGTGCAACACACGCAGGCCATCGAACCCGGCGGGCAGCGCAGCGAACTCGAACCGCTTCTCATTGAACTCCGGTGCGAACGCCTGATTCGCCGGCAGATTCACCAGCGACTGATACGGTCCGGCTCCAATGGGACGATGGCCGAGTTGCAGTTCGACATCGACCACTTCACTCCGGGTCAGCTGATACCCGGGCGGTTTCCGACGGACAATGCGATGAACGAACCGCAGGCTGAGGGCGAACAAACCAATCGCAGCGATCAGCCACGGGATGCTCCAGAGTCCGAGTTCGATCTGTTCAATTGGATTCAGCCGGGATCGCTGTAGTAGAACCGGCAGCCGGAGCAGGCTGAGCAGCAGAATGAACGGCCCGGAGACCATCGCCAGATCGTGCGGGATGCGGAACCGGTCGAGGATCTTCGAGCGGACACGAAGGCTGTAGAGCCGATTGGCGTAGCTGGACCAGAACCAGGCGTTCCCCAGAACGCCGCCCGCCAGTAATGCCAGTGCAGAAAACGGTTCGATCATCAGAGTCACAATCGGCAGCAAGGCGACGAGGTTCCATTCACTCGGAGACGAGTGATTCCTTTATTTTAGGCGGCTCGGGACGTTGTCGAGGGAGATTCTTCACCGAAGGCCGGCATCGTGGCGTGTCCCTCGGCAGCGATTCCGTCACGACGCACCACGGTTTCGACCGTCTTCCAGAGGATCCACAGATCGAACGAAAACGAGCAGTGGTCGACATACCAGACATCCATCGCCAGCCGTTCGTCCCAGGGGACGCCATTGCGGCCATTCACCTGAGCCCAACCGGTGATCCCCGGCAATGTTTCGTGACGGCGAGCCTGATACTCGGAGTATTTTGGAAGATACGAAACGAGCAGCGGACGCGGTCCGATCAGACTCATGTCGCCGCGAACAATGTTGATCAGTTCCGGCAACTCATCGAGGCTGCTCGCCCGCAGGAACTTGCCGAACTTCGTCAGCCGCTGATCGTCCGGCAACAGCTCGCCGTTCGCGTCGCGAGCATCGGTCATGGTACGGAACTTATACATCGTGAAGATGCGGCCGTGTTTCCCGGGCCGCTTCTGCTTGAACAGAACCGGGCGCCCGAGAAAGACCGCGACCAGTCCGGCGACGGCTAGCATTATGGGAGCGGCGACAATCAACAGCAGTGTCGCCACGTAGGCATCGAACAGACGCTTGCCGTAGCGACCGTAGAATGTAGAACGGGGATGCTTCGACATGATGGGCCCCTGAGGTTTTCCTGATTGAGTTCGTTAATATTTGACTTGATGACAGATGATTTCAGGCGGCTCGTCGTTGAGTCGATTCCGCCGACGCCGGTTTCGGCAGAGCAATCTCGCGGAGCCAGAGATGCTGTTCGTAGAGATCGGCCCAGTGCTCGAAAATCACGGCTGGCTGGAAGTGGGTCTGCACTCGCAAACGTCCGCTCTCGCCGTGCTGGCGGCTGAGCAAGAGGTCTTGCAGGTAACGTTCAATCGAATCCGCCAGACCGGTCACATCGCCGAGCTCGACCAGGGCTCCGGTTTCGCCATCGACCACGGCATCTTTCGTTCCGGTCGCCCGGTAGCCGACGACAGGCAGTCCGGCCGCAGCCGCTTCCAGTGGAACGTTCGGGAACCCTTCGCGATAGGAAGGGAACGCCAGTAGATCGAAAGCCGCGTAGTAGTTCTCCGGATCTTTCACGAACCCGGTAACATGTATGTGCGGATGGTTCTGCAGCAGCTCGCACGTTTCCGGAGAAGGCGGAGCGTTGTCTTCAATGCCTCCCACGAGCAGCAGATGCAACTCGCGAGATGTACGATCGGCGATTTGCGAGTACGCCTGAACGAGATCGTCGATGCCCTTGTCGATCACCAGACGACCCACGAAGCCAATCACGGCCGATTCGGCGGGAATACCGAGTGAACGCCTGAGCTTAACGGCGTGCGTGGCTCGAGCTGGAGTCGTCTCGAAGAAATCGGCTCGGACACCGTTGGACGACCCGTTCCCGAGCACGCGGATTTTATGCTCCGCCGTCAACCGGCGTTGCAGGTAGCATTCCCGCAACGACTCAGAGACAGAAACAATCTCGTGAGCACAAAAGGCTGTGAGCCATTCGGTGGCGTCGAGCAGCCGACGGGTCAGGCCGGTCGACGTTTCCGAACGCAATCCCCGCAGCAGGTAGAGCCGAATCGGCACCCCCGCCAGACGAGCCGCCAGCATACCGATCAGTCCGCCTTTGGGAGTGCTCGCATTCACGATGTGAGGTTTGATCGTGCGGAACAGCTGCACCATCTTGAAGAGCGAGTTGAGATCTGCCCTGGGAGAAATCGCTCGACTCAACGGAACTTCGTGAACCTGCACGCCCTCCTTTTCAGCGATCTGCTCCAGCCGGGCATCGGGGTTGCAGACGACGTGAACTTCGTAGCCGAGATTGCGAAAGTACGCCAGCTGCCCCGTCCGCGACAGGAATGCTTCCACGGTCTTGGCATCGGTCACGACATAAGCGAGCCGGATGGGAGACTCTGAAGTTGTCATGGGAGTATCCAGACGTCAGCGGGTCAAGGCAGGGTTTGGCAACGAACGATGCTGCCGGGAACTGAAGTACAAGGCCGCCAGTCCCTTCACGATTCGACTGGCAACGGCGACAACAATAAGAAAGGCGATCAACTGCTTCGAGAAGCTGATCATGCGATAGATGTCGTTTCGATGAATGTAGAAACACCACCACGGCATAAAGCTGACAAAGAACACCTGCACGAAGTCGTACCGGTGAGGCATTTGACTGATGAAGATGACAATCACATAGCAGAGCACAAAGACTCCGACTCCGATCATGCCGCCATACGCATAGCCCTCGGCCCAGAAGTTCGAGGCCATTCCGTAGCCAACGTCTCCGAACAATTCATACGTCGCCGTATCGCCGAACGCAGCCTGGCTCGAAGTAATCCCCGAACTGATGTTCGACATCACAATCAGCTCGAGCCGCTCCCATGCATCCATGCGATAGTCTTCTTCGATGACCACATTCAGGATGTGCTGAATGGCGACCGGCTCCGACTTGATAAAGGCATCGGTCCCCTTCTCCGACATTCGAGCCGAAGCTCCGTCGAAGTCGCCCGCCTTCAGGAAGATGTAGCAGGTTTTGTAGAGGAAGATGAAGCTCGTAAACAGAACGATCGTGATACAAATCTTCTTGTGCTTGATCAGCGGATTGACGCCGCGGCGGGCCAACCAGATCGTCATTGCTCCGATCACGCCGATCGCCAGCTGATTTCGACTGCCGATGAACAGAATCCCCAGCAAAGAGGCGAGGTTAATCAGCGCCAGCAGATAGCGTTTGTAATAAACCGAGATGATGAACGCCGTCGGAGCGCCCATCAGCCAGAGCAGGTGATACGGCGTAAATGTCTTGGCCATCTCGTGTTTGTTCTGCGCGAGCAGAGCCGATCCGGAGATCTTCAGGGCCAGATAGAAGCCGATCAACTGGAGAATGGTCGCGGTCAGAGCGTAGTAGTTATCCGTGACCGGTTTGCGCTGCGCAGGACGCTGTTGAAGCTGCAAACGGGCAGCGGACTTCAAAGCGTGTGCTTTTTCATGGTCTCGCAAGATGGCTGCATACCAGATGGCTCCCATTACGAGCGCCATCACAAAGTAGCAGCCCGCCGAAACTCGCAGACTGTCGATCGGAATGCTGGTTTCCCCCAGCAGTCCCGCCATGAAGTAGATGGCAGCCGAAGCGAACGCGACACAGAACCAGTCGGCCTGGCGACGTGCCGTCGTGAAATAGAACAATCCACCGCACAGATTGGCGATGTAAAGTCCTTTGCAGATCAACATGAACATCATGATGTGACTTCCGCTTTCGCTACGTAACCATCACTCAGGCTGCTTTTCGCAGGACAGACTCTGCCGGGGCCTGACCGGTCCACAATTCCTGATAGATGCGACTCGATTGAGTGACATTCAAGGGACCGGCTGCAAATCGGCTTTTGAGTTCCTGCCGAAACGCTGTGTCTTTTGACTGCAGCCTCAACACGTGAAGCTTCTTCACCCAGACGTCGTTGTCTTCTTCAAGCGAACACTGGACGACGCCGGGCATATAAGTCGAGAGTTCATCGACGATGGGCAGTTCGCTCGTAAGCACGGGTGTTCCCTGCGAGATCGCCTCCCAGATCACGTTCGCACACCCTTCGGAAACCGATGTGAAGAGCATCAGATCCGACACCGCCATCAGCGTGCTGACATCCTGACGGTTGCCGAGCAGATGGACGCACGATTCGAGACCCAGGTTCTTAATCACTTTCTGAATCTCGGCGAAGTTGGATTCGCTTTCGGCGTAACCGTGAGTTCCGCCCGCGAACAGAAGATGGCCAGCCTGAAACTCCTGATACATCTCGGCAAAGATCTGCAACGTCCGAATCTGATTCTTGATCGTGCGGAAGTTCCCCACATTGATGATGATCGGACTGCTGTCGAGCCCGAGCTCCTCACGGACCGCCTGTTGCTCGCGAGCGGTCGAGGTCTTCTGAGGGAACCCCTGGTAAACGACCTGACAACGACTGTCGCTCCGCCAGTTCGGCACGCAGGCATCGAGCGTTCCTTCACTGACGGCGACCACATTCGTAGCGAACCGCTTCACCAGCCATTTCATGGTGCCGGAGTAGATTCTGCCGATGAACGACTTCTTTTCCAGGCACCGCATGTTGTGATAAGAGGCCATCCGTTTCGGCACGCCCGCCAGCCAGGCCATCAGCATGACGATGCCGGAAAAGAGCGTCAGTTGACAGTGGACACAGGTCGGCCGTTCGCGGCGCAGCAGATTCCAGAACCGAAAAACAAACTTCCTGTCCATCGGCAGATAGTGAACCTGACTGCCGAGTTCGCGAACCGTCTCATCCAGTTCAGAAGGTTTGCCACACAGCGCGACGAAATCGACCGCGACCTGTTCGCGATCCAGAGCCCGAACAACATCGACGGCTCGAACTTCGGCTCCACCTCGGTTGAGACTCCACAAAACGCGGAGCACTTTCGCGGGAGCGGCTGAGGTTTCCGGGCGAGCGGCGGCAACAGATGACATCAACAATCTCCTCGCGGGTTTAACCCGCCGCTTCCGGTGTTTCGGCGTAACGAGACTTCAGGAACTGCCGTTTCTCGGCGGGCCCCATTCCCTTTGTTCCCAGGCTGGCATCGGCTGCCTTCGACAGATACGTCTCCAGATCCCGCAGATGACGAGCCGGGTTGCCGCCATAGACGGCATTCGATGGCAGGTCCTTCGTCACGACCGAACCGGCGGCGATCACGACGTTGTCGCCAACGGTGACGCCAGGAAGCAGAATCGCGTTCATCCCGATGAAGACGTTGTTCCCGACGCGGATCGGCTTGATGACATCGAGCTGCGGCATCGTGCCTCGGCCGACCCAGACGGCTCCATCGTGAGTGATGAACCGGACGCCATCGGTGATCTCGACATGATCGCCGATTGAAACCAGATACGGTTCCGAACCGAACGTTCGCGAGTTCACGCCGATGAGTTTGCAACTCCGACCGACACGCACGCCCAGATGCCGGGCGAATCGTTCGCGCGACAGCAGAAGCAGTCCGCTCTGAAACAGCTTTTCGAAGAGTCTGCGTATCCTGCGCATGGTCGTCTTTCTCTGTTTCCAGAAGTGTCAGGCCGCTGAACGAATCGGCTCGGCGATCCGCTGTTCAGTTTCTTCCGCAGCCGGTTGCAGGCCGCGGACCTGTTTCGAGATGATCCAGCCGCTCATGAAGAGCGAAGGAAGTTTGCCAATCGCGATACTCATCAGGGCTCCGGTGAGTCCCCAGGCGGGAATCAGACACAACGAAACCGCGACCACCAGCACCAGGGACGATCCCTGCAGCCAGAGAATCTGCCGGCTGTTGCGAAAGATCGACATCACCACCGTGGCCAGACCGGTCACGTTGTTCACAATCATGGAAAGAAACACGCACGTCAGATCGAAGCGAGTCGCCCCGTTTGCACTCATTTGCAGAACCGGATCAAGCGGGCCGTACGCGAGCTGACAAATCGTGAGGATCGTAACCCCAATGGCGACATCAACCGCGAGCGCGAACCGCAGCAGCTTCGAGGATGAGACCCGATTGGCAGCGGCGACCGCCTGCGTCAACGGACGGGCGAAGGCTTCGTTCACAGCTCGCGTTACGTTGGCTCCGATGAGAGCCAGTCGCGAGAGAATCACGAAAGCGGGAATTAGTTCGACACGGCCGAGGCCCGCCAGCACATATTGAGGGGTGTTGCCCACCAGCGAAGCCATCAGTCCACTGACTCCCAGGGGAAGCCCGAGGCGAATCAGGTTCTTCTCCACCGGTTCTTCGGAAGCGATCGATGTGCCTTCTGCGGTTGGCGCAGAAGCGGCTCGCGTCAGTTTCCACGCGAGTTGAAATTCGTAACACAGTGACAATGCCAGACGAGCCACAGCCGTCGCGGCGAGAATCTGCCAGAGTGACCACTGCAGTTGATAGCCGCAGAAGGCCGTCACACCGATCATCACGGCGGCATGCATCCACCGGGAAATGGAGAGATACCGATAGCGATCCTGCTGTTGGAAGAATCCATAACAGGCATCCGAAGCATTCTCGAGAGTTCGCAGCGCCATGATTGGCACGGCGACCGCAAGGATGCTCAGATCACCCTGAATGCCGAAGACGACTAGCGCCACGGCTGCTGTGGCGGCGTGCGACAGAGCGAAATACCGCAGATGGGCGGCCGCTCCATAACCTCGATCCGGAGCGGACGTCGCGAGGATGCGACGCTGCTGGAATGAGGCGGCCAGGAAGAACGGAGCCAGAAAAGCAACCTGCAGCGCGTATCGCCCTGCCTCTTCTGCCTGAAACAGATGAGTGATGATCAGGAACTGCACCAGCAACGCCGCCGAGGCGATGACGTTCGCGATCAGGATCAACAGCGCGTTGATTCCGAGGGAACGAATTGGCAAAGAACCGGACGTCATAACAGGCCTTTCCGCAGCCGCATTCGGCGGACCAGATGCTGAGCTGGGTTCAGGCCGCTTTGGCCAGGTTTTCGTGCACGTAGTTATTGAAGCTGGCCACCGGATACAGAATCGGGCCGTAACAGGTCGCCCGATTGTCCGACATCCAGCTGGAGTCATAACGCGGCGCAATGCGATAGGCTTCGCCTTCGCTGCGTTTCATCGACTGGCTGCCGAACAGTTCGTGTCCCTGCGGCGGCTGACTCAACTCGAGTGAACCGGGATCGCGTCCCAGAAAACCGAGAATCCGAGACATCTCTTTCTCGAACTGAAAGACGAGCCGCTCGTGAGAGACGATGCAGAACTTGACCGGACCGTTGGTCAGCGTTCGCACGGCTCGGCGGTTATTCACCATCCAGCGATATGCATCGGCCAGATAGCTGTGATAGCCCGGCGGGTACTTCCCGGTGGCATAGCGGACTTTCTTCCACTTCTGCATCGAGTAGCACCAGGCGCGGAAATCGCGAATCAGCAGAATGACGCGAACGTCTTCGGCGTTGACCAGCCCGTTATCGACATAGTTACGAAGATGCCCGCCGGCGACCTTCGAAGAATCGATGAGGACCTGCCCGGGGTAGAAGGCCTCGAATTGTCCCATCATTTCCCGATAACAATCGGCCAGCGGCTGGCCTTGAATCCGGTTGAGCAGCGGGCTCCAGAATTCACACGTGTCTCGCGGCTCTCCGCAGGAACAGGGCGTTTTGTCGTGCGTGCGGGTATTGCCCGCGACGCGGCGTGCCTGATCGTACGGGTCGTCCCGCTGAAGCGACGCGTTCTTGAGAACGCGTTCGACCTCGCCGAGACTGGCCATGCCCGCCTGGGCGGCCAGAACCTGTTGAAGAAACGTGGAACCGCTGCGCGACAGCGACTGAATATAGATGAGCTTCATGCTCTTCGTACTCCTGAAGGAGAGGTATCCATACCACACCCTGCTCAGATCATCCGGATCGAAGCAGTCTCAGGCTTTGTAAATCTTCTCGCGTTCGCCACCGACATTTACCGTCGCGTTGCGGGTATCGAGCACCATGCGGGCGTTCTTCACGATGAACTCGTAATCGTAAGCCGAGTGATCGGTCGCGATCAGCACGCAGTCCTGCTCCTTCAGAGATTCCGGAGTCAGTTCCAGGCTTTCCATTTCCGGAAGATCGTGATGACGCATCTTCGGCAGCTTTGGCACGTGCGGATCGTTGTAGGACAGATCGGCTCCGCGACGGAGCAGTTCTTCCATCAGCACGAACGATGGGCTTTCGCGGGGATCGTCGACGTCCTTCTTGTAGGCGACGCCGAGAAGGAGAATCTTGCTTCCCTTAATCGGCTTGCCGTTTTCGTTGAGGAACTCGGCCAGGCGAGTGATCACATACTCCGGCATGCGGGAGTTGACTTCCCCGGCCAGTTCGATGAATCGCGTGGTCAGCCCCTGCTTGCGAGCCAGCCAGGTCAAATAGAACGGGTCGATCGGAATGCAGTGTCCACCGAGACCGGGTCCAGGGTAGAAGGCCTGGAAACCGAACGGCTTCGTCTTGGCGGCGTTGATGACTTCCCAGACATCGATGCCCATCCGGTCGAACAGCGTCTTGAGTTCGTTGACCAGAGCAATGTTCACAGCTCGGTAGGTGTTCTCGAGAATCTTGCAGGCTTCGGCCACTTCGCAGCTCGAAACCGGAACCACTTTCACGATGGCCTGCGAATACAGTGTCGTCGCTAGGTCGAGGCTGGTCGGATCGTAGCCGCCGACCACCTTGGGAATTCCGGCTGCGGTGAAGTCGGGGTTGCCCGGATCTTCCCGCTCGGGGCTGTAAGCCAGATAGAAGTCTTCGCCGGCCTTGAGTCCGGTCTTTTCCAGAATCGGCAGCATCACGTCCCGGGTCGTCGTCGGATACGTGGTGCTTTCCAGAATGATCAGCTGGCCTTTCCGCAGACTCTTGGCGATCGCTTCGGTGGTCTGTTCGACATAGGCCAGATCCGGGTCGCGGCTGTCGCTCAGCGGAGTCGGCACGCAGATCAGCAGGACATCGGCTTCGGCCATGCGGGACGAATCAGCCGTTGCTTCGAAACGACCCGACTCGCGCCACTGGGTCACTTCTTTACTGTTGATGTGCTTGATGTAACTCTTACCAGCGTTGAGAGCATCGACCTTCGACGGATCGACGTCGAAGCCGAGAGCGCTGAAGCCCTTGTTAAAGAATGCACTGATCAGGGGGAGGCCGACATAGCCCAGTCCAATGACTCCGATAATGGACTTCTTGTCTTCAATCTTCTGCTTGAGCTCCGCGTGCATCGTCCTGACCTGTACTGTAAGTGCTGTTCCTGAACCGGATTCCGCCATCACAAAAGGCGGAGAAAAACACCTGTCTTTTCACCTCTGAAGCGGGCCGCCATCCGGGCGTACGTCCGCTACTTTCCCTGAGGGCGGCGAATCGTATCAATGGCTCATTTTCGAGGCAATACGGAATTACCCCAGTCTATCTAATCACCATCGTCACTCTCGACGTCGGTTCACTGGGCTGGGTTCTCGTACCAGATCACCCCCAGATTATCGCGTTCCTCGCAGGTGATCAGATCCAGATCGCCATCCTGATCCAGATCGATCAGCTCGATCAGGTCATACTTCACCCCCTGCTCCGTTCCTGAGATTTCATGGAAACTGAACATTGCCGGTTCCGCGATCGGCTCCTCGGGGATCTGTCCGGACATCCAGAAGACGCCATGCTTCTTCTCGGCATGCTCACAACTGGCCACCATATCGAGCCGCCCGTCGAGATCGAGATCGGCCAGCTTCGCACACTTCGCGGTCCCCGTATTCTCGGGAAACGCAATGCGAACCGTCTCGAAGACCGGCTGTGACTCTTTCAGACCTCGATTCACATAGATCTCGAACGACCCTCCTTTGATCGGGCAGACGAAATCGACACGGCCATCCGCGTTCGCATCGGCTGCGGAAAGGAACATCACTTCCGAGCCCTGTCCGCCGATTACTCCTTCCGTCCAGTTCGCCGGGTCGGAGCCATCACCCGGGTTGAGTCGAAACCAGCAGGCCCGGCGGGCTTCTTTACGATCGGAATAGACCAGATCGAGATCCCCGTCCCCGTCGACATCAACCTGCAGCAGCGACATGATCCAGCCAGCTGGGCCGATCGGATGCCAGCGGGCCTTCGCAGGATCGTCTGTGGAAACGTCGTACCAGCCGATCTGGCCGTGGGGGTTCTTCGAGCCGCAGAATAACTCGGAAGCTGCATCGCCGTCGAAATTCACCGCGATACCGAACATCCAGCGGGTTTTGTCGTGCGAATCGGTTAGCAGCTGCGTTTTCCAGCCACTGCGATGCGGAATTCGTTTAGGATCGGTCGGGGCCAGATGCAGATAAATCGCCTGCTCTTTTCCTTCACAGCAGCTGACGATATCGAGCTGGCCATCGCCGTTCACATCCGCGAAGAACGCATCTTCCGGCGATTTAACCTGCCCGACGGTGACCGATTGCCACGGCTCGCGAATCCGGTGAGCCGGCGGCTGCAGGCAGAGACCGATGCGGCCTCCTTCTTCCCAGCCGGTCGCAATGTCGAGTCGTCCGTCGCCATTGATGTCGGCCAGTTTGACGCCATCGGCTCCCCGGGACGAATTGTCGATGACATGCATCTGCCACGGCTCGGCCGAGACCGACGTCGCCCACGTCAGCAGCATCACTACGACAGCATTCCGCACCATGCCCGTCTGCTCCTCGCGATTCGAGAACTGAAGCCGACGCATCATCGCAGATTGATGGATCATCGCCAATCCCGATCCCCTTCCGTCTCCCCTGCTTGGAACCAGTCTTCGTTTATGGGTATCATCAGCCGGAACGAATCGACACCCGAGATCCCGGACCCCGCCATGACACAACGCATCACTCGACGTTCCGCACTCAAGGGCCTGGCCGCTGCTTCCGTGCTTCCTTTGCTTCCCGGCCCCCTCAAGGCAGCAGAGGAAGCTCTGCCGCCGGTTCGCACCATCACCCGCGGACCGAAGCACCACTGGTTCGGCTACTACGACAAGCTTGAGTTCGATCCCACGAACCGGTACGTCCTTTCCAATGAAGTCGATTTTGAACACCGCACGCCGACCGCCGAAGACCGGATCAACGTCGGCATGGTCGACACACAGGACGGCGACCGCTGGATTCCACTGGGGAAAAGCGATTCCTGGGGCTGGCAGCAGGGCTGCATGCTGCAGTGGCGTCCCGGCTCGAAAAGCGAAGTCGTCTGGAATGACCGGGAGGGAGATCAGCACGTCTGCCGCGTGAAGGATGTTGTCACTGGGAAAACGCGAACTCTGCCCCGTCCGATTTACACGCTCAGCCCCGATGGCAAGTCGGCCATCACGGCGGATTTCTCGCGGATCCAGCGGATGCGTCCCGGATACGGCTACGTCGGACTGCAGGATCCGTGTCACACCGAACGGGCACCCGAGAATTCCGGCGTCTGGAAGATGAACATGGACACCGGCGAATCCGAGCTGATTTTCTCGCTCGCCGATGCCGCGAAGATTCCCTTCCAGGGCAAGTCGCTCAAAGACAAATGGAACTACTTCAACCACCTGCTCATCAGCCCGGACAGCTCACGGTTCATCGTGCTCCACCGCTGGCGGGACAGTACGGGCGACGGTCCGGACGCCGAGCCGACCGGACGCTTCATCACCCGCATGTTCACCGTGGCGATGGACGGCTCCGAACGCTACATCCTCGATCCTTCGGGACACACCTCCCACTTCATCTGGCGCGATCCCGAGCACATCTGTGCCTGGACGCAGCCTGAAGGGAAACCGGCAAAGTTCTATCTCTTCCGCGATCAGACCGACGAAGTCGAAGTCGTCGCCCCGGAAAAGATGCCGGTCAACGGACATAACACCTACCTGCCAATCGCCGACAACGAGTGGATTCTGAACGACACCTACCCGGACCGGAAAACCCGCGAGCAGACGCCGTATCTGTACCACGTTCCGACCGGTAAGCGGGTCAATCTCGGCCACTTCTACCTGCCGCCCGAATACACCGGCGAATGGCGGTGCGATCTGCATCCCCGTTCCAGCAACGACGGCCGCACCATCGCCATCGACTCCCCCCACGCCGGCGGCGGCCGCCAGGTGCATTTGATCGATGTGAGCGACATCGTCGGATGACGCCCGTAGCCCGTAGGGTGCGTCTTGACGCACCACAAACGGCATGAATCTCCATAAAAGGTGCGTCAAGACGCACCCTACAGCACTGCTCTGAAAGACCCCCATGAAAAAGAACCCCGTCAAGCAGGCCCTTCGCGAGGGCAAACCGCAGGTTGGCACCTGGCTGTCGCTGGAAAGCGTTTTCGCAACCCGTTTTATGGCCCGAGTCGGTTTCCCGTGGCTGACTGTCGACATCGAGCATTCTCCCGTTGACTGGGAGACGGCTGCCCTGATGTTCGGGGCCATCGCCGATGCGGGCTGCGTGCCGCTCGCTCGGGTGCCGCGAGGCGATCATGATCTCATCAAGCGGGTCCTCGATGCTGGGGCGATGGGCATTGTGGTGCCGATGGTTAACACCGTCGAAGAAGCCAAGGCGGCGATCGCGGCAGCCAAGTATCCGCCCGTCGGCAACCGCTCGGTCGGGGGAGCCATTCATGCATTGAACTTCGACGCAGCCGCCGGGGATTACTACAAGCACGCTAACGACGAGATCCTCGTCGTGCTGCAGACCGAGTCGCCAGAGGGCGTCGAAAACGCCGAGGAAATCTATTCCCTGCCGGGCGTGGATGCCATTTTCGTCGGCCCCAATGACCTTAAATTCCAGATGCGAAACCACACCTCCGACGGCAGCGATCCGACCCCCGAAGAGTTCGAAGCGATGCTTCAGCGGATTCTCGCCGCCGGCAAGAAAACCGGCACCCCGGTCGGCCTGCATGTGCTGACGACCGAGGACACGAAACGCCGCATCGACGAAGGCTGGCAGTTCATTGCCTTGGCCAGTGAACTGAAAATGATGGTCAACGAAGCGAGCCGCGTCGTGAAAGAACTCGGCCTGGCTTCCGACAAGGGCGACCTCGCCAAGTATTGATCCCTCTCCTCGAGGGTGCCATGCCCACGCGAGCGTGGGCATGCTCAAGAACGACGCCCCTCGCCAGTAGGCTGGGATCGCGAAGCGTATCCCAGCAAATGCGTGTTCCCTGCTCAGTTACCGCTGCGCCCGCCCCATTGGGCCAACCTAAGAGGGTCACCCGAATCAACCGTGGGTGGCCCGTCCGTCACGGGCGGGTGACGAAGTCACAGGAGGCCGCACCATGAGCGAGGCCTCTTGGAGGGTCTGGCGATTCCAGTTCATTACGCAGATGGTGCTGCCCCCTGTGACTTCCGCACCCGGGCCGAGAGATGCTCAACTTCAACGTCGATGACAGCATGCCCACGCAAGCGTGGGCATGGCACCCGGCGCGGGGATTCGACGTCTGATCGGAACAAAGAACTCTGAAGACAAGCCTCTTGTTGCGTTGCAACACAGAGATGAATCTCTGTGCCAACCCGTGATTTGGAGCTTTCCGGGATTGTGGCCGGTTGCGGGCCGAGGCTGGACGGTTTTTCCTGGCCGTCTACAATGCGGGCATGACTCCCGAGGAGGAAATGGTCGCCGGGACCGCGGGTGCGGTGGCTGGCATTCCCGATCTGGTTCCGTTGCTGGAGTCCGCTCCTGAAGTCGCAGAGATCGTCGCCGCCCTGCAGCGGGGACAGAGCGGGACTGTCGACGGTGCCTGGGGATCTTCGCGCGCCCTCGCCGCCGCCGTTTTTGTCCGTGCCTGCCCGGACACGCTGGTCGTTGTTGCTCCCCGGGCCTCCGACGTCGAAGATCTCACCGTCGACCTGGCGGAATTTCTTGGGTACGAGCCCCCCGTGCTGCCCGTCATCGATGGCAGCCCCGCCTCGTGGAGCCCTGCCGATCCACAGTATGGCGTGCGTCTGGCGACCCTGAAAAAACTCGCCCGTGGCGACGTCCCCTGCCTCGTCACTTCGATCGAAGCGTTGATGCAGCCGGTCCCTTCCGCCGATCAGTTGCGGGAGTATTCGCGGGTATTGAAGGTCGGGGATGAGCTCGATTTCGAGGAGTTCTCCCGCTGGCTGGTCGAACACAATCTGGAGCGCACGACCGCAATCGAACTGCGGGGCGAGTTTGCCATCCATGGCGGGATTATCGATCTCTGGTCGACTGATTCACCTCTCCCGTATCGCATCGAACTGTTCGGCGATGAGATCGAATCGATCCGCACGTTCGATGTCGAATCCCAGCGAAAAGTCGACTCGCTCGACGAAGTAACGCTGACCCTCTTCCCCAAATCCGTGAAGGGAAAACCGTTCAACGCCGGGAAGGAATTCTCGCAGCATCTGGCGTCGTATCTTCCTGCAGAGAGCTGGTTTGTGCTCTCCGAACTGCAGGAGGTCATGGACGAGGGGAAGCAGTATCTGGAACGACTCGATGATCGAACCGGACTGTTCCACGTACGGGGGGCCATCGAAGGCTGCACGCAGTTTCCGTCCGTCAGTATCTCGGCGATCTCAGCAGGCAGTTTCGAGCAGAGCTGCGACCTGCGAACCGAATCGATGGAACGGTTCGCATTCGGCGATGCCGATCCGCTCAATGAGCTGGAACAGTCGCTGGCCGCCGATGAATCGGTGCTACTCTGCTGCCTGAATGAAGGGGAACGGTCGCGTCTGGGTGAGTTGATTGCCGAGCAGCATCCCGGCCTTTTGGAGCGAACGCAGCTGTGTCTCGGACGGCTCACTCGCGGATTCCGCCTCGTGCGGCAGCGGCTGCTCGTGGTGGGCGATCACGAGTTGTACGGCCGGCGGGATGTGCGGCCGAACCAGAAGAAACGGACGCTGCAGACGCGGGCGATCGAGAGCTTTCTCGAACTCAACGAGGGTGATCTGGTCGTGCATGTCGGGCACGGCATCGGCAAGTATCGTGGCATGCAGCTGGTCGAAGGCGAGGACCGCTCCGAAGAGCACATGGTCCTCGAATTCGCGGATAACGTTCGCATCTTCGTGCCCACCTCGCTGATTCACCTCGTACAGAAGTACGTCGGAGCCAGCAAGGCGCTCCCGAATCTCTCAAAGATCGGCACCAACACCTGGAGCAAAAAGAAAGAGAAGGTCACGCAGGCCGTCGCCGACATGGCGTCCGACATGATCCGCCTGCAGGCCGCCCGGGAAGCCAAGCAGGGCATCACATATCCGCCCGATTCGCACTGGCAGGAAGAGTTCGAAGCCGCCTTCCCCTACGACGAAACTCCCGACCAGTTGACCGCAATGGAATCGATTCGGGACGACATGCAGCGAGCCCGGCCGATGGACCGGCTGATCTGCGGAGACGTCGGCTACGGCAAGACGGAAGTCGCGATGAGAGCTGCCTTTCGGGCGATGGACGCCGGGAAACAAGTCGCCATGCTGGTGCCGACAACCGTGCTGGCCGAGCAGCATTTCCGGAGTTTTTGCGAGCGGATGGGCGAGTATCCCTTCGCGATCGAAATGCTCTCCCGATTCCGCACGGCGAAGGAACAGAAAGAGATTCTGGCCGGACTGGCCGCCGGGTCGATCGACATGGTGATCGGCACGCATCGCATCGTGTCGCCGGACATCAAGTTCAACGATCTCGGGCTGATCATCATCGATGAAGAGCAGCGATTCGGCGTGAAAGCCAAGGAAACACTGAAGCGGCTCCGACTCGAAATCGACATTCTTACCCTGTCCGCGACGCCGATTCCTCGCACGTTACACATGTCGCTGCTCGGAATCCGCGATATCTCGAACCTGCAAACGCCGCCCCGGGGACGTCAGGCGATTGAAACCCGCATCTGCCGCTGGGATGCCGAACTGATTCGCCATGCAATCGTGCGGGAATTGAACCGCAACGGGCAGGTTTACTTCGTGCACAACAAGGTTTACGACATTGAATCGTTGACCGAAAAGCTGCGGCAAATCGTGCCGGAAGCGACGTATGGCATCGTTCACGGGCAGATGAACGAGAGCGAGCTTGAACGGCAAATGCTCGGCTTCGTGAGCGGAAAAACCGATGTGCTGGTCGCCACGACGATCATCGAGAGTGGACTCGACATTCCGAACGCGAACACGATGTTCATCCATCAGGCCGACCGCTACGGGCTGGCCGACATGCACCAGCTGCGAGGACGCGTCGGACGCTACAAACACAGGGCCTATTGCTATCTGGTCATCGAAGAGGGCAAGGTCCTGTCCACGACATCGACGCGACGACTGAAGGCTCTGGAAGAGTACAGCGAGCTGGGAGCCGGCTTCAAAATTGCGATGCGAGACCTGGAAATCCGGGGAGCGGGGAACATTCTCGGCACCGAACAGAGCGGGCATATCTCGCTGGTCGGCTACGAGCTGTACTGTCAGCTGCTCGACAACGCCGTTCGCGGCATGAAGAACGAGCCGCCGCGCGAGCAGCCGCATGTCAATCTCGACCTGCCGATTACCGCGTTCCTGCCGGGGGACTACATTCCCCCCGGGCGGCATAAGATCGAGATGTACCGAAAAATCTCGACTGTTGCTGATGAACAGCAGCTCGAAGACTTGCGAGAGGAACTGCGAGACCGCTTCGGCACGCCCCCTGAGCCGGTCGAAAAGCTGTTGGCGCTGAAAGAATTACAAGTCTGGGCCCGGATTATCTCGATCGATCGGATTCGTATTGAAGAGAAGTTCTTCGTGCTTTCCGGGTCCGATCCTCGCAAGTTAAAAATCCTCAAGCAGTTGTCAAAACACGACTTGCGGCTTGTCGATGATCATACGATTTACGTCCCAATTCCCGCGAAGATCAAACCGGGCGAGGCAAAGGCGGAGCAAAAGATCCTGCGTTTCCTCAAATCCGTGTTGCAGGATCGTTGAGGTGCCCACTATAAACCCAGCCCCTCCTAGAGACTGGTGCTTACAAACGGCGGATTTTCTCTGTCGGATGAGTCTCACGAGCCCCGTCCCAGGGGCAGCGGCACTGGTCGAATCTTAATCCTCTCCGCGAAACAGTTCAGTTATGCCAACGGATCCCAAGATTCCGCATGCCGCACGATTTCTCGCGCGTTCCCCGCATCGTAAGACGTGGGTCCGAACGGGTTGGGGTCTGATCGGTGTGACGTCGCTGGTCACCTGCCTCGGCTGTCAGCAAATCAAAGAACATTTCAATCGCGTGCGTCCCAACAATCCCGTGGTCGGCCCCCCTCCACCCCGGTTGACGATGGACGACTCGCAGGCTCCTGCCGGACAGGCTGGCGTCATTACACAGACGGCGGCTCTTGAAAGCGGTTCGAAGACCGGAGAGGTCGTCCCGCTGGCTCAGTTCGAGATCCTCGGGCAGACCGAAATCAGCGAGTCGACTGTCGTCGCGATCGTGAACAGCAATCAGATCCTGGCTGGCGATGTGTTCGGCGCTTATTCGCAGCAGATGGAGAAGATGAAAGCTCAGCTGACGCCGGAGCAGTTCGCACAGGCTCAGCGGGATCTGCTCAAACGCGATCTGCCGGACCACATCGAGCGGACGCTGCTCGCACACGCCCTGAAGACCTCGCTGAAGCAGGAACAGGTCGAGAAGCTCGATCAGGTTCTGGACGAAGCGTTCAACGAACACGTCGGTAAGCTGCTGGAGAAAACCGGCACCGGCTCGGCCATGGAGCTGAACGAGAAGCTGAAGAAGGAAGGAACGTCGCTCGACGATCTGCGAAAGACCTTCGGCAAACACCAGCTGGCCATGCAGTACCTGGCAACCGAATCTGAAGTCAACATCGAGATCGGACGTCAGGAGCTGCTCGACTACTACAACGCCCATCTGCAGGATTACTCACATCCGTCCCGTGTGAAATGGCAGGAACTGCGCATTTCCTTCGGCGAAAACGGCGGACGGAACGGCGCTTTGGAGAAGCTGAACGAAGCCGTGAAAGATCTGCAGGAGGGAGTCTCGTTCGGCGAGGTCGCCAAGAAGCACTCCGATGGCCCAACCGCGACGCTCGGCGGCGAATGGGACTGGACCATCAAAGGGAGCCTGGCAGACGAAGAAGTCAACAATCAGCTGTTCACGCTGCCGGTCGGCGGCATCAGCAAGATCATGGAAACTCCCGACTACTTCCGCGTGGTTCGCGTGGTCACCCGGGAAGACGCACACATTACTCCCTTCGAAGAACTTCAGCTGGATATCCGCGGCACGATCATCGAAGCCGCCCAGCGGAAGAAGACGGAAGAAGTGGTGGCCCGGCTGAAGAAGTCGGCCACGATCGAAACCATCTTCGACTCCGATTCGGAACTTTACGAGAAAATGCGAGCCTTTGGGAAATTCACCCGGTAGCCGGCCGAGACGATCCGGTCTGTCAGACTGGAGAAGTTGAACCGCTGCCGCCCCTCGGATTTTCGGACGACCGAATCAATTTGTTAACTTTCTCTCATCTTCGTGAAAACAGGTCAATCTTGAGCCGCGTTTGGATCGATAAGAGAGATAACCCAATCGACTCACCTTTCCCACCGACGATTCCCGTCGAAATGTCGCCTTCCTACACGACCTCCCTTCGAGTGACACCGCCCGTTTGCGGCGATTTCATTTTGTAAAAACTCCAAGACAGCGATCAGTTTAGCGTACGTTCAAGGCCACCTTGACCGCGATTGAACCGATCGGATACACCCCCCGCGACACCTGTCGCACCATTCACTTCCCCGTGCCTGACGAAGCGATTCTTCTCGGAATCTCAACGTCAGTCATTCTGACTGTTTCAGCAGTGGGATGATTCCATCCTGAGCCCATTTCAAGACACACGGCGACTGCTCTCACCCCCATCGACCCCACTTCGCAAGAAGATCATCATGAACTCGAATGCAGAGAATTCGAACGGCCTGAAGGAGGATTGGAAATTGACCAGGGTCATCGGACTTATGGCATGTGGCGCTCTGGCTTCAGCCTCATTGTGGCTGTTTAATCTGAGCCAGGCCCAGGACCAGGAACAACCTCAAGCACCGCCGTGGGCGATGCAGCCTGCCGCGAACACTCCTGCTTCGGAGAATCAGTCCGCTGATCCCTTCGCAGGGGTCTCGGCTGGATTCCGACCGGTGAACGACACCGAGTCAACGGGGACTCAAACAGTCATCCGTCAGCGAATTCAGAACGAGCTTCGCCTGGCTGTGAAGGCTCGCGAGGAAGGCAAGCCGGAAGAAGCGATGCGACGAGCTGTCGCCGCTCGCGATCTGGCTCAGCGGTTTAAGATTGCCTTCGCCGAGAAAGAGCTGACTCCCAATGCTCTCATCTCGCAGCTGAATGGGCAGTCGGCTCCCCCCGCTGATGCTCCGAACCCGGAGAATCGCCAGGAGTACGCCCAGTATCTGGTGCGGACCAGTCGCGAGTATCTCCAGTCGGGCAACATCGAAGCCGCTCTGGAAAAAGCTCAGCAGGCACAGAAACTCGGCGTGACCTATGGTCCGTTCGACGATCGTCCTGAGCATGTCCTGGCTGACATCGCACAACTCAAGACCTCTCCCGATCAGCAGCAGCTCGCTGACGGCTTCTCGGAAAGCCCGTTCTTTGTACCGGCTTCCACCAAGATGGCCGCTCAGGATACGAAGGCTGCTCCGGAAGTTCCTGCCGCGAACGTGACCTCTCCGACAAACGGAGCCAAGGCTCAGTCGCAGCAGTTGCTCGGCGCCGCAGAGAAAGCCATTCAGGAAGGTCGTTACGACGACGCCCGCAAACTGGCCACTCAGGCTGCTGAACTCCCGGTCGTTTATAACCTGTTCGACAAGAAGCCGGATCAGATCCTGGCTGTGATTGAACGGGCGACCAACTCGCAGATGATCGCTGCCAACCAGCCGAAGATGACTCCGCCCGCTGAAGTCACCGTGACCCCGGTTCCGACCGTGAAGGCTCCCGCCGTGACTCCAGAACCGGAAGTCGTTCAGGCTGCTCCCGTCATCCCGAACGCAACCCCGGCTCCTCAGATGGCTCCGGCCCCGCAGGTCGCCGCAACCACTCAGGCTCCGGCTGCAAACGGTCGTCCTTACATTCCGGCTGACTCGGCTCCGGCCATGGCCACGAGTGCACAGTCTTCGCACGATCGCGAAATGGCCATGAACCTGCTTGCTGAAGCTCGCCAGGCTGTCTCCAAAGGCAACCTGTCGCTCGCCAAAGCGAAAGTTGCTCAGGCTCGCCAGTTCAACGTCACCTACGACATCTTCGACGATCGCCCGGAACTGCTGATGGCGGAAATCGAAGCGGTTCAGAAGCAGCAGATGCTTGCTCAGCAGAACACCGCTCCGACGACCGAAGAGAGCAGCGTCGACCCGGTCGCTGGAGTTGAACTTGCTCAGAAGATGCAGGCCACTCCGATTCCGAACGAAGTCTCGCCGGCCGACAACGCCATGGTCGAAACGTCGATCGTCACCGCTGATCAGGCTGGAACCGAAATTTCCGGTCAGGATGCTTATCGCGAAGGTGTGACTCAGCTTCGCGGCGGCAATCGTGAAGCGGCTCGCCAGGCCTTCCTGGTCGCCTTCGAGAATCAGAGTGATCTGACCGGTCAGCAGAAACAGCAGCTGCAGGATCTCCTGCGGGAACTGTCGACTGCTCACAACGAAAAGATTCAGATGGTCAACGGTCAGGAAGTGGCCGGCGACGTCAACGGATCAACCGATCGCATCAACATTGTTCGCCAGCAGCAGTCGATCGAATTCGACCGTCTCCGCAGCGAAGCGTTCAACGCGATCTACCAGGCCGAACGTCTGCGTGAAACCGATTCCGAGAAGGCTCTTGAGCTGATCGACGAATCGATGACCAAGCTGGCTGGCTCCAGCCTCCCGGCGGAACAGACCGACGCTCTGGCTGCTCGCCTCCGCAACTCCCGCAACTCGATCGAGAAGTACCGTGAACAGCGGGCTCCGATGATCGAACTGCAGAAGCGGAACGAAGAAGTTCGCGATCAGATCGAACAGGAACGCAAGATGCGAATTCGCGTCGAGCAGGACCTGGCCGACATGACTGAAGAGTTCAACCGCCTGATGCGGGAACGACGCTTCCCCGAAGCCGAAGTCGTGGCCAAGAAAGCCAAGGAACTGGCTCCGGAAGAACCCGTCACCGAACTGATGGTCTGGAAAGCTCGCTTCGCCAAGCGAATCCAGATGAACGATGAAGTCAAAGACGGTAAGGAAGAAAGCTTCTGGTCGCAGCTCCACGCTGTGGACGAAAGCTCGATCAACCCGGTCACCAAAGACTCGATCGCTTACCCGGACCCGAAGGAATGGCGTGAACTGACCAAGTCTCGTCGCCAGTTCAGCGGCCCGGATAACCGTGAACGGACGCCGGAAGAGCTCGAGATCATCGACAGCCTCTCCCAGCCGATCAGTCTGCACTTCGATAACGAACCTCTGTCGGAAGTCTTCCGTCAGATCGCACAGCTCGCCAACATCAACATCTGGACCGACGAGCAGGGCCTCGAAGAAGTCGGAGCCAGCAGTAACACGCCGGTGACGATGCACATCGATGGCATCAAGCTGCGGTCTGCTCTGAACCTGTTGCTCGAACCTTATGGTCTCGACTACAGCATCGACGACGACGTCCTCAAGGTCACCAGCAGCCTGCGTCTTCAGGGCGAACTGGTTCCCGTGGTCTACAACGTGGCCGACCTGGTTGTGCCGCTGCCGGTTCTCGCCGGACAGTTCGCACCGAACAACGGTGTGATGGGTGCAACGCCGCTCGGCGGAATGAACAGTATCCCGAGTCAGCCGTTCGGCAACTCGATGTCTCAGATCAGCGATCCGCTCGCCATGGCCGGCAACGGCGGCGGCACCGGACTGCTGGGGAACTCAGACGCTCGCGATCCTCGCCAGAGCCAGGCCGACTTCGATGCCCTCTCGGAACTGATCACCAGCGTGGTCCGTCCGGAATCGTGGGATCACCTCGGCGGCAACGGTGTGGTGCGTGAAAACGCTTCGACTCTGTCTCTGGTCATTCGCCAGACTCAGGCCGTGCACGACGAAATCGCCGAACTGCTCAAGCAGCTGCGTCGCCTGCAGGACCTGCAGGTCACGATTGAAGTCCGGTTCATCACCGTGTCCGACCGCTTCTTCGAACGAATCGGTATCGACTTCGACTTCAACGTCCAGGACACGATCGGCGGACCGGAAGTTGACGACAGCGGAATTCCTCTGCCGGCCTTCGGTACGGTCGACACCACGGGTGGCTCGACTCAGGGCAACCAGGGTGGCGGTAATAACAACAACAATAACAACCAGCAGAACCAGCAGGGCCAACAGGGCCAGCAGGGAATTGGTGGGGGACTGTTCGATCAGAACCCTGTCCTGAACCTCGTCAACCGCGACCGCTACCAGTCTGGCGGAACCATCGTGGGGATGAACTCTCCGGACAGCTTCAGCCAGGACCTCGATATCCCATTCCGTCAGGGTTCGTTCCAGGTCGGTGTGCCGGACTTCGGTAACTTCAACCCGGAAGTCGGTATCCAGGTCGGGTTCGCGGTCCTGTCTGACATCGAAGCCTTCTTCTTCATCCAGGCTGCCCAGTCGGATGAGCGATCGAACATCCTGTTCGCACCGAAAGTCACTCTGTTCAACGGACAGCGGGCCACTGTGGCCGACCAGGTCAGCCGCCCGTTCGTCATCAGCCTGACGCCTTCGGTGAGTGTGTTCAACGTCGGCTTCCAGCCTCAGATTCAGTTCATCAACGAAGGGGTTAACCTCGAAGTTCTCGCGGTCATCTCAGCCGACCGTCGCTATGTCCGACTCTCGGTCCTGCCAACCTTCACCAACATCACCGACGTCCAGACCTTCACCTTCGCCGGTGGCGGTGGCGGAATCGGCGGTGGCCAACAGGGCGGCTTCGGCGGCCAGCAGGGTGGTCAGGGCGGTGGATTCGGCGGCCAGGGCGGTGGATTCGGCGGAGGCGGTGGTGGTAACCTCGGCTTCGGTGGTATCGGCGGCTTCGGCGGCCAGCAGGGCGGCGGCCAGGGCGGCTTCGGCGGCCAGCAAGGTGGTCAGCAGGGCCAGCAGGGTCAGCAGGGTGGAGCCATCGGCGGCTCTGTCACGGTCCAGCAGCCGATCCAGGAACAGGTCTTCGTCTCCACGGTCGTCAGCGTGCCTGACGGTGGTACGGTCCTCCTGGGTGGAGTCAAACGACTCCGTGAAGGCCGCAACATGGCCGGGGTGCCGATCCTCAACAAGATCCCTTACGTCAGCCGGCTCTTCAAGAACACCGGTGTCGGACGTGAAACCGAAAGCCTGATGTTGATGGTGACTCCCCGCATCATCATCCAGGAAGAAGAAGAACAGCTCCTGGGAATTGAACTCGACTAACGCCGAGTCAATCACCTGAGCGAAACTTTCAGGGTCGGGAATCGTCGCAGCGAATGGGCATCGTTGCGGCGATTTCTTTTTTATGCAAAGTGAAAAGCGGTGGCCGGGTATTGCATCCCGGCCACCGCTTTTCCATTGTCCCAGCACAATACGATTCGCATCCTAACCCGAAACGTAAGTGAGGGCCGGTTGTACAATCGACGTCGATTTCCGTCGCTGACAGGAACTGCTACGCACCGAACTCGACAACCGGGCAACGAAAGCGAATCGAGATTCCTCTTCAGGCCGTCAAGAACCATCGTGACGGCTATTCCTAGAAACAGGTCTTGCCAAAAGGGAGCCCGCGTGTTTCGACGCATCCTCAATCTATTCCGCCCACTCGAACCGAAACCGCGTCGCTTCGTACCTTCATCACCGGACGTACCCGATCTCTGGCCGACCAGCGGCACAACACCACGATTGGATATTCTTGATCAGGCCTCGACCCCTGCACTGATTTCGCTGTGTGAGGACTATTGGAATAGTTATCTTTGCACCAACGACGACGAGCCAGTTATTCGTGACTCACAAGTGCATCGACACGCATTGGAGATCATTTCCAAACGCGGGAATGAAGGATTGGCCTGGGCCCGTGAGAGCCTGTCTCATGCTGGCTATGATGCACGCGAAGATTCGGCCTGGCTGATCAGTCGATTGGCTGAAAACGACAGGCTCGGCGACGACAAAGAGGCGATCGCCTCCGAATTGGTGACACTGGCAGTCACACCGCCACAAGATGATACAAAGGAGGCCGAAGCGGCGACTGTGGCGCTGCGTGCTTTGTCAGTTATTGGTGGGCCAGCAACTCTAGCAGCCGTGCGACAGATCCTTACTTCGAGTGACTGGGATGATGATGACAATCAGTGGGAATGTGCAGGGATTCTTGCCGAGCTGACAAATGAATCTTTCATGGAGACAGAGGATCCGGTGGCGGCCGCCAAGGCGTGGCTGGACGCAAACCCAGACAATCAGGCCTAACAATGCGATGGAGATCACGCTCCTTATCCCTCCCCGTTCGACGCAGTAACAGTAGGGTGCGTCTTGACGCACCGGGTCGGCATCCACAGGCAATGTCAGGACCATCCAAGGACACACATGCACACATCACTCAGATAAAGTGCATGTGCAACCGAGACCCCGCGAAAGAAGCAATCGAAGCGTAGAATTGGTTACATTACAAACGGCACGCCGCACTTCAGTGCAATCGCAAGGAAATGCGAATCATGATTGACATAGCAGCGATGGATGACGACACACTCCTCGACACAATGAGTCATGTTGCCTTTCAAAAGTTAGCCCTCGTCGAGAACGATCTCTCCAGAGTCGAAGAGCCATACCGCACGGTCGCCATGATTATCGCGGCTCAAGGAGTCATCGATAATGGCGGTCTCGTCTACTTTTTTGAAAATGACTGGCCACACACTCCGCCGTATTCCGTTTACGCCGATGCGTACGAGCGCATCGGCCGATTGGCGGCCGCCCGCGCGATCCGCGATGCCGCGGCATCATTCGGCATTGAAACTCCCGAAAAGAACGTCGAAGCACGACGCCAGTTCATCGAAGATCACTACAACGAGAGTGAGTTTGGGGTCGATTGCTGGGAAGACTGCATCTGTGGGGACGAAACGGTGCTGAGCGCCCTCGCAGAATGGGTACGCAAGAACCCGCCCGAATAGAATAGCAGCCGCCGAACTGATGGATGTGGGTCAACTTCAGCTCACGCAACCAGGGTCACCGCTATCCCGTACGAACGATCTGGATTCTTCTCATTCACGTCGGTTTGATAAATGGGCACTGTTTGCGGTGATTTCCACTTTATGCACTGACAGACGGAAATCAGTGCAACTAATCCGGGTCAGCTCGCGTCTCAAGGAACAGACACTCCCGCGTTCTTTACACGGAGATCCCCATGTCCAGACGCTCCCTCTTCCTGACTGCGATAGCCTCCGCCGCGATTCTGCTGACGAACCTTTGCGCCGCCTACGCGATTGCCGGCAAGATCGAGTCCGCCGATGGCATCGCCTTCTCGTCGGACTACCCGGAACACGCTCAAGAGCAGATCCGACAAACGCTGCTCGCCGACAGCCTGACGTTCACGGACGGCTACTTCGTGAACTGGATCTCCACCCTGCACTTCCAAGGCGACACAACCGCATTGAACAAACTCGCCGAGAGCCTCGCCGCCTGTGAAGGGACGACCGTTCGCGTAAGTTTCACGAGGTCAGACGCTGACTTCGACTGGGAAGTGATCCACGATGCCCACTCGAACGACTTCCAGATCCGAATCAATCTCAACTCCGAACGAATCGAACTCGAAGCGCTGGTCATTCCCCCCGCCAAAGGGCCAACGCCGGACAGATAGCGGCATCCCAACCCGAAGACAGTAGGTCAGGCACCGCCTGACGTGATTGCTGCGAGCAACGTCATTCGAACGTCAGGCAATGCCTGACCTACGGGGTTGTCCTGCTGCGACGTTGGTTAGTCCTTCGTCGCGTTCTCTGCTCCGAGGACGGGGGCGCTGATGTAGTTATCCCGCAGCATGTACTGGTCGCATTCCTTCAGTTCGATTGAGCATTCCGGTTCGCCGTCGGAACCGAACAGGCAGTCGGAGACGCGGGAGCGGGTTACGTTTTCCAGCAGCAGACCGCAGCGGCCGTATTCGAGAATCGTGTTGTTGGTCACGTTCATGCGGTCACAGTTTCGCATCTGGACGGCTGCGATTTCGTGGTTGGTGCCGGTGATCATGTTGGCGTTCAGCACGCAGTCCTGGCAGTCCTCGATCAGCAGGCCGAGCGTGGCCTGGGAGCCGTCGCTGTAGTGGTAGCGGGGGTTCCGGTCGAACACGTTGCTGGCCAGGATGACATCTTTGCAGTCGTTCATTCGCAGGTCGCAGGTGTAGCCTTTCCAGATGGTGTTGCCGGTGATCGTGACGCCCCGGCAATGCTTCAGGTCGATGTTGAACTGCACGTCGGAAAGAATGTTATCGGCGATCGTGATATGACCGTGGCGGGTTTCGTCGGTGAAAGTGAGCGGGTTGCCGGTGCCGTCGATGCGGATGTTGGCGGACTCGACCGCGTCGTGAGCGTGCTGAATCGTGCAGCCGATGATGGCGACTTCGCCGATCGAACTGTTGCTGCCATCGATATGCACATTGGCGCTTGGCGGGGCGCTCTCATCGCCCATGTTGCCTTCGATGTCGCAGGTGCCGATCTGCAGATTGCGGATTTCCGAATCGAGCGAGACGACGCCCCCCTGCTGGTTGTAGCTGATGTGGCAGTTGCAGATGTTGATCTGGTGCAGGTTGAGATGATCGAGGAAGACGCCGATGCCGCTGTTCTCGTAGAGGTGACACTCCGAAAGAATGACGTTGCGGTTACGATCGATGAGATGCACGGCATGACGGCACTTGCGGATCGTCAGCCGGCTCAGCGTCAGTTGCATGGTTCCTTTGGCTTCGACGCCGTTCGCATCCGCATGAGTGCCGACGATCTCGATGCCATCCATCAGCGGGGTTCGCTGTTGTTCCCAGACATCCTCCTTCACCGTGTGGGGAGCAGCCGTGCCGCCGTGTGTGCCGATGAAGCGGACCGCCGGCCCTGCTCCGTTCATTTCGAGCCGGGCAACGCCATCGCCATGCAGCGAAGTGAAGCCGACTTCATCGAGCCGAATTTCGAGCGGCTTCGACAGCTTGAAGGTTCCTTTGCCGAAGCGGATAGAACCGACGCCGCTGTCGATGATCGTCTGGATTCGTTCGGTATCGTCCTCGGAATCGGCGATTGCTTCGATGTATCCGGGGATGGAGACCTCCGACTTCGGCTGCTCCGGAATCGACTCGGTGGCCGAGAGACGGACGAGACCAAACATCAGCAGCAGGACAACAGCAATGCGAAACGACATCAGGGCGGCTCCCTCTTTGAGAATCTCACAGGTGGGACGGACTGGCAGGCGGTTGCAGTTCAGCGGTGATCGATCATAATGACAGATCGGTAATTTTTCTCTTGTCACGCAAAGGAACCAGCCGGCATGTCTCAGGATCAGCAAGACTCTTCAGACAAGAAACTCCATATCGACGAAGACTGGAAATCAAAGGTCGAAGCCGAACGCTCCGCGGAAACGGGCGATCAGGACCAGCCAGCCGCAGCGGATGGGGACGCCCCCGAGCAGATCGATGCCAGCCAGCTTCCGCCGGCGAGTTTCCCATTGCTCGTCTCGATGTTCTCGACCCAGGCAATGGTCGCACTCGGTCTCATCCCCAATCCGATGACCAACAAGCCGGACCTCCAGCCCGCTCTGGCCCGGCATTACATCGACCTGCTCGCCGTGCTCGAAGAAAAGACCAAGGGCAACCTGGAGCAGGAAGAGAACCAGATGATTACGCAGACCGTTCACGAACTGCGAATGATCTATGTGCAGCAGACGGGCCAGAAAGCCTGATCGCCCGTCGCGACCGATCATCGACCGAGGGGTGCCACTGCTGGCTCGTCCAGCAGTGCGGATTCACAATCGCTGTATTGCCATGACTTCCCGACTACTCCAGTGGACTCGACCATGAAGTGCTCAATGCCGTGTTCCCTCGTTCGTTTTCTTCCTGTGCTCCTCGGTCTCATTCTCGCGATGTCGAGTGAGAGTCCGGTTCAGGCGGCGGATCAGCCGAACGTGCTGTTCATCATTTCCGATGACCTCTCGGCAGAGGCCCTCTCCTGTTACGGCAACGAGCAGTGCCAGACGCCGGCGATCGATTCCATCGCGGAACGTGGCATCCGCTTCACGCGGGCCTACTGCCAGTTCCCGATCTGCGGTCCCTCCCGGGCCGCGCTGATGTCGGGGATGTATCCGGAATCGATCGGCGTGATGGGCAATGGCGGTGCCAATAACTTTACGAAGAACCTCGGCGATCGCCCGTCGATGTCCCAGCACTTCCGGAATCACGATTACTACGTCGCCCGCGTCAGCAAGATCTACCACATGCGGGTGCCCGGCGACATCACGGCTGGCGTCTCCGGTCCCGATCATGAGGCATCGTGGACCGAGCGGTTCAACATGCATGCTCCGGAATGGATGACCAAAGGCGAGCACATCCATCTCACCAACGAGAATCTGAACTTCGACAAGGACAAGCACTACGGACTCGGCTTCGGCGGCGCGTTCTATGTCGTGAAAGGCGAGAGCGATGGCCGCGAACAGCCGGATGTGATGGCGACCGACAAGGCGATCGAGCTGATGAAAGCTCATCGCGACGAGCCGTTTTTCCTGGCCGTGGGGCTGGTCCGTCCGCACGTGCCGCTCGTCGCTCCGGCCAGTTATTACGATCCCTATCCGCCGAAGGAAATGCAACTCGCTCCCGAAGTCGAGAATGACCTGGCCGATATTCCGAAGCCAGGCATCTCCAAGACGTCCCGCAGCAGCGGACTGGCCGGCAAGCCAGGCAAACAGCAGGAAGTGCTTTCCGCGTACTACGCCAGCGTCGCATTCATGGATGCCCAGGTCGGGCGTCTGCTTGAGGCGCTCCGTGAGCTCGACCTCGACGAAGAGACGATCGTCGTCTTCACCTCCGATCACGGCTATCACCTCGGCGAACATTCCTTCTGGCAGAAGATGAGCCTGCACGAAGAATCCGCCCGTATTCCCCTGGTCATTTCCACTCCCAGCGGCCCGGCCGGTTCCACCTCGGAGGCCCTCGCTGAACAGATTGACCTGTATCCGACGCTCGCGGAACTGTCGGGGCTCGATGTTCCCGAACACGTGCAGGGGAAATCGCTGGCGCCCGTTATTCGGGGAGAAGCCAAAGGCGTTCGCCGAGCGGCTTATTCCGTGACCGGCAACGGGCAATTGCTGCGAACCGACAAATGGGCGTATATCAAATATCGTGATGGATCGCAGGAGCTCTATAATATGGAGAACGATCCTCGTCAGTACCGCAATCTGGCGGACTCGGCTGACCATGCCGACATTCTGCAGCGGATGGATGCCGCCGTGACGAGCAAGCGGAACGAGCTCAAACCGAAAGCCGGTGGTCGACAATGACCGTCACCGAACATGTTGCCACACCCGACCAGCCGCTCGATCCCGAACTGCGGTTCGGCTTCGGGAAGAACTGGCAGAAGTTTCTGAATCTGCTCAACGAGCATCGCATCGAACAGGCCCAGGCCTCGCTGCTCGAGTTCTGGCCCAAAGAGGTCGAACGCCCCGCCTTTCTGGACGCCGGATCCGGCTCGGGAACCTTCAGTCTCGCGGCTCGCAAGCTCGGGGCACGGGTTGTCTCGTTCGATTTCGACCCGAATTCTGTGGCCTGCACGCAGCAACTCCGCAAGCAGTTCTTTCCCGACGAAAACGACTGGCGCATCGAGCAGGGCTCTGTTCTCGACCACAGCTTTCTAGCCCGGCTCGGGACCTTCGACATCGTTTACAGCTGGGGCGTGCTGCACCACACCGGCGCGATGTGGCTCGGTATGGAGAATCTGATCAGCAACGTGAAACCGGGCGGCCTGCTCGTGGTCGCTCTGTATAACGACCAGGGCCGCAAGTCAGATTTCTGGCGGACTGTGAAGCGAATCTACTGCAGTGGAACCTTCGGCCGCTGGTTCATCACCGGCGACTTCGTGCCGTTGTTTCTGGCGGCATTCTTCGTGAACGATCTCCGCCGCTTCCGCAATCCGTTGGCCCGCTATCGCTCGGCTCACGATGCCCGCGGCATGTCGGTCGTGACGGACATCATCGACTGGATCGGCGGGTATCCGTTCGAAGTCGCCAAACCGCACCAGGTCCGCGAGTTCTACAAGAACCACGGCTTCGATCTCGTCGAGCAAAAACTGACCCGCAGCCTCGGCTGCAACGAATTCGTCTTCCGCCGCCAGCAGGACAAAACCGCCCCAACGTCGTGGATCTGACGACCAGTTCGAGCTGGGATTCACCACGGAGACACGGAGGACACTGTTAGAATGCAGGGATGGCACAGAGATTCATCTCTGTGTTGCGAAGCAACAGGAGGCTTGTCTTCGATGTTCGGACAAGCAAAAACGCCACCCCGGATGGCCCAGACGTGCACGTCTGGGTGACGAAGTCACAAGAAAGAAGCTTTGCATCGTCGAAGAGACCGGTACGCTCTGGGGAGACAACATAAGTGGCCCCAACACGTTTGCTGGAAGAACGCCGGTGAGCGACCTCTTGTGACTGCGTCACTCAGACGTACGCGACTTACGGAATTGCGGAATCCATCGACAAGTGACGTGAAAAATCCCTGCTGCTACTGCCGCGACAATTGCCAGACGAAGTTGCGAGAAGGAACTCACCCATGCTCCAACGAAATGTCCGAGCGCATGAGCAAGGAGAAGGATTGTACCGAAGGACTGTAGCCGTTCGACGAGTTGACTCATCACCGTATCGGGGTTGCTTCCTCGCCCCCGTGAAACGTTTCGAGAAAGAGAGCCAAGGACGATTCCTCCCATAAGCCCGACTGCGAGAAGTCCCGTCGCAGCGATGTAGAATTGCGGTAACTCGTAGGGCGCAAACGTATGTCCTGGAAGCGAAATAAGCGGCGCGAGAAACATGCAGGCATAGTAGACGTAGCGGATTGGCCACATTAGTCGAATCGACTGCCACACTATGGCTGCAGTTTTTTTCTTCAAAGACCGCAGGAACCGAAAGGGATTCATTTCAATCCTTCAAACTCAATCTTCGAATCGACAGGGATGGCACAGAGATTCATCTCTGTGTTGCGAAGCAACAGGAGGCTTGTCTTCAGCATTCGGTCCATTGAGAACGCCCACCGCGGATGGCTCAGACGTGCACGTCTGGGTGACGAAGTCACAGGAAGAAGCTGTGCATCCCCGAGTGACCGGGACGCTCTGGGGAGACCAGATAAGTCGCCCCAACACGTTTGCCGGAAGAACGTCGGTGAGCGACCTCTTGTGGCTGCGCCACTCAGACGCACGCGTCTGAGCCATCCTTTTCGTGGAGGGCATCCGGCGTGATTTAGCATGCCCATGCGAGCGTGGGTATGGCACCCGATTCAAGGCTTAGTCGCAGTCTTCCATGCCGAGGCGATCGTTGATCAGGTCGACCATCTGGCGGAGGCGGCCGATTTCCCGGCGGTTGAAATTGAGGCGCAATCGGGGGAGATGCAGCAGGTGCGGGTCGTTGGCTTCGACCGGATCGGCTTCTGTCTTTTCAATCTTCCCGGTCTCACACAGCTCGCCGAATTCCTGGTTGAGTTCTTCGACGAACTCATCGCTCGGCTCCACCTGCAGACGCAGCACCAGATCGCCCTTCACGTAACGCATGCTGTGGTAAACACAGTAGAACCGCATCACCTCTTCGACGGCGTCATCGATGTTCTGGCAGACGCGATAGAGTGAGGTATCGGCCGGCGAGATCAGCCCGGTATCGAGCAGTTCCTTATGCACGTAGTTCTGCCAGATCGTCCAGTATTGATCGCTGGGATCGCTGACGAGAACGATCGGCATCAGATCGCGTTTGCCGGTCTGTACGAGCGTGAGGACTTCGAAGCATTCATCCAGGGTGCCGAACCCGCCCGGGAAAATGGCGATTCCGTGGACTTCCTTCACGAACAGCAGCTTGCGGGTGAAGAAGTACTTCAGATTGACGAGCTTGGGATCGCCTTCGATCACATGGTTGGCCGACTGCTCGAAGGGGAGCATGATATTCACGCCCATCGACTGATCGACGCCGGCTCCGACATGAGCGGCTTCCATGATGCCGCCCCCGGCTCCGGTCACGACGTACCAGCCCTCTTCGGCCATGCGGCGACCGTATTCCACGGTCATTTGGTAGTTGAGATCGTCCGGTCTGGTGCGGGCGGAACCGAAAACGGTGATCTTCCGATTTCGGCGAAATGGCTTGAAGACCTTGAAGGCGTAACGAAGCTCGCGGAGGGCCCGGCTGAGGATCTTCAGATCGCCGAGTGTGGCTTTATCGCGATGAAGCTTGTCAGCCGTCGATTTGATTTCGTCGACGAGTCGCTGGCGGGCCACCGCCTCGGGGTCGTCTTCGGTTTCGAAGGACTCCTCGACATCGGGAAGGACGGACTCTTCGGACTCGTCCGGTTGCGAACGCTTGTGCTGCTGAGACATCCCTGACTCCTGCTCAAACTGTCGGTGCGGCTGCTGCTGTCTCCTCAGCCAACCGCATCGAGGGCTTCTTCACGAGTGTCGTAGATGGCCCAGAGCGTGTCCAGTGCAGTAATCCGCAGGAGTTCGGTCGCCATCTCGCTGGCTCCGCAGAGGACCAGTTCGCCCCCCCGGCTCTTCACGTATTTGTGGCATCGAAGCAGCAACGCGAGAAAGACGGAGCCGAAGTAGCCGACTTCACTCAGATCGACCACGACCACCGGCACGTCCTGATTCTGGAGCGGGGCCATGATGACCTCGGCGGCCTGTTCGATCAGGTCCCAGTTCATCGATTCGATATTGCTGGCCGGCGTGACGATGACCACATCGCCATGCCACTCCAGACGAAAGTCTTCCTGATTCGCCATGCGTCTTCTTTCACGACCCTGCAAGCGTTCCTGATCGTCGGCCACAATCCTTATAATGGCCCTGCTCGTCGCGAGTATATTGACTGCGACAGGCATTGAGAACCCACGGCTCGTCCCATTCGCCTCCCGTTCAGCGAATCTCCGGACGCCCAGATTCAACTCCCGTAACCCGCCAATGAACACCCCCGCCTCTTCGAGCTCTTCCGGCACGTTCCGCTGGCTGCTTCTGGTCGCTGGCTGCACGCTTCTCTGGACTCTGGCCGGCGTCTGGGCCCCTGCGCCCGTTCGGAAAATCGGCCTGTTTTCATTCGCACTCGGAGCAGCGGTCGTCTGGACCGGACTTACTCTGCGGCGTTCCCTCGCCGTTCCCCCGGCCCGCTGGCAGATTGCTCTGCTGATTCTGGTCGCGGGACTGGCGGAAGTCGGACGCACCGCGGAGTCCTACCGCATCTACCGGAATCATGAAGCCGCCGCGATCGAGAAGGAACTGGAAGAACTCCCCGGCTTCCTCCCCGAACTCCGGGAACAGATCGCGACTGAACGACAGATCGAACTGGCGGACTATCTGCAACGCCGTTACTCGGCTCTGTCACCAGCCCCGACAACAACTCTCTGCTGGAGCCTGCTGATCGCCGAAGTCCTCCTCGCGGCAGCAGGCGGCGCCGCAGCGATCAGTATATTCCGCAAACAGAAAAGTAGGGTGCGTCTCGACGCACCATCGGATCTTTGATCCGACCGAACCACGCTCCCGGACCTTCAGTAGACGCCTCTAAACAGATTCAACGAGATCAAACGCAGCATCTGTAAAAGGGGTTCGGCCCCCACTGACTGGAATTCGCTGCGTCAAACGTTGCTCACGTCGTACTCTGATCTGGTGCGTCAAGACGCACCCTACTTTTTCGGTCTCGGGAGCGATGCCTGCAGGCCTCGAACACGCTTCCAATTCAGTTCGGCGGCCACACTGTCGACCCGCAATTTCCCGGTCGATACTTTCGCGGTCGTGTACGCCGGTGTTATAGTGTCGAATCAATCCTTACACATGCGACTGCGCTGCGTCGCTCCGGTCAGACAGGGAGATTCTGACTGTTGCGGAGGGACCATTCGCGCCAGATTCTTATCCGAGGTAGCCCATGATTGTCTCGTGTCTTCGCCCGATTTCTGCCGTCACCGCGGTCGTAGTTCTGATGATGTCCGCCTGCACGAGCCCGGCGGCTGATGAACCGGATGGCTTCAAACCGATCTTCAACGGCAAGGACCTTTCCGGCTGGACAGGTGATGAAACGTTCTGGCGGGTCGAGAACGGTTCCATAGTCGCCGAATCGACGCCGGACAAGCCCTGCAAAACGAATCAGTTTCTTCGCTGGGTGGCCGATGTCGACAACTTCGAACTGAAACTCGAGTTCCGCATCTCGGGGTCGGAATCCGCGAACTCCGGCATTCAATTCCGCTCTCAGATCGCTCCGGATGGTCATGTCGTCGGATATCAGGCCGATATCGACCTGGCCGGAAAATGGCTGGGAGCCTGCTACGATGAACACGGCCGGGGTACGCTGGCCACTCGCGGCATGAAGACGATCGTCAACAGTAAGGACGATATGCAGCGGAGTTCGATCGGCGACGCAGACGAATTGCTCAAGGCAATCAACCTCGACGGCTGGAACACGTATCACATCACCGCCAGAGGGAATGAGATCACGCTGGCCATCAATGGCAAAACGACTGCCAAAGTCATCGACGAAGACAAAGACAACCGGGAATTCATGGGGGTCCTCGCTCTGCAGCTGCATTCCGGCCCGCCGATGAAAGTCGAGTTTCGCGACATTCAACTGAAGCGACTGCCGCTTGAGGACAAAAAGAAAATTGTCTTCGTCGCCGGCAGTAAGAGTCACGGCTATTTCTCGCACGAGCACAAAGCCGGCTGCATGCTCCTGGCCGACTCGCTCAACAAAAGTGGACTCCCTGTGATTACGACCGTTTACACCGACGGATGGCCGCAGGATGTGACCGCTTTCGACAATGCCGATACGGTCGTCGCCTACTGCGATGGCGGCGGGCGGCATTTCCTGAACAATCATCTCGAAGAGTTCGACAACGTCATGGACAAGGGCGTCGGCCTCGTCTGTCTGCATTATGCCGTTGAAACGGTGAAAGGCCCCGAGGGCGAGCACTTCCTCGAATGGCTGGGCGGCTACTTCGAGATCGACTGGTCGGTCAATCCGCACTGGACCGCTTCGTTCGACAACCTGCCGAAGCACCCGATCACCCGCGGCGTGCAGCCGTTCACGATCAACGATGAATGGTACTATCACATGCGGTTCCGCGAAGGCATGGAAGGGGTCACGCCGATCCTGACCGACCTGCCGCCCCGGGAATCGCTGAGTCGAAAAGATGGACATCACAGCGGCAACCCGTACGTGCGGGAAGCCGTGCTCGTTCGCAAGGAGCCGCAGCACGTCGGCTGGGCCGCCACGCGGGACAACGATGGTCGCTCGTTCGGTTTCACCGGAGGACACTTCCACCAGAACTGGCAGAACGACAACTTCCGCAAAGTCGTGCTGAATGCGATCGCCTGGACCGCCCACGCTG
The DNA here is from genome assembly GCA_017795105.1 of Planctomycetaceae bacterium. Classification (GTDB taxonomy): domain Bacteria; phylum Planctomycetota; class Planctomycetia; order Planctomycetales; family Planctomycetaceae; genus Rubinisphaera. Next base: position 2,423,726 of record CP051247.1, read on the forward strand.
AAGTCCCCGAGTCAGGCATCGAATCGCCCACGCCGACCGTGGAAGAACTGCAGCAAAATCAGGATTACGAACAGCCGAAGAACTGGAAGTACAATCCGCCGCTTGGTGTGTCAGTTTCCGAGAAGGCGATTGAGAAAATCATCTCGGTCAAACCGGTCGCTTATAACGCCAAGACCGATCCTCCGCAGCAGAGTCGCGAATTGAAGGATGCGACCGCTCAGCTCGACATCGCCGAGGGACTCACGGCTGAAGTCTTCGCAGGGGAGCCGCTGATCGGCAACCCGACAAACATGGACATCGACCATCTCGGACGGGTCTGGATTTGCGAGGTTGTCAACTATCGCAACTTCCGCAACACCGACTCCCCGATCCGGGAAGAGGGCGACCGGATTCTGATTCTCACCGACACCGATGGCGATGGCAAAGCCGATGATGTGAAGACGTTCTATCAGGGCCGCGACATCGACTCCGCTCACGGCATCTGCGTGCTTGGCAACAAAGTCATCGTTTCCGCCGGCGACAGTGTCTTCGTGCTGACCGACAGCAACAACGACGACAAAGCCGACTACAAAGAAACGCTCTTCACCGGCATCGACGGCACCCAGCACGATCACGGGATTCACGCCGTCGTGTTCGGCCCCGATGGCAAGCTCTATTTCAACTTCGGGAACTCCGGCAAGCAGATCAAAGACAAAGACGGCCAGCCGATCGTCGACAAGCAGGGGAACGTCGTCGACAGTTCCCGCAAGCCGTATCAGGAAGGGATGGTCTTTCGCTGCAATATGGATGGTTCCGAGTTCGAGACCCTCGGCTGGAACTTCCGCAACAACTGGGAAGTCTGTGTCGACTCCTTCGGCACCATGTGGCAGAGTGACAATGACGACGACGGCAACCGCGGCGTCCGCATCAATTACGTGATGGAATTCGGCAATTACGGCTATAAGGATGAATTGACCGGAGCCGGCTGGCGCGACCCCCGCACCGGCTGGAGCGATGAAATCCCGCTGCGTCACTGGCATTTGAACGACCCCGGAACGATGCCCAATCTTCTGCAGACGGGAGCCGGTTCACCGACGGGAATTCTCTGCTACGAAGGCAATCTGCTTCCCGAAGTCTTCCGCGACGAGATCATCCACTGCGACGCCGGACCGAACGTCGTTCGCAGCTATCCGGTTGAAAAAGACGGAGCCGGTTATACCGCGACCACCGTCAACATTCTCGAAGGCGCCCGCGACCAGTGGTTCCGCCCTTCGGATGTCTGCGTCGCTCCTGATGGCTCCCTGTTCGTCGCCGACTGGTACGATCCGGGTGTCGGCGGACACCGCATGGGCGATGTCGATCGAGGCCGCGTTTTCCGCGTCGCTCCCCCCGAGTCTCATTACAAGATCGCCAAAATCGACACCTCGTCTGTCGAAGGTGCCGTCAAAGCGCTCTGGAGTCCCAATCAGGCCACGCGATATCAGGCCTGGACGCGACTGCAGGATGCCGGACCGAAAGCCGAAGCCGCTCTCGTGGAAATGTGGAACGCCGAGCCGGCCCGCTATCGAGCCCGCGCCCTCTGGGCACTCGGCAAGCTGGGCCTCGGCCCTGCAAAGACAAAGGAATATATCAAAGCCGGGCTGAAAGACGCCGACCCTGATATTCGCATCACCGCAATTCGTCTGGCCCGTCAGCTGGCCGATCAGATTCCGCCGACCGAATTCATTGGCGTGATCGGTCCCGATGACAAGTCTCCGGCTGTTCGCCGGGAAATGCTGATCGCCATCCGCGATCTCGATCTGCCCAACGAGCCCGAGTTCTGGGCTGACCTCGCCGTGCAGCACGACGGCGAAGATCGCTGGTACCTCGAAGCCCTGGGGATTGCCGCGAATGGACAGTGGAACGAGTGCCTGAATGCGTGGCTGGCTCGCGTCGGCGACAACTGGCGCACCAAAGCGGGTCGCGACATCATCTGGCGATCGCGTGCCGACGTCACCGCGAAGCATCTCATCGCGTTGATCGACGATCCGCAGACCCCCGCCGAGGAACTGCCCCGGCTGTTCCGTTCGCTCGACTTCGCTCCGCAGGTTCCTCAGGAAGCTCTGGCCGAGCTTGCATTCACGAAACGAAAGAGCGATGCCCGAGCCGATCTGATCGCCTCCGAGGCCATTGCTCGCGTCCGCAGTCTGGATCTGAATGCCCGCCCCGACTATCGCAAATCGCTGAACGATCTTCTAGCCGCCAAGCCGGAGTCGCAGACGTTCATCTCGATTGTCGATCGCTTCAAACTCGAAGAGCGTTACCCGGATCTGATTGACATTGCTGTCTCACATTTTGACCAGCAGCTCGGCATCGATGCGGTTCGTACCCTGCTCGGCAACAAGCAGGGCAACCTGCTGGCGAACGAGATGAAGGAACGGAAGCCGGAAGAGGCCCGCAAGATCGCTCAGGCGATGGGTTACACCGGCGAGAATGAAGCTGCGAAATGGCTGCGTCAGGTCTTGACGGCTGAGGACGTCGACCTGAGTGTCCGCCGGGCTGCCGCCAGTTCAATGGGCCGCACACGCCCCGGAACCGTCGCCGTGATGAATTTCGCAAAACAGGGCAAGGTTCCGAACGGCCTGCAACAGGCGGTTGCCGCCGTGATGCACGCCTCGACTTACAAGGACGTGAAAGACGTCGCGACCGAACTGTACCCCCTGCCCCCGTCCAAAGACGCCGAGCCGTTGCCGCCGATCTCGGAGTTGGTGAAACGCAAAGGCGACGTGAAGAACGGCCGCATCGTGTTTCACACCAACGGCACCTGTGCCAAGTGCCATCAGGTGAATGGCCAGGGCAAAGAAGTCGGCCCGGACCTGTCGGAAATCGGCAAGAAGCTGAGCAAGCAGGCGATGTTCGAATCGATCCTGTACCCCTCGGCCGGAATCAGCCATAACTACGAGACGTACACGGCTGTTACGATTGACGGAGAGATCGTCAGCGGCCTGCTCCAGAGCCGGACCGATGACGAGATCAGCATCAAGAACGCCGAAGGCTTCGTGAAGACCGTGCCAATGGACGACGTCGAAGAACTCGTCAAACAGGAAGTCTCCTTGATGCCGGCCGACCTCCAGAAAGTCATGTCCGGTCAGGAACTCGTCGACGTGGTCGATTACATGCTCACGCTGAAGGAGAAGAAGAAATAGGCGTTGGGCATTAGGCTTTGGGCGTTAGGAAAAGCAGGATGCCAACCGTAGCGGCGGCATCCTGCCGAATGTCGCTTACTTCAGCGCGTAGGCTGGGATAGCCGGCAGGCGTATCCCAGCAAATGTGCGTTCCATGCTGGGATACGGCTTCGCCTATCCCAGCCTACCTGCGACTTTCGTCGTCCAAGCCCCTCAAGTTGCTTCGAAGTAAGCACCGTTGATGGCAAGAATCCGCCTCTTAACCCGAAACTTCAGTGAGGGCCACCCGTCTCGTGCCCTCACTGACGTTTCGGGTTGGGACTGCAGGCAGGGCCCGCGCATGAGAAAAGCCGGCTGTCCCGTGGGGAGCAGCCGGCTTCTTGTTTCGACTTCAGGCGATTAGGCCTGGAAGCTGCTTCCGCAGCCGCAGCTCTTGACGACGTTCGGGTTATCGAACGAGAAGCCGCGTTTTTCGAGACCGTCGTAGTAATCGATGGTCGTGCCGTCCAGATAGAGCATGCTCTTCTTATCGACGGCCACGGTCACGCCGTGCTGCTCGGAGAGATCGTCCTTGGCAGCATCGAACTGATCGTCGAGGGCCAGGTTGTACTGGAACCCGCTGCAACCGCCGGCACGCACGCCGATACGGAGGACAGTCGTTCCGTCTTTGGCCTGCTCGCCGATCACGCGCTTGATTTCATTGGCGGCTTTTTCAGTGACATTCACTGCCATAACACTCATCTCCTCAGACAACTTGCAAGGTGTTCTCGGTATCTCCGACCGGTGCGATTGCAAACGACTGGCCGGGAGGCGGGCAACTTCATCAGTCCACCCCGCGGGCGACTGGTTGTGGCGTATTCCTGAGCATAATACCCAGTGCGGCAATTATAAACGCCGTTCGTCCTAAAATCCAAGGGCGTTTTCTCCAGAAACCCTCGCAGGTCCCTGTCTGAAAGGTATCGGACATTCGGTCGCGGGGGATGAATTTCTGCTGGACTTCATGAAAATGGGGTGAAAGAATAGCGGGGTTAGGCGATTGGCGTTTCGGAGTTCCAGAAATTCTGATATACCGCAGCCTGACCTGTTTACGACAACCGGTACATCTGCAAGGAAGCACATGATTGATCAGGCTTCGCTTCTAGAGTCTTCGTCCCCGGCCCGTATCTCTAACCCAAAGGTCTTCGTTCTCGACACGAACGTCATCCTGCACGACGCGGGGTGTATCCACAAGTTCGAGGAAAACGATATCGCCATCCCGATGACCGTGCTCGAAGAGCTCGACCGGTTTAAAAAGGGGAACGATGATATCCACTTCCAGGCTCGACAGTTTCTCCGGACACTTGATGATCTGACCGGAGACGTCCTTTCTCCCTCCGGAGCCTCGCTCGGCCCGGGACTCGGTCGCATCCGCGTCATTCTCGGCGGCCCGGCTCACTTCCGGCTGAAAGATGTGCTCGCCCAGGACGTTCCCGACCACCGCATTCTCAACTCCGCGCTCGAGGTGCTCGATCAGGAAACCCGTCGCCCGGTGATTCTCATCACCAAAGACACCAACCTGAGAATGAAAGCCAAGGCCGTCGGCCTGGTCGCTCAGGACTACAGCAACGATAAAGTCGAGAGCTTCGACAAACTCTACACCGGCAAGCGGCTGATTGAAGGCGTCGAATCGGCTGAAGTCGACCGGTTTTACACGGGGACCGGATCAGTCCCGGCTGCCGACGCCCGGCTGCCAATTGAACTTCCGCTCGCCCACGAAAACTTCATCATCAGGAACGGATCCAAGTCGGTCCTGACCACGTACGACCCGATCGACCAGTCGTACCATCGTGTCGAAAAGCACACCACATACGGCATCACGCCACGAAATGCCGAGCAGGCCTTTGCGATACGAGCTCTGCTCAACGACGATATCAGGCTCGTCACACTGGCCGGGAAAGCTGGCTCGGGAAAGACCCTGCTCGCTCTCGCTGCTGCCCTGGAACAACGACAGAACTACCGGCAGATTCTGCTGGCCCGCCCGATTGTCCCGCTCAGCAACCGCGACATTGGCTATTTGCCCGGGGATGTGTCGGCCAAGCTCGACCCCTACATGCAGCCCCTCTTCGATAACCTTACCGTGATCCGCCATGAGAACCGGCAATCCGATGCCGGCGATAAGATTCAGGAACTGGTCGAGAACAAGAAACTCGAAATTACGCCGCTGGCGTACATCCGCGGCCGCAGCCTGCAGCGGATCTTCTTCATTGTCGATGAAGCCCAGAACCTGACGCCGCACGAGATCAAAACGATCATCACCCGTGCCGGCGAAGGCACCAAGATCATCTTCACCGGCGACATCCACCAGATCGACCACCCCTATCTCGACGCGCTCTCAAACGGCTTCAGCTACCTGATCAACCGCATGGTCGGTCAGCCGCTGTATGCCCACATCACCCTCGAAAAGGGAGAACGCAGCGCCCTGGCCGAGCTTGCCAGCGACCTGCTGTAAGCAGCCGGGGCCTGAGCCCGATGATCGATTTCATTCCCCTTCGTAGCGGCGGCATCTTGCCGCCGTTGTCGTTGGGCGCGGGGAGAGAGAACGAGGGTCGGCAACTCGGAACCCCCGCAACCCACGCGTGTGGACATTCTCGTCGATCTTTAAGGACTCCACGTCCATTCGGCGGCAGGATGCCGCCGCTACGGGGGTGGCTCAGTGATTCGGACTCTCTCCAAACGCTCCACGCAACGGGGTAGCCCCGGTTGCTTCGCTACCGGGTCCGACGCCGTCGGCAAGAGGTCATTGGACGACTCGCTACCCAGGAACGACCTGTGGGAATGAGAGACAATCATAGAGACGCAGTTAAAACGCGGCTTTCCATTCGTAGCGGCGGCATCTTGCCGCCGTTGTCGTTGGACGCGGGAAATCAGACCGAGATCTGCTCTCGGTGGAGGCCGCATTTGCCGGGATACGCATCGCTATCTCAGCCTCCGTTCCTGGAAGTCTACCCGTGTGGACATACTCGACACTCTCTGAGGACTCCACGTCCATTCGGCGGCAGGATGCCGCCGCTACGGGGGTGGCTCAGTGATTCGGACTCTCTCCAAACGCTCCACGCAGCGGGGTAGCCCCGGTTGCTCCGCTACCGGGGCCGACGCCGTCGGCAAGAGGTCGCAAGAGCGGTCTGCTTCTGAAGGAGACGTGGTGCAGCGTATACGAAGCGAAGATCGAGTAGCGGCGGGCGATGCTCGGGAGAGTCGATCCACTCTCCGTGGACACCACATCTGCTGGGATACGCTGCGCTATCCCAGCCTGCATACTCCGAAAACGCCCACGTCTCTCAAGAACACCTCGTCTACTCGACGGTGATGGCGTGTTGCTGGAGCTCTTCGAGGGAGACGAATTCGAGCGTCGCGATATGCGTTGCTTCGAGGACAACGCCGGGAGCATTGCCGGACTCAAAGGCTTCTTTCCAGCGGACCGCACACAGGCACCAGCGATCTCCGGGAGTGAGCCCGGGAAAGCTGTATTGAGGGATGGGAGTACTCAGGTCGTTGCCACGGCGTTTGCTGAATTCAAGGAACTCTTCGGTTACCTGAACACAGACCGTGTGCACGCCCATGTCGCCGGAGCCGGTGTCGCAGCACCCGTTCCGATAGAAACCGGTCATGGGAGACTCGCTGCAACTGAGCAGCGGCGTCCCCAGAACGTTCTTTGCTCCCGAACTCGACGGCCGACTCATCTTCTGACTTTCTACTTCCCGGTCTGCTCTGCCGCATCAACTCTGCACGGCAAGTGCAGCCGAATTGTACCAGCTGAGAATCGACCGCACGAGCCCCACAGGGATCTGCGTTTCAGACCGAAGCGAGTCGTCCGGACTCAATGCTCTTCAACTCCGCATGACAAAGCTTAAGAGCACTGACAGCGTGGACCCCGGAAAGATCGGGAGGAACTTCGCCCGTTTTCAATGCCTGGGCAGCCGCCTTCATTTCTTCCGCGAAGGCGCTGAACCACTCCGTTCCCCCCTTAAGAGTCGGCGTTTGCACGCGGCCCGTCTTGGTGAGGACCGTCAGCGGACGGTTCACCACCCAGTCCTTCCCGTACGTCCCGGCGTCGAACTCGATCGTCGCATCTTCAAAGAAGGCCTGATACCCATGAGCGAACTCCAGCCCGGGAGCGGCGATCGCTCCACTCACACAGGTGACCGCCGGGCCTTTGTCGTAGATGTAGTTGGTCTGCGTGTGATTCACAAAGCCAGCTTCGAGCTGCCCCACGGAGAAGACCTTCTGCGGCAGCCCGCAGGTCGCAGCGATGAAATGGTTGTCGTGAATATGCAGGTCGATACCGAAGCCTCCCAGCGAAGGAAGATCGTCCGGCAGATTCAACCACTTGGGCGGGCAGATCACGCGGCGAAGGTTCAGGGCCTGCAGTTCGCCGTACTTCTTCTGGCGAATGCACTCGGCCAGAAAACGAAACTCCGGAGAGAACGGCAGCACATGGGCAACCATGAGATGCTTCCCCGACGACTCGGCTGCTTTCAGCATCCGCTTGGCGGCTGCCAGCTCGATGGTGATCGGCTTTTCGACCAACACATGCTTGCCCGCCTTGAGAGCCTCGATCGTGACCTTTTCGTGCTGAGGAACCGGCAGGCAGATGTCGACCAGGTCGACCGCCGGATCGTTGATCAGATCCTGGTAGTTTTCGTAGGTCACCACGTCGGTCAAATCGACTTTGTTGCTGCCACGGGGGCCGAAGTTCCCTTGGATCGACGACCAGTTTCCTTTCCGTTTCTTGGGGTCACGGGTGGCGAAACCGTGCACCTTCACCGACTTGACTGACCGGGCCGCCTCGAAGTGCGTCATGCCCATGAAACCGAGTCCGACAATGCCAATATTCATGCTGTTCCTCTGCGGCTCACTGCGGGTGAATGGAAGGAAAATCTCTCGCGCTTTTCGGGACAAAAACCATTCTGCATATCCGCCCCGGAATTACCACCAACCGGGCGGCCTCTACCGCGTCCGAAAGGAATTTCCGCCCCGCCCCTCGGAACATTCCCGCTTCAGCCGCGGATTCGGTCGGCTGGCCCTTCGGTTTGCCTTGACCGGATGACCAAAACACGGTGTGCCACTGGCGTCCCGCCAGTGCTTCTCGTTGTCGATGAAAGCCCCAACTCTCCCGTGATAACAAGCCAGTGGCCCCCGGCGAGCATATTCGTGACTCTCGACCGGAAAGCCGCTCACCGGCAGCAGCTGCTGCCTGGCAGGTCGTTTCCCCGCAAGCTCCTTCTGCAACAATCCAATCCGGGTGAACAAGCGATCTTTGTCGGCATCATCCCGACACCCCTCCAGTCACCTGCCCAATATCAAGGCAGCTCAAAAACAAAGCAGTCTTGCAGCAAAAACAAGCCCATTCATTCAGAGACCGAACTAAACCAACGACACACCCGGGCAATAACCCGACGAAAGCCCATAGCCCGCCCCGGCCTGCGCGCATTGCAGGCATGCTGCTACAGCGTCGGTCACGAAATGCACGAAATGCGGGTTGTAACTCCCTTGCAAGTTAATGCGGTTTTCGCACGAACTCGTCTGGATTCTTCGCCGCCCGAGCTGTAATCTAATTGATGATATCATCAATCTGATCTCGGGATGGCGATAAGTAATATCACGGCCCGGTGTCGCCTCGAAGAACTCCCTTCCCGAGGTGACCTGCCGCCCCCCAACCACCATTCAAGCCGCATCAGGCGTTAGCTGGAGGAAGAGCAATGCTGGTACTCTCAAGGAAGTCGGGCGAGAAGATTCGCATCGGAGACGATGTCGCCATCACCGTGGTCCGAATCGGACCGAACACCGTTCGGCTGGGGATCGAAGCCCCCCGTAATATGAGCATCCTTCGCGAAGAGCTCTGCGACGATGCCGCAGCACCGCGGGATGATGAGCGGAAAGATTCCTCGGCCATCGCCGGGTAACTTTCGCCACCTGCAATCAGATCCAAGAGGGGGAACGCCCGATCACGCGGCGGCCCCCCTTTTTTCATGCGCGTCCCGCCCCGCCCCTCAGCCAGTTCCGAATTGAATTCGACGCTGCCGAGGAGTATCTTTGAAGGGTGAGGAAGGAGTGCGACGACCGCAGTTTCTTGCGACTTTCGTGTCGAGAACCGCCCGGCTGCCCAGCCGTACGACGCACTCCGAAGAGGAAGTAACGCAACAGGTGCAACCATGCTGGACGTTCTTGGCCGGGGGACCGCCCATACGTGCGATGGATTGACGCGACGGGACCTGCTCAACGTGGGCAGCCTCAGCGCAATCGGACTTTCCCTTCCCCAGTTGCTGCAGGCTGAGCAGGCCTCACGGAAGGACAAAGACAACGATCGCTCCGTGATCATGATCTTCAACCTCGGAGCCCCCAGTCAGATCGACTGCTTCGACATGAAGCCGGACGCTCCCGCCGAGATTCGTGGGCCGTTCAAGCCGATCTCCACGAAGAACGCCGACTTCGACATCAGCGAGATTCTGCCCGAACACGCGCGGCTCGCCGACAAGTTCTCGCTCGTTCGCAGTTGCTATCACACAGCCGCAGCGGTTCACGACACCGGACACCAGATGCTCCAGACCGGCCGCCTGTTTACCGGCGGCGTCGAAACCCCGCATGCCGGTTGCGTGCTGAGCTATCTTCGCGGCCGCAAGACCGATCTACCCGCGCATGTCGTGCTGCCAGAGATGATGGGCCGCACCGGCGGAAACCTGCCGCACGGCCAGTCCGCCGGCTTTCTCGGCAAGGCATACGATCCGTTCGTTTTGAATGCCGATCCTTCGAAGCCGAACTTCAAAGTCCCCGACCTGCTGCCGCCGAGCAGCCTGGGTGACGTTCGTCTGGAACGTCGTCGAGCGTTGCGGGACATTGTCGAATCGAAGCTCTCGGCATTCGAATCGAGCGAGAACGCGAAGTTGATGAGCGACAACTTCCAGTCGGCGTATCGACTGATCAACAGCCCGCAGGCCCGCGGCGCATTCGACCTGGAAAAGGAGCCGAAGGAAGTCCGCGAGCGATACGGTATGTCTCGGTTCGGTCAGTGCTGCCTGCTGGCCCGCCGGTTAATCGAAGCCGGCGTCCGCTTCGTGACCGTCAACACGTTCATGACGGTGTTCAATGAACTCTCCTGGGACATCCACGGCACCAAACCGTTCGCTTCGATCGAGCAGATGCGTGACCAGGTCGCCCCCATGTACGACCAGGCTTACGGAGCACTGATCTCTGATCTCGAAGAACGGGGCCTGCTGGAGAAAACCCTGGTTTGCAATCTGGCGGAATTCGGCCGGACGCCCCGCGTCAATCCGGCTGGTGGACGCGATCACTGGCCGCAATGCTTCACCACTTACTTTGCAGGGGGCGGCGTGCAAGGGGGGCGAGTCGTCGGCAAGAGCGATTCGATTGGCGCCTATCCGGACGAACGCCCTGTGAATCCGGCCGAAGTCGTCGCCACGATCTTCCACAGCCTCGGCCTCGACCTGGAAACTCACCTTCCAGGCCCCGCCGGCCGCCCGTTCCCGCTCGTTGACTTCGGAACAAAACCGATTCACGAGCTGTTCTGATGCCAGGCCCTCACTGACGTTTCGAGTGGGGAAGCGATTGGGCTCGGAAGGAGATGGCCCCGAAAGATTCTTTCGGGGCGGCGCAGCCGTGGGAGAACGGGATCGGACCGCTTACCAGCAAGAGACTGCATCCAACGGAAACACGAAGCAACGCTGAATTCTCACCCTCGTCAAACTTCGTCCTCCGACGGCTTCGCCGCCCTGATAGCGGAGCTATCACGGCCACCCTCCCTGGACGCAATGTCGAGTGGACAGAAGCCGGTCAAAGACAAGCCTTTTGTTGCTTCGCAACACAGAGATGAATCTCTGTGCTATCCCGTCGCCCTCACTGACGTTTCGGGTTGAGATGCCGTGTGCTCAGGTTGCCCCGCCGTTGGAGCCACGCGCAATCGGCGGCAGGATGCCACCGGTACGAGATGTGGGCAATCTTTCGAATTGCCTGGCTATCGGTTGATTGCTCGGGTTCGCTCTTCAGAGGTTTCTTCTCGAAGCGACGTCAGCAGTTCGCGCTGGGCGGCGGTCAGATCGTGATTCCGGCGGCCCATGGCGGTGGCGGCTGTGTTGAGAGCCGCCTCAAGGTCGAGCTGGTCGTCGAGGGCTCCGTGCCACAGGCGGGTGAAGCTGGGGATGTGCTTCGGGCAGAGCCGGCCGGCGGGGAGGACCATCGCCATGACGCCGACGTTGGAGCCGGTATTAAACAGTGTCCCGATGGCAGTCTTCGCGTGATCGCCGATCAGGCAGCCGATCTTCTTTTCACCGGTCGCAATGTATTCGGTGCCGAGCGGAAACTTCACCGTTGAGTAATCGTTCTTGAGATCGCTATTCGACGTGAGTGCACCCAGGTTGACCCACGGACAAACGTAGCTGTGGCCGAGGAAACCGTCGTGGTACTTGTTGGCGTAGCCGTGAATGATGCTCGCTTCAATCTCGCCCCCGACACGGCAGACCGGACCGAAGGAGGTTTCGCCGCGGACATTGGCGCGGAACAGCTGCGTTTCCCGTCCGATGTAGCACGGCCCTTCGAGGCGGGTAAAAGACTGGATCACCGCTCCCTCATCGACAATCACTGGACCGGCTTCCGCGTTGATCGAGACGAACGGCTCGATACTGGCGGTCGGATGGATAAAGACCTGATCGGCACTCGATCCGCTGCTCAATGCCCCGGCGGGCACGTCCTGGCCGGCGGTTCGCTGCGATTTCTGCAGTTCGAAATCGAGGGCAATCATCTCTCCGTTATATTTGATGAGTTCCCATGGGTACTGGAGCACATATCCGGCCCCAGCATCCGCAGCGTCGGCAAAAAGCGCGGAAATCTGATCGAGCGACTCGAATTCCGCGGTCTGGGGGTCGAACAGACGGGCAAATGAAGTGTCGGAGCTTGCCGCGGCCGCGAGATTGTGCGGATTTCCGAGCCAGGTCGCATCAATAAGCAGCGTCGGCCCGGCGTTGATCCAATCGAGGTTATTCACCCGAGCTTCGGGGAATTCTTCGGCGTAAACCCCGGCCAGGCCGGGACGAACGACAACACCCCATTCCTCGGGCTGAAGCGTTTCCAGCACCCGCTGTCGCATGGACCGAGTTCCGCAGAGCAGTTCGAAGACTGGACGCAGCAGGGCAATCGGTGAGAATTTCCTGCAGCGGGGCGATTCGACAAACAGCACGCGCATGAAGACATCCTTGATTTGCTGGGGGCTGGGACCTCCGCATCATAAGAACTGGAGAAATCCCGTCCAGTGGAGCCGTAACCTCAAGGATACGAACCTGTTGATGCGTTGCTCCGGCTGGCCTGCGTTGGTTGAGGGGACCAATAGGGCGCGATATACTTCGCGGCTCAAAGCATCGGACAAAAATCGTTGCAAATCCCGGGCAGATCGCCTCGGACCCCAGGGCGGATCCCTGGGAACACTATCGTTTCAGGCTTACACACACCATCCAGAAAGGGGAACTCGCCGTGGCTGCAGTTCGCGTTGGTATTAATGGTTTTGGCCGTATCGGCCGCATTTCGTTCCGAGCCATGGCTGCTCGTCCAGAACAGTTCGACATCGTCGCCATCAACGATCTGGGCGATCCGAAGGCCCTGGCCATGCTGCTGAAGTACGACTCTGTCCAGGGACGTTTCCCAGGTGAAGTCGGCGTCGACGGCGATTCGCTGGTTGTTAACGGCAAGAAGATCAAGGTCATCGCTGAGCGCAATCCTGCCGCTCTGCCCTGGAAAGACATGAATGTCGACGTCGCCCTCGAATCGACCGGCATCTTCACTGCCCGCGCTGCCAACGGCAAGCCGGGTTACGACAGCCACCTCGAAGCAGGTGCCCGCAAGGTCGTTCTGTCTGCTCCTGCCAAGGACAAGCCAGACCTGACCGTCGTTATGGGTGTTAACGACAAGGACCTGAAGGCCGATCACAAGTGCATCTCCAACGCGAGCTGCACCACGAACTGCCTGGCTCCCATGGCCAAGGTTCTGCAGGAAAAGTTCGGCATCATCAGCGGTCTGATGACCACCGTGCACGCTTACACCAACGATCAGCGTGTTTCGGATCAGTACCACTCCGATCCGCACCGTGCTCGTGCCGCTGCTCTGAACATCATTCCGACCTCGACCGGTGCCGCCAAGGCTGTCGGTCTGGTTCTGCCGGAACTCAATGGCAAGCTGACCGGTATCAGCCTGCGTGTTCCGGTTCCGTCCGGAAGTGTGACCGACCTGGTCGCCACCCTGGACAAGGAAGTGACCAAGGAAGAAATCAACGCCGCCATGAAGGAAGCCGCCGAAGGCGAACTGAAGGGCATCCTCTACTACAACGAGGACCCGATCGTCTCCAGCGACATCGTCGGCAGCACCTACAGCAGCATCTTCGACAGCAGCTGGACCAGCGTGATCAACGGCAACATGATCAAGGTTCTGAGCTGGTACGACAACGAGTATGGCTACTCCTGCCGCACCGCCGACCTCATCGCCAAGATTGCTTCCATGTAATCCAGTGATGACTGAAAACAAAAAGGCCCCGCTCGTTCTCGAGCGGGGCCTTTTTTCATGCGCCGAACAATCCCTGTCGAAGTCACATCTGAAGATCAGACAGCTTCTCTGGCTGCGGACGTTCCCCATTCTGGATCTCGTCGAGAATTCGCTGCAGGTTGTGCGTGATCTGATCCTCAGAATTCAGTTCGAGTGACTGGTTAATCGTTTCCTGGGCCCCTTCCAGATCACCGTGGATCAGCAGGGCGAGGCCGAGATTGGCAACCAGGCCCGCGTTATCGGGAACGAGTCGAACCGCGTGGCGGGCGGCCTGGACAGCGGGCTCGGTTCGCCCCAGCTTGAGACATTCGAGCACATATTCCCGCGCGACATCGGGATTGGTTTTCTCCAGTCCGTAAGCCTGCTTGAAGGAATCGCAGGCGTCTTCGGAACGGTCGAGAGCCTGATAGGCTTTCCCCGTAATCCAGCAGGCGGCCCAGTTGGCCGGGTTGATCTGAAGTGCGGCCTGAAGCTGCTCGATGCCTCGCTCAATCTCATCTCGAGCCTCGGGGGCATCGGCCGGTTTTGGCTCCCTGCCGGCCAGCTTCATATACGGATCGATCAGAGCAGCCCCTTCTTTATAGAGGCGATCGTGTTCTTGTGATTCCGCGGACCATTTCACGGGCTCGTCGTCGATGTTGATGCACAAATCGCAGCCGGAAAGAGAGAGTTGAACGTTGCTCTCATCTTCACCCAGCTTCTGCATCACCGCCGATCCGCCAGCAACAGAGACAACCTTTCCGCCACGATTGATCAGCCCGTTGACCTTCTCAATGCCGAAGAACTGCAGGCCCTCCCCGGTGATACGAATTCCGACACGAATCTCTTGCATCTTGCTTCTTTCTCACAGCGACTGAAAACGGTCCGACCAGTGTCACGTCGTCCCCTCCCGATTACAGTTCATTCCGCGCAAAAAGAAAAGGAGCACACCCGAAAGCATGCTCCTTTTTATCGTTCTGCACTGATTCTTACTCTTCCTGCGACTGAACCATCCACAGATGTTTTTCGAGACCAGCCGTGATGGCGATCAGCATGTCTTCGCTGATCGGGTCGAGGTCGCCAAGTTTTTCGATCGACTCGCGAAGACCATTGACCGTTGTCTGCAGGAGGTCGGCGACGATGGTCACGGTGTGGGACGCCGAGAAAAACTTGGCGTCCATCTTCGACAGCGACGAGGTTTCCGCAACCGTGGAGGCACGCCCGTCTGGAGCGAGACCGAGGGTCGAAATCCGCTCGGCAACTTCATCGGATCCCATACGGACGTCATCGATGATTTCGTCGAGCTGCAGGTGCACGGTTCGGAAGTTGTGACCGACGACGCACCAGTGAGCCTGCTTGAGCTGCAGCGAGAGATCGAGCAGATCGACCAGACGCGCCTGCAGCGTTTCGACGACATCTTTATTCTTCTCGTCCGGAAGGACCTGCCGTTTGAATTCCGTCATCTCTATTTCCTTCAATTCAGGTGGGGACTCATCAGTAGTCGCAACCCGCGAACGATGCGGGGAAACTGTCTATCACGTTATCATTCGTTATAGGCGGGCCTGAGTGAAAGGCAAGATGGTTCGTGATTCGTCGGACTATTTGGCCTCCTCGGCTCGGGCAATCCAGCGTTCGGGATCTTCCTCAAACGCCGCCTTGCAGCCGGTGCAGCAGACGTAGAAGGTCTTTCCCTGATAGCTGACCGTCATCGTGCCCAGGCCGCCGGAAATGATGCACGTCCGCTCGCCGTACCCTTCATCAATCAGAGCCATCGATGTCCCTTCCCGCTGCGTAGACACGGTATCGATGCGGAAGAAGCGATCGCCGCTCCCCCGCTGCTCGTACACTTCGAGCAGGTAGCGATTGTTGTTCTGCTGATTGAGCACAAACCGCCGCGGCTTCTCGGCACCGCCGGTTTCAGTGAACTGCAGCTTGTAGGTTCGCTGGGGCTTGTCATCATCTCCCGGCTCATCGACGATCTCGGCGATGAACTCGCCCACGAACTTCGCAGTTGCCCCGTCCGGGTCGGTCAACTCAAGTTGATACTGTTTCTTCGCGGGATCATAAGTCATTCTGGCGTTGCGATAGTACGGATTCGCTCCCGAAGTCATGACCAGTGCCGGTTGAGCCTTGTCCGTTTTGAAGTCCCAGACCCAGTTTGTTTCATCGAGCGATTTTGAACCATCGAAGTTCTTCTGCGTGATCCCGCGCCACGTTCCCAACAGGATTTGCAGATCCTTGAGAGCGGAGATGATCGCTTCAGCCTGCTGTTGGCTGCTGGCACTCGAGCCGTTCGAAGACGCTCCCGACTTGCCCGGCGCCATCGCTGCCTCATTGCCGCCAAATGTGATCACCGGCAGTTCGGGAGGAGCATCGGACTTCGGTGTCGGCTCCCGATCGACCGGCTCCTTCTCCGGCGATTCCGCTGCGATCACAGCCGGTTCGGCATTCACGGAGACATCCTCGGTAACGGGCTGAGGTTTCTCAGAACAGCCTGCGATCCAGGCGATCGAAACGAGCAGACAGAGGCGAGACAGATTCAACATGAGCGGTCTTTCCGTGGGGGAAACGAGATCCGAAGCGAGCCGCGTCGGGCCGCTGATCATCAGTTTCGATTCTACAGTCCCGGGGCCCGGAAACCAAACTCTGTTCTCGATTGCCGGCGATCGTGGACGCTCTGAGAACGACTGCTTTATAATCCGGATCCGTTCGTCGTTCGCCGTTCGTATCCGAGTTTCTCTTTGACTGTCTCTGGAGTGCCCCTTGGAGATTTCTGATTCCGTGCAGTGGATACTCGGGATTACGATTCTGCTGTATCTGATCGTGATGTACGGGATCGGCTACATCGCCCAGCGGAAGATCGCCAATGCGGAGGACTTTCTGGTCGCCGGCCGCCAGCTTCCGCTGTCTCTGGCCTGGATGACCCTGCTCGCCACATGGTTCGGCGCGGGAACCCTGCTCGCCGCTGCCGATGAAGTGCGTAACGAAGGTCTTCAGGCGGCGGCTCTCGATCCCCTTGGAGCCGGCTGCTGCCTGTTGCTGGCCGGACTGTTCGTCGCCGGTCCGATCTGGCGGATGCAGATTCTGACGGTCCCCGATCTGTTCCGCATCCGCTTCGGCCCGACCGCGGAATGGCTCTCCTCACTGATCCTGGTCCCGAGCTACTTCGGCTGGATCGCCGCTCAGTTCACCGCACTGGCGGGCATGCTGGAGTTGTTCTTCGGCCTCCCGCTTCCGTACGGACTGGCGATCGTCGCAGTCGTCGGAACCGGTTACACGCTGATGGGCGGAATGTGGTCAGTCACGCTCACCGACGCCGTCCAAATCTCACTGGTCCTGCTCGGGTTGATCATCCTGACAACAGTCACACTAACCGAGATCGGCAACGGTGCCCCAACGGCCGGAGCCGCTACGGTCTGGGCTCAGACGCCGGTCGAGCACAGAACACTCATTCCCTTCGATGACCTGGCGCTGTTCTGGGGCTGGCTCGGGCTGTTTCTCACCGGAGCTCTGGGGAACCTGCCTGGACAGGATCTGATGCAACGGGTCTTCGCGGCTCGATCGGATCGGACGGCCCGCAATGCCTGCCTGATTGCCGGAGGCGTTTACCTGCTGTTCGGAACGCTGCCGCTCATTCTCGCCCTGGCTGGGAGAACGCTCTTTCCGGACGACTTGAACCAGGCCATTTTGCCGGCTCTGGCCCACGCGTTTCTTCATCCTGTCCTGGCGATCGTGTTTGTAATCGCGGTGATGTCGGCGATCCTTTCGACGATCGACAGTGCCATCCTTTCCCCCGCCAGCGTGCTCGCTCAGAATGTCGGCCGCCGGTTTCTGGAAGGTGATCTGCTGAAGCGAAACCGCTATGCCGTACTGCTCGTGGCCGGCTGCAGTCTTGGCGTCGCCTACGGCGGAGAGAGTGCCTACGAGCTGCTCGAAGAGGCCTACCTGCTGACGATGGTCGGTCTGTTCGTGCCGATGATGTTCGGCCTCTACACCCGCCCTCGAAGCGAATGGCCCGCCGTGGCGAGCATGTGTGTCGGCTTCACGTTATGGGCCGGTCACTTTCTCAAGGGCTGGGAAAGCTTTCTCGGCCCGCATCTTCCGCAGGATCTGTGGCCGGTTCCGCTTTCTCTGACCATCACTGGGCTGGCCCTCGTGACCTATCTAATCGTCGAGCCTCCCTGGCGGATGCAGTGGCAGAGCACCCGCCCGGTCGATTCGAACAGCACGGCCCGTTGATCGGTGCAGGCTGTTCAAAACCGCGCAACAAAAAACGCCTGCCAAATCTGGCAGGCGTCTTGATTTCAGCATCTGCTCGAAGTGATTGCCTAGCTGGCGGTCGACTTCGAAGTCGCAGCGTCCTTGAGGACCTTGTTCAGGCGGCTCTTGGTGCGGGCTGCTGCATTGCGGTGAATCATGTTCTTGGCGGCAGCCTGATCGAGACGCTTGGCAGCGTAACGGAATGCCGTCTGTGCGTCTTCCAGCTTGCCTTCCGCAGCCAGTGCGCGGACCTTTTTAATGGCGGTCCGCAGGGCGGAACGCTGCGAGCGATTGTGGATACGTCGCTTCTGACTCTGACGCAGTGCCTTTTTGGCGTTTGGTGAATTGGGCATAACCTGTTTCCGGACAGTCTGTTATGGAAATTATCTTCGATCGTATTTTTGTTCGTTGAATTCGAGCCCGGGATTCTAACAAAGCCGGGGCAGGAGTTCAAATCTGTCGGCAAAAAAAGAGCCGAACTTCAAGTCCTGTCGGCGGAGCCGAGACGAAATTCCCTAGAAAAGGCTCAACCGGACTGACTGGCATGTCAGTCAAGGATTGTCCTATTTTTGCAACGCTTCGCAACTCACGCGTAAGTTACCGGCTTTTTCCAATCCCGCCCGATTCTGTTTGACGATATGCCGATAAGAAGGTGGACTGTTAATGCGGCTCCCTCAGTTGCGCCCCGAGCCGCGATCATTGACGATTTTCTGTAAGTCCTACAAAAATGCGGTGCCAATCGCTTCCCAGGGGGAGATCGGTCTGCCGCGTGCTGTGAAAACTGATGGACCCCGGATGGACCGGAATCCGCTGTTTTCTTGCCATTTTTACACTGCGGTCAGCATCGAAAGCTCCCGACGTGAAGAGCCCTTTCAGCGGAATTCGCGACTCGTTGTCACCTCTGGTGCTCACGCTCGCGGTCTTCTGCGCCGCATTCCTGACCTCGATCGCTGCTCCGGCGGAACTTTCCGCTGCTGAGTGCACGGGGAACTGCCAGCACGGCGGGTACTGGATCGTCAGCACCTACCGGATGCCGCAGGAGCCCGGCTGCTGCCCGAAGTCGATGAACTTCAGCTGCTACTACAAGCCGGTCTGCGGATCGATGCGGCCCAGTTCCGTCTCGGAAATGCAGGGCTCGCTGATTCCGGGAGCTCCGACCTGCATCTTCGTGCATGGCAGCTTTGTCGGCATCGATCACGCCCTGGATGAAGCCCGCTACACGTACCACTGGCTGCGGAAGGGTAAGCCTCAGTGTCCGCTGAACGTGATTTGCCTCGTCTGGCCCAGCGATGACATCGATGCCCTGCTTCCCGCCGTCAGCGTGGTCCACAATGGACTGCTCGCCGACCACAACGGCATCTATCTGTCGCACCTGATCGACTGCCTCCCGGCTGAATCGCCGCTGACGCTGATCGGACACAGTCACGGGACCCGCGTCATTTCTTCCTGCCTGCACTTCCGCGGCGGAGGCGATGTCCTCGGCTGCAAACGGACCGGACCGCCCGGCTCCTGCCGATCGATTGTCGGCATCTACGCCGCGGCTGCCATCAACCATGAATGGCTCGTTCCGGGAGACAAGTTCGGTCAGGCACTGACGCAGGTCGACTGCATTCTGAATCTGATCAACCGCAAAGATATCGCGCTCACGGTCTATCCACTCGTGAGTCCGCGCTACGGACGTGCCCTCTCTCAGACCGGAACCACGTTCATCGATCGTCGCCGCCTCGGGCCGTACAACCAGAAGATGCACGAGATGGACCTGACCTTCGCCGTCGGAATCCGACATTCCTGGTCGCTGTACTACTCGAATCTTGAGATCTCTCGGGCGATTTCCCCGTACATTCACCGACACCGACGCCCTGCGGGGCCCAGCGATCTGGCCGAAGAGCACGATCCGATCGAACTGCGAACTTCCGATGGTTCCCTGCCGATCGATCTGCCAGAACCGGACTCGCCCGGCAAACGGAACTCGATCACGCTGCCCGACTCCGCTCCGTCCGCCGTGACATCTGCTCTCTTCCCGGAAGATGAGCCGCTTCCCCCTGCTCCAGAGGCCCAAACGACCACCCAGTAAGCGGTGATCGCCGGTTCATCCGGCAGGTTCTCCGTTCCCGGAACGCTATCTGCAGCCCTCTTCGTTCACAACGAACGAATCGGAACCCAAGCAATAGCGGGAGGCGGGCATGTGGCGCGACTGGATTCTCACAAACTGGACTGAGATCCAGATGACGACGATTTCCTGCGTCGTTTTCTATCTGGCAATCATCCTCTTCACGAGGATCGCCGGGCTGCGCAGTTTCTCGAAGATGTCCGCGTTCGACTTTGCAATGACGATCGCCCTCGGCTCGCTATTCGCCAGCACAATCGCGACACCGTCCCCTTCCCTCCTGCTGGGATTGGTCACTCTTTCGCTGCTTTTTGCCGGACAGACGCTGATCGCCGTAATCCGCAAATCGCATTTACTTCAAACGCTGATCGACAACGAGCCGATCCTGCTCATGGTCGACGGACAAATCCTCGACAAGAACCTGAGCCAGGCCAACGTTACCCGCGACGACCTGCGAGCCAAGCTCCGCGAAGCCAATGTCCTGCAGTACGAACAAGTGAAAGCCGTCATCTTCGAAACGACGGGGGGCATCAGCGTGCTGCACGGCGAGCCGGAAGCCGAACTCGACCCCGACCTGCTGAAGGATGTCCGCACCGCCCGTGAGTTCTTCCCCACGGACGCCTGACGAACAGCCGCGAGGGCTTCCTAGGCCATCAACTCGGCGATCTCTTCCTTCGTGAAGGGGCGTTGCATTCGCGCTCCCATCTGAGAGACGATTCGCGAGGCCGCATGCGAAGCCAGATGTCCGGCCTGCTGCCATGACAGACCGTTTGTGATGCCGTAAAGCACGCCGGCTGCATACATGTCGCCGGCTCCGGTCGTGTCGATCGCTTTCGTCGGCACGCCCTCAATCGGAATGACCTTCTGCTCGTGCATCAGGATGGAGCCGTCTGCCCCGAGAGTCATCGCCACGTTCTCGGCGTGCTCATGAATGATGTGAGCACAGTCGATCGGATCCTGCTTGCCGGTCAGGCTGCGAGCTTCATCGAGATTGCAGAACAGCAGATCAACCGGACCTTCAATCAGCTTCCAGAACTCATCGCGGAACAGGTCGATGAGGAACGGATCGGAAACGGTGAAGGCGACTTTGACATCGTTCTTCTTGGCCAGATCGATCGCCTTCAGAGCCGCCTGCTTTGTCGAATCGCCCGTGAACAGGTAGCCTTCGACATAGACGTACTTCGACTGAGCGATCTCGGCTTCATCGATGTCGTCGGGACCGAGCTGAGACGAAACCCCGAGGTGCGTCAGCATCGTCCGCTGAGCGTCATCGGTAATCAGAACCACGCAGGTTCCAGACTGCCCCTGAATCGCCGGGACTTCAATGCAGATCCCCTGCTCCCGCATATCGGCGAGGAAGAACTGCCCGATCTCGTCGTCAGCGGTCTTGCCGGCGTAAGCGCCTTTGCCACCGAAATCGACGAGGCCCATCATCGTGTTCGCCGCCGAGCCACCAGCACACCGCGTGATTTTGGCCGCATTGCCATTATTAAGCGACTCGAGCACCTGAATCTGAGTCGGCTCATCGACCAGAGTCATCCCCCCCTTCGGGTACTCGAGGGATGCCAGGAAGTCGTCGCTGACGTGAGCCTGAATGTCGACCAAGGAATTGCCGACGCCGTAAACATCGTACTTCACGATAAAAGCTTTCTCTCGGCAGCGTGCGCTGCAGACTGAATGAGTGAAGCAGGCTCATGCCTGCTGCTGCGAAGTTTAGTTCGGACGCGGGTTGATTGCATTCCCGGGGCGTAATCTTCCCAAAACCGGCGCCGCAGGTTTTATGCACGAAGGATCCGGCGGCAGCCTGCCTTGCTGCGCTGAACGTCCCCTCGGCAATGCTCGGGGGCCACTGCTGGCTTGCCCAGCAGTGCGATCTCCCAGCGGAATGCCGCCGCCACGAACCTCAACGGTCTTAGCCGTCGACGGGCTCGCTGCGGGGATAGGATCCAAGCACACGCAGGGCCACGGCCTTCTTTTCGAGGGCGTTGAGCGTCTTCCTGGTCTTGGCGTCGTTCTCGTGCCCTTCGAAATCGAGGAAGAACAGATACCCCGATTCCGGTCCACGCAGCGGGAACGATTCGATCCAGGTCAGGTTGACCTTATTCAGTTTGAACGCGTTGAGAGCGTCCGACAACGATCCCGGTGCGTGGGTAATCTGCAGCAGAATCGAAGTCCGGTCGTGCCCGGTCGGCTTGGTTTCGACGTCGCCGATAACTGCAAAGCGGGTGATGTTGTTCGGGTTGTCTTCGATATTGTCCGCAACGATCTCCAGATCGTACTGCAGAGCGGCCTGGCGAGAAGCGACGGCTCCAGCTCCCGGTTTGTCACGCGCCAGCTGGGCAGCGGTCGACGTACTGGTCACTTCGATCAGATCGGCATGCGGCATGTTGCGGGACAACCAGTCGCGACACTGCGAGAGAGCCTGCGGCTTGCTGTAAATCTCGCTGATTTCACTGCGAGGCGACCGCGACAGCAGGTTGTGATGCACGGCGATCTGCAGTTCGCCGCAGATTTTCAGCGGCAGCCGCTGGAACATGTCGAGCGTATCGACGATGCGTCCATCGGTGCTGTTCTCAATTGGCACAATCCCGAATTCGGTATGGCCGCGATTCACTTCTTCAAAGACCGAAGCGATCGTATTCACGGCCACCAGATCGGCATGGCCGCCGAATCGCTCCAGGGCGGCAAAGTGCGTAAAGCTATACAGGGGCCCCAGATAGGCGACCCGCTGACGCTTGATCCGTTGTTTGGTGGCGCTCAGAATCTCGCGGAAGACGGCTCGCAGGGCACTGTCCGGAAGTGGACCACGATTCAGCTCGGCCAGTTTCGACCAGAGCTCATCGTCGGCGTGCGGATCGAAGAGCGCTTCGCGGGGAACTTCCTGCTTCTGCAGGAGAGCCAGCGTCAGATCCGACCGCTGGTTCAGCAGATCGACGAGCTCCTTGTCGATTCGGCGAATCTGAACCTCGGGAGAAACGTTCCGGGAACCGGAGGACTTCCCGGATGAGGTGGACCGCTTCTTGGCGGCAGTGCTCTTCGCCTTGCTCGCGGCCGCTTTACTCGACTTCGGCGCTTCCGCCTTCGAGCCTGACTTCTTCTTCACGCTGCTCTTTTTCGCCATGACCTCTTCCGCTGGTTCAAGTTTCCAGATGCGCGTCTGTTGCGGCCCTTCCTCCGTGAAGATGTCAATAAGTCGGCCTTTGTATCCGGCCTTTCCGGCAGTGTCAAGGAACCGCAACTGACGAACAGTCCCTAATTCATTGTCATCACACGATTTCTGGCACGCTTGCTAGCACCAGCCAAACCGCACCTAAAAAATGCCAAAATGGCACCACTGAACCTGATTCTCGCCTCGAGCCCAGAATGCCAAAATGGCACCAATCAATCGTAGACATGGGCGGTTCCCCGTTGAAAACCTGTGGAAATCGAGCTGTTTTCGTAGCGTTTCCCATTTGAAAACCGATTGGTACAGGCGTTGCTTATTGAGTCATCCGGTCACCTAGCATGCCAATCTGTCCGGTCACTTCGGCTGCGTGCCGCCTCGACCGGCGTTCATAGATCAGAATCAACCGCGAAATTGAACCTCGAAAGGATAGTCAGCGATGGCAGTTGAAGGCGAAAAGATCATCGGAATCGACCTCGGGACGACAAACTCGGTCGTCTCCGTGATGGAAGGGGGCGAAGCGAAGGTTATCACCAACCTCGAAGGCAATCGCATTACCCCCAGCGTGGTCGCATTCACCGACAAAGGCGAAACTCTGGTCGGCGAGCCGGCCAAACGTCAGGCGGTCACCAACCCGCAGAACACGATCTACTCCGTGAAGCGATTCATGGGGCGACGTCACAAGGAAGTCGCTTCCGAAGAAAAGATCGTCCCGTACGAAGTCACCGGAAGTGAATCCGACTACGTCAAAATCAAAGTGAAGGACAAGGACTTCACCCCGCCGGAGATCTCGGCCAAGGTGCTGCAGAAACTCAAAGAAGCCGCGGAAAGTTACCTCGGCCACAAGGTGAAGAAGGCCGTGATTACCGTTCCGGCTTACTTCAACGACGCACAGCGTCAGGCCACGAAAGACGCCGGCCAGATCGCCGGTCTCGAAGTCGAGCGAATCGTCAACGAACCGACGGCTGCTGCTTTGGCTTACGGCCTCGAAAAGAAGAAGGACGAAAAGATCGCCGTCTTCGACCTTGGCGGTGGTACGTTCGACGTGTCGATTCTCGAAGTCGATGCCGAACTCGTTCAGGTGCTGAGCACCAACGGGGATACGCACCTCGGTGGGGATGACTTCGACGAAGTCCTGATCGATCACATCGCCGACAAGTTCCAGTCCGACGAAGGTGTCGACCTGCGGAAAGAGCCGATGGCTCTGCAGCGTCTGCGGGAAGCGGCGGAAAAAGCGAAGAAGGAACTCTCTTCGTCGCAGTCGACCGACATCAACCTGCCGTTTATCGCCGTGCAGGACGGGAACCCGAAGCACCTGCAGATGTCGATCTCGCGTTCCGAGTTCGAACGGCTCGTCGATCCTCTGGTCGAACGCTGCCGCAAGCCGGTCATGGACGCCCTCAAAGACGCTGGCCTGAAGCCGAGCGAAATCGATGAAGTCGTCCTCGTCGGTGGTTCGACCCGAATCCCCAAGGTTCAGGAACTTGTCAAGAAGATCTTCGACAAGGAACCGCACAAGGGCGTTAACCCGGACGAAGTCGTCGCCATCGGAGCCGCCATTCAGGGTGCGATCATTGCCGGTGCTGGTGAGTACAAGGACATCCTCCTGCTGGACGTGACGCCGCTGTCGCTCGGTATCGAAACCGAGGGGGGCGTGATGACCAAGCTGATCGAACGCAACACCACGATTCCGTTCGAGAAGAAGGAAACCTTCTCCACCGCAGCCGATAACCAGACCGCCGTGACCGTGCGTGTCTTCCAGGGAGAACGGGCCATGGCCGCCGACAATCGGCTTCTCGGTGAGTTCAACCTCGACGGAATTCCGCCGGCCCCACGGGGTATGCCGCAGATCGAAGTCGTCTTCGACATCGACAAGAACGGTATTCTGAACGTCAAGGCTTCCGACAAGGCCACCGGAAAAGAGCAGTCGGTCAAGATCGACAACTCGAGTGGACTCTCGGAAACCGAGATCGAACAGATGCGGAAAGACGCCGAGTCTCACGCTGAAGAAGACAAGAAGAAGCGGGAACTGGCCGAGGTCCGCAACCAGGCTTCGACCATGGCTTACGACACCGAAAAGCTGATCAAAGAGCACGCCGACAAACTCGACGAAGGCTCCAAGACAGCCATCGAAGCCTCGATCGAGAAGGTGCGGGAAGCCGAGAAGGGCGACGACATCGAAAAGATCAAGTCGGCCATCGAAGAACTGACTCAGGCATCGCATGCCCTTTCCAAGGCCATGTATGAAAGCCAGCAGGCCGAAGGCGGAGCCGAGGACGGCTCCCCGGAAAGCAAGCCGGCCGACGCCGATGAGGAGGTCATCGACGCCGAGTTCGAGACCAAAGAATAGTGAAGAGAACCGGGCCCCGGAGTTCTCTCCGGGGCTTTTTTTACGCACCGACATAACTGACGTCGAGCAATCGGACAACGGGTGCCATGCCCACGCTCGTGTGGGCATGCAATTCCCTTGGACGCTGCCTCAGAGGGACTGCTGCTGGCACGCGGCGTTACGTTGGTCGGTCTAACCAGGTGGTGTGCCACTGGCTCCGCCAGTGCGATCATCCATCAAGTGAAGCCTGCAATCAGAACTGGCAGAGCCAGTGGCACACGATCGATAAAACGTCGAAGACAAGCATGCCCACACAAGCGTGGGCATGGCACCCGGCACCAGCGGAGCAAGTGACACCCGACACTTAAACCCCTTTCCCCAATTCATTTCAAATCACCTCCATTTGGAGTCATCATCATGGCCTTCAAATTTGACAGACTGACTGTGAAAGCCCAGGAAGCCGTGCAGAACGCACAGCGTCTGGCCGAGCAGCGCAATCACCAGCAGATTCAGCCATTGCATTTGCTAATGTCGCTGCTCGAAGAATCGGACGGCGTGGTCAAGCCGTTGCTGCAGAAGATCGGCGCCAATCAACAGCAGTTGAGCAACATGGTCGATGGCGAGCTCAAACGGCTGCCGTCTGTCTCCAGTTCGAATGCTCAATCAGCTGGGGCCTCCCGCCCGCTGATGGATCTGCTCGACAAAGCTCAAACGCTGGCCGAGCAGATGCACGATCAGTTCGTGTCGACCGAGCATCTGCTGCTCGCGCTGGCCGAACACGACGATCAGGCAAAGCGTTTGCTCGAACTCAACGGCGTTAAAAAGCAGGACATTCTGACTGCGCTGCAGACCGTTCGTGGCGGGCAGACCGTGACCGATCAGAATCCGGAAGACAAGTACCAGTCGCTCGAACGTTACGGGAAAGATCTCGTCGCGCTGGCGAAACAGGGGAAGATCGACCCGGTCATCGGCCGCGATTCCGAGATTCGCCGCGTGGTCCAGGTGCTGTCGCGACGCCGCAAGAATAACCCTGTGCTCATCGGGGAACCCGGCGTCGGAAAAACGGCCATCGTCGAAGGACTGGCCCACCGCATCGTGCTGGGCGATGTCCCTCAGGTCCTGAAAGACAAAAAGGTCGTCGCGCTCGACATGGGGGCTCTGGTTGCCGGAGCGAAGTATCGCGGCGAGTTTGAAGATCGTCTCAAAGCGGTGCTCCGCGAAGTCGAGCAGTCGAACGGGCGGATCATCCTCTTCATCGACGAACTGCATACCGTCGTTGGCGCAGGCGCTTCGGAAGGGGCGATGGATGCGTCGAACCTCCTCAAGCCAGCTCTGGCTCGCGGCGAAGTCCACTGCGTGGGAGCGACCACGCTGGAAGAGTACCGCAAGTACATCGAGAAAGATGCCGCCCTTGAACGCCGTTTTCAGCCGGTCATGGTCAACGAGCCGACCGTGGAAGATACGATCGCGATTCTGCGAGGGCTGAAGGAACGCTACGAAAAGCATCACGGCATCAAAATCCGCGACTCGGCTCTCGAAGCCGCAGCGACATTGTCGGACCGTTACATCAACGATCGTTTCCTGCCTGACAAAGCCATCGATCTGGTCGACGAAGCTGCGTCGCGCGTCTCGCTGGAAATGCACAGCGTGCCGACCGAGATCGATGTGTTGCAGCGTCGTCTGACTCGCCTCGAACTGGCTGCACGCCAGCTGGCCGAGGAGGACGAAGAACACGCCGCCCGCGAACGCGACGAGATTCAGTCCGAGATGGACAGTGTGAAGCGTCAGCTCGCCGAACTCAATGAGCAGTGGGAAGCCGAGAAGCTTGGACTGGGGGACGTGAAAGGCACGCGCCAGACCCTCGAACAGGCTGAGCTGGAATATACTCAGCTCGAAGCCAAGGTCCGCGAGAAGCAGGCGTCTGGCCAGATGGTCGACGAGCAGGATTACCAGAAGCTGTTCGAACTCGACAGCCGCGTGAAGTCGCTGCGGAAGAAACTCGATGAAGAGGCAGCTGCGAGCGAAGCTCAACAGGCAACTGATTCTTCGAAGCCGCGACTGCTGCGAACCGAAGTCGGCCCGGAAGAGATTGCGGCCATCGTCAGTTCGTGGACCGGCGTGCCCGTTACACGGATGATGCAGACCGAACGCGACAAGCTGCTCAACATGGAAGCCGAGATTCATCGCCGCATGATCGATCAGGCGGAAGCGGTGACCGCGGTTTCCAATGCGGTGCGTCGTTCGCGGTCGGGACTGCAGGACAAGAACCGGCCCGTGGGATCGTTCATCTTTCTTGGCCCGACCGGAGTCGGAAAGACCGAACTCTGCAAGGCTCTCGCCGAGTTTTTGTTCGACGATGAGCGCAACATGATCCGTATCGACATGAGCGAGTTCATGGAACAGCACTCCGTCGCGCGGCTGATCGGTGCTCCTCCGGGTTATGTCGGCTACGAAGAAGGCGGACGACTGACGGAAGCGGTTCGCCGACAGCCGTACTCGGTGATTCTGCTCGATGAAGTCGAGAAGGCGCATCGGGACGTGTTTAACGTCCTGCTGCAGGTGCTCGACGACGGGCGGCTGACCGATGGCCAGGGCCGCACGGTCGACTTCACGAACTCGATCATCGTGATGACGTCGAATATCGGGTCGGCTCAGATCATGAACTACTCGGGCGAACTCGATGACGAGACCGTTCGTGATACGGCGATCAAAGAACTGCGAAAGCACTTCCTGCCGGAGTTCCTGAACCGCGTCGATGAAGTGATTGTGTTCCATCCGCTCGACCGCACGGTGATCCGGCAGATCGTCGATCTGCAGATCAGCAAGCTGCAGAAGCAGATGGCCCAGCACGACTTCACCCTGGAAGTCTCCGAAGCCGCCCGTACCCTGCTGGCCGAGGAAGGTTACGATCCGCAATACGGGGCCCGGCCCCTCAAGCGGGTCATCCAGAACCGCCTGCAGAACTCACTGGCCAACGCCATCCTCTCAGGGGAATTCGGCGAAGGAGCGACGATCTTTGTCGACGAACAGAATGGCGATCTGACGTTCGCTCAGAATTGAGTCATACGTCGATCTACAAATAGAACGCAGCCTTGGGGTTTCCCCTGGCTGCGTTCTATTTGTGCGATGTCGGGGACTGGCCGTCGCTAACTGTCGGTCGTCAACTTTGGAGACTGCACTGCTGGGCAAGCCAGCAGTGGCACCCTACGGCTGTTCAATAGTGATGAGCAAGCTGCAGGGCGGGCTCCTGCCTGCCTTCCTTATCGCCACCGAGACCTTGCCCGACGTCTACTTCTGTTGAATAACCACAGAGACACAGAGGTCACAGAGAGTCTTTTCCGATTTCTTCGTTGCATAAGAAGCGGAAAGAGACTGAAGATCGCTCCCTGTCCTTCTCTGTGCCTCTGTGGTGCACCAAAGATGGATCACAACTGCACGGTCTGCAGATCGCGGGCGTAGTCGATATTGGGATGGATTGTTCTTGCGTGGGACAGATCCCAGGGAGCTTCGCTGTTTTCGCGGGGATCGATGTGGGTCAGCAGGAGTTGACCGACTTCTGTTCGTCGAGCCAGCTCGGCAACCTGGGTGAGGTAGCTGTGACTGGTCTTCTCGGCCCATTCGCTGGTTTCGTCGCTGAAGTAGCATTCGTGAATCAGCAGATCAGCTCCCCGGATGAAGTCGTCGTACGTCTCGTCGACATAGGTGTCCGTCACATAGGCGAATCGTTTCGTGCCGTCATCGACGAGGTAAGCCATCGAGCCGCCCGGGTGACTGGGGAGCGGCTGCCAGTGGATGGTTGAGGTTCCGATGGTCAACTGCCGTGACTCGATGGCGTCGAGCTCGACGAGCTGAAAGTCGGGCATGTGAGCGAAGGTTGGCTCGGAGAACAGATAAGTTTTGACGGCTTCGAGCGTGTGGCGGTTTCCGTAGAGATGGACCGTTTCGATCTGCTTGAGCAACATTGGCACGTACAGGTACGTCAGGCCGATGATGTGGTCCCAGTGCGGATGCGTGAGAAACAGGTGGAGCTCTTTGCTCTGAAGGCGCTCAGACAGTCGGAAGGCGGCCGTGCCGGCGTCGAAGGCGATGTTCAGCTCGGGCAGCAGAAAGCAGGCCGTGTGACGGACTTCATTCGGGTGGTAGCCGCCAGTGCCGAGGGGTTCGATACGCATGGGATCTCCTGTCTCTGTTCGTGCGTCCTGACGTTGTGATCATAACAGACAAAGCCGCACGTGAAGGCCACGTGCGGCTTTGATGTTCCGAGTCAGCTGGACAGCCGAAGTTGCGTAGGTCGCTGAAGACAAGCTTCTTGTTGCTTACGCAACACAGAGATAAATCTCTGTGCCATCCTTGAGTTCCATGTTCAACACTAGGTCAGTTTGCGGGCGCGGATCCAGTCGGTGTGGAAGGTTTCGCCGCGTTCTTTGTCGGTGCGTTCGTAGGTGTGGGCACCGAAGTAGTCGCGCTGAGCCTGCAGCAGGTTGGCAGGCAGGCGATCCTGACGGTAACCATCGTAGTAGGTCAGAGCGGCACTGAAGCCGGGAACCGGCAGGCCGTTGTTGACAGCCGAAGCGACGACGCGACGCCAGCTCGGCTGGGCTTCGTCGATGGCCTTCTTGAAGAAGTCATCGAGCAGCAGGTTTTCGAGGTCCGGATTCTTGTCGAAGGCGGCCTTGATGTCCTGCAGGAAGCGGGAGCGAATGATGCAGCCGCCACGCCAGAGCAGAGCGATGTCGCCGTTGTTGAGGTTCCAGCCGAACTCTTCAGCTGCTGCGTCGAGCTGCACATAACCCTGGGCGTAGCTGACGAGCTTGGAAGCGTACAGAGCCTGACGGACATCGTCGATGAACTGCTTCTTGTCGCCGTCGAACTTCACTTCCGGTCCGCTCAGCACCTTAGACGCACGAACGCGGGCGTCCTTCTGGCCGGAGAGGCAACGGGCGTAGACCGCTTCGGTGATGAGGGTCGTCGGCACGCCGAGATCGAGAGCGTGCTGGCTCATCCACTTGCCGGTGCCCTTCTGCTTGGCGGTGTCGAGGATCATATCGACCAGGTCGTTGCTGCTGTCCGGATCTTTAACGGTGAAGATGTCTCGGGTGATCTCGATGAGGTAGCTCTCGAGTTCGCCTTCGTTCCATTCTTTGAAGACCTGATACAGTTCCTGATTCGACAGGCCGAGGGTGTGCTTCAGGATGTAGTAGGCTTCGCAGATCAGCTGCATGTCGCCGTACTCGATGCCGTTGTGCACCATCTTCACGTAGTGACCGGCTCCGTCTTCGCCAACCCATTCGCAACACGGAATGTCGTTGTTCGGACCAACCTTGGCGGAGATCTTCTGGAAGATGTCCTTCACGAACGGCCAGGCTTCCTTATGGCCTCCGGGCATGATGCTCGGGCCCTTGAGAGCGCCTTCTTCGCCGCCGGAAACGCCGGTGCCGATGAAGCGGAGACCGGCTTCCGCCAGGTCCTTGCTGCGACGGTTCGTGTCGGCGTATTCCGAGTTACCGCCATCGATGATGATGTCGCCCTTGTCGAGCAACGGCTTGAGCTGTTCGATCACGGCATCGACCGGGCCGCCGGCTTTGACCATGATCATGACGCGACGCGGCGTCTGCAGATTCTTGACGAAGTCTTCGATCGAGTGATAACCGTCAATGCGATCGACGGTGCCGGAGTGAACCACATCTTCCGGACGATCCGGCAGACTGTTGACGAACTCATCGGTCGTCTCCGTGGTGCGGTTGTAGACGGCAACAGAGAATCCATTGTTCGCCATGTTCAGAACAAGGTTCTGGCCCATCACAGCCAGCCCGATCAAACCGATATCGTGTTTCATGAGTTAAAAGTCCGGTAAGAGTGTGATTTGGAGATTGTTTCCAGGCGAACGCTGCAATTACTTCTTCCACGAGGGATGTTCGGGGAGGAAGGTTTCGAATTCGGCGATGACCTTGTCCATGTAGGCACCGCGGTATTCACCCTTGAAGAACTTGTCGATGGCTTCGTTGTTGAAGCGTTCCCAGCTGTCTTCTTCTTTACCGGGGTTGATCGGGTAGAAGCAGGCACCGACGGCGAGAGCAGCTTTCATGTCGCCGGGGGCATCGCCGACCATCAGCATCTTGTCGGCTTCGTAACCAAGCTTCTGAGCAGCGGTGAGGATTTCCGTCTTGCTGCCGGCTTCCTGACCGCAGATCTCTTCGACCAGTCCGGCGATGCCGTGCTCGTCCCACTCAGCTTCGAGAGCAGCGGTTGGGGTCGCGGAGCAGACGATGACGTCGGCCTTTTCGTTCAACTTCTCGAGAGCCGACTTCACGCCCGGGAACGGAGGAACGCCCTTGACCATATCAGCCACGGTGGCATCCACTGCTGCGGACCATTCGTAGCAGAGCTTGAGATCGGCGTCGCCGGTCTTCTCGGCTTCCGGCTTGATGGTCTTGGTGCCGAGTTTGGTTTCGCGGCTGATCCAGTCACGCAGCCCCTGCAGTTTCGGCAGTTCGACATTCCGAGCCTTCACTTCCGGACGATCTTTCAGCATGTCGATCGCCAGCAGGTAGGACACGAAGCGGTTGGCACCACGCGTCTTGGAGTACAGGTTCGTGAAGGCGGCGGTTTCACGGGCGAACCGGGAAATCGGCTGCAGACCGAAGTACTTGATGAAGTTGGGAATGAAACATTCCTGGTGCTTGATCTCCATCGAGTCAAACGCACACCCATCGGAGTCGACACCGACGAGAAACTCATTGCTTTTAGAAAACGTAACTGCCATTGAATACAAGTCCGGTAATTGAGAATGAATTGTTGATACCCGAGTACGTCGCGGCTCGAATCACGAATTAAGAGCGATCGGCCTCTGGGACGTACTTGTCCAGCTTCTGATCGGCGAAGATGGGCTTCATCCGAGCCAGACGGATGCGGCCGTCGATGACCGGAACGCTGACCCAGTTGTCGCCGATGAGCGGACGGGCGTACTTCACGAAGTCGTCGGTCACGTCGGTGCCGCACGGAGTGATCCAGTCGGCCGGGAAGTGACGTTCGCTGTTGGCAACTTCCGGCAGCGGAGCCTTGCCGTACTCGACGGTGTAGTTCTCGCGGTCGGCTCGCAGAATCGAAGCCATGTAGCCGTGCTCGCCGGCGGCTGCCAGCAGAGCGGCTTTCTGGCCGACATAATACGATTCGGCCAGGTCGACGTTCGAGGCGTGAACGATATCGTTCCGCTGATGCGTGCCCGAGACGTTGCAGCGAGCTTTGCCCTTCACCGGGAACGGCTTTTCGTTCAGAGCGTTTGTCAGCATCTGACCAACGGTGATTTTGCTGGAAGACAGCATCGCGTGACCGAACGAGTCGCGGACGACGAATTCTTCCGGAATCTGCAGGCCTTCAATGTCGAGACCTTCGCTGACCACGACGATCGCACGGCCGCGTTCTTTGAGCATCTTGTTGACGTTCTCGCGGATCTCCTCGATGTTGACCTTCTTCTCGGCCAGATAGATCTGCAGCGGCATTTCGCGATTCGGATCGGCCAGGCGGGCAGCGGCCGGGATGTAGCCGATCTTGCGGCCCATGGCCTGCAGAACGAGAACAGGGTCAGCCGGGCAGCTGCCGTTGTTTTCCTCGTTCGACATCTGAATGTAGTTGCTCCAGTAACGGGCGGTGGAGCCGTAACCGGGCGTGTGGTCGATCAGCTTGAACTCGCTGTCCCCGACATCGTTGTCGATCGTCTTGGGGCCGCCGATGCCGACGACATCGAGCCCGCGCTCGCGAGCGATGTTGGCCACCTTGTTGGCGGTATCCATCGAGTCGTTGCCGCCGATATAGACGAAGTAGCCGATATCGTGAGCCTTGAAGATATCGATAATGCGGTCGAAGTCTTCGTTCTGATTGTCCTTCAGCTTATAGCGACAGGTCCCGATCGATCCGGCAGCCGGAGTCGTGCGGAGCAGAGCGATTTCGTCCGGGCACTGGTCACTCAGGTTGAGCAGTTCTTCCTTCAGCACCCCTTCAATGCCGTGCCAGCCCCCGTAAACGGTGCCGATTTCCGACATTTCCCGAGCGGTTTCGACGATACCGCGGAGTGTGTTGTTGATGACCGGAGACGGCCCGCCCGACTGGGCGACGATCATATTCTTCGCCATGACAGTTTTTCTGCTATTGCTAAGAGGAAGAAGGTTGGGAACAGCCACCATTCATTGTGTCGCCGGAGAGGCGGCGACGAAAGCAGAACTGGTAAGACCAGTTAAGTGTGCGTAGTTTACTACACACTATCGACACATTCTGCAAGATTCAAGAGTGTCGAATGGCAAATCCCGGGAGAATTAAAGGCTCGCTTATATTGCCGTCCGCGAGCCCTCATCTCTCAAATCCCAACGCGTTCCGCTACAGGCCGGAAACGTCCGGCAGCACCAGCTCGGGATAACGGGACGATTTCGAGCCGGGAATGGGTTCGTTCTCGGGGCCGTGGAACGTGAAAACAACGGAATACTTGGTCTGATCCGAGAAGTTCCGTGTCGCCGCATGGAAGGTCCGAGCGTGAAAGAGCAGCAGATCGCCCGGAGCGAGCTCGACATACTGCACGGTATCGAACAGGGGGAGATTCTCCGGATGTTCGCTGTCGAGGAACTGGTTCTCGTCGAGTCGGTCTTTGCCGAGGTCCATCCGATGCGACCCGGGAATCACCTTCAGACAGCCATTCTCCGGACGCTCTTCCCCGAGCGCCAGCCATGTATTCACCAGTTCTCCGGTCTGAAAGCTCCAGAAGCGGGTGTCGCGATGCCAGCCGGTTTCACTGCTGAATCGCGGGTGTTTGGTCATCACACAGTTGTGGTGAGCCATTGGACAATAGACGGGAGTCCCGAGCAATTGCTGCAGACAGCTGACGAGCGGCGGATAGCTGAGCCATTCCTGAAACACGGGATCGCGCGACAGAGCTTGCCGCAGCCGACGCACCGTGCGGCCGCCGGGAGCCTCGCGCGATTCGGGCGAGCCGGGGTACTGCACGTCGGCTTCGTATTCAATCGGCTCCCGCAACGCCGCGACGTCTCTGCGGGTCACTTCCATCATTCGTTCGCGCCACTCCGGCGGGACAAAGCCGCGCAGAACTGCATACCCGTCGCGTTCGAATTCGGTGGCGATATCACTGAGGGTGGCGGTTGTGCGAGTAGTCAATCATTGACTCCTTGAGGGCGGTTCCACGGTCTGAAGTAGCGTCATTATTACTGAATTCAACAAAAGGGAAACTGAATTCCCCTTGGCGTTTGTATCAATTCCGTTTAAAGTAAGACTTGGCGGCGCTATTATGTGATGTTCGTATTCCGCGGGCAGCCGCGATGCCGCGACAGCTTGTCGGTCACGCCGGCCGATGTCATTTTCTGGATTCCGCGAGCCGGTTTCCAGGTCTTTCCCGGGCAGTATTCCCGGCTAAGATTCCCCCGTTGAATTGTCAACGCACACACGAAAGGACAGGCAGTTTATGGCCAAAGAGGAGGCCATCGAGGTCGAAGGAACCGTTGTGGAAGCTCTGGCCAACACGCAGTTTCGCGTGGAGCTGGAGAACGGCCATCTGGTCATGGCGCACGTCGCCGGCAAGATGCGCAAGCACTTCATTCGTATTGTTCCGGGAGATAAGGTTGTCGTCGAGGTTTCTCCGTACGACCTGAACCGGGGCCGCATCACGTTCCGGGAACGTTAGGCCGATCAGGCCTTTGTGCAGTCGCGTGCGCATTGTCGCTCAACTCCGTTGGTTTGCTGCTGCGAACGCGGAACCCGCTTCGCGGTTGCGCCCAAATTTCCCGTTGAATGTCTTCCCTGCTGACATCTGCTGCTGAAAGCAGGTTCGCTGCCATGACCTCATCTGCCGACACCCCGGCTGACTCGTCCGAGCCGGTGGTCCTGCTGTTCACCGATGGAGCCTGCAAAGGCAATCCAGGTCGCGGCGGCTGGGCTTACGTTCTCAGGCACGTGCCGACCGGTCAGGAGCGCGAAGCCTCCGGCGGAGCAGCCGTCACGACGAACAATCAGATGGAACTGCAGGCCGTCATCGAAGGCCTCGAGGCGCTCACGCGGCCCGTTTTCGTTGAAGTGGTCACTGACAGCCAGTACGTCGCCAAAGGCTGTTCGGAATGGCTGGCCGGCTGGAAGAAGAACGGCTGGAAGCGGAAAGAAAAAGGCCGCCTCAAGCCGATCAAGAACGAAGAGCACTGGCGGAAGCTCGATGCTCTGCTCAACAAACACAAGGTCAAGCTGACCTGGGTCCGTGGCCACGTCGGTCACCCCGAAAACGAACGCTGCGACCAGCTCGCCGTCGCCGCCGCCGAGGCAGTCGGACAGGAATAGCCAGGCTGCTTCCGAGAGAACGCACTGAGCTGCATCGCTGGATCACGAAGCAATCGGAGGCCCGGCTCCACGTGCCCCAGGTCTGCCCCAGCCGCGAGCGTCTGAGTGGTATCGCCACAAGAGCGCTCACCCGCCCGGTGGACTGCAACCGCTGTTGATGACATCCCCAATGATCTGCACCACGTCGCCGTCGTCCACCACAGCGCCTCAACTGCTGATCGTCGCTCGTCGATGTCGCAGTTCCCGGTCGCGGAAATTTGCGGTCTTTACGGAGTTGGTATTGTTTATCGCTTCAGTAAACTATGCTGAAAGGTTGAACGTTCACCTTCTACTTACAGAAGACAGGAGACCCCGCCCATGGTGAAACTCAATTCCCTCATTCTCGCACTTGCTGCAGCGGCTCTGTTCGCCGCTCCTCAGACAATTCGTGCCGATCACCACGAAGGTCACGGCGAAGGCGCCCCGCCGCTGCCGACCGAAGCCGTCGCCGTTCTCGCTCCGACCGAAGGCAACAATGTCAAAGGTCTGATCATGCTCACCAAGAAGGACGGTTACGTCCATGTCTGGGGAGAAGTCCACGGACTGACCCCGGGTGAGCACGGCTTCCATATCCATGAGTTCGGCGACCTCCGCAAACCGGACGGCACCTCGGCTGGCGGTCACTTCAATCCGGACGGACACGATCACGGCGGCCCCGGCGATGAAAAGCATCACGCTGGCGACCTCGGAAATATCACCGCCGGTGACGATGGCGTCGCCAAAGTCGATATCAAAGCCAAAGGCCTGCACCTGCACTTCACCGTCGGTCGTTCGATCGTCGTGCATGCCGGCAAAGACGACCTGAAGAGCCAGCCTTCGGGGGACGCCGGTCCTCGCGTCGCTGTGGGAGTCATCGGCATCGCTCAGTCGAAATAACCTGAGTCGCTGATCCCTGAACTTACGAAAACCCTTTCCGAATCACTCGAATCGGAAAGGGTCTTTTTGTGCGCCATGAAAGCCTGAAATCACGCGGAACGAATAAGAAAGCCTCGATCTGTCTCGGCGATCCCGGTATAGTCAAGGCAAGCACTCCCGCCTGACTCTCCGGAACTGCCTCCCGGCTCGAGGATTTCCCACGATGCGTATTTCTTTCTGTCTGATGTTCTGTCTGCTCGCACTGCCGCTGTCGTGGTGCGCCGCTTCCGAAGAACAGGACGCCGCTCAGATCGAGTTCTTCGAGAAACACGTACGTCCGCTGCTTGTGGAACGCTGTCAGTCGTGCCATGGCGTCGACGAACAGGAAGGCAGCCTCCGGCTCGATTCCCTTCATGGTTTGCTCGAGGGAGGCGACACCGGCCCGGCGATCGTTCCCGGAAAACCGGAGGAGAGCGAACTTGTTCTGGCCATCAGTTACGATCCTGACGGCTACCAGATGCCCCCGGATGGCAAACTGTCCGACGAAGAAATCGGCATTCTGACGCAGTGGATTGCGAACGGAGCCATCTGGCCGGGCGGCGACGAACCAGCCGAAGCCGCGAAGGAAGGATTCGATCCCTCCTCGCCCGATCACTGGTCGCTCTATCCGCCGAAGATGCCGCAGGTTCCCCCGGCAAGTCAGCCGGAGTGGAGCAAGCATCCGATCGATGCGTTTGTTCTGCGGAAGCTCGAGGAAGCGGACCTCTCCCCTTCCGAGCCGACGAGCCGGGAACTGCTGCTGCGTCGTGCCACGTTCGATCTGACCGGACTTCCGCCGACCGCCGAGCAGCGGGAACGATTTCTCAACAGCGAGGATCCGCAGGCATACGACAAGCTGATCGCAGAACTGCTGGCCTCGCCCCGTTACGGCGAACACTGGGGCCGCCACTGGCTCGATCTGGTCCGATATGCCGAGACGATGGGTCACGAATTTGACTATCTCATCAACGATGCCTGGCGGTATCGCGACTATGTCATTCGGGCTCTCAACAACGACATCCCGTACGATCAGTTCGCCCGCGAGCACATTGCCGGCGACCTGCTTGCCGAACCCCGTTTCAATCCAGACACCGGCCTGAACGAGTCGATTCTCGCGACCGGCTTTTTCTGGTTCGGACAGGCCAAACATTCTCCCGTCGACATCCGAGCCGAGCAGTGCGATCTGTTCGACAATCAGATTGACGTGCTGACGAAAACTTTCCTCGGCCTGACGGTCGCCTGTGCCCGCTGTCACGATCACAAGTTCGACCCGATTCCGACAAGCGACTATTACGCGATGGCCGGAATCCTGGAAAGCTCCCGCCGGAGTTATATCGATCTGCGCGATGCCGCGGCGTTGGATGCGACGGTCGAACGCATGCTTCAGTTGAAAGACGACCACAAAGCAAAGGTGCTCGACCATGCGGTGACTCAGCTCCGGAACACCACGCCGGCCGATCTGGAAGGTTTTGCGATCGCTGATCCAGCCGCCAACGATCTGTCGCAGCCGTGGACCGCCTGGAAGCGGCTCGCCTCACTGAACGACGGCAAGCAATTCAACAATGCGAAGCAGAAACTTCTCCGGCAGTTGCGGCAACATAATTCTGCCTGTGCCGCTTACGAGAAGCAGTCGACCGTCTACGAGGATTTTCGAACCGGGATGCCGGCTTCGTGGATTCCTCAGGGGCAGTCGTTCGCCGCAACCGGAGATCGTGTCGACTTCCTTTTCTCGGCCGATCCCTGGCATCCTTTGGAGCGCCTCGTGCCTCGGCATCAGGTCCACTCCGGTGCAGCCAGCGGCATGACTTATGGTGTGCTGCGGACGCCGACGTTTGTTATCGACAAACCGTTCATCGATTACCATGTCACGCGAACCAATGGAAACCGTTTGACTGAAGTTCGACACGACGGCCGGCTCAAGGATGGCCAGATCCATCTGATCATCGACTGTTTCCAGCAGGCTCGCGCGCCAATCTATGGTCAACTTTCGTTGAAGATCGAAGCCAGCGGAAAGCCGCACTGGAAACGACAGGATGTTTCCAAGTGGGTCGGACACCGGGCCTATATTGAGTTCATGGACGAAGACCGCGGTCACCTTGCCGTCAACGAAGTCCGCTTCTCCGATGGCCAGCAACCGGCTTCTCCTGCACATGAAGAACTGATCGCACTGCTCGACAATCCGGCGATCAATTCCCCCGCCGCGTTTCGAACTGCGTTCGCGGAACTCGTTTCGAACAGCCTCGAAAACGTGCGGACGATGGAAACGGGCGGCCGTCAGCCGGACGAACTGGCGATTGATCTGGTCAACGGACTCCTCGATCAGCAGCAGACCGGCGACATGACGCAGCCACGACCGGAATGGCTTGATGCCCTCTACGTCGAACGGACCTCGCTGGAGAAACAGCTCGAAACACCGGTCCTCGGCATCGCCATGGTCGATGGCAGTCCAATCGATTCTCCGCTGTTGATTCGGGGCAATCCCGGCAAACCGTCCGACGAAGTCCCCCGACAGTTTCTCAGCGTCCTCGGCAGCACGCCGGAAGATATCCCGGCTGATCAGAGCGGGCGACTGCAACTGGCCGAAGCGATCACCTCGCCGGAGAACCCGTTGTTCGACCGGGTAATTGTGAACCGCATCTGGAAGCATCATTTCGGACGGGGTCTGGTTCCAACGCCGGACGATTTCGGACGAATGGGCACGCCCCCGTCGCATCCGGAACTGCTCGACTGGCTGGCGATTCGCTTCCGCGAGAATGGCCGTTCGCTGAAATGGCTGCACCGCGAACTGATGACGACCGCCACCTATCAGATGAGCAGCGACATTCGCCCCGACTGTCAGGAAGCCGATCCACAGAACGTGCTTCTGCATCGTATGCCGGTGCGTCGTCTCGGAGCCGAAGCGATTCGCGATTCAATGCTCGCTGTCGCCGGAACGCTTGATGAAACACAGTTCGGCCCGCCTGTTCCGACCTACCTGACGCCGTTCATGCAGGGGCGAGGACGTCCGAAAGCGTCGGGTCCTCTGAACGGAAATAACCGCCGCAGCATCTATCTCGAAGTCCGACGAAACTTCCTTTCGCCGATGTTCCTGGCTTTTGACTATCCACTCCCATTGACCACCACCGGACGTCGCAGCGTCTCGAACGTGCCTGCTCAGGCTCTGGTGATGATGAACAACGACTTCGCCTGGCTGCAGGCCGATCTGTGGGCCACGCACATCCTCGACCAGCCGGAACTCTCGATCGAAGAGCGGATCACGCAGTTGTACCTGACCGCCTACAGCCGTAAGCCAACCGAGGTTGAAGTGACCACTGGTCGGGAATTCCTCAACGGAGAACTGGCCGCCGGCCGAGCCGAACGGGAAGTCTGGCAGGACTATTGCCAGGTTCTGATGAACGCCAAGGAATTTATGTTCATTCGATAGACAGTATTCGACGGGTGCCACTGGCTCTGCCAGTGATTTGAAACCGGACGAAAAACATTCATATGCACTGGCACAGCCAGTGCCACACGAAAACGACCAAACATAAAGTCGGGTGCCTTGCCCACGCTCGCGTGGGCATGCTCTGGAACGCACAATTGCTGGGAGACGCCTGCGGCTGTCCCAGCCTACGAATTGAAGCAAGTTGAGGTGTTGAAATGAGATTTCGATCAGCGATGCCGCGACGGGAGTTTCTGCAGAAGTCGGCCAACGGCTTCGGGGCGGCCGCTCTGAGTGCGCTCATGAGTGATGCCTTTGCCGCCGGCGATTTACGGACGACCGGAACGCATCACACGCCGCGAGCGAAGAGTGTCATCTTTCTCTACATGGACGGCGGCGTGTCGCAGGTCGATTCTTACGACCCGAAGCCTCTGCTCGAGAAGGAACACGGCAACCCGATCAAGGCGAAAGTTCAGGCAACTCAATTCGACAACATTGGCAAGGTGCTGAAGTCGCCCTGGAAGTTCCGCAACTACGGCGAATGTGGCCTGCCGGTCAGCGAGTTGTTCCCGCACACGGCCGAATGCATCGATGACCTCTGCATCATCCGCTCGATGACCTCGGCCTTCCCCGAACACACCAACGCGAACTACTTCCTGCACACCGGGCATGGTCTGCAGGGGCGGCCGAGCATGGGTGCGTGGACCTGCTACGGACTTGGCACCGAATCGCAGAACCTGCCCGGCTTCATCGTTCTGAATGGCGGACTGATTCCCCCTGGCGGGCTCGACTGCTTTCACAATGGCTTCCTGCCGGCGACTTACCAGGGATCGCTCTTCAAGCAGGGATCAGTGCCGGTCGCCGATATCGTGCCGCGTGAGACATCATCGGATCGGCAGCAGCGGAAGATGGCTCTGATGCGGCAGCTCGACAAAACGCTGCTTCAACAGACC
The DNA here is from genome assembly GCA_017795105.1 of Planctomycetaceae bacterium. GTDB lineage: Bacteria > Planctomycetota > Planctomycetia > Planctomycetales > Planctomycetaceae > Rubinisphaera. The sequence goes on from CP051247.1 coordinate 2,464,918, forward strand.
GGTCCCCACGATGCGATTGAATCGGCCATCGCCAATTACGAACTTGCCTATCGCATGCAGACGTCCGTCCCCGGCCTGATGGACATAACCGGCGAGTCGAAAGAGACGCAGGAGCTCTACGGCATGTCAGCCGAGTTCCCGCAGACGCGAACGTACGCGCATCAATGTCTCGTGGCCCGCCGGCTGGTGGAACGAGGGGTGCGATTTGTCGAGTTGACCTGCCCGGCTGTTCGTGGCGACCGCTGGGACCAGCATTCCAATCTGAAGGAGGGCCACGAGAACAACGCCCGCGCAGTCGACCAGCCGATCGCCGCTCTGCTGAAAGATCTGAAGCAACGCGGCATGCTCGACGACACGCTCGTTATCTGGGCCGGCGAGTTCGGCCGCACGCCGATGGCTCAGGGCACCAACGGCCGCGACCACAACCCGTCCGGCTTCACGGTCTGGATGGCCGGCGGCGGCGTGAAAGGGGGCATGGCCTATGGTGCGACCGATGAATACGGCTACTACGCGATCGAGAACAAACTGCAGATCCACGACCTGCACGCGACCATGCTGCATCTGCTCGGCATCGACCATGAACGCCTCACCGTCCGCCACAGCAGCCGGGATATGCGTCTGACCGACGTCCACGGCAAAGTCGTGCATGAGATTATCAGTTAGACGTTGCGACTTTCGCCTCGGGGTGCCATGCTTGGCATCGCATCGAAGATGCAGGGCAAGCAAGGCGGTGGACTCTGCTTGCAGGTTGAGATGGTATGGACCTTCCATGACTCGACCCGTTTCTTTTCGTCGTTTGACGACAGTCCCTCAGTATTTCTGGAAGTAGCTGGCGTTTCGGGCATGCTCGCCCTGCTTCGCGATGCAAGCATGGCACCCGGCGACTTCAATTGACCCTGTGAGAGAAAGCACCCGATGACGACGATCCTCCCCGATTTCGATTTCTCCCCGGCAGAATCGATGACTGTTGCGGAGCGATTTTCTTCCGCACTCGAGAAGGCACGGTCCCTCGTTGAAGAAAATGGCTGCCAGCGTCTTTCTGGTTTCCCCTGCGTTCCCACGCAAGGGGCCACGGCGGAAGAGATCTCCAGGCTGGAGGCAGGACTCGAACACCCGCTTCCAGTTGAGTATCGAGAGTTCCTTGAGATGGCTCGTTATCTCAAAATTGACGATGGTTACGAGATTGGCGGGATGGATGCTGACGGGAGATACGTCACCGCGCTGCTTTGGGTTTCAGACCAGCACGCTTCCGACACTCGTCATCTGGTGTTTGCAGATTATTGGGCCCACGCCGACGGCGACCAGATGCTGATTGATCTCGCCAACCCGGATGGGCCGGTGTATGTGTACCTGCACGAATACGAGGGACTGATCGAGCAGTATGCTCCGTCCTTTTCCCTCGCGGTCTGGCGTCTGGTTCACGAGTACGAAGAACTGAATTCCTGACAGCCTCACCCGGCCCCGGTGCAGTTGATCGGCACTCTCGCCGCGTTACGTGGTGCTCACTAGAATGCCGGCATGGACGATGTCATTTATCTCGATCATGCCGCCACGAGTGCCCCGAAGCCAGAGCGTGTTGCTGCGCGGATTGCCCGGTATCTTCAGGAGGAAGGGCTTTCGGCTGGTCGCGGGAGTTATCGCCGAGCTGTCGCGATCGGGCAGGAAATTGAAGCCGGGCGGAAGAAGCTGGCCTCGTTGATTCATGCGGAATCGGCCGATCGCGTCGTCTTCACGACCAGCGGCACCGAAGCACTCAACCTGGCCCTCGGTTGTCTCTGGAAAGAGCCGGGACACGTGATTGTCACGAGCTGGGAGCACAACTCGGTGCTGCGTCCTCTGGCTGCTGCTGCGGATCGCGGGGTGACGATCACTGAAGTCGAACCGCGGGCGGATGGGCGAATTGCCCCGGACGATATTCGCGCGGCGATCACGCCGGAGACGAAGCTGATCTGCTGCGTGCATGCTTCAAACGTCACGGGCGTGATTCAGCCAGTGCACGAAATCTGCGAGCTGGCAAACGAACGCGGAATCCTGTCGTTGATCGACGCCGCTCAAACGGTCGGCCATCTGCCGATCGATGTGCAGGAGATGGGCTGCAGCCTGCTGGCCGCTCCGTGCCACAAAGGCTTACTCGCTCCACTCGGGACCGGATTTCTCTACATGCAGCCGGGGCTTGAGGACCGGATTCCTCCCCTGCAGTTCGGCGGGACGGGCACACAGAGCGAGCAGGCAGTCCAGCCGGCGGAGTTGCCGTATCGGTATGAATCGGGCAGCAGAAATGTTCCCGGACTGATCGGTCTGGCGGCCTCTCTGGAGGCGATGTCGCGGGAGTCGATCGCAGGCGATGCGAACCATCAGCGGGAGTTGATGTCCTTCTGTCTGGAGCGGCTCGGGGAGATTCCGGGCATCACGGTCTATCTGCCGGAACTTCCGGAAGAGCAACGTGTCGGTGTGCTCAGCCTGAACGTCGACGGGCAGGATCCGCGGGTGGTGGGCACGATTCTGGATGAGTACTTCCAGATCGAAGTCCGAACCGGATTTCATTGTGCTCCGCAGGCTCATCGATGGCTGGGAACAGCCGAGCTGGGGGGAACGGTGCGGGTCAGCTTTGGCAGCACGTCCACTCGAGAACAGGTTGAGAAACTGGCGGAGGCTCTGCAGCAGATCGCCGCGTCGTTTTGAGGGCCAGCCAGGTTCGCGCCTGTTGAATTTGATACGTCGATGAACCAGTGGTGACAGCCGGGCGGGTGTCTGCCATAATCCGAGCTCACTGCTGCCCGCGGGGGCGGCTGTTTTTCTTTCCGTCTGCTCACCAGTTGAAATTGTATCATGCTCGATCTGCAGTTTATCTGTGATGAACTCGACCAGGTTCGCCAGAATTGTGAAAACCGTGGCATCCAGGTCGACCTCGATGCCCTGATCGCTCTTCGCGATCAGCGTCGCGAACTGATCACCACCGGAGACAAACTGCGTTCCGAACAGAAGGAAGTCTCCGGCCGCATCCCCAAGGCCTCCAAGGAAGAGAAGCCGCAGCTGATCGCTCAGGGGAAAGAGCTCCGCGAGCAGGTCGGCAAGGTCGAAGAGCAACAAAAAGAGGTCGAGCAGAAGCTGCGGGACATCCAGTCGCAGATTCCGAATATGACCCATCCCGACTCCCCCGTCGGTCGCAGCGAGGATGATTCGGTCACGGTTCGCGAAGTCGGCGAGAAGCCCAACTTCGACTTCAAGCCGCTCGATCACGTCGACCTCGCCGAGAAGCTCGATCTGCTCGATCTGAACGCGGGCGGCAAAGTCGCCGGGCACGGCTTCTACTTCCTGAAGAACGAAGGCGTTCTCCTCGAGCTGGCTCTGGTGCAATACGCCGTCGAGAAACTGCTGGCCGAGGGCTTCACCATTATGACGACCCCCGACCTGGCCCGCGATGAGGTGCTGGAAGGGATCGGTTTCAATCCCCGCGGCAATGAGGCTCAGATTTATTCGGTCGAGAATTCCGATCTGAATCTGGTCGCCACGGCTGAGATCACGCTCGGCGGCATGTTGAAAGATGAAGTCGTCGACATCGAAACCCTGCCGATCAAAGTCGCCGGAATTTCGCACTGCTTCCGGACCGAAGCCGGGGCTCACGGCCGGGCGACGCGCGGCATCTACCGCGTGCACCAGTTTACGAAGGTCGAAATCTTCGGCTTCGCCGCTCCCGATACCAAGTTGTCGGATGAGTTCCATCAGCAGATTCTGAAGATCGAAGAAGAGATCTTTCAGGGACTGGGGATTCCGTACCGCGTCCTCGATATTGCCACGGGAGACATGGGTGGTCCGGCGTATCGCAAGTACGACCTCGAAGCCTGGATGCCGGGACGGGGAGAAGCTGGCGAATATGGCGAAGTGACGAGCTGCTCAAACTGCACAGATTACCAGTCCCGCCGGCTGAATATCCGCTGTAAGACGCCGGGAACTAAAGGGACCCAGTTCGTGCACACCCTGAACGGAACCGCTGTCGCCGTAACGCGGGCTCTGATCGCACTGCTGGAGAATAACCAGCAGGCCGATGGCAGCGTTGTCGTACCGGAAGTCCTGCGAAAGTGGGTCGGCAAAGACCGCATCGAGGCCCGCTGAAAATCGCTTTGCCTGAATGAGCGGCGATCCGCTATAATTCGCCGCGCATTCAGCCAGAGAGCTTTGTTCAGTGCACTAAGGTCCTCTAGTGTAGGAGTTTAGGAAGAAACTCCTGGCGAAATTGCGCCAACGCGGCGAACACTAATTTACAACGCATTTGTAGCCGCTTATCATTTCATATCGCGTCTACAGTGACTGTGACCTGCCTGTTCAGGCGGAGTCCGCACATTGTCAAGTCGTGCTGATTGATCGGTCTGTGTGCTTACTCAGGGAGATTCGATGGCACCCGGCATGCTGGAACAGACGAAAACGGAAGCACTGACGCTGATTCGCCAGCGTCAGTATGCGGAAGCGCTGGAGGTGCTCGAAGCGGTGAGTGGTCTGCCCGCTCACGAGATGCTCGACGTCCTTGAAATGCGTGCGATGTGCTATTTTCGTACGAAGGATTTCGCGCAGGCGTGTGCCTGTTATCAGCAGATCTCTGACGAGAACCCCACGAGCTCCAAGCCGCTGACGAATCTGGGGGCGGTCTATAACCGGCTCAAGCAGTATCCGCAGGCGGTTTCCGTGCTTCGTAAAGCGATTCAGCGGGACAAGCAGAACTTCGATGCTTACTACAATCTGGGCTTTGCTCATCGCCATGCGGGACATCCTGAACTAGCCGTCCCGGCGTATAAAGAGGCGATCAAACTGAATCCCCAGTTCGATCAGGCGCACCTGAATCTGGCGAACGCCTATCTCGACCTGAATAACAATCGGCTGGCCATTGCCCATTATCAGGCGGCTCTGGCAATTAATCCCGAACTGGAAGCGGCCACACGCGGGTTGAAGAAAGCTCAGGAACGGGAGATCAGCTCGACCTCGACGCATAGCCCGTTTGGTCGACTCGTCGATGTGACCCAGCTGGCTCATAAAAAATGCTCGACGGCGATGCGGCAGTTGTCTGAGGCCGATCGAAAAGCGGATCGTGAAGACGTTCAGAAGCTGACCAAAGCCTGTCGGAATGCCGCCCGGCACGTTTCGGAAGAGATTCGCGAAAAGATGGAGCCGGCACTCCTGGCGTTGACGCGATCATTGATCGATGGCGAGAACCGCCCCGATCTCATCGCTCAGAACTACGAGCAGTTCCGCGCTCAAATTCCCCGTTTCGACGAAGGACGACGTTACCTCAAGCGATCGGTCCTCGAACTGCGGGGACACGAAGAGATGATGAATACACCCGATCTCAGTGAACTCTGAATCTATTCCTCCATAAACGAAACGGTCTGATCTGTCAGGAAGTCCGATCCGGGCCGGTTCGGGAGAACCGGAAAGTTATACTCATGCATGGTCATGGACGACGTGCTCGCGCAGCCGGCTGGCTGCTGCTCCTGCTTTGTACCTGCGCCCTTCCGGTGGTCGCCGCAGACAAACCGGCTGCTCCTCCGCTGACGCCCGAAGAGATCGTGCTTCAGGATGACGCGACACTGCACGATGTCTCGTTCGTCGGGCCGTCGCTCGGCTTCGCGGTCGGAACGCGGGGAACGGTCCGCAAGACAACCGATGGCGGCCAGACGTGGGAACTTCTGCCCACACCTGTGGCATGTGACTGGAAAGCGGTGCAGTTTCTGACCGATCGCATCGGCTGGATCGCTGGCGGCGCGATTGCCGCCGACGGACGCACCACGCAGGGCTGTGTACTCGCCACCCGCGATGGCGGCGAGTCCTGGACCATCCAGGCGCCCATCGATCTTGGCTACATCCAGCATCTGCAGTTCTTCGATCTCAGTCACGGCATCGTCTGTGGCGAACCCTCCCCCCAGAATCCGTCGGGCATCTGGCGAACCTCCGATGGCGGCAAGACCTGGCGGGGCGTCACCCATCCGCGGCAGTTTCGCTGGCTGGCCGGAAGTTTCACCGATCACGACAGCGGCGTGCTGGTAGGCGAACAGGGCCGCGTTGCACTCTTCGGCGGCAATCAGCTGTTTCTCGATCCCGGCATCAACTGGGGCCGGAAAGCCATTCGATCGGTGGCCATCGACGACTCAGCCCGTGGCTGGCTGGTCGGTCAGGGTGGCCTGATTCGATTTTCCCCCGGCGGAGCTTCCTGGCAGGACCCGCCGCGCGAGATCCCTGAAGAACTGCAGCGGATCATGGACTTCCACGATGTCGCCTTTCGTGGCGATTCGGTGTGGATGGTCGGGCACCCCGGCAGCGCGATTCTGAAATCCAACGATGGTGGCCAGACCTGGCAAATGGTGCCGACACCTTCCACCGCTCCGTTGAATGCCATCACCTTTGTCGATGATTCCCATGGCTATGCCGTGGGAGAACTCGGAACGGTTGTCAAAACGACCGATGGCGGCAACAGCTGGCAACTGGCCGGTGGCCCCTCCCGTCGGCTTGCGCTGCTTCAGTTCGCGACCGTCCCCGATGAAGCATCCTTCAGTCTGATTGCCCGCTACAGTGGGCATCATGGATACCGCTCCGGAATCGTGGCCTTGTCGCCGGGTGAAGAACGCTCGCATGAAGCCGTGGCTCAGTCGTTACGACTTGAGGCGGCCACCCAGATCTCGGCAGGCAATGCCAGCCTGACCGGCTGGACGCTTCCCCTCGATTTGCCGGAACTGCGAGGCAATCAACAGCAGTTGATCGCTCGCTGGAACCAGGCGACCGATGGTCTGCTTTCCGAACAGGTTCTGATTCATCTCGTCCGCGACTTGCGAACGTATCGTCCGACCGTGGTCGTGCTCGATGCCCCGGTCGAAGGGGATCAGGCAGGCAAAATGATGCAGCAGGCTCTTGAGAATGCCATCCGCATGGCCGGTGATCCGACCGCTGTGCCGCAATTGAAGACTATGACGGGCCTCGATCCCTGGCCGGTTGCTCGCGTCGTGCTGCGAAACCGCGCCGGTCAAGGTGGCGATGTTGTGCTCGATAACAGCGAGTACCTGCCGCGCCTGAAGCAATCGGTCCGCTCGGCGGCCGTGCCGGCTTTCCGCATGACTGCGGGCCCGGAAGCTCTACCTCCGATGTTTGAAAGCTACACGGTTTCCGGCATGACGCCGGTGCCTCAGAATCTGCGGATGCAGGATTTGTTTACCGGAATCGTGCTCGGTCCGGGGAGCGATGCCCGACGTGTGCAGCTGCCGACCGATGAAGCCGACCGGCGTGGGGAAGAAGTGGCCCGTCGCCAGCGAAACCTGCATGCTTATGTGAAGAAGAATCTTTCCGAAGAGCAGACGGCTGCCCAGACCGTCGCTCAGCTGAACGACTTCGTCCGAGGCATGACGCAGCAACAGGCCACGACGCAACTTTACGAGCTCGCCTGCGAGTATCGCACGAATCATGACTGGGATTACTGCGAAGCAGTGCTGTCCCGAATTGTCGAAGATTATCCGGCTCAACCCCTTGCAGGAACCGCGGCACTGGAGTTGATTCAACTCTGGAGTTCCCGGGAGATGCGACAGTTCCGTCTGCAGGGCCGCGGTGCCGGAAAGCTGCAAAACGAATTTCACGCTGCGACTCCATCCGGCAAACCTTCAGGAATCGAACAGGTCGCCGGAGACGAGATCGACGACGCACTCAATCCGATCACGCCGGCAGTGACCACCACGGAAGTTGCGGCTTCGATCTCGAGCGGCAGTCAACAAGAACGGTCGGCCTGGGAAGCGACCTGGCGGAAGCAGGCGATTGCCCTCTATGAGTTCCTGAAGACCGATCACCCCCAGGTCGCCGCGACCGCGGAGGTACAGTTCTCTCTGGCCGCCCTGCTCCGCGAACAGGGAGCCGATCGAGCCGCAAATGAAATGTATGGCCACTTCCTGTTGGGTCAGGAACTCGATGAGCGGCAGGTTCGTAACCCGCGTCTTCGCATCGCCGAAGGGGAGTTCTGGTTGCAGAGTCAGGATGGTCTGCCGCCGGGCCGGTTCAGCCTCTGCCTGAACGCGAAGGCTCCCCCGCGATTGAATGCGGAAATCACCGAAGAATGCTGGGCGACCGCGGAAGAACTGCGTCTCAAACCGACCGTGGGACAGCCCTCGTTAATGAATGCTTCGGCCGACGAAACGCCGATTGTCCTCTGCACATTCGACGAAGAATACTTCTATCTGGCGGGACGGTTCCCGAGACGTGCGAATCTGCCAGCCGATTTGCCGACCCAGGGGGGCCGCCACTATGATGCCGACCTGAGCGGCTACGACCGACTGCAGTTCTCGATTGATGTCGATCGGGACTATCAGACCGCGTATGTGTTTGAGGTCGATCAGCGAGGGTACACGAGAGAACGTTGTGGACAGGATGAAAGCTGGAATCCGGAATGGTATGTCGCCTGCGAAGGGGACACCGAGAGCTGGCAGGTTGAGATCGCCATTCCCCGGGCTCAACTCGAACCCACAGGGCGAGAACGGAATCCGGTCTGGGCTGTTTCTCTCTCCCGAATTCTCCCCGGCGAAGGAGTCCAGAGCTGGAACGGACAAACCACCGCGGAACCACAATTCGGTGCCATCGGCCTGCTGCGTCTGCAAACCCCTTGATCCCCTTGAGCGGAAACTGACGGAGGTTCGATGAGCACCGTCCGTCCGCCACAAACGCGTTATCTCATTGGCCTGGATGAAGCCGGCTATGGTCCCAAGCTGGGACCGCTGGTGATTGGAGCAACCCTCTGGTCTGTTCCGCCTCGCATGCCTGTCGACACACTCTGGGACAGGCTGGAGCAGGTTCTGACAAACCAGCCGAAACGGGACGATCCCCGGCTCCATGTCGGGGACTCGAAGGACGTTTATTCCTCAAGCCGTGGGCTGGCGGCACTCGAACGGTCTGTGATGAGCCTGTTTGGCACCCTCGATGAGACACAGCGAGATGCCGTCGGACCGCTCGGATTCAGTCGGCTGCTCAGTTCTTTGCTCGGCGGCCAGCTGCCCGATGCGTTCGAGCGGCAGCCGTGGTATCAGTGCGAAGACTTCGGCCTTCCACTGGCGGCTGATGAGTCAGATATCTCGCTGGCGTCGTCGACCGTTCTGCGCGGTTTTTCTCAGTCGCAGATACGGCTCGAAGCAGTTCGCGTGCGGCTCGTCTGCCCGGAGGTCTTCAACGACTTGACCGTAAAATACGGCAACAAAAGCGAAGTTCTGACGCGCGAAACCCTGACACTTCTGCAGAACATCTGGCCCGCAGAAGACGCCAAGGTCGAAGTGATGGCCGACAAGCATGGGGGCCGAAACCGGTATCTTCCTTATCTGACCGACGCTTTCCCAGACCACTTCTTTATGACCGAAGCAGAGTCGCAGAAGTTGAGTCGCTATCGCTGTCAGAACATATCGCTGTCGTTCTCGGTGAACAGCGAACGCTTTCTCCCGGTCGCCGTCGCGTCCATGATGGCCAAGTATGTCCGGGAACTTTGCATGGAACAGTTCAATCGCTACTGGGCCGAGCATTGCCCTACCGTGAAAGCCACCCGCGGCTACCCGGTCGATGCCAGCCGCTTCCGGGGAGAGATCGACGAAACCTGGCAGGCCATGAACCTCCCGGAAGCCATTCTTTGGCGCAATCGGTGAGATGAACCACCTCCACCCCAGTTGACACCCTGCCTCACTCCCTTCTCAACCCGAAGCGTAACCAAGGTCCAGATCGGCGACGCCCTCGCTCACGCTTCGGGTTGGGGTTCCCTCTGCAATGCGAGAACCACTCCACCGAAGTGGACCAACGTAGGGTCTGCTGTGCGGACGCGGATTGCGTGTTCCTCATAACAATCAGGTATCCTTGCTTTACTAGCGGCGGCACCTCCTAATAAGCTCCCATGCGGACAATATCCATCGCGAACACGGATGGCGGGAGCCTTGTCCTGCGAAGGGTGCCACTGCTGGCTTGCCCAGCAGTGCGATCTCACGACCACTGACTTTTGCCTATTGCCGCGAAGAGAGCGAATCGGGCATCGTGGCGACGTTGATGGTGAGCGCAGAAGTTGATCTGGTGCGTCAAGACGCACCCTACCCTGTCGTCCCTGCTCTTTCCTTACCGGATGCGTAACCAAGGTCCAGATCGGCGGCACCCTTGCTCACGCTTCGGGTTGGCGTTCCCTCTGCAACACGACAACCACTCTACAGAGGTAGACCCACATAGCGGACGCGGTGACCGGGTGGAACGCAGAACGGAGCTTCGTTGCTCCCCGAAGCTTCTCAGAACGATGACACCTGATTGCTTGCCAAAACGCACAATGCGCGGCCGCACAGCGGCCCCTACTTTTCTTCGGGACGAGCGGCAGACGGCGCGACTTTGCTTAGCGGCTTTGAATAAGCAGGAGGCCGCCGAGGAGCATGAGGCAGCCGAGGACTCGCGGGAGAGACACCGGAATGACCGGAACGCCGAGAATGCCGAAGTGGTCGATGATAATCGCCATGAACAGCTGGCCCACGACTGTCGCGGCGAGGACGTTGGCCGGACCGATTTTGGGGGTGACCACCAGGACCGTAGTAACGAAGACGACGCCGAACAACCCGCCGATGAACAGATACCAGGGGATTGTCGCATCCTGCGGCCAGGACGGAATTCCGGGCGTCGTGACCAGCAGGAGGATGCTCAGTGCGACGGTTCCGCCGAGGAACGAAAAGAATGCGGCAAAGAGCGGATTGTTGAGGGCGATCCCCAGCCGTCCATTCACAATGGCCTGGAAGGGGATTACAAAAGCGGCCATCGAAGCCACCAGCATGAGAAGCAAATCGCGCACAGAACTGTCCCTAATCGAACTCTGAAGTCTTTAGGCTCGATCATAGGACGGGACCAGCGCTCCGTCCATGGGGGCTCAACGCTCTCCGGGCCAACTCCCGCTCCCCACCGAAGTGCACTTGTGTCACCGACAGGAGTGACTTCGAAAGACTCTCTCGGTTCCGTAGACAACTGGCCCGATCTACTTCAACTGGATCGGTTCTTCGAACTCCTCCCAGCGGCGGGCCAGGCGAGCCTGGTCGTTCTCGTAGACCTTGAGGGTCACTTCATTCAACTCGGCAGCCTGCTCAGGCATGACGCCCTGCAGTTTGCCGGCGAGTTCCTGCACCCAACGGGGCTGGCGGGCCATCGAAAGAGACATCGAGTGCATGAACAGACTGATCTCCTGGAAATTGCGGTCCGCAATGTAATTGCTGACCGGGGAAATCATCTTCGCAGCCGCCTCAATGGCCAGATTCGGGAAGGCGACGAAGACGTCGGCCGAATGGCGGACGAATGTAGTTCCGTCTTTGTCTTTCTCGAAGCGAGCATTGATGCAGATGAGCCCGTTAGCCGTAATCGGATTCTTCAGGAACGGACTCTGGAACTCTCCTTCGCAGTAGACGATGTTCGAGGTCTGACTGCGTTTGAGGAAAAAGACTTTGCTGTTGGTTCCGTCAACGTTGTTCATCTGGAACTGATACTTCCCGGCTGGGCGAAGTTCAATTGCAGAGATACCAAGCGTTTGCCAGAGACCGACCACGACATCCGGGTTGCCTATGAAGTAGTCGTAGGCAACCGGATCCATTTCGAAGCGGACTTCGGGCAGGCGGCGGAACAGACTCATCTTGTCGACCATCTGCTCAGCGGTCTGCCGTCCTGACTGCGTCAGTCGCGTCCGCTCGAGCCGTGCGATCGCCTGGTCTTTCAGGTTTCGATCGGAACTGCCTTCACGGACGACACGGAAGTTCGGCAGCATGCGGGCGATTTCGCGGTCCCGGTCGGCATCGCCGTACATTTTTCCGCGATCGACATCGCTGTCGAATGTCTGCAGGCGATTGACGCTGTCGCGAAGCTGTTCCTGAACCTGTGGTTCGGGTTCGCCCGGAGTCAATTCACCGGCATGCAGCAGCCCCATCGAGGTTGCCATAAAGATTCCGCCGAGAATGGCAGGCGTAACGTTCATTGGGCCAACCTGATAGGAAACACGATAAAGGCTACTCGCCAGCCAATAGAGAGTTGAGCGAGCAGCGCGCGTGTGAGCAGCGCCGAGTCGTTCCACGTCTTGCAGTCCCAGCCGTGAGCACATCGAATACAGAATCCGGCGGCCCCCCCATGAAGCATGCCGATCCCCTCAGTTAAAATCGGCGTAACCCGTACCATCCGATCAGTCGTTTTTGAGAGCATTGCCTCGACTTACAAAGATTGCACTCCGACCAGAGTCAGTTCTCACACATCCAGACGTCCATCAATGCAGAACGGGAGGCAGAATCACTTCTGCCTCCCGTTTCCGCGTTCTCTGTCCGTGTCGAGAATTCTTTTGAATCAGCGTCGCCAGCGAGCGAGCAGCATCGCCAGGAAGGCGGTCCCGCAGACAATAATTGTCAGATGCGTGGACGAAACGGCGTTATCAATCTGGGCTTCCTGCTTCAATTCTTCTTCGTCGATCAGCAGAGGAGCTTCTTTGATCACCGGAGCAGTGGTCACCGTGGCATCCCCGAACGAGGCGGCGAACTCATCGAAGTCCGCTCCGTTGTCGCTCGAGGCAGCTTCTCCCGGAGCGATCAGCAACGGAGCATCCGATCCGCTGCCACCCAGTTGAACAGCTGGGGCAGCCGAAGCTTCAAGTCGAGGAGCACCGAGCATCGGGATCGAGTCAGCCGTTCCACTCACCATCTGTGGGCCGGCATTGTCGACCTGTACATCGCCCAGGCGGACAATCTCCTCATCCCGCTGAACCGGTTCCGGTTCCCGAGCAGGTTCCGGCGAGCCGAGAATCGGCTGCTGAGGGACACTCGGTTCCGGGGTCGGCTCGGCGACAGGAGTCTGCAAAGCCGGCGTGATAATCGGCAGCTGAGCCGGACGATTCGCCGAAACGGTCGATTCCGCGAACTGAGTGATTGAATCTTTCTTTTCGACCTTCGGCTGCGGCGTGTTGATCCAGTCGCGACTCAAATCGATGACGACCGGAGCCGGCAACTCAGATTCCACCTCGGCCATACCCGGTTCCGGCTCGATGACGACTGCCGCGGCGCGGCGCTGATCACGTTCTTCCTGACGAGCCTTCATTTCCGCCAGAACCTGTTCAGCGGTCACCTCTTCCGGAGTCAGGACCGACTGCGTTTTCTGAATCACGGTGTGAGCAGTCTCGGCAATCTTCTGGGTTCCGAGCCGGCTTCCCTCGTGAGCCACATTCGTCGCCTTGGTCAGAATGTTTTTCATCCGATCGACCACTGGAGCGGCGTTGGCCGTTCCATTCGCCCAGGGAAATTCTTCGTCAACAGTTCCCGTCGTTTCGGCGACCGGCGTGTTCGTCTGAGCCGGGGTGATGATCGGTTCGATCATCTCCTCTTCTTCGATCGAGTTCTCCAGCTGCACGACAACCTGTTCAGCAACCTGGCTTTGTTCAGCTGATGTCGGCAGAGAATCGAGCGACGTGCTGGTCGCATTCAACTCTTCCAGGCTGTTACGCAGGGCATCGAGGTTCGACTCGCCGGAATCGACCGAAGAGACCAGATCCTGATACGGGCCGATCTTTGTGGACTCCGTCTTTTCCGAATCGGCCATCTTCTCCTGAAGAAGGAAGGCCGCGTCGATTTCGTCGGAAGAGTCCTGCTGCATGGTCGAGACGTTCATCACGCCCGAGCTGGCCGCATTCAGTTCCGCTTCAAGTTGCTCGAAACTGAGTTCAGCCTGCCCTTCGCCGAGGTTGATGTTGTTCTGAGCAACATGCGGCAGATCGGCACTCGAGACGGGCGTCGATTCAAGAGGGCGTTCCAGCTCGACTTCCGCCGTTCCGGGCTCGTCGGCTTTAGAACCGAAGCCGGGGAAGCTGAATCCTTTCCCGATGCATCCACAGATACAGGCAGCCAGCGTCAGGGTGAGAGCCAGGCTGATCGGTTGAAGTTGTCGACGGCCAAGGTGAAGTCCAGGCATCGTACTCTTCCTCATTAAAAATTGTCGGCCTGCAAGTTGGGCACAGTTGGGTTGCCGAACCGACCCGGGAATTCCGACGCTGACGACTCCTCACGGAACCGACATCGCTAGGGCGAAGTTCATGTCCGACGTTTTCTACTGAGAATGACCGAATTGCCGAACAACGCGGAAATTCCTGTCTCATGACGTGTATCGACGAGGCCGATTGCGCCACCTGAACAAATCAAGTTCGCTTTGACATCTCACCCTCTTCCCCCCAATTTCACACTGGACTTGAAGCCTTCTCGGCCCGGACTTGCCGAATGGAGCCGAATCGGGCACGATTTGTGTCGCATGTTCGCCAATTGATGCGTGGACGATTTGCATGAATTTTCGTTTCTGTTACAAGCCACTCTGCCGAGGAGTTTTACTGATGACGCGATTGTCACTACATGTTCTTCTAATCACTCTGCTGGCGGTGGCATCACTGCGTGGAGCCGAACCCGTCGTCAATCGGGACGTGGAGCTGGAGCTGGTTCGAAGCGAATTCGGGCTCGCGGATGGCCCGTCGTGGAACGATCGGGGCGCCCTGTACGTTCCCGATGTAAAAGGACAGAAGCTGTTCCAGTTCTGGCCTCGCCAACAGAAGTGGACGAGCATCCTGAAGGACGAGTTTCGAATTAGCGCAACGTTCTTCAACGGGGGAACGCTGTACGTCTCCGATAACGCGAACAGTCGCATCGCGATGCTGGACGGCAAAGAGCTGAAGACCGTTTATCAGCACGATTCCGACATCAAGCCACCTGCCCGTCCGAACGATCTGGTCGTCGACGTGCATGGCGGGATCTACTACACCCTCACCGCTCGCAACGAAGTCTGTTACATCTCCCCCGACCATAAGTCATCAACCGTGGTTGGTCAGGTCGATGCTCCGAACGGAATCATCCTTTCGCCGGATGAATCGATCCTGTACGTCTCGGCCTATGCGGCGAAGGAAATCTGGGCGTTCGACGTGAAGCAGCCGGGAGAACTCTCGGAAGGTCGCAAGTTCGCCGTGATGGACGATGGTCCCGAGAAAGGGGCCGATGGAATGTGCACCGACCGGGCTGGAAACATCTACTGCTGTGGAGCGACCGATGTCTGGATCTGGAATACCGAAGGCGATCTGCTCGACAAACTGCAGACGCCGACTCGCCCGATCAACTGCACATTCGGCGATCCCGACATGCAGTCACTATATATTACCGGCTTCGGGGGACTGTACCGTCAGGCGATGAATATCAGCGGGCGCTCGCCGGAGCCGGAACAGACGACCGCCTCGAAAGAAGAACGCCGTTTGAACACCGTGATTCCGGACGGCATCGAAGCTCATCGGAATGTCGTCTACGCCGAGTACGGTTCCCGCAAGCTGCTGGCCGATCTGTTTGTCCCAAAGGGTTCTCCGAAGAATCCAGCCATCATCGTCGTGCATGGCGGCGGGTGGGTTAAAGGAGACAAGACGAAGTTTCGCGCGTTGACGATCGCTCTGGCCGAACGGGGATACACCACGATGGCAATCGAGTATCGCCTGGGGGGAGAAGAGAAATTCCCTGCCGCGATTCACGATTGCAGCGCCGCCGTCCGCTTTCTGCGGGCCCATGCCGACCAGTTCCGCGTGCATCCGGACCAGATTGGAGCCATCGGCGGCTCCGCCGGCGGGCATCTGGTTGGACTGATGGCCACCGGCTCGGATGTCAGCGAACTGCAGGGCCAGGGAGAAGGACACTCCTCGCGACTGCAGGCGGCCATTGTCATGGCTGGTCCACTGGAGATGACGACAGGGAGTGTGGCAGAGCGTTCACGGACTCAACCGCAATCGTTTTCCAACATCTGGCTCGGCCAGACAATTGATCAGGCCCCTGAACTCTATGAGCTCGCTGATGCGTGTCAGAAGATTTCGGCCGACGACTGCCCGATCCTGTTTCTCGTTGGAGAATTGGATCATCCCGAACGAAATGAACTGTCGCGTGAGCGGCTCAAGAAGCACGATATCGCAACCGATGTAACGGTTTATGCGGGCGCACGACATGGCTGCTGGAATCAACTCCCGTGGTTCGACCAGGTGGTCGAGGACGCCGATCGATTCTTTCGGAATCATCTGCAGAACTAAGATGATCCTGTAAGGGATCTGCCTGCATGCCCGCACCACAACTCACAACAACCAGAGTGGACTGACAGGGTACCAGCATGGCGGCCATGGAGCGGGTTCGACGCCTGCTGCAAATCGTAGCACTTTTACAGTCGGGAAAAACCGTCAACGCCCCGGACCTTGCGCGCGAGTGCGGGGTCTCACGGCGGACGATTTTCCGTGACATCGACAGCCTCCGGGAATCCGGGCTCAGGATCGATTTCGACGAAAAGAAGCAGACATACCGCTTCGAGCAGTCGCGGTTTATCCTGCCGGCGGATCTGACGGGCGACGAAGTCCTCGCCCTGCTGGTCGTTTGCCAGGACCTCGCGGATTCCCGCACCGGAATCCCCTATCTGGAATCGGCACGAACAGCCGCCTTCAAACTCGCCAGCGTGCTTCCGCGTGAGATCCGCCACACGGTCTCCGAAGTTCTGGACATGTATAAGGTCACGCTCGACGGGCGGGCGAATCTGGAGGACACGCGCAGTTTTTATGAACTGATCGGCGCGGCGATGAAGTCCCGATCGCCGGTTCAGGTCGAATACAACAGCTTTACGGATCGAAAGACCGTCTCGACTCAGCTGAGTCCGTACTGCTTCTACTTCTGCCACCGCAGCTGGTACGTCATCGGTCGATCCTCACGTCATCGGCAGGTGAGGACGTTCCATCTCAAACGCTTTGAGAACGTTCGCGTCCTCTCCAGCAAGACGTACAAAATTCCTGCTCGCTTTTCTCTGGCCTCCTACTTTGGAAATGCCTGGAGAATGATCCGCGAGAAAGGAGAAGCCCACCACGTTGTCGTTCACTTCGCCCCGAAGACGGCCGGGAATGTCGCAGAAGTTGAGTGGCACAAGACCCAGCGAGTCGTGCGACATAACGATGGAAGCATCGATCTTCATGTCGATGTCGAAGGGCTGGACGAGATTTCCTGGTGGATCCTGGGATACGGTGCGACAGCCAGAGTCGTGGAGCCTCCCGAGTTGCGAGAGAAAATCGCCGAGCACGCCCGCGGCATGCTGGAGCACTACGCCGAGGCCGACGGCCCCCTCCCCGGTGGCAAAACCACCGAGTCTTCTTCGTCGTAAGTCTTTTTGAGGTCAACGACTCGTCGGTTGTAGCAGGAAATCGTTTCCTTCCTTCCGAGGATCCCAAGGATTCGCCCCTTGTCGGTCGATGAGACAACGGGCAACTCATCGAGATTGTTCGACGTAAAGTGCCGCAACGCGGTATTCAGGTTGTCGTCCGGCGTAATCGTGATCGGATTGAGGGTCATCACATCTTCGGCATTGGCGAGGCGCCAGATCGTCTCGTTGTAGAGATAAGCCCGGACGTCATCGGACGAAAAGATCCCGACAAGCCGGCCGTTCTCGTCGACCACCGGATAGGAATGCTGCTGCGTGTCGGCCACGATGTGGACAATCTTCTCCAGTGGAGTCGAACGGGCGATCATCCGCAGGGTTCCCTTACGATACACTTCTTCGACCTGAATTCCTTCGAGCACATCGATGATGAAATCGCCGCGATGAGCCGGAGATTCAAGCCGCGTCGGCACCTGCTGGCGATACAGGTTGTGTCGCCGCATCAACAGGAAGCAGAGCGTCGAAACCCACATGGTCGGAATGAGCAGCTTGTACTCGCCGGTCAGTTCCGAAACCATGATGATGGTCGAGATGGGAGCATTCGCGCAGCCGGCAAAGAATCCCGCCATGCCGACGATGCCGTATGCCTGCGTCTGATGAATAACACCCGCCGGGAAAAGCGGCTGCAGGAACTGAGCCACCGCGACGCCGGTACAGCCGCCGATTACCATCGAGGGACCGAACAGCCCCCCGGAACCGCCCGATCCGACCGTCAGCGAGGTCGTCAGTATCTTGCCGAACACAACCACCAGCAGAATCGAGATCGCAACCGGCTGCTCACCGGTGAGAACGTACTGCAGCGTTCCGTATCCCGTGCCGACAACGCCAAGCACTGACCCGTCTTTGTTGAAGCCGTAATACAGAAACAGCGCGGCCACCCCGGACAGGAATGCTCCGCAGCCAACGCGAGTCCAGAATGGGATCTTCAGCGAATCGAAGAACGTGCGCATTCGATGAAAACTCGCGATGAACGTCATCCCGGCCAGAATCAGCGCGACCGCCATGATGGTGTAGGGAATGAGCTCGAGCGGAGTGAAGAACTGAAAGCGGAGCTGCTCGCCGAACATTGGCGTGTAGCGGATCTCCGGTGGCAGCATCATCGAATAGATACCGTAGCTGATGATCGAGGACATCGCCGCCGGGACAATGACCTCGGCTTCAAACTCGGCATCGCGATAGAGAATCTCGGCTGCGAAAAGAGCGCCGGCTAGAGGAGCCCGGAAGATCGCTCCGACACCGGCTCCCATTCCGGCAGCCAGCAGAATCCGGCGATCCCGTTTCGTCAGATGCAGTCGTTGCCCCAGCCAGACGCCAATCGCGGCTCCGATTTGGGCAATCGGGCCTTCTCGGCCCGCCGAACCCCCGGTTCCGAGCGTGATCGCCGTCGCCACGGTTTTCACCCAGATAATATTGGAGCGAATGTATCCGCGCTGATGATGAAACGCGGTGATCGCCGCCCCCGTTCCCGGCCCGGCGGCATCGGGGGCAAAGTACTGCACAATCAGCCCAGACAATGCCCCGCCAACGGTGATCACGAGCAGCAGGATCCAGGGATTGAACTCGATCAGTTCGGGGATCCAGCTCTCAAACGGGTTGAACTCGCCGATGGCACTGCCGGGATAGAAGCCGGCGGCCATTCGCAGGCAGACCGATGCGATGAGCGTGGTCAGATGATCGAAGATAATGGCGGCCAGACCGGCGGAGATTCCCAGCAGAATCGAAAGCAGGAACCACTTCCCCGAGACCTGGAACTCAGCCGACTCCGTTCGATGAACGAGCTGAGTCAACCAGTTACGAAGAAGGTCCATGGAACATTTGCCGGGGAAGTGAAAGGTCGCCGTTTTTACATTGCCAGAGCCGCACACTATCATTGTCCCGACCCGGCTTCAAGCAGCCACTCCCGTTCCTCGCGTTTCAGTCTCCCCCAATGAAAATCCTCGGAATCGAATGCACCGGACGCCGCAGCTCCGTCGCTCTGTTACGCGACGGACATCCGCCTGCCGTCTGTTCACTGATGAAAGACGGCAAGCCGGCAACGCAGTTTCTGGTCTCGACCGTTCAGGAACTCTGTCGGGAATCGGGGATCGAACCGCACGATCTGGAGTTGCTGGCGATCACCAAAGGTCCCGGCAGCTTCACCGGACTTCGCATCGGCCTCACGTTCGCCAAGACGTTCGCCTGGGCAAACAACTGCATTCTGAAAGCGGTCCCGACGTTCGAAGCCACCGTCGAAGGAATGCCGGCGGAACGAAAGACGGTTGAAGTCGTGGAGGATCTCCGTCGCGGACAGGTCGCCTGGCAGCGGTTCGAGTTTCAGGACAACCTCTGGCAGCCGGCCACTTCTTTGCAGATGGAAGACCTGGACAGCTGGCGACAGCGGGATCATACCGGGATCTATCACGCCGGGGCGGGGCTGGAACGGCTTGCCCGCCAGCTTCCGAATCGGGAATGGCCGGCGGACTGGCTCTGCGTTCCCGAAGAAGAATGGATGCCCGATGCGATGCAGGTGGCCGCCCTCGGCAGGAGACTGTACGAAACCGACGGGGCTGACGACCCGTTTCAGGTCACGCCCATCTATGTCCGCAAGAGTGCCGCTGAGGAACGAGCCGAGGCTTGAACGTCAGGCGATTGCTTCGGATCTCGGACCGGCCGCCAGAACCGCTTCGCTGACGCCATCGGCGTACTTCTCGAAGTTCTTACGGAACCGCTCGGCCAGCTTGCCCGCTGTCTCGAGATAGTCCGCTTCCGATTTCCAGACTTTGCGAGGCACGAGCACCTCGGACGGGACGCCTTCGCATTCGGTAATCACCTCGAAGCCGAAGATCGGATCGGTCTCGGTCGGCGCATCGCTCAGGCGTCCGGAATGGATCGCATCAATCAGAGCCCGCGTTTCTTTCAGGGCGATCCGCGAACCAACGCCGTACGGACCACCGGTCCAGCCGGTGTTGACGAGCCAGACATTGGCGTTGTGCTTACGAATCTTCTCGGCCAGCAGATCGGCATACTTGGCCGGATGCCAGACCAGGAACGGGCCGCCGAAGCAGGGCGAGAATGTCGCTTCCGGCTCATCGACGCCCATTTCCGTTCCGGCGACTTTAGCCGTGTATCCGCTGATAAAGTGATACATCGCCTGCTCCGGCGTCAATTTACTGACCGGAGGCAAGACGCCGAACGCATCGCAGGTAAGGAAAATGACATCCGAAGGCGGGCCAGCCACGCAGGGGATCGTGGCGTTCGTCATATGCTCAATCGGATACGCCCCGCGTGTGTTCTGCGTGATCGTGGTGTTGTCGAAATCGACGTGGTGGCTTTCCTTGTCGTAGACCACGTTCTCGAGCACGGCTCCGTACTTCAAGGCGTTGAAGATCTCCGGCTCGCTGTCTCGGGAGAGATAAATGGCTTTTGCGTAGCAGCCCCCTTCGACATTGAAGATGCCGTCGTCGGTCCAGCAGTGTTCGTCGTCGCCCACCAGATAGCGGTGGGGATCGGCCGAAAGCGTCGTCTTCCCGGTCCCGGAGAGACCGAACAGCACCGATGAACGCCCTGTCTCCTTGTCGGCCGTCGCCGAACAGTGCATCGAGAGAATGTCGTTCTTCGGCCCCCAGTAGTTGATGATCGTAAAAACGCCCTTCTTCATCTCCCCTGCGTACTCGGTGCCGAGAATAACGATCTCGCCACTTTCGATATTCAGGTCGACGCTCGTTTTCGAAGTCATCCCGGTCGTATGCCGGTTCGCGGGGAACTGACCGGCATTAAGAATCGTGTAGTCAGGATTGCCGAAGGTTTCGAGCTGCTCTTCGGTCGGACGGATCAACATGTTCGTCATGAAGAGCGCGTGATACGGTCGGGAGCAGATGACCCGGACCTTCAGCTGATACTTGGGATCCCAGCCGGCGAAAGCGTCGATGCAATAAAGCCGGTCGCGGGTATTCAGATAGTCGACGGCTCGTTCGCGGTTGATGTTGAACGTCAGCTTATCGAGCGGGAAGTTAACAGGTCCCCACCAGACATCACTTTCGGAGCCCTCGTTTTTTACGACCCGTTTATCTTTGGGTGAGCGGCCGGTTTTTTCTCCGGAATAGGCGATCAGGCAACCGGTATCGGACAGCGTCGTCCCTCGATCGAAGCGAATGGCTTCCTCGTAAAGGGTTGAAGGTGACGGATTCCGCATCACGTCCTCGACATGAATCCCGTGCATCTTCAAGTCAAAAGTGGCCATCCTGATCCATCCTTTATTCACTGTGTGAGATCCATTGCGCCGCCCTATTGTCGAAGATCCTGAGAGTTAGCACAACCGGAAATTAGAGATCTTCTGTCGCACCCCACTGGAGAATTCGCGTCCGTCCGGCTACCTTGCAACTCTGTTCAGCCCGCTCGAATGCCCTCTCTAGATCCCGGTCCAGGAACAGCCATGAATCCGCTCAAAGCCCCGCTTCATATTCAGATTCTCGTGGCTCTCATCGCGGGAGCAATTATCGGAGTCCTCGTTAATCCGGGGGACGTCGAGTTTCCCGAGCCGACCCGCGTGGAAATTGAACAGTTCGAGGGACACATCCACGTCACCGAACTGGCGAAGGCGGAAAACGGAGAAGAACGTCCCGTCTTCCCGACGCTGCACCTGACGCTGGACCAGTTTGTGCAGCGTTACCCGTTCGTCGAAATCCCGGACGGTGACAACCTGCAGGCCATCGATCAGTCGATCGCCGTGACCGATCAGAAGTTTCGCGTCTTCGAAGACTCCACCGGCATCTCGGTCAGCTACACGCGCAAGTACAACGATAATCCGCTGCTTACGAACGATCATTTCAATTCCCGTGCGGAACTGGCTCACAAGTACCCGCTCTTTCTGGCGACTTACGACGGATACAGCACCTCGCTCTCCCGAACCGTCACCATTGTCGCCAAATGGGTTGGCGATCTGTTCCTGAGTCTGCTCAAGATGGTCACGATTCCGCTGATCGTCTCCTCGCTGATCACCGGCGTCACCGGACTGGGGGGCACCGGCAGACTGGGCTCCATGTTCAGCAAAACGCTTGGCTATTACGTCGTCACCAGTTTTCTGGCAATCACGACCGGAATCATTATGGTCAACATCATCCGCCCCGGCGTGGGGGCGGTCATTCCGGGAGCCGGTGAGACGACGCATCTGGGAACTGACCAATCCCTGCCGGGCATCTTCGCCGGGCTCGTCAATCAGATGGTCCCGGCCAATCCGGTGGCCGCACTCGCCAATGGCGAATTTCTTTCGATCATCACGTTCAGCATTCTGTTTGCGATCTTTATCCTCCGTGCCGGCGATGCCGCCCGCGAAACCCTGACCAACTTTTTCAGCGCGTTTTTTGAAGCCATCATGGGGCTGACGATGTTCGTCATTCATCTCGCCCCGATCGGAGTGCTCGCCTTCATGACCTACGCGACCGCGTCTCAAGGACTCGATATCTTCCTCACGCTCGCCTGGTACATGCTCACGGTCTTCCTCGCCCTGCTTGTTCATGCGACAGTCACGATGCCGCTCCTGCTTAAGTTCGTCGCCGGCCGGTCTCCCTGGGAATACTTCCGGGCCTTGAGCCCTGCTCTGATGACGGCCTTTTCGACCGCCTCCTCGAACGGCACGCTGCCCCTGACAATGACCTGCGTGGAGAAGAATGCCGGCGTTTCCAACCGCACCAGTTCGTTCGTGCTGCCTTTGGGAGCAACGATCAACATGGACGGCACGGCTCTGTACGAAGCGGTCGCCGTGTTGTTTATCGCCCAGGCCACCGCCGGCTTTGAACTCTCGCTCTCCACGCAGATCATCGTCGCCGTAACCGCCCTGCTGGCCAGCGTTGGAGCAGCTGGAATCCCACATGCCGGCCTGGTGATGATGGCCATTGTGCTCCAGGCGGTCGGTCTGCCACTCGATGCCCAGGGCGTGATCATCGCCGTCGACCGCGTCCTCGACATGTGCCGCACGACCGTCAACGTCTGGAGCGACTCCTGCGGTTGTGCCGTGATCGAAAAGCTGACTTCGGAAGAAAACACGCCGATCACCGAAACCGCATGACTCCACTTCAGTAGGTTCGGCTCCGCGGACGCGGTAACCGGATGGACTGCGACTTGAGTCCGCTGTCTTTCAGGAGCCGTGGGACATCGTCTTTTGGAGTAACGAGACCACACACTGCGAACGGTGCGTTTTACGCGTCCGCACAGCGGACCCTACTACAGTTGACCACCCATCACCGGATGACACAGAGATTTATCTCTGTGTTGCGAAGCAACAGGAGGCTTGTCTTCCGCGTGCATCAAAGGACCGGCAAGCTCCCCTCTTCGGGAATCCCAGAACATTGAGCCCCAGTAGGGTCCGCTCCTCGGACGCGGATTGCGGTTAACTCGGAGAGCCCGCCGTCTCTGCTTCACTAAACGGGCAAACCACGACCTGCGCAGCAACGAGACCACACACTGCGAATTGCACGTTTTACGCGTCCGTGCAGCGGCCCCTACGATTTCTTCCGTTGAAACGGGTAGAACCACACCCCGTACGGCAGGAACTTGGGGAGTTCGGGATTCTCGTAGCGGATGGGGTTGGTCAGTTCCCAGGCGAAGTGGTTCTCCAGAGCGGTCCCCGGGATACAGGCGGCGTCCCCGTCATCCGACGTGCAGCGGCGACAGTCGGCAATCGTCACTTCGCCGATGATGCGACCGCAGACCAGTTCAGAGCGATCGAGGCCGAAGCGCTTGATCGCTTCGAGTGCGACAAGATCGCGCGAGATCTTCTGCGAGGTATAGATGTAAATCGGCCCTCGCACGTTGGTCGGCCGGGAACGGACTTCAATGGTTTTCCGCCCCTGCAGAATCAACTCTGCCCAGGGCTGGCGAATGCCCAGTGCGATCCGTTCCCGATCGAGCTCCATCGTTCTTACTCTCCAGGTTGGCGAACACCGATCGACAGCAGCAGGTTGGCCCACAGTGCCTGGTCGGCGGTTTGAATTGTCAGAACCAGATCGCGCGAGGCGACCGCTTCGTAGAAGTCCCATTTCTGGATCGGCTCGAGTTCGACCTTGGAGCCGGCCTCTTTCAGAATCTGACGATACTCGTCCCACACGGGAGGATCGCCCTTTGAAGCATACGGATCGTCGGCCGGGATGCCCATCGTGTTCACGATATCAATTGGCACGGCGGACAGGATCGCCTTCAACACCTGCGACACGGTGACGAGTCCGGGCGACAGGTTGAGCGAGATCTGTTCGGCGTTCGGTCCAAGGGTCGATGAAGCCGGGTAGTTGCCATCGGCGATGAGAATCTTGCTGTGGTGTCCGGCTCGGCCGATGATGGCGTTGATTTCCGGGTGAATCAGCTGATGTTTGAGCATGAAGGTGTCTTTCGAGATCAGGGGCGACCGCCCCGGTTTCAACGGGGGAAGAGTTCGCGATACCGCTTGATGGTTTGCCGAGCCGTGGCGGAAGGATCGGGAATCGGGAACGCTTCGGCGGAGATGTAACCATCGTAGCCGATCTCGTTCAGCGCCTCGACAATCGGTTCGAAATCAAGATGTCCAAACCCGGCCGCCTGACGGTTCGAATCGACGAAGTGAATATGTCCAGTCAGCTTTCCAGCCGCCCGGAACGCATCGGCCAGATTGCTCTCTTCAATATTCATATGGAACAGATCGGCCAGCAGGACGACGTTCTCGATCTTCTCCTGCTTCAGAAACTCAGCGGCATCGGCCAGCTTGTTGAACAGGTTGGTTTCGTACCGGTTGAGCGGTTCATAAATCAGCGGCACGCCGCGATCCCCGGCATGCTTGCCGAGTGTTTTCAGAGCATCACTGAGACGCCGCAGTGAGGCTTCTTTCCCCTCGGCTTTGTCGAAACGCCCCTGCATCGATCCGATGATCGCCGGAGCGTTGAACTCGGCTCCCCATTCGATGATGTCGCTGATGAAACCGATCGCCTTGTTCCGACGCGACTCGTCGGCATCGCAGAGGTGCAGCTGATGCACGACCATGCCGGCTCCGGTTCCGACAGCAGCGACCTGCAGGCCGGTGTCCTGAATGAGCTGCCGCAATTCCGTGCGGTCCACATGCGTTGCCGTCGGAGCGAAGATCTCGATGGCATCGTAGCCGAGCTCTTTGGCTTCGTGGAACGCGGCTGCAAGATCGTCCCAATACACGAACGGACCACCACGAGCCTGTTCAACAAGACTGACTGTGACTGCAAAACGAATCATGGGTCTGCTCCATACCAACGGCGGCCCCATTGGTCCACTTCGGTAGACGCGATGAGATTTTCCGCGATCGAGTTCATTCAGGGAATACGGTTATGGTGACATGCCAGCACTCGATCGACAAGACAAGCCACAAACGGATCAGTCGACTCGATTGTGATTGGTGAGCGGCTTTGGCATACTCAAAGTCCGCTCATATCCCGTAGAGGACGCCCCTGCCCCTCATCCCCAATTGGAGGAAAGCTTGTCATGAAGCGTGTGACTCAGAACCGTCGTCAGTTTCTACAAACCACGGGAGCCCTGAGTGCAGGGTTGTTCGTCTCCGGACTCCCCGCCCGCGCCTCCGCTTCTCCGAACGAGAAACTCAACCTGGCGATCATTGGCTGCGGTCACAAAGGGTGGCACAATGTCACCCAGCTCACGCATGAGAACATCGCCGTCCTTTGTGATATCGATGCGAACCTGCTCGGCAAAGCGGCTGAGACACACTCTCAGGCCCGCCAGTATCGCGACTACCGCGACATGCTCGACAAGGAAGCCCAACATGTCGACGCCGTGGTCGTGTCGACGGCCGATCACAGCCACGCCCCGGCAACCATCCGCGCCCTCGATCTGAAAAAGCCGGTCTACTGCGAGAAGCCTCTGACGCATACCGTCGCCGAAGCCCGTGCGATCGCCGAGAAGGCCGAAGAACAGGGTGTCGCCACGCAGATGGGAACGCAGATCCACGCCAGCGACAACTATCGCCGCGTGGTCGAACTGCTCCAGTCGAAAGTCATTGGCGATGTCACTGAGGTCTACCACTGGTGCAACAAGGGCTGGTCGGAAGGCCGGTATGTCGCCTGGGACAAGCCGATTCCGGCTCACGTCGACTGGGACCTGTTCCTCGGACCTGCGAAGAAGCGGCCCTATTCCCCGAACGTCCATCCGTCCAACTGGCGACGTTTCTGGGACTTCGGCATGGGTACGTTTGGCGACATGGGTTGCCACATCATGGACCTGAGCTTCTGGGGACTGGAGTTGACTCACCCCACCCGAGTTAAAGCGAACGGCCCTGAAGTTCATCCCGACGGCTGCCCGACCTGGTGTCAGGCGGAGTACGACTTCCCGGCTGTCGAAGGACGTCCGGCTCTGAAGCTCTACTGGTCCGATGGCGGCAAACACCACGACGTAGTCGCCAACACCAACGACGCGAACGGCAAGCCGCTTTCGAAATGGGGCATTGGCGTGCTCTATGTCGGAACCAAAGGCATGCTGGCCGCGAACTACTCGCAGCGTCAGCTTCTGCCCGGCGACAAGTTTGCCGACGTGAAGCCGCCGGAAGAAACGATCCCGGCCTCAGTCGGTCACTGGGTCGAGTGGACCAACGCCATCAAGAATGGCACGCCGACAACCTGCCCGTTCCGTTACTCCGGACGCCTGACTGAAACCGTGCTTCTCGGCCCGGTCGCGTTCCGCACGGGTAAAGAACTGATGTGGGACGCCGCCACTCTGAAGGCGACGAATGCCCCGGAAGCCTCCCAGTTCGTGCACAAGGATTACCGGTCCGGTTGGGAAGTGCAGACCTGATGATCGACGCGAACGCGAATTAATCGACCAGACCGCAGAAGTAGGGCGTGCGATCCACGTGCGGCAGAACCTGCGGCTGGTAGATCGTGGTGAAGGCCTGGGCGGTTTTATGAACTTCCCAGGCTTCCTTCGTTTCCCAATGCTCGTTCAGCAGGAAGTTCTGCGGATCGTTCTGATCGTGGTACACTTCGAAGCGCGCACAGCCCGGCTCCTGCCGCGAGAGGCGGCCGGCCTGACGCAGCAGTTCCTGAATTTCCTCCACACGATTGGCTTCGTGGACCCGCAGCACGACATTGATACAGAACATTCCGGCGTCTCCGGTCGGTGTCAGTGAACTCTGAGGGGAAAGCGGCGGGCGTGGAAAATGCCAGCCGTCCCCGCTAAAACGGAACTTTCCGGCGCACTGTACTGCGCTGAATTTCAGAGTTCCAGCGGAGTGCCCTGTGACCGAGACCATTCTGGCCGCCGACGTCGGTAATACGCGGGCCAAATTCGCGCTGCTGAAACGGACCTCCGCCACTGCTCTGCCCGAGCCATTGCGGACCGTCGTCTGGAGCTACGAATCCGCTTTCTCTCCGACGCTGCTGCAGGACCTCACGTTCGACCGCTTCGTAATCGCCGGTTCGCATTACGGGCATATCGATGAAATCGTTCAGACCTGGCCAGCCGAGTTGCCGCAGCCCCGCGTAATCCGCTCGGCTCGCGAGCTTCCGATCGAACTACTGGTCAATGCCCCCGATCTCGTCGGCGTCGACCGCGTCCTCAACGCACTGGCCGCCCGCTGCGAACAGCCGGGAGTCCCGGCCATCGTCATCGATTCCGGCACCGCCACGACAATCGATGTCGTTTCCGAAGCCGGCGTGTTTCTCGGCGGCGCGATTCTGCCGGGCTATGAACTTTCCGCACACGCTCTGCACGACTACACGAACAAGCTTCCTCTCATTCCGCTCAAAGATATTCTCGGCGACACTCCGGAAGTCATCGGCAAGAACACGTATGCCGCCCTCCGCAGTGGACTCATCTGGGGACACGTCGGAGCAGTCAACGAAATCGTGCAGCGGATTACCACCGAGTTGCAACAAGACTCGGCGGAAGAACCGGCGATCTACCTGACCGGCGGAGCAGCTCCCCTCCTGAAAGACCACCTCGGCAAGACGCTCCGCGAACGCCCGCAATTAACCCTCCAGGGCCTCGCCCACATCGCCAGTCCACTCCCGTAGGGTCCGCTCCCTCGTGATGGCACAGAGATTCATCTCTGTGTTGCGAAGCAACCGGAGGCTTGTCTTCCGCATTGAAGAACAACACGCAGACTGCAAGCATCGATGTGGATGGTAAGCGCTGTGCCGAAAAGGTCTGTACTTCAGCAAGTGCAGAGCCACGGCCAGCGAAGCAAAGAATCCTTGGACTTCGCTTCACCCGCATTACGCGTCCGCAGAGCAGACCCTACTGGGGTGGACTACTTCTTGATCAGTTTCTGGAACCGGGCGAAGGCGTCTTGCCAGGCGGACTGATCGCGGGGTTCGAAGCGGCGGGATTCGGTCGACTGGCGGACGATGCGGCGGATGTCTTCCAGAGACGCGACTTCGCCGGCGGTCCGGGCCTGGATGAGCAGGTTGCCCATCACGGTCGCTTCGACCGGGCCGGTGATGACCGGGACGCCGCAGGCATCGGCGGTGAACTGGTTGAGCAGATCGCTGTTGGAGCCGCCGCCGACAATGTGCATGACTTCGATCGTCTCGCCGGTCAATTCCTGAATACCGTCGAGCACCGAGCGGTACTTCAAGGCCAGGCTTTCCAGCGCACAGCGAACCAGCTGGCCGGCCGATTCCGGGATCGGTTCGCCGTGGGCTTTGCAGTAACCCTGCAGGGCATCGATCATGTTGTCCGGATGGAGGAAGGCGGAGTCGTTCGGGTCGACGATTGAACGGAACGGCTCGGCCTGTTCG
This sequence comes from Planctomycetaceae bacterium, assembly GCA_017795105.1. Taxonomy (GTDB): domain Bacteria; phylum Planctomycetota; class Planctomycetia; order Planctomycetales; family Planctomycetaceae; genus Rubinisphaera. The sequence goes on from CP051247.1 coordinate 2,493,873, forward strand.
GCGAGCATCGTCAGTTCGGAATAATCGTAGTTCTGTCCCTGGGCTTCATAGGCGCGCTTGCAGCCCTGGACGAGCCAGAGCCCCATCACGTTCTTCAGCAGACGGTACGTGCCGTCGACGCCCCCTTCATTGGTGACGTTCATCTTCAACGCGGCGTCGGTCAGAATCGCGTCCTGCACTTCCACGCCGATGAGGGACCATGTTCCTGAGCTGATGTAAGCCCAGTTCGCCTTGCCGGTGTTCTCGGTCGGAATCGCGGCGACAGCAGCCGCGGTGTCGTGGGTCGGTGGAGCAACGACGGAGATCTTGCCAAGGCCGGTCTGCTTGCAGATGGAATCGCGCAGCGTGCCGAGTTTAGTTCCCGGCGTGACGACCTGCGGGAACATTTCGGTTGGCAGCTCCAGCTTGCGGAGCATATCGAACGCCCAATCGTTGTTCGTCGGGTGGAAGCACTGCGAGGTGGTTGCATTGGTGAACTCGACCACGCGGCTGCCACTGAGCAGCCAGTGGAAGTAGTCCGGCATCATCAGGATCTTATCGGCCAGGCCGAGCATCTCGGCGTGATCCCGCTGCGTGGCCAGCAGCTGGTAGAGCGTGTTGATCTCCATGAACTGCAGGCCGGAGTTGGCGAAGATTTCCGACTGCGGCACGCGCGAGAAGGCCTGCTGCATCATCCCTTCGTTACGGGGATCGCGGTAGTTGTACGGAAGCCCGAGCAGTTCGCCGGTCTTCGAAAGCAGAACGTAATCGACGCCCCAGGTATCGACGCCGACGGAGACAATCGAATCGCCATAGCGTTCCGCGGCGATCGTGAGCCCGGCGAGGATCTCTTTCCAGAGGCCGACCACGTTCCAGCGCAGTGTGCCGGCCACGTTGACCGGACCGTTGGGGAAGCGATGCAGTTCGTCCAGCTGCAGCCGCTGGCCGTCGAACCGACCTGCCATCACACGGCCGCTTTCCGCTCCCAGATCGACGCCGAGGTAAACTTGCTCACTCATGTCACACAGTCCCAGTCAATATTTCGCAGTGGTTCATCAGCCGGTCAACATATCGGATTGCATGCCTGTGGAAAAGCAGACCAATGCGGAAGGTGATCCGATTACTTCTTCGGATTCTCCGGATCGATCCCCATTTCTCGCAGCAGGATCTTCAGGTCTTCCCAGACCAGCTTTTTCGCGGGAGGATTCCGCAACAGATACGACGGGTGATAGGTACAGAGAACCTTGGAATGTTCGTAATCGAACAGTTCGCCCCGCAGCCGGCCGATCGGGGTTTTCGTCTGCATGATATTCTGAGCGGCAATCGTACCCCAGCAGACGATGTAATCGGGATCGACGGTCGCAATCTGTTCCAATAGATACTCGCGGCAGTTGTCGGCTTCGATCGGCGACGGATTCCGGTTTCCCGGCGGGCGACAGCGGAGAATGTTGCAGATATAGAGCTCTTCGCGGGTCCAGCCGCAGGCTTCGATGATTTTGTTAAGCAGCTGGCCTGCCCGACCGACGAACGGTTCTCCCTGCTTGTCCTCGTCGGCTCCCGGGGCTTCGCCGACAAACATGACGCGGGCTTCCGGATTGCCGACGCCGAAAACGGTTTGTGTCCGCGTGGCGGCCAGTTCGGTGCATCGGGTGCATTTCGAAACGCGGTCGGCGAGCTGGGCAAGACATTGGACACGTTCAGCATGTTTCATCGTTTGGCGTTCTGTTCGTCGGGGTCCTTCGGCGGACGGCGGAGTTACTTCGGGTGGCGGAGCCTGAACACGCGGCGGAGCCGGTTCCGATCGACGGGGCGGCTCGGTGTATTCAGGACGATTTGGTGCAGCGGGAGCGGGAGGCTGCTTTGCTGCCGGTGGTGGAGCGGTCGGCGTGGAGCGAGCGGTCGGCGTGGAGCGAGCGGTCGGCGTGGAGCGAGCAGGCGGAGTCGATTGAGTGGGCGGGGGCGGTTCCGGAGTGGCTGTCGTGGCAGCCGCGGCCAGATCGTCCAGCAGCGACGCCTCTCCCTGGAACTTATCCAGATGAGACATCCCGGCTCGTTTCCAGGACTCCAGAGTTTGCAGGATCAGTCGATCAAGTTGCATGGGTTAGGTTACTTCGACAGGTCCTTCAGATAGTCATTGATGCCCGGGGCGTCGTTCACATCCAGATCCTGCAGAATCTGCTGTCGGCTCCGGCGATAGAAGCGATGAGCCTCGGTGTAGTCGTTGAGTTTCTTCTGAACGTGAATGCCCTGAAAGATGGCGAATCCGACGAAAATGATTCCGAACAACGCCATCGGCGGGAAAATCGCTCCGGCGAAGACGGTCCAGAAAAGCCCGAACAGCACCACGAATCCGGTGCCGAACAAGTGAGCTTTCCCGGGCAGAGACATCTCCCCGTCCTTGCCCTTCACCATGAAGTTCTGGCGCTGCATCATCCATTCGCGGTCGAGCCGCTCCAGATCGTTCTGCTGGCGAATCTTCTCCAGCGTCGAAGCATCGGCTCGATCGTCGGCCATTGTTTCAGTGTGACGGTCTTCGATTCGCAGATGCGTGTTGCAATAGCCGCAGCGGACCGATCGCGTCCCTTTGGGAACCTCGAGCGGAGCCCCGCAGCCGTTGCAAACTGTTGCCAGAAGTTTCATTTCCGAGGATCCGAGAAAGGAACGACTGACTGAGACTGCATCCTAAAGCAGATCGGAAGGCAGCGTAACTGTTCAGTCGAAGGGAAACTCAAAGTTCTGAGGCCGTGACGGAGATCACGGCCTCAACCTTTGCGAAAGCAGGCAGATTGACGCGTTACTTCTTCTTCGCCTGCTTGCGACCGCCAACCTTCCAAGCCGGATGCGGCTCGTGAGCCTTATCCATCAGGCCGGCCATTTTCTTCGCGAGCTGCGGGTTCTCATCGGCAATATTGTTCTCCTCGCCGAGATCCTTCGACAGATCGTACAGTTGCACATCGCCATCGAACATCGGCTGGCGGATCGCCTTGTACTTGCCCTGCCGAACCGCCTGACGCGAGCCCTGTTCGTAGAACTCCCAGTACAGATAGTCGTGCTCTTTCTGCTGCTTCGATTTGCCGAGCAGCTCGGGAAGGAACGAAATGCTGTCGAGTCCCTGTGGCGTCTCCACACCGGCCAGATCGCAGGCGGTGGCGAAGAAATCACCGAAGTAGCCGATGTGATCCGAAACCGTTCCGGCTTCCACCTGGCCCGGCCAGCGGACGATGAACGGCACCCGGATGCCGCCTTCGGTCAAATCGCGTTTCATGCCTTTGAGCGGGCCGTTGGGATCGAAGGTGTCCGGGTTGTTGCCCCCTTCTTTGTGCGGGCCGTTATCCGAAGAGAACATGACAATCGTGTTTTGATCCATGTCGAGCTGCTTGAGCTTCTCGAACATCTGGCCGATGCCGGAATCCATTCGCGTGATCATCGCAGCCTGCCCCTTATCGGGATCGGACCAGTCTTTATCCGCGTAGATACCGTAGTCGGGAACTTCCTGCCCGTTGCCCGTGCCTCGGGTGCCTTCGTTGTTGGCGTGAGGGATCGTCAGGGCGAGATACAGGAAGAACGGCTCGCCATCTTTCCGGTCGTCGAGATAACTGAGCGTGTCTTCCATAAACAGATCGTGCGAATAATCGACCCGCTTCGTGGCGTAACCGGCTGCTCCCCACTCGCCGACTTTCATTTTCTCGACAACATTCCGCAGCTGCACTTTCTCTTCGTTCCGCCAGAGAATCTCCGGGTAGTAGTTGTGAGCGTGATGCTGGCTAAGGTAGCCGAAGCTGTAGTCGAAACCCTGCTTGCTGGGGAAACCGGCTTCTCCGCCGCCCGGCTCGCCGAGGCCCCATTTGCCGATGAGAGCGTTGTGATAGCCGACGCCATCGAGCACTTCGGCGATCGTTACGTCTTCATCCCGCAGCTTCTGCTTGTCTGAAGAACCGTTTCCCCGCACCTGGCAGTGGCCCGTGTGCAGCCCCGTCATCAACACGCAGCGGGACGGAGCACAAACGGTTGCCCCCGCGTAGAATTGCGTGAACTTCATCCCTTCGGCGGCCATCTGATCGAGATGCGGCGTCTTGATCTTCTCCTGTCCGTAGCAGCCGAGATCGCCGTAACCAAGGTCATCGGCGAGGATGAAAATAATATTCGGTTTTGACTGTTCCGCCGCGGAAGCGACCGACCCGGTCAGGACCAGAGCAGCCACTGCGAGCAGCAGCGAGAAGAGGGATCTACGCAATTGGGGTGTATGCAACATGGGCTGAGTTCCGTTTCGAGAATGAATTCGCAATGGGTTCCCGCCAGTATCAACGGAACGATCGTCAGCGTCAACGATCCATCAGAAGCCGGGCATGCGAAGGCCAAAGCCACGGTTTCCGCAGATCGAAACTCAATTCGCTGCCTGTGTTGGGAAGGATCTTTGAGCGGTCCTTCAGATCCAAAGTTCTGATCAGCCTGCGGAAAGACCGAAATTCGCTTGACGAATCGCTCCCCGATGCCGATCATGGCAATATGACCATAAGCGAAAAAGACCGCCGGCGCTACGAGGCCCGGGCGAAGATCGCCAAAGCGATGGCTCATCCGAGCCGTCTGTTCATGCTTGATCTTCTCCAGGAGCGGGAATTGTGCGTCGGTGAACTGACCGAAGCGGTCGGAGCCGATCAATCCACGGTCTCCAAGCATCTGGCGGTGCTGAAGGACGTCGGACTGGTCAGCGTTCGTAAAGAAGGCGCGTTGAGCTACTACAACCTGCAGTGCGGTTGCCTCGACGGCTTCTTCAACTGCATGGAAACCGTCCTGTTGACCGATCTCACGATGCGACGGGCTTCGGTCGAATAAATTTTTTTCGTCATTTTCATGGCGTCATGGCGATTTGGCAATACGACCAATTAGCAAAGAAGGGCAGAGATGACTGAGGAGCAGGCCCCATCACAGTCTCCACCTCAGTCCTCTGAGTCGCGGGAGAGGAGCACCGACCGGAGCGTGGCTCGGTTTGTGATACCTCTCATTGTCCTGACGCTCGGGTTCGTCTGTTCGACCGGCGAGTTCTGGCTGTGGATCATTCTGACGATCTCACGCTGGACTTTCGGGCTCACCCCACAACCGTAATTCGCTTAAATCCATTTGGGATTCAACACGAGGTACTGAGACTTGGAAATGAACTCCGACAAGCCGATCGTGCTTTTTCTCTGCACAGGGAACTCTGCCCGCAGCCAGATGGCCGAGGCCTTCCTGCGCACCCACGCCGGCGACCGCTTCGAAGCCCGCAGCGCCGGGCTCGAACCCAAAGGCGTTCATCCCCTCACCATCAGTGTGATGGAGGAAGTCGGTATCAGCCTGGAAGGACAGCACTCGAAATCACTCACCGAGTACCTCGGCAAGATCCCCGCTCGATATGTCATTTTCGTCTGCGAGAATGCCGAGCAATCCTGCCCGCGAGTCTGGCCATTCGCCCTCATGTCGTTCTGCATGCCATTCCCCGATCCGGCCGCGGTTGAAGGAACCGAAGAAGAACGCCTGCAGGCCTTCCGCGACGTCCGCGATCAGATCGAACAACGGATCCTCGAATGGCTTCAGGCCATCCCGCACTCGAGCCAGGAGTCGGGAATCTCGCCTGCTCCGCCGCAGTAACATTCAAGGCAGCCACACACCAGGAGAAAAAGCATGTCCGCTCCCTGTCCCGCCACCGAAGAACCGGCTGGTTCCATGGGTTTCTTTGAACGCTACCTCACACTTTGGGTCGCGCTCTGCATCGTTGCCGGGATTCTGCTCGGCAAGTTCGCTCCCGGCGTCGCACAGTCACTCGATGGCATGGCGCTGATGGTCAACGGCGCTCCCGTCGTCTCGATTCCGATCGCGCTCTGCCTGTTCTTCATGATGTACCCCATCATGGTGAAAATCGATTTCGGCGAAGTCGTCCGAGCAGGCAAGGCAATGAAACCGGTCGGACTGACACTAATCGTCAACTGGCTCATTAAGCCGTTCACGATGTATGCGATCGCGGCTTTCTTTCTGGGCTCGCTGTTTCTCGGATTCATCGGCCCCGAGGCTGTTGATCACGTGAAGCTGCCGCTCGGCCAGGATCTCGACGTCGGTGCGCAGTACGGCTCCGGCGAAGTGGTTCTGATCAACGGTATGAAGATGCTCGAGGTGCCACTGTGGCGGAGTTACCTCGCCGGCTGCATTCTGCTTGGGATCGCTCCCTGCACTGCGATGGTGCTCGTGTGGGGATATCTCGCTCGCGGCAACGACGGCCATACGCTCGTGATGGTCGCCATTAACTCTTTGACCATGCTCGTCCTCTACGGTGTCCTTGGCGGTTTTCTGCTCGGCGTCGGCAAACTTCCCGTACCCTGGGAAGCGCTGTTGTTGTCGATCGCGGTTTATGTCGCGTTGCCGCTGGTGGCCGGGTTTCTGTCGCGGAAGTGGATCATCGCCGCGAAGGGAGAAGACTGGTTCCGCGAGAAGTTTCTGCATTACCTGACGCCGGTTACGATTGCCGCGCTGCTGACCACACTGGTCCTGCTCTTCTCCTTCAAGGGCGAAATGATTCTGTCCAATCCGCTGACAATTCTCTGGATCGCCATCCCGCTGACCATTCAGACCGTGCTCATCTTCGTGATTGCCTACGCGGCTGCGAAAATGATGGGGCTGAGTTATGAAAACGCCGCTCCGACCGCGATGATTGGAGCGTCGAACCACTTTGAGGTTGCGATTGCGACCGCGGTCATGTTGTATGGACTTTCTTCCGGGGCGGCTCTGGCCACCGTGGTTGGTGTCCTGATTGAAGTCCCGCTGATGCTGATGCTTGTTCGCGTCTGTCTTCGAACACAGAACTGGTTTGTCGAAGAACGCACGCCGCAACCGGAAACCGTCCCCACGTCCTCCATTTCCTGACACAGGATTTTGATTTCATGAGTAAACGCGTCCTGATTCTCTGCACCGGAAACTCCTGTCGTTCGCAGATGGCTGAAGCTCTCTGGCAGACGCTCGGCAACGGCGAATGGCAGGCGGAGTCGGCCGGATCGAAGCCCGCCGGTTACGTGCACCCCCTCGCCGTGAAAGCAATGAAGGAACTCGACATCGACATCTCGAATTACGAGAGCAAGTCGCTCGATCAGTTCCGCGAAGAACCGTTCGATCTTGTCGTGACCGTGTGCGACAACGCCCAGGAAGCCTGCCCGGTCTTCCCCGGCGGCGGCGAAGTCTTCCACTGGCCGTTCTACGATCCGGCGCATGCGACCGGCAGCGAAGACGAACAACTCGTGGTCTTCCGCCGCGTCCGCGACGAGATCCGCGATCGCATTCAACAGTACCTCCACAACCCTTCTGCAAAGTGAGGCTTCCGATGACTCAGCAATCCGCCGTCGAATTCCCCGGCCAGTTCCGTCTGCATGTCGCTCTCAACGTGAAGAGCGTCGAAAAGTCGAAGCCGTTCTACGAGCTCCTGCTCGGCACCGCTCCGAGTAAAGAACGTCCCCGTTACGCGAAGTTCGAACCGGTCGATCCGTCGGTCAACCTGACCCTGAATGAAGTGACCGAAGACTTCGCCGTCGAAGGCGCGTCGGCTCACTTCGGGATTCAGGTCAAGAGCGTCGCGGAAGTGCACTCCGCAAAGGAGCGATTCGAGCAGGCCGGATTCCAGACCATCACGGAAGAGGCGACCACCTGTTGCTACGCGGTGCAGGACAAGGTCTGGGCCATCGATCCGGACGGGCACAAATGGGAGGTGTTCGTCGTGCTGCAGGCTGACGCCAAAGACGAGCTTTACGCTCAGGCCGGCTGCTGTGGCCCCGAGACCGTTTCGCTCAGCAGCTGTTCTCTGAACCCACCATCCTGACGGTTCGAGTCACAATCGGCGGCTAGGATGTTTTCAGCCCCATACGCACGCAGTTGAGATCGAACGGGTGGCCCGTCCGCCTTTGCGGGGGGGTCGCGCCAGCGACAAGAGGCAGCGCCATCCGCGATCGACTTTCGTGAAATCTTCCGATCTCGAAGAACTCTCATCCATGGCGCGACCTCTTGTGACTTCGTCACGCGCCCGTAACGGACGGGCCTCCCCTCGTCGATTTCAGAGACTTACTGTACTTGAAGCCAATGGATTGGCTTGATTTCCGCCCCCCTGTCCACAAGCATACGGGAACACGAAAGTCCCACCCGCTTCCCCCCGCCCGGATTCGATTTCATGCCCCGCCGATTCTCGCTGCTGCTGTTCTCACTCGCCGCTCTGTTCTGCTCTTCCGTCGCGACTGCACAAGACCATGTCCGCGATCTGCAGACGAAGGCCATCGAAGACGGCAAAGCTGAATTCGGTCATTGGGGCTGGGAGCAGGACAACTACAAACTGTGGGGCACTCACTCGAACCGTCTGATTCCGGTCTACACGTTCGGCACGCTCAATGCCGGCCCGGGAATTGATCTGACCTCCTATCAGGGAGAGAACAGCCCCTATCGCAGCCCGGCAGCCGTTCGACAGATCTACGGCCGGGTCCCTCAGGGTACCGTGAATCCCAAGGCCGACTACTTCGACCAGACCAACATTTACGACATCCAGCTCGCCGCCTTGCGAGCCGGGAAGAAGCACGTTTTTCTGGTCGTCTTCGATGGAATGGACTGGCAGACGACCCGAGCCGCCAGCATCCATAAGACTGGAACGATTGCTTACGATTCCGGTCGCGGCACCGGACTGCATATGCAGGACTACAAAGCCGGCGGAACCACACAGTTCGGCTGGATGGTCACCTCTCCCTGGGCGGACGACATCAAGATCGATATCGACAAGCAGACGGTCGCCTACGATGTGACCCCGAAGTTCGGCGGCTATGCAGCCGAGATCGCCGGCGAGTTTCCTTGGTCCCCGTCCACCGATCTGCAATACCTGGTCGGCAAAGCAGAAGACGAAACGTTTCAGCAGGCCTACACCGACTCGTCCAGCTCGGCCAGTTCGATGACCGCCGGCATCAAGACGTTCAACTCCAGTGTGAATGTCGATCCGGAAGGAGTGCAGGTTTCGACTATCGCCCGTATCGCTCAACTGCGGGGCATGAAGGCAGGAGCCGTCACCAGCGTGCCGATCAGTCACGCCACGCCGGCTGCGACTTACGCTCACAATGTCGCTCGCGATGACTATCAGGATCTGACTCGCGATCTGCTCGGACTCAAATCGGTCAGCCATCCGGAACCAACCTGGCCGGGGCTCGATGTTCTCATCGGCTGCGGCTACGGCGTGGAACGCAACAAGGATTCCGGACAGGGCGAGAACTTCGTCCCCGGCAACGCGTATCTGGCGGAGCAGGATCTGCTGGCGATCGACGTCCGCTCCGGTGGACCTTATGTCGTGGCGACGCGCACCGAAGGCATTCCCGGCCCGGAGCTGCTGGAAGTGAAAGCGACCGATGCCATTGAACAGGGCAAGCGCCTCTTTGGCTTCTTCGGCACCTCCAAAGGTCATCTTCCCTTCCAGACCGCCAACGGCGACTTCAATCCGACCGTCGGCCGCTCGGATACCAAAGAGGAATACACCGAAGGCGACATCAGAGAGAATCCGACGCTGAGCGATTTCACCCGCCAGGCGATCCGTGTCCTTTCGCATGACGACCAGCCGTTCTGGCTGATGGTCGAAGCCGGCGACGTCGACTGGGCCAACCACGACAACAACGTCGACAACTCCATCGGAGCGGTCCTCAGCGGCGATGCCGCCGTGAAGGTCATCACCGACTGGGTCGAAGCCGAAAGCAACTGGGACGAATCGCTCCTGATCGTCACCGCCGATCACGGCCACTATCTCGTCCTCGAAAAGCCCGAACTCCTGCTCGAACCCTCAAAAAAGTAGGGAGCGTCTCGACGCACCACTCTCTCACTGGCCCGTGATCAACTTTGCGCACCGACGCTGAGGCAATCTGCGTAGGTCGATTGAGTCAACCACAGAGGCACAGAGGACACGGAGAGCTTTCGTTTTAACAATGCTCGAACATGTATGAACGGGTTCTTCTCAGATTCGTTCCTGCCTGAAGAGTCCCAGATCACACTTCCGCCGCCACACTGTAATCTCTGTGTTCTCCGTGCCTCCGTGGTGAACTCCACTCCTGTTGAACAGGGCATGCGAGTTTGAAGCAGCCACGAACGGCAGGCGGGAGCATACCCGACAAGGTTGCCCAGCCGGGACTGATGGTCGACACCGGCAAATCGTGAATCTACTTGACCTCCGCGTCGGCATTTGGCAACACTAGGACGAAAGCGACGGAAGAACGAAGCGAGACGCAGGTCTGCGATCGCGATCTTCGAGTCGTTCCCAGTCAGGCTCTCGTCCTTTCAGCAACACGGAGTGCTCATGCCGATTACCATGAACGATCTGACCATCAGCCCAGAGGGCGTTGACATGAACTCGCTTCTCAGCGACTGGTCCTGGGCCATGCCCGAGCCGCTTCGCCCAGTTCTGCTTACGGCTATGGGAGATGCGTTCGCTCAGGGTGAGTCGGGTTCGGTGTACTTCGTCGATATGGTCGAGGGAACAATCAACCCGGTCGCCGATGATGGAGCTTCGTTCCAATCGCTGCTGTCCGACAAGCAGTTCGTCACCAATTACATGTTCCCCTCGCGGATCGTGCAGCTGCGGAACGCCGGAAAAACGCTCGACTCCCAGCAGGTCTACAGCCACAAACAACCGCTCGTCCTCGGCGGCGACGACGACACAGACAACGTCGAAACCGTCGACGTCAGCGTTCATGTCAGCATTCACGGCCAGATCCATCGTCAGGTGAAAGACCTTCCCGACGGAGCCTCCATCGACAACATCAAGATTGAATAGCACTCAGAGAGCGACTCTGTGCTTCCCGTAACCACTTCGTCTTAACTATGGCGGTGAGGTTCACCACAGAGACACACTTGTTGAACGCAGTGACAACATTCCCAGATCGTTCAGCGTCCGGCATAACGCAAAGGAGCTTCCGGGTGGGCCAGGATCAAGCGGAAATCACACGGCGAACAGCCGCTGCTCTGGACGCAATCCAGAAGGCGTTCGCCGAGGGCGACGACGCCGTCACCCTCTTCGTATCTCACCATCTCGAAGAGATTGAAGAGGCTTACTGGCAGAAACACGCCGGGACGCCCCATCCGACCGATCAGCAGGTGCTTGATATCCTCGTCCTCGCGGACCACTGGGATGAAGACGACGACGAAGGGATTCAAACGTTCGACTTCACTCTCCCCGGCGACGCAACCAATTATCTGATCTCGGTCTACTTCACCGACGACGGACAGGTCGACTACGTCACGATGGAAAGCTGACTCCGCTCTGCCATCGAAAAGTCGGGGATCGCGAAGCCGTTGAGTGCGTCTTGACGCACCAGATTCTACGCGAAGCGCGATTGATCGTACGTGGCACAATACCAAGTCGATGTGCATGAGGTGTTTGGTCCACCACAGAGACACAGAGGACACGGAGAGCTGGTGGTTCAACGACGTTCATTCCCGGATGAACGTCATCCATTGAGAGTATGAGAGTGACGACCTCGTCTCCACTCGTCGGTCGGATATGGGAATCTCTGTGTTCTCTGTGCCTCTGTGGTTAACTCCTTCGCGTTGACCGCAGTACCAGTGCTTTACCTGTAATCAACGAACGGCAGGTGCGAGCCTGAGCTGCATTTGAGGCCCCCCGCGCATAAAAAAATCACGCCTGTTTTCACAGGCGTGATTTGTCGTTTCAGCAGCGGCTCAGTGATTAGCCTTCGAGGTCGTCGGCGTCGACTTCGATGGTGCCGACGTCGACGGTTTCGCCGTCTTTGATCTCGACGTCGAGGCCGCGTTCGATGTAGCCGACGCGTTCGTGCCAGATGCGGAAGGTGTGTTCGCCTTCCGGCACGTTCTCGATTTTGAACTCACCCTTTTCATTGGTGACGATGGCGTACGGATGATCGACGACCATCCAGTAAGCGGTCATCCAGGGGTGAATATCGCACTTGACCTGCATCGGCAGGAGTTCGCCCTGCGGGTACTCAAGCTCAACCCCTTTGGTGTCGTTGGCACCGACGAGCAGGTTGTGCGGCGAGTTCTTCAGCGGGTAGGTGTGGACGTTGTGTCCGCAGGCATCGTTGGAGATCACGTTGACCTTTTGATCGGTCCGCACGACCAGCGAGCGCGGGAAGAACTCGCAACCCTTCTGGTCGAAGACAACCGTGGGTTCGGCCGGCTTCTGCAGATCCGGATGGATGTCCGGGGTGCCGCGACGCTGATACAGGTAGACAAAGCAGTTGGCCAGCTCGCCATTCTCACCAACGACGACTGAGCGATCGGGAATCGCGTTGACGGCACAGACCGAAGCATCTTTCACGTTGGCGCCTTTGGCGACCAGTTCCGGCGGGTTGGGAGCATCGCCCTTCACCACGATCTTGCCGGTCACGGTTCCCCAGCCCTCGGCGAAACAGGGTGCGGCAGCGGCTACAACAGCCAGCATCAGGCTGAATACCAGAGATTTTCTCATGAGAAACTCCTCGTCTTTCAGATCTCTTCTAGAATGTGTCACGATTTAAGCCGACCGCACCGGTGGGTTTCTTTCGCTCGCAGCAGGCGGGTGCTGCCGGAGGGTGGGTCGTGTAGGCACCATCAACTGGTGAGACGGAGACCGGAACGCACGTATCTGTACCGCCCGATCTCCCGCAGGCAGGATGTCATATCACGCCCCATCTTACCAGCGAACAAACATAACGGCGAGTGTTTATTTGCCGAAATTCCCTGCCACTACTGAATTTTGGGCACGTCCGGCGCATAATGCACGCCCAGTTTTCCCAAGTTTTTCAACGACTCCAGACCGATTCCCTGACGACATGCCTGCCAAGAAAAAGACCGCCCCCAAAGCTGCTTCCACATCCTCGAAAACGTCTGGCCCGCGTTACTGGCTGATGAAATCGGAGGAAAGCTGCTACTCGATTGATCATCTGGCCGCCGAGAAGAACAAGACCACGTTCTGGGACGGCATCCGCAACTACCAGGCACGGAACATGTTGCGGGACGAGATCAAGAAGGGAGACGGCGTGCTGTTTTACCACAGCAACTGCGATCCGCTCGTCATCGCCGGCACGGCCAAAGTGGTCAAAGAAGGCTACGCCGATCACACCGCATTCGATCCTGTCGAGAAGCACTACGATCCGAAGAGCGATCCAGACAACCCGACCTGGTACATGGTCGATATCAAGCTGGTGAAGAAGTTCCCCGAGCCGGTCACCCGCGACATGCTCAAGGAAGATTCCGTCACGAAGAACATGATGGTCCTCGCCCGAGGCTCGCGGCTTTCGGTTCAGCCGGTGACCGAAGAAGAATGGAAAGCGGTTCACCAACTCGCCGGCATCAAACCGTAATCGCCTTCGACGCCGCGTTCAGCCGCGATCGTTCTCGGTGTCGCGCACCAGCTGCTCCCAGCATTCGCCGCGAGCTTCGTAATGCGTGAACTCGTTGAAGCTTGGAAATCCCGGGGAGAGGAGGATCTGGTCTCCCTCTCCTGAATGCTTCCAGCACCAGTCCCAGGCATCGCGGAGTGTCTCGGCTTCTTCCAACTGCAGTTGAGGGGAGAGCTCGTGCAGTTCGTCGATGAGTGTTTCGCCAGCCGGTCCCATACAGACAACGCCCCGTAGATGCCGGTGCCCCACGATTTGCTGGAGCAGTTCATCCGTGTCGTCGGCCGATTTGGCTCCCCCAAGCACCAGCCAGGCCGGGCCAGTCAACGACTGTAGAGCCGCCTGCGTCGCCATCGGCGAAGTCGCTTTGGAATCGTTGATGACGATTCGCTTTAACGAATTTGGAATCCGCTGCAACCGATGGGGCAATCCGCCATACGAATGCAGAGCCCGTCGGCTGCAGGCGACGTTCACCCCCAGCCAGTCGGCGACACTCAACGCAGCGGCTGCGTTGCGGCAGTCGTGTTCCGGCCAATGCTCGGGCACTTCCGGAAAACGGACCTGAGAAAAATAGATCCGCGTCGCTTCGCCGGGCCAGTCGCGGCCCGACATATCGCGAGGCAGAATTGCGGCGTCGTGTCGCGTTTGGGCGGCGAACAGCCGCGCTTTGGCGTCTCGATAATTCTCGAACGAGACGTGCCATTCCAGATGATGCGGACTCAGATTCGTAAGGACCGCGGCGACGAATCGGGGAGATTGAGTTTCCAGGTAGTGCAGTTGGAAGCTGCTCAACTCAAGAACTACGAAGTCCTCATTGTGAATCTCGTGCAGCTTCGGCAGCAGACTGGAGCCAATGTTTCCGCCGAAGTGAGCCCCCAACCCGGCTGCCCTCAGGATATGAGTCAGCATCGCCCCGGTGGTCGATTTTCCGACCGTGCCGGAGATGGCGATCACACGAGCCGGGCAGGCGTGGAGAAACAATCCCACTTCAGTGAGCAACGGGATGTTCTGAGCGAGGGCCGCCTTCACGCAGGGATGTCGGGGAAGAATGGCCGGCGAGACCAGCACGGCATCGCAGTCCTGCACGTCTTCTTCCACCTGCGGCCGGAACTGGACGCGAACCTGCGGATAATCGGCCAGCTGATCGAGGGAATCCCGCAGGGTGGCCGGGTCGCCACTGTCGGTGACAAGGATGTCTGCACCGGCTCGGGCAAGGTACTCGATGGCCGCAAGCTGCCCGCCAAAGCGGCCTAACCCGAGCGCACAGATCCGTTTCCCCTCCCAATCCACGTTCGCTGCTCTCCGCGGGAATACTGTTGATTGTTCTTCAAGATTGCTATTCTACTATCGTTCCCACGCACATCTTACAGCTCGGTACGACTGATCACAAAGTCGGGCGCTCCCGTTCTCTCCATTTCGTCGTGTCGATTAGAAGACAAACTCATGTCGTTGCCGAATCTGCCGCAGATCGTTCTCAAGCCGCAGCGCGCTCAGCCGTTCTATTCCGGACACCCCTGGGTCTTCGCCGGAGCGATCGCCGAGATCCCCGACGGGCTCGAAGTCGGCGACGAAGTTCTCCTCGTTTCGCGAGAGGGGAAAGGGATCGCCCGGGGGCTTTACAACGCCGAAAGCCAGATCCGCGTGCGGCTCTACTCCTGGAATATCGACCAGCCACTCGATGAGCAGTTCTGGCAGGACCGCATCCGTGCCGCGATCGCCCTTCGCCGTCAGCTGTTTCCCGATGACAACTCGTTCCGTGCCTGCCGCATGGTCTTCAGCGAAGCCGACGGGCTTTCCGGTCTCATCGTCGATCGCTTTGGCGACTGGCTCAGCGTCCAGTTGACCAGTCAGGCTCTGGCAACGCGCAAGGACATCTTCGTCAAAGAACTCGACGATCAGCTCGATCCGCTCGGCATCTACCTGCGCACCGAGAAAGGCATGACAGCAGCCGAAGGGTTGATCCTGCAAGATGGCTCGCTGCTCGGCGATCCCCCTCCCTCGCCGCTGTTCATCGTCGAGAACGATCTCGACTACAACATCAATCTGCAGGAAGGTCAGAAGACCGGCTTCTATTACGACCAGCGAAACAACCGCCGGGCGGCGGCTCGTTACCTGCACGGAGAAGTCCTCGACATCTGCTGTTACACCGGAGGATTCACGCTCAACGCCCTGAAGCACGGCAAGGCGACCCATGTCACGGGAGTAGACTCCTCGGCTGCAGCACTTCAACTGGCCGAAGAGAATGCCCACCTGAATGAACTGAGCGACCGCTGCAACTTTGTTGAAGCGGACTCGCTTAAGTATCTGACGTCCGGCAATAAAACGTACGACGGCATCATCCTCGATCCGCCCAAGTTTGCCCGCAGCCGCCGGGGCATTGATCGCGCGTTGAAGGCCTACTTCAAATGGAACGTGGCCGCTCTCCGCCGGATCAACCCGGGTGGAATTCTCGTCACCTGCAGCTGCTCGGGACTGGTGTCGCACGATGAGTTCGTCGACACGCTCCGCTCTGCAGCCGTGGAATCGGGCCGGTTCCTCCGCATTCTCGAAGACCGAGGCCAGGCCCCGGATCATCCGATCAACGTCTTCTGTCCGGAGAGTGCATATCTCAAGTGCCTGATTTGCGTGGTGGAGTGATGCCAGAGATTCCTGAAGCGACGAATCGACGACCGCGATTGCGGATCGGGCCGACCGTCTGCCTGGGAATCCTCACTATCTTCACCGCCACTCTCGCAGCCGGCAGCCTGGAATATCCCCGGTTCGCGCTGGCCTTCTCCGTCCTCGCGCTGGTGTCGCTACTCGCCATCTGGCTGCGCGCGGGATGGGTCGTTGCCCTGACTATGACAGGCGGTCTGTACGGCTTCTTCGACTTGGCGCCCGTGCTGAGAGGCGAGCCGTTGCAGTCGGTCTACTATCTTCGCGCCGTCACGATCGCAACGGGCACCTTGTGCGGCTTTCTTATTGGATTGCTACTCGAGATTTGTTCTCGTAGAACGCACACTGAGAAATAACTGATGTTTCGATCGAGATCCCATTCAGGAGAACTCTTATGAAAGCTACTGCGATCGTTATTCTCCTGCTGCTGACCGCGTCCGCTTCCGCCAGCGAGCCGGCCCAGCATCCCGTCACCGTTGAACTCGGCCCCAAAGCGTATCGTGATGGTGATGTCATTCAGATTCTCGAGGTGACAAGCACATCTCCACGGCTCGAACAGGGGGATACCATCACCGTGTGCGGGAAAGCGCGACTCGACAGTCAGTCCGAAGCGAGACTCTGCCTGTTTCTCACTCAGACGGAAGGCAACGGAGCCGAAGAAGTCGAGTCTGCCCAGCAGGTTGTTGTGCCGAACGGACTGAGTGAGTTCGAGCTGACGATTACGGTCAAACATCGCGGTCTGCTGCATCTCACGTTCTACGATCCGCAGAAGGGCACGCCGTTTGGCGGAGTCTACTTTGGAACCCGGAAACAGATGCAGCCACTCTCCTCGACGCTGGTCAAGCACTACCGGAACTGAAACCCGAAGCCATTACGCAACACTTCTATTGCGTATCGATTCAAACGACGGTAGTGTGAATAATCGGTCAGATTTTCCAACCGCCTGTCGATCCCGGGCCGGGTCGATCGTCTACTGAGTGTTGACCTCAATTCTTCTCTTCAGGGAGCTCTGCGATGAATCCGCGTACGATCTGTGTTTCGACAATGCTCATGGTTTTGCTGGCCGGAGGACTGACAGCTGAAGAAACGCCTCAGCTTCCTCAGCCGTCTGAGAAGCATCAGTGGTTGAAGAAGTTTGAAGGGACCTGGAAGACTCAGGCTAAAGCGGAAGCCGGGCCGAACATGCCAGCCATGGAATGTTCCGGCACGATCAAGTCGCAAATGCTGGGTGGCTTCTGGGTGATGAACGAAATGACCAGCGAGGCGGGCGGGATGACGTGCCGCGGCGTGCAGACGATCGGCTACGATCCGGAGAAGAAGAAGTTCGTCGGCACCTGGGTCGATTCAATGACCAACCATATGTGGCAGTACGAAGGGACGCTGAACGAATCGGGAACCACGCTGACACTCTCCGCCGAAGGGCCGAACATTATGGCGGGCGGCGAGATGATGGAGTTCCAGGACGTCTACGAATTCACGTCCGACGATGAGGTTCGCATCTCCTCTCGCATGCTCGGCAAGGACGGGGAATGGGTCACCTTCATGCAGGGCACCGGCAAGCGAGTAAAATGAAAATCGGGGCCTGCCCACAACAGCGTGGCCAGGCCCCGTCGTTTCTGACTGGACGTTTACTCCAGCGGGAAGTCGATCTGGTTTTCGTCGCTTTCGACCGTGGCGGTGAGTCCCGAGGTCGCATCCCGGCTGTACTTTTCCGGGATCAGCGGCTTCGGCTCAGTCGCCTCGTCTTCCGGCAGTCCCGTCCCCATGTCGAGCGCGGTGATTGTCACCTTGTGCTCCCCGAGGACAGCGCCATCGGCACTGAAATACGTCTTCATGACATACGACCCGTCGGGCTGAATCTGACCGGTTGCCGGCGGACCGCCCGCCACTGGAATAAACATCACCGTGCCGGTGGTCACCGGTTTGCCCTGATAGCTGATCATTCCCTGAACCTTGGCCGTCTGAGCCAGATCGCTTGAGGATTCGCACCCCGACAGGCCGGCGAGAATCAGGACGAGACCAACAGACGACACAACGCGAGAACGCAATAGTCCGAACATAATTGAGACTCTTTGAACGAAGAGTAAATGAGGAGACCTTGAAGTCGAACAGCAGCCCTTACAGCTCGCCGATCACTTCGCCTTCACCGCGGGTCGAGAGCCGCTTCAGCACGTCGAGATCCATGAATTCGCTGAGGAACTGTGTGCTGCCATCACAGAACAGGAACTGAGCTCCCCCGGCGTGGGTACTGGTGAACGGCGTGTTGTTCGTGGCGAATGAACCGGTGTAGTTGATCGGGTACTGAATGTACTTGTTGTCGATCTGCAGGAAGCCGGCTCCCGAGTAGTAGTAATAGCCCCAGGTCCACGGCTGAATGCCGCCCCAGCCCCGCTTCTGAGCATCCGTCCAACCGTCGGAGCTGGAGGATTCGCCGAGCAGAATCGTATTGGTCGTTCCGTCGGTGATGTGGGCCATCCGCACTTTACTGGTGGGATAAATAATTCCCGACGTGCTGTAATCACGGCTCGAACTCGAACCCGCGATGATCCCGACATCGGAAGATCCGCCGTTGCCGCGATAATGCAACGCTCCATGGCTGACGAGCCAGGTGAGCGTCGAGTGCGTGATATCAGGGCTCGTGTTTCCGAGCGGAGACGAAGGACAGGCCAGAGTCGGAACCGGAGTCGTGTAAGGAACCGAATCGCCATAGTGCGGAGCCGAGGTGAATCGGTACGGCGACGATGTCACGAGGGCATCCCGCGACAGCGAGTTCATTTCGTCGTACATGGCTCCTTCTTCCAGGAACGGGAAGATCCGGGCGGCCCAGCCAATGCGATAGCTTGTCACCTGCAGACCGCCGGGAGGGAAGACCGAATGCACATCGTGATAGTTGTGCAGCGCCAGCCCGAGCTGCTTCAGGTTGTTCTTGCACTGGGTCCGGCGAGCCGCTTCTCGAGCCTGCTGAACGGCCGGAAGCAGCAGGGCGACCAGAATCGCGATAATCGCGATCACCACGAGAAGCTCGATCAACGTGAATCCGCGAGAAGAGAGTGGAGAGCGTTTCATCAACATGTCCTTATTGCCCGATCGTGTAAAACGGAAATGATTTCGGTCGGATGGAGAGTTTCATTTTTCAGACTCACCGTCGCTGCTGCGGTTTGCCGCAGGGCTGCCCGTTTCGTAGTCGACTCATCAGTATTTAAACGAATCGAATGAAGGCTACGGAGAGGAATAACAAGGGGATAAAGAGGTCTTACCAATTGGAAAGACAATTAAGCACATCCCGTGCCACTGCGCGTTCTCCGTCGCGGGGTGGGAACGCCGCCTCGGATTCGGTTATGATTTTCGCATCGGCAAACCACCCTCAACCGTCCCCCCTATCGGAGAGCGATTATGCCAGCTGCTTCCTTCCAGACGTCTCGTCGAAGTTTTCTTCAGTCTGCGGCGGGAGCCGCGGCCCTTGCCACGTTCGGCTCGCCCGCCTTTCTCAGAGCCAGTCAACTCGAGAAACTCAACGTCGCTTTCATCGCCGTCGGCGGACGCGGCGGACGGAACCTGAAAGAGGTGACAGCCGATCCAGATGTCAACGTTGTCGCCATCTGCGACGTGAACGAACAGAACCTGCAGAATGCCGCCCGTCTGTTCCCGCAGGCCCGAAAATACATCGACTTCCGCAAACTCTACGAAGACGGCACCGACGACATTGATGCCGTCGTCGTCAGCACGCCGGAACATACGCATGCTTACGCCACGATGCCTGCCCTCCTCCGCGGCAAGCACGTTTATTGCGAGAAGCCGCTGACGCACAACGTGGAAGAAGCCCGCCTCATCACGCAGGCCGCGGCCAAAGCGAATGTCGCCACGCAGATGGGCACGCAGATTCACGCCGGCTCCAATTACCGCCGCGTCGTCGAAGCCATTCAGTCCGGTGCGATTGGCGATGTCACTGAATGTCATGTCTGGGTCTCGCGCGCGTGGGGACGCCAGTCGGCTGAAGACGCCGCGACGAACAAAGACCGTGTTCATACGCTGGAACGCCCGACGACAGCCGATCCGATTCCCGACTATTTGAACTGGGACCTGTGGCTCGGCCCCGCGAAGGAGCGTCCGTTTAACAACGTCTATTTCCCCGGCCCGAAATGGTATCGCTGGTGGGACTTCGGCAACGGCACCATGTCCGACCTGGGCAGCCACTGGGTCGATCTCCCCTTCTGGGCAATGCAGCTCGATGCTCCGCTGACAATCGAAGCCTTCGGCCCGGAACCGCATCCGGAGATCGCCCCGGCGTCGATGCACGTGAAATACGAGTACGGCTCCCGCGGCAAGCTCCCCCCCTGTTCGCTCACCTGGTATCAGGGAGTCGACAAGCCGGAGATCTGGACGAAGGGCGAGATTCCGCAATGGGGCAACGGCGTGTTGTTCATCGGCACGAAAGGAATGCTGCTCTCCGACTACGGCAAGCACGTCCTGCTGCCCGAAGACAAGTTCACGGACTTCGAACCGCCCGAACAGTTCCTCGGCGACTCCCCGGGTCAGCATCAGGAATGGGTCAACGCCTGCAAGAACGGCACCCCGACCGGCAGCCCCTTCAGCTACGCCGGCCCACTGACCGAAGCCAACCACCTCGGCAACGTCGCCTTCCGAGCCGGCCAGAAAATCCACTGGGACGCCGAAGCAATGAAGATCACCAACGTCTCCTCAGCCAATCAATACCTGAGCAGAGACTCCAGAAAAGGCTGGAGCCTGAAAGGTTAAAAAACCGCACCGGGTGCCATGCCCACGCTCGCGTGGGCATGCTTTAGTTCACTTGATCCCAATGGATTAGGATTCGGTAGGCTCAAGCGAGGGTTTCAAATGCTTTCTTTCCTGAAGGCGGCAGGCATTGTTCTCTTGATGGCATCGTTGCTCTTCGGGGTTCTGGCGTGGAACTTCGAACAACCTCCCTACGCGTACTATCGGATCCAACGATTCAACAATGGCGCCAGTCAGACCGAAGTTCTTGAGGCTTTGGGGACGCCGTCTAGTATCCAGTCTCATGGCACCAGATATGCCTACTCGCGACCTCTTTCCTGGGGTGTTCTGTACGTCGACTTTCACGAAGGGACGCTGGTCGGGTACGAGTACGACCGTTAGGACATCACTCTGCTTGTACTACGCTTATACTACGGGTGCCATGCCCACGCTCGCGTGGGCATGCTGTGTACCCCGTATCCACTCCAGTAGCCCTCGTATAGAATCGCCGAAACAGTGTCGCCTCCACAATCCCAGGACGGTTGCTGGCCATCGCTCTTGTTTCTGCTTTCGTATTCACTCGGATGGGTCGTGCGAGGTCTGTTCTCTCATTTGGTGAGCGAAAACTCGGTCGGCATGGCGTTTACCTTAATCTATCTGTGCGTCCCCCTCACCATCATCACGCTTTTTGTTGTCCCATTTCTCTACCGGCAATCGCGTCACTGGACTGCTCCCGTGCAGCGGCAAAGCTCCCTGAGGACACTTGCTGTCATCGCATTCTTCCTCGGCGTCATCACCTATTGCGGACCCTTTTTCTGATACGCGAAGCCGGGCGTTAAAGCGCACGTTCTAGATTCGTCCCCTAACAAGACAGGCCTTCAATGAACCGGCAGCCCATCGCCACGATCGGGGCGATCCTCAGAATCACGCCGATGGATGGGCTCCAGGTCGATCTGGATCCCGATTCGGAACTCGTTTTCATCAACGATTACTCGCCGTTCGAGTTTCAGGTGGAAGGCCGACTGGAAGACGGACAGATCTTCTACGGGCTTTTCGGTCCCGTCGTGTCTGGCCCCAGGATCTACGATCGGCTCGATCTTCGCGGCCTGACATGCAACATCATTCTCAGAGACGACGGAGCAGACTGGCGAATCGAGAATGAAGGCACGGCTCGGTTCATCATCGGCCCTTCAACAGTCGAACGTGACCACCGCTACGACTTTCGGCATCCGTTCGGAACTCGGATGAATTGCACACCAGCTGTCTCTTCTCTTGGTACAATTGAAGTCATCCAGAACCACACCGGGGACCGCTGAACCGAAAACCGGGTGCCATGCCCACGCTCGCGTGGGCATGCTTTGTCCAACCACGTTCCAGAGCGCTAATCATGAGACTCCCAGTTTCGCTCTCACTGCTGGCAATCACCGCGTGTTGCCTCTCCCCTTCAGCCGCCCGGGCGGACGACAAACTCACGGTCTCAGCCGAGGCGCTGCGAAACACGGTCGCAAATAGCCTCCCTTATCTCGAAACGGCTGGCCTCGCCTGGATTGAGGAGAAGGATTGCGTCTCCTGCCACCGCATCAGTTTTCAGAGCTGGAGCTATAACGCCGCCGCTGGCCGGGGCTTTTCAGAAACCGAAGCCAAGGCCCGCACCTGGCTCGACTGGTCGGTGGCCAAATCGCTGGAGCCGAACCTGGAGACGGAAAAGATCTCCGGCGAGACTAACATCGATGGACTCTCCCAGCTCCTGCTCGGACATCGAGCCGGGACCGCCGTGCCGATGAAGAAAATCGAACAGCAGCAGTTCGTCAAACTGATTCTGAAAACTCAACTCGAAGACGGCTCCTGGGTTGCCGCCGGTCAGCTGCCGATGCAGAAGCGCCCCAAACGCGAAACCGCCGAAGTGAGCACAATGTGGAATCTCCTCGCCCTCCACACGGCTGGCGACTCCACCGAAGTGGACGCCGCGATTGAGCGTGCCAAGGCGTGGCTCGCCGAGGCCAAACCGGCTGTCAGCTCGGAATGGCACGCCGTCCGTCTGCTGCTGGCCGATATGGAGAACAACGAGTCGGTTCGCGAAACAGAGCTGGAACAACTGCGATCTTTGCAGCGGGAAGACGGCGGCTGGGGCTGGCTGATCGACGCCGAAAGCGACGCCCTCGCCACCGGCCAGGCCCTGTATGCACTCGCAGCCGTCGGCGTTGATCCACAGGATCCGGCCATCGTCCGCGCTCAACAGTACCTCATCAGCACCCAGACCGAAGACGGTTCTTGGCCCGTCCACGGCACCAAAGAGAAGAAGAAAGATCAGATCGAAGAAACCGCCACCTACTGGGGCACCGCCTGGGCGGTAATCGCTCTGCTCGAGACGATGGAATAATCAGCCGTAGGTCAGGCACGGCCTGACGAGCATTGAACGTCGCTCGAAGCAATCGCGGCGGGTGGCACTGGCGTCTCGCCAGTGCGGCTTAACATCAACCACATGATTGGTCCGGTATCACATCCCATAAAGCACTGGCGGGACGCCAGTGGCACCCATTGGACACCGCATCGCCGAAGACAAAGCATGCCCACGCAAGCGTGGGCATGGCACCCGGCTTGGCGTACGAGAGCAACAATGGAATCGATTGGACAGATTCGCTGGTCAGGTCACGGTACAGTCAGCTCCCGCTATTACAATAACGTTTCGCAGAAAGACAGATCGCTGCGATGAATCCAAACGATTTAATCGAACAATACTCGATCATGATCTATGAGCCTCCGTTAATTCACTTGCGCGAGGATGGCACGATTCGCGATGTCTCGAATCCCCTCTCGGTCATCATGCTGATCATTGACTTCGATTCTGAAGTCTCGATGAATGGGATCAACAACTTCATTGGCAACAGTACCGGGCGATTCGCTCATGAAATCGTTAGAGCCTTACAGATCATTGGTTGTGATCCCGAGGCCGCTCGACTTCAACAGATACTCGATATTGCCGAGACCGCTGGAATGACGCATGAGGCCATCCAGCAGGAACGCTCGGGTCTGGGTCCGTTCGCGGTGACCAGTTTTTCCGAATTGCATGGCGACAAATGGGACGCAGCGTGCGCCGAAATCGACACGATCGAATCGGAGATCGACTATTCAAAAATTAGCCGCCATGCCACGAAATTCGTCGCGACTCATGCCGACGTGTTCGAAGCCGCCATTGGACATGCGAGCTGACGATCTCCGCCATTTGATCGGAATCGACCCAAACGCCGAAGACAAAGCATGCCCACGCGAGCGTGGGCATGGCACCCAGTTAGTTCAAATGAACAAGAATCTCGAATTGCGAGCAGGGTTCAATTGATGACGGATTCGACTCACCCGACGTTTCTATTCGTTGAGAACCGTCTCGAATGGAAGAGTTTGAGCGATCCAATGGAGGCCGGAGAGACGGTAACCCGTGAGAGTCAGATCCTGAAGGCGGTTGACGACCTTGATGGAGAACGAACAAGCTTTCTCGTTCTTGGTGAGTCTGCTCCTGTCGAAGACTCAGGCTACTTATTCGGTGGTCAAGGTATGTGTGTCGCTGGGGGAACACGCGAGGTCTACATCTGCCAGTGGATTGATTCGACAACCGGAGATGAGCGTCGACTGATCGGAACGCCCGATACAGCGGATTCTGAACTCGTCGCCGTCAAGAGAGGGCAGACGGAGCACTTCAGGCCTGTTGAAGTATGCTCGAAAGATGTCGTTATCGAAGCACTTCTCACATTCTATCGATCCGGCTCACTGCACGTTGGATTTGAATGGCGGTAGTTCCCGTTGACGGGTTCCCAAGCCGAAGACAAAGCATGCCCACGCGAGCGTGGGCATGGCACCCGACTCCTCTTGTAAACACCATGAGAGAAGATCTATGGACGGAGAGTTCGATCACATCGTTGCCAAGGGCCTGACGATTGTTGACAGCAAAGGTCATCAGAGAATCAGCATGTCGTTTCACCAATCAAGCAAGGGTGAAGAGTACCCCTGCATTTCACTCTTTGACAAACGCGGTTGCCAGCGGATCGCGATTACCATCGAAGATCATCCGATCATCTCGATTTGCCACGAAGATGGTTCGGGGGCAGTCGGTATGGCCGGAACACCGGATGAAGGAGGCGCTATTGGCGTGAACGACAGCAATGGCAAGCGAGCCGTTGAAATAAGCGCCGGAGGAACGTTTGGTCGTTGTGTGATCGTTTTCGGTGAAGACGGAGTTTCCACAGGATCGCTCCCTACTGAGCAATCACCACCGAAATAAGCATGCCCACGCGAGCGTGGGCATGGCACCCGGTTTTCTATCCGACGGTGTGCATGGCGGTGGTCAGGTGGGGTTCCGGGCTGATGAGCATGTCGAGGTCGAGGTCGGCGATGGAGTCGACGACGAGGTCCGGCTGGAAGGCGTAGTTCTTCAGGTCTTCACGACGGGTGCCGCCGCTGAGGACGAGAACAGTCTGGTAGCCGAGCTGGACGCCGCCGAGGATGTCGGTCTCCATCGTGTCGCCGATGATCGTGGTCTGTGACGCCGAGAGTCCCAGCTCCTTGCGAGCCGAACGCATCATGATCGGACTCGGCTTGCCGACGCTGAAGGCTTTCATGCCCGTTGCCGATTCCAGCATAGCGACAATCGCCCCGCAGCCGGGACGGAGACCATGTTGGGTCGGACAGTTCGGGTCCATGTTGGTGGCGATCAGCTTGGCGCCGCCCTTGATCAGATTGCAGGCCCGTTCGAGCATCTCCATCGTGAAGGTGCGGCCTTCGCCGACGACGACGTAGTCGGGATGCGAATCGACAATCGAATAGCCGACGTCATGCAGGGCGCTGTGCAGCCCCCCTTCGCCGATGACATACGCCGTGCCGTTTGGCTTCTGCTCCGACAGGAACGTCGCCGTCGCCTGGGCGCAGGTGTAGACATGATAGTCTTCGACCGGCATGCCCATCCGTCGAATCTTCGTGGCGACATCCCTTCGGGTTCGCTGGCTGTTATTGGTCAGAAACGAAAACGGAAGGCCGACGGCCAGCAGGTGGCCCACGAATTCGTCGGCTCCGGGAATCAGTTCGCTGCCTCGATAAATCACGCCATCCATGTCGAGTAACAGCCCGTGCTGAGAGGTCAGGGTCCTCTTCATATCCTTGCTCCTTGTCGCTTGCCCCGTTGTGGAAACGGAGCCCGTGTCGGTGGGGTGATGCCGGGGAGTCGCCGCATCACTGAGTGGGGAGGGAACGCGAGCACCGCGCCGGTGAGCAATCAACCTCATCGCAGATGATGTGCCAGTCGTAAGACCGCTGGAACTTTCACCCGGGCCCTTCGAGCAGAAAAGCCGTGCTGGTATCGCCTTGCGACAACACGAAGCGTCTTCTGCCGCCATTCCCACATGGCGATCATTTGTTCAAGTGCGGCAACTGATGCAAATTCGTTTGCCTAAAACCAGAGATGGACCTGGCCTCAGAATGCGCAAACCAGCCTGCATATCTCAACGAAACCGGCTCACTCGAAATCCCGGCTGCCGGCAACCTGACGAGAAACCATCTGGTTTACCATCTGTCCCCGTCTATCATGAGAAATCCTACTTATGATTAAGGAGCGCCTTGAGTGAGTGCAGTGCCATGGTTTCTTGCGGTCGGACTGATTCTATTACTTCTCGCACTCACCTCATCGGTGTTGAGTCGGCTGCCGCTCAGCAGTTCAGTGATCTGCCTGGTGTTCGGTGTTCTCATCGGCCCGATGGGGTTCGGTCTGCTCGAACTGGAACTGATTCGCGACGCGGCCCTGATCGAGCGACTCACGGAAATCGCGGTGATCGTGTCTCTGTTCGCCGCCGGACTGCAGTTGCGGCTGCCGTTTCATCATAGTGAATGGGGACTGGCGCTCACCCTGGCGACTCTCGGCATGACGCTGACCGTCGGCCTGATTGCCGGACTGGGCCTGCTGCTCGGGCTTCCGCTCGGAGCAGCCGTGATTCTGGGAGCCGTGCTGGCCCCGACCGACCCGGTGCTCGCCTCCGATGTGCAGGTCAAGCATTCGATGGATGACGACCCGTTGCGATTCGTGCTCACCGGCGAAGCCGGCTTCAACGATGGAGCCGCCTTTCCGTTCGTGATGCTTGGCCTCGGCCTGCTCGGTCTGCACGAGATTGGCGAATGGGGCTGGCGATGGTGGGCGGTGGATGTCGTCTGGGCGATCGTCGCCGGTCTGGCGATCGGAGCGATCCTCGGCATCGCGCTGGGGAAAGCCGTGCTCTATCTGCGACGTCACGACGAAGCCGTCGGCCTCGACAACTTTCTGGGCGTGGGGCTGATCGCCCTTTCTTATGGCGTCGCCATCTGGGCGCATTCCTACGGCTTTCTCGCCGTCTTCGCGGCTGGGCTGGCACTCCGGCATCTGGAACGAACAGCCGAAACCAGTCCGCCTGATGATTCTCTCCGAACGGCCGCCGGAGCGGAAACGGCCGAAGATCTGGCCACGGCGGAAGAGACGGCCCCGGCCTATCTGGCCGAGGCACTGGTCAACTTCAACTCCCATCTCGAACACTTCGCCGAAGTCGCGCTCGTGGTCCTGATCGGTGCCCTGCTTCGCCCGGAAATGGCGGACTGGCGACTCGTCCTCATGGTCGCAGCCGTCATTCTTCTGATCCGACCGATTGCCGCCACCCTGGCAATTCTCGGCTTCCGCCTGCAGCCCATCCAGCGGGGCTACATCGCCTGGTTCGGGATTCGCGGCATCGGTTCGATCTATTACCTCACCTACGCGATCGAACACGGCTTCAAATCGCCGCCGGTGGAGACGGTCGTCAACTTCGCATTCGCCACGGTCGCCACCTCGATCTTCATCCACGGAACGACCGTAACGCCGCTGATGCACTTCTATCGTCACCATCCGAGCAGCGGACAAACCTCCGAAGATGAACGAAGAGGCGAAACAACTCCGGCCGATCTGCATCCCGTCGGCACCGACTGAACCATTCGCATCGCCGCAGAGTGAGTCGTCGTGAGCCCCATCGACTGCAAACCGTGGGTGGAACCTTCACCTGCCGGGAACGAGTCAACAAGCAGCTCAACTAGCGTGACGCCCCTCCCCCTTTGGCTTTTTGGATCAGAAAGTCTTCCAGCGAACTGTAGGCAGACGATTCATTGGGGAGATCGGGTGCTGTCACAATGCATTCGCGGTCGAGTTCTTCCATCGCCTCCTGAAGCTTCAATCCCAACTGGACATCATGCACCCAGGTGAGCGACTCGGTCTCCCGGGTCACCTGGGCGCGGGGACGACTGTAGAACATATAGACGCTGGCATGATCATCTTCGCTCAGATGAGAAATTGGCGAGGCGTCTTTCATCAGCGTCTTCACCTCCGGACGATCCAAATCGTCTTCTCCCTCGATTCCCAGAAACGCGGGGAGGGCCGGCCCATCTCGTTTGTCAATGACATTCGGAATTATCACGGACCGTCGCTCGTCGATGGTCGACTGCTTGTTGCTGCGCAACCCGGAGATAAACCTCCGGGCCATCCCTGACTTGGTCAGGCTCGATTCATTCTTTCTTGAACGACGCTGGATCTCGAAACTGCGACACGACAATTCCCTCCCTCATCATTCAACAGGATAGCCCGAGGATTAAGCCTAGCGGCTCAGGCAGGGCACGACATCACCGCTACTCCACCGGAGCCGACCATTCATTATTCCAGCCGGTGAACAGGTCGTGAAGCAGGGCTTTCCACTCCTCGGTCGTTCGCGTGGGAGGGTAAGGAACGGGAGCCACCGGTTTGATGGCCGTCCATACGATCTCGAACTGACCGTTCGGCTGCACCCGCCCAATCCGAGGCGTCTTGTACGTGTGCTGCGTGGCGGGATCGATTCGGATGTCCCCCTCAGGAGCATGGAATCGATGGTTTCGCATCTCGCGGCGGATCATCCTCGGATCGGTGCTCTCGCAGGCTTCCACGGCTTCGGCCCAGAGCTTAACTCCCAGATAGGCCGCTTCCATCGGATCGGTGACAACATGGTCCTCGCCGTAGGTCTCTTTGAAATGCGCCACGAACGAATCATTCTCGGGAGAATCGATGCTCTGGAAGTAATTCCAGGCGGCGTAGTCGCCAGACATCGCTTTGGCATCGAGTTGCTGCAACTCGGCTTCGCCAATGCTGAATGAAATCGTCGGCACCGCTTTCGGGGTCACGCCCTCTGCTCGCAGCTGCCTGAAGAATTCAATGTTCGTTTCCCCGTTGATGGAATTCAGAATCA
This sequence comes from Planctomycetaceae bacterium, assembly GCA_017795105.1. GTDB lineage: Bacteria > Planctomycetota > Planctomycetia > Planctomycetales > Planctomycetaceae > Rubinisphaera. The sequence continues at coordinate 2,522,869 of CP051247.1, forward strand.
CGTCCGGTTTGGTGGCGGTAATCTGGTCAACGACGGACTGCACATCGCGACTCCCCAGGGGAAGGAACGCTTCTCCAACCAGCTCCGCTCCCAGAATGTCCAGCTGATCCTTGATGATCTCGTGGACCACACGGGGAAACACGTAATCTGAACCGACCAGAAAGAACTTGTGCTTGTCCTCGAAGGCGTACGCCCACTTCACAGCCGGAATGACCTGCTGGTTAGGAGTCGCCCCGGTGTAAATCACATTCGGGGACTCTTCAATTCCCTCATACTGAAGGGGATAGACCAACAGATGATCGAGTTCTTCGAAAATCGGAACCACGGTTTTGCGGCTGGCTGACGTCCAGCATCCGAAGATTGTGCACACGTCTTCTTCATTGATCAGACGCGTCGCTTCAACCGCAAACTGATTCGCATCGGACTCGCCGTCGGCCACAACGGCTTCCACCGGACGGTCGAGCAGTCCTCCACTGAAGTTGATCTCTTCGATGGCCAGCAGGACTGCATCCACCAGAGGAGACTCGCTCGCGGCCATCGTTCCCGTCAGTGAATGCAAAACCCCAACTCGAATCGGCACTCCAGAGGGCGGCGGAGGCACGGCCGCTCGGTCACCTGCTTGCTCGACCGGCTTGGAACGCGCGACGAAGAAGACAATCCCGATCATCAGGCATGTCACGATGCCGGCGACAATTCCCCATCGCCCTTTCGACTGCGATCGCTGATCCCCTTGCGGACGTGCGGGCCACCTGTCCGCAGATTGATCGCTCGGCAGCTGAATCGAATGCCCGGACAGAGCCGCCAGCACGGCTTCCAGATCGGCACGCATTTCGTCGGTGCTCTGGTATCGATTGCTCGGATCGATCTCCATGGCCCGTTGAATGATATTCGCACAGGCTGTCGGGACCTCCGCACGAATCTCGCGAGGGTCGGGAGCGGGATCATGGCAATGCTTGAACATCACCTTAACAACGCTGTCGCTTTCTCCATACGGAAACCCGCCGGTCAACAGGGTGTAGTAGGTTGCTCCCAGAGAATAGATGTCACTCCGGATATCCACCGCTTTGGATTCGCATTGCTCCGGACTCATGAAATACGGCGTGCCAACCAGCTGCCCCTGTTGAGTGATCTGCAACATGTCGTCCGCAAAGTTCTTCGCCAGCCCGAAATCGGTAATCTTGGCGGAGCCTTCTTCGGACAACAGGATGTTTGCGGGCTTCAGGTCGCGATGCACGAGGTTCGTGCGATGAGCGGCGGCGAGCCCCCGGCAGACTTCGATCATCAGCCGGGTCGCCTCAGGAACAGAAAAGACTCCATGCGTTTCCAGATAGCTGGCCGCACTTCCTCCGCTCACGAGCTCCATCACGAGAAAATGCGTTGGCCCGTCCTGAGCCACCTCATGAATCGTGACGACATGTGGATGATTGAGCCCGCCGGCACTCCGGGCTTCCGCCAGAAATCGCTCCAGATTATTCGTGTTTCCCGAGAACTGCGTCGGCAGAACCTTAATCGCCACGTCGCGATCAATGGAGGGATCGTGCCCCTTGAGAACGATCCCCATTCCTCCCATCCCCAGCACATCCGTGATGACGTACTTGCCAAGAGTCCGGCCGACCCACTGCTGAGACAGGCCGACCTTTCCTGACGGGTGGGGCGTGGAGGAGCCGGAACCATCCAGCTGCGTCTGCTCGAACTCAGGACGGCTGTCTTCCGGGGCTCTCATCTGACCCGGTTCGGAGTTCTGCTTGTCAGAGGTCATAATGAATCGATTTCTGCGGAGAGAACGTCACGCGATCGCGTTTCTTAGTTTCGTCCCACGATACTGAGAGCCTGCCCGAAAACCTATCGTGAGCCCTCAGCAAAGCGATTGCGATCCGAACAAAGCTCATGCGTGCAGGAACGACTCGAAACGACGTCCGTCGGACAGACACTGCGGCGACGGATGCAAAGGAACCCTCGGAAAGCCTCTCCTCCAATTCTAGCATGCGAACTGTTAAGAATCGCGCAAGCCAACGCACAGAAAGTCGACCTTCTCAACGCCCTCCTCAGCGAACCAACGTTCCATGAAGGATGGCCCGGAGGTTCACCTCCGGGTGACGAAGTCACAAGCAGTCTCCCATGGGGTGAATCATCGAGGCTGGGATCTATCACAGCGGCAACATCAAATGAGATGGACTCCCAACAAGCAGCAAGCAGCTTCACGGGCAACTGCTTGTTGCTCCGCAACCCGGAAGTAAACTTCCGGGCCATCCCTGCGTGCCTTGTTTTCTGAGATTCCCGCGCGGCATGATATCTCGATGACCAGGCGACGCCGCATCTTTGAAGACCAGAGTTACGTCCACTTCGTGACGTTCTCCTGCTATAAACGGCGCCATTTGCTCGCGCACGAGTCCATCTGCAAAATCATCCTCGGCAACCTCGACCGGCAGCTCAACCGATTCGCAGCCGCCTGCCACGGCTTCGTGCTCATGCCGGATCACGTGCATGTGCTGCTGCAGTTCCAGGAACCCGGCCAGCTCGCTTCTTTCCTGCAGCAATGGAAACAACAGGCTTCGTTCCACGCTCGAAAAGCCATCACGGAGTCGCTCCCGGAACTCAGCCGAGCCCTCGCCACCGGCGACCCGTTCTGGCAACCCGGCTACTACGACTTTCCGATCGAGAGCAAAGAGAAGTATCTCGAAAAGCTGGACTACTCGCACCAGAATCCAGTCCGTGCAGGGCTGGTAAAGCATGCCGCCGCCTACCGCTGGAGCTCCGCCCGCTGGTACGAACTCCGCAAATTCGCCGGCGTCACCATCACCCCCATCGACACCCTCAGCTAACCGCCCCCCGAAAGGATGGCCCGGAAGTTCACTTCCGGGTGACGAAGTCACAAGCTGCTGCCCGTGGGGCGGTGGTGAATAATCGGCAGGGAGGACTCAGAAAGCCTGCTTCTCATCGAGATTGGCCACGTTGATCAACCGTAGTCCGTCGATGGGCAACTGCTTGTTGCTGCGCAACCCGGAGGTAAACCTCCGGGCCATCCCACCGAATCTCACTGATGTTCCGGCGATTCCGGATCTTGAAATTGTGGGTCATTGGTCAGCGGATAGCCGATCTGAGGATCGACCCATTGTCTCAGCTTTGTCATGAACTCGAGGTGATTCCGGAATAGATACGCTCCGACGATCCATGTCCCCCAGTTCGGAAGGTCGTACATCACCTGTGTGACGCGATCGTCCCAGGCGCAGTCGTCTTCCTCATTCCGGCAACCTCCGACATCGGCTTCAGCGACGAACCGGAGGAGCGACAGAGCCAGATTCAGATAGCCGTCGCGCGTTCCCATCAACGAGGATTCATCGGCGAATCCTTCATCGACAATCATGCAACACGCGCGATCAACAGCCACCTGCTGTTCAATAATCCTGATCGCATCCTCCAACTGCGACACGGCGATGTCCTTTCTTGAATTTCGAAGGATGGCCCGGAAGTTCACTTCCGGGTGACGAAGTCACAAGCTGCTGCCCGTGAGGTGTTGGTGAATAATCGGCAGGGAGGACTCAAAAAGCCTGCTTCTCATCGAGATTGGCCACGTTGATCAACCGTAGTCCGTCGATGGGCAACTGCTTGTTGCTGCGCAACCCGGAGGTAAACCTCCGGGCCATCCCTTCCATGCCACGCTAATTCAGAAAAAGATCACCCCGGCTCAAATGAACCGGGGTGATCTCTGAAAAGTCGGCAAACCTTTTTGAGTTCTACTTCACGTCGAGCTCAACGAGCTCTTTCTGAATCCCCTTGGCCGTGTCGGAATCCACGTAGTCGCTGTGGCAGCTGGCTTTGCCTTCTTTGTCGGCGCTGAGTTTGCTTGCGGTTTTTGAGGCCAGTTTGTGGATTTCTTCGGGGCTGAGGACGCCGCGTTGTTCCAGGATGGCCTGCTGTTCCGGGGTGAGGGCGGCTGTTTTCTTCGCTTTTTCCCAGCCGTATTTCTCTTCTTTGCCGGAGGCGAACTCCACGATTTCGCGGCTGATGCGGACGCTGCACCAGTCGTGGCCGCACATGGCGCAGAAGTCGGTGTCGACGTCCAGGTCTTCGTCGTGGTAGGCACGGGCCACATCGGGATCGAAGCTGAGTTCGAAGTGCTTCTCCCAGTTCAGGGCGGCTCGGGCTTTCGTCAGTTCATCGTCGCGATCGCGGGTGCCGGGGATGCCGAGGGCGACATCGGCCGAGTGAGCGGCGATCTTGTAGGCGACGCAGCCCTGCTTCACATCGTCCTTCTTCGGCAGGCCGAGGTGTTCCTTCGGCGTGACGTAGCAGAGCATGCTGGCCCCGTGATAGGCGGCTGCGGTCGCTCCGATGCAACTGGTGATGTGGTCGTAGCCGGGGAAGATATCGGTGACCAGCGGGCCGAGCACGTAGAACGGAGCCCCGTGACAGAGGGTCCGCTGCAGCTTCATGTTGTATTCGATCTGATCGAACGGCACGTGACCCGGGCCTTCAATCATGACCTGCACGCCCTGTCGCCAGGCCCGTTCGGTCAGTTCGCCGAGCGTGGAGAGTTCGGCCAGCTGAGCCTGATCGGACGCATCGGCGAGTCCACCCGGGCGGAGTCCGTCGCCGATACTGAAGGTGACGTCGTACTCCCGCATGATCTGGCAGATGTCTTCCCAGAGGACGTACATCGGGTTTTCTTCGTTGTGATCGAGCATCCACTTCGCCAGCAGCGAGCCGCCGCGAGAGACGATGCCGATGAGCCGCTGCTTCACAAACTGCAGATGATTCTTCAGCACGCCGGCGTGAATGGTGAAGTAGTCGACCCCCTGCTTGGCCTGATGGCGGAGCGAGTCGAGAATCACTTCGTGGGTCAGGTCGCTCAGCTTGCGGCCGATGATCATCGAGTAAATCGGCACGGTGCCGATCGGAGCGGTGCTGTTCTGCACGATCGCTTCGCGACACTGATCGAGGTTGCCACCGGTCGACAGATCCATGATCGTGTCGGCACCCCACTTGAGAGCCCAGCGAAGCTTTTCGACTTCTTCATCGGTGCCGGACGACACGGGCGATGCACCCATGTTGGCGTTGATTTTGGTGAGCGAGGCCCGGCCGATGCACATCGGATCGAGCTGATGGCCCAGGTGCACCTTGTTGGCGGGAATAACCATGCGGCCGGCGGCGACTTCATCGCGAACCTGCTCGGGCGTCAGATGCGGTTCGCGTTCGGCGACGCGGGTCATTTCCGGCGTGATGATGCCGACACGAGCCGATTCGAGCTGGGTGATCGGTTCGAAGCCGGCGGGAGCTTCCCAGGCCTCGGCCTGATGGTAGTTGGTTTCGTAACCCGGCTTGCGGGTCCAGCCTTCCGGCATGAAGTCCCAGGCGGTCTTTTCCGAAGGAGCGGGCATGCCCGGAGTATCGGGTGAAGAATAGGTGAGCGCCCCGGCCGGTCCGGCCTGAATCTGGGGTCGATTGGCGAACGCTCCCGGGTTGGTGCCGGCGGCGACACTCGACGGATTCCCGCCGATGGGAGGAAGCGTGTATCGCGTCTGGGATTCGTTCTGGTTCATGCGAAGTCCAATTCTTATCTGAGAAGCTGCCGTGCAGCCAAAACGTGCGGTGCAAAGAGCGGTAAGGTCTCCGACCCGAATTATAGAGTCTTCTGAGGGAAAATCAGCCGTTCCCGCGACTCGTTTCGCAAACCACCGTAGTTTCCCGAGTTAGAAAGGTCTATGATCAGCGATCGGAACGCGAGAAACCCTGCCGGGCAGGCTCCGTGTGACAAGATTCACTCACCCCCCGCATTGGCGAGGGGACGTTGGATGACCGAAATTTCCGATCGACAATCCATTACACTTTGATGGACAGCTGATGGCGACGAAACGAGCACTGATTACTGGCATCACGGGACAGGACGGGTCGTATCTGGCCGAGCATCTGCTGAGCCTGGGCTACGAAGTTCACGGCATCGTGCGGCGGGTTGCTCTGGAAGATCCGGCGAACCGGCTCAATCGACTCTCTGGGATTCTCGATCAGCTGCATTTGCACTCGGCTTCGCTGGAGAGCTTCCCGAGCCTTTATGGCGTCCTTTCCGACGTCCGGCCCGGTGAACTGTATCATCTGGCGGCTCAAAGTTTCGTGTCGTACTCGTTCGAAGACTCGTTCTCGACGTTTCATACGAACATCGACGGTACTCACTACCTGCTCGAAGCGGTTCGGAAGCTGGTCCCCGAATGCCGGTTCTACTTCGCCGGCTCCAGCGAAATGTTCGGCCACGCTCCCGAGGTGCCGCAGAGTGAGCAGACACGATTCTATCCGCGATCGCCGTACGGCATCTCGAAAGTGACCGGCTTCGATCTGTCCCGCAACTATCGCGAGTCGTACGACATGTATGTCGCCTCAGGAATCCTGTTCAATCACGAATCACCCCGACGCGGCTTCGAGTTCGTCACACGGAAGATCACCTCGCACGTCGCTCGCATCAAACGGGGCGAACTGAGCAAGCTGCCGCTCGGCAACCTCGAGGCCAAACGCGACTGGGGCTTCGCCGGCGATTACGTCAAAGGGATGCACCTGATGCTGCAGCAGGAGAAACCGGACGACTTCGTGATCGCCACCGGCGAAACGCACACCGTCCGCGAATTCTGCGAACTCGCCTTCGCCGAAGTCGGCCTGAACTACGAGGACTACGTCGTCGTCGACCCTCGCTTCTACCGCCCGGCCGAAGTCCACGTGCTGATGGGCGACGCCAGCAAAGCCAAGCAACAACTCGGCTGGGAGCCAACAGTCCTCTTCCCGGAACTGGTCCAAATGATGGTCCAGCACGATCTGGAACTGTTCCCGGGGAAGTAGTTGAGTTCACCAGGGGTGCCATGCTCCCATCGCGCAGCAGGGGGAGCATGCCGCTGGAGTGGACTTCTCGTTTCGCGGCGATGGAACGTTCGATAAACGTCGTTCAGATAACGCCAAGAGACTTCCCTCCACCCGGCTGAGCATGGGGTGTCGACTGGCATGCTTGCCCTGCTGCGCGATGCAAGCATGGCACCCGTCGGTCGGACGCGGGGATGGCACAGAGATTCATCTCTGTGTTGCGAAGCAACAGGAGGCTTGTCTTATTGCGCCGCTTCGAATCACTTAACGCAACCTTCGCAATGGCGGGAAGACGGGGAGATCAATAGACCCCAGTTGAGTCAACCGGGGTGGCGAATCCATAGGAGGTTGCGAAAATCCTGGCCTCCCTTCGAAACCGACCTCTTGCCGACTGCGTCGGCCCCGGTAGCGGAGCAACCGGGGCTACCCGTTTGCCGATTACGCACTTCCCTCCACCCGGCTGAGCATAGGGTGTCGACTGGCATGCTTGCCCTGCTGCGCGATGCAAGCATGGCACCCGTCGGTCGGACGCGGGGATGGCACAGAGATTCATCTCTGTGTTGCGAAGCAACAGGAGGCTTGTCGTATCGCGCCGCTTCGAATCACTTAACGCGACTTCCGCAATGGCGGGAAGACGGGGAGATCAGTAGACCCCAGTGAGTCATTCGGGGTGGCAGATGCACGAGAGGTCGGTCACCACCGCCTGAATTCGAGTCGGCCTTTCAAACCTCTTGCCGACTGCGTCGGCCCCGGTAGCGGAGCAACCGGGGCTACCCGTTTGCCGATTAAACACTTCCCTCCACCCGGTTGAGCATCGGAAGTCGACTGGCATGCTTGCCCTGCTGCGCGATGCAAACATGGCACCCGTCGGTTGGGCGCAAAATTACGTCGTGGCGGTTGGTTTTTCGCCGTAGAGACCGGTCAGCAGCAGCGGCAGCAGAATCAGGTTTCCGAGCAACCCGCCGAGCATGGCGATGCTGACGAGGACTCCGAAGTAGACCAGCGGGACGAACTGCGAGAGGGTCAACACGCTGAAGCCGCAGATAAGGGCGATGTTGGAGAAGACGAGCGACAGGCCGATCTGCGACTGAGTGATCTCCAGAGCCTCGGCGTGCGAGCGGCCGATCTGTTTTTCGCGGAAGTAGGACGACAGATAGTGAATGCTGGAGTCGACCGTCAGGCCGATGGAAACACTGGCAATCATGGCGGTGCCGATGTTGACCAGCGAGCCGATCCAGCCGAGTGTGCCGATGAGCAGAACAATCGGGAACAGGTTCGGGACGAGGGCAATCAGCCCGGCTTTCCAGCTGCGGAAGGCGATTGTCATGCAGAGAAAAATACCGATGGCGGCCAGCGAAAAGCTGACCACCTGATCGCTGAGCAGACTGAGAATGATGTTGGCAAGCAGGACGTAAAGGCCCGTTGTTTTCGCATCCGGAAAGTACTCGCGGGCGACACGGTTCACTTCGTCGATCATCTGCAGTTTCCGCTCGGCGGGCTGCCGTTCGAGAGCCCGAAGCAGCACGCGCATCCGCTGCTGATCTTCATTAAACAGACTCGGCTCAAACTCGGGCTGCATCTTCTGAAGAGTCGAACGCTTCGCCGAAAGTGAGTTGCCTGCTGCCGAGGGGATGAAATCGACACCGTCGGTGTAGGCAATGACCTTCGTGAGAGCCGGTGCTCCGTCGACTTCAATAGCTCGCAGGTCTTCGGCCATCTCGCGAAGCTTGTCCATCGCCTCTGGATCGGTCACGTCCTTGAAGGTGAAATTGACCTCGTAGTTCCCTGCTCCCCCGAGGTTAGCTTCCACAAAATTCAGCGCCTGGACGATGGTGCTGTCTTCCCGAAAGTTCTTACTGAAGTCGGTTTCGATCCGCAGGAAACTGAGGCCGATCAGGCCGAACAACATCAGCAAAGCCGTGAACGCACCGATGATTCGCGGGAAGCGCTGCACCACTTTCAGGAGCGACTGCAGTCCGCCGGTCACACGCGGTTCCCAGCGATACCGACGGGGATCGATACTGAAGTTACCGATGAGAACTCCGCCAGGAACCAGCAGAAAAACAGCGAGGAGCACAGACAGAACGCCGAGCACCATCATGATGCCGAAGCTGCGAATCGGCACGATATCGCTCGCCAGCAGGGCACCAAACCCAATGGCCGTGGTCGCACACGTCCAGCAGACCGCCGGCAATAGTGTTTGCAGTGTCTGCTGCAGAGCTTCGCGGCGGGGAAAGACTTTGCGGAGCTCGCGAAAGTAGATTGTGATGTGCATCACCGTGGCGATGCCGATGATCGTGACCAGTGAATTCAGCATCGAACTGACCATGCTGAGCCGCATGCCGGAGCCGACGAGAAAGGCCTTCGTCCAGATGAGTGAGAATTGCACAATCGCGATCGGCAGGATCATCCAGCGGAGACTGCGGAAGAAAAAGAAGATGACCGCGAGCAGAATAAGCGACGAGACCCAGCCGAGTTTGGCTCCGTCTTCTTCGACAATGTCGAACATGTCGTGAACCTGGACCGGCTCCCCGACCACATAAGCCGGCGGCTCGTGATTGGCCGCCAGGTTCCGAATTGCCGCCAATGTCAGGCCGCGCGGAACGCTCGTCTCTTCTTCCGGCTTGAGCCTCACGACAATCGCCGTGGTCTCCCGGTCCTCGCCAATCATCGCTCCTTCGGAAAACTCAAGAGCCTTGTTGCGAACCGAAGGGATCCGCATGAACAATCCGCCGAGAAACCCCATCCCTTTCGGACGAAGCACAGCGGAGAGTGTCTGCGTGCTTTCCGGATTCACGCCGGGCAGATCGCCGAGCTCCTGTCCGAACTGTTCAATCGCGTTCAGACTCTCCGACTCGAGCAGATCCTTCTGCTTCCAGGAGATCATGACGAACTCATCGCCGCCAAACAGCTGCTTGCTTTCCTGATATCGCAGCAGCAATGGATGATCGAGTGCGAAGAGCGATTCGATCGATCGCTCCAGGGTCAACCGTTGCGACAGCGGCCAGGCAACCAGCGTCAGACCAATTGTCAGCAGCAGGCAAAGATACCGGCCGCGAATGAGCGTGCCAACGATGCGTTGCCAGACACGGGAACGGCTCAGCGCGATGCCCGGATCGGCTTCCGCGGAATCCCCGGCAGCAGTCGGATTATCAACCAGATCAGACATGAAGGCCGGGAGTTCGTCAGAGAGATGAAAGAGAGTTGCAGAGCCAGATTATAGCGGCTCCCCGGGCGAAACAATGGCAAGCTGGAAGGTTCCCCCGTACCTGCGGCATCTTGCCGCCGACTGCGTATGGGTCGGAGTAGAAGCGAACCTCGTCTTCGGCATTCCCTCGGAAAGAAAGATCCAGCCCGGGCATACGTCAGGAACTGGGTGGCCCGGACTCAATGGCCGGGTCGCGAAAGCGACAAGAGGCCGCGTTATGTGCGAAGTTCTTTCCGGAGATCGCCCGGTTTCTTCAGGACATACGAATGGAGCTGCCTCTTGGGACTTTGTCACCCGGCCGTTGGAAGGCCGGGTCATCCGTGTTCCTTCGGGATGAAAGATCCACCCCGGCAGACGTGCAGTCGATCCAACTACAGCGACGTCCCTTCGGCGGCAGGATGCCGCCGCTACGGTCAGGCTTCCTGAGCCCAGTTGCGGGAGCGATCGACGGCTCGAAGCCAGCCGGCGTACTTCTTCTCAGACTCTTCCGTCGACATCGCCGGCTGAAACGCCTGATCCAGCGTCCATTTCGCGGCGATCTCCTGCTGGCTTTCCCAAAAGCCGACGCCGAGTCCAGCAAGATAAGCCGCCCCCAGAGCGGTCGTCTCCTGAATGACCGGACGATGCACAGCTGTTTGCAGGATGTCGGCCTGGAACTGCATCAGAAAGTTGTTCGCCGTCGCCCCGCCATCGACCCGTAGTTCGGCCAGATTGATCCCCGAATCCCGGTTCATCGCACTGAGCACGTCGCGCGTCTGATAGGCGATCGACTCCAGAGCTGCCCGCACGAAATGTTCGCTTGTCGTGCCGCGAGTGAGCCCAATCGCCAGTCCCCGCGCTTCGGCATCCCAGTACGGGGCCCCCAGTCCGACGAAAGCCGGCACAAAGTAGACACCGCCGGAATCGGAGACAGACGTTGCCAGAGCTTCCGATTCACTGGCATGGGCGAGGATCTTCAGACCGTCCCGCAGCCATTGAATCGCCGCCCCGGCTATGAAGATCGCCCCTTCAAGACAGTAGGTCGTCTTCCCGCCAAACCGCCAGCCGATCGTCGTGAGCAATCCGTTATCAGAAAGTCGGGGCTCCTCGCCGATGTTCATCAACATGAAGCAGCCGGTGCCGTAGGTGTTCTTGGCCATGCCGGGCTCGTAACAAATCTGCCCGAACGTCGCCGCCTGTTGATCCCCGGCAATTCCGGCGATTGGAATCGACTTGCCGAAGATGGCCGGATCGGTCTCCGCGACAATGCCACTCGAATCGACGACCTCCGGCAGAATCGCCCGGGGGACGCCGAGCATTTTGAGCATCTCGTCACTCCACTGCTGTTGATGAATATCGAACAGCAGCGTCCGCGAAGCATTGGAGATATCGGTGATGTGCTTCTTACCGCCGGTCAGCTTCCAGATGAGATAGGAATCGACCGTGCCGAAGAGAATCTCACCGCGTTCGGCTCGCTCACGGAGACCATCGATCGTTTCAAAGAGCCACGTTAGTTTCGTGCCGGAAAAATAGGGATCGATCAGCAGCCCGGTGATCTCCCGCAGTCGCGGCTCCACCCCCTGCTGTTCGAGCCGCTGACAGATGCCCGTGGAAATCCGACTCTGCCAGACAACCGCATTGCAAACCGGCTTGCCCGTGTCGCGTTCCCACAGCAAAGTTGTTTCCCGCTGATTGGTAATGCCGATCGCGGCGACACGCGAGGCTTCGATCCGCGACCGTCTTAATACGGTCTTTGCGACGTTCAGTTGGGAATCCCAGATATCCCCTGGATCGTGCTCGACATGCCCGGGACTGGGGTAGATCTGCCGAAACTCCTGCTGTTCCTGGCCGACCGAGCGGCCGTCATGATCGAACAGAATCGCTCTGCTGGAGGTCGTTCCCTGATCGAGCGCCAAAACGTAATCCGACATGCCGTGCTCCGCGCGATGAACCGTGGTGATGGGAACAGTCATTCTGGATCATCGCAGTCCCCCCTTCAACGCCGATGGCAAATCTCCTCGTAGCGGCGGCATCCCTGCCGCCGATTACGTGACGCTCGAAGCATGGACACTGAAAGAAAAGGCAACGCGACCGGCATCCCGGTTCGAGAACACCAAGTGCTCTTTCACGTAGCCACGTCCTTTCGCCGGCACGATGCCGCCGCCACGAGGCGCGTAAAAAAAGCGGACTGACGCGAGTCACGTCAGTCCGCTGAAAATGTCCTTGGCGGGAGTCGAACCCACAACCTTCGGCTTCGGAGGCCGACACTCTATCCAATTGAGCTACAAGGACGGATTTGCATTGGAAATTCTAGCTGCGAGAAGGAGAATTCTCAAGCGTGGTCTAATTCCATTCAAACGGTCGGAGGTGATGTCAATTCATACGAGCGAAAGGGCGATTTTCAGGCATTCGTTGACGTTGCCCATCATTTCTGAATCGAGGTGTCCGATCGTTGCGACGACCTGATCCTGCCGGATCGTGTAAAGATGCCCGCACAGAACAGCGGAAGGCCCATGCAAACCGGAAGACTTTCCTTCCAACGTCGAGGGATCGACCATTAGTTGAGTCGTCTCGTGCACTCGAGCTATGTTTCCAGTGATCATCGCAAAAACGCTGTCACGCAGTCGAGCATTATCTGCATCGCGCTGAACAACAAGAGCAGGACGAAGCTTACTTCCCTTCAAATCAGCATAGGGGAATTCGATGACAACGACATCTCCACGCTTCATCGTTTGAACCGCTGATAACTGTCCAGAAGCTGATCATCGGCGTCGTATTCCTCCATCCCGGAATCGACGACTCTTGAGACGATCTCTGGAGGTAGTATGTCTTCCAGCCGACCGAGCATGTCTGATCGGATCAACGTCAACTTCACGTCCTGGGCATCGAACTCAACCGCAACACCCCGCTTGGCAGCTTCAATTTGTTCTGATGTCAGATTCATGTCGGTCTCCCGATCCAATTCTCACACGGTGAGAACCGAATAACAAGATGAAAACACCTCACCGCCTCAGTCGCATTTAATCCCGTAAAACTCCGCCGCCGTCCCCGCCCAGATCCGCTGTTGTTCGGTTTCCGAGAGATCCGCGATGTTTTCCGCCAGGGCGGCGTGGACCAGTTCGTAACTTCCGGCCAGTTCGCAGACCGGCCAGTCCGAGCCGTACATCAGGCGGTCCGGGCCGAAGGCGTCCAGAGCGATGTCGATGTACGGCTTCAGGTCGGCGGGTTTCCAGTTCTTCCAGTCGGCTTCGGTAATCATGCCGGAAAGTTTGCAGTACACGTTCTCGCACTTTGCGGCTGCCCGGAAGTTGGCTTCCCAGTCGTCGAAGGCCTGATCCTTGATTCGTGGCTTCGCCAGATGGTCGAGCACGAGCGGTAACTCCGGGCAGAGCATCGCCACCGTCGGAGCGTGCCGCAGGTGCTTGACGAAGAACAGCAGATCGAACGGAACCCGGTGCTTCTCCAGCACCTTCAGGCCCCGCAACGTCTTCTGATGGACAATAAAATCGTCGTCCGGTTCGTCCTGAGTGACATGGCGGATGCCGAGAAACTTCGGGTGGTCCTTAAACTCCAGCAGCTGCTCTTCACAGTCGGGACTCTGCAGATCGACCCAGCCGACAATTCCGGCCAGAAAATCGTTCTGCTCACAAAGATCGAGCACCCAGCGATTCTCGGCCAGTTCGTGACGAGTCTGAACGAAAATCGACTTACGGATGCCGCAGGCGTCGAGATGCGGCTTCAGATCCGCCGGCAGAAAATCACGGCAAATCGCCTGGTTGCCCTCCGCTCGAAGCCAGGCATAATCGAAACGGGAGAGCTCCCAGAAGTGGTGATGAGCGTCGATCTTGTCCATCTGGAGGATTCCGAGCGAGAGAAGAGATTTCGCGATTAACGTGGTCTGGTGAAGCGGCGTCGACGTCATCTTCGCCAGACGCCCCTCTGTTTACTCAGTATGAGAACCGAGGGATCGGGCTGCAAGAATGCGAAATCGCCTGCCCGTCCGTTGCGCCCCCGCCGTTTTCCCGTTAGAATGCCGCCTCCTGAGGAGGAGCGGAGTGAAGACCGAACAGAAATTGCACAATACGATTCTGCAGCAGGACTGCGTGGCCGGGATGGCGGCTCTGGAGCCCGGATCGGTCGATCTGGCCTTCGCCGATCCCCCGTTCAACATCGGCTATGAGTACGATCAGTACGACGACAGCCTCGAACGCAACCAGTACCTGGAATGGTCCCGTGAGTGGATCAGTGGCGTTTACGACGTCCTCAAAAGCGACGGCACCTTCTGGCTTGCGATTGGTGATGAGTATGCCGCCGAGCTGAAGCTGATGGCTCAGGAGATTGGCTTCCACTGTCGCAGCTGGGTCATCTGGTACTACACATTCGGCGTGAACTGCAAACAGAAGTTCAGCCGGTCGCACGCCCACCTTTTCTACTTCGTGAAGGATCCGAGCCAGTTCACGTTTCGGGGAGACGACCTCGACAACCGCATCCCTTCCGCCCGCCAGCTCGTCTACAACGACAAGCGCGCCAATCCGACGGGCCGCCTGCCCGATGACACCTGGATCATTCGCCCGGCTGGGGTGGCGGGTGAGTTTCAGCCCGACGACAATCGCACCTGGACGCTTCGCCCGCAGGATCTCGAAGCCTGTTTCGGGTCCACCGAAGATACCTGGTACTTCCCGCGTGTGGCCGGGACGTTCAAAGAGCGAGCCGGCTTCCATGGCTGCCAGATGCCCGAACAGCTTCTCGGCCGCATCATCCGCTGCTGCTCGCAGGAAGACGAACTCGTCCTCGATCCGTTCGCCGGCAGTGCGACGACACTGGCCGCCGCGAAGAAGCTCGGCCGCAACTACCTCGGCTTCGAGCTTTCCGAAGATTATGTCGAACGGGGAAGCAGTCGGCTGGAACAGATCTGCCGGGGCGATGCTCTCGATGGTTCCGCCGAACCGACCATGAGTGCGCCGGGTACCTGGGCGAAGAAGACAGCCCGTAAGACGCGCAACACCGAAGACGTCGAAACAGCCGCCCCCGACGCGTCTCAACTTCAGTTGACGTACCACGGCGTTCGGAAAGCATTCGAGGCCTCCCACGATGGCTACTCGGTCGACCGGGTTCTGCTCGATCCGAAACTGACCAAAGCCTTCCACAAAGCCTGCCGCGAGCACGATGTCATCGGCGATCCGCTGACATGGAACCTGCTGCTGCTTCAGCTCCGACAGAACGGACAGCTGGCCGACATTCCCGCCACGAAACAGACCGAGTTCTCTTGGACCGCTGCCGATCCCTATCTCGCCGCGAGTGAAATGGCTCTGCAGTCGTTACTCCGCGAAACGGACAGTTCGCATCTTGAAGAAGTCTTCTGCGACCCCGAGCTGGCGAAGCAGTTCGACGAACGAGCCAAATCGCTTACGCCGGGCTTCAAGCCGTTTCAGTATCGCTGGGCCGCGTTGATGATTTCCCGTCAGCTGACCGCCGTGAAAGAACGGGCCACGGTACTGCGAGCCGCCCATACGAAGAAGCTTGGCCGCTCACTGCGGAACATCGTCCCGCTGAAATCCGGCACGACACTGGCCCTTCCGAACGATGCCGCCGTGTATGCAGTGACCTGTAATGGCAAAACTCTTTACGCGGGTGAGACATTCTCTCTGCGGCAACGGATCGGACGACTGGTCACTGAGTCCATGGCGGAGCTGACCGGCTGTGACTGTGATCAACTTCAGTTGAGATACCGCATCCAGGAACAGGAGCTGTTCGGACAACTCGCCTGGCAGAAACTGCTTGCCGAAGAATCGGAAAGCCTGCTAAATCTACAAATCAAGTAACCCCTGTGTGCCACTGGCTCCGCCAGTGCCCTCAACGTTCGAAAGAATACAAATTGCACTGGCAGAGCCAGTGCCACACCTGTTGAGCCGGACGCTCCAGATCTTACTGCTCTCTTATGCTTGCCACTGAATTCATCGCGAAAGACTCCATCGATCAGATCCCGCCAATTGTCGTGCTTTACGGCAGCGAGCGGTATCTGAAGCAGCAGTCTCTGCATCTGCTGCTGACCAGCATCTACGGCGACGCCCAGTCGGCGCAGGAACTCGCGACAACGCTCGAAGGTCGCGAAGCCGAGTGGCGGAATGTTTCGGATGAGCTGAAGACGATTTCGATGTGGAGCGGGAAACGCTCCGTCGTCATCAATGCCGCCGACGATTTCGTATCCGCCAACCGGAGCAGTCTCGAAGCCTACGCCGACAAGCCGGCCAAGTCCTCGCTGCTCGTGCTTGATGTGAAGAGCTGGCCGAAGAGCACGAAGCTGGCCAAGAAGGTCGAGAAGACCGGGCTGTCGCTCGAATGTGGCGAGCTGAAAGGGGCCCAGCTGTCGAGCTGGGTTGTCTCGCATGCCCAGCAGAAGTATGAGAAATCGATCTCGCGTTCAGCCGTCGCCCTTCTGCTCGAACTGGCCGGAACGTCGATTGGGCTGCTCGATCGTGAACTCGACAAGCTGTCGTCCTATGTGGGCGACAACAAAAAGATTACCGACGAAGATGTCCGTGCACTGGTCGGTGGATGGCGGCTCGAAACGACGTGGAACATGATCAACGCTGTTCGCGACGGCGAGCTCGATGTCGCACTCACGGAGCTGAACAAGTTGATGACGGCTGGCGAAGCGCCGCAAAAACTCCTGGGCGGCATCTCGTTTGTCTACCGCAAACTCGTTCAGGCTGTCCGCACCTCGGCCAAAACCCGCAATCTGAACAGCGCCCTCAAATCGGCCGGCGTATTCCCCCGCGACATCCCGGCTGCCGAGACTTATCTCCGCCGCCTGGGACGGCAACGAGCCGAACGCATTCCGCATCTGCTGGCCAAAGCCGACCTCGGCATGAAGGGCGAAAGCTCACTCCCGCCCCGCATCCTCATCGAACGCCTTCTGGTCGAGTTGTCTCCCTGATCGCCTTTATCAGAGTGACCTTCATTCTCGCCTGAGGCTTTACCTCGAACTGGAAGTGCTACAATACAGACGTCGGATGCGGCCCGTCCGCGACGTCCGGCTCTCACCGCTCGCTCCCGCCCTTTGCCTCAGGCTTCATCTTGACTGATTTTCCGTTCCATCTCCTTCTGCCGCTCACGGCCAGCCTGCTGTTTGTGGCCGGCCTGATCTTTGTGAAACGCACCACCGTCGCGGGTATCAATCCGTGGACCGTGGCGTTTCTGTCGAATCAGTTCGCGGCTCTGTTCTTCACCTGCTTCTGGTTCGTCGGCGGCACCATGCAGCCGCTGTCGATGCTCTGGCAGCCGGCGATTGTAGCCGCTCTTTACACCATGGGACTGAGCTTCACCTTTCTGGCGATCGAACGGGGCGACGTCTCGGTGGCGACCCCGGTCTTCGGCGTGAAAGTGCTGTTCGTCGCCGTGCTCGTCACATTTCTCACGGCAAGTCAGCTCTCACTGACAATGTGGCTGGCGGCTGCGCTGGCGGTTCTGGGAATCGCCATGATCCAATGGACGAGTCCGGGTGGTAATCGCAGGAAGCTGCTGCTGGCGATCGGCTTCGCGCTCTGTGCGGCTCTCTCGTTTGCTCACTTCGATGTGCTGGTTCAGAAGTGGGCCCCGGGCTGGGGAATCGGCCGCTTTCTGCCGATCGTCTACTGGATGGTCGCCCTGATGTCGGTCGTTTTCTTACGACACTTCCAGCCGCACGCCCTGAAAGATGCCGCGGTCAGACCGTCGCTGCTGATCGGCTCGGCTCTTGTTGGCATGCAGGCAATTTTCATCGTCAGCACCCTGTCGATCTTCGGGGATGCCACGCGCGTGAACATCGTCTACGCCACCCGCGGCTTGTGGGGCGTGCTGTTTGCCTGGGCGTCGGCCAAAATCTGGGGCGGAGCCGAAGCGACCGTTCCGGTGCACCTGATGCTGGTTCGCGTCGCCGGTGCCGTTGTGCTGACCACCGCCGTTATTCTCGCCCTGGCGATGGGATAAGCGATCCGCTCTAGTCGTCTTCGTAGTGCACTTCGACCAGCCGTTCAGCGACGCCGGTGGAGGGAAACTCGGCGATGATGGTTTCGGCGTCGGTGTGCAGTCCGATGACTGCTCGCGGCATGCCGCCGAATTCGAGGTTTCTCAGGTAGAGCCACTGGCTGTTGCCGACGCGACAGCGGGCGGCGAAGGCGACGCGGGAATTGAGGATTTCGCGTTCCTGGGTGACGGTCAAACGATTCCAGTCGCAGGCTTTTTTCTGGCGAGCAGGCGACCAGTCGATGAGCAGCGGCAGGCAGAGGTTCTGCTGGCCGGTCAGTGTGGTGGTGATCGTTGAACCATCGGTCGAGAGCGAGCCGTCCGCCCGTTCGACGGCGTCCGTCGGAATGGCCAGCGGAATGACTCGCATTTCCCGCTTCTCACGCAGCAGTCGCAATGCCCGGCCCGGCTGCAGGCGAGCGGGCTTCCAGTGGCCCGCCAGAGGCAGCTTCCAGCGGAGTTCGACCGGGGCATCGACGTTCGTCGTGACCGAATCGGTCAGCAGGGCGATGTGGTCGTTACGTGACAGATACAGCTGGCGGTCGATCGTGACGTTCTCATTTTGAAGCCGCATCTCGAGGAAATCGCCTTCGGGTTCGCTGTACCAGCAGAGCGACTGCCATTCAGCAGAAAGCGGACAGGCTTCGCCATCGAGGAACAGTTCAGTTTCCCAGGCCCCGGACAGAGCCCGCATACCGAGTGTCGTCAACCCGAGTTGAACGTTGGGCTGGTCATAGGCCGCAGCGAGCACATCGGCTCCGGCATACCAGTTGGAACGCATCGAAACCAGATGACCCCACCCCGATTGTGTGGCCGCCGAAAGGTCGTCGTTTGCTGACTTCGCTTTGCCACGAACAGGGGCGTTCAATGCCAGCAGCGTCTGTCGAGCCCAGCCCGGCAGCTTCTTGCCGAACCGAAGTTCGAGAGCCGTCTGCAGCACACGGGGCCAGATGACAACCGAGTCGACATCGAGAGCGAGCCGCCCGTCGGCCGTGGTCAGGCTGGCGACGCGTTCGAGCAGTTCATCGTATCGCTCGGCATCTTTCTTCTTCAGAAAGCGTTCCCCGGTTGAGCCACAGATTGAAGCCGCCCGCGTGAAACTGTCGAGCCAAAGCGGCAGCTCGGGCAGCAGCGAAGCATGCGGCGTGCCGTCGGTATCCGTGACAGCATCGAGTTCGCTGGCGTAACCCGCCACGGCATCGCGAAAGAGCTGCCGGGAACCGGTCAGCTGCGGAGTCGCCAGTGAGAGCAACAGCGGCAACTCGCCTCGCACGAGCAGAGATTCCAACTGCGGCACCTGGTCCGACTCCGGCAGATCACGAAAGGTCGCAACATCGAGCCGGGCATGAGCAGCCCGTTCAAACAGGCGAACCGTCTGCTCGGCAGTGAGGAGCGACTGCTTTCCGCTCTGATGGCAAATTAACAGAACGACTCCGGTCAGGCGCTCTGCAGGCGAAGCCGGTTTCGAGTCCTCCTCCAGAGTCTGCAGAATCGATTCGACCGCATCCTGAAACGGCTCGCGAAACTTGGGTTTCGAGGAGCTGCTCAACAGACATTCCAGAGCCGTGACGAACGGAGAGTCACTGTCACAATGCTGCCGCATCAAATCTCGCAGACCGGTCAGCAGCTGCGTGCGAAATTGCGACTGAACGTTCCGGTCCTCGCTGATCGGAGGAGCCGCGAGCAGTTCCGCCAGCCGATCGAGGCGATTCCGGGTGAGGGCTTTTTCAATGGCCGTACGCGAGGATTTCTTCCACGGGAGTTGCTGCAGGCGATCGAGGCTCACAGAGAGTAAATCGGAATTCGTGGCCGGGACAGGGTGTTCAGCGAGGGACATAGACAACTCGATCCGGGCCGTGACCCGAAAGCAGGAAAGGGAGAAAACGACACACAAGGAAACTCAGATCAGCTGCGTTCCGTCCGCTCGGCTCGTTCGGGACGCTCGTGGCGGTCAGAACGATCTGACGAACGATGCGAACGCCCTGAGTGCGATTCGCTGCCGGAAGGCTTGCCGAAGATCATACGGCCGGCGCTGTTCTGCAGCACGCTGGTGACTTCGACATCGACCTGCTGGCCGATCAAATCCTTGCCCTGCTCGCAGACGACCATCGTGCCGTCGTCCAGATAGCCGACTCCCTGGCCGTACGATTCCCCTTCCTTGATGAGGTTGATCCGGACATGCTCGCCGGGAATATACTTCGGTTTGAGCGCGTTGGCGACATCGTTGAGGTTCACGACCTCCACATTCTGCACGCCGGCGATCTTGTTCAGGTTCACGTCGTTGGTCACGATGCGACCGCTCACGATCTTCGCGACATCAATCAGCGACTGGTCGTGCGAGGAATGCTTGACCGACATCCCTTTGGCTGAGCTTGTTTCGAAGATGCGGATTTCGGCGTGCGGATGCTGCTGAATACGACTGAGCACATCAAGCCCCCGCCGCCCGCGACCCCGACGGACTTTATCGCCGCTGTCGGCAATCCGCTGCAGATCTTCCAGCACGAAGTCGGGCACCAGCATCTGCGAGTCGATCACGTGCGTTTCGACCAGCTCGGCAATGCGTCCGTCAATCAGCGCGTGACTGTCGAGCACGAGCGGGCGGCCCCCCTTGAGTTCGCGGGAGAACTCCACGTAGGGAATGATGAAGCGGAAGTCATCTTTGGTCTGCATCAGAAACGAGATGCTGAAATATGGGATCGATAACAGCATCACCAGGGAGAACATGTGGTAATACGCCTGTCCGGCGTTGCCGAATGCCTGAGCGAACAACGGCTCCACGGCCTGCAGCAGCAGGTAACTCAACAACACGCCGATGAGCAGCCCGAAGTAGAGAGCCGAAAGGTCTTCGATCCGCTTCCGCTTGATCAGCACATCGGTGAAAATCACCCCGATTGAGATCGTCATCAGAATGAAGAAGGTGAGGAACCGGTTGTTATGAATCGCGTCCGGCAGTCCGTCCTGCTGATTGACGAACGTCGCGAAAGCCCCGGCCGCGATACACACGAACAGAGCTCGGATAATGCCCAGTAACATGAAGACTATTTCCTGTGGAGTCGAGCCGATGCTCGTGAAATCGTGAACGTGAACTTGAATGCAGGTCCAGAGAGAGAGAAGGCAGATCGGACGTTCGTTCTCAACGGGAGAACTGCATGCCGGACCGGACGATCCAGCGGATCTGCAGATAGGCCCCGACCAATCCCCGGGTGCAGCTAAGAACCGCCCCGGTGGACCCACCTCACATTCCAGCCTGAAATTCTACAGTATTCCTGACCACTTGCGAACTTTTGACAGGAATTTGCGAGGAAACGGTGAAGACGAGGACCGTTCGTCCGTCCGGAGCGATGTTCCGAATGAATCGGTTCTTAATCGGACATCGCCGAGCCCGCCGGTACAGCGACCGCGAACTTACCGGTCCGAATGCCAAAGTCATCAGCCGCCCGGCTCGGAGCATCGGGATCCGTTCGATTGAACCCCTGATCATCGAGCAGGTTGTACCCCAGCGAATAAACCTTCATCGACTGCCGATCGTCGCTCACGACGTAGACCAGCGGTTTGGCCGTCTGGGGATCATCGGGCACGGTTTCCAGAATCTCCGGAGACAACTTGTCCAGTCGTTCGGGGTAGAAGCCGTGAATCGCTTTGTACTCGGCCAGAGCATAGCCGGTTACCGCGACAGCGTGGTAGCTCTCGGAATCGGTGATCAGTTCGTCGATCCCTTCGAAGTCGGCTTCCAGGCAAAGCATCATCAGAAACCAGCCGACGAGCCGGCCTCGCCCTTTGAGTCCTGAGAGAGCGGTCAGTGTCCAGAATCCAAGATCAGCGGGTGTTCGTGGACGCAATTCGGCATCGAGATCTGTGATCCGCTGCCGTCGCAACAGCGGATCAGGTTCCTTCAAGATCTCAATGGCGTCGTCGAACACGCGGTTGGCATAACGAAGCGATGTGTTCCAGTCGATCCCCATGCCTTTCAGGGTCAGGAAGACGCGCTCGATTTCTTCCTGATAGAGAATGTATTCAAGCAACTCCGGCGGCAACCGTCCGCTGGCGATCGAGATCATCACCTCAAGCACACCGATTCGCATGCTCCAGTCGACGAGTTCTATTCCGTCTCCCCGGGTGAATGCCGGCCCGAGTGCTTCGAGATCGCGGCGAATCTGCCTGGCCAGTTCTGGGGGCAGTCCCGGAGCAGCCGAGAATAGACCATGAAGTCGGAGTGCTTCCTGCTCGATGAAAACGGCTCCATGGAATCTGCTCACATCGATGATTGTCTGCCGGCTTGCCCAGTGATGGATCGTCCGGTGAAGCGTCAGCAACTCCTGACGAGCCTCTGCAAATTGCCCCTCTCCAATATGCAGACAGATCTTCGTCGCCAGAACCGATCTAATCACCGCCCAGGGGTTCGGACTATCATCCAGGGCAAAATACCGCAGCCCCCCGGTCATCGAGTGACTTGGCAACTGCTCAGCGATGACCGGCTCGAAATAGTCGAGCAGAGACACGGCCTTCCGCAGTGTCTCCAAGGCATTGCGATTGGAGTCGAGCCACGCCGCAACTTCGGGATGATCTTCCGACTTCCAGGGAGACCGCGTCAGTCGTTCCACATCGTCAATAAAACTGTCGAGAGCCCGTTCATAGTCTTCCGGCGTGAGCGTCGACCGCACGGGGGCCAGCTCGTTCGCAATCCACGAAGAGCCGCTGATCAGATAGTCTCCCGTCAGCGGAACCGGATCAAACCCCTGAGCCCGCCGGATTCGTGCGGCATCGGCTGGCGTCGAAATTCGATAGGAAGTCTCACCAAAAACCGGACCGGTCGCTTCCCACAGATGAGCAGCCGCATTGTTCTCGGGCGCCACGCCCTCCCCCATCCGCTGATTCCACGCGGCGAGATAATCAGGCAAACCGTCCTCATCCAGCGGCTCGGTGAGGAATGTCGTCTCCCGCGAGACAATCAACTCCGGCAGCCCGAACACGAGCACCCAGAGAATCGGAAACAAGATCCAGGCGACCAGGACACTCGGCAACCCAATCCCAGCCGCCAGAATCGGATGCCGCCGCATCCAGCGTCCGATGCCTTTCACTGCAGACGTCATGGCTCCACCTCGGCAGCGGACTCTTCACTAGCCCCCGGAAGAGTACCGACCCGGATCGGTATGTCGTCTCCCTTTGGTCCGGTCGTTTCGTTTCGAGTGCGACCATTGTCGTCCCCGCGGTCTTCACCAATCGAGTAGGTGAGAATCGCCTGACCATCTTCGCTGACGTGATAAATCCATACTTCGCCGGAAAACGAATCGATCGGTATCTCGTCGAGAAATTCGGGCATGAGTTCCGAGAGGGATCGGGGAAATCGACCGTGTTGGGTTTTGTATTCGCTGAGCGCCAGTGCGAGAACGGATCGTTGCCGTCTGGTTGCGCAGGCCTGCAGGTTCGGATGAATCAGATATCCGTTGTGAATGTGTGCGAAGGCGAAGCATTCGCCGAGGATGGCTCCCCGCCCCTGCGGTCCCGCCAGAAAGACGGACACGGGATTCTCGGTCAGTTGTCGAATGAGCGTTTCACGTTTGGTTCGGACAAGCTCCAGTTCTCTCTTCAGAATCATTCGACGACTTTCGTCCGGCTCGCCGACGGCCTCGACAAGCTGGTCGAACGCCCTGTTAACGACGATGAGCGTCTCATTCAGGTCCATCGTCAACCGCGGAGTGCTGTCGAGGAGAAATGGCGGAGGTTTCATGCGGTACAGCCCGCTGAATCCATCCCACAAGTCCGGTTGATCCCGCATCGCGATGATCAGGTCCAGGGCCGCCATGCGTTCTCCGCGGTCCACGATGGTCTTCAGGGCACGCACGGTGATCAGCGGCGGCAATTCACGAAGTTCCTCACGGTATTCGCGGGCCATCCCGGCGGGCAGATCGGGATGAAGAGCCAGCTGGACGTCGCCCTCGCTCGCCTCGTTCTCCATCGCCATCGCGACGAACACTTCGACCAGTGTCCACCCCCGGCTGATGAGTCGAGCCAGGCGATGCACCGTCATCAGATCGGCCCGGGCTTCGCGGAACCGATGCTCCTGGAGGTGCCACATCGCGCGAGAAGTGAGCATCCGCGACATGGTTCGATTCAGTTGGACATCGGGGAGGGAACTGCTCATCAGAAGTCGCTCCGAGATCGCCCCGGAAGAAGGCACGATGGCCGGACGAAAATAGTCCGAGCGCCGCGCGGCTTCGTGAACCTGCCGGAGCGGCTCCCGATTCTGCTCGATCCAGTCTGCTACGTCGGGTGAGTCAGCTCGCGTCCACGGACCGCTGTAAGTGGCACGGAATTCTTCGCTGAACTGCTCGACCCGTTCCCGCCGCTCATCTTCCTTCAGGCCGGTCAGAAGGGCGTCGAGGAACTCGTTCTCAGTTACGAAATACGCTCCCCCACTCGTCAATCGCGGCACGCCCAGTTCATCCGCCACTGCGTGACCAAACTCAATACCGGCATAATCCGGCGACGGTCCCGTCGCCTTCTGAAGCAACACCATAGCATTCGTTTCCGGCGTCACCCCTTCCCGCATCATCTCATTGATGGCGGCCACATAGTCCGGCATGCCATTCGACTTGAGTGGAGCAGTAATATAAGTCGTTTCCCGCGACACGCGAATCGCCGGCCACGCCTGTCCGAAGTTCACCCAGGTTGCGACCATGGCCAGCAACAACACCAGCGTCGACAGGCCGGCCAGCACCGCCTTCACCGGATGCCGCCGAGCCCAGTGGCTGATTTCATTCCATGTCTTCTTCATCACTCAACCCCGGTTTCGATGAACTGATCGTCAGAGACCAGGCCCCCTGCGCGGATGGAGATGTCGTCTGCTTTCGAACCGATCGTTCCGTCGGATGTCTGTCCGTTGTCATCGACGCGGTTCTCTCCGATCGAATAAGTCAGCAGCGACTGACCATCGTCGCTGACGCGATAGATCCATTCTTTGCCGGAGAAGAGATCGATCGGTGTCTCCTCGAGATAGTCCGGCACCAGCTCCGAGAGCGACTGCGGAAATCGCCCCTGCCTCGCTCTGTATTCGCCCAGCGCCAACGCGAGAATCGATCGCTGCCGACGGGTCGCGTCGATTCGACTACGGTTCTTATTGTAGGCTCCCAGAAACAGGCGTTCCTGGACCAGATACTCTGCAAAGATGGCACCGCGTCCCCGGGGACCCGCCAGGAATACGGGAAAAGGACGTTTCTCCAGTTGTCGCAGGTGATGGTAGCGACTCTTCGCAGCACTCTGCAGGTCCTCGCTCAACAGTGTCCGTCGAGAATCGTCCTGTTCTCCGACGAGAGCAGCCAGCTGATCAAAAGCCTTGTTCACGACGAGCAGAGTTTCGTTGAGGTCGACTGTCAGCGGCGGATTGCAGTCCAGTAAGAAGGGGGGGACGCTCCGCCGAACTCCAAACGGCATCGTTGCGGACGGCTTCCGGTGGAACGCCACGATCAAATCAAGAACCTTGAGCCGTTGGGCGAAGTCCACTGTCTCCCGCCATTGATCGATGGTCGTTACCGGAGGAATTCGCTCGAGTTCTTTCCGATACTCCTTCGCCAGATCGGCCGGCAGGTCCGGATGGATCGCGAGCTGAACATCCCCCAACGAGGCGTAAGCTTCGATCTTCTGCCCGTAGAACCTGTCCCAGGTGATCAAGCCACTGGCGAGGTGTCGGGCCAGCCGGTGGATTGCTATCACGTCGGCCTGTGCGTCGTGAAAACGGCCTTCGTTCAGTCGCAGAGTCGCTCGAATGAGAAGGAGCCGACCAAGTTCGGCGCATGGCTCACCGATCAGGTAAGGACTCCCGATTAACAGTCCGTCGGAGATCTCGTCGCGAATGGGGATGATCGGATGAAAATACTTCGGCCGAAGGACAGCTTCATGAACGACCGCAATCGGCTTCTCATTTCGAGCGATCCATTCCTGAAGCTCCGGATATTGCTCCGCAGTCCACGGATTGCTGGTCGCCGCATCGAGCTCCTCATCGAACCGCTTCTCTCGCCTCTGCCTTTCTTCAAAATCAAGCCCGCTCAGGATGGAGTTCAAGTATTGTTCCCGAGGAAGGAGATAATCCCCCGACGCCGGCAGACGGGGAACGCCCAACTCATCGGCCAGCTGATCGCCGGGCTTGGTCTCCGCCCCATGCAAACGGGGTCCCACGGCCTGGAGAAGCAGCACCACCGCATTGTTTTCCGGAGTCACCCCGGCTCCCATCCTCTCGTTGAGAGCCGCCACATAGTCGGGCATGCCATTCGGCGTCAGCGGCCCGATGATGTACGTCGTCTCCCGCGAAACTCGAATCGCCGGCCAGGACTGTCCGAAGTTCACCCAGATGGCGATCGCCGCCAGAAGTAGAAGCAACGCCGACATCCCGCCGAAGACGGTCCACACCGGATGCCGCCGCATCCAGCGTCCGAAGCCTTGAACTGCACGCATCATGGCCCCACCTCCCCAGCGGACTCTTCACGAGAGCCGGGCAGAGTGCCGAACTGGATGACAATATCGTCGGCTTCGGGGCCGGCGAGGCCCCCTTCCGAAGAGCCGTCGTCATCGGTACGGTTCTTCCCGACGGAATACGTCTGCAGCGACTGTCCATCGTCGCTGACCTGATAGATCCATTCTTCGCCGGAGAAGGCATCGATCGGCGGCTCATTGAGATACTCAGGCACCAGCTCTGAGAGCGATGGCGGAAAGCGACCGTGACGGGCCCTGTATTCTCCGAGAGCCAGGGCCAGCAGGGATCGTTGCACGAGCGTTTTGTTGATCTGCGGATCTCGATCGAGAAAGTTGCGAGACTGAATGTGAGCCGCCGTCAGATACTCGCCGAGAATGACACCCCGCCCCTGAGGCCCCGCCAGAAAAATCGGAAGCGGATTAATTCGAAGTTCACGCAGCCGCTTCCCCCGGGCCCGGGCGGCTTCGTCAAGCTCTCGCTTCAATTCAGCCTGCCGCGTCTTGTCGGTCTCGCCAACCGCTTCTGCGAGTTGATCGAAGGCGTTGTTTACGACGATCAATGTCTCGTTGAGGTCGACTGTCAGCTGGGGGGTACTGTCGAGCAGAAAGGGCGGCACTGGAGTGTGTCCCCCCGACCTCCATGCGAGCGTCAGATCGTCCTGAAACGCCACGACAAGGTCGAGGACCATCATTCGTTCGCCACGATCGATGATCTCTCTCAGCTGCTCGGTCGTCATTAAGGGAGGGAGTTGCTCCAGTTCCTGCCGATACGCCCGGGCCAGTTCGGGAGGGAGATCGGGATGCATCGCCAGTTGAATATCCCCTCTCGCGGCCAGAGACTCGATCACCCGGGCGAAATAGATTTCGATGAGGGTCCAGCCGCGACTCACGTGCCGCGCCAGCCGATGGATTGCCAGCAGGTCGGCCTTCGCATCGTCCAGTCGATTCTCGCCAAGCCGTAAGGTCGCGCGGATCAGGAGCAGCCGGGCCAGTTCGAGACACTCGTGTGCAATTGGGAGAGGACTGCCGATGAGCAGACCGCTGGAAGACTCGTTGCGTTTCGACAGCAAAGTCGGCCGATAATAATCCGGCCTCTGAACCGCCTCGTGGACGAGCTCCAAAGGCTCTTCGTTCCGCGCAATCCACTCCCGCAGATTCGGATACCGGTCTGCGGTCCACGGAGCCTCGTAAGCCGCGTCCAGTTCTTCGCTCAACCGGTCCCTTCGCCTCTTGACCTCTTCCCAGTCGAGGCCGGAGAAGATCGATTCCATAAACTTGGCCCGAGGGATCAGATAGTTTCCGGCCACCGGTAGCGGCGGCACTCCCATGGCTTCGGACGTCTGCTCGCTGAACTCAATCTCCATATTGTCCGGCCGCGGCCCCACGGCTCGCTGCAGCAACACCATGGCATTCGTTTCCGGCGTCACCCCCTCCCGCATTCGCTCATTGATCGCAGCCACATAATCCGGCATGCCATTCGGCTTCAGCGGCCCGGTGATGTACGTTGTCTCCCGCGAAACCCGAATCACTGGCCATCCCTGCCCGAAGTTCACCCAGATGGCGATCGCCGCCAGGAGTAGCACCAATGCCGACATCCCCGTAAAGATGGTCCACACCGGATGCCGCCGCATCCAGCGCCCGATGCCTTGAACGGCAAACGTCATGGCTTCACCTCGACAGCGGACTCTTCACGAGAGCCGGGCAGAATGCCGACTCGAATGGAGATGTCGTCTCCCTTCGTGCCGGCCGACTTGTCCTTCGTACTGCCATCGTCATCGACGCAGTTTTTGCCAATCGAGTACGTCAGCAGGGACTGACCATTCTCGCTGACTTGGTAGATCCATTCTTCGCCGGAGAAAACATCGATCGGCGGCTCATCGAGATACTCAGACACCAGCTCGGACAACGATGGCGGAAAGCGTCCGTGGCGAGCTTTGTATTCGCCAAGGGCGAGCGCGAGAATCGATCGCTGCAGCCGCGTCTCGCTCACCAAAAGACTGCTGTTGAGATAGTTGCCCGGGTTGACGTGTTCGAGAGCCAGATACTCGCCGAGTATCACGCCTCGCCCCTGCGGTCCGGCCAGGAAAACGGGAATCGGGTTCTTCCGCAGTTGTTCCATCTGCCTCTTCCGAAGAGTCATCCGCACGTCCAGTTCTTTCTGAAGCTGCTGTCGTCTCGTTTCGTCTCGCTCTCCGACGATTTCGACGAGTTGATCGTATGCGTCGTTGATTACGACGAGGGCTTCGTTCAGATCAACAGTCAGTCGAGGTGTGCTGTTGAGGAGGTAAGGCGGAAGCTGACTGACAAGCCCCAGGCCCAGCTCGAAGGAAGGATCAGTTTGGAAGGCGACGACCACATCGAGGATCATCATCCGGTCGTAGTCGACAAGTTCGGCCAGTCGATCGATCGTGATCAGCGGAGGCAAGGCCTGCAATTCCCGCCGATATTCTGCGGCGAGCTCGGCGGTCAGATCCGGATGGGTGCCAAAGTGAACGTCTCCCCCGGTGGCGTTGTACTCCATCCCCTCCGCGAAAAAGAGTTCAATGAGCGTCCACCCCCGACTGGCGTGTCGTGCGAGTCGATGAACCGCCAGCAGGTCGGCCTTTGCTTCAGGCAGTCGCCCTTCGCCCAGGTGCCACATGGCTCGCGACACGAGAGTGCGGCCGAGTCCCAGGTTCATCTGAACATACGGCAGAAGCGTGCTGACCAATCGTTTCTCGGACGCCCCACCGGGATCCCAGTGCACGATGGGCGAATAGAAGTGCGGTCGAATGGATGCTTCATGGATAAGGGCGAACGGCTTCTCGTTCAGCTCGAACCATCGAACCAGATGCGGAATTTTCTCCGACGTCCACGGCTCGTTGTAAGAGACCTTGAAGGCATCCGCATCCTGTGAGAAACGGGAGCGACGTTCGTCAGGGCTGAGCCCTGAATACAGCGACTCCCTGAATGCGGAGAGCGGAACCAGGTAGTCCCCCTTCGCAGGCAGTCGCGGGACGCCAAGAGCATCGGACATCGCGTGACCGAACTCGATGTTGCTTTCTTCCGGCTGGGGCCCCAACGCCTCCTGCAGCAACACCATGGCATTCGTTTCCGGCGTCACTCCCTCCCGCATCATTTCATTGATCGCGGCCACATAGTCGGGCCTGCCGTTCGGCTTCAGCGGCTCGGTGATGTAAGTCGTCTCCCGAGACACTCGAATCGCCGGCCACCCCTGCCCAAAGTTCACCCAGATGGCGATCGCCGCCAGAAGTAGAAGCAACGCCGATATCCCGCCGAAGACGGTCCACACCGGATGCCGCCGCATCCACCTCCGCCATGTCCGATGTTCTTCGGAAGGCGAGGGGGAAGCTATAGACGCCAGAAAAATGAATCCAGTGGAAATACGCATGCAGGAGGTCAATCGTTCTGAGTTGATTGCGATTCCGAGTCGGCCCCTGCCGGAAGAAGCCCGTCGGAAACACGGATGTCGTCGGGTTCCACGCCATCGATGTTCGATTCGCCATAAGTAAGACCACCTTCATCGAGCCCGTTGTAGCTGACGGAATAAACCATCATCGACTGGCCCTCTTCGCTCACCTTGTAGTGGAACGGGGCATCGGCAAACGGGTCGTTGGGGATCTTCTTCAGAACGTGAGGGGAGAGCGCATCCAGGGAATCGGGATAACGCTCATTGGCCGATCGGTACTCGGTGAGGGCGGCCGTAATGAGGGTCAAACGGAACGCGGTTTGCCCACGTAGAAAGGCATTGTCCGTTCCGCGAATGGCGGGAAAAAGGTTGGCGACCAGGATCGTCCCGAACTGTTCCGCGCGGCGTTCGTGAACGAAGCCATTTTCCGTGAAATCCGTGGCCTCGACATCGAAACGATCTTCAAGATCTTGCAGCCGCCGTTGTCGACGTTTGAAGTTCTTGTCCCGCAATGCCGTTTCAGCCTGATTGAAATAGCTGTTCACAACACCGAGAGAGCGATTCCAGTCCAGCCCGATGGCAAAGACCCACCAGAGCATGGAGGAGTTGAGTTCCTCCCATCTATCGTTTCCAACGTCGTCGAGATCCTGGAAGAGAATCTCTCTCGTCGCGATTGCAACGGAACAATCAATCGCCATCATCCGTTCGCCATATCCGATATTCTCCGCCAACTCCTCACGAGTTTGCAACGGTCCCAAGTTCTCGAAGCGTCGTCGGAAGTCACGCAGTTCGTTGACAGGTAATTGAGATGGGACGAGCAGTGATGTCGTCGTTAATGCAGTTCTTTGCTCCAGTTTCAACGCGATCAGCGTCTCGAGCAGCGACCAGCCCCTGGCCATGTGACGGGCCATTTGGAAATTGGTAAGCACGTCTTCCAGATTTCCGATGGGATCCCGGAAGACTCCTTGTTGAGTGGCTCGCACATTGAGGCAGTCGCCGATCTCCAGAAGCACCCTCAGGTCGGAGTAATAGGTGTCCAGCAGTCGATACTTGCGTTCCGGATTCGTGCGAGGATCGATGACCGGCCGGTAATACCTCGGTCGGGTCACCGCTTCGCGAACGAGTTCCAAAGGTTTCTCATTCGCTTCAACCCAGGCGGCGACCAGCGGATGCTCCGAGGCTTCCCACGGCGTCGAGCTGAGTGTCCGAATGGCGGTTGTCAGTTCCTCGATCTGAGTTTCGAGATCGCCTTCAGAAACTGTTGGACTCCGACGCAGCAACTCGGCTCGAAAGAAGTCTTTGGGGGGGATGAAATAGTCGCCCTCTTCTGGCAGCCGATCCATGCCCAGGGCATCCGCGACCTTGTGGCCGAACTCCCGATCATCGCCCTCCGGCCGCGGACCAATGGCTCGCCAGAGCAGCACGGCTGCGTTGTTCTCAGGCGTGACTCCCTCGCCAAGCCGTCGGTTAAGAGCGGTCACATAGTCCGGCACGCCGCTCTCGGTCAGCGGGCCGGTGATATAGGTCGTCTCTTCCGAGATCAGAATCTTCGGACGGGGAATATACTGCGGATCCGGTTCTCGAGGATCGGCTGCTTTCAGCAGAGACGGAACAGCCAGTTCGCTGAGAATCAGGCTCGTCCACAGGAGTGCCCATGAAACCGGCAGACCAGCGGCGCGGCTGAGACGACAACATCGCATAGGAAACTTTCAGAAGAGACCTTCGGGTAGAGCGCAAATGTATATAGTGATCGCCCGGCTGACGGAATTCCAGCCTGGGTCGGGCATTCCCGCTCGCGACGATGATCCCTCGAAGAATCAGGGAGCATTCTGCCAGGCAGTGGGAGAGCCGCAGCGAATTCGCAGGTCGTCGCCCCGAATGTCGTCGTACCCGATGCCGCCATCATCCTGGCGGTTCTCGCCGAGGGAGTAGACGATCATCGACTGGCCATCTTCGCCCACTTTGTATTTCAGCGAGCCGCCAGTGAACTGATCGTCCGGGATCGCTTCGATGAAATCGGGTACGAGTTCGGCAAGGTCGTCAGGGTAACGGGCTCGCGAGGAACGGAATTCGATGAGTGCTGTCGAAAGAAACGCTAGGTCATACCGTGTGCGAATAGCGTCGCAGTCGTCGCGAAATCCAATCAGCGGGTGGATCATCAAACCGGCGATGGAGCTCCCGAAAATTTCACCGGGCGATCCGAAGTCTTCACGATTGAAGATCGCTGATTTCAGTGAGATCACATGCCTCTCAAAATCGACCAGAGCGTTTCGTCTCTGAAGGGCATCGGGAATCTGTGAGATGCGAACGAGTTCATCGAGCTCCGAATTAACAATTCGCAGGGCCGTCTCCCAATCCGTACCGATTCGAGCAAACCAGTACATGGTATAGTCCACAGCACTGTGCGCTTCGCCGGTTCCGTTATTGAGTTCATCGAGTTGAAGATCGTTGGTTGCGAAGGCCATCGTTACGTCGATGATCCGCAGTCTTTCCCCATGATCGACGATTCGAACAAACTGCGCCGGAGTGCCATATGGGCCTGCCGTCAACAGGGAATCGCGGTACTCTCCGGCCATCTCAGCAGTGAAGGCAGGGTGGAAAAGAAGAATCTTCTCGGCACGAAAGGCTAATGCGTCGATCCGAGCAGCCAGATGAAAGTCCCATGACGACCAGCTCATGCTCAACGACTGAGCAAGACGTCGAATGCTGAGGACGTCGCTGCACGCCTCTTTGATCGTTGCGCGTTCCAGGCCGCGCATCGCACGTGCGGCGAGCAGATTCCCCATATCGAGAAGGTAATTGTGCTCAGGGTCAAAACGCTCGTTTAAAATGATCGGCTGTCGTCCAGGCTGAGGCAGACCGCTGAAATTGATAACGGGGCGGAAATATCCCTTCCGCGCCACGGCCTTCTTCACAAGATTCAACGAGTGCTCGTTAGCCCGGATCAACCGATCCACAAGCGGAGCATCCTCCGCCTTCCATGAGCGAGCCCCCGCAGATTGAAGTTGCTCGTCGAACCAGACGCGGAGAGCGGAAGCACTGTCCTGCGAGCGATCACCCAAGTCCTCATCATTCAAATTCTTGAGAAACTCGCTGGTGGAGATGAAGTGAGGGCCGTTACGTTGAAAAGGTGCGAATCCCAATGCTTCAGCGACAAGATTGCCGAACTTCCAAACCTTGTGGTCAGGCTGACTTCCGATCGCCTTCCAGAGCAGTATCGCGGCGTTCTCGTCCGACGGCAGTTCGAGATCCCATCGCTCATTCAAAGCCGTAAGATAATCGGGGAAACCATTCGGAAGTATTGGGTCAGTAACGACCGTGGTTTCTTCGGAAATCAATATCCGTGGGCGCGGTGTGTATCGTCGAACGTCCTCAGCTCGAGCTTCAATGAGATTCAAACCAGCGAACGTGATCACGAGAAGGCCCCTCACGATTCTTGAGGCACCAGCTCTCAGAAACGCGTAGTCAATATTAGGTCCGGGCATTCTAACTCCAGTGGTTACACCGAGGCACAGGGCTGAGTTACGGACGATCGATGCATCGCATTCAGACTATCCTTCAGGCACCTCGCTACTCGAATTCGGTTTCTTACTTCTCGTCAGCGTTCAGCTCAAACCCTGCCCGGATTCGCAGGTCGTCTGTTTTGTTGGGGTCATCCTCCGGGCCTTCGTCGTAGGTCAGGCCGCCGTCGTCGAGGCCGTTTTCGCCGACGGAGTAGACGAGCATGTCCTGGCCGTCTTCGCTGACGTGATACTGCAGTGGTCCACCAGAGTAGAAGTCCTGCGGGAGTTCGTTGAGGCGAGCCGGGACCAGGTCGTTGAGTTCTGCCGGGTAGCGTTTGTGTTGCCGTTTGTACTCGGCCAGAGCGAAGCCGACGATGGTGACCTGCCGCCGCATTTCGCTTCGAATCCAAGCTCGGTCGACCTGTTGCACGGCGGGGAGAAGCAGAGCCTTCAGGACCTCGCCGAGTTTCTCTCCGCGGAAGGTGCTGCCAGCCAGAATGAACGAGACGCCGTTCTGCCAGCTCTTGATTTCCTGAGCCTGCGTCTTGAGGGCTTCGTTCAGTTCGGCAAAACGCTGCTCGCGTTGTTCCTTATCTTCCTGCTGTAAGGCAGCCGTGATCTCATCGTAAGCTTCGTTCATGACTCGCAGTGTGGCGTTCCAGTCGATGCCGAGGCCGAACAGCCAGTTGATGATTTTCGTGGTCAGATCATCAACCTGACTGCCGGTCAACTCCTGTGGGGCGACCGTATTTGTTGCCAGGGCGATAACGGAGTCGAGGCCCATCAGTCGTTCGCCCTTGTCAATTAGGTCCGCCATCTCGGCTCGCGTTACGGTTGGGCCGAGGTCCTGCAACGCCTGCTTGTGAGCGGCGGCCTGCTCGGCGGTGAGCAGCGGACTGATCGCGAGTGCCGCTTCCGCGTTGTAGGCGATCGCATCGATTGCCGTGCCGACCAGATACTCGATCAGCGTCCAGCCCTGGGCGACATGATGTCCGAGCCGATGCGTGGTAAGCAGATCCTGTTGCGCCTCCTCGATCCGTCCTTCGCCGAGATGCAACAACGCACGAGTGGTCAGCAGTCGGGCAATCTCACGGGACTTCTGAATATCCGGCAACAGAACGCCGATCAGCAGGCGTCGCCCCCGGTCGAACTCCTTCTCCGAGGGAGAGAAGACGACAGGACGAAAGTAGTCGGGCCGCTTCACGCCTTCATGCACCAGTTTGAGCGGAGATGTGTTTGCTTCAACCCACCTGGCCACCAGCGGATAATCCTCCGCCTTCCACGGGCCTTCCGAAGCCTTACGCTGGTCCTCGTAGAAGTCATCGATGCGTTGATTGACTTCCTGGTCAGTCAGCTCGGCCGATTCCGCTTCGGCGACCTGCCGCACGAAATCGCCGCCGCTAATGATATAGTCCCCATCTTCCGGCAGCGGATCGATTCCCAGAGCCTCGGCCATCGCATCGCCAAAGGCTTGATCGATATTCTCCGGCCGCGGTCCCATCGCGGTCCAGATCAGCACGAAGCTGTTGGTCTCTGGCGTCACGCCTTCACTCATGCGGGCATTGAGCGCAGCCGGATAATCGGGGTAGCCGTCTTCAGTAAGATGCTCGGTGATGAACGTCGTCTCTTCGGAGATCTCGATCTTCGGCTGCGGACGTTTCACCTCAGCGGGCTTCCCCCGATCCCGTGCCATCGCCGGAACCGAAAAGTCCCCCAGAAGGAGTATCGAGAAGACAAACACGAAACCGAATGGAACGGCAGAGCGAATTCGAGCGAGCATGGCGGAGAATCCCGGGAAAGAGTGGCAGGTTCGAGAACCGTGAACGTAATTCTACCCCGACGGATCACCAGATTCAGCCGTAGACCGGAGATTGACGCGATTCCTCAGCGACTTGCGGGGACTGCCAGCGAGCCAAGCGTGACCCGCAGATCGTCCATGATTTGCTCATCGAGAAACTCTTCACGAAAGCGTTCGCGATCATCGATTCGATCTCGCCCGAGCGAAGCCAGCTCGGCCGACTGACCGCCATCGCCAGTGCGATACTGCAGCGGATCGCCCGAATAAGGATCATCGGGGACCTCCGGCAAGAACTTCGGGACGAGTTCATTCAGGGCAGGCGGATAGCGATCGTGAAGGCTGCGATACTCCGCCAGCGCGAGAGCGGTGATGGAGAGCGTCAGACGAGTCTCATATCGACCGAGCCAGCGATCCATGTACTGAATCTGTCTCGTCAGCGTGGAACCGATCAGGTGCCCCATGGCATCGCCGCGGCGTTGGGGGCCAGCCGTGACGAGTTCGAGGCGGGTTTCCGGGAGCAGCATTTGCGTGCGAACTTTTTGCAGGTCCTTCGCCAACTGGTCGAGTTGTTTCGCCCGCGTGCGGACGCTTGTTTCCCGGAGAATCCTGCTGAGCCGATCGTAGTAGCCGTTGATAACCGTGAGGGCCGTGTTCCAGTCCTGGGGGCGTTCGGCCAGCCAGGCAATCACGTCTCCGACCTGATCGTTTTCGGTAATCATCCCCGCTTCGATGTTCTGCCCGGCTGCCAGCGCGATGGTTGAATCGAGTGCGATGAAGCGTTCGCCCCCGCTCACCTGTTCAACCAGAGTGGACCGTTGCGGGCCGAATGCAGTCAACAGCCGTCGATACGCGGCGGCCTGGGGGGCCGTCAGTTCCGGATGAGAGGCCAGAGCAATATCGCCCCGAGCCGCCATCTCGGAAATCGCCCCGCCGACCAGAAACTCGACCAGCGTCCAGCCTCGAGAAACCTGATACGCGAGTCGATGTACCGTGGTGAGATCGCGAATCGCTGCGTCGAGTTCGCCTTCGCCGATGTGCATCATCGCTCGGGCCATGATCATTCGGGCCAGCTGCCGATAGTGCTGGACATCGGGCAGCAGCACGAGCATCAGCAGTTGATCTTCAGGGGGCGTGTTGGTTCCGAAAGCAACCGGGCGAAAGTAGTGCGGCCGCTGCACGGCGGCTTCGACCTGTGCGAAAGGGACGTCGTTCGCATCGAGCCACAGGGCAATTTCCAGAAAGTCGTCCCGCCGCCATGGCTCGTTCCAGGTCTGTTCGAATCGCTTTTCGATTTCATTCCAGAGGAACTCGGTCTGTTCCGGCGTCGCCTCCGGAGCCCGCTCCGTGATGAAATGCTGAAAGAACTGATGGCTCGGGACTAAATAGTCTCCCTCCTCTGGCAGCGGCTCAATGCCAACCGCGTCGCTCATCGGCCGGTCAATCTCCATGCGTAATCCACTCAGCTTCGGCCCCAACACCTGCCAGAGTCCGACGACTGCATTCGTCTCCGGCGTGATGCCCTCACTCATGCGAGCATTCAGCGCAGCCGCGTAATCGGGCAGCCCGTTTTGCTTCAACGGCTCGGTGATGTAAGTCGTTTCCGGAGCGATGCGGATCGGCGACCTGGGCTCTTCGGCGAAGCCAGGCGAGGCGGAAATCAGAAAGGCGTAAAGCGAGCAGAACAACACGGCAAAGAGCCGAATCGACATGGACGTCTCCCGGAAAAGGGAAAAACGAGACTGAACACCCAGATCGTAGCCGGGGTACGTCTCGTTTTTCATCTGCGAAGCCGGTCAAATCCGCCATTTGGTGGGAAGTCGGAATTCGCCTGACAAGTAACGAAGCTTGCCCGCTAAGCTGGTAACATGTACTCAAGCGGCTTTAGGGTTGGTACTGGGCAAAACTCGATGAGCGTTATGGGGGCGATTCGGTGAGAACGCACTGGCGAAACGCCAGTGGCACCCTTCCGTTCCAAGAAACGTCGCATTCGTGATGGTCGTTCACAGGGGAGAACAGAATGTCCGTGTCCGAGATCGGACGACCTCGCGCCTTGAATCGCAGCGTAATTTGTGCGGTCGTGATCGCCCTCTCCGGCTTTCGGCAAGGTCTCGCAGAAGATGGCGTCTCTCTGAAGATCGTCGTTCAGGCATCGGACTCTGCAGTCCAGCGCGACGTGGTCGAGTTCCCCACATTCGCGATCTGGGCTCACCGAAAAAATGGTAAGCCATTGCCTCCCGAGCGTCCTCAGCCATCAGAGGAAGAGGTTCAGGCGACGTTTGCTTTTGGTCCCGATTTCACTCCAGAAGTCAAAGTCGTGCGTGTACCGGCAACGGTGCGAATCGTTTCGTCGTACGCCAGCACGGTAACGATCTCGACGCTATCACTTCGTAATCCGCCCCAGATTATCCCCCTGCTGGAGTCTGGAGACGAAGGACTGCTTTCAATCCGGGATCGTGAGTTGGCGCCGATCACAATCTACGCCGAGGGGAAGGGATTCAAGCATGCCAGCGGGTGTGTGGCGATCGAACATTCCCTGTTCGCAGTGACAGACAGGGCCGGCAGGGCGACACTCCGATTGCCATCGACCGGCACGTGGAAGTTCTGTATCGCTACCACACCACTCAAGGTCATGCGAGACGTTACCGTTCAGCTGAATGGCAACCCCGTGGCGAGTGCGGGGATTCTGCACCAGGTCGATCTTCCGGAGACGCAGGCCACACTGAAACTCAAGTTGGCAGATACCTTCGTTGAACTGCCGTGAGCTCTGCTCGGCTGTCCGACGGCGTGCCGAAGGGGCTCGCGGGGCTGCGTAAACTACTTCGCCCACACTGGAGCGTCGGTCTGCTTCGGATCTTTCGCTGGAGCTTCGGCGGTCTTTTCGACCTTTTCTTCACCCGAAGCGAGGTGCAGTGTGCTGGTGCCCGGCATCGGTTGGGCAGGAGCCGAGAAGGCGACGGTTTGTGGCATCTGATGCGTTGTCGCGCGGGTGGCGGAGGCTTTCTTGCCCGACTTGATTTCGTCGTTGATCGAGCCGCCGGTGTAAGGGCCAATGCCGAACATGAAGTAGGCGCTGTCGTTCGATTCGGCCAGGGAGACGCCGCCGTTGCCGAGCGCCTGTTTGGTCTTCGCGTCGTAAGCCACGAGGCCAATCTTGGCGATGCCCTTCTGGTTCTTCTTTTCGAGCAGTCGCATTTCCGGCAGCGACATCATGCCGGGCAGGGTAATCTCGGGAACACCGACGAATGAATCGGCGGAGTGCGTGCCGATTGCTCCCGTGCGGGCTTCGACAATCAGCTCGGCTTCATCGGCGGTCTTCACGACTTTTGCCCCGGCGCGCATCAGGCGATGGCGGATCGAGGCAATGACGTAGTTCTTGTCGACGCCATCGATGTACTTGTCGTCCAGAAAGACGGTGCGGTTCGTGAATGGCGTGAAGTCGACCTTGTTGAGGGACTGGTCCACGGCGTTGGAGATCAGCATCTGTTCTTTAGCCGAGCGAGCCGTGTTCGTGGTCGAGGTCGAAGTGCAGCCCACGGTTGCAGCGAGCGCGGCGAGAAGAAACAATCGATGCATCGGACAAACTCTTCTATCGGAAACGGAATTCCGTCAGGAGGGACAGCAAAACGCTGCGGCATGGAGGATACGTGCGCGCGAGAGGTGTACCTGAAAAGACGAATTGCGTCAAAAAACTTTCGGGGCCGACCGACTCGTGTAAAACTTACAACCGACTCCGATAAAGGGACGCAAGACTGTGACAGCCTTCTCTTTGCCGCGTTATCAGGTCATTCCGCAGGCTCATCAACAGGTGTCGTTCACGGTTGATGGCGTCGAAAAGCTCCGCTGGCACGCCGCTCCCGATTATCCCCGACCGTTTTTCTATCCCTTTTGCGGCCCTGCGAACGAAACGCTGACACGGATGGGGCACGCCGGGGCCAGCAATCACGATCATCACCAGTCAATCTGGTTCGCGCATCACGATGTCCAGGGCGTCAGCTTCTGGGCGAACTCGTCGCCGGCTCGCATTGAACAGCGGGAATGGCTCGCCTATTCCGATGGCGACGACGAAGCGGTGATGGGCGTCCTGCTCGACTGGAAGGACGGACACGATCCTCAGCCGCTGCTCACCCAGGAATTAATCGCCGGATTTCGCATCCATCCCAGTGGGGCGACGATGCTGGAACTGCAGTCGACGTTCACGCCGACAGCCGAGATGCTCGAATTCGGCAAGACAAACTTCGGTTTTCTCGCAGTCAGAGTCGCCAAAACGATCTCCGCTGCATTCGGAGCAGGCCAGTTGCGGGACAGCGAGGGCCGCGAAGGAGAGCCGGCCATCTTCGGAAACCAGGCAAAATGGATGGACTATTCCGGCCCGGTGGCTGTTGGGTCGGGGAAGGAGCGCAAAACCGTCGAAGAAGGGATTACTTACTTCGATCATCCTTCCAATCCCGGGCATCCCTGCAAATGGCATGTGCGGGAAGATGGCTGGATGGGCTCTTCGACCTGCATGGATAGACCACTGATGACGACTCGGAAGGAGCCATTGCGGCTCCGATACCTTCTGTTTGCCCACGCCGGACTGCCGGATTCGGAACAGCTTCTTGAAATTCAGAAAGAATTTAGTAGCCGTTCCCCTTGGCGAGTTCGAAAGTCGATGGTAAAACATCACACGTGGGACGTCTTCCGTGCCAGCTGAGCACGTCGAAAATGAACCGCCTGCGAGACCTGCCGGCATGCCGGTGATGTGTCGCAACGAATCCAGCTGAGCTTTCAGCTGCATTCTCCAGGTTCAGCTGAGAATGTTCGCTCAATTGTTTTCGAAATTCGGAACGGTTTCGTTGACAAGCCGAACGTACGCAAGTAACATCCCCGCTTCCCATTTTCGGGAGGCCGGGAGAAGCTCTGTTTTCATCAGATTTTGGTGAAGACTTCCAGGGTTTTTCCTCCATGCCGCATCTGGTTGCATGCATGGTTAATCGATATTTCACATTCGCGAAGCAGGCAAAAGGGGAGGCGGAGTGTCCGCAGGGTCACAAGAAAAAATTCGCATTCGGATGGAAGCTTACGACCACTCGGTGCTGGATCAGTCGGCGTCTGATATCGTCGATACCGCCAAGCGAACCGGGGCGATCGTCCATGGGCCGATTCCTCTGCCAACGCGAATCGAGCGGTACACGGTACTCCGGAGTCCGCATATTGATAAGAAATCTCGCGAGCAGTTCGAAATCCGAACTCACAAGCGGGTGATTGATATCGTCCAGCCGACCGGAAAGACGATTGACGCTTTGAACAAGCTGTCGTTGCCGGCTGGGGTTGATATCCGGATTAAGGCGACCGCATAAGGGAAACGGCTCGAACTGGAATCGAGCCCCGATCGAAGGGATGTGGGTGGGCAGTGCTCTGTCCGCCTTTCTTTATCGGCTTCATGTGGTCTGGCGACTGGGTCTGTTCTGGTCGTACTCGTTGAAACAAAATACAGGTTCGGTTCGCGCTCGCCTCGGCGAGTGAATGTGTCGAAGGGTGTGAGACATGCCGGTAGGTCTGCTCGGGCGAAAAGTTGGAATGACTCAGGTCTATGAGGAAGGTGGCGTGGTTGTTCCCGTCACGGTCCTCGAAGTGGGTCCCTGTCCCGTTATGCAGGTTCGCACTGCCGACCGGGATGGCTACGAAGCTGTTCAGCTCGGCTTCGCGGATAAGCCGCGTCGTCTCGCCACGCGATCTGAGCGTGGGCATGTTGCGGAGATCAGCAGCAAGCGACGTCGTGCACGCACCGAAGCTGGTGTGGAGCTGGCCGAGAAGGCTGGCTGCGAACCGCAGCGGTTCGTGCGTGAATTCCGCACCGACGGCGAAGATCACGGTCTCGATGTTGGTGCCGTCCTGACGGTCAATCATCTCGCCGAAGTTGGTAATGTCGATGTCGTTGGCACCTCAAAAGGTCGCGGGACCGCCGGTGTCATGAAGCGTCACAACTTCTCCGGTCAACGGGCCAGCCACGGTGTCAAGAAGGTTCACCGCCACGCCGGTTCGATCGGCCAGAGTGCTGATCCGAGCCGCGTCCTCAAAGGGACTCGCATGGCCGGTCAGTACGGGAATGCTCAGGTTACGGTTCGTAATCTGAAGGTCGTGAAGATCATCGAAGAAGAAAATCTGATTCTGGTTGGCGGGGCCGTTCCTGGTCCTTCGGGCGGTTATGTGCTCGTGCGTCCGACCAACAAGAAGGACTAGTTGCGGCGGAGTGTCGTCGTTTCAGTGTGATCAAGAGTCCGCCTTCGGGTGGTACGGGTGAGTCGAAATGATTTCAGTGCCAGTCTTAAATCAGCAAGGTTCCCAGGTCGGGTCGTACGAGCTCGATCCGGCTGACATTGCACCGGGTGTCAACAAGCAGTTGCTGCACGACGTCGTTGTGATGTACGAAGCGAATCGTCGCGTCGGAACCTCGGCAACCAAGTCTCGCGGCATGGTGGCTGGTTCGACCAAAAAGATGTATCGCCAGAAGGGAACGGGTAACGCCCGTGCTGGTAGCAAGCGATCTCCGATTCGTCGTGGTGGTGGGCACACGTTTGCCAAAGTGCCACGCGACTGGAGCTACCGTCTGCCCAAGAAGGCCGTGCGTCTGGCGACCCGGATGGCTCTGTTGAGCAAGTTCCAGGACGAGCAGGCTTACCTGGTCGACGAGTTTACGCTCTCGGCTCCGAAGACTAAAGAAGTTGTCACGGCGTTCAAAGCATTGAAGCTCGATACCGCCAAGACGCTCTTCGCTATCGAAGGGTACGATGCCGATCTGTGGAAGGCTGCTCGTAACATCGAAGGCCTTCAGGTGAAGCCGATTTCGGAACTGAATGCCTACGACCTGCTGCATCAGCGGAATTTGCTGATCACCAAGTCGGCTCTCGACGCTCTGCGGGAGCAGTCGAAGGCAAAGAAAGAAGACAAAGAAGCCGTCACGGCCTGATCGGTGCGGAGCCATTGAGCTTCGCTTGAAAGAACAAAGTTTCGCGGGTGTCTGATACACAGGTTGAAGGGGTTGGAAGCATGTCTGCAAATTCAGGTTCGGGGCTACAGCTTGAGCCTTACCAGATTGTGCTCAAGCCGTTGGTGACGGAAAAGAACACACATCTTGCAGAGCGGGACAATGTCTACGCCTTCAAGGTTCATCCGCAGTCGACGAAGACGGATATCCGCAAAGCTGTCGAAGCTCTGTGGGATGTCAAGGTGACCAAGGTGCGGACGCAGAACCGCAAAGGGAAGCCTCGTCGGACACGTACCGGCATGACACACACTCAGGACTGGAAGAAGGCCATCGTCGAGCTCGATCCCGAAAGTCGGATCAGCTACTTCTAGGTCTCTGGCAGTGTGAGCGGGCAAGCAGCCGCCTTCAGCAATCAGGTTGTGACGAAATAAACATTGAGGGAAGTCGATCATGGGTATTCGACAATACAAGCCGACGAGTCCAGGGCGCCGTAATGCGTCCGTCAGTGACTTCGCGGATATCACTGATAAGAAGAAGAAACCTGAGAAGTCGCTGCTCGTCCGTCTGAAGAAGCACGGCGGTCGCAACAACGAAGGTAAGATCACCGTTCGCCATCGTGGTGGTGGGCATCGCAAGATGTACCGCATCATCGACTTCAAACGGAAGAAGGATGGCGTCACGGCGGAAGTGATTTCGATCGAGTACGATCCGAACCGCTCCGCTCGTATTGCCCTGCTGCAGTACGAAGATGGTGAGAAGACATACATCCTGTCCCCCGTCGGCCTGAAGGCTGGCGACAAACTGGAAAACGGCCCGGATGCGGACCCGAAAGTCGGGAACTGCATGCCCCTGGCCAACATTCCTTCCGGGACTGAAATCCACAATATTGAGATGCAGCCCGGTCGTGGCGGTCAGCTCTGCCGCGGTGCAGGCACGGCTGCCGTGATGAACGCCACCGAAGGCGGTTGGGCTCAGATCACACTGCCATCGGGCGAAGTTCGCCGTCTGCCGAGTTCGGCTCGGGCGACCATCGGCCGCATCGGCAACACCGATCACAGCAACGTCGTGCTGGGTAAAGCGGGTCGTAAGCGATGGAAGGGGCGTCGCCCTCACGTTCGCGGTACCGTCATGAACCCGGTCGCTCACCCGATGGGTGGGGGTGAAGGTCGAAACTCCGGGGGTCGTCATCCCTGTAGTCCGACCGGTAAGCTTGCCAAGGGAGGTCGCACGCGTAAACGCCGTAAGGCATCGACGCGAGCCATCATTCGTCGCCGCAAGTCACGTCGTTACGGTCAGTTGAAGTAATCACGCCAGGTG
Source organism: Planctomycetaceae bacterium (assembly GCA_017795105.1). GTDB lineage: Bacteria > Planctomycetota > Planctomycetia > Planctomycetales > Planctomycetaceae > Rubinisphaera. The sequence continues at coordinate 2,566,360 of CP051247.1, forward strand.
AAGGTCCCTGTCAGTGGATCTCCCGTGTTCAGGAATTGATTGAGGTTGAATTATGGGGCGTTCCCTGAAAAAGGGTCCTTTCGTGGACCACAACCTGTTGGACAAGATTGCCAAGCTCGACGAGGCTGGTCGGAAAGAACCGATCAAGACCTGGGCTCGCAGCTCGACAATTGCTCCCGAGTTCATCGGCCACACCTTCCTCGTTCACAACGGACGTGCTCACATCAATGTGTACGTGACGGAAGAAATGGTCGGCCACAAGCTGGGTGAGTTCGCTCTGACGCGAACCTTCCGCGGACACGGAGCCAAGGGTAAACGATAGTCGTTCTCTGTGGGGGTATGTGACCGGCCACTGAGTCAGCACAGCCTCGCAATGCGATTGGTGAAAGAATCATGTCAAAGATCAAAGCATCACATCGGTTCGCCAGAATGTCACCGACGAAGGTGCGTCACTTCGCCCGCCTGGTGCAGGGAATGACGGCCAGTCAGGGACTTGAGCAGCTGAAGTTCATGCCCAACCGGGGTGCCCGGATGCTCGAACGCGTGCTGCAGAGTGCAGTCGCTAACGCCGAAGATCGCGGAGCCCGTAATGGCGGTTCTCTGACGATTGCCGAAGCCCGCGTTGATATGGGGCCGAGCTTCAAGCGAGTCTGGCCACGCGGTCGCGGTCGTGCCGACTTCCTGCAGAAGAAGTTCTGTCACATCCACGTGGCTCTCGACGCTCCGGAACTGGGTTGAACGAGTGAAACAGCTGAGTGAGCGATTCGAATCGCCACTCCGACGGAAACGTCAAAGTTAACTAACGTCAGTCATACAGGTCACATTCATGGGACAGAAAACACGACCCACCGGATTTCGCGTCGGCATCGTCGAAGATTGGCGGAGTCGCTGGTACTCACCGAAACGTGAGTTCGGCACCCTGCTGGTCGAAGACGTGAAGATCCGGAAGTTTATCAAATCACGGTATGGCTTCGCCGCCATCGCCAAGATTGAGATTGAACGGACACGCGACCACGTGAATGTCAATCTCTACTCGGCTCGTCCCGGTGTGATCATCGGACGGAAGGGTTCGGAGATCGATAACCTGAAGGCCCAGCTCGAAGAGCTGACCGGACGCCGGATGGAAATCAAGATCATTGAGCTCAACAACGCCAGCAAGAGTTCGATCCTGGTTGCCGAAGACATTGCTCAGCAGCTCCAGAAGCGTGGTAGCTTCCGCCGGGCTCTGAAGCGATCGCTCGACCAGGTGATGGAAGCCGGTGCTTACGGTTGCAAGATCGAGCTGGCCGGCCGCCTGGGCGGGGCGGAAATGTCACGCAAAGAAAAGGGGATTCGAGGTTCGATCCCGCTTTCGACGCTCCAGCGTCACGTCGATTACGGTTTCACAACCGCCAAGACGGCGCAGGGCATCATCGGAATTAAAGTCTGGATCGACCACGGTAACTATTCTGACGAGGAGTCAAACAATGGCGCTGATGCCCAAGCGGGTCAAGCATCGAAAAAGCCAAAGAGGTCGCATAAAAGGTAACGCGACTCGCGGCAACACTCTGGCCTTTGGCGATTGGGGTTTGCAGGCGCTGGAACCAGGTACGATCACCGGTAAGACGATCGAAGCCTGCCGTATCGCCGCCATGCAGTACATTCGTGGCGAAGGTAAGTTGTACATTCGGGTTTTCCCACACAAGCCTGTCACCGCTCGTCCGCTCGAAACCCGAATGGGTAAGGGTAAAGGGGAGCCGGATCGCTGGGTTGCCGTGGTCAAACCTGGTACGGTGCTCTTTGAAATTGCCGGTGCATCTCATGATGCAGCCCGGGACTGTTTTGCACGCGTGGCGCACAAGCTGCCGATGAAGGTTCGGCTGCTCACTCGCCAGCATGGCACTCACTAATTCAGATCGTCTTGCAGGCCGGCAGGGCCGGGAAACATCCGGGCCGGAATGCAGTAGAGGTTTTTACGATGTCAAAAGCTTCCGAACTTCGCGAACAGAACGACGAGCAGCTGAGCTTCTCGCTGACACAGGCGCAGAAGGACTACTTTCAGTTGCAGTTCCAGTCGGCGACCGAGAAACTCGACACGCCGAGCCGGATGAAAGAACTGCGTCGGGAAATCGCCCGGATCAAGACGATTCAGCGCGAACGGGAAATTCAGAACGGTCAAGCCACTACCTGATTCATCACGGTCGAAGCGACCAGCCACCCGCGGCTCGAGCCGCATTTTGTTGACGGATGTCCTGGGGTATGAAGAAGACACTAATCGGCATTGTTGCCAGCGACAAAATGGACAAGACGCGCCGCGTCGAAGTCGAACGACTGTTCGCGCATCCGCGCTACGGCAAAATCGTTCGTCGTCGGACGGTCTGCCATGTCCACGATGAGAACAACGAATCCAAAGCCGGCGACAAGGTCGAGATCATCGAATCCCGTCCCCTGTCCCGCCTCAAGCGCTGGGAATTGGTTCGCGTGGTTGAAGTGGCCACCGACCCGATGGCTGCCCTGGCTGATGAAAGCGGAAACGCCAGCAGCTAAGCGGCTTCAGTGCGACTGACAACAGACCCCGACCGGTTCAGCATTCAGCGGAATATTTAAAGAGTCAATCATGATTCAGATGCAAACAGTTCTCGATGTGGCGGATAACACCGGAGCCAAAGTGGCTCGCTGTATCCGCGTTCTCGGCGGAACCGGTCGCCGGACTGCCAATGTTGGCGATATCATCATCGTCAGCATCCAGAAGACACTGCCGGGTAGCCCGGTGAAAAAGGGTCAGGTTGCTCGGGCCGTCATCGTGCGGACCAAAAAGTCGACCCGTCGTGAAGACGGCAGCTATGTGCGTTTCGATCACAACGCTGTCGTGCTCGTCGACAAGGACGGCAACCCTCGTGGTACTCGTATCTTCGGAGCCGTGGCCCGCGAACTTCGCGACCGTCGCTTCATGAAGATCGTGTCGCTTGCTCGCGACGTGTTCTAAGCGAGTTGCCGCCAGGCATTGGGAAACAGACAAACGTTTTCTCCCACACGGGAGTTCGATCAGTCGAGCCGATAAGCCGCTGAACGATAACACAGGCAACGGGTGAGTCGGGGCAGAGAGCCATGAAGATCAAAAAAGGGGATCAGGTCGTCGTCATCACAGGAGATGACGCATCAAGCACACCGCGACAGGTGCTGCAGGTGCTCAACGGCGGCGAGAAGATGCTTGTCCAGGGCGTGAACCAGGTTTACAAGCACGTGAAGCGTGGCCATCCCAAGTCGCCGTCCGGCGGTCGTCTCCACATGGAGATGCCGATTCCGAGCAGCAATGTGATGTACTTCTGCGAGTCCTGCTCAAAGCCGACCCGCCTGGGATTCAAGTACGACGAGCAGGGCGCCAAGGAGCGTGTCTGCAAGAAGTGTGGATCGAGTGCTGGCACGGTCAGCCCTCCCCGCGAAAAGTATGCGGCGTCCAAGTAAATCACAGGCAGTCACGTCAGCTTGAGTTCTCAATAGCGTGAATACAAAATGAGGAGTGGTCAGTCGTGACCCGTCTACTGGAAAAATACCGTAAAGAGATCATTCCTGCGATGCAGGAAGAGTTTGGTCGCAAGAACATCCACTCGCTGCCGAAGCTCGAAAAGATCGTCATCAACATGGGTGTCGGAAAAGCGATTCAGGATCGCAAGCGGCTCGATGAAGCCCTGGACCACCTGACGCTGATCGCCGGTCAGAAGCCGGAAATCACCCGTGCCAAGAAGTCGATCGCCGGTTTCAAACTGCGTGAAGGAATGGAGATCGGCTGTCGGGTCACGCTTCGCGGTATCCGCATGTACGAGTTCCTCGACCGCCTGATCACACTGGTTCTGCCACGTGTTCGCGACTTCCGCGGAGTGAAGCCGAACGCGTTCGATGGAAACGGCAACTACAGCCTGGGACTGTCTGAACAGATGGTGTTCCCGGAAGTCGATGCCGACAACGCCAAGTACACGCAGGGATTGAACATCTCGATCGTGACCTCGGCGACCAATAATGAAGAAGCCAAAGTTCTGTTGACGAAGTTCGGGTTCCCGTTCCGGAAGCCGGCCGCTGCAACGCAAGCGTAACTGACTGCCGCCCCGTCGCTGCCGTCTCCAAGATTTCGATTCAAACACACTACTGTACGGGAATGATGCAACCATGATGACCGACCCGGTTGCCGACATGCTGACACGAATTCGTAACGCGATCGCCATTGAGCGTCCGTTCGTCGATATTCCGACTTCCAAGCTGAAGACGGCAATCGCCGACGTGCTGAAGCGTGAAGGTTACATTTGGGGCTTCGAGGAAATCGAAGAAGATCCCCAGAACGTGCTGCGTGTCCAGCTGAAGTACGGCCCGAACGGCGAAAAGGTGATTCAGAAGATCGTCCGGACCAGCAAGCCGGGCCGTCGCCAGTACACCAACGTTCGCGAAACCCCCGAAATCAAGCAGGGCATGGGCATTTGCATCCTGTCGACCAACCAGGGCGTGCTCAGCAATCGCGAAGCAAAAGCGAAGGGCGTGGGCGGGGAAATTCTCTGCACCGTGTGGTAACATTTGGAGCTTGCACCCTCTGGTGCTGACTCAGTTGAAAGTTCTGGCAAATGTCTCGTATTGGAAATAAACCGGTTCCGATTCCCTCGAATGTCGAGGTGACGCAGTCGGGTCGCGTTGTCACCGTGAAGGGTCCGGAAGGGACTCTGAAGGTTGAGCATCACCCCGGCGTGTCCGTGTCGATCAGCAAGGATCCGGCTCAGATCGAAGTGCAGCGTCCGGACGACGAGCGTCAGAGCCGTGCCCTGCATGGTTTGACACGCGCCCTGCTCAACAATATGGTGACAGGAGTCGTGACTCCGTTCGAACGCCGTCTGGAAGTGGTCGGCGTCGGTTACCAGGCTTCGATCCAGGGCAAAGTTATTGCTCTGCAGGTCGGTTTTGCCAACACGATCAAGCTGCCGATCCCCGATGGTGTGTCGTGCGAACTGCCGTCCGCCACGCTGATCATCCTCAAGAGTGCCGACAAGCACGCCGTGGGACAGTTTGCGGCCAACATTCGCCGCGTTCGTCCGCCGGAACCTTACAAAGGTAAAGGCATTCGGTACCAGGGTGAGCAGATTCGCCGGAAAGCCGGTAAGGCATTCGCGAAGTAATCAACAGCGGTTGTGGCGTTCTGAAATAGTTTGTTGCAGATTTCTGACGTGAGTCGGTTCAACACGGAACCGGCGTCAGTTTTGTAGAAGGTGGCGATCGGCCATGAAGATTCAAAAGCGAGTTGCCAAGCGGCGTGAACGACGTTCTTACCGCGTCCGGAACCGGGTTCGTTCGACGGGACGTCTGCGTCTGTCGGTGTTCCGCAGCAATCGTCATATCTATGCTCAGATTATTGACGACATCGAAGGCAAGACGCTGGTCTCGGCCAACACGATGGAAGGTGCCGTCGCTGGTCCGAGCAAGTATGCCGGTAACGTCGAAGCGGCCCAGAAGATCGGTACGCTGCTGGCCGAACGAGCCAAAGAAAAGGGTATTACGGAAGTGGCCTTTGATCGTGGTGACTACCGTTACCATGGTCGGGTGAAGGCCCTGGCCGATGCGGCTCGTGAAGGCGGACTGCAGTTCTAATTCAAACAATCGCCGCAGGCTGTCTGAAGACAGTCGCGGAACTGATACAGATCAATCGATTTAACGGGAGTGTCAACGTTGGCTACGGAAGCAAGGTCAGACTCACAGGAGCAGGTTGTCCAGATTCGACGCTGTTCCTGCGTGGTTAAAGGGGGACGCCGTTTCAGCTTCGCGGCCATGGTCGTGGTTGGCAATCACAACGGTGAAGTCGGTTGGGGTTACGGCAAAGGCAACGAAGTCCCGACGTCGGTCGAAAAGGCTGTCAAAGATGCTGGTCGCCACAAGGTGAAGATTCAGCTCGACGGTGCCACGATCCCTCACGAAGTCGAAGGACGTTTCGGTTCGGCTCGTGTTCTCCTGCTGCCGGCTAACCCCGGTACCGGGATTATCGCTGGCGCCAGTGTCCGGGCAGTTGTTGAATCTGTCGGCCTGAAAGACATTCTGACCAAGGTTCGCGGCTCGACCAATCCGATCAACGTGGTGAAGGCGACGTTCGACGCGCTGAGCAAGCTGCGGACTCGTGAAGACTTCTCCCGCCTGCGTGGCGTCGACGTCTAAATCGACCGGCGGTTTGTCGACACTGTTTAGATTCAAGCGTTTCTGCACTCTCGAGTGCGGCTTTTTACGGTAGAAGTGCTGCCATGATTATCGATGACGTCCATCGCGACATTCATAAGAACAAGAAGCGGAAGCGGATCGGCCGCGGTACCGGTTCCGGACACGGCAAGACGTCCGGTCGCGGACACAAAGGGTACTTCAGCCGCCGTGGCTCGGGTGCTCGTCGTGGGTTCGAAGGGGGCCAGACGCCGATCTTCATGCGAGTCGCCAAGCGTGGCTTCAACAACGCCGCGTTCGCTGATGTCGTTGCCATCGTGAACCTGAAAGATCTCGAGAACAACTTCGAGAGCGGTGACGATGTGACGCTCGAAGCACTGAAGAAGAAGGGCCTGATTCACGGTCGCTTCGACGCCGTCAAAGTGCTCGGAAATGGCACGCTGACCAAGAAACTCAACGTCCAGGTTCATCGCTTCTCGGCTTCGGCAGAAGAAGCGATCACCTCCGCTGGCGGCAAGGTCGAACCGGTCGTCTGAAGCGAGTCGGAGTCGGCTGGTTCTGCTCCCGCGCGGGACTGAAGCAAACGATGAAGATAAGGCCTTTCCGAAGCGGGAAGGCTTTTTTTATGAACCCGTTGCCATGCCAACGGACGGAGCCAGGCAGATACGAGCCCGTTTCCACAACCGTGGAAACAGGAATTGGGTTGAAGCTTGCGGAAATGCCGCAAATCCACGAAAACTCTTCTACCCCCGGGTTTGAATAATCGTTAAAACTCCAGCGATCTTTGCCGGTCGGGCTGGTTGAATTTGGTCGAAGTCCTGCAGGAACAGGTGTTCGCGGCCTCGACTTCCATATCCACACACTCAGGAAATTCGTCGATGTTTGGAAAGTTGATTACACTGTTTCGCATTCCTGAATTGCGAAACAAGATTCTGCTGACGATCGGCCTGCTTGCTGTCTACCGTCTCGGATTCTGGATCCCGCTGCCGTTCATCGATCAGGAACTGTTCGCTCAGCAGATGGAAAAGCTGCAGCAGGGAAGTTCCGGCTTCGGTCAGGTCATTCAGATGGTGTCGCTGTTCTCGGCGTCCAATCTGGGGAACTCGACCATCTTCGGTCTCGGCATCATGCCTTATATTTCCGCCTCGATTATCTTCCAGCTCATGGGATCGGTTTATCCCCCGCTTGAGCAGTTGCAGAAGGAAGGGGAATCGGGCCGCAAGAAGATCAACGAATACACCCGTTACGCCACCGTGGTGATCTGTCTGTTACAAAGCTTCTTCTGGATTCGTGCCATCTCTGGAGGGTTCGGAGCCGAAGGGGCCGGGATGATCATGCGGGAGTACGACTGGTGGCTTTGCCATATGATCGGAGCCCTGATCATGACGGCCGGCACCATCTTCCTGATGTGGCTCGGTGAACAGATTGACGAATACGGAATCGGGAACGGAATCTCGCTGCTGATCATGGCGGGGATTCTGGCTCAGATGCCAACCTCGATGTACGAATACCTGCAGCCCGCTTTCGAGAACGGCATTCGAGCCGGAACCGATACCGGGATTGATAAGCTCATTCTGCTGCTCGGCCTGTTCATTGCCGTGGTTATCGGCGTGATCGCCATGACGCAGGGGCAGCGACGAATTCCGATTCAGAGCGCCAAGCACGTCCGCGGTCGCCGCGTGATGGGTGGTCAGCGTCAGTACCTGCCGCTGCGAGTCAACCAGGCCGGCGTGATGCCGATCATCTTCGCCTCCAGCCTGCTGATGTTCCCGTACTTCCTGTTCAGCCAGGCTTCGGGCATCTGGCCGGGCTCGCTGACACTGAAGACACTCGCCAGTGCCTTCGGCTCCGGACGCGGCTTCCTCTACAACATGTGTTATGTCGCTTTGATCTACTTCTTCTGCTACTTCTGGACGGCTATTACTTTCAACCCGAAAGACATGGCCAACAACCTGAAGGACTACGGCAGCTTCATCCCGGGCTATCGTCCGGGGACACGGACCGCGACCTACCTGGAACAGGTGATGGTTCGGATCACGTTCGTCGGAGCAGGCTTCCTGGCTCTGGTGGCGATCATTCCGACCATTGTCGCCCGCTGGATGAACATTCCGTTCATGCTGGCGAGCTTCTATGGGGGAACTGGTCTGCTGATCGTCGTCTCGGTCGCGCTCGACCTGGTGCAGAAGATCGATAGCCATCTGGTGATGCGAAACTATTCAGGGATGCTGGAAGCCGATGAGAAGGCTTAAGTATGAGATGAGCAGCCGAGTCCCGGCGGCTCGCGAAGGACGGTCGGCGTGATCATTCTAAAGAGTCGACGCGAAATCGACCGAATGCGGAAAGCGGGACTGCTCGTTTCTGAGGCTCACAAGCTGATTGCTTCAATGATTCGCCCGGGGATTCGCACACGCGACATCGACCGGGCAGTCGAGAAGTTGTTCGAGCAGCAGGGAGCAATTCCTTTGTTCAAAGGTGTTCCCGGCCCTGTACCGTTTCCTTCGGTCTGCTGTATTTCGGTCAATGATGAAATCGTGCACGGGATCCCGGGGACCAGAAAACTGGAAGCCGGCGATATCGTGAGCGTAGACACCGGCTGCAAGCTGGATGGCTGGTGTGGAGACTCCGCCTGGACGTATCCGGTCGGAGAGGTCGACGACGAGAAGCGATTGCTGCTCAAAGTCGGCGAGGAGACACTGATCCTGGCCATCGAACAGATGGCGAAGTGTCGGTGGTGGAGTGAAGTCGCCACACAGATGGAAGAACATGTAGCCAGCTACGGGTTCTCTTCCGTGGTCGACTTTGTGGGGCACGGCATCGGGCGTGAAATGCACGAAGATCCACAGGTGCCTCACTACATGGACGATGAGACAGTCGATAAGGATTTCGAGCTGAAGCCTGGCCTCGTGATTGCCGTCGAGCCGATGGTGAATGCGGGGACGGAAGAACTCTACGTCTCGAAAGATCACTGGACTGTCTACACGCGGGATCATCGCCCGAGTGTTCATTTCGAGCACACGGTCGCGATGACGGCTGATGGGCCTGAAATCCTGACGCCGCGGCTTGTCTGAGATTGACTGAGTCTGTGCGGACTTTTTTTCGACAAAAAGTCGCCAGTTCGGAATTTTCAGCAGGCGGTTGGCACGTATGGGTTGTCAGGCGGAATTGCAGATGTCTATAATCCGCGATTCCAATTTCCGTAGTCTGCCGGTCCGTCCCGCTGCGGAAGAAGTATGCAAATAGTTCGCGGGAACTGCTGTTCGACCGGGTTGAAGACGTGTTGAAAGCCGATTCGCATCGGTTTTCCAGGTTCAAGCAGGCTCGGATCATCCAGTGATCGCGTTTTTCGTGATTCAGAAAATAGTCAGTCGGTTGAAGGTGTCGGTATCATGAAGGTGAGGGCGAGCGTCAAGCGGATTTGCGAAAATTGCAAGATCGTCCGTCGCAAAGGTCGTGTTTACGTCATCTGTTCGTCGAACCCGAAGCACAAGCAGCGTCAGGGCTAGTCCCGGCTGGCTCCCATGGGGAGTTCGTGACGGGTCGATTGCTCAGGACGCGAGGTCGGACAGATCCTATCGGTGTCCGGCGGTCGTGCGATTCGGCTGACAGAGTAACAGTACAAGTTCTGGTCCGTATGTTTCAGGATCAGTTTTAGCGATTCAACAGTTGCTGGTGCCCAACGTGGCACGCGGCGATTTCCGGGAGTGAGAGAGTATGCCTCGTGTCCAGGGTGTGGATATTCCGAACAACAAGCCGGCCTATGTCTCGTTGACTTATCTGTACGGGATTGGTCAACACACGGCCATCGAGATCTGCCGTCGCCTCGGCGTCGATCCGCAGATGAAGGCCAAGGATCTGAACGACGACGACATCGCCCAGCTCAACAACCTGCTGGATACCGAGTATGTCATCGAAGGTCAGCTGCGTCGTCAGACTCAGCAGAATATCGCCCGTCTGCGGGAAATTCAGTCCTACCGCGGAATTCGCCACCGTCGCGGCCTGCCTGTGCGTGGTCAGCGAACGATTACCAACGCCCGAACACGGAAGGGTGTTCGTAAGACGGTCGCTGGTAAGAAGGGCGTGAAGGACATGCGGCACTAATCTGGTGCTCGTCCGCCGGGGTCGGTTGAACCGGCCCCGATGTATTGTTCAGACAGGAATGTGACGGAAAAACAGAGACGCTGGGCGGCGTCGTTGGAACAAGAGTTTCTCGGGAGAGATCAGTGGCGAAGGTCAAGAAGAAAAGAGTGCGTCGCAATGTGACCAAGGCGATTGCACACATCAAGGCAACGTTCAACAACACGCTGGTGACGATCACCGACATCAACGGCGAAGTCCTCTGCTGGGCCGCCGCTGGAACGGTCGGCTTCAAAGGCAGCCGCAAGAGCACGCCGTTCGCTGCTCAGCGAGCCGCGGAAGTTTGTGTTGACCGCGCCAAGAAGTTCGGCGTCCGCGAGATGGAAGTTCGCGTGAAGGGCCCGGGTTCGGGACGTGAAAGCGCCATTACCGGTCTGCAGTCGCAGGGCGTCACGATTCGCATGATCGAAGACGTGACTCCGCTGCCGCACAACGGTTGCCGTCCTCCGAAGAAGCGCCGCGTCTGATCGTGCTGGTCCCGGTCGCGGCTGTGAAAGCGGCGTCTGGTCGACAGTTCGAGATGCAGAACCCTATGATACGGCGAGCCGCTCATCGCAGTGTTCGCCTGCTTAACAGACAGTTGAAATCAACTCGGGAGACTATTTGATGCGAATTCGTTGGCGCGGATTGGAATTGCCCAATCGACTGGTCATCGACCGTGAGACCGCAACCCCCACCTATGGCAAGTTCATTGCAGAGCCGTTCGAACGGGGCTTCGGTTCGACGATCGGAAACAGCCTGCGGCGAATCCTGCTCTCCTCGCTGGAAGGCAGCTCGGTCACTCGCGTGAAGATCCAGGGAGCTCAGCACGAGTTCACCTCGATCCCGGGTGTTGTCGAAGACGTCACGGACATCTGCCTGAACCTGAAATCGCTGATCGTGAAGAGCTATGCCGCTGGTCCCAAGACCATCCGCATCGAGCGTCACACTCGCGGCGTTGTCACCGGAGCTGACATCAGCACCGACGATCAGGTCGAAGTCATCAACAAAGATATGATCATCGCCACGATGACGGACGATGTTCCGCTGTCGATGGAACTGACAGTCGAGAACGGTCGCGGTTACATCCCGGCTGGCGAGCACTTCGAGAAGGATCCGGAAGTCGGCGTCATTCCTCTGGATGCCCTCTACTCTCCGGTCGAACGTGTCCGTTTCGCCGTGGAAGAAACCCGCGTCGGTCAGCGAACCAACTACGACAAGCTGATCCTCGAGATCTGGACCAACGGAACCGTTTCTCCGGAAATGGCTCTGGTTGAATCGGCCAAGATCATGCGGAAGCACCTCAACCCGTTCATCACCTACCGCGAGCCGGGTCCGGAAGTTTCTCCGGAAGGCGGCCTGCGTGGGATGGCCGAGTCGACCGGACATTCTCCGATCGACCTCGAGCTGGAAGAAAAGCTCAACCAGTCGCTGGCCGAACTCAACCTGTCGGTCCGGGCGACCAACTGCCTTGAATCCGAAGGCATCGTGACTGTTCGCGATCTCGTGACGAAGTCGGAAGACCAGCTGCTGCAGGTCCGCAACTTCGGCGAAACCACTTTGGTGGAAGTCCGCGAGCGTCTGCAGAGCATCGGCCTGCGGATGGGCATGAAGCTCCCCAAGCGACAGGTGAGCGTGAAAGACTAAACACGGCCTACGGCCTGCGTTGCCTGCGGTGGAGCGATTCGCCCGGCTTGATCACACGATTCTGAACCTACTTTTTCGAATATCAATACCATGAGACATCGCGTTCGTGGCCGTTCACTGGGCCGTAATGCTTCGCACCGCAAGGCCATGTTCCGCAATATGGCCGTCAGCCTGATCACTTCCGTGCGAACTGGTGAGAGCGACGAGTATGGTTCTCCGAAGGTTGCTGGTCGAATCATCACGACCACGGCCAAGGCGAAGGAACTGCGTCCGTTCATCGAAAAGCTGATCACGATGGCTCGCAAGTCGCGTGCTCTGCAGCAGCAGGCTGATGAGCTGAAGATCTCTGCCGAGAAGAACTCTGACGAGTGGCGTGAATGGCGGAAGTCGGAAGGCTGGCAGTCCTGGAACCAGGCTCAGGCTCCTGTGCTCGCCATGCGTCGCCGGGCGTTCTCGGCTCTTCGCGATAACGAAGCCGTCGATGTTCTCTTCGACGAACTGGCCGAACGCTTCGAGTCTCGCGATGGCGGTTATACCCGGATCGTCAAACTCGCCAAGCCGCGACTCGGCGATGCCGGTCAGCAGGCTCTGATCGAGTTCGTGGGCGTTCATGATCGCGTCGCCACAAAGTCGGCTGCTCCTGTTGTTGTTAGCGACGAAGAAGCCAGCTCGGAAGGATCGGCCAGCGAAGAGCCGGTCGCCGATGAAGTCGCCCCCGGTGGCGATGAGCCGGAACTGAAGGCTGAAGGCGACGATGAACAGGCCGAAGAAGAAAAGAAGACGGAGTAGTCAACGAGCGTTGATACTCTGAATGCGATTAAGGCTCCTGCAGATTTCTGCGGGAGCTTTTTTCATGCGCTGAGTTCATGGAGCGGTGCCCGGTTAGAATGTGGCACGGCTTGCTGTGCTTGAGGAAGCGTTGGGATTCACGGAATGGAGCAAGGTGCCAGCCACTGCGCGTTGAACTCTTTCCGCGTCCGCACAGCGGCTCCTACTTGAGGTCAATGCTGTTTCAGTGGGATGAGGCGGCGGCTACTGGAGTGGACTCAGGCGTTGTGTTCGGCGGCTTCGATGGCAGCAAAGATTCCGTCCCAGGTGTACTCCGTGGCGGTGACTTCGACCGTCAGGCCGGCTTCTTCGGCAGCGGAAGCGGTGATCGGGCTAATGGCGGCGATCCGGGTCTGATTGCGGGCCGATTCGGGCAGCAGAGCCGCGAGCCGTCGGGCGATGGCGGGGCTGCTTAGAGCGATCCAGTCGAGCTGGCCGTGATTGAGCAACCGTTGAGCCTGCTCGGGAAGTTCCTCGGCGTCCACATGGCGGTAAGCCACGGCCGTTTCCAGCGGTATGCCGGCGGCCTGAAGCGATTCGGTGATAACCTCTCGCCCACGATCGGCTCGAGCCCAGAGAACAGGGCCTTTGGTTCCGGTCGCGATAAGGGCTTCGGCCAGTCCTTCTGAACAGTAGGACTCCGGAACCAGGTCGGCTTTCAGATGGTACGTTTCCAGAGCGTCGGCCGTTGAGGAGCCAATGCAGGCGATTTTGGCCGAACCGAGACAGCGGGTATCACGACCGAGCTCCCAGGCGCGCTGAAAGAAATGCTCGACTCCGTTCGCGGAGGTGAAGATCAGCCAGTCGTACGTGGACGCCTTCTGGATCGCCGCATCGAGTTCGCTGCAGTCTTCTGGCGGGGCGATTTCGAGCATCGGCATGAGGACGGGATCGGCTCCGCGGGCGACGGCTGCCTGAATTTGCGGCTCGGCCTGGGCAACCGGGCGAGTGATGCCGATTCGCTTTCCGAAGAGCGATTTCAACTCGAACCATTTGATGCGGTCCCGCATCTGTACGCATTCGCCGACGATAATCAGTGACGGCGGCGACAATTCTTCTTCGAGCACTCGTTGCGGCAGCCGGGCCAGTTCGTCGACCACGACCTTCTGGCTGGGAGTGGACGCCTTGGTGACGATTGCAGCCGGCATCTGTGGGGACATCCCCTCCTTGATCAGCGTTTCAGCGATGTGCTGCAGCCGATGCAGTCCCATGTAAAAAACGAGCGTGCCGGGAAACCGCGCCAGCAGTGGAAAATCGAGAGCCGATTCCGGTTTAGTGGGATCCTCGTGACCGGTAATCAGGCAGACGGCCGAGGCTTTATCGCGATGCGTCAGGGAGAAGCCGGCGTATTCAGCGGCTGCCGTCGCGGCGGTGATGCCCGGAACGACTTCGAATTCGATTCCGTGAGCAGCCAGAGCCGCTGCTTCCTCGCTGCCCCGACCGAAAATGTATGGGTCGCCCCCTTTGAGGCGAACAACAGTCTTGCCTTTCAGAGCTTCTTCGACCAGCTTCTCGTTGATCTGTTCCTGCTGCAAAGTCCGGCGGCCGGCACTGTCGGCGCGAGCGGTCCGTTCGGCCTGAGCCCGAGTGTGACGGAGAATCAGCGGATTGACGAGTCCATCGTAAAGGATGAAATCGGCTTCCTGCAGACAGCGGAGCCCCTTCAGCGAGATGAGGCCGGGATCACCGGGGCCGCCCCCTACCAGATAAACTTTTCCCGGAGCGGATGGCATGAGATTTCCGTTTCCCTCAACTGAAATACTTGACGCAGATCGTTCGCAGCCGCATTGTAAGGTCTCAGAGAGGCCCCGCAATCGAAGCCGGGGAGCCGGGACGGCTGAGGCAGCCTGACGGGCAATTTGGTCTTATCTGCAGCCATGGCGGCGAGTTCCGGCTACGCAGGCTGGAACGGGCACGGTCCGCAGTTCGCGCGCTTTTCTGAATTATTGCCTCGAACCTCGAACCTTTTGTGGATACAATGCTCTTCCAAGATGAGGGTCGAGAGCGATCGCGGTGCGCAGTCACGTGGGCACTCCGTTATGAACCGGTGACCGCGAGGAGCACAAGCATCGCCGCCAGTCGACCTGATGCTATCTGAGGATGTCGCAGGGGCCTGCATCCGTATTCTGAATGATCGAAAGTGGAAATTGTGGCTACAGCAGAAGAAACCAAAACACGGCAGGCGCAGTTGAACGGCGCTGAAATCATGATTCAGGCGCTCATTCATCAGCAGGCCAAGTTTGTATTCGCCTACCCGGGCGGGGCCAGCATGCCACTGCACCAGGCGCTTCGGAAATTCCGCGACGAAATCCGCACCATTCTGCCCCGTCACGAACAGGGCGGAGCGTTCGCCGCTCAAGGGGTTTCCCGAACCAGCGACACCGTCGGCGTCTGCATGGCGACCAGCGGACCGGGTGCCACGAACCTGGTGACCTCCATCGCTGATGCCAAGCTGGACAGCGTGCCGCTGATCGCGATCACCGGACAGGTGACGCAGAACGTGATCGGCAGCGATGCATTCCAGGAAACGCCGATGGTCGAAGTCTGCCGGGCGATCACCAAGCATCACTACATGATCACGAACATCAACGATGTCGCCCGCATCGTGAAGGAAGCGTTCCACATTGCCACGACCGGTCGCCCCGGTCCGGTACTCATCGACTTCCCGAAAGACGTGCAGCTCGACTCGCTGCCGGCTGACGAAGTCGATCTCGATCCGCCGATGAATCTGCCTGGCTATCGCCCCGAACTTCCGGATGTCGCGACCGAGCAGATCAATCAGATCGTCGCTGCGATTCGTCGTTCCAAGAAGCCGATCCTGTACGTCGGTGGGGGCTGCGTTCTGTCCGGTGCATCCGAAGAACTGAAGAAGTTCGCCGAGAAGGCCCAGATCCCGGTCGCGATGACCGTGATGGGACTCGGAGCATTTCCGGGGACACACGATCTGTCGCTGCACATGCTCGGCATGCACGGCACCGTCTACGCCAACAAGGCAATCGACGAAGCGGACCTGCTCCTCGCCTTCGGCGTTCGCTTCGATGACCGCGTAACCGGGAAGCTGGACGAGTTTGCCAAGCACGGCAAGATCGTCCACGTCGATGTCGACCCATCTGAGATCCACAAGAACAAAGAAGCTCACATCCCGGTTGTCGGAGACGTCAAGCAGGTTCTGCATCGCCTTAACGAGGTGCTGAGCGATTCCGATATTCCCGAAACAGCCGCCTGGCACGAGAAGATCAAAGGCTGGAAAGAGGCCTATCCTCTGAAGTACGCCGATTACCAGAGCGAAATTCCGCAGCAGCATGCGATTCAAACGCTGTGGAAGATGACTCGCGAACGGAATCCGTACGTGGCCGTCGGTGTCGGTCAGCATCAGATGTGGACCGCTCAGTACTTCAAGTTCGACGAGCCTCGCCACTGGTTGAGCTCTTCGGGACTCGGCACGATGGGCTTCGGTCTGCCCGCCGCGATGGGCGTGGCTGCTGCTTATCCAGACGACCTGGTC
Source organism: Planctomycetaceae bacterium (assembly GCA_017795105.1). Taxonomy (GTDB): domain Bacteria; phylum Planctomycetota; class Planctomycetia; order Planctomycetales; family Planctomycetaceae; genus Rubinisphaera. The sequence continues at coordinate 2,582,612 of CP051247.1, forward strand.
ATCGACATCGATGGCGATGGCTCGTTCCAGATGAACATTCAGGAACTCGGAACGCTGGTCTGTGAGAACCTGCCGGTCAAGATGATGCTGCTCAACAACCAGCACCTCGGCATGGTGGTCCAATGGGAAGACCGCTTCATGGAAGGTCGACGCGCTCATACCTATCTCGGCCCGGTTCACAAGCCGGAGGCACTGGGAGACGGCTCTGGAATCGTCGGTGATGAAATCTATCCCGACTTCGTGACGATCGCCAAAGGCTACGGCATCGCCGGCCAGCGGGTTCGCGAGAAGAAAGATCTCGAAGCCGCCATCCAGACCATGATCGATCACGACGGGCCTTATCTGCTCGAAGTGATCTGCCCTTACCAGGAACACGTCCTGCCAATGATCCCAAGCGGCAAGACCGTGCGGGACATCATCACCGAGTAATTCGGCGACTGATCCAACCGAACGGCCGCGTCCTCTACTCAGAGGACGCGGCCGTTTCTATTTCTACCACGCGTTCCAGTTTCTACTGCGCAAGAAAAAAGACGCCCCGGGAAATCCCGGGGCGTCTTGTGCGTCTTCAGCAGGTTTGCCAGAGCTGAAGATACGCGGTTGGATCGAGGAGAGTCTGGCGGCGCTCAGTTCTGTTCAATCGCAGGTTTGCCTCGCTCAGGCTTGGAGCAGATACGAGACGTCGTCCGGTTCGCTTCTAGCCGAGATACATTTCTGTAAAGACGTGAGAAGGAGCCGCACTCAGAAATTTCGGGCTTTTCAGTTTCGCATGAGCGTTGTCGCGACGGTAACCGGTTTCCGTCGGGGGCAGCGGGACGTAGCGAATCTGCTGTTCCAGACCGGCATCGAGCTCGGTCATGCTACCGACACCGAAGTAGTCGTAGCAGGTATTGTCGTCTTGTGGGGCGAAGTCTTTCATCGCCTGTTCCTCCAGGACAATGGGATGCCAGTTCAGAAACCGTAGACTGCCGGCCGTTGCTTTTCGCCGGCTAACTTGAACGCGAACCATCGTCGCTTCGAGACTGGCATCCCGCATCAGTGTGAGTCCCATCCGATAGTCGATCTTTCCTTTTCTATTAGAAGGGGATCGACAGGCGGAGACGGACCGGCCTAACCTTCTCGCGAAAATCTCTGCCCAAATTCCGTAATCGTTTCCCGGCCACTGCGTTTCAGGCAGGACTGTCGGGACTGAAATAACAACGACCGTCGTTATAACCGCTCCGCGCGTTGAAGAGCGAAGAACTGGATCGGTGAAAACCCGAAGCGGGCAAGCGGGATTGAAGCGGCCTCAGATAATCTGCAGCAGGCGGGCGACTTCGCCGAACTGTGCGATCGCGAAATCGAGATCCTGCCGAGTATGGGCAGCCGAGACCTGCGTGCGGATTCGAGCCTGCCCTTTCGGAACCACCGGGTAGGAAAAGCCAATCACATAGATGCCCCGCGCCAGAAGCAGCTCGGCCATTTGACCAGCGAGAATCGCTTCTCCCAGCATGACCGGCACAATCGGATGCTCGCCCGGAACGATCGTCAGCCCCAGCTTCTGCATCCCGTCGCGGAAATAGCGGGTGTTCTCCATGAGCTGGTCGCGCAGTTGAGTTGAGCTCGTCAGCTGGTCGAGCGCGGTAATCGAAGCTGCCACAATCGGCGGAGCGACCGAGTTCGAGAACAGATACGGTCGCGAGCGCTGTCGCAGCAGTTCGACAATCTTACTTCGCCCCGACGTGTATCCCCCACTCGCGCCGCCCAGGGCTTTGCCGAGCGTGCCGGTCAGAATGTCGATTCGGTCCATCACGTCAAGATGCTCGTGCGTCCCTCTCCCCTGCTCTCCCATGAAACCGACCGCGTGGGAATCGTCGACCATAACGAGGGCGTCGTACTTGTCGGCCAGTTCGCAGATCTCATCGAGCTTCGCGATGGTGCCGTCCATGGAGAAGACCCCATCGGTGGCGATCAACCGGAATCGAGCCGACTTCGCTTCCTTAAGCTGCTTCTCCAGATCGGCCATGTCGTTGTTGGCATAGCGGAATCGCTGCGCTTTGCAGAGGCGGATGCCGTCAATAATGCTGGCGTGATTCAGAGCGTCGGAAATGACGGCGTCTTCCGCCGTGAGCAGCGTCTCAAACAGTCCGCCGTTGGCGTCGAAGCACGACGTGTAGAGAATCGTGTCTTCAGTCCCGAGAAACTCGCTGAGCTTGTTTTCCAGCTGCTTGTGAATGCTCTGCGTGCCGCAGATGAACCGGACGGAAGAGAGACCGTAACCCCAGCGGATCAGAGCCTCCTGAGCGGCACGCACGATGTCGGGGTGATCGGAGAGGCCCAGATAGTTGTTCGCGCACAGGTTGAGCACCGAGGTGCCGCCGACATCAATCTGCATCTGCTGGGGCGAATCGATAATCCGTTCGGTCTTGTACAGACCCGCTTCCCGAATCTCGTCGAGCTGGGCATCAATGTGACTCAGAAAATCCTGCGACATCGAAACACCTCCCTGATCGAAACGGGTCAACCCGCTTCACCGGTTCTCTCTCATGTGCCAATGGCATCTCGCCAGCGTGTTGAGTTCAACGCCCGTAGAACAGCCTGTCGGTCCTCGTCAGGGGTGCCACTGGCGTCTCGCCAGTGCGAGCGGGTTGAGCGCTCCGGTAAGGCGCGAGACTTTCCTACGGCTTGGACCACTCCGGTTGATTACTCGCTCGTTTCCACGGGATCCGGAGTTGGAAGCAGGGGTTGTTCCAGTTCCGGTTCTTCGACTTCCGGCTCCTCGACCACGGCTGGCGACAGGAACTCCGTCTGCACTTTCTGGGCGACATTTCGAGCCGTCTGCACGGCGACGATGCTCACGAAAATGAAGCCGAGGATCATCAGAGTGACCATCCACGCCGGGGCTTTCACCTGGTCGCGATACCGTTTTGACAATGCCAGATAGAGCAGCGACGCCGCGAGGACCGGCCCACCGAGGACCGTCATTGCCTGGGCGACGATAATCAGTGCAACACGATTCCAGTCCGCCAGCACCATCGCGAGAGCGACAGCCATCCCGGCGAACAGTGCCAGCACTGTAAACAGCTTCGGCCATTTCTGATCGAGTGAGGCTCCGAGTCCGAGTCCATCGGAAAGGAGTACGCCGCCGATGGTCGCGTTCACGAAGAACGAGCTGAACGCCCCGGCGAAGATGCCGGCGACAAACAGGTAGGCGGCCCAGTCTCCAAAGAGGGGCTGCAGCTGTTTGGCCACATCGGTCACCGACTGCAGCTGCGAGGGATCAATCTTTCCATGCAGCACCGCAGCCGAAGTCGACATAATCATAATCGTCGTCAGGCCCAAAGCGGTGATTCCGGTGATGGTGTCCATCAGGCCGATGCTGAGTTCGTTCTTCGTCCAGCCCTTCTCCTTCACGAGATAGGCCTGGTAGAACGCCCCGGCGATCGAGAACGTCGTGCCGATTAACCCGAGCACGGCCAGCAGCGATTCACTGCTCGCTCCGCCTCCGCCGGGGATGCTGGGAATCAGCCCTTTAGCGACTTCCAGAGGAGCCGGTCGGGCGAAGAGCAGGTTGATACCGAAGCCGATGATCATCAGCAGCATCAGCGAGATCATCAGCTGTTCGAGACGCTGATAGAGCTTGCTCAAACCATAGAGCGCGGCGACCACCACGAGATTCAGCAGAATCAGCAGTCCCGCCTTAATCGCGTTCAGTTGACCGGCGGACAGGTCGGCAGACTCCTGCGGCATTAACGGATCGAGTGCGGCAATGACGGCGATGTTATTACTCGACTGAAAGGCCGCCACCACGAAGAACAGCACCGCTCCGATGAACACGGAAACCGGCCGGCCGAGGCTGGACGCCAGCTCCTGGCAGGGCGTCTTTTCGAGCGACGCTCCCAGGCGGGCCGAGAGTGCGGTCGCACCGACCATCAGCAACCCGGCTGCGATAATGACCCAGATGAGCGAGTAGCCAAACTCGCAGCCAACCTTTGAACTGGTGAGAATACTCCCGGGTCCGAGGACCACAGCCGCAACGATGATGGCGGGACCGAATCGGCTGAGTACCTTCCGAGAACCTTGCATACCGGCACTTTCTGTAGGAGGGGTCAATCCGCGCTGCGGATCGATCAAGGAGCAATCGACGCGTCGCGTCAACTGCGGCGGGGAATGATCGCGGGGAGAGCGCCAACCCCGAAGTGACCAGCATGTTCCGGACGCCCCCGCGATGCAAGTATCAGCGGGGGAAATCGTGAAAAGGGATTCGGAAATCAGGCGAGACAACGGATGATCAGTCGCCTGCACAGCAGCTCCACCCCCGTGGAGTAGGGTCCGCTGTGCGGACGCGGATTGTGCGTCCCAGCCCAGTAGACTGTCTCTGCTTCACTCATCTTCGATCACGGCAAGAATCCTGATCGCCGACCGTCGTAGCTTCACCCAAACCGCGTCCGCACAGCGGCCCGTACCGAGGACTGAACGCCGATGGCATCCCTTCAGCGGAACCACTCGGAGGAACGTCGATCGGCATGCTCCCCCTGCTTCGCGATGGAAGCATGGCACCAGCTTGATTCGACTACCTGGCGGCAATGCGATCGAGCAGTGTCTGGCGAACCATCTTGGGATCCGCTCCCTTGAGTTCCTTCATCACCTGGCCGATGAGCGGGCCGACGGCCTGCTGTTTGCCGCCTTTCACATCGTCGACGATCTTCTGATTGCGATCGAGGACACCATCGACGATCGCTTCGATCGCTCCGGTGTCAGTCACCGGCTTCAGGCCTTTTTCGTCGATGATTCGGTCAACGTCGTCGACAACCGGCGTGGAGTCGGGATGGGCGAGGAACTCGGCGAAGACTTCCCGGCCGCCTTTGTTGGTCAGATCGCCGGAAACAATCTTGCCGAGCAGTGTGCCGAGTACCTCGGCGGGGATCCAGAACTGGTCGATCGTCAGACCCCGGTCGTTCAACTCGCGTTGAACATCCTGCGTGACCCAGTTGGCGGCCTGTTTGCCGTCGCCGCAGGTGCGAGCCACGGTTTCGTAATACTCGGCGTACTCGCGGCCCTGGTCGACGATCACATTGGCGTCGTAAGCCGACAGCTGATATTCCGATTCGAACCGCTGCTTCTTGAGCGAGGGGAACTCGACGAGTTCGCTGCGGATCTCGGCCAGAAACGCATCATCAACCGTAATCGGCACCAGGTCGGGATCCGGGAAGTAGCGATAATCCGAGGCTTCTTCCTTGCCGCGTTGAGCAAACGTGACGCCCTTGTCAGCGTCCCAGCCCCGGGTCTGCTTGGCGACATCGCCGAAGCGTTCGCCCGTTTTCTGCCAGTGCTTGAACTGCCGCGTACTTTCGTGCTGAATGGCGGCTTCGACGCCGCGGATGCTGTTCATGTTCTTGATCTCGACGATCGGCGTGGCGATGACCGAGCCGTCTTCCTGCGGAATGTGCAGGTTCACGTTGGCATCGCAGCGGAGACTCCCCTCCTGCATGTTGCAGTCGGAGACGCCGAGGTAGGTCATCAGCAGGCGGAGCTCTTCAAGATACTTGCGAGCCTCGAACGCCGAGTTCATGTCCGGCTCGGAAACAATCTCCAGCAGCGGCGTGCCGGCCCGGTTCAGGTCGACGAGACTGTCGCCACCGCGGCCCGATTCATCGTGCATGTTCTTGCCGGCGTCTTCTTCGAGATGAACCCGGTTAATCCGAACCCGCTTCAGCTCCGGCGACAGATCGGTCTCGACTTCGATGTACCCGTTGCTGCTGAACGGAAGATCGTACTGACTGATCTGATACCCCTTCGGCAGGTCGGGGTAGAAGTACTGCTTACGGTCCCATTTAGTGAAGCGGGCGATCTCGCAGTTCAGCGCCATGGCCGAACGGACGGCGAGCCGAAACGCCTTCCGGTTCATCACCGGCAACGTCCCCGGCAGGCCAATGGTGACCGGATCAGTCTGCGTATTGGGAGCATCGGGATTGAAGCGATTGATGCAGCCGCTGAAGAGCTTCGTCTCCGTCAGCAACTGAACGTGAACTTCGAGACCGATGACAAGCGTGTAATCTGACATGTTTTCAGGGCATTCACAGGGAAATCGAGCAGGAATCGCCTGTCAGTTTAGATCGCGACGGGGAGCGTGGGCAACCGAGTGGTGGATGCGGCATTCGTGACATATTGACAATGAGCGTGCAGAAGCGAGGACTCCTGACGAAAGCCTGTCGTTGTCCAAAACTCAGGATTTCACGGTACGCTTCTTCTGACTCATTTGCTTTGCGGGAGTTTTTTTAGCACCGACCACTTTGCCGATCTGAGCACGCGAAGCTCCCAGCACTGCAAGGGACCTGACGAGTAGCTCCATGGAAACGGAGTGGTCGGCAGTCTCCAGCTTCGCAACGCGAGACTGGCTGGATCCGATCAGTCTGGCCAGTTCGTTTTGCGTCATCTTCTTACTGAGCCGGAGCTCCCTGACTTCCTTTGCGAGTGCCAGCTTCATGTTGACAAGCATCGATTCGGCATCACTGAGTTCGAGAAACTCCGACGCCGTGCCGACTTTCCAGCCTGCGGCTTCGAGCTTCTTCTGTTTAGAGGCCTTCATTTTGCGTCCTCATCGTATCTCTTGAATCGACGCCTGCAGGCATCGATGACTTTATCAGGGGTGGCGTTGGTTTTCTTGGCAAAGACTTCGCCGATGACAATCGCGTCTGGATCGATTCGATAAACAATTCTCCAGGTTTTGTCTTCGTCGGGGATCCGCAACTCGTGGCAGCGTCGTGCGATGGAGGGCATCGGGCGGCTATGCGGCAATCCAATCCGTTCTCCGCTTTGAAGTCGGCGCAGCAGCATTCCCGCTTCGATCCGGCCTTCTAAGGAAAATGGCGGCGTCTTCACCTCGCCGTTTAACCAGACGAGGGGTTTGTCTTCCTCCATGGCATATCCTTATGCCAGAAATGGAATATGTCAATACTGACATGGTGTCATTCGTGTGTACTCGCCGCTGCTTGCTGGGTGAACGAAACGCAGGAGTGTACAATTCGACCCTGACGGTTGAGAAGACCCATTGGGCGTGAAAGAATTCAGCGAACCTCGCCTTGCAAGCAGCGTAGCAGTTTTGGTCGAGAGGGCGTGATTGTTTCTAAGTCGGATCGCGAGCATATGGCATACATTGAAGCTGGAGATACGAAGATTGATCCTGCGACCAGTCAGGATCTGGATCGTCTTTTTGAGGAAAAGCGGATCTTCGGAGTCGCGGTCTTTCAGGATGCGAAGCACGTCGTGCAGGCGACCGTGACCGGCGGGTCTGCGCTCATGTTTCATCTGGATCATAAAAAAGGGGTTGCTCTGAAACCGGAGGGTCTCGTGGACCGGGACGCTGCTCTGGCGATTCTTAAGACCTATCTGAAAGACGGCACGCTGCATCCCGACTTTCAGTGGAGCGATGCCAACCTGCCGACCATTCAGACCCGCAAGGGGTGTTTCGGAGCTGCGGCATTTCTCGCGGTTTGGTTTACGATGCTGGGGATCATGTTGTCGTACACATTGCGGTGATCGTGTGGTGTTAACGTGGGGTAGCATGGGCAGAAGCGTCAGCTGATGGCCATGACTGCGGATTCACAGGGCCATTCGCTTCGCTCCTGACCCTGCCACCCATCAATAGGAATGCGAAAGACTGGGCTTCAGTGCACGCTGTCATCAAATAATCCATCGAAATCAAAGACGACACACAAATCGAATGGGAATCACCATGAAAGCATCGATCATCCTCGCGGGAGTTCTTTTCTCCCTCATTGCTTGCCAACCCACCTCCGCCGCTCCGCCGCTCAAGGACATCACCTTTGCCACGGTCGACGCGCACGAGTTGAAGCTCGATCTTTATCTGCCGAAAGATGTGGTGGATCCGCCGCTGGTGGTGTTTATTCATGGGGGCGGGTGGCGGAATGGGTCTTACAAGCGATGCCTCACGCCCTGGCTGACGGATTATGGGTTTGCCGTCGCGAGTATCAGTTATCGGCTGACTGACAAGGCGGTGTTTCCCGCTCAGATTCATGACTGCAAGGCCGCGGTGCGATGGCTGCGGGAGCATGCCGGGGAGTATGGTTACAACGCGAAAAGGATCGGCGTCGCCGGGACTTCGGCGGGGGGCTATCTGGCGGTCTTTCTCGGCGTGACCGGCGGGGATGCCGAGTTCGAGGGAACGGTCGGCGGCAATCTCGAGCAGGACTCGACCGTGCAGGCGGTGGTCGACTATTACGGCCCGACCGACTTCGTGCATCGTTCGAAGAACCAGCCGCACAAAACGGAGAAGCCCGACTCGCCGGTGCGCCTGCTGCTCGGAACGCCGGCCAGTAAAGACCTCGATCTCGCCCGCCATGCCAGCCCGGCCTTCCATGTGACCGAAGAGGCGGCTCCCCTGCTGATCATTCATGGCGATCAGGACAGGACGGTTTACCTCGACCAGTCGCAGCGGATCGAGGAGGAGTACCGCAAGCTGGATCTCGACGTGACATTCGAAGTCGTCGAAGGGGGCGGCCACGGCGGCGATGCCCACTTCACGAAAGCCTATCGGGATCAGGTCGCGGCGTTTCTGGAGAAGCATCTGAAGACTGCGAAATAGACTGCAGTCTCTGTCGAGAAGAGTGTAGTTGAACCACAGAGACACGGAGGTCACAGAGAGTCGGTCCACGCGACTCCATCGAAGATAGAACTAGGTTATACTTCAGTCTATGGACGTTATTGAACGCTGATGGCTGATAATCTCTCTGTGGTAGATTGAATAGGAATATCAGCGTCGCGTTTGCTTCTTGATGAAGTTCGGCAGGCAGGGGCCTGCCCTACGCTGGTGGTTCGTTTTATTGAAAAGGAGCGTGTGATGCGAAGGTTGGCTGTGGTTGCTGTGTCGCTGTTCGTCTGCGTTGCCATTGTGACTTCAACGATGCGAGCCGAGGCTCCTGAAGGCGGGGCTGCGGCGAAGTCGCTCGACTGTGCGCTTTACACGAAGTTCTACCAGTCCAATGAACATGGAGCCTTCTTCCTTCCAGCCGATCTGAAGTGGAAGGTGATGCCTCGCTATCAGGGGCGAAACCCGGATGGCTCGACATTCGTTGATGACCGCGTAACGCTGGTGCTGCAGGACACCAAGCGAGGCTTCTGGCCGTTCATCGCCAAGATGGATCTTGAAGAAGCCGAAGCGCTGCAGGAAATGCTGGCGAAGGTGATCGCGGAGAAGAAAACGGCGGAGAAGTAATATGTGGGGCGGTCTCCTGCCTGGCGGGGTGAAGACACGCTCAATGTTGGAATCGTTGAGAGACGGATAAGGGAAAGAGTGGCGATGAACACGGCGACTCATTCGCGAACCGCACGGGTTTCATCGCGAGTTGCTACGTGGGCGGTGGTCGCGATTCTCGGCTTCACGTTCGTTCCAGTCGTCTCCGCAATTGCGCTCCTGTTCATCGCTCCGTTGCAGATTCATCGCGGCAACAAGAAGCGGCGTGGCCGGCGCTGGGCCGCTCTGGGTATCGCGATAGTGATCACACTGGTTTTTGCTCGTCCGATTTTCGAGAGGCAGTTCACATACGCGATAACGGGCGTTCCTTTCACCCTTGGTCAGCCTGAGTACGTTTACGAAACCGAACGCTCGTTCAATGGAGATGGGTACACAATCCTGGCCTACAAGCTTCCGAGCTACACAGGGGGAGCATTGGGGGTCCGCGGTTTGCCATTCGGGCCGCGAAAACGATGGTTTCGGCACGAGTGGGATGTCGTTCCGTGGGCCCGAGCGCCGGTCCGGTCTGAGGATTCTCCCTATGTCAAGTTTGGGTTTCAGTCGGAGATGATCCCCGAGGCCGAGCATGTGGCTGCGATGGCTCTTGAGGCTCTGAAGTCAAACTCGACATTCTATGCTTACCTGCACAAGTCTAGCGTATTCCGAGAGGGAAACCTCTGGGTGCAAAATGTGGACTTCTACATCATCGACCTGGATAACGGTCGATTCTTCGTCGTCAACCACAACACATGAGTCGAAGGACGTTTGAGAGAGCCTTCGTCGCCCCGCAGGAATTCCCGCCGGGACGCTGTTTGTCCACAGACAGGTATATCAATGCCACTGGTCGTGGGTGACGGGAGCGGGGTTGAAGCAGTTCCGGCTACATCGGCGCCTGGAAGCCCATGACCTGGAATCGGGCGAGGTCCATAGGGGCGGTGATTTTGACGGCGGAGATCTGGTCGTAGCCGATCATGACTTTGCGGGCGCCGTGGCTGTCGGGGGTGTCGCGGTCCATCAGCAGGATGCCGCCGGAGACGAGGTAGTTGCTGAACTGCATCGATTCGCCGAGCTTGCTGATGACGAGTCCCTTGCGGGGGATCGACTCGGGCCAGCTTTCAAAAACGTTCCGCCAGTGTTCGGTCATGTCCATAACGTGGGCTCGCTTCGGGGTGAGGGTGCCGGGTTCGGCGGGATGGAATGGAATACGTGGCTTGCTTCACAGACAGTCGGACAGGCTCCTGCCTGCCGTTGCGAAGTGAACTTCGCAAGCTTGACGAACGGTTGTGTCCTGGGTGCCGTATTGCGGATGCTCCGCTCGGGTTGAAGTGAGTGGAGCGGTCGTTTGTAGACGTTCAGGGAAGGCAGGCGGGAGCCTGCCCTACAGGTTTGTTTCTTGGAAGACGTCAGTAATTCGGAATCCCCTCGCCCCCTTGGGGGAGAGGGTTAGGGTGAGGGGGAAATGCGGGTTCCATGCTCCACAGGCCGCTGTTTTATTCGGAAATAGAACGTCGCTGGTTGATCGCCCCCTCATCCGCCCTTCGGGCCTGCTGCGTTTCGCAGCGAGAGATTTCAGTCCCCCTAAAGGGGGCGAAGGGACTTTTGTTGCCTGACAATTTCCAATAGATGGACGAGTACGGTTTTGAACCACCGAGACACGGAGGTCACAGAGAGATTGGTGACAGGGGCATCCGGGTCCGTCTCAGGTTCGAAGCAAGTAGTGCGTTGCTTCAAGTAAGATCGGACTGGACGACTCTCTGTGCCCTCTGTGTCTCGGTGAGGTAGTTGCCGTTAAGCCGCGAGGCGGCGGGTGGTGTTGAGTTCTTCGCGTTCGCAGGCGGTGTCGACGACTTTGAGGACGGCGTCGGCGACGAGGTCGATGTCAGCCGTGGTGAGTGTCGGGTGGACCTGGAACATGAGGCTGCGGTCGCCGAAGGCTTTCGCATTAGGCAGTCGTTGTTCGGGAGCGAGCAACGTCGACTGGAAGGCGTCTTCCAGATAGATCTCGGCACAGCTGCCGGAGCCGCAGTTGACGCCTTCGGCCTGAATGGCCTGGATTACGCGATCTCGGCTCCAACCGGCCTGCAGCTTCGATTCGTCCAGATGGGCGTAGAACTTGTAGTAGCTGTGGTAGGTATCTTCGGGAACTTCGGCGACACGCAGGGCGTTCGATTCGGCGAATCGCTGACGGAAGCGATCGGCGTGAGACCGGCGGGTTTCGATCCATTGCGGCAAGCGTTCCAGAGCGATGCGACCGATTACAGATTGCATCTCGGCCATCCGCCAGTTTGTGCCGAGTGAATCATGCAGGAAGCGGAAGAGTCCGTTGCTCTGACCGTGCTGAATCTTCTGCAGATTCTTGCCGTGATCCTTGAAGGACCAGGCGACGCGGTGCAGGAACGGATCGTCGGTGACAACGAGCCCGCCTTCGCCACCGGTGGTGATGATTTTGTCCTGGCAGAAGGAATACGCAGAGATGTCGCCCCATTTGCCGACGGGAACGCCTTTGTATTTCGCTCCGTGAGCCTGGGCACAGTCTTCGATGACCTTGATGTCGTGCCTGCGGGCCAGATCCATAATCTGATCCATCTCGCACGGGCGGCCGGCCATGTGAACGGCGATGATGGCGCGGGTGTTGCGATTGATCAGCGGCTCGATGGTGCCGGCGGTCAGGTTCTGTGTGTCGGGATCGATATCGGCAAAGATCGGAATGCCGCCCCGCATGGTGACGGACGACGCGGTGGCGACGAACGTGTGCGAAGGAACGATGACTTCATCGCCGGGCCGCAGATCGATGGCGTACAGCGCCAGTTCGAGAGCGACGGTGCCGTTAGCGACGGCGATGGCGTGGTTCATGCCAAGATACTCGGCGTATTCGGCCTCAAACCTCCGGCCTTGCTCGCCGGTCCAGTAGTTGACGCGGCCGGAGCGAAGGACGTCGGTCACGGCGGCGATCATTTCCTCATCGAAAACCGGCCAGCCGGGCAGGGATTCGGAGCAATGTTTCGAGCCGCCTTCAATGGCGAGCCTGTCAGCAATTCGTGAAGCCGTCATGGATTCCTTCCCTGTCTCGTTCGCTGTCGGCGGATGTCCCGCCTGGCGCTGATCCTTCAGCACTCCCGGAGCCAATTCGGGGTGGGAATCTACGACAGAGTTCGCGAAGGCGTCAAGATTGGTTCGCGGGTCTAGAAAGTCCCGTTGCCCTGTTTCTGCCGAACCGCAATAATCCAACCATCATGACGACCAGTGCGACCGCTCCAGACACTCCGAAAGGGACCCCCGTTCCCGCCAGCAAGCCGGCTCCTCCGCAGCCGCCTGCGGCGTCTGTGCCGGTGTCGCGCTACTATGTTTTCGTGGCGATTCTCGTTCTCGGAACGTTCTGGGACCTCTACTCGAAGGAGGTTGTGTTCCATTCGCTCGGATATCCGAGCGGGACTTCGGCCTGGACGCAGACATACCTCAATGGCTGGGTGAAATTCCAGCTGCATACCAGCTTCAATGAAGGCGCGTTGTGGGGTATGGGGCAGGGATATACGCAGGTCTTTTCCGCGTTATCAGTGGCTGCCGCGATTGGGATTCTCTGCTGGCTGTTCGTGTTTCGAGCTGCCCAGAGTCTGTGGCTGACGGTCACCATGGGCCTGGTGATGGCGGGGACGATGGGAAACCTTTACGACCGTCTTGGCCTGCATGGCTGCGAAGTGCTCGGTCGGAAGTTGTTTGCGGTGCGAGATTTCCTCGCGTTCACCTTCGGCAGCTACCATTATCCAATCTTCAATTTCGCCGATGTGTTCCTGGTCACAGGAGCCATTATGCTGGCGATCTACTCGCTGTTCGTCGATTTGCCGGAGAGCAAGCCGGCTGAGAAGACGAGCCCGCAAGCGGACTGACAACAGCCTCGCTCGGTTGTTTTCGCCATCTTTTTGACATCGCCTCGGTGCGCACTACGTTTGTGCAGAGATTCCTGCGTCAACGTCAGGAGACAGCGTCTTTCGCGATCGAAGGTGCCGGCTCCCCCCGTATGTGCAATGAGCGCTGACGCTCGCAGGGCCCGACCATCCCTCCGGAGTTGCTCCACAAAGAGAACCCCATGCCGGCCACCCTGACGTCTTTCGAGCAGCCCTCGACTCATCACCCCAGTGCCCCGACAACTGGACGACCGAACGTCGCCCGAGTTGTCATCGACGATCAGACGTGGGCCGAGGTGGTCGAAAATCCCGACGATCTGCAGAGTTACCTGGAAGACTGGAACGCAACGGCAAGAGCGTCGATCGTTCCGAACGTCTTTTACGAGCCCTGGTTTCTGCGGCCCGCCATCGACTACCTCCATCGCGGCAAACCGCTGCGGTTCGTATTCATCTTTCGCAAGAACAAGCGAATCACGGATCCCGATATTCTCTGCGGCTTCTTTCCGCTGGAGCAAACGCGGATCAAACTCTTCCCGACGGTCTGCTGGCGGCTGATCACCGACCATTATCTGTATCTGTCCCAGCCGCTCCTGCATACGGGGTTCGCCAGCGAAGCTCTACTCGCGTTTCTGCGCTGGGCACGACTGGCCCGTATCCCACTGGTGGAATTCTCGCGATCCCGAGCTGAAGGGCCGTTTCTGCATGCTTTGACGAACGCCCTCAGCCAACTCGAGATCACTCCCTTCACTTATGAGCAGACTACACGGGCATTGCTGACCCGGGAGGCAGGTTCGGAGGGCGGAAAGCGAGGACACTACCGTCGCGACATTCAGCGTCGGCGGCGTCGACTTGAAGAGCATGGCTCCGTTGACGTTCGGTCTTTGGAGCATCCGAACGATCTGTCCGCGTGGCAGCAGAACTTTCTTCGGCTCGAACAGATGGGCTGGAAGGGAGAATCGGGAACGGCTATCGCACTCCGCGAGAACACCACCCAGATGTTTCTGGAGACGACTACTGCCGCGATGCAGCAGAAGAAACTGCAGATGCTGGGACTGTTTCTGAACGATCAGCCGATCGCCATCAAGTGCAATCTCTGCTCGGGAGAAGGCAGCTACGCCTGGCGGATTGCCTACGACGAGGATTACGCAAAGTTCTCCCCCGGCGTTCAACTGGAACTCGACAACATGGAATATTTCCGCGGGACCTCAATGGAATGGATGGACTCCTGCGCTGCCGCCGACCACCCCATGATCAATCGTCTCTGGCCGGATCGTCTTGGTCTGCAATGCGTTTACGTTCCCACGTACGGTCTGCTTTCGGAAGTCTACTGCAGCACGCGCCCGCTGCTTCGAGTGATGAAACGTCGCCTGAATGCTCTACTCGGGCGCGGTCGCACGTCTCAATCCGTTTTCACACAGTCCTGACAAGAGAGCCTCCAAGCTTCTAGAAAAGCGGTCCCATGATTGATGCCGTACAGACACCTCCCGTTGTCGCGTCTCCCGCTGGCCAGTGGCTGGGCTGGAATCGTGAAGAATTCGAGCGTTCCTTCACGCGACGTCCTTTCATGATTACCCATCAGTTGACCGACCATCCGCTCTTCCAGATCGAGCGTCTGCTTGAACTTGCCCAGCAGCTGCCGGCCGATCAGATCGAATACAACGCCGGCAAGTTGCCGGTTTCAATCTCGCACGACGAAACGCCAATGAACGGCCTCTCTCCCGAAGAGACGATCCGCCGGATTGCCGAATGTGAATCGTGGCTCGTGCTGAAGTATATCGAACGCGATCCTGCCTACGCTCAACTGCTGCACGAGTGTCTGGAGCAGGTGAAACCGCTGACGGAGAAGATTGCCCCGGGCATGATGAAGCCGCACGCGTTCGTGTTCGTCACTTCGCCCCGCTCGGTCACGCCGTTCCATATTGATCCGGAGCACAACTTTCTGCTGCAGATTCGCGGCGACAAAATCGTCCGCCTTTACGACGGCGGTGACCCTGCCATTCTCAGCGATGTCGAGCTCGAGAACTTCTACTGTGATCGCGGTCGCAATCTGGTCATGAAAGACGAGAACCGCGATCGCTGCTGGACATTCACTCTGAAACCGGGCGAAGGTCTGCACTTCCCGGTGACATTTCCGCACTGGGTTGAGAACAGCGACGAAGTCTCGATCTCCTTCAGCATCACATTCCGGACGCCCGATCTGGACAAACGCCGGGCGCTCTATCGCACCAACTCGCAACTCCGCAGCCTCGGCCTGAATCCCCAGAAGCCCGGCCAGAATCGCCTCCGCGACGCCGCGTTCTATCAGGCGTTTCGCACGTGGCGCAAGGTGTCTTCGTTGATGGGGAAGTAGCCCCTGTAGCACCGGCTGTGCATCTTCCTACGGCTTCGCTTGTTCCAGCCAGGAAGACGCCGCACCCGTTCCGTTTCAAACTGGTGCGTCTGGGGACGTTACTCGCCTTTTTGAGGCTTTGTCTTCGTCGACTTCTTGCGAGAGAAGAGTTTGGCGACGAGCGGATAGAGGGCGAAGCGGCCGCCTCCGGTGAAGATGAGCGTGACGAATCCGGCCAAATACAGAGCCGCCTTTTCTTTCACCGCGAACGCGTCGCTGGCGTGGACCATGCCGAAGGCGACCAGCATCGTGAACGCGAGCGGAATGGCGACGACTGGCGTGGCGAAGCCGAGAATCAGCAGGACGGCACAAACCACCTCGGCTCCGATCGCGGAGATCAGACTGAGCTGACTGCCCATTCCCAGCGGATCGGCAAATGTGGAGGAGAGCTCGCCGAATTTCATCAGCTTCGGGATGCCGTGGGTCAGCATCATTCCGCCGAGAGAGACGCGGAGAATTAGCAGTCCGATCGAAGTCAGGGTATCTTGCTGTCGCAGTGCCATGATTGGTCCGTCCTGTGTGCGGGCTTGAGCGGAGGGTGGGTCAGATATTCAGCGATTCGCGAGGGCCGATGGCGACGGTCGTCAATTGTCCGAGCGGGTACTTGTCGAGCAGCTCGCGAATGTCAGCGGTGGTGAGTGCGCGGAGGGTGTTCAGATCGTCTTCCACGGAGCGGTATTCCTGGCGGTAGACCCAGTTGCTGCCGAGCGAGGAGAGCCGGCCCATCGGGCGTTCGCTGCGGAGCACAATCCGTGAAGCAATCTTGTTCTTAGCCTGTTCGAGTTCCTCCTCCGTAACTCCGTTCTGGTTGACCTCGTCGTAGATACGGGTGAACTTGGCGAGGTTTTCTTCGACATCGTCCGGATGGCAGGTCAGGAACGACATGTAGGCTCCGGAGCCATCGTAATCGTTGTAGCTCAGTTCAGCTGCTTCCGCGTGGCCGGGCTCGATCAGTTCCCAGTACAACCGGCTGTTGGAATCATCGCCGACGATGACGGAGAGAATGTCAGCCGCAAAACGGAGTTCGCTTTGCGACGGCGGAGCGGGAGCCATCTGGGCAACATTCTCCTGAATCGATCCTGCCTTGGTTAGAACGGTGAGACCGCCGGGAGGGCGTGCCTCGTCGATCGATCGATCCGACTTACCGGCAGGCCAGTGGGCACAGTACTGCTCGGCCAGTTGCGTGAGCCGATCCCAATCGAGATTGCCGGCGACCGCGAGCGTGATATTTCCGGCCAGGTAGTGCTTGCGGTGGTACTCCCGCATCTGCTCGGCGGTCAGTGCGGTGATACTGTCGACACTTCCGAGGATGCTGCGTGAAAGGGGATGCCCCTCGAAGTGCGTGTGCATCAGTTTCTCGTAGGCCGAGAACGTCGGCATGTCTTCGTACATGCCGATCTCTTCGAGGATGACCTTCTTCTCCATATCGAAGTCGTCATCCCGGAGGGCCGGGTAGAGGATCGTCGAAATAAGCTGGAAGGTCTGCTCCAGATACTCCGGCAGGATTGCGGCGTAGAACAGCGTGACTTCTTCGCTGGTCGAGGCGTTGTACTTGGCTCCGACCTCATCGAAGATGCGGTTCACATCGACCGGCGAGAAGGTGTCGGTCCCCTTGAAGACCATGTGTTCAAGAAAATGGCTCACGCCGCTGACTTCGTCGGTCTCATCGCGGGAGCCGGTGCGAACGAAGAATCCAAACGCAAGACTGTGCACGTTCGGATTGACTTCGGCGACAATGTTGAGGCCGTTGGAGAGCGTGGTCTGTTGAAATTTCATGAGCAATCAATCGCTGCTGAACTGATAAAAGGTCGTCAGGGAATGATAGCAGCGAGGGGAGCAGGTGACTATGGGGGATGAGCCCGGGAAACCGTCCGCGGGGGACCGTTTCCGCACAGGGACGACATTCCTCGGCATTGTCGGATGGTCATTATCAGAGACGTGCCTCAGGGTATGGCCCAGTTATGCACGTCTGGGTGACGCAGTCAGAGGAAACAGGTGTCGAACGTTGAATCGGCAATTCCAGCGTCTCGCTTTTCGGCCTGCATTCCAGACAGAGAAAGTCGGTGAGCGACCTCTTGTGGCTGGGAACGTGGGATTTATTGCTCAGAGGGATTTGAATGAATGACTTTGGGGTAGCCCCGGTTGATTCAACCGGGGTGGCGAAGCCACAAGAGGTCGCACTCGACGCCTGAGTTAAAGCGAATTCATAATTCCACTTCAGATGCATGCAAGGGCACGCTCAAGTAATTCAGGCTATTGGCGACCGCGCGACGGCAGGGAGAGCATGAGAATACTCGATTCCGTGAGGCATCACGAGAACGGGAGACCTCGTGCCGACTGCGTCGGCCCCGGTAGCGGAGCAACCGGGGCTACCCCAAAACTCTCGTCGCTGTAAGTCCCGCATTCGCGCCACTCAGACGCACGCGTCTGAGTCATCCGGGTTCTTGCGTTTCAACGCGAACGCGTGACAACGGATTCCGGAGTACAGGCCGCGCGCAAAAAAATCGCCGTCGTCTGAGGAAATCCGCAGACGACGGCGTGGCGTCGTGAACACATTGTTCTGCATCAGGTTCGATGCAGCCCCCTGAACTAGAAGGTCAGGATGGCGTCGATACCGAAGATGAATCCGTCGAACGGATCACCCGGGTTGTTGTTGGCGTCGAACGCTGCAGCGTTGTTGACAGCGTTAGCCATGGCGGAGTCGGCGAAGTAGTACCGAACTTCCGGACGGACGATGAGGCGATCCATCGGCTTGATGTTCGCACCGAAGGTGGCCGAGTAGGAATCGCTTCCACCAGCACGCCACCACTCGACGCGGGTACCAACACCGACCGTATCGGTCATGTTGTAGATCAGGTACTGGTTGATACCGTAAGCTTCAGTCGAACCGGCTCCGGCGATGCCGTACGGGTTGTAAGCCGTGGCGTCGACGTAGTCAGACTGAGCGACGTAGTTCCACTCGCCTTCGCAACCGAAGGTGTGATCGAACACGAGGCTGTGGCTGTAACCAGTTCCAATCCAACCCAGGTCACCGAAGGTGGTGATGTAGGTCAGCGAGGTGTTGTCGCTCAGAGCGACGCTCGAACCACCCAGGAAGTTGCTTCCACCAGCGTTCTGATCGAAAGCGGTATCCCAACCGAGCGTCCAACCGTAGTAGTTGGTCACGTTTTCGGTCATGGCGTGTGTTGCCAGGACACCGGTGTGGGTAAACGCTTCACTGTTGAACATGGTGAAGGCGTGGCTGTAGAAGAAGTTGTCCGGGGCGGTCACAACTTCGTAACCCAGCAGGGTGTAGAAGTGACCAGCTTTAACCGACCAGTCTCCGTAAGCAACTTCACCGTAGGCCTGAGGCAGAGCCCAGCCGTATCCGTTGTGAATGTTGTTGCCGTTGTCCCAGTCCCAGACAGCGTCATCGTTGCCGAAGGCCTGCGTGAACTGAGCATCGGAACCGTACATGATGTCGAAGCGACCACCGAAGTCGACGCCGCAGCTGCCGTCAGCAACCTTCTCGACATACAGCCAGTTCTGCTGGAAGTTGAAGCGGTTATCGAACTGGTTGAACAGACCGTTCTGACCAGTGTAATAACCCATCTGAACCCAGCCGCCGACTTCCCAGCCGTTCTCTTCGATTTCGCAGCAGCCGACACAATCATCAACGCAGAGATCGTCGCAGCAGTCATCGATGCAATCATCGACGCAGCAGTCGTCGTAGCTCCACAGTCCGCACATTGACTTCAGCCGACCGCAAAGGCGATCGCCAGCCGAAGTGAACACGCAGTCTGGCTCACAGCATGAATCCAGACAGTCGCCAGCCTGTGCAGAACCGGCGGTGCCCATCGACATCCCGGCTGCAATCAGGAAAGCGCTCAGCACCTTCCAACTCTTTGGGGTCAGTAACATCATGTTTCTCCTTGCTCTCCCTTGGGATGATTTGTGGCAGAGTGAAGGCAGGTTTACGCTCCTGCATCACAGATCCCCACCTGCGAGGATCTGATCTCATGCAGGAGGATCTGCCACAAAACGAACGAACCAGGACTGAAATCCTGTGACGAGCGCAAATGGGGCAACTCTTTCAGAAAGATTTATCGGCCACACTTGTGAAACAGGATGAAATGAATTGACTGGCCCTGCCGTCAAAACAGCTTCCTGAGAAATAATTCTGCAAGATCGAAATAACCGTTACAGATTACCAGAATTCCGTGAACACATTGTCACGTCTCGCCCCGGTTGTGCTGGATTTTCAGGCACAAAAATCCACTAGTTCGGCTTTCCCAGATTCTCCGGCACGACCTGCGAACCTGGAAATGGGCTTCTGGCAAGCCGCCTTTCCATGAATTTTCCAGAAAATCGGCCCGCTGGCCCGGTCAGCCGATTCGCCGGATCGATCCCGTGAGATGGTTTCTCTCGATTTCGCAGCCTCGCCAGGCTTACTCAATCGCCGATCCCAACAAAAAAAGCCGCCCCGGGTAAACGGGGCGGCTTCGGTTCTTGTCGACGGCGCGAGTTACTTCGCGACTTCCTCGTGCGGAATACAATCGTCGTTGCAGCAGGGGTAATACTTCTTCAGGTTCCACTTGAAGCGGCAGCAGTCCCGTTCGAACTCGAAGATCTTCAATGTGTTGATCTTCCGGATCCGTGGGCAGCCGAGCTCGCAGCACTTCTGCCAGGGAAATTTGACGGGGGGAATGCAGACGTAGTCCTTTTCCACCTGCCAGCAGTAGTCGTCCTCCGTCTCGTGCTCCCAGCAGGGATGGCATGTCGCTTTATACGGCTCGCACACAGGCGGGCAGCACGGGGGACAGCCGTGTGTCTCGAGACAGGCGTCCTGGGCCGAGACGGTCGTACCGCCGCAGATCGCCAGTAACAGAAGGGCCAGAGAGCCAGTTTTCCACATGTTTTCACCTCTTATATAAGCACCGGCAAGAAACCGGCAGGATGTCGATGTCGGACCGGTTGGAATCGGGCCGTTGAGTCGAGGGTTAGGGATGTGCTCTAGAAGTCGGCTCCGAAGCGAATCCCGGCCGTGAGCGAGTTTCCGCCCGTGAAGCCGTTTACCGGTTCGTGGTCGCGGATATCGCCGTAAATCAGGTTGAACTGCACTCGAGAGTAGGCCGTCCAGTACCAATTCAGGCCCAGCGTCGCCGTCTGACCGACACCGCCGCGGATGTCCTGATCGGAAATATCGAGCATGTCGTACCGACCAGCCACCTGCCAGGCGCCCCAGCCCCTTCCGATTCCGCCACAGCAGCGTTCCACCAGGAAGAAGTTTTCGAAGGGACGGATGCGGTCGATGGAGCCGTCGATGCGGTCGATCGGAATATGCTCGCCGGTCAGGAAGTACGAGGCCTGGACGTAGTAGCCGTCGAAATGCAGATCGGGACCGGTGCCGGCCGTGGTGTCGTCCCGCTGCATCCAGATATTCATGTATTCGCTGGTCAGCTGCAGAGCACCGATGTTGAGCATCGATTCAAAGGCCAGCACTTCGTACCAGTCCGCTCCGGCGATACGCCCCGTGTTGAGCCAGCGAGACTCCGAACGCTGCGAGAGCCGGGTGCGGAAGCGGCCTTCGTTGCTGTTGCTCACCATATCATCGGCGTCGCCGTCCGGGTTGGCGAACATCCCCGCTACCCCGAGATGGAGATAACCGCGACCGCCAGAAGTGCAGTCGTACCAAGGAGTCCCCGTGAATCGGAAGTGGAGCCCATACTGTCCCGCGTCGCCCCGGTTGGCCCGGTCGCCGGCCGAGTTTTCGAGGGTGGCGATCCCGTACTGCCAGTTGAACGACTCGGCATCGTTATAGCCGTGCATCATGATTCCCATCCGGCGGGCATCTTCGTTCACGGCTTCCACGACCAGCGGACGTTCCAGGAAAATGTTGAACCGGCTGCTGTTCCAGTGATCCAGGCCGATTGGCCGCTTCTGATGGCCGAGAATCAGACTCTGGTTATACGGGAGCTCTTTGAAGCCGATGTAAACGTCTTTGATGGCGGCGTCTTCCAGTTCCGCGAAGTCGAGCTGCATTCGCCAGAACATGGTTTGAGTGATATCGCCGGAGAATTCCATCCGGATTCGACGGAACGCCCAGACATCTTCCGGATCTTTTCCGTAGTTGGGCGAAGCCGGATCAGAGTTTTCGAAGTAGTCAATTCCCTCGCTCGATTCGGCGAAGTTCCAGTGATCCCAGTGAATTCGACCGCCGACCTTGAACGTGGTCTTCTTCAGGGCGTCCTGTTTTTTCTTCTCTTCGGCCGCCTTCATCTTCTCCCAGTTCTCTTCCAGCTTCGCGAGCCGGTCGAGAACTTCTTCGTCGACAGTCTTGACCTCAGCGACACCGGGGAGCAGATCACTCGGCTCACCCTGCTCGTAATGAGCCTCAAGCTTCTCGATTCGGGTCTCAGACTTTTCGATTCGAACGGCCAGGTCTTCCAGCCAGTTGTCACTAGTATTCTTGAAGACCAGTTCGGAGGGCACATTGGCAGTCGCCAGCGGCGTAGCAATCGAAGCCGGAGCCGGCGGTGGTGGAACCGGTGGCGATGCGATGGCCGGTGCTGCGCATAAACAGCACACGAGACTGGTAAACGTGGATCGAATTTTCACGGAGTATCCTTAACTCTTGAGAGACACGACCTGCGGCCGGCTCTTACAACTGAAGTCCCTTCAGAGGCGCCCTTGTCCCCGCGCCGGCGAACATCCGGTTGTTCCGGATCTTCCACCAACGACTACTCTGTGAGCTGAATCGACTGTGCGGAAATTGTGGATTCGTACGGAGATCGGAGTTGAACCGAATCTTAACAATTCCTTCAAATTCGCTTTCTGATTGTGTCGGCTGTAACGATTGTGTGGCCTGCAGGACAATCTCATGTACAGGTACTTCACGCGAAACGAGTCGGAATCGTTCGCGGGATTCCGTCCTGCTCGCGGCCACGCTGGCATGGTCCCGGGCCTCTTGGTAGTCTGCCTGTTTGCAATCACGTGATACTTGGAAATTTGCACAGAGAAAGGTTTGATCCGGATGGCGGACAAGCTGCTGAAACTCGGAATCCCTGCTGGGTCGTTACAGGAAGCGACCGCCGATCTGTTCCGCCAGGCGGGCTACAACATCAAATTCTCATCGCGTTCGTACTACCCGACGGTCGACGATGACGAGATCGAATGCCTCTCGATCCGCGCCCAGGAAATGGCCCGCTACGTCGAACAGGGCATTCTCGACGCCGGTATTACCGGTCACGACTGGATTACCGAGACGGGAGCCGACGTTCACGAAGTGTGTGAACTGGTCTTCTCGAAGGTCAGCCGTCGCCCCGTTCGATGGGTTCTGGCCGTGCCGGAAGATTCCGATATCCGCTCCGTGAAAGACCTCGAAGGTAAGCGAATCGCCACCGAAGCGGTCGGTCTGACCAAGATGTACCTCGAGAAGCACGGCGTGAAAGCCGATGTCGAGTTCTCCTGGGGAGCGACGGAAGTGAAGCCGCCGCGACTGGTCGATGCGATCGTCGAAGTGACCGAGACCGGTTCGTCGCTGCGGGCCAACAGCCTGCGAATCGTCGACGAAGTGCTGCAGAGCACGACGCGACTGATTGTGAACAAGAACGCCTGGGCCGATGACTGGAAGCAGCAGAAGCTGAACAATATCGCCCTGATGCTGCAGTCCTGCCTGGCCGCCGAAGGCAAAGTCGGTCTGATGCTGAACGTTCGCCGGACGGATCTGGAGAAGGTCTTGAAGAGCCTCCCTGCCCTGCAGCAACCGACGGTCTCTTCGCTGTCCGATCCCGACTGGGTCGCCATCAATACGATCATCAACGAGTCGGTCGTCCGTACGATCATCCCGGAACTCCGCGACGCCGGCGCCACCGGCATCGTCGAGTTCCCGATCAACAAGATCATCGACTAAGGCGAAATGCCAAAGGGATGGCTCAGACGCGTACGTCTGAGTGGCAGAGCCACAAGAGGCTGCTGTCCGACGTTCCTGGCCCGACAACTGAACTCGCGACTGAGAGTCTCCCTGGGTGACTCAACGATGGTGACGAACTTCCTGTGACTTCGTCACCCAGACGTACACGTCTGGGGCAACCTTTGTTTGCGATCAGAATGCTTGAACCGCCGGCTGCCATGCCCACGCTTGCGTGGGCATGCTGTCCTACAGGGTCACTCCACAGAATCTTTCAGGCCCACGGATCCCTTGATGCCAGCGACGTTCCATCGGCGTTAAAATCAACGGCCCGCGAAGCATGGACCCCGCATTCCCCCTCACCCTAACCCTCTCCCCCGGCGGGGGCGAGGCGACGTCTAAGGGGTAAAGGTTAAGGACTCACGCCCATCAAACGGCAGCCTCCAGCGGCTTCGCCGCCCTGATAGCACAGCGATCAAGGTCACCCGGTCGGCGCTGCGGCGACCATGACGACAAAAGCCTCCGCGATCATCGGCGATCGTGGAGGCTTCTTTATTGTCACGTCCTGTCAGCGGCATTTGACCGCCGGTGCAGAGACGCCTTAGTTGATCGGCAGCGCGAAATCGCCGTCGCGATCGCGGTAGACGCAGTGGATGTGGTTGGCCGGGTTGCCGGCGGCGTCCGGCTGGGTGTTCACGAATTCGATCGAGAACGAGCGGCTTTCGATGCGATAGTAGTGACCAATGCCCGGCTCGGTGGCTCCCGCCCAGGCGAAATAGATGTTCTGGAACCCATCGCGGCGGATCTCTTCGAGACGTTCCGAAGCTCGGCCTTCCGAGACAGCATTCACGTAGACGTCAATTAGCTTCCGCAACGTCTCGGCCTGCTTCTTGTCGAGATCACGTGCCTGAATACCGACCGGACGCTCTTTCGGCGGGTGCGGGCTGCCGGCATTGCGGATTTCGCGGGGAGCTTCATCTGCGATGATCGCCGACTTCTTCTGCTTGCTGCTGAGCGAGTTGACCAGATCGAAGCCGAGCTGTTCTTCCTCGTTCAGAACGGCCATGCCCATCTCGAAGCCAACGTCGTTCTTCGTTTTGATGACTGCCGGGTTGGCAGCAAAGAACTGCGGAGTCGCCGCGATCAGCTTGCCGTTCTCGGTCACGAAGTTAAGCGACAGGTGATGTCCTTCGAAGCTCAGTCCCCAGCGGCTTTCCTCACGCGGATCGCCGAAGATGGTGACGTAGTACTTCAGCGGATCACGGCGATCGCGAGTTTTCGGATCTTCGAGCGAATAGAGCAGCTTCTCCAGCGACATGATCGTCTCGGCTTTCTTGTAGCCGGCTTCGCTGAGGCACGTCTTGAGCAGATTCAGAGCGGTCCCCTGCTGTTCTTCGCTCATCGAACGCAGCATCAGCCCTTTGCGGGTATCCATCGGAATGAAGTGCCAGTCGACCCGCTGCGACGATTCGTACGGCAGCAGAGCCAGTTCGGCCTGACGATCATCGAGCGAATTGAGCAGTTCGGTTGCCCGAGCGGTCATACCAGGTTTGGAAGAATCTCTCTTGAGCAGCGACCAGGCGTCGGACACGAGGAAAGAGCTGCAAAGAAGCGCAGCACACACGGCGAGGATGGCGGGGGATCGTTTCATAAGGATCAACTCCTGGGGTGGGACATTCAGAGTTCCGGAAGGACCAGTCATATCATAATCAACTGATCATTGCCACCACCCCCGAGCGTCGTAGCTTACCCCGTCCATTGAGCCCTACAATCCCCGCGCGACGTCGTTGATCAACCCAACGTACCAGAGCATGATGCTGAAGACGACGAAGATGATGAAGCCGGCCACGATCACCCAGACGAGCCACCCCAGCGCTCCGGCCAGCGCCTGCAGCGAACGGCGGGCCTGCTCTTCGAATTCCGGACTGAGCCGATGGAGCATCTCCGGCACCGTGCCCGACGTTTCGCCGACGTGAATCATCTCGATCACATCTTTAGGAAACAGTCCCGATTCCCGGAGCGATGTGGTGACCGTTTCCCCCTGATGAATCCAGTAGTTGATGCGCTCGGTCTGCCCGATGAAAGCGCCGTTGCTCGTGGCCCGCATCGAGGCTTCGATGCTCTCATCAATCGGCATTCCCGCTTCCTGCGTCAGGTGATAGGCCCAGGCAAACCGCGCGATGGCGAACGACTGCATGCAGTGTCCCAGGACCGGAACGCGCATCAGCGTGGCGTCGAGATAGGTTTGCCCGGCCATGTTGGAGCGGACAAACTTGTAGGCGACGAACAGCCCGGCTGCGGTGCCGAAGACCATCGTCAGCCAGGTGATCGCTCCCGAAGTTCCGGTCAGCCCCCAGCCGAGGACGTCGATCGGGTCGCCCCCCTGCGACTGAGCGATCCAGCCGAGCAGGAGAATGAGACCGGCAATCACAAAGACGGCCATGATCAGTTGAATGACCGGCCAGGCGATGGCGGAATAAAAATCCTTCCGCAAACGGACGAGGTTGTCGTAGTGATCGGCAAGTCCGGTGAGGATTTCCGGGAGAGCGCCGGTTTTCTCGGCGACATCGACCATGTTGATCATCAGCCCCGGGAAGACATCCCGTTCCCGCATCGCGGTCGCGATCTCGTGGCCCTTCTGAATGTCTTCGGCGATCCGCACGCTGGCGACACGCACATCGGGATTGGCCGCTTTCTCGCCAGCGATGAGAAACGCTTTGTGAGCCGGGATGCCCGTTTCGAGCAGCGTCGACAGCGACCGGCACAAAAGGGCCAGGGATTTCAGCGGCAGAGAGCGACGGAACATGCGCGGATCACCTTGCAGAAGCGGATCGAAGCCGATGCTTTGAGCATACCGCGAGACGGCTTCGGAACAAGGCACAGCGATTTTGGACAGGCCGAAGAACGCATCCCATTCCGTAGCGGCGGCATCCTGCCAGCGAAGAGGCGTCGGTCGATGTAATCACAAAGAGTTCTTAAGAGACAAGTGGAAAGGAACGCTGTCCTGCGGCTCACCCCTCTCTCCGCATAGCACCCGCAATCGGCGGCAAGATGCTGCCGTGAGTCGCTCGCAGTTCCGACGTTCTGGACAAGTAACGTCGATGACAAGCATGCCCACGCAAGCGTGGGCATGGCACCCGATATTGTTAAGGTCGTAGCGGCGGCATCTTGCCGCCGAAGGGACGTACTTTTCCGCGAAAGCGCCGAGTCGTTCGAAACGAACTGCAAGGAACGTCGTCCGGCGGGTCGCCACTTTTCGTGCCGGTCGCCCGCAATCGGCGGCAGGATGCCGCCGCTACGATGGTCGACAACGTAGCGCAATCGCCCGCCTGCCGCTCGTGGACGAAGCGATCTGCGTGCATTCTCATGCGCAACACTCAACTGCAGTGGACCAATAAAAAAACGCCCTCCATCTGGAGAGCGTTGATTGAGCATGCCACGCACGGCAGGCGGGAGCCTGCCTCACGGGTGGTTACTTCTTGCCTTTGCGGGACGGAGCCGGTTTGAGCTGGGCCGATTTGTTGGCCGGGTTGGCGGCTGCGTCGAGGGCGGCCATTTGTTCGCGGAACCAGCCGGGCTTCTTGCCGGTGGTGTCGTCGCCTGGCTTCTTCTTGTCGGAGTCGGCTTTCTTCTGCTTCAGGGTCTCGGCCGTGGTATCGTGCAGGTCGAGAATCTTCCGTTCCGCGATCGCCCACAGCGACGAGGCAATGAAGTAGATACAGAGACCAGCCGGAACGCGGTAGAACATA
Source organism: Planctomycetaceae bacterium (assembly GCA_017795105.1). GTDB lineage: Bacteria > Planctomycetota > Planctomycetia > Planctomycetales > Planctomycetaceae > Rubinisphaera. The sequence goes on from CP051247.1 coordinate 2,609,769, forward strand.
AAACCGATGAAGATCATCATGTAGCTCATCATCTTCTGCTGCAGAGCCTGTTCTTCGTTCGCCGGTGGCGGGGAGAACATTTTCTGCTGGGCGATGAATAGTCCGACGGTCAGAATCGGCAGCAGGTTGAAGTCGTTGCCGAGGAACGGAATCGAGAACGGCAGCGTGAACAGCTTGTCCGGGCTGGCGAGGTTGTCGATCCAGAGGAACTCGGCCATTCGCAGATCGACCGAGACGCTGAGCGCCTGATAGAGCCCGATGAAGATCGGGATCTGGAGCAGCATCGGCAGACAGCCGGCGAAGAATCCGCTCTCTTTCATCAGCTCCATCTGAGCCTGGGCGAGCTTTTCCTTGTCGCCTTCGTGCTTCTTCTTGATCTCCTCGAACTTCGGCTGCAGCTCCTTCATCTTCTTCGCGGCCAGAGCATGCTTGCGGGAGATGGGATACATCGCCCCGCGGACCATTACGGTCAGCATGATGATCGAGATGCCGTATGGCAGGTAGACGGTGTCGTGGAAGAAGTGCAGGATGGCCAGCATGATTTTGCTGATCCAGCCGAACCAGCCGTATTCGATAATGCCTTCGGCATCGTACGGCTGCAGCAGAGCAGTCCGCTTGGGACCGGCGAAGAGGGTGTAGTCATGCGATACGGTCTGCCCCGGCTGCACCTGAGCGGGAACCGATTCGATCTGGAAGCTGATCAGGCTTCGTTCTTCCTCGCGAGCCCGGCTGATGAGCATCGGCTGTGAGACCGGGGCCTGACCGTCTGCCGTGTTGGCCGGGTCCGGCATCAGCAGCGTGGCAAAGAACTGACCGTCGACGCCGAGGTATCGCAGTGGAGCGCGGAACTCTTCGACCCCTTCCGGATCGTTGGCTTCGTTGTAGACTTCAGATGCGAGGATCGTCTCCCGACGAACGCCGCCGCCGTTCATGAAACCGGCCTGAATCGCCAGGTATCGCCGCGTGTTGTCTTCGTCTTCAAGCGGGAATCCAATCGGCCCCTGCAAAGCGTACTGCACCTCAGCCGCAGACTGACCGGTGTTCTGGAACTTGAGTGTGACCTTGAGTTCATATCCCTCAGCGGACGTGTCGCGGCGGGCGGGGTCCCCAGTGTGCAGTTCATAGATCTTGCGGAGAACGAGGCTGCCATCCGGAGCCGGGTACTCGAAAACGGCTTTGCGGTCGGTCAGTTCGTCCTCAACGACTTTCCAGTTCACGCTGTCGAGCGATTTCCCTTCGGGAATCAGCTGGCGATCGACGGCTCCTGCCCGAACATCGAAGGTCGCAAGTTTGCTCCCTTTGACCGAGCCGAGCAACTGAAGTGGACGTTCGCGGTCATTGAGTTCGCGGTAGCGTTTGTCGTTGAGCTGCAACGATTTAACGGCTGCCCCTTCTGCTTCGAGTTCAACCTGCATGAAGAACTCGGACTTCGGATCGAGGCTACCGAGCGCCACGGTTCGAGCGGGGAATTCGGCAATCTGCTGCTGAGATTCTTCAGCTGGTGCCGGTTCCGCAGCGGGGGAGTCGTCGGCGTTGTCGGAATCATTCGCAGCGACAGCCGGATCCGGTTTCGGCGTCGAGGTGCCTTCCGGATCGGCGACCTGAGCCTGCTTCCGTTTCTCTTCCTCGGCGATTTGCCGGGCTGCCTGCTTCTCGATCAGTTCAGGATAGAAGAACGGGAGACCGACGTTCAGCCAGAGGAACATCGCTCCGAGTGAGAGCACGAAGAACGTAATAAAACGTCGTTGTTGATCCATCGACGGGGAATCTTCCGGGAAAACAGAAAGCCAAAAATCAGTTCGCGAGAATTGGCCGTATTGTAAGGAAATCACAGGAGCGGCGGGAGGTATAATCCCGCCGAACGCAGCCGCACTGTCGAGAAAGCCGGCTTGCGTAAAGCCGTTAAACACCGTGAATTATGGCGTTTCGGCACGGCTTTCGTCTCAGACCGCCTGATTGCGCCGCATTGCCGCACCCCGGACGGAGTTCGACCGACATTCCGGAAAGTCGTCCCGAGAGGCTGCCGCGAGCTCCGCGACTACCGTCCTTCGCGAAGCCGGTCGCCCAGGAAATTGTCGAGCTCGGGGATCGGGTAAATCTTGTTGGCGGTCTTCTCGTTGTCGTATTCGACCCGCTGAAAGTTCACGGTCTTGCCATCGAGAATCACATACGAGGCTCGAGGATCGCCATTGCGGGGCTGTCCGACAGACCCGACGTTCACCAGCGCCTTACGATCGTCCAGCTCGTAACGGAAGTCGATCTCTTCTGGAGCAATGAAATTCAGATCTTCCGTGAAAACGCCTGGAATATGCGTGTGCCCCTGAAAACAGTGGCGTTCGACCAGACTGAAAATCCGCTCCATTTTCCGCTGATTGTAGATGTCTTCCGGGAAGACGTATTCATTCAGCGGGTTGCGGGCCGAGCCATGCACGAACATGACTTTGTCTTCGCGACGGATTCGCGGCAGTTCGCCGAGGAACTCCCAGCGTTTCTCGTTCTTATTGCGATCGCCCGTTTCGAGCTGTTTCCGCGTCCAGAAGATCGCCCGTTCTGCACCGGCATTGAAGCCTTCCGGGTCGAACATCGCGGCCTGATCGTGATTGCCAAGGATGGTGACCTTGGCTTTTTCCATGACCAGATCGATACATTCGCCGGGATTGGGCCCGTATCCGATAATATCGCCGAGGCAGTAAAGGGTGGGAACATTCTTGCTGGAGATGTCGGCCAGCACGGCCTCGAGTGCTTCCAGATTCCCGTGGATATCGCTGATAATCGCTAACAAAGTCGGCTGTCCCTGATCATCGGATGCCCGACGACGCTGCTCCTTGAAAGTCGTAAAGCCATGCTCGCGGTGGAACGCCACCGGACGAGGTTCTGCGGCTTCTCGAGAAACCGCCCTAAGACGGCCTCGCCCAGAACAGGCCAAATTTCAGTTTATCGCAGCAGATTCGCCGGGGTCAACAAACGACAACATCAATCAACAGGGAGAACGCAAATTCCTGTCAAGCGTTCCGAACAGACCGATCAGCGAGCTGATGCACAGAATTTGTCCAGATCTTCGAAATAACGCGGGTACGTCTTGGCTGTACACCCTGGATCGGCGATCTCAATGCCCGGATGCTTCAATCCGATCAGGCTGAAACTCATTGCCATGCGATGGTCGTCGTAAGTCTGAACGCAGGCCGGTTTGACCGGGCCGGGATGAATGGTGTACCCATCGTCGTGCTCGTCGGCCCGAATCCCGAGTCGCTTCAATTCCGTCACCACAGCCGCCACGCGGTCGGTTTCCTTGATTCGCATGTGAGCCACGTTGCGAATCCGTGTCGGACCTTCCGCAAACACGGCAACGGCTGCCAGTGTCTGGGCGGTATCGCTAATGGCATTCATGTCGACTTCGATTCCCTGCAAAGGGCCGCCTTTCAGCGTGATCGACTGATCGTTCCAGGTCACCTGGCAGCCCATCTCTTCAAGCACGTCGACAAAGTGCACATCTCCCTGCATCGCGTTTCTGCTCAGGCCAGGGATCGTCACTTCTCCACCGGTAATGGCGGCTGCGGCGAAGAAATAGCTGGCCGCTGAGGCATCCGGCTCGATCAGATAGCTGCAGGCTTTGTAATGCTGCGGCTGAATTCGGTACGACTGCAGGTCCTCGGTTTCGACGTCGACGCCGAAGCGTTTCATCACATCAAGCGTCATTTCGATGTAAGGAATCGAGACGAGTTCGCCATCGACGATAATCTCCAGCGGCTCCTTCGCATACGGAGCCGACATGAGCAGCCCGCTCAGATACTGACTCGACAGATTCCCGGCGATATGCACCTTGCCGCCGGGCAACCCGTTCCCCTGAATCGTAACGGGAGGACAATCGTTTCCGAGTGAACAACGCGCATCGATGCCGAGGCCGTTCAAAGCATTGACCAGATCGATAATCGGCCGCTCCCGCATCCGTTTGTTACCGTCGAGCGTAAACTCGCCATGCCCGCCTGCACACATCGCCGTCAGAAAACGGATACTGGTGCCGCTGTTTTCGAGCCAGAGTTCGGCCCCATCGACCGGGATCTTCCCGCCACAGCCAGAGATCGAGATGACGGAGTCGTCCTTTTTCTCCCATTCGATGCCGAGCCGCTGCAGGCTCTCGAGCATGACCCGCGTGTCGTCGCTGTCGAGTGTTCCCTGCAGCGTCGAAACACCATCCGCCAGGGCAGCCACGATCAGGGCCCGGTTCGTGATGCTTTTCGAGCCGGGAGGCACGATGCAGCCGTTAACCGGGCGGTTGACGGGCTGAATGGCAATCGAGTCGCTGCTGTGTATGTCTTTGCTGGTCATGATGTTACTGCAATGAGGGGCGTCGGAGGATCGATCAGGTATCATAGGGAGCAGGCTGGCGTCTGACCAATGAAACCCGTCTTGTGGCATTTTCGGGTTTGTGAGACACTTGTAAAGCATGCAATTTCGCACACTCGGGCATGGCTTCCTCGCCGCCCGAACGTGAGCTTCATACCCACGGAAGGGCCAGCCGATTCGGGCTTCCGCGGATTTCTCAAGGATGGGACAGGATGACCAGACTGCTTGCCCTGTTCGCCGGCATTCTGCTTGGCGGACTGCTGATGTACTTCTCGTTCAGCTATCACATCGTCACGACCGGGCAGAAGACCTACTACGTGCCGAAGACCAAAGCTCAGATGGCCGACTTCTATGTCGACATCCGCGAATGGAACCACCAGAACTGGGCCGAGCACCCCGAACTGGCCAACGCGATGATCAAAGCCGGCCATGGCGAACTGGTTCAGCGAAGCCTGACCGAAGAGCTTCTCGACTCGATCTTCAAGAAGGTCGGCGGCCAGACCCCGGTCCGCAAGTAATCCCGCACACCCCGAGATCTTCCTCCGTCCCCTGCCCCGCAGCCAGCGAGCCCTCCGTGATGCCCAGCGGTCAGAATTTCGAAGCCGGAACACTCTCCGTCCGCATCATCCGCGGGACGATGGCCTGTGCGCTCGCGCTGATCCTGACCGGCTGCAACGCCGGCACGTTCCGCGCGAACAACGACGATGTCCCCAATCGGTATCAGATCGAAACCGAAAGCATGATCCTGCACAGCGATGTGAAGCTGGATAAAGATCATGAGATCATTCAGAACCTGATGCAGCTTCGTCGCGACATCGGTCAGGTGCTCGAACTAAAGCTCGGCGAGAAACAGGTCGAGGTCTATCTGTTCAAGGATCAGGAGTCGTACAACAAATGGCTGACCAATAACTATCCCGGACTCCCGCCGCGACGGGCCTATTTCATCGGCACCTCGCAGAGCCTTTGTGTTTACACAGTCTGGTCCGATCGCGTTCTTGAAGACCTGCGACACGAATTCACTCACAGTGTTCTGCATGCTTCGCTGCCAAAGGTTCCGCTCTGGCTCGATGAAGGTCTGGCCGAGTACTTCGAACTGCCAACGGCTCCCGGCATTCCGCGAGCCGATTATCTGGCCGAACTCTCCGCCCTGCTCCGCAATGGCTGGCGGCCGAACCTGCAGCGACTCGAACGACTCGAAGCGGTCGGCGAAATGCAGCGGCTCGACTACGCCGAGTCGTGGGCCTGGGTCCACTGGATGCTGCATAACAACACGCAAACTCGCTCGGCTCTGCTCGAATACGCCCACAACCCGGCTCTGGCCAGCACCCAGCCACTCATCCGCCGCCTGCAACGCGTCCACCCCAACGCCGAAACCGCCCTCATCCAATGGATCGAAGCGGCCCGCTAGAGCATGTTCATGCTTCCCTTGCAGACGAATGGACGCCCATCGCCTGCAAGGCTTGAGTTGCTCCTGCAATCGCCGGGTGCCACTGCTGGCTTGCCCAGCAGTGTACTTTCACCAACAACGTGTGCCACTGGCTCCGCCAGTGCCTCAAACGAACACAGACACCTGCTTCCAAAGTGACACTTAATCCGCGTCCGCTCACAGGACCCTACTTCAGTTGACTCTTATCCAACGCTCATGCCAAAACGTTCGCCTGCTAAAGCTGCCGTCACCTACTCCCCCGGTCCTTCAGAAAACACGATCCGTTCCCCCGAAGGCAGGGTCATCAAGATTCCGCAGGACTTTGAACTGCTTCCGCCTGGAGATGCCGGGCTGACCCGCCGCGTGAAGGCAGCTGGCGAGCATTACGTGGTCGCCGAGAAGCGAGGCCGCCGAACATTCTCGCGCGGCGTCTACGCACCGTCAGCCACGATCGCCCAGATCCGCAGCGACCTCGAAGCCGAGCGCTCCACTGACGCCTACGCCCGCAAGCAGGAAGCAAGTGCCCGCCGACGGGAAAAGGTGCAAACCGAATACGTCGAAGACTTCCGCGGCTCCATCCTCGCCTATCTCGATTTCGCCCCGCAATACGCTGAGATGGCCGAACAACTGGCCGACGCCGTGACAGCTCACGCGACCCCCGTCGGCAGCGGCACCGTCGCCCGCACCAAACGCATCCCCATCGAAGACCGCGCCCGAGCAGCCGTCATCGCCTGGATGCGCCACCAGACCACCGGCTACGACGACATGGTCATCCCCCGAGTCAAAGGCAAACGCCGCGAAGTCCGCCGCATGCTCGCCGAACGCTCCAAACGCCTATTAGCCAGATACCGCAAAGGTGAACCCGCCGGGGCAGACTGCCCGTTGCAGAAGGCCCTCAGCCAGCGTTAACCGCAATCAGGAATCGGGTGCCATGCCCACGCCCGCGTGGGCATGCTTTGTCTTAAACTCACCCGGCCGATCGATGTGAGGCAAAGAGTTCCAGAAGCCGATCGCACTTCTGCATGAGACGACGAAAATTCAAATTGCCCCGCAAACCTGTTTCAGATCGGTGATCATCAACGAACGCTAGTCCTTCCATTCGAATCTCTCTGCTGAGCACGGCGGCATCTGAAGAAATTAAACCTGCATGGAAGAGTCGGTCAAGATTCTCGTCGTGGAAGAAGGACAAAATACCGACCTCAAACTCTTCGAAGATGTTGTACTCGAAGTCGTCGTCATCGAGTGGCAGAATCGTTGAGGAACACCGTTCCGCAGTATCGACGAGAAGCTCGAAAAGTTCACGATTTGAAATCGGCTTCACCTGACCCTCCTGTAGCGTTGGATGGCTGGGGATCAAATCTCCACACGCCCGTGTACTGTATGAAAATGTACTCGGTTCCTGGTCGGCAGTGAACTCCGGCGACCAAGCTGCTGTCCACACTACTGCTCCTTCGCAAACCTCGTTTCCTCACTGAGCCATTTTCAAATCCTGATGCTGGGTTTTCTCTGGAAAAACTTTACGCATCCGATGGATCTGAAACTTGCTGAGTACCATGCTTTGAAACCGCAGAACTACAGCACGCTCGAATCCTTCTCGTTCTATCAGACATCGACCTCCAGCGGCGTACGGGAACGTGCAGCGCCCTTTACTTTCTCCCGGGAACGCGACGGCTGGATGGCCCGGAGGTCAACCTCCGGGCCATCCCTGGTGCGGATCCGCAAGACATAGCATGCCCACGCGAGCGTGGGCATGGCACCCGGCGTTGGTCGGTGCACGGCGCTTTCGCTCTGAATTGACATTTCTTCTGCAACTCAGGATCGTTGGGATCATTCTCCGATTCCGTTTCTTTCAGCCTGAGTCGCTTCCATGTCCGATCGTCCGAATATCATTTTTATCATCACGGATCAGCAGCGGTTTGACACCATCAATGCGCTCGGTTTCCCCTACATGGAGACGCCGCATATGGATCGGCTGGTCAATGAGGGGACGACGTTTACCAACTGTTTCATCACGGCTGCTTCGTGTGCGCCCGCCCGGGCGAGTCTGTTTACTGGGTATTATCCGCACACGACCGGCATCCTGAAGAACGCCGATCTCTGGCGGCGGTCGTGGATTGAGAAGCTGGCTCAGGCCGGGTATCGCTGCGTGAACGTCGGTAAAATGCACAGCTATCCGTACGACACGCCGCTCGGGTTTCACGAACGCTACGTCGTCGAGAACAAGGACCGCTATCTCGAAGAGCGGTTCTACTTCGATGAATGGGACAAAGCCGTCCGCATCCGCGGGCATGTCAAGCAGCAGCGGGAACTCTACCGCCAGCGAGCCGATTACCGGCAGGCGCTGGGAGCCTTCGACTGGGAACTGCCGGAGGATCTGCACAGTGATATGTTCGTCGGCGACATGGCCTGCTGGTGGCTCGAATCGAAGCCGCAGACCGAGCCGCTGTTTCTGGAAATCGGCTTCCCCGGCCCGCATCCGCCGTACGATCCGATTCCGCGATACACCGAATCGTATCTGAAGAAAGACCTGCCGCTGCTCGATGTCACGCAGGAAGAACTCGACAATCAACCGGAGCCCTTCAAGGAACTCCGCCAGCACAATCAGGACATCGACCACGACTCGGTGGTGCTGGAGTTGAACCCCACGCCCGAACAGCGGCACCGTCAGCGGGCCTACTACCTGGCCAACGTCACGATGATCGACGAGAAGATTGGGAAGATTCTCGAAACGCTCGACCGCAAGGGCTATCTCGAAAACTCGATCGTCATCTTCACCTCCGACCACGGCGACTGCATGACCGATCACGGCCACAGTCAGAAATGGACGATGTACGACATCATCACCCGCATGCCGCTCATCGTCTGGTCCCCCGGCCGCATCCCCGCCGGCAAGCGGATCGAAGGCCTCTGCCAGCAGATGGACATCGGCCCGGCCATCCTCGAATGGGCCGGCGCGGAGGTCCCGAAAGGCCTCGAAGCGAAATCAATTGCCCCGGCTATCTCCGATCCCAACTGGCAGCCGCGAGATTATGTCTTCGCCGAACAGGCCCAGGACGGCATCCTCACCGGCACCCAGTTCATGACCATGGTCCGCAGCCCCGAATGGAAGCTCGTCCATTTCCTCGACGAACCCTGGGGCCAGCTCTTCGACCTCAAGCAGGACCCGAACGAAATCAACAACCTCTGGAACAGCCCGGAGCACGTGGACAAGAAACGGGAACTCCTTGCCGTGCTGCGCGAATGGCGAATTCGCAGTGGGTATCAAACCTCACAGTGGGCGGCCGAGTGGAGGTAAGACAGAAACACTCCACCGCCGTGGACTTTTCCGGACGGGGTGCCATGCTCACATCGCGAAGCAGGGTGAGCATGCCGCTGTGCGTGGCTGCGGAGTGATGTTGAGGGAAGTGTCCGAGTAGGTCAGGCACCGCCTGACGAGCGAGCGAAGCGGGTCTGACCATGACCGTCAGGCAGTGCCTGACCTACGAAACTTAACCAACGAAGCTTTTCGATTGGATTAGGATGGAGTGCAAGAAAGTTGCCATCTACGTTTCTTCGGTACCGACTTTTGTGGCGACGTCGCTAGAGATGAAAGAAGCGAACGAAACCAGAGCAGTTGCTGCGGAGCAGGACACTACGCGCTGCAAAGGACTAAGAATTCGGAGTGTCGATGCAGGTCGAGATTTCCTTGCATTACACCTGGAAAACGGTCGGACCTTCAGGATCTACTGCGACGGTGATTGGGTTCGTTGGGAGATAGCCGACGGAGTTGCCCCCATTGGGCTTCGCGATGAAGAATCATGGGAGATCGAATTCGAACTCAACGATCGGGTGATTCGATACGGTTTCCCAAGAAGGATGTTGGTGGACCGATTGCCGGGTCGGTCGGTGAGGATGATCACTGTTTTAGGAAAGTGTTTGTTCCTCGCACTCGACTCGTTCCAGTACATGTTCGACTCATGTTTGGACACGGCAGATAACACATACGTATTGCTCTACAACGAAGAAAACGAGTGAAGTCCGAGTAATTCAGGCACCGCCTGACGAACGCGAGAAGCGGGGCTGATCATGACCGTCAGGCAGTGCCTGACCTACGAAACTGAGCCGGACGGAGGGATGGCCCGGAGGTTCACCTCCGGGTGACGAAGTCACAAGCAGCTGTCCGTAGCGGCCCTCAAACAGTAGACACGCGGACCAGCAAACACGGCTTAATTCACATTGAGATTGAATGCATAAAGAACCGAAGTTCGTCAACGCCCGACCGCTTGTTGCTCCACAACCGGGAGTAAACCTCCCGTCCATCCAATGGGACTACTGCTCGCTGTCGTAACCGCCGTATGGAGCTGGCTTGAAGCCTTCGACCAAGACGAAGTTCTTATCTTGGTCTGGTAGAAATCCCATGTCGTTGTGATCGATCAGTTTGGACAGGTAATCAGGTTCAACCTCAGCAGATAACGCGTTGACTTCCGCATTTACAACTGCGAAGAAATATTTTGATCGCTCGGAAGTCCCGAACGACTTCACGATGTCGACACCATCGAAGCCGATTCCCCCAGGCTTAGTCCAAGGAACGGCCTTTTCGCGGCCAACGTGAATGAAGATGGGCGTATTGGAGGTCCCTTCCTGACAGTCACGGATCCGAGGGGTCGCCAGTGACATGAGACCGTTGGGAGTAACTATCGCATGGAACCTAGTCTTTCCTTCGGCGGACTCCGGACCGCTGGCAAATATGCTGGGCATCTCGTCCACAAGCTTCAAGTTATGCTCGCTGTCCCACGGTTCATCAATTTTAAATCTCCCATATAGCTCCTGCTCCCCCATAAACGGGAGCATTCGTACTCTCCAACTAAGTTTTTCCCCAGTTTCCGAATCATTGGACACGGAGGGAAACTGCTGATGCTCGTCATGGTATCTTTGAAACGCCAGCACAAGTTCCTGCAAATGCTGGACAATGTGACGGTCTTCCTCTCGGACTGAACTCAACTCCTCTCTGGCCGCATTCTCTTCGATTTGCCGCGGAGTCAGCCCTTCGTCCTTAGGAGGACTGGACGGTTCGGAACACGATAACGAATTGAGAAGAATCGCTGTAAGGACAGCTATTTGAACAAGTATCTTAGTCGAGAGAGAATCAAACATACGAGCACTTTATGGCGAGAAATAATGATTGAATAACGTGTCCACGTAACACGCATTTCTAATACATTGCGGATAGAATTTTCACTGTTGGCATAGCGTTGTCAATCAATCAGTCGGCCTCCCCAATGGGTGCCCCTGGCGTCTCGCCAGTCCTGCAGGTCAGGCACCGCCTGACGCGGTTGCTTCGAGCCGTGTCGATTTCTCGTCAGGCAGTGCCTGACCTACTCTTGCTGGACCATGCCTGATGGCGGACGGCTCCGGTCTTACACCTGTCCCTCAAGCGATTCCCACGGCCCTGTGATCGCCAGTGTCAGGCCCGGGGTTTGGATGTTGACGAAGAGCCATTGGCCGTCGGGGCTGAAGGTGGCGCCGGCCCATTCGCGGCCGCGGTAGTCGCCTTTGAAGTTGTTCTTTTCGCCCTTCAGCTGCATGTCGTTCACGGCCAGCGGGATCAGGCGGCCATTCTGGGAAAGCAGGTGGATGCGCTGCGGGAATTCGTCGTCGCCGTAGTCGCCGTCTTCGCAGAGCACGAGGCCGCCGTGCGGATTGACGCAGAGGTTGTCCGGCATGTTCAGGACGTCCTTGCCCGGGCTTTCGAAGAGCAGCGTCAGTTTTTCGCGGGCGGGATCGTATTCCCAGATCTGCCCGGCTTTCGCGGCTCCGCCGCTGGTCGCGTCGAAGTAGATTTTGCCGTGGCCACTCCAGCAGCCTTCGAGTCGGGCGAACGTGGTGCCTCCGAGTTTCTTACCCTGCTTGTAGACGCCTAGTTCATCGGGTTTCTCCTGCCCCGGCGTGTTGGCCAGCGTTGGTTCGGGGATGGTGTGCCAGCGAACGGCGAACACTTTGCCCGTTTCGACGTGGCCGCGAAGATCGTCGTGGCCGATGACCTCGGCGACCTGCAAGGTGCCGCCCGCTGCGAGCTTCTGCTTCTGGTTGGGAACGAACCGATAGAATCCGGCGGTGCCGCGATCTTCGGTTTCGTAGACGATCCCGGTCTCCCGATCGATGGCGACGGCTTCGTGGACGAAGCGGCCCATGCTCGTGAGTGGCACCGGCGTTTTGACGCCCTGTGGATCGACTTCAAAGATCCAGCCGTGATCCTGCTTGAACGTTCGCGGCACGTTCTTCTTGTAGTGATCGATGGAGCCGACGCCGAGCACGGTCTCTTCGGCCGTCAGCCAGGTGCCCCAGGGCGTGACGCCGCCGGCACAGTTCCGGCTCGTTCCGCTCAGGGCAATTTGACTCTCGAGCCACTGCCCGTTGCGGGTATCAAACTTCAAAGAGGAGCATCCCCCGCGGGCGCGACTGTCGAAGGGGGAGCCGTCGCTCAGCGGGAGTGCATCGCCATCGTTGCTGACCTCGTGATTCCGGATGATCGTGACGATGCCATCGCGTTCCTCGACGACGCCCATGCCATCGTGCGCGGGCGGGGTGGGCGTGCCGTCCGACATGGGATCGTTCGTCCAACCGTAGGTGACGTAGCGAAATCCTTCGGGCAGCCGAATCAGTGGCAAGCCGGTCGATTCATCGTTGGTTGGCAGGAGAGCAAGCCGGGCTTTGGCCGCTTCGCCCAGGGCGGCTCGTCCGCCGAGAGCCGAGAAGGCGGAGGCGACGCCGAATCCGCAGACCGAAGAAAACGTTTCACTCAAAAACTCACGACGGGTGCTCATGGTGGGGCCTCAATTTGCCGGGGCTGTTTATGCGGGGTTGGTTGGGGCGGCGACTTCGCGGGGAAGCAGACGGGGTTCATGATACCGGTGGACCGAGTGAGATCGAAAGTTGAACGGAGGTGTTTTTCGGGCCGGCTGGGAGATGTGAAGGGGAGATGAAGGATGGTTCGGACGCAGCAGCACGAGGTGGCTGTCCGAGGTTCCCGATCTCGAAAGGGGGGAGCGATTGAGACCGGCTTCCTGTGACTTCGTCACCCAGACGTGCACGTCTGGGCCATCCGTTGGGGGATGTCGACACGCTTAAGAACAGCGTTGAAGACAAGCCTCTTGTTGCGTTGCAACACAGAGATGAATCTCTGTGCCATCCTTCTACGGTGGTTGACTGCAGATCGCACTGCTGGGCAAGCCAGCAGTGGCACCCCCGTTTCGCTCAACGCTCAATGCTCAATGCCTAACGCCTGAAATCGTCACGTGGCGGTCGCTTGTCTGTTCGATGTGGAGGTCATCGAGTGGGAGGTCCTGGAGCATCTCCTCGATCTCGACAAGCGTCATCGAGGCGTGGAGGGACTGGCGGAGGAGTTGGGCGTGGAGGGGGTCTCCGTTGGTGACGTGGAGGGCGACGAGGCGTTCGACCTCGGCTTCGGTTTCGGGACGGAGGAGATCGCGGATGAAGAGGAGGCCGCCGGGGGCGAGGAGGCGGGTGGCTTCACGAAACAGGCCGGCGGGTTCCGGAAGATGGTGGGCCAGCGTGTTGGACATGGCGATGTCGAAGGAGCCGTCGTCGAGCGGGAGGCTGGTGGCGTCTCCGGTGGCGAGGGTGATCTCGTTTTCGAAGCCGGCGGCGGCGACATTTTTGCGACCAGTCGCGAGCATGGGCTCGGAGAAATCGATGGCGTAGACCTGGCATTTCTGGCGGCTGAGCAGTTCGATCGGAATGAGAGCCGTGCCGGTGCCAAGATCGAGAACGCGGGTAGTCGGCGAAACGTCTCGTCGAGCGAGCAGATCGGTGACGAAGCGGGAGTTGACCTCGGAGTGGTCCATTTTGTCGTAGGCGTCGACTTCGTCCTGTTCATCCATGACTTCCGGCTCGAGCGTGCGGGGCAGCATGAAAAGATTGCCTTTCGAGGAGAGGTTTTGATGAATTTTCGCCAAACCGGTCTGGCCGCAATTTCGCGAGTCCTGATATGATCGGCCCGTTTTTCTGAATGTAAACCGAGAGGAAGGCGGAACAGTCCCTCTCACACGCATTCATCGATTCACCAACCATTTCTGCTGTTGCCGGGAGATCGAGCAGGACTTCGCTCTTCTGAGGAACTCTGACGGCAGAACGATCCATAATACAAACGGGTTGGCCTGGTCGGCCGACACCTCTTTATTTCGGGTACAGGGAAGTACAGTGCAGGCCATGGAAGTTGACGTCGTTATCGTCGGGGGCGGAATTGCCGGCCTCTGGACGCTCGATCATCTGCGACGGCAGGGTTACCGTGCGGTGCTCGTCGAGAATCGTGCACTGGGCCATGGCCAGACGGTCAGCTCGCAGGGCATTATTCACGGCGGCCTGAAGTATTCGCTCAAAGGTGTGCTCACCGCTTCGGCCGATGAGATCCGCGAGATGCCGGTCCTGTGGCGGGACTGTCTCAGCGGCGTGGCCGAGCCGAACCTCTCGAAGACGGCGATCCGCAGCCATAGCTGCTATCTCTGGCAGACGCGGGCCCTGGCCTCACAGGCGGGAATGCTCGGGGCTCAGCTCAATCTGCGGGTGAAGCCGAAGGAAATTCCGGAAGCTCAACGTCCGGAGATTTTGCGTCAGACGCCGGGGCATGTGTATCGGCTCGATGAACAGGTGCTGTCGCCGGCTTCGCTGCTGGAATGTTTTCGCAGTCGGCTCGCGGGGTACCTGATGAAAGTCGACGAAGCCGATGGCATCTCGCTGGAGCAGGAGAAATCGGGGCAGATCAACTCGGTGGTTCTGCGTGAGAATGGTCGCGAGCTGACGGTCCACTGCCGTGCAGTCGTGCTTTCCGCCGGTGCGGGGAACGCCCTGTTGAGCAAGGAATCGGGGCGCGAACATGCAATGCAGCTGCGGCCTCTGCACATGACACTGGCTCGCGGTCCGCTGCCGATGTTCCAGGGACATTGCATCGATGGCGCCAAAACACGGCTGACGGTGACGTCCGACTACCTGCGAGATGGCCGGACGGTGTGGCAGCTCGGCGGGAATCTGGCCGAACAGGGCACGAAACAGCAGGCGGACGAGTTGATCCGCCACGCGGCTGCCGAGCTTCAGGAAACATTGCCGGCCATCGATCTGGATGAGGTCGAGTTCGCGACGTATCGGATCGATCGAGCCGAGAAGCAGGTTCGACTCGGGTTGAGGCCCGATTCGCCGCAGATTCTGCGACACGGAAACGCATTGACCTGCTGGCCGACGAAGCTGGCGTTCGCCCCGCGATGTGCAGAACGAATCAGCGCGATGCTGAAGAAAGAGCTGCGGATTGAAGCGGGCGACGACGAGTGGAAGCCGGACGAGTTGGCGGACTGGAACATGCCTGCGGTGGCGGCTGCTCCGTGGGAGACGGTCGAGACCTGGTATACGGCGGACGGAACTCCAATTCCGAGTGAACTTCGCCGCGCTTCGTGAAGCCGGACCAGAACAAAAAAAGAACCGAGAACGATCAGGGGCCCTACGATGCAGACGGTCAAGCTGGGGAAAACGGGACTGGAAGTCTCTCCGGTCGGATACGGTGCGTTCAAGCTGGGCCGAAACCAGAAGACGAAGTATCCGGACAGTTACGAGCTTCCCGATGACCAGGAGACGACGCGGATTCTCGAAGCGGTGCTCGATCTGGGCATTCGGCTCGTTGATACCGCTCCCGCTTACGGCATCAGCGAAGAACGGATCGGCAAGCTGATTTCGCATCGTCGCGATGACTTTGTGCTCTCGACGAAGACGGGCGAACTCTTTGAAGACGGCGAGTCGCACTACGATTATTCCGCAGCCGGCACACGGGCCAGCATCGAGCGAAGTCTGAAGCGGCTCAAGACCGATGTGCTCGACATCGTGTTCGTCCATTCCAACGGCCGCGACAGTTTTATTCAGCAGCAGACTGATGTGGTGCCGACGCTGCAGAAGCTGAAAGAAGCCGGACTGATTCGGGCGATCGGCTTTTCCGGCAAGCAGGTCAGCGGTGCGGAACTGGCTCTGGAATGGGCCGATGCGCTGATGGTGGAATATCACATCGGCGACACGAGCCACGCCGGGGTGATTGAAGAAGCGCATCGTCGCGAGATCGGCATCATCGTCAAGAAGGGTCTGGCCTCCGGGCATTTGGCCGCCCCGGAAGCGATCCGCTTCGTGCTCGGCAATCCGCTGGTTCACAGCATGGTGATTGGCGGAATGAATACGACGCATCTGGCCTCAAACTGCGAGGTTGCCCGCCGCCTGCTTTCTCCCTCCGCGGCCTGAGCGAGTCGAACTGCCAATCTGAGCAAGACCTGTGCTTTCGTGCGCCGCTTTGCCTGCTTTCACATGGGAAACTCAGCCAATTCGGGCAAAATCGCGAAGAAATTTGCGAACAATCTGTGTGACAGCGCGGTGAAATCCGGATATAGTATTGAATCAACGAGGTCCGATCGATCGCTGCAATCGGCCTACGAAGATGTGATTCTCACACGGCGTGCCCCATTCGCTCAGGCACGTTGCAATGCTCTCTGTATGCACTCGTAAATCAAAGCAGGATCTATGGCTATGATGCGCAGGACGATGGTTTTCCTCACTTGCACTGTTGCCGGGCTTTGCCTGGCCGGTGTTACTGGATTTGGTCAGAGTCGGGCCAAATCTAATAAGAATGAGGTTCCGGTCCCGACCCGCCCGATCAAGATTGCCCCCGTCGACGACAAACTGGATGAACAGGTTCGCCGTTCCGCCTTTCTGATCGACCGAATGGTCGAAGCCAACTACAAGAAGCAGGGCGTTACGCCGAACCCGGTCGCTTCGGACGAAGTGTGGGTGCGTCGGGCCTATCTGGTCGCGACCGGCACGATTCCTGAATACAAGCACGCCCGCGCTTTCATTCGGTCCCGCTCCGGCGACAAAGATCAGCGATTGATCGATGAACTGCTTGAAGACCCTGGCTACGCCAGCCACATGTACAACTACTGGGCCGACCTGCTCCGACTCTCGGAACGGGTGACCAACAATGTGCCCGGTCGTCCTTACATCGAGTGGGTTCGCCAGTGCTGCGAAGAGAACAAGCCGTACGACGAGTTCGTCTATGAGATGCTGGCCGCCGAGGGCAAGATCTGGGAGAACCCGGCTGCCGGTTACATTCTGCGGGATTCCGGAATGCCGCTCGACGCTGTGAACAATACAGTGCGAGTCTTCCTGGGAACGCAGATCGGCTGTGCTCAGTGTCATGACCATCCGTTCGACCGGTGGACTCAGAAAGAGTTCTACCAGATGGCCGCCTTTACGTACGGCACAAACACGCGGCGGTCGGCTGCCGACAAAATGTTCGGCGGCGGAAACGTTGTGAGCCGACTGCGTGAAGAGCTGGCAACGATCGACGAGAAGTACGATGGCGGCGGTAAGTACAACCGCTTCCTCTCGGGCAACCTGATGGAAGTGCACGACGTTAACCGGACGCTCGTTCTGCCGCACGATTATCAGTACGACGACGCCAAACCGAAGTCGAAAGTCGAAACCAAAACGATCTTCGATCCGCAGCCGGTCGTGAAGCCTGGCGAAACACCGCGTGAAGCCATGGCGAAGTGGATGACCTCGAAAGAGAATCCCCGCTTCACCAAAACGATTGTGAACCGGATCTGGAAGAAGACGTTCGGCGTTGGCCTGATCGAACCGGAAGACGACATGCGGGATGATACCGTGGCGTCAAATCCGGAACTGATGGACTTCCTGATTTCCGAAATGCATCGGCTCGACTTCGACCTGAAGGAATTCCAGCGAGTTCTGTACAACACGAAGCTGTTCCGCCGGGAATCGACGATGGTCGAAATCGACCTGAGCGTGCCTTATCACTTCCAGGGCCCCGTGCTTCGCCGCATGACCCCGGAACAGGTATGGGACTCCTTCATCACTCTGGCGACAAAAGAGCCGAACGCTTACCAGCCGAAACCCGCCGCGATCGACTCGAACATTATGACGATCGACCTGGCCACCGTTTCGGCTCAGGAAGTGTTCGATCGCAACAACGCCCTGAATGAGTCGAACGGTTACAAGTACCGGAAAGCCCGGGACGACGTTTACAAGCATGAAGGCCTGCTTCTGGTGCGAGCCAGCGAACAACCGCAGCCCGTTCCGCCGGGACACTTCCTGCGTCAGTTCGGTCAGTCCGATCGCGAGACGATTCAAGGGAACTTCGATGGCGGCTCCGTGCCTCAGGTGCTGCAGATGTTCAACGGTCCGCTGACTCACCTGCTGCTGCACGAGAAATCGTACCTGCATCACAACGTGGTGACCGGTCGTTCGCCTTCTGATCGCATCGAAACGATTTTCCTGAGCATTCTGAGCCGGTTCCCGACCGACGAAGAACGACAGGTCGCAGAAGACGAAGTGCGGGAAAACGGACCAGCCGGTTACGGCAACGTGATCTGGTCGCTGGTCAACACCCGCGAATTCCTCTTCGTTCAGTAATCGAAATTGACTTTACACTCTGCCGGTTCGCGATGAGCCGGCAGGGTTTCTGCGAATACAACACACACTCCTGCCAAGGAATTTCAGATATGCTTACGGATCTGTTGCGTCGGACGGAAGAGCCGAATCGTCGTCAGTTTCTCGAATATGCCGCCAAGTCCTGCCTCGGCGTGACGGCATTCCCGCTGCTCTCGCAGTTCGCTCACGCGGCTCCTTCGGGCGGCGACCCGGTGAAGGCCAAGAACGTCATCTACCTGTTCATGTCGGGGGCCATGTCCCACCTCGACACGTTCGACATCAAGCAGAACAGCGATGTTCGCGGGGAAACCGAAGGCATCAAGACCAAGGTGCCGGGTATGCAGTTCGGCAGCCTGCTGCCGGGTCTGGCGACCCACGCCGACAAGATGGCGGTCATCAACTCGATGTACACCGAGACCGGCGACCACGAAGGGGCCCGGTATCTGATGCGGACCAGCTACAAGGAAATCAGCTCGATCCGACATCCGCACATGGGCGCCATGGCGATCCACATGCACGGCCGCCGCAACCGGATGCTGCCGGACAACGTGGTCGTGAATCCGGAAGCCCGTCACCCGGCCGCCGGCTATCTCGATCCGGGAACGAGCCCGCTGCCCGTGGGCGATCCTCTGCGGGGTCTGGAAAACACGAAGGCTCCTGAGTATCTCACTGAAGACTCGTTCCACCGTCGTATCGACCTGATCAACAAGTTCGACAAGAACTTCCAGAACAAGTTCAAGCAGACCAAGGTCGATGCCTACAACAACTTCTACCAGCAGGCCAGCACGCTGCTGTCGAGCGACGAACTGAAGGTGTTCGATCTCTCCGAAGAAGAACAGGCTGTCCGCGATGAGTACGGCATGGACCGCTTCGGACAGGGCTGCCTGCTGGCTCGCCGCCTGGTTGAGAAGAATGTTCGCTTCGTCGAAGTCAGCATCGGCGGCTGGGACATGCATACCGACATCTACGAGAAGCTGCCGGATGCCCTCGGTCGAATCGACAAGGCTGTCTCGGCTCTGCTCACGGATCTGGAACAGCGTGGCCTGCTGAAGGACACGATGGTCGTCCTGACGACCGAATTCGGTCGTACGCCGCGAATCAACCAGAACGCCGGCCGCGATCACCACCCGGCGGCCTTCTCAAGCTTCCTGGCGGGAGCCGGCATCAAGGGCGGACAGGTTTACGGAGCCTCCGATGAAGAGGGCAAGTACACCATCGACGATCCGGTCGCCGTCTCCGACTTCAACGCCACCATCGCCACGGCCATGGGACTCGACCTGACCAAGGAAATCATCGCTCCGAACGGACGCCCGTTCCGCGTCGCCCACGACGGAGCCCCGATTTCCAAGATCCTGGCGTAACGCACGCCCGAGACACGAAAACAAAAAAGCACGCCTGTGAAAGCAGGCGTGCTTTTTTGTGCTGAAAGCCGCTTTGATGAGTCTCGCAAAATGGATGGCTCAGACGCGCGCGTCTGAGTGGCGCGGGATGCGGGATTTATGACTCAAAGGGTTTTGGACAGATTACGCAATAACCTGTCCACTTCACGTTGCCAGGCGGATCGTGTCCCTTCGCCCCTTTGAGGGGGAGCGGCTTGATACCTCTGCATGTAGCAGAAGGCCCGAAGGGCGGATGAGGGGGCGATCAACCAGCGATGCTCCCTACAAATGAGAATCAACGGCCCGTGGAGCATGTCACCCGCATTTCCCCCTCACCCTAACCCTCTCCCCCGCGGGGGGCGAGGGAACTTACTTACTGGTGCTCCCTTCGACGTTGTTCATCGAAACCCCTCTGACCAATAGGTCCCGCTTTCCGAGCCACAAGTGGTCGCTGACAGACGTTCTCTGCAATGCACTGTCAGCCTGTTAAACGAGCTTCTCTTTCTGCTCCCGCGATGAACAGCAGCTTCCTGTGACTTCGTCACCCAGACGTGCACGTCTGGGCCATCCCAATGGGCGGAGCATGTTCTCGGCAACCTACTCCGGGCGCTGTTCGATCAGCTCCGCGGCTCCCTGCTCGACCAGTTCGCGGGCGACTTCTGCGCCGAGGTTGCGGGCGTTTTCGCAGGCGGCGTCGAAGTACTCGTGCGTGAGAGCGTCGCGGCCAACGGGCATCCCGACCGTTGATTCGAGCTTTACCGTTCCGTCGCGAGACAGCACGACGCCGGTTAGAAGCAGCTCGGTCACATCGTCGTCCAGTCGGCAGTCGACACCAACGGGCGCGTGACAGCCGGCTCTCAGGGCGGCCAGAAGGGCTCGTTCTGCTGTGACCGCCAGACAGACATCAGGCACGGTCAGACCCTTCAGCAGATCGATGACCGGCTGATTGTCGCGACGACATTCCAGTCCAAGCGCTCCCTGCCCGACGGCTGGGAACATCACCGGGGGCTGGAGGCGGCACGAGAGTCGTTCGTGCCAGCCAAGCCGCATAAGTCCCGCGGAGGCGAGAATCAGGGCATCATACTCGCCATCATCGAGCTTCTTGAGTCGTGTATTCAGGTTCCCCCGAATTTCAGCGAGCTGAAGATCAGGGCGAGTCGCCAGAAGTTGAGCCTGACGCCGAAGACTGCCGGTTCCGATCTTTGCATTCTCGGGCAGAACGGCCAGCGGATCGGCGGGATCCACGTCCTCTTCTTTCCGACTCGCCGGAAGCACGAGGGCATCCCATTTCACTTCCCGCTCCGGGATGCCGGCCAGAACCAGGTCCGGTTCCAGAATTTCGGTCGGCAGATCCTTCAAACTGTGCACAGCGATATCGGCTCGATCATCCAGAATGGCCCGCTGAACTTCGCGCGTGAAGACGCCCGTCCCCCCCATCTGGTGCAGCGGCTGTGTCTGATTGGCATCCCCGCGAGTGGTGACGTCGACCATCTGAACTTCAAGATCGGGAGCAGCGGCCCGGATGAGATCCGCGACGTGATTGGCCTGCCACAACGCCAGTTGACTTGCTCGAGTCGCGATCCGGATCTGCTTCATAACTCTGTTCAATGATTGCTGCGTTCAATGATTCTCGCGGACCTCACAGCCGAGGCCCGCAATTGCCGATGCGAAATGCGAGGTGCATCCTAGTCCCTGATGCGGATCAAACGCTAGGGTGCGGCGACAGGCAACGACATGAGGTGAGACTTCGTTCGTACGATCAGTCGCCCTTCGGCGAAGGCAGGCGTGGCTCGCGACTCCTCCTCGAGGCTCACGCGACTGCGTTCGAGCGGTTCCCGCCCCGTGGCCAGCACGACCACATTGCCATCGGTATCGACGTTCAGGACATTCTCACCGACACAGATCGGGGACGCGAAATAGTTCCCGCCGACTCGATGCTGCCAGACTTTCCTTCCAGAATCGGACTCGACGCAGGTGACGATCCCGAGGTCGCCCCACAGGTAGAGCAACCCGTCTTTCTCGACCGGCGTCGGAACATGGGGAGCACCGCGTTCAACTCGGTACGCTTCCTCAATGCCCCCCGGTGTGGACGCGTTGCGACGAAGGACAACGACGTTCCGTTCTCCCCCCTGGGCCCCGCTGCCAGTCACGAGCAACCCCTCCTGAGTGACAAACGGAGACAGAATCGCCCGCTGTGAGAACTCTCCAAACGGCGTGATCTCCCAGAGTTTCTCACCAGTCTCTGGCTCCACGCCAATTACTCCCTCAAAGCAATGCGAGAAAATTATCTCGGGAGAACCTTCGGACGACTGAAAGACGCCGGGAGTCGGGTAGCAGGCCCGCTCCCCTTTCCGCTCGATCCGCCACTTTTCTTCTCCGGTTTCCGCTGAAATTGCGATGAGGAAGCTCGGCTTCTTCTGATCGTGAGCAACGTACACCGTATCCTGAAAAATCATCGGCGAGCTGGCTCCCCCCTGACCGTGCGTGTACGGCCCGAGCTCGAACGTCCAGAGCGGCTCCCCGTCGAGTGAGAGTGCATGGAGTGTTGACACCTCACGGGCCTGCCAGAGGACGAAGAGCCTGCCGTGATCGATCGCGGGTGTGCTCGCAGCGAACGCGTTGTTCTTGTGCTTCCTGTAAGCCGTGAAAGGAAACTCTTTTCGCCAGAGTTCCGTGCCTGTCGTGACATTCAGACAGAGCAGGGTTCGCTTGCCGGCATCTTCGTCGGCACTGGTTATATAGACCTTCCCATCGGCGATGACCGGAGAGGAGACGCCCGTTCCGGGAAGCTCGGACCGCCACTCCACCGGCTGCTCGGGAAAGACACCGGACCATTGCACATCGGAGAAAACGCCTCGTCCCGCGGGGCCCCGAAAACGGGGCCAGTCGTCCGCTCGCATAGGGATCGTCAGCAGAACAGCAAACGCAAAACTGGCGAAGGCCTTCATCGATGGGGCTCCTGTCGCGAAGAAACGTCGATCTTAATACGGAGGCAGCGGGACACCCTGTTATACCAGATCCCGCAAAGAATCGGCAGGACGGACGCTCATCGCGGCTGAAGGCATTTGACTGCCACGATCGGAAACCGATTTGCAGAATCGCGGTTCCCCACTCAACCGCTGCATTCGGCAGTTGATGAAACTGTTAAACATTGAGGCGTGATCGCCACGCGGAAATCAACGCAGGGTGGAATTCGTGACATATACTTGGGGAGCCAGCATTGCGATCCTATGAACCATTCGTTGCCCAGGAGTTTCTCCAATGTCGTCCGATCCATGGAGCCGTCCGTCTCTCGATGACCTTCGCCAAATCCTAGAGAGCATCGGGAAGCCGGGTTCGGAAAACGTCCGCGCAGTCGATCGTTTGGAGCTGTCGGTGCCGGCCGAGATTGTGACCAGTCGCGGCAATACGGTTTCCGCCGTCACCCGTGAAATCAGCCGCTTCGGACTGGGATTGCTGCATCGCGGAGCCATCCAGCCCGGAGAAGTGACCGTAAAAATGGCCAGCGAAAATCGCCAGTTCGACTATCGGGTGCAAATCAAATGGTGCACACCCTGCGACCGCGGGATGTTCATCAGCGGGGGTGAATTTCTCGCCAAGGAAGAGAACTGACTACACCACTCCAGTAGAGTCTCCTGCAGTGGACAGACTGAAGCCGGCGTTCGTACGAGGCCGGCTTCTTTGCGTTTTCCCGGGTCGAAATACACGTGCCCAGTGGCGGCCGTCCAACGATGAATTTGTCCGGAAATCCCCTTCCGCAGCACGCGTCCTCGGGCGGTCTCTAGGGAACGCTGGCGAAATTGCAAGCCCGAATTCCGGGAGTTCTGATGGTCGAACTTGCCCGGATTCTCCTATTTTTAGGGGCTTTTCGGGCTGTATTGATTGACAACCGGTCCCGCGCGTACTTTACTACGGTCTCTTTGTTCGATTCGAACGACGCACCACGACTATCAACGAAGTTTGTAACGCACCCCTATTGGAGGCTCGCATGGCTGCGAAACAAGAAAAGCCAATGTCGAAAACGGAAATTCTCAATTCCCTGTCGGAGTCGACAGGTCTCAGCAAGAAGGAAGTCAGCTCCGTTCTGGATTCCCTCAACTCGCTGATTGAGCAGAACCTCGGCAAGAAGGGCCCCGGAGTGTTCAACATGCCCGGTCTCTTCAAGATTCAGGTGACCCGCAAGCCAGCCACGAAAGCCACCCAGCGCCCGAACCCGTTCAAGCCGGGCGAAATGATGGAAGTCAAAGCCAAGCCGGCCCACAACGTGGTCAAGGTTCGCCCCCTCAAGGGCCTCAAGGATATGGTCTAACCGACCGGAAGGACGAGGCGTTTGTCCAGACGCCTCCGCAGTTGTACGGACCGGAATGCAGGCAGCCCGATGAGTGGCTGCCTCTCTGATCCGGCGGCTCTCGAAGTCGCATCCACTATCTGACAGCCTGCTCCGTCCCGCCTCCATCTTCCGACCTGAGATCGGCTCTTGAGCCTCTCTTCGTCGTTTGGAGAAAATTTTGGGCCGGAAGGCTTGCCAGCAATCACCGTACCAGTATAATCCGGTTACGTTAGGTCAGTGGATGTCGTCGATTGAATTCAGAGAGATTCGCACGAATTGCGGCGGAGGAAGAGCAAGATGCTGGTCCTGTCACGAAAGAAAAATGAGAGCATCGTGATCGACGATCGGATTGTGATCACGGTCGTCGATATCCGAGGGGACAAAGTTCGCCTGGGAATCGAAGCTCCCAAAGATGTGTCAATCCACCGCAGTGAAGTCTACGAGGCCATCAAAGCACAACTCGAAGCCAAAGATGTTGACGAACCTGTCACCTGACAGCGTGTCTCACCTCGAAACCCACCTCACTTTGGCTCAAGGCATCTGCGGTTAATTGCCGAAAATCTAAATCGTCCCCGGATGATATTTCATCTGAGAACATAAATTACCCGGCCCCATCGTCTAGTCAGGCCTAGGACACCGGATTTTCAGTCCGATAACGGGGGTTCAAATCCCCCTGGGGTCACTTCCCTCCCGAATTCTTCGGGAGGGATTTTTTTATGCGCCGAGCGAATGCGTTACGAAAGTCACATCGTCGAGCCCTCCCCTCCGATGTTTCGAAGAACAGGCTTCTTGCAGCATCAGCAGGCTCACGGAAATGGGATCGCCGCTCAGTTCGTGGCCCGATCTGCATTTCATCCCAATCTCAAGAGAGGGACATACGCCAGCCATCGGTCAAGCGGTCCGCCCTTGAGCCAATTGAAAATTGGACGCGAGGCGTTTGCAGGAGCCAACTCAGCATGGCAGCGGATTGGCGCCGATGCGTCGGCAGGAGAAGCATGGAAATGCTTTAGTTCAGACTTCGTATGAAAGCAGCGGCCTTCAGCGACGTGAAGTGCTCAGTTGCAGGCCTTTTGACGCTCATGCGTCGCTACTCGATAGAGCAATGTGCTCTAGAAGTCGTACCACATTCCGATGCCGTAAAGCTGTTCCCAGTCATTCAGGAACGACAGCTGAAGCGACTGCCCGTTGTAGTACTGCAGCCCGATACGGAACAGGCTTTCCTTCTCGACGCCACGCCACTGGACACCGGTCAAGACATTGACCCCGCCGCTCCAGTTCACTTCTTCGCGAATCAAGCCGCTGACGGCGAAGAAAGGATCCGGCCGTCGAATTGGTGTGGAGCAAACCGGCGAATAGTCGACGCCGAACTGAAAATGCCAAGGCTCTGCCCCGCCGTTAATGTTGTAGGCATAGTCTGCTTCGGCATACAGGCGGAGTTCGGGAACCGGAAAGTACCCGCCCCCGAGGACAATCGAGTCCCGCAGGTAGTCGAGCCGTGGGTACGTCGGGTTTCGCAGCAGGAATTCGTCTCCCAGGTGAGAACTGATGTGGTACCACTCAAGCTTGGCCTGAAACGGCCCCTTGCGCCAGGTAAGCGGCACACCGACCTTGAAATCGACCGCATCCAGGTCCAGGTTCTCACCAAACGCCAGGCGGGGAAATGCTCCTCCCCAGACATCGAGCTGCCAGCCCTCATTGTAATGCTCACGAGCCGTTCCGTACCGCAGAATCCCGGCTCGTCCGCCAGCTTCCAGCTCCCAGATCCATCCGGTTCCATTCAGGTACAACAGCGACTGAGCCAGTCGAGGCTCTCGGGGAGCCCCCAGATACGAACTGTACAGCAGGTCGGCCGGTAACAGCGTCCATTGATAGTAATCGCTTCCTTTGTACGGGAGGCAGTACTCATCCTGGCAATGATTGGAATTCAGCGAATATGGCAGGTCAACCGGGCCCCGTGGCGGAGCCGCTCCGTCAAAATCCAGTTCATAGGGCGATTGATACGTCTCTCCGTAACGACCGGTCGGCAAGTCTTCCTGAAATGTATGACCACCTGGCATCGGCAAGACGACCGGAGGCTGAGGCACACTCGATGCCGGGCCCCGGTAACTGTCTGGCGGTCCATACGGACTCTGAGCCGGAGGAGCCGGCGGCATCATCGGCCGCGGCATCGTTTCGGTGGTCGCCGCAGTCTGGCGATAGCTCGTCGTCGACGGACCAGCCGTGTGAGGCGGCGAGTGCAACTGGGAGAAAATCGCAACCGGGCTCGCAAACAGGCAGATGATGAGCCCGCAGAATCGCCGGGCCACGTCAATACAGCTGGGGAAACGGCACATCGAAGAACCTGAGATCGGTCTTGGGAGGGGATGTTCAAAGGAAGGGCTCGGCCTTATACCCCATCCCTCCGCTTCGCACCAGAGGAATCAAATCGTTCCCAATTCAGGTGATTTACGACACAAGGGGGACTGATTTCTTGTAGCTCTTACAATGATTCCAAGAGCGTCAGGAGTCGCCTCCGAAAGGCTCGCAGCGAGAATTGCCCGTCAGCGTGGGCACGACATCGCTCGGAACGGTCGCGCCATACCACCCCCGTTGTCAGCACTTCGATCGCTCGACTGAAATCGTCCGCTGTCCGACACAGGAATCCGTCGCTGCCATCAACCTGTTCCCGAAATCCACCGGCCGCATCAACGATCGGAACACAATCACAGCGCATCGCTTCGGCTACCGTTCGCCCGAACGTCTCCGGCAAATCAGGATGGTGATATAGCATCGCATGCCATTCATGGAGCCGACTCCGCGCCTCAACGCCCGCGGAGTGAAACTGAACGCGACCTCCACATGCCGCCTCCAGGCGATCCCGCAGTCTGTCTGGGCAACCGACAAACTCCCAATGCACGCCCCCATGCCGTTCAGTCAGCGTTTGATAGAACGACAGCAAACTCTCCGGCCACTTCCTCGCCGTTGGCGTGCAGATCCGGCCAATCCTGAAAGGCTCTGCCGTCCGTGTTCCCCTCGCATTGGGCGCGCGAGGCACTCCCTGATGCAATACCGTGCACTCCGGTTGACCGATCAGGTCACGCAAGTACTCCGAGCAACAGACGACGCGATGAGCAGCAGCATGCCCCCGCGCATTGGAATGAACGTATTGCACCACGGGGACTGACGACAGATCCGCGAAGTTGTCCCAGCTCACGCCATGCCCGGGAATGTTGTGGAGAAGGATCACATCAACCGACAAAGCGTCACTCAACGTCAGTTGCCTCTGATATCGAATCTCGCAGTCTTCAAACGCCGCTTCCGTCGCCTTGGTCGGGGCACTCCGAAAGACGACAACGTGCTCCATTTCCGGCAGAGCCCGTGTCACCGACCAGGCGCAGGCCGCCGTCCCTCCCACGATGTTTCCGACATTACAAACTTGAAGTAATCGCACTTGAGTTATTCTCTCCACACAATCAGGACAGCTCCCATTTGGCAAAGAACCGCTTTCGATCCCGCGTCCACAACGCCGATCTCTCCCTGAGCCGTCGCGTCGACTGATGCCCCCGATGCCGCAACACGCCCTTCGGCAGCAGAGAGAACTTCGCCGAGCCCCCAACGCAACCGCTCCACCGCACTTGCCAGTCGGTATCCGACCAGTACAAAGCCAGGGACTCATCAAACGGCCCTACTCGACGAAACAGCTTCATACGGAATCCCAGGCACCAGCCAGACAGCAGCCTGGAAGAGACCGCAGACGCCAGAGTCGATATCCGCTCCAGCGCTGGTTCGCGACGACACTCTGCACCGAGCACTCCCCAAGGGTTCTGCTCAAGCAACCGCACGGCCGCGTCTCCCCAGGCTCTCAAGGTCATCGCATCGTTATTCAGAAGCACGGCATAACGCGTATCGACCGCACCAAGTCCGAGGTTCCAGGCGGCTGTTACGCCCTGATGCCGTTGCGTCAGAACTCGTACGTTTGCACCGAGATACCGTCGGGCATACTCGCGGTCCTCAGCAGCGCTGCCATCATCGACAACGATGATTCCCAGCCGTTCGCCATGATGCCGCCGTAACGATGAACAGCAGGCGATCGTCTCCTGCCAGGCGTTGTACTGAGGGACGACAACCGTCAACTCCTGAATGCAGGTGTCAGCCAACTTCTTCGACCTCCACCGACTCCTCTCGCATCCGACGAATCTCGTCTCGGAACGACTTGCGGCTCTTCGTCGGTATCAGCAGATCCGCGTCATCATCGACAGGCTCCCCGTCCTCAACCATTCGCCCCCTCTTCTCCTCAGCAGTCCAGTGCAATGGGCGAAAGTCTTTCATCGTCCACTTCAGTGGAGGCGTTCGCGGCTCCGTCTGCTCGTAGAGCCCATCCGTTTTTTCCATTCCCGGGCCGCCGATCGATTGCTCAAGTTCCTCACTCACCTGCTGAGGGCTGCGATAAGCGAAATAGTCATTCAGGCGACTTCCGGGCGTCACCGAGATGAGCTCCAGTCCCGCCATTGCAATCGACCGCCGAGACAATCGAAGATACTGCACGACTCGCATGTAATGCTGATCAGTCGCCACCGCCGCCCGGAATGATTTGGCCTGATCGAAGTGGTACAACGTCCCCGGATCACACTCGGACAGCTCGCTTCGCAGCATCCCCTTCTTTTCGCAGGCGGCGACAACCTCGGACAGGGACCGTTCCGCCGAAAGTTCCACGCCACGATTCGCCGCCTTCTTGCAAAGCTCCGCAGAAGCTCGTATATGCAGGTCGCACCCCGCCAGATAGATCCTGCGAAACCCCAGCTGGAACAGAATGTCAATGGCCTGCACGAAGCTGTCGTTCCAGTCAACGATCCGACGATGACCTTCGCTCACAAAACGCTGGAATCCACGTTGTCGATCTCCTTCGAAGAGATACAGATTCGGACATTCGCACACCTTCCAGGTCGTTTCCGGAACGAGATCCATCGCCCGCCGCTCGTGAACGAACTTCATCACGCCCGGGTCGAGGTAGATCGATTTCAGAAATCGGACAGTCGGATCGTAGGCCGTCCAAAACGCTGGCCGTAACAAACCCGTCCCCGCCAGATTGACCGCCATCCTCGGAATTGGTGACCGTGCAATCTGCTCGGCAACCTCAGAAGTCAGTGAGGGTCCTCCCCCCACTAACCAGCATGCACTCCCCAACGGCCCCCCGAACGTACCTTCCAGCAGGGCCGGTATTCGCTCACGATCAGTCCCCATCCGAAAGAATACGGGGCTATCTGCCATCATTCCTGTTCCCCCTGCCTGATGCTCCACCTGCATTACCACCACAGCGTGCTGTCCGCCTCTTCACTCTCGTTCGAAGACTGCTCGCCGGAAGAGTTTCCCACGGATTCGCTGTCCGGAGTGCTGTCCCAACTCCCACTCACATCGATCCACGACGACTGCTCTTCCCACGTCTCAGTCACTCCAACTACAGAAGAACCCTCTCCGACCTCCGAACCAGAACCGGGCGATGCAGTTGATTCGTTCGCAGACCCCTCTCCCTGAGACGATTCAACCAATGTGGATCCTTCAACAGTGACCGAGGACGCGGCGCTGTCGGAATCCGATGCCTGACCGATCGAACTCTCCCATCCTGTGCCGGAGCTCACCTCCGCCAAAGAACTCACGCTCTCCGACGTCTGCTCCGTTCCCGACAGGCCGCTCGGCTCACTCGACTCCGTCCCGCTGCTATTGCCAGAGCCTTCGCTGCTGCCCGTCTCGTCCTGTTCCGTTCCCGAGGAAAAACCGCTTGAAGACCACACCTCACTTCTCGATCCCGAAGAACTCCACGACTCGTTCTCGCTCGAATCCATGCTCGACATCGTTCCCACAGCCGACGACCACTCCGAACTCTCGGCACTGACCTCATCCGATGTCTCCGACCAGACAGTCTCCCCTGACGATGCTCCACTCACTGGTTCAGAACTCACGCTCTCATGAGACGATCCTGCCGATGACCACAGACCACTCGGAACGCTCGAATCCAGAGACTCGTCACCAGAACTCATCAGACTCGACATGGCCGAATCAACACTCGTTGCCGAGTCTTCCGAAACCGCCGACTGCTCTGAACTGGCAGCCTGGCTCGTCGTATCTTCCGAGACTCCACTCTCGTTCGAATTGTCCGGCTCCGTCAGCGAGTCCCCTCCCGAAGACAGTGTCAGGTCCGACCCGCCGAAGTTCGACACATCCTCGGGAAGCTCCCACCGCTCGTCATGGGGCGGCTCGGGCCAGAGATTCCTCGGATCCTCCGGTCCCAATTCAATCTGCAACACCGGAGCATGGTCGAACAACACGCGCACTCGCTCCGGCTGCATCGCAACTAATTTTGTTCCATGTCGATCCCGCAGCCGAACCCTCCCCTCCCAGGGAATCGGCAGCACCGATTGCGGCTTCGTCTGCAACGCATACTGCGTCACCGGAGTCGCATACACGCGAAAGAACTCCGTCACGAACGCCCGCGAATCTTCCTGCGTCCGGATCCATGGAATCCAGATGCGAATTCGCCGTTCTCCGTACTCCTCAATGCTCGCCGGCTGCCGATAGTTCCCTCGCCAGCGAAACGATCGCCGTGCCACCTGCGACGAATAGTCCTTCCGGTCGTAAACATAATCCCCGGTCAGCATCACCCGATTGAACAACCGCTCCCGCGAACGTGAACTCGCCAGGCGAGTCAGATCCCGATGTTCCTTGTACGTCGCAAGGAGATCCTCTCGAGGCTGCAAAAAGAAGAACTGCCGCTCAGCATCGACACCCCAGCTCGCGTTCCCCGCCCGCAGCGCCAGGTCTTTGATCACGCTGCGAACGGTCTCCTCGCCATGGAACTTCATCGTTGTCACATCGTCGACCAGCGTGCCCGTCTCAATGAGATCGGGAACATGCAGGATGTGTGTCTTCCCCGCGACATACTGCTCAATCAGCTTGCGAATCAATTCCGCCGAGTTGACCACATAATCCTGGGATTCCACATCGTGATTCGGGTCGTTACCAAACTGATCCGTCCGCCCATACCGATGAGGCTTCGTTCCGCCCGAAACCGCCGTCAACGCCCCTGGAAAGACTTCCGTCAACTCGACACCCGCCCCCTCCAGCTGAATCCGCATCCCCGCTGGAGAATCGCAATCGACCTGCTCCACACGCCCGAAGTACCAGCGAACCCCGGTCGAGTACTCAAACGCAATCCAATGCCCCGGCTCGATCGCATCCCGACTCAGAAACTCCTGGTTCAAACGCAGTTCACCCGGTCCGCACCCTCCCTGCCGATGCAACTCAAACCAGCATCGCTTCACCGCACTCTGCGACAACACCCCAAGAAAATCCTCGGGGTCATGCCCATAGTGCAGTATCAATCTCTGATAACTCATCACGCTTCCTCAGTAGACCGAACCCCGAAGAGCCTGTTTCCACCTAGCCGCAATCAACAGGAGCTTCCCACTCGCTCACACAAAGATTCATCTCTTTATCACAACGCAACAAACGGCCTGCCTTCGGCCACTCAGGCATCTGAACGCACCCCAATGCCGTGTGCCACTGCTGGCTCGCCCAGCAGTGCTGCCCAACGCCCAGCGCCTAACGCCTAACCACCACCAACTCGCATCACGGGATCATCCGCATGCAACACCAGCGAATACACATAGAGTTCCGGTCGCGTCAGGTCATACACAAATCGCGTCACACTGCACTGCTGAAAATAGCGCGACGTCTCGTCCGCTTCATCGCGGTACAAATACACCGAGAACGACGCATCGCCGTCCGCATGAAACACTGATCGCAGTTCCTCGAGAGCGGCCAGCATCTCAACCTCACTCAACAGAAGTTGATCACCAGCCCGGGCCACCTCTCCCTGGAACGTCACATCGATCCCATTCCGCGATCGGCCCACTGTCCCGTCACCGTCCTCCAGCAGCACCTTATACCGCTCGAAGTCCCAGCTCTCCTGAATCTGGACCTTTGTGATCGGTTGCGGCAACGGATAGAACGTTCCTGCCTTCAAGATCGCTGGTCGAAACACCAACTCCATCGTCATCCTCGCTTCTACCAGACCAAATCTGGCCGGAAGGCCAACGGCATCACCCTCTCCGATTCCGCAAGCGATGCCCGGCGAACTCCAGATCCCGCACCAGCTCATTCAAATCGACCGGCTGCGACACATGAATCGAGATCTCCCCGAACTGATTCACTGTCTGCTCCGCCTCACGTCCGCTTCGCCTCGAAGACAACTCCGCCTTCGCCGTCCGCCCCTGATTAAGATCATCCAGCCGTCCAATGCCAATCTCCGCCACAGCCGACTGTTGAAGCACAAACTCGCCCGCCGTCAACCACGCCGGCACGCGATCAATCCCTGAACGCCCCGTTACCATCCCCCCTGAAGAGAAACCTCGCCCTCCATTCGACACACGCGACGATCCACCACTTCCGCCGCCATTTCCCTGCCCTCCGCCACCACCAGGATTCCCGCCACCTCCGACGGGCGGCACGCCTCCGCCACCGCCGCCCATTCCAGACAGTGCCCCCAGCTGCGCCGCCACCCGGGCGATCATCGCACTCAACTGCCCTAACGCCTCCATCGCCGGCGACACATCAATCGACACCGACATCCCACTCAGCTGCCGTACCTGGCTGGCCACCTGTCCCAGCCGGCTCGAGACCTGCGAAAGCGGCGACATCAGACTCCGAAACTGCGAACCAAGCCGCGAAACAGCCGCCCCCGACTGCCCCAGCCGATTTAACTGCTCATTCAATGATTCCAGCCGCCCCAGCACTTCATCCAGTTCCCCCTGAAACTGAGCACTGTCCGCCAGAATCTGAACACTCAACGACTCACTGAACGACATCATCACTCCCGCAAGACTCGCACTGAGTCAATTCCCTAACGCCTAACGCCTAACGCCTAAACCCTACTCACCACCGGCGCCACCACAAACGCCTTCCCCGTAAACGAGATCACATTGAACTCGTCCCCCTCCGAAAGGCTCAGCGTCTCCCGGTACACCTTCTCAAAGACCACCTTCTCACTCGCCACTCCAGCGGGGTCGATCACTCGAAACTCCAGCGTCAACGTCTCCTGCTCACCATCCGCTGAGGTACTCGCCACTCCGGTCCCGGAAGCCAGCGTCAGAAACTCATACAACTGAAGTGGATCTGCTCCATCTGCTCCCTTGCCAATCAGCTGCGTCCACTTGGCCGAGAACGAAAGCGAAACCGAAGCTTCATCGCCCTTCCGCAAATGACCGCCTGCGATCCGACCGCGATCCTTGATCTCGATCGTGTTCACTCGCTCCGTCCAGGTCAGATCCCCCTCATCCAGCACTACCGTCAGCGATTGCGACGTCGGCTGCGTCCCGTCGTGCAGCACCAGTTCCGCGTCCCGCAAATTCCTCACCAGATTCGTCACCGCCATTCCCCGCCCCTCACTTTCACTGCATCATCTGTGCGATTCCCCGAGCACTCACCAGCACATGCTGAAGCTCAGTCCCCAGCACCCGCTGCTCAATCCTCGAAAGATCTCGCACCTCGACATCCCCCATCCGGGCATACCCCACCGCCGGCTTCGCCTCATCCGCAAAGTCCCGCACCGCCCAAACCCGCCGCGAAACCGCATCACGAGTCGCATCCACCAGCAGCGGCATCGTCTTCAAGTCCGTCCCACGTTTCGCGAAGCAATGCACATCCAGAAGAAACCGCATTGACTTCAATCCCACGTGCGAGCTCGGCATCTCCAGGCAACTCGGCACCTGCAACTCCACCCAGGTCGACTCCGCAGTGAAGTCACCCTTCATCCCGGGATAGATCGACGAACATCCGCCCGCAAACGTCTCCTCCCAGAACCCCATCAAACTCTGCAACAGATCCCGATTCTCAACCACCACCATCATTTCCCCCACAACCGCTCCTCCAATGCCGGGTGCCGGGTGCCATGCCCACGCTCGCGTGGGCATGCTCTAGACATCCCCGGCGATCCCGGCAAAAGCTGCCCCCCAGGATGGCCCAGACGTACACGTCTGGGTGACAAAGTCACAAGAAGTCGCTCATAACCGCGCGAACAAAGAAACGGTCGGACATCCATCCACCGCCTCGACCTCATCCCGAAATCACCGCCCGCACCACACCATCCAATACCATCTGCGCCGCCTCCAACCGCGATCCCTCCAGCGCCCGTCGCACCATCGCCCGCCCCGGCCGCCCCCGCGCTCCATACTCCAGGAACACCTCATACTCCACGAAGTTCGCCGCCTCGATCCGACTCCGCTGCCCCTCGTCGTAAGCCGTCGCCGTCCCTTCGCCCTGGGCCGCTCCACCAGACCCCAGCATCTGCAGAGCCGCCTCCCAGCCAGCCCGCGAACGACCGGTATCCACCGGATGATCAGCAACCACACGAGACAACACCGCACGCCCCGCGTCACGAAGAGTCTCCGTCCGCTCCGCACCAATCTGCGAACGTCCCGCTCGCCACCGCTCCAGCAGAGAACCAACATTCGACTCCACCGAGATCTGCATGCCTCACGCCCCCCACGTCACCGAGTGTGCCACTGGCTCCGCCAGTGCGTCCGTCCTACCGACGCCGCACGGCCAGATCGAACAGCCCCCCCTCACTCATGTAGCGAAACTCTTCGATCGCATACTCTTCGCCACGCACAATCACCCGATCAGTCAACGCCGGACAGTCCGCTGGCAACTCTTCACTCCGAACCAGCACCTGCAACTTCGCCCCCCGCGTCTGTTCACCCGCCGGCTCGATCCCCTCATCACGAACCGTTCCGACCAGCCCCACCACATCCCGATCGTCCCACGTCTCTGTCACCGTTCCCGCATCCACGTCCACTGTCGTTGACACCACGCGATAAACCATCTCACTCCCCAGATCCGCAAACGCCACGCCCAGATCCGCCTCAATCAATCCCGTTACCATCAACAGACCTCCCCGCAGCATGAAAAGTTGAAAACGAAGCAACTCTCTGAACAACCCGATTCCGTTGCGCCCAGGGTGCCACTGCTGGCTCGTCCAGCAGTGCCGCTTCTCGTCTAACTCCGCACCATTCCCGCAGCGTGCCACTGGCTCCGCCAGTGCCCCCCCGTCACGAACGCTCCCACACGTCCGCCCGAGAGACCTCCCACCCAGGCTCTGCATTCCCCTCGCGCTTCATCCGTTCCCGCAGCAGCTCTTCATACTGCTTCCGTGCCTTAAGCAACGCTTCCAGATTCGCTTTCCGATCGACGCTCGCCTTCGGATCGGTTCCCACCGCATACTTGAGCGCCGACAACTTCCCATCCCGCACCAGATTCAACACATCCAGATCAATCTGATTCAGGATCGCATGAATCTGCTCCGTGCTCAGCTCGCTGCCGACCACCCCCGCCAGACTCTCCAGGTCACTCACCCCGTTCTCCTCTCAACCAGTCACCCCACGAATCGCCGCCTCTTCTTCCTGTCGCAATCGCTCATAAGCCAGCAGTGAGATCTGCTCCTCGTACCGCATTGTCCGGAACTCAGCCCGCCTCATCCCCAACCGTTCGCACACCCGCAACTCCAGATAGCTCACTCCGCGAGGCGAATGCAGCGAAGCCTCCGCCTCGCCACTCAAAAAAAATCCCCGCGCGTCTCCCGCACATGCCCCGCACTTAACTGGCTCAGCTCCGCCACCTGCTCACAAAACCAGATCAGATCCCCCGCCGTCCAGCCAGCTTCCTCCATTTCCACATAGAGGTCATCAGCAAACGCTCTCCAATCTCCTCCCTCCACCGGTTCCTGCGCCTCAAACTCAAACCGCGAATCCTCCCGCAGCGACTCCCACACAATCAGCGTCGCCACCCGCTGATGGTACTTCTCCATCGCCGTCAGATAACCAGCGTCCCCTTCATCCCGCTGCAGAACCGCCACCCCATCCGCATCCCGAATCACCCGTCCTTGCGAATCCCGCGACACCCGCGTCGGCGGCTGCGGCACCATCATTCCCCGCTCCCGCAACGTCCGATGAAAACTCAACCGCAGTGGACGGACACAAACCTCCCAGCTCGAACCATCCGGCCGCCCCATCGACACCACACGGCTGTAATCCCCACTCACCGACTTCCCGCAGTACTTCATTCCCTCATTCCCATATCTAAGCCTGGGACACCACGCCCACATCGATCCAATCGCGGCAGGGAGCCACTGGCGTCTCGCCAGTGCCGCTCATAATCACACCGAATACGGGGTGCCATGCGTGCATCGTGAAACAGGGCAAGCATGCCTTCATCAATTCACACTCAGGGCGGGTGCCATGCCCACGCTCGCGTGGGCATGCTTTCCCAAAACTCCACCCCGAACTGTGTGCCACTGGCGTCCCGCCAGTGCCTCTCCCGATCGCACTGAAAGCGAGATGCCATACCCAAGCCCGTGTGCCACTAGCTACGCTAGTACCCCCCCTCCCACCATCGAGGGTGCCACTGCTGGCTAGCCCAGCAGTGCCCCCACCGCTCACCTACTCCCCATCCACCTTCGTCACATAAGCCGTATCAACCGCCGAGATCCCTCCGAAGTAGCGTGCCTTCACCCGCAGCACCACATCGCGCTCGAACGCCGCCTCACTCTCCGATCGCTGCAGGAACGTCTGCACCGGCCAGATCTCCGTCCACACGAACTGACGCGCAAAGTCCCCGACATACCAGTCACTGGCCGCCGTCCCACCCTGCTCATCAATGAACGGCGAACTCAACACATCAAGCATTCCGCCGAATGGATTCGCCACCGACATCTCACCCTCAGCCGTCACCTGACGAACCTCCGTCGCATGCACAATCCCGCGAGCCGTCCCCCGCAGCGCCTCCGGCACCAGAACATACTTCGCCGGAGCAATCACCGGCCTCGACGTCCCATCAATCCGGTCATCCCGCACTTGGGTCGCTCGGTAATGCAGCACCTCTTCGATGTCCGTCCAATCCACCAGCGGCACCGCGGCATCAAAATCCGGCGACGTCGTATTCCCCACGCCCACCCAGTTTCGGCGCGAACCATCCGTCGCATACAGTTCCGCCCCGCTTCCGCTCGGCCGATACACATACTTCCCCTGGCCGGCATCCGCGTCCGTCACGCCACGAACAATCGTCCGTTCCCGTTCCTGCCGCAGATAATGCCCCAGCGCCATCGCCCGCCGGTTGATCTCGCCACTTTGATCAAACGCGATCAACTCCTCATTGATCGACAGGATCCGCCCCTGCTTCGCCTCCGCCGTCGTCACGTACTTCTCTTCGAAGGTCGACTCCTCATACGGATGCCCCTCCGGCACCTCCGTCGGACCCGCCAACGCCCGAAAACCGACCAGCTTCTGATTCCGCAGCGAACTCTTCACCACGGTCACCAGCTTGTCACCAATGAACCCGTCATCGTTCTCGTAACCTTCGAGCACCTTCCGACCGATCAGCTCACCCGACATCACCTGAAACAGCGTCGTCCCCACCCCCGGATTCGACTCCCGCAACAGTGCCGCCGAAACCGGTCGCCTCTGCAGAGACTCCTGTACCGACCGCAATCGAGGCAACACCTGGCACGCGTCCGCCAGCTCATAGTAGCTAAAGTCATCAACCGTCAGTTCCCCCTCATTCAGAAGCGAACACGCCTTCCCATAGAAAGCCTCCGCCCCTAGTGACTCCACCAACTCCCGCAAATTCTGCCCACGCATCAAATCACATCCTTTATCACTATCGCTACCATCGCGATGAATACCTGTAGGGCAGGCACTGCCTGCCGTCCTACACAATATGCGTCTTCCGTGTGCCACTGGCTCCGCCAGTGCCACGTTCGACGTCCCCTCCAGGCAACACTCGGAAAGCCAAGACAGCCTGAATTCCTGGTGCCTACCGCCATGTCCCACTGACGTTTCGTCAGCGTCTCCCTGGAATCCGACGGGTGCCATGCCCACGCTCGCGTGGGCATGCAATCACATCCCCCGCGGCCCGACATCACCCCTCCCCATCCCGCGTGCCACTGGCTCCGCCAGTGCCCAACGCCTCACACCTACCCAACTCCAGCCGCCGCATTCGCCGATCCCGCATGAAACGCCGAAGCAAAACTCACCCGCAGCGATCCCCCCGACCGCGTCTCCATCGCCCGGGCAATCCCATTCGCCGACGAACCGACCACTTCCAGCTGCTGATTCATCAGACCCGACGACAACTCGTCCGGCCCCAGCACATCCCCGAATCCATAAGCAGCACTCTGTACATCGAACTCGTAGACCGAGAACGGACTCACATCGA
The DNA here is from genome assembly GCA_017795105.1 of Planctomycetaceae bacterium. Lineage (GTDB taxonomy): Bacteria > Planctomycetota > Planctomycetia > Planctomycetales > Planctomycetaceae > Rubinisphaera. The sequence continues at coordinate 2,647,963 of CP051247.1, forward strand.
CCGAAACCGGCTCCGCCTCCCCCGCCTCCGAACCCTGATGAGCCACCCCCAGGAACACCTCCGCAAACGCACCCTGCGTCGTCGCCAGATCCGTGTCCCAGGCAAAGTCCGCCGCCGACTTCACCTCACCACTGTCGAGAAACACCAGATCCCCCGCCTCAATCACCGAAGCCGAATCCACCGGCACCTTCACCAACTGCACCTGCCCCGAACGAAACCGCAACCGATTCCCCATCACCATCTCCTCTCAAAACCGACAGAACGAACGCCCGCCCGTAACCTGTATCTATTCCCCACGACATACCATCCCGACAGGGTGGCACAGACATTCCTGTCTGTGCGAATCGACGTCCCTAACTCACCCCCACTCCGAAACCTCCCTCGCCCCTCCACCAGGGATGGCCCAGAGATTCATCTCTGGGTGGCGCAGCCACAAGAGGCTTGTCTTCAGCTCACTGCCACCTTCAAACACCCCAGCACTTCGTCCATCATCGCCCCGGGGTGCCACTGCCGGCTAACCCAGCAGTTCCCCATCACCGTCCCCGAACCACCCGCACAAACTCTCGATCCACGGCCACCTCACGTCCACTCCCGCGCCCACAACTCACCGGCCCCACCGCCGCAAACCGCTTCCGTTCCGAAATCAATCGCTCACGAACCCGAGGATCCCGCACCGCCCCCAGGCACCGACGAAACTCCTCCGTCACCACCCCCGCCGGCAACCGCATACGCTCCAGCAGCGGGCCAACACCATCCACCGAGCGCCGACGTCCAGAGTCTTTCCGAGTCCTCACCCTCCGCCGCACCTGCTCCTCTTCGACCTCATCCTCACCCTCCAGCCGCGACCACCACTCCGCACTCGTCAGCTCATCCTCATCGATCTCCAGCACGATCTCCGAAACCTCAAACGATCCATCCTCGGCTTCCCACCACTCACAGATCGCAGACATCCCGTCCGCCACATCACCAGACCGAATCGCGACATAACCATCCCACACCGCGACCCGCTCAGATCCCTCTGCGGCCAGAACCTCATCGATCCCCGCCAGCACCGCTTCATACGAGCCCGGTGCCATCACGGAATCTTCCTGCTGCTCCCGCAAGGTCCGCGTCGTCGCCGGGAACGCCACCGCATCCACACTGATCACCTCATCAATCCGCTCAACCACCGTCTTGTCCTTACTTCGCGAAGCGATCACCACATGACTCATCCCCACGTTCGCCGTCTCCGAGGCGGCCAGAGCCAGAAACATCCGCCCCGACTCCGTATCCAGCACCCGAATCTCACTCCGGATCTTCCCCTCAACAAATCGTGCGTTCTGGACCGACCCCACCAGATCCCGCGTGCTTCGCTCATAAGGACGATTCGCATTCACCGCATGATCCAGAAACACCGGCCGCCCTTCATAAAGCGACACCGCCTCTCGAAGCGCTTGCTCGGAATACCGATACCCATTCCGCGACTCCGCACCCGCCAGCACCACATCCGCGACACACAACTCCTCCGCATCCACCTGCTCCGAAGTCACACTCCACTCCGGTGAGCACTCCACCAGCCGCTCCCGCTTCGAAGTCTTCCTGTTACGCATCCACATCATTCACCCCGCTCCCGTTCGTCGTCTGCCCTGCCAACTGAGCCCGTAGCGGCTCTTCGCGCGAGAGTTCCTCAGCCACCTGCTGTGGATCCAGCTTCTCCCGCCGCTGCACCTCAGCTCGGCTCAACACGCCCGCTTCCACCAGTCGCACATCCGCCTCCCGCTCCCGCGGCCGATCCCGACTCACCAGCTCCGGATATGCCCATCGCAACTCCACCTGGCTTAGCACCTCCGCCGGAACCAGCCCCGCAGCCACCGCCGACTCCATCACCTTCCGCCACAGCCGACCAAACGCCGCCGTGAAGAACTCCTGCTCACTCCGAAACAACTTCACCGCCGGCCCCTCAGCCACCAGCGTCGACGCATAGTTCCCGTTCGAAGCATCCGCCGTCAGCATGAACTCCGGAATCCCCGCTCCCGCCGCCACGCACAGCAGCATCATCCGACCGAGCGGCACCGCATCGCCGAAGTTCGTATCCGGCTGCAAAAACTGAATGTCAGTGCCCGCCGACGTCGTTAGAATCGTCCCCGGCAACACCCGCTCATTCCGCAGGTCCCCATCCAGGCCCGTTGACTTCCCACTCCGCGCCCGACCTGCCATCGCCGCCGCATTCCCTGCTCCTCCCTGAACCTTCCGCCACAACACAATCGACGACTGCAGTTTCCGAGCCAGCAACTCCGTCTGCGACCATTGATCGAACCGCTCCAGCGGCTGCACAATTGAAGCAAAGAAACTCACGCCCCGCTTCTCATTCGTATCCACGCCATACCGCGTATGCACGACCTCATCCGCGGGAATCATCTCCTGCACATCGCTATTGTCGCGATTCATCTGAATGTAAAAACGCACACGCTCCACATCCCGCTCATCAGTAATCACGCCCTGGGAATGCGGATCATCCGCCCCCGCTCCAATCTGCTCCGGATCAACAAACCGCACCGCCGGCGGCCACTCGCCATCATCAAAGAACCGCAGAAAGCACTCCCCGTCCCGCCACACCCGCCGGGCATACTCCCGATATGAGAAGTGACACGCATTCTTCGTCAGAAACTCGTCCCACAACTCCGCCAGCACCATCAGCCAGCGGTCATCCACCTGTTCGTCCGAAGTCCGCTTCGCCGCCACTGTCAGCTTCAGCCCATCACCAACGACATACGCTTCCAGCAACCGCAAAATATTCCGGGCATGCGGATTGTCCCGCACCAGCTCCCGAGCCTGATCCCGCAACTCCCGCCGAGCCGACTCACCCAGCCGCCCCGATTTCTCCCCCACCAACAACCAGTCCCCCGGATCCTCTGCAACTGGCCGTTGCGTCCGCTCCGCAACCAGATCCATCAACCGCTCCTGCACCCGACGCTCATACCGCGCCCGCAACCGAGCCGTCGCCACCTTGTCCCGCAAATACTCGAACATCCAATCCCCTCACAAACAACCCCGACACCCACCCCAACTTCGTTGCGCAGTTTTTCGTGACAGTCAACTCAAGTAGCGATTGTCCCAGCGACGAAGCGTCCCTTCGCCCCCTTCAGGGGGAGAAGGTGCCCGAAGGGCGGATGAGGGGGCGAGCAACCATCGACATTGCTTGCTATTCATTCTTCAGTGCCTGGCCCGACAACCCTCCTGCCGTCAGCAGGGTGGCACAGACATTCCTGTCTGTGCGTCAGGCGACGTGACGCAACCAGAGATGCCATCCCATGAGAGTTACTTGCACTCGGGTGGCCCGCCCGCCCCAGGGTGCCACTGCTGGCTCGCCCAGCAGTGCCCTTCCCAACCCCCACCCGACCTACCAGCCAAACCCACCTCCCGGTGGCGAAACCTCCATCCAGTCCCCACCACCCAACTCCTCACTCGCCCGCAACGCCGCCACCCCGAGCGCAAACACCCGGTCATCGTGATGCACTCCATCCTGCACATGATCAATCCGCCACCGCCCCTGGCTGTTCTCCTTCACCACCACCGACGCCAGCTCCGTCTCCAGATCATCACGCCCCCACGCACTCTCGACCGCTCCACACCCCGGATACCAACGCACTCGCTCCTGGACAATCAACTGTCGGAGACACACTGCCAGCGAATGATTCCCCTTCCCGCCCGCGAACGCGAACCGCTCCAGCTCCACCCGACCTTCATACTTCTGAATCGTCGCCAGCAACTGATACTCGTCCAGCACGAAGCAAACATTGCCGAAGCTCTCCGAGATCCGCTCGATCCACTGCTCCACCCAGCTCACCTGAACCGGCTGCCCCGCCCGAGGCTGCACCACATCCATGCAATCCACCACCAGAACCTCTCCTTCCCAGTGAACCACCACGCCCACCGTGAAGTCATGCTTCTCCGCATAATCAATCGCCGCGAAATACCGCTGCCCCCGTTGCCCCTGAGCCTGACAAATCAACTCCGAATCCCGGCAACGCTCCGCTTCCTCCAGGCTCACAAATCCACCATCACTCGACTGCCACCGATTGTTCCACAGCCGATCAAACACAGCCGCCGGCAACAACTGCCGCTGCTCCTCCAGCCACTCCTCAGAAATCCACGGAGCCCGACACCCATCCAGCGAAGAAAAATACCACCGCCGACTCCGAGCCGCCGTTTCCCGCACATCCCACTGCCAGCCGCGCCCCACCCCCGCATTCGTCAGCACCAGCAACATGCAGTCCGCCTTCTTCGCCGCCGACGAAATCAGCGAGTACCACAACTCCGGCTTCTCCCAATGCGACAGCTCATCACAGATCACAAAATCCGGCAGCAGCCCCCAGCTGCTCTGCACATCCGAAGAGATCACCGACAGCCGACTCCCCGTCGTACGCTGAATCACCGCGTGCTGACGAAACACCAGGTCCGGACACAGCGCCGCGTTCCGTTTGACCAGTCGCTCCATCGCATCACGCAGTAACCCCGCCTGATCCCGATCCGCAGCCGCCGCCAGCCCCTCTACCCGTCGCGAACTGTTCTGGAGAATCCACGCCAGTTGAACCGCCATGTCCGTCGTCTTCGAGTGCCCACGCGGCCGCTCCAGATAAGCCCGCTGAAAGCCCCCCGGCGCCGATCGCCCCGACACCGACTGCCCCGCCAGTCGCAACCACCCGGGATCCAGGGCGGCAAAGTCCTGCTCCTGCCAATCTTCCAGAACATGTCCCAACCGCCGCCCCGGCTCCCCTTCCACCATCAACGCCTCACGAAACAGCCGCGGATGCCGGGCCGCCCCCCGACGTCTCACCGCTTCCTTCAAGCTCAACCGGGATCGCAATCCCTTCCATCCGCGCCCGCGCGAGCAACTCTTCATCCGACAACGCATCCCATCCAGAACCTTCCGAACCCTCCATCTGCAACGCCATCCACTCCGGCGGCGGCCGCTGCTTCAACCACTGCGTCATCGCCGAAACACTCCCCTTCATCGCCTCCTGATACAACCGCGCCGCCACGTTCTGACTCAGCGCGTCATACACCGCATCCACCTTGATGCGAAACTCCTCGTCCTCCGCAATCGCCTCCATCACCACGAACAGATCCAGCTGCAACTGCTGACAGGCCGCCGCCGGACTCGCCCCCCGCAACAGCAACTCCAGATAAGCCCGCTGATCCTCCACCCCCACCTGCGAGACCGACGCCAACCCCAAAGCCCCCGGACAACTCCGCACCCTCTTCCCCCGCCGAGCCTCCCGAAACATCCCTCACCTCGTTTCACTTCACTGAACGGATGGCCCAGACGCGTGCGTCTGGTTGACGAAGTCACAAGAAGCCTCCAACCAGCGATTCCCGTCAACCAAGTCCCACCGTCCGCACACCCCGATGAACCACCCCGTCCATCCCCAATGAGTGCCACTGGCTCCGCCAGTGCAACACCCAACGCCTAACGCCTAACGCCCAACACCCCGATTATCAAAAACAAAATACTCCGGCTCCGCATACAAACTCTTCCGATGCGTCTCGTCCGAAACCCGCACCCGCTGCCCATCCCGACGCTTCCCGCCGTAGATCCCCGAATGCTCCTCCACCGTTCGCCCCGACTGCATCGTCACTTTCCCCACTCGCACAAACCCGGCTCGCTCGAAGAACGGATTCACCTTCCCCATCTCCGCCAGGGATTCAATCCACGGCCAGGCACAACTCTCACAACTCCGCCGCACAAACAGACTCGCCAGCCCCGCCCCACGATACTTGGGATGAATCACCACCCGCGTTAGCGTCACCAGCTGCCGATTCAACGCCCTGCAGCTCAACTTCGAACGTCGCCCCGAAAGCCCGAAGAACTTCCGCCGCAAACTCAACGACAGCGCCGGCGTGCAGAACACACAGATCCCGATCGGCTCCTCCCCATGCCACAGCAGTGTCACATGCACGACGAACCCGACCGCATGCGTTCGGTAATGCCACCGAGCGAAATACGGCCAGTCGTTCCGGGTCGCCTCGCTGACCCAGATCTCATCGGCGAAGCTGATGACTTTTTTCCAGCAGCCGCATCCCCCTCTCCCCCACACTCAACCACCGGCTCCTCACCCAGCCGACACCGCACATGCACGTCCGGCCCCAGATCCGCAACCACATCCTCATGAGTCGTCGCCAGCAGAAAACCGATCCCCATTCGCGAACAGATCTTCCGAACATTGAACGCAATCACCTTCGCCAGCGTCCGATCCAGCGTCGCCGTGAACTCATCCGCCAGAATCCACTTCGGTTGAGCAGCAATTGCCTTAGCCAGCCGATACCGATATCGCTGCCCATCACTCAACTCCGCCGGCGTCCGCAACATCACCTGGGCTTCCCCCAGGCCACACGCCCCCAGCACCCGCAATCCTTCAGAAACCTCCAGCCCCAGCCCGTCAATCAGCGAAACCTGCTCCAACGCCTGCGAATCAATATCCAGCACACCGTCCAGCTGAGCAGCCGCCGCCCGCATCAGACTCGACTTCCCCGACCCCGAATCCCCGGTGAAGCAAACCACCTGCCCCTGACTCACAGGCAACTCCAGCTCCTCCGCCAGCACATGCCGCCCCTGCTCAAAATCCACCCCAAAGCAATCCATCACCTGCGAAACCCGAACCGTCCGCCGCTTCGGCAAAAAGTCATAAACCACCGACAACTTCATCACGCTCTCCTCATCCCCAAACTCCAGCCGGCCTTAAAGGGGTGCCATTGCTGGCTCGCCCAGCAGTGCGCCCCTCGTCCACTCCAGTAGGCTCCGCTCCGCGAACGCGTAATCAACTCCCCCCACACCAACCGCTTCCCCGCCGCCAACCCACTCCCGAATCCAACCACAAGTCCCCTCGCCCCCTTGGGGGAGAGGGCTAGGGTGAGGGGGAAATGCGGGTAACATGCTCCACAGGCCGAAATACTCCTAATCACACCCCCTTCACATGCATCTCAAACTCCACCTCGTCCAGAAGCTCATCCATCCGCTCCCGAAACACCTCCCAGTCCTCCTGATGCACGTGACACGTCACAACAACCTCCCCATCATCCCCGCCACTCTCCACCGGCAACTCCATCACCGGCTTCAGCATCAAGTCATTCAGATCCTCCTCACTGAATCCCGTCAGCGTCTCATCAAAGTCGGGTAACTCAACAAGCTCGCCCATCAGGTCCTGCAGCTTCGCCACATCCCATCGACCACCCGCCCGCTCATTGTTGAGCACCACATTCAGCGCCTTCTCCCGCTCCATCGGCAGATCGACCACAACCACCGGCACGTCCCTCTCCCCTTCTGCCTGAAGAATTGCCAGCCGCTGATGTCCCCCCACCACGTGGCCAGTTCTCTCGTTCCACACCAGCGGCTGCACCAGATCAAACTCCGTCAGCGATCGCTTCAGCCGCTCGAACTCCGCCATTCCCGGCTTCAACTCGACCCGCGGGTTATACGGAGCTGGCTGCAATCGCTCGATCGCCACCGTTTCAATGCGCATTCCGACACCTCCCACATCCCACCTGTCGATCAGGATCCGAGAACCCATCCTCATGAAGCTCATCGAACTCCTCCGGATCCCCCATCCTCAGCCACTCAGGCGACTGCCGCAAACTCTCCCGCAGATCCCGTTTCACCTTCGCCAGAATCCGCGATACATGCCCTCGATGATGCCCGAACACCGATCCAATCATCTCCAGCGGCCACCCGCCATTCTCACGCAACGCCAGAATCGCCAGCGCCTTCCACCGCTCCGGCCGCTCCCCCGCATACTGCTCATGCACCAACGTCCAGAAATCGTCCCGCCCCACCCGAGGCAAAACCATCCGCTCACCACTTTCACGCATCACAGACATCTTCAATCCCTTCCTTCCAGAACCCACTCAATTCAACCTCAATAAATTTGTTGCGCTAACCTTCTCCTTCTCCCCCTTCAGGGGGAGAAGGTGCCTGAAGGGCGGATAAGGGGCCGATCAATCAACCCAGCCCCTGTGCGGACGTGTATTGCGTCAACCACCACCCTCACGGCTCTTCCTCCCGATAGATTCCCTCCCCGTACCAGGGTGCCACTGCTGGCTCGCCCAGCAGTGCCCGATCGGTATCCAACCCCGCATCGCGTTCGTCCTCGACGCACACCCCTTCCCCATGCACAACTTCGAACCTAAACTTCCCTCTGGTAACACCCCCTGTCGATTCAATTTCGACAAATCTCGACCGCACTCCTGTTTGAATTCACGACGCCCATTTCCGCATGAATCCCGACCGCTATCGCAAGCAGATCCTCTTCCAGCCCATCGGCTCCGAAGGCCAGCAGCGACTCGCCTCCGCCCGCGTCGCCATCATCGGCTGCGGAGCGCTCGGCTCCTCCATCGCCGAAACACTCACCCGTGCCGGCGTCGGTTATCTCCGCATCATCGACCGCGACTTCGTCGACCTCTCCAACCTGCAGCGGCAACACCTTTTCACGGAGGCCGATGTCGCCTCCCATCAGCCCAAAGCCATCGCCGCCAGCCAGCGTCTTCAGGAGATCAACTCCGAAGTCACCATCGAACCTCACGTCACCGACGTGCATTCCGGCAACATCGCCAGCCTGGTCCACTCCTGCGACCTCATCATGGATGGCACCGACAACTTCGAGACTCGCTTCCTCATCAACGACATCGCTCTCGAAACCAGCACTCCCTGGATCTCGGGCGGCGTGATCGCGGCTCGCGGACAGGTCTTCACCATCGTTCCCCAGCAGACCGCCTGCCTCCGCTGCCTGCTCGATGGCGAACCGCCTCAGACCGAAACCTGCGACACCTCCGGCGTCATCGGACCAGCCGTGAACATCATCGCTTCACTCCAGTGCACTCGGGCGCTGCAGTGGATCACGTCCGCCGGCTCGCACATCGATCGCCGCATGACAATCATCGATGCCTGGGAAGGATCGTTTCAACAAGTCGATCTCACTTCCCTCTGGCAGAATCGCGACTGCCCCGCCTGCACCGGCTCCGAACGTCTCTGGCTATCCGGCAAACGCGGCAGTCAGTCCACCGCCCTCTGCGGCCGCAACGCCGTCCAGATCGCCCCTGCCGATCGCCGCACCATCGACCTCGCCGCCCAGGCCGAGCAATGGAAGCCACTTGGCCAGATCTCCCTCAATCCGTTTCTCCTGTGGCTACAGCCACAGGAATCCCCCGACCACGAAATCCACCTCTTCCGAGACGGCCGAGCCATCATCAAAGGCACCGAAGACCTCGCCCTCGCCCGAACCCTCTACAACCGCTACGTTCCGTCTTAGAAACGCGGCCCGGCAAGCATCCCAAGCCCCCCTCGAAGGGTGGCACTGCTGGCTTGCCAAGCAGTACTAACGACACATAGTCGATCCCCAGCAAAGTAACGATCGCCGAAGAAGCCAGCAGGATGTCTCCGCGAGTACGCTCTTAGCCTTCCTCCATCCCGACCAAAGATTCATTTAACCGGCCCTCATTTTCCGCTATTCTATACGGAGGTCGTGGTTCACTCAGCCGCGACACCGAACCTTCACTCTCCCGATCGGCACCTTCACGCAGAGCGTCCCATGTCCGAACTCAAACCACCCCGCCGGAAAGTCCCGTTTCTGGACTGGCTCCTGCTCATCACCAACATCACCTGGGTCTACGGTCTCTATCGACTCACGGCTGCCCCCGCTCAAAATGCCGAAGAGCTCAATGCCCAGTACACACTCGTCTGGTTCGGACTCATTGCCACCGTCATCGTCTTCTTCGTCCGCATCTACGTGAACAAGAAATCCAAAGGCTCTCCCTAACAGCCTCGGTCACTACTGAAAGTCTGGTCTCACATGCCACTCAACAAAAAGCAGAAGAAACAGATCGACGTCCTTCGCCAGAAAATCCAGAAGCTCCGCCTCCAGCTCTCCGGCGCTAAACAACAGATGGACGATCCTCAGGAAGTCGAACGACTCCAGGAGCAAATCAACACCCACGAGGCCGAAATCGAAAAGATCAAATCCGCCTAGAAGTCGTGATCAAGAACGGTGGGATGGCCCAGACGTGCACGTCTGGGTGGCGAAGCCACAAGAAGCCTGTCAGTTTCGTAGAACTCAACCGAACACTCTCCGTCACTCTCAGCCAGTGGCACAGACATTCCTGTCTGTGGGGAGGAGAACGTCGCAGCGGCACATCTCGAACTTCCGGTCATCGAAGCCTGGCTCCCCGAAACATTCATCAGCAATCCCTGCGAGCGCCCCGCGGCTCGCCTAGCAGTGCTCTCATCAATCGCCAAACAATCCAGCATGCCTCCCACCACGCCCACCATCATTGTCGTCCACCACAAAGAACGACGCAGCAAATGCACCGTCGAGCCCCTTCGCCCCCAGCCCGGTTTCGACTTCTGGAACTTCCCCCTCAAGCAGCCACATACCCTCACGAACTACGTGCGTCTCTCCATCGACGGCCCCCGCCTTTCTCCGGCCGATCGCGATTCCGGACTGCTGGTCCTCGATGCCACCTGGCGACTCGCCGCCCGAATGGAAGCCGAGTTCATCGACGTCCCCCCACGCTCACTCCCCGTCTGCCAGACCGCCTACCCGCGCCATTCCAAGCTCTTTGAAGATCCCGGCCAGGGGCTCGCCACCATTGAAGCGATTTACATCGCCTACCTCTGCCTCGGCTACTCCACCGACGGACTGCTCGACAGCTACCGCTGGAAAGACGAATTTCTCGCGATCAACGCCGACACGATCGCAGCATTAGAAGCCGAGAATCCACCAGAGTGATCTCACGCCGCAATCACTCAGAAGCACTTGTCAGCCGCATTCTGCTCGCGAAATAGACCAGCACACACGAAACGATCAGAACGCCGGTCACCACGGAACTCACCGTCGAGGCATAAGGCTCATAAGCCGCCTTACGCGCGTCGTTCTGCGAGAAATACCATCCCGCCAACGCCTCACCGGCCAGCACAATGACAATCAGCCCGATTGCGCCCCACCGCAGCCGGTTCCATCGACGCCGGGCGCTTCCACCAGTCGCGTTCTCTTCACCCGCCATCAGTCAGACTCCACTTCCTCCGCCGGAGGATCTTTTCTCGCGAAGTCCTCTTTCGGCTTCACCGTGAAAATCGCGTTGTAAGCATGCAGCCGAATCTGATGCGTTGATCCCTGCCAGGAAATCTGCTGCACCTGATTCTGCGTCAGAATCGAGCGGTCCAGCATGACCTTTCCCGTTTCCTTGTCAATGATCTGCACATAGAACATCCCCAGATACAGGTTGTGCTTCTGCTCGTGCTTCGTTCCCGCCAGAATCAGCACCGGCATCTGATGCAAATCTTCCAGCACGAGATTCAGCTTCTCCGTCTCATGCACCCAGGCCAGCTCCTGCCGATCCAGATCGATGCACGCCACCAGCCCGTTCACGCGATGATTCGCGATGTTCAAATAGGTCGAATGCGTGTTCGAATGGTTCAGCACCACATACAGCTGATTCCCTTCCGTAAACGCCAGCACATCGTTCAGATGCCGCCGCTTCAGCCGCTCATCCGCCGCCGAAACCACACTCTCACCACTCGTCGCATCAACCAGTTCCACACTCCCGTTCCGCCGCACAATCGCGACGCGATGATCATCGACCATCCCCAGATAATCATCCTCCTGCACCGAAATCTGCCACAGAGATTCCCTGCTCAACAGATTGCGTCCTTCCAGAATCATCACCCTTTTCTGAGGAGATGCCGAGCCTCCGACGTCGTCCAGTCCCACCGGCAACGTGTCCGAAGGATCCCGCTCGTTCACCGTGACGACCACGTCGTCGACGAACGCAATCCCCACGGAAAGCAGCGATTCAAGCCCCTCCACATCCAGCGAGCGACCGTCCCGCGTATCAATCACCTGCGTCTCCGACAAATCCGGAGGCACCACACACAGTCGATCGTCATCGCCATAGATCAGTGCTTCTTGAGGAATCCCCCGCCGCGCCCAGCGAATCGAACCATCAACAATGTCGACGGCCAGCAATTCGTTCCGCCCCCGGAAACAGACCGTCGTCTCAGTCATCAACACCAGTGGACCGTACTGGCTCCGTCCCTGATTCATCCGAAACCGGGAGGTCGCCGATTTCGCCCGCTTCAAAGAATGGATCGTTGATTTGCTCGGAGAAACGACCCCCGCATTTCCCGCCTGTCGCACCACAGGCTGTGCCCATATCAGCTTCCGATCCGGCAACGAGTAACACTGCACCATCCCCTGGGAATACACCGTCATCAGATGACCATGCACCCGAATTGGCAACACGTTCGATGTCGGCATATAGTCCGTCTGCTGCAGCGGAATCGACCACACCAGCTCATCGGTATCATTCCGCAGGATCTCCAGCCGTGACCGCCTCTGATCGTACACAAACCGATGCTGCTGGAAGTAAGGTTGCTCCGACTGCTCCAGATTCACGCTCCCTGCCTGCTGGGTCCATTGTGACGTCCCGAAATGAGACACCTCATACTCGTAATCGCCCCAGGCGGAAGCCGGAATCGACGCCGGTTCCCGCTGCTGATCAACCCGCGTCAGCCATTCATCAATCGTCGAACCATCAAGCAGCACCAGATCCTCATCAAACTCCGAAAGCTGCTGCGCGAGGAAACTCGCATCCTCATCCAGCCCAAAACTCTCCAGCAGACGGATCTTCGCCGTCAGCGCACTCGCCCGGACCGACGGATCCTCGCGTGCCGCCAGAGAATCGAGCGCAAACTCCGCCAGCGCGTAGTTCTTCTGCTCAACTGCTCGATCGGCCAACTCCAGATACAACTCCTCCAGCGCGGGATGAAATCCGTAAATGGCGATAACGTCCCGCATCGCCTCAACATCGCCACTGGCAATCGCCTGCTGCCCCGCCTCCATCACGGCTGCGGTAATTCGCGACGAAACTTCCCCTGTCGACTCTTCCCATAACTCCCGCATCCGGGCCGACAGCCAGACATCCTCACGAACTTCCAGCACGGGCTGAGTCGTATCCTGCACCAGTTCCCGCCCGCCCAGACGGCTCAATTCCCCATACGTCTCCAGCGCTTCGGTATAACGTTTCGCCACACTCGCCGCTCGCGCGCGCAACCGTAAATAACGCTCCCGGTCATCCCGCGAAACCACGTACTCTTTCAGCTCTTCCAGCTCCGCGTTCGAAGGAGTCTCCCTGGCTTCTATCACCTGGAACAACGTCTGCCGCATCTGCTTCCGATACGTCCCCTCGTCCTGACCATTCAACGCCGACACATCGATTCTTCGCAGCGATGCCAGCGCATCGTCAAATCGCTTCTCCAGCAACTGGATCTGGGCCTGTCTCGTCAACGCCCGGAAGTCCGTCGGGTCCGCGGCCAGCCGCTGCTTCACGTCCGCTTCGACATCCGCTTTCGGCTCGAACATCGCCACTTCGCCGGCAGCCGCCGAAATCAACCGCCCCTGGGACATAATCAGATTCCCCAGCCGCAGCCCCTCTTCCTCGATCGCCGCCCGACCTGAAAACTCATTCGTTTTCAGATCGAAATACCAGATCTCTTTCCCCGCCATCGGCACCAGCAGCTGATCCTCCAGCATGATGGCGCGGCCACTCGGCTGCCAGCTCTCGTTTCTCGCCACACTGTCGAAATCACCATACTCCCGGGACCACAGCCGATTCCCAGTCTCCGCCTCCACCGCAGTCAACTCCCGTCGACCGACGACCAGCATCGCCCCTTCATAAGAACCTGCCACATACAGGCCACCATCGACATCATGAATTCGCCACAGTTCCTCACCGTCTCCCAGACGGAAGCCAGCCAGCATCCGCGACTCCGCCGGAGCCATCACAATTGTCTGCCCAACCACCTGCGGCGGCGTCGGGAACCAGCGATCATTCAACGACCCCGGAGACACCGGCGCATACCCGCCTCCCCGGAACTGCCGCTTGTTCTCGTTCGTTTCGCTGTCCTTGTAACTCGAAATCCACACGACTTCCGCAGCCGCGCGGTCCACGCCCACCAGCAGCCCCACACTCGTTGGACAAACCAGCACGCCATCCGACAACGCCACCTGAGCCGGCCACCACCGCCGCATCGCATCCTGATTAATCGGCAGATCCGTGTAGGCCAGCAGGCTCGACCACTTCACATCCCCCGAATCACTCGCCAAGCAGTACAGACGAATCGCGTTGTCCTGCTCGCCCATAACGAACAGCTCATCCTCGTCGGCCAGCGGAGGCCCCAGAAAGAACGTCCCGGCCAAATCCGAATCAAGTCGATCCGACAGACGCTCTCCCCCGACGCTCCACTTCTGCTGCCCGGTCTCTAAATCGTACGCCGCCAGCCGATTCGATCCCCAGTCCCGACGGTACGGATCGTTGTCCTCCAGCGAGTTGTTCGTGTAGTACGATGACCCAATCAAATTCGACAGCACGGCACTCTGCTCAATCACGAACACATCCGAGCCGTCACTCGTAATCGTTCCATGCACCCCATTCCGGAACAGAAAATTCGCCAGCGGATGATTCTCCGTCTGCGTCCCCTGATACGGAGAGACCACATTCCCCCGAATCACAAACTCCTGCTGATGCACACTATTTTTTCCGCCTGAAGTCAACAGCCGCGACGGAGGCACCGTTTCCCGAGACTCCCACCGCACATGACCGGTCTCGCTGTCGACAACACACAGCCCATCGAACGTTCGGAACACCACCGAGGAACCAACACTGATCGGCTGCATCGCCGGAATCGCCGGCGTCCGCGACACCTCCAGATCATCCTGCAACTGACGCACCTGTTCCCGCACGTCCGAATGCTCCGTCGTCGGCTTCTGCCACGAACTGATCAACAGCGGATGTCCGCCCGAAGCCTGACCGCTCCGATTCTTCGCTCCCCCCGGGTGCAGCCAGTCGTCCAGCGGAGGATTGAAGTAAGCCCGAAGCGTCTTCCACGCATTCCGAACTTCCGCAATCGAATTCCCCGGCAACCGCCGTTCGAGCACTTTCACATCAGCTTCCGGCATCACATCGAGTTGCTCCGCTTCCGGCGACTCCAGTCCTCCCTTTTCGAAAACCGCTGCCGCCTTGAAACGCCAGACCGGATCCTTCGCCAGTTCACTCTCAGTTCCCAGCAGTCGACGATACCACTGAGCCGCGATCGCAAACTCACCGCGATCGACATGCACCGAAGCAATCCGATTCGCCGCCGCCTGCCCGGCCTCCGTATGGAAGTACCGCTCGGCCACTTCGCGAATCACCGACATGTCCGAAGCATTGAATCCGTCGTCCAGCATCTTCCTGGCCAGACCGCCGTATGTCCGCTCGTACGTCTCCCGGGCGTCGGGAGGCAACGCTCCAATCCGCTCCTGCACATCCCAGCGCAGCGATCGATAGCGGCCATCGTCCCCCAGCATCACCGAGTCGGCCGGGGCATCGAGCAGGTTCTGATAAATCTGAATCGCTTCCGGCCACTGCCCCCTCTCAGCCCGAGTCCGCGCATTCTCCAGCACCATCTCATGCTCACGGATCAAAGGAATCCGCGGATCCGTCGGCTCGCGTCTCTCCCCCTTCTCAATCTTCGGCAGCTTCACACCGGCCGGCCCCTCTTCCTTCCCGCCTCCAAACAATCGCTCCAGCGCGTTCTTCACCGGATTCTCCACCGGATCGGTATCCTGCTTCTCCTCGGCTGGCGGAGTCTTCGCATCTTCCTGAGCACGAGTCTCGGAAGAGACCGTCAGCAGGACTGCCAGCACAAAGAACAGCCACAACGGAGTTCGGAGTTGTTGCATCATTTCAGAAACTTCCAGTAACCCGCGAAAGGCTCTCTCGCTGGCGGCACAGGCCGGGAGTGATTTCAGGGAACGCGGGTGGGAATGAAGATTCGGGAGTGTTTGTCGACATGAAATCAGCACGGTCACGAACCTCGCCGCGGCATGTCATCACATGCAGAGATCCGTACACCGACTCCCCATTATACGACCGCCCCCAAACCCCTGCTACCACCTTTTCCGGCCAGCCGAGAACTCTCCCTATCCCTTTCCAGTCGAACTCCAATCACTTCCATGGCTGAAAAATCGGCTCATCATGCCTAGAATCAGGACATGCTCGGGCCACCCGAACACAACCGGATCGATCCGCCCGACCAATCCCGCCCTGTGACCACTCAGCCCCGGGGGTACTCCACACGATGATCCTGCCCATTCGCCTGCTGCCGCTTCTGTCGCTCCTGATCGCCGTCTCACCTCTCCTCGCCCAACCCATCGATCACGACAAGGTTCTCCGAGACTACTTCGAAGCTCGGACCGCCGAAATTGAAGCCGAAACGGCCGATCGCCTCCGCGATCTCGACGAATTCCAGAAACGCCAGTCCGAGTACCGTCAGCAACTGGCCGAAATGCTCGGCCTGCACCCCGAGCCCGAAAAAACACCACTCGAACCAACCGTCACCGGCGAAATCAAGACCGACACCTTCACCGTCAAGAACCTCCACTATCAGGCTCTCCCCGGTCTTTACGTCACGGCCAATCTCTATCTGCCCAACGAAGTCACCGAACCGCTCCCGACCATCCTTTACGTTTGTGGACATTCCCGCAACGTGAAAGACGGCGTCAGCTACGGCAACAAGGTCGGCTACCATCATCACGGCGTCTGGTTCGCCAGCAACGGCTACGTCTGCCTCACCATCGACACCATTCAGCTCGGCGAGTTCCAGGGCATCCATCACGGCACGTATCGTGAAGACATGTGGTGGTGGAACTCCCGCGGCTACACACCAGCCGGCGTCGAAGCCTGGACCGGCATTCGCGGCATCGATTACCTCCAATCCCTCGAACAAGTCGATCCCGAACGCATCGGCATCACCGGACGCAGCGGCGGCGGAGCTTACTCCTGGTGGGTCGCCGCCCTCGATGAACGCGTCAAAGCCGCCGTCCCCGTCGCTGGCATCACCAGCATGCGGAACCACATCGTCGACGACTGCATCGAAGGCCACTGCGACTGCATGTTCCAGATCAACAACCAGGAGTGGGACTTCTCAATGATCCCCGCACTGGTCGCCCCACGAGCACTGCTCATCACCAACACCGACAAAGACTCCATCTTCCCGCTCGACGGCGTCATGGATGTCTACTGGGATGTCCGCCGCGTTTACGACCACTACGACGCCGGCGACAAACTCGGCGTCGCCATCGCAGAAGGCCCTCACAAAGACACCCAGCGACTCCAGGTCAACGCCTTCGAATGGTTCGACCGCTTCCTCAAGAAGACCGACCGCGTCAGCCTCCCGGCTCAGAAACTCTTCGAACCGGAAGAACTCCGCGTCTTCCGCGAACTGCCCGAAGACGAACGGACCTCCACCATCCACGACTCCTTCGTCCCCATCAGTTCCCCGGAAGTCCCCGAAACCGCCACCGCCTGGAAACAGCAGGTCGAACAACTGAAGCAACAGCTCCGGAAAAAATGCTTCCCCGACTGGCCATCCGACTCGGGCACACTCGAGCTGACGACCGTCGGCGAATCGACCGTCGAGCAAACTGTCACAGAAACCCTGCAATTCGAATCCGAAGCCAACGTCCCTCTCACAATCACACTCAAGAAGTCGCGTCACTTCGATGACAGCAAACCGGCAAATCTGACGTTCCATGTCAACACCGGCGACTCGTCTCCTTCGCCGGAGGCTCCCCAGAACATCGTCGCCATTTTCTCCCCACGCGGCGTCGGCCCCCACGCATGGACCGGCGACGAACGCGACCAGACCCATATCCGCCGCCGATTCGCCCTCCTCGGTCAAACCGCCGATGCCTCCCGGGTCTGGGATATCATCGCTGCCCTGAACGCTCTTCGCAGCCGGCCCGAGCTTCAAAAGGCCCCCTGCGAAGTCCGAGCGACCGGTTCCCCCGCCGTGAATGCACTCTACGCCGCCCTGTTTGTCTCGACTCCTGTCGACAAACTCGCGCTCACCGACCTGCCCGCCTCACACCAGGACGGGCCTGATTACCTCGGCGTTCTCAAAATCCTCGACATTCCTTACACCCTGGCCATGGTCGCCAACCGCACGCCGGTCGAACTCCATCAAACCGACAGCTCCGTCCTCTCGGTCTACCAGCAAGCCAGTGAAATCCCCGAGCTCAAACTCGAATCGGTCACGATTAACAACCAGGACGTCGCCCAAACCCCGTCGCACGATTCACAGGACGAAGACGCCATGAAAACCCTCGGAGGACTGCAGTACTGGAGTGACATCCACTTCTTTCGCGACTACCGCATCCAGCAAAACGCTTTGACCTCTCAATGCCGCCTGCTCGATCGCCGCAACAATCGCCACGCGGCTGGTTCCTTTGAGCAATGTCGCGCCAAACTCAACGACCTTCGTGCCGAGAAGAACCTTGAGCCGATGTCCGGCGAAGCCGTCATTCTCCTCCACGGTATCCTTCGCTCGGCCAACTCCTTCAACTCGCTTCGCGATGCGTTGGAGAAAGACGGCTACTACGCAATCCCAGTCAACTATCCCAGCACGCGCATCACCATCGAGAAAGCCGCCGAAGATCTGCAACGCGTTATCACCTCCCTTGAAGGCATCGAGACCGTCCACCTTGTAGGCCACAGCATGGGAGGACTCGTCATCCGCTCCTGGTTCGCGCTCCCGGAAGCACAGTCGCAAGTTGAGCGGATCGGAAAGGTCATCATGATGGGCACGCCGAACCGCGGAGCCGAAATGGCCGACCTGCTCCACCGCTTCCCGCCCTTCCAGTGGGTCCTCGGTCAGGCCGGCCAGCAGCTGCGCACCGACTTCGGCACCATCGACAAACTCCCCGCTCCCTCAGTCCCTTTCGGCATCATCGCCGGCGGACGCGGTGAAGACACCAACGGATACAACCCGCTCATGCAGGGCGACGACGACGGCACCGTCACCGTCACCAGCACGCATCTGGACGGAGAGGCCGACTTCTATTCGTTCCCCTGCCTCCACATGATGCTCATGCGACATCCTCGCGCCATCGAAGTCACACGAAACTTCCTCAACCACGGCTCCTTCTTACCACAGGGCCTCACCGAATAACATGGTCTATCTCAACAACATCACCACCAAAACCGGCGATGGCGGCACCACCCGCCTTGGAGACGGCTCTGAAGTTTCCAAGTTCGATGTCCGCATCGAAACGCTCGGCACCATCGAAGAGCTCAACGCCCACCTCGGCTTCGCCCTCTCCCAGGGAATCACTGCCCCCTGGCACGAGCGACTTCGCAAAGTCCAGAACGATCTCTTCGATCTCGGAGCCGACCTCTGCATCCCCGCAGATTCCGATGTCAGCTCGCCCTTCCGATTCAATCAATCCCAGACCAGTCGTATCGAAAACTGGATGGTTGAACTCAATCGCAAGCTCCCCGCTCTCACCAGCTTCATCCTTCCAGGCGGCTCCCCCGCGGCCGCGTCCATTCATCTCGCTCGCACCGTCTGTCGCCGAGCCGAGCGGCTCCTCTGGACACTCTCCGCCGAGCACGACGTCTCCCCGGATGCCTGCATCTACCTCAACCGACTCTCCGACCTGCTCTTCCAGGTCTCCCGCTTCATCGACGACCCGGCCAACCCCGCCCCCCTCTGGGTTCCCTCATCTGCCCCCAAGGCGTAAAATCTTCGCGATGCGCCTCTGACTCCGTTTATCTGGCTGTTTTTCTCCGCTTACTCACCAATCAGATCCCATGTCCGATCCCGTCTGGTATCAGGAAGGTCTTCGCTTCAAGTGCACCCAATGCGGCAACTGCTGCACGGGCGGACCGGGAGCGGTCTGGGTCACGGAAGAAGAAATCCACGACATCGCCGAACACCTCGACAAACCCATCGGCGAGATCCGGCTCATGCACACCCGGCCGTTGCGTGGCAAGACTTCGCTCAACGAGTTCCCCAACGGCGACTGCACCTTCTTCAACGGCCACACCCGCACCTGCAGCATCTATCCCGCCCGGCCAAAACAATGCCGCACCTGGCCGTTTTGGGATTCGAACCTGGCCGACGAAAACGCATGGAACGCGCTGAAAAGCACCTGCCCCGGCATCAACCAGGGCGATCTGGTTCCGCTGCAGACAATTCAGCAGAGAGCCGCCGAAGTTCATATCTGACGCTCGAACCCCGAAAGATTCCGTCCGCCATGGTTACGCTCCGATATCTCGCGTTCGCTCTCCTGTTCCTCGCAACCCCCGCTCTCGCACAGGAGCACCAGCACGACCACGGCCACATGTCCACGCCCGACATCAAGCCGCCCAAAATCTTTCTGGACAAGAGCGAACGCATCGTCTGGTATCAGCTCGATCGCCTCGACAATCAGCGTCTGCTCCTCGTCGAACGCAACACCGACGACGCCAAGTACAAACCGGTCTTCACCGCCATCCTCATCCGCGATGCCATGTCCCCCCAGTATCGGGAAGAAGCCCTCGATGCCCTGGTGAAGCTCAACAAGTCCGATCCGGTCTCCGAACTCCTCGCCGCCTTCGATCGTCTCGATACCGAATCCGCAGCCAGCCGCCGCACAGCCACCCAGCTCGCCGGCCTCCTGCTTCGCCAGAAATCGGAAACTCTCGCCAACCACGCCGGCAAGTTCGAGCAACTCGTCTCTTCAGACAGTCCACTCCAGCGAGCAGTCTCCCACGCCGCCCTCATCAGCATCGGTCAGCAGGACAAAGCCTGGCAGGCAGCTTCCGCATCGCCGGAGAAATCCGCCGACTGGCTCGCCGGCGTCCGCCTCATTCCGCAGGTCGATACCCGCAATCAGGTACGAGAACAAGTTCTCTCGCTCACCGACAAATCGCATCCGACCGAACTCCGCCGCGATGCCCTGAACACACTCGCTACTCTCAACGCACAGCCCGCAGCAACATTCTCCGCAGTCGCCAAACTCGCTCAGGACAAGCCGGTCCGAGATGCCGCCATCTCGGCCCTGCTCACCATCCCGGCTGAACATCGCGATCCCCAGATCGCCCGCGACCTGGCCGGACGATTTATCAAAGACGCCGAAGACACACCGCCCGCTCAGCGTACCACCGATCCCTTTCTCCGCATGATGCAGCTGACCGACCAGCTTCTCGCCAAACTCCCGGTCGATCTCGCCCGCACGTATCGCCAGCGACTCCGCGAAGTCGCCGTCCGCGTCGTTCTCATTCACACCGTGGAAGAAGAGATGCGGTACGATGTCCCTTACTTCGCCGTCGAAGCCGGTCGCTCCGTGCAGATTGTCCTGCAGAACGAAGACCTGATGCCGCACAACCTCGTCATCACAACTCCCGGCAACTTGCAGAAGGTCGCCGAAGAAGGTCTCGCTGTCGGACCACAAGGCGTCGATGGCGGCAAACCATACGTGCCGAACTCTTCCGACGTTCTGCACGCAACCAAAATGGTTCAGCCACACCAGAAAGATCGCCTGACCATTACCGCTCCCACCGAGCCGGGTGAGTATCCATATGTCTGCACGTTCCCACGACACTGGATGCGGATGTACGGGGTCATGATCGTCGTCCCCGATCTCGACGCCTGGCTGCAGAACCCGACCGTTCCCAAAGATCCGATCGGCAGCAATCGGTCCTTCGTTCAGTCCTGGAAGGTCGAAGACTTCACCGCCGACCTCCCCGATGGTCTCCGCGGACGCTCCCCCGAAATCGGCCACAAGATCTTCACCGAAGCCACCTGTGCCCTCTGTCATCGACTCAACAATCAGGGCGGAGCCGTCGGACCGGATCTCACGCAGGTCTACCACCGCTGGAAAGGCAACTCCGAAGCGGTCCTTCGCGAGATCCTCGATCCTTCGCACCGAATCGACGACAAGTACGCGATGAACGTCGTCATCACTGTCGATGGCCAGGTCTTTTCCGGCCTCGTCGTCGCCGAAGACAAAACCAGCATCTCCCTGCTCGAGAACCCCGAAGCCAAAGAACCCCGTAAGATCTCTCGCAGCGACATCGAAGACATCGTCAAATCAACACAATCGATGATGCCCAAAGCTCTCCTCGACCGCTTCACTCGCGACGAGATCCTCGAACTCCTCGCTCTTCTCCAGACCACAGCGGCCCAACATCCCCCGCAACCCAGCGAGTAGCCAAACCGGGTGCCACTGCTGGCTAGCCCAGCAATGCCTCTCCCAAAACACTCCCACGCTCAAACCGAAGTCCCCTCGCTCCCCTGGGGGAGAGGGCTAGGGTGAGGGGGAAATGCGGGCGACCTGCTCCACAGGCCGTCGATGTGTCCCACTGGCTCCGCCAGTGCTTTCTTCAAACGCAGCTTTCCACCGGCTCCGGCAATCCCCCCTCAATCAATCCCCCCAATCGACACAACACGTCCCACGCGGAACAGGATTCCCTCCCCCACGCCGGGTGCCACTGCTGGCTAGCCCAGCAGTGCCTCTCCAAAATCACTCCCACGCTCAAACCGAAGTCCCCTCGCCCCCCTGGGGGAGAGGGCTAGGGTGAGGGGGAAATGCGCGAGACCTGCTCCACAGGCCGTCGCCGTGTGCCACTGGCTCCGCCAGTGCTCTCCAAAAAAAGACTGCCACTCGCGCCGGGTGCCACTGCTGGCTAGCCCAGCAGTGCCTCTCCAAAAACACTCCCACGCTCAAACCGAAGTCCCCTCGCCCCCCTGGGGGAGAGGGCTAGGGTGAGGGGGAAATGCGGGCGACCTGCTCCACAGGCCGTCGATGTGTGCCACTGGCTCCGCCAGTGCTTTCTTCAAACGCAGCTTTCCACCGGCTCCGGCAATCCTCCTTCAATCAATCCCCCCAAACGGCACAACCCGCACACCGCGGAACAGGAAAACCCTCGTCCTTCCGCCGCGCTGCACGTCCTCAACCTACACTTCAGACGGGACACGCCCGAAATGCGCCAGCACTCCTGCAGCCGCAATACACATCCATGGACTTCACACTCGCCCTACAACTGCCAGCCCTCAGCCGCGAGATGATGCTCGTCATCATCCTCGTTCCGCTCGCAATGGCAGTCGGGTTCGCCTTCGGCCTGCTCTATGAACGCTGGTATCAATCCGCCGCCCTGCAGCGGGCCAGCAAGCGATTCGAAAAACTCTTCAAGCACGTCTCCGGCTGCCTCGATAAAGCCGAACGCGCCTGCAGCCTCCTGCAACGGCAGACGACTCAACAGAAGCTGACTCCCAGCCAGTCCGCCCGTCTCGGCGACGCCCGCGAGAGTCTCCTGCAACAAATGACCCAGCTCATCGATAGCCCGACCGGCCAGCCCGCTGCAACAACAGCCCCCACACGCAGCAGAGCGTTCCGAACACCACGCTGGACGAAATCTCCGGTCGATCCCCGTACCGATCTTCCCGATTTCGCGGCCTGGGAGCTGAATCTGAAGAAACTCCATCGCAGCCTGTCAGGCACATCGGCCACCTGCGGCGTCCTCTACATTCAGCTCGACCACTTCTCCCGACTGGCCGGGCTCAACGGAGAGGCTGCGGTGAATACCTTCCTCAGACAAACCGCTGCGATCGCACTCCGCAAATTTCGATCAGAAGACCTCCTCTGTCAGGCCACCGACGATCTCCTGATCGGACTCCTGCCCGAGATCTCCAGAGACGATCTGCGTCAGACAGCCGACCGCATCCGCACCGAATTGCGAAATACGGACTTCGTTCACCCGGAAAACGGGCAGCAGATCTTCGTCACCGCCACGTTCGGTTGCACCACCTTCACCGACACCGGCTGCACTCTTGAAGAACTGCAGGACCTCCTTTGGCAACGCGGACAAACCTCCCTCCGCACCAGCCCAAGACACGGCCGCTGCCAGCTCCGGGAAGTCCACCCCGACGGCTCCACCCAACTCATCGCCAGCTGAACAAACTCCACTCCCACGGCAGACGCAATACCCGCGAACGCACCTCGTAGGCTGGGATAGCCGCAGGCGTATCCCAGCAAATCCGCGTACCAATCCAGACAACACTCGACTCAAACAACGAGGGCCGGGGTGCCATGCTTGCATCGCGCAGCAGGGCAAGCATGCCGCTGCGCTCTCCACCAGAGTGAACGTTGCAGGAAGTCCTCTTCGCGCCGACCTCGAAGCTTGAGGCTCCGGACCTACGTCACCGGGTCATACCCGTACGCATCGAGCACGAACTTCATCCGGTTGTTCACAACCTCCGCCAGATGCGGATCGGTCGCGAACACATTCTTCTTGTACTCTTTCTGGCCGGCGACATACTGCTCCACCTTCGGCTTCACGACGTCGAAGTCCGGGAAATCGAGCCCTTCGTAAACCGCCTTCATATGTCCGACCGGATCCTTCTCCAGCTCTTCGTACTTCACCTCATAAAGATGCCCCTCGGGAATCTTCTGCTTGTCCTGCTCGTACGTCTTAATGCACTGCTCGTACGCCTCGAAGATCAACTCTTCGTTACTCTGCAGATTCAACCGCCCCAGCGCATTTGACTGGAACATCACTCCACGCAAGTGGATCGTCGATCGAATCACGTCGTAAGGATGCCGATAGATGTAGACGAACTTCGCGTCCGGGAACAACTCTCGCAGAATCTCGATCCGATACGTATGCCCTGGCGACTTCAGCACGACCGGCTTGTTGTTGCGAATCGTCAGCTTCTTCACAAGCGTCATCAACGCATTCTTCCAGGCCTCACGCTCTTCCGGCGGAGCATCCTTGAAATCGAAATATTTCTCGTACCGCTCCCGATATCCCTGAAACGCCAGGTTCCGGTAGGGCGAATACGTCGTCATCAGCAGCAGCGCGATCTCATCTTCCTGAGGCAGCTTCCAGCCGGTCTGCATGTTGTCCATCGGCCGCTTCTTCGGCACCACGAAACTGGTCAGCCCCGCCATCGCCTTTTCGGTCGTCAGGAAGTGATGCGGGAAAATGCACTGATACAGATTCGGATACGTGAACCGGTCATCCAGCGTCATCAGGTTATGCAGAAACGTCGTCCCAGACCGCCAGTGCCCCAGCACGAAGATCGGCGGCTGGATTTCAGTCTTCTCAATCTTCCTCTTCATCCGCAGCTGCTCGACCTGATACCAGATCGAGTTATGCGCCGTCATGAACAGCGTCGGGAGAATGCGATGCAGCTGACTCCAGTGGAGTTCCGCCCCCACGTTCACCAGCTTGGCGAATTCTCGCATCCGCATTCCATGCCAGATCACCAGCCCGCGCTGCGAGTTGCGGACCGGCTTGCCTGCATTCTTTCCATTCTGCTTCGACATATCCGTACTGTATTCCTCAAAATCTCACGTGGACCCCGGCGGGGGGAGCACAGGTTGGCATCGCGCTCAGCAGGGCGTTATGCTCACTTCGATATGGTCTGCTGATCGACTGCCCTCGAAGCAGCGATCCACCCAAGTTACTCCAAACCAACTTCTTTTCCCACCTAGGAGAATACCCGTGCGTTCGATCTGTCCAACCCTGATTGCAGCTGCGATCATGCTCTTTTCCGCCGCCGTCACTTCCGCCGAAGACAACGGCTGGGTTTCCCTGATGGACGGAAAGACATTTGACGGCTGGAAAATCAACGAAAACGAAGAAAGCTGGACCATCGAAGACGGAGCTTTCGTCGCCCAGGGCGAACGCAGCCACCTCTTCTACGTCGGCGATGACCGGCCGTTCAAGAACTTCGAGTTCAAATGCCAGGTCAAAACGATGCCCAACAGCAACGGCGGCATCTACTTCCACACCGACTTCCAGGAAGAAGGCTGGCCCAAAGGCGGCTTCGAATGTCAGGTGAACAACACCTACGAGAAAGACCCCAAGAAAACCGGTTCTCTCTACGCCGTCACCAACATCCTCTACGACGCCCCGGCCGACGATAACGAATGGTTCGACTACCAGATCATCGTTAAAGGCAATCACGTCCAGACCATCATCAACGGCGACGTCTGCATCGATTACTACGAGCCCCAGGGGGCAAAACCCGGAAAAGCCTTCGAACGTGTCCTGAGTTCCGGCACCTTCGCTCTGCAGGCTCACGATCCCGGCAGCAAGGTCTACTTCCGAAATATTATGGTGAAGCGGCTTCCCGAATAAAGCCTTGGAACATGGAAAAAGCCGCGTGAGCTGGTTCTCACGCGGCTTTTTTCTTTTACTCATCCGCATTCCAGACCGCTGTCCAGAAATACAGAATCAGGGTGCCCGACGGGACTCGAACCCGCGACCTTCGGAATCACAATCCGACGCTCTAACCAGCTGAGCTACGGGCACCACATCGCTCCCTTTGGGTCGGAACCCGGGGGAATCGACATACATTACCGGAGTGATTTCCCGGTTTCAAGTGTCTAAATCTCGACAGACCAGACAGCGTTTTCCGCTGTGTCCATTCTACTTCGACACTCTCCGCCCCGTCCGGTTCAAAAAATGCCCGATTTTTCTCCACTGGAGTCGGGAACACACGCTCGGGCCTTCAATCTCAACCCAATCCGAACGCTCGATCCAGATTCGCTGACACTTCCTTCAACCGCTCCAGATCACCACCTGCCACTTCCGCGGCCACCCAGCCGTGGTAGTTAATCTCCAGCAGAGCCTTCCGAACATCCACCCAGTCGATGTCCCCTTCCCCGACCTTCGTGAACTTGTTCGCTTTCCGGGAAAATCCCTTCACGTCCAGCTTGATGATCCGCTGGTCCAGCTGGCGAATCCAGTCCCCCATCGAACCATACTTCCAGTGGTTGCCGATATCGAACTGCATTCCCACCCACGGCGAATCGAACTCATCGACATACTTCACGAACTTCTCAGCCGTCTGATTCGAATCGCCGTCGTGATCGTACAGAAACTCGTTCCATACGTTCTCAATCGCCAGATGCACCCCGAGCTCAGCGGCCAGAGGAACCGCCTGGACAATATTGTCGAACGACCGCTTCCAGCATTCCTCTTCGGTCCCGTCCTTCCCATGCCCGACAACCAGCAGCAGCGTGTGCCCTCCGACGGCATGCGTATCCCGCAAGCCCTGCTTCAACGTTTCCAGGGCCTCCTTCCGCACCGCTTCACTCGGATCGGTGTGCCGCACCTGCCAGTGTCCCGCACACACGTTCCCGTCGACCGGCACACCGCTCGCCTTGATCGCCTCATTCACTTCTGCAATCGAATAGCCGGGGGCCTGCAGCTCAATACCGTCGAAGCCCGCCTCCTTCACCGCCTGAAACTTCTCCGTCAACGAGCCCGGCACTTTCACCATGCCGATCTTCAGCGTCTTGTACATTCGCCCCTTGAGCGGATGAGCGTCCGCATCGTCTGCCGCGAACCCGGCCAGCGGCCACGTCGCCGCCATCGCCGCTGCTCCCTGAAGAAGATTCCGACGTGAGAGATGGAAAGGATTAGGCATCTGCAGCTCCTGTTCTTCGATAGTTGTCGATCTGAAAATCGAGCGACTCCACTTATTGCACTCTAACGAATCGTGACGGACTTCTCCCGCTCCGGCTTCCGAACTTTCAGCAGCACCGGCAGCGTTGTCTGATTTCCCTGCCCCTGTGTCATTCCAAAGATCCACCGATCCTGCTCGGCCACCCAGTCCGAAGCGGTCAGAAAGATCTGCCGTTCCGTTTCCTTCTCGCGAATCAGAATCCCACTCAGGCCGATATTATCCACGATGATTCCATGCGGCAGATTCAGCACATCCTGCTTCAACCCGCCATCGAACCCGTTCCGGTCCATCCGCAGCACGGCCGTAATCGTCTGTCCGGGAGCGATCGTCAGCTCCACCGGAGCGGCATCGAACGTCGGCGAGTCCTGATCCGCCGTGACCACCAGATTCAGCTCCACCTTCGCCGGCTCCGTCACCTCAATCTTCGTCAGTCCGCTCACCGCATGCTCGACCGTCCGGCCGTTGATCTCCGCCGTCGACACGACCGTCATCTGCTTCAACGCGTCTTCGCTGACCGCGTCGACATCAGCCGCCACACAAACCGTCGTATCGGCCTCCCAGTGTCCCGCTTCGACCACAATCGGCGACGCAATCTTCACCCCCGCCGGCACCTGATGGAAATCGATCCGCACATCACCCTCGAATCCATCCATCCGCTCCAGCTTGATCGGAAGTCGCATCCCGCTGCCTCGCGGCACCTTCAATTCGCCGGCCCCCAGACTCGCTTTGTAATCCGGTGCAGCGGCCCGCACCGTCAACTCATACTTGAACTCCGGCCCGCCAAAACCGCGAACATCGGAAACCCGCACGCGATACGAACCTGACGCCGGAGCCGTGAACAGCACCCGGGAATCATGCCCCAGCCGATGCGTCCCCTCATCGTCATTCTCAAAGTAGACGGGGAAGACCGGCAGTCCGTTCTCCACGAATTCATCACCCGGCCGATACGGCTCGACCACATAAATCGGCTCGTCCAGAGCATGGGCCAGTCCCGTCGTTCCAAAATACGCCTGCCGCTTTCCGCCGAGGCTGTAGAACGCAAAGTCAGAGTCCGGCCCCTGCGGCAACCGCTGCACTCGCACAACTTCGCCGTTCATGTAGATGTAATCGTTGAGTCGCACCTCTTCCCAGTTGTGCATCCGGATCCCATTTCGATCCGAATCAATCGGACGGAACGTCACATACGAATCGCGGATCGCCCGCAACTGCAGCGCCTCGATCTTCTCCCCCGCCTCTGTCAGCACTTCCAGCTTCGTATCCGCCGGCGACTTCATCCGCGAAGCCTTCGTCTCCAGCACGAACGCCTCTCCCGCGTTCGCAGAAAATGCGTAATAGTCCTCATCCACCGAACCCTCGCGATTCAGCACCCCCTGAACCACAGCCGGCAGCATCAATTCCTGAGCGTCCGCCGCCCCATCGTTCGGCTCGACTTCCTCGGTCGTTTTGACTTCTCCCTTGAGACTGGCCGGCATCGGCGTCGGCAACAACGCGAACGGCTCCGCCAGATCCGTTTCCCCAACACGAACATCGAGCCGACTTACCGACCACGATCCATCCAGTCGCGTTGTCATCAACCGGGGTGGACTCCCCGTCGTCGTCATCGACGTTACCCAGTCCTGCTGTCGCGGCAGACTCTTCAGCTGTGTGAACGTCTCCGCTTCCCACGCCTTCGTCGTTCGGTCTTCCGCCGTCGTCACCAGAATCTCACCCGCTTCCGAAAACGCCAGAGCGAGCACCGGAGCATCGTGTGCAAACCGCGTATACAGCAGCGGATGCCTGTGCTCCGCGTTGCCGCCCGTCATCGACCAGATCCGCACCCGCTTGTCCTTCCCGCCGGCAACCAGCACCCGCCCGGAAGGATGGAACGCCACGCATGTCTGTGCCATCGTCGGCTCGCTCAGCGTATCGAGTCGCGACTGCTGCTCCACATCCCACAGCTTCACCGTACTGTCATCCGCGGCCGACGCCAGAATCCGCCCCTCCGGGTGAAACGCGAGTGCATTCACGCTCCCATGATGCCCTGTCAGCGTGCCGAGATTTTCCCCCGACTCCGCATCCCACAGCTCAATCGTTCGATCGTAACTCCCTGTCGCCAGCGTTCCGCTTACGGTCGGACCCGCCAGCGCATAAACCGCATCCTCGTGCCCCCTCCGCTGCCAGACGAGATCCTGCGTCGCTACGTCGTAGCAACGCAACTCGCCATACAACCCCGGTTGACCTGAAGCACAGAACAGCTTCCCGCCATCCGCCGAAAACTGCACACTATTCACCGCACCCGGAAAATCACTCCAGACCGCCACCACGTTCTGGCTATCCGCTTCGACAACCTCACAACGGTTCTGCCGCCCGATCGCCACCAGCTTCCCCTGCGGATGCCACGCCGAGGAAAAAGAAGGAACTCGCTCCGGAGCGGTCAGCTCAATCTTCGGCGTCGACAGCGTCATCGCTCCCGCCGCACCATGAGCCCCCAAATCAATCCACCGGGCAATCAATGCAATCTCTCCCGCCGAGGGAGCGGGCTCATCCTCGGGCGGCATCTTCGGCTCATCCGTTCCCTTCATCAGCCTGATGATCAGACTCGCGTCCGCATCGCCCGGGACAATCGCCGTCAGATCATCGCGAAAAGGCTGAGACAGCATCTCCGGCTGATCAAGCCGCATCCCCCCGTCCGGTTCCGCTCCGGAATGACAGCCCAGACAGTACTTCGTCAGCAGCGGCTGCACATGCGTCGCAAACTCAACCGCCTGCTCCTCAGCCGCCTTTGCCGAAGAAACACAGATCAGCCCGAGCAGCGCACAAACCAGCAAGTGCGCACATCTCCAAGTGGCCCTGACAGCTCGGCTATCAGGGTGACGCAGCCGCAGGAGAATGCAGAGACAGCGGCCCCATGTTTTCAGCATCGCAATCAATCGCATGATCAAAACCCTGCGGCGAAACAATCAGCATCAATGATTGAACAGAAAATCGTTGCTGCTCAACAGACTCCAGTAGACATCCTCGAAAATAACGCGCCGCTCTTCCGGCGAGACTCCCTCCGGAATCAACGCCAGAGTCTGCTCCAGCTCTCGATCCTTCGGAGTCCGGCCCAGCGATGCCAGATACGCGTTCTCAATGATCTCACGATCCGACTTCCCCGCATCAATCGCCTTCTGAATCGCGTTCTCTTTCTCGCTCAACTTCTCGTTCAATGTCGAGCCATTCATGATGTGCAGCACCTGCGACATACTCGGCTCACTCGAACGCTCGCACTCACACGTCGCCAGCCGCTCCGGCCGCCCGAATGTGTCGAGGAAGTACGAGACCACGCTCGTATCCTCCAGCTGCTGAGCCTTCGTCCCCTCCGCGACTTCGATCTTCTCCAGCCCGGTGCCCGACTGCTGCCGCTGCGAAAACTTCGTCGACACGCCCGTCACCTGTCCCACCGCATCGAGCAGCACCTCGGCTCGCAGCCGCTTCGGATAATAGTGCGAGTAATACCGTTGGTCGTTCTCGTTATCCGAGGTCGTCTCACTCGAACGCTGATAGGTGTCCGACGTCAGAATCAGCTTCATCAGCGGCTTGAGCTGGTAGTCGTTCTCGACCAGAAACTCGGCCAGCGAATCGAGCAGCTCCGGATTGCTCGGCGGATTGGTCAGCCGCAGATCATCGACCGCTTCCACAATGCCCACGCCCAGAAAATTCGCCCACACACGATTCACGATCGCTTTTGTGAAGTACGGATTCTCCGGCGACGTGACCCAGTCGGCCAGGACCGTCCGCCGATCTTCGAACTCCTCGAAGCCGATCGCCTCTTCATCAAGCGGCTGCGGCGATTGCGGCTGCCCGGTTCGCGGCTGAATCACTTCTCCATCCGGAGCCAGAAACACAATCCGGTTCCCGTCGCCATCCCGGGGATCGCCGCCCCAGCCCTTGGCTCGCACGCGAGCAAACAGGCTCACCATGCCGTAGTAATCGTCGTTGGTCCACTTCTCGAGTGGATGATCGTGACACCGCGCACAGTTCATCGACATCCCCAGAAACGCCATCGACACGTTCTCGGTCAGCAGAAGTGGATCGCGATGCAGCCCGTAGAAATTGACCGCCCCATTCTCCAGAGAACTCCCCTTCGCCAGCAGAATCTTCTCGACCAGCTCGTCCCACGGAACATCCTGCTCCACCTGTTCGCGAATCCATTTGTAGTACGCCGTCACCGCGGCGCCCGGCAGCTGCCGCCCTGAAACCAGCAGCAGATCCGACCACCGATAGGCCCAGTAATCGACAAACTCCGGCCGTTCCAGCAACGCATCGATCACCCGCTCGCGTTTCTCCTGCGACTCATCCGCCAGAAAGGCTCGCACTTCGTCTGGCGTCGGCAGCGTCCCGATCGTGTCGAGATAAACCCGCCGCAGAAACGCTTCGTCGCTGCAGCGTTTCGCCGGAGCAATTCCCAGCTCCTGCAGCTTCGTCAGCACATGCCGATCCACACGATTCGTCGTCTCATCAATTACAAACTTTTCGGGGTCGAGCAGCTTGTCCTGAGGCACCGTGATAATCGCCATCTCATTCAACGCGAGATACCACGCCAGAATCGCCCCTTCACCTTCGCCAGCCACGTTGATGTGTCCCGGCCGCTTCACCTGAGCCACTGACTGATTGTGCGAATCAAACTTCACCCGGTCAGTCACATCTTCATCGTGGCCATCGCTGAATTTCGCCCGCACGATCAACTGCAGTTGAACACCCGGCTTCACGCGATAGTGCTTCGGGAAGATCTCCAGTTCTGTGATTCGGGCATCACTTTCCCGAGGCTCCGGCTGCCCGGCGGCAATCCACTCGGCCAGCACCATGTAGTCGGGGCTACCCTCTTCAATCAGAGCGCCTCCCTTGTGCGGCACCTTGCCGGTTGGCTTCGTCAACAGCAGACTCAGCCCCGGATCAGTCGGCACAATCCGCCGCCCGCGGGCCTGTCGGGTAATCGCAAAATGGTCGAACTGCGGATCATATCCCCGCAGCGACAGTTTGAACCCGTTCTTCCCTGCCGCCGCCCCGTGGCACGCCCCCGAGTTACAGCCATGCTTCGTCAGCACCGACTGCACATGATTCCGAAAGCTCCAGACGAACTCCTCGTCCTGCCCACTCACGATCACCGGCACGCTCGCCGATCGGTCCCCATAACGGGCCGTCAGCGTCGCCTCGCCATTCTTCACCGGCAGCAGCCGATCGTTCTCCCAGCGGGCAATTCCCGCCGGCTCGACGGACCATTCCATCTCGGCTGCCGGAATCTGAGCGGTCGTCAACCCCTCCTCTTCCATCACGGCCAGCACGCGCTGCTGATCAGCAGTCGACTCGAGTTGAATCCGGGCGGGTAGCAGCCGGAACTCTTCCGCTGCCGAACAGGAAACAGAACCGCCGGCTCCTGTCAGAACCAGCACCGCCAACGCAAGAGTCATGCCGCGGAACATGAGACGCACACCTGGGAGTTGAGGAAGATCGCCGCGCAGCTTCTCGCACGATCTGCGCAGCAGCGGAGGGTATCAATCCGCAAAGGTGGGAAAACGGTCGCGGGGACACCAGCCCCGCCCATCAATCATCACTGATTTATTCTGACCGCAGTTCCAGCGAATGTCAAAACCGGGACGCTCATTCTTCAATGACCAGCCGCACCGGCCGATGCAGCCCGCACACCTTCCCCGCGATCGGCGAGCACTTCAACACCAGCTCCAGCCGATTCCCCCGCTCAATCCGCTCCGTAATCTCGACCCGCAGATCATTCACCGGCTCCGCGTGCTCCGCCAGCACCTGTCCATTCAGCGACAGCGTGACACAGGCCTGCAATTGCTCGAACACGAGAAACAGCCGCGCTCCCTCGATCCCCGTCGGCGCATTGAACGCCCGCACAAATAGAGCCTCGCCAGCCACCTCGCCGAATAATTCACTCCACCCCGCCGGCAACTTCATCCGCCGCGACTCGGCATCCCCCTCCGGAAACACCAGCCCCCCCAGCGGCTCCACCTCCCAGGGCCCGGCCAGCCGAATCGAATGAGACATCTCCACCTCTCGTCTTTAACACACCAAAGCGTCAGCCATCCCCGTACCGGCGGCATCCTGCCGAATCGACGCACCACCAACGGATGGCCCAGAGATTCATCTCTGGGTGGCAAAGCCACAAGCGGCTTGTCTTCAGCGCTCCATCCAAATTCGGTAAGACCAGCGTCAAGATATCGTAATTCCGGGGATCGGGCAGGCCTGTTCCTTCGCCCCCTTCAGGGGGAGAAGGTGCCCGAAGGGCGGATGAGGGGGCGATCAACCAGCGGCAGTCATAGTCAATTAGCCAGTATCGGCCTACGAACCATCTCGCACGCATTTCCCCGATGTGCAACCCGCAGAACTCTGCGGCGACCTAGAGCAAATTCAAAATTCCACTGCAGGCGTTTGCAGGAGCAAACTCAAGCATTGCAGACTATGGACGTCCATGCGACTGCAGAAGAAGCATGAAAATGCTCTAAACAATCTCTCGCAGCGCCCCCACCAGTGTCTGAATCTGCTCCTCGGTCCCAATCGTGATCCGCAACCCGTCCACCTGCGTATCCAGATTCGGCCCGGCATTCGGGAACTTCATGTACCGCACCAGGATCTTCCGCTTCTTCAGCTCGTCGTAAATTTCGAAGTGCGATCGGTTCGGGTGCGTTGTCCAGACAAAGTTCGCTTCGCTCGGCTGCACATCGAATCCAAGCTGCTCGAGATCGCGAGTCAACTCCTGTCGAGTCCGGCAGATCGTCTCCACCCGCTCCCGCATCGTCGCCTGATCTTTCAGCGCCGCCGTGGCCGCCGCGATCGAGATCGCATCGCAGTTGTAACTGTCTTTGACCTTTCGCATCCCGGCAATCACTTCCGGATGCGCCACCGCGAATCCAAACCGAATCCCGGCCAGCGAATACGACTTGCTCAATGTCCGCGTTACGACAATTTGATTCCCCACCTCCGAATCGAGCAGCTCGCGCGAAATCGATTTGTCGCGGAAATCCCCGTACGCTTCGTCGTGAACCAGAATCCCCTCCGTCGGAACCAGCTCTAGAATCTCCTCGGTCGACCAGACCGTTCCCGATGGCGAATTCGGATTCGGAATCAGCACCATCTTCTGCTGCTGAGCCCGCGTCACCGCATCGCGCGTCAGCGACCAGTCGTCGTTCAACGCCAGATGCTCGTACCGGGCCCCCTGAATCTCTGCCAGCGTGCCGTAGAGCACATAGC
The DNA here is from genome assembly GCA_017795105.1 of Planctomycetaceae bacterium. Lineage (GTDB taxonomy): Bacteria > Planctomycetota > Planctomycetia > Planctomycetales > Planctomycetaceae > Rubinisphaera. The sequence goes on from CP051247.1 coordinate 2,682,503, forward strand.
TCGGGTAGGGGAACGCGATCGACTCGCCCGGCTCCACGAACGTCCGGAACAGGATCGTCAGCACTTCATCGCTGCCGTTCCCCGGAATCACCCATTCCGGATCGACATCGAACAGCTCGGCTGCGGTCGTCCGAAAAGAACTGACCAGCGGGTCCGGATACTTCTGCAGCGACGACTTCGCCGCGGCTTCCATCGCCTCCACCACCGACGGAGCGGGCGGGAACGGATTCTCGTTCGTATTCAGCTTCGTCCACCCGCCATCCTGAGGCTGCTCCCCAGGCACATACCCGGCCAGCTGCTGAACCGCGGGACGAAACAGAGATTCAATCGATTTCTTCTTCATAACCAGTCCGAAAAGCCCCACGGGGCCAGTACCATTTTTCCACAATCGACACATTCAGAAAGGATGGCCCAGAGATTCATCTCTGGGTGGCGCAGCCACAAGCGGCCTGGCTGCAGCGATCCTCAAAGTTAACCAATTCGATTCCTCGCAGGCAGGAATCAGTCGTTCTCAATGTCCGGGAGTCCGTGGAGGCGAAGACGTTTCGGGTGGCCCTGATACCCCGCTATCAGGGCGGCGAAGCCGTAGGAGAATACCCTTGCCGCATTCCTCAACTTACAGACTTCCATCTTGTTTTGAGGTGAATACACCTCTCTTGATTAGTCGTCAAATCCCACTCCGCCGACGGCTGCGCCGCCCCGAAAGAATCTTTCGGGGCCACCCCTTCCGGTAACTCAGGCGTATTCCGACAAAGTTGGCTACTACTGAGGAATGTCTGTGCCACCATGCCGGCGAGAACTCATCGAGTCGGGAGACTCAATCACTCCCCAAACAACTGCCGGCCCGACTTAGGATCCGCCTTCTCTTCGGCGGCTTTATTCTGTTTCCGACGGCCGGCCGATTGTTCCCGCTGATCAAGAGTCGCCGAGGAGTCGAAAGGTTCGGTCTCGACATTCCCGTTTTCATCCATGCTGGTCAGCAGTTCAATCCGCTGCTCGGCGTTCTGCAACACGCCCAGACAATGCCGCAGCAGCCGCGTTCCCCGCTCGTACTGATCGAGCGACTCTTCGAGCCCCAGCTCACCGTCTTCCAGTCGACCGACAATTCCCTGCAGCTCTTCGAGGGCTTCCTCGAAGCCGGGGGGCGTGTCGGTTTCAGTCTTCTTTTTCTTCGCCATGTTTCGTTGTCTTATCAGTCAGAGACGACTGGCGGATCTCGACCACGTCGCACCGCAATTCGCCTTCGGAGAGCAGAACATCAACCGCCTGACCGGCCTGGACCTCGGCTGCAGAGCGAATCGTCCGCCCCGTTTCCGGATCACGCGTCAGGCTGTAGCCGCGGCTCAGAACCCGCAGAGGGCTCAATGCATCCAGATGAGCCGCCAGTTTTCTTACGTTTGTCGTTTCCTGATCGTAACGTCTCTTCACACACCGTACCAGTTGCTGATCGAGCTCGTCCAATTGACGCCGCGCGTCGCTCAGCAACTCCTCCGGCTTGGTAAAGAACCGGTTTCTCGCAATCGTATCCAGCGTGAACCGCGCCTGCCGCGCCCGTCCGATCAGCAGCTGTTTCAATCGCTGCTGAATCTCTTCCAGCCCAGCCGCCAGTTCAGCCTGATTCGGCACCGCACACTCAGCCGCCTCACTCGGGGTGAGCGCCCGTCGATCGGCCACCAGATCGGCAATACTCACATCGATTTCATGCCCGACTGCGCTCACCACCGGAATCGGCGACGCCACAATCGCCCGGGCGACCACCTCTTCATTGAACGGCCACAGGTCTTCCAGACTGCCGCCACCCCGGCCGGTAATGATCAACTCCACGTCGGGAATCTGGCCCGCCACCTTGATGCCTTCGGCAATCTGCGGAGCAGCCGTCGGCCCCTGCACCGGAACCGGGACCACGACGAGTTCACAGATCGGCCAACGACGTGACAGCACCTGCAGCATGTCGCGAACAGCCGCCCCCGTCGGGCTGGTCACCAGGGCAATCTTCTTTGGATAACGCGGCAGCGGCCGCTTGCGTCCCGGATCAAACAATCCCTCGGCGGCCAGCTTTTCCTGCAGCTGTCGGAACGCCAGTTCAAGCGCCCCCACACCCTGCGGGAAAGCCCGCTCGACGATGATCTGGTAACTCCCCCGCGGCGGATACAGTTCGACCGGCCCGACCACGACGATCTCGAGCCCGTCTTCCAGATCGAACTTCAGCTTCTGCGCCCGGCTCTTCCACATTACCGCCGAGATCTGAGCGTTCTCGTCTTTCAAGGTGAAATAGACGTGCCCCGACCGGGCCCGCATCACGTTGGAAACTTCCCCGACGCAGGTCACCTGATAGAAATTCGACTCGACCAGCTCGCGGATTTCCCGCGTCAGCTCCGAGACAGTCAACGGTGAAGATTCAGCTGTGCTCATGCCGGCATGGTAGCTCAAATCAGAAAGATGACCAGCCGCCCAAGGCGCAACAAAAAAGCCGCAACCCAAATCAGGCCGCGGCTTCTCTTATGTCGACAACATCCCAATATCAGATGTTGTAGTACAGATCGAATTCGTACGGATGAGGACGCAGACGCAGCTGGTCAACTTCTTCGGTCCGCTTGTACTCGATGAACGAGTCGAGCATGTCCTTGGAGAAGACATCGCCGGCGGTCAGGAAGTCGTTGTCGGCTTCCAGAGCGTCCAGAGCTTCCGACAGAGACGTCGGAGCGACATTCGTTTCGGCCAGTTCCTCCGGCGTCATGTCGTAGATGTCGCGATCGAGCGGCTCGCCCGGATCGATCTTGTTCTGAATCCCGTCGATCATGGCCATCATCAGAGCCGTGAAGCTCAGATAGCCACAGGCCGAAGGATCCGGCGTACGGAATTCGACACGCTTGGCCTTCGGGCTCGACGAGTACATCGGAATACGGCAGGACGCCGAACGGTTTCGCTGGCTCATCGCCAGGGTCACTGGAGCTTCGAAGCCCGGCACCAGTCGGTGGAAGCTGTTGGCCGTCGGGTTCGACAGAGCCACCAGAGCACGACCGTGCTTGATGATCCCGCCGATACCGTGCAGTGCCATTTCGCTCATGCCGGCATAGCCGTCGCCGGCCATCAGGGTGTCGCCATCCTTCCAGAAGGAGATGTGCGTATGCATCCCCGAACCATTGTCCTGGAAGACCGGCTTGGGCATGAAGGTCACGGTCTTGCCATGACGTTTTGCCACGTTCTTAATCACATACTTGTACCACAGGAACTGGTCGGCCATCGTCTGCAGGTCGGTGAACTTCATGTCGATTTCACACTGACCGGCGGTCGCCACTTCATGGTGATGAGCTTCGACAACGATGCCGAGCTTGATCATCTCTTCGACCATCTCGCCGCGGAGATCGACCAGCGAGTCGTTCGGAGCAACCGGGAAGTAACCGGTCTTGTAGCCAAGCTTGTGTCCCAGGTTTCCGGTCAGTTCCGGTTTGCCGGTGTTCCAGGCGGCTTCCGAGGAATCGATTTCGTACATCGCTCCCCGCTGAGACGAAGCGAAACGAATATCGTCGAAGATGAAGAACTCCGGCTCCGGGCCGATGAAACACGAATCGGCGATCCCGGTCTGCTTCAGATACTCGATGCCGCGCTTGGCCACGCCGCGCGGATCTTTGTGATACGGCTGGCGTGTGATCGGATCGAAAATGTCGGCGATCACGCTGACCGTCTTGATGCCGAAGAACGGATCCATGCGAGCCGATTCCGGATCAGGAATCGCGATCATGTCCGACTCGTTAATCGTCTGCCAGGCACGGATCGAAGACCCGTCGAAACCGAAGCCGTCTTCGAAGATCCCTTCGTCGAGCGTATCGATCGGGTAGGTGCAGTGCTGCCAGGTTCCGAACATGTCGCAGAACTTCATGTCGAGCTGAACGGCTTCGTTCTTCTTCGCAAAGGCGAAAAACTCTTTCGGGGTCATCTGGTACTCCTTGCCTCTTCAGAAAAGTTTTTGCAAACACATGACGTGGTTGCCTTCGCGGGAAGACCACCTCACGGAGCGATACGATCACTCCGCTGGCTGCCGCACATTCAGCTCCAGCGTCGACAACACCAGACAGAAAGCCATTCTCTCAGCCCGGTGAACTCTCCTCCTGATCCTGAGCGCTCATGACAGGTTCCGCTTCAGATTGCGATGCACGGAAAGGATTGCAGGTCAGAACGTCCTGCCAGTGAGGGGATCGTCACTCCAGAGTGACTTCGCTTCTCCCCGCGCAATCGTACAACCACTTTGGCTCTGCACAGCGGCGAAGGTTGTATCAGTAATAGCCAAATTTGACCGCCGTCGCAATTCCCACTCTTCGACCGCGATGATTTTCCGAAGCCCTCTGAACGCTCCCCGTCGGGGCAGGCAAACGTGTCCCAGTCCGACTTCTCTGCAGTCTTCCCCTTACCGGAGAACTCAACCAGCAGCCCTCACTCCACGACAGTCGACCTACGCAGACACCGGCGGGTCGGCAGCCGCCATCGGCTCGGCGGTCTCTTCAGAAGGCTCGGGCAGCGGACGATCCGGCGACAGGATCTCGTGAGACGCGACCATCATCGGCCAGAAATTCGCCAGCACACCAACAATCGCCGCGAAGGAAAGCAGCGACAGAATCGACTGATTCCGCCCGCGATCGATTTCATTCAATGTCGAAATCGGATCGGTGATCTGCAGAATGTGATAGCCGGCTCCCGAGCGATCGTAGTAACCGACTGCAGCCAGAACCATGTACGGCACGATCGCCCCAAACGCGAAGATCACAATCAGCAGCGTCCGGGCGTGCATCGGCTTCAGTTCCGTCGACACCTTCAACAGGTTCCGCGACATGAACGTCCCCAGCCCCAGATAAGCCACGATATACAGCATCAGGGCCGAAATGATCTGGAACTCGCTTGAACCGAACCCGGACACCATCGGCAAGGTCAGCAGCGCCAGCGTCAGGACAATCATCAGATTGATCAGCACGAGCAGATAGCCCCGCGTTCCCCCCGGCATGAATGGCACCAGCAGCATCCGCAGGGCAGCTCGTTGCGGCAACTCTCGACGAATCCGCCGCGAGAGGTAATCCCGCTCCATCGAGACGAAGAACCCAAACGCTGCCCAGTGGATGAGCGTCATCACACAGACCATCATGAAGATGTCATCATCGATCCGGCCGCCAAAGTAGAACGCTCCCGCGATCATCAGCCCCCACGCCAGCAGGCTCTGCCCCGTCCCAATCAGTCGCACTCCCGTCGACTTGTTCCCGGCTTCATACATCAGCTGCGAAATCGTAATCTGCAGAAACAGCAGGAAGTAAGAGACACCCATTACGAAGAAGCAAATTAGCGCCGTCACAAAATCGGGATCACTGAGCACATTCTCCTGCATGGAAGCGAACGAGAGCCCCAGAATCGATGAGAACGCCGTCGCCAGTCCGCCCATAATGAACAGCGAACTCAGCGTCTGCACCTGCCGGTTCGAAGCGACCGTGCTCAGCATCAGCGTGAACGTACAGAGCAGAATCGAGGTGCCCAGCAGAATCAGCAGCAGCACGACCATCGAAACCAGGTCGAACCCCTGCAGCAGCGAAGTAAACGCGATGAACGGCGCGATCGCACAGTAATACACCAGAATCTGCACGATCGAGTTCGACAACTTCCCCAGCACGATCTGCCGCGGTGTCAGCGAGGTAATACTCAACAACTCATACGTCTGCGCATCCTGTTCGGTCAGCAGGCTGCGATAGGCCGTAAACGGCACGATCACCAGCACGGCTGCACTCAGCACGACATAAAACGCCTGGAAGAACTCGCGTCCCGGCGTGCCGTATTCGAGATTCTGCCCCGACATCGTCGAGCCGAAAATGCAGATCAGCCACGAAGCAATCAGCAGCAGCATGAACGTGGCGACGAACGATCGACTCTTCAGAGCTTGCCGCGTCTCTTTGACCAGAATCGGATTCATCCGATCGCTGAAACTCTCAAGTCGCGAATCCGGGATCTGCAGCACACTCATGAATTCCACTCCGGAAGTTGAACGCAGGGAGTCGGACCAGTCGGGCACGGACGGCGAACGCCGCTCCAGAAATCGCCTCGACCGGGGACGTCTGCTCATTATGCAGCAAAGACGCCCGCTTTGCACCAGCGAGACGCTCAAATCGACGTCAGAAGATCACGACTCCCGAACAACGCTGAAGACCTGCATTCGGTTCATTCCGAAATCCGACAAGCCTGCACACCACACATCAATCCTTATTGGTATGTTGTATGCACAGCTCAATGACCACCACATTCTGATGACGAATCTTGCGAAAAGGGCCGACCTCATGCAGCGTTTCCACCTGTTTCTAACGCTCGTACTCGCCATTGCCGTCGGATTGCTTGCATGGCAGCTCGCGCTGCTCAACGGTCGAATGGCTGCCAACAGCACCGAAGTTCCCGGTCTGCAGTCGATCCGAGAGGACTTAAAGCAAATTCGAGAAGACTTCTCCAATCGCATTCGTCGCGAACCGCCAGCTCAACCGGCCTCTGGAGATCGGTCCTCCGCCGACGCCCTGCTCTCCGATGTCACCCTCATACTCCGGACAGCCGATGGCCGCCCGTTGCCGGGCTTCGAAATTGAACTCGAATCGGATGAAACCGAAGCCCGCACGATTCAGGTGAAAGAAGTCACCGACGAACAGGGCCGCATTAATCGCAAGATCCCCTACGGCAAATACGACGTCAAATTCCGTGAACCCGGCGGCTGGTACGCCTTCCGCGAGTTTCTGGTCGCCTTCGATCAGCCACAGACCTTCGAAGTCGTCGGCCCCGATCCCGATGAACGCGCGACAGTGAACTTCACCTCCACTCTCGATCCCGCAGGTTTGCAGGGACTACGTTTCGGAGAATTTCGCGAGAGCGTGGGCGGAAACGCCTGGTCTGAACCCAATGCTCCCGCTCCCGGAGAAGAGTCCGAACGATTCTCAACATTCCCCACACTGGGTAACGGCATCACCGAAGTCGCCGCCTACGTCGAACTCATTCTCGACCAGACGCTCGACCAGCCCGATGGCACACAGCTTTCATGGCGCTGGAACCGCGCGAAACTCGATCAGATCCCCATCCTGTTGATCACCGCTCAAAACCAGATCCGCACCTGCACCGAAATCGACTCGGAAACGACGAGAGACTCCGTCGGCGAATTCTTCACCAATTTCGGCGACCGCGAATCGCTCGGCTACCTGCTCCTCGACATCGGGGAAACCACGTCCGAATTCCAGCTCGAACTCGCGACCGGAGAACTGAGAGTCACCATCGAACGCATCATCGGCCGCTTCGATGATCAACTCGCCAACGACCTCGCCGGACTCCCCCCAGCCACATCGAGACAACTCTGGTTGACCGGCCAGATGGACGCCACCTCGCCATGGCTCGATCGCTTCCTCAGTTTCGAAAACTGGGAACGCGGCGAAAGCATCCGTCATCACGCCAAACGAACCATCGACCTCAACGCCGATGAAAACATCACCATCAGTCTCACGTCCCCAGCGAATGCAGCGGAATAGGCGTTAACGTCCACCGCGGAATAACAGGGACATCCTCTTCAGCCGATTCGATCGTTCACCAATTGAGAAAAAGAGCGATCCACTCCATGGCAAGCTCTGCCCCCTCACGCTAACCTGAACAGAACACCACACAAGATCCTCGCCTGGGCCAGGGCGTTCCTCACGCCTTCACTGGAGTTGCCCCAATGCTGGAATGGCTGAACAGAAAATTCCGATCGCAATCCGCTCGCCCGGATTCCCGTCCCGCCCCTCCCAAACCCGAATGTTACCTCCTGAGTCTCAACGTTGTTCCGGATGAAGGGGAAGACTTCGACGCGGAAGCCTGCGAACGGCTGCTCGACGTGATCCGGATGAAAGGGGCGGCCAGCGTCAGCGACGTCTTTCGCATGAACATCGCCGTGACCATTGAAGACTTCTTCGAAGGCAACCGCTGCAAACATTCGATTGCCGCCAACGTCGATCCCCCTTCTCCGTTTGATTCGGCTCAGTCCTGGGCGATTCATCTCAAAACCATCCGCGCCCGCCGCGATGTTCACGACGTCCTGATCCAAATCGGAATGGTCGAACCGTACGAAGACAACCGCCTCGGCAGCTGGCCCTATGCCGATATGATCTGGGTCTATTCCAGTCTCCCTCAGGACAAAGTCGCCGCACTGCTCAAACCGCTGCAGCCCGATGAAATTCAGGACGCATCCCGCAAAGATCCCGAGGGATCCATCGAACCTCCTGTCCCCGCTCCACCCGGCATCACGCCTTATTGGGTCTGGTGGGATTAACCGCAAATGCCATCGCTCGAATCTCATTGAAAGTCCGCACCATGGGCCTGTTCGATTTCCTGAAACGCAAAGAAGAGCCCAGGCCCCCGGAACGGCAGGGCCCGCGTCCTGACTACGTCTTTGCTCACTACGCTCTCCGCAGCTTCGCGCTGTCCGAGCCGCTTCAGGTTCTCGGCATGCTCGCCTCGCCGAAGGCCAATCGCTTTCTCGATCTCATCATCGAAACCGTCACCAAGCAATGTGGCAACGCCCCCTCATTCACGTCCGCGGACATCAAAGTCCATCCTCTCCGCATCAGAGACCATGCCGTCTCGATCGTGGAACTTCCCGGCGTCGAGCAACCCGCCGAAGCCTATTTTGTCGCCCTGGTTCTGCCGATTTCCGCGCTGCCCAGCGACGAGTCTGACGAAGTGACCGAAGGCTCGGCTCGATACTTCACACTCGAAAAGACCCTGAGCATGGGAGAGCCTGACGACAAAGCACCGCCCACCGTCTTTTGCGAATGGAATCACGACGCGCACGCCAACTACGGCGAAGGGCCCGCCCCGACACTCAAAGGTTTCGCCGACACACTGGCAAACCATCTGAGCTCAGCCGCATCGTAATCTACCCCGGTTGACCCGACTGACAACATCTGAGGAATGCCACCATGAGCGACCATTGGGAGTTTTATCTCACTGAAATGAACGATGCCCCCGCGACCATTCTGGTCGACATTGGCATCAGCAAGATTCTCGATTCGCTTCCGGAGATCATGTGCCGGATCGAGTTCACATTCCCAAACCCCACGCAAGGTGGCCTCCCTTCGACGCCGGAAGAGAATGAACAAGCCAACGCCATCGAAGACGAACTCAACAGCCTGGCGGAGTCGGAAGGGCATCACTACCTCGGCCGGCTCACATGCGAGGGCAAACGCTATTTCTTCTTCTACACCGACAACCCGCCGAGCCTCGGCAATGGGATGAAAGCGATCAACGACCGCCGCAATCTTGAACTGAAGGCGGCTGCCCTCAAAGACCCCGGCCACGAGCAATACTGGAACACGCTCTACCCGACCGGACAGGACTGGCAGGTCATTAAGGACACCCGAGTCCTTCAGGCCCTCGCCCAGGAGAACGACGACCCCAGCATCGAACGCGAAGTTGACCATTGGGCTTACTTCAAAGACATCGAATCGGCGACCGAGTTTCAGGAATGGTCTCAGGCCGTCGGTTGCCAGCCCCGCGAAGAAATCGAATTCGATGACGGCTCCTACTCGGTCAAGCTCTACCACACCGGCCGCATGGACCTGGGATCCATCACGAGCGTCACCGTTCCCCTCGCCCTGAAAGCCGAACAACTCGGCGGCAACTACGACGGCTGGGAAACCCCACTCATGCGGAAAGACCCGTCGTAGAGCCAGCGCCCTCGCCAATCTCTAGAGTCGCCTGCATAACGGATGGCCCAGAGATTTATCTCTGGGTGGCTACAGCCACAAGCGGCCTGTCGTTAGCGCAGATCAACCGCAGGAAACGGTCTGCTAAATAGAAAACAGGCGGAAGCAGCTGGTTGACGCATGCGGCCGACGCAGCTTCCTGCGCCTTAGAACGCGGGATTTATGACTCAAACGGTTTCGCCCAGATGATGCATAGACTGACACTCTGAAATAGTCGAGCAAATCATGTCCCTTCGCCCCCTTTAGAGGGAGAAGGTGCCCGAAGGGCGGATGAGGGGGCAGTCAACCAGCGATGCCCCACACAAGTGAGAACGAACGGCCCGTGGAACCCGCCCCCATTCCACCTGCACCACCTGTAACGATTCTCCGGCCGCACCCAACCGACCTCGGCTCGAATCTACTGTCCACGTTCACCACGTCCTCACCGGCGAGCTAGGGTTGAAGTAACCATTCCACCCCATCGTTCCCAACTGCCGGAAGACATCGCGATGCCGCAGAACTACCTCGACCAGTGGACCCCGGAACAATTCGAAGTGCTCGAAGAGGCGATCCTCGTCGCGAAGCATAAGATCCATTCGACCGGCCTCTTCTCCGACGAAGCTCTGGCCGACCTGATCGATCGCCATCCCTCCGACTATCTCACCATCGCCGCCATGGGCCGCGATGCCAACAAGTTCGAGTGGATGGTCGGCGAACGGGGCGACCTGACCGCGATGGAACTGCTCGACGCCGTCCGCAACGGTCAACTCTGGCTGAACGTCATCGCCATCACGAAATTCCACGATGAATACCGCAAGCTCATCGACGACGTCTACAACGAACTCGAAGCCAGCAACCCCCGCTTCAAAGCGCAGAACCGCTCCGGCAACATTCTCATTTCTTCGCCGCATGCGATGGTCTACTACCACATCGACCTGCCGGTCAACATGCTCTGGCACCTGCGTGGCGAGAAACGGGTCTGGGTCTATCCGCCGTTCGATCCCCGATTCGTTGCCCCGAAAAACATCGAACGACTCATCGTCGGCGAAATGGCCGAAGACATGCCGTACCATACATGGTTCGAAGACTACGCCCTTTCCTTCGATGTCAAACCGGGCCAGCTCATCACCTGGCCGCAGAACACACCACATCGGGTAAGCAACCTCGAAGGGCTCAACGTGTCCCTGTCGACCGAACACCGCAACCCGCGGGCTCAACGCCGGTTGAATGTCCATCGGGCCAACCGTCTGCTCCGCCAGAAGTTCGGCTGCGAATGCCGCTCCATCAGCCCGGACGGTTTCACCGCCCGCTGCAAGGAAGTCATCGCTCGCGGCTCGAATTTGACAACGCGACTCATCGGCAAGAAAACCGAGGAACCATTCAGCTATCGCAAGCGGTTCCTCGTTGATCCTTCCGCCGAAAAGGGCTGGCGTCTGCTCGATGGCGAACAGCCGGAAACCTTCGAAGAAGAAAACGCCGTCCTGATGGGCGTCTAGAGCAGTTCACTTTATGGTGTAACCGTTCCGTCCGCGAAAGATACAGCGTTTCAGGCCAATCAACGCTCATTCGCGGACATACGGTAGAGCGATCCGCTCTAAGCTCGGCGGCTTATTCGACAATCACCTCGCATTCCGGCAGGCTGTCCAGAAACAGCTTGCCGTAATGCTTGGTCTGAATTCGCGGATCGAGAATCACCACCTGTCCGGTGTCATCCTTCGAACGAATCAGTCGCCCGAAGCCCTGCTTCAATTTGATGACCGCTTCCGGCACCTGGTACTCCATGAATGGATTCCCGCCGCGACGCTTGATCCGCTCGACCCGCGCTTCCAGCAGCGGATGATCCGGCACACTGAACGGCAGCCGCGTGATGATCACGTTCTGCAGCGCATCCCCCGGCACGTCAACGCCCTGCCAGAAACTGTCCGAGCCGAACAGCACCCCGGCTCTATCCTTCTTGAAGCGGTCCAGCAGCAGCGACCGCGACATGTCTTTGCCCTGGCAGTACAGCGTCAGTCCATGCTCGCCGCACCACGGCGCAATCTGCCGCGCACACTCGTTGAGCATCCAGTAACTCGTGAACAGCACGAACGCCCGCCCCCGTGTCTGCAGCAGATATTTCTTGAGCCGCTCCACGACCGCCGCTTCGTACGCCTTCGCTTCCTGACTCGGATCCGGCATCCGCCGACAGAGAATCAGCTTCACCTGCTTCTTGTAGTCGAACGGACTGCCGACCTGCAGTTCGTCGCCGCCACTCAGACCAATGCGATTCTTCACGAACTGAAACGACTGATCGCCCACGGCCATCGTCGCAGAAGTCAGAATCGCCGAGGGAATCTTGTTGAACAGCTCCTCGCGAAGCACCTCGCCAATCTCAACCGGTGCAGAGATCAGCTTGATCCGCGTCTGCTTACCGCGATTGATCTCACCCCAGTAGACCGAATCGCCGGACTGCTGTTCCAGCCAGTTCCGAATCGAATTCGACATCGCAAACAGCCGGTCAGCCGCCGCGTTAAGCTCGATCCGCTCCTCTTCTTTCTCCAGCTCTTCAGCGAACTCACAGATCATGCTGCCGAGCCGCTTCAACTCCGGCGACAGCGCATCGCTCATTTCGACCGGCTTGCGAACCCGTCCGTTCTTCCCGGCGTGCTGCGAGAGCCATTGCTCCATCTGTGCAAAGAATTCGTCGGCCAGCAGATACAGCCGCCCCACCTGCTTCTGCCCCGCCCGAAAATCATGCGCAACCAGCAGCCCCTTGTTGGCCCGGTCGTTGTAGAGCTTCGTCAGCAGATAGTTGAGCTGCGTATTGGCAATCGCATCGCCGAGATGGTCCGAAGCCACCGCTTCCAGCGTATGCGCTTCATCAAAAATGACCGCCTCATAATCCGGGAGAATCGAGGCCCCTTCCCGCCGCAACGCCAGATCGGAGAAGAACAGCGCGTGGTTGACCACCAGCAGGTCGGCATTCCAGACGCGACGACGGGCCTTGTAATAATGGCAGGCATCGTACGTCGGACACTTTCGCCCGAGGCAGTTGCCATGCTCGCTGCGGGCCTCTTCCCACACCTGAGGCAACGGCCGGAATCCGAGATCGGCCAGACTGCCGTCGTTCGTTTTCTTCGACCAGCCGCTCAACGTCTGCAGCTGCTGCATCTCCTCATCACGGGGAAATAGCGAAATCGACTTCTGCATCGCCCCCTGCAGCCGGCGGAGCGAAATGTAATTCGAGCGTCCCTTCACCAGCACGGCTGAAAACTCGACCGGCAAGACCGCATTCAGAAAGGGAATATCTTTCTGAATCAGCTGTTCCTGCAGGCTGATCGTGTGCGTCGACACCACGACCCGCTTCTTCTCGGCTCCCTGCGTCGTCGTCTGGTTCAGGACCGACAGAATCGCCGGCACCAGATACGCGAAGCTCTTCCCGGTCCCGGTCCCCGCCTCGGCAATCAGATGCGTTTTGCTCGCGATCGCCTTCTCAACCGCCTCCGCCATCTCCAGCTGCTGCGGTCGGGCTTCGTAACTCTTCAGACGTGCAGCGATCCGCCCTTTCGGGCCCAGAATCTGCTCCGCCGTCAATTGATCATGTTCTGCCATTCCATCCTCTCACGGCGGAATCATAGCAACTGCCCCGAACCAATGCGCGAGTTCCACCGTCCACCGTTGTGGGAGCGGAATACGTGGGTGGCCCGTCGACCAAGTCCCGAGGTGCCACTGGCGTCTCGCCAGTGCTAGCTCCTGAAACTTCCGGAAATAAAGGGGTAGGGGAGGCAAAGCCGTCTGCCAGCGATCAAAGTCCAAAGATTATCACACAGGGGTGGCCCGTCCGCCTCAACGGGCGGGTCGCGTCAGCGACAAGAGGCGGCACCATCCGCACCCTATTTTGGTGAAATCATCCGGTCTAGCAGAAATCACATCCATGGCGCGACCTCTTGTGACTTCGTCACCCGCCCGTGCCGGACGGGCCACCCAATACTGGTCCCGACCCCCGGGGTGCCACTGGCGTCCCGCCAGTGCCTCCTCCAAAAACCTCGACAATCAAAGATTCAATTGTCGCCCCGGGCCCGAATGGCCGCATCAGACTTCTGCGACAACCCGTCGAACAGGAAATCTCCCCTCCCACTGCGGCAATCTGACCCGCTGGTCCAACTTGCTCCCTGTTCCGACCGGGCAATTTGAGTATTATGAAGTCATGCCCGCGGGCCGTTCGGTACGCGGGACGCCTGAAGTACGTCCACTCAGACTCATTGAGTCTTCTCCGGGAAATATCGAACGATGTCACAATCCACGCCTGCCACACTCGGACCTGCCTCTCGAAACGTGCCCGATCAGCAGGGTCGCTTCGGCCCGTTCGGCCGTCGATTCGTCCCCGAAACGCTGATGTACGCCCTCGATGAGCTCGACGCCGAGTACGAAAAGGCCAAGCAGGACCCCAATTTCCAGGCGGAACTCTCTCGGCTGCTCAACACCTACGTCGGACGCGCCAACCCGCTCTACTTCGCTGAACGCCTGACTGAACATTGCGGCGGCGCCAAGATTTACCTGAAGCGGGAAGATCTGAATCACACCGGCGCCCACAAAATCAACAACACCATGGGCCAGGCTCTGCTGACGAAGCGGATGGGCAAAACTCGCGTCATCGCCGAAACCGGAGCCGGCCAGCACGGCGTCGCCTCGGCCACCGCCTGTGCCCGCTTCGGCCTTCCCTGTGTCGTTTACATGGGTGAAGAAGACATCCGTCGCCAGGCGCTCAACGTCTTTAAGATGAAGGCGATGGGAGCCGAAGTGCGACCGGTAACTTCCGGCTCGAAAACCCTGCGGGATGCTGTCAATGAAGCCATGCGAGACTGGATGTCCAGCGTCGGCGACACCCACTACATCCTCGGCTCAGTCGTCGGACCTCATCCGTTCCCGAAGATCGTCCGCGATTTCCAGGCCGTCATCGGCACCGAAACGCGGGCTCAATGCCTGGAAATGACCGGCAAGCTGCCCGATGAAGTGATCGCCTGCGTCGGCGGCGGCTCCAATGCAGCCGGCATGTTCTACCCGTTCGTGGAAGATGAAGGCGTGAAACTGACCGGCGTCGAAGCCGGCGGACGCGGTTCCAAACCCGGCGACCACGCCAGCCCGCTCACGTACGGCAAGCCCGGTATCCTTCATGGCAGCTACAGCTACGTGATGCAGGACGATGACGGCCAGACGCAGGATGTCCACTCCATCTCCGCCGGTCTCGACTACCCCGGCGTCGGTCCGGAACACAGCTACTGGAAAGACACCGGCCGAGTCGATTACACCTCGATCACCGACGACGAAGCCCTCGACGCGTTCCAGAAGACGGCTCAACTCGAAGGCATCCTCCCAGCCGTCGAATCGTCTCACGCCCTGGCCTACGTCATGAAAATCGCCGGCCAGCGGAGCCCCGACGAAGTCATCGCCGTCTGCCTCTCCGGCCGCGGCGACAAAGACGTCAACGAAGTCGCCCGCCTTCTCGGCAAAGACATCTAAACTGTAGCGGCGGCATCTTGCCGCCGAAGGAGCGCGAACCCAGAAGACCGGCCGGATGGTACAGAGATTTATCTCTGTATTGCGCAGCAACAAGAGGCCTGTCTTCAGCGACCTAACGTTCCCATGCGGCCTGAATGCCCCCAAGGGGTGGCCCTGATAGCTGTGCTATCAGGGCGGCGCAGCCGCAGGAGAGTGCACCTGCCGCGAGCCTGGACTGAAAGACTGCCACTGGGCTTTGACGCGACTGCAGACTCGCAGCACAACGCTGCCGGCGACAACCCTACGTGAGGATCGACTTCAACACCCGGCCATCGGAAATCGGGAACGGGCGGTCGAGCTGGTCGTGAATCGTCGTTTCGGGAGCAAGTCCCAGCAGGTGATACACCGTGGCTGAGAGATCCGCCGGGGAGACCGGGTTCTCTTCCGGAGCCGAGCCGAACTTGTCGGATGCCCCGTAGACGCCCCCGCCGCGAACACCGCCTCCGGCCATCCACACTGTATTGCATTTTCCCCAGTGATCGCGCCCGGCCCGGGCATTGATCTTCGGCGTGCGTCCAAACTCGCTGTTCCAGAAGACGAGCGTGTCATCCAGCAGTCCGCGCAGTTGCAGATCCTCCATCAGAGCCGCGATCGGCTGGTCGACCTGCGGAATCAGACGGTTCTTCAAGCCTTTGAAATTCTCGGAATGCGTATCCCAAGTCGTATCGACGCCCGGTTGGTCGCGATGCCAGTAAACCGTCACCAGCTTGACCCCCGACTCCAGCAGCCGGCGGGCCAGCAACAGACTCTGCCCGAACGTTCCTGAGCCATACCGGCTTCGCATCTCTTCAGACTCCGCCTGCAGGTCGAACGCTTTGTACGCAGTCGGCGAACTGATCAGCTCGATCGCCTGCCGTTGAAAGGCCGTCAACTCTGGTTGAGCAATCGCGTGATCGAGATCCCGCCGCATCTGGTCGAAGTCTTCCAGAAGCGACAAGCGGGTCGACTGCCGTTGACGGGCAATGCCATCGGGCAGCGTCAGATTCGGCACCTCGAAGTCGGGCTCATCGGGATGCTGGTCGATGCGGAAGGGATCGTACTTCTTGCCGAGAATTCCGCCTCCCTGCCCCGGCGTCACCGCTCCCGCTGTGGTGGCGATTAACTCGGGAAGCGCGACAAAGGTCGGCAGCGTCGGATTTGGCGCGAACTTGCTCAGCACGGAGCCGATGTGCGGAAAGTCACTCTGCGAGGCTCCGAAGTTTTCCGCGGATCGGGAATGCTTGAAGCCGGTCAGCATCCAGTGGGCACTGGTCGAATGATTGTTGTCTGAATGCGTGACCGAGCGAACAAGGTGCAACTTGTCGGCATGCCGCGAAAGAGCCGAGAAGTGCTCGCAGATGTCGATCCCCGGCACATTCGTCGGAATCGGCTGAAACTCACCCCGATACTCCGACACCGCATGCGGCTTCAGATCGAACGTGTCCTGATGCGCGGGGCCGCCCCACATGTAAAGCATCAGACATCGCTTCGCCCGCCCAAACGTCGAGCCCTGACTTCCGGCTGCGGTTTGCGTCGCCCCGAGCAGCGACGGCAGAGTCAACCCCAGTGGGGCCAACCCGCCGATTCTGAGCATGTGCCGCCGCGACAGCAGACCGCCAGCATCGGTCGAGAAAGTTGTTCCATTCCGCATTACAGGCCCTCATCGGTGGATGGATCACGCGAACGTGGCCTGCAGTCTAGCAAAGGGGCCGATCAGATCAAAGATTGCTGATCTCCGATCACCACCGGAGAGGCTGCCAGCCGCGCCTGCGCGATGCAATCCTGCAAACTCGTTCCATCGAATGCGATTGCGGGAGCAGACTCAAAGCACGCCCGACAGTCGACGTCCATGCGAACGCACGGGAAGCACGACCATGCGCTAGAACTCGATTTCCAGCGTCTGCTCTTCTTTCAGCGTGAGAGAGCGAATCTCAATGCGGTCACGAACGCGCGACGCTGCTCCGGGAACCTGCACGACGAGTTGAGCGTGCCGATCCTGAATTGGGAGAAAGACGTTCCCCCGACGCTCGGCTGGCCCTGGGATTCCCTGGCGATAGCCATCCGTTCCCACAACCAGCCCCGAAAGATCGCTGGCGCGATATCGCTTCACACGATCGGGCAACCGCACGAGAATCACGATGCTGTAGTCTTCACCGGGAGCAGGGTCATTTGGAACCGTCCAGGCAGTGAAGCTTCCCTTGGCGAACACTTTCGTGTTATCCGGAACCAGAAACGAAGCGCCGCCGTCCCCCTGCTTTCCATTGCTGCCATCGTTAAACAGGGAATCGACCGAGTCTTCAACCCCCTGCATGACCGGGTTGGGGGCATCATCGAGCACCTCGAGGTTCATTGCCGTTTCCAGCGAGTCGAGCGACGACAGCGCGCCGTCCGGCATATCGAACTTCAACTCCGCCACAGAATCGAACACCACGCCATCCTGCGGCTCCGACATCGAAGAGTCGATGTACGTCTCCTGCACGAAGTCGGAAACAATCACGACCGACATAATGAGCAGCAGCAACGCATGGAACAGCAGCGACAGTCCATAACCGGCGGCCACAGCCGAATGAATCCAGCGATACGCCCGACGGTAAAGATCGTGGAGCGAGAAGCCTTCTTCAGTCTGCTCCGCTTCCACGGCAACCGGCACGGGCGGCAAGGTCCTGGAGACGGGTTTTTGCTGGGAGCGGGCGCGACGGACTCTCCGGGGCGTGCCATCAGCGGACTGTGGCAGCGGCAGTGCAGTCGAATCTGTATTCGACATGAATGCTCCCGGGACTGAAAAAAGGCGATCCGAGAAGAAGGGACTGAATGATACGAAGGTTCCCGCGGGATTCGCACTCACACCTGAATCTGGCCCGATCAGGCGGAAGGAAGACGTCGCATCAGCGAACTTTAACATCTTATCCCTGAATCCGCAGCAGGAAAAGCCGCAGCCCGAGGAATTCATGCTTCCCCATCGACGCTCAGAGACTCACTTCGTTATGGGGATCGACCATTCCGCACGCTCTGTAACGGCCGATCTGGCACATTTTCGCCGAATTGCGACAAGTTGACGCATTCTGAAGGGAGATTTCCGCGCCTTCGGCTGTCATGATGGCTCTCCCGATGTTGAAGCAGAAACCTGCAGACGACATCTCCGAACAAATCCTTTTCCCTCCGTACAGTGGAATGCGAGAAGCACTCACATTCTTGATCTGCATGGTCCCCGGCCTGCTCCTCGTGGGCTTGCTCTGGAAAGGGGTCTTTGGGGACGAAGCACTGGGGCCATTTTATCTGGCCGCGGCGATTTGTGTCCTGTTCGGATTCCTGGCCTTAGTCGCCCAGGAACGAGCCTGTCGACAGGGCAATCCGTTCGCCGGAAGCCTGCAGTCGATCCTCCTGCGGACCCTCGGTCCGCTGGCCGGTGCGGTGCTGGTGGGGATGTACTTCCCCCAATTGCATGAGCATCGTATTTTTCAGGCTTTTGTCTGTGCCTATCTGTTGACGTTAATTGTGGAAACTATATTGTCTGTTCGTCTGGTTCGCCGCTGGGACCGCTAGCGGTCCGCGCAGCAGTCTGCGAGTTTCTGCAGAATCGATTTCATCCACGTGACGCTGTTTCGCCTCCCGGCTGAGGCAGTGTCTGTGTCGAGCGAGTATTCCATGGCCAGCCCGGTCCTGCACGTAAAAGATGGCTACTACTTCGAAGTCCCCAAGTTCATCTGGACGCGGGACTGGGAGTCGTTTGACGACGTCCCGGATGACCTGCAGTTTCTGCAGGACGCTCATCCGGATGTCTCCATCGAACAATTTAATCACGACCTCTCCGGCAAGATCATCATTCCTCAGCCGTTTGGCGAGCTGAAGAATCTGTATCAGGCCGAGTCAGGGTTCTGCATTTCACGATTCATGATCGTCGAACTGCTCGTTGCTTTCATCGTCGCCGCCACGTTCATCTGGCTGGCCCGCCGTGGCAACAACCTGAATCGTCCCGTCGGTCGACGTCACAACCTGCTCGAAGCCTTCGTTGGCTACGTTCGCGACGAAATCGCCCGCCCGGCGATTGGCGATCACGACGCCGAGAAGTTTGTGCCTTATCTGCTGACTGCCTTCTTCTTCGTCCTGTTGTGCAACCTGGTCGGAATGGTACCGGGTCTCGGCACAGTGACCAGTGCGATTGAAGTCACCGCGGTTCTGGCTCTGGTCACCTTTGGAATTGGATTAATTGCCGGCGTGAAGCATCTTGGCCCCGGTGGCTATATCATGCACTTCCTGCCGCATATTGATTTGCCAGTTATCCTCGCTCCGCTCAAGCTGCTGATCTTCCTGATCGAAATTCTCGGCACCCTGATCAAGCACTGCGTGCTGGCCATTCGACTCTTTGGAAACATGGTCGCCGGCCACATGGTGCTGGCGGGCGTTCTGGGAGCCGTGGTGGCAGTCGCCGGGACCGGTTACTGGTACACCGGAGCGATCTTCGGAATCCTGGGAGCCACTGCTTTGAGTGCCCTGGAAATTCTGGTCTGCTTCATTCAAGCATATGTGTTCACGATGCTGTCGGCCCTGTTTATCGGGCAGTCGATCCACGAACACTAATTCCTGTGTAATCTGCTCGCTCGTCGAGACGGAATTGCCTGTATTTGAGATGTTCTCTAGGTTAAACGAGGAGAGACGGCTGTGTTGAAAGCTGTTCGGACTGTAATGGCGGTTTGTGGTGTGATGATCATGGCGACTCCGGTCATGGCTCAGGAAGGCGCTACGTTCGCCATTCCTCAGCTCGGTGCTGGCCTGATCGTTCTGGGTGCAGCGATCGGAATCGGTCGCATCGGTGGCTCGGCCGTCGAAAGCATGGCTCGTCAGCCGGAACTGGCTGGTAAGATTCAGACCGCGATGATCATTGCAGCTGCTCTGATCGAAGGTCTGGGCTTCGCGGCTCTGTTCGTCGGTAAATAATTTTACGGGGATGGTTCGAGAACCGTCGGACGGACTGATTCTGTGATGGTTAGCCTTCGAGGGTGAGGTGATTTCGTGAAGCTGATGTCTTACATGGCGACTCTGGTCGCGATGATTTGCCTGATGTCCGGGTCGGTTTCCGCATTCGATGTGGAACATCCTGCCCCTGGCACGCACGCTGGTGATCCCACCGATGGTCACGAAGGCGTCGCCGATCCTGATCATACTCACGAAGCGGGTGACCACGCCCACGGGCATGGTGATCACGCTCATGTCGGCGACCCGGCTCACGAGCCACAAGTCTTCGAGCCGGCTGACTGGCGGACAGATCTTTCGATCTACACGTTCGTCGTCTTCCTGGTCCTGCTCGGCGTGCTGACCAAGTTCGCCTGGGGTCCGGTCATCGCGGCTCTCGATGCTCGTGAAGAGAATATTCGTAAGAATATCGAAGATGCAGAGGCTGCTCGCGTGAGTGCGGAAGCCATGCTCGCCGAACGAGCCAAGAAACTCGAATCCGTTCAGGACGAGGTTCGCGAGATCCTCGCGGAAGCACGGCGTGATGCCGAGCACACCAAGTCCGAAATCGTCGCGTCCGCTCAGAAAGAAGCCGATGCCACCAGGCATCGTGCTCTCGAAGAGATCAACCGGGCTCGCGATCAGGCTCTCAACGATCTGTTCCAGTCCATGACCGGCCAGGTTGCCACGGCAACCGAACATGTGATCGGTCGGGCTCTGACCGATGACGACCGTAACCGGCTGATCGACGAATCACTCGCTCAGCTCAACCGATAGTGCGTGTTTTCCGCGGACGCCGCCCTTTGTCCGGGCTCAGTGTGCCGCACTCTGATGAACTTCGAAGTGAAATAGCGGCATGATCGATTCGACCGACAAGCGTGTTCGCGTTCCCAGCGTGCTGGAAGATCCCAGCATGAAGGCGATCGCACAGGTTTACGCCGATGGTTTTCTCGATGCCAGTGGCGAGCCTTCCGGCGACGGCCGCGTGGACGAATTCCGCTCCTTCATTCACGATGTTCTCGATGCCTATCCGGATTTCGAGCGTAAGCTCATTTCCCCGATGATTTCGGCTGAGACGAAAGTCGAACTGTTGAATCGCACGGTAGTACCGCACGCTTCGCAGGTCTTCGCCAGCTTCCTCAAGGTTCTGGCTCATCACGAACGACTCGATCTGATCCGCGTCATCTTCGATGTCTGTGTCGACGAGCAAATGCAGCGTGCTGGTCGCCGCGCGGTCACGGTTCGCTCCGCGACCCCAATTCCCGATGACAAGCTTGAGCAGATCAGGCAGCATCTTGCCAACTTTTTAGCTGCCGAACCGGTCCTCCAGGTGGAGATCGATCCCTCGCTGCTGGGGGGCCTGGTTATTCAGGTCGGCGATACCGTTTACGATAGTTCCCTCAGAAACCGGCTCGGCCAGCTCCGCAGCCAACTTCGCCAGAGGTATGTCAATGAAATTCAAAGCGGACGAAATCGCTTCAGTCATTCAGAAGGAAGTTGAGAACTTCGGTTCCCAGCTCGAAACGCGTGAAGTCGGCATTGTCACCGAGGTCGGCGACGGCATCGCCCGTTGCTACGGCCTGACCGGGGCCATGGCCGGTGAAATGGTCGAGTTCGAAGGCGGCATCAACGGGTTCGTCTTCAACCTCGAAGAGAACTCCGTCGGGGTCGTTGTGCTCGGCGATTACCTGAAGATCAACGAAGGCGATGAAGTCAAATCGCTCGGCACCCTGCTGTCCGTTCCCGTCGGGGACGCGATGGTCGGTCGTGTGGTCGACCCGCTGGGGAACCCGCTCGACGGCAAGGGCCCGATCGTCTCTGGCGATTCCCGTCCTCTCGAAACCGCCGCACCAGGCGTGGTCGATCGTCAGCCCGTTAAGCAGCCACTCCAGACCGGGATCAAGGCCGTCGATGCCATGACGCCTGTCGGACGTGGTCAGCGCGAACTGATCATCGGCGACCGGAAGACCGGTAAAACCGCCGTCGCTATCGACGCAATCCTGAACCAGAAGGGCAAGGACGTTATCTGCGTCTATGTCGGTTGTGGTCAGCGTGCCGCTTCGATCGCTGGTGTCGTCGACGTCCTCACCGAACACGGTGCCATGGACTACACGATCGTCGTCTCGGCCGCCTCGTCCGATCCGGCTTCGATGCAGTACATCGCTCCTTACGCCGGGGCCGCCATGGCCGAGTACTTCATGTACAACGGCAAGCACACCCTGGTCGTTTACGATGACCTCTCCAAGCAGGCTGTCGCCTACCGCGAACTGTCGCTGCTGATGCGTCGCCCGCCGGGTCGCGAAGCCTACCCCGGGGACGTGTTCTACTGCCACAGCCGTCTGCTCGAACGTTCCGCCAAGCTGTCCGATGAACTCGGCGGCGGCTCGATGACCGCTCTGCCGATCATCGAAACGCTCGAAGGGGAAGTTTCGGCGTACATTCCGACCAACGTGATTTCGATTACCGACGGTCAGATCTACCTCGAACCGGACCTGTTCTTCTCCGGCGTTCGTCCCGCCATTAACGTCGGGATCAGCGTGTCCCGCGTCGGTGGTAACGCTCAGATCAAAGCCATGAAGAAAGTGGCCGGTAGCCTGAAGCTCGACCTGGCCGCCTTCCGTGAACTCGAAGCGTTCGCCCAGCTCGGTACCGAACTCGACAAAGCCACCCAGGCTCAGCTCGATCGCGGTTACCGCATGGTCGAACTGCTGAAGCAGCCACAGTACCAGCCGATGGAAGTCGAAGATCAGGTCATGTCGATCTTCGCCGGTAGCAAAGGCTACTTCGACAAGGTTCCCGTCTCCCGGGTGCCGGAAGCCGAAAAGAACATGCTGCAGTTCATGTCGGAACAGAAGTCGGAAGTCCGGCAGCGAATCGTGGACACCCAGGCTCTCGATGACGAAACAGCGTCCATGCTGACTTCGGCTCTGAAGGAGTGGTGGAACCAGGTTCACAAGCTGTTCGAGGACTCCGAGTCCGGCAGCCTCGTCACGGCGTAAGTACTGGCAGAAACGTCGCCGCGTCCATCGGGACGCGGCCTGACCCGAGACAATTCGGATAGCTCTGATTCATGGCTAAAGCACGCGCAATTATCAAACGGCTCAAGGCCGTCAAGAACATCCGCAAGATTACGCGGACGATGGAGCTGATTGCCACCGCCCGATTCAAGAAGGCGATGGACCGCGCAGCCGAAGCGAAAGCGTACACCGAGAAGATCGCAGAAATCGTGGGCGACCTCGCCGCCGCCGATCTCTCCTTCTCGCACCCGCTGCTCGAACGTCGCGATTCGGAAGAACGCGTGCTCGTGCTCGTCCTGACTTCGAACCGCGGTCTCTGCGGCGGCTACAACTCCGCCGTCCTGCGTCAAGCTGGTCAGCGGTTGCGGGAGCTCGATCGCGATCGCCGCAATGTGAACCTCGAAGTCTCCGGCAAGCGAGGACTGGCCTACTTCAAATTCGAAGGCAAGCCGGTCGACCGGGCCTTCACACACTTTGAAGACAAGCCGACCTTCGAAGAAGTCGACGAACTCGCCAGCCGTTTCGCCGAGCTCTACACCAGTGGAGTCGTCGATCGCATCGAAGTCGTCTACACCCAGTTCCAGAGCATTTCGCGACAGAATGCGGTTCGCGAAACCCTGTTGCCGTTCGAGAACCTGACGGCTGGAACCGACGACTCGGCTGCCTCGCATTCAGTGGACTACGAGTTCCTGCCAAGTGCCGAAGCGATTCTGGAAGAAATCGTGCCAGCGGCCTTCAAAGCGAAGCTCTTTAAGTGCTTCCTCGATGCCGCGGTCAGCGAACAAATTGCCCGCATGGTTGCCATGAAGGGCGCCACGGAAAACGCCGACGAAATGATCGGCAGCCTGTCGACCCGCTACAACCGGGCCCGCCAGTCGCAGATTACATCGGAACTGAGCGAAATTATCGGCGGAGCAGCGGCTCTCGAATAAGAGCCCTGAGTTCTGCAACAGCATACATTCTACAGACAGTTTGATCAGAAACTTTCGAGGTTTTTCCCATGGCAACCGCAACGGCCCAGAACATCGGCAAGGTGACTCAAATCATCGGCTCTACCTTTGACGCCGAGTTTGCTGCTGATGCACTTCCCGATATCTACAACGCTCTCGTCGTCGATTCGAACGTGAAGGGCACCCAGATCAACGTCACCGGCGAAGTGCAGCAGCACCTCGGCGGCGGTCGTGTTCGCTGCGTCGCTCTCGGGTCGACCGAAGGGATGGTTCGTGGCATGGACGTCACCGATACCGGGGCTCCGGTCTCCGTGCCTGTCGGTAAGGGAACTCTGGGACGCGTCTTCAACGTCCTGGGCGACGCCATCGATGGCCGTGGTCCGGTGGAAACCGAAGAACGCTGGCCGATTCACCGCGATTCGCCGGCTCTGGAAAACCTGAGCTCGAAGACCGAACTCTTCGAAACCGGGATCAAAGTGGTCGACCTGCTCACCCCGTTCGTCCGCGGTGGTAAAGCCGGTCTGTTCGGTGGAGCGGGTCTCGGTAAGACCGTGATTCTGACCGAGCTCATCGCCCGTATCGCTTCGGCTCACGGGGGTTACTCGGTCTTCGCCGGCGTCGGGGAACGGACCCGTGAAGGAAACGACCTCTGGCTGGAAATGCAGGAAACCAAGATCGGTGACACCGGTCGTTCCGTCATCGAGCAGACCTGCATGGTCTTCGGTCAGATGAACGAACCACCGGGAGCCCGTCTGCGAGTCGCTCTGTCCGCTCTGACGATGGCTGAATGGTTCCGCGATACGACCGGAACCGACACCCTGCTGTTCGTCGACAACATCTTCCGCTTCTCTCAGGCCGGTTCGGAAGTGTCCGCACTTCTCGGACGTATGCCGAGTGCCGTGGGTTACCAGCCGACGCTGAGCACCGAACTGGGAGCTCTTCAGGAACGAATTACTTCGACCAAGCGTGGGGCCATTACTTCGGTGCAGGCCGTGTACGTGCCGGCCGACGACCCGACCGACCCCGCTCCAGCCACGGCGTTTGCCCACCTGGATGCCTTCATTTACCTCGAACGTAAGATCTCCGAAAAGGGGATTTACCCGGCCATCGACCCGCTGGCCTCTTCGAGCCGAATTCTCGATCCGCAGTACGTCGGCGAACGGCACTACGCCGTCGCTCAGCGCGTGCAGCAGATTCTGCAGCGTTACCGCGAACTGCAGGACATCATCGCGATTCTGGGTGTCGAAGAACTGAGCGAAGAAGACAAACTGATCGTGCACCGCGCACGCCGCATCGAACGCTTCCTGTCGCAGCCGTTCCTCGTGGCCGAACCGTTCACCGGCAAGCCGGGTAAAATCACCCCGCTGCAGGAAACGATCGAAAGCTTCGAGCAGATCTGCGACGGAACCTGGGACCACCTGCCGGAACAGGCCTTCCTGTACGTCGGGGGTGTTCAGGAAGCTGCCGAACAAGCCAAGAAGATGGCTGAGCAGCAGTAAGACGCGAATGAAGCAACTGCCGTTGACCGGCAGCCGACGTTCAACACACATCCGGAGAAGCACTGCTGAAGCACCTTGAGACGACGCCCGTTTCAATGGATGTGTGTTTTTGAGACCGATAAGTGTAGCGGCGGCATCCTGCCGCCGATTGCGGGTGGCTGACAATTCAACGTTTCGGTTCCACCGAGCTCTCAGAAGTCCGATGAAAACGAGTTGGATGTCCAGATCGGCGTCCATTCGGCGGCAAGATGCCGCCGCTACGATTGTTTGAACCCTTCCTCTGCGAAGTTGTGAATCGACCAGCCTCCTAAGTATCGATAAGACTGAGCCATGATCGCTGCCAATACCATCGAACTGACCGTCGTCACGCCGGAGAAGACCCTGCTCAGCACGGGCGCGACTTCGCTGCAGTTCCCTCTGGAAGATGGTCAGATCGGAATTCTTCCTGGCCGTGCTCCCATGGTCGGCCGTCTCGGCACCGGCGAACTCCAGGTCGAAACCCAGACCGGTCAACTCCGCTATTTCATCGAGGGCGGCTTCGCCCAGGTGAAGGGTCACGCCGTCACGCTGCTGACCAACCGCGCTCAGGAACTCGGCTCCTTCGACACCGCGAAAGTCGAAGCGGCATTCAATGAAGCTCTGAATCGCTCGGTCACCACCGCAGCAGAGCAGACCGCCAAAGACGAAGACCTCGAACGCAACCGCCGTCTTCTCGCCATCCTCAAGCGATAGTTCCGCTGCCCGCAGGACCGGCATCCAAACACCGCAGCAACTCGCCGATCGAGATCCACCTCGCATCTCTCGGCCCGCTTCTCAACACCCCGTTCCGGCAGGGTAGCACAGACATTCCTGTTTGTGCATCAACCGACGTCCCTGTTGAAAAGCCCTTACTCGACCGTGAGTGCGACCCGGTCCACCCGTGTTGACAACCCCTTAACGGATGGCCCAGACGTGCACGTCTGGGTGACGAAGTCACAGGAAGCAGCTATTGCCCGTTGAAGTCCTGTCGAACTGTCTCTTTGACGCACCGGGAAGCGTCTCCGCCTGTGGAAGACGGCCCTACTTGGGACCCGCATCCCCATTGGCGCATTGCACGGAATCGTACAACGACTGAATCACGGCTCGCGCCGCGTCGGCCAGATGAGTTTCCAGCAGCACCTGGACCTGATACAGGGTTTCCCGCTTCCGATTGATGAAGCCGGCCTGTTCACGAACGCCGTCCTCATTCAGTTCGCCCCCCACGCCGAACGTGCTGAACAGCTCGTCCCATTCCTGCTCCGACCAGCCAGCAAACAAGTCCGGCGACTCGCGACACACATCTTCAATCGTGCCATTGGTCTGACGATTAAACTCACGCTGCAGTTCCGCCGACATCAACTCGCCCGGCAAAGGAGGCCACAGCGGACGCCAGTCGGTATCAGACAACGATTCGGTAGAACGGACTTCCGTGCCGGAGGCTTCACTCTTGAGCACCGCCGGCGAAACCGAAAGAGCTTTCGCGAGCTTGAACAGCGTCGTATTCCGCGGCTTGCAACGCCCCCGCTGTTGCCACTGGTGCAGTGTCGTTCGCGAGACTCCTGACTCCTCGGCCAGACGACTGATCGTCCAGCCGTTCTCAACGCAGTAGCGTTCAATCCTGGACCAGAGCAAACGCTCCTGCTCTGTCTGGTTTTGTTCAGCTTTGTTCTGTTCCATCGCTCACCACTCGTATTTCGACGTGCAATCTTGCGAGAAGTCTGTCAATCCTCGCCAAAATGTATACAAGTGTAAAGTTTTTATTGACAGCCACTCTGTACCAGACCTAGCATCTGTACACTCATGCAGTTTCTTTGTCAATGGCTTTCGAGGAAATGAGGAGGGCTGAGCAGTGGGTGGAGAAGCAGCCAATCGGGGCGAAGCGCGGAAGCAGATCTCGATTTTCATCCCGGTGTCGGACTGGCGGGCGATGCGACACGAGGCGGCTCGGAATCAGATTCCGATGACCGAACTTTGCCGGCGATGGATGAAGCCGGAAATGGAACGTTTGCGACAGATCCCTCCGGGCAGCGAGCAGTCGTGAGGCAGAGGCGTTAATCGATCGACGCAGCAGCGTATTCAAACAGCAGCCGTCGGAACTTACGGAGTTGGCCGGCAGGGAGGCCCTTCTTTTCAGATTCACAGCCGCCGGTCGGGATGATCGATCGGTGTTGGAGTTGCACGTATGTCACGCAGAAAGTCTTACCCCAGCGACATCACCAATGCCCGCTGGAAACTGATCAGCCCGCTGATCGAAGCATCGCAATCACGCGGCCGGAAACGGAGCACTGATCTGCGGGAAGTCATCAACGCCATCAACTACCGTTGGAGCACGGGCTGCACCTGGCGAATGCTGCCTCACGACTTCCCGGCCTGGGAAACGTGCTACACGTACTTCGACCGCTGGCGGAAACAGGGGCAACTCTGGCGGATCCGCGAGATCCTCCTCCGACGGTCGCCTTATGTTCCGCTCGATCCGAAGCAGGATCCTCGCGTTGTCGATCCGGCACGGCCCCGTTCCGGGAAACACAGAACACCGAAGCCGTGGCAGCCGAACGACTCCAGTCCTCATGTCGGGACCGCGCCGACACGTGACGGCGAGCCGCGCGTAGTCCACTCCAGTCGCCCCGAGTCGAATGCCGGACGAAGAAATCGCGGTGCAAACGCAGACACAATCAGCGGTAGGTCGGCGTTCCCCAGTAGGCACTCTCGCCGCGTGCCTGATTGAACGGGTTCGTTCGAGCCGGGACGAACATGTTCTCGACCGGCTCCGTGTCCTGCTCAGCCTCAGGCTCCTCCCAGGCGTCCACAATGAAATGCCCCTGAGCCGTGTTCTGCTGAGAGACCTGAGGCGCGGGAGGGGACTTGGCCTCCCGCACTTCTTCCGGCTGCGAGGCCTTTGTCGATTTCGTCGGAATCTTCAGCGTCATCCCTGGCCGCAGATCGTTCGGACTGGACAGCACATCGCGATTCAGTTCGTACAGCGCAAGATACTTCGACGCCGAGCCGTAGTACTTGTATGCAATTCCGCTCAACGTCTCGCCGGGCTGAACCGTATGCGTCGCCGTCGCTGGTTCCTGCGGTTCCGGAACACTCGGCTCATCACGCGAAACGGTCTGCATTGGAGCGGGCGGCGTGGGCGTGGGCCGCGCGGTCGGACGACTCGATCGCGGCGAATCAACCGGAATCAGCATGCCAATCGGAGCCGGAACCGGCGTTTGCGGATCGCGTTCGGCTTCGAGGTTCCAGGCGGCCAGCTGCTGACGAAGTGGATCATCCTGAGCAGGGGCGGCCTGTTCCCGCTGATGATCGAGCCCCGGCAGATACGGTCGCGTGCGGAACTCGGCAATCTGTTCGTTAATCATCCCTTCCCGCCGAAGTTCGGGGGGCGCAGCCTGATCCTCGGTCGGCTTGCGGAAGCAGAACGCTCCGGCAAAACCGACGATCATGATGATCATCGTGAGGCCGACTTTCTGTTCGCGAGGCATAACAGGGACAACATTCAGAACTGCGAAACTACGGAACGATTCTCTTCTTCAATCGGCTGCGCACGTCCCCGCCATCATCCCGACCGGACCTCCCAAACTGTCCCTGCACAAGATCGGTGCGAACGAACGGAATGAACGCGTTCTCCGGCTCGCTCTGCAGGCATCCTGACGATCATGCCAGTTATTCAAGTCCCAGCGACAACCCCTCCCCACTGTTGGAATGTGATTGACACCCGTGCGCCAAATAAGCATGATCGATGGACTGTCCCGTCTGAGGAAGGAAACCATGCCCCATCATCTTTCGGACCGTCTCGGTCTCCCATTTCTGCTTTTCAGTTGCGGCGTATTTTGCCTGTCGCTGACAGCATCAACCGCCCACGCCTGTCGTTGGGATCATGATACGCTGGCCGAAGAGCGGGCCCGCATGCCGGGCGTGCATGAAGCGGTGATCGGGTTTATGCCGGTTCACTCCCGGGCTTATGACGAATGGCGAATCGCCGATCGCCTGAAACGACTCGAAAAGCTTCCGGCCGAAACGGAACTGCGTCTTCCGCTCTACGACGATCTCTCCGTGAGTTACGACAGACTCGGGCAGCAGACGGAAGCAATCGCAGTTCTCGAAGACTCATTGAAAATCGACTCCGACCGCTACGAGACGTTGTCGAACATGGGTACCGTCCTGGTCCACGCCGGCCGACTGGACGAGGGTCTCGACTATCTGCGAAAAGCGATCACCATCAATCCCGATGCCCATTTCGGCCGAGAGCGTTATCAGATTCTCATCATCGAGTGGGCACGCCCGACGTTGACAGAAGACGGGTGGATGCCGCCGGAGCAGGAATTCCATGACTACCTTTCCGACATCGAAGACCGAAAGGTTGAAGTGAAAAGCGTTGATGCGGATTGCGTCTCGGATGAGGAGGCCACCAAAGCAATTCTGGGAATGCTTCGCTTCGGTCAGTCCGACTCTCCGATCCTCTTGACGGCATTAGGTTCGATACTCCATGCCACGATGTGCGAGAATCTTCTTGAATTTGGACAACAGCGACTGGCAGCTCGTGCGTACTTAAGAGCTGCAGAACACGCAGAATCGCTCAACTGGACTGACTTGGCAACTCATGACAGGAACCGTGCGGAGGGGGCGCTCGCCTGGCAGGAAAAGATCACTTGGGAGCAACTGCAGATCAATTATTCCGCGGAACGGGAACAGGCCATTGCCCTGCAGAAGGCTGTGGAAGCCGACGAACTCGCATGGATTGAGGCGGGCAAGCCCGTTGACGACCTCTACCATGAGAAATGGCTGACAGATTCGTTACCGATCGCTTTTATTCCCCACGCCGTCGAAACACCCGCAAAAATGCCTTCGCCAGAGGGTATGCAGCGGCTCGCATTCACAATCAACTCGCTCTTGATCGGCATTCCAGTTCTCTTTGTAGCCCTGATTGTCTGGCTCATCATACGAGGTCAACGGGAAACAAAGCGCCGCAAGAATCGCAAACAGTCGGCAGCACCGTTGCCGGCCGATTGATCTTTCTCAACGCTTGGTCCGCACTCATTCGCCAGGAGAGCATTGACTATGAACCGGTTCAGACTTCCTTGTGACATCCGCCGTCTGATCGCGATCGTGCCGCTATTCATCGTTATTGCAATCGCGCCATCGGCTCACGCGTGTCTGTGGGATAACGACACGCTGGCTCAGGAGCGGGCGCGGATGCCGGGGGTGCATGAGGCGGTGATCGGTTTCTTTCCGGTGCATTCGCCCGCTTACGATGAATGGCGAATCGCCGATCGGCTGCGGCGGCTGGACGAGTTGCCGGACGATGATCCCGCCCGGTTGCCGCTTTACGATGACCTCGCCGTCAGTTACGACCGCCTGGAGCGTTCGAGTGAAGCAATCGAGATTATGGAACGGGCCCTCGCCATGGATCCCGATCGTTATGAAACGCTCGCCAACCTCGGCACGGTCCTGGTCCATGCCGGTCGACTCGATGAAGGACTCGTTCATCTGCGACGAGCCCTGGAGATCAATCCTGAAGCTCACTTCGGCCGCGAGCGGTATCAGATCCTCGTGATCGACTGGGCTCGACAATCGATGACGGAGAACGGCTGGATGCCGCCCGAAGAGTCGTTTGAGATTTACCTCTTGGTGATCAAGAACGGACAGTCAGTCGTGGAAGGGGACGACTTGATCACGAACAGACCGATAGTCGTGGAAGGGATCGACCCCGAATCGATCTCGTATGAGGAGGCTCGTGAAGCGATTGTTGGAATGCTGCGGTTCGGACGAGCCGACTCGCCAATTCTGCTTGCCGCACTGGGCTCGCTTCTGGAACGTCGGGTTGTCGGGAAACCGACACAGCAGCGACTGGCCGCTTATGCCTATCTCACGGCTGCAGAGGGGGCACGCGAAACCGGCTGGACCTACGCGGCCAAATACTACACCGAGCAGGCCAGAGACGCGATCCGCATGCAGGAGAACGTGCCGTGGGAGAAGCTCGAGGAAAACTATCGAACCGAACGCCCGCAGGCGCTGGAGTTGAGAGCACTCGTCGCAGCCGACGAAGCCCGCTGGATCGCTGCCGGGGAACCCGTCGATGAACGGTTCCAGGAAAAATGGCTGGTGGACGATCTCCCGGTGTCACTGCAGACGGTTGACCACAGGACGTTCGCCGGGATTGAACCGGCACAGCTGCTGTTTCGGATTGTCACCGGCATCGTACTGCTGATCCTGATGCTGTTCGTTCTATCGCGCTATGCGCAGCGGAACTCAGACAACGACAAGATTATGGAAGACGAGAACCATGTAATGGATGCAAGGACGACGAAACAACATCCGTAGGGCAGGCTCCGGCCGATCGTGGCGGCCACCTCAGATTGAGCCTTACACTTTTTGATCAACTTCAGTAGACCCCTTCCTCTCGGCGCAGATAAAAGGGTGGCCCCGAAAGATTCTTTCGGGGCGGCGCAGCCGTCGGCGAAGCGGGGTTTGACGCCTTGTTGTGAGAGGATGTCGTTATCTAAGAGCCAACGGCCGGCTGTACGTCGAGGTACGCGTCTGTTGCGTCTTCCTGCGGCTTCGCCGCTCTGATAGCACAGCTATCAGGGCCACCCCCGTGGTTTGAACAGGCCGAGAGTCGATCGCTCTGCGTGTGATGGGGCCTCGTAGCGGCGGCATCCTGCCGCCGAGAGAGCGTGGTTGCATTCAATGCGTCGGCGCTCTCAACTAGAGAAATACTGTCAAATCCCATTCGCCGCGTCTCGACGTGGAAAGCCCATTCGGCGGCAGGATGCCGCCGCTACGGCACGGGGGCCACCCCTAATTCTCGAGGGAGGAACATCAACTTCAGTGGAGTGCGGCAGTCGAAAGCCTAATCATGACCGGGACTCCAGATGCTTGTGGTTCGTGCCCCGCCTCCCTTATTGACGTCAGGGGTTCCCGTCAATTTCAGTCAGTGGCACAGACATTCCTGTCTGTGGACGGAAAACATGGCTGCGGAATCGAGTCGTTGAGAACTCGCAATGAGTGGATCGACTGCGAATGAGATGAATCGTCAATTTCGCACAGACAGGAATGTCTATGCCACCCCTCCGGAAGTTCAGGCCGGCCTAATTTCTCGATCAGATCACAGTAACCCTCGGCAGGCGGGAGCCTGCCCGACAGCTGTTAAACGATCTCGACGCGGTGGTTTTCGACGCGGAGGCGGCCCTGGGCGAACAGCGAGATGGCTTCCGGGTAGGCTTCGCACTCTTCCTGGAAGACCCTGGCGGCGATCTCGGTTGGCGTGTCGCTGTAGGCGATTGATGTGACGCGCTGGACGATGATCGGGCCGTGGTCGTATTCGTTGTCGGCGAAGTGGACCGTACAGCCGGCGATCTTCACGCCGCGCTGCCAGGCGGCTTCGTGCACGTGCGAGCCGTGGAACCCCTTGCCGCAGAACGCGGGGATTAACGACGGGTGAATGTTCATCACGCGGTTGAGGAAGTCGTCCGGAATTCGGAGCAGGCAGAGAAAGCCGCCGAGGATGACGAGATCGATCTGATGCTCGCGGCACAGATCGAAGATGCGTTCGCTGAAGCTGGCGGTATCGCGGAACTCTTTCCGGGCGCAGACTTCAAGCGGCAGTCCGTACTTTTCTGCTTTGCCGACGCCACCACAATCGGGCCGCGAGGCGATGACCAGCGAGACTTCAGCAGAGAGCGAACCGTTCTGGATTCGCGTCATGAAGTTATCGAGCGTGGTGCCGCCGCCTGATATAAGGACGGCCAGCCGAATGGGCCGCCCAAGTGGCTGCGAAGGGGGATAAGTCTCAGTCATGAAAGAGTCTTGTAGGGCATCCAGAGGAGAAGAGGTGCGGGATGAATCAGCGTTTGGCCGAGCCTTCGTTGCCGGTGCCGAACGACTTCGGCGGCGTGCCATCCAACTCTTCGAACGGCGTCCGCTTCGACTCGCGTGCGAGCAGCCATTGCTGATGAAGCGTGAGGGCGATGAACAGACTGAAGATCGCCAGTCCGATGCCGATGAGCAGAATCGTGATCCACGAGTAGTCGGGTTCCGCAGCTGCCGGAGATTTCCAGTCGATGTGGTTGGCCATCAGCACGGGAGCGAAGCGGCCGGTATCGCGAGCTTCGTAGGTATACATCCTGTAGATGTAACCAGTGACGGTCACATGATCGACCGCCTGTTCGCCGACTGGGAAACCTTTCGGCAGATCGGTCGAAAGCACGACTGTGGGGTTGGCCTGCGAGTCATCGGTAAACAGCCAGGTCTCGCAAAGCTGGTTAATCGCAAAATCGTTCTTCCCGGCTTCGCTGACGACCGCCCGCTGGATATGGCCGGTCATCACAACCGGTCGCCCCTGATAAGCTTCCGGATCCAGATACATATCGACATAAACCGGAAACTCTTCAAGCGGGAGATGCTTGTACCTCGACTGCTCCCGCCGCTCTTTCAGAAATTCGACCGCCGCCTCGCGAACGGCCTGCGGATCGGCCGTGCGGGCGTAGGCGAGCACTCGGTAATACAGTTCGTTCTCTTCGGGCAGAAACCCGGCCCGGCTCGTCTTGATGGGCACATCGCGGAGCCAGGGACTGATATCGCGGACCGATACACCAGGCACTCCCATCCCCGCAGGCGGTTCATTTTGCCCAGCCGGTGTATCAAACGGGGAAGCCGACGGAGTTGGCGAATCGAATGGAGACTGGGCGAACAGGGTAACGGCGGGAAGTGTCGAGAGTCCCAGAGCGAAAATCAGAGCCAGACAGCGATGCAGTTGCGGAGGGCATGCATTTCGTGCAGAAACTGCAATTCGCCTTGGCTGCCTGATTTGATGCATGAAATGGGATCCTGTCGGGGTGAATGCCCGGTCAGTCGGGGCGTCTGGGAGAACGTTGACACCTGACTGGTCCGACCTATAATACGGCATTGATCAACGGCCGTGACGTCTTTTTTCAGAGCGATCGGTCTGAATAAGCAAGTCCGTAAATCCGGTTCTGACGGGACCGATAGAGACACAAATTTAGTAAAGGATTGGACCAGAGTTATGGCCGGCAATGTGATCGAGTTTACCGACGACAATTTCCAAACGGAAGTATTGCAGGGCAATCAGACCGTTCTCGTCGATTTCTGGGCCCCGTGGTGCGGCCCCTGCAAAATGCTGACCCCGACCATCGAAGAGCTGGCCGATCAGTACAAGGGCAAGGCCCGCGTCGGCAAACTCAACACCGATGACAACCCGAACATCGCTTCCGAGCACGGCATCAGCGCCATTCCGACCCTGATGATCTTCAAAGAAGGCGAACTGGTCGAACGACTGACCGGCGTCGTGCCGAAAGAGCAACTTGCAGCAACTCTGGAAAAGCATCTATAATCGGCTCCGCGGCGAACGTCGCCCGTAATACCGATTTGCACAGCGTTTCCACGCTGCAGTGATACACGCAGGGAAGGGAGTCCCACGTGAGCCACGAGTCTGAATCCAACGCGCGCCGATCCCTCCCGGGGTCGGCGTCGTCCGTTCCCGGCCAGGAATCCCGGGAGTCGAACAGCCCCGCTGCTTCGCAGGCGGGTGAACATTCTTCACTCCGCCCCGCCAGTCCTGCACTGCCGGCTGGTGGCCGCCCGGCCGATCCGCTTCTTGCCGATGCCGGCCGCATTTTCGACCAGTTGCGACTGCGTCTGGCCGAGCTCGAGCACCAGGAATCGCAACTCAACGAAAAGTCGGACGAGCTGACCGAACGTCAGGCAAGATTTTCTAAATGGGTTGAACAGACCAAACTCGACCTCGCTCAGCGGGAGACCGAAGTCACCGAACGCGAAGAAGCCGTTCAGGACCGTGAGCAGAAAGTGGCGGCCGAGAGCCGCTTGATCGAACAGGACCGGGAATCGGTCGACAACGAGCGAGACGCGCTGGAACGCGAAAAACGCAGCTACGAAGAGCACGTCCGCGAAACGGAATCCGAGCTGGAGCACCTGCGAACCTCGCGGCTCGAAGAGATCTCTCGCGTCCAGAACGAAGCCGATCAGATGCTGGCGACGAAGCGGGAAGAATTCGAAGAGTTCTGCCGCGTTCAGCTCGAAGAGATCAGCCAGCAGCAGAATCAGGCAACTCGCCGTCTGCGACTGCAGGAAGATCATCTCGAACGATTGCGGAATCAGTTCGAGCGGCGCCGACATCAGGCACAACTCGAAGCCCAGCAGACCCAGCAGTCACTGCAGACGTTTGCCGAACAAAACCGTCGTCTGCGGCAGCAACTCAGCCGGGCCCGACAGTTGCTCGACGAACGCAGCGACAGCCTGATGCGTGAAGAACGAGCCGTCCGCGAACAGCTGGAAGAAGAAACGACCGCACTCGAAGCTCAGCGGAACGAACTGGAACGGGAAGGAGCCGAGTGGCTCGTGTACCGCAGTCAGCTCGAACAGCGACTCGAAGAACAGCAGACGCTCATCACCCGACAACAGGAATTCGTACTCCATCAGCAGGAACGACTTCAGCAGGTGCGGCTCGAAATCGAAGACACTCATCGCGACACCCTGCTCTTGAGACTTCAGACCGAAGCCCTCCGCAGCGAGATCGCAGCCGAGCAGGAAGACGCCTTTGACGAAGCCCGGCTCGAGAACATTCGCGAGCAGTTGAGCGAAGAGTTCGAGTCAGCCCGGCAGACACTCGCCTCGGCTTCGGAAGCACTGCAGCAGGACTTTGCCGAACTTCGCGGTCGTTACGAGGAAACCCGGTCGCTGGAAGCCTCGACCCGAAAGTGGATTCACGAGAGTCTCATCAAATGGGAACACCACCGGACACTGGCCGATCAGGAACGGACCCGCGTTCAGGCGGCTCGTCGCGAGTGGGAAGCTGCTCAGCGGAAACGGAGCAGCGAACGTCGCGAAACCGAACGCGTCATTCGCGATCTGCTCGAGCAGATCGAAGACCTGAATCAGTCCCCTGCAGCGAGTGAAGAGAACGAAGACCGCAACATGGCCGCCTGACTTTTGTCGCGGCTGTGGATCTCCCCGCGGGAAGCGTCTTACGGCTGGAAACCGAGGTCGGTGAAGGAGTCCATGATGCCCTTGAGCTTCTTCAGGGCGCGGATATAGCGGATGCTGGCCGCCTTGACCGAGATGTCGAGCGTCTGCGCCACTTCGTTGTTCGAGAGATCTTCGAAGTGTCGAAGGGCGAGAACTTCGCGATCGGTCGATTCCATCTGCTCCAGAGCCTGCATCAGCCGGGCGTTCATTTCGTCCCGTTTCAGCGACATGCTCGGTGAACTGACCTGCGACACCAGATGACCGGCGATACAGCCCGAGGTTCCCGGATCGGTCCGGTCGGCTCTCACCTCACGCTGAATGTCACGACCGGCTGCCTGGACATGCTTTCGATGAAGATCGATCAACGTCTGCTGCACGACGAGCCGCAGCCAGACAAAGACCGATTGAGCCGAGGTCGTGTCGCAATGTTCGATCCGCTGGGCGGCAGCAAGATACGCGTCCTG
Source organism: Planctomycetaceae bacterium (assembly GCA_017795105.1). Taxonomy (GTDB): domain Bacteria; phylum Planctomycetota; class Planctomycetia; order Planctomycetales; family Planctomycetaceae; genus Rubinisphaera. The sequence goes on from CP051247.1 coordinate 2,719,641, forward strand.
CAGCACATCGTCGATATCGAGTCGTGTCGAAAGTTGCGGCGACAGGCGGAACGAAACGATCCGCTCCAGCCGCGGGCGGAACTCGGCAAAGCACTGCGACAGGGCCGCTTCACTCCCCTTCCGCAGATCGGGCAGCCATTGTGGTTCTTCCTGCTCACTCACGACGCACCTCCCGTTTCGATCTCTGGAGGAGCGGTATAACGGGCCGCCATCGGCATGCGGCGTCCGCTCCCGAAAGCCCGTCGTGTCAGCTTGATTCCCGGCGGCATCTGGCGACGCTTGAACTCATTCTGATCGAGCTTGCGAAGCACCCACTTCACGGTCTCTTCCGGATAGTGCCGCGAGACATCGTGCAGAGAAAGTTCCTTCTCCACCAGCAATTCGAGAATGCCATCGAGAATGTCATAAGGAGGCAACGAGTCCTGATCAAACTGATTCGGAGCAAGCTCGGCACTGGGAGCCTTGGTGATGATATGCTCGGGAATCAACTCACGCCCCGCACGATCGTTGGCAAAGCGGGCCAGCGCGTAAACATCCCGTTTCAACACATCGCACAACACAGCGAAGCCTCCCGCCATGTCGCCATAGAGAGTGCAATAGCCGACCGCCAGTTCGCTTTTGTTACCAGTCGCCAGCGGCAGCCAGCCGTTCGCGTTGCTGCGGATCATCACCATGGCCCCACGGATGCGGGCCTGCAGATTCTGATCAGGGAGTCCTCCCGGGTCTCTTGCCAGATCCTCCTGCACACAAACCGTGCGCTCGTACGCTTTGTGGATCTCATCGATCGGAACTTTGATTGCTTCAATTCCAATATTGCGGGCCAGCTCTTCAGAGTCCGCAACGGAGTGTCCACTGCTGTAGCGCGACGGCATCATCAGCGTATGCACGTGTTCGGGGCCGAACGCCTCGGCAGCGAGCATGCTTGCCACCGCGGAGTCGATCCCTCCTGACAATCCAAGAACGCATTCCTTGAAGCCCGATTTGCGGGCGTAGTCCTGCAGGCCGAGAACGAGTGCATGAAACAACTGCTCATCGCGGGGAAGCGTGACCTTGCTGAGCGGCTCGGTCAGCGACTCCAGCTCGAGAGTCTCGACTTTCTCGACGAAGGAGGCGGATTGATGAACAATCTCCCCCTCTGAGTTGACCACAAAGCTGCCCCCGTCGAAGACGAGGTCATCGTTGCCGCCAATTTGATTCACGAAAACCGCCGGAACCTGACCGCGTCGGCAATGGTCCTGCATCAGCTGATGTCGCCGATCGAGTTTGCCGACTTCGAACGGACTGGCCGAAAGGTTAATCAGCAGTTCCGCCCCGCGATCCATCAGCCGTTGAACGGGATCGAACTCGCACAGATGGCGTTCGTGGTAGAACGTTTCCGGCTGGCCGTACCAGGCATCCTCGCAAATATGGACGCCGAGCTTCCTCCCGTTGAATTCCACAAGTTGCACATCTTCGGCCGGTCGAAAATAGCGGCGTTCATCGAAGACGTCGTAATTTGGCAGCAGTGTTTTGGCGATTGTCTGCTGGATCTCTCCCTGATAGAGCAGGCTGGCGGCATTGGCGTAACGACCACCCGGCTGGTCCCGGTGTGTCGGATGTCCAATGAGCACGGCCAGATCGGAAGGCAACTGGGCCGCCAGATATTCCACAGCCGCATCGCAGTCGGTGACGAAGCCGGATCGCAGCAGCAGATCCTTCGGAGGATAACCGCAGACGACGAGCTCGGCACAGACCATCATCTCAGCCTGCTGGTCGGCGGCCTGGCGAGCGGCTTCGAGTACTTTGGCGCAGTTTCCCTGCAGATCACCGACGGTCGGGTTCAGCTGGGCGATGGCAATTCGCATCAGACGTTGGCGTTCAGTTTAGAGTCAGAAGGCAGATTCAGGGCGAGCAGACGGGTTAATCGGGGCGGTGCTGTTCTTTCAAACGATCCCAGGCGAGCTTCGGTTCACCGTCCGCCTGGAACAATCCGGCATTGGGGAATCGATGCCGGTAGGCATCATTGAGATGATTCCAGAAGATCCCGACAACGGGCTGCTTGGCCATCAACAGCGACACGAATTCGCTGAACCATTCCGCCTGATGTTCCTGCGACCAGGGTTTGGCCCCCTGCTGGTCGTCGACTTGGATGTCCAGCTCGGCCTGCGGATCAGGATCGGCTTTCGACGGGCAGGCGATGGTCACATGTAGCGGCACGCCGAAACTGCCCCAGCTGTCGATGAGTCGAGAGAACCGGAGCATGCGACGAGCATCGTTGCGGCCCGGTTCATAGCCAATAGCCAGCTCCAGATTGATCCCCGCCAGCCCCATGCCCGACCGCAATAACGCATCGACCACATGCCAGGGAGTCAGCCGATGCTTCCCCTTCGCTTGGTAATCCCCCCAGGGACGATCGACCCGGATGAAGACGCGGGAATCCCCATCGACCTGGCGGGCCACATCGATCATCCGTCCCGTCAGAGCAAGCAGGTTGTCTTCGGTGTAGCCGAACAGTCCCCCGGTGTTGACGCGAGCCGTTACCTCCCACGTGCGAATTTTCCCGGTATAGCGGGTCACGACCGTCTCGACGTAATCGCTCAGGAAGCTCTGCAGATTCAGAATATCGTGCTTCCAATTGGCGACCCAGTTCGGCAAACCATTTTCCTGAAACTCGAGCAGCGGCCCGCCGACGAGCATCAGTTTGTTCTTCTGTCCCCATTCGATCTGTTCATCAAACAGATCCCAGTTGTAAGTGCCTTCCTCCGATTCGACCGAGCGCCAGTCGAGCGAGATCATGGCCGCCCCGAACCGTTCCGCATAATCGCCGGGGAGCTTCTCGGCCGGAACTTCCCCCAGATTGCAGCCAAGCAAAGCCGGCGGGTGAGCAAAACGCTGCCGACGAACCTGCAGTCGTTGGGCCACGTAGGCTTTTCCGAGCACATTCTCGGCATGGCAGATCTTCGCCAGAGCCACATTGGCAATCCGGGTCGCGTGTTCGGGATCATGTTGTTCAAACGTCGCGAGCACGAAATCGCGGTAAGCATCGCGATACAGTTCTTCGTACTGATCGGGCACGAGCATCCCGGCATGTTCCCAGGATGCGGCCTGGTCCTTGAGTTCGCACAGCTGCCCCCGGGCCAGTTCGACGGCCAGCACATATGGGGCTTCCCGTTCGATCAGCGAGCAGGTTCGCAAAATCGGCACGCCGAAGCCGGAAATCGGCCACGCGATATTCAGCTTGCCTGAGTCCGACTTCTGGCGAATACAGTGCAGGACATTCCCGTGAATTTCCACGCGAGTCGGGAACACGGTGCCGTCGTAGCTCGACAGAAATGCCTGCTCAAAACGGGAGCGATACGGCAACAGATCGGCCGAACCGAGATCGAACCGCATCAAACCCATGAACCGGATTCCTCATCCTACAATCGAAGCAGATCACCTGTGTTTCGTCCACGAGTGCAAGGTCGCGGGGAAACTGAAGTCAGGCAACCTCTCCGGAGTGTTTGCCAGTCCCGTTGCATACCATCCGCTACAGGTTTTTTCTCGTCGACATCGAACGCCCCAAGTGTAGTCGTGCGAACATCCTTGTTCAAGAAGCCGGCGGAGCGATACGATGAGCATCCGCACGGCTCCCGAACACGACTGCAATCCCCCGAACCGAGGCTGACTGATGACTTGCGTGCTTGAAACCGACATTCGCGACGTTCCGAAACATCAGGGGAAGGTCCGTGACGTCTACGATTTCGGGGAACAGTTGCTGATCGTGGCGACCGATCGCATCAGTGCCTTCGACTGGATTCTGCCAACCGGCGTCCCGGAAAAGGGCAAGATCCTCACGCAGCTCAGCCTGTTCTGGTTCGATCTGCTCGGCGTCCCCCATCACCTGCTCTCCTCCGATCCCCGCGACCTGCCGCTGCCGGATGGAACCGATGTCGAACCGCTGCTCGGGCGAAGCATGGTCGTGAAGAAAACACAGGTCATCCCGATTGAATGCGTCGTCCGCGGTTACCTCGCCGGTTCGGGCTGGGTCGACTACCAGAACAATCTCCCCGTCAGCGGTGTGCAGCTTCCCGAGGGTCTGGTGGAGAGCGATCGGCTTCCCGAGCCGATCTTCACGCCATCGACCAAAGCGACCGAGGGGCACGATATGCCAATCGCTTACGAAGAAGTCCGGGGACAGATCGGCGAAAATGTCGCGGCTGCCATTCGGGATCGCAGCCTGGAGATCTACACCAAAGCGGCCGATTACGCCCGGAACAACGGCCTGATTCTTGCCGACACCAAGTTCGAGTTCGGCTTCGAAGGGGGACAACCGAAGCCCGAGTCGATCATTCTCATCGACGAAGTTCTCACTCCCGACAGCTCCCGTTACTGGCCGGCCGACGACTACGAACCGGGCCGCACTCAAGTGTCGTTCGACAAACAGTACGTCCGTAACTGGCTGCTGCAGACCGACTGGGACCGCAACTCGCCCCCGCCGGAACTCCCGGAGGATGTCGTGGCCAATACCCGCAGCAAGTATATCGAAGCCTACGAACGTCTAACCGGCCGCAAGTTCGAATAAGCTCTTCCGTCCGATGGACTTGCCGCGTTGAACCGCCTGCCGGGGTCGTTCGTGTCTTCCTCTGGATTGACATCGGGCTCCGGGATATCCTGAACGAACAGCAACCAGCAGCCTCGAGTCACGAGAAGTCAGCGGAATGGGTAAACGGTCGTTTCAAGTTAACCGGTCACGGTCGCCGCTGCTGGCCACGACACTGGTGCTGATCGGCGGACTTTCGACCTGCCTGATGATCGCTGTCCCGTTCGCGGATGACCTGACCACTCCGTTGCTCGTTGTCGCTGGCGGCTTCCTGGTGCTCGCCGTTCTTCTCGGCGTTCTGCGTCAGCAGACTCAGGACGTGATGGCCGAGCTGCACGCTCTTGCATGGCAGAAGCAGAAAAAGAAGGTTCAGTACAAACTCAAGCGGCGGCACAACATCCCGCAAACCGGCCCCCGCAAGCCGCCGACCGTCGAAGAGATTCGCGAAATCAAAGGGAAATAGCCCTCTTTCGCGAATCCGTCCTGCATTTCTTACAAAAACGACGCCAATTTTCGGGCTTTCCTCAAGAACTTTGGGAGAAACGGCCCCGCCGCTATACTCCGCGCTCGATTCTGTCACTCCTTCTCTGTCCACCCTCCGTGCTGGCCATGATTCGTCGTTTTTGTGTAACCCGATTTCTCTCGCTGATCGTGCTCGGCCTCTGCCTGGCATCGGTCGGCTGTGGGAAGAGTGTGCAACAAAGCGGAACCGAACAGCTACTGACCTCCAACGCCGTCGACCGCGTCGTTGCTGAAATTGATTTCACCCCCCTGGCCTATCAAAAGGTCTACTTCGATGACCAGTTCATCAAGGACATCAAAGGGGTCGGCTTCGTCAATTCCAACTACATCATCAGCTCGCTCCGCCAGCAGATGATCGCCGCCCATTGCCGGCTGCAGGATAAAGCCGATACCGCCGACTATGTTGTGGAAGCCCGCGTCGGCGCGTTGGGCAACGATCATCACGAGGTGAGCTACGGCATCCCGGCGACGACCGCTTTGAGCTCGGCTTCTGCCGTCGTCCCGACCGCTCCTCCCATGCCGGCGATCCCCGAGATTTCATTCGCCAAGAAAGAGCACCAGCTCGGAGCCGCGAAAATCGGCGTGTTCGCCTATGACCGTAATACCAAAGAACCGGTCTGGCAGGCAGGCGTCAAATCGAACCGCAGCCGCTCGCGTTCCTCCTGGCTGCTCGGCATCGGTCCGGTCCAGACCGGGACCATTTACGAAGGCCCGATGTTCGCCGGGGTGAAGATCAAACGACCGGTCTACGACTGGGTCACCGGGAAGTACAAGGATCCTCAACCTGAACAACCTCCCGTCCAATACCGCGAACAGCACATGTTCCCGCTGGCGAAAAAACTGGAGGACGAACGGAAGCTGCGCGCCATTGAATCCCAGGATGGCACGCTCGAATGGGCCAACCACGAGGAACAGCAGAACCAGATCAGCAATCTCGTTGAACAGGCTTCCCAGCTGAAACCGAGTGACGACGCGGCTCCTAAAGATGTCGCGAAGCCGAAGAAGGAGTAGCTCCGTTTCGATCCGCTCTACCCGGCCTCCACCTCGGCTGGCCGCGGTGCCCCCAGTGACATCGTCTGAGGCTGCTCGGCTCGCAGGGCGCTGCATTCTTCTTCCAGTTCGGCCAGCTCGATGGAATGAGCCTGAGCCTGCTGACATTCCCGCTGCAGGACGGGGAACATGTCGTGATGCAGCCGCCGATCGATGAGCCGCGTGACCAGATCCCGGACTTCTTTCTTCAGTCCTCGACGCAGGCGTCGCGTGAAAAACATGATAAACAGACCGCACCAGAGCAGCAGGAAGACTCCGGCGGGGATGTAGAAATCGGCCGCCAGAATGGGTTCCTCAAAGACAAACGAATCCCAGAAGAAGTTCTTTCCGATCCGCCAGAGCAGGAACCCCGGGTAAATCAGGAACAGCAGGTCGTACATCAGCTTCACATGCGACTTCGAGTTCTTCTTCCCGAGACGTTCAACCGCTTCATCGACCTCGGCCTGTGCGTCGCTCAGGAACTCGGCCTGAAATTCACTCCCGACCGGCCGCTTCTGTTCGCCAACTTCCGTCTGCAGCTTACGAGTTTCGAAGCCGGCCTGCCGTGCGAATCCGTTGAGGACGAGTCGCTTTTCTTCAATTTCGGTTTCGCTCACCGCAAGATCATTCAGATCGGAGACCATCGACGAGAAGTCCTGCTCCTGCTGATGCTGCTTCCACATCCGGGCGCCTTGAGTCAACCCGAGTAGCGCGATGTGAGCCGTCGTGCGGGCCCGCATTAGACCGAACGAACCGAGCAGTGTTCCGAGACTGTGATTGAGCCGCAGCAGCCACGAAAACGGACTGCTTCCCCAGCGACGCACCACGGCATCGACGAGACGCCGTTCCCACAGCTGCCGGGCACCGAGTAGATCTTCCTGCAGTTGCCGCGACATCTGCTCCTGAATGCCCCGCGAGTTCTTCGCGAGTTCCGCCTCCAGCTTCTGCAACGCTGGCTGAAATTCATGCAGCAACGCGGTCGCCCGAGAGAGCGTCGCATAAAGCAGATCGAGCACGTTGTCGCGCCGAATGCGGCCGCGATTCGACGACGTGAGCTGATGCAGCAGAAAGTTTTGCAGTCGCCCAAGCTCACCGCTGACCGGCTGTCCGTTGAGCTGCTCCTGCAGCCCTTTCACCGAATCGACAAAGAAGAGATCGGGAATCTCGTACGCCCCGGTGAGATGCTTCTTCCAGTCGTCGCGGATATCGACATCGCGGTCGGCATGCGTCTGCACGAACACGAGCTTGCAGCCGGCGGCTGCTTCGCGGAGTTCATCCTGCACATTGGCCGAACGGTACTTCTGCTGTGTCGAGGTGTAGATGAGCACATCGGAATGCGGCAGAAATCGGCGGAGGCGTTCGAGATTGCTGGTGGCGTCGTCGTTTTCGGAGGTATCCGGGTCAGGGCAGTCGACAATCACGAGATCTTCGAGCAGCGGGGCACTCGTGCGATGAATGTCGCAGTCTTCGGTCGGCAACTGCAGCAGATCGAAGTTGATATCGGGATGCACGAGAATCTGCGGCCGCGTCGTCGTCGGCCGCTGACGGCCAGCCGTGACCACTTCCTGCCCCAGCAATGCATTGACGAGCGAACTTTTCCCTGTTCCGGTGCCACCGAACATCGCCACCACCAGCGGCAACTGCAGTCGCTCGCGAACGGTGCGAACCCGCGGCAGGACACTCTGGAGAAAATGCCTCGCCCGCTGAGCCGGCTCCCAGGCCGAGGAGTCCCCCGGCCATTCATCACACCGGTCGATCAGCCGATCGATGTGCGAAATCATCTCCAGTTGTGTCAGCTCGGCTTGTCGCATGGGTCTTCTGTTTCGTGTCGATAGGAAAAGCGTCGCCTCGACTTTATCGCGATTCCCGAGCGGAGGAAAGATCCGGCCTCACTCCCCCCGTCAGAGCAGCAAAAAGTACCGGCGGCATCTTGCCGCCGAATGCGGGTGGCTGTGCACCACGCGTTGCTGTGTGTGGGCGATTCCTACATGAATGACAAATGACGCCCCTTCGGCGGCAAGATGCCGCCGCTACGACGTTCCCAATGCCGGGTGCCATGCCCACGCTCGCCGTCGGCATGCTGTCGTCGACCCTGCCCTAAGAGCGGTCCTCAGGGCTGGCGTTCAATCTACGGAAGATCACCTGCACGTTCCCTCTCCCCTAGGGGAGAGAGTTAGGGTGAGGGGGAAGTGCGGGTGACATGCTTCCCGGGCCGCTGACTTCATTCGGAGAATGAGAGTCACTGGTTGATCACCCCCTCATCCGCCCTCCGGGCACCTTCTCCCCCAAGGGGGCGAAGGAACATAATCAACGTGCCGAACATTCCAGGCCGGGTGCCATGCCCACGCTCGCCGTGGGCATGCTGTCGTCGACCCAGCCCTAAGAGCGGTCCTCAGGGCTGGCGTTTAATCCCCGGAAGATCGCCCTTCGCAGCGGGTTCTGCCGCGAGGTGAACTCGGCGTCGTCAGGGAGTTTCTCGCCGAGGGCGAAGGCCATCATCTGGAATTTGGCGTCGATGTCATCGGCGTAATGCACGAGCAGAGCTTCGGGCGTGTGCGGCGAGACGGGCGAACCCCATTCCGGCAGGTTCTGATGCGAGACGATGATATGTTCGAGCCGCAGCAATGTGTCGGGCTTGAGATCGGGAATCGACTTCGCGTAGTCGCGAACCATGTCGCGACCGAGCAGAATGTGGCCGATGAGGCGACCGGGAGCCGTGTAATCGGCTCCATGCGGCTCAGCGGAAAGTTCGATGAGCTTGCCGATGTCATGCAGAATCGCTCCGGCGACAATCAGCTCGATCGACAACGGCGGCGACATCTCGCTGTAGTAATCGCGATATTTGTGGCCAAGGTAAACCGCGGTCTTCGTCACGGACAGCACATGCTCCAGAAACCCTGAGCGGTACGCGTGATGATTCCGGGACGCCGCCGGGTATTCGCGGATGTCGGCTTCGTGGTCGTCAAGGATCGAGAGAACGAGGCGCTGCAGTGGAGCATCGTCGATTTCCTTCTCGACGATCCCCCGCAGTTCCTGCATCATCCGGTCGGTGTCGAAACGGGACTGGGGCAAATAGTCAGCCGGGTTGAAGCCGGCGGCTTTGTCCTCGTCGTTCACTTCGCGGATGCGTTCGATTTCGATCTGCGGGCCGTACTGATTCTCGGTGTAGCGAGCGCGCAGCCGGAAGAACTGGCCGGGAGCCCACGACTCGTCGCAGACTTCGAACCAGCTCGAATCGCTCCAGATCATTGCGGTCGCCGTCCGATTCAGATCGCGGAACTGGCAGCGATAGTAGGGCTTGCCATCGCGAGTCTCGGCTCGCTGGCGATCGCACAGCAGCGCGAAGCATTCTCCCTTCTTGCCGGGAGCGATCTCCGAGAGTTTCACCAGAGCTTCGGCTGTTTCGCCCTCCTCTGCTCCTCCACCAAACAGCGAACGATTCACGGCTGGTCCTTCTTCGCAGGGGCTTTCAGGTCGTAACACAACAGGCTGTTCTCGCTGCGGAGAAACATCCGGCCGCGGCTCAAAACAGGCGCCGCCCAGCAGGGATAGTTCATCGACTCCGGCTTAAAACGATCAATCTCCCGGAAGCCTTTCGGACTCGCGTCAACAAGTGCGACCGTACCACGTTCGCCGAGAACGATGAACTGGTCTTCGACGAGAATCATCGAGCCACGTCCGTAGTACGGCCAGGGTTCAATCGCATCGGTCTCTTTGTTCCGCACGCTGCTGTTGGACGCCGGTGTGAATTGAGTCACCGGCCCTTCCCAGCCGATCGTTTCCCAGACGACCTCGCCGGTGTCGATCTTCAGGCAGCGTAACGTCGAGCCGTTCTCGTGGCGTCCGCTGAACCCGTAGACGTAATCGCCGACCGGAATCGGAGTCGACCAGTGAGCGAGCATGTTATCTTCGTTTCGCCAGACTTCGGTGAAGCTCGTTCCGTCCGGATTGATCTCCAGCAGAGCGGCTCCCGTTCGGTAGGCAGCCGTAATGAGCACCCGGTTCCCGATAACCACCGGACGGGCGGCATTGACCGATTCGTGATCCCGCGAGCGGAACCAGTAGTGAAAGTTCTCCTTCCCGGTTTCGGGATCGAGCGAAACCAGACCGTGTCGCAGCAGACAAAAGACGTGCCGCTTGCCATGAAGGGTCGCGGCGATCGGCGAGGAATAACTCACGACCATCTCCTCGCCGGTCCATTCATAATTTTCTTCGCCTCGCCAGCCGGTCGGCGAGCCGTCCCAGGTATCGCGGCCCGTGTTCTGCCAGAGGGTCTTTCCATTGTTCGCATCGAAGGCAACGACGCCGGCGTTCGGCTGTCCGCCGACGAGCACGACCAACTTATCGCCTTCCAGAATGGGCGTGGCCCCGACGCCAAAGAAGGCATCGGGCACGTTGAAATCCTTATGCGTTTCCCGCTCCCAGATCAGCTTGCCATCGGCAAGATTCAAACAGAGCAGCCGGCCTTCCGCACCGAAGGTGTAACAGCGATCTTCCGTTAGCAGCGGCGAGCAGCGCGGGCCGTTGTTGTAGCCGTAGGGATCGGAAAAGTTCGATGGCGATTCGTACTTCCAGAGCGACTTAGCAGTCCGCACATCAAAGCACTGCACAATCTCCTGATCTCCCTGTCGATGATGGCAGACAACGAAATCGCCTCGAACGGAAGGCGCGCTGTAACCGGTGCCGATCTCGACTTCCCACAACTGCGGTGGACCTCCGGCCGGCCAGTCTTTCAGTAGACCGGTCTCGCTCGAAATGCCGACTCCCGAGTTGCCGAGAAACACGGGCCAGTCTTCCCCCGCTCGGGGTTCGTTCTCTGGAGCTGCGGCTGCTTTCGGTTCTGCGGCTGAGCAGGAGAGGCTCTGCAGGGAGAGAATGAACAAGAGCGATAATTGGAGTATCGAGGGCTTCATCAAGTCAGTTCCATCTTCCTGGGAGAAATAAGGCGGGACAGCAGCCGTTACTGATTCCGCCGCTGCGCACGATTCTTGGCGGCGGCGAAGACATCGACTTTCGGCTGCTGCTTCGGTGGGGCGGCTTCTTCCTTCGGTTTCGCGGCTGGCTTCGCCGAGGCGGGAGACTGCTTCTTATCGGCCTTCGGCTTACCGGGGCGGAACAGTTTCGTTCGCGGACTGGCCGCCGTCGCCGGTGCTTCGACTTCTTTCGTCGATGCCGACTTCCTCGAAAACAGATCGCCCCACAGCGACAACCGGCGGCCAGCGATTTCGAGTAGGAGGAGGATCATTGTCGCGACCAGCAGATGCGGCACCAGTGAAACCTTCTTCGGACTGCGGGGCGGGTCGGCGAAGACGCTTAGAATCTCCGTCCGCTGTTCGCCACCTGTCAGGCGGGCAATCTCGGACAGCACTTCGCGCCCTTCCGGCAAACCGACACGGGGAGCGAACTCAGGCGAATAAGGAAGAGACATGGCCGGTCCCCGCTGGAACTCGCGGTCGCTGGCTTTGATGAGCGTGCGATACGTGCCCATCGTTTCCATGCGGAACCGGGCCTGCAGGGTATCGGGGCCGATCCAGGTGAACTCCGGCTGAAGGATCTCGGTCCGTTCCTCGCCCGGCGGGACGACGACCAGCTCGGGCACTTCGTTACCGCCTCGGTTCGGGCGATTCGGATCGAGCTCGACCGTCGCGATCGCGTCCTGTCCGTCCCGTTCAATGTTGAGGTAAACATCGTCCGGCGACTCGGTGCCCAGCAGCCAGCGGGCGTGTGTAATGAGAAAATCGTTGTAGCCTTCCCAGTTGCCGAGTCCACCCGAGTATTTGCCGTCGACTTCGAGAGTGATGGCTGCCACCCGACCGATGCCGCGATACCAGAACGCGGAAAAGGGAGCCTGATACTCGTCTCCCGAAACGACGCCCATCGTCGCGTCGGGCTTGAGGTAACTCAGGTTGTAGCCTTCGACATTCGGAAAGGCCGAACTGCCCCAGTCGCCAATGAGCCGGGAGTCGGTCAGCTGTTGTCCCGGAATCCCCTGAGGTTGTGTTTCCGGATCGGCTTCCACGAAGCTGCTGCGGGCGACGCTCATCGTGTCTTCTGTAAACAGTCGCGGCAACTCGGCGGCATCTTCAGTAAACATGATGTTGCCGCTGCCCAGGCTGGCGATCTCTTCGAGCAGTTTGGAATCGACATCGGTCGGCTTGCCGAGGCCGATCACACTCACGGTGATCCCGGCGGCTTCGTAGCTCTTCAGCAGATTCCGGAAGTCGCCCGGCTCTTCGCTGTCGTTGGCATCGGAAAAGAGAATGATGTGCTTGGTCGACTGTTCGGCCATCACCAGTTCATCTCCGGCTGCGACGAGAGCCTCGTAAACAAAGATTCCGCCTCCCATACTCTGGATGCCGAGCACCTGACTGGCGAGCGCCTCCGGATTGGTCACCGGGGTCAGATTCACGATATCGTGCGGCGAACTGTCGACGGCGATCACGGCGACACTGTCTCCGGGAGAAAGCAGCCGAATACATTCCGCGGTGCCGAGGTTGGCGAGGTCCATCTTCGTTTTGCCGCCTGCCACCGGAGCCGTCATCGAGCCGGAACGGTCGAGGGCAATCGCCAGCGCGAGTCGGTTCTTGCGATGCTCTTCCCGCATCTCCATCGAGACCGGCAGGATCTCGTCGAGCGGACTGTTGAAGTAGCCGCCAACGCCGAAGCTCCGCTGACCGCCGGTCAGCATCAACCCGCCGCCCAGATCTTCGACATACTGAGCCAGCAGTTCCATGTGCTGCCGACCGAACATGCCAGCCGGAACGTTCTCGACGATGACCGCCCGATAGCCATCGAGGGCATCCTGCGAAAGCTCGAACGAGCCGACCGAGACAACGTCGACATCAATCCGTCCGGCTCGCAAGGCCTGGACGAGATTCCCGGCCTGCCCATCGGCATTGAGCACGAGCAGGCGCGGACCGGCATCGACCCGCAGTCCGCCTTCCCCCCGGTTGTTCTCGGCTACGGGATCATCGGGGATGACGAGTTCGGCCTGGTATCGCGAGAAGCCGGGACGATCGACCAGATCGCGAAACAGGATTCGGTTGCGGCCCAGCGAGAATTCGCGATCGCTGCTCGCGATGATCTCTCCATCGCGGCGGATGATCAGTTTGCCTTCCGTGACGCGATCGGCCTGCACGTAGACCGAAAACTGGAACGGCTCGCGCGGCGAGACCTGTTCCGGAAGACTGAGCGATTCCACGGCGACATCGCCGACCCGCAGTCGATCGAACAACCGGTAATCGACCGGAACGCCCGCTTCCCGTGCCTGCCGAGCCGCCGAGTTCGGATCGAGCCCGTTCGCTTCGCCATCGGAAAGCAACAGTATCCGCGTCGGCCGTTTGTTGTCGCTGATGTTGACGGCGGTTTGAATCGCGGCGTGCAGATCGCTGCCATCGATGTTGACTGACTTGGAGTACTCGGAGAAGAGCGCCGTTTCGGAAGGCAGCCGTTCCATCTGTGCGGAGGAGCCAAACGTGATGAGCCCGACGCGATCCCCCCGGCCGCGATTGCGATCGAGATTGTTGATCAGTTCTTCAAGGTTTCGCTGCGAATCTTCCGACATCGACCGCGACCGGTCGGCCACGACGATGACATCGACGCCCTCGCCGCCAAGATTGTAAAGCGGACCGGCGACAGCCAGTACGAGCAGAAGCACCATCAGCCCCCGCAGCCAGGCGGTCGCCCGCCCCATCCGGGCAAACTTCCAGAACACGAACGCGAGCGGAATCCCGATGAGCAGCAGTTCCGGATAATAAAGCTCAATCATCTCGAAGAACACTTGCCGCGAAGAATCTGCGAATCAGAAAGGACGTCGGTTTATTCTACGCAGAGCGGTGTGCGAAATACCAGCCGTTCATGGTTTAAGCATTTCGCCAATCCTTACTGAACAGAGTCTTATCGGCGGATAATTGAACAACCGACTGTTGCCGAAGGAATGAAGCACATTCTGGACCGTACTTGGGCGCCTCATCAATCGCGATGAACGATTGAGCCGAAAACTCGTCATACATCCTAACCAAACGGGCCACCACGGCATTCTCAACGTTTTTAAACAGCAACGAATCATGGGCGATGCAGGGAACTTCCGTTAACGAAAACACTGCCAAGTCGAACAGAAGAAGTCCGGCGAACGCCTTACCTGTTCCAGTATCTTCAAATGTCGCGTAATCATATTTGTTAGCCAACAAGGTAAGCTGCGGAGCCTTTCGATCAGGACCATAGGCTTCCGAAACCAAAATCCTTAGTTCCGTATTGACTTCCTCTTGGATCGACTCAAGTACAGTTTCTATTCGCCAAGTGAGTTTCTGCCTTGCATCATCTCGCAGCTGCTTTAGCTCCTCACGACGGGAATAATTGTAGTTTTCTTCTCTCGCTACCTGCAATCCTTCACTGAGATCGACAATTCTGTCAACTAGCGTTCCAGGATCGTCTACCGATTCAAGCGACTCTGCCATCGCTTCATTGATATCGCCAATTGCGTTCTCTACTTCTTCGAGTTCACCCACAAGCCGCCTCTGCGATTCTTGAAGCTCCTTTCGAAGAATTCGCGTGAGCGACTCGTGAAACGCATCGACTCGCTCTAGCCTCTCCGTATCGACCTCTGGAAAGTAAGAAACAATCATTTTGAAGGTTGCACTAGTGGCAATCTGGGTCCGGGCTAGATTCGCGGCCACGCGCCCCAACTCCGACCGCAAACTCAACTGCTGGGAAAGCAAATGATCTTTCTGGACTTTCAGAGACAGCACTTTATCGTTGATCACCTCGGATAAGTTCGCAGCGAATCTCCCAAGATCGCCTCGTATTTCTTGAAGTCGATTCTCGTACTCCTCGATCCGACGCAGATTAGCGATGAACCCTTGCTTCGTGACCTTGCTCACAACATTATGCGTAATAGCATCTCGCAACGCCTTCAGGTCGCCTTCTGCCTCGTCAACGACCCCCTTCAATCGATGGATTCCCCCAAATTTACCGAAACGTTGGACCAAGGCGAGAATTGCGTCCGATGTCCTCTGCTTTGGAGTCACGTGCAGCGGGTGATGAACCTCGCAATTCTCCTTATGCCAAATGCGGAAATGAAGTCCAATAAGAGACCGCCATGTGATAAACTTGAGACCGACCCCGTACAACACCAGCAAACGACGACAAAACTCGTCAACCTTAATCACCTCTTCTTCGACGAATCCCTCACTACACACAAACACGACACCATGTTGGTCGGTACGTCTTTCAAAATACATCTTTCGATCACCAAAGGTGAACACACTTTGAATTACAAGTTCTCCCACTTCCTCCATAACGTCACGAGACTTTTTAACAAGGGTCTCGCCGCCGAACACGAAATCGACAATCAGTAAAAGAGTTGATTTCCCAATTGAATTTGTTCCGCCAGAATCACCAAGTACAACATTTAGCCCTTCGTGAAATCGTATGATTCTTTTATTAAATTGTTTGCAACGTATTTCAGACAGCACGATACACAACCCCTGACTCCTCGTCGACATCCACTCTCCCCGTTACATACAGGAGATCAAGTGCGATTATGAACTCTACCAATGTTGGTATTTCGTCAGACATTCTTTCGCTGAGGCCAGAAATTGATTCAACTGCCTCCATCTTGGCAAGAATTAGCGAAGCAAAGGCGATACCAGACTCCTCTATGCGAACGATCTTGCTCGGAAACATCATTCAAACACCTCACAGTTTTGAATAAAAAACGCTGTTAGAATCTCCGCCCCCTCGGGAGAGGCCAACCCGGCCTTTTCGGCAATCCAAGCGACCACATTTCGATAAATACTCTCCCGATTAACTTCCTGCGCATGGTTGACGGATCGAGAAGTCTGCTTCAAATAGAAGGATCTAATTTGAGCTAGGATTAGTTCAGATACACCAGGAGTTATGTACTCGTGTCGCAACAACTCCTCACGAATGCGGACATAGAAATCACTTACGTTATTCGCAATCTTCCGACGCGTCATAAGGTCGAACGTGTGGTCCAATTTCTCGGTCAACGTCCGTGCGTCATACTCGAGGTCCGTTGCGCCCGAGCTAACATCCTGTGCAAGTGCGTCGATAAGTGCCCGGACATCCAACTCGAGCGGATACTCGTGGAAGAGGGCCTTCTGAGCATCTCTCTCAATCAACGTTGACTTTAGCCGCAGAAGGCGACGATAGTCCGGAAGCGTCCTTGGGTTATCGAAATTTCCATGACACGTTCTGCAGAGCGGGATTAAATTATCGATGTGGTTGACATCATCGTTAAGACGGAACTCGCCCGCCAGAAGCTGCTTTTCGCGCGGCGTGGGATTCAGCGGATAAATATGTGCTAGCTCGTAAGATGAATACGTTCTGCCCCTCTTTTCGTGAAACAGGGTTCCACCGCACAACGGGCAAGCACGGTCCACTTGAGCCAAGAGGGCAACTTTTTGGGCCTCGGAATATCGTTTGCGGCTTTTGGGCATTGCACTCGTCAATCAACAAATGAGCACGAAGAGAAGGGCAATATCGTAGCTTAGACGAGCGTTTGTCAATGTGGAGTCGGTATTTCTTCGCTTACCCGACCCTTCCCCATTCAAACTGATGGATGATTCACGAGTCGCCTCGCAACAATCGAGCTCTCCTACCGGGGAATACCTGTAAGAATCTATTTTGGCATGCTACTTTTTCGGTATACGATGCGAAAGAAGAAGGTTCCCAGCAGAGAACAGCATACATGTCCAAACCCATCCGCCATCTGGTTCTTGTGCTCGGCGATCAGCTCGATCGGCAGTCGGCTGCGTTTGATGACTTCGACAAGGACCGCGATGTCGTTTGGATGGCCGAGGTTGAGGAGGAGCTGACGCATGTCTGGTGTCACAAGTTGCGGATCGCGATGTTCCTCGCCGCGATGCGGCACTTTCGGGATGAGCTTCGCGAGCAGGACTATGAGGTCGACTATCACGAATTGACGACCGATGCCCGGAAGGATCGGGGGAAGTCGTTCGCGGAGGTGCTGGCGGCTGACGTCAAGCAGCGGAAGCCGGAGCGGCTGATCGTAGTCCACCCGGGTGACCTGCGGGTGCTTGAAGCGTTCCGCAAGGCGGCCAAACACGCCGATCTCGAACTTGAGGTTCGGCCCGATCGTCACTTCTACTGCACGCAGGAGGAGTTCGACGAATGGGCGAAGGGCCGCAAGGACCTGCGGCTCGAATACTTCTACCGCTGGCTGCGGAAGCGGCACGACGTGCTGATGGATGGCGACGAGCCGGAAGGCGAGCAATGGAACTACGACCACGATAATCGCGAGTCCTTCTCCAGGAAGGGACCGGAATCGGGACTGAAGCCAGCCGGATTTCGCCCCGACGACGTGACGCAGGCCGTGATCGATATGGTCGCCGAACGGTTCGCCAAGCACCCCGGCTCGCTGGAGCACTTCGATCTGCCCGTCACTCGCAAGGAGGCACTCCGGAAGTTACGCCACTTCATCGCCGAGCGGCTGCCGACGTTCGGGGAGTACGAAGATGCGATGTGGACCGATGAGGCGTATCTGTACCACTCGCATCTTTCGGCCTGCCTGAACCTGAAGCTGCTAAACCCCCGCGACTGTGTCGATCGAGCCGTTGAGGCGTATGCGGACGGCAAGGCCCCGCTGAATTCGGTCGAAGGCTTCGTGCGGCAGATTCTCGGCTGGCGGGAGTTCATCCGCTGCATCTACTGGCGAGAGATGCCCGACTATGCGGAGAAGAATTACTTCGACGCCGAGTTCGATGTCCCCGACTTCTTCTGGAACGGCGAGACCGACATGGAGTGTGCCCGGCAGTCGATGCAGCATGTGGTCAACCATGCCTACTCGCATCACATCCACCGGCTCATGGTCCTTGGCAACATCTCCCAGACGCTGGGAGTGCATCCCTACAAGTTCCACGAATGGCACATGGCGATGTACCTGGACGCCATCGACTGGGTCTCGCTGCCGAACACGCTGGGAATGAGCCAGTTCGGCGACGGCGGCGTGGTGGGGACGAAGCCGTACTGTGCCTCCGGGAACTACGTCAACAAGATGAGCAACTTCTGCCGCAACTGCCGCTACAACTATCGGGAGAAGCAGGGAGAAAACGCCTGCCCGGTGACCGTGCTTTACTGGGACTTTCTGGACCGGAACTACACCCAGCTCAAAGACAACCGGCGGATGAACTTCGCGATCAAGAACCTGGAAAAGCTGCGGAAGAAGACGGATCTGATCGCCGAGATTCGCGAGAAGGCCGACGGTTATCGGGACGAATGGATCTCGAAGTAGCGGTCGACGTCAGCCGAGCTTCGCCCCGTTCGGCACCTGTTGATCGGGCACCGCGAGCACGACCGCTCCATCTTCCCGGTAAAAGCCCGTGATCAGACACTCGGAGCGAACCGGGCCGATCTGTTTGGGTGGAAAATTGACGACGCCGACGATCTGCCGGCCCACGAGTTCGTCCCGCTGATACAAAGCCGTGATCTGGGCACTCGACTGGCGGATGCCGATCTCGTCACCGAAGTCGACCCGCACCTTGTAAGCTGGCTTCCGGGCCTCGGGGAATTCATTCACTTCGATAATGGTGCCGACGCGAAGCTCGACCTTCTCGAAGTCGGACCAGTTGATTTCCTGCATGGTGTTCCTCGCTTCTCGATCTTCTTCAGTTCCGGGGACCTTCCTGCCGGGTGACAGGCCGGGAACCGTTTCGGTTCGCCACAGATTTCGAATCAGCGGATATTGCAACGTTGATCTGTCGCGAGTAGATTGATCTCAGTATTTAGCTGGAGCGCTATCTCTTGCGTCGGTTCGTCCTTTTTACTGCCGTTCTCTGCTTTGCTGCTGCGCCGACGATCACTCACGCAGCGGACGCGGTCGACTTTTCTCGCGACATCCAGCCGCTTCTGCAGCAGCATTGTGCCGAATGCCACGGCGGCGAGGAACGGAACGGCAGCCTCAGTTTCGATGATCGAACCAGTGCTTTTGCCGAAGCCGACTCGGGCCGCAAGGCGATTATCCCCGGCCAGTCCAAAGAAAGCGAGCTGATCCGCCGGATCCGTTCTACACACGAAGACGAGCAGATGCCGCCCGAAGGCGACCGGCTGTCGGAAGCCGAGATCGCACTGGTCGCACGCTGGATCGACGCCGGTGCCCTATGGCCGGAAAGCCCATCCCCGTCCGCCGCACCGCTCGTGAAGAGCGACCACTGGTCGTTTCAGCCGCTCTCGAATGCTCAGCCGCCAGAAGTTCACGATCCCGACTGGTCGAGCAGCGGGATCGACCACTTTCTGCAGAAAGCCCGGATCGAAAACGGACTGGCTCCAACCGAGCCCGCCAATGCCCAAACGCTGATTCGCCGGGCCAGTTACGATCTCACCGGACTTCCTCCCTCGCCCGATGAAGTCGCACGCTTCGTCGCGACTGCTGAGAAGGAAGGAACCGAGAAGGCGTTTGCCGATCTGGTCGATGATCTGCTCAGCCGGCCGACGTACGGCGAGCGGTGGGGCCGACACTGGATGGACTGGGTTCGTTATGCCGACACCGCCGGCGACAACTCCGACTTCCCGATTCCCCAGGCCTATCTGTATCGCAACTACATCATCGATTCCTTCAATCAGGACCTACCTTACAACCGCTTTGTCACCGAACAGATCGCCGGCGACCTGCTGCCGGCCGACACGCTCGAACAACGGAACCGGCAGACGATCGCGACCGGTTATCTGGCGATGTCCCGCCGCTTCGGCTCGCTGGTCGAACGCTACCCCTGGCATCTGACGATCGAAGATACCATCGACAACATGGGCCGCACGATGCTCGGCCTGACGATCTCCTGTGCCCGCTGTCACGACCACAAGTTCGATCCGATCAGCACGCGCGACTACTACGGGATCTACGGCATCCTCGCCAGCACCCGGTATCCGTTCCCCGGCATCGAGCTGTTTCAGACACAGATGGACCTCGTTCCGCTGCTGTCCGAGGAAGACGTCGCCGAGACGATGAAGCCGCATCAGGAACAAACCGACAAACTCAAATCCGAACTCGAAAAGATCCTTGCCGAGTGTGAGCAGAAAGCTCAGGACAATGCGGCGAAGGCTCCGAGCGCGAGCATCGCCGAACAGCGAAAGATGTCGGGCGAGCTCGACCGTCTGCTGCTCAAGGCCCGCAAAGCCGGCGAGGCTCTCGCCAAGCACCTGAAGTCTCTACCTGAGATGCCGACCGCCTACGCGGTGCAGGACGCGATTCCGGCCAATGCCCGCGTGCAGATCAAAGGCGAACCGGATCGTCCGGGGGCAGAAGTGCCGCGAAAATTCCCGGATGTCCTCGGCGGACAGAAGCTGCCGGAGGACATTGCTGCCCGTTCCAGCGGCCGCCTGCAACTCGCCGAGTGGATCACTTCGCCGGAGAATCCGCTGACGGCCCGCGTAATCGTGAACCGGATCTGGCAGCGGCACTTCGGCACCGGTCTCGTTCCGTCGGCGAGTGACTTCGGACTTCGCGGCGAGGAGCCGACGCATCCGGAACTGCTCGACTGGCTCGCCGCCGAGTTCATCCGGTCCGGCTGGTCGATCAAACATCTGCATCGACTCATCATGAACTCGCGGACGTATCAGCTCGCCAGTTCCGATGTTCCGCAGAACCTCGCCTCCGATCCCGGCAACCAGTTCTACTGGAAGTTCAACCGACAGCGGCTCGATGCCGAATCGATTCGCGACACGCTGCTGCTCATTTCGGGCAAACTCGAACCGGGCATGCCAGGGGAGCCGCATCCGTTTCCTGAAATGAAGAAGTGGACCTACACGCAGCATCACCCATTCAAAGATTCGTACGACAGCAACCGCCGCAGCGTCTATCTCATGACTAAGCGGCTCACGGTGCAGCCGTACTTCCAGACCTTCGACGGAGCCGATCCCAACGTCTGCACCAGCGACCGCGACCAGTCCGTCACGGCTCTGCAGGCACTTTACTTCGTGAACGACGAGTTCCTGCACAGGCAGGCCAGCGAATACGGCCGGCAACTGGCCACCAGCAAAGCCCCCGGCCACGACCGACTCCGCACCGCCTTTGAAACGATCCTCTGCCGGACACCGACTCCACAGGAGTTGAGTCTTCTCGAGGACCACCTTGCAGCCGTCCGTAAGGCGACCAACAAGGAGAAAGAAGCGGAAAAACTCGCCTGGGCCAGCGTCACCCGCAGCCTGTTCCGATTGAACGAGTTTCTGTACATCGACTGACGACGAGGTTACGGCCGCTTTTCGTTTGGAGAGAACTGGAATTGAACCACAGAGACACAGAGGTCACAGAGAGTCGCCTGTGATTTCGACGCCGAATATGAATGAGATGAATTAAGTTCCTCAGTAAGAGTTGTTGATTTACGAATCCCGCGTGGTACCGATGTGGGGATCTCCGTGTTCTCTGTGCCTCTGTGGTGAAAATCGAACCATCCCAGGAAGATCAGTGGTAGACTTAATCGATGCGGGATTGCGATTGATACGCATGTGGGAGCAGGACTGATGATCAACTTTCCGAACAAACGTGAAGTGCCTCCCACCATCAGGCAGATTTACCGAGCCGCGAAACGGCAGTCGGATGCGATCAAGTCAATCGAGGTGAAGTACGAGGCAACTTGGGATCTGCTCGAGAAAATGCCGGCGGATCCGGCTCGGGGACTTAGTCTCGAGCAGTTCCAGGTTCACATGCTGGTGATGGATGAAAAACGAAAATGCATTCGCAGCATGACGTCAAAGAGATATGGTTCTCCGAGAAGGGCGACTTTCGATGGTCACGTCAGCGTTGAATATCACGGCCCGGCGTTGTCGGTTATTCAAGCTGGGATGGCCAGAGTTTGCGAGCACGATTACTTCATTGAGCAGGTTGTTAATCAACCGCTCAGGGATCGGGAGCAAGTCTGGACGAGACGGTTCATCTACTATCCGGCCCGTCTCCGAACCCTGCCGGTCCTGCAGACATCCTTTCGGGTACAAAGCGAGCCCGAACTTATTGACAATCACAACTGCTACGTCGTAGAAGCACGCAATGAGAAGTTATGGGTCGACCCCGCCATCAATTCCTGGTATCGCCGTCGGGAGAAGCGAGAATGGCGAATCGATCAAGGAGAACGTCGACCGTTCCTGAGGACAAGAGAACAACTCAGCGAGTTTGTCCTGCTGAAAGACGGGATCTGGCTTCCGAAGGTCTATCGCATGGACTATTTCGCCAGCGGAACGAATCCACCGCAGTACTGGAATCGTCCTTACATGAGATTGACCCTGGAAGCTTCCCATCTCGCCGTGAACCATCTCTCGGAAGAAGATTTCCGCACAGAACTGCAGGCCGGAGTTTACGTGTCGGACTGGCGGAATCAGACGTTGTATCACCTCGCGGAAGCAACCAGTGACCTGCTGACGACTTTGAAGAACGACGGAGAACGATTGATCGTTACAGAATGACGTCGAAGTTCAACCAAGTTGAGCGTTCCTCCTTCACCTCCCCGGTATTGAACTAACCCTCCCGATCACCGAAGAACCATGAACGATTTTGCTCTCAGTCGTCGGAATGTGATTCGCTCTCTGTTCAGCAGTTCGCTGTTGATGCCGGGGGTGCTGTCGGAGCTCTTCGCGGCGGAGGACAATCCGCTGTCGGCTCGAAGTTCGCACGTTCCAGCGAAGGCGAAGTCGGTCATCTTCATCTATGCCACCGGCGGTGTCTCGCACATCGATACGTTCGACCCGAAGCCGACTGAGAAGGGGCGCGACGGTTCGGGCAACGACAAGCTGATGGGCAACATCTTTGGGGCCGAGCGCAACCGCGAGTGTGGCACCGAGGTCAGCAATCTGTTTCCGCATCTGCGAACGATGATGCAGGACATCTGCGTCATCCGTTCAATGAAGGCGTCTCACTTCGATCACTCCGAAGCAACGCTCGGCATGCACACCGGCTCGCCGACATTCGCCCGGCCGAGCATGGGGTCGTGGATCAGTTACGGACTCGGCTCCTTCAATCAGAATCTGCCGAGCTTCATCGTCATCGCTCCGCATCTTCCCTACGGCGGCACGCAGGTCTACGCCAGCGACTTCCTGCCAGCCGTTCATCAGGGAACGCGGGTGCTGCCGGGCGATAACCCGATCGCCAATCTGAAGCCGCCGGGTTCGACCGGCTCGCTGCAGGAACTCGAGTTCAATCTGGTCGACCAACTCAACCAGCGGCATTTCCGTGAGCGGAGTCACGACACCGCTCTGGCAGCTCGTATCCGTTCGTTCGAAACGGCGTTCCAGATGCAGCAGGCTGCTCCCGAAGCGTTCGACCTGAAGAGCGAGCCGGCCCATGTGCAGACGATGTACGGCCTCGACCGGAAGACGAAAGGACCGGGAGCCGACTTCGCGTGGCAGTGTCTCGTCGCCCGTCGGCTTGTCGAACGGGGCGTGCGTTTCGTTGAACTGATCGATACCGGTTCCCGCCCGAACTGGGACTCACACGGCGAGATGAACGAGCACGCCGATCTGGCGTACAACGTCGACCAGCCGATGGCGGCTCTGATTGCCGACCTGAAACAGCGGGGCATGCTGGACGAGACGATTGTTGTCTGGGCGACCGAGTTTGGTCGCACACCGACCCGCGAAGGCAAGAACGGTCGCGGCCATCACCGCGACTGTTTCAGCATCTGGCTCGCCGGCGGCGGTTTCCGCGGCGGACACGTGCACGGCGTGACCGATGAGATCGGCAAGTACACGGTCGAGAAGCCGGTCGAAGTCCACGACCTGCATGCCACGATTCTGCATCAGCTCGGCATGAACCACGAAAAGCTCACCTTCCGCCACGCCGGCCGCGATTTCCGCCTGACCGACGTCCACGGCCACATCGTGCAGGACATTCTCAGCTAGTTGCTCCCGAGATCGGCATGCCAGTTGCTCATGAAGGCATGGCATCCACAGATTTCACACAAGGAGCGACATCATGGACTTACTCTTCTGGGCAATCATTGCGCTCGTGGTTTCGGTGATCGCCGGAGCCCTTGGTTTCACAAACATTGCAGCCGGCGCGGCGACAATCGCCAAAGTGCTGTTCGCCATCTTCCTGGTCATCGCACTGATTCTGTTTGCGATGATTCTGCTTGGGTTCGGAGTCGCCGCAGCGGTCTAACTTAGCGGGCCCTTCGTGGGACTTCGTAATGGAGTTCCACGAAGATTTTTCCGAACTGCTTGACGTTCAGCAGGCGCAACGGCGGCGAGGTGATGGTTCGTGGAAGCACTGGACAACCGGAGCCGAGTGTCACCGGCGTAATCTGCACGAAGAGTTCGTCGAGCAGGCCGGCGTCATGGAACTTTCCGACCAGTTCGCCACCGCCGACGATCCAGATGTTCTTCTTATCCGCAGCCGCCAGCATGTCCTGATAGATCGGTTCGACCTCTCCCTGCACGAATCGGATATCCGCGCCGTCAACAGGCGTCAGCTCGCGTGTGGAAAAGATCCACGCGGGTTGAGCATACGGCCAGGGAGCTCCCGACTCTGCAAGGTGCTTCGCGACCCATTCATAAGTGTGGGATCCCATGGCGATCGCCCCGACGTCGGGGTTAAATGATTCGTAATCGGTTTCGGCTCCCTCCCCGAATTGCAGCAGCCAGTCGAGGGAATGCTCCTTCGTGGCGATGAATCCATCGAGGCTCGAAGCGGTGTAGTACTGGACCTTGCTCATCAGTTTCTTCCTTAGAGCGGATCGCTCTATTGTATGTCCGCGATGAGCGTTGATTGGCCTGAAACGCTGTATCTTTCGCGGACGGAACGGTGACACCTTAAAGTAAACTGCTCTAATTACAGCATCCGTTCCGGCAGGATGCGCATCAGCCAGGCGATGATCCGCCAGCGACGAGTCACATAGACGTGTTTCTTCTTGCGTTGAATGGCTCGCAGGATCTGGCCGGCGGCTTTCTCGGGAGAAGCAACCCAGAACAGCCCCGGGCCTTTGGCCATTGCCGTATCGACGAATCCGGGTTGAATCTCGGTGACCGTGATCGGCAGCTTCGCCTTCACGACCTTATTGCGAAGTCCCTGCAGATAGCGGGACACAAACGCCTTGGAAGCTCCATAAGCCGGAGCCAGACCGTTCGCGCGAATGGCCGCCAGGGAAGAAATACCGACGAGATGTCCGTGTCCCTGCGTCAGGAAACATTGCATCGCGACATGGGCCATCGCCGCGAACCCGGTCACATTGACGGCAATCGTTTCCTGTTCCGGATTCCAATCGAGATCGGGATTCTCGAAGCCGACGCCGGCGGAAATGATAATCAGATCGACTGCATCAAAGCGGGCGATCAGTTGCTGCAGTTCCTCAATCGCGGCGGAAGAATCGACGACATCCATCGTCGCGATTTCCGCTCTGGTCTTCAGCGTCGATGCCAGACTCGCCAGTTCCGGTGTCCGTCGAGCCGCCAGACCCAGTTCGTATCCATTCCCGCTGAGTGTCCGGGCCAGAGCCGCCCCAATCCCTGAGGAGGCTCCGATGATAATGGCGACAGGCGCACGGTCCACGTTCTGTTCGTCCCTGAAAACAATGTGCTGCTCGAAGAGGTCAATATTTGAGCTTCGGATTCTAGCGAGACTGCGAGGCTTCGTCGCGGCTTCCGCCCTTTTGGCGCTTTGCTCGAAGAGCGTCCCGGTTCTCTTCAGTCATCGGAACGTCTTCGAGTGTTTGCATTTCCCCCGCTTCAGGAGACCGAACTACCAGCTCAACGGTTTCCCCCGGAGCATGCCCCATGCGCACGAGCAGTTCGAACAGATCCTCCTCGAAGCGCTTTCTCCATTTCTCTCCGTACTTCTGCCGGCTGAAGCGAAGGATTTCGTCAGTCGTCCGCCCGTCCAGAGAGATCAGCGTGAACCATTCGTCGTTGACGCGAACTTCCGGAGCGTCCTCGTTCCACCGGATTGCCTCGAACGGGGACCGCTTCGGATAGAGTTCCGTCGGAAGGTCCCGGCGGAGTTCAGCATCGATCTCCGGTTTGACCAGTCGAGCACTGGAGTTGACCAGCGCCCAGGCGGCGGCTTCGGCCTGGGCAATACTTCCATCGTTGGAAGTGACTGCGACGACCATGTTTTTCGCCGGGATGAACACCAGCAGGGCGTACCACATCGTGTTCGACCCGTTATGCCAGTACTGGGTGTAAGGAGTCTCCCAGGTCGCTTCTTTCCGAACCCAGCCGCACGCGTAGTTCTCCAGCTCCGGACGATGCAGTTCCTGCCAGGTTTCGGGAGCCAGCAGCTTTTCGCCTCCAAGTTCTCCGTCGAGATGAGCCGAGCCGTAACGGCAGAGCTCTTCCAGCGTCATCCGAATCGTTCCGGCCGGACCAATGATGGGCGTGTTATCAGCCGAGTCCCCCACGGCGGTCTTCCAGAAGAGTCTGGAGACATGGCCAACGGGCTGTTCCACATTGTCGGCAGAACTTGAGGGCGGGCCGAACCCCGCCTTATTCAACTCCAGTGGACCACAGACCTGCTGCCGAACGAGTTCTTCCCATGTGTCCCCGGTCGCCTGTTCGGCAATGGCCCCAGCGATGGTGTAGCCGACATTGGAATAGGCGAACTTTTCACCGGCGGCAAACGTGGGCTTCTTCGCCAGCACCGCGAGCACCGCCTTCCTTCGTTCTGCCCTCGACTCCTCGCCGACCTCCGGCTGGGTCATGCGGACGCCGATCGGGAAGTTCGCACGTGCTCCTGAGGTATGAGTCAGCAGCTGACGAACCGTGACGTCCCGCCAGCCTTCGTGGATCTCGGCGTCCGGGAAGTGCTCTTCGACAGTCCCCGTCCACGAGAGTTGTCCCGCTTCGATCAGCCTGGCGATCATCGTCGCGGTCACGGATTTGGTGATCGACCCAAGATGCCATTCATCGCCAACTTCGACCGAGACGCCGCTGCCGATCTTCCGCTCTCCCTCCGCAGCCGATTCGGTAACCGAGCCGTCGACCATCACCATGCTGGCGAGCCCCACCAGTTTGTATTCCGCACGGACCTGAGAGAGGCGGCCTTCCAGTGTCGCCTGCCCGGGGAGTTCCGCAGCCGCCCCTTCTGCGCACGCGAGATACACAATAAACGCGGCAATCACATAAGGCAGGATTTCCAGAACATACAGGCCCATCTCATACACTGAGCATCTCCTTCGACGAGGCGTGGATGGCATGGCGGTCGGCATATCGCGCTCCAGGAACTTCAGTAGATCTAGACGTAACGGATTCGTGGGCGACCTGGATCAAAGACTCCGCAAAAACAATAGGCGTTGAAGTCATTTTCTCAGACCTGTGGGGGATGTCCGCAATGTGGAAATCAGGTCGCATCTCCGGGATCCCTGCCAAGCCAACTCACGTATTGAGCCCAGTCGGCCTGCACCGCCGCCCGGATTGCGTCCGCCGACACACCAGGACCAGATACCTTCTTCGTGTACGCAGGATATTCAGCCGCAGACAGTACATCGCGAAAATCCCGTCGCGCATGATTGAAACTGCTCAGGAATCGATCGGGATCGCCAACGGCCAGTTTCAGAATCGCCAGACGGACGCGCGTATTGAGTCTGGCATCGCCGCAATCGTCGAACTCATTCAGCAGCCGACGAATGACCGAATCAGCGTGGTCCGTGAAGTCTCTTTCGGCAATCCGCCGGACATCCTCATTCGAGACATTCGGAATCGGTTGTTTCACCATGATCGATGTTGCTCTCAATTCGCGGTAAGTTCACGTTCCCTTATTGCGAATCGCAATCGAACTCCGCCATAATATCGCATCAACCTACCCTTATGCGGAGAATTTCCATGACGAGCTCGACGACGGTCGCTGGAACTCTGGTTTCCTGGCAGAATGGGATTGGCGACGACAAGAAGTATCATATCGCCCATGTCTCGCCTGCGGGGGTGACGCTGGTTCGCAAATTGAAGGATCACTCGCAGTGGGAGGCTCTGGTCGGCGCGGCGGAAAGCTCACCCGCAGATGCCCCGGATCTGCTGAAACAGTCGTCTCAGGGCACGCATTATGCCCCGGAGGATATCTCGAAAGCGACCTATTCGAAAGATCTGTGGCAGCTGACGCTGTTCGATCGCGACGGCAAGAAGATCAAGATTCCGGAAGGCAGGGAACAGGAGCAGATCTTCGCCGCGATGAAGACGCATCTCGGCGGCGTCGAGAGCGAAGAAGAAGCGGATGCCTGGTCGGTCATTCAAGGTCCGCTGTTCATTGTCTCGGTCATTGCCGTGATTGGCGGGTTCTTTATCTGGTTCACGAGTATCTGCGAGCCGAACTACGAAGCCAGCGGTCGCCGCTCGGGCATGAAGCAGCTGATGAACACAATCGGCTATCAGATCGGCCCGGTCTGGATGTCGGTCATCGTCGGCACCCTGGCCGCGATCACGCTGGGCGGCATGACGTATCAGCTCATCAAACGCCCAATCCGACAGGTGCTGGAGTATTCTGCTTGAATGAGTTGTTTGCGTCGCAGGCCTCTAGAGCCATTCTTTCGGTACCCATGCGTTACGGATGTCGCGGGTAAAGCACTCCGGATTGTCTTCGTCCTGCCACTGAATTCCACAGTCTTTCAGAATCCCGGCTTCGAAGAGTTGATCGAGGTAGAGCTCAGTAACTTCTGCGTAGTCCCAGAGTTCTTTGCGTGAACCTTCCGGAAATGGCCAGTCCTCATCTTCGAGGGCAACAAAGCCAATCATGTCACCGCGATTCTGTAACAGGTACCACGTCACAATGGCGGATGCTGCGGGGGTCCCTGTAATTTCCATGGCCTTATAGGCTGGAAGGTTCTTAAAGTCTATAGTTTCCTTCTTCGTCACATTCGCCAGTGTGTAAAACGTTCCCATTCGATGCTCCTTGTTCGTAAGGAATATTCCAACTAGAGCAGTTTACTTTATGGTGTAACCGTTCCGTCCGCGAAAGATACAGCGTTTCAGGCCAATCAACGTTCATTCGCGGACATACGGTAGAGCGATTCGCTCTAAGCCCGCACCACGAAGCGGTGGACAATCTCTCGCTGCGGCTGGTTCACACGCAAGCTCGTCACATTCTCGCAAAATCCTGTAAGGTTCTTCCTGCCCGCGTGACCAATCCTGCAGGAAGCGAGGATTTGCATTGGCTGAACCGGATCACAACGCGTTGTTTCTGACATGTCTGGACGAGCATGGCTCGGCGGTCATGAAGGTTGCGCGGGCTTATACCCTCACGAGTGAGGACAGCCAGGATCTGGCTCAGGAGATCCTGCTTCAGGCGTGGCGCTCGCTGCCGAACTTTGAGGGGCGGGCCAACGTCGCGACGTGGTTCTATCGCGTGGCTTTGCATACGGCCATGAACTGGAAGCGGAAGGATCGTCCGCGGAGAACATCCCAGCAGCCGTTGCTGGAGATTCATGCCGTGGCGACTCCCGACTCCGATGGCGTTGAACAGGCTCAACAGCGGGAAACTGTCGAACGGCTGTATCAGGCGATCCGCCAGTTGCCCAAAGCCGAGGCGGCTCTGATTCTGCTTTATCTCGACGAGCTGAGCTATCGCGAAATGGCCGAAGTGCTCGGCATCTCCGAGAACCACGTCGGCGTCAAACTGCACCGTGCGAGACAATCGTTGAGCAAGTTGATGACGGGAGATTCCCATGAATGCCGATGACTACCAGAAAGCCTGGCAATCGTCATCTGCTCAACCGCAGATGACTGTCGACTCGAAAGCGCTGCTGCGGTTTCTCGAGCAGAACCAGCGAGGCATGCAGGCAGAGATGCGATTCGATGAGTCGAGCATGATCGGCACTCTGCTGCTGATGGTTGTGCTCTGGGTTTATCTCGGTCTGACCACCGGCTCGCCCTGGACGTGGTATCTGATGGTGCCGGCAATGCTTGGCAGCGCGGGGTTTATGCTGTTCTCTCGCCGCGTGCAGCAGAAATCGCAGCCCGAGCCGGGCGATTCCCTCGTTCAATGCACGCGAGAATCGTTGGAGATGCTCGACCGCCAGATCTGGCTGCGGCGGAATCAACTCTGGTGGTATGAACTGCCGATGGTGATTCCGATCTTCATCACCATGGCCCATATCGCCTACCTGAAAACAGGCAGCTGGTGGGAGGCATTGTTCGATGTGAATTCGGTCGTGATTCTTATGTTCATCCTGATCTTCGGGCTGGTGCATTACGTCACGCAACGCGTCCAGCGAACTCACTATGAGCCGAAGCGACGCGAACTGGCTGAGTTGCTGGCCACGCTGACGGAAGAGCCTTCGGACGGGGATTCGCCGGTCAAGACTCTGGAGAATCTGCCGCTTTTCACCAGACCTTCCTGCGTTCCGCCTCGCTGGACCATGTTCGTTTACTGGGCGATTATGATCGCGGTCTGCCTCGGCATTGTGTACGCCGTCGATGTCACTGGCGGTCGACCGCTTGAACATCATCGCGAGGACGGATTCGCGAAGCTGTCGCCGTTCACAGCCGTCCGCTGGAACGAGGATCGACCGGAGGTGGAGATCAACCGGCAATGGTATCAGCTCAGAGCCGTGAACGATCTTCCGATCGAAAGAATCCTGGAGTTCAGCAAAGCCACATTCGAGAACCGCTGGCAGATGCGGTTCGAAGAGGATCTGGTCGAATTGCTCTCCCGCATGGGACACCCGCCTGCGAAGACGGTCTCTCTAACCGTGAAGTCCCTCTCTTCCGGCGAAGTGCGAACGCTGAAAAACGTCCCCATGACTCACGCGAATCGCACTGCCATCAAAACAGCTGCGGAACAACGAAAACAGGAGAACTAAGGCTCGTCGGAGCATGGATCGAACTCATTTTGACACCCTGTCCGCAGGCGCACTACACTCGTGTCTTTCACACGAGAGACACCCGACCTCACACCCCCGACGGACAGACGATGAACAACACCGATCATATTCCCGAAATCACGTTGCGCATTCCGGGAGACTGGGAACAGCCTGGCGAGCTTCTGGAACGCCTCCCCCCGGGATATCGGATGACATCGGCCGAGCTGGTTCTGCCCGATGGAACGCAGCTCGCCTTTTCACCGCTCTACCCGGACGAGCAGTTTCCGGACATCTTCGCCTCGTCGTGTCGCCGGCCTCTTGAGGATATTACTAAGCAGCGTCTCGCCCGATACACGGTGAATGTTGGTCTGACGGGCCCCGGCGGATCGATGCAGGCGGCGCTGACCATGATGCAGGCCGCCAGCGTGATTGTGGAAGCCGGCGGTCTCGGCGTCTTCATCGATAACTGTGCCCTGTCCCACACGGGCGAAGACTGGATCAAAATGACGGAGGATGGCGGGCCGGACGCTATCAGTTTCGCCTATACATCGATCGTTGAGGGCGACGGCACGTTTTACACAATGGGCATGCAGGTCATGGGCTTCCCCAATCTGCAGATGCAGTCCGCTGGCGACCGGAAGGACGCCGATGCTCTCGTTGAGATCATCCGGGCCGTCTGCGGCGGAGCCCCCGTCGAAGTCGGACATGTCTTTATCGAAGAGGACGGAAAGCAGTTCGTCATCGCAGAACAAATCGAAGATGAGTTCGATTCGCAAAGCCCAATGCACAACCCCTACGGCTGCTACAGGCTCGTCAACGTCGACCGGGTGGCCGAGAATAACTAGATGCGGCTTGGGGATTCCGATGAAAAAAGCCACTCCGAGTCCAAAGACTAAGTCCGACGCGTCGACCGATGCGTCCGCTTCAGAGTTGATCGATCGGCGGATCGCCGAACTCGATGACTGGCGCGGCGACACACTGGCCCGCATTCGCGATGTCGTCCGACAGACAAATCCCGACATTGTCGAGGAATGGAAATGGCGTGGCGTGCCGACGTGGTCGTACAACGGCATCCTGTGCACGGGCGAGACGTACAGGCAGGCGGTCAAAATGACGTTTGCTCACGGAGCCTCCCTGAAGGATCCGACCGGCCTGTTCAATGCGAGCCTTGAAGGCAAGACACGCCGCGCGATCGATTTTCATGAAGGCGCCCCGGTCAACGCTCGTGCGCTGAAGGCTCTCATCCGCGAAGCGATCGCGTTCAATACCTCGAAAGCGGTCGGCAAAGCGAAGAAAGCAGCGCGCTCTTCGGGTAAGAAACCCGCCGCAAAAAGCGACCAGGCGAAGGCCGACCCCGTGGTTCTGCTCTCCGGCGGAAACCCGCAAATCGCCAAGGCTGATGGTGACGCTCCCGTGCAGGCTTACATTGCTGCAATGCCCGGATGGAAAAGCGACCTGGGACGGCGACTCGACGAACTCATCGTCAAGGCCGTCCCGAATGTCACAAAGGCAGTCCGCTGGAACTCTCCCTTTTACGGCATCGAAGGTAAGGGCTGGTTCCTGTCGTTCCACTGTCTGACAAAGTACGTCAAAGTCACATTCTTCGCAGGCACGTCACTGGAACCGCTTCCCCCCGGCGGGACCAAACGAAGTCAGGAATCCCGCTGGATCGACATCTATGAGAACAAACCCTTCGATGAGGGCCAGTTCACCCGCTGGGTCAAACAGGCCGCGTCTCTCCCGGGGTGGACTCCGTAGTCAACCAACTGGCGAACGCGGCAAACCTGGCTACGACCGGCGACCCGGGCGGCTCTCTTCTTTCTCGAGGTCAAAATCGATCGTGTTCTCGCCCTGTTTCACAGTCGCCGTCAGTTCGGTTTCGGTGTTGTAGCGAGCCGGGATTCCATCGGCGGTCAACTTGTTCGGGGTCTGGTCAACATCGTCCCCCTCCTGCTCCATTTCGGGTCCGCCTTCCGTGTTGGCGGCAATCGACACCTTCGCCGTACCGACTTTGCACCCTTTGGTCTCGCGGATGTAGGTCAGCTCGTAGAAGCCCTGCATGTCGGTGACCCCCGAAGCGGGCCGTCCGTCTTCCGGCATGAACGTGACAATGGCGCCCGGCAGAGGAGTCCCCTCGAAGCGAACCGTTCCGCTGACCAGCCCCAGTTCCGGCTGATCGGCTGCTCCGCCACAACCGCACAGAACCAGACAGAGGAACGAGCAAACAAACATCAATCCTGCGGTGTTACGCATAATTACTATCACCTGTTGAATCGCGTGATCACAAGAAACGTCGAGTCAGGTCAACCTAGAACTCGCTGACGGCTTCGCCCTTGCCGCGGGTACTCACGGCCTGATAGGTCGTCATCGACATGTTCTCGGACATGAACTTCACGCTGCCATCGCCGAACACGAACTGGGCTCCGCCAACGTGGTAGCTGCCGGCGGCTTCTTCGGTGTAGGCGTTGATCGGGTCATTGCCCTCAGCAGCAATCAGATACTCCGACATTTCGGTCGGCGGGTTGCTGTCGGCCCCGTTCGAGAAGCAGTATTTGCGGTCGCTTCCGCCACCGCCCAGTTTGTCGGCGTCTCCGCCGGAGTCGATCACTTCGCTGACGAAGATCGTGTTGCTCAGTCCGTCGGTCACATCGCGGAAGGCGATATTACTGCTGATGAAGAAGATGCCGTTGGCATTCATGCAGCCGCCCGTGGCCCGCATCCCGGCTGGGTCCGTCACCGAACCGCCGTAGCAGTTGTCGCCACTGTAGCCGATCAGGGTTCCCATATTTCCGTTGTAGTTGGACGTCTCGTACTCGTTCTTCTGAACCCCGAGTCGCACATCCGGCTGAGAAGGACAGCGGAAGACGGGGATCGGAGTCTGTCCGGCCAGCTTCTGCTTGGCATCGTTCACGCCGCCCGATTCCGAACCCATGCCGCTGTCGCCAGGGCCCTGAATGGCATCGTACAGCGTTCCCTGTTCGATGTAGGGCAGAATGCTGGCATGCCAGGTCCAGCCATGCCCGTTGTAGGTCGTCCCCGAGGAGTTCAGCAGCACGATGCTTCCAGGCGGAAGACTGTTATGGGCATCGTGGTAGTTATGCAGAGCCAGCCCGATCTGCTTCAGGTTGTTCTTGCAGCTGCTGCGACGGGCCGCTTCGCGGGCCTGCTGAACGGCGGGCAGCAGCAGAGCCACCAAAATGGCAATAATCGCGATCACGACTAACAATTCAATCAACGTGAATGCGTTCCGCATCTGGAGACGGAGAGTGTTGTTGGCTTTCATCATACTTACCTGCAGCGAATTCTTGAGAATCGGAACGCATCGGCTTCCTCAAAGGCAAGCCTCGTTCCCTGGATAACGACGCCATCGTCCGGAAGCCCGGGCACGTCCAGGTGCCGACGGGAGATCTGGATGAATCGCGAGATGACTGAATTATCGATCCACCCGGACGAACTCAAGTGAACTGTCGACCGGAATTTCCGATCGTTAGCAATCCCGCAGCAAATTCACAGAACCTTAACGATCTCACCCGGCCGGGTTCACAGGACCTTCACATTTCAGAGCGAGGAGTCAGGAACGTGCAGCGGGTTTGCGCCAATCGACAGACCAGCTCACCGTCGGTCTCACGACATTTCAAGCCGGTGTGAACGCGAGCTGATCGCGATCGAACAGGGGCGTCAGCCCGGCGAAGGGATCCCCGTCGAGCAGGCAGGCCGTCAGAAATTCGACCATCGTCCCGGGATACGCCATTAATGAGTCGCCTCCGGTCACAGCCACCTCCCATGCCTCGGGATCCTCCGAAGTGGCGATCCAGTAGAACGTCATCTCCTGAAAGTCATGTCCCCACGGGAGGACGCCGGGGACATCGGGGAAGGCGGTCAGTTTCTGGCCCCGGCAAAGGTAGTCCCGATGATCCAGAACGGCAAACAGATCCAGCGCAGTCGATTCGTTCGCGGACGTGAGATCGGCCACCGCAATCTGCAGTCGCTGATCGTTGAATTCGCCCGGCCCGAACGTGGCCAGATACCGCTGGTAATCGACCGGAAGGGCGACACTCTTCGCATGATCGCCGTGCAACTTCATCGGTTCCACCGGTTCGACGACCGGGCGTTCAAAATGCTTCGCCAGTCGTTCCAAAGCATCCTGCTGCGGCGACTGTTCTGGCCTCCCCGAGCAGCCGCCCCCAGCGATCAGCATCGCCAGAGCAGCGAATGACTCCCGCCGACTGATTGACATCTCGAGCTTTGATCGCGTATTGCCCATGCGTCCCTCGTTCTGAGTCACCGAGTCGTCCACTCCAGGTCAGTCCCAGGCGACAATCACGTCGCCTCCTGTAATCTCGCCACCACACCGCGGACAAGGCGTTCCGTCCGACCATGCGATCGAAACGACTCTACGGCAATCGGGACATCGGTCGTAGCCGCGTCGATGGTGAGGCTGTTCCTCGACATGGTCATGCAGACCGGTACAGACATCAACCAACGTCTCACATTCGGGACAGTAACGCGTCTGTGTCCGCGTCATCTTTCCGGCATCGTCTCCCCCGCTCACTGCGGCGGCAAGTCCACAGTGTTGACATTCAAAGTGTCTCGAAATCCCCATCGAATTCCTCGCGAGAAGCACGAACG
This sequence comes from Planctomycetaceae bacterium, assembly GCA_017795105.1. Taxonomy (GTDB): domain Bacteria; phylum Planctomycetota; class Planctomycetia; order Planctomycetales; family Planctomycetaceae; genus Rubinisphaera. The sequence continues at coordinate 2,755,125 of CP051247.1, forward strand.
GCCAATGGACCGCCGCGGGTACGATTACCGATGATCATCGTACGACCACCCTGCGAGTATTGCGACAACACCGCTGCTGTCTTCACGATTTCCCAGTCCACCTTAGAAAATCGGGGGTGGCCTGCAGGCTGGATTTGTATACAATCGGAACACCTATCCAGTCTGGAAAGCGATTCTCCTTTCTTCACCAGAGCTTCTGATGGATAACCAATCGCGAGGATTCTCCCTCGAGACATTTGAGCCGCATTTGCTGTTCGAGGCGGTCACCGGGACCGGCTTTGAACACCGTCTGCTCAAGGGAGGCTCGTTTCACGGAAAGGTCACGCGACTGCAGCTCCCCCACTGTCGAATCGACCAGGGAATCTACAATCTCCCCTGCTTTGCTCGCGGGAGCTTCCCTGAAGGGTGGATCGTCATCGGCTTCACTTCGTGTCGCAAGCAGCCTTCCTGGGGGAATGGGACAGAGATCCAGTTCCATCATCTGCAGCTCTGCTCGGATGGTCTGGCGTTCGACTATCGGACCTCTCCCGATGCCGCCTGGCACGCTATTCAGGTTCGACGGGAGTGGTTGCAGGAACAGGCTGTGGCCATTAGCGGACGGGAAATTGAGATCCCGAAGCAGGGCTTTCTGAATCTGTCGATCCCGCTGGCTTTCAGCGAGATGCTGCGTGATCAGGTCGACCTGCTGTTCACCGCCGATGAGTACGAACCCGACTTCCAGACCAGCCGCTTTGCTGCCACCGCTGAACTGCAGTTGATTCGCACCGCCATCAATGCCATTCAGGGAGTCTGTCCGGCTGAAGCCGCGCGAAACGAAACGCTGCTCAAACAGCAGGCCATTGTCGAGCACATTGAAAGCTTCCTCGCGGAACGAATTGACGCTTCGCAGGTTGTGCAGGAACTCATTCAGGAAACAGGACTCACCGAGCAGAGTCTACAGCAGTTGTGCAGAGACATTTACGGGATGCCGGCCGAAAAGCTGTTCGGTGTCGCCCGGATGAGCCGCATTCGAGAAGAACTGTTGACGCAGCGTCCCGACAGCATCACCGTTCGCCAGCTCCTTGAAAAATGGGGCATCCGTCATTCCGGCCGCTTCGCCTCGCAATACCGCGAGTTCTTCGGGGAAACACCGCGGCAGACGTTGACCCGTGTTCGATGATGAATCTCAACCGGCGTCCTGTTCCCCGTCGTTGACTTCCCGCTGGTAATACCGGCACAGGTGACTGATCGGACATGGCCCGCACTGGGGAGAACGGGCGTGGCAAATGCGTTTCCCGAACTGAATCAGCCAGAAGTGCCCCTCATGCATGGCCCATTCGGGGGCCTGAGACTCTAGACTTCGCGCGGTCGCATCGGCCGTCTTGCCGGTTGCCAGTCCGGTTCGATTGCAGACGCGATGAACGTGCGTGTCGACGGCGATGGTGTCGATGCCGAAGGTGAACTGCAGCACGATATCGGCGCACTTGCGACCGATTCCCGGAAGGCTCATCAATCCCTCGCGTGTTTGAGGCACAACGCCGTCAAACTCGTCCAACAGCGCTTCGCAGAAGCGATGAATGTTCTTCGCCTTGCTGTTGTACAGACCGCAAGGTTTGATGGCGGCTGCGATTTCCGCCTGCGGAAGCTTCAACATCGTCCGCGGCGTCCGAGCCCGTTTGAACAGCGCCTGAGAAGCGAGCCGCGTGTTGGCATCGCGTGACTGAGCCGAAAGCATGCAGGAGATACACGACCGAAACGGATCGGGTTGATCCTTGGGCCCCTTGGCATTCTTCGTCCGTCCCGGCATATGCTCCTTGAGCGTGCGGAACAGCTCTTCGACTTCCGTGGAATCGAGAAGAGCGGTCGTCGGATCTTTCCCCTTACGTCGAGCCACGTCATCCCTTCCTCGCGGTCCAGTCCGGCCGCGATCTGCTACTCGGTTCTGCAGTTTCTGGCGTTGTTGAAGTATGTTAGGCCATCCCGACGTTCCGAACAGTCACGGATTTCCATCGGGATCGCGTCTCTCAACGTTCGTAAGGGAAAGACCGTTTGACCAGGCGGCAGAGAACTCGACAATAAGAGAATCCCATTTCTGTTCGGGGGGGAACCTGCCTCGTCTCTGACTGCTGGAGGTCACCTTGCAAGCGCTCAAACTGTTTCTCGCGTGCACGTTACTGGTCGCAATCGTGGAGGCCGCATGCGCGGACGAAGTCGAGATCTCAAGTCTGCAGGAACTCGCTGAGTTCGCGTCCCAGAGCGACAACGTCGTGCGGATGAAGCCGGGCGTCTACCGCTACACCGATTACATGTCGCGGGACGCGCTGGCATCGCGTCGCAAGGCTGGCGATTTCACCTTCATGCAGTTCAGCGGCAACAACAATCGCTTTGAACTGACCGACGTGACGATCGAAGTCGACGTCTCAATCCGGGGCGTCGGGCGGCCGCCGGTTCACACCAACGAGTTCATCTTCTCCGGCGATGGCAACACCGTGACCGGGCTGACGATCACCAACGTCGATCACGGCCTCTCCCAGGGGGGAGCGGTCATCTCCTGCACAGGTGACGGGAACTCCTTCGAGAAGGTGACGCTGCACGTCCAAGGCTCCCGCCCGTACGGATACGGGGACCTGTTCGGCAAAGGCGGCTACAAACAAAGCGGCTTTCAGATCACCGGAGATGACACTCGCATCCTTAATTGCAGGCTCTACATGAAGGCATTCGGTCATGGCTTCTTCATTCAGACAGGAGCGGCAAACACGCATCTTGAGGGGTGTTATGTCGAAGGCGTCCTGCGTTCGACCGACGAGATGCTGGCTGAGACGGAAGGCATCGCAGCCAGACGAAAGTTCCGCACCGTGCTCAAAAACCGGGACGGTGAGTATCTCATTCTGCCCGGCTATATGAAGTCGCTCGCCGAGGATGGCTATCGAACCTACGACGAAATCCCCGGGCTCGTGATCCGCAACTGCACCGCAAAGCACATGCGGGGCGGCTTTGAGATCCGTTCGAAGGCGGCTGCGGTGCTCGAAAACTGTACGGCTGTGGAATGCGAACGGGGGTTCTGGTTTGGCTATGGCACCGTTGTGAAGAACTGCCGCGGAGATTCCAAATACGGCCCCCTGTTGTTTGTCGAAGGGAACGATGCCAAAGCGGATGTTACACTGATTGGAGACGAGTCGACGATGACGGTCCACGCCGTGGCCACGGTCCGCGGGACCGGTCACCGGATTCACCTTCGTCTCGACAAAGCGAACCAGCGTAAGATTCCCATTCCCATCATGCTCGGCTACAGCGCGCCTCCGGCGGGGGAAGGCATGGCCGCCTATGCCGAACGCGACACGAGCGACGTTTTCATCCACAACGAAACCCGCATGCCAGTCGTGCTCGGGCGGTTAACCCGTCAGTGCGACGTACGAACTCGCGGCCCCCTCCTCGACGATAAAGGCTCCGAAAACACGGTCCAGAGAATCGTCGGCGAGTAAGGTTTCCGTGCCGCCTTGGCTGGCCTGTCAGTCGGCGTGGACGCGGCGCATCTTCAGTACCGCATCGGCGGCGTTGAGTTCGAACGTTTCAGGCCGAGGCTTCCCAGTCCATTGCCCCTCGTTCCAGGCGCCCACTACGCAAGCAACCTTGAGCGTGTCGCCAGCAAGTTCATAGATCCCGAGAGCGTCTCCCCCCGTCTTCGCCGCCTCATGGGAGCGATGATCCCAGATCTTCGGCGTGGCTGTCGGATCGAGATCGAACGTTCCCGCCCACAGTTCCCGGCCATCGGCATCAAGAGCCGCGTAAGTGCTGTCAGCTCGGAAGGTCAGAAACCTGGCGTCCTTCGTTACCCCGGCGGGCTGCGTCTCGATGATCTCCCACGTCCCGGAGAACTGGTCTATCGCCTGCATCAACGCATCGGCGTGTCTCTCCTTTTTGCCAAAGCTATTCATCATCGCGAGTTGACCGCAGGCAAACGTCATCATCAGGCATAGTGTTGGTTTCATGGTTTGTTCCTTTCGGAGATGGTTGAGAAAACTTGTTTAACGCAATCCGCCGGTGGCGAAGAGAACTTCGCCTGTCAGCCAGGCGGACTCCTCCGAAGCCAGGAAGGCGACGACGCGGGCGATGTCGGCTGGCGTTCCCATTCGTCCCAGTGGCGTCATCGCGACGAGCTGCTTCTCGAGATCGCTGTCGACACCGTACAGCCCTGCGGCCTTAGTCCCTTCACTGAGCGTTGCCCCCGGGTTCACTGCATTCACGCGTATCCGACGCGGTGCGAGCTCCTTCGCCAGAACAACAGTGGCGGCATCAAGCCCCGCTTTAGCGGCTGAGTAAATCGCGTATCCGGGGGAATAGGACCGGGATACTCCCGAACCAATGTTGATAATGCTGCCCCCGTTCTCGAGGTATCGCGACGATTCGCGAATGACCAGCAGCGGCCCCAGCAGATTGATGTCGATCTCGCGTCGAAACTCGCCTTCTGTCAGCTCCGCGAGGGGCACTTCCCGAAACACACCGGCGTTATTGACAACAATGTCGAGACGACCAAAGGCTGCGACTGCCTCCTGCAGAAGCCGGGCAACATCATCGGCAACAGAGATATCCGCCTGAATGGCGACCGCACGTCCGCCAGCCGCTCTGATGGTGTGCAAGACAACTTCCGCTCCGCGTCGATCGCTGGCGAAATTGACAACCACAGCTGCTCCGGCAGCTGCCAGTTCTTCGGCGATCCCCGCCCCGATTCCTTTAGAAGCCCCGGTGATCAGGGCCGTTTTTCCGTCGAGTTTTGGCATGGTTCTTACCTCCTGTCCCATAGACACCTCAGACAGAAGACCGTGACAAAACTCGCAGAAAAAACTTAATGAAGGCGTAAGGCCTTTCCGAACTCATCGCTGTCGAGCAGCTGGCGGAGCCAGACCGCCTGATCCCCCGGTTCGAGAAAAGGGTGTTCCCGGTAGATCGCCGCGTAGTGTTCCCCGACCGACTGCTCAATGGTCCTCACGGTTCCCTCCGTGGCTGCTGCGACGCTCTGCAAATGGCGAGGAACGAACTGCAGCCGCTCGGGATCGACATGCCCGCCCTCAATGAACCCTCGTGTCTTCTTCGGACAGCGACACGAATTGGCCTCGTTGACCAGGCCGCACTGACCCTGCATAAATCGATAGAGATCGCGACGGGCCCGCGACAGACGCTGTCTGAAGTTCGCAGGCGACAATTCCAGTAAATCGCCGCCGACCTTGTCGCTGGCTCCCAGAATTTCGCCCAGAATGAAGACCAGACGTTGCTCGCGATCAAGACAGAGAAGCATGCCAGCCGTGCACGAGATCTTCGTTTCTTCCACCAGAAGGTGGACATCAACCGGAACGGACTTCGGATCAGGAAGATCGAGATCCGGCGTCTCGTTAATGGCCGCAGCATAGCCCGAGAAAGACAGAGCCGCTCGCTCTGCACCGCGACGCTTCATGTTTAGAACATGATTCGTGGTGATCCGATAAAGCCAGGTGCGAAACTGGCTCTCGCCCTGAAAGCTGCTCAGGTGAGTGATCGCTTTGATCAGCACCTCTTGAGTCACTTCCTCGGCATCCTGAGTGTGAAACACCATCCGCACGGCGATGTTGTAGATCCAGGCCTGGTGTCGAAGTACCAGCTTCTCTAACGCCTCACGGCTGCCATTCTTCGCCTGTTCAATCAGCTCAAGATCGGTCGACTCATCAATGACTTCGGTAAACGGATTGTGCATTCTCAGAAACTCCGCCAGAAACAGTCGATACTGCGTTGATGAATATTATCCATGACCTTGGACACCGATAGCGGAGGACTGTGACAATCGCCGCCAAATTCCACGACTTCCGATTTCGCTCGCCACCCCTGAATCTTCGTGACAGGCCCACGGTTGCGGGATAGCATCAAAGGAACGCTGATTGACTCTCTTCTGGTCGGTCGGCTCAACGGAGGCGATCCCGATTCCATGGATCGCTCTTTCGGCACATTCGCCGCCAGGAACCTGTTTCATTTGGTGAGGTCCCATGCACAGTCACGCTTCGGTGGAGATCGACAGGCCGATCGACGAGGTCTTCGTTTACACCAACGAACATGTTGCCGACTGGAGTCTCACCGTTGTCGAGAATGAGCTCATTGAACAGCACAATGGTGTCGGCACCGAGTTCCGCTGTGTGACCGAGGATCACGGGCAGCGAATGGTTTTCGATGGGGTCGTTACCGCCTGGGAACCGCCAACTCGCTCCGCGATCAGCCTGACCGGCAAGAGTTTCGACATCGAAGCCGAGTATCGCTTTGAGGATCTGAACGGCCGCACGCGAGTCACTCAGGAATCCTGGGTTCGCGGCAAGGGGCTGCTGAAGGTGTTCTTCTTTCTCTTCGGCTGGCTGATGAAAAAACAGGGTTGCGATGCCACGCAAAAAGAACTCGAGAGCCTGAAGCAGAAACTCGAAGCCGGAGCTGGAGAGATCGGCGTCTGACAACCACTCGCGCGCATTCGGAAGGTCCCCTCATGAATCACTCGCTCCTGTTCGAACGGCTTATCGGCAACTGGAAAGGGACGAGCCGCACTTGGTTCGAGCCAGATCAGCTGGCGGATCAATCGGAGTTGACCGGCTCGTTCACTCCACTTCTTGGGGGGCGTTTTCTTCGTCATGCGTATCAGGGAACTCTGCAGGGGAAGCCACGTTCAGGCGAAGAGACGATCAGCTTCAATGCGGTGACCAAGTTGTTCGAGACCGCGTGGATCGACGACTTCCACATGAACTACGCCATCATGTTCTCGCAGGGACTGCCGAACGAATCAGGCTTCGAGGTCCTCGGAGCCTACGACGTCGGCGAAGATCAGGCCCGCTGGAAATGGCGAACCGTGTACGAACTCACGGGCGAAAACGAGCTTATTATCACCGCCTACAACGTCAGCCCGGAAGGGATGGAAGCGAAGGCGATCCAAACGCATTATCACCGCACGGAGAGGCGTGAGTGACGACGCATTGCTCCCAATGGACGGAGCTCGTCGAAAGCCATTCATCCCAGGGCCCTGCAGAACAGGACGACTGCTATGAAAACCGAACTGCTTCGTGCCTTACTGTTGGTCATCATACTCACTGGCTGTCGCTGAGGAACTCAAGGCGCGAGACGATACGCTCGCTCAATTGTTTGAACAGCGCGAGGAAATGCTTACCAGAGTTGTTGAAATCGCGAGGGCGCAGTATCTCCAGGGAACTGGCTCACTGGAGTCGCTGCAAGCGGCTGAAGAAGCACTCCTCGAAGCGAAGCTCGACTCGGCGACCGACCGCGAGGAACGTCTCACAATTCTGAAAGCCCAGCTCCGTCTCGCCCGAGCACGCGAGGAAAGAGTTGCTCAGAACGTCGATGTCGCTGCCGCTTCTCCGAAAGACCTCATTCAGGCGACGATCGCCCGCCTCAACGTCCAGATCGCTCTAGAGCGAGAACGACACCGGGAGTAACCTTCCCCACGACTCGACCATCTGAATAGCCCGTTTTGGCGCCACGACACTGGAGCTGAATCGGTCCTTTAATTTTACCTAGAACTCTACTCGGCTCTCGCTATGACTCGAAGACCTTTTGTCACCCTGCTTGTTCTTCTTTTATTGACGCAGCCGATCCGAGCCGAGGAAACTCCGGTTCAGGTCGAACTCGACACGAGCGAAGTCCCCTACCTGCAGACGTGGGGTGACGATGCGAAATCGCTCATCCAGGAATGGCATCCCCGGATCGTGAATCTTCTGCCGACAGAGAACATCACACCTCCCCAGTCGATCGCCCTGACGATTAAAAAATCGGACCGGGGCGTCGGAGGCACGGCGGGAACGCGGATCACCATTTCATCACACTGGATCGAGAAGCATCCGGACGATCTCGGTCTAATCATCCATGAGCTCGTGCATGTCATCCAGTCGTATCCGTCCCCCGAACCCTGGTGGGTGACGGAAGGGATCGCCGATTATCTTCGCTGGGCCATCTATGAGGGGAAGGATCTCGAATGGTTCCCTCGCCCTCAAGAGGAACGGGGTTACAAACGGGGCTATCGAGTCGCGGCTGGCTTTTTACTCTGGCTGGAATCGGGACCGGCACCGGGAATCGTCAAGAAGCTCAACACGGCGATGCGTAAAGGCGAGTACAGCGACGACATCTTTCACGCGGAGACCGGTCGATCCCTCGAAGACCTGTGGAGTGTGTACGTCACCCCGAAGTGACGAGTCGGCTTACTCGTGACGCAGGGCTTCAATCGGGTCGAGTCGGGCGGCTGATCGAGCCGGGTAGACGCCGAAGATGACTCCAATGGCGACCGAAATGCCAAAGGCCATTGGCAGGCTCCACGGAGCGATTTGCGGTTCCATGTCGAGGAAGATCTTCCCGAACTCCGAGTCGCCACCGCTGCCGCCGGCTCCCAGTCCGAGCACGCCCACCGCCAGCGATTTAATCGCCCAGAACGCCCACGGCGTCATCAAACCGAGAATGATCCCAATCACCCCCCCTGTTCCCGAGAGCACGATGGTTTCGGTGAGGAACTGGTTGATGATGTCTTTCCGGGTCGCCCCCAGCGCTCGACGGATCCCGATTTCACGGGTTCGTTCCGTGACCGTGGCCAGCATGATGTTCATGATGCCAATACCGCCCACCACCAGCGAGATCGCCGCAATGGAGCCGAGCACCATGTTGAAGATGGCTCGAATCTGGTCGGCCTGCTTCAGCAACTCGAGGGGAACAACAATCGCGTAATCGTTGTCGGTCGCATGATTCCGCTTCAGCGATTCCCGCACCACTTCGGCGGTCGGCAGCACATCGTTCCGGTCGTTTACCTGCAGCGTGATCTGGCTCAGTTCGACCTCTTCGGCACTGAAGGTCCCCGAGGTAAAACGGATAATCAGATCACCAAAGCGGCTGCTGAAGGTCTTGAGCGGAATGTAGACGTCGCTGTTGAAATCCTGAGCGGTCAGACTGCCGCCGATACCGCCCGATTCCTGCCGGGCTTTCGTGTAGCCAACCACCTGGTAAGGCTGATTGCTGATCATGATCGTCTTGCCGATCGGATCTTCAAACGGAAAGAGCTTGTCGACAGTCGCCGAGCCGAGCACGGCGACGTTCTCAACGAGGAATTCATCCTGATCGGTAATGAAGCGTCCGCGAGCGATGTCGAGATTATTGACGCTCATATATTTGGCGTTGCAGCCGACCACACGGACCGCCATTTTCCGGTCCTGAAAGCGGGCTTCGTGGTTCGTCTCGCGAATCGGAATGGCATCGGTAACCGTCGGAATCGAGTCGGCCAGCAGTTTGTAGTCGGATCGCAGGATGCCGTAGCGAAGTACACGACTGTTGCCCCCTGAGCTCGACGTCGAGCCTTCCGGCGGCTTCTTGCTGCGAACGATAATGTTGTTCGCTCCCAGCGCGAGCACCTGTTCCTGGGCCTGATTACTGGCCCCTTCGCCGATCGCGAGCATGGCGATCACCGAGAAGACTCCGAACACGATCCCGAGCATCGTCAGTCCGGATCGCAGACGCTGCAGCATCAGACTCTTGAGCGCCAGATGAATGGCGCGGAACGTCTGCTTCAGATTCATTGAAAAGCCTGAACAATTGCCGTGGAGGATGTGGGGAGGGCGGCCGAACGCATCATCGGGAACCCCTCCCGACAGAGCCGAAAGTCCATGATGCGTTCCGGGTGAATCCATCCATCATACGCAGCGGCACGCCTCGGATAAAGAACCAGCCCCGGAAAAGATCACGTTTCATGCATATGTTCGCACCGATTGCGCCGGTCGTCAGCTTTCCGGTTCCACCGCGGCCAGCCGCTCCGCCTTCTCGGTTTCTTCCTTCTCTTCGAGCCGACGGGCTTCGATCAGAGCCGAGGAAATCAGCCCGGTCGGAACCGCCACGATGCCGAGGCCGACCAGGAGCACGAAAAAGGTGAAGATCCGGCCACCCAGCGTGATGGGATAGATGTCGCCGTAGCCGACGGTCGTCAGCGTGGCAATGGACCACCACAGGCTATGAAACACCGAACCAAAGCGATCGGGCTGCTCCTGATGTTCGAAATAGTAAATTCCGACCGCGGAGAGGTAGATCAGGATTCCCGCCAGCAGACCGAAGACCGTGAGCTCATCCTTCGAGAGCAGCAGAGCTTTGTGAAACCGGCAGATCGCTTTGCTGTAGCGGGCCAGCTTGAGCACGCGGAACAGTCGCAGCAGGCGAAATGCCCGTACCGAACGCAGGTCGACACCCAGCCCGATGTAGAACGGCAGTATCGAAATCAGGTCGACCAGGCCGAAGAAGCTGAAGATGAACCTCAGCCGGTTCTCCGCAAACGTCACTCGCAGCACGTACTCCGCGGTGAAAATGCTGACGATGACGACCTCGATCAGAAACAGAATCCGCTGGGTGCCCGGCGAGAGATTCGGCAGCGTTTCGATCGAGAATGTGACCAGCGAGAGCACAATCAGGATCTGAATGCAGGCACTGAAGATCCGCGACGGTCGCGAATCTTTGTCGTTGATCATCTCCGCCAGAATCTGCCGCGTCTGCGTCATTCCAGGAAACCGCCCTTCTCCACGAATCAGGTTTCAATGTGGCGGAACACATTGAACCGCGTGTACTCCCAATGGCGATACAGCTCGTTGCCGGAAAGGAGGTTCTGGTGCGAATTCATCGTCGCGACTTTTCCCTGGTAGAGCAACACGATGCGATCCGAGCGGCGGATTGTCGACATGCGGCTCGGTATCACAATCGTCGTCCGCCCCGGGCAGATCTGATCGTAAGCATCGTCGATCATCGACTTGTCTTCTTCGCTCAGCTGCACATCCGGTTCTTCCAACAGCAGCAGCGCGGGATTCCGCAACAGTGCCCGGGCCAGACCCAGCCGATACGCCTGACCGGGACTGAGCTGCTCGCCGTGCTCGCCGAGTACGGTTTCATACCCTTGAGGCAATCGCTGGACGAAGTTGTGAGCGTGCACCTTCTTCGCGGCATTGATCGCGTCGGACTGCGTGTAGTTCGGGTCGCCGCAGAGAATGTTTTCCATCACGTTGCCGGTGAAATACAAGTCGCGTCCACCCACGTAGAGTGTCTCGGCTCGCAGCGATTCCAGCGTCACCCAGGCGATATCTTCACCGTCGATGAGGACCCGTCCTTCGTGCGGTTCGAGGAATCGCGGCAGCATGTAAAGCATGGCCCGCGCTTCCAGCGGATTGGCCGAGGCGATGACCGTCATCCCGGCCGCCGGCACTTTGACTTCAAACTGATCGAGCAGTTTCTTGCCGGTCAACCCGGGCAGACTGTAGGTCACGTTCTCGAACGTGATGGACCGTGACAGCGGGTCGAGGAACTTCGCCCCGACCGCCTGACCGACTTCGGGAATCTGATTCAGATAGCGATAGATTCGCTCGGCTGCCAGAGCAGTCTCGTGACGGATGCCGATTAGATCGCGCAGACGGGCGAGCGGCTTGTAGGCGGCGACAAACACCAGACTGAGAATCACCACTTCCGCGACCTGCATGCTCTGAGGGTGTTCGACCGGCAGCAGCATCTTGTTGCCCACCAGAATCGCGAGCAGCAAAAAGACGAGCACCACCATCACCCAGCACAGCCAGCGGGAAAAAATATCCCGTTGCCGGACGGTCGTCGACGAGGTCGACAACTGCTCGAGCAAACGCCCGAAGTTGGCGTTGTCGTAGTTCTCCATGGAATAGCCACGGATGAGTCGCGTTTTCGTGATACTTTCCGCCAGCACATTCCCGCGCAACTGGGCTTCCGACTCGGCTCGCTTCTTCGAACTTTCGAACCGGGAGCGTTCCCGGGCCACCAGCCACCAGCAAAGCATCAACGGGCCGAGCATCTGCACGAAGACACGCGGGCTGACAATCAACCCCAGCACGATGAGCACGGCCAGAGCAATCGGGTGAGCGATCAGCCGATAGACGTTTGCCGAAACGCCGTCGCGGATCGTGGCCGTATCGGTCCGAAACAGCTCGTGAGCGGTCCCAACCTGCGTATCAAGCAGGTCGCTCGGCCCCAGCCGCATCGCCTGCCGGTGCAATGATCGTCGCATCTGATTCGACACGGTACTTCCCAGCCGGGCGGCCAGCAGACGGCAGCGAACCAGAATCAAACCGCGGAGCAAACCAAGAATGGAGCCGACCGCCAGCAGGATGATCAGCGCGGAAAAATTATCGAGCAGCATCGGGAACTGCGTCGCCAGACGGCTCAGCGGTTTCGCCCAGATGCGATCCTGAAAGTACCACAGCGAATGCAGGATGCCCCGGTTCTGCAGTTCGATATCGTCCGGCAGCACCTCGTCGTCAATCGGGTAGACGAGTTCAAGCATCGGACCGAAGCGTTCGCGGGCGGCTGCGATTTCCGAGCCCTGCAGCAGAATCGCTCCGCGGCTTACAAACAGGTCGACCACGAGCAGGCCGACCAGGAACATCAGCGCCAGAAGCAGAGCGGAGACTGTCGACAGCACCATCAACTGGATCGTGCTCGACTGCCGCCACAGCGAACGCGGAACCAGCTTCTTCCACGTCGACTGCGCGTCGTTGTTAAACGTACTCACGGTGTCACCTCGAAGATCGCATCTCAACAGGGAAGGGAGCGATTCCCGGGGACAGAGGGGCGGTCACATCGTCAACTCGCCCTGGCCCAATCGTACGGTCGGCGACGGCCTCGATCTTCCTGCGGCGACCAGACATCCGGTCCATCGGGTGGGAACTTCAGGAAGACGACAGCCAGCAGACGCAACGATTCCGTTCACCGATGAATCACCGGTTCACCGAGTCACCCCGATGAACCATCAGTCCATCATAGCGGCTCGAGACCCCGCGACCAGACTTTACCTGCCTAGCCGCGGCAGCTTCGATGATTCCTTCTGTTCAGGATCGCTCGATCGTCACACTACGCGAGATCACGGTCTTCGAACAGAATAAATGCGAGCAAAATTGCCCCGGCACAGTAAGCCAGACCATACAGGGCCGCAAACCCGAGGTAATCGGGAGGAACCAACGTTCCGGTCGCAATCGATGCACTCATGTTGAAGGCATCCAGGTTCGGCAGCACGGTCGCGAACAGCCGGGCCACGAAGGAGACAAACTCCAGTTCCTGACGCGTTTCACTGCTTTGCACCAGAACCGGCGTCAGGTGACCGATGACGAAGATCGCGAACATCACCGACAGGTTCACCACCATCGGCAGGCGGGTCGAGATCACGACGCTGATCGCGGCCATCACGGCCACTTCGAAGAAGATCAGCAGGATCCCCGGCAGCACCTGAATAATCGGCGCGATCCGTTCCGGCTGGAACCACGCATATTGGATCTCCGAGCCGAAGAGCGTCGTGTCGACCCACTGGAAGTACTCCGGCACCTGCTTGCCGGCTTCTTTCATGTCGTAGCCAACCTTGTAGTAGGTCAGCAGAGCAAAGGTGATGACGACCGGGATCATGAAAATGACCACGCCCTGCAGCAGCCCCAGATACTTTCCGACGATGAACTGCCGCCGGTTGATCGGCTTGCTCAGCAGCGTCATCGCCGTCTTTCCTTCGATTTCGTCGGCGATACTGATACTCGACGTCCAGATCGCCAGCAGCAGGCTACAAATCAGCACCGTCGCCAGCCCGCAGTCGAGGAACATCTTCGTATCGTCCCCCATCGAGAAGAAGGGAATCCAGGTGTTGAGCAGCATCACCACGATGGCGACCAGCAGCAGCGAGAAGAACATCGGCTGCCGGACCGACTCTTTCGAGGTCGCCCGAGCGATCACGCCGAACTTCGTGAACCGGTTCAGCCCGAACAGCACGATCAGACCAATGATCGCCACCACGGCCGTCCAGCCGTATCCGGCCAGCGGATTCATCGGCATGGCCGGGGCAAGTTCGGGAACATCCTGAGCCAGCAGTGACAGTTTGGCAATTGCTTCGATCACGGAACACTCGACTGCGAAAAGAGTTCGGACAAATTATCACGACAGGGAGAGCGAGCGCAGGATCTCTGGTCCGGCTCCCCCGGGATACTTCAGATAATCCCCGTACGTCAAAACGGTCGCAAGCGTTGGTCCGGGAAATTTTTCTCAATGAGAAAGATTCCCCGCTCGCCTCCGCACGACCCGCAACCTCCGCCCGCCCCGCTCACGGCCCGATTGTAAAATCTGCAATGGCCCCGAAGTTCAACTTTCGCCGAGAAAACAGGCCCCAAACCAGCGAACCAGGCCGCCAGATGCCCTGTCCACTGAGGGACGCCAGAAACGATTGCAGGACTGGCGCCGTTCGATACAATGCAGACCGGTGAAAACCACACGGGGTGTAGCTCAGCTTGGTAGAGCGCTACGTTCGGGACGTAGAGGTCGCAAGTTCAACTCTTGTCACCCCGACTCAAAAAGCCCGCCGACGGAAACGTCGGCGGGCTTTTTTGTTTGCGCAGGAAGGGTGCCACTGGCGTCTCGCCAGTGTTGAATGTGGACGCCCGATCGGGATTCATTACCCTGCGGCTCGGAGAAGCCCCCCCCTGTGCGTCTCAGATCGACCGAAGCGAGAGCACTGGCGGAACGCCAGTGGCACCCGGCGGAATCAGACGAGTGGCGACGCTACATAACTGAAAACACAGAACAAGTGCATGCAGCCGAAGCCTCACCCGCGTCTTGATTGCGAAGCGAGAAGCTGATTTGATCGTTGAAAGAAGCATCTTCGCGGCGCTTTCGATGAGGCGCGGCAGATGTGGGACGGTATCCGACGGAATTCCAACTTGCATCATCGCACCGACCCACTCGTCTCTGAAAGAATCAACGCATGTCAAAGTTTGCAGACCATGATGCCTACATTGTTGCCGCCCCAGAGGCAATGCAGCCGCTGCTGGTTCAACTTCGCGATCAACTTGCAAAGGCGCTGCCTGACGCGGAGGAGATCATCGCGTACGATATGCCCGGGTTCGGATTTGGGAAATCGATCATCGCAGGCTATGCAGCATTCAGTAAGCAATGTGGCCTCTACGTCAGCAAAGGTGCCATCACCGCCCTGGCCGACGACATTGCTTCAGCAGGGCTCAAAGCGACGAAAACAGGCGTGACGTTTTCACCGACAAAACCGATTCCTGATAAACTGGTCAAAGACCTCGCTCTTGCGTCTCGAAAAGAACTTGGACTTTGATCAGAACGTTTTACCACGCGGCGGATAACAAAGCGGTCCACCGGAGACGTCGACAACGTCAATTGTGGGGTCAAAGTGTTTTGGCGTCAGTCCGGTTACCGCCAAACGTTCCCCGAGAGAATGCCATCACAACTGACAGCGTGTTATGCCAAACTCTGACTGGAAGAAGCTGGACGCGACGGACTTTGCTGTCGCGAATCCCGACTGGATACCGGAGCTTCAGGCGACGGTCGATCTGCAGGACGCCCCGGTGACGTTGTCAATCGACGGCACGCTCGAAATGTCGTCCGATTATGCCGAGTGCTTCAAGACGCTGATCGAAGGCTGGATGACGAACCGGGAATCCATCGCTCAGCAGACGGAAAACCATCTCGATCGATTCCTGCCGGGCCGCAAGGTTCGCTCCGACGAACTGTTGATTTGGGGAATCACACTGCGTGTCGATCTCGACACGGCCGATGCGGCCTCGTTCTTCTATCGGGTTGGGGGAGACTATAGCTCGCCTGCCTACAAGCTCGATGAATTTGACGGCCGCAGTGTCATCGAGCTTTCGTGTTGCATCGACGACGGCGTGGTGGACTGGAAAAATCCCGATATCGCAACAACGAACGATTTTGACTGACAGCCCTGCCGTGGTGAAAGGCGGGAATCACTGCGTGAACCGGAGCCGCTAAGTCACGCCGGGTGCCACTGGCGTCTCGCCAGTGCTGAATGAGGACGCCCGATCGGGATTCATTACCCTGCGGCTCGGAGAAGCCCCCCTGTGCGTCTCAGATCGACCGAAGCGAGAGCACTGGCGGAACGCCAGTGGCACCCGGCGAGCGACTTGGCTTCAGAGTGCGCCAGTTCAAACTTTGACCATGTCGAATACGAGTCGATACTGGAGGCCGACTTCATTGAGATGCGGCGAACGGATGCGGGATCAACCGAGAAGTCCCAGGAATACATTCTTCGCGAGGCAGCGGGACCAGGTTTGTCGACGAACTCAAGTATCGGGAATGGATCGAGGCTCCGGATTGCGATTGCCCCCATGTAAAGGCAGCCACCGAATGCCAACGTTGTCATGAGGACCGCGGCGAAACCGAAACGATTGACTTTCATGACGCAGCTTCAGTGACCTGACGACCGATAGGGGTAACGAAGGGAACGACGCTGGAAAACCGAATGGCGAGCATATTCCGGTGCATCGGCTTTGTTATCCGCCCATTGAATCAGTGTGTTTGGTAGTCCGATAGCTGGCTGGAAACAATGGCCATGCGAGCCAATAGAGCATAAACGCACAAGCGGGAACGAAAGCGGGCCAGGCCAAATCAACTGACGGCGTCGGCGTCGAGAATCCCCAGTCTGAAAACAGCAATGTCGCGAAGAATAGGATCGCTGCAAGAATTGCCGCTCCACCAAGATTCGGGCGTCCAATGAGTGCGAGAACTGGTGACGCAATCAAATTCCAGACAGTGAAAACCAGAGTCAAGAAGAACAGGTGTGGCTGTAGCAACAGAAGGCACGCAATAGCTGTCAAAACCCCGATGCTCGGCAATCGCATGGGGTGCAGTTGCGGGGGCTTCGGGGAATCGTACGTTTCCTTGGAAGTTCCGTATGGATTCGCATTGTCCATTTCAATGATCCGACTCGTCGCCGGAAGCCACTGGCGAGATAACCGTCATCGGCAGCGTATTGCGGGGCGGCAACAGGCTCCACTTTAAAACTCGACGCATTGGGCCCTCCACCTGTCACCCAAACTCTCGGCAATTAGCAATGCATTCTGCGTGCCGGACACTTGCGACAGCAAATCGCCATTCGGCGCCCATACCGCACTTCGGCCCCATGATTCAAGAGTACCGACTGACGAGCCGTGATTTGCCATCAGCACCGTGATTCCATACCTCTTTGCGTAATCCTGGAGTCGAGGGGAATCCCCCTCGTACCACTCTTTAGTCAGAAACGCTCCTGCCGCGTAGATATTCGCCCCCAACGCTATGCACGTCTCCGGATGAGACGGTTTCGCCGTATCGGCACAAATCGCGAGACCGACGGTGTGCTCGCGCAGTGAGACGACTTTCGGACAATCACCTGGTGCAAAGAAATCAGGCTCGTCTCCACCAAGATGCATTTTACGGTACGTAGAAACGGCCCCATCACCAGAAATAATGACCGCCCCCAGATAAGGCTTATCGAGCCCACTTTGCAGGGGAGTCCCCACAACAGCGCCCAGCTCATAAGCCCTGGCCAGGTCGACGAGCGGCTTCAGTCTGGAATCGTCCGCCCGCATCGCAAGACTGGACGCCAGGCCCAGCTCATACCCCGTCAGCGACAACTCGGGAAACACGACGAAAGAAACGCCCCGTTCCCTCGCAACACGCATCGCCTCCGCATGAGCCGCGATATTCCTCGCAACATCCCCGCGAACGGAAGCGACCTGCGCAACTGCAACTCTTTCTCCGTTCACAAGGACTTCCTTTTCTGCCGCCGTACTTGGTTAGAGGATGCTCAACGCCAGTGGCACCCGGTGACCCTATGGACGGGTCTCGGTCTTCTAGAGACAAAACGGGATTCGTTCCGGTTCACGCAATTGCTATTGGCCCATTGCCGCAAACGTGATGACCTGGGAATCGTTCAGGGAATAAAGTGTTCCGGTAGAGAGGTCACCGGTTCGGAGTGCGTCTGTGTCGTCGCCAGTCTGGATCACCGTGGAAGCCACTCCGGTTGAGTCAATAACATATACGATGACGACTCGATTTGCTCCCGACACCTGTGTCACAAGACGGGTACCGGCTCTTACGGGGAATTCGATCTTGTCTTCGCCTGACTCTGCATCCTGAACCGTTACCGTTTTTCCAATGTGGTTAGAGAGATCCCATTCCGTAATCTTCAGCGGCTTCAGAAGTCCACGATTGTGTTGGACCGTTGAAGATGGAGCCTCGCCACAACCAGTGATGAGGAAGACCAGGAGGCATGCGATCTGGAATGCGAAGCGTTTCATATTTGATCCCCCGCTCGATGGAATGCCCGTCGGGCCCGCCATGCGGCACGCCGGTTGTCGTGTCGATACTACATTTCATTTGCCTGCTTTCCCAGACTTTTGCTGCGTGATAGAAATCTCGCCATCAGGAGTCCGGCCGTCAGCCGGGCAAGGGACACCATCCACATAGCCGTTCTCAATCAACAGATGGACTTGGAGTCTTGCCGGCGATATGCTCGATGGTATGGCAGATGTCACGCTGATTCTCTCTCGGATCGAACACGGCGACCCTGATGCGGCCGAGCAGTTGCTGCCGCTGGTGTACGACGAACTCCGCAAATTGGCAGCGGCGAGGCTCGCCAATGAGAAGCCGGGGCAAACGCTGCAGGCCACCGCACTGGTGCACGATGCCTACATCCGTCTGGTCGATGTGGAGCAGGCTCAGCAATGGGATTCGCGCGGGCATTTCTTTGCTGCGGCTGCCGAGGCAATGCGGCGGATTCTGGTGGAGTCCGCGCGTCGGAAAGCACGGGTTCGCCACGGCGGAGAGGCTCAACGCGTCGAACTTGATCCGAATCTCATCTCACACCCATCGCGTGATGAGGACCTCATTGCCCTCGACGAGGCCCTCCATCGGCTTGAGCAGGTGGACGCTCGAAAAGCCTCGCTGGTTAAGCTGCGCTACTTCGCCGGGCTGACCATGCCTGAAGCGGCAAAGGCCCTGGGGGTCTCGCTCGCAACTGCAGAACGGGACTGGAGTTTCGCGCGAGCCTGGTTGCTGCGTGAACTCGAACGGGAGCTTGAAGATTCGGCGGAGACGTGAGAACTTCAGAAAAAGTGGAGAGATCCGTGAGGGGTTGGAACGGAAAACGTCGCATTGGCTGGTGACGCATTCTTCAGCCTCCAGGGGGTACAGACCATGAACGAAGAGTCTCTCTTTGCCGAAGCGATCGCCATCGAGTCCACCGAAAAACGCAGCCAGTTCCTCGATGAGGCCTGTGGCGACAATCTCGAACTGCGGCAGGCGGTCGAGAAGCTGCTCGAACTGTCCGATCGTGCCGGGAGCTTTCTCGAACATCCTGTTCTGGAAGGCCAGGACGTGACGCTGGATGGAATCGACTCCTCTCTGGTTGACCGAACCCAGGCCACGCAGGAGCACAAGCACGAAGTGATTCTCTCAGGGACCACCATGGACGAGAAGCCGCAACAGTCGGACGAAGAAACTTTCCTCGGCTACCTCGAACCGGCAACCCGCGATGACTCGCTCGGCCGGCTGGGCCATTACGAAGTTCTGAATGTCGTCGGCAAAGGCGCCTTCGGCACGGTGCTGCGAGCCTTCGACACCAAGCTCGAACGAATTGTTGCCATCAAACTCCTTGCTCTGGAAATGGCCTCGATGTCGCCGGCCCGGAGACGGTTCCTCCGCGAGGCCCGCACGTCGGCACAGATCCGCCACGAGAACGTGGTCAGCATCCACTCGGTCGAAGAAGAGCCGATTCCGTATCTGGTGATGGAATACATCCCCGGTCGAACGCTGCTGCAGCAACTCGAAGAACGCGGCCCGCTCGACGTGCCGAGCGTCCTGCGGCTGGGCAAACAGATTGCAGACGGTCTCGCAGCCGCACACGCCCAGGATCTGATTCATCGCGATATCAAGCCGGGCAACATTCTCCTGGAAGGAGACATGGAAGAGCGGGTCAAGATCACCGACTTCGGTTTGGCCCGCACGGTGGACGACGCCAGCATGACTCAATCGGGGGTCATCGCCGGGACGCCGATGTATATGGCTCCCGAGCAGGTGCAGGGCCACAGGTTCGATCAGCGAGCCGACCTGTTCAGCCTCGGCAGTGTGCTCTATCAGATGATCAGCGGTCGTCCGCCATTTCGTGCACCAACGACGATCGCCGTGCTGAAACGTGTGACCGAAGACACGCCGCGACCGATTCAGGAGATCATCCCCGAAACGCCTGACTGGATTGTCGAGCTGATCGGTCACCTTCACGCCAAGAATCCCGCGGAGCGTTACAGTTCCGCACAGGAAGTCAGCGAGCTCCTCGCCCGCTGCGCCGAGGATCTTCGAGCCGGACGCACGCCGCAGATTCCCGATCCGTCGGAAACCGCCAACACAACGCAAGCGGGCGTCGCCCCATCCCGGCCGAGCCGCAGTGAATCGCTGCTGCACCGTCCGATGGTGAAGGTCGCCGCTGCCGTTCTGATAATGCTTGGCCTACTGGGCACGACCGAAGCAACAGGCGTGACCGAACTCGGCTCCACCGTAATTCGAATGGCGACGGGCTCCGGCACCCTGGTGATCGAAACCGACGATCCCAGCGTGAAGGTCGCCATCAACGGCCAGGAAGTCACCATCACCGGGGGTGGCGTGGAGGAATTGACCCTTCGTCCCGGCGAGTACAAAGTCGCCGCCCTGAAAAACGGCAGACCGGTCCAGCAGGAACTGGTCTCAATCACCCGCAACGATCGCACGGTCTTGCGGATTGGTCTGGAGCCGACCGCGACAAAGGTGATTCCGGCGGAAACTCAATC
Organism: Planctomycetaceae bacterium; assembly: GCA_017795105.1. Classification (GTDB taxonomy): domain Bacteria; phylum Planctomycetota; class Planctomycetia; order Planctomycetales; family Planctomycetaceae; genus Rubinisphaera. The sequence continues at coordinate 2,775,746 of CP051247.1, forward strand.
CTCCACGGACTGGCAGGGCTGGCCCGCCGATGCACCGCCGCCGGCGATTGCACCGTTCAATGCCGAGCAGGCGAAGGCCTATCAACAGGCGTGGGCGAATCACATTGGCGTCCCGGTGACGCTCGAGAACAGCCTCGGCATGCAGTTTCGTCTCATCCCGGCCGGTGAGTTCATGATGGGAAGCACGCAGGAGGAAATCGACCAGCTGATCGCGGCGGCCAGAAAGAAGAAACACCCTGACTGGTTCATCAAGGAGATTCCGCGTGAGGGACCGCAACACAAGGTCACGCTGACGAAGCCTTTCAGTCTCTGCACTCACCCCGTCACCCGGGGACAGTTCCGGCAGTTCGTGAAAGCCACCGGCTACGCGACCGATGCGGAAGAGGATGGTAAAGGCGGCTACGGCCGGAAAGGTGAGCAGTGGGTTCAGAGCACCGTCTATCTGTGGAACACGAAGCTCGGATTCGAAACGGAACAGACCGATGACCATCCGGTGGTCAACGTTTCATGGAATGATGCCGTGGCCTTCTGCGAGTGGTTGAGCCAGAAATCCGGAGGAACCTACCGGTTGCCGACCGAAGCCGAGTGGGAGTTTGCCTGCCGCGCCGGGAATCCGGGTGCCTACAGTTTCGGCAATGATGAATCCAGGCTGTCTGACTATGCGTGGTATGGGAGCCACGGCGGTCTCGGCACCAAGCCGGTTGGGCAGAAGTTGCCGAATGCTTTTGGGCTCTTCGATATGCACGGCAACGTGTGGGAATGGTGCGGGGATGAATTCGGCGTCTACGACGAAAGCCCCGCGATCGATCCCGTGGGAGTGAATCGATTCGAGCTCCGAGTGGCGCGTGGCGGAGCCTACAGCACTCAGCCCTCAGCCGTCCGTTCCGCCCGCCGTTCCGACGGGACGCCGACCACGAGGTATATCGCGAACGGCTTTCGCGTGGCGCTGGTCGCGGACTCGATCAACCAGATGCATGACAGGAAATCCGTGGCAATCTCACCAGAACATGACGGCGCTCGGCAAGGCCCGCCCGAGGACAAGGGCGAAGAAATGGGTGAGCAAAGCTCGGTGCTCGAATTGCAGAAGGAGTTGCAAGCCATGCATGAATTGCGAGTCGACAGGAAACCGACGGTTGAAGAAGTCAACACGCACGTCGACAGAATGCTCGCGAACTATCCCGATCGCAAGGCGACGATCCATGGACAGGCCGCCCATCTGTTCGGGCAGAGCGGCATCAAGGAATACAGTGACGAAGTCCGCAAGCACGCCCTGGAATCGATCAAGACGGAAACGAATATCGTCGAACGGGCCCGGATGTTGATGTATCTCAGCAACGCCGAAGAGGTGCAGGGAAAGCCGAGCGAAGCCAACTACTGGGCCCTGCGAGGCCTGCTGGAACTGGAGCCGTTCAACCTGCCGAACGTCGCTCCTTATCCCCCCGGCGTGGGACGCTTTAATGACCTCGTGGCCAACCCGGGAACCAACAACGACGATGGCTCCAGACAGGAACTCTTCAAGAGGCTTTCGGCTGCTGAAAAAGAGGCCGGCAACTCCGCCATCCAGGTTCGGGAACTGGTGGGCTTTCGAAAAATCTACGTCGATATCCTGCAACGGCTCAACCCAACCCCCGAGGCACGCAAGCGACTGGCGGAACTCGCCCAGGAACGACTCGGCAGCGACTGGCTCCAGAAATTCCTCAAGGACGCGTTCGATCGTGACTGGAACGTGAACGAAGAATTCGAAACTGTCCCGGATGACGAGCTGCCAGAAACCGTCGGCGCAGCCGCTACTGAGAGCAGCGAGTAGAGGGTTTGATCAGGCTGCGATCGGAAGCACTCACGGTGGTACTGGCGGGTCGGCGACTTGGATGCATCGCTTGGTTCGTCAGGCTTCTTCGCCACTGAGTTCCGCTTTTGCATCCTTAAGGCATGGCCAATCCGGTTGGTCTCCATGTTTCTCAAGCAAACATTGGATGTTCCAAAGGCATTGATGTTCCGCCGCGTTCTCAACGGTCAGTTTATTCGATTCCAAGTATCGACGCAAAATCGAATCGAGCAAGACCGCTTCTGACGGCTTCAGATCAATCCTGGCGACGTCCGGTTTTCTTTCAACGCCGGCGTTCGTAGAAGATCGAAGCAATATCGCCCATGATCGAATTAGATCGCGAGCCGCGTCTGTCTCGCCGCGAATTGGCAACCTATTAATTGCGAGGCGGACGACACAGCGGCGAACTTCTTCGAGAAAGCTATCGCCATAGTGTCGAACGACAAAGTGATCCCATTCGATCGACCCGGTTCCATTGTCGGCGTATCGATCAAGGAAGTCTGCGAACGAATTCCGCGTGATGATTGCAAACCGGTCGTATTCGCTCTCTTGGTTCAAGCTACTTTCCTTACGAACGTTGGCAGAACGGGTCGGCGACGTTACGAGATGATTTCAGTTTCCGCCATGTTCGCCGCTCCGGTTCACGCAATTGTTCGCCAGCGATTGCCGCGGGTCCGTGATACCAGTATGGAAAGGGTTCTGCTCGTGCCAACCGAACGACTCGAAGCGAGAGTCGGAACCAATTATGCCATCAATCCCATCGGCGATACACCCGATTGCGTCACAAATTGTGTTGGCAGGCTGGCGTCGCAGCAACCGACGTCTGGGATCGAGCCCAATCAACCAACATTGTTCGAGGTGGGGCCATGCGTAAACCAGAAGTGCAATTGAGGTATTCGTATCTCGTGTTTTGACTGAAGCGTACCAGCCCCAGTCTTCCATCACCGGTTCGGTTTCTGGAACGATATTCGGATGCGGCAACAATCTCGCGTAAATCCATCCAGCGCAATCGCCACCGACAAACCAGCAGTCGAACTTTTCGTCTGCTTGGTCGTACAGAAAGAGTTCCGAGCGGAAAAGAATGAAATTGCGATCGTGAATCGTTAACCTCGAGAGATGTGGTTTGTGTTAGTTGGCGAACGCCTACTGTCAGCGGGTTGCCGCCAACGACGTTGACACCAGAATCGGCCCGGATCGGCAACTCCGCTGAACGCTTTTTTACGGCTGTGACTCGGGACTCAGCCCATCATATTGATTGGTTGCAAACTGAACTCAGCCATCAGTTCGGTGTCTCGCAAACATTGATGCCAACATCGTCCCCGCAACGCGACACATACTGCGAAGTCCACGAATCTGGCCAGATTACCGACAGCCTGAAATTGATTGTCCAGATTGTGGCCATAAACCGTGAGCGAATCGCCAACCCAGAACTGTGCACCACAGTTATCTGTGCATAGCTCGTAGATTGCTTCTGGTTCCGCTGGCAGATTGAGGTATTGATTTTGGATGTCGTCGCGATCGAATCTGGGAAACGGAGCAGCGTCGAAAAGGCCACCCGCCTTTTCGGGTTGATCAATCTTCAGTCCATAAAGCGGAAAGAAGTCGAACGGCACAACCGATTGCTGCCATTGGTGATCGAGGCCAAGTTCCGGGACACGCAGTGTGTACGGTCCATTGACGATGAATCGGCCGACATACTCGAGTTCAACGATCGTTTCGGAGCCATCGTGGATTCGGCTGATCAATTCATCGATTCGGCTCTGTGCGGTCATGACCTGTTTCGCCCATAACGTAAAGCACGGCGGGCTCGGCTAATGTGGATTCCATTTGTAAACGCCGTATGCCGTGCTCCGCTGCACGCCAATGGTTACCCGACACCGGTTTCAAGGTGTTCCCATTATAGCCTAACGTCGTTTAGGCTACAGCCTTATCAGCCTGACATGCGGAACGGAACTTTCTCTAGTCCCCACACTCCGTGATAGACTGTGTCATTCTATCGGGCACCATTCCACTTCCGCGAAATAGACTCCGCCGGCCTTTCGGTTTTCGTCGAAGAGCCGGGTCCTCAGTTGAGTTGGGCCGGCTGGAAGATTGATTTCAAAGTCGACCCCCTTACTGCCCGGTTCCACCGGTTGTTCGAGGGGTTTGCCGGCGATATCGAGTTCGGCTTTCACGGCCATCACGGCTTTGTCAGCCTCCTTGGGAAACTGCCGCAGAGTGATGCGATAGCGTCCGGCATTCTTGACGTCGATCATCCAGGGGCCGGTGACTCGGGGGAGCTTTTTGATCTGGCTGAAATTCCAGGGAGGGTTTCCGTTGGGCATTGCGCCGGGTGCCACTGGCGTCTCGCCAGTGCTGAATGAGGACACCCGAGTTCAAAAGCGACCGCTGGTCCGAGCGAGGAAGACATCGCTGACCGAGTCTGTTCGACAGGACTGCGAGCACTGGTGGAACGCCAGTGGCACCCGACGAAGAAGTGCTCCGTTTCCTGGCTTTGTCAGCCGCTACGGACCCAGGAGGTCTAGACGATGTCGAGTTGTTTCTTTTTTCCCTTGAATCCAAAGAACCCGAGCTGGGCTTTGAGAGCGTTTCGAATTTCTCTCTGACGTGCGCGGGCCTCTTTCTTAGCCCGCGTCGCGTACTTTCGAGCCTCTGCAACTGACACCTTGGTGTTGAGTTTCACGTTCCGCTTAAAAATGCCTTTTCTCATGAGCCTGTTGAAGAACTCTGGGCTCTGCGATAACTGGCTGACTTCCACCGGCTTCCCACCCCACGTCTTTAGCAACCCGAGTAAGTTATCGGCTTTCCGGTAAAGAGCGGCCCACTCGTTATGAGCCTGGACAACGTTCGCAACTTCCTGGCGAGTCCACTTCTGCTTCGTGCCGCTGCGTTTCTCCGGAGGGAGTGAACCAAACACGCCGTCGTAGCCATGTGCAGCCACACCATCCTCGTACCCTCGTTGCAGATCGTCCCATACCATTGTTGTGCTCCGTAGCAAGTCATGAATGGAAATTATGGCATATATCGATACCCCAGACCTATGTACTCGAAATCCATCTACTCCAGCATGTTATCATGAACACTTAATGAACGCGAGCCGATAGTGCGCACGATGATATCGCTTAGGATATACAGTCGGCGCGAGTTGATGCCCATTTCACCCTATTGCTTCTCCGACGGGTGCCACTGGCGTCTCGCCAGTGCTGAAGAGGACACCCAATCACCGAAGGCGGTTGCCTATCCGAGCGAAGAACACATCTCTGACCGAGCCTGGTCGACAGGACTGCGAGCACTGGCGGAACGCCAGTGGCACACGGCATTCAGTGATAGAGAAGTTGCTGCTTGAGTTGATGCTTCGGAACGCAATGATTCTGAAAGTAGACTTTTATGGAGTTACCCTTTGTGACGTTGCGAATTGTCTCTCCTCCAAGCGGAAAATCCCCGTTCCATTGCAACTCATCACCTTCTCGAATGCCATCTCCGAGTAATTCAATGATCGAATAATCGCCATCATCAGTCTCTACGGCGACCATTCCACGTTGATGATGGATGTGGGTTACGCGTCCTCTCATTTGATAGTCCTCGCACCTGTTCGACTCCACCAGACGAGCAACAGTTTCCCAAAGGCGAATGTAGGGACAGTACGACCAGCACATCTCTATTCGGACGTACCGCCCGCCCAGTGTGACCACATGGATACTACGCCCCCACCCCGCCCTTGTCGATCATCACTCCCCCGCCCCCGTGCCACGCCAAACCCGTTCCATTTCATCCCGCTCCGGTTTTTCTTACACTTTTCGCTTCGCTGTGACCTCGGGAGTGTCGGTCTTTGGGCTGTCTTGCTGGGGTTCCGCGTCCTGAATATATCAATATCATTGCTCCAGGTTTTTTGGAGCCGACACACTTCTTCTGGCTCATTGAGGTGCATTGCTCATGGCTGCTTCGACATCGATTCTCGCGGATAAACTGCACGAATACCCCAAGCAAGATGTGATCGACGGAACCGGCAGCGGGACGGCTGCCGTTCTCGATGACTGCCTCAACCAGCACGGCGGCGTGCTGCAGCTGCTGCACCGTTACGCCGGCCGCACGTTCTGCACCCCGGGGAAACGCCTCCGCCTCGACGACGCGTCTTACTATCCGGACTACATGAACGGGACCGGGCTCGATGAAATCTGGATGTGCTGCACCGTCCCCATCGTGACGGGCGTCATCGATACCCGCACCAACAAGGCTCCCTTCCGCGAAGGGGAAGCCCACGTTCTCACGCCGGACGGGCAGGTCATCTCGCTGCAGGATCTGATCACGGCCGATCCTCATGCCGTCATGGGCGAAAAGGTGACTGCCTTTTCGAAAGAGATGTTCGGCGACCCGACCTGGCCGATCGTTTCCAAGAAGTTCGACAACCTGAACCCGATCCCGGATCACCTGCACTGGACGAAGTGGGAAGTCTACGACATCAACTCGTTCGACAACCCCGGCGTCAGCCCGTCGCATTACCACACCACCGCCATGGGGTTGTACTCGTTCGTGACGAAGGACCAGTTCCTCGACTGCATGAAGAGCTTCGGCAAGACCGAATACAACGGCATCCGCCACCTGGCTCCGCACGTCATGATGAAACTCGACGACGGCTTCGTGATGCCGAACGGCGTGCTGCACTCGCCGACTGACCTGTGCACGCACGAGCTGCACGTCACCATGGATGAACACTTCCTGGCCGAAGACCTGACGCTCGACGGACGAATCGGAGCCGCCGATGCCTTCTACGCCTGCCGCGAAGAGGACTATCCCAAAGACAAGCACGAAGACTGGGAATACCTGGTCGATAAGCTCGACTTCGCCGCCAACCAGGATCCGGACTTCGTCCTCAAGAACTCCCGCCCGGCCATCACCGCCGAAGAGTTTGCCGGCAACGGCGTCGACGCCAAATGGATCGTTTACGGCGAGATCCTCGGCGACCAGAAGTGCTCCATCCTCCGGCTCACCCTCGAGCCGGGCGCGAAGACCACCTTCCGTCCCGAGTGCCCCGCCCTGTTCCACACCAACGGCGGCAGCGGCCGCGTCGGCTCACTCGAAGTTCGGTACAACCAGAACATGATCCTCGGCGAACTCTACTCTGAAATCGGCTTCATCACCCAGACCGCCCTGAACAACGGCGGAGTCGAAATCGAGAACACGGGCAAAGACCCCCTCGTGCTGACCTTCGACTTCCCGCAGAACGCGCACTCGAAGACGCCGGGGACGAAGTAGTCGCTTGAGGTCGGTCTCTTGCAGGACCGCCACGGCTCATTGAAAGAAATGCCCTCCGACGGAATGTTGGAGGGCTTTTCTTTCGGCTTTGATTATGTAGCAGGCATGCCTTCTGTCGAATACCCCGAGAACCTTCAGAATATGTTTGCGATCAAGAACCGTAGCGCCTGCCGATATTCTACTGAAAACAGCGCAGTATTGATCAGCCCACCCATCTGATAAGAAATGCTGTCGGACGGGGCACTAGCCTCTCATTGATTGAATGACCGAATTTGCCACAGCTCGCACGACAGAAGGGATCTCATCCATTGTCGCTTTCCACAAAAATCTCTCATCGGTAACAAACTCGACTACGATATCCTCATCGAGTACATCACCACGTGCGACTTCTACAAGAAACACCGTCATTTCCTTTTCGAGCAAGAAAACGGCCTGCTCGCCGGGAGCAAGCCGGTTTGCCTTTGATCGTCGCAACAATCCAACTTTACCGCCGGCCTCTGCAACCGACGGCTTCCCGGGAAACGTTGGTTTCTGTCGTGGCGGGGTGTAAGTCCAGCCCAGCCGAACATTGTGCACAGAAACCGGCCTGGTCGAGTTGTTCTCGACGACAAATTCAAGTAAATCATGATCGAGACCAGCCGGCCTTATCGCGCGAGCTTTTACATCGATCTTCAGTCCTTCGGCCGATGGTTTGTCTCGCGGCGACCCCGCATCCGGCAGTCGATGGGCAATCGCTTCATGTTTGAAGATGACGATGTTCTCGTCCGTCGCGTGCCACAAGTGCTGGTCGCCGTCGAACACACCGATGCCGCTTAAATCTTCGACATCACGGCTCAAAAGAATCAGCAGATCTGCTCCCTCGTGTTCTTCGAGCCGAACAGGTAACTTCCCCCGGAGTGTTTCCCCCGACTGCTGCGCGCTCCTATTTCCTTCCGCACCCCACGTTGTGAACCAGCTGGTGATATAGATTGGCCCTTTACCGTTGTTGAATAATTGAATCTGAGCCTGTAGTTCTCGCCGGTCCCACACTGGATTGACTCGCACTCTTAAATGACGCCCCCCCTGCTGCTTCAAATCGTTCAAAATGATGTTTTGTTCTCGTAAGAGCTCTGTGTTATCCTCCCTGAAGAATGCTTCCTTGATCGTCCGGTATTTCCCTTGAAGTAGCAGGGATTCGATGTGGAGCGCGCCCCAAATCGGGCAGATCTCAATCCCCCAGTGCTCCTGTTTTGCTTTCCAAGTTTCGAACCATTTCGTCTCCTCAAGACTCAAGTCGATAGGAAGACAAAGCGTCCAGCTCCTAACCTTAAACTTGTCAGTTTTGCGGATCGTGGCGAACGAATCGCGTATTTGGTTCTTTTGCGCATCATCGATCTTGCTTGGGAAATACTTGACCTGAAACACATCGATCCCACCGGGATCGATCAGTTCTCCTTGGAACGAATCCACACCACCATCGCCTTTCACGATGCGAATGCGATTTGAATCCGACCTCTCCCCGTGAATGAGTTGGCAGACCAATTCCTCAAATTGTTCGCGAGCTCCTGCCACGCCCCATAATACCTGCAAATTCGCCAGCTTTACTGCCAAACCAGATCCCTCTCATTCTACAAGATCTAAAGCATCATCGGGCCAACATGAAAAACAGCGTCACCCCAAGCCCTACGCTTTTCCGAAAACTCATGCACGTACCCCGACAAAAGTAAATGACTCCGAACAATGTGGAGCGTTCATCGCTCTGGATATTTGAATCAAATCGACAGCTCGTATTCGATTGATGCACACCCTATGCACTCTGGAGCAGCCACGCCACTTCGCACAAGTCCATAACAGACTTGTGCGAAGACTCATCCCGCCTCGATTACTCGGATCGAGTGCTTAATCGTTGCTCTCCCTCCGCCAATATCAATTGTAATATTCCAATATCCATCATGCGGAACGACTAATGATGCTGGTAACTGTTTAAAGAATCCACCGCCCCCTTCGTGCGTGAATGGTCGGCCGTTCTTGTAGTTTTTGAAATTGGCGTCGTCCGTCAATACGACGTTGCATTGGTGCGAGCAGTCCACGACCACAGTATCTCCGCGATGAAGATATTGGCGCTTATGAAGAAAATCCATTTGTTTACCCTTCACAATGGTGAGGAAAACAACTCGAATAGAAGTGCAGTTAACGCATGCTTGTCTTAGTGTAACTCTATCAACATCAGCGTTTAAGCACTACTTCGCGACTGCAACCATCTCTCGGTCGTGCTACAGCCCTGCGTATATCTTACCCCATCTCCTGGTACGCCGGGTGCCACTGGCGTCTCGCCAGTGGTGGTGTCACATCCCAGCCAATCATTTGGCCGCACAGCTGCGAATGCGAAGCATGCCCACGGCAAGCGTGGGCATGGCACCCGGGTTGAGTCGGCGGTGAGTTAGCACTGGCGAGACGCCAGTGGCACCCCGCATTAATCGACGTGGTGTTCACTCCGTTTCGATGCGAGGCTTCGTTTGCCGATATCCCTTCTCCCGAAACGCCCGGCTATTCATCGCCTCCCCGAGTCCATCCCAGTCCGGGCTCGGTTGCACATACTCGGGCGACTGGCCGGTGGCTTCGTCGAGGACGACGGTGTCCTGGGAGGTGAGTTTGCCGCGGGCGGTTTTGCGGTGGACCTGGGGGCAGGAGGTGATCAGGCAGTCGTTGAGGGTGACCGGTTCATTGGCTTTGTCATCGGTCTGCACGGCTGCGGTTCGCATGGCGTGGAATGTGGAGCGGTTGACGGTGATCGGGCCGCCGTTGCACCACAGGCCGCAGGAGGCCCAGCCGGAGAAGCAGTTTTCGAGCGTGGCGGTGTTCCAGATGCGGATGTTACGCGAGTTGCCAATGGCAACGCAGTCGATGAGCTGGACGCCGTCGACTTTCAGGTCGAAGCCGCCGTCCTGGTTGCGAATGGCCCGGCAGCGGACAAACCGCACATCCGTGGTATTCCCCTCGACCACGAAGCCGTCGCCGTTCTTGTACTTCTTCTTCTGCAGCGGCATCAGATGATTGCGTGCCAGGCAGTCTTCGAACACGAGCTCCGAGTTCGGCTCGCCCCCGTTATTCACCAGGAAACCGAACGGAAACAGCTCCGTCTTCGTCTCCCAGTCCGTGTCTCCTTCGGAACAGTCGGCGGTGCACTCCCGTAGAGTCACCCGGTTGCAGCCCTGTTCAAAGCGATAGCCGTGCTTGGTGTACCGACTGAGATCGCAGCCCTCCAGCAGCAGGTCATCGCAATCAGACAGATAGAAGCCGTGCCGAAAGCGTCGCATGTCGACGTCCTTGAAGACGAGCTTCGGGCAGTTCGCTCCCCCCTTCCCCGGCGGCACGAGCACACAGACCTCGTAATCCTCGATCCGCAGCCCTTCAACAGCCACATGCCCGGCTCCCGGCTCGATCCGCACAAACGTCGCCCCCTTGTCCGGCTTCTCCTCCGACCAGGACGACGCGAAGACCGGCAAACCGTCGCCGCGATCGACGCCTGCAATCGTCTTCGGCTCTCCTTCACTGCCCCCTTTGGAAATCGACAGCCGTGCGTCGCTGTAGCGTCCACTGCCGATGAGCAACCGATCGCCCGGCTGCATTGTCTCATTCACGACCTCGGATAAAGACTGCTGACCAAATGCGTCCTCCCAGCTCGTCCCATCGCGCTGGCCGGCTCCTTTGGGAGTCAGATAGAACTCGGCTGCATTGGCCAAACCGGGCAGACAGGTAATCGCAATCAGAAGGCAGAACGCGCGCATCATCGAGTGACTCTTTCTGGTGGACCGACTGGTCGAAACGGAGGTGGCGAAAGCCGTGGACCCGGGAATCGGGTCGTCTGAAGTATAAAGGGAAGCACTGGCGGGATGCCAACGGGGCGGGAGCGATTCCAGAACACGTGAAAGTGACAGGTGCTAATCCACATCCGGTCCGTTGTTGTCGGAGAATTCCTGTGGAGCCTCGAACGCTTGCCGAATGGCGTGTGCTGCGATTTTGTCGTTGACACAGATTGCGATCGTGGCCTGCCAATCTTGGTCGTAGGGATCGACAGGGTAGGCACAGTTGAGTACGAACCAAATCGCGTCACTGAAGGATTCACAGGAATGATCGGTCGTGAGAATCGTATGTGTGCAGTCGGGATCGAATTCGCAACAGGCCAAGTCGAAAGCCAGGTGGGCCGTCTCGCAATCGTTTCCCGCAGCACAAAAGTACCCAGAGCCCGCACGGATCATTTCGTGAGACAACGCGGTGAGATCATCGAGTGTTGTCGTGGTGAAGTCTGCAACCAGAAACGTGACAAAATGCTTACCAGGCAAATCACGCAACTGAGGAACGATCTCCGTGAACGCTTCGCATTCCAAGAGATAAAGACCACGACCCGAGTCCGGTGGATAGTCGCCTAGCTTTTCAACGGACGTCATTGTGGATTGTGGCTAACTGTACTGGAGGGCTAGTTCTACCGAGCCTGATTGCCCTTGAAGCATATAACGGAATACCGGGAGATACGAACAGCGCGGGAGCATTACGTGTCACCGCTTTAACTCCTGTAGATCTTCCAGCGTCTTGCCCGCTTCATCCTCAAACTGTTTGTCGGTGATGGTCATGCTGGTGATGCGATCGATGCGGAATTCGCGGAAGTCCTGACGTTCTTCGCACCAGGCGGCGAGGAGCCAGACGGGGGCGATGAAGACGAGACAAAGGGGGCGGATACGGCGTTCGGTTTCGTTGCCGAATTTGTCGGTGTAGCCGATATCGATCCAATGCCTGCTGCGGATGGCGCGGCGAAGAGCGGTCAGGTCGACTGGCAGCGGCAACGCGTCTCGACTGGCGCAGGCGTAGGCGGCGGAACGATTCGCGTCTGCGGCCAGAGCTTCCGGCAAGACGGCGGCAATCTTCTCGAACGCCCGCCGAGCCGAGTGGGCCAGATCCGGATCGCCCCAGCTCTCGACCATCTGCGCCCCGAGCGACAACGCCTCCAGCTCGTCGATATCGAACATCAACGGCTTGACGACATAGTCCCGGCTGAGCAAATAGCCGAGGCCGGCTTCGCCCACAATCGGGACGCCGGAGGTTCGCAGGTCGGCAATGTCGCGGTAAATCGTGCGGACGCCGATCTCCATCTCGGCAGCGAGCTCGTCCCCGGTGACGACCTGACGGCGGCCCTTGAGGTACTCGACAATTCGAAACAGACGGTCGGCTCGACGCATGGAGTAATTCCCGGGAAATCTCGCAATCCTGACAGTCTCCTGACAATACGCTGTCAGGAGGGGGCTGTAAAGTTCCTGCGTGGGGTCGCCCGAAAGACGTGATCCATCCGTACCAGATTTGGATTGGGCGGGTCGCGTTAGCGACAAGAAGCAGCGCCATCCGCCCCGTACTGGGTGAAACCATCGGGTTTTGAAAAAGCCTCGTCCATGGTGCGGCCTCTTGTGACTACGTCACCCGCCCGTGCCGGACGGGCCACCCCCATTTTGTTTCCAGAGACTTTCCAGAGTTCATGTCAACCAGGTGATTGGCCAACAGGCATGAACCGAAAAGCCAAGTCATTCCTCGACGAAAGAAACCCATGAAACCCGCAGCAGCCAATACTCTCTCCGATACGCAGGTCGAAGTTGTCCGCAGTTTCGCAGCTCCGCTCGAATCGGTCTGGAACGTCTTCACTCAACCCGAGTTGGTCAGCCGCTGGATGCCGAGCCCACCTGGCTGGTCAATGCCCGTCAGCGAGATGGACTTTCGGATTGGCGGCACGTACGAAAACCGCTTCCGCGATGATCAGACCGGCCAGGAATTCGGCCTCGTCGGTGAGTTCCGCGAGATTGAGCCAATGAGCAAAATCGTCCAGCACGAACGCCATTACGTGGGCACTCCCGGAGCGGGCTCGGACATCCCCTCCGTCATCACGATCACCTTTCAGGAAACCAACGGCGTCACCACCGTCGCAACGCTGCTCGACTATCCCACACCGGAAGCCCGAGAAGCCGCCCTGGCCACCGGCATGACCGAGTTGATGGAGATGGGGTATGGCGTGATTGATGGGATGGTCGCGGGGTGAGCGAAAAGGTTGCGCTGACACCGTCGGTAACTCGCCTTGTCGATCGTCGGCGAAAAGCATGCCCACGGCAAGAGTGGGCATGGCACCCGGCGGCTTTCGTTCCGGAGACGGCTTTCGCTACGCTACTGCCTTCTCCTCCGTTTCGGCAGTAGAGCGGAGCTGATCCAAACCCAACTTCAACGCCCCCGAGATCCCTTCCAGGCATTGCATCATGAATGAACTCCGCAGCTTGCACTTTGGAACTCTCGGTGCAGCCGTCGACGAGGCTCGCGGGCTTTTGGCGTCCGGCTACACTCGGCAGGGGAACTGGTCGCTCGGGCAGATCTGTCGGCATCTGGCTCTAGTTCAGGATCCGAGTATCGATGGCTATCCGGCGTGGATGTCGCTATTCGCTCCGCTGCGTCCGTTAATGCGACGATCGTTATTGCCGAAAGTGTTGGGGCCAGATTCCCCGCGCGGTATCCGAACCGCTTCGATGTTCGTGCCTCCGGACAACGTGGAGGATGCCGCCGAGGTGGACGGATTCTCCGCCAGCGTCGAACGATTGATCAATTACTCGGGTGACTTCGCTCCGCATCCGGCGTTCGGCCGCATGCCTCGCGAGAAGATCCTCGCTATTCACGCCGCACACGCGGCTCATCACCTGCGGTTTCTGTGCATCTCCCAACTTCAGAAGGAGAGCTGATTTCCCACGGCAGAATGTCGACGGAAAAAGCATGCCCACGGCAAGCGTGGGCATGGCACCTGACATCAGGTGTTTCTCTCTGACTCAAGATGAGGGCAACAACACTGCATGCCTGTCAGAATGGAGCGGCCGTCTTTTTGAATTGTTTGGTGACATCCCCTGAGAGTTCGATATTGTCTGGGTCGAGCGTCATCACGGGGGAGCCCGGTTCGAGGTTGAAGGCGGTCAACTTCGCCCAGATGACATTGGGACTGTTGGTGAGCTCGAAGAAATAGCGGCGATCGGTCAGGTTGATGGCCGTGCGATACTCGGTGTTGTAGATGCCGAATCCTTTGTACGGCGCACCGAACGGAACCGAGACGTTGCGTGCGATGGCCAGAACTCCGGCGATGGCTTCCCGCTCGGTTTTCGGCTCGGGCAGGAGGGCGGAATAGTAGGCCGCTCGCTGGAACCGGTCGCGAGGATTCACGTTGCCGGGCAAGGGCGTGTCGCTCGTGGGCTTCGAGAAATCGAGCTTCTCGAGCAACGCGAGCTGCTCGTCGTAAGCCGGGTCATTGGTCATGATCCGATACTGCGATCCGTGGTGAATGTGGGGTTTCCCGTCGAGAAATTCAATGATCGCCGAGTCTCCGCTGGCATCCTCGATCGCCAGATGGACGAAGGTCTTGTGTCCGTGTGCTTCGGCCATGACGACCTGAATCTCCTGCTGAAGCGTCAATGCTTCCTCAACCGTAGCCGCATTGTCCAGCAGGTACTGAAGCCACAGCCCGGCGTGGACGGCAGGTTGATTGACGTCGCGCGGCCCGAAGTCGGCCGCATTGAGATACAGCATATGGCCGGCCAGCCCTTTTTCGTTCAGCCCGTCGGCGGTGCCAATCCCGTAAATCGTGGTCACGAGACTGCCATACTTCGAAGTCCACTGCGCCGGATTCTCCCGGACCACGACCTCCGACCCAACCCGGCCACCGTCGCGCTGCATGCCCCGGGGAAACACCGTGAGTACCGGTTCGGTCGACTCGGGCCAGTCCATCGTGCGACCGACGACAACCGCCAGATCATTGCTATTCCAGAGGATTCGGGAACAGGTCTCCGCCGGCGTGGTCATCACAAGAAGGGCGACGACAACACTGCCTGCCGCGATCAGGAATCGAATGCCACTCATGGAAGTTCTCCAAAGCCCGCTGATCGTGTCGAAAGTAATGTTCAGAAACTCCATCGTCCTGCAGCCGTGAAAGCTGTGAGTCAGAGACTTTACCGGCTGGGTCGAAGCCGTGGCCGATCACTCGGCGTCCGGTCGAATCATCGGTTGAAACCATACGCCGTCCAATTCCTGCAGGGCACCGTTGGGAACAAAGCCGAAGCGTTCGTAGACGGCAATGGAATTCGGGGAGGAATTGACCGTGGTGAGACCTGTTCCGCAGGACTCCTTGACTCGGACTTCCGCCTTAGTGAACAGTTTGGTGGCAACCCCCGTCCGATGCAAATCCGAGCGGACAAAGACGTGATACAGGTGCGACGGCGGGCGAACGACAATAATGCCGGCGAGCAGATCGTGATGATCGACCGCGACAATATGCAGCCAGCCGTCCCTTATGCGCTGACGTGTCGATACGATGCTCGCATTCGCAAGCAGAGTCTGCAGGCCGGATTCCTGAAGCAACGGCCCAATATGCACCCGCATCTCTGCTGAAACAAGCTCAGAAATCGCCGCGGCGTCCGCGAGTGTTGCGTCGCGAAGGATCACGTTCGTGTGCCGCTTTCTGTGGGAGCCTGCGGGAGAAGTCGGACAATGAGCATGGCTCCGGCCACCACGACGAAGACGACGCCCACGGCGATACCCAGCCAGCTGTTGCCCGAGGCCCCCGGGTCGAGAACGCTTTCGGCTGGGGTGTCCGGGTTGTAGAAGACCGTTATCTCACGTCCCGCTTCGTATTGCCGGGCGATGTTCGCCGCTGACGCGTGATCCATGGTCTGCGTATCGAAGCTGACCCGGTCGCTACGAAACGGCTCCCCTTCAATTGCGTACTCGTACACGACGACGGGATAAAATCGCGCACGATCTCCGCTGGTCCCTTGTTTTGTGCGGACGGTTGATGAAATCACGCGGCCGTCGACTGTGGGCCAGTTCGTGCTTGCGTCCCCTCCGCGAAGAGCCCCCGTCTCCTGCCGGACGACTTCCCATCCCAGGTAGAGAAACACCCCGGCAAAGAGCAGAACGCCAATCAGCGGTTTCTTCCGTTCGGACATCACTCGGCTCCTTGCGATTGTTCCTTGTCGGAGTCAGTGTCGAAGAACTCACTGGCGTCAGTGGGAGCTTCCCATTCCGGGACGATGACCGGCAGGAGAAGCTGCAGTCCCTCCGGGTGGCACTGGCGTCCCGCCAGTGCGCTCGTGCTTTCGCGAAGAACTCTTCATGGCAGAGACAACCGAACAACGTGCCCAACGCGAGCGCGGGCAGGACACTCGGCTTAATTGAACCAGATGGCGAAGCCGATGAACTCTCCGCGAAAAAGGCGTCTCATTCGCGCAAAAACTTGAGCGTCCACCGGCCGCTTTTGAACGTCCTGATACGATTCCAGATACGGGGTCGCGGCGGTCCCCTGAATCCAGAGGATCAAATCAAACCGTCCCGGCTCGGTGAAAACGCGGTTCAGGTTGATCCCGTGGGTTTCGTTGAAATTTGGCCGTGCAGGTGTAGTGACACGGGGATTTCCCCGCCAGTACGGCAGCAACCTTTCGCCCTGGAAAACAGCCTGCAATTCCTTCATCACTTCAATCCAACCGGAGATCATCTCCTCGGTGATCTCAACGTTGGGGATGACTCCCGTCTGTTCTGAATTTGGCAGCCATTCGCGATCGTTGTCCGTCTCTGCCGTGATCAGTGCCCAGGACTGCGGGCTCAATTCAGTCATGGCGATCAGATGCTCGATACTGGATCGCATCTTCTCCCGGTCGGCGACTTCGAAGTTGATCAAATGGATGAATGCGATGAGATCGGCGAGGTTTTCAGCTCGAAATCCCATGAACATCCCGAATCCTTCCTGCTGCAGTTGAGGGAAGTCCGATTGCACATCAGGATAAAACAGATGGGCCGTTCGCTGAAAAAGGTCGTTCCAGTCGTGGGCCAGAACAAAATCGCCCATCGCCATCAGCAGGTGGCAATATCCTCTTAGCCACAACACATCCCCCCCATCAAACGCGACGACGAAGTTTTTGCTCGTGCTTTCGTTCACATTGCGGTTGAACGTCGCATAGATCTTCCAGAACGCCTCCGATTCTTCCACTTTGCCATCCGCGTTCAAGTCGAGCCGGGTTTCCCCGATATCGACTGGTAACTTGACGTCGTCGACATCGACCTTGGACAGGGTCGCTTCGGCAACCTCAAGACCACTCACAAAGTTCTGAAAGATGGCTCTCGCTTTGGGATAACTGATCTGTTCCGGATGGGGATTCTGCGGAACTGGAATTCGCATGAAGGGGATATTGCGGGCGCGATTGTGCACGCCGTACCGATACTGGTCCTGGGCCAGCCCTTCGACGGCCTGCAGAAACTGCATGATTCCCAGACCAAACTGCAGTTCGGGCTCATCTTTAGCAGTCCTGGCTCTCTTCTCGAAGTCGGAGATTCCCTCGTCCAGCCGCCCGGTGTTGAGATACTCCTGCAATGGCGTCTCTTCAGCCGAACAGGGCGATGCCGCTGATGGCGGAAGTGAGAGGGCCACGAGAATCAAACCGCTGATGATCGACCGACTCATGACAATGCTCTCCGTTCCAGCACGTGGGTTTGGGGAATAGCCGAGACACCTCCTGCACGATACCAGATGGAACGAAAACTGCCCAAACCATTCCCGGCGATTACGGGAAAGAACGTGTCGCCGCCTTACTCACCAAATCCACCACAGGGTGCCACTGGCGTCTCGCCAGTGCAGACACGATCTCAGAGAAGATGGAACGGAACCCGATCCACCAGTGCGCTCGTGACATCGCGAAGAAATCTTTGTGGCAGGGATAACCACAAGGCATGTCTACGACGAGCGCGGGCATGACCTCTAACTCCTTGCGGTTACTTAAAGCGGTTGTGCAGGTCGACGGTAGAAGTAGAGCAGCGATTGCTCGCTATCGTAGTAAATGTCGAGGAACTCATTGGCGTAAATGGGAGCCGATCTTTCCGGGGCGATTTCCGGCAGAGGAAGTTGCAGTCCGGCACCGTGCGGCTGAACGTGCAGATCGTGGGTGACAATGAGGGTTTCCGCGAACTCTGGCGGTGCGGTGCAGATCCCTGTCACGGTGTCGCCGTCGCCGAACGAATCGCTCTGCTGAAGGCGTTGAACGGCGATGCCCGGCGGCAGCGAGATGTCGAGAGCGCGAGCGAGACGGGCCTCAGGAGTGGTACGTTCGACGGCATGGGCGATGAGCGGCACGAACAAAACGAGCAAGCCGATCCAGCTGACAACAGGATGATACCGCCGCGCGACCCAGGCAAAAAACAGCGCCATCAAAACACCAATGCCGAGGAAAATCGGAGCCCCCAGAACGAACCAGCCCGCCGTTGTCCGACCGTCGGCGAAACGTCCGGGACGAAAGTCCATCGTCGAAATGTCGATCCACATCCAGACAAGGAACAGCACAAGGGTGCCGACTGTGACAGTAAATGGCCTCAGTCGCATCAAGCTCGGGGAGTCTACCGCAGTCGACATCTTGTCACCCGCCTGAAGCCCGACTCGTAATCCAAGGATCTGTCGTACATTGATTATGGAACAAACACGAAAACGCCTCCATGCTTTGAGGCGTGGCCCCGAAGAGTGCCACTGGCGTCTCGCCAGTGCAGTCACGATCTAAGCGAAGAACTCTCATCGGCGCGGATAACCCAAAGCATGCCCACGCAGGCGTGGGCATGGCACTTTGGCTGTCTGGGATCATTACTCAAAGGACTCTACGATAATCGATACTCTTCAACGAGACCGGGAGTGTTGCACTGTTGGATAAACCAGAGGCGTTCTTCGTCGCTCATGTCTCCGAAGTCAACATACAGCATCGGGCGAATTGCCCCGTTTAGCTCCGTGCGGCGGAACTGGGACAGTGAGTCGATAAGCGCGGCATAAAGACGGTCGATGTGTTCCGAAAATGCAGAATCCTCAACGTCAAGAGAGTCGACATAGGGCATCATGGACTGCAGACGATCATTCACATGATCGAAACACTCCTGAAAGTCACCACAATACGGCGTGTCGGCGACGGACCATCGCAAGTCGCGTTCAAACCACTCGATGGACTGCGGGCATTTGGCTTTGCCTCTGTACTGGGCTGCAACCTTCTGTAGCCCCTGTTCCGTTAGAACTGAAACACCGATCGCAGAAACTAGTCCAGTGGCATAGATAACGTACGCGTATACGTCGTCTTCCGGATGCTCCCCAATCCAACGCCGGTAGTGACTTCGCAGCGCTTCTGTGATCTCTCCTCTCAGGTCTGAGTACGTCGGTGTTGTCACCATTGAACCAACTTCGGGGGTTTAGATTTGTTCTTTGAAGACGTGCTATACTGAGAGCGTATTATGGCGTGCTCCAGGATGCCACTGGCGTCTCGCCAGTGCAGTCACCAATTCAGCTAAGAACTCTCATCGGCTCTGATAACCCAAAGCATGCCCACGCAAGCGTGGGCATGGCACCCGGGTGATCTCCATTGGCTTCAGGCGGACGGACTCACCTGGTGACAAACTCCACCGCTGCGCCCCGTTTCGTCAGGGGTTCGAACTGATTCTTTTCCTCGTCGGGCACGCCATGCAGAGTGATCTTCGCACAGGGATCGACGCTGGCCAGTCCGGCGTAGCCGCCGTATTTCAGACTGCCCGGCAGGAAGAGCGGATCATTCACATCGGTGATCTCGCGGAGCACGTTCCCGGACAGGTCGAGGTCCACGGCTGCGACCGTTTCCCCGAGTGACGACTGAGCCAGCAGAGCCGCAATCGCAGGGTCCCCGGCTCCGGCCAGGACCACCCGATTGAACTTCAGCTCGTTCTTCAGGCCCACAACGGTTGTCAGAAGATCCTGCACCTGACGCGACACGAGCGGCAGGTTGTAGCCCGAGGTGTAGCCGTAGTAGCGGGTATCGACGGCAGCCGCCCCCGGTTCGGGACGGTTGTGTCCCGTTCCCGGCAGATCGACGAGAATCAGCGGCTTCCCGGAGAACCGCTGCTGCAACTCGTTCACTTCCTGATCCGACAGCTGCATTCCTTCAGGGTTGCAGTACACGACCGCCTCTTTGCCTTCGCCCGGAACAACCCGCACCGGGACCGTGTTGCCATCGTTCTTCCGGCTGACGATGCCGCGGTTCTCTTCCAGAGCGACGAGTACTTCTTCCGCAGTGGGAGCAGCGCCACCGAGAATCACATCGGCGGCTCCGCCAATCACGCGTGTGTACTCTTCACTGTCGGCCGAGCTCATCAGCTGAGTGAGCAACTGCTGATTCTCATCGATGATGCTCTGTCGCAGCGTCGACCCATCGGCGGCATCCTTCGGCAACGGATGCTCGTCCGTGAAGACGGTCAGCTGAGCCTGCGTGAGTGCGTCGAACGGCTTCTCCTCTACCGAGGCATTCAACCCCAGATACTGATTGAACCACTCGTACATGTGCACGCGAGAGACCTGGTTGTAGTTGTGCTTGAACTCGGGATGCACCCAGGCTTCGAACTTTTCCGGCACGCCGTAGAGTCCGTAGATGTGCTTGAGTTCCGGGTAGCCGAGCGTCATCAGCTGAATGGTCCAGTCGTCGGCTCCAATCAACCCGAGTGGTTTCGGAGCAAACACAGCTGCGATGGCAACGTTGTTGGTGCCGATTCGCAGATAGGGAGCGTTCTCGCAGGTGCAGCCTCCCTGCATGCCGGTCGAAACCATCACCGCAGGGACGGCGGCCATCAGACGATCGTCGAGGGCACACATCATCATCGTTTGTGTCGCCCCACCGCTGGAGCCGGTGATGGCGAGCCGCTTCGGATCGACTTCGGGAAGGGACTCGATGAAGTCGAGAGCGCGGATCGAGTTCCACGTCTGGAGCCCCATGTTCTCGATCAACCATCCGCCATCGGTCGCGGAAACAAACTCCCAGCGATGTTCGAGCGGCTGCTGATCGGCGTAACCGATCATGTCGTAATGAAAGACGACACAGCCCATCCGTGCCAGCTGCACCATGCGGGCCTGCATCGGATGGTGGGCGGCGACCTCATTCGATTCCGCTCCCTGATCGAGCTGCGACTTCGCGCCGGCATCTCCCGCATCGTAAAAGCGGCCGTTCGGCCAGTGCCCGTGCGGACAGAGAATGCCCGGCACCTTGCCTTCAACTTTCGTAGGCCGATACAGACTGCCGGTCACGTAAAGTCCGGGGCGGGATGCGAAGAAGACTTTCTCAACGGTATAGCCGTCCCCTTCGATCTTCCCGTGAACCACCGTTTCGAGCGGCTGCTTCGGGGGCATCGGCCAGAGGCCCTGCGAGATCTGAATGCGTCGCTTCAGTTCCTCGGCTTCGGTCTTCCATTCTTTCAACGTTCCGGGCGGCTGCCACGGGTGGAACTTCGTGTTGCAGTCGCGGACGGCTCGCCACCAGTTCGGACGTGTCGCCAGAGAGCGGCTTTCGCGAACCTCGGTCGAGGCGACCTGAACGTCTTCTGCGAGAGCGGGGGCAGGAACACTGATCGCCAGCAGCAGAGCGGCGAGCAGAGACGGGAAAGCAGCACAACTCGTCATGAGACTGTCCTCACTGGGGTGGATTGGGAGGGAACGCTTCGAGTTGTCGACGGCGACGATCGATGGGAGTCGCCGCCGTTGAGGTGAATTCAGTTTACGAAAGCGGGGGACGCGTGCAACTCACAGCAGGCGTGAGCGTGATTGCAGCGCTGCCCGGAGCTCGTCATAATTCGGCCTATGAACGACCAGCCGAATACCGCCGAACATTCCGATTACGACTTCCACCCTGCCGCGAAGCTCGACGAGCTGAAAGACGGACAGGGAACGTCCGTCCGCATTGAAGGACACGTGATCGGTCTGTTCAAATCGAACAACGAACACTTCGCCATCAGCGACTTCTGCCCGCATCAGGGAGCCTCGCTCTCCGGCGGCTATGTCGAAGATGGCCTCGTGATGTGCCCGTGGCACGCCTGGAAATTCCGCCTCAACGACGGCGCCTGGGCCGACTCCCCGAAATCACCTTTGCGTTGCCAGACCTACCCGATCAGAATCGTCGACGACCAGATCCTGGTGGGTGTGCCGAAGGAGCAGCCGAAGTAGAAGGTCCACTGGAGTGGGTTGAAAATAGTTTCACCACAGAGGCACAGAGGACACAGAGATCCCCGTATGAAAAGTGGCGAATGCTCTGGATTCGACCTCTCTGATGAGATTTTTAGAAATAGAGAACCACGCCTTCGTCGTAGACGGGGAACATCCTTTGACTCTCTGTGACCTCTGTGTCTCTGTGGTTTAACAAACATCAACTCTCTCAGGCGTTCCCCATGCAGGATCCAGTCTGGTCACAACGGACGCTGCTGAAGGTCGGAGGCAGTCTGCTCGACTGGCCCGAGTTGCTCGAGCGGCTTCAGGACGTCCTTTCTACCGTCGGTCATCCGTTATTGCTTATCGGCGGAGGCACGGCTGCGAATGTCGTGCGGGACTGGGACCGGATTCATCAGCTCGGTGAAGAGACCGCCCACGCGATCGCCATGCAGTCGCTGCAATTGACGGCTTCTCTCTTGGCGAAACTGCTGCCTGAAGCCGAGGTCTGCGGGACTCCTGAAGAACTCTCCCATCTTTCTTCATCGACGGTGGCGATTATCGATCCGCCGGGGTGGGTGAACACGCTGGAAGGGAACGCATCCCAACCGCTCGAGCCGCGGTGGGAGACGACGAGTGACTCGATCGCTCTTTGGGTCTGCAGAGAACTGGGGATCGAAGAGCTTTGCCTGCTGAAGTCGGTGGATCGTCCCGATTCGTTCGACTGGGACGAACTAGCGGCTGCCGGTCTGGTCGATCCGGAGTTTCCGCGATTGATCAGGACGATGGTACAGCCGCCCACGATTCGGTGGATCAATCTGCGAAGTGGAACGCCTGCAGCTCAACCGATGAGTTCGGAGATGATTTGTCCGCCGAACTGACTGAGCTGCTTGAAACGGCCGGCGTGGTAGTACGTCAGCTTGTTGTCATCGAGGCCGAGCAGACGCAGCAGGGTGACGTGGAAGTCGCGGATGTGATGCACGTTCTCGACAGCGGTCGCACCGAGTTCGTCGGTCGCTCCGATGGTATGCCCAGCTTTGCAGCCGCCGCCGGCCATCCAGACCGTCATCGCATTCGGGTTATGATCTCGACCATAGGCAAGTCCACCGCCGCGGACTCCGTTGTCGGGTGTGCGACCGAACTCGCCCATCCAGACGATGAGCGTTTCATCGAGCAGGCCCCGCTCTTTCAAGTCGGCGATTAAGGCCGCAATCGGTTTATCGACCGTCGGGATCAGAGCCCCGTGCGCCTTGGCGATGTAATCGTGCGAATCCCAGGTGCTGGCGTAGACCTGCACGAAACGGACACCCTTCTCGACGAGCTTGCGGGCCAGCAGGCAGCGGCGGCCGAAGTTGTCGGTCGGCTGCTGGTCGATGCCGTAATTGTCGAGCGTCTGCTGCGTTTCATTGTCGAGACTCAGCACTTCCGGCACCTGGGTCTGCATGCGGAACGCGAGTTCGTAGTTCTGCATGCGAGCCGCCAGATCGGCATGTTCCGGATGCCGGGAAGCGAGCCGCGAGTTGACCTCCTGCAGATAATCGAGGTTCTTCCGCTGATGATCCCGGGATACACCAGCAGGTGGGGCGATGTCGAGAATCGGAGAGCCCTTCGAACGAAGTGGCGTTCCCTGCAGTGCCGTCGGGAGATAGCCGTTCGACCAGTTGGCCGCTCCCCCTTGCGGAAACGCCAGTTCTGGCAGCACGATGAAGCCGGGCAGGTCAGCATTCTCGGAACCGAGTCCGTAGGTCACCCAGGCCCCGATCGAGGGATCGCCGCCGAAGCGGTTGCCGGTGTTGACGTGATAGTTCGCCGTCGGGTGGTTCACCGATTCGACCTGGCAGCCGCGATAGAAGCAGAGCTCATCGGCGACCTTGGGAAGATGCTCCCAACGATCGCATATATCGGCTCCGCTCTCGCCATGCTTCGCGAACTTAAACGGACTCTCGACGTAGTATCGCTTGCCGCTGCTCATCGCCGACTGGCGTTCGTCGTTCCGCTGAAACTCCTGCATATGCAGTTCGCTCAGCTTCGGCTTCGGGTCGAACGTATCGACGTGCGACGGCCCCCCTTCCATGTACAGGAAGATGCAGTGCTTCGCCTTCGCTTCCGGAAAGTGAGCCACGCGGCTCGGCTTCGCGTTCTGTTCAGAGGCCGCTTGAGCGAGCATCGACGAGAACGCTACGGGGCCGAGACTCGCGGTCAGCGAGTACAGGAAATCGCGACGAGCGAACATCGGGCCGGTGTATGATGTGTTCGGATTCATGGCAGGGACTCCACGTCAGTAGACGTAGATGAATTCGTTGGCGTTCAGCAGGACCAGGCAGACATCGGCCAGGCCCCGGGTTTCGATATCGACATCCGACAGCTGCGTATCGGGCACGTAATCTTTGTAGGCGACCAGCTCTTCGGTGAACGTGAAGGGCTCGCCAGTGTTCTCATCGACGGCTTCCCGCACGACCTTCGTGGGAAACTCCACGGCAGGCACGGTTGTCGTCCGATGCACCTGTGTCATCTGCTCCCAGTGGTCCAAGGCGAGTTCGACTTCCTGGTCATTGGGAAAGCGGCCGAACGTCAGCCGGTAGACGCGATTGATGGCCGCCTCCGGTGAATCGGTTTCGCTGCTGACCCGCACCGCAAGAGCGACCGCACGATCATAGGCTTCCTGGCCGTTCATCAGCGCGAAGACCTGCGGCGTGATGTTGGACTGATCGCGGAGTTCGCAGCTCGTTTCGGAACCGGGCTGGTTGAAGATCTCCATGAACGGCAGGCGATGCCCGCGCAGATTGTGCACATAGATCGAACGGCGATTGCGCTGCTCGGGCAGCGGGTTCGGTACCCAACTCGGGGCGAACGTTCCCATGATCATCCGGGGCTGCAGAGCCGCTTCGAGGTTCATATCGGGACGAATCGGAATCCCGCCCAGCTCCGGATTCAGCTCTCCACTGGCGGCCAGCATCACATCGCGGATCTCCTCAGCTTCGAGCCGCCGGGGCAGGAAGACGGCGTACGACGAACTTGTCGGATCGAGCTCCGCGAGCGACTCGGCCTCCGGATGAAGACTGTCCCGCTTCCAGACGCGGGAGTTGAGAATCAGGCGATGCAGATCTTTGATTGACCAGTCATTTCGCACGAATTCAGCCGCCAGCCAGTCGAGCAATTCGGGATGCGTCGGCTTCTTCCCGGTCGCACCGAAGTTGTTCGGATTGCCCGCGATGCCACGACCAAAGTGATACGACCAGATCCGGTTCACGACCACACGCGTGGAGAGCGGGTTATCGGGCGAGGTGATCCAGGCGGCCAGCGCACTCCGGCGGCCCGCATACTCTGCGGGAACAGGGAACTCACCAGTCATGGGGACCGCGCTGAGGACATCCGGCTTGACCGGAATGGTTGGTGAAAAGGGATCGCCGCCGCCGAGAATGGCCGTCTGTTCCAGTTCGCCCTGCTTCAACGGATCGGCCGGCATGTCGATGCGGTTGTAGTTCGCGGAAGGCTTGCGGGTCTTTCCGTTGTAGACCGTGAACGCGACCGGCTTGTAACGATCGAACTCCCAGGTGAAGCGATTCTGCCACTTCCGCCCGATGCGTTCCTGACCGTACAGCTGCGGCCCGAACAACGTCGTGGGCGGCATCTCCTCTTCGCTGGCTCCGGCTTTACGAGCCTCCTTTCGGGACTTATACGGCAACCCCTGTGCAGCGAACCATTCGGATTCGAGCCGCTGCCGCTCCGTATTGATGCTCTTCAACAGTTGCTGATTGATCTGATGCCGCTGCTGATGGTAGCCGCGGTCTTCCTTCATCCCCTTCAGGTTCTCACGCGGCAGCCAGGTCGTCTCGACTTCGGCGAATTGCGTTGTCGCGAAGATGGCCTGCATCGAGTAGAAGTCGCGCGTCGGGATTGGATCGAACTTATGGTCGTGGCAGCGGCAGCACTGCAGCGCCTGTCCCAGGAAGACCTGCCCCACGGTATCGGTGATGTCATCCAGAAAGAGTTGCCGCGTGATTTTGGCGACACTCATGCCGGTGTGCTCCCAAGGTCCCATTCGCAGGAAGCCGACCGCGATCTGCAACTCGGCTTTCTCGGTCTCGCTGAGAGAATGCCCAGCCGCCTCGGTCTGAGCGATGAGTTCATCGCCGGCGAGTTGTTCGGTCACGAAGCGATCGTATGGTTTGTCATCGTTGAAGGCCCGGACCACGTAGTCACGATACCGCCAGGTGTTGGGGCGTTCGTAATCGTTGGCGTAGCCGGAGCTGTCGGCATAGCGGACGACGTCGAGCCAGTGTCGAGCCCATTGCTCGCCATAGTGCGGGCTTTCGAGCAGACGATCGACCAGAGCCGCGAAGGCGGTCTCGTCGTCGCGGTCATCGTTCAGGAACTGATCGATCTCTTTCGGCGTCGGCGGCAATCCGGTCAGATCGAGCGTGACGCGACGAATCAGCGTGAGACGATCGGCCTGAGGAGCAGGCGCAATACCACGCTCTTCCAGTTGCTGATCGATAAAGGCATCGATCGGGTTGCCGGTCTTGCCTTCGAGCTGAGGGAACTCCTGCTGGAGCGGCTGGAAGGCCCACAGATCTTCCGGCTTGTATTTGCGGTTCGTCCAGGCATCGCTGAGACCGCCGCTGGTTGCCATCGTAACGCCCTCGGCATGGGCGGCGTAAATCTCGGCGACGCGGGCGTCATCGGGCCAGGGTGCACCGGCGTTGATCCAGTCGCGGACGGCCCAGATTTCTTCTTCGGTCAGCTTTTCAGCTTCTTTCGGAGGCATCTCCATGCCTTCGTACTCACGACCGATCAGCATCATCAGTTCGCTGGCAGCCGCATCGCCGACATGCACGACTTCTTTACCGAACGATTCGCCACCGCGCAGGAACGCCTCGCGCGATGTCAGATCGAACCCGCCTTCCTGTTCGTCGAGATTGGACGAATGACAGGCCACGCACTTCGTTTCAAGCAGCG
This sequence comes from Planctomycetaceae bacterium, assembly GCA_017795105.1. Classification (GTDB taxonomy): domain Bacteria; phylum Planctomycetota; class Planctomycetia; order Planctomycetales; family Planctomycetaceae; genus Rubinisphaera. The sequence continues at coordinate 2,802,781 of CP051247.1, forward strand.
GCTTCACCTGCAGGGCGAACAGCTTTTCCCCTTCGGCCGGTTCACTGGCGAACGCAGACTGCAGACAGAGAACGAGCGCAAGAGCCGAGACCAGTGCAACTCGTGCCTTCAAAAGAATGGGCCGGGATTGTGGTCGTCGCAGAAACATACACTTCTCGCAGCTGTCAGGGCGGCTGGAACGGGACGCGGGACGTCGTCGGAAACGGCAGAAGTCGGTTCGCTTCAGAACAATTCGTTCGAAGCCCCATTCGGGTCGGAATGCGTCCAGAGCATAATCAGGGGATATCTCAGTATATCCAATCACGCTGATGCGTATCAATTCCTGTCTGCTGGAGAGCGTTGCAAAAGAGGTTGGCAGACAAGACGTGCGGCCTATAGTCGTGAGTGGAGGCGACCTCGACCACGGCCTCCCTTTGACAACACATCTCATTCAAGGAGCAAACCATCATGCCCCAGGCCATCTGGAACGGGACAGTCATTGCGGAAAGCGACGCAACGCGGGTTGTGGAGGGGAATCATTATTTCCCACCCGATTCGCTGAAGCAGGAATACTTCCGGCCGAGTGACCATCATTCCGTGTGCGGCTGGAAGGGAACGGCCAGCTACTACGATGTCGAAGTCGAGGGCCGCGTGAATGCGAATGCTGCGTGGTACTATCCAACCCCGAAACCGGATGCAGCCGAGATCGGGAACTATGTCGCCTTCTGGAACGGCGTCGACGTTCGCTGATTACTCTTCGACCGGCGGCGCTTCGATCGCGGTTTCTTTGGCTTCGAGGCGAATCTTGAGGCGTTCGGGAGTGAACCGCTGATGAGGCGGCACGAGCACGCCGCAGGAGACGATGTACTGGAACGCCTGGTCGACAGTCAGATCGAGGTCGATTGTTTCGCTCTTGGGAACCGACATCGTGTAGCCGGTCATCGGCATGGGAGACGTCGGAACGAGAATCGACACGCATGGCTCCCCGGCTTTGGTCGAGACATCAAGCATGCTTTCTCCGGTGACAAACCCGAGTGACCAGATGCCTTTCCGCGGATACTCGAAGGCAACCACTTTCCTGACTTCGATCTGGTTTTCTGAAAAGAGGAAATCGGTCACCTGCTTCACCGAGCCATACACGTGCCGGACAACCGGCAAACTGCTGATGAACAGCGACTCGAACTTGTGCACAAACCACCCGCCGAGCCGAACGGTCACAATGCGGCCGAGCAGATAGATCAGCAGCATGAGCAAACAGACGGCGATTGTGCTGAGCGGGAACAACCCCGGAAAATGCTTGGCGGCGATCAGCTCCATATTGAAGCCGGTCTTCGATCGCGGGATTTCTCCGGGCGGCAAGTCCTGGGCGACGATCAGGTAATCGACATAGCGAAAGGCCGCCCGTCCAACCGGCACGTAAACATCGTCGAGACTGAGAGCCGCCTGGCGATCCTCTTCATTGGGAGCGCGTCCCTGTTCGACCTGGATGCGCCGCAGCTGCGAGACATACAACCCGCGAACTTCCGGCGTCACGCGGTAATCGCGTCCCGCGTATGGAAGAACCGGTCCGGTCGGCAGGCTGACCAGATCCTCCTGCGGAGAGGAATAATCGAGAACCTGCGCAGCGGCGAACATGACCAGCGTGTTCGTTGGCTTAATGATGTAGGTGTAGAGCAGACTGACCAGCCAGAGCAGAATCACGAGCGTCAATACGCTCGGGAGAATGATGGCCAGACCTCGCAGAAAGATTTTTCCAGCCGTCGGGCGACGGACCGGCGTGGGAGAAGCAGGGGTGTCGATACGACGTCTCCTGTCGGATTTCGGAGGGAGTAACAGACCTTGTCGAGCGCTGAGTGAATTCTAAGTGGTCTCCCCGAAAAGAGAAGGGAGCTTCGACCAGTCTGCCTGACCCCTACGATCCGGCAACGTCCACCTTCAGTTGAAAATTTGACAATATCGCATAATCGATCTTTGATGGCTTTGGACCGGAAGGTAACCTTGAGCGTACAATTGCCAAAAGAGTTGTGACTGACTCCGACCCCTTCGGAAAGACCTTTCTATGGCTACGTCGTTTTCCAGTGCCAAAGCGTCCGAGACCCTGGACGTCGAAGAGCTGCGTGAAAAGCACTACAACGCCACTGTGCTCAGTGTCGATCGCATTCATGAGACGCTGCTGCGGATGCGGGTCCAGTCTGATGACGGGCCCATGGACTACGAGCCGGGACAGTACACCGCCCTGGCCCTCGGTGCCTGGGAGCCTCGCTTCGACGGGGCCTCATCACTCGAACCGGATGTGATGGCCAAGCTGATTAAACGGGCTTACTCGATTTCCTGCCCGCTGCTCGATGCGAAGAAGGAACTCGTCTGCTGCCGCGATTATCTCGAAGTCGAGTTCTACATCACCCTCGTGCCGAAGCCGGATCACGAATCTCCCCGCCGTCCTCCGCTGACGCCGCGACTGTTTGCTCTGCGTGAAGGCGACCGCCTGCAGATGAACCGACACGTGGTCGGCCACTACACACTCGAACCGGTCGGTCCGGAAGACAACGTCATCTTCGCCGCCACCGGAACGGGAGAAGCTCCGCATAATGCGATGTCAGCCGAACTGTTGCGACGGGGACACCGCGGCAACATCGCCTCGATGACCTGCGTCCGATATCGCCAGGACGCCGGCTACCTGTGGGAACAGATTCTGTTGAACGAGAAGTTCTCCAACTATCGTTACAACGTTTACACCACGCGTGAAAAAGAGAATGTCGACCAGAACGATCCGAACTTCGTCGGCAAGCAGTACCTGCAGGACATCATTCGTCCGGAAGTGTTCGAACGCGAATTCGGCTGGACTCCCGACCCGAAGAACACGCACGTGTTCCTCTGCGGTAACCCCGACATGATCGGCATCCCCAAGAAGGGATCGGACGGCGAACTCGAATTCCCGCCGAACCCCGGCATGGTCGAACTGCTCCTCAGTCAGGGCTTCGATCTCGACCAGCCCCGCCAGCCGGGCAACATCCACTTCGAGAAGTACTGGTAAGCGGCCCGGCTGAACCGCCCCTGATGAACGCAGATCGCGTCTCGAAAACAGCGAGCTGCCCCCTCGTAGCGGCGGCATCCTGCCACCGAATGGACGTGGTCCGCGCACTCAGGCGTCGAATCGCTTTTGACCGTTCCCCGAGTGATTCCCGCGCGGTGATTCCAGGCGACGCGAACTCGGCGGCAAGATGCCGCCGCTACGGGGCGTCTTCTTCCTTGCACGTCAGTTCAACAGTAGGGTGCGTCTTGACGCACCAGGCCACACGGGACGTCCACCATCGAAAAACGCTTCGACCATCAACGACGTCGCGTCAGGAAATGCCGACGGTCACTGTCCGGTGTGGTGGCGACTTTGGTGGAGTAGCGGTTCCTCAAGTCGGATCTGCGATCCGATGGTGCGTCGAGACACACCCTACGGGAGTGGAGTCTCTTACACAGCGGACATTGATCCCCTCGTAGCGGCGGCATCCTGCCGCCGAATGGACGTGGACTGCGCTCAGACGTCGAATCGCTTCTGCCCGTTCCCCGAGCGATTCCCGGACGATCATTCCAGACAACGCGAACCCGGCGGCAAGATGCCGCCGAATGGACGTGCCCCGCGCTCAGACGGCGAATCGCTTCTGCCCGTTCCCCGAGTGATTCTCACGCGGTGATTCCAGGCGACGCGAACTCGGCGGCAAGATGCCGCCGCTACGGGGTGTCTTCTTCCTGCTCGGTGTCGACTCGTTCGAGGCGAGCGCAGAAGCCGCCGTCCTGTTGGCCGTTGGGCAGGCGGTGTTGCATTTCGGTGCACTGAAACTCGGGGTGCTGTTCGAGCCAGCGGGTGACGAGCTCTTCGTTTTCCTTCGGTTCGATGCTGCAGGTCGAATAGACGATGCGGCCGTCTTCAGCCAGATAACGGGTCGCAGTCTCGAGCAGTTGCATCTGGATCTCATTGAGCAGATGAAGCTCGGGGATCGAATATCGCCAGCGAGCTTCGGGCCGTTTGCCGAGCACGCCGGTGTTGCTGCAGGGGGCGTCGATCAGAATCGCATCGAACGGCTCGCCGGGAATCTGAGGATCGTTCCGTTCGATGAAATGCGTCTGAATGCAGGTCAGGCCGAGTCGCTCGGCGTTCTCTTCGATCTGCGTGATCCGATGCGGAGCGACTTCACAGGCGATGAGTTCGCCTCGGTCGAGCATCAGCTCGGCGAGTTGCGTTGTCTTGGTCCCCGGGCCGGCACACAAATCGAGCGAGCGGCTGCCGGGATACGGATTCAACAGGCGAGCCGCCATTGTGGCGGTGCTGTCCTGAACGACAAATTCCCCTTCCGCGAAGCCCGGCAGATCGCTAAGTCGCGTTCGTGTTTCCACGAGAAAGGAACCGGAGAACTCGGTCGGCGTAATGTCGAGCCCCTGAGCCTGACATTTCGCCTGCCAGTCGTCAGGTTCAACAGCCAACCGATTGACGCGAACTGACATCGGTGTCGGGCGAAGCGTGGCGGCACAGAGCGGGAGCAGAACTTCGGGTTCATAGCGCCGGCTCCATTCGCGAAGGATGCCATCGGAGAGACTGAAAGCGATCCCCAGGTATTGCGTCAGATTCTCAGCCGGATCGGGGAAGACATCTTCTTCGAGCAGACGATATTCGTCGGGCGTGAGCGGATAAGCGCGAGCGCTCGGCTTGTCGGTCGTCTCGCCACTGAGCAGCCGTTGAACCCCACGCAGGACACCGTTGGCGAATTTGGTCCAATTGTCGTGATCGAGCACGCGGCAGAGTTCGACGGTTTCATCGATGGCGGCGTGCTGGACGTCAGTCGGGCCGAAGAGAAGTTCACTGGCTCCCATCTGCAGCAACGTCCAGAGTTGTTCCTGCACCTGATCGGCCGGACGGGCAATGCACTTCTTCAGAATGTGATCGATCGTACGACGGCGGACAATCAGGCGTTCGGCCCAAGCTCCGGCCTGCGGCTTGAGTTCGTCGGGAATTCGCATCGTCGTGAGCAGATCGCGGACGAGCTTCTTTTGAATCCGATGCGCTTCGACCAGCAGGAAGACGGCGTGCCGAACGGTCTCCGGTTTGTTGATCCGGTTCTGATTCGGATTCGGTTTTCGCGAGCGGGAGCGGCCGCGGGATTGATTGCGGGAGCGGAACGGGCGTTTGCGTTGGGGCATAAAATCAGCGTCGAAAGTCAGAGAAGGACCGGCGGGCGATGTCTGACGGCGAACCATCGCGCGAGGAGCCGGGGCAGAGAGCGGCTGGCTTCCGCCATGCTAGATAATTCCGTGAGAACTGCAACCTCTGCTGTGGTGGCAACTTGGAGCGAATCCGCGAATCCGCCTTGCCGATTTTTCCTGGAATCGCATAAACTCCCCGTCCGCGCACCGGGGGGGTGCGCTATGCGGCTGCCAGCGATCGCAACGTGGAGACGTTGTTGCTGACGACGGCCGTCGGCTGGAAGCGGGCGGGGCCGATATTGCCTGCTTCCCACGACAACTGCTCAATCAGGGAAGATGATCATGCGTTTGGAACGGATCTCCATTTCTCGCCCCGGTTCCGATTTTCACGTCGAACTGAGCGATTTTCGCCCCGGCTTCAACATTGTCTACGGCACCAACGGAGCCGGTAAGAGCACGACCTGGAATTTCCTGCGGGATTCGCTGTTTCAGGAAAACGAACGCCGTCCAACCTTCGACACCGCTCAGGGAGATCTTGAACTGGCTGGCCCGGAAGGGCGTGCTCAGGTCAGCTGGAAACCTGGTCAAACCGTGGAAGAAGGCCTGACAACAGACGCGGCGACTCACGACGGGGAACGGGCTCTCACGCAGGCCGTGCGACGATTCCGCGACCCCCTGGCCCGAACGCTGTTCTTCTCCTGCATGCGGGATCAGGCCGATCTGCAACGGATGCTCGAGGCGGCTCGCCGCGATGGCATCGAGCTCGACTCGAAGTCGATGGAGACCAAGTCCGGAAAATGGACGCTCAAGAATCAGCTTTGTCCGCAGGATCGGTCTCACGAAATTCGGGATGAAGAAGCCCGCATCGAACGGCTGCAGCGGGAACTAAACGCACTGGAAAGCGAACACGAAGCGAGTTCTCGTTCACGACTCGCAGAGATCGAACGGGCGGAGCTCGAACTGCGGCAGGCGAAGTCGGTGATCGAGTCGTGTAGCGAAGAACTGCTGCGGATTCAGGGAGAGCTGAAAGCCGCCGAGCTGGCCGAACAGCAGTTGCGGGAAGAGAACTGCCATCGCACTTCGGCTCGTCTGGGACAACTGATCGATGCGATGAGTGAGCACGAAGAGAACTACCAGAGGCTCCAACGAGCCGAGGAAGTTCGCAAGGACCTCGAAGAGGAAGCGGCTCGCCTCAAGGCCGCTCACCTGCCGGGATTGCCGAATCAACTGCTGCAGGCCGAGACCCAGCTGCTTGACTCGCTGCATCGCGATGTGAGTCAGATTCTGGGAGGTTCAACGCCTTGTCCTCAGTGCGGCCAGCATCATCTGCAGCCCTGCGATACTCACTGGCAAAACCTGCGGAACACCGTGCAGCAGCACACCGCTCAGCTGTCGGAATGGTCGCAGTCGCATTGTCTTTCTCACTGTCAGTGCGATGTGAACTCACTTCGAAACGACAACCAGCGCAGTCTCGAAGGACTCGATCTCTGGATTGCTCAGCTGGAAGAACGACGTTCGGCACTCGCCGGTTTGTGGAAAACGCAGCCTGAAACCGATGGGTGCCCGCAGACGACCATTCGACTTTGCGGCTGCTCGAAGCATGAAGAAGCCCGCCAGCGGCTCATGGTCTTCGCCAATCGTTTCCTGGACGAAGCCGCTCAGCGTGAAATCGCCAACTGGATCGAAGATTCCGCGACCGGCCTGATCGATGCCGAACGATTCGAAGAACTGAAGCTGCGTCAAAAGGAACTGCTCAAGCTCAAAGTGATTGCCGAGCAGGACTACAACCGACTGTTCGAGATCCTGAAAGGTCTGCAGGCAGCCGATCTACAGGAAGAATTCGAACGTCGCCGATCCGAGCTCCTGCAGAAGATTCAGCATCATCAGCTGCAGCTGGAAAAGCTGCGTCAGGAAATCCAGGCGCTGCGGAACGTCGATGAAGTGGTCACCCGCCTGCGGCTGCTCGAGACTCGCGGCATGCTTTCTTCAGTTCTGACTCAGACTTCGATTCATCTCTGCCGGCACAGTCACGCCAAATGGCGATGCGTGCGAATCAACTCCGACAGCCGCAAACTGGAAGCACTCTCGTCGGATGCGATCTGGCATCCGTGGGACAATCTGAGCTGCGGCAATCAGCAGTTCATTTCGACCATGCTGCGTCTCGTCATCGCTCGCGAGTATCGTCAGCAGGGCTTCGGCTTTGCTCTCATGCTCGATGATGTCCTGGCCGATCACGACTACGAACAACAGCAGTCGGCGATTCGCATTCTGCGTCAGTACGCCGAAGATGGTCAGCAGATCGTTTACCTGACCTGTCATCAGCATGTGGCAAACGCCTGCGTCGCCGAGGGCGCTCATCTGCAGCAGATCGTGAAGCCGGGAGCGGCTCCGTTCGTTCCGGAACGTCCGGCTGCTGTCCTGGATCGACCGATCAGCGAGTTCCGGAAAGTGACTCCCCCGCCGGTCAAACAGGAGCGTCCGGTGCCGGTTTCGCCTCCGAAACCGGTCGTCACACCCGATCCGGTACGGGCCATTTCGATTACTGAGTTCGGCCTCGAACCGACCAGCGCCGTAGCGACTCTCCCGCAGGTAGGTCGCAAGCGGGCCGTGCGTCTGGCCGGGCTGAACGTACGGACCATCGACAATTTGCTGCATGTGCGGTCGGGCGTCGATCAGTTCTGCAAGAAGGCCGGCATCACGCCGACACGGCTGCGTCGCTGGCAGTCGACCGCGCGGTTGCTCTGCTGTGTGCCGGGATTGAAAGCTTCGGAAGCCCGTTTGTTGGCCCTGTGTGAAATTCGCGATGCCGAATCTCTGGCCGCAATCGAAGATACCGTGTTGCTCGATCGTCTCGAAAAGCTGCGAACGTCGAATCGCAAGTCGGCTCGGGCTTACAAAAATCATCGTTACGGCATCACGAACGTTCGCGTCTGGAAGCGAGCGGTGATGCATCGTCGGAAGTATCCGGGCACGCGAAACGGCGTATCGAATCGTTCGATGCGTTTACGGACGGCTGGCTCCTCGACCGTTGTGCATCGAGCTGCCCGGGCTCGGGCCACGCGGCCGGAATCGGTTCGCTTCAGCCAGGAACAGCGGACGGCTTCCGCGGTGATCGATCGCCCACAGGTCTCAACGGTTGTTGAAAAAGTTGCGGCCCCAGCCGAACTGCGGTTCTATCTGTCCCGCGAAAGTCCAGTCGTCGATGCTCCTTCGATCGGTCCCAAAACGGCCAAGCGATTGAACCGCGTCGGAATCAAGACCGTCCGAGATCTGCTCAAAGCCGATGTCAAGAAAATCGCCAATCGATTGAACCTGAAGCACATCACGCCGACCGTGCTTGAAGAATGGCAGCAGCAGGCAAAGCTCGTCTGCTGTATTCCTCAGCTGCGGGGACACGACGCTCAGATTCTCGTCGCCTGTGGCATTTACGATCCGGACGTACTGGCGCACCAGAACGCCAGCGCTCTGTTCCAGTCGGTTCAGCCGTTTTCGGAATCGCCTCGCGGACAGCGGATTCTCCGGTCCGGCAAGGCTCCGGATCTGGAAGAAGTTCAGGACTGGATTGGCTGGGCCCGCTGCTCGCGAAAGATCGAAGCGGCCTGAGTTTAGCCAATAGATACGCATTCCAAACGCAGCGGAGAAACGAGTTTTCTCCGCTGCGTTCTTCGTTGGTGCCTATAATGAGGCACGACCTCGTCTTAACGGAGAACACAGGTGTGTTACACTGAAGGCGAACGAAGACTGTGTTTCTAGAAATGAGCGTCCCATGTTATCAACCATCACCGAGTCGTTCTTCGGATCCATCGCCCTGGTTCGACATCCGGAGGAGGATGAAAAACGCTGGCTGACCCTGTGGAACGAGCGGCGTGGTCAGCACGAAATGATCGCCGCCAGCCGGCTCGAACAGGAGTCATTCCGCGAGTGTCTGGACCGTGAAATCGCCTGGCAGCTCGATCTCCGTCGAGGCAAGGACTATATCATTTCGAGCATGGCCCGGCTGCATGTCGAACAGGAGCTGGAACTTCCCGGCGACAGTGTGCCCCAGCCGTACATTATCGAGTTCTTCGTGACCGACCCGTACGGCAAGAAAGCAGCCGCCGCCCTCGAAGAGCAGGCCGATGCCCGCTGGCTGAAAGCAACGGAGATCCTCGACGGGAAAACCGAAACCGGAGAACCGGTCGACCCCCGCCTCGTTTATCTGCTCGATCGCTTCGAACTGATTTCCCGCCACGCCTGAAAAATGTTGCCACCCCCGGGGCTCGGTCTAGAATGCCTTGGGGAAGGCGATGCGATCCGTCCCCCCCTGCTTCCCTGAGATGGCCCAGAAAGATTCTTTCGGCACGGCATAGCCGTCGGCGAAGCAGTATTGAACGTTCAACGACCGATTCCTGTCTGTGGACGAGAACCGTTGAAGCGGAGAGTAAACAGGATGGCCCAGACGTGTCCGTCTGGGTGACGAAGTCACAGGAGGAGGCTGTCCCGTGCAGAATCCGTCCGAGAACCTTTGCGAAGTACGCGGCAGCTGCATTCTCCGACGGCTTCGCCGCCCTGACAGCACAGCTATCAGGGCTAACCATGGGCTCTCCAGTACGTAATGCAGGTAGACTCAGACAAAGTCGCCAACACCCGAGGAACGTCGACATCACCCAATTGGCGGTGCGAGATTTCCTTCTGATTTCCAGCTCTTTTAAACCGGAATCAAACTGATGTGGGACAAACTACCCAACGGCGGCATTGAGAGGGAGATCAAGCGTCATCTGCACAAGAAGGGGTATCAGCAGGGCGACTATCAGCTTCAGGGGATGGAACTGATTGCCATTGAGCGGCCCGGCTGGAAGCAGATTTTTGAGTTTCTGCTCATCACCCGAACACCCTCGGGGGATCGCATCTTCCAGAAGGGGCTGATCTTCGATGATCATCGTCGTGGCTCACGGATTCAGATCACCAGCAATGAAGCCGAGTTTCAGCGACTGTTTCTCGAGTGGAGCGACGGCATGATTCGCCGCCGCATTTCCGCCCACGAAGTCGACGCCGTCACGATGCGAAATCTGCTGATCGGCGTCTTCCTGTTCGCGGTCATTGGCTTCCTGTTACTGCTGCAGCTTCCGGCGAGCTAGTCGTCCTGCTTCGTCGGGAAGATCAGCGAGTCCCAGCCGGCGAGTTCTTCGGGTTTGGCTCGACGGCGATTCTTGTTCTGACCGAACCGAGTCGGTTCATACGGGCCGACAAAGTCGATGTTGAGCGTCGGCGTGATTTCGCTTTCCCGCCCCAGCGCCCAGAAGCAGGCGTTGACCATCATTCGGCGGAAATCATCGTTCCGCAGGTCTTCCGAGGCTCCGTAGGTCGTGGTGAAGACTCGAGCCGGCTTCCCGGTCGCGCTGCGATACGTACGGGTCCAGGCACCGGGACATGGCTCTTTGTCTTCGGCAATCGGCGAATCGGGCGTCATCCCCTGAAGAGGCTGGGCATTTGCCAGTACCTGCGAATCGGCCATCGGTTCGGCCCAGTAGCCGCCCGATTCGACCCAGGGCTGTTCCACACCTCGCATAATGGGATGATCTTTCGCGTCCGGCAGCACGTTGAGCCGCGTGCTCATCACGTGGTTCTTGCCGTAATGTCCGGCCCACGTTTCTCCGAGAATCTGACGTCCGAATCCGTTGTAGAACTCCTTGCCCGGGTATCGATAGTCGAAACGGGCGAACGGGGAGTCCTTGGGAATCTTGAACGCATGGGTCGAGGTTCGCAGGCCCACGACCGGGCCGCCCCGTTCGAGGTAGTCGACGATCGGCTGCATCTGCTCGGCCGGGAAGTCCTGGAACCGGAGGAAGATCACCATGAGATCGGCGTCTTCGAGAACTTCGGTGCCCGGCATGTAACTGGAGCCGGGAAAGATCTCGCCAGTCTCTTTGTCGATCGAGAACAACACGGTGCATTTGCAGCGGTGGTGTTTGGCCATAATCCGAGCCAGAGCCGGCAGCGTCTCCTCGGAACGATACTCGTGATCTCCCGCCAGAAAAACGATGTGCGACGACTTCTCGCCTTTCACGGTGCCATCGTAAACGAGCGGTTCCGCGGCCGATGCGACCGTGCTGAACGACATCGCCAGGGCAAGAGTGAGAATCCAGTTACGCATCGCTGCTCCAGTGCAAAAGAGGTCTCTCCACGTATGAAGACGCGGCTGAGTTCGATTCCGATAGGATGAAAACCGTGCTACAGAGTTAACAAATCGACCCTGCTTTATACAATCGTGGGGCGGCTTTCTTCATCACTGGTGAAGAACCGTTCCTAGAAAAGCGCCCCTCAGAGCTGCCATGTTGCAGCCTGCGAGAAAGGACACACGATTATGTCGCGACTGTCTGCCCTGCTGGTCACAGTGATCAGCTTCACCTGGATTTCCGCTGCGACGGCGGCCCCTTTGGAGTTGAGCAAAGGAGAGCATCTCTGCCTGGTTGGTAACGCACTGGGCGAGCGGATGCAGCATCAGAATTTCTGGGAAAGTCTGCTGCATCAGCGATTTGCCGAGAAGGAACTTGTCGTTCGCAATCTCTGCTTCCCGGGCGATGAACCGTTTCTGCGGATCCGCTCCCAGAACTTCGGCGATCCGGATGTGCATCTGGCTCACAGCAAGGCCGATGTCGTTCTGTACTTCTTCGGATTCAACGAGTCGTTCGCCGGAGAAGCCGGTCTCGATTCGTTCCGCGACGAGATGACCCGCCTGGTGCAGGAAACACAGGAAAAGAACTACAGCGGCAAGGACAACGCCCGTGTTGTTCTGGTTTCGCCGATTGCGTTTGAAGACATTGGCGATCCCAATGTGACTTCCGGCGAAGAACAGAACAAGAATCTCGAAGCCTACACCCAGGTATTAAAAGAAGTCGCCGAAAAAACCGGAGCCGGCTTTGTCGACCTGTATCACCCGACGAAGGAACTCTTCGCGAACTCAAACGAACAGCTGACGTTGAACGGCTGCCATCTGAATGAGGCAGGATACCGGGCCCTGGGACCGATTCTGAACGAAGGACTCTTTGGACCAGGCGGCCCCACTCAGGTTGACCCGGCCGTCAAGGCGGAGGTCGATGACAAGAACTTCCACTGGTGGCATCGCTATCGAGCAGTGAACGGTTACTCGATCTACGGGGCCCGAGGCACGGCTGGTTCCGACGGAACGTATCGCAACCGCGAAGTGATGGAACGGGAACGCGAGATTCTCGACCAGATGACGGCTAATCGCGACCAGCGGATCTGGGCCGCGGCTCAGGGGAAGCAGGTCGCCGAGAAAGTCGATGACAGCAATACGCTGCCGTTCATCAATCCCAAGACCAACGTCGGGGGCGAGAACGATGTGAACGCCAAACGAGGTAAACTCGGGTCGCTCGATTATCTCAGCTCTGAAGAACAGATGAAGCACTTCAAGCTGCCGGCAGGTTACCAAATCCAGCTTGTCGCTTCTGAAGAACAGTTCCCCGAACTGGCCAATCCGGTCGCCTTGAACTTCGATAACAAAGGTCGGCTGTGGGTTTCGACCATGCAGTCGTATCCGCACTGGAAGCCCAAAACCGAACTGGCCGACAAACTGTTGATCTTCGAAGACCACGATAAGGATGGTCGCGCTGATGAATGCAAAGTCTTTGCCGACGGTCTGCATCAGCCGACCGGCTTCGAGCTGGGCCACGGCGGCGTGTACGTCGCCATGCAGCCGGATGTGCTGTATCTGAAAGACACCGACGGCGATGACAAAGCCGATGTGCGGATCCGACAGCTGATCGGTTTCGACTCCGCCGATACCCATCACGGCCTCGCCGCCTTTGAATGGGGCCCCGGCGGGAATCTCTACTTCCAGGAAGGGACGTTCAAGTACTCCCAGATTGAAAGCCCTTACGGTTTGACGCGGCTGCATGAAGCCGGGATCTGGAAGTACGACCCGCGAACGGAGCGGTTCGGCGTCCATGTGAACTTCGCCTTCTCCAATCCCTGGGGCCATGTGTTCGACAAATGGGGACAGGATTTCATTGCCGATGCCTCTCCCGGCTACAGCTTCTGGGCGGCTCCCCTGTCGGGACGGATTGATTATCCGTTGAAGCATCCGGGGGGAACGCAGCACCGGCGGCTCGCCAAAGAAACCGGAGGCGATCCCAAGTTCCTGTTCCCGACCTTCTACAAGAAGCGAACCCGCCCCTCAGCTGGTTGCGAGATCATTTCCAGCCGGCACTTCCCGGACGATGTGCAGGGCAATTTCCTCGTCACCAACTGCATTGGCGATCGAGCAGTCTTGAATCACAAGGTCCGCGAAGAAGGATCCGGCTTCGTCGGCGAAGAAGTCGAACCGCTCGTCTCCTGTGAAGACGGCAACTTCCGCCCGGTTGATGTCCAGACCGCTCCTGATGGTTCGATCTACATCGTCGACTGGCACAACGCTCTGATCGGTCACCTGCAGCACAATTTGCGGGATCCGAACCGCGATCACAGCCACGGCCGCATCTGGCGGGTGACGTACAAAGACCGCCCGCTGATCGAGCCGCCGCAGATCGCCGGCGCTTCGATCGAACAGCTGCTGAAGCTGCTCAAGGAGCCGGAAGATCGGACCCGTTATCGGGCTCGCCGGGAACTGGCCGAACGGAAAACTTCCGATGTGCTGCCTCAGCTGAAGCGCTGGATGGATCTGCTCAACGCCAATCACGCTGATTACGAGCATCATCTGCTCGAAGCGCTGTGGGTTCATCAGACGCACAGCAACATCAACATGCCGCTGCTCGAACAGTTATTGCAGGCGAAGGACCATCGGGCCCGAGCAGCCGCCACACGGGTGCTGTCGTTCTGGGTGAATGATGTCAGCAATCCGCTGCAGCTGCTTTCCCGGCAGATCGCCGATCCACATCCCCGCGTGCGGCTCGAAGCAGTCCGAGCGCTCAGCTTCATGGAAGGCGAAGCCGCGATGGAGCTGGCTCTCGAAGTGCTGGCGAACGATCTGGACGACTATCTGCAGTACACGCTCGACGAAACAATGCGGGCCCTCGAGCAGTAATCGAAACCGGCCTCGCGGATCATTCATCTCATCCGCGAGGCTTTTTGTGGAAATCGACCCAAGTGTCGTACTTTTCTGCTGCAAGGACTGGGGATCATTCGTATATGATGGGTGCGTGAATTGACGAAAGGATCCTTCGTAAGTCCCGTTGCTGCACATGTTTCTGCGATTTCACCACATCGAGGGGTGAAATTGTCGAAAAGCCGGGGAAAATCCGACTGAAAAGACCGTTCTGTAAGACGATTTACAAACTCGGCGGGCTTGCCGTGCGTATAATCGGTCAGGAGGACGCCATGCGGAAAGAACTTGTCGACATGCAAAGGTTCGTCATCGGCCTGATTTTGGTCATGCTGCTGCTGATCGGGCTGCGACTCTGGCGTCAGGATGGGGATAAACCGCTGACCGAGGAAGCTCCTGCCACCGCAGGATCGGTGACAACCGTCAGCTTCTAGTGTCCCTGCGACTCCGGCCCGCTGGTCGGAGAGCGCGTCTGGACTTGTCGGTTCTCATCTGGGTCGACAAGATGCACGCTGAACGACGGATCGAAACTGCAACACGGGGAATTCGAATGCTGGCAAAACGAACTCGCACCATTCTGCTGTCTGTGGTCGGTATTATGATCGCAGGTGGCATCGTGCTCGGGTGGCGTAACTCGATTCAATCGCAGATTGTTTCGCAGCATCAGAAAACGGTTCAAAATCTTTCCAAGGCAGAGGAGCGGCCGATGTCCGCAGAGCAGTCTCAGAATACCGCGGTCGCCACATTCGGATCGGGGTGCTTCTGGTGTACCGAAGCGGTCTTCCAGGAAGTCCAGGGCGTGATCTCCGTCGAATCCGGCTATTCCGGCGGCTCCGAAGCGACCGCGAACTACAAAACCGTCTGCTCGGGCAAAACCGATCACGCCGAAGTCGTCCAGATCACCTACGATCCGTCCAAGGTGACATTCGCCGATCTGCTCGAAATCTTCTGGAAGACGCACGATCCGACCACGCCGAACCAGCAGGGAGCTGACATCGGCCCGCAGTATCGTTCGGTGGTCTTCTATCACGATGAAGAACAGAAGCAGACCGCGGAAGAATACAAGAAGCAGCTCGACGAGTCGGGCGCCTTCAAGAAGCCGATCGTCACCGAAATCAGCAAGTTCGAAGCCTTCTACGGTGGCGAGGACTACCACCAGAACTACTTCAAGCTGAACCCCGCGCAACCGTACTGCCAGGCAGTGATCGCTCCAAAGATCGAGAAGTTCCGCAAGAATTTCAAAGCGAAACTGAAAGGCTCCGAGGCTCCGGCCGACGAGAAAGATGCCGAGCAGCAGTCCGGAAAGATCGAGAAGTCAGACGCCGAATGGAAAGCTCAGCTGACGCCGGAGCAATACCATGTCACCCGTCAGAAGGGGACCGAACGCGCCTTTACGGGAGCCTACTGGGACAACCACGAACAGGGCGTCTACAAGTGCGTCTGCTGCGGAGCTCCGCTGTTCGATTCGAAGACCAAGTTCGAATCCGGCACCGGCTGGCCGAGTTACTGGCAGCCGTACAACAGCGAAAACATCGCTCTCGAAACCGACAAGAGTTTCTTCATGACGCGGACCGAAGTGAAGTGCGATCGCTGCGATGCTCACCTCGGCCACGTCTTCAACGACGGCCCTCAGCCGACCGGTCTGCGGTACTGCATTAACTCGGCTGCTCTCGATTTCGAGCCGAGCAAAAGCGAAGGCGAGAAGCAGGAATAAGCCGCTCTACGCGGCTTTATCGACGGCTGCGTGTGCAGGCGGTGCCGGAGTCTTCTTGCCGAGCATCTCTGCGGCCCGAATTTGCAGGTCGTCCATTTCCTGCTGAATCTTCTCCGTCCACTGCTCAAGTTCCTCCTTGCTGACTTTGCGAGGAATCTCGATCGCAGGAGCCGTGACGGCCAGCACTTTCGAGAAGGGAACCGGGATCGTCAGATCGGTCCAGCCGGTGCCGATCGACCAGGATCGGGTGCAGACAAACGCGGTCGGCACGACCGGCTTCTGCGTCTTGGCGGCCAGAAATGCACAGCCGGTTTTCATTTCACGACGCGGTCCGCGCGGGCCGTCCGGCGTCAGCACCAGATGACGGTTCTGCCCCTGCTGCATGAGTTCCCGAACCGCAGCCGTTCCGCCCGCCGAGGTCGAACCACGAGCCGTGGTGATCCCCAGATTCCTCAGTGAGTTCGCCAGAAAGGTCCCATCCCGATGCCCGCCGACCAGAGCCATGGTCGCCGGCTGCCGGGCGATGAACAGCGGCGAGAGCAGCGAGTCGTGCCAGACGCAAAAGGTGAAGGTGCGTCCGGAAACCGGGGCATACGGATCGGCCTCCTGATCGGCCAGTCGTACGTCTTTCCGCAGAGTGAGATAGAGCAGTTTAAACAGAATTACAGCTCCCCAGGCCACAACGGGCTCGAGAGCACGACTTCGTATACGCAAGAGAATCGACCTGCTTTCCGCGGCGAAACTAATAAGTGAATCACGTGTTGAGTCTTTGGACGAGCCGGGAAGCTAGCAGAACGCCGAAATCAGGGCGAGATCAAACGCGTGTTCACTGCAGCCGCGTGCTCCAGATACTGCCGTGCAGCTCGCGATCGGGAAAATACTCATCCACCACACGCTTCACATCGGGCCAGTCGCGGGAATAATCGTGTCCGCACAGCATGCCGCCCGGTTTCACCGTTCGCCGCCAGGCCCGAAGATCGGCTCGAACGCTTTCGTAATCGTGAGCCGCATCGATGAAAACGACATCGAACCAGTCGTCCGGAAACGTCTCTGCGACATTCACTGACGCACCACGAACGGCATGCAAAAGAAGATCGTCCCCTCGCGTTCGCGCCAGTTCGTCAAACACATGATGAGCGGTCATGCCCGCCCGCAGTTCGCCGCCCCAGTTCCGATCGACCGAAACCAGCGTCGATTTTGCCGGCAGCTGCAATCCGACCGCCAGCAAACTTCGCCCGCAGAGAGTCCCGATCTCCTCCCAGCGGGCTCCGTCAGGAAGTGAGCGAGCCGCCTCCGCCAGCCATTTGAGTTCGGACTTTGTCATGTACCCCGGGATGGCTTCTGCCCGGGTAAGAGTCTGATACAGATTCATCGGCCGCCTGATCGGTTCGAGTCGCAAGCATAAAGCCTCGTCTCACAACTGCGAAGCTTCGTCGTTCATCGAACATCAGACTGGTGCGCTACAGAATACGGCCTGCCCCGGAGTGGCCCCTCGATTTTAGGACGTCCGCGATCGGGAAGCCCCTAGCGGGGGACGACGAGGATTTCGTTCTTGATTCCGCGGACGCCGGGTTCGAGGCGGACGAAGGCTTCGGCGAGTTTGCGGTCGCGTTCGGTGGTAACGACTCCGCTCAGAGTGAGTACACCGGACGGGTCGCGCTGGATTCGCACGCCGGCGAAACCCGACTCGCGGGAGAGGCGTGTCGTAAGCGGTTGCATGGGCGTAAGCGATTCACGGGGCGACAATGTTCCGGTCGGGGTGACGTCGAAGCCGATCCGAAAGCGAGGTCGAACAGAACTCGGACGACTTGGTTGTCCTCCGGGAATTTGACCGCCGTTTCGCTGGTCGTACGTCGGAGGTTGTTGATTCAGAACGGCTGGACCCGCCTGATTGCTGCCGACAAACCGGTCGGGATTATCGGTGCGTCCGATGAAGCCTTCCGGAAAGGAGCGATCGATACTGGCCGAAGATCCGGCTTCGAGCATCAGTCCTTCGGAGTTGGTGTTCGCCTGGCCCGATTGCGTTCCGCCACGGTTGCCAGCGGTTGTTCCTGTTTGCGGCCCCGCCGCCTGTCCGGCCTGGCGCGTCGTTGCACCTCCTCCACTCGGCGCTCCACCGCCCTGCTGGCCGGTTTGTGCGAACGTGCAGGCTGGGAAAAAAGAAACCGCCGTGATCATGCACGACAGAACAAAGAGCGGATTGGCTTTCATCATCGCATCAATCCCGACAGGAAAATGAACTCGGCGGACAGGAACAGAGTGCCATGGCCGCAGGTCTTATTCAATCACAATCTTCTTCACTTTCAATCGCTGGCTGCGCTTGCCCTGCTCCGGTCCATCTCCGGCAAGCGGGTGCTGCCCGTGAAACAGAGGAACGGCCTCGGTTTCCGTGACCGAAATATTTTCCTGGACGACAGGCGAGTCTTTCAGCGGATGTACCGGATGCGTGATTTTCGGGGGATCGGCCGGGGGCGTGAGGATCTGTCGGTGCGGACTCGGCGAATTCCAGCTGGCCAGTTCAACCTCCGAAGCCGGGGCAGGCTGTCCGCCGGTCTCATCACGGTAATAGGCATTGGTGATCACTGAGGCAGCCGGGGACTGCGGAGCTTCTTCGGGAACGGTCGCGGCTGGAGCGGTACCGGGATTGACGATCGGCTGCAGCTTTCGTTGTGGACGGATCGTCGTCACCTGCATCGTGCCCGGTTGATCCGCTTCGGGATCGACCTGCGGAACACTCTGAGCATGAGTCACCGAAGTCTTCGGCGGAGCTTGCGTCACCCGTCCGGCAAGCATGATGTCAGCCGGATCGGAGAGCGTGACCTGTCCGAGCTTCGAGACATGTTTCACCCGCAACGAACAGACCGCCTGATGCGTGCCCGATCGCGGATACGGAATGAAGACCTGATAGGCCCAGCCGATATTCGACTTGGTTTCGTACGCCTTCCAGGCTCCTTCTTCGAACTCATAGACGTGCAGCGGCTTCTGCTGCTCCTCGACTGTACCCTGGTCATCGAAGACGTAGACCTTCACGTCTCCGGAGATCTTGACCGGCGCTGGTCGTCCCTGCGTGAAGAAGAAGATCTGCCCGGCAAAGCCGCGACACGGCATGCCGTTGGAGTCGCGACCTTCGCCCGGTTGCCAGAGCGACAGAATTTCGATGACCGAATCGTGCGTCTTGTCGTACGCCATGAAAGGGAGCGAAATCGACGCAACATTCAGTGACGTGCACCCGGTCAACAGGAGCACACAGATCATCGGCAGAAGTTTCCAGAACATATCTCGTCTCGCCAGAATCCGCGAATTGCCTCATTCAGAGACGTGGAGTACAGAGTGACAAACGGGGGCGTCGGCTGATTATCGTTTCCAGGGGATGCCCGACTTCCGCTTGGCCGGCCCGGCCTGATGGCTCATCGGCTGCAGTTTTTCGGGGTCGACCTGAGTGCGGGGAATCTGTTCTTCGTCGTTGAAGTCATACTCCGATCCCGGAGCTTTCCGGATCCCGTCGTCTTCCACCGGACTCGGCATTGGCGTCAACTCCGGCTGTTGGCCCGGGGGCAACGTATGCGTCATCGGTGGTTGAGCCGGATCGACGAGCGGATTGCTGGAGACCGGGACCCCGAAGATCGGTCCATGCAGATCTTCGAACTCTTCGCGGAAGAAGTGGATTCGCCCCGCTTCGACTTCCTTGATCATCTCGTTGGTCTGATCGTTGTGGATAATCCGTGGCGTGAGGAAGATGAGCAGTTCGGTGCGGATGTTCGATTCGGAATCGTACCGGAAGGCTCGACCGATCACCGGCAGATCGCCCAGCCAGGGAACTTTTCGAATCAGAATATCCTCGGTTTTGGTGATCATCCCGCCGAGCACGATAGTCTGACCGTCGCTCACGCCGACCGTGGCCCGGGCCACCGAGATGTTCTTGATCGGCGAGGTGATCGTGTTTCCGGTCGAGGCATCGGTAAAGATAGGAACGCCGCCCGACTGATAGGCGCTGCGTTCGGCAATGACTTCCATCACGATCTGTCCATCCGGCTTTACGCGAGGCGTGACCGAGAGGATGATCCCGGCTTCGTCGTATTCAACGTTGGGGTTGGCCAGTCCGTTGGTCGTGATGGTCACGCCGTTGACAATCGGCACTTCCTGACCGACCTGAATCTGAGCGAGCTGCTGATCGACGGTTCGGATCTGCGGGCGGCTCAGAATGTTAACATTTCGTTGCTGAGCCAGAGCGCGAATGAGGACGCTGACCGATTCGGAACTGGCCGAGAGCACCAGGCCGCCGAAGCCAAGATCGCCGTTCACTCGACCGACGCCGAAGTTACTTAAACCCTGCCCGCCGACATTGGTCGGACTTGAAGCCGGGCCGACGTTGTTCCCCAGGTTCGGATAGATGCTCGGGTTGTTGAACAGGAAACCGGGGCTCCCTTCCTGAGAAACGATCCGTTGGGTGGTGGTCTGCACGCCGTTTGGAGACGTCGTCGTCTCATCGATCGTCAGAATGTTCTCGATGATGCTGCGGTCGAACAGAATCGAATCCTGGAAGCCGAGTTCGACGCCGAATTCGTCCAGGTTGTCGAGTTCGACTTCGACGAGCATCGCCTGGATGATCACCTGAGCCGGCTCGCAGTCGAGCTGTTCGATTACATTGATGATCTCGCCGAAGTACTCCGGCGTGGCGCTGATGAGCAGGTTATTGCTGAGAGGTTCCGGCACAACGATCACTTCCCGTTCCTGCAGTTCGACCGAACTGATCAGAGCCGGGTCGATCGACGCCAGTTCCCGCTGCGATTCCAGAAACAGATTGATCGCCTCAGCTGCTTCCGTGACGGGCACGTTTCGCAGCTCGATGACCTGATTGATCCGTTTCTTGGGAGCCGCGTTGTCGAGGCGAAGCAGAATCGCTTCCACGATCGTGAGGGCATCGCTGCCTCCGATGGCCAGAATGCTGTTGCTGCGAACATCGACCGAGAACCGCAGCGGCAACAGGGAGCTGCCGGTGTCAGCGGTGCCGGCCAGATTGCTGCCGATCGGGCTTTCAGCCGTGGTTTCGTTGAACAATTCCTGAAGCAGTTCGAGCGAAGCAGCCGCATCGGCGTGGGTCAGGGTGAAGACCTTGACTTCGGCGACGGCTTCGGAAGGCTGGTCGAGTGCTTCGATGAGTGCTCCGATCAGCGGCAGCGATCGTTCCGGCGCGATTACGACCAGACTGTTGCTGCGCGGATCGGGGGAGATGCGGATGTCGGACAGGATGCCGGAGCGAATCAGTTCGGTCTGCGTTCCCGAGCCGGCCAGAAATTCGAGCACGAAACTCTTGGGCTGCGTCTGGGTTCCCTGCTGAAGGTTCTGCTGCGCTCCCGCAAGGGGATTCAACGCCTCGGTGATGGCGGTGTTGATGAACAACGCCAGCTCTTCCGCGACGGCATTCTTGAGCGGGAACAGCTGCAGACGCGAAATCGCGTGGGAAACGTCCTTGTCGAGGTCGTGAATGACCTTACGAATCTCGACGATATCGCGGGGGCTGGCCTGAATGACGAGTGTGTTGGTCCGCGTATCGGCTGTAATGCGCAACGTCGTGCCGAGCCCGCCCCGTTCCGCGTAAAACTCTTCCAGAGTTGTCGCGGCGTCGGCTGCGGTGGCGTTCTTCAGATGGAAGACATACACCTGCTGGGAGACATCGACCGGCTGATCGAGTTCATCAACAAGCTGCTTGACCGCTTCCAGATCGACAGTTGGAGCGACGATCAGAACCGCATTGGGCTGCACAAGAGCCGTCACACTCACGCGACGGTTCTGCCGGCTCGCCCGCTGATCAATCGACTGCACCGACTCGTAAACACTGTTGAGCAGCGCGGCGAGACTCTCGCTGTTCACGTGCTCGAGATAACGCAAATGGAGTTCCGGGGTCGTTCCGGCACTCATGGTTTCGATCGCCTGAACGATCTGCATGACGCCGTCGATATCGTTCTGGTTGCCACGAATGATCAGCAGGCCGAGATCGGTAATCGCTTCAATGCTCACGTCGCCCCGAATTCGATCGAGAACGGACGTCAGATCGTCCTGCTGATCGATCGCCTGCTGCTGGCGCTCGGGAGGAAGCGGCTGTCCAGACTGTGGATCGGCCGCAGGCGGATTCGAGGCAGCCTTCTCGGACTGCACCTGAGCCAGAACCTGGGGGAGTTGTTCGGTTGTGGCCCCGTGAATTTCTGGTGGAGCGAACACAATTGCGGCGTCGTCTTTGGTCTGGCCGTTGACGCGGTTTTCGGCGGCCTGGTCGAGAACTTCAAACACCCTGGTCAGCTGAGCGCGATGCTGTTCGTCGGCGACGAGAATCAGCTGATTATTCTGTTGATCGATTCCGACCACGAAACTCAGCGGGGCGGCTCCGTCAGCGACGGGAACATTGACTCGAAATGCAGGCAGATTGAGTGGCCCCTGATCGATCAGCTCGGCATGTTCGCCGTAAATCTCATAAACCTTCTTGGCCAGCGTCGTCGCGTTCAGAAACTTCGGCTCAATAGCCAGGGCTTCCTGTTTGGCTGAAGCGGGAGCCTGCTCGGTGTGAGCGGCCTGCTGGATTTCCGACTGTGCGGTTTCAATCCGTCGGCGGGCCGCATCGAGCGTTTTTTCGGGAATGGTTCGCTGCGGCTTTTCGGTCGATTCGTCCAGAACGGTTGCCGGATAGTGCGGACGGAACCGGTCATCTTCGAGGACAATCAGATAGTTTTCCCGGCTCATAATTCGGAAGCCGGTGTTTTCCAGTTCGTGATTGAGGATGCGAATCGCATCAGCCGGGGTGTGGGTTTCGCGGTCGTATCGCGTCAGCCGCCCGCGTGGAACTTTCGGCATCACGAGTGTCTGCCCGGTTTCAGCGGCGACTTCGGCAAGAACATCGTCCCAGGTGCGCGCGACAAAACGGAGATGGACTTCAGGGGAAACCTTCTCGGATTCTTTAGCCTCCTCGGCTGCACGAAGCGCGCAAGGTGTCGTAAATGCCAGAGGCATCGCCAGCGCCAGGACCAACAGGTGCCGCATGGGAAACTCCGATTTGCCAGAACAGGCAAGGTAGGAAAACTTGAGTAGTCTTGGGTCGCCCGGTGGGAATTTGGGCGGAGAGGTATCGAATGTATCGGTCGTGGAAGACAGGTACTCGAACTGAAACCCTGCAAACTGGTCGAGGTTGCGAAAAAAACTCAGCTTTTGGCGAAAGTTTCTCGAATCGAAAGCCGCATCAGGGCCCCGCCTCGCGGAATCTAGGCAAGTGGCAAAGAATTTGCAGATGACGGAACGTGCAATTCGGTAATTCTGCGGGGGCACGATTTGGCGAGCTCAATATTGGGGGGTACTTTTGAGTAGAGGATTGGCACCAACTCCCTCGGGAGCCGGAAATTCAGTTTGACGCATTTTCGGAACCCAAATATCCTTAGGGGGTGGGATGGGATCGACCAGGACGGAAGAAACCCGCAGGCTCCCGCGCTGAGCCGCGCGAGTCGTGATTGATTCCTGGAATGTAGAACCCCAATGCTTCTCCTCTCGCCTTTCATCTGTTGCAGATGGACCGAACTATGACGAGCCGGCAGGCTCCCGCTTGACGTCCGAGGACCGGACCTTGCGGAACGGAGATTCAACGAGTGAGGAAACTGATGATGAAGCAACCCCTGTTAATGACCGCGGCTGTAGCCGCCCTTTCGTTGTGTACCCAGCTGACTGCGTACGGACAGAGTACCGAGTGGGCACTCAAGATGTTCGACGAGCAGTCGCACGACTTCGGCGTCGTCGCTCGCGGCAGCGATGTTCGGCATCGTCTGAAGCTGACCAACATCTACGAAGAAACCGTGCATATCGCCGATGTGAAAACCTCGTGCGGTTGTACCGCCGCTAAGCCGTCTCAGGAGACGCTCGAGTCGCTCGAGTCGGCCTACATCGAAGTCGTAATGGACACGCGGAAGTTCACCCGGCAGAAGGATTCGGCGATTATCGTCACGATCGATGCCCCGCAGCGGGCGGAAGTGCGAATCCCGATTTCGGCCTACATTCGCACCGATGTCGTGACTGAACCGGGTTCGGTCAACTTCGGCAGCGTCGACAAGGGCGAAACCGCGGAACGCGTAATCGATCTCTCGTACGCCGGCCGCGGCGACTGGCAGATTCGGAACATCGAAAACCTGCCACCGTACCTGACTGCTCAGCTGCAGGAAGTCTCACGGACTGCTCAGAATGTCGCCTACAAAGTGAAGGTCATTCTGGAGCCGTCTGCTCCGGTCGGACCATTCCGTGGACAGATCAACCTGATCACCGATGATGCGACCAATCCTCGCGTTCCGCTGCTCGTGGAAGGTGAAATCGTTTCTGACATTGTCGTGAATCCGGATATCGTTTCGCTTGGGATGCTGACTCCCGGCGAGCAGAAGACGATGAATGTCGTCATCCGGGGTAAGCGACCATTCAAGATCGCCAAGATCGAGTGCGAATCTGAACTGAACGCGTTCCAGGTTCGTCTGCCGGAAGAAGAAAAAGCCGTGCACGTCGTGCCTTTGACGATCTCGACACCCAACGGGAGTGGAACGATCGTCGAGCAGTTCAATGTCACGATCGACGGCCGGGACGAACCGGTGACCTTCAAAGCCTTCTGCAAAGTCGTGGCCGGGTCCTGACCTGTCGTAAAAACCGTTGAATCCCGCACAGACAGGGGAAGCGTTAAATTCGCTTCCCCTGTTTTCTTTGCGCCGGGCCGCATAACTTTCAACTCATCCTGATGTTCTGTTTTTGCCCTGAGAGGTGCGACGAGCTAGGACTTGAGTGATGCCATCGCATCACCCCTGTTTTCACAGAGTCTTCAGCAACCAGGCGCGAAATGTCCACGTCGCTCGTCAACGCACCGTCACTGGAACTCCTGCAGCTCTCACCACTAGCGTGTGACGCGGCGTTTCTCAGCCAATGGAAGCAACTGGAACGGGAAAGCCATTGCGGGAATGCGTTTCTGTCGCCGGAGTTCGTGCGCTCGCTGTCGCCCCATCGGCTCGATGAACCCGAGGTTCACATTCTGGCCTGCCGCGATAAGAACCAGGGGCGTCTGCTGGGGCTCGGAATCTTTCAATACACGCCGGGAACAAAAACCCTGCCGCTGCCTCATTTGATCTCCTGGCAGGATCCTCATGTCTACCGCAGTGGTCTGCTGGTGAAGCCGGACCGCCAGACAGAGTTCTTTCAGTCGCTGATCGAATTCGTGCACAAGACCCCCCATGGCCTGATGGGCATCGAGTTCACCAATCTGCGAGTCGATTCCCCCTGGGCGAAGGAACTGCGTGAGACGACAGCTGCTCGGGGTGGCTCGTTTCGATTGATTCCCGAAACGTCCTGCCCCGCTGTCCTGGTCCCGGAACTGGGAGAGAAAGGGCTCGAAGAGAACTGGTCGTCGTCTCGACGGAAGTCGGTGCGAAAGAACCGCCGGCGGCTCGAAGCACACGGCCCCGTCAGTTTTCGCATTCTCCAGTCGTCGGAAGAAAAAGGGCCGGCCCTGCGTCGATTCCTGGTGCTTGAACAAAACAGCTGGAAGGGGGAAATGGGAACGGCTCTGGCCTGTCGCCGCGAAGATGCCGACTTTGCCCGTCAACTGCTCTGGGAAGCAGCGAACTCGGAGTTCCTCGCGATCAGCGAGTTGAAGACCGGAACCGAAGTGGCAGCCACGGCTCTGAACTTTATCTCGGGGCCCGAGATGTTCGCCTTCAAGATTGCCTGGGACAGCCGCTTCGAGAACTGCAGCCCCGGGACGCTGCACGAAGTCGCTCTGATCGATTATCTCAGGGAGCATCGTCCGGAGATTGTTCGGGTCGACAGCTGCGCCCATTCCAACTCGTATCTCTCCGGTCTCTGGCCCCATCGCATTACCGTGGGGAATGGCTTGCTGTGTACGGCAAAAATCGCACGGGGCGCGGGCAAGCTGGTGACAAAACTGCAATCGCTGAAACGCTGGGCCAGCCATCAGATCGCTGCCGGTGAAGCAGCACCATCGGGCCATTCGGAATAAGCGTTCTAACCGTGCGGCTGTTGAAGCCGGCCGTCGGATAACGACGAAACTCTGACTGGAGCGGCTCATTGACGCCGCTGTTTCTCGAGGTTTCCGTTGTCCGTCTGGAACGCTCATGCCGCCCCGTTTTCGTCCGAATCGAACGCAGCCCGTCGCGCAGCCGACGCCGCAGCGTCTCGTCTTCCAGCTGGACGATTTCACGCATTACCTCCGGTCGGAATGCACAATGGCCGAGAACAGCGTCGCCGCTTACGCCCGGGATACACGACAGTTCTACGACTGGCTCGCCTCGAAGCGAATCTCCGAGCTGAAGCAGATCGATCTGTCACTGCTGACGGAATACCTGAAATCGCTTCACGAACGCGGACTCTCGGCCTCATCGATTGCCCGCAAGCTGGTCGCCTTGAAAACACTGTTTCGTTTCTTCGTGCTCGAAGGTCGAATCGTCGACAGCGTGGCCGATCTGCTGAACTCGCCCAAGCTCTGGCAATATCTGCCGAAGGTGCTCAGCCCGGAGAAAGTGGACGCCCTTCTCGCCGCACCACTCCGCTGCGACGGGTATCCATTGCGGGATCGGGCGCTGCTCTGCCTGATGTATGCGACCGGCTGTCGAGCGTCCGAGGTCGCCTCGCTCACGCTGGGGAATGTCTCGCTGGAGAGCCGGGTCTGCCGCTGCATCGGGAAAGGGAACAAGGAGCGACTGGTCTCCCTCAACCCGGTGGCAATCTCGGCTCTGGAAGCTTATCTGGAGCACGAACGACCACAACTGGTTGGCAATCGCCCATCAGACGCCCTGTTCGTGAGCCGGACCGGCCGAGCGTTGACCCGTCTGACGATCTGGCGGCTCGTCAAAAAATACGCCGCCCGGACAGGATGCAGCGAGCAGGTCAGCCCGCATACGCTGCGTCACAGCTTTGCTACGCATATGCTGGCCGGTGGGGCGGAGATCCGGGCTCTGCAGGAAATGCTGGGGCACGCGAACATCCGCACGACCCAGATTTATACCCATGTTGAACACAGCCGCCTGAAATCGATTCACCAGGCCTGCCATCCGCGGGGATGATCGGGCCGCCTGAGAGAATCAGCACATTTGGATATTCATTTCGCAGCCGTTATAATCTAGAGACTCTGAAATCGGACCGATCCCTTCGGGACGCTGCCTCCGCGTTCTCAAAATCTGCTGAAGCGGTCCTGGATTCGCCTGCGTCGAAGTACTGACCACACTGACCTTACCTTGTTAGATACACGAGTTCTCCACCCATGACGACTACGACTGCCAAAGGTTTGAAAAACATCGTCGCTGCCGATTCCAGCATTTCTCATGTGGACGGTCAGTCGGGGCAGCTCATCTATCGTGGCTACCACATCGACGAGCTGGCCGAGCGCAGCACCTTTGAGGAAACCGGCTATCTGCTCCTGAACGGAGAGCTGCCGATCGAGTCGGAGCTGAAGCAATTCTCCGACCGACTCAAGCAGGTGCGAGCCGTTCCCGATGAAGTCCTGGCCACGCTGAAATCTCTGCCGTCCGATGCTCATCCGATGTCCATGCTGCGGACGGGCGTTTCGCTCATGGGCAATCTCAACCCGGATGAAGACAAGACCGGCCCCGACGCGATGATGGACGATTCGCTGAAGCTGACCGCTCAGATTGGAACACTGCTCGCGGCCATCAAGCGGATCAAAGATGGTCAGGAGCCGATCGCTCCGGATGACTCGCTCTCACATGCGGCTAACTGCCTCTACATGATGACCGGCGAGAAGCCGAGTGCAGACGCCGAAAAGGCGATGGACCTCATCCTGATTCTGCACGCCGAACATGGCCTGAATGCCAGCACGTTCGCCGCCCGCGTGATTTCCGCCACGCTGACCGATATGTATTCCTCGATCACTGGAGCCATTGGCGCCCTGAAGGGCCCGCTCCACGGCGGAGCCAACACGGCTGTTCTCGAAACCCTGAAAGAAGTCGGCAGCGTCGAGAACGTTGCTCCCTGGGTCGAAAAGGTCAGCGCCAACAAGGGCAAGTTCATGGGCTTCGGGCATGCCGTCTATCAGACGCAGGATCCTCGGGCAAAGCACCTGAAGGAACTCTCCCGTCGCCTGTCGATCGAAACCGGCGAGCCGAAGTGGTACGACATGTCGATCAAGATGGAAGAGCTCGTCACCGCCAAGATCAACAAGAACTGCAACGTCGACTTCTACTCGGCGTCCCTGCAGTACTACATGGGCATCCCGGGCTACATGTTTACCTGCGTCTTCGCCGCTTCCCGCGTCGTCGGCTGGTGTGCTCATGTGATCGAACAGCTGAGCGACAACAAAATCATTCGCCCGAAAGCCAACTACGTCGGCTACCAGGAACGCCCCTACGTCGCCATGGGCGATCGCAAGTAAGGGTGAGGAACAGATGCGGGTAAACAGGTTCGCAGGTCGCGAACCTGTCCCGACATGAATGTTCCACGACCAGATACGAAATCACGCAGGAGGACGGGAAGAACGCAGCCGATAGCGTTCGGCATGTGACTTCCTTTCCGACGATCCCGGCTCCCCATCAAATTCCCTCGCCCCCCTGGGGGAGAGAGTTAGGGCAAGGGGAAATGCGTGCGGCACGCTTCGTAGGCTGTTGCTTCACGAATGAGCTAGAACGATGCCGTCGACAGATGACGACGGGACGCCGACCCCAAAGAAAAAAGACGGTCAGAAGAATTCTTCCGACCGTCTTTCTTTTGATGTCAGGATGTCTGGGGATTAGTGTTCCCAGTGGACACCGAAGCTCCACTGTTGCATCGTCCAGCCGCTGCGGTCCGGATCGAGGCTCGGATTGATCGGGAAGGTTTCGTAGACGACCGAGCTTTGAGGCCGGGTCACGTTACCCACCCAGAGGAAGCCATAGCTCGTGGTGAACATCGCTTCTTCGAAGAACTCAATCCGGTTGATTCCCGGAACATACTGGAAGACGCGTGACTCGAACTTCACCGACAGATCCAGCGTCGGCGAGACGTGAGTCGAAGTCGCCTTGTCGCTGAAGCGGGTTTCTTCGTCAGTCAGACCACCGAGTCCGGTCGTCAATTCACCCCCGTCGGGCGTGTTGATGTTGTCATCCGGGTCGACGAGGTTCAGGAAGTGGTTGTAGACTCCAAATCCATCCAGCCAGGTCGTTTCCTTAGTCGCCGTGAGACCGGCCGTTGCCAGGAAGGAGAGCTTGGTTTCGTCCCCACCCATCTCGGCATGCAGACCGATTTCAGGACCGGCCGCCCGCGACTGAGTCGAGGAAGCGACCTGAACCTCGTACGGGTTGGTCGGAAATGCCGTCACTGGATTGACTGGACTCTGAATCTGATCGTTCGTTCCTTCGTTGAAGGTTGATGGATCAGGACGTCCTTCGAATCCCGGCTCGCCAGCACTGTTGTTGCCGGCGGTGATGAATCCGAAGTCCAGGTTGAGCAGTGTCTCAAACTCCTGAGCCCGATCGATATCGTTGAAGTTCAGGAACTCGTACTCGGCACCGGAATCGAGACCGCGGAAGTTGAACCCTTCGTGAATATCGATGTAACGCAGGCCGATGATCGGACGAACCTGATACCAGTCGCTGCGAGCGATGGCCGGACGATAGAACTTCAACCCGCTGCCCCAGGCCTGCTGGCTGAACTTCATCTCGAACATGGTATCGAACGCGATTCGGTCGGCGACTCCACTCCCGTTGTCGATCGGCAGTGACCCCACCAGAGCATTCAGCTCCAGGACGTACAGAGGATCGTTTCCGGCAAACGTAAAGGGATCCGGAAGCGGCGTGTAGGATCGTCGGGGGACGGCTCCTCGCTGGAACGTCTGGTTCGACTCACCCCCGTACCAGCCGTTAATGGCCCATCCCGAACCGTCTTCATTCTCGACACCGAGTTCCAGACGGATCCCGGAGCCGGTCATGTCGTGAAACATGTTGCTGAAGCTGTAGTACGGGAAGTAGCGGTCGTAGATTTCGCGTCCGCTGATGGAGTTGTTGTTGTTTCCACCACCCCCGCCGCCGCCGGTGGTCACATCCCCCTGGTTTCGAGGGGTCGTGAAGTAGGACGGAGGGATTCGGTCGGTGGCTACAATACCGGTCTCAATACCGCCGTAGCCGAAGAGTGTGTCGCCAGGCTCGCAGTAAACCGGGAAGATCAGCTCAACATCGCCGTAGTAGGTCTTGTTGGCATTGAGCATCTGCTTGTACCAGATGCCATCTTCATTGATGGTCTGCTGGAAACCGTAGCGATACATGTCGATTCCGGGATACGGCTGCAACGGACCACCCGGAGCGGCTCCCGGAGGCGGGCCATACGGCATCGGAGCAGGCGGCATCGGTCCGGGGGGCTGCCCCGGAGGCGGACCAGAGTACTGGACCTGCTGAATGCCTTGCGAAGCCATTGGAGGAGCCCACGCCGGACCCGCCGGAGCACGCTCGCTAAATGGATTGGCACCAGAAATCGCCGACGGAGACTGTGCTCCCTCTCGACTGTATTGAGGAGCGAATGGGTCAGCATGGCTCTGTGCCTGAGCGGTCGTTGCCGACCACGAAAGCGCCAGAGTTGCCATTCCCACGCATAAACGCCTAAGTCCCCGCATATGAGGTCGTCCTTGACAAACAGTTGGGGTCGAGCCGGGCAGATCGCGATTTCCCTGCAGATTCATCAGAAGCGATTTGATCTCTTGAGGCATCATCGATCTTAGACCTGAATTTAGAGTGGCCGTTTAGCGTCGACACAACGCCTCACGGTCTCCGCGCAGAAGAAAGGACCTGCCGGTAGTATCGGCGCCCCTGATTGTGAAGCTGTAGCGATTGTGACGGGGATGCCGGATTTTCAGCGATTTCCGGCTGTAGCGATTGTTTCCGAAGTCACCAAAACAGACTCAAGCCCAATCTTCCATCGCCCCTCATGGCCGCGATCCCCCTGCCAGAGAGACCGCAAGCTGTTTGCGCAAGAGGACTTACGGACGGGAAACCCATCCAAAGCGTAAGCAGGGACGCTCAGGATTCCGTCTTCCCACTGCGTTGAGACGATCCCGGACGCACTGCATTTTCTGGGACATCGGGCGACTCAGCCCGCGATTCCCACCCGCGACCGCTCTAGAAGATCGGGCCCGGGGACCAGGGGCAGAACTCTTCGTCCCCCATCCCGGCCAGTTCCGATTTTGTCTGCTTTCCTGAGGCGACCGCGATGATCTCCTCGAGAATCTCTTCTCCCTTCGCCTGCACGGTCGTGCCGTGGAGGATACTGCCGGCGTCGATATCCATGTCCTCGGACAGCGCAGCGTATGTCGGCGAATTCGAGCAGATCTTGATCGTCGGAGCCGGTTTGCTGCCGAAACAGCTGCCCCGCCCTGTGGAAAACAGACAAATCTGGGCACCGCCAGCAATCATCCCGGTAACGCTGGCCGGGTCGTAACCGGGCGTATCCATAACCACGAAGCCTTTTTCCGTCACCTTTTCCGCGTACTCGTACACGGCTCGCAGAGCAGTCGTGCCCCCTTTAGCGATCGCTCCCAGACTCTTTTCATAGATGGTCGTCAGCCCGCCCTTCTTGTTTCCGACCGAAGGGTTGTTGTCGATCCGGTGGCCGAACATGTCGGCGTACTGCTCCCACCAGTGAATCCGCTCGATCAGCTTCTCTCCGACTTCGCGGGAAACAGCTCTGCTCGTAAGTAGATGTTCGCCGCCGTAGATCTCGGGCACTTCCGAAAGAATGGCCGTACCGCCGTACCGCACAATCAAATCGCTCGCATAGCCGATGGCCGGATTGGCGGTGATCCCACTGTAACCATCGCTGCCGCCACATTCGGTGGCGACGATCAGCTCGGAAATCGGGATCGGCTCGCGGCGAACCTGATCGGCTTCCTGCAGCAATTCGGGCAACGCGGAGAGAGCCTTCTCCACGGTTTTCCTCACGCCGCCAGACTGCTGGATGTTAATCAGTGGTTGAGAGCGCGTTTGAACCGCCGGGCCGCCGCCAAGCTGAACGAGTTCTTGAGAATCGAGCAGATAATCTCCCTGCGCCGTTTCGCAGCCGAGGCCGAGAACGAGATAGCCGCAGATATTTGGATGCCTGGCATACCCGGCCAGCACGCGGTTCAGCTGTTCGTGATCGGGGCCCTTGTATTCAAAGGCGCAGCCTCCTTTGTGTGTGAGTGCGACGACTCCATCAACATGGGGATACTTCTCCAGCAGATCCTGACTGACCCTCTGGGCCACCATTCTCGAACTGGTCGCCGAGCAGTTCACCGTGCTGATGACGGCGATATAATTCCGCGTCGCTGCCTGACCGTTTGCGCGTCGGATTCCTTCGAAGACGCGAGGTTCAGGAAAGTAGTCGGTTTCCGGAGCCTCGGTTGCGTAACGATAGTCGAGTTCCAGCGACCCGCGATCGACGTTGTGCACGTGCACCCACTGCCCCGGCTCAACCTGCTCGGTCGCGAAGCCAATGATCTGCCCGTATTTGATGATCGCTTCGCCGGCGGCGATCGCCCGTGTGGCCACCTTATGTCCGGGCTGGATCGACTCCGTCACAGTAAACGGCTGCAGATCCTGAAGTTCGGAGCCCTCAGCCAGCGCATCAACAGCGACGACAACATTGTCGAGAGGATTCAGGCGAACGATGCGGGGAGAAGTCGACATACAGGGACTTTATTCAAGAAGAGGGGGACAACGGCCCAAGATCCCATCCCGCAGAAGAAATTGCAACGCCACCCCAAGACTTGCCTGCCGGCAAGCACAGACAGGAATGTCTGTGCCACCCTGGTGGTGTAAGTTTGCGCATGTTGAAGAGTAGTCCCTGATGGAACTGCGGCAAGCGAAGCACTCTGCGTACCTCCCGGTTCTTCAACCCGAATGAACCAGTTTTTCAACATTTGTCCTGAATACCAGGTGTCCAGGGAGCTGGTAGGGGTGCTGTGGGTTGCAGGATTTGAATCGGCTGGGAGGCGCCGGGAGAGCTGCGGGAGCGTGCCGATGGCGGGATTTTGGGGAGCTGCGGGCGACTCCTAACGTTCTACGGAATAAGCCTTTACAGGGGGCGATATTCGGTCTGTTTTCAAGGAGGCCTGTTTGCCGCGATTGCAATCCGTGGTAGAGTTGACCTGTGACGCCAGATTGCGACCCGGCCCGCCATCATTGAACATCTGTTGACTTGCCAAATTCCCGGCCGGGGAAATGCTCACATCGGTGTCCGCCAGCGAGCTTGAAAGCCCCCGCATCCCGCGATGCGCCGACGATGGGGTTCACGCTGGTGGTCCCCAACGTGAACAGCAAATGGCCTGAGGGGATGGTTCGTGCAGATCGATACGTGGAGCGAATTCAAAGAGCAGGTTCGCGCCCAGACTGACATCGTTGCGCTCATCGGCGAAACCCGCACGGTGACGCAAAAGGGGCGTCAGTTTGTGGCCCTCTGTCCGTTCCACGACGATCACTCGCCATCGCTCACCATCGACCGCGAGCGCCAGACGTATCGCTGCTGGGTCTGTAACGAAGGGGGCGATGCTTTCAGCTACCTGATGAAGCTCGAAGGCCTCGACTTTCGCGCGACGCTGGAACATCTGGCGTTGCGGGCCGGGCTGGAGATGCCGAAGAGTGCCGAACGTTCCGGTCAGCGAAAGGGAACCGATCGCGCGACGATTTTCGCCGCTCTCGACTGGGCGTCGCAAAAATATCACGAATGCCTGCTGGCGGATCCCGCAGCCGAGCCGGCTCGAGACTATCTGCTCGACCGTGGTTTTTGCGAAGAGATCTGGTCCGACTTTCAACTCGGATTCCACCCGGGTGGATGGGACTGGCTGCTCAAACTGGCGCGGGGAAAATTCACTCCACAGCAGTTGGAAGAGGCTCGACTGATTTCGCGTCGAAATCAGGGAGACGGGTTCTTCGATCTGTTTCGCAGTCGGATTATGTTCCCGATTCGGAATGATCGCGGCCAGCCGATTGCGTTCGGTGGGAGGGTTCT
Source organism: Planctomycetaceae bacterium (assembly GCA_017795105.1). Classification (GTDB taxonomy): domain Bacteria; phylum Planctomycetota; class Planctomycetia; order Planctomycetales; family Planctomycetaceae; genus Rubinisphaera. Next base: position 2,836,692 of record CP051247.1, read on the forward strand.
GCCGGGTAGTCAGGATGAACAGTACGGCAAATATCAGAACAGCAAGGAAAGTGCGTATTTCAACAAGAGTCGACAGCTCTATGGACTCGATCATGCGAAACAGGCCATGCGTGATCGCGACGAGGTTCTGGTTGTCGAAGGTTACACCGACTGCATCGCACTTCACCAGGTTGGGATCCCCAACGTCGTGGCTACACTGGGAACGGCTCTGACGCACGAACACGTGCAGCTGATTCGCCGGTTCTGTCAGAAAGTGATTCTCATTTTCGACGGAGACGCCGCCGGTCAGAACGCCGCCCAGAGGGCTCTGCCCCGTTTGCTCTCTCACGAGATCGATCTGCGTCTTCTGGCGTTGCCGGAAGGGATGGATCCTCCGGAGTATCTCGAGAAGCACGGATTGCAGGAATTTCAAACTCTTTTACAAAATGCCGAGGACGCGTGGGACTTCAAACTGAGGAATCTGGCCGCGAAGTACAGCGACGATTCCGTCTTTTCCCGCGAGCAGCTGACGAGCGAAATGCTCGAGTTGCTTGCCGTGGCGCCCGGTCTTTCAGGCACAAAACGCGAGGATATGCTCCTGAACCGTCTGGCCCTCAAGGTCGGATTGCGTGGTTCTCAGGAGCAGAAACTGCGTAGCGAGCTCGCGAAATTGCGAGCGAAGGGTCCGCAAGTTGCGAAACCCTCTTCACGCTCCCCCGAAGCGGAGCCATCTGTTGACTTTTTACCACAGGAGGAAACTGTTCCCCGCGTTCACCGGCGCGATCAAGCAGACGGACTGCTCAAACCCAAGCTCGATCGATACACGCTTCTGGAACGGGACCTGTTGGAAATTGTCTTCATGATGCCGGATTGCATCACCGAGATCCTGGACCGCGAGGTTCCCGGGAAACTCCGGCATCCTTTAGTGAGCGAAATCGTGGCCGAGTGTGCGCGACTCAGTCAGCGGAATCAGTATTCCGGGACTGACGCACTGCTGGCCGCGACCGAAGATCCAGAGCTGAAGCGACTGATCCTCGCCATCGCAGCTCAAGCGGAAGAGAAGAAGATCGCCGAGAAGTTGGACGAGACGGCTGTGAATTCCGAGGGGAAACGTCAGCCGCTTTACCTGAACCAGGTGATCTCTCAACTCGAGTGGGAGCACAGGGAATCCCACCATCGGGCCTCAACCAGTACCGTCGCGTTGAACCGGCAGGAACCGACGGCTGTTGATGACCGGATGAGACAATTGCTGCAGGATGCGGCTCAATTTCACCAGCAACGTGTGACGCGCAATACCGCATCGTCTCAATAAACAGGTTGATTCCAGCGTCGATGACGAAATGATTGTCAAAGGCGCGCCGTCAGCCCGAGAGTCTGTCCGAGGAGAATTCTGTGCATCAGCTTGATGACAAACTGCAACAATTGATTGAGTCCGGCCACAAGCAGGGTTACCTCACCTTCAGCCAGGTGAACGACTATCTGCCGGACGAAGGGGTCAATCCGGACAAGCTCGACCAGCTCCTGCTCTCTCTGGAAGAACTCGGGATGGATATCATCCCCGAGAAGCACGTTCCGAAGCGGAAGATCGAGCAGGAAAAGAAGAAGAAACCGGCCAAGCCGAGCAAGCAGCGAGCCGGCGACCTCGTCGTCGAAGAGGAAGGCTCCAAGCGGATCGATGACCCCGTGCGCATTTACCTGACGCAGATGGGCGAAATCCCGCTGCTGACCCGCGACGAGGAAATTACCCTCGCCAAAAAGATCGAAGTGACCCGGAAGCAGTTCCGCCGGCACCTGCTGGAAAACGACTGCGCCATGCGGGCCGCTATCGACACGCTGGCCAAGGTCCACCGCGGTGAACTCCCGTTCGATCGCACTATCAAAGTGTCGCTGACCGAGTCGCTGGAAAAAGACCAGGTTCTCGGCCGGATGCCGCACAACCTGAAGACGCTCGACTTCCTGATGCAGAAGAATCGGCACGACTTCGAACGGTCGATCGATCCGAGTCTTTCCGCCGAAGAACGGAAGGAAGCCCGTCACTCGCTCAATACCCGCCGTCGCAAAATGACGACGCTGGTCGAAGAACTGAGTCTCCGCACTCAGCGTCTGCAGCCGTTGTTCAAACGTCTGCAGCAGATTTCGAGCCGCATGCACGAACTCAAAGCGCGGCTCAAGGTTCTCAACCGTCGCACGAATGCCGCCGAAGAAGCCGCCGCGGTCGAGCGGGAACTGCACGACCTGATGATGATGACCTTCGAAACGCCGGAAACGCTGGCGGCTCGAATCGATGAGATCAATAAGCGGTTCTGTGCCTATGAGACGGCCATGCGGGAACTCTCCGGCGGAAACCTGCGGCTCGTCGTTTCGATCGCCAAGAAGTATCGCAATCGCGGCATGAACTTCCTCGACCTCATTCAGGAAGGCAACACCGGCCTGATGCGAGCCGTCGACAAGTACGAGTATCGTCGCGGCTATAAGTTCTCGACGTACGCCACCTGGTGGATTCGTCAGGCGATCACCCGGGCCATCGCCGATCAGGCCCGCACGATTCGTATTCCGGTCCATATGATCGAAACGATGTCTCGTCTGCGGAAGGTCTCGAAGGACCTCGTTCAGGAACTCGGCCGCGAACCGACCGTGGAAGAAATGGCCGAAGCCGCCAACGTGACCATCGAAGAAGCCCGCCGCGTGATGAAAATTTCACGTCAGCCGGTCAGCCTCGACCGTCCGATCGGTGAAGGTGAAGACAGCTACTTTGGCGACTTCATCGAAGACCAGTCGACCGACAGCCCGGTCAGCACCGCGACTCAGGAAATGCTCAAGGACAAGATCGATCACGTCCTGCGGACCCTGACTTATCGCGAACGCGAGATCATTAAGCTGCGTTACGGCCTAGGCGATGGTTACACCTACACGCTGGAAGAAGTCGGCCGCATCTTCAAAGTGACCCGCGAACGCGTGCGTCAGATCGAAGCCAAAGCCGTCCGTAAACTTCAGCACCCGGTTCGAAGCCATCAGCTGAAGGGCTTCCTGGAATCTCTCGTTGCCGCCGGAGCGATGCAGGGTTAAGAACCTGAGCTGACCAACTCACAAGAAGCCGCGCCCTGTGCGCGGCTTTTTTGTTTGGGGGGGCAGGAAACCTTCCAGGGCGAGCCTCCCACAACACGAATTGCACGAGACTTCTCGGATGGCTCAGACGCGTGCGTCTGAGTGGCGAAGCCACAAGAGGTTGCTGACCGACGGATTTCGTTGACTCGGCCAGACTCCCATAAAACCGTTCGCCCTTGCTTCTCCGGTGATAGAGAGCTACTTCCTGTGACTTCGTCACCCAGACGTGCACGTCTGGGCCATCCCGGGCCTGGCGTGATGAACCAGTGACGTCCAATCGCATTCCTGCGGCTGCGCTATCCCTGTCGACTGGTCCTGTTTTGCTGAGTTTGATGGCGTGAGATTTCCAAGTTCTCCGGCTCGGCGGCCACAAACGGAGGCCCATCGACCGGGTTGCGGTGTTAGAATGGGAGACCTTCCTGTTCCTTCCAGTTCGATTCCACGCACGGCATGCCTGATTTTATCTACAAAGCTCGAGACTCGGCCGGGAAATCGGTGGCGGGGACGCTGGTAGCGACTGATCAGCAGGAGGCTTTGCTGCAGTTGGGACAGCAGAACCTGTTTCCCGTTTCGGTGCAGGCTGCTCCGGCGTCCGGGATTCCGAAGCTGAATCGCGATCCCAAAGTCAGCGCGACGATGCTGGTCGCGTTTTATTCGCAACTGGCCGATCTACTTACCTCCGGCGTGCCACTCTTGCGGTCGCTGAAGTTGATTCAGGATCAGGCCGCAAACCCCACGCTCAAAGAAGTGGTCGGCGATATTCGGGATCAGGTGGCCGACGGCAAGCGGCTCGCTCAGGCGATGGCGCGGCATCCGAAAACGTTCTCGACACTGGTGATCAGTCTTGTTGAAGCCGGGGAAGAAGGAAGCTTTCTGGAAGACGCCCTCCGCCGGCTCGCGCTGTTCGTACAACATCAGAACGAACTCAAAGGCAAAGTCGTTGGAGCGATGATCTACCCGATCTTTGTCGGGACGTTCGGCGTGGTGATCGCGATTATCATGCTCGTGTTCTTCGTGCCGAAGTTTCAGCCGATTTTTGATCGCATGGAAGCGGAACGAGGCCTCCCCTGGGCCACGAATACGCTGATGGGCATCAGCGATACACTGCAGGTCTACTGGATTCCACTCCTGGTCGGAATCGCCGCGGCTGTAATACTCGGCATGCGAGCCCTGCAGTCGGAACGGGGGCGGCAGATTTTCGATGGGCTGATTGTGAAGGACTTCAAAGTTGGTCCGATGAATATCGGTGTCGCGGCAATCGCCCGGAATCTGGCTGTGGCCCGGTTCTGTCGCGTGCTCGGAACTCTTCTCCAGAACGGTGTGCCCATGCTGCGATCGATTGCCATCGCCCGCAAAGCTACGGGCAATGTGGTCATCGAAGAAGCGATCGAGCAGGCCTCCGAGTTCGTTTCGAGCGGAAAATCGCTGGCCGGTCCGCTGCGGCAATCGAGCTTCTTCACAGCCGATGTGGTCGAAATGATCGCCGTGGCCGAGGAATCGAACCAGCTGGAGCGGGTGCTCGTGGAAGTGTCCGATCAGCTGGAACGCAAGGTTCAGACGCGGCTCGACATGCTGGTGCGGCTGCTCGAACCCCTTATGTTGCTGGCACTTGCCGCTTTCGTGCTCTTTATCGTCGCTGCTCTGCTTTTACCGATACTTCAGAGCTCGAACATGGTTTAATACAGTGGGGAGATCCGATTCCCCCCTTTTGGCTTACGTTATTTCGCTGCATTGTCGCAAGACAGAGGTCCCTCCCATGACACGCTCAATTCCCTCCCGCCATTCCGCCCGCAACCGACGCGAGGCCTTCACGCTGCTCGAACTGCTGATCGTTCTGGCCATTCTCGGTGTTATTGCCGCGATGGTCGTGCCGAACCTGCTCGGAACGCAGAAAAAGGCCAATATCCAGGTCACTGAATCGAGCATTCATGGACTCGAACAGGCGCTCAAACTGTATGCCGTCGGCAACGGGGGCGAGTACCCGAACGGCGGACAGGAAGCACTCGAAGTGCTAACGTCGACCACCGATGCGGAAGGCAATCAGGTCGAGCCGCAACTGCCGGAAATTCCCAAGGACGCCTGGGGGCAGCCGCTGCTGTACGAGTACCCGAGTTCGAAGACGGGCAACAATCAGCCGGCCATCTGGTCGAGCGGTCCGAACCGTTCCGATGAACAGGGCGGTGGCGACGACGTGACCAACTGGTCGGAAGCCTGAATCGTCCGATGCATCTCCGGCGTTCCACAGACCGGCTCGGGTTCACGCTGCTGGAACTGCTGCTGACGATCGTCCTGCTGTCGGTCCTGATCGCAGTTTCCGTTCCGTCCCTCAACACCCTCACCGCTGAGCAGCAACTGCTCAGCGTGAGTGGCGACGTGGAACAGTTTCTGAACAACCAGCGTCGCGATGCTGTTCGCGACGGTCATCGTCGCTGGGTCCGGTACTCCTCGCGCGATCATGTTCTCATCGCCGGCCTCGCCGATGCGCCCGCCACGAGCAGTCTCACCCTCCCCGAAACGATGACCTTCATGCAGGCCGACTGGGCGGAAGATCTGCCTTCGGAACTGCTGGGGGAACTGGGTCTGAACTCGCAGGAGCATCGCTGGTCGGCAGAGATTCTGTTCAATACCGACGGAACATCGACCGGGGGCAACTTCTACTTCGAGGATGAGTACGACACGGCGTATCAGGTCACGATTCACTCGTTGAATGGCCACATCGACGTGACGCGGGCGAAGGCGTCTGAGTTGGAGGACAGCCTGCGATGAATCGCGTCCCCGCTCGAACCGGACTTTCGCTGCTCGAAGTAGTGATTTCGCTCTCACTGCTCGGGGCGGCCACGGCGGCTCTCGTGCAGCTGCTGGAGTCGGCTCGTGTCGCCTCGGTGCAGGCAGTCCGAGAAACGGAAGCGGTTGTGTACTGCGAATCGATCCTGGGCGAAATCGTCTCCAGTGGAGTCGCTCCGGTTGAGATTGCCGAGGAGATGATCGGAGAAGATCCCGCCTGGGTCTATTCGGTCGAGATTGCCGAGACCGACTGGCCGACGCTCACCGAGACGACCGTTCGCGTGATGCATCGCAATCTGAACGATAACATCGACGCCGATGTCTCCCTCACCCGCTGGATCTACATTCCGGCCGCGGAGGAAGGGCTATGAATCGACCGGCATCATCTCGCCGGAAGTCGCGAGGTGCCTTCACGCTGCTGGAACTGTTATTGGCAGCCGCGATTTCGACGCTGGTTCTCGTCGGCGTCGGGGGGCTGATTCTGATCATCTACCGCGTCGAGCAGACCTCGGCTCGCGACGTTCATCTGGTACAGACGGGGCATAACCTGCTGCGGCAGTTCGACTGGGATCTGCAGTCGATTGCCGGACGTCACGCTGAAGAAGAAAGTACCGAGACCGAAAGCACGGGCACCGTACTGGCACTCGATTCATCCGATACATCGCTCGATTTTGGCGTCGAGGCGGAATCGACGGCGATGCCCTTTTATCTCGTGGGCGATACTCAGGTCGTGGAGTTTCTGGCCGAACCGGTGTCGCGAACGGGAAGACAGTTAACAGTTATCGATGACCCGCTCGCGGTGTCAGACATCCAGCGAACGCAGCAGCGCCTGCTCGTCTGGGGCTTCAATACGCCGAGCACAATGGACGTCCAGCTGGAAGGCTACGGCCCGGATGACCCCATGGCTCGGTTCGAAGCCCTCGCCGATGGAGAGCTGGTCAACATCGAATGGCTCGGCGGACTTCCGCTTCCCGAACTGGTTTCGCTGGAGTTTCTGTACTTCGACGGAACCGACTGGTACGAAGAATGGGACAGTACTTCGCTGGAGATGCTGCCTAAAGCGATTCAAATCACCGTGGTTCTGCAGATCACCGGGCAATCGTCGACCGAACCCGATCCCGATCTCATGTATACGCTTTCCCGGATCATCGCGCTCCCGACACAACGGTTCGTAGCGGCTTCGACGGATCTTCTGCTGGAAGAATAGCCGAGCAGCCTGTTCTTAACCGTCAATTCATCAAAACGTCGGCAGAACGTTCATTCTTGCTCGAAGAATGAAGATCGCGGCGGACTCGAACTCGCCTGTTCTCCGTCGGTCAGGTGTTGGCCAGCCTGAATACGAGCCGCGAACGACTCGCGCTCTCCATGCATCCGCAGTTTTCCGAGCCGTCTGCGCAGAAGACGGCAAAGGTCCGGCAATGTCTCAGAGCGACAGCAATTGTAGTACGTGGATTATCGTCGCGGCCTACAACGAAGAGTCGCGGCTGTCCTCCACGCTCATGACGCTGACTCAACAGTCTTACAACGTGGTCGTCGTCGATGATGGTTCTTCGGATCGGACAGCCGAGATTGCCGCCCGTTTCCCCGTCTGGGTGCTGCGACATCCGATCAATTGCGGACAGGGAGCCGCGCTGAAAACCGGGATCGATTTCGCACTTTCTCGGGGAGCCGAATACCTCGTCACGTTCGATGGCGACGGTCAGCACGACGTCGACGAGATCCCCCGCCTGCTCAATCCGCTGGTCGCCGGAACAGCAGATGTCTCGCTCGGGTCACGGTTTCTTGGAGAAGTCCGGAACATCCCGTTCACGCGCTGGCTGACACTGAAAGCCGGCATCCTGTTCACTCGCGTGGTTTCGGGAATCCGTGTTTCCGATGTGCATAACGGCTTCCGCGCGATGACTCGTCGAGCAGCCGAACGGATTTCGATCCGCCAGCCGCGAATGGCACACGCATCGGAGATCCTCGACGAGATCTGCCTGCACGGTCTGCGGTTCGTCGAAGTTCCCGTGACGATTACCTACGCAATCGAAACGCTGGAGAAAGGACAAAGCTCGCTGGGAGCGCTGCGGATCACCGGGCATCTGCTCGTGGGAAGGATCTGGCGATGAACGCCTTCCAGTGGTGCACGATCCCGATTCTACTGCTGCTTTGCAGCCGCGAGCTGATACGGTACTTGTCCGATCATCGCCGATATCGGCTGCTTCGACTTGGTGCATGGTCAACGGCAGTGGTTCTCATCCTGAAGCCGAATCTGGCTTCGATCGTCGCCGCTCAACTCGGCATCGGTCGCGGGGCCGACCTCGTCTTCTACGCATTCATCCTGTCGTCGACCGCAGTGATGTTCCATCTCTACGGTCGACAGTTCGGGATGCGAAAGCAAATCGTCGATCTTGCCCGTCGCGAAGCTCTGCGCACTCCCTTCGCCGGCGACGGACTGCAGACTGCTCGCCACGACGTCGAGAGTTCCCGGGAGGAGCAGTGATGTCTGAGCAGTCCGATGTCACACTCGTGATCCCCGGGCGGAACTGTGCCGTCACACTCCGCCGCTGTCTCGATTCGGTCGTTCCGTTACAGGAACGAGGCGAACTCCGCGAGATTATCTTCGTCAACGACGGCTCCACGGATGAAACCGGGGCGATCGCCGCGGAGTATCCGATTACCGTTCTGAAAGGCGAAGGCTGCGGCCCCGGCCATGCCCGCAATCTCGGCTGGCGAGCCGCTTCCACCGAGCTAATCTGGTTCATCGATTCCGACTGCGTCGCCGAGCCAGACGCCCTGCAAAAACTGCTGCCCCATCTGCAGAACACCGATGTCGCCGGCGTCGGAGGAAGCTACGCGAATCTCTTCCCCGACTCGCTGCTGGCGACCCTCATTCACGAGGAAATCGTTTCCCGACATCTCCGCATGCCGGAGGACGTGAACTTCCTGGCCACATTCAACGTGCTTTACACGCGGCAGGTTCTGCAGGAGACGGGAGGCTTCGACGAAACCCTGAAATTGGCCCAGGACGCCGAACTGGCTTACCGGATCTGTCAATCAGGCTATCGACTGAAGTTCGAGATCAGCTCGCGAGTTGGCCACCATCATCCCACGCGGCTCTACCGCTACCTGCGAACGCAGGCCCGGCAAGGTTACTATCGCGTCCTGTTGTTCCGGAAGCACCCAAACCGCGTTGGTGGAGATTCTTACGCCGGGATCGCCGACTACATCCAGCCTCCGCTGGCACTAATCGCTGTTCCTGCCCTGTTCCTGCTCGCCTTCCCGACAGTCCGATGGGTCGCCCTCATTCCCGCGTTCATTCTGATCCTGCTGCCCGCCCGCGTGGCCGTCGGCACGTCGCGCCGGGCGGGTCTTCGGATGGCAATGTACGTCCCCTTCGCGGCTGTAAGAGCATTCTTCCGAGGGATCGGACTGTTGCAGGGACTGTTATCCTCTCCTGGGCCCAATCCAACCATGCCCAACAACAAGCTGAATGAGAATGCCGAAATGGAGGCTGCCACCGCTGACGAGCGAATGAGAGCGTCGCTGTCTGCCGCTCATTCCTGCGATCAGCCGAAGAGAGGAACCTTCTGAGTATGTTTGGCGACATTAGGCTTTCCCAAGCCTCGATCCTCAGATCACGCTGGTTTGCAATGAGTGGCATGTCCGTATCCTCCTCTGCGGTGTGGCTGCGACTTGATGGGTGGGCAGTTGCCAAGGCGGGCGGACTTGTCGGCGAGCGTATCGCAACGGACACATTAAAAGCCTTCGTAACTGATTACATCCCTGGGTGAAGAATGAATGCATCCTCACCACAGATCTCTGTCGTTATACCAACTCGCGACCGAGCCTCGAGTCTTCAACGTTGTCTGGAATCGTTGCTTGCACAATCGATGAGCGACTTCGAAGTCATTGTGATCAATGACGGATCGACGGACGATACACGGGAAGTCCTGCGTGCCTTCTCTGCGACGAATCCCACACTTCGCGTCCACTCGATCCATCACGATACACCTCGAGGTGCCAACCCAAGCCGAAACGAAGCGATTTGCTCGTGCAGGAGCCCCTGGATCGCGTTTCTGGATGATGATTGTTACGCAACACCCGACTGGCTCGAACGGCTTTCGAACGAAGCAGTCGACGGACGAATTCCCGCAGTGACAGGCCACGTCGAGAATGTCGCCTTGTCGAACCAGTGGGAGCGATTCTTTATTGGCCAACATCGAGTTGTATCTCAGGACCGCGGGGGCGTACGTGTCGCCAGAAGGATTGTGGCAGGAAACGCATTAGTGCGACGCGAATGGCTGAACGACGCATTCGATGAGGATCGAGCGCGCGTATCGACTGATGTGACGACATCCGCCCGAGGGGACGAAGAAGGCCTCAGGATTCGAATCGAACGAGCTGGCCTCTCGATCGTCCATGCTCCAAACGCAGTGGTCTTTCACGATCACTCTTACACATTCGAGGCATTTTGTCGGCAGGCCTTTAAGAGCGGACAATCAACGGCTCGACTGGCGATCAAATATCGCCTGGCTCCCCGCTGGGAACTCTGTGCTCTCCTGATCGCGATGGTGATGCTTCCGTTGTCGACGGGTTGGCCTCTGGCTGGAGCGGTGGGATGGCCGGCACTCGGTCTCTTCCTGGCGGCAGCGCTTTGGAACGAGTCACAATTCAAGGCGAAGTCGATACAACAGATCGTCTTGAGTTTCCCGGCGATGTTCATCTACTACCTGCTGAGAGCAATTGGCTATGTCACCGAGCTGATCGCCTCTTTTCACAAGCTGCCACGGACGTGCAAGCGAGCCTTAGGGAGGCTCTCCCTTGTCCGTTGGACACACCGAATAAAGGAAGAACACCGGGTGTTCTCGCAGCATGCGGAATGGAAATGCTATCAGGATCGATGGCGCGAATCTCGCCGCGAAGGACGGACTGCACTCGCCGACAGACAACCCTGGTTGACCTTCCCCGCAGTGGACTGGCTAGAGGCTCGTTGCTTTGAAGGAATGCGAGTTTTCGAATGGGGGTCCGGAGGGTCAACGCTATTTCTATTGGATCGGGATGCGTCTGTTACGTCGATTGAACACGACCGTCTCTGGTCGGATCGGGTTAAGAGTGAACTCGGTCATGCGCCGACGATCGATCATCGCTGGATTCCGGCACAAGGAGGATCGTTTCGCGATTACGTCGCCGCAATTCGTGAATTTCCCGACGACTATTTTGACCTCGTTCTCATCGATGGACGTGCGCGGGTCGACTGCCTCGAAATTTCGGTTTCCAAAATTAAACCGGGGGGAGCGATTCTGTTCGACAATGCGGAACGACCACGATACGCACAAGCTGTCGAAATGACGCGCGAATCCGCTCTTCGGGATTGGGAAGAGATTCTCCTTCCTGGCCCGACTCCGTACTTCTGGGGGTCGCATTCGACGACGATCGCCTGGGTACGCCCGGCGATCTGTTATCAAAGAACGACCAGCGTGGTAGCCAACAATGCGCGATAAGATCGCGATCTGAGATGGGCCTTTCCAGATCATTAAAAAGGCTCGAGAGCAAATAGTGATCCGCTCGCGATTCCGTGGACCAGGAACAGAAATGTGGGATTGAATCAGCCGAATCTTTTCCTGCTGGGGGCCCCGAAATGCGGGACAACAGCGATCTACACCTACCTTGGAACGCACCCCCACGTCTACTTTCCCGCCGAAAAGGAACCCCATTTCTACGCGGAGGACTTTCCGTCTCATCGATCCTGCACCACAAGCGTCGACTACAACAGACTGTACGCAGGGGTTCACCCGACTCACCAGATTATTGGCGATGCGTCGATCCTGACACTCTACTCACGATGCGCCCTGCCCCGAATTCTTGCCGACTCTCCTCAGGCCCGCTTTTTGATTGCCGTTCGGAATCCGGCCGACTTAGTTGTCTCTCTGCACCGTCAGTTTGTCTGGTCCGGACGTGAGCGAGACTCCAACTTCGTGACGGCATGGCAACGTGAGGTCGCGCTGGTCCATCGATCCACGGCTGGTAGCTCAAAGGGATCCCCGGATGCAGCATCCTCACTACTTCACTACCCGGACTACGGAAGGCTGGGGACCCGGCTTGAACATCTCCTGTCCGTGGTCGACCGATCCCGTGTGCACGTGTTGTTTCTGGAAGATATCCAAATGAGGCCGCGGGAGGTGTACCTCCAACTGCTCGACTTTCTGGAACTCACCGATGATGGCCGTCGCGAGTTTCCGCGCATCAATGAAGGCCGGCAGCATCGGTGGCTCTGGCTGTCTCGAATCTTTCAATCTCGTCCATGGCTGATGAAGTCCATCAAACAGCTGGGACTGTCAGAATCGCTACTGGCCTGGGGAACACGACCTGCCAGCAGAACGACAATTCCCGTCAAGTTTCAGAATGAGGTGCGCAAGTACTTCGAGAACGAAATCGTCTTGCTCGCTGAATTGACTCAGCGTGGTCTCTCGCATTGGCTGAGCAGTGATTCGGAGTTGCGATCAGACACGGCGGATGCGGTATGTTGACGGTTAACCCGCGCTATCGACGATTGCTTCGGCTTGTGGCCCGCTCCGTTCCGGAGTGCTGGAGTTGTCAGTCCCGGCGAGCAGTATACGGAGTCCGAGGACGCTCATTGCGATTCTGGAGATTCCTGCCATCGATACAGCGAGTGCTGCTCCCATGAGTGGAAAGCGGGGGACTAGAAGTGCGGCGACGATAAGAAACACGGCAACGCCCCAAAGATGACACATCACGAGAAATCGTTCCCGCCCGATGGCGATCAAAGAGTGAAATGCAATTCTTCCCACCATCATGAACCCAGCGGCGAGTAGCAGAACTAATCCGCTTGGAAGTGCAGCTTGAAATTCATCCGGCAACATGAAGTTCACCGCGATCCAGAGTGCTCCTCCGGCGAGAACAACGAGGCATATCGCACACGACACGTACGTCAGCAGTAACTTGAGAATGAACGAACGTGTCTGTCCGTAGCGGCTGTGAATGTGCGGTGCAAGGACCCGATCGAGTTGATGAGCGAACAGAAGCAGGGCTCGGGGCGCGTACATGGCGATTGCCAAGATTCCAGCGACTGATTCGCCATGGAAGACGCGGACCAGGACGATCGCACCGGAAAGAGGTATCAATGTGAGCATTCCTGAAAGGACAAGCTTCCAGGAGGATGCAAGGAGGAGCATCGCTTCTTGACGAGAATAGTCCCAGCTGAATCCGGCAACCTCTCGGCCAATCAGATATCCCAGTATCAGGAACGTCAGGACCCATTTCAGCGCCAAGGTTACGGTCGCGGGAATTAGCGTCAGACTGTCGGTCGAATAGAGCGAGAGAATCGCCAGCAAACCGGTGAGCTCAGTGACAATGATCGTGATGGCCGGACGGGATTGAACATGGCGATAGTCAAAAAACGGCGCGAAGGTGAGACTGGCTGCGATGTTTCCGAACGCAATGATTCCCAGACACGCAACGTCTACCGTAGAGTTCAGAAGAAAACTGGCAGCGGCCAGCGTGGCGATCGCCAGTATCGTTCCCAAGGTCGTTGTGATAACGAGATAGGAGGTCAAAAACGCGTTGAGAGCTTCGGGCCTTCGGCTCAACTCGCGAAGAAGAACCGGCCTCAGCCCCGCTGCGCTGACAAGTGAAAGGAAGCTCTGGACGGCCAGCGCAAACGCAAGAGAACCGTAGTCTCTCGTGCCTAGCGCGTGAGTAAGCAGATAAACATTCGCGAGTCCACAAACTTGTGCAACCCCCATCCCCGAGACGAGCCATGAAAGATTGACTGCGGCCTGCTTCCCAGCGGGAGTGGCAAATCCTGATTGCCATTCATGGAACTGCTTCCGATAAGTGAGAATCAGATCTCGCATTTTGCGTTCAGCAGCGGAAGAGGCCTAAGTCCTCATGACGCCGACGGTCCCTTTGACAATCAGTCGGAATAATGGGCGTAGTCGTACTGGCTTAGGAAGTCCCGTGCAAACGCAACCGGAATGTTCATCAGAAATTGATGAAATACAAACTCAGTTGTTGTTCATGGTTGTCTCCCGTGAAAGTTTTCGCCTGATCGTCAATTGAGCCTTGGTCCTGTCATGTCTGAACGTTCCTCGAAATCTTCAATATCTCGCTCCACTTTCTGGCTGCTCCTGGCTGCTGCCATCGGTGTCGTGTATGGAAACAGCTTCCAGGGGGTGTTTGTTTTTGATGACACGAATTCGATCCTCGACAATCCGTCGATTCGTTCGTTTGATGCGTTCTTTGCGACGCTCTCCTGGGACTCGCTGGTTCGGCCCGGCCGCTGGATGGCCTATCTGACGTTGACGGCCAATTATGCGATCTCGGAGCTCGAGCCGTGGTCGTATCATCTGGGGAACGTGCTGATCCATCTCGTCAATGCGTTGCTGCTGTTCGAACTCGTGAGAATTTCGGCTCAACGTCTGCGGTTTCCGGAAGAACAGTCGAAGCTGCTGGCTTTCTCTGTGGCGTTGTTGTGGGCGGTGCATCCGCTGCAGACGCAGGCGGTGACGTACATCATTCAACGGATTGAGGCCCTGGCGTCGCTGTTCTATCTCGGCGTATTTGTCGGCTTCGCGAAATCTCAGGAGAAGTCCCGCAACGCGTGGCTGGTGGTATCGTTTGTCAGCTTCTGGTGCGGAATGTGGACGAAGCAGATCATCGTCACCGCTCCGCTGCTCCTGCTCTGTTATGACCGGATCTTCTGGGCAGCCAGCTGGAAGGATCTTTGGCGGAAGCGTGGCCTGTATCATGCCGCCATGCTGCTGAGTGCGGCCTGGATTGTTCTGGTGACCTTCGCCCGGCTCGGGAACGACTACGCTGGAAACACAACCGGACTGGGAACCGGAATCGGTTCGAGTTCGGGGGTCAGTCCACTGCAGTATGCCCTTACGCAGCCGGGAGTGGTGTTGTTCTACCTGCGGCTCTGGTTTCTTCCGGTCGGGCAGAACCTCGACCATTTCTGGAAACCGGCAACACTCCCGGAAGAGATCATCCCGTCACTGGTGATCCTTCTCGGACTGCTGGCCGCGACGGGATGGGCGTTGTGGAAAGCTCCGGTCGTGGGGTTCGCCGCGCTGTGGTTCTTTCTGATTCTGGCACCGACCTCGACGATCGTTCCGATTCGCGATCTCGCGGTCGAACATCGAACGTATCTGCCGTCGGCGGGGCTGAGCGTCCTTTGCGTGGCTGGACTGGCCTGGCTGATTCGCCGCTGGAAGGGAGTTGAAGATGATGGCCGTGCCCTGCTGCTTGCGTGCGGCGGGCTTGCAGTGGTTCTGGGCGTGATGACGCATCTGAGGAATGAAGTCTACTCCAGTGAGTTTATGCTCTGGCAGGATGTGGTTGAGAAGTCGCCGAACAACGGACGGGCTCTGACGAACCTTGTCGAACATTACACCGCGCAGGGACGAACGCAGGAGGCGGAACAACTGGCCCGTCGAGCCGTGGCGGCCTTGCCCGACAGTCCGGAAACACAGAACCTGCTGGGGTCGGTGCTGATGGACTTAGGAAAGACGGAGGAAGCCGAGCAGCATGTTCGACAGAGTCTGGCTCTCAAGCCGCTTCCGGAAGCCTGCCTGAATCTGGCGTTGCTGCTAGAAGCTCGTCAGCCTGAGGAGGCAATCGAACTGCTGCGGAAGGCGGTCGAACTTCGCCCCGACTTCTCACGGGCCCACAACCGGCTCGGCATGCTGCTACTGAAAACGGGGGGCGATCTAACGATAGCCGAACAGCATTTTCGGCTCGCGATTGAACAGGATCCTGCGAACGATTTCGCCTGCAACAACCTGGCAATTGTGCTGGCTCAACGCGGTCAGATCACTCAGGCCGTCGAATTGCTGCGGCAGATTCTCCGTCGTAATCCCGACTTCGATCTGGCGAAACGGAGTCTGGCGTACCTGAGCAACTAGAGTCAGTAACGGCGTAATCACTCCGCGGTCGTCATTTCCGGTTCCGGAATCTCGGAGGTCATCTCGGGGAGAGTCTCTTCCGGAAGCGGCTCGACAATCACGTCGTCGGAACTGTTATCCGATGGTGTCCCCGTTGCTCCCCAGCTGACCTCAAACTGGAGTGACTTGGGAAAGACGCGAGGCTGGCTGGCCAGTTCGCGTTCAATAATGGTGAACGAGGTCGCTTCTCCCGGTACCGCAAAATAGAGACGATCCTCCTTGTCCTGCCAGATGCACGGGTATTTGATGCCGCCCGTTTCTGCGGTCAGACGATAGCCGAGTCCCGAGACACAGGCCGGCAAAACGAAACGATCACGGAACTCACGGAGCATTGTCGGATTTCGCAGCACGCTTTCGGTTTCATTCACTGCTCGGAGAAAATCGACGACGCCTTTGTTCATGATCTCTTTGCGGGGGCGATCGAAACTGGCAAACCGCTCACGATGGTAGTCTCGCAGCGGTTTGTTCTGCAGGACATCGACACGGACAAGTTGTGTCGTCGGCCCGGGTTCGACACTGATTTCGATACCCGGCTCGCGGGCAACAATCGACGTCCTCAGAATGCGGCTGTTGATGTTGATCCGGTCTCCCCCGTGTTCCTGCCGGTACTGCTGAAAAGCCTCCAGATCGCCAATTTGATTCTGCTTGATGACGACCAGCGGAATCGATCCGTTCGACACCAGTGTTCCCTGCATCTGTCCCCGCATCTTGGGGTTCAGATAGTCGTAGAGGAAGTAGAGCGCGATAATCGTGAGGAGAACGAAGATCGTTCCGGTTAGAAACGACGAGGAGGATTGCCGTCGCTGGGCGACGACTCGCCGCAGCGGATCTTCGTCCAGGCGATGCTGGTCGGGTTCCGACAACACCTGAAACAGTTCGCCGACCGCTTCTTCATTCGATTTGTTTGGACGTCCTTCCGCGGCAAGCTGTTCCAGATAGCCTTCCGTGTTCGCAGGCGAGGTCGGCTGTGGGGGCGGAGCGGTGGCGGCAGGAGGCGTGACCGAACCGACGGGAGGTGTGGTCGGGGCAGCAGCCGGGGTTTGCGCCTGCGGCGGGATGGGAACGAGGACCGGTTTTCCGCAACGGGGACAGGGGCCAGTCTGGCCCATGGCGGCGTCGGGAACCCGCAATGTGGCCTTGCAGTGAGGACAATCGAGCTGAATCATGAGACTGTTCTGCGGTGTGAGGAGGAGGGCGCGGGGGGCAAGGGGCAAATCGAGCGGCTCGACTTCACCGTCTCCGCCTATCATACTTGAAAAACAATAAGAGGGGTCAAGAGTTGTCTTTATCTGCGGCCGTGAATGTCGCACCATTCGAGGCCGGGACGTATCGATGAAGCCTGATGACAAGATCTGCTACTGCTTCCATGTGACGAAGCGGAAGATCATGAACTTTATTCGCATTCACGAGCCGCGAGTGCCCAGCCAGATCAGCGAATGTGGGGGCGCTGGAACCGGTTGTGGCTGGTGCATCCCGTACCTGAAACGCTGCTTCGAAGAGTCTCGGACGAAGAACGCCGTTGATCAGGAACTGACCGCCGAACAGTACGCCCGTATGCGAGCCGAGTACATTCGCTCGGGAAAAGGAAAGCCGGCGGCGGGAGCCGAGCCGCTGCCCGAGGAGGATTAGAGCCGTTTCATGCTTCTCCTGCAGTCACATTTGCAATCGAAATTGAAATTGCTCTCGTGTCCTCCTCTGAAAGAGTCCCGCCGGGACGTTCGCTTACCGGGAGGACGTGGTCGTTTCCGCCGGCAGGCTCTTGCGGAATTCGTCTGTGTAGAGCCCGATCTGGCTGAACTCGATTTCCTGAACCGGAGGAGAACCGGGCGAGAGCCGGGGATCGAGCTGCAGTTGCGGGCGACCCGATTCTTCGACGACCCGACAGATCACGGGATCGCTTTCTGATCCGGTTACCGTTTTGAAGCCCTTCAAGTCCCCCGGGGTGGCGATGTTGTCGGCCCCCGTGCTGTTCACGGCGATATTGCCGCTGATCTCGAACTTGTCGAGCAGCTTCTTCACATTCCCGTCGAAACTCGTCACCTGCTTTTTGCAGTCGACAAACAGGTTGCCTCGAATCGGGTTGTGGAGGGGCTCACGGGGGGAATCCTCCATGATGCGGGCCAGGTGCGGGTATTGCGTACTCCAAGGCGGGCTCTGGTAGTCGAGCGCCTCGGCTTTGGCTTCGAGCATCCAGCTGGGGTAATCGGGATTGTTCCACTGTTTCCAGGTCATGCCCCGCGAATCGATGTGCAGGCCGATCGGGCAGTCGATCACGACGTTGCCCAGAACCGGATTGTTCCGCCCGCCGCCAATCATGATCGCCCGGCCGGCTCTTACGAAAATGTTTCCCTGCAAAGTGTCGCCGGAATCGCAGTCGTCCAGGTAGATGCCCATCGTGTTGACGTGGTCTGGATTCCCGCTGCCGAGATCGTGGATGTAGTTGCTCTTGAGAACATTGCCCTGACTCGTCCAGTTGCGACCCGTGTAGAACGCACCGGCATCGCCCGTCTCCAGAACGACGCTGTGCACTTCGTTTCGTTCGAACAGGTGCTCGTTGCCGCCATAGAGTACGGCGTTGTGTGGAGCATCGTGAATGAGGTTGTTCCTGATGACCTGTCCGCAGCCCTGGGCATTGATGCCGGGAGCATACGTTCGCTGAAAGTTGCCGTAGTGGTGGATGTGATTGTTGACGATGAGGTTCTTCGCCGGAGTGAGTGACTTGCGATCGCCGCCGTTCACGGAGATGCCGCCCCGACCCAAGTTGTAGACATCGCAGGAACGAACCGTGTTGTGACTCCCGTTGACTCGGATGCCCGTGCTGGCGAGATTGGCCACCACGCATCCGGCGAGCTCGACGTACTCAGTGTTCTCGAGCGACACGCCGTCACTGTGTCCGTATTCAAACGTCAGCCCTTCCATGCGGAGATGCTTCGCGCCTTTGATTCGCAGAAGTGGCTGGCTGAGTGTCGCCAGGACAATGTCAGAGTTCTCGAGCGAGCCATCCGGATACAGGTAGAGCCGCTTCTGAGTTCGATCGAGATACCATTCCCCGGGAGCGTCGAGTTCATCGAGCGTGTTCAAGGCAAAGAACCGACGCTCGGCTGCTCCCCATGTCCCGCCATTGATCCCGTAGTTGTGCGGAGCGGCCAGTGAGATCACTTTGGTGGCCTCATCGTAGTCGGCGATCCGAATCACTTCGTCGCTCCAGTCGTGCGTCCAGTAACCGAGCAGCCAGACTCCCTCCTGCAGATTCCAGCGGGCCGGGCGGTCCCCCTCGAACACAAACGCACCCGGGTGCAGTTTCTGCTTGGCCGGATCGCTCGCCTTGGGATTCGGCAGACCCGTGTCGACCGCTTTCGAGAACGTGGCCCAGCTGCCCGACTCCGCATTGGCATTGGGCCAGCGGGCCAGGGTCATCGGCTGGTGATCGACATACAACCACGGCCCAGCCGGACTGCCTTTATACGCGGTTTTGAATTCCGGGAATTCTTCACCGACGACATCGGAAAGATCGCAGACCAGAACGTGCGCCCGGGCGGCTTCCGTGAGCCGGGCCTTCGCCGCGGCGTCGCGAACCGGTTCGAAGTCGTTCGGCTTGAGAGTGACGCCTCCCTGCAAACGGACACGGCCGGGCGCGCTGGCGCGGTAGATCACGGCTGCTTCGGCGGTGCCGCCGTCTTCGGAGTCGAGTTCGAAGGTCGAATCGAGACGAAAGTCGCCTTCAGCAATGTGCACAACGACCGTCTCCCCGGCGGCAATCCTGCCGGCTTTCCGATCGGCTCGGATTTGATCGCGAGCCGCTGCCAGTGATGCAAACGGCTGCGTAGCCGTGCCATCTCCTTCAGACGTAGCCTGCAGCGAAACGTGGTAGGAGACTTCGGCGACAGCGAGGGACGCGAATGGAATGGTGAGCAACGCGGCAAGAACGGCAGGCAGGATGTGGGCAAACATGCAGGACCTCATGGTGGGGATTGGTTCGACAGGAACATCAGCATTATGTGAGGAACGCTCTCCGTGTCGGGTGTGGGAAGTGCCTATAATAATTCCCATGCGAATCAGCCGATAGGTAACAGAGGGCAGGGTTTCCGTTTCCGTCTTGAACGCTCGGACGTATGAATATAGAAGAACCGGTCAGAATTGAGATCGAGGTCGTCGATGAGGCGGAGTCGCACAGCGGCTGGGATCGCCGTCTGGCGGGTGGTTTCCTGCTCAGCGTTTCGCTGCACGGGATGCTGCTTATCATTCTCGCACTGCTCGTGTTTCAGCTGCCGGTTCACGAAGAACGGCTGACTGCAACAATTGATATGCAGCCGACGACAGTTGAAGAACTGGAACTGACGCCCGAGCTCACCGACCTGAAAGAGACGAGTCTGCCCGAACGGGATCTGATCGCCAAGCAGCTCTCCATTCAGTCCACGCCCGCGCCTTCCCCGGGATTCTCTCCGACACTGACGAACAATGACCCCTCTGCGCTGGAGATGCTCCAGATACCGGAGATCGATCTTTCCAGTCATCTGGGAGGACGTAACGCGGCTTCGCGGGAGAAGCTGCTGGAAATGTTCGGGGGCACGCCTCAAAGTGAACGCGCGGTCGAGCGGGGTCTGGACTGGCTGGTCGCCCGGCAGCGTGAAAACGGAAGCTGGAGCTTCGATCACCGCCGTCCGACCGATCGGCATGACAACCATCAGGCAGGGAATCTGAAGTCCTGTCCAATTGGAGCAACCTCGATGGCTCTGATGGCCTTCCTGGGAGCGGGGCATACGCACAGCCAGCCGGGACCGTATCAGGAGGCGATCTACAACGGACTGGAGTATTTGAAATCGGCCGGAACCGAAGTCCGGGAGGGAATTGACTTCCGGGGCCGGTTCGGGCCGGATGATGATCGGATCCCCGGCGGCAACGCGGCCATGTATGCC
This sequence comes from Planctomycetaceae bacterium, assembly GCA_017795105.1. Lineage (GTDB taxonomy): Bacteria > Planctomycetota > Planctomycetia > Planctomycetales > Planctomycetaceae > Rubinisphaera. Next base: position 2,857,426 of record CP051247.1, read on the forward strand.
CACGGGCTGGCGACCATCGCGATCTGTGAAGCGTACGGAATGACGCGCGATCGTCTCCTTCGGAATCACGCTCAGGGAGCCGTCGAGTACATGATCCGCATTCGGAATCGGGATCGTGGCGGCTGGCGATACGATCCCGAACAGGAGGGCGATCTTTCCGTTTCAGGGTGGATGATTATGGGGCTCAAGAGTGCGGAAACAGCCGAGCTTCGCTTTTCGGACATTGGGTTTACATCATCGAGCGAGTTTCTTGATGCCTGTGCCCGGGACGGAGGCAGTCGCTACAGCTATCTTCCCGGGCAGGGACCGAAGTTATCGACGACTGCGATTGGCTTGCTCTGCCGGATGTATCTCGGCTGGGAGAAAAACCACGAGCCGCTGCAGCGAGGGATTCGAGTACTCAGCGAAGCCGGACCGAGCCGGGAGAACATGTATTACAACTACTACGCCACCCAGGTTCTTCACCACGCCGGTGGACCTGAGTGGAATCGCTGGAACGGAGAAATGCGTGACTTTCTGGTCGAAACGCAACTTCGCAACGGCCCCGAAGGCGGCAGTTGGGATGTGACCGATCCTCATGGCAATCGTGGCGGCCGACTGTATCAGACCTGCCTGTCGATCATGACCCTCGAAGTCTACTACCGTCATCTCCCCCTCTACCAGGCCCGAGCCGTCGCCGGGAGATAGGGCGACGTCCTGGCGATGTGTGCCTGCATCCAAATCCGAAGCGTGAGCAAGGGCTGTTGAGCAAGCGACTTCGAATTCCCTCGCTGACCCTTCGGGTTGACCTTGCGAATACCCTCGTACCGGCGGCATCTTGCCGCCGAATGGGCGTCCCATGAAATAGCGACGTCGAGAGTCAAAGCACCCGTCGAGAACGAACCTTGCCCCGCCGTTCGAACGGTCCTTCTTCGAGCCACATCGCTTCGGCGACAGGATGTCGCCGCTACGGTGGTGGACGACCGCATCACGCTTCGGGGTGAGATTGCGAATACCCTCGTCCCGGCGGCATCCTGCCGCCGAATGGACGTCCCATGAAATAGTGACGTTGCGCGTCCCGGAACCCGTCGAGAACGAACCTTGCCCTGCCGATCGAACGATCATTCTTCGAGCCACGTCGGCTCGGCGACAGGATGTCGCCGGTACTTAAGCCGGTGCGGCGCGGCGGCTAAGATTCGTCGTCGTTTTCGAGGGCGCTCCAGAGGACGCCGGTGATGTAGTCGAAGGCGGCGGATCGGTCGACTTCGGTGAGGACTTCGACGTTGGCGTTCTTCTGGCGCAGGCTGCGACGGTCGACGACAGTCATGCCGCGAGTCAGTTCGCCGGTCGTTTCGACATCGACGGCCATCAGTTTCCGTGTGAAGAGTTGCGGTCGGGCGACGGCCGTCAATGCGGCCAAAGCCGGCAGAGAGACGCCTTCCTGTCCCAGGTGCCGCCGGGCGGATCGCAGGGCAAAGGGCAACAACTCGTTAATGAACTCGGTGATATGCGACTTGCCGTCCTGAGGCAGCCGATTGAGTTCGCCGAAGGTCAACCGGAGTTCATGAGAGACATCGAGCGGGACAAGAATCTTGTTGCAGTCGGCCTGCAGGACGTACCGAGCCGAGTCGGGATCGGCGTAGATGTTCCCCTCTGCTGCTGCGGTTGTGTCCCCTCCTTCATTGATCGAACCGCCCAGACAGACCAATGTCTTGACGTCCTTCAGGAAGTCGGGATGAATCTCACAGGCCAGGACGATATTGGTCAGCGGGCCGAGTGTGAGAATGGTGACCTCGTGCGGATTGCTGCGAACGAGTTCCGCCATCACCTTGGCCGAGACATGCGGACTGGCCAGACTGACGGCGCTGGTCGGGCAATCGCCCAGGCCCGTTTCCCCCAGCAGCAGCGGACAGGGGACTTCACGAATGGAAGAGATGGGAGCCGGCAGTTGCTCATCGCAGCAGCCGAGACGCGGATACTTCTGCGGGTCGATCCGATTGATGATCGTCTGCAGATTGTGATTGGCCTGGGAGCCGCTCACCATGCCGGCCGTGGCGGTGAGAGCGAGAACGTCCATTTGGGGATCGAGGATCGCGACCAGAATCGCCAGTGCATCGCCGATGCCGGGGTCGGCGTCGATGATGACTTTCGTCTTCCGGTTCGGCGTGCTCGAACTGGTCACTTGAGATTGAGTAAGCGGTTCCAGTTCTTCTTCGAACATTTCCTCAGGACTCATCGGTAACACATCCTTCCGAAGCCGATTTGACCGTCATGATATATCGATGCAGAACGCCGCGTTCGGCCTTGTACGGCGGCATGGTCCAGGCCGCCCGACGTGTGTCCATCTCTGCGTCTGAGACATCAACAGAAATCTCGTTTGTCTCTGCATCGATCGTAATCACGTCTCCGTCGTTGACCAGAGCAATCGGCCCGCCTTCCTGCGCTTCCGGACAGATATGCCCCACGATGAATCCGTGAGACGCGCCGGAGAATCGTCCGTCGGTAATCAATGCCACGTCCTTGCCCATGCCGGTTCCCATCAGAGCCGCTGTCGGCGAGAGCATCTCTGGCATGCCGGGACCGCCCTTGGGGCCTTCGTAGCGAATAACGACCACATCGCCTTTTTCGATCTGACGTTCTTCGACGGCGAGGATCATGTCTTCTTCGCAGTCAAAAACGCGAGCCGGGCCAGAGAAGCGAACGCCTTCCTTGCCGGTAATCTTTGCGACGGCTCCATCTGGAGCGAGGTTGCCGCGAAGAATGCGCAGATGGCCCGTCGGCTTGATGGCTCGTGGAATATCGTGAACGACATCCTGTCCTTCGACGAGTTCGGGGATCTCGGCGAGGTTCTCGGCAAGAGTCTTCCCGGTGACCGTGATGCAATCGCCTTTCAGATAGCCTTCGGCCAGCATGTACTTCATGACCGCCGGGGTGCCACCGACCTTGTGCAGGTCAACCATGGAGTACTTGCCACTGGGACGCATGTTGGCCAGCAGAGGTGTCTTGTCGCTGATCCGCTGGAAGTCCTCGATCGTGAGCGGGACATCGACAGAACGGGCCACGGCGAGCAGATGCAGCACACCGTTGGTGGAACCGCCCAAAGCGACGATCATCGTGATGGCGTTCTCGAAGGCTTCGCGGGTCATAATGTCGCGCGGCTTCAGATCCATTTCGAGAATGGTACGCACGATCTTGCCGATTGATCGACACTCTTCAATTTTGCGCTCATCGACGGCCGGAATGGACGAGCTGTAAGGCACCGTCATTCCCATTGCTTCCATGGCGACCGACATTGTATTGGCCGTAAACATGCCTCCGCAGGCGCCGGCTCCCGGGCAGCTGTTGCGAACGACGGCATGACGCTCTTCGTCGGTAATGCGGCCCGCGAGATACTCGCCATAAACTTCATTGGCCGACCCGACATCGATCATTTTGTCGTTCAGGCACCCCGGCTGGATGGTGCCGCCATAGATCATCACGGCTGGGCGATTGAGCCGGCCGGCTGCGATCAGACAGCCCGGCATGTTCTTGTCGCATCCGGGAAGAGCAACGAGCGCGTCGTACCAGAAGGCCGACATCACCGTTTCAATCGAGTCGGCGATCAGATCGCGCGACTGCAGCGAGAACGACATCCCGTCCGTGCCCATCGAAATGCCATCGCTGACGCCGATCGTATTGAACCGCATACCAATCAGAGCTTCCTGCTGCACGCTTTCCCGAACGGCGGTAGCAAGCTTGTCCAGATGCATGTTACAGGGGTTGCCATCGTACCAGAGGCTCGCGATGCCGACCTGCGGCTTGTTCATGTCCTCTTCCGTCATTCCAGTCGCGTAGAGCATCGACTGAGAGACGCCCTGCTTACGCGGCTGGGTGATGCGGGAGCTGTAACGGTTCAAACCGGAGGAAACAGGGCTGTCGAATTGACTCATAGAGGCTTCCAAAACTACCGAAGGATCTGGCTGCGGAACATCGCGGCTGGGACAGCGACGCGACTGGCGGTGCAAACCCTCAGTATATCCGAAATCAGGGATCAGCCCCAGCGAGCCCTCGGGGATGACCCGTGTCCAGACCGGTATGGATGTTGCGGCAACAATTTTTCAGATCGGGAACCTTTGTCGAAATACTCGTAGCGAACCACCCCAGTGGTGATAATATGTAGCGTAGGGTAATTTACCGGCCACGAAGTTCGTGGAGAGCCCTCGCTGTGCCACTTCCAGGTCAAGCAGGTCGCGTTTCATGCGGGTTGCCGGAGGAGTCACGGGCCATGGCGAAACTGGAGATCATTTCTGGTCCCCGTTCGGGGACAACATATTCACTCCGCTCCAATGGGGTGACCTCCGTCGGTCGCGACGGCACATCGGACATCGTTCTACCGGTGCGGAGCATTTCCCGTCATCACGCACAAATCTTCTGCGACGGCCAACGGTACTTCATCGAAGACCTCGGCAGCGTCAACGGGACCTGTGTCGACGGGAAACGGATCAGAAATCGACAGCAGCTGCACAACGGCAGTCGGATCAATTTCTATGAAATCCATCTGGTCTTCGTGCAGAACGAGTCTTCCGACGAGATTCCGACGTTCTCGACATCTCCGCTCGAAATTCCCGACGACACGACCGTCAACGGAGAGTTGATGGGCGCGTCCTCCGAGAGCAATGTTTGGGGAACGAAGCGGTTTCAATATCTGCTCGACATCAACTCAAAGCTGGCCGGATCGCTGAATCTGGATGAGATTCTTCCCAAAGTTCTCGACATCCTCTTCGAGATCTTTCCCCAGTCGACCAATGGTCGAATCCTGCTCGTTGAGGAAGATGGCGAACTGGTCCCCTACGCCTGCAAAGCCGGCCGGGATGACAACAGCAGTATCCTGACGCAGGTGCCGCTGGGGAGCGAACTGGCATCGAACGCCCTCGAAGCGGATGAGGACATGCTGTCGAACACCGACGCCTTTAGTGAATCGGTGCTCGATGAAGACGTCTGCTCGACCATGTGCGTTCGCCTGCTCAACCCCGATGGGGGCCCGCTTGGCGTGATCGAAGTGGAGACGACCGACGATCAGTCCATGTTCAGCGACGATGATCTGCACGTGCTGCGAAGCGTGGCCGACATGACCGGTCTGGCGATCGCCTATGCGCGGGCTCATGCGCAGCAGATGGCTCGGGCCCGGCATCAGCAGCAATTGGACATGGCCCATGAGGTTCAACTGCGGATGTTGCCCCGGGAACGGCCGGAGGTTGAAGGCTACACCTTCAGCGACTATTACGCAGCCGCCGGTCAGGTAGGGGGCGACTTCTTCTACTATCGCTGGCTGAAAGCGAATCAGCTCGTGGTCGCCATTGGAGACATCTGCGGGAAAGGAATGCCGGCCGCACTGAAGATGGCCCACATGAATACGCACCTGCATCATGTGATGGGGACGGCCCGCAGCGTCAAGGCGGCCATGCATCGACTCAACCAGGGCGCCTTCAGCGATCCGACCGACATCACACTGATCACGTTCGTCCTTTGCATCTTCAACGTGCAGAATCACGAGTTGACGATCGCGAATGCGGGACACATCCCGCCGTTATGTCGACGAGCCGGCTCAACGGAAGTGGAGTATCTGCAGCACGATAAAGACGGATTGCCACTCGGGGTCGAGAAGGACTTCGAGTATCACCCGATGACGTACAAGTTCAACCCGGGTGACCTGATCCTTCTCTGCACGGATGGAATTACCGAAGCGATGGACGGACAGGCAAATCTGTTCGGCATGGACGGCCTTGAGAACTCGATCCTCAAAGCCCGCCCCAACGCGGACCATGTTGTGACCACGATCGTAGAAGATGTGAGGATACATACGCGCGGCAAACGACAGCAGGACGACATGTGCATCGTCAGTGTGAGCCGGGATCTGTGACGGGCATCACCATTCCACACAGATTCTTCTTGAAGCCGGTGACTTCATTACTAGCCAACTTTGGCGAACTGTCCTTGTGCCCTCAGAAGGGATGGCCCCGAAAGATTCTTTTGGGGCGGCGCATTCGTCAGCGAAGTGGTATTCGGATTCGAGTTCGTAGTCCGCATTCCCAGAGGCCGGTTAAGCAAGCTGCTCCTCGGGCGCGGGCGCCGTGTCGTCCGGATTCTCGATAGCGGGGCTGTGGCGTTGCAGCCAGCGGAAGACGAGCCAGCAACCGGCCGCCCAGGTGGCGCCCATCGCCCAGCCGGCCAGAACATCGGTCGGCCAGTGCACGCCAAGGTAGACGCGGCTGATGCCGACCAGAATCGTGAGGAAGAAGGCGAGCAGCAGAAAGTAGGCTTTGATCCGATGCTGCTTCTGCACGCGGGCCAGCAAGGCGCCAAGGGTCAGGTACACCACGGCTGAGATCGCGGAATGACCGCTCGGAAAACTGCGGGTGTAGACATACTGCCCATGCGGCACGAGATCGGGGCGGGGACGGTCGAAGAAATACTTCAGGCCGGTGCTGAGCAGCATTCCGCCGAGCACCGCGGCAACGAGAAACACCGCTTCCGTTCGTTTTCCCTGCAGCATGAGAAAGCCGGCAACGCCGATCGTCAGAAACGTCAGGATGACCATCCCGCCGAGCGCGGTCACATCCCGGGCCGATTCTTCGACCCAGTGTGGACCGAGAGGATTGGTGATGTCATCGGCCTGCCGCATGCTGAGCAGCACCGTGCGGTCGAAGCGTTCGCTTTCTCCCTCGCGAACTTCGTCAGCCAGTTCGACAAACCCCCACGTTCCCGCCGCGACGACGCCGACAAGGATCAGTGTCGCCAGTTCATGACCGCCGAGCCAGGTCATGAATTTCTTGATGGGATTGGGAAGATGTCGGTCGAACTGCATAAGACGCGATCCAGACTGCCGGACTCGGGGAAACGTGTCGTTTCAGTCTAAAACGGATCGCGCGGGCGGCAACACGGATTTGAGCGAATCGCCCTTCAGTTTGCCGTGTCAGTCATCAGGTCGAACTGAGTCGTGATCAGGCTGCGGAGTTCGTTCTGAATCTCGTCGATCGAGCGACCTTCGCCAGATTCCGTCAGGCAGCTCACGACATGCCAGTGTTCGTTCTCTCTGCACAGCTGCAGATAAACGTCGCGTACGCCGATGAGGTAATCGCAGTCGGACTCGTGCAGATCCGTTACCTGGCGGGTGTAATCGCGGGCGTTCTTGCGGGCAACGCGCTCGGCGGACACTTCCGCGGGAAGGTCCAGGACAATCACGAGATCTGGCCGAGGGACCTTGAAGATTCCGTATTCGACCTGCTCGATCCACTGCAGGAACTCCTGCCGTTCATTGCCCTGCAGGCGGGCTCCCTGATGTGCGAAGTTGGACCCGACGTAGCGGTCGGCGATGAGCAGGTCGTGATCATCGAGTTTCTGGCAGATGACATCCCGCGATTCAAACCGCTCGGTGGCATACATCAGCGAGATCGGCACGGGATGCAGATTCTCAAGCGTACCGAACTGCCCGTCGAGAAAGCGGCCGATCTGCTTGCCGGTCAGCGTTTCGCTGTAACGGGGAAAGGTGATCGTGCCAGTGCTCAGCCCGGACTTCTGAAAGAACTCCACCAGAGCCGCGGTCTGCGTCCCTTTGCCGGACCCATCGATTCCTTCGATCGCAACGAAATAAGACAAACCAGTTCCTTCACGCCACGCGGCGACTCAAACGGCCGGGCAATGTTGTATTCGACAAGAGACCGTTCTTTTCCAAGAGCGGTTCCCTCGCCCCCGGAGGAGAGGGTTAGAGTGAGGGGGAAATGCGGGTGATGTGCTTCACGAGCCGAAGTCTTCCATCGGACATGAACGTCGCTGGTTAATCGCCCCTACATCCCGGTGCTTGTCACACCTGCGTTTGGAACTGCTGCACGGCAGTGTTCACGTCGGAGTGGACGAGAAAATAGGTGTGCAGGCGGCTCGTCTCCATGACTTCCTGCACAGTCGGAGCCAGATCGCAAATCGCCATTTCGCCGTCGAGGCGACGGAGGTGGCGGTGCAGATGAATGAGCTTGCCGAGAATGGACGAAGTCACCCAGTCGACCCCCTTCAGGGAGAGGACAACCCGATTGTAGCCGAGCTGGTCGACAATTTGCATCAACTCGAAGCCGAGTTGTTCGACATTGTCTTCTTCAGACAGCGTCGATTTGCGGATCCGGATTACAGCTACTTCACCGGTCCGTTCCAGCGTGAAAAACGACGGCTGGAAGTCGTGGGAATCGCTAGTCATGGTGTTGCCCGCTTTGAATCGCTGAAAGATGATCTCGAAAGGCTTCGACGCCTTCTGCCTGAAGGAACGATCCGATGTCCGATTTCTTCCCCGGCAACTCGACCGGGACATACCGTTCGTCTGTTCCCTGCAGCCAGCCTGGCCGCCGCTGCGATTCCCGCTCGACCAGAACCTGGCTCGTCTGGCCAATTCGCTCGCGATAAAACTCCATGGCCAGTTCGCGTTCCAGCTCTCCGAGCCGGGCGACCCGTTCTTTGATCACCGGCGGCGGAAGCTGCTTGGCGAACTCAGCCGCTTTGGTCCCTTTACGCACACTGTAGGGGAAAACGTGGACCTTCATGAATCGGGCGTCGCGGCAGGATTGCAGCGTCTCCTCGAATTCTTCGTCCGTTTCCCCGGGGAATCCCACAATCACATCCGTCGTGAAGGCCGGATGTTCGAGCCTTTCTCGCATCTTCTCGAGTTTTTCGAGAAATCGTGCAATGCTGTATCGACGGCGCATCCGCCGCAACACGGTTTCCGATCCGCTCTGCAGAGCTGGATGAAACTGAGGGCAGAGATGCTCGCAGTTCGCGGCTGCTGAAATGAAATCGTCATTCACTTCGACCGCTTCAATACTCGAAAGTCGCATTCGCCAGTTGCCGGGGATCTTGTCGAGCTTTTCGAACAGATGCCACAGTCGAAACGGAGGCTTGCCCGACTTGCCGCGGGTCGTGTCGACGCCGTAATGCCCGACGTGCACTCCGGTAATGACAATTTCGAGATACCCGTTATCGATCAGCCGGCGGACTTCGTCTTCAATATCCTGCGGGGAACGGCTCTGAAGGCCCGGTCGCACCTGCGGAATGATGCAGTAGGTACATTTCAGGATGCAGCCGTCCTGAACCTTCACGTAAGCCCGGCGACGGCCCTCAAACTGACTGATGCCATTGGGCATGTCGTGAATGCCGTGCCGCTGCAGGATGTCCGGCAGCTCCCGTTTGTCGGTCACGACCTCGAAGACACCCGGAAGCTCCGTAAGTTCCTGGGGATCGCGGGTCGCGTAGCAGCCCATCACCAGCGTTCGCGTGCCGGGGTTCTTCCGGGCCAGCTGGCGAATCACCTGACGCGACTTGGAATCGCCGGTATGTGTGACCGTGCAGGTGTTTACGACGCACAGATCGGCGTTTTCACCATCCCGGGCCTCCCGAAATCCATTCTTCTGCAGCGTTTCGTAGACGAGCTGGGTTTCGTACTGATTGACTTTGCAGCCGAGTGTCACCAGTCGGCAGGTCTTGTCGGTGCCGTCGAACTGTTGCGACAGACCGGTCGCGAAGGGAACGATCTCGGTCGATTCGTTCTCGTTGAGGATCGGCAGGGACAGGGAGGAAGTTGAACTCATGGCAGACACGGAAAAAACGTGAATTGTCTCAATCGACGCGGGAAGCAGGGAGCAATAGTATAAACCTCGGTAGACTACCCCACAAACCGCCATTTGGATTTCTGGGGAAATAGGCGTGAGGGATTGGGTCTCAGGCGTCAGGGTCGAAGCAGAATTCGTAGCGGCGGCATCCTGCCGCGGAACGCACGCTGCTCGGCTCATTGACTCGTGGTGCCATTCTTCGCCTCACTTAACGTCTCGAAAACCCGATTTGGGGAACCAAGTCATCTTTCTCATGCTCGCGGCGGCAAAACGTCGGCGTTCAGGGATATCGAGACTTTCGACACTTTTTCGACGCAGAAAGTTCCCGTGCAATCGCTGCAGGATGTAGGAAACGCGATCATTTCGCTCCGGGAGCGAGTCGATGCTCTTTCCGGGGCTGCCGCTCCTCTCGATATTGCCCCGGTGACCACCACCGAGTGGTATCAGCTGATCACACAGAAGTTGCTGCCGCAGCTCTCTGACAGTACTTACCTTGTCGTCGCGGTCGTTGGCGGGACGAATATTGGCAAGAGTGTGATTTTTAACCATCTTTGCGGCAGCAAGGTCTCCGCGACCAGCCCGCTCGCATCAGGAACGAAGCATCCGACCTGCCTCACGCCGACGCGGCTCGCCTCTGATGAACTTCTGACTCCCATTTTCAGCGAATTCGAACTCCGCCATTCCGACGACGCCGAGGATGCCCTCCGGGGCTCGGACGACGACTTTCTCTTCTGGCGGGAGTCGCCCCAGGCCCCCGAGAACCTTCTGCTGCTCGACACCCCTGACATCGACAGCGACGCCCAGGTGAACTGGAGCCGGGCCGACAAGGTCCGCCGGGCCGCCGATGTCCTCATCGCTGTCCTCACGCAGCAGAAGTACAACGATGCCGCCGTGAAGAAGTTCTTCCGGGCCGCCGCCGAGGAAGACAAATCGATTCTCGTCGTCTTCAATCAGTTGCTGCTTCCCGATGACGAAGAGTACTGGCCGATCTGGCTGAAGACCTTCTGCGATGAGACGGGGATTTCGCCGGAGTACGTTTATCTCGCTCCACACGATCGCCGGGCCGCCGAGCAGAATCAGCTGCCGTTCTTCAACCGGGACTGGCCGCAAACCGAAGAGTCATCCAGCAGCGAGCAGCCTCGAAACCTGATGGAGGACCTGTCGCAGCTCCGCTTCGAAGAGATCAAACTGAAATCACTGGCCGGGGCTCTTGATACCCTCTGCGACAAAGACTTCGGCGTGCCGACGTATCTCGATGAGATCCGCCGCCGCAGTGGAATTCACGGGGATGCATGGAAGCGACTGACCGAACGGATGCAGGAGATTTCCGTCACCTGGCCGGTGGTGCCGAATCGGGTCGTCATTCAGGAAGTGCGCAACTGGTGGCGGGACCAGCGGACTGGCTGGGAAGCCAACGTGCACGGCTTCTACGACGCCATCGGCCGCGGCCTGATGTGGCCGGTGCGTCAGTTCCAGGGACGCTCTGCCGATGAGGAGCCGCAGTGGATCACGACCTATCGTCAGGAAGAATGGCGAACGATCCAGGTCCAGCTCGTCGGCATCTACGATCGTCTCGAATCGCTGAGTGAGCACGGGCATCCCGTATTGCGAACGCGGCTCGAACAACTGATGGCTGGGCAGTCGCGCGAAGAAACACTGGCGAAGCTTAAGCAGCTGCACAAGGAGTCGCCGTTCGAGGAAGAACTGCAGGCGCTCGTTAAGGTGCAGATGCAGAAGTTTCGCGACGATCAGAAGGACTGGTTCAAGATGTTCAAGCGGCTCGACACAGCCGCTGCCGCTGCCCGTCCCGCCGTAACGGTGGCGCTGTTCGCGACCGGCGTGGGACCAGTTGGCAATGCGATGATGCCGATGGTAACTGACACGGCTCTGCAGGCGGCTCTGCATGTCGCCGGAGATGTGACCGCCGGCACGGTGACCGCAGCCGTGGGGGACACCGCGATTTCCTCAGGCACGTCAACCGGAGTGCGATACCTCGAAGCCTGGTTCCATCAGTTTCATCAGAACTTCGTGCAGATCCGAAAACTCTGGCTGCTCAAGCAACTTCAGGAGCATCTCTGGGGCACCCTGCTCGACGATCTCCAGACCGCTTCCGATCTCCCCCGCTCCGATGAATTCCGAGCCGTCGAACAGGAAGTCGCCGCCCTCCGCAAACTCGACCTCCGCACCTAGGAGCATCCTCGTACCGGCGGCATCTTGCCGCCGAATGGGCGGGCCACGCAGTAGCGACGCCGAGTTATCAACGGACGTTGAGTGTTGACGCATGGCAAACACACCCGCCCGCATTCTTCGAGCCGCGTCGCTTCAGCGGCAGGATGCCGCCGGTACGGTTGGGGGTCCGTTTGGTGGACGCGTTGCTTCAGGCCGCCGGGGTGAGGTGTATTGAAGCACAGAAAGACTTAATTGCAATTCACCCGGCTACCGCGTCCGCACAGCGGACCCTACTTAAGTGGACTGGGGCATCCTCGTACCGGCGGCATCCTGCCGCCGAATGGGCGGACCACGCAGTAGGACGCCGAGTTATCAAAGGACGTCGAGTGCCGACGCATGACAAACACATCCGTCCACATTCTTCGAGCCGCATCGCTTCGGCGGCAGGATGCCGCCGGTACGGGAGCGGAAGCTGGCGTGAACGAAAAAAGAGAAGCCGGGTTAAGCAACCCGGCTTCTCCATCCCCATCGAACGTTATGCTCGATTAATTCGTGTCGCCGTAGAAGCGAGTCAGTTCTTCGAAGGTCAGCGGTTCCGGCGAGGTGGCGGAGGTCATCCGGGCACGGAACTTGTGGTTGCCTTCGGTCTTTCCGACGACGTTGATCTTGAAGCTGGCGGACTGGCCTGCTCGGACGCCATCGAGTGGCTTGAACAGGATCAGGTTGCCATCGACGACGAACTCCGAAGGGCCGCTGGCCGAGACAAACTCGACGCCTTCCGGCAGTTCGCAGGTAATGCCGACGTCTTCAGCGGCTGCCGAGCCTTCGTTCATCACGCGAACTTCGTACGAGGTCTGATTGCCGATCTCGATCGGGTCATCCATATCGAAGATCTTCAGGACCAGAGCCGAGGCTCCTTCGACGCGAGTGACAATCTGGGTGTCCGTGGTCGAGCCGTGTTCTGAAGTCGCCCGGATGAAGTGAGTGAACTCACCAATTCGCACGGCGTTCAGTTCGACTTCCATTTCAGCAACCTTGCCCGGTTCGAGCTTGCCGACGAACCAGCTGAGGATGCGAGTCGGAGCGTCGTAAGTCGCCCCGCGGCTGGCCGAGATGAACTCGAATCCTTCCGGAATCTTGTGCATCATTCGCACGTTGCTCGTGCTGACCGTGCCATCGTTGGACACCTTGAGTGTGTAAGTCGCCGAACGATTCTTGTATCGCAGACCCGGTCCGGAGATCTCGGCGGCCAGGCTCGGGGCGATGACCTGGACGGTCGACTCACTGGTGGCGAGCAATCCGCTTTCAGCCGTTGCGGAAACCTGAATCAGTTTTGGACCGCCGGCGGTGGCTGCCAGAGCGAGGCGGATCGAACGGGCTTCACCCGGGTTGAGCGAGCCGACGTCCATGATGAGCCGCTTGCCGCGAGGATGCTCGAGGCCGTCTGGGATCAGAGCTTCGAGTTTGACGTTCTTGGCAATCCCGGTTCCGGGGTTGGTGATGGTCACGCTTTGCGAAGCCGGATCACCGAGCAGAACTTCTCCCGGGCCGTCCATCTTCAGGCCGAGCAGCGGTTCGCGAACCACGAAGGCCGACTGTGTAGCTGCGGCAAAGTGAACTTCCGCCGTCGCGTTGAGAGCCCCACGCTGAGTCGGGACAACTTCGATGCGAATGGTTTCCGTCTGTCCCGGGTCCATATTGCCCAGGCTCCACTGGAGCTGGCGGCTGCCCGGAGTGACTTCCGAAGTGGTATCGACCAGTTCCACGCTTTCCGGAAACTGGGTATTCACCGACACATTGTAAGCCGTGCTCTGGCCGACGTTTTCGACAACCAGTTCGCAGATGCTCTTCTGACCGACGTTGATCCCTTCCGGCGACTGCCATTCGACTTTCACCGACGGATTCTGTGGCCCTTCAGCGGCATCGCTGATGCGGGTGACAGGAGCCTCGGAGGGGACAGCCGGTTCTTCAACCGGACGATCGATTCGCAGCACCGCAGTCGGAGCGGCGGTCGGCATTTCCGGAGCGACTGGAGCTTCGGGAGCCACTTCCGGTTCAGGCTGAACGGGCTGCTGAAGCGAAACCGTGCGAGCCTTCGCGTTGCGGGCCCATTCCGGCAGTTCCGGCGCTTTGCTTTCCTGAGGAGCCGTGCCCGAAACGGGCGTGACTCGGAATTCCTGAGTCGCAGTCGGTTCGTACTCGTACTGAGCATGCAGAATGTTTGACTGTGGCTTGGATTCGGTGGCCGATTCGGTCGGAATTGGCTGGACCAGCGAAGCGGACTTCACCGGCGTGAGCGTGTATTCCTGAGCCTGATCGCCGAAGAGCTCGTTGTAATAGTTCTTCACGGGTGCTGGCGTGGCTCCGGTTCGCTGATAGCGTTCCGGGGTCGCGGCCGTTCCGCTCGGAGACTTGGAGTACAGCTGGATCGTGTGAGGATCGACGGGCCGTGCGTCCTGTGCAATGACGGGAGAGATAATGCTACCGCCGACAGCTGCCGCAATAACCCAGCGCGATGATTGCGTGCGGCACGCAAAACCGGCAAAACGCGATAGCAGACCGCTCCGCATGATGTTCTCCTTAACGAATGACCCTGGACATCCTGACAGGACCGAGGCTCCCTCGTCCAAGGGGCAACCTCAACTGATTTCACCGAAACGCAAGCGCATGAGATGCTGTCCCTAGGTATCGGTCATGAGGATCGTGCGCCTTCAGCAAGATGGGAGGATTTTTCCGGTTATTTCGATTTTGCCGGAAACAGGCGCAGACCCGAACGCAATAGAAGGAACGAGGCAGTCACGTTCAGCGGGGCAGCGTGCTGATTCGCAAGCTGGCCGATCTCCCGAGAGAAGCCATACAGCGGCGATCTACGAAAGGAGGCAGACGCGGCGTCTGGAAGGAGCCCGTCGCTCCCATTCAGGGGCGTCGCGGCGCAGCCAGCGACAGCTTCGGCGTCTGATCGCGTGGCTGTCAGATCCCGCGCGAGAGAAGGCGCTAGCGGTTCGAGGCGAGGACCGGAAAGAAAGTGCGCTGCCAGAAGCCGGTCAGCTGTTCGGCGAAGGGGTCTCCGACCTCTTTATAGTGGTCCATGCAGTGCGGGCAGAGCTCGAGATGCTTGCGGATGCGGTCCGCCGTCTGATCGTCGAGAGTATGGTGAAAGTAAGCATCGGTCGATGCAATCACCTTCTTGCAGGAGATGTCCCCTTTCAACGGACGGTCGCGGAGTCCCCATCCAACAGCCAGCAGAAGAGCGACGGCTGCCGTCATGGACGAGGTGAGCATCATGCGGCGTCGGGTCACTTGGGAACTTCGA
Source organism: Planctomycetaceae bacterium (assembly GCA_017795105.1). Lineage (GTDB taxonomy): Bacteria > Planctomycetota > Planctomycetia > Planctomycetales > Planctomycetaceae > Rubinisphaera. The sequence continues at coordinate 2,872,513 of CP051247.1, forward strand.
GCGGCTCTCAACCTGCGGACGCACCCACCAATTTCGTCGCCCTGGCATCGCTTCCAGCCAGTCGGATCCGGATTGGGATTAGGGTTGGTCATGAGAAATCGTCCTGAGAACTGAGAGTGCGTTGTTCTCTTATATTGTCATAAACCCTTGCTCTGTTTTGTGAAATGGCACACAAACCGGCAGGATTTCCCCGATTTGCCGTGATTGGCCCGGCTAATTGGCAAATCCCAGATCGGGAGGACGGGTATGAATCGATTCCGCCAGGCCACGAACGTTCTTCAGAATAATCTGTCGGCGACGAACTGCAATCAGTTTCTCGAACTGTAGCTCGCCCAGAACGATCGTGACTGTTTCCCGAGTGCTGCCAATCAGGTTCGCCATTTCCTGATGCGATAACTTGATCCGCAGAGCCACACCTTCGGCATGCGGGACGCCGTAACGTTCAGCCAGTTCGAGGAGAAGATGAACGAGCCGCTCGCGATTCGGTTTGAACATCAACGACTTCAATCGACGTTCAAAGGTCTGCCGCCGGAGACCGATCATGCGGGTCAGCCCCAGCATCACGCTGGGTTGTTCAGTCATCAGCTCTCGGATCGCGTCGCCCGGAATCTTGACGATCTGCGACTTCTCCAGGGCTTCGGCAAACTCTTCGCGTTCCTGCTGTCCGACGATGGAGAGCTCGCCAAACAGTTCTCCCGGGTCGATGAAGGTCAGCAGAGCTTCCTTGCCTTCGGAGGTGATGTGGTAGAGCCGCACGCGTCCGCTGGCGACAAGGAGCACCGAATCGCTCGTGTCGTCGGGGAGATAGATCAGCGACTTGCGATCGAACGTTTTGACCTGGCTCTGTTCTTCCAGCCGGCGGATCTGCTCTTCGCTGAGTTGTTCAAACAGTTCGCACCGCTTGAAGTACCAGAATTGATTGTCCATTCGGTCGATCTACGGCTGGGGGGCACAACGCGTCACGAGGCGGGGCGTGGCCGGGTGACTTCGGGCAAATCACTCTAACAGACGGTTCATGCTCCGCCAATCTGCGAGCCGAACTCGGGTGTCGCGGATCAGTTTCCCCGGGCGTTCAAAACCGGAAGTTGGTCGCCGAACGCGGCTCGAAAAAAAGTGTCATGGTTGTTCGTACGACATTGTTGCCGTGTCGCGTTTGCAATGTTGACGCATTTCGCGACTGTTTGCCGAACGATCTTGATTCAAAGCGATACCAATCCCTACGATGTGCCAGAGGTAGCCCGGGACCTGTTGGCTTGTCACCGGCGGCACCTCAATTTGCTCCCCCTCCGATCCCCGCCCTTGCCGGGGTCTAAAGAGAACCCGCGTTGTCCTCGCACGTCAATCATTCCGTCTCGTTCCAGCTACCGGCCACTATTCTGCGTGCGCGAAGCCGACTTCGTCGCGACCTGCGCTGCAGTGTGGGCGACGGTGCGGCGTTCGGCGTCATGGTTGGCATGGGCGAGACCTATCTGCCGGCATTTGTGCTCGCCGTCGGATTGGGCGAACTGACCGCCGGTCTGATCGGCAGCGTGCCGCTCTTCGTCGGGGGCGTTCTGCAGGTCATCTCTCCCTGGGCGATTCGCAAGCTCGGCTCGCATAAGAACTGGGTCGTGCTCTGCTCGGTGATGCAGGCGCTGATGTTCTTGCCGTTGATCATGGCGGCGTTAACCGGAACGCTGTCTGCTTCCGCTGTGCTGGTGATTGCTTCGCTGTACTGGGCCTCGGGCCTGGCAGCCGGGCCGGCCTGGAACACATGGATTGGAACCCTGGTGCCGGTCTCCATTCGGCCCCGTTTCTTTGCTGCGCGAACACGCATTTCGCAGGCGTGTGTTTTCGCGGGATTTCTCTCCGCCGGATTCGTTCTGCAATGGGCCTCGAACAACGACTTCGTTCTGATCGCCTACGCAGTCCTGTTCGGGCTGTCGGCCTGCTTTCGACTCGTTTCCGCGTTCATGCTGGCGGGCCAGAGTGAGCCGATTCCGATTCCTCCGCTGATGACCCGTCAGCCCCTCCGCCGGGTGTTTGCCGATGTCTGTCAGGGGCCGGGCGGTCGACTGTTGATGTTTCTGGTGGCGGTGCAGGCCGCCGTGCAGATGTCCGGTCCGTATTTCACGCCCTTCATGTTCAACAACCTGAAGCTCTCCTACGTGGAGTTCATGGTTCTGATCGCGGCGGCGTTCCTGTTCCGCATCTTCTCGCTGCCGGCCTGGGGTCAACTCGCCTCGCGGGTTGGCGCACATCGACTGCTGTGGATTGGAGCGATCGGGATCGTGCCGGTCAGCTTGGGCTGGGTGATCTCGCAGAACTTCTACTGGCTGCTGGCCATTCAGGCGTATTCAGGAGCGGCGTGGGCAGCCTACGAACTCGCTTTCTTCCTGCTCTTCTTCGAGTCGATTCCTGAAGAGAAGCGGACCGGCATGCTGACCGTCTACAACCTGATCAACGTCGGCGCCTGGGTCTCGGGCTCGCTGTTCGGGGGGCTGATTCTTCTCAGCATGCAGACCAGCTTTACGAGCTATCTGCTGATCTTCGGCCTTTCGGCTCTGGGACGAGTCCTCGCTCTCGGGTTACTGGCTCGCGTTCCGTCGATCGAAGTTGAGTCGCAGGGAATTGGCATGCGAACCATCGCCGTCCGTCCGAACGGAGCCAACCTCGACGCGCCCGTCCTGCCAAGTATGCCGGACCAGATTCCCGACTCCGTCACCGCACAGGCGTCGTAGGCTGCTGGCTGACTCTGTGACGAACCAGTGGCTGTCAACCGGATGGCCCAGACGTGCACGTCATGCCCCTTCGCCCCCTTGAGGGGGCGATCAACCAGCGATGCTCCATCCAAGTGAGAATCAACGGTCCGCGGAGCATGTCACCCGCATTCCCTCTCACCTTACCCTCTCCCCACGGGGGCGAGGGAACTTACTTACCGGTGCTCCCGCTCTCTGAATTCTGAATACAGCACGGATAGCTTTGGCGTCGAAGACAAGCCTCTTGTTGCTTCGCAACACAGAGATGAATCCCTGTGCCATCCCCTGGCGCCGCGGAGTTGCTCGCCTTATTCAATTCCTGAAAAGCGATGTGTCGGTTCCGGGCGGCCGGGGCGGAAGCTGCGCAGCTGGCGGAACTCAAGGTCGGCGTTTCGCTGTTGACCGATCTGCTTCAGCACATCCGTCACGATCTGCTCAAGCAGTTCCGGACTGCAGGCGACGCGGGCGTTCACAATGACATCGGCGACGCCGCAACTCTGTTTTGACGGAAGCGACAGCCGAACGTCCGAATCGCTGCTGATCAGATTGGCGACGCCAAAGAATCCCTCCCACAGACCGATCGTCTTCAGGTGTGCAGGCTCGGCATCATTCCGAAGCAGCTCGGCTCGAATCTGCTCGACAATCTCGACCAGAATCGCATCGAGTTCGAACGCCTCGTCGCTTCGCATCCGCACGCTGCAGTTCAGCCAGCCGAGTTCGGCTTCGCCCTCTGCGTAGACATCGTAATCGATGTCGAGGATCTTCTGCCCGAAGTCACCTTTCTGTTCCAGGAACTCGGCAATGCCGTCGAACCCGGTCCCTTCGACAGCCGATCCCCGCAGCACGGGCGTGCCGGGCGCAAACTCGTTGAGCAATTGCTCCAGCTCATCGGCTTCTCCCGACGAGAGTTCATCACAGCGGTTGATCAGAATCGCGTCGGCTTCTTCGAGCTGCTTTTTCAGAATGTACTCGGCTTTCGGCGAGAAGCCGGTTCGCGAGCCGGCGGAGAGGATCTTCTTTCCGTGACTCGGCTTGAGAATGACCATGTACGGGGCGACTTCGAATTCGCGTCCAAACAGATGCTTGAGCGGCTGGATGACGGTCGCGACCAGATCGGTGCAGCTGCCGACCGGCTCGGCGAGAATGATGTCGGGGCGTTCATCGACGCCGAGCGTCTGCATGCGGTCCATCAGTTCTTCGAAGTTGCAGCAGAAGCAGGCTCCGGCGACTTCCTCAACGTTGTAGCCCATGCTGCGGAGCAGTCCGGTGTCGACCAGATCTTCGGCCTGATCGTTGGTGACGATGCCGACGTTGAGTCCCCGCTCGCGATACATTCCGGCCAGTCGGGCCAGGGTCGTCGTCTTGCCGGCTCCAAGGAAGCCGCCCACCATCACGTATCGAATCGGATCACTCATCAGAGATCGTAACCTTCGCGCAGAGACCTTATTGGGACATCCGTTAGAATGTCAGTATGCGAAAGGGGAGATTGGCGTGCAAGCTGGGCTTGACAGTCTGCGGGTTTCCACCGATAATCAGGAAACGATTCATTTTTAGTGTGTTCACTCGGTTATTGTTCCGCGGGCTCAAGGTCATAGACCCCGACAGCACACAACGGCCCGATCAACTCGCGATTGATCGGGTTTTTTTATGCGCCCGACCCTGCCTCGTTCGAGGCGTTCTTCTTTCGGCGAGCCCAGCTTCATGACGCGCCTGCTTCTGATCTTCTCTCTCGGACTAATCCTCTGCCCCGGTGTCGTACAGGCCGAACAGGCCCGCCGCAATGTGCTGATGATCGCCGTCGACGATCTCGCCGGTGCCCTGGGATGCTACGGCAATACGGTCGTTAAGACGCCGCACATCGATCAACTGGCCGAAGAAGGCGTTGTCTTCCGGAACGCCTACTGTCAGCTGCCGCTGTGCAACCCGAGCCGGGCGTCGCTGCTGACCGGCCGCCGTCCCGATCAGATTCGCGTTTATGATCTCGACCGTCACTTCCGGGATGAGTTGCCCGACCTCGTCACTCTGCCTCAACTGCTCAAACAGTACGGCTGGTTCTCGGCTCGTGTCGGGAAACTGTATCACTACAACGTGCCGGCTGGCATCGGGACCGATGGACTTGATGATCCCCCCTCGTGGGAAAAGGTCATTAATCCGAAGGGCCGCGATACGCGGGAAGAAGAGTTGATCTTCAACCCGACGCCGCAGAAGAAAATCAGCGCGGCCATGTGCTGGCTGGCGGCTGAGGGGACCGATGAAGAACAGACCGATGGTATGATCACGACCGAGGCGATTGACCTGTTGCGGAAGCGAAACTCCGAACGACCGTTCTTTCTGGGCGTCGGTTATTTCCGTCCACACACGCCGTACGTGGCCCCGAAGAAATACTTCGACATGTATCCCCTGGAGTCGATTCAACTCCCGTATGCTCCCGAGGACGATCGCGACGACATCCCGCCGGCTGCGTTTGCTCACAACTGTCCGATTCCAAACTACGGTCTCGATGAACTCACCTGTCGCAAGTCGCTGCAGGCGTACTACGCCTGCGTCTCATTTATTGATGCCCAGGTTGGCCGCCTGTTGAAAGCTCTCGACGAAGAAGGACTGACCGACTCCACGACCGTGGTTCTCTGGTCCGACCATGGGTATCACCTGGGCGAACACAACGGCATCTGGCAGAAGCGATGTCTGTTCGAAGAATCGGCCGGTGCACCACTGTTGATTCGTGAACCGGGAGCAAAAGGAAACGGCACGACCTGTGAACGGATTGTCGAGTTCATCGACATCTATCCGACAGTCGTCGACCTCTGTGGACTCGAGATTCCCGAAGATCTTCCCGGCACATCGCTCAAGCCGCTGCTCGAGAACCCTCAACGAGAGTGGAGCAGACCCGCTTACACTCAGGTACTGCGCCCCGGCGATGGCGAACCCGTCATGGGCCGCAGCATTCGTACTGATCGCTGGCGGTACACGGAATGGAATCGTGGCGAGGAAGGCCGGGAGCTCTACGACCACAAAGCCGACCCGCACGAGTTCAACAACCTGGCAAACGACGAACAGTTCGCCCCACTGATGCGACGACTCCGCGCCCTGCTCGACCAGCACATCGAAGGCACAGTCCCCAAGACCCCATTTGAACCCTCCCGGTTGTGATGCTCCGCGCAAGGTGGAACGGAACTCCGTCCTATTCGATCGAGCAGGTGGTCCAGCGGGTTAGTTTGTCGGGATTGAGCATCATCAGAACTTTCTCGACGTGATCGCTTCCCTCGACCGAGGCCACATGCAGAGAGTCGCCGTCGAGGGCGAATTCATAGCCGGGCTTCCCATTCACAAGCGTGCGACGGAACTCGCAGTATCGCAGCCGTTTCTTGAAGACGCCTGCCATGAATCGAGCCGCCCGGGACCGGCCGTGTACGACAACGCGCGCCGCCGACACCTTGCCTCCTCCATCGGAGTGGACTTCGATCTCTTCGCTGAGAAGCTGCTCAATCAGACGGACATCGCCTGATCGACAGGCTTCCAGAAACCGTTCGGCCAGTTGTGAAGCCTGTTCGGGAGACGAGCGATATCGGGGCTGCTCCCGCTCGACCCGTTCCCTCGCCCGGCTGACAAGTTTGCGGACACTGGCTTCATTCCGATCGAGCATCGATGCGATCGCGGCGTAGTCGTAATCGAACACGGTCCGCAATAGAAACGCGGCCCGTTCTGAGGGCGACAGGCGTTCGAGCAGAAGCAGGAATGCCAGCGACAGCGACTCGGACAACTCCGGCCGTTCCGGCTGTGCAAGCGTCTCGACCGGTTCAGGCAGCCAAGGTCCAATGTACTTCTCTCGACGCCGCGCCGATCTTAACCGGTCGATGCACAGTCGCGTCGTCACGCGCACGAGGAATCCCTCGGGCGACCGGACATCGTCGGCCGACTGCAATTTCAGGTAGGCATCCTGAACTACATCCTCGGCTTCCGTCACGCTTCCCAGCATGCGATAGGCGATCGACATCAATCGCGAACGCATCGCCAGCAGATCATCCACATGATCGATCATCTCTTTTTCTCTCACTTTTTCGGAGTTCTGTCACAAATCGGGCCGCCGGGGCGTCCTTGTTGGCAGAACGTCGAGTGCCATCGACCTTTCAGTGAGTCAAAACGGGAGAGATCAGATGCTGCGAATGGTCATCACTTTCACGATCGGAACCTTATTCGGAATCGGCGGCATGCATGCTGCCCGAGAGTCCGGATCGATTGTAACGCCTCTGTCATCGCGGGAAATAGCCGAAACGCTTGATGGCGAAAAAGCGGCTGCAACCGCCGTCGAAGTCCGACTCGAACCGGGAGGAGCCGGCATGCCGCACCGCCACCCGGGGCCGGTCTTTGGCTATGTTCTCGAGGGCGAGTATGAACTCGGCATCGATGAGCAGCCAACAAACATCCTCAGAGCAGGCGAAACCTTCTACGAGCCGACCGGCTGCCTGCATCGCGTCTCGCGAAACCCATCCAAGGAACACGTCACCCGAGTCATCGCCTGGGTGCTTCATCCTCGCGACGTGAAAAATCTCGTTCTGCCCGCCCATGAATAGAGGGTTCGCCAGGCCCACTTCATCCAACCATTCCGAAGGAAATCCCATGAGAGTTTTCGTGGCTGGAGCAAGCGGGGCGATTGGCCGCCCGCTTGTGGCCGAACTGATCCGGCAGGGACATAACGTCACCGGCATGACACGCTCCGATCGCGGAGCGGAGGTGCTCAGTGAGCTGGGGGCCCATCCCGCCCGGGTCGATGCGTTTGATGCCGCCGCACTTCAGGAAGCCGTACGACGATCCGAAGCCGAGGTGATCATCGACCAGCTCACCGCGTTGCCGAGCCGCCACGAAGATCTGCCGAGTGCCGTGGACCAGGATCGTCGACTGCGGACCGAAGGAGGCATGAATCTGTTTCGAGCCGCTCAAGCCTGCGGCGTGCGGCGAGTCATTCAGCAGTCGAGCGGATTCTTTCTGGAACCGGGCGACGGACTGGCCGACGAACGCTGCCGACTGGCGGTGAACGGTAGCCCCAATGTCGCGGCCAGTTCCCGTGTCTTCGAAGAGATGGAGCACCGCGCCGGTAGCGATCCGGCTATCGAAGCAGTCATTCTGCGATATGGCTTCTTCTACGGTCCCGGCACCTGGTATTCACTGCGGGGCACAGCCGCTCAGGCGGTTCGCGCCGGTCAGATGCCGATCATTGGTAACGGCGAGGGCGTCTGGTCCTGGATTCACATCGACGATGCGGCTCGCGCCACCGTGGATGCCCTGACAGTTCCGCCCGGCACGTACCATATCACTGTCGATGATCCGCCGCCGATGCATCGCTGGCTGCCGGAATTCGCGAAAGCGGTCGGAGGGCCGGAACCGCCTCAGGTCAGTGTCGAAGAAGCTCTGCAGGTCGCCGGGAGCGATGCGGTCTACTATCACACGAAGTTGCGGGGCGCCTCAAACGCGAAAGCGAAAGCGGTCTTCGACTTCGCCCCCCGGCCGGTCAACTGGAGTGAGTCGTGATTCGAGAACGGAGCGTCAACGAGAAAGTGATGGAGACGGATTCAAACGGCGATGAGCGCGTGATATGCTGAGCGACCATACTTCCGATTGTCGCCCTTCGTCTGAAAGCCCAAGTTATGGCCGCCCCGGAGAGTTTTGAAGTTGAGGTGAAAACGCTCGAACCGCTGCTCGTTGCAGGAATGCGGATGCAGGGGCACTATCAGGATTGCGGCAAAGGATTTCGACAGTTGGGGATGCAGCTCGGGCGCCACACGAAAGGCCCGCCGCTTACGCTGATCTACGACAGCGAACCGAAAGATGGTGACGCCGATTTCGAACCCTGTATGCCGCTGCGAGCGAAGGTCCACAGCGAACAGTTCGATATCCGTGAACTCGAAGCTGGCGAGTTTCTCTGTCTCAAACATCGCGGCCCCTATTCGGAACTCGGCCGCAGTTACGAAAAGCTGATTCGCCACGCCGAAGACAACGGCTATCGCCTGAAGCGGCCCGTTCGCGAAGTCTACCTGAAAGGCCCCGGCATGATCTTTCAGGGGAACCCGAAGAAATACCTCACTGAGATTCAGATTCGAATCAAACGCGAAGACGACACTTCGAACGACTGAATCGTGTTGCTTTGAATTCGGCAAAGCGTCAGTGAACAGCGGCTTTGAGAGACTTCAGCATCGTGTGGCGACTGAGGCCGGGGGCGTACCCCGCGATCGTCAAAGAGACTTCATACCCATGCTCTCGATAGAACGCGGGAGCCTGAAAGCTGAAGGTTTCCAGATAGCTCGTCCGGCAGTCCCGTCGAGCGGCCGCCGCTTCCCATTCCGAGAGAAGTCGAGTCCCGACACCGCGACGGCGATCTTCCTCTTTCACCCAGAGTTGCTGTAGTTCGGCACAGGCTCCCCACGTTCGTCCGACCACTCCTCCGACGATTTCATTCGCGGAGTTCCGCGCGAAAACCGAAAGCGACCGCACCTGCTCCAGCGGAGCCACGGACGCGTTAAACTCGTCGAGCCCCGTATCAACAATGCGATGGCGTTCGTCAGGTTCGCCTTCGCAGAGTTCGAAAGTGATCGGATTATGTTCCATGACGTCGCTTTCCGGTCTTGAGTGTCATCCGGTCGAAAGGACCCGGCGAATGGTCTCCCGACCGTCTTCCCGATCGTGTCCTTCTCCGATGACAAAGAACGCCAGTCCCAGATGCAGCGCCCAACCGCGTGCCCGCGTCTGCGTCGACACATCGGCTCCATAGCGATCAAAGAACTCGCGGCGGATCTCATCCGCACCGATCAGCATCCATGCCGCGGCGAGATCGGTCGCCACATCGCCAGCGGCCAGATCCCCCCAGTCGATCAGTCCGGCCAGATGGCCATCGGCAAGCACAACATTCTGCGAATGTAGATCGCCATGCAGCCAGCGCCGATCACGAGGCGGCGATTCGCTGAGTGCTTCCCTCCAGGCGGACCCCATGCGTTCCGTGTCGAACGCCTGCTCGGCTTCCACGCTCTGCATGCGTTCGACGAAGAACTCGTTCCGCGTCTCCAGCGGGACTCCCCGATACGGATTGTGCGGGGCGTCTTGCGGAGCCGGTTGATGCAACAGGGCCAGCACCTCGGCCAGTCGCAGGGCGTTCGCCCGATTCAACGGCGTTTCCGGGGTCTCACCCGGAACCCAGCGGACGACGCTCCACGGCCACGGGTACTCGTCCGAGGGGCGGCCTGCAAACACCGGAACCGGAATCGCGATCGGCAGTCGGGCGGCGATCTCCGGGAGCCAGCGCTGTTCATGTTCAACAAGAGGTACCGCCATCTGCCGCCGCGGCAATCGGACGGAATACTGCTCTCCCAGCCGATACGTGAAGTTATCCCAGCCCTCATCGTGATACCGAAGCGGCTTGTCAGCCAGGGTCGGGCATTGCGACTGCAACAGTCGTCGAACCAGATCCACGTCCACGATGACTTCCGCCGAAGGATGTGTCACGACAGTTGACTCCTACCGCGAAAGGGTCGGTTCGAGCCACAATCCCCAGTCGCTGTTCGGACCATCCTCCGTCGGCGATGTGATCAGTTCGAGCGTCCCGACATTCTCGACGGAGACATCGAACATCTCGATCTGATCTGCCTTCACCACCGGCGATTCCCACAGCACGCGGCCATCGCCAAGAACCTGAAACTCCACCGACCCGGAATGTCCGGCGGCCAGTCCGACGTTCCCGCTCAGTCGCTGCCAACTCTGTCCCAGCGAGTAAACGTGGCGTGCGGGAGCATGGGCATACAGGCCGCGAGCAAAAATCTGACCGTGTGATTCGAGCAGCAGCGATCGCTTCGGCACGCGATTTCGGGTCGGCTGAAACCAACCGACTTTCTCGGAGTCCGGTCGAAGATCCGACAGCGACACCGACCGTTCCGATTCCGGGCAGGCAGCCGGTGTCGGCTGAGAGCTGACGTCGTCCATCAGAGCGGTGGCAATCTCTTGCGCACGCGGATTCTGGAGTCGAGCGGCAAGTTCTTCCGCTTTCGCACGGTCATTTCGATGCAGCGCTTCAACGAGCGGTTGCAACACCTGCTTAATCTCGATCGTTCCCAAATCGGGACTGCCATCCGCAGAGACGGAATACGGAAACTTCATCTGCGACAGGGAGTCTCGATTGGAGAGAGCACCATTCGCATGCAGCGGCACGAGCCTGAGCAGTGCCTGTTTCCCGGGGACAAGGGCGCTGCATTCCAGTTCGAACCGGCCGTTCGCGTCGGGAACGGCTGAGGTCACCGCGGCGTTGTAGTTGCTGTTGCCTTCCGGATCGAAGTAGGCGAGCACGCCGTAAATCGGCGGCGAACCGGAAATCGTCCCCTCAACCCGGATCGCCTTTCCCACGGCTGCAATGCTGAGGTCATCCAGCGTAACAGTCACCTGCTGCTGCGCGGTTTCCATCTGTTCGCAAAACTGAGGATGCGACGCCAGCTGGAGAGCGTGAGCAAACGTCAGGAACGTTCCTTTTCCTTCTTCTCGAAGTTCATCTCCGTACGTTCGATTCCCGGCTCCCATCAGCGCGGTGCCAAGTGGCTTCTCGTGCGGCTGCTCGCGACAGTGCGGCAATCCGAACGCATGTCCCAATTCGTGCGCCATGCCGCCAATGAAAATCGAATTGTGCTTCCCGAGTGAGATGCGACCGTATTCACCGTCTCGCATGATCGGTTGTTTCTTCGGCAGATTGAGCGTATCGAGTTCCGGCGAATCGAGCTGCCACGCCGTCCCGCTGCGATACGTCCCGCCGGCGTAATACGGCGACTGATGAACGAACTCCAGCTTTTGCTCATCCCAGGTCGCCAGATTACAGAAGATCGCGATCGTTTCCCGCTCCGCATCAATCCCGGCTGCTCGCAACACCGGCAGGCATTCCTCACGAATCTCGCGGCCCGACTGCTTCTGGTAACGCGCCATCGGGAACTTGCCCCGCACCTCGTGCAAGACGACCTGCCCCTGTTCATCGAGCACGAGATTGAACGACTTCCGGCCGAACCCGTTCCGTTCCATTTCCCGGCCGTAGAAGTCTTGGATATGCAGCAGCATCCGGCTCATTCGTTCGCGATAATCAGCCGGAAATTCACGATCACTCGGCGTCCAGCAGACGATATGCAGAGATCGCTTCACGGGCTCGGCATGGTCCTGCTGCCAGCGTTCCAGAATCGCCCCGGCTGCGGCGGCCTGCTCAACGTTCTCCGCCTGAACAGAAGGGGAGCAGAGCAGAAGAATCAACAGCAGTTGAGCGACAGACTTCACGACAACCTCAGCATTCGAACGACGGAATGAAGCAACCTTCGAGGCGATTGTATCGGATCCGTCGCCCCAGATCAGGCGGAATCGTTTCCATTCAGATGTTTCCGCGACCCGAACAACTTAGAATCGCCACAAACGACCACGTTCTCTGATGGCGCAGAAAGTCTAAACATGGCCGACATTCGTTCGATGACCGCTCCGGAAGTCAAACAGCTCGTCAGATGGGCCGACGCCGAGGGCTGGAACCCGGGTCGCAACGATGCCGAGTGTTTCTGGCGACTCGATCCGGAAGGCTTCCTCGCTCTGGCCCAGGGCAATCAGTTCCTCGGCGGCGGGGCGATCATCCGCTACAGCGAGGCCTTCGGCTTCATGGGCCTGTTCATCGTGCGCGAATCTCATCGCGGCCAGGGACTCGGAACAAAACTCTGGTTCGCCCGGCGGGATCAGCTGCTGTCTCGCCTCGGCGAAGGAGGAACGATCGGACTCGATGGCGTCGATGCGATGGTGCCGTTCTACGCTCAAGGAGGCTTCGAACCGTTCACTCGACATCGACGCTACGAACTGACAGAATCGCCCGCCGACCTGCAGCGAGCCTCCCAGGTGGTCGATCTCTCGACCGTCGATTTCACTCAGATCTCTGCCTTCGATCGCGATTGTTTTCCCGCCCCTCGCGATCACTTTCTCAAGGCCTGGATCACCCAGCAGGGAGCGATCTCACTCGGCTTCGTCGACAACGGGAGACTGCGTGGCTTCGGCGTGATGCGGCCCTGCATTCGCGGCTGGAAGATCGGTCCCCTCTTCGCCGACTCGCACAACGTCGCCAACGAATTGTTCGCCGCTTTTCAGCTGCAACGAAACGATGAGCCGATCTATCTCGATGTGCCCGAGAACAATCCAATCGGCATCGACCTCTGCGGCATGTACCAGATGGAAGAAGTCTTCGGCTGCGTCCGGATGTATCTGGGCAAACCGCCGGAACTCGATCACGAAAAGATCTTCGGCATCACGACGCTGGAAGTCGGTTAACCGTTGCAGCCACGCACCCGCTCATAGCCTTCCGATCGGTCAGGAAATGTCTCGATTCGGGCCGGTCATAAAGCAGTCCGGCACGTTGGACGGAATACTAAAATCGGTAATCAAAGAAGAAGGCCCTCTGAATTGTGCCGCACTTCTGGCAGACACCAATCTGCAATGTTAGCAAGTGATGCAGACCATCAGCCCGAGCTCCCTCGACAATCGCCTCATCGATAACGAATTCATAGATTATTAAAGCTAGACTGTCCGTCTTCGAACGATGCCCGTGATGTGTCGCTCGACGGGCTGTCAGCAATTCCTCGCGGAACCGTCTTGCTGACTGTCCGACAAGTTTCCCTTCCAGCGCCAGTTCATAAAGAGAACGTACCTCGGCAGTCAATTTCGACGTATCCACGATTTCGATGTAATCGGGATCCAGCGTCTCAGGCAATCCATTCATTGAAGGATGCCCGGCTTCGCACCAGAGTGGTGTTGATCGCGGCAATTCTGTCCAGACAATGAAAATGCCAACCAGGAACGCGCTGAGCACAACGGCCATCACCTGTCCTGTGACGCGAAAAAACTTCGTTCGCAGCTCCGTGCTCTGAGACAATTCCGATTCCGCCATCGCGAAGTGCCCTCTCTCACTCACGATCAAACATCCCACGAATCACTTTCTTCGATCAGCGGGACTCGCTTCCGCCCACATCTGTATCCCTCGCACCAACCACGTCACATTCATCGATATCAGGGTCACATTTACTCGTTGAAGTACATCCAGTCGTTAACAGGTTCGAGAAAACGACGATACTCGTACTCGTCATAGTTCTGCTTCGGGAAGTACAGCATCTCGTCCCAGTTGATAACTCCGCGCGGTGTTGCAACTCTGAGCACCCATCGGTTGCCACAGTATTCCTTCTCGTAGGCTTCACCCGTGTAGAGATCATACTCGGGATAAGCACTCATGCCCGTCGTCGGGACTTCCGCAATGAACCGCGGCACCAGATCTTCCAGGGAATCAGGCGGACGACCGTGCTGAGCTTCATAGCTCTTAATGGCTTCGATCAGCGTCTGGCTGCGTCCCGTGAATTCCTCGAGTCCCGCCTGTCGAATCGACTTCGCATAACGGGCACTCCAGATCCCTCCCATCAAAGCAGCGAGGGCTGCCAGCAATAAGAGAAGTGACCAGCCTCGCGCCTCTTTGACGAAGAGTCCGGCAAAGACGAACGGGATCGACACCAGACAGACAAGCATACTCGCCGCAAAGATCATTGAGCCGAGGTCGTAAAGCTCACCCCCATGCGGGGACATCGCCAGCCACTCCATGGCCGTCGGAGTCACAATTGCTCCGAGCACAACGAGTACGCTCAGAGTGCCGAGAACGTACGACAAACGACTCGTTCTTTTCTCACCGTCCGATGGCGGCGGCGTCTTGTCCCGGAGTTCGCGAAAAAACGAGAGGCCACACGCGAATCCAATCGCCAGGAGAACAATAAACGGCATGAGTACACTGACCATGTCTCCCATCGTTCAATCTCCTTCGGTCACGGGGTGCTATGCCCACGCTTGCCGTGGGCATGCTTCCTCATCACTCTCTGCTACTTATTTGCTTCCGCGCTCCACACGGCGACATTCCGGAACTGCGCCCCTTCGCCCCGGGCAACGAATCCGATGCGGCCTTTGCGATCCTCGAATCGTTCGTGCTCGGCTTCCAGAACATGGTCATCGATCCGTGCGACCCACTTGTCGCCGCAGACTTCGATGGTGATCGTGTGCCAGGCGTTCGGATCGATCTGCACCGGGATCCGCTTCAGTTCTTCGCGGCGGGTTTCCTTGGCGATCCCGCTCATCTTCTGAATCCAGATCGCGGACGGCGTGATCTGCACGCGGCCGAGGTGATGATTCGGGCTGTGCGTATCGCGGCACACAAACCCGATCTGCGGCGAGGGTCCAAGTTTGAACTCGCCGGTGATGATCACATCACTCTGATCGGTGACGAACTCGCACACCGCCTCATGTCCATTCGGCCGCTTCTCACTCGGCCCCTCCTGCACCGCGTAGGCGGCTCCATCGACCACGCTCCACTCGCCAATCCCGCCACGCCAGCCGGTCGCACCGGGCTTCCCCTTCGGCCCGAACGCCTCCGGCTGAGTGAAGGAGTCGAAAATCAACAGATCGACCGGCTTGCAGATCGTCGTCTGCGGCGACTCCGGGTCAGCGGCCCGAGCAATCGGAGAAAGACACAGCACAGCGGCGAGCAGAACAACGTGTTTCATGGGAGGAATCCAGATGGTTGAAGCGGAAGCGGAAATTCAGCCTCGAATATATCCCGTTCCGATTTCCTGGGCTATCGACGAATTCCCGACGATTTTCCTGAACCTTATTTCGCGACGCCCGTTCTCTCTCTAGCACTTCTTACGGGATCACATTCATGGACAGTTTCGACGTCGTTGACGCCTGCGACAGCGGATTCACTCACACGCTGCCCCGCCTGCTGATCAAGCTGGGGATTCTCTACTGCGTTGTCACCTTCTGGTGCTGGAATGAGTTGCGGTTTCAAGCCGCCGGTATCGAACTCCCCGCTGAGATCGAGGCGACGACCACCTATCACCGTAGCAATGGGAACCACAATTACGTGCGGTATCACTACCGCAATCCGGAAACCGGCAATACGATGACTCACACCACAAACATTCGGGGGCCGAAGGCTCCGCAGACGGGCTCGGCGACCATTGAATTTCTGGGAGGATCGGTCCCGCAAAGCCGGTTACTTGTCGAACGACGCCCGTGGGTGGTCTCCTTCTTCGTCTGGTTCAACGTCGCAATCGCCTCGGTCATCGTCGGAACACTCGGCTACGTCATCTGGGATTACCATCGCATTCCAGACGGCCACCTCTCCCCCAAAGAACGAGCCCTGGCCCGATTCCACCGAAGACGCCGAGCCAAACAGGCCTGGAAGGTCTGAACGCCTCCGCACTACCGACCAACACTCGCGTTGACTCACCAACCTGAGCGTGTGCCACTGGCTCAGCCAGTGCCTGTCAACAACTGTCAAGTTCGAACATCCCACTGGCAAAGCCAGTGGCACCCTGCCGGCAATCCACCTGAGTAGAGTTCGTCAAGATTCCGACTCACGGCGACCATTCCCGGCTCCAACCGGATCTCCCTGATCGGCTCGGGCTTCCGGGCCGTACCATAAGCCGAGGCCTTCCCGACTCCGGAACGATTCGGGGCCGCGAAAGACGAGTCTCAGCAGCAGCGGCAACAGTTCGCCGAAGGACATCGTCCGAATCTTCCGGTTCGATGTCAGGACCTTCTCACGGGGAATGACGAAGCGGCCGCGCCGTTTGAGAGCTTTGACGAAGGCGACATCTTCAGCGGCGAAGTATCGCTCGGGGAATCCCCCGACGGCTGCGAACGCGTCCCGGCTGCAGAACATGCACGCTCCGCCGCAGACCGGCAACATCCGCCCGATCGTGTTGCCGAGCCAGAGCAGCACGTGAGCCCACCGCGGAATCGAGCCGGCGTAGCCGAAGTGACAGCCGCCGCCAACCGCTCCCTGTTCAATCGCCTTCACCCCGGCTCGAATGGCCGCCGCGTTGACCTGCGTGTCGGCATCGATGAAGAACAGCACGTCCCCCTGAGCCACCCGACCACCGGCGTTGCGTGTCGCGGCAATATGTCGATGCTCCACATCGAGCACCCGCACATTGAACCGCCGGGCAATCTCGCCGGTCGCGTCAGTCGAGGCATCGTTAACGACGATCACCTCATACGGCTGCCCGACCTCTTCAGCAGAAGCCATCAGCGTCTCCAGCGTCCCCGCCAGACACGCCTCCTCGTTATGAGCAGGTATCACGAACGAAATCATCACACCCAGTTTCCGTTCATGACGACGAGCGGGACCGAAGAAAACACATCTCCTTCAGCATAGCCGGAACTCCGCGACAGGGTAGCCCCGGTTGATTCAACCGGGTTAGCGAAGCCACAGGACGTCGTGCTCTGAGCGGCCCGTCGAAACCTCTTGCCGACTGCGTCGGCCCCGGTAGCGGAGCAACCGGGGCTACCTTTGGAAGAATACACATCATCGTGTGCCACTGGCTCCGCCAGTGCTTCAGTCGAACGATGAGGAACGAACTGCACTGGCAGAGCCAGTGCCACCCGGCACATCACTTCCACTCGCACCGGTCCCAGCAGGCTTCGACCTTTTCTCCCCAGTTGCCGTACCAGGCGTAGCCGTTGCGGCGTTCGGGTTCGATCTCGGCGATGTTATACCGGATCACTCCGTCCCGGCCGCTGAAGATCGGACGGTTCGTATCGAGCTCATAAAAGCGAGCCCAGATCGGCTTGGCGGACTTGTCTTTGATCACCTTCAGATCGCCATCAACTTTTTCGAGACGAACGCCGGTGATCTGCGAATCCCGAAACCATTCGACAGCCTCCCGCACGGCTCGCTGCACGTCGTCCGACGGCTCGTCCAGACTCATCAGAAAGCAGGCGATGCCGACACTTTCGAACCCACTCAACGAAGGATGCTCGTACACCCGAGCCCCAGCTGGAGCGAGGGAGTCTCTATCGTGCTGAGCACACCAGACGGTCAGCCGGCCGTCGATCCGCACCTGACAGTTCACGATGCACTCCACGCCCCGGTCCACTGCAGCGCCTGCCTGATTACGCAGCTCGGCCTGCACGAACGCATAGAGTTTGTCCTCGTGCACTTCCCGTAGAAACGTCATCAGCCCGATCATCGTGTCATCGTTGAAGGTGATGTGCTGAGCATACCCCCGCGGCTCGGGACTCTGCGGCCACCCGCCGTTCTCGTACTGAGCCTGGAGAATGCACCGCAACCCCTTCAGAAACGCCTCCCGGGCCGCCGCATTATCGGTCGCCGCCAACGCCCGAGCCAGCAGCCGGAGTTCATTGACGGTCGCCCGATTGTCGAACGTCCCCTGCAGCTTCGCGGGATCGCCCTGATACGCCTCCGCCGAATTATCCCGATTCTTCGGCCACGCCCCGTTCGCATCTTGCCACGAAATCACATTCGCGACGCGCTCGCGACCGACATCGGACCGAAACCACTCAGCGGGTTTCTTGAGATCGTCTTTGGGTGCAGCATGGGCGAGGACGGGAAAAGCAAGAAGAAGCGCGACCAACCAGCGAGACATAATTCACTCTCCGATGAGAACGAGTCGTTGCCCAACGTGCGTCAGTAATCTTTGACGCCGGATGTCCATCAGCTTATCGCTTTCCTGACGGTGTGTCGCGTCGCGATGCAGCGTGGGCCGGGAGGTTTGTACTGGGAAGCTTGTCGTCCTCCCATCGTCAACGCCCGGCTGCTTGTGACTGCGTCACCCGGAAGTAAACTTCCGGGCCATCCTTTCATTCACCCGAAGAGCGGCACGCAATCTCTCTACTCTCCCAATCTCTTCCAGACTCGAAAATCGAAATCATACGGGCATCCGAGCACGATATGATTTCCATCGGGAGAGAATGTCGCAGCGGCCCAGTCGCCTGAGAAGTTTTCGAATGGTGAGAACCACCGGCGATGGTCTTGTTCCCAAACGGAGATCTCCTGTTGGTTCGTATCGAGCCTCAGCTCCTCCCCCTGGGGGCTTTGCCTGATTGGCTTGCCGGGATAGAGGCCGACCATGTTCCATAATTCTCCATCGTATTCGGCGAGGCCGGTTTCTGGATCGAAACAGTCGTATTCGAAGTAATCGAGGTCCGTGGAAACGGTGACAGATTCGTTCAACTGAATCAGATGCATACCTTCATAAGAGGCCACGAGCACGCGATCCCCTATTGGAACGGAGAAGACGAGCAGCCGTTCACAGAACTGTGGAATTTCGAGTTGTTGCCAGTACTTTCCAGTCACCTATGTTTCTCTCCTGCGAGGTCTGACACTGCACAAAGGGATTGGTTACGCACGGTTTTCGATTGAACGGGATGGCCCAGACGTGCACGTCTGGGTTGCGGAGCAACAGGAAGCGGGTGTGGAACGTGTTCCGTTCGTGCGGCTCCCCGACTAGAGTCATCCCCTGAATCATTTCACCCTGGTCAACGGCCTCTTGTGACTGCGTCACCCCGACGCAAGTGTCTGGGCCAACCTTTACTTTATCAACACGGTCATCCGCAGCGGAGGTCTTCGTAGAATCTCGTTTGAGGTTCAATGTGGTTTGCGGGTTCGTTGAGTGTTTCTGCGACTGTCTGCACAACCAGTTGCCAGATCTGATTCGGGTCGGTCGGGATTGGGGTGAGTCGGTTTGACGGGTGATAAGGTGGGCGGACTCGACGGACGATGTCGGCGACGGTGCTGCAGCCGGGAGGGAACGTCGTGACCAGCGGACGGGTGCCGAGGTAAAGCAGGCAGCCGATGATCACTCCCATCGAGACCGCCAGGGCAAAGCCGTTCATCCCGCCCCCGGCAACCAGCAGAACAGCAGCCGTGAGGAAGACGACGAGCGAGACACTCAGCAGGCCGGTGCGAAGGGAATCGGCCAGCACGAGCGGCGGCAATGGAAGTTGCAGGCGTTGCTGCAGTTCTCGCCAGAGGAGAATGCGCTGGTTTTGCGGAAGCAGATCTTCAAGATGCGAACTCGGACGAACCGCTTTCCGTTCGACAGACACGAGCGAAACGATCGCGTTGCGAATATTCAGGAAGGGCGGAATGGTTGGGCAGCCGCCCGTTGTCTCCGCCGCCAGTCGCTGCTGGTCAAGCTTCTCCAGCACGACTCCATAAAGGTCGCCGACCGTGCGGATCTCGGCTCCGGCTTCGTCGTCGATTTCGATCTGAAACAGATCTTCAATCTCCATGATGACTTCGACGTAATCGAGCCCCACCTGCTTCTCCCAATCGTTGCCGGCCGGTTCGCGATAACACCTTGAGAATTCGCGCCTTGCACACCACCTCAAAGTTGTACACTCAGGATAGGATGGTTCTCAAACCTTGAAGAGTCGGGGACCGCTCCCCTCACTGACCGAGAAGGATCTCTCCCGACGAATCTGAAGGAAGGAACGTGCTGGAATGGCTGCGAATCCGAAGTACCGTAAGCTCGATAAGAATGAAGCAGCCGTGCTGCTGGTCGATCATCAGTCCGGACTGTGTAACCTGGTAGCCGACTTCTCGCCGGATGAGTTCAAGAACAACGTGCTGGCCCTCGCCGATCTGGCGAAGTATTTCAAGCTGCCCACGATCCTGACAACGAGCTTCGAAGACGGTCCGAACGGGCCGCTGGTACCGGAGCTCAAAGAGAAGTTCCCGGAGGCGCCTTACATTGCCCGGCCGGGACAGATCAATGCCTGGGACAACGAAGACTTCGTGAAAGCGGTGAAAGAAACGGGGCGCAAACAGCTGATCGTCGCCGGCGTGGTGACGGAAGTCTGCGTGGCATTTCCGGTTCTCTCGGCCATCGAAGAAGGTTTCGAGGTCTTCGTCGTCGCCGACGCCTCGGGCACCTTCAACACAACGACCCGCGAGGCGGCATGGTCGCGGATGGAACAGGCGGGTGCTCAGTTGATGACCTGGTTTGCCGTCGCCGGAGAACTGCATCGCGACTGGCGAAACGATATTGAAGGACTGGGAACACTGTTCGCCAATCATCTGCCGGCCTATCGCAATCTGATGACCAGCTATAGCGCGAAGTCGTAATGACTCTGCTGCTCAAGCGAAGACCGAATGCCAGGGATGGGTTCGAGTTTCCGCAGGGGCAACATTCCGCTCAGGAGTCTGCCGCGGACTGTTCCGTTTCGTTGGGGAAGTTGGTCACGGCCTGCTTTTTCATTCTGCGAAGGAGCCCATGCATCGCTTCGGCGTCGTGACCATGCAACATCAGGCGGAACGCCGTCGATAGAATGGAGTCGGGAATCATCGGATGTCGGTTGTTGACGAGTGCCGACATCTCTGGCTTGCCGAGGACACGGGCCAGATACAGAGCGATTGTCTGGTCGAGTTGCAGGGAATTGCTGGCGCGCCAGAAATCGGAATCGGTCAGGAACAGCGCATACATCGGCGTGTACACTTCGAGAGCCGTGCTGAGATCGATGAAGTTGTGCCAGCGATTCGGCAGCTTGTTGATGTCGATTCCGAAACCGTCTTCCGAGATGCAATCGAACGTCAACTGATCAGCGGCGACGATTTCCTGCTGATGCGAATTCAGCTGATCGTTGAGCTCGATCACGAAGTTGTAGATGTTGAGATCGTGGATCAGGAACGTGTCGTCGATCAGATCTTCCAGCGTTTTCGGTTTGAGCGGCTTCGTGGAACTGATGCTGATTCCGGGAACGTTCGTCTCAATGAACTTCAGGTTTTCACTGCCGATGTTGAAGTGTCTGAGAATCAGATAGTTGGCTTCCGGCGTGACGAACCACTTCAGTCCGTAGTAAATCATGTGGTGCAACAGCCAGCTGGAGTTGGGCCAGTACGGACTGATCACCTTGAAGAGTTTGACAAACGCCAGTGCCAGACGCGACAGCGGCATCAGAATCGGGAACACGAATCGCCGACTCCACGATGCTGTCGTCTTCAGCAGAGCCTTCTTGACGCTGTCGTCGAGATAGCTGTTGCTGTCGAGATAGAGTGCGAGCCAGGGATTGGGATTATCGGCTCGATTCTGCCGAGCTTCCAGGAGCACAGGTTCCACGATGCAGGTCCTTTTTACTCGAGTTCTTCGAGTTGCAGGCGATAGAGACGGGCGACGACTTTCGCGATCGTCACGGTTCGCTCTGCCGTTGCTTCCGTCAGCCAGTCGTTCAACGTTAACAGTTCATGGAACTCTTCCATGTGAGAGGGATCGTTCTCGCCATGATACAGCAGGAACTTCACCTGATCCGCGTCCAGCTGCAACTGCTCCTTGATCGCCCTGCCCCATTGCGAGGCTTTGTGCTGGCCAAGCCCTTCGATAATGAACATCGCTCCCAGCAACGGCAACGGATTGGGCTGTGATGCCTGATGATACATGCAAGCCGAAAATGCCTCAGAGCCAATGTTCTTGCTGGCCGCCTGAATCTCTTCCAGCGTCCCGCCGACGGAAAGAAAGTCCTGTTCGAGGAGTTCATAATCGCGATGTTCGGTGACGGCATGCTGCAGCAGTCGCGATCGGAACTCCGCGAACGGTGGCGTCATCGATGAGGCCGCTCTGCTGATCCAGCCAGAGCCCTCGATGACCTGTTGCCGCAGGTTAAGCAGCAGCGTGCGATAGTCTTCGAGACGAAACTTCTTCCGCTGCAGCTTCTCGATGATCGGCACCTGATTCAGCTGTGAATCAAAATCGCTCCAGACAATCAACAGATCCTGTAAGACCGCTTCCGCCAGTTGTGACACAGTATTAACCTTTATCGTGAATAGTCGCTCAAATAACAGTTAACTGCATAAATGAAACGATCGCCCGCCCGCTTTCGGGAACCGCGCACAATAATCGCTGTCCGGGTACGAGACGTCCTTCATTCAAGAGTTCTTCCAGCATCAGCAGCAGAGACGCCGAGCCGGTGTTTCCGCGTGTGTAGAGATTATTGAACCATCGCTCTTCAGGAATCATGCAGCCGGCTTTCTCCATGAGCGGAACCAGCTGCTTTCGCAGACCATGCGTGGAGTAGTGACAGAGAAACAGATCGATTTCGTCGACGCGAATCAGTCCTTCTCGAATCAGGGTGACGTAGGCATTCACCCAAACCGGCAGCATCTGCTCCAGTAGGTCGAAGTCCTGCCAGAGGAAAAACGCTCCCTGTTGAATAGCGTCATCAAGAGTCGCGTGCAGGTTCCATGGCTGTGGACTCTCGCTGAACTGTGGCAGTGGTTTACCGGCGACCATGCAGGCATCGAACCGGTCGGCGAACGATCGAAGCCGGATCCAGTCGATTCGCAGGCTGCGACCATGAGAATTCGGTTTCGCTTCGAGAATGGCGGCTCCTGCTCCATCCGAGAGAGTCCACCGGAGATACTCCGCCGCCAGCGGGAGTCCCTCATCGGCGTTCAGAGCAACGGTTCCTTCGTAATGCCCGGGGCGGAAGAAGCGACTGGCAAACTCACCCGCGGTGACAGCCGCAGTCGTATGTTCTCCCGACTGGATCTGAAGCAGGGCGTACTTCAGGGCCATCATGCTGCTGGCACAAACACTCTGGAAACTGGCCACCTCCAGTGGGGGCAACCGGCTTTCCGCGTGAACCATGCTCCCGATACCCGGCACGAGCACATCGTTCTGAGAAGTGCCGCACGCGAGGAACGAGAGATCTCGCGGAACGATCTCCGATTGCCGCAGAGCATCTTCCAGTGCCATGTGCTGCAGGCGGGCCACCGTCCAATCCGTCGAGCCATCCGGCTGGATCGCATAGTAACGCTGTTGAATCTGGTTGTGCCGTAAGGCGATTTTGCCGAGCCGGGAGGGACGCCCGTGGATGCGACCGATGTAGTCTTCCATCTCAGAATTGGAAACCGGATGCCCCGGCAGGCATTTGCCGAGAGCGTTGATATAGACAGAATCCGGCATTCAATCATTCCGCACGTCGTAAATTCGCAAGGGCTTTTCTGGCGATGCTATCCTAGTGGAAGCAACCGGGAATAACCATACGTCCAGGGTCGTCTGCGTTCAGGCAGCACCAACAAAAAAAGCCACCCTCGTTTCCGAAGGCGGCTTTGCGGGACAGGCAGCGGTCCCGGTTATCTGTTAGTCGCGGTATGAGTAGTACCGGATCTCACCGCGGCAGCGATCGAGGTCGGCGTGGATGGTGAAGATGCCTCGGCCGCGGACGTCCCGGACTCGCAGGTCAGCTCGATGGCCGGCTCGACGCAGGGCTCGTTCATAGTCGCCGTCGTGAGTCAGACGGTAGCCGTCGATGCTGAGAATCACGTCCCCTTCTTCCAGACCAATCCGCCAGGCTTCAGTCCCTTTCACGACTCCCTTTACAACCATTCCGTTGCAGGTCTGGCGACCGTAGAAGCCGAGCTTGGGAATCTCATCGTGGTGATGATGATCCAGTTCCGGCTTGACCAGATAGAGCCGGTCGCCGGCCTGAGCCGAGACAGCAGCGAAGGAAACAGCAGCAACAGCAACGAACAGTTTGGCAGCATTGGAAAGCGTCATGATTTCGTCCCTTTGTATTTGATTGAGTCTGTTTTCAGTGACTTGTTTTGAACTCCTCATGAGATACAGGGCGAATTCCAGCCGCCTGTCGGGACGTCAAAAGCCCGTTTGCCGACAAAGATTTTGTAAATTCTGCAAAGCGACAGGCGGAAAACGCTCCGCTGACGAATTGAACGAATCGACCAATATTCCGTAACAAACCACTACTGCGACACTTACGGCGAGACCACTCGTGAGCGGCGTTCGATGGGGGGTGTCAAGAGGAAGCCGGAAAGAAATCCCGTTGAGGCGATTCGGGGATCGCTGCTAAATTCCGCGCATTGAACTGACAGACTTTTTGCGCGCACAGACGCCCTCCCCTGATGGAGACGCAGCGATGTTTTCTTTCCGTATTCTTCTGGTCGCCGTGCTGCTGGTCTCCGGACTGGTCGCTTTCGGCTGCCGTTCCACGCCAGTCAGCAACCGCAAGCAGCTCGTGTTGATTCCCGAGCAGCACGAGGTTCAGCTCGGCATGCAGGCCTATGAAGAGATCCTGGCTGAAGAGAAGATCTCGACCAATCAGCATTACATCGAGATGGTCAACCGGGTCGGGAAACGAATCGCTGAGGCCTCCGGTCACGATGAATACCTGTGGGAATTCCGCGTGATCGATTCGCCGACGGCCAACGCCTTCGCCCTGCCGGGTGGAAAGGTTGCTATCTACGAAGGGATTCTGCCGATCTGCGAGAACGAAGCCGGTCTGGCCGTGGTGATGTCGCATGAAGTCGCTCACGCGATCGCACGTCACGGCGGCGAGCGGATGACGCAGCAGGGAGCCGTGACGGCTGCCGGAAAAATGGTCGACTTCTATTCGAAGGATCGGGAGAAGAAGGAGCAGGAACGCATCCGGGCCCTCTTCGGAGCCGCCTCTCAGTATGGATACATTCTTCCCTACAGCCGCAAGCATGAATCGGAAGCCGATGAGATTGGGCTGATTCTGATGTCGCGAGCCGGGTACGACCCGCGGGAAGCTCCCCGATTCTGGAAGCGCTTCTCGGAGTTGAACGCCGAGAAGCCGCCGGAATTCATGTCGACTCACCCATCTGACGAACGCCGGGCCGCCGATCTCGAAGCGATGCTGCCGGAAGCCCTGGCCGAGTACGAGCAGGCGCCGGAGCAGTTTGCCTTGGGCAAGCCGATCTTCAATGCCGGAAATCTGGCCGGAAAGCCGTCTGCGGGGGAGTCGAAGGTCGTGCCCGCCGCTGCTCTGCAGGGCCCGGATTCGGCCGATCCGTTCCTCTCTCAACCGTAATCGGCCCGCTCTTCCCCATTTCGCCACAGTTGAGGGGATAGGCGACAGCGGATAGAGTTGACGCGTTATGAGCACCGTGGTCGCGGTCCGTTCCGCGCTCACCCCTCATCACGCTGGCTCGAAAGGTCGTTTTGGAACATCTCATTCCCCATCACTGGTTCGCGGACGCCAACTCGATCCTGCTGCTGATCTACGCCATCGGCGGTCTGTACTTCCTGCGGATGGGAGCGGAATGGCTGGTCGAAGGAGCTTCCGCTCTGGCCTATCGAATCGGCATGCCGGAAGTGGTTGTCGGAGCGACGATTGTCTCGCTCGGAACAACGACTCCTGAATGCGCCGTCTCCGTCCTCGCCGCCTGGAACGGCAATGCCGGGCTGGCTCTGGGGAACGCGATCGGTTCGGTCATCTGTGATTCCGCCCTGATTTTCGGCCTTGGCTGCCTGATGGTCCGACTGCCTGCTGACAAGTTCATCCTCTCCCGGCAGGGCTGGGTGCAGTTTGGCTCGGCGGCTCTGCTGAGCGCGATCTGCTATTTCATGTACTTCCGCGACGGCGACAACGCTCAGATCACGCGGCCCGTCGGCATCGGCCTGCTGGTTCTGCTCGGCGTCTACATGGTGTTCTCCGTGAAATGGTCGCGACGACATCCGATGGAGATGACGGCTCGTGTATCTGAGAACATCGCCGAACATGTCGAACCCAACGAAGAAGTCCACGTCGCCGATGAGCACGTGACTGAAAAGGGGGCCGTCGCCCTGATAGGAATGATGATCGCCGGGCTGGTGGTCGTCATCTTTTCCGGTCATTTCGCCATTGAATCGGTCTCGGAGCTGGCCATCCGCATTGGCATTCCTCAGCTCGTGATCGCCGCGACACTGGTGGCTCTGGGAACTTCGCTACCGGAACTGGTGGTCGGGTACACGGCGATTCGCCGGGGGCATCCCGAACTGCTGGTCGGCAACGTGCTGGGAGCCGACATTCTGAACATTCTGTTCGTCACCGGGGCGGCTGCCGCT
The DNA here is from genome assembly GCA_017795105.1 of Planctomycetaceae bacterium. Classification (GTDB taxonomy): domain Bacteria; phylum Planctomycetota; class Planctomycetia; order Planctomycetales; family Planctomycetaceae; genus Rubinisphaera. Next base: position 2,898,932 of record CP051247.1, read on the forward strand.
GCGGCTCCGCTGCCGATTGTCGAGGCGGGCGCCAAGCTGCCGGATATCTTTCTGAAGCTGCATCTGCCCGCCATGATGCTGATTCTGGTTTACTTCCGAGCCTGTATTTTCCGGGCCACCCGCGTCGGCCACTTCAGTCGCTGGATGGGCATTCCGCTGCTGATCATGTACGTCAGCTATGCGGTGTCTCAGTTCGTAGTGAGTCTGTAACGCAGACTCCGAAGCCGACTGTCCGTGCCGGAACGGAACCGCCCGTCCTTCGGAATGGCGGCAAGGAACACGATTCAATAAGGAGAAACGATCGAGATGGATATTCGCGCTGCTCAGGAGCTTTCGTCGGACAAGAAACTCGAGGGTCTGGTGCTGTTCATCAGCAATGGATCGGCATCGTCGGTTCCTCAGGAACTGGCCGGAGCGGTCGAGCAACTTCTCCCGCGTCTCATTGAATCGGACGACATGCCCAAGAAAGCGGGCGAAACGCGCCTGCTTTACGGACAGGCCGCCCCTCTTCCCGCCCGAGTGTTGCTCGTCGGAATGGGCAAGGCCGACGCCGGTGTCGACAATGAAGGCAGCCGGTTCAAAGCCTTCTGCACCGCGGCTCGTGTGCTCTGCGACAAAGCCGATCGGAACATCGCCTGGGTGCTCCCGCCGGTCGAGAACTCACAGATCGATCAGCAGCGGCAGCTCGAACTGGCCGCGGCTGCAATCGAAGTCGGCGTGCTGACGCAGGGCGTTTATCAGCAGGAAAAGAAGAAGTTTCCCTACAAATCGGTCCAGCTGCTCAACGCGGGTGACAACGCCGATCAGGCGGTTGCCAACGGGCGGATTCTCGGCCAGTCGATCAACATCACCCGCGACCTGATCAACCGCTGTGCGAGCGAAGTCACGCCGACCACGTTCGCCGATCGAGCCGCCTCACTGGCGGGCGAAGTCGGGCTGACCTGTCAGATCTTCGACGAAGCTCAGCTCAAGAAGGAAAAGATGGGATCGATGCTGGCGGTCGCCAAAGGCTCCGACCAGCCGCCGCGAATGGTCAAGCTCGAATACAAGGGCGCCGGCGATGCCCCGTTTATCTCGCTGATCGGCAAAGGCGTGACGTACGACAGCGGCGGATTGTCGATCAAGCCGAGCGACAGCATGAAGACGATGAAGTCGGACATGTCAGGAGCCGCCACCGTGCTCGGTTTGATGCACGCGGTTGCCGCCCTGAAGCTGCCGATCAACGTTCGCGGCTACTGTGGCCTCGTCGAAAACATGATCAGTGGGCGTTCCTATCGCGTCGGCGATATCCTCACCGCCCGCAACGGCACGACCATCGAAGTTCTCAACACCGATGCCGAAGGACGTCTCGTTCTGGCCGATGTCCTCTGCTACGCCGTCGATGATGGCTGCGAGAAGATGATCGACTTCGCCACGCTGACCGGCTCCTGTGTCGTCGCGCTCGGCGAAGATTATTCGGGTCTCTTCACCAACTCGCAGGACTGGTGTGACGAATTCGTTCAGGCCGCCGACGCAACCGGAGAAAAGGTCTGGCAGCTGCCGATGTGCGACTCGTTCAACGATCAGCTCAAGTCCGACGTGGCCGACTGCCGCAATGTCGGCGCCCGCTGGGGCGGAGCGATCACCGCGGCCAAGTTCCTGGAAAAGTTTGTCAGCGAGACCCCGTGGATTCACTGCGACATCGCCGGCCCGGCCTTCCGCTCGGAAAGCAAACCCGAACGCGACGGCGGCGCCACCGGCGTCCTGCTGAGAACCGTCCTCGAACTCCTGAAAAAGCGAACCGCCTGACGTTCTCGACGGTCCTGATAGAGCTGTCTCGCTAGAGAAGTAGGGTGCGTCTTGACGCACCGACTACACGACCGCGACCTCCACGAACGTCGCCGCCAGGCCGAAAGACGCATTCGGATTCTCCCAGACAACGTCAAGAGATCACCCACTAGATCTTCGATCCGATTGGTGCGTCAAGACGCACCCTACAGACTGTAATGCTCCCCCCGAAGCCGAACTTTCCGATCAGGAACAACAGCGATGAGTGAGAACTGGATTTCTGACCGGATGCGGAATATCGATGCGTCCGGAATTCGTAAGGTCTTCGACCTGGCCGCGACGATGACCGACCCGATCAACCTCAGCATCGGGCAGCCGCACTTCGACACGCCCGAGCCGATCAAAGAAGCGTTTCATCAGGCCATCGAAAGCGGAAAAAACGCTTACAGCCAGACGCAGGGAATCAAGCCGCTGATCGATCGGATTCAGGCCGATGTCGATCGCGAATACGGACAGGACGATCGCAAGGCGTTCATCACCAGCGGCACCAGTGGCGGCCTGATGCTGGCTCTGTGCACGCTGGTCAACCCGGGTGACGAAGTCATCGTTTTCGATCCCTGGTTCGTGATGTACAAGCATCTGACGACCCTCGCCGGCGGAAAAGTCGTCCAGATCGACACCTACCCCGACTTCAGGATCGACATCGACAAGGTTGCCGCGGCCATCACCGATCGCACCAAGGTCATTCTCTTCAACAGCCCGAGCAATCCCACGGGAGCCGTCCCCAGTCCCGAAGAAGTGCAGGGACTGGCCGAACTGGCGATGAAGCACGACATCGCGCTGATCAGCGATGAGATCTATCGCACCTTCTGTTACGACGACAATTTCTGCAGCCCGGTCGAGTACAATCCGCAGACGATCGTCATCGACGGCTTCAGCAAGTCGCACTCGATGACCGGTCACCGCGTCGGCTTCTGTCACGGCCCGCAGCACATCGTGCAGCAGATGCTCAAACTGCAGCAGTTTACGTTTGTCTGTTCGCCGCATCCTGCTCAATGGGCCGCTCTGGCCGCCTGCGATGTTGATATGACAAACGAAGTCAACGACTATCGCGGCAAGCGGGACTACATGCTCGACCAGCTCAAGGATTACGAGATTCACGGAGCCGGCGGAGCCTTTTATCTGTTCGTCAAAGCTCCCTGGGGCACCGGAACGGAATTCGTAAAAGAAGCGATCGCCCGTAACCTGCTCATCATCCCCGGCAATGTCTTCAGCAGCAAGGACACGCACTTCCGGATCTCGTACGCCGCAACCGAGCAAACGCTCGAACGCGGAGCGAAAGTGCTGAAAGAACTGCTCCACGCCCGTTGAGTACCCGCCCATTGCGGCGGCATCCTGTCGCCGAATGCGCGCTGCTTTCTTGAAGACACAGCGTCCAGCATCGACTCGAATCATGGATGAGTCGATGTGCTCTTCCGAACGTCACGATCAGCCACGTCCCTTCCGAGGTCTGGCCGCAAGCATGGGGGCTCAAGCATGAGCACTGGCGAGACGCCAGTGGCACCCCAGTGCTGATCCAGTCGTAGCGGCGGCATCCTGCCGCCGATTGTGCGTGACCCATCAGAAGGGGTAAGGAATGGCAGGCACACTTCCATTTCGCCTTTCCTCCACTTTCTGCAAGTTGAGCTTCGCGAGAGGTGCACTCTCCAACGGCTGCGCCGCTCCGATCTGCTCTCACGGACGTAGCAGTCAACCACGTCCCTTCGGCGGCAGGATGCCGCCGCTACAGATGCAACTGGGTTCAGCGAAAAGCATCCTACGTGGCCACGGCAGATTCCGTCGAGGTTTCTTCCCGCGGTTTACGGAAGGCGGCGATGCAGGCTCCGATGATCAGGAGCATCGCCAGCCAGCCGGAGCCGCTGGGGAGGATGACGAACAGGGCGAGGCCCATCAGGATGAGAACGCCGCAGACCGGACGTTTCCGGGCAGCGGCGTCGCTTGAGCGGAGGCTCACGATGACCAGAGCAACAATGAGTCCACTACAGAGGACCAGCCAGCCCCAGCCGAGGAGTGTGCCGACACGTTCGGCCGATTGGACGCGAATCGTGAGCTGCGGATCTCCGCCGACCTTCGAGAAGACAGTCGGCTGTCCGTAAACCGGCAGTTCAATCGGCAGTGAGAGCCCGATCACCGACTCTCCACGGGTTGGGGGCGCCTGTTCGGCCAGTCGATCGAGATCGATGACGATCTCTCCCCCTCGCGCTGAGGCCAGGCCGCTTTCATCAGTGATCTCCGGAACCGTGACAAAGTCTGAGAATGAATTCGTGATGCCAAGATCCTCGGAGAGGATCTGCGGAACGGAAAAACGCTCCAGCTGTTCCAGTTCCCGCTTTGACTCGATCGGAGCATTGCCTTTCGCCACCCCACTGCTCCGCCCCATATTGAGCTGACGCTGCTCGATGACAATGGAGTTCTGGCGAACACTCTCTTCGAGCAACTTTCGACGATTCAGCTCACGTTCCTGCAGCTGCATCCGATCTTTGCCCTTTTTATCGTTCGCCGGTGGCGTCGCCTTTTCCAGCTGAAAATAGTGTCTGGAGAATTCGACGGTCCCGTCCTGTTCCAGCCCAGAACTCATCGACCGATTCTGTGCCGAGAATCCGTTCGAGACCTGGATATCCTGGTTGCAGCCGAGCACGAACAGTCGTCCCAGGGACTGCGACTCGGCTCCCGAGACCGGCTCGCCCATCAGAGCTCGCTGATCGTCGATCTGGTCGGGAGCATTGTCGACGGCCTGAATCTGCTGCTGAATCGATTCGGCAACCTCCCCTTCCCGGGCGGCATCGGCCAGTCCTTTCTTGAGGCTCTTATAGTTGCTCACCGCCAGAGCCCGCTGCTTGTAGGAGTAGGCTTTGCTCCGTGCGATGTCGGCCAGTTCCGAGAGTTCCTGCAGACGGTTGTAGACGCGAACGTCGCTGACCGCCTTGCTCTCGGCGGTGCTCATATTCGTGGCAGTCCCTTCGACCGCCGTGACGATGTAGTCATCCGGCGTGCTCACCCGCCAGACGGTATAGAGCACAGGTACGCCAAACTCAGCCGATACCTCGCGAGACAGAATGTCCGGGCGTTTCAACTCCAGCGCCCGGCCCCACCAGGCGGCTCCAAGACCGGCATCAAGTTCTCCCTGCGTGACCATTCGGACTTCATAGGCCAAGTTCGCCGCGCCTCCCGGCGGCAACGGCACCAGATAGAGTTCCTTCCCGTCGATGGTGCGACGAACCGCCCGAGCGGCTCTGCCATCGACAACGACCGACAACAACTGTTCGCCTTCTGGAAGCTGGACGGGCAGAAACTGACGCCTGCGGTTCTTGACGGTGTACGTGACCTGGGTGCGATACGTCCCCGGACGATCGATTACGGTTGTCAGCTCGGCAAAGAAGATTGTCGCAGCAGGCGATTCCTGCTCTTCCAGGGGCTTCAGTTCCCAGCTCGGCACCACGGCCGGTGTCACTCGGATAATCTCCATTGCCCGTTGTGCCAGGGAGGGGGGAACCTTCAACGGCAGTTCATTCCGAGCGACCAGATACGAGCCGTGCTGAGAGATCGGTTCCAGCGTCTGCTGACCAAGATTGACGAGGACTGCATAGTTTCCCTGAATGGAAAGTTCGGTCGCGTCGGCATCCGATGATGCTCCGGCGTCAACAAAGCGAATCAACGGCGTTCGTACCGTTTGATCGGACGGATAGGGAAGCGAGATGACCGCGCTGGCGAAGAACGCCGAAGTTTGAGGCGTGCGAGTTTCGATAATCCAGAGCGTTCTCTGTTCATCGACCTGCTCCGTGCGGATCTGTCGGATGCCATCGGGTTCGAACTCGATGCGATCCTCCATCCAGGCGGGACCGATAAAGCCGAATCGGTCCGTTCCGGCTTTCGAAATCGTCCATTGCATCGAGATGCCGTAATCGATCGAGACATCCGTCACGGCGAGCACGGTCACCGAACTCGCTTTGAGCTGAGCATCTTCCTGAGTCAGTCGTATCCGCACCGGAGTCGACTCACCCTGCGACTGAACGAAGCCGATCCGCAAGGGGAACTGGGCGACCGACCGCATCACTTCCGGCAGATTCTCCGCAGCCAACGTCTGTGCCGAACCGGTCTCCGTCACCACAATCCCGAACGCAGCCGAGGCTCCAATGCCTGTATATTCGCGGGAGGTTGTCGCACCATTCATACGAAGTCCCTGCAGAGTCAACTCGCTCCCGGCACTTAACTCTTGTTGAATGAACCCTCGAACGGCAACCCGGATCTTTCCCTGCTGCGGATCGGAAAACAGGACCGTCAATGTGTCGGGCTGATCCTGACCGGCCGAAGTATGGAACCAGTCCTGAATCGACTGCCCTTGAACCTCAACCACCTGCATTCCGGCGGGCAGAGTGACATCGACCGACAGCCGCGGCTCCCCTTTCAGAACGGCATCGAGCACCGTGGCGACCTGCGTTTTATGCGGTTGCAAATCGAGCAACGTGTAATGGGTGACATCGGCCTGTGTGGGTTCGCGGCGAATCTCGAGCGTGATTTTCTGCGGGCGTCCGGAAAACCGATAGACCCGTTCGATGGCCGAGAGGATTCGCAGGTTGTCGATTGGCTTGAATTGATCGGCTCCCAGTTGCCGCACGCCATCGGTCGAGGAGACGATGACGTCGAGCAGCGGCTCCCAGCCAATCGCCCAGGTGCCGATCTCCCGGGTCACGCCTTGCGGAATGACATCGGGACAGACGAACTGCTGGCGTTCCGTCGATACACTCAACGGGGCGAACAGCGACATCGTGATCGTCGTGCTGTCTTCGACCGATCGCTTGAGAAGCACCCGCAGTCGCCCATCGGCCTGCTTCTGCCAGCCGGCGAGGTCCTGACCGGAAAGTGACTTCAAGGCGACCGATCCCGGCATTTCGAACAGAACTTCGGAGAAGCTTCCCTGGGCAATTTGGAATTTGAACGCATACCGCAGTTCGACGCCGACTTCCCGAACGAGCACCTGCCGCGTCGATTCGCTCGATAGAAACTGGAGTTGAGCAGAAGAGACCTTCGGCTGCCAGGAGAGGCGATACTCACCGCCCGCAGCGACAGCGAACTCGGCGTACGTGGTGCCGTCCTGCTCCACGAGTTCGAATGGAACTTCCCCATCGTTCACCCGCAGTTGCACATCGGCAGCCGGTAAGGCGAAGGACATTGAGCCCGAAGCAACCGGATCCAGTCTGACACTGAACTGACCGGCGGTGCCGATCGCGCTGGCGGGGATCAGGAAATTGACATCGACAAGGTGCAGTCCTTTGCTGCCGATAAGCACGTTCGTGCTGACTCCGGCGTCCGTGGAAGCAGTCACCGGTTTGCCGTTCACTTCGATCGACTGCAGTAACAGCGGGGCGATAGGCAGCGGAACGAGTTGTGGCTGATCCCGATAGCTGCGAACGACATAACGGGCTTTCATCGCGACAGCCTGTCCCGACTTCTGTGCGCCCTCTTCCGCGGCCTGCACGGACACGACATAAGAGGCTTCGCTGACCTGATAGTCGACAGGAGCCGGCTCGGCGAACTCCTCCGCATTGGTGGCTCGCCAAAGTTCGAGATAGTGATCCTTCGGCACGAAGACCCGCTGAGCCGCCAACGGAGAAGTCCCTTGAGCATACGGGAAGACGAGCGGAATCTTTTCCTCGCTCTCCGGCTTTGGAACAACCGGTGTGGCAGCTGGCATTCTGTCATCGGCGATGCCAGACGAGCAGATCAATAGCAGACCGATTCCCGCAGCGGCCGAGGCGGGTTTGAGCTTCGCGAAGAATTGCCCGCACATCTGACAGGCTCGACCGATCAGCAGAACCGTGGTCCGCAGCATCCAGGCGAACAGTCCCACCCAGGTGCCAATTAAAATGCCTTCCAGAACCGGATCGAAGATCCGCGGCGTAACGCCAATCAAAGCCAGAGGAATCCCGAAAAGAACGACCGTCATCAGCAATCGTTTCGCCCAACTGAGGTCTCGCAGCACCCAGCAAATCAGGGCGATCATCGCCGCGGCGAGCCAGCGGGAATGCCACACGAGTTCTTCCGAGACAACACGGACCCGCACGTTCTCGGGCACACGGAACGTCTGCAGATGCGTCGTTCGCAACCGCTCGGGAATCTGCAGCCCGACAGCCAGAGACATCAGACCATCGGGCTTCTTCTCGGGACGTGCCTGCTTCTGTTGAGCCGCCGGAATCTGCCCGGCCATGTTCGCAGCAAGATCTTCGACTTGCACTTGTCCAGGATTCGACCTGCTCTGGGGAGCGGGCTTCCTGGCCGGCTCGAAGGGGGAATCGGAGGCAGCCGGAGCCGACTCTGGCATCGCCAGCTGCATTTCGACATCAGCCGCCGGCGCATCGTATCCCCCACGATCACTGAGGGCATCGAGTGATTGAATGGTGTCTGCCTGGGGTTGCCCGTTCCCGTTTTCGAAGTCGCCCAGCATATAACTGTCTTCATCGGGCGTAGCCTGAACGCCTTCCGACGTCGTCTGCGCGAGCCCCAGAGCTCTGCCACTTCGGGCGGCTTCCCGAACCGGCTGAATCGTGGGAAGCAGAAAAGCCGGAATCACGATCATCAGCAGTAGTAGAGCGAGGATGGAAGCGACATAGCCGAACCGATTCCGCAGCAGCGTCAGTCCCGCCACGACACCGACGACCATCAGGCCGATGACTAGATTCATAATCACGGTCGTCCAGGTGAGGGTTTGCAGTCGCTCCCAGACCCGTTCCAGCCAGGTGGATCGCCGTGGCTGCGAGACGACTTCGACCGTTTCATCAACCGGCATCAGCACCGTGTCGAGGGCATGATGGACTTTCCAGTCGGTCTGCATAATCGGCAGAACAGCGTCTTCATTTCGTCCGGTATCGACTCGAAACTCAGGAACGTCGAGACGTTCGGTCCAGCTTCCAGCTCCTGAGACCGCCGGGCGTCGGTAAAGCAGACGAATGGCCCGCTCCTGACCTTCCGTCCCCACGGCTGGCAGCGGAACGATGAATCCCTGGTCAAGCTTGCGGACAGTCATGGGGGTTCCATCGACCGTGGCCGACCAGAGAACTGCTCCTTCCGGCAAGGTCACCAGCAGACTCTGCACCCCGGCTGCAAGAAGCGACAACTGAGCCTGCTGCTGAATCTGGGAATCGTTCACGAGCAGCGTATCGATCAACAACCGTTGACCGACTGCGCGAGGCACCGCATGAGCGGTAAACTCATCCAGTGTAAACTCGATCGTCGTGTCCGGTTCGATCAGGTGGTAACCGGTCACCACACGCTTCGCACCGACTTCCGCGGGCATCGGCAAGTCCGTGGGATCAATCGGAGAAACCGAGGTCCCGCGCTGGGACGTCGCCGTCACATCGACATACTGTTCCTCATTTGCCAGAAATGCGACGTATTGTTCCTGCAGTTCGGCCTGTTGAAACTGCAGGAGAGGGACGGACATCTCGTCGCTGTCTCCACGCGGGATCACGAGTTGCAGCGACAGCCGAATCGTTCCGGTTACATAGCGATCGAAGCTGAGATCCCAGACTGTTCGTTCCTCTTCATTCCGTTGTTGCTGCCGCGAGATGCGGGCGTCGCCGGACACCTGAAATTCCCCCTGCACCGTGATCGACGCTGGCAACACGATTCGCAGATCGCGGAGCCCGCCGCCGCTGAGATCGAGTTCGGCTCGATGCCCGAAGGCAACCGAGAGTTCATCGGCGTCAACGGTCGTCAGTTTCATGACGTTGAAGCGGGCCGGCTTCCGCTGCACTTCAATGCGGCCGGAAATCTCGGCGTTCTGATAGCGATAGGAGAACAACTCGTCCGGCGTTCCCAAGAAGACCGGATCCATGCCCGAAATCTCCTGCGGAACGACTTCGAGCCGCGAACTGCCGGCGACTGTATAGGCGCCTTCCAGAATCTGCACATCGGCCAGCGTGATTTCGGGAAGCGCGAACGACATCCCGCCGCCATCGTCGCCCTCAACGCGTGATCGACGCACGAGAATGGAAATCGATCGCTTCTGACCAGCCGCCAATGGCGGGTTCAAGGGAATGCGAACCTTAGCGGCCCCTTCTCCGCGGGAGATGTATTGCCATTCAATGGGAGACGCATCCTGTTGAATCACTTCAACGGTCCAGCCTTCAGGGAGTTCGGCCTGGATTTCGTAGAGCGGGGCAAACAACGATTGCAACGTAAATGCCGCCAGCAGATTCATCTCCAGTTCCTGCAGTTCGAGCCGCTGCGAAACCGCGGCCTGCACTTCCCCCGAGGTTTCATCGACAGCGAGACGGAAGAGGAAATCGGACTGCCACCAGTCGTAAAATCGCATGGGACCTTGCGGCGTGAAGCCTTCCATCGCCTTCCAGGTGCGGGTCGCCGGACGAACTCCCTCCATTTCGAGAGGCTTCACGCGGATCTCTCCGGGAGCGGAAAGACTGAGTCCGCCAGTGTGCGTTGTCGCGCCTTTCAACTGCAGTGTGGCGACGGTCCATTCGTCATTCTCGGTCGCCAGCTGAATGCCCCGCATGCTGACGCGGGTTCGTTCGGGAAGCACTTCACGGAACGTCAGCACGACTTGAGTCCGTTGCGGATTTTCCGGGTCGTCGCTGAGCTCCCAGGCTTCCAGACCGGTCGCGGATACATCGGTGATTTCCAGCCGGTTCGGCACCGAGAACTCCAGTCGCGAAAACCGTTTGCCGTAGGAGTCGATCTGCGTCACCGTTTGCCAGTCGAGGCTGTCCCGTTCCAGTCCGACGGCGTAAACCGTTTGCGCAAAGACAAGAGACTCATCCAGAGATTCTTCAATGGCATCGGTCCACTGCAGTTGGGCATGATCGGCCCCGCCAGCGGGAATGACAATCGTGCGCGCCTCCGCGGCTTTCTCCGATTCCTCGACCCGATCGCCGTTGAACCGCAGTCTCCGGCCCGCCGGAACCTGCACCGATAACGTTGACGGAACTCCCGGAATGAGGCTCAACGTGCCCAGTTCATCGGTCCCAGCGCGAACAACCGGAAGGGTCATCTCCAGCGTGAGAGTATCGGCTCCGAGAAAGTCGGTAATCATGACCACATGGTCCAAGGGACAGGCCAGTCCCAGCGGAGCCGGCTGTCCTTTCCAGGTCGCTTTTTCGAGCGTGACATGTTGAAACGGCAAAGGAAGGCTGGCCCAGCCGGATGCCGACTTCGAGATTCGGCAGTTGGCCGTGACGACGATCACGTCTCCCTGAATCGCGACGTCGTAGGTAATCTGCTCGATGAGGATGGAAATCGGGCGTCCTTCCGGCCCCGGTGTCGCCTGCTCGGCCTTTTGAATCAGTCGCTCGAACTCATCGCGATCGACCAGCACGCCGGGATCCACCTGCGACCAGTACTCGGCCAGATCGGCTTCGGGAACGTAAATCCGTTCGTAGCGATCGTCCGGAACCGCCTCGGCTTCGACATTCGGCTGCGCAAGCAGCGTGTGAGGCGAAACTGTGAACAGCGTCAGCATCAGAATGGAAAAGAGCGTTCTCATGCCTGCTCCTCCTGTTCCGGATGCGGCGGTTCGTCGTCGTGCAACGACCGATCATCGAGCTCCGCGTATTCGGTCTTCGATTCAGACGGCTGGCAGCAGTGCCTCAGTTGAAACAGGCCATGCACAACCCAGGCGAGCAACAGCACAACAATGCCATACCGAGCCGAGTAGACGGCTTCTTCAACGAGATCGGGAACAAACTGCAGTGCAGCCGCCAGAATGGTCGCGGCAACAAGCAGGACCAGGATCTTGTTTTCCCAGGTCGTCTTCAACAGCACGAGAGCGACAATCAAAAGCAGAACTGTCAGCAAAGCCGTCACGTAGTCGCGATTCCAGTAGACGAGATCGAGAGAATCGCTGCTGCCGACCGCCGTGTAAACATACGGCACCCCTTCGGTCGGGAAATTCATGGCCGCACCGGCATTCCCCAGCCACTTCGTCTGCTGGCCTGCGTAATAAGAATCGTTCTGCACACCCGAGGAGAGTGTTGCACTGCGGAACGAGCTGATTCGCTCGAATGGCAACTCGGCTCGAACGGGAACATAGGTTTGAGGCAACCAGACGACGCAGCGGGTTTCCTGGACAACCGCCGCATTCCCGCTTCCGGTCATGAGCTGCGGCAGTGGAAACTCGGCTCCACCACGCAATGTCGACTCCGAGAGTTCCTGTCCCGTCATAAGGTACTGCAGCGTGAGCAGGAACGGCTCATCGGAGCTCTTGCTGCGGCTCACGTTGATAACGTAATTCACGAGCCCTTCGTCCTGAGATTCTTCACCCCGCTGGAGAACCCGCGTTTCGCCATCGATCTGCACAACCATCGGCTGAGCCGACTCGGGCAACTGAATCAACAGCCGTTGACGCTGACTGCTTCGCACCTGCATGCGCGATCGTACGGCGACATCGGTCGAGTTGCCGATCACGAATTCGGTCAACATCTTCGACACAACCGTACTGACCACCTCGGCGACATCGTAACGGGACACCGTCAACGCGAGTTGAACTGGCTCCTCGTCTTTCTGAAAGGGATACCGGAATGCCTGATGCCCCTTCGTGGGCAACCGGTCGAGTTCGCGTACATCAATCGGCTCCAGCCCGGCTCCCTCTCCCTGAACGACAACGGAAAGAGCGGGATCGGTCTGGACAACGATCTCTCCGCTTGAACGGGTCAGCTCGATCTCCCGTCCGGCCGGGCGTTCCAGTCCCAGAGCTTTGGGAATGAGCAGCGTCTCGTTGCGTGGAGACGTGGCAGCCGGATCGGCTTCATCCTCTGCGGCCGCGTCCTCAGACTGCAGCGATATGTCGTACGTCAGGCGGTACCTCTGCCAGCCCGTGGCCGGTCGCTGAGTCTGGATCAACCAGACGACCCAGGGGCTCGCATCGTCGCCCGCTTCAGGAGTCTTCTGCTGAATGGGTACGCTCGACTTGTCGGCGGTCTCGATCTCGATCTGGGTGCTGTACTCACGCGGGACGGCAATGCGGAACTGGTCGACCCCGGCGTACTGGACGTGGAACCAGATCTCTGCATTGACCGAGATCCCCGAAGGCTGCACCTGAATCGTGGTCGCGGCTTCCGCCGTCAGTCGTGTCGGACGCCTCACGGTACGAACCGGGATCTCGACCGGACGAGACTGATATTTCCAGGCCGCTCGAATCTGCGTATCACGAAAGTTGTAGTTGCTCAGTTCGCTGTTCGGGATCGACTGCGCGTTGCGGATCTGATCTTCATCGGCGGCCAGTTCGATCGCTTCGATCGTGAAAACGCCAATCCGGCCTTCCTCCTGACGAACGCCCATCGGCTCCAGCAACGGAAGGTTGTCGAGTTCGGCTGTCTTTCCCTGCAGATATCCTTCGGGCGGGGAAACGTAACCCCGGACCACAACCGACACATTGCCCTGCGTTCGCTCCTTCAAGGCGAGTGTCAGCACGCGCGACTGCTCGTCGAGCTGGTACTCGGCCATCTGGGCACATTCGACATTGGTCAGTTCGAACCCTTCCGGAATTCTCAACTGCAGTTGAAACAGCCCTGCTTTGGTGATGTCGTAGGAGAGTGACGAGACGACTTCGATTCGTTGCTCGCGGAAGACGATGAGGCTGTCGAACTGGGCATCGAGAATGGGCTGAACCGGTTCGGCGTTTACAACGAGTTCAATGCGGGGGGAGAAATAGCGAAACGCGAGTTGAGCGTCGGACTTTTCCCCCAGATCGGTCCTCACCAGCCCGGCCTGCTCCTGGACCACGAGAGTGAGTTCTTCTCCGTGCATCAGTGCGATCTGTCCCTGTTCGCGGGTCACATCGAGGCTGTGGATTCCAGCCGCCGCTCCTTCCTCGCTGATTCCAGCCAGGGGGATGTTCTCCCCAGAGAGCGACCGTTCGGTGTGAATCTCAATCTCGCAATTGCCTTCCACCGGAGCGAGTAGTTTGATCTCGACGACCTGTCGTTGCTCTTCCTGAGCAACGGTCCAGCCTTCGAGCCGGGTCGAACTGGTCACATCGAGAATGCGGTCTCCCTTGGGGACGGCGATTCGCATGGAATCGAGTTCCCCCCGCAGGACACGGTAGTTCAGTTTGGCCGAGGTATGAATCAGTCCCTCGCCCACGGTAATCTGAAGTTCGTTGTTGACCGTCGTGAGCAGATCCATCTCCGGGCGGTCACTCACATCCGGTGCCCAGGAGGCGGTAATGCGATGAATCGCCCCCAGACTCACCGCGATAGCCGAGACATCCCCTTCCGGTGGAGCGGGGAGGGGCACTTCCAGGTGCCGCGGGCTGATCTGAATCTTCTGGTTGGTCTTGGGGACGGTCAGCTGGAATGTTGTGATTCCCACGGGCGGGACAGTCAACTCCAGTACAGGTCCAGACGGCGACTGTTTGATCTTCTTGAGAAGACGAACGGTCACGGTGTATTCGCCGGCGGTCGGAAACAGCAGTTCGTAGGTTCCTTCGCCGGTCCCACGCAGCAGCACGCTTTCACCTGCCGAAGTCTTAACCTCGCCCACGGCGGCATCGCCAAAGTTGACCGGTAGAGTCGCCCACTTCTTCGCCAGGGCTCTGCATTCATAAGTCGCGGTGATCTCGGCAACTTCTCCCTGAACGGTCCCGACATACGTCGCTTTGGAGATCACGGCCGCCGCCTCCGGATCCGTCCCCTCCTGCCCCTGCTCGGCTCGGCGTACCAGATCGAGATACTCTTCATAGGAGAGCACGACCTTGGATTTGAGCCGGTCAATGACATCGCTGAGCCGGTCGTACGGGATGTAGATGAGATGATCAACGGGCCGGGCGGGCGTTTCGCTGGCCGCTTCGGGCGACTCTGTGGCGGGAGTCTCTGCCTCGTTGGTCGAAGATGTCTCGGCCGGAGGGGTTTCTTGGGCCAGAGCGGACGGAGCCAGAATCGCTCCGGTCAGCCAGACGGCCATGAGAGAGGCCAGCAGAGGCAGGAAACGGGGCCGGGCAGACCGACCGGAACGGACGCGATTCCGGCGGCAGTTGAAGCTCGCAGACATGGGTTTTCCCGTGGATGGTCAATCGCGATGCAAACGAATCCGATCAGAACGAACCGGACTCTAATCGTTAGAGATGGCACAGCTATTGAGCACGGACTGATCGATGACGATTCAGTCAGGCTCTCTTCGTACGGCCACGATCGACCGTCGGAGAAATCAGGCGCGGTCGCGCCTTACCCCGACAGGCGAAGTAAGGGAAGACGCGACCTGGCTTTACCATATCCTATGACGCAGGGGAAAAGGAAATTGTTTCCGTGAATTCGACGATTCACGAAAACGGTCGCAATCTGGCAGGGAGCGCCCGGGCGATGTGCATCGCTGCGATTCAGCTAAGACTGCTGCGGCTTGGCGTCCTTGCGCAGGTACCGGGGCGTGTAGATGCCGAGCCGCGCGGTCCAGTAGTTCATCATCGCTTCGAGCGTTCGCAGCCCGTAGGTGACACTGCGGCGGAAGTTGATGCTGGAAGCTTCGTCGAAGTAGCGAACCGGCACGGGAATATCGCCCAGCTTGAAGCCGAAACGAACGGTCTGTACCAGGAACTGCGTATCGAAAACGAAGTCATCGGAGTTCTTCTCGTAGGGCACCGTTTCAAGCACCTTCCGCGAGTAAGCCCGGAAGCCGCTGTGGAAATCGCCGAGGTTCTGCCCCAGGGCGATGTTCTCGAACGTCGTCAGAAAACGGTTCGCGATGTACTTATAACGAGGCATTCCGCCCGCCAGAGCCTCGGCTCGGCTGCGAATCCGGGACCCGAGAATGCAATCGCAAATCCCCAGATGAATCAGTTGAGCCGCCATTGGAATCACGCGGCTGTCGTACTGGTAGTCGGGATGGATCATCACAACAACATCGGCATCGCGTTCCAGAGCAGCGGCGTAACAGGTCTTCTGGTTTCCCCCGTAACCTTTGTTCTGTTCGTGCTGAATGACCGTCAGTCCGAGGTCGCGGGCGATTTCGACGGTGTTATCTTTGCTGCAGTCATCGACCAGGATGACTTCCTGCACCGTACCGGGCGGAATGTCGTCCAGCGTCCGCTTGAGCGTCGTCGCCGCGTTGTAGGCCGGCATTACGGCTACAATCTTGGGGCGAGCCGCCGGTTGCTCGAGTTGTTCCTCAGGTGTCGTTTCCATGCGAGGTATCGTAGCCAGTAATTCCAGCGCTGCCGAGTGTGAGGCGGTCCGTTCTTCACAGTGAAGCTGGTTCATCAGAATCGATCTCTCGGAAAGGGAAACAGTCAGACAGAAATCGCCGCTTCGCGAGGATTGGTACTGGCAGCCACACGGACGGCATTTCGTCCTTCATGCTTAGCCTGATAGAGAGCATCGTCGGCGGCTTCGATCAAGGAGTCGACCGTCATTGCCTGTCGCGGGAAGCAGGCCAGACCGATACTGACACTGATCAGAATCCGCTCGCTCTGATGCAGGATCACCATGCGGCTCGTCGCGAAACGAATCGCCTCCGCGATTCGGCTGGCCCCCTGCATGCCGACTCCGGGCAGAAGAATCGCCATCTCCTCGCCGCCGTAACGGGCGACCAGCGGACAGTCGGTCGAGCGAACTTTCTGCGTCTCGCTCTCCAGCAGCCGGGAGAACTGGCGGAGGACTTCATCGCCCGCGGGGTGGCCGTAGCGATCGTTGATCGATTTGAAGTGGTCCAGGTCGAGCAGCAGCAGCGAACATTCATTCCCGTTGCGTCGGGACGTTTCGAGTTCTTTGACAATTCGCTGATCAAACGTGCGACGGTTCGCCAGTTCGGTCAGACCGTCGAGACTCGCTTTGCGTTCTACGGAAACGCGATCGACGACACGGAGAAGTGCTTCGGCTAGGAATTCGCCGGCCCAGTTCGCCAGCGACACCTGCATCCGCGTGTACACGCCCTCATCTTTCCGGGTCAGACAAAGCATTCCGATCAGCTTGCCGTTCTGGTGCAGTGGCACCGCCAGGGCGCGTCCCAGCAGATTGCTCACGCCCGCGTCTTTCAACTGCTTCGGACTCAGACAGCCCGTCACATCGTTGGCTCGGGCCCACTCGGCAATCCGCAGTTCGTGATCGCGCCACAATCCTTCGACACCAACTTGAAGTCCAGATCCCTGTCGGCAAATGGCCTGAGGACGACGTTGATTCCCGCCGGAATACAGAACGAGGGCTCCGCGATCGGCTTCAACCAGACTCGTGAGCCGTTTGACAAAGTCATCGAGCAGCCGCGTCGGCACGTCGTAGTAACGATCGGCAATCGTTCGCAGGGCGAGCTTTTCCTGGGTCAACTTGAGCAGCTGCTGCTGATCGACAGCATTCATGCGATGTCGAAGCAGCCCTGTCACCTGATCGAGCATTCGCTCTGCGGTTTCCTGCTGTTGCCGCAGTGCGGCGTCTCGAGGGAACAGTGCGGTGACGGCGATCACACCGAAGGTGCCGTGCTGATCGGTCACGCCCAGAAGATGCAGTTCACTGATTTTGCGTCGTTCGTCGATCGACAGACAGCGGACGAACTGTGAATTGTAGAGTTCCGCGTCGGTGATGCGGCAGATCCGTTCCTGCAACACGCGATCGAGCCAGGCCTGATCGAAGATGAGTTGATCGAGCGTTTGTCGACAGAGCCCACGCTGAGCATACATATCCAGGCCGCGGCCGTCGTAGGTGAAGAAGGCACCAAAGCCCGTGCTGGTGTGCGGGACAAACTTCTTGAGCAGGACTTCCACGGTCCGCGCGGGATCGGTTTGAGCGAAGAGTTCGGCCAGCAGCCCGTTCTCGACCTTCATCTGCCGGCGTTCGCGGTGAGCGGAGGTCAGTTCGCCCTCGAGCTTTTTCAGCTCGGCGATCAACCCTTCTTCGCGATCTTCGCGGCGGTACTTGTAGTACAGATACATCCCGTACTGAAGTGCACAGATCAGGGAAAGAGTGGCCGCGAGACCAAACAGTTCACCATGAATGGCGAATCGGTATATGAAATCTGAGATCGTCATCCGAACCACTAAGTCCGATCTTTCCGCTCGATACGAGGACGTCCATTACCTTTTGCAGGAGCGCATTCACTCGTGTCGTTCTGGCTTGAACAAGTCCGATCGAAAGGAAGGTATCCGGACGATGCAGTCTCTGATCACCTTTGTTCCTGGCCCGACTCAATGACACGGCGACTGTACGAATCTCCTTTAAAGCTAGCACGATGATTTCGACATTGGGTGGTCTGACTTGAGGTTTCCGGCCCCCGGAAAAGTCACTTTACTCCCAGTGGTCGATTTAATCGTTGCGACCCTTATAATACGAGCAGCGGTCAGCAATTCTCGCTCCCGGAAATGCGGTTGTAGCAGTTGTCCGGCCCTGTGATTTCGCCAGATTTCTGCTCCCTCCGTCCGAAAGACCTGCCAAGTTATGTCCTCAGAAACTGAAAATAGCGACATCCCGCTCGACGAGTCGCTCGAACTCCGTGGCATCGTTATCCGATATCCTGGCTTCTGGAGTGTCGAACGCCAGGATGACGGTGAGAGGCTTTCGATCACGCTCCAGAGTTCCGGGACAACCTTCTGGATGCTGACGATCGTCCCCGGCCCGATCGATTACGAGACCCTTCTCGATACCGCGATCGAGTCCTACGAGGACGAGTACGACGATGTCGACGCCTACGACCGCATCGACGACGAAGAAGCCGACTGGATCCATCAGGAACTCGAACTGCAGTGCCATGATCTCGTGACCAAAGTGGTCCTGAACGTGATGCCACTGGAAGTCTGCTCGCTGTTCGTGCTCTATCAGGGACTCGACTCCGAACTCGACGACCTCCGCCCACTCCTCGACGCCATCACCAGCAACGTCCGCATCGATCCGCAGCAGCTGTTCTAAGGCTCGGCCCCACGAGGTCCCGTAACCACGGCTGCACCGGGTGGCCCGGCCCAGATGGCCGGGTCGCGCAGCGACAAGAGGACGCGCCATCACCGCGACCTGCTCCAAAGGCCGTACACCGTGAGCAAACCGTCTTGCCGTCATCGGGTGCCACTGCTGGCTTGCCCAGCAGTGCGTTCATCAATCCGAATTGGGAACGTGGCGCGGGACCCACGAACTCCGTCTGTTCGCCCAGCACCCAAAACCGGTCCCTAATACCACTCCAGCGAATATCAGCCTCTTCCTGTGACTGCGTCACCCAGACGTACACGTCTGGGCCATCCTGGTCCGAGCGTTTCAAACCAGAAACGTCCATAACTGCCCCGCCGACGGCTGCACCGGGTGGCCCGGCCCCAAATGGCCGGGTCGCGCAGCGACAAGAGGATGCGCCATCACCGCAACCTGCTCCCCGGGCCGTACACCGTGAGCAAACCGTCTTGCCTTCATCGGGTGCCACTGCTGGCTTGCCCAGCAGTGCGTTCATCGATCCGAATTGGGAACGTGGCGCGGGACCAACGGACTCCGCCTGCTCGGTCTAACTCCCCACTGTGACGGCGTCACCCAGACGTACACGTCTGGGCCATCCTTCGACCACGCTTGCCAGCATTTGCACGAGACTCCCTGAACTCTTTCCCTCTCACCGGTGTCGTTCTGCCAGGCCGATCTACCAACCGGCTGGCGATCTCCGTACTATTAGACGAAGAGCCGAGCCGGGGTGCTAAAACCGCTCCGTCGGGCTTCGGGACACCACATCTGAAATGATTTGCGCTGAAAGACGTGACATGATTATCGTGATGCGACAGGACGCCTCGCGGGACGCCGCCGAGGATGTCGCCCGCCGGGTGGAAGCACTGGGACTCAAACCACACCTGATTTTCGGGGAAGAACGGACCGTCGTCGCGGTGGTCGGTGATGATCGCCGGAAAGACCGGGAGAAGTTCGAATCGTGTGCCGGCGTCGACAAAGTGCTGCCCATTCTTGCCGAATACAAGATTGCGTCCCGCGAAACCAAGCCCGAGCCGACTGTCATCCGCGTGCAGGATCTCGTGATCGGTGACGGACATTTCGGCGTCATTGCCGGGCCCTGTTCCGTCGAGAGCGAAGAACAGATCATGGCGTCCGCCCGCGCGGTCAAAGCAGCCGGGGCCCGTGGACTTCGCGGCGGAGCCTTCAAGCCTCGCACCAGTCCCTACTCGTTCCAGGGTATGAAAGAAGACGGCCTGAAACTCCTGGCCGCCGCTCGCGAAGAAACCGGGCTGGCTGTCGTTACCGAAGTCATGACGCCGCATCATGTCGATCTGGTCGCGAGTTACTCCGACATCATGCAGATCGGCGCCCGCAATATGCAGAACTACCATCTGCTGCAGGCGGTCGGCGAATGTGATCGTCCCGTGATGCTGAAACGCGGAGCATCCGCGACCATGGACGAGTTCCTGCTGGCCGCCGAGTACATTCTTGATCAGGGCAATCAACAGGTCATTCTCTGCGAACGCGGCATCCGCACGTTCGAATCCCACACCCGCTTTACTCTGCCGCTGGCATCGGTTCCCTACCTGAAATCCAAGACGCATCTGCCGATCGTCATCGACCCCAGCCACGGCACCGGTCACGCCAATCTCGTCCCGCCGATGTGCTCCGCTTCGGTCGCTGTTCAGGCCGACGGAATCATCGTCGAAGTCCATCCCGATCCGCCCAACGCCATGAGTGACGGGGCGCAGTCGCTGACCTTCTCGGCGTTCGAAGAGACCATGCAGCAGTGCGGCAAGATCCTTGATGCTCTGGGCATGACGCTGAATTAGTGGCCGAGGCGGCTGGCGGTCAGAAGTTGTACGGCGTCGTCAGACCATCCATTTTGATGATCTCCAGATCGCTGACCTTCACCTTGCGCAGCTGGCGAAGTTCATCGTTGTTCCAGCGTTCGTCCGGAGCCCCGGAAATGAACCAGTCGCTGCCGTTGTCGGCCAGAATCATGCCGTAACGTTTCAGGCAGGTGAGGATCACCTTCACGTCGTCCGCGTAGCCGGTCGTATCGAAGTCCTTCCGCAATCGAACCCGCATGCCCAGCGGGGGCAACAGCGGATGCTCTTTGCTGCTCGCCCAGTGAGACGCCGGCGGCACGAACGCCCGCCGCGTCTCGGCCAGCGTGAATCGAATTGCGTGCCTGATTTCCTTCTGCTCGCCGACTTCATCGTAGCGGACCAGTCCCGGGAAAATCGGCAGGCCGGCGGCATCGGCACTCGTCCACCCCTTCGGACGGACGGTGTTGGTCTTCAGATCGAAAATCGCGCCACTGTCTGCGGTCCAGCGCGCTCCTCCGTTCTGCGGGAAGGCCCGGAAGAGTTCATAGAGCACCCAGTTGTCACGATCAATGACAATCGCATGCCGGTCGCCGCGATCGTACGGGTCCCCTTCGACCGGCGTATCAAACGGAATCGGGAACGGCCCCTGATCGCTTTGATCGCCGTACGCCTGATACTCGACCGTCACCTTCGGCTCGTCCCCCGGCACAACAATGTACGGGATACCGATCTTCGACCCTTGCCAGGTCCCTGCTCCGAAATCGGGATGCAGATGACCGTCCAGCCCGATGTAGGCGAGGATCTGGTCGGAGCTCGGATCGACCGGCGACTCATCAATCCGCTGATTCCACGGATCTGAATCAGGAAACGGACGGAAGCCGTTCAAAGAAGCCCCCGGGCCGTACAGGTCCGAATCTTCCTCGGCTTTAACGGCCGTTGATTCCGACGACGATTGGGGAGCGGGCCGTGACGAGGACGCCGGCAAATCAACCTTCGCCTGATCGTATTTCGATTCGTACCAGACCGCTTCGGTCTGGGCCGGCGGATGCCCTCCGTCATCGCAGCCGCTGGGGAGCAGAGCGATCAGGCTCAGACAAATTGCAGTGAAAAGCTGTTTCATCAGTCGTCCACGATACGAAAAAACGCCGGGATTGAGATGCGTCGAGTTTAGGCCACGGCGACTCCCCGGACCGGACGAAACCGTCTCGCCTGTCCAGTTCTGCCGGATATTCCACCTGATATGACGATTATGTCCATCGCAGGCCCGCGACAGCCCGCAAGGGCTCGAATGCTGCCCGAAGTTTCCCCCAGCGTGACCTATCCATGTTGAGAGAACATGCCTATGATTTTCCACATCACGGCTCCCGCCGCTCTCCGGTCGAACTCTCGCGGAGAGAACCACGGATCGGCCTGTTCGGCGTCCCGGCTGCGGATGACCGTGCCGATCGCCAAGTCCTCCAGTTGACGTGCTGCCACCATGCCATCAAAGAAGTTAGAAGATCTCAGAAACATCGGCATCATCGCCCATATCGATGCCGGAAAAACGACGACCACCGAGCGGGTTCTGTTCTACACCGGAGCCTCGCACCGGATGGGGAACGTCGATGACGGTACCACCACGACCGACTTCGATCCAGATGAAGCCAAGCGTGGCATCACGATTTACTCGGCTGCCATCACCTGCTTCTGGAAAGACAAGACGATCAACATCATCGACACGCCGGGCCACGTCGACTTCACCGCTGAAGTCGAACGTTCGCTGCGCGTTCTCGATGGAGCCGTGGTCATCTTCAGCGCCGTCGAAGGGGTCGAAGCTCAAAGCGAAACCGTCTGGCGGCAGGCGGACCGATACGATGTTCCCCGCGTCTGTTTCATCAACAAGATGGACCGGATCGGAGCCGACTACTATCGAACCCTGCAGCAGATGCGGGACCGCCTGAAGGCACGTCCGGTCCCGGTCACCATTCCAATTGGAGCCGGTCCCCCGCATAACCCGGAACCATTCCGCGGCGTGATCGATGTTCTTCGGATGAAGGCCATTTACTTCGATCCCGACTCCCGTGGCCAGAGCATTACCGAAGGCGAGATCCCCGAAGACCTGCAGGACCAGGCCGAACTGGCCCGCATGGAACTCATCGAAACAGCCGTCGAGTTTGACGATGAGCTGATGAGCCGATACCTCGAAGGGGAAACGGTCACCATCGAGGAACTGCTCCCGGTCCTTCGGCAGGCGACTCTCGAACGGAAGATCCAGCTGACTTACGCCGGTTCGTCGTTGAATTTCATTGGCGTGCAACCGGTGCTCGACGCCGTGTCGGACTTCCTGCCAAGCCCACTCGATCGACCGCCTGTCTCCGGCGACAATCATCATCCCAAGAAGCCGGCCATCGAAACCCGGGCTCCCGATGTCAACGAGCCATTCTGCGGCCTCGTCTTCAAGATCGTCGCCGAGCCTCACGCCGACCTGTATTTCATGCGGGTCTACTCCGGCAAACTCAAGAGCGGCTCCCGGGTCATCAATCCCCGGACCGGCAAGAAGGAACTGATCAGTCAGATCTGGCACATCCAGGCCGACTCCAAGGAGAAGATCGAAACCGACGTCATCGGTCCCGGCGAGATCGCTGGCGTTGTCGGCCTCAAGGAAACGGCGACCGGGGATACGATCTGCGATACGCAGCATCCGATCGTCCTGGAATCGATCACGTTCCCCGAGACCGTGATCTCGATGGCGGTCGAACCGGAAACGAACGCCGACCGCAAGAAGTTGAACGAAGTTCTGCAGCGTCTCGAAAAGCAGGACCCGACGTTCCGCTGCACCATCAACGAAGACACCGGGCAGCAGATCATCAGCGGCATGGGCGAACTGCACCTGGAAGTGGTCAAAGATCGCATTCAGCGCGACTTTGGACTCAACGCCAAGGTTCACAAGCCGCGCGTGAGCTATCGGGAGACGATCGCCAAACGCAAATTCGGCAAGGGCGAATTCCAGCAGACGATGGCCAACGGAACCCGCTACGCGCTGGTCGAAATCGAACTGACTCCCATCGAACCCGAAAACCCGGTCGCGTTCGTCAACAAGCTCAAGCACGACGAACTCCCGGCAGACCTCCGCAAGGCTCTCGACGAAACCGGAAAGCAACTGCTGACCGGCGTCGGCTATTACGGCTATCCGCTGATGGGTCTGCAGCTGGCAGTCACCAAGGTCGACTATCGTGTTAATGAAACAGATGAAGTCGCAATCAACGCGGCTCTCAACCGGGCCTTCGACGAAGCGATGGAAGCCGACAACGTTGTCCTGCTCGAACCGATCATGGACCTCGAAGTCGTCTGCCCCGACGAATTCCTCGGCAATATCCAGGCGGACCTGCAGGTGCGGCACGCTTCGATCACCGGGCAGGAACAACGCGGACACCTCACGGCCATCGAAGCCGAAGTCCCCTTGGCCAACATGTTCGGCTACTCCACCCAGGTCCGCAGCCTCTCCCAGGGACGAGCCTCGTACTCCATGCAACCCCTCAAGTACGCCGCCGCCCCAAAGGACGTGCTGGAAAAAATGTACGGCTAAGCGGCACGGTCCACTCCAGTAGGGTCCGCTGTGCGGACGCGGTGACCGGGTCGATTGCTCTGAGACTGTCTGTGCTCCAGACATCACTCGCCCGGACTCGGCACACATTCCAGGCGGGAGCCTGCCCGTACCCCGTACCGGCGGCATCCTGCCGCCGAAGCGATGAGGCTCGAAGCATGTGCGTGAGGCATGTTCGCAACCCACCCGAACCCAACACCCGTTGAATACCCAACATCGCCACTGCATACCCCGCCCTCTCGGCGGCAGGATGCCGCCGCTACGAAAGCACTCCGAAGCCCACTCGAGTAGGGTCCGCTGTGCGGACGCGGTGACCGGGGCGATTGCTCTGAGACTGTCTGTGCTCCAGACATCCCGCCCGGACTTGGCACACACTCCAGCCGGGAGCCTGCCCGCACCCCCGTACCGGCGGCATCCTGCCGCCGAAGCAATGGGACTCGAGGCATGTGCGTGAGGTATATTCGCAACCCGCCCGAACCCAACACCCGTTGAACACCCAACATCGCCACTGCATACCCCGCCCTCTCGGCGGCAGGATGCCGCCGCTACGAAAGCACTCCGAAGTCCACTCGCGTGGGAACCACTGTGCGGACGCGTTGACCGGGGCGATTGCTCTGAGACTTCCACTGGTCGAGACAACACTCGCGCGGCATTGCCTGTCATCGACGTTCGGGCAAGAGGGCCGGTCGTTACTCCGTGGCACCGCTCTACACGTTGCCCGTACCCCGTACCGGCGGTATCCTGTCGCCGAAGCGATGGTACTCGAAGCATGTGCGTGAGGTATATTCGCAACCCACCCGAACTCAACACCCGTTGAACACCCAGCGTCACCATTGCATGCCCCGCCCTCTCGGCGGCAGGATGCCGCCGCTACGAAACATCGCTGGACCGCCGTTGCTCCGTGGAACACACGACGGGCGGGAGCCTGCCGATCGTTCATCGCGCATAAAAAAAGCCGCAGGCAAGTGCCTGCGGCTGGTCCGAGGTTACCTGAACCTCGGCGAAACTATTTCACGAAGGACTCCGGAGTGGCCCGGAATTCCAGCATTGTGTCACGATTCGAAAAGAGGAAGAGTCGGTCCTGATACCAGACGGCGTAATCGAGACGCCCCGCTTCTTCGCTGCCTTCCTGCACGAACTTCACCACATCGCAACCGCCGTGGGCGGGAACATAGCGGATCGGATCGCGATCAAATTTCTCCCGGGCCTGCTGGCTCGAGAAGTAATAAACCTGTCCACCGTACTCAGAGTCAAACTGCGGGGTTGCATCGACCAGTTCGAGGCTGTCCCGAAGTTCCACCGGGCAGAATCCCTTGAAGCCGGTAGCTGCTCCACGGGCGGCGATCAGCTGATACTTGTGCTGAGCGGACCCGGGGGCCGGTGCTTCTGCCACTTGTGTTTCAATCTTCGGTTCTTCGACCTGTGCCGGTTTAGCCGTTTCCGGAATTGAAAGCTGATTCGGCTCGGATCCACTTGGCTGACGGCTCTTCCAACCGGAGTCCGACATGGCCAGTTCCTGCTGCGGAGCCGGTTCGCGACGCACGGGGGCGATCACCGAAGGAGCCAGCGGCAGATCCGCTTTCCGCTCCCCTTTCAACGGGGGCTCGGTAATATCAGCCAGTTCCGCATCCGGCATGATCTCTGGTTTTACGTCCGGGGTCTCTTCCACCTGCAGTTCCGTGGCACTGTCGGCGACCAGCTCCCGCGGTTCACGAGACTCGCTGGGAACCGGTTCGAGCATCGCGGGGGCTTCCGCTGTCTGGACCGGTTCGCTGTCCGGCACCGGAGCCAGCGTCGGGCTCTCAACAAGCACCGGTTCCTGGACTTCCGGCTTCAGCAATTCTTCGCCGGGCAAAGGCGGAAGAACGACCACTCCCGGTGGTTCAACCGGAGCAGCGTCAGCCAGCGATTTCTGGTCGGGAATCGGTGCTGGCAGAGGCGGCAGAAACGGAAGATTCACTTGGCCGCTGGGCTGCGGCTCCGATTTCACGCCGTCGTTCGCCGGGGGCGTGGAAACGATTTCCGTATCGGGAGTCTGGACCATTGGAGCCGGAGGCATCGGCAATGGCAGGGGAGAATCATCGAAGGTCGGATTCGAGATCGGAGCGGGCGGAACATCAGCAACCTGTGCCGGCGGTTCCGACATCGGTTCTGCGGCCGGAGCCGGATCGAATTCCCGAACCGTCGTATTCGCCGGATCATCGGCCAGTTTGATACCGAGTTTGGCGGCGTTCTTCTCGTTGAACTCAGGTACCTTATTCGGATCGTCGAACGATTTTGGAGCAGGCGATCCAACGATCTTATCGAAGAAATCCGAGATCTTCGAAGACTTCTTCGGTTCCTGCGAACGGTCCGGCTGCGAGCTTCGGGCCATGTTCTGAGAGTTGTCTTCGGCCGGCTGCTGCTCGATCGGGCGTCGTTCGATCGGCTGTCCCGTCATCTGTGGTGGCTGTTTGCCATCACGACGGTACAGCTCTTCGAGTTCACGCATCACATTGGACTGCCCGGAAGGCGATCCCGTCTGAGGCGTTGCGTTCGGCTGCTGCGTCGGCTGGCTCTGCGGCTCGGCATTGCGACGGCCGCGAACATCAGCCGGGGCGTCGCTCCGTTCCGGTGTGATCTGCTGCTGATTCTCCTGCGAAGGTCGCAGAAAACCGAACAGATTCGTCCGACCTGGGCTGGACGACTTCTTCAACCAGGGTTTGCTGAAACGTGGCCCCGCCGCACCCTGCGATTCACTCGGGCCGAACGTCGACGAGGGCGTGGGCAGCATAAAGGAGAGTGCCAGCCCCGCGGTCGCTCCGCCGAAAAGTAACTTCTTGATCGCAGACATAAAACTTTCTCCGAGTAGTCAGAGCACTTCTTGTCGTATTCGTAAGGGGCCGCAACCGGAACCTGGCGCTCCCTTGACGGTCTGAAACCGATTTCCGCGACGCCCGGAAGCCGCCATATCAAGACGAACCGCCAGAACCGGAATAACCGGCAGAACGCGTCCTGAGGGTTCTATCGACAATTCTCCGCTCTCCCATTCACGTCGAACTGCGGTCCTACAAGCAATCCGACCGGCTGAATCGACACGAGCGTTGCAACTGGCAAATCAGCTAAACTCGCCGCAGTCCTCCCATCTTCACGGCTCGGCGACGCCGGTTTCCCCGATCAGCTACCAACCGATAGACTGCACAGTCGTTGCGAACCCCGTCCTGGAACCCGATTTCGAAGAATTTCACACCTATGCACACAGTTGCCGAAGCGCTTCGGGCGATTGACCGCACCATCAAACCGGGAACACCTCGGGAGCTTACCGTGTTCCAGTCAGCCGGCTCCCGGGCGGCCGAACCGATCGAAGCGAGCAGCGATTCTCCTCCGTTTGACAAAGCCCTCATGGACGGATTCGCCGTTCGCAGCGACGATATCCAGCCGGGCGTCCGGCTTCGTGTGCAGGAACGGCTGACCGCCGGACAGGTCCCCAATCACCCCCTCAGCCCGGGCGTCACGTCGCAAGTCATGACAGGCACACAGGTTCCGGAAGGAACCGACGCCGTGGTGCGGGTCGAAGACGTTAATGATCCCGAAGCCGATGAGATCTCGCTCTCGATTCCCTCGCTGGCAGCGGGCCGCAATGTATTTCATCGCGGCGAAAGCATGCAGACCGGCGAGACGATCCTCAAACCGGGGGAACTGCTCGAATTCCCGAAGATCGCCCTGCTCGCCGAGCTGGGCGTGATGTCCTTATCATGCTTCCCCAGGCCGACGGTTTCCGTTCTGGCCACCGGCGATGAACTCGTGCCAGCCGATCAGCAGCCCGGACCGGGGCAGATTCGTAACTCCAACGAGCCGATGCTTGTCGCTCAGGTTGCCAACGCCGGCGGAATTCCGCAGCCTGTCGGCATCGCCCGCGATACGGAAGAGGACCTGCGTCAGAAGATTTCGACCGGTCTGCAGTCCGATTTTCTGCTGCTCTCGGGCGGCGTTTCTGCTG
Source organism: Planctomycetaceae bacterium (assembly GCA_017795105.1). GTDB lineage: Bacteria > Planctomycetota > Planctomycetia > Planctomycetales > Planctomycetaceae > Rubinisphaera. Next base: position 2,926,991 of record CP051247.1, read on the forward strand.
GCGTGCTCGACCTTGTCCCCAAAGTGCTCACCGAACTCGGCGTGCAGCAGATTCTCCACAAAGTGCAGATGAAGCCGGGCAAACCGATCTGGTTCGGCCTGCGTCCCGCCGACCCGGAAGCCGGCACGAAGGCCTGCTACGTTTTTGGCCTGCCAGGAAACCCGGTCAGTTCCATGGTCTGTTTCGAGCTGTTTGTTCGACGGGGGATGGCTCGCTTCCAGAAAGTCGGCGGAATCGATCTGGAGCCGTTGCAGGCTCGTCTGACGCAACCTCATCTAGTCAAAGGAGATCGACCGGTCTATCATCCCGCGAGAGTCTCGATCGTGGGATCGGAAGTGACCGCTCGACCGGTTCGCTGGGTCGGTTCGGCGGATCTGCGGGGAGCCGCGGAAGCCAACGGCATGATCGCTTTCCCGCCTCGGTCCGACTCCTACGAAGCCGACGAACTTGTCGACGCCTGGTGCTGGTTCAAGCGGTAGTCCGGGCGACAGGCTTTGGGCACTCCCAATCGGCACAAATTGACCATATATCTCAGCGGAGTCAGTCTCCTCATTCTCTGAATTACGGAACGGCCCGATCAGGATCGATCGGCAGAGGAACGAACAGCCATGGACGCAGCAGAAACTCTCTCCCGCCCGGAACCCTCTCGTTCTGAATTGGATCGCGGTCGTTCCGGACGGCGACAGGGACGACTGGAAATCACGGTGGAACAGATCATCGACAACGCGGAGAACCGCCCGCCCGCTTTCTGGATCGCTCTCGCCTGGTCGATGACCGCCGGACTGACGATGTACGCCAGCTATTACCCGCTCGGCTTCAGTCCACTGGCGTGGATTGCCGTACTCCCGTGGCTGTTTCTGGCTCGCGTTGAACAACCGCCCAAACGCATGCTGCTCGCCAGCTACCTGGGTGGACTCGCCTTCTACGTTCCCGTTCTGCAATGGATGCGCTACGGCGACCCGCTCATGTACTTCGGCTGGGGAGCCCTCTCCTTCTACCTCGCCGCCTACATTCCGATTTTCATCGGACTGACCCGCGTCGGCGTGCATCGCCTGAAATGGCCGCTGTTCGCCGTCGCCCCCGTGGTCTGGACCGGACTCGAGTACTTGCGCGGATTCCTCTTCACTGGATTCGGCTGGTACTATCTGGGCCATTCGCAGGTGCACTGGATCGAACTGATTCAGATCAGCGATCTCGTCGGAGCCTACGGCGTCAGCTTCGTGATGATGCTCATTTCAGCCGCCATCGCTATGCAGGTCCCGACCCGCTGGCTCGAAAAGCTGCGGCTCATCCGCACTTCGCTCGAAGGGACTCCTGCCGCGGAACCATCCGCCCGTTCGCGGTACACGTCTCTGGCTGTCGCTGCCGGAGTGCTCGCCCTCACGGTCGGCTATGGATTCTTCCGCACCAGCCAGGCCGAATTCACCGCCGGACCGCGTGTTGCTCTGGTTCAGGGGAATTTCAAAGCTGCGTTGAACATCCCGGCGTCGCAGTACGAAGAATCGTTCGTGGTGCACAACGAACTGACCGGCATGGCCGTGGAAGAACAGCCCGACATGATTGTCTGGCCGGAAGGCATGTTCCGTTACGCCCTGCTGCACGCGGATGAATCTCTGGCCGCGGCTGATCTGGCCGAGATCGCCCCGCATCTGCCCCCCGACAGCTGGCGTCGCAGCGATGTCCCCCGCACGCTCGAAACGATGAGCGAGAAAGCCGGAGCCGCCCTCGTGATCGGTCTCGGAGCCTACGTCGCTTCCCCGGAGGGCATGGCTCAGTACAACTCCGCTCAACTCGTGACCCCCGAAGCCGGCCTGAAACAGCGTTACGACAAACTGCATCGCGTTCCGTTTGGCGAGTACATCCCCGGGCAGGACTGGAGCATGCTGGCCGGCGTTTTCCCGGAAAACTTCGGCCTCACGGCTGGTACGACCGCGACCGCTTTCGACTACAAGTCGTGGCGATGTGCTCCGGTCATCTGCTTCGAAGACACCGTGCCCCACGTGACGCGAAACATCGTCCGCACGATTGAAACGAAATCCGAGTCGGGCAAGCCGGTCGACTTCCTCGTCAACCTGTCGAACGACGGCTGGTTCGCCGGCTCCAGCGAGCACGACCAGCATCTCATCACGGCTCAATTCCGAGCCGTCGAACTCCGCAAGCCGCTCGTCCGGGCCGCCAACATGGGCATCTCCTCCTGCATCAACGGGAGTGGACAGGTCATCGATCCGGAAGTCTTCCTGACCAAAGACCCGGTGACCTGGCGTCCGAAAGAAATTTCCTACCGCGATCCCGACACCGGCCGCTACCGTCGCAAACTCGAAGCCGTCCTCGTGCAGTCGATCCCTCTCGACAACCGCGGCAGCCTCTACCTCGCCATCGGCGACTGGTTCGCCGCCGCCTGTCTCTTCGCCTGCGGCGGACTTCTCATCTTCCACTGGTGGCCTCGGAAGATGACATCTACCTCCGTGGACTCCGCTGCGGCATAAACCCGCAGGGCGGCCCCTACCAGAGTGGACTTCGCCAGTATTCCGTACCGGCGGCATCCTGCCGCTGAAGAGACATCGCTCGCAGCAAGCGAGTCCGCAATAGCACCCCATGTTCAAACGGCGGCAGGATGCCGCCACTACGGCGGCTGTTACTCGTGCAGCAAACTTTGCAGGGCCGCTCCGATATCGTCCGATCGCATCAGGGATTCGCCGACCAGAATCGCGTGGATGCCGTTCTCTTCCAGCAGCCGGGTGTGTTCGCGGGTGCGGATGCCGCTTTCGCTGACGAACAGGATCGTGTCGCGGACTTTCTTCCGCAGTTCGATTGAATGGCCAAGGTCGGTCTTGAACGTCCGCAGGTTGCGGTTGTTGACGCCGATGATGTGCGGGTTCAGATCGAGCACCATCTGCAGGTTCTCGACGTCGTACAGTTCCACCAGCGCCTGCATGCCGAGCTTGCGTGAGTACTGATATAGATCACGCAGCTCCGGTTCCGTCAGACACTCGGCGATCAGCAGTACACAATCGGCTCCGGCGACGCGGGCCTCGGCGATTTGATACCGGTCGAGAATAAAATCCTTTCGCAGCAGCGGCAGATCGACCGCTTTACGGATCTGTTTCAGATAATCGAGGTGTCCCTGAAAGAACTTCTCGTCCGTCAGCACGCTGATGCACGACGCTCCGTAGGCGGCATAGGTCTTCGCGATCTCGACCGGGTCGAAGTCTTCGCGAATGATCCCGGCGGACGGCGAGGCCTTTTTCACCTCGGCGATGACACCCATCGGATGGTTGAGCCGCAACTGGGTGACGAAGTCCTTGACTGGCGGAGCCTCGGGCAGCTGAGCCACGAGATCCTCGAACGAAACCCGCTCCTTCGCAGCCGCGATTTCACCCCGCTTGTGGGCCACAATGTCCTGAAGAATATCTCGCAACGCCGCACCATCAGATCTAGAGTTTCAAGAACCGGAATCGAGCGGCATCGTACCGGAAACGCCCACGCTTTTCACGACCGGACATTTCTGACCGCGACAGAATTCAACGAACTCGGCCCAGATTTCCCATCAGGATTTGAACATGCCAGCCGCCCTGCCGTATGATGGCATGTTCGCCAACCGGCGACTGGGTGAGTGTAGGGTGCGTCTAACGAAAGGTTCCTTCGCCCCACTTTAGGGGGGGGGGGGGAGACTGAAAATTCTCGCTGCGAAACGCAGCAGGCCCGAAGGGCGGATGAGGGGGCGATCAATAAGTGACGTTCCTTTTGAGGCGATGAGCCTCGGCCTGCGAAGCATGTCACCCGCATTTCCCCCTCACCCTAACCCTCTCCCCCACGGGGGCGAGGGAATCCGACGAGGCTATTTCGTTTATTCATTGAAGCTCAACATCGATCATCCATGAAAAAATCCCTCCCCCTCATCATCTTCGTTGGCTGCATCGGCCTGTTCATTCTGGCAGCTGTCGGGCCGGCCTCGCTGTTCCGTCGAGATGCGAACGACGATTCCGCCACCGATGCCCCCGCTGCAGCCGAGGTGGAACCGGAAGACGACGGTCCTCCCCCAATCACGGAAGCTCCCGGTCCCACACCGGAGGGGATGGTGTGGATTCCGGGCGGCTCTTTCATGATGGGCACCGAAGAACTTCCGCCGACGGGTGAGAATCCCGACAAGATCAAAGCCGATGAAATCCCCGCTCACGAGGTCATCGTCGATGGCTTCTGGATGGACGAGACCGAAGTGACGAACGCCGAGTTCGCGAAGTTCGTCGATGAAACCGGCTACGTCACCTTCGCCGAAATCAAACCCAAACGGGAGGACTTCATCGGCGTCGTCCCTGATATCTCGGCGATCCCCGAAGAAAACCTCGTCGCCGGCGCTCTCATTTTCAATGAGGACTTCGACCGCGAGAGCTTCACCACCGAGTACACGAACTGGGAGTATCAGGCCTGGAAGTACCAGCCGGCGGCGGACTGGCGGCATCCGACGGGGCCCGATTCTTCCATCGAAGACAAAATGGACCATCCGGTTGTGAACGTCGTCTATCAGGACTGCGTCGCCTATGCGAACTGGGCCGGCAAACGGCTGCCGACGGAAGCCGAGTGGGAATACGCCTCCCGCGGCGGCCACGAGGGCTGGAAGTATTCCTGGGGCAACGAATTCCAGCCAGATGGCAAGCACATGTGCAATTACTGGCAGGGAACTTTCCCGACTGATCGCCAGAATCTCGACGGTTTTCTCGACACCTCGCCGGTTAAGTCCTTTTCTGCCAACGACTACGGCCTTTACGACATGGCCGGGAACGTGTGGGAATGGGTGAATGACTACTACCACCACCGGTACTACGCCAACAGCCCGAAACGCAATCCGCAGGGGCCCGAGAAGTGGCTCGATCCGGGCGAACCTCTGATCGAGAAACGGGTCACCCGCGGCGGCTCCTTCCTCTGCAACACCAACAACTGCACCGGCTACCGCAACGCCGCCCGCATGCGAAGCGACGTCAGCTCGGCGTCCTATCACACGGGCTTCCGCTGTGTGATCGACACGAAAATGGAACGCTGATTGACGGCCTTGAAGGGTGGCCCCGGAAGATTCTTTCGAGGCGGCGCAGCCGTTGGCGAAGCGGTATTTGACGTCTAGTCACGATTTGGTGTCGTCATTTGAAAACCGGTTGGAAGGCTGCCAGTCGAGGCGAGCGGCTGGTGCATTCACTTACACACCATGTGCTGTCTTTCTGCGGAACATCGCCCCAATTCCTTTTCGACGCGGATGATGCGGCCTCTTGTCGCTGACGCGACCCGGCCAACCTGGGCGCCGGGCCACCCAATGAGTTGCTAGTTCAAGGCGCTATAGAACTTCGGACACGGTGGCACAGACATTCCTGTCTGTGCGGCAATCGGCAAGCCATCTCCAAAGCATGCCCACGCAAGCGTGGGCATGGCACCCGGCTAGCCGAATTGAACGTAACAGCTTATGAACAGGTAGAGCATGAACATCGCCGGAATCAGCGGGAGCGCCAGTAGAACCATCGCGATGATTGAAAGTTCTGGAAGGACACGGGAACGCCAGAAGATTGTCGCGGTTGTGAACCAGGAAATCGTCGAGATGGAGAACATCATCATCATGTACATGAGCCCCAGTTTGGACTTTCGGAGGTCAGGCTCAACCTCCGTCGACACAACCCAGCTGCCCGCGTGGTTCAACACCCAGTCTCGAATCGGGATCGCGATCAGAAACGGAAGGCAGAAAAGGACAACACCAACGCTGATCGCAAGAACTCGACCGCGAGAAATCGGTAGTTGTGTGTCATTCACATCTTTGCCGCGATTCTCTTTATTCATGAGTGAAGCCAGATCTTTCTTAAGTGGCTGCTTCCAGGCCGAGGCGGAAGGGAATCAACAGTATAGCATCCGAACTCTTCTCGCCCGAACCTCCTCCACGCTCCCCGCGTCTGTCCGGAACTGGTTCGTTGACTTCCCTCGGGTCATTGTCGATGATGCCTCGCTTGCCTGACGCGGCCGATGCCGGCTCGCCTGCTGCCCGCTTTTTCCTTCATTTCTGCAGAGTTCCATGAGTTCGACCCCACAAAAGCCTGACCGTTTCGAACTGGCCCGCCTCGAGAAAGTCCAGAAGATCCGTGAAATGGGACTCGATCCCTACGGTCAGCGGTTCGACAATCACCAGCCAATCGAAGAGGTCCGCCCGCTCTGCCCGGAAGAAACCGGCGACGACGGGCCCCGCGTTCGCATTGCCGCCCGTATTATGGGCCGCCGCAAGGCCGGCAAGCTGCGGTTCTTCGACGTGAAGGACGCCACCGGTCGTATCCAGCTGATGATGTCTCGCGGCGACATGACCGAACAGCAGTGGGAGCTCGTCTCCGCTCTCGACCTGGGCGATCTGGTCGGCATCGATGGTCCGATTCGTCGGACGCAGACGGGCGAAGTTTCGATCTTCGTCGAAGAGCTGACCGTTCTGTGTAAGTCGCTGGCCCAGCCGCCGGAGAAGTTCCACGGTGCCAAGGACATCGAAATGCTGCTGCGGCAGCGGTATATCGATCTGATCTACAACGACGGCGTCCTCGATCGGATGCTGCAGCGGTCGAAGATCATTGATTCGGTCCGGCAGACGCTGCGAGGGCAGAAGTATGTCGAAGCCGAGACGCCGGTGCTGCACGCCATCGCGGGGGGAGCAGCCGCCCGTCCCTTTATTACGCATCACAATGCACTCGATATCGAGCTGTATCTGCGAATCGCCCTTGAACTGCACCTCAAGCGACTGATGGTCGGCGGCGTCGAACGCGTTTACGAGATCGGTCGCGTCTTCCGCAACGAAGGGATTGATGCCACGCATAATCCTGAGTTCACGATGATCGAGATCTACCAGGCGTACGGCAACTACGAAACGATGATGGACCTGACCGAAGCCATCGTCACCGACGCCGTGAAGGCAATCTCCGATTCCATGGTCCTGCCCTGGGGCGACGACGGCGAAGAAACAATCGACTTCACCGCTCCCTGGCCGCGTAAGAAGTACGCCGACCTGTTCCGCGAAGCCGCCGGCTGCGAGATGTCGGATTCAGCGGCAGTTGAGCAGATTGCCAAAAGCAAGGGGATCGAAACGGCCGGCAAGCACCCGGACGTGATCGTGAACGAGGTCTTCGAAGAACTGGTCGAAGACAGCCTGCAGGGTCCCGTCTTCGTCATCGACTACCCGGCCAGCATCTGCCCGCTGACCAAACGGAAGCAGGACGATCCGAACATTGCCGAGCGGTTCGAGCTGTATGTGAAGGGGATGGAACTCGCTAACGCCTACACCGAACTCAACGACCCGAAGCTGCAGGAAGAACTCTTCCTCACCCAGCTGGAGGGACAGGACGAAGAAGACTCGATGGCCAAAATGGACCACGACTTCGTCCGCGCTCTCAAAGTCGGCATGCCCCCCGCCGGCGGCTTGGGCATCGGCATCGACCGCCTCGTGATGCTGCTGACCAACAGCCGAAGTATTCGCGACGTGATCTACTTCCCCCTGCTGCGCCCCGAAGGAGCAGCCGCCCCGGCCGAAAAAGACGAATAGTCCCCAGAGCAGGGACGATTCTCGTACCGGCGGCACGATGCCGCCTCTACGGGGGTACAAAAAAAAAGAGACCCGTCTTGCGACGGGTCTCCGGGCAGCGAAGGAGTTGGCGGGGTTCGGTTTAGTACTTCAGGCCGACTTCGAGGTGAGCGTGCATCTCGATCAGATGATGTTCGCCGCAGGGGACAACCTGCAGGCAGGCGGTCGGTCCGGCACATTTCAGGGCGTGGAGCCAGTCGTCTTCGCAGATGATGCGGATATCATCGAAGGTCTTGATGACATCGCCAGGAGCCAGGCCGAGGCGGCAGGCTTCGCTGTTGGGCATCACTTCCTTCACCAGCATGCCTTCGGCACAGATGACGCCGAAGAATCCGAGTGACGGCAGCGGCTTCTTGCAGCCGGTTTCGCAAACCGGCTTCGCCACGAAGACTTCTTTGATCACGGGCTTCTCGATCACGACTTCCCGAACGATCGGCTTTTCGACGATCACCGGCTTCACGTAAACCGGCTTGCGGCAGTGGCCGTAGTCGTAATCGTAGGTCTTGCGGTAGTTGTAGGTTTTGTAGCCGTAGGACTTGTAGCTGCTGCATCCGCCAGCTTCGACGTTGGTAGACGCGGTGGCAATAGCGGCGACAGCGACGAGTGCGAGAGTGAAACGGGTCATGATTCAGTTCCTTATCACTTGTGAGTTTTGTTTGAGTTGGGGTCATTCGCCCCCTGACACTCTGGAAAGCGGCAACCCGTTCCGGAGGGTGACAGCCAGCGAAGGATTTTCTCCCGGCGGCAAACTTCTTCTCGGGCTGCTATACTGAGCACTCAGGATCTGTCCGCATGTTTGTTCCCCGCTCAGGAAACGCCTGATGACATTCCCCACCGCTGCCCGATGTATCAAACCGGCTCTGCTGGCTTTCGTTCTTCTCGCTTCGACGATGTTCCCCGCCTTCGCCATCGCGGCTGAGGTCGCGGGGACGAGGCCGAACATCGTCTTTCTGCTTTGCGATGACATGGGTTATGCCGAGCCCGGCTTCAACGGGGGGAATCCCGAGTTGACTCCACAGATGGATCGGCTCGCTCGCGAAGGGATGCAGCTGCGGCAGTTCTATGCCCAGCCGGTCTGTGCACCGACGCGGGCCTCGTTCCTGACGGGCCGCTATGCCTTCCGGACCTGGAGCGACTGGCGGTCGGAAGACTTCGGCAAACCGAGTTATCTGGCCAAGCTGAACCTGGCGCTGGCGAAGAATGAACGGGGCGAAGAAACGCGGCGGATTCACGGCCTCGACACCGAAGAACGGACGATTGCCGAGGCACTGCGTGACGCCGGCTACTTCACCGCGATCACTGGGAAGTGGCACTGCGGGGAATGGCTGCCCGAGCATCTGCCGATGGGCCAGGGCTTTTTGCATCAGTACGGCCATTACGCCTGGGGCATCGATTACAACAACTACACGATTCCGCACAACGCCCCGGCACGCTACGCCGTGTTCGACTGGCATCGCAATCAGGAGCCGCTGTTCGAACAGGGTTATTCGACCGATCTCATGGCGAACGAAGCGGTCCGTCTGATTGCCGAACAGAAGTCCGACCGTCCGTTCTTCATCTACGTGCCGTTCAACGCCGTGCATGGGCCGATTGAAGAAGTCCCCCGCTACACCGATCAGTACCCAGCTCGGGAAGCTGCTCTGAAGTGTCTCGATGATGCCATCGGACGCGTGGTCGCGGCTGTGGACCAGTACGGCTTCCGCGAGAACACGCTGGTCATATTCGGCAACGACAACGGCGGGCTGACCGACGAGATGAACCGCCCGTGGCGCGGGACCAAGAACACGACTTACGAAGGCGGCGTGCGGGTGCCGTTCGTCCTCCGCTGGCCCGGCAAGATTGAAGCCGGTTCGATCAACAACGAGATGATGCACATCACCGACCTGTTTCCGACGTTCGTGACCCTCGCCGGAGCGGAGCCCGATCAGGAACGTCCGCTCGATGGAATCGACATGACGGAAACGCTGTTTTCCGGGGCGAAGAGCCCCCGTGAAGAGATCATCTTCGAAGTGACCGCCAGCGTGCGACTGCCGACGATTCGATCGGGCCGATACAAACTGATGGGCGACATGCTCTACGACATCGAAGCCGATCCCGGCGAACGGACCGACATCGCGGCTGAGCACCCCGAGGTCGTGAAGCGACTCAAAGCGCGACTGGAAGAAGTCGGCAGGGAACGTCCGCCGCTCGGCGAGAAAACGCTGCTGATGGATCCGCCATTGCCGTGGGTTTACGGTCAGAAGGAAAATGAAAACGCACCCGAGTGGATCAAGCGGCACGTCGAGAAAGTCCGCGAAACGCAGCCGAAGTTCTGGCCGCCGGGAGAAACGCCGTGGCCGCAGGCCCCGGAGGGAGCGACGATTCTCTACAAGGGTGACGGTCGGTAGGCTCTACTTCTCGCGGTTTAACAACTCGGCTTTTCGTTCCAGTCCCCAGCGGTATCCGGCCAGGCTGCCGTCCCGGCGAATGACGCGATGACAGGGGATCGCGACGGCAAGGTTGTTCCTGCCGACCGCACTGGCAACCGCCCGAGCCGAGTCGGGGCAGCCGAGGCGTTCCGCCAGTTCGGTGTAACTGACGGTCGTGCCCGGCGGAATCGCTGAGACCGCCTGCCAGACGCGCAGCTGAAACGCCGTGCCGCGAATGTCGAGCGGAAGATCCAGACCGGCCGCCGGCGTCCTGATGAAGCGGATCACGGCGGCAACCGTCTGCTCGAACTCGGGATCGTCACCGATCAACTCCGCGGCAGCGAACTCCTGTTGAAACTCCTTGAGCAGCGGCTCGGGCTCATTGCCGAGCGTGATCCGGCAGACGCCGCGTGACGTCGCCGCGACGAGAATCGATCCAAGCCAGCATTCGCCGACCGCGAATCGAATCGTCTCCCCTGCTCCGCCCGATCGAAACCGGGACGGCTGCATGCCGAGTGCGTTGGCAGTCGCCGCGTAAAGACGACTGCTCGCGGTGAATCCCGCCGTTTCCATGGCTTCCTGCACAGTTTCTTTTCGAGAAAGCTCATCGCGAAGTCGTTCGTCCCGCAGTCCAGCCGCGTACTGTCGCGGCGTCAACCCTGTCTGTTCGCGGAAGAGCCGATGGAAGTGCGAATTGCTGAGACCGACCGCTGACGCGAGCTCCGCCTGAGAGGGAATCCGGTCGGAATTCTCGATGAGCCGACAGGCCCGTTCAATCGCGACGGCCGCAGCGTTCCCGTCATCCTGATTCGGACGGCAGCGTTTACAGGCCCGAAACCCGGCGGCTTCCGCAGCCTGAGAGCTCGCGAAGAATCGCACGTTCTTGCGGGCAGGCTGTCTCGAGGGACAGACATTCCGGCAATAGACGCCCGTGGTGCGGACGCCGTAGTAGAACTGCCGATCCGCGGCCGGATCGCGCGAGACGATCGCCTGCCAGCGGGCGTCGTCGTAGGTGTAGGTGTTCGACTTCTGGACTGCGTCGACGGACATCGTTTCGACTTCTGAAAGGTCAGTGCTTTGATGAGTTCATCTTACGGAAACCACCGGACGCGACCACTCCGTTTTCTGCTCTGCAATTCAGATTGGATAAAGGGCTCACGTATCAAAGGATGGCTCAGACGCGTGCGTCTGAGTGGAGGAGCCACAAGAGGTTGGTGAACGACGAATTCTGCCTCAGCGCATTGGATCTTTTTCTGGGGAATCCCATATGCAACTTCGACGCTGAAGACCTTCTTCCTGTGACTTCGTCACCCAGACGTGCACGTCTGGGCCATCCCTTCGAAGCCGATCAGGGCACCAACTCATAGTCCACAATCACGGCTCGGTGATCACTCCCCTTGCTGTCCACGGCCATACTGCGAATGGGCCTGACCACCGGAGTGGACCAGAGTTGGTCAATGCGGATTACGGGCAGTTCGTTGGCATAGGTTCGCCCCCAGCCGACGCCGACTTCGTGAAAGGCATCCTGCATGAACGGCGGCAGCAGTTCGAAGATGGCATCTCCCGGCGGGGCGTTGAAGTCGCCCCCCATGACGATCGCATCCTCAGGCGTGAATTCCGGCAGGGAATCGAAGATCAACTGGAGTTGTTCCCGCTGCTTGTTCCGGTTCGCCGTATAGCTCCGCCAGCACTCGGCCTTCCAGAGGTCGATCCGCGGCGGAGGCGATTGCAGATGAAGAGGCACGAGCAGCAGCGAGATTTCGCCGATCTCGGCCCGACCTGCCATACACGTTCGATACAGATCTCTCGGCATCGGGTGCTCGGTTAGCGGAAACCGACTGAAGATTGCGACGTCGTGGTTGCGAATCAGAAAGCTCGCCTCGCCGAAGATCTCCCGGCGAACCTGCTCAACGTCGATCCGCCGGTACTCCTGGACGAAAACGATATCGGGCTCGAACCGCTTCAGGTCGGTCACTGCGTCCTGCTGATGCAGACAGTTCAGCGTGATGATCCGGACGGTCTGATCAGTTTCCGATCGAACCACCGGCGGAGCAGAATGGTAGAGCCCGCGAATCAACGACAGTGGAGTGTCCGCCAGCAGCAGCGTGACTACCACCGGAAGCAGCAGCAGATAGCCGTATCGCCGGCTGGCGAACAGGAACATCAGCAGCACCGGCACGCTGACCGCGGCCGTCCAGATCCACACGGGAAAGACGGTGATGGCGGTGAATGTATCGGGCCGGTTCAGGTAGACGAACTGCAACAGCAGCAGCACCCCAGCCGTGAATCCCGCAAGCGGGCGGAACCCGCGTGGCATCGTCTTCTCGCCATGCTCGGCTGCGACAGATTCCTGGTGGTTCGGAGCGTCTTCCATGACCGGCAGCTTACTGATTCAACAGATGGTTGGCGAACTGACGTCCCGTCTTCGACAGCGGCAATTCCTTCAACTGCTCCCGCGTGACCCACTGCTGATCGCCCGGCTGATCGTCGTTCAGATTCACGTCAAACTCGGCTACAAGACAGAGCAGCGTGATGCGGTAGCGGGTGACGCCGTGCTTGATGGTCAGTGCCAGATCCTGAATCTCGGCCTGCAGCTGATAACGTTCGCGAAGCAGCTGCTCTGCTCGGGCAAACTCCTGCGGAAACAGATCGTGGTCCGTGAACAGTTCGCCCGACTTCCTGGAACGGGAACGCTTCAGAATCGGAAAGTCGTTCTGCTCCCAGCGGAGGAAATCCCAGAGTCCGGCCCAGCGTTCTTCCGGCGAATACTGCCGCACCAGAAAACGGTCGTCCTGTTTCACGGCTACGCACAGATGGACCACATCCGTCAGTTCGATCTTTTTCTTCGGATGCGGAATCTCCTGTTGCCGCTGCTGCTCGAAGGCTCGGCAATGGCGGGAGACAGGGCAGGCGTCACAGAGCGGATCGGCCGGTTTGCAGATCTGTCCGCCAAGTTCCATCAGCGCCTGATTGAACAGCCCCGGATCGCGTTTCGGCACCAGCTGCTCGGCGAAGCCCCAGAGCGTTTTCTGAGCCACGGTCGACTGCAGTGGACGATCGTAGGCGAGCAGTCGGGCGTAGAGACGCTGTGTGTTGGCTTCGAGAATGGGCGCGGGAAGATCGTAGGCGAACGAGGCGATCGCTCCAGCCGTGTAGCGACCGATGCCCGGGAGTTCGTGCAGTTCGGCAGCCGAACGGGGAAACTCGCCGTTTCGTTCCTCGGCGACGATTCGAGCCGTCTTGTGAATGTTGCGGGCCCGCGAGTAGTAGCCGAGCCCTTCCCAGAGCCGAAGAACCTCTGCTTCCTCTGCAACCGCGAGAGCCATGACATCGGGGAAGCGATCGAGGAACCGTTCGTAATAGGGAATCACAGCCGCCACGGTCGTCTGCTGCAGCATGATTTCGCTGAGCCAGATCCGATACGGATCCGCGGTGAGTCGCCACGGCAGTTCGCGGCCCGCTTTACGATACCAGCGTTTCAGATCGGCGCGGAACGACTTCAGCGTCGCCGGCTCGAACAGCTGCGTCTCCGACTCGGCTGTATTAGATGTCATAGCCGGGCGGGATCGAATCAGAACCAAAACGTTGTTCGAGCCAGGGATCACCGATGTTGTGATAGCCTCCCTGCTCCCAGTAGCCGGGCTGGTCCTCAGCGACAAACGTCAGCGACTTCAGCCATTTGGCACTCTTCCACGCATAGAGCAGCGGCACGATGAGCCGCACGGGTGCCCCGTGGTCGGCAGAGAGCGGTTCGCCATCGTGCAGATCACACAGCAGTGCATCGGGCGAAAGGAAATGTTCGAGCGGCAGATTCGTCGTCCAGCCACGGTCGTAACCGCCGGCGATCACGAACTTCGCCTCGGCCTGAACGCCCACCATCTCGAAGATGGTCTTCGCGGAGACCCCTTCCCAGAGATTCCCGAGCCGCGACCATTTCGTGACACAGTGAAAGTCGGAGAAGACCTTCACCCGGGGCAGTTGCTGAAATTCTTCCCAGCTGAACGAGAGCGGGCGATCGACCAGGCCATCGACCGTCAACGTCCACTGGTCTGTCGAGATGTTGGGAACGGAACCAGCCTGCAGCACCGGCCATTTCTTCGTGCGGGACTGCCCGGGTGGAATGCGTTCGTCGCGCCGCGTGTCGCTGCTGATGACGACATCCTCCGGCAGATCGACCGGCTCGGGAGCGGCTCCGTCCTGATACTTGGGATCCGAGATGGTCATCGTTTTCTCCCACACGACGGGTGCCCTGCCCACGCTCGCGTGGGCATGCTTGTCCTGATTCGCAACTTCCGTAGCGGCGGCATCTTGCCGCCGAATCCGCACGGCACCCTCACCGCCGCTTCACATTTCGTTTGACGAGATCGTCCAATCGGCGGCTGGAAGCCGCTGCTACGAATTCGCTAAGGGAAGTAGTGCCAATACAACGCCGGCCAGCGACTTCCTGTGACTTCGTCACCCAGACGCACGCGTCCGGGCCATCCTTGTTACGACAATTCGACCAGCGGGCCTTTGGGGGCGTTGAAGGTCGGGGCCGGTTGATTGGGATCGTATTCGTCGATGTATTCGTAGTACACGTTTCGCTGGCGGGGAATGTAGCCGGCGTCGGTGATGCAGCGGCGGATCGTGTCGAGCGTGAGGTGATGCACGGTGCCCGCTTTGGAGACGACGTTCTCTTCGATCATCAGGCTGCCCATATCGTTCGCGCCGAAGCTGAGTGCGATCTGTCCGATCTTGGCTCCCTGCGTCACCCAGGAGGACTGGATGTTCGGGAAGTTGTCGAGATACAGCCGGCTCACGGCCTGCGTCTTCAGGTACTCGAACGCTCCGGAGGGCGGGATGTGATCCATCTCGGTGTTGTCCGGCTGGAAGGTCCAGCAGATGAACGCGGTGAAGCCGCCCGTTTCATCCTGAACTTCGCGGAGACGATCGAGGTGCTCGATCCGCTCGGCGAGTGTTTCGACATGGCCGAACATCATGGTCGCGGTCGACTTACCGCCGAGCTTGTGCCAGACGCGGTTCACGTTCAGCCAGTCGTCGGTCAGCACCTTGCCGCGTGTGATCTCTTTGCGAACGCGGTCAACGAGAATCTCGCCGCCGCCACCGGGCAGGCTTCCAAGTCCGGCGGCCTTCAGGCGTTCGAGTACGGTTTCGAGCGGAAGCTTGCTGATCTTGGTGAAATGATGGATTTCCGGCGGGCTGAAGCCGTGCACATTGACCTGCGGATAGGCTTCCTTGATGCCGCGAAGCATGTCTTCGTACCACTCGAGCGGCAGCTTGGGATGCAGTCCGCCCTGCAGCAAAATCTGGTCACCGCCCAGCTCGACGGTTTCCTGGATCTTCTCCAGCAGCGTTTCCATCGGCAGAACGTACACGTCGGGATGATTCGGCGGGCGATAGAACGCGCAGAAATCGCAGACAGCCGTGCAGGCGTTGGTGTAGTTGATGTTCCGGTCGATGTTGTAGGTGCGGAACTGTTCCGGATGCAGCCGCTTCGTCACGGCGTCGGCAGCCGCTCCGATGGCCACCAGATCGTGCGATTCCAGCAGTTGCACGCCCTCTTCGCGAGTCAGTCGCTCGCCGGCGACGGCTTTATCGAGAATCGGCTGAATGGGAGAGGTGACAGGACTGATCATAAAAGTCCACCGGAGTTCAGTTAAAGGTGTTCGGATTCAGCGGGGCTCCTTCGAGCCCGTCGACCAGTTCGCGAAACAGACGCAGTCCCTGCCATTCTGCCGAACCGAACTGGAAGTGAAGATTGTCACGCAGATAGTCATGGGCCGTCTCGACGCTGATGCCCAGCGGGCCGGCCTCGCGGGCAGCGATCTCCGGCAATCGGGCCAGCCCTCGATCACGGGCCTCTTCGAGCAGGTCGGCCAGCTGCGGATTCACGGCTGATTTCCGAGTCACCCACATGGCGAACACAAACGGCAAGCCGGTCCAGGTGACCCATTCTTCGCCCAGATCCCACGTGGCGACGAACTCTTCCTGGGGCGGATGAATCGCCCGATCGCCAATCAACAGGATCGCATCGGCATCGGTATCAGCCGGGGACGACTTCAGCGGCAGCGGTCGCAGTTCCGGAATGACGCCATAGCGTTCCTGCAGCATCACGCGTGTCAGAGCCGCGCTGGTGCGGGATCCTTCATCGAGCGCCAGTGAACGAATATCTCCGAGCGGGACCCGGGAATACAGTTTCACACTGAGCACCGGGCCACGGGTCGCGATGCAGGCATCGGAGATGATCTCGTAATCGGGATCGCCGAAGAACTCGACCGAGGGGATCAATGCGACATCGAGCAGGCCCTGGGAAAGTTCATCCGCAAGACGGCTGGGCACCTTGAGCACCAGGTTGTCCGGGGCCAGATTCCTGTCCAGACCTTCAATCAATGGCTTTGTATTCAGGTAGGAAACCGCTCCGACCCGCGCACCAGAGACAGGAGGCAAGGTCTCCCCAGCCTCTCCTGTCGTTACATCCCAATCCAACGTCGAACCGCTCATGTCTTCGAAATATCTTGCTGTAGAGAGTCGCTCTGCATTTGCAACGCGGCTATTCCACGAGTATTGAACATGAAATCCGTGACATCATATCGGGTCACCGAGTGTCGTACCAGATCCGGGAACTGTGTAATGTTGTCGCATCAATCGATCGCGATGCACCAGTTCCGATCTGTATCGAAAGACAGGGAACGCTGGGACCGGACCGCGCGTTTCGCTAGGATGGGGGGCTTGACAACGCGTCGCCTCAACCCGGAGCCGGGATGCAGTCGCCGTTGCGACACGATGTACGAACGCATTTGAAGAAACAGGCAACAACTGATGGCAGAGCAGCAACCGATGCGGGTCGCGATTGTCGGACTGGGCACGGTCGGATCGGGCGTGGTCAAAATCCTCCTCGAACAGGCCGAACGCATCCAGCGGCGGACCAATCGCAAGATCGAAGTTGTTTCGGTCATCGTCCGCAATCCGACCAAGACACGCTCCATCTCGATCGCCGATGACCTCATCGACACCTCACTCGACGTGATCGAGGATCCCGAGATCGATGTTGTCTGCGAACTCATCGGGGGCACGACCACCGCTGGTGATGTCGTCCGTCAGGCGCTCCAGGCGGGCAAGCATGTCGTGACCGCCAACAAAGCGCTTCTCTGCGAACAGGGCGACGAACTGTTCAAAATCGCCCGCGAGCAGAAACGGGCCATCTGCTTTGAAGCCGCGGTCGCTGGTGGCGTGCCGATTATCGAAGCCGTCTCCGAATCCCTTTCCGGGAACCAGATCACTTCGATCGAAGCGATCCTGAACGGCACCAGCAACTACATCCTGACCGAAATGCTGGAGCGAAACGCGTCCTATGAAGACGCCGTCGCGATGGCGCAGAAGAAAGGCTACGCCGAAGCCGATCCTTCGATGGATGTCGACGGCACCGACGCCGCCCAGAAGCTGACGATTCTGACCCAACTGGCGTTCGGCACCAAGGTCGATCCCAAGCAGTTCCTGCGCCAGGGCATCGACAAGCTCGAACTGACCGACCTGCAGTATGCCGACGAACTTGGCTATCGCGTGAAGCTGCTGGCCGTGGCTCGGCTCGATTCCGGCGCGCTCGAGATGCATACGCAGCCCACGCTGATCCACAAACATCAGCCAATGGCCGAAGTCTACGACGCCTACAATATGATCGAACTCGAAGGGGACGCCGTCGGCCGCACCTGGTTCGCCGGAATGGGTGCCGGCCAGATGCCGACCGCCTCGGCTGTGGTCTCCGATCTGATTGATCTGGCCGTGGGGCGGGCTCAGCTTTCCTTCCCGCTGCTCGACCTGTGGCAGAAACAGAAACCTCTGCCGGTTCTGCCGGCCGAAGACATTCAACGTCGCTACTATCTGCGGTTCCGCGTGAAAGACGAGCCGGGCGTGATGGCCGCTCTCACTACGATCCTGGGAGAGAACGGGATCAGCATCAACTCCTGCATTCAGCACGAAACCGATCCCGTGTCACCCCCGAGCACCGTGCCGCTGGTCATCATGACCCACGAATGCACCGAAGGACAGATGCGAGCCGCCGATGCGGCTCTCTCGGAATGTCCCAAGATCCTGAATCCGTTTTTACGCCTGCCGATCCGAGACTGACGACGACTTAACAGCTGCCCCGTCACCCCTGGCAGTGGTACAGACATTCTCAGTAGATGCCAACTTTGTCGGAATACTCCTGAGTTACCGAAAGGGATGGCTCCGAAAGATTCTTTCGGGGCGGCGCAGCCTGAGGAGTGGAATTCAATCACGTTCCCCTTTGGGGACAATGTGCTGAAACTGCGACGGAGACCATGACGACAATTTGACCCCTCAGCGACTCGAGGAGACTGACGAGATGCGACAGCTGATCGGACGCGTGCTGGTTCTGAGCGGATTGGCTCTTCTGGCGTTGACCTCTTCGCTTACCGCGGCTGAGCAGCCGCATATTGTCCTGATGCTTGCCGACGATCTCGGCTGGGGAGATGTCGGCTATCACGGCAGCCGAATCTCGACGCCGAACATCGACAGGCTCGCCGCCCGGGGCGTGCAGTTCAATCAGTTGTACGTGCAGCCGGTCTGCTCACCGACGCGGGCTTCGCTGATGTCCGGCCGGTATCCGATGCGATACGGCCTGCAGTGTGGCGTCGTTCGACCCTGGGCCGACTACGGACTTCCGCTCGATGAGCGAACGCTTCCACAGGCATTGAACGACGTCGGCTATGAAACCGCGGTCTGCGGCAAGTGGCACCTCGGCCACTCGCGACCCGAGTATCTGCCGACGAGCCGCGGGTTCGATCATCAGTACGGGCACTACAACGGTGCAATTGACTACTTCAAACTCGAACGGGACGGCGGCCACGACTGGCATCGGGACGACAAGCGTCTTGACGAGGAAGGCTACTCGACAAACCTCATCGCCGACGAAGCAAGCCGGCTGATCAAAGAACACGACCAGAGCCGCCCGCTGTTTCTTTACGTCCCTTTCAACGCCCCCCATACGCCACTGCAGGCTCCCCAGAAATACATCGATCAATACAAGCACTACAAGCAGAGGGATCGCCAGGTTTATGCGGCCATGGTCACGTGCATGGACGACGCCGTCGGGCAGATTGTTGATGCTCTCGAAACGGCGAAGTTCCCCGCCGACAACACCCTGATCTTCTTCTGCTCCGACAACGGCGGGATTCCCAAGCTCGGTTCGAATCGCGAACTCCGTTCCGGGAAAGGTCGTCTCTACGAGGGTGGAGTCCGTGTACCTGCCGTCATGGTCTGGGAAAACAGGCTGCCGGCGGGCGGCGAAGTCAACGCGGCTCTACACATTGTCGACCTCTACCCGACCTTCCTGAAACTCGCCGGAGCCTCGCTCGAACAGAAGAAACCCCTCGACGGCCGCGATGCCTGGCCGGCGATTGCCGAGGGAGCCGAGTCGCCCCACGACTTCATTCTGCACAACTCCACGCCATTCCACGGTGCCCTGCGTTCCGGCCCCTGGAAGATCGTTCACAACGGCGATGTCACAGCGAATACCACGAAAGAACCCGACCAGCAGGTCTGGGAACTGTTCAACATCGAACAGGACCCTTCCGAGAAGAAGAATGTCGCCGATAAGCATCCGCGTGTCTTCGAACGCCTCAAGCAGCAGCTGACGGAACTGGCCGCCAAAGCTCACGAACCCAACATTCCCCCCAACCGAGCCCCCGGCGATTTCCAGGTTCCGGCTGTCTGGGGAGAGTTCAATTGATTAATCTCACTTGGGTGAACCGGCCGTTCAATCCGATGGATGCCCAATCGTAGCGATCCTTCATGACAGCCATTCTGGGTATCTCCGGCTTCTATCACGATTCCGCCGCGGCTCTCGTGATCGATGGTGAGATCATTGCCGCTGCTCAGGAAGAACGCTTCACGCGACGCAAACACGAGAGCGGCTTTCCGAAGCAGGCCATCGCGTACTGTCTTGCGGAAGCCGGCCTGACTGATTCACAGCTCGACTACGTCGGCTTCTACGAGAAACCGCTGCTCAAATTTGATCGACTGCTGCAGACGTATCTCGCCGTGGCACCCCGAGGCTATCGCTCCTTCGCCACGGCGATTCCACTCTGGTTGAAAGAAAAGCTGCACGTCTCCCGCATTATTCGCCGCGAACTCGGGCAGCGGTTCCAGAAGCGGGTCGTTTTCACCGGACATCATCAGGCGCACGCCGCCAGTGCGTTCTTTCCCTCGCCATTCGATGAAGCGGCCATCCTGACCATCGACGGCGTCGGCGAATGGAGCACCGCCAGTTTCGGCTCGGGACGGGGAAACCGGATCGAACTCACAAACGAACTCCGATTTCCGCATTCGCTCGGCCTGCTCTATTCCGCCTTCACCCAATACTGCGGCTTCAAAGTCGACTCGGGGGAATACAAACTGATGGGCCTCGCTCCCTATGGCCAGCCGGTCTTCGCCGATCGCATCCGACAGAAGCTCGTCGACATCAAACCGGACGGCTCACTTCGGCTCGACATGCAGTACTTCGACTACTGCAGTGGACTGACGATGATTAACCGCCGGTTTGAAGATCTGTTCGGACAGCCGAAACGGAAACCCGAAGGTGGACTCACCCAGCACTACAAAGACATCGCCGCTTCCATTCAACTCGTGACCGAAGAGGTGCTGCTCAGGATGGCCGAGCACGTCCATCGGCTGACCGGACAGAAGCGGCTCTGCCTCGCTGGCGGCGTCGCCTTGAACTGTGTCGCCAACGGACGCCTGCGTCGCGAAGGTCCGTTCGACGATCTCTGGATTCAACCGGCTGCCGGCGACGCGGGCGGAGCGTTGGGAGCTGCGCTGCTCATCTGGCATCAACTGCTCGACAAGCCTCAAGAGTTCCGAGCGGGCGACACCATGCACGGTTCCCTGCTCGGTCCGGAATTCACGGAGAGCCAGATCGAAGAATCACTTCGGGAAGCGGAAGCCGTGTTCCGAACGACTGCAGACGAAGCGGAACTGTTCCAGCAGACCGCCAGTTTCCTCGCGGCTGGCAAAGTGGTCGGCTGGTTTCAGGGACGCATGGAATTCGGACCGCGGGCACTCGGCAACCGCAGTATTCTCGGCGATCCACGCGATCCTCAGATGCAGTCGCGGATGAATCAGAAGATCAAGTTCCGCGAATCGTTCCGCCCCTTCGCCCCGGCTGTCCTCGCCGAGCATACGGAGGATCACTTCGAAATGGACGGGATTGCGGAAAGCCCTTACATGCTGCTGACGACGCAGGTCCGCTCGGAACTTCCGGCCATCACCCACGTCGACGGCTCTGCACGGGTGCAAACCGTCGATACCAGCCGCAATCCCCGGTTCGCGAATCTACTGAAAGAGTTCCTTCGACAGACCGGCTGCCCGGTGTTGATCAACACGAGCTTCAACGTCCGGGGAGAACCGATCGTCCGCACTCCAGCCGAGGCGTACCGCTGTTTCATGCGAACCGATATGGATGCTCTGGTTATCGGAAACCGCATCCTGCTCAAAGACGAGCAGCCTGCAGCCACGCGCGATCGACTTCGATCCGAACAGAACCCATTGGGAGACGACTGAGCGAATGGAATCCTTCCGAACAGCGATCGAACCCCGTTCTGAGCGGGATCTGCGGGTTTTCGCCCTGCTGCAGTTCCCGTTCGCATTGCTGCTCGCCTGGGGGCTGAACGCGGACCAGTCGACACTGATCGGGCTCGCCACGATTTCCGGATTGCTCGCGCTGATAACGATGGTCCGTCCGCTGGTCATCCGCCCGCTCTATCTGTGCTGGATGGCAATCGCGGCTCCGATTGGCTTTTTCATCTCGCATTTTCTCATGGCGATAGTGTACTATAGTCTGGTCACGCCCATCGGGCTTTATCGCCGCTGGCGGCACGGGGATCCTCTGCAGCGTTCGTTCGAACCGACTGCCGAGAGTTACTGGCAGAAAACCACCCGGCCGCAGCGAGCGGAAGATTACTTTCGTCATTTCTGACACCCATGGCCATTCCGCCGTCGATCCCGGACAATCAGCCATTGGCTGGTTCTGACTTCGAACGCGCAGCCGCCGGATCCGATCCGGGACTGATCGCCGAGTTCGCCCTGTTTCTCCGCGAACACAAAGCCTGGTGGATGATCCCGATCCTGCTCAGCCTCGCCCTCATCGGAGCCGCCGTCTGGCTCAGCACGACCTCAATCGCCCCATTCATCTACCCGCTGTTTTAACGGCCGGTTGTCACGCGTCGGGTGCCATGCCCACGCTCGCGTGGGCATGCTGGTTGTCGACGTGGAGTGAATCGAGAAAGCCGTAACCCAGCAGGAGCGCACAATGTGCTGGGATACGCCTGCGGCTATCCCAGCCTACGGACTGCGAATGCCCATTCGGCGGCAGGATGTCGCCGGTGCGGAGTCGTCCACCGCTGTGGACTCCTGTTACTTCGCGTCCAGCCAGTTGTCGCCGTGTTTCATGTCGACGAGTAGCGGGACATCGAGTTCCATCGCGGCTTCCATTTCGGTCTTCACGAGTTGAGACAGTTCCTCCATCTCTTCGATCGGCGCTTCGAACACGAGTTCGTCGTGGATCTGCAGTAGCATGCGGCTCTTGAGATCGGACGACTGCAGGCGATTATGGATGTTGATCATCGCCTGTTTGATCAGGTCGGCAGCGGAGCCCTGAATCACCGTGTTGATTGCCGTGCGTTCCGGCATGTTGCGGTTGCGACCGGTCACGTTCTTGATGCCGGTAATCGGGCGGCGGCGGCCGAGAATCGTGTAGACGTACCCGGCTCGATGACATTCTTCGAGCGTGCTGTGAATGAAGTTCTCGACGCCCGGATAGCGGTCGAAGTAGTTGTTGATGAACTCCGCCGCCTGCTCGTGTGGGATGTTGAGAGCCGCGGCCAGACCGAACGGACTCTGGCCGTAGATGACGCCGAAGTTCACCGCCTTCGCGACACGCCGCATATCGGGATCAACGTGTTCCTCGTCAACCTCGAACACTTCGCAGGCAACCGCCGTGTGAATGTCCATGCCGGTCTGGAACGCTTCCCGCAAAGCCTCGTCTCCACTGAAGTGGGCCAGCATGCGGAGTTCGATCTGCGAGTAGTCGCAGCACAGAAGTTCCCAGCCGGGTTCGCCGGGGATGAACGCCTTGCGGATGCGGCGGCCTTCCGCCGTGCGGATCGGAATGTTCTGCAGGTTGGGGTCGCTGGAACTGAGGCGGCCCGTCGCGGCAACCACCTGATTGAACGAGGCGTGAATGCGGCCCGTCTCCGGATGGATCAGCTTCGGCAGCGCATCGAGATAAGTCCCCTTCAGCTTGGCCAGCTGGCGATACTCCATGATCTTCGCCGGCAGCGGATGCATCAGGGCGAGCTTCTCGAGCACGGACTGATCGGTACTCGGCCCGGTTTTGGTTCGCTTCTGCACCGGCAGACCGATTTCATCGAACAGGACTTCCCGCAGCTGCTTGGGTGAGTCGGGATTGAACTCGCGTCCTGCCTGTTCCTTCAGCTCTTCGAGCAATTCGTTGATGCGGACTTCAGCCTGACGACTCTGTTCGAACAGCTCCCGGTCATCGACCCGAATGCCGTCGAATTCCATCTGGGCCAGAATCGGAATCAGCGGGCGTTCTAGATCGGTGTAGAGCGTCCACAGGTTCTGCTCTTCGAGCTGAATCCGAATGAGATGACAGAGCCGCAGCGAGATGCAGGCGTCTTCGGCGGCGTACTCGGCCACCTGCTCGACATCAACCTCATCCATTCGCTTTTGCGTTTTGCCGGTGCCGATGAGCTCCTTGATCGGAATCATGCGATGCTTGAGAAACTCGTCGGCCATCGAATCGAGTCCGTGGCTGCGTGCCCCGGCATCGAGCAAATAATGCCCGACCATCGAGTCCATCCCGATGTTCACAACTTCGATGCCGAGCCGCTTCCAGACCAGCAGATCGTATTTGATGTTTTGATTGCTGATCGCGATGTTCGGATCAACCAGCAGCGGGCGGAAGGCTTCGAGCACCTGCTGCGGATCGAGCGTGAACTGCCCGGCCGGTCCTTTGACGGGGATGTAGTACCCGGTCGCCGGATCGATGCTGACCGCCCAGCCGACTATATCGGCCTGCATTGCATCGAGCCCGGTTGTTTCGAGATCGATGCAGATCTCTTCGGCCTTGCCGAGCGAGGCCATCAGGTCGGTGAATTCATCTTCATCGCGAATGAGCACCCAGTCGTGAGCTTTCTCGACCGGCTTCACCTCGGCTCGCCAGGTCGACGGAGCCGCGTTGCCTGCGGAATCGAAGAGCGATCGCTGCCCGACTTTCTTAGCCGCCGGTATGTCCTGCGGAATATCTTCGCCATCACCCAGTCCGGCGAGGTCGTACAGATCGTCGCGGAACTTGCGAAAGCCGAAATCGAGAAACATCTGCTGCAGGGAATCGACGTCGTAGTTGCCGACGCGGGCTGTTTCGAGATTGAAGTCGAGCGGCAGCTCGGTGCTCAGCGTGACGAGCTTCTTACTGATGCGGGCCTGTTCGGCGAACGTGACCAGATTCTCGCGGAGCTTCTTGCCCGGAGCCTTCTCGGCATTCGCGAGCACACCTTCCAGATCGCCGAATTGTTCGAGCAGAGCGGTCGCTTTCTTCGGTCCGACGAGCGGGACACCGGGGACGTTGTCGACGGAATCTCCCACCAGCGCCTGAAAGTCGATCACCTGCTCGGGCCGGATGTTCCACGTCTCCATCAACTCGGGTGGACCGAAGTATTCGCCTTTGCGGCAGTTGAACATTTTGACGTGTTCATTCAGCAGCTGCCGGCAGTCTTTGTCCGTCGAGACGATGCAGACATCCATCCCGGCGGCTTCCGCCTGGCGGGTCACCGTGGCGATGACATCATCCGCTTCCCAGCCGGCATGCGTCACAGCGGGAATGCCAAAGCCTTCAATGACCTCGGTGATCATCGGAATCTGCGGAGCCAGATCTTCCGGCATTTCTTTTCGCTGGGCTTTGTACTCGGGGTACCAGTCGGATCGTAAACCGGGGCCAGGAGAATCGAGCGCACACAGCAGATAGCCCGGCTTCTTTTTGAGGATCATGAACAGATCGCGAGTGAAGCCGAACACGGCGTTCGTCGGCTGCCCGGCCGGTCCCGTCATCGGCGGGATGGCGTGGTACACCTGAAACATGAGCGAAAAGGTGTCGATGATGTAAACCGTTTCAGGCATATCAGAGCCGATGGCAATCAGAGAAATCGAGATCGAAGAGATTGAACGCGGCGGCTAATCGACGGTGTTCGGGTCGCCTCGCCGAAACCTGTCGCCATTGTAGTCGCCTCGCTACAGAGCGGGAGCGAGTGGAGCAGAATCGTTCGATTTGCCGTCAAGACTGAACGTCGCCTGGAACCTCGGCATGCAGACTGATCTCTCCGAGATCGACGGCGTGGGCGGGTTGTATGGTCTGTACAGGTTACGGCATCGGAAAGTGAGCCAGAATTTCAGTGCTGCAGCTGTTCACCTCCCCGGCACATGGTTTGCGGCGAATCTGTCTGTTCCGCGGGAAACGTCCGCCCCGAATGCGCGTTCCCAAGACGCTACTTGATTGAGAGGAGGCACCGTCGTGAGCCACGTCCACAGTATTCATCATTCATACTGGCAGCAGGCCAATACGCCCGACTGGGTTCCGCTCGAACAGCGATATCCAAATCTCGACGAAGACCTGACCGTCGATGTCGCCGTCGTGGGGGCCGGCATTACGGGGCTTTCGACCGCCCTGGAACTGCTTTCCCGTGGCCTGAGGGTGGCCGTGCTGGA
This sequence comes from Planctomycetaceae bacterium, assembly GCA_017795105.1. Taxonomy (GTDB): domain Bacteria; phylum Planctomycetota; class Planctomycetia; order Planctomycetales; family Planctomycetaceae; genus Rubinisphaera. The sequence goes on from CP051247.1 coordinate 2,952,785, forward strand.
AGCGTCGGTGATTGGCTCGGGCACAACGGGGGGAAGCACCGGTCATGTTGATGCCGATCCGGAAATGGGACCGCGTGCGCTTTTGAAGCGACTCGGCACCGACAAGGCTCAGCAGTACATCAGCCTTCGGCAGAACGCGATTAACGCCATCGAGTCTCGCAGCCGCACGCAGGCACAGTTCAAGCGGCTGCCGGCATACTATTACTCGGAGTATGCTGAAGACTGCGATGAGATGCGGCGCGAATTCGAGGCGGCTCGTCGCATTGGTCTGAAGGTCGACTGGATCGACACTGCTCTGCCCCTCTCTCATGCGGCCTGCGGCTATCGGATGGAGAATTTCGGTCGCATGCATTGCCTTGGCTACCTGAAGCATCTCGCTGCCCAGGTCACGGAACTGGGGGGCCGTATCTTTGAGCGAACGTTCGTGAAGCCCTCTTTCGATTCGAGCGAACGAATTATCCAGACCGACTCCGGCTCGGTGACCTTCGACCAGCTCGTGACGGCCGTCCATTTCAACATGACCCCGCCGCTGCGGATTGACGCCCAGATTCCGCCGCACCAGAGTTATGTCATCGCCGCCCGGGTGAGCAATCCTCCCCAAGATGCGCTCTATTGGGACAATGGCTCGCCGTACTACTACACACGGCACGCTTCGGACGAGGATCCGGGCGTTCTGCTCATCGGAGGTTGCGATCACCACACCGGAGATGGCGATCCGCTGAAGTCGATGCAGAAGCTCGAAGACTATGTCTACAAGCGTTACAAGGTCGAGAACATCATTTCCCGCTGGAGCGCCGAGCTGTTCGAGCCGGTCGATGGCCTGCCGATCATTGGCCGCGTTCCCGGCCACGAACACGTCTGGATCGCGACTGGACTTAGCGGGGTCGGGCTGACGTGGGGCACGGCAGCCGGCTGGCTGATTGCCGATCAAATTCAGGGGCGACGCACTCCTCTTCAGGATGAGCTCTCGCCGGCCCGATTTGGCCTGAGCGGACTGAAGAATCTGGCGACAGAGCACCTCGCCGCCGCCCGCAGTTTTTCAGAACGAGTCCTGCCTGCCGAGGAGATCGACCCCGACTCGCTGTATCCCGGCGAAGGAAGAGTCGGCAAGGTCGATGGCGAATTCGTCGCGATTTGCCGCGATCGGGACGGCTGCGAGCACCGCTCCAGTCCGATCTGTACGCACATGGGTGGGGTTGTCCACTGGAACGCCGCGGAGCAGACCTGGGACTGCCCCGTGCATGGCGGCCGCTTCAATGCCTGCGGCAAGCGGCTCTATGGTCCGCCCTCCAAAGATCTGGAGCAGAAGAGCCCCTCCGAGGCGGCTCAATAGACGACTATTCCGAGGCAGATGTTCCTTCGGGAGCCGGGGTCGAGGTCGACTCCGGCGGCGGGGTGCTCGCGGACATTTCCGATGCCCAGAACTGTTGAGGGGGCATCATCGTCTCGAAAGAGCGGCCGATTTCGCGAATCGACAGCATCGTTCGGGCGACGTCCATTCCCTCTTTGATGTTCTCCGGCGTGAAGATCAAACGCTCGAGTCGCAAACCGCCCAGAGGGCGCAGATCGGTGACTTCCGAATTCGCGATGTTGAGTCGCTTCAGCTCCTGATTCCCGGTCAGCGGAGTCAGATCGGAGATCGAAGTCTTTTCGATATCGAGACTCACAATCGGCTTGCCCTTCAAAATCTCGATATCCTTGACCGGGGTTTCGGTGAGCCACAGCGTTTCCAGCGGCATGTCCTTGATTACGGAGATATCTTCCACCTGCGTGTCGAACAGGCCGAGGCGATTCAGCTCCATTCCGGCCAGCGGCGAGAGATCTTTCACCGGCGTATGCTCCATTCGCAGCACACGAAGCGGCATCCCTTTCAGAGGCGACAGGTCGGAAACCTGCGTGCTTTCCAGAAACAGTTGCTCCAGCGGCATGCCTTCCAGCGGAGACAGATCCTTCACCGACAGCAACGTCAGATCGAGGTGCTTCAGCGGCAGCCCCCTGAGCGGCTCCAGATCGGTGACACCGGATCGGGCGAGATTCGCGGCGATAATTCGCCCTCCAGCCTTTTGAAACTGAGCCTGCGAGTTCGCTCCAAGCCGCTTCCGCAGCGTGGCGATTGAGATCTCCGGCGTGCCGTCAATCGCTTTGGCGACCGGCATCGGAGCCGGTTCGGAATCGGAACTGGAATCCGACGTTTCGTTCGATGTCGAATCGCAACCGACCGTGAGCAGGAGGATCGACAGAAACAAAAGAGATGCGGGAGCGGCGGAACGCAGCATTTGTGAGAACTTCCCGATGAATTAGAATGCAGGGCGAGATACGAATCAGCGATGACAACAATCTGCAGGCGATCCGAATGACTATGGGCGATTCTTCACGAGATCAACAACTCTCGCAAGCCACCGAGGCACATCAGCACGGCGATTTCCAGACCGCCGAAAAGATGTACCGCAAAATGCTCGACTCCGCGCCCGACGATAACGTCGGCTATCTGCTCGGCACGCTGTTGCTGCAGAAAGGCGATCCGGCTCAGGCGGTTGAGCATCTCAAACCGGTCGCCGAACGAAACCCGGGCTCGGCCGATTTGCAGAACAATCTCGGTGTTGCGTATCAGTCTCTCGGGAAACGCCAGGAAGCCGTCAAAGCCTTTCAGGCCGCTCTCAAAGCCAACCAGGATTATCCCCAGGCCTGGCAGAACCTCGGCAAACTCCTCTGGGAGATGAATCATCGCCGCGAAGCCGAGATGTGTTATCGCGAAGCGGTCCGTCTGCTTCCTGATGATCTGCAATGTCGTCAGGACTGGACGCAGGCCCTCGTCTCCACCGAGAAATGGGACGAAGCGGCTCGGGAAATCGTCACCCTGCTTGAACAGGGCAAGCTGTCTGCCGAGGACCGGATTGAATGGAAAACGCAGCTCGCTTACGTCGCCGCCCAGCAGCACGATTACCCCCGGGCTATCGAACTGAGCGAAGAAATCCTGGCCAGCCAGCCGGAGAACATGGCGATCCTGTCGAATCTCTCGTTTCTGTACGAACATGTCGGCCGAATCGACGATGCGATTCAGGCGGCTGAAAAGGCGCATCAGCAGGCACCCGAATCCGCAGAGATCCTGAACAACCTCGGCATCGCTCAGCGGACTGCGCACCGCTGCGACGACGCGATTGAATCGTTCAGCAAGGCGATCGACCTGAATCCCGAGCTGACGCTCGCGGCATTCAACCGGGGCAGTACACTGCTGTTGACTGAGCGGTATCAGGAAGGCTGGAGCGACTACGAGAACCGCCTGCGGCTTATTCCCCAACAGGACGACTTAAAGGCTCTGCCGTTGTGGAATGGTGAACCAGTCCCCGGGAAGAAACTGCTCATTGCCTGCGATCAGGGATTCGGCGATATCCTTATGTTCGCCCGGTTTCTGCCGCTGATTCGTGAGCGTTCCGAAGCCGTGACGACATTCCGCGTGCCGCCCGAGATGCTGCGGCTGTTCAACGGCTCGCGGCTCAATGGACTTCCGCTGGCTGATCGGTTCGTCTCCGAAGAAGACCCGTTGCCACAGGCCGATTTCTACTTCCCGCTGATGAGCAGCGGAGCCCGGTTCTCGCTTGGAATCGACGAGATCGGCATGACGGCTCCCTACCTGCAGGCGCCCGGGTCGATGAGTGAATCGACTCCCGAAACGTCCGCCGCCCCTCGAAAGATTGGCCTCTGCTGGCGCGGCAACAAGGCCCAGGCACAGGATCATGTTCGCTCTCTGGCACTCGAAACCTTGCGGCCGCTGGCCGAGTCGACTGACGTGGAGTGGGTCAGTCTGCAGGTTGACGCGACCGAAGAGGAACTCGCTAGCTGGCCCGCTTCGATGCAGACGTCGTCTCCGCCGCTGACGAACTTCGCTGAAACAGCCGCCCTGCTCGCTCAGCTCGATCTGGTCATCACCGTCGATACGGCCGTGGCTCATCTGGCCGGGGCACTCGGCCGCCCGACCTGTGCGTTGATTCCTTGGCTGCCCGACTGGCGCTGGCATCTGAACCGCAGCGATTCTCCCTGGTATCCCACCATGCGGTTATATCGTCAACCGGCCTGGGGAGACTGGACGAGCGTAGTCGCCGAACTGCAGAACGAACTGAGACAATCGAACTAGAGCGGAGTGCTCGACCGAGTAGGAATTGGAACTCGAGAACCCCCGTTGACTTCGAACTGGGCTGACTTAGCATCGAAGCTGGTGCCCGCTCCACGCCGTTGCGAGCCGCCGGGCAATCGATCCCATGGTCACTCTGCGAAAGTTCGCATCATGCTGAAGTTCTTTCGGTCTCGAACCCTGTTGTTTGGTCTGATGGCCAGCTGTCTGTTTCTCACGACTGGTTGCGAGAATCGCGACCCGACGCCGGCCGCCGTCGATGACGGTCCCGAGCCCGTGGGCGACACCGGATCTGACAAAGACGATGGGAATGTTTACTAGGGCAAACAAGCTCCGCGCGAATTGATTGACAAATCAACACGACCTCGTAGCATCAGAACATGTTGTTGGGTGGATTCGTGCAAGTCAGCCGATCCCGACCTGATTTTCTTCTTTCTGCGAGGGTCTCTTCGATGATCAATTCCCTTCTCGGCCGTTTCGGAACCATCTGCTGTCTTTCGATCCTCCTGTTCGGCGTGACGCTGGGCTGCGGGGGCGGCGCCGATAACGCGGAAGTCAATCCCAACGGCGATGGTGTCGACGCAGCCGACGTCACCAACGAAGGCACGGTCCAGTAGGCTCCAGACCGCGATTTTTCTTCTGAAGTTTGCATCGCCAACCGATCAGCGGATAATGATGGAAGTGCGCATCGGCGATGCGCTGCAGCCGATGTCAACTTCCGCGCTCATGGCGGGAGAGTTCGTCCCTTTCCAACCCCGCAAACGATTGAGAGACAATCATGTCCACAACACTGGAAGCTCCCAGCGCCAGTCCGGCCACCGAACAGTTCCTCAAACAGTCACACAAACTTCTCATCAACGGGGATTGGGTTGAAGCCGCTTCGGGCAAGCGTTTCGACGTGATCAACCCCGCCAACGAGGACGTGATCGCCACGGTCGCCGAAGGCGATAAGGAAGACGTGAACCGAGCCGTCGCGGCTGCCCGCAAAGCTTTTGAAACCGGCCCCTGGTCCCGCACCACGCCTTCAGAGCGAGGCAAACTTCTGTGGAAGCTGGGCGATCTGCTCGAACAGCACATGGAAGAGTTCGCCGAAATCGAATCGCTCGATAACGGCAAGCCGAAGGCAGCTGCCCTCGGCGGCGATGTCACACTCGCGATCGACATGTTCCGCTACATGGCTGGCTGGGCGACAAAGATCGAAGGGAACACCATGTCCCTTTCGGTTCCCTACATGCGCGACGAAGAATTCCATTCCTACACACTGCAGGAACCGGTTGGTGTCGTTGGCCAGATCATCCCCTGGAACTTCCCACTGCTCATGGCTGCCTGGAAGCTGGCCCCGGCTCTGGCCGCCGGCTGCACGGTCGTTCTGAAAGTGGCCGAAGAAACGCCGATGTCCGCGATTCGTCTCGGTCAGCTGATTCAGGAAGTCGGCTTCCCGCCGGGCGTCGTCAACATCATCACCGGTTATGGCGAAACCGCCGGGGCGGCTCTGTCCGCTCATCCCGACGTCGACAAGATCGCCTTCACCGGGTCCACGGAAGTGGGCAAGCTGATCGTGAAGGCGGCTGGTGACACGAACCTGAAGAAGATCACACTCGAACTCGGCGGCAAGAGCCCGAACATTATTCTGCCGGATGCCGACATCGAACAGGCAATCCCGGGAGCGGCCAACGCGATCTTCTTTAACCATGGTCAGTGCTGCTGTGCCGGCTCACGTCTGTTCGTACACAAGAAGCAGTTCGATCGGGTCGTTGAAGGTATCGCGGAAGCGGCCTCCCAGATTCGCGTCGGCCCGGGGATGCACCCAGATACCGACATGGGACCGATGGTCTCCCAGATTCAGCACAACCGAGTCTGTGGATATCTTGAATCGGGTCTGGAAGAAGGCGCCCGAGCTGTCGTCGGCGGCAAGAAAACCGGTGATCGCGGCTACTTCATCGAGCCGACCGTCCTCGTCGATACCGAGAAGGACATGAAGGTTATCCGCGAGGAGATCTTCGGCCCGGTCGTCGCAGCTGTTCCGTTCGATGATCTCGATCAACTGGTCGACTCGGCGAACGATACGCAGTACGGACTGGCGGCTGCTGTCTGGACCCGCGATATCAGCATGGGTCACAAGATTGCCCGCCGGATCAAAGCCGGCACCGTCTGGGTGAACTGCTACAACGTCTTCGATTCCTCGCTCCCCTTCGGCGGCTACAAGCAGTCGGGCTGGGGCCGTGAAATGGGCTACGAAGCAATCCGCAACTACACGCAGACCAAAGCCGTGACCGTGCATCTGTAACCAGCCTGAATGGTCAAACAAAAAGAGCCGGTGTCAGCAACGACACCGGCTCTTTTTTATTAGTGTTGAGCAACATGGGTGGCCCAGCCGATTTCGGCCGGGTGACGAAATCACAAGAGGCTGCACCATGTGCGTTCGATGGAGTTGTACGCAGTCATTCCAGCTCGACTTCAAGGGTTCTCTTTAGCCAGAACGCACTGCTGGGCAAGCCAGCAGTGGCACCCTTCGTAGCACAACGCTCAGCCTTTGCAGCAGGTCGCGATGAGGGCGCGTCCTCTTGTCGCTGCGCGACCCGGCCATTGGGGGCCGGGCCACCCTTCTCGACATTCAGTCAGGCGATGACCGTTTCCGATTCTTCTCCCACATCAGACGGCGGGATCACGTCGCCCATTTTGTCGAAGATCTCGTCGACACCCGGCTTGAAGACGTCGCCCATGAGGATGTCGGTCATGTGGTTGCGATACTCCGGGTACTCTTTGAAGAAGTCGCCGAAGCTGAACTGGGGAGCGTAGAAGGCGTAGACGAGCCGCTTGAAGTTCTCGAGCCCGGCTGTGTAGTTGTCGTTCCAGCGCCCCAGTTGTTCCGGCGAGAGATCGTTCTTCTCGTAGCCGTCGAGAATCGCATCAGCGGCCATCTCGGCGGAAGCCATTGCCAGCAGCACACCGGACGAATAAACCGGGTCGATGAACCCGAAGGCATCGCCGATCAGCACCCAGCCCTCGCCGACCGTCTGTTGGGCCCGGTAGGAAAAGTCTTTGGTCGTCTTGAAATCGCCGTGCTGGGTTGAGGGTTCGAGACGACGCTGCATCTCGGGGCATTTGGCCAGTTCCCGGTTAAAAACTTCGGCGGGCGTGGTACCGTCGCCGGCGAACATATAGTTCATGCTGCCGGTGCAGCCAACGCTGACGATATTGTTCGACAACGGGATATACCAGAACCAGGAACTCTTCCCGGCTGTCTGCATGATGATCGTGGCTCCTTCATCCCGACCCTCATCCCGCAGAGCGTTCTCGAAGTATCCCCAGATAGTCCCCTTCTTGAGCAGCGGATCGGACTTCTTGACGCCCAGCCGAGTTGCAATGACCGCCGATTGTCCCGTGGCGTCGACGGTGAGATCGGCTCGGATCTCGCGGACTTCATCTCCCGCTTCGGGATCTTTGAGTTTCACCTTCACGCCGACCGCTCGCTGCCCCTCGAACAGCACATCCATAATGTGAGCGTTCGTCCGAATGACCGCTCCATTCTCAGCCGCTTTGGAGAGCAACAGGCTGTCGAAGTCGCCCCGCTCGACCTGCCAGGTCTGGGAGGATTCATGCGGAATGTATTCGTCGAAATAGAACGGCTTGGTGACCTTGCCCATCTCGGTCACGAACTGCACGCTGTACTTCTTCGGAAACGCCGACTGCTTCATCGTTTCGAGCAGACCGAGCCGCTTGAGAGTCGGATAGCACTTCGGCAACAGCGATTCGCCGACATGGAACCGGGGCGTCAAACCCCGTTCGAGCAGCAGGACACGCTTTCCCTTCTCGGCCAGAAGAGCCGCACACGTTGCACCAGCGGGGCCGCCGCCGAGAACCAGCACGTCATACTGGTCCTGAACCGGTGTTTTCATGTAAGGACACTGGGTACTGGGCGAAATCTGAATCATATCGTCAGCCTGTTTCGTGGAAGGAGCAGCGATGGGTGTCCAACGAATGATCGGCCCAAAACGAGCCGATCCCTTCTATCTTATCCGTCAATCGGCAAGTTCCAAGCACGTTCTGCAAAAATAGTTGTCTGAACGACTATTCCGCCTCGCATGACGCAACCCATTGGAGAGCCGCTTCTTGCATCTGCTGGACGATTTCGGGCTCTTCAGCAGCCAGGTTTGTTCGCTCTTCCGGATCCTGAATCAGATCGTACAGTTCCCACGTCTTCCCGGAGTCGCCGGAATAGAGCTTGTAGTGATCGCCAGTCCATGCGATCTGCTTTCGCGACTGAAAACCGATTGGGGCATCGCGCACTGCGACTTCTCCGCGAATGACCGGAAGCAGAGAGATCCCGTCGTAGGGGCGATCGCCGGGGAGTGGCCGTTCGAGCACTTCCAGAATCGTCGGGAGATAATCACTGGTCACGGCCGGGACATCGGTTTCAGTGCCGGCCGGGACCACGGCGGGCCATTCCAGAATCCCCGGCACGCGAACTCCGCCCTCGTACAGCGAGCGTTTGCGACCTTTCAGTCCGCCGGCCAGTCCGGGCGATTTGTCGTTTCCTTCGGGCCCATTGTCAGAACAGAACCAGACCATCGTATTCTCGGCGACCCCCAGTTCGCGGAGCTTCGCCCGTAGTCGTCCGACCTGTTCATCAACCGCGCTGATGCAGCCGTAGTAGTTCCGCGGATGATTCTTGAGTCCCGGATAAATCTCGCCGTACTTTCGATCGGCGACGACGGGAAGGTGCGGAGCATGGAACCAGATCGTCGCCAGAAACGGCTGCTCGTCTTCCACGGCCTGCTGGATGAACGGAATCGCCCGATCCATCATGACGCGGGAATCATCGCCGGAGAGATTCTCGGTGACTTCTTCGCCTTTCTCGTTCCAGTAGCGGGTCCCGTAGGAAACGGTTGGATCTCCCTTCCTCACCGGATCCCAGCTCGTTTTGTTGGCTCCTTTGGGCGCGATCATCGGATCGTAGGTCGGCACCTTCGATTCGGTCACGAAGCAGACGTCGTAGCCATGATCCTGCGGCGGAGCGAAATGCTGGGGATTCTTCGGGCCGCCGCGGTTGGCATCCTGAACTTCGGTCGTCAGCGTTCCAAGATGCCATTTGCCGAAGTGGCCGGTCGTGTAGCCCGACTCGCGGAGCAGTTCCGGCAGCGTGATTTCCTCCGGCAACATATGGCCGGTATTCGCGTAGTAAATGCCGTATCTATGGGGATGCCGCCCGGTCAGACAGGAGCCCCGCGTCGGACTGCAAACCGGAGCGGCGGCGTAGAAGCGGGTGAATTTCAGCCCGGCAGCCGCCATCTCGCAGAGATGGGGCGTCTTGATCGACGATTCCGGGTTAAAGCAGGTCAGATCGCCATAGCCCAGGTCATCGCACATCAGCAGCACGACGTTTGGGCGGTTCTGCGGTTGTTCAGCCGATAAGAATTCTCCGGACCCCAGAACGCAGAGCGCAGCAGCGACCATCCAGTAGCGGGACAGGACCATAATTCACTCCAGAAATCAGACGGGATGACTGCGGAATGGCGTCCTGCCGAATGACGGGAATCCTGACTGCAAGCCGAGTCTACAGACCGGTGCCGCGATTGATCGAGACGCCGATCATCTGTCCGCTGAAGACCATCTGGCCGTCGACAAAGCCCTGGAATTCGAACTCGGCTCGTTTTCCGAAGCGGACGTTCTTCGTCAGCGCGGCGAGCACGAGACGGGAATTCGGGAAGACCGGAGCCCGGAAGCGGACTTCATTCATGCCCCCGAAGCCGAGGTAGTCTCCGCCGAGCAACTCATATTTACGGGCGTAGAATCCAGCCAGCTGGGCGGCACATTCACAGAGAATGACGCCGGGCATCAGCGGGAACCCCGGCATATGGCCGGTGCACCAGAATTCGTCCTCGGTCACGTCTTTGTAGCCGACGATACCGTCGTTCTCCCGATCGACGTGCACGATCGCCGTCAGCTGCTCCATCTCGTGCCGCTGGGGATTAACCTTGCGGATATCGCTGAGCGTGTACAGCGGCTTGTCGTAGTCGAATTGTTCAATGTCGTAGAGAGGACGAGGCGGCATGACCGCGGCTCCTTTCTGCATGCCCGTGATATGGATTCTGGTCGGCAAGAAGTCTTCGCCGCCGAGGGGTTCGTGATTTGATCGCGAGAGGATAGAATAAGCCCTGATCGAGGAAAATGCGAATCATGTGCGAATGCTCTTCTCCCCAATCTGTTCCCGGCGTCATTCTGGCTGGCCTGCTCGTCTGGCTGGCGGGCTGCGACAAAGAGAAACCGCCCCTGCCCGATGTCCCGACCGTGACGAACTCGATTGGCATGCGGTTCGTCGAAATTCCGGCGGGAACGTTCACCATGGGAGCCATCAAAGGGGATCTGCTCGCCGAACGGGACGAGAAGCCGGCTCATCCGGTCGAGATCACCGAATCGTTCTGGCTTGGCCAGTTTGAAGTCACCCAGGCTCAGTATGAAGCCGTCATCGGCGAGAACCCAAGTGAATTCTCCCCCGGCGGCCGGGGAGCCGATGGCGTCCGTGGCTACGACACCGATCAGTTCCCGGTCGAGTTCGTGAACTGGTACGAAGCGCATCGCTTCTGTGAGGAACTCTCCAGCCTGCCCGCAGAAGTCGCCGCGGGACGAAGCTATCGCCTGCCGACGGAAGCGGAGTGGGAATATGCCTGCCGAGCCGGGACGACGACCCGATTCTCATTCGGCGAGCTGCACGATCCGGACCATGCGAACTATCGCGGCGACGTCGGCCATCCCATGCCCGTCGGCTCCTACCCGCCGAATCCGTGGGGACTGTTCGACATGCATGGCAACGTGCTTGAATGGTGCAGCGACTGGCACTCCGACAGCTACTACGCCGAAAGCCTGGACCAGTCCGGCCCCGACAATCCGATCCAGGACCCAACCGGCCCGGAAGTTCCGCTGGACGATGTCAAAGTCCTCCGCGGCGGCGGACACGGTTTCAAGGCCGCCAGTGCCTCGTTTCGCGACAACATCCTGCCATCACGCCGAGGGAACTCGCATGGGTTTCGGGTCGTGATGGAGCAGGGAACTACCGAGACGTCTGAACCAGTCAGTTCGTCGGCGGAGTGACGTTGTCGGTCTCACACATTCGGATCGTTGAAATCGAAAGCACAAAACCCGCCAGAGCTCCGATTGAGGGAGCAATGAAGTAGCTCACGAGCAGCATCGTTCCGTCGACACGGGCGATCGATTCCGTAATCAGATAACCGGCGACCAGTCCCAGGATCGCGAACACGGTGGTGCAAACGAGAATGGTGATGATTTTGGCGGTGGTCGTCATGAGAGCAGTCTCCCTGATTCGAGCAAGTATGCATTCAGGCTAACTCCGGTGCCGGGCTGCGGCAACGTTCTGATCGGGATTTCTGGATGCGTCGGGAACCGCTGCGAACGGGCAAACCGCCGTTGAGTCGCCGCATGGCGTGAGCTAGGATGCGCAGAGACCTCGGCCCACCCGTTTCGTGAAGGATCCGCTACTCATGCCGACTGCTCAAGCTGCCGCCATTCAGCCCTTTCTCAAAGATTCCTACACCCGCGAGGATCTGCAGAAACTCGAATCGCTGCTCATGGAGTCGGGGACCTTCGAATTCCCCCAGCTGAGTAACCACCTCTTCCCGGCCGCGCTGGCGCTGCAGGAAGACACCGAATACACCGGCTACTCCAACTGCTGGGTCCGCGACAACGTCCTTGTTTCCTACGGACTCTACGCGGGTGGACAGGTCGACAAGGCGGTCAGCTGCCTGAAGACACTGGCCAACTACTTTATTCAGTATCGGCACCGGTTCGACAAAATCATCGATGGAACCAGCGATCCCAGCGACCCGATGCAGCGGCCGCACATCCGCTTTGGCGGCGAAGGACTGGCCGAACTCGATCAGCAGTGGGCCCACGCGCAGAACGACGCGCTCGGATATTTCCTCTGGGTCTTCTGCCGTCTGATTCGCGTCCACGATCTCGAACCGACCAGCGAGCAGATGGAACTTCTCGGCCTGTTCGTGCGGACGCTGCACGCCATCCAGTTCTGGGAAGATGAAGACAGCGGACACTGGGAAGAAGTCCGCAAGATTGCCGCCTCGAGCATCGGCACCGCCACGGCTGGTCTCCTCGAATTCAGCCAGCTTTACGACGAACGCCCCGAGCTCTTCCCGGAAGACATGAAGTTCTGCGAACGGGTCGACGTGCTGGAAGACGCCATCACCCGGGGACGTCACGCCCTGAATGCCATTCTGCCGTATGAGTGCATTCAGAAGGATCCGCAGAAGAATCGGAAGTACGACGCCGCCCTGATCTTCCTGATTGAACCGCTGCGAATTGTGCAGGGGGAAATGGCCGACACGATTCTGGAGAACGTCAAAACCCATCTGCAGGGCGAATTCGGCATCCGCCGGTACCTGGGCGATTCGTACTGGTGTGCCGACTACAAGGAGAAGCTCTCCCCCGAAAAGCGGACGGACGACTTCAGCGACAACCAGGCCGAACGGGACGCCCTGCTGATCCCCGGTCAGGAAGCCCAGTGGTGCATCTTCGACCCGATCATCTCGGTCATCTACGGCCGCCGCTATGCCGAGTCAGGCGACGAAGCCGACCTCAAGGAACAGATGAAATACTTCCAGCGGGCCCTCTCCCAGCTCACGCCGGAAGACAGCCGCTACGGCGGCCTGAAGTGCCCCGAATCGTACTACATGGAACACGGCAAGTACGTCCCAAACGACATCACTCCACTTCTGTGGACCCAGGCCAACCTGCTGCAATCGGTCGCCTGGATGAAACACTCCGTCGGAATCGAGTAAGCCAACCGCCCGAAGATTACCCACTTCCAGGGATGGCCCAGACGCGTGCGTCTGGGTGACAACGCCACAAGAGGCAGGTATCAATCGACTCGATGCCTCTTCCGGTGGGGAATTACCGGCAGACTTACGCAGAAAAAGTAGGGTGCGTCTCGACGCACCAAGTAACAGGCCCGGGTGGCCCGTCCGCCTCAGCGGGCGGGTCGCGGAAGCGACAGGAGGACGCGTCATCCGCGTCTTTCGAACTGAACTCGTCCGGTCTCGAAGCAATCCCGTCCATGGCGCGGCCTCTTGTGAATGCGTCACCCGCCCGTGCCGGACGGGCCACCCACAGTTGACTACGATTGTGTACTTATCTCGGCGGGAATGAGGCCACAATCAGAGATGCGAGCCACGCTGGTCACCGACTTCCTGTGACTTCGTCACCCAGACGCACGCGTCTGGGCCATCCCTTCGGAAGAGTGGTAAACGTATTGCGGACGTGGCACGTCGATGTCGCCTCGCTCACGCTTCGGGTTGGGATTCGCTGAGACGTGTCGGGAAGTCCGCCTATGACCTCCTTGGCGGCCTGGCGTCTTTGCGTGAGGCAATTTCCCGCCCTCACCCCGGGCGAAGACATTTCCCCGGACTGGTCAAAATTTCACGGATATTGTTTTCCCGCCGGGGGAAGATGGCGATACAATATCCGGGATTTCACTCCCCATCCAACCGTGCGGCTGCTCCGGTCGTACATCCCGTAAAAGAGACTTTGTGAGGAACGTTTTATGAGCTACGCGAATGAGTTCGAAATGGAGCAGTCCAGTCCGTTCGCGATCGACGCCGTTCGCGAGGACCGGGCCGCTTTTCTCCGCCGGACCTACGCTCACCTGGCCGGTGCGATCGCGGTCTTTGCCGGTCTGCTGTACATCTTCGTCAACACCCCGGCGATTCGTGACCCGCTGTTGAACATGATGGTCGGCGGTCAGTGGCTGATCGTCCTCGGTCTGTTCATCGGCGTCAGCTGGCTGGCCGAATGGTGGGCCACTCGCAGCACCTCGCTGACCACCCAGTACGCCGGACTGATGCTCTACACCGTGGCCGAAGCCGTCATTTTCGTGCCGCTCATCTCGTATGTCGTCCTGCTGCTCGGTCAGCCGGAGATTCTGGCTCAGGCCGGATTTCTGACGCTGGTCGTCTTCGGCGGTCTGACCGCCTTCGTCATGTTCACCGGAGCCGATTTCTCGTTCCTGCGAGGCTTCCTGTTCCTGGCGAGCATGCTGGCTCTGGGTGCGATTGTGATTGCCGTCCTGTTCGGCGGAATCACGCTCGGCTTCTGGTTCAGCGTCGCCATGGTCGGGCTGAGTGCCGGCTACATCCTGTACGACACCTCGAACGTACTCCATCACTATCGGACCGATCAGCACGTCGGCGCCGCCCTGGCTCTGTTCGCCTCGGTCGCCCTCATGTTCTGGTACATGATCCGCGTCGTGATCGCTCTGCAGGGTGACGACTGATCCCTGTTGAAACGCTGAAACACCCGATAAGCCTTCAGATCATCCGGTCTGGAGGCTTTTTTCGTCGACACCGGCCGCGATCAGCTGTTGAAGTTTCGCCGGCTCCGGTCATTCGGTCGAAGTCGTGGTGCGGCTATGGTAAAGTGGCGGAAACGTTTCCGGCTCCCTCTGCCCCCGTTCTTCCACACGCAGGAAAAGCTGACCGAAATGACCGCGTCTCGCACCGACAAATGCCTCGCTTCCGTCAAGAAGGCGGCTGACAAACATCAACTGACCGAGGGAGCCCGCGCGAATGTGGAACGCTGGCTGACCCAGCCGCAGTACGCCGAGTATGTTCCGGCCATCTGCGATTTGATCGAGTCGGGCGATTTCGGCAAGGTCGATGCCCTCTTCTGGGAAGTGATTGCCTTCGGCACCGGCGGCCGTCGGGGACCGATGTCCGATTTCGGTTCCGCGACCATGAACCCCCGGACCATTGCCGAGTCGGCTCATGGACTGGCGACCTACCTGAAGAAGTCCGGCATCCCGCAGACCGGCAACGCCGTTGTCGCCTGCGATACCCGCAACCGTTCACCGGAGTTCGCCAAGATCACGGCTCGCGTGCTGGCCGCTCACGGTCTCAAGGTTTACTACTTCACCGAGCCCCGCTCGACGCCGGAGCTGTCCTTCTCGGTGCGGCATCTGAAGTGCGATGTCGGAGCGATGATCTCCGCTTCTCACAACCCGCCAGCTGACAACGGATTCAAAGCGTACTGGAACACCGGCGGACAGGTTCTGCCGCCACACGATAAGGGAATTGTCGATTGCGTGTACGACGCCGGCGAGATCCCGATGGTCGATTTCGATGAAGCGGTGAAGAACGAGCGGATCGTGCCGATCGGTTCCGAAATCGACAATGCCTATCACGACGCCGTGCTCGCCATGTCGCTGAGCGATCAACGGGAGTTGAACGCCGTCTACACCCCGCTGCACGGCGTGGGCGAAACGGCCTGCTACGACATCCTCACCAAAGCCGGCTTCAAGGGAGTGCACATTCTCGAATGTCAGCGGGAACAAAACGGCAACTTCCCCAACGTCGATGAGCACATGCCAAACCCGGAGCGGACCGAAGTCTTCCGCGAAGCGATCGAGAAAGCCAACGAGCTCGGCTCGACCGTCATTCTTGCTTCCGATCCCGATGCTGACCGCCTCGGCGTTTGCGTGAAGAACAAACAGGGCGACTGGACGCATCTGACCGGGAACCAGATCGGCTCCCTGCTGGTCGATTACATCTGCCGCCAGCGTGCGAAGAACGGGACGCTGGCGCCGGAACATTTCGTCGTCGAGACGATGGTCACGACGCCGCTGATCGGGGCGATCGCCGAAAGTCACGGCGTGAAGATCATCGACAATCTGCTCGTCGGCTTCAAATACATTGGCGAGGCGATGGACGCCGGCGGACCGGATAAGTTCGTCTTCGGAGCCGAAGAATCACTCGGCTTCCTGGCCGGAACCTACGCCCGCGACAAAGACGCCGGGATCGCGTCGCTGTATCTCTGCGAAGCGGCCGCCGAACTGCAGCAGGACGGGAAGAGCTTGCTCGATCGCCTCGACGAACTCTACGCCGAACTCGGCTTCTTCCTCGAAGGACAGAAGTCGCAGGTCTGCACCGGCTCCAGCGGGAAAGCTCAGATCGACGCGTTGATGCAGGCGTTCCGCACGAGCCCGCCGACCGAACTCGGCGGCATTCAGCTGGCAACCGTGAAAGATTACGGCCAGCACGAAGTCCGCAGTCTGCCGGGCAATCAGAAGAGCGAAGAGCTGCCTGCTCCGAGCGGCAATCTGCTGTTCTTCACTTCTGTGGCCGGAGAGCGATCGGTCCGCATTGCGGTTCGTCCGTCGGGCACCGAGCCGAAGATTAAGTTCTACATGTTCGTCAGCAGCCAAGTCGGCGACAAGCCGCTGTCTGAGGTCAAGGAAGCGACGAAGGATGTGTATGCCGCCGTTCAGAATGATTTGATGCACTGGATTGAAGTGCAGCTGGCCACACTTGTCGGGCAGAAGTAACGCCACGAATAATAAATTGTTGAGAGCCTCCCCTCACCTTTCCCTCCCCAGTCTCCACGACGTAATTGAAAACAGAACATGACGAAGAAGAAAACGGGAATCTGGTTTATTGGTGCCTGGGGCGGAGTTTCAACCACCGTCGCAGTCGGTCTCGCAGGATTGCAAAAGGGCGTCGCACCGCAGACCGGGCTCGTCACCTCGCTGCCGATGTTCGATGAGCTCCCGCTCGCCGACTGGGACACCTTCATCGTCGGCGGCCACGAGATCCGCGACTTCTCTTACGCCGAAGCGGCCCGCGAGCTGTATCAGAAGTCCCGCATCTTCACGCCGGAACTGCTCGATCAGGTCGATGATCTGCTCGCCGAGTACGACAAGAACGTTCAGCCCGGAACGCTGATCAATGTCGGCCGTACGATCGAAGCTCTGTCCTCGGCTCGAACGCGTGAATCGCACGGAGAGTCGCCAGCGGCAGCCGTCGAGCGGATTCAGACCGACCTCGAAGACTTCCAGAACGAGCACGATCTGGAACACGTCATCGTCGTCAACCTGGCATCGACGGAGCCGCCGGTCGATCTGACCATCATTCCAGACACCTGGAACGAACTCGGGGAACTGCTCGAAGCGAGTGAAGCCTCACCGCTGCCTGCCAGCTCGCTGTATGCGATCGCCGCGTTCCAGGCCGGTTGTTCGTTCGTGAACTTCACCCCGTCAATCGGAGCCGACCTGCCCGCTCTCATCGAACTGGCGGAAGAAACCGGCTCACTGCATTGCGGCCGCGACGGCAAGACCGGCGAGACGCTGCTCAAATCAGTGCTCGCTCCGATGTTCGCCGCTCGAAACCTGCAGGTGCAGAGCTGGGTCGGTCACAACATCTTCGGGAACATGGACGGCGTCGTGCTGAACGACCCGATCAACAAGCAGACCAAGGTCCGCTCGAAGGATCATCTGCTGACCGAAATCCTCGGCTACAAGCCGCAATCACTGGTCTCGATCGAATACATCGAATCACTCGGCGACTGGAAAACCGCCTGGGACCACATCCACTTCCAGGGTTTCCTCAACACGCCGATGACGATGCAGTTCACCTGGCAGGGCTGCGACTCGATTCTGGCCGCCCCGCTGGTGCTCGATCTCGTCCGCCTGACTCAGTTCGAACGCAGCCGCGGCAACGCCGGCATCCAGGAACACCTGGCCTGCTTCTTCAAGAGCCCCATGGGCAGCTGCTCCCCCGAATTCGCCCAGCAGTTCGAAATGCTGCAGCAGTGGGTCGTCGACACTCTCGAGTAATGAGGGCATCTCCGGTTGCTACTGCGGGATAGTCAACTTCTGTAGGGTCCGCCGTGCGATCGCGGCGACCGGGTGGATTACGGAGCAAGCATGGCAAGCTTCCCTCTACCTCTGGCGTCAGGCTGTGAAGCAAAGAATCCACGTGCTACGAGGGGAACGCCGCGTGCCACTGCCGGCTCATCCAGCAGCGGCGCCATATTCTCCTGTCGTCGCCCACCCCGTTTTGGCTGAGCTCAACACACGCTGCCATCGCCCTCAGTCAGTGGCACAGACATTCCTGTCTGTGGAAAGAAGACGTCCCAGCGGAATTCAGTCCCTGACCTGACCACAGCTGACATGGATGCAATTTGTGAAGCAGCGTCAGAATGAGGTCGAAAGCTCGTTGATGCACAGACAGGAATCAGTAGATGCCAAATTTGTCGGAATGCCCTGGTGTCACCGGCAGGGGTGGCCCCGAAAGATTCTTTCGGGGCGGCGCAGCCGTGGGCGAAGCGGTATTTGACGTCTCGTTGAGAGGTGGTGCAGTCATCTGGAATACCAAGGTAAGACTGTCATCCAG
The DNA here is from genome assembly GCA_017795105.1 of Planctomycetaceae bacterium. Classification (GTDB taxonomy): domain Bacteria; phylum Planctomycetota; class Planctomycetia; order Planctomycetales; family Planctomycetaceae; genus Rubinisphaera. The sequence continues at coordinate 2,971,106 of CP051247.1, forward strand.
GCCCGCAGCAGGTGCATTCTCCTACGGCTTCGCCGCCCTGATAGCACAGCTATCAGAGCCACCCGAACGGTCTCCGTCTGCAAGGACGTCCTGAGATTGGCATGTACTGAGGAATGTCTGTGCCACCCTGCCTGAAAACCTTCGGGCATTTGTGATTTCGACCGTCAGATCAGGTCACCCGAATCGCGCCCCGCACTGAGCGCACAAAAAAGCTGGGATAAGCCTGCGGCTATCCCAGCCTACAAATCTCGTTCTACATAGTGCCGGCGGCATCTTGCCGCCGAATGCGTATCGCTCGCAGTGAAGCCCGGCCCGTGTGAACCCCCGGTCAAAACGGCAGCAGGATGCCGCCGCTACGGGAGTGGACTTTAGGCAGCGCGAACTTCGCCGGCAGCTTTGGCGCGGTGGTTGACGCAGTTCTTCAGCATCGATTGCAGCACGCGTTCGGCGGTCTGCACGGCCATCGTGCCTTCCTTGCCATCCACGCGGGGCTGCTGGCGGCTGCGGACGCATTCGGTGAATTCCTGCAGCTCAGCCGTGAGTGCATCTTCGGCGGATGCCTGGACGGTTTCCGTTTCGATGAACTCGCTGAAGACCCGGGTCTTGAGTTCGGTCACGTCCTCGCCGGCTCGCATCCGGTCTTCCATGGCTGGTCCGTTGAGCAGCGCTGAGGTCGGACGGTGAATCGAAACCGATCGTGTCTGCAGATCAGCCGAGATACTCTCGGTGTTCGTCCAGACGCTAATGTTGCGACGCGGTTCCGGGTTCACGCGACTCGCCGTGATATCAGCGATGCAGCCTCCGGAGAAATGCAGACGAGTCTGCACGGTGTCTTCATGAGCCCCCATCAAGCGGGAGCCGAACGACTCCACCAGAGTGGGCATCGACCCGGTCAGGTGCAGCACGAGTTCGATATCGTGGATCATCAGGTCGTGCACCGCTCCAATGTCGAGCGACCGGAACGGGAACGGACTGAGGCGCTCGGCTCGGATGTATCGCGGCACCGAGGTGATCGAATCGCACAGCAACTCGAAGGCCGGATTAAAGCGTTCAATGTGCCCGACCTGCAGAATGCAGTCGTGATCGAGAGCGAGTTCGGTCAGCTTCTGGGCCTGGGGAACATCAGCCGTGAGGGGCTTCTCGACGAGAATGTCTTTTCCGCGCGCCAGACAGTCGGCGGCAATTTCGTAGTGCAGAAATGTCGGAGCAACCAGCGAGATCGCATCGACCTGATCAATGATTTCGTTGTAGTCGGTCACCCAGTCGGTCTGATGCTGCTCGGCAACTGCCTGAGCCTGAGCCGCGTTGGGATCGGCGACGGCGACCAGATCGACGCCCTGCATCCCGGCCAGAATACGGGCATGATGCCGGCCCAGAGCGCCGACACCAATTACTGCCATACGAATCGGTTTTACTTGACCCATGATATACTCTCCCTCAAATCTCGTCGTTCAGCCGGGAAGCCATGAGGATATTGGTGTCGGGATGCGGTCGCCCCAGCCTATGCGGCCCGCTCCACTGCAGTTGTCTTGTTGCGAGCCAGATCGTAAACGAGTCGGGCGAGCAGATGGTTGTGTCGATGCCCGCTGCGGAAGGCGCGAATGTGACCCTGCACATCGCAGCCGCAGAGGGAAAGATCGCCCAGACAGTCGAGCAGCTTGTGTCGGGCGCATTCGTTGTGGGCTCGTAATTCGTTGTCGACCGGACCGTTCTCGCCATACACCAGCAGGTCCGACGTGGAAACCTTCTCTCCGTAGCCACGGCTGCGCAGATAGGCGATTTCCTGCTCCAGCACGAACGTGCGGGCACTCGCGATGCCGGACACGAATGTCACTGGATCGATCGAGAAATCGGCCAGCTGAGCCGGGATGACCGAGTCGGTTCCGTAGTTCAGGTCGTAGCTGATCCGGAGTCCACTGAAGTAGGGACTGGCGGAAATGATCGCATTGTCGTCTTCGATGACATGGTCGTCCTTCAGGACGAGGGTTTCCCGTTTCGCCCGCTGCGCGACCGGCTCGCCATCGAGCAGAGCGGCGGCATATGGCAATGCGGAACCATCGCAGCCGGGAAGCTCGGGAGCATCGACCTGCACGAGGCAGTTGTCGATCTGCAGGCCCGCCAGAGCGGCCAGGACATGTTCGACCATTTCAACCGAGGCGGAGCCATCGACGAGTTTCGTGCGACGCTCTTCGGCGGCTATGTTCGTGATGCAGGCTTTGATCTTCGGTTGACCCGGAAGATCGACCCGCTGAAAGACGATGCCGTGATTCTCACCGGCCGGCTGGAACGTGACACAGACATCCGCATTCGTGAATAGCCCGAACCCCTTGACCGAAGTAGAACGGGAAATCGTCTGCTGGAATCGACCGGGCATGATTCTCGCTCCTTCCGTGCGGGGCGGCTGGGAATGAAAAAAGCGAGTCGATACGTCAACGCAGTATCGACTCGCTTGAGATGTCCTCGTCATGAGCTCACAGAATAACCGTGACGGTCAGAGACCGGCGGCAACCACTACTTGGTGGTCGTGTCGCCAGCACCCGGAGCGGTAGCGGTCGGAGTGTACTTCGAGTTGAGGTACTTCAGGACAGCTTCGGTGATGTCGATGCCCTGATTGTGCCACACGACCTGACGGTTCATGTTCTGGATGAGTTCCTGAGCGTTGTCAGTCTCGCCCACGCCATCGCGGCTGAAGCGGATGATGACATCGTACTGGTAGTACGAAGCGTACTGACCGACGGCTTCGACAACTTCCATGTAGATGTCTTTGTAGATCTTCGACTCGCGGCGGAGATACTCACGCTGCTGGGTCTTGCGGAAAGCTTCGAACTGAGTCGACTGAGCGATCAGCTGAGCTTCGATCTTCTGGTACTCGGGAGTACCTTCTTTGTAGGTGCCGTCTTTCAGGGTCTTCTGCAGAGCCTGCAGCTGTTCGCCCATCTGCTTGGCTTTTTCGTCGCTGCCTTTGATGTCGTTTCGCAGCTGATCACGCAGATCGGCGAACTTCTTGTATTCCTTGAACAGATAAGCCATATCGATCAAACCGACCGATTTTTTCTGTCCGGCAGCCGGCTGACCTTCAGCGGCGCTGGTCACGCGAGGGGACAGGGACAGCATCATTCCCAGACACAGGGTCAAGAGAGTGAATCGTTTCACGTCAGGCACTCCTTTGCTAGTCGTCTAAACGTTGAGACCGTCTTGGGGTCTGTGAGTTTAGCTGAAGAATACGTGCTCCATGCACGAGGTCATCAACGTCCCGGCTCACCGACACCGTCTAAGTCCATATGACGGATTATGAGCACGGGCAAGGGCGGAACTCTCGCAGGTTCCCCGGAACGCGTCAAGACGAGTGTGAACAAAAATCTGATTGTAAATCTGCCAAGATTTCGAGCAGGAAATCGAACGCATCAAGCCACAAAAGTCCGTCGATGAACCAGCCGCAAAACGCGGGATTACTCGACCGACGGCACGTCCACCGCTTTGCCAGCGGTCCAGCTCTCGTGGACGGCTTCCGTGAAGGCCATGTACTCCAAAGCTGTCCTAAAGTCGTTGATCTTCACGGGTTGCTCTCCGCGGATGGCGGCGATGAAGTCGGCTTCGACCTGCCAGCGACCCAGTTGCTCCGGCTTCAATTCCAGATCCGTCAGTTGATCATCCCCCAGCCGGCCGCATTGAACGGTTTCGCAATCGGATTTCGGATCGAACTGAATCTTGATCGCCCCTTCAGATCCATAGAGATGGATATGGTGCCCCGGGCCGAACATTGTGACCGCGCTGATGTGATAAATGCCGCGGGCGCCTCCTTCGATCTGGGTGAGCACCGCCAGATGATCGGGAACCGTGACTTTCGCCAGTTCCGGTTCGCCTTCCACCGGACGTTCCGGCTCGAACAGCGTCGCCTGGGCCATGACGCGAGACGTTCGCGGAATCCAGCGGCTCAACGTTTCGTGCAGAATTCCGAGCGAGAGAACATGAGTCCCACTCAATGTCTCGTCCTGGCGGGGGTGCAGGAACTGCGATGTATCCCAGAACGAATCATCGGCTCCGGCGACGACAACCTCGCGCAGTTCCCCGAGAAAGCGGTGATCGATCAGCTCACGAATGTAGTCCCCGTGTCGCAATCCCAAGGGACTCGGGACGACCATCGCGACCTGATCGGAATGCTTCTCCGCACAGGCCTGCATCTGTCGGGCCTCGTTCAGATCACGCGCCATCCGGGCTTCGGTGAGCACGTGCTTGCCGGCTTCAAGGGCGGCACAGGCGATCTCACAATGCAGATTCGGCCAGGTGCCGATGACAACGGCGTCGACTTCCGGATCGTCAACCACCTGCTGCCACGTTTCGGCCGTACGCGGGATCTGAAACTTCGCAGCAACTTGAGCCGTCGATTCCGGACGGCTGTTGCAGACACTGACCAGCTCGACATCCGCGATCTCACGGAAGCCGGGGATGTGCTTCAGACACGTATTGCGGCCAGCACCAATCAAACCGATTCGGACGGACTTCTTCACGGAACTTCGAGACCTTCTATCAGAACAGACGCACGCGGGACTACCGAATTTCGCCGAGTGAGGTCCTCCATCTAAGACGCAGCAACCTCGAAATGCAACGTCGAACCGAGCCACGTGCGCATTTCGAAACAGAATCGACACCCGCTCCACTCTAACCCGCAAGACTCTCGCAATGATTCTGACGGTTAGTGGAATCGCAAGGATTCTCCAGCCTCGGAGAACTCCCCCCCCTACCAGAGTGGACTGTCGACCTCCCGTACCGATTGAGCGAGTCCAGAACATCTCCGCGTCGAGACTCCGCTCCACGTCGCTACGGCCTGTATGGAACGCGATTGGGTAGTACTCCGTCTGCGGTTACCGCGTCGGCATGCCGACTCGCGCGAGGTGTTGCTTCCACAGATTTGCGTAATGGGAAGTGATCCTGAACAATGAGGCGACCATGAACTCGACTTGCAGGACCCGACATTGAAGATCGCGCACATCATCACCCGGCTGATTATCGGCGGGGCTCAGGAAAACACGCTGCATACCGTCGAAGATCATCTGACGGACTACGGCGATGATGTGACCTTAATCACCGGCCCGACAACGGGGCCGGAAGGCTCGCTGATGGATCGGGCCCGGGCGTCGAACTGCAATCTCATCGAGATCGATGCCCTCCGCCGCAGCATCCATCCGGCTCACGAGTGGAACGCCTATCGAGAATTGAAACGCGTCCTTCGGGAACTCAAGCCGGACATCGTGCATACGCACAGTTCGAAGGCGGGCATCCTCGGTCGCAAGGCCGCAGCAGCGGTGGGGCTGCCCTGCGTACATACCATTCACGGGGCGGCCTTTCATTACGGGCAGCATCCCCTGCTGTATCGAACCTATCGCCTGGCCGAGCGGATGGCGGTGCCGTGGACCGATCATTACATCAGCGTCGCCAATGCGATGACCGAACAGTACCTGGCCGCCGGCATCGGATGTCCGGAACAGTACACGACCATCTACAGCGGCTTCGATGTCGAACCGTTTTTACAGGAGCCGGTGCATCGAAATGAGCTTCGCCGGGAATGGGGACTGACCGATGAGCATGTCGTCATCGGCAAGATCGGCCGGCTGTTTCCTCTGAAGGGGCACGATGCGATCATCGCGGTCGCCGCCGAGGTGATTCGCGAATGCCCGCAGGTTCGCTTTCTGTTTGTCGGCGACGGCATCCTTAGGGAACAGTATCAGGAACATATCCGCAATCAGGGCCTCGAACAGCATTTCCTCTTCACCGGACTGGTGCCGCCGAGCGAAATCCCCCAGCTGCTGCAGGGGATGGACATGGTTGCCCATACCAGTCAGTGGGAAGGACTGGCCCGCGTGCTTCCACAGGGGTTGATTGCCCGGAAGCCGGTGGTCAGTTTCGATATCGACGGCGCAAGGGAAGTCGTCATCCCCAATGAAACCGGCTGCCTGATTCCCCGTAACGACTTCCCGGCTCTGAGCAAAGCCTTGATCGATCTGGCCCGAAACGTGGAACTCCGAGAACAATTCGGCTCCACGGGACGCGAACGCTTCACCGATCGCTTCCGACACCAGACCATGTCCCGCGAGATTCGCGAGGTTTACGAGCAGGTACTGAATAAAAAAAGCTCTTCTTGAAGGGTGGCCCGGCCCAGAATGGCCGGGTCGCGCAGCGACAAGAGGCAGCGCCATCCGCGAAGTGCTAGTTTCGAACGAGCGACTCCAAAGACCGCCACGCGAACGGTGAGTCCTCTTGTGACTTCGTCACCCGCCCTTCAGACGGGCCAACCGGTATGAGCCAACACAGGGTGCCACTGCTGGCTTGCCCAGCAGTGCGTTCTGAATAAAACGCCCCTTCCAGACCAACTGGCGAATCACTGCTTCCAGCAATGGGAATGTGGCAGGGTCGGCACGAGGTTTCGAAGTTCGATCCGAACTGAGGGAGCGCGGTGCGGGACCTCGCGTGGCTTCGCCACCCTGGTTGAATCAACCGGGGCTACCCATCCTGTCGTTCATTGCGAAAAAGTATCCAATTGATGTCGCCTTCAAGAGGCAGCGCCATCCGCGAAGTCCTGCTTCTGACCGGACGACTCTGAAGACCGCCGCCACGCGAACGGTGAGTCCTCTTGTGACTTCGTCACCCGCCCTTCAGACGGGCCACCCAATGTGTGCACCGCTAGAGGGTGCCACTGGCTCTGCCAGTGCCGGACCACGCTGAAGATCAAGCCACGAACACTGGCATAGCCAGTGCCACCCGGAGACGTGCCTCTACTTCCCGGCTCGTTTCCGATACTCGGCTCGGAACGATTTCTTCGGAGCAGGAGGCAATTCCCGCTGGCGACCCCAGGGGTTGAGCAGCGAATTGTACTTCAGGAAGCGGGGCGTCACCCGGAGCTTCCAGCGGCCGATGCTGCCGACCGTTTTGAACAGCCACGGGCGTTGCATCAGGAAGCCGGCCGCTTTCATGGAGAAGCGTTTGCCAGCCGGCAGCAGGTTGCGGAGCACGAGCTTGTTCCGCCAGGTGTAAAGTTGATGATGCAGGTCGATTTTCACCGGGCAGACGTCGGTGCAGGAGCCGCACAAGCTGCAGGCGTGCGGCAGGCTCGAGAACTTCTTCGGATCGCGAGCCGGGTTTAGAATCGATCCGATCGGCCCCGGCACCGTCGCGTGATAGCTGTGCCCGCCGCTGCGTCGATACACCGGGCAGGTATTCATGCAGGCTCCGCAGCGGATGCACTTCAAGGAGTTCCGGAACTCCGGATCGCCGATCAGATTGCTGCGTCCGTTGTCGACCAGAATGATGTGCATTTCCGAGTCGTCATCGCGCGGGCCGTTGAAATGCGATGAGTACGTGGTAATCGGCTGCCCGGTAGCCGAGCGGGCCAGGAGTCGCAGAAACACGCCGAGATCAGCTGCTCGCGGGACCAGTTTCTCGATCCCCATGCAGGCAATGTGAACTTTCGGCAACGAAACTCCGAGGTCAGCGTTTCCTTCATTGGTGCAGACGACAAAACCGCCCGTTTCCGCGATCGCGAAGTTGACGCCCGTGATGCCGATATCGGCCTGCAGGAACTTCTCACGCAAATGCTGACGGGCGGCTTCCGCCAGATACTTGGGATCGGAAGCACCTTCTTCCGTCCCAAGGTGTTCGTGAAAGCACTCGCCGACTTCTTCCTTCTTAATGTGAATAGCGGGCAGCACGATGTGGCTGGGATGTTCTTTCCGCAGCTGCACAATTCGTTCACCGAGGTCGGTATCGACAACGTCGAGATCGTGCCGCTCGAGGAACTGGTTGAGCCCACACTCTTCGGTCAGCATCGATTTGCTTTTGACGACCTTCTTCGCATCGTGCTTGCGGATGATGTCGAGGACGATCTGATTGTGCTCGGCGGCATCACGAGCCCAGTGGACGGTCGCGCCCAGTTTCTCGGCGTTGGTGGCGAATTCGAGCAGGACTTCATCCGCATGCGACAGGACATAGTCCTTGATCTCGGTTGCCGTTTGCCGAAGCGTTTCCCATTCGGGCAGCGAGTGCGCCATCCGGTCCCGTTTTTCACGGACGAACCAGAGAGCCTGATCGTGCCAGTGGGCACGGTCGATGTTGGCGACAAATTCAGCGGCTGCTTCGGGGTGTTTTTTCGCGATCATGAGATTCTGTCAGCGGCGAGCAATTAGAGGAGCTGGCGGAATGACGGGCGGAACGAGCAATACTCGATCTGACTTCCGAATCATTATAGACTACGGGGACCCGTTATCCACCGCCACCTTGGGCGGCGGCACTTCGGAAACGGTTGATCTATTCATGTCGACTGGGATAGCGCAGCGTTTTCCAGAGACTTCTTTCCGACTCCGTCGGCCCCGGTAGCCAATCAACCGGGGCGACCCCACGAACCGATTCGACTGTTAATGCAATCTTTCCGCCGCTATTTGAGTGCTCGCTGGAGTGGGGGAGTGGTCCTTGGGCTGTTCGCCACGCTGCTCGTGATACTCACGATCGATCCGTCGGGAAGCTATCCGCAACTCGGGCAGGGGCCGGGAATTACGGTTGATGAGTCGTTTAATGTTCAGCAGGGGGTGCTGCTGGTCGAAGCCTTTCGGGCGTACGGCGTCTTTCTGCTCGATCCGGTGAACGTAAAGGAAGTCTTCGGCGGCGAATCCGGAATCCCGTATTTGCCCGATCACCCGCCGCTCGGGCGGCTGGTGCTCGGCGTCGCTCATCATGTCTGGTCGGGGATGTTTCCGCCGGAAGCCGCGACTTCGGTCGATGTCACTGCGGCTGCTCGCACTGGATCAGCCGTGATGTTCGGGCTGACTGTGTTTCTCGTGGGAGCGACAGCGGGAACCTGGTTCGGGACGGCGGCCGGTTGGATCGCGGCTGCGTCTCTGCTGTTGATGCCGCGAGTGTTTGCTCATGCGCATATCGCGTCGCTGGAAACGAGTGTGAACCTGTTTGTGACGCTGGCGATTCTCTGCACGGCTCATTCCTGGTCGCGATACTTCGGCCGCTCGGACACTTCTGAAACCGAAGCCGAGCCGTCACCCCAGTGGACCTGGAAAGCCGGACTGATCCCCGGCGTCTACATGGGGTTGGTGATGCTGACCAAGATTCAGGGCTTTCTCATTATTCCCGGCATTATTGTCTGGGGACTCTGCTACGGAAGACAACGCGCGCTGTTGCCGCTGCTGGTCTGGGGTGTGATGGCGAACGTCGTTTTCTTCCTCGGCTGGCCGTGGCTCTGGCTCGATCCCGTCGGTCATCTGCAGGAGTTTCTCGGAAGCGCGACAGACCGCGTCACGCTCAACAACTGGTACATGGGACAGGTCTTCAAAGACGTCGAAACGCCCTGGCACTATCCCTGGGTGATGTCGCTGGTGACTGTGCCGGTAGGGTTGCTCGCGCTCGGCTTTCTGGGTCTCGGTGTTGAATTGCGGAACCGGTTTCGCGATCCGCGGCTGGTGCTCGTACTGATCGCGATGCTGATTCCGCTGCTCGTCTTTTCCACCGAAGCAGCCGTGTACGATGGCAGCCGGTTGTTCCTCACGGTCTTTCCACTCGGAGCGATCTTCATCGGTTGCGGCGGCGGCTGGTTGTGGACGATGCTGGTTCAGAAGTTCTCCGAAAAGAAAGCGGCGATTATTCTGACGGTCGGCATGCTGCTTCAGGCCATCGGGCTGATCGCGACGCATCCCTGTCAGCTGAGTTATTACAATCTGCTGGCCGGCGGGACGACTGGAGCCGAATCGCTCGGCTTCGAAGCAACCTACTGGCAGGACAGTCTGACACGGGAGTTTTGGACTGAGTGTGCGGAGGTCATTCCGACTGGAGCAAACGTGCACGTGATGCCGGTGCTGCATCAGTTTCAGCTCGACGATCTCCGCAAGCAGGTTCCGATCATTCGGAAGATGAACTGGCAGCTGCAGCCGTGGAGCGGCGGCGAAGAGGTGGTGCCGGAGTATCTGATCGTCTTCCACCGCAAAGCCGACATCCCCGAGAACTACCGCGACAGCAGTCGCACGGCTGCCGTGGAAACTCGAGCGGGAGGCTGCGGGATCTTCACAGGACGACGCGTGGCTTACTTGTATGCAGGAGTCGATGCCGATGAGCGATGAACTGACTCACTTCGATGAGTCCGGTGCGAGCCGCATGGTAGATATCGGCGAGAAAGCGGTTACGAAACGCCGCGCAGTCGCGGAGGGCTTCGTACAGATGCAGCCGGCGACGCTGGAGCGCATTCTGCAGCGTGGCTTCGGCAAGGGCGATGTGTTTGAAGTGGCTCGACTGGCCGGAATCATGGCGTCGAAACGGACCGCCGAACTGATTCCGCTCTGCCACGTACTTCCGCTCGAATCGACCCGCCTCGAAATTGAAGCGGTTTCCGAGACGCGCGTTCGGATCGCAGCCGAGGTTTCGGTAACTGCGAAGACCGGCGTCGAAATGGAAGCGCTGACAGCGGTGTCGGTCGCCGCACTGACGATTTACGACATGTGCAAAGCGGTTGATCGCGAAATGACGATCAGCGACATCGGGCTGGTGGAAAAGGAGGGAGGCCGCAGCGGACATTTCCTGCGGCAGGGCGCCGCAGGATGCAGTGAAGATCCGCCTCGACCGTCAGCCGAGAAGACCTGAACCAGGTGTTCCGGGCCGGCGGGCAGAAAGCACGGGTGTGCCTTATGCGTCGTGGACGGAATCTTCCTGCTGCTCGATCTCTTTGCGTTTGATCGCTTCGTAGACTTCCTGACGATGAATGCTCACGTCCTTGGGCGCTTCGATGCCCAGACGGACCTTGTCGCCCTGAATCGAGATGACCATCAGCGAGATGTTGTCACCGATAATGATCTTCTCATCCTGTTTTCTACTGAGTACCAGCATTTCTCATCCCCGAAATGCGCCGTCGCTCCGGCAAACGCCAGAACCGGCCATCCTTCAAGTGGTGCATGTTCCTGTTGCGAACGGGGCACGCATCGTTGCGATTCCTCCCCGTCGGTGACTCCAAAGTTGCTCAAGCATAAACTCTGCTTGCAGCGGAATGTTGAGGAATCTTTTTCAGAATAGACGTCACTGTCGATTTGCGGCCACCTGTAGCGGATCTGCGTATTGGAACGTAAACGGTTTCCCAGACCGCCGGATCAGCTTATTCCAATTATTCGGCTGTCCGACGTGGAAGACTAGCCCCTCCCGCCTGCAATAACCTCAGTGTCAGACAGAGCTTAGGGGCTTGAGGCGGACTATCCGAGTTCGGGGGTTTCTGCTACGCTGCATCGCGCCTGCAAGAATCGCAGTTTCGCACGCGGCGATCCCGCAGTTTCGAATTCCCGACAGGAGGTCACAATGGGTGTCCCCATTTCACAGATGTGGACCGTTTCCCGATACGTTCTCACGCAGCGTCTGCGCGGCCGAAAACGCTATCCGCTCGTGCTGATGCTCGAGCCGCTGTTCCGCTGCAATCTCGCCTGTGCAGGCTGTGGGAAGATTCAGCACCCGGTCGATGTCCTCCGTCGCGAACTGACGCCCGAACAGTGCTTCCAGGCGGTCGAAGAATGCGGCGCTCCGATTGTCTCCATCCCCGGCGGCGAGCCGCTGCTGCATTCGAAGATGGACGAAATCGTCGCCGGCCTCGTCGCCCGCAAGAAATACATCTACCTCTGCACGAACGGCCTGCTGCTCGAAAAGCACCTGCATAAGTTCAAGCCGAGTCCTTATCTGTCGTTTTCGGTGCATATCGACGGCGTCGGAGCCGACCACGATCGAGCCGTCTGCCGCGATGGCGTTTACGACATTGCGATTCGTGCCATCAAGAAAGCCGTGGAAGCCGGCTTCCGCGTGACCACGAACAGCACCTTCTTCCGCGATGCCAGTCCGGAGAAGATCCGCGAGATGTTCGACGTGCTCACCGAACTGGGCGTTGAGGGCATGATGGTTTCGCCCGGCTACGAATACGAAAAGGCTCCCGATCAGGAGAACTTCCTGCCCCGCGAGCAAACCGTTTCGCTGTTTCAGCGGGTCTTCTCGCATGTGAACCGGGCGTGGCACTTCAACCAGAGCCCGTTGTTCCTCGAATTCCTGAAAGGCCGCTGGGATCTCGAATGCACCCCCTGGGGCAATCCGACCTACAACCTGTTCGGCTGGCAGAAGCCCTGCTATCTGCTCGACGAAGGGCACGTCGGCAGCTTCAAGGAACTGATGGAACTGACCAGCTGGGAGAATTACGGGCGAGCCAGCGGCAATCCGCACTGTGCGAACTGCATGGTCCACTCCGGCTACGAAGCGACCGCCGTCCAGCAGACCTTCACGACCTGGAAAGGCTTCTGGAAAACAGCGCAGCTGACCCTCTTCGGAGCCAAACCAACTGAAGCCCCACCGGTGAGTGCCGTCTCGCGGCTCGAAATTGGAGCTGGCTCAGCGACTCCCGCTCCCGAGAATCTGGTCCCGCTGGAAGTGAACTGAGCCCGACGCCTCGCGGGTGACACTGAGAATTATCTCATTGTGGTGAAGAACGATAATCGCTCAGAGTGTTTTCGATGAACGAAATCGAAGGGTCGCCCCGGTTGATTCAACCGGGGTGGCGAAGCCACGAGAGGTCGGTCTTCACGCTCTCAATTCGTGTCGGCCTCTGAAACCTCTTGCCGACTGCGTCGGCCCCGGTAGCGGAGCAACCGGGGCTACCCTTTGAAACTCTTGTTCCAGCAAGTCTGAAGCGCTTCCGTCACCTTCAGTCAGTGGCACAGACATTCCTGTCTGTGGAAGAAAACGGAACAGGTGAATCAGATCCCACACCGCGAAGGGCGTATCACCCCAGCGGCGTGATGCGATTTGCCTGCGGATCCCACACCGGAACAAGGTCGAGAACATCGATCTGAGAACAGTAGGCGATGTCGTCCGCCATGCCGAGGTTCTGCAGATTCTGACCGCCGCGGGAAGCCCGCAGTTGCAACTGGACTCCATCCGGGCGAAGGGCAGCCGTGTGATACACATCCAGACAGATCCGCGTTGGATCATCAATCGGCACATGCTGGTTCCGCTGCACCAGTTTGTCGGCCAGCAATCCGGCGAACAGACAGTCCTCAAGCGTGACATGCCCGTCGGTGCCCGCACACATTAGTACGGCGGGCTGATCGCTGCTTTCGAGCCAGTTGACGATGGCTTCGCAGTTGAGGAAACAACCCACGGCGACCCCGGCTCCAGCGGCACTGCGATGCAGAGCTCGGGTCCCGTTCGTCGTCGTAAAGACAATCGGTCGTCCCGCGACGGTCTCTTCACCGTACTCGCGAGGCGAATTGCCGAGATCAAAATCGGGCAGCTTCACGCCCCCCCGTTCACCTCCGAGCAGCGGAGAAACTGCAGCTTCCCGCTTCAGCTGATGAGCCGTTTCGACGTCCTCGCAGGGAATCACCACTTCGGCGCCGTTGGCGAGAGCCGTGCAGATCGTGCTGGAGGCTCGCAGAATATCGATGACGACCACCCGGGCATCGGCAAAGATTTCGGGGGTCGCCAGATCGGGCAACAGGCAGGTAGAAAGTGTTCGGGGCATGGGCGGCTTCGCGACGGAACTCGAGAGATCGGATGTACGACGCGGAAAATGACACGATTCCCGAAACTTTGCAAGCTAGAGCAAATTCAGGCAGTGCAGAATATGGACGTCCATGCGACTGCAGAGGAAGCATGAAAATGCTCTAACGACTATCGACCGATGGCAGCCGAACAGTGGCTCGTGCAGGCAGTCGTCGGAGTCGGAGCACTGATCTGTGCGGAACGACTGGTATGCGATCGACCAATCGAAAACCCTGCCGGAGCGGCTGTTCGTGTCGATGCGTCCGATTGCGGCAGCAGACCGATTACGAGGAGAATGAGAGCAGCTGTCGCCAGACCGACCAGGGTCCATGTCTTCCGATCCACTGAGAAACGGCGCTCTTCCTCGACCACAACAGGCGACAGCAGCACCGTCGACTGACTCATGCGGCAGGCATTCACAGTCGAACGGTTCGATCGACTGCGAACTTCGGAGCCGGCATCGAGAGACCAGATGCTGGAGAGGCTCGAACTTTTCGCTGCAATGCTCGGCACGAGTGGCCCTTCGATGACCGTTTCAGTCGTCTGCAGCCGTTCGAGCAACCGTTCCAGATCGATGATGAGATCATCGGTCGACTGATAGCGGTCTTCCGGCTTCTTGGAAACCATCTGACAATAGATCCGGTCCAGCTCGGCATCGATGTGCAGCGGCAGTTGAGGGATCGGCTCGTCGCGATGAGCGAGCACCTTTTCCACCAGAGTCGACCCGGCATACATCGGGTTGCCGGTGAGCAGATAGAACAGCGTGCACCCAAGGGAATAGATATCGCTGCGGGCATCGGCGGACCGCGTGTCCATCGCCTGCTCAGGAGCCATGAAGTCGACGGTCCCCATCAAGGCGCCGTCGCCGGTCAGTCCGTCTTCGGTTGCTGAGGTCCGTTCAAACCGGGCCAGGCCGAGATCGAGAATCTTCACCTGCCCGTTCCCATCGACCAGCAAATTCTGTGGCTTGATGTCGCGGTGAATGACATGCGACTGATGAGCGAACTGCAATCCGCGAGCAGCCTGCAGCAAACAGCTGACGGCAGCAATTGTCGTCAACGGTCCGTGGGTTTTCACGTAAGCGCCCAGGTCCTCCCCCGGAATGTATTCCATCACCAGGAAGTGTGTTCCCTGGGATTCATCGGCATCGAACGCCGTGACGATATGCGGATGCGACAGACGGGCGACCGCGATGATCTCCCGACGAAACCGCTGCTGCATCTGCTCGTTCTCGGTGTACTTCGAAGAGAGCACTTTGAGAGCGACCCGACGCTTCATACGACGATGTTCGGCGAGATAGACATCGCCCATCCCGCCGGCTCCGATGCGGTCGACGAGCACGTAGTTGCCGAGCAGCAGCGAATCGCCTTTGCCGGAATAGAGCCGCATCGCCTGGAAGCGAGTCAACAGCTTCGATTTGACGAGACTCTTGAGCCCCTCGGCGATGTCGAGATTCTCCCGGCGCCATTGAAGCAGAATCTCTTCGAGGCGATCCGCGGAAATCAGATCCATCTGGCGGAGCTGCTTCAGAATGCGAAGTGCGGAAGGACGACGATTGGTGGCGGCGGTGAGGGCGGACACGGGGAAACTCCTCGGGAGGATGTTTTCTTCCTGATCGGGCTCGACAGCACATTCCGGCTGCCTTTCACTGACGAGCGAAACGATCCGAATGTCGCACTCTTCCTCAACTTTCTGTCCGATTTGTCGGAAATTTCCACACTTGTCCACTGAAACTGTTGCGAAACGCTACACATCGCCCCGGCACTCAGGGTGTTTCCCTACTCCGTCGGGTTCACCATTCGGCCGACGAACAGCAGCATTTCCGTTCGATTGTCGCGGATGACAAAGACGAACGGATGATCGGCTCGGAACACCTTGGGTTCTTCCGGCTCGATCGGTGCCGACGTCGGAGCCATCACTACGCCCGTGGCAGCCGCCGCTTCCGTCCCTTTCTCGTTCACGTCGACGAACGCCTTGTGATGGACCGCGGAAATGAAGAGATCCTTTCCGCCCGTCATCCCCGAAAAGTCCGCGGCTTCGGCTTTGAAGGCCGTCGACATCCCCAGCTGCTGGAGAACCGAGCCGAGTTCAAACTGCGAAACCGTCTTGAACTTCGGCAGCGAAACCCGAACTTCGTTCTCGCGATACACCTCTTGAATCCAGGTCCGCACGTTCTCAGCCGTCATCTGCTCTTCCAGCTTCGCCAGCCCGTCGACTTCACGCGGCAGGAAGACGAACATCGAGAAGTTCCGCTCGGCGTACGGAAGTTCCAGCACCTGCAGCAGATCATTCTCGCCGTACTGGAAGGTCTCGGCCTGGAACATCATGTCGACGTCGATCTTCTCCTCGGCTGCGACATGGAACGGTTCCTTCTTCGTCCGCTCGGCATTGAAGGGCGAATCCCAGCTCCCCAGAAAGTACACGGCATTCGTCAGAACCAGCTTCGCTTCGGGCGACAACCCGCCCTGCGGGATCAGATCGGTGATCTTCTTCTCGGTCTGCTTGGCGACCCAGTCATTGATTCTCTGTCGAGCGGCGTCGGACTTCGCGAAATCGAGCTCCACCAGCTCGGCTCCGTAGTTTGTGCGCGTCACCTTCAGAAACTCGGGTCGAAACTCGTAGTTCTCCTGACCCCAGAGTCGATTCGCGATGTTGAGTTCGACGCCCGTCTGCTTCGAAGGCTGCCGCCAGAATTCCTGCAGAACCTGCATCGCCTGATGAAGCTGTTCGGCATCCTGCGGAAAGTGCAGCGTCTTCGCCATCTCGGCCTGCGTCTCGCCGGAGGCTCCGGCGTAGGTCATCGCCAGCGCGAGCGAAATGCTCCCGGGCGAATAGAACAGGTTCCCCTCTTCAGAAGCCAGTTCAGAATAGAGATCGAGCGCGAATCGATTGCTCCCCTCAACCGCCTGCACGGTGCCGTCGATCAACTCAGTCTGCTGAGAGAGAGCATCCGCACTGACATAACCTTCGACGCCGGAATCCGACTGAATCAGTACGTAGCTGCCGGCGTCTTCGAGAATGTCGACCCGTTCGCCGGCGGGAATGGTCCCATCAGCCGGGCGGCCCTGCTGCGGTCCGTCCTTGTAATACTCGGCATCGGCAATGAGGACGTGTCGTCGTGGTGTCTGTTCGCTGGGAGGCTGAGCGCGATAGTTCTGGAGAGCCAGCCCGATCTGCTTGAGGTTCTGCTTCACGGTTGTGTCGTCCACCTGGCCGCCTTTCGAACACCCCAGCACCAGAAGTAAAAGCAGACCGCTCCACTGCATCCGTACCATCGTCAACTCCTGCTATTCCATCAGGCCCAGGTCTATTCGTCAGACACAAACTCGAAGCGAGGGATCAGCTCGCCACGGGACTCGACTTTCTCGGTGAACATCGACAATGGCCGGACCCAGAGGCTGCGATCGCCATAATCCGTGCGATACACAACCAGCTCTTCTTCGGTCTCACTATGCCGGGCCACGCCCAGCACGATGTATTCGGGGCCTTTGTAGTGCCGGTAGCGTCCGGTGCGAAGTTGTTCCGTCATGGTGCCGTGGAATCCCTCATTTTCGACAGCAGGGGATCGCCTTAAGCCATGTCGGGCGACTCCCTCGCAATTCATTGTACAGACGGCCGGGACAACTGAACATGCACAACCCGACCATCTGGTCTGGTCGGACAACGTCTCAAATCTGCTGTTGCCAGCGAGGGGGAACCCTCATCAGCCCCTTCGAAGTGATGTTCAGCAAGCCGGACTCGTCGGAATCATCCTAGCGTTGAAAGCGTTCCGATTCGCTGTCTATCCGGGAGTTCTTCATGAAACGTTTTCACAAGCCACGCGACAGGCGTCGACGCGGAGCCGCCCTGGTGGAATTCGCAGTCGTCGCTCCCCTGCTGTTTACTCTGGTCTTTGGCATCATCGAGTTCGGACGCCTGCTGATGGTCCAGCAGGTCATCACCAATGCGTCCCGCGAAGGCGCCCGTCAGGCCATTCTCGACGGCTCATCGGCCAGTCATGTTCGCCAGACGGTGACCGATCACTTGAACTCCTGCGGCGTCTCCGGAGCCACGATTCAGGTCACGCCCGGAACTGGAAAAGTCAGCTTCGGAAAACCGTTAACCGTCTCGATTTCCGTGCCGTTCGACAAGGTTTCCTGGTTGCCATCCCCCTTCTTCCTGAAAGACCACACGCTGCGTGCCAACACTGTTATGCGATCCGATGCGTCGTACTGAAAAGCGTTTCCAACGGCCAATACAGCATCATTAGAGGTGACATCATGAGAGCTACTCCTGTTGAGTCGACTTCCGTTGAGTACGGTCCAGACACTGAATCCCGTCGCGGCGCGGTCCTGGTTTTGATCGCCCTGCTCCTTCCCGTTCTGCTGGCGATGGTGGCCTTCGCGATCGATCTGGGCGCCATCTATCTGGTTCGTACGGAACTGCAACGCAACGCCGATGCAGCCGCCCTGGCCGGGGTCTCCGCCCTGCGTCCGGTCGCCGATCCACACTTTCCCCTCAAGTCTCCACTGGCGTTGAATCTCGGCGTGCCGGATGTGCTCGCCGCTTCGCTGGGACACGACCTGGAAACCTCGGTCTCGTTGGCCGATACCGAGCTGTCGATCATCAAGCCGCAACGGAAAGAGCCCCTCGAAGGCGCCTATGAAATGGCGGAACTCTATGCCGGGCTGAACCCCGTGATGGGCGTTGCTCAGTTTCAGCAACGGCGGGATGATATCTCCGTCTTCTATCAGAAGACCCACATCGACAGCCCGCCGCTGTTGCCTCTGCCAGGGCTTCTCGGCAGCCTCACCGGAATCGTCGAAGATCTGCTGCTTGTGCCGCCCGATCATAGTGATCTGAACGCCGTCCGCGTCACCGCCCGTCGCGATGCGATCACCAACGAGCCGATGACTTTGTTCTTTGGCCCGGCTCTGGGACACAAGCTGGCTTCCGTGAAAGCGACCGCGACGGCGATGCGGTTCAAGGGTTACGGCGTCCGACCGGGAGCCCGCATTCTCCCATTCGCAATGGACATCACCGTCTGGCGTGCCCTCAGGCTTGGCAACGGCGTCGTTAATGGGGTGCCGCTCGCTCAGCAGATTCTGGGCCCGGATGGTCGCCCGGTCATTCTGCTTGATGAGCAGGTCTGGAATCCGGATACGAATCACGTCTCTCGCGGCTCCGATGACATCTGGGAAATCATCGTTCTCAACAAACCGGCCGAACGACTTGAGCCTGTTGTTGAAGCCGTCGAGACCCTCAATCCGTTTAAGAAACTCCTCGGCGGCCTGACGGGACAGTCCGATCCTCTTTCCGAAGCGGTCGACAGTCTGCTCAAAACCCCCGCGACGGTGGTCACGCTCAACTTCGCGGGTGGCTCGGGGGAACCGAGTGTTTCCGATGTTCGACGCCAGTTGCTCGAAGGCGTGAACGACGACGACATCGGCGAGCGGCTCTATCTTCCTTTCACCCGCTACGGCGACGAATCGATTCCGCTCGAAGTCTTCAGCGACCTCCGCTCGATCGTCGGCGAGCCTCGAATCATTCCACTGTTTGAAACCCTCTCCGGCACGGTCGGCAACAAAGTGAAGGGACTGTTGCAGATGGACGAACCCTACCGCATCGTTGGCTTTGGCGGCGTGGTCATCACCGAAGTCCGCGACCTCGGCGTCGCCCACTACGTGAAGTTCCAACCCGCTCCCATGATGAGCCAGTTCGTCCTCAAAGCCAGCCCTAACCAACCCGACAGCTACAGCGACTGCGTCTACACCTGCCCCCTGCTGGTCCAATGAGAACGCCCCAAAACGTACCGGCGGCATCCTGCCGCCGAATGGACGTGACTCGTCCACAGACGTCGAATCGCTTCGGACCGTGCCTCGAGCGATCCTCCCCCCGATCATTCCAGACAACGCGTTTTCGGCGGCAGGATGCCGCCGCTACGGATTGCGAGGCTTGCTGATACTGGAACCGGACATTCATTTGCTGGGATACGCTGCACTATCCCAGCCTAATCGTGCCAGGACCAAGCAGGGTGCGTCGAGACGCACCCTACCGGAGTGGAGTCTAACGCAGCATTGGGGCGCAACCCCTCGTACCGGCGGCATCCTGCCGCCGAATGGACGTGCTCGTCCACAGACGTCGAATCGCTTCTGGCCGTGCCTCGAGCGATCCTCCCCCCGATCATTCCAGACAACGCGTTTTCGGCGGCAGGATGCCGCCGCTACAAGTCAGGGGTAGGGTGCGTTTTAACGCACCAAGTCACTCAGGACGCCATACACTATCAGCGTCACAAAGCACCCGAACGTCGATGAACTTTTTGGACGAGTCGCCTTGTATAGACGCGACAACAAACTGATCGTGATTCTGCTCCAATCGGATCTTCGGTCCGACGGTGCGTCGAGACGCACCCTACCGGAGTGGAGTCCAACGCAGCATTGGGGCGTAACCCCTCGTACCGGCGGCATCCTGCCGCCGAATGGACGTGACTTGCCGACAGACGTCGAATCGCTGTCGATCGTTCCCCCCAGCGATTCACACCCGAGCATTCCAGGCAACGCGTTCTCGGCGGCAGGATGCCGCCGGTACGGCTACATCGGTTCGATATCTGAGATGGCCATCAGCAGTCGGATGAAGGCCTTCACCGAATCGATTGAAGCCGATTCCTGCATCGTGTGATAGCCGATGGTCGGTATCTGGAGCGTGGTGCCGCGGACCAGGCCGTTGCTGGCGGCGGTGATGCGGCCCATTTCGGTGCTTCCCAGGGAAGCTGGCTGGCGGCCCTCGGCGATGGCGAGTTCGTTGGCCTGTTCGATGTACCGGTCCTTGAACGAATAGCTGATACCGAGCTCTTCGCAATACGCGCGGACGCAATCCGTTGTTTCCGTGTCGAACGGAGCGTTCGCGTCCCGGGTTCGCAGCACCACATCCTGGTGGGCGACCGATTCCAAATCCGGATAGGGGCTCGTATCGACCACGATCAGCTGGTTGTCGGACGAGCCGAAACGGCGGAACCATTCCAGCAGATACCGCCAGCTACGGCCCGATTCTTCCTGAGCCGTGAAAAAGCAGGTCCCCTCGAAGTTCATTGAGAACAGATGCACGAGCACGGCAGCCGTGAGCACGTTATCGAGCTGGCCAATGAGGCGCCCGTCCTGCACGGTGAGACGATCGGTGAAGGCGACCGGAGTTCCCGCGATGAGATGGTCGAGCTGCTTCAGTTCGAAAATCAGGTTGTTGCGGAATTCGCAGATGTAGGCCCGATCGACCACGCCCGACCCGCGATAGGCCCCGGACCAGGGTTCATAGGCCATCACCGGCTGCGAGCCGAACCGGTCGACGATCTTGTTCATCAGCTGTTCTGAAACCGAGTTTCCCAGCAGATCGGACCGGTTCCCCGCGACAAACGCGGCGTACTGAAACTCGTTCGGCCCCGTGCAGATCAACCCGTGACGGTCGATGTGAGCCGAGAACATGGTCGAGAACGGATCGGAACCGCGGGCGACGAGCACGCCGTCGTACCAGGTGACCACCGCTCCCCGCTCTTCGAGCAGTCGCTGGAGCACGCGAAAGAAGGAATGCTCGGCTCCAACCACGCACGGCTGGCGGATCAGTTCCTTGAGGACGTCAACGAAATCACTATAGAACACAGCATCAGTCCGATTCAGAAGCATCATCGGCTGAGGATCGCGGTCGCACGATGATTCGGTCAGCGGTCGATATAGATTCCAGCCCGAGCGGTGTCAACAATTCCGCCAGCAGATCCGAAACCGATTGCCGCTTTCCCGCAAGTGTGACACGCTGCAGCCGCCGAGGATCGCCCGCCGGGATCGTTTCCGCATCGAATTCAATCGGCAGCCCAGCGAGTGCTTCGAGTTCAATGAGCACCTGCTGCAGTTGAGTCGGCGTGTTCAGCTCGAACGAGGCGATTTTCTGATTCAACCGCCGCAGCACGTCTTCCGTCGGTGGCTTTGGCTCCGGGGTATCGGTCATTTCGAGCTGAGGCAGTTCCGGCGTTGCGGTCGGGACCGGCTGTGGCGTCGTCGTGGTCATCGCTGGCGGACCGATTGACTCAGCCGGCTCGGGTTCGCCCAGCTCTTTCGGATCGAGCGAGAGTCCGTCGGCCATGGCGGCCATGCGGCGGAAGATGACGGGATTCGTTGTGCTGCTCATCGTTCGGACCGATCCGTCCGCCATCAGAATCGGCATGCTCTCGGGATTGCCGGAGCCGAAGCCATCCGGTCCGTTCACGATCGGTTCGCGGGTCACGGGGCGAATTGAGTCGTCTGCGTTCGCCCAGGAGGAAAGGCGATCGACCACGCCGCTCGCCATCCAGGTGTTCGACAGACCATCTTTGACATCCTCCACGCGGGTCGAACGTCCGAAGCCGAAAATCCCCGCTCGCGGGTCATCCACCGGCAATGTGGGGCCATCCGGACCGAGTCCGGCGATGCCGACGATGTGCGAAGCCGGGTAGCGATCGGCTCCCGCCAGTTGATCGACCTTGGGATTGAGCAGATCTTCCCGGCTGCGACGCACAAAGCGATCGTTCGCCGAACTGTTCCACGGCTGGTTCCACTGCGGCTGAAATTTGCCGTTCGCTTCCAACGCCGGATCGAGACCGGCCAGCCAGCTCAGCCCTTCCGCAGGAGCGACATCGGCTCGCCAGGTTGGTTGTGGAAAGGCCCCCTGAGTGGCAACCAGATCCGACGTCCGCTGGCCCAGTGCTTTCAGCCGAGCCTCAAAGGTATCGGGAATCTCGGCAACGTCCGGCTGCACCGGCTCGGTCGAAGTCGGCTCCGGCTTCGGAACGTCGCTCCGATTGTCTTCGGCATTCTGTTGAAGCGGAGCCACTTCCGGCAGCGGCGCGGAATTGTCGTTGCTGCTGCGAGTGAAGAGAAAAACGGCGACTCCAATCAGAAGCACTGCCGGAACAACCAGCGACATGATCGAACGTTGCGGTGCATGGGCGGCGAACGGATCCTCGTCGACGGGATTCCGTTTGTTCACGATGAGCTGGCCGAGTTCGTTCACCTGCACCGTAAGCGGAGCCTGACACTCGGGGCATTCGAGATCATGCTCCGAGGTGCCCCGCTCGTGAATGCGCAGACGAGCCGCACATTCCGGGCAGACAAATTCTCCAGTCACAACGGCCATGGGCATCCCTTTCCACCGGCACCGTTTTTCCGCGTAAAGTTCCTACTTTTTCCGCGGACGCTGCCGCGCTTCCCAGTATTCATCGGTGTCCCAGACCGGTCCGGCTGACTGAACCCGCTGATATTTCTCCACCAATTGCGATTTCATCCGCTCCAGACGCTCCGGCTCCTGTTTCGTGAGGTCGTTTTTCTCGCCGATGTCCTCGGCAATGTTGTAAAGCTCGAATTTCACCAGCTGAGCCGTCTTGATCAGCTTTTGAGTTTCGGCGTTCACATTGCCGCCGAATTTGCCCCCGGACTTCACAATGTGCGGAGCATCCCAGTGAGCAACAATCTTCCAGTCCCCGTCCCGCATTGCCACGAGCGGATCGCTGTAGGCCCGGTAGTAATGCCAGAAGAGAGGCTGCTCCCGGTCGACTTCGCCCCCCTTGAGAGCAGCCGTGATATCCGTCCCGTCGAGCGAGACGCTTTTGGGAATCTCGACATCGGCCAGATTGCAGAAGGTCGGCAGCAGATCGAGAGCACACACCGGCATGCTCGGCGTTTGCCCGGCTTCAATCGTTCCGGTCCAGCGGGCGATGCCGGCCACGCGGATGCCGCCATCGTAGATGTGCAGTTTCATGCCTCGCAGCGGCCCGGGAGTTCCATACGATCGATTCGCCGTGCGATACCGGTTCAGCGTTTCCGGACCGTTATCCGACGTGAAGACCACGAGCGTATCTTCGGCGAGCTTCAATTCGTCCAGCGTCTTCATCAGCCGTCCGACTGCGAGATCGATGTTGGCGACGTTCGCGAAGTACTGGGCTTCATCTTCGTTCTCGGCCACATCGCGATACTCGGCGACCAGATCATCCGGGCTTTCGACCGGCTCGTGGGGCTCGTGGAAACAGACATGCAGAAAGAACGGCTCCTCCGAGTCCTGCTTCTGCTGATGCTTCAACCAGCGGATTGCCTCGTCGGTCACCAGCTGACACGAAAACCCTTCCAGCGGGCCGACCTTCTGACCGTTCCGCACGAAGTTCACCGGATTCTCATGCCGGGGAGAGGCATTGTTCTGCGTCGCAAACCAGTGGTCGAACCCGTTGTGGTTCGGCTGGTCCTGAGTCGGCTCGTTGAACTCGCCATTGCAGTGCCACTTGCCACAAACAGCCGTCGCATAGCCGGCGTTACCCAACAGGGTCGCGATCGTGGGGATCTCCTTCTTGAGATACATCGGATGCCCTTCCGGGATCCAGTCGTAAATGCCAACCCGATTCGGCGTCTGCCCGGTCAACAGGCCCGCCCGCGACGACGAACAGACCGGAGCCGTGCTGTAGAAATCGGTGAAGCGAATCCCCTGATCGGCCAGCTGATTCAGGTGCGGCGTCTTGATATGCGGATGCCCGTAGCATTCGAGATCGCCATAGCCGAGATCATCGCAGAGGATCACCAGAAAGTTCGGCCGAGCCGCTTCCGACCACTGCAGTGGACTGAGCACAAACGCGAGAAGGACAATCATCTGCAGAGCACGAATCATGACACGGTTCCTGTTCCAGAGCGAAGAGTACATCGAGACCCCGTCCACACTACAGAGCACCCGCCATTTCAGGCAAGCCACACCCCTGGCCGAGACAAGCGCGAACCTCCCGTAGGGTCCGCTGTACGGACGCGGGTTGTGCGTAATTCGAAGTCCGAGCGGGCGTTGTTCCTTCGACATCACCCACTCAGCCGTGTCACTCTACACAGTTCATAACGAATTTGAGGAGGGCATGCTTCAAATCGACAGCCCGTCGAGCGATGCCATTTGAAATGTAGCGACTTATCAGGCAGGATTGTATCGTTTACTGATCAAACGCTATCCAGGGCCACGACCATGCCGATTATCAGTGTCTTCAATAACAAGGGCGGAGTCGGAAAATCGACCGTTACGATTGGGCTGGCTGAGTTTCTGAGCGGACACCAGGGTTTCCGAGTGCTCATCGTCGATCTCGATTCTCAGGCCTCCACGAGTGGATCTCTCCTGGGACGACGGGCCATCACCAATGCCATCGAACAGAAACGAACCACCGTCGACCTGATGGCGGAGCTGAAAGCACGGCCTAATACGCTTATCAATATACAGCGGTATGTCATCACCCGCCCCGCGGTCGAGGGGCCCAAATACTCGCTGGGGAAGATTGATCTGCTCGTGCCGAATAAGCCCCGGCAGGTCGATTTCGAAGAAGAAGAGATGAAGTCGAAACGGTCGCTCACTCTGATGAAAGACAAGCTGAAAGACCGCCTGCTTGAAGAATACGACTACGTTCTGGTCGACCATCCCGGGAATCTGGACCGGCGGCAGAAGTTCGCGTGGAATGGTCTGGCGATGAGCGACTTCGTCATCATTCCCATTCTACCGACGGAAATGACCGTCGCCGCGACCCCGGATACGCTGGAGATTCTGGAACAGGTTCGCGAGTCAACCGGCGATGTCCGGCCAGCTGTTCTGGCGATCTTCAAGAACCAGACCGACCATCGCACCCAGCAGGCGAAAGTCTACAGTCAGTTCATCACCGAGATCGCCGCTCAGGGCGACCTGCCTCCCATCATGGAAGCGTTCTGGCCGCCTTGTTCCCCGCTACAGACAATGTCGGACGAGCGGATGCAGTTCAACACGCTCCGTGAAAAGTATGGCACCTACTACGACCACGTCCGAAGGATGACCGTCGAGATCGTCAAACGCTGCGACTCGTTCACATTCCCGGAGTCGGCCGAGGCGAAACGCAACGGCATTGCCGCCCGCTTCCGCGAGAAGCTTTTCGCGTTTCTGGAACTGACATGACCAGGACCGTGGCCCGTAGCGCATGTCATCCGCACTTCCCCCTCTCCCCACGGGGGCGAGCGGACTCCAAATGCGTGACAATCACCGATAGTCAACCCGAGTAGGGTCCGCTGTGCGGACGCGGATTGTGCGCGATTCGAAGTCCGAGCGGGCGTTGTTCCCTCAGAGACCTACTTACGCCGAGATCACCTCACCTGAAGTCGAGATTCCCGACGTGCGTCCTAGACGTCCAACTCTTTCACGTCGAGTGCGTGCTTCTCGATGAACTCCCGGCGGGGTTCGACATGGTCGCCCATCAGGACGCGGAAGATTTCATCGGCGGCCGCGGCGTCTTCCATCGTGACCTGGAGCAGATTGCGGGATTCCGGATCCATGGTCGTCAGCCAGAGTTCCTCGGCGTCCATCTCACCCAGTCCTTTAAAGCGGGTGATGCGGCCCTGGATCAGATCTTCGCCCAGCTTTCGCAGGTCCTGAAGCAGATCGCGGAGGCTCGGGAGCGGGATCGTTTTCTTCTCGGTTTCGAGACGATACGGGAAGAAGACTTCGCCGTCTTTCAGGCCAGCCGGAATCAAATCCTGCAGCTGAATGCCGTAATCCTTGAGCTGCGGAAGCAGCGAGTTGATCTTCCGCACTTCGTGCATGTCGATCATGTAGAGCTGACCGCGCAGGTCTTCGCTTTCCTCGGCATTCTCCGATGATTTCTCATCATCGCCCTGACCATCTTCAGGGGCGACCTCGAATTCGGTGCCGCGACGTTCGGTTTCTTCCTGCAGGAATGTCTCCATCTCGTTCTTGTCGTAGAACCAGTGGACGTCCTTGCCGATGAAGACCTGGTAACGGGGCAGCTTGCCGTCTTTGTAGAGATCGTTCTGCGTCATGAATCGCAGAGTGATGCCGCGACGTTCGAGCGTTTCAAGCGGCTCGGACAGTTCCCGCATCAGGTCGACCAGCTTCCGGAAATTGTCTCCTTCGAAGACGGCTCCATCGAGTTTGCAGACCAGCTGAGCGTTCGACAACGCCAGGTCGATCAGCTCCCGCATCATCGTCTCGTGCGTCTGAATGTAGCGGATGTCTTTGTTGTTCTTCGGCGTCACCTTGTAGAGCGGCGGCTGAGCGATGTAGACGCAGCCTTCCTGCACGAGCAGACGCATGTGGCGGAACAGGAAGGTCAACAGCAGT
The DNA here is from genome assembly GCA_017795105.1 of Planctomycetaceae bacterium. GTDB lineage: Bacteria > Planctomycetota > Planctomycetia > Planctomycetales > Planctomycetaceae > Rubinisphaera. The sequence continues at coordinate 2,997,770 of CP051247.1, forward strand.
GTGCGAATGTGGCTACCGTCGACATCGGCATCGGTCATCAGAATGATCTTGCCGTAACGTCGCTTGCTCACATCTTCCAGCTCGGCTCCTGGCGGCACGCCAATCGCTTTGAACATGTTGGAGATTTCGGCGTTGTCGAGCACCTTGACCAGTTGGGCCTTCTCGACGTTCAGGATCTTACCGCGAAGCGGCAGAATCGCCTGCGTATTGGAGTCACGCCCGGTATCAGCCGATCCACCGGCCGAGTCCCCTTCGACGAGGTACACTTCGGTGATGTCGAGTTCACGACTGCGACAGTCCCGAAGTTTTTCCGGCAGCCCTCCGGTCGTGAGAGCTCCTTTGCGGCGAACCATTTCCCGCTGTTTCCGGGCAGCTTCGCGAGCTTCGGCGGCCAGGATTCCCTTTTGCAGAATCTTCTTGGCCAGCTGCGGATTCTCTTCCAGGTATTTCGTCAGCTGCTCGGCCACAATCGTGCCGACAGCACCGTCGACTTCGGAGTTGGTCAGCTTGATCTTCGTCTGGGATTCAAACTGCGGATTCGGAATGCGAACCGTAATGACGGCGGCCAGACCTTCGCGGAAGTCTTCGCCGGCCATGGTCACATCTTTGAAGATGTTTTCTTTCTTGCCGTAGTTGTTGAGCGACCGTGTGAGCGCTCCCCGGAAACCGCTGAGGTGAGTTCCTCCTTCCGGGTTGTAGATCCCGTTCGCGTAGCAGCGGATGTTCTCGGAGTAGCCATCATTGTACTGCATGGCAATATCAACAACGACATCCCCTTCCTTGCCCTGGATCTTAATGACTTCCGGATGCAGAGCGTTGTCGGTGCGATTCAGGTGCTTAACGAACTCGACCAGGCCGTCTTCGTAGTAGAACTCATCCGACTGACCGGACCGTTCATCAGAAAGGCGAATGCGAATGCCGGCATTGAGGAAGGCGGCGTCCTGCAGCCGTTTCTTGATCGTATCGTAGACGAACACGGTATCCGGGAAGATCGACGGATCGGGCTTGAACGTGACCCGGGTGCCGGTTTTGTCGCTGGTGCCGAGCTTGGTCAGTCCGCTGGTCACTTCGCCCTTAGAGAACTCCATCATCCAGACGTGACCTTCGCGGCGAACTTCGGCTTCAAGCCACTCGCTACAGGCATTCACCGCCGTGATACCGACGCCGTGCAGTCCCCCCGTTCCGGTGGCATAACCACTTTCGCGGTCGAACTTTCCCCCGGCGTGGATTTTCGTGAAGACGATTTCCAAAGCCGATTTGTTTCCCTGGTTCGCCATGTTTCCGACCGGAATGCCGCGTCCATCGTCGACCACGGTTACCGAATTGTCGGCGTTGATTTTCACCGTCAACGTGCCGGCATGGCCGTTGACGTATTCGTCGAGCACGTTGTCGGTCAACTCGAACACGAGGTGATGCAGTCCGACCAGATCGGTTCCCCCGATGTACATGGCAGGACGCAGCCGGATCCCCTCGATTCCCTCCAGGGCCCGGATATTGGCTTCACTGTAGTTGCTCGGCTTGTTGGTTTCTTCCATCGTTATTCCTGATCCGTGTCGGACGTGTTGAAAACGTTGTCTGTCGACGAGCAGTCCTTCGCCCGTTCTGATTGTTCTTGTCTTTGACTTCCCTTGCCGCCCGAGAGAGACGCTCAGGGTGAAGGGAGAAATGCGGGTGATCGTCTCTTACTGACGACGACTCAGGCCCGCGTTCAGGCGAAATTTGAGATTGGTAATCTGCATATCCGGCCGGGCTTTCTTCAGTGCGGCCAGAATCGGTCGTCGGTGAAAATTCGAGAGTTCGCTCATGAGCACCGAGTCGGAAACTTCGACGAGCAGAACGCGATTTCTCAGCGAAACGACGCGTGTATTGGGTTCAATTGTCTCGTCGACGCAACTCTTCCAGAGGAGACTCAACTCCCGCGACTCCATCACACGGCCGATTTTTCGAGCCGCAATCACTTCCCGCAATGAACCGGCCAGCGACTGAGGACCTCCCCCGCGAACCTGCAGCTCCTGGCGACGCTGTTGCATCACGTGCTGGATCAACTCCCGTTGATCTTCGTCGAGTTCTTTCTGCTGCTCCGTCACGGACTCGATTCCTGCTCGATGGTCTGACCGGTGGAAACCTTCCCTCCTGCGGAACGGTCTCAGGCATCCCGGGCCAGCGGCATGATGACGTACTTGTATTCTTCGTCGCAGCGAAACACGGCGGGATCCTCGCCACCAATCAACCCCAGCTGAATGGTCGTTTCCGGTTCCAGAACTCGCAGGAACTCGGCGACAAACCGCGGATCGAACATGATCGCCAGCTCATCTCCGTCGTAGTCGATCGGCATTTCAACCTTCGACTGACCGACATCGGCTGCCTGCGATTTCAGCGTGACCGTGCCCGGCGTGAAGACGAAATCGACGCCCCGACTCTCATCGCTGGTCACGATCTGCGACTGCCGAACGAGGTTGTGGAACGGACCGGCCACGAGATCGACCGAGATCGGTACATCGCTTGGGAGAACGTCGCGGAAGTTCGGGAAACGTCCTTCGACCAGACGCGAGTAGATCATGCAGTTACCGCTGCGAACGGTGATTTCGTTATCGCCGGGCGCAAGCAGAATCTCTGCATCATCCCCTTCGATGCTGCGTTCGAGCAGCGTCATAGCTTTTCGCGGCACGACGACCGAACGCGTTTCTGAAACTTCGCCCTGGGTCCCGGAAACGGCTTCCATCACAGCCAGACGGCGACTGTCGGTCGCGGCGAGAACCATCTGCGTCGGAGCCATCTCAACGAAAATCCCGCCGAGAGCGTAGCGTGTGCTTTCATCGTCGGCGGCGAAAATCACGCGGCGAATTGCCTGACGCAACGCCTGACCAGTAATTGCGTAACAGGCCTCGGCGGCGAAGGGAGCAACGTCTGGAAACTCACGCGGGTCTTCCACCGGCAACCGGAACTCACTCTGCCCGGCCTGAACTTCCAGAAGCTCCTCGTTGACGTTGAGGACGATCTCATCGACGGTGACTTCGCGAAGGATCTGCATGAGACGAGCGGTCGGCAACAGAACTTCGCCAGTCGATCCGGTTTCGACTTCCGGAATCTGGTACCGCATCCCGATTTCCAGGTCGGTCGCCATCAGCATGGCCGAACCCGATTCGATCACCAGCTTCGTGTTCTTCAGGATGTCTTTCGGAGTTCGCGACGGGACAACTCCGGCGACCGTCTGCAGAGCACTCGCCAGAACATCCCGCTTGAATTTCAGTTGCATAGCGACGTCGTCTCGTACTGAGGTGATTTTGGGACCTATGATGTCTGTTACAAGGCCTGTTATCTTAGCGAAATGGGCCCAAAAACGGAATCGTGGCCTGCCTGTTGCAAGAGGGATCGAGACAGAGATTTCCCAAGGTCGCGAAGTCGACGTCCAATCCAATTCTCGACGTTGGTTTTCCACATCGGAGAGGACCGCAGGTCCCCTCCCCCTCTATAAGAATTCTTAATTCAGTAACATTATTAAAAGAAGCGGCCTGAATTGTGGAATCCTGGGGTTATCCGTTCTGTAATCACTTTCTATAAAAGAGGTTACAGAAATTTTGGGGCCGAAATTTTCCGTCGAAAACCTGTCATCGGCGCGTGGAGTTTTGGTCGCGAGTGGTGGAAAACTGGCGTTGTTATCCACACCGCCGAATCCGAGCTCGAAACCCACAATCGAACGCAGATTTCAGTAACGACCAGTCCACAAGTTTTCGACATGCCTGGGCGGCCGTCTGAAAGCATCGCGCTCGGGCACCGTTGCCCCGCATACTCTCCGCAACTGATCAATCTTAGCGCAGCCGTCGCATAAAATTTTCTCAGCGCAGGGGATGGCCGACCGATTCTGGGCGGGTCGCAACGCGACAAGAGGCGGCATCATCCGCGTTCTGAAAGAAATTCAGGGCCGATTTCGAGCTGATTTCGTATGACGGAGCCCTTTGTGACGCCGTCTCCCTCCTGGTATTGGACCACCAGGTCTGCGTTATTCTTCGGGGCTGAAGTATTCGCCGCCGGTGAGCGGGCGGCCGCGGAGATAATCAGCCGTGGCCATGGCTTTTTTTCCAGCTGGCTGTAGTCGATCGACTTCGACGACTCCATTTCCGGTACTCACGAGCATCCGGGAGCCCTGTCCGGAGAGGATTTCTCCCGGCTTTCCGGTCGCCTCGAGGGAATGGTCCGGCGTGATCTGCAGGATGAGCATGCGTTCCGAGGAGCCGTCTGGACGATGCAGAAACGTAAACGCGTTCGGCCAGGGCTGCATCGCGCGGATGTGGCAATCGAGCTCAGCAGGCGACTGAGTCCAGTCGATCAGACCCTGCTCTTTACGAATCTTCGGCGACTGGGTGACCTCGGTTTCATCCTGGACCAGAGGTTTGGCTTCCCCGGCTTCGAGCAGTCGAACCGTTTCGAGCAAAGCATCGGCTCCGATTTCCGCAAGCCGATCGTGCAGTTCTCCCGAAGTTTCACGGGGCAGAATCTCAGTTTCCATGCGAACGATCATCGGACCGGCGTCGAGTTTGGGTTCGATGCGGAAGATCGTCACGCCGGACTTTTTGTCTCCCTTCCAGACAGCGTACTGCACTGGAGCGGCTCCTCGATGCCGCGGCAGCAGCGAACCGTGTACATTGTACATACCGAGCCGGGGTACGTTGATCACCTCCGGCTTCAGAATTTGTCCGTAAGCGGCGACCAGGACGACGTCAGGCCGCAGCGACTGCAGTTTGCGGATCGATTCGGGTGTATTGATCGACTGCGGCTGCATCACGGGAATCCCGTTGGCTTCCGCAAACTCTTTCAGAGGATGAGGATGTGGCTTTCCGCGAGGATTGAGCCGATCGGGCTGCGTGATCAGCGCGGCGACGTAATGATCCGACTCGACCAGAGCTTCGAAACCCGGCAACGCAAAGGTGCCGGTCGCCATCATGACCACGTTCAATGCCATTATTGTCCTGCTTCCGTTTCAGAAGTGGAGATCATGATGAGAGGGTTTTAAATGAACGAGATTGGGGTAGCCCCGGTTGATTCAACCGGGGTGGCGAAGCCACAAGAGGTCGGTCATTCTACTCCCAATTCGATTCGAACTTTGAAACCTCTTGCCGACTGCGTCGGCCCCGGTAGCGGAGCAACCGGGGCTACCCATCTTGTCTTCAGTGCGATTTATAAGGATGCACGTTCTTTCTCGACCAACCGTATGTAGCTGCTTTACTCGGACGTAAAACTCCGGGCGATCCTTTGATTTGAGTCTATTCCCGCTGCTTCGGTTCTTGTCCACAGACAGGAATGTCTGTGCTACTGGTTCTTCGAGACGGGTTCGTTACGCGTCGCCGGCGGCCAGGTTTTTGAGGGTTTTGGTCAGTTCGTCGTCGCTGGGGATTTTGTCTTTGCTCTGAGCATCGCGGAATTGGGCTTCGAAATCGTCGACCACGGCGGCGACTTTGGCGCGTTCAGCTTCGGTCATGCGGTCGATGAACAGGACGCCGTCGATGTGATCGTTCTCGTGTTGAACGGCTCGGGCGGCGAGGTCGTCCAGATCGTAACTGATCAGTTCCCCCTTCAGGTTGTAGGCTTCGACGGTGATTTCCGCTGACCGTTCGACCGGGCCGTACAGTTCCGGGAAGCTGAGGCAGCCTTCCTCTCCGACTTCCTGACCGCGGCGTTTCTTGATCACTGGATTGATGAAGACGACCTCTTCATCTTTCTCTTCAGGGTCGGCGGTCAGATTGATAATGAACAGTCGATAGGGAAGTGCGACCTGATTGGCGGCCAGGCCAATGCCTTTGGCTTCGTACATCAGTTCAAACATCTCGTCGACTGTCTTCCGCAGATTGGCATCGATCGCGCGGACCGGAGCTGACTTGAAGCGCAGAGCGGGATGAGGATAAAGCACAATTTCCATGAAGAAAGCCTGTCTGAAGCGGCGTTTGGTCTGTTTTTCCGCAGTATAGTGCGACCGGGAAGTGAATTGAAACGTCGTCTCCGGCCCCGGGAAGTTCAATAGTCACGCCCGGCGGTCGTGTGCTATTCTTGAACTTTGCTCTTCGGCCGGTGTCAGTCCTGACAGCCGTAGATTTCAGACCAGAACGCTCCTTCGAAACCTGAGAAAACGAAACTAATGAGTCAGACCGAAAACACGATGGACCAGATCGTCGCGCTGTGCAAACGCCGCGGATTTCTGTTTCAGTCCTCTGAAATCTACGGGGGTGTGAACGGATTCTGGGATTACGGCCCGCTGGGCACTGAGCTCAAGCGGAATGTCCGGAACTCATGGTGGGCCGACATGATCGGTCGTCACGACGAGATCACCTGCCCCGAGGGGGCACCCTCTGCCTATTCTATGGTCGGGATCGAGTCGTCAATCATTATGCATCCGCAGGTCTGGAAATGTTCCGGTCACTACGACCTGTTCCACGACTTCATGGTCGACTGCACCGAATCGAAAAAGCGGTACCGGTTCGACCACGTGAAGGGTCGCTGGGCGGAAGCCGAGAAGAAGACCCGCGGCGTCGATGGACAGCCTGGTACGTCGGAGAAGATGAAAGTCTTCATCACGACGATGGATGCCGGCGAAGAGACCGAGCAACAGCTCGTTGAAAAGGCGCTGAAGTTCTTCGGTCTGAAAGCGAAGTACAAGGATCAGATCGACTGGCAGGACGAAATCATGCCGCTCGAGAAGCTGGATGATCTGACTCAGGCCGTCGCTCCCGATGCCAGCCGCGTCGGCACGATGACCGAACCGCGCGAGTTCAACCTGATGTTCAAGACGACGCTCGGAGCCCTCGGCGGGGCCGAAGATGCGGCGTTTCTACGTCCCGAAACTGCTCAGGGGATGTTCGTCAACTTCAAGAACGTGGTCGACAGCAGCCGCGTGAAGTTGCCGTTCGGGATCTGTCAGATCGGTAAGAGCTTCCGCAACGAGATCACGCCGCGTAACTTTACGTTCCGTTCCCGTGAGTTCGAACAGATGGAAATCGAGTTCTTCTGCCGTCCGGACGAAAGTGCGAAGTGGTACGAATACTGGCGGAACCGTCGCTTCGCCTGGTACACCAGCCTGGGCATCGGCTCGGACAAACTCCAGCTGCGGGAACATCACAAAGAGGAACTGGCGCACTACTCGGTCGGAACGGCCGACATCGAGTACGCATTTCCGTTCCTGTCGCCGGGTGAGTTTGGCGAACTGGAAGGGGTCGCTCATCGGGGTGACTTCGACCTGCGTTCGCACATGGAAGGCAAGCTCGATGGCGATCTGAAACTGCAGCTCGACGAGAATGGCCAGCCGAAGCATCGCGGAAGCGGGAAGGATCTGAGCTACTTCGACGACCAGGCCCGCGAACGCTTCGTTCCACACGTGATCGAGCCTTCGGCCGGAGCCGACCGGGCGACACTGGCCTTTCTGTGCGAAGCCTACACCATCGACGAAGCTCCGAACGATAAAGGAGAAATGCAGAGTCGCACGGTGCTGAAGTTCCACCCGCGTCTTGCTCCGGTGAAAGCGGCGATCTTCCCCCTCATCAAGAAAGAGGGCATGCCCGAAACGGCTGCGAAGATCTATCGTGAATTCCGCGAAGCCGGCCTCAACGTCGATTACGATCAGCAGGGAGCCATCGGTCGCCGGTACCGTCGACACGACGAAATCGGAACGCCGTACTGCATCACCGTCGATGGCCAGACCGCCGAAGACCAGACCGTAACCGTTCGCGATCGGGATTCTCTGGAACAGGTCCGCGTGCCGATTAACAAGCTGACCGAAGAGATCCTGACCCGATTGAAGGGCTAGACTCGATCTGTTCGCTTCTCAATACGACGAAGACCCGGCCGATTTTCTGGCCGGGTCTTTTTCGTATGCCGGAACGCCTTCGACTCCAGGTCGCCACGTTCGATTTACTCCGTACTAATACTGAAGGCTGAGGAATTTGTGATCTCCAGAAGAGATTGCAGATTGTCAGAAGGTTTTCTGATCAGTAGCATGATCGCGCCTCGTCGAAACTTCCGGTCTTCTTCGGTGTTCCATCGACTGAGTTGTTGCTTCCGGCATGTCTGCTTCCGCATGTCCTGACGCTTCTTTGCGGTTTTCGTTTTTCCCGTCTTCTCTTTGGAGAACCCTATGCGCACCCCGTCCGTCGTGACCCGAAAGCGTTCTGCTTTCACTCTGATTGAACTGCTTGTCGTCATCGCAATCATTGCGATCCTTGTGGCATTGCTTCTCCCCGCCGTCCAGCAGGCTCGCGAAGCGGCTCGGCGTTCCAGTTGCAAGAATCAGTTAAAGCAGATCGGTCTGGCCCTGCATAACTATCATGACACACACCGCGTGTTTCCGTACGGAGCGATGGGGCGGCCGAACTCCGCCACCAACCCGGCCAACAACATGGGCTGGCAGGTCATGATTCTGCCGTTTGTCGAAGAAAGTGCTCTGTATGACCTCGTCGACTTCAACCTGAACTACACCGCGGCTGCAAACGTAGCCGTGAGCCAACGGAAAGTCGATTCGTACTTCTGCCCGAGCGCACGCAGTTCAGATATCTTCTCCACCACGGCTGGAGTCTTTACGAACCACTACGTCGGCGTAGCCGGAGCCAAAGGGCCTCGACCGGCTCCGTTGACGGGCAACTATGGTCACTTCGGCAATACGACAACCGATCATGGCGGCGTGGCGAACAACGGTCTGCTGGGACGGAACACCAGCTTCAGCTTTGCCGACAACACCGACGGTACGTCCAACACCATCATTGTCGGCGAAGTTTCGGGCCGGCCAGAAACCGGATTCACCAATGCACTGCGTCCGTGGACTCAGGGATTGAGCAACGACCTCGGCGGTGCGGCGATGTATTCCAGCAAGAACGTTCAAAGGACGATCAACGAACTTCCGAACGTTTACACCAGCGGAACGGCGACGCGACTCTTCAACGACGTTTCCTTCAGCAGCCAGCACGACGGCGGTGCCCAGTTCTGTCTGGCCGATGGAGCCGTGCGGTTCCTGTCGGAAAACATCAGCTTCCAGACTTACCAGGGGCTGGCCACACGCGATGAAGGTGAAGTGATCGGCGAGTTCTAATACGTCTGCTGATGTTCAAACGAAAAAGTGAAAGAACCGGGTCGCACATGATGGGACCCGGTTCTTTCCACGTCGTTATCGTACTATTCCCGACCGGTCTGCTCCGCGATGACGGCGGCGAGCTGATCCGGGTTCAGGCCGGCACACTCGACGGTCACCTCTGCGTACTGCTCGTACAGCCGACAGCGTTCGCGGTACATCTCGGCGAACGACTGTCCTTCCGGTCGGGCCAGTCCCCGCTGAGCTTCGTTATTGACGCGGTTCTGCAACTCGTCGAGATCGACCTTGAGATACACGATCGGTCCCAGGGTCTGCAGATGCTGCATTGCTGAGTCGCTGTAGACCGCGCTGCCGCCTGTCGCAATCACTGTGTTATGCAGATCAAGCGACCCGAGCACCTCGGCTTCGATCTCACGGAGCTCAAGGTAGCCGCGATGGTCGACGATTTCCTGCAGTGTCGATTCCTCCCGCAGCTGAATGAGCACATCGGTATCGACGAAATCGCGAGCCGTGAGCTTGGCAAGGAGCACGCCAATCGTACTCTTCCCGGCACCCGGCATTCCGATGAGGACCAGATTTCGTTTCCGCGTGAACACGTTCATCCGCGGGGATCAGTCGTTGATCCGGAAACCGAATTTCACGGTCACCTGAAAGTGAGCGATCTTGCCATCGACGATGTGGCCGCGATGCTCTACGACTTCGAACCAGGAAATGTCGCTGACGCTCGAACTCGCTTTGGCCAGGGCGTTGCGAATGGCATCGTCCGACGAGGTGGTGGAGCTGCCGACGATTTCAATCTTCTTATAAACGTGGTCACTCATCACAGAGGTCTTTCTTCAGAGTCGGTTGCAATTATGCCGCCCGCAAACCACGGACGGACGGTCTCTTTACCTCAGTGTAGTAGAAGCCGAGCATTCGCCTAGACCCGAATTCTTCTTCGGACCACCCTCTGAGCTTCAGCATGGGAAACTGCCATTCGTCGGATGTCGCATTCCGAAGGTCGTCAGGCCGTAAAGTATGGGCATAAGCAGTTGCATCGGCTCGCAGTTTCAGAACCGTGTTCCGATCAAGAAGGTGTATCAACCCAGCTTCGTGAGGGGAACGACAGGATGCGTTTCTACCTCTCCTCGGAACGAGATTCCGGCCTCTCGGCAACAGTTTCAATGCCGGCCTTGATCCTTCCCACAGCATCGAGCGTGACCCTCGGTTTCGATCGAGTCGAAAACGCGTAGAATGAATGTTTGCCGCAGTCAGAAGTCCAGCGAACAATCGGCTTCTGTCCGTTCAGGGCAATCGCTTCATATCTATGAAACATCATTCTCCCGGGACTTGAGAGCGTTCTCCGATGGCGACCAGCGACAGCACTTATCATCGATTCCTCGATCTCAAGAGCTACATCGGATGGTCGGAACGGGACGATGCCTGCTCGAAGCTGCTCGGTGAGTTGTTGTTGCCCTACTCCGACCTGATTCTCGACGACTTCTACGAAGAGATCCAGAAACATCCCGCATCGGCTCGCGTAATTACGGGCGGCGATCAGCAGATCCGTCGGCTCAAGAAGAGTCTGGGGCTCTGGCTGGCCGATACGCTGCAGTCCAATCATGACGAAGACTACGTGGCCAGACGCTGGCGAATTGGATATCGCCATGTCGAGATCGGTCTGGATCAGATGTACGTCAACGCGGCTTTCACGCGCGTTCGTTCCTGCCTGACGAGAGTTCTGTGTCGTGCCGAAGGGGTGCCGATCGAACAGCGAATCTCTCTGCATGATTCGCTGCAGAAGCGTCTTGATCTCGACCTCGCAATCATGGTCGATGCCTATCATTCGGAACATCAGTCACGCCAGGTGCCGGTCGATCAGGCCCGTCTAAACCAGCAGAAACTGCTGGCATTGCTGAGTAAGGAAGCGCTGGCCGGGGCAAGTCTGGGGGCAATTTCCGATCAGGCCGTGGCTTATCTGCTGCAGGCGTTCCAATCCGATTTTTGCGAGTTCATGATCCTCGAACCGGATACACATCAGCTGATCCTCCGGTCGGCCAGCGGATGGGAATCGGAGCCGCTCTGGGCAGCCGTCGGGAACGATTCCGAACCCATGTTCCAGGAAATTGCCAGAGCCCGGGGATGCGTGGAAACAGATGACTGGCAGCTCTCATCCAAGCCGGCGATGACCTGTCTGACCCGAGAACGAGCCGTCTCGAGCCTTCAGGTGGCCGTCCGGACGGAAGACGAAGTCTATGGTCTTCTGGGCGTGCACCATCGGCAACGGCGTGCGTTTCAGTCATCCGATCACGATTTTCTCTACTCGATAGCCAATCTGCTTGCCAATGCGATTCACCGCTCTCGAATCGAGAATCAGCGGATGCAGAATGCCCGTCAGCTTCGCCGACTCGTGGACCGACTGCCTGCCGGAGCGGTCTACGTGGTGGACGGAGGGTTGCAGATCAACAGTGCGGTCGAATCGATGACCGGCTACTCCGGAGAAGAACTGAAAACGCTGGAAGCGTGGGAGCAGCTTGTTCTCGAAGAAACCGGAGTCGATCAGTCGGAAGTCATTTCTCCGCTCGATGGCCAGACCGTTCATCGGCAGCTGAAGATTCGGAGAGCCGATGGACGCGAGCGGCTGATCTCGCAGGTGAAGTTTCAATCGGGAGCCGATGAAGTCTGGCTCTTGCACGATGTGACGGACGAAGCCGATCGCGACCGGCGACGTTTGCAGTCGGAACGACTCGCGGCGATCGGGCAGATGATTACCGGTCTGGCCCACGAGAGTCGCAACGCGCTGCAACGGGTTCAGGCCTGCACGGAAATGCTGGAACTGGAACTCGAAGACAATCCGCAGGCCATGAGCCTGCTCACGCGGTCGCAACAGGCTCTCGACGATCTTCAGCAACTCTACGACGAAGTCCGCAATTACGCCTCGCCTCTTTCACTGGTTAAAGAGGACTGTCGGGTTGAGCTGTTGTTACGAAACGCCTGGGATCAGCTCGAACAGGACCGCAAATCGCGGCAGGCCGATTTGCAGGTCACAATTGAGCCTGCCGATCTGGAAGTTTCAGTCGACAAGTTTCGGCTGATTCAGGTCTTTCGCAACTTCTTCGAAAACTCGCTGGCCGCCAGCGAAGACCCAGTCCAGATCGAGGTCCAGGTCCGCAGTATGCCGGTCGGCGATGCGCCCGGATATGAGTTCACCATCCGCGATAACGGACCCGGATTGACGAGGGAGATCGCCGATCAGATCTTCGAGCCGTTCTTTACGACCAAACCCAAGGGGTCCGGTTTAGGCATGGCAATTGCTTCCCGGATCATCACCGCACACCAGGGGGACCTGGAGGCCCGGGTTGGTCCCGGCACGGGTGCGGAGTTCCGGATCTTTCTCCCGGCCCTGGCGTCGGATCGAAGAACGAACAGACTTCGTTCGGAGCTGTCATGAGAATTGTCGTAGCCGACGACGAACCTGATATGCAGGACTATTTTCGCCGTATCCTGACCCACCTCGGGCACGAGGTGCTGGCCGTGGCCGAAGATGGTCGGCAACTGGTTGCGCTCTGTCGAGAGCAGGTTCCGGACCTGATCATCACGGATCTAAACATGCCCAATCTCTCGGGCGATGAAGCCGTTGAGCAGATCTGGTGCGAAATGCAGATTCCTGTCGTGGTCGTTTCGGCCTTTCAATGCCCGGAATCGCTGACGTCGAAAACGCCCCATCCCCCGCTGAGGTATCTCAACAAGCCGATCAATCGGACTCAGCTGAGAGACGTTCTGGCGTCCATTTCTTCGATTTCTCAGTAACAAATACTCCATGTCTGAAACAGCGAACCTCATCGATCTGCTCATCGTCGACGATGACACCTATCTGCAGCAGGATCTCAAGACCTTCTTCGAGCACAAAGGGTATCGGCCGCATGTCGTTGGAACGGCTCAGGAAGCGCTGACTGCCATCGAGTCTCAGGTGTATCCGGTCGCGATTGTCGACATGCATCTGCCCGACATCTCCGGACTGGAGCTGCTGCAAAAGCTCAATACGCAGGAAACCGAGTGCGAAGTCATCATGCTGACCGGACTCGGGACCATCGAGTCAGCTGTGGAAGCGATGAAGAATGGCGCGATCGACTACCTGACCAAACCGGTGCGACTCAAAGAACTGGAGGCTGTCGTCGAACGGGCCCATGCCACGTACTCGCTGAAGCGACGAAATGCTCAACTGCAGGGTGCGCTGCAGCGACGGGCCGAACCATCACAGAAGATGATCGGGCAGTCTCCGGCGATGCGGCGGGTCTTTCAGATGATCTCCCGCATCGCTCCGACCGACAAAGCGATTCTCATTCAGGGGGAAAGCGGCACCGGTAAGGAACTGGTCGCGCATGCAATTCACGAGGCAAGTCGAGTCGCCGAGAATCCGTTCATCGAAGTCAACTGTGCGGCGTTGCCGGAACAGCTCCTCGAGAGTGAAATGTTCGGGCATGAGAAAGGGGCTTTTACAGGCGCAACCTCTACAAAACAGGGACTTTTCGAAATCGCAGACGGCGGAACGCTCTTTATCGACGAGATTGGGGAACTCGCGCTCCCGCTGCAGGCGAAACTGCTTCGCGTGCTGGAAGATGGCTCCTTCCGACGTGTCGGATCGACCAGGCTCAGGCGAGCCCATGTCCGGCTGGTCGCGGCTACCAACCGGGATCTGAAGGCTGAAGTTGAGGCAGGCCGATTCCGGGAGGACCTGTTCTATCGAATCAACATTCTTACTCTTTCACTGCCGCCCCTGCGCGAACGGGACGATGATCTCGAACTCCTGGTTGCGGCCTTCGCCGGACCGGAATGGTCGTGGGAACCGGACCTGATCCCAAAGCTGAAATCCTATACCTGGCCCGGCAATGTCCGGCAGCTGAAAAACGCTGTCGACAGAGCCAGAATCCTTGCCGATGGACAGGTTCTGGAGCTCCATAACTTTCCAGACGACGTTTCCCAGGGCCTGCGGACGAACAACAGCGTTGCACACAAGACTCCGGTCGAGCTCGGAACATTGACCAAACAGCACATCGAGCAGATCTACCACGAGCACAATCGCAACAAGACGACAACGGCCCGCGCGCTCGGCGTGAGCCGTCGTACGCTGTATCGCCTGCTCGACAAGTACGAGATTTCGCAGGACTGACGGCGGCTCGGAGCGCTCCACCCCAGGCGGCTTAAGGCCGCCTTTCTTTTTGGGAAGTCCACGGAAGTAGACCGATCGTCTGGTCACTCCGATTTTGCAGACGATTCCCCGACGTGCGTCGCTACGCGTGTGTAATCAGACTCGTGGTATGCGCGCCATTTCGCACGCTGGCGTGCGGACCTGTCACACTTCTTCGAGTCAGCCGGATGGGGCTCGGATGCTGATCGTAGGATTGTGTAAAAAATTTCGAGATCAATCCGGGATTCCGCCTGAAACCTGCTGTATTCAGGCACTTTGAAAAGCTTCAGGGGAACTGCGTCAGCATGTCCTCGAGCTGGCACGACGATTGCGTTCAGGCACGAGCATTACAGCGACTCCGTCATTCCCTCTGTCAGAGACTCCTGCCAAACATGAACGCGACTGTAGTTAACCCCGATTCGGGCGATGCGGCGATTCCCTTTACTTCCCGAGAGACGGCAACGAGTTCACTAGAGTCGTTTCGATACGACGACCGGATCACGCGGCAGTTTGCGACAGCGACTCTGATTTGGGGTCTCGTCGCATTCCTGGTGGGAATCTATGTCGCCGCTCAACTTGTGATGCCGCAGTTGACGTTCGGACTCGACTTCCTGACGTTTGGTCGTCTTCGCCCGCTGCATACCAATGCCGCGATTTTCGCCTTTGCGGGGAACTCGATCTTCGCTGCGATTTACTACTCGACCCAGAGGTTGTGCAAAACGCGGATGTGGAGTGATACGCTGAGTCAGCTTCACTTCTGGGGCTGGCAGCTGGTCATCGTCTGTGCCGCGATCACTCTTCCGCTGGGGATCACACAGAGTAAAGAGTATGCCGAACTGGAGTGGCCGATCGACCTGCTGATCGCTGTCGTCTGGGTCGGGTTTTTCGGCGTGAACTTTTTTATGACGCTGATCAAGCGTCGTGAACGCCATCTGTATGTGGCCCTCTGGTTCTATATCGCCACGATTGTCACGGTCGCCCTGCTACACGTCTTCAACAACCTCGTCATCCCCACGGGACTGTTCAAGAGCTATCCGATTTACGCCGGCGTCCAGGACGCGTTCATGCAGTGGTGGTACGGACACAATGCCGTGGCGTTCTTCTTGACGACGCCATTTCTCGGGCTGATGTACTACTTCCTCCCGAAAGCGGCCGACCGTCCTGTCTTCTCGTACAAGCTGAGCATTCTGCACTTCTGGTCGCTGGTCTTCATTTACATCTGGGCCGGTCCGCACCATCTGCATTACACCGCCCTGCCGGAGTGGGCGTCGTCGTTGGGAATGGTCTTTTCGATCATGCTCTGGATGCCCTCCTGGGGCGGGATGATCAATGGTCTGCTCACGCTGCGGGGCGCCTGGAACAAAGTGACCGAAGATCCGGTGCTGAAGTTCTTTGTTGTCGGTATCACCTTTTATGGCATGTCGACCTTTGAAGGTCCGATGCTTTCAGTTAAGGCGGTCAACGCGTTGTCGCACTACACCGACTGGACCATCGCTCATGTTCACAGTGGCGCACTCGGCTGGAACGGCTTCATGACCTTCGGCATGATCTACTGGCTGCTGCCGCGAATCTTCCAGACGCCGCTCTACAGCAGGAAGCTGGCTGAGTGGCACTTCTGGCTCGGGACGATTGGCATCCTGCTCTACATCGTTCCGATCTACGTGGCCGGGATCACTCAAGGACTGATGTGGTTCGGCCTGACGGAAACCGGTCAGCTGATGTATCCCGACTTTGTCGAGACAACGCAAAAGCTGATGCCGTTCTACTGGATTCGGATCCTCGCCGGCCTGCTGTATTTCACAGGCGGCGTGCTGATGGCGATCAACACGATCCGAACGTGGATGAACCGACCTGAGATTTACGAAGATCCGGTTTATCACGCCCCGGCTCTGTCCCGCGACTATGTCGATGATCCGACGCCGCAATCGGATCTGCAGGCCGTGCTGCCGACCGCAAAGAAACTCGATCGGTGGATGAAGATGGACTGGCACCGCCGCTGGGAACGGATGCCAATGTATTTCACTCTCTGGACCACGATCGCGGTCGTTTCGGCGTCGCTGTTCGAGATCATCCCGACGTTTCTGATTCGATCGAACGTCCCCACAATCGCCACGGTCGAACCCTACACTCCACTCGAGTTGGCCGGCCGCGATCTCTATGTCGCCGAAGGCTGCTACAACTGCCATTCGCAGATGATCCGCCCGATTCTTTCGGAAACCAAGCGGTATGGCGAGTACTCCAAACCGGGCGAGTTCATTTACGACCATCCGTTTCAGTGGGGATCCCGACGCATCGGACCAGACCTGGCCCGGGAAGGAAGTAAGCAGTCCCACATGTGGCATCTGGTCCATCTGCGGGATCCGGAATCGCTGGTGAAAGGTTCCATCATGCCGTCCTTTGCGTGGCTGGAACAACGGGAGTTGAATTTCAACACCATTCCGGAACGCGTCCAGGCGGCCGCCTATCTGGGAGCCCCGTATCCGGAAGAAACACTGACCGGCTCGATCGAAATGGCGAAAGCTCAAGCCGAGCAGATCGCGAAGGAGATCGTGGCTCAAAACGGTCCCGAAGGACTGCAGGACAAACAGGTCGTGGCGATTATCGCCTATCTGCAGCGACTGGGAACGGACATTTACAAAACGCCGCCTGCTCCGGAGTCGGATCCGGAAGCCGAACCGGTTCAAGCCGCCACCGCCCCAGAAAGAAAGACCGTTCAATGATCAAGGAAACGTTGCAGCATCTCGATCACGGTTTCTTCTCGACGGCTGCTCTCGTGCTGTTTTTGCTCGTGTTTATCGCAGTCAGCATCAAGACCTGTTTCACAGACTCCAGGGTCACCGACGAACAGGCCGACATTCCTCTTTTTGACGGTTCACGGGACAACTCATGAGCGACGGAATCATGCAGAACGAAGCCGACGACCAACTGACCGGTCACAGCTACGACGGCATTCAGGAGTTCGACAATCCGCTGCCAGGTTGGTGGAAAATGCTGTTTGTCGGCTCGATCGTCTATTCAGTCTTCTACATGTACTACTACCACAACGGGGTCGTCAGCCGCACGATCCACGCCGACTACCAGACGGCAGTGGCGGAAAACCTGCGACTTCAGTTCGAAGAGATCGGCGAACTGACGCCCGACCGCGAGACATTGCTGACTTACCTGGACGATCCGAAGTGGTCGACGGTCGGGCAGTCGGTGTTCGCGACGCATTGCATTTCCTGTCACGGTGCGAAGGGAGAAGGCAAGATCGGCCCCAACCTCACCGACGACTTGTGGAAGAACGTGAAGACCATTGAAGACATTGCGAAGGTGGTCGCGGAAGGAGCGGCGAACAATGCGATGCCTGCCTGGAAGACACGGTTGCATCCCAATGAAGTCGTGCTCGTTTCTTCGTATGTCGCCTCGCTGCGGGGTTCGCAGCCCGGGGGAACCAAGAGCCCGATTCCCGGCGAGAAGCCAATCCCGCCGTGGACGGAATAACGGAACGATCCAGCCGCAAGAATCTGTAACGACTGAAAGGGAGGCGAGTCGCCCGTCGCGACTCCGGAGGCAACGATGAACGAGTCCTTACTGGACGCACCCGATCATGTGCTGACGACACTGGAAAAAGACGGATCCCGCCGCTGGCTGTATCCGCGTCTTTCTCCGGGTCGTTACTGGCATGCCCGTCGCATCTTGGGATTCATGCTGATCGCGCTGTTCGTATCGTTGCCTCACATTCGAATCAACGGCAAACCGGCTGTGCTTCTCGACATCGCCGAACGCGAATTCACGATGTTCGGACTGACCTTCCTGCCGACCGATACGCTGTTGCTGGCACTGCTGATGGTCAGTGTCTTTCTGACGGTCTTTCTGCTTACCGCGCTGCTGGGGCGGGTATGGTGCGGCTGGGCCTGTCCACAAACGGTCTATCTTGAGTTCGTGTACCGGCCCATCGAGCGACTTCTGATGGGCACTCAGGGACGTGGGGGTGCACCGAAAACCTCGATGGCCGGCTGGAGATACTTCGCCCTCTACGGACTCTATCTGGTCATTTCGATGGTACTGGCCCACACCTTCCTGGCGTATTTCGTTGGCGTCGAGAGGCTGGCCGAATGGGTGCGACTCTCGCCGTTGGAACATCCCGGCCCGTTTCTGGTCATGGCGATCACGACCGTCTTGATGATGTTTGATTTCGTGTTCTTCCGAGAGCAACTCTGTCTGATCGCCTGCCCGTACGGCCGATTTCAATCGGTCCTGCTCGATCGCAATTCGCTGATCGTGGCTTACGACCGGTTGCGGGGCGAACCGCGAGGCCGCGTGCAGAAAACACTGCCGGTTCTGAACGAAAACCAGGGCGATTGTGTCGACTGTGGCCTGTGCGTGAAGACCTGCCCCACAGGAATTGATATCCGCAATGGCCTGCAGATGGAGTGTGTGCACTGCACGCAGTGCATGGACGCCTGTGATGCCGTGATGACGAAACTGAAACGTCCACTCGGGCTGATTCGCTATTCGAGTCAGGATGCAATCGAAGGCAAGTCGCAGAAATTCCTGCGGCCGCGCGTGATTATCTATCCGACTCTATTGGCAATTGTGATCGGACTGCTGACCTACAACATCGCGACCCGGAAGTCGTTCGACGTCACGCTGCTGCGAAACTTCGGCAGCCCGTTCGTCGTTTCGGACGACGGGACCATTGAGAACGCACTGCGGGTCAAACTGGTGAACCGCCTCGAAGAAGCCGACGAGTTCACGATCACAGTGCTTTCGCCAGATTCCGTGTCCCTGGAACTGATCGAGCCTCTTGAGCTCGGTTCGCGGGAGACGAAAACGTTCGGCCTGTTGGCTTCGTCAACGCCCGATCAATTCACGTTTGGCCAGCTGGAAGCCGAGCTGGAGATCATCAGCCAGAGAGGAGACAGGAGAGTTGTGCAATGCAAACTGCTGGGACCATAACGACGAATCCGCAACAGCGGGAGCATGCGAGCAGACGCCTGTGGGGCGGGATCATTCTGAGCCTGCTCGGTCTGCAGATCGGGTGCTGCATGTTCGCCCTGGTCATGGCGACCTCGTCCAGCTCGATGGCGGTGATACCGGACTATCACCAACGCTCGCTCAACTGGGATCAGACACAGGCCACCTTGGCCGCGAGCGAGAAACTGGGTTGGCAGCCGAGCATCTTCGTCGATGCGGCAGGGGTCATCACGGTTCAACTCGTCGATGCAAACGATCGACCGGTTGTTGTCGATCAGATGACCATCTCGGCCTATCCCCATGCCGAAGCCGGCAATCTGTTGAAACTTCCCCTGCAGAAGAGCGGTGAGGGGCTCTATCGCTCCGCTCCGGCGATCCATAAACCGGGAATTTGGCAAATCGAACTCGATGCGAAGAAAAAGCAAGTCAGGTTTGCCGCCTCGGAGGCGTACTTAGTAGAGACGTCCGAAGGAATCAGGTGACAGGGAATGGAGACCGGACCGATCTCATTGATGATTGCGGTGTTGACTGCCAGTGCACTGGGCAGCGGGCATTGCGTGGGCATGTGCGGGCCTTTCGCAGTGCTCGCTGTCCGCAATGGCAGTCCAGAGGAACCGGCCCGATGGCGGCATCTGGCCGGCTATCATCTGGGCCGGGCCTTCACGTACGCCTTCATCGGCGTGATTGCCGGCTGGACCGGGTCCTGGGTCGATTTCGGTGGCGATCTGCTCGGCTGGCAGCAACTGGCCGGATGGTGTACAGGCGTTGCCATGATTCTGTTTGGCTTTTTCGCCCTGCTGCGTCTGTTTCGCGTCGGATCCGTCCATTTTGCTCTTCCCTCCTATTTTGCCGGAGGAATGCGGACACTGTACCGCTCTGCCGGCCAGCTTCCCTCAGTCTTCCGCGCTCCGGCGATTGGAGCCGTGACTGGATTTCTTCCCTGCGGCTGGCTCTATGCGTTCGTCCTTCTTGCGGTCGGCACCTCGACTCCGCTTCTGGGGGCACTGGTGATGCTGGCCTTCTGGGCCGGTACCATCCCGGCTCTTTCGCTGCTCAGCATGGGATTGAACCGGCTGTCCGACTCCGGGAAAGCGATGCTTCCTTACGCGACGGCTGTCATGTTGATCGTCGGGGGAATCTTCACCGTTTCCGTCCGAGCCTATGCCGAGTTCAGTGGAACAGCCGCCCTCGTCGAACAGTCGACCAACGTTGAAGACGCTCTCGAGAACATTCAATCGCATCCCCTGCCCTGCTGTCACTCGGCGACCGAGCCGAACCCGTCAGAAGAAGACAAGCCACTTCCTCCATGTTGCCAGCAATAGAACCACAAGCCGAACGATCGATGGAAGACTCCCCTCGATCCTGCACCCACTGCGGATTGCCTGTCCCGGCCGCCCTGCAGCGATCGGAGCAGGAACCGGCATTCTGTTGCCATGGTTGCGAAACGGCCTGGCACATTCTGCGCGATGACGACGAACTTCGCGACAGCCTTCGTTCGCGGCTGCAGGTCCAGAATCTCGATTCGCTATACGCTCCAATGGATCACGAAGCGTTCCAGGAACGCTATGTGGAATTCGTCGCGAACGATCTTCGCAGAATCCATCTGGTCGTCGAAGGGATCTACTGCTCCAGCTGCGTCTTCGCTATTGAGAAGCTGCCGCGTTTTCTGCCCGGAGTGGTGGATTCGCGCGTCAATCTCACGAATTCTTCGGTCGTGATCGAATGGAACCAGCGGCAGGTCTCGCTGTCAGCGATCGCCATGACGTTGCATCAGCTCGGGTACGCCCCGCACCCGGCCGATGACGATCGCTTCGAAGATTCCGACCGGCATGAGAACCGAAAACGACTGATTCACCTTGCCGTGGCCGGAGCCTGTGCCGGAAACGCCATGCTGATCGCGCTGGCCCTTTACTCAGGCGTCTTCTCCGGTATGTCGGAGGAGCATCTGCGGCTGTTCCGCTGGACCAGTGCCCTGGTCGCCACGATCTCACTGGCCTGGCCGGGATCGGTCTTCTACCGCAGCGCCTGGCGGGCAATCCGAACCGGCACGCCGCATATGGATCTCCCGGTTGCCGTCGGATTGACCGCTGGAATCGGGCTCGGTCTGGCCAACACGCTGCTCGGACGCGGAGAGATCTACTTCGATTCCATCACAGTGCTCGTTTTTCTGCTGCTCACAGGTCGCTACATCCAGTACACACAACAGCGACGAGCGGTTCGTCAGGTCTCATTGCTGAACGCCCTCACGCCGCACGTGGCGAGACGACTTGCCGGCGACGGCGTCATCGAAACGATTCCGCTCGATGCGATCCAGGTGGGTGATCGACTCGAAGTCCGATCCGGCGATCTGATCCCTGTGGATGGTTGCATTCACGCGGGGGAATCGTCCATCGATTGTTCGATCCTGACGGGGGAGTCGATTGGCGTGCCAGTGCGAAGCGGCGATCCCGTTTCCGCGGGAACATTGAATCTTTCCAGCCCCATTGTCGTTGTTGCAGAGCGGGTCGCTCAAAACACCCGTCTGGCAGAGATCACTCGACTTGTCGAAGCAGGAATCCAGTCTAAGACTCCGATCGTGCAGTTCGCCAATGCGATCGGTGGATATTTTGTGGTCACCGTCCTGTGCCTTTCGGTCATCACATTCGCGTGGTGGGCTCCAGTCAGCCTGGAACTGGCGATCAATCATGCAATGGCCCTGCTGATTGTCGCCTGCCCGTGTGCCCTGGGGCTCGCCACGCCCTTTACAATCGCGATTGCTCAGGCCCGAGCCGCTCGCAAGCAGATCCTCATCAAGTCCGGCGATGTGTTTGAACATCTCCAGCGAACGGGCTCGGTGTGGCTCGACAAAACCGGCACGATCACTGAAGGCCGAATGAAGGTTCTCGACTGGGCGGGCGATGACACCATCATTCCAGCAGTCGTCGCGATTGAGAAGCAGGTCGTCCATCCGATTGCGACAGCCATCACGCAGCACTTCGAGAAAGAGCTGACCGAATCGCTTCCGCTGGCCGAACGCATTCAGACGATCCCGGGAGTTGGGATCGCCGGGGAGGTCGACGGACGTCCGATTGCTGTCGGAGCGGCGACGATGATCGCCGCTGGCAACACCAGCGCGGCCGGCGAACTTGTCGAACGTATTCGCACTTACCATCAGAACGGCTGGACGGCGGTCGTTGTACTCGTTGAGGGAACTCTCAAGGCGGTCTGTGCGGTGGGGGATCGAATTCGACCCGATGCGGCCGAGTCGGTCACCGCGCTGCGGAAGGCCGGCTGGCAGGTTGGTCTGCTCTCAGGCGATCATCAGAACGTAGTGAGTTCGGTGGCTCGCCGTGTCGAAATTTCGACCACGACCGCCTTCGGACAGGTGACCCCCGAGCAGAAGCTGGCTGTCGTGCAGAAGTCGACGACGGCAGGCACGGTCGTGATGGTGGGAGATGGAGTCAACGACAGTGCCGCCCTGGCGGCCGCTTCCGTCGGAATCGCCGTTCATGGCGGAGCGGCGGCGAGTTTGCAGGCTGCCGATGTTTATATCAATCGCCCCGGCCTGGACGGCATTCTTATGCTCATCGATGGAGCCCGAAAGTCGATGCGGACGATCCGCTGTAACTTCGTCGTTTCGCTGTCGTACAACGTGATTGCCGCCGGACTGGCGATGGCCGGCCTGATCAATCCCCTAATTGCGGCCATCCTGATGCCCGTCAGCTCGCTTTCCGCCCTGACAATCGCTTTTCTAAATCCCGCATTCCGAGGAGTGGGAAAATGAGTGTCATCTACATCGCTCTGCCAATCGCCCTTTTACTGGCCGTGGGAGCCGTCGCTGCGTTCATCTGGTCGGTAAACGACGGCCAACTCGACGATCTGCAGACTCCAGCCGTCCGCATGCTGCGGGATGACCAGTCGGTTCTGACCGGAGAAGAGCCAGCTCCGCGAAACCGGCATTGAGTCGGGGCAGTTGCTGAGCTTGAGTCTGCGGTGTCACCGTCGGTATTCTGAAATGCACAGAAGTTCCGTCCACCTGCTGTGCCTCCGGGAGACCGACGAATGATGCCTCGCCAGTTGCCGCTGATCCTGACGCTGATCGTCTTTGCGATGTGTCGATCCCTTTCGGCTGGGGAAACGCCCCCCAATGTGATTCTGTTTCTGGTCGATGACATGGGCTGGGTCGATTCCGAACCTTACGGCTCGCGGTATTATGATACGCCCCATATGCAGCGACTCGCTGAGCAGTCGATGCGATTCACGGATGCCTATGCCCAACCGCTCTGTTCGCCGACACGGGCTTCGATTCTGACCGGACAGTATCCATCGCGTCATGGCGTAACGAGTGCGTCCGGGCATCAAAAGCCTCAGCCGGAAGGCTTTGACTTCCTGCCCGACAACGCCCCACCGAATCGGCGTTTGATCATGCCGATCAGCAGGAACTATCTGGAGCCGTCGCAGTACACGCTGGCAGAAGCCCTCAAAGACGCGGGCTATCGAACGGGGCACTTCGGCAAATGGCATCTCGGATTGACCGAACCGCACTGGCCGGAAACGCAGGGCTTCGATGTTGCCTGGCACAGCGAGCCGAGTCCCGGTCCACCCGGGTATTACTTCTCCCCTTATGGTGTTGTTCCTCCCGATGCTCCTGCGGAAGTGGCCCGCAAAGCCAAACATCGCGGCACGATTACCGACGGACCCGATGGCGAGTACATCACCGATCGACTGACCGATGAAGTGATCGCGTTTCTGGAAGCGAACAAAGATCGGCCCTTCTTTGCGAACGTCTGGCAGTTTGGTGTGCATGGTCCCTGGGGACACAAAGAAAACTACACGGCAGAGTTTGCGAAGAAGACGGATCCCACAGGCAGACAGTCGAATCCGGTCATGGCGTCCATGCTGAAGAGTGTCGACGACAGTCTCGGTCGGATCACGGACAAGCTCGATGAACTTGGTCTGGCTGAAAACACGCTGCTGATCTTCTATTCCGACAACGGCGGCAACGTGCACAGCAATACCGAAGATGACGCCAAATCGATTCGCCGAGCGAAAGCCAATCCGGCTCTCGTCAGCTACCAGAAGTGGGCCGGCTTCAAACCGCCGACGAATAACGCTCCGTTGCGTGAAGGCAAAGGTCGTATCTACGAAGGCGGGCAGCGAGTGCCGTTGATGGTCCGCTGGCCGGGACATATCGAACCGGGCACGACCAGCGATGCCGTCGTTGGTGCGATCGATCTGTATCCGACAATTCTCGACGCTCTCAACATCGACCGAGCTCGCTCTCAGATTATCGATGGCGAATCGATTCTTCCCGTGCTCACTCAGACCGGTGAGCTGCAGCGGGAGGCGTACTTCACCTGGTTTCCGCATTTGATTCCGGCCGTTTCTGTCCGGCAGGGCGACTGGAAACTGATCCGCCGGTTCGAGCCCCATCCGAAGTACCCGGAAGTTCGCGAGCTCTATAACCTCAAGGATGACATTGGCGAGACGAACAATCTGGCTGAGAAGATGCCGGAGAAAGTGAAGGAACTCGATGACCTCATCGACGAGTTCGTCGAGCGAACCGATGCGCTTTATCCGCAGCCGAATCCGAACTACAAACCGTCGCGAAATACGAGTCCCGGCCGAGATGCCGCGGCCGGGCTCGTCCCCAAGTTCAGCACGCTGACCAAAGTCGACGGTGCTTATCGGATGGATGCCGACGGCCGAACTCCGTTTCTTGGCACCGCCCAGGTGAAGCACAATCGCCCCATGACGGTCACGTTGAAGGTCCGCAGCGAAGCCGGCGGCTCCGGCAAGGTCTGGTGGAAATCGGTGAATGAGGAACAGTTTCCCGAAGGGGAACAAACGGCTGAATTCAACATCGCCGGCGGCAACGATTGGCAAACGCTGAAAGTGGATCTTCCGGTGAAGAGACAGACGCAGATCCTTCGCCTGTATCTCCCGGCTGACGAAAGCCCGGTCGAGATCGAGTCGATCGAGTACACCGATGCCGAATCCGGCGACCCAATCCGCGTCTGGAAGCTGAATTGATCGAGTCGCGATCGGATCTCGGACACCCGGTGCCATGCTTGCATCGCGCAGCAGGGCAAGCATGCCAGTTGACGTCATCAATAGAATGAGGTCCGAAGGAATTGTCGAGATCTCATGTGTCATGACATTTCCATTGTCGTCAACTCCAGTAGAAACACCGATTGGCATGCTTGCCCTGCATCTTTGATGCGATGCAAGCATGGCACCCAACGTCTGTTGGGAAATTGTGCTGCGAGACTCATTCCGGTAACGTGGCAGAGACATTCCGCCCCTGTTCAGAGAGGTAATCCATGCGCCTGACACATCTCCTGTTGCTGACTGTTCTCGTTCATGCTCTGGCTCCGTTTGCGACTGCTGCGGAACCGAAGAAGCCGAATATCGTGTTGATCATGACCGACGATCAGGGTTACGCGCAGCTCGGGCGGCACGGGCATCCGTGGATCGACACACCCAACATGGACGACCTTTACGATCACAGCACGCGGTTCACTCGTTTTCTGGTCAGTCCGACTTGTGCTCCGACGCGCTCGGCCATGATGACCGGGCGGCATCCGCTGCGGAACGGAGTTACGCATACCATTCTCGAACGCGAACGGATGACCCTCGATGCCACTATCCTGCCGGAGGTTCTGAAGACGGCCGGCTATACGTCGGGCATCTTCGGCAAATGGCATCTGGGCGATGAAGATCCTTACCAGCCGCACAACCGCGGATTCGATGAAGCCTTCATTCACGGAGGCGGAGGAATCGGCCAGTCGTATGAATGCAGCTGTGCCGACGCCCCGAACAACAAGTACTTCGATCCGGCCATCAAGCACAACGGCTCCTTTGTGAAGACGGACGGATACTGCACCGATCTGTTCTTCACCGCCGCGCTTGGCTTCATGCAAAAGCAGTCGGAGAGGCAGGAGCCCTTCTTTGCGTATATTGCGACCAATGCTCCACACGGTCCGTTTATCGCTCCCGAGAAGAACACGAAGAAGTTCAAGGATCTCGGTTTCAGCGACAACCACGCCGGCTACTACGGAATGATCGAAAACATCGATGAGAATCTCGGACGGCTGGTTTCGCATCTGGAGAAATGGGATCTGCTCGATGAAACCATGATCATCTTCATGTCGGATAACGGCACCACGGGAGCCGGCAGCGGTCGACCGGGAAACGTTGTCGGGACGAAGCCGGACGGGACCGAACTGCGGGCCTTCAATGGCGACATGAAAGGACTCAAAGGCAGCCCGGATGAAGGGGGCGTGCGTGTGCCGTTCTTTGTTCGCTGGGACGGTGTCGTCAAACCGGGCCAGGAAATTGATCGCATTGCGGCTCATATCGATCTCCTGCCGACGCTGGCCGAGATCGCCGGAGCCGAACTGCCGAAAGACCAGGTCGCCGGTCGCAGTCTCTGGCCGCTGATTCAGAATCCGGAAGCGGACTGGAAAGGTCGGCTGCTGTTTACCCATGTCGGACGCTGGCCGACGGGAGCGAATCCGGACGACTTCCAGTGGAAGAAGTTCGCGGTGCGAAATCAGCGATACCGGCTGGTCGAAGACCAGTTGTACGACATGCAGAACGATCCGGGACAGACGAAGAATATTGCCGAAGAACGTCCTGAAGTTGTGACGCGGCTGCGTCGTGCGTACGATGAGTTCTGGCAGAAGTCCCGCCCGTTGATGGTCAACGAATCCGCCCCCATGTCGCCCGTGCGACCCTTCCACGTCCAGTTCGAACAGCAGCAGGCCGCCGGAGGTATTCCGCAGTGGCAGGCTCCCGAACTCTAAGACAGTCTGCGTCCCTGGTTCATGTCCCGTTTCACGATCAAACTTGGCGTCGGTGCCCTCGCACTGTTGATCGTGGGAATCAGTCTCTCCTCGCCGGTCTGGTATCACACGCACTCTGGCGGAGAGGGACCGCACCAGCATACGCATAAGAGCCACACGCATTCCCATGGGCACCATCATCACGCTCATTCCCATGGTCACTCGCATGGCCACTCGCATGGCCACGGGCATTCGCACACGCATAGTTCTCCGGGGAATCAGGAGATCGTGCAGGAGCATGCTCACGTCACGATTCTCGGCTTCACGCTGACGCTGCCGACAACATCGCGGCCCCGCCCGGCTGCGCAACCGGTGAAAAGGGAGCATGAAGGATCGCAAACACGAACCGCCCTCGATGTGGTCACGACGGCAATCCCCGTCTCGAATGGGACTTTTGAAGTCGATCTGCCACCGAGCCGCGTCCTGCTGCTGCGTTTCGATCTGCCAGAAGGCCCCGAGCGTGTCCAGCTGAGTACCGCCTCGCCGGAAACCGGTCTCATTGAAGCAGCCAATCTGTTCGTCGCGCCCTTCGCGGATGCTCCGCCGACGCCCCCTCCCGAGTCGAATGAAACGCTCCCGAACGTCTCTGTCTGACGTTTGAAACTCGTTTCATTTTCATTCCTTTGAGGAACTCTGGAGGAAACTATGCTCCAACGTAAAGCCTTTACGTTGATCGAACTTCTCGTTGTCATCGCAATCATTGCCATCCTGGTCGCTCTGTTGCTGCCCGCCGTCCAGCAGGCTCGGGAGGCGGCTCGACGATCGAGCTGCAAGAACAACCTTAAGCAAATCGGACTGGCGATTCACAATTACGAATCGACCCACGGCGTGATGCCCCCCGGCTACCTGTGGCTGGACGGGACCCGGTTTACGACCATCAGCAATCCGGGTTATCCGATGAGCAACGACCCGATCGACAACCACATGGGCCTGGCCTGGGGAACCATGATTCTGCCGTTCATCGAACAGCCGGCCCTGTACGATCGGTTCAACTTTGGCCTGCCCTGCTTCGACCCGGCGAATCAGGCGGCTCGGGAAACTCCGATCAGTACTTATCTCTGTCCGTCCGATGCCTACTCCGAAGGCAAGTTTGTCGAGCGGGATGTGAACTTCGCGGCGTCATCGTATGCCGGCAACTGGGGACCGGCCAGCGGACGGGTCAACACCCCGGGCAACCCGGCCGATGATGTCAATCTCGACGACACCCCCGCTCTGGGATCTGCTCCTTCCGGAGCAACGTTCCGCGCCTGTGAGGGAGTTCTCTATCGCAACAGCAAGACCGGCTTTCGGGACATTACCGACGGGCTGTCGAATACGTTGCTGATCGGTGAGCGGACCAATGGCGTGATCTACGACACCAACGGAAATCCGGTTGCCGGAGCCGGAGGCGGTCACGAGATCTTCGAGAACGCTTGGGCGGCGGCCTGCCGGGACGAGTCCGATGTCGGCGACGACCATGGTCACATGGTGCTGTTCGATACCGAATTCGGGCCGAACCGAGCCGAGCAGGATGGATCGGGAACCTACAACTTCGGTCCAGACCGTGGCGTCTCGGCTCCGCACCAGGGTCAGGCACAGTTCACTCTGTGCGATGGCTCCGTTCGCGGAATCAGCGAGAATGTCGATCTCGGGGTTTATCGCGGGTTGAGTTCACGCGATGGCGGCGAGGTGCTTGGCGAGTTCTGATTGCCGGTGGTGAGCAATGCAGATGACTCCGGATCGTTTCGGAGTCATCCTGCTTCCGCCTGGCCTTACCACGGAAAGGCCGCTTTGGCCTGTGCGACGGTGTCGTACATTGTCCAGGTCGCCCGTTGCTTGTCTGCCTGAAGGAGCATCAGGTTCTCAAACGATTGCTGAACACTGGGGGCGACGGCGGCAACGACCGCATTCCCGGCTCGCTGTCTGCACAGAGTCGTCAGCTTCACCAGAATCCCGATCGTAATCGAATCCATCATCGTGCACTGACCCAGATCGAACAGAACACACGGGTTCTTGCGCGTGTAAAGTGTTCGATAAAGTCGATTGTACTCGTGCTGCTTGGACTCGTAATTGTGATCAATCGGACGTTCGGCGATCCGAAGAATGAGGTAGCCTTCTTCGTCGGTCACATTGAAGATGGGGTCGTCCCCACGGAACAAATACGTACCAGCCATTTCAGACTTCCCGGTTCTCAGATGAAACAATTTGAGCGCTCAATGAAGTCGTTCTCAGATCAAAGGTCTGCTAACTCGACAGATGTACCTCATCTCCAGAGAAAAGCTGCGTCGGATTTACTCCGTTTTTTCAAATTCACGGGATCGCGTATCAGAGGAAGAGCGTGGGCCCGCAGCCTTCCACCGATAAAACGGACGAATCTGTCACTGTTCGTCGCAGTTGCGGCTGAGGCCAGCGAAGTGTCTCAAAATACCGAGAACAGCAACAACTGCGTCGTGCGGGTCAACCACGCCTGATCGGCCGGTGTGATTTCCTTCTGACGAAGAATCTTCCTGGCGTGCGTTGAAGCCTGATCGACGAAAAACCGTTGGACCGGCGTCAGGTTCCACGCTTCAGCCTTGCGTCGGATCTGCTCACAAATCTCTTCGATCGCTTTAACCTCCCCCATTTCGACCGGGGGATCGAGGATCCAGCGGGGCGGTTCGGATCGGTTGGCCACATCCACCAGCAACTCGGTCAAACCGGTCGTGATCTCCGCCACCTGTTTGAAGTCGATCTTGTCGGCGGTGTCCTGAGGCGTGTGATAATCCCTGGACTGACCCGTGGAAGCAAAGAGGAAGGGAATCTCGCGATCGCGGAACGGGCCATAGTCGCTGCGAAGTCCCACGAAATCATCACTGAGCAACGTCGGCTTCGCGGCTGGTCCAAAGTCGATTTTTCGAATCGACTCCCGCACCCCTGCTCCGTGCTCGGCTCCGAACAGAAAGACGGTCTCAAGCGGAAGATCCCCCAGAGAGCGACCGAGCATGTCGGCCACGATAATGAACTTCACCTGCTCCAGCGTGACCGGGGCATGAGCTGTCCACCAGCGGGACCCGAACAACAGATGTTCTTCCAGATCGAAGCTGACGAACAGAATAGAACGATTGATGACATTGTCGGACGAAGTAATCAGCCGGGCCGCTTCGAGCACCATTGCCACGCCCGATGCATTGTCGTCTGCGCCGAAATAGATATCCGACGCCGTTCGTCCGAGGTGATCGTGATGAGCCGCGATGATCACGTACTCTTCCGGGAAGCGGGCCTCGGGATGGGTGTACCGACCTGTCACGTTCCAGCCCGCGATGGTCGATTCGTTCTGTTCCCCCGGAGGGCCGGGCACGGGCTGAAGATACGATTCGTTGTCGAAGACCGGCTTCAGATCAAGTTTCTCGAACTCGGCGGCCAGATACTCCGCAGCCCGGCGGGCATCGACACCCCGTCTTCCGGCGAAATCTTCGCTGGCGAGATGTTCGATAATCTCCCGCACGTTCGCAGTTCGAGCCGTTGTCGCATCGTCGGATTCTGCACATGTCCACCGGAGTGGGGTCAAGGCGAACAGTGCGAACAGGATCGCGATCTGAGTGAGGCGCAGATGAGATCGCAAGAGGAAACTCCGTTTCGTTCAGCAACTTATCATTCCAAATCAGGTCCAGTCTTCATCGTACTCCGTTCACGGAGTGCCTGCCATTCCGGTTCGGGGATGGTTTCGGACCGGCTGGCTCCCCTTTAAACTGAATGGCGAACTGAATCTCCGTTTCTCCTCCGCAGGTGACCCCATGATCCGTGCCGTGTTTTCACTGCTTCTGTTGACTCTTCTCGCGACGTCGAACGCGACCGTCGCCGTGGCCCAGAAGCCCACTGATGACGAGCTCAAGACTCTGAAAGAACAGGTCTCGGCCATGCGGCGGCGACTCGATGAGATTCGCACCGAGTGGGCCGATGACCGGCAGAATCATGGCCGATCGTATTTCGTTGGCGAACAACGGGTGTGGACCGATTACGCCGACCTGGCAGTGCACATCAAAGCCGCCGAGTGGATTATTCGGCACGACGAATTCGGGAAGAAGGCGACCTATCAACAGACGGTTACGGCTCTGCAGGATGCCGACACACTGCTCCGCGAACTGCAAACCCGCAGGAGCCGAGACTATCAGGCCGGCAGCCAGATCTGCGGGTACGTTTCCAAGGTTGATCATTCCGTGCAGCCGTACGCGTTGTCGCTGCCGCCGAACTTCGACCCGTCTCGGTCGAGCGGAAAGCGGATGCCGCTGTATGTGGTTCTGCACGGTCGCGGCGGACGAAATGAAGTCGCTTTCCTGGCTCAGCATCGGGGGAAGCAGCCGGGTGAAAAACAGACGTGGATTCAGATCGATGTCTTCGGACGCATCGACAATGCCTATCGCTGGGCCGGGGAGACGGATGTCTTCGAAGCGATCGCCGATGTCTCCCGCAGGTTCCCGATCGACGATCGACAGGTCACCCTCTGGGGGTTTTCAATGGGCGGAGCGGGTGCCTGGCATCTCGGCGTGCATCATCCCTCGCAATGGGCATCGGCCGGAGCGGGAGCAGGGTTTGTCGATTTCTACAAGTACCAGAACAAGACGGAGCAACTCCCCGACTACCAGCACAAGCCGCTGCGAATTTACGACGCGATCAATTACGGGATCAATCTGGCGAATGTGCCGTTCGTGACTTACGGAGGCGATCAGGACAAGCAGCTCAAGAGCAGTCTGCTGATGCAGGAGCAGGCCGAGAAGCACGATGTTCCACTCGAGTTGATTATCGGGAAGGATATCGGCCACAAATTCACGCCGGAAGCCGAGGCGGAGTTTCAGCAGTTCCTCGCTCGCCACAATCGTCAGGGGCTTCCAAAGTACCCCGGCCCGAAGAAGATTCGGTTTGTCACCTTCACGCCGAAATACAATCAGTGCTTCTGGTTAACGGTGGAAGAGCTCGATGAGATGTACGAGGAAGCAACCGTCGAATCGGACTACGAAGAGAGCTCTGGGTTGCTTTCGTTGGAAACGAAGAACTGCCGCCTGCTCAGTATCAGTCGCGATATCGCCGATGAGATCTCGATCGACGGCGAACCCCCGCTGCCGTTACGCGACGCTGCCGATGGCCTGTTGCCTTCGGTCTACTACGAAAAGCTCGACGCCGGTTGGGAGGTATACGACTACGACGAGTCGCGGGCTTATCAGGAACTTGGCAGTGGCCGGAAGCGACACGATCTGCAGGGGCCGATCGACGATGCCTTCATGAGCTCTTTCCTCTGCGTTCGCGGCACCGGAACACCCTGGTCCGACGAACATCAGGCCTGGTCGGACTGGACGTTGGAACGATTCGGCCGCGAGTTCGATAAGTGGATGCGTGGTGAGATCCGCATTGTCAACGACAGTGAAGTGACCGTCGAGATGATGAAGGATTCCCACCTGATTCTGTTTGGCGATCCCGGTTCGAACAAACTGCTGAACGGGATGCTCGAACAGTTGCCGATCGAGTGGAATCGGCAGGAGATCACTGTTGGCGGGAAGTCGTACCCGGTTGAGAAACACGGGCTGGCGATGATCTATCCGAACCCGTTGAATCCGCACAAGTACATCGTCATCAACTCTGGCATGACGACGCACGAACAGGACTTCAAAGCCAGCAACTCGTGGCTCTTCCCCAAGCTCGGGGACATTGCCATCTTGAATTTCAAGAAGACTGACAAAGGCTACGAAGAGACGACAACCTGGGCCGATCTGTTCAACAGCGAATGGCAGCTCAACGAAAGCGGCGAGTAACCATGCAGAATGCCGGCTGGGATCGATGAAGCATCCCAGCCAGCATTCGTGCTCGTTTCGTGTTCGGACTTACTTGTTGTTGTAAGACGGAATGGCGTTGCCAATTTCCCGGGCGACCGGTGTGGCGAGAGGCCTGGTCGCGGGAGTTGACTCACTGGCCGGAACCGGAGTGGAGTTCACGTCCTGTTCCGGGAAGCCGGGAGCCTGGGCTGGAGCAGACGGAGTGTTGTCGTTCGACTGCCAGGGCGACCCGGGAGCCGGGAACTGATCGTCCGAAACCGGGAACTGATTCTTCAAGTCGAGCGGGCCAGAGGGTTGCTCCACGGGATTCTGAATCAGTTCGGGCAGCTTGGCCGTTCCAGCCGTCGGAGTATAACCGGCCGGGCTCACGCCGCCAGAAGTTGCCGGGAACGTTTCCGGATTCTGGACCGGGAATGCTCCGCTCGGGGTGAAGCCAGCCGTCGGGAAGGCCGGAGCTTTGGAGTCGTTGCGGACTTCGCGGCCATCGGTCGGCACCGGCTCGATGAGCTGAGGCTTTCCGTCCTTCTTTTCGAAGTACGGCGGCGGGCTCGGCTCGGAGTCTGGTGTTTCTCCCGGAATCTGCGGAACATCGCTTCCGTTCTCATTCGACTTGTCCATCTGGTCCGGAGCGAACGGCAGTGGGAGTCGTTCGGGATATGGAGCCAGTTCGATTTCCTGGTCGAGCTGATCCTGAGAGGAGAGCCCGCGAGCTTCCGGAGAGGTGAAGTCGTACTTCTGGATGTGACCATCAGCAGCGAAGGCTGGCGGCACGGTTCGTTTGTGCGGAGCAGGAATCGCGTGAGCCCGGGATTTCGCCTTGGCGTAAGCCTGCTGGTAGGCTTCGGGATCCCATTTTCCTTCGGCGAGCTGAATGCTGTCGTGCTGAAGCAGCGTTCCCTGGCGGAAGTGCAGGTTCACGATTGCTTTGTTGTAGTCGACAAGCGACTGATGGTAAGCGTTCTCTGCTGCAGCCAGCGATTCCTGGGCTCGCAGATAGCGGTCCAGTGTGTTGGACCCGGAGCCGACTTCGAGTTCCTGCCCGATCATCCGCACTCGTTCCAGAGCCGCGTTGCGACGGCTGAAGTTCGAGACAGCTGTTGAGTAGGACGTTTCAAGTTGCTGGAAGGCGACGGCGAGTTCGTGGCCGATTTCGAGTTCCTGAGCAGCCAGCACTTTGCGGGCTTTTGCGAGTCGCAGTTCGATGTTCTGCACCTGTGTCTTGGCCAGTCGCAGACCGAACGGCATGTTGAATTCGAGACCGAGGTCGTAGCCGGTTTCTTCCCCTTCAGCGACTTTGTCGTAGAACGAGTTGAGGTCGCCGCCGAAACGGTCATCATCACTGTTGGCCAGGAGATGGTCCCCGAAGCCGTTTACGCGGTAGCGGGCCACGAGATCGAGTCGCGGACGGGCAAAGTTTTTCGCGGCACCGAGCTGCAGCTCAAGACTCTTGATATTCCATTTTTGACGTCGAAGTTCGACACGTTCGGTCAGAGCTTCCGCGAGGCTGTGATACCACTCGGCATGCAGGCGGGCGGCGACGGGATCGTCAGCCGGTCGAATCACTTTGCAGTCGTTGATCGGCAGTGCGAGCAGTTCCCGCAGCCGCTGTTCGGTCACGTACAGGTTACCGAGAGCGTTTTCGGCCTGAGCCCGGGTTTCAAAGTAACGGTCACGAGCCTGAGCTTCTTCGGAGTTACTGAAACCTCGGACCCCACCCAGATCGCGTTTCGCTTTGGCGACGCGCCAGGTATCCAGAGC
Source organism: Planctomycetaceae bacterium (assembly GCA_017795105.1). GTDB lineage: Bacteria > Planctomycetota > Planctomycetia > Planctomycetales > Planctomycetaceae > Rubinisphaera. The sequence goes on from CP051247.1 coordinate 3,032,330, forward strand.
GGTGTTCCGAGCTGTGACCGACGTGTCGAAGTTGCGATAGGAGAGGTAGAGATCCCAGTAGGTGTCTTCAACGTCTTTCACCAGATTCCGCACGTTGGCTTCGAACTCGGTGATCGAGATATCGGCGTTGATTCGGGCGATGAGTACCCCGTTCGAGACCCCGGTAATGTTCGTGAAACCGGTGCTCAACGGACCGGCGACCCGCACGAATTCTGCTCCGGAACCGGACAACAGTTGCTGACGATACTCAGCCTGGACATTGCCCGAATAGGAGGAGGGGAACAACACGGCTGTCGAGTTTGTGTCGAGGTAGTTGACCTGATGGCTCAAGGTAAATTGAGCCCCGTAAGCCATCTGCTTATTGATTGCGGCGTTGAACTGGCCAGTTTCCTGTTCCAGCACGCGGCCGGTTTGCGTTCCGGTGAAGGCACTGTTAGAGACGGTTTCGTCGCGACTGAAGAACAGGCTGCTGGAAAGCGTCGCATCGAACTCGGCCAGAGCCGCTTCGGTACCGACGCCTCCGAAGAGCACACCGGAGTCCTGAATCGCCGGGTCAAAGGTACTGGCGACCTGCAGCGGGTTGGCGAGCAGGGTATTCCCGGGTGAGAGGAATTGACCGGCCGAGCGAATGACGTCGCTGTTGGCCAGGGCGATATGCACCGCTTCTTCCAGGGAAAGATCCCAGATCTCATCGCGTCTGATGGTGGCGACTGTGCGCGGGGGAGCGGTGGTTTCCAGCTGGAGCGGCATCGCCTGAGCGACGCCGGGGTGATCCTCCTCCATCGCATTCTCGCGATACTGCTCAAGTTGCGGCTTCGGTTTGCCCAGATAGAAATATCGGGTCAAACCGTGCTGACAACCGGACGACAGCGGCAACAGAAGCGCCAGACAGATTCTGAGGCCCTTCGAAGCTCGAACTCGATTCATAGCAGTCATTTCCCCACCCCGTCCTGAACGTCCTCGGCCAGATTTCTGAACAATCCCGGCCGAGTTTCCGGTGTCTGCAGCCGGTTCTGACCCCCAAAATCAGGCGATCAACAGCGCAGTAGCCGGCCATAATGTCGTTAGAGACGGAATCCGCGCACGAATTCCTATATCCGTTATCGGCCTCAGCACCGGCAAAGTTTGACAATGCGCGCGGCTGGAACTCGTTTTTCTCGAACAAGTGTTTGAATTCCGCAGGCCGCCTCGGATGGAACTGATGTTCACATTGCGGGTTCCCGGACGTTCTGGGGTGAATAACGGTTCCTGCAGGAGAATGACGCGGAAAGCCGCCGATAAGGGGGATGTCTTGCGAGAAAACGGGAAGACGGTATAATCGTTCGTTCGTTTGATGCGGATCGGTATGCGCAGCCGGATGGATTCGACCGGGCTGCCAGGAATTGATACATATCGGGAGTGATGACAGTGGCTAAGACACAGCGTAAGTTGAAGAAAGCAAATCACGGCAAGCGTCCGGCCAGTGCCAAGGCACGGCGTTCGAAGCGGAGCCATATTCGCCTTTCCTAAGGCGGGTTTCTGCTGCCGAGAAAAGATTCGCCCGTTCGAGTTCGAGCGGGTTTTTTGCTGCGCGGTCGGTTTGTGTAAGCTGCGATTCCTTCACGAGGCGGGTAAACCCCGAATATTTCAGAACTTACAGTCATTGAGCGGGGTTGGCTTTTGCATCAGACCCCGTACAATGAGCCCTGACCTGCAATCGCATGTCCAGATTGTGGTCGAACCTTCCCTCTTCAGCAGGCGGCTGCATCTTCGATGGCAGTAATTATTGACCGCTTAACGCCGTTCGAAAACTTCCTGTTTTCCAGCGATCGGCCGCATCAGCCGATGGTCATCTACGGCCGACTGCTGCTCGATGGCCCGCTCGATACCGAACGCCTCGAACGGACACTGAGTCTGGCCGTCGCCCGGCATCCGCTGCTCAATGCCCGGGTGGTTCATCGGGGGATCATTCCCTGCTGGGAAACGCTGCCCCGATCGCCGCTTCACTTCAAGCCGACCACACTCCGCGACCTGTTCAACCAGCCCCCGATTGATATCCGGAAGGAACGGGGAATCCGCGTTTGGACCATCCCAGCGGCTGAGGGAGAGCAGACCGAGATCTGGCTCGAAATTCACCACTGCTGTGCCGACGGACTGGCGATTCTCCAGTTGATCAAGGAATGGCGCGATATCGACGCCGGCACGCCGGAAGAAGTCAAAGAGGCTCAGATCGACCAGCAGGAGTTCGTCAAAGCCGAGCTGCGGCGACTGAGGCTTCGAGGCGAACACAAGATTGGCTGGATCAGCAAACGACAGATCCAGCGGATTCTTCGCTTCTACAGGACCAGAAACGTCGTCCAGCTGCGGGATCAGGAGCAGCGAACGCAATACAACCGTAAGGGGTTCATCGAGCGCATTCCCGATGTTGTCGAACATCTCAAAGAGCGGCCTCCCGTCGACGGCATCCGCTGGACGCTGAACGACGTCCTTGTCTGTGCGTCGTATCTGGCCATGTTCCGGCTTGCGGCAGCCGAGGACGTGGAACCCGGCAAGATGTATCGGCTCGGTGTGCCCGTCAGCACGCGAGACAGAACGCGGGATCGAGAACTGGTCGCCAACTGTGTTTCAATGACCTTCCTCGATCGTCCTTCGATCGCCGAGCCGACCGACGAAAATCGCAAAGAGCTCCTCAAGTCGGTCGCGGGCGAAACCGGTATTCTGCGGGAGCATCGGTTGCATATGTCGATGCTGCATACCCTGCGGGCGATTTACCCGTGGCACTGGTTGCCCAAATCGATCACCGGATCGAGCATGATTCTCAGCAACATTGGTCGCGTAGGCGTGGAGATGAACAACGACTTCTCCTGGGGGGAGAACCGACTCGCCAGTGCCGTGCTGTTTCCTCCGCTTCGAGAAGGGGTCAATCTCGCCGTCGGCGTTCTCGGGAACGGTCCGGAACTGCATCTCGGCGTGATCTACAACAACGACTTTCTCTCCGATGAATACACGAGCCGCTTCGTCGAACTGCTGCGGGAAGAGATTCATCGCCTGATTGCGATCCTCAAGCCGGCGAACGGGGCTCAGTCAACAGAAGTTGAACAATAGCATCAGCGAACGCGGCGGCGCGTGAACAGACTGAGAACCGCGACGAAGATGGCCGATCCTGCGATCGACCAGATGATCGGGAAGTTCATGTCTCCGAAGCGAACGTTCAGAACTTCCGGAAGTCCGATCGCTTCAGAGATCCAGGCACCGAACAGGGCTCCGATGAAGCCAAGTGCGATCGAACTGAGGCAGCCGGTCCGCGAATAGCCGGCAATCCCCTGCCCGAGGCTGCCGCAGATTCCCGCGACGATCAACAGCAGAATCAGTTCCGTCACGGTCATGGGAAGACTTTCTGAGATGTCGGGCGATATGATGCGACGATCGTATCTGCACGCTCGTTCGGCAGCACGTTCGTTCCAGGGTGGTTGACTTCATCGTGTCGTCGCTCCGTCCGCAGAAGTTGCCGTGTTTTCGGCGTAGACTCGGTCCTGTGCGAACATCCGATCGACCGATCTCTAGGCTAAAGGACGGTCCAGACAAGTCAACACGATTTCAACCGGCCGGACACTCTCCCCGAACTTCAGGCAGCGGGAAACCGCATGATTGCTTCATGACTTCAGATTCTAATCGCTCCTCGCCGCTCGGCCTCTTTTCCGCAATCGCCATTGTTGTTTCAAGCATGGTCGGTGCAGGGCTTTATACCACGAGTGGCTTTGCATTGGCCGATCTCGGAGACCCGACGCTGGTCATGCTCGCCTGGCTGGTCGGCGGACTGATCGCCTTGTGTGGAGCCGTTTCGTACGGGGTCCTGGCGGCTCACTTTCAGGAATCGGGCGGCGAGTATCTGTTTCTGGCCCGAGGCGTGCACCCGGCTCTCGGTGTTCTGGCGGGACTCGTCTCCATGATCGCCGGCTTCACCGGAGCGATTGCCTTCGCGGCATCGGCTCTTGAATCGCTGGTCCGGGATCTCGCGCCTGCCTGGTCAAGCCTGCCAAACGGCAGCTTTGCATTGCTTGCCGTTGGACTGGCCACGCTGCAGCATCTGTTTCGTGTCCGGCTGGGAGCCGGCATTCAGAATACGATGGTCGCCCTGAACCTTGCCCTGCTCACTCTTTTCATCGGTGTGGCGGCGAGTCAGTTTCCAGCCGAGTGGGACGGGTTGAAAGAGGCGACGGGAAACTCCACGAGCGTTGACCCAGCCGTGTTCGCCACCAGTTTGATGTGGATCTCGCTCAGTTACTGCGGATTCAACGCGGCCATTTACTGTTCTGGCGAATTTGTGGAGCGAGGCCGCACGGTTCGTCGCGCCTTGCTGCTCGGGACCGCTCTGGTCACTCTTTTCTATCTGGCCGTGAATGCCGTCTTCGTCTACTCCGTTCCCCTGCAGACGGTTGCCGGGCAGGAACAGGTGGCAACGATTGTCGCTGGGGAACTCGCGGGACGGCGTTTTGCCTCGGTGATGGGACTGACGATCTGCGTCTCGCTCTATACCTCGGTTTCAGCGCTGATCATGACCGGGCCGCGAATCTACGCAAAGATGGCAGCCGATGGTGTACTACCTCGGGTGTTCGCGTTTCAGGGAGCCACGCCCCGCTTCAGCATTCTGGCTCAATCGGCGGCGGCCATGTTGATGATCTCCGTCACGTCGCTGCAGAATCTGTTGACTTACCTCAGCTTCACGCTGTCACTCAGTTCGGCAATTACCGTGGCCAGCCTGTTCTGGATTGAACGGGACAGCAAGCTGACCTGGCCCCTCGGCATCGCTGCGGGGTTCTTTGTTCTCACCACGACCGGAATTGCATTGCTCAGTGCCGCGAGACATCCGCTTGAAAGTGCCTCCGGGCTGGCGACGATGCTGGCGGGTCTGCTCGTCTATCTGATCGCACGACGTCGGAAAACCAGCTGATCGGCATCAAAGCTGAGCGGCATCACGGGCGGCGACGTTCGGCCGGACAGTGCATGTGCTTGCCGGCATCGACCGGAATGCAGACCCCCGTCATAAAGACGTTGTTCACAAACGCTTCGACCGCCTGAGCCACCATTTCCGGGCGGTCGGCGGTTTTGAGGAGTGTCAGCTCACGAATGCGAGACGCCTTTTCTTCATCGGTATTGGGTGGCAGCATGACCGGTCCCGGGTGGATGCAGTTGACTCGCACGTTCGGATTCCGATCGGCCAGTTCCACGGCCAGAACCTGAGTCAGCGTCGGGATCGCACCTTTGGAAATGAAGTAGGGCGCGAAGTCGAGATAAGGGCGATTGATGGAAGAGTCGCCGAAGGTGACGATGGCCCCACCGGTCGGCTGTTGCACCATCACCTCGCCGGCCGCTTTCGCACACAGAAACGTCCCGAGCGTGTTGACATCGAAGTTCTTTCGCAGGTCCTCCGCAGTCACTTTTCCCCAGGGCGTGGGTGACCAGATCGAAGCAGTCGTCACCAGCGCATCGATGCGACCAAACTTCTCGTACACCGCCTGGACCATCTGCGAAACCTCGTCTTCCGAGGTCACATCGGCTTTGAAGATCTCACAGCGGGCTCCATTGTTCTGCAGCTCTTCTCTGCCTTCGATCGCTTCCTCTTCGGAGGAATGGTAATGAAGCGCAAGCGCGTAATTCCGGGCAGCGAAGTACTTGGCGATCACACTGCCGACGCGGTGCCGACCACCCCCTGTGATGAGCATGACAGGTTCTTCGACGTCGAACGGATGGTTGGATGTCCACGGAGCTTGATCGTTCATCAGGATAAATCCAGATCGGACGGGTGACAGGGAATCGGACGAGACCTACGCTGATGGTAGCTCAGCACGAGGGCCTTCCAAGTCCCTAATCCGTTGAATCTCCGTTCTGGTCGCCGTGCTGTTGAACGGTTTCCGAGATTTTCTGAAGCAGTTGATCGAGGCTGATTGGCTTGGGCAGGTAATCGCTGCAGCCAGCTTCCAGACAGCGTTCCCGGTCTTCGGCCATCGCCCCGGCCGTCAACGCGATGATGGGCCGCGAGAAGCCGGCAGAACGCAGGGTTCGCGTGGCGTCATAGCCCGTCATCACCGGCATCTGCATGTCCATGAGAATCAGGTCGTATGGCGTCCCGTCCCCTTCGGCTTGATTGACGGCCTCGATCGCCTGCTGACCATGTTCGACCACGTCGACCGACCGCACTTTATCGGCCAGTAGCCGCTTCAACAGAAACTGGATCCCGGGGGTGTCTTCGGCCACCAGGACGCGATACTCGAGCAGCGTCCGAGCTTCGAGAGATTCTGAAGTCGTCGCATCTCCTTCGACATGCGGCTGGCTTTCCGAACGGACGTCATTGGAGATGTCGTGAATCGGCAGGCGGAGCGTAAAGCAGCTTCCCTGGTTGGGTTCACTTTTGACGTCCAGATCTCCGTCCATCATCTGGGCAAGTTTCTGACTGATGGTCAACCCGAGTCCGGTTCCGCCGCTGGCCCGTTTGACTTTCTGGTCCTGGGTAAAGGCTTCGAAGATCGCCTCCAGGTTCTCGGAATCGATGCCGACGCCGGTGTCGACCACACTCACGCTCAGAACGTCGTGAGGGGCGGAGTCCTCGCAGGAAATCTCAATCGTTACCTGGCCCTTCTCCGTAAACTTGAGTGCGTTGCTGACCAGGTTCAACACGATCTGCCGAACACGCAGCGAATCGAATGTGGCCATACGAGGGACGGGGGTCAGGTACTTCAGTTCCAATTCGAGTCCCCGCTCCACGGCAACCGGATGCATCAATGAATGGACCGTTTCCAGTGTCGCGCAGAGATCGTTGGGTTCGGGGTGAATATCGAGCTTGCCGGCTTCGATCTTCGACAGATCGAGAATGTCGTTGAGAATCCCGAGCAGCATCTGTCCCTGATCACGAATCATTCGTGCCAGGTCTTTCGCGTCCGGTTCCTGGATCTGCCGATGCAGCATGTCGGCACAGCCGAGGAGCGATGTCATTGGCGTGCGGATTTCGTGACTCATATTGGCCAGGAACTGCGACTTGGTCTGGTTGGCCTGATCGGCAGCCTTTCGGGCTTCAATCAGACGCTGTTCGTACCGAATTCGCTCGCTCACATCCGACTGCACCCCGACAAAGTGGGTCACTTCGCCGTTCGTATCCTCGACCGGCGAGATATGCAGGTCGTTCCAGAACGGGGTGCCGTCTTTCCGGTAATTGAGAATCGTGACCCGGCATTCCGTCTGCATTGCGACGGCGTCATGGACAGTCCTGACCGTTTCCGGATCTGTGTCGGGCCCCTGAAGCATTCGGCAGTTCTTGCCGAGCAGTTCTTCCAGAGAGTACCCGGTCAGCGTCTCCATGGCCGAGTTGCAGTAAATGAGCGGCTGGTCGTTCTGCGCGTGTGCAATCACAATTCCGTTCTGTGCAAACTCAATGGCTCGCGTATGCAGCCGGAGCGTCTCTTCGGCATTCTTGCGGGTCGTAATGTCGATTCCGGACGGAATCATCCACTCCAGTTGACCATTGTTGTCGTAGAGCGGCGTGATGGTGAAGTCGAGGATAATCCGTTCCCCACTGGCGATCTCGGTCTCGAGATCGAAACGTGCCTTAACGCCTGATTTGCAGTCGAGAACAGCCTGCTTCAACTGGCTGCGAACCTGGTCATCGTAGTTCCACCACGGGCACTCCCAGAGAGGTTTGCCGAGAAACTCGTCGATCCGGGACCGGCTGCGTTCGGCAGCATACCGGTTCATGTCGAGCAGATTGCCTTCTTCGTCGAGAACGCAGACGAAACTCGACAGACTGCCCAGGACGCGCTTGAGCTTTCGTTCGTTCTCCCGGGTTGACTCCTCGGCTCGTTTGCGGTCGGTGATGTCGTAGTTCAGACCCCGCATGCGGATCGCTTTGCCGGTATCGTCGTGAATGACGGCTCCCCGGCCGACCAGCCATTTGTAGCCAATACCCGGGACCTGAATCCGAAACTCGTGATCGTAATCGGCTCCATTCTCGATCGCGTCATCGAGGGCCTTTTTGAGCGGCTCGCGATCATCCGGATGAACGGCTTCAAAGAAGTTATCAACCGGATCGGCCCGCTGGTCCAACGAAAAGCCGATCAGCTCTTCTTCCAGAGAATCGTATTTCACCTGATTGGTCTTCAAGTCCCAGTCCCACGTTCCCATCTTACCTGCGGCCAGTGCGAGCTGAAGTGTTTCCTTCTGTTCGCTCAACTCGTGCGAGGTCCGTTCATGCTTGCGAATTTGTTCCTGAAGCTCTTCATTCAGCTTCTGCAATTCGATGGTGCGCCTTGAAATCACTTCTTCGAGATGAACAGGGCTGCGAAACGAAAGCACGACGGGAATGAGCGGCACCAGCGTGAAGACGGTCGCCCAGGAGACAGTGGCGGTCACGATCTTCATGACCGCGGCGAAGCGATAGATCGGCCATTCGAAGATCAGCGCATCGATCAGATGAGTCAGGCCGCAGCAGAAGATGAACGCTCCGAAAAGCCAGAGCACGCCGGGCAGCGGCAGGTCCTTCCGCTGACGTAGAAAGTAGAAGAGAACAGCGGGAATGCCCATGTAGGCGCCCCAGATCGCGGTGTCGGCGATGATGTGCGCCCACCCCCAGAACGGCTCCTGCGACCAGGCTGTCCCACAATACCAGCGAGGCGGAAACCCCTCGGTATTAAAAAGCTTGAAAATTGCGTCAAACATCGGACTGTGATAGCTTTGCGAAGAACTTGCGGACCGCAATTCTGTCGGGAAACAGAATTGGATTCATTGTAGACCTTGGGCATCGCTCCGCCATACTCGTCCGCCTTTCGCGTCGACTTTGGACGAAGACGCCAGCTCAATGTCGGCTCGAATACTGATGGACAGAGGACAGCACGGAAATGAGCAGTGACAACGATCGAACCGTAGTAGACTATCTGCAACAGTTTGCGCCACTCGATCTTTCCGAGTCCTGGGACAACGTCGGCCTGATTCTGGGAGATCCGTCGGTCCGTCCCTCCCGGATCATGACCTGCCTGACACTTACGCCTGATGTCGCCGCTGAGGCGATCGAAAAGCAGGTCGGCCTCATCGTCTCTCATCATCCGATTCTGTTCCGGGCCGTCCAGAGGCTGACCACGGAAACGGCGGAAGGTCAGATGCTTCTCGACCTGATTCGGAACTCGATTTCGGTCTACTCCCCACACACGGCCTTCGACAGCGCAGCTGAGGGGATTAATCAGCAGTGGTGCCAGAAACTCCAACTGCAGAACTGCCAGCCTTTACGGCCGCTGGAAGAGAACGATGCCACGTCCGTCCGGGGAGCAGGCCGCAGTGGAGATCTTCCCGAGCCGGTCTCGTTAAGCAAGTTGTTGGAGCAGATCCGTCGCGACTGGAATCTCGATTATCTGCAGTTCGTGGGGAACGGCGAGCAGACCGTGAGTCGCGTCGGCGTTGCCTGCGGGGCAGCCGCGGAGTTCATGAAGGACGCCGCTTCCGTGGGCTGTCAGGTGCTGATTACCGGAGAAGCCCGCTTTCACGCCTGTCTGGAAGCCCGCCAGCGAAATATCGGCCTCATTCTCGTTGGACACTTCGCCTCCGAACGATTCGCCTGCGAGAACCTCGCCACGATTCTCGGCAAACAGTTTCCCGAGATCGAATGTTTTGCCAGCGAAGTCGAGTCCGACCCGGTCAGCATCGACCTGCCGAAGGCGTAGGAGCCCGTCTCAGGCGAGTTCAACTGGCGTGGCTCGCGGGATCTTTGGGTCGGTGCCTTTTCAATGAACAACCCTGGCGTGAACTCGGTTAGTAAGTTCCCTCGCCCCCGTGGGGGAGAGGGTTAGGGTGAGGGGGAAATGCGGGTGACATGCTCCACGGGCGGTTGATTCTCATTTGTATGAAGAAAGTTCCCGCATTCCCCGCCAGTGCGGTCGAATCAGGATACGATAAGAATCGACTCAGTCCGAGATCCTGGTGACGGACCTCTTGTGGCTCCGCCACCCCGGTTGAATCAACCGGGGCTACCCAATGTAAGAGAGTCTGCCCGTCATATTGCGGGCGTCGGATCGCAACTTCTTGGGGCGTTGCCACTCAGACGCGCGCGTCTGAGCCAGCCGTTATTCTGCTTAGGGAGTCTCCAGGCTGTTGCTCTTGGAACACTACTCGGCGGGCACGAATTCGACCGATTCGACGATCGAAACATCTCGACCGCTGAGGGCTTCGAGGTTGCTTGATTCGACAGCGTAGACGAACGACAGCTGCCGCCCGTTTTCCGCCGCACACAGGTAGTAGATCCAAGCCATTTCTAGCCCGTTGGCCGAACCGGCTGCGACGACGCGGTTGATGTAGAGCCCGCTCTCTGTTCTCAACTCCTGTTGATCGACGATCTGCGAAAACTGATCGCCAAGAGAGACTTTAATATCGTTCTCAAACTTCTCGGGAGAAACGTGCTCGCCGGGCTGAACGTCGCCGATGCGGGCGATGTTGCACTGACTGATCAGGCTGCCATTCTCAACCATCCGCAGCACAACCACTTCGGGCGTTTCCTGAAAGACGTACCAGGTCCGGTCGTGGATGAAGCTGACATCCCAGTGCTTCGACTGAAACAGCAGCAGGCTGGCAATGGTTGGTGGATCAAACGGGACGCCTTCGATCTCCTTGTCGCCGATCTTCGCACCCGAACTAACACCCCGCTGCCACTGCACGGTCGCCGTCACCTTGATTCCGGGAGAGACGGTGCTGATCGAGCGCTCTTCCTGTTGAATTAACTTCAACGAGGTCAGCATCGTTTGAGCCAGGTCGAAGGTCGCGGTCCCGTTGATGATGATCTTGGACGTCGCCCCGGCGGTCGCCCCGGAAACCTCTCCGGTGAACTGCATCGTGGCGATATCGTTCTCGACCGACAGAAGTTTGCCGGTGATGTCGGTACTCGTAGCCGCTTCAATGGCGACGAACATCTGAGCGGCCCATTGCGGCACCGACCAGGTATCGCCCACTTCGACGTCCTGAGCCGGCAGCATCGCGAGCAGAGCCAGCGGATCGCCCGGCGTCGTCAGCAGATCGAGATCGACCCGCCGCATCGGCATGTTGGATGTGTAGTACAGGACTCCCTCGCGACGTCCTTCGCAGATCACATCGCGAACGGTCGAGGCCAGTCGCAAATTGGTTACCTGGTTCCGCACCTTGATGTCGGAGCGGGCGTTGTCGTACTTCCGCAGCGATCGCCAGGCCCGTTCATCGCGACCGGCGGAGGCGAGTCGACGTTCGTAGAAGGCGGCTGAGGCCTGCACTTCGAGCGGCATCTCCAGAGCCGTCTTTTCCTGCGTCGGAGTTTCGAGTGTTCCTTTCCCCTGCACGCTGACCTGGACCTGATACGTCCGCCCGTCGCTGAGAGGTTCCTTGAGCGAATACGATTCGGCCACGGCGGAAGAGACCATCAGGCCGGACGTAAGAATCGACGTAAGCAGGAACACGGATCGCATGACATTCTTCCTTGACTCATAGCGGAACTGAGAGGCCTCTTTGACGGTTTGTACCCTGTTGACTTCCCAGCGACAAGCCGCATTCCCCGCACACAACTGATCTTAAGTCGTCCAGTCGGTCCCCGTTTCGCCCCTCAATAGGTCATCCACCGTCGGAGAGCCGTCTTTGCGAACAATGTCACGACGGCGAACAAGCCGATGCCCTGGAGCGTCGAGATGAGAATGGCGGCGATCAGGATGTCGATGCGGAACTGTCCTTGAGCCGTAAACATGTAATAGCCAAGACCGTATCGGCCTGCCTCGTGTCCGGCGAAGAACTCGCCGACGATGGCTCCGACGATCGCCATGCCGGACGCTGTCTGGGCACCGCTGACAATCTGCGGGATGGCCGATGGAAATCGGAGCTTGAACAGTCGCTGCAGCCGGCTGGCTCCGTAGAGATCGAACAGTTCCCGCAGCTCCTCAGGCGTCTCCAGAAAGCCATTCGTCGCCGAAGTGATTATCGGGAACAGACTGACAATGAAGGTTATGATGATCACGCTGGTGGCACCGTACCCGAACCAGGTGATGATCAGCGGAGAAATCGCCACGATCGGGACCGTGTGCAGAAAGATCGCGTACGGATAACAGCTGATCCGCAGCCAGCGGAATTCGGCGAAGAACACAGCCGTAATCAGCCCGACCACCAGACTCGCCAGAAACCCGGCGACGGCTGAAAACAGGGTGATTTGCGCTGCATTGAACAGATCGGCAGTCCGGGTGAAAAAGACCTTCGCGACCGCGGCTGGCGAGGGCAGCAGATACGGTCCGATTCCCCCGAGACGGACGAGTAAATCCCACCCGAGCAGGAACAGGGCCAGAAACAGGACTGGTGGAACGGCGGTTTTCAGCAGTTTTCGCATGTTGACGGCCGCCCGGAACGTGAGTCACACTCAGGCTTGAGCAAATCTCTCTGCCCCCTCAGGGGTGGCTGAATTGCCCAATATCCTTTTGATCTGCAGGGAAAAGACGGTAGAATATATGAAGCAATCGCGATGTCTTCACCGAAGAAACCGATTGCCCTCCCGCCTCCAAACTGCCCGCCTCGGAAATAGCTGCATGAGATATACAGTCACATTACCCATGGTTCTTGCCGTCGTGCTGACGTCCGGCTCGCTTGCGCGGGCTGCGGACCAGTCGGACTCGGACAAGGAGCATTTTTTCGAGACGAAAATCCGCCCGATTCTCGCACAGCACTGTCAGGAATGCCACGGTGCGAAGGAACAATGGGCCGAACTCCGTCTGGACAGCCATTCCTTTCTGATGAAGGGTGGCGAAAGTGGCCCTGCCGTCGTGCCGGGGAACCCCGACGAGAGCCGCCTGATTCAGGTCATTCGCTATTCGGAAGACGATTCCCAGATGCCGCCGGATGGCAAACTGTCCGACGAGCAGATTGCCAGTCTGACTGAATGGGTTGCTCAAGGTGCCTACTGGCCGGAATCGGCCGACGATGCGGTCTATGTCGACTACTTCGAAGCGGCCAAGACACACTGGGCCTTCCAGCCGGTCCAGCTGCCTGAAGTACCGAAGGTCAACGCCGAAGCACGTGTCGCCAACCCGGTCGATGCCTTCATTGTGAAGAAGCTCGAAGAAGCCGGCCTGAAGCAGTCGCCTCAGGCGGACCCTCGCCTGCAGCTGCGCCGTCTGGCCTTTGACCTGACCGGTCTGCCGGCTTCCTACGAAGACAATCAGAAGTTCGCCGCCGATCCAGGTGCGACTGCCTGGCAGGCGTCGATCGACCGCTATCTTGGCTCGACCGACTTTGGTCAGAAATGGGCCCGTTACTGGCTCGATCTGGCCCGGTACGCCGACACGAAGGGGTACGTCTTCACCGAGGAGCGACGCTATCCGTTCGCTTACACGTATCGCGATTATGTGATCGATGCGCTCAACCGAGATCTGCCTTACGATCAGTTCATTACCGAGCAGCTCGCCGCCGATCTGATGCCGAATCGCCGTGGCGACGAAGCCCTGGCCGGGATGGGCTTTCTGACGGTGGGCAATCGGTTCCTGAATCGTACGCCGGACATTTTCGACGACCGGATCGATGTGACGATGCGAGGTCTGATGGGCATGACGCTGGCCTGCGCCCGCTGTCACGACCATAAGTTCGATCCGCTGGAAGCGGCCGATTACTACGCCCTTTATGGCGTCTTCGACAGTTGCGTCGAACCGGAAAAACTGCCACAGATCGGAGAGCCGACAGACAAGCAGGCCTATGAGGCTTACAAGGTCGAACTGGCAAAACGCGAGCAGGCGGTCGACGAGTACGAAAACAAGGAAGCCGAGAAGATCAACGGCGAACTGCGGACCAACATCGAACGGTATCTGCACGAAATCGCCAGCAAACAGGGACTGCAGTCGGGACGTTATGAGCTCGACGGTAAGTACGAGATCCGTAATCGGGCCCGCGACGCTTTCAACGGGTTCCTGCGGGATCGCGATGTCAAAGATCCGCTCTGGGGTGTTTATCGCCGCGTGATGTTCCTCAACGAACAGCAGTACAAAGAACAGGCCCCGAAGCGCATCGAGCAACTTTACGATCAGATGGCGAAAGGCGAATTCGAGCCGCATCCGCTGTTGAAAGAACGCCTCGAAGAGAACCGCCCGGTTCATTCGTACGACTTCATAAAGATCTATGCCGATCTGCTCGCTTACGCCTTCAAAGCCGAAGCTGATGTTCCGGAAGCCGAACGGGAGCAATGGAAAGCCCTCCAGCAGGCTGTGCTGACGTCGGGCTTCCCCGTCAACTACAGCGGACCCGATTCCGTTTCGCTGTACAACCGGGATGAGCGGAACCGTCATCGCAACCTTGAGAAGAAGGTCGACGAACTGGTCGCGACTTCGGAAGGGGCACCGCCACGGGCGATGGTTGTGAACGACAAAGACAAGCCGGCCAGCCCGGTCATCTTCAAACGGGGTAACCCCGGCAGCCGCGGCGACAAAGTCGATCGACGCTTCCTGAAGGTGCTCGACTTTGTCCGCAGCGAACCGTTCAGCGATTCGACCAGCGGACGACTTGAACTGGCCCAGGCGATTGTCTCGAAAGAGAATCCGCTCACGGCTCGCGTTCTGGTGAACCGCGTCTGGATGCAGCTGATCGGTCGGCCGCTCGTAAGTGAAACGAGCGACTTCGGGCTGCGTACGGACCCGCCGACACATCCGGAACTGCTCGATTACCTCTCGTACAAGTTCATGGAAAACGGCTGGTCGCTGAAGTGGCTGATCCGCGAGATCGTCAGTTCGGAGACCTATCGTCAGAGTTCGTTCAGCTCGCCGGAAGGTGAAAAAGCAGACCTCGAGAACCGGCTCGTCTGGCGGATGAATCGGAAGCGACTCACCTTCGAGCAGATGCGGGATTCGATCCTCGAATGTGCCGACGTGCTCGATAAGACGCATGGCGGCCGTCCGGTTCAGCTTGAAGGGAAGAAGCCTTCGACCCGCCGGGCCATTTACGGATACATCGACCGCAACAACGTTTCGCAGCTGCTCGCCAGCTTCGATGTGGCCAGCCCGAACACAAGTACCTCGGCTCGCAGCCGCACGACTGTGCCTCAGCAGGCGCTGTACGTGATGAACTCGCCGTTCGTGCAGGAGCTCTGCGAGAAAATGGCCGGACAAACGATTGAAGAAACCGGAGCCGAAGCTCCGACGGACAAATACGTGACCGAACTTTATCAGCGGTTGCTGCAACGCGATCCTTCGCCGGAAGAGCTGACGTGGTGTGTCGGCTATCTCGATGCTGCGGCTGACAGGAACGCGGGCCGCAAGGAACTCGCACAGACGCTGATGATGTCCAACGAGTTCATGTTCGTGGATTAGTCACACACTCGCGGCATTCCTCTCACGAAATTCGAAGAGTGCCGTTGGCACGGCCATCGCGACGAAAGACGAGTTCACGAGTGGACTTCCCACTGGCAAAAACCAGTGGCAAACGACGAACAAGACAACTCCTGCTTCAGGATGACTGCTATGTACGAAACACTTTACTCACGACGTGAAATGCTCCGCCGCTGTGGCATGGGCTTCGGGGCGATGACCTTCGCCACGATGCTCGCCGACCAGGCCCAGGGGAGCGTCGAAAATCCGATGCTGGCTCACCCGACACATTTCCCGGGTCAGGCCAAGCACGTCATCCACATCTTCCTCAACGGTGGCGCCTCGCAGGTTGATACGTTCGATCCGAAGCCCGAACTGGAGAAGTGGGCCGGCAAAACGCTGGAAGGCGGAAACCTGCGTACCGAGCGGAAGACCGGCGGCGTCATGCCGTCGCCGTACAAGTTTCAGAAGTACGGCGAGTCGGGCATTGAAGTCAGCGAGATCTTCAAAAACCTCGGGGAATGCGTCGACGACATGACGTTCATTCACTCGATGCATGCCGATGTGCCCAACCACGAACCGTCGCTGATGCTGATGAACTGCGGGGAATCGCGGCTCGTCCGCCCCTGTCTCGGCTCCTGGGTCACATACGGGATGGGAACCGAAAACCAGAACCTGCCCGGGTTCGTGGTGCTTTGTCCCGGCGGTTACCCGATTAAGGAATCGGAGAACTGGCGCTCGGCCTTCCTGCCCGGCGTCTTTCAGGGGACGCACATCGATCCGAATTCCAAGAACGTGGAAGATCTGATCGCCAACGTGAAGAACAGCCAGTTGCCGTACGATCGGCAGCGGGCTCAGATCGATCTGCTGCAGAAACTCAACGAACGGCATCTCGACAAACGCTCGGGCGACGGTCAGCTGGAAGCTCGAATCCAGTCGTTCGAACTCGCTTACCGCATGCAGATGGAAGCAACCGATGCCTTCGATGTGAACCGCGAGCCGAAGCACATTCAGGACATGTACGGCGAAGGCGTGCACGCCCGCCAGTGCCTGATCGCTCGCCGCCTTGTCGAACGGGGCGTTCGCTTCGTTCAACTGTGGCACGGGAACGGTCAGCCCTGGGATAACCACGATGACCTCGAGAAGGGCCACCGCCGTTTGGCCGGCCAGTGTGACCAGCCGATCGCTGCGCTGATCAAGGATCTGAAACAGCGGGGGCTGCTCAACGAAACTCTGATTGTCTGCAGTGGTGAGTTCGGTCGGACGCCGGTGGTCGAACTGCCGACTCCGGGAGCCAACGCCGGCAAAGTGAACGGCCGCGATCACAACCACTACGGCTTCACCGCGTGGATGGCCGGGGGCGGCGTGAAGGGCGGTTACCGTTACGGTGCGACCGATGAGCTCGGCTTCAAAGCCGTGGAAAAGCCGGTGCACGTCCACGACCTGCACGCGACCATTCTGCACCTGCTCGGATTCGATCACGAGAAGCTGACCTACCGCTACTCAGGCCGCGATTTCCGCCTGACCGACGTGCACGGCAACGTCGTGCACGATGTGATCGCCTGATCCGCGAAATTGGAGTTTTGAGGTCTTTTTGCCTCAAGATGCACGCCTGCATCGTCCGATGAGCACTACAGGGAAAACACCCATGCCCGCTTAGATTTCGCGCGCAGCCGGTGCGTTTTCCCGTTAAGATTTGAGTGCGGCTGCCTTTACTGGCTCAGCCGCGTGCATTTACGCAGCGACATCGGACGTCGACTACGATTCTGTCACCGTAGTGTCCGGATCAGCCCCGTTCTTCGGCAGGAATGCCTCGAGGGACTTCGGGTTGCCCGACAAACGACGTTCGACTCCATGAAAGCTTTTCTGTCTGCTGTATCGCTGCCAAAGTCTTCGGAACCGTCCCCGTTCCAGATCCGCAATCTGCTGATTGCCCTGTATGTCTGGATCGCGCTGGGATGGACCGTCGCCGTGGTTTTGCGTCTGACGATCCGCGATTTGGGACCGGTTCCGCTGGTCTCCGGGTTTTATTACGCCTCACCGGGTCCACTGCTGTTCCTGCTGGCATTGTTCCTCGGTGTTCTCTGTCTGATTCTCGGGCGTTCCCGTCGCATGGCCTGCTGGGGGGTGATGGCCCTGGTGATCGCTCAGAGCGCGGGATCGCACCGCGTCGTCACACCGCCTTCGCCGGACGCCAGTGCGGAATCAACTCAGCGGCTCCTGCTGTGGAATGTCTGTCATGGGCGGCACGGCTGGCAGCAGGTCGTCAGTGAGATCCAGAAGTACGATCCCGATCTCATCACGCTGGTTGAAGCTGGTCCGCCGACCGAAGAGATGCGGCAGGTTTGGGAATCGAGTTTTCCGGAGCATGAAGTGACTCTGCTGGGCGGCGAGATGGTCCTGCTTATCCGCGGGGGAACCGCTCACGATGTTGCGGCGGGAGAGCTCGGAATCGATGGGCACTATCGCCAGGTTGACGTGTCGCTCGGCGACCGGGACCTTTCCGTGCTGTTTGTCGACATTCACGGACGCCCCGATTACGACCGGGCCCCGGCGATGAACCGGCTGGCCGAATTGATCGACGCGTCCGCAGACAAGCCTCTGTTGATTGCCGGGGACTTCAATACACCGCGCGAGTCGCCGCTCTTTCAGCCTATTGATGAACGCGCGAGCAACGCCTACGATAGCTCGGGCAGAGGTTTCCAGCCTACGTGGCCCTGGCCACTCCCGCTGTTGACGCTGGATCAGGTCTGGTCGAATGCCGGACTCAGTTTCGACGATTGCTTCGCCGGTTGGAGTTCTGCATCCGACCATCGCCCCGTGATCGCAGACTTTCGCCTTCTTGAGTGACGCCCTTAAACCTTTGCAGAAATAAAATGACTGGTTCGAAGCGAGCAGGCGGCTCGTTTCAGCCGTGGAGCAGATGCGGTTATGACGACTGTGGCCCCTAACGAAGAGACAGCGGAAACTCCGCCCTCGACGGAACAGCAGGGGGAACTCCATTGGGATTACGTGGGCGACGCTCTGGACGTTCTGACCGCTGGTCTGGCTCCGTATGTCGAGAGTCAGCTGAAGTCCGTGTTTGGCGATCAGTGGACCCGCCAGGCGCGATCGAGTTTCCGACGACCTCGCGAACAGAATGGAGCGGCCCGACAGAACGAGTTCGTCTGGGACGCTCACTCCACACTCACCGTGATGTGGGATCAGTGGAACGCCGTCTTCCGCCAGCATCTCGGGCATTACGAACGATCGCTCGTCAGCGAACTTCGCGAATTTCGTAACCGCTGGGCTCATCAACGCCAGTTGAACTTTGATGATACCTACCGAGTGCTCGACAGTATCGAGCGGCTGCTCAGTGCGATTGGCGTCGATTCCGAAGCTCGGATGATCTACGAGCGGAAGCAGGAACTGCTGGAACGGGAGTTCTCCGACAAGATCAACGAGCGGCAGATGCGCGCTCATAACAATCGCAACAAATGGTGGACCATCGGCGTGTATGTCGTCTGCTGTGCCGCGATCGTGATGCAGATGATGCTCGCCTGGAGTTCGAGCGGCTATCTGATCGCCGGCTTCGTCGTGCTCGTGTTCATCTACCTGATCTACCAGCGGCTCCAGTACGAACCGGTTGTTTACGGCCCCCGGGAGTGTCGAAAATGCTTCCGGATTATCTACACCCCCGATTGCCCGTATTGCGGTCGGAAACGTCGCGGAGAGGAATCGAAATGAGTTCGGAAACGTCGCTGGAGCCGAAGATTGTCGATCTGGCTGGCCTGCCGGGAGTATCCTGCCCCTGCGGAACCGCTCGCCGCGCCTTTGCCGATGTCCCCGACTATCCGGCGACGATTCATCTGACGGAAATCTCCGACGAAGCCGAAACGCACTATCATCGCACGCTCACCGAGACCTATTACATTCTCGAATGCGATGAGGATGCCGGGATCGAACTGAACGGCACCGTCATGCCGATTAAAGCCGGGATGTGCATCCTGATTCCTCCCGGAACGCGACACCGGGCCGTCGGCACCATGAAGATCCTGAACATCGTGATTCCGAAGTTCGATCCCGCCGACGAGCACTTCGACTGAGTAGCGGACGGACGCCCGCTTCCAATTGGCCTCAGTTCTGTTCCGACCGCTGTTTTCGCGATTTCAATAGTCGGAAGAAGTTGCTCCAGTGCATCTGGAACACGCCGCAGCACTTCAGGAACGACAACGTCGAACCGTTCGTGATGCGTGGCTTTACGCAGAGATAGACCGGCTCGAACTCGGGACGGAAGCGGCTCTTAAAATGGTAGAGTCCCTGCACATTGAACAGGAAGTTGAGCCGCTTTTCCCAGAGGGTTAAGAAGTAGCGGGTTGTCCAGGAATCGCCCGGCGTCTTCACGCCGCAATTCACCGCCGGGACCATGCAGAGAGAGACGAACTCGACGCCTTCCTCTTTCAGTGCGTCGATCAGTTTCACGAAGAGAAAGGGCGTGATGCCGCGGACGGCTTCTTTCTGACTGCGATACATCTCGGTCGCCCAGCCGCGGCCGTCTTCCATCGGCGTACAGGCGACAAAAGCCTGCCAGTTGTCCGGCTCGTTTTCCGGATGAGCCACGAACAACCGGCGACGATAAAAGTGATCGGGATATAACCGCCCTTCGAGCAGCCCGATCTCATGAGGCAGCACCCGTTCGGAGAGCTGTTCTTCATTCATCTTCTGCAGCCGGGCAAAGGCATCGTGCCGGGCCGCTTCCGAAAGATGATTGATGTCGATCTCCCGCGCGACGAACCCCTGCCGCTGTACGAAACTGACCTGACGTCTCACCCAGGAATACGGCTTTCCACTCCAGGTGTGTCCCTTCAGATCAATCGTGGCATTCTCGCCGAACTTCGTTGCTTCGTAGCCGTACTTCTGAAAGAGCGGTCGATCGTTCTCGGCGATATTGAAGAACGAAGCCAGATAGCGATGCTCATCGACATACTCGGTGAATTGCCGCAGCAACTCTTCCCGTTCGTCATCCGGTGCGATCAGGCCGCCGATCATGTGCAGATACTTGCGGTCCTGAATGTAGCCGATGTAACCCGTTTGGCTCTCGTTCCAGAACTGGCGATATTCCGGCTCGGTGGTGAGATATGAATCCGGATACGGACTGTGCGCAAAGGCAGTCCGCTCAAGCAGGTCACGATCAGGAACGGTTTCAGACATCGACGAAGCAGTCGACTCAACGGTGGGGCAGGAATTCAAAGTCGTCTCAAAGCTGGATCGCGGGAACAGACGTCACCGGGATCCGCGCAGACGGTCCCGTTCCTTCAGTAAATCATCCCCCGGCTCAAATGCAAGACGAGCTCAGGGGCGAAGTTGGGAAAGTCCGCATTATCGCCACAGAACATGGATTTTACGAATCCTGCTGAGATCGACATCGCTTTCCGGGTCGGGCGTCGAGAACAAAAGGTCGGAATCCGCGAACTGCGGCACGAAGCGGGCCCGCAGCAGCGATCCGGTTGGCTGGCCGTGAAACTCACGCATCAGCATCATCTTGACCCCTTCTTCCCGCAGTCGCAGACACAGCGCGTTGAGCAGACTGCGGGTCTCCCGGGCTTCGAGTTCCCGGCAGGCGAGCAGATCGATAATCGCTGCGGGAATTCGCGTCTTCAGGTGCATGCCGATCTTGTGGTAGTTCACGAATCCGACGACCTGTCCGTCGCGTTCGACAACCAGCGTATTAACGAAGTCGCCATAATGGAGCTGCCGGGCGAGCCGAGGTTCTTCCCACAGTACCGCCAGATCGGCCTGTCGGGCTTGCGCGTTGATCAGTTCGCGGCAGCGGCTCAGGTCTTCGGGGCGATAGTCGCGAATCGAAACACTCGAGTGGACCTTGCCGATGTTGCAGACCGAGTCGGGCAGAACCTGGAGAACCGTCCGATCGAGGCCGCTGTTCGTCCATTCCCGGACGGCCTTGGATTCGAGCAGTCGCGCCCATAAGTAGACCGGCCGCAGAAAGTTCGTCCGTTTGCCGGCCTTCTTCCAGAAGCGGGGGCCCATCGAAATTCGGGAGCCACGAAACGCGTAGCCGACACGACCGACCGAATTCCGTTCGCCTTCTCTGTTCGCGATTTCCCGCGCCATGGCCTTGGCGACGCCGTCCCGTCGATGCTCTGGCAGCACGGTCAGCCAGCTTCCCTGATCGCCGGGATGCTCTTTCCCCAGACACCAGACCGGGAAGGGCATCGCGAGCAATGTGCCGACAATCCGATCGTCTTTCCAGGCCGAAACCAGATACTTCCGACACATGCCGGGGCCGGTCATCTGCCATTCGAAGTATTCCGGCGACCAGTCGGGAACGGCCATCTTCCCGCCGTACGAATTCAGCCACGCCCCGACGACGAATCGACTCAGATCTTCGGCGGTTCCCTCGTATGTTCTGATTTCGATCGACACGTTGGCTCCGGCAAAAGGCGAGGCGCTGCGGGAACGGGCTGCATATCGCAGATAGGACAGGACGTACGGTCGCCGGGCGGGCAGGCAGAAGGCGACGGAACTACCTTAGAGTAGCCGTGCACGAAATTCCAGTGGCGACTGGATGGAACGGCCAACTTGTCGGAAGCAGCCCGTTCGAGCAGTTTTACTCGGCGGGAGGCAGCAGGGCTCCGATGCGATCGAGATGTCGTTCCCACGACGTGACCGACTGTTCCCGCGTCGCCAGCACCGCGAGCGGACGATACCCGAGCCGTTGCCCGGTCAGGTTCGAAATCCAGTAGATCGAAAGCTCCCGCACGGCGACATGCTCGTGCCGCAGTCCATCGACCAGACGTCGCGAGATGTCCGGCTGCCGGGCGTCTTCCTCGTCGTAACCCCAGAGAAGCGAGTAGACCACATCCGCCGTTCCCGGCGTGAACGTCTTTTCCAGCGACGTCATCATCAGCGTTCGATTCTCCGTCTCGCGGGGCAGCCAGACGCGAAGTCCGGCAATCGCTTCCGTACGCGATTCCTCGTGTTGAGAGCGGGCCAGGATCGTTACCAGGGATTCATACCGTTGCCCCAGCGCCAGAACCCGCGTCGCAAGTTCTGCGATTCGCGGATTTGGATCGTTCGCGACCCCCTGCATGTCGAGCCACAGATTCGTCGACCGCTCCAGATACTTCATGAACTCCTGCTGATCCCGTCGCTGCGACAAGGTCATCTGCAGTGGACCGCCGTCGCTCCACGCGGGTTGAGGCGGGGGCAGCGGTTCATTATTCGGAGCGACAACCGGCGGTTCCGCCGCGGCGTCTTCTGGACCATTCTCGCCCGCCGGGTTCACTGGCGGAGCAGCCGAAACGACCGGCAGTACCGAATGATACTCTTCAATCTCAACGGGAGCTGCGTTCGGCGGCTGAATCTGTACCGGAGCCCCTTCAACCCAGAGGTTGGTCACGGTCAGTCCCTCTTCCGGGAGTTCCTCAAAGTGATTGGCCAGTTGCGGGCGGACTGCGACCGTGAGCTTCGTTGCTTCCTCGGGAAGCACGATCGTCCAGGTCAATCCATCGATCACCAGCTGCACCCGTTCCAGGGCCCGCTCACCCGGCTGGGGAAGAGACTGGATGATGAACCGACCCTGCAGCAGCTCGAGGGCCAGACAGTCCATCTCCTCGCAGCCAATCAACCGGGCAGCGGCGTTGTCCCGCATATGGAGTCGGCCGCTGTTTCCGTTCACCGTGAAATCGGCGGTCGCGTACGGCGGTGTGTAAATCGCATTGTTCATCTTCAGCTCGGCTCCCTGCGGTGCCAGAACCGACGACGAGGCAGCCGGACCCGAGTTGTCCAGAATTAGACCCCGATCAGCCGAGACGAACTGAACCTGAGGGACAAACAGAATCGGATTGGGAGCCGGCGCCGGCTCTTCCGGAGCCGCTTCCTCCGGTTTCATATTGGCCGCCACTTCGACTCCGTCCTCTCCGCCAGCCGCGTTTGCACCGGGCTGCATGGCGGGAGCAGTTGTGCCGGGCGGTCGAGTCGCAGTCGGTACGGGACTTCCCGGCGGACGCCGTGGGGGATCTGTCGCCGCGATCGGCATCGAGGTCGACGCGGGCCGCGGCGTCGTTGCCACAGGTCCTTCAACGGTCGATGTCCCTTCCGGCAGCGCCGCAATCTGGCCGTTCTTTCCTCGATTCTCCACGCGATCAAACCGGCGTTCGGTGTAGGAATCCGAAGCTCCCCGGAAGGAACGATCCGTGGCGATGCTGTAAACCCAGGCTCCGACCAGCACCACAACCCCGAGAATCGCCGCGAACTGTCGCCAGTCTCCCTGCCGCCGTCGGATCTCGAACGGAATATCAACTTCCGGCGTCGCCGTGGCGGTAATTGTCGGAGCTTCCATCGCCGGAATCGCGACGGACGAACCGGCATTCTGGTCGTCATCGAACTCCGAATCGTCCGGCAGGAACGACATCGCAATCTTCTGCAGATTCGCCTTTGTGGTCGACGGAATCGTCGGACGGCCTCCGAGCACCTGAGACAGAATCTGATGCGTCGCCGCGACCTCAGCCAGCCGCTCATCCGACTGCATGCACTCCGACTCAAACTGAGCCACTTTGTCCGGCGGCGTCAGATTGTCGAGATACTCGGCGACATCGTTCGCGCTCACCATGGCCCGCTTCTCATGCGGATCGGGAGCCGGGAGTCGCCGCATGCGAATGATCTTCCGCAGCCGCTCCGCCAGATCGCGGACTGACTTGTTCTCCTTGATAATCCGCCCGACCGTGGCCGCATCCGCCGGTTTCAGAACGTCATCGAGATAAGCCAGCAGGTATCGCAGGGTGAGTCGCATGGGTCGTACCAGTCTTCACGTCAGGTTCACTCATTTCAGCGTGAGGGAAGTTCCCCCACTCTGTTAGTGGAGCCGTGAACGAGAATCCGTACAGAATTCCGTCGATTCCCGCTAATTTTTTCCGGAAACGTGCGATTCCTGTCTCGGGACCCGCGTGGATGCCGCCCGATCCCCCGTTTGAGCGGTCGCGGCTTTCCCCATCGGGCCGATCATTCGCGATGATTTCGGCAGATCGATGTCGTCCAGCAGCAGATCGAGAGCTCGCGTGGAGAGCAACACTTCCCAGAGAGACAGCATCAACGAGACCATCAGACAGAGGACGGCGATGCCGAAAGCGATCTCGCTGAAGTAGTGCTCGTCGAGAAACAGCAGGAACATCGAGATCGTACAGACGAGAAAACTGCTGACGCCGAGCGCCTGCATGTGCTGAATCAGATGCAGCCGCTTCCGCAAAATCGGCATCTGCTTCCGATCGGTCTCGGGGCTTTCTCCACTCTTCCCGGCGTGCATATCGCGAATTAGGCGGGCGAGCAGAAAGAAGCGGTTCGTATACGCCAGCATGATCAGGGCGATCGAGCCGAACAGCAGCGCAGGGGTACTCAGTGACATCGTGACTCATCCTTAAACAGCCCCAACGCAGAATGATGCGTTCATGCAGCTGTTCTCTCTCAAAACGTGATAGCGAGCTGCGACCAGTTTTCGAGCAGATTTTGTTCCCGCTGCAGTCCGAATTTCGAATTTCCCATGAAGACCGAAGGCTCCACCCAGCACGACGGGGCGGCGTCATCCAACAATCGAAGAGGGTGCGCCCCGGGAGCAGCGGCGAAGCAGCGATTCTTCCTGACATTCAGAACACCAGCTGGTACAGTGCAGACGGCCAACGCTGGCCAGTGAACGGAACCGAGGACCGTCCCACGGAGGCATCCATGCGTTATCTCGTTGTTCTACTCCTTCTCTTTTCGGCCGGCTGCGGCAGACCGCCTGCGTCGATCGTCCCCCTTTGCGAGTCCGAGGACGTTCGCCACGATGCCCGCCTGAACGGCGAATGGCGACCGCGTTCAGGTGACCCGAAGCCGAACCGGAAACCGCTCATCAGTTTCGGTTCCCTCGAAGACATCACCGTTTCGATCACTTCCAATCGTGACGCCGGCTACACGCTCACACTCAGACGCGACGAGAATCAGATCGCCCTGGACGGCACGCTCACCCGCCTCGGCGATTCCGATTACCTCACGTTGCGACAACCGGCCATTCAGGACGCGGCTCTCGGAGGAACCACTCTGCGTCCGTACTTCCTCACGAAATGCACCATCGGCAAGGACGAAATCCGCCTGACCGGCTGCCACAGCGAACGCTTCCAGGAAGTCCTCCAGCAAGCCGAACTCCCCCACCTCGAAGCCGACGCCGGCCTCGTCTTCACCGGAACCACCGAAGCACTGCGAACGATCCTCGAACACCACGAAGAGACACTCTTCCCCACAGGACGAGACGACCTGATCCTTATTCCAGCCGAGCCCTAGCCCAAGCCGGGGTGCCGGGTGCCATGCCCACGCTCGCGTGGGCATGCATGGTCTGCGAACCGGGTAGCCCCGGTTGCTCCGCTACCGGGGCCGACGAAGTCGGCAGGAAGTTTTACAATGAGATCCCAGCCCCCTGTGGATTCACCACTGCTGAGGAATCATCCCCGATGACGCGATAACGAACAGATGGCCGATCGATGAAGTGGCGTGAATTCATCTCCAGTCTGACAGACGAGGCAACATTCTTTGCCGGCGCGACAACCGCTGCCATTACTGAGGCGGAGGACCGCCTCGATATCGAGTTTCCCGACGACCTGCGATCACTCTTGCGAGAATCGAATGGAGTGTGGGGCCAGTACGAACTGGGACTGGTGTGGAACCTCGAACGCGTTCTTCAGGACAATCTTCTCTTCCGCTGCAACAAAGACTTCTGTGACCTCTACATGCCTTTCGACCATCTGCTCTTCTTTGCGGACGCTGGCAACGGAGACCAGTTTGCGTTCCCAATCCAGAACGGGAGAATACAGCGTCCCGACGTATTTGTGTGGGATCATGAAAGTGACGATCGCCGCTGGGTTGCCGGATCGCTGCAGCAATACCTGCAGTGGTGGCTCGATGGGACTTTGAAGCTATAGGTTGTCCGGAACTTCGCAAACAACTAGAGGTGTGACTGCCATGGTAGAATCAACCAAAGCGAAACTGACTGCCTGTGGATACTCATTGGAATTGATCGTGGGTACTGCAAAAGAATCGTGGGTAGATTGTGTCCTCGTTCTCAAGTGCGACGCGTCTTCTGAACTTTTACAAATGAGAAGCATCCCATTCTACATGTCACGGGACGACTTCGGACGGCTGGTGCAATTCCTTGCGGATCAATCTGCTCTTGATTGCGATGATCGATGGACCTTCGTAACGATGAGCCTTGGCTTTCAATTGTCAATCCTCGACGCAGACGAGGAAGAGGCCACCGTTCAAGCCCTGTTAAACGTGGGCATGGATGATGGCAACAGAGTTTATGCTGGTTGCCTGAGTCAGGTGCCTATGGCAGACTTGCGTCGATTTAGTAACTCTGTCGCCAGCTTGGAGAAAAGCGTGTTTCTGTCGTGATCCATGGCGATCACGATCGTCGCAGGCCGTGTCGGTGTGAAGGGTTGCAGCATGCCCGATTGAGGAAGCCGGGGGTGCCATGCCCACGCTTGCGTGGGCATGCATGGTCTGCGAAACAGATCCCCGCGTGTTTCGCTCACCCTCTTCCGGCGGGGGGGAGAAACCTTTCCGGGTCAACCGGAGCGACTGAACTTTCGAAAGCGTCGAACTGCAATGCGCGACTGGATCAACTTCCTCTACCATCGCTTCCGGGAACAACTCTGGGCGAAGCCGGCAGTGATCTGCGGCTTGTCGGTGATCGTCGTATTTCTCGCCAAAGCGGCGGATGATACGGGCCTCGGCTCCGTGGCTCCGAATGTTTCTGTCGATTCTCTGGAGACGCTGCTGAAAGTGATTGCCGCGAGCATGCTCGTGATGGCCATCTTCGCGGTCGGCTCCATGGTTTCGGCGTTTGCATCCGCGAGCAGCAGCGCAACGCCCCGGGCATTCCCGCTGATCATTTCTGATGATGTTTCCCAGAATGCTCTCACGGCGTTTATTGGGGCATTCATTTTCAGCATTGTCGCATTGTTTGCGCTCCAGAATGAATATTACGGTCCAGCGGGCCGTTTCACGCTTTTGGTAATGACCTTTTTCGTGTTCTCCGTGGTCATCCTCACGTTTGTCTGGTGGGTTGATCGAATCGCTCGTCTCGGTCGGCTCGGTGCCACGATCGATAAAGTCGAGGCGGCAGCATCAGCTGCGATCCGGCGACGTCGACATGCTCCACGGCTTGGCGGTTCGAAAGTGGTCCCACGCGATGCAGACGCGATTGAGGTTTACGGCCGTTCGGTCGGCTATGTACGACATGTGAAGGTGGCCACGCTGCAGTCCATAGCCGAGGAGTACAAGACCGTGATCGAGGTGGCAGCCCTGCCGGGAACGTTCGCTTCTCCCGCTCGGCCGCTGGCCTACGTTCCGAAGCATCCGGAGATTTCCGCGGACGTGTGTCACGAGATCTCCGCCGCTTTTGTCATCGGTCGGGATCGGACATTTGAAGACGACCCGCGCTTTGGTCTTGTGGTTCTCTCAGAGATCGGCAGCCGTGCACTGTCACCCGGCATTAACGATTCCGGTTCCGCGATCGGCGTTCTGGGATCCCTCGTACGACTTCTTGTTCTCTGGGCCGAGCCCGCCGAGAACGACCCGCCCGCCGAACCGCAGTTCACTCGTGTCGCGGTTCCGGAGCTGGATCTCAAAGACATGTTTGATGACGCGTTTACCATGATCGCACGAGACGGAGCGGGTGCGGTCGAGGTGGTTGTGCGGCTGCAGAAAAGTTTCGAGGCACTGGCGTCAGTCGGCAACATGGAAGCCCGCCGGGTTGCGCTCCTTCACGCCCGCCTGTCCGTCGCCCGGGCCGAGAAAGCGATGGAAATCCCAGAAGATCTGGAAGCCGTCAGAACCGCTGGGCGATTCGCAATGGTCGATTAATGGACTGGCCTGCAAGCCGATTGAATTCCCCCCCTATCAAGAGGCACCCACGTGGACACCACACTCGAATCAGCAATCGATCGTCACATGCGATCCAACCAAGTCGACCGTGCCGCTGACTTTATGGAGACTCGGCTGCGAGCCGTCGCGAAGGATCGCTTCGCATCTCTGGCCGAGTCGCACTTCACGAACCCGCCCGGGGACGTGCTGGCGTATCTCAATGAATTCATCGACGCCTGCCGGACCCGATGCGATGTGCGAGCCGTGTATCTGGAGATGAACGGATTCGATATTAACTACGACCGCTGGTATTTCGATCCGTTCGCGTATACGGACTATTCTGCTGACCCGGACGATCTGGACTGGCTCTGCGACTGGGTTTCGCCGCAATGGCCAACGATGACCCTGACCGGTCTTGAGCAAACGCAGGACGATTTTCGCTGGTACATGGAGAACCGGATTTACGAGAACAAGACGCACGACACGGAGGTAGAAATCGCGGCCTGCCTGGTGACGGTTCGCTTCGTACAACTCATTCAGGCCTCCCTGCAATCGGGAACACTAATCTGCCCCGTGCCCGTACTGGCTACCGCACATGACTTCGAAATCCATGGACGATTCCTGCCGGGAGAGACGAAGTAGCAACGCGACTCAAACACTGTCCGACTTGCCGGGCTGAAGATGCCTGTTCGCCGCCAGTTGCCGGTATCTCGTGCGAACGTTCCGACGCAATCGGGAACTCATCAGATCCCGATACTCATCAAGTTCCTGATAGAGTCCCCCGGCCAGTGCGCTTCGGGGACGGCTCGTGTCCGGATTCGTGCTGCGGAGTGCGATTGCGACGGAATCTCCGAAGATCTGAAGCTTTCTGATCAACGTCGCGTGCCGCGAACTGGTTTGAAGATGCCGGGCATTCATCGCTCTCGCGACTTCAAGATCCAGCTCTCCCTGGAGAGCAAGGATCGCATCCGCTTCGAACCCACTGTCCGCTCTCGAAGTCTTTCGGCGTTCGAGAGAGATCGCGATGGCTGCGACGCTCATCAGCAGAATCAGGTAGCCGAGGGCTCCCCAGTGCTCGTAGAACCATTGAATCGGACGCATCAGCTCTTCCACAGGTCAGGCTCTGCCAGGGATAAGTGTGCTCGTTTGCACGTCTCACAGATTATGATAATCCTTCAGCATTGGAGACACCGCAGGATGATTAACGCGGGATGGCCCTGAGGTTTACCTCCGGGTTGCGCAGCAACAAGCGGTTTCCCATTGACGGACTTCGGTCTTGAACGCGTCCCATCCCAAGGTAGGCAAGTTGTGTTTTACCGGACTCCGCGTCTGGGGTGTGCCAACGGTAACGAGCGACTGCCTGTGACTTCGTCACCCGGGAGAGTGCCCCATTGGCATGAAGTTTCGATCGTCCCTGGAATCAGAAATTGGGGTGGCCCGTCCGGCACGGGCGGGTGACGAAGTCACAAGAGGCCGCACCATGGACGAGACTTCTTCGAGACCGGATGATTTCAATCCCTAAGACACGGATGGCGCTGCCTCTTGTCGCTGACGCGACCCGCCCGCTCAGGCGGACGGGCCACCCATGGGTCTATTTTGTATTCGCTGCCGCTCAAGTGACATGCCGGTAAACATTTGCTACAGTGTGGGCCGCCCGATGTTATGGGGACTCGCGATACTGATTTTAGAGGATAACGTCTGCCACACTGTCGGCTTTAATGTACCTGCGTAGGCTTTTGTAATGGCGAATTGGTATATTCAGTTAATGGGTGACACGGTCGGCCCCCTGTCAAATGTGGAACTCCGTGATCGTGCACGTAGTGGTGAAATTACGGCAGAGACACTCATCACACGAGATGGTATTGATCGCTGGGTAACCGCTGATCGTGTATCCGGCCTGTTCGATTCTCCTGATCCGTCGCAGTCCAATTCAACTGAGTCGTCTGATGTAGGACATTCTACAGCCAATTCTCTCGATAGAGATTCTTCAAAGGAGCCCAGTATGCCGGGTACGCAGTCTGCGACGAAGCAATACAAGGTGTTAACGCAAAAAGACAAATGGTTCAGTGGAAAATTTGACCCTGCGAAGCTGGAAGAAGCTCTCAATGCATATGCAGAGCAGGGTTGGGTCGTCAAAGCGGCAGCGACCGCGGCGATTACAGGTATAATGAGCGGTAATCGGGACGAAATGATCATCATTCTGGAGCGATAAAATGCACGTCACACAACAAGACGGTATCGCATTCTACGAAGGGATGCCTGATAAATGTGAGCCACTGAAGCCAGTTAAGATTGAGATCGGTGGAATGCTCGTTACGCAGTCGCAGCTAAAAACGCTGAAGGACGTTAAGCGAGAACTGGCGGCACGTGCTTCTAGAGCCGGCGGCAACGCGATTGTAAATTTTGAATACGGTCAGAAATCCGTCGGATTTTTTCGCTCTATATTCCAGATAGACGATGTTAATTGGTTTGGGAGTGGACTGATCGCGCGTGTCGATAAGCTCTCCTGATAGAGCAACAGAGGATTCTTGCCGGGTGCCATGCCCACGCTTGCGTGGGCATAATCGGATCGGAGAGCTGGATCGAACGATGGCCGACAAATCCCACTGGCGGAGCCAGTGGCACACCCGTTGAGGCGTCCGTTACCCCTTTACCACGAAGTTCACCAGTCGTCCCGGGATGCAGACTGTTTTCACGATCTGCTTGCCTTCGAGTTGAGCCGAGACGGATTCGTCCGCCTTGGCCGCTGCTTCCATCGCTTTGGCATCCGAGCCGGCGGGGACTTTGATTTTGGCGGGATGGCCCGGAGGTTTACCTCCGGGTTGCGCAGCAACAAGCAGTTTCCCATTGACGGACTTCGGTTCTGGACGGGTCACATCCCACGGCAGGCAAGTTGTGTTTTCCCGGACTCCGCGTCTGCGGTTTGCCAACGGTTGCGGGCGACTGCTTGTGGCTTCGTCACCCGGAGGTGAACCTCCGGGCCATCCTGTCGCCACTCTTGTAGCCTTGCGACCCTGCTAAATCTGCCGATTGTTGGAAACGATGTCTGCCACTTTCGAACAACGCGCCAATGAGAAGCGAGTCGCCTACATACTCGGTGCGGCTTCAATTGAGGAGTTGATTGCATGGACTGATACAGAGATCGAACTCGCTGCCGATCCTCCGACCGGCCTTCTTGAACTTTCGGTAGGCCGAGGATTTGCGAGGTCCCGTGTGATCGAACTACTGAATCAGCTTCCGGTCAATACGAAGGATCTCATCTCGACATGCCGGGGTATGGGGAGTTTGGCCCAACACGTCCGAGCCGGAAACGTGGATGTCCAATCGGCAGTCCGGCGTTGCTACGAGTATTTGCGTGATGAGCACCTGCTTTATGAAGATCCATTTGTTGAGCTGATATCACTGGAAGATGACCTCTCATTGATTCGAGACGGAATCTTCGCCGATGACAAACTAAAGGATCTTCGAGCCAACTTTTTAGATACACTCGATGAAATGCAACGCTTCGAAAGCGAGTAGCGAGTAGGTCAGGCACTGCCTGACGGAAAAAGGACACTGCTGGAACATTCGCGTCAGGCGGTGCCTGACCTACGTTACTGCCACGACGGCAGACGTCAGATGCCCATACCGTAACGGGGCATGCTCTATGGAGTCGCAGAGAAGAGTCAACGCCGGTTGACAAATCGCACTGGCGGAGCCAGTGGCACACCCATTAAGGCGTCCGTTACCCCTTCACCACGAAGTTCACCAGTCGTCCCGGGATGCAGACTGTTTTTACGATCTGCTTGCCTTCGAGTTGAGCCGCGACGGATTCGTCGGCTTTCGCCGCTGCTTCCATTGCTTTGGCATCTGAGCCGGCGGGGACTTTGATTTTTGCTCGGAGTTTGCCGTTTACCTGGACCGGGATTTCGATTTCGGATTCGACGAGTTTGGCTTCGTCGAACTTTGGCCAGGCGGCGTAGGCGAGAGAATCGCTGTGGCCGAGGACCTGCCAGAGTTCTTCGGCGAGGTGCGGGGCGAACGGGCTGAGGAGCAGGAGGAACTGGCTCATCGCCGATTTCGGACGCGGGTTCTGGCCGCTGAATTCGTTGGTGAATTCCATCATGCGGCTGATGGCCGTGTTGAACGACAGCTTCTCGATGTCCTCGGTCACCGCTTTGATCGTTTTGTGAAGCACGCGGTCCTGAGCTTCGGTGGGCTCGACGTCCTTGATCGCGGGGTTGAGCGTGACCGACTCGGCGGCGTCATCGACCATCATTCGCCACACGCGACCGAGGAAACGGTAAACCCCTTCCACGCCCGACATGCTCCAGGGCTTCGTCTGTTCGAGCGGGCCCATGAACATCTCGTAGAGTCGGAGTGCATCGGCTCCGTAGTTCTTCACGATGTCGTCCGGGTTGATGACGTTGCCGCGAGACTTCGACATCTTGTGCGCCCGCGACTCAACAACGATGCTGGCGTCGTCCTTGAGCACGAAGTCGTTCCCCTTTTTGGTGACCTGGTCGTTGTCGATCATCACCGCTTCGAGGACGGCTCCGGTTTCCTTTTCGACGTACTGGCCGTCTTCTTCGGTCACGTTGCGGGCAGAAACCCACGGGCGTTGAAGATCGGTGGCGAACTTCTCATCGCGCTTGTCGCTGTAAGCCGATTCATCGGCGATGCGATAGGCGGTGAGCTCCGCTTCGCCGAGGATCATCCCCTGGTTGACGAGCTTCTGGAACGGTTCGGGCTTACTGAGGTGTCCGAGGTCGAACAGCGCCTTGTGCCAGAAGCGCGAGTAAAGGAGATGCAGCACGGCGTGCTCGGCTCCGCCAATGTAGCAGTCGACCGGGAGCCAGTACTTCTCCTTCTCGGGATCGATGAAGGCTTCGGTATTCTTCGGATCGCAGAACCGCAAGTAGTACCAGCAGCTGCCGGCCCATTGCGGCATGCTGTTGGTTTCACGGCGGAGACGGGTGCCGTCCGCGGCCGTTTTGTAGAGCCAGCTTTCCGGGGCAGCAGAGAGGGGCGGATCGGGCGTCCCCTTGGGGGCGAAGTCGTCCATGTCGGGAAGCGTGACGGGGAGTTCGCTTTCGTCGACGCCGCGAATCATGCCGGTCGGGTTGCCGTCTGCATCGAGTTCATGCCAGATCGGGAACGGCTCGCCCCAGTAACGCTGCCGCGAGAAGAGCCAGTCACGAAGACGATAGTTGACCGCTTCGCGTCCGAGTCCGAGCTGAGCGAGATCGGCGGTGATCTTCTTCTTGAACTCGGCGGTCGGTGTGCCGTCGTAGTCACCCGAGTTGACGGCGGTGCCGGGATCGGTGAAGCCGATCGGATCGGTCTTCTCATCGGGCGGCTGCACCACGGGGATAACCGGGAGGTCGAAGGTCTGGGCGAATTCGAGGTCGCGTTCATCGTGAGCCGGCACGGCCATGATGGCTCCGGTGCCGTAACTCATGAGGACGTAATCGGCGATCCAGATCGGCGTCTCGGCTCCATTCACCGGATTGAGGGCATAGGCTCCCGTGAAGACGCCGGTCTTTTCCTTGGCGAGATCGGTGCGGTCGAGATCGGTCTTGTTGGCCGACTTCCGTCGATATTCTTCGACGGCTTCTTTCTGCTCAGCCGTAACGATGCGATCGACAATCGGATGCTCGGGAGCGACGACCATGTAGGTCGCGCCGAAGAGCGTATCGGGCCGCGTGGTGTAGACGCGGAGGACATCGTCACCCGGTTTGGCCGGATAGCCGGACGAGGCGCGCTGATCGAGCCGTTTGTCGGAAGCATCCGCTTTCTTGCCCGGTTCGAGCACGAAGAAGTCGACCTCGGCTCCTATGCTCTTGCCGATCCAGTTCCGCTGAAGCGACTTCACCGATTCCGGCCAGTCGAGCGGTTCGAGTTCATTGAGAAGCCGCTCGGCGAACGCGGTGATCCGCAACATCCACTGGCGAAGCTTGCGGCGTTCCACGGGGTGGTTGCCGCGTTCGCTCTTGCCTTCGGCGGTCACTTCTTCGTTGGCGAGCACGGTGCCGAGAGCCGGACACCAGTTGACGGGGGCTTCGCTCTGATAGGCGAGGCGACGTTCATCCTGATAACTGCGGATAGCGGTTTCGCCCTGCGATTTGACGTCGTCAGGAATCGGAAGATCGGCAATCGGCCGGGCTTTGCCGGTCCGTTTCACGCCGTCGGGTCCAGTCCATTCGAACGTCGGATCGAACCAGGAGTTGAAGAGTTGGAGGAAGATCCACTGCGTCCAGTGGACGTATTCTTCGTCCGTGGTTGAGATTTCGCGGCTCCAGTCGTAGCTGAAGCCGAGCATCTGCAACTGACGGCGGAACGTGTCGATGTTCTTGTAGGTCGTATCGCGGGGATGCGTGCCGGTTTTGATCGCGTGCTGTTCGGCGGGCAGACCGAAGGCGTCCCAGCCCATCGGATGAAGGACGTGTTTGCCCTGATGCCGGGCGTAGCGGCACATGATATCGGTCGCGGTGTACCCTTCCGGGTGGCCGACGTGGAGGCCATCGCCGGAGGGATAGGGGAACATATCGAGGACGTACAGCTTCCCGGCGGAGCCCTCTTTGGGCTGGTCCGGGGTTTCGAAAGTGCGATTCTCGGCCCAGAAGGCCTGCCATTTCGGTTCAATCGAGCTGTGGTCGTAACGGGGCATGAGTCTGAATTCAGCTGTAGGAAGGAGACGAATCGTCGGGTGACACTGGCTCCGCCAGTGACGTATTGCATCGCTCCAGACGCTGCCATCACTGGCAGAGCCAGTGGCACAACTTCGGAGCGGACGGTGACAGCCGCTAGTTTAAGGCGACAACCGCGGCTTGTATACGGTTCGGGAATCCAGCCCGATTCTCCCGAAACGGGTGGCCCGGAAGACTCGTTCGGGGCCACGCGAAACGCGGAGAAGATCGTACCGGGGCCACGTAGTGAGTAAGTTCCCTCGCCCCCGTGGGGGAGAGGGTTAGGGTGAGGGGGAAATGCGGGTGACATGCTTCACGGGCCGTTGGTTCGAATTTGTTCTTATGTGTATGGAACATCGCTGGTTCACCGCCCCCTCATCCGCCCTTCGGGCACCTTCTCCCCCTGAAGGGGGCGAAGGGACAAGAGTCGCCTGAGTAACAAGGTTGGGCTGGCTATTCGTCATCTGTTCAAGACCTTCTGGGCAATAAATCCCACGTCTCTCGCCACCCCGGTTGAATCAACCGGGGCTACCCCACTACGCCTAACGTCATCGCAGCCTCGTGCGGCTTTCGTTCGCACCGGCGACTTTCCCGAGAACGTTCCCGTTGCGGTTTTCCGTATCGACATGGTCGACGGAAATCGGACAATAGTGTTAAGGTCTGCGTAAACGGCTTCTCTGCGGTTTCATGCTGAGTCCGCCTTCTTGTGAGTCGCCTTCTGCAAAGCGAACGATGCCATGTCCTGCACCATTCTGACGTTGTCTGACGATCTCCCTGATCTTTCTGAATACAAAACGCTCCAGGCCCGAACGGTGAAGTCTCTGCGTGATGCCGAGGGGCTGATCGAGGCGATTTCCGATTGTGATACGGTTCTGGTTGCTCTCTGCGAAGAACTCCCCATTCGGGAAATGCTGACGAATCTGTCGAAGCTCGATGATCACGCCAACGAGCGGGCGGCGATCTGGTGGCCGCATCATGCGAACTCGTTTTCCGATTTTGCCTACCGTCAGCTCGGCGGGCAGATCGCATCGCTCTGGATGCCGCTCACGCGGGTCGGCCTGATCATCGCTCCACACGATCTTCTGCTGGCGAAACTGAAAGAAACGAAAGCCGTTCATTCCGCCTACGCAATGATGCCGTGGCGGAAGACGATGCCGTTCCCGTGTGCTTCGATCTGCTGGGAGATGAGCGATCCGGAACTGCCGGTGCTTGAACCGCGATCGAGCCGCTTCCCGGGCGACGATGTTCCCGATCTGCTGCACGATGCGAAGAACTGGCTGCCTGAGCAGCTGAAGCGGGACAGTCCCGACTTTCAGGCCGTTATCGCGGGGTTGTTCCAGTGGTTCGACGATCTCGATACGTCGCACAGCTATTCGCAGTCGGTGCAGTTCAACGGGCGCCATAAAGCCGGCGACTACTGGCATGCGATTATGCATCGTCGGGAGGGCGATTATTCGAACTCGAAGTACTGGTTCCGGAACGTCGGGCAGCATCCGCTGTATCCGACGCTGGAGCGTTATGCGAAAGCCCGGAACGACAGCCTGTCTCCATGGTCGCCGCATCGCTTTGTCGATGTCTGTGAAGGGGTGCGGAGCGGAACGCGGGAAGATCTGGCGGCTCGGCAGCTGCAGGGTGTCGAAATGGTTCTGCTTCTCTCACAGACAATTCAGGATGCCGAACACTGATGGGATTTTTCTGGATTCCGGGCGGCGCTTTCTTCGGATTCCTCGGGATTGTGTACTCCGCATTCCTGATCTGGATGATCTACGATTGTGCCCTGCGTGATCCCGACCGGGGCATCTGGATCATTGTGATGCTGTTTCTGCAGCCACTCGGGGCGATTGTCTATTTCTTTGCCCGTTACGTGCCCCGCAATGATTTCCGCCGGCTGAAACAGTTTGTCGGACAGTTTCAGACCCGCGAATTGCGACAGCGGGAGATCGCTGCCCGTCAGATTGGAAATCCATATCACTGGATTCAACTGGCCGAAAAGCAGCGGGAGATGCGTCGCTTTGAAGACGCGGCTCAATCGTATCGCGAGGCGCTCGACCGGGAGCCGACGAATCTTCAGGCCAAGTGGGGACTGGCCCTGTGTCTGGAGCATGAAAAGCAGCCCGCCGAAGCGTTGCCGCAGATCGATGAGATTCTGGCTGAGCAGCCCGATTACAAGTTCGGCGATGTCTCTCTGGCCCGCGGACGACTGCTGATGGAGCTGGAACGCTGGCAGGAGGCTCAGCAGCATCTCGCGGCTCACGTCGATCGCTGGCGGCAGCCGGAAGGTTTGTATCGGCTGGCTCAGTGTCTGCATCGATCGGGAAACGATGAGGCGGCTCGCGAGCAGGTCCGGGCGCTGATCATGGATATCGAGGGCAGTCCGGCGGCAATTGCCCGGCAGCAGAACCAGTGGAAACGCAAAGGGAAACAACTCGAAAAGCGCCTGTCGTAGTAACCCGCCGAAGGGAAGTTGCGCTCTCGCTCAAAGTGATCCTTGAATGGCGGATTGCAGTTGGTATGATTGGAGCCGCCCGAAATGCGTCTCGGATCAACGTGGATGATCAGGCAGGTGCATTACGGGGCTCTCGTTTGGACATCATTCCGACGGGATCATCACCAGCGATCTCACCGCAGGATGCTTAATGGACGCAATAACGAAGGATCGAGTCCTCAGGTACAGTGTCGCCGTTTTCAGCACGGTCATCGCGACGTTGCTGAGAATCGAATTGGATCCCTGGATTGGCGATCGGGTTCCGTTCGGAACCTATCTGCTTTCCGTGCTCCTCACTGCGTGGATGGCCGGCACTGGCCCCGCAGTCTTTTCCCTGTTTCTGGGCATCGTGGCCGCTGCGACGTACATCATGCCACCCCGACAGGGCATTGAGGTGACCGATCCGGGCGATATGCTCGCTCTCGGAATCTACGCGACGGTTGGAGCAGCGACAATTTCGCTCTTCTACAGCGTGACGCGACAGAATCGCCTTCGTTGCCGCCACGTCGAACAGATCGAAATTCTCTCGGCGGAACTTCAGATCGCCGATCGACGCAAGGACGAATTTCTCGCTCTTCTCGCTCACGAACTTCGCAACCCGCTCGCCCCGATCCGCAATGGACTGGTGATGCTGCAGCAGGGGGAGATGGCGGAGAAAGAACGGAAGAGTGTTCTGAAGACGATCTCAAGGCAGCTTACGCAACTGGTTCACATCGTCGATGACCTTCTCGACGTCTCCCGGTTCGTTCACGGGAAAATCCGGCTGGAGCTCAAGCACGTCGACCTGCGCGATCTGGTTGAACTCGCACTGGCTCAGGCCAAGTCGGCCATGGAAGAGCGGCATCACAGCGTGCAGGTTCTGTTGCCGACCAGCAAGGTGATCGTGGATGGCGACAGCAATCGGCTCGTGCAGATCATCACCAATCTGTTGACGAACGCCGCGAAATACACCCCGCGAGAAGGCCGTATTCAGGTCATTCTCGAAAAAGGGAAGAACGAAGCCATCCTCAAAGTGGTCGACAACGGGATCGGTATTTCCGCCGAGATGCAGGAACACGTTTTCCAGCTCTTCACCCGTTCCGATGTCGCTGCTCAACGGGATCAGGGCGGACTGGGACTCGGGCTTCCGATCGCCCGTCAGTTTGCCTTGATGCATGGCGGACGACTGAACGTCTTCAGCAAGGGAACCGATCAGGGAAGCCGCTTCGAATTCGGCATTCCTCTCGTTCATGTCCCCGAAGGAGCGGATCGCGGCCTCGATTCCGATTCGTCGATCGGGACCCTGTTCCCGAAGCTGCCGAGTCAGGATCAATCCGAAACCGGTCCGGAAGAGCACAAGGTGCTGATTGTCGACGACAATGTCGACGCGGCTGAAACGATGGCCAGTCTGCTGTCGTTCTACAACTTCACTGCCGAGATCTGCCACGATGGGTTCGAAGCACTGCGGATCGCCAAGTCGCTTCGACCCGATGTGATTTTGCTCGACATCGGCATGCCGGGTATGGATGGCTACGAGCTTGCTCGTCGTCTGCGGCTCGAATATGCCAACCAGCCGCTGACCCTGATCGCCGTGACCGGTTGGGGCGATGCCCAGGACCTGAAGAAGTCGGAAGAAGCCGGCATCGATCACCACCTCGTCAAGCCGGTGGATCCCGACAAGCTGACCGAACTGATGCGACTCGCTCCGGTCAGTCCCGCCTGATCGCAGACGCTTGACGTGCATGGCCGCCTTGGGCAAGGTGAGAAAAACATTTCACCGCCCTTTTGAGGAAACGACCATGCGTTACGTGCTGCTGACCGCGATGCTTCTTGGACTCGTCTCAACGTCTCTCCAGGCTCAGACCTACAAGACGAAGCCTAAGCAGAATCCGGCGTTCGCCGAAGTCATCGAGGATCCGAGTCTGCCTCGCGTGCTCATCATTGGCGATTCGATCTCGATCGGTTACACACCGGCTCTCCGCGAACTGATGAAGGGTGAAGCCAACATTCATCGCATCCCGGCCAATGGCGGCCCGACCACTCGAGGCGTCGCCAACATCGACTCGTGGCTCC
This sequence comes from Planctomycetaceae bacterium, assembly GCA_017795105.1. Lineage (GTDB taxonomy): Bacteria > Planctomycetota > Planctomycetia > Planctomycetales > Planctomycetaceae > Rubinisphaera. Next base: position 3,071,728 of record CP051247.1, read on the forward strand.
GGGACGGCAACTGGGATGTGATCCATTTCAACTGGGGTCTGCACGATCTGGTTTACATGGACAAAGATGGAAAACGGACCGAAGCCGGTGTCGGACAGCATCAGGTGCCGATCGAGGAGTACGAAGAGAATCTCCGCAAGCTCGTCAAACGTCTCAAGCAGACAGACGCCGCTCTGATCTGGCGGAACACAACGCCTGTGCCGAAGGACTCCCGGGGACGCATCGAAGGCGAAGAAAAACCATATAACGAAGTCGCCGCGAAGATTATGGCCGAAAACGGCATCCCGACCGACGATCATCACACCTACGTGATGCAGCACATGGCCGAAGTCCAGAAACCGAACGACGTCCACTTCACCACCGAAGGCTCCGCCCGCCTCGCCGAACTGGCCGCAAAAGCGATCCGCCAGGAACTCAAAAAGCAGGACAAGCAAGAGTAGGCTGAGAGATCGCAGCCGTCTCATCCCGTACCGGCGGCATCTTGCCGCCGAAAACGCGTTGGCTGCAATGAAGGAGTAAGAATCGCTCAGGGAACGGTTGAGAGCGATTCGACGCCTGCGGGGAAGTCACGTCCATTCGGCGGCAGGATGCCGCCGCTACGTTTGGGCACTGCGGTGGACTCTACTCCGGTAGGGTGCGTCTTGACGCACCGTCGGATCGGAGTTCCGATTGGGGAACGTTCGATTGATTTGAAGTCGCGACTATACGAGGCGACTCTTGGAAAAGTTGATCGACGTCCCGGGGCTTTGTCACGCTGATAGTGTGTTACGTCCTGTGTGGTTTGGTGCGTTAAAACGCACCCTGCTTCGTCCTGCCCCGAGAGGGCTGGGATAGCGCAGCGTATCCCAGCGAATGAGCGTGCGGTTCCAATCTCAGCGAGCCTCGCATTTCGTACCGGCGGCATCCTGCCGCCAAAAACGCGTTGGCTGCAATGAAGGAGTAAGAATCGCTCAGGGAACGGTTGAGAGCGATTCGACGTCTGCGGGGAAGTCACGTCCATTCGGCGGCAGGATGCCGCCGGTACGGGAGTGGATCAGGTCATCAACCAGGCGAAGACGCCGCGGGCGACGTGCATGCGGTTTTCGGCCTGGTCGAAGACGATGCTGTTCGGGCTTTCCATGACATCGTCGGTCACTTCGAGGCCGCGTTTGGCGGGCAGGCAGTGCATGAACTTTACGCTCTTAGGAGCCGCCTTCAGCAGATCGCCGTTGATCTGGTAGGGAGCAAAGATCTTCTTTCGCTTGGCCGATTCCTTCTCCTGACCCATGCTGGCCCAGACATCGGTGTAGACGACGTCGGCCTTCTTGACGGCCACTTTCGGATCAGCTTCGATCGTTACGGAGGCCTTGGCGTTCCGCTTCTTGATGATCTTGCCGAACTCGTCGTCGAACTGGTACCCCTCGGGGGCGGAGAGAATGAACTTCACACCCATATCGGCACAGCAGATCGCCAGCGACTTGGCGACGTTGTTGCCATCGCCCAGGTAGACCAGCGTTTTCCCGGCGAGGTCGCCGCAGTGTTCCCGCATGGTCAGCAGGTCGGTGAGTGCCTGGCAGGGATGATAATCGTCGGAAAGGCCGTTGATGACCGGGCAGGTTGCCGCGGCGGCAAAGTCTTCGATCATCTTCTGGGAGAAGGTCCGCAGGACGACGACATCGGCGAAGCGACTGACGACGCGGGCGACATCTTCCAGTGACTCGCGGCCATCGAGGCCGGCTTCTTTTTCCGACATGAACATGCCCGAACCGCCGAGCTGAATCATGGCCGATTCAAAGCTGACACGGGTTCGCAGGGACGGTTTTTCGTAAATCTGTACCAGCACCTTCCGATCGAGCATCGGTTTCAGTTTACCGGTCGTCTGCTGAGCTTTGAGCTTGGTCGTCAGCTCGATGATGTCACGCGTTTCCTCGGGGCTCAGATCGAGCAGGGACAGAAGGTGCTTCACTTTCATGAGGGAATCTCAACTGGTCAAACGACATCCAGACTGGAAACAGAAATGCAGACAGGCCGGCTGGCTGGCCGGCCTGGTACGTCAGGGTATTTGCGTAAAGTGAGGGGACGCCTCGGAACCACAGCGAACGCCGCTCGAAATCGCAAAGAGCTATTATGAGCAGACAGGCCTGTTTGCCGCAAGACTTCTCTACGATTCGGCCGAGAGGGTCCGCAACTCGTCGATCAGCAGTTCGGCTCCCTGATCAACCTCTTCCGGCGTGATATTGAGAGCCGGCAACAGACGGACGACCGTATCGTGCGTCACGTTGATCAGCATCCCCTTCTCCATGCAGCGGCGAACCAGCGGAGCCCCCGGCACGGTCAGGTCGAGGCCGACCATCATTCCGGCGATCCGCAGTTCACGGAGAATCGGCAGTTCTTGCAGCAGCGGCTCGAAGTGAGCGCGGAAGCGATCCGACATCTGCTGAGCGTGCTCAAGCAGATTCTCTTCTTCAATCGTCTGGACTGTGGCAATCCCGGCGGCCATGGCGAGCGGGTTGCCGCCAAACGTGCTCGCATGCATGCCGGGGCGAAGCGACGGAGCCAGCTCATCGCGACAGATGAACGCTCCACAAGCAACGCCCCCAGCGACGCCCTTGGCGAGCGTCATGATGTCGGGCTGAACGCCGTACTTCTGATGCCCGAACCAGGTGCCGAGTCGGCCCATGCCGGTCTGAACTTCGTCGAAGATCAGGACCAGACCGTGTTCATCAGCCAGGTCGCGGAGTCCCTGCAGGAAGCCGTCGGCTGGGGTGTTCACGCCCCCTTCGCCCTGCACCGGCTCGATCATGATGCCGCAGGTTTCGTCGTCGATCAGTTCGCGGACCGCATCCAGATCGTTGTGCGGAGCGTACTGGAAGCCGGCCACCAGCGGGCCGAGGCCCTGATGATACTTCGGCTGCGCGGTCGCCGTGACTGCTCCGAGCGTTCGACCGTGGAAGCCGTTCTGGAACGTAATGATCTTGTACTTCTCTTCCGGCGTGTGCAGGCGAGCCAGTTTGATGGCCCCTTCAATCGCCTCGGCTCCACTGTTGCAGAAGAAGGCCTTCCCGAAGCTGCGGCTGCAGATCTCTTTGGCGAATTCCCCCTGAGCTTCGGTGTACCAGGTGTTCGGCACGTGAATCAGCTGCGTGACCTGCTCGCGGACGGCTTCGACGACTTTCGGCGGACAGTATCCGAGAATGTTGCAGCCCCAGCCTGGAAACAGGTCGAGATAGCGGTTCCCCTCGGCATCCCAGACGTAAGAGCCTTCCCCGTGGGTCAGGCAGATCGGATAGCGGCCATAGTTGGGAATGACGTACTGATCAAACAGCGAAATGACATCCGCGCTCGATTTGGAACTGGTCGAACTCATCGCGTTTTCCACATCCGGCCGATCACATCGGCGGTTTTTAGAAGAGGGACTAAGAGCCTGTCCGGAAACCTCTTTACATTCGTCGTCGCTATTTCCGCCGGATCGGCTCTAAACCGGGTCGTCAGAACGGCTCATTATACTCAGTGGCCGCCGGGACTTAAACGGATTGCTCCGTTGAAGTCGAAACAGGTCCACGGACTTGTTCGACGGTTCCGAGAAACCGAAAGGACACTCCATCGCCGCGGCGGTTCGCGGGAAAGAATCGATTCGGTCTGTGTTTCCGGGGCTTACCGCCGCAGCAGCTCTGACCACTTTCCGTGCACCGGAACCGATGTCGCGGTTCGTCTGCCCCCTGGACACGCCCAGTCGCTATCCCCATTTTCCGGCGGGAAACGAGGCGATTCTGGCCAACTTCGAGAAAACTTGAGCTTTTTCCGGGGATCGTCCTGCCCGCGGCATCGGACTTGCCTCAGTCTTCTTCCGAGTCTCGACAGACTCCCCACCCAAACGACCCCCCCCCACGATTCCCTCACCTACTGCAAGTGCCCTCCATTTATGTCATTGATCAAAGTGCGTCCCGGCCGCCTGAAGGCTGCCGGTTTGATGTGTTGTTCTGTTTTCGTGTTCCTGTTCGCCGCCGGCTGTGGTGGCGGAAGTGACGACGGCGTTCAGACGGTTCCGGTTGCCGGCACGGTCACTCTGGATGGCCAGCCGCTCGCTCAGGCGATTGTTCAGTTCCAGCCGCAAAGCGGTGAAGGACGAAGCTCCGCGGGCCGGACGGATGAGTCCGGACATTTCGAGCTGCTGTTCGATTCCGATCGCGAAGGAGCCCTGCCCGGGCAACACCGTGTGATGATCACGGCGGTCCGCGAACTCCCGGGGAAACAGGACGAAGAAGGAAATCCGCTGACCGAACAGATCCTGCCAACGAAGTACAACGCCCAGTCAACATTGACCGCGGAGGTGAGTGAGAGCACCGGGCAATACGATTTCGCGTTGGAGAGCAAATAAGCGGCCCGACGCTTCAGGTCGCCTCGAAACCATCCGTATCTGATTTCTTTAGAGCTGATCGCTCGACCGTATGTCCGCATGAACTTTGGCCTGAAACACGGCAGCTTATGCGGGCGGACCGGCTACACCATTAAGTCAACTGCTCTAGCTGCGTCGACAGACGCAAAAGGAAGTGTCACCATGCCCAATGGGAACTCAACCCGCCGCACAGCGTTCACGCTGATCGAACTCCTCGTTGTGATCGCGATCATCGCCATCCTGGTTGCTCTGCTGCTGCCAGCCGTTCAACAGGCGCGCGAAGCCGCAAGACGTTCGCAGTGCAAGAACAATTTGAAACAGATGGGGCTGGCCCTCCATAACTACCACGATACGTTCTCGGTCTTTCCCGCCAACGGCTATTATGCCCGGGGAGCATCGTGGCACGTCTACATTCTTCCGTATATGGAACAGTCGGCCGTGTACGATGGTCTCACCTTTGGGGAACACAGCTCGTTCATGTATCAGTCAGGATGCGGCTGCACGGCGGAAGATATCGATCTGCATGCTCAGGTGCGTCTTTCGTACATCACCTGTCCCAGTTCGCCCCTGCCGAGTGTGAAAGATGGAGCCGTTCCGTCCGGTCAGGTGGGATCCTTTGGTTCTTCAACGGTGGGACTGCAGGTTGCTGAGTACGTCGCGATTGCCGGCCACACCCGCAATCCGAATACGCAGGCCGACCTTTACACGCCTGGCTCTTACGGACACTACGCCACCAACGGAACGATCTACACGCGCAGTAAAACTCGGATGCGAGATCTGCGGGATGGAACGAGCAACACGCTGATGGTCAGCGAGAACAGCCGCCCGACCAGAGACGTACTGGGAGTTCGCGGCACGGTCGGGAATGAGTACGACAACCGCGTCGGTTCGTTCTCTGGCGGCATGTGGATTGGCCCCAAGGCTCTGTCGGGCTGGATTGCGAATCAGATTTCGGTCCGCTATCCCATCAACTCCGACGCCATGACCTCGTCTTCCGAAGGCTATCTCTACTCCTACACGCAGAACAATCCGTTGTCATCCAATCACGATGGAGGCGTCCAGACCCTGCTGGGCGATGGCAGCGTTCGTTTCCTGTCGGAGAATATGTCGGAAGTGACCCTGCAGCGTCTTTGCATCCGCGATGACGGACTGATCCTCGGCGAACTGTAATCACTCCGCCAGCACCCGCGCATTTCAAGAGCCCCGCGACGACACGTTCCGGGGCTCTTATTCTTTCTGGCATTCTGAAAGCCTTTGCCGCCCCGTGGTGACTCGGAAGATCACGAGCACTTTACCGGTGGCCGCGGAAGAAAGATGAGTTTTCTAAGAACATTTGATCCCTATGCTTGGAGGACTGCTGTCAGGCTCGGTATGTTCAGTGATCCGCTGTCATATCACGGGACGTCATTCAGACGAACTTCTTCACATCTCTGCCGGGCCGGGAAACAAAGACCTCTCGTCTTCGTTCGGGAAGGAAAGTATGCGACTCTCTCTCTTCAAGTATGGTCTCGCTATTCTGGCGATGGCGTTATTCATCAAAACCGTACCGGCTCAGGAACGGCTTCCGTTTCCGCCGCAGCCTTCACCAAGTACGGCTGGCCCCACGATTGCCGAATCGACGTACAAGCCGGTGAAACCGGTCCATCATCTGCCGTCTGATGCCCCGAACATCGTCATTATCATGCTCGACGATGTCGGACCTGCGTTACCGGAAACATTCGGTGGTCCGATCAAAACGCCAACGCTTTCGCGAATCGCCGAGGAAGGGATCACGTACAACCGCTTTCACAACGCCGCGATGTGTTCGCCGACGCGAGCTTCGTTGTTGACCGGACGGAATCATCATCGCGTCGGTTTCGGACAGATCGCCGAGCTGGCCAACGACTGGGACGGTTACACGGGACACTGGCCGGCCACGACGGCCTCGATGGCCAAGGTCCTGGGATACTACGGCTACAATACGGCTGCATTCGGTAAATGGCACAACACACCGGCCGAGCAGACAACCACGCAGGGACCGTATGACCGCTGGCCGACCGGACGTCTCGTCGGCTTCGATTACTTCTATGGATTCCTGGCCGGCGAGTCGTCGCAATGGGAGCCGGCGATCGTCCGAAATACAACACGTATCGAGACGCCGGAAACAGAGAACTATCATTTCACGGTCGATATCGCTGATGAGGCGATCTCCTGGATTCGCCGACAGAACGCCCTCGCCCCCGATCAGCCATTCTTCGTTTACTGGGCACCGGGAGCCTCGCATGGTCCGCATCACATCTTCAAGGAGTGGGCCGACAAGTACAAAGGACGCTTCGACGCGGGATGGGATGCGCTGAGGAAAGAGATCTTCGCCAAACAGAAGGAATGCGGGTGGATTCCGAAAGAAACCCAATTGACCGATCGTCCGGAAACGCTGGCCGGCTGGGACGACATCCCCGAGGACGAGCGAGCATTTCAATTGAGACTCATGGAGGTCTTTGCGGGATTCACCGAGCACGCCGACACACATGCCGGGCGCCTGGTCGACGAGCTTGAAGAACTGGGACTCCGAGAGAACACCCTGATCTTCTATGTCTGGGGAGACAACGGGTCGAGTTCGGAAGGTCAGCACGGGACCATCAGCGAGCTTCTCGCCCAGAATGGCATCGCGACGAAAATTGAAGATCATATTCGAGCCCTGGACGAACTCGGTGGACTCGATGTTCTCGGCAGCAACAAGACCGACAACATGTACCACGCCGGCTGGGCCTGGGCCGGATCGACTCCGCATCAGGGAACGAAACTGACGGCCAGTCATTTCGGAGGCACACGCACTCCGCTGGCCATCTCCTGGCCGAAGTCGATCACGCCCGATAAGAAGCCGCGGAAACAGTTCCACCACGTCAACGACATCGTGCCGACGGTTTACGATGTGATCGGAATCGAGCCTCCCCAGGAGATCGACGGCGTCACCCAGCAGGCCATGGATGGCATCAGCATGGTCTACACTTTCGACAAAGCCGATGCTCCGGGACGCAAGCAGGCTCAGTACTTCGAGTGCATGGCCGATCGAGGCGTCTATACTCCCGATGGCTGGTTCGCCTCAGCGTGGGGACCGCGTATTCCATGGGTTCCCGGTCTGCCCGCCGGAATTCAGAACTGGAATCCGGACAACGATCGCTGGGAACTCTACAACATCAATGACGACTACTCGCAGGCGATTGATCTTTCCAAACAGCACCCCGAAAAGCTCGACGAACTGAAGAAGGTCTTTGCTCAGGAAGCGAAGGCCAATCTGGTGTATCCGGTTGGCGGAGGTCTCTGGTCGGTTGTCTGGAGTCCGCAGTCGGCTCCTTCGAACCCGGCGACCGTTTTCAACTACACGCAGGATGTCGTCGGCGTGCCGGAATTCGCTGGTCCGAAAGTCGGCGCTCGCAGCAATCTTGTCACCGTGCATCTGGATCTGGAGAAGGATTCGTCAGGAGTCCTCTTTGCACTGGGAGCATTTTCCGGTGGTGTCGCTCTCTGGGTCGACGAGGGCAAGCTCCACTACGAATACAACCTCTTCGAGATCGAACGAACCCGACTGGAGTCGAACGAGACGCTCCCGACTGGCGAGGCGACCATTGAAGTCGAGACCCGAATCTCCGAGCCCCGGGGATCAGCGGATGTCACTTTGCGGGTGAACGGAAAAGAAGTCGCTCACGGCACGGTGCCTCGGACAGCAGTCCTGGCATTTACGGCCAACGATTCCTTCGACGTTGGCATGGACAGCTACTCTCCGGTCTCTGAAGCGTACTTCGATCGGAAGCCGTTTCGATTCAACGGAAAGATCGACAAGCTGCAGATCAAGTACCAGAAGTAGTGCACTCGCGTTGAAAGCATGAAGCAGAAAACCCTCGGCTGAGATCGCTCTCAAGCCGAGGGTTTCTTTCGTTGCAGAGTTCACTCTTCGCCGGAGCAGAGAGCGAAACGGCGTTCGATTACTTCTGGCCGAGGACCAGTTCCTTGTGGCCGCTGCGAACGTCGCGTTCGAGGTCGAAGCGGTCCAGGTTCATCACCTTGGTCCAGGCTGCGACGAAGTCGTTGACGAACTTCTCTTCGGCATCGTCACTGGCGTAGACTTCGGCGATGGCTCGCAGCTGCGAGTTCGACCCGAAGACGAGGTCCACCCGGCTGGCGGTCCATTTCACATCGCCCGATTCGCGATCGCGGCCTTCGAAGAAGTGATCGCACATCGGCGACTTCTGCCATTCGGTGCTCATGTCGAGCAGGTTCACGAAGAAGTCGTTGGTCAGTGCCCCCGGGTTGTCGGTGAAGACCCCCAGTTCGGCAAACGGTCCGCTGCCCCAGGTTGTGTCCAGAACTCGCATGCCGCCAACGAGTGCGGTCATCTCCGGAGCGGTCAGAGTCAACAGCTGCGCCTTGTCGACGAGCAGTTCTTCCGCCGGACGATCGATCTCCTTGTCGACATAGTTACGGAATCCATCGGCCTTCGGCTCGAGGACGGCCATGGCTTCGACATCGGTCATCTCATCGGTCGCGTCGGTACGGCCCGGTGAGAAGGGAATTTGAACATCGTGGCCGGCTTTCTTCGCAGCTGCTTCGACACCGGCGTTGCCGCCGAGGACGATCAGATCAGCCAGTGAAACCTTCTTGTTTCCAGACTGAGCGTTGTTGAACTCCTTCTGGATCTGTTCGAGCTTCTCGATAACCTTGGCCAGCTTCTCCGGCTGGTTCACTTCCCAGTTCTTCTGCGGAGCCAGTCGAATACGAGCCCCGTTGGCGCCGCCTCGCTTGTCGCTGCCACGGAAAGTGGACGCCGACGCCCAGGCGGTGGTGATCAGATCGGATGCGGACAGACCGGAGTTGAGCAGCTTCTCTTTCAGAGCGGCGGCATCGTCTTCGGTGATCAATTCATGATCGACTTCCGGCACCGGATCCTGCCAGATCTGCGGTTCGGGAACATCGTCGCCAATCAGACGGGAGTAGGGTCCCATGTCGCGATGCGTCAGCTTGTACCAGGCTTTCGCGAACGCTTCCTTAAACTGATCGGGATTCTCGTGGAACCGCTTCGAGATCTTGCCGTAAGCCGGGTCCATTTTCAGAGCCAGGTCGGTCGTGAACATGATCGGAGCGTGCGTCTTGGACGGATCGTGAGCATCCGGCACGAGGTCGGTGGCGGCTCCGTCTTTCGGTACCCACTGATGGGCTCCAGCCGGGCTCTTGGTCAACTCCCATTCGTAGCCGAACAGGTTGTCGAAGTAGCCGTTCGACCATTGCGTCGGGGTCGTGTTCCAGGCTCCTTCCAGACCACTGGTGATCGTGTCACCCGCGTTGCCTTTGCCGTGCTTGTTCTTCCAGCCGAGTCCCTGTTCTTCAATTCCTGCTGCTTCCGGTTCTGCTCCGACGTTATCAGCCGAGGCGGCTCCGTGAGCTTTTCCGAACGTATGTCCGCCAGCGATCAGGGCGACGGTTTCTTCATCGTTCATGGCCATCCGGCCGAAGGTTTCACGAATGTCGTGAGCGGCGGCCAGCGGATCGGGTTTGCCGTTCGGGCCTTCCGGATTGACGTAGATCAGTCCCATCTGCACGGCGGCCAGCGGATCCTGCAGATTGCGATCGCCACTGTAGCGCTTATCGCCGAGCCAGGTTGATTCCGGTCCCCAGTAGATATCTTCCTGCGGTTCCCAGACGTCTTCACGTCCCCCGGCAAAGCCGAACGTTTCGAAGCCCATCGATTCCAGAGCCACGTTCCCGGTCAGAACCATCAGGTCGGCCCAGGAGATTTTGTTGCCGTACTTCTGCTTGATCGGCCAGAGCAGACGACGGGCTTTGTCGAGGTTGGCGTTGTCCGGCCAGCTGTTGAGCGGTGCGAACCGCTGCGTGCCGTAACCGGCTCCGCCGCGACCATCACTCACACGGTAGGTTCCTGCACTGTGCCAGGCCATGCGGATGAAGAGCGGACCGTAATGACCGTAGTCGGCCGGCCACCAGTCCTGAGAGTCGGTCATCAGTGCGTGGAGATCTTTCTTCACGGCTTCGACGTCAAGCTTCTTGAACTCCTCGGCGTAGTCAAAATCGGGGCCGAGGGGATTTCCCTTCTGCGAGTTCTGGTGAAGAATGCTGAGGTTAAGCTGGTTCGGCCACCAGTCGCTGTTGGACATGGAGCCGGCTGCGGTGTGGCGGGCCATCGGCGGACGAACGTCGCCAATGACAGGACATTGAGCAGCATTGCCCCCGCCTTCTCCTTCTGTTTTTGCCGTCTTACCGCTGCGGGTCTCTGCAAAGCTCGCGCAGGTCACGAGCGCCGCGAGACTCGCACAGGCGGCGAAAGTACGAATTGCCATGGGTGTCTCCTTTAGGGGGATGGTGTGAGGGAACGCACACAGAGTCGATTTCTGATTTTAGATTCGGGGCGGCTCGCCCCAAGTTCACGCTTGCAGTATCGCCTGTCACATCAGACACTTCCAATGCATTTCACAACTTCCGGCCATGCACACAAGTTATTAATCATTAAGGTCACTGATGGAACTGGATCAGCTGCGATACTTCCTCCGCGTCGCCGATCGTCAGAATTTCACCCGGGCAGCGGAGGATCTGGGGATCTCTCAGCCCGCTTTGAGCCGCTCGATCCAGAAGCTTGAGGAAGAGTTAGGGCAGCCAGTCTTTGAACGGAAAACCCGTTCGGTCTCGCTGACGGAAGCCGGCACGCTGCTGCAGGCTCGTTCGCAACAGGTGCTGGCCATTCTGGAAGATACGAAGGCTGAGATCACCGACGATGGGCAGTCGGGCCGTGTCCGTGTTGGAGCGATTCCGACCATCGCCCCGTATTTTCTCCCCGATGTGCTGCGCAAGTTCGCCAACGAATTTCCGAAGGCGACGCTGATCGTGCAGGAGAACACGACCGACAATCTGCTCAAGAGCTGCACGCAGGGCGAGATCGACCTGGCAATTCTGGCGCTGCCGCTGCCGGCTCGGTATCTCGAAGTCGAAGTTCTGTTTGAAGAAGAACTCCTGCTTGTCCTGCCGCCCGAGCATCCGCTGGTCGAGAAAGAAAAGATCCGCTTGAGCGACGTCGAGCCGTACCCGTTCGTCCTGCTCGATGAAGCGCACTGCCTGTCTGACAACATCGTCTCGTTCTGCCGAAACCGTTCCTTTCAGCCCGTCGCTGTGGAGCGGACCAGTCAACTGGCGATGGTTCAGGAACTGGTCTCGCTGTCCCATGGCGTGTCGATGGTGCCCGCCATGGCTCGGGAGTGCGATCAGAGTGATCGGCGTGTCTATCGGTCCTTCACCGGAAAGAAGCCGACTCGAACAGTCGTGGCGGTCTGGAATCCGTACCGGTTCCAAAGCAAGCTGCTCAACGCCTTCCGCGAACGGCTGCAACGCTGACCAGATCGCTTTCCTGACAGAATTCCGGTCGCATCCTGCCCGAATCGTGATAGAACGGATCTGTGGAAGGCGGGCCTGTTATGACAGCTCTCGCCCCGCAGCGGTTTTGATCGAGTCTGGTGAGTCACTGCAGTGAGGGGGACAGCGACGTGTTGAACGAATTCAAGAAGTTCATTCTGAAAGGGAACGTGGTCGATCTTTCGACGGGGGTGATCATCGGGGCGGCTTTCAGCCGAATCGTGACGGCCTTCACCGATGGCATCGTGAAGCCGCTCATCAGCCTGGCAGGTGGCGACCCCGAAGTTTCTCTGAAACTCTGGGTGTTCGATGTCGGCGTGGTACTGAACGCGGTGATTGGGTTTCTGATCACGGCGACCGTCGTCTTCTTCGTGATCGTCAAGCCGGTGAACCGCCTGCTCGAAATGATGCGGGAAGAGCCGGAATCGGTCCCGCCGGCTCCGAATCCAGAACAGCAACTGCTCGGGGATATCCGGGATCTGCTCAAGCAGCAGATCGAACTTCAGCGGGGTTCGGATCCGGGCACCACGGCTCAGCCGGAACCGGGCGTGTGAACCGCGTTGCGGCCAAGAATGTCCTGCTGACAACATTTGTTCTGCCGTAAGGCGTGTGATATCTTACGCCTTGCGACTCAGCGAGAGTGGCGGAATTGGCAGACGCGCTGGATTTAGGATCCAGTGTCTTTACGGCGTGGGGGTTCGAGTCCCCCCTCTCGCATTTGATACCACCGAAACAACTCAACGCCGGCGTTCCCGAGGGGGAATGTCGGCGTTGTTTCGTTCAGTCGGTGATCGGAAATCGTTCAGCGGCCGCGGCGGCCGGGGGCGGATTCGATTGCTTCCAGTTCGCCGGAATCGAGCCAGATCCAGCCGCAGCGGGTACAGGCATCGATGACCGCATTGCCGGGACCGTAATACGGATGGCAATCCATGGGAGCCGAGCAGTCGGGACAGAAGGCCCGTTCGCTGAGTTCGCGGGGATCGATCGGCTCGGGAATCGTATCCAGACCGGTGTAGCTGGCTCGGCGTTCCCAGACGACGTCGGCAAAGTCTTCGTCAGCGATCAGGATGCCGTGGCACTGCCCGCAATACTGGGCCGGGCGGCCATCCAATAGAGCCGCATTCATCGGAGAGTCGCAGCGCGAGCAGTGTGACTCGGTCGACAGTTCCAGGACATCGAGCCCTTCGGCAGGAACGTCGCTTCTCAGAGCATTGCGGCTGTTGCAGTGGGGACAGAGCCCGCCCGTTTTCAGCACGTCGAAATGAAGCGGTCCGCCACAGGTTGCACAGTTCATTGCAGGCTCTCCGGAATGAGTCATTGAGCCATAAGTGTAGCTCATGTTCCGGGGCCGCGCTCGCGGGTGAACTTCGGAGCGCGCATGAAAAAACCGCCCTGGCCGATGATGCTCTGGTTCGGCAACGAGCATCACCCCTCAATCGGCGGCGGGCGGTTTTTCCTTAAGTGAAGCCGGCGTTACGCCACAGCTTCCATTTCCTGAGCGGGCAGATGGCAGCGGAAGACTCGCTTGCAGAACTTCCCAGGGCGTGTGGTGCTGGCTCGGCGGAGCTTTTCTTCTTCCGACCAACTGGCACGAATCCGGCGGCACTGAGCTTCGATTTCTTCAGGCGTGGGGATGTAGGGAGCGGTGCTGGCGTCGATGTCGATCACGGGTAAAGTCCTTCCTGAGGATTCTCTTGGTTGTAGTTATCTGCCTGCTCAGTGCGATTTTTCTGTGATTCGCTGTGAGCGTCTTGTGTCTGGAAGGGGGCCAGAAGCAACGGGTGTGCCAGAACGATTGGAGCGTGGGAAATTTCTTCGCGACCACTCCCCCGGCAGACCCGGAGACGGGCCGAAACCCTCTGTTTTTTTAGCAGGTAGGGGAAAATCCGGACCGGGAAAGAACTTTGGAAAATGCTCCGCGGGAGCGGGTGTAGACGCGCGGCCGCTCGCTGATCGATCGGCGACCACTGGTCGGTCACGAACCGCTGGGCGTCCAGCCTGAACGCTCAGCGACCCGTTACCGAGGTTTTTCTGAAAGTCAATACGAAACTTTCGGATGTGATCGCGGCTCGGAAATTCCTCAACAGACCCTCTTGCAGAATTCCGGCACGAGATGTGCAATCACGCTGGCGACGACTCTGACGAGGAGCCTTCTTTATAGAACGTTCATCAACGAGGCGAGAGCCGATCAACGGATTCGGCCATCGTGAGGAATACAGGAAAGAATCAGGAGTTCGGGTCGATGAGTACAGATCAGGTTGTACGTATTGAAGGGATGGGAGCGATCCCGGGAGACTACGGGGTGGCGTTTCGAGTGTGGGCCCCGCACGCCGACGCCGTCTCAGTCATCGGTACGTTCAACGACTGGGATGATGAAGCCAATAAGCTCGAAGCGGAAGAAGGAGGAAAGTGGTATACGCTGGTCGAGAACGCCTCAATCGGGGATCACTATTTGTTCGTCATCCATGCCGACGGCAAGAAACTGAAGCGGATCGATCCCTACGCCCGCGAAGTGACCAACTCGGTCGGCGAGGCGGTCGTTCATGATCCGTCGTTCGACTGGCTGGAAGACAACTTCGAGATGCCGCTCATCAACGAGCTGGTCGTCTACGAGATGCACATCGGAACCTACACGACGTCTGAAGATGGCGACCAGCCCGGGACATTCCACACGGCCATCGAAGATCTCGACCATCTGCAACGGATCGGCGTGAACTGCATCGAAGTGATGCCAATCGCTGAGTTTGCCGGCGATTATTCCTGGGGCTACAACCCGGCTCACATCTTTGCGGTCGAGTCGAGTTACGGCGGCCCCAAAGCCTTCAAACAGTTCGTGCTGGAAGCTCACAAGCGGGGCATCGCCGTGGTTCTCGATGTGGTCTACAACCATTTCGGACCGAGTGATCTCGACCTGTGGCAGTTCGACGGCTGGCATCAGCACGAGATGGGAGGGATCTACTTCTACAACGACTGGAAAGCCGAAACTCCCTGGGGGCTCACGCGGCCTGACTACGGACGTGGCGAAGTCCGGCAATATATCTACGATAACGCCATGATGTGGTTGAACGACTTCCGGGTCGACGGCCTGCGTTACGACATGACTCTGTTCATCCGCAATGTTCGAGGCCACGGCGACCCGGGACAGGACATTCCGGAAGGATGGTCGCTGACTCAGTGGATTAACGGCGAGATCCGCAAGCAGTTCCCCGACAAGATCACGATTGCCGAGGACCTGCAGAAGAACGACTGGCTCACCAAAACACCCGAAGACGGCGGAGCAGGATTCCACGCTCAGTGGGATGCCGCATTCGTGCATCCGATTCGGGACGTGCTCACGCAGCCCAACGACGAAGACCGCTCGATGGACGCCGTTGTGCAGGCCCTTTGTAAAACTTACAACGGAGACCCGTTCCAGCGAGTGGCCTACACCGAGTCTCACGACGAGGTCGCCAATGGCCAGGCGCGGATGACGAGCGAGATCAATCCCGATTCCCCACACAGCTGGTATGCGAAGAAGCGATCGATCCTCGGAGCCGTGCTCACGCTGACCGCTCCTGGCGTCCCAATGCTGTTTCAGGGGCAGGAATTCCTGGAAGACGAGTGGTTCCGCGACACAGTTCCCCTCGACTGGGATAAAGCCGAGGAATTTCGGGGCACGGTTCGGCTGTATCGCGATCTGATTCGCCTGCGACTCAACGCCCGTGGAAACACGAAGGGGCTAACCGGATCAGGTATCAACTTCCTGCACGTCGATGATCATCACAAGGTCGTGGTCTACCATCGCTGGTACGTGGGAGGGACTGATGACAATGTGGTCGTCGCCGTCAACTTCTCCAGCCAGGCACACACCGTGAAGGTGCACATGCCATCGGCGGGAGAGTGGAAACCGCTGTTCAACAGCGACAGCCATCTTTACAGTAAGTCCTACGACGACGTGGGACCAGGACACGTGTTGCAGACCGAGGGAGAAGTGGAGTTCACAATTGCTCCGTACTCCGCTCTGATCTTTGGGCACGAAGCCTGAGCACGACTCGGACGGGAAACCGTCTGAGAACGTTTGCACCAATGTTGCTGGCACGCCGGTCGCTCCCGTGACGATCGGCGTGCTTTTTCGTTGACACCCCCCTTGAGGACTTCCGCATGAAACTCCCCCTGCTGCTCGCTGCACTGCTGTTGACCATCGCTCCGAACTTAAGGGCTTCTGCTGAGGACCAGTCAACAGCGGCGATCAATGTCGTCAGCTTCAACATTCGCCTTGGCTCGGCTCGCGATGGTGAGAATCATTGGGACAAGCGGAAGGACTTTGTTGTCGAGACCGTTCGGGAGCTTGACCCGGATCTGCTCGGCACCCAGGAGACTCTCGGATTTCAACGGGACTATCTCAGTTCGAAGCTGCCAGAGTATTCGGTCTTTGGCGTTGGCCGGGAAGATGGTCGCGAAGAGGGCGAGATGATGGCGATCTACTACCGAACCGAGCGGTTCGAGAAACTCGACGGGGGTCACTTCTGGCTGAGCAAAACGCCCAATGAACCCGGCAGCATGAGTTGGAACACGGCTTGTACCCGCATGGTCACCTGGGTGAAGCTGAAGGATCACAAGAACGCCGATCGCGTCTTCTGGTTCTTCAACACGCATCTCGACCACAAGAGTGAGCCGGCTCGGCTTGAAGGGGCCCGTCTGATTCGTCGTCGCGTGAACGAGATGGCCGCGGGAGCTCCAGTTGTGATTACCGGCGACTTCAACGCCGCCGAGAAGTCGGAGCCGTATCAGGCCCTGTTCGAGCAGTCGGGTTCGGTGCCATTGCAGGATACCTGGCGAGTCGCGCAGCCGAACGCTCAGCAGAACGAAGGCACCTTCACGAACTTCTCGCTGAAGTCACGGGGTGAGAAACGGATCGATTGGATCGCGATCAGTAACGGCTTCCGGGTGCAGTCCGCTGCGATTATCGAAATCAATCGCAACGGCGTGACACCTTCGGATCACCTGCCCGTTCAGGCCCGGCTCGACTTCAGCAAAGACTGAATCAAATTCGCTGACTTCAGCCGGCCAGCCGCGCATTGGCCTGAGCCAGTGCCGGCAGCCAGATCGGCTCGACTTCGCGTTCTTCAAACATGCCGGCCAGATGCTGGTGACAGGTGAAGAACAGGACCTGTTTGTTGGACGCGAAGTTCATCAGCGTTTCGGCGGCTGCTTCGGTTCGCTGCTGGTCGAAGTTCACGCAGATGTCGTCAAAGACGATCGGCATCTCGATGCCTTCTTCGGCGAACGTATCGATCAGCGCCATGCGGATCGACAGGAACAGCTGCTCTCGCGTCCCATCGCTGAGCTCGCCAACGTTCCGCGTCGTGCCGTCCTGTTCGCGAATCAGCAGCTCGCGGGTTCCGACCGGTGTGCGAACATGGCCGTAGCGTCCACAGGTCAGTTGAGCCAGGTAGTCCGAAGCCCGTGCCAGCGTTTCCGGCTGGAACTTCTGCTCGAATTCAGAGGTCATGCGAGAGAGAGCCGAGGCGGCAATCCGGTTGGCTTCCAGATCACGCCACGAAGCGGCTGCCCGATCAAGAACGCGGGCCTGTTTGGCTTTCAGATCGTCTGAAGACGTGTCGCTTTCCAGAGTCTCCAGCGTCTGACGCAGGCGACCGAGTTCTTCCTGAGCAGCGGAGTACTCGGCGTCGAGATCGTCGATCTCCAGACCGAGCATGTCGATCCGTTCCTGATTGCTGTCGACGTTGAAGTCGACGAGGTCTTCTTCGACGATGGCCAGTTCCGGTTCTTCGCGACTGATGGAGGCCAGCTGATCGTTCAGATCGGTAATCAGAGCCTGAAGCTTCTCGGCTCGCGACTTCTTCTCGGCCAGTGCCCGATACTCGTCCGGCGTTGAGACGCGGGCGTCGTTGAGGAGACGCTGCAGCTTCTCGTTGCAACGGCGGCTCTCGGTTTTGGCCGCGGCAACTCGTTTGCGAAGCTCGCGATACTCGCTCCGCTTCTTCAGGTAAGAGCCATGATTGTTCTCATAGTCTTCCAGCAGATGCTGCCAGGTGTTGAGCGTTTCGGTGAGCCGCTCGCTTGAATTGCTTCGCATCGACATGCGGCTGGCGATCATTTCCATCTGGTCGCGGAACTGATTGAGCAGCTCCTGATGCCGCTGCACGTCGTCGCGGGCCCCCTGCCACTGTCGCAGAGTCTGTTGAGCGTCGACGGCGTGTTGCCAGCTGAGAAAGGCTTCGCTGGTGCGGACCGTTTCCCGAATGCCGAGGGTTCGCAGCAGATCGCACCACGCCTGACGGGTGGCACTCACGTTGCGTTGATACTCTGCCAGTTTGCCTCGCTGGACCGACAGTTTCTTGCGTGTTTTCAGGATGCGTTCCTGCGTGCGGGCGAGCCCCTGCAGATCGACGAGCCGCTGCGTGGCTTTGCGGATCAGTTCTGATTCCGACCGCCAGCTGCGATTCACATTCACTTCCCGCTCGCGCGGAGCACGGGTCAGCTTCTCGCCGGTGATTCGGGCGATGCGGGCCCGGACATCGTTGAGTTGAGCCTGACATTTCTCGATCTCATCTCGCAGCCGCCGGTTCAGCGAATACGAATCGGACTCGTAATGCCGACGCAACGCGAAGGCGAGGCCGCCGCCCATGATGCCGGTGAGCAGGTAGATCAGTCCGATGACCCAGCCGGTTTTCACACCGTTCACGAGCCCGGCAATAATGAAGAAGCCGCCGGCCATCGCGAACAGGGTGAGCATCGTCTGTGCCCACCACGGCAGTTCGGTGCCGAGATCGTTCTTCTCAAGCTGAGCGTTGGCGCTGCGGATCCGCTGATCGTATTCCGCTTCCCGGACGCGGAGCTGAGCCAGGTTTTCGAGATCGCCCAGACGAGCTTCGGCATCACGGATCGCCTGATCGAGCGAAGAGATATTCTCGCGACGCAGACGTTCCTGCAGATCCGACTGGCGGTTGTGGCAGGAATCGGAAACCTTCTTGTACTTGCGACGATGCCGAGCCCGGCGGCTGATGGCGTTCTGGTAGTTCCTGGCAGCCGTGCTCAACTGCAGATGAGACTGCGGCGAGGTATCGACTTCAGACAGCCGGTTGATCGTCCAGTCGGGACCAAGTGTTTTGAGTTTCTCGTCGAGTTCCGCTTTGAGCATTGAAGCATCGGCAGAGACGTTGGCGAGATGCCGCTCGGCCGATTCGACAAGGCCCCGCATGTCGATCAGAGCACGGACCGCACTGGCGTGATCGCGGAGATCGTAGTGTTCGCGTTCGCGGTCGAGAGCCTTCCGCAGGTCGGACTGCTCACGACGGAGTTGTTTCACATTCTTCTCGGCGGCTCGCTTTTCCTGTTCGAGGCGATCGAGGCGAGTTAGTCCGTCGTTCGGGAACAGGCTGGCATCCGGCAGTCCGCGAAGTTCGGCACTGAGTTCTCGCTGACGCTTCCAAGGCCCCCAGACGCGCTGCAGGAACTGATAGTTGGACCGTTCCCGGCGCAGTTCGTTAAGCCGATGCCGCCGCTCCGCCTGGACGCTCTCGAGCTTGCGCGACTGATCCAGCGACTGCTGATACCGCTGCATGACCTGCCCCGATTTGCGGAGGGCGTCCTGCATCGAGGAGTATTCGCCGGAGAGATCGAACAGACGACCCGTGCCATAATTGAAGTCGGCGATCTTCTGAGCGTTGCCTCGCGTTTTCTGCTCGGCCTGCATCAGTCGATGGCCGATGAGTCCCAGTGAAGTGCCGTAGATGTATTCGCCAACCTGGTCGGTTTGCAGCGTTGCCAGTTCGCGGAGCTCTTTCAGACCGAGCGTGTAGATCGTCTTGTAGATGTCGGCATCGACTTCCTGCAGCATCTTCTCGAAGTCGGACTCCGAAAGCGTGCGATTGCCCGAGGCTCCACGGAAGTGCTGGCGGCCCTGCTCGTCGATGTGCCGCGAAGCTTCCAGCGGAGCGTTCCGGTCCTTCAGACGCAGCGAACCGCCCCAGCCATTCATGCTGTCCTGGCGGCCATCGGACGCGAGTCCCGAAGCTGGAAAGCCGTAGAGGACGCCGCGGATGAACCGCATGAGCGTCGATTTGCCCGCTTCGTTGGGGCCGTAGATGACGGTCAGTCCGTTTTCCTGCACCGGCAGCAGCAGGTCGTTCCATACGCCGTACCGGTCGATCATGACATCCGTGATTCTCATCGCCTGCTCCCTGGCTTATCCCGTTATCCCGCCCATGTCGTTCACTGCCGCATCCGCCCCCCGACGTCCACTGCAGTGGTGTTATCTGTTTGACTCACTCTGAAGTGACTTCTTCACTTCGTATCCCCTCGCCCCCTTGGGGAGAGGGTCAGGGTGAGGGGAAATGCGGGTTCCATGCTTCACGAGCCGTTTGTTCCTGCTCGAATGGAACATCGCTGGTTGTCCGCCCTCTCATCCGCCCTTCGGGTACCGGTTGAGGCACCCCGTTAACTGGCTTTCTTCTGTTCTTTCAGTGCCCGCAGGCCCAGTTCAGCGGCCCGGTGACATATTTCTCTGGAATCGATCTGCCGACGCAATTCGTCAAACGGCAGAGTCGTTCGCCCTTTGGATGTTTCGTAAACGTGAGACTGTCCGGCTTCGGCGGCGACCTGTTCGCTCACGAGCCGCAGGAGTTCGTCTTCAATCGCTTCTTCAGTCAGGTCTTCGCCATCGAGATGAACCCCGACCAGTTGCGGCACCACGGTTGCCTGATGCAGCAGTGTGATGGAATCGAGTTTGTCGCCGAGTAGCGTCTGCATTTCCGTCGAGACTGTCTCGCTCGACCACTGAGCGACCGTCGAACCGGTCCCCCGCAGATACCAGTTCACGATGCCGATCTGCGTCGCGGCTGGAACACTTTCCAACGCCAGCAGTTCGCAGGCTTCATCGCAACGGGACAGCAGGGAATCGAGGGACTCGCCTTCGTGCAGATTGAGTTCCTGCTGCAGGAACAGCACGGGAGCGGTTGTCAGCGGTGTCAGCTCCACGGTTCCGTCGGCATCGATCCGGCAGAAGGTCGCCGAGCGTGTTCCCGGGAAGACCGGAGCCACGGCCTGCAATGAGCCGGGGGCGTGCAGCATGGTGTTTCGCACCCGCTGCGTGAATGGTGTCTCATGCCCGGAGGACAGCACCAGCGGACATGGGGCATGGTTCTCATCGACGAACGGATGCTCCGGCGTCACGTGCCCGAATGCGTTTCGCGTCACGCCGATCGTAAGGCCGGAATGCTGCAGTCGCTCGTAGCCGGGCTGATCGACCGAAACGATTTCCAACTCCTGGTCGTTGTCTCCATTGGCAGCCGGCAGGACGATGCGGCGGTGGCGGTTCTGCTCCAGAATTTCAAGATCTTCCGGACAGCATCGAGCCGCCATGAGACTGTGAATCTGATCGGGGCGAGGTCCGCAATAGACGACGGCGATTCCCTCTTCCAGCAGAGTTTCCACGGCATCGCGGAAGAGAGCGGCTCCCCGGATGGTCGGATCGCCATCGAACAGAGACCCGGTCAGCAGAACAGCCTCGACTTCGCGTTCGAGTGCGGCTTCGACCAGCGCTTCAAAAGCGGCCAGCGGCGCATCGCGAAGGAGGTCCTGATGGGCGTCGCTCTGTCCCGGCAGACCGCGCAGCACTCCATCCAGATGAAGATGCCCCGCTATAAGCAGACGTCGGGCCGAGGCGTGCATATCGGAGTCCTTTCCTGATACGCCAGTAACGTAAAATTGATCCAGTGATTCGCGAACAGCCGTGGAATCTAACAGGTTCCGGCGATCTCGCAAAGATCACTTTGTATTTCTTGCAAATTGACCGGAAACGGAACACTCCTGTCAAAAAGTGACCGGAATTCGCAGCCCGTCGTACGCCAGCGCGACCCCATCCGGCAGCTCGGCGGAGACTTTTTCATGGTCGATATCGTGAGCGATGTGCGTGAGATACGTCTGTCGCGGCTGGATGCGGTCCCGGACTTCGATGGCCTGAGCGATGTTGAAGTGCGTCGGATGCTCCCGGTAACGCAGAGCATCGATAATGAGCACATCCAGATTCTGCAGTCGCGGCCAGGTCTCTTCCGGAATCTCGCTGACGTCCGTGCAGTACGCCACGCTGCCGAAGCGATAGCCCAGAATCGGAAGCCTGCCATGCAGCAGTCGCAGCGGCTGGACGTGGGCTCCGAGCAGCGAAAACGGATCGGTCGTGGCTCGGATCAGTTCGAATCGCGGAATCGCCCCCCGGCGTCCTCCCGGCGGGAGCGGCTGAAAGGCGTAACTGTAGGCGGCTCGCAGTTGCTGTTCGACGATTTCCTCGCAGTAAAGCGGGATTTCTTTGTCGAGCACATGCCCGAACTGCCGCAGGTCGTCCAGCCCGAAGATGTGGTCCGCATGACAATGCGTGAACACCGTGGCATGCACCAGATCGACCTGTTCGCGGATCAGCTGGATCCGCAGCTCCGGCGTAGTGTCGACGAGAATATTCCCCTCGGGCGCTTGCACGAGGATACTGCTTCTTGTTCTGGTATTACGAGGATCGGTCGACTTGCAAACCGGGCAGCGGCAGCCGACGAGCGGCACGCCGTGACTGGTTCCGGAACCAAGAACGATGATTTCACCGGGTGTGGACATAACTCTACTGACTCTGCGGGTTCTAATCTCTTCCCAGCTGATCTGGGCTTAGCGTGCGATCACTCTATCTTTTGCGATGAACCGGGAACACCCTTGAACATGATGGACGAGGAATTTGACAGGCGACTGGCGGCTCATCAGATCGATCCCCGCCGTTATGCCGAGGTCGAGCGCAATTTCAACAGCGTCCTCGAACTGCTGCAGGAAACCCGTTACGACGGCCTGTTGCTGACTCATCCGGAGAACTTCGCCTGGTTCACGGCGGGCAGCCATCCTCACTTCGGCCAGCAGTACACATTTCCCGGGGCGGCGATCTTCGTCACTTCCCGGGGACGAGTGATCCTGACCACCGACTCGGTTTCGCCGCAGCTCTTCGAACACGAACTCAACGGCCTCGGATTCCAGCTGAAAGAGCGTTTGTGGACGGAAGATCTTCCCAGTCTCGTCGATGAGATTACCCGCGGCCGAGCCGTAATGAGCGACTCCGGCTTCAGCCGCACGCGCGGCATGCCCGAACAGGTGCAGCGACTTCGACTCGACCACAGCGAGTACACGCGGGAGCGTCTGCAACAACTCGGCCTCGACCTGACCAGCATCGTTGAACGCCTGCTCCATACGGTGACACCCGGAATGACCGAACGGGAAGTCGCGGTCCGGCTGAATGTCGATCTGCAGGCTCGCGGACTGACTCCGCAGCGAGTTCAGGTCTATGCCGATGACGCACAACTGCAGTACCCCGGCTGGACTGCCGGGGAGACCACGATTCTGAACCGCTGTGTGTTACAGGTCATCGCGAGCCGCGATGGTCTCAGCTACGCCGTCTCGCGAAGTGTCGACTTCGCGGAACCGGAGGCCGAACTTCGAGAAAACCGCGAGCGAGCCCAGCACCTTCTCGCCACCGCTGCGACGGCCCTGAACAGTTGCGAAACCACCTTGCAATTGTGGAACTCGATCGAAAAAGCCGCACGGACACTCGGTATGGATGAAGACTGGCGGAGAAGCGAGTTCGCGATCGAACTCGGCTACCGATGCCCGGAACGCGTCCTGCTGCCGGGCGGGGAAACTGATTTGAGAGAACACAGCCACTGGTTCTGGCAGCTTCGACTCGGCGGAGCTATCGTCGGCCAGACGCTCGTCCGCACTTCCGGCGACAGGGCGGCAGCGATTCTTTCCGAAGACTGGCCACGCAGACCAGCAACGATTGGAGACCAGACCATCGAGATCCCCGATGTTCTCCAGGCAGGCGAGGACGCATGATGTCGGCGCTGGATACGCTGGCGTTCGTCTCGCTGCCTGCCTGGCCGGTGGTTTCTCCGGAATCGTCGGGCATCTTCGGTGGCACGGAAACCCGAGCCGTGACGCTTGCGCGGGGGCTGGCGAGCCGTTCGAGCTTCGACGTTCGCTTTCTCGTGCGTCACCCGGATCTGACTCAACCGCAGTCGATCGACGGTATCACCTTCGAGCCGTGGAGGGATCCGGTGACCGAACGAAATGCCCGGGTGGCGGAAGCGATCAAGTCGAAACGCTGGCCCCCCACCCTGCTCCGGGACGCGGCGGCGATTCTTCTGCAGCGGGCCTTCCAGCCGAAAGGGAACACGCCGCTGCGAATCGATCCGGTGTTGCAGAACACGACAGCCAATCTCTTCTGCGTCTTCGGCGTTCACTCGGCTGCCGCGAAAGTGATCTACAACGCCCACCAGACGCATCGAAAAGCAGTCCTGTTCCTAGGCTCCGATGCTGATGTCGATCCGCAATATGCCACGCCCGAATCCTTTCGAACCCGATACGGAGAACGCAGCCACGTCTGCCGGTGGGTGCTTGAGAACGCCGACGCGGTCATTGTGCAGAACGAGAAACAGCTGCAATCACTGAAGACGCATTTTCACCGCGATGGGCATCTGCTGCGGAACCCAATCGATGTGGCGGAATGGAATTATCGCCTGGAAAATGCGACTGGCCCGGAGCTGAAGTCCGACCGTTACGTCCTGTGGATCGGGCGAGCCGATGACTTTCACAAGCGGGCCGATATCGCTCTCGATATCGCGAAGAGGCTTCCCGAGATCAACTTCGTGATGATCCTGAATCCGCAGCATCCGGATGTCGAGCATCGCGTCCGGGAACAGTGCCCCGCGAATCTGCAGATCATCGACCATGTGCCATTCGCCGAGATGCCCGCTCTGTATCGCAACGCGGCTCTGCTGCTGAATACGTCCAGCAGTCAGCACGAAGGACTGCCGAACACGTTTCTGCAGGCCGGGGCGAGCCGGGTGCCGATTGTTTCGCTGGAAGTCGATGCCGGGTATCTATCGACATCGGGCGGCGGGTTGGTCGGCACGGGAGTTGTGCGACAAACCATCGAAGCAGTTCAACATCTGTGGACATCGCCCGAAGAGGCCGAGAAATACGCTCAGGCCGGATACGATTTCGTGACCCGCCATCACGATCTGTCCGTTGTTATCGAACAGCTCGTTGATATTCTCAATCGCCTCGACTGATCACGGCTGTCGAGTCCGATCTTTCTCGATGCTTTTGGTCCACTCCTCAAGCTGACGCTGCATCTGTCGATAGCGTTCCGGCTGGCGGGCGGAAACGTCGTTCGTCTCTCCGGGATCGTCGAGAAGATTGTAGAGCACGGGACGCTCAGTCGAATCGCCCTTGAGTTCGTTGCGACTGACAAAGGGACGAACCAGCTTCCAGGAGCCGTCCCGCATCGCTGCATTGTGCGAGTAATTCGGCACGCCGCGATTCCACTGCCAGTACCGAACTGGTTCGGGCTGGTCGTCTCCGTTAAGCACGCCCGCGAAGCTGACGCCATCGAGCGGATTCTTCGACTCGTACGTAATCCCGCACAGATCGATCAGCGTTGGCATCAGATCGGCGAAGTGCACGAGCCGGGACTGCTCGCCGGCGTCCCATTGTCCGCTCCACCGCATCAGCAGCGGCACGCGAATTCCCCCTTCATAGATTTCGTACTTGGTTCCGCGCAGATCACGATTGAACCGTTCCCCGGTGAGAGGATCGGGACCGTTGTCGCTGGCGAACAGGACGATCGTCTTTTCCGCGAGCTGGAGCCGATCGAGTTCATCGAGCAGTTCGCCGATGCCGCGATCCATGATTTCGATCATCGCGTAGATCGTTGCGGTCTTCGTCGGCAGTCCTTTCCGCTCGTAACTCGCCACGAGATCTTCCGGAGCCTGCAGCGGGCGATGCGGTGCATAGTGAGCCAGATGCAGAAAGAACGGACGGTCCTGATTCCGCCGGACAAAATTCACGGCTCGTTCGGAAAGATCATCGGTCAGGTAGCCATCGTCGACCTCGACCATCTCGCCGTTCACGTCGAGCGAGTAGTTGAAGTAGCGAAGATCGACCGAGCCGCCGAAACCTTCAAACTCGTCGAAGCCCCGTTTCAGCGGGTGATACTCGGGACGGGAGCCGCAGTGCCACTTCCCGATCAGACCGGTCCGGTAGCCGTGCTCGCGAAAGACATCGGCGATCGTCACCTCATCCAGATACAGGCTCGTCAGCTCCGGATACTTGTTCATATTCAGACTGACGACCCCGGTCCGCTGCGGATACCGCCCAGTCAGCAGACACGCCCGAGCGGGGGCACAGACCGCCGATCCACTGTAGGCCTGTGTGAACTGCACGCTGGTGGCGGCCAGCTGATCGAGCCGCGGCGTGCGGCTGAGACCGCCGTTCACCGAACTGAAATCGCCGGGAGCGAGATCATCGGCAAGGATGAGAATTACATTCGGCCGCTCTTCGGCAGAAGCGGACATAGTGAACACGAGCAACAGAGCGACGAGCGGAAACGCTATCAGTCGAAACATCGGGCCTCCCGGAAGTGTCGGAGCAGAAACGCATCAGCGAGTGTAGATCGATCGACTGTTCACCGCCACCGGGAGCGGCACCTCTACCGGCGGGCGTTGCCTTGCCACTGTGGAGACATATAATCCTCGGAGGTATCGGGAGAGCGGCGATGCTGGGATTCGCCTCGCGACAATCCAGCAGTACGGGCGGAATCAGACGTTCGTAAGGGGCATGCTTGCCCTGCTTTGCTATGCCGGCATGGCACCCCCAAAATCAGGCAGACTTACGTTTTCAGAGTGCGGCGGCAGCGGAAGAGATCGACAGGGAGAGGATTCCACAGTTTCTATGGCCAGACAAGACATCGTCATCCGCGGCGCCCGCGAGCATAATCTGCAGGACGTCTCCCTCAAGCTGCCGAAAGGAAAGTTGATCTGTATGACCGGCGTGAGCGGCTCGGGCAAGAGCTCGCTCGCGTTCGACACGCTGTACGCCGAAGGCCAGCGGCGGTACATCGAATCGCTCTCGACCTACGCCCGCCAGTTCATGGGGCAGCTGCCCAAGCCAAATGTCGACATGGTGTCCGGCCTGGCGCCCTGCATTTCGATTCAACAGAAGGTGACCGGCCGCAACCCGCGGAGTACTGTCGGCACGATCACCGAGATCTACGACTACCTGCGGATTCTCTTCGCCCGCGTCGGCCTCGGTTACTGCTACGTCTCGGGGCTGCCGATTCGTGCTCAGACCAGCGATCAGATCATCGATACGCTGATGACGCATCCGCCGAAAACGACGCTGCACATTCTGGCTCCGCTCGTCCAGCAGCAGAAAGGCGAGTTCCGCGATCTGTTCGAAGACCTGCGGAAACGCGGCTTCCTCAAGGCGCGGACCGATGGCGAGTTTCATTCCCTGAGCGATCCCCCGACGCTGCGAAAGAATTACAAGCACACGATCGCGGTCGAAGTCGGCCAGGTCACGCTCGGTGTTGATGGTCGCACGCAGCTCTCGGAGTTCGTGGAAACGGCTCTCAAACAGGCTGGCGGGCGGCTCATCTGCATCATCACCGAGCCGGGCAGCGAACCGAACGAGCGACTCTTCAGCGCGCAGTATTCGTGCCCGGAAAGCGGCATGAGTTACGAGCCGCCGTCGCCGCAGCTGTTCAGCTTCAACAGCCCGATCGGCATGTGCCCTGACTGCAACGGCCTCGGCGAACGGTTTGACTTCGAAGTGGAAAAGATCGTGACCGAGCCGGGCAAGTCGATCAGCCGCGGAGCGATTCCGCTCATCGGATCGTTCGGCAAGATCGGCAAGTCGAAGAAGAACCGCTACCGCGGAGCGGCACGGATCATCGAACAGCAGCTCGGCATGGACGATGCCACCCTGCTGAAGACCGCGTGGAAGAAGCTGCCTGAAGAGGCGCAGCAGTTGATGCTCTACGGCCTCGGCGACAAGAAAATCTATTCAGCCTCCACGTACGGAAAACGGTTCCTCAGTCACTACGGCAAGTTCAACGGTCTCATCGGCGAACTGCTCGAGAGCTATCGCACAGCTCGCAATCCGATGCGGAAACGCCAGCTCGAAAAGTACATGGACACCACGCTCTGCACGAGCTGCAACGGAACCCGGCTCAACCAGCAGGCCCGCAATGTCCGCATCACCTCGACCGACCGCACGTTCCGCAAAGAACACGAGAAGTACGAGCTGAGCATCGTTGAAGTCTGCGATCTGACCATTGCCGAGGCGGCTCAGTTTTTCTCCGGCCTCAAACTCGACGACACACAGAAGATCATCGCCGAAGATGCCCTCAAGGAAATTCGCGGGCGTCTCGGATTCCTGCTGCAGTGTGGACTCGATTACCTCTCTCTGGCTCGGACGGCTCCCACCCTCTCCGGCGGCGAGAGCCAACGAATTCGTCTGGCCGGACAGATTGGCAGCGGGCTCTCGGGAATCGTCTACATCCTCGATGAGCCCTCGATTGGACTCCACCCCCGCGACAACGACATGCTCCTGCAGAGTCTGCTCAACCTCCGCGACATGGGCAACACAGTCGTCGTTGTCGAGCACGATGAAGTCACGATGCGGGCGGCCGATCACATCGTCGACTTCGGCCCCGGCCCCGGGCATCGCGGCGGCGAAATTGTCGCGTCCGGTTCTTACGATCAGATCCTCAAGAGTCCCCGCAGCATTACAGGGCAGTACCTTTCCGGCGTCGAAGAGATTGCCGTCCCGGCTGAACGTCGCAAGCCGAACGAGCGGGCCCTCAAGATCCGCGGAGCCAGCCACAACAACCTGAAGAGCGTCGACGCGGAAATTCCGCTCGGTTGCTTCGTCTGCGTGACCGGCGTTTCCGGTTCCGGCAAGAGTTCGCTGACCAACGATGTTCTCTGGCAGGTGCTGAACCGCGACGTCAATCGCGGCAACGGTAACCCCGGGGCCTTCGACACGATTGAAGGGCTCGATCTGCTCGACAAGGCGATCGACATCGACCAGAGCCCGATCGGCCGCACGCCGCGATCGAACCCGGCGACCTATGTCAAAGTCTTCGACCTGATCCGCGATCTGTTCACGAAGCTGCCCGCCTCGAAACTCCGCGGCTACAAACCGGGCCGCTTCAGCTTCAACGTCGCCGAGGGACGCTGCGAAGCCTGCGAAGGGCACGGCGCGACGAAGCTCGACATGGACTTCCTGGCCGACCTGTGGGTCACCTGTCCGGTCTGCAACGGCAAGCGGTTTCAACAGGAAACGCTGGAGATCGAGTATCGCGGACACACCATCGCCGACATTCTCGACCTCGAAATTGGCGATGCGATGCCGCTCTTCGAGAACCACCCGAAGATCTATCGGCACCTTAAGGCCCTGCACGATGTCGGCCTCGATTACCTCAAGCTCGGCCAGCCTTCGCCGACCCTTTCCGGGGGAGAAGCGCAACGCATCAAACTGGCCCGCGAACTCGGCAAGCGGTCGACCGGGAAAACCCTCTATCTGCTGGATGAACCGACGACCGGCCTGCACTTCCACGATGTGAAGAAGCTGCTCGAGGTGCTCCATCGCTTCTGCGACGAAGGCAACACGGTCGTCGTGATCGAGCACCATCTCGACGTCATCAAGACCGCCGACTGGGTGCTCGACCTGGGGCCGGAAGGGGGAGCGGGCGGCGGAGAGATTCTGATTGCCGGCACCCCGGAAACGGTCGCCAAACACGCCAAGTCCTACACCGGCCGGGCTCTTCGCGAAGTGCTGCCCGATGTGACTGTGCGGAAAACGAAGAAGAAAGCCGCGAGGAAAACGAAGCCTCTGCTTTCGGCGAAAGAGCTCAAGCAGATTTCGAATCAAATCACAATTCGGGGCGCCCGTCAGCACAACCTGCAGGACGTCGATATCGACATCCCCCGCAACCGGATCAACGTGTTCTGCGGCCCCAGCGGATCCGGCAAGACTTCGCTCGCGATGGACACGCTGTACGCCGAAGGCCAGCGGCGGTACGTTGAGTCGCTGTCCGCGTATGCCCGCCAGTTCCTCGGCCAGATGCCCAAGCCGAAAGTGAGTCAGATTCAGGGGCTGTCACCGTCGATCGCGATTGAGCAGAAAACGGTCGGAGCCACGCCGCGATCAACCGTCGGCACGGTTACGGAGATCTACGATTATCTTCGCGTGCTCTTTGCTCGGCTGGGGCAGTTGTATTGTCCCGAGTGCGAGATCCCGGTCGTTCAGCAGACAGTCGATGACATCGTCGCCCAGATCCTCGAACATCCAGACAACAGTCGTGCCCTGCTGACCGCCAGCGTGAAACTTCCCAAGGGACAGGCTTACGCCGACCTGTGGAAGTCGATCAACGAGCAGGGCTATTCCCGTGTCCGCATCGACGGCACGACCTACGGCATCGATGAAGTCCCGAAGCTCGACCACAAAGCCCGGCACGATGTGGAGGTGATCGTCGACCGCATCAGCATTCGCGCAGCCGAACGGTCCCGCATCGCCCAGTCGGTCGAAGCGGCTCTCAGCTATGGCGACGGACAACTGCATCTCGTCATCGCCGATTCAAAGACCGAAGAACCGGAATGGCAGACGTATTCCTACAGTGTCCATTACAGTTGTTCGGGCTGCGGCCGTTCGTTTGAAACTCTGGTGCCGCAGAACTTTTCGTTCAACAGCAGTCTCGGCTGGTGCAACTCGTGCGAAGGACTCGGCGTTGAAGAGGGCGTGAGTCAGTCGGCCATTATCGCCGATCCGTCCCGCTCGCTGCTCGACGGAGCCGTCTCCGCCTGGCCGAATCCCCACACGCATCCGCAGTTCCGCAGCTTTCTGGAAGCGGTCTCCGAAACGCTCGGGATTCCGATCGACATTCCGTTCGTCGAACTCTCGGCTCGCCAGCAGCATCTGCTCTACTACGGCTCCGAAGAACCGATCCCGGTGCCCAATCAACCCGGGTTGACGATCCGCTACAAAGGGCTTTACCCGACGCTCCACGAAGCGTCGCGGTTGAGCTACGACTACCGACGGGCGCTCTACGATCAACTCGGCGAACAGGACTGCAGTGCCTGCCAGGGAGCCCGTATCCGCGAAGACGCTGCTGCCGTCCGTCTCAAGCGACTGACGTTGCCGCAGCTGTGCCGACTGCCGCTCAGCAGTGCATACGAGTTCGTTCAGCAGCTGAAGCCGAGCCGTGAGGAGAAGAAAATCGCCGGCGATCTCATCGACGAGGTCGAGCATCGCCTCAAGTTCCTCATCGATGTCGGTCTTGACTATCTGAATCTCGACCGCCCAATGCCCTCGCTTTCCGGCGGGGAAAGTCAGCGAATCCGCCTGGCCGGCCAGCTGGGCCGTTCGCTGACGGGCGTGCTGTACGTGCTCGATGAGCCGACGATCGGACTCCACCCGCGCGACAATCACCGGCTCAATGCCGCCCTCAAACAGCTGCGCGACCTTGGCAATACGGTAATCCTCGTCGAACACGATCGCGATATCATCAGCGAAGCCGATCAGATCTACGACTTCGGCCCGGCTGCCGGTCGGCTCGGCGGACGCATCGTCGCCGATGGAACGCCGAAGAAGATCTCTTCCAATCAGCAGTCACTCACCGGGAACTATCTTGGGGGACGGCTGGAGATTCCGATTCCGGTCGATCGCCGCGATGTGCACTTCTCCGATGATGGCACCGGATGGATCGAACTGACCGGAGCCCGACACCATAACCTTCGCAATGTCGATCTCAGCATTCCTCGAGCGGCTCTCACCTGCGTGACGGGTGTGTCCGGATCCGGCAAAAGCTCTCTGATCATGGAAACTCTCGCCCGGGCCGCGAGCCGGCAGATCAACTACAGTGGGGAAACGCCGGGTCTGCACGACTCGCTGACCGGTCTCGATGGCGTGCGCAAGATCATCGTCGTCGACCAGCAGCCGATCGGCAACACGCCCGCTTCCTGCCCGGCGACCTATGTCGGCGTCTTCGATCACATTCGCGACCTCTTCAGCAAGCAGCCCGAAGCCAAGAAGCGACGTTTCAAGGCGGGTCGGTTCAGCTTCAACGTGGCTGGCGGTCGCTGCGAAGAATGTGCGGGGCTTGGCCAGAAGTGTATCGAGATGCACTTCCTGCCCGACGTCTGGGTCGAATGTCCGTCGTGCCGCGGCAAGCGGTTCGGCGAGGAAACACTCGCCGTCGAGTACCGCGGCAACTCGATTTCCGATGTGCTCGAAATGTCGATCGGCCAGGCGGCGGATTTGTTCGAAGAGATCCCGAAGATTCATCGCCCGCTGCAAATCCTCAGCGAGATCGGCCTCGATTACCTCACGCTCGGCCAGTCGGCTCCCACGCTTTCGGGCGGAGAGTCGCAGCGTATCAAACTGGCGGCCGAACTCTCGCGGCCCAATCATGGCGACACGCTTTACGTTCTCGACGAGCCGACGACCGGTCTGCACATTGACGATATTTCCAAACTGCTCAAGGTCATCAACGGCCTCGTCGATTGCGGCAACACGGTCATTATCGTCGAGCATAATCTGGACGTCATCAAGACGGCAGACTGGATTGTCGACGTCGGGCCCGAAGCCGGCACGGGCGGCGGCTGGATTGTTGCCGAAGGAACGCCCGAGCAGGTAGCCGAGCGAGCCAAGCAGTTGCAGAAGAAGCCCGACTTCCTCGATCCGGGAAAGACACTGCGAAATCGGTCCTGGACCGGCGAACTGCTCGGCCCGATTCTCGATTCGACCAGTCGCGAAGAGCGGGACACCCTCGAGGTTTCGCGAAAGCGGACGCCGAAGAACCGGCTCAAGGAGCACCTGAACGGCAACGGCAAACGCATGCCCTGGGAAGAAGACAGCCGCGAGTGGCACTTGAGTCAGTCGTCGCTGAAGTCGCTGGCCCGCCGCGAACCCGGCTGGCAACCGGCCATGCTGGAAGAGCTGACGACCGGCCTGGAACGCGAATTCGAAGCGACTCTGAGCTGGGATCACCCGAGCGAGATCGTCTCGCCACCGAAAAACGGCACGAAAAACCCGCCGGTCACGATCCGGACAGACCGTCCTGAGTTTCTCGAAGTCGAACTCCTCTGGCCGGAAGGGTCGACGGAAGAACTGGCCGAATATTTCGCCCAGATCCCGGGGGCCCATCAGATCAAGGCGAAAAAGAAGCACTGCCTGCTGAACTTCCGCCTGACCAACATCGACCAGCTGCACAGCCGCGAAATGTTTCGCCTGTTCGAATCGGTCTTTCGTTAAAGCATTTTCCGACTTCCCGTGCCGTGGAGCTTAGAATTTGCGAAAGACCGATCCCGTCCGAACCCAAGCAAGCGTCCCCGTGTCCCGAAAAAGGGCCCGTTTCGCCAAATCGGAGTCATGCGAGGCGGCTCGGGCATCCGAAAAAGACAGGAGAGATTGACCGATTCTGACGGCTCGCAAGAATAGCAGAGCGAGGGAATCCAAGCCCTTGCAAAGCCCACGAAACGGTCGCTATGATGCGACACCACGGAGAGATGGCTGAGAGGCCGAAAGCGCCGGATTGCTAATCCGGTATGTCTCGAAAGAGGCATCACGGGTTCGAATCCCGTTCTCTCCGCTTCCCGAAGAACCGCCTTCCGCAAGTTGTTGGAAAACAACGCTTTGCGGAAGGCGGTTTTTTGTTTGCTGGGGATTGTGTGTGCCTTCGACTTTCGTCGTGTCAACTGGATTGAGAGACAGTGCAGCGATACTTCTACGCGGACTCGATTGCCTCCTTTCTGGCGACCGATATCGATGGGATTGTGGGTAAGCTTGCACGTCAGAACGCATTTTCGTTGGATTTAACGCAGCGAGATGCCTGGATTGCGCAGATCGAGTTACTGAAGGATCTGCTCTCCGATTTTTCTCGTTCTGGCGAGATCTTCTTTGAGTATTCGATTCCGCGTCTCGGAAGACGTATCGACGTTGTCTTGCTGATCGAGCGCGTCGTTTTCGTGATCGAGTTCAAGGTCGGTGAAGCTTCGTTTCCTGCTCATGCAATCGACCAAGTTTGGGATTACGCGCTGGATCTCAAGAACTTCCACGAGGCAAGTCACGATCTCACGATTGCCCCGATCCTTGTTGCGACCCGGGCTCCCTCAGAGTCGCCGTGCCCTGCGACTTCACCTCAAGATGACGGTGTGTTGGTTCCTTTGCGATGTAACTGCGAAACGCTGGCACCGGCAATCCGAGTTGTGCTTCAAGGCTTCACCCACGGCGACCTTGTGAATGAGTGGAAGACCGCCCGTTATTCGCCAACTCCGACCATCATTGAGGCGGCTCAGGCACTCTACAGCGGGCACAATGTTGCAGAAATATCCCGCAGCGATGGCGACCTCGAATTGACCACGGAAAGCCTTGAGGCTGTGATCAAAGAGGCTCGCCTGAACCGCAAGAAATGTATTTGCTTTGTGACAGGGGTCCCGGGTGCCGGGAAAACGCTCGTCGGATTGAATATCGCCACCAAACATATCAACCACGAGGAGAAGTTACATAGTGTCTTTCTCTCGGGGAACGGGCCGCTCGTTTCTGTGATAAGAGAAGCTCTGACTCGTGACCAGCAGAGACGTGACCGCGAGGCGGGAAAGAAAACGATCAAGGAGCAGATTAAGTCGCGAGTGAAGATGTTCATCACTTTCGAGATGACTGCCTCGTCGATCGGTCTCGGCCTCCGATTGAACACGTCGCCATCTTCGATGAAGCTCAGCGGGCATGGGATCTCGACCGGACAGCGAATTTCATGCGGCAACGAAAGAACGTTTCGGAGTTCGACCAGTCGGAGCCCGAATTCTTGATCTCATGCCTTGATCGACACGAAGACTGGGCGGTCATAATCTGTCTTGTCGGTGGTGGGCAAGAGATCAACTTGGGTGAAGCGGGTATTCAGGAATGGGTCGATGCAATTTTACGATCCTTTCCCGATTGGTACGCCTATATTTCCCCCCGGCTTACGGACTCGGAATACTCGTCTGGGATGGCTGTCCGGCAGCTTCGTGACCGCGGCAAGTGCGTTCTTAAAGAAGAACTTCACCTGACCGTCTCGATGAGATCATTCCGCGCGGAACAGCTTTCAGCGTTCGTTAAAAACTTGCTTGATCTTGACCTTCAACGAGCTCGTGAGCTGTACGCCTCGTTTCAGGATCGATATCCGATTGTTCTTACTCGCGACATCCAAAGAGCAAAAGAATGGATCCGCGCACATGCTCGCGGCGGGGAACGTTACGGTGTGCTCGCATCATCCTCAGCCCAGCGATTGAAGCCATACGCGATCGACGTGAGAGTGAAGGTTGATCCGGTTCATTGGTTCCTCAACCCTAAAGAAGAAGATGTCCGATCCTCCTTTTACATGGAGGACGTCGCCACGGAGTTTCAGGTTCAAGGGCTAGAACTCGACTGGGCTTGCGTGACATGGGATGCGGACCTGCGAAAAGGTGACGACTCGTGGGCTCATTTTTCATTTCGGGGGAGGCGATGGACGCAGGTCCGGAAGCCAGAGAACCAAAGATATCTGAAGAATGCTTACCGTGTCCTGCTGACACGAGCCCGACAGGGAATGGTCATTGTCGTTCCTCCTGGGGCCCCAAACGATCCGACTCGACGAGCCGAGTACTATGACCGGACGTACGAATATCTTGCAGACACAGGGCTCCCTATTCTGTAGTGTCGTCCACGCCCGGTGCTGTTCGGCCCAATGAGACAACGTAAGCTCGACCGATGCGAAAGTGGTGCCTGCGGATGAAAAACGCCTGGCACGATGTTACTGTGCAGGAGGTCCGAACTGCGCTCGGCCAATGATCATCCTTGCGGGGAGTAACTCGGTTGGCAAAATCCCGAAAGACAATCAGGGGTACGCCCGAGCTAACACGGCGGGCTCTCATTCACGCTGGGGCGATGGCTGCGGTTGCTCCCGGATGGCTGTCGCTTCGTGCGGAAGAGCCAGGTTCGAGCAATCTGGTTTCGCCCCCCGAGATCTGGGACAGTCATGTGCATCTTTCGAGCTTTGCGGGGGCCACTCCGGAGGCTCGGGCGGAGGAGGCGTTGCGGGTGGCGACGCGGATGGGGATTGCCCGGCTGATTACGTTTATGGGCTGGCCGTTTGCGCTGACGCCGACGCCGGAGCAGATTCGGGAGCAGAATGATCAGTTGCTCGCCGCGATGCGAGTCGATCCTCGTCGAGTGCTCGGGTATGTCTATGTGAACCCGCTCGATCTCGAGGGGAGCCTGAACGAGATTCGCCGCTGCATCGTCGATGGGCCGATGGTCGGGATCAAGCTCTGGGTGGCTGCCCGGTGCACTCACGAGCATCTCGATCCGATTCTCGAACTGGCAACCGAGCTTCAGGCCGCCATCTACCAGCACACCTGGATCAAGACGACCGGGAATCTGCCGGGCGAGTCGACGCCGCAGGATCTGGTCACGCTGGCGAAACGCCATCCCGAAGCGAGACTCATTTGTGGGCACTCCGGCGGGACCTGGGAGCTCGGCCTGCGGATTATGCAGCAGGCTCCCTCGGTGATGTTCGAGATCGCCGGGGCCGATCCGACAGCGGGCATCACCGAGCGAGCCGTGGCGGAGTTCGGGGCGCGACGGGTGATCTTTGGCAGCGATGCCGGCGGGCGTAGCTTTGCGACGCAGATGGCGAAGATCCTGGGAGCCGAGATCGACGACGACGCGAAATCGCAAATTCTGGGCGGCAACATTCGTCGTTTGCTCACACCCATCATGCAGGCGAAAGGGATGCTGTCGTGAGTGACGACTTCGGATTCCCGTCACCCGGGCCATTGATCGATGTGCACGTCAATCTGTCCCGCTGGCCCTTTCGGCGTCTTCCCGATGATGAGCCGGAGCGGCTGGTTGCGAAGTTGAAACAGCATGGTGTGAAACAGGCCCTGGCCTCGAGTTTCGATGGTCTGTTGCATCTCGACATCGGAGCGGTGAATCGACGACTGGTGGCGGAGTGTGCGGAATTTGGCCAAGGGATCCTGACGCCGATCGGAGCCTTGAATCTTTCGTTGCCGAACTGGGAAGCCGATCTCGACTGGTGTGCGCGAACATCGGCTGTCCGGGGCGTGCGGATCTGGCCGGGGTATCATAACGTGCCGCTGGACGATCCGCGGTTCGACTCCCTCTGTCGGCTGTGTGCGGAACGTGACCTTCTCTTGCAGATCGTCCTTCGGCTCGAAGATGCCCGGACGGAGCACGAACGATTTACGTCCACTGTGGTGGATACGGCTCCCTTGTCTACGGTCGTGGACCGATATCCCGGGTTGAAGGTGGTGCTGATCAACCCGGGGCGGGACCTTCGCCCGGCTGCTGCCGGAGAGCTGGCGAAAGTCGATGGCATCTTCTTCGACATCGGAATGATGGAAGGCGCGGAAGGGTTGATCAAGTATCTCCAACAGGTGCCCGGCGAACGATTGCTGTTCGGTTCCCATTTGCCGTTCTTCTACTTTGAGGCGGCCAGTCTGAGGTTGTACGAGAGCAACCCAGGCGAACGAATCCTAAGAATGATTACCTGCGAGAACGCGGATCGGCTGCTCGCCCGTTCTTGACGAGATTGCAAAATGACGACACGCGTTTCGATCCTGGTTCTGTTTCTGTCTCTCC
This sequence comes from Planctomycetaceae bacterium, assembly GCA_017795105.1. Taxonomy (GTDB): domain Bacteria; phylum Planctomycetota; class Planctomycetia; order Planctomycetales; family Planctomycetaceae; genus Rubinisphaera. Next base: position 3,108,986 of record CP051247.1, read on the forward strand.
TTCCCCTTTACCTCCTTTCTGCTGAAGAGATCTCCCCTCTTCCGATGGTTCCCGCCACACCTCCTGACGAAGCGGCGGCTACGCTGCGGTTGCAGGACGGTTTCCGGGCCGAGCTGATTGCAGCCGAGCCACTCGTCTGCGATCCGGTCGATATCGCTTACGATGAGAATGGTCTCGCGTACGTCTGCGAGATGACCGACTACCCGTATGTCAGTCAGGATGACGATCGTCCGTGGGAGGAGCAGCAGTCGGAACCGATCGGCCGGGTGCGAGTGCTCGAAGATACCGATGGCGACGGACGGTACGACCGTTCCGACATTCTGGCCGATGGTCTGTCGTGGCCGGCTGGAATCGCCTGCTGGAAGGGGGGCGTGTATGTCGCTGCGACGCCCGATCTGTTGTATCTGAAAGATACCGACGGCGATCGAAAGGCCGATGTCCGCCGCGTCGTGTTTGAAGGATTTCGTAAGTACAACGTTCAGGCGGTGATGAATAATCTGGAGTGGGGGCTCGATCATCGCATCTATGCGGCTGGTTCGAGCAACGGGGGATTGATCTCGGGAAAGGAAACGGAAGCGATCTCTCTTGGTCGCAATGACTTTCGGTTCAATCCTGTCGAGGAAACGTTCGAGGTCATCGCCGGTGGAGCTCGCTTTGGGAACACGCGGGATGACTGGGGGCATCGCTTTCTCTGCAATATTCGCAATCCCGTTCAGCACGTGCTGTTTCCGTTGCGGTATCAGCGTCGGAATCGGTCGCTCCTGCTGTCGTCTTCAATTCACGACGTGGCGGCCTCGGGCGATGCGATCGCTGTTTATCGAGTCAGTCCTCCCGAGCCATGGCGAGTCATCAGTGCCGAGCGGCAGGCGAACTCCTTCGAAAAGACGAAGTACGACTCCACTCAAGCGACCGGCTACGTGACCTCTTCAAGTGGTGTGACGGTTTATCGGGGAGCCGCCTATCCGCAGGAGTACGCGGGGAATGCGTTCGTCGGGGAGGTGGCGGGCAATCTCGCGATTCGCTACGTGCTGAAGCCGGCGGGCGTGACCTTTGAGGGACATCGTCCCTACGAACGGGCGGACTTTCTGGCGTCGACGGACAACTGGTTTCGTCCAGTCAATTTCGCCAATGCACCGGACGGAACCCTGCACGTTCTCGACATGTACCGGCAGACGATCGAGCATCCCTGGTCGCTGCCCGATGACCTGCAGGAACGACTCGATCTCACGGAAGGTCGCGATCGGGGGCGGATCTATCGGCTGATCCCGCCGGAGTACGCAGAGGGATTCACGGCTCCGCCGCGGCCTCGGCTTGGCGAGGCAACCATCGAAGAACTGGTCAAAGAGCTGTCGAATCCGAATGGCTGGTGGCGGGACACGGCTCATCGACTCATTTACGAACGGCAGGATCCGACGGCCGTTCCGCTGTTGCGAACTCTGTTAACAACCAGTCCGAATTCACTGGCGCGACTGCATGCGTTCTGGTCGCTGCATGGCTTGAATGCTCTTGAACCCGGCGATGTTCTGACCGTCCTCGGCGATGAAGATCCTCGTCTGCAGACCCATGCGGTCGTCCATGCTGAGACGCATCTGGGCACTCAAGAAAGAATCCGCGAAGAGGTGCTGCATCTGGCTGCAACGACACAGATGCCACTTCGGTTTCAACTTGCTCTTTCTCTTGGAGAATCTCCTGGCGAGGACGTGACGCAAGTGTTGATCGACATGCTCCGAGAAGATGGCGACGATCCGTGGATGCGAGCCGCGATTCTGTCCTCGCTGGGCGGAAAAGAACAGCGGTTGTTGGCGGACCTTCTGGCGGATGCTCCGTTCGCGCTCTCGCCTGTCGGACAGCAACTGATCCCCGATCTGGCGTACACGGTCTCCCAGAATACCGAGCCGAAGCATCTGCTGGCGATTATCAATCAACTCGACTCCCCCGCTTTCCACGGCGACGACGGGACGAAGCTCCGTGATACGCTGTTGATCAACTCTGGTCGAGGCCTGAAGCGACAGAGACTCACGCTGAATAAGCTGTCGGAACTGACGGAGCATCCGGGAAGTGCGGTGGTCGCGGAGTACATCGAGACAACGCTGGACGAAATCGCGAATGAGACTGTTGATCCGGAAGCCCGGGCCGCGCTGATTTCTCGACTCGAATCGTTCGACTCCACCACGGTGTACTCGGCCCTGGAACCGCTCATCAGTTCCCGTGAGCCTGCAATCCTGCAGTCGGCGGCCATTACGACACTCTCGACGTTCGCTGAGGATCGCGTAGCCGATCTTCTGCTGGCTCGCTATCCCTCGTTATCTCCGTTGCAGCAGCAACTCGTTGTCGAGCGACTTCTGACACGGACGAGCTGGCTGAGGAAACTGTTCGATGCGATCGAGGCGAACAAAGTCGCGGCCAGTTACGTGCCCGCCGTCCGTCAGGATATCTACCGCAGAAGCAGCAATCCGGAGATACGAGCACAGGCGACGCGACTCTTTCAGCCCCAGTCGGATACGGAACGGGGGAAGATTGTGGATCGCTATTTGTCGTCGCTCCCCGATCAGATCGATATCGAGCGAGGACGTGCGGTGTATCGGAAGCAATGCTCGAACTGTCATCGCAGTGAGAAGGAGGGCTACGAAGTCGGACCGCATCTTTCGACGGTGCGAAACCGCAGTGCATCCGAACTCGTTGTGAGCATCCTCGACCCCAATCGCGAAATCTCGCCGAATTACCTGAGCTACGTTGTCGTCACCGATGAGGGGCTGTTGCATACCGGAGTGATCGTCTCCGAATCGGCGACGAGTCTGACGCTCCGAGGTGCCGATAAGAAGGAAACGGTTCTCCTCAGGGATCAGATCGAGGAACTGCAAAACACCGGTCAATCGCTGATGCCGGTCGGTCTGGAAAAGAGTTTATCGCCCCAGGCGATGGCCGATCTGATCGCCTTTCTGAAAAGCCGGTAATCGCTCTGTCGTCGACGCATATCCGAACGGCCACGGGCAGATCGCCTGCAATTGGCCGATGAGCCATCGCGCCGTTCGCTGTTTCAACTCCAGAGGACTTTGCGGACACTTGGGGTTTGCGAATTGCCCCCTCATTTTGCGTCAAATACCGAGACCGTCGACCTTCGCTCCGAACTGGCATGGCCTGTGCGTTCTCTTTCCTTCTCAACAATTCAGAACCGGTGGCACGAGTCACCGAAAGGAAAGGAAGAACGCATGTACAAAATCATCTTCAGTACCATTCTGACGGGAACCCTGATGGCCGTCGGCCCGCAACTGAACGAGGCTGAGGCGGGACGCAACTGGAACCGCAGTCACTACGGGCATCGCAACTACCATCGCGACTGGGACCGTGGGCGCGGTCATTACAATCGGCACTGGAATAACTGGAGCCGCAATCAGTACCGCAGCTATCGCTATTATGGCAACCGCAACTACCGAGGATATCAGTACGGCAACCGGGGATATTACCGAGGCTACAACAACAGTCCTCGCTTCGGTTTCTACTACTCGTTCTAAATGAAACGAGCCGTCCGATTTCATTCGTAAAGGAGTTCAATCATGAGTCAGGATAAGTTTTCCGCCTGTATCGAGGCCTGTGTGCGATGTGCACAAGACTGTGAGACGTGTGCTGACGCCTGTCTTGGCGAAGAGAACGTCGCCAAGATGGCCGACTGCATTCGTACCGACCGCGACTGTGCGGAACTCTGCTGGACGGCGGCTGCCCTGATGAGCAGAGGTTCGCAATTCGCCGAAGAGCTGTGCAAACTCTGTGCGGAAGTTTGCGATGCGTGCGCCACTGAATGCGAGAAGCACGAGCACGATCACTGTCAGACATGCGCTCAATCGTGCCGACGCTGCGCCGATGAATGTCGCAGCATGTCGGGCAGCGTCGTCTGATGGCGATGACCGTTGCGAGGATAATGAACGAGCCCCCGGATAGCGTTTGCGATCCGAGGGCTCTTTTCATAGCCGTCTCTGGAGTGCTGGGGATCAGGAACGGTGCAGCAGGTCCAGAAGTTCCTCGGCTCCGAACGAGTCGAAGTCGGCAGCTGCATTTGGCAGCGATGCCGGAGGCTGAGCGGGACGCTCGGCGGAGAGGTCGCCGACTTGCACGAACTGCCAGTCCACTGGAGCCCAGGTCTCGAGCAACCGATCATTGAACGAGTTCCCGTTCGACTCTCCTGCAAACCAGCGGCCGTTGGCATCACGGCCGAGAATGTCGCTGACGCCATCGCCATTCGTGTCGCCGACCTGCACATCAGCCAGTTCGCCCGAAGCGAACGACCAGTCACCCCAGAAGCCGAAGTCGAACGTATTGATCCCGGCTTCCCCGACCCACCACTTCGACCCGTTCAAACGAGCCGCGACATCATCCCGTCCATCGCCGTTGAAGTCGCCGACGAGCAGCGAATCGAAAGATTGCGTAACCGTCAGATCGGCGAACTTCACGCTCGCGAATCCATTGGCCGGGCCGACTGATTTGGCCACGAACAGACTGCGGTCCCGTCCCGTTCCGAACGCCGCGACGATATCTTCGCGGCCATCTCCATTGAAATCTCCGGCCTGCGTGAACTCGACCCCCGAGTTGAGACTCCAGCGATGCGAGTTGAGATACTGGAAGCGGGAGTTGGACGTCTTCACCATCCAGACCACGCCGGAGTTGGCAATCACGGCCAGGTCGTCGCCTTTCACGCCATCGAAGTTGCCAACCAGAACGTCTGAGATTCCGTGGTAGTTCCCATAGTTACCCCAATGCCGATTGACGAAGCCATCCCCCTCCGAGCGGGCAACCCACCAGCGACCGCGATCGCCGTTGTTGAACAGCCCGATGATGTCGTCGCGACCATCGTCATTGAAGTCACCCACGTGGACCTCTTTGATCCCCGGTGCGGTCCAGCTGGTCCAGGTTGAGAAGGTGAACCGGCCATCGGCACTGCCGAGACCGACCCGCCATTCTCCGTTATGCAGCCAGGCGGCGACATCCTGAATGCCATCGCCATTGAAGTCGCCGGAAACGACTTTCTGAAAATCGCTGGCCGGCCCCTGAGCCGCCACTTCGGTGGTGTAGTTGCCGTTCTCGTCCGGCCGCGAGATCCACCAGTTGCCGTTCACAAAGCCGATGATCGAAGACTTCGTAATGTTCGACTGCCGCGTGAGCGTATGCTCGTACATCCCGCCAATATTGGAACCGTTCTCGGCCACGATGATCGTGTACGTGCCCGACTCGGTCAGCTCCGTCAGCTCGATATCGTGGCTTGTGTTGTAGTAGGTGTTGTAGAGCACCGCCTTGCTCGGGCTGACGATCGTCACCCAGGGCGTGAAGTTAGTCGCTTCAAGTTCGCTCAGCTGGTAGCGAATGGTGTCGCCCGCCGTCGCCTCGAACGTGAAGACATCGAGACCGCCGGGGATCATCGTATTCGTTCGCGTTTCTCCGCTGAGGAGTCGTCCCTCATCTTCCGGCAGGGAATGAGAGCCCGGAGTCTGCACGAACGTGTGCTGGTATCCGCCGGTTGTGTTGCCTCCATTCTCGGCGACGACAATCGTGTATTCTCCCGACACCGCCAGATCGAGCAGCTGAATCTGGTGGCTGCTGTTGTAGTAGGTGTTATAGAGGATCGAGTTGTCGGGGCCGACCACGGTCACAAACGGCGTGAAGCTTCCCGCGTCCTCGGCTTCTGCGAGGCTGAAGAAGACGTTATCGCCTGCCTCTCCCGTAAAGGTGAAGACATCCAGATCGCCAATGCCGAGATCATTTGACCGCGTCTCGCCACTCGTAAGGGCTCCTTCATCGCCGGGCAAGGTATGGCTGGCCTGTGTCTTCACGAAGGAATGCGTGTAGTCGCCGGTCAGATCGCCCCCACGGTCGGCAATAATGATCGTATAGGTGCCGGTCGCCGGGAGATCGAGCAGCTGGATCTGATGAGCTGAGTTGTAGTAGGTGTTATAGAGGACTTCGTTGTTTGGGCCGACCACGGTCACGAACGGGGTGAAACTCGACCCCGCGTTCACTTCATCCAGCTGATAGAAGGCATTCTCGCCCACCATCGCCTCGAACGTGAAGACATCCAGATCACCGAGCCCCAGGGTGTTGGTTCTCGTTTGACCGCTCGTCAACGCCCCTTCGTCTCCCGGCAGAGAATGATTTGCCTGAGTGAGCACGAACGAGTGAACGATGTCTCCAGCGATATCGCCACCGTGATCTCCCACGACGACGGTATAGGTTCCGGTTTCATCCAGATTCAGAAGTTGAATTTGATGGCTCTGGAAGTAGTACGTGCTGTAGAGCACTTCATCCCTGGGGCCGGTGATGGTGATATGCGGCGTGAAACCACTGCCGGGAACAGTTTCTGAGAGGTTGTAGAACACATTCTGGCCGGCCTCGGCTTCAAAGGTGAAAACATCCAGATCCCCCGTGCTAATCGTGTTCGTTCGGGTCTCGCCACTGGTCAAGGCGCCTTCGTCACCCGGTAGATTCTGGGCGGCTTCTGGCTGAACGAACGTGTGCGAATACTCCCCCGTCCCATCCGCTCCATGCTCCGCCACGATGGCCGTGTAGGTGCCGGTCGAAGGCAGATCAAACAGGCGGATCTGATGGCTCTCGTTGTAGTAGGTGTTGTAGAGGACCTCGTTATTTGGACCGACGATGGTCACATACGGCGAGAAGCTCGAGCCGCCGGTGTTCTCGTCCAGCTGATAAAAGACGTTCTCTCCCATCGTGGCATCAAAGGTGAAGACATCCAGATCGCCGCGGGAGATCGTATTGGTGCGTGTTTCTCCGCTCGCCAGGTCCCCTTCATCAACCAGCACGGCTGCCGAGGAATGGGTCGTCATCAGGGTGTGGTAGAAGTTTCCGGTGGCATCGTGGTTGTGCTCGCTGACCTGAATCGTATACGTGCCCGACTCTGGCAGATCGAGCAGTTGGATTTGATGGCTGGCGTTGTAATAGGTGCTGTAGAGAACGGTGCTGTCGGGTGCGATGATGGACACGTGCGGAGTGAAGGACGAGCCGGCGACTGATTCGGTCACCTGGTAGAACATGTGGTCCCCGGCCGAGGCCTGGAAGCTGAACTCGTCGACATCGCCGAGCGTTCCAATAGAGTTTTCGTAGGTCACCCCGTTGGTCAGCGGGCTTCCGGAAAGCAGCATCCGCTCTTCCAGCGGCGACACACTGGAGCAGATCTCCGGCCGTTCGACACGGCGGCGGGAACGTCGGTCGGACTTCAGCTGGAGGGAAGGAAGTTGCGGCAGGCGGGAAACAGAGCGCAGAAAATCAAACATGGTGGGCCCCTGTCGTCATTCGCCTCTCGCGCTGGAGAGGCATGGATTTGCGATTCAGAGCCGACTCCAACGAGCGGCCGGCTCCCCGACAGGCCATCGCGGGCGTACACGATGATCGCCTGTCAAAACCCGAAACGAACGACAGTGCGAGATCTTCCGAACTATTTGGAAGAAATCTTCGGAAAGTCGTCGATGGCGTGTCCCCTCACCGCGATGTCTTACGGGCGAATGACTGCTTGCCGAATGAAGTCTCCTCTTTCTCCCGTGGAAGAGAGCGTCACGGTGAAGGAGGAGATGCGGGCTCCATGCCTGCTGCTAGCGAATCTGCTCAGCGAATTCATTGAGACGACCGGACCCGACTTCGCGATACCGCATCTGCAAAAAAAGTCCACGTCGGGAGTCCCGACGTGGACACGTGGCTGCCCGCTTTGGTTCGTGGCGGCTCTTCATTTCATTGACATTAGAGCGAACTCAACTGATCAAGTAGCATCGGCGAACCAAAGTCTGCTTCGTCGGCAAGCACTGGATGACTGCTATCGGCGACAGCGAAGAGCGGCCTGTAGAACTCGCCGGTCTGCACGAACTCCCAGTTCATGGGAGCTCGCTTCCTGATGACACGATTATGGAATCGGGTGCCAGTCGACTCAGCAGAGAACCAGTTGCCATCGCTGTCCTGACCGATGATGTCGTCGTAACCGTACCCGTTCGTGTTCCCCACATGGACGTTGGTCATGCCATTGGCGGCGAAGGGCCAGGACGTCCAGAACCGGAATCCCAAACCGCTATCACTGGCTTGGCCGACCCACCACTCGGTGGAGTTGAACCGAATGGCAACTTCGTCTTCGGGATCTCCGTCAAAATTGCCGACGACTAGCGAATCGAATGACTGCAATCCTGCCCCGATGATCACTGCAGCGTCGTTCCGATTATCAAAACCGTTGGCCGGTCCACTCGACTGAGCAACGTAGAGATCGATCCGGTCGTTCATACCGGCAAGGGCCACGACAATATCCTCGCGACCGTCCGCATTGAAATCTCCGGTGGCGGAAAACGACAGTCCTGAACTCAAGTCCCAGGTGTGCGAGTACATGTTCTGAAACTGAAAATTCGAAGTCTTTGCCAGCCAGACAACTCCGGTCTTGGCGATGATGGCGAGATCGTCTCCCTTTACGCCATCGAAGTTCCCGACCAGCACATCCGCGATACCATCGTATTTGCCATAGCTTCCCCAGTATCGGTTGGCGAATCTGTTGCCTTCGGACGTGGCGACCCACCAGCTGCCACTCTCCCCATTCTGGAACAGCCCGATGATGTCGTCTCGGCCGTCATTATTAAAATCCCCGACGTGAACCTCTTTGATGCCGGTCGTCCGCCAGGTTGTCCATGAAGTGAAGGTCAAATCGCCGTCGGAGGAACGGCCATCCACAAATCCGCCTTGATTGATTTCGGCCAGTCCGATCAGCCACTCGCCGCTCTCCAGCCAGACCGCCACATCCAACCGACCGTCTCCGTTGAAGTCCCCGTGATGAACTTCGCGGATTTCCCAACTCTCGCCACCAGCCAGGATGTCGATCTTATACTCACCGGTATAGGTATTGGTGCCTGGAAGGAATTCGGGCTTCAGAGTCATCCAATATCCGTGCGGATCCTGGTTTCGATATCCGATGATCGAAGTCGAGTAGCCTCCGGGCAGTTCAGAATTGGGGGCCACGGAGTCGCCACTGACGTCCGCTCCAGCCAGCAGCAACCGCTGCTCGAGCACTTCACCCGGTTGACGACCGCTCCCGCAGGCCTGCTGCCTCTTCGTGGATCGAGATTGAGAAAGAATCTGAAAGAGATGGCATGTTGAGATCATGATTTCCGGGCACCTGTGTGGACATTTGTGATGTTCTGAGCGTGGAAAGAGTACTCCCCCTATCAGGGTGAACACAATGCCAGACCTTCGTTTTCATCCGCCATTCCGAAAAACAGTTGTGTAATCGTTTGCGTAATCTCAACGCATGTCGGACCACAGAGTGTGCAGAACTTGCCGCGAGTCTTTGTGAGGCCCAGAAGAGTTCCCGCTTCATTTCCCACGAATTTCAGTTCGTCAAAGCAATTTTTTCAGTTACCCGGCAACTGGTCCGGCAGTTGCCTTGTGTCTTCGACAGCAGATTCTGCCGTGTGGCTTTGCGGCGGAAATCGTTTTCCTTCCTGCGTGCCTTCCTTCCTCTTTCGATGCCCCACAAGGAGTGACTTCGTGTCATTGTTTACGCCCGCCGGTGAGAGCAGCCGGTCTCGAACTGCCTTTACGTTGATTGAACTGCTGGTTGTGATTGCGATCATCGCCATTCTGGTTGCATTGCTTCTGCCCGCTGTCCAGCAGGCGCGAGAAGCCGCTCGGCGAACCTCCTGCAAGAACAATCTCAAGCAGGTCGGGCTGGCCCTGCACAACTATCACGATGTGCACAACATTCTGCCGCCGGCTCTGATCAACTCCGGACGTTACAACTCGGCCAGCTTCTATTCCGGCAATAACCGCGTCAAAAATACGACCGGATGGGTGATGTTGCTCCCCTACATCGAGCAATCGGCTCTGTATGATGCTTACGATCATGACCTCTGTTCGAGCAGCTCGAACCCGTATTCTCTGCCGATCGAAGGCGACGAGTCGACCAATAACGATGTCACCACCGCTTCGATCAAGATGCTTGAATGTCCGTCCGACCCACTCGGCGGCGAGCTCACCAGTTATGTCAGCCCGACGAGCATGTACCACCACACCGAAGCTCGCCGCATCAGCTATATCTTCTGCGTGGGTTACAGCGACGACTATGCCGCACCGTACTCGCCCAGCTCTTCGCTGACACGCGGCGCATTCGGCAACAATGGAGCCGCCCGGTTCCGCGACATCCGAGATGGCCTCAGCAACACCACACTCGTGGGCGAATCGTGGGGTGGCGAGAAGATGAAGACGTATCTTTACTTTGGTCCCTATGGCCTGAAGGGGCTCCACACCTGTTGTCATGGTCGAGTCGTCAGCGGTTCGACCGTCAGCGACCCCGCCAGCTTCACGCCCTATTCCTCGCGGTACCACATCAACGCCGACTACAACGGCGATGGCAGCGGTCGTGGGTACGCCTGGAGCTTCGGCAGCGGACATCAGGGCGGAGCTCACTTCCTCTTCGCCGATGGAGCCGTGAACTTCCTCAGCGAAAACATGGATTATCGCACCTACGCTCTTCTGAATTACATTCGGGATGCCCAGGTGGTTGGCGAACTGTAAGACCACTCCCGTTGAGTTCTGGAATCGTCGAAACAAAAACTTCCTCAGATGCAAAGTGAAACGATGAGTCGAAACGGTCTGTTCTCGCTCGCTGGCCTGTTATTGGCAGCGATCGCAGGATGCAGCAGCAGCGAAACCGAACTGGGCACAGTTCCCGTGGCAGGAACAGTTCTGCTCGATAGCCAGCCGCTCGCCGGAGCGTCGGTCTACTTCATGAATGAACTTCGAACCGGTCAGGCGGTGACAGACGCCGAAGGCAGGTTTGAACTTCTGCAGGGAGCGGCTCCCGGTCCCAATCGGATTTACATCACGAAGGTCGTCAACGAATCGGGAACCCCGGTCGAGGAAGGCATCGACCTGGAACAGCTCAAAGCGTCTCAGGGACTTCCGCCCGGGCCTGGCTTGCCGAAGGGCTTCAAGGAAGTCGTCCCGCCGCAGTACAGCGATCCGTTCAAGACGGAGCTCACCCTCGATGTTCCGGCAGACGGAACCGATGCTGCCGACTTCACCTTAATCGCGAACTGATTGCCCTGCTGAATCTCTCCTTCTGAACGCTCCGGAGCTTCCTCAAAGTTCCGGGGCGTTTTCTCGTTCCGCCTCCAGGACCATCGTTCACGAGATTTCGCTGGCAGCTCCTCATGGATCGCAGTATCGTGCAGAGACCGAACCTGTACGAAAGGAGCTGCTCATGGGTGCGTCCTGGGGACTCGACAACGGTTTTCTGGTCACGGTGCTCAGCATCGCGGCTGGATATATGCTTCTCGTGCCGCTGCTCGTCATTACGACGTTCAAAGCAAAGGCCCACCCGCAGGTTCTCAAGTTTGACCCCGAAGTGAACCGGCCGCCGGAGTCCGTTTCCGACTACTTCGACCGCCTAGATACCGAGCTGATCAAGCTCGGCTTCGCACGCGATGGATCGGTCATCGTGCCCGACATGATCGACAACGTCCGAGCCGTCCTCTCCCTCTATACGCATCCCCGCAATCGCGATCAGGCGATGGTGACCGCACTCTGGGGTTACGCAGCTGACATTCCGGTCGAACAGCAGAAGTATCTGGAGTTCCATACCCAGTTCAACGGAGACTCGCCGGTTTCCTTCTGCACCAACGACAACGGCACTCCCGGTGCGTTTCCCGACAAGCCGGAAGCTCCCAATTTTCGCTTCCCGCACATCGACTCGGCGGCTCGGCTTTATCGCTGTCATCAGGAACTGATCGAGACCCGATTCGCACACCGACACAAAGTCCATCGGCTCGACGACGTGTTCCAGTCCGACATCGTCCGCTTTATCGGCGAAGGGGTCCTCAAGGAAGAGTTCGAGAAAGAGATCCCCCGCGGCTACCTCCGCTACGACGCCGAAGCCGATGTCTTTCGCAGCACATTCTGGGGCGGCTTCCCGATGGCATGGCGCGCCACCTTCCCCGGCAAACAGGTCATCGGCGCCTGGTATCGGCTGCGGGGGTATCAGCTGGAGAACCAGATGTTCGGATAGACGATCAGCCACGGACCCCGCGAATTCGCATCAGGCCTCCGTCTTCATCTGCTTCTTCAACAGACTCACCTGACCTTCCAGCACGTTCTGGAATCCGGCGTCCGTATCCTGCATCCAGGTCATCACCGCGCTGATGATCAGCTCTTTCAGATAGGCGAACGAGAAGCCATCGGTGCTCTCGGCAAGCGGAAGAATCTCGTCCTCGTTCCAGCCTGTTTCCCCGGCAAGATGCTGCTGCCAGTTCTTCAGGTAGTCGAGCCGCTCGGAAAGTGTCGGCAACGGGAAATGATACTTCCGATCGAAGCGGCTCGGGCGATCGATGATCGAACTGTCGATGCGATCGGGATGGTTCGTGGTCGCCAGCACGAGCAAGCCATGATTGTGCTCAAAGCCATCGAGCTGGTTCAAAAAGAATGAGCGGTTGTCGTCGGTGACCAGCGAGTCGAGGTCTTCCAGAATCAACACGCAGGGACGTAATCCGCGGGCGCGTTGAAAAATCAGCTGCCACATCTGTTGTGGCGTGAAGTAATGGTGGCTCAAACTCTGCACGTACAGGCAGGCGATCCCCAGTTCCTTCACCAGAGCGCGAACGCAGTGTGTCTTCCCGTTGCCTGGCGGGCCCACGAACAAAGCCCCCCGTCGCCAGGCGATACCGAGTTTCTCATAGCGTTCGGCTGACTGCAGAAACTGTCGGAAATCGTTGCGGATGATCTCCTTCAAATCATCCGCCAGCACGAGATCTTCGAACGACGCATCCTGAATCGCCTGATACAACGCTTCGCTCCGCCGCCAGTGACCGTCCGAAAACACCAGAATCGCTTCTCCAGGAGCGTGCGTCTTGCGATTCACTTCCAGGATGAATTCGTCGGCAATGTCTGAGTTCTCGGCGATCACCCAGTCACGCGACTGGAACCCGCAGGAACTGACCCACTGCACATGGACCACGACCAGCTCGCGATCCCGAAACCGCACCTGCCAGACAACTTGTTCGTAATTCGAGAAGAGTTCGTCGAAATCCTCGCCGCCCCATTCCCGTTCCAGAATGGGCCGAGGTTCCGGCAATGGTTCGAGCTCACACAGTCCCATCTGAGCGAAACGCTGCAGGTCCATCCCATTCGTCGGGACAACCGCCAGTCGCCCCGCCTGCTCGACCAGTAACGCTTCGACATTCACTGGCAGAGCGGCAGGATTCTCCGCCAGCGCCTGCGAATAAAACGCCGGCTTCAAATAGAATTGATTGGTCAACGTTGATTTGATCTGATGCATAGCGTGCGGAACCCTGTGTACGAGGTCAGTCCGTGCGAGCAAGCGAATGTTCCTCCCGGGAAGACGTCGGCCGACCAGTGAAGGTTCACATTCATGTTGTTTTTTTGTACACATCATGATCAGGGATGTCGAGAGAGCATTCACGCCCTCTCCCATTCACTGTCAGAATCCAGTCCCCTTCGATCGAAAGAGGCGCTCCATGAAACCGATTCTTGTCTGCGCAGTCGCTCTGATGTTGAACCTCATCTCGATCACGTTTGCAACCGCGGCTGAGGCTCCCAACATCATTCTCATCCTCACCGACGATCATGGGTGGAGTCAGATGTCGGAGCCGGCCGATCCTCGCATCCCCGACGCGGTGTCCCGCTATCTGGAGACGCCCAACATGAATCGCCTTGCCAATTCCGGCATGCGATTCACCAGCGGCTACTCCCCTGCTCCGCTCTGCACGCCGACACGTCGCAGCATTCTCTGCGGCTCCGCCACGGCCCGATGCGGCAGTGAGTTCAAGAGCGACTGGATCCCGGCGGATCATATGACGATTCCGCAGGCTCTCAAGATGGCCAACGCCGACTACCGCTGTGCGCACTTCGGCAAGTGGGGCGAGCAGATGATCTCCACGCCCGAAGAGTGCGGCTACGACTCCAGCGACGGAATGACCGGAAACAACACCGGCGGCATGCCGCGCACGCTCGGCGTCGACGGAAGCCACGGAGACGGGCCGCCGCACTTCATCGACAACAAGGACCCCAAGCGAACCCGAACGGTGACCGATCGAGCAATCGACTTCATGCAGACACAGCATGAGAACGATCATCCGTTTTACGTGCAGGTCAGCTATTACGCCCAGCACCTGTCGGTCGTCTGCACGCAGGAGATGCTCGACAAGTATGAACAGAAAGGAGAACCGGATCGCGGCTACTCCATGGCCTGGGCCGCTATGATGGACGATCTCGATCAGAATGTCGGACGACTACTCGATACGCTCGAGAAACTCGACATCGACGACAACACCTACGTTTTCTTCACCGCCGATAACGGTGGTCGCGGCACCGTCCCCGGCGGCGACGAGTCCCGACTGCCCACGAACTATCCGCTGACCGGAGCAAAACACTCTCTCTACGAAGGAGGCGTGCGTGTTCCCTTCTATGCCAGTGGACCGGGTATCAAAGCGGGCAGCGTCTGCCACATCCCCGTAGTCGGCTACGACTTCCTGCCAACGTTTTACGATCTGGCGGGCGGCAAGAATCCGAAGAACAAACTGACCGGCGACGTCGACGGGGTCAGCCTTCGTCCGCTCTTCGATGAGCCCGGACAACAGTTGAGTCGGAAAGACAATGCCGTTTACTTCCATCGTCCGAATCGAGGATTCTCGTTCATCCGCCAGGGAGACGACAAACTGATGGTCTTCTGGAACCGCAAAGGCGAAGTGATCAGCCGCGAGCTGTATGACCTCAGCTCCACTCCCGTCGAAGAAGGTCACGACCTCGCCGAGAGCAACCCGCAGAAAGCAGACGACATGGAGAAGACGTTGCTCTCCTTCCTGAAATCCGTCGACGCCGAAACGCCGTCCGACTTCCGAGCCGGCAAGAAGAACAGAAACCGCAACAAATGATCGACAACGGGTGCCCGGCCCACGCCCGCGTGGGCAGGCTGAACGCACCGGCCGCGGTTGTCATTCTTACAACCATCTCACTCCTGTTGACATCATTCCTCGCTCTCGCGTAATACACGCGGCTTCCGGAGGATCGCCTTGCGCATTCTCTGAACGGCGGGCCGGCTGTTTTGTGTTTCTGCGCGCACCGTTCGCGATCGAAAGCCGAATGATGATTCCTCTGCGTTCCCGTCGATCTTTCCTGTCAACGATGACCCTGTCCGCCCTTTCCGTTGGCCTGTCGGGCTGCGGCACGTTTCTTTATCCGGAACGCCGCGGACAGCAGGGCGGCCGGATCGACTGGAAGGTCGTCGCTCTCGATGGGATCGGCCTGCTGCTGTTCTTCATCCCCGGCGTGATTGCATTTGCCGTCGATATCTATTCGGGGGCCATCTATCTGCCACCGCACGAGTACTCCGGCACGCAAAAGCCGAAGATGCACGAAGGCTTCGTCTCGATTCCGCTACCGGAAGAGCGACAGAACACGCGGGCCATCGAAGCCGCCATCGTTGAGAACACGGGCAAACAGATCCGCCTCGACGATAAACGCTGCCATCGCACGCGTCTTCCGGCGCTGGCGCAATTCAACACGCTGACCGAACGCCTCAAGGAACAGTGCGGGTTGGGATAGCGCACCGTACCCCAGCAATCGCGACTCACCACGCCAGTTACCCGGTATCAGGAGATGCCAACTTTGTCGGAGTGGTCCTGTATCACCGCCAGGGGGGGCCCGAAAGATTCTTTCGGGGCGGTGCAGCGGTCGGCGAAGCCGTAAGGTTCTCGTCTGTGAAGACTTCCTGAAGTTGGCAACTACCCGGTATGACTGCTCCGCGTCAGTTGCCGGGTGCCGAGGCCGATCAGGCCACTGATGCCGACCACCGCCAGCAGCGCGATTCCTGCGAGGCGAATCCGGGTATCGATCGTTTCCTCGCGGATTTCCGGCAGAAGCTGGGCGAACTGTTCGTGGCTGAGATCGAGTAGCAGATGGGTCCGGAACATCTCAGCTTCGATCTCCTGCGTGGTCAGCTTCAGATTGAAGGTCTCGATGTGTTCATCGATCACAAAGGATTCGAGATCTTCATCAGAGAGCGTCAGGGGTTCGTTGGACTGAAAGCCGGCGAAGTCCCGGCGAATGCGAGAGGTGACTTCCGACCGCACCTGAAGCAGGGCTGCCTGACGAGATTCCTCAACCGAGGTGAAACGTTCGCTGCTGACGACCGCGTGCGACGCGTCCTCTCCTCTGAACGGATCATTCTCCTTCAACCAGCTCGGATAGTTTTCGATAGACCGTTCGAGCTCGTCAATTTGCCGGTCCAGTTCGGCGAGATCGTCCTGGTAAGGATCACGGACCTGATCATCCGAGCGAATCTGCTCTTCCAGATCGGCTCGCTGCCGTTTCAGTTCTTCAATCGTCCCCTCCGTCATCACATTCGACTGGGGTTGAGTCTCCATCGAGTTCGATGTCGCCGTGCGTGCCATCTGCGAGACATTCGGACTCTGATTCAACTGGAGATACGTGACAGCGGGAGCCCCGATGAAGAGGCCGAGAATCAATAGCGGCAGAATCGTAATGGCGATCAGCGAAGTAGCCGAGCGCGAACCATCCGAACGTCGAGACAGAGCCGCGCGAATCAACCAGGCGAGAATACCGGCTCCCAGCAGCACCGCGATCAGGGCGGACCAGCTTACAGTGTATTGAACATCCATCGTGTTACTCCTCCGGGGACCGGAAAGAATCTAGCGGGCCAGATTGTTTCGGCGTTCCGGACGTTTGACCCAGGTCGACAACTGCAGGGCGGCTGTAATCGTCGCCGCCCAGGTCATGCCCCAGATCACCGGAAAGGTGAAGACAGTGCAGATGAGCCAGGCCATCCCGGCCGTCCAGAGAATCGAACCGATTTCAAACCAGTGGTCACGCCGCTCGCTGGTCACTCGCCACCACGACCGCAGACTGAACAGCAGTGCGAAGAAGACCCCATAGCCGAGCATCGTCGGCCGCCAGGCCTGAGAGCCATGTCGTTCGCCACGAACGTCGGCGGTCCTCTCCGAACTGTCGCTCGCAGAAGCGGCCGTAGCAGCCTGAGGCCTCCCCGTCGAAGTGTAGGACTGAGTGACCAGCATCGTGCCGTTCTCGGAGTAGACCGGTCCGAGAACATCGTTGTGGTCAATCAAATTCGGTAGCGCCAGCATGTCGCGTCCCGGCGTGTAATGCTCGGCCAGCTCCCGTTGTCCCAGACTCGAAACGATCCCCGTGCGACCATGATTGAAAATCGTCCGGGGGAAATCGACCATGAAGAACTGCCCCATTCCACTGACGGCCATCCCAACAGCAAATCCGGCGACTCCCAGAGAAAGTCTCAGAGCCGAGGCATCCTGTGTCGGACGCGGCCGCAACTGCATAAACGCCAGCAGCACCCACGTCGCCAGACTGCTCGAGGCGACAAAGAAAGCGATATGACCGACGTCCAGCGATCCCGGCGACCAGTACGAGGCGAAGAAACTCTGCGAAAAGAAGGCGACCGCCGCGGCCATCGCTCCGATGTATAGCGGAGCTGCCGCTCCACCCAGAAACAAGGCGGAGGTCCGCTCGCTCAGAGTCGGAGGCACGGTTCGGTTCCCGACTTTCTCTCGTGGCAGCGGCGAAGCAGGCGGTACCTTCGGCATCGCTCCGCGAGACCGTCCCAATGAGTCTTCCGTCAGCAGTGCAAAGCACTTCTTAAGGAACCATCGGCCTGCAAAAAAGAGCAATCCCACCAGGGCAAAGACCCAGATGAAGCGAGCCGAGTGCCCACGGCTGAGAAGCAGGAGCCCGAACAGAGCAACGATCCCAATCAGCAGCCAGTCCGATTTGCGATCCGTGGCCAGTTGCGTGGAGCCGTTATCGACCGCTCGTTTCGCCTTCAGTTTCACACCCGAGGTGAACTTTTTGGTCCCGCATCCGCCCCAGGGGCCACAGCAAGACTTTTTCTTCTTTGTTCCTGTGCTCCAGGGAACTTCTTGAGTCTTCGGCTTTTCCGCAGTCACCGTTTCTCCAGAGACCGCGGCTGCGAAGGCCGCTTCAAATTCAGCGATGCTCTGATAACGAGCCGCCTCTTCTTTAGCGAGTGCCCTACCGATGACCGGCTGCAACTCCTTCGGAATGGGCGTGAGGTCGGGATCAGCGGTAAGATGCTTCATCAGAATCTCGCCGGTCGATTCGCCATCGAACGGAATCTTTCCGGTCAGCATCTCATAAGCGATCACGCCCATGGCGTAGATGTCGACACCGGGGCCGTAACGACCTCGGGCCACTTCAGGAGCCATGTAGTAGACGGTGCCGACGCTCTGCGTGTGCGCACTCCGCTGCGAAGCACTGATGAACTTCGAGAGGCCGACGTCGCCGATTTTGATCTGGCCTTCTTCCGAGAAGATATTGGCCGGCTTCAGATCGCGGTGGACGAGTCCCCGGTTATGGAGAAAGCCGAGGCCTGCACAACACTGGTGGAGCAGTTCCCGGACTTTGGCAACCGGAATCCCCTGGGGATGTTCGCTGATGATCTGAGCGAGTGTCTTGCCGGCGACGTACTCCATCACAATCCAGTGGTCGCCATCGGCGTCGGTCTTGACGTCGAAGATGGTGACGAGATTCGGATGGCTCAGGTTGAGACACTGCGAGACACCCCGCAGCTCGACCTCCATGTTGTCGTGCAGCAGTTTGATGGCGACATCTTTCCCGGCGTCGGAAACGGCGTAGTAAACTTCGCCAAAGCCGCCGCGATGAATGGCCCGCTTGATCGTCAGGCCTTCAAGGGGTCGGTCGCCCGCTGTGTAGGAAAATTTCATGAGTCGTATCCCGCGTCTGTTCCGATCTGGAACGCTCGAAGTACGGAAATCCAGGAAACGAATTCTCGTGCCGTGTTACCGCTGAGTCTTCGGATGTTGGCCACTGGCTTTGCCAGTGCTCTTCGCCTTGTGGTGGTCTTCTCGTCGCACTGGCGGAGCCAGCGGCAGCCGTCAGTGATCAGGAGTTGTTCTTTCCGACGGGCTCCAGGTAGAGCCCGCAATCGTGGATCGAAAGGTACTGGTTGAACGGGACGGCGATATCGAAGGTCTCCGCCGGGACCTGTTGCGTCAGCGACAGTGCTGATCGCAACCGGAATTCTCCTCCCTGAGCCGTCAGCACGGCTGACTGTTCCCAGTGAGGGCATTGAATGTGGGCCCGTCGTCCAGGGCCAAGGATCAGCATGCTGTCCATCAGCACGATCCCCTCGACGCGATTCACCAGTCGGTTGACCGGTTCGATCTCCAGCACCGCACTCTGGCAGAGTGGAGAACTGCATCGGACCTGCAGCGAAACGTCGCTGTTCAGGCCCACCCGGCAATTGTTCGTCAGAGCCGCCTCGTGAATCAACAGCTGACCATGTTCGGTATCCCCACTGGCCGAGCGAGTATTCTCCAGCGCCGGTGCCACCGAGGTGCGTTTCACCGCCCCGTTGACCGGATGAATCGAATAACCGCTGGTGCTGCGTCGCAGCTCGGCATGTTCGGCCGACAGCTGGCTGAAGAGGGCGATGTGACCGGGCCGCCCGCTGTGACGCGGGCCGCCAATCGTCACCGTATCCTTCAGCAGCAACCGAAAACTGCCAACGCGGTCGATGCGAAGAATGACATCTTCTGCCAGGCTTGTTTTCTGCGACAGCATCAACGATTCCTTACTGGTGATAACGGACCAGAGCTTAAAAGGTTCACCAGATTCGAGTCGGCGGACTCATTTTCCGCCCGTGTTTATTGTCTCTGTTTCAAGACTGAATTGCGAAGGGTTTCTCGTAACCGGGGTGGCAGTGATTGCTCTGCTATCAGGGCGGCGAAGCCGTTGGAGTCTGCTATCGGACGAGTCCTGTTCACCAGCAGCCCCCACGCATGCCATCCGAATTGAGTCAGCTCCTTCTCCGAAGCCACGGTTTATGTCCACAGACAGGAATGTCTGTGCCACCAACTTAGGGTGACGGTTGCGTGCCACACGAGGCCGCAGATTGTTCTCCGCGCACCGAAAAAAGGTGAGCCGAAGCTCACCTTTTCCCGAGGGGTTCGTTCAGTTACAGCTTACGATTCGCCAGGTCGGCTTCGAAGTAAGTGTCGATCTCCGAAGTGATATCAACTTCCGGCTCCAGGTCGCTTTCGACCGGAATCAGGCCAGCTGAGTCGGTTTCCGTTTCCAGCAGACGCTCCTTGATGTCAAGCTGCTTATTGAGCTCGGCGATCAGGTTCTTCGCCTTCTGCAGGCGGCTGTCGTCCACCAGAGTCGACTCGCTGATCGACTCAGCGGCTTTCACCGACCGCATCCGGGCGTCGAGCTGAGCCAGCTGTGCTTCCAGATCCTTCTTGGTCGAAATCAGCGTTGCCAGATGTTCTTCATTGGCGGCCAGAGACGACTGACGGGCGGTCAGGATTTCCTGCTCACGAGCCAGTGTTTCTTCGGCCATTTTGAAGCGGCGGAAACGGGTCGCGAGATCCTTTTCGACCTGCTGCTCGGAGTACGAGCGACCGGCGATCACGTACTGAGTGTCGCCCGAATCAAGGTTCTCACGCAGAGCCAGAATGGCGTCCTTCTGCTTCGTCAGCTGATCCTGACGGCTGTTGACCGCGCGGTGCAGCGTTTCGACTTCGACCTGCTGTTCAGCGATGACATGCATCGCTTCCCGAATTTCCGGAACCAGATCTTCGACGAGCTGCTGAGCCCGACGAACTTCAAACTCGATCGGCACCTGGCTCTTCACCGTCTGGCGAATTTCCGAGCCGGCGGTTTTCATGTAGGTCCAGGCTGCACTGCCAAACACAAACGTGCTGGCCCCCATCAGCAGCAGGCCCCCAAAAATTGCTTTCTTAATCATCGAACTGTCTCCCCTCGAAAGATGGCTTTTCCATCGTTGAAAATTGCAACACTGACTCATCGCTCACTCCTTGTGTGGTGATTCCGGCAAACCTGCCGTGCGTCATCACCCAGCTATTCGCTGAAGGGCCGGAAATCTTGAGCAGATTCGGGGAGATTTTTCGAAAGAAGGGCCCGATTCATCCATAAATGCTGACTCCTAAAAGACTTGCGAAAATCTGGGGTGGCCCCGAAAGATTCTTTCGGGGCGGCGCAGCCGTCGGAGTCCGGGAATTGACGTAAATAGTTCGAACGCCCGAGATCGGGATGGCCCCGACGCACGCGTCTGAGCCATCCGACTGGGTTTCGTCTGGACGAGTCCGCAGGGTTGGTACAGCGATTCATCTCTGTATGGCGCAGCAACAAGAGGCTTGTCTTCAGCGAAGGTTGTTCCCCATGCGACTTGAGCCGTGCAGGCTTCTCAGCGAAGCGACCCAACGGCGGGGATCGGGCGGGTGGCATGCTGGGTTCGCCAGGCCTGCTGCAGAATGCGGACGGCGGCCGGGGCGGCGACGTTGGAGCCGTAGTGGCTGGAACCGACCGTCGGCTGGTCGACGGCGACAATGAGCACCAGTTCCGGGTTATGGCTCGGGATGCCGCAAACGAAGGAACAGACCGTCTTCTCACTCGAATAGGCCCGCAGTTCCGGATCGTAGACCTGCGAGGTTCCCGTCTTGCCGAACAGGTCGAGTCCTTCGACGTTCACCCGCTGTCCGGTTCCTTCGGTAAGCACGCGGCGCATCGGATTGCGGATCAGCCAGTCGGACAGGATCGGATCGATCAGCGGCATCGCCACCTGCGGAGCAACTTCGGTGCTGCGATGATCCCCCGCGCGAAGCACGATGCGTGGCTGGCGGAATTCGCCTCGGTTGGCGAGCGTCGCATGAGCGACCAGCATCTGCAGTGGAGTCACCGAGAGTTCCTGCCCCATCGGAATCGAGCCGGTGGAGTACAAATCCCAGCTCGCCAGCGGTCGGATGAATCCTTTGAGCTCGCCGGGCAGTCCGAGTCCGGTTTGCGAGCCGAAGCCGAATTGCTGCAGAGCCGAGAAGAGACCATCGTTGGTCAGCCGCTCGCCAATCTGGGCCATGCCGATGTTACTGGAGTGGATCAGCACTTCGGCCAGAGACATTTCGCCGTACGAATGCGAATCGTGCAGCAACCGGCTGCCCATGCGGTACTCGCCCCAGTGCCCATGGAAGCGGGACTCGGTGGAGATCGCGTTCTGCTGCAACGCCCAGGCGACGATCAGCGGCTTCATGGTTGAGCCCGGCTCATAGCTCCAGGCGACGGCTCGATTCATCCAGGCATCTTCGGCGAACGTTTCCGGATCGGTCGGGTTGTACGTTGGACGCGAGCCGATCGCGAGAACGTCTCCCGCACGCGGGTCGCAGAGAATCGCACAGCAGCCGGTTGGCTCCCACTCCTGCATCACCCGATCGAGCTGATCTTCCACTAAACGCTGCAGCGATAGATCGAGCGTGAGTCGGACGGTGACGCCGTGCTCGACAGGACCATCGGACTGTTCATAGAGATGGATGACCCGGTTGCGGGCATCGCGCACGAGGGTTCGCTGGCCGTCGCGACCACGGAGCAGATGATCGAACTTCTGTTCGATGCCTCCGCGTCCGATTCCATCGATATTGCGAAAGCCGAGAATGTGACTCGCCAGCGCTCCATTGGGATAATACCGGCGATACTCGCGTTCGAAGCCGTAAGTCTCGCGGGGAAGATCCAAATCTCGAACTGCTGCGGCGGCGTCCGGCTCGAGCCGCCGGGCCAGCCAGTAGAAGCCCTTGTCGCTGTATTCTTCGAGTTCCTGCGCCAGTTCTTCGGCATTGCGTTTGAGCACGGGAGCCACTTTGCCGGCAAACGCTTTGAGATCGTCGATCGCCCGAGGAACCGCATACAGGCTTTCGGTATCAACACTGGTGGCGAGCAACCGGCCATTGCGGTCGAGAACATCTCCCGGCCGGGCGCGGATCGTTTCGACGGTTGTCTGCTGGCGATGCACGTGAGTCTGCATCCGTCGCGACTCGGCGACGTACATGCTCACGAGGTGGATCGCGACCCCCGTCCACGCGACGAGCACGCCGCCAATTACCGTCCGCAGTCGACGCCGTCTCAACCGAAGTGGATCAGCGGACATGCCGGTCGTCCTGTTGCTGCGTCAACTTCTGCAACTTGAGCCGCATTCGGGACTGCTCTTCCAGCAGAATCTGCTTCTGGAACATCTGCCGCACGTGCACCGTCTGCAATTCGCGATGCTCGCGTTCCAGTTCCACCACACAGAGCATAATGACCACAAGCAGGGCCGTCAGAAACAGGAACCGTCCGATCATGACTGCCTTTCCCGCTCAATGCTCCTCGGAAGCCGCGTGCCCGCACGTCAGGTATCGCCTGATTGACCACCGTAGCGGCGGAATCCTGCCGCCGAAGGGACGTGGCGTGCCAATGAAGAGCAGTGACCTCGATAACGCCGTATGAGCGGTCTTTTTCGACGCTCCGCGATTGTTTACGACCGCTACGATTTGGCCGGGTGCCATGCCCACGCTGGCGTGGGCATGCTGTCTTCGGCGTGGTTCCTCAAACGGAACGACGAATCATCTGGATCGCCCCGCAAGAATCGGTGCGCCAAGACGCACCCTACGGGCGCGGTTCTTTGCGACGTTCTTTTCTGTTATCGAATAACCGGCGGTTCTGGAGCGACAGAAACTGTGCTCGCATCGGCTGGCAGCCTCAGAACGGTTCCGACTTTGACACGATCAGCGGTTTTGAGGGCTTCACGGTTCAGGTTGTAGATCTCGACCCAGCGAGTCGAGCGGCCGAGGTGTTTCTGAGCGATGTCGCTGAGTGTGTCCTCTTCGCCGACACGGTACATCGGAATTCCGGACTGCGTGTAGAACAGGCCGTCACGAATGCCATTCTCTTCATCCCGCTTCTTTTGAGAACCGGGGATCAGCTTGGCATAGAGCCGGTCAAGTTCCTTGGCTTCCGGAATGTAGATGATCATCCCGGGGCGCAATTTCTTGGGATCGCCCACGCGATGCCGGTTGAATTCGGCCAGTGCCTGGAAATAGCGGATGGAACCGTAGTGCTTCTCAGAGATCGACCAGTAGGTCTCATCCATTTGCACCTTGTAGACCGGAATCGGCCCGTTGATAGGCGGCAACTGCGGCATCGGGGAAGTCGGGTCGTAAGGGGGGGGATTCGGATTGGGGTTCGGTCGTGCCGGCGGAGTGTTCGGATTGACGGGCGGCTTCTGCGCGAAGGCTCCGTCTGGATTCTCATCGAACGGATTGAAGCCTCCGCCCTGCTTCGGTGGAGGTGTCGGGGTCTGCGTGGGCATGTTGAACTTCGGAGGCACTGAAACTGTTGTGCCGCCCTTCGGTTTGCCGTCGGCTTCATCGAACGGGTTCTTGCCATTCGACGGAACGGGAACCTGAGTGGTCGGGAATCCTCCCTGCTTCGGGGCGCCGGCAAACGGATCCTTCGCCGGCGGGGCCTGCTTTTCGGCGTGCTTCACCGGGACGAGATTGCTTCCTTCGTTGAACGGATTGAACGTCGCCGGCGGCTGCGGCTTGCGAGGTTCTCCCGCTTCGTCAAACGGATTCTTCTGAGCGGTCTGCACCGGCGGCTGCGAGCCATTCTGAGCCGGGGGAGCCGACGGCATCGGGAAGTTATCCATGTTGTCTTTGAACGGATTGCTGGTCGCCTGCTGCTGGGGCGGCTGCGGTGTTCTTGGTGGTTGTGGCGGTTCGGCCTGAGACGGAGGAGCCTGCTGCGGGAAGGCTCCCTTGGGGTTCTCGTCGAACGGACTTTTCGGTGCTTCCGTCACGCGGGTCTGAGACGCCGGAAAGGTCTGCACGGTTTTCGTTTCGATCTCGTCGAACGGATTGGTCTGCGGGAACGGATTCTTTGCCGGCGGCTGGTTCGTCGGTTTCTGCGTTACCGAAGTCGGCGGAGAAAAGAGATCCGACGCCTGCTGGGAATTTCCGCCCGGAGGCCCCGGGGGAAACGGATTCTGGCGCGGTGGCGCAGTCTGCTGCTGCGGCGGACGCTGCGGGGTTCCCGGCTTGCCTTCGTCAAACGGATTGAAGGTCCCCGGCGGATTGCCCGGCCCACGATTTCCGCCTCGATTCGTTTCGTGCTGAGCGGTCTGAACCGGCGAGGCATCGAACGGATTCTGCTGTCCGCTGCCTCCGTTGCGCTCCTTGATCTCGGCCAGCACGGCTGTCTGATGAGAGACCTTCTGCCAGACCAGGAAGCCAAAGGCGGCTCCCAGCAGCAGAAGAAGACACAGGGTGAACTTCGTTTCCTTGGGCATAGGAACACTCCACGCTGTTACGCGTATACGATCAGAATCGCTGAGTAATAGTGGGGATCAGGTCGGCAGGATCGCCGGGAGATCGGGTTGTGTGTCGCAAAGGACTGGAGGTCGAAAACGCGACTCGGGAGAAACTTGAGTCGAATTTCCGATTTCGGCGAAATATGACAGAAGTTTCAGTCGGCGCGAATACCGATTCTCAGCTTCGCCGATCGGCTGCGGGGGTTCATCTTACATTCCAGCGAAGATGGCCCGATCGGTTTGCGGCTCGCACTGCTCCACAGGTCTCGATTCTGAAAGGCATTCTTGGTGAGCCGGTCTTCCAGGGAATGGAAACTGATCACCGCCAGCAGTCCGCCCGGCTTCAGACAGGCGGGAGCGACTTCGGTCAGAAACCGTTGCACATGCTCAAGTTCCGCGTTCACCGCGATCCGCAAAGCCTGAAAGGTTCGCGTCGCCGGATGCGAACTCCCGAGGCGATGCCCCTGCTTCTGGTAGACCTCTTCGATGAGTTCCCGCAGCTGATCAGCCGTGCGGAGCTGGCCGCGACGAGCCCGCGACGACATCTCTTCGGCCAGTTGACCAGCCAGCGGTTCTTCCCCGTATTCACTCAGCACCGTTGTAATTTCTGCAACCGACGCCTCGCCCAGCCAGTCGGCCACCGGTTGCCCGGTTGTCTTGTCGAATCGCATGTCGAGCAGCCCCTCGGTGCGGAATCCGAAGCCCCGTTCGTCCGACTCGAGCTGATCGGACGAGAGACCGAGATCGACCAGAATCCGGTCGGCCAGCGGAAATCCTTCGTCCTGAAGCACGGCTTCCAGTTCGGAATGAGGTGCGTGTCGGAGCAGAGCATCCTCGCCGATCTGATAGCGAGCGGCCGGACCGTGCGGTTCGCCGGTGAGCGTTTCCGCCGCCCGGGCGAGCATTTCCTGATCGCGATCGAGCCCGAGCAGTTTCCCGCCGGGCCGGATCTTCTCGACGATTTTCTGACTATGTCCCGCTGCCCCGACTGTGCCATCGACCACGAGCAGACCGGGAGCAAGCTCGAGAGCCTGCAGAGTCTCTCGCAGCATCACAGGACGATGTCGGGTCGGTTTCGGCATGGGATCAGGGCAACGACTTCGTAGGGTGCGTCTTGACGCACCGGAATGGACGTTCGATCGATCACCGGGTCGATCCTGCGGATCGATGGTGCGTCGAGACGCACCCTACGGTTTCAAATCACGATTTCAGGGGAAGGTCCGGTTCTCACTCGCCGGAGGCAAGAGGGGCGTTGCCAGAGTCTAGCAGACCGAGGTCCAGGAGTCCTTCGACCATCTTGCGGGCCAGCGGGCCGGCGGTTTCTCCGCCTCCGCCGCCGTATTCGATCATCACGACGAACGCATAACGCGGCTGGTCAGCGGGAGCATAGCCGGCGAACCAGGCGTGCGGCGGGCGATTCAACCCGGTCTGGGCAGACCCCGTTTTCCCGGCGATCGCAACGCGGGACGAGTAAACCGTGCGATGTCCGGTCCCGTTGGCCCCGGAGACCGTCTGTTCCAATCCCGCCCGGATGACGCCGAGGGTTTCTGGATCGATATTGAGATTCCGGGTCTTCACCGGCGGCACGATGTCCTCCGCCACGCCGTCGGCTTCAGGCTCACCCACGACGATGCGGCTGACGACACGCGGGACGATCAACTCGCCGCCATTGGCGACGGCAGCCGTCATGGCGAGCATCTGCATCGGGGTGACAGTGAGATAACTCTGCCCGATCGCCAGGCCGAGCGTATCGCCCGAGTACCATTCGTATTTGCCGTTTGGCCCGTTGTCTTTCGGGGTGGGGACATGGCCCGATTGTTCGAACGGCAAATCGACTCCGGTGGCTCGTCCGAAGCCGAGCCGATGACTCCACGACTCCAGCGTAGCCGGACCAAGACGCCGGGCGGCATCAAAGAAGTAAACGTTGCAGGACGACGAGATCGCTTCAATCAGGCCGATATCCCCGTGTCCGACGCCGGCCGACTGGAAGATCGCGCAGCGATGACTCTTCGGCGTATCGAGGAATCCACGGCAGTTGAACAGCGTCCGCGGAACGCCTTCGGATTCGCAGAGCGCGATGGCCGTGACGGGTTTAAAGGTGGAACCGGGCGCCAGCAGCACCTGAGTAATGCGAGAGAGCAGCGGGCCTCGCCTGTCGTCGTTCATCTGCTTCCAGTAATCGGCACTCCCTTCCGCGAGTTGTACGAGGTCGGGACGGGGAGCAGAGGCAGCCGCGACGATCTCCCCGGAAAAGACGTTCATCACCAGAATGCAGCCCCCTTGAGGCTCCATGTCTTCGGGCTTCTCGTCCCCTTTCGGCAAGGGCGGAATCAGCGAAGGCTCCGGCGAGACGACTTCATCGAGCAGCGATTCGGCCAGCGACTGCAGCTGACTGTGCAGGGACAGAATGAGATGGTTTCCCGACCGTCCCGTCCGAAGCGGCTTCACTTCGAGGACATCTCCCTGCCGGCCGATTCGCGTTTCTTGAGCCCCGGGCAGCCCTCGCAAGGTGGAGTTGTAGCTGCGTTCCACCCCGAAGCGGCCCTGCCGATCGCCCGCCGAATAGGCCAGCGGGTCGATGTCGGGCAGCTCGGCTTTCCGTTCTCGAATCTGGTCTTCCCGCACGTTGCTTCGCAGGCCGATGACGTGGCTCGCCAGGGAGCCGCGTGGATAGATGCGGGTCGTACTGGGCGAGACCCGCACGCCGGGGAAGTCGGTCGGATGCGCTTCAATCTCGGCGACCACGGCTGTCGGGACATCTTCGATCAGCGTGTGAAAGTCGAGTTCTTCCTTGATGACGATCGGATCCCGATCGCGGGCGGGAGGCTCGGTCAGTTCCGATTTCACCAGCTCCCAAATCTGCGACCACGATCGCAGCGAGCGGAGTTCAAAACGCTGCTGATGTTCCTGCTCTTCTTCGGCGAGCCGCTCCTGCTGCCGGCGGTCGACGGCTTCGGCGATTCGCTCGATCCGTTCCTGAATCTCGGCTCGACGAGTCTCGAACTCTTCCGCGGTCAGACTGCCGGTCTTTCGCAGCCGTTGCCAGAGAGCATCGCGGCTCTTCAGGGCGAGTTCCTTCGCTTCGTCCAGAGAGAGCGGATCGCTGTCGACCCGTTTCCGCTGCTGTTTGCGGGCCTGTTCCTTCAGCCAGAGCGGATTCGGCGGCTCTTCGAGCCAGCGGTAATGCACGGCCACATTGAAGTGCTGATGATCGTAGGCGAGCAGCTGGCCGTCGCTGGAATAGATGCGGCCATCGACCGCCGGGATTGGCTCGGTCCTGGTCGTGACCGGATGTGCGTTGGCGAGATAATCGGGCGGATGATTGACCTTGAGATCACCGAGCCGAACGGCGATGACGACAACCACAACGACAGCGAGTCCGCCGAGCAGCCAGGTGCGAAGCTCGACCTGTTTATCGAGACTCCACGCATCCTCGCGCCGCTCCGCAGCCGCGTCGATCACCTGCCATTGTGAGTGAGGCTGATTCCGCATCCCTGCGTCGGACCTCTGTCCCCTGTGATATGGAGTGCTTTTGGACGCACTCCGCCCCCGGTGGCACAGACATTCCTGTCAGTGCGAATTCAACGTCGTTCCGAACAGGTAGGGTGCGTCTTGACGCACCATCGATCCAGCGGATCGACCCCCAACTTCCCGTTCGAACGCACATTCTGGTGCGTCAAGACGCACCCTACAACTTCAGAATCCCCTCGCCCCCGTGGGGGAGAGGGTTAGGGTGAGGGGGAAATGCGGGTGACCTGCTCCGCAGGCCGTTGTATTCAGATTGCGATCGAAAATCGCTGGTTGCTCGCCCCCTCATCCGCCGAATAGGTAGGTTGCGTCAAGACGCACCCTACGATAATGGCAGCCACGCTGAGCACGCACTGCTGGACAAGCCAGCAGTGGCACCCATTAAGCTACCCCGGCCGGTTAGAAACCGGCCTTAGGGGAGCAGTCTAGCCGAACGGGGAATCCGGGTGAGCGCCAGTTTTGGCTTACCACTGACGGGGGCGGACGGAGCCCTGCACGCGGAGGGGGAGCCCCATGATGCGGAGGAAGCCTTCGGCGTCGTCCTGGTTGTAGGTTCCGCCGCCTTCCATGCTGGCGATCTCATCGATGTACAGGCTGTTGTCGCTCGAACGGCCGGCGATGCGGCAGTTGCCCTTGTAGAAGGCGACCTTCACTTCGCCCGAAACCGGCTTCTGCGTTTCCTTGATGAAGGCCATCAGGGCATCCATCTTGGCACAGTACCACATGCCGTTGTAAACCATCTCGGCCACTTCGGGGGCGAGACGATCGCGGAGATGCGTCAGGTCTCGGTCGAGCGTCATCTGCTCCATCGCTAGATGGGCGGCGTACAGGGTCGTCATGCCCGGAGCTTCGTACACGCCGCGGCTCTTCATGCCGACGTAGCGGTTTTCGATGATATCGATGCGTCCAACCCCATTGCGGCCAGCGATTTCGTTCAGCTCGGTGACCATTTCGAGGCCCGACCTCTTCTTGCCGTTCAGCGAAACGGGCACGCCCGACTCGAAGCCGATCGTGACGAACTCTTCCTTGTCCGGAGCCTCCTGCGGGGAGACCGTCATGCCGAAATCGATCACCTGAACGCCGTCGACATCCGGGTCTTCCAGGCTGCCGGCTTCGTAGCTGATGTGCAGACAGTTTTCGTCCGAGCTGTACGGCTTCGAAGCGGTCGCTTTGACCGGGATGTTCTTCTCTTCACAGTAGGCGAGCATCTCGGTGCGACCCGGGAAGAGCTCGCGGAATTCTTTCATTCGCCACGGAGCGATGGTCTTCACGGTCGGGTCGAGCGCTTCAGCCGCCAGCTGGAAGCGGCACTGATCGTTTCCTTTCCCGGTCGCTCCGTGTACGAAAGCGACGGCTCCGACTTCGCGGGCCCGCTGCAGGCAGGCTTTGGAGATAAGCGGACGGGCGATCGAGGTGCCGAGGAGATAAATGCCTTCGTACTTGGCCTGCCACTGCAGCACCGGGAAGGCGAAATCGTTGCAGAGCTCTTCGCGAACATCGGCGATCTCAGCCGAGGCGGCTCCAATGTCGATGGCCTTCTTCATGATGGCCTCGCGGTCTTCGCAGGGCTGTCCGAGATCGACATACAGGCAGTGGACTTCGTAGCCCTTATCCTGCAACCAGCCGACCAGCACGGAAGTATCGAGTCCGCCACTATACGCCAGAATGACCTTATCTTTGCTCACGATCGAACCTCTTTTTGACTCAAAATGGAATGGGCTGGACTGCGAAATATGACACGGGGTTTGCGGGGAAGTTACCCGCTCAGTTTCAGTTTGTCGACGGGATGGAAACGTCAGGCTCGGTTACCTGGTGGCACAGACATTCCTCAGTAGTTGCCAATTTCAGGACGTCCTTGCAGACGAAGACCTTTCGGGTGGCCCTGATAGCTGTGCTATCAGGGCGGCGAAGCCGTAGGAGAATGCACCTGCTGCGGGCCTGGATGACAGTCTTACCTTGGTATTCCAGATGACTGCACCACCCCTCTCAACGAGACGTCAAATACCGCTTCGCCCACGGCTGCGCCGCCCCGAAAGAATCTTTCGGGGCCACCCCTGCCGGTGACACCAGGGCATTCCGACAAATTTGGCATCTACTGATTCCTGTCTGTGCGTGATTGACCAATCAATCTTGAAGACAAGCCGCCTGTTGCTTCGCAACACAGAGATAAAATCTCTGTGTCATCCGGCGTTCTTACTCCCACTCAATCGTGCTGGGCGGTTTGGAACTGATGTCGTAGACCACGCGGTTCACGCCGCGAACGCTGTTGGTGATGCGGGTCGAAATCTTGCCGAGCAGGTCGTGGGGCAACTGCGACCAGTCGGCTGTCATGAAGTCATCGGTGCTGACTGCTCGCACGGCGAGCACGTATTCGTAAGTGCGGCCGTCGCCCATCACGCCGACGGTTTGAATCGGCAGGAGCACGGCGAAGGCCTGCTGGACTTTCCGATACCATCCGGCGTTCTGCAGTTCTTCAAGCACGATGGCGTCGGCTTCGCGGAGGATCTTCAACCGATCCTCCGTAATCTCGCCAAGGCAGCGGACCGCCAGCCCCGGACCCGGGAACGGGTGTCGCCAGATCAGTTTTTCCGGCAGACCAAGTTCAAGGCCCATCTTGCGGACTTCGTCTTTGAACAGATCCCGTAGTGGCTCGATCAATTCGAAGCCGAGTTCTTCGGGGAGTCCACCGACGTTGTGGTGCGACTTGATGGTCTCGGCTGGTCCGTCAGCATTCGCTCCCGATTCAATCACATCCGGATACAGTGTGCCCTGAGCCAGGAAGCGGGCGTCTTCAATCGACTCGGCTTCGCTGCGGAAGACATCGATGAAGTTCTTGCCGATGATCTTGCGTTTCTGCTGCGGATCGGTGACCCCGGCCAGTTCACCGAGGAACCGCTTGCTGGCATCGACCACGTGCAGGTCGGTTTTGAAGTGTTCCTGAAACTGCGTGCGAACCGCTTCGGCTTCTCCTTTTCGCAGCATTCCGTTGTCGACGAAAATGCAGGAAAGCTGGGATCCGAGGGCCCGATACAGCAGAGCCGCGACGACAGAGGAATCGACCCCGCCGGAGAGGCCGCAGATCACGCGGGACTTGCCAACCCGTTCGCGGATCGAATCAATCTCGCGGTCGATCAGCGAAGAGATCCGCCAGGTGCCGTGAGAGCCGCAGACGCGGCGAACGAAGTTGGACAGCAGTTGACCGCCAAATTCTGTGTGCGTCACTTCCGGGTGGAACTGGAGCCCGAAGATCGGACGATGACGATGCTTCACCGCTGCGTACGGGCAGGTCGAAGTCGCTGCCAGGGAAATGAACTGCGAGTTGAGGTTATCAACCTGATCACCATGGCTCATCCAGACGGTCAGTTCTTCGGGAATCTTGGCGAAGAACTCGTTCGGCTCATGCACGCGACAGGTGGTGCGGCCGAATTCGCGGGAGTTGCCCGGAATCACATCGCTGCCCAGATACCGGCAAAGGACCTGCATGCCGTAGCAGATGCCGAGCATCGGGATATCGAGATCGAAGATGGCCGGATCGGGCTGCGGAGCTCCGTCGCCGTAAACGCTGGCCGGTCCCCCCGAGAGGATAATCCCCTTCGGGTTGAGCTCTTTGACGCGTTCGGCCGGAAGATCATGACGGACGATCTGGCAGAAGACGTTCTGCTCGCGAACTCGGCGGGCAATCAGTTGTGCGGTCTGCGACCCGAAATCGAAAACCAGAACGACTTCTTCGTCCACGGGAACAGTATCAAGGTCGACGTGATCGCCGGGGTGCGTCTCCGTACCTGTCATTAAATATGCTCAATCAAGCTGAAAAACGAGGGCATCAGGTCGTTTCCATCAAAAGGCAAGCGGCCTTTCGAAACGAGCGGGAGCGGCGGCATACTGCCTGCAACGGCTCCCGAGACACTGACGCGAATTTGCGGGAAATCGGCAAGCAGTCCCGCTTGCCTGTACAATCTTCAGTTTCCGAGATCGGCCCGCCCTCAGCGCAGACGGAGCAAACCGAATCCGATATGCTATCGCGGCGACTTCGATCCTTCAATTGAGCGTGCCGCCCCTGCCCGAAAACAGCGATGACTGTCTCGAGTCGCGGCGTTTTCTCAATCCGCAAATGCCGCCACCGCGATGACTTAAGCCGACATCAACGATGATTTGCCCGTACTGCCGACACGACGAAACCAAGGTCATCGACTCCCGCACGAGTGCCGAGTTCGCGATTCGTCGTCGCCGTGAATGCCTCGCATGCAACCGACGCTTCACCACCTACGAGAAGATCGAAGAGCTGCCAATCAAGGTCATCAAGAAAGATGGCTCCCGGGTTCCCTTCAATCGCGAGAAGATTCGCGAAGGGCTGGAGAAGGCCTGCTACAAGCGGCCGGTCAGCGAGAGCGACATCGAAAACCTGATAAGCGAGGTCGAAGCCCAGGTCTACGAAACCTTTGATCGCGAAGTCCCCTCGCAGATGATCGGCGAGCAGGTGATCGAGCGGCTTCGCAAGCTCGATCAGGTTGCCTTCGTTCGCTTCGCCTCGGTCTATCGCGAGTTCAAAGACGTCAATGATTTCGTCGAAGAGCTCGGCTCGATGCTGAAGCAGCGGAGCAGTCATTGACGCAATTCGTTCCTGCTTCGGGCCCCGTTTGCTGAGTTTTCACCAACGGCGGAACAGGTCGCGTCGTAAGTCTGATGCCGCCAGTTCTTATCAGGATCTCTGTATCAATCAACTCGCGGACTGCTTACAATCCACGCCTGTCCGTATCCGCAGTAGAACTGTATGCGGGCGGATTCTGCGTCTCTCCTAAGAAACTTCGCCCTCAGGCTTCAGTCTCGTTTTATGCCCGCACAGAAACCATTTCATCCTGAAGAACTCGATCTGCGCACTCCCTGGCTGGCGGCTCTGTTGTCGTGGCTGGTCCCGGGCGCCGGTCAGTTTTACCAGAAGCGCTACGTGAAAGCCGGCATCTTCTGTGTCTGCATTCTGGGCACCTTTCTGTATGGTGTCGCTCTCGGCGAAGGTCGCCCCGTTTACTCGGCTTACTACGAGAACCGCGATGGCCAGATCTTCCGCAAGCGGAACTACGGCTATCTGTCGCAGATTCTCCTCGGGCTACCCGCCATGCCGGCTCTGCTGCAGTCGCAGCGGCTGGAAGCTTCGGTGATGAATGGCTCGCTTCTCGCCGATCCCCTCGAATCGGAATTCGAAGGGAGAATTCTGCCCGATCGCGACGCCGATGATAATGCCGCTCCCGTGGCTGTTCGCGGAACAATCCGACTGCAGATGGAGCCCGGCCCGCTCGGCCCGGAGGTTCGTGGTCATCTCGTTGGGCAGGTTGTCGAAACCGGCGAAGCCATCGACATCACGCTGGCCGAATACCAGGCCGCCAGCGCTCCCCCGGTTGGCCCGCCCATCGCGGCTGATCCGGAGCGATTTGTCTTCATGCAGGTCGACGATATCAACGAGGCTCCTGCAGATCTTGGCCGCCATCTTCGCGGCACGGTTCCCCGCTCGTTCGTCAACTGGTACCAGGTCCCGCTGCAGGATCAGGAACTTCAGGATCTGAATTCCCGGCTCGGCAAACGCTGGGAACTCGCGATGGTATTCACCTGGATCGCCGGACTGCTCAATATTCTCTGTATCTGGGATGCCTTCGAAGGTCCCGCGTATGGCATTCGTCCTCGTCCGCCCGAAGAGGCGCCGACTCCGCCGAAAATGCCGGCCTAGTATCGCCCCGATCGCATTCCGAGTTGCTGCCCAGAGGCTCCCTCATGAACATTCCCGTTTTGCTTTACATGCTGCCGATGACCGCCGTCATCTCGCTGGTCTACAGTGCCAGCCGGTTTGAAGACACCCAGGCGATCATCGCCAAGTCGTTCCGGCTATTCGCACAGATTTCGGTCTTTTTGCTTGGCATTCTTCTGCTGCTGTATCTGCTGACCGTCAAGCTCTGAACCGAAACCGCCAATAGAAAACGCCCGGCCTGTTTCATGCAGGCCGGGCGTTTTTTTTGTGAAGTCGATCGCAGGGATTACTGGATCGGCTCGATCGTCTCTGGGGGAACGTCCGATGTCCCGGTCGGAGTCGGCTCAGACGTGGTTGTCGGGGTCGGTGTGCTCGTGGTTGCCGGAGCAGGCGTTGAAGAAGTCTTCACTGGCTCCGGGGTGGTTGTTGTCGCCGGAGCGGGTGTGCTCGTCGCTTCCGGGGCCGGTGTCGAGGTCATTTCCGGCTCGCCGGTTTCCGGGGCACCCTCAGCCGGCGTCTCGGAGATGATCGTCGCCTTCTTGATGTAATCAAGCCGCGGGAAGTTCTCGTTCAGGTACTCATTCCCACGAGCCACAATCTGCCCCTGATCAGGACTCTCGCCGTACTCGGAGTTGAGGGACTTCACGACATCCATCCCTTCAACAACCTGTCCGAACGGGGAGAAACCCTGGTCGTTCAGGAACGAGTTGTTGCCGTAGTTGATGAAGACCTGCGTTGTGCGGGTATTCGGGCCACGCATGGCGAATGTGATCATGCCCGGCTCGTTCGACTTTTTGACGGGATCGTCCGGGATGTTGGCGTTCTGCCACTTCTTCGCCACTTCCGGGTCGCCGCTGATCCCCCACTGGACCATGAAGCCCGGCACGTTTCGGAAGAAGCGGGTCTCGTCGTAGAAGCCTGACTTCACCAGTTCCTTGAAGCGAGCCGCACCGTTTGGTGCCCATTCCGGATGAACTTCAACGACGAAATTGCCCTGGGACGTCTCGAACTTCACCTTGTAGGTGCCGCTCGTGGCGACCGGCTCATCGCTTTCCATCGTTGTCGTGATCGTGTCTTCGGTCTCGGCCGGAATCGACGGGCTCGGAGCCGGGGATTCATCGGGCTTGAAGCGGCAGCCGAGTGTCAACACGGCCATTGAGAATAGAAACAGGGTCAAAGATGAGCGTCGCATGCACGTCCTTCCATTCTGTGTCGTTGAAAACCTGATACGATGAACCAAGTGGTCGAAACCGCAAGTGCATTGAGGCGACTGCGGTTACGATCGACCCAGACGCGGATTCCATCGGCGATTGTAGTCGCTCCCCCAGCCCCGAAAAGGGAACCGATTCAAATCGACAACTCCCTCGCCAAACTCCTCGATCAGGTCACGCGGCTGCTTCCCGACCTCCACCACGACCTGTTTGACCTGCTCGGCCAGATCCCGTCGGGCCGCGTCACCACGTTCGGGCGGCTCGCCGCAGCACTCGGAGATCGGCACGCCGCCCGTTGGATTGCGACCGTTTTGCGACACGATTCAAGAGCC
>CP051247.1:3150000-3360000 GCA_017795105.1 Planctomycetaceae bacterium
AGATCTTGGAGGTACTGAGAATGCATCGGCAAGGACAAGCAAATCGGTAGAATCCGTTGCATGTGACGGTTCGCGTTGAGTGAAGATTGGGGGGGTGCCACTGGCGTTTCACTCGTCCTTTTCTCTCAGGATTGTGTGCCGCCGATAATCCTCCGTCCACTGGCAGAGCCAGTGGCACACGTGGGGTGGCGTTTGGTGAGGTTTCGGGGTGGCACTGGCTCTGCCAGTGCTCGTGGATCAATCGAAGGCTCCGCTGGGGAAGCCGTGGAGATGAGGCAGGTCGTTGTGTTGCCGATGGAGCGGTGCTTCTTCGTGGTAGCGAGCTGAGGACCACCTCCAGTCGATGACCGGGTTCATGTGCAGATAGTTGAGTGACGCTTCCAGGGCTTCCCGGGAAAAGATATCTCGGTCGAAGCCGGCTCCTTCCTGCCAGAACCGAAAGCAGGTTTCGCCCGGTCGCAGGATGGCCGGGAGGTTTACCTCCCGGTTGCGGAGCAACAAGCAGTTGCCCAGGGGCCGTTCGATCCTGTTGCCGGGGCGATTTTGTGTGAGATCGTCCGCAATCATTCGATCGTCAACGCCCGGCTGCGTATGACTTAATAACGCGGAAGTGAACGTCTGGGCCATCCGGCGTTTCGGTGAAACCGTACAAACCTTTCTACCCAGGCAACGTATGGCTGCGCAGTGCGGTAAGAGCAGTGTAACCGCCGTAACGTTAACCGCATGCGGTCCAGTAGCTTTGGTGATTTCTCAGAGACTGGTCGCCTCTCCGCCTGTTAGATGAGCTGCACGCCTCCGTTTGCTTGACAGCTGACAATCCATCAGTAGACAATCGTCAACGACCTGAAACCCAATGCCAATCGCGGATCGATGGAAGGTTCCCCAGTGATAGGTGGAACGACCGCTCCATCGATCCTTTAGTTATGTGCTACCATGAACGAATTGTGCGTCACCTGCGGTAAAGAAGCTCGCCTCGTCTATAAGGGGCTCTGCGTGGATTGTTACCGCATAACGTCTCTGCCGTGCGAGAATTGCGATGGCACAATGGTCGCTGAAACGCATCGACAAAATGACGGTCGATGCTTCGACTGTTTCTTCCCGGAAATGACAAACGCTGAGGAAATAGACCGCACAGAGCATCTTGCTCGCGTACGGCCCTTGCTTGCAGATGCCCCTTCGGAGTACCTGGAGTTTCTTCAAACGCACGACGGTCATCAACGGTACAGCCATCGATCAACCCCCGGTGTAGCATGGAGATTGGCATCATGCGTGCCGAGTCATCGGAGTCATCTATTTGAGTCCGTGAACATCGACGGGAATGCTGGCGCGTTTCATGAGATTCTTCGTCTGTACGCGCTTGGGCTCGCCGAGATCGCGAAAAAGGGGAGGCCTCAACTCCATCGATCACTGCAGGATTTTGGGATCGGGTGCCTTGCATCAGGATTTGCAATTGGCGAGGACAATGCAGATATTCTGTTCCTGGACCCAACTGACGGGCTGTCAGTGTGGTGTTTCCATCACGAAGGTGAAGTTGAGAGACTCAAAGACAACTTCCAATCTTGGTTCAAACAAGCCAAGCCGTATTTTAAACCCATCAAAAAGACGGCTAAATCTCTGCGGGCTCAGGTCGCGAACTACGTCGGACACTGGGGGCCAACATCACAAATTTCGGATCACTTAGACTCGCCCGATTACGTGTTTTATGACGATTCCCGCGCCCGATGCATCTTCCCGGAGACACGCAGTGAGTTATTCGGTATCTGGCGTCTTTTTGGCAAAGACAAACTTGGGTTTCAAACTTCGGACGTAGAATGGAAGTTTACTCGGCTTGCTGACGGCTCAATTCATAGCGATGATTTCGGTGTCCCCTACGAGCTTAAGCCTTCGGAGGGCACATAACCAAGGCATGAACGCACCAGGTGCCACTGGCGATTCGGTGCCGCGTTTCTGTCAGGATTGTGTGCCGCTGACAGGTGGCATTGAGTGAAGCTTCGGAGTGGCACTGGCTCTGCCAGTGCTCGTGGATCAATCGAAGGATGGTAGGAGGATTTCTCTCCGGATCATGGGGCAACAGGCATTCGGCCCGTTCGAGGGTCTTTCCGAAGGAACTTCAAGCGACACCGCCGTGGCTTTCAGATCGACCGTCAACGGGCAGCGGCTTGTGACTGCGTCCCCGGAAGTGAACTTCCGGGCCATCCGGCGGCGGGTGCGGTCTCAGCGGGCAGGAGGTTCCTGCGCGACGTCGCTCGTGAATCGATGCGCGTGGTCATCAAGCGGACGAATCCAAACGTTGCGAAAGCGAACGGGATGGCCATGGTCTTGCAGGAACAACGGTCCTGTTGTCGTCGCGATCTGCTTTTTCCAGATCCCTTTCAGGTAGTCGGTCGTCCCCGAACGGTAAGGATGATAGACGCTTCGCGGCTCGCCGAATTCGAAATTGTCCTGAACCTTCTGTCCGTTCAACCAGGCCGTAATGCTTCCCTTCTCGGTGATTTCGCCGTTTGAATCGCGGCGTGGTGCCCGGTATCGGATGTCGTAGACTTGCCAGACGCCGCGATCTCGCCCGGCATTGACGAGCGGTTTGTTAAATCCGTAAATCGCTCCCATGTCGGATTGACCAAGTCTTTTCTTGTCCAACGAGTAGAGGATCTGCATTTCGTAATTGCCATGGATATACAACCCGGAGTTTCCTGTTCCCGTTTCCGGAAGCAGGAACTCTGCGTGGATGTCCGCGTCACGAAAATGCCATGTGGAGACGATATGATTCGCCTTCTGACCTCCAGCGCTTTCCAGCGTTCCGTCCACCAGGGGCCAGTCAATGGGTTCACCAAGTTTGCTGACAAACTCAACTGTGGCCCCGCCATCAAACAGCACAATCGCGTCGGCTGGCGGCTTGACCGGTAACTGGGCCTGATCTGGTTTGAACTCCGTGACCTTCGATGGCTCGTCAGCAGTTGCTGTTTCGAAACCAGGAAGTGCAGTCAACACAAGAGCAGTCAACAGTAGTAGTGGTAATGACTTCATAAGTGGCAACACTTTAGGGCAGAGGTTTTCAGTAGAAGCGACACGCTCGATCATAGCATGTGGGGAAGGTCGCCACAGTGCTAAGGGAATAGAGTCGCTTCGTAGTAGCGAGCTGGGGACTTCGTCACCCGGAAGTGAACTTCCGGGCCATCCCGTGTCGGGGGGCGCTCTGGCTCTTTCGGTACTCGTGTCTGTTGCCGGGGCTGGGAAAAGGGATGTTTGAGCCGTCCAACGAAAAAAGGTCCGCCGGGGTGGCCGGGGACCTTTTCGGTTGAGCGAATTCGTTTAGTCGTATGGGGGGAGTCTTATTCGCCGTCGGTCAGGTCGAAGACGAAGTGGTTCTCGCCGTCGGCGGTGACGGTGGCGGTCAGTGTGGTGTCGTTGCCGCGGTACTGGGCCGGGATGGTTTCCGGTTCCATGCCGGCGACGCCGCCGAATTCGTCCTGGATTTCGCGTCGCGTGGAGATTTCCACGGTGTGCTCGCCGAGCGGGGCTCCCATGCAGGCGGCATAGGAAAGCTCGAATTCACCGGCTTCATTGGTTTGCCCGGAAGCGCCCCGCATCCCGTTGGTCGGGGAAAAGGCGACGCTGGCTTTGGGAACCGGTTTGCCGTCGAGCGTGACGACGCCGGTCACTTCGGCCAGTTCGGGACGATCATCCGGAGCACTGCTGCAACCGGCGACGAGCAATGCAGCCGTGGCCAGCAGAGCCAGGCCGCAGCAGGGTCTCAGTCGGAACATGGTGTCAGAACTCCTGAAGACAATGTCGCGGCTGCAAAGGTCCGCGACTCAAGATCGAGAGGAAGAAAACGGGGGCCGCGACGAGCGAACCCCCGCTCCTGGGTGAGTGAACTCCTGGTGAGCGGCCTAGTACTCGCCAATCACCTGACCATCACTCTCGTTCAGAAGATAATCGTAGAGCGAATCGCTGACGCGGCTGCGGTTGTGCTGAATGTTCTCGCTAAGGAAGCGAACCGAACCATCGGCGAGCAGGAACTGAGCGCCCCCCTGATGGCGGGACGAGGTCCCCATCGAGTTCTCCCAGCCATCGGTTCCGTTGATGTACTGACGGCCGCAGAAGGCGACATCGGCAATGCCGGCCCAGTTCACGGTGTAGTGCGGGCTGTTGGACTGAGCGTAGCCATCCCCCTGAGTGAACCAGACCAGACCGGCTCGGCCGTATTCGTTAGCCCCATCGCCGAGCGGGCCGTTCGGGTCATCGTAGATCCGTTCGCCGACAAGAATCGTGTTCGTGGTGCCGTCGGTGAAGTCGCGGATTTTGGTGCTGCTGTTTTGCCAGAACGGCCCCTGAATCTGCTGCCACGGGTTGGAACCGACATCGCGGGCGTAGAACCAGTTGGAACCGTGATTGACGACGTAGTTCGCCAGAGCTGTCGCCCGAGCCGTGCCGCCGGCATCGACGGGTCGCTTCCGTTCATTCAGTTCCGGAGCGGTGTCCGACGGGCAGCGCCACATGGGAATCGGCGTTTGAGCAGCAGCGAGACCTTCCGGAGTCGCGAGGGAATCATCCCCCCGCAGCCGCCCGACCTGAAGAGCATCGTAGACGGTCGAGAGTTCGAGGTAAGGAGCGATCATGGCACCCCAGGACCAGTTGGCGTTACGGCGTCCGTTGGCATCGAGGTTCTGTCCGACCAGTCCTGGAGGGAAGGTTCGATGCGTGTCGTGATAGTTGTGCATCGCCAGGCCGATCTGCTTGAGGTTATTCTTGCAGCTCGAGCGACGAGCCGCCTCGCGGGCCTGCTGGACGGCCGGAAGCAGCAGGGCGACCAGAATAGCGATGATCGCAATAACAACTAACAGTTCGATCAGTGTAAAGCCGGCTTTGCCAGCACTTTCCCGTTTCATGATTGGGACCTCCAACGGAATGTTGAGACGTGAAAAAAGAAGGGACTCCGACACGGGGCGTCAATGTTGATCGACTGTGAAGTAAGACTGGAAACCGCCCCGCGAATATCGCATTGGCCAGAAGCGCGATGAAAGAGTCTCCATCGATTCGTCGCTTCGGCTGCCGACCTGAAGAACAACAGATCGACGCTCATTGATTAGAATTATGCCCAATGTCAACGCGAACCGAATGGCTTTTGTTGACATTTACATGTCGATATTTAACCTGACTGATGTGTTCAGCAGAGGTTCAGCGGAGACTGTTAGAAACATTTGTCATCCGCGGCTGCCTTTGGGTTCCTGAAAGGACATCGAATGAGACGTTCTCCGTCGCGACCGTTCATCGGGCTGTTGCTTGTTTTGTTCCTAGTCGCTGGCCGAATTCGAGCCGGGGAAAGCCCGGGGAATGCACCTGCGGACTGGCGGGCCCGTTCGGTGGAATATGCCCGGATTATGTCGCGGCTGAAATGGACGCCGGTTGCGGACGGCATGCCGCATCGACGGGGGTACTTTTCGCCTGGAACAGAGTACACAGGCGTCCCGTACTCAAGCGTGAAACACGTTGGCCGTGATATTGGCTACGACATCTTCCTGAAGACGTTTCTGGCTGCGGTCGAGAATCCTGAGAGCGTGTTGTATACGGAGAATCTCAAGGGGCGCATTTCCAATGCCGAGTGCTACTACGGCAAGGTTTGTTCTTCATATACGAGTTACGCGTTGCAGTGTGGCTTCTACTATGTCAGCAAGCTGCACGGTCCAAAATTCCGGGACGGGGTTAGTCTGTTAACGCCTCCCCTGGCGGAGGCAGCGATGCCGGGCGACGTCATCTACACGCCTCCACGGACGGACCCTGGCGGTTCTCATGTCGAACTGGTCACCGATGTTGTTCGCGATCAGAACGGACAGGTGACTCACGTCCGCATCGAAGAGAGCCGTCCGCAAACGACGAGCAATACGCTGCGAACCGCAGAAGCATTCAACGCCCATCTCGCGGCTCGAAATCGCGAGCTCTATCGCATCAGTGATCTGGATGCCTGGCGAGGAGAGAACGCAGCCGAATCGTTCTTATTCCCCAACTACGCCGAAGATTCCGCCACGCCCCAGATCAATCGGGTCCTGCTCCTCGACCTCGGCGACTGGGTGCCATACGAGAAAGGGCAGCCGGTGAAGTTCAATCTGATGGATCGCGATCACCAGGGAATCGAATCACTGGTGATCAAGCGGGGTGATGTTGTGATCGAACGAGTTTCACAGCCGGGTCTCGGCGTGATTGAGCGAACATTCGCCACCTGTGGCGACTACACCGCCTTCTGTGAAATGAAGGATGGGTCGCTCAGTCCGGCCTGCGAATTTTCGGTCTGCGAGATCGATTTTCGACTCGAGTCCGATCGTCTTCAACCGGGGATGCCCTGGTCGATCGATCTGGTCTCGGACAACATGAAGCCGATCATCGTTTACTTCAAGAACTCCGCCAGCGGTTACGATGAACACTACGTCTTTATTACCGATGAAGACCGCGAGCAAGGTTCGGTGGAGATCCCGCCTCATGTCACACAGAAGGCCAGGAAGTTGCAGGTCTGGCTCATCGGCGAGAACCGTTATGGGCGACTGAAGA
Source organism: Planctomycetaceae bacterium (assembly GCA_017795105.1). GTDB lineage: Bacteria > Planctomycetota > Planctomycetia > Planctomycetales > Planctomycetaceae > Rubinisphaera. Next base: position 3,156,544 of record CP051247.1, read on the forward strand.
AACGGCGGGATGTGGTCGTTGACTGATCGTGGATCTGGGAGCACGTTCCGCAAACGGACGCGGTCGAATCTTGTGTCGGTCGTTAGAACTCGCCGATCGTTTCGTAGCCGTAGCGGGTGCAGAGGTTGCGGTAGACGTCGGTGTCGATGGTTTTGCTGACTTTGCGCGTCGAGCCGTCGGCCATGCCGAAGTGGATGATGTTGCCGTGCCAGCTGCCGAAGCCGAACATCACCGAGGGAATCGCCTGACTCTGATCACCGCGCCAGAAGGCATCGAAGTTCGGTTTGTCATCGCGAACACGGGCACAGCAGCTGTACCCGTCCGGCCAGAGGCCGAGGAGCGATTCGCCGACGAGAAATGTGGTCGAAGAGCCGTCGACAATGTCCCGCATGCGGATCGCCGAATCGCCGTACAGGACACCGTTGTTAGGCGGCAGCGAGTTCGCGGTCGGGACTTCGGGCCACCATCCCATGTTGCCGCGATATTGAGTCATCCCCTGTGGCAGACAGTGGGTGTTGATGGGAGCCGAGGGGCAGATGTAGGGTTTCACCGCGACCTTCCCCGCTTCGAAGTTCACCAGGCTGAACCGGGCGAGTTTGAAGTCGACGTGGATGGTGAGCTGTTCCATCTGGCGGAGCAGCAGGGCATGCCAGCTCCAGGCCCGCGCCATACAGGCCCACTGATGGACGGCCTGGGCGATGGCGGGGATGTGGATCTCGCAGGCGAGCCCTTCGGCCATGTCGTCGGAGTCGTTCGGAGGAATCATATTGGGCGGCAGCGTGTTGTCGTAGCCTCGCGAAGCGCGGACATACCCGCTGGGGAACGACGAGAAAGTGTCGTGATAGTTGTGCATCGCAATGGCGATCTGATGCAGATTGTTGGCGCAGCTGATCCGCCGGGCGGACTCACGGGCTCTTTGAACCGCTGGGAGAAGCAGGGCAACAAGGATCCCGATAATGGCGATCGAGACCAGGAGTTCAATCAGAGTGAATCCTCTCCGCGCTCTCGGCTGAAACGGCCTCGGCATCACAGCAACTCCTTCACTTCGCACTTCGATGCGCTCGTGCGGAATGTCGCTCCGCCGACCGCTAGAGCGGACCGCTCTACCGTATGTCCGCCAATGAGCGTTGATTGGGCGGAAACGCTGCATCTTTCGCGGACCGAACGGTTACACCTTAAAGCAAACTGCTCTACTTACGCTCTCAGAGGCGAAACGGCGTACAGTGTGAGAATCTACACTGATGTCCGATTTTCGGAGAAATCGGTGGTGCAGGTCAGCAGCGATGCTCGCTGGGATCGCAGTTGATCTCGGTCTTACTCCCCTGCCCCGGAATGTCGATGACGTACCGCGGCACCGCGTAGCCGGGCAGCTTGGCTTTGAGCGCGCCGAGAATCCTTCGGCCTTCTTCGACCGGGACCTCGAAGTGAGCCGCCCCCTGGACGCGATCGAGCTGATTCACGTAGTAAGGAATGACGCCGATGTTGATCAGCCGGCGGCAGAGCTCGGTCTGGGCGTCGACGGAATCGTTCACGCCTCGAAGCAGCACGGCCTGGTTGAGAACGGGAAAGCCGCTGCGGGCCAGTCGCTGCAATTGTTCGCGGGCGTCGCCAGCGATTTCGTTGCCGTGGTTGGCGTGAATCACGAAGATCGGCTGCAGTCGGGTTGAAGTGAGAATTCGGACAAGATCGTCCGTCACACGGGCGGGCAGAACGACGGGAAGACGGGAATGGATCCGAATTCTCTGCAGATGGGGGATTTCGGCGAGTCGGACGATCAATTTTTCGAGGCGACGATCTGTCCACGTCAGCGGATCGCCCCCGCTGAGGATGACCTCGTCGATTTCCCGGTCGCCGGCGAGTTCTTCGAGCACCTGCTCCCACTGTTCAAGCGATCGGGGAGCGGCTTCGTAGGGGAAATGGCGGCGGAAGCAGTACCGGCAGTGAACGGCACAGGTTCCGGTCGTAATCAGCAGCACGCGGTTGGCGTATTTGTGGATCATGCCGGGGAGCGGGGAGGCGTCCTGGTCCTGGACCGGATCGTCCGCAAACCCTTCTGTTACAGTGAGTTCCGAATTGACCGGCAGCACCTGTCGCAGAAGCGGATCGAGCGGGTTTCCCAGCTGCATTCTCTGCACGAAGGAATCGGGAACGAGGAGCGGAAACTGATGCAGATCGGTAGGGACAGAAGCGAGCAGTTCAGTGAGTTCAAGGCGGTCCAGCAGGTCGGCTGGACTTCGCCAGGCCTCTGCCAGTTGGGTCTGCCAGAGGCTCTTTGGGGAGGGGGAATCGTCGGAAATTGTTTGCGTAACCTGAGAAAAGGCGTTCAGGGCGGTCTTGTCCATCTTTGTGCCGTCTTTTATTATTCCGCCAAAATCAGTCACGCGAACGTGGTTATTCCGGAAAACAGTCTGAGCAGTTTCACGAGTGATCCGCAGGAGCAAACTCGACGATAGCAGTCTTGTGGCAGAGACGCGACTGCACGATAGGCATTGGAAATGCTTTGGCTCTGGCTTCCGCTTCCTGGCCGGAGACGGTCCGCAGGACTCTCCGCTGAACAACAATCGCAGTCTCTTACCTAATTTTGCGCGAAAGTAACACCCATGCCGTCCATCAATACCAGTGATCTCAAAAAAGGCATGAAGGTCATCGTCGAGAACGACCCGTACGAAATCATCGAATGCAACTTCGTGAAACCGGGAAAAGGTCAGGCTCTCTACAAGACGAAACTGCGAAACCTGCTCAAGGGCGGGATCCTGGACCGCACCTACAAGAGTGGTGACAGCCTCGAAGGAGCCGACATCCGTCGCAGCCAGGGCTCGTACTCCTACCGCGATGCTGACAGCTACCATTTCCTCGACAGTGAAACCTTCGAGCAGTACGCCCTGCCGGCGGCGACGATTGATCATTACATGAAGTTCCTGATGGAAGGAACCGAAGTCGACCTGCTGTTCTGGAACGATCAGCTGATCTCGATGACCCCGCCGCAGAACGTAGTTCTGGAAGTGACCTACACCGAACCGGCTGCCCGTGGAAACACGGCGACGAACGTGACCAAGGGAGCGACTGTGGAAACCGGCGTCGAAGTTCAGGTGCCGGCCTTTATCGAACAGGGGAACCGAATCAAGATTGATGTGGAAAACGGAACCTACGTCGAACGCGTCAACAACTGACGTGTCGATAACGTAAACGGTCTGCCAGCGCGGGCAGCTGTTCCGAAGGATTGGAACTCCAACGCGAGAAGAAACGGAGGCACGGATGTGGCTGTTTCTGCTCTACGGCGTCGCCGCGATACTCGCGTTGCGTTCGCTGCTGACACTGATGGATCAGCACAGGCGAGCCTACAAGTACGTGCTGAAGAAGGAACTCGCCCGGCTCGAAGCCGAGGCGGCCGACCAGAAGGCCGTGGATGCTCTGGAGGCGCAATTGGACGCGGCCTCGGATCAAATGGCCGGCAGCCCAAGGTGATGGAACCGGAAGTGACGTGCAATGGAGCCCTTCGCCCCCTTCAGGGGGAGAAGGTGGCCGAAGGCCGGATGAGGGGGCGATCCACAAGCGGCGTTCATACCGACGTCAGAGTTAACGGCCTGCGAAGCAGGGATCCCGCTATTCCCCCCTCACCCTGACCCTTTCTCCCCAAGCGGGCGAGGGAACTGAAAATTGACGCTGGAAAGCAACGAGGGACAAACGATGAACGAAACTGCCCACAACAAGAAGCTGTTCATCGAAACGGTTGGCTGTCAGATGAACGTGCTCGACAGTGAACTCGTGGTGGCGGCTCTGCGCAAAGATGGGTACGAGCTGACTCCGAGCATGAAGGAGGCCGATACGATTCTCTTCAACACGTGCAGTGTGCGTGAACATGCCGAAGAGAAGATCTACAGCCAGCTCGGTCGTCTGAAGTACAGCAAGGATGCCCGCCCGAATCTGGTTATTGGCGTCATGGGCTGCATGGCTCAGAAAGACCAGAAGATCATCTTCCGCCGGGCGCCGCATGTCGACCTGATCGTTGGCACCGGGCAGCTGGCCGAAATCCCCCGCCTCATCGATGAATCGCGGCAGGGGCAGAAGCGGCAGATGGCCGTCAGTCTGGGGCGGAAAGACGGCTCCCGGCTCGAAGTCTCCAGCAGCTTCCAGAGTTACGATCCGCTTCGAGATCCGGAGATGCGTCCGAGTCCGCACCAGGCGTTCGTTCGCATCATGTTCGGTTGCGACAAGTTCTGCACCTATTGCGTTGTTCCGACCACCCGGGGCCCTGAACAGAGCCGCCAACCAAGCGATATTCGTCGCGAGTCGGAAGCGCTGGCCGCACAGGGCGTAAAAGAAATCACGCTGCTCGGACAGACGGTGAACAGCTACAAGCATACCGAAGACGGGCGGCTGTATCGGATGTCGGACCTGCTCGAACTGCTGCACGATGTCGACGGCATTCAGCGAATTAAATTCGTTACGAACTACCCGAAAGACATGACCGACGATCTGCTGCAGGCGATTCGCGATCTCCCGAAGGTCTCGCATTACCTGCACGTGCCGCTCCAGCACGGCTGCGATGACATGCTCAAGAAGATGAAGCGGGGATACACCGTCGGTGAGTATCGCGACATGATGCATCGCATTCGCGAGACGATCCCCGGTGTTTCGGTATCCAGCGACTTCATTGTCGGCTTCTGCGGCGAGTCCGATGAAGCTCACCAGAAAAGCATGGATGTCGTCCGTGAGTTTCGGTTCAAAAACAGCTTCATCTTCAAGTACTCGGAACGTTCGGGGACCAAAGCCGCCGACAACTATCCGGACGATATTCCGGATGACGTCAAGAAGGCCCGCAACAATGAGATGCTGACTCTGCAGAATGCCATCAGCGCCGAAGACAACGCCGACTTCATCGGTCGCACGGTCGAGGTTCTGGTCGAAGGTCCGAGCAAGAACGCTGTCAAAGCCGAGCAGAATCGTCCCTCGAACGCCGGGCCGGATCAGCTTGTCGGCCGCAGCCGCTGCGATCGCATCGTGGTCTTCAATGGCAATCCCCGACTCATCGGCACGATTGCTCACGTGGCCGTCCAGGACTGCACGCCGACCACGCTGATGGGCAACATCGTGACCCGTACGCATCAGCACGGCTCCGATCTGCTGCCGATTCTTCAGTAGTCGCCGCAGTGGACTCGTTGAGGGTGGGCCGCAGTGAGGGTGAGCCTCAGTGCGAGTTATCTCAGTGCGATCGGGCGAACCTTGTCGCTCAATAGCTGATGCAGACTCTCTGGCGGGGTGTTTGCATCGCCTTCGAGTAGTGTGAAGCGAGCAGGCTGACCGACTTCGAACGTCCAGTCCCATCCCATCGCTGCGGCTCCGCGTGTCGTTCCCAGGCTCAATAACAAAGCCGGGTCGACGTCCGGGAAACGCTCCGCCAGGAATAGAATTTCGTTCCAGATGGAGAGATCCGGCGTGGAGCCCCGCCCGTCGGTGCCCAGAGCGACGTTGGCCCCCCGCTCCAGCAGCTTCCGCCAGGGGTGCGGGTCGTGTTCGAAGAAAGCATGGGTTCGCGGGCAGTAGATCGCATGCAGATTCGGGTGAGTGGCCAGAAAGTTGATCTCTTCCTCATCCAGATAATTGCAGTGGGCCAGCAGAACCCGCGGAGCCGAAGCGAGCCGCTTCATAAGATCGAGCGGGCGGGTTCCCGGCGGATAGAATGGTCCCGACCAGATCCCGAAGCGGGTCAACATGTCGACGAAGTCCCCCGTCCCCTGTTGCAGGAACTCAAGCTCGCTGCGTGTCTCTGCCAGATGCATCGTCATCGGGAGCTGATGGTCTACCGCTTTGCCGATGGCGTGCTGCAGCAGTTCGGGATGCACTGAATACGGAGCGTGCGGGCTGATTCCCTTCGGCCAGGCTGTCTCGGCTGCCAGAATCTCATCGAGTAACTGCTGTTGAGCCGCCATTGTCTCGGGCTGGATGCCGATCAGCTCCCGGAACAAACACCCTTCAACAGCAGTGGATCCCTTTGTCGGGTAACAGTCGACCGCCTGCGTCATGATTTCCGCGACTGCGTGCACGCCATGCCGGGCCGCTTCGTCGAGTCCCATCTGGAGAGAACGTGCCGGCTCGGAATTCTCGCGGCGTGTCTGTACGGTCCGTCCGATCCAGCTCTGAAACGGATGGGCCGGTTCCAGCGGTTCAGGAAGATGACTGAATTCGAGGTGGCAGTGTGCGTTGACCAGCGGAGGAATTAGGGCGATGCCGCGTTGCGTGCCCTTCCCCGGTTGAGAGTTCAGCTCGATCGAAGCAATCCTGCCGGCTTCGATCTCGATGGCGACATCGCGAAGCAAGTTGCGATCCGGGCCAGGCCAGACCAGGGAAACAAACAGTGACGCTGACGTCGTCATGAGAACCGCTTAAAGATCCTGCCGGAATACAATCCCGGTATCGACCTGAGTGAAGCCGGCTCCGGCAATCAGCTTCACCATCTCGGTCTGGTGCATCGGCGCATGGATCTCCAGCAGCGTGATCATCTCATCCTTCAGTCGCCGTCCGACTTCGATCAGCAGCGATTGACCGTACCCCTTGCGTCGCTCCTCTTCGGCGACGATCAGGTCGAGCATCCCGACGGCTCGATGATTCCAGTTGCTCACGAAGAAATCGAGACCGAGGACTGTGATCGACGCCACGGCCTGCAACTGATTGCGGGGAACGAGGTCGAATCGCAGCAGCTCGTAGCGACCAAGCCGGGCTGCCCACCACCAGTCTTCGATGCGGTGGTCTTCTCCCAGCTGGAGTTCCATGCGCCGACGAATCGCGACAAGCTTGAGATTGATCGGCTCGCGGGTCGTGGTCAGGTCCTTCTGGAAAACTCCATGCTGTTCGATCGGTTCAAACCCCGTGGCGGTCAAGAACTCGATAAGAGAGGGCTGGCTTTCGAGGAATCCGGAAGGGCGGCTGCCCCCATAGATGCCGTTGTAGAAGGGATCCCGTTCGGGGGACGGGCCGGCGAAGAGCACCTCGGCTCCCTTGCTGCGGGCGTAGTTGCGAACCTGCTCCAGCATGCGGGTGCCGATATCTTCGTGTCGATGGTCGGGATCGACAACAATCGCGCAAAGGACAGCTTGCGAATGATCCAGGGCCGTGTGATCTTCGTTGACACAGAACCCAACGTGAGCGAAGCCGACCAGCTCGCCATCAATCTCGGCCACGATCAATCCCTCAGGATCGAAGAACGGGACGGCCAGGACGGCGATGTCGAAAATATCGGGACTGATCGGAGCAGCAACGCCCCGCGATTGGTAAGCTGTGTTCCAGAGTCTTACCAGATGCGGTGGGTCGAAGTTCCGAAATGTGCGGATCTGGACTTCAGGCATGCAATCTTCAACAGCGATAACGCAACCAGAACGGATCGGACCGTACGCGAAGCGACTCTTCGGGTCCAGACTGAAAATCCGATCATAACTCCGGAAGGAACCGTAGGCAAATCATGAGCATCTCGGACGAAGACCTGCTGGCCTACGCCGATGAACTCCTTCCCGCCGATGCCGCTGTTCAGCTGGAAGCTCAGTTGAGGGATGATGCCGCCTTGCGCGAACGCCTGCAGAACCTGCTCGACCAGCGCGACTCGGGAGCCGTTTCCGTGGGTGAGATCTGGCGACATGAACGACTTAGCTGCCCGACCCGTTCCGAACTCGGTCTCTATCTGATGCAGGCGCTCGAGCGAAAGCGGGCCGATTACATCGCCTTCCATCTGAAAACCGTGGGATGTGCCTACTGCGAAGCAACCTTTGCAGAGCTTCAGGCCGCCGTGGCTGAACTCGATGACAATCCCCAGGACTCCCGGCGTCGCGAACAACTGTTCGCTTCCTCGGCCGGCCTCCTCAAGAAAGACCGCTCCCCCGATCCGCAATGATTCGAATCATCTGCCTCTCGCTGCTTTGTCTGCTGGCCCTTCCCGCACTCCTGACCGCGGAAGAGTCATCATCCCCCGGCGTTCCGGCTCGGTTTCAGCCGGCGGTGAAGTATCTGGACGCGCGCAATGGGCACGCCTTTCTGGTCTATCGCGATGGAAACCTGATTGCCGAGACCTATCTGAACGGCTGGTCGGCCGATCAGGCTCATCGTCTCGCCAGTGGCACGAAGAGTTTCTCCGCGGCTCTCGCCATCCTCGCGATTCAGGATGGCCTGCTGGAGTTCGATGACAAAGTGTCCGACACAATCACCGAGTGGAAAAACGATCCACGTTCCGAAATTACGATCCGCCAGCTGCTGTCTCTCACCAGCGGCATCGATCCTGGTCCAACAGGTCGGGTGCCTTCATACGCCAACGCAATTGAAGCCGAACTTCGTAATCGCCCGGGACGTCGCTTTGCTTATGGTCCGGTTCCGTTTCAAGTCTTCGGTGAAGTGATGCGTCGCAAACTGGAGCCGCAGTCGCTTTCGCCCGACGAATATCTCACGCAAAAGGTCCTCAACCCGATTGGAATGAAAGTCGACTCCTGGAGACAAGACGAAAACGGAAACCCGCACCTGCCGTCCGGAATGTTCGTAACGGCTCGCGAATGGGCCAAATATGGCCAGCTGATCTGCAATCTCGGTCAGCACGACGGCAAACAGATTCTCGATGCGAAACTGCTGAAGGAATGCTTCGAGCCGACCGAGGTACAGTCCCGGTATGGGATGACGTTTTGGCTGAACAACACGGGGAACGGGCCGAAGGATCTGGTGATGGCTGCTGGAGCCGGCAAGCAGAAACTGTATATCATTCCGTCGCTCAAGATCGTCATCGTTCAGTTTGCCGAGGCCGAAGGGAGACGGTACTCTGAAATCGACTTCCTGAAACTGGCGCTCCCGCCGGCTCTGTTGCCATAGTATCTAATTGCCATGCGACTGAAATCCAAGACCTCCCCGAAGAACGGTAATCGCCAGTCCGGTCGGCTGACCATCCGACCGCAGCGATACTGCATGCGCGATCCTTCGGCGACAATCATCGATGAGATCATCAAACGGGAGATCCCTCCCGGCAGCCGCGTGATCGACCTCGGCTGCGGCGATGGTCGTCTGCTCCAGCTGCTTCGCGACGACATGCACTGCAATGTCCAGGGAATCGAACTCGACGAAGAAGAGTTCCTGGCCGCCATGAAGCGGGGCCTTCCGGTGCTGCGGGGCGACCTCGATGAAGGGCTGCAATATCTGCCGGATGACAGCTTCGACTTCGCGGTGCTCAGCCAGACACTGCAGCAGTTGCGGTATCCGGTCGAACTTCTGGAGAACATTCTGCGCGTGGCCCGCCGCGTGCTGGTCGTGGTGCCGAACTTTGCGTACTGGAAAATCCGCCTGCAGGTCCTTCTGTTCGGACGTGCCCCGGTCACTGAAGAGCTTCCCTACGAATGGCACAACACGCCGAACCTGCATCTGATGTCGATGGAGGATTTTCGGGATCTCGAGAAGCGGGGGACGTTTCAGATTGTGAAGGAACTGCCGATTATCGGGGAACGGAGTGTCGCTCGTGCCACCTGGGCCAATTTGAGGGCCCGTACTGTTTTATATATCCTCGAACGCAAGGTTTCCGAGGAATCCCCTTCTGCCGACCGCCCGTGAGATTACAATCGGGAAAGGCTGTCCGGTCGAATTGTCCGGGATGCCTGAGGCGGCGCAGGTCAAAGCAGACCCTCATAAGTGTGCCACTGCTGGCTTGCCCAGCAGTGCAACGACCGGATTGCTGGCGTGTATTTCGCAGCGTCACAACGCCTTCCTGTTGGCTGGCTGTAAACCGGCCCTATCTGGACTGACTTCTGTAGAGGCACGGCGTGGATAACATTCTTTCCGCGATCGCGGAACTCTCAACATCGATCATCACCGTGGCGGCCTGCCTGCATCTGGCGGTGTTTGCTCTGCTGGTCGCGTGGTCGAAGCGGGACATGCGTGTCCTTGCCGGCACGCTGCAGGACTACACCCGCGATCTGCGGCAACGCAGCGTCCTCGACCCGACCGCTCATCTGACCGATCAGATGGAAGCCTTCATTGCTGATGTTGAAGACGTGCTCAACGATCCGAGCCGCGTTCAGGAGCGGCAGATGCTCCGCAATCGACTCAGCCTGCTCGACGAAAAACGTCGCTACCTGCACGCCTTGAGATTCGAAACCATCGCCAACTCGGCCCGCGTGATGATTGAAGCCTATCCACTCGCTGGCGTGCTGGGGACGATCATTTCCATCGGAGCCGCTCTGAACGTCTCCGGCGGCGCGGAGGCCGATACGGTCTCGATTATCGTCGCCCGTTTCGGTGATGCAATCTGGTCAACGTTTGCCGGACTGACCGCCGGCCTCGTGCTCTTGCTCGTGAACAGTCTGCTGGAGCCGAGCTTTCACCGGTTGAATGAAGCCCGGGCTCACATGCGGGCCATGGTTTCTGCGGTGAAGAGTCGGATCTCCGATACCGCTCCGGCGTCCTCCGAAACGGCTGCGGGGTAACTGCCATGGGAGCCCGTCGCCTTTCACTCCAGTTGACTCCCCTGCTCGATCTGCTGTTGATCGTGATCTTCGCGCAGTATCTGGAAATGGAGCAACAGACACAGGCCGTGACCAGTCAGCGGGACGATCGGGCGTCGGCTCTGCAGTATCAACTCCGGCAGACTCAGGAAGAACTGGCTGAGACCAACGAGGTCCTCAAACTGGTCCAGCAACACCGCTTTCAGGCCGAATCCGATCTGGCCAGCAGCGAGACGGCTCTCGAAAAACAACGCGAAGCCTCGTCCGCTGAACGGGAAGAACTGAATCAGCGGCTGGACGACGTCAGTAAACAACGCGATCGGATTGTCTCGGCCCTGCGCCGGGCGTACGCGGCTTCTTCCGAGGAGATCAAGAATCTGCTCGAAGCCTTGGCCGCGGCCGGAGTGACGCCTCAACCTGTATCGCCGCAGAACGTGGAAGAACTCGCCAGCGAGATCGAAGATTCCGAGCCGCGAGATCTGGCGACGTTCCTGCTCGCCTACGAAGAAATCCGTAAACGCTGCGACATCTGGAACCTGCATATCACGCCTCAGGAAGTGGTTGAGATTCAGATCGGCGAGGAAGAGTACTCCCTGAGACCAACCTCCAGCGAGGACTTCCAGCAGCAGCTGTTCAATCTGTATAAATCGTTGCCGCAGGCCAAGGGGCTCGTCGTGATGCTGGTCAGCTACGGGGAAGTCCCGGCTGCAACGCGGCAGAATGTTCTCACGGCTCTGCCCGAAGTGACCGACCGCATGCGAGCCGATGCCGACGGGCGAACGCGATTCGAGTATGCTGTGGTGGGGTATCTGCCGGAGAACGATGAAGGGTAAGGGGAATCTTCACACGAAGATTCGCGAGCCGCACGATCACGAACAACGAAACGCTGAAGGTGACTTATGATGATGGGAAAAACAGGTCGTAGAGTCGCCATCACCGGCGGCGTGGTCGTCACCGGGATTCTGGCGTTTATGCTGAGTCAGATGGGACTCAACTTCGGGACGGGAGCGGGACCCGATGGCGGGGCCGTGTCTCAGCAGGACTCCGATCAGGCGATGCGGGATGCCGTCGCGACGTCGACTCCGCAGGCGTCGCTTGTTCCGACGCAGCCCGAGACCACGAACGAGAACGAGAAACCGCATCCGGATATCTCGGAAGTCATTACGGTCGTCGTCGTTGGCAAGGGGTATGTCTGGGCCACCAACGAGGCGACGCCAGAGATTATCGAGCCGATTACGCTCGATGAGATTGTCACTAAGGCGAAAGCGACGCAGGGCAATTCGCAGGGGCTGCGGGCCCGCGTCTTCCATGCCGGCTCTGCTCTTCCTTCCGCGGAAAATGAGTTGATCAAATCCCTCAAAGACGCCGGCCTCGCCGACAACGCAATCCTGTTCGAACAGCGCGTGATTGAACTGAAGTAGACCCGCTGTTTGCAGGACAGGCTCCCGCCTGCCGTGCGTCGTTGTATCCCTTCTCCTCCTTCAGGGGGAGAAGGTGCCCGAAGGGCGGATGAGGGGGCGATCAACCGGCGGCTTTCTCTTTCATATGAGAACCTGCGGCTCATAGAGCATGTCCCCGCACTTCCCCCTCACACTGACCCTCTCCCCCACGGGGGCGAGGGAATCCGAAATCAAACGCCGTCATCAATAGACGAACTCCGACGGATTGACCAGGAAACATGGAATGTCTCAGCCGCACGTTGTCATCACCGGAGGAGGACTGGCCGGGCTGGCGGCGGCTGTGGCGCTCACGCGGCACGGAGTTCGTGTCACACTGCTCGAATCGCGACCCCGACTCGGCGGTCGGGCGACCTCGATCGTGGACAGCACGACCGGGGAGGCCATCGACAACTGCCAGCACGTCAACATGGGCTGCTGTGTCAACTTTCAGCGGCTGTGTGAATGGACCGATACCCGCGACTGGCTGCGGACCGAACAGCAGCTGCAGTTCATCGGTCACGATGGACGGGTCAACCGCTTCCGCAACGGTCCCCTGCCCGCCCCTGCTCATCTGGCGGGAAGCTTTGCACGGCTCAGCTATCTCCCGCTCAAAGAGAAACGCTCACTCGGCCGCGCTCTGAGAGCGATGCTGCGGACGGCCCCGAACGAGCCGCGGCTCTTCATCGACTTTCTGCGCGAGCAGAAGCAGTCGCAGCTGTTGATTGATCGATTCTGGAACGTCGTCATCGTCAGCGCACTCAGCGAAGATGTCTCCCGCGTTGAGTACAGTTACGCCCGCCAGGTTTTCGTACAGGGATTTCTCGCGAACCGGGAAGGCTGGAAAGTTCAACTGCTGACGCGACCGCTCGGCGAGTTTTACGATCAGGCGATTGCGAAATGGCTGACTGATCATAGCGCTGAGGTTCGGCTAAAGGCCTCCGTTCGCGAATTCGAATACGAGCAGGACGCACACACCACTGCCCGCATCACGAGAGCAAAGCTGGCCGATCAGACTGCCGTAACGGGTGACGTCTGGCTTTGTGCCGTGCCGTTCGATCGTGTTTCGAAGTTGCTGCCAAATCCCTTGAAGAACGATCCGCTTCTTTCGCGAGCGGAAGAGATCGAAGCCGCGGCGATTACCAGCGTTCATCTCTGGTACGATCGTCCGATCACCGAATTGCGGCACGCGGTGCTGGTCGACCGGCTCAGTCAGTGGATGTTCAATCGCACGGCCATTTTGGAGACGAACACCACGCCGGGACGTTATGCCTACCAGATCGTCATCAGCAATTCGGCTCCGTTGCGACTGAGAGGCGATGGCCAGACGCCGATGAATCAGGACGAACTGATCGCGACCGTACGTCAGGAGATCGAAGAGATCTGGCCGAAAGCGAAGTCAGCCGAACTGATGCACTCGCGGGCGATTACGGAACACCGGGCGGTCTTCTCCGTGATCCCCGGCATCGATGAACTTCGCCCGCCGCAGCGAACGTCGATTCCGAACTTCTACCTCGCCGGCGACTGGACCCGCACCGGCTGGCCAGCCACGATGGAAGGAGCCGTCCGCAGCGGATTCCTGGCCGCCGAGGCGATCCTGGAAGATGCAGGGATCGCGGTGAAGGAACCGTTGCTCGCCCCCGAGTTACCGATTTCGCCATTGGTTCGCTGGCTGGGCGGGTAGGCCCGGTTGAGATTGGACGGGTGGCCCGTCCGCCTCAGCGGGCGGGTCGCGTCAGCGACAAGAGGCTGCGCCATCCGCGCCTCATTGGGCGGAATCATCCCGTCTCGAAGAAGTCTCATCCATGGCGCGTCCTCTTGTGACTTCGTCACCCGTCCGTCACGGACGGGCCTCCCCTCCTTAACATCAGAGTCCTCCTTAACGTGATGCGTATGGGGCGACGCTCTGTCTGTTGCCCGATGAACGTCCATTTGCTGGGATACGGCTTCGCCTGGCCCAGCCTACGGTGTCGTTCAATATCTTCGGGTGGGGAATTTGGATTCGTAGAATCCGACCAGCTGGTCGAAGGTTTTCTGCCAGCTGTAATTGGCCTGAGCGTACTGATGGGCGCGTTCCCGCATTGCTTCGCGTTGTTCGCTCACTTCAACGATCGCCTGGGCGAAGGCTTTGGCGTCGTGTGGTTTCACCAGTCGGCCGATCTCGTCGTTGACCCGTTCCGTCAGGGCGCCGGAGTGGACTCCAACCACCGGCAGTCCGGCCGCCTGGGCCTCGGCGACCGAGAGTCCGAAAGTTTCATAGGGGCCGGCGGTCACGTAGATATCCGCTGAGGCGAGCAGAGCCGCGTAGCGATCCATGTCGGATTCGTAATCGAGCAAATGCACGCGGGGCAGGTTCTGGCTCCCTTCTTCAAGGTCATCCCGGAGCGGCCCCTCGCCCAGAATGACGAGGTGCGTCGTCGAGTCATCCGGAAGCGACTTGTAGGCTTTGAGCAGAAGCATGGCATCCTTCTCTTCGTTCAGACGCCCGCCGTAAATCAGAATCACATCGTCCGGACTGGCCTGAAACCGGTCGCGGACTTCCTGACTTCGGCGATCCGGGCGGAACTGTTCAAGGTCGACGCCAAGGGGAACGACCTGCACATGGTCGACACCGTACTCTTCGAGCCGCTCGGCCTGTTGCTGCGAGGCGGCGAAGCGGGCGTCGCAATGTTCAAAGACCGAACGGATATAGCTCTCGACCCCGGACGCCAGGGCGTGGGTGATCTCATAGCCGATCTTCTCCAGCAGCGGACTCCAGTCGCCAACGACCGAGGAAACGGAATGTTCCAGCGGTCCAGACACGAGCACCCGGGCGACATCGGTATGAAAGTAGCCGCCAACGCAGATGTTCTTCCCGAGTTTCTGCTGATGATTACGGAATTGAAATGTTGGCCACGGGCTGACATAGAAGCTGCCCAGCTCGATGACATCGGGCTGAACTTCTTCGAAGATCTTCGCAATCGGGCCGGGCCGCCAGAACGAGCGATACGGGGCATGTCCGGGAATCGTCGGACTGGAAACGTAATAGATACTGCCGGCTTCGTCGTGCTCGTAGTGGTCGTGATCGTCCGGCACGATCAGGACGTGTTCGTGATCGGTGTTCTCGAGGAGATACCGGCGTTTCTCATCGATATAGGTACGAATGCCGCCGCTCTTCTCGTTGTAGGAGATCGTAATGTCACAGAATTTCATGGGTGGGCTTTCTGTTCCAGATTGTGGGACCTGGGGATGATCTGTTCTTCCGACGCCTTCCATGTGTCGCCGGCGGCGAGCTCGAAGTAGGACGGTGCCGTCTTCTGTCGGACGGCACAGCGGGTCGCTCCGTTCTCACCGACATCGACGGAAATCGCGGTGTGCAACTGGGGAAGCTTCAGGTGATAACTGACGTTCGTCGCCGCGGGCGGAAAGTTGGGCGACAGCGACAACTCCCCATGTTCGAAGTTCAGTCCCATCAGCTGTTCAATCACCAGCGTGTTGACGAGCCCGGTCCACCCGACGAATTCCGTCACCGGTTTCGAGCCGAGCGTGATGTACTTAAAGTGATTCCCCTGCTTTCGCTGCAGCTCCTTCAGATCGTTCCGATCCGGATCGTAAAACTCGTAGAGCTTCTTGAGATTGTCGTAAGTGCGGTAAACGCCATCGCAGAGGCGAAAGCTGAGTTCGGCCGCCTCGGCATCGAATCCGTAGCGTCTCAATCCGCAGATTACCGCGTAAGCCGTGTTGATCCAGACCGGTCCGCACCACATGTCTTTGGCGAAGTTCTCATCGTTCCTCGCCACCGAAGGCAACGGAATCAGCGTATTGAACTGCGCTGGATCCATGATCCGGTCTAGTAGCTTCCGAGCCTGAGACGCATCCGGCACCCCCGCCCACAACGGGAGTAGACCCGCAATGGTCGTGCTGCGGATGAACGAATCGGTCTTCAGATCGAGGTCATAATAGAAGCCGTCCGTTTCATCCCAGAGCAGCCGGTTCATCGCTTCCCGCAACGAATCGCGTCGGTCCCGAAAACGATCGGCTTCGGCCTGCAGATCGAGTCGATCGGCCATCGTCGCCAGCGCCTCGTTCTGCAGAACGACATAAGCCGAGAAGTCGGGTGAGACCATTTGCCGTGTGTCGGCAAAGACCGACTCATCCCGCGAACTGAACCGGGGTGAATTGTCGATCCCCGACTCGTACGGATGAGCCCAGAAGAAGAGTCCGTTGTCGTGGCAGCGGTGAGCATAGAGCCAGTCGTGATAGCGAACAAGCGGCTCGTAGATGTGTTCGACGTATTCCGCCTCCGGAAGATCGGCGGCCAGATGCAACAGCTGCTCCATCGACCAGCCCATCACCGGCGGCTGGGTGAAGATCGATTCCGTGAACGAGGCGACCACATGTGGCAGTCGCCCTTCTTTCTGCTGAGCAAGCACGGCTCGGTTCACATCGAAGGCCACCTGCTGATCCCAGTACTTCCAGATCTGGGCAATAAAGGCCGAGTCCCACAGATAAATGCCGTTGAAGCTCGGAGCCGGGTGAGCGTAGCGAATCTCGGAGATCACATCCGGCTTCTGCAGGTTCAGAAAGAGGCTCGCGTTGACGCCGCGAAAGCCTTCGTCCCAATGTGTCCATAGATTGGCGGCATCGGCGACGAAGAGCGTGGGGGCATCAACGAACACGTTTTTCTCGGCCAGCAGTCCGAGTGGAAGATCGATCGGAATCGGCGTTCGACGCTTGCTGAGCAGTCTCGACCAGAGGACCAGATCGAGCCCGTAACGAGCCGCCCGTTGATAGCGGGAGGCGAATCGAGCCACCTGCCGCGTCTGGAATCTCGTTTTCTTCAGCAGCTCTTGTATCATAAGGCAGTTCCAGATCCGAACAGCTCTGACCGTGTTCGTCGAGTATATCGCGAACCGGGCTCATTGTTCTCGCGAAGACCTCGAAGTCGCGGGAGAGGCTGAGTTGTCGAGATCCACTTTGCTCCGTCAGAGAGACCCCTGCCATGACGAATGCGACCTGGGAAGAACGGCTCGAAGAAATCTATGCGTTGATGCACGAGATGAGTCGCCAGAAGGAAGCTCAGGCGATGGTGCGGGCATACGGAGCCCGCGTCTCCAAGCTCTTCCCGGCTTCGCGACGGATTTCGCTGAGCCGCCGAGAATTGAACAGCCCTGAGTTTCGCATCACCCGGTACAGCGAATGGACCGATGAGGTGAACCCGTGGAAACAGAAGGATCGCCTGCCGCTGCTGCGTGGCGGGCTGCTGGCGGAGCTGCTCTATTCGAACCGCCCGCATATCATCGATGAGCTCGAACTCGCCCCGGATGATCCGGCGGCCGAGTATCTTGAAGGACAACGCTCGCTGATGGCGATCCCGATGCTCGACGATGGCGAAGCGTTGAACATGGTGATTTCGACACAGATCCAACCGGCGGCCTTTGATCGAGAACGCTTTCCCGACACCTTCTGGCTGGCCAACCTGTTCGGCCGGGCGACGCATAACCTGGTGCTTCGGGAAGAGATTCGCTCGGCTTACGAAACAATCGACCGGGAGCTGAAGGTCGTCTCCAATATTCAGCGGGCTCTGCTGCCGCGCGAAATGCCGGAAATTCAGGGGCTTGATGTTGCCGCTTACTATCGCACCTCGCATCGAGCCGGCGGGGATTATTACGACTTCTTTCCGCTCGACGATGGCAGCTGGGGACTCTTGATTGCCGATGTCAGCGGACACGGCACCCCGGCTGCGGTGATGATGGCGATTACTCATTCGATCGCGCATCTGTATCCGAACGAAACGCTGCAACCGGCCGATCTTCTCGACTTCGTCAATCAGCATCTTTGCCGGCGGTACACAGCGGATATCGAAGCCTTCGTGACGGCGTTCTACGGAATCTATGATCCAAAGAAGCAAACGCTCAAGTATGCTTCGGCCGGGCACAATGCGCCGCGGTTGTGGCGATGCTGTCAGCAACGCGTGGAGATCCTGGATCACGCCGGCGGATTGCCTCTCGGAGTCAGTGAAGTGGCAACGTATGACGATGCCGAACTCCAGCTCTTTGCCGGAGATCGACTCGTGCTCTACACAGACGGAATTACCGAAGCGATGGACAACGCCGGTCAACTGTTCGGTACCTCCCGCCTCGATACCCTGCTCCACCACTCCTGTCGCTCCGATGCGAATAACATTCTGCAAAGCATCGTCGGTTCCGTCGAAGACTACACGCAGGGCCGCCCTCCAACGGACGACCGCACGCTCGTCGTCGCCACAGTCAAGTAGACAGGCCTATCAACCCGCGTGGACACCTTCCGCGAATTCCTCTACAGCTTTGCTGCAGAACGCGGGGAGATCATCGGGATTGCGGCTCGTGACCAGTCCGTTGTCGCAATGGACTTCTTCGTCGACCCAGGTGGCCCCGGCGTTGATCAGATCCGTCTTGATACTCGGGTAGGACGTGACCGTGCGGTCTTTCAGCACATCGGCTTCGACCAGCGTCCACGGACCGTGGCAGATCGCGGCGACCGGCTTTGATTCGATGAAGAACGAGCGGACGAAATCGACGGCTTTATCGTTTGTTCGCAGTTTATCGGGATTGGCAACGCCCCCCGGTAGAACGAGTCCGTCGTAGTCTGAGCTCGAAACTTCATCGACCGTTTTGTCGACATCGAACATGTCGGCCTTGTCGTCGTGATTCATGCCCTGAATCTGTCCATTCTCCAGCGAGATCAGCTCGACTTTGGCACCGGCTTTCTTGATGGCTTCCCAGGGTTCGGTCAGCTCGACCTGTTCAAAGCCATCGGTTGCCAGAAACGCGATTGTCTTTCCACTCAGTTCCGCCATGGTTTGCTCTCCTGCTCCAGTAGTTCCAGCAGCCGGGATGGCGACAGACCATCTCCCGAACTGCGCGATCAACGCCCGCAAGGAGCCGAGGATTTCGACTGCGGACGAGAGAATTCACGTCTCAGGACAGGATGCAAACAGCATGCCAGCAACTTTGGCGGCTAGAGCACACTGCTCGACCGAGTCGCGATTGATGAGCCTAAGAAGGCCTGGAAATGACCATTTCGCGTCGCTGAATGGCGCTACGAAGTTTGATCTAGTTCAGCAGGAATCGCAGCAGTTCGATACGGGGATCGAGATCTTCCACGAGGAGCGGGAAGCTGTTTGTGTCCGAATCTTCCCGCAGCTGTCGGTAGAGATTGAGCAGGGACTGCAGCAGGTCCCGATCGCGGCTGCTCAGCTGTTGCCATGGAGGAGCCGAGTTCAGATCGTCTGTGATCTTCCGGCCGGTGATCTGCCCGTACATACTGTCGAGGTTTTGCAATCGCAGGTTGAGGACATCGACCGACATGCGGGCCACGGTCCCGACCGGTGTCCGGTCGGGAAACAGGGCTCGATAATTGAACAGCATTAACGTTTGTAAAAGACAGATGCCGCCGAGAACGAGCATTATCTTCCGGCGCGGTTTCTTCTTCCGGGGCCTGGGAGCGGGCAGGGAATGGTCGGTCTTGATCTCCCGCCCCCGTGCGTAGGAACGTAGGTCGTCGAGCAGGTGGGCCGCTTTCTGATACCGTAGAGCCGGCTCCCGAGCCGTGGCTTTGAGCAGAATCGTTTCCAGGTCGACCGGGATATCTGGATTGATCTTGCGCGGCGGGATAATCTCGCCGTCCATGATCGCCCGCATCAACTCGCGACGATTCGATTGAGCGAACACTGGCCGGTTGATACAAAGTTCAATCAGAGTCAACCCGAGTGCATAGAGATCGCTGCGGGGATCGACCTGCCCGTCGAATCGTTCCGGGGAGATGTACCGCAGCGTGCCGACGACATCGTTGGCACCGGTCAGCGAGAGCTCGTGTTCCGATTTGGCGAGGCCGAAATCGGTGATCCAGATGATTCCTTCATGATCGAGCAGAAGGTTGGCCGGCTTGATGTCGCGGTGAAGCACACCAGCATTGTGCGCATGCTGCAACGCCTTGGCGGCCTGGACCCCGATGCGGGCAATCTGTCTCCAGGAATCTTGCCGCAATACCCAGCCGGGAGCCCCCTTCTCTGCCTGACTCCGGCTCGAGCCTGCGTGATTCATTTCAAAGGCGAGGCTGTCTTCGTCGTCGTCCTCCATCTCCTTGTCGTCGGCAAGCGGGATTCCCTGCTGGCGGAAGTGCTCAAGAACCTCGGCAGCCGTGATGGGGCTCCCCGCGTGTTCCCGCCGCTGAACGACCCAGTCGAGGCCGACCCCTTCCACGAGCCGCATCGCGAAGAAGCAGCGACCATCCGACTCGCCGAAATCGATAATCGGGACAATGTTCCGGTACGACAGACGGGCGACCGTTCGAGCTTCCTGCATGAACCGCTCGCGTCGGTCCCGCTGACGGGAAAACTCTCGCGGCAGAACCTTCAGGGCGACGCGACGTTGCATCGAAAGCTGAACGGCTTCATAAACGATTCCCATGCCTCCGACGCCGATTTCGCGGAGCAACTGATAGTCGCCCAGTTGGAGACCGCTTTGAATCTTCTGCCGGTCGACTTCCTGTGTCTGCGACAACTGGTTGTCGCGAACCTCTTCGAGCCCGACGAGCGTGGGAAACAGATCGCGGATCTCGCTGGCATGCCCCGGGTGCTCGGCTGCGAACGATGAAATGTCGACCGCTTCCCCGGCGCGATACCGCTCGATGTAGGTGCTGAAAAGCACCTCCAGAGGATCACGTTCCGAATCGGACGTCGACATGCTGAAGTTCAATCAGAAAGGAGAGGGAATTCGCCCCGTTGATTCTGCACAACGGCGATGCTAACTTCAATCAGGAACATTCGATGTGTACATTTGAGGCCGGATGATGACCGTTGCTCCTCCCGAACCGCAGGACGTCGAGGCTCCCCCTGCCCCAGCCCAGCCGGCCAGATCCCCCTGGCTGACTGCTTCAGACCAGCAGATTGTCGTGCTCATCTGCGTTCTGCTGGTGGCCTGGGTCGGAATCCGCCAGCTCGAACTGTCCCGCTGGGGGCGTGAGGAGATCGAGATTCGCCATCAGCAGCCGCTGGAGCTGGCCTATATTGTCGATCTCAACACCGCGAACTGGCTTGAGTTCTCGCTGCTCGAGGGGATCGGCGAAGTCCTCGGCAAACGAATCGTCAGCTATCGTGAAGAGCATGGCCCCTTCACCGAGATCGAACAAATCCGAGAGGTTCGGGGGATCGGCGAGAAAACGTACGCCCGAATTGCTCCACATCTCACCATCGGCGGCTCCTCGGAAGGGCTCCCGCCGGAACGGCATTAAAGGGATGGGCTTCGTCGGAATCCACGGGCTCAGGTTCGCACCGCGCACGAAAAAAGCACCTCGACGCTGAGGTGCTCGTGTGATTTGGGCAGCGAACCGGGTTTACCAGCTCGACTTTTTCATCCCCGGGATGAGTCCATCCAGAGCCATGTCCCGCAGCACGATACGCGAGACCTGAAACTTGCGGTAGTTGCCGCGAGGACGACCGGTCAGCTGGCACAGACGACGGAGACGTGTCCGGCTCGAGCTGCGGGGGAGCTTGGCGAGTGCTTCGTAATCGCCAGCTTCTTTGAGTTCTTTCCGCTTGGCTTCGTACTTGGCGATGAGCTGAGCGTTCCGTTTCTGCTTTTCAATTTTGGATTTAGAAGCCATATTGCCTTAACTCAAAACTGCTAATGGATTTAACACCGTTTTTCTCGCCCCTCTGCCAGCGCAGACCGGGAACGGTGATCAGTATCGGTTTGATCCGGACGGGTAACAATGATCAATTTCGGGAAAACCGTCAACCGATCTGTGGTCATTGCGGCTCGAAATTCCCGAAATCCTCTGGTTTGTGGGGCGTTCTGGCCAAAGTGGGGCCTATTCAGAAAGCCACAGACGATCTAACTCAAACTCCTCGAAGTCTTCAAAACTTTGGGGACTGTGGCTTTCGGTCGACATCGAGCCTGCGGGAGGAGACCAGAACTTTCCGACCTGCACATATTCCCAATCCGCCTGCGGCCAGGTTGCAATTACCCGGTTCGCGAATCGGGAGGAATCGGACTCAGCTGAATACCAGTTCCCGTTGTTGTCTCGACCGAAGATATCGTCGAACGGATCGCCGTTGGAACTTCCGACATGCAGATCAAAGACCCCGTTTGTCGCGAACGCCCAAGTGGTCCATAGCGAGAAATCGAAGCGAGCCACATTGGCCAGCCCGACCCACCACTTCGTTGTATTGAGGCGAGCAGCGACATCATCGACCCCGTCTCCGTTGAAGTCACCCACTAGGAGCGAATCGAAGGATTGTGTAACCGTCAATCGGGCATATTGGACGCTGTCGAATCCTACGGCCGGGCCTCTCGATTCTCCGACGAAGACATAACGGTTCGTCGAGTTTCCAAAGACAGCGACAAGGTCGTCGAGATTGTCTCCGTTAAAGTCGCCGACCTGTGCGAAGTTGAATCCTGATGCGACATTCCAGCGATGAGACTGCAGATATTGAAACTGCGAATTCGATGTCTTCGCGATCCACACCACACCCGATGTCGCGATGATCGCAAGATCGTCTCCGTTCACGCCGTCAAAATTGCCGACCAGAACATCCAGGATCCCCTCATACTTGCCGTACGTTCCCCAGTGACGATTCACGAAGCCGGAACCGGTCGACTGGGCAACCCACCAGGCGCCGCTGTCGCCAGTCTGGAATAGAGCGATGATGTCATCCCGCCCGTCGTGATTGAAGTCGCC
Source organism: Planctomycetaceae bacterium (assembly GCA_017795105.1). Taxonomy (GTDB): domain Bacteria; phylum Planctomycetota; class Planctomycetia; order Planctomycetales; family Planctomycetaceae; genus Rubinisphaera. The sequence goes on from CP051247.1 coordinate 3,179,141, forward strand.
GACGTGGAACTCCTTAATGCCAGTCGTTCGCCAGGTCGTCCACAGCTCAAATGTGAACGAGCCGTTCGACTGAGCCAGACCGATCCGCCATTCACCGTTCGGCAGCCAGGCGGCGATATCGTCGAGACCATCGCCGTTGAAGTCGCCGTGAAGAACTTCGATGAGTTCATCGGTCGGCCAGTCAGCCCATAGCATGGTGACATAGCCACCGTTTCCACCGGGAGCCGTGACCCACCAGTTGCCGTTCTCGTAGCCGGCAATGGACGAGAGCGTATAAACAGCTCCTTCGACCGCCCCAATATCAACCGTTCCACCGAGAATCCGAGGATATCCCTCTCCACGCTGGTCGTAGAGCAGCGGATTCTCATCACCATCCACAGCGTACTCGTTCCGCCCCGCATTCAAGGCCGGAGAACCCGGGATGAGAGCGTGCGTCCATTGTCCGCCGCCATTGTCTCGCAAGATGGGATCAATGACGTCCGTGATGGGAATCCCAAAAATGTTGTCGCTCCCCACGCTAATCTGCCCGGCGACGGCCGGGTCACCGATGATATTGGCGATCGATTCATTGAGGATCCCCGAGTAGTCATCCACGATCCGATCTGTAGTGCGGACGTTATTCATCAGAATCGAATTTCTGATTTCCACAACGGTACTCGGATCGGAGATGCCACCACCCGTTCCGTCCCCAAAGTCATCGCTGTTCGCGATGTTGTTGACGATGGTGGAGTTTGCGATTCTCAGATTCCCACCGCCGATCACGCGAATTCCGCCCCCGTGGCTGGTCGCTGAATTCCCCGAGATCGTGCTGTTGAAGATTTCGGTGTACGAGGCATCGAGGTAGATCGCGCCGGCCAGATCAGAATTATTCTCATAGAAGGTCGTATTTTCGATCGTGATCTGGGTCCGATCTCTCCCGCGGGAATAGATCGCCCCGCCCAGGTAGCCGGCCGTGTTCCCCTGAAAGAACGAATTCCGAATGGTAATCGAAGCAGTGATGTTGGGCGAATCTGCTCCAATCGCACCGCCCAGTTGGGCCTGATTATTCAGGAAGATACAGTTATCGACGACCAGGTCACCCAAGTTGCGAATCGCGGCTCCCGAGAGGTTCTCTTCCAGTACCCGTGCATTCTGCAGCACGAGATTGGACAGTTCGAAGTAGACTCCCTCAGTGACGCTGAAGATCCGTCGTACGTAATCGAAGGGCGTTTCCGACCCCTGCAGAATGATCGAATGGGCAACGGCCGGACCGACGAGAGTGAGATCGTCAGTAAGTGTCAAATTGCCAGATTCTTTGAGCGTGATGGTTCCCTGCAAACCGGGGGCGAACTCAATTGTGTCATGACCCAGGATGCGGTTGGCGTAATTGACCGCAGATCGAATTGAGCCAGCGCCGGTGTTGTTCAGATTCGTAACCAGAAACAGTTCGGTCAGAGGCGGCTCGGTCAGGATCGGGGTGTAATCGATCAGCGGCCGATTGGCTTCGTCGTTCTGATCGCGGATCAGGAAGTCGATGGCTGCGGTGTTTGTCGTTCCCCAGTAATTCTGGCTCAGATCGATCGGCCCGCTCGCGGCGTTGCCCTCGGCCTGCACGCGAATGGCATCGTCGAGATCGTTCAGATAGAAGTCGACCGTGGTGCCGGCTGTCAGGTAGAGCTGATTATTGAGATCCGAGAGCGCGATCTGTCCCTGACTCTCGGCACCGAAGTAGAAGATCGAGTTGAACTCCGAATTTCGGCTGATGATCGTTCCCGTGCCTTCGCGACCGACATGCACCGCGGCATTGAACACGGTGCCGTCGCTGACAAGCGTTCCGCCATTGATCACGCGAAACTCACCCGGACCGGTCGAAGCCTGATAGACGACCGTCTTCGGCAAGGTCAGCGTGGCCGGCCCTTGAATATTGATCGCACCAGCGAGGCCAAAGCGGCTGACATTGGGGATATCCCAGTCTGCATCATCGAAAAGATTCCCGCCGAAGACGAGAAGCGTCGTGCCGGTCATCAGTTCGTAATCGCGAAACGCGGGGACCTGTTCGATCGGCGTGTAGATCGTGGGCCGCGAGGTGAACTCGAAACCATCGGCTTCAAACTCTGCGCCCGGTCGGATTTCCAGAAACGTCCCGCTGAACTCGGCGTCGGTGAGATGGGCTTCACCGAGCGGATGAACCGAAAGCCCGCCGGCGAAGTTCACATTGTTCGCGTTGAGAATCCCCGTCCCTTCGGTCCCGACGTTGACCTGCATGTCCCGGAATGTGGTGCCTTCGGCGTTCAGAACGCCGCCATTGGTGACGTAGATGTGGCCGAAATTGTTCTGCGTCGATGCCCGAACGGTGGCTTCGCCGATGTCGAGAGTCCCACCAATATCGATCGTGATTCGGCCGTTGAGAGTGAACTGCACGATTTCGGGAATCCGCCAGTCGGCTGCGTCGGTAATCGTTGCCCCCGCCAGCTGCACGGTCTGTCCGGAGAGCAGCGTGTTGTTCCGCAGCTGAGGCAGAAATTCCGGCGAGATCGCCATCGTGGGAAGAGTCGTGAAGTTCACGCCGGACATTGTGACATCGGCGGCGGGATTGATATCGAAATACGGCCCGGAATACACGCCGCCTGTGATCGTCCCTGAGGCCAGCGCATAGAGCTGCAGTCCGTCGCCGAGTTCGGTGTTCGTGATCTCGAACGTGGCTTCGGTTCCGTTCTGAGAGACCAGCAGACTGGTGTCGAGAATGGCTCCGTCCGCGATCAAATGCCCGCCGTTTTGAACGTAAAGGTCGTTCTGGGCACTACTTTCGATAACGGTGACGCCGGGGCGGATGTCGAGCGTGGCACCGTTGGCGACGTAAATGCGGTTTCTGAGAATGTAGGGTTCGGACGTGTTGTCCCAGACCGTATCGGTGGTGATACTGGCAGTTACATCCGTCAGGAGCAGCCGCTGTTCCAGACTTTCCCCGGCATTGATCTGAGACCATCTGCGGGAGGATCGACCTGCCCGCTTCGATTGACCAACTACACCCGCGAGCACATTCATCCACTGCATAACTTTTCCCGCTCCAGCCCGATCACTTCTGAACATCTGGCCAAAGTATTCCCGCCCTTGGTGACATCGGCAAGTGAGATCCGCCAGATTGGACGCAGAAGCCGTGAGCCGGCGCAGAAACTCTGAGGAGCAATCAGACTGGTTGCGAAAAAGCGACGCATCGAATTTTGAGAAATCGCCAGATCGCTCAGATCTCGCCCAGGTGAAACACGCCGTTGAGGGTGACGACTTTCAGCTTGTCGTGCTTGTACTCCAGGACGTTGATGCAGGCGTTGTTCTGCTTCAGGTCTTTGGCGTGGATCAGGTCGAGAGCCAGCAGGTCGGAGAGCAGGGCACGGTTCACGACGTTGTGGGCGACGACGACGATCATCTTGCCGAGGTTTTCGGCAGCCAGCTGTTTAAAGGCCGGGACGATGCGGGTGTGGACGTCGCGGTACGATTCCCCGTTTTTGTAGGGGATGTCGGCCGGGTTCTTCATGAAGTTCTCGTAGATCTCGGGATCTTCCTTCATGATGATGTCCCAGGACTTCGACTCCCAGTCGCCGACATGAACTTCGACGATGTCTTCGATCGACTCCACCTCCAGCCCGTGAGGCTCGGCGATGATCTCGGCGGATTGCCGGGCGCGGAGCATCGGGCTGGAGTAGAAAGCATCAATCGGAAAGCTGCGGAGAAAGTCGCGAGCTTTCGAGACCTGAGCAATTCCGGTCTCGCTAAGCGGTCCGTTAAGCGTGCGGCCCTGAAGAATGTAGGGCCGCTGCAGATTGGCCGCGGTGGCACCGTGTCGAATCAGGAGCAGAATGGTCGAGTCGGCATCGGGTCGCGGCAGCATCGGCAATCGTTCTTTTCCGGAAAGAAGTAGTGTCAGACAACGGACGAATTCTTTCGGAAGGATATGCCGGGGTAAAAAAAAGAAAAACCCTTAGCATGCCGCCGATCGAAATCGGACAGCGGGTCGGGTCTTTTGGGTCGAATCCGGTCAAGGCATGCGTGTCATCCATGACACGCAATGTCTGACCTGACAGCCCACCTGGTGATTGGAGTCATTCCAACGGAACGATCAGGCGAGTGTCTTTTTACGATTCACGAGCGTCCGGACACGTTCGGCCAGCAGGGCGATGTCGAACGGCTTGCGGAACGTTTCGTTGAACAGAGTGCGGTCGAAGCCGCTGGCACTGTCGTCGTCGCTGATGAGGCCGACGAGAACGGTGTCGTTGTAGTCTGCGTTCTTACGAAGGTTCTGGGCGATCATCAGGGCTTCGTTGCGGCCCATGGCGAAGTCGATGATGACTCCATCCGGGTGCAGCGATTCGGCCTGGATACCGGCTTCAAACCCACTCGATGCTGATTCGAGTTTGAAGTCTTCCAGGGGCAGCACTTCGCCGAGCATGGTCCGGATCGGACCTTCGATGCCGACGAGGAGCAGCTTGCCCATCGCTTCATCTTCGAGCTCGCCAAGAGGCATGCCGTGCTCTTTCAAGAAGCGGATGAGATGTTCGCGGGGAATTCGACGGTCTTGCGAACCGGGAATTCGATAGCCGCGAAGCCGACCAGAATCGAACCATTTGCTAACGGTTCTTGGGGCAACTTTACAGATCTTGGCGACCTGTCCAGTCGTGAAGATTGTCCTCATTACGGGCTCTCCAATCACACTTATGCCACTCTACAGCAGACAATCCGCTGTAAAGGAAGCCCCCGCTGTCGATGGTCGGCTGTCCGTGCCTATGTTTCCATGGCAATGTCCACCGGACATGATTTCGGGGTACTCTCAGGGTCAGGGTCTATTACTCGATGGTGTTGCCTCACACGTGTTCTGTCGGTCGGAATACGGAAACCCGCATTCTTCTCGCAAAGAAACAACCTGCGTACGTGGGCTCGTACGATCTTTCGTCCATCGATCATGGAGTTGGCAAGCAACCTCGACCGCAGTACGGACCGGCAGAACCGGTCTTTACTCAGCCGCAGACGTGAAGTTCGATCAGGACCGGACTTCGCGAACCCTTCAGCATCCCCACGCCGAAGAATTCCATCTGTAACTGTGGTCTTGGTCTCCTATGGAGTGTCCCGCTGACGCATAGAGTGCGTCTGAGCAAGCTTCCCCCCTCCATGACGACCTCGGAAAGAAACGATCGCTTCCCTGCAACCGTCGGAATCAACTCCGCAATGGTCCGGCTTTCGCCTTCGCTGGTGTGACTTGAGCATCAGATCCAGATGGATTCGAGAACTCAGGACGCAGTCAGCAAACCGTGACGGGATTGATTCCAGCCGTCTAAGCTATTCATTCGGTTTTTTGGACAGCCATTCTTGAACATGTTGCCAAAATCGGTTCTGAAAGGGCTCAAACCGGGCCCGGAACACGTCGGGTGTTTCCCGCACAATTAACTCGAAATCGACCGAACTCCGGCTCAAACCAGTGGTTAGTACAAATTGCGTTCGACACGCTCACTGTCTGGCGAAAGTCAAACGGGGACTTCGCAAAACGCCGTTTCCGCAGCGAAATCAGGGCCCGATCGGGCGGATTCGAGATCGAAAGAATCCGTATTGACACCGACAAGCAAGAAACGCCCCGTCGCCAGAGTGGCAACGAGGCGTTTTCAGGAAACCTACTGAGAGATTTTCGGTCTTGCGATCTGGACCGCCAGGCCCCGATCAGTCGACCTGCGGAAGGACATCTCCGTACGACCAGGCCGGCCCCTTGAAGGCGGGCATCGGTTTGGGACCGGGCACTGAACCCGGCTTCATCTCCCGTGTCAGCTTAATCGCTGTGGCCGCCATCTCATCCCCGGCCGTGATCTCGAGGTTGCTGTAGCTGGTCAGCCGCGTTTCGTAGCCGCCACCCTGGTCACCGAACGCGGAAACCGTCGGCACGTATCCCACGCAGCCGTTTGAAAGCGACGCGACGAACGTGAATGGGAACGGGCTTCCCTTCTTAATCTGCAGTCCGTATTCGCAGAAGTACTCGGCAGGAACGGTGGCGATGGCGACGGGCCCGATCTGAATCGCCTGAATTTCCACATCGGCGATCGGCTCCGACTTCAGCTTGGCTTCGAGGAGAACGGTCTCTTTTGCGAAGGTCCACTCGGTCGCGCCGACGTCGCTCGGGGACTGTTTAACAAGGGCTTTGGCCTGTTCCAGATTTTGCGGTCGTGGCTCCCGGCGTGGAATCTTGAGAACGACCTGGCGTCCATCGATCGGGCAGTCGGTCCCCGGCGTGAGGCCAAGAATCACTTTGACGGCCTCGGCTCCGATTCGTCCGCCGACCAGAGCCGAAGAAGCTTCGCCTGACTTGGGCACGGTCTTTGTCAGATTATCGACCTGAGTCACGTCTCCGGAGGCTCCCGCCAGGAAGACGACCACGACATCGTCGCCGAACATCCCCTGGATCACTTTCTCGACGTAATAGATATAGTTGGCCGAGATCCCGCCGGGGCTGGCCGTGGCGTGGCAGACGTAATTCACGATGCAGCCGGTCAGCTTGCCTTCTTCATTCCAGACCGCAAGAACGCCGACTTCCGGATCCGTTGGGCCGGCAACTTTCACGATGTCCGGATTCCCGGGGCGGGGGTGCGTAACCGTGCGGCCGTCTTTCATGAGGAACCGGCGGTTATGGGCCACGGTATCTTCGTGTCCACGGCCGACCGCAAAGCGGGAGTTCCCGAGCTGCTTCCAGGCGGTGACCACGCCATCGACGATCTGGTCTTCGACGAGTTGCAGGTATTTGGCGTCGGCCATGCTCGACTTCTCGTAAGCCAGATCCTGCACTTCCTGGCTGGCGTGGTCGTATTCGCCAGGCAGGATCATGCCGGTCGGTCCGGACGAGTGAGAATGGGTGGCATGCACAAGAACGCGGTCGCCGGGGATTCCGGTTGCTTCGGCAATTCGTGCCCGAGCCGCCTCAACCATGACGCGACGAACGATCAGGGCATCGACACTGACAACAGCAGCCGAGCTTTGTTGATCGCCTTCGCCGCTGGAGAAAACGCCGATGCGAACTTTGCACGGATCGTGGAGAGTTCGGTGGTACGACTTGCCGTAGCCGCCGGGTTGTTCCATTCCAATCTCCGGCGTGATGTCTCGTTCGGCGAACGCGGCTTTCAGGGGAGCGGCGGGGGAAGGGGGATCAGCGGCCCGGGAGCGAGCATCGGGCAGTAAGGGGAAGAGGAGCAGGAGGATCGCGACGGCGGTGAAACCGCAGCGAACGGGGCGGGTGGGCTGTGTCATCAAAAGTCGACTCCCTGCTGAGAATGGAGCGGCGACGGACGGCGGGGCTGCCGAGCCGCACGCTCGGGAATGAGGAACCACTGCCGGAGCGACTGGCAGCGTCACGTTGAGCACCTCTCTATGAATTCTTCTGGACGACGAGGCGTGAGGCGAAAACGACGCAAAGATGCCTGTCTTTCCCAGAGTTCCTGGATGTCGTCGGTCAGCCGCGAGGTCATCGCGGCTGCTTTCCGTGTCAAGGTTGTTTCCCGGGCGGCGACGAACGCGAGTGCCATCTGCCCGGAAATCAGGCTCAAACCGTTGTGCTGTTAAGGGTTAGATGGTCCACCGCCCCTAAGCGGGTCCCGCCCCTCTCTGCACATCCTGTTAAGTTATTCGGATTGGAGCGATTCTGCTCAACTTTACGATCGTGATGATCCGAAATTCAGAATAACCATCATTGTCAGCACAATCGGTACGACCTGTCTGCGCTCGGTTCGAGTGAACGCCAGTAGGCCAGGACACACCACACAACGATTGACCTATCACGACAGTATTTCTTCTCGAAATCGGACTCGCAAGCCCGACGACGATTTCTCGAACTTAGCAGGATTCAGTCAGCATGATGCTGGAGCCCTCCATGAAACGCTTTCTTGCCTGTCTCACAACGGCTTTTGCGCTGTGTGCTCCTGGTCTTCCCGTCGGGGCAGATGAGGCCGATCTTTCTGGTCGCGTGCGACTGTCTGATGACAACACCGCCCCGCCGCCGATTCCGCATGTGATCGGATCGGACGACACGGGTCGTGCCATCATCAGCGGCGAGAATCCATCGCTGCCGACTCCATCACAGTCTTATATGGAGACCTACGCCGCTCCGAATCTGGGATACCAGATGGGTGGCGATGTCTTCACCGTCCAGTACCGCCTTGATCAGCGGAACGGCGGCCTCTGGGGCTACGACGATGGCTACACCAACATCGGGGCCTTCATCCCCCGGGCGATCGACGAGAACAGCCTGCTGTTCTGGGATCTCCGCGGAATGGTGACCAATAACTCCGACGGCGGTTTCAACCTCGGCTTCGGTCGCCGGCATTACGATTCGGCAGCCGATCGGGTTTACTCGCAGTCGATCTGGCTCGACTACGATGGGGGCCACGTCAAGCAATACGTTCAAGGTGGTCTCAGCTGGGCCATGACCTCGCGATACTGGCGTACGCGAGTGAATGCGACACGCGTGCTCAGCGACCAGGACGATTTCATTGGGACAACGTTCGATACCAATCCGTTCTTCGGTGCAAGTAACGTCCTGATTGGTCGCGAGCGTGTTCGCGAAGTTGCCTTCAACCAGCTCGATGCTTCGATCGGGGGGCCGATTCCTCTGCTCGGGCAGTTCGGGTTTAACTGGGACTTCGGGATGTACTACAACACATCCGACGAAGGCCAGGACGGCGTCGGCTTCATGGCTCACGCCGATGCCAACCTGACCGAAGACCTGTTGATGGACTTCCGCTATACCAACGACGACATCTTCGGCACCAGCTCGCAGATCAGCTTCGTGTTCAACCTGCCGGATGGCCGGCCTCGGCGTTTCATGCGTCAGCCGCGCGTTCACGATTACATGCTGCGTCCGGAAGAACGTAACTACCGTGTGAATACGAAGCAGTACACGATCGCCGACAGCGTGCCGCTGCTTTGCCCGACAGACAACTCACCCATTCAGGTGGCGCATGTCGATCCGTTCGAGATCGACAACGTGGTGGCCGATGGGGACGGCACCTTCGAGAATCCGTTCAACAGCTCGGAAGCCTGGAACGCTCTGTCAGGAGCTGAGAAAGCCCAGTATCACATCGTGCTGGTCCAGCCGGGAGCAACGCCGGATGGTACGCTCATCGACAACAACCTGAACTCCGGGTTCGTGATCGTCGAAAACCAGCGACTCCTGGCTTCAACCGGTCAACTCGTGCGTGACCTCGACGTCAACGGGGCGGAAATCTTCCGCTATGCCGCTCATACGATGCAGGCCAACGTCGCCGAACTCGGCAACGGACTCACCTTCGGTCTGCCTGGTTCGGAAGAATTCGCCGGAACGATCTTCGATCCGCTGGCCGACCCGCGTCCGATTCTGACCAACGACTCGGCTGTGATGTCGAACCGTCCGCTGTCTGTCGTGACGATCGACAACAGCTTCTCGGTCGCCTGTGATCAGCTGACGGAAGTCTCCGGCTTCATCATCAACGGTCAGAACCCGAACATGCCGACGATGCTCAACAACGGGATCGTCACCGGCAACATGGTCGATCCGGCCATGGGAACCGGCGTGAGCGGATTCAACATCAACAGCAACTTCATCGTCGACACCGTCCACGGTGTGAACATCACCAACTTCGGCGACAGCTCCGGCATCCTGCGGATGAACCGGGTCGAAGGGGATGGCTTCAACTCGAACTCTGGTATGACCGTCACTCAGTTCGACGGTGCACTGCTGATGCAGGTTGAAGACAACGTCACCTACAACATCTTCGGTGAAGACATCGACAACGATGGCACGCTCGATGTTGTCGCGACCGGCACTGAAGACGTGAACGGAAACGGCAAGCTCGACATCGGCGAGGACCTCGACGGTGACGGCATCATCGACCTGAATGAAGACAACGACAAGGACGGCCTGCTCTCCAGCGACGACATCGGCGTCGGGATCAACCTGATCGCCAACAGTGCCGGAGCCGGGATCTTCGCCGAAGATACCACGCAGGGTCGCCATATCATTCGCAACCGCACCTATCAGTCGGAAGCCGAATACTATCGTCAGCAGTCTCTGAACGAAGCCGGCGAAGTCGTGAACACCTTCACCGCTCAGGACATCAATGGCGATGTCCAGGTGAACGGCACGATCATCACCGACGTCAGCGATACCGACGACATCGTCGGCAACAAGAACGGTATCAACATCGAAGCCATCGACGGCGGCGTCTTCTCCGCTTACCTGGCTGACAACGATACCTCGAACAACAATCCTTACGCTCCGGGGCTGCTGCCAACCGCGAAGAACCCGTACATGGCCACCACGCCGACCCCGCTCGGAAACGAGTTCGGTCTGCGGACGGCTGCCACGGGAGCCAACAGCGTTCTGACACTGGCTTCGCCGGACACGCATACTTCGAACAACAACTTCGGCCACGGTTACATTCTGGAAGCCCGGAACAACGCTACCGTGACGATGCTCAACCCGATGATGGGCGGCGTGACACGCGATCCTGTCTCCGGCGATGTGACGGCAACCACGCCGAGCCAGTTCAACGACAACGGTCTGAACGGTATGTTGATCTACGGCGACAACAACAGCTCGCTGGCTCTGCAGATCGGCAGCCCATCGGATGACTTTGACTTCACCCAGGCTGATCCGGCCGATCCGAACTCCCGGACGTACTTCACGCTCAACGAGTTCCTCCGTAACGGGCAGGACGGCGACGATACGACCAACGGAAACGGTATCGAGATCTACCTGCGAAGCGGGGCCACCTTTGCCGCCGGTTCGAACAGCGGGATCTTCAACGCCGCAACCACGGATAACGCCGACAACGGGATCCTCATCGATATCGCTGATACGACGCTCGATGACTTCTACATCGTGAATTCGATCGCCAGCGGGAACATCGACAACGGAGTCTACTTCAGTGCCGAGAACGCACCGATCAACAACCTGCGGGTTCTTGGCAACCGGTTCGCTAACAACGGTCTGAACGGGATCGATTTCCAGCTGCTCAACTCCAGTTTGAGCAACGCCGTGATCATGGACAATGTGATCTCCGGCAACGGAAACCTGGTCGCCGTCAATCCGGTCAGCCAGTTCAACATCGAAGTCGTCTTCCTCGGCGGGCTCACCGCCAGCCAGCAGGCGATCTTCCAGACAGCTGCTAATCGCTGGGCTGAGATCATCGTCGGCGACCTGCCGGACGTCGGCCTCATCGACGATGTGCAGATCACCGCGGAAGGTGTTGCCATCGACGGTGTGAACGGCATCCTGGGGCAGGCCGGCCCGACGGCTCTCCGCACCGGATCGGACCTGCCTTATCAGGGGCTGATGGAATTCGATTCGGCTGACCTCGCCAGCCTCGAATCGAGTGGACAGCTCGAAGACGTGATCGTTCATGAAATGGGCCACGTCCTCGGTATCGGAACCGTCTGGAACCTTCAGGGACTGCTGCAGAACCCGAGTAATGGCGACGGTGTCACCGACACTCGCTTCACCGGGGCTCTGGCAACGGCTCAGTACAACGCGATCTTCGGAACCAACGACACAAGTGTCCCTGTCGAGAACACCGGCGGACCGGGAACCGCAGACGGTCACTGGCGTGAGTCGATCTTCGACAACGAGCTGATGACCGGTTATCTGAACACCCCGGGCCCGAACCCGCTCTCGGCAATCACTGCAGCATCTCTGCAGGACCAGGGATATGTCGTGAACCTCAACGCAGCCGACGTTTACACCGATCCGACCCCGATTCAGGGCGGAGGCTCGTCGAACCTGCTGGCTGGTTCCTTCAACAACGACGTGGGACCGGTTCAGTATGCAACCGCCTCACTGCCTGTTTCGAACCTGGTTCAGATCGATCCGACAGCCACCGGGAACGGAATCAACCTCTCGCTGGACAACAGCAACCTGGATAACCTGTTGATCGAGAACAATCAGATCTCGAGCAACACCGGGGACGGCATCCGCCTGCTGAATCCTCAGTTTGCTTCCAACTCCCTGGGTGATAACCGCATCACAGTCAGCCTCAACGAGATCAACAACAACATTGGTCACGGGGTGAATGTGGCTCTGGATAACGGCAACCGCCTGGATGCCATCATCTGCTACAACGATATCTCAAGCAACACGCTCGGCGGTATCAACGTCGAACTGGAAGACAACGCGATCTATCGCAACGGGATTGTGACCGGCCCCAACCAGTCGGATGAAACCTCCTGGTTCTTCGGCAACACGGTCAACAACAACGGTGGAATCGGTTACCACATCGACGCCAGCGACAACAGTCAGTTCACCCTGGTTGCCAGCCAGCCGGTGGCAAGCACGTTAAACGGCAACGAAGACGCCGGTCTGGCCGTCGAGATGAGCGACGCGACTCGCGGCACCATCCGCATGGATAACCTCGCCGCCAGCAGCAACGTCGACTCCGACAACGGCACTGCGACCGACAACACCGACTTCAACGGGGAAGGCTTCGGCCTGATCATGACCGACACCGCGATTCTCACCGAACTGCGGATCGGAGACAGCACGACGAAGAATACGACCTTCAACGGCAACTTCGGATCGGGCATCATGGTCGACATCACCGATCAGACCCGCATCATCGACGGGGCTGGCGGAGATGGCTTCGGAACCCTCATTCAGAACGTGACCTCCACCAACAACGGTGCAGGTAACGCGACGGGAGTCGGCGACGGGATCAGCATCACCCGCCGGGCGGAATCGCAGCTCGATCCGGTTTGGATTCGCAGCAGTATGCTGAACAACAACAACGGAGACGGCATCGATATCCAGGCCTTCGGCGGTGCCAACGACTTCCTCAACCCGCCGAACACCTTCGTTCAGGACTTCCTGATCGGTGGAGTCGGGGCAGACGATGGCAACATGATCAACGACAACGGAGTCAACGGCATCGATCTGCTGTCCTCCGGCGACGCGGTCCTGAATGTCAACATCTTCAACAACACGATCGACACCACCGGGACCGGCGACGGAATCGAAGGAAGCACCGAGTTCTTCGGTATCCTGACCGGAACCTGGCTGGGGAACACGATTTCGAACGCCGCCGTGGACGGCATCAGCATCTCGGCTGAAGACTCCGCGGGTGGCTTCGGGGACCCGGCCGCTGTGATGGTCAGTATCATCGACAACGACATCGACAACTCGGGTCGCGACGGGATTCGCATCAACAGCACCACGACCGACCAGGACAACGACGACGACGTGATCGTCGCCATCAATGAGAACGTCATCACCAACAGTGGAGAAGACGGGGTGACCATCTTCGCCGACCTGCTGGGTGAAGTTCGAGTTGCCGAGATGAACGACAACATCATCAACAACAGTGGTGAAGACGGAGTTCACATCGAAGCCATCGACGCCGGGGACATCCGGGTCGACACCGCGGCTCGCAACCGCATCACCAACAACGGTGGAGACGGGGTGGACCTGTTCCGCTCCGGAGTGGGTGAGCTGCTCGTCGGTCAGACCGACGGACTGGGAAGCCTGATCGATGGCGACACCAGCGGCTTCGTGGACAACGTTGTCTCCTTCAACGGTGAAAACGGTTACCGCATCTTCAACAGCCAGAACGGTACTCTGACCGCTCGCATCGCCGGACGGACGACGATCGACCCGACTCTCAACAACGGAGCGACCGCGACCAGCGTGATCTCCAACAACGGATCGAACGGGATTCGTGTTGAGAACAACGCCGGATCGATCGACCAGGTCAATGACCTGAATGTTCAGCTGGTCCGCAACTCGGTCATCGGCAACGGACGGGATGGCTCGATCACCGAAGACGATGAACGCAACGGTCTGCTGCTCCTGGCCGGTACGAGTACCTTCGGGGAAACGACCGCGGACATCCGTCAGAACTACCTGTCGGGTAACCAGAACATCGACGTTGTGATTGCCACCTTCGTAGCGACTCCGGATCCTGCGTCTGCCGGATTCCCGAACCAGGCCTTCAGCTCGCTGACCAACCCGGATCCGCTGGCTCGACTCTACCTGCGGTTTGAAGACAACCGCGGTGATCAGCTCGACGTGATGCGGGATGCCAATGGCGATCCGACAGTCACCGGTTACGGACAGGCTTACTACGACAACGCCGACAGCCTCAAGTCGCCGGAACGGTTCTTCAATCCACCGAACTCACTGGGAACCAGCCGTCGCCGCAACGCGACCCGCACGACTCTGGATCTGATCGACTACCAGACCGGCACCGTGCTGGCCAACCCGGCTCCTTCGGCAACCACGATCGGAACCACGCTGCCGAACATCGGTGGTACGGGTAACGACTACGACGGCGGCATCATCGGCTTCGACGACTACCCGACCGGGGTTCGTCGGGAAGTCACGGCTACGGGCGTGAACATGGGTAACATCACCCTGACTTACAACCCGCAGTTCGGTCCGGTTGCTCCGGGGCAGCAGTTCACGATGAGCTGGATCGACGTGGCCGGTGTCGGCGAGTCGACTCTGGTCCTGGATGACGGTGGTGGAGCCTACGACATGGCTCTGAACGGAGCCGCGGCCGGGGGTAACTTCTTCGATTCGGTCATCAGCGACTTCAACGACTTCGGTGCCATCGACCCGATCAATATCAACGACGCCTTCGCAATCTTCGGCGACGCCGACAACGATGGCTTCAACGATATCACGGGGCTGTACCGCTGGCGGACCGTCAACGTGCCGACCGCCTTCGATGTTCCTCCTCAGAACCCACAGGTTCCGGGAACACCGTTCTACAACCCGGGAGCAGATCCGTTCCCGAGCCAGCCGGTTATCTTCCCGTAATCTGCTGACGAATACTGTCTGAAACGCGGAACAGGCCCGGTGATCCAAGGATCATCGGGCCTGTCGGCATTCTGCGGCATCAGGAGACCACACACTTCAAGCCGCCGCAGTGTCTCTTTTGTATTTGATTGAGCGAGGGGTGGTCATCGTCTCTTCAGCGATCGGCTCCGCCAGTCAGTTCGTCATTGTCAGCAAGTCTCGGCTCCGGGCGGGGGAGAGCAGAGTTGCTCCCCCCATCGCCGGGGACATCTTAGTAGCCGTACTTGTAGCTTTCGGGAGCGGGGTCGACATCGCAGGCCAGGTTCCACTGGCTGTCGCAGAAGTCGTATTCGTCTCCGAAGCGGCTGCCTGCTACAGCTCCCTTGCATCCGGCGGCTCCCTGGTAGGCGTAGCTCTGGTTCAGGCTGCCGACAGCCGAGCCAACGTCTTCCATTTCCTCGTTCACGCCCCAGGCGATTTCGGAAAGCCCGACCACCAGTCCGACGACGCAGATCGTCGCCACGAGGACGAGTTCAGCAGATACGATGAAACCAGCTTCATCTCGAAACAGTGCCATTGTGAGATTCATGAGTGGACTCCTCTTTCAAATCAGAAGGTCGAAAGTGCTTGAATGTGGTTGAGCGAATATCGTGTTCGCCAGGTCCCGACCGGGCAGCCAAATCTGCAGATGCTGCCCGGGGCGGCGAGGTTCTTAGTAGCTTTCCGGGGTCGGTCCGACGTCGCAGGTCACATCGCAGCTGTCGTCGCAGTGATCCCACTCGTCGTTGTAGGTGCTGCCGGCGATGCTGCCCTTGTGGCCGGCCGTGCCGTTGTAAGCGAAGTTCTGATTCACGCTGCCGAAGGCGGATCCGACGTCTTCAAGTTCCTGGTTGACGTTGAAGGCGACTTCCGACAGTCCGACGACCATGCCGAGCACGCAAATGGTGGCCACCAGAACCAGTTCAGCCGAGATGATGAAGCCAGCTTCGTCGTTGTACAGAGCGTTGAGGATGTTCGTCATTGTTGTGGTCTCCAGAGGTTTAAGGCTTTAAGTTGTGTGTGTCAGGTTGTTGACAGGCTGTTAAGCGAGGGGTGTGCCACTGGAGGTTTTGGAGGCTTGGGAAGTCTGCGCAGAGTTTCTGCGATGTGGTTGTAAGCCTTTATTTCATCGTTGTTTGCGCCCTTCTGGAATTTTTCTTTTGAGGGATTTCTCAAGCTCGCCCGCCCTCCAGGCCGATGACGCAGAAAAGCAACAGCTTCTTCGGAAGACTTGCCTGTGTCGCCGTAACTGTCGGCCATTGTTTCGGTTACGGCGTTGACCCCAAATCGCAACATGTTGCCGATTGGCAACAGGGGCATGAAGCTGGGGTTCGCGGGAACAACTCCCGACGATGCCGAGAAATTTTTTTGCGAAGTCGACCAGATCCTTTGCAATGAAAAACAGCGTCGTTATAATCTCGCGTCTCAATCTGAATCTCATTGCGGGTGTAGCTCAGTGGTAGAGCGCCACGTTGCCAACGTGGCTGTCGAGGGTTCGAATCCCTTCACCCGCTCTTTTTTATTGGCTTCATGAGACTGCTCAACGATTGCGGGCAGCAGTACAGGCAAGGAACGGGAGTTGTCGGTCGTGGCCGAAGACGTAGCAGTTGCTGAAGAAAACGCTGGACTGAATCTGAAGGTCGACATCAAGGACGTAGGGCCCTGCAAGAAGCACATTTCTGTTACGGTCTCTGAGTCTGACATTCAGCAGTTGCGCGAAGAAACCGTCGCCGATCTGAGTCGTGGCACCGCTGTGCCGGGCTTCCGTGCCGGCAAAGTGCCCGAGAAACTGCTCGCCAAGCGTTTCCGCAAGGAAATCAGCGATCAGCTGAAGCAGAAGCTGCTGCTCCAGAGCCTCGAGCAGGTCTCCGAAGAGCACGATCTCGATCCGATCAACGAGCCGGAACTCGACGTCGAAAACCTCGAAGTCCCGGAATCGGGTGATTTTGACTACGAATTCGAAGTCGAAGTTCGTCCGGTCTTCGAACTGCCTGATTACAGCAACATCACGATTCGTCGCCCGACTCGCGAAATCACCGACGAAGACGTCGCACAGGCTCGCGATCGCTATCTGGCAGGATTCGGCCAGGTCGTCCCTTACGAAGGGGCCGTCGAAGCTGGCGACTATGTCGTCTGCGATGTCGAGTTCACGCACAACGGCGAAGTGATCCGCGAGTTCGACGAAATCACGATTCGCGTCCGACCGAAGCTCAGCTTCTGGGATGCTGAAGTCGACGGGTTCCAGGACCTGATGGTCGGAGCCAAGGCCGACGATGTCCGCGAGCTTGATCTCAAGATCTCCCGCGAAGCCACCGACGTCGAAATGCGGGACGAAACGGTCCACGCCAAGTTCACCGTCCTCGACGTGAAGCGGATGGAACTGCCTGAGCTCGACGACGAGATGCTCGAACGCATCGGTGCGGAAAGCAAAGAAAAGCTCGACGAGCTGCTGAAAGATTCGCTGACCCGTCAGGTTTCCTACGAACAGCGTCAGAAGACTCGTGAGCAGGTTCTGGAGAAGATCACAGAATCGGCTTCCTGGGAACTGCCGGAAGGTCTGGTTCGCAAGCACGTCGATAACGCTCTGCGTCGCGAAATCCTCGAAATGCAGCAGGCCGGATTCACCCGCCAGCAGATCATGGCTCGCGAAAGCCAGCTGCGTCAGCAGAGTCTTTCGGTCACTCAGCAGGCTCTGAAAGAGCACTTTGTTCTCGATCGCATCGCGAGCAAAGAAGACATCGAGTGCACCAACGAAGACATCTCGATGGAAATCGCCTACATGGCCATGCAGCAGGGTGAAAGCCCCCGTAAGCTGCGGGCTCGCCTGATCAAGTCCGGCATGATCGAGAACCTCGAAGCTCAGATCCGCGAGCGGAAGTCGGTCGACTTCATCCTCTCGAAGGCCAACTTCGAAGATGAGCCGATGGAGAGCTTCCTCGACGAAAGCGTCGAAACGATCAACCGCTCGATTACCTCGAACATCAACGATGTTCCGCAGGAAGTCGAAAGCGACAGCGACGACGAATAATCTTCGCCGTTAGAGAGAACTTAGCCGGGGTTTATCCCCGGCTTTTTTTGTGGTTTCAGGGAACCGGCGTCCGTTCGTGTTGTCGCTCGTATAATACGTGCGAATCGCCGCAGATTGTGCTACCCTGCCGCGAACTGTTTCCAGCCCCCTGATGAAGAGCTGCAATCAGATGTGCCTCTTCGTTTTTCCAACATGATTCGAAAAGCAATGATCAAGATCACTCTTCCGGATGGGACTACTCAGGAGCACAGCGATCAGACCACTTCGCTGGATATCGCCCGCGGCATTTCGGAGCGTCTGGCCAACGACGTGGTTGCAGCCGAGGTCAACGGGAAGATCGTCGACGCGGCTCGTCCCATCAACGACCTGGTCGAAGATCCCGAACAGATTTCGTTTCGTCTGCTGACGACCCGCGACCCGGAGGCGCTTGGCGTTCTGCGGCACTCCTGTGCTCATATCATGGCTCGCGCCGTGATGCGATTGTTCCCCGGCACCGGTCTCGCCTTCGGTCCGACCACCGGTCACGGCTACTACTACGACTTTGATCTGGAACAGCGAATCAGCGAAGAAGACTTCCCTCGCATCGAAGCCGAGATGCAGCAGATCATCAAGGAAGGGGAGCCGTTCGAACGATTCGAGCTGTCTCGTGAAGAAGCGGTTCAGCTCTGCGAAGACATGAATCAGGAACTGAAAGTCGAGCACGTGAAGACCGGCCTGGCCGATCATGGCTCCCTCAGTTTCTATCGGCAGGGGGAGTTTGTGGACCTGTGTCGTGGGCCGCACATTCCTCGAGCCGGCAAGATCAAAGCGTTCAAACTGCTGTCGATCGCCGGTTCGTTCTGGAAAGGGGACAAGGACAACAAGTCCCTGCAGCGGCTGTATGGAACCGCCTGGTTCAGCAAGCAGGATCTGAACAGCTACCTGGAGCAGGTCGAGGAAGCCAAGCGTCGTGATCATCGCGTGCTCGGTAAGAAGCTGGGACTGTTTCACATCGATCCCAAAGTCGGGCAGGGGCTTTGTCTGTGGCTGCCGAAGGGATCGACCATCCGCGCTCTCCTTGAAGAGTTCATCAAAAAGGAGCTGATCAACCGCGGCTACGACCCGGTCTACTCGCCGCATATCGGACGAGTCGAACTCTACGAAACCAGCGGTCACTTCCCTTATTACCGTGACTCGCAGTTCGCTCCGATTTTCGGTCACGATGCCGGCCGGATCATCGATTTCTGCATTCGTAAGCTACAGGACGACGAACTCTCGCCGGAGAACGAATCGGCTCTGCTGCAAGCCGCCGAGATCATGGGCTACGAGCAACAGGACTACAAGCGGGCTTCTACGAAAGACGAGAAGATCGCCGCGTTGCGGAAGTGGGAGAAGGCTCAGGAGCGTTATCTGCTCAAGCCGATGAACTGCCCGCACCACTGCGAAATCTATAAGTCGCAGCCGCGCAGCTACCGCGATCTCCCCGTGCGTCTGGCCGAGTTTGGCACCGTGTATCGTCACGAACAGACCGGCGAACTGAACGGCATGCTCCGTGTTCGTGGTCTCACTCAGGACGACGCTCACCTGTTCTGCACTGCCGAGCAGGTCGAAGACGAATTCCGCCACACGCTGCAGCTCGTGCAGTTCGTGCTGAAGAGTGTCGGTCTCGACGATTATCGCGTCCAGCTGTCGCTGCGGGATCCGAAGAGCGACAAGTACGTCGGCTCGGAAGAGAACTGGCAGCAGGCCGAAGCAAGCCTCCGCAAAGTGCTGCAGGAATCGGGACTGCGATTCGAAGCCTGCGAAGGGGAAGCCGCGTTCTACGGACCGAAGGCCGACTTCATGGTCCGCGATGCGATCGGCCGCGAATGGCAGCTGGGAACTGTTCAGCTCGACTACAACCTGCCGGAACGGTTCGAGCTCGAATACACCGGAGCCGACAACAAACCGCACCGTCCGGTGATGATTCACCGTGCTCCGTTCGGCTCGCTCGAACGATTTGTCGGGATGCTGATCGAGCACTTCGCCGGGGCCTTCCCACTGTGGCTCGCTCCCGAACAGATTCGCGTTCTCCCGGTCACCGACAAGACTTCGGATTACGCTCAGGAAGTCGTCGCCGAGCTGAAGAAAGCCGGCTTCCGCGTCTCTGCCGATCTCCGCTCCGCCAAGGTCAACGCGAAGATCCGCGATGCTCAGCTGGAGTTGATTCCCTACATGCTGGTCGTCGGTCCCAAAGAGCAGGAACAGCGATCGGTATCGATTCGCGACCGAATCGAGTCGAAAGACATCGGCATGCTTCCGCTCGACGAAGCAATCGCAAAGTTCCAGCAGGAAGTCCGCGAAAAGACGATCCGCCAGCAGTTCAAAAGCACGTTCCAGGCCATGGAAGCCTCTTCGGACGAAAGCAACGAGTACTAAGCTCCCGGATCGGGATTGATTCATTCCGGAAGCCCTTTAGGGTGAATGAAGGTATAGAACCTTGTTCGCTTTGAAAGGGCCGAGGGATGATCCGGAAACTGCTCGCAATTTTTGCCCTCGTTCTCGTGGTCGGCGGACTCTATCTGCTGCTGGGAATCGCCTCCGACGACGTCGCGGGGATCGTCGCCTTCTCTCAGCTTCTCCTCGTGCTGCTCGCATTCGCCTTCATACTGGGAAACCCGAACTGGCGGCGTTCGTTCTGGCTCGGCTTCTTCGTCGTAAACTTCGGCTTCCATCTGCTGACCGCCGTACCAATCTACTTCACCGGTTCAACCGGCGGCTATCTGAATGATCTGGCGGACGACTTCTATGAAGCGTTTTTCATGCCGGTCGATCCGGGGCGGAGTGAGGGCGTCTTCTACTACAAGGTGCGGGATAGCGACCGAATTCGCTTTGTCGGTTTCAACGAGGAAGGTAAGAAGGTTCGGTTCGGCTTCGCCAGGCCGGGTGAGCTCCCCGGAGTTGGCCTGACAGAGGACCAGATTCCAGTCGCTCCGGATGACAATGCTTTCGCGGCTCTGGTTCGAGAGTTTATCGCACTGCTTGGCGGTATGATTGGCGGAATCGTCACCTGCGGCTGTTGGGGGCGCCGGTCCCAGAGTGGGGAGAAAGCATCCTGACAAAGGATCTCAAGAGGAGTTGGTGAGATCTCATTGATTTCAGGGCGGTTTCTGCCGTAAGATCTTAAATCGAACATTGCCGATTCGTTCCCTGCGTCTCGAATCGTGTCCGCCCCCGCTCATCCCTCCTCGAATTCCTCAGGAGCAGATAACTGATGGCTTTCTGCCGACCTGACCTGCGCGCCGTGATCTCGCTGCTGCCCGTTCTGCTGATGCTCGTGCTGGCCGCCGAGGTTCGCGCAGCCGAAGAACCCACGGTCGACTTCGCGAACGATGTTCGTCCCGTGCTGGCCCGCCGCTGCTATGCCTGCCACGGCCCGACGGTTCAGGAAGCCGATCTGGCTCTGCACGACTTCGAATCAGCCACCTCGGAAACCGAATCGGGCATCCGTCCAATTATCCCCGGCGACGCCGAGAACAGCGAAATCATCTATCGCATCACCGAGACCGACCCCGACCTGCGGATGCCACCCCCGGAGCAGGAACCGCTCACCGAAGAAGAAGTCCGCATCCTCCGCACGTGGATTAACGAGGGAGCCGAGTACAATCAGCACTGGGCGTTTCAGCCGCTCTCCCAAGTGTCGCCTCCTGCCGGCTCAGAAAATCAGCATCCCGTCGACGCTTTCATCAATGCTCAACTGGACGACGCCGGCATCAGGCCCGCCCCTCCGGCCGATCGTGCGACGCTCATCCGCCGTCTGTATTACGATCTCACCGGACTGCCACCGTCTCCGGAAGATGTCGAAGCGTTCGTGAACGATCCCGCTCCCGATGCCTACGAGAAGCGGGTCGATAAGCTGCTGGCGTCTCCGCAGTATGGCGAACGCTGGGCTAGACACTGGCTCGATGTCGTCCGGTATGCTGAAACGAACAGCTTCGAACGCGACAACGCCAAGCCGAACGCGTGGAAGTATCGCGACTATGTCATCGATGCCTTCAATTCCGACAAGCCGTACGATCAGTTTCTGCGCGAGCAACTGGCCGGGGATGAACTCGATGAAGTGACTCGCGAGACGTTGATCGCCGCCGGCTTCTACCGTCTCGGCATCTGGGATGACGAACCCGCTGATCCGCTGCTGGCCCGCTACGACGAACTCGACAGCATCATCACGACGATCAGTCAGGGAATGCTCGGGCTGACCGTGAACTGTGCCCGCTGCCACGATCACAAGATCGATCCGATTTCGCAGGCCGACTATTACAGCATGCTCGCCTTCCTGGACGAGCTGACACCGTACGGCACCCGCGGCAATCCCGATGAGTACAGCCAGGTCGATGTTTCTAACGAGACGCTGCGTGCGAAGTACGCCGAGAACGAGCGGCAGCTGCGTGAGTTGCGGGACCAGATGCATACGATCGAACAGGAAGGCATCGTGAAGATGTCGGCCGAAGATCAGCGGGCGACGGAAGGGAATCGTCGCAAGCGGATTCTGAACCAGAAGCTGGAACAGTATCTCGACAGCCGCACCTGGGAGACCTATCAGGAGTTGAAGGCGCGGGAAAAGGAACTGATCGACGAGCAGAAACAGCTGCCGCCGCGCGAGACGGTGATGTCAATCGCTCAGGTTCGCCAAGACATCGAGCCGACCCGCATCATGCTGCGAGGCAATCCGCATGTGCCCGGTGATGTCGTCCAGCCCGCCTTTCCCGATCTGTTCGGCGATGGTTCACCCGAGTTTGTCGAAGTCAATTCGCCCTCCGGCTCCAACGGCAAGCGACGGGCACTGGCCGAGTGGATGACCGATGAAGATAACATGCTGACCGCCCGGGTGATGGCGAACCGCATCTGGCAGCATCACTTCGGTCGAGGCATCGTGCGGACACCGAACAACTTTGGACTGCTCGGGGCTCCGCCGACACATCCCGACCTTCTGAACTGGCTGGCTCAGGCCTTCATGGAAGGCGGCTGGAAGATGAAGCCGCTGCATCGACTCATCGTCACCTCCGATGCATATCGGAGATCGTCGCAGCACGTCGAAGCGAGCTGGCAGGCCGATCCGAACAACGACCTGTTCTGGCGATTTGATCTCCGCCGCCTCAGTGCCGAAGAGATTCGCGATTCGGTCCTCGCCGTTACCGGCACGCTCAATCTCAAGACGCACGGCCCGAGTTTCTATCCCGAACTCTCGCAGGAAGTCCTGTCGACACAGTCGAAGCCGGGCTATGGCTGGGGAAAATCCTCGGAAGCAGAACGGAACCGCCGCAGCATTTACATCTTCATCAAACGCTCGCTCATTCCGCCGGAGCTGGCGAGCTTCGATTTCCCCGATACCGACGTCACGTGCGAAGCCCGGTTCATCACCATTCAGCCGGCTCAGGCACTGGCGATGATCAACGGCGAGTTTCTGAACGATCAGGCGGACACCTTCGCCGACCGACTGCGGAGAGAAGCCGGCGATGATGTCTCGGCTCAGGTCTCACGCGGCCTGCAACTGGTGACGACCCGCGAGCCGGACGAACAGGACATCGCGGACGGACTGCAGTTGATCGAAGAACTGAAAACTGAACACGGCCTCTCTGAAGAGAACGCCTTGAAATACTTCTGCCTGTACGCCCTGAACCTCAACGAATTCCTGTTCGTCGACTGACCGACGACGGGTGCCATGCCCACGCTCGCGTGGGCAGGCTGGATATAGAAAAAACGGTAGACAAGGGTAGCCCCGGTTGCTCCGCTACCGGGGCCGACGAAGTCGGCAAGAGGTTCGAACGAAGCAGATTGGGCAGCCGAAGTCGTTCCCGACAGGAACGCACAATGTGCTGGGATACGCCTGACGGCTATCCCGGCCTACGAATGAATTGAAACGACCATGCCGCCCAATGCGAGCTGGCATGGCACCCGAGATGGTGTGAAATCAGGGGAAGAGAGCGATGTCGAATTCTCGAAACTTCTGTGGACGAACCCGCCGCGAGTTTGTGTGGGAAGCGGGAGCCGGCTTTGGCTCGGTCGCGCTGGCCTCGCTGCTCGGGGACGATGGTTTCTTCAGTAAGTCGGCGAGCGCCGCCGAGAATGTCCCGAATCAGGGGCCGCATCACACGCCGAAGGCGAAGAATGTCATCTTCCTCTTCATGTACGG
Source organism: Planctomycetaceae bacterium (assembly GCA_017795105.1). Lineage (GTDB taxonomy): Bacteria > Planctomycetota > Planctomycetia > Planctomycetales > Planctomycetaceae > Rubinisphaera. Next base: position 3,203,126 of record CP051247.1, read on the forward strand.
CGGCCCCAGCCACATCGACACGTTCGACTACAAGCCGACCATGAACGGCATGGACGGCAAAACGATTGCCGTCAAAACGTTCGGTCGTGGGGGGCACAAGAACGAAGGGCGGATCGTCGAGCCGCGTTGGAAGTTCAATCAGTACGGCGAGTGCGGCAAGTGGGTCAGCGATCTGTTCCCGAACGTCGCTCAGCACGTCGACGACATCGCGTTTCTGCATTCGCTTACGGCGGATTCACCGATTCACGGTTCGGCCATGCTGATGATGAATTCCGGAAAGATTCTCAGCGGCAGTCCGACGCTCGGCTCCTGGTTGAACTATGGGCTCGGCACGAGCAATAAAAATCTGCCCGGTTATGTGGTCATGCTCGACCCGACCGGCGGCCCAATCAGCGGAGCCAAGAACTGGACCAGCGGCTTCATGCCGGCCAGCTACCAGGGAACCGTGCTCAACTCCCAGGGCCCACCGATTCTCGACCTGAACCGTCCGCAGGGAATGCCCGAACCGGTGCAGCGTGAGATTCTGGATGCCCTCAACGAGACCAACAGCCGGCATCTGGCCAGTCGTCCGAATCAGTCGGAGCTCTCCGCCCGGATCGCCTCCTATGAGCTCGCCTACAACATGCAGATCCATGCTCCCGAAGCGGTCGACTTCGCTCAGGAATCGGAATCGACGCAGCAGATGTACGGCATGGATCGCGCGGAGACAAAAGACTTCGGCAGCAAATGCCTGCTGGCCCGTCGACTCGTCGAACGGGGTGTGCGTTTTATTCAGGTCTACTCGGGTGGAAACCACAACGACGCCAACTGGGACGCTCACGGCGACCTCGAAAAGAATCACAACCTGCACGCCGGCGAGACCGATCTGCCGATCGCTGGGCTGCTGAAAGACCTGAAGCAGCGGGGGCTGCTCGACTCCACGCTCGTGGTCTGGGGCGGCGAATTCGGACGGCAGCCGACCGCCGAGTACGCCAACGGTTCTGGCCGCGATCACAACGCGTACGGGTTCACGATGTGGATGGCCGGCGGCGGCATCAAAGGGGGCATCTCCTACGGCAAGACCGACGAACTCGGTTCACGAGCCGTGGAGAACGAACTGCACGTGAAGAACCTGCACGCCACGATTCTGCATCAGATGGGACTCGACCCGAACCGCCTGAGCTACTTCTTCAGTGGGCTCGATCAGAAGCTCGTTGGCGTCGAGCACGTCGAGCCAATTCACGAGATCATTGCCTGATCAACAGGGTGGCCCGGCCTGAGATGGCCGGGTCGCGCAGCGACAAGAGGCTGCGCCATCATCAGGACTTGCTCCACAGGCCGCCCGGTCAGCTATAGAGAACACGCATGATGCGGCCTCTTGTGACTTCGTCACCCGACCGTTCGGGTCGGGCCACCCGCCGGATGACGAGGGATGCGGGATTTACGGCCCAGCGGGTTTGAACGGACGACTCAGGGGGTAGCCCCGGTTGATTCAACCGGGGTGGCGGAGCCATGAGAGGTCGGTCACTTTCTCCCCGTTCACAACGAGCTTTGAAACCTCTTGTCGACTGAGTCGGACCCGGTTAAACGGACCTGAGAACGATTGGGTGGCCCGGCCTGAGATGGCCGGGTCGCGCAGCGACAAGAGGCTGCGCCATCATCAGGACTTGCTCCACAGGCCACTCGGTCAGCTGAAGAGAACACGCATGATGCGGCCTCTTGTGACTTCGTCACCCGACCGTTCAGGTCGGGCCACCCGCCGGATGACGAGGGATGCGGGATTTACGGCCCAGCGGGTTTGAACGGACGACTCAGGGGGTAGCCCGATTCAACCGGGGTGGCGGAGCCATGAGCGGTCGGTCACTTTCTCCCAGTTCACAACGAGCTTTGAAACCTCTTGCCGACTGCGCCGGCCCCGGTAGCGGAGCAACCGGGGCTACCCGGTTAAACGGATCTGAGAGTGATTGGGTGGCCCGGCCTGACATGGCCGGGTCGCGCAGCGACAAGAGGCTGCGCCATCATCAGGAATTGCTCCACAGGCCGCCCGGTCAGCTATAGAGAACACGCATGATGCGGCCTCTTGTGACTTCGTCACCCGACCGCTTCGGTCGGGCCACCCGTTGCTTTCTCTCTTACGTCATCTCGACGAGTTCGCGTTCGGGTTCGCGATTCGGTGGGGGTGACTTCTTCCGGGAGAGCATGCCGACCAGTGCCTGGCGGGCTTCGAGTGTCAGGCTGAAGAGCATTGGCACGAGGACGAGCGTCACGAAGGTCGAGACGATCAGGCCGCCGAGGACCACGCTGCCCAAGCCGCGATAGAGTTCGCTACCGGCTCCCGGGAACAGAACCAGCGGCAACAGGCCGAGGACGGTCGTCGTGGTCGTCATGAAGATCGGGCGGACGCGGGTGCGGACCGATTCGAGAATGGCAGCAGCCGGGCTCATGCCTTCACTGCGGATCAACTCCAGCGCCTGGTGGACAATTAGAATCGGGTTGTTGACCACCGTTCCGATCAGAATCACAAAGCCGAGCATCGTCAGGACGTCGAGGGCCTGGAAGACAAACAGATTCAGCAGGTTCAGCCCGAGAATTCCGCCAACCGCTCCCAGCGGGACCGCCAGAATAATGACGAACGGATACAGCCACGACTCGAACAGAGCCGCCATGAGCAGATACGTGATCAACAGCGCGAGAGCGACGTTGAATCGCAGAGAGATCCACGTTTCCCGCAACCGGTCGGCGGTTCCACTCAGGTTGATGCGGTAGCCGTCGCCAAGTTGACCGGACGCATACATCGGCTGCACGATTTGAGTTTCGATGACATTCATCGCATCTTCGAGAGCCATCTCCGGCGGCGGAGAAACTTCGATTGTGATCGCTCGCTGACGTTCGCGGTGGTTCACCTGTTCCGGGCCGCTGCTCATGACGACATCGGCAACGGTTGAAAGCGGCACAAGCTCACCAGTTGGGGTCGCCACCGGTAATGCGGCGACGTCCTGCGTGGCCTGAATGTTTCTTTCCGCCCCGACGATTGTCAGGTCGATCTTGTCGCCTCCAAGGAAGTAGTCCCCGGCGTAGGCTCCATCAATGAGGGCGTTGGTCGTGTAGCCGAGATCTTCGCTGGTGAGACCGAGTTCCGCCGCCTGCATGAGCCGTGGGTTCAAATGAATTTCCGGGCTCGACAGATCGAGACTTGGGATCGGTCGCGCCTGAGCGGCGGGGATCAGTTCCATTGTCTGGCCAAGCACCTGGCCGCCGAAGGGGATCAGCTTCGTGAGATCGGGACCGATAATATCAACTTCGATCGTCCGGCCGGCGGTCAGTCCCTGTTCGAACAGACTCGACTGTTTCGCTACGGCAAAGGTGCCGGGAATTCCCATTCCGGTTTTCTGAATCAACGGGATCAGCTCGGCGGCTCGCAGCGGGTCGTGTGCACGGATCCCCATGAAGACCATGCGACCCCGGGCCACGAAGAAGAAGTCGCCGATGGCCGGGAAGGGAAGCTGTTCGGCTTCCGGGGTGTCGGGATCGACGTCCCAGTAGGGTCGCAGGGCCGTCTCGACGGTCCTGCCCATCCGCATCAGTTCTTCGTGGTTGTAACCGGGTGGCGGAAGCAGGATGCCGAAGACGAGGTTACGGTTTCCGTTCGGGAGGTAGTCCACTTTCGGCCACAGCAGCCAGCTGCCGAAGACGGAGGTGCCGACGATCAGCAGGATCATAGCCAGCCGCAGCAGCCTGCTGCTCAACAGCCAGCGGTTCAGTCCCACGATAATCTGTGTAAAGAAGTTGCCGCCGCGATTGATGAGGCCGACCACGCCAGTCGTCTGTTCCGGTTCTTCAAGCAGAGCAGCATTCGGATCGCCCTCTTCCTGCTGCCGAAGCAATCGGGCCGCTGAGGTCGAGATGAGTGTGACGGAGACAATCAGCGAGAGACCGACCGCCGAGCTGATCGCCAGGGCGATATCGCGGAACAGCTGCCCGGCTTCTTCCTGCACGAACACAACCGGCAGGAACACGGCAATGGTTGTCAGCGTGGAGGCGACCACGGCTCCCCAGACTTCGTAGGTGCCGACTTTGGCGGCCTCCCAGCGGCTCTTGCCCATCTGGGCGTGGCGGAAAATATTCTCCAGCACAACAACCGCGTTATCGACCAGCATCCCCACGGCGAAGGCCAGACCGGCCAGACTGATGACGTTGAGCGACCGGCCGAGCGAACCGAGCACGAGGAAGGTGCCGATGATACTCGTTGGAATCGCAAGGCCGACGATCAGAGCTCCGCGTGCGTACCAGAAGCCGGCCAGCAGAATGAGCGACATCGTGATCGCAAAGAACCACGGATCGAGATAGGCAGCCGCGAGTGCAGTGACGAGGATGAACGGAGCCAGCATGAGGGTGCGGATATTGAGATGCAAAAACAGCATCAGCACGACCATCGTCAGGGCGCCCCCGACGAAGATGTTCTGCTGGACGAGGTTCATCGACGAGTAGATGTATTCGGTTTCGTCGTACACCTGAATCAGCTGCAGGCCGCGCGGTTTGAGCAGGTTCTCATCGAGATCGGCTCGCACTTCCCGCAGGCCGTCCATGATGTCGAGGACGTTCGCCCCGGTCTCGCGAATACAATTGATAGCGATACTCGACTCGCCGAAGCGACGCACGAGGCCGTCCGGCTTTTTATAGCCGAGTTTCACCTCAGCGACGTCGCGAACGTAAACGGGAGCCCCGTCGCGGACGGCGAGCAGCTGCTTCTCGACATCGCCCACATCGCGGAACTGACTGAGTGTTCGCACGACATACCGCCGCTTGCCTTCCCAGAAATCGCCGGCTGAAATATCGGCATTCTGCCCGCGAAGCACGCGGCGGACATCAAGAATTGTGAGGTTCCGTGACGCGAGCTTTTCCGGGTCGACAATGATCTGCAGCTCTTCTTCGAGGCCGCCAATCACGTTGGACTGCGAGACGCCGGGAACGCGTTCGAAGCGGGCTTCGATTTCATCTTCAGCAAACCGGCGGAGCTTGGTGACATCGAGGTCTTCAGGCGGGAGGAGGACCTGAACTTCCGGATGCCTTTCGGCCAGTTGCCGCAGTCGCAGCATGGCCAGGCCGACGTTGTGCGAATCGCGGACCTTCTGGATTTCCGCGCTCAGGTCGGGATGCTTCTGCTGGAAGGCGGCGAGGTCTTCATCGGCTGGCTGACGAACACTGAAGATGAACCACGCGATCGGACTGTCGGACGAATTCGACGTGCTGATGACGGGCTGGTCGGCGTCTTCGGGATAGTCGGGGACCTGCTGCAGGCGCGAGTTCACCTTGAGCAGAGCCTCGTCCATATTGGTGCCGACCTGGAACTCGAGGGTGATCGTTCCCTTGGAGTCGGTGCTTTCCGAGAGCAGCCGGACGATACCTTCCACGCTCTTCAGATACTCTTCCTGCTCGACGACGATTTCCCGCTCGATCTCCTGCGGGCTGGCTCCGGGCCAGGTCGTTTCAACGGTGATCGTCGGGCGGTTCACTTCCGGCGTCAGCTGCATCGGCATGCGGAAGAGGGCAACGAAGCCGAACAGAGCGATCAGCAGAACACCCACGATCACTTTGATCGGGTTGCGAATAAAAGCTTCAATCAGCGCCATGGTGTCTGCTTAGTCTCTAAAGAAATGCTGTCGTTCGTAAGTCGTGGTGATCTGCGGGCGTTATTGACCGGCGTTCGGTTGCTCGGCGTTCAGTTCTTCAGCGGCCGAGTTCGCAGACGTCGCTCCTTCCGATGAAGCCGATGGGGTCGGCAGAACTTCGGACACCGCGACCGGCTGGCCGGGGCGGAGACGTTCGTTGCCCCGCACGACCACCTGATCTCCGGGGTTCAATTCACCGCTCACCTGCAATAGCGTGCCATCAGCAACGCCAATCTGCACCGGAACCGGACGGACGCTGGCGGGCTTGTCTTTCTCACCCGGGGTGATCGCATACACCATTTTCTGAGGCCCGCCCAGAACGACGGCGTCTTTCGGGACGAGCAGCGTTTCCTGCCGGTTGCCGGTGGGCAGATAGACGCGGGCCATCATGCCCGATTTGATCAGCGGTTCGTTGTCGTTGATCTGATTGGTGACGCGAATTTTCACCGGGAAGGTGCGGGACCGCGTGTCGGCCTGAGGAATGACGACCTCGACGATGCCGGTAAAGAGCTGATCGGGCAGGGCGGGGATCTCAACGCTGACCTGCTGCCCTTTGTGGATGTAGGTGATGTACTGCTCGGGGACGTAGCTTTCGATGTCGACTTCGCCGAGGGCGAGAACATCGGCCACGAGTTCACCCCGGTTGACCCACTGACCGAGTTCGGTGTGCTCTGCCGAGATGAATCCATCGAACGGGGCCCGGATGGTGTGCTTCTCGATCTGGTCGGCCAGTCGATTCGCGATCGCTCGGCGAATCGCCACCTGAGCGCGGGCCTGAGCAATCTGTTCCTGTCGCGGGCCAGCCACGATCAGTTCGTACGCTTCAACCGCCTGCAGATATTCCTGCTCGGCCTGAATCTGCTCGGCAACAACGAGCTGAAGTTCATCGTTATTGATCGCGTTGCGGGCATACAGTTCGTCGGCTCGATCGCGTTTCTTCTGGTGATACTCCCGCGAGGCCTTGGCGGCTGCCATCGCTGCCTGAGCCCGTCGGACTTCTTCCGGGCGCGAACCGTTTTCGAGTTCCTTGAGTTCTTCTTCCCGCAGACTTAATTCGTGCACCGCGGCTTCATGCTCGAGAGTGATCGTCGCGGTCAGCAACTGCGCGAGCGGCTGTCCCTTCTCGACGAAGTCCCCTTCGTTCACCGGGAAGTCGGCGATGCGACCATCGACGGCGCTGCCAACCGATGCGGTTTTGACCGGCGTGACCGTCCCGATGAATGTCTGCCCGGTAATGACCGGCCGCTTCACCACCTCGGCCACCACAACCGGAGACGGAGGACGCTGTCCCGGCCCTTGAGCGGAGATGAACCCCGTGGTCAGAAGAACGAGGCTTGCAGCAAGCAGCAGCGGGCGGGAAAATTGAGAGCTGTAGGACATAGCAACTTCGAACTTACAGGGACTGAGACGGAGCGGTTACGCCAGCGACGACACGCCGGCGGCAGGATCGCGGCGTCCGGGGAGAGCGGTGGAGAACTCGTGGAATTTGAACTGATCGATCAATTGAAATCATGGTTGAAACCAGATGCCAGAGTCAATCTCGGAATTGGCGATGATTGTGCACTCATCCCGCAAACCGACGGGATGGAATCGGTCGTGACTACGGATCTCGTCCTCGACGGAGTCCACTTTCAGACGGGCATCAACCCGGCTGCGGACATCGCCCGCAAAGCGCTCGCCGTCAACATCTCGGATATCGCCGCAATGGCCGCCGTGCCCGTCGCCGCGTTTATCAGCATCGTCTTTCCACGTTCCTGGAATCGCCAGCAGGCCGAAGAACTACTGCAGGCCCTGGCCGACTCCGCCCGCGAGTTCCAGATTGCCATCGCAGGGGGAGACACCAACACTTGGTCCGGCGGGCTGGCGATTAACGTCACATTGTATGGCGAGGTGCCCAAAGGAAAAGCGGTCCGACGCGACGGAGCCCAGGTTGGCGACGTGATTTGCGTGACCGGCCCGCTCGGCGGCAGCTTTGCTGAGAAGCAGTTTCGCTTCACGCCGCGTGTGCAGGAAGCACTCTGGCTGCGGGAAAATGCCTCGTTGCACGCCATGATGGATCTCAGTGACGGTATCTCTTCGGACCTGGGACATATCCTGAGGGCCAGTGGCGTCGCCGCCGAGATTGAAGCTGAGCGGATTCCGATCACTGAGGCGGCTCGGAGCGGAAAGACCGAGAAGACGCCGCTCGAACGGGCTCTGAGTGATGGTGAAGACTTCGAGCTGCTCTTCACGCTTTCTCCCGACGACGTGCAGCGGCTCCAAGACATTCCTGACTCTCCGGTGACGATTTTCCCGATCGGCCGGATAATTCCGGGGCAGGGTTGTGTCCTCATCGATGCGGCCGGTAAAAGAACAGAGTGCCTCGCATCGGGATTCGTGCATGGATTCGATGCGGCTGGCCAGTGATGACGCAGGTCACGTTGCCCTCGCACTGGCAGAGCCAGTGGCACACGGGGTTGATTTCGCACTGGCCGAGCCAGTGGCACCCAACCACGTCAGACGTTTTCTTTTGCGGACAGGTTCGTTCGGAATGGTTCATCTCTCTCACGTTTTGTTCTCCGCTCTGCTTTCGCTGTCGGTCCTCTCAGGAATTGCGACAGCGGACGAGCCGATCGATTTCTCGCACCAGATCGTGCCGATTCTGAAGGCTCACTGCGTCGAATGTCACGGCGGCAGTCAGGCAAAAGGGGGCTTCTCGCTGAACACGCGGGCGCTGTTCCTCGAAAACGCAGCGGCCATTCCCAAAGATCCTGAGAGCAGCGACTTCTACCTGCGGATGCTCTCCGAAGACGACGACCTGATGATGCCTCCGTCCGACAAGCCTCGTGTGTCGCAGGAATCGCTGGAGCTGATTCGCCGGTGGATCGCCGCAGGCCTGCCGTGGGAGCCGGGATTCACCTTCGCGGAATCGACGTACGAGCCGCCGCTGCTGCCGCGGCATCCGGAAATTCCCGCAGCGCATGCGGGGCGAACGCATCCGATTGATCGCTTTATTGATGCCTGGCTGCTCGAACGGGATCTGCCGATTCCTGAGCCGATCGATGATGAAACGTTTCTCCGCCGCAGCTCTCTCGACCTCATCGGTCTTCTTCCGACACCTGGGGAACGGGACGAGTTTCTGGCCGACTCGAATCCTGATAAGCGGGCCCGCTGGATTGAGCGTCTGCTCGACCGTCGGATCGACTATGCCGATCATTGGATGACCTTCTGGAACGACCTGCTGCGAAACGACTACACCGGGACGGGATTCATCACCGGCGGGCGGAAGCAGATCAGCACCTGGCTCTACACGGCTCTGCTCGAAAACCGACCGTACGATGAGTTCGTTCGCGACCTGATTGCTCCGAAGACCGGCGAGAGTCGCGGGTTTATTGATGGCATCAAATGGCGGGGCGAAGTGAGCGCCGGGCAAACGCTGGAGATTCAGTTTTCGCAAAGCATTTCGCAATCGTTTCTCGGCATCAACATGAAGTGTGCCTCGTGTCACGACAGCTTCATCGATCGCTGGACGCTGAAAGAGGCCTACAGTCTGGCCGCGATTTACGCCGAGGCTCCGCTCGAAATCCACCGCTGCGACAAGCCGACCGGCGAGCAGGCGACCGCGGGGTGGATCTTCCCCGAACTCGGCTCGCTCGATGCTTCGTTGCCGCGCGAGCAGCGGCTCGAACAACTCTCGAAACTGATGACCGATCCCCGCAATGGACGCTTCACGCGAACCATCGTCAATCGGCTCTGGCATCAACTCATGGGACGCGGACTCGTGCATCCCGTCGATGCGATGCAGACCGAGCCGTGGCATGAAGATCTGCTCGACTATCTGGCGAACTATCTGGTCGAGCACGACTACGATCTCAAGCAACTGTTGCGGCACATCGCCACCTCGCAGGCGTATCAGTCTCAGGCAGAGGTGATTGAGACGGGTGAAGAGGGCGAATACGTCTATCGCGGGCCGAGGGCGCGGCGGTTGACTGCAGAGCAGTTTCTGGATGCCGTCTGGCAGCTGACCGAGGCGACGCCGGCGAGCTTCGATGCTCCGGTGCTGCGGTCGGCGGTCTCGGCTGAAGATCGGGAACAGGTCACCCTGCAGGGGAAATGGATCTGGGGAGCTTCCGCGAAAGAGGGAGCCGTGCCTCCGGCGGGGGAGACGATCATGCTGCGGAAGACCTTTCAGCTTGAAGCTGTGCCCCGACAGGCAATTGCGGCTGTGACGTGTGACAACTCGGCAATTATCTACGTGAATGGACGCGAGGTGAGCCGCGTCGATAACTGGACGCAGCCGGCGGCCATTCTGTTCGAGTCGAATCTCAAGCAGGGGCGAAACGATATTGTGGTTCGCGCGACCAATGCCGGGAACAGCCCCAACGCGGCTGGTCTCTACTTCGAAGCCCGTCTGATACACGGAGGCGATCAGGAAATCGCCATCGTGAGCGATGAGAGCTGGCAATGGAATCCGCAGCTCAATCAGCCGCGAGAAGGGCGCATGGGCGGCCTGCCGGGGAAATTCGAAGCGGCGGTTGTTGTACCGGCTTTGAGTGTCTGGACCGAGCAGACCCGCGATCCGATCCGCAATGTCCTCGCGGCTGCTGGAGAAGGCTCCGGGGTTCTGCGGGCGCGAGCTTCACTGCTCAACAACAACGCTCTGATGACAGCCCTGGGCCGACCGAATCGCGATCAGATCGTGACCTCCCGTCCACAGGAGTTGACGACCCTCGAGGCAATCAACCTGGCCAACGGCGAACAGCTGATGCAGGCTCTGGAAAAGGGGGCCCGCCGATTGCAGAGCCGCTTTGCGGGGCAGCCGGAACAGCTGATCGAGCACACGTATCAGTTCGCCCTGTCCCGCCAGCCGACGGCTGCCGAACGAGACCTGCTCCTCAATGCAACAGGTCCTGAACCAACCGTGGAGTCGATTCAGGACCTGTTGTGGATTTTGTGTCTGTCCCCGGAGTTCGTTTACGTCCGGTAGATCAGCTCCGTCGTTTAGGGATAGCTGAGATTGATCTCGTTACTCCCCGCGGTGACATCGGCCTGTTTCTCGATGTTGGCGTAATCTCTTGGAACATTCCCCTCTGGTGGAGTCATGGGAGCGTTCGGGTCATTGACATCAAAGTCGACCTTTCCGGCAACAAACACGTTGTGCTTGCCAATAATCGCCCCGGGCTCGGTCGTGTTGTACATCAGTTTATAATTGCCATTCGAGTCGGTCACTCCTGTCGAGGCACGTCCACCTTCTACCGGGGAGAACGTCACCGCAACATCGGGAAGGGCTTTGCCGTCGATCGTAATCGTACCGGTGACCTGACCAAGCTCAGGAGTATCATTCGCTCCTCCTCCGCAGCCGAGTGCGAAGATAAGGGTGAGCAATCCGAAATAACGCTTTGTACCTTCCACAGATGATCCTCTTAGAAAATGAATTTGCACCAAAGTCGGGGCAGTTGATCGCAAAAGGTGAGATCGCAGCGAGACGACCTCACCTTTACCGAATCTGAGAAGGCTTAAAATTCTCCAAGAACTCCACCGTCGTCGCGAGAACAGAGCCGTTCGTACGTGCTGTCCGGGGCTTCTGTCCCACCGGTATGTCGATTGTCGGCGTCGATGTTCTCCGAAATGAACCTGACGCTTCCGTCAGCAAGAACGAATTGAGCACCTCCAGCGTGTCGACTGGAAAAGCCCTTATTACACTCATTGGTACTCGCATTCAGGAACGACGTTGTCGATCCGAGAACAGGATGAATGTTTGATTGCTCGTTGTTGATGTTCGTACCAAACACAACGGCTGCACGGCAGGTGAAGTTTCCGCCCGACGGATTCGGCAGATCCCACGCACGCTCACCGACCATCATCGTATTACTCGTGCCATCGGTGATGTCGCGCATCTTTGTGCTTGAATTACGCCAGAATAGGCCATTAGCACCGACGCCGTTATTCCCCCACTGACTCATCTCTTGATACCCGGGACCCGTGTTCCACGCACAGCAGTTCGGGTTGGGCGCTTGACTGTGCCAGCGTCGGCTGGAGTTTGAAGCAACGTAGTTCGACGTGGCGACGGACCGCCCCGTTCCAGTTGCATCTGTGAGCTGCTTAGACGAGTTCACTTGAGGAGCGGTGTCTGAAGGACAACGGTAGACCGAGATCGTTTGTTGCATCGCGCTTAAGCGATCTTGAGGACCACCCTGCTGCAATGCATTCTTGAGACGAATATTTCCCACCTGAAGGGTGTCGAACAACGCGGGCTGTTCGATGTAGGGCAGGAGAAATGCACCCCACCCCCAAGAAACCCGCTCAGCTGCGATCGCGGAAGAATAGTCGGAACTGTTACCGATTGGTCCGTCGAGCTGGTTGATGTACCCAGCCGGAAACACGCCGTAAGTATCGTGGTAGTTGTGCATTGCGAGTCCAATCTGCTTGAGATTGTTCTTACAACTGCTACGGCGAGCCGCTTCGCGAGCCTGCTGAACGGCTGGCAAGAGCAGCGCCACCAGAATCGCGATGATCGCGATGACGACGAGTAGTTCGATCAATGTGAACGCGGTGCGTCGCGCTCGTAGAGACGTCAACATGATGTTACCCCCAGGATAAGAGAAAAAACCTGTTGTCGGCAGATACGCCGGCAGAAATATGCGTCGAAACGCCAATGAGCCAGCTCGATTCGCTGGCCCAATTTCTAACATCAAGAAATGTTAGTATGTGTATGCAGAGTCGGCTCTGCAATCGACGAAGTTGTGTTTTTTTGTAGGCAAACGCAAACGTTTGCGTTTTCACCAGTTCGTTCACCAAACACTCGCACACACGGTAGTACAGAATGACTATGGCCATGTGAACACTATGCGTGCTCACATGGTCACTTAAAAGCATTGGCGAACAATCCGGCGAGGGCGGGCAGAATCAGTTCAGCAGGGTCGCCTGTCCCTGGGAGCCGGGGACTTCGACCAGTTCGGCTCGGATCGGGGCATTCTTGCGGGCCCCCGGATCGGCGGCGATGGTGACCCGGTGTTTCCCGGCTGGCAGATTCGGGTTCAGATCCGGTTTCACGTCGACCTCTTTGTCATCGATCCAGATTCGCAGGCCGGTTGGATTCTCGATTTTGAGACCGATGACGCCCGGCTGAATCACATCGAGTTCAAAGCGGGCGATCGACAGCGTCGCCCCATCAATGTTCCGCATCTTGGCGAGCGGCTGCAGACGCAAACCGCCATCGACATGGCTGTAATCGGTCGTCCACGACAGTTGACTGTCGTCGGTCGTTGCCAGCTGAATGCCGGTATGGCGGATGGCGTCGTTAATCCCGCTGATGTTGCCTTCGGGATTGATCACCTGCCAGGTGCGAACCATTTGCTGCTTCGAGACGACCAGCTCGCCCGTCTTTCCGAGAGCGGAAAGGAAGCGGACCAGGTCGATCAGTTCATCACGGCGGAGTTTGCTAACCAGATCGGCCGGCATGAGCGAAACCGTGGAGTTCTTCCGCAGTTCGATGTCTTCGGTCGGAACCACGTGGATCTTGCCCTCGGCATCGCGAAGATGAATCTCGTCCTGATTCTCCAGCACGGGAACCCCGGCCAGCACGATGCCATCGATCGTGACCACCTGAATCGAGTGATAGCCTTCCTTGATCTTCTTGCTCGGATTGATCAGCGATTCGACCAGATAGTCAACCGGAGCGCTCGCTCCGATACTCGACAGGTCGGGACCGACTTTGCCACCGGCACCGCCGATCGCATGACATTTGATGCAGAGCAGCTTCTCGCGGCGATAGATTTCCTCGCCCCGATGAGCATCGCCGTTCTTCACGATCGCCTGCACCAGCTGCTGCATTTCTTCCGGCGAGAGTTCCTTATCGAGCGGATCGATTCCCCCCGCTTTCTGAATCGCGGCGACCAGTCCCGGATTCTGCTGCGGTAGACTCGTGGCCCGACGTACGGCTGCGGTTGCCACGCCAGCCGGCCATTTCGCTCCTTTCAGCGCCTGAGCCAGATGCCCGGGGCCATCGCGACGCTGCAACAGCGGGCCGAGAATCGTATTGACGCGAGCAGCCGAGCCTTCTTCACTGAGAGCAGCCACGGCAGCTTCGGCGGCGAGCTTCACATTCATCGAGAGCAGAGCTTCAATCCCGGCGACCTGCAACTTGGGCATCGATTCTCCACGGGCCACGGCCAGCAGATAATCGCGGCTGTCGGTCCCGCCGAGCAAGGCCAGCGACTGCAGAGCAATCCCCCGCCGGGCATCCGATTCGGTTTCATTCTCGGCAATCGCCTTCAGGTTCGGTCGAGCCGTTTCGATCTTCCAGAGCCCGGCCAGTCGCGTGGCGAACCAGCGGACCTGCGAGTTCTTTGCGTCGAGCAGCGGAATCAATTCGGTCAGCGATTCACTCGGCTGGGCTTTCCGCCGGAGTGCGGTCTGGGCGAGGGCTTCCAGGATCGCGGCTCGATGGCGGTTGTTCTCATCGAGAGCGAGCTTCCAGAGCTCGGTCAGCTCGCCGACATTGCCGCGTTCGGAAACGAGCTGCAGCACTTCGCCGGTCATATTGTCGGGGATCTTTCCCTGTTCCCACATCCGCACGATGGGAGCGACCACCGCAGCCGAGCGGGACGCCTGAGCGATGGTGAGAATGGTTCGCGGGTTGTCGCCGAAGAAGCTCGGATCTTCCACGAACAACGGCAGCCAGGTGTTTTCTGTGCTGCGGAATGTCTGCCAGAGCGAGAACTCCAGAAAGCGATCATTCGCCGGGTCGACAGCCGTCGCGGCCAGCTTGAGAGCAGCGGGGGTTCCCTGATGCCGAAGAGCGTGCACGGCTTCCAGCTTCACCTGCGGATGCGGATCGGCGATGGCCTTCGTGAAAATGCCCACCGCCAGCGGGTTCTCGTTCCATTGAGCAGCCACGCGAACGGCAGCCGACCGCAGACGGTAGTCGTCGTGGGTCAACATCAGCTCGGCCATTCGCAGAGCTTCTTCGGAGCCGGACCAGTCTTCGGCCAGCCACATCCGCGACAGCGCGAGCTGGGCTTCGACGGCGGGATCCTGATTCGCTTTCGCGGCACTGTCGATGGCCTGAAAGACTTCGTTGCGATCGGCCTTCGACAGTTCATAGCGGGCCATGTCGCGATACCATTTCTGGTCGCTGGTGAGCATGGTGACGAGTTCCGTCACCGAGGCATCGGCGGGGAGCAGCTGCCGACCCGGCGTGTTGTCCTTCACGGAAATCCGCCAGATGCGGCCGTGCTCGTGATCGCGGCGTTCGTCGCGGAAATCGACCTCGCCGTGCTGAATGATCGGGTTGTACCAGTCGGCAACGTAGATCGCTCCATCCGGTCCCATCAAAATGTCAACCGGGCGGAAGGAGACGTAGTTCGAAGTCATCAGGTTATCGGCCTGACGCGAGATGTAGCCGCTGCCCGATTCCGAGAGTTCAAAACTGTTGATGCGGTTGCCGCGGAAATCGTTCGTGACAAACCGGCCCGACCAGCCTTCCGGCAGATGATCGCCCGAAAGGATTTCGAGCCCGCAATGTTTCGGCTGCCCGGGGTTGAGTCCGCGGACGATCCGCTCGGCGTTGTGCGCGGTCAGCATGACGACATCCGGGAAAACGTAGTGAATCCCCTCGCCGCCGGCTCCGTCGGTTTCAAAGGCCTGCCCGTAGGAATCGAAAGCGAGCCCCCAGGGGTTAACCAGTCCACGGCAGAAGACATCGAGTTCGAGCGAGGTCGAATCGAACTTCCACGTCCCGCCAGCGAGCAGTCGCTTCACACCGTACGGCGTTTCGATGTGGCTGTGCGTGTAGATCGACTGGTTGAAGTAGATGTGTCCGGCCGGACCGCGTTTGAGCGTGTGAATAATGTGGTGCGTATCTTCGGTGCCGAACCCGCTGAGGACGATGCGGCGTTCATCGGACTGGCCGTCGCCATCGGTGTCCTTGAGGTGCAGCAGTTCGGTCGAGTTTCCGACGTAAACGCCGCCATCGCCGGGCAGAATCGCGGTCGGCATCAGCAGGCCATCGGCGAAAACGGTCGACTTGTCGGCGACGCCGTCGTCATCAGTGTCTTCGAGCAGAATGATCTTGTCGTTGGCATCCTGCCCCGGCTTCACGTGCGGATACGTCTCGCTGGTCGCGACCCAGAGACGCCCCTGGGAGTCCCAGTTCATCTGAATCGGCTTGGCGATCATCGGCTCGGAGGCGAAGAGATTGACTTCGAATCCGTCGGCCACCTGAAACGACGCCTGCTCCTTGGCCGGGTCGGTATCAGGAACTTCCGTCAGACTCCGCTGAGCCAGAACAGGATTCGCCACGACGAGAGTCGTCAGCAGCGTCGTTAAGGTAAGAAAATTACGGTGCATGAGTCACCTGTTGATGTCGGTAGGAATGTTGTCTACTAAGAACTTCCCTCGCCCCTTGGGGGAGAGGGCCAGGGTGAGGGGGAAATGCGGGTTCCTGGCTTCACAGGCCGTTGATCTCTGGTTTGGGGGAACGTCATTGGTTCACCGCCCCCTCATCCGCCCTTCGGGCACCTTCTCCCCCGGAAGGGGCGAAGGATTCAACGCAGAAAGACGCCTGCGATTGCACTGTCGGGCAAGCCAGCAGTTGCCCCCCGAGGGGAGCGCGGACTTTATTGTTTCGTTTCGCCCCAGTTGCGAATCAGGTCATCGGTCGCTTTCTGCACGGCCTGATCCTGTTCTTTGACGAGGGGGTCGAACTCCAGAATCTCTTTCGCGTTCTGTCCCTGTTCATGCTTGCGGAAGCCGCGAAGGTAAGTTTCGTTCTGCGGTCGGAATCGATGGAAGAAGAGTTCGTTCTTCCAGAGAATCTCTTTATAGGCAGGCTGAGCGGCGGCTGCGAATTGCGAGTCTCGCAGCAGCAGTTCGCCATCGCGAACGAGCGAGCTGCCGAGCGAACGGGCCAGCACTTCCCCCACTGCGATGTAACCGTCGCGATTCAGATGAATCCCGTTCTCGGTCAGGCGATCGACACCCATTTCGTTTCGCAGGGTCTGCATCGGTTCCAGCAGATCGACGTAGGTGCAATTCTGCTGTTCGCAGAGCGTGCGGATGGAATCGCTGTAGAGTCGGCGATCTTTATTAAGCGCGTCGACCTGCTCCGGGCTCTGGACGACAGGCTCCAGCGGCGTCGGGCCGAGCACCACGATACGGCGGCCTTCAGCGGAAAGATCCTTCAAGAGCTTCGAATAGTTCCCGAGAAACTCGGTCAGTCCGGCTTCCCCGGCGAAGGCGGCGTTGTGTCCGTAGCTGACGATGAGCACGGTCGGCTCGGTCAGTCCGACATACTCCTGCAGATGAGCATATCCTGCCTGTACCGGTCCGAAGTAGGCTCGCGATTCGCCGAGCACGTTATCGCCCGACCAGCCGAGGTTTCGCACGGTGAAATCGACGCTCGGAGCAGCCAGACGCAGCGACATCTCGACGACGCCGTGAGCGTTCTCGCGCTCGATGAACGTGCTGCCGAGGAGGACAACGCGATCGCCATCTTTCAGCTGCCAGTGAGCATCGTCTGCTTCAGCCGCGCGGGGAATCCACAGTGTCATCGACAAAAGTGCCAGACAGCAGAGCAGACGGACGCTGCGAGCCGGCGGGAGTTCACAAATTTGCACAACATGCCTCCGTTGAGGGACGGATCAGGA
This sequence comes from Planctomycetaceae bacterium, assembly GCA_017795105.1. GTDB lineage: Bacteria > Planctomycetota > Planctomycetia > Planctomycetales > Planctomycetaceae > Rubinisphaera. The sequence continues at coordinate 3,220,401 of CP051247.1, forward strand.
TCAAGTGATGAAGTCGCAGACAGTATGCCGTGCGGAGGCAGTCAGATCAATCGGCTCGGATTGGTGAAGAACGTCGGCCGCATTTCGGTGGCGCTCTGTTCATCTCCCGGGGGTCTCTGGTAGAGTCAGCGGAAAAGAACCTCTATTCATAGCGGGTCGGCCCCATTGTGCTGGTCGAAAGATGATGAATTCAACAAGGACGATTGTCGACGCTGTTTACCGGGAGGACTCGCGGCGAGTCTTCGCGACTCTCGTGCGACTCCTGGGCGATTTCGATCTGGCGGAAGAAGCGATGCACGATGCATTCGCTACGGCCGTTGAACGTTGGGACTCGGAAGGCGTGCCCGAGAACAAGGTCGCCTGGCTGGTTTCGACGGCTCGGTTCAAGGGAATCGATGTCATTCGCCGTCGCAGCCGCTTCGATGCTTCATTGCAGGAGCTGGGACGGCGGTTTGAAGCTGAGGAGCATCAGCGGGGCCGGGAAGAAGCTTCCCCAGTCGAAGACGATCAACTGCGGCTCATCTTCACCTGTTGTCACCCCGCACTCGCCATTGAAACGCAGATCGCTCTCACGCTGCGCGAAGTCTGCGGACTGACAACCGAAGAAGTGGCGAGCGCGTTTCTGGTTGCCGCTCCCACGATGGCCCAGCGGATCGTGCGGGCCAAGTCCAAAATTCGAGACGCGGGTATTCCCTATGAAGTTCCGGAACTCGACGAGATGCCGGAACGACTCGATGCCGTGCTCACGGTCATCTATCTCATCTTCAATGAAGGTTACTCCGCGTCGTCTGGCGATTCGGTTACCCGAGCCGATCTTTCGACCGAAGCGATCCGACTGACGCGACTGTTACGCGAACTGCTGCCCGATCCGGAAACGACGGGGCTGCTGGCTCTGCTCCTGCTGCAGGAATCACGACGACTGGCCCGAACCACGCCCGATGGCGATCTGATTCTGTTGGAGGATCAGGAACGCTCGCTGTGGGATCGCGAGCAGATTCAGGAAGGGACCGCGCTGGTTCAGGAAGCTCTGGCAACCCGACAGTTCGGGACCTATACCGTTCAAGCCGCGATCGCCGCGGTGCATGCGGAGGCCCCAAGTGCCGCGGAGACGAACTGGGCCGAGATCGTCGCCTTCTACGATCTGCTCATTCAGCTGGAAGCGAGTCCGGTCGTGCAACTGAATCGAGCCGTCGCCGTCGCAATGCGCGATGGTCCGGAAGCCGGAGTGAAACTGATCGACGAGATCCTCGGTCGCGGGGATCTGCAGCAGTACCATCTGGCTCACGCGGCTCGGGCCGATCTTTGTCGCCGCCTCGGCTGGACCGATGAAGCGAGAACGTCGTATCAGCGCGGCCTCGAACTGGCCCGGCAGGAACCGGAACGCCGCTTTCTGCAGAAGCGACTGGACGAGCTCGCAGTCGCCGAGTGACGCAATCCTCCGCTGGCAGGCCCTGCGGAAGTGATTCTAGCCGCCCTTGTGTTTGGTCACTTTCCGGATCTGGGAATCGGCGTCGTAGCTGCGCCATTCACCGACTTTCTTACCTTCCAGAAAGTGCCCCTCGTCCATCAACACGCCGTTGATGTGATAACGTCGCCAGAGACCGGTTTTGCGACCGGCCCTGTCAAAGGAGCCGGACTGAAGCATCAGGCCGTTTTCGCGATACCAGACCCATTCGTCAATCAGCTGACCGACATCGTACTTCCCGAATGCTTTGAGATTCCCGTTTCGGTAGTAGAACTTCCATTCGCCGGTCTTTTCCCCTTTGATGTAAATTCCCACCCCAGAGACCGTTCCATCCTTGAAGGTCTCGATGACGTTTCCGTTCTTCAGCTTACCGCTTTCATCAAATCTGTTCTGATCTTTTTCCATGAGCCGTCCCAAGCAGCCTCGGCCACCGACAACGTAAGCGCCGGACCATTCCGGCGGACGCGGCGACCGATTTCAAATTAATCTACCAGATTGGCGGGGAAGACAATGCCCGTGATCACCGAGGTTGGCGGAACTTCCTGAGCAGAAAAGAGTTGGAGCCTGTCGGGCCGATTTCCAATTTTTTGCGGCCAGCCTGTCGATTCGGGTTCGCAGCGTTCGACTAAGTCATGAAGTCCTGAAATTGATCAGTTAGCGTGGAGATGATAACGATGCGATTTATCTGCCTGGGGTACCTGGACCACGAACGCTTTGAAGGCCTGTCGGAATCCGAACGGCAGGCGGCCATGAAGGAGTGCCTGGCCTACGACGAAGAACTCCGTCAAGGCGGTCACTTTGTTGATGGCGAGGCGTTGCAGGACAGCAACACGGCGGCCACGCTGTCGGTGACGAACGGGCGCGTGGTGGTAAAGGACGGGCCGTTCGCGGAAACCAAAGAACAACTGGGCGGTATTCTTGTTCTCGAAGCACGGGACCTGAATCACGCCATCTCGCTGATGTCGAAACATCCCGGAGTGCGGATGGGGCCGTTCGAGATCCGCCCGGCCGACGAAGCGATCAACAAGCTCGTTAAACGCACGCAACCTCTCGACTTCTGAAGGGATCCCGTCGAACGACTCACGATCGACGATTGAATTCCCCTTTTCGACTGCGGCGAAAGAGACCATTGCCACTCACTTCTCTCAAAGGAAACGAACCATGAAGTACATGCTGCTTATTTACGGAGCCGAAGACGCCTGGACGGAAGACGAACGGGAAGCCTGCATGTCCGAGTCGCGGGATCTCTGTCATGAACTCGCCGAGCAGGGTCAGTTCCTCGCCGCCTCTCCGCTCCATCCGGTCTCGACGGCCACCAGTCTGCGGATTCGCGAAGGGAAGCGGCTGATTACCGATGGGCCGTTTGCCGAAACGACTGAACAACTCGGCGGCTACTATCTGATCGATGTCGAGAACCTCGACGAAGCAATCAAAGTCGCCGGTCGCATTCCAGCCGCCAGCAAAGGAACGGTCGAGATTCGTCCCGTGTTCGCGCTGTCGGATATGCCTTCTCAACAGTTCGCGAGGTAAGGGAGCAACTCCAATGTCCAACTTCGCCTGTTGTATTCGACCAGCCGGTCCGGTTCGGACGAAGCGGTCCTGGCGAAGGCTGGCCTCACTCGTACTTCCGACAACCATGCTGCTGATCATGCCGAAATGTCCGGTGTGCTTCGCTGGCTGGTTCGCGGTGCTGGCGGGAATCGGAATCTCGTTCACGACGGCATGGTATCTCAGGATGGGCATTGTCGTACTCTGCCTGCTCTGGATCGGACTCTTGCTGCTCTATCTGATTCGTCGTCTTCTTTTTCGTTCCACTCACGTAGACTTCCCTCGTTCAGCGGACCTTGTCGAATTGAAAGTGAATTGACCATGTCGACCACCGCACATCCTGAAATCGTGTCGCACGAGCAGTGGCTTGAGCGGCGTAAACAACTGCTGTCCGAAGAGAAAGAACTGACGAAACATTACGATCGCGTCGCGGCTCTGCGTCGGCGTTTGCCGATGGTTCAAGTCGAGAAGGAGTACGTGTTTCAGGGAGCCGACGGACCAGTCCCTTTGATCGACCTGTTTGACGGGAATCGGCAGCTCATCGTTTATCATTTCATGTTCGATCCTGAGTGGGACAAAGGCTGCTCCGGCTGCACGATGTTTGTGAACGCTCTTGGCGACCTGTCGATGCTGGGTGAACGCGATACGTCCTTCGTTCTGATCTCGCGAGCTCCGTTCGAGAAGCTGGAAGGATATCGCAGAGAGCAGGGCTGGAATCGCAGGTGGGTTTCATCGTTCGGCACCGATTTCAACTACGACCTCCACGTCACGCAGGATCGCAAGGTCGTTCCGTTGGAGTACAACTACCGAACGGAAGCTGATCTGGAATCCCGAAAGGAAGCCGAGCCCTGGTTTCTCGAAGGGGAAACTCATGGACTGAGCGTCTTCTTCCAGCTCGACGGACAGGTCTATCACACCTACTCGACCTATGGTCGAGGGTGCGAGAGCCTGACCGATTCCTATCGGCTGCTTGATACAACCCCCTTCGGACGGCAGGAAGATTTCGAAGACTCACCCGCTGGCTGGCCGCAGCGGCCAACCTACGGTTGAACTTCGGCGTCGTTGCTCAACGCAGTGAATCAGCCCGCATTCGTCTACTAATTCATCACCATTGCACACCCCGTATCACGACACGACCCAAGGAATCCCGTCATGAAAGTCATGGTTATTGTCAAAGCGTCGCCCGAATCCGAAGCTGGCGAGATGCCGAGTGAGCAGCTGTTGACCGACATGGGCAACTTCAATGAAGAGCTCGTCAAAGCCGGCATCATGGAATTCGGCGAGGGACTTCATCCAAGTTCGCGGGGCAAGCGGATCGAGTTCTCCGGCAAGAATCGGATTGTCATCGACGGCCCGTTTGCGGAGACAAAGGAGCTGATCGCCGGCTTCTGGATCTGGAATGTGAAGTCGATGGACGAAGCCGTGGAGTGGGCGAAAAAATGCCCGAACCCGCACGAATCGGGTGGCACGCTGGAGTTGCGAACCTTCTTTACCGCCGAAGATTTCGGAGAGGAGTTCACTCCGGAAGCTCGGGAACAGGAAGCATCGCTGCGAGCCCAGATGATGGGACTGGGAGAAGTGCGATTTGAACGCAGCGGGGATCTCAAGCTCGTTGGTCTGCAGAAGTCGTACACGGCTGAGACGCGCGATCAGATTCCCCAACTCTGGCAGCAGCTCGCTCCGTCGATCGGCCAGATTCCCGGGCAGCGGGGCATGGTGGCGTATGGTGTCTGCCTCAACGCGACACCAGACTGCTCCTTCGACTATCTGGCTGGAGTCGGTGTCGAAGAAGACGCCAATGCTGCGGCAGAGATGACCTCGGTCGAGCTACCCGATCGGCGTTACGCCGTCTTCGAGCACACCGGGCATGTCTCGAAACTGCCCGGGGCGATCGACACGATCTGGAGGAAATGGGTTCCGGAATCCGGCCTCAACGTTAATGCCGACGCGCCCTGCTTCGAACGCTACACCGAAGACTACGACCCCGCAGCCGGACAGGGCGGAACGGAAATCTGGATTCCGCTCGCCGAGTAGGTTCCGCCGTCACTTCAATCCGACGCGTGAGTGAGGGCCAGCATGCAAAGGCCTTCGCTCATTCGAGCCTGCCCACGTGAGCGTGGGCATGGCACCCCACACTCGGCCTTACTTCAATTCACACCTTCGTTTCAGGAGTCGCTCATGTCCCGCAAACTCTTCGTCAATCTGCCTGTCCGTGATCTGAAAACGTCGATGACGTTTTACGAATCGCTCGGCTTCACGTTCAATCCGCAGTTCACCGATGATTCCGCCGCCTGCATGGTGATCAGCGAAGAGAACTTCGCGATGCTGCTCACGCACGAGCGATTCAAGGACTTCACGCCGAAGTCCATCGCCGATGCCACGAAGACGACCGAAGTGCTGGTGGCGCTCAGCTGCGAGAATCGCGAAGCCGTCGATGAGATGGTGAAGACCGCGATCAAGAACGGAGGCTCGGCTCTACGCGACGCCACCGATTACGGCTTTATGTACGGCCACAGTTTCCAGGATCCCGACGGCCATATCTGGGAGCCATTCTGGATGGACCCCAATCATGTGCAGGGGTAGTGGTCACTGGACCGCATGCACTTGCGAGCGGAATCAACAGTGGGTGGCCCGTCCGGCACGGGCGGGTGACGAAGTCACAAGAGGCCGCGCCATCCGCGAGGGCCTTACGATTCCAGTCCATTTGCTGGGATACGCCTGGCGGCTATCCCAGCTTACGAGCTCGAAAGCATGCCCACGCAAGCGTGGGCATGGCACCCGTCGTTGAGCAAGATGCCGCCGCGACACTCTTTATTTCTTATCAAAGGTCTCGAAGAGTCCCTTGGAAAGCAGTGGCAGGACGGCTGTGGCATCGCAGTAGACTTCGGCGAAGCGGCCCCCTTCCTGTGGCGGCACGAACTTGCCCCAGCTGACGCCTTCGGAGTACGTGCAGCCGGAGAGTCCACCCCAGTGCACCGGCTCCGGACAGATGCGGACGCCGTACTTGAAGCGCGGAGCCGTCAGATCGGTACCGACACGGGCGTTGGTGATGTCGATGTACGGTCCGACCTGCTGAGCCCAGTTTCGTGGCACGCCGCCGCCGATCGTGAAGATGCCGACCGTTTCGCTCGCCTGAATGAAGCGGGCGTATTCCTGCAGATCATAGAACGGGTTGAACGGGGCAATCGCCTGAAGCACTTCTTCGGATTCGAGGGACGCCAGATCCTTCCCGGTTTTCGCGAGCGCGTTCTTCATCGCCCAGGTGGATACATCGAGACCGATCTCGCTGTCGGAGAACGCCGGGATGAAGACGGGAACGTTTCGCTGGTAAGCACTGCGAAGAATTCCCGGGCCTTCGTCGAGTCGATCGAGCTCCGCGCCCAGCGCCCGGCACAGGCGAGCCGATGACCAGACGCCGTCTTCAGGCTGGGAATCGTTGAGCACCTTCCGCACAACGACTTCGACGTTATTGAGGTTCGACTCCATTTCGAGCGTATCGTAAATGCGGTTGTAACCCTGCTCGAACAGCGTCTCATCCGACTTCGTCGGGTCGTAACGATAGTGGGTCAGGCCGATTGATTCGGTCAGTCCGTGAGCCATCAACGCTCCGGTGGCGACCACACAGTCGACAATGCCGCGATCGATCAGTTCGCAGAAGATCTGCCCCTGCTTGGCGACGGTCATGGCTCCGGAGAGCGTCATCACCACTTTGCAGCTCTTGTCGCGGGTCATCTCGCTGAGCACTTCAAAGGCTTCACCAAGCTGTCGCCCGCCGAAGGCCGTCTTCGACATGGCGTGCAGGAGTTCGGCAAACGAGTTGGCCTTCTGGACGTTGATGGGTTCGAGCGGTACGAGTCCGTCGCTGCGACCGTCGTGAAGATGACGATGTCCGGGGCAATCGGAATTCATGAAAACGTCCTTCGATCGAAAAGGAAACCTGCCGGAAGCGGCCGACGACTCTCCGCGTCAGCGGGGAAGATCGGAAGGCTTCGCCAGCAGTTCTTCAGTTGTCACCGGGGCGGGTGGTCGAGCTGCGGCTTCGAGAGTAATCGGATGCAGCTTCCGCCGTTCGAGATGGTAGCCAAGGTCGACCAGTCCTGGCAGGAACCGCTGGAGATAATAACCGGCGTAAGCCGAGAGTGTAATCGGAACGAGCCGTCGGTTCTTCTGAATCGCCCGGATCGATTTGCGGGCCACCTTCTCCGGCGTGGTCGAGATCCACCGTGGCGGCGTTTTCTGCTCGCGGCCGTCTGGCAGCATCATCGATTCGAACATCTCGGTTCGCACGAAACCGGGAGCCATGGCCGTTGCTCCCAGTCCGTACCGGGCATACTCGACTCGCAGCGCCATCGAAAATCCGAGCAGGCCGAACTTCGAGGCATGATACATCGTGCTTCGTTGCGTCGGGAACAGGCCGTACATGCTCGCCATGTTCAACACATGAGACCGACGGTTCTCCAGCAGCAGTGGAATGAACGTATGCGTTAACCGGACGGGTGCCATGAAGTTCACGGCCAGCAGTTGTTCCCTCTGCTCGGCCGACATGTCTTCGGTCCGTCCGTAATAGGCGATCCCCGCGTTGTTGATCAGAATCTCCGCTCCACCCAGATCCCGTTTCACGGTATCGACGATGATTTGCGGAGCGTCGGCGGCACACAGATCCTGTTGAATCGTCTGCACGAACACGCCCGACTTGCGACAGATCTCCGCAGTCTCTTCCAGCGGCTCGGTGCGAACATCGATCAGGCAAAGATGCACATGCTTCCTGGCCAGCTGCAGAGCCAACTGCTGCCCGATGCCGGAGGCGGCTCCAGTGATCACGGCTCGACTTCTCTCGATATTCCACATACGAAAGCATTCGCGTTGAGCGGTCGGAAACGGGGCAGGGGAGAGTGAGTCAACCGGAGTGAACCTGGGTTTCCGGGGCGAGCTGACTCCGCTGATTCGACTCCAGTCGAGGGTGGGAAGGGGTGTGCCCACGACAGACACGGTACGCAAATCCAGCGATCATCGGCCGCAGAAAACCCGTTTGGCTTTGAATTTCGCCGGGAATGCAGGATACACTGTTCGAACCGGTATTGCATGTCACATGCAGCGCACTCGGCATGCGATCCTCCCGTACCCCTCTTTATCCCGCCAGACGGAGACGAGCCGACTATGCCCACGAATCCCAATGATTCCCGCCGCAACTTCCTCAAGACCACGTCAGCAGGCACGCTCGCCAGTCTGATGGCAACCTCCGCACTTCAGTCCCGGGCTTACGCCGCTGAGGACAACGTGCTTAAAGTCGGTCTCGTCGGCTGCGGTGGACGCGGGACGGGAGCGGCTCGAGATACATTGTCGGCCGACCCCCACTGCCGCATTGTTGCTCTCGGCGATATCTTCCCCGAGCCAGCCGAGCGGGCTCTACGCCAGCTCAACGCCACCGAATACGCCGACCGGGTCGACGTCACGCCCGAACGTGTCTTCACCGGCTTCGATGCCTTCCAGAAGGTGATCGATTCCGATGTCGACATCGTCCTGCTGGCGACTCCTCCGGGATTCCGTCCGCAGCAGCTCGAAGCCGCCATCAAAGCCGGCAAGCACGTCTTCTGTGAAAAGCCGGTTGCCGTCGATCCCGTCGGAGCCCGCCGCGTTCAGGAAGCTGGCGAATCGGCTCGCGAACAGGGACTGACTCTCGTTTCCGGACTCTGCTGGCGTTACGAAGACGGCATGAAAGAGGTCATCGGCCGCATTCACGACGGAGCCGTGGGCGATCTGCAGGCTCTGTACAGCACCCGTTACAACGCCGGGGTCGACAAGCGACAGGCTCGCACGCCGGAAATGTCCGACATCGAATTCCAGATTCGTAACTGGTACTACTTCACCTGGCTGTCGGCCGACTTCTTCGCTGAACAGTTCGTGCACGAACTCGACAAGATGGCCTGGGTCATGCAGGATCAGTATCCCGAACGCGTGCTCGCTACCGGCGGCCGCGAAACCCGCACCGGCGATGAAAACGGCAACGTGTTCGATCACATCTCCGCCTGCTTCTACTACCCGAACGGACTGCGGTATCAGGCCGCGTCCCGTCAGCAGGCCGGCTGCAGCAACGAGTTCCAGGACTTCGTTGTCGGAACCAAGGGGACGGCTGATCTGATGGCCTACAAAATTGAAGGCGAGAACCCGTGGCGGAAGCGGAAGAACGTCAACAACATGTATCACAACGAGCATGTCGCCATGTACGATTCGATCCGCAACCAGAAAGCGCTCAACAACACCGAATACATGGTGAAGAGCTCGCTGATGGGGATCATGGCCCGTATGTCGGCTTACACCGGTAAGGAAGTGACCTGGGAACAGGCCTGGGACTCGAAACTCGATCTCAGCCCGACCGAGTACAGCTTCCAGGGCACCCCGCCGGCTGCCGATATCGCCGTGCCGGGCGTGACGCCGCTCGTCTAAATCCCGGAAACTGAAATGCACAATCGCATCCGGCTGGTTATCCTGACCAGTCGGATGTCTTTTTTTCTACGATGGAAACTGGAGTTGAGGCGATGAAAGGTCCGGGACTGCGTTCGAAACTGGATGTCCGCCGTGTGTGGAAGTGCCCGCAAACCGGCAAGATTCTCCGCACACCCGGCAACATCACGCAGATGGTTTCCCCCTTCACCCGTGAGACCTGCTGGATGGAGTTTGTGGAAGAGCAGCGTCCCGCCCGTGAGCAGCGGACACTCGAGACCATTCTCGAACACATGCAGATCGATGCCTCAGCCGAGGAGGCCACTCCGGCCGAGCCCCGTCCGCCGAGAAAGAAAAAGGGCCGCGGCCGAAAACAGGCGGCTGCGGATCAAGCTCCCGAGACGTCCACCGAAGCTTCCAGTCCCGCCGAGCCCTCCGCCGAGGCTTCCAGCACGACTGAGCCTGAAGATACATCTTCCGAGTAACGTCGCCCGGTTCATGTCCGATCACGGGTGCCACTGCTGGCCTGGCCAGCCGTGCGATCTCGACCGTCAACATTCATTTCGCTGACAGGGAATTCCCATGCGTGCCGCTTTCTACGAACAGACCGGTGATCCTCAAGTCATTCAGTATGGCGACCGGCCCGACCCCGAACCGCAGGCCAACGAAGTCGTCGTGAAGGTGGAAGCCGTCGCCGTCAATCCGATCGACACCTACATCCGCGCCGGGGCCATTGCGATGGACCTGCCCAAGCCCTACATCCCCGGCTGCGATCTCGCCGGGACAGTGGCCGCCGTCGGCTCCGGAGTCACCCGCTACCGCGAAGGGGATCGCGTCTGGGGCAGTAATCAGGGACTCTTCGGCAAGCAGGGCACCTTCGCCGAGCTGGCCGCCGTGCATGAAGACTGGCTCTACCCGATCCCCGACGGCGTCCCGACCGAACAGGCCGCCGCCGGTGCTCTGGTTGCCATTACGGCTGCACTCGGGTTGACTTATCACGCAGAATTGAAAGCTGGCGAAACGCTCTTCGTGAACGGCGGGAGCGGCGGCGTCGGCTCGATCGTCGTGCAGATGGCCAAGGCGATCGGCGCCACCGTCATCACCACCGCGGGCAGCGACGACAAGATCGAGTACTGCAAATCGATCGGAGCCGATCACGTCCTGAACTATCACGACAGCGACCTCGATGATCAGCTGCAGAAGCTCGCCGAGGAGCACGGTAAGCTCGACTTCTGGTGGGAAACACTTCGCACCCCCGACATCGCCCGCACAATTCCCTTCATGGCGAAACGTGGCCGCGTCATCGTGATGGCGGGCCGCGAAGCCGAGCTGCAGTTCCCGCTCGGCCCCTTCTACGTGAACGACCTGAAACTCATCGGCTTCGCCATGTTCAACGCGACTCCGGACGAGCAGCAACAGGTCGCCACCCGTATCAACAAGTTCTACGAACAGGGCCAGCTCCGCATCCCGATCGGCAAAGAGCTCCCCCTCAAAGACGCCGCCCTGGCCCATCAGCTCCAGGAAAACAAAACCTTGCAGGGCGAAGCCGACTTCCACGGCAAGATCATCCTGAAACCGTAGAGAGAAACCGGACGATGTCGTCAAACCATTACGTGGTCGCTACGGCGAAGTCGTGGAACGTCGCCCGATATCATTCCACCATTTCCCGCCTGCCCGGCGTCTGGCATCTGATCGAGCAGCCCGGGGACCTCACCCGGGAAAAGCTCGATGAGATCAATCCCCGGTACATCTTCTTTCCCCATTGGAGCCATAAGGTCCCCGACGAAATTGTCTCCCGCTATGAATGTGTCTGTTTTCACGCGACCGACGTTCCCTATGGCCGCGGAGGAAGCCCGGTTCAGAATCTGATTGCTCGTGGCCATCAGGAGACCGTGGTCTCCGCGTTGAGAATGGTTACGGAACTGGACGCCGGCCCTGTGTACTCGAAGCAGCCGCTGTCGCTCCTCGGCGGCGGCGAAGAGGTTTTTCTCCGCCTCGCCACGGTTGTCGCGGAGATGATTGCGGAGATCGTGGCCAGCGAGCCGACTCCTGAACCACAGACCGGGGAGCCGACCGTCTTCAAACGCAGAACCCCGGAGGACAGCCGAATCCCGCAGGATATGACCGCACTGGAGTCTCTTTTCGATCACATCCGCATGCTCGACGCCGAAGGGTATCCGCCGGCCTTTCTCGACTATGGTGGACTTCGCATCGAGTTCACACGTCCGGCTCTCCGCACCGGTCGGATCGAGGCGACCGTGACGATCATCCCGCATCCGGCAGAAGGAAATTCCGAATGAACCTGAACTACAAAACCGTCCTGATGTTCTTCGCGCATCCGGATGACGAAACCCTGGCTGCCGGGGCGACAATGGCACGTCTCGCCCGGGAAGGGTGTCGGGTTCATGTCGCGATTCCCAACACCGGGGTGCACAGCAGACGCAACGTCCTGGACGAAGCAACGCGCGAGGCAGCCATCCGGGAACTGCATACCGACTGCCGGAACGCTCTGGCCATCCTGGGCGTTCGCGAGAGCGATATCGAACTCGGTGAGTTCGCCGACAACGAGAGTGACAGGCACACCCGTCTGGAGCTCATTCACTGGCTGGAAGAGATTATCGGCCGCGTGAAACCCGAGGCAATTTTCACTCATCACCGGTTCTGCACGAACATCGATCATCAGTACTGCCATGAAGCAGCCGTCGTGGCGACCCGACCGGCTCCGACGTGCCATATCCCGTTGTTCTGCGGCGAAGTTCCGTCAAGCACCGGCTACCTGAAACCGGTCCAATGGGAACCGAACCTGTACGTCGATGTCGAAGAACGGGACGTCGAACTGAAGATTCGCGCCATGCAGGCCTTCAAAGGCGAGGCCCGGCCCGATCCCCATCCCCGCTCACCGGAAGTCCTGAAAGCCCTCGCCAAAGTTCGAGGATCCGAAGGAGGATTCTTCTTCGCCGAAGCCTTCATGATCCAGAAGACCTTCGCATGACCCCCGGTGAAGGTCATTTGCTGACCGGCGATTCAAACTTATCTGATGGATGGGATTAGCAGATGCATCTGCGAGACGTTCAACCTGAAGATGCTCCACTCCTCTTCGAGTGGGCCAACGATCCCGAAGTCAGACGGATGAGCTTCTCGCCCGGCTCGATCGAATGGGACGCGCATTTGAACTGGTTCGAGCAGAAGCGGCTGCATCCGGCAAGTTACATTTACATGGCCATGGAACATGACCAGGCCGTCGGACAGATTCGGTTTGATCTCAATGACGACCGAACAGCAGATGTCGACATCCATACCAGTCCTGAACAACGGGGGAAGGGGCTTGGAACGAAGCTGATTCAGCTGGGCGTCGACCGTCTCTTCGCCAATTCCGACGCCCGAATCATTCGCGCTATCATCCGGATCGAGAACGTCAAATCAGCCCATGCATTCGCAAGAGCGGGGTTCCTGGAGGTTGGAAGACAGTCCGTGCACGATCAGCCTTGTCTGGTGATGATCAAAGCCCGCATTCAATGAAGACCTGAATTCATAGAACCGTACGACTGGCGGGATGGCCCGGAAGTTGACTTCCGGGTTGCGCAGCAACAGGCAGTGGCCCATGGACGGACTTCCGTCCATAATGCGTCCAATCTCAAGTTGCAGCGGTGATTCCTTTCGGTTGCAGTCGGCCAGAATTATGAAGCATCACAGGGTTCGCAATGTCAGTTTGATTCTCGCGCTCGCTGCGTTACCGGCGACGATCTCTGTTTTCGTTCTGAAGTCGCCGTGGCCGGACCGCAGAACGCTGGGGCCCTACCTCTTCGTGTTGGGTTGGATTCTCTTTCCCTATCTGGCCACTGCGGCTGCGACGGTCTGGGCGAGCGGGCGAGGATCAACCGTCGATGATCTCGTTCTGTTTGTCGGATCGATCACCATTGCGGGAATCGGTTTCGGGATGGCCTGTCGCTTGTTCTATCTGCCATCCGGGAATCCGGGTCTGCAATTTGGGTTTGTGCAGACGGCTTACTGGCAGATCACCGTCCTGGCCGTCGCCGGGATGATTGTTCGCGTCAGGCGGGATCATCTCGCAACACGACGGTAGCGATGTAGATCAGGCACCGCCTGACAGGGTTAATTCGAGCAACGTTCATTGCTCGTCAGGCGATGCCTGACCTACGGGCTGACAAGCACATCATCTTCCCAGAAGCAAACCGGGCAGATGTCCCAATCGCAACGGGCATCCAAGGTCCTGTAGCCACAAATTGGGCAGGGATGTTTCACGGCGGGTTCTCCAACTTCTTCGCGTGTGGCATCATTGCCTTTTCGGGATGGCCCGGAAGTTTACTTCCGGGTTGCGGAGCAACAAGCAGTCGCCCATTGACGGACTTCGGTGCATGATGTGTCCAATCTCAATTTGAAGCAATATGTGTGAGATCGAGTTTGAACGGTGCGAACCTGCCGTGGGGATTGCGATCGTGCGTTCTGTGACATAAGGTGAACGGGAGTTCTCGTTTCGACAGCCCCGCTTTCCGTTTGCCCACCGTCATGCCACATGAGACATTCTCCAGCCGCGATCGAAGCGGTTTTACGCTTATCGAACTCCTTGTCGTCATCGCGGTGATTGCGATCCTGGTGGCGCTGTTGCTGCCAGCTGTGCAGCAGGCCCGCGAAGCTGCCCGGCGTATGCAGTGTAAAAACAATCTCAAGCAGTTGGGGCTGGCGATTCACAACTATGAATCGACGCACCGAACCCTGCCCCCTGCTTGCGGGGGTACAAACGGCACGGTAAGCCCAAACAACAATGCCCGACTCAGCGGAATTGTGATGCTTTTACCGTTTTTCGAGCAGCAGGCCCTTTGGGATCGGATTGCTGCCGCCCCCGGCCAAGGCGGTCAGCCTTATCGTCTTGATTTCCCGCATCCGGACTCAACTCCCGCGGTAATGTTATGTCCCTCCTGCCCACTTGGCCCCCCGGCTTCGGAGGTAACAGCAGTTTCCTCATCTGGTGGCCCCTCAAGGTCATATCACTTCAACTACGGCGATAGTTACCTCTCGTTATCGACCCCAGCTCGAGGTCCATTCGCAGCCCGGAACTACGGTCACACCAATGAATTTCATCAAATTACAGATGGATTGTCGAACACCGTGTTTATGTCAGAACGCGTGATGTTTCAGGGAGAAGACGAGCCACTGAGTACATTTCGGAATCACGCTCCGACCGATCCGCAGACATGTCGAACTACCACAGTTTCTTACTCAAACATTGGCAATGGTCGCCATTGGGCCACCGGATCGCGATTCGGTGGCGAGAATGTTGGCACCACCATTCCGCCCAATGGGCCGAGTTGCGATTCTCATCACACGCCGACCAGTTATCATCGTGGAGGGGTCAATGCGTTGATGGGGGATGGGGCGGTGCGGTTTATTGGTGAGAATATTGACGCAGGGAATCAGTCGACGCCGCTGCCGCCGGCGACGCTTACGGCGACCCAGCCGAGTCCCTATGGAGTTTGGGGGAGCCTGGGAACTGCCCAGGCCGGCGAGGTCGTTGGAGAGTTTTGAGCCCGGTCTGTGGCCAATGATGTAACAACCGATCACTCTATCTACTCAAGACGAAAAAGCTGTCGCGAGAGTTGGCCCCCCCCTGCATAGGCTTCACCAGGTTCTTCTTTATGCAGAAGTAACGTAGGTCAGGCACCGCCTGACGGGGTTACTTTGAGCAACGCTCATTGCTCGTCAGGCAATGCCTGACCTACGGGCTGCAACCGTTCAAACCGGCACAGTCTGCGAAGTTCGTGGTGCAGAAGCGAGCAATTCTCGCACGTCGAAGATCTTAGACGAATCCAGCATGATCCATAATTGTATTACCTACATCATTCGGTTGTCCTCTCGTGAACTTGCTGCGGTAAAATGAGCCATTTCCGAACGTTGCTTCTTTCCATGTGCAAGTATTGAAGTTGCATGTACATAGATGTGCGCCACGAAGGTCGGCACTATCGAAACGGCATTCACTAAAAGAAACCGACTCGCCTGCTGCATCTTTCAGCTTCGCCTTTGAAAAGGAACAGTTCTCGAACCGACCTCGGAACAGCGCACCATTGAGATTTGACTCGTCAAATTTGCACGCTGAAAACTTACCATCAATGTTGGTCTTTAACGTTGAATTAGACAGGTCAACGTCAATAAGGGTACATCCCAGAAATTGCCCCCCTCGCTCGGCACTACAATATGTCAAGTCGATAGCGTTCATGGTTATGGTTCGCAAAATCCCACGAATGACTAGCCCTCTCAAATCGCAAATTCCGCTCTCAGTGTGACCGAATGGCTCTGGAACCTCCCCAGATCGCAACTGTGCCAATACTGACTCAATAAGTTCATCACTCCATCGTGCCTTTAGTTCATTCTTCGTCGCCATCGTCTCTATCTCCAATGAAGTAACGTAGGTCAGGCACCGCCTGACGGGGCTACTGTGAACAACGCTCATTGCTCGTCAGGCGGTGCCTGACCTACGGGCTTCTGTCCATGATGCGTCCATTCTCAATTTGAAGCAAGCTGTGAAGTATCGAGCTCAAGCTGGGTGGCGATTGTCTCCGGCGCCGCCTTGTTTATCGCCTTCTTGTTTCCACAAATCACACAAAGTCGATGATCACGCCGCGGTTGAATCTGCCGTTGCGGGCCGACCTCCGGGCAGGCCCGTTCCTCCGCCGCTTGTGACCGACCACCCGAAAGTCGTATAACATCCTTCTGATGCGTGTGGATGGCGTTCGGCTTCTTCGTGCCTGTTGAGGGAAGATATCATGATCGGTTCCCCCCGTCCGTTGCTGCTCGTGGCCTGTCTGGCCGCTTTGTTTCTGGCTCCTGCGTTTCAGCAGCCGGCACTCCCGTCGGAGGAGAGTTTGCCTCGGGTGGGGAGTGTGGCTCGTCAGCCTTTGGTCGCGGCAACGGAGCGGCTGCTCGATGCGTTGACGTATGTCGGGGCTCCGCTGAAGCCGGCCGATGAGGCGAATTTGCGGAAGGTCCTCGCCAGTGATCTTTCCGATCTGGAGACCGCCCGCCAGGTTGAGGATCTGCTCGATCCGTACTGCATTGCCGCCGTGCACATCAATCCGGAAAGTCGGGTCAAGGTGCAGGAAGGGCCCGCGAAGAAGGAGCTGGTTCAGCAGGGCTGGCGGACGTTTCTGGTGAAGGTGCACAACGAAGCCGGCATCAACCCGAGCCTCATCGTCGAAAGCCCGCAGGCGCAGCCGGTCTATCAGAAAGGGCGCGGAGCCCGGCAGAGTCCGCAGAAGGAAGCCGACCTCGTTACGGCTGCCGAGGCTCAGCTGCGATTTCTCGACGTGGCTCTGTTCGACAAGCAGCCGCTCAAGCCGCGACTGTCGGGGCTCGGGCTGGAGTATCGCATTCTTCAACTCTACAGCCGCGACGCCGGGCAGCGGGAAGCGACGCTCAGCTTTCATGTCGGGCAGGGAACGCAGGATCTCGGCTTTCGCGGCGAGGTGCCGATTCTCTTTCAGTGCCAGCCCGCCGTGAAGGTGACGTTCGAAGTTCGCGATGTCGACGGCGAACCAACGATGGCGGCTTTCGAGATCTACGATGCTCTGGGCCGCGTCTATCCGAACCCGGCTCGCAGGCTGGCTCCCGACTTCTTCTTTCACAATCAGATCTACCGCGAAGAAGGGGAGCACGTCTTCCTGCCGCCGGGCGAATACGATGTCAAAGTGACGCGCGGGCCCGAGTATCGCGTGCAGCAGCGGAAGTTGACGGTCGCGGACAATCAGTCCGAACAGACGGCTCGATTCGAGCTGCAGCGGTGGATTCATCCGGCTGCCCGTCACTGGTACTCCGGCGATCATCATGTGCATGCCGCGGGGTGTGCCCATTACGACAGCCCGACCGAAGGGGTGATGCCGGTCGACATGATGCGGCACATTCTGGGTGAGGACCTCAACGTCGGTTGTGTCCTCAGCTGGGGGCCGTGCTGGTACACGCAGAAGCAGCACTTCGAAGGCAAGACGTCGGAACTTTCCCGGCCGAATTATCTGATGCGGTACGATGTCGAAGTCAGCGGGTTCCCTTCCTCGCACGCCGGGCACCTCTGTTTGCTGCGACTGAAAGAGGACGACTACCCCGGCACGACCCGCATCGAGCAATGGCCGAGCTGGACGCTGCCCGTGCTGCAGTGGGGCCAGCAGCAGGGGGGTGTCGTCGGCTACTCGCACAGTGGCTGGGGGCTGATTCTTCCCGACTACGGCCCAAACGGACAGCGGATTCCGATCACGCGTCAGTCGGCTCTCGCCTCTTCCGGTCGAGCCGCCGACAAGCTGCCCGACTACGCGATGCCCCCCTTTGATGGCATCGGAGCGAACGAATACATCGTGACGGTCACACACGACGCCTGCGATTTCATTTCGGCCGTCGACACCCCGGCGGTCTGGGAATTGAACATCTGGTATCACACGCTCAACTGCGGCTACCGGGCCCGCATCAGTGGCGAAACCGACTTCCCCTGCATCTACGGCGATCGCGTCGGCCTGGGACGCATCTATGTCAAACTCGATGACGACGAGCCGCTCTCCTTCGACAACTGGATGCAGGGCGTGAAGGCGGGCCGCAGTTATTGCGGCGACGGCATGAGCCATCTGATGAACTTCCGCGTGAACGATGTCGCGGTCGGCGAGCCCGGTTCGGACGGAGCGATCAGCCAGCTGAATCTCGAAGCGGCTCAGTCCGTCAAAGTCTCCGCCGAGGTCGCCGCCCTGCTGGAGGAACAGCCCCGCGAAGACATCCGCCAGCGGAGGCTCGATCAGAAACCGTACTGGCACATCGAACGCGCCCGCAGCGGCAACACGCGTCAGGTGCCGGTCGAACTCGTGGTCAACGGCGAAGCGGTCGCCCGGAAGATGATCGAAGCGGACGGGCATCTCGAAACGGTCGAATTCGACGTCCCCCTGCAACAATCGAGCTGGGTCGCCCTCCGCATCTTCCCGTCGGCTCACACGAACCCGATCTTCGTGGAAATCGCCGACCGCCCGATCCGCGCGAACAAAAAGTCAGCCGAATGGTGCCGCCGAGCCGTCGACGTCTGCTGGGACTCCAAACAAAACTTGATCCACGAAACCGAACGCCCCGCCGCCAAAGCGGCGTACGACCACGCCCGGGCGGCGTATGATCGGATCATTCGGGAATCGGGTGAGTGAGGGCGCTCAATTAAAGCGCCGTAAGAACTACGAGGCCGACTCTTGGAACTTGCAGACCCCAAAAAATCGCAACTGAAGTGCGCCGTGAGATTCAATCACACGGGGATTTTGAAAATTGTAGTTGTAAAGAAGCACAGCAGCATTCACCGGAGATCGGATAGACTTCTCAAGTGAAGTCTGAAGTTGCTCGACGAGTTGCGAATCATATGAGAATCCGGTCAGCACTTCGATCAATGAATCGGTGAAGGCCTCAAAGCATTCTGCTTCCCGGCAGGCTTCGTTCCATCTTGGAAGTCCAAACTGGACCATGAACTGAGACGGAACCAGTTCGCCGTCTTCGTTGTATGTCAAGGCGACAAACTTCTCCAACGCGTCCATCGATGGAGCAACTCCCAACCAGATGGACACATAACCGTCTTCTCGCATTTTGAGTTCCTGTCACCGAGATAAGCCAGCAGAGTAGGTCAGGCACCGCCTGACGGGGTTTATGGACCAACGTCGATTGGTCGTCAGGCAGTGCCTGACCTACGGCTGGGACTCCAAACAAAACCTGATCCTCGAAACCGAACGCCCCGCCGCCAAAGCGGCGTACGACCACGCCCGGGCGGCGTATGATCGGATTATTCGGGAATCGGGGGAGTGAGGGAATCGCAGGTCAGGCAAGCAGTGTTCCTTCGCCCCCTTCAGGGGGAGAAGGTGCCCGAAGGGCGGATGAGGGGGCGATGAACCAGCGACGTTCTATTTCAGGGAATAGGTCAGGCATTGTCTGAGAGGGATGTTAAAAACGGTACCGACGGGGAATCTGGCAATATCCTGACCTTCGAGATCTGGTGGCGGGTTCGTCGTCAAGCACCAGTTTTCGAGTAGTCGATCAACAGCTGGACCTTTTCTTCATCGGATGGATTACTCTTGCCATGTTGGCTCGCCTTGCCATCGATCACTTCTTTTGCGTGCCACACGTCAAGAAAGCATTTCAGTCCCTGTGCTTCATCTGGCGTTGACTGATCGTCCGGTATCCAGACGACAACACCCTCCGAATCACATGAAAGTTCGCGGGTGCGATCAAGGAAAATTGTCTGCTCTTCGTCATAGGAATCGAGTTGCTTAACGATATCAATGAGTGTCACTGATATTTCCCCTCAAGTGAAGCAGGTCAGGCACCGCCTGACGGGGTTTATGGACCAACGTCGAACAGTCGTCAGGCAGTGCCTGACCTACGGCTGTGGGACATGATTGAGGAGACGATGCAGGTCATCTTCGCCGGTTGTAATCACCGCTTCAATCAGCAGTGCTCGGCAGTCGATCCCTGTCGGAACCAGCTCTCGGATTTTGACGAGGTCTTTCAGAGTCGTGACCAGTTGGCCGTTGGCTTTCTCGGTGGCAACTGCGGCCAGCTTTTCGAAATCCTCGCGCGTGTAGTGGTGATGGTCCGGGAAGATTTTCGTGGCTCCGTCCGGGATGGTGAGGCCACACTGCTTCAGCGTCGCGGTGAAACCAGTGGGATTGCCGATGCCGCAGAACATGGCGGCTGTGCCCGGGTGGTTTTCGAGCGGGGTGATCTCGCCGGTTGTTGAGAGCCAGGACGTGGGGGCGAAGCGGACTTCGATGATCGGCACCTGCGTGTGGCGGCGTATCATTCTGGTGATCGCGTCCAGAGCCGGCTGGTTGACCTGGTCAACTCGGGTGAGGACGATCAGGCTGGCGCGTTTCAGAGCCGAGAGTGGTTCTCGCAGCAGGCCGCGGGGAAGCAGATGGTTGTGGCCGAACGGGTTCACGGCGTCGATGAGGACGATGTCGAGATCGCGCTGCAGTCGGCGGTGCTGGAAGCCGTCGTCGAGGAGGATACAGTCGCAGCCCTGTTCGATCAGCTGCTCGGCGGCGGCGACGCGGTCGCGGTTCTGAATATGCGGCACGCCGGGGCACATCTGGTCGAGCACGAGTTTCTCGTCGTTTCCGGCGGCTGGCTCGGTGTCGTTCTCCAGCGATTTGTAGCCACGGCTCGCGATACCCGGCGTCCGTCCCAGATTCTGCAAGTGCTTCACCAGCAGTGCGGTGAAGGGGGTCTTCCCGGTGCCGCCTGTGGTCAGGTTGCCGATGCTGATGACCGGGCGGGCCAGGCGATGCGTCTGCTTGAAGCCCAGTCGATAGCGGGCCCGATGCAGCTGGAGTCCGCTCCAGTAGACCGGCTCGGCCAGTGCAGTGGCGAGTCGCAGTCCCCGCGCGGCGAGATCCTGGCGGCGTCCGGAGAGGACGTCATCGATGTCACGGGGATTCACGCGGGCGGTCTTTTCTGCGGGTCACGAAACGGAGACACCGCGATTATACAGACGCAGGCGTTTTTGCGAACAGCTCCTTCACTGGCTGCCCGTGGCCATCCTGCGTCACATAAAATGGCCGCCCTTCAGTCAGGTAGGCCGTCTTCGGGGAGATGCCGAGCGCCGTCATGATGGTCGCATGCAGATCCATCACCGAGACCGGATTCTCCACCGCGACCAGTGGCCGCTCATCGGCGGTCTTGCCGTACACAAAGCCCTGCTTCATCCCGCCGCCGAACATCACCACGCTGGTGCCGCCCGTGAAGTGACGATGCAGTCCGTAATGCTTAGGCTCCTCGATCTTGTCGACCTTGAACGTCGCCTGATCGTTCGCGTTGGAGCCGGGCTTCCCTTCCATCAGGGCATCGCGGCTGAACTCCGAAGCGATGATGACCAGCGTCCGGTCGAGCATCTTCCGGGCTTCGAGATCGCGAATCAGCTGGGCGATCGGGCGGTCGATTTCGGAATGCAGCCGGGCGACCGTTTCGTGTCCGCTGTTGTGCGTATCCCAGTGCAGGAAGGGGACGTATTCGGTCGTGACTTCGACGAACTTCGCTCCCGACTCGACGAGCCGGCGGGCCAGCAGGCAGCCGCGACCGAAGCGGCCGGTGTCGTAAATCTCGCGGCTCTCTTTCGGCTCTTCATTAATATCAAACGCGGCCCGGTCCTTCGAACTGAGCAGGCGGTAGGCGTTGTCCATCGACCGCAGCAGCGATTCCTGCTGGTAGTCGCTGGTGTATTCGCGATGCGGGTTCCGTTCGATCAGTTCCCGATACAGAGCATTTCGCGACTGAAACCGCTGGCCGGTCATGCCCGACGGCGGCTGCACGGCACGAGCCGCTTCTTCGGGATAGGGGAGATTCATCGGGCCGAATTCGCTGCCGAAGAATCCGCCGGTGGTGAAGGCCTTGAGCTCTTCCTTCTCGCCGACCCCTTCGAGCCGCTGCCCGATGTTGATGAAGGCCGGCATGACCGGATTGTTGGAGCCGAGCACCTTCGCGGCCCAGGCTCCGAGATGCGGACAGGCGACCGTTTGCGGCGGCACGTAACCGGTGTGCCAGTGGAACTGATGCCGCGAGTGGAGAATGCTGCCGAGATCGGGCTGGACTGCCGAGCGGATGAGCGTGGCCCGGTCCATGACCTTGGCGATTTCGGGCAGCCCGGCGGTGATCTGCAGACCATCGACCGGCGTGTCGATCGCCGGGAAGGTGCTCAGCATATCATTGACCGGCATGCCGACTTCGTAGGGGATGTATCGCTTCGGGTCGAAGGTCTCGGGAGCGGCCATGCCGCCGGCCATCCACAGCAGAATGCAGGCATCGGCGGTCGGCTCGGGCTGCTGGATTGGCTCTTCCGCCTGCAGCGATCGCGGTTCCCCGGCCATCCAGCCGGCAGCACTCATCGCGGCCAGGGCCTGCAGAAACTCGCGGCGGGCGAGACGGGATTTCGTGGGATCGTTGGTGGAAAAGAGGTCGGTCATGAGTCCGATGGCTCCGGTTCGTTCATGTAGCGGCGGCAAGATGCCAATACGATTCAGCAAAGATTATAGGGAATTTAAGGCGGCGCATCCCATGGGTTGATCTGACGTGTCCCTTAGCCCCCTTCAGGGGGAGCGGCTTGATACCTCTGCCTGTAGCAGAAGGCCCGAAGGGCCGATGAGGGAGCGATCAACCAGCGACATTCAAACTCATATTGGAAGTATCGGCCTACGAAGCACGCCACACGCATTTCCCCCTCACCCTGACCCTCTCCCCCAGGGGGGGCGAGGGAACTTGACGGGGAAGTGCGGGTGAGATGCTTCACAGGCCGCTGATTTCAATCTGAAAATGAACGTCGCTGGTTCATCACGCCTTATCCGCCATTCGGGAGTGCGTTCAGGTTCATTATAACAGAGAATCGCCCCGTCCTCATCGCATTCCTGGCCATTTATGCGATCGGCGGGCTGCAGAAGTGTCCCGGCAGCCTATCGAAATCGACGACTGAACAGCGTATAATCGGGGCGGAGCCGAGATCGAAACTCTGGATGAAAGAGAGCTGTCAATGAATCTGATCCGCACGAGCCTCGCTGCGGGAGCCCTGGTCATGCTGGTTTGCAGTGTGAGTCTGGCCCAGCAGACGTATCGTCTTGGCCCCAACGCCGACCGACTTCAGGAAATGAAAACCGCCGGCCAGCAGTATCTGGTCAAGAGCCAGAACGACGATGGCAGCTGGAGCGACCCGAAGGTGCTCGGCATCACCGCTCTGGCCGTGAATTCGCTGCTCGAATCGGGCATGTCGCCGACCGAACCGGCCGTGCAGAAGGGACTCGACTTCCTGATGCAGTACACGCAGAAGGATGGCGGAATCTATCACCCCGACTCCAGGCACAAGAACTACGAAACCGGCATCACGCTGATGGCTCTGGTCGAAGCGAACCGCGATGGCCAGTTCGACCAGCAGATCAAGGCGGCTCAGAAGTTTCTGCTCGGCCTCCAATGGGACGAAGACGAAGGACTGAGCGAGTCCGATCCGGCCTACGGTGGAGCCGGCTATGGCGGCCATTCGCGTCCCGATATGTCGAACACGCAGTTCTTCCTCGAAGCTCTGCAGAAGTCGGGCCTCTCAGTCGATGATCCGGCCTTCCAGAAGGCGCTCGTCTTCGTCTCGCGTTCGCAGAATCTCGATACGGAGCACAACGACACACCGTTCGCTGATCGCGTCAACGATGGCGGCTTCTACTACACTCCGGCAGCCGGCGGCTCTTCACAGGCAGGAACGACTCCGGAGGGCGGGCTGCGTTCGTATGCCAGCATGACCTACGCCGGTCTCAAGAGTTACCTCTACGCAGGAGTCTCGAAAGATGACCAGCGTGTGAAGGCGGCGACCAGCTGGCTGCAGAAGCATTACTCCGTCGAGGAGAACCCGGGCATGGGGCAGCAGGGGCTGTTCTACTACTACCAGGTGTTCGCGAAGACGTTTAGCGTTCTCGGCACCGAGAAGTTCGAAACCGCCAGCGGCGAATCGCACGACTGGCGCCTCGACCTCGCCAATCAGCTTTCCGAAACCCAACGCTCCGACGGCAGCTGGGTGAACGAAGCCGACCGCTGGTACGAAGGCGACCCGGCTCTCGTGACGGCTTACTCCCTGATGGCGCTGTCCTACTGCGACCCGATTCCGGCGAAGTAGTCCGGATTGGGACCACTTGAAGCAACGCGAGCGGCGAGGAAATTTCTCGCCGCTTCTTTTGTCCCTGTTGAGGACCGGTGCCGTGGGGGGCGTCGTGCAACGGGGCCCCACAGAAGCGGCGATTCATTGCACACGTTTCGTCAACGACCAGCATGCCCACGCGAGCGTGGGCATGGCACCCGGCACCAGATTGAGCACTCCACAAAAAAAGCCCCGGGCGTTCTCGCGAAACGTCCGAGGCCACTTGAGCCATTGTGCTCAGCCTGATTTAGAACTCGCCAAGGACGTTTCCGTCGTTTCGCTGGCCGAGGTCGCGCCAGGTCTGGAGATTGATGTTCTCACTGACGAAACGGACGCCGCCGTCACCCAGGCAGACCTGCACGCCGCCATCGTGGTTACTGCGGGCGGCCATGTTGACGTAGATTGAGAACCGTTCGCAGTCGACTTCCTTCACGTTCGGAGTCCGGGTGGTGGTGTAAGGCCACGTTCCCGGCGTCCCGAACATCCAGGAGTAGCCGCGATTTGCCGAGACGGATCCCGGGTTCTGGCAGTTGTTCGCGTCGCCGCTGCTAAGCACGTTGATATCGGATCCGACGATGCATTCCGAAATGGCCATCGTATTGGTCAGGCCGTCTCTCACATCGCGGAAGCGGCAGTGACTGTTGCTGGCGAACATCCCTTCTTCGCGACCATTATTAAGCACGGCTCGCGCCCAGGTTCCGTTCCCTTGAATGTAGGTCCCATGCTGAGAGCCAGCCGTTGAGCCGCCGTCGCCGTAGAGGCGATAGGAGTCTCCGATGCAGGCGACATAGCTTGTCGCCGCATATCCAGCCGTGGCGACCGCGACAGGATCGCTGGGGCAGCGGTAGGCGGTGATGATTTCCTTCTTCACGTTGTTGGAATCATACGACGGCGAGCTTCGCTTCCGATTGAAGTCCATGCGGTCGTACAGAGCGGTCTGCTCCATCTGTGGAAGAATGCGGGCCATCCAGGTCGTGCGGTTAGAGTTAGAGGGACCATCGGACCCGAGATCGCCAAACAGGCAGCCGATCGGAAAACAATTGTTAATGTCGTGGTAGTTGTGCAGCGCCAGGCCGATCTGCTTGAGATTGTTCTTGCAGGAAGAACGCCGGGCAGCTTCCCGAGCCTGCTGTACGGCAGGCAGCAGCAGCGCCACCAGAATGGCGATGATCGCGATCACGACCAGAAGTTCGATGAGTGTGAACGCTTTACGATACGCGTCGGGCAATCTTTTCATCTTGCCGATCTCCAGAAAATAGTCAGAGAGAAAGAACGTCGACTTAACGACGGATAACAGCAGTGCAAACGTGCACGAAAAATCAGGGAGTCAGGGTGAAATCTCGGGGATTGTCTCCCGGAGCGATCTCCATGGTCAGTTCCGAGTTCGTGTTGTACTTCTCTGGGATGTACCACTCGATCTCGTCTTCCATTTCGCCCATTTCATTCTTGATCTGCTTGCCGGTTGAGCGGCTGGCGGTGATCTCCACGCGGTTCTCACCCACGGGAATCCCTCGGGAATCAACCGGATCGCTCGACGAGGAATACTCGCCATTCTCGATCGTGAGCTTCACGGGAGCCCCCTCGACACCGGGGACCGGCACGAACTGAATGAAGCCGCGTTCGACCGGTGTGCCTTCAAAGGTGACCGTTCCGGAAACGTCGGCACGCTTGATGCCATCGGAACTGCCACCGCAGCCAACGAGCAGAGACAACGTGAGCGCAACCATTGCTATGGGGAAAAACTTCATCGGAGGGTGTCCTGGCGAGGCGGGGAACACGGGGGGCATAAGTGGATGCTTGTGTATCGGCATCCTAGCATGTCAGGTGTCGATCGTTCAACCTTGTTCACTATCTCGTCGTCTAACGAGGAGGCCGAACGAAGTTTGCCACCACTCCGCCGGTCGCTTCGGCGAGTACAGTCGCGATCTCAGTCATGAACTCGCCACTCGTCTTACGGCGGCCTTTGTTCTGAAAGAGATAGCGGGACTTCGCCGTCTGCAGACACGGCAGGTCGTCGGCTGAGACCGAGCCATCGATCCCCGGTTGCTGCATGGCAACGCGGCGGTTTGCTTACACGATCAATCCGGCTGACTTGTGTACGGTTTCCGCGAATTCGTTCTCCGGAATGGAATCGGCGACGATGCCGCCGCCGACGGGGACCTGGACGCGGCCGGCTTTCCATGTGAGAGTGCGAATGAGAATGCTGGACTGCAGGGAGCCGTCGAGGCCGGCGTGAAACAGAGAGCCGCAATAGCACCCACGGGCCGATTGTTCGAGTTCGGAGATGATCTCCATCGCTCGAATCTTCGGGGCTCCCGTGATTGATCCGCCGGGGAAGGTCGCGGCGAACAGATCCCATACATCGGCATCGTTGCAGAGGGTCCCGGTGACTTCGGAGACGAGATGATGGACTCGGGAAAACGTTTCGAGTTCACACCAGCGGGGGACTTTGACCGTGCCTCGCTGACAGACTCGCGAAAGATCGTTGCGAAGCAGGTCGACGATCATCGTGTTTTCCGCCCGGTCTTTCTCAGACGTCTGCAGATCAAACGCCTGCAGCAGATCGAGATCGCCGGCGGTCCAGCGGGGGCGGGTTCCTTTGATCGGACGAGTACTCACTTCGCGTTCAGAGACATGCAGAAACTGTTCGGGCGACGCACTGACGAGAGCCCACTCGGGTTGAGGCTGAAAG
Source organism: Planctomycetaceae bacterium (assembly GCA_017795105.1). Taxonomy (GTDB): domain Bacteria; phylum Planctomycetota; class Planctomycetia; order Planctomycetales; family Planctomycetaceae; genus Rubinisphaera. The sequence continues at coordinate 3,247,227 of CP051247.1, forward strand.
TAGGCGGCGAAGGGAGCCGGGTTGGTCGTGCGGATGCGGCTGTACAACTCCAGTGGACTCCCCGCGAAGTCGTACTCGATCTTGCGGGAGAGATTCGCCTGATAGATGTCGCCCGCTTCGATGTAATCGGTCACGCGACGTACAGCCGCGAGAAAACGCCGCCGTTCGGCATCGGGCGTTTTGACGATTTGCGATCGGCTTGTGCGCTCGCATGGAGTCTCGGGCGAATCGACCTGTGCGTCGTTCATGAACTCCATAAGCCGCTGCCAGCGGGCATCTCCGTCCTGATCTTCGAGCGATCGATCCCGCAGCAGCCAGCAACGATCTTCCTGATGGTCCCAGCAGATTCCCCAGCTGTAGAGGCCGACCGCCAGAGCAGGGGAGGTGAATTCGTCTCGCGGGACGCGGGGCAGCTTCTCCCACGCGTGGCCGAGCTCGTAACTCAGCAGCCCGATGAATCCGGGCGTGTAGGGAACATCATTTGTTGCGGAGGGACGCTGAAGTTCGCGAGCGAGCGTGCGAATCTCGGCGAAAGGATCCTCGCCGTAGTTAACGTCATCGATGACCCAGGTGCGGACCGGATCGGCCGAGAAGAACGAGTAACGGCCGCGGAGCGGGTCCACGCGAGCACTTTCGAGCAGCACGGGCCAGGGTTCATCGGCGAAAGCGTGCAGCACCGTACTCGGACAGGGAGCGTTCGGAAGAGGTGTGATCTCAAGTGGCGTCATGATCGGTTTGGTACGTGCACGTTGGATTCTCTGTCGGCGAATCGTTTGAACGGGTAGCCACGGTTGATTCAACCGGGGTGTCGAGGAATGTGGGATTTATTGGTCAGAGGTTTTCAATGAACAATTCTTGTGGGCTCATCGGTAACTAAGTTCCCTCGCCCCCTTGGGGGAGAGGGCTAGGGTGAGGGGGAAATGCGGGTGACAGGCTCCACGGGCCGTTGATTCTCATTCGTAAGGAACATCGCCGGTTTATCGCCCCTCATCCGCCCTTCGTGTCCCTTCTCCCCCTAAGGGGGAGAAGGGACACGAATCGCACGACTATTTCAGTTCAAAACCCCTTGAGCTAAAGATTTCGCGTCTCAAGCCACAGGAGGATACCGGACTCGCGTGGGATAAGAACCTCTCGCCGACTCCGTCGGCCCCGGTAGCGGAGCAACCGGGGCTACCCATCGCTTGTGTATTCTCAGGTTTCGTCTTTCTTCCGGAAGGTCGGCTTCAGGCTGAGGTGCTGCTGCGTTCGGCTCCAGCGGCCCCAGTTGAGAGGTTCGTCCTGAGTATACTGTTTGCCCAGCAGTTTCGCCGTTTCCGCCTGGGCCAGCTCATAACCCAGATAGAAGGCGTGCGAAGGCGTGATGTCGCCTAAGGCAGCGGCCTGCTGGAAGAGTTCGAACGGGTCGGCTCCCTGCCAGTGGCCATCGCGGTTCATCAGATGCAGAGCGTCCGGCGTTGAAAAGATGCGATAGTTCGGATCTTTGATCTGCTCGAACAACGACTGCAGTTCCTCGTCGTTCAGAGTATTGACGCGAACATCTCGAAGTGCGACCAGTCCAGCGGCGATGTGTTTCGGCAGCTGTTTCTCGTCGATGGCGTACTTCACCATCCGCCGGGCGATATCGAACTCCGTCACAGACTGCTGAGCCCAGGGAATGACTTCGGTCGTGAGGACACTTGTGATTCGCAGTTCCTGACAGATCGCGGCCAGCAGAAAGTTGATGCCAGCCGAATCGACCTCGGCCAGTTCCGTAATGTTGCCGATGCCCATCATCATCGTCGCATCGGGCCAGCGGCGGCGGGTCTCGTAATAACGGTGCAGCGATGCGGCGAAACCGAAGCCGACCGGCTCGATGATCGGATCGAGCCGATACGGGACGCCGGCGGCTTCGATCCTCTCGATGAGCGGCTCCATCGTCGAGAGGTTCTGGAAATCGTCGGGGATGATGACGACTTCCGTCTCTAAGGCGGGAATCCACTCGATGTTCGTTGAGTTACAGCTGAGGATCAGTTCGGCTCCCGCCTGAACAGCGGCTTCGACCTCGGCTCGGTCGAAACTGTCGATCGACACCCGCAATCCGGCCTGCAGAAGTTCGCGGATGTGTTCGCCGACAGCCGGCGAGCTTCCGCCGGGCAGGCAGCCGTAGTCGATAAGGTTGGCCCCCCGGGCCTGAGCATCGAGAGCGATCTGCACGATTTCCGCCGTGGAGCGGAGGGGGGCTCCGTTGATTTCGGCCAGAATTTCGATGTCGTATCGGCTGAGATCGACCGGTTCGCGATCTTTCTTCTGAAACCAGTTCGGCAGATCGCGCAGATCTTTGGGGCCGCGGATGCACGGGACGCCGAGCTGGTCGGAAAGTTTGTCGAGATCCCCCTGACACCAGCCGGGAAGAATGATCTGCGTGACCCCCTCGGGAGCGGTTAATCGACGGGCGATCAGATCGGTGTGCATCAAGGCGGCGACCTGGATGCCGATCACGGCGACTTTCGCTTCGATCGGATTTTCAGCTGCGATCTGGCTCACGGCCTCGTTCAGGGCCGCTTCCGCGAGACGGCCGGTAACGAACAGAATCGTGCCAGTTTCGGCGGTCATGGGGCTGGAGACGGTTTGAAAAGCAGTCGAAAAGCGGGGTCAGTGGACTCGTCTTGACCTGAAACCGGGAATTGCGCTAAAAACCCCGGCTTGTCTGTACTTAGTGGAACGTCTCAGTTTAGCGTTCCGCGGGATAAGCGGACACCATGAATGTTCTGGACGGAAACTGATGACAGTGCCCAGGGTGACGTCGACAGGAGATTGACGCCCCGCTCCGTCAGCTTTCAAGACGAGGAATGCGAAGCAATGAATCTGGCACGGAAGCCGCTTTCAAGCGTGGAAACATGTTGCACGATGGCCGGGATGCCCTCATCTCTGGCTGTTCTGCTGGTTCTGCTTGCCTGTTCAACCGGTTGCAATCGCTCCGACTCGGTTTCGGAACAGGACGCTCCGCAACAGCCGGCTCCGGTCCCCAAAATTGTTCAGACCGAGCCGACGGATCGCCAGCTCAGCGATTCTGACGCTGCGATGCCGGTGCTCAAGATTCGACCGGCGACGCAGTCGGAGCTGACTCCGGAGATTCAGACCGCTTCGCTGGAAGTCATTAAGAAATTGCCGCTTGAAGAAACGCCAGCCGTGTCCGGCACTGCCGAATGGGATCTGGAGCAGATCGCAGCCGTGCTGGCCGATTCGCAGAAACAGATCAGCGAAGAGAGCGACGCGTCCGAAGAGGTTCAGCTGCGTCGCATCCGGGATAACAATCAGCGCATCGTCTCGCTGGCTTCACACGCGATCTCGCTCACACATCTTCGTCCTGAGAAAGAAGCCATCTTCAATGCAGCCGTGTACGCGTTGATGGAAGCCCGCTTTCAACTGGCGTTGCAGGGAGATGAGAAAGCTCTTCAGGAACTCTACAACGATGCCGCTCTGCTCGCGCGTCAGCGTCCGGAATCGATCGCGGCGGTGACCGCTGCTGGAACGATCGTTCGGCTGGCAGAAACTCTGGCCCGTCGGACAGAGACCGATTCCCCCTGGCTGAGCGAATACGTTCGTCAGTCGAAATTGTTCGCGACCAACTTCCCGGCCGAAGAGCCTCGGGCAATCGTGCAGCTGCTTGGAGCAGCCGAGCTTTGCGAAGAGCGTCAACTGACGTTGCCGGCCATCGAGTGCTACTCGTTGATCTCTCAGGCATTTCCGCAGACTCCGTTCGGTCCGCGAATCGAAGCGGCTCTGCGACGGATGGAACTGACTCATCGTCGCGTGGCCATCGAAGGGCCGACGTACGATGGTCAGACCGTGAGCCTGAAAGAGTTTGAAGGACAACAGGTCGTTGTCGTCTTCTGGTCGTCACGATCGCACGAGTTTGCCGCACAGATTCCTGCTCTTCAGGAACTGGTCGAGAACGAAGGCTTCGCCGTTCTGGGGGTCTGTCTGGACAGCGAAGCAGAAGCCGTCAGTCGGTACATCGCTGAGCACAAGCTTCCCGGTAAACACATCTTCCACCAGGAGCCGGCGCTGCGGGGAGCCAATCAGCCTCTGGCTCGCGAGTATGGAATCGACAAGGTGCCCAGTTACTGGTTCATCGATTCCAAAGGAGTTGTTCAGGCGACTCAGGTGTCCGGAAATCAATTACGGGAGTTGCCTCAACGAAAGGTTGTCGCAGAGAAGTAGTACAATCGCGCCAGTCTCCCCAAGTGGACTCAACAGCGGTGGATTCTGGCGGAAGCTTGTTGGAGCTTGTGAGCTATCGGCTGAATGTGGTAGCTTGTATCCGTGCTCACTCCGGTTCATCGGAAAAAATGGCCAGTTCAGCTGCTCACTTGAGTGACGGGCCATTGCCGATCTCCGGCTGTCGAACCGATGCGATTTGAACTTCGGAAAGAGAAAATTCCGCTGCGCTGCTGGCGGAACGATTCGGGAGTCGTTCAAATCATCCAGCGGGAATGCCTCGCGTCTGTCCAGTTTCACGGTTGTATCTGTGGATAGACAGTGGTATATTGGTAAATATACTGGCTGTCGAGCGCTCGTGCAGACGATGAGTTAAAAAGACTCGCGATATAACGACAGAACGATCAAATCGATCAGAGGTGAGCACACGTAACCAGTGGATTCTCAATCCGGGCCGACTGTTTTTACGAAGGAACAATCCTATGACCGACAAGGTTCATCCGCCCCTGACTGACCGCCAGTCAGCGATCTACGACTTTCTCAAAGAAAAGATTATTAACCGCGGGTACGGTCCGACCGTTCGCGAGATCGGAAATCATTTCGGGATCCGTTCTCCCAACGGCGTGATGTGCCACCTGAAAGCGCTGGAGCGTAAAGGGCTGATCACCCGGGAATCTCACATGTCCCGCGCGATTCAGCTGACCGATCACGCTCAGTTGCGGCCGACGTCACTGCGTCTGGCTGGACAGATTGCTGCCGGCAGCCCGGTTCTGGCTGTCGAAGATGAAGATATGGTCGACTTCTCCGGCCTGTTCGATGATGAACACCACTTCTGTCTCCGCGTTAAAGGCGATTCGATGATCGAAGATCATATCGCTGAAGGGGACTACGTGGTCGTCGAGAAAACCAAGAACTGCAAAGATGGCGATATCGTGGTCGCTCTTGTCGATGGACACGAGGCAACCTTGAAACGGTTCTTCCGCGAACCGAGCCGAATTCGTCTCGAACCGGCCAACTCGTCGATGTCTCCGATCTACTCCAACAACGTCGAAATTCTGGGCGTGGTGAACGGTGTGATTCGTCAGTATTGATCGTCGTGCCAGCTCGGATGAGAATTTGATCGTGCTGAAGAGGCTTCAACCGAAGCCTCTTTTTTTATGCGCTCTCTTATCGGAAAACGTTGTGATCTGTCATAAATTGCCGGCCTCGATCCGTTTCCTCGAAATTCGCGGGTCGCATACACTGCCGGCATCCCGTTCCTGACCATTTTTCAGACCGCGCGCTCATGTCGGCCGAGACCCAGCATCGCTACACACCGGGATCCGCCCATGAACTGCTGATGGTTGCGCTGCCGCTCATGGTCAGCTTCGGCTCTCAGTCGCTGATCAGCTTCGTCGACCGGATGCTGCTCACGTGGCACTCCAACAGTGCCCTGGCCGCGACTATGCCGGCCGGCATGCTCAACTGGACCATCATCAGCTTCGCGCTCGGCGTGGCCAATTACGCCGGAACATTCGTCGCTCAGTACGAAGGAGCAGGACGCAAAGACCGGGTCGCAGGTGTGGTCTGGCAGTCGATCTGGATTTGTCTGGTGTTCGGAAGCGCGCTGGCGAGCTGTTCCCTGGCGGCTCCCTGGATCTTTGCACTGGCCGATCACCCTCCCGATGTGCAGCGAAATGAAGTCATCTACTTCTCAACGCTCTGCCTCGGAACTCCAGCTGTGCTGCTGGTGAATGCCCTTTCCGGTTTCTTCGCCGGTCGCAGTCGTACCGCAATTGTGATGTGGGTGAATCTGTTTGCCGTCGTGATCAATCTCGGACTCGACGCGGTCCTGATCTTCGGGGCAGGTCCAATTCCGGCTCAGGGAATTTTCGGAGCTGCGATCGCGACCGTATGTGCCAACATCTTGGCCACGCTGTTGTTCGCCGGGATTCTGGTCTACCACTGCCATCGAGATGGCTATCCACTCTGGTCGAAACTGGGGCTCGACCTCGATCTGTGCGGCCGGATGATCTGGTACGGGGTGCCTGTCGGGCTGCAGATTTTTGTCGATCTGTTCGGTTACACCACGTTTCTGTTCTTCGTGGGCAAGCTGGGCACAGCCGAGCTGGCGGCGACCAATCTGGCGTTCAACCTGAATTCGCTGGCCTTCATCCCGATGCTCGGGCTCGGCACCGCAGTGATGACGCTGGTCGGCCGGCGGGTTGGTGAAGGAGCCCCGGGGCTGGCTGAAGCGACCGTTCGCCACGCCGTCGTGCTTGGGATGACCTACATGGGGATCTGGTGCATCGCCTATCTGTTTATGCCGCGATTGTTGATCAGTCCGTTCAGCGCTTACGCAGCGGGGGCCGATTTTGAGCAGATCGAGGCCACGGCGATTCTCCTGCTCCGGTTTATTGCCGTGTACGGGATGTTCGATGTCTTCGGAATTGTTTACGCCTACGCGATTCGGGGAGCAGGCGATTCCGTTTTTCCGTTTCTGTTCTTTCTGTTCGCCAGCATTTTCGTTCTGGTCATTCCTTCAGCCGTCCTCTGGGTGTTCTGGGGGGGCAATCTGTATGCCAGCTGGGTTATTGTAACCAGTTACATCGTGCTGGTCGGCGTGGTCATGTATGCCCGGTACCGGCAGGGAAAGTGGAAACAGATGAGCGTGATCGAAGCCCGGTCGGAAACTGCCTAAGCGGGCGTTCGGAGTTAATTCCAACTCGCTCTAGGAATACCGGTCACTTTGTTCCTATGATGCCGAGAGTGGATCTCAGAAAAACTTCGAAACCCAGAATTTTTCATGTCCCTTCTCTGCGACGATTTCCGCTTGGATTGTCGCGAGACTCTGTCCTGACCGGACGCCTCCCCCACCGCGGACAGTTCGCTCGATTTGATCCGCCAGTCTCTTGAGATCTCATGACGAATCAACCGCCTATCCCCAAACGCCTGGAACAGATGCTGCAGCGTTACCTGCTGCCCGGCATTGCCCTGGTGTACATACTGGCGGCGGTCTTCCCGGGGCCGGGCGTCTGGCTGCGAACATTTCAGGTGCCCGGGAGCGAATCGCTCGGACTGGGACCAGTGACGGCCGTGAACCTGCTTCTGGCCGGGCTGCTGTTTAATACCGGGCTGGCCGTCCCCGCCCGGGAACTGCTCTGCCTGACGCGGCATCCGAAGCTGGTCATTCTCGGCCTCTCGATCCGCGTGGTCTCCTGCTGTCTGATCATTGGGCTGGCCATTGCGGGGGGAGTGCTGTTTGCCGGGAATACATGGGATCTGATTCTGCTCGGGCTGATTCTCGTCGCGGTGATGCCGGTCGCGAATTCGTCAGCGGCGTGGACGCATCACTCGGAAGCCAACGTCGGCCTCAGCATGTGGCTGATTGTCATCAGCGTTCTGCTCAGTCCGATTCTTGTCCCGGGGTTGATCGGTCTGGCGAGCCGCTTCGTGAATCCGGCATTCGCCAGCGAATACGCAGACATCGGTCACGGCTACGCCGGTTCCTTCGTGATGACCTGGGTGATTATCCCGGCTGCCCTGGGGGTTCTGGTTCGAAGCGTCTTTATTCGCGATGCCTTTCCGCGAATGAAGCTCACCATCAAGATCATGACGAGCCTTTTCCTGCTCGTGCTGAACTACGCCAACGGGGCGGTTTCGCTGCCCGAGATTCTCGCTGGCGGAAATACATCGCTGATTCTGCTCGTCGCCTTTTCCGCAAGCATTCTCTGCGGGCTGCTGTTCATCGCCGCCTGGTTCGTGTCGCGGCTCTGTCGATTGCCGCGTCGCGACCGCCTTGCTGTGATGTACTCCACGGCGATGAGCAATACCGGCGTCGCTCTGGTGCTCGTCACATCGATTCTGCCAGGAGCCGCGACGCTGCATCTGGTGATCATCTTCTACACCCTGGTCCAGCACATTGTGGCCGGCGTGGTCGATGAAGTCGCGCTGATGGTCGACCGACGTCGTCAGTCGCTGGCCGATTCCTGCACGATGACCAACCAGCCGGTGTTGAACGATCCGGACGGACGCCCGACCACGCAAACCGGCTCGCAAGCTGCGATGTACGATGAAGAACCAGTGTCGTCGAAGGGGTCAGTGTAGTTCTGGATCAGCAGTACGTCTGACGTCGAGGCGGCGAAGCCGGCTTCGTGAATCTGGTTGATTCGCTCCGTCCGATGTTGCTCGATCGTTTCCAGTTCCTCTCCGTTCAACCGGGGAATTGCGGAGAGCGAGGGGTTCTTGTTTTGCAACAGGGCACTCAGTTCCGGATGCTGCAGAATCATGCCGTACTGGCTGCTTGCCGTACCTTCCGGATTTCGCAAATCAACGAGCACGGAACTTTCCCGCAGTCGCCGACTCTCGGCTTCGTCGCGCAGAACCGCAAATCGACCGAGCTCGACCGAGTAGCCGAGCACGCCCAGAAACTCGCGATCTCCGTTGCCATTCGTCTTCGACCAGACCGGAATGGAAAAGGCCACTTTCAGGTCAGCCGTGTTACTGCTCTGGTAGACGGCGGAGAGGTGAATATCCTCGATGTGCGGAGGCGTTCCGACTTCTCCGGCCGCCAGGTCGTGGCCATTGCCGTGGAAATAATCCCGATAAGAAAGGTTCCGACCAATGCTGTCGTACTTCGTGCCATCATCGTCGAGTAACGGATACCGCGCGACCTGCACGCCCTCTTTGTTACAGAGAAACCAGCTGGAAGCCTGAGTTGCCTGTGCGTGTGTTGCCGCCATTTCGTTCAGGACGGCTTGGACTTCACTCCACTGCTGTGGATTAGGATCGTTCCCGGGGCCGGCCATGCCATCCTGCAAGCGACGGGAGTTCGATTCGATCTCGAGAATTCGCCAGGCATCGTTGATCTTCAACGCCATCGAAGTTGCGGCCGACCGGGCGGCCAACTGCAGCGACCGGTTCCGCATCGTCATGGCCTGTTCACGGGCGGCTGCCTCGCGCGTTGCCGACCGACCCATCACCACGGCAAAGACCGAAGAGAAGAGGATCAACGTGAGTGCACTCAACAGAATGACCTGCGAGATCCCCCGATGCCGCCGCATCAGCCGAGCCATGCGACGCGAAAACGGTTCCACGTAGGCGTCAACTTCTTCGTCGCCGAGGTAACGCTCCAGATCCTGAGCCAGAGCGGCAGCCGACTCGTACCGGTCTTCCGGATCGAGCGCCATTGCTTTCAGGCAGATCGCTTCGAGGGCTTTGGACAACCACGGACAAACATCCTTCGGCTTCCGGAACTTGCCCCGCAACACCGACTCGCGAATCTGCGGCAGTGAGTTATCCGGAGAAAACGCCGGCTGTCCGGTGATGAGTCGATACAGAGTCACACCCAGCCCGTAGGTATCCGACGGCGGCCCGATATCTTCGGCTTGCGCATGTTGCTCCGGACTCATGTAGATCGGGGTGCCGCCTGTTGAGCCAGAGACCGAGCTGCCGCCGGTATCGGACAGTGGCTTGAGCGATTCCTCACCCACCGACTTGGCCCGCCCGGCGCTGCCGACGTATTTGGCACAACCCCAGTCGAGAACGACTGTCTCGCCGTACTTGCCGAGCATCACGTTACCCGGTTTGATATCGCAGTTGATGACCCCGCGTGTGTGCGCGTATTCGATCGTGTTGCAGACGCTAATAAACGAAGAGAGCAGCTTGCGGAACTCGAGGCTTCGTTCTCCCGGATGTTCTTCGCGTCGCATCTTGTTGTGAAAGGCATCGATGCGCTGCTGCAGCGTCTGCCCTTCGACCATCCGCATCGTGTAGAACGGAACGCCGGAATCGGTCATGCCGTAGCCGTGAACGGGAGCGACACCCGGGTGATCGAGCCGGCTCGTGATTTCGGCTTCCACGCGGAACCGCTGCAGGTCGAGCGGATTACGCCGGCGGCGTTCCCGGATGAATTTCACGGCGACATCGCGATGCAGCTGCTGGTCAAAGCCGCGAAAAACGATTCCGAGTCCGCCGTGAGCGTGATAAGCAAGGCCGCTGACGTCGGTGTCCCAGTGAATCAGAGAGCTCGGAACAGCTTCCGGCTGTCCGGGAGCGAGCGGCCCCGGAGACGGGACCTGGGTTTTCGGAGCAAGCTTCCCGTGCACGCGCGCGAGCATCTCGGTTTTGTTGACGAACTCATCGAGCAGGTGCGGATAATCCTTGCAGATGATTTCGGGCGCAGTCACATCGCCCCGCTCCATGGCTTCTTCCCACGCATCGAGCAGAAAATCCATTGTCTGAGCGTCGGAGTCGGGGACTCGAAATTCTTCCGTGGTCATGTTTGTCGCCTGAGGCTCAATCTGCAGCGGGAGGATCCGGCCCAGCTGCATTTGGAGTTGCGTCGGTCATCGCTCGATTCCCTGCCAGTCTCGCTCCTGCGTCTCGCCATATGGCGGGCTCTATGAGGAGAACGCGGCAGCTTGTCGCTTCTTCCCTCGGAATCTGCAGATTTCTCGGAAAAACCGTTCGAAACTGGGACTGGTGCAGTCGGTGGATACACGGCAGGAGGCACGAAGGGCCTGAATTCCGGATGATACGACGGCATCGTGTCCGGATGTCAGGATACGGAATGAGCGATCGTTTGTCCAAGAATGATACGCAGCAACAGCCCGGCCGACGAGTGCTGCCGGCGAATTCCTCGACCGTGTTGCCGGCATACAGCCAAACCGTCGAATGCACCGCGAGCGGCGCAGATGAAGGCGTTCTCAGCCCACGCTGGGGGCTTCGCCGCTCATGCGTTCGGCCAGTAGTAGCTTGGCGTCCCGCCAGCGGCGTTTCACCTGACGCACACTGATGCCGATGATGTTCGCCGCTTCTTCCTGCGACATCTCGTGATACCAGAGCAGGTCGAACATCTCTTTGGCTTCATCCGGCAGCGATTCAATGACCTTATGCATCTCGGTCCACTCGGCCACGCGACGGGGGTCGCAGGTCAGTTCGCCCGCTTCAAGCAGCGAAGGTCCCTGGCTCTGGTCAGCCGGTGTTGGTGGCATCGTGGCATGATTGGCCCCGACGCCCATCGGCCCCTGATAATGTCGCGCCAGATCGAGCAGGGTCTCACGAATCTTTTTGGCCGCGAGACGGAAGAAGTGTCGAGCATCGTTGAGTTCGACATTATGCAGTGCTTCGTAGAGCTTCATGGAAGCCGTCTGCAGAATGTCATCGGTCTGTTCCCAACGGGCGACGCTGGGAAAGGACTGCTTGATATGATGCGTGAGCCGCAGCAGCCGCTCGCAGGTCAGATTCAGCAATTCCCCGCGTGCCAGCGAATCGCCGGCATTCAGACGTGCAATACAGTCTTCAAGCTGTGCCGTGCCGGTAGTCTGTTCCGCCATACTTCACCCTCGACCAATCAGTTCTCCCCGAACCGCCGGGGCCATCAGCAGTACTCTGATAACGAACGCGAGCGCTGTCGGATCATTCGAATTGAAATCCGGCCGAAATCCTCGTCAGCGAGCTCGCCTTTGAAGGCCGCGCACTACAGGAGATATCGACGACAGCTGAGCAAACGATCCAGCCCAGAGCGTTCTGGAAGCAATATGCCCCCGGACAAGGACGCAAAACCAGCAGGATCGGGAAACTCAGAGCTCTGTCATAAGTATTCGATGTCCCTGTGCCGATTTCCAGCCTGTTTCCAGCTTTCTCACGTCCCACACCGATTTTCTGACGATCAGGCAGTTTGCGGGGACATTTCGGAAAACACCGCAGTCCGGACACTTACGGCTGTTCGACAGCGGCGTCACGCTCAGCCCAGCGCGACCAGACCGAGATCTTCTCGTCGTAGGTGGCCGTGGGGCTGATCTCGGGACGGCGCGACGGTTCGACCATCCGTTCCAGTGCGTCCAGCAGAACGCGGCGAACCTGAGGATCCTGTTCGGTCCAGCCCATGTTCAGCAGTGACTCCTGAAAGAATGGATCCTCCAGTTCGGCGATCGCTTCCAGCACGAGCCGCCGCTGTTCCGGACTCGGCGAGTAGGTGAGCTTGATCAACTCGGAGCGCCCCTGATCATTCTGCAGACGAGCCAGCGCGATCAGCACGCGCAGTTCCATGCTTCCGCTCACAGTTCCCAGCAGGGAACGCAGACCGCTCCGTCCGGAGGCCTGAGACTGAGAGATTCCATCAATGACCAGCGGGTTCCGACAGAGTCCGGCGGCTTCGATCGCGGCGACTTGAACGGTCGCGTTTCGTTCCTGCAGCAGCGGCAACAACAGCGGTGCCAGTTGAGGCAGGCGATGTTGAGCCGCGTACTGGCAACCGAGCACGCGAACGTCCGACCAGGGATGCCTGAGCGCGACTTCCGCCACGCCCCGTGCAGCCGGTGTCGTGTCGTGAGCGATCGCCGACATGATCGCTCGGCAAACCTGAGGGTCCTGTTCGCGATTCAGGTCGTCGGCGAGTACGACCAGAATCCATTCCGGCAATGTCTCCGCATCTGCCCAGCCGGCGATCTCACGAGCCGCCTTTCTCCGACGATGCAGTTCGGTATGACTCAGATTCTGAACGGTCTGACAGCGTTCAACCGGAACCTCCGCGAGACGCACCAGAGTCTTCCGCAATGATGCCATCGGTTGCGTCCGCAACACTTCATCGAGCAGCCGCGGATGAGCCTCGGCGAGCGTTTTGAACTCGGCCTGCAACTGCTGTCGTTGATCAGCAGGAAGATCGTCCGTGATCAGTTTCTGCAGCTCTGTGCGAATTCGATTTCCCAGCTCATCGTCGCTGGACGTCGGTTCGACCGGTGGCTTATCGGAAGGGGACGGCTTCTCGGGAGCCAGTGCGAGTGCGTTGTTCTTCCGAATCTGATCGAGAATGGTGCGTCGTTGCTCGGGTGTATCTTCAATCGCGGCAATAACCAGGTCGAAGTGCTGTTCCAGCAGCCGACGAGCTTCACGGCGTGTCTTCAGCACCCCCTCCTGAAATGCGATCGACAGAATGGGGAACGCTTCCGCAGCTGACCATTCTTCGACGGCCCGCACAGCGACCAGCTGGATGGCTGGGTCGTTATCGACAGCCAACTCCTGAAGCGCAACCCGGGCTTCATGAGACGGATGACGCCCCGCGAACTCGGCGACATACCGGCGGACGCTTGGGTCGGCATCGTGAATCTGCCGGTAAACGACCCCTGGATCACGAAAACCGAGTGCCAGCATCGCAACCGCTTTCTGCCGTCCCTGATCACGGTCCAGGCGTTGTCGCAGGAGTGCTTCGCTCGATTCGGTGTTGATCAGTCCGAGACTGCAGACTGCGGTTCGTTTCACATCCGTATTGAGGTGGTTTAGCTTCTCGCTCAGATAGGACTCGGCCAGCGGGTTTCCGGTGAGGGCCAGCCAGTGCCCGAATCGAGTGACGATCGCTGGTGAATCTTCCCAGCGGAGCTTCCATAACGCCGCTGGCCAGATGCCTTCGGGGTCGAGTTCAGCAAGATCGACGGTGATCAGGCTCGGCTCCCCTGGGGATGACATTGAAGTGGCCGAAGGATGATGCAACGCATGGATCAGGCACGCATCGAGGGCAGCCAGACGCAACTCGGAATCGATCGCGGGCGACTCTTCCAGAACCGTATTCAGTCCCGGGATGCGGCGAGGGGCCACGCCACGCGCAACACCACGGAACAGTTCGCAGCGAACGCTCAGAGGCAGATCGTCCCGCATCAACAGCAGACCGGCTTCCCGATAGGTTTGCTCATCAGCCTGGGGGCGTTGCGAAAGTGCATAACACCATGCTTCGGCCGCAGCCGCACGAAGATCAGGATCAAGAACAGGCTCGTTCGCTTCCGCAGCGGGCGGCGGATCAAGGGAATCTTCTTCGGACACTTCACCGGCGTCCTCGGCCGACTTGAAGCGATCCCAGAATCGCGAAACTTCGGGAGTATGGTCTTCAGCGGCGTAGACTGTTGCCGCATCGGATTCGGTGGTCGAAACGTCTCCGGCCACGATCGCCTGCAGCCGCTCCATTCGTTTCCGGTCGAGCTTTTCTGGAGCTGACTGCGCGAGTAAAACAGCGGCTTTCCAGCCAGTTGAATCGTTTTGTGAAGAGAGAACCCACCAGGCACTCAAAGTCGCCCGGGAACGCGCCTCTTTTCGACTCGATGTGGGGATGAGTTCCTGGTCTGAGTCCTGGTCGTGGGACGTCTCACGCGCCTCTTCTTCGCTCTTCGGAACTTCATCCTTTGATGCGATTGGTTGGGTTTCCGGTATTGCGATCGTCCAGCGGAAACGAGGGGTCGACTTCAGATTGATCAGGGCCTCGGGACCGGCAAATGGATCGGGCCAGAGATCAACGCTTTGCCATTGCTGAGTTTCAAGATGCCCGCGCTGTTGGACCACTTCCGGCGGTAATTCGTTTGCTGAATCCTCGTCGGTGGCCGTAACAACGGGACTGGTTGTTGCTGCAAACTGATGCAGACCTTCGAGGCTGTGACATCCCGTAACCGTGACCGCGGCGGCTTGCAGAAACGCGAGGACAACAACCGAACGCAGCCGATTAGCGCAGCAGGATCGGACAACAGAACGGGGTGTTGCCTGATGGTGCACCAGAGGAGCGGTCGTGAGCAGTTTCACGTCGAAAAACCGGGGGAAAGAGACGCAGGAGAAGGGAGCGGAACAGTACTGTTTTTCAGCGTTTTCGGGAAGTGCAGCGTCGCGGGCGGGGTGATCCACTTCAGTTTGCGAAGATGCGATGACTTCGGGACCATGAACAGCTCCGATCTCTGTAAAAGTTGCAATGCTTCGCAGCGGTTCTGCCGGCCGATAAACCGGAGTTGACGTCGGCGCGTTTCCTGTCGCGATCGCTCATCACTTCGGTCATCAACAGACCAGAATGCGATCGCGGAACGGGAGCATGATCGCCTCGTCATCAGGGAGTGTTCACTGATCGTGGAAGCGCATTCGGCTCTTTCCATGAACGCAACGAGGTGCGTTCAACGTGTTCAAGAAAGTGACGAACAACGACACATCAGCGACGTTTCTGCGCAAAGTTGCTTCAAAAAAGTGAAAAAATCTTTGAACGATTTTCAACCAGTCCCTTCACTCAGAGCCAGCCGATAGCACGACGTCCAGGTGGTCAACGCAGGTGGACTGTAGCGTGGGTTGGAGATAACGTCTCCTGGATAAAATCAGTCCACTGCAGTGGATGTGTTCGGTTTTGTTGTGTATCAACAGATGACGCCTGGAAAGCGGTTAAAGAGATCGGTTCTGCGCAAACATCAGGAAAACATGGGTTTTTTGAAAGCGGCTCGTCTCGGATGCGGTTTCCGGTTTCCTTACAGACGCCTGAGTCGTGTCGCACGTTCGCGAGTCCACTGCAGCGCCTTTGAGGCCAGGTCTTGGCTTTCGGTCCGTCAGTTTGCCTTCTTGAGACGGGGGCGGATCGATCTGATTGATGAGCCGTTTTTCGTCGCGAAACGGGGGTCTGGACGGGGCATTTTCGAATGAAAAATCTCTTGCGTTATTCAAGGAAAACCTTACATTTAGGCGAATTCGTGTAAGTCCTTAGATGGCAAGGGGTGACGGTCAAATCGATTCGACATAAGTTCCTTTCGAAGCTGACCACCACCACCGGAATATCAGGGACACCGGATCATTCAAAGGAGGATGATCTGGTAAAGGACTCATCACCGTGGAAGCGGTTTGCCGAACATTCATCGCCCGGTAAGCAGCGGTAAACCTCTCCACACTCGAACTCTGAGGAGGAGTGAAAGTGGCCAAGAAGAAGGCAGCCAAGAAGACCGCTACGAAAGCCGTCAAGAAGACAGCTAAGAAGGCGGCAAAGAAAACTGCAGCCAAGAAAACTGCGAAGAAAGCCGCCAAGAAGACCGCAGCCAAGAAAACTGCGGCCAAGAAAACCACGGCTAAGAAAACTGCAGCCAAGAAGACCGCAGCTAAAAAGACGGCCAAGAAGGCTGCTAAGAAAACAGCCAAGAAAGCCGTGAAAAAGACGGCCAAGAAGGCTGTGAAGAAGACCGCCAAGAAAGCGACCAAAAAGGCCGCTAAGAAATCCACCCGGAAAAAGTCCTAAGCGACCTGTTTCTACGGTGACTCAATGAAGCGATCAGTTCTGCTGATCGCTTTTTTCATGCGCTGATCGAACGGCTCGGTTGAGTTTCCGTCCGCAACGGTGAGAATGAACGAAGAGGCGGCGACGGTCGTTCGAAAACGGGATGCGAACATCCCTCGAGTGATCGCTGTCGGAAACATGTGGATAAGTTCGATGGGATTGCAGGTGGTGAATCGGAATGGCTGAACGCGTTGTTCTGGCAATGAGTGGTGGAGTCGACAGCTCGGCGGCTGCGTACCTGCTGCAGGAGCAGGGGTACGAAGTCATCGGTTTGTTCATGCGCTCCGGGGCCACCGATGACGTCTGTTCGCTGGATGATCCCGGCGCTCTCCCGGTCATCAATGTGAAGTCGCACAAGCAGGGCTGCTGCAGTGCTTCTGACGCCGCCGATGCCCGTCGTGTCGCCGATGAACTCGACATCCCGTTCCATGCACTGAACTTCCAGGATGCCTTCAGTCGCATCAAGGATTACTTCGCCGAAGAGTACCTCGCCGGTCGGACGCCCAATCCCTGCGTGCAGTGCAACAACTGGCTCAAGTTTGGCCGTCTGTGGGAGTTCGCCCAGCAGGTCGGGGCGACGAAGATCGCGTCCGGACATTACGCTCAAATTCTGCCAGGTCCGTCCGGTGAACCGGAACTGCATCGCGGCTTCGATCGATCCAAAGACCAGTCTTATGTCCTGTTCGGTCTTTCACGCGATCTGTTGCCGAACATTCTTTTTCCGGTTGGCTCCTTCGAGAAGCCGAAGATCCGGGAACTGGCCGGAGCGGCTCGACTCGATACGGCAAACAAGAAGGACAGCCAGGAAATCTGCTTCATCCCCGACAACGATTACGGTCGCTTCGTCGAGCAGTATCGCGGCAAGCAGGAAACAGCCGGCCATTTCGTTTCGACAAGCGGCGAAGTCCTCGGCGAACATCCGGGCTATCAGCACTTCACCATCGGTCAGCGTCGCGGCTTGGGCATCGCCTTCGGCACACCGAAGTTCGTGACGGAGATTCGTCCGGAAACTCGCGAAGTCGTCTTGGGGGATTACGAAGAACTCGGTCGATCGGGGCTGATTGCCGACCGGGTCAACTGGCTGGTCGATGTGCCGGGCCGGTTCCGCTGCCAGGCTCAAATCCGCTATCAACATAAGCCGGCCGATTGTGAAATCGAAGTTCACGATAACGGGACTTTAACGGCCCACTTCGACGCCCCTCAGTTCGGTGTCGCCCCCGGTCAGGCTTTCGTCTGCTACGACGATGACCGTGTCCTCGGCGGGGGCTGGATTCAGAAGAGCCTGCAGAATGACGCAGCGGGCTCAGCCACGCAGTCTGAGTCGGTCTAGCGGAACCGCAAAGCGGTAAGGAACCGGCACGTCGCGCAGAAAGGGTGCCATTGCTGGCTGGCCCTGCAGTCCTTTCCGGAAAACATGACCAGCCGGTCCTGCCACACCTTCGCATCCCCTGCCGCGAGTCACTCGGGTTGACACCTGGCACAGAAGAACGTCGAGCGCTGGGCCTGGACGATTCGTTCGATCGTGCCTTTGCGGCACGTCGGGCATTTCTGCTCGTGCTTCATGTAAACCCGATGTTCGTTCTGGTAGGAGCCGTCTTTGTTCAGCGCGTTGCGATACGTTCCATCGCCGAGCGTCGACCCTTCGTAACGGATAGCCAGTTCGAGAACCTTTAAAGTCGCCTTGTTCAACCGGTTCAATTCGGCTCGCTCGAGCGAATTGGCCGGGCGATGCGGTGAGAGCCGGGCCAGATGTAGAATCTCACTGGCGTAAAGATTGCCGATGCCGGCAACCAGCTTTTGATCGAGCAGCGCCACCTTCAGCGGACGAGCCGTTCGGTCCAGTTGCGTCGCCCACAATCTCGGCGTCATCTCAAGGGCGTCGGGGCCGAGCTTCGGAGGGCCAAGTTCACGTTCGTACTCTTCGGCCGTGAAGAGCCGCACGGTGCCGAGTCCGCGACGATCCCAGAAACGAAGGATAGATCGTCGTCGTTTTCGCAACAGATGCCACTCGAAGCGAAAGTGCGTCTCATCGGGCGCCTCTTCAAGCAAAACGAGACCGGTCATACGGGGTTCGACGACAAATCGATCGTCGTTATCGAGTCGTAACACGACCCGCTTGGCGCGTCGCGACGTCTCGACGAACTTGCGCCCTGCGACACGTTCCTGAATCTGTGTGAAGTCGGGCTTGATCGAGATCGGGCGACAGGCGCACACCGGCAGCTCTACTCGAGTGAGGGTGGCTCCCTCCACTGCAGTGCGGATGCCGCGGACCATCGTTTCGACTTCGGGAAGTTCAGGCATGATAAAGCGGGGGCGGAGCGGTCAGGAGAAAGGCTTTAATCGTCACAGGTCCTACGACCTGCATGCCCCGAAAAGCGGGCGCAATCACACCTCTCGGAGCCGAATCGGACGCATCATTCTAGCGGCTGTTCGCATTCTTTCGAGCACATCCGGACTCGATTGGCGAAACGTCCTGATTTTCGGGAAAGTGCTTGACGTTGCTTCAGACGTGGACGATCCTAAGAAGCATGCCCTTATTCTATTCTGCTGGAGCGCGCCCTGAGTTGCGCCGATGAGCAGTGCTGCTGATACTACCAGGATAGGTTGCCACAACGCTCCTCGAAGAGGTCTCGCATCATGAGCCATGTTGATCCGTCCCGTTCTTCTGCCCGCGGGCTGCTGAAAATCGCGGCTTCCGTCTGTCTGACTGGCGTTTTGAGTACGACTGTGCAGGCGGCTTCACCAGCCGAACAGGTCTCCGCTCACCTGGCAGCCGGCGAATTTGTCGCTGCAATGGACCTCGCCCGGTCCGTCGAAGACCAGGCCGTTCGCGAATCGCTGCTCACGCAGATTGCCGCTGAGCAGGCTGAAGACGGGGAACTGGCTGCTGCCCGCGCCACGGCTCGACAGATGCCGCTGAATGCCTCCCGAGCAACCGCAACCGCTGCTCAGGCTCGTCAGCAGACGCTGCAAGGTGGGGGAGCGGACTTCGAATCGCTGATCGAACTGATCGAAACCGTTGTCGCTCCGGAAACGTGGGAAGCTCTCGGCGGTCTCGGAACGATCACCGACTTCGATTCCGGCGGGGGGATTCATGTCGACGCCAATGGCGTCGTCGCTCGTTTGACGACCACCGAACAGAACAACCGCCTGAAAGAACTCGCTCTCGAAGCTCGTCAGGCTGATCTGAACACCGATATGTCGCAGGCCGCTCCGCTGCGAATGGTTTCTCTGAACCGTCTCGAAGCTGCCATCAACGATCGTCTCGCTCAGGGGCTGCCGGTTGTCGAATCGATGGCCAACCTGGCTGGTCTGTATGCCGTGACGAACGTCTTCGTGTATCCGGAAACTGGCGAAATCGTGATCGCGGGTCCGGCTGCCGGCTGGAACTACACCGGGACTGGGCTGCCTGTCAGTGCAGAATCGGGTGTGCCGACGCTCCAGCTCGACGATCTCGTTACCGTCCTGCGAACCTTCGGACCGGGTGGTGAAGGCATCTTCGGCTGCTCGATCGATCCTCGTCAGGAAGGTCTGCGGGAACTCAAAGACTATGTCACCGAATCGCAGGCTTCCGGCCCGCTGTCGTCCCGAGCCGTCCGTTCCTGGACCAATCAGCTGCAGCGGAAGCTCGGCGAGCAGGACGTGACCATCTACGGTATTCCGGCGGACAGCCGCGTCGCTCGCGTCATCGTCGAAGCCGATTACCGTATGAAGCTGATCGGCATCGGCAAGCTCGACGCCGGAGCTCACATTCCCGACTACTTCGACCTGATGACTCCGTCGCAGGCCGCCGACATGTCGACGATCGATGCTCTCCGCTGGTGGCTGTCGCTGAAGTGCGAGGCCATCCTCAAGAGTGGCGATGGCGACGCTTACGAACTGCAGGGGTCTTCGGTTCTCTGTCAGTCGGAAAACCAGTTCATCAATCAGGCCGGCGAGCGGGTTGAAACCGGCACCGCCGAAGCCAACAACCAGCAGTTCGCTTCGAACTTCACGCAGCACTACGAAGATCTGTCCCGCGACGATCTGATCTTCGCCGATCTGCAGAACATCTTCGATCTGGCTCTGGTCGCCGCTCTGATTCAGCGTGAGAACCTGACCGCTCAGACCGGTTGGGACCTGGGAGCCTTCGCAGCCGACGGCACCTATCAGCCGGCTCGCTACGACGCACCGCAGGTTGTCGATTCCGTCGTGAACTATAAAGTCTACAACGGCCGCAACATCGTGGTTCAGGTCGCCGGGGGCGTGCAGGTGAATGTCGCCGCTCCGCTGGCTAACGTGACCGCATCGCCACGACTCGAAGATGCAGCCGAGCAGGCCGAAGCCGGCGAACTGGCTCCGGGCCGCTGGTGGTGGGACGTCCAGGCTGCCAAGTAAGCCTCGACAACCTCGTTGATCAAACACGATGCCATGCCTGCTTTCAGGCATGGCATTTTTCGTTGAGCGACGCGGGGAGGAGTTTCACAACAAAGCGCATTCCCGGGCGGCATCGCCTATCATCCGTATGAAATGAAGCTTCCCGTATTTCTCTCCCGACTCCTGTTGCTGCTCAATGCGTTGAGTCTAGATGCACCGCTGGCGGCGGTCGCCTGGCAGGATCTTGCTGCCCGGCATTTCGACGTGCAGCTCCGCTGGTCGGAGCGGTTGCTGCTGTTACTCGGCACCTGGCTGGTCTACTGTGGCGACCGACTGCTCGATACGCTGCACACTGGTCAGAAACAGGTCGCCATCGGCCGGCATCAGTTTGTGCGAGAGAATCGCCGGATGCTGATGATCGTCTGGCTGTTTATTGCAGCCGCCGCGGGCGTGCTGATCGAGCAGACGGTCAGCATAAGTGATCTGCGGGCAGGGATTGCACTCGTGACGACGCTTGCCGCCTATTTTCTGATCTGTCTTCGCTGGCCTCAGTTCCGCTTCTATATCCCTCGTGAACTGGTCGTAAGTGTTTACTTCCTGGCCGCGATCGTCTTCTTTCCCGCGATTCATGCCACCGGAGACTGGTTCGGCATCATCGCGACGCCTTTCTGCGGTGTCTGTCTGGTGCTGGCGTTCCTGAACTGCCTCGGAATCTCCTGCTGGGAGATCGAAGAAGACCGTCGGGCCGGAGAATGGACGATTGCCACGCGTTATCCGGCGATCGCCGAGCGGTACCGCTATCTCGCCCTGTTCGCTGCCGGGGTGCTGGGAGGCATGCTGTTTGGCGGGCAGCTTCCGGCGGAGCTTGAGATCGGGGCAATGCTTGCCGCACTGCTGCTTGCTCTGCTCGATATCCTGCCGGTTTCCAACGACCTCAAACCGGTGCTGGCCGATCTGGTTCTGATCGTGCCGTGGCTGGTCGTGGTTACGACTGCGGCAACTGGAGTTGCGTGAGATCGGAGCCCGGCTCAATCAGTTCCGCGATTCCGGCCTTGGCGAGTTCCGCTCCTGAAACAAACCGCCCCGGAATCGACCAGGAATTCAGCAGTTCGCGCTCGAGCGGAAACATCTCCGCCATGAGCCGGTCGCACGTCTCCTGCACGTCCTTAAAATGCCGCGTCCACTCGGCTGCTTCTTCGAGCCGCACGTTCTCTTCACTTTCCCATTTCATCGGATGAAACAGGTGCGTCGAGAAGGGCATCACATACCGCTTCCGGCACGCGGCAAAAGGCAACAGCGAGGCTGAAGAGCATTCTCCCAGAACGATGCCGGTCGCTTTCAGATTGCGAAGCTGAATGAGCGAGACCAGCGACAGAGCCGTGTAAACGCTTCCGCCGTTGGAGTCGAAGTAGATCGTGCCCGAACTGTTCCGGGGCAATTCAACAACGGCTTCAAGCAGTTCGACATGGCGATCGTTGAAATCACCTGCGATGAGAAGTTCCCAAGGGCCGGGGGAATCTTTCCGCGACGTGGCCGAGGCTGGTCCCGGATCAGAGCGAAACTTCGGACGATACGGGGGAGCTTCGGCTCGAGGGAATCTCCGTTTCATCGAGCAATGGTGGCCAGTACGTTTCGGGGGATTTCGTCGAGGTGTTTCCACAGGTGCTTTGTCTCGCCGTCCAGATCAACAAGGTGCAATTCCGATTTGGAGAGCTTCGAGACAATCTGCCGCTGTTCCGAGCCCCACATTTTCTTCACGTAGTTCAGACTCTTTTCCGGTCCGCCTCCCGTGATTTTGAAGACCACATGCTGCCGGGACGGTTCGTAGCTCCAGTCGTATTCGATCTTCAGTTTGGAGCCGACAAACATACTGGCGAACGCGTTGGCGTGAAAGTAAATCGTAGCCGTGCCATCGTCGCGAACCGTGAGATACCGGTCGCCGTAATATTCCGACTTCCAGGCTCCCACCACAATCTTCTCGATTTGCTCCGGACTCAGCTCATCCGGCGGGACAGCCGATTCAGGCAGGGTGCTTGAAATCGGATCGGCCGTCGTGTCGTCCGGCGGCGGAAGTGGAGCATCGAGCGGATCTTGAGCCGGCACGCCTCGGTCAGGCGGGGGAAGCTCTTCCACGGCTTCCTGCCGCATCGCGTTCCAGAAGATAAAGCCGATCATGGCGATGATGATGAGCGGAATGCCCACGGTCTTCATTTTTCGCCAGCGGGCGAGCGGCGGAGAGGTTGTGTTATCCGTCACTTGTCACTTCCTGCAAATTGACGAGAACCCCCGACGGGGCGATTCTGGTAACCAATCGAAAATTGTAGACTAAACCCGTACGGGTGTCACTCCGGCTCCCCGATTCGCCGCAGGGGAGCCCCTGCCACGAACTGAGTAAGAGAAGCGGCATTATGAGCATTGACTGGGCATCCTTAGAAGATCTCCTTAAGAATAATCAAACCTTCGTTCTGACGAGCCATGTTCGCCCGGACGCCGATGCTCTCGGTTCGGAACTGGCGCTGGCCGGAATGCTGGAGTCCTGGGGGAAACAGGTTCACATCATCAATCCGGGGGCTTCGCCGGCTCACCTCCAGTTTCTGGATCCGGAAGGCAAGGTCACCGCCCTGCATGCTCATCCCGACCGGGCGGAGATTATCCGCAAATGCGATGCCCATATCGTGCTCGATACCAGCGCATGGATTCAGTTGGGCGAAGTCGGCAAGGTGATGGCCCGCAGCGAATCGAAGAAGATCGTGATCGACCATCATGTCAGCTCCGATGACCTGCAGGCAGTCGAGTTCAAAGATACGACCTCGCCGGCCACCGGATGTCTGGTTTACGAACTGATGACCTGGTGTGGTTACGTGCCGACGATGCAGGAGGCCAGCTGCCTCTATTGTGCCATCGCCACCGACACCGGCTGGTATCGATTCCCGGCGACCAATCCGGTCACCATGCGGATTGGCGGAGAACTGATTGCCGCTGGAGCAGACCCGGCTCGTCTGTACAACCTGCTCTACGAGCAGGGTTCGGTCGAACGTCTGAAGCTGTCCGGGCTGGCACTGCAGCGTGTCAGCCTCGCCTGCGAGGGGCTTCTGGTTTATACGTATGTGACCCAGGCAGACTTCGCTGCGACGAAGGCCCATCCGGCCGATACCGAGAATCTGGTCAATGAGTGCATGCGAATCAAAGGGACTCAGGCCGCCTTTATTCTCGTCGAGCAGCCGAATCGCCAGCTGAAGGCGAGTCTTCGCAGCCGGGAAAGCGTCGATGTAACCCCGGTCGCCGAGCACTTTGGAGGCGGAGGACATCGTCAGGCCTCCGGCGCAATGCTGCCCGGACCGATCGACCAGGCAATTGAAAAACTGGTGGAACTCTTTGGCGTTCAGCTCAAACTGGCCGGGTTCGAGCCTAAAGAGACGAATTGAGCGGTCGCTGAGCGATTGCGGCGGTCAACGAGCAGTCAGTGCAGCGAGCTTACGCGCTAACCTTCTCCCGGTAGTCTGGCTCGGACTGCAATTCGGGAAAGCGGTCCCGATACAGCCAGCGATGCCACCAAGTCGCCTTTTTGAGGCTGGGGTCATCCTCTAGAATCTCGCGAACCTTGCCACGGCGCGTCTGGACAACCAGGGTCCCGTCTTCGCGGATCTCGCGAACGACCCAGAATTTTTCCACAACATAGTTGTACTGGTCCCCATGGGCGCTGGGACTCACCTTCGTCGCACGCAGCGTCGGATGAGATGACTGTTTGGTCATCAGGTAAATCACGTGATCGCCCACTTGGAACTGACTCATCGCAGTACTTTTCACCTCAAAAAGTTCTGAAGACACAACAACCATCAATCAGATATCTTAGATGTCTTTCCCATTCTTGAAAAGATGGTGTTTGAGGCGTTTGTCCAAATTTTCATCCCGATTGGGCGACGTCCACTATTCTAGCCATAGGTAAATATACCTAGGGCTGAGCGCGGCACGCGTCGCTCAGGCCTCCTCTCCCTTCTCGCTTCTCTTCGTTGAGCCGTCCGTTATGTACAACAGTTTTGTCAGCCAATTCAAAACAATGGGCGACGTCGATGTCCTCTGGCACGACGGAGTCTATCATCTCTTCCATCTTGTTCTGCCCAATCACGACTTCATCGCTCATGCCGTCAGCAAGGACGGATTGAACTGGAAGCGGATCGAGAATGCTCTGTTCATTGGCGACCCGGGGAACTGGGACGACTACATGCTCTGGACGATGCACGTCTCGCCAGATCCTCATGAACGTGGCTGGTGGCGGATGTTTTATACGGGATTGTCGCTGGAAGATCAGGGCTCCCTGCAGCGGATCGGCATTGCACGCAGTCGCGACCTGATTCACTGGGAGAAGTTCAAGGACTCCTCCAACGCGAAGTCGGCCGGGGTTCCGTGCGACAGCAACTACGTGCCGCTCTGTTCCACGTGGCCGCACTACGAACAAAAGCCGGCGGCCGATCATGCCTGGGTCAGTTTCCGCGATCCTTACTTCTTTCAGCATGAAGGCGAAGGCTATCTGGCGATGGCGGCTCGGGTCCCGGATGGACCGAGCATTCGGCGTGGCTGCGTCGGACTGGCCAAAGAGACTTCGCCCCATTGCTTCGAACTGGTCGAACCGCTGCACCATCCCGGCCAGTACGATGACATCGAAGTTCCCAACATTCTCAAGTTCGATGGCCGCTACTACCTCATTGGCAGCATCCGCGAAGATGCCAAGATCCGTTACTGGCATTCGACCAGTCTCGAGGGGCCGTGGGGCAACTACTACGACAACGTGCTTCTCGCGGGTGGCAACTATGCCGGCCGCGTTAGCTGGGATGATCGCGGACCGCTGCTCTGGAACTTCTACACGCCGGATGCGGAAGTTCGGAATCGCAAAAACCTGATGCCGCCTCCGAAACGGATCGTTCAACTCGACGACGGCCGCCTGGCGGTTCGCTCGATCGAAGCGTTTGACGATATCGTGGAGAGCACGTTTACCCATCGCGAGCTCAATCCGATTGCCTCGCTGTACAACCAGTTTGAAAGCCAGGTCGCGTTCGACGATGGGACGGAGAGTTACGAAGTCGTCAGCAGTGGCGGCTTCCAGGGCTTTCTGTTCTCGCCCGTCTTCAAAGGGTTCCGCCTGAAGACAAAGCTACGACTTTCCGGACTTGGAAAATGCGGGTTGCTGTTCCGCATCGATCCCGAGTCGAGCGATGGCTATCACCTTTCGCTCGATCTGATCAAAGGCGTCGCCCAGCTGCGAGCCTGGGGGCATCGGAACGAGCCCGACTCCGAACAGGCCTTCAAGTATCAGCGGTTGCAGGCGGCCTACTGGCGGAATACCGACGATCTCGAATTCGATATCACGCTGCTCTGTCTGAATACGTATATCGAGTTCGCAATCGACGACAATGTTCTGCTCAGTCTTTCCGACGAGACATTCCCGGAAGGACATCTCGGGGTTTATGTGGAATCGGCGAAAGTGGTTCTGGAGAATCCTGTTGTCGAGATTCTCCACACGCCGGAACATCCTACGGACGATCTGCCGATGGGTTCGAGGGACGCTCCCCCGGTTCCTCGTCCGAATGACCCGACGTCCGGGCAATGAGATAGCGGATTCCCAGGAACGCACCGCCGGCGAATCCGAAAAAGCCCAAAATCCGAGTGTCGAAGTACTGGTCAAGACCGTAGCCGATGCCGCCGCAGAGCAACATGATGCAGACCGATGTCGTGACATGAGAGACGGTACGCATCGCTTCGCGGAAGGAAGAGGCCATGCTGTCATCGGGCTGCGAGCTCTGCCGGGAATCGTGTTTGTTGTCGGGCATCGGTCGGCATCCCATTTTGCGAGCGGGGACTTGTTTCGCGGTCCCCCGATTGTAACATGATGGGAGAGAACAAGTCTCTGCCCTGTGCGACACCGGACCTTAATTTGTTGGCCCTACAAGTTCTCCCGCGGGAACTTTTGTGTTCAGGCAACCGTGTCACCATCTGCGTGAACCACGAGACCCTGAGCCGGGATTCCCACCTTTTGAATGCGGGTTCAGAACAAATTTCGTTCGAACGGCAGTGGCGGAGACTTCTTTTACTATTCCCCGTCGGAATTCAGTCGCGAAACTGATCACGCACGGGGCCTTTCAACGGTCGTCGCCGAGGGCGATACCGATTTCCTGCCGCAGATTCCCGGCCCGCCCCGGTCCGCGAAACAACCCCGTGAACTATGGCCGGACTGTTCGATAAGGCGGAGCAGAAGCATCGCGATCAGGCTCGTCCCCTCGCGGCTCGGATGCGTCCGCGCTCGCTTGAGGAATTCGTCGGACAGCAACACATTCTTGGCGAAGGGCGGCTGCTTCGCCGACTGCTTCAGGCCAACCGCATCAGCTCGCTGATCTTCTACGGCCCGCCCGGAACGGGAAAGACGACGCTCGCACAACTCGTTGCCAGTCACACGAAATCCCGCTGGTATTCGCTCAACGCGGCTTCCTGCGGCGTGAAGGAAGTTCGAGCCGTGCTCGAAGAAGCGGGCGACGAACTCGCCGCCACCGGCCGCCGGACCATTCTCTTCGTCGACGAACTCCACCACTTCACCAAAACACAGCAGGATGTACTGCTGCCAGACCTTGAACGAGGCACGGTCATCTTCATCGGGGCGACCACCGATAATCCGTACTTCGCCCTCGTGTCGCCCCTGTTGAGTCGAAGTCAGATCTTCGAGTTCGAACAGCTCACGAGTGCGGATATTGTCGACCTGCTCAAGCGGGCTCTGGTCGATCGCGATCGGGGTCTCGGCACGTCGAACGTCGGTGCGACCGATGATGCTCTGGAATTCCTCGCTCAGGGAGCAGACGGCGATGCCCGCCGGGCCTTGAATGCACTCGAAGTCGCTGTGCTTTCCGTCGCCGAGATCGAAGGGCAGGATCGACTGGTCACACTCGAAGTGGCCGAAGAGTCGATGCAGCGGAAAGCCATTCGCTACGACGGCACCGGCGATGAGCATTACGATGTCGCCAGTGCCTTCATTAAGAGTATTCGCGGCTCCGATCCCGATGCCGCCATCTACTGGATGGCCCGCATGCTCGAAGCGGGAGAACCGCCCCGGTTTGTAGCCCGACGTCTGATCATCGCCGCGTCGGAAGATATCGGCAACGCCGACCCCCACGGACTGGTGATCGCCACGGCGGCTGCTCAGGCGACGGAAATGGTTGGCATGCCGGAGTGCCGCATCATCCTCGCCCAGGCGGCGACCTACCTGGCGTGTGCTCCCAAGTCGAATGCGGCTTACGCGGCCATCAACGAAGCGATGTCGGACGTCCAGCATCGTGAGATCCTGCCGGTACCGATGCACCTGAAGGATCGGCACTACCGGGGAGCGAAAGAACTGGGACACGGCGACGGATATCGGTATCCTCATGATGCCGCTTCAGGCTGGGTCGATCAGGATTATCTCGGCGAGGAGCGCGAGTATTACCGCCCGGTCGATCGCGGCTATGAACGACGCATTCGTCAGAGAATGCAGGATTTACGAGAGCAGGGAGGTGAGCACCATGAATAGAACAGAAACGACTGGACGACGTTCTCGTCCGCAACGGCCGCACGCTCTCACGTCGAGTCGAGCATGAATCAGCAGATCCTGGGCATTGAACTGGCTCTCCGGGATCTGTTGCCGAGCGTTGAGACCGTTTCGCGGCAGTTGTCGGAACGGGATTTCAGCAGACGCTATGCAATTCCCTATTACCACGGACAGACGGCCGGCCGCTATCACAGCGATCACCTGCTGCTGCTCTGGCTCCGTTATGGTGATCTTGTATTCGTGGTTGAAGCCCGTCGGGATACGCTTGCCTTCTCGCACGCCGAACAGAAGTTACTCCGCGGCTTCGAGCGTGTCGTCGCTTCGCTGTACGTCACGCATCAGGCCCGCGTTACCCGCAGTGCTCTCCGCATTGCCAGCTTCCATTCCTTCGCCGAGCTGATGGTCGCGCTGTATGTCTGGAACCGGAAAGCCCATACCTTCTGGACGCCGGTGCTCCTGATCAACCAGTTGCAGGAACTCGCCCTCGAACGCTACGAAGGAGCGAAGTGTACTTCGGGCTTCGTCTTTGTTGGCGACATCAATCCCTTCCTGGAAGACCTCGACGAGAATCTGTATGTCTTTGAGCGGTTCAATCAGAAGGTGCTCCTGCGGACGAAGTTCTTTTCCAAGCCGGGCTCGTACCGCTATGTCGATGGGCGGAACGCCTTCTATGTCGTCGACAATCAGCAGGTCGTCCACGGCGTCGTCCGCTGTCTGCAGCCTCGGCATTATGACATGGCGGCTCGGGTTTCGAACAATCACCTGTCGGGGATGCTGAACAACACGCGAACGCGAACCTGGATCGGTTATGTTGGCAACAACGACGACGTCAACATTGCCCTGCCGAACGGAAAGCAGCTCCGCTGTCATAAACGCGCGTGGCACTTTATCGACCGGGAACTTCTGATCGATGTGCTGCGTGAGCATGGACTGTGCGAAGAACTCTTACAGACGCTGATTCCGACACTGTTTGCCGTTTCGGACATGCGAAAAGGAACCGTCGTTCTTCTTCCCGATGACGACTCCGCCCTCCCGCCGGAAGCCGGCCGCATCGACGATTCCCCGCTCGGTGAGCAGCTGGCGCTCAATGTGAATCAGTCGAATTTTTCGGCTCTGGCACGTCGGAACGCGGCGATCGGTCTGCTGACGTCCGACGGTTTGACGGTGGTCTCCCGCGAAGGGAAAGTCCTCCGCTGTGGTTCTATCATCGCGATGGATGCCTACGAAGTCTCGTTCCTCTCCGGCGGCGGCCGCACCCACGCCGCCCGGGCAGCCTCCCGATACGGATATGTCATCAAGGTATCCGAAGACGGCCCAATCTCCCTGTTCAGCAACGGGGAATGCCTGCTGACGTATCGATTCTGAGCAGGCCGATGCGGGGAGGGACGGGTCTGATCGATACATCGGATATGCCACCCCATGGTGGTATCAGTCAACATCCCCGCTCGTAGCGTCGTTTTCTTAACCCGATACGTCAGTGAGGGACGCACGCCGAACGCCCTTGCTCACGCGTCGGGTCAGGATACCCAGGAACACGTCGCACGGTGCAATGAGAGTGCGACGTGGTGTTAAGCATTGAACGTCGATTTGCTGGGATACGGCTACGCCTATCCCAGCCTAAGGGGCTGCGACGATCCCAGATTTACAAGGGTATTGCTGGAGACTTCACGGGTGGCCCGTCCGCTTCAGCGGGCGGGTCGCGGAAGCGACAAGAGGCTGCGCCATCCGCGTGTTGTACTGAAATCGTCCGGTCTTCAAAGAAACCGCGCGGATGGTGCGACCTCTTGTGACTTCGTCACCCGCCCGGCACGGGCGGGCCACCCGTTCCCTTTCAGCTTACGCCGTGGCGTCGCTGGAGAGTTCGCGGACGACGACTCGGGAGCCGCGCATTTCGATGATCTCGATCGGCGAGTCCTGCTGGATGTACGGTCCCTGCGTGACGACATCGACAATTTCATCGGCGAAGCGGGCTTTCCCAGACGGGCGGAGGATTGTCGTTGCTTTCCCTTTCTGACCGACGTGCAGTCCCTGTTGCGGGTTCGCCAGATCGGGCCTCAACTGCAGTGACTCGGTATCTCCGGCATGCTTACGGACCGGGGGTGTGAGGACCACATGCCGCAGAAACGGGATCTGGGGCAGATACTTGCTGATCACCATCGACGTCGCGATCACCGCGACGATCGGCACGGTGAGCATTGTGACCACCTGCACGAACTTCTGCGAATCGACTTCGGGTTCTATGTTGTTGAACGTTTCGCTCGCGAGTACGAGCGACAGGACCATCATTAGTCCGCCGGAAACGCCAAAGACGCCGAAGCCGGGCACGATGAAGATCTCCATCAGGATGCAGGCGATGCCCATCATGAACAGCACGATTTCGAGTCCGGTGGCCGTGCCGCCCAGATATCGACTCCAGAAGAAGATGCCGAAGCAGAGGGCCGAACAGATGCCGAAGATCCCGACCATGAAATGCAGTTCGATGTAGATACAGATGATCGCCACGAACAGCAGGAAGCCGGTCACGAATGGATCGTTCAGAATGTAAACCAGCGTGTCGACCCATGTCCGGCCGACGGCGTCGAGCTTCACATCAGCCGGGATGTTGAGTCGGTCTTTGAGTTCATCGAGATCCTGCACAACGCCGGCGGCGATCTTCAGTTCAACCGCTCGATCATCCTGCACCGTCAGCAGCTGGTCCTTGGCCGACTCCGGCACGAGCGCCCCTTTGACCCACTCGCCGTTCGAATCGTTGATTTCCGCTTCGCTCATGTACCAGACGCGTCCGGTATCGCGATGGGTGACCTGAAAGACTTCGAGATCTTTGAACGACATCGCTTCGAGCAGTGCCGAGGGGCGGTTCTTGCGTTCGGCGAGTGATTTCAGAGTCTGCCGCAGTGGACTGAGCAGCTTTTCGGGAACGCGTTTGAAGGCTCCATCGAACTCCTGCTGAATCACGCCGGCATCGCCAATCTGACCATCCGGCCCCATGTAGATCTCATCACATCCCAGAGCAGTAATGGCAGCTGAGCTGATGGCGTGATCGGGCACGTAAGCAATCGTCCGCACGTTCTTCTCATCGAGATCGGCGATCAGGTTCGCCAGATTGGTCCCGGACATCAGATATCCGCCGGGCGACTCGATGCGGAAGATCAGCACCTCGGCGTCTTCCACCAGAGCCCGTTCGATCTGCCGCTGAATAAAGGCTTCGAGCACCGGGTCGATGATGTCGGTCACTTCGATCAATTTGACGACTGTCGATTCGCCCTGACCGCGATGCTCCCGCAGATTCTGCGGATCGATGCCGTACAGGTCGGCCAGTTCGGCTCGGGTGTCGAGCGTCTGCGAAACGAGAATGCCAAGTTCGCGCGCCGCCTGCCCGGAGAAAATCCCCCGCTGACCTTTGTCCTTGATCACTTCGACATCGGTGATGGCCAGCTCGTTATCGCGAAGCACCTTGGCCTGCTGTTCTGTCACGACCCGCTTTTCGGAAACGCCATCGCGTTCGATCGTCGCCACAAGGAGCGTCACCTGCGGATTGAGCATCCCCTGGACTAGATCGCTGTTGAGCCGCAGGTTGTGGCGTTTATCGACCAGCGAGAGCACAAGTTGTTCTTCATCGGGATCGACGGCTTTCCCCCGGCCGATGTCGCCCAGTTCGGCATCCGGCTGCATGACAATATCCTGGCAGCCGAGCGCGATGACGACGTTGTTCCCGGTCACCGTTTCCGGTACCCAGGCGATTGTTTTCACGCGATCGATCTTGGAGGAGGTGAGGAACTTGGCCAGTCCGTGAACCTGATAGAACTCACTCTGCCCCGGTCGAATCTCGAGAATCAGAAACGCGGGGCGATCCTCGGTGCGAGCCAGTTCCTGCAGCTTCAGTGCCGTGTTGCGGACGGTGCGGAAGACACTATCATCGACGGGACTGTCGACGACCACGTAGCGGGCGACAGGTGTCTTTCGTGGTCCAGCGTCCTTCTCCACGGCTTCGTCGACGACCGGCTCCAGATCGGTTTCGTCGGCATGCAGCCTCGGCGAAGCGAGCATGGCCGACAGGCATACCGCAAGAGAGCAGAGCCAGAATGGCAACAGGCTGCTCAGCCGGGGTCGTTCGTAACTGCCCATGTTCACGTATCTCCGGTTCAAGTCGAAAGACGGAGGCCGTCTCTCGAGCGACGCACCCCGATCCCATTCTCACCGCTCAGGGATCGAAAATCCAGTATCGTTGTCTGATCTGGCGACAACGACGGCACGTGAACAGATTCAACAGGCGGGTTCACGCCCGGAGACAACGGAACCGAACCGGTCCCGGATCAACAAAGCTCCCTCATTTCAGCGGAAATGATTCGGCAAGAGGGACACGTTGCGAGGGAACCGGATCAGGCCGCTTTGAGAGCCGGACTCTGGACCAGTTCGCTGAGCAGCAGTCCGCCGCGAAGCGAAGCAAACCGGAAGTCGGTCACGCGACGGAGCGCCGAGATTTGCAGCGGCAGTTCGACGTTAAGCAGCGACTGCGAGAAGATGTGCTCCAGACCAGCCGGTTTGGCCAGCGGCCCGCCGATGATGAGCGGCAGGCGTCGTGGCAACTGGTGCAGCAGACGCGGTGTCAGTTCCTGCTGCAGACGGAACAGGATGACATGCGCCAGTTCCCGGTACTGGTTTCGCAGTTCGAGCGTTCGCGGATCGATAATTCGATTCAGCGTCAGCACGCCTTCCCGCCATTCCTGAAGCGGACGGATATCGAGGGCTTCCCGGCCATCCTGCAGGCGGACGTAATTCTTTTCGGAAAGAGCGATCTCGCGATCCATTCGGGCTCCGCCGAAGGGCAGCGTGAACGTGGCGACCTGCCGCGTCTGAAACGCGATCGAGACATCGACCGAACAGTGGTCGAGATGAACGGCGATGCCGGAGTAACCGAAGTCCGATCCTTCGCCGAAGATCAGTCCGAGACTCGGTGAAATCGTTTCAGGGGCGTAGCCCCGCAGTTTGACCAGATGACTGAGAAATTGCAGGTCGTGCTCTTCATCGAGTGTCGGTTCATCGCTGAGAGCAGCGATGACCAGTCCTCGTGAGCCAGCCGGCGGAGAAGGCGGCAACAGCCCTTCCACGAGTGCTCCGAGCAACTGACGGGAAACCGGATCGTTCTGCCGCAGCCGCGTGCCATCGAGGACCGACTGCAGAGGAATCGAGAGCAGCTCGGCCAGTTCCCGGGCGGCCATGCCGTAAACGAGCATGCCTTCATCGCAGGCGGCGAATCCTTCCCCGTGCCGCTCCAGCAGACGCCGCTGGGCATCGAGCGAATTGACGACCACATAGTCTGTGGGAACGCGACGGGCCAGTAATCGGCCTCCTTCCCGCCGCAGCGAGCGAAACTCGCCGCCACCGAATTCAATTGCGATCTGCATGGTCAATCCACTTCCTGTCTGTAGGCATCGTCACCGTTTGTTCGACTCGCTGAATGAGCTCAGGAGTTCGAAGTGGTCGACTGCTGGAACAGGGAATACTCGGATTCGCAGAGACCGGTCTGGCCCTGCCATTGGACGTCTTCTTTGGTGACCGGACGACGGAAGTGTGGTCCCGTAGAGCGATTTTCCCGCTCAGCCCGGGCCCCCGCTGAAATATGAGGCCGAGGGACTTCGTGAGCCGCATCGATCCGGAATTCATACTGCATGTGCGGCTTGCCGAAGAACTTCATCTCCCGCGGCAGGAGCACCCGTTCTTCAATCACCGGCACGCGTTCTTCAACGTTCGTGGACTTCTCGGTCGCCACCTCCGGTTCCTGGACTGGCACGGGGCGACGGACAGGTTTCTCCCGAACCGGTTGAGGCAATTCTTCGGAAAGTCCGTTCTGACTCAGATGAGCCCGGATGGACGCAAAGATCACCGTTACCACGCCGATCACGACAATCGCCCCTGCAACGAAACCGATCAGCGAAGCACTCGAAGAGCCGGGCCGGTCGAGAGGCGTGGGCACCACTTCGCCAGCGGCTGCCATGTGAATCTCATCCCGGCGGTCCGGGTTTCCTTCGTTACGGGTGACAATGTAAGAATCAGGAGTTGAGTTGAACTCTTCAAACAGATCGAGTCCGGTCGCGTCCGTCAGTGTCTCCTCCGTGCCGGGGATCACCAGAGCGGCTACGCGAGACTCCGTTTCCTCATCGTGAGCGGCGATTTCGGAGGTCGGAGCAGCCTCTGGTGCCGGAACGGCTTCGGCGGTCGGATTCGGCAAGGTCGAAGGGACCGACAATCCCGACACGCTGGATCCCGTGTCTGGCGGCAGAAGCGACACGTCCTGCGGCTGGGCTTCTTTGGTTTGAGGAGGCGTGGCTGTCTGGTTCATCGAGGGCTTCACCGGCACCGGTGCCAGATCCGTCGAGATGTCGCTCTGCGAGGAATCGGAAGTCGTTTCCTGCGACCAGCTCGGTTCATAGCCGAACGGAGTCGACGGTTGGATCAGCGGTTCGCTGGCAGTTGTAGGTGCAGATGTCTTAACGTCAGCGACGTCGAGAATCTGGGGCAGTCGCGGAAGGTCGTTCGTATTCACCACTCGCGAGGGAACGGCCAGGACCATGCCGTCGGAAAGAAGACCGGGATTGGTCCGGGAGCGATTGCCGGCGAGAACCACGGTTCCCTCGGCGACACGCGACGGCTGCTTCAGCCATTGAGTCAGCAGACTGTCGATTGTCAGCCCCGTTTCCCAGAGCGGCATGACCACTGGATGCGGTTGCAGCCCGATCAGGACCACGTGTCCATGACCCGAATTCCCTTTCGCGGTCTGCTGTTGCTGACTGCGAACGACGGCGACCGAATCGGACTTTTCTGAGTTCGTAAACGAAACGGTTCGGGCCCGGCTCGGAGCCGCCTGTTCGATGACGACCGCATCGCCCGGACGCAGCTTGTATTCGAGTTGCGGTGTGTAGAGCAGAACGACTCCCGCCCGTCCCCCGCGGACAATCTGAACCTTCCGGCCCGCGGTGTCGAGAAGACCGCCGGCTCGGGTGATCAGATCCTGCAGGGCAATCGATTCGGTCGAGATCTTGTACGTTCCCGGCGAGTGGACCGCTCCAATCAGGGCGACGGCCGGTGCTTTGGTGGCTGTGTCGTCGGGAGACTCAAATCGAATCACCTTCGGGGCGAATGCCAGGCACTGAGGAGCAGGCGCGAGGATCGCGACGACCAGTCCCAGACAGGTCATCCAGCGAATTCCCGAACGGGCATATTCCATTGCGCTCATTCTGATCTCCCGTCCCCATTTTCCGTCTGGTCTTGGGAATGGTCTCGTACTGTCGTCAGGATCTGGTCAGTGACGTCCGTCGCACGTTGTGAGAAACATTCCACACGCGCAGGACGACCGCCGGGCGGGAAACCCGCTATAATCCTGATAATCGGCAAAACTGGTCGCCGACATTGACGCATTTCTACTCGTACGCCCTCGGCAACCGAACGGACCCGCAAACCGGGCAATCTGGGAAGGCAAGGTGCTCTACTCATGTGGCTGGGCGTCGGAACATTCTGGTTGTGGATCATCCTCGGCCCATTCCTCATCGGAATCGTCGTGCTGACTCTCATCTTCCTGACGATGGGGGGCGGCACCACCTTCCTCGACTTCATCTCCGTCCTCTTCAACACCGGCGCCAAACTGACCTGCTGGCACTGCGGACGGGAAACCCCAGCCGAACGGAAGCACTGCCGCCATTGCGGCAAAGAATTGCAGTAGAGGCTTCCGCGAGCAGCCGCGCATGAAAAAAGCCACACCGGAGTGTGGCTTGTGTCCTTTGCAGCGAGGAAGCGGCTATCAGCCTTCGTGACGCAGAACGAGCATTCCGAGCGGCGGAAGCACCACTTCGACGCTGTTCTTCCGACCGTGCATCGGCGTCGTTGTCGAGACGACTTTGCCTGCGTTGCCGACATCGGTCCCGCCGTAACGGTGAGCATCGCTGTTGAGAATCTCGCGATAGGTGCCGGACAGTGGCACGCCAACGCGGTAGCTCTCGCGAGGGATCGGCGTGAAGTTGAAGATACAGACCAGTGTTTCGGTCACGTTCTTCGACATCCGACAGAACGCATAGGTGCTGTTCTCGGCATCGTCGGCGTGAATCCACGAGAAGCCCGCTTCGCTGAAGTCGACTTCGTGCAGAGCAGGGTGCTCCCGCATCACGCGGTTCAGATCGCCGATAAAGTTGCGGATGCCATCGTGCTGCGTGTTGCCGATCAGCGCCCAGTCGAGCTCGGCGTCATGATTCCACTCGTGCCACTGGCCCATTTCGCAGCCCATGAACAGCAGCTTCTTGCCCGGCATACAGTACTGGTAGCCGTAGAGCAGACGCAGGTTGGCGAACTGCTGCCAGTAGTCGCCCGGCATCTGGGAGATGAGAGCCTTCTTCCCATGAACGACTTCGTCGTGCGAGAGTGGCAGAACAAAGTTCTCGGTGAAGGCGTAGATCATCCGGAATGAAAGCTCGTTCTGGTGATGTTTGCGGTGCACCGGGTTGTGGCGGATGTAATGCAGCGTGTCATTCATCCAGCCCATGTCCCACTTCATGGTGAAGCCGAGTCCACCTTCGTAGACCGGACGCGAAACGCCGCCCCAGGCGGTCGATTCTTCCGCCAGCGACAACACGCCGGGATACTCGCCGTGCAGCATGACGTTCAGATCCTTGAGGAACTGAATCGCTTCCAGATTCTCACGCCCGCCGTGCCGGTTCGGAATCCACTCGCCGTCTTTGCGGGAGTAGTCGAGGTAAAGCATCGAC
This sequence comes from Planctomycetaceae bacterium, assembly GCA_017795105.1. GTDB lineage: Bacteria > Planctomycetota > Planctomycetia > Planctomycetales > Planctomycetaceae > Rubinisphaera. The sequence goes on from CP051247.1 coordinate 3,284,140, forward strand.
GCGACGGCATCCACGCGAATCCCGTCGATGTGATATTTATCGAGCCAGAAGCGAGCACTCGACAGCAGGAAGTCGCGGACTTCGTTGCGGCCGAAGTTGAAGATGAACGTGTTCCAGTCCGGATGGAAACCCTGTCGCGGATCGGCATGCTCGTACAGAGCCGTGCCATCGAAGTTACCGATCGAATGCCCGTCGGTCGGGAAGTGAGCCGGAACCCAGTCGATGATCACGCCGATGCCGGCCTGGTGGAACTTGTCGATGAAGTACTTGAAGTCTTCCGGCGTCCCGAACCGAGAAGTCGGAGCGAAGTAGCCGGTTGTCTGGTAGCCCCAGGATCCATCGAATGGATGCTCGGTAATTGGCATCAGCTCGATGTGTGTGTAGCCCATTTCCTGGACGTAGCTCAGCATCTCCTCGGCCAGTTCCCGGTAGGTGTAGTACCGTCGGCCATCTTTCGGCCGTTTCCAGGAACCGAGGTGCACTTCATAGATTGAAATCGGCTGAGACATCCAGTCGGTCTTGCGGCGATAGTCCATCCAGCCGCCGTCCTGCCACTGATAGTCGTCCTGATAGACGATCGAAGCCGTTTTCGGGGGCTGCTCGCAATAGAAGGCGTAGGGATCCGATTTCTCGAGGATCTGTCCGGACTGGGTTTCGATGGCGAACTTATAGGTATCGCCGACTTTGACCTCGGGAATGAAGGCGGACCAGATGCCCGAATCGCTTCCCCAAAGTTCGTCCTTACCCGGCGTCCAGGAGTTCCGGTCACAGATCACGGAAACGCGGCGTGCATTCGGGGCCCAGACGGCGAAGCGGGTACCAGAAACACCTTCATGTTCGCCAGGGTGTGCTCCAAGGTAGTCGTACATTTTGCAGTGCATTCCTCGTGCTAGGGCAACCATATCGGCTGGGGACCAGGCGATGCGGCCCGTGGGGGCTGCGGTGGGACGCCGGTCCGGTTTGGACGTACGAATTTGGGTCTGGGAGGGAGTTGAACTCATGGTAATCGGTATCCATGCCGGTTGCGAATCAAGCTCCCCAGAAGAGAGGACGGCGAGCGAAACCGCAACAGAATCCTGAGACGTCAGTCGAAACGGCAGATTTTCACGGTAACGACTGACCGCGTGAAGGTGGTCCGACGGGCCTTGCTCAGATGGGCAGCAGCATCCGAACCACTCTAATTTCAACTCTAACAGCAGATTATTACGCTCACAAGACCGCTCTGCTACTGGAGTTGATGCTATCGCGCGATTCCGATGCGTCCAGATCGAACCGGAACTGGTCGCACCACTTCGGCTGCAAATCACCCCCTCGGCGAGAAGATTTGCACACTCCTCTTTCCGCTCCGAGAGGAATCAGTACACTCACAGATACATCAGCGAATGTTGACGCGTTCGCAGCCGACACTGCTGATGACACCTCTGACATCCTGATCGAATGGCAGTAGACGAACACCATGGACGAAGAACTGTCTGTCTGGCTGAGTGGAGCCGCCGGTTGTCTGGCTCTCGGATTCGGAATCTTTAAATCTCGCTGGGTGATCAAACGCGACCCCGGCGACGCCCGGCTTCGGGAGATCGGAGCCGCGGTTCGGGAGGGGGCTCACGCCTTCCTGTACCGTGAGTATCGAGTCCTCGCGATCTTTGTGGTACTGGTCGCCCTTCTGCTCAGTCTCTCCTACCAGGCCGAACAGCGACTCGTCGCCCTTTCATTTGCGGTCGGGGCACTCTGTTCGGCGGTCGCCGGTTATGTGGGGATGGTCATCGCCACGGCTGCCAACATGCGCACAACTCAGGCGGCCCGATCGAGTCTGAACGAAGCCCTGCTTGTCGCCTTCTCCGGTGGCACGGTGATGGGCATGTCGGTCGTCGGTCTGGGACTGCTTGGCCTTTCCGGGCTGCTGCTTGCCTACACCGCTCAGTTTGGTTTCGACATTCCCGCTCTCAATAAGACCGTACTGCCGATTCTCAGCGGCTTCGCGATGGGCGCAAGCTCAATCGCACTGTTCGCACGCGTCGGCGGGGGGATCTTTACCAAAGCAGCCGATGTGGGAGCCGATCTCGTCGGCAAAGTTGAAGCCGGCATTCCCGAAGACTCGCCCCGAAATCCGGCGACGATTGCTGACAATGTCGGCGACAATGTCGGCGATGTGGCCGGCATGGGAGCCGACCTGTTCGAGTCGTATGTCGGCTCGATCATCGGCGCGATGGTGCTCGGAGCGGCGGCTGGTGCCGTTGAACTGGTTCTGTTTCCTCTCGTTCTGGCCGGCAGCGGAATTGTCTTCTCGATCCTGGGGACATTCCTTGTCAAAACCCGCGAAGGAGGAAATCCGCAGACCGCGTTGAATATGGGAACGCTCGGAGCCGCCTTCGTCATGATCCTGACGACGTTGCCGCTTGTGATGTTTCTCGTGCCGGAGACGTTCACGCTTGATGAAACGAGCTACCAGCGGTTCGGCGTCTTTGGGGCCGTGGTCGTCGGGTTGGTGGCCGGTGTCTTCATCGGCCTGCTCACCGAATATTACACGGCGGAAACTCGCGGTCCTTCTCAGCGAATTGCTCAGCAGAGCCAGACCGGTCCTGCGACGAATATTATCGCCGGCCTTGGCGTCGGCATGATTTCGACCTGCCTGCCGGTGATTTGCCTGATCGGGGCCGTGCTGATCTCGCACTACTTTGCCGGGCTGTATGGCATTGCGATCGCCGCTCTCGGCATGCTGGCGACCACCGGGATACAGCTCGCCGTCGATGCTTACGGTCCCATCGCAGACAACGCGGGTGGACTGGCCGAGATGGCCGAGCTTCCTCCCGAAGTTCGCGGCCGCACCGATAAGCTCGACTCCGTCGGCAACACGACAGCCGCCATCGGAAAAGGCTTCGCCATCGGCTCGGCGGCTCTCACCGCGCTGGCCCTGTTTGCCGCATTCCGCGAACAGACCGGCCTGGTGGGAATCGACGTCACCAAACCGTTGGTCACGGGGGGGCTTTTCCTCGGTGCGATGCTGCCCTATCTCTTCTCGGCTTTCGCGATGGGAGCGGTGGGGCGAGCGGCTTTCAAAATGATCGAAGAAGTCCGCCGCCAGTTCCGCGAGATCCCCGGCATTCTCGATGGCGACGGCCGTCCCGATTACGCCCGCTGTGTCGACATCGCGACGCGAGCCGCGATTCGGGAAATGGCGGCGCCCGCTCTACTTGGAATCCTTACGCCCATTGGCATCGGCCTACTCGGGGGGGCAGAGATGCTGGGCGGCCTTCTGGTCGGAACGACGGCCTCGGGAGTGATGCTGGCCCTCTTCATGTCGAACGCCGGCGGCGCCTGGGATAACGCCAAGAAGCATATCGAAGCCGACAACTACGGCGGCAAGAACTCCGAAGCTCACAAAGCCGCGGTCATCGGCGACACCGTCGGCGACCCCTTCAAAGATACCGCCGGCCCCAGCCTGAACATCCTCATCAAACTGATGAGCGTCGTCGCCCTGGTCATCGCCCCACTGCTGGTCTGATGAAGAATTTCAGCGGCGGGTAACCCCTAACGATTCTTTGCGGCAGCGCGGAACGCGGGATTCATCGCTCAAGGAGCTTTGAATAAACAACTTTAGAGTCGCCCCGGTTGATTCAACCGGGGTGGCGAAGCCACAAGAGGTCGCACTCAACGCCTGCATCGGCCCCGGTAGCGGAGCAACCGTGGCTACCCAGAAAATCTTAAGTTCCTGGAATTCGCAGCTTCGGGGGTCGAATGGGGTTCGACTCTCAATTTCAAGACGCCCGCAAGCGCGTCGAGCTGAAAATCGCCGGGTCCGTTCATCGACGGACTTTCTGCATCTTCCAACGGCTTCGCCGCCCTGATAGCCGAGCGATCAGGGCCACCCGCTGAAGGTATGGCTGAGAAATTTTTGGCGTTCCACCTCAGTGGACCTCGAACCCCCGAAGGACCTAACGCCTAAAGCCCAACGCCTGGCGCCTCCCTACTCGTTCGCTCCGCAGCACTTCTTGTACTTCTTCCCGCTGCCGCAGGGGCAGGGGTCGTTGCGGCCGACTTTGTCGCCGAAGTTGCGAATCGGGTCCACGGTTTGTGGCGTGGAACCAGGTTCGGCACCGGGAGACATTTCCGGGGGAGCAGACCCATTGCTGGCAGGCTGCTCTGCAGGAGCGGCATCCGGCACGGCATGAGTCGCGCTGGAAATGTTCCACAACGAGCCGACGAAATCGGGGCTTTCGGTTTCGACGCGGAAGATCGCGGCAGTGACTTGTTCGCCGACGCGCTGCCACATTTGATCGAAGGCCTTCATCCCTTCCCGCTTGTACTCGACCTTCGGGTCTTTCTGAGCGTAACTGACCAGACCGATACCGGAGCGGAGATGGTCCATGAAGTACAGATGCTCTTTCCAAGCGTGGTCGAGCACTTCGAGCAGAATCATCCGCTCGGCCTGGGAGAACTCCGGACGATAGTGGCTGTCGTACTCGCGGAGCAGCAGATTGGTGGCAACTTCGCGGTCCGCGTTCGAGAACTCATCCTGTTCCAGGCTCGCCTGGAATTCCTGATTCGCCCAGGAAATGATCTCCTGCAGTTTGCTCGGGTTCGGGCGATTCGGATCATCCGCATCGTGTCCGTTGTAGACACTGGCGACCTTGTCCTCGACTTCGTTGAAGACGTCTTCCCCTTTGAAGAAGGAGCGACTTCGTTCCCGCAGCATCTCTTCGAGATCATTCCGGGAGGTATTTTCGATGGCATCCGGATCGAGCTGAGTGCGGAATCGCGACTCGGCCCAGCGAGCCAGTCCCTGACGATCGTACTGATCGCCGCTGCGGGAACGACTCATGAAGCGCGCCATGCCGACCGAGACCGGGAAGCCAATCTCGCGGTTGCGGTACTCGCTGAGCACGCGATCGCGAATCAACGCTTCAACATCGGCTGGTTCCAGATCTTTGAACTCGACCGGATCGATCAGGACACTGTACTGCTGATGCACCCAGCCGCTGGTTGTCTTCGCACCGAGATCTTCGGCCAGCAGGTGATCAATGTCCGAGAAGTCGAGCTTCTCGAGCATGGTCGTGGATTTGTCGACGATCAGGATTTGTGCCCCATCGCGACCCGCGGCTCGAAGCTCTTTGTCGTTCGTGTTGAGGTTGAAACGATTGTTCGACCAGCGGGACAGACCCAGCCAGTTCCACTCTTTCTCAGTTTCGTCCTCTTCCGGCAGAAACTCGGCGATCTGTTCGGCGATTTCATCTTCGGCCTGCCGAACGGCTATCTCGTGCAGATACTTCTTGAGCTGCTCGGCTTCCATTCCACGGATATCGGATGGATCGACCTCAATGAGGAACCGCTGGTTGGCCCAGGCGGCGATCGTTTCCCAGCGATAGTTTGGCGACATGAAGTGATCGACGGCCCGTTCGACCTGACGTTCAATCATGCCGATGATCAGCTGGCGGCAGTTGGCTCCGTCGAGAATCCGCTGGCGGTACGAGTAAACCCGCTTCCGCTGCTCGTCCATCACTTCGTCGTACTCGAGCAGGTTCTTTCGCTGTTCGAAGTGGAACTCTTCGCGTCGTTTCTGAGCTTTCTCGATCTGTCGCGTGACCATCGGGCTTTCGATCGCTTCGCCGTCTTTCATGCCCAGCGAGCCGAGCAGATTGCGAACGAAATCGCCGGCGAAGATTCGCATCAGGTCGTCTTCGAGCGAGATGAAGAATCGGCTCGAACCGGGGTCTCCCTGACGACCGGCACGACCTCGCAGCTGCAGGTCGATTCGGCGTGCATCGTGGCGTTCGGTGCCGATCACGTACAGACCGCCGATGTCTTTGATCGACTTGCCCTCTTCCTTCATTCCGCCTTTTTCAGCGATCCGTGCGGAGGTGGCATCCCATTCCGATTTCGGAACATCCAGACGCGAGGCGTATTTTTCTTTCAGTTCTTCCCACGCCAGGTGTTCCGGGTTACCGCCGAGAATAATGTCGGTACCACGACCAGCCATGTTCGTCGAAATGGTGACGGCACCTTTGCGGCCGGCCTGAGAGATGATCTCGGCTTCACGCTCGTGATACTTGGCGTTCAGCACTTCGTGTCTGACGCCGAAGCGGTTCAGCTTTTTGCTGAGCAGTTCCGAGTTTTCGATCGACGCGGTTCCGACCAGCACCGGGCGGCCGGTCTTGGAGACATCGCGAATCTCTTCGACGACGGCGTTCCACTTCTCGTTGGCGGTCTGGAAAATGACGTCCGGGAAGTTCTTCCGCTGCGACGGACGGTTGGTCGGAATCGCGATGACGTCGAGCTTGTAGATCTTGTAGAACTCGCTCGCTTCCGTCATGGCGGTACCGGTCATCCCGCCGAGTTTCTTGTAGAGCTTGAAGAAGTTCTGCAGCGTGATCGTGGCCAGTGTCTGCGTCGTCTCTTTGATTTTGACGCCTTCTTTGGCTTCAACCGCCTGATGCAGACCATCGCTCCACTGCCGCCCGTACATTTTGCGGCCGGTGTGCTCATCGACAATGACGACTTCGCCATTCTCGACGACGTAGGTCACATCCTTCTTGAACAGGTGGATGGCCCGCAAGGAGTTGTCGATCAGGTGGGGCCACTCCATGTTGCCAGCCGTGTAGAAGCTGTCGACGCCGGCGAGTTCTTCCGCTCGGCGAATCCCGTCATCGGTCAGGTGGCAGGTGTGTTCTTTCTCTTTGACTTCGAAGTGCTCGTCTCTCACCAGCTGCATGGCGATGCGATGCGCCTTCGGATATTTGGTGATATCGTCGTGAGCAGGCCCTGAAATGATGAGCGGCGTACGAGCTTCATCGATCAGAATGTTGTCGATTTCGTCGACGATGGCGAAGTCGAGCGGGCCCTGCACCTGCATGTCGCGACGCGGTTTCATGTTGTCGCGCAGGTAGTCGAAGCCGAGCTCGTTGTTGGTTCCGTAAGTAATGTCGCAGGCGTAGGCGGCCTGACGTTCCAGATACGACATCTGCGACTGGATCGCCCCGACGGACAGACCGAGCCCGATGTGCAGGGCTCCCATCCACTCCATATCGCGTTTGGCCAGATAGTCGTTGACCGTGACAACATGGACTTTGCCGCCGAGAGCATTGAGGTAAGCCGGCAACGTCGAAACGAGCGTCTTACCTTCCCCGGTCACCATTTCGGCGATATTGCCTTTGTGAAGGACGTACCCCCCCACCATCTGCACGTCGTAATGACGCATCTTGAGGAATCGTTTGCCGGCTTCCCGAGTCGCGGCAAAGGCATCGGGTAGAATATCGTCGAGAGTCTCCCCATCGGCGAGGCGTTTGCGGAATCTCGGCGTCAGCTCTTTGAGTTCGGTTTCCGTGAGCCGCTCGTACTCCGGTTCGAGCTGCTTGATGCGATCGAGCAGACTTCCCGGAATGATGCTGTCGTTGCCGTCCTTGTCGCGCACGAAACCGATCTTGCGAATCATGCGCTCGTTGTCGGAGCCGAAAAACCGCTTGACGAACGAGTCGACCCAGGCAGTCAATCCGGTGAACCAGTCTCCCAGACGTTCCAGAAATTCCATGACGTTCCGATCCTCAGAAGACGCCAGCTCGACGAACCAATCCTGTTCGTGCGGCGTCCATCTGGTCTATGCGTGCAAAGAGATATGAGGCAGAATAAGAGCGGATGCCAAACTGACAGCGGCTCACCCTGATTTCGAGGCATTACGTCCTCAGGCAAACATCGCGCCGGACCGCCTGCGAAAAACAGCATGCGCCTCGTTCTGTGCCCTAAGTAATCACAATGCAAAATGTTATTGCGATTGTAAAATGGGGTCAATGGCGGGTTGCGTGGAAAAGAACACCGACTTTTCGTGCCCGTGGCAGATCCAAGCCGCGATCCAGCTTCGGACCGTCCGACGAACTGCCCCGAAGGCATAACGATGCCGTAAGAGTTTATTGTGAAGACAGTTATGCGAATCCCGTCTGCTTTCATGATCCGTGCGGCTCTTCTGGTTCTCTGCCTGGGGCTGCTTCTGGAGCCGACAACGCCGAACGGCCGTCTCTTCGCTCAGACCCAACACCAGTTGGAGAAGGCGTACGAAGACTATCAGGAGGAAACGTCGGAATTCGTGGAGACACTCACGTCTCTGCAGCAGCAGGCCGTTCGGCTGGGAGATCGCGAGCTTGACCAGAAAATCGCCGATCGGCTCGAGATCCTGACCAGCGACAGCGAAGCGATGAAGCCGCTGCCTCGCAAGCTGCAACCCGCGATCCCGTTCGACATGCCCGCCGAACTTCGGGCTCTGCATGTGCAGTTTCGCCAGGAATGTGAAGATTATGCAGGACAGCTCTATCTGCTGGCCCGACGCAGTCAGCGGCTCGCCCCAACGTTTGCCTTTGAACTGATCAATCTGCTGCTGCAGTTCGACCCCGATCACACTCAGGCTCGTCCCATGCGAGGCTACGTGCGACAGGGGGACGAATGGATGACCGCTTTCGAGCGGGACAAACTCCGCAGTCGGGAAATCGATCATCCCCGTTTCGGCTGGATTCGGGAAGATGATCGGGAACGCTACGAAGCCGGTGAACGCCCTTACCACAACACATGGATTTCCGCCGAGAAAGAACAACTGCTGCGGCAGAACTTCACGCAGGGCTGGGACATCGAAACCGAGCACTTCCAGATCAAAACCAACGTCAGTCTGGAGAAAGGGGTCGAGCTGGGACGCAAACTCGAAACGTTCTACGACTACTTCATCAGCACATTCGCCCCGTTCTACAATTCGCCGGAACAGATTCGGCAACTCTTCGACTCGACCACCGGTCGAAGTAAGAACCGCAGCCAGCGATACGAAGTCCACTTCTTCCGCAGCAAGCAGGAATACGTCGAACGGCTGATCCGCCGCATTCCGCAGATTGCGATGACGAACGGTCTGTATCAGCTCGAAGATCGGGTTTCCTACTTCTATTACGATCCGGAAGCCAACAACGACGCCACGATCTTTCACGAAGCGACGCACCAGCTGATGTACGAAAGCCATCTGGCGCAACGGGACGTCGGCCGCGAAGGACACTTCTGGATCGTCGAGGGAATCGCCTGTTACATGGAGTCCTTCCAGGTGACCGAGACGCCGGACGGCTTCGACTATTCCGTGGGCGATCCACGATTCATTCGCTTCTACTGGGCTCGACATCGGCTGCTCGAAGAAGACTTTTACATTCCGCTACAGGTCTTCTCCAGACTCGGCATGATCCCGTATCAGCAGGGTGATCAACAAACGCTGCAACAGCGATACAGCCAGGCTTCAGGACTGGCGCACTTCTTCATGCACTTTGAAAACGGCGTCTACCGCACGGCTCTCATGCAGTATCTGGCCCAGATCTATCACTCGAATCCGTCGATCCAGCGGAACGTCCAGGGCCTCGATAAGCTGACCGGTGTCTCGTACGGCACCCTCGACCGCCAGTACCGCGAGTACATCCAGGATCAGCAAACTATGGTCGGCGACCAGATCCCGATTCAATAACCGCCCCGAGGCCAATTCAACTCCAGTAGGTTCCGCTCTGCGAACGCGGATTGCGGACGACTCGCAGCCTCAGGAATCATTGCTTCGAGAAGCGAATTCTTCAGCTCTACGCCGGCTTCTCTTCTTCAATCACGACGACGCTTCGCAGTCGCCCACTTCCCTGTGGAGGCGGCATGATCCGGAGAGAGACCGGAAACCAGACTTCTCGGGGGAGTCGTTTCTCGCGGAGTTCGGTCAGGCAGGGGACTTTCAGAACCGTGCCAATCTTCTGGTAGAACTTCGGATCGATCGGGTTCAGGAAAATCCGCTTGTTGTTGATGTACCGGGAAATCGCTTCGGCGAGGTTGTTATCCAGCCCCTGCCAGATATGCACGTTGGTGTCCGACTCCAGCGCGATCGCACTCTGGCCGGTAACGGAAATGTGCTTGCTGAATTCGTCCAGCAGTTTCGGGATCAACACGTTGTCGAGAGCCCGGACATATTCGAGCACGGCTCGCGACAGGTCGCCGGAGTGGAGCGGATCCATCCACGGATCCGGGAAGTCGTCGTCATCCATCGCCAGTTCGCCCTTGCGGTGCTCGTCTTCGATCATCCGGAAGACGCGACTGTCTGGCGTGGCGGGGCGACAGCGGGAGCGAGCCCACTCGCGCAGGTTGAAGATCTTCTCTTCCATCGTGATCGACAGCGGCACGATCGCATCGGCTGCTTCGAGAATGTCTTTCTGGGTCGGCAGCCGATCGCGGGTGAAGGCTTCGATGACAGCCGAGTTCACGATCTGTTCGATCTCGGCTCCGGAATACCCTTCGGTCTTGTCGGAGATCTCTTCGAGATTGTACTGGTCCGGTTTGCAGCCCCGCTTGGCCAGGTGAATACGGTAGATGTGATTGCGTTCGTGGAAGTTCGGCAGGTCGATGAAGAACAGCTCATCGAAGCGGCCACGCCGCAACAGTTCGGGCGGCAGGTTCTCGATATTGTTCGCGGTGGCCACGACGAAGATCGGTGACTTGTGCTCCTGCATCCACGTGAGGAACAGGCCGAACATTCGGGCGATCGCTGCGTCCCCCTGTTCTTCGCCGCTGCCGTCGAGGCCGGAGAAGCCCTTGTCCATTTCTTCGATCCACAGCACGGCTGGCGAAATGGAATCCATCATGCGGAGCACTTCCCGCAGGTTCTGTTCGGAGGTGCCCCGTTCGCTCTGCAGCAGATTGCCGAAGTCGAGTCGAACCAGCGGGAAACTCAGCTGCCGGGCAATGACGCGAGCCGACAGACTTTTTCCGCAACCCTGCACGCCGAGTAATAACACGCCCTTGGGCTGGCCCACCTGTTTCTTCTGGGCTTCCGGACTGAAGGCACGGGCCCGGCGGGTGATCCAGTCTTTGAGACCGTCGAGACCGCCAATGTCATCGGCGGTTTCATCGAGATCGTGAAACTCAAGCAGGTCCGATCCCTGCAGCAGCTGCTTCTTCTCGGAGACCAGTTGTGTCATGACTTCTTCGCCAAGATCACTGCGACCGGCAACGACGCGATTGAACGCTCTCCGTGCCTGAGCGAGGGACAGTCCAATGACGGCCTTGACCATTCGCTCTTTGAACTCGGGCGAGACTTCGAGCCCCGGTGCATGTTCATCGAGCGACTGTTCCAGACAGATGGCCGTCTCGTCGAAGTCGGGCAGCGGCAGTCGGAGCAGAGTGGTTCCCTTCCGCAGACTGGTCGGCAGATCGAACTCCGATCCCATCGCCAGCACGGCAGCGGCAGTCGTTTTCTGAGCCTGATCGAGCAGCAGCCGAATACAGGTCGGATCGTCGAGGAAGTATCCGAGATCCTTGGCAACGACGATGGCATTCGCCGGCAGTGCGGCCAGCTGACTGAGAAACGCGACCGGCTGTCGGGACTCGGGCTGTTTAACTCCGTCGCCGGAAATCAGCCCGGTGCTCAGCGACCAGACGTACAAAGGACGCTCGTTCTCTTCAGCAAACGTCTGCAGCACATCGAGCCAGCGGGGCTCGTCGTCGGTCTGGAGAAACATCAGCGTTTCCCCGGCGTGCAGACGGTCTTCAATATCCGAGAGGGCAGACTTCAGCAGTGACATCGCGATGAATCCGGCAGAGTCCGCAGAATCACGGACAGGAGAAAAGAACGTCCCGGCTCCCCGCAGCCGAGCAGCCGCTTCTGATGATAACGGAGCGACCGGGGAGATTCACCGCGCGAGATGGTAGAAAGAGCAGGGCGATCTCAAGGACGACTCAGACGCGTGCGTCTGAGTGGCGGAGCCACAAGTGGCGGCTGACCAGCGTTTTCTGTCCGGAGTCTTACGTTGTCGCCGGGATCATTTTGACTTTCGGGTAGCCCCGGTTGATTCAACCGGGGTGGCGAAGCCACACGAGGTCTCCCCATACGCTCCGAAGTTGAATCGATTTTTGAAACCTCTTGCCGACTGCGTCGGCCCCGGTAGCGGAGCAACCGGGGCTACCCGTTTCTGTAACGGAGGGACCGGGGAGATTCACCGCGTGAGATGGTAGAAAGAGCAGGGCGATCTCAAGGATGGCTCAGACGCGTGCGTCTGAGTGGCGGAGCCACAAGAGGCGGCTGACCGACGTTTACTGTCCGGAGTCTTACGTCGTCGCCGGGATCATTTTGACTTTCGGGTAGCCCCGGTTGATTCAACCGGGGTGGCGAAGCCACACGAGGTCCCCCAGTACGCTCCGAAGTTGTATCGATCTTTGAAACCTCTTGCCGACTGCGTCGGCCCCGGTAGCGGAGCAACCGGGGCTACCCGTTTCTGTAACGGTGGATCCGGAGTGATTCACCGCGTGAGATGCTGGAAAGTGCAGGGTGGTCTCAAGGATGGCTCAGACGCGTGCGTCTGAGTGGCGGAGCCACAAGAGGTCGCTGACCGACGTTCTCTGTCTCGATGGAGGAGAGAGCGATTGATACCTGCTTCCTGTGACTTCGTCACCCAGACGTGCACGTCTGGGCCATCCGTTGTTTCACCGTCAGGGGGTACCCGGGCTGGTGGCGATGAGGTCATTGACGAGTTTCACGAGGACTTCGTGCGTCAGCTGCATGGCGACCTGGCTGCGGCCCGGGGTGCCTTTCACGGCCTGATAGCGGTTGAGCGTGACCGTGCTGCTGCCGGTCGCCTGGAGGATGAGTTCGTAATAGACCGCACCATCCGGCAACTGGGTCGGCTGGGCGGAACGGATGACGGCTGAGGAACTGACGCTGTCGAACTCGAGGGGGGCGACCTGTTCGAGGAGATAGGTGATGCGGGTCGAGATCGCTTCCGCCCACTTCTTGATGTCGTCGAACGAGCTGCTCTGCAGCTTCGCGAGTTGTAGACGGAGTTCGAGCAGAGCGCAGCTCATCGAATCGAGTGCCTGCAGGTCGAGATCGAGTTGATCGGATCCCGATGTCATGCTGAGAGAACACTGTCCCTGCGGACCGGCTGCAGCCGTGCTCTTCAGCTTCTGTTCAAGTTGGCTGGTCAGACTCATGGTCATCACCTCGAAAGTTCATCGACTCGACGGGATCGCAGCCGATGCGGTCAGTTCTTGATCAGTGGAGCCCGCTGATGTTCGTGACCGTCGAACGTCATCAGGCATTGAATGTCATCCACCACCGTTTCGAGATATACGCAGCGGCCCCAGATCTTCTGGATGTTCGTCAGCGTGTCCTCGGCGTAATCAATCTTGAGTTCGTTACCTTCGTACTGATGCTGCAGGTACAGGTCGCCCCTGTTGAGGTAGTTGCCGTCCATCACACGAATCACCGGCCGCCCGAAGTTGGTCAGGTTCTTCAGCAGATGCTTCTTCACCTCTTCGAACTCACGGGACTCGATCTCGTAGGTTTTGTTCTCATCGTTGTAGGCGAAGGAGAACAGCTTGTGTTTTCGGCAAAAGTCTTCGGTCAGAAACGTGTCGATGAACGTGATGTCGTTGTGAATGCGGCGGACTTCGAAGATCTTTTCGCGTCCTAACCCGAGTTGTTTGTCCCAGCGTTCCCGTTCATGGGCATCGTCGCAGGCTTCCCATTCCGGGCCGAACTGTCCCTTGTTCCACCGTTCTTCAATGTCGCGGAACAGTTCGATGCCGAGCTTGTACGGATTGAGCCGCGTCGGGCTGGTCGCCATCGTGCCCGAGTGATGATCGGCGTAATCAATCACCTCGGCGTCGGTCAGTCCGTGGCCGGTCATGATGGTCGAGTGCCAGTAACTGGCCCAGCCCTCGTTCATGATCTTGGTCTGCCCCTGCGGGGCGAAGTAGTAGGCCTCATCCCGGATGATGGACAGGACATCCCGCTGCCACTCCCGCAGCTGGGCATGGTTGATTAAAAACTGAAGAACGTCGCGTTCAGGGCGATCGGGGAACGAACGGGTGATCTGCTGCCGCTCCAAAAGTTCCTGCTGAGCCTGCTGTTCTTTGGCGATGACTTCCGGCGGGTTGATGTAGGAGTCCATGTACTCCTTGGCCTGAAACTTCCGTTCGGGAGCCTGCAACTGTTCGTCGCCGGGAATGACCGACTTCCGCTCCTTCGCCGCGGTGCGGACGATGTGCGGAGCATAGGGATCGATCAGGTCATCGATCGACAGGCAGGCATCGATGAATTCTTCGACCGGCTCGTGGCCGTACTTGTCGATGTAGCGATTGATCCGGGCCGCGTGGTTGGCCATCTGATCGAGCATCCGACGGTTCGTCGGCGCAAACCAGGCGTTGTTCTTGAAGAAGTCGCAGTGGCCGTAAACGTGGGCAATGACGAGCTTCTGATCGGTGATCGAGTTACAGCTGAGCAGATAGGCGTAACAGGGATCAGTGTTGATGACCATTTCGTAGATCTTCTGCAGACCATACGAATAGCCCTTCATCAGCTCATCGAACTCCGCCCCAAACCGCCAGTGCGGATACCGGATGGGAAAGCCGCCGTAAGCCGCGAACATGCTCAGTTCTTCATAATCGAGCATCTCGAAGATGGTCTCATAAAAGTCGAGCCCGTAGCTGGCCGCGATCGCTTCCATCTCATCCTGTATCGCCCGAATCTCAGCGGGCAGCGGTCGATAGGTACTGATCGTCATGGCTCATTGCCTCTCGGCGTGAAACATCCGTGGTCGTTTGGTATTGGCAGGCGTCGACTGAATTCGCACTGCTGGACCCGCCAGCAGTGGCACCCCTTTGCAGGGATCGAACGGTCGCCAAACCTGCAGGTCAGGCACTGCCTGACGAAAAAACGTTGTGTGGAACATTCGCGTCAGGCGGTGCCTGACCTAAGGCTGAGGGTTCATTTTCCGGTCCCCAGGAAATCTTTGATGCAGCCGTAGATGCCGTTTTTGTCTTCGATGAGCGAGGTGGTCACATTGTCGAAGATCTCGGCAATGCGACGGACTTCGCGGAGGTATTCCCCGGAGCCGTACGGGCTTTCGACCTGTCCGTAACAGAACAGATTGCTGACGGGGAGAATGTGATTTTTCAGGATCGACAGGCAGGCGTTGTTGTCGTCGCCCCAGTTGTCGCCGTCGGAAAACTGGAAGACATAGATATTCCAGTCCGCGACCGGGTAGTCGGTTTCAATGATTCGCTGAATGCGTTCGTAGGCCGAGGAGATCCGCGTGCCGCCACTTTCTCGGATGCGGAAAAACGTATCTTCATCGACTTCATGAGCAGCCGCGTCGTGCACGACGTACCGTTTCTGAAGGCCGCGATACTGCGACGACAGCCAGGTATCGATCCAGAAGGCCGCGGTGCGAACGATCTCTTTCTGTTCATCGCCCATCGAACCGGAGACGTCCATCACATAGATGATGACCGCGTTCGCTCGCGGCTCGCTGACGGTCGTCCAGCTTTTGTAAACGGTGTCGTCGCGAGTCGGGATCACGATGGGGCGATCGGGGTTGTACTGTCCTGTTGCGATTTGTCGTTTGAGGGCCTGCTTGAAGGTTCGTTTGAAGTGCCGCAGGGAATCGGGGCCGACCTGCGAGACGGAGTTGTAGCGATCCTTTTCCGCGACGAGTGTTTCCGCTCCCTTGGGAACGATGTTCGGCAGTTCGAGTTCTTCGCCGAGCATCATCGCCAGTTCTTCGAGCGACACTTCGACCTCGCGAACGTGACGGCCCGGCTCACTCCCGGCTTCTCCCGTTCCCGGTTCCGGTTCGCCAGGACCGAGTGACTGACCGACTTCGCCTTCCCCCTGGCCGGCTCCCCCGGAGCCTTTCTTGCCGTGGCGGAAGTGAGGGATATCGATATTGGGAACCGGAATGCTGACGACCTCGCGGCCCTTGCGGCCGAGCATTTCGCCATGGGTCACGTACTTGCGGAGGTTACTGCGGACCTTCCCCTTGACGATGTGCTTGAATCGCTGCAGATCCCGGTCAATGTTCTGGGTCATGGTCCCGCCTTACTCGCTCTCGCGTGCCTTAAAGGCCGCTCTCAAATCGCCATCGGGTGCCATGCCCACGCTCGCGTGGGCATGCTGTCTTCGACTTACTCGCATTCAACTCCTGTCACTCTCAAGACGGGGTAGCCCCGGTTGAATCAACCGGGGTGGCGCAGCCACAGGAGGTTTGGAGATTCGCGAGTATGAACCGAGACCTCTTGCCGACTTCGTCGGCCCCGGTAGCGGAGCAACCGGGGCTACCCTTTTTCTGCTGGGATACGGCGTTGCCTGTCCCAGCCTGCGTTCTGTTTCGCGTTCTTGAGCGCATGCCCACGCGAGCGTGGGCATGGCACCCGGTTCTCGATTGAGAATTTGCTCACTGGCGGAGCCAGTGGCACCCCTCGATGTTAGGATTCGTTTTTGGCGTCTCCGCGGGCGAAGATGCTGGCAACGTATTGGAGGACGTCGGTCGCGGATTCTTCGTCGTAGCCGTAGTTGCGGATGAGCCGTGATTTGACGATGTCGATCTTCTCCTGCGTCTCGGCGTCGACCACGTTCGAGACCAGCGACGTGAGTTTGATCGTGTCCTTCTGGTCTTCGAACAGTTTCATTTCGAGCGCCTTCTGCAGCCGCTCGTTGGTGCGGTAGTTGAACGTCTTGCCGTCGAGGGCCAGGGCTCCGATGTAGTTCATGATCTCGCGGCGGAAGTCGTCTTTCCGGGATTCCGGAATGTCGATCCGCTCTTCGATCGAACGCATCAGCCGTTCGTCCGGCTCCTCGTCCTGACCGGTGAACTTGTTCTTCACCTTTTCCTTCTGTGTGTACGCCTTCACATTGTCGATGTAGTTGGCACACAGACGCGTGAGAGCTTCCTCGTCGGCGGCGATGGCTCGCTGGACTTCGTTCTTCACCAGATCGGTGTACTCCTCTTTGACCATCGAGATGAGATGCCGGTAGTACTCGCGGACTTCCTCACTCGGAATGAGTGAGTGATGCTTGAGACCTTCTTCGAGCTCGTTGAGCACCATGAAGGGGTTCAGGTTTGAGGACAGCGAATTGACCACCAGCGCGTTCGAGATCTTGTCCTGCACGAAGCGGGGGGAGATCCCGTGCATCCCTTCGCCTTTTGCATCGCGGCGAAGTTGTTTGACGTTCTCAGCCGTGAAGCCGGGCAGCGACTTGCCGTTGTAGAGTTTCAGCTTCTGCAGCACGGTCAGCCCGTGATGCTTCGGCTCTTCCAGTCGCGTGAGCACGGCCCACATGGCAGCCGTCTCGAGCGTGTGCGGAGCGATGTGCTTGCCCCGGACGCGGCGCTGGTTGTAATCCTTTTCGTAGATCCGAATTTCCTCGGACAGTTTGGTCACGTACGGAACATCGATTTTGATCGTGCGGTCCCGCAGCGCTTCCATGAACTCGTTTGACTGGAGCTTGCGGAATTCCGGTTCGTTCGTGTGACCGATGATCACCGTGTCGATGTCGGTCTGAGCGAACTTCTTCGGCTTGATCTTGTGTTCCTGCGAGGCTCCGAGGAGATCGTACAGAAAGGCGACGTCGAGCTTGAGCACTTCGATGAACTCGATGAGTCCGCGGTTGGCGACATTGAATTCGCCATCGAAGTTGAAGGCTCGCGGGTCACTCTCGCTGCCAAACTCGGCGATCTTGCGGTAGTTGATATCCCCGGTCAGCTCGGTGCTGTCCTGGTTCTTTTCGTCCTTGGGCTGGAACGTGCCGATGCCGACGCGGTCCTGTTCGGAAAGGACAACGCGACGGATGACGACACTTTCGAGGACCTTGGTCCAGTCGCCATTGTGTTCGCGCATCCGTTCCTGAAAGTAGAAGCGACTGAGCGGGCAGATGTCGCCGACAATTTCGATCTCGTAATCGGAATCGCTGTGGGCAGCGTTCAGTTCTTCGCAGAGGCGCTGACGGTGAGGGCCGGGAATCAGTTGCAGGGGATCGCCATTCATCGGATCCCAGGTGACGGAGCCATCGGCTTCTTTCCAGCCGAAGCTGTACATGGCTCCGTCTTCAGTGCGGCTGTAGCGTTCGAGGCCGCGTTTGAGCAGTCGGGCAATCGTGCTCTTCGAAGATCCGACCGGTCCATGTAGAAGAAGGACGCGGCGTTCGGCTCCATATTTCAGAGCCGCGGATTTGAAAACGTTGACGAGTTCCATCAGCGGGCGAGTCAGTCCGAAGATGGCATCCTGGCCGTCGTTATGAGGGTCATCAAAGAAGCGATAGCGAATCAGCTTCTCCCGATTTCCCTCCAACTCGTAAGTCCCCTCCTGCGTGATCATGTCGTAAAGACGCTGCCAGGCAGAGCGGGTAACTTTGGGAGACGTTCGCACGATATCGAGGTAATCGGCGAATGAGCCCTCCCAATGCTCCTGTCGGTATGAATCGTTCTCCGTTTGTGAGGCCAGTTTTTGCAGTAGTTGTTGTCCGCTCGTCACGGTATTCCCCTTCCAGAAAGAGAACACGTCGGCCGAAGCCGGCGCTACCCGCGCGTCGTGAGTGGCAATCGTCCAGTTGTCAGTTCAATAGACGCGTCTTTCAAATCGAGTGCAGGATTCATCCTGAGCGCCACACTTTTGTCGTGTCTGTGGTTTGCAGGGGAACGGTTCCCACTGCAGAACACGGTGATAACTTACCTGTCAACGCCGTCGGGAAATCCGAGTGCGCAGCATAAAAACCACGCGTTCAAACCCGTATCGTCAGTGAACGAGCCTGGCGTGGTTGTTGTCGCGACCGTCCATGGTCTTCATCCGATTGTGAAATATGGAGATGTCGGGAACCGTTTGAAGCCTTCGCCAGCCGTTGCCGCTCAGCTTCGTTCCAGGAATGATTCGCCGGACCCTGGGGACCCGACGATCATGACCTCGGGGGTGCTGTAGTCATCTCACAGGTGAGTCGCTACTATTATCAATTCGACTCCGAGGAGAGGCAAGAGCAATCTTTTTAATCTCAAAGCCGTCATTTTCCGTTGTTGTCGAGCCGGCTGGTAAGTCCTCAATGTGCGGACTACGTTGCCGAACGGAACGGCGGGATGAACCGGGTCTTCGCGAAACGGTCTCCATTCATACGGCTGCTCTCCTGATTCGAAGCCTCGTAGTTTTCCGCAGGTGATATCTCGTCCACAGCCGTGCGCACGGTCGACATGACATCCGTCCGTTTCGGTTTTAGCCCCGATGAACACTGTAATTCAGGTACTCTGATGGTCGATCAGATCGAGTCTTCCGAAGATCTCACTCGACAGTTGGTGCATGTGAATCTGGCCGAACGATCGTATGACATCGTGGTCGATGCCGCCGACGTCTCCGCACTTCCGCCGATGATTCAGAACTGGCTGAACGGCATCGGCCATCTGAAATCAGCGCAGCCAACAACGCTGGTCATTACCGATACCAATGTGGCCGAACTGTTCGGAAAACAACTGCACGAGGCTCTTCAGCAGCAGGGATGGAATGCTGAACTGACTGTCGTCCCCGCCGGCGAAAATTCGAAATCGCAGGCAACCGCCGGGCTGATCTACGATCAGCTGGTCTCCATGCGAGCCGATCGTAAAACGGTTGTCATCGCGGTCGGAGGAGGCGTCATTGGCGATCTGGCCGGCTTCGTCGCGGCAACTTACAACCGCGGACTTCCGTTCGTGCAGGTGCCGACCACACTCCTGGCCGATGTCGACAGTTCGGTTGGCGGCAAGGTCGGCATCAATCACGCTCAGGGAAAGAATCTGATCGGAGCCTTCCACCAGCCGCTCGGCGTCTGGATCAACACGAAGGCTCTGGAGACACTTCCGGAACGGGATTATCGTTCGGGTCTGGCCGAAGTCGTGAAGTACGGCGTCATCCTCGATGAAGAGTTCTTCGCCTTCCTCGAGAACAGTATCGATGCATTGAACAATCGCGACTCGGAAACGCTGGTCAAAGTCATCACCCGCAGCTGTCGTCTCAAAGCCGATGTGGTCGAGCAGGACGAATATGAACGGTCGGGACTACGGGCCATTCTCAATTATGGACACACCTTCGCTCATGCGTATGAGGCCCTGTGTGGCTATGGCGAACTGATGCACGGCGAAGCGGTCAGCATCGGCATGATTGACGCCTCGCGGCTCGCCGTGAATCTCGGTCGGATTGAAGAATCGGTGACGCAGCGACAACTCGATCTGCTTTCCAGTCTTGGCCTGCCGACGGAACTGCCGAAACCAGTTTCGTTCTCGGCCGATGACGTGATCGACCGCATGAAGATCGACAAGAAGACGGAAGCCGGCAAGCTCCGGTTCGTGCTTCCCAGTCGCCTGGGCCACGTGGAGGTGGTCACGGGAGTTCCGGAATCGGATGTCCGCAACGTGTTACGTCTGAGCTGACCAGTTTTCGGCTGCTCAGGACCGGTCTCTCCGAATCAACTTCATCGACGACTGACGGGACTTTCTCGTGACGAATTCATCCTCCAATTCGAATCTCGAACACTGGCTGTCTCTGGGGGCACACTGCAAACAGACCGATGAGGGCATCCAGGTGGATCTGGCCCGTTTCGACTGGAATCGCGGTGATGTCTCTGTTCTGCCGCTGCCCACGGACGTCTTTTCCTGGAAGCTCGAAAAAGCCAACAGTGAGAAGGCGGAAACGCTGCTCAGTCGGCTCAAGGGGGACGAGCAGATTCAGGTTCTCGCGCTGCGGGATATGCACCTTTCGCCTTCACTTTGCGAGCGGTTCCTCGACTTTCCAAAGATCACCGAGTTCGACTTCTCCGGGACCAATTTCTCCGATCAGGAACTCGACCGCGTCACGGCTCTGGATCATCTGCAGGCCCTCGGTCTGGCCGAAACCGGAGTCTCCGATCAGGGCCTGATGGCTCTCAAAAAACTCCGCGGCCTGAAGACGCTCAATCTGAACAAAGTCGGTGTGACTGAAGCGGGGCTGCATCACCTCGAAGGGCTCGTCTCACTTCGGGAGTTGAGTCTCGGTGGATCTCCGCTGACGGGCGGAGCTCTGAAATGGCTACAGCGACTGGTCCTGCTTGAGAAACTCGACCTGCGTCACACGCATCTCACTCATCACGGCTTGAACGCACTCACCTATTTTCGCCGCTTGCAGACGCTCAAACTGGGCGGAAACCGAATCGAAGACGACGGCATCCTGCCGTTGCTTCAGTTCGCTCGCCTGGAATCGCTGGAGTTGGGGGGGACGCCGATTACCGATCGAGCGGTCGAAGTCATTTCCCGGCTGCCTCGCTTGCGGCGGCTCTATGTTGCCGGGACAGCGGTTGGCGATCACGGTTTGAAACTGCTTGCCCGCGTCGGCTCACTGGTCGCCCTCGATGTCCGGAAGTCAGCGGTTTCCGCGAAGGGGATTGAACAGTTTCAGGATGTCCGGCCGCACGTGAATCTGAAGACCGACGCCGGTCAGCAGCCGGAGAGCACGGTGATTCGTAATATCGATCGGCTTGAGTTGAGCGGGATTCAGGTCAAGAAGAATCAAACCGGGGAAGCAATCGCTCTGAGGGCCGATGAGACGACCGCTCCCGCCGTGCACTGGTTCGATGCTCTGGTTACCTTGCGTACGCTCAAGAACGTGGAGCTGCAGGACCTGCATCTGGATGCCGATCAGTTCCGGAATATCCGAAACCTTCATGCTCTGCAGGCTCTGGCCATCAAGCGTTGCAGCCTGCCGGAGGAGTCGCTGTCGGCTCTCACGGTCCTTCGTAACCTTGCCTGGCTCGACCTGCGTGATACATCGGTGACCGACGCCGGGGTGAAATCGCTGGTGCGGGTTCCCTCGCTGACTAATCTCTGCCTCTCACGAACCGCGGTGACCGATGCCTGCCTGGGCCATCTGAAGAACGCCCTGCTGTTGAAGGACCTCGTCCTGAAGCAATGCGAACACATCACCGACGCGGGTCTGGAAACACTGGCCCAGCTCGATCAGCTCAAGCACCTCGATCTGCGCGGCACATCGATCACCGCAGCCGGGGCCTTACAACTCTCCGAGAAACTCCCGGGTTGTAAAGTGCGGTTCGACGGCTGAGAGCATTCGCCGGAAACGCGGCCTCTTACCCGGACGGAACGGCACTAAGTCAGTTGCTCGAACGCGGAATGGATTTCGCCGCGTCGGCGATCCAGCAACTTATCACACTTCTCCACGGTCGTCGTTCTTTCCCAGACGGTGCAGACGGGATCGCCCGCTTGAAATCGCGTTCCCGGCCGAGCCAGGTCCGACAGCTCAGGCACATCCCAGCAGTCGTAGGACGCGGCTCCGAGATCGGACCAGTTCCAGTCGGCAGGCAGCAGAAAGTCGCGCGGAGCGTAGATCGTTGCCTTCCCCACGATGAGATCTGCCGGCCGGGCTCGCCTCTTCTGGAGGCTGTGGGGCCGTTCCAGGAACGATTGCCCGGTTGCGAGTTCGAGAACCTCCATGCCAGCTGTGTAGCGGGGGTTGAGTTCCAGAACATACAGTCCACTCGCGTGGCGACACAGGTCGATTCCCCAGGGACCCCGGAGCGAGAATGCTTCGCCCAACAACTGGCCCATCCGTTCAACCTCGGAGTTCAAAGCGGCTGCGTCTGCCGGGGGACAGCTGATGTTTCCCACGTACGCAAATGGGCGGTCCGGCAACTCCGGGCATCCCGCGATCAGTCGAGTCATTCCGAGAAGTTCATGCTTCCCCTGTGTACTGAAGAACTGGGCGGAGAAAAGCTCTCCTTCGACATACTGCTGGTCGAACTCATCAGCATCGAGCGAGATGGGGGCTCTGGAGTGCACTCGCCGAACCGCCATCCCTCCCGTCGAACCGCGGCTCTTGCGAATCCATTCGCGAACGTCGATCTCACCTCGCGGCATCCAAGTTTGTTTCGAAGTCCGAACGGCCAGGCCGTCAAAGCCGGCCTGTTCAAGAAGCTGCTGCAGTATCAGGGGATTGCGGGCCTGCCTGATCGCGGAGGGTGAGGAACTCCACAACGGTCGACTCGATTCGATCCGGTTCAGTTCCTCAAGACGATTCTCCCAGCCTCCCGTCGGCAGGAACGGGATCTCCATGGGAAAATCCGCGAGCGTTGATCCCGGTGCAGGGCAGGAATCGGGCGGAAGATCGAGATCCTGACATTCATCGAGAACAATCGGCTGCAGGCCAGCACGGACGGCTGACCACGCTGCGGCTCGTCCGGAGTACCCGGAGATAAGCACCTGCCGGGGCCTGAACGGATTTTCGCAACGGGCTGATTCCGACTGTTCCTTCACGAAGTCGCACCCCTGCTCAGATTGTCCCGCCGGTCCGGGTAGCTGGTAATGGCGGACAAAACTTGATATTCAACAGATAAGCGTGCCGGAATCTGATCGGTGCGGTCGACTTTCGGCAGGATCCGTGAGTTCATCACCCTGCGAGACATTGTCGATGTCAGCGAGTTGTCTGAGGCAGTCGATTGCGTTGCCCCAGTCTCGCCCGATTTCACTCTAATCAGTACGAACTCAAAACAGCAAGCACCAGCGAAGGAGATGAGAGATGGGAATGCGTATTGGCGAAGCCCTTATCGGAGAAGGTAATGAAGTTGCTCATATTGACCTGATCATCGGCGAGAAAGATGGTCCTGCTGGCGTTGCCTTCGCCAACGCTCTGGCCCAGCAGTCGGCTGGTCACAGCAACCTGCTCGCCGTGCTCGAGCCGAACCTGGCTGTGAAACCGTCCACTGTCATGATCACCAAGGTCACCATCAAGGGCGCCAAGCAGGCTGTCCAGATGTTCGGACCGGCTCAGTACGCCGTGGCCAAGGCCGTTGCCGATTGCGTCGAAGCCGGCACGATTCCAAAGGATCAGGCCGACAACCTGGTCATCGTCTGTGGTGTGTTCATTCACTGGGACGCCGCCGACGACAAGAAGATCTACGAGTACAACTACGAAGCCACCAAGCTCTCGATCGAACGCGCGATGAAGAACGAACCTTCGGCCGACGAAATGGTCGCCAAGAAGGACTCTGCTAAGCATCCGTTCTCCGGCGTCTAAGACATTCGGCGAAACACCCGGAAATGCGCCTAAGCATATTTCCGTAAACTCAAAAACAACTCTTCAGATCTCGGTCTGAAGAGTTGTTTTCTTATTGACGGCTCGAATATTCTGGCAGCTGGTCCCCGGTTTCCTGTCTGAAAAGCAGCCTGATGAAGCGCATTCTTATCCACCTCGATACAGATCCTCAGCCCAGTAGCTTTGACGCCATCTCGGCGATTGACGGTGGAGTCGACCAGCTCATCTCTTACGGGAATGTCACTCCGGTTGACGTGGTCTCGCTTGTGCAGGGAGCGATTTTCACCCGCTCGCCCAACAGCCTCCAAAATACCGCGATCTTTATCGGTGGCAGTGATATCGAAGCCGGTCAGGCCCTGCTCGACCGAATCCGAGAAACATTCTTTGGTCCGATGCGTGTCTCGGTGATGATGGACGCCAGCGGCTGCAACACCACGGCTTCGGCTGCTGTTGTTTGCGCCGGGCGGCATCTCGACCTTTCCAACAGCTCCACTGCTGTGTTCGGCGGAACAGGACCTGTCGGTCGGCGAGTGGCCCGGATTTTGAAGGAATGCGGCTGCCGCGTGAAAGTTGTCTCCCGGTCGATAGAACGGGCCCGCACGGTCTGCGCCGCGATCGATAATGCCAGCCAGCTGCTTGAACCGGCAGCCATGAGCTCCTCTGACGATCTGCCAGAAGTGCTCGAAGGCGTCGATGCCGTCATCGCAGCCGGAGCTGCCGGCGTGAAGTTCTGTACGCTGGAAGAACTGCAGAAATCTGCAGGCGTTAAAGTCGCAATCGACCTGAACGCAGTCCCCCCGCTGGGGATTGAGGGCATCGAATCGGGCGATAAAGCCCGCGAAGAGGGCGAAATTGTCTGCTATGGAGCCCTTGGCGTCGGCGGATTGAAGATGAAATTACATCATCATGTCATCGCTCAGCTCTTCGAAGCGAACGATCAGATCTTCGACGCGGAGTCGACATTCGCCGCTGCTGGCGATATGCGATAAATAGGGGCCTTGGGGTACTGCATTCTCCCCGGGAAAAATTCGGCTGAATGCAAACTTTGCCTCAAGTCGGCCGAAAACCGCCGCTCTAAAGCGAGAAACAAACTCGCCTTGCCTCATTTCCGGCCTATCGGGTAATTCTACCCGCTATTCACTTCGTAAAGCCTCACCTCTCAAGTTTCCGGCCGGCGTTGTGACCAGTCTCAACTTCCATTCCATCTCCACCGGTACGGCATCTCTCAACGTGTATCAGCGTCAGGTCTTCTCATGATCATACCCAGCTGGTCTTCGAAAGATCTCGGTCGCCAGGGACGCCCCTCGTCTCTGGTGTGCGGACTCCTTTCCCGCCTGCAGTCCGCGCTCGCGACCTCGAATCCTTCGACCCACAATCATTTGCGCTCTCTGTGTCTTCTGCTTCTGACCAGCGTTGTGCTGGCCGGTAGCGGCTGCGCGTCTCCGTGGGCAATTCCTGTCGCGGTGTCCGATGAGCCGATTCAAATTCGCGGCCAGTCTCCGGACGATGTCGATCCGGCGTTCTCCGGCGCGTTCTCCTCGAAGCCCGCGCCGAAGGCGGATGACAATCCGTTCCAGCCGGTCTCGACCGAATCGGAACCGAAGCTCGAAGTCCCCGAGACCGACGACAACGGATATCTGCAGGAAATCCTTCAGACCTCCGCACTCCCCTCGAGTGTCGTCTCGGAAGCTCCAAATCAGATCAAACCGCAGAACGGCGAAGAAGTTGTCGATGTCCAGATTGAAGGGGCGACCACGATCCCGGTCGCTGCTCTGGCCGGCTACATCAAATCGCGTCCCGGTCGACCGGTGACCGAAGACCAGGTTCGCGAAGATGTTCGCTCGCTGTACAACACCAAGTGGTTCTTCAGCATCACGCCGGTGTATCGTCGAACCGATGACGGACTCGTCCTCGTTTACAAGGTTTCGGAACGTCCGATCCTGAGAAGCGTCGAGTACGTCGGCAACGAGAAACTCAAGGAGAAGGAACTGGCCGGAATCACCGGTCTGAAGCCGCTCCATGCCTTCTCGGTCGCCACGAACCGGGAAGCGGCTCGCCGAATCCATGAGCATTACAAGCAGAAAGGCTACCTGTTCGCAGAAGTCGAACTGCAGACCGGCGGCGATCCCAATGATCGCTCGGTCGTCTTCTCCATCACGGAAGGTCCAAAGGTTCGCGTCGCCACCGTGCGGTTCAGCGGGAACCAGGAGGTCTCCTCGGAGGTGCTCAAACTTCGGCTGACGACCAAGAAGCGAATCCTCTGGACATTCGGCGGTCAGTACGATCCAACGACCGTTCCCGATGATGTGATGCTGCTCAAGAAGTACTATCACAACATTGGCTACTTCGACGTCCAGATCGAAAGCGACGTCCAGTTCTCCGAAGATCAGTCAACTGTGACCGTCACCTTCAACATCAACGAAGGACCCCGGTACAGGATTCGGAATCTGGCGATCGATGGCAACAAGATTTACAGCAACGAAGAATTGCTCAAAGACTTCGATGTTTCCAGCGGACAGTACTTCAGTGCCCGCGATCTCGCCGAAGATGTCTCCGAAGTTCAGGAGAAGTACGGCGAACTCGGCCGACTCTTCGCCAAGGTCAATACACAAACGGTGTTCACCAAGGAACCGGGCGTTGTCGACCTGAAACTGACGATCGATGAAGACCGCGTTTACAAGATCGGTATGATCCATGTCCACCTGCGTGGACAGCATACGCACACCAAGGAAACGGTGGCTCTTAACCAGATGCTGGTCGCCCCGGGCGACCTGGCCAACCCGGAAAAGATTCGTCGTTCACGGGCCCGCTTCGCGGGGGCTGCCATCTGGGAAGGTGGAGGGCCAGTCGCTCCGGAAATCAACATCCGCCCGGTGCAGGACCCGAGTTACCTCAGCAAGATCGAAACGAAGCCGGAAAACGTCTATCGCGGCTCCGATGATTATTTCGGTCAATCGGAACTGGTGACGCTGAATGCGTTGCCGGAAACATCCCGACCGCTGCATACGCAAACCGTTCCGGCGAAAACGGCAGCGACTACGCCGCAGGTTCCGCCGAACTACACCGAATTCCTGCCAACCAGTTATCACGCCGAAGAGGCAAAACCGGGACAGGCCCGGATTGACCGAATGGTTCCGGGGTCCGGGCACACGCTCGAAACCGAAACCGTTCCGGAAGTGCCCTCAAACCGATATCTGCGGGAGCAGCGGATCGAACGTGAGACTTCGATGGTGCCGGCGATCTACGTGCCGATGGACCTCGAACGGGAATCCGTCTTCTTCGAACAGGGCGAGCCGTTCCTGGCCACGATGTCGACAGCCGCTGCTGCCGGCGGGGAAACGCCCGTTGTTCGTGGCCAGAACTACGACAACTACCACGATCCTCCGAACCTGATCTATAGCCAGACGCCTCAGGGCGACCTGCTGGGACCTCAGTTCCAGAATCCGCAGTTGCCGCCGGGGTATGTCGATCTCGACGTCTACCTGTCGGAAGCTCGAACCGGTCGATTCATGGTCGGTGCCGGGGTGAACTCCGACTCCGGGGTGGTTGGTAACATCGTGCTCGAAGAACAGAACTTCGACATCACCCGCTTCCCGACCAGCTGGCGGGACGTGGCCGATGGCTACGCCTTCCGCGGTGGCGGACAGCAGTTCCGACTCGAAGCGACTCCGGGTAGCCAGGTCAGCCGTTATCTCGCGAGCTGGACTGATCCCTACTTCCTGAACACCGACTACAGTCTCGGCGTGAGCGGTTTCTACTACGAACGCTTCTTCCGCGATTACGATGAAACGCGTCTCGGCGGTCGAATCAATGTCGGTAAGCTGCTGACTCGTGAACTGTCGGTCAACGCCGCACTGCGACTCGAAAAGGTCGATATCGGCGATCCGCGTCTGGCCCCGGGCATGGCTCCGTCGATCGATGAAGTCCTCGGTTCCAACTTCCTGGGAACCGGCCGCTTCACCATGGCTTACGACACCCGCGATTCGTCTTACATGGCGACCGAGGGTTTCAATGTGTCGTCGAGCGTCGAACAGGCCTTCGCCGACTTCGACTTCACCAAACTTGATCTCAACGCCAGTGAGTACTTCACTGTTTATCAGCGTCCGGACGGAGCCGGTAAGCACGTCGTCTCGCTGCGAGGAAACGTCGGCTGGACCACGGAAGACACGCCGACCTTCGAGCGATTCTACGCCGGGGGTTTCCAGACGTTCCGTGGTTTCGAATTCCGCTCGGTCACGCCGCTGGAACCGGATAACATCGGCACCAACGGAGCCGCCGTCGGTGGTTTCTTCCAGACTCTCGGCACGGTGGAATACATGATGCCGGTCACCGCCAACGAAGCGGTCCGCGTCGTCGCCTTCTCCGACTTCGGTACCGTCGACCGAGCCGTCTCGCTCGAAGAGTTCCGCGTGTCGGTCGGTGCCGGTCTGCGAATCACGGTTCCGCAGATGGGCCCGGTTCCCATCGCCCTCGACTGGGCCTTCCCGGTCGTGAAGCAGGAAACCGACATCCGCCAGATCTTCTCGTTCTACATCGGCCTGACCCGCTAGTCATCCCGAGTAGAGTCGAAGAACAAGATGCCATGCCCACGCTCGTCGTGGGCATGCTTCGTTGTGGTGGAGTGCCCGACCTACCCGCGAGCAATCAACCACCGTTCAAGTAGGGTGCGTCTCGACGCACCATCGGATCCCCGATCCGACACAAAGGATTCGGCTGGCATTAGATGTCCCAAACCTGCGGAGCGCCTCCTAGAGTTTGGCTCGGTGCGTCAAGACGCACCCTACCGGGTTCTCCCCGTAGTCATGCGTGCCAGTCGAACCCCAGATCGAGTGAGGGAGCCGAGTGGGTGATCTCGCCCACGCTGATGCGGTCGACTCCCGACTGCGCCACCTCGGCGACGGTTTGCAGCGTGATCCCGCCGGAGGCTTCGAGCTGGACGCCAGAGGCCTGTCGATCGCGTAACTGCACCGCTTTGAGCAATTCGTCGGGCGGCATGTTATCGAGCAGAATCACATCGGGCTGCCAGCCGAGAACGGTCTCGATCTGTTCGAAACGATCGACTTCGACAATGATCTGTATCCCTTCGTAGCGGGCCCGAACGTCGGCGACGATCTGTTCCGGGTGGCTGTGGGTCATCGAGGCCAGATGATTGTCCTTCAGCATGACCGCATCGTAGAGCCCCATCCGATGGTTCTCCCCGCCGCCGCAGCAGACCGCATACTTTTCAAGCAGGCGATAACCGGGAAGCGTCTTGCGGGTATCGAGAATCCGAGCCTGCGTGCCGGCGACGAGATCCGCGTAGCGGCTCGTCAATGTCGCCACGCCGCTCAGGTGCGTCAGAAAATTCAGAATGGTTCGCTCGGCCATCAGGATCTTCTGCACCGGGCCGGAAAGCGTGCCGACGACCTGGCTCGGCTGGATGCGATCTCCGTCTTCAATGCGGGGCGTCCATTCGATCGAGGATTCGACCTGCTGCAGCACCAGCGGAACAATCGGTAAGCCGGCCAGAGCGCCCGGCTTGCGAACGCCGATATCGACTTGCCCCTGCCGAGCCGGATCGATGAACAGCGTCGAGGTGACATCGCCCCGTTCGCCAAAATCTTCGGCCAGGGCCATCGTCACCAGCTGCTCAGCGGCCTGCCGGGCGGCGGGGGTAAACTCAGGACGGTTCGCGGGAAAGGGGACGCTCATAAGGGAATCAATCGGCTCGGAGTGAAGCAAAGGTCATACAGGCGGTCGGAACAACGCCGGCCCACCGGCTGCGCTGTTCCTCTCATTCTAGCGATGTTAGACTGACGGGCCTATGAGTGCCCCATCCCGTCCCGCGTGTTCCGACCCGCCAGCTGATGATAACCATGCCGGCCTGGTCCCGCACGAGAACCTGCTGAGTTGTATTCACTGCGGACTGTGCACCTCGTCCTGCCCCACGTATCTCGAAACGGGCAACGAGAACGACAGTCCCCGCGGTCGCATTCATCTTATGCGCGGCATCGAAGAAAAGCGGATCCCGCTCACCCAAACCGCCGAGCGACACCTCGATTTGTGCCTCGACTGCCGCAGCTGCGAAACCGCCTGTCCGTCGGGAGTGCAGTATGGTCAGCTGATCGAAACATTCCGGCTCTCCGTCAAAGAGCAGCGGAAATCCGATCCGGAGCAGAGCAAAGAAGGCTGGTTCGAGAAGTACTTCCTGCGACAACTCTTCACCGATCGACGACGGCTGGAACGGCTGCTCTGGCCGGCTCGACTGATGCAATGGACGCGGCTCGATCGGCTGATCGATGCAATCGGCCTGCCCCGCCTGCTGCCGACACCATTGCAACGGATGCATCGCATGTTGCCGCGGTTGACTTCGTACAAGAATCCGCTTCCGGATCGACTCGATACAAAACAGCGTCCCGCCCGCCGTCGGGTCGGGCTGTTTCTCGGATGCGTCGCCGATGCGATGTACCGCGATCTGCACTGGGCCACCGCCCGCGTGCTGCAGAACGCTGGCTGCGATGTCTTCGTCCCGCCAACACAGGTCTGTTGTGGAGCGATCGAATTCCACTCCGGTTACGCCGATGAAGCAGTCGCCCGGGCGAAGCGAAACATCGACGCCTTTCCTGCAGCTCTAGTCGATGAAGTTGTCATCAACGTCGCCGGTTGCGGAGCGATGCTCAAAGAGTACAGCCATTTGACGAACCGCAGTCCCGAACTGGCCGAAGAGTTGGTCCAGTTCTCACAACGGGTGCGGGACATCAATGAGTTCCTGGCATCGCTTGAGTTCGAGCCGCCACAGGGAGCACTGCCAATTCGGGTTGTCTATCAAGACGCCTGCCATCTGCGGCACGCCCAGCAAATCGACAGACAGCCCCGGAAACTGCTGCTGATGATCCCGGAGTTGAAACTCCTGGAGATCAAGGAGCCGAACATCTGCTGCGGAGCGGCAGGCAGCTACAACCTGACCGAGCCAGACATGTCCGACCGCCTTGTCGAGCGGAAGATCAACCACATTCTGGAACAACAGCCGGACGTAATCGCTTCCGCCAATGCGGGCTGCTCGCTGCAGTTGAAAGCCGCATTGAAAGAACGCGGCCTTGATATACCCGTCCTGCATCCGATCGAACTGCTCGACGCCAGTCAACAGGGGTTAAGCATCGTGGAGTACCTGAAAGACCGGGGATAACCGCGCAGAGCGGGTCCCACCGGGGTGGACTGTGTGAGTCATCAACTCTGGCGCCCCGTGACGTTCCCACGCCCCCGGTGTGGATCAGGCCGTCTTTCCGCTCATGCGTTGCGGGTCGAAGTAGGTTCGCACGTCGATCGCAGCCATGCCGGCATCGCGCGCGGATTTCAATCCGGGATCGGTGTCTTCGTAAGCCAGACACTTCGTCGGGTCGACGCCGAGACGACGGGCGGCTTCAAGATAGGTGTCCGGGGCGGGCTTGCCGTGTTCGACGTCGAGGGCGGTCACGATCGTGTCGAAGTAATGGTGGATCTCGAGGTTCTGCAGGATGCCGTTGCAGACACGCGGAATTCCGCCAGTAGCGACGGCGAGCGGAATCTTCCCGAAGTGATCGCGAACCACGCTCACGGTTTGTTCAATGGGCTCGATGATCTCCAGGTGTTTTTCGAACTCGTCCTCTTTCTCTTCGGCGATCGCATGCGGATCGGCTTTCACGCCGTCCCGCTCCAGCAGCAGCTCAGCGACTTTCCAGGACGGCCAGCCTCCCGTGCCGTAGAAGAGTTCTTCCGTGAAGTCGATTCCGTACTTCTTGAGCGTCGCCACCCAGGCAACGTAGTGAGCGGGCATGGAGTTGGCCAGAGTGCCATCGCAATCGAAAATAATGGCGGCGTAGTTCATCTCTCGACTTTCGGTCGTTCAGACTCAGGACAGATACAAAGTGGGGGAACGATCAGGCGGCAGGCGGGTGGACGCAGTCCACGATGCGCGGGCACTCGGGGGATCTGCCCTGATTATTCGGGCCGCCTTCGGCCTGTGCAAGCGGAATCCCGCGGATGCAGGCCGGACATCGACGTATCCACATGCCGTTACTTCACGGTGAAGTTGATCGTGTAGGTCGCGACTTTGCGGTTCAGCTGGTCTTCGACGATCAGCTTCAGCAGGTACGGCCCGACCGTGAGTTCGCTGGGAATATTGATTTTATAGCTGTGGAAGTAGTCGTGTCGGCGGGTGCGGCAGTAATCCTCGGTGGGCGGATAGGCCTGCTCGACGACGAGTCCTGGATTACTGCCGGCTCGGTGGATCTCAATTGTCGATTTGAGCACCGTTTTGTAGGTGCCTTCGGTCGTCAGTTCGCTGAGGAAGTTTCTGAGCTCTGCGTACACAAGCACAGGCTGGCCAGGACGGAACTCATCCCGTTCGAAGCGGTCGTAGATTCCAAAACCGTGGATCCCCGTCGAGAAGGTGACGTTCCGGATTTCCAGATTCGCGCGTTCCCGCAAACGCTCAGCTGCATCGGCGATTTGAGACACGGTATGCGTCGCCCGGTCGCTGCGATTGGGGATGCCGGTCGAATCGAAATAGTTCGACAGTCCCCAGAACAGCTTTTGCCAGAACTCCTGTTCGGCTGGTGGAAGATCGGGAATTGCCTCCAGAGAGCGTTCCCGGCGATCGGCCATCAGATACAGCATGCGCAGATAGGCATGCTCGCGGGTGTAGGCTTCGAGATCGTCAGGCGATCCGTCGGTCCGCTCCTGTTGAATTCGTTTCTCTGCCAGAGCAATCAGTTCTTCGAGCGCTTCCCGGTATTGCTGATCGGGGTTTTCGGGAACTGAGTTGAGTTCGTCGTCGGAAGGCATCTCGGGAGCCGCGACCGGACCGGTGTGGGAGGCCGGAGTGACCGGTGTGTTGGCGTCGTGTCCGCCGGCGACAGTCAGTGTGTCGCCC
This sequence comes from Planctomycetaceae bacterium, assembly GCA_017795105.1. GTDB lineage: Bacteria > Planctomycetota > Planctomycetia > Planctomycetales > Planctomycetaceae > Rubinisphaera. The sequence goes on from CP051247.1 coordinate 3,316,874, forward strand.
GGCTCGAGAGTCCGAGGCTGGTTTGGCAATTGAGCATCACGGTCCCAGGGATTCATTCCCTGCAGATCGTTTCCGGAAATGGGATTGGGAGCCTCAGCAATCACGGGGAGTTCGGCTGAGGATTCCGTCGTGGGAGAAGGCTTTGTCGCAGGAGGCTCGGCGTTCTTATCCGAATGCTGCTTAGCGAGCCGTCGCATGCGAATGATTCGGGGAACCATCTCGGGCGAGACCTGCCGCAATTCTTCATACCAGAGTCGCCGCTCATCGGGCGTTGCATCTTTGAATTCGGTTTCGATAAGCATCATCGTCGCCGGATCAAACTGCGGCACCTCGGCTCCGGAGGGCGATGTTTTCTCCTGCTGCGTAACCGAAGCCGTTCGGACGGGCAGTTCGGGTTCGTTCTCAAAAGGGTTCCGCGACTCGTCATCCGAGATCTCGGGTTCCTGCTGAGCGACCGGGCCGGCTGGTTGCCTGGAGAACCAGGTCGAGGGCGACATGCGCGTGCCGAAATGATCGATCGAACCGCAGCCGGTCAGGGCTGCAGCGAGAATCAGGTTGACCGTAACGACGGCAAACCGGCGGGTTTTCGGTATGGAAAGCATGTTGAACCGGATCGACTGCGATGGAAGGGAAGGGGATCGCAACGGAAGTCGACGACAGAGGGGGAAGTCTCAGGATAGGAGGGGCAGGGTAGAAGAGACGTTCGACCCGATCAAGATCAGCCGGTTTTCGCCGCGATGGCAGCCGAATCCGAGCGTCGGATTGCAGGAATTACACGGATTGCGTGGCAGATGTGCACGCTCACGCCAGTGAGGTCGTGTTCTCAGACTCGGGCACGTTCAATGTCAGGAACGAGACCTCACGAATGCGGAACCCGATCTTTTCGTACAAACCGACAGCGTTGCAGTTCGCGGCTGTCACATCGAGATAAACGCGATGCATGCCCGCTTCGGCGAACCCTTCCAGGCATTTCGAGACCAGCGACTTTCCCAGACCGAGTCCGCGACAGTCGGGGGTGATTCCGACATTCTGGATTGCACCGAGCCGCGTTGCCCGGGACATCCCCTGGATCGTGCCGCAATAGGCAGGGCTCGTCAGGCGATTCGCGTGCCGAATGAGCCAGGTGGCGTTGGGGACGAAATTGCTGCGAGAGGCGATGTCGCTCATCAGTTTCCGGCAACCGGCCAGATGACTCAGGCAGGGGAAGAGGACCGAATCGACCTCGCCATCGAAGCATTCGGCTTTGATGCGGGCGTGAGCTTCGACCAGGCGGGGATGCCATTCGACCCATTCAAAGCCGTCCGGCAGTTCCGTGGACGGAATGTCGGTTTTCTTCAGATCAAAATCCATGCGATAACGTTTGTAGTACCGCGTTGCCATCGTTGAGGCCTCTTGATGATCTGCTGCCCGATCAAACGAGCTGCCGTGTTCGGGCAGGAACAGGCAGTGCAAAAACAATGCTACATCTGCCCAGTCTGATGTCAAACTGAATCTGGAGCGAATTCCGTGCCGCCCGTGCAGGCCTTGTCTCTGGAATGCCCCCAGATGTTATAGGAAGCAAACCTGCCCGAAATTCGCTGATCGGTACGAGCCGGGGAGCAAGTTCGGTGGGCAGGGCCTGATGAGCCGGCAGGACGTCGCGAACCTGTTTCGCTGGACGCTGTCCCTAAAATTGTCGATGAAACTCCCGGAACATCCTTTTCAAGCTTCCGATCGCCAAATATACTGTGCGATCTCAGGGCGAGTGGCAAAGCAGCCACTCCTCACAAGGCGGTGTAGCTCAGTCGGTTAGAGCGGCGGATTCATAAGCCGTAGGTCGGGGGTTCGAGTCCCTCCACCGCTACTTAAGACCCTGCGATACTTCGGTGTCGCAGGGTTTCTTGTGCGCTCGCCTCTGTTTGTTCTTCGCCGCACCTTCACAGGATTCCAAGTGGATGGATATCTGGATCCTTCTCTCTGATATCGTCCTTCTTCTCGCGGCTTGTCTTGTTTTCGGGGGCGTCTTCTCCCGGCTCGGGCAGTCTCCACTGGTCGGATATCTGCTCGCGGGGATGGTTCTCGGCGGTCCCGGAAGTCTTCATCTGGTTCGAGCCGAACATGAGATCGAGAACATCGCCGAGCTCGGGGTGTCGCTACTGCTGTTCAGTCTCGGGCTCGAGTTCTCGGTGTCCCGTTTGCGCAGCCTTGGACCGGTCCCGCTGGTTGGAGGCGTTTTGCAGGTTGTTCTGTCGCTGGCAGCAAGTGCCGCGGCGGCGATGGCCTTCGGCAGCGAAATGCGGGAAGCCGTTGCGATTGGGGCGATGGTTGCGTTGAGCAGTACCACGGTCGTCCTGCGAACGTTGATGGACCGTCAGGAACTCGAAACGCCCTACGGCAGCAATTCGCTGGCTGTTCTGCTCGTTCAGGATATCGCCGTGGTTCCCCTGGCGATTTTGATCACGCTGCTTGCCGGTGGGGAAGATCCGGCTCAGATGATGATCAATGTGGGGCGAGTCGTCGGTGTCGCGACCGCACTGGTACTCGGCCTCTATATTCTGCTTAACTTCGTCGCCTACTATGCGCTGGGAACCCTGGAACTGGCCCGGAACCGGGAGCTGACGATTCTGCTCTCGGTTGTCACGGGGCTTGGTTCGGCCTGGGCGGCACATAAGGCCGGAATCTCGCCCGCGCTCGGAGCCTTTGTGGCCGGGATGTTTCTGGGCAGCTCTCCATTCGCCACACAGGTTCGGGCCGACGTGTCTCCGCTGCGGATCGTGCTGCTGACGCTGTTCTTCGGTTCCGCCGGGATGGTGGCCGATCCGATGTGGATCGCGAACAATTTCCTGCTTCTGGTCCTGACGATCACCGCTTATCTGTTCCTCAAATTCGTGGTAATCACGGCGATCTTCGTCGTGCTCGGCACACTGGTCGAGACTGCCGTAACGACGGCACTCTGCCTCGCGCAGATCGGTGAATTTGCCTTCGTACTCGGACGTGTGGCTCACGAAAGCCAGGTGCTCTCCGACGAGATCTACAATCTGTTCATCTCGGCGACGATTATTTCATTATTTCTCAGCCCCTATCTGGTGAGCCACGCACGGGTGGTCTCCCGATTTCTCGTGGGATTTCTGCCGAAACGGTTTCACTCGGTCCCTGAAGAGGAGGGCAGTCAGACCGTTTACCCCGATGTGGTCATCGTCGGCTTCGGTCCGGCGGGGCAGATTGCCGGAGCGCTGGCTCACGAGCGGGGACTGGTCACCAGTGTCATTGATATCAACCGGTCCAACATCGCCAAGGCGAATGAACTCGGAATGCTGGGGCACGTGGGAGATGCCGGAACGGTGGAGGTGCTCGAGCACTCTCACGCGTCACACGCTCGCGCCGTCATCGTCACTCTGCCGAGCAAGCGGGCTTCGATTACCGTCGCCGACCTGATTCGCGAAATTGCTCCTCAGGCACACATCATCGTCCGCTCTCGACATCAGCGGGACTGTCAGGAGATCCTCGCCTCCGGGGCAGACGTCGTCTTCGACGATGAACAGGAAGTCGGCCAGCAGATTGGCAATCATCTCTGCAGCTGGATCGAGACGCTGCGCGAGCAGCAGAACGCGACCATTCTCTTCGATCCCGATGAAGAGGCGAACGCATCCGAGGGCGACGACCGCTCTCATTCGTAATCTTAGAGCAGTTTACTTATCTGTTTAGCCGTTCCGTCCGCATAAGTTGCCGCGTTTCAGGCGAGAACTCGATCAAATGCGGACATACGGTAGAGCGATCCGCTCTAGATCAATCGAGACATTGCCGTCTGATTCCTGAGCGAACCCCGATTGCGGGAATCTGTGGCAGCCGACCTTACCCGGCCGGTTGTTACCTTCGTTTCTGCGCAGCAAAAAACCATCTGCTGCTTCAACGAGAAACAGCAGATGGCTGAGACGAGAGATGAATTGTTTTGCAGACCGCTCCAGCGGTCAGTGGGCGCTGGGCCGGTCGATTAGCTGTATTGGGCCAGGGCCAGTACCAGGAAGACGATCCCGGCAATCAGACAGGCCGTGGACATCATCATCAGGCCGACGTAGACGTCCAGCTGCGGAGCGGGTTTTGGTCCTCGACTAGAGCTTGCTCGTGACATTGTCGCCCTTCTTAATGATGCCGTTCTTTGCTTTATCGACGAGTCGACCGACCGCGTGATCGGTATCGACATACACCAGTTCAATCTGACCGAGGTAGCGGGCGTCTTCACCGGAACGCCAGACTTCGAGGCGGTGACCCTTCATCAGGCCATCGTCGCCACCCAGCGAGATTTCAACCAGATCCACGGCTCCACGCTCATCGGTGGTGGCGTTCACGACGAGACCACTCACGACCGGCGGGGGATCGTTCTGGGCCGCGTACATGCGCGGGTCGGTTTCCAGATTGTTATTCCGCACGACCTTTTCGAGGAAGGCGAGCCGTTCAATCAGCTCCTTGTTCTTCTCGATCAGGTTTTCCTTCTCGACGTTCAGGCCGTAGATCTTGTCTTCGGCGATGCGGTTGTCTTTGATTCGCTGCGACAGCTTCTTGTGAAGATCGGTGTTCACGACCCGCTGTGACATTGCTTCCGAGCGGCGCGATTCGGCTTCGTCTTCGGCGATCTTCACCAGTGCCAGCTGCGATTGCATCGAGTTGGACAGCCGTTCGGTTTCCTGCTTCAGTTCAGCCAGCTGAGCCTGCAGAGCCGAGTTGGTGGCTTCGGCCCGGTCGGCCCGGTCTTCAGCCTGTCCGACCTGAGCGGTCATGTCGGCTTTGACCTTGTCGAAGTCGGCCTGAAGGTTGTCCTTCTCGGCCTGAATCTGCGACTTGGCTTTCGTCTCGTTTTCGTACAACTCTTTGTAGTTGTTCTGGTACGTGAAGACTGTCGCCGCGAACCCCATGAAGGTCACGGAGAGCAGAATCTGCATGACTACGAAAAACTTGCCGATCAAGGACATCGCTGTTTACTCCGCTCCTGCGACCGTGCTGTCCAGCCGCAAAAGACTGTCTTCTCTATCGGACACACGTGGAGACACCCTGTCTCACACGCCGAATTCCATCCACGCCGATTAAAGACTTCCCTTGCTATCAATCGTGCAGATCGTCGGTATAACTCAAGGCAACTCTCGTCCGGCGGGACGTATTGCCTGCTTCATCAGATTAGTTTGCCTGATTTACGGATTGTTGCAGTTGCCGATTCCGCGATTCGAGCTTCACCACATTTCCCTGGGTGCGGCGGATCATGTCGGTCAATTCCTGCTGCAACTGGACGGCTCGGAAGTAGTCGGCTTCGACTTCTCCCAACTGCTCCCGTAACCGGAAGACATCGCTCCGGCGGCGTTCGCGTTCCATCTGGGTCTTTTCGGCGACAGCCTTCTCTCGCTCGATTTCCGCTGTCAGACGGGCGACTTCATCGTCCATCTCCTGCAGTCGATCGGCGAGCAGTTTTTCGCGAACATCGACCGCGGCTCGATCTTCTTCAATCGCCGTTTCCGCAGCCGCAATTTGCGACTCCAGACTCGGGATCTCTGCTTCGTATCCACTCACCTGCGTGTCGATGTCCTGCTTGGCTCGCTGGTACATCTTTTCCAGCACTTCGGCCATGTTCGGCGACGAGTGCACGGACTCCTGAGTCCTGCGCGTCGAAGCCGACCAGCTGGGGTTTTCCCCTTCGGTCCGGGTTAGCGTAAACATTTCCAGTTCACGCGCTTCAGTGGACCAGTCGGGCACGGTTGCATAGCGCGAAATGGCAAACGCCATGAACGCTGCGGAAAACATAGCCGTGAGTACAGCCAGCACGCGGCCGAGACTCGAAATCATTTGCTCCGTCTCCCGGACGACATAGACAGGACAGGAAGAGCAGAAACGCTCAGGCGATGAAACACCGCCAGCGTGACGCATACAGGACAACACCCGTAAATCTCGACTTATCTTACCCGTCGCGATCAACCAAAGTCAAATTCTGCCAGTGGTTAACGGCAAGAAGGTGTTAAAGGGGATCGATTAGAGGGGTGCTGTCGTCTGCGCAGTCGTCCATTCGAGGCGAAGCCGTCGGAGAATGCACGAGCCGAGTGTCCCAACTCAAGGTTCCTCTGGTTTTTCAGAGGAGGTCACCAGCTGTTGATTGGAGGGCAAAGCCCACTTCACCCACAGCTGTGCCGCCCTTCGGAGAGTCTGGAGTGTCGGGAACGTTCTGCGGTGGCTGCTGAAGCCGGCCGTGTCGGATCTCGCGGGCAGTCTCAACGAAAAAACTCTCCTGCCTCAGGAAGAAGCAGGAGAGTCTGGTTCAAATCGTCAGGTTCGACGGTCGGATTATCCGAGCAGCGAGAGGACCTGAGATGGGTTCTGGTTGGCGATCGCCAGGACCGAGATACCCGACTGGTTCAGAATCTGAGCCTTGGTCAGGGAGGCGGTCGTTTCGGCGAAGTCGGTATCAACGATGGCCGAACGGGCTTCGGAAATGTTCTCCAGAGCCACACCCAGCGAGTTGATGTTGGTGTCGATCACGTTCTTCTGGATAGCACCCAGACGACCGCGGAGAGTCGAAACCCGGTTGATCGACTGTTCGACGATGTCGACCAGCACGCTACCCGGCGTGTCCGGTCCGATGTCGAGCAGACTCTTACCGGCACCCGAGCCGAGTTCGTACAACTTACCGGCCACTCCACCCAGGCGGGCGGTGTTGACGGCTTCGATTCCGATTCCGATCTGACCGGCAGCCGAAACTTCCTGGCCAATTTGGAACAGCGAACCCCCGCCGGTGACCGTTACGTTGGCCCGGCGTCCCTTGACGTTGTTGTCTTCGTTGAAGCTCAACGAAGCGTCCAGAGAGTTCGTCTTGATTCGAGCCGACAGTCCCTTGGTCTGGGCGACCTGACCGTTGATCACAGCCTCGAGGTCCTGACCGGTGTCACGACGTGACGTCGAGACGTTGTCGGTGCCAGTCGTGTTGAACGTTCCGTCGAGCACGTTGACGGCCACGAACTGATCGTCGCCGTAGTCGGAGCTCTTCAGTTTCAGCACGCGGCTGGCCACATCGACCTGCTGCTGAGCCTGAGCCTGAACAACTTCTGCTCCCGATCCTTCAACTTCGACGTTGACCAGCGTCCGGGCCGTGGCGGCTCCGTTGCTTGTATCGGTCGCGATGAAGGTCCGGATGTCATCAGCAGTCGAGGTGATGTTGCCGTACTCATCGGTCGCCAGGTTGACGGTGATGGTGTAGTCCGAAGTTCCGGTCGAGGCGACGCTGACCGACAGAGTCGAGTTGGCAGCCGTCGTGCTTGAGAACTGGACATTCACCACGCCGTCGGTGCCGTAAGCACGAGCGTCGTTGAAGGTGATGTCGTTGTTGGCCCCGTCGTTACCGCCGAGCAGCTGTGAAGCCGAAGTCTGAGCGGTGAAGATCGAGGTGTTGGCGGCGTCAGCCGAAGTCGCCGATGCCGAGATAAAGGACTGAGCAGCAACCGCGTTGGTCGAGGTTCCGCTGTTGATCAGCGACATCACATCGGCAATGGTGGAGGTGTTGGAACCGCTCGTACGTCCCAGTCGAATCTGGATCGTCGTGTCGCCGGTTTCCGAGTTCGTAGCGACGCTCGAAACACCCAGGGTCGCCGTTGCGGTTGCCGCGTCGACAAACTGGACGAACACTTCGCCGCCCAGCGAAGCGACCGAACCACCCGAACCGCTGTTCCGGTTGTCTTCAAACTTGATGTCGGCGAGGTCGGCACCGCCGGTCAGCGTTGTCGAAGCCACGGTCGAGACGGCGATATCGGTACCACTTCGAGTTGCGGACACATAGTCGCGGGCGGAGACGGCGTTGGCCGAGGTTCCACTCGTGATCAGTGAGACGATTTCCGAAAGCGTCGAGCTGGTCGCGGTGGCCGTGGCGGCGTTACCGAGTTCCACCTGAATGGTGACGTTTCCGTTGGCGGTTGTGGTGATTGCCGAAACCGCAGCCGAGCTCGTCGTGGTGACGGTCGTGTCGTTGTCGACGAAAGTCACCGAAACCGAACCACCCAGTGATGCATCGGTTCCCTGGGTCTGTGTGGCACGAGCATCCGTGAACGACAGCGTTCCGGAGTTCGTAGTCGTTCCCGTTCCAAACTCGATGTCGACGGTGTTGGCGACAGCCTGTCCGGTGCTGATGTTAACCGAACCCTGGGTTGCACCGTGCGAGAACGTCAGGCCTGGATCGAAGCTGGCCTCGACGCCGGTGACGTCGGAAGCAGCGTTGATGGCGTTCTTGATGTCGGCTGTAGTGCTCGCACCGCCCAGGAAGACGACCTGAGATCCCTTGGCACCGGACAGTTCCACCGTTGCCGAAGAATTGAGGTTACCGCCGCTGTAGCGGATTTCCGCCTTTTCAGCAGCCTGGGTGATAGAGGCTTCAATTTCGATCGTCGAGGAGGTGCTGAAGACCGCTTCGTTGATCTGGAAGTCGCTCAGCTTGGCGGCGTCGGCGGTCGTTGTATTGGTGATGAATGCCTTGCTGCCGTCGATCAGCTTGTCGCCAGCGAACGTTGTGTTCGCCGAGATTCGGTTGATAGCCGACAGAGCGGCGTCAACCTGCAGCTGGTTGGCTTCAATTTCCGACTGCGACAGGGCACCGCTGTTCAGCGTTTCCTGGACCAGACCACGAATCTGGTTGAGCAGGTTGTTGACTTCGCCGAGGGCGGCATCAGCCGTCGCGATCACGTTGTTCGCTCGCGAGCTGTTCGTAATCGACTGCTCGATCGAGGAAATCTGTGAACGCAGCGTTTCGCTGGCGATCAGACCGGCAGGGTTGTCCTTACCGGAGTTGATCTTCAAACCAGTCGACAAACGCGTCAGAGACGTGTTCATCAACTCGTTCGCCTTATTCAGGCTGCGGAGGCCTCTTAATGAGGCGACGTTTGTGTTAATTCTCGTCATTGGGAATCGCCTTTCCTACTGCTGGCCAGGATGCTGTCTTCAGCACTGAGCCAGTACCTGGGTTTAGACTTGTCTGAATGAACTTGTCAGTTTTGACTGCCTTCGAAGTTCCAACTTTGTGACCCACCAGAACTGGCATTCGTTGCCGGGGAGGCATCCTGTTGTCGTTCTCTGTGGCCCGGTTGTCCCCACTCGCCTTTCCGGATCGCGTCCGGAATTCCCTTCATCATCCCTGTTACTCGGAAAGGCATTGCGACCGAAAGAATCGCGCTGCATCCATCATCGTCCGGCGAGAAGACCGGCTATCATTCTTCCATCGGACGTTCGGGATAAACTGCTTGAGCAAAATCGGGAAAATAAAAAGAAAAAGTAAACAAGGGGGCTTGGGTGCCTGCGGAGGTGCGGGGAGATCCGTGAGAATTTTCCGCCGCACCTGCGGCTCCATTGCTTCTTTCTCCGAGTGATACGGCGCTCTCAACGTCCTCCTGATTGCTAACCGTCTCAGGAATCAGGTTCGGAGAGCGCCGCGGACAACCGGGCGGAATCTGTCAGTTCATTCTTCCCACCGTCCACGGTCTGCATGGCTTCCAGTTGTGGAAACAACGCGCCGGAACGGATGACGAAGCGGATTACTTGCCGTGTGCCTGAGGATTCTGCTCCTGGCTCTTTTCCTGCTGGATGGCCAGATAGATCTCTTCCCGATGGACGGCGACATCGCCCGGGGCCTGAATCCCCAGCCGGACCTTATCACCACGGATATCTACGATGGTTATTTTGATGTGATCACCAATCATGATGCTCTCATCACGTTGTCGGGAAAGAACCAACATCTTGTGGGCTCCTGGTATGTCGATGGGACCTGATGCGGGGCAGGTCGGGTGGATTGACTAGGGTTGCTCAGTGCTGGAATTGCTTCCGCCTGATCCTCTGACGCGGCTCGGTCGTCGCACACCGAGAGCCATACTTGCAGAGGAAGATCGCTCCCGGCTCCTTGCTCGGGATCGGACGGAGTCAACGGTTCAAAGGCGTGCCTCAATGGCGGCGGGAGAGCTTACAGTTCCCCCAGGTTGCCGAACCGACGTGTCTGTCGTTGTCTGCGATGATCTCCGGATCGTCACGATCGGCACATCGCACAAAGCGAGATTTTCCGATTTGCCCGGTCCGTTCAAAAGCTCTGTGAAGCTGTAACGGTTATCCGCCGCGTAGCGATTGCGCAGGCAGGGCAGAGGGCCGTTTGCTCTTCCGGTTGAATCCGATTCGCTCAAGAAATGCAGAGCTGACTTGGAACTGGAATCGCCTTAGGTAAGAATGGTGGCTTCAAAGTTCGGACATATGTCCGCGCCCTCCACGTACCCCTCACGGACCCGGATCAACTTCCATGTGGACCCTCTTCGTCGCTCTCGCATCCTTTGCCGGTTTCATCATCGCGTACAACACCTATGGTCGTTACCTGAGCAAGATGCTCTTCCAGCTCGATCGCGATGCCCTCATGCCGAGCGAAGAACTGCGTGACGATGTCGACTTCGTGCCGACTCGCAAGAGCGTGATCTTTGGCCATCACTTCACCAGTATTGCCGGCACCGGCCCGATTGTTGGTCCGGCAATCGCCGTCTTCTGGGGCTGGCTGCCGGCTTTGCTCTGGGTCGTCTTCGGGTCGATCCTGATTGGAGCCGTCCACGATCTCGGAGCTCTCGTGATCTCACTCCGCAACCGAGGTCAGACCGTGGGCGAAGTCGCCGGCCGCCTGATCTCTCCGCGGGCTCGCGTCCTCTTCCTGCTCATTTTGTTCTTTGCCCTCACCGTCGTGCTCGCGATCTTCGGACTCGTGATCGCGGTCATCTTCAAGATTTATCCGGAATCGGTTCTTTCCGTCTGGCTGGCAATGCCGGTGGCGATCGGGATCGGCTTCTGGGTTTACAAGGGGCACGGCGGACTGCTCGCTCCCTCTCTGGTAGCGTTAGGTCTGTTGTACGCAGCGGTCGCGATCGGCGTTTATTATCTTCCGATCACTCTGCCGGCGTCGTGGGGAAACCCGGTCATCTTCTGGACCGTGTTGCTCATGATCTACTGCTTCTTCGCGTCGGTGCTGCCGGTCTGGGTTCTGCTGCAGCCGCGTGACTACATCAACAGTCATCAACTCGTCGTGGCCCTCGTTCTGCTGGTTGTCGGTGTTCTGTTCGCCGGACTTGGCGGGCAGACGAATCTGTTTGCCGATGCCCCGATGATTGCTCAAAACGTGCCCAAAGATGCTCCGCCGATCTGGCCGTTCCTGTTCATCACCATTGCCTGTGGAGCCTGCAGCGGTTTCCACTGTCTGGTCAGCAGCGGTACCACGAGTAAGCAAATCGCCAATGAAACCGACGCCCAGTATGTCGGTTACGGCGGCATGCTCCTGGAAGGTGCGCTGGCTGTGCTGGTGATTCTGTGTTGCACGGCTGGTCTGGGCATGGGCGTCACCACGGCCGATGGCCAGCAGCTGACCGGACTGGCGGCCTGGAATTCCCGATACAATCCGGAACTCGGCTGGGAAGGCTTCAGCCTCGCTGCCAAGGTCGGCGCATTCGTCGACGGCGGAGCCAACTTCCTGACGGCCATCGGACTTCCGATCGCGCTGGGAACCGGTATCGTTGCCGTCCTGGTCGCCTGTTTCGCCGCGACCACACTCGATACAGCCACGCGACTGCAGCGTTACGTCATTCAGGAGCTCGCGACTTCACTGCATATGAAGCCGCTCGAAAACAAGTATCTGGCGACCGCTCTGGCGGTCTCGCTCGGCTTCACGGTGGCCATGCTCCCCGGGCCGAGTGGAGCGTACGGAACCGGCGGTCTCATTCTCTGGCCCCTCTTCGGAGCAACCAACCAGTTGCTGGCCGGTCTGGCTCTGATGGTCACCTTCTTCTATCTCTGGCGACGCGGCAAACGCGTTCTTCCGATCGCCATCCCCATGATTCTGATGATGCTCATGCCCGCCTGGGCGATGCTCTGGCAAATGTTCACAACGACCAAAGACGTCAATACCGGCGAACCGGTCGGCTGGCTCTGGTCGAGCGATCCGCTGCAGTGCTACGTCCTGTTCGGCTTCGGCGTCGTCGTCATGACGATGCAGGTCTGGATGATTATCGAAGGCATCATCGTCTGGCAGAAAGCCCGCGGCGTCCTCGAAGAACAACTCCCGCCGCTCCCCGCCCGCGAGCAGAAGGGCATCAGCCCGACGACAGCGTAGGGAACTGCGAAATCGGCCCTGTGCGTTGCCTGGCTGCAACGCGCAGTCGGGCCTCAAGTCGGATCAGCGAGACGTTTCCCTCAAATGAAACGCTCTCCATCTTGCCGCGTTGACTTTGCATGATTCGCAATGTTCAATGGGACGCCTGTTCATACTGCGTTCCATCGGCCCGCGAGATGTTGTCATGCGTTGCTGTCTCTGCGCTCTGCTTTCCAGTGTCCTACTCACGTCGATTATCTTCGCCGCCGACCAACCCGGCCGGCCCGCTGCGAAGCCGAAGCCGTTTACGATCAGCGAGAAAACTACGCGGCTCCTCGGCCCGATTCATCCGGACGGGTACATCGATTACGCGGCGGTGTTGAATTCGGAAGGGCTGGAGCGGGTTCCGCCGGAGAACAATTTTGCGATTCCGTTGTTGAGTGTCGACGGACGTGAGGAGCTGGACAAGGTTCCGTTGGACCATCCGGCTTGGGAGACGATTTTCCATCTCATGGACCCCGGCCTGGGTGGGGTTTTGGAAGACCTTCCAAGATACGTCACACCCGAGGCGGCGTCCGAACTGCGCGAGGGGGACCCGCTGCTGCGGATCATTCCGCATCAGATAAAGAGGATCCAGAGTCAGCCCTGGTCCGATCAGCAAAACCCGTTCGGCGCGAAGTATGTGCGGAAGAACCGTGAACTTGTTGTCGCGCTGCAGCAGGAACTTAACCGGACCGGTTACTTCAATCCGATGTACGGAGATTTCGTACGCTATTACCAAATCGCGGAAGGCTTTTTTGAACCCTTCCGTGATCTCCTCGCTGCCAACGCGTATCGAGAGATTCGCGCCGGAGACTTCGACGCCGCCCGTCGGTACATCGTGTCCATGTTCGAGTTAGCTCAGCGGCTGAAGGGCGGACTGACAATTGACGAATTGAAGGCCGCGTCCGAAACAGAGTTTCTGGCGGCTCAGGTCAGCCGCGATCTTGTCCTCGATCCTCGACTCGATGCCGAGGGCATTCAGGGATTTCTTGCTGAGATCGCTCCCTACGGCGGGCCGATCGAGGCGAGTCGTTATTTCGATCGGCCCCTGCGGTATTGTCTGCTTCAGGCCGTCCAGCTTGAAGCGTTGGGGCTTGTGACGGAAACGGTCGCAGCCCGGACGCTCGCACTGCCAGCGGATTCCCCGGGACGCAGTATCATCGACTTTAAGAATCTCGACTGGGACTCAGCACTGGAACGAACAAATGCCCGACTGGACGACATGGTTGAGGTGTGGAATATCGAGGATTCTCGGAAGTTCATGAAGACGTTGATCGCATATAGAGATGAGAATTTTCACGATTCCAATATCGACGAGTATCTGGCAAGAATGGCAACGTCCTTTATTGGCAGACTCATTCCCTTCAAGGACCTTCGCGAACGGAACGGTCGTTTGTATGGAGACTTCGTACCGATTAACTTCATTCTCGGTTTCCATCAGAATTGGGACTGTGGGTTCTACAGCCGCCAGTATCTGGAACTCGTTCGCACAGCAGCGGCACTTCGGCTTCACGAATTCAAGCACGGTGCCCTTCCCGAGAACCTCGATGAGCTGAACCGCGACTCTCCGAATTCCGCGAGGGAATCGATGTGGGGCACGCCGCTCGTCTATCACCTGGGCGAGGAAAAGTTCACGCTGTACTCGACCGGCATCAATGGTCTCGACGAAGGCGGAAAAGGCGACTTCTCTAAGGGCCCCTGGTCCTCAGGAGCCGACGACGTCGATCTCTGGGCGAACGCTAAGACTCCCCCTCCGCAGGTGAAGATCTTTCGAAAGGGTGAACTGCCATTTGAGCAGAAGGAGTCGTCACGATGACCCAACCCCCGGTAAATCAGGAACGCCCCGCCTGGCTGAAGCAGGCGCGGCGGTTTTTTCCCAACTCGATCTTTGCATCGCTGATGGCGATCGCCTTCACAGTCGTTGGCTGCATCCTGATTCGAGCAGGGGCTTTGGAAGGGCCGGCCTTTCTGTTCTTTTTGGGGCTGTTGATGCTGGGCGGGACGGTCTTTTCCGGAGCGGCAGCGGTCTCATTCGTTGCGGATCGAATGAAGGGAGTCCAAAAGACGCGATCGAAACCGGTCGAGTCCAAACCGACCTTTGCGATCATCGTCTTTCTGAATGGTGTGATGAGCTGGATGCTCCTGACGTTTGTCGGTTTCCTGCCGACGAGGACGCCCTCATCAGAAGAGTCGTTTGATCCGATCTACATTCCCCTCGGTCTGGCGATCCTCTGCACGATCTACATGGGAGTGCACGGGCGGAAAGTCATTCGGGAGCACTTCAGTCAGCAAAGACCCGGGAATTTTGAACTCACCGGCTGGCAGGCTTTCTGGGTTGTCGTGCTCATCTTGTTCTGGTCGGGAATGGTCACGGCCGTCATTCAATAAGTCGCCACACCTTCTTCCTCTGAGGGGACGCGTCCAGCAACCGTCAGTGCGCTATTTCGAGCCGCCGTCCGGATCGACGGCCAGCAGATAGAAGTGGCCTTCGTGCTCTCCGTACGGCCAGCCGAAGGTATGGGAACCGCTCTCGTTTCCATATTCGATTTCGAACTTACGAGCCGGATCGAGCGACCAGTTCTCCGGCGGGAATTCGTCCGCACGGCTGCCTTCCGCGTCGAACTTCCTGATCTTCTGATCGCCGGAGTTGTCAATCAGATACATGCGTGTCGCGGTCCGCTTCTCCTCGGGGAGGTCTCCCCAGTAGATCAATTGCTCAAGCGCTCCCTGGTCGCCATTGTCGAAGGCCATCGTAAACTTCTCCTTCAGTTCCTCGGGCGAGGTCGGACGTTCGATCGGGGTGGCGGGGCTTTCTGTCGCAGGAGACTGGCTTTCTTCGGTCGCAGGCGTCGGTGCGCCAGGGGCACAACCGAGCGAAAGAACCAGCATGCAGATTGGAACCAGAACGGAGGCGTCTCTCATTGGGGAATCTCGCGAACGCTTGGGCAACACCGTGTTCAATCCGCTCCGGACGGATTGAGGGAACGTTGTCCAGACTCCAGAACGTGGATGAAGAATCGATGCAGCTAGCCTGAAGATTCAGTGATGATTCCGGTTGGCTAGGGCATGAGAGCGGGTATTTATACTACGGGGAACAGATGGATTGGTGGGGAATATGCCTGTTTTCTTGACGATGGTTATATGGACAACCTTTGATGTTATGTTGTCGACATATCGGGATTTGTAGATTGTTGTGTGTGTTGATGTAAGTCCTAGAAGCTTCTTGCGAAATCCTGCCCAAGCTGAATAATCGGAACACCCTCTCTGTTCTGTGTAAATTAAGGGGCGAGTGTACGTGGTTTCACAATGCACGCGTCGCCTTTTAGCCGAAGCATTCTCTGACATCCGTCTTGACGGATCGCGTGGCCACCCCGAGTTCGTCCCATGGAATGAGACGAGCCATGAAAAACCTTCCTTGTTCGGCCCCCTATTCCTCAGGTGTTCTATGATTGCTCGCTTAAGTCTCCTCGCTCAGGCTGTTTCTCCAATCTCGGCATTTCGACGTCATGCTTTGGGCGCTCTTCGCAGAGGAGCCGGACGCCGCCAGCGTTCGATGGCTGTTGTCGCCGATACGCTCGTGAACGCGAAAGCAGAAACGCTGGAGACACGCGCCCTGCTCACATTTGATGCCGGGCAGTTTCTCACCGGTAGCGCCAATACGAATAACTTCAGCTCTGTTGCCATCTCCCCGGATGGCACCGTTTATGGCTCCTGGCAATATAGCGGCGGTAGTGGTACACAGCGTTTTGCGTCCTGGGATGGCAACAGCTGGAACGAGATTGCGGGATCCACAGTCACCGGGGCCACAATCGGAGCTCAGTTGACGGGCCTTGACGGGTTGTTCGGCCCGAGCCCCAAATCGATGGCGGTCGACAGTCAGGGCGACCTGCACGTGGCCTTCGCGGTCGGTGCGTCTGCCGGCGGGTCGAATTCCCCGCGTGGTCTGGCGTATGGCAAGTTTGACGTTTCGGCGCAGTCCTGGACGTTCCGCCGGATTTACATCATGCAGGAGCCGAGCGGCTGGTATAACCTCTCCAACAACGCGAGCACACTTATCCTCGATAACGCTGAGAACCCGCATATCATCTTTGGCTGGGACGATGCGAATGCGCCGCGAGCTTCCTATCTCGTTCACGCCTCGTCGAATGCCGGTGTGTGGAATACGTCCGGGAATACGAATGCGTTCGACGGAACCAACATCGACTCGATCACCGGCGGGGCCGAAATCGATGGGCTCGATGCGACAGTCGACAGCGCGGGTGATTTCCATATCTCGTACGTGAAAGAGGATGCCAGTGCGGCGTACGGCGATATTTGGTACGCCAAACGGACGGGCACGACTTGGGGAGCCGCAACAGAGATCATCGACGGCGACGTCTATTACAATACCGCGATTGCTACTGATTCTTCGAACCATGCCTATGTCGCTTTCACCGAAAGAATCACGAATGGCGAGCATTACCAGGTGAAAATGGCGACGAACTCGGGCGGAAGCTTCGCGACCAGTACCATCGCCAACCTGACTTACCCTGGCTCGGACTACTATGAAGTTAGCTCGGCTAGAATTGATATCAACAGCAGCGATGAAAAGGTGATCGGCTTCGCCCACGCTGCCTTCGATCCGGACTTTAATCGGTTGGAAGAGGCGTACCTTGTCTATGCCGAAACGACGCCTGGCACCTGGGTCGGTGAGACAGCTCTCACTGGAGCGGACCCCACGGGGAATTTGTCGTATCCAAGCTTCGCACTCGGGGACGATAACGAAGTCACGATTCTGGTCGGAACCCGTGACGACAATTACACGACTGGCAATCTGCGATATGCCGTCGGCACGCCGGATGCCCTCGCTCCTCCGGCGAATACCGCTCCGACCGTCGCCTTGCAGAACACGACCACGACACTGGCTGAGAATGCCAATACGACCGCTCGCACCAAGGTCGCTGATATTGTGATCACCGACGACGGGCAGGGGACGAATACCCTGAGCCTGGCCGGTGCGGATTCCGGTCTCTTTGAAATCGACGGCACTGAGCTGTTCCTGATCGCCGGGGCGTCGCTCGACTTCGAGACGAATCCGGCTCTGGATGTGACCGTGCGGGTCGATGACAACACGGTCGGGGGAACGCCGGATGATACGGCTGATTTGAGCATCACGATCACAGACGTGAACGAGCCGCCGACGGTTGCTCTGCAGAATACGACGACCACGCTGGCCGAAAACGCCGACACGACCGCCCGCACCAAGGTTGCCGATATTGTCGTCACCGACGATGCGACGGGGACCAACACGCTGAGCCTGGCCGGTACAGATTCCGGTCTCTTCGAAATCGACGGCACCGAACTGTTCCTGATCGCCGGGGCGTCGCTCGACTTCGAAACCAACCCGGCTCTGGATGTGACGGTGCGGGTTGATGACACCGGAGTGGGAGCCACACCGGACGACACGGCTGATCTGAGCATTACCATCACCGATGTGAACGAGCCGCCGACGGTCGCTCTGCAGAACACGACGACCACGCTCGCCGAAAACGCCGACACGACGGCCCGTACCAAGGTCGCCGATATTGTCGTCACCGACGATGCGACGGGGACCAACACGCTGAGCCTGGCCGGTGCAGATTCCGACCTCTTTGAGATCGATGGCACCGAACTGTTCCTGATCGCGGGGGCTTCGCTCGACTTCGAGACGAATCCGGCTCTGGATGTGACGGTGCGGGTGGATGACACCGGAGTCGGAGCCACGCCGGATGACACGGCTGATCTGAGCGTTTCGATTACTGACGTAAACGAGTTGCCGACGATTCAGGTTACGAATGTCACCGCGACGATCTCTCAGTTTGTCGACACGACGAACCGAGTCTTCGTGGAAGAGTTCGTCGTCTCGGATGTCGATGCCGGTCCGCACAACAACAATGTGACACTCGTCGGAGCCGATGCCGGTCTGTTCGAGATCGTTGGCAACCGGATCTATCTCATCGCAGGAGCCAGTCTTAACGCCGCGGCCAATCCGGTCCTGGACGTCGCTGTTCAACTGGATGATCCGGGGCTCGGTGCAGGAGCCGAAGCAACGATCGACATTTCGATTGATGTGAAGAATCCCAACGTCGGTGGGCTCCCGCCCCTGGCAACGAATATCACCGGATTCGTGAATGAAAACCTGTGGTTGACGAGCCGGGATCATATGGGGAACTACGACACGGCTCTGGCCCGCGAAACGCCCTTCCCGGATGCCCATATCGCGCACTCGTTCCAGGGCGACTTTAACGGCGACGGCCGCGAAGATATCGCCTTCCAGATGACCAACGGCGAGGTCTATGTCGGCACGTCCACGAATCAGGGACAATTCGACTTCACACTCTGGACGACTCTGCGAATGAGCGGTGTGAAGACGCTGCAGGTCGGCGACTTCAACGCCGATGGCCTGACCGATCTCGTCGGCGTCTACGAGTCCGGGGCGGTTGCCCGCCTGTGGGTCTACGAGTCGACCGGCACGTCGTTCCTGCCGGATGAATACGGCACCTATGCCGTTTACGGCGATGTGGAAACGGTTCTCGTTGGGAACTTCGACGGCGTGAACGGAGACGATCTGGCCGTCATGAACTCCGCGGGAGTCTGGTGGGTGGCCAAGTCGGATACCGGCAGTACTCGTTTCCATTATGGCTCGGCGTGGGAGAAATGGGACGCCACACGAACCATCAGCCATGTTCAGGTTGGTGACTTCAATGGCGACGGGTCCGACGACATCATGGGTGTCTTCACGATCCCGGGATTTGCCTCGCATCGATCGATCGTGGTCGGACTTTCCCAGGGGAATGAGTTCGATTCGAGCGTCTGGCGACGGGCGACAGACATCGAAACGCTCGATGCGGTCCTCGTTGGCGACATCAATAATGATGACAGCGATGACGTCGTTCTGTTGATCGCCCAGCAGGACTGGATGGTCGGCCTGTCCGATCCGGGGAACGGACGCTTCGGGTACGCTTCCTGGGGAATGTCGACCTACACCGGCAATGCTCAGAACGTTGGAATCGGCGATACCAATGGCGATGGCCAAGCCGACATTTTCCTCCGCGATGCCGCCAGCCGCTGGCATGCCGTCGAGTCGAACGGTTCGAGCTTTACGACTCGCGTGATTGAGCAGTGGTCCAACACGGCCAACTGGCAGCACGTGAAGTTCGGCAGCTTCGGCCCGGCTCCGATCCCGCCATCCCCGGACTTCGAAGCGTTCGGCGACGCCGAGTTCCTCGATCAGCTCAACGGGGTTTAATCCACGAACTGAGTCGATTACCAGCAAACGAAAATCCGCACGCCGTCCCCCATTCGGACGGCGTGCGGTCGTTTGTGAGGGCCTCGCATCAGGAGCTTCGGCCCTAGGCGATGTCTATTCGTTCTGAGCGGTCTCGGCAAAGATCAGAATTGTTTTCTTCTCGGCGACCCATTTGAACTTGAGCCCGACGTTCTTGAGCATCTCCGCCAATGCATCGCGAAGTTTGACGCCTTCGATCTTGCAGTCGATGGGCGTTCGCGGATCGATCCCCGCAGCTTTGAGACTTTCGAGATCGAGCACGACGCTGTAGCGCGGATGTTTGTCGAGAATGGCAACCGCTTCGTTCAACGGCGTGCCCAGAAAAAGGAGTTGGACTTCGTCGTCGAGAGGGTTCTTCGGTTCGGCTTCCGCCGGAGTCGCGGCGGTTGACAGCGCCAGTAAGAATGCACAAGCGAGCCATCGGGAGACTTTCGCCGACATGAGAATTTCCTCTCATAGAGCCAGAGAGACGGGATACTGTATCGTCCCCCAGTTTCATTCTCTGTCAATAGGCTCGCCAGTCCCGGCAAATCGTCCCGGCTGAGGCAGGGAACTACAGATACTCATCGAGTCCCTGTGATTTCAATTGATCGATGAGTTGTTTGACGGCGTTTTCGTCTCGCTTGTCGGCCACGAAGGTCGCATCGGGGGTGTGGACGACGATGCAGTTGTTGACGCCGAGCGTTGTGATTAGGTGATCGCCGGAACTGCGGATCACGCAGTCGCGGGTATCGAGGCCGACGTGGCGGCCGACCACCGTGTTGCCTTCGCTGTCTTTGCCGAGCAGCCGATGCAGGGCCTGCCAGCTGCCGACGTCATCCCACTGGAACAGCGCCTCAACGACGGCAATCTTCTGGTACTTTTCGAGAATGGCGTAGTCGATCGAGATTGCCGGACATTCCGGAAAACAACGAGCGAGTGTTTCGGGGTAGTCGGGGGTGTTCAGGCTCTTTCGGATTTCCTCCAGCGAATCGGCGATCGCGGGCTGGAGCTCCCGGATAAGATTGAGAATGGTCTGCGCTTTCCAGACGAAGATGCCGCAATTCCAGAAGAAGGTTCCCTGCTGCAGGTATTCCGAAGCGGTGTCGAAGTTCGGTTTCTCGCGGAAACTGCGGACTTCAAACACGGAGGTCTTCGCTTCGACATCCAGCCGTTTCCCTCGTTCGATGTATCCGAAACCTGTCGACGGGAAATCGGGAACGATCCCGAACAGGGCCAGACGTTCCGCATCGCTCTTCACGAGGCTGACGGCGGTCCGAACCGCTTCATGAAATCCGGAGACCGGTTGAATGACATGATCGGCCGGCATCAGCAGCATGATGGCATCGGGATCCTGAGCCAGCAGGTGAATCGCTGCCAGGCCGATGCAGGGAGCCGTATTGCGGGCGGCGGGCTCGCGGAGCACGTGACTCGGTTCAACTTCCGGCAACTGCTCAGCAGTGGACTCGGCCTGAAGCTGATTGGTCACGACCCAGACGGAGTCCTGGGGGACGAGTCCCTGACATCGATCGACCGCCTGCTGGATCATCGTGCGTTCGCCCGCCAGATTCAGCAGTTGCTTCGGCAGAGACGTACGGCTGAGCGGCCAGAATCGGGTTCCGCTTCCCCCGGCCATAATGACTGCATGCAACATAACGGTTCTTCCATTGAGAATCGGCCATCGACCGGCAACTCCGCCGGGACTCGGTAAACACTAGCATGTACACCAGCATCGGGCCGAGAGCAATTTCAGAAGGGGAGGCATTGTTCAACCGCCGATCGAATGCATCGCCCGGTTGGGTTGCAGGAAGCGAGCCGTGTTAATCTCGTGCCCCTCTTTCTTCTCGGTGATGCTCTGCTGGACGGCCTCAATGAGATCGTCGTCGCTGGCGTCACTCCGCAGCAGGGACCTTAAATCGGTCTCTTCAGTGCTGAACAGGCAATTGCGGATCTTGCCGTCTGCAGTGAGCCGAAATCGGTTGCAGTGGGCACAGAACGGGCGGCTGATGGACGAGATGAACCCGATCCGTCCGCGTCCGTCTTCAAATCCATAGGTGACGGCAGGATTGGACGGGGCGTGATCCCCCAGCGGAAGCAGTGGGGCTATCTCCTGCTCAAGACGTTCCAGCATCGTTTCGGTCCGAAGGACCTTGTCCCGTTCCCAGCTTCGTTCGGCGTCCAGAGGCATGTACTCGATGAACCGGACTTCGAGACCCGTTTCGCGAGACAGTTTCGCCAGGGGAACGAGATCGTCTTCGGTTAATCCGCGAATCGCTACGGCATTCAGCTTGACCTGAAATCCGGTTTCGCGAGCAGCCTGAATACCGGCCAGCGTCTGCTCGAGCGAGTCCCGCCGTGTCATCTGGCGGAAGCGTTCCCGATCAAGCGTGTCGATGCTGATGTTGAGACGTCGCAGCCCGGCGGAGTACAGAGCGTCGGCTTTCTCCGGGAGAAGGATTCCGTTGGTCGTGAGCGCCAGATCCTTGAGCTCCGGGATCGCGGCCAGCTGCTCGATCAGTCGTTCGAGGTTTTGCCGGACAAGAGGCTCGCCCCCGGTAAGCCGAATCTTCCGGATCCCGCAGCGTGAAATCATAACGCGGACAAACCGGGTAATTTCTTCAAATGTGAGAACCTCAGGCCGGGGCAGATACTGCACGTTCTCCGCCGGCATGCAGTAGAAGCAGCGGAGATTGCAGCGATCCGTCACGCTGATGCGGAGGTTGTCGTGAACCCGGCCGAAAGTGTCCTGCAGGACGTGAAGAGTCATAACTGCTGGTCCGCAGTGAATCGCGTAAAGGCGGCGCTGAAACAGAGGAAGCTCATTCCCATTCTACGGGGGAAGCGCGGTCGCTGCCACGGGCTTGCGGAAAATGTTTGCGGCGGAAGGCAGGAACGGGAATTCGCTCAGCGCATAAGAAAACCCTCGACGAGCAACTCCATTTTCGCGCTGTAACAGAAAAAGCTGATTCGCAGAGTGGGTCAGGCTGCTTCTCAGGGGACCAATTGTTACAGAGTCGCGGCTCGTTCGAGGGTTTGGCTGGTTTCACATGGTTCCAGGATTGGACATGCAGTGAGATAGAGTTGCAAACGGTGGGCCAGACAGTGTGTGTCGAGTCGTTTTCTGGATTGTCGGCGTCTCTATTTTGTTGGTAAGTCTCTTTTGGGTAGAGAGTTGCGGGTGTCTCAGTTTTTTGTGTTGCCGTTGTGTAACGTATCGCATGATGTCGTTTCGGCGCCGAAGAACATGTCGTCGGCGCTGACTTTCGTCTGAGAATTTGGGTTGAGTTCTTGTTTCGGCGCCGATTTCGGCGCATGATGAAGTCTGAATTCGACCGCCTATTCGTTCAGGAATGCTGGTTCGTGAAGACTCGAGATCCGATTTACTACCGATTCGTCGCCGGAACGACGCTCGTGCTGCTGGCCGTGTACTGTTCGGCGGCGCTGTTTTACGTCGCTACGAGCGGGGACATCGGGATTCGCTGTCTGCTGACAAGCGAGCTGTCGGGGAAGCCGGGAGTTCCGATTCGACAGGTCGAGACTGTCCCAGCTGAGCAGCTCGGCGGGCTTCCGGATGGGTTCGGTGTCAGTCCCGAAGTGGGAGATCACGTCGTTGAGATCAACGATCGTCCTGTGCATTCGTTCGCGTCCTTCTCCCAGGCGATGGCGAGTCTGCGGAAGGCGTTGAGTTCGAATCCGGGATACGACGGGCGAGTTGAGGGGGCGAATCCGGTCGATATCGATCGTTACGCCTCGCTGCCGCCGGTCATTCTCTATGTTTCCCCCCGAGCGGACGGCGGGGCTACTCGCGAGGAGACTGCTGAGGAGAAGAAGGCATTCCAGGCGAAGTATGTGCGCATCCGTTTTATCGATAACGACACCGGTAAAACTGAAGAGAGCTGGATGCGATTGCGTCCGCTGCCGGCGCTCGAGGTTGTGCTTTCGATCATCTGGTGTCTGCTGGAGTTCGCCATTTTTGCGCTGGCTGCGTTGTCGTTCTGCAATCGGCCGAGCGATCCGGCTGGTCGGCTATTCTTTATTCTTTCGCTGCTGACATTGCCGGCTTTCGTCGGCGGATATCACTGGTGGCTGATTGCCTCCAGCCCCGGTCTCACGTTTCCGTTCGTGTATGCAGCCGTGCTGCTTCCCGTCGTGACTCTCGCGTTCTTCCTGAATTATCCGACACGAAGCGATTTCATCAGCCGCCATCCCGTCGCCAGTCGGGCGGCGCTCTACACGGCTCCGGGGCTGATGCTGCTTGTGATGACCTTCTTCCTGACGCGGGCCTACGTCGTTCAGGATTCGCAGGCGTCGATCGCCGTTACGCAAACGCTGCTGGTGTGGCTGCGGTGGGTGGTCGACGTTTACATCATGATTGCCCTGGTCTATTTCGCGGCCAGTGTCGTTGTGGTGTTTCGGCGGTATCAGTCCTGTCATCAGCCAGCCGAACAGAAGCAGTTGCAATGGATTCTCGGGGCCGCGTGCCTCGCGTTGCCACTCGTGTTGTACACGGTCTATCTGGCGTTTGAAGATCGTGTCGGGATGGCTTTGGGCCGTGGACGCATTCCGATGGTGATTGTGAGCCTGTTGTTCCTGACGGCTTACGCCATCGGAATTGTGCGGTATCGTTTGATGCTGATTGATCAGATCATCAGCCGCCGTGTTCTGTACCTGGTCCTGACGCAGCTGCTGACCGTGGCCTACAGCCTCATGATTGCCGTCGGCAGCCTGCTGACGGTCTATCGCGGAATGAGCGTGCCCGAACAGATTGTCCCACTGGCGATCATTCTGGCCCTTGGGATTCTAGCGGCCGGCTGGATGCGGGATCGCGTGCAGGAGACGCTCGACCGGCGATTCTTTCGCGAGAAGTATCGACTCGACCGGGCCATGCATCAGATGAATACCGTGGTCGCCCGCGTGGCCGATGTGCGTGCACTGGCCGAACACATGCTGCGATCGTGCCGCGAAGTGCTGCAAGTGCGGTTTAGTGCTCTGTACCTCCGCGACCCGCGCTCGGCTCAGTTCGAACTTGTTGCCGCCGTGAACGGTCAACAGTTGCCATCGCGCATTTCCCTCGACGAGCAGGCGAGTCGTCAGTTGGAGCAGGAGGGGTCCTGCCAGCGGATTGGATCCTCGGGACGCTCTCAAATGCCGTCGCTGCAGATGCTGCATCGTGATTTGAACTCGCAGTTGATTCATGGATTCGAGGTTGATGGCCGCCTCTCCGGCCTGGTGGTCCTTGGCCCAAAAGCGTCGAGCACGCCTTACACGGCAGAAGATACAACGTTTGTGACGGCCATCGGGCAGATGACAGCCGTGGCCCTTCAGTGTGTTCGAGTTCAGCAGAATGTCTCGCGGCTGGATGGGATGTTGCAGGAGAAGGTGAAGAAGATTGAAACGCAGGAACGGCAGCTGGCAATCCTGAGGCAGCAGCTGGAGTCCCGTTCGAAACCGGAGCCGCCTGCCGATGAGGATTCGACTCTGCCCGCGACGTCATTCGATCGCGGAAAGATCCGAGGAGACAGCCCGGCAATCGCCAGCGTGCTCGACTCCGTTCGGAAGGTCGCTCCGAGCGAGACGACCGTTCTCATTCGCGGAGAGAGTGGTTCCGGGAAGGAGCTGCTCGCCCAGGCGATTCACGCCAACAGTCATCGCAAAGAGAACGCGATGGTCAGCGTGAATTGTGCGGCTCTGTCTCCGACTCTGCTGGAGAGCGAACTGTTCGGTCATGTGAAGGGAGCCTTCACGGGGGCGTATCGCGACTCCGCCGGTCGCTTTCAGATGGCTGACAAAGGGACGTTGTTCCTCGATGAAATCGGCGACCTTCCCCCCGATGTGCAGGTCAAACTGCTTCGTGTGCTACAGGAACGCAAGTTCGAGCCGGTCGGAAGTCGTGAGTCGATCTCCGTCGATGTCCGCCTGATTGCGGCGACGCACCAGAATCTCGAAGAACGGATTCGTACGGGTCTGTTTCGGCAGGATTTGTACTATCGACTGAACGTGATCACGCTCACGCTGCCTCCACTTCGGGATCGCAAAGAAGACATTCTGGAGTTGAGTCTGGAGTTTCTGCGGGAAGCGGCTGAGAAGTCGAAGAAGTCGATTCGTGATATCGACGATCTCGCCTATCGGGCACTGTTGAACTACGACTGGCCCGGTAACATCCGAGAGTTGCACAACGCCATTCATCGAGCCGTGGTGCTCGCAGAGACCGACTGTCTGTTACTGGAAAATCTTCCTGAAGAAGTCCGTGAGGCAGTCAGTGACGATGAGCAACTCAGTATCTACGAAGCCTCTGAGAATCGGCGTCGACCGCAACGTCTTAAGCCAACCCCGGCGCCGGCGAAGCCGCTGATTCTGACTGCGGACTCCAACGGCGATGATGAGATTCATCAGCTGAAGTCGGCTCTCGATTCGGCGGATGGCAACAAGGCCCAGGCCGCTCGCTTGCTCGGGATGCCGCGAAGTACGTTCTACAGCAAGCTGAAGAAATACGGCATCTGACCGAGCGGCTAGAAGGGCCAGATCAACGGAATCAGGGCGATGCTTGCGGCCCAGATGATGAGACTCAGTGGACCGCCGATGCGGGCAAAGTCGCTGGCCTGATATCCCCCGGGACCGTAGACCATGAGGTTGGTTTGGAACCCGTGAGGCGTGGCGAAGCAGGCTGCAGCCGAGATCATCACGGCGATCGCAAATGGAGTCGGGCTGACTCCCATGTTCGTCGCGGCTTCCAGAGCAATCGGGAATATGAGCATCCCTGCCGCCTTGGCCGTGATCAGATTGGTCATCACCATGGTGATTCCGTAGACAACCGCCAGCACGATCAGTGGGGAACTGCCGACGCTGGTGATCACGCTACTGGCGATCAATGTGGCGGCTCCGGACTGGTCCATTGCTTCGCCCAGACCGATGCCGGCTCCAATCGTGACGAGGATCGACCAGTCGATACACTGCCGAGCCTCCGGTGGACGAACACAGCGGGTCAGGACCATCAGCACGGCTGCGAATAGCGACGCCTTGAGCATCCCGAATTCGAGAATCGTCGCGGTGATAATCATGATGCCGAGAATGACCTGCGCCATCCATGCCTGTTCGTGACGAAGCGGAGTGGAGTCTTCGACGCGACTGACCAGGAAGAAATCCCGGCTGTTGCGATGAGTATCGGCAAACGATGGGTGCGCTTCCAGCAGCAGCGTGTCGCCTGGCAACAGAACGATATCGCCGATTTTTCCACGAATCCGATGGCCGTTTCGGGAGACGGCAATCACGACCGCGTTGTAGAGGGTCCGAAAGTGCATGTCGCGAATCGTCTGGTTCACGACGGGGCAGGTGTTCGAGACAACTGCTTCAATCAGGCATCGTTGCGAACGGGGGCTGTCGAGTTTGAAGACCTGGTTGGTTGCCGGTTTCAGCCCGGCGATCTTCTGCAGGTCTTTGATTGATTCGACAACGCCGACAAAGATCAGCCGGTCGCCCTGCTCGATGCGACGCTCCGGGGAGACGACCGGAATCAACTCATCGTTTCGGGCAATCTCCATCAGATAAAGGCCGGGGAGCGATCTCAGGCCAGCTGCTCCGATCGACTTTCCAACCAGAGGGCTACCCGGTTCGACGATCATTTCGATCGTGTATTCCCGTGGATCATCGAACTGCGTTTCCGCAGAAATGCGATCTGGCAGCAGCCAGCCGCTGGTCAACAGAAGAAAGGCCAGTCCGATCACGGTGAGAGGAAGGCCGATCCAGGTGACCTCGAACAGTCCGATCGGATCATAGCCGGCTTCGGCAAACCAGCCATTCAAGATGAGCGTTGTGCTGGTTCCGAAGATCGTGCAGGTGCCGCCGAGAATCGTGGCGAAACTCAAAGGGAGTAGAAACTTCGAAACCGAATAGCCGCATTTCTTCGCCCAGTCGTTCACGACGGGCATCAGCATGGCAACAACCGGGGTGTTGTTGATGAAGGCGGAGAGCACGGCGGCCGGGAAGATGAGTCGGACCAGTCCCGTCGTCGCCGACTTCGGGTGTCCGAGCATGCTCTGGACGATCTGATTGATCGCTCCGGTTTGATGCAGGCCCTCGGCGACAACGAAGAGAATGGCGACCGTGATGAGTCCGGGGTTTGAGAAACCCTTCAATCCACGGTCGACATCGACAACGCCGGAGAGCAGCAGGAACGAGAGCGCACCGACAAGGATCAGGTCCGGACCGATGCGGGAACGGATCATCGCGATGATCGATCCGAGCACGATCGTCAGTGTGAAGACGATTTCCCAGGTCATCCGGAGCGGCCCTTCAGTTCGCCAGTCGTGGAAGTGGTGCGGTGCTCAAGGCCAGTCATGACACGCCGACTGCGGCGAGAGCCTCAATGATCTCGTCATGACCGGAGCCATTGCTGACCACCACGCCCCGATTCTCCTTCAGGGTCGACCCGTGAGTGAATTCGAGCGGTTTGCCGGTGACGTCGGTGATGGTTCCGCCCGCTTCTTCAACGACGAGCACTCCACCGGCGTGGTCCCAGATCTTTTCCTGGTAACCGGGACGAGTCGGCAGGCGAAGATAAATGTCGGCTTCTCCACGAGCGACCACGCAGTACTTGGCCTGACTGTCGAGGCGGACGGGATCTGCTTTGATGCCGAGCCGATTCGCGACCTCTGCCGAGTCATTGTGGGAACTGTGACCGGATTCGACCGACTCGCAGAATCGTTTCTCCGCCATTGCCGTACGGGAACTGACGCGAACGGGCTCCGGATTCAACAACGACACCAGCGAACGCACCGTTGTGCCCTGTCCGCGAATCGCGGAGTAAGCAAGACCGCCTCCTTCCGGCGGGGTCTTGACGTCGGGTCCGAGGTTCGGGCAACCAACGGCAGCGACCGTGACAACGCCATCGACGATGAGAGCGAGTGAAATCGCATACTGCTCGCGACGCAGGAAGCCTTTGGTGCCGTCGATCGGATCGAGAGTCCAGAAGCGGTTGCAGTATTCTTTCTGCGAGCAGCGATCAACCCAGTTGAAGATGGCATCGTCGGTCGGGTTGAGGTCGAGGCGAATCATCTCGTCATGAATCGCCTTGAGAAAGCCCGCCTGCTCGGGTTGGCGCAGCTCCGCGGCATCTTCCTCACCAATGATGGGATCGTCGGGGAAGTGCTTTTCAAGAACACGGGCGACGAGCGCCTGAGACCCGAAGTCGGCAATCGTAACGGGGCTCTTGTCCTTCTTCTCCAGGACATCGGGAGCGATTCGCGAATTGACCGAGCGGCATAGTTTGGCCGCCTCAGCGACTGCCTGCAGCGCGACATCCAGCTCGCGCGAGAAATCTTCAGACATGCTCCATCCTTCTCCTGCTTCCAGAACCGTAACTCTTTTCCATGTATGGGAAAACAGCCCGGAGTATAGCGGGATCAGGCGGTCATGTCTTGCTTGCTTCGGGTCGAATGCGGGCGGGGAAATGCTGGGGCGGGGCGTCTGGCGGCGGTGTTAACACAAAACCCGGACTTCACCGGATTTTAATATCTCGTTGATGCCTCGTTCCGATTGGAGCCTACCATGTCGCTCGTCGAGACATGTCACCGCAGTGGTGCCTGTCCGGGGCGCCGCAAGGGTTCCGGAAGACTGACGATCATCGCCGGAGAGAATGGCGTCCGTCGATAACGCGGGTGCCGGATTTCGTCGAAGTCCAGCCGGCGAGGCAATCGGAGTCAGGATGGTTCCAACCCGCCGCCAACGATTTTTGGTTTATTGTCGCCGACTTCACAATCCATACACAAACGCCGGATACGGTGTTCCTCACACAAGACCGGCAACTGGTTTTACCCTCAACAATAACGATCGAGTCTGTCACGAAGTTTCCTGGCGACGCGATCGTCCTGAGGGGCGGATAACGGAGACATTCCTCAAGAGCACTCTGAGCCAATGGCGGTTGCCCCGCGAGTTCGATGAACTGACTGCAGTTCCAGCCGAACTTTCACACCAACGAAGACCACCGCCTTCCTGAGTTCCTCTGAAACGACTGTCTCCTTTTGTTTGATAGATTGCACGGACGCTGAGGGCTTTGAGATGCCCGAGAAAAATGGCGATCAGAAGGCCTGACCGAATAACTCTACGGCAGATCTGGAAGATCGTTGGAAATCTTCGCCGGAATTTTTTCCTCGGCGAACCCCTGGACGTCGGAGGGCAGGAACCTGTGGGTTCGATCTGTCTTTCTGGTCCCCATTTTGTTGGTCATCGCAACGTTTGCGGTGATGTTTCTTTGTAGTTCTCTGATTGTTGGAGAAACGCACTTATGAAGACTCGTTCCCTGAAGCGAGCAGGTTTTACCCTGATCGAACTGCTGGTGGTTATCGCCATCATCGCCATTCTGGCTGCTCTGCTGCTGCCAGCTGTCCAGCGTGCTCGCGAAGCCGCTCGTAACACGCAGTGTAAGAACAACCTGCGTCAGTACGGT
Source organism: Planctomycetaceae bacterium (assembly GCA_017795105.1). Taxonomy (GTDB): domain Bacteria; phylum Planctomycetota; class Planctomycetia; order Planctomycetales; family Planctomycetaceae; genus Rubinisphaera. The sequence continues at coordinate 3,346,742 of CP051247.1, forward strand.
ATCTCGATGTTCGTCTTCGCTGATTCCGATCCTAAGGGTCGTCTCTGCACCGGACAGTTCGACTACCTCCGCGATGGTTGCCCGGATACCTTCGGCTTCGTCGCTGACATGGTCAACCAGGGTGCAGGTTCCGGTCTGGAACTGAACTGCCCCTCGAGCCCGTTCGTTGTCAACGAGAAGTTCAACGAACTCCTCGGTGGTGACACGACTGGTTCCAACACCAAGATCCCGACCAGCGGTCACCCGCTGTCCTTCCGCCTGACCGAAGGTGCCTGTGGCGACTTCTCCACTCCCGCCGTTTCGGGTGCAGCCAACACCGTCGATCGTGGTAACTACGTCGTGACCAACTTCATCGAAAAGGGTTACGTCACGAACTATGCCGCTTCGTGGTTCCTCTCCCGTACCGACGCGATCACCGCTCAGGACGGAACGATTTCTGGCTCGGGTGGCGACGCTGCCTGTAAGGGTCTGCTGGGATCGCTCGGCCCGATCACCATCAGCAAGCTGGATCAGGCTGACGCTCCGACCTCCGCCATTCCCCTCCTGGGTGATGGTGGTCCTGGTGACATCGGCGAAGCAACGCTGGCTGTTACGCTCGGCAACTTCGCTTCCGCTGGTGACCGTATGGCTGAAGCTGCCAACGATGGACCGTCTCAGGTCGATACCGCCAGCGGTACGGCTCCGGACATCGAACTGCTCGACACTCCGAGCAGCCCGGTTCAGTGGGCTCCGACCGACGGTGTCGATTCGACTCTGCTGAACGATCGTCTGCCTTCCCCGAACGACTTCGCTACGACTGTCAACGGTGTTACCGTCGACTCGGCAACGACTCCGGCTCAGTGGAACACCGCTTTCGGTGGAGACGACGGCGTTCTGTGGCTGCAGGACACTCGCGACTGGTACGCCATCCACAGCGGTCAGGTTAACCTGCTGATGGCTGACGGTTCGGTCAAGAACTTCAAAGACCTCGACGGCGACAACTTCTTCAACCCCGGCTTCGGTATGGTCGGTGGCTCGGAAGCCGGCGACGGTTACACCAGCAACCAGATCGAACTGCCTCACTTCGAATGCTACAACGGCGGTTCGCTGTTCCAGAATCAGCTGGTCAAAGGCAACTTCGAGTAAGCCTTCTGAGCAGACGTGCTGATTGAGAATCCGGCCCGGGGGAGTTTCGAACTTCCCCGGGCTTTTGTATTTTACAGGGGCCCGATCGTCACTCTGACTTTGCCTGCACCCCATGCGCCGCCCCGTTGCTCTCGCTCTGTTCTTGATCGCCCTCTGTACGGTGTTGGCGTATTCGAACTCGTTCGCGGGGACGTTCATTCAGGATGACTACGAAACGCTGCTCAACGGCTGGGACCTGTCGCTCTATTTTCAGCCAGTCAATGTCTTTACCGACGAGTTGAATACCCGTGGCTTCACGATGTTTACGTTCGCTCTGAATAAGTCTCTGTTCGGTGCGACGGCTCTCAGCTACCACATCGGCAGCCTCGCGATTCATCTGCTGGCCAGTCTGCTGGTCTTCGATGTTATCCGGCAATCACTGCGGCTCTATCACGGCCGTCGCCATTCTTCGGAGTCACGCGTCGATTCGCATGATCGACGGGATCTGCTCATCGCCCTGACAACCGCTCTGATCTTCGCGGTCCACCCTCTTCAATCGCAGGCGGTTACTTATCTATCGCAGCGCAGTGAGGCTCTGATGGGCGCGATGTATCTGGCTTCGCTGGCGACAATGATTCGCGGCTTACGGACAGAACATTCATTTGCCCGGGCCGGGTGGTTGATGCTCTCGGTTGGATGTTGTGCACTGGGAATGCGGTCGAAAGAAGCGATGATCGTGGCTCCACTCCTGCTGACCTGGTACAGCCTGGTGTTTCTTCCTGTTCAGAACCGGTCCGAGTTTGTGAGGCGGCTGCCCTACTACGGGCTTCTTTTTGCCACGATCTCTCTCAACAGCAGTCTGGCTCAGATTCATCCGGTACTCCCGGAAGGACTTGGTGAATCGGCTGTGAGCGCGGAGGCGGAGACGTCATTGGACGGCAGTGACCGAAAAGCGTTCAGCCAGAAAGGAGCCCGATTGAGTCGCTGGGAGTACTTCAAAACGCAGCCCGGCATCATCCTTACCTACATTCGCCTCGTCTTCTGGCCGAGCGATCTCTGCTTCGACATGGGGCATGTGCAGCCGCCGGCGGACTGGATCTTCTGGTCGTCTGCAGCGGTGCTCTCACTGGCATTTCTGGCAACGGTCATTGCCGCGTTTTCGGCTCCAGCCTGGGGGTTTCTGGGAGCCTGGTTCTTCATCAACCTCGGGCCGCGAAGCAGTTTCATTCCGCTGGAGAATCCGTATTTCGAATATCGCATGTATCTGCCGATCCTGTCGGTACTCCTGCTCTCGGTAATCATTTTCGATGCGGCAGTGCGACGGATGTCGTGGCGAGCCGAAACCCGGACCGGCGTTCGCGTGCTGGTGACGGCAGTCGTCGTTGTCGTGCTGGCCGGCGTCACATTCCGACGGAATATGCTCTACGCAAACCCGACGCTGCTGTGGCGAGACACTGTGCGGAACGCACCATGGAATGGACGCGCTTTTACGAATCTGACTCGTGGTCTATTGCTCGATGGATCGGAAGAGGCCTTGCAGGAGGCGGTCACATTCGGCAGACAAGCTGTTGCTTTGAGCCCATCGTCGGCCAAGGCCGCCAATATGTATGGGCTGGCGTTGCAAAGAACGGGAAATCTTGAAGAAGCGAAAACGCAGTACCTGCGGGCCACGCAACTCGATCCTGGGTTGATGCATCCTTGGCTGAATCTCGGGAATATTTACAGCCCGACTGATTCAGAGACCGCGCTGGCCTACTACACCCGGGCTCGCCAGTTGGCGCCCAACGATCCGGCCGTCGTTACAAATTACGCCTCAACCATGTTGTATCGCGGCGAGCAGACTTCGACCGCGATTGAGATGCTCAAACAACTGGCCGCAAGCCAGCCGAGCCATGTTGACTCTCGATACAATCTCGCGTTCTACCTGGTCCGTGAAGGAGCGTATCGCGAAGCGCGGCCCCTCGTCGACGAGCTGATGCGCATCAGTCCCGGAGATCAACGATTCCGGGATCTGGACGAGACAATCAAAAAGAACCAGCCGGGTCAGTGACCCCGTTAGAATTCAGTCGAGCGAGATTTCGTCGATCGTCGCGAGAAGCTCTTCGATTGGAATCGAGAGCGTGTCAGTCCGGCCGGCTCGGGCGATATTCACACCAATCAGCTTTCCGTCGAGACTGACAAGCGGGCCGCCACATTGATCGGGATGTAGCAGAGTGTCGTGCTGAAGAGCACTGCGGAATCCTGACCGTCGGGCGGAAACATCGCTGCCGAAGCGGTTCATCATCTCCTGCCGGTCGACGAGCATATTCCACGAGGTGCCCACGCGAACGTCGAACGTAATGGGTTCCCCGTCGCGAAGAGCACTGAGCAGGAACCAGTCGCCCGGTTCCAGTTCGGCGAAGACCTGAGACAGCCGCCGTCGCTTGGTGACCGGTTCGTTTTCGTTGTCCAGAATGATGTCTCCCGATTTCAGTCCGGCTCGGGAAGCCCCACTGTTCGCGAAGACTTCTCGCACCGTCAGGCCGTCGTCTGACTGATCGACCGTGAGGCCAACATACCCCGACGTGGAAGCGATCTTACGGGGCAGGGCTCCCAGGACACCCACGCCAAGCGGGAGCTCGTCCGCATATCGCAGGGAGATGACCCATTGCCCGGGCTTCATTTCTCGCAGGTATTGAATCGGCGGAAAGTTCCAGTCGCGCGGCATCTCGCAGCGAAGATAGACCAGATCCTGGCTCTTGTCGTAATGGAGAAAACGAGCCGGTTGCCAGCGATTCCCCGACAGTCGGCAGCGGAACAGATCACTCTCCGAAGCGAACTCTCCCAGTGAGCTGGCTTTCACGACGCTGATCCCACGGCGAGAGTCGATGAGTGTGCCCGGGACCTTGACCGTTTCGTTGATCTCGACTTCGATCGACAGATGAGCCGCATCGGCGACGACTTCGCGAAACGCCAGTTTCAGCAACTCGCCATGTCTGGTGAGCGTGATATCGAGATCCTGGGCGAGCGCCTGTGAAGGAACCGCCGGGGCAAGAAAACCGAAGCTGAGACAGAGAACTGCCAGAGCGAACCGCTGAGACATGAAAAACCTCCTCGTCGAGATGGGAATCGTCTCCATTTTATGGTGATCACCTCCAGAAAATCGAATGTTTTTTCGCTCCGGGGACCCGATGAGTACCGAATTCGAAGCCGATTCGCGGGAGGAAGCGGTGATCATCCAGCAAAAAAGGCGTGAATCCCGGGAGGATCCACGCCTTTTTGAATTCGTGATATCGTCAGTTTCTTAGAACTCGCCGACGACTTCGCCACCCTGCTTGGTGCCCAGAGATCCCCAGACGCCATAAGGGCTGGTGCCGTTTCCGGCGCCACTTGGAGGACTGGCGTTGGCGTTACCGGCATCGATGTTCTCGCTGATGAAGCGAACCGAGCCATCAGCTAGCAGGACCTGAACGCCGCCGGTGTGCTCACTCGAGGCGGTCAGGATCGAGGTGCCGTTGTCGGCATTCGGGTTCGTTCCGCTGGAGCAGGACGGGGAGTTCGGTGCCATGATGGTGTTGAAACCACAGCGTTCGGCCTGACCATCCCAGAGGGAGTTACCGTGCTTGGCTTTCACGCTCAGACCGGCGTTGAACTGACCGCCGGAAACGGTCGCATCACAGGCAGCAGGCGTCAGCGGCGAAACGCCGTTCACGATGCCCTGGCGGATCCAGTTGCGATTCCCGGTAGTGGTCACGCCAGATTCAGCACGGACGTGCTCACTCAAGGCGACAGTGTTGCTCAGACCATCGGTGATATCGCGGAAGCGAGTCGAGGTGTTTCGACCGAACAGACCGCGAACTCGTGTCCCGTTCAGATTGTTGGCGTTGTCACCCAGACAGAAAACGTAGCTGTTCGAGCGGGCATCGGAAACGTTGTATCCGGGGTCCGACGGACAGAGATACGCGGGGATCACAACGTTGTTCCAGGCCGGCCAGCTTTCCCAGCCACCCGGTCCACCTGGCGAAATCGGAATGCTGGCATCACCGGCGGAGATCAGATCAAACAGCGCTGGCTGTTCCATAAAGGGCAGAATCGGGTAGAAGCCGCTGAGTCGCGAGCAGTTCCCGTTACGACGATTGCCGCCGAGAGAAGTCGAGACCGATGTGCAGGAGTTGGTTCCACCCGAGCGGTAAGGCAGGACACGATAGGTATCGTGGTAGTTGTGCAGAGCCAGGCCCATCTGCTTCAGGTTGTTTTTGCAGGAGCTGCGTCGGGCAGCTTCGCGTGCCTGCTGAACGGCTGGCAGCAGCAGTGCCACCAGAATAGCGATGATAGCAATCACCACTAACAGTTCGATCAATGTAAACGCGTGCCGAGAACGGCGTAGTCCCTTTGTCATCGAAGAGCTCCTTGAGAGGCCCGAGAGAAAAATAGCGAACAGAATGTAAGTAGGGAGAGTCCGGCAGAATTGTGCGTCCCGCAAATGGACCACATGCCAGGAAGGCTTCAGCTGGGAAGCCGCTGCATCAACAATAATAGATGGAAGGACTCAATGGGGATGATAGATAACCGGACTCTGATGTCGACCCCAGCTTACGGCAGAATGGCACTTTTTTCAGGGAACAGCCTGATGAAGAACCAGAGGTGGTGTTCGTATGAACTGATCTTTCCGCCCAAAAACTGGCCGAATCGGAAAAATCGGTAAAATCAGGCAGATCTGAGGCAGAACGCAGCTGGAGTCTGATCAACACTCCGTCACGTCGTCCTTTCGCAACATATGCTTGCCTAGTTAATCCCCAGACAACGCTAGGGCTTCGTATGACGGTTGCATCAAACTATCAGAGCGTGGAACAGTATTCGGAACGGCAGACAAGGACTGCCATGCGGATTCTCGATACTCTCGATCGCAGCGAATCGCGGTTGATTGACCACTACACGCAGATTCGCAATCACAAACGCGCCAGCTGCCGCAAGGTGATCAATATCCGGATTCCGGTCCCCGGAGGCCAGCCAGAAGCGTTTTCCGTGTACATGCGCGATGTTAGTGCCAGTGGAGCCGGGTTCATCTATCCCGGCGAGTTCCACACAACCGACATCATGGTCGGAATTCCGATCCCGGGGAAGGACGACACCTGGTTTCAGGGAAAAGTCGTCCGCTGCAAAGAGTTCATGCAGGAAGGGTTCTGGGACTTCGGCGTCAAGTTCACCGACCGTCTGGTCTAGATCAGACTTCGCATAAAAGTCGCGGTCTTCAGCGACGTGAGATGGTCATTTGCAGGCCTCTTAACGGTCACACGTCGCTACTCGGTAGAGCAATGTGCTCTTAGTTATTCGGAGACCAGAGCCGCAGCAAACGTTCGCGGTTCGAACAGCTGCAGATCGTCGACCTGCTCCCCGACCCCGATATATTTCACCGGGATGCCCATCTTCTGCCGAATGGCGACAACGACGCCTCCTTTGGCGGTTCCATCGAGTTTGGCCAGAACGAGTCCGGTCGAGCTGATCACGTCGGTAAACTGCTCCGCCTGAATGATTCCGTTCTGTCCTGTTGTGGCATCGAGAACGAGCAGGCTTTCATGCGGTCCGCCCGGAATCTTGTTGCCAATCACCCGGCGAATTTTCTCAAGCTCCTGCATCAGATTCTTCTGCGTCTGTAAACGCCCAGCCGTGTCGATGATGACGAAATCGGCTCCAGTTTCCACAGCACGTTCGCAGCCGGAATAGGCCACGCTGGCCGGATCGGTGCCACTCGGACGCGTCACGATCTCGCAGCCAATGCGTTCGCTCCACATGGTCAGCTGTTCGACGGCGGCCGCTCGGAATGTATCGCCGGCCGCGAGCACAACTTTGTTACCCGCTTTGTGCAGCAGGTTGGCAAGCTTTGCAATCGATGTGGTTTTCCCGACACCATTCACGCCAGCCACGAGAATCACAGTCGGCCCCGACTCTGCCTGATTGAGCGGCGAGAGCGGATCCTCGGGATCCCAGGTCACCCCTTCTTCGCCTTCCAGGAGCGACTGCAGTTTCTCCCGGACGGTTGTCCAGATCTCTTCGATATCGACCGTTCGGCCTTTGTGCTTTTTTCGCAACTCCTCGACGATTGCCATGGAGGCAGTCACGCCCATGTCGGTTTCGATCAACCGCCGTTCGAACTTCGAGAGATGTTCTTCGGTCAGGATTTCCCCCGACTTGAACAGGTCGCGGACATCCGTATTCAGAACCTTCGAGGTCTTCTGCAGTCCCTGTTTCAGCCGATCAAACAAGCCCATCGCGGAGCGTACCTTCCTCTCTCAAATTCATCGGGGGGGGGCGGAATCACGCCCGTTGTTCCGGTGCAATGCGTTTTCAGTTCAGCCCGGATTATAGATGGACGTTGCACTCGGGGCCAGCAGGCCGAAAAGCAGAGCTCAAACTACTATTTCGGCGTGCGGATGCGTCCGAAGGTGACATTGTTCTTGAGTGAAGAGCTGAGGTAAAGACACCAGCCGTCCTCGAGATACGTCCATCCTTCCAGTTCATCGAGCGGTTGCTGCAAATCGTATGGCTGGCTGTAGCTGAGCTCGCCCGAGTCGTTCCAGGTCGTGAAGGTCAGTCGATAACGCAAACCGGCGATCTGATTTTGAACCAGGGCCAACTGATTCCATTCGTCCACCCATTCCATGCTCTGTACGAATGCTCCACATGGTTCGCGGCTCACGAGCACACCTTCTGCACTGGCCCGGCTCACGACTTTCAGACGTGTCGGGTCGTAGAGCCGCAACTCGTTTCCGGTGTCGCCATAATCGGAAGTCGCAATCAGCCAGCGTCCGTCGACCTGGACAAACTCCGGGCGGGTCCCGTTGCTGGCCAGATCGTCGTTGACCATGTTGAGGATGGCGTTGTCGAGATTGCCGTCCTGTTTCGCCTGCTCCCAGTCGATCGCGAATATCGTGCCCCGCTGATTAACGGTATCTCCGAGAAAGGTTCCATGCTCGGGGTGATGGGTCAACCCGGTTGGATGAGGAGCGATATCCTCGCCGTTCCGCGTCAGCCGGATCTCCACTCCGGTGTACTTCAGTTTCTGAGGGGAGTTCGCATCCCAGTCGTATTCGCGGATGATGCCGGTCTCTCCATCGCCGTAGAGATAGATCTTTCCGTCGTGCTGAAACACGCCCTGTCCGTAGCCAATTCCTTCCGCGGTGATCCGCTTCTGAGCAGGCAGCAGACGATTGTTCGACTCAGCTGGAGGCGCGGCCGAAACGGAAGGGGGCATTATCGGCGCAAGCAGAGTTCCCAGCACAATAATCGCCCGCAGATTCACTCGAGTGGAGTACGGCATGATCGTCTCTTTCCGATTTCGTGTATCCGGGGCAGGGAAATGCTGGATCTGCTGCGTCCCTGCGAAAGCAGCCTGCTTCAGCGATTGAGGTGGACTTCGTAAGGACCGATCGCCGGATGCTCGAGGAACCAGTCCGCGGGACGGCTCTTCAACTTTTCCTGATCCCGTTTGCGTTCCCTCGCGATCTGTTCCAGAACCTCATCCGACTCCGGGTAACGTCCCTGATCGTCGATCTCGTCCTGCCATTGCTCAAGACGACTGGCCAGTTTCTGCTTGATGTCCTGATACTGCGGATCATCCGCGAGATTGTTGATCTCCCAGGGATCGTTCTCGAGATCATACAGTTCTTCGGCCGGACGGGTCGGAGCTGTGAGGGCGGCAGGGGGGCCGGTCAGTTCATTGCGATCGTGCAGATAATGGAGCAGGCCAACGATGGGGTACTGCGTTTCCTTGTAGTGATTGAATTCCAGAAATGGCGTGTCCGGATTCTTGTTCTTCAGGTAACGGAAGCGATCGTTCCGAACCGTTCGAATGTGGAACAGGCTCTCGTCGCCCCGATCGCGACCTCCGAAAACCAGATCGCGGGCCGGTTCGGCATTCTTGCCAAAGAGAATTCGTCCCTGCATCTTCGCCGGCTTTTCCACGCCGGCCCAGTCGAGCGTGGTCGCGCTCAGATCGATTGAAGCCACCATCTGCCGCGTCGATTGTCCACGTGTGTAGCCGCTCGGTTCGGGCAAGTCGGAGTTCTCCGGCCAGTAGATGATCAGCGGGACATGCAGTCCACTTTCGTAGGGCCACTGTTTCGAGCGCGGCATCGCCCGACCGTGATCGGCCATGAAGACGACGATCGTGTTCTTGTCCAATCCGTCCCGCTTCAGCAGATCGAGTATGAAGCCGACTTTCTTGTCGACTGCCATCACGGTATTGAGATATTGCGCCCACACGGCTCGAACGACCGAATGATTCGGATAGTAGGGCGGAATCTCGATCTCTTCGGGATCAGCCATCTGATCGATGTGCTGGTGTGAAGTATTCCAGGCCCCGCCGCGATGCGTTTCCGAGAAGTTGATTTGTGCATAGAACGGCTGATGGCTTTTCAGGTCGGTCCATCGATCGGTATCGAACGGTTTGCCGTCGTAGTTAAAATTCCAGTCGGTCTTGCCCGTACCCTTGTAGAACTTCGCGTCCTGTTTGTCGTCAGTCAGCTTTCGCAGGTTGCCCGTGTAGTAACCTGCGGGACGCAGCCAGTCGGTCAGAACTTTGACCCCGTCCGGCAGCGGATTGTCCCCGTTGCGATGTGAACGATGATTGTGAGCATCGATCGTCATCGCATACATGCCGGTCATGAAGGAGGACCGGCTCGTCGAGCAGACCGGAGTCACCGTGTAGGCCCGTTCAAACTTCATGCCACGGCTGGCCAGATCATCGATAACGGGAGTCTGCACGCCTTTGGTGCCGTAACATCCGAGTTCGGGCCCCATGTCTTCGGCGATGATCCACAGAATATTGGGACGCTCAGCCGCGTCCGCGAGCGAAGTCAGAGCCGAAAGGGCGAGAACGCAAATCAGCGTTCGGCACGAATGAAACCTCATGCGAAACTCCTCAAGTTCGAGCAGCACCTGACGTGAAACGATCGGCAATTACAGAGCTGCAATTGCCGATCTCCCGTACATGACATCAACGTCAACGAATCAGCGGATGTTAACGAACTTTTTGTAGGTCTCGGCGACATCGGCTTTTTTCGTGTCGCCTTCGTGAACGTACAGGCCGTAGCGCAGATTGAGTGAGTCCCCCGGCTTCAGCGTCACGGGTGAGGCTTCGCTCTTGCCGCCGGTGTATTTGCTTTCGCCGAATGGATTGATGGCGAACAGTCCGTAAGCACGAACGTGATATCGCGATGGGCGAAAATTCTTAGGGTCGTCGAACAGGCTGACACCGACGGTCTTGCCGTCGACTTCACCATAGTAGTCGACCCAGGGAGATGTTTTGCCCCAGGCTTCTTTTTCCCCTTCAGCTCCATCAGCGTTCACAATCTGGCCGCCCGAAAGTCCTCGCAGGGAATGAGCCACGCGGATTGCGAACAGACCTTCTTTGGTATCACCAAAGGTGACCGGTTTGTCGACGGCGGAGAGGGTCAGATCGCAGATGATGAGTCGATCCGGCGTAATCGTGTAGACCGTTTTCTCCTCGATCAGCGGCTTCTGATCGGCATCGAGCCAGTGATTGACGACTTCCAGAACTGAACCGTGGACAGGTTTGGAACTGTTGGGATCGATCTTTTGAAGCTCGACCGAGACGTTCTCGATGCGGTTACCTTCGTGCCAGTAGTTCAGTCCTTCGTTGACCGTATCGATGGCAATCCAGAGACCTTTGTGGTGAAAGTGTCCCATCCCGGTCTTGGCGTCGTTGCCCTGTTCGCCATCTTTGTTGAAGACTTGCTCGCGAACGACCAGCGTCTTTCCGGGGGCGTAAATCGGATGAAAGTACGGTTTGGCCTGAGAGTCGGCGTAATTGAACGTCGTGAAATGTTCGCCGTCGATGCTGAAGACGACCTTCTCTCCTTTCTTCTCTGCTTTCAGTTCGGCAGCCGAGACGGCCGTCGTCGCCGTCAGGATCAGAAGTCCAGCCAGAACAGCATGGAAAGTTTCGCTCAGTTTCATCGTTACCCCCGGTTGAGAGATTGGTAGGTCGGTTCGGTGCAGGCGTGGCGGGATCTCTCGCAACGTCGTCAATGGTCGCGAAGACCAAAGACAGCGTAACGAACCAATCAGCCGTTTCCAATGCATCAGCGATCAGACGATCACTTCGGCAGCGGCTGTGTTCCCAGTGTGCCGATGAGCGACTTCAGATAGTCGGGCGATTCGATTTCGGCGAGTTGGTCGGCAACCCACTTCTTTCGTTCGTCCAGTTCCAGACGGGCTGCGACATTCTCGCTACCTTCGGTCTGGCCCCATTCTTCGAGATAATCGAGGTGACGGCGCATCAGCTTCGCTTCGACCTGCTGCCGTGCTTCGAGTCGTTCCGCATACCAGTCGCTGTTCAGCAGATGCTCGCGGGTGAACATCTTGCGGAATTCAGGATCGTCGACTTTCAGCCCGTTCTCGTCTTCGCCCTTGGCCATGATCGTGACCAGAGACTGAAGCGGCGGGCAAAGCTGCTCGTAGGTTCCGTCGGCCAGATACTGTTCGGCTACCTGGCGGTGGGCTTCGCAGATGTACTTCACCCCATCGTAGAAGGCTTCTTCGTCCTGGATCTCCGGCTTGAGAATCTTCTCATCGAAGACACTGATCGGATGGTCGAAGATGCGACCGAAGTAATTGCGGACGAACCGCCGGGTGATGCGATAACCGAGCCGTGAAACCGGAATCATTTCGCCGTTGTACTCGACATCTTCCAGTTTCTCGAGACTCCGCTCGGCCAGCAGATGCTTCGGATCCCGCTCATGCGGTTCAAGTCGACACCAGACTTCCGGAACGAGCAGACTGATATCGTGGTCGACCTGCACATCCGGGCCGATGTGGCCGGCTGCCGAGGAAAAGACCTTGAGGCCGGTCAGCAGATAGCTGACGAAGGCCGCGTTCAAATCCGATGCATATCGGAGCATGTTGAACGGCCCCTTGGTCAGGGCGCCTTCGCTTCCGAAGCCGGTTGTCGACGGGCTCTTTCCGGTCAGCGAGCAGATCAGATCCATGAACAGCTCAGGCAGTTCCTGGTAATGGATCGGGTTGTAAACCGCCAGCGAACGAATTCCGGCGGCTTTGTCGGGCGGATTATTCCGCCGGCCCATCAGAACGCTGTCGACCGGGAAGGGGACCGAATCGCTGAGGGGAATCTTCCGGTAGAGCCGCAGGCCGCGTTCCGCGACATATCGCGGGAACGGATCAGTCATGTCCGGGCGAGCCTGCAGATATCGCGGGTTCTTACTGACCGCATCGCCAATCTTCCGGGGATTGGCCGAACAGACCACATACTCGGAATCTTCCTCGTGCAGCATTGCGTTGAGCAGATCCTGCATCGGCTGGCTGAATGCATCGAAATCGACGACATGATCGGCCATCCGCTTGATGTCGTCCCGGGTCAGCGGTTGGAAGTTCGAGATGAAATTGGAATAACCGGCCAGATCGGCTTCGGCCTGTTTATCGAAGCCGCGATGGATCGCTTCGTCCGGACGCTGGAACAATCGGTATTCGCAGTTGATCAGGAACTTGATGCTGTCGTCGGAGTCCGTTTCGGGGAGATGTTTGACGTCCCGGGATGGGACAACAAGTGAAACGGAAATATCGTCTTCGGTCTGAATCTTGGCCGCAGGGGAAAAGTCCTGTCGAAGTTTGAAGGTTCGCCAGGTTCGCGGCGGCAGGAATCCGACCCGGAGGTACGTTCCCACCAGCATACGATCGCGGAACTTCAACTCGTGACCGGGCTGACCGTTGATGATGTCGACGTTGAACTGATCTTTCCAATCCTCGGCCCAGTTGCCCTCTTCGAATCGTTTGATGATAAAGAGCATCGACAACAGATAGTCGGGAATCTCTGAAAGCCACGTGTTGTATTCATCGGTGTACTCGGCCGATGGAGTCAACAGTTTGATCACACTGCCGAGCGATCGCTGCGGTCCGAAGATGGGGCGCGATTTACGGCCAGCGTAATCGGGCTTATCGTTGCTGTCGGCTTTCCAGCGTTTGTCGAAGTCCGGCTTGTTGATGATCGCTTCGATTCGGTCGAAATCTTCCTTGAGATTCGAAACGAATAGCGGACCGTAGTGCATATAGTCAACGAGTGATTTACTGATCTCACTCTTTCCACCCCCGGAAACCGTACACGGTTTGTGGCAGAAGGTCCCCTCGGCGACAGTCCCAAT
>CP051247.1:3367500-3995000 GCA_017795105.1 Planctomycetaceae bacterium
GTTTCACCAAGAATCTTGACGCGATCGCCTTTCATCAGGCGGCGTTGTTCGACTTCGTGCCGCTCGGGGCTCATGGAACTGCCGACGCGGACGACGACATTGTTTTCCGCGACCAGGCCGGTGCCGTTTGCGTCTTTGTTGACGTGCTCGGCTCGGATGAGGCTGAAGCTCCCGGTCGGCGGGGCGATCATATACCACCCGCCAGGATCGTGGCGGTGGACTTCGACGACAGCGGCCTTCTTCAGGGATCCCGTGAGATAGAACCGGCTGCCCGGCCCGCTGTGGACGGCAACATCTCCCACGGTGGTGCTCGCTGTGTACGGGAACTTCATCCCGGCTGCGACCACCGGAGTGGAGCAGGCCAGCAGGATCAGCCAGTGAGCAGATGCGGTCATCAGGCGGAACAGGGACGGACGACGGTCTTGCGACATAACCGGAGCTCCCGGGAACCAGGGAAAACGAAGAGAGGCGAGAATAGGTGCATTCACAGCGAGGCGGAGACTTCGCCTGCTGCAACTGCGAGGAAGTTGCCGGAAATTTACGGCATTTTCGAAAATTCAATCAAGATCGCTTCGTTTGCTGCCGAGGAGTGCCATTTTTACAAAGAATCCAGGTTCTTCCGGGTGTGGCCAGCTAAAGAAAAGTGGTCGCATGCAGGGGGTGAAGGGGGAGGCGCTCCAGTTGAGTCAACTGGGGAGATCATGTGGTGTGGCTGATGATTTCGCTTTCGAAAGGGAGCAATTCAACGCAAAAAGACGCCGGTGAATCTATCACCGGCGTCTTTGGAAATGTCGATTGGTGTTCGCATGGGCGACTTGGTTCGCTCGCTGCTTACACGGCGTCGGGGATGTTGTCGCCGTTGTAACTTTCAAAGAAGAGCCAGCCGATTTCCTTGCTCAGGCGAGACAGATACTCTCGCTTGAACGTGTCGAGCGACAGCTCGGAGGTTGAGCGGGGAGCTCGCAGGGGGTACTTCGAGGTGACTTCCTTGCTGTAGATCTTTTCGCCGTAGCCGTCCTCGTCCATCTCGTAAACGCTGATGTAGCTTTCCGACCGGCCACGATACAGCGTCGTGCTGTTCTCTTCGTAGAGGTGGAAGTCGTTCATATCGATGTAGACGACGTAGGTGCAGTCGAAGGCTTTGCCGATTTCTTCGGCTTTGTCCCAGTCGGGATTGGCGTCGAGCCAGGCTTTGACCTGGTCCGGGTTCACGACCTTGATGTCATGTTCAACGAGACGGAAGGCGACGTAACGGGCCAGTTCGTGGTCGATCTTCGGGAAGTCCCATTTCAGATCGGTCGGGGCGAAGGCGACGACGCAGACGGAGACGTCTTTGTCAGTCATCGATTTGTTGGTTTGCACATCGAAGTCCGGCTCAATGCTCGGCGGTCCCCCGATCAGGTATCCCAGCAGAATGGCGTAGTTACAGCCCGTCAGTGAGATGGCTCCGACCAGGAAGACAGACATGACGGCTTTGCGGATCATGGTCGAACGACTGAAGTCACGCATAACGAAAAATCCTGCAGGATGGGATAACAACGGGCGGGAGAATAGGTGGGGCACCGGCGTTGCCAGTGGAATTGTTTGGGAGGGCGTCTTTCGAGGGTGGCACTGGCTCAGCCAGTGCTGCTTCGAATTCTTTGTTTGTCGCCGCCGTCCACTGGCGAAGCCCGTGGCAGACGGTCAACGATTTTGGGGGGGTTAATTCACGTCTTCGGTGGGACGGTAGTCGTAGAACAGTCGGGCGAGTTCGTCGGCCATGCGGCTGTTGAACTTTTCGCCGAAGGTTCGTTCCGACATGTTGTCAGACGAGACGGGATAGTGATGGGGGTAGGTGGAGGTGTATTCGTGCTGGAAGATCAGGAAGGCCCCGCGTCCGTTAGCCGTTTTGCGGCACTCGTAAACGCTGACATGACCGTGGGCGTTTCCGCGGTACAGGTTGGGGCTGTTCTCTTCGCGATAGGAAATGTTATCGATCTCGAAGTGGATGATGTAATCGGTCTCGAATTCCTGAGCGATTTCACTCGGTTCGTCCCAGACTCCGCCGACGCGGCTCAGCCAGCCATCGACTTCGTTGGGGGAGACGCAATCGATTTCGTGGAGGCGAAACTTACGGTAAACACCGTCGATGATATCGCGGTCGACCGCGGAGAATTCGCTGCGAATAAACTCCGGCGTCGTGCAGACGACGAGTACCTGCTTTTCGTCTTTGACCAGATTCACGCCGGTCCGCTGGCGAAACATCGACGGCACTTTCGGGTCGCCAATGAGGGCTTTGCCGGCCATGACAGCAAGCGAGCAGCCCGACAGCGTGCCCGCGAAACCAACCGCCAGGAGCAGTGTCAGGAAATGCCGGCGAAGCGGACGCTCCATTGAATCAGAGCGAGCAGGATGAAGATCGACAGGAACACGATCGCCTGTTTTTCGAGGCTCCTGCGATTCCAGCGGAGCTTCCCGGCGCTGCCCAGAAACAGAGTCGGAATCAGCACCACGCAGGTCATTGCCAGAAACGTGGCCGCGACGTTGGTTTGAATCGATTCGATGAGATGTCCCCGGACAAACCAGCTGAAGCTGGTCGTCATCCCGCAACTCGGGCAGGGGATTCCGAACAGGAATTGGATCGAACACGGAGGTAATCCCAACTGTTGGTGGGTGCCGTAGCCCGCAGGGGAAGGTTCCAGCCAAGCTGCCAGGGTGAAACCGGCAATCAGGCCGCAACCAGCAAGGGCCAGGAGGATTCGGAGGAAGGGAGACAGGGGAGTGGATTCGTGAGAACGTCGGGGAGACGTCTGCGAAGAATCTTTGGGGACCGGGGTTATATCGGGAGCAGGCATCGGAGTCAAAATGGGTTCCGGTCAGTGAATTCCTGTGTAAATCCGTGTCGATCTTACAAATTCCGCTGGAGAAAATGGCTCCTCCAGACGACGGGGGGAGGTCCAGAGACGCTCTGGGCTCATTATCGAACCGTTTTCCCGCGGCGAAAGGTCTGTTCGCGGAATTCGCACCGCGCATGAAGAAAGGCGGACCTCCC
The DNA here is from genome assembly GCA_017795105.1 of Planctomycetaceae bacterium. Lineage (GTDB taxonomy): Bacteria > Planctomycetota > Planctomycetia > Planctomycetales > Planctomycetaceae > Rubinisphaera. The sequence continues at coordinate 3,370,532 of CP051247.1, forward strand.
TGAAGATCCGCCTCTCGTCAAAGCCCGACTGTCGGTTACTCGTTCGTGCCGACAGGCTCGGGGGTTGATTCGCTGGTGCCGGCGGGCAGAGCCGTCTCGGTAGGCGTGGTGGCTGGCGTCGACGTCTTTTCCGGAGCCGGTGCGGACGTCGTCGCCGGCGTGGATGTCGCAGCCGGAGTCGATGGAGTCAGCGAAGCCGGCGGTGTGATGGGCGTGGCTGGGGGAGTGACAGGCGCGCCTGGGGCAATCGGCGTTGCATCGCCCCCTGTTTGGGGCAGCCCCGGAGCCGCGGTGGCGTCTTCAGCCGACGGGGCAGTCGTGGGGCCGCCTTCCGCCTTCATCGTTTTCATGCGTTCAACGACCAGATCAGTGATGTCGACTGAGGTATCGAATGCGAGAATGCTCGGATTCTGGCCGATCACGATCGAGTAGCCCTGTTCTTTAGCGACTTCGAGGGAGACCGGACCGGCCTGTTCCTGAAATCGCTCGTACAGATCCTGCTGGAACGTGCTGATGTTCTGGCTGGCCTGCTGCCGTGCCTGCTGATTCTGGGCGTTCAGCCGATTGAGCAGCGATTGCAGTTCGCGTTTTTGTTCGTCGGTGGGGGACTCGCCGATTTCCTTCTGCTTGGCTTCGTACTGACTTTCGAGATCCTGCTGGAATTTCGTCAGGCCGGCCATGATCTGCTTTTCCCGTTCCTGAATCGCAGTGGCGATTTCAAGATCGGCTCCGGTCAGCTTCAGGACGGTGTCGAGGTTCACGATGGCGACCGTGCTGTTGCTCGAGGAGCCGCCGCAGCCGACCAGAAGAGACAGCGGGGCAAGCAGGGACAGGACAACAAAGAGCCGCAGCATGGTAAGCCTTTCAGCGGGCGCTATTTCGGAGAACAGAGGTTGTGTACACGACCGACCTTACGCCGAATCGGGGTGATTTGTTGGAGTGTAGTGGCCAATTCGCGTGATTTACACCAAAGAAGACAGGGGATGGTGCGGATTGCGACCGTCGGCCTAGAATGCAGCTCACGATTCTTTGAAGCGGTTCGGTGCAGACGGAAAAAGGAGGCGGGATGAGTTCACTGCGAGTGGCGGTTGTCGGAGCGGGTTTGTCGGGGCTGATTTGTGCCCGGGATTTGCAGCAGGCCGGGCACTTTGTGCAGGTCTTTGACAAAGGACGCGGTGTTTCCGGGCGGATGTCGACCCGGCGTGTGATCGAGCCCGAACTGCAGTTTGATCATGGGGCCCAATACTTTACGGCTCGCGACGGCGACTTCCGCAAGCAGGTGGAGGAGTGGACCGCTCAGGGAGTGGTGGCTGTCTGGGAGGGCCCGTTCGGAACGCTCACCGGTGGCGAAACCGGTCCGGCTCCGACGAACGACCCGCGGTATGTTGGCACCCCGGGCATGAATGCGATCTGTCGTGATCTTGCGGGAGGGCTCAATGTCCGCTGCAGTGCCCGAGTTGTGCAACTGGTTCCGAACGGGGGGCGCTGGCAGGTGGAAGTCGAGGACCTTGCTGCCGGGACTTCCGAGGTTCTCAGTGACGGGTTCGATCATGTGGTCGTCGCGATTCCGCCAGCTCAGGCCGCCGATCTGTTGCCGAAGGAGTCGTCTCTCCAGGAAAAGGTCGGAGAGGCGAAGATGGCCCCCTGTATCGGGCTGATGGCTGCGTTTCAGTCGCAGGTCGAGCTGGAGTTGAATGGCGTTTTTGTTCAGGAAAACCCGATTCGCTGGATGGCCCGCGACAGCTCGAAGCCGGAGCGAAACAGCGGCGTCGAACGCTGGGTCATGCATGCGACGCCCGAATGGTCGCAGGAACACATCGACGAATCGCCCGAGCAACTGGTCCCTCAACTGCTCGATGCCTTTTCGGAAGCCGTCGGGGGAAACGTGCCCGGCACCATTTACGAGGCGGCTCATCGCTGGCTGTATGCAATTCCGGAGAATCCGTTCTCGCAGGGAGGATTTATCGACGAACAGTTGAAGTTGACGATCTGCGGGGACTGGTGCCATGATGCCCGCGTGGAAGGAGCCTTCCTGAGCGGCCGAGCCGCTGTCCGAGAGATTCTCGGTTAGCCGTCCTGTGCCGAAAAAATACAACAGTTGATTGAAGTCGGGAAGTTTCCTTGTCCGCGGCCTGTCCTCTTTCTGTCGTTCACCCGATCTCACGCCGCGAACTGCTGTTCGTCGTGCTGATTGCGCTGCTCGGAGCGGCTCTCCGCTTCTGGGACTTGTCGGCGATCGCGGTGGAGCATTTTGATGAAGGGGTCTATGCCTCGAATCTGTGGTTCACCGCGGAGGAAGGCTATCGCTATCCCGATCGACACCTCTATGCACCGCCTTTGTTGCCGTCGCTAATCGAATGGTCGCTGCTGATCTTCGGCACCGCCGGCTGGGTGCCTGCTTTGCCGTCGGTAATCGCAGGAGTCTGTACGATTCCGCTGATATGGTGGATGGGCCGGAAACTGGCCGGTCCGACGGCCGGTCTTGCCGCGGCAATTCTGCTGGCGACCAATGACGTTCACGTTCTGTATTCCCGCACGGCGCTCACGGAAGCCGTGCTCTGTTTCTTCATGCTGCTGTCGGTTTCACTGGCGCATTGCACATTTCTGGAGCTGAAGAATCCGCCCGTTTTCTCGAAGCGATCGATCGGCCTGGCGGTACTTAGTGGATTAATGGCCGGCCTGGCGTGGTTGACGAAGTACAACGGCTGGCTGTCGCTGGCGATCATTTACTCCGGCAGTCTGGCCTGGGCGGTCTTCGGTCGGTTTTCGGTCGCACAGTGGAAGTGGCTGCTCGCGCATTACGTGCTTATCGGGTTCGTGGCCGGGGTGATTTGGGTTCCGTATCTGCTGTCGCTGGACAAGTTCGGCGGTTACGCTGCGGTGGCGGCGAATCACCGGCAGTATTTCGGGGGGCTGGCGGAATGGGGCCCGGCTCTGGCGCGGCAGATTTCGAATCAGTGGCAATTGAGCAGCTGGACGACGCTCGTCGGGCTGATCGCCGTGGGAGTTTTCATCTGCAGCCGGCTGATGCTCAAACTTGAATCGCTCGAAATGCGTTGGTCGCGGAGTGGAGCCTGGATGGTGGCGAGCTGGATCATTGGGCTTTCGGTGGCGATTCCGCTTTATCATCCCTATCCGCGGCTGGTCGTCCCCTGGTGGATCGGAGTTCTGCTCGCATTCGGAGGGTTGGCGGCCTGGCTGCAGATTCGAGCCGAGCGACTCGGCAAGACGTTGCCCGCTCGACCAGCTGCGATCGGGCTGGCAGTTCTGGCATTGGTCGCTTTTGCCGGACCGTTCCTGGAATCTCCCGCCTGGGAAAAACGGACGGAGTTGGAGATCATCGCGGAGGACTTTGTGAAGATCACGGCTTCCCGGGCGAAGCAGGCCGGGTTGGCGGGCAACGAAGTGATTTTCTATGTCTACGGCGAGCCGGCGGTTTTTTATCACATTTCGTCTCTTGATCGGCTGGCCGGACCGATTGGGCATCTTGATTTCGCGAAACCGGAAACGCGGCTGAACAATGCCCCGACATATCTGGTCGTCGGGCCGCACGCACACGAGTCCGATCTGTTTGTCGAGCAGTGGGACGCGCTCGGCTCGTGGTTTGAGCCGGTTCACACCACCGAGGTGCGGCCGAGTCGACTGGTTCAGCTCAATAATGTCGAGCCGGGAAGCGGTGCCGCGGTCGATGAATACACGCTGTATCAGCTGAAGCCGGCTCCTTAAAAGCCGAACGCCACGACCTGGGAGTGTCGTGGCGTCGCTGCTCGGACTTGGCATCGTGAGAGCAGTCAGGCGGCTTTTTCTGCGAGTTTTCCAAAGCGGGCAATTCGTTGCGTATGTCCCGGCATGATCGGCGGGCTGAGTGGCGAGCGCGGTTTGATCAGCGCCCGCTCCTTCAGTTTCTGCTGAACGGCCGGGATGGCGAACTTCACAATCACATTCCGAGCCACAACCAGGCCTCCCAAGAGAAGGGCGGATGCGGCGAAGATTTCGAGATGCAAATTGAGGATTTGCCAGTTCATGGTTCGCTCCCCCGACTTATTTGGGGTAATTGATTTGGATCAGGGTGTGGCCGAGTTCGATATGATCGCCCGGTGCGAGCCAGCGGTCACCGGTCACGATTTCGCCATTCACCTTCGTTCCGCCGAGACAACCCATGTCGCGAACCCGGACGGTATAACCGTCGAGCAGCAACGCGGCGTGGACGGTGGCGATGCCGGGGCTCGTGATTTTTAGCTGGCACTGGGGACCCGATCCGATCAGGAATCGCGGCCCGAGGGCGGTTATCGTCTGACCGCGATGTGTCCCGGTCAGGATCGTCAGGGAAACTGCGGTTATCAGAGAGTCGGTTCTGGTGGCAGTTGACATGGTCTACTCATTTCCAGCGGCACAGCCGCGTGAGAGGCGTTTTATTCGCTGGCGCGTGCTGGCTGATCGTGTGTCAAATTTCCATTCATTCAATAAAGGTCAGGCTGTCCGCTCATCAGAAGTTGAGCCAGACGGGCCCGGCAGGTCTGAGCCAGTGGCTCGTTTCCTTCTGCGGCGACGAGCTGCGTGATTCTTCGCAGGCAGCATGTGCAGGTGATGGTCGCGACCTGCTGCTCGGCGAAGTCTCGGACGAGCGAGTAGGCTTCCCGGCAGCGATCGGCGGAAAGAAGCATGGTGGCCAGGCCGACTCGGAAGCAGGCATTCTCCGGAGCGAGGCTGATTGCTTTGCGGGCCAGTGATTCGGTCACATTCGCCGGATAGCCCGCATGGGCGGCGTAGTAGCCCATGTCGTAATAGATCTGAGCGTGATCGGGATCGGCCTGCTGAGCCGTCCGGCAGGCGCGTATGGCCTGAGTCGGGTCTCCAAGCACGTCCAGGGCGGCGGCAACCTGAAGCAGAAGCTCAACGCTGAAATCAGGGTCGTCAATTCGCTCGACCAGAAGATCGCGAGATAATTGTTCGTGGCCGACTTCCGCGTACGCATTCGCCAGTGCCAGGCGGGCAGCGGGAAGCAGAGGCACGAACAAAGAAGCCCTTTCGAGGGCGTCTGCCGTCTCGGCCGCATTGTGTTCGGCGTACTCGATGAGCCCCAGAAGCTCCCAGTTCCGCCCGTTTTCATCGTTCCGATCAAGATCACGCTGGACCAGTTCGCGGGCGAGGGAGAACTCTCCGGCTTCGTAGAGATCGAGAATGTTGTCCCGGGGGAAATCGTTGGCCATCGCAGGGTCTCCGCTGGCTGGGTTGTTCGTCGCTGGCGATGGCTGGCGAGTTGAGATTGAGTCTCATTCTCAATATGTATCGGGTTATGTCAAGGCGTTTGCGGAGAGTTTTTCGATTTCGCGGCTTCAATTGGCGGAAAAGAGCAGGAATGCGAGTTCGCAAACGTCCAGCCGTACAGAGTTATTGTTCATTCGTGACGTTTGTGTGGACCTGGACAAAAGATCGTAAAAGGTTGCCGCGATAGCGGAATGTAGGGGCCATATCAGCCGGATAACATATCGCCTGCTGTCTATGTGTCGCTGCTTTTATGGGCGATCTTTCGGGCTGCACGTCACGCAGTTTCTGGAATGTTGTCAGAGTGAAACTCTTCTCTTACTCAAAGGACTCTTTCATGTCCCGGTACAGCACCCCCTCGAAACGTTCGGCGTTCACTCTTATTGAGTTGCTGGTGGTGATCGCCATCATCGCGATTCTTGTGGCCCTTTTGCTTCCTGCGGTGCAGCAGGCCCGAGAGGCAGCTCGGCGATCGAGTTGCAAGAACAATCTCAAGCAGCTTGGCCTGGCTATCCACAATTACCACGACACGCACAGCACGTTCCCGCCGGGATTTGTGCATGAGTATGGCAGCACGTCGGGTAACGATGGCACAGGCGACGACGTTGCCCGGCAGGGAAACTGGGCCTGGGGTGCTTTCATTCTTCCGTACATGGAACAGTCGGGACTTTACGATGCCCTGGATATCGGGCCGAGCACATGTGCCGAGTCGATGGGGGACCCTGCGCGATACGACCTGATGACTCAGCCGGTCAACACTTATCTGTGTCCTTCAGATCCCAACAGCGGTCTCTGCCGCGCTTCGTTCCGTGATGACGCCGGGAATAACATGTCGCCCAATCCAGCTCTTTCCAATTATGTCGCCGTGAATCATCACCAGAATACGCGACGCGCCAATACGGGGCTGTTCGGCATGAATAGCCGAACCCGATTCCGCGATATTACCGACGGAACCAGTTCGACGCTCGCGATTGGAGAACGAGCCGACCGACTCCGAAACGGTGTTCGCGGCTTCGATGCCTCGGCCGGTCAACAGATTAACGGCACGCTCAATTCCGATGCCGCCTGTCTCTTCTGCACGCGGGGCACTCGGGAGAACAGCAGTTTCGGAATTCGTGATGTTTTCGGTTCGGGAGCGACTTCCGTCAACGGTCCGCCGAGTGTGGATGTCGGCTACGTTCACAGTCTCTCGGCTCGCGGGTTCTCCTCTTCGCACGACGGCGGAGCTCAGTTTGTGCTGGCCGATGGCTCGGTTCGTTTTCTCAGCGAGAATCTCGATCAGAACACGTATCTGAATCTGCTTCAGATGCAGGACAACAACACGATTGGCGAGTTCTAAATCGAGAATGAAGTCGGATGTTCCGCGACGACGGAGCATCCATTCTTTTTTCGCTTCTCATTATGGAAAGGACTGGCATCCCATGAAACGCTCCTTTGGATTGATTGCCCTGCTCGCAAGCCTGGTCGGATGCGGTTCCGATGCACCGCCGCTGCCCGAACTTGGATTGGTCAAAGGCAAGGTGACACTGGATGGCAAGCCGGTGCCGAATGCTTCGATTATTTTCACTCCCATGGACCCGGGACTGCGTTCGTTCGGTCGGACCGACGAGAGCGGCCAGTACGAACTGACTTATCAACAGGGACATAAGGGCGCCGCCGTCGGGCCACACACAGTCCGCATTCGCACGGGCGGAGAGGTCGCCGATGCCGACGGGAATATCGTTTCAGAGAGTCCGGAGATTATCCCGGAACGTTACCACGGCCAGATGGCCCTCTCAAAAATGGTCGAACCGGGAGAGAACCCAATCAACTTCGATCTGACTTCGAAGTAGGCAGTGAAGCGAGCGACGACTTTTGTCTTCGCCGGAATCCGTCGTCGCCACTCCTGCGGATTTCCCCCGGGCTGCAGTCATGAGGAAAGTTATACGAGCTCACCTGGCGATGGACAGCGTCTTCCAGTGACTTCGTCACCCAGACGTACACGTCTGGGCCATCCTTCATCGCGATTTACTCGTGCTTCACGGTTTCGCGGATGCTGAACGTGGCCCTGTTCTGCACCGTGTTTGCGACAATCAGTTCGGCCAGCAGGCCCAGTGACATCGCCTGTGCGCCGAGGATCGTCGCAGCCGTGGAGTACGCTAACAGAGGGCGGGTTCCGATCGGCTGTTCCGGCAGCAGGTGGAAGATGTTCATGCCGATCCAGAGCAGGCTCAAATACGAGAAGCCTGCGATGCCGACGGCAAAGAAGAACAGCCCGATCGCGCCCAGCATGTGTTGCGGCCGTTGCCCGTAGCCGATGAGAAAGACGACGGTCAGCAGATCGAGGAAGCCACGCAGGAAGCGGATGATGCCGTATTTCGAGTGGCCGAATTCACGAGGGCGATGATTGACCGGAATTTCCGTCACGCGGAATCCGCGGGCGGCGGCGAGCACCGGGATGAACCGATGCAGTTCGCCGTAGATGTGAATCTCGCTGGCGACATCGGAATGGAACAGCTTCAGTCCACAGTTGTGGTCGTGCAGCTTGAGCCCGGTCAGGCGGCCGATCATCCAGTTGAAGACTCGACTGGGGTAGACCTTGTGCCAGGGGTCGAGCCGTCGCTGTTTCCAGCCGTTCACGACCTGATAGCCTTCGGCTGATTTGGCGAGGAACTGCGGGATCTCTTCCGGATCGTCCTGCAGATCGGCGTCCATCATCATGATCCACTCGCCGCGAGCCGCATCCATGCCAGCCGTCAACGCGGCGGCTTTGCCGAAGTTACGGCGGAAGCGAATCCCGGAGATTCGTTGATCGTCCCGAGCGAGCCCGGCGATGATCGACCAGGACTGATCGCTGGAGCCGTCGTCGATGAAGATGATCTCGTACTCGATCTCATTCTTGCTGCAGGAGGCTTCGATCTGACGGCGCAGTTCGGCCAGAGATTCTTCTTCATTGAAGACGGGAACGATAATCGACAGCACTAATCAGCTCCGAAGGAGAAAGGACGCAATCGCGGCTGAACGGCGGGGACATGGGCCCGGCTTCTCGCCAGCCGGGGTCATCAAGGATCACATCGGGCAGCGGATCGCAAACTCGTCGATGGATACGGTGTTCCGTTCGGCAGGCGGGAGCCTGCCCTGCGATCATGACACGCCGTTCAAACCGACGAGTTTAGCGGACGCGAGCCTTGAAAGTGACCATGCCGCCCGTTTTGCCTTCGATTTCGTCGGAAATCTCCCACTTCAGGATCAGGCTGCCTTCGGCGTTATCTTCGACGACGAGGCGACCATTGCGGTCTGAAGTGGCCGAGCCTTCGATAAATTCGAGACGCGGGGTCAGGTTGTCGATGATCTGCACGTTGAACAGCGACTTGTCGCCGATGTTGCGATAGCGGATCGTGAAGGTGATCACGTCACCCGGCTTGGCGTCGGCTCTGTCGGCCAGCTTGTCGATGTAAAGGTCGCCGACTTTGCGACGATCTTCCACGCCGACCAGTTCTTCCGAACGGAACCAGCTGTAAAGTTCGGTGCCACCGACATCAGCCGCGACGATGACCGGGCTCTGTTCGCGAGTCCAGGCGACGGCGGCGGCTCGTCCATCGAAGGCGACCGGCGTTTCGACTTTCTCCATCGCGATCTGCCCGGCGAAGGCGTAGTCGGTATTCGTATTCTCAAGCTTGGTGTGGTCGGCGGTCTTGGTCGCCTGATTCACGCCGAGCGTGGTGTCTTCTGTTTCGAGTCCACTGGCGCGGGACCGCACGCGGGCGGCGTTGACCTGTTCGGTCTGCTGCTCGGTGCCCGGTTTCATCCGCGTGTTGACCGCCAGCCCGTTGACGGAGTCGTAAGCTCCCAGAGCGCGGTCGACGCTCTGTTCCATCGACACGCCGGCGACAGTCTTCACGGCTCCAAATCGAGGAGCGTAAACGCAAACCTCGTTGGTGTGCTTCAGATGTTGCTCGCCGCTGTCATCCTGGTATTCCGCGATTGTGTCCTGCGTATCGAGGCCGTGGCGTTCGCCCGGAGCGTAGTGCACGGGAAGCTTGCGATCCCCGCCATCGCAGATGTATTCATCCGGGTAAGCGGCGGGGCTCCCATCAACCATGGCTCCGGCCGGGAAAGGCGGGCAAGGCGCACCTGGCGGACAGGCGTTGCCTGCGGGGTGTCCATTGAACGCCGGCATGTCGGCCGCTTTTCCGTTCAACGGAACTCGCGGCTCAGCCGGGGTAAACTCAGGATCGGAGGCAGCCGGTTTCTTTGGAGCAGCCGGAGTGGCCGGCGGCTGATACGACGTCTGCATGATCCCGGATTCCGTGCCAGGCATCGGGGCCGGTTTCTCGGCGGTTTCGTTCGTTGCAATCTCGCGATACCAGGCTTCGCCATCTCCGAGCGGCTTCTCGTAGCCACCCGGCGGAAGAGCCGGCATCTCTGCGAGGTTCGTCGGGGATTCCGGTTCGGCGTAGCCGATTGTTTTCTCAGGCAGCGCGGGCCATTCACTCTTTACGCGAATCTTGCCATTGGTGTCGAACTGACCGGGATACTGCTCGACTGGTTGTGTAGAAGTCGGCTGCGGCATTGTTGGATTGTAGGCTGTCTGCTGAGCCACGGGCGGCGTTTGCCCCGGAACCTGATCGAACGGGATTCCGGCAGTCTCCAGAAACTCATGATTGCCGTGCGTCTTCTCCAGTTCCGCGAGCTTGGATTTCGGGATCTCGTGTTGAAACGGATCCTGGCTCACCATCTTCTTGCCCCCGCTGCTGCAGGAGTAGTTCGCACAGAGCAGGAGTCCGACGCCCACGCGGAAAAGACTGGTCCGGGTTTGGGGAGAGAGATTCAGCTTCACCATGGGAATACCCTGTGCTGGAGGGGGTTGTGCGATCCAGAGATGATTGCGGAGGGGAATGTTGTGCGGCACTGGCTCGGCCAGTGGTGGCCTGGCTGGTTGAGTCTCTAGTTGCCTTCGTCGATCACGGGATCTTCAATCACGGGAGTGGAGAAGGCATCCGGCTGTTCAACGGGCGGTGTGAAACCCTGATTGGTCGGCTCCCACCTGGGTTGTTCGGAGACGGCAAACGGTTGTTCGATGGGGGCAGGCGGTGTGATTCGGGGATCGGCCAGTTCCTGTGGGCTCGGGATGCGACCGCCAATGCGCAGAATCATCACGGGGCGACCGCGCATGTCAGCTTCGCTCATCAGATTGCGATTCTGCGGAATGTTCTCTTCGCGAATCAGGTCGCCTTCCGGTTCCGGCAGGGCGAGGTCTGGCTGTTCGATATAGAGGATCTTGGTCACGAGCTGGTCACGGACGGCCAGTTCGATGTCTTCCTGTGTCAGATCGAGCGGGATCGGGTATTTCTGCCGCAGATGGGGCGGCGGATGCAATCGATCGACCAGTTCGATTGTCGGGAAGAGTTCCACGCCGGGAAAATCGGGCAGATTCGAGATCTTAAACCGGTATACCGGACCGACGAAGAAGCCGGCTTGAGCGGGCGATGGCACCGTGAGTGGCTGACGGGTCTCCGGGTGATAGAAGGTCACCTGGCCGCCTTTCGGCAGGCGAACTTGAACCGGCTGGAAATAGTGCATGTCGGCCCGGCCCATTGCCCCAGCCCACAAGCCCGCGACACCGGGAGGCGTCATCTGATTCAGCGGCTGATAATACTGGGATTCCGGCAACTGAGGCTGTGCGACGCTTGTTCCACAAACGGCGAGCAGACAGCCACATCCCGTCAGGAATGGGAGAACGATCGATTTCATGGCAGGGATTCACACAGGAAGGGACGAAGCATCGGAATGATGCGGGAGAATTCGACGAGACGTTGACAGGTGAAGCCGGCGAAGGAAGGGATGGGGTTGCCGGTTTCTGGAGGCGTAACTTAAGAGATCTGTCAAGGTCTGAAAATAGCGATTCGCCACCCGGCAAAACCGGGCGGCGAATCGGACATTTTTACATTACTGCCCCGGATAACCCTGAGGCATCGGCTGTCCCGGAGGACAGTAAGCACCACCCGGGCCGCCCGGCATTCCGCCCGGACCACCTGGAGCTCCGCCGCCATACCAGGCGGGGATCGAGAGGTCGTTCGGTCCGTGAACCGGATGCTTTTCGACGTACTCGATGTCCTTCACAGGATGCGGCATCTTGATGCCCGGCTCGTGGCGGACACTAACTCGCATGTGGTCGACCGGCTGGCCCATGTCCACTTTCGTGTTGTTGTAGATCGTGTGAGACTTCAGACCGGCAGGACCACCGTACGGCAGGTGCGGAGGACCGGTCAGACCGATCGGGGTTCCCGATCGCGGCATGCCCCAGGCGGGAACTCCGCCGACTCCGGCAACCGGATTGTAAGGCGGCTGACCCGGGTAAGAAGGGCCACCCATCACCATTCCGTTCGGCACGGCCGAGTCGACACCGGCAGGACCAATCGGCATCGGTTCGACATACTGTCCTGCTTCGCCGTTGACCGGTTTGACGTAACCGACAGCGTGAATCATCTCATCAACCTGACCCGGCATTTCCAGGTCCATGTTACCAATCCGCATCACAGCCATGATGGTTCCGCGGCGATCGGCTTCGCTGACCGGATCGACACCCGGATCGAGGCGGGTTGAAACCAGGGTCTCAACACCGGCGATGGCCAGTTCCTGGAACTTCGGTTCCGGCAGGTAGATCACCTTGGTCACGAAGTTGTTGGTCTCGATCTGATCGAGGTCTTCGTCGGTAATCTGCAGCGGAATGCTGTTGTGAGTCAGGTAAGCATCCGTGGTCGGGTGAGCAGGATAAACCTGCAGGGTCGGGTACAGGACCAGACCTTCACGCCCCGGAATGTTGGTGGCTTTCAGACGGTAGGTCGCTCCCTGGCGGAAGTTGTACCGGCCCGGGGCCATCATCTGGTTTTCGGCGAAGCCGGCCGGAATCTGCCAGCCGACCATCATGCCCTGCGGTCCGACGAACCGGACCTGCGAAGTCCGCGGAATCATCTCTGCGGGACTAGGAGCCAGCGGTGGCATGATCGCCGGATACGGCAGATCCACCATCGGACCCGGTCGCGTCATCATCGACGCCGGTGGTGCGTGATATTCGCCTTTGTCGATCACCTGCTGGCCATCCACGGCGCAGCCGACACACACGACGACCAGTGTGCCTAAGGCCAGGAAATAGTACTTCATCTTTCGTCCTTTTTTCGTTGTTGGCCGGAGGGGAACGACTGACGCCAGATTTCCGTTCCGGTCGGTAATCAACATCCCTGTTGCCAACCGATCGGTGGCCAGACCTGACAATACACCTGGTTGTGTTGGCTTTTCAGTAATTCTTGCCACGGCAGCGGATACAGACCGAATGCGACCTGATGCACCCGTGAAGATTGCCATCGACTTGAATTTCGAATCTGTCTTAAACTCCGCGTCGCTGTCTCCCGCCCGTTCGGGCGTGCGACTCTCGCCTTCCGGCGTTCACAGTCTCCGAAGCGGAAAATCAGCAACACGTAACTTGTTTGTCGGACGTTTCGGCCCCGATTCTTTGGAAAATCCGTTATTTTCAGGCGAACATGAAAATATTGCGCAGATTAACATTGGCTCTCGGAGCCGCCGCGATCTGCGTGGGAGCCGTCTTTTTCTGGCTGTCGCAGCGGATCGAGCAGGCCCCGGCCCTGACCAACCCCCAGCGGCTCATGCAGCAGTTTGCTCAGGCCTGGCAGGGAACCTCGTCAGAAAAAGCGGTCGATCCGGAAGAGCGAGCCCTGCAGATTCGCGAAGGGAACTCACTGCTTCGCCAGGCCCGACTGCTTCTGACCCACAACACGAGCCCCGTCTCGGCTGATGTTTTGCAAATAATTCAAACGCCGGATGAGACCTTCCGTGGCACTGGAAAGTACTGGCAGGCCGTTGATGCCCGGTGCCGGCTGCATCTCGAAATGGAGATCGGTGAAACCAAAGGGCGGATGCTGCAGGTTTCCAATGGGCAGGTGATCTGGATGGTGCGGGACATCGTCTCGCCGCGGGCCCGGGAAGATCGCAAGCTGCAGATTGAACGCGTCGACCTGCAGCGTCTGGCCGACTTTGCCCGCGAGTCCGACATCACGGCTCAGGAACCGAACGTCGCCCGCGAAATGCAGGGCGGGCTTCCCGGTCTGCTCTCGACGCTCGAATCGCTGATGGACTTCCGGCTGATTAAACGGGTCGCCCTCAATCAGGAAGCCTGCATCGTTCTGGAAGGGGAATGGAAGACCGATCTCAACGAAGAGTTCGAGAACGACTTCTCAGCCGACGTTTACTTCACCACCCGTCCGGACAAAGTCCGGCTGTTTATCCGGGAAGGTGATCTGTTCCCGCTCCGGTATTTCTGCCTGAAGAAACGCCCGGGCAAGGCGGGGTACTTCGCTCAGCTGGCGATGGAGCTGACCGAAGTCAAACGTCTGACGCACGTCGATCCCGGCATCTTCAATTACCGCCCGCCGGAAGATGAAGTTCCCAACGATATCACTCACGAGTACCTGACTCGCCTCGAAGTCGCCGCCAGGAAAGGTGAAGACGATGAGACCGTCAAATAAAATCTCTCAGCGAATCGCGTTGTGTTCGGTCACGGCAATGCTGCTCTTCGGTGCTGCCATTTGCGTGACCACGGCTCAACCGCCGGTGAATATTAACTTCGAGGAAGAGAAATTCCTGGCCGAAGGCTATCTCGTCCTTACCGATGGTCGCGTGCTTTCAGGGCAGATCAGCGTTCTCGATCGTGGCTATCTGCTGGAAACAACGAGCGGTCGCAGCACGATTCCGTTCACGCACGTCACCTGCCATGCTCGAACGCTCAAAGAGGCCTATCGTAAACAGCGGGACGGCATGACCCGCCCGACGGCTGATTTGCACACCGAACTGGCCCGCTGGTGTCTGGTGCAGAAGCTGTTCGCCGAAGCCGAGCTGGAATTGCAGTCGGCGCTTGCATTGCAGTCGCATCACGTGGGGGCCAGAAAACTGCTTCGTCAGTTCGACGCTCAGAAGGACAACGCCAGGCCCGAGTTCGACGACAAGGAAGCCAGGTCGACGTTCGAGAAGATGCTCATCGAGAAGGAGTTTAACCCGGCCCAGCCAATTGGCGGAATCGATGCCGAGCTGGCCCGACAGTATGTCCTCACCATCGAACCGATTCTGCTGAACGGCTGCAGCAATACGTCCTGTCACGGAAGCTCCGCGGCCAACGACTTTCGGCTGACTCAACTCTGGAACATCCGCGGCAACACCCGTCGCTACAGCGATGAGAACCTGAGATCGGTTCTGCAGCAGATCGATCCTGGCGACCCGAAGAAGAGCCCGTTGCTGACCGCTCTCGAAGGAGAACATGGCGGTCGGGGAAAACGAGCTCTCACCGGTACCAAAGTCGCCAGGCAGAAGCAGACGCTGGAGCTCTGGACGTATCGCGTTGCCAAGGAGCTGGAGAGAAACCAGCGAATCGTCCGGGCAACGACGCCATCCGCCAGCGTTCAGCAGGACGACGGCGGCTCGAGCGTGATGCCCGCCGGCTATGAAGTCCTGGACAAGATCGAAAGCGACCGCCTCCAGGAGGCTCGGAACGAACAGGCGGTCGATCCCTTCGATCCCGCCATCTTCAACCGCAAAGTCCATGGAAACTGATCGGAGCCGGGGTTACGCTTTCAAATCCCGGGAGGGATCATCGCGTCGTGCCGGCTCGGCCTGACCATCTGATTCCGTCCCCTGATGATCGTCGGGCATCGGGTGCCACTGCTGGTTTGCCCAGCAGTGTGATCTCCAGATTGATGCCTGAAAGACTGGCAGACGCCCACCAGATCGCCCATTGCGGCAAGCGGGAGCCTGCTCGACGGATTTCCGACTGCGCTCCTCCTCACACACACCACTGCTGCCGGGATTGCGGCTTATGTCTTCCACTTACCCGCTGTTCGTTAAACGGGATATCGACGGTTTCTTCGGTCTGTTCGTCGATAACATCGTTCAACTGCTGTTGATCCTCGGGCTCTGCTCCGGTCTCTGCGGGATGACCGGTGAGCATTCGAATCTGCTCTTCCGATACATCTTCCCTGGGGCAGCCGTCAGTATTCTGATCGGTAACGTCTTCTACGCCTGGCAGGCCCATCGACTGGCCCGCCGCACCGGACGCAGCGACATCACCGCTTTGCCATACGGCATCAATACCCCGTCGCTGCTCGTATATGTCTTCTTTGTGATGCTGCCGGTCTATCTGGAAACGCAGGATCCGGTCGCCGCCTGGAAGCTTGGGCTGATCGCCTGCCTCGGCAGCGGCGTCATTGAATTGATTGGAGCCATTTTCGCCGGGACGATTCGTCGCTACACGCCACGGGCGGCTCTGCTGTCGACACTGGCAGGAATCGCGATCGGCTTCATCGCGATGACCTTCACGCTGCAGATCTTCTTCAAGCCGCTCATCGCCATGCCGCCGCTCGGCGTGTTGCTGCTGGCATTGTTTGCCCGATCCAAGTTTCCGCTGGGACTCCCGGGCGGCCTGGTCGCTGTGCTGATTGGAACGGCCACCGCGTGGGTGTTGACGCTCGTTGTCGGGCAGTTCCCACAGGCTCCGGAATGGCTGACGATCAACGCCATGTCGGCTTCAGCCGTCTCCGAGCAGTTTGAACGCGTGGGATTGTATCTGCCGGTCTTCGTCGGCGGAGAAATTGCCGACACGTTGAAGGACTGGTCGAGCTGGCTCGGCTTCCTGTCGGTCATCATTCCGATGGGGCTGTTCAATATTATCGGCAGCATGCAGAACATCGAATCGGCGGAAGCCTCGGGCGATTCATTCCACACCGGCTCGTCGATGGCGATCAACGGAATCGGCACCATCGTCGCCGCCCTGTTCGGCAGCTGCTTCCCGACGACGATTTATATCGGACATCCCGGCTGGAAAGAGCTGGGTGCACGAGCCGGCTATTCGACGCTGAATGGTATCGTCGTGACGGCCCTTTGCTTTAGCGGACTGATCGGCCTCGCTTCCGCCGTGGTGCCGATTGAAGCGGGGGTGGCGATTGTCCTCTGGATTGGCATCATCATCACGGCTCAGTCGTTTCAGGCGACTCCGAATGCGCATGCTCCAGCAGTTGCGATGGGCTTGTTCCCGGCGATCGCGGCCTGGGGAGCCACAGTGATGTCGGGGGCCTTTCTCGTTTCCGGCGGAACAACCATGCAGGACGTCCTGGCTGGCAACTCCGCAGCCGAGGTGAACGGATTCCTGATCGAGGGACTGCTTACACTCGAACGGGGGTACATCTTCACCTGCATGATTCTGGCTGCTCTGGCCGCGAATCTGATCGATCGCCGCTTCGTTTCCAGTTCGCTCTGGGCCGCCGTCGGAGCTGTTCTGACGTTCCTCGGGCTGATGCACGCGTATCAATTGCAGGGAAATGTCCTTGATTACTGGCTGATTTCTCAGGTTCCGCCCGAATCGGCTCGCGTGTTCCCGGCAACCGGCATCGCGATTGGTTATGCTGCCATTTCTCTCGTCTGCCTGCTGGCCTCGTTCTGGCAGAAGGACGACTCCGATTCCTCGCTGAACTCCGCGTCGGAAGACGCTCCACCGACTGACAGTATTCATGAATAACGTGCGGCTGACGATCACTTGCGTTTACGGTCTTGAAGCGGTGGTCGGCCGCGAGCTGTCCGATCTCGGCTATCGGGATCAACAGAAGATCGATGGACGAGTCAGTATCGAAGCTCCCGTCGACGCGATCGCCCGCTGCAACATGTTTCTGCGGACGGCCAACCGCGTGCTTCTCGAACTCGGACGCTTCCCGGCCAACGACTTCGACGAGTTCTTCGACAACATCCGCGATCTCCCCTGGGAGCAGTACATCCCCCGCGATGCTCAGTTCCCGGTCACGGGAGCCTCGCAGAAGTCGAAACTGCACGGCGTACCCACGCTTCAGGGCATGGCCAAGAAAGCGATCGTCAGTCGGCTGCAGGATGCCTACGGGCGGGATCTGCCGGAAACCGGATTTGAAGTTCCGATTCATTTCGAGATTCGCAACAACGAATGCACAATCTGGCTCAACACGAGTGGAGCAGGGCTGCATCGTCGCGGCTACCGTCAGCTGGCTGGCGAAGCTCCGCTGCGGGAAACACTGGCGGCTGCGCTGATTCAGCTCAGCGTCTGGAAACGCGATCGCACGTTGCTCGATCCGATGTGCGGCAGCGGCACCATTCCGATCGAAGCGGCTCTGATCGGCCGTAAGATCGCTCCCGGACTGAACCGCAACTTCGCCGGCGAAAAGTGGGGCCACATTCCGAATGAGATCTGGTCGAACGTCCGCGAAGAAGCCAACGACCTGATTGATCGTTCTGAGATGTCTCCGATTCTGGGACACGATCGGGACTTCCGCATTCTGAAAACGGCTCGTGACAATGCCCGCATGGCCGGCGTCGCCGAGGACATCCACTTTCAGGAACAGGAACTCAAGGATCTGACCACGAGCAGAAAATACGGCGTCCTCATTACCAACCCGCCCTACGGCCAACGTCTCGACGACATCGAGGAAGCCCGGACCGTCTGGCAGACCCTGTCGGATGTGACCGATTCCTGGAGCACGTGGTCGTTCTTCATCTTCGTCGGTGCCCGCGACTTCGAACGCTACTACGGCCAGCGAGCCACCCGCCGCCGCAAACTCTTCAACGGCCCCCTGGAATGCACCTACTACCAATACCTCGGCGACAAACCCCCCTCGATGCGCAAACCGCAACGTGAAGAAACCGAGTCGTAAACTGCCCCTCGCTATTTGTCAGGCAGACGGGTGCCACTGCTGGCTTGCCCAGCAGTGCGATCGTACTCTAAACCGTCGTTGCGCGATCTGTCGAAATGCCGCATAGACCCGTTCCAGCGACTCGGGTAGAACTCGTCTTGTCTCGACAACAGGCCAGAATCCCGAAGGACGCTCGTTTATGGTGGCTCGTATCTCGTTTGCCGTAGCGATCCTGTTCTCAGTGCTTTACCTGCTCCACACGAGCGATCAGCCTCACGCAAAAGAGCCGGTTGATGCGGCTCAGCCATCTGCGTTAACTGAAGAGCAGAAACTGCAGGCTCGACTCAAGAAATACCGCGATGACCGTCGCCAGCAGCGAATCGAATTGATCGACCGGCTGCGCGGTGAGAGCCACGATGAGTCGATCGCTTTGCTCGTGTCGCTCGATCCGTATCTTCGCAACAACTACATGCTGTCGAAGGGGAAATTCGCCCTCGAAAATGGGATCGTACACACCGACTTTGAAGGAATCGATCCCCGGCATCACACGAAGGCTGTCGTTCAGATTCTCAGCAATCGTCGATTCCTGAAAGTGCTGCATGAGTCACGCGATGATCCACACCGATCCACGAAGCTTCTGGGGAACGCGATCATTGAGAGTCTGTCGGCCTATGACGGGGCGTACCAGACTTTGGTCGAGCGAGAGATCGAGCGGCCGAACTCGAACGCGGGGCCGGGACTGTTTGGAACGCGACGGGGCGATCCAGTTCGAAATCCCTCGGTGGATGGACTCCGCTTGAAGATTTTTTCCTGTTTACTGGCGCTGTCCCACCTGAAAGACGAAGAGGCCCGGGAGATTGTTCGGGCGGTCGTGGACAGGGCAATGCAGCAGCGAGAGTCGCTGGTGACGCAGAAGGAACTGGCTTTCGATCACATGTTTCGTTGCTGGAGTTCGAGCCTCTTCAACAAACGGATCCTCGCGACGGCTCTGATCGAAACCAGCGGCCGAGAGGATCTGACAGCTCGCTACGAGTGGGAAGACACGCGATTGAATCCCTTTGATTCCCCGATGGTTCTTTATGAACGTGCAGACCACGGAGGGGGAGGGTTTGCCGGCGGGATGGGATCTCCGATTCAATATGCGGACGAAGTAATCACGTTGAGAATCGTCGCTCCCCTGACCGACGACGAATTTCGGGTTCTCCTGTCGGAGTTCGAGGAAACTAGCCCGTAGGGCAGACTGCCCTGCTTACTTCGTCCTGCTGTAGCCTTTGCGTTTGCGGTCCTGAACGAACTCCCGGGTCTCTTCGAAGATCTCCATGTCTCCCGTTGCTCTTGGATCGTTTGTCTGCAACTGATACTCGTGCATCTTCGCTTTGAGGCGATCGCGGATTTCTGCGAACTCTGGGTTATCAATCTGGTTCGTCAGTTGCCATGGGTCGGCTTCGAGGTCGTACAGTTCTTCCAGCGGACGCGGGCCGAGGAGAGCCGCTTTGTAGACAGCCAGTTGGGGAGCGTTCGGGTGTTTCAACAAGAGTTGACTCAAGGGGGCCGACTTCGCGGTTTCGTCGAACTGTTCATCCGGCAGAAACAGTCTGACATCCTGATCCTGTCCGGGGTTCTCGTGGAAGTTGCGAATGTAGGCGTAGCGTTTGTCGCGAATCGTGCGGTGGCTCAGATTGATCGGATCGAACTCGCCATGCCATTCGAGGCCCGTCACGACAAAGTCGCGATCCTCTTCGATCCAGCCTTCTTTCTTCGACTGCAGCAGGTTCAGCATGCTGCGGCCTGACATGCCTTCCGGGATGTCCACTCCCGCGCTCTCGAGAATCGTGGGAGCCAGATCGGGGAAGTTCACGAAGTCTTCGACTACGCGGCCGGAGGGGACGTTCTTTGGCCACATGATCGCCAGCGGTTCGTGAACGCCCCAGTCGTACGGCGACGCCTTGGAACGCGGGATGGCCGTGCCGTTGTCGGACGTCACGATCAGCAGCGTATTGTCGAGTTCGCTCTGTTCTTCGAGAACCTGGAGAATCTCGGCCAGCCGCAGATCGGCGTAATGGATTTCATAAAGAATGTTGGCCCGCTCGCGGCGGATGCCCGGGGTATTCGGCAGGAATCCCGGCACGGGAACGTCGTCGGTCGGGAAGCCCGTCTTCAACAGTTTCTGCCAGTTGTTTTCGGCCCACGGCCCGTGCGGTTCAACAACACCGACCCAGAAAAAGAACGGAGCATCCACCGGCTTCTGGTTAAGGAACTTCACGAAGTTTGCGGCATAATCAATGCCACTCGTGCCCTCTTCCGGATGAGCGAACCGGAGTCGATTGTAATGCGTTCCCGCTGAGTCCTTGCCGTGTCCGTCGTCGGGGAAAACGCCCGGGCCCCAGCCTTTGCCGGTGTGCCCGACATGATAACCCGCCTGTTTCAGCAGATCCGGCAGCACCGGAAACTTCTTCGGCAACCAGGCCTGAATGAAGGCCCCTTGTTCGAGCTCCCAGAAGTTCCGACCCGTCAACAGCGAGGCTCGCGACGGAGCACAACTCGGAGCCGATGTGTAGCCGTGGGTGAATAGCACGCCGTCTCGAGCTACGCGATCAAACGCGGGCGTCGGCAGCGTCGACCAGCCGTACGCGCTTCGTTCGAGCCAGCTCTCATCGTCGGTGATGAAGATGATCACGTTCGGAGGAGCCGCTGCATCACGGGGGGCAGCCGCTTCCAAGAGAGGAAGGAACATGTGCAGGCAAAGAACCGCGAACATCAGTCGCATGGAGTCAATCTCCGAAACGTCCCACGGGGTGAGAGTGAAGTCATTAAATGTTGAACAGAATCGACGGAACACGATAACGCGTTCCGAATACAAAAGCGATTACGCATGTGTTTCTTCGCCAGGTGATAACGAGTACACTTCATTTGTCCAGATCCTGTTGCCGCGGAGAGCTCCCATGATTGACCAGGAACGTTCGGAATCGGGCAGCCCGATTTATCGTCACCAGCCCACCGAACCCGGCATTCATCCCCCCGACGCGGCAGGCGTCCATCTGGAAGCGATTACTGCTCATCTGGAGAACCATCTCGGAGGCTGCGAAATGGTTTACCACGAACTGATCTCTGATCTGGTTCATCTGGATGTGCTGCATTTCCCGCCGACCGATGATCGCCCGTTTCACACCCTGGTCACGAGCGGCGTCAGCGACCGGGCAATGAATGTCCCGGCGGGACTGGAGTCGATGAGCCATGTTGAGCTGATGATCAACCTGCCGGCGAAGTGGCCGATGGAACAGTCGGACTGGAAGAACGAGAACAATTACTGGCCCATTCGCTGGTTGAAGATGATCGGCCGCATGCCGCATCAGTACAACACCTGGATCGGCTGGGGGCACACCATTCCCAACGGCGACCCAGCCGAGCCGATTGCGGATACGAACTTCATCGGCGTCATGCTCTCGCCGCCATACTGGAAGGACACCGACTTCTTCCAGCTGACCACCGACGACGAGACCTGTATCTCCTTCTTCAACCTCGTGCCGCTCTATCGGGAAGAGATGGACCTGAAACTCCAGAAAGGAGCCGAGCCGCTTGAAGACCTGCTCGAGAAGAATCAGGCGGCTACGCTGCTGAATCCCAAGCGAAAAAACGTCGCGAAGAAACGCCGCTGGTTCGGGTTGGGGTAAGGGCGAAATTAAACCGGCGGCTCGCGTTCGTAATCGCTTCGCAAATCGATGAAGTGCTTGCAGGAACGGCATCGGAAGCCGAGTTTCTGCCCATAACTTCGTTTCTGGTAGAACAGTTTCCCTCCGCATTCGGGGCATTTCCGAGCGGTGAGTTCTCTGGTAATCCCCCAGGCAACCACCCAGATCGAGCCAAGAACCGCCAGCCAGATGAAGACGAGATAATCTTCGTCGACCGGAGGTTCGGAGGCGTTGAAGTACCAGAAGCAGATCACCAAACCGAGCATCGCCGCGTATCTGGCCACCGTTTTGGGGAGATGATTCGGATTCGGCGGCGAGTCGTAGATACTCGTGGTGAACAGAGGCTTTTCCTCTTCGGGCTCGGCGGAAGGATCCCGTTCGCAGGCATCGCACCAGTACCCGGTCGCAATCCCCATCCGACGGGTGATCGTCAACGGACGCTGGCATTGAGGGCAGGTCACGGTGAAGCGGCCGAAAAGGACGAAGATTCCAAGGGCTCCCAGAAACATCCCCAGAAAGAAGGCCTGGCTGCTGGTCTCAGGCGAGAGGTCAAACAGCATCGCAATCGCGGAGCCCACAAAACCTCCGAGGGCGCCAGCGGGCACCATTGCGAGCATTCGGTAGATATGAAAACGTTGCAGCGTCATTCGTATCCTCCTCTCTCGTTGGACCCGCCAATCATACCGAACTCGCGTTAAAGGTCGAACAACGAAATCGGGAGGCGGGCTCCAGAGAGAATCCGCGAACCGCTTCCCGTGTGCCACTGTCCTGTTCTGCACTCCGAGGCCAGGGACACTGCCCTGGTTGTGGCTGAGCGCGGCTCATGCCGTTCGCTCACTTCGCCTTCCGTTATTGGTGAATACTCATGGCTTCCCGTGTCTGCATCATTGGACTCGATGAACCTCAAATTTCTCTGTTGAAAGAACGGCTTTCTGAGCCGGCCTGTTTCTATGAGACTTTGCCGGGGATGATCGTGCGCGATGGAGAACTGTTCGTCGAAGCACCCACCGGCTACGGACTCCTGAGCGTTTCCTGTGTGGTCTATCACGGGATCTTTGAGTCGGATCACGATCTTATCGCAGGGCTTGCTCTGTGGGGCGGTCCCTGCCTTCCTAATGCAACCGCCATGATGGATTGTCGTTTGAAGCTGCCGTGTCTTGTGAAGGCGCTGCGGTTGACTGCATATGGGACGCCGTCACGCGGATTCGCTACGGCTTCCACGGAGTACAATACCGATGTCGAACGCGTTGCGAAGTGGGGCAACTGGCACTGTGGCGAGAACAAGAGCCGGTTCACGGGGCGCTATCAGACTGGCGAGCCCTCGATTATTGAGCACTATCTGGACGGTGACGCGGTCCGGCTCGTGATGATCGGCGATCGTTATTGGCAGATCAAGCTCGAAGGCGACGGATGGCTGAAGTCGATTCATCATCCGACTGCATCCTTCATACCGGCTGATCCCCGGCTCGTTGAGGATACGCGAAACGTGGCGAAAGGGCTCGGTCTTGAGATCGCCGCAAATGATTACATCATCACGGCTGATGGCGAACCGCATCTGCTGGAGGTGAATCACATCCCCAACGTCACGCGATTCCCTGAAATCTGGGACGCCTATTCCGACTATGTGATCGAGTGGGTGCAGCGGCAATGTGGCTGAGTCCGTTCCCGTTCATACCCGCCGTTTGCGATTCGCTGCGCGGTCGGGTATGAAGGGGCAGAGGAATCCTCCTTCGGTTTCTGATTCATCTGAATGGAGAGGAAGACCTGATGGGCTATTGCCACATGTTCTACGGGCTAGATCTGGAGCGGCTCCGTTCAATCGCCGGTTCCGGTGACGCCGCGATCTGTGATCAGATACTGGCGGGCGAGCACGAGCTCGAAGACGATGAACTGGATGCGCTTCGTCGGATCGTCAACGGCGACATTAAGTCCGAGCCGGGCACCGAACATCTCTACGGGTACGCCTTGAAGACGCTTTGCGAGCACATCGGCGAAATGGTCGGTGAGGACGTCGCGGCCATTCGGGACCACCCCTACAAATCGAAGCTGATTGCGAACGGAGCTCCGATAGCGATTCCGGTCAATCCGGGAGATTTTCCTCAGATCGGCTATCTCTCTCGAATCGAGCTTAGCGCGGAACACGAGCTTGTGAAAAAGACAAAGCCGCGGGCGAAACGAACACTCGTCGGCTTCATCCTGCGACGGCTCACCGGCGGCGCAGTCGGCCGGGAGATGGATGCGGAAGACGTCGCCGAGGATATGAGGTCCTACGCCGAAACACTCCAGGAATGCATCGACAAGAACTGCGATCTGGTGTCGTTCAGGCATTGAGTGTGGCGGCGAGAGAAGCTTCGTATCACTCCTCTCCGTGCCTCAATCGCTCAATGACTTTTCCGTCAGAAACTGCTGCACCGTCGCCGCCAGGCCCGCTCCCACGGCTCGGTAGCCTTCCGTCGTGCTGTTCGTGAAGTTCCAGCCCGTTTCCAGGCAGACGCTGACCGTGTCGGCGTTGCCGTGCATGCTGACCCAGTTGGTGCTGATCTGACGCCAGAGGGGATGATAGCTCGTGCCCGTGATTTTCGGTTTGCTGCTCATCGGAATGCGGGGCTCGGCTTTGCTGATGCGCTGATAGGCGAGGGCGAGGAATCGATCGCGCAACTCGACCGTCGATTCCTGTAGCAGGTCCTCGGGCAGAATGTAGAAGAACGTCGGGTCGCCCGGAGCAGGATTATGCAGATCAAGGAAGACGTCCATCCGTTGCTCGGCGATCAGATCGCTGACTTTCCGTTGAGCCGCGATGATCTCCTTCCAGTGCGGCTCGGCCGACCAGTCCCGGTTGTGATCCTGAGGCAGCGCATCCTTCCCGCCGTTGCCGGTCGCGGTGTTGTCGATGTCCATAATCGGCACCAGAAAGATCTCCGCATGCTGCCGCAGCCACGCGGCGTCCGGCTCCTCACTCAACAACCATTCGGCGAAGCCCTGAGCCACCCAGCTCGAACCGCTTTCCCAGGCATGCTGCCGCGCCTGCACCCAGACGCCGAACCGCTCTTCGGCTGGCCGATCCCCCTCTTTGACATGCAGCATCGGAACCACACGTCCCTCCCGCGAACGACACAGCTCGGTCGCCGTCGCATGCGGCGAAGTCTCGCTGATCGACTTCACAAACTCAGCCGCCATGCTCGGCGTATACGGTGGCCCCCAGGCGACATACACCGAAGTCGCATCGACCGAGAGTGAATAGACCATCGCCTCCTCGACCCGCTGCCCCGGTTCCGTGTGCTGCCAGTCGGTGCCATCGGTCGAGAAAGTCGCCTGTTTCGGCATCGCCCACACCGACGACAGCGGCTTGCGAGATTCAACCGCTGCAGTGGAGCCGCGAAGCTTCAGCGTGACCGCTTCCCCGGGCGTGAGGCCATCGATTCGAAAATACCACCAGCAGGGCCATCCCCGAACAGGATCGCCGCCGGGGGTGAACGTCACACTGCGGGAGTCCTGATCGATCTCAAGGACATGCACCGAGCCTCCTTCGAAGTCCGCATGCACAGAGAGCGGCTCGGCTGCACGGGCGAACCGGGCGTGTGTGATTGCAAGGCAAACGACAACGATTAATCGGAGAGTCAACTTCATCGGGACTCCTCAGCAGCAGGCAATGATCGTGTTCGAAGATTTCTGATCTTAACCGATCTTCCAGCAGTCACCCATCGTTAGCCACGCTGGTAAGGTCTCACGGCGAATCGTAACAAGCGTCCAATCGCGTACGCCTCCGACTCGCGAAGTTCTTCCACGGATGGCGTTTCGTTTGCCCCATTCCCGGAAAAGTCGATCGCGATTCGATCTCCGACCGGGATCAATCTGAGACCATCGCTGATCACAACCCGCGTTGTGCGTGCGCCCTGGCGAATGGCGAACTCATCAACTTCGGTGAGTTGCAGGTCAAGATTCACCCAACCGTCAGATTGCTCGTGAGGTGCTTCACGTTCCCGGTTGGAGAGGGTGAGAAATAGAGTCGGCGTCGAGGAATCCGGCCAACGCAGTTGCACCTCCCAGAGCAGTGAATCTGTGAGCCCCATGAATCGATGCAGAAATCCATTGAACTGTTCGGGAGAAAGCACTTCCCAGGTCTCGTCCGGTTCTGGATTCGCGCTCACGCGACTATTTCTTTCCCAATGACGCCTTCGGCACAGGTTTGAGCAAGGCCACGCCGTTTCTGACCGAGTGGCCTTCGAACTCGTCTCTACGGACGACACCATCAAGTCGTTCAAAGGCCTCTTCGCAGGAGATTCGACCGCACCAGATTCCGAAGAAGTCCGCTTCGGCAGTGATGTGAATAGTGACCGGATCGGGTTCCAGCGGTCCGAGCCCGAGCGACGTGATGCCGATGATTTCAACTGCGTACTTCAGCAACGTGATCGGCTTTACGTCGAATTGCAGGACGTCGACCGGCTCGAATTCGCTGCAAAGGAAGAGAACTTCCAATTCGGTCCAGCTGATGTCTTCGAATGCTCTGGGCAGATCGTCAGGAATGCGGAGACCCTTAGTAGGCGTCGTCACGATACATTCGCAGATGAGTACCGGGTTCTCGCCTTCAAGGTCATCAAACGCAATTTCGATTCCCCAGCCCATTTTATCGGAGGTTCCGTAGCCTTCGATGACACAGGATTGAATTCCAATCTGTCTGTTGTTGAGTTGGAGCAAGGTCGTCGTCTTAAAAGTGGCTTCGAAGTTGAGGTCTCACCTGGCCTCCCGAACATTGAACAACATCCGCCAGAGAATTGCATCCTTCAGCGCGTCCGGGCACGATAATGTTATCGAGAAGACGGGTTTCACGCTGGTGATTCCGACTGACTGTTTTCCGACGAAAGCGAGTTCCTGATGAAACGTTCTGCTCTGTCTGGTCTGCTTCTTATTCTCGTGTTCGCGGCGACGGCTGCGGCGGGCGAAGTGCATGAAGGGATTTATTATGGCCCGGAGAATGGCACGGAGTATCAGCAGGAGCAGTGCCGGCTCGATATTCATCTGCCGGATGAGGTCGCCGAGGGGTTTCCGGTGCTCGTTTACTTCCACGGCGGTGGACTGACGGGCGGACGGCGGGGCGGGCCCGATCTCGCGGAGCAGGGCGTCTGTCTGGTGGCTCCCTCCTATCGACTGAACCCGAAGGCACAGTGCCCCGACTATCTGAATGATGCGGCTGATGCCGTGGCGTGGACGTTCAGGAACATCGAGAAATACGGCGGCGACCCGAACCGGATCTTCGTGGGCGGGATGTCCGCAGGAAGCTATCTGGCCGCGATGATCACGATGGACAAGAGCTGGCTCGACGCTCGTGGCGTCGATGCCGATCGCATCGCCGGGCTGCAGCCGATCAGCGGGCACATGATCACCCACTTCACCGTGCGCAAGGAACGCGGCATCGACGCGAGCTGTGGACTCTGCGACGAGTTCGCTCCACTCTACCACGTGCGGAAGACGCCATTCCCAATCTTCATCCAGTGCGGCGACAACGACTTCCCCTCCCGACAGGAAGAGAACAGGCTGTTCGTCTCGATGATGATCAAACACGCCAAGCACCCGGCCACCGACATCATCTACCGCGAATACCCCGGCACCCACGGCTCCTTCGGCAACGGCGAGCAGAAACAGAAAGACTTCGCCCAGTTCATCCTCGAAGTTTCCGCCGGAAAGACACCGTTTGCGGAGGGCACACCCGAGTGAAACAGAGCGTCGGGTGCCACTGCTGGCTTGCCCAGCAGTGCGATCTCGACGTCGCCAGCGGCGCTGCTGGTCCGATAGAGGCACTGGCAAAGCCAGTGGCACCCGGGCGCGCTGCCGGCAGACCAGATGCTGCAGGTGCCATCGACCGAGGTTGTCAATTAATCTCTCGACGAGGAGCATTCGAATGTCAACTCCTGAGCACGCTGCTGCTGGCCGACCTTCATGGTATCGACGCAAGCTGGTCCGGGTTGGAATGATCCTGGGGCTGTATCTTGGTTCGTATGCCGTGCTCTCGGCGAACGGACGATATTATGCCCGTCCGTCGGGTGAGATCCGTTATGGATTCGGGATGGCGGTCTTTGACCTGTCGGTCTGGTTTCCGGCAGGAGTGATCTGGGAACGACGCAAGGGCGTGTTGGGCGAGTATATCATCGATGCCAATGTGGCGGGGTGGTTTTACCTGCCTCTGCTTGCGGTCGATCGTCGCTGGATCCACCGGACAACGAACGTTCTTGACACACCTGAAGACTGACTCCCGAAGAAGGGTGGCACTGGCTCTGCCAGTACACTTTCCATTGTCTGGCATTCTCACAAATAGCACTGGCGAAGCCAGTGGCACACGAAGGGGACGAAGGATGTTGAACATTCACGCGATCCAATTGCTGTCTCGTCCACTGTGTGTGTCCTGTCTTGTCGTCATGGTGTTATCTCAGCTCGCCGGCTCTGCTGTCGGGCAGCCGAGCACAGCCGCCTCATCCGGTTTCACGTTACCGTCGCGTTGGGAATACAGTGCTCCGCTGATTGCTCCGGAAGTTCGGGAGGACGAGCCGAGTCGGGCGCAGAAGGATCCGACGATTGTTTTTCACGACGGCCGCTGGCATGTCTTCATGACCGTCAAACTCTCCGAGCGGACGGCGATTGAGTATTGCTCGTTCGCGAGCTGGGAAGAGGCGAACGCGTCGAAGCGGACTTTGCTGCCGGTCAGCGAAAGCAAGTACTTCGGGGCGCCGCAGGTCTTCTACTTTGAGCCGCACGAGTGCTGGTATCTGGTGTATCAGGCCGGGATGCCGAACGCGAAGAAAATGTGGGTGGCGTATTCGACCACGAAAGACATCAGCGATCCACTGTCGTGGACCCTGGCTCAGCCGATGCTCGATGGCGGCCCGGACGATCCCCGCAAAGTCGGCGGCCTTGACTACTGGATTATCTGCGACGACGACCGGGCCTATCTCTTTTTCACGAGCCTCGACGGTCGCCTCTGGCGATTATGGACACGGCTCGAAGACTTTCCGCAAGGCTTCAGCCACTGTGAACTGGCCCTGCGGGGTGAATTCTTCGAAGCGAGCCACACCTATCGACTCAAGGGGCTCGACAAGTATCTGACGGTGATCGAAGAGAAGGGGCAGCGGTACTTCAAAGCCTACATCGCCGACCGTCTCGACGGCAGATGGCAGCCGCTCGCCGTCACGCGGGACCACCCCTTCGCCAGCAACCGCAACACCACCCCGGCTCCCGGCGTCCCGCCCTGGACCGACAACATCAGCCACGGCGAACTGATCCGCGCCAGCAACAATCAGCAACTGCTCGTCGATCCCGAGAACCTGCAGTTTGTCTTTCAGGGACTGCTGGAAAAAGAAAAGGCGGGCAGAAACTACGGGGAGCTGCGATGGCGAATCGGTCTGCTCACACCAGGAAAGTCTACTTCAGTAGAGTAGGTCAGGCATCGCCTGACGCGGTTGCTTCGAGCCACGATCATTTGGCGTCAGGCGGTGCCTGACCTACGGCTGGTTCTCACGTTCGCAGAGAATCTTACCCGCTTTCGTCACGACGGAGAACTGCCTCGGCCGCAGGCGGACGCCGGGGCGGGCCGTCTTGAGCAAAGCGATGGCTTCCCCAGCCGACGTTGCGTAGCCGTGGACCATCAACCAGATGGCGGCGAACATTCCGGTTCGACCGTGTCCGTTGGCACAATGGATGAGTACGGGCCCCTGATCAGAGGGAGGAACGGAGTTCGCAAACGCGATCAGTTCGCCGGCGGAAACCGTTCCTGCGTCGAGGATCGGATGGCAGCGATAGGTCGATCGCGAGCGGATCAAGCGTGGGGCCGATAATTCGCACGTCAGATCGCAGATCAGGCCGACATCGTCCGGGTATTCGTGTTCCCGCAGACGGCGAGAGATGATCAGAGCCGGGTTGACCCTGTTCGCTGCGGCTTCGCGGGAAAGCCCTACCTGAGCAGCCCAGACCGCGTGTGCGAACAGAAGATATGGCAGGAGAAGAAGAGTCGACACCAGCTGCCGCGATCCATCGCTTTGCTTCCCGAACACAGCCGCGTTGCCGCTCAGATACGCGACGGCTACGGCGCTGAACGAAGCCGCAGGCCAGAGGAGGACGAGGTACCACCCACCCCGCGAAGCCATGAAGGCGATTCCCATCGCGAGCAAGGAGAACAGGGTACCGTAGAGGAGATCGCGATGCAGAGTGAGTTCTCCTCTTTGAAAGACCTCAGGCGATTCTCACTCTGCCATCGCGGATGGTGACGACAGGTTGGCCCGGAAGTTCACTTCCGGGTGACGAAGTCACAAGCAGATGGCCGTAGCACGTGGGTCAAAATCCAACATGGGGGAGGGGCTGGTCGCTCGATTATAACTGGAAATGGATTGCTTTAGTAACGGAACGACCATCAATGGGCGACTGCTTTTTGCTGCGCAACCTGGGCGTCAGTCTCTAGGCCATCCCGCCAATATTTATTCATCAAGCATTGATTTTAGTTCGGAGGTGCATCGAATCCATCGATACCCATGTCGTGCACTTTCTTCCTGCAGCGTTCTTTCGTCTCAATTGTGAACACGTCTGCTATTTTTGAACATGGCCATATTGGATAACGCTCGCAGTAGAGTAGGTCAGGCATCGCCTGACGAGAAGTGGACGTTGCTCGAAGCAAAGGCGTCAGGCAGTGCCTGACCTACGGACTTGAATACTCATTCATTTTCTTCATCGTACAATAGGACATAACTACTGTCCGACAAACATAACCGAGAATCAAACATGTATTGAAAATGGTCAAAAGCCACGAATAGGCACTTCCCCAACACAGTTAACATCCTAAGAGTTCGTCCCTGCATTCGATTGGCCAATGTTTTTCTCTGAAACGAGCGTCTAACGTTTTCTCCAAGACGGTCATACTCTAACTCCCAAACACACGCATCTTGGAATCCAACCTTCTCAACTTCTCCGGTAATCTCCCATCCCACCCACGCACTATCGCAAAAGATCCGTAATACGTTGTTATCCTCCAAGTGCAATACGAGTAAATCTGGACCAGCATCGACACTGCAAACCTTCACTCCCCTGCACCGAACAGTATCCTGCCTTGCCATCACCTCCCTCGCCTTATGTATAGATTTAACATACGAAGAGGTTATCATGACCGGCGGGACCGACCAGGATTCTAATTTCACAATTCTGCTATTCATTTTTCATTCAATAGTGGAGTAGGTCAGGCACTATCTGACGAGAAGTGGGGGTTGCTCGAAGCAACCGCGTCAGACAGTGCCTGACCTACGGACTCGAGACTTCAGCTGCACGAAGATTCCGTCTCTGGTGATCGCTTCGGCCTCCCCATCAAGATTCATGGCTTCGTCTCTTCCCGGGCTCAGTACCACCACAAAGTCCGGCCATTGCTCCTGGTTGAGGACGTCGTAGGCGATCGATTCCGCCAGCAACTGCCTGTCCCCGATAAAATTAAGGAATACGATTTTGGTCCTGAAGCAATCGAACAACACATAGATGTCATCCAGTGCAGACAGGCCGTGGCTCTCAATTCGATCACACAACGCATTCACCAGGGCTTGATGGCGCTCGTAAAGGACATCTTCATCCTCTCCGTGGGCGTAGAACCGCGCCCGTATCAATTGGTCGTAATCGGGCTTCGACATTGCGGTTCTGGGAATCATGGCAGGAATCGTCTGCAGGTAAAGAAATACTCAAATCCAAAATGAGGAGGTCAGACACTGCCTGACGAGAAGTGGACGTTTCTCGAAGCAATCGCGTCAGGCGGCGCTGACCTACGGACTACCGACTAATGCCGGGCACGTGCCGCCTGGCCCCGGCGGCTTAGTCAGATGCTTTCAGGCGTTAATTCGCCCCGGCGATTGACTCGAAATCTATTCGAAATCTTCCATTCGCCTCCGCTTGTCAAAGTCAGTTCGAATGCCATGTTGAAAAGGATGCCGTCGAGACTGTCGAAGAAGAACACTCTCTTTGTCGGGCCAACCTCCTCAACTCGAGATAGGGTCGCTGAGGTGGGCGCATAGGATGAAGGCGTATTAAGCCACGGATCTCTCGCTTTCGCGGGGGGAATGCAATAGTCATCGAAAATCTCGCGGTATCGTTGCATCCATGCCTTCCAGTCACCATGAGGAGTTGTTCCGGGTGCAGGAGAATTATTTCGGAGAAAATCGATGCGGATGTCACAGAGGCGGGATGATTGACTCTCCCAATCATACATCGCCGCGAAGAACTCATGGAGCACTTCAATCGGATCTGTGGAATGAACCATCTTGCGCTCTGTTGCCGAGAGGGACGAAGTAGGTCAGGCACCGCCTGACGAGGAGTGGACGTTGCTCGAAGCAACCGCGTCAGGCGGTGCCTGACCTACGGCATTCGGCTCGTGTTTGTCTTGCATTGAATCGCGATCTCTAATCCGCCGTCGAAAACTAATCGTGTTGATTCTTATCCACCAATAACAAGCAATTGGTGCTGCGAAACAAAATACCGCAGGCGTAATAATACGGAAAAGAATGATTCTGTCTTCTAGCAATGCGCAGATCATCATAATTGCGAAGTAGATGGACCCCGCGATCGCTATTCGCCGCATTTCCCGTTGCTCAGCTACAGGCGATTTGCTCATATTCTTCACCAAATGCCGTTGCGAAGTCTTCAGTTGAGTATGTCAGGCACTGCCTGACGAGAAGTGGACGTTGCCCGAACTGATCGCGTCAGGCGGTGCCTGACCTACGGACTATTCGTCAAAGAAGATGCTCATGTTTCGTAGGTCAATTTCCAAGCCATCGGAAAGAGTCATCACGTGTTTTGATGCAATGCCCCACTTGCGGCCCCTGGATTCACAGTACGCCGCCAATTTGCGTCGCCAACCAGAGACGTCACCCTTGTACGAAATGGCAAGTAATGATGAACCGTCTGCAAGAGTGATGCGAGCTTTTTCTTCAATGACTCCACCAGACTGAGGCATTGGCAAATCCTCACACGAATTCAGTGCGTCGTTGAGAATCTGCCGAAAGCCCTCGCCTTCGGCAGTCTCCACATAAAAGAACTCTCGTCCTTCAACGTCATTTGTTCCTGGGGCTGAGCGATTCATAGCATGTTTCACTGGGGTAAGTAGGTAGGCCTGGTTAGCCGCAAAGCGTAACCCAGTCGAGTAGGTCAGGCACTGCCTGACGAGAAGTGGACGTTGCTCGAAGTAATCACGTCAGGCGGTGCCTGACCTACGGAGTTTGAGCGACCCGTCGCTGGTTGTCCTCTCACCCCTCCCGCTTTTTCTTCGGGGCCGAGACATGCACCCGATAAAACGATTCTCCCAGCACCTGGTTCAATTCTTCTCGCAGTTTGGTTGAGACCGTTACCGAGAGTGTTGGTGAACCCAGTGTGGTGCGGGTGATGAAGTCTGGGTTGGCTTCGTCGGGGGCTTCGACGACGATGACGACGTTGGTGTTGCCGGGGTGGTGGTCGAGGATGCGGCGGACGTGCTTCATGTCGTTTTCGGTGTGGAAGCCGTGCTGGAATTTCAGGGCCAGGTGCTGGGTCATCTGCTTCTGGGCCGATTCGATCGTCATGAGTTTGTTGACGATCAGGTTCGGCTCGCGGCCGCGGCGGTCGACGCGGCCGGCGATGATGCAGATTTCGTCGGCGACGACCATTTCCTGATAGCGGGCGTAATCGTCGGGCCACATGATGCAGCGGACGACGCCGTTCGCGTCTTCCAGGTCGAAGTTCACGTACTTGCTGTTGCCGTTGCGGGACGGGTTGCGGGTGGTCGCTTTCTTGATCGACGAAATCATTCCGCCGACCAGCACTTCCATCGAATCCTCAATCTCGCCGAGTTCCTTGGTCGTGTGCGAAACGAGCGGCGTGATCTCGTCGGCAAATTCGGTCAGCGGGTGCGATGTGAGGTAGAAGCCGAAGATTTCCTTTTCGTAGGCCAGCTTCTGCGCGTGCGTCCAGTCGGGTGCGTCGGGAACGGAACCGGCGACCGCCTCAGCTGTCGCATCCGAGTTCGAACCTCCGCCAAAGAGGCTCTTCTGTCCGCGGAGTTTGTCGCGATGCTTGCGAGCCGCCATCTGCACGGCTGATTCCATGGCCAGCATGTGCTGTTCACGGTTAGGGCCGAAGCTGTCGAGAGCCCCGGCTTTGATCAGGATTTCGAGCACGCTCTTGGTGAGGGCCTTGGGGTCAACGCGTTCGCAGAGATCGAAGATGCTGGTGAACTTTCCGTTGGCTTCGCGTTCCGCAACGATTTCCGCCACCGCTCCTTCGCCGACCCCTTTGATGGCTCCGAGGCCGAAGGCGACCTTGTCGCCGACGACTTTGAACTCGACATCGGACATGTTGAGATCGGGCGGGACGATGTCGATCTTCATGCGGCGGCAGTCGTCGGTGTGTTCCGCCATTCGCTCGGAACTCTCCATGCCGCAGGAGAGGAGAGCCGCCATGAATTCCTTGGGGAAGTGGGCCTTCAGATAAGCGGTCTGATAGGCGATGGCTCCGTAGGCGGTGCTGTGCGATTTATTGAAGCCGTAGCCGGCGAACTTCTCGATGAGTCCCCAGAGTTCCTCGGCTTTGTTCTTGTCCATCTCCCGTTCCTGGGCGCCCTCGATGAACTTCTCCTTGTTCACCGCGATGATCTCGAGCTTCTTCTTACTGATCGCTTTAATACAGCGGTACGCGGCGGAAAGCTCGATGCCCCCGACGCGGTTGAGAATCCGCATGACCTGTTCCTGGTAGACCATGACGCCGTAAGTCTCGGCGAGCACTTCGTCGACCAGCGGGTGAACGGTCGGCACCGGTTGCCGCCCGTGTTTCACCTCGACGTAGGTCATCACCATGCCCCCTTCCAGCGGACCAGGGCGATAGAGCGCGGAGGTGGCGATGATGTCGGCGAATTTGTCCGGCTTCATCTTGGTCAGCAGGTCCCGCATGCCGCCCGATTCGAGCTGGAAGATCCCCTTGGTTTCGCCACGCTGGAGCAGGGCGAACGTCTTCTGGTCATCGAGCGGGAAGTCGATGGGCCGCATGTTGAAGTCAGGATAGTTCTGCTGCACGTTCTGCACGGCCTTGTCGAGAATCGACAGGTTCCGCAGACCGAGGAAGTCCATCTTGAGCAGGCCGGCGGTTTCGACGTCGGTCCACTGCGTGATGATGTCGGTCTTGCCGGTGATGCGTTGCAGCGGGATGTATTCGTCGAGCGGACGGTCGCCGATCACCACGCCGGCGGCGTGCGTACCGACGTTACGGGCGAGCCCTTCGAGCGCCATCGCGAAGTCGAGCATCTCTTTGATCTGCGGATCGGAGTCGTACTGCTCTTTGAGTTCGGCGGTCGATTCGATGGCGTCTTTGAGTTTGATGCCGAGCTGTTCGGGCACCATCTTGGCGATTTCATTCACGCGATGCAGCGGCACATCGAGGGCGCGGCCGACATCACGAAGGGCGGCTTTGGCTTTGAGCGTTCCAAAGGTGCCAATCTGCGCGACGCTTTCCTCGCCGTACTTTTCTTTCACGTAATCGATGACCCACTGCCGGCGATCGCGACAGAAGTCGATATCGATATCGGGCGCTTCCGAGCGGCTGGGGTCGAGGAATCGTTCGAAGAGGAGGTCGTACTGAATCGGGCAGACGTCGCCGAGGCCGAGTAGATAAGCCACGAGGGCTCCACAAGCTGAACCACGAGCCGTGCAGGGGATGCCTTTCTCGCGGGCAAATCGAGCGAAGTCCCAGACGATAAGGAAGTAGCTGCTGTAGCCCATCTTCTCGATGACGCCGAGCTCGATCTCAAGACGATCCCAGTAGACCTTTTCGGGGTTGTCGCCGTACCGCCATTTCAGGCCCTTCTCGCAGAGCTCGCGGAGATACTGCACGTCAGTCTTGCCTTCGGGCGGCTGGAAGACCGGATAGTGCCGGGCGGTGAGGTCGAGATCGATATCACAGCGATCGGCGATTTCCTGACTGCGGCCGACGGCATCGGGGCAGTGGGGAAAGGCGTTGTACATTTCTTCGGGCGTGCGGAGATGAAACTCGCAGCTGTCGAGCTTCATTCGCTTTTCGTCCTGCATGGTCGTTCGCGTATTCACGCAGAGCAGGACTTCATGGGAGCCGGCGTCTTCCTGGTTGAGATAGTGGGCGTCGTTGGTGGCGACGAGCGGGAAGCCAAAGCGGTCGGCCAGTTCGATTGTCCGTTCCATGCAGTCCTTCTGGATCTGCACGCCGGAGTCCTGAATCTCCAGATAAAGCCGGTCGCCGAAGGTTTTTTCGTACCACCGAAGCAATTGTTCGGCTTCTTTCTGTTTGTCGCTCAAAAGGTAGTGCGACAGTTCGCTCGACGCGCAACCCGACAGACAGATGATCCCCTCGCTGTGGGCTTCGAGCAGGTCCTTATCGATTCGCGGCTTGTAGTAGAACCCTTCCAGATAAGCCGAAGAGGCCATCTTGATCAGGTTCTGAAAGCCGGTCTTGTTCTGGGCGAGCAGGGTCAGGTGAAAGCTAGCTTCCTTCATGCGGCTCGCGCTGCGGTCGGTCCGCTTTCCGGGCGCGATGTAGGCTTCGTAGCCGATGATCGGATTGACGTCGGCACCGCGGCACTTCTGGTAGAACTCGAGTGCGCCGAACAGGTTGCCGTGGTCGGTGATCGCCAGCGAGTTCATCCCGTTGTCCTTGACCTTCTGGATCATGGCCGGAATGCGGTTGGCGCCATCGAGCAGGCTGTAGTGGCTGTGGCAGTGCAGGTGGGCAAACGGACGCTGCGGGGGAGTCGCCTCCGTGATCATGGTCATCCTCGACGGGCAGAAAGGTCCATCAAAAACGCGGCGACAGCTGGTCGCGGCACGCGTGAATTCGTTCCACGGGGCCATTCTACCCGCGGAGCGGAGCGAGTTCCAATGGGGGGGATCCGCTTACAGTCAGCCGCACCGTATCTTGTGATGGGACAACACTTAAGGCAATAATGGGGCCCGCCACGCGGTGTTCAAAGGAGCCGTGAAAATGAAATATCTGATTGCACTGTTGATTGCTGCATTTCTGATTGGCGGGGGCTATGCCTACTGCGTGGGGACCCGGCAGATTCTGGAGGCGACCTTGCGGGACGCAATCGCGACCAACGAGAGTCTCACCCCGCTGGAGAAAGAGCGTTTGCTCGGCCAGGTTGACTCTGACACGCCAGTCGAATTGGGGCTGGAGATCCCGCCGGAATTGATGACGAGAATCACGTTGACGCAGCTGCTGAGGCAATTCTGGTACGTGTGGGTGCTGCTGATTTGCGGACTCTGCCTGGGAGGGGCATGGCTTTGGCCTTCCAAGTCTCCCGAATTGCAAAACGAATCTCAGTCGACACCTGACTAAGGCGGCTGAAGCTGATCGGAGTCGAGTGGTCCCTGGGCAAGATGCCGTATCGCCAGAACGACAACTCGATCCGGAGAAACGACGGTGAAAAGTGCACGATGGGTGGGCTTGCTGGAGAGGCCGTAATTGAGCTGCCGGATGTCGTGTTGAAAAAGGTCACCCTCATCCGCTGGGGGATAAGAAAGAGGATCTTCTTGAAGCGTTTCGAGTTTGGCCATGAATCCTTGGATCCATGCAGCAGCCTGCTCGGCATTTCGATGGGTCGCCCACCATCTCGCCGCGTCACGCATCTCATTCCGGGCACCAGGTAGCAGAATCAGACGGAAGCTCATTCGACTTCCGGGAGTGGCAATCTGAACTCCTTCCGGAGTTCCGTGTACAACTCTCTTCGAAATTCTTCGAACTCAACTCCGCCTTCTGTTTCGAGCTCTCGAAGGCCTCTTTGAATCGCCAGCAGATCGGCATCTGCCTGTTGCAATGCACTCCGCTCGGCCAGAACGTAGACCTTCTTCGTCACCGGATCTTCGAATTCGATCCGGTCGTGCCCTTTGCTGAGGGCTTCCCGTTGTTCCTGGCTGAGCTGAATCATGGTCGAATTGTAGCAGGAGAAGGATCGTCGACTCCAGAAGATTCTGACAGCTTGCCTCCGATGATCGCAGATCCGACGACCGTCCAACGGCAGTCAATGGTCGCTCATCGACCAGCAGCGAAATCTGTGCATCGACCAGTTTTGAGGTCAGCCAGCAGTAAGTGTCCTGCGGGAAGGGACTTATGGCTCGCGTAGGCGCAGTCGTTTCGTTATTGGCATGGCTTCTGCATAACGGTCCTCTCGAAGTCGCTGCTCAAAACCTTGCGGCTTCTGATGAGACGAGAAACCAACACAAGAGAGAGGATACAACGATGGACTTGCTGGTCGCGATTGTGGTGTGGAGTATGTTTGGTCTGGTGGTCGGAGCGATTGCCCGGCTACTCGTTCCGGGACGTCAGCCGATGGGACTGCTGGCGACGATCCTGCTGGGGGTTGCCGGTTCGTTCCTGGGAGGATTCGGCTACTTCCTCATCATGGGACGGGGTGATGCCCTGCAGCCTTCCAGCTTTATCGCATCGCTGGTTGGTGCTGTGATTCTGGTGCTGCTGTCGTCCCGTGGCCGCCGGAGCGCATGGCGGTAAGCTGAACACAATGGGAATCAGGTAGGACAAGCCGGTCTCGGGAAGAGACCGGCTTGTTTTTTGCGCTGAAAGCGTTGTCGAGTACGCAGACAGCGATAGCCGCTGACGTATCCCATCGAAATGCAGTTTGGGATGTCTCTGGAAACAGTATCGGGGCGGGTGACGAAGTCACAAGAGGCCACGCCATGCACGAGCGTCTCTTCGAGACCGGACGATTTTGCCAAGTGAGGCGCGGATGGCGCTGTCTCTTGTCGCTGGCGCGACCCGCCCGCTGAGGCGGACGGGCCACCCGTCGAATCTCAACTCGGTGCGGCCGGGTGCCACTGGCTTTGCCAGTGCATCGTTGTCCGACGGGAGTCTCAATGGGGGGCCATACTGGCGGAGCCAGTGGCACTCATCCCCGGGAGTCAGCTGCAGTGGACTATTCCACTGTCACGCTCTTGGCGAGATTTCGCGGGCGGTCGACGTTACAACCCCGGTGCAGGGCGATGTGATACGACAGCAACTGCAGTGGAATCGAAGTAACGAGCGGCTGCAGATACTCTTCGACGTCCGGCACGTAGATCACATCATCAGCCAGCTCGGCGATCTTTTCATCCCCTTTGCAGGCGATGGCGATGACCGGTCCCTTACGGGCTTTAACTTCTTCCAGGTTGCTGATGACCTTGGGATAGATACCGCACTTCGGCACGACGAACACGGAGGGCGTGATGTCGTCAACCAGGGCAATCGGGCCGTGCTTCATCTCGGCAGCCGGGTAGCCCTCGGCGTGGATGTAGCTGATTTCCTTGAGCTTCAACGCTCCTTCGAGAGCGACCGGGAAGTTGTAGAGGCGACCCAGATACAGGAAGTTGTTGTAGCGGGCGTATTTCTCGCAGACGTACTTCACCATCTCGTGACACTTCAGCGTCTCTTCGACGAGTGTGGGGATCTCCCGGAGGTGCCGGATGATCCGTTTGCCGGCTGGATAGGAGAGGTGCCGCATGCGTCCGAAGAACAAAGCGAGCAGCGTCAGAACGGTTACCTGCGAAGTGAAGGCTTTGGTTGAGGCGACCCCGATTTCCGGTCCTGCGTGCAGATAGATGCCGCCGTCGGCTTCGCGGGCGATCGTGGAGCCGACCACGTTACAGATCGCGAGCGTCGGATGACCTTTGCGTTTGCACTCCCTCATCGCGGCCAGCGTATCGGCCGTCTCGCCCGACTGGGTGATCGCGAAGATCATTGTGTTTTCGGACATCGGCGGGTTGCGGTATCGCAGTTCGCTGGCGTACTCGACTTCGGTCGGAATGCGGGCAAACTCTTCAAGCAGATACTCGCCGACCAGGCCGGCATGCCAGGAGGTGCCGCACGCGGTGAGGACGATGCGGTCGACCTTTCGCAGTTCTTTGGCCGTCATGTTGAGCCCGCCGAAGACGGCGGTCGCTTCGTCGTCGTCGAAACGGCCCCGCATGGCGTTCTCGATCGACTGCGGCTGCTCGTAGATTTCCTTCAGCATGTAGTGCGGGAAATCGCCGAGTTCGGAGTCTGCGGCGGATTGTTCGAGCACCTGGATATTCAGATCGACTGCTCCGCTGTCGCGGTGAATGATCTGCACATCATCCGGCGTGAGGATCGCGATCTCGTTGTCCGAGAGATAAACGACTTCTTCGGTATGCACGGCCAGAGGGCTGGCATCGCTGGCGACGAAGTTCTCGTTGTCGCCGATTCCGATGACCAGCGGACTGCCGACGCGGGCCACGTACATCGTATCTGGACAGTCGCGATACAGGACGGCGAGACCGTACGTTCCTTTCAGCTGTGTCAGCGTGGCCTGCAGAGCATCGAGGCAGAGTTGCTGGGAGCCTTCGATTCCTCCCGCCGCGACACCTCGACGGTATTCATAGGCCAGTAGATGCGCAACGACTTCGGAATCCGTGGTGGTAACGAACTCGAAGCCGTGTTCTTTGAGTTTCTTCCGCAGCGACGAGTAGTTTTCAATAACGCCGTTGTGCACGAGGCAGAGTTCGCCCTCGCCGCCAACGTGCGGGTGCGAGTTGGTGTCGTTCACCTCACCGTGCGTCGCCCAGCGGGTGTGGCCGATGCCGATGTGACCTTTCAGGGGATGCTCGGCGACAGCGTGGCCGAGTTCCTGCACGCGGCCGGCTCGTTTCTTCAGCGAGATCTGCCCGCCTTCCAGCACGGCAATTCCCGCACTGTCGTAGCCGCGATACTCAAGCCGGTGTAACCCGTCCAGCAAAAGATTCTGGACCTGCTGATGTCCGACGTAGCCGATGATTCCACACATAGCATCTACCCTGACTGAAAAAGTGGACTCCTTGCGGGAAGCTACCAGAATCAGGAAAGACAGGTCAACTTCTGTCTGTGGAAAAGCTGGGGGCAGCCGCCCGGGGGAGTTATTGGCAGGTTCCGATGCGTCGGTGAAGTCCAATTCCTGGCACTGATAACAGGGATGGCACAGAGATTCATCTCTGTGTTGCAACGCAACAGGAGGCCTGTCTTCAGTGTTGTTGGGCCATGAGCGGGTAAAAGACCAGGTCGGCAAATCCAGACTGAAGCGAAAGGAAGGATGGCTCAGACGCGTGCGTCTGAGTGGCGTAGCCACAAGAGGAAGCCAACCGGTGTTCTTAACGAAAATCGACTGCGATTCGCCCTGGCAATGCGGATCTATTCACCTGCGTCGGCAAGAGGTTTCAAAGGGCAATTGGAATAAGGAGCGTGTTGGCAGACCTCTTGTGGCTTCGCCACCCCGGTTGAATCAACCGGGGCTACCCCCAAGTCATGCATTCAAAACGCCCGTTCCAGCTTTTTCAGCGATGGTTAGCCTCTTCCTGTGACTTCGTCACCCAGACGTGCACGTCTGGGCCATCCCTTGCTGGGCGAGAGCCGAACATCTCGATTCCACCGGGCCAGTTTGAGTTCGCTCCTGCGGGCGACTAGAATCGCGCACTTCCCTCACGAGAATCGACTTCATGACCGCAGCCGAACAACCACGACCGTCGCAACTTTCGCTGTATCTGGGCCTGATCCGGTTCAGCCACACGATCTTTGCGCTGCCGTTTGCGCTCCTGAGTGCGATTTTGGCGTGGTCGACGGTTGCCCCGTTTCGCTGGCAGGACCTGCTCGGCGTGCTGCTGTGTATGGTCTTCGCCCGCACGGCTGCCATGGCCTTCAACCGGTATGCGGATCGGAAGTTTGATGCCGAGAATCCGCGGACAGCCGGGCGGCATATCCCGGCGGGATTGCTGAGTGCGGGAAGTGTCCTCACGCTGACAATCCTGAGTAGCCTGGGGTTCGTTGCCTCGACGCTGCTCTTCTGGCCGAATCAGTTGCCGCTGATGCTTTCCGTTCCGGTACTGCTCTTTCTGCTCGCCTATTCGCTGATCAAACGATTCAGCATGCTGGCCCACTACTGGCTGGCGGCTGCTTTGATGCTGTCTCCGCTGGCAACCTGGATTGCTCTGACGGGCACACTGGAGCCGAGCTT
Organism: Planctomycetaceae bacterium; assembly: GCA_017795105.1. Taxonomy (GTDB): domain Bacteria; phylum Planctomycetota; class Planctomycetia; order Planctomycetales; family Planctomycetaceae; genus Rubinisphaera. Next base: position 3,412,174 of record CP051247.1, read on the forward strand.
GTGGTGGCTGGCGGCGGCGATTTTTTTCTGGGTTGGCGGGTTCGACATTATTTATGCGTGTCAGGACGCGGATTACGATCGCTCGGCCGGGCTGCACAGTATTCCCGCTCGGCTGGGGATCCCGAAGGCGCTCAAGGTGGCGGCGACGAGTCATTTTCTGTGTGCCGGAGCGCTGATCGCGTTCGCGGTTACCAGTCCGCTGTCGACCATCTTTCTGGTTGGCGTCCTTCTTATGGCCGGTCTGCTGGTGTACGAACACTGGCTGGTCAGCCCGGCTGATCTGTCCCGAGCCGGCGTGGCGTTCTTCAATGTGAATGCCGTCATCAGTTTCGGGCTGCTGTTGTTCGGAATTGCAGACCTGTGGCTCGGGGTGTAGAGTGCGCTCCGCGACAACTGGTCGCATTTTCCGCAGTCCCCGGGCGCAGCAGGGGAGCCGATTGCGTATAATCCGCATGCAGAATCCGGCCTGAATTTCCACATCGCCCGGCCCGCTTAGTTCGAGAAACTCGACGAGAGTACAGTTCCATGTCGCAGGCAGACTTCCAGAAACGTATCGCAGAGATCGAAGAGAAGGTTTATTCCGGCACCCGTCTGACAATGGAGGACGGGCTGTTCCTGGATCGCGAAGTCGATCTGATGACGCTCGGGCGGCTGGCGAACTACGTCCGCGAAAAGAAGAACGGTCGCTACGCCTACTACAACACCAACATCCACCTGAACCCGACAAACGTCTGCGTTTACCGCTGCCGGTTCTGTGCGTTTCGCTCCGATCTCAAGGCCGACAAGGCCTACGTCTTCAGCGACGACATGATCCGCGAACGTGTCCAGGAAGCCCAGGAGAAGGGCGCGACCGAAATCCACGTCGTCGGCGGACTGCATCATCAGAAGAAGTTCGACTGGTACGTCGATGTCGTGCGGATCATTCACGAAACCGATCCCGATATCCACGTGAAGGCTTGGACTGCCGTCGAAATCAACTGGTTCAGCCACATCACAAAGAAGCCTTACGACTGGGTGCTGCAGGAACTCAAAGACGCAGGCCTCGGCAGCATGCCGGGCGGCGGCGCGGAAATCTTCGACGAAGAAATCCGCAAGCAGCTGTGTGAGCACAAAGCTGATTCGGAACGCTGGATCGACATCCATGGCACCGCCCACGACCTCGGCATCCGCTCGAATGCGACCATGCTTTACGGGCACGTGGAAGCAGCCGAGCATCGCATGGACCATTTGAATCGACTGCGAACCCTGCAGGACCGCACCGGCGGGTTTCAGACGTTTATTCCGCTCGCCTTCCATCCGGAGAACACCGGGCTGGATCACATTCCCAAGCCGACCGGCCAGATGGACCTGCGGACAATTGCGATCAGCCGCCTGATGCTCGACAACTTCGACCACATCAAGGCTTACTGGATCATGCTCGGCGAATCGACCGCCCAGGTCGCCCTCGGCTTCGGAGCAGACGATCTCGATGGCACTGTGGTGCACGAGACCATCTACCACGATGCTGGTGCCAAGACGCCACAGGCACTGACGGTTGAGCAGCTGCACAACATGATCCGCGAAGCCGGTTGCATTCCGGTCGAACGCGACACGCTCTACCGCAAGGTCATCCGCGACGGCCACCGCTGGACCGTCGGCGAACCAGTACTCGCGTAGTATCACATCGCTCGCGAGAGTTAGGGTCGCTGTGCGAACGCGTAAGCCGCGTTCCACGCAGTGGTGATTCTCTCTGCTCCACTTGCATTGGTGGGGAGTTGGTCAAACCAACGGCACTCCAATCTTCGAGGTACGCACATACCGCGTCCGCACAGCGAATACCACTGCAGTGGACCTGTCTGCTTGTGTTTTCATTCGCTTTGTCGTCTTCACTGGTGCTCTGACTGATCGCGTGAAGTTCTTCGGATCTTCCGGGAAATCCTCGCCAGTCTCTTGTTGACTCGTTATGTTTGACATTGGTTCACCGGTAGCTGGAAGGCTCTCGGGAACCGGGACCATATCGAGTAGCTACCATTGAGCAGAAGGAGACGAGCGATGGCGAGATGGGGGAAATCCCGGTACACGATTCTGGCGGCACTGCTGACGACGGTGGTGATCAGCTGGAATGTCGCAAAAGGCTTCATGTGGCAGGCAGCTGCTCCTGAGGATTTGATTCCACAGAACACCTTCCTCTATACGTCGTTCGATGGTCTTACCGATCATCAGGAGGCGTATTCCGAGACGGCCGAGTATCAGGCCTTCGTCGAGTCCGGCCTCGCGGATGTCTTTGATCGCATCGTCGAATTCCTGATCGATCGCGATCAAAGTGGCAACGCTCGACAAGCCCGCGAAGTGGCCGAAGATCTGATCGGACAGGGCTACGTGCTGGCGGCTTCTCTCTCGTCCGATCCTCAGGATCCCATGCCCTCGTCGCGGATTATCTTCAACGCGGGGGGAAGATGGGCCGAAACGGCGACGAACCTGCTGGGGCAGTCGCTGGAACGCGAAGGGGTTCGGCTCGAGGTGGAACGCATCAACGGACGATCGGTGGCGCACTTCATCATTCCTCAGTCCCCGGGCATTCAGGTCGGACTCTGGAAAGAAGGGGAGAGTCTGGTTGTCGCCGTGGGGCCGAATGTTGTTAAGCAGACGATGGCCTGTATTTCCGGTGATGAGCCATCGCTCTCGGACAACGAAAGCTTTGCTGCTGCGAAAGGCAAAGACGTTGACTTCGCACAGACCGGGCTCTTCTGGCTCGACTGGACTGCTCTGCAGAAGAAGTATGGCTCGATGCCGCTGCCGGTTCCGACCGAGCGGCAGTTAACGGTGGCTGATGTGCTCAAGCTGGTCGGCATGGACAAGCTCGAAGCAGTCGTCGCCCGCACGGGTTACAAAGGTGAAGCGAACTGGACCGAAACGGAGATCGTTGGGTTGGGACGCTCCGAGGGCCCGCTGATGACCCTGGACGATCTCCCCCCGCTTCCATCGAAGATGAACTGGTTCATGGCTTCGCAGTGCGATGCCGAGGCGACTTACGACGCACTGCTGGCGCTGGCCCGCAATGCGGCTCAGATTGTCGGTGGACCGCAACAGGGGCAGGCCGAAGCAATGATCGATTCATTGCCGGACCTGCTGGGGTTTGATCCAAAGGCCGACCTGCTGGCTCACTTCGGCGACGTCGTCTGTCAGTATGACGATGCCAATGGCGGCATGTTCGGCATGGGAGCCGCGTTGTGCGTCGAGCTCAAGAATCCGGATCAGATGAAGGCCTTCATCGACGAGCAGATGTCGCGTCTGGAACAGGCCGAAGAGGATGGCGAGTACTTCGACTGGCCGGTCTATCCCTTCCGGATTGAAAAGGATGGTCAGGATCTGATTGTCTTCGATATCACCGGCGATGGCGATCAGGCCGTGCAGTATGGAGCAGTTCAGGTGGTCGACAAGTGGCTGGTCGTCGCGCTGATGCCGCAGGCGGTGGAGGCTTTCCGTTTGCGGGTCGAAGGCAAGCTTCCGAGCTGGGAGCCGGACGAAGAGTATGCCACCGCGCTCGGGAAATTGCCGCAGGAGTTCTCATCGATCAGTGCGATGAACACGCGAGATACCTATCAGCTCCTGCTGAACCTGGGAATGCCGTTCCTGCCGATGATTCAGGCGGCGGCTCTGAGCGAAGGGTTGGAAGGGGACGAAGAACTGCCGGTCTACATTGAAGACTTCCCGCCACCCGAACTGGTGACCGCGCCATTGTTCCCGAATGTCGCTGCGACGGTCTGTGACGAAAACGGCTGCACGATGTATTCCCGCAGTTCCACCGCGGGGCTGCCCATGTTCGGCGGCAACGCAGGCATGAGCACAGCGGCAGTCGCCGGGGTGGGTGTGGCATTGCTGCTTCCCGCCGTTCAGGCGGCTCGACAGGCGGCACGGAGGACGCAGTCGTCGAATAATCTGAAGCAGCTCGGGCTGGCGATGCACAATCATCACGACACCTTCAAGCATTTCCCCTCGGCGACGATTCCCAACGAGGATCTTGAACCCGAGGAACGGTTGAGCTGGGTGGTGTCGATTCTCCCCTTCATCGAACAGGCTGCGGTTTACAATGCCATCGATCAAGAACTCGGCTGGAACGAAGACGGCAACGATGAGATGGCTCAAATCCAGATCCCGAATCTGCTCGATCCCGGGATGAACGAGGGAGACGGCGAGTACGGAATTTCGCATTACGTTGCGATCGCCGGGGTGGGCGAGAACGCTCCGGAACTCGAGATCGGCCAGGAGGGCTGTGGAATCTTTGGTTACGATCGTAAAACCCGCATGCGGGATATCACCGACGGAACGAGCAATACGATGATGATCACCTCTGCTTCCGACGATCACGGCCCCTGGGCTCAGGGTGGCAACAGCACCGTTCGCGGTCTGACACAGCAGCCGTACGTTTATGGTCCGGACGGACTGGGAGGATCGGACGGAGAAACGATGCAGGTGCTCATGGCAGATGGTTCGGTCCGTACCGTGAGCAAGCACGTTGATCCGGTCGTTCTGGAGCGGCTGGCTCAGATGGCGGATGGAGAGGTCGTCGGCGACTTCTAAGGCGATTAGGCCGACGAAACGAACCGACAGGGGAGCGGCTGTGCAGACGCCGCTCCTCTGTTTTCGCATTCGCATTGTAAAAATTGCCAGAATCGGCCTCGGCCAGGGCTGTTCGGAACTCCTCTTGCATCGGCCCCGAACGTCCTGCTATACACACTTGGTTAGGACCAGGGATTGGTCCATCAACACATTCGGCAACTCCGGTTGCCGCCGACTGCTCAAGGATGGGCTGATGAGTCTGAATGCTGCCAAAATCGCCGAACTGGTCTCCGGAATTCTGCATGGAAATCCGAATGCACAGGTCGATGACGTCTCCTCGATTTCGCGATCCCGCGAAGGCACGCTCTCGTTTTTGAGCGATCCCAAAGAAATCAAGCAGCTTGAGAAGACCTCGGCCACTGTCGTCCTGATCCCCGAAAAATGCGATCCCGGACAGATTCCCTTCAACGGCGAATCGCTCATTGTCGTGGACGATCCATTCAACTGTTTCATCCAGCTGCTGCCGATGTTCAAGCAATCGGCTCCCGAGCCTCGTCCCGGTATTCATCCGACGGCCGTCGTCGATCGCACCGCGACCATCGGCTCGAACGTAACGATTGGCCCTCACGTTTCGGTCGGTCCGAACTGCCGAATCGGAGATGGCTGTCATCTGCACGCCGGCGTGGTTCTGCAGCACAACGTCACCCTTGGTGAGAAAGTTATTCTGCATCCGCGCGTGGTCGTTTATGGCAATTGCGAACTGAGAAACCGGGTTCAGGTCCATTCCGGCTCGATCATCGGCGCAGACGGATTCGGCTATCGCTTCCACGGCGGAGCGTTCCACAAGATCGAACATTTCGGTTCGGTGATTCTCGAAGACGACGTCGAAGTCGGTTCCTGCACAACGATCGACCGGGGCATGTTCGAGCCGACCGTGATCGGACGCGGCACGAAGATCGACAACCTCGTGATGATCGCCCACAACTGCCAGATCGGCGAGCACAACGTGATCGTGTCTCAGGTCGGGCTGGCCGGTTCGGTTTCGACAGGCAACTACTGTCGCTTCGGCGGCCAGGTCGGAATCGCCGACCATCTCCATATCGGAGAAGGGGCGAATCTCATGGCTCAGTGTGGCGTCTTCCGCAATGTTGAAGCCGGTGCCACTCTTCTGGGAGCACCCGCACTTCCGCTGGAACAACAGTCCAAGATTATGACGGCTCAGACCAAACTGCCGGAAACGCGGCAGGCGGTTCGCCGGCTGCAGAAGCAGGTTGAGAAACTGGAAGCTCAGCTGAATGAGCTCACCTCGGAGGACAACTCCCAGGAAAGCCGCCGGGCTGCCTGAGTCATCCTTCGCTGAAACCAACTTCGTTCATTCATTTCGTTTACGTTTCCTGAGTCATGGCAGATATCCTTCCTCTTCGCGAATTCGAGCCTTCCCAGCGGCGATATCCGCCCGGGATGCGCGTCGGGCTGCTGGCCGGAGCGGGGCGATTTCCGCTCGTTTTTGCCGAAGCGGCACGCGCTCAGAACTACGAACTGTTTGGAATGGGCGTCATCGGCATGGCTGATGAGTCGCTCGCCGGGATGTGTCATCATTATTCTCCGGTGCCGCTGGCCCGCATTGGTCAGGCGATTCGCTGGTTCAAACGGAACAAGGTCGACCAGGTCGTCATGGCCGGGAAGATCGAGAAGACGGTTCTGTTTCAGTCGAACCGCATCTGGCGACTGATGCCCGATTTGCGAACCATTCATCTGTGGCTGCGTTACGCCTGCGAGAACAAAAAAGACGACACGCTGCTGCTCGCGGTCATTCGCGAATTTGAACGCGACCGCATTCACTTTGCTTCCGCACTCGATTTCTGTCCGGAGTTACTCGTGCAACACGGCTTCCTCACTCGACGAAAACCGACGGCCGCTCAGTGGAAAGATATTGCCTTTGGCTGGGAAATGGCCAAGGAAATCGGACGACTCGACATCGGTCAGACGATCATCGTCAACGATACCGCTGTGATCGCCGTCGAAGCGATCGAAGGCACCGACAAAGCGATTCTCCGCGCTGGCGAACTCTGCAAGCGGGGCGGATTTACCGTGGTCAAAGTCGCCAAGCCGCAGCAGGACAGCCGGTTCGATGTCCCGACAATCGGCGTGCAGACCCTGCGTTCCATGCATGAAGCCGGCGGACGTGTTCTGGCCGTCGAAGCCGGACAGACGATTATCATCGACGAACCGGAAGTGCTTGAACTGGCCGACAAACTCGGCATCGCCATCGTTTCGCTGAACGCCGAAGAGGCGCAACTCCGCGTCGCCTGCTGAAGAAGACGGAGCCGGTTTTCAACGCTGCCCACGCCGAGTAACATCGAATCGTCCGCCCGCTGTCCTTTGCAAGGAGATTCGCCATGCTTGCGTTCCGCAGAGTTCTTCTTGTTCTATCGCTCCTGCTGATTTCTTTGGCGGTCCACGGCCAGGCTGCGGAGCCGACGTTCCGACAGCTCGACGTCCAGGGCTGGACGCTCCATCTCGACACGCGGCTCGAACAGGATCAGCCCGAACAGACCGCTCGTGCTCTCGTACTGCTCGAAGAGCAACTCGTTTTCATCAAGAACGTGGTGCCGGAGCGGCACATCCCGCAGCTGCAACAGGTAAAGCTCTGGTTCTCGCCGCAGTATCCCGGGATCGGCCCGAAGGCGGAGTACCATCCGTCTGTCGGCTGGCTGAAAGACAACGGACGCAATCCAGACATGGCCCGCTGTGTCGAGTTCACCAATATTTCGATCTTCGAAAAAGAGGTGAAACGGATGCCGGTCTTCGTGCTGCACGAACTGGCTCACGCCTACCACGATCAGGTGCTCGGCTTCGATCACGCCGAGGTGGAGGCAGCCTACGAAGCCGCGAAGTCAGCCGGCCTTTACGATCAGGTCCAGCGTGGCAACGGGAAAATCGAGCGAGCCTACGCAATCACGAATGCAAAAGAGTACTTCGCCGAGAACACGGAAGCCTACTTCGGCCAGAACGATTTCTTCCCGTTCAACGCCACTGAGCTGAAAGCTCACGATCCGAAAATGTACGCCGTTCTCGAAACGATCTGGGGTCAACCCCGGTAGGGTGTTGGCGTCGAGACTGCCAGTCGTCGAATGCGAGATCGCACTGCTGGGCCAGCCAGCAGTGGCATCCGGCGGAGAGCGAAAGCGAAGCGATGCTCAATCTTCGTCGTCGAGGAACGAGATCATTTCGTCCTCGGGGAGCAGTTCGAATTCAGAAGAGTCGGCGGTGGCGGCGTCCTGTTCGATGACTTCGGTCCGTTCCCGACCGTTCACTTCTTCCTCATCGTCGGGCCCCATGAAGACTTTGAACTTCACTTTGGCGAAGGCGAGTTCATCGCCGGGGAGAATGGCCCCGCGAAGGACGCGTTGTCCGTTCACCTTGGTCCCGTTCGTGCTGCCGAGATCGCGGATAAAAAGCAGTCCGTCGGTGCGGGCGACGATGCAGTGCATCTTGGAGATGCTGGGATGGTCGATCACCACGTCGCAGGCACCGTGCTTGCGACCGACGACGGTCACATCACGGGTGATGACGATTTCACGCCCTTTATCAACGGGGATCAACTTGGCTTGCATGGACGTGCAGCTGCCTTAAAAGGTCAGGGGACACTCTGCATCAGTTTGAATCCCGGTGGACAGGGCGTCAAGCTGCCACTTGTCAGTTTCGCTGCGATCGGGGCTATTGCCGGGACCGAATGGGACACCTGATCGTGGTGTCCCATCTAATTCGATCGCATCAATTCTGAGGATTGGTCCTACTACCGACGCACGGGTGTGCCCGAACTGGCAATCTGCTGCCAGGCTTCCAGCCCCGTCTTCAGGAAGCGGGTGAACTGGCCCGGAGCCCGTTCCTTGCCTTTATACGTGCTCAGAATCGTCTCACCGTCCGGTGTCACAATGGCATAAGCCGGCATCGACGTGTCGTTGAACCAGTCTGACTGCAGCCGCTGATTCTTGTCCAGAATCTCTTCGCCCTGTTCCAGTCCGGCCATATTCGGGATGACGTCGACGAATAGCTGAACTCGCACGAATTTCTCGAGCAATTCTCTGTTTTCCTCCTTCGGGAAGACATTGGCTTCCATGAAGCGACAGTTGACGCAGTTCACACCGGTGAAATCGAAGAACAAGGGTTGCCCCTTCGACTTGGCGAACTGGATGGCCTGATCGACATCGAGGGCATACAGAAGTTCGTCGTGTTCCAGGGCCGGGCCGAGATCGACGTCGTTGACCGAGTCGAGCGTCGGTGGTGCAAAGGCAGCAATCTGTTCCCACAGCGCTCCTTCCGGTCGCTGAGATCCGTAAATCCCAGCAGACAGGTACCCCGCGAAGGACAGAAAGACGAGAGCGAAGCCGAGTCGCATCACACCAATCGAGTCGGATGCGGTGTCATGCGGCAGGCGGAACATCCCGAGCAGATACAAACCGGTCACAATGCTCAACACCATCCAGGCGGTCATGACCAGCGAATAATCGAAGATGTAGGGAGCCGAGAAAATGCTCGTGTCGGCGACACTCAGGAACTTGAACGCCGCTCCGATCTCGAGCAGACCGAATGTCACCTTCACGTTGTTCATCCAGCCGCCACTTTTCGGCATCTTCTTCAGATAGCTGGGGAAAAGAGCCAGGAAGAAGAAGGGCGACGAGAAAGCAGCCGAGAAGGCGATCATTCCCAGAATCGGCCAGTAGTATTCCCCTTGAGCGGCCATTGGCAGCAGGCCGCCGACAAAGGCGAACGTACAGGTGAAGGAGACGAGCGTAAACGTAAAGGCCATGAACAGGACGCCGATCACGCCTCCCTGACTTTCCTTCTTGGACGACCAGGTGAGCAGCCACGACGGCACGCGAATTTCAAAGAGACCAAGCATGCTCAGCCCGAAGAAGATGAGCACGGCTGACAGGAAAATGTTGAACCAGGCATTGTTAGCGATTCCGGTCATCGCCGAACCGCCGTACAGAGCCGAGACCAGCACTCCGATGAACGTAAACGTGCCGATGATGCCCAGGCAATACAGCAGTGCCATGCCAACCGGGCGATGATGATCTTTCTCCGCCTGCTTCAGAAAGAAGCTGACAGTAATCGGGATCATCGGGAAGACGCACGGCGTGAGCAGGGCCAGATAGCCAAAGATGACCCCGGTAATCAGGAACGGGATGAGTCCCTTCTTCTGTGTTGGAACATCTTCTTCGATCGGCTGTGTCTGTGCGGCGGTTTCCACCGGCGTCTCGATTGGGGGAGCAGAAGCGACGTCGCCGGCTTCCGAGCGATTTCCCAGCGAGAACTCAGCGGTACGCGGTGGCAGGCAACCCTGATCATCGCACAGCTGGAATTTGATTGAACCGTTCAGCGGGCCTTTGAAGGTCGCCGGATCGAGCTGATAGCGGCGCTGCCAGGTGACGGTCTTCTCAAAGTACTGCTGTTCGATATCGGGTTCCGGCTTTGTGATGGTTGGCTTGGCCGTCGGCAGAAAGCGGGAATCAATCGGTTTGAGACCGGCGATGCTCGGAACCGCGATCTCGGTCGGGATGCCGAACATCTCGGGATCCTGCGACTGGGCGTAGATATGCCAGTGCCCTTCCATCGTGGCGGTGATCGCCAGCACGACCGTTCGCACCGAATCTTCAGGAGCCGAGGTGTTGAGCAGTTTGACGTCGAACGTGACCGGATTGATTCCGTCGGTCTTGAGATCAGGGGTGATCTTTTGGGCGTCGAGAACGGTGCCGGCGATCATTCCGAGCGTTTCCGGTTCCCGGGGCTCGAAGATGCTCTCTGGCACTTTGGGAACCTGAGGAGGTTCCGTTTTCACCATCGGCGTCGCCGGCTTCTCTGGAGTTTGACTCTTTGCCAGTTCCGCCTGCAGAGAGATCGATTCTACAAACTGGTTGCAGGTCGCGTCGTCGCAGACCTGGAAACGGACTTCGCCTTTGACCTGTGGAGCCACATCGCCCTTCACGCGGAAGGTACGGGACCAGATGACGCCGCCGAAGAACTTCTCCAGTTTCGCATCATCGAACAGCGGCTCGACCACCACTTTGGGATCTTTGTTCGGTTTGAAGCCGGCGTCGACCGGTTCCAGGCCGACAATCTCGTCGAGCTTGATCTTCGTTTCCGCTCCGATGTTCGGATTCTGGGAATAGACGTACGATTCCTTGTCGGTTTTGACCTCAATCTCGACTTTGATCTGCTCACCGGCGGCGACTTTCTGCGGCGCGAACCGCACAATCACCTTGGGCTCCTGAGCCGTCGGCTCGCCGAGCCCCGGCAGGGCCAGATTGTTGTTCAGCCCTTCAAATTGAGCGGATGCTTGCGTGCTTCCGAATGCAAAGACAGCGAGCACAGCCGTCAAAAGGAAAAGACCGGGAGAGCGTCCGATATTGGTCATCGAATAGGCCTGCTAAACAGAGGTTCTGTGCAGTTGATCAGCGGGAATCGTGTCAAAAACGCGGGGTTTCAGTTTATCTCGTGCGATTCAGCCTGAAAAGCGGAGAATGCTGTAGCCGCGGGGGCGGCTCTTGCCCAAATCCCAGTCATTGTATCGCCCCCATATCGTTCTCAATCCGTGAGATGCAGCACAAATCGTCGCGATTCGGCGAGAATTCTCCTTCCCGGTTCTCAGCGAGCAGAGTTCCGGCAAGGGGACAGGGGGCCGATTGCCGGGACGATTTCTGGCCATTAAATTAGTTGCAGACTGTTTCTCTCCCTCCTTTTCAGCCGCAGGTTCACCGTGACGGAAAACATCCCCAGCTCTCAACCCCCGTGGCGAATTGGTGAGGGACACGATACGCACCGGCTCGCGCCGGGGCGGAAGCTGATCCTGGGCGGCGTCGAGATTCCGCATACCGTGGGAGCGGTCGGACACAGCGACGCCGATGTTGTACTGCATTCTCTGACGGACGCGCTGCTCGGCGCGATCGCAGCCGGCGACATCGGCGAACTGTTTCCCGATACCGACGACGCTCATCGCGATGCCGACTCGGCTATCTTCGTGACTGAAGCCGTAAAGCGGGTAACCGAGCAGGGATACGCGATCGCGAATGTCGATTGCACGATCTTCGCGCAGTCCCCTAAACTTTCCCCATACAAAACAGCCATTCGCCAGCGGATCGCCGATCTGCTTGAACTGCCGCTGGATCGGGTGAACGTGAAAGCGAAAACCGGCGAAAAAGTTGGCCCGATCGGTCGGGAAGAAGCGATCGGGGCGGCCGTGAGTGCGTTATTATACGTCAGGCAGAGTGAGTCCTGACGAACCGAACAATCGCGGCTGGGAGCCGCGAGGGGCAGGCCATTTCTGCCGACGGGAGATATTCAGATGGAACGGATTCTAGGCATCGATCCCGGTTTGACCCGGACCGGTTACGGCGTCGTTCATCGCGGCTCGAAAGGGGTCGTGCTCGATGAAGGGGGCGTCATCGCCACTTCGACCGACCAGACACTGGCCGAGCGGGTCGGCGAAATCGCCGGCGAGATTCGGGCCGTCATCGAACAGTGGCAGCCAGCCGCACTGGCGATCGAGCAGGTTTTCTCGCTCGGCAAGAATCCCAAGAGCGCGATTCTTCTGGCACACGTCCGCGGTGCGATGCTGGCTGTCGCGTCGGATGCGAAACTCAAGGTCTGCCATTACAAGCCGACGCAGATCAAAAAGCTGCTGACCGGCAGCGGTCGGGCATCCAAAGAGCAGATGCAGTTCGTCGTGAAAACTGAACTCGGGCTCTCCTGCGTGCCCCGGCCTCACGATGTCGCGGATGCTCTGGCGATCGCGCTGTGTCATCTCCATTTTATTCAGATTGATCAGAACGCCGCCTGAGCGGCAGCACGGAACGGAGTCACCTTTGATCTCGTCGATTCGCGGTTCGCTGAAAGCAGTCGAAGCCACCTCGGCTTACCTGCAGGCCGGGCCTTTCACCATTGAAGTCTTTATCCCAGATTTTGTCCGCCGCCAGCTGCAGAACCGCATCGGTGAAGAGATCGAACTGCAGACCATGGCCTACCTGGAAGGCAACCCGCAGAAGGGAGGCCGGATGACGCCGCGCCTCGTCGGCTTCACCAGCAGTGCCGAACTCGCCTTCTTCGAACTGATCTGCTCAGTCGACGGACTTGGCATCAAGAAAGCTCTGCAGGCGATTGTCCGGCCGGTTCGCGAAGTCGCCGCGGCGATTGAGCAGCAGGACACGAAAACATTGAGCACGCTTCCCGGCATCGGCCCGGCGGTCGCGGAACGAATTGTCGCCAAGCTGCGACGCAAGATGACCCGTTTCGCACTGATGGTCGATCGAGCCGACGGAGAAGGGGGAGAGCCTCAACACGATCTCATCTCGGAAACGTACGAAGCTCTGCTCGTGCTCGGCCATACCAGCGACGATGCCCGCGACAAAATCGATCGCGTGCTCGCCTCGGGCAAGAAATTCAAATCGGTCGAAGATATCCTGAGTGCCATCTATCAGCAGGAATACGAATAAGCCTTTCCCGGGCCCTCGTTCCTCTCTTCAATAGACTCCCTTCGTGTAATCTGGAAAGTTGATATGTCGAAGCGTATCCGCTGGGGCATTCTCAGCACGGCGAAGATCGGAACCGTTCAGGTGATTCCGGCCATGCAGCAGGCCGAGAATCTCGAAATCACCGCGATCTGCTCCCGGAACTTCGACAATGCGAAGTCAGCCGCCGAGTCTTTGGGAATCGAGAAAGCGTACGGCTCCTACGAAGAACTGCTGGCCGATCCGGAGATCGATGCGGTTTACAATCCGCTGCCGAATCACATGCATGTTGACTGGTCGATTGCCGCTCTCGAAGCGGGAAAGCACGTGCTTTGTGAGAAACCACTCGGGTTGAGTGTGGCCGATGCCCAGCGGCTGGTTGATGCCGCGAAGGCTCATCCGCAGTTGAAGGTGATGGAAGCCTTCATGTACCGGCATCATCCGCAATGGCAGAAGGCGAAGGAAGTCCTCTCCAGTGGAGTGCTGGGCGAGCTGAAGACGATTGACTGTTCGTTCTCGTACTTCAATCGCAACGCCGGCGACATTCGCAATCAGAAGTCGATGGGCGGCGGGGCGTTGATGGACATCGGCTGCTATCCGATTTCACTCTCGCGGTTTCTGTTTGGTGCCGAGCCAGAGCGGGTCATGGGGGCAATCGATTTCGACCCCGAATTCCAGACCGATCGTCTGGCGTCCGTCATTCTCGACTTCGGTAACGGCACCTCGACCTTCTCCTGCTCGACCCAGATGGTGCCCTATCAGCGCGTGAATGTCTTCGGCTCCGAAGGGCGCTATGAAATCGAGATCCCGTTCAACGCACCCATCGATCGCCCCTGCATCGCCTGGCTGCAGCAGGGCAAGGACGTCGAACAGATCGAGTTTCCGATCTGCAATCAGTACGCGATCCAGGGCCGGCTGTTTTCGGACGCCATCCTCAACGACACCCCGGTGCCGACGCCGCTCAGCGATGCGATCGGCAACATGCGGGTGATCGAAGCCGTCTTCGAGAGCGCCGAAAAGAACGACTGGGTGAAACTCGGTTAAACCGTAGGGCAGGCTTCCGCCGAACAGCGTTCGGCGATCATCGCCAGTAGACGGCGATCAGCCTGAGACATTCCACTTCCAGATTAAAACCAGCGGCCTGTGTAGCAGGTTACCCGCATTTCCCCCTCACCCTCTCCCAGGGGTGCGAGGGAACTTTGTGGGCGACTGGTGGATCAATTGTTAACAACCTGGCCATGCACAGCCGGCGGGAGCCTGCTCTGCGGACAGGGGCGTCTGAAAGAAACCCCGCGTCACTCAAGCTTTGCGGATGTAGTGAGCGGCGTAACTGCGGACGTGCTGGCCGTTGAGGATGTGGAACATTCGCAGTTGCTGGATCGTCTGCTGGCTGAACTTGTTCATCGGGACGTGGATGATCTTCTTGCCGGCTCGCTGAGCCAGCTTCTTCCACGCGATGCCCGGGGGACGCTCGCTGAGCAGGGCGATGTGTTTTTCCCGGCTGTAGTGGCAGCCGGCCACGATCAGTCGCTCCTCCAGCGTATCGACATAGTCGAACCGTCGATCGGTCCAGATATCGCGGATCGGTCGCGGCGGAAACAGGAACAGGGCTCCTCCGTAGCTGCCCAGCGCGATCTGCGGTCCGACCATCTCTTTCATGAAGTCGGTCGCGAAGAAGGCCAGAGTCGATTCGTCCTGATGCTCCGCGTGCCAGGTGATGCGGTGCGGGTATTCGCGGGGGTCAGCCGGAGAATCGAACAGCATGACGACACAGTCAAGTCCGCCTCGTGTCGGCGGAATCTCCTTGACGTACAGTTCGCCGGTGTGCCAGTTGCGAAGCGTCTCCCGAATATCGAGACCGTCTTTGAGACTGGTCGAAAACTTCTCGGTCCGGGCCAGATCGTTTCCGAGCAATGCCAGGGCGTGATCCTTCACGTGCGTCCGAAAGCGTTCGATGGCCTGATCTTCCGGCGGCCAGCTGCACTGTGTGTAGGGGTTCCAGGAGGTGAGCCAGGTCTGCTGCTTGCGATGTTCCGGACGGGATTGCAGGCGGCACGATCTCCAGGAAACCGGATGGCCCGGCAGTCGGGATTTCATGTCGAAGACGTCGCCATCCGGAAGGCGTGCCTGATCGATTCCCATCGCAAGGAAGTTGTCCGTCTCGGGCGGCTGATGTTCGTAGCTGCGGGCGACTTCCGCGAGAAGAATGGCGAACTGATCGCCGAAAATCTGCTGAGCGGCGACGATCAGCGTGTAGAGATCGGGCGTGAGACGGCGTTCGATCAGCGATAGATTGCGGATATAGCGGAAGTAGGTGCCGAGCAGCTTGGGCGTAATCGGCCGAGCCCGCTGACCATATTCCTCGAGATAGACTTCACGGGTTCGCAGCAGCAGAGCCTTGATTCCATCGATGCTCAGATTCTCATCCGAATCGAGTTCGGCTCGCGCCTTTTCGTACTGAGCGGTGATGTAGGGAAGCTCGCCGGTGAGGAAGGTGAGCGTCCGTTCGGCCACAACGGCGGACTGAACCGGTTGCTCCGGGGCTTCGTCGGTTTCCGGCAGCGGGTCGGACCAGTCATAGGCCGATTTGATCGAGAGCCATTCGTTATAGGAACAAAGGCAGAGGATCGAAGAATGCTGAGACTCCAGTTCCCGCAGCCGTCCGGCCATGTGTGTGGCCCGCAATTTAACCTGATCAGGGGCGGAGACTGGTAGAACGGGCAGAATCGCCGAAGAGAACGCTTCGGCCTGAAGCTGTTTCACTGCATAGGGATCGGGCAGTGCGGAGTGAACGACTTCGAACTGCTCGACGCGGGCATCGATGAAATAGCGGGGCATCCGTTCCTGAGCCGCGATGCGGAGAGCGGCAATGACCGGCTGGCAGGGATCGACCGGGACGTAGGTGGCGATGTCGTCGTCATCCCAGTCTTCATCCTCGTCGTCGTCTCGACCAGGTTCCCAGTCCTGCTGCTCGAACTTACTGTTCTCCGGCTGCCAGACCACGCTGACCACGGGGAGCATGTCGATTGCAGCTTCGACCGCAGACTGGAACGCAGCCGGCAAGGGGACCGCCAGGCAATCAAAGTGGTGGTTCAGCAGGATCCGTCGCACTTCAACCGCGAAATCTCCACTCCCATGCACGACAGGCAGGAGAGAGATCCGCTCACTCAACTTGAGGAGATTGTGGGTCGATTCCATAAACTCTTATTAACTGAGGACTTTCGGGCGGAAGAATCGGTCTCGTCGGAGGAAAATGTCAGGCGAATAACCGTAGGCCAGTCGGAAATTATACGGCGTTTCCATTACGGAAGATGCGTTAAAAGCTGAACTGCCGGTTGAATTCATAGAAATCCGATCAATTCACCAACCGGTACAACCGATACCTAAAGCAGGGAGTCTTCCGGTCTTTCCGGGGGTCCCCGTCTCCAGCGTTCGGATCACGGGTCGAATGGACCAGTCGCGTCCAGCTCTCGCCTCCGATCGATTCGAATCGACCAGAAGCAAGAACGTAAGACGAAGTCACGGTAAGACTGTTCTTGAGAGCATGTCAGCCTAGGGGCATGAGGCCCGGCTGTCTGCATCGACCTTTCGTATATTCACTCCAGGGAAGGAGCGACCTCGGATGTCGGATTCATCGAGGTACTTGTGGCAACTTTTTGCCGGAAAGCGAATTCTGCAGCTGGCTTTCAGTGGGCTATGCCTCACGGTTGCCATGCAGGCCTACGGGCAGGATTCGCCACGACCGGGGTTGGATGCCCGGATCGTGAGTATGCCCAAGGTCGAGCGGAAACTGGAAGTGATCCAGAATCGCAGTCAGCTCGTTAAAACGGCCAAGCGGGTCACACGGATGGCGATTGCCGATCCGACCGTGATCGATATCGCTCCGTTCGAAGAGAATGAGTTCGCGATCATCGGGGCGGCCCTTGGCACCACGACGCTGACACTCTGGTTCGAAGATGACGATGATCCGCTCATCTACGAAATCACCACCGTTCGCGATCCCAATATCGAAGAGCAGATTCGCATCGATTACGGCAAGCTTGAACGGAAAATCGCCGTCCTGTTTCCGAACAGTAAGGTCTACCTGATTCCTCTGCACGAGAAACTCGTCGTCAAAGGTCAGGCTCGAGACGCTGCTGAAGCGGCCCGGATCCTTCAGATCATCCGTGGTGAATATCTCGATGACTACGGTGGGCTGGGCGGCCCGGGTGGTTTCGGTGGACGTGGCGATGATTTCGGCGGCGATGATCGTATTCCCAACGAAGACGACCTGTTCTCGGGATTCATCGTCAACATGCTGCAGGTTCCCGGGGAATTCCAGGTGATGCTGCATGTGACAATCGCCGAACTGAATCGCTCCGAGTTGCGTCGGATGGGCGTCGACATGACCTATCTGATCGCCGACGGACGCCATGTCATCAGCTCCGCCATTTCCGGAGGCGTGCCGACACTGACCGGCGTCTTCGAGAACGGCGATATCAGCGTGCTCATCAGTGCTCTGGCTTCCAACGGAACGGCCAAGATTCTGTCGCGACCGTCGCTGACGACGCTCAGTGGACATCCGGCGACCTTCCTGGCCGGGGGTGAATTTGCTGTCCCGACTGTTGTCGGACTCGGTGGAGCCCAGGCTCAAACGACTCAGTTCCGCGGCTTCGGTACCTCGATGGTCGTGGTTCCCACGGTTGTCGATGGAGACCTGATCCGCCTGCGAATCTCTCCGGAATTCTCGCGGATCGATCCGAACAACGCTGTGAACGGCGTGCCGGGGCTGTCGTCCCGCCGCGTCAACACGACGGTCGAACTCCGTGAAGGTCAATCAATCGTTCTGGGTGGTTTGCTGTCTCGTCAGCAGAGCACGGAAGTAACTCGGATCCCGCTCGTCGGCGAGATTCCCGTGATCGGTCCGCTGCTGTTCAACACGAAGCGAGCCAACGAAGACGAACTCGAACTGCTCGTCCTCGTGACGCCGGAACTGGTTCGTCCGATGGATCCAGATGAAGTTCCGCCGGTTCCTGGCTACTACGTGACGCATCCCAACGATGCTGAACTGTACCGCTATGCGATGACCGAAGGAGCTCCGGACACCGAAGTCTACCAGCTGGCTCCGCTCGGCAATCATGTCGGCGAACCGACTCCGGTTGGTCTGAACATCTACAACCCGTCTCCGGCGACTCCGCAGTACGGACCGATTCCTCAGGCGAACCAGCCGAGTGGCGTTCCTTCTCCCGCTCCGTGGATGGATCAGGGATCTCGCTATCAGGGCGATCCCAATGCCTTCCCGGGTGACCTGCAGGGGATGAACGGCGGCATGGAATACCAGGGTGGTGACCCGTCGATGTATCAGCAGGGGATGCAGCCGCCGATGTCGATGAACCAGAACATGATGGCTCCGCAGGGGGCTTACCCGGGCAATGGGCACGACATGCAGTACGGCCATCCGATGCAGAGCCCTTCAATGGCTCCGCCGGCGATGCAAAGCCCGATGTACCCGAATGGTCAGTCGATTCCCGGCTACCAGAATGCTCCGATGATGCAGAGCCCGGGGCAGATGATGCCCAGCCCGGATCCAGGAGCTCAGTCGTATCGCGGCGGACATCCGACGGCTGCCAATAGCCAGCAGGTGATGCCGGCTTACGGCCAGCAGCGGGGAGCCGGCCAGACGATGCAGACTGGTTATCAGACTCCGTCGAACGGCTATCAGACACCGTACAACGGGTACCAGACTCCGCGACGATAAGAAACTGTAGGGAGCCGCGACGGGAAAAAACTCGTCGCGGTACGGACTTCGCCGGTTTCGCTGATTTTGATGCGAGCCAGCGACGATAGGGAATATTAAGTCTCAAGCGGCTTTCCCAACGAGAATTGTTTCTCCACGGATCAGCCGATTCGGCCCAGACATGAAGTCAAACCAGGGAATTCTCGGGGGAAGAAGATGACCCGATCAACGAAAACCGGACTTTTCGCGACGCTGGTGATGGGATCCAGCCTGCTGGCAGGCTGCTCGCATTTCCAGACCAACGAGTGCGAAACCTGCCCGACTGGATATGAGTCCTGTGACGCTGGCGGCAGCGGTTGGGGCTGGGGCGGCGGCTGGTCGTGGGCCGAATATCGGGCTCGCTTCTGGAGTCGTTTCCGCAGTCATGCCATTCCCGAAGTGTTGCCACTGGGAGTGACGAACCGCGCTCACTATCAGGCGATGGAAACCAACGCCGAAGCGGTCGACTTCATTCTGTATCAGCACGATTTCATTCTGGAGACAGCCGAACTGACTCCGGATGGCAAAGACAAGATCCTCGAGATCTCGGCTCGGATGCGAAGTGCTCCGTTTCCCGTTCTGGTGGAACGTTCTGAGAACAACTCCAATCCGGAACTCGACGCCTATCGTCGCGATCTGATCGCCCGGATCCTGACCGACCTCGGTAATCCGGACGCCGATCAGCGGACAATCGTCTCGACACCATACGGTCCAGGCTACAACTCGATCGAATCGGAACGGGACTGGTACCAGCACCTGGGCGCGGGTGGGAACAACAACTTCAACAACTTCGGCAACAACGGCTTTGGCGGAGGATTCGGTGGCGGCGGCTTCGGCGGTGGCGGATTGTACTAATCCTCAGCCACGATCCCTCAGCCGGATCGACCAGAATCAGAAGCGACTCTCAATACGGGAGTCGCTTTTTTTGTTGTCAGGTCGCGAATGCTCAATTCATCCTGTTGGACGAAGGCTGGGATCGTCGACGGCAGCGACTAGAATGAAAAGAGCTCCCCTGATCGATGACTCGAGTGATTCCGCCTGCTCTGATTGAATGATTATGCCTCAGCGAAGAAGTCTTGCAGCCTGTCTGGCCGATTTGAAGCGAGGCAATCATCTCGTCGAGATTGATGTTCCGATCGATCCGCACTTGCAGGCCGCCGAAATTCAACGGCGTGTCTATCAGGTTGGTGGTCCTGCGATCCTGTTCCGAAATGTCATCGGCTGCCGTTTTCCGATGGTCAGCAATCTGTTCGGGACCATGGAGCGGACCCGCTACATGTTTCGTCACACGCTCGACGCGGTACGTCAGCTCGTGGCACTCAAGATCGATCCGGCATCCGGCATGAAGCA
This sequence comes from Planctomycetaceae bacterium, assembly GCA_017795105.1. GTDB lineage: Bacteria > Planctomycetota > Planctomycetia > Planctomycetales > Planctomycetaceae > Rubinisphaera. Next base: position 3,432,328 of record CP051247.1, read on the forward strand.
GCCGCTTAAGTCGCTTGCTTCCGTGCCGACCGCGTTGAGCATGCTCCCCCGCCGGGTTCGCTCCGGCCCGATTTGCCGACATCAGATCCAGATCGAAGACCTGCCGCAACTCGTCTCCTGGCCGAATGATGGCGGAGCCTTCATCACGCTTCCGCAGGTCTATTCCGAGGATGTGACTCAACCTGGGTTGATGAAGTCGAATCTGGGGATGTACCGCGTTCAACTTTCCGGAAATGAATTTAAGCCTAATCGTGAAATCGGGCTGCACTATCAGATTCATCGCAGTATCGGCGTGCATCATTCGAAGGCCATCGGCGCCGGAAAGCCGTTCCGAGTCTCGATCTTTGTCGGCGGGCATCCCGCGATGACCCTGGCAGCCGTGATGCCTCTGCCGGAAGGAATGTCGGAGCTGATGTTCGGTGGAGCTCTGGCCGGGCATCGGATCCCGATGGTGACTTCGAAGGATCACTCGGCGATGTATGCGGAAGCCGACTTCTGCATCGTTGGCACGGTCGATCCCGAACGCCAGCTGCCAGAAGGCCCGTTTGGAGATCATCTCGGCTATTACAGTCTGAAACACAATTTCCCGGTGCTCAATGTCGAGGCGGTTTATCATCGTCCCGGAGCGATCTGGCCGTTCACCGTTGTCGGGCGTCCGCCTCAGGAAGATACGGCGTTCGGCGAGATCATTCACGAGATCACCGGCCCGATCATCCCGACCGTCATCGCCGGTGTGCACGAAGTCCACGCCGTTGACGCCGCCGGAGTGCATCCGCTGTTGCTCGCTGTCGGCAGTGAACGGTACGTGCCGTATGCTGCGGAACGGAAGCCGCAGGAATTGTTGACCTGCGCGAATGCGATTCTTGGGCAGGGGCAGCTATCGCTCGCAAAGTATCTGATCATCGCCGCTCATGAGGACGATCCCGATCTTCGCTGCCACGATATCGCCGCATTCTTTCAGCATGTGCTGAAGCGAGCCGACTGGACGCGCGACCTGCACTTTCAGACCCGCACGACAATCGACACGCTCGACTATACCGGAACCGGTTTCAACGAAGGTTCCAAGCTGGTCATCGCGGCTGCCGGTCCCGAACGGTTTGAGCTGGCCAATGAGATCCCGGCAACGCTGGGCCTGCCATCTCGCGTATCGGCTGCCAGGGTTGCCATGCCGGGCGTGCTGGTCATCTCGGGCCTGAAGTACGAACAGGATCGCCCGGACCGAGGGCTGGCGGAATTGCTGGCGCTGCCGGTTGAACATGCGGTGAATCGCTTCCGAATTGTTGTCGTTGCCGATGATGCGACCTTCTCGGCTGCAACGCTGAATAATTTCCTGTGGACGACGTTCACGCGGAGCGATCCGGCCGCTGATCTATTCGGGATCGGCGAGTTTATCGAGCAGAAGCACTGGGGCTGTCGGGGGGTGCTGGTGATCGATGCCCGCGTCAAACCGCACCATGCTCCCCCGTTGGTCGAGGACCCGGAAGTGACCCGAAGTGTCGATGAACTGGCGGCTCCCGGCGGGCCGTTGCATGGAATTCTGTAGACGACACCGCCGGAATGTCCGTTGCAACCTGCAGGTTCGTTCAATTCGACCGTTCGGAGTCTCGAAAACGGCTGGCATTCGCAGAGCCTTCGAAGCTATACTTGGCAGGTCACATCAGAGACGCTGGCTCGCTGAGTAAGCCGGGAACGACTTGAGTTCACCGTTCGCAGCGGCTCCCGGTCGATCGCTCGGCATTCGCCGTCATCTGCGTCGACCCCACGAGTTGAAGCCAGAGTGATTGTTCTGGGACCACGCACCGTAGAGAGACTTCAAGGAACCGTCATGTCTGCTGGAATCCGTCGTTTACTGATCGCCTCGGCAATTGCTGCGGGAATCGTCGCGCTGCTGTCCGTGCTCGATCTGATTGTCGGAGTCCCCTTTGCAGGTTACAGCATGGTCATGGACATCATGTTCCTGGTCAGTGCCGCCCTCATCCTCTACATGGTCCGCCAGTGCTTCCAGGAACTGCGTTAGAACGCAGGCCGTAGGCTGGGATAGCGAAGCGTATCCCAGCAAATCGACGCGGATGCTACGGAACTCCCACGAAAGCGGGAAGATAATCACGAGTGGAACATCGTTTCGATGACCCCCAACGCAAGTGGTGGGATACGGCTGCGTCCGTCCCCAGCCTCCGGGAGGGTTCGGATGCGGAGTTATGTTCGTTCACGGATTGGGTCGACGTTCTTTTTTACGGTTGTCACTCATCGCCGCCGGTCGTTGCTGACCACTGATCTCGGCCGAGATTGCCTGCGAACTGCGTTCCTGGACGTCCGTCGGAACCATCCTTTTCGCACGGTGGCAATCGTCTTGTTGCCCGACCATCTCCACGCCGTCTGGGAACTCCCCCGCGAAGATGTCGATTACTCAAAACGCTGGCGGCTGATCAAGCGACGGTTCTCACAGCTGTGGAGCGAACGAGGCGGCGTCGAAGGAAACATGACCGCGAGTCGGGAGCGAAAGGGAGAACGGGCGATCTGGCAGCGGCGGTTCTTCGAGCACACGTGCAAAGACGAAGACGATGTGCAGCGTTGCGTGGATTATAGCCACGTCAATCCGCTCAAGCATGGCCTGGTTTCACGAGTGATTGACTGGCCCTATTCCACATTTCATCGGTATGTCGAACGCGGAATCTATCCACCGGAATGGGGCTCGGCAGCAGAATGGTATGGCGATGAATTTCGCCACGCCGAGTAGCGACATCGCCCCGTAGGCTGGGATAGCGAAGCGTATCCCAGCAAATCGACGCGGCTGCGGCTGTCACGTGCCTTTCCGACAAGCTGCTTTAACAAGGATCGCGGTCCGGCGTTGCCACGCACAATTGCTGGGATACGGCTGCGCCTATCCCAGCCTACATCTACCGCCAGCTGGCCATGGGGAACAGGCTCCAGAACAGGTACGCGGCCGGGCCTGTGTAGAGGACGCTGTCGAGGATATCGAGGATGCCGCCGAAGCCGGGCATCAGGGCGGCAGAGTCTTTCTTGCCGACGTCCCGTTTGATCAGCGATTCGCAGAGATCGCCCAGCATGCCGACGATGCCCACGGCGATGCCGTACAGAATAGCCAGCGGCCACGGCACCGGTTCCCAGCTCGGATCGAACACCGGCGGCATGTACGTCAGCCACAACCAGGAAAAGAGAGCCGATGCGAGGAGGGCTCCGCGGGCCCCCCACCACGTTTTCCCGGGACTGAGAAACGGATTGAGCTTCTTCCGGCCCAGAAGCTTGCCGAGCGTGTAGGCTCCGACGTCGCCTCCTTTGGTGGCCACAATCAGCGAGCCGAGAACGAGATAACCGGCATCCGGTCCGGCGACCCAACGGAGTTGAGCCGTCATACTGAGAAAGACGCCGACATAGACGACGATCAGAATCTCGGCACTGAGCGACTCCATCGTCTTACCCGGTTCGCGAAACCGTAACGCCGAAACCATAAACAGGCCCATCACCACAAGGCTGAAGGCGAGCATCGTCGGACCGAGGTACGACAGGTCGACCATGTGGGTTTCGCCAATGCCGAGCGGCTTGAGCCAGGTCGCCAGAATGATGGCGATGGTGCCAGCCGCAACCAGGCCGAATCGGGGCTGAAAGGAGCGAGTCTTCAGAAGACCCGACATCTCATAGGAGCCACGGACGGCCAGAAACAGGCAGACCAGGAGCAGAATCGGAGCGCTGCGACCGATCGAGTGGTCCAGATAAAACAAACCACCCAGCGTGGAAATCAGAATGGCGGAAATCAGCAGACGCCAGCGCAGATTCCGAGACTTCGGCGGCAACTGTTCAGGCGACTCGACCATACAATGTCTGACTAATTCTTCGGCGTAAAGGAGAGGAGTGAATGGTCCCGAAACGGCGATTTACTTGTTCAAGCCTCCGAAGCGGCGATTGCGACGGCTAAAGTCGCCGAGTGCCTGATGGAAGTCATCTCGCGAAAATTCCGGCCAGTGCTTTTCAGTGACCCAGAGTTCCGAGTAACTGATCTGCCAGAGCAGGAAGTTGCTGAATCGCATTTCGCCGGCTGTGCGGATGACGAGATCGGGATCCGGCATGCCCGACGTATCGAGCGCGCTGCCGATCATCTTCTCATCGATCGCGTCTGGATCAAGCCGTCCTTCCTGAACTTCGTGGGCAAGTTTCTGAACGGCGTTAACGATCTCCTGACGTCCCCCGTAATTGAGTGCCAGGCAGAGTCGCATTCCGCTGAACTGTTCGGTCTGCGATTTGGTTTCCTGAATCTCGGCCTGAATCGCTTCGGGCAACTGATCGATTAGACCGATCGTGCTGAACCGCAGTTCTTGCCGGACGATCTCTTTGCGTTCCTCGATGAGATATTTCTCAAGCAGAAACATCAGGAAGGAAAGTTCGGCGGCCGGCCGTTTCCAGTTCTCACTGCTCAGGCAGTAGAGGGTCAGCTGTTCGATGCCGAGTTCGGCTGCTGCGGTAACGATTTCTCGAACCGTATTCGCGCCTCGCCGATGCCCTTCGATTCGGGGCATTCCCTGCCGCTGAGCCCAGCGACCGTTGCCATCCATGATGATCGCGACATGGCGGGGGAGCTTTTCGCGATCCAGATCGGAAAGAGCAGACACGGGATCCGGCGAGTCTGAGGTCGCGGTCGATGAATGAGTTTCAAGCGCCATCGACACGAATCCCTATCGTTATCATCGGCTGGAAGATTGAGGTACCAGATGAGCCAGACGATCCAGAGTAACAGTTTCTTCGCGGTAGGGGAACTCGCCCTCAGTCGATTCGATCGACAGCACCACGGCGTCTTTCTCGACGGACTTGACCGTAATCAAAATGTGACCGTCGACAACCAGACTTTCAGCCACCCCTCGAGCAATAACCTTCATGATCTATCCTCGATCGATTTCTCAGATACGACTCGTCTTCATCGAATGGTCCGTTGAATAGACGTTCGACGAAGAACGCGAGTGACACGCTAATTCAGGAAGACAGCAACCCATGACATGGAAGTGAATTCCGCAATCTCGGAGGACATCCCCTCCGGGGCGACGCGAAGAGTTGCGTCGCTGCGGAGCTGTCTGTGAAGACAGAGCTGTCCGGCGATCATACCTTCTGACGATCGCTTTGGCCATCAAACGCGTGTCTCGATTTTGCGACATCGCGTTTGATTTTTCATCCGTCACGTCTAATCACTTATTGAACGCTCTCGACATCGGGGACGGCCTGAGCCGGATCCTCATCGGGAGTTGGTTCGACTTCAACACGATCCCAGAAGGACAGGAAGAAGATCGCGGCGATCACGCCGGCCATGCCCGTCGGCACCCACCAGAATGTCTGCCACTGATCCATCGTCTGCGCGAGCAGAGTCGTGTCGACTTCCGGCAGGTTGACGGCGAACATCTTCGTCAGCTTTTCCGCAAACGTGAGTGTCTCTTCCGGGCGAGCGGCAGCAATCGCGGACTGCAGGTCCGGCAGACTCGGGACTGTCGAATCCTGTCGGGCAAATGCGATCCAGTAGCCGAAGTACATCCCGACACCCTGGGTGAAGAAGACGAGCATCGACTGGGCCTGTCCGCGGATTTCGCGGGGAGCTTTCTTGTCGGTGTAGATGAACCCGGTCACGAAGAAGAAGTCGTAGCAGATCCCGTGCAAAATGATGGCCAGGTAGATCATCCAGATGACCTGCTCTGGAGCCGCCATGGCGAACAGAGCGTAACGGGCGACCCAGGCCAGCATCCCGACCAGAATCATCCACTTCACGCCGAGGTGCCGCAGGAAGAACGGAATCAGGATCATGAAGACGATTTCCGACATCTGCCCCAGCGTCATCGTCGAAGCGGGCTGTTCGAAACCGACCGTGGTCAGGTAGTTCGATGTGATGCCGTAGTAGTAGGCCAGTGGAATACAGATCAGCGTCGAACAGAGAATGAAGACGAAGAAGTTTGGCTTTGAGAGCAACTTGAGAGCATCGACCATGAGCAGGTTGCGGAGGTCGGCCTTTTCGCCTTTTGCCGGCGGCGGGGTGTGTGGCAGCGTGAAGCTGTAGACGCCGAAGATCAGTGAGGAGACGCCTGCGACCCAGAACATGTTCACGCTCAGCGACCAGCCCATGAAGCCGACAACCAGTCCGGCGATAATCCAGCCGATGGTTCCCCAGACGCGAATCTTCGGGAAGTCGTTCTGACTCGGGATATGGCTGAAGGCAATGGTGTTACTCAGTCCCAGGGTGGGCATGTAACAGAGCATGTGGAACGTAAAGAGCCAGACGACGGTAGAGACATCCCCCGCCAGGGCGTAATGCGGGACGGCACACATAAAGACACCGCCGAGAATCATCAGGACGCCCATGACTGCTTCGGAGGCGAAGAATCGGTCGGCGATCAGGCCCAGGAAGAGCGGGGCAATGATGGCGGCAATGGGAGCACTGCCGTAAGCCCCGGCGGCGGCATCGCCAATGTTGTTGTTGACCAGGCAGGCGGCCAGCGAGGTGAACCAGGCTCCCCAGACGAAGAATTGGATGAACATCATCACGGAAAGACGTGTCACGATCGTGTTCTTCTCGGTGGAACCTGTCGACATGGAGGGCGTTTCCTTAAAACAATGGCGGTCGGGGCGACCCAAAACTACTGCGGTCGGGGTGGGATGCGAGGCGTGCAATCATGCCAACCGTGATCGGCCACTTTATTCGCACTGGCAGGCAGTGTCCAGCGCCACCCGGAGAACTCGAACAGTCCTGCCCTGTGTCGAATTCCGGGAAGAACGCATACTCGCATGCGAACTGCAAATCGAGTATCTTCTGCGAAACAGACCGGCGTCCGCAAGAGTTGACGATGCCGGATCGGTCCGGGAGGCGGCTCTCCCTCGACTCTCGCAGTACGGACATTAAGGCACTGGACATGACTCAGCGTATCTATAACTTTTCCGCCGGCCCGGCGGTGATGCCGGTTGAAGTTCTTGAAGAAGCGAAGGCCAACATGCTGTCTCTGGGTGAGACCGGCATCGGGGTCATGGAACATTCCCATCGCGGCAAGCCGTTCGTCGCCGTCGCCGAGGAAGCCGAAGCCAACTGCCGCAAACTGGCCGGAATTTCCGACGACTATCACGTGCTGTTCCTGCAGGGTGGGGCTTCGACACAGTTCTTCCAGGTGCCGATGAACTTCCTCGGCAAGGATCAGACAGCCGACTACCTCGTCACGGGATCCTGGTCGAAAAAGGCCATCAAAGAAGCCAAGACGTTCGGCAAGACCAATGTTGTCTGCAGCAGCGAAGACCGCAACTTCTGCTACATCCCGCAGGAAACCAAGTACAGCGACAATCCCGCTTACGTCCACTTCACGTCGAACAACACGATTTTCGGAACACAGTTCAAGACCGAGCCGAACGGTCCTGCCGGATCGCCGCTGATCTGCGATGCCAGCAGTGACATCTTCTCCCGTCCGCTCGACATCAATAAATACGGCATGATCTACGCCGGTGCTCAGAAGAATCTGGGCCCGAGTGGACTCACGCTGGTCATTATCCGCAAGGATCTGACCGAGAAGGGGCCGGAAGACCTCCCTTCAATGATGCAGTACCGGATCCATGCCGCGAACGACTCGATGTACAACACGCCGCCGACTTTCGGCATCTTCGCCATGGGGCTCGTGTTCAAATGGATCGAGAAGAATGGCGGCCTTTCTGGCATCGCCGAGAAGAACGCCGAGAAGGCGAAGATTCTTTACGATCACCTCGACCAGAGTTCGCTGTTCAAGCCGACGGCCGACAAAGACAGCCGTTCGCTGATGAATGTCTGCTTCGTGACAGGCAACGAAGAAACCGATGCGAAGTTCATCGCCGCGGCCAAGGCCGAAGGATTCGACGGACTGAAAGGGCACCGGAGTGTCGGCGGCATGCGAGCCAGTATTTACAACGCCTTCCCGAAACAGGGCGTTGTCGATCTGGTTGCCTTCATGAAAGACTTCGAGTCCAAACAGGGCTAATGTCCGCCGGATGTGTCCCGGTGTGGAAGTTAAGTCACCACAGAGACACAGAGGTCAGAGAGGGTCGAAGGCCGTTTTGATGTCGATGATCATCGGGGCGGTGTAATTCTTTTTGGAGAAGAATTGGCCCAGAGGGTCAATCTTTGATCTCACACGGGAAACCTCTGTGTTCTTTGTGTCTCTGTGGTAAAACAGTTGGTAGCCGGGCCGCATCGACTCGATGCAATGGCCGAGGGCCTTAATGATCCCAGTCTGTAATGGATCAGCATTCAATTTTATTTCACTTCAACCGCTGCGGCGTCGACAGGATCCATTGGACTGGGAACTGAGCGTGGCTTGAATCAACGGTAGTTTCAGATCATGGCAGTTCCCAAAGTCGCAATTGTTGGTCGTCCGAACGTCGGCAAGAGTTCCATCTTCAACTGGCTCTCCGGGAAGATGATTTCGGTCGTCGACCCGACCGCCGGCGTGACGCGCGATCGCGTCACGCAGTTGCTGTTTCACAAGGATCGCTATTTCGAGCTGATCGATACGGGCGGAATCGGCATCGTCGACAGCGATGATCTCTCCGATGACGTCGAGAATCAGATCGCCATCGCGCTGCGGGAAGCGGACGCCATTGTCTTCGTCGCCGACGGACAGATGGGCGTCACGCCGCTCGACCAGGAAGTGAGCGAACAGCTCCGCAAGATCGACCGCCCGAAACTGCTGGTCGTCAACAAATGCGAATCGACCCGCACCGATCTGGAGTTGCCGAACTACTTTGGTCTCGCCGATGCCGAAGTGCTGCAGACCAGCGTTAAGGCGAATCGGAACCGGACCGAACTGCTCGAAGCGATTGTCGGTCTGCTGCCGCCAGCCAGTGAGCTCGAATACGACGAAGGGGCGGAGCTCTCTGCTGAGCCGGAAATGAAGCTCGCCATCGTCGGGCGCAGGAATGTCGGCAAGAGTACATTCATCAACGCTCTGGCTGAGACCGATCGCATGATCGTCAGTGAGATCGCTGGGACGACCCGGGACAGTGTCGATGTCCGTTTCGAGATCGACAACAAGGCGTTCATAGCAATCGATACGCCAGGGGTTCGCAAGAAGAAGTCGCTGGCGAACGATGTCGAGTTTTACGGGCTCGTCCGTGCCCAGAAAAGCATCCGACGTGCCGATGTCTCGTTGATGTTCTTTGATGCAACGAAAACGATTTCCAAGGTCGACAAGCAGCTGGTCGAGGAAATCGAGAAGTGTTACAAGCCCTGCATCTTTGTCGTCAACAAATGGGATCGTGGACTCGATGAGAAGATGACGTCCGAGAAGTGGGCCGAGTATCTGATCAAGACGTTTGCCTCGATGCGGCACGTGCCGATCGCTTTCATCACGGCCAAAGACAGTAAGAACATCCGCAAGCTGATCAACCTGGCTCAGACGATCTACAAGCAGTCGCGCGAACGGGTTTCGACCGGGCTTCTGAATCGCGTTGTCGAGCAGGCAATCGAACGCAATCCACCACCGATGCGGCGGAACAAGCGGCCGAAGATCTATTACGCGACACAGGTCGCGACCGAGCCGCCGACGATCGTGGTGAAGTGCAACCAGCCGATCCTGTTCGATCCGGCCTGGAAGCGATACTTCCTCGGCTTCCTGCGGGAAGAGCTGCCGTTCTACGAAGTTCCCATGAAGCTCTATTTCCGACCGCGCCACGACGAAGAGGACGTCGAGTAGAAACCTCGATCCGGGCTACGCCGTTGTAGTTTCTTTCTCTCTCCCCAAACAAAAAAGAACCTGCCCCGACGAGGGACAGATTCTTTTTCGAAAGGAGACGAGAGACGCAGCGGATCCTGAGTGAACAGGACTCCGTTCCGGGCAAAGCCGGAACTATTTCGTCAGCGTGCCGCCAGCAGGCTGAACCTGGTTGGCGGACTGAGTCGGAACCGTGGTTCCGGTCTGCTGAATTTCGTTGGTGTAGTTCCCCGCCTGAGCGGTTCCGTTGCCGCCACCCGAGCTGATGTTGGTCAGGTAGTTGTCGACGCGGGTTTCCTTCTTCAGCTGTTCGAAGACCTTGGCGACCCGTTCCTGAGTCTTTTCTTCCTGCAGCTGCTGATACAGTTCGTTCCAGACGTCCTTGATGTCGGTGACGACCTGTTCGGTGTGTCCTTCACACTTCAGAATGACGTACTTGCTGCCGACCTGAATCAGGCCAGAGATTTCGTCCTTCTGCAGACGGAAGGCCGCTTCTTCGAGAGCTTCGTTGCCGGAGTAGCGGGCGATCGGCGGAATCGAGCCACCCAGAGCGCGGGAACCTGGTTCCACGGAATGCTCACGAGCCAGCTTGTCGAATTCTTCTGGAGTGCGGTTCGCCTTTTCCCAGACTTCGTTCGCCCGGCGAACGTTCTCCATCATGATCATGCGGCAACGAACGCGGGGGCCGTAATCACGCTGGAAGGCCCGCTGCATGTCGGCTTCGCTGATCTGAATTTCTTCTCCGGCCAATTTGCGAAGAGCAATCATCGGCCAGATCACATCGCGGCGATACTGCTGTGGAGTCAGACCACGTTCGGTCTGCAGCATCTGATACCAGGTATCCATCGGCAGGTTGAATCGCTTGGCGATGGTTTCGATCTCAGCATCGATCTCGGCATCGGTGACCGCGAGTCCCCGACGCTGAACTTCCTGGTGGATGATCGTGCGGTTGATCAGGTTTTCGAGCACTTCCTTACCGACGCGGTCGAAGCATTCGCGAGCGACAATATCGTAAGGAATGACTTCGGTGTTCACACGAGCCAGAGCCGGCGAATTGCTTGCGTTCAGCGTTGCTTTACCGGCCTGATCGGTCGGTGCGGCGGCTGGTTCGGCCTTAAAAATTTGGAACACAATCACGGCTGCGGCGACTGCGACAACAGTTCCCCCGAGAATCGTGGCCCAGGGAAAGCTTTTCTTCTGTGGCGTTTCGGAGTGAGTCCCTTCACTCATGGCTATCATTCTCCTTCGTTGGAAAGCCGTTCATAGTAGCCGATCGAATCGGCGGTCCGTCTGCGTCCTTGATGACGGTTTTGTCGCGGAGAGTTACAGCGGATCTCTTCTGTCCAACAGCGGCCCCCCGGCTGCATAGGGTCGGGGTTATACGCTTGAATCAAATTTGAGGTCAACATCGATTTTGTCGGTTTTTCCTGTCTGGGAGTCGATGCCGGTTCTCCGTTGCCATTTGGCGACAATTCTGCGCAGGCACGTTTTGACCGGATGCAGTTTCCGACCTACTCCTGAGTAACAACCTTGAGATAGCGCCTGGATTGCGCCGGACATCTGCACAGCGAGATGCCGGGAAGCCTCAAAACGGAGCAGAGAATGAGTTCGCTGCAGGATCAACTGAAATCTCGACCTCGATTACGGACGGAAGTCAGCTACTGGCTGGAGCCAGCTCGCTTAGGCTCCGGACTCGATGCGATCGAGATGACTGATGGAACCTATCGCATTGGTTCGGGGACCGACGCCGATATTCGCGTCGACGTACCCGGTGTCGCGCCGCTGCATTGTCGGATCATCTGCGAACGGGAACGGATCACACTTCAGGCGGAAGACACCCGTACCTGGCTGAACGATGGCCCAATCCGCAAAGCGAGTGTTCGCTCGGGAGATCGACTCTCGATCGGCCCGGCCAACTTTGTGATTCGCATCGATCAACGAACAATCGAGACTCCGATTGAACCTGTCGATGAACCTGTCGAGCTGGCAGTCGAAGTCGCTCGGGCGATTCGCCAGCAACGGCTCGACGCCTCGGCCAGAGACCTTGTCATGTCCGGGGATGGTGTCTCCGCTGACCAGGAGAAGACGCCGACTTCCGTAGAGCAGGAACTGGAGGAACTGCGAAAGTCGCTGGCGCAAACTCAACAGCAGCTCAAAGCACATAAGGCTGCCGTCCGCGAGCAGCCGGAACCCGTTTCGAATTCACTCCATACGCCGATGTCGGAACTGACCGGCAATCAGTCTTCCAGCCGTACGGAAGAGGCTTCGACGAATAAGGAGTGGGAAGGGCAGCTTCGTGAGAAGACCGCCCAGATTCAGCGGTTGAAGACCCGACTGCAGCAGCGGAAGACTCGGCAGGCCGAGTCACTCGACATTCAGCGGCAGCAGATTGACACCGCTCAACAGACTCTCGCCCGTCAGCTTGAAGAACTCTCCCGGCGTGAACACGCCCTCGAAGAGGCGACGCAGGCTCAGCAGCAGGCACAGAACGTTCAACTCCAGGAGGTTGAGAGTGAGCTCGAGTCGACCCGGACGGAACTTCGGGACATCGTCGCCCGACTCGATAGCGAACAGGACCAGCGGCAGACGCTGGAAGAGAAACTCGACGAGAATCTCCGCGAGCTCGAAACGGACCGTCAGGAAAACGATCGACTCCGTTCCGAACTCTATCGGGAAGTTACGGCCCGAGCAGAGCTTGAATCAGCTTTGAGCGTCGAACGGGATCGGACTGCAGTTGCCGAACAGCAACGCGTCGAAAGTGAAACGCGTTGTTTGCAGTACGAAGAGCAGGGGGCGGAACTGCAGGAAGCATTCCGGCAGTTACAGGCTGAATACGAACAGCAGTCTCTCGAACTCGAATCCAGCAAGCAGCTTGAGACTCAACTGAGTGAACTGCAGGCAGACAGGGATCGTCTGGAACGAGAACTCGAAGAAGCACTCACGCGACATCGCGATGAAGTGAGTGAACTGCAGGAACTCGCAGCGGGCTCTGAAGCGAAAGCCGAAGCGACGGCTGCCGAACTCGAATCCGCACGGCAAACCGTCGAAGAACTTCAGTCCGTCCTGGCAGAATCCGCCGAACAGTTGCAGCAGTTTGAATCGCGAATGGCCGATTTCGAAGCCGCCGAGCAGGATCACGCGCAGATTCAGACCGAACGCGATGACCTCCTGCGGGATCGGGAAGAGATTGCCGCCGAACGTGATGAGCTGAGGAACCAGTTCGAAAAGCTCACAGCCGAGCGCGAGTCACTTGAGATACGGCTCGAAGAAGTTGCTGAACAGTCCAGTCAGCACACAGCGGATCCGGCTGAACACGAGCAGTTGCAGGCCGAAGTGCAAAGTCTGCATGAAGCGTTGCGGGAGCTCAAGGATGCTTACGAAGCTCTCGCGACCGAGAACGAACAACTTCAGTCTGAACTCCATGAGAGTCAGGGGGCTGTCGAGGATCTTGTTGCTGAACGAGATTCGTTGCAGAACCAGTTGGGTGAACGCGGAGTTTCCGACGAGGTCGACGAGAGTGCCACCGCCTTTGAGCAGGGATTGCTCGAAGAGGTCGAATCGCTGCGAGCCCTGGTGTCTTCGCTCGAAACCGATTCCCCGGAGAAGGGCGAATCTGCAGGGGGCCCCTCTCTGGATCGAGGTGAGCTTGATTCCGAGTGGGAACGGATTTCTGACGAGCGGGATCGCCTGCTCCAGTTGCGTCAGGCTGTCGAGGAGGAACGGGAAGCCTTCCGTCAGGTTCGACTCGATCTTCAGCAGATGCAGCAGGAAGTTGCTCAACGGCAGTCCGAATACGAGCAGAAGCTTGTAGAACTCGAAGACCTGCGCAATGAACTGCAGCAGCACACCTCTGAAACGGAGATGAACGACGAGAGTGTTGAAGAATCAACCGCCGTAGACCGTGCGGGTGAGACTCCCGTGGAAGCAGACGAAGAAACGGGGATCGGGGCTCTTGATTCTATTCTGTGGGGAGAGGCCGGTATCGAGGAAGCGCTTGGGGATCCTGAGCATGAAGAGAAGCCGTTCGATGTTCAGGACGAGGAACCGCTTCCCGGAGATGGAACCGAACTCGGACTTGATCTCCCGGGGCTGACAGCCGCACTCGACAGCCGGATGGACGGGGAAACTGTCGGCGACGCCGATGAAGATGATCTCCACGAAGAGATGGAGGCAGACGAAGAATCACACGATCTCCGTAAGCGGCTGGCGGAGATGTTCGGACTTCCCGACGACGAAGCCGATTCCTCGACAGAAGAAAGATCGTGGGCCGATGAGTCTCTCTCTGCCGAATCCACAGAAGACGAGGGTGAAGACAGCAGCAGCGAAGAGAACTCGTTTGCCGAGGACACGGAAGCCGTTGCCGAAATGGATGAAGAGGCCGGCGGGCCGGAGCCCGTCGCAGAAGCCCCGACTCGAAGCGCAAATGGCGAAGTCATTGTCGACGACATCGAAGACGCCGATTCGGTTGCGGCCTACATGGAGCGGTTGTTTGCTCGCACGAGCGGCCGACAGGAGACGAAGTCGTCGTCTGCCCCGGTGGTTCGTAAGCCAGCTCCAACTCCAGAACCCGTGATCGAGAAGCCGGTCGCCGCAGTGGCAACATTGCAGCAGGAGGACGAGGACAATCTCAATGGGAGTCCTGAATCTCCCCCGAAGAGTGGACCGTCGGTTAAGGTCGATCGCGATCTGGTCATGAAGGAGATTGCCTCTCTGCGGGACGTGGCCAATCAGAACGCTCGGGAATCCCTGATCGCTCACAAGTGGAAACAACTGCGGGTCGGCGTGATGATGAATGTGGCTCTGACGAGTGTTTCTCTGGTCGGTGCCCTCGTGCTCTTCACCGCTCCGCTCTGGTATGGAGAGCAGTTCCTGATGTACGCCGTCGCGATGACGGGACTGGGACTCTTCTCGGCTTATTCGCTGTTTAACAATTACGTCACTCTGATGCGGATGAAGCAGCCCGCCTCATCCGAGCGGCGGAAGGCTCCAGCGGCGGAAGAATCCGCGGAGTCGCCCGAAGATGAAATGGAAGAACGGTTCGAAGAGTAAGTCACCTGACTGTGATGCGAAAGACACCCTGAGACCCCGTCGGCAAACGCTGGCGGGGTCTTTCGCGTTGATCGAATCAGCAGTACAATCGGGGCTTCGAAGATCAACGCTGCCGCTGCCTGATGATGTTCCAGCCGCGGAAAGCTGCTCCATAACCGCATCCAGTCCTGCTGCAGGAGACTCGTCATGAAGGCCATGCTGCTCTCGGAATACAAGAACCTCGAAATCGTCGACATGCCCCGGCCCGAAATCGGACCGAAAGACCTGCTGATCTCCGTGCAGGCGTGTGGCATCTGCGGCAGCGACATCCACGGCTACGATGGTTCCACCGGCCGACGCATTCCGCCGCTCGTCATGGGACACGAGGCTTCTGGCGTGGTCGAAGAGGTCGGCTCCGCCGTCACGCTCTACAAGAAGGGGGATCGCCTCACGTTCGATTCGACTGTCTCCTGTGGTGACTGTTTTTTCTGCCGTCGTGGCGAGATCAACCTTTGCGACAATCGCCGCGTGCTCGGCGTCTCCTGTGGCGAATATCGCCAGCATGGAGCGTTCGCCCAGTTCGTGGTCGTTCCGGAGAACATCTGCTACGAACTGCCGGAGAGCTTCCCGTTTGAACACGCCGCGATGATCGAAGCCGTTTCGATCGCCGTACATGCCGCGAACCGGACTCCGCTCAGTCTGGGCGATTCGGCAGTTGTCGTCGGAGCGGGGATGATCGGCCTGCTGGTCGTGCAGGCCCTTCGGGTGGCCGGTTGTGGGACGATCATCGCCGTCGATCTCGACGAATCGAAACTCGAACTGGCTCGTGAACTCGGAGCCACGCATTCGCTCAAAGCCGATAAGGTCAACGTGCCGGACGAAGTGAAATCGCTGACGAATGGCCGGGGCGCAAGCGTCGCCATTGAAGTTGTCGGAGCAACCCCGACGATTCAGACCGCGATCGAATCGGTTCGTAAAGGGGGACATGTTACGCTCGTCGGCAACATCTCGCCGAAAGTCGAAATCCCGCTGCAGGCGGTCGTGTCACGCGAGTTGACTCTGCACGGCTCCTGCGCCTCTCGCGGTGAATACCCCGAGTGCATCGATCTGATGAATCGCGGTCTCATTCAGGTTGAGCCGCTGATTTCGCTCAAAGCTCCGCTCGACGAAGGCCCGACGCTGTTCCAGAAACTCTACGCGGGTGATTCGGGCCTGATGAAGGTTATTCTTCAGCCGAACGCGTAGCAACGACATGGGTGGCCCGTCCGCAACGCTGGCCTGGTCGCGCGCGACAAGAGGCTGCGCCATCCTCGAAGAGTGCTCCACGGGCCGGATGATCCTTCGGATTGCCCTTGTCTGGGACTCTGGGTGGCCCCGGTTGATTCAACCGGGGTGGCGAAGCCACAGGAGGTTTCCGTGCCAGTGTCCTGCATCCGGACCGATCACGCGGTCGTTGAAACCTCTTGCCGACTTCGTCGGCCGCGGTAGTGGAGCAACCGGGGCTACCCGTTCGAGGAATGGTTCCTGTTGATCAGCCCCGGATCAAAGTCCCGGTCGTACTCCACATGCATCAGATACAGCCCCTGCGGCGGAGCGGTCGGGCCGGCAACGCGGCGGTCGAGGGCATCGCGGGCGGCTGCGGCCTGTTCGACCGGCCAGGAACCATCACCGACCTTCAGCAGCGTTCCCATGATGGCCCGAACCATGTTGTAGAGGAATCCATCCGCGACAATGTCGAGAGCGATAAACGATGGAGTGCACTCCGCCGTCGCGGGAGTGGACCAGAGTGGCCAGACATCATCGGCGGAAACGCGGCAGTGTAGAACCGTCCGCACGCTGGTCGCTTTGTTCGGGTAATTCGACTCGAACGATCGGAAGTCGTGGCGACCGATCAACGAATGGGCCGCTGCATCCATCGCTTCGACATCGAGCTGGTCCTGAATTCGCGTCGTGTAGTGACGCAGATGCGGCCAGCCGACGCGGCTGTTGAGAATCAGATAGCGGTAATGCTTCCATTTCGCGTGATGCCCGGCGTGAAAGTCGTACGGCACTTCGTCGACATCGCGAATCGTGATCGATTCGGGGAGCTTCGACTGCAGCGCGGGCCGCATTCGCTCGCAGGGAATGCGGGTCGAAGTCCGAAAGCTGGCGACCTGTCCGAAGGCATGCACGCCGGTGTCGGTTCGCCCTGCTCCCGCGAGTCGCGATCGCTCCTGCGTGATCGCCAGGATCGCGTCTTCGATGTGCTCCTGAACGGTCGGCTTGTCCGGCTGAACCTGCCAGCCTGAAAACGGCTGCCCGTCATAGGCGATCAGCAGTCGCAGGTTACGTTCAGACATGAGTCAGCAGGAGTTGAGTGAATTCAGGAAGGACTGACGAAATCTAGAAGTCCGCACCGGGGATGTCCTCGAGCACATGCGGGCATACGGTAGAGCGATCCGCTCTAACTGCGGGACTCGACGCGTTCTTTCCACATCTTCAGTTGCTGGGCAACCGGATTGGGGCCGCCGGAACCTTCGCTGACAAACGCCTTGATCGCATTCCGAACGCCGAGAATATCGTAGACGTCGTTCTCGATCTGCGGGCACGCTTTCTGGAACTCTTCCAGCGACAACTCGGCCAGCCGCTTCTTCTGCTTCTCGCAGGTCGAGACGAGGGTGCCGACCGTTTCGTGACCGGTCCGCATCGGGACTCCCTTCTTGATCAGGTATTCCATCAGCGTGGTCGCGTCGAGGAAGCCTTCTTCAAGTCGGGCATCGATGCGTTCGCGGTTCAGCTCGGCCGACTCGACCATCGGGGTCGCGAGTTCGAGACAGGCGGTCACGGTGTCATACGCATCGAAGACGGGGATCTTGTCTTCCTGCAGATCGCGATTGTAGGCCAGCGGCAGGTTCTTGGTCAGGGCGAGCAGATGTTGATTGGCCGCGATCACACGAGCCGACTTGCCGCGAATCAGTTCAAGCACATCCGGGTTCCGCTTCTGCGGCATGATCGAAGACCCGGTGGTGAAGGCATCCCGCAACGACAGGAAGTTGAACTCAGTGGTGCACCACAAAATCCACTCTTCGGCCCAGCTGCTGAGATGAATGGCGATCATCGCGAGGTCGGAGACGAACTCGATCAGGAAATCGCGGTCGCTTGAAATGTCGAGACTGTTCGTGGCGATGGTATCGAAGCCGAGCAGTTCGGCTGTTCGCTGACGGTTAATCGGCAGCGACGTTCCGGCGACGGCGGCGGCTCCCAGCGGAGAGACATTCGTTCGACGCCGGGCATCAAACAAACGGTTGCGATCGCGTTCGAGTTTCTCGCACCAGGCCAGCCAGTAGTGAGGAGCCATTACCGGTTGAGCACGCTGCAGGTGCGTGTACGCCGGAAGGATCACATCCTTGTCGCGATCGCAGCGGCCGACGAACGCTTCCTGGAGATCTTCGATGAGATCGACCAGATGATCGATGGCGTGGCGAATGAAGAGTTTGACATCGGTCGAAACCTGATCGTTCCGGCTGCGACCCGTGTGCAGCTTGCGGCCGATGTCGCCGGTCCGGTTAGTCAACTCCCGTTCAATGTGCATGTGGATGTCTTCGAGTTCGATGTGATACTCGAATTCACCGGCTGCAATCGACTTGCCGATATCGTCCAGCGTTTCGCAGATCGTCTTCCGCTCATCGTCGGTCAGCAGGCCGACTTCAGCCAGCATCGTCGCGTGTGCCTTGGACCCCTGAATATCGAACGGGGCCAGTCTGGCGTCGAAGCTGATCGACTCCGTGAACCGCTCGACTCGTTTGTCCGTCGCTTCCGAGAAGCGTCCACCCCAAGCTTTATCTGCCACAACTTGACCTTTTGAATGATAAGCGTTGTCTTCGAATCAAATCTGATAGTCGTTGACCGACGACTCACGGCGTCCGCGACCTTCAAGTCGGTCGAATAGCCAGTTCACGAACACCCCCCAGAGAATCGGGATGCCGATGCAGGCCAGAACGTATAGCGTCTGCTGCCACATGGTCAGGCTCCCTGCGACTTGTCGGGTTCCGAGGCGAGCTCAATCACGTGCCCGTCAGGATCGGCGAGGAACACCTGCACGGCTCCATCGGGCCGAAACTTCGGCGGCGAAACGACTTCGTACGGAATATCGCTCGCCTGAATTGCCTCCCAGGCGGCATTCGCGTCCGGCACACGGAACGCCATGTGATGGGTTCGCGTCGACCGTTTCTGTTCCGGCGAGAAGACGCCAGCAGGGCCCGACTGGTCGTGCGTCAGGATGATATGGACCAGCGTATTGCCGGCTCGATACCAGGCGCCTTTGAAGTTGAAATTCGGTCGGGGCACTTCTTCCATGCCGAGCAGATCGACATAGAACCGTCGGGTCGCTTCCAGACTGGAGGAAACGAGCGTGACGTGATCGATGGCTTCAACCTGGACAACCGACATGATTACGGCCTCGGCTCGTTCGTATGGCTTTGCAGATCGGCGCGCGCCTGTCGGGCGATCGCGACGGCTTCTTCAGCTGTCTCACCCAGCACGGTGATGTGTCCCATCTTCCGGCCGACGCGGGCTTCCCGTTTTCCGTAGAGGTGCAGCGTCGCTTCAGGGTGCTTCAGGGCAGCCGTCCAGTTGGGAACGCCGCCGGTCCAGACATCGCCGAGCAGATTGATCATCGCCGCCGACTTCAACGGAGTCATATCGCCCAGCGGCAGTCCACAAATGGCCCGAACCTGCTGTTCGAACTGACTGCTCAGGCAGGCGTTAATTGTCAGGTGCCCCGAGTTATGAGGTCGGGGGGCGACTTCGTTGATCAGAATGCGATTGTCCGTCGTCACGAACATCTCGACACACATTACGCCGATGACGTTCAACTTCTCTAACACGCCGCGGCAGATGGCGATGGCATCGGCTTCCAGATCGCTCACACTCGGCTCGGGGAAGACGGAAACGTCGAGAATGTGATTGCGATGTTCATTCAGGATCGGGCCGCAACCGGTGAAGTTGCCCCACTGATCGCGAACGCCGACGACAGAAACTTCACAGCGGAAGTCGATCTTCTTTTCGAGAACGGCTTCAACCTGCCCCAGTTCCTTCCAGGCAGCTAGTGCCTCTTCCGGCTTCGACAGGGCAATCTGTCCCTTGCCGTCGTAACCGCCGAAAGCGGTTTTCAGGATCGAGGGGGTGCCGAGTTCGTTAATGGCGTTCTGAAGTTCTTCTTCATTCCGAATTGGCCGGAACGGCGTAACCGGCAGGCCGGCTTCGGCAAGCGTTGATTTCTCGCGGATGCGGTTTTGGGAAATGTGGAGCACTTCGCCGCCGGGACGAACAGGAACGAGCCGGTCGATGGCCTGGGCGGCTTCCGAGCTGATGTTTTCGAACTCGAACGTGATGACATCGACCGTCCTGGCGAACTCTTCGATGGCATCAATATCGTCGTAAGCGCCGACAAACTCTCGGTCGGCCACCTGGCCGCAGGGAGCGTTTGCTTCATCGGAAAAGGTGTGCACGTGATAGCCGAGGCGATGAGCAGATTGGGCGAACATCCGCCCGAGTTGACCTCCGCCGAGAACTCCCAGTGTGGCCCCGGGATCAATTGTGCGTGACTGACGTATCATGAGCAGTGTTCAACTTCAGATCTGGTCCGGCTGGGCGTTTTCAAGATGGGCGTTCGCGGCCACGGAATCGGTCTGGGCCTGCTGAAACTCATCGAGTCTCTCGGCAAGAGCGGCGTCATTCAGGCTGAGAATTCGACACGCAAGCAGAGCCGCGTTCTTCGCTCCGGAATCGCCGATAGCCAGCGTTCCAACGGGAATACCACCCGGCATTTGTACGATCGACAGCAGCGAATCGAGTCCCGAGAGAGCTCTGCTTTTGACCGGCACACCAAGCACGGGCAGTGTGGTTTGAGAGGCGACCATCCCCGGCAGGTGAGCCGCTCCGCCTGCTCCAGCAATGATGACCTGAATTCCCCGCGAACGAGCCGACTTGGCGTATTCGAACATGGCATCCGGCGTGCGATGAGCCGAAACCACCCGGCACTCATGCGCGACCCCCAGCTGACTGAGCAGCTTCGATCCATGCTCCATCGTGGGCCAGTCGGATGTACTGCCCATGATGATGCCAACCAGAGGTGCCGAATTGTCGTCGTTCATGATGCTTCTGTGTCAGTGAGTCGATGTCGCTTTCCGTAGCGTTTCTGGTGGTCGAAGGCGTGTGCGAGTCCGAAAGGGTGGCACAGACATTCTTGTCTGAGCGTTTTCGACGCGGATCCGCACCGGGACGGAGATCTGATCGAGATGATGAACTCGACGCCCGGTGGAATGCCCGCATCCTACACCAGACCGGAAGCGTGCGAAACGGTCGCGGTGGGCCGTTCAGCAGAAAAGCCGCGCCACCCGGAAGGATGACGGCGGCTTTTGTGATGTCAATCAACAGCGGTCCAGGACGCTTACAGTCCGAGCCATGGGAGCGGAGCTCCGGCGGGCGGAAGCTGAACGGTCTCAACGGCTGTGACGTCCGGGTGCTGCAGGATCTCGTCGATGACAGCCTGGTCGGGCTTCGAATCGAGGTTGATCACAGCGACCGAATCGCCACCGGGCTGCGTATTTTCGCGGCCCAGAGCCATATGGGCGATGTTGACATTGTGCTTGCCGAGAACGGTTCCGATCAGCCCGATCAGGCCGGGAACGTCCTTGTGGCGATAAATCAGCAGGGTGCCATCCAGGTAGGCGTCGAGCTGGAAGTCGTCCAGCAGCACCAGGCGGAGGTACTCGTGTCCGAACATCGTGCCGGCGGCTCGCAGCGTTCCCTGATCGGTCGAAACTTCGGCGACGATCATCGTCGAGAAGTCACCGGCCTTCTTCGAGGTCTCTTCGCTGACGGGAATACCTCGTTCTTCGGTCAGCATGTTGGCGTTCACGATATTAATGCGATCGCCCAGAGCAGCCGAGAGGAGCCCCGAAGAGAACGACGAAGTCAGCAGGCGGGTGTGCTTGCCGGCGGCGTCGCCCCGATAGTGGATTTCGGCACTGCGGATGCCTTCGCCGTGAGTTTGCTGAGCCAGCAGGAGTCCCAGGCGGTAAGCCAGATCGATGTACCGCTTCATGCCTTCCATTTCGGAAGCCGAAACCGGGGCCATATTCACCGCGTGGCGGACTTCGTTGCGGGTCAGGAAGCCGGCGATGATGTCGCTGGCTTCGACGGCAACCAGTTCCTGGGCTTCGTCGGTCGAAGCGCCCAGGTGTGGCGTGGTGAGAACGCCCGGCAGGCTGGTGAGGCGAGTGCTTTTCGGCGGCTCTTCGGTGAACACGTCGACGGCAGCTCCGGCGACGTGGCCCGACTCGACAGCGTCGGCGAGTGCGTCTTCATCGATAATGCCACCGCGGGCACAGTTGATGATCCGAACGCCCTTGGGCATCTTGGCGATTCGCTCGGCGTTAATAACGTTGCGGGTTTCTTCGGTCAGCGGCGTGTGCACGGTGAGGAAATCGCAGTGCGGGATGAGTGCATCGATTTCCCGGTGCAGTTCGACGCCGAACTCGCCGGCTCGTTCTGCCGAAATGAACGGATCGTAGCCGAGCACCTTCATGTCGAGTCCACGGCAACGCTGTGCCACGGCCAGGCCGACTCGGCCCAGTCCAATGATGCCGATCGTCTTGCCGGCCAGCTGAGTTCCCGTGAACAGCTTCCGCTCCCATTTGCCTTCTTTCATGCTGGCGGCAGCCGGAGCGATGTTCCGGGACAGGGCCATCATCATGGCGATGGTGTGCTCAGCGGTGCTGATTGTGTTCCCGCCGGGGGTGTTCATGACCACGATCCCCTGACGGGTCGCGGACGGGATATCGATGTTATCGACGCCGACACCAGCCCGAACGATCGCCTTGAGGCGACGCTGTCCTTCCAGGACCTCAGCGGTCAGCCGCGTTCCACTGCGAATCACGATCCCGTCAGCTTCCTGCAGCTCTTCGCGGAGCTGCTCGACGGTCAGTTTGGGATCGGTTTTGTTGACCAACTCAATTTCCGGGTTCTCCTGGAGAACAGCCAGGCCGGCAGCGGACAGAGAATCGGTCACCAGGACACGGTGTAGCACAGGATAAACTCCCTAATGGTAGGACTATCAATAGCTGAAGGTGAATTGTCGTTGGATCGGCACACGCGGAACGTCCGCGGGGCGACGGTTAATCGTCGTCGTCGTCGCTGCCGCCGAGATCATCGGGCTCATCGTCTCCGAGATCGTCATCGTCGGAATCATCGGAGTCGTCGAATTCGGCCTCATCGGTTTCGGCTTCGTTCGTTTCTTCGTCTGGCACATCCGCGACGTCATCATCGGTGGCGGCGTCGGTCGGAATGGGGGCGGCTCCGGACAGAAGCTCTTTGACCGGCTGCAGGAAGTAGGTCCGCTTGCCTTTGGACTTCAGCTGTTCGAGGCGTTCTTCGGCCTCGGCCCGCTGGTCGTAGGGGAAACGAGCTTCTTCGCGCAGCGTGGCCGTGTAGATCACCCAGACGAGACGCTTGCGTTCCGGAGTGGTGTCCTTCGTCCGACGGCTGGTTCGTTTGGCCGCGGCCTTTTTCTTCTTCTTGGCCTTCTTAGCTTCTTTTGGGGCGACCTGTTCTGCCGCCTCAGCCTGTCTTCTCAGCTCCAGGCGACTGGCTGTCTTGCGAGGCATCTTTTGTTTCCTATCGAGGCCGCGGTACCGTGCGGCCGTTCCGGTCTTCACATCAATACACTGCCTGGACCGGCAGCGGGTTTGAAAGCGTTGGCTGCTGGTCGGCGTTCCGGGCCTGAGATGCTGGCGAACCTGCAAATTCAGGGAATCTGGGTCCGTTCTGGCTGAGTTCGCCTCGGATTTCCTGCTCCGGTTCCTCAATCCATGCGAAGCATGGACGGCGGCGAGAGCCGCACGGATGGCGGATTTCGCGCTCACATCATCCCGTTCACGAGGCCACGCGCTGAGAAGAATAGCTGTTTCGCGGCCGATATTCCACCGAATGGTCGCGGAATGAACAGGCTTTACGTCAATCGCTGGTGAAATTGGGAGGTTCGAGCAAGGCGGGGGACCGGTTCGACCGCTCACTTCGGCCCCTCATGACCCCGGCGCCAGAGTTCTTGCCGGATTTTCCCCCGAAATAATCAGAATAATTTGTCTAAACGATACAGATCGTCCGATCAATAGAACAGAACTGCTGCGCGGCACGGAGTCTATGTATTTCTCATCGACTCCAAACCTGGGGCAGTCCTCCTCAGACAGGAAGTTTGAGTGTTTCGTCGTCGGGCATCAGGACGATATCCCCCGACGACGGTTCCTTTCCGGCAAGAGCCGAACAATCAGCATCATTCATTCACCGATCCCACACTGATGTGGGGCCTGGCCTCTCCCGCTCCGGGAGAACAGCAATTGGACACGGAGGTACACCCTAATGCCTATCAACAGCAAATGGATCCTGACGTTGGGGATCCTCGCCATGTCTCCGACAATGGCGAAGGGAGGGCCGTTCGGCTTGCCTAACCCCTTCAAATCCCCAGCTAAGCCTGAGACTCAGGCAGCTCCTGCCACTTCGAACAATCAGGAAGTGGCCAATCAGATCGCTGCCGCTCTCACGCAGGCCCGCCTCACCGGCTACGATATTAATATCGAGTACCAGAACGGTGTGGCCACACTTTCGGGCATGATTCAGGATGCCCAGCAGAAACAAAAAGCCACGGAAGTCGCCCAGTCGGTTGCAGCCGTCTCTCAGGTCGACAACCGCATGGGACTGATCAACGCCGGATCGGCCACCCCGATTCAGCAGGTCGCCCATCAGGCTCCGACTCAGCGTCCGGTCGTCGATCAGGCGGCGTTCGAAGCTCCTCAGTCTGCTCCAACGGTTTCGCCGATTCAGCAGGTTGCAGGAACCGCTCCGAAGGCTGCACCGTCTGGTGACGACAAGGCTCGTAACCAGGCAACCGCCAACCAGATCGCTTACGCTCTGCGTGACAGTGGTGTTTCGGGCTACGACATCGAAATCAGCTACAAGAATGGCGTCGCCTCGCTGGCTGGCGTCGTTGGGACTCCCGAACAGCGTGAATACGTGAGCTCGGTCGTCTCCCGAGTTCCCGGCGTGCAGAACGTCGATAACCAGCTGCAGGTCAATCAGCCGGTCATGCAGACCGCTGCTTACCAGCCAGCTCTGGTTCCGAGCGAAGCTCCGGCTGATGGTGGACAGCCTGGCCCGGGTGGCTACCCCGGTGCAGGGCATCCTGGCCCTTATGGTATGGTTCCTCCGGGACCTGGTGGTCCGGCTCCTATTGCACCGCCTCCGACCATGGGACATCCTGGTCCGGGGCCTGTGAATCCGGTCTACAACCAGCCTTACCTGCCAGATCACGCCTGGCCAACTTACGCTGCTTACCCGAACTACGGTGCCGTGACGTATCCGAAGCAGTACTCGGCTAGTGCCTTCCCTTACATTGGACCGTTCTACCCCTACCCGCAGGTTCCGATGGGATGGCGTAGCTCGACCCTGGAATGGGACGACGGCGAGTGGCAGCTGAAGTTCAGCCCACAGACCGACCGCTGGTGGTGGTTCATGAATCCGAAGAACTGGGACTAGTCCTCCAGTTTCAGAACTCCAAGGCAGGTGTCGGCTGAACATAGCCGAATTGAATGATGCGGCACTTCCGACTCTCGGGTCGGAAGTGTTTTTTCGTGCGCGGAGGGGCCAACGTACAAAGCGGCTTTGTCAGGGGGCACAGGCATCTGAGTCGATGCCAATGTCGGCAATTTCGCGGGATCATGATCCCAATGGTTGCCCTGATCGCCGTGCTATCAGACCGGCCCAGCCGTGGGAGAACGCACTGGCCGCTTGGCGTAAGGTGCAGCCCTCCTCCGTCTTTCTGGTGCCGATACTGTCTGCTGGTTGGACGGCCAATCCCGTACTCCCGCGTCTACGTCGCCCCCAAAAGAATCTTTCGGGCCCACTCCTAACGACGACAAACGAGCCTGTTGGCGAAATCGCCAGCAGCCAGGAATGCCCGTGCCATCGGCTGAGATTGATGGTGAAGTTCTTCGAACGGTCGAACCTGGCGGGAGCTGTCGGAGTTCCACCTGTTTGGAAGGCTCAAACGGCTTTCGGCCGCGACGCCAGAGCGGTGATCGGCAAGGGCAGAAAGACTCGGAAGGCTGACGTTCCGGCGGCGTGAGCTGCCCGCGGCGGAGTTGTGAATACGCGGCAGAATCGATGTGGCGGGAATTTCCGGTATCAGCGTCAAAATCCGAATATTTTCACAAGAATGCCGTCCTGCACGTTCGATATCTAACACAGACTCGTACTGCATTTGGCTTCGAGTCAGATGACTTCAATAACAACCCCCCTCCCTTCACCTCGTTGGACCAGGGACTGGTCGTCACCACACGCGTCGGTCGATTTCTATTCAGTAAGTCGATCGCCCCAGGGATTCGGAGATGCGAACATGATCAACTGGCGAAACATCCTCAGGCGGTCGGCCATGTGTATCATGCTGGCCGGGCTGGCTGTCTCGAACAGCGGATGTACTCTTTTCGGTGGCTTCATGGGAACGGCG
This sequence comes from Planctomycetaceae bacterium, assembly GCA_017795105.1. Classification (GTDB taxonomy): domain Bacteria; phylum Planctomycetota; class Planctomycetia; order Planctomycetales; family Planctomycetaceae; genus Rubinisphaera. Next base: position 3,458,611 of record CP051247.1, read on the forward strand.
TTTCACCTCGCCCGTTTCTGGGAAACTACCCCACTGATTCCGGTGAACCCGTACTGGAGTCAGAAAATTGAAGACAAATACTGGGAAGAAGAACGGTACGACAAAGTGCCGATTCTCGATCCGGTCGAAGGCGAGAACGCCCCGATCTTCTGCCTCGATCCTCCGTCTCCGGACGAAGTGATGCGGGCTCTGCCGGATAACACCGGCGGCGGGGTCTGGTTCCTGGCCGAAACGCACCGCAATAACGTGCGAATCACCATCGAACCGATTGTGGACCGCCTCGACGAGTGCCGCTACTTCCCGATGGTTGGACCGGCTCGACTTCACCACTGCCACTACAAGTGCACGGTGTTCTTCGATGAGACCCTGATCAGCACCTGGCCGATCCCGTTCTCTCACACCGAAGCGGTTGAAGAAGTCGTCTACGTCGACCACGATCACCTGATCCGCTGTGCCGGACCAGTGACCGACTAAGCAACACGGGCACAATCATTGTCGCATCTCGAAACAGGCGGGCGTCCCACGACGTCCGCCTGTTTTCGTTTGCGCGCATCCAAATGAAAGCTGGGATAGCGAAGCGTATCCCAGCGAAGGGACGTCGAGTGATTTGTTCTCGCTTTGCTCAATATGCCCCGGTCGAATGGATGCCCGTGCCAGCCGGGCCACCCGCGTCTAATGCTGATCCAGCCTGCATGCCTCCGTTCAAAGAACCGACCTCTTAACCCGAAACGTCAGTGAGGGACCTACCTCAAAACCGAATCGCCCTCGCTCACGCGTCGGGTTGAAATAAGCAAGTTCGCAGCCTCGGATAAGCCAATGGCATCCCAATAAATGGACCGCAGTTAATTCAACCACCGTGTCGTCTGGGATCGCGAAGCGTATCCCAGCAAATGGACGTCGAATGGTCTGTTCTCGCTCTGCTCATCAAGACCAGGTCGAATGGGTGGCCCGTCCGCTACTGCGGGCGGGTCGCGTCAGCGACAAGAGGCTGCGCCATTCGCGCGTTGTACCGGAATCGTGCGGCTCTCGTGGACATCTCGCACATGGCGCGGCCTCTTGTGACTTCGTCACCCGCCCGTTCCGGACGGGCCACCCGCCTGATGAAACTCCGCACTGCTAGCACGTGGAACACGGTTTTGCTGGGATACGCCTTCGGCTATCCCAGCCTACTTTTGAGCCGCACTCAGAACGAGGAACCGACGTCTTAACCCGAAACGTCAAGGAGGGACCCGCGCCAACCACCCTCGCTCACGCGTCATTGAGTTAAGCAGGGCTGCGGACAGCGGCTCAACGTCCGTGGACACCCGGGACTTCAAATATGCCCGTGGTCCGTTCTTCGAAGTCGGCCTGGACGATCTCGTCCCACTTCACATCGAGGCCCTCTTCGCGCGCCTTCTTCAAAGTCAGAATGGCCCGCTCCACATTCACGCCCTGAATATAAGCGGATTCAATTCGGGAGGCCGAGACCGGCACGCCGCACTGAGCCGACATGCAGGTCCAGCGGATGATCTCTTTCGCTGGTGAGCGTCGCAGCTTCATTCCGACGACCTGAATGAAGCTCACCTGGGCTCCGGAAAGGAAGGCCTGCAGCCAAAGCTGGAAGAGCGTCCCGAACAGGTAGATCGCCGACAGAAAAACCGCGAAAAGCAGTGCTCCGAAAGCGAGCAGAATGACGAACTTGGGGTCCATGGCAGAGAATCCCCCTGAAAGGTTCGAAGCAGGAAACGCGTCCGGCTACTCTATCAGGCGAAACTCGCTCAGGAAATGCTCTGCCAGAGAATATCGCCGGCCGGGAAGACAGGGCCTTCCATGCACGAGCGGCGGTAGTCCCATCCGTCTTCGGTCTTCACGGGTACCACACAGCTGAAGCAGGCCCCGAAACCGCATGCCATCGGCGTTTCCAGCGACGCCCAGCAGGCGACGCCGAGTTCTTCACAGAGTGCGGAAACCGCCTGCATCATCCGCAGCGGGCCGCACGTGAGAACGGTGATTCGGTCCTTCTCCCCGTTCTCCAGCATCGGTTTGAGGAGATCGGTCACGAGGCCATGATGTCCCTCGCTGCCATCTTCAGTGCAGATCTGAATATCGAGGTCGTTCAGATCGGAAAGGTCGTCCATATTGGCCCGAAAGCGACTCGTGCGGACACCGTAAATCAGCGACGCCTTTTCCGCTTTGATTCCCTGCCGAGACTCCGTTCCGTACTGCTTACCGAGCAATGCTTCCCGCGAAACCGCCACGAACGGTGTATAGCCAATTCCGCCGGCGACCTGAATCAGATGCCCGGTTTCGACCTGCGGAAACCCGTTTCCGAGCGGTCCCCAGATCTCGATCTCCTGCCCCGGCTGCAGATCTTCCATCAGGCCGGTCATCTTGCCGACGACATGGAAGCCAACATCAATCCCAACCGGCTTGCCATCGGCTTCGTAGGTGTCGTACAGAGCGAAAGGGCGTCCCAGAAGCGGATCGGTGCGGTCGGGACAACGCAGCATGAAGAACTGGCCCGGCAGAATCGCGGCGGCGATTTCGGGACATTCCAGCCGCACGCGGTAATTCTCATCCGAAAGCGGATCGAGGGAAATCACTCGCGCCAGCGACTGGCAGGCATTGTTCTCACAGGTGGGCATTACGACTTTTTCGGACGGAAGTAGTGGGTTGCCTGGCCGAAGAGTCCCTCAGCCGATTCCATAATCGTTTCCGACAGCGTCGGGTGAGCGTGAATGCTCTCGGCCAGATCGCGGGCGACGGCTGCGGTTTCCACGGCCAGAACGCCTTCGGCGATCATCTCCCCGGCCCCGGGACCAACGATGCCCATGCCGAGAATCCGTTCGGTCTTCTTGTCGAAGATCAGTTTGGTCAGACCTTCGGTACGAGCCAGGGTCTGAGCACGACCGGAAGCTGCCCAGGGGAAGCGAATGACGGCGATGTCACGTTCGTCCTGCTTGGCTTCGGTTTCGGTCAGTCCGCACCAGGCGAGTTCGGGATCGGTGAAGACGACAGCCGGGATGGCGATCGAATCGAACTCGGCCGGCTCGTTCAGAATCACGTCGACAGCCACTTTGGCTTCGCGGGTCGCCTTGTGAGCCAGCATCGGTTCGCCGGCGACGTCGCCAATCGCGTAGATCTTGGGATCCGCGGTCTGCATGCGGCGGTTCACTTCAACGAAGCCCCGTTCGGTCACTTTGACCTTGGTGTTCTCGAGCCCGATGTTGCGGGCGTTCGGACGGCGTCCGACCGAAATCAGGACACGATCAAAGGTCGCTTCCGGAGGGGCCCCTTCGCCTTCGAGGTCGGCGACAATGCCCTTCGGTGTTGCTTTAAGCCCATTGACCTTGGTCGACAGGTAGATGGCGTGCAGCTGAGACTCGAGTCGCTTCTGCAGCGGTTTGACGAGATCGCGGTCGGCTCCCGGCAGCAGTCCGTCAGTCATTTCCACGACCGTGACTTCCGAGCCCAGTGCTGCGTAGACGGAACCCATTTCGAGGCCGATGTACCCGCCGCCGATGACGAGCAGCTTGCCGGGAACGTCTTTCAACTCCAGTGCACCCGTCGAGTCCATCACGCGGTCGTCACCAATATCGAAGATCGGCGGCATCGCGGGGACGGAACCGGTTGCGACGATGGCCGTATCGAAGGTCAGCTTTCCGGTGGAACCATCTTTGTACTTCAGCTCCATGGTGCTGGAATCGAGGAAGGAGCCGCGTGCTTCGACGAGTTCGACGCCGCGAGCTTTGCAGAGCGAACCAATACCGCCCGTCAGCCCTTTGACGACGCCGTTTTTGAAGGTCCGGAGTCGATCGAGATCGATCTCGGGCTGACCGAACGTGATGCCCCACTCGCTGGCTTCTTTCGATTCGTTCAGCAATTTGGCGACGTGCAGCAGTGCCTTGGACGGGATGCAGCCACGATTCAGGCAGACACCGCCGGGGGCGACGTCGTCGTTGACCAGAATGACCTTTTTGCCTTTGTCGGCGGCTTCGAATGCGGCGGGATAACCTCCGGGGCCGGCTCCGAGGACAACAACTTCGGCGTGCAAATCAGATTTTGACATCGTGGTTCCTCTCCGCAGCAGCCGAAGCCGGCGGTCTCATCGACACGGTTGTACTCGCGTCCGCGATCACATTCAGCCGAGGGTTGCCGTTGCAGGCTTGCCCAGCAGGCAACGGCAACCACGTCGACTGACAGATCGTTGGACGAACTGGTAGTGAATTCTAGTGAGGCGAAAGGCCGATCAGCATTCCGACAGCAGCGTGAACGGATCGGACAGCAGAGCCGAAAGCTTCACGATGAAGCGGGCAGCATCGGCACCATTGATGACCCGGTGATCGTAGGACATGGACAGCGGCAGGATGAGCCGCTCTTCCAGTTCGCCGTCGATCAGCTTGAGTTCTTTCTGTCCGCGGGACATGCCCAGAATCGCCACTTCGGGATAGCTGACGATCGGCGTGAACGCCGTGCCGCCAATGCCCCCCAGGTTGGTGATCGTGAACGTGCCGCCCTTCATGTCGGCCATGGACAGCTTGCGATCGCGGGCCTTGATGGCCAGATCGGTGACTTCCAGAGCGATCTGCAGGAGCGACTTCTTATCGGCATCGCGAACGACCGGGACCACGAGACCGTTCTCGGTGTCGACGGCGATTCCAATGTTGTAGTAATCCTTGTAGACGATCTCGTTCGTTTCGGGATCGAGGCTCGAATTGAACTTCGGGAAAGTCTTCAGAGCCGTGACCACAGCCTTCACGGCGATGGCGGTCATCGTCACCTTCGGGCCGTTCTTGCCGGTTCCCTGCAGGAACTGCTTGCGAGCCATTTCGATATCGGTGATGTCGGCCATGTCGTGCTGCGTGACGTGCGGAATCACGTTCCACGACATCGTCAGATGCTGAGCAGCCGTCTTCCCGATCTTGTTGAGTGCTTCACGGCGTGTGTTGCCGAACTCGCTGAAGTCGGGCAGCGGAGGAGCCGTCGCGGGGCCACCGCCACCACCGGAAGCCGCCGGCTGAGACAGACGTGCTTTCACGTAGTTCTGCACATCTTCCTGCGAAATGCGTCCGCCGGGGCCGCTTCCCTGAACCTGATACAGGTCGACGCCCAGATCGCGAGCAAGTCGACGTGTTGCCGGGCCAGCCGGGGCGGGTGGACGATCGCCGTCGGAAGCAGCCGAATCGCTCGTTTGGGGCGCTGTAGCCTGAGCCGGAGCGGGAGCCGGTTTTGACTCCTGTTTCGGGGCTTCTTCCTGCTTCGGTTCTTCTTTCTGGCTCTCTTCCTTTTTCTTTTCGGCCTTTGGCTCTTCTTTCTTCGGAGCCTCTTCCTTCTGGCCGGAGTCGCCGCCGCCTGAACCCGATTCGTCGATCGACAGCAGCACCGAGCCAATGGGCACCGAGTCGCCAGCGGAAACGTGGACCTTGGTCACGGTCCCTGCGTGCGGGCACTCGATTTCGGCCAGAGCCTTCTCGGTTTCAACTTCCGCGACGACTTGACCGGCTTTGATCGTATCGCCTTCTGACACGTGGATTTCGGCAATATCGGCCGACTCAACACCTTCAGAGACGGGAGGCAGTTTGAATTCAATAGACATCCGGGTGGCTTTCTTCCGGGAGTTGTTCGTCGTTTCCAATATGAGAAGTATAGCCGCAAGATTTGCGACGAAAAGCGTGCTCGGAGCGGACAGCGAGTGGCCGGGAGCCAGGAGAAACTCGTCCTCCCGGCTCGGAAGAGCACCGGCTGAGTCGTTATCGGCAGGGCACGACCTTCTCGACAGGAAATCCCGCAGACGTCGGATTCGGAAAACTTTACCGGCTTCCGATGCCCCGAACAACCAGCGCCCATCGGGCGAATTATGAATCTGTGCTCAAAATTAACTGCATCGCGACCATCGGAAATGCACTCCAAATAAAAAAGGCCGCCGAGTAGTATCGGCGGCCTTTGATCTGTTTGCGGGTTACGCGTACTGAGGATCGACCTTGTCCGGGTCGATGTTCAGGTCTTTCAGGGCTTGCGGCAGAACGGATGCCTCGAGGTGTCCATCCTGAACCAGGCCGTACAGCGTGGCATAGGTCACGAAGCTGGCGTCGACTTCGAAGTGATGCCGCAGAGCTTCGCGGGTATCGCTGCGGCCGAAGCCGTCGGTTCCGAGTGTGATGTACGTTCCCGGAATCCAGTCGCGGATCTGGTCGTGAACCAGGCGGATGTTGTCGCTGGACGCAATGATCGGTCCCTTCACATCGCCGAGAATCGTTTCGAGATACGACTTCTTCTGTTCCTGGTCCGGGTGCAGGCGATTCCAGCGCTGAGCGGCCCGGGCATCGCGGCACAGTTCGCTGTAGCTGGTGACCGACCAGACATCGGTGGCGATGCCATACTTTTCGGCCAGAAGTTCCTGAGCTTCGAGCACACACTGCATGATCGGACCGGAGCCGAACAGCTGCGGGCGAACCGAAACTTTCGAATCGACTTCGTTCGACTTGAACTTGTACATCCCCTTCAGGACGCCTTCGCGGCAGTCTCCCGGCATCTTCGGCATCACGTAGTTGCCGTTGTAGACGCTGATGTAATAGAAGATGTCTTCGTTTTCGGCGTACATCCGGCGGAGACCATCCTGAACGATCATCGCCAGCTCGTAGGCGTAAGCCGGGTCGTAGGAAACGAGGTTCGGCACGGTCGTCGCGATCAGATGCGAGTGACCGTCTTCGTGCTGAAGACCTTCGCCGTTCAGCGTGGTGCGGCCTGAAGTTCCCCCGACCAGGAAGCCCTTGGTTCGGGAGTCGCCGGCCAGCCAGATCAGATCGCCGACACGCTGGAAGCCGAACATGCTGTAGTAGATATAGAACGGAATCATGGTGTAGCCGAGGTTGGCGTACGACGTTCCGGCCGCCACGAAGGACGACATCGCCCCGGCTTCATTGATCCCTTCTTCGAGCAGCTGTCCGTCGGTCGCTTCCTTGTAGTACATGACCTGAGCGGCATCGACCGGCTCGTACAGCTGGCCTTTGCTCGAATAGATCCCGCACTGACGGAACAGGCCTTCCATCCCGAAGGTCCGTGCTTCGTCCGGAATGATCGGGACGATTCGCTCGCCGATGTTCTTGTCCTTGAGCAGCTGGCTGATGATCTGTCCGAAGACCATCGTGCTGGAAGCTTCCTTGTCGCCGCTGCCTTCGAAGAACTTCGAGAACGAATCGACGGAAGGAACTTCAAGCGTTTCGTCAGTTGGGTTGCGAGCCGGCAGGTAAGAGCCGAGCTTCTCGCGACGTTCCTGCAGGTACTTGTATTCGGCGCTGTCTTCGTCGAAGCGGAAGAACGGCGTCTTCTTCACTTCGTCGTCGCTCAGCGGGATGCCGAAACGAGTGCGGAAGTTGAGGAGTTCCTGCTCGTTCAGCTTCTTCTCGTTGTGGGTCGTGTTGCGACCTTCACCCGATTCACCCAGGCCGTATCCCTTGATGGTCTTGGCGAGAATGACGGTCGGCGAACCTTCATGCTCCACGGCGGCCTTGTAGGCGGCGTGCACTTTGGTGGAGTCGTGACCACCGCGACGCATCTTCTCAAGCTGCTCGTCGGACAGGTGATCGACCATGTCGAGCAGCTCTTCGTCGACGCCGAAGAAGTGCTCGCGAATGTAGTTGCCCTTCTCGACGCTGTATTTCTGGTACTGACCGTCGACGATTTCGCCCATCCGTTTGACGAGCTTGCCGTCGCGATCCTTCTCCAGAACCGGATCCCAGTCGCTGCCCCAAATCACTTTGATGCAGTTCCAGCCGGCTCCACGGAAGGCGCCTTCGAGTTCCTGAATGATCTTGCCGTTGCCGCGAACCGGGCCATCCAGTCGCTGCAGGTTGCAGTTGATCACGAACACGAGGTTGTCGAGCTTCTCCCGGGAAGCGAGCGTCAGAGCGCCCAGCGTTTCCGGTTCATCACATTCTCCGTCGCCCAGGAAGGCCCAGACGCGGCTCTTGCTGGTATCGATCAGTCCACGGTGGTGGAGATACTTCAGGAAGCGGGCGTGATAAATCGCCGTGATCGGTCCCAGACCCATCGACACGGTCGGGAACTGCCAGAAGTTCGGCATCAGCCACGGGTGGGGATAGGACGAAAGCCCCTGACCACGCGGAATCTCGCGGCGGAAATGCTCCAGATGCGACTCATCGAGTCGACCTTCGACGAAGGCGCGGGCATACATCCCGGGCGAAGCATGCCCCTGGAAGTAGACCATATCGCCCAGATGATCTTCGCTGCGGCCGTGGAAGAAGTGGTTCTGGCCCACTTCGTACAGAGTCGCCGAAGAAGCGAAGGTCGAGATGTGTCCGCCGAGGCCGGCAAACTTCTTGTTGGCCCCGTGAACCATCGCCATGGCGTTCCAGCGGACGATACTTTTGATTCGGCGTTCGATCTCCAGATTGCCCGGATACGGGACCTGGTCTTCGAGCGGAATCGTGTTGATGTAAGGGGTCGTTGCCGAGAACGGGATCATCACTCCACGGAGATAAGCCCGTTCGCGCAGATTGACCAGAAGCTGAGTCACGCGATCCGGTCCATACCGGCGAATCACGTCCTCCAGCGAATCGTACCATTCTTCGAGCTCGACAGGATCGATACCGGCGACTACGCCTTCTTTTACGTCTGTTGTCATAGGATTCAGTCGTCTGGACTTCGTGTATTGTTGGAGTCGGTGGATCACCTGCACCGCGGACGCAGGGATAACGGGTTCAGCCCGGCTGAACGGAGTCCTCAGCTCAGCTCCACTGAACGATCTGCGTGAATCAGCCCACTGAACGGTGTTACGCGGTCAGCGAAGCTGAACGGTCCACGTCGGATTGTAGTCTATCGTCTCTCCCCGAGGGAGCGAAATACGAGTCTTGGATCGCCGGAATGGCGGTTGCGGACGCCGGGCGGACTCGGAAACAGTCCCCGGGCCCCGACATGTCCGGCTGATCATAGCATGACGCCATCGCTGGGGAATAGTCAGCGGCGATCGAACCCGTTTCGCCCCGACACTTCCCTCTTCGAGCCTCCCGGGGATCTGGAAGGACGGGGAAGACAGGGGGGATTTCGGGAACATTCCGGCTGAGATTGCCGATTGCCCGGCGGATTGGCAACCTTCTGCGGCGGCGGCTTTAACGATTGGTCGAAAAAAAGAGAGAACGCCCGCTCCGAACCGACAAAGATTGTCCGTTTCGGCTCGTGGAATGATGATTCGTACATGTCCAGGGAAGGAGTCCGCTCAATGCGGCGACTCGTCAAATCGTCTCTGCTCTCGCTTCTGGCAGCCGGATCGGTCGGATTCGGACCGGCCGAGCTTCTGTCCCGTGCATTTGCCAGCGATCCTCTTCCGGTTCATCAGGCCGAATGCACGACCAATTCCATGCTGCCGGGACAGGTCCATTCTTCGGTCATCATGGGATGCGACGAGATCTGCTCCAATCCCTTTCTCTTCTTCGATGCCGACTATCTCTTCTGGTCGCGTGATTCCGGCCTCGCCGTGAATCCGCTGATCGCCGGCCCCGAATCGATCACCGTGAACGGAATGGGTAGCAACTTCGAAGGGGGCGTGCGACTGCGAGGGGCGATCGCGTTCGAGCATTTCGAACTCGGAGCAGCCTGGTCGCAGGTCGATAACTGGGGAGAACGGGCCACCGGACAGCTCACCAACGGCGTCGCCTTCGATACCGGCGGCTCCTTCGCTGGAGCCAATACGATCAACAATGGAACGGCTTTCAGCTCCCTTTTCGCGGCTGCTGAGTTCGCCGCCGGCCCCGACGAAACACTCGAAGACGAAGGACTCGCACCCGTCGTCGGCTTTCCGGATGCTGCACCGACTTATGTCACGGAGTACCGCAGCGACTTTCAAGACTTCGAACTCGTGGGCAAGTTTGCTCACGTCTACTCGCGACTGAAGTTCGGTATCGGGTACCGCCACGTCGGTCTCGATGAAATGACGTACGCTTCGCTCAGCGGGACATTCCGGGCGATCGATACCGGTGCCGGTGCGAATGGCGGTCTGTCGCATGCCGCTCTGACCAATGCGAACGGCGGCAACCTCGTACTCATCTCGGGAGCAGCCGACGGCTTCGACGATGAAACCGCCCTGCTCGGCCCGGCTGGTCCCGATGTCCTTCTGCTTCAGGAGCAGACCGACACCGAGAACACGCTCAATGGGGTGCAGTTCTCGCTCGATTTTCTGCTCATGCAGTCAGAGCGTTTCCTGCTCGATGGCGTCCTGAAAGCCGGGGCTTACCACAACAGTGCCAGCGGAACGTTCACGGAAACCTATTCCGCTCTCGCCAACGATAACTCTGTCTACGGACGAGTGCTGCGGGATGAAAGCAGCTCAACGGCCTTCGTCGGCCAGATCGGCCTCGGCGGAATGTATCGGCTGACCGATCACGTGCGTCTGCGAGGCGGCTGGGATGTGATCTTCCTGTCCGGCGTTGCCCTCGCTCCCGAGCAGTTCGCTCAGGTCAACGGAACGTACGCGGTCAATAACGATGGAACCGTGGTGATCAACGGAGGCCACATCGGCCTCGAAATGGTTTACTGATTCCTGCAGATCAGTCGACCAGCGAAAAAGCCCTCTGCCGAATTTCGACAGAGGGCTTTTCTATTTCTCAGAGCGACCAGAGCGGCTCGGAAGTGTTCCAGTCAACCGCTGTGGTTCTCTTTTCACTTACACATTCTGGAGCAGATCCAGCAGGCTGGCATCGCCGAAGGCCTGGAACTCGTCCGCCGAGGAAGACGGAGCAGCCGGGCCGCCCTGGGCCATCGCCGGAGCGACAAAGCCACCGACCAGGAAGTGCGACCAGTTGGCGGTTGAGCTGAACATGACCGTGCGACGGGTGTTGAAGTTGTTCACACCCGCGATGCCAACATTCCAATATCCAGCTTCTGGGCCATTGGTGCTGAAGCCGACCAGATCGTCACGGCCATCTCCATTGATGTCATAGACGTCCATGTGACGCAGGCCGCCGGTCGCGAAGCTCCACGTGGCCCACTTCGAGATGTTGAAGCCGCTGCTGGTCGCATTGGCGGCGTTCACCCACCAGTGCTGACCATTGAACAACCCGGCGATGTCGGTCTTGCCGTCGCCGTTGAAGTCCCCGGAGACGATCTCATCGACAGTGCCGTTGATCGTCCAGGTTCCCCAGACACGGTTCACGAACTTCTGAGCCGGAGCGGAACGGCCGACCCACCAGTTGTACCGGTTGGCGATTGGCGTGCCGAACAGACCAGCGATGTCGGTTTTGCCGTCACCGGTGAAGTCACCGACCTGGACGTCCAGGAGGCCGTTGTCGACATTCCACGTTGTCCATTTCTGGGCATTGAAGCTCGAGCCGTTTGAACGGTACGTCCACCAGCTGCCAAGACTGGTCATGATGCCGAGGTCATCGATGCCGTTTCCGTCGAAGTCACCGACGGCGACTTCCCCGACATCGTCGTAGTCATACCAGGCACCGAAGACAGAGGCAGCGAAGCCATTCCCGGTCGACTGAGCGACCCAGATGTTGGCCGTCCCCATGGCGGTTTCGAACAGTGCGGCCAGGTCGTCCCTGCCGTCGCCATTGAAGTCGCCAACCTGGATGTCCTTGATGTCGTTGGTCCGCCAGGTGGTCCACGTTTCGTAGGTGAAGTTGCCTCGTCCGTCAGACAGACCGACCTGCCAGTCGCCATTGTTCAACCAGCCAGCGACATCCTGCAGGCCATCGCCGTTGAAGTCGCCTTGGACGAATTCACGAACCGAGCTGACCGGCCAGCGAGCCCAGTGCTCGGCGGTCCATGTTCCGGTGACATCGCTGCCCACCCAGATGTTTCCGTTGACAAACCCGGTGATGCCGGCTTTGGCCTGCGGAGCCGTCGTGGTTTCGAAGTCGACCTTCACGTTCTTGCCGTTCACAACGACCGTCGCTTGGACGTAGGTCTCATCCGAGTCGTGGGTGCCACTCCAGTAGCTCACGTTGTAGGTGCCGTTCGGAACCCGCAGCGAGTAGCCGCCCGAAGTGCTCAGGTCACGTTCGTAAACCTGATTCGTGGCGACATTGACCGCCCGAATGAACCCGGTGCTGATCTGCTCGCCCAGCGAGTAGAAGCCGTCGTCGGTTGCCGACTGATCGTTGGCATCGCGATAAACCACACCCGTGATGTACGGGCCCGAGGCGTTATCAACGCCGAGGAGCTCGGTCAGCATCAGGACATCATTGGTCTGCCCCTGACCGTTCGTGAACGCACCCTGCTCAACGCCGATTCCCGCTTCGCGGTAGCGAGCGTCGAGGATATGGCTGCGGCTCACCGTGTTGCTCAGCAGTCGACGATGCAGATCGTTGATCAGCTGCGTTCGCTGAGCGTTCGTCAGCATGCCGCCACCGGTCAGGACGTAGTCGATGTTCTCGGCGATAATCGAGGCATCGAACCCTTCTTCGAAGGCACGTTCGTCGAAGTTCTCATCGTTCTGATCGATGTGCGAGAAGAAGTCGTGAACAATCATGTTCGTCGAGTGTTGCAGCGACGCATTGTTCAGGAACTGATTCGGAGCCAGCGGCTGCAGCGATCCCGGCGGGATCTGCGACATCTGGTTGATCACCGACTGTGGCAGTCCCAGGCGACGCGCTTCGGCACCCGGATCGCGACGGGCCCGGTTGATGAGTTCCAGGACCAGCTGATCCATGGGGCTCATCTCGATCGGTCCGTCGAACTCATTCAGGCGAATCGTGACGGTAGCCGTGTCGGTCAACATGCCGTTGCCATCGTCCTGAACCTGAACCTGCAGCGTGAAGACCGGGTTCCGGCTGAAGTCGATCACGGCCGAGTCAGCCACGGTGATCACACCGGTGTTGGGATCAAGAGCGAAGCCAGCCAGGGCGTTTCCGCTCAGAATCGTGTAGGTCAGCGTCTGCGGCGGAGCTTCGCCATCGGTCGCAACCAGCGTTCCGACGACCGTTCCGTCATCGACATGCTCATCGAGAGTGAAGGTCACGTCGTTGAGGACCGGAGCCGTATTCGGGCGGAAGATGCCAATCGTAATCACAGCCGTGTCCGAGAGCGGGCCCGCACTGTCGTCGGTCACGCGAACGTTTACCGTCTGCGGGCTGTTACCCTCGACCAGGGCCGTGTTGTCGGCAACTGTGATCTCTCCAGTGTTCGGATCGATCGTGAACATGCCGGCCGTCGTCTGAGAATCGATCGAGTAGGTCAGCGTGTCTTCGTCGTCGACGTCAACAGCGACCACGGTCCCGACCGAGGTTCCGTTCGCGGAGTTCTCAAGAACCTGGAACGTCTGATCGTTGACCAGCGGCGGGTTGTCGAGGTTGTTCAGATTGACCGTGATAATCGCCGTGTCGAACAGCGAAGGCTGTGCGGCATCAGCGGCCCGAACGATCAGCTGGAACTGAGGATTGTCATCCCAGTCGAGAGCCAGCTGGTTGGCGACGGTAATCACACCCGACTGCTGGTTGATCACGAATGCTCCGCCCGTGTTGCCACCGGTGATGGAGTAGGCGACCTGCTGACCCTGACTGACCGAGGCCGGCGTGATCGTCGTGACAACCGTGCCGTTTGCCGAGAACTCATTCAGGCTGACAGTCTTGTCCTGAATATTCGGCGGTTCCGGTTCGATGTCGTTCAGATTGATCGTCACCGTTTCGGTGTCCGAGAACGACGGGTTGCCGCTGTCGCTCACGCGAACGGTCAGCACGAACGTCGGGTTGGTCTCGAAGTCGAGCACATTGTTCGTCGCCACGGTGATTTCACCGGTTGCGGCGTTAATGGCGAACGTGCCTCCGATGTTACCGCCGAGCAGAGCATACGTGTAAGTCTGCCCGACATCGCTGTCGGTAATCGCCACGGTGCCGACCGAGGTGTTGCTCGGAGCGTTTTCGTCGACCGAGAAGACCTGATTGGCCGTGATGGTGACCGGCTCGCTGATGTTACGAACGTTGACCGTCACGAGAGCTTCGTCAAACAGCGACGAGTTCGAAGAATCGGCCACGCGGACCCGCAGTGTGTACGAGGTTCGCGTTTCGAAGTCGAGGTTCCCACTCGCCGCAACCGTCAGAGCACCCGTGTTCTGGTTGATCGCAAACGTATTGCCAATGTTTCCAGACTGGATGGTGTAAACCAGCGGCTGGGTCGAATCCTGACCGCGAGTCGCGATTACATTGCCGACCAGGCTGCCATTCGCCGTGTTCTCGTTGACCTGGAACGTCTGATCGTTGACATTCGGCGTGCCTTCAATGATGTTCGTCAGATTGATCTGGACGCTGGCATCGTCGAAGGAGTGAGACGGATCCGGATTGCCCTGGTCTTCAGCCCGCATTGTCAGATTGAAGGTCGGGGTCTGCTCAAAATCGAGGAACATCTGCGGATCGACACCGGACAGGTCGGTGTTCCGATTAAAGCCGTTCAGCTTGTAATCGTTGCTGATGTTGTCGGCGACAAAGAGGTCCCCGGTGCTCGTGTCGAGTCGGAAGATTCCCTGGAACGTCAGCGTGTCGCCGAGTTGCAGAGCGTCTGGCACGAGTGCCTGGAATTTCGCCCGATTGCCCGACGTAATCAGAATCACGGCCTGATTGCCATCGGTGATCGAGTAGACCAGATCCGAGGTGAAGACGTCGACGTCTGACGCACTCGCTGTTCCGACATAGGTCCCGGTCGGGCTGTTCTCCTGAAGAGTGAGCGTCTTGCTCGGATAGGTCGTCGCTTCGTTGAGATCGTTGACGTTGATCGTCACGGTCGTTCGTGTCGACTGCGAGTTAATTCCGACGTCGGTCACGGTCACGCCCAACGTGAAGGTCGTCATCGCCTCGTAGTTGATCGCCGACGGATTGTTGACGCGGATTTCTGCCGTCTTGGCCAGTCCGGTGACCGGATCGACCTGCGGCACGATCGTGAAGGCGTTGTTGGGGTTCGTCGCCGGATCGATCGAGAACGTATAGAACTGATCGCGGTCGTAAGTCCCGGTTACCACATTCGGGGCCGATTCGATGTAACCGGGGTCAGGGCGGACGATGCCGACAACTCGGTTATTGATGTTGTTCGACGGCGTGCTTTCGTCGATCGACAGTTCCAGTTCCGGAACAATCGGAGCGAATTCGCTCACATCAGACAGACCGATGTAGATGTAGGTATCGCGAGACCGCAGGTTGACCCGGCCGTCGAACGGGGGATCACTCAGGTCGCGGTAATCGGTCACACGCACCTGCAACGGCAGGTACCAGTCATCGGTCACATCGTCTTCGATGTAGCGATAGAAGTCATAGAAGTAATACTGGTCGGCAGAGGGGTCGCCGTTTCCGCCCGGATTCTCGTAGTTCAGGAACTTGCGGAGAGCGGCCTGAGCGACGGACAGGTTTGGATCGATCTGCGGGTTGATGCTGATCTGTCCGGTGTTCTGGCTGATCACGAACAGGTCCGGATCGTTGATGTCGTAGCCGTTCTCGTTGACATCGACCTTCGGGCTGTTGACGATCTCGTACAGCTGCAGCGGATCGTCTTTCACGGCATTGTTCTGCTGAGTTCGCGGGCTGTTATCTTCATCGTAGACAATCAGGTCGCCAACGAAGTCACCCTGCCGAATGTGCTCCGAGATGTAGAAGACGTTCACACTGTCATCGAAGTCGACTGGAATGAACGGAGCATCGTTGATGTCCCGCAGGTTGACAGTGATCGTGATCGAGTCGATCTCATTGTTACCGGAGATCGCTCGCGGAGTAACGCTGAGAGACGACTGATTCTCAAAGTTGAAGTCCCCGCCGTCATCCGAATCCGTGCCGAGGAACATGTCGCCGTCGACGTCGAACCAGTTGGCCAGGTCGTCAGTGTCATCGTAGGCAGCGTGAATGAAGTCTTCGGGGGCGGCCAGCCCGGTGTAGAAGCTGTAACCACCGCCGTCACCACCGTAATCGTAATGATCGTTCACGATCAGAGCGGCTTCGTCGGTACCGAGCGAGCCGATCGACCAGATGTAGCGATTAGTATTGAAGTCGAATCCGGAGATGTACGCGTAATCGTCGTCATTCGCCCGGTTACCTTCCTGAATGATGCGGAAGGCTCGGGAAGAGTCTCCATCGTGCGTCGGGTTGTTCCCGTTCGGGAGATCCCAGCGGATCGCGTCCCCATCGTCATCCCGTGCGTTCAGAAACGTCAGAGGAACCGGGTAGTTGCGGTAGAGACCGGTATTCGGATCTTCCAGAATCACGCCCGCGTAAATCGGGTCGGCGTCGTAATACGCCAGCTGACCGTTCTGCGGATAGGTGTTAGTGCCGAAATCGACATCCGGGTTGTAAAGCGGATGGCGCCAGGCATCTTCTTCGATCGTGATCGAGAAGTTATTCCCCCCGTTGGTCGTAATGACCGGGGCCGCGAGCAGCGTGCGGCCTTCGAGGACTTCGCTGGCGGGGGCCGTGTCCCGCTTGGTGCCGCGACGGCGGGTCAGCGGGCGGCGAGCCAGTTGTTGGACGGGCGAGCGGCGGGTGCCCCGCGCCTTTGTGGCGGGAAGCGATTGGGAGAACGATCGAACGTACCAGTTATTGAGCAGATGACGCCAGTTCGGTCGCATGGTGATTCAACTTTCCGAGGTTTGTGTCATCACGCCCCGAAAATGGAGCTATGATGGAGGGTACGAATTGCAGGAAATGGAGCGCGCAATCTGCGCACGTCGGACGAAGTCGGGATGATGATCGTCAAAGTCGCGGGTCGTGAAGGTGGCCGCAGGGGGACATCTGCCTGGTACCTGAAGGATCCGCAAGCTCGCCCGGTTCGCTCATCGAACCGCACGATCTTCGTTCAGAGGGTGCGTAACGCCATATCCATGGAGTTCACTCCTGCGCCCCGAGATGGGGACAGCGCCGCAGGAATCTCGCCAGCTGGTTGCGGCCCATGCAACATTCTGGCCTGCTTGTCCATGACTTCCGTGACGCAACTGAACCTAACCGGGGGGGTACAGGTGTGTCAATAAGTTGGTTTCAAATCCTCACAGGGAACCTGCTACACAGGAACGGCGTGCGGGTACGGGTTGCGTATCAACGGGCAGCCAACTGCACGTATACACCCTCTGCACAGCTGTGGAGACAGAATCTGACGCATTCTCACATGCTTGCGCGTCCGGTCAAGCAGGAAATTTCCTACAGTCGTCAAATTCGTCAGGTTCAACGTTCGTTAATCAAAAACGTACGTCCGCTTTTTTTTCGCCACCGATTTTGTCGCAGGCGACTTTCCGGGACGCCGAATCCGCTTTTTCGAACCGCCGGATTCCTTCTCCGACCCTTCAGGACCGCGGGACTTGGCCCCGGCCCGGGCCGGACCTTTTCCAGCGCCCTTCCCCGGACCTTTAGTAGGACGCGGTCTGCGCGTGGAATCCTTCGGCGTTTTCCGGTTTCTGGTCAAAATTTCCCGTAATTCGTCAAGTTCCCCATTTGTCAGGGGGCGATAATCGCCCGGCTTCAGCTTGCCGAGCTTGATCGGGCCAAACGCGACCCGCTGCAGAGACATCACTTTGTGCCCGATTCGGGCGAACAGACGCCGCACTTCGCGGTTGTGCCCTTCTCCGAGCGTCACTTCCAGAAAAGTCGACTTCCCCTGCTTCCCGGCTCGTCGGACATTCAGGAATTTGAACTTTCCTTCGCGGAAGAACATTCCGTCCTTGAGTTGCTGAATCCTGTCTGGCGTCGGATTGCCGACCACCTGCACGCGGTACGTGCGGTAGATGCGATACCGCGGATGAGCCAGCTGATGAGCGAAGTCGCCATCGTTGGTCACGATGAGCAGGCCTTCACTGTCTTCATCGAGCCGCCCGACCGGAAACAGGCGGACCCGTTCCTTCTCGAACAGGTCGACAACGCGGATTCGCCCGGCCGGATCGTGATTGGTGCAAAGCACGCCACGCGGCTTGTTCAGGGCGAAATACTTCATCGGCTGCGGTTTGAGCCGCTCGCCATCGTATTCGATCACCTGTTTCAACGGGTCGACGTTCACGCCCGGGTTGTTGACCGGTTCGCCATCGACGGTGACGCGGCCGCTGCGGATGATCTCTTCGCACTGACGGCGGGATCCCAGGCCAGCCGAAGCCAGGAATTTCTGCAGGCGGAACTCCTCCTGAGATTCCACGGGAGGCTGAGCCGGCCCTTTGGATGGACGGCGATTCGGAACGGAAGACCGCTTGGAGCGAGTGTTTTTGTCTTTGCGCATGGCAATTATTCCTGAGCAGAACCCGCGACAGCCGCTTCGGGCTCGGTGGCGGGCGTGGTGAGCGAGTGATCGGCGCTGTGGTCAAACGACTTGCGGACGAACGAAATCAGCACGGCGACGACGAGCATCAGCACGGCTCCCGACAGATACGGCATCAGCGGCATGCCCGACCCGAGCATGGCGTAACCGGCAACCGGTCCACAAATCCGGGCCAGAGCCGACATGCTCTGTCCCATTCCCAGAACGCCCCCCTGTTCGTTGTCGGCGGCTCCCAGAGAGAGCATCGCCTGTAACGACGGGGTGACGGCCGCAAAGCCAAGCACGCTGACGGGCAGAACGGCCATCAGCAGCGTGAACGAGCCCCCATTGGCGACCCAGCCAATGAGCAGCAGTCCGACAGCCAGGCAGATCGAGCCGAGAATCCCGGTCAGGTGCTCGCCGAGACGCGGAATCAACCGGCGAATCAGGCCCCCCTGAAACAGGGTCAGCAGCAGTCCGATATAGGCGAAAACGAAGAAGTTCTGACGATCGCTCAGTCCGATCAGTTTGGTCATGAACGGAAGCGTCGTTTCGAACTGCGCGAACGCGAACGTCGCGACAAAGATGGTCGAAAGCAGCAGCAGAATCGTGGGACGAGCCACCGCGATCCGCAGATCGTGCAGGCTCAGCCAGTGGGCTCCGGCGGGCCGCGAGCCTTCGTGCAGCGATTCGGGCAGCTTGAAAATGGCAATCAGCAGGGCGAGCCCGGAAATGGCGGAGGCGACAAAGCCCGGGTACGGACTCGGCGTCGCGGTGGGGTCGCTGCTGACGAACATGGCTCCAATCAGCGGACCGAACGTGAAACCGACGCCAAACGCGGCTCCAATCAGGGCCATTCCTTTGCCGCGATCGGCTTTCGAGGTGCTGTCGGAAATGAACGCCTGAGCGGTCGAAATCGTCGCTCCGGAGATCCCTGCCCCGATTCGCGAGAGAAACAGCCAGGTCAGCGGAGCCAGTCCGAGGAACAACTCATCAGCCGCGAAGGTCGAGATCCAGCCGAACACGCCGTAAAAGAAGGTCGAGCCGACCAGGCCGACCAGCAGCACGGGACGACGTCCAATACGGTCCGACAGTCGCCCCCAGAGCGGAGCGAACAGGAACTGCATGGCCGAAAAACAGGCCATGAGCATGCCGAGCGTGAGTTCATCGGCCTGATAATAGTCGCCGTAACGTGGCAGCAGCGGGAGCACGATGGCAAACCCGAGCAGGTCGATCGCCACGATGGCGAAGATAATCAGCTGTGCAAATTTTTGAGACGCCATGACGTTCCGCGAATGGTGAGTTGATCTGTGGGCGCAGTCGGGAGCGCTGCTTCGCAGCCGTGTTGAACGAAATCCGCCGGGCTCAGGGACTGCACGAGTTCTGAAAGCGATGCGGACTCACAACCCTCCCGGTTGCGTGACTCCGGCTGAATCGATCGGGACCACCCGGGTCCATCGAAGCAGGAAACGTGACGAGTTCCCGAACGTGCGTTATTTGACCGGTACTGAATCGGATCCGGGGTGACGGGGCGATCTGTGCGAGGCCCGGGCCCGAATCAACAGAAAGCCGCACGGCGAGGTTCGCGCGTGCGGCTCTGCGGTCATTCATTGTCAACTGACAGACTAAATAAGCAAGTCGATCAGCCGATAATTTCCGGATCTTTTTCCGGTGTGGCCGGATTCTTGGGATCGAACCACTCGTCTTTGAAGACGATTCGCTTCTGATACTTCATCGCCAGGTTGGCCGTGAGGGCCATAATGGCGTCGGCCATGGCGACGGTGCCGTTGCACTTCAGGCCGCCTTCGCTCGGCGGAGCGAAGATGTTATTGCGGATACAGTAGCAGAAGTGCTCCATTTCCTCGGTGTAGCCACGGCTGACTTTCTGCGTCGCGGCAGCAGCCACGGCGGCATTAGCCGACGGTGCGAGCGATTCGCTGGCATCGAGCACGGGCTGGCCGTCGCTGCCATTGAGGACGTACAGCCGCTGTTCGGTTCCGCCTCCACCCGTGGTCGGCGAAGCTTCCTTGAACAGCAGAGCTTCCTGCTCCATGTTGATGTACATCGTGCCCCGGCTGCCGAAGACCGACTCACCGTAAGGCTCGAAGCGGTTCGTGTTGATCGACGAGTAGGTCACGATGACCTTGTCGTTCTGGTCTTCCTTGTAGTTCGGGCCGGGGAATTCGAAGGTCACGTAAACGTGGTCATCGATCTCCCGCTGATCCTGCTGCTTGTCGAGCGAACCAACTCCCTTGACGCCGTAGAAGTTCCGTCCGCCGTAACCCTGGACAGCAATCGGGTGGACTTTGCCGAGGAAGATCGAACAGGCATCGAGCTGATGTGAACCGAGTTCGGCCATCAGACCGCCACCGGTCTTGTTGTACAGACGCCAGTTGACCAGATGCTCCATGTCATCGTAGCCGAATTCGCTCACGCGACCTTCGAGCTCGGCCCGGTCAATCGGGTTGATCTTGTTCTGCCAGCTGTCGCGTCCAGGGAAGCTGTTGTTCCGGTGCCACTGAGCACGGATGAACTTGATATCGCCCAGCAGACCCTGCTGCACGATGTAGTTGGCGTTGTCGTACATCACGCTGTAGTGACGCTGGTGACCGACGGCGAGGAGTTTGTTGTTCTCTTCGGCGACTTTGATCATCTCTTTACACTGCGAGATGTTGTGCGCCATCAGCTTTTCGCAGAGGACGTGCTTGCCGGCGTTAAGAGCGTCGATGGCAACCGGTGCGTGCTGATTAAGCGGCACGGCGATGACGACCGCTTCAATATCCGGATCCTGCAGCAGGGCTTTGTGGTCGTTGTAGACCTTAATGGTCTTTTTGCAATCTGGGCCGAGCTTCCGAACCAGGCCCTGACGAACGTCGTTACCGTCGCCGTCGAAGGCTCGCTTACGGTTGGTCGGACGCAGGTCGGCGATGGCGACGATGTCCATGTATTCCGGCGGATGCTCGTTCAGCAGAATGCTGCCTTCGTCCCCGGTGCCGATGAAGCCGACTTTGACCGGATTTCCATCAAGCTTCGAGTAGCCGAAATAGGTGGCACCCGCTGCGGTCCCGGCTGCAACTGAGCCGATCAGGAAATCACGACGCGTCGAACCGACAGCCGTGTGGAAGTTATCCGTGCCGATGACTTTCTCTTCGGGTGTGAAGTACATCTCTTCGACCTCTTACACAAAAACAGGGAGGCCCCGCGCTTCTGCAGTCTGGGCAGCGGGAAAAACCTCTGAATCAACAAACGGAACTCGTATCTGACGGCAACCGCTGAGGCGGCCGCAGCCGTCAGGAATGGTCGTCAGCAGGTTTCTTCTGAAACAGGCCGGAGAAGACGGCGTCAATTCCGAACCAGCGACCCGAGGGGAGAAACACAAATGCAATCAGGATAAGGACTTCGATAAATACTTTGTTCACAATGACAGCGTGTTCCGTGCCCGGGGGCTCGGGATAGCCGGGGAACGGAGGCATGGCCAGGTAGAACTGTAGAAGCAGGAATGCTCCGGCCAGTGCGGCCACTCGCGTCAGGAACCCGGCCATCAGCATGACGCCGATGATCGTCAGGGCCCACATCGTCTGCAGATCGATATTTCGCTGCGGCGTTGATGCGGCCGGCATCGGTCCGCGAGCCAGCTGTTCGGTCGACAGCAGACGTTCGGCCTGCCATTTCATGTCCGATTCGAGCGAGCGGATCGGTCCGACCAGTTCGGCTCGCATTTCCTGGATTTCTTTCCAGTCGTATTCGAGGTGATCGTAATCGAAGCTCGTTTTGGCGTTGGCGAGTTTCTGTTCGTACCGATCCAAACGGCTGCGGTAGATGTCGATCTTGCCGAGGCGTTCCCCGTCGATTGTGCCGGCCTGCTCGTCATCGATGAACCCGGCCAGTTCCGGATCGCCCTCGAGGCTCGCCAGAGCCTGTTCTTTGTAGGACAACCGCGACTGCCGCTCGTAGAGTTTCTGGACCTGGGTTACGAATTCTTTCACGACCGGATCTTCAATGTCATCGACCGAGTCGACTCCATCAACGAAATCGACCTGAGCGAGCAGAGCCTGCTTTTCCCGGGGCGTCATGTGCAGTTCGCCATCGAGAATGAGTCGTTTTTCTTCCGGAACGAAGGTCAGAATGCGACCGAGGCTACCCTCGAGCGCGACCCCGGCAGGAAGCTGAGCGAGTTCAACACGGTAATCTTTGGGGCCTGAAACCATCTCATCGATTCGCCGCTTCTGGCTGTCGGAGAGGTTGTAATGGGCTTTGAAGTTCTCGGCCCAAGTGGTCCACCGGCTCGAAACCGTCGCGTAATCGAGATCGCGGAGATCGTTCGGATCCCCGGTCAGACTGCGGAAATAACCGCGAAGCGGACCGGACGAAGCCTTCAGATAGGGCTCGGCCGTCCACGGCGAGGCGGTTTTCTGGGTATCGAACTTCCAGAGTCCTTCGTACAGCAGTTGCCAGCCAATCGCCAGACGCACGACGACCAACGCGATAATCGCGACAACGCTGATCTTTCGGATATCGTAATCAGACACAATCAGTTCCTTTGCAGCCGTTCGTGGAGACTGCCCGACAAGAATTACGCGGATTGGCATCCAGCCGTTGAACGAAAAAGCGTATCCCGCGCAGCGAAGCCGGAATCCGTCGACGGACTCGCCCGAGGTTCATCATCAGCGGGGGACCAGATCGACGACGTCACTGCGCGCAAATGTACGTTCGTAAGAAGATACGGTCGACGGTGCCGGGAGACACTCGCTGCAGTGCGACCTACTGCCACTATATCTGTGGGGGGAGGGACAATCAAACAAATAACCATGCATTTGCCTGATCATCGGCGAGGGTACACCAGATCTCCCAGTTTTTCCAGCGGACCGGAAAAACCGCCAGAAATCCGAAGAACTGGCCGCCACTCAGGTACTCATCACCCACGCCCCGGCAATCGTCGCCAGAACAACGATCATCAGCATCGAAGCGGTGGACGAACACCCGGACGCCGCCGGCTTCATCCGGTCGGGATGTTCTTCTCGCAGCTTCTGTTCCAGAGCGTCGATGAATTCTTTTGACTCTTTAAGTCCGGCTCCGGTCGCTTCGCGGTAATCTTTGATCGCCTGGATCTTCTGCCCCGCGTACAGAGCTTCGACGATTTTCTCCCGGTCTTCCGAGGTAAGTTCTTCTGACATTCGTCGCGTCCTCCCGGGGTTGATGCTACTCGCTGATCGCCTTGTTCACCACATCGGTCCAGAGTTCGTAGCCGGTTTCATTCAGGTGCAGTCCGTCATTTGCGAAGACGTCGTCCCGTGGCTGCCCCTCGTCGTTGAGCAATACGGTGGCGGTGTCGACATAGACCAGGTCGTCGTGTCGCTCGGCCATTTTCTGGACCTTCTGATTCACGGCGTCCATGTCGTCCCACATGTCCCAGCGTTTGATGCTCGGTTTGATGGGCAGGTAATACACCGTGGCCCCGGGGACGGTCTGGCGGATGTTCTTCATCAAGGTACGGAAATCGGCGACGACTTCTTTCGGTGTCTTGCCATGAGCGATGTCATTGTCGCCGCAGTAGAAGACGATTTTGCTCGGCTCGTACTTCTTGACCACGCGATCGAAGAAATGCAGGACATCGCTGGTCTGGGAACCGCCGAAGCCACGATTGATGACCTTCTGTTCGGGAAACCATTTGTCCGTGTCCCACATCCGAATGGACGACGACCCGACAAACAGAATCCCCCCTGCTTCCGGCGGATTGTTCTGATCGGCCTTCTCGAAGGCGCGAATCGAGGATTCAAACCGATTCTCTATCGGAGCCTCATCGGCGGCGAAGAGTGGAAGAGAGAGCATCGCAGTGGCGAGGGTGCAGAGAAAAGAACGGCGAATCATAGTCGGATCCCTGAAGCTGAACAGAAGAAGAGTCGCCTCCATGTTGCAGGGATCACAAAGATTTCGCAACTCGCCCGCCCGAGATCACGTCGAATCCATTCGTAGCGGCGGCATCCTGCCGCCGAATGCGTGCGACCGGCAGAAAGAGGTCGGAACCGCACCGAAGCCACATCCTGTTGGTTCCAGTAGGGAAGGCAGTTTCATTCCAGCATCGAACGTCCAATTGCTGGGATACGCCTGCGGCTATCCCAGCCTACGAGCTGAAGGAAACGACACTGAGCAAGATGCTGATACGGGCGCCGGAGTGGAGTCTACAGCAGTTGCTGTTCGAGCCAGAGTTGCACCGCGTCGTAGTAATGGACCGAGAGCCAGGTTACGAGCAACAGGAGTGTGGCGGCGACTTCGTTGCGGCCGAAGTGGTCGGCTCGGCTGTGGTGGCGAACGAACTCCAGCAGGCGCCCGGTCGGGCAGCCGTATTTGCAGTAAGCCATCGGAATGAAGGCCGAGACAATCAGACTGCCGACAGCGATCGCAATCGGAATCCAGGCCGACTGGCGGAACAGGTAGGCATCGAACGGCTCCAGATAGGCCAGATCGAGCGGGAATTCGAGGATGTAGAACGATACGCTCACACCGATCAGTAGCCAGGGAGTCCACTTCAGTCCCTCGGCGACACGCAGGGGCACGCGGATTTTCCACGGCACATAGCGACTCAACAGCTGTTGAGCGGCTCCATGAGGGCAGATCTGGCTGCAGTACGGTTGCCGGCGGGTTGTGGCCGGTGTGAGAAACGCGATCGCGACCAGCGTGACCAGTCCGGGAGCCATCTGCCAGGCGACCCCCTGAGCGGCATACCCGGCGAACAGGCTGAGCGCGAGCAGTGAACCATTCAGGAAACCGACATAGACGATGGCCGCGATCTTCAGACCGACCCAGACCTTCGTATTCCCTTTCCAGCCGGAACGAAACGTGACGAGAAGACCGATGCCGATGGCGATCCACAATCCGATATCCGTGGCGGAAACGCGAACCTCGGGAGCCGTTTCAGTCTGATTCTCTGACCAGCGGAACCGATGCTGGATCGATTTGGCAATGCCCATACTGGAAAGTGTCGCTCCGGAAACGCCCTCCATGTATTCATCGTAGAAGTCGACCTTCGTGAGGTTGTCCCAGTCCCGGCCCTTCCAGAAGTTCATGAAGTAGGCGTCTTCGACCACCCATTTGATGTGTCGCTTCGTATCCCAGCTGTGTCGAACAGAGATGCCGAGGATTTTTCGCGTCGGAGTGTCGAGCGGAGGAGGATCGGGCGAATCGTACGGAAGAGCCAGCGATTTCGGATTCGGCTCGGCAGTCGGCGGCCCCATCACAATCAAGACATCTGTCGGGCCGGCATAGCCGATGATGTCTTCGGACTGAGGGCTCGTCCGCAGGGCGTAGCCGATTTCTTCGCCGGCGTCATTCAAGAGGAACAGCCCGGCTCGGGCGCTGTCGTCGATGCGGAGTGACTTCGCTTCCGGCAAATGGGCCTGAACTTCTTCGAGTTCGATGGGGCGATCGCCTTGAATCCGCTGGCTGATCGTATGGTGCCGCATCAACAGAACGATGCCGACAAGAAGAGCGATTCGGTAACCCTGAAGCAGATAGGAACGCCAGCGCCCACCCGCCGGAGATTTCTTTCGCGCCGGCTTCGGATCGAGAGGAGTGAGCGAATCCTCGGTCATGGTGGCGGAATCGGGGCGAGGGGTTTGTCTTCGCAGATCGGGCCCTGCAGCGGACCCCGTGACATTTGCCGCCGGCGGGAACGGGAAGCTACCTCCTCGTGCACCTGGAAACACGAAGCGTAGGGCTGCTTCGGTTAAGATCTGACCCGGTTAGCACGGTCCCACCGCACTCAGAGGTAGCTTCTCATCCCCGCCGCATTGCTGCGAAAGACAGGAAGCAGGGTGCAGTGTCACAATCGAGCCGCAGGTCGTCAAGTATCGCACCACCGAACTTCTCCGAATCGCCTGATCTAAGAGCATTTGCCCCGAAATTCCGTGAAAACAGGCGAATTCCGGACAGTTGGCCGGTGGAACGGAGTTCCCGTTGCCGGGCTTATTGTCCACAGACAGGAATGTCTGTGCCACTGGTTGAGGGTGGCGGAATAACTGAGCGTACCGAGTGGGGCCCTGATCGCTGTGCTCCCGCCCTGAATGATTTTCTCAGAGCCAACCCTGCGGAAGGAGGCGGCCTGAGCGTTTCCATCCAACCAGGGAGAGTCACGCACATTCGGCGGCAGGATGCCGCCGGTACGAAGGGGGATGCTGCGGCCGTCGGTCGCGGTGGATCTGATCTTGACCGAAAATCCTGATTCTCGCAGACTTTGCCGCGATTGATCCGACCGATCTGAGATGGCCAGGGAGGGCCGACATGAAACGGACGATTGCGATATCAACTATTGTGCTTTACCTGGGCTCGCTGGTCTGCGGGATCGCCTCGCATACGCTGCAATTCGGGAACGCCGCGCATCCGGCCATGTACTACGTTGTCTGGGACATGTTCTGCGGCTGGTCCGGTTACGAGACCCGAAATCATCTCATCGCGCAGGGAGCCAGCGGACAGTATTATCGGCTCACTCCGGTGCCGTGGGGCGATTACCAGCCGTATGGACCGGCAAACCGCATCGATTACGACAGCTTCGCCATGCACGGCGGCTCGATTGCGCGGAATATCCTCCGCAATACCGAGCATGAGCCGATTCAGCAGGTCTATCTGATCGAAGAGAACTGGTCGAAGCGGTACAACATCCCCGACTACCTCTGGCGATTCGACGGCCCGAAGGAAAAACATTCGTACTTCCACACTCGGGTCACCTACAACGGAGACTGCGAGGCGATCGATGCGAAGATGTCGTGGCATGCGGCGATTAAGGCCCACCAGCTGAACACGAATTCGAGACTGGCTCAACTGCGGAAGAATTCGCGCAAGGTCTTTGCCGTGACCGAGCCCAAACTGCTTCCGCCGCCGCAACAGGCGACGCCCATTTCGTCGGCCGGGAACAGTCAGATTCAGCCGGTTTCGTTTCAGACTACCAACTGAGTGACTTGAACACACTCGCCCGGAATGCCGCACACATTCGGGCATTGAACAAAACCAGCAGGCGTTGGCCTGCTCCTCACAGTCAGGGATGACCATGGCCACCGATACCGTGCAGACGACCAGCTGGAAACAGGCTTTCAACGAGTTTTTCTTCGCCCGTCAGGTGCCGTATGGAATGGCTCTGATGCGGATCTCGCTGACGTCCGTGATGCTGTTCGTCATGGGCAGCCGCTGGACTCGGGTCCGAGAGCTGTATTCGGCTGACGGAGCCGCCGCTCCTCTCGCGGACAACTTTGGCTTCTTCGACTTTCTGCCGCTGATGTCGGGGCCGCTCGCCGTCGCCTGTTACACCTTCATGCTGCTGGCAATGGTCCTGCTGATTTTCGGCTGGAAAACGCGGTTTGCCGCCGTTTGTGTGTGCGTGCTCTTCACGTACTTCACGTTACAGGATTCATTGAGCACGATCACGAAATACTCGGTGATTGCCTCCCATGCTTTTTTCCTGCTCGCTCTCTCTCAATGTGGAGCCGTCTGGTCGGTCGATCGCTGGCTCGAGTTGAAGCGTCAGGGCGTGAAGTCGCCCATGAGGCTGCTCGGAACCGGACGAGCCGTGGAGATGTGGCCGCAGCGTCTCGTGCAGATTTTCATTGGCATTGTTTATTTTGGAGCGGCCATCACGAAGCTGCAGACGTCGACCTTCTTCAGCGGCGATCAACTGCGGTTCTGGCTGCTGGCCAACGTGAACCACTACAATCCGATTGGAGAGCTGTTCTCCGCTTACCCGGTTCTGCTGATTCCCGGCGGCTATGCGACGATTGTCTGGGAGATCGCGTTCATCTTCGCCGTCTGGCAGAAGCGGATGCGGATTCCCATGCTTCTCATCGGAGCGATGTTCCACGGGATGACCACCTTGCTGCTGGGGCTGTTTATCTTCCCGCTTGTCTGCACGAGCATCTACCTGGCTTTCACGACGCCGGAAGACGTTCAAAAACTGCGAGCGTTCGGAGCCCGGCTCGCCCGGCGATCACCGGCTCTGCAGACGCTTTCCCGGCTACCGCATCGTGTCTCGCTGGCCATCGGCGAGAGCTGTGGACGCGTCGGAACCCGAGGCCTGGTGCCGATCTGTCTGGCGGTGGTCGCCGCCGGCCTTTACTTCGAGCACGCCTCCGATCGCTTCGGAACCCGCCGGGCCGAAGGGCGATATCAGTTGCAGCCACTCTCGCACGACGTGGCCATGAACATGCTGCAGACGCACGACAAGATTCGCGAGGAAGACAAGCTGCTGTCACTCGATATCGGGCAGTGGATGGTCGCTGGTCGGGTGACCGAATTTGGCACCACCTTTGACGCGGGCGACTTTCTGATGGTTCAGGCGAACATGATTCCGCCGTTCGACGATCTGTACCTGAAATGCGATCTGCACAACAGCCGCGGCAGCGTGCTGCAGCAGATTGAAGGAGCCCTGACCCGCGAGAATTTCCGCTACACGTTCGGCTACAAACTGCCCGTCGATCTGGCGGCCGGCGAATACCAGTTTGTGTTGAACTGTAACAACGTCGAAATCGCCCGGAGAACGATCACGGTCAAGAACGACGAAGACACCTCCGTCGCCGCCCGTTAGGTGAGCAGCCCGGTCAGGCAGGAGCCTGTCCTGCGTATTTGACCGCGCAGCAAAAAGGACGTTCCCCGAAACCGGGAAACGTCCTGAATATGAAGGCGCAGGGACTTGAACCCTGGACCTACGGATTAAAAGTCCGTTGCTCTACCAACTGAGCTACGCCTTCGTCTGTCGACACCGCCACCGCATGGCTGCAGGTGGCTGAGCCTGCGATACGATAGCAAAATCGAATCGAAGAACAAGTAAGAATCCGGATCGAGGCGAATTCCCAGCTCTTCCGGGCTCTCAGACACCGCCCTTTCCACGCAGGTTCCCTGGAATCGGCAAATCCGACCCCGCTGGATGAACTTGGGCGAGTCGTAGGCTATAATTCGGCGATGGATCTGATTTTCCACACCTTAGAGACGAAGACAGGCTGACCATGACGGAACGAAAACTCGGACTCTGCCTTTTCTCCCTGCTCCTGCTGGTCGTTATGGGCTGTTCGGGC
This sequence comes from Planctomycetaceae bacterium, assembly GCA_017795105.1. Classification (GTDB taxonomy): domain Bacteria; phylum Planctomycetota; class Planctomycetia; order Planctomycetales; family Planctomycetaceae; genus Rubinisphaera. The sequence goes on from CP051247.1 coordinate 3,487,848, forward strand.
GACCGCGAACCGGCGGAAGTCCCCCAAAGCGCCCGGGATTCGGAAATTTCCTCGGATCCGGGGCCAGTTCCTGATGGACAGTCAGAACCTGCGCCCGTCGAGCCGATGAACGAATTACCAACCGAAGAACAACCACCGATCCCCCAGGAACCTGAGCGAGAACCGGGACAGAACGCTCCCGTACCCCTTCAGTAATGACGTGCGTGATGCCTACCAAAACGCCGGCTCATCGCGATTCGCCTGAATCGATCGATCGCAGCCAACTCCGCCAGTCCGCCCGGTGGAGATGGTGGTGGTACGTCTCGCCTCAGTTGTGGCTGCGGAAGATTGTCACGCTCAACGACACGCCGCATTCCATCGCGTTGGGGACATCCATCGGCGTGTTCGTCGCCATGACACCCACGGTCGGGGTCCAGATGGTGCTTGTCCTGGCCCTTGCGGCTCTGTTCAAGCCGCTGTTTCAGTTCAACCGCGTCGCCGGGCTGATTGCCGTTTACATCTCCAATCCGGTTACCACCGTTCCGATCTACTGGTTCAATTACTGGGTCGGAACGTTTTTTGTCGCTGGAAGTGTCACACGGCAGGATCTTAAAGAGGCTCTGGAATACAACGGCTGGGCCGACTGGTGGCAGTCGCTCGTTCAGCTCACCTGGGAGTTCGGCTGGCCGCTGATTATCGGCTCTCTGGTCGTCGGGCTGGCTTGTGCCGTGCCGAGCTATCCCATCATGAAATGGCTCGTGCATGTGCTCAAACGGAAGCATCGGCTGATCCACATTCGCCGCCGTCGCCGTCTGGGCATGCGGGGTTTTAAATCGTTCTCGGCCGACGAGTATCATCTGTAAGCAACGCGAACGTGCCCGTTCCGAAGTGTGTCTCTTTCTCGTATTGAGGCACATCGACGGAAGGCAGACACGTGGACGAAGCGACGATCAAATCCCGGCTCGAATTTCTCCGTCGAGCCGAACAGCTCAAAGATACGCTTCGTAGCGGTTTCACTGCACAAGGGCGTCCAGAAAGCGTTGCTGAGCATACATGGCGGCTGACGCTGCTCGTCGTCACCTTCGCCGATCTGCTGCCCGGGATCGATCTGTTCCGCCTGCTGCGGATCTGTATTATTCACGACCTGGGCGAAGTCCTGAATGGCGACATTCCTGCTCCGTCTCAGGATGCATCCGCTCCGAAATCCGACAATGAACGCAACGATTTCCAATCGCTGATCAGTCCCCTGCCCGAGTCACTTCAGCAGGAGTTCCTTGAGTTGTGGGACGAGTACGAGAACGCGAGTTCTCCCGAGGCCGAGGTGGCCAAGGCGTTCGATAAGATTGAAACACTGCTGCAGCACAATCAGGGATCCAATCCCCCCGGGTTCGACTACGAATTCAATCTCGATTACGGAAAGCGGTACACCGACGCCGTGCCATTGGCGACGGCCATTCGGAAGCTGATCGATCAGGAGACAGCCGAGCACGCGCGTCGCCGGGGCGAATCGAAGGCGTCCGTTCGCTGAGATACGGTTTGCGCCTGATTCCGCCTGCAGCAAGAATGGATGGCACAGAGATTCATCTCTGTGTTGCAGAGCAACAAGAGGCTTGTCTTCCGTGTTCCTTGTCAACGGGACGCCGAATTGATTTCTCCACGTTGAACCGTCCGCTTACGCCTTCTTTGCTCCCGGTTGTCCCTGTTCCACGACGAACGAAGCAGCCGTCTCGACGGGCGAGCCATGTGTGTTGACGACCGGCGTAATGCGGAAGTTTGAGGTCCACGTCTCCGGCGTGACTTCGCAGGAGACGTAGCCGCGGTTCGTGTTGTGCCAGTGGACGAAGTCGTTCTGGCCGACGGCTCGTTCGAACTCGGCGATCTTGTTGCCGCCGTTGCCGCCGGAGTTCATAGAGGTCCCGACGAATTCGGTGCCGACCACTGGCGACTTCGACGATTGCCCTTCGACCTGCAGATCGTTCACCCAGTTGGTGTGAATGTCGCCGGTCAGCACGATTGGATTCGGAATGTTGCGCGTGTGCATGAAGTTGAGCAGCTTGCGGCGGCTGTACTCGTAGCCCGGCCACTGGTCCATACTGTAGAGCGCTTCTTCCGGCGTGCCGCGATTGAGCGGGGCCATCATCACCTGTTGAGCAAGTACGTTCCACGTCGAGGTCGACTGGAGTAGATTCGACATCAGCCAGTTTTCCTGCTCCCGGCCGAGCATCGTCGTCTGCGGATCGAACACCTTGCCGACGAGCGGCTTCTGGTGATCGCCATTCGGCTGATCGGTGCGGTACTGCCGCGTATCGAGGATCTGGAAGTTGGCGAGGCGACCGTAGGTACAACTCCGGTAGAGCTTCATATCGGGCCCCTGCGGGAAGGAGCTTCGACGCAGCGGCATGAATTCGTAGTAGGCCTGATAGGCGTTCAATCGACGCAGCAGAAACTCTTCCGGCGAGACCCCATCTTCTTCAGAGACGATCCCGGCGCAGTTGTTGTCGAACTCATGATCATCCCAGGTCACGAGCCAGGGAAACAGCCGATGCGTTTCCTGCAGGTCCTGATCGAGGCGGTACTGCGTGTAGCGATTCCGGTAGTCATTCAGGTCGACGATCTCGCCGCCGTGATGTTTGCGGACCCGGTTGTCGATGCCGGCGTATTCGTAAATGTAGTCGCCGAGATGCACAACAAGATCGAGGTCTTCCTGCTGCATGTGCGGGTAGCCGTTGAAGTACCCCGTTTCGTAGTGCTGGCAGGATGTAAAAGCGAATCGCAGGCGTTCCGGCATCGACTCTGGTTCGGGAGTCGTTCGTGTGCGTCCGACCGGACTCGACTCCTTCCCGGCATGAAAGCGATAGAAGTACCAGCGATGCGGTTTGAGCCCTTCGACTTCCACATGCACGGAATACCCGAGTTGAGGCGTCGCGAGGGCCGTGCCCGACTGGACGACTGATTGAAAGCCTTCGTCTTCGGCGACTTCCCACCTGGTTTCGATTGGGGTCGGCGAAAAGACTTCGTTGTTGAACGGCTCGGGGACGAGTCGCGTCCAGAGTACGACGCCGTCACTGACCGGATCTCCGGAGGCGACGCCAAGTGTGAACGGGTTCGATTTGAACGTCGGGTTTCGGGAGACTTTGTCCTCCGCCCGCAATGCGAGGGTCGGGATCGCGGACACCGTGGCGAGATAGCGGAGAAACTCGCGGCGATCGATTCCGTAACGGCGACTCGTGCTGGCAGGGTGGATGGGCATCGGGGCTTCCTGGCTGGTGAGGTCCGGTAAGGCAAAGCGGGGAGTATTCATCGAATACGATAAACCGCCGCGTTTCCGGATCGCAACCGTCCGCCTCAATGAAGAAGACCTGCCGGCTTCAGGTTCCGGCAGGTCTCAAGTGCGAGCGAGTTCCAACGATCAGCGAACGGGCGGAACGAGCGGTGGTCCCAGAGCCGTTTCGCCTTCTTTCTTTTCTTCAGGCATTTCGAACGGAGGATCGAACGTCGGAGCTTTGTCGTCTGTCTTTGGCTTCGGCATCGGCTTCGGCTCGTCCGGCGGGAAGGCGTCCGGAACGTTCTTCTTCATCGGAGCTGGTTCATTCGGCTCGACTTCCTTCGCTCCCTCTTTCACCGAGGAGTCTTTCTTCTTCGGCTTGGGCTTCGACTGCTGATGTGATTCCGGATCGGGCAGGTCGATCGGAGCATCTTCGTCCGATGGGAACTGACCGCCAGAACCGTCCGGGACATCGTCGATCGGGGGGAGATCCTGTTCGTAGTAGGCCCGTTTCGAACGACCCGAGTAGTGGCTTGAAACCGGATACTCCGGAACTGCACAGGCGACAGGAACTTCACAAGTCGGAACGGCACATGCCGGGGCAACGCAGGCCGGTGCCACACAGGCGGGAGCGACGCAGTCTGGGACGACGCAGGTCGGTGCAACACATGCCGGCACGGCACAGGCTGGAGCGACGCACATCGGGGCTTCGCAGGCTGGAGCAGCACAGACCGGCGCTTCACAGGCCGGAGCGGCACATACGGGAGCGACGCAGGCCGGGGCCACGCACACCGGAGCCACACAGGCGGGGGCTTCGCATGACGGGGGATAGAATTGGTTGACACAGCAACGAGCCGGACGGCGTCCATGGAAACGTGGCGGCATCATGTAGTCGTCCGGGCACCAGGTGGCCCGCGTCATCATGTTCCGCCGCTTCGGAATGATTCGCTGCGGCATCGCACAATTGCACTGATCCCAGCAGGGGTCGCAGCACATATCGAGGCAGGGATCGCAGGGCGTACAGACAACCGGCCAGCGGAAGTCGTACATGCACGGCTCAAAGGTCATGCAGGTGCCCCGGAAGGGACCGCCGCAGCAGCCGCTCAACCCGAGAATCAGAATGGCAATCGCCGATCGACAGATCGCGGTGGAGAGGGGATTTTTCATGATCTCACACGAAGACTGGAGTCAGGAGGAGGGGCCGGCCCGCTCGGCAGGGGTGCCGTCTGGCCCGGTGAATTGGGGAGGGGAGTGCAGAGGGACTGCACCGTTCTCTTACATCGACATCGCTTTGGGAGGACTTGAGAAACTTTTCCGATTTTTCCGATTTCGCGGTCGACGGAGGATAAACGACGGAAAACAGGCGGTTTTGGCGGCAATTTCTTTCATCATTCAGCTCTGCCGGCCGCCCGGTCGATATCAGGAAGGAGAGTCGTTCACGGAAGAACGGCGATCGCATCGACAACAGACTGCCCGCGATCTGCAGATCGGTCGGCTTGTTCAGCTTGCCCCTTTTCCCGGCTGCTGACAGAGAGACTCGCGATGGATGATGACGGACCACCAGGCGTCCCGGAATGGGTCGTGACTTACGGCGACATGATGTCGCTGTTACTCACGTTCTTCATCATGCTCGTATCGCTGAGTGAAGTGAAAGCCGACAAGAAATACCGCGCCATTCTCGAGGCGGCCCGGCAGCATCTCGGCTACGCCGGTGGCCCCCCTGCTCCTCCGGGAAAACAGTTCCCGATGAACTCGCTGGTCGAATCGCTTGAGGAGATGAAACTCGGTTCTCAGGCCGACACGGAGAAAGGAACGGGTGGTGTCCGGCAGAAAGGCCCCCAGGGCCAGGACATTCGCGTAATGCGACTCAAAGATGGCGACAGTCATCTCGCCGGTCAGGCGATCGTGTTCTCACCCGGCGATGCTCGCTTGAGTTTCGAAATGGAAGCAGAACTTCGCTCGATCGCCCGCGAAGTGGCCGGGAAGCCGCAGAAGCTGGAAATTCGCAGCTTCACTTCCGCTGTCGTGGACGGCGATCTGCAGACACCCGACCAGCGGATGGAACTCGCGTTTGTACGCGCAGAGCTGGTTCGGCAACGGCTCGTCGACATGCGGATCAAACGCGACCACATGCGAATCGCTGTCTACTTTCACACGCCGGAAAGCAGTGCCGAACAGAATCTGACGCTGTCGGAAGACCGAGTCGAAGTCACGATTCTGAATGCGTTCGCATCGGAATACGTCGGCCACGAAGAAGACTACCGCTGATGATCAGTGCGGTCAGACTGGTTTCAGCGAACCCGGTTTGATCCAATGCGGACATGTCAGAAACGGAATCCTTTAACAGCCCGCCCGATGATGAGTCGCCCTTCGAAATGGCGGTTCAGTATCTTCCCGGCGTCGGACCGCATCGAGCCGCCCTGCTGAGCAATCTGGGCGTGAAGACCGTGCACGACCTGCTCTGGCTGGTCCCCCGCGATGTCCTCGATCTGTCACACCTCTCGCAGGTCAACGATTTGACCGACGATCGAATTCACACGCTGCGCGGGCGAATCATCGATTCCGATTCCAAAGCCATCTCTCGCGGCCGGACGATGACCGGAGCCATCCTTCGTACCGACGACGGACTCGTTCGCGGCGTCTGGTTCAACCAGCCCTGGATGCTGCGACAACTGCAGGAAGAGCGGTTCGTCCTCTGGTCAGGCAAGCCGAAGTTCCGGGACAATCGCTGGGAGATTACGAACCCGCGTCTGCAATGGCTCGATGAAGACGACGAGCAGGCCAAAGGGGAAGTGCTCACCAAATACCGGCTGACCGAGGGAATCTCGCTCGAAGTCCTGCGTCGCTATATCCACGCGGCTCTGGAACTGGTGAAAGGTCAGGTTGCCGATCATCTGCCGCAGCGATTTCGGGACAAGTATTCGCTCCCCGGACTGGAGCAGGCCCTCTGGCAACTGCATCGGCCCGACACTGTTGAATCATTTCAGGCGGCCCGCAGACGGCTCGTGTTCGATGAGCAACTCGACTTTCAGGTCGGCATGGCACTGCGACGTCGCATTCGCCGAACGCGTGAGAAATCACCAGAGATCTCCGTCACGCCGCGAATCGATGCCCGGATTCGTCGACTGTTTCCGTTTGATCTGACAGCGGGTCAGGAACAGGCGATCGCGGATATCGTCTCTGATATCGCCCACGAACAGCCGATGCATCGTCTGTTGCAGGCCGATGTTGGAGCCGGGAAAACCGTGATCGCGATTTACGCGATGCTCGCCACGATTGCGGCCGGGTATCAGGCGGTCCTCATGGCCCCGACGGAACTGCTTATCCAGCAGCACTGGCAGACGATCAACGAGGCGCTGCTCCACAGTCGAGTCAAACGCTGTCTGCTCACGGGTAATCTCACCGCGTCCGTGCGTCGGGAGCGGCTCGAACAGATTGCCTCGGGTGAGATGCAACTCATCTTCGGAACCCAAGCGGTGATTCAGAACGATGTTCGCTATCACCAGCTCGGACTCGCCGTGATCGACGAGCAGCATAAATTCGGCGTCATCCAGCGGGGCCAGTTTCGTGCAGCCGAGAAGGTGCCTCATGTGCTCGTGATGACCGCAACGCCGATCCCGCGAAGTCTCTGTCTGACCCAGTACGGCGACCTCGATCTTTCCGTCATCTCAGAACTTCCCCCCGGCCGGCAGCCGGTCGTAACCTCCCTGGTGCTCAACGCGAAGGTCGCCAAAAAGGCGTGGCAGTTCGTGGCAGAGAAGATCCGTGAAGGCAGGCAGGTCTACGTCGTCTGCCCGTACATCGATTCCCCGGAAGCGGACGCTCCCGCTGGAGCGGTGCAGATTCACGAAGTTCTTCAGTCGGGCGAGTTGAGAGATTTCCGCGTCGGATTGATGCACGGCCAGATGGATCGGGGCGAGCAGCAGGAGATCATGGCGAGCTTTCGCGAACGGGAGCTGGATGTTCTTGTCGCGACGACCGTGGTCGAAGTCGGGGTGGATGTGCCGAATGCTTCGTTGATGGTGATCTTCGATGCCCAGCAGTTCGGGCTTTCTCAGCTGCATCAACTGCGGGGACGAATCGGCCGCGGAGCTTTCCGGGGATACTGCTTCCTGTTCTCGAAGTCCGATAACGAAGACTCGCTGGAGCGTCTGCGAGCCGTCGAACGCTCGGCGAACGGATTCGAGATCGCTGAAGCCGACTTCGAACTGCGTGGACCGGGGAACGTCCTCGGCACCGAGCAGCACGGCAACCAGCCGTTCCGTCTGACTGACTTCGCCCGCGATGAGCAGATCCTGTCTGAAACGAGTGGTGCGGCGACCCGCATGGTCGAATCGGGAACAATCGACGAGCCGGACTTCGCTCCCCTGAAACTTCGGGTCATCGACCGCTTTGGCGAACAACTGGGGCTGACGCGGACGGGGTGATCGAGCCGCGAAATTTCAGGAAGTTTCCGGATTCCGTGCGTGTTTGCGACCCAGCCTGCGTCATTGGATAGAAGCGATTTGTGAACATTTACACATTTTAGTGAACATCTGCTTGTTTTGTGGTTGCATCCCCCTGGCCGGTCGATAATCTGTGGCACCGATATTGTGCTTGCTCATTTTCCGGAGGCTGATTCCTCCGCCGGCTTACCCGTTCCTCCCCTTCTGGAAGGTGTGTTGAAATGCGTACTCATCAGGACAAGGTTCGTAATCTTCCAATGGAAAAGCGAACGGCCTTCACACTTATTGAACTGTTAGTTGTAATCGCAATTATCGCTATTTTGGTGGCGTTGCTGTTGCCGGCGGTCCAGCAGGCACGGGAAGCTGCCCGGCGGTCGTCGTGTAAGAACAATCTGAAGCAGTTCGGACTGGCGCTGCACAATTACCACGACACTCACGGCACGTTCCCTCCGGGACGCGTCCGCGGGGCGGCTGTCAGTGGCGTCTTTCGTGGAGCCGGCTATTCCTGGGGGGCGATGCTGCTGCCTTTTCTGGAGCAGGCGTCGCTGTACGATACCATCGACTTCAATCTGAAGATTGGAACCCAGACCGGAACCCCGGCTGCCTTGCAGAACCTGGCGGCGATGCGTCAATTCTTCCCGATGCTGCACTGCCCAAGCGATGAACGGCCGAAGAACATCGATCTGAACGGAGCATCTGATCCCTATAATGTTCGCGGACCGGGAATCGCCACGACCAGCTATTACGGCACGGGGGGAGCCTTCGCAGTTTACGATGATCCGGGCAACCGCTTTCGTGGTAACGGAGCATTCCAGACCGACAGTTCGATTAAATTCGCCGACATCAAAGATGGCACCACGAACACGATTCTCGTCGGCGAATCGAGCGGACTTCGCACGAATACCATGGGGTCCTTTTATGGCCGCGTGGATGGCAACGGAAATCCCAGCTGCTGCCATGACTGGTTCCTTCGCAGCGGACAGTATCGCCTGAATTTCACCAATCCCAGTGCCGGCAGTGCGCGCTACCATGCTTACAGCAGCGAGCACAAAGGCGGAGCGCAGTTTTGCATGGGCGATGGTTCGGTGCGTTTTATCTCGGAGAACATCGAGCACATCCCGAGTTCGAACACGACCGAAGCCGCCGACGGCTGCGGATGCCGCTGGGACAATGCGGAATGCAACACGAGCACAAACCCGCAGGCTCCGGGGCAGTACAACGACCCGACCCGCCTCGCGACCCGGTTCGGTCTCTATCAGAGACTGCATGCCCGTAATGACCGCCTTGTCATTGGCGAGTTCTAAGGGGCAGCGCTGCTGACCGATCTCATCAGCCCGGCGGACTTCAGGTTCTCCGGGCTGAGTTTATTGATACGCAGCCGCAGATTTCAGCGTCTCGCCTGTGAGGCGATAAACCGTCCATTCGCTCATTGGGACGGCTCCCATCGACTTGTAGAAGTCGATCGATGGTTCGTTCCAGTCGAGGACCGACCATTCCATCCGGCCGCAATTCCGTTCAACCGCCACGCCGGCGACCCGTTTGAAAAGAGCCTTGCCGATGCCCCGCTTCCGATGCACCGGTTGCACGTACAGGTCTTCCAGATAAATCCCGGGACGGCCGAGAAACGTCGAGTAGTTGTAGAAAAACAGGGCGAAGCCAACCGACTGGCCGTCCAATTCCGCCAGCAGACACTCGGCCACCGGTCGTTCGCCGAACAGCGTTTCACGGATCAATTCGGGCGTGGCGACCACTTCGTTGGAAAGCTTTTCGTAGTCGGCGAGTTCCTGAATCAGGCTGAGAATACTCGCGGCGTCTTCCGGACGGGCGGAGCGGATTTCGGCGGACATGGTGGCGTTCGTTTCAGGGATTCGCGAGCCCCATTCGTGGCGTGACTCACTCGTGTTAAGACAGGCGGACTTTTCCGATTAAAGTCATTCTTCCGGTTCGACCGATGATAACGATTGGACGGCGGAGCAAAAACGGGGAATGAAGTCATGCACCGAATCTGGATTACTGCGGCTGCACTCTTGTGCGGTCTCTCGTGCTGCATGACCGGCTGTGCGATTGTCGAAGTAGGGGTCTCGAACCCCGCTCCCAATCTCTCTCGCATTGCTGTCGCTCCCTTCGTGAATCTCTCTCCGGAACGCAGTGTCGATGGCCGCCGCTTTGCCGAGGCCTATTACACCGAACTGCAGAAGATCCCCGGGTTTCAGGTGATTCCCGTCGGCGTGGTCGAAACGGCCATCGTCGAACATCAGCTGAATCTCGATTCACCGGCCGACATGCTGCGGCTGACCGAAATCCTCGATGCCGACGGCATTTGCTTCGGAGCGATCACCGAATACACGCCCTATTACCCACCACGTCTCGGCTTGCAGGTTTCCTGGTACACGCCCGGAATGCCCGACTTCCAGCCGGGAATCGCGATCGATCCTGAGCTTCGTCGTAAGATGAAGGCAGCTCGCGAAGAAGCCGCGGGGAAGTCGTGGTGGAACCGCTGTGTCGATGTCTGGCCTTCGACGGCAGCTGTCGAATCTCACGCGAATCCCCAGGTGATCCGGGCCCAGAACGCTGATCAGCCCTCCGAAGACGCCAAGGATATCGATCCGCTGCAGACTGAATGGGAAAAGGCTCTGGCCGATGCCCTGCAGCTGAATTACGAAAAGAACCCGCGACTCTCGGTGCCGGTGCAGATCGGGATGGATCCCCCTGCCACCGCTCCGGAACAGAACGCGACTGAGCTGACTTCGGGGCAGATCACGCCTCAGATGCTCAACGATTTGCAGATCTACGCCGAACCGCAGGCCTTCGAGCCTCTGCCCTATATGTCGTACACGCGAGTGTTCGACGGGGCCGACGCCGATTTCACGGCCAGTCTGCGCAACTATCTCGAGTTGAGCGGAGACCAGCGGAGCGGCGGCTGGACGGGACATCTGCATCGCAGTGAGGATTTCATCCGCTTCTGCATGCATCGGATGATTCTCGAGATGCTCCAGCTGCATGGCGGCGAATCGCGCAAGCGGTACGTCCTCGCAACACGCCGTTACGACTGATCCGATCAATCGGCAGGCGGCTATTCGCTGCAATGCGTCTGCGCTGCACGACTTGCGGAGGCTGCCGGGTCGATTCGAACGTTCGTCGGTCTCTCTGGCGCGGTTCTTGCAATCAGGGAATGTGAGTCGCATTCCCACGGATTTCATGAGTCGAAATCCATTCAATTCCAGCGATTTTCGAATCCGACAACGGGAAAGTCCGGCTGTGACGGTTCGAGCAATTGCTCTGCAGACAAGCCATTGTGAGGTCGATAATGGGTAGGGACAGGAACGGCAGTCGGTGCAATGCGAAGGGAGTCGCGGCAATGGGGGAAGAGGTTAACGTGCTGGCGCTGGTGAAAGAGGACCAGCGATACATCTTCCTCTACGACGAAGTCAGCGTCGATGAATTGCTGCAGACACTCGGACGTTACGCGGCTGATCCGGAATTGAACTTCTCGTGGTACGACGCCGCGGTGATGAGCCAGCGGGTTCGCGCTCTGCGACGCGGAACCGCCAAAACGAGTTGCGACGACCACAATCATTACCGCAAATCGGCTTGAACGGAACGTGAATCTTGGAAGCAGCTTTCGACGGATTTCTGCGCTATCTGCATGTCGAACGGAATGCTTCTGAGCTGACACGAAAAGCGTACGCGGAAGATTTCGCTTCGTTCCTCGACTATTGCCACGATCAGGGACAGGTGCCGCGGCCCGACGAAGTTGATATCGCGTTTCTGCGTGGCTATTTGACTTACCTGCACGACTGCGGCTACCAGCGAACGACGATCGCCCGTCGCCTGGCCTGCCTTCGCAGTCTGTTTCGGTACTGTTGCCGGGAAGGTCTCACATCAACCAACCCGGCCAAGGCCTTGCGAACGCCCCGCGTCGGTCGCAAACTGCCACACTATTTAACCACGCGGGAAGTCACGGCTCTTCTCGAAGCCCCGCCGGCCAATACGCAGTTGGGCCTTCGCGACCGCGCGATTCTGGAGACGCTGTACACGGCTGGCCTTCGTGTCGCGGAACTTGTCGCCCTCAATCTCGAAGACTGGGATCGTGACGCCAGTATTTTGCGCGTCCGCGGTAAGGGCAAGAAGGAACGCATCGCTCCCGTCGGCAGTTTTGCAGAGAAGGCGTTGCTCCGCTGGATTGAAGTTCGCGAAACGACGCCGAAGTCAAAAGCCGACGATGAGAAGGCGATCTTCCTGAATCGCTTCGGCCAGCGGATCACCACCCGCAGCATCGGCCGGGCTCTGGAGAAGTACATCGCTCTTGCGGGACTTTCCGATAAGACGACGCCCCACACGATGCGGCACAGCTTCGCCACGCATCTGCTCGACGGGGGAGCCGACCTCCGCAGCGTCCAGGAACTGCTCGGCCACAAGAGTCTGACGACGACGCAGATCTACACCCACGTCAGCGTCGCCCGCCTCCGCGACACCTACGAACAGGCCCACCCCCACGCCAAAAAGCCCGCGTGAAGCGATCCGTACCGGCGGCATCCTGCCGCCGAATGAGCGTCGCTTAGTCTATCGATGTTGAACAGTTCCTGTGCGCAGCTCTGAAGCGGTGAACATTGTCGGCGTTTCAAACCGCAATAGCTGTCACGCGATTTCGGCGGCAAGATGCCGCTGCTACGAGAGTACTTCGAGCCCACTAAAGTGGATAAAGTTCACCGGGGTGCCATGCTTGCATCGCGAAGCAGGGCAAGCATGCCGTTGGGTTAAATATGTCTACGACACGGAAGGTTTGATCTCATTCTGCGTTTGATGAAGGGAATTAATTCAACCACAGAGACACAGAGACCTAAAGTCCAATCCCTCGTCAATCGTGAATCACCACAGTGGACTCTCTGTGTCCTCCGTGTCTCTGTGGTGAATGAACTTTTCCGCAATCAACTACTGACGAGCCGGCTGCCGTACGACGACGCCGTGCTCGGCGAGATAGTCCTTCGCTTCGGCGATCGTGTATTCCCCGTAGTGGAAAATACTCGCCGCGAGAGCCGCGTCGGCTTTGCCTTCGGTCAGGACTTCCCGCATATGCTCGGGCGAACCGCAGCCGCCGCTGGCGACGACCGGGATATTGACCGCAGCCGCAACGGCGGAGGTGATCTCGATGTCGAAGCCGTCCTTGGTCCCGTCGGCGTCCATTGAGGTCAGGACGATCTCCCCTGCTCCGAGTTCCTCAACCCGCCGCGCCCATTCGACGGCTTCAAGTCCGGTCGGCTTGCGGCCGCCATTGATGTGCACGTCCCAGAACTCTTCGCCGTCTTTCACGATCCGCTTGGGATCGATGTTCACGACAATGCATTGGCTGCCGAATCGCAGAGCCGCCTGCCGGACGAATTCAGGATCCTTCACCGCAGCCGAGTTGATCGAGACTTTGTCGCAGCCCGATTTCAGCAGCGTGCGAATATCGTCGAGCGTGCGAATTCCCCCACCGACCGTGAGCGGCATGAAGATGACATCAGCCGTCCGCTGCACGATATCGAGAATGATATCCCGCTCTTCGTGGCTGGCCGTGATGTCGAGGAAGACGAGCTCATCTGCCCCCTCGGCTTCATAGCGCGAAGCAATTTCGACAGGGTCGCCGGCGTCGCGAAGGTTCAGAAAGTTGACCCCTTTCACGACGCGACCAGCATGAACGTCGAGGCAGGGAATAATGCGTTTAGCCAGCATGGCAGTGTTCCAATGGGAATCCGGGAGTCCATGCCCACGTTTCGTGGGCATGCAGAAGGAGACACGATCCATTTCTGAGCCGGCGATGTCAACCCGCGGGACAAACCGGACAGGCCCGTGAGCAGCTCACTCAGGTTCGTCCGGGGTGAATTCCTCGATCTTGATCACATACAGATCGTGCCGCAAATCGGGTTGCAGCTTGTCGAGAGAGAACGATTCCCCGGGTTTCAGAGAGCGTTTTTCGAGGATGGTGTAGCTGTCGATCGAGATTTTCTGATCGTTCTCGATCACCTCGCTGCGGCTGATTTTCAGGTCCAGCAGAACTTCATTGTCCTCTGCGGAACGGGTCTGACACTCGATGAGGGTGCCTATGAGTCCAGCCCGCTGCGGAGCGCCCGGAGCCGGGATGATCACACGCGGATCTCTCGCATCCATGGTCACCGAATCTCCGACCACCGAATAATGAGCGACTTGCAACAGAGCCTTCGGCTTCCCGGTCTGGTCGACCTTGTACTGGGTAACGGTGATCAGAATTCCCTCACCGGCTGGCGGTTTGTCGTCCGCGTGAGCAGCGGTGGCGATGAGCAGGATTCCGAAGAAACCGACAATGGCGGCAGCGTGCTTCATGCAACTAATTCCGTTCCCTGGCGATCGGCAAAGGGGCCGTCTCGAAGGTGCCAATGGCATCGCTCCTGGAATCGATGGTCAACGCGACCTCGTCATCACCGGTGATCCCGGACACCACGGCGGGCGGATAGAAATGAGGTTCCGCCTGCGCGACTGCTGGACGCTGCCGGTTGTTTGCGGGGGAAGGTTTTCGTGACGACGCGGTGGCCAGGAACATCACGACAGCGACGACCATCATCCCTACGATCGGGATTCCGGTCGAGAGGATCTTCCCCAGCACGTAGTCTTCGAGATGCTCGTGCATGCCGTTCCTCCCGGTGGCCGCGAAGAGTGCGATGACAACGATGTCCTGAGATTCGATTGTCAGGAATTCGACCGAAATCGCAACGGCGATTCCGGCCTCAAACAAAACATGCCCACGCAAGCGTGGGCATGGCACCCCGTGGGGTGGATTCGGAATCAGGGCAGCACTGCTGGGCAAGCCAGCAGTGGCACCCGGTTGAAGTGGCTTAGGAGATCGTGCCGCCGTACTGAGCGGTGTGGCCGAGAATCTCTTCGATTCGCAGCAGCTGGTTGTACTTGGCGATGCGATCGGTGCGGCTGGCCGAGCCGGTCTTGATCTGGCCGGTGCCGAGAGCGACGGCCAGGTCGGCGATCGTTGTGTCTTCGGTTTCGCCCGAACGGTGGCTCATCACGGCGGTGTACTTGTTGCGGTAAGCCAGATTCACAGCTTCGATGGTTTCGGTCAGGGTGCCGATCTGGTTCACTTTCACCAGGATGCTGTTGGCGATGCCGCCATCGATACCGCGCTGGAGGCGCTTCGAGTTGGTCACGAACAGGTCGTCGCCGACGAGCTGGCAGCGATCGCCGACGGCGTCGGTCAGCATCTTCCAGCCATCCCAGTCGTCTTCGCCGCAACCGTCTTCGATCGAGCAGATCGGGTACTTGTCGACCCAGCTCTGGAGCAGTTCGACGAAGCCGGCGGAGTCGTAGCTGTTGCCTTCGAGGTTGTACTTCTTGCCGTCGAAGAATTCCGAAGAGGCACAATCGAGAGCGATTTTGACCTGATCGCCCGGCTTGTAGCCGGCCTTTTCGATGGCAGTCAGAATGACTTCGATGGCTTCCTGGCTGTTCGGCAGATCCGGAGCAAAGCCCCCTTCGTCACCCACAGCGGTGCTCATTCCCTTGTCGGAGAGGACCTTCTTCAGGTTGTGGAAGATCTCAGCACCGCAGCGGAGAGCATCGGTGAAGGAGGAGAAACCGAGCGGCATGACCATGAATTCCTGGATGCCGATGCCGTTATTGGCGTGCTCACCACCGTTGATGATGTTCATCATCGGAGCGGGCAGGACGGTCGCGGCCGGTCCGCCGATGTAGCGGAACAGAGGCAGATCGCAGGAGCGGGCGGCGGCGTGAGCGGCAGCCATCGAGCAGGCCAGGATGGCGTTGGCACCCAGGCGAGATTTGTTTTCGGTGCCGTCGCAGTCGATCATCGCGCGGTCGATGGCGACCTGATCGGTGACGTCCATATCGTAAAGCAGATCGGCGATTTCGCCGTTCACGTTCTGCACAGCCTTGAGGACGCTCTTACCGACGTAGACCGATTTGTCGCCGTCGCGGAGTTCGCAGGCTTCGTGCGTTCCGGTGCTGGCGCCGCTGGGGACCGCTGCGCGGCCGATGGTGCCGTCTTCCAGTTCGATATCGACTTCGACGGTCGGATTACCACGGCTGTCGAGAATCTGTCGTGCGAACACGCCTGAAATTGCCAAACCCATTTTGAAATCCTCTCTGTAAGCTATGCGATTGAAGCCGCCCGAACGCAGCTTCTCCGGTTGAATTCGTGCTTTGTGAGCGTGGTTTTTACCACGCGGCTCTCGAAACATCCACGGTTGCCCGAAGTGAATTCGCGAATTCACTTCGAATGCAGATATCCACTAGTTTTGATCATTTCCCGAGCGAGAGCGGACCGAGCGGACGATCAGCCAGGCGGCGACCGCGGCCACGCCCAAGGCCGGAGCGACGTGCATCGGCTCGGTGAAGTAGTGTGTCAGGCCGGTCGAAGTTTCCGGATTTCCATGCCCGGGGTGAGCCAGAACAGGTTGAACAGCTCCGGTCAGGCCAGCAAAGAACGAAGCGACTACGGCAGACACAGAGCGGTTACGCATGGTTTTCCTCAACTTCTTTCAGTGGTTTTTTGAGCCGCCGAGACCTCAATTTGCCCCTGGGCGGCTGTCAGGATCGCATTGCCGGGCGGGCCAGTGGGGACCATCCTCGCAGAATTCGGGCCCGAATTCAGTTCCCCCGATACAGTCCGTTCTCGAGAATATACCGCTCCACGGGCCGCGGTGTAAGGAACCGGATTGAGAGATTCTGATGAACCCGCTCCCGAAGTGCGGTTGCTGAGATGCCGATTCCGGGCATTTCGACCAGCTGAACCCGCTCGCGAAGCGGCTCTGGCAGCGAGTCGAGCATGGCCTGAAGTTCGCCTTCCGGAGTGATTCCCCGATTCACGGCGACGATCGTCGCCAGTTCGGCAATGCGCTCCGGCTGCCGCCAGGACGGGAAATCGCGGAGCGAATCGGCTCCAATCAGGAAGAAGAGTTCGGCCTCCGGGAACTCGGATTTCATCTCGGCGAGGGTGTCGACGGTGTAGCAGACCTCGGCTTTTTTCAGCTCCCGGGGATCAACCACGAACTCCGGAATACCGGCCGCGGCGAGTTCGAGCATCGCCTGCCGCTGCTTGGCCGACGTCGGTTCGTCGTCCTGTTTGTGCGGCGAGCAGTGATTCGGCACGAACCGAACCTGGTCGAGCTGACAGGCTTCCCGGCAGGTTTCAGCCAGAATAAGGTGAGCAAAATGAACGGGATCAAAGGTCCCGCCAAGGATTCCCATACGCATGCGGACGGACTTTCGGCAATCGATTCAAACAGGGTTTCACGTGAAACTGTGATCGATTTCGCCGTCAGGTCAAGCGGTCGCGGCGAGTCCGGAATAGAAAAACGGCGCGGCAAGTCCCCTCAATGCTCCCAGCATTTCCTGCCGCGCCGATAGCGCACGTCCGGGGAATGCCCCCCGAACGATTGTGTTCAGATTGTCCGTCCCCGTGGGGACGTACCAAAAGATAGGTCGAATTCGAAGGGGGTCAAATTGGATTTGAAAGAAATGTGAAGGGGGGATTCTCTTCAAATGACCTGCTTCAGTGGCACCCTCGGGTCGGTGTCCGAAAGTCAAACTCCTTCCCGAAAACCGATTGACCCCCAACTCGCAAGTTCCTAGAATCCGCCAACGCCTCGGGGCGTAGCTCAGCTTGGCTAGAGCGCCTGCTTTGGGAGCAGGAGGTCGCACGTTCAAATCGTGTCGCCCCGACTTGGTATGAAAAGCCCTTTGGCCGTCCTGGCCCGAGGGCTTTTTTCATTGGGGGGACGGCGAGCCGCCGGCTTTGGGGGGAAGCTGGAATCGATCAAAGGACGCCGATAGGATGGCTGGGGACAGATGGCAACATTCCCCGGATTCAGACCGGTTCGAGCTGGCCTGTGATCGCATCTCTGAGGTCCCTCATGAAATCGAAGATCAGCGAGTTGATCCCCTACCTCGGTCTTGAGGAAGTCGAACCCTGGGACGACGAGACTCGCGAAGCATTCTTCGAGTCGCTCGGTGGAACGGTCCCTCCGGATGTCCGTGCGTTCTATTCGCTCACCGACGGCGGCGAGATCCCTTCAATTGAGTGTCGCTTCTACGGGTTGGAAGAAGCGACGGATGTAGCTCAGCATGTCCGGGAGATTCACACCTCGTTGCCGGTGCTGCCGGTCTTCGAGTCCTCGGGCGAGGCCTCCGATCCGGTGTGCGTGATTCTCGAGAAGGGGCTGGCGGGAGTCGTGGTTCAGTTCTGTCACGATGGCGGCTCGAGGGTGCATGCGCCGTCCTTCCTCAAATTTCTGACCGCGGTGACGGAGACGGAAGAGGGGCCGCTAGCTGCTTCTGACCACAAGTTCTGTTTCCCGAAGAAGCTGACCAAGGCGGAACGAGCGGTTGCTCAGGCGTTCGTTGATCGAGCCAACGAGCCGATCAATCCCGATTCGGAATGTATCAACGCGGACTACGAACCGGGTCTGATGATCGAGTTGGCGCAGAGCATGACCACTCCGAAGGATATGCCCGAGCTGTTCGACCTGCTCGATATTGCCAGCGGCGAGGGACGAACGGAAGCGGCGATGAATCTGTACTTCGCAGGGACTCCGGCTGCGAAAGCCAAACTCGATACCTATTGCGAGGCGATGAACGAGTTCGCGCGGGAGCTTCAGACCGCATTGGCCAAGGAGAAGATCGAGGTCACTCTGGAAGACGAAGAAGGGATCGTGCCGACCACCTGGATCTGCTATCGCAATCGGAGAGTGCTCGTCGATCACGTCTATTCCAAGGCGAGTCCACCCCAGCGATGGGACGCGATGCGAACCTGGATTCGGGAAATGGATGCGCTCCTGAAAAAGCATTTCGGCGAATAGCGACTCCAGGACCGACTTGGATTCTCAGCGATAAACTGCGTGCAGGTGTTCAATTCGCCTGAGAAGGTTCCTGGCCAGAGGACTGCCGCTCCTCCGTTTCTTCCTCTTCGGCCGCCTCGTCTTCGGCGGCCGTGGTGCCGACGTCTCGGTGGCGTTCGAAGATGCGGAGTTGCTGGCGGCGGATTTTCGGGAAGTGGTCGAGCGGATCGAAATTGGGGTCCTCCGCTTTCTCGAAGACTTCGTCGAAGGCGGACGTAATTGCGCTGAAACAGGCCATGAAAATCGCGAGGCCGGCGACCATGTAGATCATGACGATTGCCTTGCCGGCCGTAGTCGCGGGAGAGATGTCGCCGTACCCGACCGTAGTTCCGGTCACTTCCAGGAACCAGAACGTGGTGAAGAGATTGCGGAACTCTTCCTGCTCGGGTCCCTCAACTTCGTAGAGCGCGAACATCGTTAGCAGGATGATCATTGCGGCGGTGAACAGTAGCGGACGCAGGTTGAAGTAGGCCCGGTAGAAGCCGAGCGTCATGACCTGCAGACCGCGGTTGTAGCGGAAGAACTTGAGCATCCGCAGAACGCGGAGTGTGCGAATCTGGCGCAGGTACGGATCGACGGCCGGAATGAATCCGATCCAAAAGGGGAGGATCGAGATCAGGTCAATGATTCCAAACGCGGTCAGCGGATAGTAGCCGCGGCCGGAGTTTCGCATCCACCGGAGCACGTACTCGATGGTGAAAATCAGCGCGACACATCGTTCGGACCAGAGGAAGAACGGGTGACTGTCGAGGCTGTCATCGAGAGGATAAAGATGGCATTCGAGAGCGAGCATGAAGACGCTGTAGAGCACCAGCGGCTGAGCAATCGTATCGAGGAAATCGATGGCGGGGCGGAGTGTTCCTCGAAACGGATTGGACATGTCTCTTCCTTTTTCGGGGGCCGGTGGTCTCGATGGCATGAAAAAACCCGGGTGAAGACACCCGGGTTCCTTCATCGCCTCTTTTGATTATAGGGGAGCGATTCTGCTGCACCACCCCCTCTTCTGAGATCACGCGGCTCGCGACTGCACCGACTGCAGCGACTCGACGATGCGGTCGAAATCGTTCTGGTTGGCGAAGTGGAGGACCACCTGCCCAGACTCGGCCGTCTTGAGTTTCAGTTCGACCTTCACGCCGAGCGTGTCGCGGAGCTGGTCCTGGATCGACTGCAGATGGTTGTTGAGTTCGGGCTTGGCCGGTTTGTCTTCCGGCGGCGTCATCGGAATCGTGTCAGCCTTGCCGCTCAGTTCTTTCACGGCGGCTTCAGTTTTACGAACTGACAACTGCTCTTTGACGACGCGGTCAGCCAGTTCGAGCTGCTGAGCTTCTTCCTTCAGGCTGAGCAGAGCCCGGGCATGGCCGGCGGTCAGCTTCTGTTCCTGAAGAGCGTTCTTGATGGGAACCGGCAGATCGAGCAGGCGGATCGTGTTCGCGACGGCCGGGCGGCTCATGCTGAGCTGCTTGGCCAGTTCTTCGACCGAGCTGTCGTAGTGATCGATGTAGTCGCGGAAGGCCTGCGCCTTTTCAAGATCGCCGAGGTCTTTCCGCTTCAGGTTCTCTTCGAACGAGAACTCGCAGGCGGTCTTGTCGATGACATCGACCACGCGGCACGGAACGATGGTGAGTCCAGCCTGGCGAGCGGCCAGCCAGCGGCGTTCCCCGGCGATCAGTTCGTAGTGATCGCCGTACTCGCGAACGAGGACCGGCTGAAGGACGCCGTGCTTGCCGATACTCTCGGCCAGCTCGTCGATGCCCGCCTTCTCGAAATTCTTTCGCGGCTGATTCGGGTTCCGCTGGATGCGATCGATGGCGAGCTCGACGAGGACATCGCCTTCGGCACGCTCGGTCGTTTCCCCGGAGGGTGTCGATTCCGAGTACGGTTCATGAGCCGGTCCGCCGCCACCGAGGAGAGCATCGAGACCGCGTCCGAGGCGTCGCTTGGGAACGACCTGCGGAGTCTCTTCGCTCATCGGTTCCTGAGGCGTGTCGACCTGCTGTTCAGGGGACGGCTGTGCGTCCGGATTCGGATTGTCGTGGGTGTTGTGTTCGTGTTCCATCACTGAAACCTGCCGCAAGAAACGGATTGGAATGACTGGCGAGCGACTCGAAAGTCGGAGTGGCGGGAATCTAAACCGCCTCTCCAAACCGGGCAAGATCAGTCCTTCGATTGTCATGTTGACAATCCACCGTGTGTTTCACGTGGAACACGATGGTCATCTTTGTGGACCAGCCAAGGCACTGGCGAGACGCCAGTGGCACCCGGGGTTGGTGGCATCTGGCGTTTGTGGCCCTCCGAGTTGGTGACGCAAGCGGACTCGTTTTGGCTCCGTAACGATTTCCTCCTGAGGGCTGAAGCTCGCGCTTCCTCGACCGGTTTCACGTGAAACCGCTGCTCGCCAGAAACGAAAAAAGGCCACCGCCGGAGAACCGACGATGGCCTTTCAGATTCGCACTGGATCAGGCGGATTGCTGTTCGACTTCCGCATCCTCATCGAGGAATCGAATCTCGCCGCTGCGGACATCGTACATCGCCGGGACGACGAGCACCTGTTCGGCATCGACTCGTTTGCGGATCGCCTCACTGCGGTTGACGATCTCGTCGACGGTTCGCCGGGCATTCTCAGCCGCGACGGAATCGACGAACTCTTCGAACTCATCTCCGTCCTTGGTGACCGCCCGGGCGCAGTCGGCTCGGTCGACGGCATGCTCGACTTCTTCGACAATCGAATTCAGATGAGCACAGCCGGTCGCTTCGCAGATGTCTTTGTTCTGACCGATCATCTGCACCGAAGACGTCACGGCTCCGCAGCGGGTATGCCCCAGGACGACCACGAGTTTCACGTTGGCCACACAGACGGCGTACTCGAGACTGGCCAGAGACTTCGTCCCGATGATGTTGCCCGCGACTCGGGTACTGAAGACATCTCCGATACCGAGGTCAAAGACGAGCTCAACGGGCACACGGGAGTCGATGCAGCTGAGCACGGCCGCCAGAGGGGCCTGTCCACCGGCGGTTGCGTCGACCTGACGTCCGAAGTCGCGAGTCAACTGGGTGCCGGTGCGGAAGCGGCGGTTCCCTTCCTTGAGGATATCGAGGACCTGCTCAGGCGAGACACGATCCTGCAGCTCGCGGCTGGAGTAATCGGCAAACCGGATTTCATCCCGCAGCTGGTACTTATGACGGAAGCCGCGCGTACTCACCGTCACGCCACGGGAGGGGCCGATGTCGTTCTTGAAATCGCGAATCAGGCTCAGGATATCTGGGTCGATGTAGTCGGTGTTCCGGGCGTCGACCAGAATGTGAGAGCCGGGTTGAGCTTCGTTGAACAGCTTGTCGAGGGCAGCCTTATTCAGGAAGCTGACCTGGTTGGCCAGCTCGATGTGCAGGACCTGTCCATCGAGATGAGTTTCGAGGACCCGGCGAATCGGACGTCGCAGGTTGCTGTTGAGGATGAACAGCAGACTCACGCAGAGACCAATGATGATCCCGATCAGCAGGTCAGTAAAGACGATCGCCAGCAGAGTGATAATGAACGGAGCGAACTGGTAACGACCCTCGTTCCACATCTGGCGGAACAGCTTCGGGCTGGCCAGCTTGAACCCGGTCACGAGCAGAATCGCGGCCAGGGACGCCAGCGGAATCATGTTGAAGTAGACCGGGAACAACACGATCGAGACGACCAGAAAGATCCCGTGGATGATGGCGGAGAGTTTGGTCTTCGCGCCGGAGTCGACGTTGACCGAGCTGCGGATGATGACCGACGTCATCGGCAGCCCCCCGATCATCCCGGCGACCATGTTACCGACCCCCTGAGCGACGAGCTCGCGGCTGGCTGGCGAGTCTCGCTTCTCCTTGTCGAGCTTGTCGACAGCTTCGAGGTTGAGCAGCGTTTCGAGCGAGGCCACGATCGCGATCGTGACGGCGGCCAGATAGATCGCCGGGTTCAACCACTGGGAAAAGTCCGGCAGGGTGAGGAAGGTCACCACCTGACTGACGGATTCGGCCACCGGGATCTGCACGAGGTGGCTGCCGGTGATCGCGAACTGTGCGCCCAGCCGAGGCAACAGAATCTGGAAGATGACCCCCAGGATGACGACCAGCAGGGCCGGGGGGATTTTGGTTTTCTTGAGAGCTTTGGAGTTCTCCCAGATCACGAGCAGGACCACCGAGAAGAGGCCGACCATCGCGGCTCCCATGTGGATCTGTCCTTCGAAGAGCGTGAACAGCTCGGAGAATGTGTTGTGGTCGTCGGGCTGTTTGAACGCCATGTCCCCTTCCGGGTCGGTGTCGTGGCCCAGGACGTGTGGGATCTGTTTGAGGATCAGGATGACCCCAATCGCGGCAAGGAGTCCCTTAATCACGCTGGAGGGGAAGAAGGCCGAAAGGGCTCCTGCTCGAAGGACGCCGAGCACGACCTGAATCACGCCGGCAATGACCACGGCCAGCAGGAAGGCGTCGAACGAACCGAGGGTGGCGATCTGAGCGGCGACGATCGCGGTCAGCCCGGCAGCCGGACCACTGACGCTGGTGTGCGATCCACTCAGGGCCCCGACAATAATCCCGCCGACGCAACCGGTGAGCAGTCCCGAAAAGAGAGGTGCACCGGAAGCCAGGGCAATCCCCAGACAGAGAGGAAGAGCGACAAGAAAAACCACGAGACCGGAGGTCAGGTCCCGCAGGAAGTAAGAAGGCTGATAGCCCGCAAGCGATGGTTGACTCATATAGGAAGCATTCAAAGATCAGGGGAGAATTCGTACTGTGAGAGCCGGACCGACCCGCGCACCATTGATACGCAGAACCTGTTTGGATCGAAACATTTGGCAGATCGGGAACTCGCGGGTAGCCCCCGCGGGTTCTCTCCGGACAGAGAGGCGACCAGAAGACACGATTGAGATTACGCGAATCGGTAGACGGAATCTCAGCGCAGAACGGTCGCTTAGCGCAGCATCAGCTCCTAACAGCGAATGGGAGCGAGCAGATTGTTGGCGAGTCGATGACCGGAACGGGGGGCGGCAGCCTGTCCTCGAGAGGCCGCTGCCGGGGTTCCGCTCGGCCCGGAATACGGAGCGCGAAGCGTGACATGATGCCGATTGCGGCCCAATCGATGCACGCGGGATTCCGAGATGAATTCTCGAATGTCTTCTGAAAGTGATTCGACTTCCGCCAGCCGGGAGGCCGCAGTCGCGGCGGCTGCCGATGTCGCGAAAGTCAGTGCGAGTGCCAGGAAGACGTAAGCCAGCTGTCGCAACAGATCCACGCTACGCCGAAGTCGTCTCTTTTCGTTCTGCATTGAAGAGAGCCTTTCGGCGGCTGGACTGGAAGACTGACCCGATCGACGGACCCTCCCCGCAAGGGAAGGGACCGGATCACTCTGTCAGGATATAAGAACGGAGTCGCTCGGGTCAACAATTCTTCGTTGCTGAAGAACGAGTTCATCAACTCTTCGCCGAGTCTACATCGGCTGATGCGACTGCAACTTCCGGGCGGCTTCGGTATCCAGGAACAGCGTTGTGTCGCCATGAGTCTGCAGAATCGAAGCGGGGACGTCCGGGGTTACCGGCCCTTCGACCGACCCCTGAACGGCGAGCGATTTCCGTTCATCGGGCACGCTGCAGATGATCGTCTTCGACTTCAGGATCTGCTGGATCGACATGCTGATGGCCTGGGACGGGACATCGTCGAAGGTCGGGAACCAGCCTTCTCCGAGCTGCTGCTTCCGGCAGGCGTCGTCCAGGTTCACGATCAGATACGGCGTCAGCGTATCGAAGTCGGCCGGGGGATCGTTGAAGGCCAGGTGACCGTTCTCGCCGATCCCACAGAAGGTGACGTCGATCGGCGCTTCCTGCAGCAACTTGCCGACGCGATCACATTCGGCGGGGGCATCGCCTTCCCCATCGAGATAATGGAAGGCCTTCAAGGGAACCTTGTCGACGAATCGCTCTTTGAGGTATCCGCGGAACGAAGCCGGGTGGGACATCGGCAGGCCTAGGTACTCATCGAGATGGAACCCGGTGACCTTGGTCCAGTCGATGTCCGGCTCTTTGACCAGAGCTTCGAGAACGGTGAACTGGGACGCGCCGGTGGCGACGATGATCCGGGCTTCGCCACGCTCGGCGATCGCTTCGCGGATCTTGAGGGCGCCGGCTTCTGCGGCGGCCTGTCCCATTTCCTGGACCGTTTCGTGAATCTTCACCTGCATGATGTCTTCCTCTGAGGGGCTGGTTGCGAGCCGGGATGGCGGGAGGCATCGCGGGCGATCAGCGATTGCCCACCGGCTGCAGCGGACACTTATTTACCACGAATGTTTCTACCCGATCCTGCTCCTCAAATTCCACCGTCACGGTCCTTCGGGCTCCGAATCCGCCCGCGGTCGTGACCGTACCGAGACCGTAGCGAGGGTGACGGACCGAGGAACCAATCGGGAAATTGAACGGCAGCGAGGCGGCGTCGTTGTTGCCCGAGAGCAGAGCCGCACCGGTGGTCAACCGGGGGCCTTCGTTCTTGCGATTCAACATTTCGCGGATCGCGGCGACGTCCGATTCTGAGATGTCGTTGATCAGCGACGTCGGCTTGTAAGCCGTGTCGGGCAATTCTTCGATCAGCGTTGTGCCGTCGGTCTGGACCAGATCGATCTCGGAGAGGAAGTCACTTGGGATCGTCGGCATCGAGCGGCCGTGGAGGTCGCGATAACTGGACGCGGTCAGGAACAGCCGCTCCATCGCCCGGGTCATCCCGACGAACAACAGCCGGCGTTCTTCTTCGTACTCCCGTGGGTTGCCTTCCCGCAGGGCCCGTTCGTGAGGCAGCATGTTCTGCTCGACGCCGACAATATAGACGACCGGGAACTCAAGACCCTTCGCCGCATGCAGAGTCATCAGGGTGACCTTGCCGGTGTCGGCGACTTCCTCGAGAGCATCGAGATCGGAGACCAGACTCGTTGTTTCCAGGAACCCTTCGAGGGTGGTGTCGGCATCGAAGATGGTGTCGTGATTCCGAGCCGCGGCGATGAGTTCTTCGACGTTGGCGAGTCGCTGCAGGTCCTGTTCATTCTGGCTCGAAGACCAGGGACGGGTGTAGCCGGTCTTGTCGACAATGTCTTCGATCAGCTGGGCGACGGAACCGGAGTCGGCAACAGAAAAGCCCTGCATCATCCGCGCGAATGCCTTCAGCGAAGCGGCGGCCCGTTTCGGCATCTTGGGAACTTCGTCGGCCCGAAGAGCGGCGTCGATATAACTGAGCCCCCGGTCGTCGGCGAAGCTGGTCAGCCGATGCTGACTCGTCTTGCCGATGCCCCGCAGCGGCGTGTTGACCACCCGCATGAACGCGGTCCGGTTCGCCGGGTTATTGACCAGATCGAGATAGCCGATCAGATCGCGCACTTCGGCTCGCTGATAGAACGCCACGCCGGCGGCCACCTGATACGGCACATGATGCCGACTGAGCGCGAGTTCGAGCTGACGGGAGATCGAGTTGACACGGTAGAAGATCGCGAAGTCGGACCACTTCCGTTCGCCGCTGTCGACCATCTGCCGGATGTGCCGGGCCATTGAATCGGCTTCGCTGGGACTGTCCGGGAACCGCAACAGTTCGACCGGTTCGCCGTCCGGATTGTCGGTCGTCAGCTCCTTGGCTTTCCGCAATCGGTTGTGAGCGATCAGGCTGTCGGCTGCTCCGAGGATCAGCTTCGTGCTGCGGAAGTTCTGCTCGAGCTTGTAGACCTTGGCGTCGCTGTAGTCCTTCTCGAATCGCAGGATGTTGTCGATCTTCGCCCCGCGCCAGCCGTAGATCGACTGGTCGGGATCGCCGGTGACCGACAGGTTTCGCGAGTTCTGCGAGAGTGCGCGGACAATCCGATACTGGGCTTCGTTGGTATCCTGGTATTCATCGACGAGCACGTACTGATACCGGTCGTCGTAGGCGGATCGGATTTCGTCGTTCTGTTCGAAGAGATGGACCACATGCAGGAGCAGGTCATCGAAGTCGACGGCGTTCGACTGCAGCAGGAATTTCTGATAGGCCGGATAGACCTTCGCGACCACGGCCGTGAAGTGATCGGCGACCGACTCCTCGAACTGCTGGACGAAATCGTGAGCGGTGATCAACTCGTTCTTGGCGTTGCTGATCATCCCCAGAATCTTGCCGGGCGGATAATGGGCGGCGTCGAAATCGAGATCGGCGAGGACCTGGCGGATGGCCTGCTTCTGATCAGCCGTGTCGAGGATGGTGAAGTTCGGCTGCAATCCGGCGACGTTTGCCCGCTGCCGCAGCACGTGAGCACAGAAGCGGTGGAAGGTGCTGACCCAGAGATTGCCGCTGTTGGTCAGTGTCTTGAGCCGCTCCGACATTTCGCTGGCGGCTTTGTTGGTGAACGTGATCGCCAGAATGTTCCAGGGCTTCACCCCCCGCTCGATCAGCCGGGCGACCCGATGCGTCACCACGCGCGTCTTCCCCGAACCCGGTCCGGCGAGCACGAGCATCGGCCCGGTGAAGTGCTCCACGGCCTGCTGCTGAGGAGGTGTCAGATTGTGAAGCAGCGGAGAACCGTCCATGGGAACAGCCGGGACATCCCTGAAAGTGGAGAACAAAACGAAGCGATCCAAGCCCCGAATTGTACCCCCTGAGGGGATGCCGGACAATTCACCCGGACGATACGAAGACGACTCTGGCGTGTTTGGCCCTTGATCCCCGTCACTCGTCGAAGTTGAGATCGCACTGCTGGGCCAGCCAGCAGTGGCACCCCTCGGCTGACGGATTCCAAGAGTCAGACAAGCAGGTCAGCTCGTCGACCCTCCCTGCCACGATTACTGAATCACCAAATCTCTATCGCATGAAGGGTGGCCCGTCCGACTCAGCGGGCGGGTCGCGCCAGCGACAAGAGGCGGCACCATCCGCGTTGTGAATCTGGAATCGTCCGGCCCCGAAGAAATCTCGCACATGGCGCGTCCTCTCGTGACTTCGTCACCCGTCCGTAACGGACGGGCCACCCCCATATGGGACGACCGGTAAGGGGTGGCCGTGATAGCTCCGCTATCAGGGCGGCGAAGCCGTGGGAGGATGCCGTTTGATGTGAGGAGAGAAGTCAGCGTTGCTTCGTGTTCCGGCTGGCTGTCGCCTCTAATCAATCAGTCGTCCAATCCCGTTCTCTGACGGCTGCGCCGCCCCGAAAGAATCTTTCGGGGCCACCCCTGTTGGTGCCCTGGTGCAAGGCACGTCCATTGACGCACAGACAAGAATGTCGGTGCCACGCGCGCCCAAGGTTCGAGGGCAGCAGCTTCTCGTTGCACTGTTTCAAAACCCACCGCTACGAGACGGACTCATCCTCCGAAGTAGATCGATTTTCCAGCACAGCTGATGTCTTTCGGCGGCGCCACCAGGCGAAGCCGGCCATGCAGGCGATGGGGGTGCAGAAGGCGATCAGCAGTTGGCCCCAGGCGGAGAAGAGAACAATCTTGTGCACGAGGCCGGCGTGGTCGACGTCGGTGACAGGGATCTGTCCGCTGTATTTGGCGACGTGATGCAGGAAGCTCGTCGCCAGATTTTCGGTCGGGATTTCCTTGTGACAAGCGGTGCACGTTCCCGCTCGACTCATGATGGCGCGCTCGCGATCGTTCAGCGGACGGGACAACTGGAAGTGATGGCCAACCGTCATCAGCTGCTCCCCCTCTTCGCTCACGATCCGTGACCAGTCGGTATTCATGTTCTCAATCGCGTTCATCTGCGGCTGCGTTCGCTTCGGCAGAATCTCGCGATCAATCGTTTCCAGGTCGACGAAAATGTCTTCGTCCCACCCCCGCGGTCCGCCGATGCCATAGCCGAGTGCTTTGGGATCGGTGTGACACGACTCGCACGTCCGCGCGTTTTTCGTCATCGTGTGCGGCTGCGTGGGCGACATGTCGAGGGCGAGCTGGCCGTCGGCTCCGCCCCCTTCCGTGTCGGCATCGGTCTTGAAGATGTGGTTCACCAGAATCGGTTCGCCATCCTCGCCGATGATCGTGACCGACGGCTGGCATCCCGGAGCGAGCGGCGTGATTCGCCCTTCTCCGTTCACGCCGAGCATCGGATTCTCCCAACGAAGATACGACCGCTGTTCGGTAATCTTCCCCGGAATCATCAGATCGTAATCCGACTCGCCACGGTCGGCTTCATGCCCAGGTTCCATATGTTTGCGGCCGGCGGCGACCCAGTCGAAGTTCTCGTTGATTCCCTGCTCCGCGAGTGCTTTCCGCATCGCCTGAATCTCCGGATCCTCCTCGGTTCCCTCCTGCTGCTCGGGACATTCGTCCTTCCGCGAATAGTCGACCTTCACATGACAGCCATAACACTGTGGAGCCCAGGAAGCATGACAGCTGTAGCACTCCATGCGATCCATGTGCGAAGCGACCGTCGACATCGAGACCACGCCGCGCTCGCTGATCTCGTTGTCCTCCATCAGCTTCTTCAGCGGCTTCATGCGGAAGTCTTTTCCGTTCGCCGTGTGCACGATAATGTGATCACCATCGCGAACGACGTTGCCGTACGGATTGCCCCGCGCGGTCAGCAGATAGCCATCCTTCGGCTCGTAGATCGTTCCCTGCAACGTGTGCTGGTTGAGCGTATTGGTCACGCCGCGAGCCGGACCCGTGGCCGGCTTCTCCTCATATTCATCCATGTAGCCGAGCGGCAGATCCCAGGGATACGCATCCGGCGTGCCGTGGCAGTCGGCGCATTCAATCTGCACGGCGGCGAGATTCGCTCCCGCCAGAAAGCCGTCGCTGTGCACGTCGATCGACGTGTGGCAGTCCTGACAGGTCATCCCCTTGATGTAGTGAATGTCCTGCTCCATCGCGACGTAATGTTTTGTGTGCAGCTTCGGCTGCGGACTCCCGTCCTCGGCGAACGGCGATTCATAAGGAGTCTCCATCAACCCCTGAAAGGAAACGCCGATGCGCTTGCCGCGATCGTGACACGTCGTGCAGGTCTCGACCGGAATTCCCGAGTACGTCTTCTCGTGAACCGTCACCTTCGCTTCGCGGGTTCCCTGAATCGAATGCACGAGGCAATGGCCCGGCTGCTCGCGAGTGATGGTCTTGTCGTCCCCTTCATAGAACCCTTCGTTGCTGTAGGGAACGTGGCACGACGAACAACCCATGCCGCGGAAGTCGCCGCGTTTCTGACGCCCCTTCACCGCGTGATGACATCGCTGGCATTCCTGCCGGATGTAAGTGAAGGCGGCGAGCGTCGGATCCTTCTTCACCTCGGCGGGATCGGTCGGAGCATCCGGAAGCGGTTCATGTCGATCGACCCAGACGTTCGGCTCCATGTTCTTGAGCCGCTGCATGTAGGCGCGATACTCCGGCGTGCCGAGACGATCGAGCGGGTCTTCCGGATTCTCGACCGCATAGTTGGCCCACTTGTGTTCGTACCCGGTGAGCGAACCGAACGCCCAGCAGACCCCCTGGATCTTGCCGGCTTCGGTCATCATCAAACTCTTCCACTGCACTTCGCAATGTTTGGGATGACACTGTCCACAGGTGTTGTCGTTAATCCACGGACTGCCGGGGTCGGGGTAGAAGGCGGCGGTTTGATGAGCCGCCTCTTTCTCGGTCGCGTTCGGGTCGCCGCCGTGGCAGACGACGCAGCCAGCCGGATCGCCGAGCTCTTCGCCCTTGACCATAATCCGATCGAGCATCTCGGAACCGGGCTCGCGAATCAGCTCGATCTCCGCATGACATTTCATGCACCCGGACGCAGCCGCCGCAGGATAGTGATCGATCAGTTTTTCTCCGGCTCCGACGGCGGAGCAACAGAGGATTAACGCCAGCGCAATGCCGGAGAGCAGATGAGAAGACATGATGAGCCCGACTCGAATGAGTGGAAAATGAAGAGACCGTCAGGGCTCATCCTCTTGGGCTCACCGGCAGAATTCAAGAGCAATCGAAGATCGGCAGGTCGTTCGAACGCTTCCTCTCCCCCCGCGCTCAGAGAGGAGGCCGGGTATGAGGACGTCGAAACGCTGCATCTCACGAGGTCGATCGCAGAAAGCCGTCATCGGTCGGTGGAGAGATGATGGTCGCGTCGGGCGACATTCTGTCTGGAGCAGATTCTGCGGTGGGTTGCTCTTCGCCGATGTTGCTCTCCCACCAGGTTCTCGCCGATGAGCGCGTCCAACTCCCCGCCGACTGACAACTTGCCAGCTCCTGTTCGAGGGCAGCTGCGGAGGCGGGGCGATCGTCTTTGTTCTTGGCCAGGCACTTGAGGATCAGTCGTTCCAGGTCTTCATCGATCGTTCGGCCAAGTCGTGCCGACGGTTTCTCGGGCGTCGTCTTCACATGGTCGTTGCAGATGTCGACGATACTGCGTCCCTGGAAGACAGTCGTGCCGGTGAGCAGGAAGTACCCCGCCGCCCCGACCGCGTAAAGATCGCTGCGAGCATCGAGCTTCTCGTGGCGGATCGCTTCGGGGGACAGATAAAGAGGTGTGCCGGTCAGCGAGCCGGCGAGGGTCGTGTTCTGATCCGCGTCGCGTGGCTTGACCAGACCGAAGTCGAGCAGCTTCACGAAATCGTGCAGGCCGCCGTATCGCGTCAGCATGATATTGGCCGGCTTCACATCGCGATGAATCATCCCGAGCTGATGAGCTTCGGAAAGCGAATCGCAGAGCTGACGCAGGATGTATATCACGCGACCTTCCGGCTGGGGACCGTGCTTCTGGATCAGGCTGTCGAGCGAGAAGCCATTGAGGTACTCCATCACATAATAGAAGACGCCTTCGACGGTATGGCCGTAATCGTAAATGGCGATCGTGTTGGGGTGCGTCAACTGGCTGGTCAGCTGGACTTCCCGTTCGAAGCGGGCCAGGGCCTGTTCGTCGGTTCGTTCGGCATGCAGCAGTTTGAGAGCTGTCGGGCGATGCAGCATCTGATGCCGGGCTCGGTAGACGACTCCCATGCCCCCTTCGCCGAGCTTCTCGTCGAGGGAGTACTGGCCGAGTTGCCGCGATTCGATCGCGGCCTGGCGAACCTTCAGGTCGAGATGCGACGCATAGTAGGTCAAACCGCAGAGCCCGAGCGTCGTTGCGATCAGCAATCCAGTGAGCACTCCGAACGCCATGCGGATCGAGTTCAACGGACCGAATGCTTCGGAGGCATTGAACTCGGTCGCCACGCCGATCTGATAATCGGGAAGCCAGGTCCACGCCCCCACGACCGGCACGCCGCGATAGTCGCGATACCCCGTGACATCGACGCCGGTCTCCCCGTCGATTGCTCGGGCCACCATCTGCGTAAGCGGCTGCTCCGACCTGCGCTTCGCTGCACGCTTGCCCGCCATCAGGTTCACGCCGGGATCGCGAATCTGAATGTTAAGCAGCGAACGAACATGTTCCTCGTCCGGCAGCAGGCCGTTCGCTTTTAACTGCTCGTCGAAACGGCTGTTCGAGATCATCACTCCTTCGCGGTTGAAGGCGTAGGTCTCGCCCGTCTGCCCGGCATGGGCCACGGAAAGGATCGATGTGAACTCCTCTTCCGGCCGGATTCGTAATCCCAGAGCCGCGACCGGCTGACCGTTGTCGTCGCTGACCGGCGTCACGAGATACATAACCGGAACTCCGACACGAGCCGTGCCGTCGATGTCGGGGTGAATCAGTTTGCTTTTGAACGGGGGGATCAGCAGCGTTTCCCCTTCGAAGACTGGAGCGAGTTTGTCGGCGAACAGGCTGGCGATCATGGCATCGCCGATTCCGATATCGAGGTCGCTGGCGAGAATCAACGAGTCCGAATTGATGAGCACGAAGCCGTTGGCGCGATGCGCCTCCATCCACGGCATGACATGGTCCCGCAATCGTCCGAGAGCCTCGGACGTGAGCAGATCAGCGACACGCTGCGCGGCGTCGGACCGTTCTGCGATCGAGGCCAGTTCGATGGCCGGTTGTCGGACCTCATCGTCTTCGCCCAGAGCGATCGTCTCCGACCGCTGGTCGGTCAGCCACAGTTCGAGGCCCGCCACATCGGCATTCAGGAGCGACTGCAACTGGGAGGCCAGATTGGCTTTGACGGACGTTTCGACCGATCGCATCGTCCACCAGCCGACCGCTGCCACGACGATTGTGGTCAGGGCCGGGCCCAGCCACAGATGTTTCCGCACTCGCAGACTCGCCGTCAACGCCGAACCCGCCACCGACTTGAGCCGCGAGATATGGGTCTTCGAGGGCGATGGCGTGTGGCTCATGGAAACAACATTTCAGGAATTCAGGTTCAACAGGACATCCCAGTCATTGTGCCCGATTCCCCCGTCGTCACAAGGACGCGGACCTGTTTTCAGAAAGATGAAGTGGATCTTAATGGATCGAAGACCACGGCAACGGCGGACCGGTGGATGTGGGGTTTGGCTCAACTGGTGTGGGCTCAAATCGGGTGCCACTGGCATCTTGCAAGTGCTTTCGTTTCACCCCGCCGTCACGGAAGTGGGTGCCACTGGCGTCTCGCCAGTGCTTTCGTTCCATCCTCCGCGACGTCGGTGAGTTGCGTCATCAATCCCGAATACGGTTGCGAGAGTCTCTGACGAAGAAGTCGGGCGGCAGACGACTTAGCTCCGGAAGCGAGGAGTCGATCAGCTCTCCATTCGAACGAAACCAGCGAGCGCTCGACCATTGCCAGAGGTGCGGATCTTCAACAAGCCCCCGTCGCACCGGATTCTCATGGATATACCGAATGGCGGTCATCACGGTTTGCTCGTCGAATAGATTTCGATCGTATCCGGGGCCTTCCTGCCAGAATCGAAATACGGTTTTCCCCGGTCGTTCTGTAATGGTGAGCCGTTCGAGAAGTCCACGATTCGATTCTGAAAGGTCGTGTTTAATACGAACCGATACAGGACGTTTGATACCGGCCAGCAACCGGGAAATCGCTTTCGGTTCACCTGACTCGGGGAGGACCAGGAGATGAACGTGTTCGGGCATGAAGACGAATGCGATCAGCCGACAGGAATTCTGGCGGCAGGATTGCGTCACACTTTCCGCCAGCCACGCTTGCCGTCGAGGATTCAGCAACGGCAGCCGCTGATAGGTGGAGAACGTCAACTCATGCAGATCGCCCGGCTCGTGGAAATGCTTGATCCGTTTGCGGTGAGACGATGGCATCAGTTCTCTTTCGGTGACATCGGGGATCGACGAGGTATGGCTGGCCATGATTCTTCGTCCAACGTTATCTGGAGCACTGGCGAGACGCCAGTGGCACCCTTTCGGGATCGCTGAATCGCCTCGAAGCGATCGATCCATCTCAGCGATCAGTCGAGTTTGACTCGGTATCATCATCATTCAACCAGCAGTCGACGTCGTTGTTCAGGAAGCAGCCGCGCATTCGCCAACCGATCCAGCCGAAGAGAAGGACGGCCAGGCCGCCCCAAACCCAGGGACCGATTGAGCCGACGATGTCCTGCACGGCGTCGTAATGGTTCCCCAGAGAGTAGCCCAGCACGGCCAGCAGCGTGCTCCAGGCGAAGATACCGAGAGTGCTGTAAACGGTGAAGACCCACAGATTCATCCGACCCGCTCCAGCCGGAATGGAGATGTAAGAACGGATGCCGGGCACCATGCGGCAAAGGAACACGGCGGCGGGGCCATGGCGGCGCAGCCAGTCGGCGGCCCGGTCGACATCCTTTCCGGAAACGGCGAGCCACTTGCCTTTGTGGTCGGCCCAGCGATGCAGCCGGTCCTGTCCCACCCGGCGGCCGAGATAGTAAAGCGGAAACTGTCCGAGCACCGAACCGAGCGAGCCGGCCACAATGACCAGCACCAGCGAGAGCTCTCCCCGGCCCGCCGTGTACCCGGCCAGCGGCATGATCAACTCACTCGGAATGGGCGGAAAGACGTTCTCCAGAAACATCAGCGCCGCAATGCCCCAGGTGCCCAGCGTGCCGATGATTGACGTGATCCATTCATCCATCGCTTCATCGTAATTCGAACCCCACGCCCCGCAACGGGGATGTCGGGGAGATTCTTGCGACCCGGGATCGACGTGAAGAACTCACCCCGTGTGCCACTGGCGTCCCGCCAGTGGGAGAGTTCGTGATCGGGCATCGAAGTTCCGTCATCTGTGTGTTCGAGCGGGTCGAACCGGAGCCGTTCTGATGATGGAACTGGTCGGTCTCGAGAGGACAATGCACTGGCGGGACGCCAGTGGCACCCGTCAACGGTGTTTAGGACTTGCGAACCCAAGGTCCTCAGATCCAGCGATTCGTAACTGCCATGCTCACGAAAAATACCGCGACATAGGACAGGCAGGCTTGAAGGATCATAAAGGACAGTGCCGCAAGCCGGATCTCATTCAGTACCCATATTAAAAGACCAGACCAGATTAGCTGATACACATACAGCAGGTACACAATATTGAGTCTTGAAACGACGTCGTCGGGTATGGAGTTCACCGAGAATGCTGCACCGTAAACTAAGTGCCCAAGCGTGCACAACGATGGGGAGAATACAAGAGCTTTCGTCAGTGGGTTCGAAGCCGTCGGCGATTCGCTACGGGACCATAGCCCGATTCCGATAAACAGACTGGGCCATGAAATCCATGCGGCGAAGGTGAACGTGGTTGTGATGGTCTCGACGAGCAGATAAAGAAACATACTCAAGCCTCGCCTTCCACGTCCGATCTGGCTATGTGTTAATACTTGTCGGTCTTCGCATTGTAGATCTATTTGTGTTCGCATGTCACTACGAACTATTTTTGTCGCCCGGAATCCGCTTATGTGTGACACTGGCGTCTCGCCAGTGGAAGCAACCTTCGACTCGGAGTGTGATGGTCGCGGCTGGCTACTGGTCAGGGCGAGCAAATGAGGGCATAGCAATGCCGAGCATCGAATAAGGCAACGGCACTGGCGGGACGCCAGTGGCACCCTGCGGCAATGCGGGATTCGCACCGCGCAACAAAAAAACCTCACGGCGACAATACGTCTGACCGTGAGGTTTTTGAAGTGGCGGGGGCCGGATTTGAACCGACGACCTCGAGGTTATGAGCCTCGCGAGCTACCAGGCTGCTCCACCCCGCGTTATAGCGCTGCAGGACTGTTTTGCGTCTCGAATGAACAGACGCCGAGCCTGTCAAGCGGGGCAAGTGCCCCGTGCGTCCACACTATATCGGTCGGACCCCGGCTCGTGAAGCAGGCGAATCGGGTTTTTTCGAGAAATTCCCGGAAAACTCATCGCGTCGCCCTCCTCCGGGAGGCTTCGGCAGGATCGGAGTCTACGGCTCGGATTTGTCGCAAGTTCGTCAGCGCGGCAGGGATTCATCTGGCAGTCTGTATGCGTCTGCATAGAGTGGGGTGAATGTGTGAGGTGCGGGCCGTGTGGTCGACTGTGCCGTCTGTAACGGTGATGCCGGATCTCCCTGAATTCCCATTTGGATCGGTCGGGAACGTCCGCTGCTCGTTCAAGTGGAATGATCGGTCAAAACGATACTTTCGATATCTGTCGTTGCGTCTGGCCGGACCCGGTCCGCAGAATGGAACGTGCAGACAAACAGTTGCTGCGGGCTGCACTGTATAAACAACACGCGTCTGACTCACACCGTAGATTCTGTCTTCTAAGTATGAGCGGTGCGGACTGAGACCGCTGAGTGGTCTCGGAATCGTACCCTGGGGGTCGTCGGGATGTACCGACTGTGGATGACTTTATTCGTTCTGATTCCGCTCTTCTTCGCGGTGTCTGAGAGTGGTCTGTTACGCGCCCAGAGCGATGGCGACGGACAGGGCAATCAGACCCCGCCGGAGGATTCGCCTCTGGCCGTGGAGCCGCAGTCGAATCTTGAACGACTGGAAACCGCCGTGCTGATGGCCGATTTCGGTCGTCCCGAACTGGCAAAGTCGTATCTGAAGCAAATTCTCGACGCCAACCTGTCCGACGACGAACTGCTTGAGCTCCGCGACGAAATCGGCTCGGTCGAAATCGTACGGCTGGCTCGTACAGAGTCGCTGCAGCCGGAATCCCAGCAGCTGCTCGATCAGATTGCCGCAGCTTCCGGTCGGCAGTCGATGAAGCCGGAACGAATCGACAAAGTGCTGCAGGACCTCGGCGGAT
Organism: Planctomycetaceae bacterium; assembly: GCA_017795105.1. GTDB lineage: Bacteria > Planctomycetota > Planctomycetia > Planctomycetales > Planctomycetaceae > Rubinisphaera. Next base: position 3,524,468 of record CP051247.1, read on the forward strand.
CGCCCCGGGAACGCGAAATCGCCATCTCGGAACTGCAGGGGCTGGGCTTGCGGGCCATGCCTCGACTCATCCAGCATCTGGCCGATCCGAATACCGTGCAGACCCGCGATCAGATCGTGTATCTGTTTTCGCGAATGGGCCGCGAAATTGTCCCGGCTCTGTTTGCAGCCTTGAATACCGAGAATCCCCTGCTGAAATCGGCCATTCTGGGAAGCCTGGGAGTGATCGGCGAAGAAGAGGATATCAAGCGGCTCTGGTACTACGCCTACAGCGAAGCCGAACAGCCAGCCGTCCATCAGGCTGCTCGAATTGCCATCTCCCGGATTCTGTACGGAACCCCCGACAAAGCAGCGATGCTGTCGAGTTTCGGCGTGAAACAGGACCTGATCCGGGCTTCGGAGGCTTATCTTAAACAGCAGCCGAACTGGAATGTGAACGAAGACGGCACCGTCGACTTCTGGATCTGGGACGCTCAGTCCGGGACCGTGGTTCCGCTCGCGATCTCGCCCGTAGCAGCGAATCTGCGTCGAGCCGTTGTGACGAGCCGGCAGGCGTTGTCGTTCTCGCCGGAAGATCCCCACATCCAGGCGTTGTATCTGACGGCTGTTCTCGCGGAAGAAACTTATCGCGTCGGGCCGGAAGAAGCCCTGCCGACGGGAGCGGGAACACCCTTCAACCTCGCATTGACCTCTGGTGTGCCGGTGCTCGAAAAGAGCTACGAAATCGCCATGGAAACCGGGCAGCCCCGAGCAGCCGAGACCGTTCTGCGAGCCCTGTCACTGGTTGGCGAACGGAATCTGTTGAATTCGTCGCTGGAAGATCCTTCCCCGTTGATTGCCGCTCTGAATGCACCGCATTCCGGCGTTCAGTTCGCCGCAGCAGTTGCGATTCTGGAGCTGAATCCGCGGAAGCCGTTCCGTCAGGCGTCTCGCGTTGTTGAGATTCTGGCTCGCGGATTGAACGACGATGGGGTCGGCAAAGTGCTGATGATCGATCCGAATGTCGATCGTGGCCGCACGCTGGCCGCCGCCACGCGGATGCCACAAGACAGCGTTCGCACCGGGAAAGAGGGTTTCATCGAAGCCAGCACCCGCAGCGACATCAAGCTGATCATGACGCACATCAACTGCATCGACTGGAGTCTGTCGCAGACTCTGGCCAACTTCCGGGCCGATGCTCGCACGGCTGCGTTGCCGATCGTGATCTATGGTCCGACCTTCATGGAAGATGAACTGGCTCTGACAATTCAGCGGACGCCAAACACGCACTATGTCATCTTCACTCCGAAGTCGACAGAGCTGGATCGTCAGCTGGAACCGTTCCTCGTTTCTCAGGCCGAGGCTCCGCTGTCACCGGTTCTGCGACGCCGACGGGCCGCAGCTTCGGCCGACTGGCTGGCCACGATTGCCCGACGGAATCAGACGCATCTATTCGATTTGACGCCGGCAACCGCGTCGCTCAGCCAGGCGGTCAACGTGCCGGAACTGGCGGGTAATTGTCTGACGGCTCTGGGAGCGGTTCCAACCCGTGAAGCTCAGGACATCATTGTGAACGTGGTGCTGAGCCGGATGGAGGATCTCTCGAATCGGGTTTACGCCACGCGGGTGCTGTCGCGTCACATGCAGGAGTATGGAGTGCTCCTGGACGATCGCGACATTGCTGATCTGAAAGATGCCTGGGAGGGCGAAACCGATCCGGAGTTGCAGACGGCTCTGGCCATTCTGGTCGGCTCTCTGCAGCCGAACTCTCCGAAGGTGACCGAACGGCTCGAACGGCATGTGATTCCGCCGGTTCCTGCTCAGAATTGAGCCGATTGTGGGTGTGATCGCGAGCGTCGCACGGGCGGCGCTCGACAGGCCGCTTCTGTCGGGTAGAGTATAGACCTTTGATCCGATCCCTTTGGTCGGTTCAGTCTTCGGTCTCTCTATCAATGGTTTCCTGTGAAGCGCAAGCCCAAGCCTCGTCCTGCCAAGTCCGCTGCTCCCTCGTCAACGCCGCCGGTTGCCGACCAGTTGCTGGAGTTGAAGAATCCGCACAGCGTGCGGACGGTTCTGTCTGTTCGTCCGAAAGATGTGACCGAACTCCGCTTCTACGCCGAGCCGAAGGGGCTGTGGAACAAGATCGCTGAACTGGCCGACGAAGCGAACATCCCGATCCGCACACTCCCGCCGCCCGCCGACAAAAAGGGCCGCGCTTCAGTGAAGCAGGAACGAACTGGCCACGCCGTCGCTCTGGTCAAACCCCGTCAGCCTGTGTCGCTGCAATCTCTGCTTCAGGTCCCAGAAGCCGGCGACGGCCCGCCGCCATTGTGGCTGGCGCTCGATTCGCTGCAGGATCCGCACAATGTGGGAGCGATTTTCCGCTCGGCCGCCTTCTTCGGAGTTCGCGGGATTCTGATGACCCGCAGCCAGTCGGCTCCCATTAATGCCACGGTGCACGATATCGCAGCGGGGGGCGTGGAGCACGTTCCGTTCGCAATCGAGCCGAACCTGAACCGGGCACTCAAGCTGGCCAAGGATGCCGGCTTGTGGATTCTGGGAACTTCAGAACACGCGGAAGGTTCCCTCTGGGAAGTCGATCGGCGCCGTCCGTGGCTGGTCGTGGTTGGGAATGAGCAGAAGGGGCTGCGGCGTCTCACGCTGGAGAAATGTGACCATCTCTGCACGATCCCGGGACCGGGAGACGTCGGTTCGCTCAACGTCTCGGTGGCGTCAGGGATCGTTCTGGCTGCACTGCAGCAGTCGTAATCCGGCCGACACTCAGACAGGCAATTCCCCGTGTACGATACAGCCGCTCGATATCGCGAAGCGACCCGAGCCGGTCTGGTCGGACTGACGGTGAATCTCGCACTGGGCGTCATCAAGCTGATTGCAGGGATCGTGGCCCGCTCGACGGCTCTTATCGCCGATGCGGTCAATTCACTGGGCGATGCACTTTCCTCGCTCGCGGTCGTCTATGGACTCCGTATTTCTCAGCTGCCGGCGGACGAAGAGCATCCATACGGCCATGCGCGAGCCGAGGGAATCGCGGCGACGAACGTGGCGGTCGTGATCATCGTTTCGGCGGGAATTGTCGGTTGGGAAGCCTTGATGCGGTTCGGCCAGCTGGCTCCCGCCGTTCCGTGGTGGGCGATGGCCATCGCAACGGGCAATGTTGTGCTCAAGGAATGTCTGTTTCAGTACAAAGTGCGCGTGGGACGCAGGACGAAGTCGGCATCGATCATCGCCAACGCCTGGGATCACCGCAGCGACGCCCTCTGCTCTCTGGCTGTACTGATTGGGTTTCTGGTCGTTCGGGCGGGCGGTCCCGCTTACGGCTGGGCCGATCAGGTTGCCGCGATCATTGTGTCGCTGGGGGTCATCTGGTCGGGAATCGGGCTGTTTCGCAGCAGTGCCAACGAACTGATGGATGCTCAGGCGGAGTCGGAGTTTCTCGATCGAATTCGCGACCAGGCGCTGACCGTGACCGGGGTCGAAGGTGTCGAGACTTTGCTCGTTCGCAAAGTGGGGCTCGAGTATTTCGTCGATGTTCACATCGAGGTGAACCCGTCTCTGACGGTCGATTACGGGCATCGGATCGGGCATCATGTGAAGGATCGCCTGCTGGCGCACTTTCAGGAATTGCGGGATGTGCTGGTGCATCTGGAGCCTCACCGGGCCCCGGATCCGGCCGACGACGCGCAATAACTTATTGATTTTGCCTATCTTCGTTCCTATCTTTACAGTGGCCATTCTGGCAGGGAATGCCAGTTTGTGATCCTCCTGCAGGTGACCCCCGTCGCTCGCTCGCGGCGAATGAAGTCCCTCCAATTTTCTTACCTTTCGCATCCAGCGATCAGGAGCAGCAATGGATTTGATCCTCACGAAACGTCGGCGCGCCGTCTCGCGATGCCTCTTACTTTTGGGGATGCTCCTCTGCATCACCGCGATGCCCGAGCCGGCGGCGGCCAAAGAGTATCCCGCCTGGGATGAGGTGACGAAAGGAGCAACCCGGCTCAGCGGACTCTTCCCACTTTATTACAACGAAGCTGAGCAGCAGCTCTTTATCGAGATCAGCAAGTCTCAGTACGACTCTGAATTCATTCTGCCGATTTCGATCGCCCGTGGTGCCGGTCTGATGTACCTCGGCGGCGATACGCTCAACTTTGGCGATCAGTGGCTCGTCACCTTCCGCCGCAGTGCTGACCGCGTTCATCTGGTTCGCCGCAATGTCCGCTTCAAAGCCAATCCGGGCTCACCACAGGCCGATGCGGTCGAGACGTCCTACACCGACAGTGTCATCAAGGCTCTGCCGATCAAAAGTGAGAAGAACAGCGGACAAAGCGTGCTGATCGATGCGGCTGATCTGTTCATGTTCGATCTGGCGGGCATCGGCGTCAATCCCGATCGCAGTCGCAGCACCTGGTTCAAGGTGAACGCTTTCCCCGAAAACATCCAGATTCAGGTGGCGGCTGTCTTTGCTTCCAGCCACAGTTACACCACGGTGTACGGAGCCGACTCGGCTGTGCCCGACCCCCGGGGAACTCAGATTGTTCTCGATTATGGCCTCTCGAAGCTGCCAAGTTCCAGCTACAAGCCACGGCTCGCTGATGACCGCATTGGCTACTTCCTCAGCACGGTCAACGACTTCACGAAAGACGTTGATGAGTCGCCGAAGGTGAAGTTCATCAATCGCTGGCATTTGGAGAAGGAAAATGCTTCAGCCGAGATGTCTCCTCCGAAAGAACCGATCATTTTCTGGATCGAGAAATCGGTCCCGCGGTCTTACCGCCCCTACGTTCGCGAAGGGATTCTGGAGTGGAACAAGGCTTTCGAGAAGATCGGCTTTATCGATGCCATTCAGTGCCGCGATCAGCAGGACAGCGACAACTTCGCTCCCGAAGACATTCGCTACAACACGTTCCGCTGGATCACGACTTCGGCCAGCTTCGCCATGGGACCGAGCCGGGTGAATCCGAAAACCGGACAGATTCTCGATGCCGACATCGTCTTCGATGAAAGCATGGTGCGTTATCACCGAACCGATTACGTCCGCAACGTCGGCATCCCCCAGGGGCTCGATCTGCTCGCCAAGGGGGAACGCCAGCTGTTCCTGAAGATGTTCGCCGCAGAAGTGCCGGAAATCGAAGGACGCCAGAAGGAATACGACGAACTGCTTAAGCAGTATCACAAGTTGATCGAAGACCATCCCGAGCACGCCTACAGCCAGCAGTTTCCGCGTCAACCGGCGTGGATGAACGCTAAAGCGGGCTGCAACTGCTGCATGATGGGACCGGGAATCCAGCGTCAACTCGGGTTGATGTCGACGGTCATGGCGGTCCACGGAGCCGCTCCCGGCGGCAAGGTGCCCGAAGAGTTCATCGGGCAGGCGATCAAGGAAGTGGTCATGCACGAAATCGGGCATACGCTCGGTCTGCGTCACAACTTCGAAGCCAGCACGATGCTGTCGCTGGAAGAGATCAATAAGCCGGAAGTGACCAACAAACAGGGGATGATCGCTTCGGTGATGGACTACGCCCCGGCCAACTTCTCGCTCGATCCGAAGACGCAGGGTGATTACTTCACTACGACGATTGGACCTTACGACTATCTCGCGATCGAATACGGCTACAAGCCGATCTCCGGCGATGAAAATGCCGAACTGGCGAAGATTGCCGCCAAAATGTCGGAACAGGGGCTGAAGTACGCCACCGACGAAGACATGGCGAGCAACCCGGACCCACGAATCAATCTGTTCGACCTGGGTGACCCGGTTGATTACTCCGAACAGCGGATCGCCTTCATGAAGAAGTCGATCGAAGGAATGGTTGATCGCGTTGTCGAAGAGGGCGAGAGCTACAAACGGGCCCGCGAGACCTTCACGCTGCTGCTGGGCGAAATCGCTCAGGCAACCCAGCTGGCCGCACAGTACATCGGCGGCGAGTACACGTCGCGCGATCACAAAGGCGATCCCAAGGCGCGGCCGCCTATGGAACCGATCCCGCTGGAAAAGCAGCAGCAGGCTCTGAATCTGCTGAGTAAGGAAATCTTTTCGGATGCCGCCTTCAAGTTCTCACCCGAACTGTTGACGGCTCTGGCTCCCGAACGGCTCTCCGATAACTATTCCTCGAACGGCGATTTCGTTTATCCGATCTACGATCGCGTGCTGAGCATTCAGCGAATGGCTCTCTCAACGATGCTCGCCAACAGCACGCTGCGAAACGTCCAGCAGATCGAGATGCACGCGAAGCCCGACCAGAAGGTTCTTACGCTGCCGATCATCTTCGACACGCTCACGACCTCAATCTGGAGCGAGATTCCAGCGGAAGTTGATCCGAACAAGCCGGTGCAGATCTCCACGATCCGCCGCAACCTGCAGCGCGAATACGTGCGACAGCTGTCCGGCATCGTGCTGAACCAGTCGGCCGTCCCGGCCGATGCCCGGGCCCTGGCCCGGATGCATCTGCAGGATCTGTTCGATCGCCTCGACAAACTGGAAGAAGCCAACGCGAAGCTCGACCCTTACGCGAAGGCCCACACCCGCGAACTCCGGGACCAGATCGAGAAAGTCCTGAACGCCGAACTGGCCAGCAACCGCCCGTAAGCGATCGGTCAACGTGAGTAGAGCAGAAGCCGGGGATGATCAATCACCCCGGCTTCTTCCATTGCTGATGGGGAAGCTCCTGCCTGCCGATCGTGGAATGCTTCGGACGAGGGGCTTTTCTCAACGGAAGTGGAGTGCACCACAGAGACACAGAGGACACAGAGAGCCGCTGGTTGGGGCACGTCCGAGAGCGGCGGGACGTAGTCATTCAGGAATGCTTCAGCCTCTTGGATTCAGAATCAAGCGTGACTTACACGCGGGAATCTCTGTGCCTCTGTGCCTCTGTGGTAGAACTCAGATTCGTCGAAAGCAGAGGCGGCCTTCATTGCAACTCGCCGCACGGCAGGTGGGAGCTTGCGTCACACGGTGATGTCCTCGTCGGTTTTGATTCGATTCAGGAAGGCTGGTTTGCAGCCGCTGAGTGTGAATTCCCCGTTCCGGTAGCGACTGATCCTCAGAAGTGAGAACGGCGGAAAGCCTGAGAGATTGAACACGCCGATCGCGATCGGGAGACCGATCAAGATGCCCCAGAGGCTCAATCCCCACATCGGGTCTGGGTTTAGGAAGAGTACGAGCATCGCCAGCAAAGGACCCAGGGTGACAACCATTGCGATGATCGAAAGTCGCCTTAACAGAAGTGAAGAATCCGCGTCCGAAGAAAGGCCGAAGGTTACCGTCAGTCGTTCATGATTCTTCGGGAAGCGGATCAGGCCTTCGATGGCATAATTGATGATCAGGACCAGTGGGATGGCGATGTAAACATGCATTGGGTCGGGAAAGATCTGAGCAAGAAGCGGGATCAGCAAGGCGATCAGAAAAAGTAACCCTGCAAAGCGTAGTGCTTGTGCCAATAATCCACGTGGGTTGCCCCAGTAGAGCGTCTTCGTTCGCAGCCGAGAGTCGTCAATCGGTAAACCGGTGCGGATGCAGTACGACGGTAGGGTCACATAATCCCGAACGAGTAATCGATTGCCTTCCACGCGGAATCGAAGCGGCTCTGCTGGAAGTTCGTCGTCATGATCGGAAACCTGGATCACCGTTGAACTCTCACGATAAGGCTGGTTGAGAATCGATCAGTGGCTCGGGCTTGATCTCTTCCAGAAAAAGTCTGCTGCAACCGATAAGCGTGAATTCGCCTCGACGATGTTTCACGACCCAAAGCGGACTTCTGTAATAGCGTAAGAAAAGCACGAGTAGCTGCACGATTCCGACACATTGCATGAACACGACAAGATTGAAGTTCCAGCAGAGGCCTGTTCCGAACCAGATCAACATGAGCACTAAGGTGCCGAGAAGGGCTCTTTTGCGGGTTTCAAGGAGTTCGAACTTTTCGCGATCCATCCCAAATGTCAGCGTCAACGCGCGGTTCGAGGCGAGGGCGATCGCTGTCGCTGGCAGTAGGCTTATCGCTCCCATCATCATTGCCGGGATAGGCTGCATCAAAGCCAAGTTGACGACCATCGCTACGGTGCTCAGCAAGAACGCGAAGTTCAGCCAAGGGTGCCAATCGATTCGAACGGTGTGCATCTCTCCGCGTTCAACCGGAACTCCAAGCCGGATGCAAAGCGGCAGCAGTACGGCTCCGTCCTGGACGATCAGCCGCTTGCCTGCAACTCGGTAACCCGAGGAACGGGGATATACAACATGATGCATGCGGCCGATCTCACGCCAGCACGGTCTGTTTCCCTGGCAGCTTTCACCATCGCGACTAATAACCAAACGCGATTCGATGTTAGACGTCCTGCCACGTTATCAATGGACTAGTGTGGTGTCCAGATGTTTCTGCAAGGACAAGCTCTCGGCTGCCGTTCGTGGCTCGGCAAGCTGGACGAGCAACTTCAGTGTCAATCTTCACAGGTAGGAAAACCACAGAGGCACAGAGGTCACAGAGAGCTGTTGATTGGGTGACGTCCGAGAGCGGATGGACGTCGTCAGTCAGGAATGCTTCAGCCTCTGGAATTCAAAAGCAAGCGTGACTTCGACGCGGGAACCTCTGTGTCCTCTGTGCCTCTGTGGTGAAACTCAGATTCGTTCCAAACAGAGGTAGTCTTGATGGTAACTCCGCGCACGGCAGGCGGGAGCCCGCCCTGCATGCTGATTACTTTTTCAGGGGGACTTCGCCGCCGAGGCGCATCGGGACTTGCATTTCTTTGCCGTCGCGGAGGACCGTCAGGGTGATTGTGTCGCCCGGGTTGCGGCTTTCGATGTCGCCGAGGAAGTCGTCGACGGTGGAGATCTTCTCGCCGTCGACATGGGTAATCGTGTCGGCTGCCGTGCGATCGGTGCGTTCGACGACGAAGGGGCCGCGGCGTTCGCGGAGGACCTGCGGCCCACGGATGCCCGCCAGTTCGGCCGGGCCGCCGGGGACAAGTTGCGCGACAAGCAGACCGTCTTCGGTTTCATAAACCCGTGAGATGCCAATTTCGGGGCGAATCACACGGCCGTGGCGAATCAGCTGAGGAATGACCCGTTTGGCGAGGTTCACCGGGATCGCAAAGCCAACGCCGGAGCTCTGACCGGTGGCGGAATAGATCGCCGTGTTGATGCCAATCATGCGGCCGTGAGAATCGAGCAGCGGGCCACCCGAGTTGCCCGGGTTCACGGCTGCATCAATCTGGATGATCGACTTGATGGTGCGATCGCGATGGATCTTCAGCGAACGGTTCAGGGACGAGATGATCCCGGTCGTCAGGGTTCGTTCGAGGCCGAACGGGTTGCCGATTGCGTAGACGTTCATCCCGACTTTGAGATTGGCCGAGTCGCCCATGCGGACGGGAATCAGCGATTCGACCGGGGCTTCGACGCGGATCACGGCCAGATCGTTCACCGGGTCGGCTCCGACGTAGGTTGCGTCGTAAGTTTCCCCGTCATAGAGCGTCACGACGACTTCGCGAACGTCTTCAATGACATGGAAGTTCGTGAGGATGTGTCCCGCCTGATCGATGACCAGGCCGGATCCCGTTCCTTCTTCGGGAACGGCCTGCAGGAAGAAGTTGTCCGCGCGAACGCTGCGAGTCGTGATGTTCACAACGCTGCGGTTGACGTCTTCATAGACGCGAACACTCACCTGCTCTTCGGGGGTGAGTGCATCCGATTCGTAGAAGGCGGCTCCGAAGTTTCCGACGGGACCGGGGTTGTGGGAAGTTCCCTGCCATTGAGGCGATGGCGAGATTCCCTGCGGAGTCTGGCCGGGAGGGGTGACGGGAATCGTGGGCGTCGGCTGCGGCGTGGTGCGCGGCGCAGGGAGCCCCGGACCGTTCAGCGTCGGCGGTTCCTGAGCGTGCATCAACGTCGGTTCGGTCAGCCGGACAAACGTGGCAGAAACGAGGCCGCCAATCACAGCGGACACCAGGCAGGTCAACCAGATTCTCATTGCTCTTCCCTCAATCTTCCTTCCAATACTCCGTCATCCGGGAAAAATGAAGAACCGGATTGTAATCCCGACCGGAAATCGGGGGGAGGGCAATTCGGCGGATGGCGGACGCCGCCTCGGCTGAGGGTGTTTCCGACAAGCGAAGTGAGTAAACTTCTGAAAGACTTCCGACCGCAACAACCTGGTAACCAGAGAAGATATGGCCGAAAAACGCGACTTCGATGACTTTCTGGAGAAGTTTCACAAGCACCGTCAGTTGATGGTGGAAGAACTGCACAAGGTGATCATCGGCCAGGACGATGTCATCGAGCAGATCATGGCCGCCATCTTTACCGGCGGACATTGCCTGCTGGTCGGCGTGCCGGGGCTGGCCAAAACGCTGGTCGTGAGCACGATCGCCAAGATTCTCGATGTTGAGTTCAAGCGGGTGCAGTTCACGCCCGACCTGATGCCGTCCGACATTACCGGCACGATGGTGCTGGAGGAATCGGAAGGCGGCCGCCGCGATTTCCGGTTTGTTCAGGGACCAGTCTTCACGAACATCCTGCTGGCCGATGAAATCAACCGAACTCCGCCGAAAACGCAGGCGGCTCTCCTGCAGGCGATGCAGGAGCACGAAGTGACGGCTGGGCAGACGACGCACGATCTGCCGGATCCCTTCTTCGTGATCGCGACTCAGAACCCGATCGAGCAGGAAGGAACTTATCCCCTGCCGGAAGCCCAGCTCGACCGCTTCATGTTCAACGTGAAGGTGGATTATCCGAGTGTCGAAGAGGAGGAGAAGATCCTTGAAGCGACGACTGGCGGAGAACGAGCCGAGGTGCGGAAGATCCTCTCAGGCAAGTCGATTCTCTATCTGCAGAAGCAGATCAACACGATCGAAGCGAGCCCGCTGACGATCAGCTATGTGACCCGCATCGTGCGGGCGACCCGTCCGGGGGATGGTTCGGCTCCGAAATTCGTGAAGGAACTGATCGACTGGGGAGCCGGTCCGCGGGCTGGCCAGTACCTGATTACCGGGGCCAAAGCGATGGCCGCCATGGACGGACGTCCGGCGGTCAGTCCGGCTGATATCCGAAAAGTAGCAATTCCGGTCCTTCGTCACCGGATTTCGGCGAATTTTCAGGCTCAGGCCGAGGGTTATACGACGGACGACCTCGTGAAACGGCTGCTGGAAGAGATCCCCGAGCCAAATGTTCCGAAATACGTCTGATCACGGCAGAAACGGCGGACCTGGGGAGTCTCGGGAAGCCACGTTCGATTCGGGAATCTCATTGCAAATTCTCGACGAAATCGTCAGGATAAACAGGCTCTTCTCTTACTTCTGTGCACTGTTCGGGTTCGCACTCACTTTCTAATCTTCCGGGCAGCCGACGAGACGAAACTTCGGGGCCGTTGGGCGTTTCATGGCGAGAAAAACCACTCAGGAATCGAGTTCCGCCAAGGCGGCGCAGCGCACCAGTGATTCCGATCTGACGACGCTCAAGCAACTCGGTCGGTATGAGGTGCAGAAGAAGCTGGGTCAGGGCGGCATGGGGACGGTTTATCTGGCCCTCGACCCGACGCTCAATCGGCTGGTCGCCCTCAAGATTCTTCCGCCCGAAAAAGCGGAGAACGCGATCCTCGTCAAGCGGTTCAAGGCCGAAGGCCAGGCTGCCGCCCAGCTGACGCACGATAACATCGTCCGCGTGTACGAATCGGGCGAAGCCGACGGGCTCAACTACATCGCAATGGAGTACGTCGAAGGGACCGACGTCCAGCGACTCATCAAAAAGCGGAACCGCATTCCGATCCGCCGGTCGACCGAGATCATCACCCAGGTGGCCCGAGCCCTCGACCATGCCGCTCAGGCGTCGATCGTGCACCGGGATATCAAACCCTCCAATCTGCTGATCACCCAGAGCGGAGTCGTTAAGCTGACCGACCTCGGGCTCGCCCGGATCGTCGACGATACCGAAGAGACCTCGATTACGCGGGCAGGAACAACCGTCGGTACCGTCGATTACATGTCGCCGGAACAGGCTCGCAGCAGCAAAGCGGCCGACATTCGCAGCGATCTGTATTCGCTCGGCTGCACGTGGTACCACATGCTGACTGGTTCGCCTCCGTATCCGGAAGGTTCGGTCACGAACAAGTTGCACGCTCACGCCGTGGCTCAAATTCCCGATCCACGGGACCTGAATGAATCGGTGCCCGAGGCGATTGTCGGCGTGATTGCCCGGATGATGGCCAAGAAACCGGAAGACCGATATCAGACCGTCGCCGAGCTTCTGGAAGATCTGGAAGCTGTCAAGACAACCAAGCGGGAGATCAAAGCCGAAGACCTGGCCGCTCTGGCCGGAGCCGAGGACGTGATCGACGAGGAAGTCGAAGATCGCGAACCCTCCGAGGGGCCGGTCATTCCTCCCCGGCGTGGCCCCGTGGCTCGCGACGTCGAGGAAGAGGAGCTTGACGAACCGGCTCCGAAAAAGAAGCGGCGAAAGAAGGCGGACAAGTCGAGTGCCAGCTCTTCGTCGGGATCCCGCAACGGGTCCGCGAAGTCCAGTTCGTCGGGAGTCGATTCCCTTCCGCCTCGTGAGAAACGGAAGCTTGAAGATGTCGAAGGGAAATCTTCCGGTCAGATCGGAGAGATCGCGAAGTACATCGGGCTGGCCTGCGCCCTGATCGCCGTGGTGAGTGTCGCCTGGTATGGCATTTCCGCCGTCAGCAGTTCCTTCAGTCAGTCGAGTGCCAACGAGAAAGACAATGTCGATCTCACCCGGACCATCGAAGAGGTTCAGGCAGAGCGGGAACGCGAAGCGGCCGAGAATGGCGATGGGGAATCGGGCGAAGGGGGAAGCAGTTCTTCGAACGGGAAGAGTCCACGAAAGTTGACGGCGACCCCGGCTGTCGCGGCCGCGGATGAAGAGCTGAGTGCCGAACAAATTGCCCGGCTGCCGAAACTGCAGATCGTCGATTCCTCGGTGAAGGAAGACGACACTCACTTTCATTCTCTCAGCGATGCTCTCAATAAGGTCAGCGATAAGGATCTTGTGATCGAGCTGGCGACGACTCGGACGTTCGTCTGGGAGGAACCGGTCTCGATCGAAAAGCGAAGCGTGATCTTTCGCGCCGCCGAAGGAACTCCGGGCCGCATCATTCTGAACTCTGCCGGGGCAATGACCGACGGACTGGTTCGGGCCCAAAACGCCCAGGTGGTGATTCAAGGGCTGCACTTCGGGCTTCCGGCTTTTGATTTGCCTGGGGTGAGCGAAATTCGACTGTTCGACCTGCAGAGTTCGGATCTGCGGGTCCGCGACTCGTCATTCACCATCGAGGAATCTCGAGCCGCTCCGGTTGTGCTTTGCCGATATGTTGGACAGCGAAAAGCCAATCAGCTGCAGTGGAAGCGTTCGCTGGTCCGTGGAGAGCTCTGGCAGCCCTTTCAGTGTCTGGCTGAGCAGCTGCAGATTTCGGTTGATGACAGCCTGTTCCTGATCGGCGAAGCCCCACTTCTCGATCTCAAACTCCCTCCGGGAACTTCGAACAGCGATCCCGGGGCTCGAACGGCCGAAGGTCAGTTTGCTCGCGAGGTTTCGCTGAACGACACGATCGTGGTTTGCCGGAATACGCCGCTGATGATGGTCAACTCACGAGGACGGAACAATCCGCCGCCAACGCAGTTTCGCATGAACCGGACCCACTTCGTCGCGACCGCTCCGGCCGATCAGCGGCCTCTGGTTTCGATTCTCAACTGGCCGGAGAACGTGCTCGGTGGGAACACGAGCGGTGCTCTTTCTCGGGTGAACTGGATCAGCGAGAACAGCTCATTCGCCGGCTGGACAAATCGCCTGAATGCCACGACCAATCGCACGCGAGCGGTCTTCAACATCGATTCCGAGGATTCGTGGCAGAAGTTCTGGGGGAACTCTGGACTGTTCGGCACCTGGAACAACCGCCCTGCCCGACTGGAATCTAATGTCAGACTGGCCCGTCATTCCGGAAGCGATTTGCAGAAGCTCGGTGTAACCGCCGCGGTCAATCCTCACGAACAGACCCTCGAACGACTCGCAAGCATTCCGGTCCCCGACCTTCCTCGTAAAACCTGGCGAGCGGAGGCGGCCACGATGGAAGCCCGTCCGCGTCCGGCAGCCGATCCTTTCAATGACTCGGTCAAACGAGTCACCGTCAACTTAAGTGACCCGCGAGTCGATCTGGGTAAGTTTCTCGCCTCCGATTCGCTTCCGAATCCGGTGATCGTTGAAGCGGTTGGATTTGGCAATCGAGCCAGTTCACCAATTCAGATTGCGAATCGCTCCGTGAAGATCGAATTCAAATCCGAAGCCGGAAAGTATCCGCTCACGCTTCGTCCTGAAGGGCTCCCTGATTCCGGCGAAGCGCCGTGGATCCGGGTCCAGGGCGGTTATCTGGCGATCGAAGACGGAATTTTTCGAGTCGACCCAGAAGGCCGGCAGCCACTTCCCACCGCCTGGCTGGCCGTCGAAGGAGCCGACGTGGTCCTTCGAAAGTGCTATGTCACGGCTCCGGCCGAAAAGGAGTCCCGACTGCAGTCGCTGGTTCAGGCTGGAATCAAAGGAGGAGCCGGGAGCGATCGCAGCACACTGCTGCTCGATCGTACGTTCCTGAACTATGGCGGAGATCTGATCACAACAGACCTGCGTCGGTACACCCCGTTCGTGAGGGATTCGGTACTCGTCTCGCAGGGGCATTTGTTGAACCTGCGTTTTTCCGGCAACGCCAGCGATCCCGTCGACGGTTACTTCGAACTGACGAACTCCACCTTGTCGGCTCGGGAAGGGGCATTGCATTTCGATGTTCCCGCCAGCGGCCCGCATCAGCGTCCGCTGGTCTCCGGACGAGTACGTGAATGTGCCTTCGTGCCGGCGGCCAATCCCGGGCGATCCAAAGCGGTTGCTCCCTCGGTCCTTTCGGCTGCGTTCGATCTGAAAGAACTGCCGAATCGGGTCTGGTGGTGGGGCGAGCGAAATGGGTTCTCGCCGGAAATCAGCCAGGAACTTCTTGGCCGACCGCTGACCCAAAGCTGGTCGCAGTTCTGGGGGGACGGACACGTAGAACGCCCCTTGTTCGGACCGAACGGCGTGATGCTGACCGCCGGCAACGTGAACGCCAAAGATCTCAAACCCTCGTCTTTCTCGTTGTTCAAGGACAGCGAGGCGATGAAGTGGGGACGCAACGATACGAAGATCGGTGCCGATTGCGAGGAACTCGACGTGCCAGAGTACGATCCGGAGAAGCCGCAGGCTCCACCCAAGGGGAAGCCGCCGGCCAACGATCGCTCCCGGTCCCCGACGATCTAATCTTTGCCCTGCTGACTCTGGCTTCGCGGCCTGTCCCGACTACCACTCTCTGTACTGATGAAGAACGACATGTCCACCGCACAGATTTTTATCGAAGGCTCGTGGCAGTCTTCCGCTGGATCCAAGACCTTTCAAGCCGTCGATCCTCGAACGGGCGAAGCGGTTGGCGACGCGTTCCCGGTCAGCACCTGGGACGATTTAGAGAAGGCGCTTGCCGCTGCGGCTGCCTGTGATCGCACGACCCGCGACTGGACCGGAGACCGCTTTGCGGCTCTGCTCGATGCCTACGCCGAAGAACTGGAAGCTCGTCGTGAGGAGATTGTGAACCTGGCGAGTCAGGAAACGGCCCTGCCGGTTGCCCCACGACTCAACGACGCAGAGTTCCCCCGGACGGTGAACCAGCTCAAAACCGCGGCTGGCGAAGCACGCGATGCAAGCTGGGCGAATCCGATTGTTGATGCCGACAATAATATTCGCTCGATGTATCGTTCTCTGGGGCCAGTCTTCGTGATTGGACCGAACAATTTCCCGCTGGCCTTCAACGGGATCTCGGGCGGCGATTTCGCTGCAGCTGTCGCCGCCGGGAATCCGGTCATCGCCAAGGCTCATCCTGCTCATCCGGGAACCTCGCGACTGCTGGCCGAATGCGTTGAGAAGGCTCTGAGCAAAACGGGATTCCCTCCCGGCTTCGTACAGATGATTTACGACGTCGCTCCGGAAGACGGACTGCGAATGATTCGTGATCCACGGCTCGCAGCCGTCGGCTTCACCGGTTCGCAGAAGGCGGGCGTCGCCATCAAGGAAGCCGCCGACGCTCTCGGGAAACCGGTTTACGTTGAGATGTCGAGTATTAATCCGGTCTTTGTGTTGCCGGCCTATCTCGAAGATTCCGGCGAAAATCTCGTCGGCGAGTTTTCGACCAGTTGCCTGATGGGCAGCGGGCAGTTCTGCACAAACCCCGGTCTCGTAGTGCTTCCTCCGGGCGAGGCAACACCTGCCTGGATCGAAGCGGTCCGAGGCCGCTTTTCCGAGGCGGCCACGAATCCGTTGCTGGCCGCGGGAGTGAAAACGTCCCTGCTCGATTCCGTGCAGCGACTGGTCAACGCTGGCGCCGAACTGCTCACCGGCGGGCAGGCTGCCGACTCGAGCGGTTTCATCGTTCAGAACACTCTGCTGCAGGTCGATGCAGCGACGTTTCTGAATGATCCCGAGACGTTTCAGCGAGAAGCTTTCGGCAACGCGAGCCTGTTGGTTACGACCACTGATATCTCGCAGATGGCAGCGATTGCCGGCACGTTGGAAGGCCAGCTGACCGGAGTCGTTTACACGACCGAAGAGCCGGGCGATGAAGCCGTTTATCGCGAGCTGGAGCCGGTGCTGCGACGGAAAGTCGGGCGGCTGCTCAACAACAAGATGCCGACCGGCGTGGCCGTTTCCCCAGCGATGAATCATGGCGGGCCGTTCCCCGCGACCGGGCATCCTGGATTCACGGCTGTGGGGCTTCCAGCTTCGATCCGTCGTTTTGCCATGTTAGAATGTTACGACAACGTCCCGGAACATCGGCTGCCTGCAGCTTTGAGAACTTCCTGACCCGCTTCGGGCAACCCTTCACCATCGGAGAGTGTTCCATGTTCAGCGTTCAGAACCTTCGACTCCCCTTCCCGACTGCGGTCAGTTGTCTCGCCGCCCTGCTTATGGTCTCTGCGATGCCGACGACAGGCTGGGCTCAGAAATCGAGCTCACGTGGCAATCGCGCTCCGAACGTGAATCTGCTCGATCAGAAGGCCGCCGCCGCTCAAGAGCAGTTCCTGAACTCCCAGGCAGAACTGGCTCGGGAGTACGAAGAAATTGGTGAGATCGAGAAGGCGCAAAGCGTCCTCCGCACGATGCTGAAGTTGTCACCGGACCTCACCCAAATTCGCGACAAGATTGAAGCTCTCGAAGAATCACGCATCGCGGGAAATGAAGTGACGATGGAAATCGACCCGAGCCGAGGCTGGATGCCGACCAATGTGGCCGTGCAGAAGGATAAGATCATTCGCTTCGAGTCGACCGGCGAGTTTCGGATGCTGATCAACCAGACGGTCACGCCGTCCGGCTTCCAGACCGAGGATGTCAAAACGGATCTCGCCGCCGGTGTGCCGCTCGGGGCACTGATGGGGCTCATTGTCGATGGCAAGGGAAAGTCGGGAGACCCGTTCGCGGTCGGCCAGAAGAGCGAAGTCAAAGCCTCTCAGGAAGGCCAGCTGTTTGTTCGGGTGAACGTACCGCCGGGGAGCAAGTGTACCGGCAAGATTCGCCTGCAGATCACTGGAGATATCATCACCCGGGGGAATGCCTCGAGTGGGCGATAGCCGAGCGGCGACCTGTTGACATTTCCCGGTTCGCCCACGATTGTGTAAAACACCGCCTGTGTCAGCGGTTTCGTGCGCCGCGTAGCCGGTTCCGAATCTTTCAGCCGCTGAGTCAACAGGGCGTGTGAGCAGAGAAATGTCTGGGATACAGAATCTCGTTCGTCAGGAGCTGGTGAACTCGGCTCGGACGTTCGTCGTTAAAATCGGGACCAATGTCCTTTCCGATGAACACAACGGGCTCGATCCGGCCCGGGTCGCAGCGATTGCCGAACAGGTCGATGCTCTTCGCTCCGGCGGGAAACGCGTCGTGCTCGTTTCTTCCGGTTCGATTGGGGCCGGGATGCAGCTTCTGGGGCTCAAGGAACGTCCCCGCGATCTACCGCACCTCCAGGCCGCGGCGGCCACGGGACAGGCCCATCTGATTGGCATCTACGATCAGGCCTTCCGCAAGCACGGCTATCACGCCGCCCAGCTGTTACTGACCGCCGACGACTTTCGGAATCGTTCGAGGTATCTCAACGTTCGCAACACGCTGCATACGCTCTTCGAGTATGGCTGCGTGCCGATCATCAACGAGAATGACACGGTGAGCGTGAACGAGATCGCTCAGGCCTTCCCCTCGCTGCCGAATCCGGATGAGACTCCGGTCCCGATCCGCCAGGCCGCCAACCCGCCCGGAACCAAGTTCAGCGACAATGATCAGTTGGCCGCCATGGTGACCAACCTGCTCGATGCTCCGCTGCTGATCATCCTCTCGGTGATCGATGGCCTTTACGACGGCGATCCCCGGGAGCCGGGCAGCAAGGTGATTTCGCTGGTCGAACAATGGGACGATGCTCTTTTCGACTGCGTCGGTTCTTCGCGCAGTTCAGGCGGGACCGGCGGGATGAAATCGAAACTGAATGCGATCCGCAATGCGGTTTCCGTCGGGGAGAACGTGATTCTTGCCAACGGTTCGGACAACAATGTCCTTGCGAAGATTCTGCATGGCGAAGACGTCGGCACCGCGTTTCTGGCACGGGGCAAGTTCATGCCGGCTTGGAAACGCTGGATCGGTTTCACGATCACGCCACGGGGCAGCTACATCGTCGACAACGGTGCCGAGCAGGCGATCATCAAGTCCGGCAAGTCGCTGTTGCCGATTGGTATCCGCGAGATCCGGGGCACTTTCGAGATGGGAGAAGTTGTTTCGATCCGCACGCCCAACGGCCAGGAATTCGCCCGCGGCCTCAGCAATTACAACTCCGACCAGGCCCGCCAGCTGATGGGCTGCCGCACCGACGAAATCCTCGCCCGCTCCGGCCACATCCCGTTCCTCGAAGCCGTCCATCGCGATAATCTGGTGCTGACACTGTAGTCCACTCCCGTGGGTAGAGGCCGCTGTGCGGACGCGGAAATGACTCGCCACGTTTGTCGATATACTGTGCTCCGGCCAACTCTGTTCATGAATTGAAGAAACAACGCTCGCGGATCCTGCGTGGCACCCGCAATCCGCGTCCGCGGAGCGGACCCTACTGCGGAATGGTGTGAGCGACGCCGTAGGTGTTGAGCGGGTTCGAATACATACTCACGAAAAAACGCCGCCTCGATTTCTCGGGGCGGCGTTTGTCGTTTCGATTGTTCAGCAGTCGATCTATTCCTGCAGTTCGACATCCCAGTAGGCGTCGCTGATGAACTTCGACCAGCTGCTGACCCGATGCTTGGGCATGCTGAACAGATGAGTCCAGCGGGGCCGGACCGGCTTCTTCAGCAGGAGCATGTTGGCCTGTTGCGGAGTGCGTCCCCCCTTGCGGGTATTGCACTTGATGCAGGCCAGCACACAGTTTTCCCAGCTCGATCCCCCACCCTGTGAGCGTGGGTTCACGTGGTCGATCGTCAGGTCCGAGCTCTGCGGCTTGCAGCCACAATACTGGCACTGGTATTCGTCGCGACGAAACAGGTTCCGTCGGCTGAACGTGACCGTCTGCCGGGGAATCTTGGAGTACGTCTGCAGCACGACCACTTCAGGGACGAGAATGGACTGCTCCACAGTCTGAACGACAGCGTCGCCCGACTGAGGTCGCAGACGCGACCAGTCTTCCCAGGTGTACGTCTGGTAGTCGTCGGGATCGACAGCCTTCACGGTGCCATTCCACAACATGATCAAACATCGTGCCGCCGAAGCGACCCGAACTGGTTGCCACGACTTATTGAGGACCAGCGTGGGCCGGTCGAGAACCGCAGTCGCCATGTCTCCTCCTGTATTCGAGGTCGAGTGACTTATTCTTAGAAGCCTGAATGCCTACGTCAACCAGAGGTCGTGCATTCCGGCTGCTGTTTTTGATGAAGAATTAAAGAAGGTTATCCGGGGTAACAGAGACCCGAAGCCTGTTATCGCAGGATCTTCGCGTCCAACGGGCGAGGGAATCCTGTCGACGTGATTGCAATTATCGCAACGCTCACTTCAAGGATTCCTTGTTCGGGGACCATGAGGTTCTCAGGGGTTCGCCGCTCCGGTGAGAGCTGCGGGAATATGTCGCTCGATAATGGCTACAGCTTCGTCAGTGCCGTCATTCCCCAGACACGTTTCGCGAATTCGCGTTCGATATTCTTCGATGTGTTCGAGGAAATTCGTCAGATCTTCAACACGGAACGTCTCCAGTGTGGTGAAATCGCCGCAACCCTTCTGTTTCAGAAAATGGGCGTTGATCAGTTGCTCGTGGTGCCACGTCTCCGGCAGTCCCAGGACCGGTTTGCCGAGGAACATACATTCGCCCAGCAGTTGGTTGCCCGAGGCACTGACGACGGCCCGGCAGGCGATCAGGTCTTCGACGAACCGCTCGGCGTGAATCTCATGGAAGGTCAGCTTGCCGATCGGCTCCCGAACGCCGAGTCCGTACACCTTAATTGGGACTGGCGACTTCTGAAGTTCCTTCAGAGCGGCTTCTTTGGTTTGCTTCCGCAGGTACGACAGCAGAAACGGCTCCTGCCCGTCGCCGGGATTGGGATCGCCTCCGTCGAGAAGTCCCGCGGCCTCTGCTCCTTCGCGAAGTTCGGGGCGAATCATCGGGCCGAGCGATGTCGCACGATGCTTCCAGCTCTTGCGGAGCGGAATCGGGAAGAACGACGAGATGATCGTGGCTTTTTGCCGCGTGTAGTGCATCGGCACGGCCAGTCCGATGAACCAGGCGAAGAATCGCAGTGAACGCGGCAGACTCGACAGATCGCAGGCGACCAGGAAATGCTGGTGCGTCATGCTCAGAAACGGCTTTCCGCAACGAGCGGCTGCTCGCGGGAGAGCGGGTTCGAAATCGGTAAGCAGCACGTCGGGGTTATGTTCGCGGATTTCCTCGGTCATCAGCTTCATGACCGAAGGCAATTGTCTGGCCTGAAAGCGGAAGCCTTCCCGGATCGTTTTGAAGAGGCGGATCTTGCCGTTCACGTAATGGAACTTCAGTCCCGGGATCTCGATGAGCCGGACGTCGTCTGCCGAGCCGTAGATCGGTTCGAGAAATCGATAAGCGTCCCCGGGAGCAAAGAGCGTGATCTGATGACGATCCCGCATCCGCTCGACCAGAGAGCGAACTCGCGTCGCATGCCCTCGGCCCTCGCCGGACATGCTCATGAAGATTTTTGCCATGGGCATCCTCGCCGCGAACTGGATGACATCCAGTTTCCTGGCAGCGGAGCACGGGTTGGATTCGACAAGAATCGAACCGGCATTCCGCAATGCAAAACAGATTCTCGTCTTCGTCGAGTTCCTCTGTCCGCGATCAGTTGTGCCCTCGCCTCGTCAGGACGCGAAGGCACTTATTACTCTACTCTATTCTGCCTTCTTCGCCCCCAGAAAAATGTAATGCGGAGCTCTCACGAAGGGGAGAAACGGGACTTTGCCGCGTCGTTGCTCCAGCGTCACAGGAGTAAAGTACTTGTGCAGATACGGCAGGTGGTCGCCGTTGAGGAACACGTTATCGTTTGCAAACCAGGTCGTCCAGAACGTTCTCGTCGACCAGGGGTGCTTGACCATTCCGTCCGCCGGGTACTTCCGGGAGACGAAGAAATCGACCACTCCAATGATCCCGCCCGGCTTGAGAATCCGGCAGGCATTGTCGATTGCCGCGAACCAGTCCGGGATCATGGTCAGCGAGTACGAGAAGGTCACGACATCGGCCGAGCCTTCTTCCGGAGTAAATGTCGTGGCATCAGCGTGGGTCGGAACGACGTTCGACCAACCGCGTTCGGCGGCTCGTTCTCGAGCGACATCGAGCAGCGGATCGCACAGATCGACCTGATAGACTTTCTGCAGGCTCGGAACCTTGTCGGCGACATACTCAGCGTTGGAGCCGGTCCCCGCTCCGAGATCGACCCAGATCCCCTGTTCCGGGAACTCCAGCGAGGTCAGCATTTCTTCGCGACCATGCAGAAGCTTCTTGCGGAAAGAGTCGTAATCGCCCGCCTGCCCTTTGTAGAAACTCTTGAGACGTTCTTCGTGCGTCGAACCGGTGACGCGGTTGATCGCCAGATGCCACAGGACCCGGGCATTCGAACTGATCGACTGTGGCAACGGCATTCGGCGTCCTCTGCTGTCCCGGACTCCCGGGAGACTCTCTCGAAGTTCAATGAGACCCTCAGCGCGGCTGTGAGCGGCGAGAAGGGCTGGGCGGCTCAGGCAGTGACGGCCTGTCCGGTCCGTTCTTGAGCGTCGTCCTCAAGCGGGCGGGGCTCGGTGTCGCGGTTCAAGTGGGCAATGTAGAAGCTGCCGTAGGTGTGAACCCGATCCAGCGGATGAAGTTCGCTGGCGAGCTCGTGCTTGTATTCCAGCAACTGGCCAATCTGGCACTTCTGATCTTTCCAGTCGACTTCGATCGGATCGACGAAACCAACATCGAGTCCGGCGCTTCTCCACAGGAAGCGCGTATGCGGAGCGGCTCGGTTGATCATCATCTGCCACTCGTCGGCCAGCACATCGGCACGCACTTCCGCCAGCCAGTCCATGTGGTCGAGGAGGATGTACCGGGAAATCTCGACATCCTTCTCTTCGCGGAGGAAGCCCAGGATGGTGTTGGTGTGAATCGAGATTCGATCAACCAGACCAGCCTTCAGTCGCTCGAAGTTCTCAGGCTTCAGGTATTCCGGACAACAGGCCGGCGTGTACTCTCCGGTGAGATAAACCCGCCAGAAGTAGTTGTCGTGAATCGGCAGCTTAGTGAAGACCGTCTCGAGCGAGTCGACAACAAACTGCAGAATCCCGCCGGGATAACTGCGGTCGAGCTGACGGCGCTGAGCGCGAGGCACACCGAGCAGAGCCAGTGTCATATCGCGTTTCATGGCCCATTTCAGGAAGGGCGTCCACAGCGTGTCCCGCAGGCGGTGCCGATCGTAGATCTCCTGCTGCTCTTCGATCGTCTGCGCGGAGAGCAGTTCGTTAACGGCTGGACGCAGCTTCTTGATTCGGTCGACGTAGATATTGATCAACCAGGCAAACATGCCGGACGTCGCGTAGAAGTAGAAACTGGGACGCCGCCCGTTGCCGGAGAACATCCGCCGCCGACGATCCCAGTAAGCGCGGGAGGCGTGACTGAGATGCTTGCGGAGCTTTGTCTTGTAGACCTTCTTGTAGCTGGCGAGACGTCCGCGGCCGAACATCTGGAAGAATTGATCGTAATCGAGCTCGCGGATCGCGGCGATTTTCAGTTCGAGCAGTGCATTCTGGCGCGGGTTCACGTCGACGGCATGGACTCGTTTCGGTTCTTTGAGAACGTAGTCGATGGCGTTGCAGCCAGCCGAGGTGATGACCATGACCGTATCGTCCGGTCCCAGTTCGAGCGCGACGTGATCGAGTCGCGGATCTTCCCAGCAGGTGTTGTAAACCAGGTTGTTCTGATGAACGAGGTTGAACCAGGTTTTGCTGAGGCGATCGAAATTCAGCCGGCGCTGCTTCTTAAGCTCTTCGCTCGCGGGCGCAGCCGGTTCGGACGTGTTATTCTTCTTGGGACGCAACATCGCATTCATTTCCGCGGGCCGAGACATCTTGCGGACAGCCCGTCGCGGAGACTTTCTCGGGGAAGGAATGCCGATGAGTCCAACGATTGCTTTTGAGAAGTGTCAAACGCACATCGTTTCGAGGGGGATGTGTCCACCAGGTCAGCGGACGGTCCGGTGTCTGCGTGCAAGCCTGTTTGTCGGCCGAAGGGTACTGTTTCGGGTTGAAGTAGTTGAGCTCCCAGTCGCCATTCGTATGCTCTATCAAAGCAGAGCAGTGTTCGACCCAGTCGCCCGTATTACAATACGTGATTGAGCCTCGCGAAACAATCTTCGGTTCGTGGACATGCCCACAAATTATTCCGTCGTAGCCGCCCCGCTCGGCATAGCTTGCCGCAGTTTCCTCAAAGCTCTCGACAAACTCCCGTAATTTGCGGACCTGTCCTTTCGCCAGCCGAGCCAGTGCGCGACGGGGGCGTCCGGGGAGAACGCGAGCCATGGTCGTGTCGAGTTTCAGCAGCCAGTCGTAGGTAATTGTTACGACTGTTGAGACCAGTCCGGCTGCATGCTCGTGGGGATCGAACTGATCTCCGTGGGTAATAAGCAGGCGGGCCCGACGCAGGGATTCGTAGAGGAATTCATCCGCGATTCGGATTCGATCTGACCGGAATACAGGGGGCAGATGCGGGAGGATTTCGCGAAAAAACTCGTCGTGATTGCCCGGAGTGTAGAAAATCTGGGTGCCATCATTCACGAAAGTCGAGAATGTGGCGAGAATTTCGTTGTAGACTCGTGGCCATCGCCAGGTTTTCGCGAGGCGTCGACCGTCGATGATGTCGCCGACCAGATAGAGTCGCTCGGGCTGATAGCTTTGCAGCATCGCCAGAAATTCATGCGGGCAGCAATGCGGGCTCCCGAGGTGGACATCACTCAGGAACAGGGCCCGGACTCGCTGGCGGGAGTGAAGAGAGTTTTGCACGGTCGGGTGTCCGGCTGAAGTGACACCCGAAGTTTTCACGTTTACTGGATCTGGCATAGTTTCACCTCAGCCATCCCTGAAGCCGACATCGTCATTTCTTCGATGCAGCGGCCGAAACCGGTTGACGCTCCCTGTCGTGGCTGAACATCAGCCTTATTCCGTAACCCGGTGCAGACTCAAATGACGCAACATCTTGACCTGTCTTCTGTTTCGACGGAATTCTTGGCACCCTCCATCAACAACTGGTGGGTTCCCGGTGAAGAATTCGTGAACCAGGTAAGACGGGGCTTTTCCGGCTCCCAGAAACAGGTCTGGCATCGGTGCAGACTGATGTGAGGCGGTCAAAATGGCGAAACGGGAGGCGAACTTGAATCCCGGACCGGAATTTGCCATACTTGCCGGTCGCTTTCAGGTGATTTGCGTCTCCGGGCTCGGAGTACGCACTTTCCGTGCTCTTCATCCGCACAGCCGGTGATGAAGATTCCACCTGTCGGCTTCGCATCCGGTTGTCGGACAGTAAAAGGAAATTTGGATTCAATGGCTACGCTGACGAAGTCAGATATTCGCAAGCTTCGCAAGAAGAAACTCCGTCAAAAACGCAAGCTGAAGTGTCGTTTCTGTGTCGATGGTGTCGTCCCACGTCCTGTGTACGTGGACTATAAGGACATCAAGACGCTGAAGCAGCTGATCGACAAAGAAGGCAAAATTCTGCCTCGCCGCCGCACCGGGACCTCGGCTCTGTATCAGCGTGCCGTCCGCACCGCTGTGCTGCGGGCTCGCTTCATGGGTCTGCTGCCCTACGTTGTCGACGAATAAGATGGCGAACCGGCTTGCCGGTTTCCGCCCCTTTCCGGATGTCCCCTGTTGATGCAGGGGACTTGCTGTTTTCTTCAATGCGTACTGCCGGGTCGTGTTGAGATTTCGACCCAGCCCTTTTTTACAGGGATTCCAGGAGCATTATGATCGCCATGGAACAATTTGATGTTCGGGAGCCGATCCTCGGATCGTCGGATTTCGGCCTCGAACAGGTCAAAACACTTCAGAACGCGCTGAGTCACGGCCAGGCTTCGGAAATCCGTCAGCACTGGCAGGAACTGACCGCGACCGCGTCCTCGCAGCGCGAGAACC
The DNA here is from genome assembly GCA_017795105.1 of Planctomycetaceae bacterium. Lineage (GTDB taxonomy): Bacteria > Planctomycetota > Planctomycetia > Planctomycetales > Planctomycetaceae > Rubinisphaera. The sequence continues at coordinate 3,550,163 of CP051247.1, forward strand.
TGGCTGCGGGGATCACAGCCTACCTGCTGGCCCACCACAAAGAAGCTCTCAGCTTTCTGGGAAAGGTTTCCGGCAGCGGACTCGGGAGCTTCTATCACGCCATGGCGAATCTTTCGCTGGAGCGTTACGACGAAGCCCGAAACCTGCTCGATGAAGCCAAGAAGAACGGCTACGATCCGGTTCTGTGCGATCTGATTCACGCCGGCTGCATCCGTCTCATGGGCGATGTTGACGCCGCCGAGCAGATGCTGCGGTCTCTGTCCCGCGAAGGGGCGACCCGCGCCGAGTATTCGTACCAGATGGGCTGCATCATGGCCGATCGGGGCGACACCTACGGAGCTCTCGAGTACTTCGAGCGAGCCGTCGACATGGATCCGGCTCACTCCCGCGCTCTGTTCAGCCTGGCTCAGCTCAATAACCAGCTCGGCAACGACAGCGACGCGATTCGCCTGTACGAACAGATGCTGGCCAAGCCTCCCTTCTACATGGGCGCTCTGATCAACCTCGGACTGCTCTACGAAGATCGCGAACTCTACGGTCCGGCGGCTTTCTGCTTCCAGCGGGTGCTCGAATCGAACCCGGAAAACCAGCGGGCTCGCCTGTACCTGAAGGACATCGAGTCTTCGGCGGAAATGTTCTTCGACGAAGACGCCGCCCGTCGCGACAAGCAGCTCGAACAGATCCTGCAGATTCCGATCACCGACTTCGAACTCTCCGCTCGTAGCCGCAACTGCCTGGAACGGGCCGGGATCGACAAGCTCGAAGATCTGACCAAGATGACCGAAGAGCAGCTGCTCGCCGGCAAGAACTTCGGCGAAACGTCGCTTCGCGAGATCAAAGAGATCCTCGAAATGCACGGCCTGAAGCTCGGGCAGAATCTGCACAAGAAGCAGCCCGAGCCGCTCTATCGTCCGGAAGAACTATCGCCGGAAGAACGGGCTCTGCACGAAGCTCCGGTTGGCGATCTGGAGCTTTCGGTCCGGGCTCGCAAGTGCCTGTCGCGTCTCGGCATCACCACGATTGGCGAACTCGTTTCCCGTTCGGCCGACGAACTCCTGTCCGTGCGGAACTTCGGGGTGACCTCGCTGAACGAGATCCGGGAAAAGCTGACCGAGCGGAATATGCGTCTGCGGGGCGATTGATTTTCCGGCTGATTTTCTGACAATACAGTCTCCGATCGACATGTGTGGATCGGAGATTTTTTATTGACACCACACACGACGAGACTTCGCGAAAGGATCACTCATGGCACGCCCCGTGACCTTGTTCACCGGACAATGGGCCGACCTGCCCCTGGAAGAGCTGTGCAAGAAAGCTTCTGACTTCGGCTTCGACGGTCTTGAGCTGGCCTGCTGGGGCGACCATTTCGAAGTCGACAAAGCCTTGTCCGACGACACCTACTGCGCCAAGAAACGGGACCTGCTGGAGCGGCACGATCTCAAGCTGTTCTCGATCTCCGCTCACCTCGTCGGCCAGTGTGTCTGCGATACGATTGACGATCGCCACAAGGGGATCCTGCCGGACTACGTCTGGGGCGACGGAGATCCGGACGGCGTCAACGAGCGGGCAATTGCCGAGATGAAGAACACCGCGAAAGCTGCTCAGCGACTGGGCGTCGATGTCGTCAACGGGTTCACCGGCTCGAAGATCTGGCCGCTCGTCTACGACTTCCCGCCGACACCGCAGCACATGTTCGACGAAGGCTACCAGCAGTTCGCTGACCGCTGGAATCCGATTCTCGACGTCTTCCAGGAATGCGGCGTGAAGTTCGCTCTGGAAGTTCACCCGGGTGAAATCGCCTTCGATATCTACTCGGCGGAAAAGGCACTCGACGTCCTTGATCGTCGCGAAGAATTTGGCTTCAACTTCGACCCCAGCCATTTGATCTGGCAGGGCGTCGATCCCGTTGAGTTCATCCGTTACTTCCCGGACCGCATTTATCATGCTCACATGAAAGATGCCTCCGTGACTCTCAATGGTCGCACCGGCATTCTGTCGAGCCACCTCCGCTTCGGTGATCCGCGACGCGGCTGGGACTTCCGCAGCGTCGGCCGAGGCGGCGTTCGCTTCGAAGAAATCATCCGCGCCCTCAACGCGATCAACTACCAGGGTCCCCTGTCGATCGAATGGGAAGACTCCGGAATGAACCGCGATCACGGAGCCCGCGAAGCCTGTCAGTTCGTCAAGAACGTCGACTTCGAACCTTCGAACGTCGCCTTTGACGCCGCCTTCGAGAAGAAGTAAGTCGAAGCAGACTCTACAAGAGTTGAACGGGCCGGGCTTTGTGAAGCTCGGCCCGTTTTCGTAGGGGCCGCTGTGCGGACGCGTATTGTGGATGGCTTGAATAGTCGATGGTCATTGCTTCCTGAGCCGTTCGACATCGTCTCGGAATGGACCAATGCACCTTCATCGCCGGAGATGACGCCCGTTCCGCATCCGCACAGCGGACCCTACTGGAGTGGACTGGGCGTTATCCGCGGCGGAAGCGGCGGCCCTTCATTTCGAAGCGGGGCAGGCTGTTCGGCGACACCGGGACGAGTTCTGCGTGGAAGTTCAACCGGTCGCGAACTGTGCGGTTCAGGCGTTTGAGCAGGTCCTGGATTTGCGGGGTATCGGTCAGGACCATGGATGAGCCGCAGAGTTCGGCCAGCGGTTCGATCTCGATCACCATGTGGTGCATCGCCTGCTTCTCGGTCACGGTAATACGATACTCGGCGACTTCTCCGAACTCACGCAGCACGGCTTCGACGGATGACGGGAAGACGTTGTTGCCGCGAATGGTGATCATGTCATCGGCTCGCCCGAGGATGCCTCCTTCGAGTCGCAGCAGATGTCTTCCGCACTTGTTCGGCGTTGTTCCGGCCTGGACGATATCCCCTGTGCGATAGCGAATCACCGGACAACCCCAGCGGCCGACGTTGGTGATGAGCAGCTCCCCGCGTTCTCCCGGCTGCACAGGTTCGAATGTCGTGGGGTCGACGATTTCGGCGATGCATTCGCTTTCGAGGATCAACAGGCTGCGAGGATCTTCGACCGATTCGATCCCCAGGCACCCGATATCAGTCATGCCCCAGTGGTCGAAGACCCGGGCCCCGAAGCCGGCTTCAATGCGTTCGCGAATGGCCGGAATACTTCCCCCCGGTTCGCCGGCGACCAGAACGGCCCGAACCTGAGAATTCGGAAGGTCGATTCCCTCGGCTTTCGCGACTTCAATCAGTCTCAGGGCGTAAGTCGGCGTGCAGCAGATGAAGGTGACCTCGTGCTCCTGGATGACCTGCAAACGGACTTCGCTGCTCATCCCACCCGCGGCGATGCAGAGGTTGTTGAACTGCAATGCTCCTTCGAATCCTGCCCAGAAACCGATAAATGGACCGAAAGAAAAGGGAAAGCAGAGGCGATCTTCAGGGCGCAGACCGGCGATGCGGAAGATCTGCGCCCAGCAGCGTTTGATCCATGCCCAGCTTTGCGGCGTATCGACAAACCGCAGCGGACGTCCGGTTGTCCCGGAGGTCTGATGAAGCCGGGTGTAGGTGCCGCGGGGGTAGGTCAGGTTCGTTCCGTAGGGGGGATTCGCGTTCTGGTCGTCGACCAGTTCCTGCTTGGTGAGCGGCTTAAGCCGATGAAAATCGTCCCAACTGCGGATGTCTTCGATCGAGGCCCCCTGCTCGGCGAACCGCTTTGTCCAGAACGGATTCTTCGGCAATTCCTGCAAAAGTTCCTGCAGCATGGCCCATTGCCGCTCCCTAAGAGCTTCCGGCGACAGGTCTTCGGGCTTCAACAGTTCTGACATACGGGTCAATCTTTCCGGAGCGAATTCAGAAGGTCTCTGAAGCAATCGGCTGGAGCCGCCTCGTCCGTTGCAGTCCTTCGGCATCTGGGCGTGGGCGGGAAGAGCGAGAAGGTTGCTCCCGGGCGTCAAGCTGGTTAATGCAGAGGAGCCGTACTGTTTACGCCAAAGATACGACCTGGACCGGCAAATTCAACTGTTTCGCGTGCAATCAGGGTGGTTTTGATCACGTCGCAACCGCTGATTTCGTTGCGACTTACATCGGTTTTACCGGTTAGGTAACACAGCGACGATGCGGTTCAAGAACGCAGGCAGATTGCGTCGATCTTCACATTGGCGATCCCTCCACACACGCTGAGGGTCTGCCCGTGTCGTCGAAGGAACAGGCGGCTCGGTGTACGAACGAATGGCTGCCCGGGAGCTCTCCCAGAGAAGGGCTTCAGACTGGCAGCCGAGAGGTCTCTGACAAGGAAGCGGTTGCCAAGAATGGCTGACTCGAAGAAACGTCCCCCCTGCGTTCTCGGTTTTTATAAGACCGTCACTCATGTCACCGGCGATATTTGCGGTGGAGTGCTGATCACGTCACATCTCGGTCGCCCGATCGAGTTCCAGTGCTCGCTGCCGGTTCGCCCGAATGCGACCCAGCAGACACTTTATGGGTCTTCGCTGCTGCCATTTCTCAAAGGGGAACTGATTGCCGAAGCGCTGCACGACAAGCTTGAAGCGAAGCCGGACATTGTGTTCGTCGACGACCCCGAAGCGGTTTCCGACACAATCTGGGGAACAATCCCGGTCCTCTGCTTCGCCGAAGTGAAAGATTGGTTGAGCCGATCGATCAAGGGGAAGTCTGCTTCGCTCAGCCCGGCTCAACAGGAGCGTTTTGAGAAGATGGAGCCATTGCTCAAGCAGCACGTGCCCGACTCGGCTGATTTGAGTGAACCGCTCGTACGGGTGGAACAGGCCTTGAAAGAAGCGATGGGGCAGGCCGCGTAGGAGGCTCTTAAGTTCCTGTCATTTCTCTCATTGTCTCTCGAGATTCAAGGATGAATTCGTGCAAGACTACGCTCCGCAACAGGGGTCTCCCCTGCTCCTGCCCGCTCCCCGGGTCGATTCGATTCGCAACGATCTGCAGATTCAAACACTCACGACCGGAGCCAACAGTGCGCTGAAACGCTGGCCGAAAGTCACCGTCAATTCGCCGAAACTGCTGACGCGCCCGGGCTTCGTGCCGACCTGGAAGCCGTTCTGGCAGAAGCCGAAGACGATTCAAGTCGCCTTCCCGGATATCATCGAGTTCCAGGAACCGAAGGCGGAAAGTGAGAAGAAAGAACTGCGTCGGCTCAAGCCCCCGCAAGCGAGTGGGGAAGGCGAAGAAGCCTCCGCAGAGAAAAAGAAAAAGCCAACGCGGATCAAGCCGCCGGATGATCTGCTGTCGATGGAAGACCGGCTGTTCTACATTCTGCAACCACCGCTGGAGAACTGGCTTTCCGGTCAGGAACTGGTGATGCCGTTCGAGCCGTTCGCCTATCAGTACGAAGGCATCGCCTGGCTCTTCTCGCAGAAGTCGGCTCTGCTCGCCGATGAGATGGGACTCGGAAAAACGATGCAGACGATTACAGCCGTCCGGCTGCTGCTGCGAAGCGGGCAGGTGCGTCGTGTGCTGATGGTCTGCCCGAAGCCGCTGATTCCGAACTGGCAGCGCGAGTTCAAACTCTGGTCCGAAGAATTGCCCGTCACCACGATGGAGGGAGACAGTGCCCGCCGGAAGATGTTGTGGGAAATGCAGTCGATTCCCGTGCTGCTCACGAACTACGAGATTCTCGTTCGCGACCTCCAGAACATGGAAGAGGAGGAGTACCCCCGCTTCGATCTGGTCGTGCTCGATGAGTCGCAGCGAATCAAGAACCGCGATTCGCTCACGTCGGAAGTGATTCGCCGCATTCCACGGCGTCGATCGTGGTCGCTGACCGGAACGCCGATTGAGAATCGTCCGGAAGAACTGGCGTCGCTGTTCGAATTCATGGGCGTCGTGCCGGCACGTTCGAGCCCGGATATGCGGCAGCTCAAGAAGCTGTCGGATGTCTACATTCTGCGGCGAACCAAGGACCTTGTTCAGCCCGACATGCCGCCGCGGCTCGATCGCGATGCCGTGCTCGAACTCTCGCCCGCTCAACAGTCGGCTTACGACATCGCGGAGAAAGAGGGGGTTGTTCAGCTCAATGACATGGGCGATGAGATCACGATTCAGCACGTGTTCGAACTGGTCATGCGACTCAAGCAGATTACGAACTGCGACCCGCTGACCGGGGAGTCGGCCAAGAAAGATCGGCTGCTGGCTGACATGGAAGAGATCGCAGCCAGCGGCGCGAAAGCGATTCTGTTCAGTCAGTGGACAAAAACAATTGACTGGCTGGCCGAGTATACCAAGCCGTTCGGCGCTCTCGTCTACCATGGTGGAGTGCCGACGACAAAGCGGGAGCCGATCCTGAAGCAGTTCAAGGAAGACCCCAACAGTCATCTGTTGTTGATGAGCTACGGCACGGGGGCCGTTGGTTTGAATCTGCAGTTCTCGCAGTATGTCTTCCTGTACGACCGGTGGTGGAACCCGGCTGTCGAAGATCAGGCGATCAACCGCGCTCACCGCATCGGGGTCGCCAACCCGGTGATCGTGACGCGGTTCATCTGCAAGGACACGATCGAAGAGCGAATCGACCTCGTGCTGCGGCAGAAGCGGGAGTTGTTCGAGAAGATTCTCGGCGACGGGGATGCTTCAACAACCTCGCTGTCACTCAACGCGGCGGAAGTCTTCGGCCTGTTCGACCTGAAAGCCCGCTCCGACAAAGGAACTCGTTCGATCGGTCCGACTTCGGAGAAGGCAGCGTAATTGCGAGGGGCCGCGTGTGGACTCGGATGCCAAACCGTAGGGTGCGTCTTGACGCACCAGCTCAAGCAATGGCTTTGGTGGTTCACGATCATTGCGATCGAAATCGACGTCGCAGAACTTCGTGTGGTGAAGACTCCCGCTCTGGTTGCAGCGTCTTCCGGTTCGTATCGCGACAATGGTCGGATCGAAGGTCCGATGGTGCGTCCAGACGCACCCTACTGGCTACGACACATGGAACGTCGTTGGTTCATCGCCCCCTCATTCGCCCTTCGGGCACCTTCTCCACCTGAAGGAGGCGAAGGGACGTTTCTCCGTGGGCGCACCCTACTGGAGTGGACGTCCGCAGCTTAGACTTCGGGAGAATGCTTCTCGAGGGCGCGTTCGTAGACCTGCACGTAGTTGCGGGCGCTGTTGCTCCAGGAGAGGTCCTGGCTCATGCCGTTCTTCTGCAGTTCGAGCCAGGTGTCCTTGTCGCGATACGTTCGCAGTGCTGTTTCGAACGCTTCCAGGAACGATTCGCAGCTGTATCGCTGGAACGAGAAACCGGTCGCCGTACCTTCGCGGAGCGTGTCGCCGGTCATTGGAACGACCGAATCGGCCAGGCCGCCGACGGCGTGAACCAGCGGCACGGTGCCGTAGAGCATCGAATACATCTGATTCAGCCCGCACGGCTCGAACTCGCTGGGCATCAGGAACAGGTCCGAACCCGCTTCGATCTTGTGGGCGAGTTCTTCATCAAAGCGAATCAGAGAAGCGACTCGACCGGGGTGTGTCTGGGCGAGTTCTTTCACAAACTGCTCGAACGTACGCTCTCCGGTGCCGAGGAAGACAAACTGGGCATTGTTGCTCAGGAGTCGATCGCCTGCTTTCTGGAGCAGATCGAATCCCTTCTGCTGCGACATGCGGGAGATCATGGCGATGATCGGCACGTCCGGTTTCTGCTGCAGTCCGACCGCCTGCTGGAGGTCGGCCTTGCAGATTGGCTTCTTCTCCGCAACATCCTCTGCGGAGTAATTCACTTTGATGAAGCGGTCAACCGACGGATGCCAGACTTCGGTATCGACGCCGTTCAGGATGCCGACCAGTGAGTTCCCCCGTCCAGAAAGAGCCGGATCGAGCCCCCAGCCGAAGTCGGGCGTCTGAATTTCCCGAGCGTAGGTCGGGCTGACGGTCGTAACCATGTCGGCGAAAACGATGCCGGTCTTCAGCAGGTTCAGATCGCCAAAGAACTCCATCTGTTTCCAGTTGAAGTACTTCCAGTCGAGTCCGGTCAGGACCATGTCCCAGTGCCAGAAGCGACCCTGGAAGGCGAGGTTGTGGATTGTGAAGACGGTTCCCATGCGGCGAATTTCGGGACTCTGCTTCCGAGCCTCGATATCGATGAGCGCGGGAAGCAGTCCCGTCTGCCAGTCGTTGGCGTGGACAATATCGAATGGACCGAACTGCTTGATCGCCGCCACGATCGCCCGGCTGAAGAAGACGAACCGTTCGCAGTTGTCTTCGTAGGGGATGTTTTCGTAGACGTAGGGCGAAGGACGGTCGAAATAATCGGGCTGATCGACCAGAATGACCTGAATGTTCGAGTCAGGCAGCCGAGCCTTGAGAAACGATCCACTCGACTTGCGTGGACCGACCGGCACGGTGAATTCGTCGCCGACAGGCTCGATCTGAAATCGTTGGCGCGAGCCGTACGGAAGCAACTGCGGGTAGTGCGGCATCACGAGGGTGACTTCGTGGCCGTCCTGTTCGAGTGCTCGAGAAAGCGCAGTTGCAACGTCCGCCAGACCGCCCGTCTTAGCGAAGGGGACTGCTTCAGAGGCGGTCATCAAAATCTTCATGGCGGGTCGTTCCGGGATGAGGCTCTACGGATGATACATCAAGCTACAACTTTTGAGCTTGAATTTCCAACATGGAACACGATTTCTTTACTGAATCAAGACCAACCCGCTCCGTCTCGGCGGAGTGACCGTTTCAGGTGGACGCATTGATGACTGAACAAGCCGTAATTTTCGATATCGATGGCGTACTCGTTGATTCTTACGAATCCCATTTTCTCAGCTGGAAGCGCCTGGGCGAACGATACGGAAAGTCCGTCACCGAGGAGGAGTTCGCCAGTCAGTTCGGTCGCACCACGCGAGAAGTGCTGCAGAAGCAGTGGGCGGACCGCGATCTGAGCGAAGAAGACATTCACCGGCTTGATGAAGAGAAAGAGTCCCTCTATCGCGAGATCATCGCAGATGAGTTCCCCGAGATGCCCGGGGCACGTGCCCTCATCGAACAGCTGAAGAGCGACGGTTGGAGAATTGCTCTGGGATCTTCGGGCCCGGTCGAGAACGTTCAGCTGGCGGTTGAAAAGTTGAACTTGGCCCCACTCATCGGAGCCGCGATTTCCGGGAACGACGTCACCCACGGCAAACCGCATCCGGAGGTCTTCCTCAAGGCGGTGGAACGCATCGAGGTTCTGCCGGCTCGCGCCATCGTCGTTGAAGATGCCGCTCCGGGAGTGGCTGCCGCCCGTGCGGCCGGAATGGCTTCGATCGGATTCGTCAGTCGTGGACGAACAGCCGAAGAGCTGGCCGAGGCCGACGTTCAGATCCGGGATCTGAGCGAGATCGACGCTCGGTTACTCGCACGGTTGCTTGAGCGATAGGCTCTCAGTCTTCAAGCTCATGATCGAGACTGGAGTTGTAGTAGTCGAGTCCAAATTCGATCTCGTCGGAACCAGGTGTCGGCAGCGCCTGGGAGACGGTCAGGTTCTCGGCCTTGTGCAGATCGATAATATTCTCATCGGCTTCCGGATCGACGGAGTTCCCCTCACCATCCTGAATGCGGACCACGATCGGCTGAGTGTAATGATCCTGGTTTCGGCGGATGACCTGGGCCACGGAACCGTCGCTCAGCGACACGTAGCTCCCCACCGGAAACAATGACTGAATCTTGAGCAGGCAGCGGACCACCTTCGCGTCGACATAACGTTCTTTGGCTTGCCGAATCAGGCATTCCATGGCGGCGTAACGCATCATGGCCGGCCGATAGGGGCGGCGAGAAGTCATACCGACGAACGCATCGGCGACCTGCAGGATGCGAGCAAACAGGTGAATGCTTTCCCCACTGCGGCCGCGCGGATAGCCGGTCCCGTTCATTCGTTCGTGGGCCTGGTAGGCGGCGATGGTCACCACGCGAGGAAGGTTGCTGATCTTCTCCTGCAACTCCAGGGAATGGATCGGATGTTTTTTGATTTCGAGCATCGCGACCGAATCAAGTCGGTCCGGATTTTCGCGGATATGAGCGGGAACGCGCATCATCCCCCAGTCGTGGACGAGGCCGGCCATACCCAGATGACGGACATTCTCGGCATCGAGGCCGAGTTCGATGCCAATGGCCATTGCCAGCAATGTCGTTTCCATCGCGTGCGATACAAAATCGCCATCGGAAAACTGGGCGATCGCAGAGCTGAGGACGTTGTCGCTGTCGATCGTCATCTCATGCAGGTAATGAGTGGCCACGGCGGAGAGTGCGGCGCTGTCGGTAGCCTGACCGCGGAGGACTCCGGCCAGCATCTCGCCCATCACAAGACCGTTCTGTTGATGGCTCTCAAACAGACGGGCCCGCTGCTCGGGATCGTAGCCTTTCCGGCCAGCCGGTTTGATCTTCTCTTTGACCGGCTCGCCTTTGACCTTCACGGCCAGCAGTCCGCCATCGATGATTGCATCGAGCTTGCGGAACATCTCGCAGTCGAGGCTCAGCGACTGATTCAGTCCGTCTCCCTGTGGAGAGAATGTAATTCGACGGACGTCCTCGTTGGCAACGCGCACGGTGGTTTCGCCGCGATTGCGGACAGCCTGTTTAATCTCCGCCGTAATCGTGGAATCGGCTGCGAGCAGAAGCACGCCGTTGACATCGTGCAAGGGGAACTGGATCCGCTTCCCGATGATCAGATCGTTAACGGAGACGAGGGTGGTTTCGCTCTTTTCTTCGGGGGAGAGTTGGGTGGGCGAGCTATCGATCGCGGTTGGCGTCGTCATCTCGGATAGTCCTCACATATTGCGATCGCACGAGGATCGCACCTTTGTCTTGGGGGTGAGAAACCACAGTGGCCCCGGTTTCTCATGGCAGTCTGCTGAAGCGTAGAATTCAGAATTGTCTGAACTGTTCAGAAAGTCGCTGGATTTCAGCATTGACCCTGCTCGCAATGTCGGGATGTGAGGATTCCCGGCATCGCAGCGGTTAAAGGGAGACGACAGATCAGCGAAGAGCAATGGCTTCCCGGCAAGAGGATCAGAAGAAATAACTAGTCAGGAACGGGCGACTCATCCAGGTTCGAACGCAGGAACTCTTCAACAGAGTCGATCTCATCAGAGCCGGGTGTCGGCAGGGCTCGCACGACGGTAACCGATTCCTCCGCGTGGAGATCGATCAGGTTCTCTTTATCGTCTCGGTCCACGGTCTCTCCATCGGCATCGGCGACGCGAGCGACAATCGGCTGCGTGTAATGGTCGAGATTGCGGCGCATGACCTGAGCGACGGTATCATCACTGAGCAGCACGAAGCTCCCGATCGGGAACAGAGACTGAATATTGAGCAGACAGCGGACGACTTCCGGGTCGACATAGCGATCCTGAGCCTGTCGCAGCAGGCACTCCATGGCCGCGTAGCGAGTCAAAGGCGGCCGATAGGGGCGCGGCGAGGTCATTCCGACAAAGGCGTCCGCGACCTGAAGAATGCGGGCAAAGGGGTGAATGCTCTGGCCGCGTCGGCCGCGGGGATACCCTGTCCCGTTCAGTCGTTCGTGAACCTGATAGGCGATCACCGACACGACTCGTGGTAGAGCAGAGACCCGTTGCAGAAGTTCGAGGGAATGGATCGGATGCTTCTTGATTTCGAGCATTTCGACGGCGTCGAGCCGTTCCGCGGAAAGGCGAATTTCAGCGGGCACGCGCATCATGCCCCAGTCGTGCACGAGACCAGCCATGGCAAGATGACGAGCATTGTCGGCGTCGAGGTCCATCTCAATCCCAATGGCCATCGCCAGCAGAGCGACTTCCAGAGAGTTCGCCGCGATGTTGTCCTTGCTGAACTGGCTGATGGCCGAGGTCAGCACGTTGTCGGTATCGGTCGTCATCTCCTTGAGGTAATGGGCGGCCATGGTTGAGACAATCGAGCCGTCCATCGTTTCGCCGCGAAGGGCTTCACCAAGCATTTCCCCCAGGGCCTGGCCATTCTTTTGATGGTCGTCAATGAGCCGCTGCCGCTGTTCCTGGCTGTATCCCTTGCGGCCGAGAAAGACCATGTCTTTCTTGACGGCGGGGCCGGTGTTCTTCGTAGAGAGCAGTCCGGCATCGACGATTGCATCGATCTTGCGGGTCAACTCCTTGTCGAACGCAACGACCGGCGTCGCTTTTTCGACGAGCTTGCGGTCGAGCGTGATTCGCTTCAAATCGTCGTTGCTGACGCGAACCTTGTGGGCACCGCGTTTGCGAATCGCGAGCTTGATCTCAGACGTAATGACCGTATTCCCTGACAGCAGCAGAATGCCGTCCAGGTCATAAAGTGGCTGCTCAACCTTCCGCCCGACGATCAGATCGGTCAAAGAAACGACCGTCGAGTTTTCTTCATCGGGCGGCGGATCAGCAACGTCAGGTTGTTCGGTCTCAACAGTCGTCATGAATCCGGAATTCAGAACACATCGCAGAATGGAATCATTCTCAGATCAACACTTCTGCAAACGTAGTTCTGAAATCCACACAGGCGCGGGAGTGGAGTTCATTTCGAGGAGGAGAAATCTCCTTAAGTAAGAATCCGCATTCGGATCTATGGGTTAGGCCGGTTATGGCGATGGCGGAGTCGGAGTCAGCTCTCCTCGCCAAACTGCTCCAGCTCTTCCAGTTCGAGGAGCACCTCGTCGAGTGTCGGAACCGACTGACATCTTGAGCGCCTCTGTTGCCTCATACCCATTCCCTTTATTGGTCGAAGCAACAGAGAGAATGCGCTCGATACGTCTGTTGTGTGGTCAATTCCCCTGGGCTACATCGACGAGGACACTGTCGTCGTCAACGACGACGAGTAGTTTGCGAGCATTTCGGAGTGTTGTCCAATCTACAGTCGTGGCGTCGATGAGCCGATTTCCCTTCCAGGCGATCCAAACCTGGTCTTCACCATTTGGTGGGTTAATCGATTTCGTCTTTCTCGAGTTCGCCTGCACGTCGACATAAGCATTCGCATTCGAATCCTTCGCGATCAGTTTGACGCGGATTCTACTCGCTGTCTGGTTATCCACTTCCACGTCGACAGCCAGACACGATTCCGCGTACCCACCGATGAGCAACGCGATGAGCGGGAGCAAAAGCGGTTTGAAAGATCGCAAGGGAGTGTTCCTCCAAGTCAGTTCGGCACGATAAGAACAGCAAGTCTCCGTGCCGATACTGTATGGATGGATATGTATAATTGCAACCCCGAGCCTGTGTTCTCAGTTTGTTTCGCCGTAGTTCTCAAGACGCTCCAGTTCGCATATGGCTTCTTCGAGCGATAGCGTAGATTCTCCTGCTTCGCGACCGTTTCGATCGCAACGGGCCAGATCGAGCAGCAGGCTGAAGTCTTCCGACTTCCGCAGCGATTTGGCCTGCGAGGCTCCGTTCAGGAACTGGTGCCCGGCTTCGAGATTGCCGACGAGAAACTCGACCCGTTCGGTCACGCGTCCGCTAAGCACTCTCAACGCGGCTTCACAGGGAGTGCGTGCATCGACGACGTAGCCAATGTCGTGCAGCAGGCACGCCCACTGAAACTCGACATCATAGGGATGCAGGTCTCGACCGAGCTGATAGACCTGAAGCGAGTGATAGAGCGCGTCCCCTTCCGGGTGATCCTCGCTGTTGAATGTCACGCCTGCCAGACTTTCAAGCAGCGGACGAAAGTAATCGGCCCAACTCAGTTCGCTCTCGGCGTCCTCCTCGTCTTCGACCGACGCGGCCAGCACGGGCCGCGTGAAGCGCTCTTGTTGCGAACCGATGAGACGTTCAATGTCTTCCGGCGAAGCGTCGCTTTCGGCAGTCGCATCGAGAGTGCCGTCGAAGTAAATGCGATGTGGGATGCCGTTCGAGAATGCCAAGGCCGCTACGGCCCACTCGGGAGAACGAATCGGCTGCGTAGCAATCGTCCGGGCTTCGAGGATCTGCTGGACTTCCCCTTCTGCAGCAGCGGGAAGCACCCAGTGCCCGACCGTTTCTTCACCCTGTCCCACAGCCTGCCAGTTGATCCACAGCAGTGGACTGAGCGGGTCGAGCCAGATGGCGGCTTCATCGAGCAGCCACTGCACACTCCCTTGCCGATCCCAGTCGGGGGAGGCAGTGAGCCGCTCGAGTTCGCGCATGACCTCTTCCTGAGTTGGAATCTCAGCAGAAGTCAACCGCTGCTGACTGAGCCAGCGCATGGCCCGCATCCGTGCGGTGTGAAACGTTTTGACTTTGTGGCGAGCAATCAGTCGGGCGGCTTCACGGGCGATCCGCTCACGCAGTTGTTGCGGATCGTCCGAGGTTCGACGTCTTCTGGTCATGATAAGCGTCCGCCTGTGGCGGACCGGCGGTGGCAGAACAGAGGCCGTTCTGCGACACGAGTCGTTTACTTTTTATAGACTTTGTCCGGATCGAATGTCTTCTCCGATTCGGCCATCTTCAGGGGCACGGGTTGATCAGCCGCGACGCTGTCCCGGTCGACGGTTCGGAAGAAGCAGCTGTTGTAACCAACGTGGCAGGCTCCCGCCCCGATCTGTTCAACACGCAGCCAGATCGCATCCTGGTCGCAGTCGACGCGAATCTCTTTGACCTTCTGCACGTGGCCGCTCGTCTTGCCTTTGTGCCACAATTCCTGTCGGCTGCGGCTGTAGTAGACCGCTTCCCCAACTTCGATGGTCTTCTTCAGGGCTTCTTCGTTCATATAGGCGACCATCAGCAGTTCGCCTGATTCGAAATCGGTGGTGATCGCCGGGAGGAGTCCCTGGGCGTCGAATTTTGGAGCCAGTTCCAGTCCCTGCTCGACCTGCTGCTTCTCGCCCCGTTCCGCGAATTGAATGGTGTCTGTCATCGTCTCTTCTCGTGTCTGCTTTTGTGTTCCAATAATCTAGTCGGCGGCCTGAAAGGCGTGCCGGATATGTTCAATGGTCTCAATGTTTTTCTCAGCGTCCCAGACAATCGTAACCACGTCGAAACGCGGAGACGAGGTTCTTTCCGGGCGACGCTGCAGAAAAGCCGCGGCTGCCCGCGTCAGTTTCTGTTGTTTCCGGAGATTCACCGTTTCAGCCGGCGTTCCATGGGCCTGAGACGACCGCGTTCGCACCTCGACGAAGACCAGCTGTGCCCCGTCCCGGGCAATGATGTCAATTTCCCCATATCGGTTCGCATGATTCCGGTCGACAATTCGCATTCGTTGCCGTTTGAGGTGCCGAACCGCTTCGTCTTCACCACGGCGTCCCAGCGAGACAGGCGTTCGTTGAAAGACGCGGCGAAGTTTCGAGATCAGCCCGAGGATCATCGCGCTCTCCGCTCTGGCATCAAGTTCTATGCAACAGGTTGGCACAGAGTTCATCACTGGGTTGCCGTGGGGCAACAAGAGTCTTGTCTTTCCCGTGTTTCAATCGTGACCCGTGGGCCAACTGAACACGACATCTCGTCTTGATCGGTTGAATCCCTCTGTTGCCGCGACTCCTGCAGAGCCAACGAAAAAAGGTCCGGCTGCGCATCGGGCGCGAGCCGAACCTTTTCGTGTTTCACAGCATGAGCTTACTTGCTGGCCGTTCCGACTTCGACTTCGCCGGCCTTGGCGCGACGTTCGCGAAGACGGGTCGCCTTACCGATACGGTCACGCAGGTAGAACAGCTTGGCGCGACGGACGCGAGCGTGACGCAGCACGACGACTTCGGCCACTTTCGGGGAGTGAACCGGGAACGTCCGTTCGACACCTTCACCAGCCACGATGCGGCGAACAGTGAAGTTTTCCCGGGTTCCGCCACCGCGGCGTGCGATGACCACACCGTTGAAGACCTGGATGCGCTCTTTGTCGCCTTCCAGAATTCGGGTGTGCACATCGACGGTGTCGCCAATCTCGAATTTCAGCGGGGTTTCGCGAAGGCTGGACTCTTCAGCCACCTTCAAAAGTTCCTGTCGATTTCGCATCGCACTATTTCCTCAACCTGATTTGTGAGTTGAATCTGATTTATTCCGAGTCCGATGAACTCTCGCGGTTCGAGGCCGCCTGATCGTCCTGTCGACGTCTGGTTCGTTCCAGACTTTGTTCGTTTCGCCAGCGTTCGACCTCGGCGTGATTACCGCTGAGCAGAACGTCCGGCACCTGCATGCCCCGATAGTCGCGAGGCCGCGTGTACTGCGGGTATTCCACCTGGCCCGGATCGGAAAAGGAATCCAACCGGGCACTGTCTTCGTCACCGAGCAGTCCGGGAATGAGCCGCATGACTGCTTCAATGATAATCATGGCAGGCACTTCGCCGCCATTGCAGATGAAGTCTCCGATCGAGATTTCGAGAGGTTGCAGCCCCTCGACGATCCGGTGATCGAACCCTTCATACCGCCCGCAGAGCAGAATCAGACGTTCCTGCTCTGAGAGTTGTTCCACCAGCTGCTGGTCCAGCCGCCGCCCATTGGGGGTCAGCATGATCAGCTGTCCGGGGGAACTGCCCTGCTGTCGGACATCTTCGACACAGCGAAAGATGGGATCGCAGCTGAGGAGCATTCCAGGGCCGCCGCCGTACGGGCGATCGTCCACTGATTGATGTTTATCGGTTGCCCAGTCCCGAAAGTTCCATAAATGAATCTCAAGGAGCTGGCGTTGCAATGCTTTGTGCAGCAGGCTTTCGCCCAGAAAGCCCTGGAAGAGTCCAGGGAAGATAGTCAGCACATCGAATCGCACGAAAATCGACCTGTCGAACCGGACCTGAAGGCCAGATTCTAGCCTTCGGTGTTTTCTTCAGCCGGCTGTTCTTCGGCTGGAGTTTCCTCGGCGGAGGCTTCTTCGGCCGGAGCAGCTTCCGGTTCCGGAGCCTTTGGAGCGGTCATCGGGGGCGGTTCTTTGACCGTTCCCCAGTCGTTGTCGCGAACCTTGCGGATCAGCACGTTGACCTTTTCGCTCGGCTGAGCACCAACGGACAGCCAGTAGTCGACGCGTTCAAGATTCATCTTCACGCGCTCGGACTTCTCACGAACCATCGGATCGTACGTGCCGATTTCTTCGATCGTCTTGCCGTCACGCGGTACCCGCGAGTCCATCACGCAGATACGAAAGAACGGGCGATGCGTTCGCCCCAGTTTCTTCATTCGAATTCGAACAGACACCGTGTTTTCCTCTATTTGTAATCAATGGCCGATCAGGCTTGCCCCGTCCGTACGACGACCGAGAAAAAGACTCCCTCAGGTCGCTCGAGCATCCAGCGTCACCGCCGCTCGAGCGCTAAAGACAAGCCGTGTCCGCAAATGGACCGACGGCGGGATCCCGACGTTTCCCTCGCAAGCAAGCCAGTAGTGTAACAGCTTCTTCTGATTTTGAAAGTCTGGTCGAGCAAAAATAGCGGGAGCAGGGCAAGGAGATCAACACCGCTTTCAGGCAGGCCAGCCGGAATGGCATCGCTGGCCAGAGCCAATGACGAGGAGAGGTGCCAGGGAACGCATAAGGGTTTGTGCAATCGTTCGTTTTTTAATGATTCTTTCTTTTTTTCGTGGACGACCTTTGATTCAGTGGTAGCATAGACTCGGAGAAGAGGGGGGATGACGTATCGTCCGTGATTTATGAGGAATCACCATTCCCAAATGGCAACCTCCGACTGGCCAGGATCAATCTATTTTGTTCGGCCGCCGGTTGTCAGAGCCTGAGCCTTCGGGCTTGGCGAGAATTCGACGCCAACGCGTCTTGTTGCAAGGGAATTCTCCGTGAACACCTATGACATGGATTGTCTGCCAGCCGAGCCATTTGCGGCCCGCTTAGTACCCGGCTTTCTCTCCTTAGCTGTTTCTTCCGCTTAGGAATTCATCGGCTCTCGTTGCGGTCTTTTCACGGCCGGATGAGACGTCTGATTTATCTGTTGCCAGTGCACACGAATGTGGTTGGTTCGCATTTTTGCGATTTTCTGAGAGGGCCTGACGGCCAGACTTGTTTTCCGGATCGATCGTTGGCATGGTGACACACTTTGCCGTCGCCCACGGGTTCGCTCATGGAGCTGGCCCGGTCCGGTGATCACCGCGTAATGGAGACACGCGTTTCTATGACTTCTTTCCCAAGTGAGGAGTGTATGGTGCCTCGATTCAGCGAATCGATTCAACCGTTGATGGATGCCGCAACTAAGGAAGGACGGCTCAGCTATCAGAGTATGGACGACTTCCTTCCGGACGAAGGCGGTGATCCAACTCTGATTGATCAGATCGTGCTCGCGCTCGACGAACTTAAGATTGATATGTTCGACGATCCTGCGGCTCGTGAAGTCGCTCCCGCAGCGAAAGTCGCCCCGGTTGAAAAGTCGGAAGAGGAACTCGGCGACGATGTCGCCCGCGCTCTGATTGGGCCGGAGACTCCGGTTTCGTCACGCGATCCGATCCGCATGTATCTCAGTCAGATGGGCAACATCCCCCTGCTCACCCGCGCTGATGAGATCTTCCTGGCCAAGCAGATTGAAGTCACTCGGAAACGCTTTCGACGCACCGCCGTCGAATCGGACTTCGCGCTCGACATCATTGTCGAGATGTTTGAAAAGGTGAATACCGGCGAGCTTCCCTTCGAACGGACTCTGCGAACCTCGGAAACAGAAAACGCACAGAAAGAGCAGATCCTCGGCCGCATGGAGCCGAACCTGCAGACGCTGCGTCATCTGATGGCTCGTAACCGCGAAGACTTCCAGATTCGGATGTCCGAAGATGCGACAACCGAAGAACGCAAAGTTGCTTTGCAGCGGATGATCGTTCGTCGTCGCAAGATGGCGACTCTGGCTGAAGAACTCAGCCTCCGAACCCAGCGACTCCAGCCCGTCATTAAGCGGATGGAACAGCTGGCCGATCGCATCACTCAGCTGCAGCGCGATATCAAACGATTGCGTCGCATTCCATCTTCGGCTCGTGATCTCGAACTGATGCAGAACGAACTGCACGAGATCGTCTACGAAACTCTCGAGACTCCGGAAGAGTTCGTGAACCGGACGCGCGAAATTCGCCGTCGCTTCGCGGCCTGGACGGCTGCCAAACAGAAGCTGTCGGGCGGAAACCTGCGACTGGTCGTCTCGATCGCCAAGAAATACCGCAACCGTGGCCTCAGCTTCCTCGACCTGATTCAGGAAGGTAACGCCGGCCTGATGCGTGGTGTCGAGAAGTATGAGTATCGCCGTGGTTACAAGTTCTCGACGTACGCCACATGGTGGATTCGTCAGGCCATCACGCGAGCCGTCGCCGATCATGCCCGGACCATTCGTATTCCGGTCCACATGTTCCAGAGCATTTCGACTCTGAAGGCCAAAGCCGAGCAGATTCGCCAGGAAACCGGCCGCGAGCCGACCATGGAAGAACTGGCCGCCGCGATTGATATGTCGGTCGAAGAAACCGAACGCATCATGAAGACTTGGAAGCATCCGGTCAGTCTGGATACTCCGGTCGGCGAGTCGGAAGACAGCAGCTTCGGCGACTTCCTGCAGGATGAATCGGAAAGCACACCGGCTGATACTGCGATGCAGCAGATGCTGCGGGACAAGATCAATCACGTCCTGAAGAGTCTGACCTATCGCGAACGCGAAATCATCAAATTGCGTTACGGCCTGGGCGATGGCTACAGCTACACGCTCGAAGAAACCGGCCGCATCTTCAAGGTGACTCGCGAGCGTATTCGCCAGATCGAATCGAAAGCTCTCCGCAAACTGCAGCATCAAACTCGCAGCAACCACCTGAAGGGTTTTGTCGACGCCATGTACCCGCTGCTCGATGGCGACATCGAACCGGCGGCCGTGACGGACGAAGCCATCGTCAGCGCCTGAACCTGACGAAACGAACGAACAAAAAGCCCTGCCCGCTGATTGCGAGCAGGGCTTTTTTCATGCGCCCAGTTCGGACCGGTGGAGTCTGTCCTACGGGTGCGGCTTCGTGGGGCAATACCGTTCGTACCGGCGGCATCCTGCCGCCCCGAATGCGAGTGGCTCCCATAGGTCGCGTGGAGACTCCTCAAATCTCTTCCACAAAGAGCGACGTCTTTCTTTACTCCGCGTCGTCGACAGTTGCACGTCCATTCGGCGGCAGGATGCCGCCGGTACAATTTGAAGGCCGTCCGTTGTAGGGCAGGCTGCTCGCCTGCCGCTTGTGACTGGCTGCTCGATTGTCACGATGCCTATGCGGGCACGTCCACAGAAGTAGACGAACTCTGTCGCAATCGACGGCGCTTCTGCTCTCCGTCGTAGCGGCGGCATCCTGCCGCCGATTGCGGGTGACTCCCATAGGTCGCGTGGAGACTCTCCTCATCTCTTTTCCACAAAGAGCGACGTCTTTCTTTGATCTGCGTCGTCGACGGTAGCACATCCATTCGGCGGCAGGATGCCGCCGGTACGGTTGAGACCCAAACGCAAGCAGGGCGGAGTGTTGTTCACACTCCGCCCTGCTCTGTTGGACACACTCAACTCATGTTGATCAGGCAAATTCCGGCCGTCGCTGGCGGAGCTGATCTTTCAGTCGATTGACGATGCTGGAGTGCATCTGGCTGACGCGGGACTCGGAGAGTCCGAGCGTGGTGCCGATTTCCTTCATCGTCAGTTCTTCGTAGTAGTAAAGGATCATGATGAGCCGCTCGTTGCGGTTCAGCCCTTTGGTGACGAGCTTCATGATGTCGCGCTTCTGGATGCCGTTGGTCGGGTCTTCACCCTTGCCGTCTTCCAGAATGTCGACTTCACGAACGTCTTTGTAGCTGTCGGTCTCGTACCACTTCTTGTTGAGGCTGACGAGATTTACGGCGGAGGCTTCCGTCTTCATCTTGTCAAACTCTTCGAGTGGAAGCTCGAGCTTCTTTGCGATTTCGCGATCCGTCGGCGGACGGCCGACTTCAGCTTCCACGGCTTTACGGGCCGCTTCGAGCTTGCTGGCTTTACTGCGAACAAGACGGGGAACCCAGTCCATCGTTCGCAGTTCATCCAGCATGGCTCCACGAATACGCGGAACACAGTAGGTTTCGAATTTCACGCCGCGGGACATGTCGAATGCGTCGATCGCATCCATCAGTCCGAACACGCCAGCCGACATGAGATCGTTCATGTCGACGCCTTCGGGCAACTTCGCCCAGACGCGTTCTGCGTTATAACGAACCAGAGGCAGGTACCGTTCGATCAGACGATTGCGCAGTCGCTGGTTCGTCTGATCTTTCTTATAGGCTTCCCAGATTTCTTGGATTTCCTCTGGTGATAGTTTTGTCGCCATTGACTCCTCCATTGAGTGTCTCATTGTTGCCTTGCGGCAGCTGAGTCCGTCCAGAGACGCTTGCCCAGAATGAAAGTGGTTTACTCGCAGATCTTGTAGCGACCGTGGTTCTGCCGTCGGCATTTGGCAGCGGTCTTATGGGTAAGCACTTCCAGCGCGGTCCTGGTCGCGGACTGCCGACAGGTCTTACTGACCAGTCGAACCGGCGGACGACTTCAGACCGTGTTGCTCGGCTTCCTGAAGGTCACTTAAAGCAGCCAGTTCGCGGGCGGCGAGTTCTTCCATCATGTGGCGACTGATTTCTCCTATGGCAAAACCAATGCCAAAGAAGACCAGGCCCGTGATTGCAGAGTTCGTCAGTCCGCTTGAAAAGGCTGCTCCTTCCCAGATGCAACGGACAAGCGTCGTCACAAAGGCAAGTGAGCCAACATGAAAGGCGAAGTGAAGTGCCATTTCCGATTCCGATGCCCTGTTTGTTCATTGAATGACTGCGCTTCAGCAATTCATTCGCTGAGTAAACACTTCATCAGAGATCGGCATTTCGCGTGATGTAAATTCAGTCCTTTCCGTGTAAATTCTGTAATCGTTAAATCTTGACAGTTGTAGAAATGGTCGGTTTCCCGCTTAGTAAAGAACGCAAAATCAACCTGGAAACGTGACCTCTACAATGTGCTTCCTCGTGCTGGTCAGGCGGCCGCCTGCTTCTCCGACAGCAACCGTTTTCCGATTGGCTCGACCGTCGAAGCCAGCGTGTTCTGATGGGTCGCTGCCAGCAGTCGACCGAGATGGTGGATTGCCTGGCAGGCGTTGGCTTGAGCATCCTGAACCATTGCCGGTCGTCGCGTGGCGATCGAATGGCGGATCAATTCGTCCTCCGGCACACAGCCCAGGACGTTGACGTCGGCGTTCAGGAACTGCCGTGATGTCTTCTTGAGATTCGTGATCGCCTGCTGAGCCTCGCGGGTGTCGCAGCGGTTGAAGAGCAGGCGGATGTCTGAGAGCTCGCTGCCGTGATACACCTTGAGTGCGGCGTAGGTGTCAGCGAGTGACGTGATTTCCAGAGTTGAGACGAGCAGAACGGTATCGGCTCCCGCTGCGAACTGTCGCGTGCCCCGATGCACGCCGCTGCCGCAATCCAAGATCAGGAAGTCGAACTCCTCATCAAGTTGGTTGAGTTCGTTGAGCAGACGTTCGCGGTCTCCGCTCGGCGAATCGGCCAGGTCGACCAGCCCGCTGGCCCCCGGCAGAATCGAGATGCCAGCAGGCCCATTCAGCATGATCTCGCGGAGTGAACGGGAGTTGTTGAGAACATGAGAGAGATTCCAGTACCCGTTGAGTCCGCACATCAGGTCGAGATTGCCCAGACCCAGATCGGCATCGAGCAGGCAGACGCGATGTCCGTCGCCGGCCAGTGCAATCGCCAGGTTCAGCGAGATGACCGACTTCCCGACACCCCCCTTGCCGCTTGTGACGGCGATGGTGCGGGCGGCTTTGCGAGAGCGGCCGGAGGGCTGGGCAGAACTGTTGCTCCAGGCCGATTTGGCCTGGCTAATCAGCGAACGAAGTTCGGCGGCCTGATCGATACGGGGATGGCTCATGATGGGGACGGTTTCTGAGAGGGACGATGTCGGTGGGAGGGCGATGAGGGTTAAACCGGAGTGGGCATGTCGACCCGTTCCTGTCCCAGGACAAGCCGGGTGGCACGAGTGGCGTGAGCCGGTTCGATGTCGTGAGGGACGTTCTGGCCGGTGGTGAAGTAACTCAGAGGTAACCCGAGTTGACCGACATTGATGATGCTGCCGAGGCCGGGAGCTTCATCGAGCTTGGTCAGAATCGTGGAGGTGGGGTGGATCGACTGGAACTTCTCGACGGTCGTTCGCAGATGGCGATATCCGGCGGTCGCACTCAGGACGAGGTGAATCTCGTCGACGACGATTTCGGAAAGAACGCTCTTGAGCTCCTGCAGTTTCAGATCGTCCTGAGGGCTGCGGCCAGCGGTGTCGATGAGGATCAGATCCATGCCGGCGAGGTCGTTGACGGCCTGTTTCATCTCCGCAGCTGAGGTGACAACCTTCATCGGCAGGTCGATGATTTCGGCATAGGTCCGAAGCTGTTCCACAGCGGCGATGCGATAGGTGTCGACCGTGATCAAGCCCATGCGGATGTTGTCCCGCAGGCGGAAGTTGGCGGCGAGCTTGGCGATCGTGGTCGTCTTGCCGACACCGGTTGGTCCGACAAGAGCCGCGATGCGTGTCTGCCCCGGAGTGACTTTGATCGGGCCGCTGCAGCGGACGTCCGATTCGATCATCGCGAACAGTTTGCGATGCAGCGTTTCGGGATCGTTCCGTTCGCGGAAATCGCATCGAGTTTTGAGGCGGGTGATGAGTTCGCGAGCGAGCGACTCTTCAACCTCGGCATCCATCAGTTCGGTGTAGAGCGTGAATAACTCCGGCGGGATATCTCGGGACACGCCCTGATTCACTTGAGCGGTCAGCTGCTCCACCATCTTCTGCATGGCGTCGAGTCGCTCGCTGACCAATCGCTCGAGCTTGCGTGATTCAAGTTCGTCTGCCGTTCGTGGTCTCGCCTCGCGGGTTGCCTTTGGTGTCTGAACAGCGGGGGCGGCTGTTTCTTGCCGTGGACGCTCTTCTGTGATCGGT
Source organism: Planctomycetaceae bacterium (assembly GCA_017795105.1). Taxonomy (GTDB): domain Bacteria; phylum Planctomycetota; class Planctomycetia; order Planctomycetales; family Planctomycetaceae; genus Rubinisphaera. Next base: position 3,573,926 of record CP051247.1, read on the forward strand.
GAATCAACGGGAGTAGACGTCCTGGCGGGGCGTTGCTGATAAACGGAGAGATCGGGAGCAGAGGCTTCTTCCTGCTGTTCATTGTGAACCGGAGCAGCTGCCGGGCGGCGACGCTGTGGGGTGGGAGCAGGACCTTGTCCATCGTCGGGGATGGCGACGATTTCAGTTTCGACACGTTCTTTCTGCCAGGGGAATTTCCCTTTGCGGGGGATCTGACGCGTATGGAAGATCAGAGCATTGGGACCGAGATCTTCCCGGACCAGGCGGAGAGCTTCCTGCATCGTTTCCGCGCGATAGGTTCTGAAGTCCGACATGGGAATTCCTTGGGAGACGAGCGTACGTTCCACGCCGCACCGGGGAGGTGCGTTTTGACGCTGTCTGGAAGGGGGGATTTGATTGGGTAGGGTGAGGTCAACAGTTCGGAAACCACAGACATCCTGTCGGTGACCAGCTGTGTGTGATCTTCAGGGGAAGCACTGGTGAAGCCAGTGGCACACAGTTCGAGTTGTTGACTTCGATCGTATTTAGGAAGGGAGAGCCGTGGGGTGGCTCGGTTCTTAGTTCGCGAGCCTTGGGAGGGCTCAGTGGGTAGTTCTTAAGTCCTGGGGGGACTTAGACAGTCTGTCGAGGCGTGGGACGCCCCGGCGAAGGGGGAGTTTGTTCGCGTTGCCGCGAGGATTGTGGAAGGACGGAGTGGGCGACGTGGCCGAGTGCTTCGACCTGCGTATCCCGCGTGATTTCGTTAAGGCTGAGGACAGCCAGTTTGGGCAGATCGCCCGACGTGATGAGTTTCAGGCCAGCCCGCACCTGCGGCGTGCAGATGACAACCGGTGGGTGACCGGTGCGGACCAGTTTTTCGAGTTGGTCAGCCAGTCCTTTGACGACCGCTTCGCAGATTGGCTGCGAGAGTTTGCTGACCAGGCCTCGTTCAGTGAATTCAAACCCGGCTGCCAGGACGTCTTCCAGCGACGGATCGAGTGTGACAACGTGCATCACACGCTGTGAATCGCGGTATTGCTGGCAGAGGGTGCGGGACAACGCATGGCGGACATATTCTGTGAGGATCGTGAGATCCTTGGTCCGATCGGCGAAGTCCGAGAGTGTTTCGAGAATGGCTTCGAGGTCGCGAATGGGGACCCGTTCCTGCAGCAGGTTTTCGAGGACCTGTTGAACCTGGCTGGCTCGGAGGATATCGGGAACGAGTTCGTCGACGACTTGTGGAGATGTTTCTTTGAGGTGATCGAGCAGTTCGTGAACCTGCTGGCGGGTGAGAAGTTCGCCGGCGTGATCGCGGACCACTTCCGTGAGATGCGTCACGAGGACGGCACTCGGTTCGACAATACTGAAGCCCATCATCTCGGCTCGTTCGCGCTGGCGAGGTTCAATCCACTTCGCCGGGCGACCGTAGGCAGGTTCAATCGTGTCGATTCCCTGGATGTCTCCGCTGGCCAGTCCGGTGTTGATGGCAAGCAGACGATCGGCATGGATCTCGCCCCAGGCGATGGGCACGCCGCGGATCTTGAATTGATAGTCCCGCTGCTTGAGCCGCATGTTATCGCGGATGCGAACCTTTGGCATGATGATGCCCAGATCCTGAGCGATGCGGTTACGGATTTTGGTAACGCGGTCGAGCAGATCGCCGCCGCGAGAGGGATCGGCCAGCTGGAGCAGTGAGATGCCCAGGTCGAGTTCCATCGGATCGACCTGCAGATGATCTTCCGGCGTTGGGGGAGCTTTCGGCTGCTGTTCCTGCTCCTGTTGTTCCTGTTCGTGCTGGACGATTTGCCGTTGGGTATTTTGCTGCAACATGATTCCGACAGCCGCACAACCCATCCCGAGTGTCAGCATGGGAGCCGTCGGCAGGCCGGTGAAGGACAGAGAGACCAGGAAGCCGGCCGCCAGATACATCGCCACCGGATGGCGGAACAACTGACCGACCATATCGCTCGGCAGATTGCTGTCGATACTGGTTCGGGTCACGATCAGGCCGGCGGCCAGAGAGATCAGGAAGGCGGGAACCTGGGTGACGAGTCCGTCCCCGATCGTCAGCGTGGTGAAGACATTGATCGCGTCTCCGAAGGCCATGCCTTCCTGAACCATGCCGACGTAGAAACCGCCCATGATATTGATGATGGTGATGACAATACTGGCGATGGCATCGCCACGGACGAACTTACTGGCACCGTCCATGGCCCCGTAGAAGTCGGCCTGCTGACTGATCTCTTCCCGGCGGGACTTGGCCTGCTCTGAAGTAATCAGTCCGGCATTCAGATCGGCATCAATCGCCATTTGCTTGCCGGGCATTCCGTCCAGGGCAAAGCGGGCGGCGACTTCACTGATACGCGTCGCTCCTTTGGTAATCACCAGGAACTGAATCGCGATCAGAATAACGAAGATGATCACCCCGACTGTCGGAGAGCCGCCGGCGACAAATCCTCCGAAGGCGGCAATAACGCCCCCGGCTGCTTCCGTTCCCTGAGTCGCCGCTCCGGTCAGAATTAGACGGGTCGAAGCGACATTGAGAACAAGCCGAGAGAGCGTCGTGCCGAGCAGAATGGCTGGGAAGACGCTGAATTCGAGCGGGTTTTGCACATGAATCGTCGTGAGCAGAATGATCACCGCGAGCGTGATGTTACATGCCAGGAGCATGTCCATCATGATCGGCGGCATCGGCGCGACAATCACCAGCACCGAAGTGATGATGAGCACCGGAAAGATCAGGCTCAGGTTTTTTTGCAGCATTGACTGCATGGGTGGAAACTCCGCTCTCTTGCAGGACGCAAGAGCGACAGATGACGATTCGGTTGGATTAAGTTTGTCATCGTTGCCCGCGGGAAGGGATGGTGCGGGCGATAGGACAGGGTTGAGGGCCGAGTGATATGGGATACCCCTCTGGCGTGTCCAGATAAAATCTTAAGATTTGGTTCAAGTCATCGGTCGCGGAGAACCGAAGGGGGCGCCGACTTGTCGGGAGCGTCGAGAAATGATTGCAACATCGACTGGGCGGCCAGCTTGTCGAGATGCTGCTTGCGTTTGGCTTGCGACAATCCGAATTCGCGTAAGTGGTTGTCAGCTATGGAGCTGGTGAAACGCTCGTCCCAGTAAGTGACCGGCAGGGAGGTCGCTTCGCCGAGCCAGTTGCCGTATTTTCTCGCCTCTTTGGCCTTCTCGCCTTCGTCTCCGCTCATGTGAACGGGGAGCCCGACGACGAGTCCTTTGATTCGATATTCATTGCAGATCTTACAGATTGTGCGTGCTTCAGGAGCCGGTTGAGAGCGTTGCATGATCTCAAGAGCAGACGCAATCGACTGATCGGGCGAAGAAATCGCGATCCCGACCCGTTTGGTGCCGTAGTCGATCCCCAGCAATGCTCCGGTTGTCGGAAACTCAGCACTCACCGGAACCGCTTTCGCATTCCGTCCCCTGCTCTCCGGAGCTCACGGCTCCTTCGACCTCATTAATCAGCTGATCGAGGCGGAACGGTTTATAGAGGACAGCTTTTAGGCCCATCTGGCGACATTTCACAATCGAATGGGACGGGTCGTAGCCGAAGCCGGTCATCAGAATGATCGGAAGCTGCTCGTGAATTTCCCGCAGGCGGCAGAAACAGTCGAAGCCGGTCATGTCGTCGAGGCGGATATCGACGATTACCGCGTCATAATGGGAAGACTTGGCAAGACGGCAGGCTTCTCCCCCGTCGTGAGCCGTTTCCACATGACAGCCAAAGCGGCCGAGCAGTTCGTGGGCGGCTCTTCGGACTCCCTCATCGGAGTCGACGACGAGAATGCATTTGTTGCGAAGCTTCGGTCGATCGTGCTTCGGCTTATATAAGATGTGTGCGGCATCGGGAGCGATCGTTTCGCCGACCTCCCGGATTCTCTGTTTAATGTCGCGGGTGTGCTTCAGGATTTGTCGCAGTCGATCGGCCACGTTCGGTTCGTGACCGATATATCGTTCCAGGATCCAGGCGGCGTCATTCAGGATCTCATCGACCGGGATCGCGACCTGCTGCAGGATCTTCTGGGTGCTCTGGTCGGCCGTCGAAGCTTTCTCGATCGCCAGCAGATCGAGCGTATTCAGGGCAATCGCGACTTCGCGGCTGAACAGTTCGAGGAATTGCAGGTCGTTTTCGTCGAAGGCGTGATCGACCGGGCTTTCGACGTTAAACGTTCCCAATACCTCATCGTGCAGGTTCAGCGGCACGGTCATTGAGCTTTTCGCCCCTGGAGCCCCTGGCAGATAGAGCGGATCGTTGGAGATGTCGTCGCAAAGGTAGCTCTTGCCGGAGGCGGCCACGAAGCCGGTCACGCCGTTGTTCTTGGCATCGACGAACAATTGCCGTTCAGCCGCCATTTCCTCCATGCCCATGGCCAGCAGGGGACGAAGTTGTTTGGAGTCCTTATCAATAAGGCGAATTTCGACGGTCTCAAACTCAAGAAGATCCTGCGTGTAGTGCAGGATCTTCGATTTGAGGAGTTCAATGCGTTCGTCGACCGTCAGCTCGATCATTTCCTGAGGCGACAGGTCGCCCAGATCGAGCCCCGCCTGATAGATGGCGTTCAGCTTCTGCTGCTGGAATGTCGCCTCGGTCGTATTGCGGACGATGGCGACAAACTGCTCGACTTCGCCCCGCTGCTCGAACATGACCGGTGTGACCCGGACTTCGAAGAACTGTTTGTCGTTCAGCTTGAGGGTGCTCGTGCGGGTTTCCCGGGAATGGCGAGCGTTTTCGATCGGGCAGAGCTGATGTTCAAGGAGCTCGACATCGCCGAACAGATCGTAGAAGGAGGGCTCGACGTTGATCTGCGGAGCATCGAGCATCTTGATCAGAGCATCGTTGCACCAGAGGATCTTCTGGGCCCGGTCGAGCAGAGCGAGTCCGTCCGGGAAGTAGTCGACAATGCGGAGGACATGCAGGAGAGAGTCGCTGGCTTCGGTGTGGTCGTGCGGGACAACAACAGCGGAAAAGTCCGTGGACTGCCAGAGTTGCTCAACTTCGCGGATCGTGTCGCAATAGACCCTCGGGGCCTTCGCGTCGAACGTGTACGCGACTTCGTCTTCCTCCGAAGTGAGAAACAGAATCTTTTGAGCGTCCGTCACAGGATGTCGTTACTCGCTTGTCTCAGCAGCGATCGGTCGCCAGGGTGTCGGTCGGCAAGATCGGAGAGACTGGCTGCAGAGGAAATCCGCCTGGCCAGTGGATCTTCAAACCACGTACGTTTAGGGATGAACCTGCGATCGGCATCGGGACGCTCCCGATCTTGGTCGACGGGTCCTTCTCCTAATTTATACCGAATCGTGCAGAACGTACAAACTTAGAATGCCTGAACACCCGCGAATTTCAGGACTTCCCGCCGATCGTGCGACACTCTGGGGTTGTGAGGAGGTGCAGTTGTCCGGGCAGTGCGATACAATGCCCGCCCGTTACTACCCTCCAATATTGCCCGGAGCAGATTCTCAATGGAAGCTGGAATCGTCGGACTTCCCAACGTCGGCAAGTCGACCCTGTTCAATGCCCTGACCGCCGCTGGCATTGCCAGCGAGAACTATCCGTTCTGTACGATCGAACCCAACGTCGGTGTGATCGAGGTTCCGGATCCGCGTCTGCAGACCATCAATCAGTTCATCAAAACCGAGAAGATCATTCCCGCAGTGATCAAACTCGTCGACATCGCCGGCATCGTGAAGGGGGCTTCCGAAGGGGAAGGGCTCGGCAACAAGTTCCTGGCCAACATCCGCGACGTTGATGCCATCATCCATGTGGTCCGCTGTTTCGAGAATGGCGACGTGATCCACGTTGACGGCAGCGTGAACCCGATTCGCGACGTCGAAACGATCGACACCGAACTCATTCTGGCCGACCTGCAGACGGTCGAGTCTGCCCGCGAGAAGTCGGCGAAGAAGGCCAAGACCGGCGATGCGGATGCCAAGAAACGTGTCGCGCTGCTCGATCGTTGTTTCGCCCGCCTTGATCAGGGCCAGACGATTCGCGGCATGGAAATCGAATCGGCCGAAGAGCAGAAGCTCATGCGAGGCTTCTCGTTGCTGACCGCAAAACCGGTCATGTATCTGGCCAATGTGTCAGACGATGATCTGCACGGCGAGAATGAACACGTTGAGGAACTTCGCAAGCGAGCCGAAGCCGAGAATGGCGTGGTCGTTCCGGTCTGTGCGGCGATCGAAGCCGAACTTCGTGAAATGGACGATGCCGACCGGGCCGAGATGCTCGCCGATCTGGGACTGGAAGAGCCGGCTCTGAATGTCGTTGCTCGAGCCGCCTACAAGACCCTGGGTTATCACAGCTACTTCACCGCTGGCCCGAAAGAAATCCGCGCCTGGACCATTCCTCAGGGGGCGACCGGGCCGCAAGCCGCTGGCGTAATTCACACCGACTTCGAGCGGGCCTTCATTCGTGTCGAAGTCTATTCGATTGAAGCTCTGCAGGAATTCAAATCAGAGAAGGCGATTCGCGAAGCCGGAAAGCTTCGCGTCGAGGGCAAAGAGTATATTGTCCGCGACGGCGACGTTTGCCACTTCCTGGCCAACCCATAAATCCTTCCCGCCGACCCACACCGAAAACGGTTTTATTATGTTCGGACAGGTCACTCAGACGCCCTACGACATCGAGTTCTCACTTCTCGGAATTCCGGTGCGGATTCATCCGTTCTTCTGGCTGATCTCGCTGTTGTTCGGCTGGGGACTGGGACAGGCCGATCTGATCGTGATCTGGATGCTCTGCGTCTTTGTCTCGATCCTGATCCACGAGATGGGGCACGCGCTGCTCACCCGGGCGCTTGGGTATCAGCCGCATATCGTGCTGCATCAGTTCGGCGGATACGCCTCGTTCATGCCGGACTCCCGCTTTTCGCTCTGGAAGTCGATCGCGGTTTCCTTCGCGGGGCCGTTGGCGGGGTTCGTCTTCTTTGGCGTCATCATCGCCATTGAGATCGTGCTCGCGATGACGGGAACGCGAGTCTCTCCGCAGCTTGGATTCGCACTCGGGTCATTGGAGTGGATCAATCTTTGGTGGGGGCTCGTCAACCTGCTGCCGGTGCTGCCTCTCGATGGCGGTCAGATCTGCCGCGACTTCATCCGCATGTTCCGTCGCGGCGACGGCGAACGCTGGGCGCTCCGCATTGGCGTCTTCGTGGGAGCCGCAATCGCCGTCTTCGCTTTTCAACTCGGCGACCGCTACATCGCCATCATGTTCGGCATCCTCGGCTTCTTCAACTTCCGCGACCTCCAGGAACGCTACGGCGGATTCTGAGAGAACTGGTCGCAAGCCGTTGACGGGTGGCCCGACCGTTTGTCGGTCGGGTCGCGCAGCGACAAGAGGCTGCGCCATTATCGAGAAATGCTCCACGGGTCGTACGGTCAGCTGCATCACTCGCGTTGCCTGCGACCTCGTGCCGTCGATTGAGAGTGGGGTGTTTGCTTGTTTGGGCTACGCACAATTGCTGGGATACGGCTGCGCCTATCCCAGCCTACGGGCTACGGGCGATGAACGAATCAAGGGTTGGCCCCGAAAGATTCTTTCGGGGCGGCGCAGTCGTCGGAGCACGGGAACGGCCACTGTGAGTCATTGAATCGTTGAGACATTGCAACACCGAAACACTCCGTGTCTCCTGCGGTTTCGCCGCCCTGATAGCGGAGCAATCGCGGTCACCCCGGACTCAATAACACGACGGGTGGCCCGACCGTTTGTCGGTCGGGTCGCGCAGCGACAAGAGGCTGCGCCATCATCGAGAAATGCTCCACGGGTCGTACGGTCAGCGGAACCACTCGCGTTGCCTGCGACCTCGTGCCGACTTCGTCGGCCCCGGTAGCGGAGCAACCGGGGCTACCCGTTGGTGGAGAGTGGGACGTTTGCTGGATTGAGCGACGCACAATTGCTGGGATACGGCTTCGCCTATCCCAGCCTGCGGGGTGATTGAAGCAGAGTTCCTCGGCGCATGAAAAAAGCCCGGGGCCTTACGGCTCCGGGCTATGAAATTCTCGTTCGAATCGACTACTCGGCCTTGGTGACCCAGACGGCGTCGATGTGCACGTTGCCATCGACATCGGTGCCGTCCACGTGGACTTCATACGGCGTCTTCGACTTGAACGTATATGTTCCCAGCGAAACAAAGTGCGGCTTGATGTCGCCCGGCTTCTGCTGGTTAATCGTTTTGTTCGCCGTGCCCTCCGCATGCGACACTGAGATCGGCACGTTCGAAGCACGGTTCTCGTGGGCTCCGGTGGCGTACCGGACTTCGTACTGGCCGTCTTCCGGAACCTGGAACGTAAACGTGGCCGTGCCTCCGCGTCCGTAACGGTACGATTCCTCGACCAGTGGCTTCAGGCCGGTCCCAGCCGTCCACGATCCCGTTGTCTGCGCCTGCTGATCATCAACGACAACGCCGTCGAGTGAAGCAGCGGAGACGTAATCGTAAACCTTGGTCGGCGTCGTATCCCCTTCCCGCTTGTAGAACTCGCCATCGACATTGTCGCGACGCATCACACCCGGGAGGCGGGCCAGTTCTTTCAGCTGTTCCAGATACGACGTGTAAACATCGCGAGGACTGCAGCCGTACTTGATGCAGATCGAGGCGGCCTTGCCGACCACTTCACCCATCATGCCGCAGGTTCGCATCACGCGCGTCGTGCCGAGCGCTTCGTGCGTGACACTGATGTTGCGTCCGGCCATGAACAGGTTCGGAACGTCCTTGGAGTAGAAACAGCGGTAAGGAATCGGATAGCCGTAGCGACGGTCCACTCCCGCGCCATGTTCGGCGACACTAATAAACGGGTTGTCCGGGTACTTCCGCATGTATTGCCGTTTGGGATAGTGAAGGTCGATCGACCAGGTACTCGGCACCATGCCATCCGGGAACTGCTTCTTGCTGATGATGTCTTCCTGAGTGAGGACCAGATCGCCCATGATGCGACGCGATTCGCGAGGCCCACCAATGAAGGCCATCCAGGTGAGTCGGGCGTTCTTATGCTTCTCGGCTCCATCCTTGTTCTTCATCGCGTTCCAGGCACCGTAAACAGCCCGGAAGTTCCAGTCGCGGATCGCTTCGAGGTCGTTGAGTGGGTCCTTGTGAAAACCGCTCTCCCAGAACCACTGGCCGTGGAAGTCGCGTGGATACGGGAAGTCCTGCATTGTCAGGTCGAGTGCCCATGGGGTTTTCGGGAAGCTCTGCGGCTCGTCCGTTTCTTCCCAAGCCCACATGTTGCTCATTCCCATGCGAACGCCGTCGTGGATTTCGAATTCGGCTTCGGCGAGAGCTCCAATTGTGCCATGTCCGGTGCAATCGACGAACAGCGGCGCGGTGAAGCGGCGGACTTCCGAAGTGCGAGTATCGAAAGCGTAAACAGCTTCGATCTTCTCGCCATCCATGTCGACTTTGTAAGCGTGATGATTAAGGAAGAGCGTGATGTTCGGCTCTGCTCGAACAATCCGTTCCTTCTTCTCATCTTCGAACTCTTCATAGGTGCCGGGCGACTTGGTCGCGTGATCAGAGATCTCGTCGACGATCTCGCCGATGTGCGGGAACTCACCGCGACGAACCAGGCCCTGAGCCCAGACGCGAACTTCCGAGCTGCCGTTTCCGCCAAGCACAGGTCGATTCTGAATCAGAGCGACTTTGATGCCCATGCGAGCAGCCGAGATGGCGGCTCCGAGCCCGGAGTATCCCCCGCCAACGACAACCAGATCGAACGGACCGGTTTCCGTGGGGTCTTCAGACAGGCCGAGCTGCTGCTTCCGCCAGCTGCCGAGAATCTTCGAAGCTTCGGGCGGCTTTTCATTGGCGTCGGTCGTGAAGAAAATTGCATCGCAGCGACCATCGAATCCGGTCAGATCGTGAAGGGCGATTCGAGTTTCCGGCTTTTCGATTTCGACCGTCCCGCCCGGCTGCCAGAACCACTCGGCGCTCTTCGTGCCGAAGGTCGGTTCGAGAGCCTTGTCGTTGACGAGCACCTGAAACTGTCCCGGAGGTTCTCCCGGAGCGTCCCAGCGGGCGACCCAGTCTTTCGTGCGGACGAAGACGTGGTACTTGCCCGGCTTCGGGAACTTGACCGTGGTGGTCGCATCTTCGACCGGGCGGCCGAGGCCATGAGCCAGGAGGTAAGGTGAGCCCATGATTTCGATGAACTGCGTATCGAGGTTCCAACCGTTATGGGCGTCGAAGGATTCGGCTTCCACGAGGAGGGATTCAGCCTGAGCGGCAGGTGCGGTCACGGCCAGGCAGAGGCCGAGAACAGCAGAGCAGGTAAGAAGGTGTCGCAACATCATTTCTTCCGGGGTTAGAGTCTGTCATCCGAAACCGGGACCGCTCCTCTGTCGAGCGAGCAGTCCCATTCTGGGTTGGCTCGGCTTGTCGTCTTATTTGAAACGCAGCTGAAATGGCATCAGCAGCAGGCGGGGATCGGTCGCGGAAAGCTCGTTGATGATCATCGCTCGTCGGAGTTCAGCCGTCAGTTCGGCGGGCAGCAGGTCCTGCACGACTGAGGTCGCCACGTCCTGGTTCACTTCGGTATCGAGCGGCCCGAACAACTGCTCGAACGGACTGGTCGGCTTCGGCAGCAGCAGACGGTCCACGTCTTTGGCGTTCTCCAGACCGGCCAGTTCCTTCGCCTTTTCGAAGGCATCGTCGAGGGTGCCGAGATCGTCGACCAGACCGTTCTCGACGGCGACTTCACCGGTGTAAATACGACCGCCGGCGAGTTCCTTGAGTTCTTCAACATCCATTTCGCGACCGGCTGCGGCTTTGGTCACGAAGATCTCGTAGATCTCGTTCATTGTCCGCTGCATGGCTTTGCGCTCCGATTCGCTGAACGGCTGCATGACGCTCAAAGCACCGGAGTTCTCCCCACGGGTCACGTAGGAAGTGGTGATGCCGAGCTTTTCGAACAGCCCTTCGAGAGCCAGTTTGCCGCCGACAACACCGATCGAACCGGTAATAGTTCCCGGTTCGGCGTAAATATGATCGGCTCCCATGGAGATGTAATAGCCTCCACTGGCCGCGACATCGCCCATGCTGACGACGACCGGCTTGTCGACCTGTTCGAGAGCCCGCCAGATGATATCGCTGGCGACGGCACTGCCACCCGGGCTGTTGACTCGCAGAACGATGGCTTTCACGCGATCGTTCTCTGCGGCTTCTTTGATCGTCTTGACCATGGTTTCTGAACCGATGATCTCATCGCCGAACGGTCCACTAGTACCGCGGCCGGACATGATCGATCCATTGGCGTAGATGACCGCGATCTGAGGAGCGACCGACTTTTTCTTGTTCGGATCAACGCCCATCATCAGGTTCATCATCTTCATCATACCGGTGAACCCTTCGAAGTTGGTGTCCACCTTCTCTTTGCCGTACCGCTGCACCAGCGTGAACTCGGCGTCTTCATCGCCGTCGCGAGCGATGTCTTCGAGTTCATCGGCATAGCGAATCTCGTCGATCAGGCCGTATTCTTTCGCGGTTGTCGAGGTGTGCGGTCCGTTGTCGATGGCCTTCTTCACATCCTCGACCGACATGTCCCGCGATTCGGCAATCATCTTGCAGATAATGCTGTACTGGCTGTCGAGCAGGTCGTTGATTTCCTGGCGGAACTCAGGGCTCATTTCGGTGCGGGTGTACGGCTCGGCGGCTGCCTTGTATTTTCCGACTCGCAGCACATCGACTTCGACATCGAGCATGTCGAACAGATTCTTGTAGAAGCTGACTTCGGCTCGCAGTCCGGTCATCAGCAGCATGCCCGGTTCCGGCATGTAGATCTTGTCGCAGGCGGTTGCGATGAGATAGTCGGTGGTCAGCGCTGTTTCGAGCAGCGCGTAAACGGGTTTGCCGGACTCGCGAACGCTCAGGATCTTCGTTCGCAGTTCGTGAACCGAGCCGAGGCCGATGAGCGGATTGGTGATCTTGAGGACCACGGCGTCGACCGTGTCATCTTTTGCGGCTCGTTCGAGACGATCAGAAATCTGCGTCAGTGACTGACCGATCTCACCGAACAGTCCCGGCAGCGACGGGCCTTCCGACAGCATGCCGGAGAGTTCGATTTCGGCCCAGCGGATCTTGGTCGCGGCCTCTTCGCTGTCCTCTTCCTTGCTCTTTTCCGCCGCGCTGGCTTTGACGACCGAGCTGCCGACACGAGCCGGCCGGCGGGACGATTGTGCATCAGCGATCTGCGCGGTCAGCAACAGTCCGCAGAGGCAGAGGCAAAGTGTGGAAGGAAGTTTCAACAGCATACGACTCGTCCTTGAATGAGTTCAAAGGTCGGAAGTGAAGCACGGGAGGTCCGGACGGAATCCGGCTCCGTGGCATGTAATCAGGCGAACAACAAATCTTATCCGTCGTCGAACCGAAATATCAAACCTGAAACATGTCAGCGACGCCAAAGTCGCATTCTCGCTAGATCGCCCGGATTCAGGCTCGCTGCGTCGCGAAGCGTCTGAGGGCGGCGAGTCGTTCAGCAGGCGTCGCCATCGATGGCCGGAACCGTCGCGGTTTGCCGAGTTTGAGCAGGCGAGGAGGCGGGGGCGTCATCCGATCGCCAGTCGATAATCTGCAGTTCGACGCTCTCGCGCCCGCGGAACTCGTTGATGATTGGCTTGAAGCAGACCGACAACCGACCCTGAACGGCGGCCATTTCTTCCGCCCATTCGCCGCGGCCAAATGAGATTGCCCGCATGGTGGCCCCATAGTGCTTGACGCGAATGGCCAGATGTCGCCCCCCTTCTCCCATCGTCTTTGGTTCCTCGGCCAGCTCCAGGCCGGTCGAGACGAAGATGGGCCGATCGTTCTCGCAGCCGAACGGACCGAGGTACTCCAGTTCTTTGATCGCCCGGACGGAGAGTTCGCCGAGTGTCACTTCAGCGTCAATCCGACGAGGGTTGGCGATCTTCGCTTCACTCATGAGGACTGGTTGGGCGTTGATTCGTTCGCGGAATTCATCCAGACGATCGGCTCGAACTTTCAGCCCGATGGCAGCCGGGTGGCCGCCGAAGGTTTCGAGGAGATCCACTCCCGTGGAGACGGCTGCGTGCAGGTTGACTTCGCCGAAGGTTCGTCCCGACCCCTGCCCGATTCCCGTGCTCGAGTTGAGCGCGATGAGGATTGTCGGTTTCTCGAACTGCTCGGCAATCCGGCTTGCGACGATCCCAATCACGCCGACATGCCAGTCGTGATGACCGATGACGAGACAGGGCTGTTCGAGCCATTCCGGGTTCTGCTGGATTTCTTCCCGGGCCTGCTTGAGGATCTTTCGTTCGACAGTCTGCCGCTGCTTGTTGAGCCCATCGAGATAAGTCGCCAGTTGGGCTGCTCGATCGGTTTGATTGGTCGTCAGCAGGTCGACCGCCAGTCGGGCCTGACCAAGGCGACCGGCGGCATTCAGTCGAGGGGAGATCCCGAAGGCAATGTCTTCAGCCGTGACACACGACTTCTTGTCGAGTCCGATGACCTGCAGCATCGCCGCCAGACCGGGGCCGGCCTGTTGACGCAGGGTATCGAGCCCATATTTCACGATGAGCCGGTTTTCGCCCACCAGCGGGACGACATCGGCGACGGTTCCGATCATCGCCAGGCCGACCGCGCTCTTGAGGAATTCCCGCATCCGCTCGGTCGAGCGCTGTCCGTCGCCGAGTCGTTTGCTGACCGCCCAGGCGAGTTTGAATGCCACGCCTGCCCCGCACAAGTGCGGGAAACACTCTTCGCCACCCGGAAGTCGGGGATGGACGAGGACTTTTGCTCGGGGAAGCTCATCCGGGATCGTGTGGTGATCGGTGATGATCAAATCGAGGCCGAGCTCGCGAGCCAGATCGGCTTCTTTCACGCTGCAGATGCCGCAATCGACTGTGACAACGAGCCGCTCAGGATCGGCTTCATGGAGCTCGCGAATCGCATCGCAGTTCAGGCCGTAGCCTTCTTCCATGCGACACGGGATATAGTAGTCAACGGTGCCGCCCGCCTGGGTGATACAGTGGTACAGGATCGAAGTCGAGGTCATGCCGTCGACATCGTAATCGCCGTAGATGGTAATTCGCCGCTTCTGACGAATCGCCTCCGCCATCAGGTCGGCCGCTTCGGCGACGCCGGGTAGAACTTCCGGCTCCTGCAGCGTAGCCAGCTTGGCCGAGAGGAAGCCTTTGGCCTCTTCCGCGGTGGAGAAACCTCGTGACAGGAGAACCTGGGCCAGCAGCGAAGAACAGCGCATCTGACTCGCCAGTGACTTAACCAGCCCGGTATCGTGACTGACAAATTGCCATTCCCGCGGCATCCGCGACCCTCCTGAAACTCCGTCGATCAATTGAATTCGTCGACATCCTAGTCGACCGGGAAGCGGAATTTCAAATCGATTCCGGCTGTCCCGGGCCTCCAATCCCCGTGATTGACATTCCCCCGCACGTTCTCAACAATGAATGCGAATCTGTTTCTGTAAACCGCCGGCTTTCGATTTCTAAGCCGCTCGCCTACGGTTTCCGACGCTGCCAGTTGCTCCGGAAACCCTTCTCTGTGTTCAATTTAGAACGTTTACCGACACCACCGATCGAATTTCGGGAGCGAATTGTGCGATTGTATCTGTGTTCTCTGCTGACTCTTTGCGTGGGCCTCGCGGCCGGAGCAGCCCAGGCCGAAGAGCCGGGGTTCAAGTCGTTATTTAATGGGAAGGATCTTTCCGGCTGGGATGGAAACCCCGAACTGTGGTCCGTCGAAGACGGCGTCATCACCGGCAAAACCAACGGTCCCGATCATCTGAAGTACAACCAGTTCCTCATCTGGAAGGGGGGCGAGGTCGCCGATTTCGAACTCCGTGTCGAATTCCGCCTCGAAGGAGACAACAACTCCGGCGTGCAGTATCGCAGCAAGCTGATGAAAGAGGTTGGTCCCTGGTCGGTCGGTGGCTATCAGGCGGATATGCATCCCAATCCGCAGTACACGGCTATGCTTTACGACGAACGCGGACGGGGCATTGTCGCCAAACGGGGCGAAAAAGTGACCGTGACCGCCGACGGAAAAAAGAACGCCGAGAAACTCGACGTCGAAGTCGACCAGAAGGATCTGACCGAATGGCACGAGCTCACGATTATTGCGCGTGGCAAGCGGCTGGTCCACAAGATTGATGGCGTCGTCGCAGCCGAGATCATCGACGATCAGCCGTCGGAACGGGAAATGAAGGGCCTGCTGGCGTTTCAGGTGCACCGCGGACCGGCCATGAAAGTTCAGTTCCGCAACGTGCGACTCCGCGAAATCGGTAAAAAGAAAGAGACCACCAAAGCCGACAAGCCGGCCATGAAGCGTCCGGACAAGGAAGAATCCACGGCTGCCAAGCAGGATGATGACGACGAACCCAAGGCCATGGCGACTCCGATCGCCGACATGAAAATCGCCAAGGACTTCGAGGTCGAACTGCTCTACTCGGTTCCGGCGGATGTCGAAGGCTCCTGGGTTTCGATGTGCACCGATCCGAAAGGTCGCCTGATTGTCTGCGATCAATACGGCGGACTCTTCCGCGTTACTGTTCCGCCGCTCGGTACGACCGAAGGTTTGAAGGTCGAGAAAATCAACGCCGACATCGGCGAAGCTCAGGGCCTTTTCTGGGCGTTCGATTCGCTGTATGTCTCCGTGAATAAAGCCAAGCAGTACGAAGGGGGCCTGTACCGGGTCACCGATTCCGATGGCGACGACAACCTCGACACCGTGAAGATGCTGCGTCCGCTGCACGGGACCGGCGAGCATGGTCCGCATGCCGTGTTCCACACGCAGGACAAAAAAGGGCTGTATGTCGTTTGTGGAAACCGCACCGATCTGACGGAGATCGATCAGTCCCGCGTTCCGACGCACTGGGATGAAGATCTGCTGCTGCCCCGCCCGTACGGTCGTGGTTTCATGAAAGGGACCCCTGCTCCGGGCGGATACATCTGCCGCATCAATCCGGAAGGAACGGAGTGGGAACTCGTCGCGACTGGATTCCGCAATCAGTACGACGCCGCCCTCAATACCGAAGGCGAAATGTTTACCTACGATGCCGACATGGAATGGGACGTGAATACGCCCTGGTATCGTCCGACCCGCATTTGTCATGTCGTTAGCGGAGCCGAGTTCGGCTGGCGGAACGGCGGCGGCAAGTGGCCGGTCTACTACCAGGACAGCGTTCCTCCGACGATCAACATCGGTCCCGGTTCTCCGACCGGCGTGACCTTCGGCTACGGGGCGAAGTTCCCGGCGAAGTATCAGAAAGCGTTCTTCGCCAGCGACTGGAGTTACGGCAAGCTCTACGCCGTGCACCTGACGCCAGACGGGGCTTCTTACTCGGCCACCGCGGAAGAGTTCATTACCGGTACTCCACTGCCGTTGACGGATCTTGTGGTGAACCCGAAAGATGGGGCGATGTACTTCGCCATCGGCGGCCGGAAAGTGCAGTCGGGTCTGTATCGCGTGACGTACAAGGGCTCGGAATCGACAAAGCCGATCGAAGGTTACAAGGTTGCCGAAGATCTCGACGATCCGCAGGCCGTCGCTCGCACGACGCGTCGTCAACTGGAATCGCTTCACCTGGGCGATCATCCGGAAGCTGTTGAGAAGGCCTGGCCGTTCCTCAACGACAAGGATCGTTTCATCCGTTTCGCCGCTCGAATCGCGATTGAGCATCGTCCAACGAGCGAATGGAAAGAAAAAGCTCTGCAGGCCAAGCAGCCTTGGGAAGCTTTGAATGGTCTCATGGCTCTCGCGCGGTCTTACGAACGCGAAGAGAAGGTCTCCGGAAAGGATGCCGAGATCGATCGTGCACTGCCGGAATGGAGTTCCGATCAGGAATACGGCAGCGAAGAGCTGACGGAGATTCTGGACGCCGTGAACAAGCTCGACTGGTCGAAGCTGAACGAAGCCCAGAAGCTGACCGCGATGCGGGTCTACACGATCGCGTTCGTGCGACTGGGACCGCCTTCTGAAGAACAGCGTCAGCAGTTGATCGAAAAGTTCAGCCCGATGGTGCCGGCTCGGTCGTATCCGTTGAACTCGGAATACGCACAGATGCTGGTTTACCTGCAGGCCCCTGCTGCAGCCGAGAAAGTGGTCGGACTGCTGCAGAAGGCTCCGACTCAGGAAGAACAGATCGACTACGCCAAGTCGCTGCGTCACCTTACGAGCGGCTGGACTCCGGAACTGCAGGACAAGTACTTCAAGTGGTTCAACCGGGCGTCGCAGTATCGCGGCGGCGCGAGCTTCAGTCTGTTCGTGCAGCACATCCGCGAAGACGCCGTGGCTCACCTCGACGGTGATGCCAAGGAACGCCTGAAGCCGATTCTGGAAGCAACGCCGCAGGAGTCGAACACGCTCGCTTCGACCGAATCCCGTCCGTTCGTGAAGGACTGGAAGATGGAAGAGCTGATTCCGCTGCTCGACGAAAAACTGAAGAATCGCGACTTCGAGCACGGCCGGCAGATGTTTGCTGCAGCGAACTGCTTTGCCTGCCATCGATTCGACGAACAGGGCGGCGCCATCGGCCCGGACCTGACCGCTCTGGCGGGTCGATTCAGCAAGAAGGATATTCTGGAATCGATCGTCCTTCCGAGCAAGCAGATCAGCGATCAGTACGCAGCCGTGCAGATCATCACGATCGACGGCAAGGTGGTCATCGGCCGAATCGTCAACCTGGCTGGTAACACGTACCGGATCAACACGAACATGATGAATCCGGACGAAATGACCGTGGTGAAGCGGGAAGACATCGAAGAGATGGAACCGGCGAAAACCTCGATGATGCCCAATGGACTGCTCAATACGCTCAGCGAAGAGGAAATCCTCGACCTGATGGCGTACCTGCTGTCCCGCGGCGATCGCAATAATGAGATGTTCAAGCAGGAACAAGCCTCGAACTGACAGGTTCGAGCGGTTTGTCCTGAACGGAAATACTCTCTACAATTCTGTGCTGAGGCATGTGCTTCAGCACAGTTTTTTCATGGGGTACGGCAACGCGAAATCCAGGAACGGATCGCTGCCCCGTGCCGCCACGAAAGGAATTCGTGGTTCAATCAGGCTGCCTCCGTTATTCGACGGAACGGCCAGGTGACCGGGACCGTGTCGCTGCGTAAGTCCGAAAACTCAGAACTCACCCACATATCCCATCTCCGCTCAATCGGACGGAACCATGATTACTAGAAACGGAATAGCCGTCTCCCCCGGCGTCGCGGTTGGTGATGCGCTCGTGATGGGAAGCGAAGACTTCCGCATCCCGCAGCGTTTTATCCCCCGGCGGATCGTCGATCAGGAGTTGGAACGGCTGCGACAGGCTCTCGACGGGGTTTCCAACGAAATTCTTGAGAACGAGCGGCTCGCCAACGAGGCCCTCGGTCAGCAGTACGGAGCCATCTTTGGCGCTCATCTTCAGATGGCGCAGGATCCGAAGCTGATCTCCGAAGTCGAACTGCTTATCAAAGACCGCTGTTACAGCCCGGAATTCGCCGCCAGCCGCACGCTGCGGAAATACGCTCGCCAGTTTCAGGCGCTCGGCAACGCGTACTTCGCGGAACGGGCCGCCGATATTTATGATCTCGAAAAGCGAATCCTGCGCCACCTCCTCGGGGAGCAGCGGGAAAGTCTGGCCGAGCTTACACAGCCGGTCATCGTGCTGGCCCACAACCTTACACCGAGTGAAACGGCCGGCCTGAAGAAAGACGTGGTCCTCGGCTTTGCCACCGAAGTCGGCGGTCGAACCAGTCACACGGCCATCCTCGCCGCTGCTCTGGAAATTCCCGCGATCGTTGGACTCGGCCCGTTTCTCGCCGATGTTTCGGGTGGCGATACGGTGGTCGTCGACGGCACGAGTGGTGAATTCATCATCGAACCGGACGATGACACCCTCTGGCGCATCAATGAAGTCCGTCAGAAGTATCAGACCGTGGCCGCTCGCCGCCGTCAGATGCGTGATCTGGTCGCGGAAACCAAAGATGGGGTTCGCATCAGCCTGATGGGGAATATCGAGTTTCCGCAGGAAGCCGAGCAGTGCGAGCAGAAGGGAGCTGATGGTATCGGACTGTACCGCACCGAGTTCCTGTATCTCGGACGCGATTCGATTCCGACCGAAGAAGATCATTACGCCGCCTACACCGAAGTCATTTCGGCCTTTAAGAATCAGCCGATCACGATCCGCACGCTCGATCTGGGAGCCGACAAAATTCCCGGCTGGATTCGCCGTTCCTACGGCGACGATTCCAACCCGGCTCTCGGCCTGCGCAGCATCCGAATGAGTCTCCACGACATGGAGATGTTCAAGACGCAGATCCGAGCCGTGCTGAGGGCATCCGTCGGGGCCAGGGTCGGCATTATGTTCCCGCTGGTTTCATCGTTACTTGAGTTCCGTCAGGCCCGTCTGATCGTTCGCGAAGTGATGGAAGACCTGGAAGAACAGAAGATCCCGTTCAACAGCGACGTGGCACTCGGCATCATGGTCGAAGTGCCGGCGACGGTCCTGATGGCCGAAGAATTCGCCCGCGAGGTCGACTTCTTCTCGATCGGCACCAACGACCTGATCCAGTACACGCTGGCGGCTGACCGGTCCGATCCTCAGGTCGCCAAGTGGCACAACCCGGCCGACCCGGCGATCATCCGCATGATCAACATGGTGGTCAAAGCGGCGAGCAATCACGATATTCCGGTTTCGGTCTGCGGGCAGATGAGCTCCGATCCCCGCTGCGTGCCGCTGCTGATCGGCATGGGCATCCGCCAGATCAGCGTCAGCCCGCACGCAATCCCGGAAATCAAGGAAGTGATCCGCAACCTGACGATCAAAAAAGCCGAGTCGATCGCCGAGTACGCCCGGCAGCAGGAACTCGCCCGCGACGTCGAAAGCTACCTCAACCGGGAACTCCGCAAGCTCGTTCCGGAAAACGCCAAGTAGACACAAAGGCCCGGTAGGCTGGGATAGCGAAGCGTATCCCAGCAATTATGCGGGCGGACGCAGATGGAGCATCACCCCAATATCGGGTAGCCCCGGTAGATTCAACCGGGGTGGCGGAGCCACGAGAGGTCGCACTCGAATCTTGAGCTACCCCGTGCGGCATCACGAAAACGGGAGAGCTCGCTAACGACGTCGGTTCCGCGTATCGGAGCGTCCGAGGCGATCCCGTGCTTGAATGAGCAGATCGGGCGGCCTGAGAAGCATTCTTCGAGGATGGCGCAGCCTCTTGTCGCTGCGCGACCCGGCCAGCTTTGCGGCCGGGCCACCCGTGGAGTTATCGGCGTGGATACGAGCAGCGACGGTAGGCTGGGATTGCGAAGCGTATCTCAGCAATTGTGCGTCGGACGCAGATGAGCATCAGCCCAGCATAGGGTAGCCCCGGTTGATTCAACCGGGGTGGCGGAGCCACGAGAGGTCGCACTCGAATCTTGAGCTACCCCGTGCGGCTGCACGGAAACGGCAGAGCTCGTTGCTAACGAGGTCGGCCCCGGTAGCGGAGCGTCCGAGGCGATCCCGTGCTTGAATGAGCAGATCGGGCGGCCTGAGAAGCGTTCATCGAGGATGGCGCAGCCTCTTGTCGCTGCGCGACCCGACCGGCGTTGCGGTCGGGTCACCCTGCTTCCTACGCTTCGAGGGCCTGTTTCAGGTCGGCGACGAGGTCTTCCGGGTCTTCGATGCCGACTGAGATGCGGATCGTTTTCTCGCTGATGCCGGCGTCGAGGCGGGCGGCGGCAGTCATGGAAGCGTGGCTCATCGTTTCCGGGTATTCGATCAGCGATTCGATCCCGCCGAGTGACTCGGCCAGCTGGAACAGATTGATGCGGGCGAACAGCTTCTCGGCAGCCGGGCGGCCCCCTTTGATATCGAAGCTGACCATGCCGCCAAAGCCCTTCTGCTGACGCTTGGCGAGTTCGTGATCCGGATGCGTTTCGAGGCCGGGGTAGTAAACCTTCTCGACATTCGGATGCCCGTCGAGCATGCGGGCGACTGCCATGGCCCCCTTCTGATGGGCTTCCATCCGCGGGCCGAGCGACTTCACACCGCGAAGCACGAGAAAGGCATCGAACGGCGAACAGCCGAGCCCGAGGGCGTTTACGATGTAGGCAACCTTATCGGCATGCTCTTTGGTCTTCGAAACCACGCAGCCGCCGACGACATCGGAATGGCCGTTGAGATACTTGGTGGTCGAGTGAACAATGATGTCGACACCCATTTCAAACGGACGCTGCAGATAAGGCGACAGGAAGGTGTTGTCGGCAATCGTGAGCAGCTTGCGTTCGCGGGCGACCCCGGTGATAGCTTCAATGTCGACGACATTCAGCAGTGGGTTGCTCGGCGTTTCGATCCAGATGCACTTCGTGTCCGACGTGATCGCCTTGCGGACGGCTTCGGCGTCGCCCATGTCGACGAACGAAAACCGCAGTCCCATCTTGGTGAAGACATCGGCGAACAGGCGGTAGGTGCCGCCGTAGATGTCGTTGCCGGCGACGATGTGATCGCCCGGTTCAAACAGATGCATCACCGTGGTGATGGCCGCCATTCCGGTGGCGGTCGCCTGAGCTCCGACGCCCCCTTCAAGGGAGGCGATGTTTTCTTCGAGCGCCTTGCGGGTCGGATTGGCGCTGCGGGTGTAGTCGTAGCCGCTGTTGGTCGTCAGGTCGTTCCAGTAGTACGTCGACGAGGTGTAGATCGGCGTGGTGCAGCTGTTGTAGAGCGTGTCTTTATTGACGCCGGAATGGACAGCGCGAGTCGAGAAACCGTACTTCGAATACTCTTCGGACATGGAACAGACAATCAGTTCAACGGAGAATTCAGTGGGGCGAACGTCGCCGGCTGCGGGAGCACGGCAACACGAAATAAGCTGCGGCCATTCAGCAGATTCAGACGAGAGGCTCGTCCGGATTCCTGTCATGAGCTTTCGTCAGGTCGGCAAGCTGCGATTCTTCCCGACGGGTCATCCGATACAGGGTGACCCCCACGACGGCGAACAGAATCGAAGGCATGCTGAGCATCGTAAGAATGCTGGCCATGTAGGCGACTGGTCGGGACTGGTCGTCGGCCGTTTCGGTCGCCGTCTTGCACATCGGACAGGCCGAGCACGACGCAGGTTCAGCCAGACCGGGCAGAATTCCCAGCAGCAGGCAGGCCAGAATCAGGTTTCGCATCGTTCTCATGGACGTCACTACTCGGTCAGGCGACTCCCGCCAGATGATACAGCATGTAATAGATTATGACGCCAGTGACGGACACATACAACCAGATAGGGAACGTGATTCGAGCGATCGTGCGATGTCGCTCGATCCGGCCGCGAAGGCCCAGATAAATCGACATCCCCGCCAGAACCGGCACGGTCACCGCGAGCAGAATATGACTGATCAGAATCACAAGATAGACCTGCCGGATGAATCCCAGGTCCGGAAAACTCTTCGAAGACTCTCCCGTATACGCCTGCAGTCCGAAGTGATAGGTCAAATAACAGGCCAGAAACACAGCCGAGACGCCGAAGGCGGTCAACATGGTCACCTTGTGGGCCTGGACTTTCCTCTGCTTGATCAGAATGAACCCGATCACGAGCAGCACGGTCGCCAGACCGTTCAGACTCGCATTGACAGCCGGGAGTGATTTCAGCCAGCCGGGAACAGCCGGTTCGGCGATTTCGCCCTGAGCGACCGCTTCAGCGGATTCTTCGCTTACCGCCGGAGTCGAGGTGCCGGCTTCCGCGGGAAGGTCGCCGGAGGTCGCCTTGGGGACGAGGAATTCGTTCTTTTCCGGCGTGTCCATCTCGTCGTGAAGCACGCGGGACAGCGTCGCCATCGACACCGGATCGGTCGCCAGATACTGCCCGACGATCAGGCCGTCTTCGTTGATATGCATCACCCGGTCGGTGTGGGCGAACTCATAGCCGAGCAGCCGGTCTTTGCCGGTTCGTTCTTCCACGGCCTGCAGAAAGCTGTTGCGAATCAGATCGTGAATCTCGTCTTTTTCGCCTGTCAGGAAGAGCCACTGCTCTGGATCGGCTCCGTAGATTTCTGAGTAATCCTGCAGTCGCTCGGGCGTATCGTGTTCCGGATCGACGGTAATGGTGACGAGCTTTACGTCCGTGTCTTCGCAGTTCTCGGCGAGTTCCATCATCGCTTTGGTGTTGCCCGGGCAGGACATCACGCAGCGGGTGAAGATGAAGTTCACCACCCATTCCTGACCGAGCAGGTCCTGTTTCGTGACCGTTTCGCCGCTGCGTTCGGTCAGTGAGAAACTGGCGACTTCCCGCTGTTCGAGTTCGACTTCGGGAAGTGGCTCGACCGTCGGGGACCCGTTCAGCTGAACGACGGTGGGGCGATTCGGCGTAAACCACATGACCAGCAGCGAAACGCCGACAAGCAGCCAGAGGATGCCGCCGAATGTGCGACGCATTACGAAGGAACGTTCGTTCGGCGAAGGCGGGGTGTCGCTGACAGAGTTGGTGTTTTCCGCGGAGGACATAAGCAGGCTGGATTCAGAGCACAGGGATTGAGCTGGGCAGCCGGTGCGATCACCGACACTCGCCCGCATGCCGAAGTGTAGGCATCGGGCTTGGGAAAATGAGTCCACGAGCGACCGGTTGCGACAAATTGACGGAATTCAGCCGCGGTTGGTCGGGCTGTGTCAGTCGACCTGAGGCACGTCGAGCGGGTAGTAGTGCAGCGAAATATCGGGGAACAGAGCCAGAATCATCCCGATTGAAAGGATGATCGTCGGGGCCAGCAGAGCGTATTTCCAGGTCCGCTCGAACTTCAGATGCATGAAATACAGCATCACGAGCCCGGCTTTGGCAGCCGCCACGGCGAGCACGAGAATGGCGACAATCAGTTCCCACGAAGGCATCGCGGCGACATCGATCAGCACCGAAAGCACGGTCAGGCCGCACAGTCCGAAGAAAATCTTGCCGTAGTTCACGTGATGAGGGTCGTTCTGCTGCATGGAATTGTCTCAATGGATTCCCGGGGAAACTTCGCTCTCCATTTTGCCCGGTTTGGTGATCGGAGGCAACTGTAGGTCCTGTTTAGATGGGTGCGACTCTGTAGGGACCTTTCAGGGGGTGGCCCGGCCAAGCCTTGGTCGGGTCGCGCAGCAACAAGAGGCTGCGCCATACGCATCGCTCTGTCATGTGTCCTTCCGCCCACAGAAGATCAGACAATGGAGTAACCACAAGTCGTTGGCATGAAGTGCGTTTTGTGAAAATGACTCGGAGAGACGCACAGACAGGAATCAGTAGATGCCAATTTCAGAAAGTCTCTGCAAACGAATGCCTTACGGGTGGCCCTGATAGCTGTGCTATCAGGGCGGCGAAGCCGTAGGAGAATGCACCTGCCGCGGGCCTGGATGACACTCTTCCCTTGGTATTCCAAATGACTGCACCGCCTCTCAACTAGACGTCAAATACCGCTTCGCCGACGGCTGCGCCGCCCCGAAAGAATCTTTCGGGGCCACCCCTGCCGGTGCATCAGGGCATTCCGACAAAGTTGGCATCTCCTGAGGAATGTCTGTGCCACCCTGTCGGGCTGGGGCTGTAGGAACGCCCAGTCTCAGAATTACCGCTGGTAAATTGGGACGTAGCCGTTGTCGAGCTGGAGGATGGTGGCGTTGATGGCGGTCGTGTAGACGTCGCCGATGTGGCCCTCTTTCCAGGCTCCCGAGGCGTTCTGCTTGGGGAGAATCTGGCGGGAGATGTCGTCGAAGTAGCGATCCCAGAGGTCGGTGTCGCGGTACATTACCTGGGCGTAATAGTAGTGCGTGTAATGCCAGTGGCCGAAGTAATTCGTGTTCCCGCTGGGACTTGGCCAGATGTTGTCCTTGCAGAATTCGAGCATCTTGGTGACGTGATCCGATTCCTCGTATTCGCCGGCGCTGTACATGGCGGCCACGGCGGCTGCGGTGATCGGCGGCCGTTCGCCCCCGCCCCGGATGCTGTACTGCACGCCCCCTTTGTCGGTGGTGCAGTCTTTGATGTACTGCTTGGCCCGGTCGATAATCTCCTTCGGCACCGGGATCCCCGCATTGCGGCAGGCCCGTAACCCCTGAACCTGAGTGATGCAGGTCGAGCCTTCATCGAAATCGCCGCCATCTTTGGCGGAAACGTATCCCCAGCCGCCGCGACTGGTTTGGGCGTAGCCGCTGAAGGCGACGGAATTCTTGAGCACTCGCAGCAGATTCTTTCGCCGCTCGGCTCCTTCTTCCTCTCCGAGGACCTGAGAGAGGAACAGCATCGAAAAGCCGTGCCCGTAGGTGTAGTGGTAGTCCTTTTCGTACCCAATCAGCCCGTTCGGTTGAGACATGTCGATGAGATAGTCGACGGCAGTACGAACGGTTTTTGCATACTTGCCACGAGTCGTGGTCGAACCTTCGCAAAGCAGAGCCATGCCGGAAAGGGCAGTCATTGCGACGCGATACTGTCCGCCGTTGGCTTCCCAGTAGCCCTGACGTTTCTGGTCGCGAACCAGGTAGTCGAGTGCCCGCGTGACGGCGAGTTTGACTTTAGGATCCTGGCGTTTGGCGAACGCAGAAGGACCACCGGCGGCGAGCAGTCCCATTGCCATCAGTGCGCGTCGTCGCGTGAGTTCCATGAATTTTCCCGCCAGCTTCAGGTCCGATTCGAGTTTTGGTATCGTGGCACCACCGGGACAGTATACCAGCCGGCAAACTGTCGATCGATGCGAAAATTCCGAGCCGCGACCGTTCTGTGCGAGAACATGCGTTTGGATCGGCGGCCTTCTCGCACTGGCGGAGCCAGTGGCACACCCTGAACACTCTCAGACCCAGAGTCCGAAACTATGCCCAATGTCACCCGTCTCAAAGAACTGTTCCACGAACGAGCCCTGAAATTCGGCGATTTCACCCTCGCGTCGGGGCGAAAGGCGAAGTACTACCTCGACGGCAAACAGGTCACTCTGCACGCCGAGGGGCTGCGGCTCGTTTCGCTCGGATTCTGGGAACTGCTGGCAGAGTTCGATTTCGATGCCATCGGCGGAATGTCGATCGGAGCTGACCCGATTGTCGGCGGTATGTTGACTGTGGCTGCCGAGTCCAACCGGGATGTTGTCGGTTTCATGATTCGGAAGGAATCGAAGGGGCACGGAACGAATAAATTCGTCGAAGGACCGGTCAAGCCGGGGATGAAAGTCGTTATCGTGGAAGACGTTGTGACGACGGGGGGCAGCGCGCTGCTGGCCGTGGACCGGGTCCAGGATTTCGGCTGTGAAGTTGTTGCCGTCGCCGGGATCGTCGACCGCCTCGAAGGCGGAGCGGCTGCGTTTGCCGAACGGAACCTCCCGCATCGGACCCTGCTGACCATCCGCGACTTCGGCATCGAACCCCCGACGGAATAGGGGTTCGGGGAATGTGGAGTGGGCGTGGTACGTGAGATCCCTAACGCCTGGCGCCTATTCCCCATCGCCTATTCACGCTTGCGTTTGGAAATAGAGCCGATTACCATGTGCGGCTCGTTTTCATGTGACCGATACTGGTTGCAGGCTTTGCTGAACGAGCAAGTTGGCCCCACTTTAACGATATCGAGTAAGGTTACTGTCATGTCACTGGATAACAGCCTGAAAGCCGGCAGCAAGATGCGTCGCTCCCGTAACGTGCTCAAGCGCGGTGAGCGGATTGCATTCCTTCAGGGCGAAGACCGCTGGGTCGCGGGCCAGAGCCCGATCGGCCTGCCGAAGGTTCGCGTCGTCAAGACTGTGATCGGCAAGAAGAAGAAAAAGACCAAGAAGGAAGACTAGATCGCCGCGTGACGCGCGATCGCTGTCCTTCTGTGAGGGAACAAAAACAGGCGATTCATTCCCGGAATGGATCGCCTGTTTCTTCATGCGCGGACAGCCCGCTCCAGTCGCAAGCCCCGCGGTTACAGGGCAGGGGGAGCTGGAATCTCATCGTCCTCCACTGGCGGGGCCGGAGGTGTCGCGGCTTCCTGCGACTTCTGGCGAGCTGAAGAACCAAAGAGGGACCCTGCCCCTCCCGTCAAACCGCCCGAGCCGCGTCGTCGCGTAGCCGATGGTTTGGTCGCGGGTTTCCCCGGCGAGGTCTTCGGTGTCTCCAGAGAATCCCGACTCTTTGTCGCCAGCACGTACGGCTTCTGTTTCGTGTATAGCTTAAGTCGTTCGTTGGCTTCGCGGAGATACTGGTTGTTGTAGGTTCCCCGCTCTTCGGCGAGTCGAATCGCCTGCTTCTGTAACTCAGCTGCGCTGTCGAACTCTCCCCCAGCGGCGTGGGCCATCGCCAGAGCTTCCAGGGCGATCGGGTCCTTGTTCTCGGTTAGAGAACAGGCCTTCTTCGCATCGCGGAGAGCCTGCTTCGGATTGTAGATGGAGGGATCAGTCACGGCGGCGTGCAAACGGGCCCGGTCGGTGAAGCCGCTCGACATTGTCGGTTCAAGCTCAATCACTCGGGTGTAGTCCTCGATGGCCGCTCCGTACTGCTCCATCATCTCGAAGCAGAGACCCCGTCCGAGAAACACGTAAACATACTCGCCATCAACTTCCAGAGCCCGTTCGTAGTCGGGGAGAGCCTCGTCAAACTGCTCCAGATCGCGATAGGAGTTCGCGCGGAACAGTCGGGCGTTGAGATGATCGGGATTAAGTTCGAGGACACGGTCGAAATCCGCGATGCATTCTTCATCGCGATTGAGGAGCGACCGGCAGAATCCACGGCGGTAGATCGCCCAGAGGTAATCGGGGGTGATGTCGATGGCTCGAGAGTAAAAGTCGATCGCCTTCTGCAGTTGATCGACGCTCTCGTACAGTTCTCCCATTCCGACCCAGGCCAGGTCGTAGGTGTCATCCTGAGCGAGAGCCGTCCGATAGGCCGCCTCGGCTTCAGCCCGCCGGTTGAGCTGACGGTAACACTCGCCGCGTCCGTAAAGCAGGGAGACATTCAGAGGGGCATCGACCAGGGCCAGAGAGTATTCGGAGATGGCTTCGTCCAGCTTCTGGGCATAGCGGAGAGCGTCGGCCAGGTTGGCACGGGCGAGTGTATAATCGGGATTCAGCTCGAGAGCTTTGCGGAAATCCTTGGCCGCAAGCTCGTAGTTGCTGACGTTCAGGTAAAGCAAACCCCGCTGATTGTAGGCCACGGTGTAGTCGCTGGTCTGACGGATGGCCTCGTCGTAATCGTCGAGAGCGGCCTGTAGCTCACCGGCATTGCGGAAGGCATCGGCCCGGTTGACCAGAATCACCGCCGAGCCGGGGCTCAGTTCGAGAGCCGCGTTGTAGCATTCGATGGCATCGCCCGGCTGACCAAGTTGATCCAGGCAGATTCCACAGGAGTTGTGGGCATTGGCGTGCTGCTGGTCGAGCTGGATCGCTTCCTGATAGAACTCGACGGCTTGCTCCAGCTTCTGGGCATAGCGGGCGTTCTCGCCGCGATGATAGAAAATCTCGGCCAGCGGACTGCGGTCTTCTCCGGCGAACTGCTCGACAACTTCAGCGAGTCGTTTGTCGGCCTGTTCGTGTTCTCCACGGTTTCGATGCAAGGCGGCCACGTTCGTGGCGAACGTCATGTCACCCGGTCGGAGTTCCAGAGCGTTTTCGTAGTCGGCGATCGCCTTTTCAGGCTGGTTCATCATCTCGTGAACGATGCCCCGGTTGTTCCAGGAGACCGGGTCGTTCGGGTCGATATTGATGGCATCGGTGTAAGCTTCCAGCGAGTCTTCCGAGCGGTCCTGCAGACGATACAGGTCTCCGAGAAACCGCAATGCCAGGCTGTCTTCGGGATCAAGATCGATGGCCTTCATCAGATCGGCTTCCGCAGCGGTCGGGTCATCGAAGGAGAAATGCAGACGTCCCCGTTCGCGAAGAGGGGCCGCCTCTGTCGGATCAAGTTCGATGCTGCGCGTGTAATCGTTGAAGGCCTGTTCGGCGTCTCCGGCGTCTTCAGCGGTCAGTCCGCGAAGGAAGATGGCTTCGGCCACGACGGTGTTGTCATCGGCGTTGGTGGCAATGTAGTCGAAGTCTTCGTAAGCGAGTTGGTTTTCTTCGACGGTTCGATACAGGCGGCCGCGGGCAACCCGGGCTTCGTGGTCCTCGCTGTCACTTTCGAGCAGACGCGAGTAATCGTCGATGGCCTGGCCGTGCTCCCCGAGCTGGCTCAGGCAGTCGGCTCGGAAGTAGTAGGAGTTGAGCGATTCCGGGTTGCGGTCGATCGCGCGAGTGAAGCTCTCGATGGCCTCTTCCATCTCGTTCAGCGACATCAGCACCTGGCCGCGGGTGTACCAGGCATCGTCCCGTTTGGTGCCGAGTTCAAAGGCCTTCTCGATGCTTGCGAAGGCGGCTTCGTTGTCGAGCTGCATCCACTCGCAATAGGCCCGTTCAATCAGGAGGTCCGGATTCTCCTCGACGTTAACGGGTACGGCTTTGAGGAACTCCAGAACCGATTCGTAGTCGTTCTCGGCACGGTCGCAGCGAATCAGCAGCAGGATGGTCTGCACATTCGTGGCGTCTTTGCGCATTGCCTTTTCGAGATCGGGCACGGCCTTCTCGTGGTCTCCCTGCTCAAGATGAATCAGGGCCCGGGTGATCAGGCCGGGGATGTGATCGGGGACATTGGTGAGAAGTTTGTCCGCGGCGTCCTCGGCTTCGGCGAGATTGCCTTCGGCCATCAGGACCAGGGCGCGATTCGCCTGCGTGTCGGGGTCGTTGCGACGCCGTCGCCCGCGGCCGGAAAGTGCCTGCATGGCGTTGTCGAGTTCAATCACGCCGTCTGTCGGAATCCAGCCTTCCGGGTTGACGGTGTAATAGCGGTCCTCGTCCTTGTCGGTGAACTCGATAACGTCGCCGCGGTAGAAGCGATACTCTTCGGAGTCGTCTTGGTTGTTGTAAACGCTGGCGGTGGTATCGAGGACGAGCAGTTGCGGCTGGTCTTCCTCGTCAAATTCCTGAGCCGGGCAACGGTCAGCGAGGCTCAACATCATCATCAGAACGCAGAGAAATGCGACGTTGACGCGACTGCATGACCACATAGGTCGAGCCCCTCCCAAGGCAGATCGGAATCCAGAGTCGATGCGCGGGCGAGCTCCCGCCGGGCGAAGTACCCGTGTTCATCATGCCGGAATTGGAAGGGCATTTCAAACGCGTTTGTCAGTAAAACGCGGAAAAGCAGATTGGGGCGGAACGGAGCGGAAAACTCGACTCAGTTCCACTCGGCTTTCTCAGCCGGAATCGGCAGCATGCGGTGCTGGCGGTGAAACTCGCGAATCAACTCGTCCCAGATATCGTAGGGTTGATCGGAAAAGACGAACTCCGATTTGGCCTGAAGTGTGAACCAGTCGCCGCGATTGATCTCACTTTCGAGTTGACCACTCCCCCAGCCGGCATAGCCGGAGAAGATCCGGAACGGCACATTGTTGCCGGTGCTCGTGGAGTTGATGACGACCTCTTCGAACGCTTCGGCACTGCCGCCAACATAGACGCCGGGCACGACTGCCAGATCGTCTTCGCCCCACGCGGCATCTCCGTGCAGCATGCTGAGTGCGGAGGGTTCGACGGGGCCGCCGACGTAGATGACGCTTTCGGAGGGAGGAACATCGAAATGACCAACCAGAGCGTGTGCGAGATTCACTGACGAGGGGCGGTTGATGATGACGCCCATGGCGCCTTCGTGATTGTGTTCCAGGAGCAGGACAGCGGAGCGAAAGAAATTCGGATCGTGCAGATGCTTGGTCGCCAGCAGAAACTGGCCTCGCAGTGTGTCTCGCATATTGAGGTTCCGTTCCTGTTGATCGGTTTCCGGGGTCTGGCGCTCACACGCGGACTGCCGAAGTTCGGCTGGAGTCGCACGACAATCGTCTGGAAAACGCGTCAAAAGAAGTATACGATACGACCGGTCCCGGGAGTAGGCCAGTTCATTTCAACGAGCCCGGTTCCAGACAATCGACGCTGATTTCTCTGCTTTGGAAACCCCCCTGCTGATGTATCAGAGACGTTCCGCACCTGTTCTCCATCTTCCCCGGACTTTCCTCGGGCGACCCTTCCTCTTGCACGGATGTGCCGGGTCACTCGTGTCGGTTCTGCTGTTCCTTACCGCCGGTTGTGGCGGCGGGTCCGATGACGCTCCGCCTGCTGCACCACAGGCGGAATCCCCCGCTGCTCAGCAGAACGGGGGTAACACTGCGGAACCGGTACCGCAGGCCTCCGACACGACATCGACCTCAGACGACGGTGGACGGAAATACGTCGATGGAATCCCGTACGATGTCTTCTACGATCGCCCGCTGACGGTGGCTGCCGAAAACACGACGCCGACTCAGCCGATTCCTGCCGTCACCATGAATCCTTCGTCCCCCGACACTTCGCCGGGGGGGATGAATTCGTCTCCGCCGCCCACGACACCGCCGTCGGAAACTGCGAATGCCGGCGATGGGGTCGACTGGCAGGCTGTCATTACCGAAGAACGTCTGCTCGAAGAGGTGACCCGTCTGCGAAACACGCTGACGGCGAATCTGAATTCGGTCGGAAACTTCAACCGTGAGTTGCTCAACATCAAGATCGACGGGGCAACGCTGGCGGCGCTGGCGGGGATCGCGACTGAGCACAGTGGCGAGTTTACCTGGAAGGACAAAGCTCACTTCGTGCGCGATTTGTCGTCGGACATCGCTATTGCGGCTGAGAGCCGCGGGCGACCGGCATTCGAAGAAGCCGAGATGGCGTTCCTGAATATCGTCGAAATTCTCAATGGCGGTTCGCCGGCCGAGCTGCCCGATTCTGATCAGGAAACGGTTTTCAGCGATGTCGCCGATCGCAATCTGCTGATGCAGAAGATTCGCGCTCACAACGACTGGTTGCGGACGACGATCAGCAACGAGCAAGAACTGCAGAAGGAGAAAGAGCAGGCAATCGCCCGGGCCGCTCTGTTGCGGGCACTCGGTCAGGTCGTCCACGAGGAAGATTATGTTTTCGCGGACGAAGAGGAGTATCAGAAGTACTGCCGCGAGCTGATCGATGGAGCCGGACAGATGCTTCAGGGAGCCGAAGGAGACGACTTCGATGAGTTCGAGGCTGGCTTCGAGCTGGTCAACAAGAGTTGCAACGACTGTCATCCGGTCTACCTCAATAACTGATCGCACGTCGCGAGCAGCATGAATGAGCGAAACCCTGGCCTGTTGCCGGGGTTTCTTGCGTATGGAGCCGGGCTTTCGGTTCCTTGAGTTCACTCTGAAATGTTGTTGATCCAGTTCGACTCGGGTAGAGCCATGCCGTCGATTCCTCACGTTGTCGCATCATCTGTTCTGCTGCTTGCGGCTGTCTCGACTGGCCGTCTTCCTGCTGCCGAAGAGGGAGATCCTTCGTTGTTCGAGCAGCTCGACCGCAACGGAGATGGAGTTGTCGTCGCCGATGAACTCGATGAGTCGCAGCGGAAGTACTTCGAGCGTCTGTTGCGGGTTGGAGATCGCAACGAGGACGATCGGATCGATCTTGCGGAGTTCCGCCTGGCGACGACTGATCAGCAGGCTGTCGAGCCGGATCGAGGATCGATGCGCGGCGGTCAGGGGCGAACCTTCGACAGCGAGCGACTGCTTAGAAACTTCGATCGCAACGGAGACGGCCTCGTGCAGTTCGACGAACTTCCTGAGATGGTTCGGGAGCGTATGCAGCCTTTGTTTCGGGCGGCTGGAAAACGGGAGTTGAGTCTCGAAGATCTCGAGCAGGTGCGACAGCGCTTCCAGATGGGCATGCAGCGTTCGATGCCACAGATGTCGTCCTCGGCTCCCGAGATGATGTCCGACTCGCCCGAGTCTCCAGCCGTGGAGCGAATCATGGGGACGCTGGATCGCAATCGCGATCAGGTACTGACCACGATCGAAATGGAGCTGGCTCCGGCTCGTCTGCTTGCTCTGGACCGTAACCGTAACGGAGTGCTGGAACCCGAAGAATTGAGCGGAGAGTAAGACTGTCCGCTGTTCCTGAAGCGACGAGATCTGAGCTTCGACCGGTGACGCTTACCAGCCGAGGGACATGTTCGTTTCCACGGCTCGTTGAGCCTGCTGAAGATCGGCTCCGGTTTCCCGCATATAGAGTCGGATGGCGTGGACTTTGTCGCCCTGTGCGCGTGCGAGACAGTCTCGGGCGGTGTCGCAACGGGCTTCGCGTTCGGGGAAACCGAGCAGAGCTTTGGAGATCACCCAAAGATCGCGAGGCCGCCGATTGATGCGGAGCACGTCTTCTTCCGGATAGTGCTCCTGGGCCTGCGCACGGGCCTGCTCTTCAGATTCGGCCCAGCCGATCATGATGTGAGCATTGGTTTCAATCTCGTACAGCGGCATGACTCTCTCTTCCCGCAAGGATTCGCGGATCCGGCAACGCTTTCGACACTTCTGCAGAAGCATTTTAGACCGACGTTGCGATTTAACGCAATTACAGAACGATTTCGAAAAAATCTCCCTTGAAAGACTCGTCGAAGCGTTATAAATTTCCCCCAGACACATTGCCCGATGGTGTAACGGTAGCACAAAAGATTCTGATTCTTTTAGTTGGGGTTCGAATCCCTGTCGGGTAACTAAACGAAAAAAGCCGTCCGATTTTCGGACGGCTTTTTTCATGCGCGGTCTTCAGCGATCACAGTGTTCAGCGATGCGACACCTCGCGGCCACCTCTAGTCGAAGGCATGCGATCGACACACATGAGAGAATGTGTGCAAAAAGGGCGAGCCGCTTGGAGAAACTGGGGAAGCGGTGCGGGCCGTTCCGGCTGTGCCGGTGGCTCCGGTCACGGGAAAACGGGAAACGATTCCGAATTGTGAAGACGATATCAGAGAGTGCCCCCGGCCAACATCGCAGAGCAGCTGCTCTCTGTAGGCCGGCCATTGAGCCTCTCTGACGCTTGCCGCCGTCGTCGATTCGGAAGGAGTCCCCGTTGAATTCAGTTCTTCCCTGCACCTGGACGGACTTGAAGGATCACATCCATACCGCCCTCTGCGAGAAAGAGAACCTGATTCCTGAGCAGTTCCCGCTGGATGCTGAACCGATGCATCGGGCTGACCGGTTCTGTGGTTTCGCATTCACGCTCTTCGGGCCCCGCCAGATTCGACTCAATGCGATCTGGGCAGCCGATGTGAACACCGTCTACTTTTACGATGCCCGAGGCGTGCGTTACGAATCGTTGCGATTGCCACAGGTTGTGGCGGACGTCCCTGCCGCCTGAGTGACTACCAGGTCTGGACGGCCTGCTTCATGAAGTTGAGCTTCTCCTTGAAGACTTTCTTTCCTTTAGCCGTCGCGCGGAACTTCTTTCCAGCCTTGTTCGTTTTGATACTGCACAGACCTTCTTTGCCCAGGCGATCGAAGTACGTGTAGAACGAACTTGTGCTGGTGTCCCAGCCATACTCGTCGCGTAGAACCTGGCGCAACTCCGTGCCTGACTTTTCTCCATCAGATACAAGGCCAAGCAGTACAAACTGCACGTCGCTCAACCCCCGGGGAATGTTGTGGCTCATAAGCCCTGGCTGCTCCAATCTGAAATATCTGGCCCGCGCGTGTTTAGGTCGGCATAACTACTGAATACGCGAGTACACTGCAAGGGATAACGCCGAAAATTGGCAATCCTCTTGAGTAGACTGATATGTTCATGTCACTTACGTGCGTACGCGATCGGTCTCTATATCACTCAAAACGAACAGAGAATAACACATCAGTTCCCTACTGTCAGCCTTGTTCAACCGAGGCCTGATGTTGAGCCATCGCTTTGTTAAGACTTTGTAAATAGGCGACGGCGGCCGCTTCAATCACGTCCGTACTGATCCCGGTTCCATGATAGGTCTCCGTTCCGTGCTGGATGGTCACGTTGACCTGTCCCAGAGCATCTTTCCCGCTCGTCACGCTGCTCACTTCGAAGTCGGTCAACGTGGCCGAGAGTCCGACAACACGCTCCAGAGCCACGAAGACCGCGTCGATCGGACCATCGCCCGTCGCGGCGTCTTTGCGGATCTCGCCATTCTCATGCTGCAACTCAATCGTCGCCGTCGGAATGGTGCCGGTCCCGGCTGAAGTGTGCATACGAACCATCGACCAGGTCTCATGAACCTGATGCGTTCTTTGCTCAACCAATGCAACGATGTCGGAGTCGTAAACTTCCTTCTTTTTATCCGCCAATTCGATGAAATCATCGAAAACTTTTTTCAGCGTCTCGGGATCGGGATCGTAGCCGAGTGATTTGAGACGATCCTGAAATGCATGGCGCCCGCTGTGTTTGCCGAGCACGAGATTGGTCCCGAGAACGCCGACGTCTTCGGGCCGCATAATTTCATAGGTCGTCCGTTCCTGCAACATGCCGTGCTGGTGAATCCCGGCTTCATGCGCGAACGCATTCTGACCAACGATCGCCTTGTTCCGCTGCACCTTCATGCCGGTCACGCTCGAGACGAGCCGGCTCGTCGGGACCAGGCGCGGCGTGTTGATGTTCGTGTGGACTTTGTAGTAGTCCGAACGGGTGCGAATCGCCATGACGATTTCTTCGAGCGAGGCATTCCCTGCTCGTTCACCCAATCCGTTGATCGTACATTCGACCTGACGGGCTCCCGCTTCCACGGCGGCCAGCGAATTCGCGACCGCGAGGCCGAGATCGTTATGGCAATGGGTGCTGATAATCGCCTTGTCGATATTCGGCACCTGCGTCTTCAACGTACGAATCACGTTGTAGTAGTGACTCGGCGTGGCGTAGCCGACGGTGTCGGGGATATTGACGGTCGTTGCTCCGGCGTCGATGGCGGTTTCGACCACCTGGCAGAGGAAGTCGAGTTCGGTCCGGGACGCATCTTCCGGGGAGAACTCGATGTTGTCGCAGTAGTCGCGGGCCCGGGCGACCATCTCGGCCGTGCGACGAACGATTTCTTCCTCAGCCATCTTCAGCTTGTACTGCATGTGAATGGCGGACGTGGCGAGGAAGACGTGAATCCGCGAGTTCTTCGCATGCTGCAATGCTTCCCAGGCCCGGTCGATATCTTCGGGCCGACAACGGGCGAGTCCACAGATTGTGGTTTGATCGCCATAGCGTTCGGCAATCTTCTTAACGGCTTCGAAGTCACCGGGTGAGGCGATCGGGAAACCGGCTTCGATGATGTCGACACCAAGCTCCACCAGCGCGCCTGCCACTTCCAGCTTTTCGCTGATGTTCATGCTGCAGCCGGGCGATTGCTCGCCATCGCGGAGAGTCGTGTCGAAAATACGAATGACGTCGTCACTCATCGGAAGGTCCTTCATGCCGGTTGTCGGTAAGGAAGCCGAGAAAATCGAGACCGCTCCTGCTTGCGGACACGGTCTCACGAAACAAAAAAAGCCCTGAGACAGAGGGTGTCTCAGGGCTTAAAAAGAAAAGCAACTACGTAGCCTAAGACGTCCCACCTAAGATTGGGGTTAGTAGTCCGCTCAGGCCAAGGAGGCTGTTCGAGGTCGCTTTGTTCATACAAACACGGTAACCGCTGCACATGGCGTCGTCAAGCACGCGCAGCATTGGGGGATCGGTTTCAAAAGAATGCGGCAACCCTTGTTGCACAGCCTTTCCGCAGACCCTGACAACCGTCGACGAGATCAGGTTCGGCGAAATTAATCTCACCAGACACTCCCGGCGCTGGTACAATTGCATCAAAGAATGTTGATGGTCCGCCGCGTCTCGAGAGGAGAGCAGCCATGTCGACACTGAACCGAGATCCCGAGAGCAAGTCCCAGTCCCAGGCACCGACATCGTCTTCTGGTTCGAAACCAGCCACCGACGAACAGTCGGCTACTTTCGTCGAGACCGCCCTGTTGCTGAGCGGGAAGTCTCAGGAGGAAGCGACCAAGACCGGGACAATTGACCGAGCCGATGACGAGGTCGAGCTGCTGTTCGCCCCGGCGTATCAGACAACAAAGAGCCCGGTCCATCGAGCGGTCTGGGATCAGGACTTCCCGGTTGACCTGTTCCAGTCCGAACCGATCACCGCCGACCCGGAACTGGAAAGCCGATTCGAAGCCTGTCTCGATGTTGTCCGCGAACACCAGAAGAACGGGACGCACTACAACGAACAGGGCAAGATGACCGATGCCCTGCTCCGGGATCTCGGTGAGGCCGGCTACTGGGGGCTGCTTGTTGACCGTGAGCATGGCGGCAGTGAAGTGCCGTTCCAGTTGTTCGCCCGCTTCCTCAGTCGGATGGCGACAGTGAATCCGACGGTCGCCGGACTCGGATCCGTTCACGGCTGCATCGGAGCCGTCGATCCCGTCATGACATTCGGCACGCCGGAACAGAAGCAGAAGTTCCTGCCCGATCTGGCTTCCGGACGTCGTCTCTCGGCGTTCGCATTGACCGAACCGGGAGCAGGATCGGATCTCACGGCTCTGAAGACCGAAGCGGTCCTCGAAGGTGACCATTATATTGTCACTGGAGAAAAACTCTTCATCACGAATGCAGTCCCGGGCCGCGTGATCGGACTGGTCTGCCGGATTGAAGGCCGACCCGCTGTGCTGATTGCCCAGTTGCCGGAGGAAGAGAACGAACAATTCCAGATCGTCGATTACGGTCTGTACGCGCTGGCTCATTCCTATAACAACGGGTTGAAGTTCAATCGCTTCCCCGTTCCCCGAGAAAACCTGCTTCACATTGAAGGGGGCGACGGGTTAACGATCGCCTATCACGGATTGAACCGCGGTCGCGTCGCGCTTTGCGCGACAGCAGCCGGGACGATTCGGCTGATGCTGGCCAATACTTTGCCGTGGGCCGCCTATCGCGAAACGTACGGGCAGCCGATTGAAGAACGCGAGCTGGTTCGCCGTCGACTCGGGTTGATGTCGGCTTACATTGTCGCGTGTGATGCGATGGTCGAATGGTGCGGCAGTCTGCTCGATCAGGGTTATCGCGGCGAGATGGAATGTATCATCGCCAAGATCTTCGGCAGTGAAGTGCAGAAGGACGCCGCGATCGAGCTGTTCATGAAAACGCACGGCGGGCGATCGTTCCTGAAAGGCCATCTGTTCGGAGACAACGTTCATGAGTTTCTCGCGCCCTGCATCTACGAGGGCGAAGGCGAGATGCTGGGCATGGCGTTCATGAAGTCGCTGATCAAGCAGCACGGCAAATCGTTCTATGAGCCGATCGGCAAAGCGTTGCAGGCGGCTGGAATCAAGCAGCCGAATCCGATGAACCCGTCGCATCTCATCGCCCTGCGACAAGCCGCGGTGCCGTATGTGAAATGGCGTGTCGGCGAAGCCTTCAACTGGGGACCGTCCCCGCACTTCGGACGGATCCCGGACGAACTGGCGACCCATGTCGATGAAGCGAGTGATCGAATTCAGCACGCCCGCATCGATGTCGACAATCTGATGCGGAAGTTCCAGCTCGCCCTGGCGGACCGGCAGTGCGCGATGGCCGATCTG
Organism: Planctomycetaceae bacterium; assembly: GCA_017795105.1. Lineage (GTDB taxonomy): Bacteria > Planctomycetota > Planctomycetia > Planctomycetales > Planctomycetaceae > Rubinisphaera. The sequence continues at coordinate 3,612,243 of CP051247.1, forward strand.
TCGCAGCAGATTCAGGATCAGGTCGTCACGCTGGTGACGTGTCTGTACGCCGCCCGCACAGACGATCCGCTCATTATCCAGTCGGCCGACGTGCTCTCGCAGTTTCTGCAGACCCGGGCTCGTGGACATCGACTCGACGGGAAGTTCTTCAAGGCGGTTACCGCTCTCGGTAAGAACGTACTCGACCAGCACGGCCGTCTGACGGAAGGGATCGATCCCGAACCGATCCTCATGCCCTACAAGTAGAGGAGTCTACTTGAGTAGTGCATATCGAAGCGGCGGCATTTTGCCAAATGTCGCTTACTTCAGCTCGTAATTCGTAGGCTGGGATAGCCGGCAGGCGTATCCCAGCAACTGGGCGTTCCATGCTGGGATACGGCTTCGCCTATCCCCATTTGCTCCGAAGTAAGTGCCATTCGGTCACTCGCTGGTGACATACTCGCGGCTGAGTGTGCACTGACGTTCGATGTAGGCTCCGGTCAGGATCTTCGGCGTGACCCAGGCATTCACGGCCAGCGGCACGCGGACGGTCACAGTCACTTCGGCAGTGGCGTTAGTGATGACGGAAGGTGCGACGGTGATTGTCCCGTTTTTCAGGCTCAGTTTGTCGAGTTCGGCCTGGGCGGAGTCTTTGACTTTGCTTGTCGTTGCACCGGGAATCGACCCGCGACGTGCACCTTCGAAGGCGGCCTGCTCGGTGGAATGGGCGATCATGTAGTAGCGACAGAAATCGAGCGCTGCAAAGAAGAGCGTGAAGACGATTGGGACCGTGATCGCGAACTCGACCAGCGCAGAGGCTCGGCGTGGATCCCCGGATGCCTGTCCGCGGATTGACTGTTGTCGAATTGAGCTGCGGCTGACGATCATACCGCCCTTTCGTTAGTCAATCAGAACAATCGGGAGAGAGCCGGCCAGTTCTTCGAAGGCGGCTTTCAGCTGGACCTGGTTGGTGGCGCTGTAGCTCTTACCGCCGGTCGTGCTGGCGATATTGGCCATGACAGACTGGTTGTTGACGGAGAGGAACGACACGGTGTGGATCGTGATATCCGCCGCAGCGGCATCCTGTGCGGCATCCAGGGGATTGCGGCCGGTATTCCACATGCCGTCGGACATCAGAATGATTGTCTTGTAGGCCAGTGAATTGGTGCTGTTATCGGTGAGCATGTCGACGGCTGCATCGATCCCGGCGGCCATGTTCGTGCTGCCGATCATGATGTCGGTGTAGCGAGCCGCGATCTTTGCGTTGACGTTGTTGATTTGCTTCCCGAGCGGAAGATCGACATTCACGGCGTTGAACCTGCGCCCCGAGTGAGGCCACCAGTACCAGGAGAGACTCGTGTCAGATCCCCAGGTGATCAGGCCGATGTCCGGTTCGATCGTTCGTTGTTGAATCTTGGCGACGAATGCCTGAATCGCCTGGTCGAGATACGCCCAGCGACTTCCTGTCGAGTGCGGTGGAGTGATATACCCACTGGGGTAGGTGATGCCTCCGGGGTATGCCCAGTCGGCTCCACTCAAGTCGAAGCACATCGAGTGCGAGCGGTCGATGCACAGGACAATCTCGTGGATGACGTTGGCGGCGATCGAGGTGTGCGCGGGCGTGTAGTTATTGTTCGACAAATAGCGTGCGAAGAACAGCGGGACCGAGGCGTTGGCCTGATCGTCCAGCCGCAGTGTGACCTTCATCGAGTTATACGGCGTCTGGTTGGCCTGGAACGCCCAGTTCCCATTCGCTCCGGCAACGACCTTCCCGAAGATGATGTCGTTGTCGTTAAAGGCCATGGTTTTGCCGGCCACTTTGTTGAGCGACAGGAGCCGCTTGGCGGTCGTCTCAGCTTTCTCCTTGTCTTCGGTGCGCAGCAGGTTTTCGACGCCCGCTTTCACCGAGGCATCGGCGGCGATACGGACCTCCGTCTTGATCAGCTGCATATAGGCCACGTCGACGGTGAAGACGACTGCGATCATGAACACGGTGATCATCGCCGCGATGAAGACAATCATCGCACCGCGACGGTGGCGATCCATCGGTTTCATGGCGATGGCGATCTGAATTCGTGCCGAGTTCTTCATGGGAGATGTCTCGAAGTTGAAAGGTCGAGCCTCAGGGTCGACGCGCATTGGGCCCGCATGTCAGTCGGTCTGGCGAACGACGTAGACCGTCGTATCGAGCGTCTGGCCATTGAAGAATGACATGGGGAGGTTGAAGTTGGAGTCGGTAATAACCGAAGCCGTTAACGCGATCTCAGTGCCGGGAGACAGAGAGCTGGTGAGATTCGGACTGACTGTCAGACTCGCCCCGTTGACTCCCTTGGCGGTCATCAACTGATTGAACCGCGCCGTGACGTCCGAAGTGGTCGAACTCCCTCTGGAAGCGAGTTTGGCTGCTTCATAAGTACAGATCGAGAGATCCTGCTTCAGGTGAACGAACTCAGCAGTCTCGATGGAGCCGAAGACAAGCAGAATTAGCACCGGCAGTGCAACGGCCACTTCCACCGTGGCTGTGCCGAGACGATTCGCGAATTTCTCGCCAGACCGCGGTCGATTCGATTGTTCGCAATAACGTTGGGATCGCATCAGACCAGTTCGACATGTGCAGGAATACACTGTGCGGCACCTTGCCGCGACGGAGCGAATACACTCCGCCTGAACCGTAGGTCGCGGTGCGAGGCCTGCTGTCGAAATTGGAATGGAACTCAGGGAATTCCCTGAGTCGTTGAGCGGGCTGAACGATTGTGACGATAAAACCGGTTAAGACGACCGGATGAGTTTCAGCTTCTCCCGGAGAATGCCGGCGGCTTTCTGCACGGCGGGGGGATCGTCGGGATGAACGAGCTCAAGGGCGCGATCGGCGGTTTTGCAGGCGCGGCCGCACATGCGCTCATCGAGTGCATCGCCGACGTTGTCGAGGCAGTCGGCGAGTTTGATCAGACGGGCTTTCCACGAGGCCTGCCGGATCTGTTCATGATACTCGTGTTCCCGCCGTTCCTGCGGCAGTCGGCCATCCTTCGACATGTCGGACACGAGCTGAGCCACGTCGGGGCCGAAATGATGGGCGACGCTGTCGTAATCTTTGGTGGTATCTTCGATCACATCGTGCAAAGCCGCGGCTGCCAGAATGGTTTCATCATCGACGCCAAACGTGCGGCAAATGATCGTCATCACTCGCATCGGATGAGCGATATACGGAGTGGTCCCGTCTTTCCGCATCTGTCCCGCATGAGCCCTCGCCGCATAGCTGATTGCCTGATCCAACACCGCAAACTCTCCTTCAAATCAATACCACTGGACCTCCATTTTAGCAGGTTCTCCACAGAGCGGCACCCTCGTTTCCACGCCGGCAGAACAGGACCGTTCCCCCATTTCGTACTGGCGGCATCCTGCCGCCGTATGGGCGTGTCAGGGACGTTTCGTGTCGAAAGACCGAACCCGTTGGCAGGCACAGGCGAAACCGTATCCCGCTGGTGCCAAATAACTAGGTGATCGGGATTAACGCCGGGTGGCCCGTCCGGTACGGGCGGGTGACGAAGTCACAAGAGGCCGCGCCATGCGCGAGATCTATTCGAGGACCGGACGATTCCCATACAACACGTGGATGGTGCGACCCGCCTGCTTTGGCGGACGGGCCACCCCTCCCAGCGAAACGTGGTGCGTATGGCACAGGCGAAACCGTCTTCCAGCCTGCGAGTTCGAACCTTTCGTAGCGGCGGCATCCTGCCGCCGTTTGGGCGTGCCAGGGACTTTTCGCGTCGAGACTCTGAGCCGCGACCCTTCGGCGGCAGGATGCCGCCGGTACGACTGGATCACGTTGTGGTCGAGGCGACGGCTTGGGTCTGGTCCTCTTCTGTACTTACTTCCAGCTGGGAAGTCGGGAACTTCTCCGGGAGGAAGTAGGACAAGAGAGCCGGGAGGAAGATCAGGTCGGCGAAGAGAGCCGAGCCGATCGTGAGTGCCCCCATGGCAGCGAAAATCCGTTGATCACGCATGTCACTGAGAAGCACCGTGGCGAAGCCGACGAGCAGGACCACAGTGGTCAGGATCAAAGCGGTGCCGGTGCTGGTGAAAGCTTCGGAGATCGCAATGTCGCGGGGGCTTTCCTTCCAGCTTTCCCGGAAGCGGGTGAGGAAGTGAATGGTGTCATCGACGGCAATCCCCAGGCAGACGGTGAAGGCACACACGCTGGCAATTTCCAGCGACTGGCCGGTGATCACAAGGAAGGTCGCCGTGACGGCCAGCGGGAACAGGTTCGGAACAACGGAAATTAACCCGATGCGAAGCGACTGGTAGGCGATCGACAGGACGATGAAGATAATGACCGTTGCGCTCCCCAGACTGGCCGCGAGGTCGACGACGATCTGGTACAGATTCTCCCAGCGCCAGACCGCCGAGCCGGTCAGATCGAAATTGAACGCGGGGTGTTCCGTTTGAACTCGAGTGAGGCCGGCTTCAATTCGTTCGAAGACCGGGCCGTACTTTGCGATGCCGAGATCCTGCACACGGAAGTTGACTTCCGCGACGCGGCGTTCCGGTTCATAGAACGCCCGCTTCAAAGATGCCGGCAACAATTGCACAAGCGGCATGCGATCGACCGGCTCGCCGGAGCCGGGCAGCACGTCGACGAAGTTCTTCAACGAGATCGGGCTGCCGATGAGCGGCTCGTCTTCGAGCAGGTCATCGACTTTGGAAATCACGGTCAGGATCTCAGGATCGTTCAACTCCAGCGAGTCATTCCAGCGAATCCTGATCGACGACATTTCGAGTCCGCCGAAAGCGACGTCCATGTGCTTGATGGCCTGCACCGCTTCCGAAGATTGTGGCAGCGCATTGGCCCGGCGTTCATCCGGACGAAGCGTTAGCGAGACCAGCGACAAGGCGATTGTGCAGGCAATCGCCGCGAAGGCGAACTTGCGGGTATGCCCGAGCACGTAGGCGATGACGCCGCTGATTCGCTGGAGGTTGCGATCGATCAGGCCTCGTTCGTGCCCTTTGTGAATGTTGCGGCCGAACGGAGTCGAGCAGATGAAGGGGATGGTGAGCACGACCGACAGGAAAGTGAGGAAGACGCCGATCACGCAGCACATCCCGAATTCGCGAACGATTTCGTGATGCGCCAGCGAAAGAGAGCCGAAGCCGATGGCCGTGGTCAGTGAAGTCAGCGCGCAGGCTAAACCGACGTTTACAATCCCGTTTCGTGCGGACTCGCGAACACCGAGTCCGCTGGCCCGCTGCTTGCGGATTTCGACCATCAGATGCACGCCATCGGTCAGCCCGACCAGACTCAGCAGAACCGGCAGAATAATGTCGTTGAACGGGTTGTCCTGAAACTCGAAGAAATGCAGAATCCCCATCGTCCAGAAGACGCCGAGCGCGGGAGCGAGAGACACAATGATGACGGCTCGGATGCCACGGAAGAGAACGACCGCCATCGCCAGAATGGTGCCGTAACCGATGAGCTGATACTTCATTCGGTTCTGCTCCTGCGATTCGATGAACGTCAGGTAGCTCGGAACCTTCCCGGTGACCATCACGTCGATGTCGTTGCCCGGGATATCATCCACCGCGGCGAGGACTGTTTCTTTAAGCCGCTCGGTCACATCGGCGTCTTCGGTCACGAACAGCCAGTCGAGCTTGATCATCAACAGCAGTGTGTTGCCGTCTTCGGCCAGCAGCTGCCCGCCGATGAGCGGGTGGTTGACGGCTCGTTCGCGTGCCTCATCGAACTGCCGCTTTGAAGCACGGGAGTCGGGGAGCATCGAATCGCGAAAGCCGAAGATATTAAGCACCGGGGCTTCGTCGAGCCACATGATGCTGCGGACCGTCGGCAGATCGTTGAGAGCGGCAACCGCCTGCCGAATGGCGCGGGCGCCTTCCGGGGTAAAGAACTTCTGTGACTTGACGACCAGAATCACGTCGGCATCGGAGATGCTCACGGCGTCGACATCGGGGATCTGGTTGCGTCGCTCCCGCTTCTTCTTCGCCTCGTCGGTCTCCGGCTCCTCCGCCTTGGGGGCAGCCTGGGGAGCGGGAGCAGCGACCTGTTCTTCGACCTGGGGAGCCGGCTTGAAGAGGTCCGTCAGCGTTTCCGGCGATCGATGCCCGAGCACGCTCAGGCCACAAAGCAATGCAATCAGCAGGGCGACAACCAGTGGATAATCGACCGTGCTGCCGAAGATGCGATCAAAGAGTCGAGTCATTGCGGGCGCATTCGTCCGTGAAGTAATTCGGGGAGACGCGGAATTCGTTGAGTGGAGTTCACCACGGAGACACGGAGGTCACAGAGAGTCTGTTCGCAAAACCAACTTCAAGCAGACAGTCAAAACTCAATTGCTGGGACCAGGTGAAGGAAGTGACGTTTCTCGTGAAATCGCCCGCCCTCTGTGTTCTCTGTGCCTCTGTGGTTTTCTCCGCGCTGGGTTTCTAAGTTCCATCGTCGGGATGACAGAGTCGATTGCCGAGCGCGACTAAAGAGCCGCGGAAGCGTTGGCGAGCCTTTGGATTTCTTCCCGGTCGAGGTGGGAGTTGTTATCGCGGTCGAAGTTCTTGAAGGCGAACCGCTGCATCGAGGTCGGGAGCTCATCCCGTTTCACGAGGCCGTCGCTGTCTTTGTCGAAGCGTTTGAAGAAGTCGTCGACGAAATCTTTGACCCGCTGTTCCCGGGCGAGATCGATTTTCTTCGGCGTCTTTGTCGGTTCCGGATCCGCTTTCGCTCCTCGCTCGAAAGCGACTTCGAAGAACGCGATCGCCATTTCTTCCGAGCTCTGGTCGCCCCACGTCACGAAATCGTTGGGGTTCGGATTGAACGGATTGTTCTCCGAGTTGTCGTACTTACAGACGAACGACAGCTTCTCGATTCCCTTCAGCGGACGCGGGGTGGCCAGCTCGTAAACGTGTTGCCAGTTGAAATCGTAGGCGGGGACGTCGAGCATCACGGTCTTTTCATCGCCCTCGTGAGCAAAGACTCTGCACGACTTGCCGCGGTAGTGCATGTGCGGAGCGATCGCAAGGATGTGACCCTGTCGCGGGAGTTGACCAAGCGAGCCGGAGACCGGATGGTCAGCCGCGTGCGGCGGGATCTCGAATTCTGAGTTGATCGCCACCAGTGTCGCGACTTCGTGAGTCACGTTCTTCTCTTCTTCGAAGATGAGCCCGATCTTCGTCAGGTCGCTCTGAGCGATGCCGTTCGGGGTGTAGTGCATCTGGAAGACGAGCTGGGAACCAGCCGGGACGCGGCGGGCGTATCCCTCAGGCATGGCGACGGAGCGCTGTCCCGGCACATAAGCAGCGATCCACCCTAGGCCGCGAAACTTCTCGCCATCTGGCGGGCGGACGAACACGATGCAGTGATGCACGACGGCTCGATTGCCCGGCAGCACCTGAGCGGCGGTGATCCATTTGTCTTCTTCGAACTGCGGATCGACCACGTAGTACTGATAGTCGACGAACCCTTCATTGGGAACGTCGAATGCTTTGCGGCTCATGTCGAGCACGATGTCGGGCTGCTTCGGCAGGCTCCAGCCTTCGACGTAGGTTTCCGGCTCCGGCAGGTCTTCGGCGTTGCCGAACGGCATGCCGCCATTCACCCATTCGTGAAGCAGCGCCTTCTCCTTGTCGCTCATGCGGCGTTCGTTGGCGAAGTGATTGAACTCCGGATTGGCGTGCCACGGCGGCATCCGACCCTGATCAACCACTTCGAGCATCATGTCGCCCCAGCCGACGACTTCGTCGAAATCGGTGAGAGCGAACGGGCCAATGTCGCCGGGGCGATGGCATTCAACGCAATGCTTCTGGAGTACGGGAGCGACATCGCGGCAATAGGTGAGGTCGGTGGTAATCTCTTCCGCGTAAACCTTCCCAATGAGGCAGCCGACAGGTTCGGTCTCGGCAACGGAGACTTCTTTATTCGCCAGCAGTTCCTGCAGAGCGAGCTTCAGGTCATCGCGGCTCGGAGCCGGCTTGACGATGCCGGGCAGGTATTGATCATCAATGCGACCGCGATAGCGGATCGTCCCTTTGGCATCGAGCACGACCACTTCCGGCGTTCGTTCGGCTTCAAAGTGATCGGCAATGCGGTTGTCATAATCTTTGGCGAACGGAAACGTCAGCTTGTGAGTTTTCGCGTAGCTGGTCACATCTTCCAGAGAATCGTGCAGGTTGCTGTTGAGCCCGATGAACTGCACTTTGTCGCCGAATTCCTGCGCCATCTGTTCGAGACGCGGTCCGTAGAGACGGGCCAGCGGGCATTCCGATCCGAGAAAGCAAAGGACCGTCACCTTGCCGGGAGCGTCGAGAGGAACTTCGACGGTCTTTCCCTCGATGCCCGGAAGCGTGGCGGTCTTTTGTTGTGGCTTTGCGGACTCTTCCGCGTGAAGCTCAGCCAGCGGCATGCAGGCGAGAAGAGCCGCGCAGATGCAGAGGAGACAGCGGATCGAGATCAAAGGCATGGTGCTTCCGTTTACCATTCGAATGATTCCTGCTCAGGTTCTTCGGGTTCCGGTTCGGCCGGTTGGGACTTGCGGACGTCGTGGACGATGACCAGAAACGCGAGATAGTCGTAAAACGCGTGAGCGACGATCGGCGTCACCAGATTCCGTTCGCCGGTGATGTCGAACATCAATCCAAAATAGGCGCCAGCAGCGGAGGCGAACAGTGTGTAAGTCCATGTCACTGCGTGCATCAGTCCGAACACAACACTGCTGATTCCGAGCCCCCAGCCGTAGCCGAGGTAGGACTCGATCCAGGTCATCATGAAGCCGCGAAAGAGGATCTCTTCCCCAATCCCGGCCAGCAGGGCGAGCAGAGCGAGTTCAAAATGCGTGCAGCGGGCCAGCAGGCGGCCGAGAGAATCGAGCACGGTTTGTTGAATTTTCTGAACCGAATCGATCGGCAGCTGCTCGATGCCCAGAAAAAGGACGAACAGCGGGATCGCCGCGGCAATGCCGTAACCGACCGCCTGCCAGGTGAAATTGGCATAAACAGTTGGCTGAACAGAGAAGAGCCAGCCGAGAATCATCGCCACGATCAGCAGCGAAAATTCGAACAGACCTGCGCTGGTCAGAAATTCGTTCCGGTTCTCAAACTTCAAGAAGCTGACTTTCGTTTCGCGGTGATGCCGGTTTGAACACGTCAGATTGTCCATATTACCGGGTTCTTCAACGGAAAGAAAAGGCGGGGAAGGAGCCAGCGTTACCGGGAGTACCCCGCTCAGGCCGCCCCGGCTGCACAAACCTCCAGAGATTGACCGAGAAAACTCTTTGCGGAACGGTTTATATGTATTAGGATCTATGCGTTCTGGCTCGCGCTCTCCCCGCCCCCGAATCTCACCCCCGGTACGTCGTATGCCCGCGAAACTCCTGCAATCCGTCTGCGGCCTGGTCGTCCTCCTTGGCTCCGTGAGCCATGGTTACGCCGAGCAGAGTGAAGTCGAGTTCTTCGAGAAGAAAATCCGTCCGGTTCTCGTCAAACACTGCTACGAATGCCACTCCGCGGAGTCGGCTGCCGTGAAAGGTGGGCTGCTGCTGGACAGTCGGGAAGGACTCCTCGTCGGCGGCGACTCGGGCCCCTCGCTTGTTCCCGGCAAACCGGGCGAAAGCATGCTGATCGAATCGCTGAAGTACGAGAGCTACGAAATGCCTCCCTCGGGCAAGCTCTCCGATGAAGTGATCCGCGATTTCGAACACTGGATCAAAACGGGAGCCATCGATCCACGCCAGCCGACCGAACGCAAAGCTCAGGCCGGCATCGACTGGGAAGCCTCGCGCCAGTTTTGGGCTTATCAGCCTCTGCAGGAAGATCGGCACCACAAGCTCTCAACCACGGAAACGATCGATCATCTGCTGGATGAGAAACTGGAAGAAGCCGGTCTCAAGGCGAATCCCTCCGCGGATCCCGAGCGGCTCATCCGTCGGCTCTATTACGATCTGACCGGATTGCCGCCGAGTCCTGAGCAGGTGATGGAGTTCATTAACGATCCGACGCCGCAGCGCTGGGCGGAAACGGTCGACCATCTGCTGGCGACTCAGTCGTTCGGCGAACACTGGGGACGGCACTGGCTCGACGTTGTTCGCTATGCCGATTCCAATGGGGGCGATTTCAATGCGACTTATCACAACGCGTGGCGCTATCGCAATTATGTGATCGAAGCCTTCCGGAATGATAAGCCGATCGACGCGTTCTTCCGCGAGCAGCTGGCCGGAGATCTAATGCCAGCCGCCTCGATGGACGAGCAGCGCGAGAAGCTGATCGCGACCGGCTTCCTGATGGTCGGCCCGAAAATGCTGAGCGAACGCGACAAAGAGAAGCTTGAGTTCGACGTCGTTGATGAGCAGATCGACTCCATGGGGAAGGTCTTTCTGGGACTGGCCCTGGGCTGTGCCCGCTGTCACGACCACAAATTCGATCCAGTTCCGACATCCGACTACTATGCTCTCGCCGGCATCTTCCGCGGAACGCAGGTCCTCGATGGTGAAAGCCAGAAGTACGTTTCCGACTGGGTGAGACGTGAATTGCCGATTCCGGCTGAACAGCGGAAAGCCTGGGAGGCTCATCAGAAACAGGTTTCCGATCTGACTGCAGAGAACAAGAAGCTCGAAAAGTCGCTGAAAAAGCAGGAACAGGAACTGGCCGCTCTTCAGGAGTCGGCGAACTCGATCACCATCGATACCGAGGACGCTGAACTCGTCGGCAACTGGACCGAATCGACGTACTCGCCGAATTTCATCGGCAAGGGGTACATTCACGACAACAAAGACAAGTCGCTGAAGACGGCGACGTTCCGGGCAACTGTTCCGGAAGCCGGCAAGTATCGGGTCCTTTTCGGCTACCCGGGCAACTCCGGCCGCGATGAGAAGGTGCCGGTGACGATTCGGCATCGGGACAGCGAGTCGGTCGTGCATGTCGATGAGACGAAGCCGGCTCCGATTCGCGAGATCTTTATCGAACTGGCTCAGCTCGATTGTGCCGAGGGCGAACAGGTCGAAGTCATGATCTCGAACGCCGGGACCACCGGCTACGTGATCGTCGACGCCGTTCGTCTGGTTCCGGTCGAAAGCGAATCGGTGACGCCGGAAGTTCGAACGCAGTTGGCCGAGCTGGAAGACACGATTGAATCACTTAAGGAGCAGGTGAAAACAGGCGAAGCGGGATTGAAGACGCTTAAGAAGAACGCTCCCGAGCCGCTGCCCAGGGCGATAGCCGTCAAAGACTATGAAGAATGTGGCGACTGCGAGATTCTGATTCGAGGCGACCATCTTAACAAAGGAGACAAGGTTCCTCGCGGCGTGCTGAAGATCATCAGCGGTGAGAAGTCGGTCATCGAGAATCCTCAGGGAAGCGGGCGGCTCGAACTGGCTGAGTGGCTGACCAGTGAAGCGGTGCCGCTTGTCGCTCGCGTTTACGTGAACCGGGTCTGGATGTATCTGCAGGGCGAAGGGATCGTTCGGTCAGTCGATAACTTCGGCACCCTCGGTATCCCGCCGACGCACCCGGAACTGCTCGACGTGCTGGCCCAGCGGTTCATTAACTCGGGCTGGTCGACCAAGCAGCTGATTCGTGACATCGTTCTGACCGAAAGCTATCAACGGTCCACGGCCGATGACGCGGCTTCTTATGCCGCTGATCCCGAAAACCTGCTGCTCTGGCGGAGCAATCGACGTCCGCTGACCTCGGAAGAAATTCAGGATTCACTCGCGGTTTATCGGGACACCCTGGTTCTCGACATGATCGAGTCGACCGTGTCTCAATTCGGCACGCTCGTTGTGAACAACTCGAGCAGTTCGAAGAATGCCGAGCGGTCCGACTACTACGCCGCGAATCGTTCGATCTACTGGCCGGTGCTGCGCAGTCAGCTCGAAGACCTGCGAGTGTTGTTCGACTTTGCCAATCCCGAAATGGTTGTCGGCAAGCGTCCGCCGACCAATGTGCCGGCTCAGGCGCTGTTTCTGATGAACCATGATCTCACGCGACAGACGGCGACGTCGCTGATTGATCGGCTGTTCGCAGAGCATGGCGTGGGTTCGTTCACGATTCTCAATGATCTGTATCTGTCGATCTACGGACGATTGCCGACTCAGGCCGATGATGAACTGGCACGGAGCTACATCACCGAACGACTCGGCGGCAGTGCGGAGCCGGACGATGTGCGAGCCGCCTGGACTGATTACGTGCAGGCGATGTTTGCGTCGACGGAGTTCCGTTACGTCGATTGATCTTCTCCCATTCCTCCGTTTCCAACACGGTGACTCATGACGAATCATTCCGATCAGTGCGGCTGCGTGTCGCGACGGTCCATGCTGAAGGCAACGACCTGCGGGTTCGGCAGTCTGGCGTTTCTGGATCTGCTCAGCCGGCAGTCGCGAGCCGAATCCGGGGCTCTGCAGACGCATCACGCTCCGCGGGCGAAGCGGGTGATTTTCCTCTTCATGCACGGCGGTCCGAGCCAGGTCGATACGTTCGACTACAAGCCGCAACTGCAGAAGGACGATGGCAAATCGCTTCCCTTTGAGGCGGCTCGCAACATCGATGCGGTGCCGAATCTGATGAAGTCACCGTGGAAGTTCGATCGCCATGGAGAGAGCGGACTCTGGGTGTCGGAGTTGTTCCCGGAAGTCGCGAAGCATGCTGATAAACTCTGCGTCCTCCGCTCGATGCATTCCAAAGGGCAGTCGCACGGGCAGGCGGTCTCGATGCTGCATACCGGCTCGGACAGTATGATTCGACCGAGTGTCGGTGCTTGGGTTTCGTACGGACTCGGCAGCGAGAACGAGAACCTGCCGGCGTTCATGGCCATCTCTCCGCCAACTGCGCATGGTGGGCCGCGCAATTACGGTTCCGCGTTTCTGCCCGCTCGTCATCAGGCGACGACTCTGGGACGGGCTGGTTCTCTTGGCAGCGGACGAATTGAAAACACGACGAACAAGGCCCTCACGCCGGAACAGCAGAGACGGCAACTCGATCTCATTCAGCAGCTCAACTCCAATCATCTCTCGTCGGTCGGCCGCGGGCCGGATCTGGAAGGGGCGATGGAGGCGTTCGAGCTGGCCTATCGCATGCAGACGATCGCTCCGGGCGTGCTCGATCTCGATCAGGAAACGGACACGACGAATCAGCTGTACGGCATCGATGAGAAAGTGACGCAGAACTTCGGGCGTCAGTGTCTGATGGCGCGTCGTCTGGTCGAAGCCGGTGTGCGGTATATTCAGATCTCAACTGGCAATGTCTGGGACCAGCATTCAAATCTGGTCTCGGGGCACGAGAAGAATTCACTGGCGGTCGACAAGCCGATTGCCGGCCTCCTGCAGGATCTGCATCAGCGGGGCCTGCTCGATGAAACGCTCGTTGTCTGGGGCGGCGAGTTCGGTCGGACGCCGATTGTGCAGGGCAAGAACGGTCGCGATCACAACCCGCAGGGCTTCACGATGTGGATGGCCGGCGGCGGCGTGAAAGGCGGGATCGCTTATGGCGAAACCGACGACTACGGTTATTACGCCGTAAGAGACCGCGTGCACATGCACGATCTGCACGCGACGATTCTGCACCTGATGGGGATCGACCACGAGCGGCTCACCTATCGATACGCCGGTCGCGATTTCCGGCTGACAGATGTTTACGGGAAAGTGGTTCATGATGTGTTTGCATAAGCCGGGGACTGGCCTCTTGCCAATTTGTTCGGGCTTGGTAACTTGGATCGTGCTGGGCACCACGCTGATGCTTGCTGCTTCTGAGATACACGCCCAGAACAAGTCTGCTACGCCGGAGAAGAGAGCCATGAGTGAACTCGAAGTCAGCTGCGCCCAGGTCAAACAGATGCTCGACGATAACGAGAAGTTTCTGTTGCTCGACTGCCGGGAAGAAGACGAGTACGAGACCGTGCATATCGAGGGCTCGAAACTCATGCCGATGAGCGAGATTGTCCGCAAGGTGGGCCAGATCGACGAACATCGCGAGAAGCCGGTTGTCGTTTACTGTCATCACGGAGGCCGCAGTCTCCGCGTCACGAAGTTCCTGATCGACCAGGGTTTCACGAACGTGAAGAGCATGGCCGGGGGAATCGACGAGTGGTCTGAAACGATTGATCCGTCGAAGCCTCGCTACTAAACGAGTCGCTTCCGTTGCCACGTCGGCACCACAGGTTGAACTGCTGTTTCAGGGATGAGCCGGCGTGTGTGGAATTCTGGGAATCGTCTCCTGCACCGGGCAGCCGCTTGAGATCGACGATGCTGATGTCCGTGCCATGCGGGACACGATGCGGTTCCGTGGTCCGGATGATGCCGGTCTTTTGCGCGTCGATTCCACCGCGGTTCTGGCGCATCGTCGTTTGTCGATTCGCGACCCGGCTCATGGTCAGCAGCCGTGGACTTCAGACGATCGCCGCTATGCCCTCACGTATAACGGCGAGCTCTACAACACGGCTGAGCTGGCTGAACTGACGCGGCATCGCTTCGCTGCTCCGCCCCGAACCCGCTGCGATACCGAAGCCTTAATGCGGCTGCTGGAGCTGGCGGGAGCCGAGGGCGTTCGGCAGTTGCGTGGAATGTTCGCGGCTGGATTTTATGATCGCGATCAGCAGCGGCTGCTGTTGTTTCGGGACCGGTTCGGCGTCAAACCGCTGTATTATCTCGAATCGAACGGGACGATCGCTTTTGCCAGCAGCATGGCGGCTCTGCTGAAGCTGCCGGGATTCCGTCCGCGTCCGCACAGTGCGGCTGTGACCCACTATCTGATGACGCTTCGGCCGGAACTCGATCACCAGACAATGATCGAAGGCATCCGTCAGGTGCCGCCCGGCTGTCTGCTGATCGCCGATCGTACCGGCGTCACACTTCAACGGTACTGGGACTATCCCGAGGCTGACGACGACATTTCCTCCACTGAAGTGGAGTCACGACTCGATGAGCGGTTGCGGGACGCGGTGCAGTCGCGAATTGTCAGCGATGTTCCGGTCGGGATGATGCTCTCCGGCGGCGTCGATTCATCTCTCCTTGGGACGTATGTCGCCGAGTCGCTGGGAGAGGATTTCACTGCCGAGTGCGGTGTCGGCCGAAGTGAAGAGGCGACGACCGAACAGGAGTTCGCTGCGCGGGCAGCCGCCGCATTGAACTGCCGCTTTCAAACAGTCGAAGTCAACTCGAATGATTACCAGCAGGGGTGGAAGCAACTGGTGCGCCAGACGGCTCAGCCGTTGATTACGCCTTCGGATGTGATCATCTACGAGTTAGCCAGGTCGCTCAAACAGCGTGTCGGCGTCGCCCTGGGAGGCGAGGGAGCGGATGAGCTGCTCTGCGGTTACACGCCGATTCACGGGATCGGCCGCGATTATGATTTGCAGCGGAAGCTGAGCCGAAGAATCGGGCCAGAGGCGAACGCCGATCTCACCGTCTTTCAACAGAGCCTGTTGCTCACCTATCAGGGGGGCACGTTGCAGTCGCTGGCGGAAACGTACTTCACGCGAGCGACGATGATTCCGCCGACCGCGATCGCGATGCTCGCCCGGGACAGCTCCGATGACCTCAACCATATTCGAGATTATTACGCGACGCAGCTGGCGGCCGATGATCGCGATCCGGTAGCCGGAATGGCGGCGATCACGCGATTTCTGCATCGTGACAATCTGCAGGCGCTGCTGTTGAGGCTCGATCAGGCGACGATGGCGGCATCGCTGGAAGCACGCGTGCCGTACACGGATCATCGTCTCGTGGAAGCGATCTGGTCGACGCCGCTGGAGCATCGCTTTCGAATTGAGAAGGCGAGCGGCGATGCGATGCGAACCTCGAGCGAACTCGATGCTCTCGGTCTGCTGGAAGCGAAAGCTCCGTTGCGAAATCTCGCGCGACGGCGGCTGCCGAAGGATCTCGCGAATCGGCGGAAGGCGAGTTTCCCGACACCGGTGCTGAACTGGCTGCAGACCGACTGGCGTGACTGGGCCGCGATGACGCTGAGGGATTCGCCGTTCCTGCAGGAGAACTTTCAGGCCGGCTTCCTGCACGAGCTTTCCAGTGCTCCCGAGCAGGCGGGATTCTGGACCTGGCCGCTACTCAACCTGGCTGTTTGGGCCGACGAAGTCTTCGACTACTAATTCGTCGTTTCGGAAGCCGGTTTGGCCGCTGTTGGTTTTTCCGTCTTTTCGTTCGACGCATTGAACCAGATGTTGCGTGCGTACCAGTTGCCTTCTCGCTGAACGAGCGTCAGCACCTTGTCGCCTTTCTCGTTGTAGAGTTCGGCCTGTTGGGCCTCGCCGGACTGGACCAGCTCGATTCGGCTGGCGAACACTTCCGGATCAATCGCCAGCGTTTCGGCGTCGATATTTTCCAGTGATTCGGCGGTGATTTCGTCCCGCCTCTCTTCGACGAAGAAGGACTTCAGCAGATCGACATTCTTCTGGCGAATCATCTCCTGCTGCCGCTCGATGAGAACGCGGGTGATTTGCAGCAGTTGACGTTCCATGCCTTCACGCTGCTGGTGCACACGCAGTTCGTCGGCCGGTAGCAGTCGAGCGGTGCGAAGCACGTCGAGCCACGGCTCCAACGCCTCTTCATCGGGCTGTTCCGCTTTTCGTGTGTAGGCGAGTCGGTGAATATCATTCTCTCCCTGAACGAGCCGCACGACTTCGTACTGAGCCGGGTGTTCTTCGTTGCCGGGGATGCTCCAGCGGAACAGGGTGTCGTTCTCGTCCGTTTCATCCAGGACTTCGAACTTGATCTTGGGGTAGGCTTCGACGAGACGTGTGCGAATGCCTTCGCGAACCGACTTCGCGGTCTGCTTTTCGGCTGCGCCGATAAATCGCTGGCTGGCGAACAGTTCGGTCCAGTTCTGAATGGTTTCGTCATTGTGAACGTACTCGGTATTCCCCTGTGTGGCCGAAAGGATGCGATAGGCCACTTTCCAGTCGTCGGGAATCGTGAACGCGAGGCCGTCGGTTGTATTCAGGCCATCTTCGGGGAGATTCCGCAGGTCGAGCACGGAGAAGAGCGAGCGATTGATCAGATTCAGCGACATGAAGCCGTAAATGGCTCGCATGCGGGGTCCGCTTTCGCGAATCTCGTCCGGCTTGCCGAGCGTGCGAATCAGGAAGTCGAGCGGCGTGCCGACATTGAACAGCCCCTGAGCATCGAGCAGTTTCCACGTCCCGAGGAAATCGACGGTTGCCGGGGTATATTCGGGAGCCAGACGCACGGCCTGGCGGAAGTGGAACCAACCGGCATTGGCATTGCGGGCTCCCATGTAAGCCACGCCCAGAGCATGATGATACGGCCCGTTGTTCGG
Source organism: Planctomycetaceae bacterium (assembly GCA_017795105.1). Classification (GTDB taxonomy): domain Bacteria; phylum Planctomycetota; class Planctomycetia; order Planctomycetales; family Planctomycetaceae; genus Rubinisphaera. The sequence goes on from CP051247.1 coordinate 3,629,496, forward strand.
ATCGGCTTGAACAGCCTGTTCCAGCTCTTTGATGGCCGTTTCCCAGTCTTTGAGTTCGATCGCCTTTTGCCCGTTCTCGACGTGTTTCTGAATCTCTTCGGGGCTCAGTTTTCTTTCCGCGTCCGGCCTGGCGTCGGTCTTCTTCTGTTCGGCAGCCGCTGGCTTCTCGGCTTTCGGCTGCTCGTCGGCGCATGCGGAAATGCGCGGAATGGCAGCGAGAAGGGCTCCTAAAGCGACGGCCGTCAGCAGGCGAGATGTACGGAAGATGAAGTGAACTGGAGTGGAGGGATGGCGAAGCGTCGACATAACAGTTTCCCAAACTTAAACGCGAGATCTGCAGGCGGAGAGCCTGCGGCGGTGCAGCGATCCTCTGATGCAACGCCTCTCTTCATTAGCGTTCGATTGGGCGAATTCGTCAAGATCAATCCGGCTATTCAATCCCGCCGAATTGACGGACAGCTTCGTAGATGACCGCCGTCGCTGTGCTTGCCAGATTGAGGCTGCGAACTTCCGGATGCATCGGAAAGCGGATGGTGGTGTCGGCGAATTCGTTTCGCATCTCTTCAGGCAAACCGGAACTCTCGCGGCCGAAGAGCAGGATGTCCCCTTTGCTGTATGTGGCGTCCCAGGGATTCTTCGCGCCGAATTTGGTGAGGCACCAGACTTGGCTGTCGGGAAGGCGATTGCGGACTTCTTCCCAGGAATCGACCGCTTCCCAGTCCAGAAACTGCCAGTAGTCGAGGCCGGCTCGCTTGAGATGAGACGAGTCGAGCTGATAGCCGAGTGGGCGGATCAGCCATAGTTTGGCTCCGACGGCCACGCAAGTGCGGCCGATGTTGCCCGTATTCTGCGGGATCTCAGGTTGAAACAGGACGACATTCAGGAGCGGTTGACGGGACATGAGTTCGAACGGTTTTCAGTCAAGCGGGGCAAGAGTACGGAGAATTTCGAGGACATTGTGATTGGCCGGGGGAAACTGAAGGTCATCGAGTTCCTCGCGGGGAATCCATTGCCAGGGGAACGAGAGGTCCTCGGCCGATTGTTCGGAATCGAGCCGGCAATGCCAGAAATCGAGGGCGACCTCGCTGTGAGGATAGGAGAACGTCTGGTGATGGAGAAGCGTCACGGCTTCAATCTTCAGTCCGGTTTCCTCCTCGCATTCCCGAATCGCGGTCGTTCGGGTTGGTTCTCCCTTCAGGGCCTTTCCGCCTGGAAACTCGCTGTATCCGGCGAGCGGAACGTCGGGAGGACGCAATCCGACAAGAAAGGAGCCGCGATGCTCCACGATGCTGATTCCAATCTGTTTCATGTGTTGGCGATTCGTAGAGAGGGGCGAGCTAGGTATCATTTCGTTGCCGCCAGGCGGCGAACTCTTCTGGTGTATTGAATTGCGGAATTTCCGGCCAGTCGGCGGGCATCGGCAATGTCCGCACTTCCGACCCGAGACTCTGAAAGAGCTTCTGACATGATCGACGTCCCGTCTGGAGTTGGGATTCGATCGTCTCAATGAGAGAAACGTGATAGCAGCCCGGAAAGGGATGCCGCCTGTCAGCGGATTCTTCGTAAACAACCGCCCGGAACTTCGCCTCCTTTGCAGCTGTCTGCCAGAGTTTGTCGAGCCATTGGAGTCTGAGCTCGGTCATATCGCAACTGAGGACGATCACCCAGGGGGTACGTCCAGTTTCGCGGGCATGAACCAGAGCGGCATGAATCCCGCTGAGTGGTCCCTGACCGGGGATGTGATCGGAAAGCGAGGTGATCCCCAGATCGGCGTAGCGATCGGTGCGGTCGGCGACAACGTGCACTGGAGTGGTCCAGTCGATCAACTGGAGTTGAAGTGATTCCAGGAGCGTCCGGGAGCCGATCCGCTCGCGGGCCTTGTCCCGGCCGAAGCGGCGACTTTGTCCTCCACTCAGGAGATAACCTTGCGGGCGGTCCACTGTCGAATTACCCTCGTTGCACCCTTCTCGGCGGTGATTAGAGCGGATCGCTCTACCGTATGTCCGTGTATGATCGAGTTTTCGCCTGAAACGCGGCAACTTCTGCGGGCGGAACGGCTACTCAGATAAGTAACTGCTCTGGCACCGCCAATGTAAAGACCCGTCAGCGTTAAGCCCCGTCAGCAGCCGATCGATCGACATGCAAATTCTCTCGCACGCCCTCCATGATGATGCCTTTCTGCTCGATCTGGAAGCAGGATCGCTCGAAGATGTGCTCTCGCAGACCCTCGACCACCTCGTCAGCCGCGATCTGTTGCCGAGTGACCAGCGGGATCTGGCGTTTGAAGCGTTTCTGGCTCGTGAACGGGCGGTCTCGACGGCCATCGGCCATGGAGTCTCGATTCCGCATGCGTATCTGCCGGAGATCGAGAAGTCGCTGGTCTTTTTCGTTCGCCTGAAGCGGCCGATTAATCTGGGGGCTCCCGACGGCATTCCGACACGGTTTTTCTTCATTCTGCTGGGGCCATCCGGCTTCGCGTCTGAGCATCTCGACATGCTCACGGCGCTGGCCCGGCTGATGTCGGATGAAGAGTTCCGGTTCGATATGCACAGGTCCCGTTCGCGGAAAGACCTGCTCGATGCGCTTGAGCGGTTTCACGAACGGAACGCTCCGGCTGAGATTCCTGAGCCGGTGCAACCCGATGAGCAAATGACGTTCAGCGGCAAGCCGTTCGGTGGCGTTCAGAAGGACGTGAAGCGGCGGTGGCCTTTCTATAAAGATGACTGGATTAGCGGCTGGAGTACGAAGAGTGCTTCGGCGATCGTTTTTCTGTTCTTCGCCTGTCTCGCGCCAGCGGTCACGTTCGGCGGGATTATGGGGGCGGCGACCGACGGACACATCGGTGTCGTCGAGATGCTGATTGCCACGGCTGCCGGTGGGATGTTGTACGCCGTGTTCGCCGGGCAGCCGCTTATTCTGCTCGGGGGCGTGGGGCCGATGCTGGTTTTCACGGCCATTCTGTATCAGATTTGTGTCGACTTAAACATTCCGTTCCTGCCGATGTACCAGTGGATCGGCTTCTGGACGGCTCTGCTGCTGCTGATACTCGCCGCCAGCGATGCTTCGGTGCTGATGCGGTATTTCACCCGCTTCAGTGACGATGTCTTCTCGGTGCTGATGTCGCTGATCTTCATCTATGAAGCGATTCGGGCCATCGTCGCGGTGTTTCAGGAGAGTTTCGGGGATGCATCGGTCAATCACGACAAGGCGTTTCTGTCGCTGATTCTGGCGATCGGGACCTTCATGATCGCTCTGAACCTGTCGCGTTTCCGTCGCAGTAAGTACCTCGTGCCTCGCATGCGCGAGTTCCTGGCTGATTTCGGGCCAACGATCGCGATTGTGGTGATGGCGCTGCTGGCCTTCCTGTTTCACGGAGAGATTCCGCTCGATCAGCTGGCCGTTCCGGATCACATCCAGCCGACGCACATTGAGACGGAAACCGGGGAGCCGCGATCGTGGATCGTCGATGGTTCCGAGCTGTCCACGCAGCTGAAGATTCTGGCGATTATTCCGGCCATCCTGACCGCGGTGCTGATTTTTCTCGTCCAGAACGTCACCGGGCGGCTCATCAATGATCCGGATCTGAATCTGCGAAAAGGGCCCGCGTTTCATCTCGATCTGCTGGTAATCTCGCTGCTGGTCGGACTTTGTTCGCTATTCGGGCTGCCCTGGCTAGTAGCGGCGACGGTCCGTTCGTTGGCTCACGTCCGCGGGCTGGCGACCGTTGAGGAACAGATTACGCCTTCGGGAGAGAAGAAAGAGCTTGTGATTCACGTCGATGAGAACCGGCTGACCGCCTTCTCGATTCATGCCCTCATCGGTCTGTCGCTGACGGCGTTGCACCTGTTTTCCGTCACGCCGATGGCGGTTCTGTACGGGCTGTTTCTGTACATGGGGGTCGTCTCCCTGTCGGGAATCCAGTTCATGGAGCGGCTGAGCCTCTGGGTGATGGATTCCTCGCTTTATCCGCGCACGCACTACATTCGGCGTGTTCCGATCCGTCTGATTCATACCTACACCCTGATCCAGCTGCTTTGCCTGGTCGTGTTGTGCGTGATCAATCTGAGTCCGGTTTTGTGGATGAGGCTGACTTTCCCGCTGTTTATTGCTCTGCTGGTACCGATTCGCTGGGCGATGGATCGTCTCTTCCCGGTCGAGAAGCTGGCGGTGCTCGATGCGGCCAGTGATCCGGAGGAAGAAGAGACGCACTGGGCATGATCGGCTGGTCAGTGTGAGGCCTCGGGGAAGGAACGGGATTATGCGGCTCGCGGGTCGATTCCGAACCGGATTCTCTCCATAAACTGTTACGGGATAGTTGTTTGTCCGTTCAAATGGACCTACGATACGCTCTGGAAACGGAGGAGCGGACGGAGATTCTCTGTCGCTGATGCCGGATTGAAGTGCTCGGAGTCCGCAGGTTGTGGCGCGGCGGGGCGGCGGTCACCTTCCACGCTTCAGCTGCCCACGGGGCTCCCTTCCTGCTCCCTGAGTCGGTCGACTCAGGGTGTTGCCTGTGACAGGTCTGACAAAGAACTCAGTATGCTGGAAACGAATGTGACCACCGCCGGCACCCCGTACACAACGGCCTGGCTTGAACAACTGCAGCAGGTCCTGGGGAAAGCGGCCTGCGATCAACTCGGGTTCTATGCGATTCCCGAGACAATGCTCTTGAGTGTTGTGATTCCGGTCTACAATGAACGGGAAACGCTGCATCTGATTCTCGAGAAGGTTCGGGAAGTTCCGGTCAACAAGGAAATCATCCTCGTTGACGACTGCAGCAAGGATGGCACCCGCGAACTGCTTCAGGAGATGGAACGGGCCCAGAGCGAGTCCTCGCCCGATCCGTCGAACTGCTTCGTCTTTGCCTACCACGATAAAAACCAGGGCAAAGGGGCGGCTCTCCGCACTGGGTTCCTGAGAGCCTCCGGCGACATCGTGATCATTCAGGATGCCGACATGGAGTACAATCCAGCCGAGTATCCCCGCTTACTCAAGCCGATCGTCGAGGGCAAGGCCGATGTCGTTTACGGCAGCCGGTTCCTCGGAGATCAGCCTCATCGAGTGCTATACTACTGGCACTACCTGGGAAACAATTTTCTGACGCAGCTTTCCAACTGCTTCACGAACCTCAACCTGACCGACATGGAGACCTGCTACAAAGTCTTCCGAAAAGACGTCCTGCAGGAGATCGCACCCAAACTTCAGCAGAATCGCTTCGGGTTCGAGCCGGAAATCACCGCTCGGATTGCCCGGCGAAATCATCGGATCTATGAAATGTCGATCAGCTATTCCGGCCGGACCTACGAACAGGGCAAGAAAATCGGCTGGAAAGACGGCGTGAAGGCGTTGTACTGCATCGTCCGCTATGGTCTGGCCGACTGATTTGACGCCCGACGCCCTGTATCACCAACTCAAGTTCCGCTTCAGAAACACTTCCGGATGAATGATATCAAGCCCGATGAGCCTTCCCCGCCGAAAGGCCCGGACGTTCGCGATCAGCAGGGGCCGTTGCCGAGCAAATTGAACAAACGCAGTAGTCCGTCGAATGAGTCCGCCAATCAGGGCCGCCGGCAGAAGGTTCCCTGGTCGCTCATTCTGATGGTCGGCATCGCCGTGCTCATCATCTGGGCCGCCAACAACGGCCGCAAGGGTGACCGAATCGACTACGGTTTCTTCTGGCAGCAGCTCAAAGCCGACAATGTCACCAACGTTGTTCTCGACGGCAATTATCTTTCCGGGAAATGGAAAGACGTCCCCCCTGCTCCGGAGAGTATGCAGGTCGAAGGCAAAGAACCGGTCGAACTGCAGGACGAGTTTCACACGCAGATTCCACACTTCGAGTCGGATCGTCTGCTGATCGCGCTCAATGAAGCGGGAATCACCGAATACGAAGACGTCACAACACAGCTGTCGCTGTCGACTCAGATGCTCATCATGCTCGGCGGGACGATGCTGGTGATGCTCTTTTTCCTGTCGATGATGCGTCGCTCCGCCGATCCGATGTCGTCCGGGATGTTTGGCAGTTTCGTCAAGAGCCCTGCCCGCGAGTTTCGTCCGTCGGACAAGCAGACCACCTTCGACGATGTGGCCGGGATGGAGAATCCCAAGGCGGAACTGCAGGAAGTGGTCGAGTTCCTGAAGAATCCGGCCAAGTTCCAGCGACTCGGGGCTCAGATTCCCAAGGGTGTTCTTCTGATGGGATCACCGGGGACCGGAAAGACGCTGCTGGCCCGGGCAACCGCTGGTGAAGCCGAGGTCCCGTTTTACAGCATTAACGGGTCTGAGTTTATTCAGATGTTCGTTGGTGTCGGTGCGAGCCGCGTTCGCGACCTGTTCCGGACCGCGAAGGAGCATGCACCGTGTATCGTCTTCATCGATGAAATTGACGCGGTCGGCCGCATGCGGGGAGCCGGTTACGGCGGCGGACACGACGAACGCGAACAGACACTCAACCAGATTCTCAGCGAGATGGACGGCTTCACTCCGACCGATGCAGTCATTGTCATCGCCGCGACCAACCGCCCCGATGTTCTCGACAAAGCTCTCACGCGACCGGGACGTTTCGATCGCCACATCGTGGTCGATTCCCCGTCGAAAGAAGGTCGACTCGGGATCCTCAAGGTTCACAGCCGCAAGGTTCCGCTGGCCGACGACGTCAATCTCGAACGCATTGCCGCCAGTACGATTGGATATTCCGGGGCCGACCTGAAGAACCTCGTCAACGAAGCGGCTCTGCATGCGACCCGGACGTCCAAGAACAAGGTTACGATGGCCGACTTCGAAGCCGCAGCCGATCGAGTGCTGATGGGCATCAAGCGGGAAGAAGTTCTGTCGGACAAAGAAAAGCGGATGACCGCGTACCACGAGGCGGGCCATGCTCTGGTCGCCTGGGTGCTGCCAGAACTCGACCCGGTACACAAAGTCACGATCGTTCCTCGCGGACGCGCTCTGGGAGTGACGCAGTTGCGTCCCGATGAAGAGCGTCACAGCATTGGCGAACAGCGGCTGCACCAGCAGCTGGCGATGATGCTGGGCGGACGGGCGGCCGAGAAGCTTGTCTTCGACGAGTATACGGCGAATGCTTCGGACGATTTGAAGCGGGCGACTGAAATTGCCCGGAAGATGGTCTCTCACTGGGGAATGAGTGAAACGATTGGCCCGGCTGCCTTCCGGCATGCCGAAGACGATCCGTTCCTTGGCAAAGAGATGCACGAGATGCGGACGTATTCCGATGCGACCGCTCACCTGGTGGACCAGGAAATCCAGCGCGTGCTGTTTGCAGCGGCCGATCGCGCGATGCAGCTTCTTAATGAGCATCGCGACAAGCTGGATTCGATTTCGGAGGCGCTGATCGAAAACGAGGTCATCGACTCCGACCAGCTGCAGGCGATTCTGGGGCCCCGGGCAGGAGGCGATCCTGTCCCGCCATTAGGGAACCCGGACGAAAACGTTTAACGATGACGGGAAGTTTTATTGTCAACTTTGGTTACAGATTTTGTTACTTCAGACATTTCGGAGTCACCCTTGGAGTCCGAACAATTTGATCAGTCGACGACATTCGCCGACTTGGGATTGCGTAAATCAACGGTGAAACAGCTGGCCTCTCTGGGCTATGTTCACCCCAGTGAAATTCAGCAGAAGTTCATTCCACCCGCCTTGAGTGGGACCGATTGTCTGGGGCAATCCCAGACCGGAACCGGAAAGACGGCTGCCTTTATGATCCCCGTGATCGAACGCTTCGAGAAAGCCGATCACGATCCGCGGGTCCTTGTTCTCTGTCCGACGCGAGAGCTGTCGGAGCAGGTGGCCGAGGAAGCCCGGAAGATCAGCAGCGATTCCAGCCTGGAAGTTGCCACGCTGGTTGGCGGGCGTCCGCTGCGAAAGCAGGCGTTGCAGGTGGAACATGGCGTCGATGTCGTGGTCGGAACGCCCGGCCGGATTATCGACCTGTTCAAACGCAAAACGCTGACTTTCTCGGCTCTTAAGACGGTCGTGCTCGACGAGGCGGACCGGATGCTCGATATCGGTTTCCGCCCGGACATCGAGTTCATTCTCAAGAACTGCCCGAAAGACCGGCAGACGCTGTTGCTCTCAGCGACGCTTCCTCCCGAAGTCGAGCGGCTGGCAACACGGTATATGAACGAGCCGATTCGCGTCGACGTCTCCGCGACGAACGTGACGGCTGATGCCGTGGAGCAGTTCTATCTGACCGTCGACGAACATCGGAAGATGGATCTGCTCGTGCGTCTGCTGCGTCAGGAGCGGCCACGTCAGGTCATCGTCTTCTGCCGCACCAAACGGAAGGCCGACGAACTTTACAACCGGTTCCGCAATCGACTCAAACAGGTTGCGACCCTGCACGGCGATCTGCCACAGGCCAAACGGGACCGGACCATGAAGAGTTTCCGGGAAGGCAAAGTGCGGATGCTTGTGGCGACCGACATCGTCGGCCGTGGGATCGATGTCAGCGGGATCTCGCATATCATCAACTACGATATCCCCGAGCATTCCGACGACTACGTACACCGCATCGGCCGTGCCGGGCGTCTTTCTTCCGACTTCCACGGCCGGGCGTTCACAATGGTTACGCAGGCTCAGGGGAACGAGCTGACTCGCATCGAGATTCTGGTGAATCGCATGATTCCCGAATACAAGATCGAGGATGAAGAACTCTTCACCCCACGCGTGAAGCGGACTCTGTAGCCGTTTCAGGAAGGCTTCCGGCCGGAGACTGTTTCGACGTCTTCGTCCGGAACCGTGAATGGCGGAAACGTCTCGAGGTGTTTCGATTCGTTGTAGTGGTTGAGCGCCCAGTGATTGGAGAGGAACGCGAGTTCGTCCCAGGGAATGTCGTCCCAGTCAAAAAGGTCAACCTCGAGACTTTCAGGGCCGGGGCCGAACTCCGGGGACGTCATCTGCCCGCGATAGATCAGATGCATCTGACCGGCTCGGGGAATTGAATAGGCCCCGAGCAACGCGTTGATCTCCACCTGCAGCTGGGCTTCCTCCCAGGCTTCCCGCTGGGCACCTTCTTCGGCGGTCTCTCTCAGTTCCATGAAGCCGGCGGGAATGGTCCAGTAGCCGTGGCGTGGCTCGATTGCTCGCCGGCAAAGAAGGATTTTCTCTTCCCAGGTGGCGACAACACCGACGATCACTTTGGGATTCTCATAGTGAATCCACCCGCAACGGTTGCACGTCAGGCGTTCCCGGTCATCTCCGATCGGAACTTTGCGTTCAAAATGAGTTGGGGGATCATAACCGGTCATCGTCCGTCCGCCGAATTGCTTATCGTATTCCGTTCCGCCGATTCCTGCCGGACAAAACACGTTGAGTGAAGAGTCGTCGCGGCTGCATCGTTTCCGCCCAAGGAGCACGGCTGCGGGATTATAGTCCCGCGAAGCCGCGATCTCTGCAGATTACCGCGACGTTCGGGCAATGTTCAATATTTCTGCCGGCAAACTTATGGGGCATCTTCGGGAGGCGGAGTCTGCGGCGGGGGCGGATTGCGGCGGCGGAACTGGTCGAAGGAGTGCGACAACGAATTCAGCAGTGGCGGAACCTGCGGCACGGCCATGAAGACGCGAGCAGTGACTGAAGATCGCGGATAGATGTTGGTCACGAAGTCGAAACAGAATTCCGTGGCCGAGTGCCGAATGAGCACCGCGTTGGCGTACGCTCCGCCGAGCATGTTGTCATCGAGCTTGAGATCGTCGTAGATCTCGTCGATCGATGGCGTGCCCCGCCCCTTCGCTTCGGATCCTTCGGAGGCGGCGATATTGCCATCCGGTCCGATCGATCCGACGAAGCTGCCATGCACGGTTCCCGACTCCTCCGGCGACTTGGGAGCATCCGGTGTCTTTCTGGAAGCCGAGCCAGGTTTAACGAGCTCGGGAACGGCGCCGAACTGTTTCTCGTAATTGTCGACGCTCTCGCGCAGCGTTTTCACGAACTGCTCGACGACGGGGACAGGCAGAACGACTCGCGCCATCACGCGATCGGGTTTGCCCATTCGCAGTACGAAGTCGAGCACGAATTCGAAGTTCCCGCTCAGGATGACGGCGGCATTCGAGAAGACCCCAAGGGCGGCATTTTCCGTGACCCGAGCCGTGACGGCTCGGTGCTGAAACTCGGCATGCATCGGCTCGGAGGAGTCGTTATCATCGGGTTCGTTTTCCGGGTGTGACGCGTTCATATTGGCCTGTTCGATAGATTCAGGTTTGGGCTGTCTGCTTCACCTGTAACCGATCCCTGTTCGGGAGTAAAGGCGGACCATTCTGGTCAATGCACCCCGGAGAGTTTCGCCTGGTCCCATCATAATCTTTCTCCGCCGAGAGCCTGCCGCATGACGTTGCCGAATTATGAAAAACTGGGTGTCTTCTACCTCGGACGGGAATACGACCTGGAGAAGGAAGAATCGAAGTCGGATGTCGTCCTGTACGAGAGCAAAGACCTGACCACGCACGCTGTCTGTGTCGGGATGACCGGGAGCGGTAAAACGGGACTCTGCCTGTCGTTGCTCGAAGAAGCAGCAATCGACAGCATTCCTGTGATCGCGATTGATCCCAAGGGGGATCTCGGGAATCTGTTGCTTACGTTTCCCGAACTTTCCCCAAAGCAGTTTGAACCCTGGATCGATGAAGGGGAGGCGCAGCGGAAAGGAAAGACTGTCGCCGAGCATGCGAAAGCGACAGCGGACCTGTGGCGGAAAGGTCTCGCCGAGTGGGATCAGCAGCCGGAACGCATTGCGAAGTTTCGAGAGTCGGTCGATCTGGCGATCTACACCCCCGGCAGCGATGCCGGCCTGCCCGTTTCCGTGGTGCAGTCGTTCGCGGCTCCCAACCAGAAGATCCTGGACGATTTAGATGCATTCCGGGATCGCGTGATGTCGGCAGTCTCCAGCCTGCTGGCCCTGCTGAAAATCGATGCCGACCCGATCAGCAGCCGAGAGCATATTCTGCTCTCGAACATTCTCACCGCCGCCTGGAAGCAAGGCCGCAGCCTCACCATTCCCGACATCCTTCGCGAGATTCAGCAGCCGCCGTTCAACAAGGTCGGCTTCATGGATCTCGATACGTTCTTCCCGGAGAAAGATCGTTTTGCGTTCGCCATTCAAGTCAATAACCTGCTCGCTTCGCCGGGATTTGCCAGCTGGATGCAGGGAGAGCCGCTCAATATTGAGCGGATGCTGATGACGAAGGCGGGCAAGCCGCGAATCTCGATCATGTCGATCGCGCACCTCTCCGATTCCGAGCGAATGTTCTTCGTCACGATTCTGCTTAACGAGCTGCTCTCCTGGGTGCGCAGTCAGCCGGGCACGACCTCGCTGCGGGCGATTCTTTACATGGATGAAGTCTTCGGTTACTTCCCGCCGACCGCCAATCCCCCGAGTAAACTGCCGATGCTGACGTTGCTCAAACAGGCGCGGGCCTTTGGCGTCGGCGTGGTGCTGGCGACACAGAATCCGGTCGATCTCGATTACAAAGGGCTTTCGAATACAGGAACCTGGTTCCTCGGGCGACTGCAAACCGAACGCGATAAAGCCCGCGTGCTTGATGGACTCGAAAGTGTCGCCAGTTCGACGGGAACGAGTTTCGATCGCAGTGAGATGTCGAACATTCTCTCTGGACTCGGTTCGCGGAAGTTCATGCTTCACAATGTCCACGAGAATCATCCGGTCGTCTTTCAGACACGCTGGGCACTTTCGTATTTGCGAGGTCCACTGACGCGACAGCAGATTGCTGAGCTGATGAAAGACCGCAAGGCAGCGATCGCTCCACCACCGGCAGTCGCTGCATCCGAGTCGGCGTCGGCCGCTGCGGCTTCTGCTCCCGCATTCGCTCAACCGACAACGGCCACGCTCGCACCCGCCATTTCGGATTCGATCTGTCAGCGACATCTGGCGATCGTAAGACCGCTGCCGAACAACGCGCGGCTCGTTTATTATCCGGGACTGCTCGGGCTGGCCAAGGTGCACTACGTCGATTCCAAGTCGGAGGTCGATCTGTGGAAAGAGGCGGCTCTCGTGATCGACGAGTACGCCGAGCATGTGATCGATATCTGGGAGACGGCCGAAATTCACTGGTCGCCAGATCTGACATTCGAATCGTCGGCCGAGTCCGGAGCAGGTTTTGCCGAGCTCTCCTCCGATCTGACGAAGTACAACAACTTTCGCTCTTGGCGGAAACATCTCCGAGACTTCATTTACCGGGACGTTCAACTCCCGTTGTGGCGTGAGCCGGAGTCTTCCCTCTATTCCACTCCAGAGGAGTCGGAATCTGGATTCCGCATGCGGGTCGCCCAGCAGATCCGTGAGCAGAACGATCTCGAAGTCGAGAAGCTGAAAGCCAAGTACAAATCGAAATTCGAGACCGCCCGCGATCGCGTGCTTCGCGCGGAGGAACGGGTCAAACGCGAAGAGGCTCAGTACAAGGAGCAGTCTTACAGTTCGTTCATTTCCATCGGTTCGTCGATTCTCGGCGCCCTTATGGGCCGCAAGGTGCTCTCAAAGACGAACGTCTCGAAAGGGGCAACCGCGATGCGAAGCGCAGGTCGAGCGGCCCGGGAGAAGGGGGATATCGCGATCGCCGAAGAGAAGCTGAAGGTCGAACAGGAAAAATTGCACGCTCTCGAAAAACAGTTCGACGAGGAAGTGGAAAAGCTGGAGCAGCGGGTCGATCCGGCTCAATTGCCAGTCGAAAGTTATCCGGTCAAACCGCGCAAGAGCGATATCAACGTCGCCGATGTCGCCCTGCTCTGGATGCCGTTCGCCGTGAGCGCCGATGGCCGCCGCGAAGCCCTCTTCGAAATCGCCGAGAGCTGATCCCGAGTGTTTCACGCGCAGAGATAATACCGATAGGTGGCCCTGATAGCGGTGCTATCAGGGCGGCGAGGCCGTCGGAGAATGCACCTGTCGTGGTGTGGACTGACAGCCTTCCCATAGTATTCCAGAGAACTGCACCACGTCTCAATTAGACGTCAAATACCACTTCGCCGACGGCTGCGCCGCCCCGAAAGAATCTTTCGGGGTCACCCCGGTTGAGGGCGCAAGGACAGTTCGGCAAAGTTGGCAACTACGAATATGCTCTACCCGTTCCACTCACCGGAGAAGACCTCGGCGGCTGGACCGGTCATATAGACATCGTTGGTCTTCTCGCACCATTCGAGTTCGAGATCGCCGCCAAGCAGATGGCCAGTCACCTTACGGCCCATTCTGCCGGTCAGCACGCCAGCCACGGCGACGGCCGTTGCCCCGGTGCCGCACGCGAGCGTTTCGCCCGAGCCTCGTTCCCAGACGCGCATGATGAACTCTTCAGACGAAACGACCTGAATAAACTCGGCGTTCACGCGACGCGGGAACGCGGCGTGCTTCTCGACCAGCGGGCCAATGTTGAGGACCCAGTCGTCGTTCACTTCATCGACGAAGGTAATGCAGTGCGGATTCCCCATGGAAACACAGGTCACTTCGAGCGTCCGCCCGCCAACTTCCAGTGGAGCATTCACGGGAGGATCGCCCGGCAGCGTGGTGGGGATCTTCGCGCTCTCGAGGATCGGCTGACCCATGTTGACGCGCACCCGTTCGACCTTGCCCTGCTCCGGGAAGACCTGCAGTTTGAGCACGCCGGCTCCGGTTTCGATCTGCAGTTCGTCTTTCTTTGCGATGCCGTGATCGTAAACGTACTTCGCGACGCAGCGGACGCCATTTCCACACATCTCGGCTTCACTGCCATCGGCGTTGTACATCCGCATGCGGGCGTCGGCTTTGTCGGAGGGCTCGATCAGGATCAGGCCATCGCCGCCAATGCCGGTGTTGCGATTGGCGACGATCGGAGCGACGTCCGCTGCTGGTCCGGGGAGCTTTTCCTGGAACAGGTTGACGTAAACGTAGTCGTTCCCTGCTCCGTGCATCTTCGTGAACTTCATGATTCCGTTATTCTTTCGCTGTGAAGACGATACACATCGGCCGCTGGACTTCGAGGACCTGCCCAAGCGGGTCGAGTTGGCCCGATTCCGGATTCACCCGGAAGGACACGATATTATTGCTCTGCATGTTGGCTGCAAGGTAAACAGATCCGGTTCGGTCGAGTCCGACGAATCGCGGATGATTCCCCTGTGTCGGCTCGCGTTCGACAAACGTCAGCTTGCCGGTTTTTGTGTCGACCCGAAAGACAGCCGTGCTTTCGTGGCCCCGATTCGAGCCGTACACGAATTTGCCGGAGGGATGGACGACGACTTCGGCAGTCGTATTGTTGCCGCTGAAGCCATCCGGCAGGGTCGAGACGGTCTGCAACTCCGACAGTTCTCCCGATTTTGGATTCAACTGGAGGACACTGATCGTCGAATCGAGTTCGTTGATGCAGTAAACGATGTCGAGCCTCGAATGAAAGGTGACGTGTCGCGGCCCGGCTCCTGGAGCGGCCTGCCAGTAAGACTTCTCTCGCAGCTGACGATCGTCCGTAATCTCGAAGACTTCGACATGATCGTTACCAAGATCCGCAACCAGCAGAAATTGGCCATCGCGATGATAAGCGACGCCGTGCGGGTGCGGGCGGGTCTGACGCTTCTCATTGACGCTGCTTCCCTGATGTTTGATCTGAGACAGCGATTTCTGGAGCAGCTCTCCCTGCTCGTTGAGCGAGAGCAGTGACGTGCCGTCGCCCCCGTAGTGGCAGACGGCGACGGACGTGCCTTCCGGAGCGACTTCAATATGCGTCGGGCTGCCGTCGTTGGTCTCGGCCTGACTGATCAGCTTGAGTTCCCCGGTTGCCCGATCGATCTGATAGGCGCGAATAACGCCCTTTGTCTTGCCGCTGATGCGATCTGCACACCCCGCGTAGAGAATGGGCAGTTTGGGATGCAGGGCCATGAAGCTGGTCTGGATTCCTTCGGCAGCCAGTTCGAGTTGGCCGAGTTCGCCCGTTTCTGGATTCAGGGTGGCCCGATAGATCGCCTGCGGATCGGGCGGGCTGGCGATGAACGCCCACTGATCGGCGGCAGAAGCCGAAGTCGTCAGAAGCACACTCGCGAGAAGCAGAAAGGCAGATCTCATCGACAAAGTCCTTGTTTCAAGAGGAACTCTACTGCAGTGGATGATTGGTCGTCAGTTGCCGCTCAGTTCTTTCGACCGGTCTGTCGCGGCGTTAACGGCATCGATAACCGCGCCGCGGAATCCGTGGTTCTCCAGCACGGAAATCCCGGTGATCGTGGTGCCGCCCGGACTGGTGACGCCGTCTTTGAGCTGACCGGGATGCTGACCGGTTTCAAGGACCATGCGGGCGGCTCCCAGGACCGTTTGAGCGGCCAGCTTTGTCGCGGTTGCTCGCGGCAAGCCCGCCAGCACGCCTCCATCGCTGAGTGCTTCAATAAACTGAAACACGTAAGCCGGACCGCTGCCGGACAGTCCGGTCACGGCGTCGAGCAGTTTCTCGGGAACGCGCTCGCACAGGCCGACGCTTTCCATCAGTCCCTGAACGAGAGCCGCGGCCTGATCGGAAACACTCTCGGACACAGCCATTGCTGCTGCACCGGCTCCGACAAGGCTGGGCGTATTCGGCATGATGCGAATGATGTTATCGTGCCCGCCGAGGTACGTTCGCAGGCTGTCGATCGTCACGCCGGCGGCGATCGAAACGACGGTCTGGTTCGGCTTCAGATGAGGAGCCGCTTCCTCGCCGACCGAACCGAGATATTGCGGTTTCACGGCCAGAAACAGCAGGTCCACTGAAGTGACGGTCTGAGGAATCGAGTCGGTGCAGTCAACTCCAGTTTTCTCATGGAAACTGGCGCGGGCAGACTCGTTGACATCGCAGGCTTCGAGTTGGGCGCTGGCGATGATCTGCCTCTCCAGAAATCCGCAGGCAAGTGCCGTGGCCATCTGCCCGGCTCCGATGAATCCGACTTTGATCTGATCGTATGACATAACGCGGTTTCGCTGCTTCAGTGAGTAGGCCGGGATATCCGCAGGCGTATCCCAGAAAATCGGACGTTCTTTGCAGGGACATAGCTTCGCCTGCCCCTGCATCCAGTACAGATGATTCACGCAATCAGCGGCAGGATGCCGCCGTCACGATTGGATTATGACCGACTCCAGAGTCCGTTCACAGGGAATGGGCCGGGGAAGCGACGTACAAACGAAAAACCGGCCCGGCGAACTGGTCACCGGGCCGGCTGAGTTTAATTCCTTTTCAGGAATGTCTTAGTAGGGCTTGTAAACGCCCGGCACCGGAATCGGGTAACGGCCGTCTTTGCCCGGAGTCGTTGGCGGCGTGGCCGACATCGACATTTCTTCCGGCATGATGCTCTTGTTCGAAGCGAGCAGGTCCGACATCGTGACCGACTTGCCAGAGTAAGTCGCGGTGCGTCCGAGAATCGAGCTCGCGGTGCTCATGGCCCCATACTCAGATTCGTCGTAGCTGATGTTGTTACGGATGGCGTGGAACAGATCGTCGTGCTCGGTCTGATACGGATCGTTCTTCTCGCCACGGTAGCGATACTTGTCGCCGCCGTAGGTCTGGTAGGAACTTCCGGAGACATCGGCGTATCCCTTGGTGCCGTGTGCGTACTCGGAAACCGAGTTCCAGCAGTTGGGGATGTGACGACACTGGCTGAACATCTTGGTGCCGTCTTCGTAGGTGAATTCGACGGCGTGATGATCGAAGATTTCGCCATACTTCGCGTCGGTACGAACTTCACGTCCGCCCATGCCTTCAGCACGGACCGGGTAAGCTCCCTTGATCCAGTTGCCGACGTCGATGTTGTGGATGTGCTGCTCGCAGATGTGATCGCCGCAGAGCCAGTTGTAGTAGTACCAGTTGCGGAGCTGGTATTCCATTTCCGAAGAAGCTTCTTCGCGGGCCATCCGGGGATCCCAGACGCCGCCACCGTTCCAGTAAACGCGAAGAGCGACCACGTCGCCGATTTCGCCGTCCTGAATTCGTTTAACGATGTCACGGTAGGTGTACTGGTGATGGCGCTGAAGGCCGACGCCGACTTTGAGGTTCTTTTCCTTGGCCTTCTTGGCGGCATCGAGGACCTTGTTGACCCCGGCGACATCGGTCGCGACCGGCTTTTCCATGAAGACGTGCTTGCCGGCGTTGATGGCGGCTTCGAAGTGAATCGGACGGAAGCCCGGCGGGGTGGCCAGGATGACAACGTCGACGCCCGAGTCGATGACCTTCTGATATGCGTCGAAGCCAGCGAAGCGACGTTCTTCCGGCACATTGATGATGGCGGTGTCGTTGCCCTTCACAGAAGCTTCGATTCGCTTCTGGCTCTTTTCGAGCAGATCCATGAACATGTCGCCCATGGCGTAGAGCTCGACCTTGCCTTCGGTCTTGAGCGCCTGGCTGGCGGCTCCACTACCGCGACCACCGCATCCGACCAGACCGATCTTGATGGTGTCATCGCCGGCGGCGAACACGCGATTCGGATTCACGACGCTGGTCAGGAAGGCCGTGCCGGCTGCGGCTGTTGCCGAAGCCTTGATGAAATCGCGGCGGGAAGGTGACTGTTCCGGTGCCATAAAAATTCTCCCACTATGAGGTAATTCAGAGGTTCGTCGGATGGTGAGCGACTCAAAGCCGGACCGCCGGGGAGTCCCGGACGATCAACAGCCTTTGATACATACTCTAACCGGGAGAACGGGTAAAGGGAAACGTGCGCGTGCATATGTCGTGGAAAACATCGACACCGACTGTGACGTTGTTCAGGCTCAAAAACAGGTGGGAAATCCAGTTTTAACCCTGTGGAAACCGCTGTTGTGGGTGTTAATCCCTGTCGATTTTCCTCGCTGAACCTTCGGGTTGGGAAAGCTGCGGAGTTTGCCCGATCGCTTCACGTCTCAGCGGGAGATCGCTCGCCGCATGATTTCGGCTTCGGTCCATTCCGAGGTCGGTCGAAACTCCAGGAGTTGTCCGCGGGCCATCACGCCGATGCGATCACAGACGGCCATCAGTTCGGGCAAGTAGGAACTGATGAACAGAACCGCCTTCCCTTCGGCTGCGAACTCGCCGATCAGCCGGTAGATCTCCGATTTGGTCCGGACGTCAATGCCCCGCGTCGGCTCGTCGAGCAGTAGAATCTCCGCTTCCTGATGCAGCACGCGGGCGATCGCGACCTTCTGCTGGTTCCCGCCAGAAAGGTCCTGAATCGGCTGCTCGGAACTGCGGGCCTTGACCTGCAACTTCTTCATCCACTCAGCGGCATTGCGACGACGGGCGGCCAGATTCACGAATCCGAGGCGGCTGTAGCCTCCCATCCGCGACATGGTGAGGTTGTCATTGATCGACAGATTCTGCGCAAGTCCTTCTGTTTTTCGGTCTTCCGACACCATTCCCATTCCGGCTTTGATACGGGCCCGCGGGTTCGAAGCCGGCGTGAGAGTGGTGATTCGCACGGAACCGGAGCGGACGGCATCGAGGCCATACAGGCAGCGGGCAAACTCGGTCCGCCCAGCTCCGACGAGTCCGGCCAGGCCGACGATTTCGCCGCGATGCAGCTGCATTGAGGCGTTCTTCGGGAACCCGTATCCCGACAGATCGGCGACGTCGAGCAGGAGATCGCCTCGCTCGTGAGGCACCGACGGAAACAGTTCGTCCAGCTCTCGCCCGACCATCTGGTGAACGATCTCGTCGTCGGTGATGTCCTTCAATTCCCCTGAGGCGACGTCTTCGCCATCCCGGAGAATCACGTAATCGCTGCACAGCTCCCGGACTTCTTCGAGAAAGTGACTGATGTAGACAATGCCGAGCCCTCGCTGCTGGAGAACGCGAATCACCGAAAAAAGGTGTTGGACATCTTCAGCGGCAAGCGAACTGGTCGGCTCGTCGAAAATCACGATCTTCGACTGGAGGACCAGGGCTCGGGCAATTTCGATGAGTTGCTGATGAGCCGGGGAGAGTCGGCGGGCGGGAACGTTCTTCGGCAAATGGGCGATTCGCAGCATTTCGAGGGCATCCTGCATCCGCTTCCGCTGAGTCGAACGGTCGAGCAGGCCGAATCGCGATGATTCGCAGCCCAGCATGAGATTGTCTTCCACGTTCAGATCAGGGGCGATCGTCAACTCCTGATAGATCATGCTCACGCCGGCCAGTCGGGCGGCGTGTGGGTCAGACGGCCGGTAAGCCTGTCCTTCGAGTCGCATTTCTCCGGAATCAGGCGAAATCGACCCGCTCAGGACTTTCATCAACGTGCTTTTGCCGGCTCCATTCTCGCCAATAAGGGCCAGCACCCGGCCCGGTCGGACGTTCAGGGAGACATTCTTCAAAGCCACGGTCGCCCCGAATCGCTTGGAGATCCCGGACATTTCGAGAATCGGATTGTCGGATACTGGTTCGATCACGGGAGAGTTCCCCGACGGTTCGAGATCGCTGAGATCGGCTGAAAATCTGGATGCATCCACGTTAGCCGATCTGTTCGGCGATTCCCAGCTGAGGCAGGTGAAGTCGAATCGAAAAACTGACGTCTGAGAAGAACGTGTCGGTCGTAGGAGGTCGCGAAGCCGGTTTGCCAGCGGACTTTTCCTGGAATTCGATCCGGCTGGGGGCTTGATGTTGAAATGCCGATCTGAGATCGCTACATTGTCGCATTCCGCGAAGTACGCGAGTTCGAAAAAGATATGTATCGGCCTGCGGGTGGGACGTTCACCGGCGGGAAGTGTGTAGGATTTGTTTTAGGGTGTATTGAAGAATGTCAATCACGAAAGAGAAGAAGCAGGAACTGATCGGCGATTACAAACGCACGGATGCCGACACAGGTTCGCCAGACGTGCAGATCGCCATGCTGTCGCATCGGATCAGTGAGCTGACCGCTCACCTGAAGACGCACAGCAAAGATTTTGCCAGCCGCCGTGGACTTCTGATGCTGGTGAGCCGCCGTCGCCGCCTGCTCAACTATGTTCGCGGTAAGGATCCCGCTCGCTACGCATCTCTGATCGAGCGGCTGAATCTGAGAAAGTAATCGCAAAGCCCGGCGAGATGATCGTCGGGTTTTTGTTGTATTGGGTGTTTGTTGTTGACGTGTCCGCCATCTCTCTCGGCGGATGAAATTGCCTCTGGTCGGTGCGGCAGCTATAGGGCTGCGCTGGGACCATTCACTGACGGGCGCCGTTTGCCGTTGGTCATTTGCTATCGCATTGCTGGCGGTTTTGGGCAGGAACAGAGGGCATCGGGCTCTCTTGCGGTACTGGCATGTCATGCGTTGTTGCCGCCCGTCTCTTTGTAAGAAAACAGACGACAGGAAATATTGCAGTGTCTGGAAAAAAAATTGTTGTTGAAAAGGAAATTGCCGGTCGGCGTCTCTCGCTGACGACCGGTCAAATCGCTAAGCAGGCCAGTGGAGCCGTGCTCGTTCAATACGGCGAAACCACCCTTCTCGTTGCCGCCCAGACCGGGCCGGCCCGTGAGGGGATCGACTTCTTCCCGCTGACCGTCGATTACCGCGAACGTTACGCCGCAGCCGGGAAATTTCCCGGTGGCTTCATTAAGCGGGAAGGTCGTCCTTCCACGCACGAAATTCTGACGGCTCGCCTGACGGACCGTCCGCTGCGTCCGCTGTTCCCCAAGGGGTTCCGCGACGAAGTTCAGGTGCAGACGACTGTTCTGGCCAGCGACCTCGAAAACCCGTCCGACGTGCTGTCGATCAACGGTGCGAGTGCCGCTCTGTGTCTGGCTCCGGTTCCCTTCCAGGGGCCGATCGGTGCCGTCCGGGTTGGTATGGAAGATGGCAAGTTCATTCTCTTCCCGACTCAGGCTCAGACTGATGCTGGCGAACTCGACCTCGTCGTCGCCGGGAACCGCGAATCGATCCTGATGATCGAAGGTTTCGGTCGCCAGATTCCGGAAGACATCATGGTCGATGCCCTGATGTTCGCTCACAAGGCAATCGGCGAACTGTGCAGCCTGCAGGAAGAACTGGCCAAGAAGGTGGGCGTCGAGCCGACCGAATACGCTGAACCGGAAAAGAACCCGTTCCTTTCCATCGTTCGCGAAAAGGCCGCCGACAAGTTGAAGTCGGCTCGCTCCAACCCGAGCAAAACGGCTCGTTCTGAAGGAGCCGCCGCCGTTCGTGAAGAACTCGTCAACGAGCTCTTCCCGGAAGGAGCCCTGGTCGACGACGAAGGTCGGACTCTCGGCCAGTTCAAGGAAGCCTTCTACCAGGTCGACAAGGAAATGTGTCGCGAACTGACACTGGCCGGAAAGCGGCTGGATGGTCGTTCGACGAACGAACTTCGCGATGTGTTCTGCGAAGTGGGCAACATTCCCCGCGTGCACGGCTCGGCTCTCTTCACTCGTGGGGAAACCCAGTCGCTGGCCACGCTGACGCTCGGAACCGTTCGCGATCAGCAGCGGGTTGAAGACCTGTTCGGCGAGCACACCAAGCGATTCATGCTTGATTACAACTTCCCCTCCTACTCGGTTGGCGAATGCCGCCCGATCCGGGGACCAGGACGTCGCGAAATCGGTCACGGTGCACTGGCGGAACGTTCGGTTCAGTGGGTCCTGCCGGACGAAGAAACCTTCCCGTACACGATCCGGATCATCTCCGACATCACCGAATCGAACGGCAGCTCGTCGATGGCTTCGGTGTGTAACGCCACGCTGGCTCTGATGGACGGCGGCGTGCCGATTCGTCAGCCGGTCGCCGGGATCTCGATCGGTCTCGTCAAGGATGGTTCGAAGTACGTTCTGCTGACCGACATCATCGGTGATGAAGACCACTTCGGCGATATGGACTTCAAGGTGGCCGGAACCCAGAAGGGGATCACCGGGATTCAGCTCGACCTGAAGATCGACGGGATCAACGAAGAGATCATTCGCAAGACTCTGGAGCAGGCCCGCAAGGCTCGCCTCGAACTGCTCAAGACGATGCTGACCGAAATTCGTCGCCCGCGGAAAGAGATTTCCGAGCTGGCACCGCGAATCGAAACCATCAAGATCGATCCGGAGAAGATCGGTCTGGTGATCGGACCAGGTGGCAAGAACATTCGTCAGCTGCAGGAAGATACCGGCACGCAGATCGACATCACCGATGACGGCACCGTGACGATCGCCGCTTCGCAGGGCAAAGGCGCTGAAGAGGCCAAGGCCCGCATCGAAGCGATGACCGAAGAAGTCCGCGTCGGCCGTGTTTACAACGGCACCGTGATCGCTATCAAAGACTTTGGAGCCTTCATTGAAATCGCTCCGGGCAAAGATGGACTCTGTCACATCAGCGAGCTGTCGAACGGCTTCGTGAAGAACGTCTCGGACGTCTGCAAGATCGGCGACAAGATGGAAGTCAAAGTCATCGCCGTCGACGAGCAGAACCGGGTCAAGCTGTCCCGTAAGGCTCTGCTGCCGGAAGCTGATGCCGAAGGCGAAGGCGAAGAAGAAACCGATGAAGAAGATCTGAGCTTTGACGACTAAGGTCGAGCTTGAAATCGGATTGAATCAGGTGCAGGCAGCGGTATTCCGCTGCCTGTTTCCGTTCAAGCCCTAGTAAATTGCGACGTGCACCTCCTCGGCCACGTTAGCCGAATCCAATCCGTCTCGTTACCATGAGCCGTCCAGCTGTGCTCTCTCTGCGACGACTTCCACACGGGCTGCTCGATGCCTTTATGCCCGACTTCTCAGGACAGTGACATGTCTGACCGTGATCAGGCGACCAACCAGATGCTCGAAATGCGGTATCGCGAGATCGCGGAACTGGCCGGCGGGCTGGCTCATGAGATCCGTAATCCGCTTTCGACGATCTCTCTGAATCTGGGAGTCCTTCGCGAAGAGTTGTCCGATTCCGACAATCCGCGTGATCGTCGAATGCAACAGCGGCTGACAACGATCCAGGGCGAGTGCGATCGCCTGCAGACGTTCCTGAATACGTTTCTGCAGTTTGCCAACAGTGCGATGGAGATCCACCGGGAGCCGCACGATCTTTCTGATTACGTCCGCGAACTGATTGACTTTCTCAAGCCCGACTTCGCGGCCAGTCAGATCGAGATCTCGCCCCATCTGGCGACCGATCTGCCGCAGACGCTCCTCGATCCGGCTCAATTTCGACGAGCCCTGCTGAATTTGACCCGCAACGCTCAGCAGGCGATGCCCGAAGGGGGAACCCTCGAATTTCAGACGTACCGTTCAGAGGAGGGTGTCGTGCTGGAGATTATCGACACCGGCAACGGTATTCCGCAACATGTGCAGGAGAAGATGTTCGACGTCTTCTATTCGACTCGCCCGGGCGGCTCCGGTTTGGGACTGCCGACGGTTCGCAAGATCATCGAAGCTCACGGAGGCTCGATCCAATGCGCCAGCGAAGTCGGCAAAGGCACCCGCTTCCGCATCACATTGCCAGCCTGCGATCCGCAAACGTAGGGGCCGCTGTGCGGACGCGTTAGTCGTGTTCCACGCAGTGATGATTCTCTCTGCTTCAGTCCGGGTATTCCTCGTTGTGATTAGGCTGTCGGTGATCGTTCGTCATGCGGAACTGAGATCGCACTGCTGGGCAAGCCAGCAGTGGCACCCCTCGGCGGACACAATCCATAGGCCAACCTGGGAGAGGACGCCTGCGTTCGGCTGGCAGAAACGGGCCAATAGCAGGTGCCAAGTGATCTTTGGTGGGAGCAGAGATGCTCGTGATTGCCTGGGACGCGGTTGCCGCGTCCGCACAGCGGACCCTACTGGAGTGGAGTCTCTTTGGGGTTGCGGGTCAGGTTCAGAATCAGGGCGAAGGCGATCATTGTCGCCAGGAGATTGCTGCCGCCGTAGCTGAGAAGTGGGTGCGAGATTCCCTTCGGAGGCAGGAGTGAGGTCACGACGCAGGTGTTGATGACGGCCTGCAGGACGATGCCGGCGAGGAGTGTGCCGGCCAGGGCGAAGCGTTCTCGGTCGTCGATCACGCGGCTCACCAGTCGGACGCCGCAGAGGAAGAGCAGAATCCACAGCCCGATCGTCGCCAGTGTTCCAACGAGGCCGAGTTCTTCGCCGATGACCGCGAACACAAAGTCAGTGTGCGATTCCGGAAGGAAGCTCAATTTCTGCAGGCCGCGTCCCGGGCCGGTGCCCCACAGTCCGCCGGAGCCGATGGAGAGCAGCGATTGCTTCACCTGATACTGCGCGTTCTCCCAGTGGCCGAGAGCGTCGAAGTACGACGCCAGGCGCTGGAGTTGATACGGTCGGAACATCATCAGTCCGCCGAGGACCGGGATGATGCTTGCGCAGCCGAGCACGAACAGCCACACCGGATAGCCGGCCAGAAACAGGAAGCAGGCTCCCATCGTAAAGACGAGCACCGACGTTCCCAGGTCGGGCTGCAGAGCGATCAGGATTGGAGCGAACAGCAATGCGCAGAACGCAACCGTCGTTCGGAGTTTCTTCCAGCCGGGACGCGTTTCGCGCAGCAGCCAGGCGAGCAGGAGCGGCAGGGCGATCTTCATCAGTTCGGAGGGCTGCAACGAAACCGTGCCGAGACGAAACCAGCGACGGGCTCCGTTCACTTCGGATCCGATGCCGGGAATCAGCACGAGTCCGAGCAGAGCCGTCACTCCCAGAAAGACCCACGGAGCGGCTCGCATGACCCAGCGTGTCGGCATCTGCATGAGGGTAAGGAACACACTGCCTGCGGCGAGCAGGAAGATGAGATGCTTCTGCAGAAAGCCCGTTCGCAATTCGAGCGTGCGCGTGGCTCCCGTCGAGGAAAAGACCATCATCGTTCCCAGCCCGAGCAGGGCGACAATCGCGATGAGGAATCCCTCGCGAGCCAGCGGCTGCTCCTGCGGTGTTTGGACAGTCGACACGTCTGTCGCCTCTGCTGCTGAGACCAATGATTCTCCCGAATCAGCATCGTCTCGCCGCCCTTCTTCGGGCCAGTTTTCCCCGCGCAGCCGGGAGAACCCGCGTAACGTGACGTCGGGGGATCTGGTGATCCGTTCGTGTTGTGCTCGATGTACTGGCTAAATGCCTGCAATCACCCGCGATTCAGCGTGAACGGACGATGACTCTTTGACAGTGCCGTTCCTGTCCGCTTATAGAAAAATGATGCGACCAGTCCGCTGAATGCTCCGACGTTGAACGAAAGAAGCCGCTATGAAACTTTCAGCCGTTCCTGCGATTCTGCTTTGCCTGACGATGACGGTTCCGGCGATGGCTCAGAGTGCCACCCGGTCCGGAGCCGCCCTGTTTGGCAGTCGGTCCTCCTCCCCCGACGATCAACCGGCTCCGCCGCCGGTCGAGGAGAAGAAGCCGACGGCTGCTCAGCAGGTTTACATCGATCATCTGACCGAACTGGGACTCGACCCGAAAGTCGATGAAGACGGCGATATTCACTATGTCGATGAAGGCATCGACTGCTTCATTATCATCGACAACGAAGATGAGCAGTTCTTTCGACTCGTGGCTCCCGGCATCGTCAAGCTGGGCCTCTTTGACAACATCGGGGCCACCGATGACATCGAAGTCGTCTGCCGGAGCGTGAAATGTGCCAAAGGGATGATCGTCGACAACCACGTCTGGATCAGCGTCGAGAGTTTCTTCGAGACACGGGAAGACTTCGCCAAAGTGTTCGATCGCTGCCGTGGCAGCCTGGCACTCGGCGTCGAGACGTTCCTTGAGATCTACGAAC
The DNA here is from genome assembly GCA_017795105.1 of Planctomycetaceae bacterium. Lineage (GTDB taxonomy): Bacteria > Planctomycetota > Planctomycetia > Planctomycetales > Planctomycetaceae > Rubinisphaera. The sequence goes on from CP051247.1 coordinate 3,655,083, forward strand.
CGGTCCGCAAAGAGAAGGACTAACTCGGCAGTCCGACGGAATCGCCGACTTGTTCGACCATCGATTTCTGAATGGCCGCGACTCGCTTCTGGGCAGCCGCGGCTTTCTCTTTGGCGGCTGCGGGATTTTTGGCGATCGCAAGCACGGTGTCCGCCACGCGGCTGCGGTCCTCGGCGGAATCGAGATCGAACAGCCAGTCATTCAGGCCGATGTCCCGCCACATGAAGCCCTTGCTCGTCTGCTCAGCAAAGCGGCAGACCACAGCCGGGATGCCATTTCCGACGCACATGATTGGCGAATGCATCTCCAGTCCGAACAGACCGGCCGAGCGGCGGTAGGTGCTGATCGCTTCATCGGTGAGCCAATAGTTTTCCCGCCAGACGACCCGCTCGCGAACCTGCGGCGGCAGCTGGTCGTAGATGTTGACCTTGCCGACTTCCATCTGCGACATGTCTTCCGGGCAGAGCAGCACCTTCATGTCGGTCTGCGTGACCACCTGAGTGATTGCTTCAATGATCGGTGCGTGATCCTGTGCCTTCATCTCTTCATTGCGACGATGCCGGGCTTCATCGAAGGGGCGATCCTTGATCTTCCAGTATGGCGTGTATCGCAGCCGGGGAATGCAGCACATGAACTTGCCGGGCTGCAGGTCATGTTCGGCCAGAAACTTCTCGGCGGCTGCATCGTTGGCGATGTCGACTGCGAACGCTCCGTCTGGTCCGAACTTCATAATCGGAGCTTTGATCTCGACCCCTTTCGCAAAGTCGAGCGAGACCGAATCGCGGAAGAAAACAAAGTCGGCCGACGACAGCAGCGTGACCAGCTTCTCATCGGCCGAGCCGAGCGTAATGCCGAAGACGCCGAACGGTTTCCCGGTCTCATCCTTCCAGCGCTGCACATCCCGCTGTGCGACGAGTGAGGGCCCCGAGCCGTGGAGCAGGAAATCGCACTGCTTCAGCATCTCATCAACGTCCGGCCCCCGCTGCACAATGCGGACATTCGGAAAGCGAGCTTCCAGCAATTCCCGCACGCCATTGCGAACATCACTCGCCCACAGGGTCACCTTCGCTTCCGGCAGATGCTTCTCCAGCAGTGCGAGCACCCCCGGCGTGTGAGCGATGTCGCCAATATTAACGGTCTGCCATGAAGACCGCAGCAACACATGCGGCTGGTCCTTGTCCGCGGCGGCAAGTCGAATCTGGGAGCACAAAACAGCCCCGAGGCTGGAGGCGAGGAAAGTTCGTCGTTTCATGGGAAGTCGTCGTCATCGAAAGAGGAAATGATTCTTCGTCCCGATCATAGACGACAAAAGGATATGATCGAAGGTCTGCACGGAAAAAGGTGTCAGAGAAACTCCCGGCAGGCATTGAGCAAGTATTGAGATTGTGTGCCACTGGCTCTGCCAGTGGAGCTCTTCGGAGAACGTCGTTCGTGAAGCACTGGCGGAGCCAGTGGCACACGGCGAGAGAGATCTCACTCGAATCGATCGTGACAGCGAGCGATCACCGTTTACGATGAACGGAGTAGCCAATGTGCTCTCTCCATTCGCCACGACGTTCTCAGCGGAAGGTTTCATCATGTCTCTACGGCGAAGTTTCGCAGTTTGTCTGTCTGCACTGTTCCTGACCCTGTCTGCAACCAGCTTCGCGTCGGTCGAGGCTTCCTCGGAGGAGCGACGGCTGGAGCGGCTCATTCTAAGGGTGAATGAGCGGGTCGCAGCAGAATATGGGGTGCTGAAACCGGAGCCGATTACGAAGGAACGTGTGTTTGAAGCAATCGAGGTCGCAATCGAACGGATAGCCGAGAGTGACAAACACGATCGCAGAGAGATCGTTCAGGCGTTGCAGCGAGTTCTGGCGGAGGAACGTCTGCCGGACGGCTACAACCTCTACCTCAGCCCCACGTCTCATGGCTTCAAACCGACGAGCCTGAAAGAAGGCGAGCTCTCGAAGCGGAGGGTCACGCTGAGCTACTACCTTTCCGTGCCCGTCGCCGTCGGACGAGTGACGACGCAACCGGCTCGGCTGTGGTCTCTCAGCCAGCGGTTCACGATTGTGGAAAACGAACACGATTTGGGGGAATAGCTGTTCGGGCCGCGCGGCGTATTGACTGGGGACGCGACGCGGGGCTTTATCGTTCGGCCAGTTTGCGATTGATCTCAGCGACCTGGGCCTGAAGTTCGGTGATCATCGACAATTGAAGGTCGTACTGGGCTCGCTTCAGCAGCGGGCGATATCGGGAGCTGTAGATGCCGCTGAAGACGGCGGCCAGAAACAACGAGAGCATGCCGATGCCGCTCCAGAGCGGGAGTACCCATGGAATTTCGGTCAGCCGAAATCCTTCGATGACCAGAACGGCGGGGAAACAGAGAATCAGGACGCCCGCGCTGATCCACATTGCCTTTTGAAGTTGCCGGGCCCGTTTCTCCAGGTGGCTGATTCGATTCTGCAGTTGCATGCGAAACTCCTCGTAATTGAAGTTCGAGGTGGCGGCGTCCTGGGCCAGAAGTTGTTCCCGCTGGAACGCCGGCGAGTGCGTCTCATTCACCGCACTGCTCCTTCACGATTTTCAGTAACGCCGTCCGGGCATAATGCAGCCGGGATTTGACGGTGCCGAGTGAACACGAAATGACCTCGGCGATCTCATTCAGTTCCAGATCTTCGAGAAACCGTAACGTCAGGATTTCTCGATGAGGCACGGACAACTCCTGGAGAGCCCGGTGAACCAGTTCGATGTTCTCGAGCAACTCAACGTCATCGACCGATTCGGCGGAGACCTCTGCTTCATCGACCCGTTGAAAGGCCGCAGCTTCGCGACGGCTCTTCTTCCGCAACTGATTGACGGCGACATCGTGAGCGATCTTGTATAGCCAGACGCGAAACGCTTCCGGAGCCTTCAGATCGGGCAGTTTCAGGTAGACCCGCAGCCAGACATCCTGCAGCAGATCAGCCGCCTCGGCCGGCCGGGTGAACCGATGCAGATAGTAGAGCAGTCGTCGCTCGTACTGTTGCACCAGCCACTGAAAAGCCGCCTCATCGCGAGCCTGCGCCTGCATGACGCGGAGCTTTTCGGTCAGGGCTTCGTCGTGATCGCTCATTTTGTTGTCGGTATCAGTCACGTCATCGAACGTGTGTCTCCCGAGATACGGAGTTGTGTGTGAGCCTCAGATGAGAAGCCGTCAGTGGAGGGGGAAAGGTTCAATAGGAAATCGCAGAATACCAGAAAACGTGGCAACCAGCGTCATTCGATGATGGAATCCTGCAGGTTGAAGAGGCGGAATCTTGTTCCAGCATCACGACTGCGTAGCGTGGGCGACCGTGTTGGATTGCAGAACGGATCGCCCGTTTAACGGCTTCGTCCGATTGCTGGGATACGCTTCGCTATCCCAGCCTACGGATCGGTTATCTACGGTGGGATGGCACGGGCACTGGCGGAGCCAGTGGTGCTCGGAACGTGACTTCTGTTTGACGGCGAATGTTGGCGTTACTTGTTGAGGCGGGAGCGGTATTCCCAGCGGTTTTTCCAGTCGTCGAGGTACGGGGCGTATTCCTCGGTTTCGGTCCAGGTGCGGGGCTCGGGTGTTGGGGGATCGACCTTGCCTGCCGGATAATCTTCTCCGGCGATGCTGCGTTCGACGGAGGCAACCCAGTCATCGAGCTGCTTTTTCAGTCGCTGGGAACTCGGATCTGATTCGTTGTAGATGTTCTTCTCTTCATGCGGATCGGCGGCGAGGTCGTACTGTTCGATGGAAATCTCTTTCGCTTTCCTTGGCTTCACGTAGAGGATCTTCTGATTGTTGTCGATCATGGCCGTGTTCCCGAGGCACTGGAAGCCGATCGGCTGCTCTCGCTGCTGATGGTCTTCCGTGAAGAGCTTTGTCAGGCTGATGCCATCGAGCGGCTGCAGATTCCAGGAGTCGGGCAGGCTGAGCAGATCGGAAACGGTCGGAGCGATGTCCATCGTGCAGGCCGGAAACGTGCTGATGCGACCAGCGGGAATCCCGGCTGGCCATTCGATGACACAGGGGACACGGAGTCCACCCTCGTAGAGGGACCCTTTGAAGCCGCGCAGGCCGCCGACGGTTTCAGGCGTGATCTTGGGTAGCCCGCCGTTATCGCTGCAAAACCAGAACAGGGTGTCATCCTGGATGCCGAGGTCTTTCAGGCCGGATCGCAGCGTGCCGATGCTGCGGTCCATCGCGACGAGTTCTCCGTAGTGATTGCGGGATTGTTCGTCGAGATCCCGAAATGGCTCCATGTCCTTGTCGGACGCCTTGAACGGACTGTGTGGCGTGCCGTACCAGATGACGGTGAACGTCGATTTCTCGTTCTTCACCTGTCTGCCGATGAACTTGAGCGCTTCGTCGACGACAACCTCGGACGAGTCGCCCTTGTGATCTTCAAACGTTCCCATGCGGCTCATGATGGGATCTCGATCGAAGAAGTTGGTGACTGACAGCCAGTGGTCGAATCCGAAGTGACCGGGACTGTAAGGATCGTCTTTCAGGATGGGAGCGCCCGGGCCGCGATAGCCATCGAGGTGCCATTTGCCGAAATGACCGGTCACGAACCCGGCTTCGTTCAAAGCCTCGGCAATGGTCGGCTCCTGCTGCCGGAGGGCGTACCCGTGACTTTCAACGCCGGTTCGCATGTTCGTTCGGCCGGTCAGCACCGTGGCTCTTGTTGGCGAGCATACCGGAGCCCCGGCGTAAAAGCGGTCGAGTCTCAGGCCGCTTGCGGCCATGGCGTCGAGATTGGGAGTCTTCAGAACAGGATGGTTGAAGTATCCGGTCTGTCCCCAGCCCATGTCGTCGGCCATGACGAGGACCACGTGTTCGGGGCGTTCGGCAGTCGCGACGGAAGCGAACAGCAGGATCTGGCAGAGGCCGAGCAGCAGGGAAGCGACAGGCAGGGATCTCATCAGACAGCATTCCTCTCTTGAACGGGTGGAATGGAAGCGGGCGAACGCCGGGAGACTTCGTTGTACATCGATCAGCGGTTGTTTACGAGTGACTGAAGGGATTCACGGCGAACGTGCCGATTGGGCGAACCTTTCCGGCGAATTGGAATTGGCATCTTTGGAAAGGGGACGGGGGCGTTGAATTGTTCCCGCCGCGGTGGTTTCGTATGCTCAAAGGCTTGTAATTTCCCAACGAAATCAAGTTGCCATTTCATCTTCTGGAGAGAGCTCGATGTCCGTTTCACGCCGTCAGTTTCTGCAAACCTGTTCCGCTGTGGGTGCCGGTCTGCTGTTGCCGGGAATGCCCTCGGCCTTCGCCGCCCCCAAGTCTCAGGAATTCAAGATCTCGCTGGCACAGTGGTCTCTGCACAAGGCCTTCTTTGATGGCAAGCTCGACCCGCTCGACTTCGCCAAAACGGCCAAGCAGGAATTCGGCATTACCGGCATTGAGTACGTCAACCAGTTCTTCAAGGACAAGGCGACGGACGAGAAGTACCTGAAAGACCTGAAGTCCCGTGCTCAGGGAGAAGGCGTCACCAGCCTGCTGATCATGATCGACCGCGAAGGGAACCTGGGCGACGCTGATGAGAAGAAGCGAACCCAGGCCGTCGAGAATCACTACAAGTGGGTCGATGCCGCGAAGTTCCTCGGTTGCCACTCGATCCGCGTGAACGCCGCCAGCAGCGGTACTTATGAAGAGCAGATCGATCGGGCTGCCGATGGTCTGAGCCGTCTCACGGAATATGCCGCTCCACAGGGGATGAACGTGATTGTTGAGAATCACGGTGGGCTCTCCTCGAGTGGAGCCTGGTTGTCGAGCGTGATGAAGAAGGTCGACAATCCCCGCTGCGGCACCCTGCCCGACTTCGGCAACTTCGCCATCGATCGCAATAAGGACATCTGGTACGACCGGTATCAGGGCGTCGAAGAACTGATGCCGTTCGCGAAGGCTGTTAGCGTGAAGACGCACGACTTCGTCGACGACCAGCCGTTCATGACTGTCGACAGTCGCTTCAACAAGAAGACCGACATCCTGCGGATGATGCAGATCGTCAAAGAGGCGGGCTACTCCGGCTACTGCGGCATCGAGTACGAAGGCAAGGAACTCGACGAGTTTGCCGGCATTCGCAAGTCGAAGGAAATGCTCGAAAAGGCGATTGCCGAGCTGGGTTAAGCATTCCAGGAACGCGGTGGCATCCTGTCGGACGGAGCGAGTTCCTCCGGCAGGGTGACACAGACTTCCTGTCTGTGCGCAATCGACGCGAATGAATCGACGAACGTCATAAACACGCCGCTTGTCGCCATGGACGCGAGATTTGTTGCTGCGAGTTTTCTACGACACAACGACTGTCTCATTGTCGAGACATTGTCATAGAAACACGACTATGTAAGTTCCCTCGCCCCCCTTGGGGGAGAGGGTTAGGGTGAGGGGGAAATGCGGGTGACAGGCTCCACGGGCTGTTACTTCTCATTTGAATGGAACATCGCTGGCTGATCGCCCTCTCATCCGCCCTTCGGGCCTTCTGCTTCCGGCAGAGTGATTAAGCCGCTCCCCCTAAAGGGGACGAAGGGACACGATCCGCCTGACTACTCGAAATGGATCGTCGATTGCGATATCTGGTCGAAACCCTTTGGAGAATAAATCCCACGTTCCTTGCCAGCCAGACTTGGAAGTCCGGGCAGCCTTCACTGAAATCGAATCATCTCTTAATACACCAACGAAAGCTGACACCATGAGTGAAGAACCGAATTACGGTGCCGATACCCTTTGTCTACATGCCGGGCAGGTGCCCGATCCGACGACCAATTCGCGGGCCGTGCCGATTTATCAGACGACGTCGTATGTCTTCAACGATACCGATCACGCTGCCCGACTCTTCGGGTTGCAGGAGTTCGGGAACATCTACTCGCGTCTGATGAACCCGACGTGCGATGTGCTGGAGAAGCGTCTGGCTGCTCTTGAAGGTGGTTCCGGGGCGCTGGCACTGGCTTCCGGTTCTTCGGCGGTCACCTACTCCATCCTGAACATTATGGGAGCCGGCAAGAACGTTGTGTCGTCTTCGAGCCTGTACGGCGGAACCTACAACCTGTTCCACTACACGCTGCCGAAGCTGGGCATCGACTGCAAGTTTGTGGATCAGACCGATCCGTCGAGCTTCAAGGCGGCGATTGACGACAACACCCGTGCTCTGTTCGTCGAAACGGTTGGCAACCCCGGAGCCGACGTGCCCGATTTCGAAGCGATTGCGAAAATCGCTCACGATGCCGGTATTCCGCTGATCGTCGACAACACAACCGCTTCGCCGTATCTCTGCCAGCCGTTCAAGTGGGGAGCCGATATTGTCGTGCATTCCTGCACGAAGTTCATTGGCGGTCACGGCACCACGATCGGCGGGATTCTCATCGAGAAGGGAGACTTCCCCTGGGACAACGGGAAGTTCCCGGAACTGACCGAGCCGGAACCGAGCTATCACGGCATGAAGTTCTTCGAAACCTTTGGCCCGATGAACATGGCTTATATCATCAAAGCTCGGACGCAGATTCTGCGGGATACCGGGGCTTCGATGAGTCCGTTCAATGCCTTCCAGTTCCTGCAGGGACTCGAAACGCTGCATCTGCGGATGCCACGGCATAGCGAGAACGCGCTGAAAGTCGCCGAGTTCCTCGACGATCATCCCAAGGTCTCGTGGGTGAATCACACTGGACTGAAGTCGCACGCCAGCTACGAGCTGGGCAAGAAGTATCTGCCACGCGGCTGCAGCTCGGTCTTCGGCTTCGGCATCGCCGGCGATTCTCCTGAGCAGCAGCGCGAGAAGGGTATCAAGCTGATCAACAGCGTGAAGCTGTTCTCGCACCTGGCCAACATTGGCGATGCGAAGTCGCTGATCATTCATCCGGCGAGCACAACGCACCAGCAGCTTTCCACCGAAGAGCAGCTGACGACCGGCGTCCGTCCGGAATTCGTACGCCTGTCGGTCGGAATCGAAGATATTGACGACATTATTGGCGACCTGAAGCAGGCCCTCGACCAGATCTAGGTCCTGCCTGGCCCATGTACAATCGGATCAACCGGTGAAAGCCGTACAGCATCGAGCTGTGCGGCTTTTTCTTTTTCGAAGGTGTTGAAGCCTCAACCGCGGAATCGGCTCAAGGTTTCGAGGCAAAAATGCCGGCGAAAACCCGGGTGATCTGTCGGAACGCCTTGTTTTCAGGGGTTTTGCGCTGGATGTCAAGCGAGGTAATTCACGTCGAGGCTATCACCTGGATAAGGAAGACGTTGTCCAAGATTTCCTTACGGAATGGCAGCCGAGGACATCCGAAATTCTCTATGTCGACGGCAATAACCTGACAGTGGTGTCCGCCGACGAGTGAGCCGGATCCTTCCGGGATTCGGACCTGAAACGGAAAGCGGCCTTCGGGCAGCGAGGATGACCGGACAGAAAACTATCACCAGTCTTAACAGTTTGACGAGACGGTAATAGCCCACCTTTCTGTCGCTTACGGGTTTCTTCAAGAGCGGCTCCTTCGCGGACGGTTTCAGGCAACAGGTGAATCAGGCAGGCAGTCTTCTTCCTGCTGCACGTCCTCAGTGATTGACAGCAATGATGATGACCGGACTTGCGATATCGAACGTTGCTCCCCAGGAACGAATTGAATTCCGGCAGTCCTTCTGTGTGCACACGCGGTTGGACATGTGTGGTGGTCTGCCGGAATGCGGTTCAACCGTCATAACCGGAACAACCGGTATTTTGAGCCTGCGATCCTGTTCACTTCAGAGTTTGGACAATTTCGAGCGGTGTCTGCGTGAAGCATCGCCGAAATACACTGACAGGTTTGCCCGTTACTTTCCGTGTCGAGTGAATTGATATCTGACTGAACCTTTTGGGAGTGTCCCCGGAGTCAAATACTCAGTTCGCGACGATGTCCTCAGAAAAGAGTTCGAGGAGAATTCAAATGAAAAAGACTATCTGTTTCGCTGCTGCTCTGATGCTGTGTTGTATGAGCTTCGCTGACGCTGAAGCTGGCCTGTTCAAGGGTCGCCTGCTGAAGAAGTGCCGTGGCTACATCGATTGCTGTGCTCCTTCCTGCTGCTGCCCGGAAGACTACTGCGTCGACGACTGCTGCGTTCCTTCCTGCTGCTGCCCGGACGAATGCTGCGTTGACGATTGCTGCCCGACTTGCTGTGCTCCCAGCTGCTGCTGCCCGGACGCTTGCTGTGACGACAACTGCTGCGACGTGACCTGCTGTGCTCCGACCTGCTGCTGCCCGGACACTTGCTGTGACGACGCTTGCTGCCCGTCTTGCTGTGCTCCAAGCTGCTGCTGCCCGGAAGAAAAGTGCTGCGTTCCTAGCTGCTGTGCTCCGAGCTGCTGCTGCCCGGACGTCTGCTGCGACGACGCTTGCTGCCCGAGCTGCTGTGCTCCCAGCTGCTGTGCACCGCACTGCTGCAACTAGTTTGACGCAGTCGTGAGACTGCTGATAACGACACGGCTTCAGGCCGAATGAGAATCTGGAAGGTGAAGAAAGTCCCCTCTTTCTTCACCTTCTTTTTTTATGCGCGGTCCACTCCCGCGACTGAGAGTGGTCAATCTCTCTTCCTTCCGAAGGTTGAGCCAGGGAGCAGGGTCGAAGTTCCCTCACTCACGTTTCGGGTTAGGATGGCAATCCCGTCCGGCTGCCTCCCGCTCGGCAACCTTCTGCCCAATAACGTTTGGACGTCGCTGGATGATCGCCCCTCACGATCGCAATCCACTCGGCTGACTCGCCTGTCTACGTCACGAGCCGCGCTCGCCACTGGGCCACGACGTTCTCTTCGTCCACTTCCGTAAGCAGAGTGGCCGGGCCATCGGCAGCGGAAAAATGGGCCTCGCGAACTTTCTGGTTCAACTGGCCAATGCGGCCGCGGAGTTGGGATTCACTTGAGAAGGCGTCGAGCGAATCCAGCAGCTTCTCGATTTCGAGTTTGACCTGCAGTCGTTCCGGAAGCAGGTTGAAATTCTCCCGCTTCAGCTTGTCCTTGATCCACCAGTTCTCGTCGCGCGGTTTGTCGAGATTCGGGATCGGCTTGCCGAAGCCGGGAAGATTCGCGAACTCGCCGCGTGTTTCCGCTTCCCGGATCAGTCGATCGGCAAAGGCTTCGTAACTTTCGTGAGCCGCTTTCTTTTCCTGCATATCGCTACTCCTCGCGGAGATCAGCGGACGACATGAACGACCATCATGTCGTGACCTTCTGCTCCCCATTCGGTATCGGAAATCATCACAATTCGGCTGCCTGACTTAATCAGGTTTCGTTCCTGGCCCCAGCGGACCGCAAAGTCCAGAATCGCTTTGGCTTCCTGTTCGACCACATCACTCTGAACCGGAATGACACCCCAGTACAGGCACATCTTTGAGGCCGTCACCTTGCTGTTCGTGATCGCCAGCAGAGGAATGCTGCTCCGCTGCCGGGAAATGGCCAGAGCCGTTCGTCCCGTGCGGGTGCAAAGCACCATCAGGTCGGCGTGAAGATGTTCGGCTACGGTGCAGGCCCCCAGTGTGACGGCTTCAGTCACGACCAGAGCTCGATTCTTCGACTCCGTTTTCCAGTCGACATCTCCGCGGAGTGGGACTTCGTCTTCGGTGCAGCGGACGATGTTATCCATCATCGCGACGGCTCGCTTCGGAAACTTCCCGACTGCGGTTTCGCCGGAAAGCATCACGGCATCGGTGCCATCGAGCACGGCGTTGGCAACGTCGGCGGCTTCGGCTCGCGTCGGGAACGGCTGCTCTTCCATGCTGTCGAGCATCTGGGTGGCCGTGATGACCGGAATCCGTCGCTCGTTGCAGTGGCGAATGATCTGCTTCTGAAGAATCGGCAGCCAGGCGATATCCGATTCGACGCCCAGGTCTCCGCGAGCGACCATCACGCCATCGCAAACTTTGGTGATGGCTTCGAGTTCGCGGATCGCCTCGACTTTTTCGATCTTGGCGATCAACTGAGGTTCGTATCCGGGGTTATGTGACTTCACGAGTTCGCGAAGCTCAATCAAATCGTCGGCACTGCGAACGAAGCTCAATCCAAAGAAGGTCAACTTCTGCGACAATCCCCAGGCGAGATCTTCTTTGTCTTTCTCGGTCAGACAGGGAGTTCGAAGCTTTGCACCCGGAAGATTGATCCCCTGACGCGAACGAATCATCCCCGGGCGATCGACCTGACAGACGATGTGATCGTCGTCCGGCTTTTCAATCACGTGCATGCCAACCGTGCCGTCGGCCAGCAGAATGATATCGTCGACGTTCAGATCGTCGATCAGATGCTCGTAGGTCGACGTCAGTTTGACGCCGTCGAACTCGACCTCGTCTTTGACGAACTCGAATCGCTGGCCCATTGCACAGTCGACGCCATCGGGCGGAAGTTCGCCGAGGCGAATTTTCGGTCCGGCCAGGTCTCCCAGGATTCCGATCGGCTGTTCCATTTCGGCGGAGAGATCGCGGATTTTCTCAACAATTTCTGCCAGCCAGTCGTAGTTGCCGTGAGCGAAGTTCAGCCGGAAAACGTCCACACCGGAGCTGATCAGTTCCTGCAGACGTTCACGGGAAGCACTGGCCGGACCAACGGTGGCGATAATCTTGGTCCGAGCCTGCTGTCCGTGAGGGTGAACGAATTCCATGAAACAGCCACCTTTGTTTTGAGGTACTTAAGAGGAGTTGAAGGAAAATGATGCCGCCGGTCCCCCGGCAAATCACGCTTATGCTATCTGTCGAAGCCGAGAATCGCGAGAGTTTTTCGGGCCACCCGCGTTGAGATCAATACATCAAATCCTGTTGAAGTTGACGGGTTTACGTCCACAAACCCTCAAAGGTTAACGGCAGACATGTCCCCGCGACCGGTTTTCTGTAAGATTGTTATTGAGACCCGGTCTCTTGGCACTTAGTTTATGCGGACAGGACCCTGACCTGTCAGAATTTTCAGTCGACCTGCGAGTCGTCCAGCCCCACCCGGAATCACGCGACAGAATGAGTTCCACGGATCAAGACCAGAACGATGAGTCTCAGGACTCCGGCCTCGAATCTGCCACGCAGGTTTCGCCTTCCACAACGTCCCCATCCGGACCGTCTCAGGATCTTTCGGGAATGGTTCTGGGAGAGTTTCGGCTGCTGCGGCGGCTCGGCAAAGGGGGCATGGCCAACGTCTATCTGGCGGAACAGACTGCGCTCAACCGTCATGTCGCCGTGAAGGTGATGAAGTCCGATCTGGTCTCGGATGAGACCTATCTGGATCGCTTCAAGACCGAAGCGATGGCCGCCGCGAACCTGAATCACGTCAACATCGTGCAGGTTTATACGATTGGCGAGGCCGACGGATACCATTACATCGCTCAGGAATACGTTCAGGGGATGAACCTTCGCGATTTCATCCGTCGTAAAGGGCCTCCCGAACTTCCGGTAGCGCTGCACATCATTCGTCAGATCGCCTCGGCTCTGCAGAAAGCCGGGGAAGCCGGGATCGTTCACCGCGATATCAAACCGGAAAACATTCTGATCAGCCGCAAAGGCGTGGTGAAAGTTGCCGATTTCGGACTGGCTCAGCTCACCCTGGGCGGCGAACGAATGCACCTGACTCAGGAAGGCGTGACCATGGGGACGCCGCTTTACATGAGTCCGGAGCAGGTCAAAGGCAACAAAGTTGACCACCGCAGCGACCTCTATTCGCTGGGAGTGACGTGTTACCACATGCTGGCTGGCCGGCCTCCGTTCCGTGGGCAGACAGCAATCGCAATTGCGATGAAGCAAGTTAACGCTCAGCCGGCTCCGTTGCACAAGCGGCGTCCCGATCTGCCGAAGCGGGTCTGCGACATGGTTCACAAGATGATCGCCAAGAAGGCGACGGACCGCTACACCGATGCCGGCGAAGTGCTTCAGGAAATCCGGCAGATCATGCGGACCCTGCAGGGGTCGAAAGACGAGATTGCTGTCACGGCGTTCGAAGATTCTACCGGCAGCCTGAGCGAGGTGGTGACGCAGCCGCGAACGAAGGCGGCTTCAGGTTCGTCCGCGTTCAACTGGAAGCGGTACGTTCTGCTGGGACTCTTGTTCCTGATTGTCGGCGGTGGCCTAGGCTGGTTCGCGCGTCCGCGACTTCCTCAGAATCCTCCGTTGCAGGCGACGCAGCGAAGCACGCCCCGCGAACAGTTCGCCGATGCCATGCTGGCCGGCAGCAGCGAAGATGCCTGGAAGGCACTCCGCGAATTTCATCGCACGTCGGAAGAACGCTGGCGAGCCGAAGTGCGGCTGGCCATTCTGTATCTGAATCAGGGCCGGTACGAAGAAGCCGGGAAGATCTTCGAGAACTTCATCGAGCAGGGAGCAGCCGACAAGTTCAATCTTGTTCCCGTCGGCTTTGCCGGCCGAGCCGTGATCGCTTCGCTCAAGCGGGATTACGCGACCTCCGATCGCATCCTCGCAGAGAACTCACAGCGGATCACCGAGCACCTCGAAGGCCCGATGAAACCGCTCGTGCAGGAGACGGTTCGCCAGAACCAGGCTCACCTCGAGAAGCCGCGAATCACGCTGGAGAAACTGTTCCCGGAAGAACTGCCGACGCAGGAATCGTGACCTGTTGACAGTTGCCAAATGATCAGGCAAGATGCAGGAGACCTTTCCGCGGGCCCATCTCGGAGGTTCTCTCATGCGAATGACATCGACCGCACTCACATTTTGCGGAGCGATTCTCTTTTCCGCGAATTCTCTGTTTGCTCAGTTCGGCGGAGGTGGCTTCACCGACTTCGTCCCGGTTGAACAGCAGTCCGGAATGGGCATGCCGGTCTCGACAATGGGAATAATGATTGTCGTAGCCGAGTCGGGTGATCGAGCAGGAGCTCTCAGCGTGGAACATGGGGAATGGAAAGGTGTCAAACTCGACTCGGCTCTCAAGTCGCCGGGCAGTTACATCGTCGGCCAAGGTGTCGCGGTGATTCACACCCAGAAATCGCTCTATGCGTTTGGTGGGAAACGAGGCCAGTGGCGACGGCTCGAATTGCCGGAGAATGCCCAGGGCCAGCCGAGCGTTTCTCACAACCTCATTCAGTATATGCATGGGGACATGCTCTACACGTTCTGTGCAGATTCCATCTTCTGGAGCGGGATCAATATGAAGACCGGCGAAATCTGGAAAGACCCCGGCCTCCGTGAACTCGACATGCGAAGCGAAACTGCCGTCGAAGAGGTGGCCGAGTAAACGCTCGCAAGTTTGAGGGAGGGTAGCCCCAGTTGATACAGCAGGAGTGGCAAGCCACAGGAGGTTGCTGGATCATCCGGCATGGTCAATGTGCTCCGAGATCGCTTACCGACTACGTCGGACTCGATCGCGTAGCAAGCGGAGTTACCCTTTCAAGAATCCGTGTGATTGGCACTTTGGGTATGAAGCAGGATTGCAATTCCGCGAGTGACAACGCAATGCGGCACGAGGCGGCGTTTATTCAAGCGTTTGTCCGCCGGGATCTGCGCAATCGCTATCGAACATTGCTCTCCAATCCGAAGAAGCGGGGCAAAATCACGAACCGGTTTTGCCATGAGTTCGACTTCGTCCGACACCTCGCCGAACAGATCGAGCGTGTGCCGAATTGCTCCAATCTGTTGAAGGAGTGTGGAGCCGGCCCTTCGGCGGTTCTGATTGGTGGTACTAATGAAATCGATGGTCGCGAGTTTACACTCGAAGCAGCTGTCGAACGCGCGATGGGCTACGGCGGCGGCGTGATCGTTTCGTGCATTCCCGGTCGACTGGCCCTGTTGATTCAGGAGTTTCCGCCGGGTGATTTGTTTCTGTTTCTCGCGACCGATTAGCCGGTGTGAAAGACTTTCCCCAACCACGCAATTACTGCGTTCAATCAAGCCCGCGAGAAATGTTCGCGGAAAGGTGAAGTTTGATGCGATTCTTCCTCATGAGTTCTACCGTTATCTTCGGTCTTGCCATCTTCTCTCAACCAGTGATCTCGGAGGATGATTCGTTCTTCAAACCTGGGCACTCAATGAATCCTGAGTTGCAGGTGGTCGTTTCCGAGTCCCGGAAAGTGATCGCTGCTTATAGCAGGAAAACGGCAACATGGAGCCACATCGAATTAACGTCCCCTTTAGAAAAGGACTCGGTTGTATTTGGCGCCGCAGTCGTCGTTTGTACTACGGACGAAGAAGTCTGCGCGTTTAAGGCCGAGACTGGGAAATGGACGGTCCTGAAGTTAAGAGATGATGCTCAACCGGTAGCCAAAATTGGTCATTGGATTGAGGTCATAGATCGCGACCATCTTTATACGTTTGGGTTTGACGCCATTCGCTGGTCCGGCGTGGACGTCAAATCCGGAATTCCACTTCCTCTCGGATTTGATTCGCCACAACAGGCTCGATAGGCCGAACGACGCTCTCATTCGATGTCGATGCGAGTTCGGATGGTACGACCTCTTGCTGACTTCGTCGGACTCGATAGCGGAGCAACCGAAGTTACCCTGTTGAGGGCAACGTTTTAGCGCTACCAGCGTTCGACGGGGCCGGCGGGGACGGGGACCTGGAGTTCGGGGAGGAGGCCGGTTTTAGAGCCTTCGATCGGGCCGGCGTCTTCGATTTCCTGCATCGCTTCCAGAAACTCCTCTCGCGTGGAGGCCTTCTGCACGAGTTCGCGGCGTTTCGCTTTCACCCGCATCGCTTTCAGGTACCAGTGAACTGTCCGACGATATGCGATCAATGCGCTTTCCGGACCATCGAGCTCTTCCAGGTAGTGGTACTGCTTCATCACCAGCGATAGCCGTTCGTTGAAGTTGCCGGGGGGATCGTAGGAGCCGGTCGTTTCCCACTGGACGAGCTGTTTGAAGATCCACGGATTTGCCAGCGCTCCGCGGCCGATGCTGATGGCCGTGCATCCCGTTCGCTCCAGCATCCGGGCGGCATCGGGAATGGAGCGGATATCCCCGTTGCCGATGACCGGAATCGATTCGACTGCTTCGGCGACGCGGCGAATTCCCCCCAAATCGACCGAGCCTCCGAATCCCTGGGCCCGGGTTCGGCCATGGATGGCGACGGCTTTCACGCCGACCTTCTCGAATTCGCGGGAAAAGAAGGGAGCGGTCAGTTTGGTGTCATCCCAGCCGAGCCGCATTTTGACGGTGACGGGCAGCTTCGTCGCTTCGACGACCGTCTGCACAAGGCCGATGGTCTGGTCAGGGCTGCACATCATGCTCGCCCCTGCTCCGTTCTTCGTCACATGGTCGACCGGACAGCCCATGTTGATGTCGATCGATTCGACGTTGCCGAGGTTCTCGATGTATTGAGCCGCGTCTCGCATGAAGGCCGGCTCGCTGCCAAAGATCTGCACCGCGAACGGTGTGTCTTTCGGACAGGTGCGGATCAACGCCAGCGACTTCGCGCTTCCCGCCAGCAGCGCCCGGGCATTCACCAGATCACAGGTTCCCATGCCGAGACCGCCGCATTCGCGCACGACTCGACGGAACGGCAGGTTCGTGTATTTGGCCAGCGGCGACAGGCTGTACCGCGACGGCAGCTGGATCGAGCCGATCGAGACCGTTGGCATCGGAGCCGGCTTCGGGTAATGGAAGCGGCCGTCGATCAGTTCAGGCGTGGGAAGTTCAGAAACGCTCATGGGGTCTTGGGCAGGTGGGAACTCGGAATGGCTTCAACTATAGTACGGGCGAAGACCACGCAGGAAGTATAAGGATTTCGAGAATGCCGAAAACCATCTTTATTACCGGAGTCAGTTCCGGGCTTGGCCACGGGCTGGCGGAATACTATCTGGCGCAGGGGCATACGGTCCTCGGCTGCAGTCGAAGACAGCCCGAAATTGAGGCCGGTTCCGGGAAATTCCGCTTTGCGGCGGGCGATCTCAGTGATTTCGAGAGTGTGCCGGCCCTGTTGGAAGACCTGTTCGCCGGCGTTGAGAACTGCGATCTGGCGATTTTGAATGCCGGGATTCTGAGCCCCTTCGGCGACATGCAGGAAACTTCGCTGGACGACTGCCGACGAGTGATGGACATCAATGTCTGGGCGAACAAAATCGTGCTCGACTGGCTGCTGCCCCGCTTTCCACAGATGCAGCAGGTGGCGGTGATTTCGTCGGGAGCAGCAGTGAATGGAAATCGCGGGTGGAACGCCTACTCGATTTCCAAGGCGGCGGTGAATATGCTCACGACACTTTACAGCCGCGAAGCCGAAGGAACGCACTTCTGTGCAATTGCCCCGGGACTGATCGCAACGCACATGCAGGATGTCCTCTGCAATCTGCCGGAGGATGAACGCTTTCCGACACTGGAATCGCTGAAGTCCCGTCGCGGCACGCCGCAAATGCCAACGCCGGCCGAACTGGCGCCCAAAATTGCCTCGGCCATCGAGAAGGCACCGGAGCAGGTGGAATCAGGGGCGTTCTTCGACATTCGAAAAGTGGACTGGGTGTAGTTTCGGCGTACTGATGGGTAGCCCCGGTTGCTCCGCTACCGGGGCCGACGGAGTCGGCAAGAGGTCTTGTCCATCCGTTTTAATCAATATCGGTCGACGAGAGACCTCCTGTGGCTGCGCCACCCCGGTTGAATCAACCGGGGCTACCCTTACGTTAGAACTGGAAACGAACTGATGGACTATCTGAAGCTTTCGGGGAAGAACTTTCTCGTGACCGGGGTCGCGAATCGGAAGAGCGTGGCCTGGCATACGGCGAAGCTGCTGGAAGAAGCCGGGGCGACGGTGATCTACTCCGTCCGTTCCGAACAGCGCAAAGAATCATTGGCGAAGCTGCTGGCCGGCAAGCCGGTCTATATCTGCGATGTCGAACGGCAGGAAGAGATTGATCGTTTGCGGGAGGAAGTCGGTGCTGACTACGAGGTCCTGCATGGTCTCGTGCATTCGATCGCTTTCGCCGACTACTCGGGCGGCTGGCTGCCGTTTCATGAGACGCCGCGAGCCGCGTTTCTACAGAGTGTCGATATCTCCTGTTACTCGCTCATTGCGCTGGCCAATGCCTTCAAGCCGATGTGGGATGCCGATGCGAGCATCGTGACCGTTTCCATCTCGACAACGCGGATGGCAGCCGAGAATTACGGGTTCATGGCTCCGGTAAAGGCGGCTCTCGATTCGACCGTCTGCTTTCTGGCCAAGTCGTTCTCGAAGTTCTCTCGGGTCCGCTTCAATGCCGTTTGTCCCGGCCTGTTGAAGACGTCCGCTTCAGCGGGAATCCCGGGATACGTCGACAGCTACCTGCATGCAGAGAAAGCGACGCTGCGCAAAGCAGCCGTGCAGACCGAAGAGGTCGCCGATGCAATCGCGTTTCTGCTCAGCCCGCGGTCGTCGGGGATCAACTCGCAGGGGCTCGTGATCGATGCGGGAATGGGGACGAACTATTTCGACGAGTCTCTGGTCCGGCCCGATCAGCTGTCGGAATAAAGAAAACGCTGGCGACGGAAAAGAAAAAGGGCAGACGACTCCGCGGAATCGTCTGCCCTGGTTTTCATCCATCCGGTTACAGTGAGATCGAGTGCATCAAGGTGCCGCGATTCACGTCTGTTGAAGTGACCGTGGCATCGGTGCGGGCAATGAACAGCAGGTGGCCGTCGTTCGAGAAGACCAGGTCGTTGACCGCGCTACCCTGCTGGTCGAGAGCCATGATGGTGCGACCGGTGGTGACTTCAAGCAGAGTCACGATCGAAGATTCGCCGCCCGTTGCGATCATGGTGCCAGTCGGATCGCAGGCGAGAGCTTTGATCGCCCCGTACTTGCTGACCTCGGTAATCCACAGATCTTCATACGTCTCCATCGAGATCGCAGAGGCTTCGCCGTTGAAGTGGCCGGCAATCAACAGGCGTGATTCGGATGCGACTTCCACGCTGCGGAAGGATCGTGTGTCGACTTGTTGTACGGATTCGGCGTCGGCTTCGAGGGCGTAGAGGCCGAATTGAGTCGCTGCATACAGAGTCTGCGTTTCTGGATCACAGGCAATGTCGAACATGATCTGCGGGCATTCCACGGATTTCACCAGCTCGCCGGAAAGCGTGCTCAGGATGTCGATGACGAACACGTCTCCGTCCGGTCCGATTTCTTGGGTTACGTCGCGACGACAGGCGATCGCGATCTGATCGCCGTTGTTCAGCAGGCAAGCCGCGGTGGCTTCGCTGAACTGAGGGATGAGCACCTGTGGAGTGCGCGAGCGAAGGTTGAACCGCACCTGATACTTGGAGGTTTTTCCGGCGGCAATGACAATCGGTCCATGTTCGTTGCGAATCATCAGCTGAGCATCGGCTGAGTCGAGACCGAGGCCGTTGACATCACCATTCAACAGGTTGATTTCAAAGGACCGCCCCGAAATTCCTCGTGCCAGGAGGCTCGATTCATTCGCCGAGAGCTGAATGTTGAAGACGCCACCGAGGGGAGCTCCAATCACCGAAATATGCGAAGGGACTGGTTTGTTCTCCCAGCTGAAGCTCTTGGCGTGGATGGAGTAATACGTCGAAACGCAGACGCCGAGTATGACCAGGAGGAACATCAGCGGCGATTTGCGGCGATGTTTGCGGGGGACGGCGACGGCCAGGAACGAGGAGTCCTGGACGGAATGATCCGTGTTGATCTGGGCAACCTTCATGGATTCGCTTTCAAGGATCTGAAACCGTGCGGAAGGTCAGCGCGAAATGGAGTTTCAGCGCAGAAATTCAGCACAGAGAAACATCAATTGGTTGGCATCAGGGGAGGGTTATACGCAGCTGGTACAACGGCCTGATCGGTACGGTATGGCTACTTCAGCTTGTGGAGGCAGGACCGAGGGAATCATACGACCGGGGGAGGTGGTGGTCGGCAGCGCGATTGATTCCTCTCGACACCTTATCTAACACCAAACCGGGGTGAGTTAGTCCCTGAAATCCGCTGGATTCGAGAAAAAAATGCAAAATCGCGTCTCGGACCCCCATTCTGGCCCGAAGCCATCAGCGAACATCAATGGTTTCGTCGCCCCGGCAAAGTCGATAGGATGAAT
Organism: Planctomycetaceae bacterium; assembly: GCA_017795105.1. Lineage (GTDB taxonomy): Bacteria > Planctomycetota > Planctomycetia > Planctomycetales > Planctomycetaceae > Rubinisphaera. The sequence goes on from CP051247.1 coordinate 3,675,034, forward strand.
CTCGACTCAATTCTTCGACCGTTTCAACTTCAGAGAATGGGATGCAACCGATGAGATGGGCTCTAGCTGTCGTTGTCGCATCGATCGCGATGTATATGTGGGGCTTCTTCTACTGGACGCTCAGTGGGATGCCGGAGCGGGGATTGCATCCGGTCGTTGAAGCCTCCGCAGCCAGCGAAGCACTGGCAGAACACTTCCCTGAAGAAGGGGTCTACCTGGTCCCTGGCTACGATCCGACCGTCGAAGGATTCGAAGAGCTGCATACGACCGGCCCGCTGGCCATGGTTTATCTCACGTCTTCCGATGGTGCTCCCGTCATGGATCCGGGCGTGATGTACGCCGGCTTCTGTCACATGCTGCTCGCCTGCATCTTCCTGAGCATGCTGCTCGGACTGACGTTCGGAGCCCTGCCGACACTCTTCTATCGCATTCGCTTCTTTATCTTTGTCGGCTTCCTGTGTGCCTTCTATGTTCACGCCGGTGAGGCGGTCTGGTGGCGTTCGCCGTGGAGCTGGCAGCTGGTCACCGGCCTGTACGACTGGACGGCTCTGGCCATTGGCGGAGCCGTGATTTCAATGATCGCTCCCTACCCGACGTATCCGAAAGACGAGTAGGACCGACGGCTGCCAGTGCATTGCCGCGACTGAGTCCGTCGATTTTTGACCTGTAACGGAACCGGCGGTCCAGATTCTACGTCGGTTGTTCGACGAATCAGAACGGGACGGCAGACTCGACGCCGCCGAAAACGCTCGGCTTGGAATGTCCGCGCAGGAATGGCTTTTGAAGAGCTTCGATGTTCGTCAGCAAGCCGCGTCGATCCGGCGGCAAGATGCCGCCGTTACGAGCGCGAATTCCCCCGTGAAGCCACTGCCTGGTTCTTTCGCTTTCCTCAGTCCTGCTGCTGTTTGGCGATCCAGTCGTCGATCAGTTGTTCGAGCACGTCGAGTGTGACGGCTCCGTGCGACAGGAGGGCATCGTGGAAGGCTCGGATGTCGAAGTTGTCACCGAGCGTTTCTTCAGCCTTGCGGCGGAGTTCCTGAATCTTGAGCTCACCAATTTTGTAAGCGAGCGCCTGGCCTGGCCAGGAGATATAGCGGTCGACTTCGTTCTCGATATCGAGTCGCGACTTGGCGGTGTGTTTCACAAACAGGTCGATGGCATCCTGTCGCGACCAGCCCAGGGAGTGCATTCCGGTGTCGACGACCAGTCGAATGGCTCGCCACATCTCGTAGGTGAGCCGACCGAAGCGGGAATACGGATCTTTGTAGAGGCCAAGGTCGTATCCGAGGCTTTCGCTGTAGAGGCCCCAGCCTTCGACAAAGGCCGTGTAGCCGCCGTAGCGACGGAAAGCCGGCAGGTTGTCGAGTTCCATGGCCAGTGCGATCTGCAGGTGATGTCCCGGCACGGCTTCGTGCAGAGACAGAGCTTCGATTGTGTAGATCGGTCGTTGATCGGGCTTGTAGAGATTGAAGTAATAGTTGCCGGCCCGGGACCCGTCGGCGGCCGGTTCCATGTAATAGGCAGCCGTGGTGTCGGGAGCGATGGACTCCGGGATCGGCCGCACGCCGTAGGGCATGCGGGGAAGTTTGCCGAAGAGCTTAATCAGTTCCGGGTCGATCTTCTTGCAGACCGCCTGCACGGCTTCGAACAGTTCGTTGGGGTCGTCGTAGTAGAACTGCTCATCGGTGCGGAGGAACTCGAGGAACTCCCCGAAAGACCCTTCGAACTCGACCTCGCGGATGATCGCTTCCATCTCCTTGCGAATGCGGGCCACCTCGGCCAGTCCGATATCGTGGATCTCCTGCGGCGTTAAATCGGTGGTCGTGTACAGTCGGGCGCGATGAGCGTAGAACTCCTGGCCGTTCGGGATCTGGCGAACGCCGACTTCATCGAAGCAGGCGGGGAAGTACGTTTCGGTGAAGAAGGTGTCGAGCTTGCGAAAGGCGGGAACGATCACGTCCGCGATGGCCGCCTCCGCTCGTTTCTCCAGCCGAGTCCGAGTGGCCTCATCGAAATCGTTCGGAAAGCTGCGGAAGGCCTGCCAGAACAGACTGGCTCGAGGGGTGTCGACGATCTGGCGTCGGATCTGATTGGGAATCCGCTGCATCACCACCTTGGCATGCACGATGCCTTGATCGACTCCCTCCTGCATCAGGCCGATGGTCTGATCCATGTAGGTGTCGAATGTTTCGAGTCGGGTGAGCCAGTCTTCGTAATCCTTCACGGTCTTGAAGGAAAGCTGATCGGCGATCTCGTTGGCCGTCTGAATGCCGCCCCGCTGGTTAAACGGCACGAAGTGCCAGCCGTACTGGAACCCTTCGATCTCCATGCGGAGTTTGCGTTCGAAAAGCTGATAGCTGACCGCATCTTCGCCTTGAAGCTGGCTCGAATCGATGGTTCGCAATCGCTTCAGGAACTTCCGCAACTGTTGCTGCTCGTCCTGCAGGGTCTCCGGCCGAAGATCGGGCCAGCGATCGTTGTAGCGCTTGTCGCCGAGGTAGGTGGCTTCCAGCGGATTCGCTTCGAGCTTCCATTCCCAGTGCTCTTCGAGAAACTGGTGGAAGTCCTCGGAGGCACCAGCGACGACCGGTGTGGCCGAAGCATGGGCCGCCGTTATTGAGAAGATCAGACAAAACAGGTGAAGCGTGAGCGGCGTGTGTCGATGCATCGTTGAGATCCTTCCAGGTGACATACGAACGCTCTCATCGTATCGGCTGGTGAGTCGGAATTGCCAGCGCAGACATTCACAGAGGTTTCGCGAGTTCGTCTCGAAAACCGGATTTCACGCGGTATGATGAACCTGCGCCCGCGTTCGTGCGTTCGATCTGAGGGATTGATTCCATTTTCTTCACGCCGGGAGTGAATCATGGTGCAACGGTTTATTCTGCCTGCATTGTTAGCGGTGATGTTCTCTCCCGGTCTCTTCGTCTGGGCGGAGGAGGACGCCGATCTGGCGGCTCGGGTGCAGCAGCTTGAAGCGCGGCTTGAACAGCTCGAGAAGAAGCTGGAGCCGATTCTGAAAGAGCAGAACCATGAAGAGTTGCTGGTTCAGCAGCGGAGTGCGGCTCGAAATCGGATGCGTGAGGATCTCGAAACCTACTCCCGGGACGAGCTGCAATCGATCGAGCGGCTCTATCAGGTCGCCAACGACAACTGGCGGTCGCAGGAGGCGGTCGAGAGCCTGAAGACTCTGGTCGAGAAATACGGCAAAGCCAACCGGACCGGCTGTGCGATCCTGTACCTGGGGCAGATGTCCGAGGGGGATCAGCAGGTCCAGTATCTTAAGCAGGCAATCGAGGACTTCAGCGACTGCTATTACGGAAATGGAGTGCAGGTTGGCGCGTATGCCCGATTCCTGCTGGCCTACCATCTGAAGCAGGCCGGTCAGGACGCAGAGGCGGAGCGGCTGCTGGAAGAGCTGGAAGAGAAGTATCCGAACGCAATCGACCATCGGGGACGACGGTTGAGTGAGCTGTCACTGGAGTAGACTGCTTGACTTCGGAGCAGCGTTCCCGAATCCTGAATCAACTCCCAATCGAATTTTCATCCGACAGGTAAGGAATAATGACAGGACCCGGTTCCACAGCAAACGTGATTGCCGCGCTGGCCAGCTTTATTTACCCCGGGCTGGGACAGCTGGTTCAGGGGCGGATCATTTCCGCACTGGTGCACTTCGTCGTCGCCAGCCTGCTCTGGTGCGTCTGGCTGGGGTGGATTATCCACATCGCCTCGTGCGTCGACGCGGCTCTGTATCGCTCCCCGGAAAGCTATCGGGACGATCTGCTGTAGAGCCTTTACTCCTGCCCCGGCACGCTGGTTGAGTCATCCCCGTTGCCCGGGAGAACATTGTCGATGTTCTCGACATTCTCCGTCTCTTCGGTGTGAAGTTCCGGATCGAAGATCTCGGGCATCAACGGACGGCGTTCCGGATACTTGTAGTAAGTCGGGAACGTGCTGTCCTGCTCCCGAATCATCACGATCAGACCATCGGGACGGGCCATGAAGAGCCGGTCGGAAAGGTCGTTGGAGGTATCGATCGTGAAGGTGTTCGCCGGGATGTTCCCAATGACCCGTCCGAAGTCCCGTTCGAGAATCAGGATGTTCCCGATGTCATCGGTCACGAACAGGTAGTTCTGCGTCGCTCCGCGGAAGTCGACGGCCCGTCGCTGCGGCTCGCTCCAGATCAGGTTTCCGTTAACGGCATCGATGGCCGACATGCCGCCGGTTTCCGGCAGGACGTACACGACTTCCGCACGCACGCCCCGAACCATGCCTTCGATGACATGAGGAGCTTTGCGGATTGGAAGTCCTGACAGGAACGACCAGCGAACCTGGCCGTTGGAGGCCTGAAGGCAGTAAAAGTTGAAGTCCTCGGAAGCGAGGAAGACGTAGTCTTTGTAGATGACCAAAGGTGCCGAGATCGGCGCGTCGGTTTCAAACTGGAACAGCAGATTGCGCGAGTTTGCACTCACGGTATACAGCGACTTGTCGAGGCTGGCGAAGCTGACGGCACGACCGTAGCGGACAGGCGGGGAGGTGATCTTTTTCCCGGCCTTATAACGCCAGACACGAGTCGACAGTGAATAATCGGGAAGCAGACGTTCCTGATACAACTCGCCAATGCGACGCAGATCGAAAGCATAGACGCTGCCATCGAGTGCTCCGATATAGATCTGGTCGTCGTCGGCAGACGGACCGGTCGAAGGCATCTGCGGCAGTTTGATCTGCCATTCGATCCCCCCGCGAGCCCGGTCGAGAGAATACAGCGTCATGCCGGAAATGATCAGCACCTGCGTGTCGTTCATGACCGGCATGAAGGTGGCCTGAGTACCACGCCCGACACGGCTGACCCACATCTTCTGTCCGGTCTCGGCGTCGAACATCGTCACCATGCCGGCTTTACTGAGCGCGACGACGGACCGTTCATCGATCGCGACGTGCTCGACCTTGTCGAGCCCGACTTCCATCGTGGCCTGGCCGACCCAGTGGACATCGAGCCCGAAGCGGTTCAGGTTTCTTGCCGAGGGAACAGGATTGACGCCGAGACGATTAACCTGAGCAGACACACTCGTCGCTGAAATGAGGACGAGCAATGCACTCAAAACCTGAATATTCCGAATCATCGGCAAACTCCACCTGTTCCACATCAAGAGACGCAACCGGTCAGGACGGCTGAGTAGGCCTGGAAAAGGCCACGCGCAGGCACTCCGCAGACGGAGCGGCTCCTCCCTCAACATCGTCGCAATTCGAGTCTAACGCTAAGAAATCCCGCGAATCCAGTATCTGTCTGCTTGAAATGAGAGTCCAGCGATAATTTTGCCGACATAATAAGTGCATTCGGAATGGACTGGAGCGGGCGCTGCCGAATGCGGCATGTTTTAGGCTTCGGGAAGCGTCTGACACGGAAGTGCCGTCCTGGTTGGACTTGAGTCCGACGCGAAAATTTCCTTGTCACTCCCGGGTTTCCCGGCATAATAAATCGTCAGCTGGTTGTGAACGGATTTCCAAGCCGCCAATCACCCGACACTCAGCATCCAACTTTATTCGACGTCATGCGCCACGCCCTGCTTGAACTCCGGATCCCGGTCGCGGCTGCCCTTGCCGCCCTCTTCCTGAGCCCCTTGTGCGCCCAGGCTGATCTGGTCCGCCTGAAATCGGGCGGGGAAATTCGCGGAAAGATCATCACCGGTCCTCAGGATCAGGGCCTGTATGTCGTCGTCCGAACGGTCACCGGTTCGGTTGTCACCGTATTCGCCCGCGATGTCGATTTCGAAACTCGTCGTCCATATTCTTATGAAGAGTACGAGCTCAAGTCGCGACTGCTTCCCGAAACGGTCGAAGCGCACTGGGAAATGTCGGAATGGTGCCGCGAACAGCATCTGTCTCGTCAGCGTGATCTCCACCTCGAAAAGGTCATCGAACTCGATCCCGAGAATGAAGTCGCTCATCGGGCGCTCGGACATATCGAGCGAGATGGGGAATGGACGACGCTCGAACAGCACATGATCGACCAGGGTTATGTGAAGTTCCGCGGACGCTATATCACACCGGAAGAGAAACTGCTTCTCGAACACAGCCGTGAAGAACGCGAACGGCAGAAGGAGTGGTACAGCAAAGTTGCGATGTGGTCCGGGTGGCTGACCGGTCGTCGCGATTCTCAGCGAGAACTGGCCCTGAAAAACTTCCGCGAGATTACCGATGTCTCGGCCATCCCCAGTCTGCAGCGCTATCTCGGGGAACAGGAATCGCGAGACATGCGGCTGCTCTATATCGAGATTCTCGAACAGATTCCCAGTCCGCAGGCAACTTCGGCTCTGGTCAAGATGTCGGTTCTGGATGGCGATCAGGGATTGAGGCTGCGATCGGTTGAGAAGATTGCGGCCAATCAAAGGCATCTGGCTGTGGCGGAGTTCATCCAGCACCTGCGAGACGAACAAAACGTCGTCGTCCGACGAGCCGCGTCCGGGTTGAAGCAGCTGGGTAGCGAAGTGGCCGTTCCCCAACTGATCGAAGCTCTGGTAACGACGCATGCCTATCGGATCAAAGTTCCGAATCCGACGGTCGGTGTCTCGATGGGGCCGGGAGGGGCAGTCAGTTCCGGCACGCGAGTCGTGCTCCCGCCCGATATCGAAGCGGGCCTGCTGACCGGCGCGATTGATCCGGCCAACATTCACTTCCCGGGAGCCAATTCGTTCCGGTGGGAAACGGTGCGGGTCAACCAGCAGAACCCGGAAGTGCTCGATGCCCTGCAGACACTCACCGACGTCGACTTTGGCTTCGACGAACGCACCTGGAAACTCTGGTGGATGTCCCAGAACTCGTAGGTGATATAGACGGGGCCTCTGGTTTTGTGCCTTGAGCGGGACACACGCTTACTGGTGCCATTTCCGTAGCGGCGGCATCCTGCCGCCGAGGAAGCGTGTTACACACAAAAAGCGGGGAAGCTCCACTCGGACGTTTGCCTGCCATTCCATCCATCCTTCGGCTGGCCACGCCCAATCGGCGGCAGGAATGCCGCCGGTACGATTGGATCAGCGCTGCGTGTGGGTTTCATTTCCGTAGCGGCGGCATCCTGCCGCCGAGGAAGCGTGTTACACACAAAAAGTGGGGAAGCTCCACTCGGACGTTTGCCTGCCATTCCATCCATCCTTCGGCTGGCCACGCCCAATCGGCGGCAGGAATGCCGCCGGTACGATTGGCGTGGGCATGACGTGCTGTGCGTTCGTCCTGGAAGTGATTACGGCAGCAGTTTCGGCAGTTCCTCTTTCAGGTCCTCCACGGAAGTGGAGTTGCTGACGACGACGCCCTTCTGGTCAATCAGGAACATAGTCGGCACGGAGATGATGCCGAAGTCGATGGCGAGGCGTCCTTCGAGTCCCTGTGGTTCGGCGATATGCGCCCAGCGGTTGCCGTGCTGGTTGATGTAGGGCATCACTGCTTCGCGTTGGGTGTCGAGGTTGATCCCGACGATCTCAAAGCCCTTGGCCCGGTACTGATCGTAGAGAGCTTTCAGCTGTGGCAGGTCTTCGGTGCAGGGCTGGCACCAGGTCGCCCAGAAGATGACCATAACGGCCTTGCCGCGATAAGAGGACAGGTCGACCGGCTTGCCATCGATTCCCGAGCCTTTCAACTGCAACGGTTTGCCTTCCAGCCCGATTCGCCGCAGGGCTCCGGTGGCCCGTTCGCCGGCATCGGTTTTACCGTGGTCGGTCGACAGGGAGGTGTACCACTTCTTGGCTTCGTCGATGTTGCCGCTGAACTCTTCGGTGATGGCGAGCTGCAGCAGAGCATCGGCGGCGTCATCCGATTTCGGGTAAGTATCGACGAACGTCTTCAGCTGTGTCAGCCACCAGGTCTGGAGAGCTTCCCGTTCGGCGTTGTCAGCCGGAGCGGCCTGCAGTTTCATGGTGTACTCGGCGAGGAGTCGACGATAAGCCGTGTAAGGAACGAGCGGAGAGTTCGGTCGTTGTTTGATCAGGTCAGCCTCAACAGCTGCGAGCTGGCGTACTCCTTCCGGGTACTTGCCGGTCTGCACGGCAGCAGCGAGTCCATCGATCAACTGCGTGAGCCACTGGCCCCGTTCTTCTTCGGTCGAGGAGATTGCAAGCAGGCCGCGGAGAATTTCGACGCGACGGCTGTTGTAGCGGGCGAGATCGGCGGCGGTCGACTGTGGCGTCGGTGCGTTGCCGTCCAGTTCCTGCAGATCGGTCAGCAGCTTTCGCATTTCCGGAGTGATCTCCGATTGAGCGGTCATGCCGGGGGAGGCGGCGGCCATCGAGGGCTGCATCAATGTGCCCCCTTCGGTCATTTCGAGAGTTTCGCCTTCGATCGGAGCCGGAACCTGCGTCAGCTTCCAGACATTGCCGATCTGCATCATCTCGCCGATTTGAACGAAGCCGGTTTCGCCGGCTGTTTCGACGATCGCCATGACATTCTCGTAAACGGTGAGGTCCTGATTCGCTTTGCCTTCGTCGGCGGGGATCACGTAGGGCATCAGCATCGAGCTGTCGAACCGCACCCACTGAGTCGATGCATTCACAACCTTCGAGGATGCGACGCGGCTGCGAATCGCTTCGGCTGGATTGGCGAGATCCTTGTTCATTTTCTCGGCCAGGTCTGAAGCCAGACCAATCTTCTTGATGTCCTCGCCATTGACGAGAACCAGGGAGAGCCGTTGGGCGTCGCCTTTGGCCAGGGCCAGAATCGCCTCGCGGGACGCTTCTTCAGCGGAGATGACTTTCCACTGATCAATACGACCATCTTCGTTGGTGTCGATTCCCCAGCGGGTACCGGCAATGTTCAGCCAGCGCGACTGGTCGACCTTGTTGTTGAAGTTGGTGTCCATGTCGCGGTAGACCTCGTAGCCGCGATCGTAATAGCGCCACTGGTCGACCACATTGTCACCGTTCGTGTCCCAGAAACGGCGAAGCACCTGCCCCTCGGGGCCGAAAACAACCCAGCCGGACACCTTGTCCTGGCGATCGATTTCGACTTTGCAGTTGGCGTAGTCCGCCTTGTCGATTTCTTCGTAGACCACGTCCTTCTGCATCGGGCGGAAGGAGAGGGCGAGGTCTGCTCCCGGTGTCTCTGCAGCGGAGAGCGACGTCGGCAAGCAAAGCTGGGTACCAGCGAAGAGAAGTAGAGACGCAATTTTCCAGCCAGACATCGAACTCATCCCTCAGATCCTTCTTGTAAAGGGATTCCCGCGATTTTTAGTGTCGACCGCTTCGGGCGCGGTCCGCAGCAGTGGCGTATCCTATGCAAAAGTGGCAATTCAGGTCACCAGCAATTTTCCGGTCTGCGTCCGATCTCGTGAATTCAGGCGCGAATGCGGTCTGCGGAGAGAAGGTCGATGATCGGAGACACTCTCAGGCAGGGCCATTTTGACGGATCCGCACATGGCACTAGAATTGCGGAATATCCCGTCAGCCGTCCCAGGCGTCTGGAGGCGGGAGTCGGAACTTCTGGGAATTGAACCATCGAGTGAATTGCGAGGAACGAATGCTGGGGTTGAAGCCGGTTGCGGAAGAGAATGCGGAAGGAAAAGTGGCTCAGGTTTACGGTCGGCTGCACGATCTGCTCGGCCCGGATCCGCTGCCCGAGGGCTTTCTGCTGATGGGGAACGTCGAGCCGTTTCTGGGCGATTTCTACATGAACTTCAAGAAGTTCGTCTGGTCATCCGGGAAACTCGATGAGAATTCCAAAGCCGCCATCGCGCTGGCGGTCGCAACGCATGCTCACAGCGAATACTGGGCCGAGTTCTACACTCAGCGTTGCCGGGATCTCGGCTGGGGCGATCAGCAACTAGCCGAGTTGCTCGCGATTTCGACCACGAACTACATGTACAACACCTTCTTCAAGTTCCGAAAGATCTCCGGAACCGATCGGTTCGATGGCATGCCGGTCGGTTTGCGTGCACACACCTTTTCTTCGACGAGCCTCGAGGTACCGCTCATCGAACTGGTCAATATCGCGATCAGCGACCTGAATGCGTGTGAGCCGTGTGTGCAGGGACATATTTCCAAGGCCACTGAAGTCGGCGTGTCACACGAAATGATGCTCGAAGCGGTTCAGTGTGCTTCGACTGTCTACGCCGGTTGTCAGTTCACCAGCGCAGTGTCGTAGTCGCTTTGCAGTCTCGAAGACCTATTTCAGCTTGAGATCCCGGGTGCGGGGGAGATCCTGCAGGCTGCTCAATCCGAACAGAGTCAGGAAGCGGTCCGTCGTCCGGTACTCGACCTCTCCGTCCTCCCGGCGAATCATTTCGACCAGCTCCCGACGAATGAGCTGCCGGAGCGAAGACATCGTCCCGGAGCGGTCGAGCTGGTCGAGTTCGGCCTTGGTCACGGGTTGCTGGAAGGCGACGAACGACAGGACCTCGAGAACGTCCTGCGACAGCTTGACTTCGCGGGGGCCGAGTCCAAAGACCGAATTCCGTTGCCGCTGATACTCGGCATTGAGGGCCATCTGATAGCCCTCTTCGCCGAGGATGATCTCATACGGCCGCTGCTGGTCGCGGTACTTCTGGTTGATGGTTTCGATGTAGTCTCGGATCGTTTCATCCTGGCACTGATGACCGATGAAGCCGGCCAGTTTCCGGGCAGAGAGCTTTTCGCCACCGACGAACAGCAGCGCTTCAATAATCTGCTCGGGCGTATGGCGGGGCCGCCGGAAAGTCGGTTCGTCCTCCACTGCTGGCTCGTCGGTCGAAACCGACTCCTCAGGCCGATCTGCGGTGATCAGAGCCGATTCGTCCCAGTCAACAGGATCGAGTTCGGCCTGCGGCGGTACGATCCCGGCTTCTTCGGAAGCCTGGAGAGCCAGCATATAGGCTTCTTCGATTGCCGCTTCGCTGAAAACGTCGGGGTCTTCGTCCGACGGACTGAGCTCAGATTCAGACATCGGATTCCTTCCCAGTGTGACTGATAAACCAAACGGGGAGAATCGTGCCGAAAATGGCGTGAGGCGTCAATATCTTTACGGACAGTCTCGTCAATGTCCCTCACTGACGTTTTGGGTTTTGGGGCGTCACGCGAACGTCGGCTTTGAGAGTCACTTCGGGGTGACATCGGTCTCAGAGAAAGCGTGTTGTTGCTCGATTTCCCCTATCGGGGTTTGGCTGGCAGGCCCTGGAGGAGGCGCCGGAGTTGGGCGAGGCGGAAGTCGAGTTCGGGATTCTCGACAATCTTGCGCTGCACTGCCTGGCAGGCGTGCATGACCGTGCTGTGGCTGCGGTTGCCATAATAGCGGCCGATCTCGGCGTAGTTGGCCTGAATCAGATCGCGGGACAACCACATCGCCGTCTGCCGGGGGATCAGGAGGCTTCGTTCACGAGTGGCGGAACGAATGGCTTTCAGGGTCACACCGAACTCCCGGGCAACCGCTTTGGCGATCTCGGGGAGTGAGGGCTGCTGACCTTCGTGCTGAAGTTCGAGAAAGCTCTGGATGACGTCCGGGGTCAGTTCCTGATTTTCAATCTGCGTGACCGCTTCGAGCTGGGCAATCACGCCGTATAGTTCCCGGGGAGAAACGGGCAGCCGGTCGGCCAGAATCTCACAGCTTTCGGTGGGCAGGTAGAGCCCGCGGTGCTGGGAAAAATGATGCAGCAGGCTGATGCGACTATGCCGTTCCGGAAGAGGGATTTGAGCCGTAATTCCGGCATGGGCCCGACTGATTAATTTCGGGAGTGACTGTTGGAACTCCCCAATCGGAATTTGTGAAGAGAGAACGACCCGGCCGCCGAAGGAAAGAATCTCGTCGATGAGAACGATCAGCTTTTTCTGAAGCCAGCTTTGCCGCTCGATGTGGTGAAGTTCTTCGCAGACAAGCAAATCAAGATCGCCGAGGTCATCGAGTTCGGGAATTGGCTTACCGGTGGATGCGGCTTCCAGATTGAGTGACGCGAACTCGTAGACCGGCAGAATACGGTAGTTGACGTCCCGGTAATGGGCCAGGAACCGGTCAACCGCATGCATAATGAGATGCGATTTGCCGGTTCCGGAAGGGCCATGAATGAGAACCAGCGACGGATCGAAATCGGGATCGGCGGAGAGCAGCCGTTCCAGGGCTGCCCGCGCGAACTCATTCTCCGGGAGATTCAGAAGTGAATGCTGGAATTCGGCGGACATGGGATCTTGGACCGGACGTTCAGCACGATATACGACTTGTAGCGGTCATTAGAGTCCATCGGGGGGCGGTCTGGCAAGTTTTCCGAAAAGTTCATTGTTTACGATGTCCCCTGAGTTCCAGAATAAACGCTTGGATCAGTCGTCGACGAATAATCGATTAATTTTGAAATACGACCTAACTGAAGTTGAATCGCAGTCGCCGCAGCGCTGTCGGCGGGCAACCGAATTTCTCAATCCCGTCTGTGGAATTTCGAGAAGACGCTCGTTTAACCAGACAGATGCTTTGCCCTTCTGCGAAGCGGGAATTCTTCCTGCTTCTTAATCAACTTCGGGCCCACGGAGTTTGCGATGACACCCCGGAAAAACCTACGGAAATCCCTGCGCGCTGCGAGCGGCTCTCAGCCGTTTCAGATCGAAGCTTGTGAGCAAAGAATGCTCCTCAGTGGCGCTACGCCCGAGTACGCCAGTATTGATGGTTCAGGCAATAACCTGACCAATGTCGACTGGGGCAGCGTCGGCGAGCAGCTCGGACGACTCGCAGCTGTGGAGTACGGCGACGGAATCTCTTCGTTGGGAGGAGAACTCCGCGCCAGTGCTCGCGAAGTGAGTAACGCGGTCGCGAGCCAGTCCGACTCGGTCACCAACGATCGTTACCTGACCGACTACCTTTGGATCTGGGGGCAGTTCCTGGATCACGATATCGATCTGACTGATCCAAATCCGGAAACCGAAGAAGCCAATATCGCCGTTCCGACTGGTGATCCCTGGTTCGATCCGTACGGTACCGGAACTCAGGAGATCGCCCTGTCGCGATCGGAATACGATCATGAGACCGGCACGGATGTCAATAATCCGCGTCAGCAGGTCAATGTGATTACGGCGTTTATTGATGGTTCGGTCATCTACGGATCGGATGACGTCCGAGCTGCCGCGTTGCGGACGTTTTCTGACGGCAAACTCAAAACCAGTGCGGGAGATCTTCTACCTTACAATGAAGATGGCCTGCCGAACGCCGGCGGAACGAGTGCCGCTCTGTTCCTGGCTGGGGATATTCGGGCCAATGAGAACATTGCGTTGACCTCGATGCACACGATCTGGGTGCGGGAGCATAACCGGATCGCCGAGCAGATCTGCAGTCGAGATGCGAGCCTGACGGACGAAGAGATCTATCAGCAGGCGCGAATCATCGTCAGTGCTCAACTCCAGCATATCACGTACAACGAATTCCTGCCGGCTCTGCTTGGCAATGGAGCGATCGGGGCCTATGAAGGCTACGATTCGACCGTGAACCCGAACATCGCCAACGAGTTCTCCACCGCCGCATATCGGCTGGGGCATACGTTCCTGTCTCCAGAACTGCAGCGACAGAATGCCGACGGATCGGACGCCGCCGAGGGGGATATCGCCCTGCGAGATGCGTTCTTCCGTCCCGGCGAGATCGAGGACCATGGCATCGACTCCGTGCTTCAGGGAGCCGCCTCTCAGCTTGCTCAGGAATTTGATACCCAGATTATCGACGAAGTACGCAACTTCCTGTTCGGCCCTCCGGGCTCCGGCGGCTTCGATCTGGCTTCGTTGAATATTCAGCGGGGACGTGACCATGGTCTGGCTGACTACAATCAGGCCCGCGAGGATATGGGGCTGGCCCGCGTGACGTCGTTCGACGAGATTTCCTCGAATCCCAATGTCGTCGCTCGCCTTCAATCCGTTTACGACTCGGTCGATGAGATTGATCTCTGGGTCGGCATGCTGGCGGAAGATCACGTTCAGGGAGCCAGTGTCGGTGAGCTCGTGCGAGCCGTGCTGGTCGATCAGTTCACCCGCCTGCGGGATGGCGATCGCTTCTGGTATGAAAACAGACTCGGAGGCGAAGCGCTCTTCAAAGTACGGCAGACCAGTCTGGCGGATGTGATCGAACGCAACTCGAATGTCGTCATTCGGCAGGACAATATTTTCTTTGCCGAATCGGTGATGGAGTACCGGGTTCCCGGAAACCGTCCTGATCAGGTCACTCGTGTGCAGATTCGTGGCGGCAACGTTCAGATTGTCGACCAGCTGTCTGGTGTCGTAATGATGTCCCGCCCTGTGGGCGAAGTCGATCAGGTCCGGATCATTGGGCGTGATAACGTCAACGATCGCATGGTGATCGAAGGTGGCATGCATCTGAATGCCATTCCCGGAGGCATCGTTCTCTGGGGTGGCCATGATGGCGATGATGTTGTCCATGTCGCCGGCACGCCGAAGGCGGATGATATCGACATCGAACCCGGCATGGTCTACGTCAATGGGCACCGTGTCGAGAATGGTGGATTCGAAGTCATCTCGATCGCCGGCGGGAGCGGTAACGATGATATCCGCGCAACCGGCCAGGATCTCAAGGGGAACATGGTTGTCTACGGCAACATGGGCGATGACCTGATCGTGGGATGCATCGGCAACGACCTCCTGATTGGCGGAGCCGGGAACGATGTGATTAATGGATCGCGCGGGAATGACGTCATCGAAGGGAACCAGGGCAACGATCGTCTCTTCGGTGCCAGTGGCATCGACTTCATTCGCGGCGGCGAAGGACACGATCAGATTTACGGTGGTGACGACGACGACTTCCTCTTCGGCGAAGAGGGGAACGACGCGCTGCGTGGGGAACGAGGCAACGACATGCTCGTCGGCGGACCGGGCCGGGACAGCCTGATTGGAGGCCCTGGTCAGGATACGATTGTCGATGCCGATCTTCAGGCCGCTCCGGATATGATGGCTCAGCCGCCTCGCCGCGACGAACCCACGATGATGGACCTGGCACGCCGAGTCCTCAACACGCCGGATGATCAGGGCTCCGGTGGTTCGCAGCAGTCGGACTCCGACAAGCCATCCGATTTCGCGAATCGTGTTCCGGAACCTTCTCGGGAGATCGAAGATCTCGGTGTCGCAGCTCTTGAAAACCTCTTCCGGCTCGGCTCGGGCGGTCGCAGTTAACGATCTGAAGAAACGACATGAAACGGCTCCTTTTCCAACTTGGGAAGGAGCCGTTTTTGTTTTACCTGAGCAATTCAACCGCTGTGGAGATCGTCGTCGATTGAATATCGACGATGTCATTCAGATCGGGCGAATAGCCACCCGACATGGCAATGACGACCGGCAGTTCGCGGCGGGCACACTCGGTGAGCACGAGTTCGTCGCGCCGCTGCAAACCGGGCTTGGTAAGTTTCATCTTGCCGAAACGGTCGTTCATGAAGGGATCGGCTCCGGCCAGATAGAAGATGAAGTCGGGCTGCGCTTCTGCGAACGCACGCACCAGTCCTTCGCTGAGTTGCTCAAGATAATCCAGATCGCTCGTGCCATCTGGCAGGGCGATATCGAGATTGCTGACTTCTTTCCGCAGCGGGAAGTTCTTCGCCCCGTGAATCGAAAAGGTGTAGACGTGAGGATCATCGGCGAAGATGACGGCCGACCCGTTTCCCTGATGCACATCGCAATCGATGATCAGATAAGACCCGTGGCCGAAACGGGATTGCTGATCCCTGATCGCACAGGCGACATCGTTGAAGACGCAGTACCCTTCTCCGCGGTCGGCAAATGAATGATGCGTTCCGCCGGCCAGATTGATGCCGAGCCGTTCCGTGCGAGCCACCTCAGCTGCGGCGATAGTTGCACCCGTCGAGTGTCGCGAACGAACGACAAGTTCCGGCGACCAGGGAAAGCCGATGCGTCCCATGTCTTTGGAGTCGATCGTGCCTTCGATCAGGCTCTGCAGATACTCGCGGGAGTGGACACGCAGAATCTGCTCGTCCGTCGCGGCCGGTGAGGCGACAACATCCTCGGCTCGGACGATGCCCTCGTGGAATATTCTCTCGCGAAGCAGCCGGTACTTGTCGACCGGAAAACGATGCTTCGACGGCAGTGGCAGTTTATGATGATCGCTGTAGAACGCTCGCATGGTACGGGATTATAGACTCCGCAACCGGGAAACCACGTCGACAATTCGATTCACGGCCTCATCGATTTCGTCGAGCGTCAGAAAACGATGCACGCTGAACCGCAAAGCCGACTTGGCCTGTCCACGATCAATTCCCATCGCCAGCAGCACGGGAGAAGGCTCAGCCGATCCACTCGCACAGGCACTGCCCAACGAACAGCAGATGCCGGCCAGATCGAGCGCGACCAGCAATGCCTCGGCATCAAGTCCGGCGAATGCGATGTTGCTCGTGTTTGGCAGACGGGGAGCGTCGGCTCCGTGAACGGTGATCCCTTCGAGGCGGGACTTCAGCCCCTGCTCGAACCTTTCCCTCAGGCTCAGCAGAGACGCGTGGATCTCCTCGTGCTGCTTCTCGTAGTCCTGCAGCAGCCACGCCATCCCGGCCGCCAGTCCAACTGATTCGGTGCCCGGTCGCCGGCTCGCTTCCTGAAAGCCGCCGACCGTCAACGGGACAAGCGGCACATCTTCTTTCAGCAGCAGCCCGCCAATCCCACGCGGGCCATGGCATTTGTGAACGCCAAAACTCGCCGCCGATGCCCCGGTTTCCTGAAACGAAAACGGCACGCGGCCAACCGCCTGAACAATGTCGAGATGCCAGGGGACTTGGCGATTCTCGCAAATCTCACGGAGAGCAGAGAGATCCTGCAACACACCGATTTCATTATGAGCGTAGATGACGGAAACCAGTCCGATTCGATCCCAGGGGAGTGACTGCAGCCCTTCCGCCGCGATCAGCCCCTGACTGTTGAGCGGGATGAGGACGGCTTTCCAGCCCAGTTGAACAAGTCGCTCGGCTGTCTCCCGCGTCGCCGGATGTTCTCCTCCCGTAAGGGCGATCGTTCGCTTTTCCGGAGCGACGGCTGCGGCGAGTCCATGCAGAGCGAGATTGGTCGATTCGGTTCCGCCGCTGGTCAGCACGAGTTCCCGATGATCCGCGCCGAGGACTCTGGCGATGGTCGCTCGCGATTCTTTCAGACTTTGACGGGCCAGTCGGCCGATCTGATGGGTGCTGCCGGGGTTTCCGTAACAGCTCAACGAAACCTCCCGCACGCGGTCCCAGACCGCGGGATCGGGCGGCGTGGTGGAGTTGGCATCGAGATAAATGATCGGGGAAGCCATGGGAGGTCGCTGCAGAAAGTCGGACGGCTGCCGCTCCGTTCGGGAGCATCAACGGAAACGAGCCGTTCCATCGATGTCACGATAGAACGGCTCGCTGTGTTGTCAACCAGTTGCGGTGATCCAGAGATTACCGGGGCAGCGACTGCACCAGTTCTTCGGTCGAGGAACGATCGAAGCTTCCGGTTCGTTTCGAAGCCGAGAAGCGGTGTTCACTCTCCGGTCGAGGCGTTTCCGAACGCGGATTGGCTGCTCGGATGACAGTCTGCTGCTGAGCGATGATTGTGCTCAGGTCATCGCATCGGCGATGCATTTCAACGAGTACCTGTTCCATGCGGCTGCTCAAATTGGTGTAGATGCCGAAGACGAACATCAGCTGGCATCCGGCGAAGGTGAGCCAGCCGGTCGATTCGGTCAGCTGAGCCACGTTCCCGAACTTGCAGGCAATCACGATGCCAACACCGGCCGTCATGCCGAGACCGCCGAGCAGCACGAGTGTCTGTCCGAAGATCGCCGACCAGTTGCGGCCGGGGCGAGTTGATTTTTCCGGAAGGGTGAAGCTGGGAGCCTCGTATGCGGGAGCCGACATCTTCACCTGTCCTTCGCGGCGTGGTTCGGTTGAGGGGCGTTCGGGAATCTTCGACTCCGGGGCGGCTGACCGTGCAGCCGGGGCGTCATCTCGCAGTGCATCGCCGACCGGGATAGACGTGGTTGGTTTCTGCGGTTCGCGATTCATCGGTTCACGAGTCGACGTTTCGCGATTCATGA
The DNA here is from genome assembly GCA_017795105.1 of Planctomycetaceae bacterium. Classification (GTDB taxonomy): domain Bacteria; phylum Planctomycetota; class Planctomycetia; order Planctomycetales; family Planctomycetaceae; genus Rubinisphaera. Next base: position 3,693,019 of record CP051247.1, read on the forward strand.
GAGCCGCGGCATCGTTGCGGGCCGCTCGCGGTGCGGGAGCAGCGGGCGATGGAGTCTGTTTCTGGGCTTCTGGCTTGCTGAAACTGCGTCGCGGAGGTTCAGCGGTTTCACTGCGAGTCGGCTCCGGCTGCTGAGGCCGCGGCGCGGGTTGCTCGGGACGACGCTCGAGTTTTGGGGCGGCCTGTGGCATCGAGGGCGAAGCCGGGCGTTCTGCACGCGGTTGTTCGACGTTCGGCAGTTCCAGCTTGGCCGGCCGGCTCTGTGGGGTCGGAATCGATGGCCGTTCGACACTCTCCGCCTTCGGGGCGGGCGTCGGTCGGGACGGCATCTTCATGACCGGGGAGGTTCGCTTCGGCTCAGGTCGAACGGGCTCTTCGGGCTGCTCTTTCAGGAGGCTTTCCGAGGAATCGTAAGCACGCTCGAACTGATCGGTCAGATCGTCATCCGCTTCGTTCACCGGATGCCCCGGATCATCGAGACGCGATTCTTCCCAGCGTTTCAGCAGCGCCTGAGCCGTCTGTGCGATGGTCTGATTCGTGACTGGCTCGCTGGAGCCGAGTTCCTGGCCGCATTCGGTGCACTGATCCAGCCCGGTGACCGGACTACGACTCGTGCTGACCTCGGCGCGGCATTGATCGCACCACATATCCCCTCCCTGAGATGCTGAAATCACGAGATCGGCTGCGAAAACGCCGCTCGATCTCCTGTCGTCCCTGTAACTGGTCCTGATCCGTCGACCAGAATGGCGCATGTCATACTCGAAACCGGGGTCAAACGGCAAGAGCGATCTGCAAGCTTGATTGTTTCAAAGGTCTTTGATGTTTACCATGTCGAGTGCTGATATCTGAATTCCAATCCTGCCTCCCATCGATCGCCATCGTTAAGGAATCGACCATGGTCTCCTCACGAATTTTCCTGGGCCTCGCCCTGGGACTCCCCGTTTTCACCTCGTTGCCGGCGACATTCGCCGAAGATCCTGTCACCTTCGAAGCCCGCCGACTCACGGTCGACGCCAATGAAGGAATCGATGTTGCCGATGTCGACAACGACGGAAAGCTCGACATTATTTCAGGTCGCAACTGGTTCCGCGCCCCGGAGTACGTGCCGCATCCGCTGCGGACGATTGAAGACTGGAACGGCTATGTCGTCAGCAATGGCGATTTCGCCTACGACGTGAACAAGGATGGCTGGGTTGATGTCATCTCCGGCGGCTTTCTCGATACCGAAATCAGCTGGTACGAGAATCCTAAAGAAGAAGGGCTGCGGCTCGGCCAGATGTGGAAGAAGCATGTGCTCGTCGATACGCAGCTGAGCCAGAACGAAGGCAACATGTTCGTCGACCTGAATGGCGACGACGTTCCCGAGTTTCTGGTGAACAGCTGGAACGCCAAGAACCCGATGGTCGCCTGGAAGCTGACCGAGAAAGAGGTTCCCGCTCCTGCTGAGAGCAAAGGAAAAGGCAAGAAGGATCCGGCTGGGGCTGTGAAAACCGTCAAAGTCCCGGCGATGGAGAAGTGGTTGATCGGCGATCGGGCCAACGGCCACGGCATGGCTGTCGGTGATCTGACGAACAATGGCAGGCTCGACATCATTGTCGGCGAAGGCTGGTACGAGCAGCCGGCTCAGAACGCGGACACCGAACAGTGGACCTATCACTCCGACTGGGCCGGACTGCATGCCGCGGTGCCCTGCCTGATTCGGGATCTGAACGGCGACGGCAAGAACGACATCATCTGGGCCAAGGGGCACGACTACGGTCTGTTCTGGTGGGAGATCACGGGGCAGAAAGCGGATGGCTCGCTCGAATGGAAAGAGCATGAAATCGATCGCAGCTTCTCCCAGGCTCACGCCCTGCACTTCGCCGATATCGATGGCGACGGAGCCGATGAGCTGATCACCGGCAAGCGGGTTCGTGCTCATAACGGACGCGATCCAGGCGGCACGGAACCTTCGGGCGTGTACTACTACAACTGGGATCCCGTCGCGAAGAAGTTCACCCGTCACGATATCGATGTCAGCGGAAACGTCGGCATCGGCCTGCAGATTCGGACTGCCGATCTCAACGGCGACGGCAAGCTCGATATCGCTGTAGCCGGGAAATCGGGAACTCATGTGTTGATCAACAAAGGACCGGCGAAGTCACAGGTTTCCGCGAATCGGTAATCGTGAACGATCGTTGGTTCGGAACGAGCCGCAGGTTCAAGTTGTCTGTTGAACCTGCGGTGACCTCGTAAGCGTCGCGCCAAGGAACAGCGCGGCTCGGAACGCTGATCTCAACCAGCCAGTTCACAGTCGCGCCCCATGTTCTTCCTCATCCCGATTGGAACCGACGCCCCGATCTACCACTGGCCCTACGGGACGGTGGCGCTGATCGTCATCAACACGCTGCTCTTCTTTCTGGTTCCCGATCCGTCGATCTTCGCGATGCACTACGGGGGTGGAGTCAACCCGATTGAGTGGGTGACCGCCAGCTACATGCATGGCGATATCTTCCACCTCGTCGGGAATATGATCTTCCTCTGGGGCTTCGGCATCATCATAGAGGGAAAGATCGGCTGGCTGCAGTTTCTCACCGTGTATAACGTGATCGGGTTTCTGCAGAATTCGCTGCTGCAACTGCTGATGCCGCTGCTCGGTCTGGCCGAACCGGGGGATGCCTCACTGGGAGCTTCCAATGCCATCTATGGATTGCTGGCGATGGCACTGGTGTGGGCTCCGAAGAATGAGCTGACCGTCTTCCTGTTCATCTTCATGATCAAGATCATTGCCCGGGTCTTCGATTGTTACATCCTCACATTCGGCATCTTCTACATCGGCTTTCAATTCACTCTCGCCTGGCTCTGGGGATTCCGCCTCAGCAGTGAGATGCTGCATCTCGCGGGTGCCTGGGTTGGCTTTGTCATCGGCCTGCTCTATCTGAAGCTGAAGTGGGTCGATTGTGAGAGCTGGGACCTGATTTCGTATATTAAGAACGAGCACGGCAAGTCTCGCTGGGAGCAGCCGGTCAGCATGCTGCCAACAGTCGATTATCAACTCAAGGAAAAACGTCCGAAGAAAAAGAAGAAGAAAGCCCGCCGGAAGGATCCGCTCGATGAACTGGAGCCGATCGATGGACAGGGTATTGTTAGCCGGAAGACGAAACGGATCGAGCGGATTCGTCAGCTTCTGGCGGAAGGCAAGCCGAGTGCCGCGGCAACCGAGTACGACAGTGCTCAGCAGCGCTACGGAGAATTCGCGCTATCGGCTCCTGATCTGCTGAAACTGGCGAAAGGGCTGGCCCGGCAGAATCAGATGGTGCAGGCGATTCCGTATTTCGAGCAGTTCGTTCAACGGTTTCCCGACATCTCGGACGATGCCCGCCTGAAGCTCGCCTTCATTTACATCACCGAGCAGGAACGCCCCCGGGCAGGACTCCGCATGCTCAGTGGCATCTCGCCCGATGCCCTCTCGCCCGAAAAACTGAAGAAGCGAATGGCACTCGAACGGCAAGCCAATCTGCTGATTGAAGAGGGCGTGCTCGAGATCGAAAGACCGAACGGGTGATCGAATACTACCGCGGGCAGCACCGACAGATCGCCGAGATTTTCTACGACGCCATTCACAACGTTGCTTCCGCCTGCTACGAGCCGGAGCAGATCGCCGCCTGGGCTCCGTTGCCGATCAACTACGAACGCTGGAGATGGCGCTGCGAGCTGAAGCGGCCCTTCGTGTATCTCGTCGACGACAAGGTGGTCGGCTTCATCGAACTCGACAGCGATGGTCACATCGACTGCCACTACGTCCGCAGCGATTACGCGAGACGCGGCATCGGCGGGATGCTGCTTGAACACGTCCTTCAAATTGGCGACGAGCTTCAACTCCCGCTCCTGTATGTTGAGGCGAGTCATCTGGCCAAAGGACTGTATCTGAAGCACGGCTTCGAAGTCGTCCGCCCGAACGTCGTCGAACGAAACGGCGTTCAACTCGATAACTGGATCATGGAGCGCCGCATCAAAACGTAACGGCGGCATTCCTGCCGCCGAGAACGCTCGGCCTGGAATGATGGTGCGAGAACATTGATTGTCGGGTGTGGAGAGTTTCAACGTCCGCTTTGAAGTCACGTCCTTTCGGCGGCAAGATGCCGCCGCTACGAAGGGCGCAACGCTCTGGAACAGTGCAATCGCATTCGAATCCCAACCCGAAACGTCAGTGAGGGAATCGCGCCGTGCTTCTTCGCTGATCCACCCGTTGAGGGTGTGTCAACGCGACCAGATGTAACGACGGCATCCTGCCGCCGAGAACGCTCGGCCTGGAATGATGGCGCGAGAATAGTGATTGTCGGGTGTGGAGAGTTTCAACGTCCGCTTTGAAGCCACGTCCTTTCGGCGGCAAGATGCCGCCGCTACGAAGGGCGCAACGATCTGGAACAGTGCATTCGCACTCGCATCCCAACCCGAACCGTCAGTGAGGGAATTGCGTCGTGCTACCTCGTTGACGCTTCGGGTTAACACGACAACGCATCACGCTGTTCTTCACTGAATTGATGTCTCGTGCGGTCGCACGGTACCATCAGCGATGATTGATCTATGGTCCGCCAGTTTGATAGCGGGTCGATTTGCCATCGTGATTCAGAGCCGAGGGATATCGTGAACTGTCGAGGCATTATCTGGCGGACGTCTGCACTGGTTCTCGGTCTTCTCGCGGCTACGGCTAACGCCGCCGAACCGAGTTTTCCTGAGGTCATCAACACGCAGCCAAATGGCGAGGAACCGACGACGCCACAACAGGCGGCTGCAGCGATCACCGTTCCCGATGGCTTCCGCGTCACACTGTTTGCCGGCGAGCCTGATGTCTCGCAGCCGATCTCGATGGAGATGGATGATCGCGGTCGTGTCTGGGTGGCTGAGTGTTACACCTACGGCGGACGTTCTTACGACAACACGCTGCGGGACCGCATCGTCATTCTCGAAGATGTGGACGGCGACGGCGAGCACGACAGGCGGACGGTCTTCTGGGATCAGGGGGATCGCCTCACCAGTGTGCTTCCGGGCTCGAACGGCTGCTGGATTCTGAACGATGGCACGTTGTCGTGGCTTTCCGATGAGAACGGCGACGATCGCGCTGACGGCGAGCCGCAGGTGTTTCTGGAAGGCTTCGACAAGAATCAGGTCGGGCACAACATCGTTAATGGGTTGATGTACGGCCCGACCGGCTGGATTTACGGGCGGCACGGCATCCAGGCGACCTCCGTAGTGGGGCGTCCCGGAGCAACACTGGAAGAGAAGACGAGCCTCAACTGTTCGATCTGGCGGTTCCATCCACGGGATCATCGTTTTGAACTCGTGACTGAAGGAACGACCAATCCGTGGGGCTCGGACTACAACGAGTACGGCGACTTCTTCTTCACGAACAATGTCATCGGGCACGCCTGGCATGCGATTCCCGGTGCTCACTTCAAGCGGATGTATGGAGCCGATTCCAATCCGCATTTCTATGAACTCATCGATCAGCACGCCGATCATTATCACTGGGACGCGACATCATCGAAGTGGTCCGACAGTCGGGATGCTTCGGGCATTCATGGGGAACTTGGCGGCGGACATTCGCATTGCGGCGGGATGATCTATCTCGGCGACAACTGGCCGTCGCAGTACCGCGGGCAGCTCTTCATGTGCAATACGCACGGACGTCGGGTGAATTGCGATGCAATCGTGCGGCACGGAGCAGGTTATCAACTCCGGCATCGGCCCGACTTCCTGTTCGCCAACCAGCCATGGTTTCGGGGCGTTGGAATCATGTATGGGCCGGACGGCGGAGTCTACGTGAGTGACTGGACCGATCTTGGCGAATGCCACGACAGCGATGGAGTCCACCGCACGTCCGGACGCATCTACAAGGTGACTTACGGTCGTCCCGCGTTGAAGAAAGTTCCCGACCTCGCCGCGATGAGTAATGAAGCGCTCTTCAGTCTGCAGGCGCACGACAACGACTGGTTCTGCCGGCATGCCCGCAGGATTCTGGTGGATCGATCTTCGAAAGCGAACGAGTCGCCGGCGTCCTCTGATGAGTTGTTAACAGAGCTTTCCGGAGAGACCACGAACGCTCTTCGCCTCCTCTGGACCTGGGCGGCGCTCGGACAGCTTTCTCCAGAACAGCTCCTCAGTCTGCTGGACAATGACGATGAATACATTCGCTCCTGGGGCATCCGGTTGATTGCCGACGATCAGGCGACAGATGTTGAGATCTGGAAGAAACTCATAGAAGACGCCCGGTCGGAACAGTCGGCTTATGTGCGATTGACGCTGGCCTCGGCTGTGCATTCGATGCCGGTCGAGTTCCGGCTGCGAATGGCGGAGGCTCTGTTGCAGCACGATTCCGACGAAGCCGATCATGATCTGCGACTGATCCTCTGGTACGGCATTGAACCAGCTGTGGAGAAGTATCCCCGGCAGGCTCTGGAGCTGACTCGTTTCGAGACCGCGCGCAAACTGCGGACGTTTACCGCCCGCCGGTTACTCCATGAATATGCCACGCAGCCGGAGGTCGGGCCGCTGCTGGTCGCGACGCTGTTGAAATCGGAGAACGAAGAACAGCTTTCCGACCTGCTTCAGGGAATGACGGCTGCCACGCGGGGAGTGCGTCAGTTGCCGGCTCCGCCGGGCTGGGCGGCTGTTGTCGCTAAGTATGGAGATGTGCCGGAACCGAAACTTCAGGCGTCGCTTCGGGAGCTCTCGCTTGTCTTTGGTGATGGCCGGGCGATCGACGAGTTGTTCAAGATTGTCACGAACGATGACGCGACGCCCATCGACCGGATTAATGCCCTGAATGTGCTGGCCGATCGCCAGCCGGACGGGCTTCTGCCGGCATTGAAGAAATGGGTCAACGATCGCGTGCTTGACGCCGCGGCTCTCACCGCGTTGGCCCGTTATGAAGATGCCGAGATCCCCGAACTGATTCTCAGTCGGTACAGCCGGTTCCGTCACGATGCCTGCACCGCGGCGATGGAAACGCTCTGTTCGCGACCGGCGTATGCGGAAGCCCTGCTGAAGGCATTGAAGGCGAATCGACTTGGAGACGCCCAGCTGTCTGCCTCGCAGGCACGGCAGATCGCGCAGTTCGAAGTCCCGGAACTCAACGACCTGTTGACCGAAGTCTGGGGAACGCTCAATCAGACTTCGGCTGAGAAGCAGAAGAGAATCGCTTCACTGCGAGACACACTGACCATCGAGGCGCTTGCGACGGCCAATCTCGCTCAGGGGCATGCCCTCTTCGAGAAGACCTGCTCGTCCTGTCACAAACTGTTCGGCGAGGGCAAACCACTCGCTCCGGATCTGACGGGGGGCAATCGGAAGAATCTCGACTATCTGCTGGAGAACATCGTTACTCCCTCAGCAATCGTGCCGAATCAGTACCGGATGTCGACATTCGTGCTGAATTCCGGCCGCGTCGTGAACGGCGTTATCAAGAACGAGACCGAACAGACGGTCCTCGTGCAGACGGAAAAAGAGGAGATCGCGATTCCTCAGGACGAGATCGAACTCGTAAAACCGTCGAATCTGTCGCTGATGCCGGAGGGGCTGATTGACCGGATGACGACCGAACAGATTCGCGATTTGATTGCCTATCTGCAGGGAGACGGGCCGTTGCAACCCGCCAGTAAATAGAGACTTTGTCAGAGTCTGTCCGGCGGTGAAAACCACAAAATCGAACGATTCTTTCAGACATCAGACGGCGAATCGGTTACAATTCCCGTAAGTCTGTTCACGTCCGCGTTCTGCGACTGCATATTTCGGGAGGTTCTGATGCCGAACTCTCAGCAATGGATTCACCGACACTGGCGACGCCTGCAATGGGGGCAGTTTCTCGGAATCTGTGCCGATCGGCTGGCAGCGACGTTCATCGGGATCGGCTGCGCGATTCTGCTCATCAAACTGTTCATCCCCGCCCTCTGGCCCTACGCCCCTGCTCTGCTGCTGTTCCTGGCGGCTGTACCCGTTTGGTCCTGGTTCTCGATTCAAAAGCGGCAGTTCTCGCACGAAGAAGCAACCGCGCTGCTCGATCAGAAACTGTCGGCGGGCGGGCTGCTGATGACGCTTTCCGAAGCGCCCGATGAGGAATGGGCTCGTCGGCTGCCTCAGGTCGAAGAGCTCTGGCGGAATTCGCTCCCTCGGATTCGCCCCAAACGCTTCGTCTCGATGACGGCTGTGCCCTGCATTTTTGCGTTGCTCACCTGTCTGGTGCCGATCCGCGAGTTTTCCGAAGTGATGGCGAAGCCGCGTGAGGTCTCTCGCGAGACAACCGAAGAACTCGAATCGATGCTCGAGACGCTCGAAGAAGCCGAGATTCTCGACGAGAAGGAAAAGGAAGAGCTCAAACAGGAACTCGAACAGTTCATTCAGGAAACCAAAGACCAGCCGCTGACTCACGAGCAGTGGGAAACGGCCGACTCGCTGCGGCAGCAGATGCAACTGAGCTGGCAGAAAAACGAACGGAGCCTCGAGTCGGCTTCCGCCGCGATCGAAGAACTGCTTTCCGAGATGGCCAATCAGGGCGAACTCTCGGCAGAACAGTTGGAACAGCTCGAATCAGCGTTGGGTGAGAATCTCTCTTCACTGGCCTCGAAAGCCTGTAATGGGGAATGCCCCGGAATGTCGGAATCATTGAAGAAGGCTCTGGAGAACGCGGCCAAATCGGGCAAGCTCGGTTTGCCGGAAGACGGAGCCGCTCGCGAAAAGATGCTGAATGAGTTGAAGGAGCATCTGAAAAGCGAATCGGAACGACTCGCCAAACAGCGGAGTGAATGCAAGGGGCTTTGCCAGGGCGATGGAAATGGTCAGGGCGATTGCCAAGGCGAGGGAAACAAGCCCGGCAAAGGCGGGATCTCTCGTGGCCGCGGCGATGCCGCGATGGTCTGGGGAGAAGAATCGGACCTGTCCAATACGAAGTTCAAAGAAGTTGTTCTTCCACCCGGCACGCTGGAAGATCCCAGCGACGAAGTGCAGGGGATCACGTATCGGGAACCCGAAGTGAAGCCGGCCGATTCAGCGGCCCGCAATCCGCTTCGTGATTCCGATCCCGCAGCCGGCAAGGCGACGTGGAATCGGAAGCTGAGCCCGAAACATCGCGATGTGGTTCGGAAGTTCTTCAACTCGGAGAATCGCCCCGCTGAAGTGCCCGACGACGGAGCACTCTGATCGTCCCGCTGATTGACCTGCACTATTTGACGTGACCAACTGAAAGAGACGGAGTCGCTCTGCATGAATGAGACAAACGCCGGTGGACTGCTGACCCCGGAAGAAGTGACCGCTGCCCGCGAAGTCATCGACCGTCTACTCGGCGGACTGGGACGGGCCATTCTGGGGCAGGATCAACTGCTGCGACTGGCTGTGACCTGCATTCTGGCTCGCGGGCATCTGCTGCTCGAAGGTCTTCCGGGACTTGGGAAAACCGAGCTCGTGAAGTCGCTTTCGACATTGATGCACCTCTCCTTCCGTCGCGTGCAGTTCACGCCCGATCTATTGCCGGGCGATATTGTTGGATCGCCGATTCTGGAAGAACAGGACGGAACGCGGCGGCTTGTGTTCCACAAAGGCCCGATCTTCGCGAATTTGCTGTTGGCCGATGAAATCAACCGGGCCACGCCGAAAACGCAGTCCGCTCTGCTTGAAGCGATGCAGGAACGCCGCGTGACGGTGATGGGCGAAACCCATCAGTTGCCGCAGCCGTTCTTTGTCCTGGCGACCCAGAACCCAATCGAACTGGAGGGAACCTATCCCCTGCCGGAAGCTCAGCTCGATCGCTTCACGTTCAAAATTAACGTGGAAGGAATCGGTGCTGATACGCTTCAGCAGATCATTACCAAGCGACGCCACGGCGAGCCGCCTGTGTTGGAGCCGATTGTTTCCGGCGATGATCTGGCTCAGCTGTTCGAACAGGTCGATCGCGTGCATCTGCCGGAAGCGGTTGCCAATTACATCGCCCGTCTCGTCTCGGCCACACATGCCCGTTACGAAGACTCCCCCGAGTTCGTCAAGCAGTTCGTTCGCTTCGGAGCCTCCCCTCGAGCGGCCATCGCACTGGCGAACACGTCCCGGGCAGCGGCTCTGATTGCCGGCAAACCGAACGTCGGGTTCGATGAAGTCAAATTCGTCGCGCCGAGCGTCCTGTCGCATCGCATTATTCTCGATTATGCCGCCCGAATGGATGGCTGGGACAACATTTCGCTGATCCGCGAGCTCGTTCAGACCGTTCCTCAGGTGGGACGCGAGATTCCCGCCGACGTGCGCGTGTAGAACTCTTCTCCAATCATGTCTGCTTCCAGCCGAAAGCTTCGGATGTTGAAATCGTTTCTCCAGCGTGGCCTGATGGTTCTGACAATCGGACTGATTGTCGCCGTCCCGACCACTTCAACGTGGGCGATCGGCACCGAGTTCACACTCAGCGGTTCCGATCTCGTCCTCAATATCAACACCAAGTGGATCGGCGGACACGACGGCGGCTACTACCCGATTCGCGTTCGTGTTCGCAATATCGGTCCCGCGCGTCAACTCACGCTCGACATCCGCAGCCAGCATCCTTCCAATCCGGTGGCCGAGGTGGGACAGCGGATCGTGGTCGAACAAAATCAGACGTTGAATACCACGCTCCTTGTGCCAATGGTCGATTCCGGCACGACCGCTCAGTTCAGAGTGCTGGAGAATGGCCGGGAAATCAAGAACCTTTCGAGTCCGATCTCTCTGCCCGACATCAATTACGTCTACAACCATGGCGGTTCGATGCTGGTCGTTCAGAACAAGGTTGTCGCCGGGGACAAGTACAATCAGGCGGCATTGAATCAGTTCTCTCGTTCGGGTTCGGCTCATTCCGGTCACGGCTCGCCCTATTCCTCTCCGAGTGGAGAGTTCTACCAGGCTGTCAATCCGGATGGCTTGCCCGAGAACTGGCTGGCCTACACGAGCGTCGATATCGTGGCCATGAGTCTCGAAACGCTGACGCAGCAGATCACGTCGGAAGCCCGCAATGCCATTCTCAACTGGGTGGAAACCGGAGGCAATCTGCTGATCTTTAAGGTCGAAGACGACCCGGCGGCATCGACGGCGTTGAATCAGGCCCTCGATTGGAACCGCCGGGCGTTTCGCGATGAAGCCTGGCATTCAGCGGAACGGAATAGGTTTCGGCACATCTCTCTTATCGACCCGGCTGATAACTCGCGAACACTTCCGGAAGATCTTACGACCGGGGAACGCTGGCCGGTGAATGAATCGACCTTCCGCATCCGGGCACTGGGGCTCGGACGAGTCATCGCCTTTCAGGAAGATCCGTTTCCCGGAACGATATCTCACTGGACCTGGCTGATGAATCAGTTGGGTGAGCAGCGGATCTCCTGGCGAAATCGGAATGGTCTGAGTGCCCGTCAGCTCACACCAAGCTTCATGCAGTTTCTGATTCCCGGCGTCGGCGGCGTCCCCGTGACCGCGTTTCTCCTGTTGATCACCGTCTTCACCATCGTGATCGGTCCGGTGAACTACGCCTACTTCCTGCATAAAAAGCGGCTCTCGATGCTGCTGATTACCGTCCCGCTGCTTTCTCTCGGAAGCAGTCTGCTGCTCATCGGTTACTCCACGGTCGCTCACGGGTTTTCGATCAAATCGCGGGTCCGAAGTGTCACGTTCCTCGACCAGAAGCAGGGGACTTCCGTCAGTATTAATCGTGTGGCCTATTATGCCGGCGTTGCTCCTTCGCAGGGGCTGAAGTTCGGGCAGTCCACCGCTGTGTACCCAGTTTGGCCGACGTACGAAGCGTATGAGTCTGGAAGAATCGACTGGAGCGATCAGCAGCATCTGACGAGCGGCTGGCTGAGGCCGCGGACACGAACGCAGTTTCTGAGCGTAACCAACGAGGAGCAGCGTGGCCGTGTCGATTACAAAGCGAAAGGGGCGGAGACTCTCGAGGTTTCCAATGGGCTCGAATGGGATCTCGAATCGATTCTTCTGGTCGATCAACAGGGGAAAGCGTGGATCGGCGGACCGGTCCGAGCGGGCGGAGTCGCCGATCTCGAACCTGCCAATCCGGAAGATCTGACGCAACTGCGAACTCTGGTCACCGAGAAAGACCTGGCTTTACCGGATGGCATGACGCTGCAGGATATGCCCGCCGCTGTCGACCCTTATCGATATCGCTATGGTCACGGCTACGATCCGTACGAGGACTCGGGTCGCGATGTTTACATGCGAAGCCTTCAGGAGTCGACGCTTACTCAGTTTCGGCAACCCGAGTCTTATCGGACAGTTCTGCGGCCGAACTCTTATTTCGCGGTCCTGAAAGACCACGATGATCTTGATATCGGACTCCAGAAGACTCGCAGGCGGATGTCGCTCTACACACTGGTCGGCTTCATGTAGTCGAGTCGATTGAAGTCGATAAGCGATTGGTGCATCGAGGACTGTAGACAGATAACGAGTGGATTATGACGGACGCGACACCGGATCAGGAGAAGATGACAGACGAAGTCCCCGCGTCCGCCAGCGACAGCACGGCGGACTATCCGGTTGTCGTGACTGAAGAGATCAACGGACAGGCCCCTGCCGAAGGGGAACAACTGGCCGCCGAGGAAATCGCCCGGGATCGAGCAGGGGAGAAGCCGACGCTCGAGATCCGCAATCTGCATCGCTTTTTCGGCAAACTGAAAGCGGTCAACAACGTCAGTTTTCATACTTATGCCGGTCAGGTGATGGGGTTCATCGGCCCCAACGGAGCCGGGAAGACGACGACGATGCGGATCATCGCCACGCTCGATTTACCGACCGCTGGCGATGCCTTCGTTTGCGGTCATTCTGTCGTCGACGATCCGGAAAAAGTCCGCCGCTGTCTCGGATTCATGCCCGACAGTTTCGGCAAATATTCGAACATGGATGTTGTCGAATATCTCGACTTCTTCGCTCGCGCCTACGGCTTCAAGGGAGACGAACGTCGCGATGCAATTGACCGGGTGCTTGTCTTTACCGAACTGCGCAAGCTGGCCGACAAACCGATTCGCACGCTGTCCAAAGGGATGTCGCAGCGGCTCGGTTTGGGGCGGACGCTGATTCACGATCCGCAGGTGCTCATTCTCGACGAGCCGGCGGCTGGCCTCGATCCCCGGGCCCGCGTTGAACTGCGGGAGCTGATTCACCTCCTGGCGACCGAGATGAACAAGACCGTTCTCATCAGCTCCCATATCCTGACAGAGCTGGGAGAGATCTGCGATTCGGCGGCGATTATCGAAGCCGGCCAGATTCTGACGCACGGCACGATCGAAGATCTGAAACGGCACCGCAGCCGGAAAACCAGTGCGAGTGGCGGCATCCCGCTGGCGGTCGCGGTGACGTCGCGATCCACGGAACTGCGGAACTGGCTCCTGGAACAGCCGTTCGTTTCGCATGTCGCCCCGGCCGCTCATCGCATTGTCTTCGAGTTTGCCGGCGACAACACCGAGCGGGCAAATCTGCTGAAGCGAATGATCGAGAATGGTTTTGCCGTGACCGAATATGCCGGGAAATCGGAAACGCTGGAAGACGCCTTTATGTCAATCACTGAGGGAATCGTGCAATGACTCCATTCCCGGCTGACTCGGCTGGGGAATGGTTCAATCTGCGGTCGCGAGCGTGGACCGATTTCCCCGACAGCTGGAACCCGATGCTGATCCGCGAAATCCGTCGAATGCTCAAAGGGCGAGCCTTCGCGATCACGTTTCTTTTGCTGCTCTTGAGTTGCTGGGCCACGAGTTTCTTTCTTGTCATGAGTGCTGATCTGGCGCTCGACCTGATCGGAGCCGGACGTCAGTTCTGCAGCTACTTCTTCGTCCTGCTGCTGTTGCCGAACTGCTTCGTGGTTCCGCTCTCGATGTTCGCGCTGGCCGCCGAGGAACACAGCGAACAGACGCTGGAAGTCCTCACGCTCTCCACGTTGCGTATCGGGCAGATCTTCTCCGGCTTCTTCTGGTGTGGAGCCCTTCATGCCGGCATCTACTATGCAGCGGTCGTCCCCTTCATTTGCTTCAGCTATCTGCTGCGCGGGGTTGCGCTGTCAAATATCCTGTTCGCCCTCGTCATCGCCCTGCTCTTCACGGCGTACATGATGGCCTGCGGTATGATGCTCGGAGCCTGTTCGTCGGGACCGATCCGGAAGACATTTTGTGTCCTTGTTTTGGTCGTGATGGGAGCGTTCGCATTCAGTATCTCCAGCACCATGGCAGCGGCCGTGGTCTCGACGCCGAGTTTTCTGGAAGTGCTGAGCTTCGCGTTGCCCTCGCTGGTTTGTTCCGGTTCGATTCTGGTGACGATTCTCCTGTTCATTACCGGATTCGGTGTCGGGCAATTCCGTCTGTTCGATCCTTTGATCGCTCCTTACCACGTTCGACTTGATGAGAAGGGCCAGGTCAAACGGTTCAGCGTCCGGTACGGGCGCATTTCGGTCGAACTGGATGAGTCGTTGCGAAAGGAGTATTTCCCCGATCCTCCTCCGGGAACGGCGACTTCCCCAACTCCGTCCTGAATCCTGGCAAAGCTGCTGATTGCGGTTTCATGCTGTGTCGAGCCGTTACAATAGGAGGCATTGGATTGTGCAATTCTATTCCTCAGCGAGCCGACAACCATGGATGCCCACCAGACTCCCGATGCCGCGGTCACTCTTCCACGGGAACCTGTTCACAAATTCCTGAAGCCGCTCAGCCGATTCCTGCATGTGGAGGCGTCCAGCGGGATCGTGTTGCTGCTGTGCGCTGTCGTCGCGTTGGTGGCGGCAAATTCCAATGTCGCCGACCAGTACCTCGGCTTCTGGAAGATGCACGTCGGGCTGACCATTGGTGACTTCACGCTCGACCATTCGCTCAAGCACTGGATCAACGATGGGCTGATGGCGATCTTCTTTTTCGTGATCGGTCTCGAGGTCAAACGCGAGATCGTCATGGGAGAGCTCCAGGATTTTCGACGAGCGGCATTGCCGTTGATCGCTGCACTGGGAGGCATGGTCATCCCGGCGGGAATCTTTCTGGCCCTTCAAGCAGGGACGGCGGGGCAGCGAGGCTGGGGCGTGCCGATGGCGACCGACATCGCCTTTGTCGTTGGCTGTATGGCGGTGCTTGGACGACGTGTCCCGGCTGCCCTGAGAATCGTGCTCCTGTCGCTGGCAATCGTCGATGACATCGGAGCGATCCTTGTGATCGCGTTCGGTTACACGGAGCAGATTCACTGGTCCTGGCTGATCCTCGGTCTGGTCGGGATCGGCATTGTGTTTGTTCTGCAGCGTCTTGGCGTCCGCAGCATTGGCATGTATACGCTGGTCGGGATTCTGATCTGGCTCGGGTTTCACGAGTCGGGCATTCACGCCACGATCGCGGGCGTCGCACTCGGGTTGCTCACGCCGGCTCGCGCTTATCTGGAACGGGGCATCGGCGGAACGCTGATGCATATGGCCAGCGATCTGGTTCACGGGGAGGAATGGGAAACCAACGATCACCGAGCCGAAACCGTGAAGAAGTATCGCTGGCTGTCGCGCGAGACGATTTCGCCGCTGGAGTATCTGATCTACGTGCTGCACCCCTGGGTAGCGTTCGTGATCATGCCGCTGTTCGCGCTGGCGAACGCCGGCGTTGTGCTCAGCCTTTCCGATCTCACCTCGTCCGTATCGATCGCTGTGATCGCCGGACTGGCAATTGGCAAACCACTCGGAATTCTGTTCTGCAGTTGGGTGGCGGTGAAGCTCGGCATCGCCGGATTGCCGACCGGGATTACGTGGCGTCACATGACAGGCGGCGGCCTGCTCGCGGGGATTGGTTTCACGATGGCACTGTTCATCACGAGCCTCGCGTTCGTGGATCCCGATCTGCTGCGGGCCACCAAGGTCGGCGTGCTCATTGGTTCGCTGATTAGCGCCATCGTGGGGATGACGATTCTCGCCACTGCACCGATTCAGAACGAACAGAAACTGTCAACTGGAATGGAGTCGGCGGGCGGATGATGCCGAAAAGGCGGAGTGGCGTTGCTTGAATGCGGCCGCGGACTGGGATCAAATGGATTGATCCACTGCCCTTCTGAAAATGATCGATCTCTGAATGAAAATCATTCCCGTCCTCGATGTTCTGAATGGCCAGACCGTCCACGCCGTGGGAGGGCTCCGCAGCACCTATCAGCCCCTGCAGACAAAATACTGTGAGTCCTCCTGTCCGCTGGAGTTGACTCGTGTTCTGAACGGCCATTTCGGATTTCAGGACTGGTACATCGCCGATCTGGACGGCATCGTGCACCGCCGCTGGAATATTCCCCTGCTCAGTCGGCTCGAACCTACTCTGGGAACGTATCGGATTGATGCCGGCATTCAGCAGATCGAGGACTGCTTCGAACTCGGTCCCCTGCTCTGTCAGTCACGCTGCATTGTCTCGACCGAGTCGCTGGCCGACCGTTCGGTGTTCGATGCGATGGTTTGCATGTGCGATCCCGCTTCGCTCGTGTTCAGTCTCGACCTGGTCGACAGTCTGCTGAATTCGCCCGATCAGGCCTGGGGGAATTACGATGCTCTGGAGATCGTTGGCTACGTCGCCGATCGGGGCGTGCAGGAGTTGATCGTGATTGACCTGGCCTATGTCGGGCGGGATCGCGGCCCGGGCACGTTAGAACTGTGCTCGGCCATTCGCCGGGAGTATCCCGAGTTGACGATTCTGACCGGCGGGGGCGTTCGGACCGCAGAGCACCTCGATACGGTGGAGCAGTCCGGAGTCGATGCCGTGCTCGTCGGAACGGCATTGCATCACGGTCTTCTGACCGATGACGTGATTGAACGCTACTGTTCCTGCTTGCCCGATTTGGAAAGCGACTCGAAGACGAGCGGATGATCGGAACTTGGATCGGCGACTCGCAGCGAGATCCGGCCGTCGAGCAGGTTCTCCAGCATTTCGCCGCACAAGTCGTATCGCCAGCCGGTGGCGAGTTTCGGCTCGTCGCTTTTCTGGCCACTCAAGTGCCAGCGGACAAACTCCCGCAGATCGGTCGCAGTGGCCACGATCGCCGGAGAAACATCCGCTTCCGCACAGCAGTTGGCCAGCGCGATCGCGAGCAACTTGCCAAGCACATGTTCTTCCTGCTTGGAATGATCGTCGCTGTTTTGGGACAGCTTCTCGGGCAGCTCGGAAGCGGGTAGCTTGCTGGCATTCCGGATGACTTCCAGCAGATCCGAGGCATAACGTCGATAGTTGCCCCGCTGCATGTCTCGAGTCGAAAGAACTTCCGCTTCCGACTTCGGCTGCCGATGAGCCAGATCGACGAGCAGGTCATCGCGGAGGATCGTTCGCAACGGACGGTTCAGCTTTTCGGCGGTCTGTTCCCGCCAGCGAAACAGTTCACGGGCGACACCAAGATCCTGGCGTGAGAGCCGGCCAATCTTAGGAAGTCGCACCCAGGCATCCGGGCGGGTTCGTTGTGTTTCGACCAGTCCGTCGATAAAGGCTTGGCATTCCTGCTTGGCCCATGTGGTCCGCTTCAGCGATTTGAGCCGCCGGCGCTGCTTGGCGGCGATCTCGATGAGATAACGGACATCCTCGACGGCGTATTCGATCTGCTTGTCGGTCAGCGGGCGTTTGGCCCAGTCGGTCCGCGTTTCCTTGCCGTGAATCCGCTTCTGCATCACCTTCTGCACGATCGCGGAATGGGAGAGAGGATAGCCACGGCTCAGAAGTCCCTGGACGATCTGGACATCGACCAGATTCTGCGGCGGTTTCTCGGCGGCGAACCAGCAGAAGAGGATTTCTTCCCGGCCGCCATGGACGATGACCCGCGTCTCCTTGTCGGTCATGATCTCCCACCAGGGGGTCAGATCGAGACCAGCCAGCGGATCGACGGCGACCTGGCGTTCTTTCGTCGCGAACTGCAGCAGACACAGTTGCGGTCGATAAGTGTGTTCGGAGACGAACTCGGTATCGAAAGCGACTTCACCACTGGACTTGAGGTGCTCGCAGAGTTCGTCGAATTCAGACTGACGCGTGATCAGAAGTTGTGACATGAGTGGTGAAGGCAGATCCGGATGTGGTTTCGAATGTTGATCAATCGAGCGAGCGGATGTGAGCAGTTTCTTCGAGACGCAAGACCAGCCCCGTCCGTCGCGGTTGCCGAACCCACAGAAGAGGTGAAATGACCGCGACGGCGAAAAAGAAGTGCCTCCTACATTCTTTCAGAAGTTTTGATTCCCAACAAGCTCAAGCCCTGTTCCAAAATGCGAGCCGTCGTTTCGCACAGCTTCAGCCGGCTCAACCGGGTGGCCTCATCTTCTTCCGATGCGACCGGGCATTTGTCGTAGAACGTGCTGAACGTGTTCGCAGTTTCGAACAGATAATTCGTCAGGAAGTTCGGGCGATACTCCTGCGCGGACGCCGCCAGAGCCTCGTCGAATCGCAGCAGTTGAAACGCCAGCGCCCGTTCGGCGTCATGACCGAGCTGAATCGACTGATCGCTGTTCCGGATCGTCTCCCGCTCGACTCCAGCCTTTCGGAAGATGCCGCAGATGCGGGCATAGGCGTACTGCATATACGTCGCCGTGTCGCCGTTCATGGCGAGCATCTTGTCCCAGTCGAAGATGTAGTCGCTCTCCCGGTTGTGGTGCAGATCGGCGTATTTGATGCCGCCGAGTCCTACGATCTCGGCAATCCGGGCGCGAGCCGCGTCGTCGAGTTCCGCTCCGTTCGGCTTGGCGTCATCGTTAGCCGCCACGATGCCCAGAGCTCGCGAGATGGCTTCATCGAGCAGGTCTCCCAGGCCGACGATATCCCCGGCTCGGGTTTTGAACGGCTTTCCATCTTTTCCCATCACGGTGCCAAACGAGACATGCTGCAGGGCGACATCGTCGTAGCCCCACTTGCGAGCCGTCTTGAACAGCATCTGGAAGTGATCCCCCTGACGGGCATCGACCACATAGAGAATAGTGTCGGCCTTCAGTTCCTCGACGCGATACCGAATCGTCGCCAGATCGGTCGTGGCGTAGGTGAATGCCCCGTCCTGTTTCTGGACAATAAACGGAGCTCGCTCTTCCGGCAGGAAGACACACATCGCCCCCTGGCTTTCCTCGGCCAGACCCTTCGACTTGAGCTCCTCAACAACCGATGCCAATTGCGGCTGGTAATAGCTTTCGCCGAGCGTGAGATCAAAATTGATATCGAGCCGGCGGTAAACGACGTTCATCGCTTCCAGGCAGGCCGGCAGAAACTCGTCCCAGAGCTGGCGATTCTCGGGATCGCCGGCGTGCAGTTTGGCCGTTTCCTTGCGGGCGTCGGTGTGGATTTCCGGATGAGCATCGGCCAGCTTCTTCAGCTCAGCATCCTGCTCGACCTCGGCGACCAGTCCCTCCGCTTTCTTCACGGAAGCCCGAATCGACTCCAGATCGCTGCGGAGCTTCTTCAGCTGTTTCTTGCCGCGTTTGTCGTCCTGCTCGACGGTCGCCTCGGCATCATTCACGGCCTGCTCGGCTTCACTCAGCTTCCACTCCAGGCCGGGAAGTTCTTCTACGGTCTGATGGTACTCGCCGAGTCGGTTAACCAGTCGATACAGCCGAGACAGCTCCGCCACGGCGTCTTTCTCATAAGCCGCCTGATCGACGAAGTTGCGGTAGCCGTACAGGATCATCCCGAACTGCGTGCCCCAGTCGCCAATGTGGTTGTCGCTGGTGACATCGTGTCCGAGGAAGCTCAGGATGCGATACAGCGCATTCCCGATGACGGTGCTGCGAAGATGCCCGACGTGCATCGGCTTGGCGACGTTGGGAGCCGAGTAATCGATGACGATCCGCTGCTTCTCGGCGACCGGTTCGACGCCGAGGCGTTCGCTCTGGCTGACCTGATCGATCTGCTGCTGCAGGAAGTTGGTCTTCACCCGGAAATTGATGAACCCCGGCCCGGCAATCTCCGGCTGCTCGCAGAGGTCGCTGATATCGAGCTCGGCAATCAGGTCGGCCGCCACATCCCTTGGTGGCTTCCCGAGTTGCTTCGACAGCGGCATGGCGCAGTTGGCCTGGTAGTCGCCGAATTCGGGGTTCTGGGACGGCGTCAGCATCGCGGCAAAGCGGTCCGCATCCTCCACTTTGGAAGCGAGGACGGAATGCAGACGGCCACGGAGTTCTTGCAGGATGTTCATGAAAGCGTTGAATCAGGTTCGTCAGCGAAAAAACCGGTTTGTGCCCGGCGGGAAAGCCGTATCGTAGCGACTGCTTCCAGCTTTGTTCTACCTACTGCATTGTTGAGACACGATTTTCCCCATGCTCCAGTCGTACCGGCGGCATCCTGCCGCCGATTGTGCGTGGCTTCCTGAAGGAAGGACGGTATGGCAGGCAAACGTCCGAATGGAACTCCCCCGCTTTCTGTGCGCGTCACGCTTCCTCGGCGGCAAGATGCCGCCGCTACGGAAAAGAAACCGACCCGTAGCGCCGCGTTAGTCGTAACGGCGGCATCCTGCCGCCGAATGTGCGTGGCTTGCCGAAGGGAGGTCGGAATCGCCTTGCGGACTTTCGGTTAGAATTTCCTCGCTTCGTGGAGAGGCAACGCTTCCACGGCGGCAGGATGCCGCCGCTACGGAAACGAAAATCACTCGCCGCTCTGGGAGAAGCGACGAGTGATTCGTATGAAAACTCTCCCCGGTCACGAGGCGAAGGCGTGCCTCCGGTCGCAACCCGGGAGATTGCTGTTAATGAAGGACGATCAGGCGTGTTCGGCCAGGTACGCCTGCCAGTCGACGCGGGTGGCGTCGCCCCAGAGGCGTTCCAGATCATAGGTCTCGCGGCTGGCCGGATCGAATGCGTGCAGCACGACATCGCCATAATCCTGCAGGATCCAGGCGTTGCTGTCGTAGCCTTCGATACCGATTCGGGCCGAACCGGATTTCTCCATCAGCGTGTCGGCTTCTTCCACGATGGCGTGAAGCTGCCGGCGGCTGTTTCCGGTCGCGAGAATGAAGTAGTCGAACTCGGGAGTGACCCGTGTCAGATCGAGCACGATGATGTCTTTCGCCTTCAGTTCATCGGCGATTTGAGCACATCGGCATGCCAGGTCGAGGGAACGGGCCAACTGATCAGGATTGCGCTCGAACAGCTGCGTCTTTTCAGATGTTTCGGTCGCAACATCGGCGTTGTGGGTCAGATCAGAAATCGTTCGTATCTCCTGTGTGAAAGGTTGGACGGAATCATCGGAAACAGACTCTGTTCCGTCCTGTCATAATCCTAACCTCGCGACCAGCCGAATCAACCAGCGTCCGATCTGAACTTCGACCATTCCGAATTTCGTCAAAGAATCTGCTTGATCAACTTCCCCAGACGGGGCATTTGGCCAGTGAAACAGGTGAACCTGCCAGGAATTGACACCCTTTCCGGCCATCGGGTTCTGCCTTTTCCGCTCCCGAAAGGGCCGCTGTACAGATTGACGGATGGCCCCGGCTTTGACAACATGCCGGAGTCGTTTCCGAGAGGCCGCATCGCAGTTGGCTTTTCGTGTTCCGGAGATTGAGCCGAGCGACATCGGAGCGGGTCAGGGATGCAGCGACCCCGATCCATGCTTTGAAAAAGCACGAGGGAGAGACTGACTCATGCTGTCTGATCACTTTCACCCGGTGATTGCCGAGTGGTTCGCGAGTCGGTTTTCGCAACCGTCCGAGCCACAAACACAGGGGTGGCCCGTAATTGCAGCCGGCAAGCATGCCCTGATCGCGGCGCCGACCGGCTCCGGGAAAACGCTCACCGCCTTTCTGGCGATTATCGACCGCCTGTTTCGGATGGCCGTGGAGGGGGAACTGCGCGACGAGATTCACTGTGTCTACGTGTCGCCGTTGCGTGCTCTCTCGAACGACATGCACAAAAACCTGACCGAGCCGCTGCGGGAGATCCAGGAACTGGCCGCTCAACGGGGCTACCGCGTTCCCGAGCTTCGCGTCGGCCTCCGCACGGGGGACACTCCGGCAAAAGACCGCACGGCAATGCTGAAAAAGCCGCCGCAGATTCTGGTCACGACGCCGGAATCGCTCTACCTAATGGTCACCGCTCAAAAGAGCCGCGAGATTCTGGCGACGGCGAAGACGGTCATCATCGACGAAATCCACGCCCTCGCTCCCGACAAACGCGGGGCGCATATGTCGATCACGCTGGAGCGGCTCGAAGCCCTCTGCAGTGAACCGCTACAGCGAATTGGCCTGTCGGCGACTCAGAAACCGATCGAACTTGTGGCCGATTTCCTGTCGGGCTCAACCGATCGTGAAACCCGCCTGCATCCTGTCGACTGGGAGCCGCCGGGGGCAATCAGCCGCCACGATCCCCAGCGGCGACTGTTTCAGGATGAGGAACCCGCTGGACAGAAGACGCCGATTGCCAAAGCCACAAGTCCCGGTCAGTCAGTTGAGATTGTGAACGTCGGGCACACCCGTGATCTGGATCTGGCGATCGAGATTCCGCCGAGTCCACTCAATGCGATTTGTTCTCACGAGCAATGGGCCGAGATCAACGCCCGGGTCGTCGAGTTGATCAACTCGCACCGCAGCACGCTGATTTTCGTGAACACTCGCCGCATGGCCGAACGCGTGTCGCATCAGTTGACCGAATTGCTCGGCGAAGATCAGGTGAGCAGCCATCACGGCTCGCTCTCAGCCGATATCCGGCTTTCGACCGAACAGCGACTCAAGGCCGGTACGCTGAAAGCGGTCGTCGCGACGGCGTCGCTCGAACTCGGGATCGACGTCGGCTACATCGATCTGGTGATTCAGCTCGGTTCGCCCGATGGCATCGCCAAGTTTCTGCAGCGGATCGGCCGCTCGGGCCACTCCCTCAAGCTGGTCCCGAAGGGGCGGTTGTTCGCACTCACCCGCGATGAAGTCGTTGAGTGCATGGGCTTGATTCGAGCCGTGAAAGGCGGGCGGCTCGATGCCATCACCTGCCGCGATGCTCCGCTCGATGTGCTCGCCCAGCAGATTGTCGCCGAGATCGCTGCCAGCGAATGGGAAACGGACAAGCTGTTCGACCTCATTCGGCGGGCCTATCCGTATCGCAATTTGGAGCGGAAAGACTTCGATGATGTCATCGAATACCTGAGCCAGGGCGTGACGCCGGATGCGGGCCGCGGCCGAACGTATCTGCATCACGATCAGATTCAGAAGCGACTGCGGCCGCGTCGCAGTGCCCGCATTGTCGCCGTGAACAACGCCGGCTCCATCCCCGATATCGGTTCCTTCCGCGTCGTCGCGGAGCCGGACAATGTGGTGGTCGGTTCGGTCGATGAAGACTTCGCCGTGGAAAGCCAGGCCGGGGATATTTTCCTGCTCGGGAATACGTCCTGGCGATTGAAGCATCTTCGGGGCAACGATGTCGTCGTTATTGATGCCCAGGGAGCACCGCCTTCGGTTCCCTTCTGGCGAGGCGAATCGCCGGGGCGAACGTTTGAGCTTTCCGAAGAAGTCTCTCGACTGCGAGAGGACTTGGAACAGAAACTGATCGATGGTCTCGCCCGGCCTGAGATCATCAAATGGCTGCAGAAAGAGACCTGTTGCTGTGCGTTCGCAGCTGAGCAGATCGTGGAATACATCGCTGCTCAGAAGGCGGCTCTCGGACTGGTGCCGACACAGAAACGGGTCGTGTTCGAACGGTTCTTCGATGAAACGGGCGGAATGCAGTTGGTCGTCCACGCCCCGTTCGGCAGCCGGATTACGCGGGCGTGGGGCTTCGCGATGCGGAAGCGGTTCTGCCGGTCCTTCGACTTCGAACTGCAGGCCACGGCTGATGACGACGGCTTCATCCTCACGCTCGGCCCGCAACACAGCTTTCCAATCGAGTCGCTGTTCCCGATGCTCACGGCTGCCAATGCCTACAAGCTGCTCGAACAGGCGTTGATTTACGTGCCGACGTTTCAACTCCGGTGGAGATGGAACGTGACCACGGCTCTGATGGTCGAGCGACGCCGCGCGGGTAAGCGGGTCCCCCCGGCTTTGCAGCGGTTCCGCTCCGACGACCTGCTCACGGCTGTCTTTCCCAAGCTGACCGGCTGTCAGGAAGAGCACACCGGCGACCATGAAATCCCCGAACATCCGCTCGTCAAACAAACGATGGACGACTGCTTCAACGAAGCCCTCAATTTCGCCGGCCTTACCACGGTGCTCGAACAGGTCGAAAAGGGAGAGATTACGTTCGTCGCGAAGGAGACTCGCGAGCCGTCGCCGTTCTGTTATGAACTGCTGAATGCGAATCCCTATGCGTTTCTGGATGGAGGCGAGGCGATCGATCGTCGGGCTCGCGCCGTGAGCACACGGCGTTCGGTGACCGTCGAATCGGTCAGCGATCTGAGTCGGCTCGATCCGCTGGCGATTGATCGCGTCGTGGAAGAAGCCGCCCCGCTCGTCCGCGATGCCGATGAACTGCACGATTATCTGCTGACCCGCGTGCTGATTCCGGCCGCCGAAGCCGAGCGCTGGCCGAAGCTGTTGCAGCAGCTTCAGGATCAACGGCGGGCGGGACGCGTTGTGCTCGATGAAGACCGAGCCTTTTACGTTTCCGCCGAGAAGTTTCCGGTCGTGCAGTGTCTCTGGCCGGAAGCGACCACGGAACCCGAGTTGTTTCCGCCGGAGAATATTCGGCGGCCAGAAGTCACCACCGAAGTTCGTATCGAAATCCTGCGCGGCTGGATGGAATACCTCGGTCCGATGACAACCGGCGAGATTGCCGACCAACTCGGGTGGACTGTGTCGCAGGTCGATGCGACGTTCGAAGCCCTGGAAGGCGAAGGACTCGTATTGCGTGGCAAGTTCCGCAATCAGACCGATCAGAAGCTCGATGTCGAGCAGACCGAATGGTGCCATCGCCGACTGCTGGCCCGCATTCATCGGCTCACGCTCGAAGGGCTCCGCAAACAGATCGAGCCGGTCGATGTGCGAACCTTCATGCGGTTCCTGTTTCGGCACCAGGGGCTTCATCCGGGACACCGTCGGGAGGGGATGCAGGGGCTGTTCGAAACGATTTCGCAGTTGCAGGGTTTCGATCTGCCGGCTGGAAACTGGGAGCGGGACATTCTGCCGTATCGGGTGAAGGACTATTCCTCGACCTGGCTGGATGAGCTCTGCATGACGGGCGAAGTCGCCTGGGGGCGGCTGTATCCGAACCCGCGTCCGAAAGAAGTGAAGTCGCGACCGATGACGACGTTATCGCGGAACTCGCCGATCGCACTGTTCCTGCGGGACTCCGCTCGCTGGCTGTTGCCGGAGCGGGCCGGACTGCTGACCGATCAACTCAGCGGCACCGCACAGGATGTTCTTACTGTGCTGCAGCATCAGGGGGCGATGTTCGCGAACGATATTGAGTACGTCGCCCAACTGCTGCCGGCTCAATTGACCGATGCTCTGGGAGAGCTCATCGCTCGCGGCTGGATTACTTCCGATGGCTATGCCGGTCTACGCGGGTTGATTGGACCTGCTAAGAAGTCGAACAATGTGAGTTATCGCGGCAGCCTCCGCGTCAAACGCCCGCGGACTCTGGCGGGGCGTGCGGGGCGCTGGTCGATCTGGCGGCGGGAAGAGACGCTCGAACATCCCGATCAGATGCGGGAGCGGGTCGAGCAATGGGCCTGGCAGCTGCTGAATCGCTGGGGCGTTGTCTTCCGCGATCTGCTCGACCGCGAACAGGGAGCCCCCCGCTGGTACGAACTGCTGCAATGTTACCGGCGGCTCGAAGCCCGTGGGGAAATCCGCGGCGGCCGCTTTATCCGCGGCGTCGCTGGCGAACAGTACGCGCTGCCCGACTCGGTTGCCGAGCTTCGCAAACTGCGGGACGATACCCCCGCAGGCGAAGAACTCGTTATTCTCAAAGCGACCGATCCCCTCAATCTCGTTGGCGTCATCACCCCCGAAGCCCGCATCCCCGCGATGACCGGCAACAGTATCGTCTATTGGCGTGGAGAAGCCGTCGGCGCCTGGCAGAAGAAGTCGTTCCGCCTGCTGAAGGTCCTCACCACCGAGAACTGCCTGGTTCTCGCCAAACTGCTCAACATCTCGCCGGGAGAAATGTCAGCCGCCCGCCGAGAACTGGTGGGGAAGAGCGAGAGCGAAAATCCGACGATCGAAAAGGCTCCGAAGGAACAAACGCTTCTGGTTGCCGCAGAATCGTAGCTATTTGACGAGTCTCAGCGTTGAGAGCAAGATGGCCTTCGTTTCCTCTGAGAGGGACTTGGCCTTTGGCGTCAGTTGTTCGATTTCAGCGATGTTCTTCGAGCTTGGCCTCGTGAAATTTCTGTTACAGGAAAGCCGTTCCACGATGGCTTGCTCCGCGGCTTTGCTCACGATGGGATCGTCGGTGGCGGCACATCGGATGAGCCAGACAATGGAATCCCATTTCGCAAGACAGGTGGCGGCCACCGCGATCGTGTTTAAACGAGCATTCAGCGACTCCGCGGTTCGAGCCAGATCGAGCAACGTGTCTCCATCGATCAGGTAAGGATGCAGTCTGAAGAAGGCCGAGACACGCCTCAGAACTTTACGATTGCCGTCGTGCAGTAGCGGAAGGAGATCGTCGACGGCTCGTTCTCCGAGGGCACGACCGAGCCCTCGCACAGCGTGAATACGCCGCGACGGAAAAGCGTGGGAGAGATACTCTCGCAGAATGTCAGCGTCCGTGTCCTGAGCGGTATCAGCAAGCCCAATCAATGCTCCATAGGAATCGGGTTGCGACTTGAGACTGGCTCGGTATCGAGCCGCGTGATCCGTTTCTCCCAGGCGTGCAAGTTCGAACCGCGCGAGATCACGCAGGGCGTAGCTCAGATCGAACATCGCTCGTTGCCAGATTTCGCCCGCGTTGTTCGGACAACTCTCGGCTTCAACCTGGTACGCGGTTCGTCGAACGGCCATCACCGGATCCTGCTGCATGCCGCAGCAGTGCATCGCGATTGCTTGCGGTTCGAGCAGGTTCGGCATGTGCTTGCAGAACAGGATTTGGGCAGCCGGCAGATTCGAACTGATGGCGGAGGAAAGCAGACGTAGCTGATGTTCGCCAGGCGTGGAAAGAGCCAGTTCAGCAAACATCCGTCCGAGGCCCCTTGCCTTCGTGCGGAGCGCGGCAACCGCATCATCATGATGCGACGGTTCAAGAAATCGGCGAAGCACGGAATCAACAAGTGCCGAGAAGTCGGAGCGTTCGCATCGCTTGAGGTACCCGAGTAACGGAAGAACCAGCGTCCGTTGATCAGGCGTCATTACGTCGAAGCGATTCTGTATCGCCGCCAGGGCGTCGTCCGCGATTTGCCAAACCCAGTCGTTACAACGCAGCATCAGAAACGGCAAAGCGAACCCATCGGTCGAACTTGCCAGTGCACGAACTGCTTCGTGGCGAACGTAGCCGTTCTGGTGAAAGGTGAAGAGTGCGAGAACCGAGACAAATTCTTGGGGGGGTGAGCTCTCGGCGATCTCCGTGAGAAAATTACGGTTCCATTCTCGTTTGTCGCCGTATCCTCCAATGTACGAATCCGCCGATCGTTCCAACGCGATCAGATCCTGCCAGTTCGCCGAGCGGATGATCCGGTCGATAACGCTTCGGGCTGCCTCAGTGACAAGTTGATCGGAATGAGCGAGGTAAACTGAGACATCACGTAGATCTGCCACCGTTTGTGCGCATTCGAGAACAGAACGGATGCTTCCGTTTCGGCGAGACACATCCTGAAGTGACTCCGAACACCTTGTGCGAAAACCGAGTTTGAAAAGTCTGTCTCGAAGGTTTTTAGTCAGTTTCCACATATTCAGATTTCCTGTGCTTCCAGACAGGAACGACTCTGTCAGGTTCGCGGCTTCTCGTCGAACGAGAATCCTTCACGCTGCAGTGAATTGAGTTTGGATCTGAACAGGATACACTTCGATCAGTGGGTGTGGATGCGAAATCGCACAGATACACCCCAATTGCCACATCATGTTTTCGAGTCCAGGGAGATTATCAATATGATCAGCGTCTTTGTTCGTTCGCTTCTTACCGTCATCATGGTCTGCTCGATCGTGGGGACCGCCAACGTTCACGCCGAGGATGGCGAATGGATTTCTCTGTTTAACGGCGAATCGCTCGATGGATGGAAGAAGGTCGGGAAGGAAACGAGCAAGTGGGAAGTGAAGGATGGAGCTCTGGTCGGATCGGGTGATCAGTCGATGCTCGTGACGACCGGGCAGGCATACAAGAACTTCCGCTACCGGGCCGAGATCAAGATCAACGATGGCGGCAACTCCGGCATGTACTTCCGCACGAAGCCCGAGCCGGGGTTCACCGATGGTTATGAGGCCCAGATCGACAGCACGCACAAGGATCCGATTCGCACCGGTTCGATCTACGGCATGTGCCACGTTTATCAGCAGCACGTGAAGCCGGATACGTGGTTCGATTACGAAATCGAAGTGCGAGACGATGTCTGGCGCGGCCGCGAGATGACCCGCATCAAGATCACGATCGACGGCAACGAACTCTACGAGTACCTGGACTTCGACAAGACCTTCGGAGCAGGCCACTTCGCCTTCCAGCAGCACGATCCGGGCAGCATCGTTCAGATCCGCAAAGTCGAAGTAATGCCGCTGGCGGACTGAGTGTTGTTGACGTGAACGAGACTGTGTGGCACTGGCTCAGCCAGTGCGTGTATTCGTCCCAGATGTTAGTCTAGATCAGGACGAAATCAGCTTAAGGATTTTAGAAGACGTTTGATGAAAGACGTCCTGTGGCTGCGTTACCCCGGTTGAATCAACCGGGGCTACCCTTCTCCTGCCTCTGGCAGGGCCAATGCTACACGCGTTTACTCGGTTTCGACGGGTG
This sequence comes from Planctomycetaceae bacterium, assembly GCA_017795105.1. Lineage (GTDB taxonomy): Bacteria > Planctomycetota > Planctomycetia > Planctomycetales > Planctomycetaceae > Rubinisphaera. Next base: position 3,721,807 of record CP051247.1, read on the forward strand.
GCTGATCGTTCTCCAGCAACGTGCGGGCGAAGGCGGGCCAGCTGTTGGGGAGTGGGGCGGTGATGGTCATTTCGTCGTAGCGAACCGGGTGCTTGAAGGTCAGTTTCCAAGCGTGGAGGGCGATGTGAGTCGTGTAGTCGCTGGTCAGCGGTTGCAGGTTCGTTTGTGTGGTCGCTCCGTAGAGCTGGTCCCCCAGAATGGGGCAGCCGCGTGAGGCGAGCTGGATGCGGATTTGATGCATGCGGCCGGTCAGGGGGTTCACTTCGACCAGCGTTCCTTTGGGATGGGAGCCGATGACGCGGTAGCTCAGCACCGCCTTCTTCGCCTCGGCGGTTTCGCCCGGTTCGATCACGGCTCGGGCCTGATCGGGCACCTTGCGGATGAAGTCGTGCAGTTCTCCTTCCGCAGCCGGCGGTGCATTTTCGAGCAGCGCGAGATATGTCTTCTTCACCTCGCGTTCGCGAAACTGCTCGGCGAGTCGTGCGGCACCTTTAGAGTTCTTCGAGAACAGCACCACGCCGGTCACGGGGCGATCGAGGCGATGGACGACGCCGAGGTAGACGTTGCCCGGCTTTTCGTACTTCTGCTTGAGATAGGCCTTTACATAGTCGGGCAGGCAGAAAACACCCTGCGGCGACCCCTGGCTGAGCATGCCGACCGGTTTGTTGACGGCGACGACGGGGTTGTCTTCGCAGAGGATCTCCAAGTCTCGAACTTCGTCCGGGGAGGGCAGCGGTTCGATAACGGTCTCGCCGGACTCGGTGCGACGGCGCGATTTCTTCGACATTCTGAGTTTACTCTCCCAGCCCGAACAGCTGTTTCATGGTTTCGAGCAGGGTGTGTGGTGTCCCTTCCCGCGAGTGTTGTTTGATGTTTTCCAGCGGCGGATGCAGCAGCTTGTTGACGATGCGGTTGATTGTCTGCTCGATCAACTGCCGGTCGCTGTCGTTGACGTGCTCCATCTTGCGGAACAGACGGTCGAGTTCCTGCCGCCCGATTTCATGCCACGTTTCCCGCAGCTGCTGAACGACGGGGCCGGTCGCCCGATGATAGAAGTCGTGCATGAACTGGCTGGTCGCCGCGTCGAGCATCTTCTCGGCTTTTTCGATCTCGCGAACACGGGCCTTCCGGTTTCGCTGACAGGTCTGTTCCAAATCGTCGATGTCGTACAGGAACACGTTGTCATCGCAGCGGGCGATCTCGGGAGCGAAGTCGCGAGGGGCACCGAGATCGAGAATGAACAGTGTCTGCTGGCAGTTCTTGTCCTGACGAAGCTCGGCGAATCGTTGCTTGGTGATGATCGGCTCCGAGGCTCCGGTCGCGCTCACGATCACCTGCACATCGCTCAGCCGCGATTCCCATTCGGCGAACGGAATCCACTGTCCACCCCAGTTGTCGGCCAGCTGCTGTCCGCGTTCCTGATTGCGGTTGGCAATAATGATGCGGCTGACGCCCTCGTCCTTCAGGTATCGCAGCGTTTCTTCGGCCATCTCACCGGCGCCGAGAATGAGCACGGTCTTGTCGTCGAAGCGTTCGAAGATGCTCTTGCCGAACTCACCCACCGCGACGGAAGCGATCGAAATCCGTCCTTCGGAAAGCTTCGTTTCCGTGCGAACCTTTCCCGCGAAGTTCATCGCGGCCTGAAACAACTGATGCGTTAACGGGCCGACGGCGTCGCAGTCGGCTCCCCGCTGGTAAGCATCCTTGATCTGAGCGACGATCTGGGCTTCGCCGAGGACCATACTGTCGAGGCTGCTGGCAACGCGGAACAGGTGCCGCACGGCTTCGATCTCGGTTTCGGTTCGCAACTCATTCAGAAAATCGTCGAGCGGGATTTGATGGAACTCGGCCAGGAAACCGGCAATTTGTTCCTGACTCGGCAGTGCTCCGCGATCCTCGGCTCCAAAATAGATTTCGACCCGGTTGCAGGTGGAAACGATGACGACTTCGGTCTTGGGGAAGCGGGCCTGCAGGTGGATGTACGCGGCGCGCAGCCGCTCTTCACTGGAGAAGGCGAGTCGTTCGCGAATCTCCAGAGCAGCCGTTTCGTGATTGCAGTACACAACGCGTAAGTTCACGGCGTCATCGATTTTCTATCCACACTGATCCACATCAGTCGGCGTCAGCCGTGCTGGGAGGGTAGTCCTGTCAGATTGACCAGAATCTGCAGGCCGAGCAAGGTAATTATCAGAAAGCCAAAGGCCCAGGCATTCATCAGCGCGATCTGCCGGCCCTGCATCGAACGTTTCTTAAACAGGCCGCCAAACGACAGCACCATCCCGAGCCAGACGATCGTAAACCCGATCACGATCGGATCCTGCCACGAGACGGGCCGCGATGCTTTTTCCGAGCCACCGATCAGCAGAAACCCGGTCAGCAGTCCCAGCGTCAGCATCGGCATGGAAACGGAAACGGACCAGAGGTTGTATCGAGCCAGAGAGGCGAGCGCGGGGAGCGAGAAACCGCCGCGGAGATTCTGTTTTTTCTTCAGTCGTCGATGTTGAAGCAGATACATCACACTGATCAGAAATCCGGCAAGTACCCCAGTAATGCCGATGACGAGCGAACTGGCGTGAAGCATTTTCAGGACACGCTGGCTGTCGAGAAGTACATCCGGATCGTTGCTGACCAGACTGGACGCTCCGACCATCAGCAGAGCCAGCGGCAGCACGAACAGCCCCATCGCTTCCGCTCCGCGTTTCTGCAGATTCCAGACGACGAAGCCGAGATAACCGGCGACCAGCAGCCAGGCGGCGACCAGAAGCCAGTCGTGATTCGACGCGACCAAAGGCGGCAACTGCGACTGAATCGACCGGGAAATCAGATACCAGGTCTGCGCGATCAGGCCGGCGACCGTGGCGATCAGCGACAGCCAGCGGAGTGGAGGCAGCGGTTTCCAGTACCGCGCCAACTCCAGAAAGAACGCGGCGGCGTAGCTGGCCAGAAAGCAGAACAGATGAACCTGATGCATGGATCCACGATCTGAGACAGCTCAAGAGGGCAGGACAAACCTGGGAGGAGGAAGGACGGTTTCAGGAGCCGAGAGATTCGGAGTATTCTGCGACCGTGGGGCGATGCGACGAAATGCTCGCTTCGGCGAACGACTCTTCCGTTTCCCAGATGATCACGCGGGTCACTTCCACCGGGAGATCCTGCATCATCTTCGGAGCCACCACGTCGAGCAGATACTTCGCCATGTTCTCCGCGGTCGGGTTGTAGGGCAGAATGTAATACTTCGTGGGAACGACCCGTTTGATGGCATCGATGCCGTTGTCGTCGGCTTCGTTCAGCAGAAACGCGTGATCCCAGTTGTCGTCGATCCAGCCTTTGAACGTCTTTTTCAGGTACGAAAAGTCGATCAGCCGGCCGACATCGTCAGTTTCTTCTCCGGAAACGTAGATCTCGGCGACATAATTATGACCGTGGAAGGAGGCGCATTTCCCTTCGTGACCGACCAGGCGATGGCCGGCACAGAATCGGATGCGCTTCATAACGGTGAGCCCCATGGGCTGATCCTCAAATTACAGCCCGCCGCCGACCGGCAGCAGACTTCGTATGGATTCGCTTCAAAAATTCATTATGAATTATAACGGTGCATTTTCAATGACCAAACGTCCGCCGCCTGGGCCCACTCTGGACCTCTTTTCACTTGCTGGACACTTTCTCCCGAACCTTTCCGGCTGTCAGGGCCTCCGCTGAGACAGAATCTTTTTCTCGGAAAACACAGGTCATCATGAATAAACGACAGCTGCTCGCCATTGGAATTCCGGAATACGCTCTCACCGCTGCTGTTCAGACGGTCCAGCGAGCCGTGGCCGAGGGAGGTATGCGCGGCAAGGAATTGAAGTCCTCGCTGCAGGCCGTGGCCGAGTCGCCGGAACAGTTCGTCGACAATCCGATTTTCCAGCCGCTGGCTCAACTGCTGATCGACGAGCCGGTCCCGCCGGTTCATGAGCCGATCGAGTACCAAACCTGGGGAACCGAGATCGATCCGGCCAGTCATGTCCAGATGCGGGAAGCCTGCCGTTTGCCGGGAGCCTTTGGCGCTGCGCTGATGCCGGATGCGCATGTCGGCTACGGACTGCCGATTGGCGGCGTGCTCGCCATGGAAGGCAAGGTCGTTCCGTACGCAGTCGGTGTCGACATTGCCTGCCGGATGAAGCTCTCGATTCTCGATATGCCGGTCGAGACGATGCAGAAGAACTTCGAGCATTACAAGAACGCTCTGGAGAACGGGACCCGTTTCGGAGTCGGCTCGGAATGGAAAACGCCGCAGGATCATGAAGTTCTGGACCGCGACTGGACCGTTTCGCGAGTGACGCGGGAAAACAAGGACAAGGCCCGCAAGCAGCTCGGAACTTCGGGATCGGGAAACCACTTCGTCGAATTCGGCGTGGTGACGCTGAACGAACGCGACGAAGAACTCGGCCTCGACGCCGGAACGTATGTCGCTCTGCTGAGCCACAGCGGTTCGCGAGGAACGGGGGCGAGTGTCTGCAATGTCTACTCGAGTATTGCTCAGCGACAGTTGCCGCCTTCTATGAAGGAATTCGGACGGCTGGCGTGGCTCGATATGAACACGCAGGAAGGCCAGGAGTACTGGGAGTCGATGAATCTGATGGGCGAATACGCAGCTGCGAATCACGCCGTGATTCATCGAAACGTGTCCAATTTGCTCGGAGGTCGGATTATCGCCGGGGTGGAGAATCACCACAACTTCGCATGGAAGGAAACCCACGGCGGGAAGGAAGTGATTGTGCATCGCAAGGGAGCGACGCCAGCCGGGAAAGGTGTGCTCGGCGTCATTCCGGGATCGATGGCCGATCCGGCTTACGTTGTTCGTGGAAAAGGGAACGCCGCGAGTCTCGACTCGGCTTCTCATGGAGCTGGTCGGCGGATGTCGCGAACTCAGGCCAAGAGCAAGTACAACTTCAAGGCGGTTCGAAACGACCTGCTGAAGAAGGGAGTTCACGTGCTCTCGGCTGGAGCGGACGAAGTCCCCGGCGTCTACAAGAACATCGACAGCGTGATGGCCGAACAGCAGGATCTGGTCGATATCGTCGCCCGGTTCGACCCAAAGATCGTGAAGATGTGCGGAGACGGCAGCCGGGCCGAAGACTGACCGGGTCGCAGGATGTGCGGTGGGTGGCCCGTCCGGCACGGGCGGGTGACGAAGTCACAAGAGGCTGCGCCATGGACGAGATGTCTGCGAGGGCCGCACGATTTCCTGTACAACGTGCGGATGGCCCTGCCTCTTGTCGCTTCCGCGACCCGCCCGCTGCGGCGGACCGGCCACTCCTCCCCCCTTAAGCTTGGTGTGTGGGATAGCCGCGAGGGGACGTTGTCCACGCACTCCGCCTATATGCATGTCCAAAGCCGGGATACTCGTTTGAACGGCTAACGCTTTCATCCCCTATCTGACATTGATAGACTTTGATGGCTTATCCAGCGGGCCTGCACGGGCCTGCTGTCCCACCTGATGGTCGCGTCATTCGACCTCCGTTGCCGCACACTCCCAAGAAAGAAACTCATGAAGTATGTCGTCTGGGGATTGGTCCTGCTGCTGATTGTGATTCACCAGGACTTCTGGTACTGGAACGACAAGACCCTGATTCTGGGATTCATTCCGATCGGTCTGTTCTATCACGCCTGCATTTCGGTTGCCGCTGCCTTTACGTGGTATCTGGCGACTCTCTTCTGCTGGCCGGAAGAGCTTGTCGAAGACGCCCCCACGGGCCCGAGCAATGGCGAGGAGGTGCAGCATGGTTGAGATGATCGTCATCGGGGTTTACCTGTCCCTGTTGCTCGGACTGGGAATCTTCTCCAGCAGGCTGTTCCGGGGAACCAGTAAAGACTACATGCTGGCCAGTCATTCGATTGGCCCGTTCCTGCTGCTGATGTCGATCTTCGGCACCACGATGACGGCCTTCGCGCTTGTCGGATCCAGCGGCGAAGCCTACGCGGAAGGAATCGGTGTTTACGGGATGCTCGCCTCTTCGTCGGGCATCATTCACTCACTCTGCTTCTTCCTGCTTGGCGTCAAACTGTGGACGCTCGGCCGAAAGTACGGCTACACCACGCAGATTCAGTTCTTCCGCGATCGGCTCGAAAGCGACAAGATTGGTCTGCTGCTCTTCCCGATTCTCGTCGGCATGGTCATTCCGTATCTGCTGATCGGCGTCATTTCGTCCGGCGTGGTGATCAACAGTGTGACCGAAGGCGCCTTCGCCAATACCTTCGCCCAGTACGACTACGGTTTGCCGCCCTGGCTCGGCGCTCTGGTGATTTCGATTGTTGTGCTCATTTACGTCTTTTTCGGCGGGATGCGGGGCACGGCGTGGGCCAACGCTTTCCAGACCATGGTCTTTATGGTTCTCGGCGTCGTCACGTTTTCGATCATCTCGGCCAAGCTGGGTGGTGTTCAGGAAGCGACTCAGAAGGTACTGGAGAAGAATCCGACCAAGCTCATTCGCTCGGCCGATCCAGCCGACATCGAGGAATACGAAACCGAGTTCGCGCAATGGAAAACGATGGCGGAGTACAACTACGCCACCAAGACCGCGAACCTGTTCACGCTCAGCGACGAGCAAACACAGCAGGCCTACGCTGAGTTCAAACCGCGAATGCCGGGCTGGCAGGTGAAGGCGGAGACCGTTTTCGCCGCCAAGAACGGCATGCTGTCCGATCTGACTACGGCTCAGAAGAACGACGCCTATCTGGTTCAGGACGACCGCACCTTGCCCGAGCCTCGGCCGGAATGGTGGAACGAAAAGACGCTCGATCACGAAACGATGGAGCAGTTCCTGCGTGTCGACGGAGCCGAAGCACGGGCTTACAAAATCTTCGAAGCCAACATCGGCCATCCAAATGAACTGCTCGATCCTGAAGATCCGAGCAAGGGGCTGAAGTGGACCCGCAAGAAAGCCCGCGGCGTGTATCGCGCCACGAAATGGGCTCCGCAGTATCCGCACAGCATTGGTTACTGGCAGTTCCTTACCTATCTGTTCGTGCCGCTTTCGGTCGGGATGTTCCCGCACCTGTTCCAGCACTGGCTGACGGCTCGCAGCGCGGCCAGCTTCAAGCTGCCGGTGGTGGCTCATCCGCTGTTCATTGCCATTGTCTGGGTTCCGTGTGTGCTGGTCGGGATCTGGGCGACTTCGGCAACGGTCGATGGCCGTCCGATGTTCCCGCCACACTTCCCACCCAACGCCGTGCTCGCCACGATGGTGAAGAGCATGACCGGGCCGTTGCTTTCGGGGCTGCTTACGGCTGGGATTCTGGCGGCAATTATGTCGTCGCTCGACAGTCAGTTCCTCTGCGTCGGAACGATGTTCACTGAAGACGTGGTCGTGCACTACGGCGGCAAGAACCGCTTCAGCGACCGTCAGATCCTGTATCTGGCCCGGTTCTTCATCATCGTCATCGTTGCGGTGACCTACTTCTTCAGTCTGTTCGAACAACGGCGAGTCTTCACGCTCGGCGTCTGGTGTTTCAGCGGATTCTCTTCGCTGTTCCCGCTCGTGTTCGCCAGTCTGTACTGGAAGAAGCTGACCAAAGCCGGAGCGTACGCCTGTGTGATCACGGCTGCGTCGCTCTGGATCTATCTGTTCTGGATGTCGGATTTCGCCGCGATCGCGAACTTCACCGTCAACTTCGGCGGGGATCAATTCATGTCGTTCACCCAGCGGGGCGAACACATTGAAAGCGATGTCATTCAGACTCAGCCGGTCATGCTGATGGTCCTCGGTTCCACTCTGGCGATGATCCTGGTCTCGCTGGTGACGCCGAAACCGAAACCGGAAACGCTCGTTCGCTTCTTCCCGGAGAAGAGCTGACAAATCGTTGACGGTGTGAACGAAGAAAACGCCGGCAATCGAGTCTCTGGATTCGATTGCCGGTTCTTTTTTTGAGTTCTTGACCGTGCGTCAGTCCCCGGAGGCCGCAGCCGCTCTATAATGGCGGCAGTCCCGCATCATCACCTTCTTGCCAGCGAGTTTCGAGTTGTCTGTTCCGCAATCGCAGTTTGTTTACGAGCGTCGCATCGCCTTTGCCGAAACCGATATGGCCGGCATCGTGCACTTCTCCAATTACTACCGACTGATGGAAGAAGCCGAGCATGCCTACTTCCGCTCGCTGGACCTGAGCATTATGCATCGCCGTGAAGACGGCGTCATCGTCGGCTGGCCGCGGGTCAACACGCATTGCCAGTATCTGGCTCCGGCTCGCTACGAAGACATCATTCAGGTCTATGTCGATGTCGAGCGGCTCGGCGTGAAGTCGATCACCTGGTCGATGGCCATCTATCGCGGCGAGACGAAACTCGCTCAGGGCCGAATGAAAACCGCCTGCTGCCTCTGCCGAGCCGACCACACGCTCGAATCGATTCCGATCGCGTCCCCATATGCCGATAAGCTGCAGGAGTCGCCGTATCTCGGCCAGAGCGAACCAGTCACCGGTTGAGCAGGACGGATGGCTCAGACGCGTGCGTCTGAGTGGCGAAGCCACAAGAGGCGGCTAACCGGCGTTCGCTGCCTGAGTCGGTGAGCTGCTCCAAATGCTTCGCGAATAACATCTCGGCGATCAACCAGCGACGTTCTTTTCCAAAATGAACCCAGCGGCCTGTGAAGCATGCCACCCGCATTTCCCCCTCACCCTAACCCTCTCCCCCACGGGGGCGAGGGAACTTACTTATCGAGTCCCCGCCCCTCCCAAGGTTGTTCATTGAAAATGCTCTGACCAATAGCTTCTTCCTGTGACTTCGTCACCCAGACGTACACGTCTGGGCCATCCCCGGCTCTGAGAATCCGTCACAACTGCAGTGGACTTCCGGGTCGAGTCAGATCGTGCTTTCAGTCATATGGGGTTCAACGTCGGTCCAGTCGCGTTCGTAGCCCCAGGCGTCGAAGCAGAAGTCCCATTCTCGGTGCACGAGGCGGCGAGTTTCAGCCGGGATCTCGACGTGGCGGTTCTTGCGGTAGCCTTTCGTCTCGGCCAGATAGGATTCGAATCGAGGCTGCATTTCGTCGAACTTGCCGAGACGTAACCCGGCGTAGACCTTCTCCAGCTCTTCGAGCGGCTGGGCGGTCAGGTCTTCATAAGCGACTTCGTGGAACTGTCCTTCGGGAATCAGGTCCTTCTGGTCGAAATAAGCCTGATAAAGATCGCGGTAGGTCTCGATGACCATCTCTTCGACAAGAGCCGGATTGAACCGCTGCAGGCCCCAGACCGGAATCACCTGCTGGGCCATGTGGGCAAATGAGCGGAACACATCGTACGGATGCCGGCGGATGTGCAGGAACCGGGCATCCGGGAAGAGCTCGAGAATGAGCTTGATCCGGGCGGTGTGATTGGGCGACTTCAAAATCAGCGGACGCCCGTGAGCCCGCTGGACTTTCGCCACGAAGAACTGCAATGCCTGCTTGAACTTCTCTCGATCGGCTTCGGTCGCCTGCTCGAACGACAGGTGTCGATCGTACCGATTCGCGTTATTCGGAAACACCCAGCTGAACGAGTTCGACTTCTGCGAGAGAATGCCGAGCGCCATTTCATCCTCGGCTGGTTCGCGAAGACTCATCTTCACGTTGTCCATGAACCGCTTTCGCGGTGTCATCGCGGCGAGAATCGGCTCCCACCAGATGCGGGCCAGGCGGAACGTATGCGGATACATCGTCTCGAACAGGTCGGGAGCCGAGTAGCGTTCATCCTGACACATCAGGTTGTGAAGGTGGGTGGTCCCGCTCCGCCAGCTGCCAATAATGAAGAGTGGCGTTTCGACGTGCGTCGAAGAAATCGAGGGCCCGTAGAAATACTTCTCAAGCCAGGCCAGCGGCGTCGTGCAGACCGAACTGATCGTAATGTGGCAGGCCTTGCCCCAGTACGGGAAGTCGACCTGAAAGTCGTTCGCGGCCAGCAGCTTCCACCAGTCGCCGAACCGGATTCCGGCCAGACATCCCGGACCGAATCCGCGGGCGAGTCGAGTCGACAAAGGAATCGATTTGCGTTCCGGCTGGTCAGATTTGGACATGGCGATTCAAGACTTTTTACAAACGAAATCCTCGAGAGCCCCCTTGAGAATCTCTGCGGGGAGGCTACTGAATATCCTACCACATTAACATGAGGGCTTCGTGGGCAATCGGGCAGGCGGAACTGGCGTCGAAGATTCCTCACGCGAGTGCCGGTTGTGTCGACTACAGCGTTGATACCGTCCGATTCCTTGAGCTGATATGATCCCGACCATGCAGATTACGATTCAGGATGTTCACAAATCATTCTACCGCGGCGACACCGAAGTCCGAGTGCTTCGTGGTTTGTCGTGCGAGTTCACGTCGGGATCGTTCAACTTTATCGTGGGGCCGTCGGGCAGTGGAAAAAGCTCGCTGCTCTATCTGATTGGTGCTCTCGACCAGCCGAGTGCCGGGGAAATCGAAATCGACGGGCGAGCCATTTCGTCCTGGTCGAAAGCGGAAGCCAACCGTTTTCGCGCTCAGGATGTCGGCTTCATCTTTCAGAGCTTCAACCTGATGTCGAACCTGACCGCCCTCGACAATGTGCTCATCCCCGAGATGCCGAAAGGGGTTTCGGCCGAGAAGCGGAAGGAAGCCGAGGAGCTGCTGAAACGCGTGGGACTGGCCGACCGGATGACGCATCGTCCGAGCCATCTTTCCGGCGGCGAACAGCAGCGGGTGGCGATCGCCCGGGCACTGCTCAAGCAGCCTCGACTGATCCTCGCCGACGAACCGACCGGCGAACTCGACAGCGAAACCGGTAAGGAGGTCTTCAGTTATCTTCGCCTGCTGGCCGAGCAGAATTCGGCGACGGTGATTGTGGTCACGCACGATGAATCGTACATGCAGCCTCAGGATCAGGTGTATCGGATCCGTGATGGAAAGCTACTGGATCAGACCCAAGTGGAAAGTGTGAAATGAGAGATTCCTCTGCTCCCCAGACAACCGTCGAACTCAACATCGATGGAGCCATTGCCACGCTGACCCTCTCCGGCCCGAAGGGAATTCAAACCCTGGGAGCGGCTACGCGAAAGGCGATCGTTGAAGCCATCGAGAAACTTGAGCAGAACGACGAAGTTCGCATCGTTGTTGTTCGCGGCACGGGACGAACGTTTGTCGCCGGAGCCGACATTCAGGAGTTTCGCGGCATCAACGAAACGCAGGCTCGCGAGTTGGTTCAAGATGGTCAGGCGATGATGGATCGTCTTGCGGAACTTCCGTGCGTGAAGATCGCCGCCATCAACGGGGCCAGCGCCGGCGGGGGATGGGAACTGGCACTGGCCTGCGATTATCGGATCGCCGTCGATTCCGCCCGGATCGGCTTGCCCGAAGTTTCATTGGGTCTGCTTCCCTGCTGGGGCGGCACCGTGCGGATGTCGGAGATGTTCGGCAGCTCGCTGGCTAAGAAGCTGATCCTGCGCGGCGACCTTCTGCCGGCGGACGAAGCATTGCGGCTCGGCCTGATCGATGCGATCTCGACAACGGAAGAACTCGATGCCACGCTGGAATCCTGGATTCAACCACTGTTGTCCCGCAGCCCGTTTGCCCAGCGGGAAGCCGCCAAAGTCATTCACCGCGTTTCAGCTCGCCATCATCAGACCCAGCTCGGTCTGGCCGATGAGCTCAACGCATTCGTGAAATGCGTCGCCTCCGGTCAGGTTGAAATCGGCGTGCAGGCGTTCCTGGAGAAGACTACACCCCAGTGGGGTTGATGAGTGGCACTCTGCTTCAATTCCCAACGATGACACGGGATCGTCGGCACGGAAGTTCCCTCGCCCCCTTGGGGGAGAGGATTAGGTTGAGGGGGAATGCGGGTGACATGCTTCTCGAGCCGTTGATTTCAACACGAAAAATGAACATCGCTGGTTGATCGCCCCCTCATCCCCCCTTCGGGGACCTTCTCCCCCAAGGGGGCGAAGGGACATTGGGAGACGGATGCAGCCGGACACTCAATCGACGTACAGAAACTCGTTCGAGTTGAGTAGGACGTGGGCGAGATCGGCGAGGGCTTTCTCGTAGGGATTGCCGCCGGAGGTGCCGCCGCTGCGGAGGGCGTGCTTCTTTCCGGAGGAATCGTCCAGCGACTTCTCGAATCGCCAGTCCGCGACCATTGCCTCGGGAGTTTCCTCACTGTTCAACAGCAGTTGATCGTCGGTCAGCACGCGGGGGGTGATCCGGACCTGATCGATCAACCCGTCCCAGCGATGGCGAGTCGAACCGTGCCGCCCGCCGACGATGGTCGGGAGTTGGGGCGACGTGAACCCGCTGACGACCTGATGTTTGACGCGGGCCGTCTGCAGCGGTGTGTTGTCCGACAGCTCCTGTACGGTGAACGTGACGCCCGCCTCGCCGGTTTCGTTCAGCTTCACGCGAACCGCCACGTAGTACGGCGTCTCCAGATCGAGATGCAGATCAGACGCGATCACTTCGTACTTGTTCGCTCCAGCCGTGTTCTTACCGACCAGTTGCAGAATGAGATTTCGCGGCTGGTAGGCGGACTTTTTGCTGGTGACGCCGAGTGCGTAACCGGGGCTCTTCGCATTGTTGTCCCACTGTGAGACGATCGTGTTCACCGTCGCATCATCGTAGAGTGAGTTCAGCAGGACGATCGCTTCGATCGTGAACTCCTCGGCGTTGTCGAGCAATCCAGCCGAGATCATCGGCGGAGAGACTTTCGCATTGCGATCCAGTTCAATCGCCTGGCCGGAACGGGCCGGCATCTCGGTGTATGTCCACGGGCCGATCGTCTCCGCTTCGGCTGCTTCCCGGGCTTCCGTCAGAACCGCTTCCAGGAAGCCCGTCGCTCCGTCCAGTTCCTGAGGTTCCGGCGAACGCTTCAGAATTCTGCGATAGAGCGACTCCACGGGTGTAGAGAGGTCGTCCGGCCTGGATTCACTGGCAACCGCACGAGCCAGTTTCGCGGACCGATCGAGCGCCCAGCTGCCGTTCATCAACAGGAGCGCCTGGGTGGCGGTCGTGGTCCGGTTGCGATCGGAGACGCTGGACGTGCCGCGAGGGGCATCGAAGGCGCTGAAGAGTTCTTCCTGTTTATTGCGAACGATTCGTGTGTAAATCGATCGGCGGGTCGAGGTCGATGTGACCGACGGGCCGCCAGAAGCGTCGCTCAGTTCACCAGTTGCGTGCAGCACCGCGTCCCGCATTTGATCCGCATTCAGGCGGAAGCGATTCGCCCGCCAGAGCAGCGAGTTCTGCGGATCAACCAGCATCGCCCGGCTCGATGCGAGCGGGTTGTCCTGCAGGAAACTCGACTGACGATAGGTCGCCGAGAGCAGCATCATCCGATGCAGCGGCTTCATCTTCCAGCCCCCTTCGACAAACCGCAGCGCGAGCCAGTCGAGGAGTTCGGGATGGGTCGGCGGTTCGCCCAGTCTTCCGAAGTCGCTGGCCGAAGAGACGAGGCCCCGGCCGAAGTGGCGTTGCCACAATCGGTTAACCATCACACGTGCGGTCAGCGGGTGCCCGGGCTGAGTGAGCCAGTTTGCGAGGGCGGCTCGGCGGCCAGTTGTTTCTTCGGTGGGTGTCGGGAGAATTGCTGGCGTGCGTGTCGCGAGCACTTCGATGAAATGCGGCTCGACAGCCGTTTCCTTGACGCGGGTTTTCAAGATCGTCGGCGGGGCCTGCTGGCCGACATCGGTGACCGTCGGGGCGACCGGAGGCGACTTGGGTTTCAGGTCATCGAACTTCGCGAGCTCCTCCTGCAGAGCCTGCCATTGCTCGAGTTTTTCTCCTTTCAGTCGCGACTTGAAACCGGCCTGCTTTTCAAGCACCTGTCGGTTGGCCAGTTCGGCCAGCTGGTGCTCGAGCGGCTCCCGATCTTCAATCGGTTTCCGCATCATGGTCTGGATGTCGTCGGGGAACTTGTTGATCGAACCGTTCGCCAGCGAGGTCTTGATGGGCGCTTCGATCTCGGCAATCTTCTCGCGGATCTCTCTCGTTGCTTCTTCCCACTGTTGTTTCTGCTGCCGATAAGCTGTCAGATCATCCTGTTCCAGCAACGGCTCGTCATCCCGCCAGAGAATCGGGGAGAGGAAAGCCTGCAGTCCGTAATAGTCGCTCTGCAGCAGTGGATCGAACTTGTGATTGTGGCAGCGAGCACAGCCCATCCCGAGACCGAGAAAGACATCGCTGGTGACGTCCGTCATCTCATTGAGAATGTCCTGCCAGTGCGTGCGGACATCCCGCTGGTTGTACTCGTAGACGCCGAGGCGGAGGAAGCCGGTGGCGATCAGACTGTCCGGATCATCCGGGTAGAGTTCATCGCCGGCGAGCTGTTCGCGAATGAACTGATCGTACGGTTTGTCTTTATTGAGAGCATCGATGACGTAATCGCGGTATTGCCAGGCATTTCGCCGGTAGGCATCCTGACGATAGCCATCCGACTCGGCATACCGCACAAGATCGAGCCACTGGCGGGCGGAGTGCTCCCCGAAGCGGGGATCATCGAGCAGTTGATCGACCAGCTTTTCGTAGGCTTTGGGATCTTCGCTGCTGACGAACGCTTCGATCTCCTCCGCTGTCGGCGGCAGGCCGATCGTATCGAAATAAAGGCGGCGGATGAGATCCCGTTTCGAAGCCGGGCTCGCCGGAACGAGTTCGGCCTGTTCCAGACCGGCGAGGATGTAGCGATCGATTTCATTCACGCCCCAGTCGGTATCATTCACTTTCGGCGGCGTCGAGTCCTGCATCGGGCGGAAGGCCCACCAGTTGCGGTCTTCTTCGGTGATGGTCGCGCTGCTCTGGATGACTTCGCCGTTCGCATCGTCCGGCCAGATGGCTCCGGCGGCGATCCATTTCTCCAGCAACTCGATTTTATCGTCCGGCAACTGACCATCCGGCGGCATCTCATACGATTCATACCGGACCGCTTCGAGCAGCAGACTTTCGTCCGGCTTGTGCGGAATGATCGATGGTCCCGATTCGCCCCCCACTGTGATCGCACCCTGCTTGAGATCGAGGCGAAGTTCTCCCTTCTGCTTGTCCGGACCGTGACAGGAAACGCAGTGCTCGACGAGCAACGGGCGAATATGCGTTTCGAAGTACTTGACCTGTTCGAGCGGCAGATCTTCGGCGTACAGCGACGCGCCGCTGACGGCGGTCAACACAAAGCACAGACTCATCAGGCAGACACGAAGCAGCGTCGACATCAACGACCTCGAAGACTCGGCAGGCGGGACGATGCGGGAGAGGCTGACTCTTTCACGGGGCCTGAAAGAATCAACGATGGCTGATGCCGAGTATCCGCAATCGAACCGCGAAAAACAAGACGGACTGTGAAGCTTCCTCCGCGCATAAGAAAAGCCCCGACGGTTTGATCCGACGGGGCTTCTTGTTCTTATCGAACACGATCCGATGTTTTACCAGGGAATGTTCGTGTCGCGGTTGTAACCGGCGAAGCCCGGGTGGTACCAGGGGCGACGGTAGCTGTAGTACGGGAAGCGGAAGTGCCCGTAGTCGCTGTTCCGGTAGTAGCCCGGACCGAAGTGATACTGATACGGGGCGCCGCCTGCTCCGCCTGCGGCACCGGCTCCACCGCCATAGTTGGCGTAGCCCGGATTGTAGTTGTAACCAGCAGTTCCGGCGTATCCGCCTCCGTAAGCCGCATCGTAACCACCGGCGTATCCATAGTTCCCGGCATAGGCACCTGCACCGGCATAACCGTAGTTATTGCCGCCGGTGTAGCCGTAAGCTCCGCCCATGTTGCCGCCCATGCCGCGGGGACCGTTCCCGGCCAGCGGGCCGCGAGGTGGAGCGTTAGGAACCGAGTTGAAGAAGGGCGAACCGGGACGCTGATCGTATCCACCCGGCTGCCAGTAGCCGCGATAGTGATTCAGCTGATCGGCTCCGACCATCAGCGGTCGCTCGAACATGTGAGGCTGTGGGAAGTAATACGGTTCCTGATCTTCGTCATCGATGGCCTGATCGACGCCCTCGAACTCACCTTCCTGCAGGCGAGAAGGAGCATCGGGATCGGGATCGACCTGAGGCGGCACCCGATTGCCGGAGTCGTCGTAATTGGTGTCATCGTCCATGGTCAGAAACTGAGCCTGCGAGGTGCCGGCGGAAACCGACAGGCAGAGAGCAAGGACCGTGAAAATGCGGATCATCATGAATACGCCTCGGGTTGTTTGTCAGAACAGAAGAGAGTCCGCCGGGCAGACTTTCGGACTTTTTGACAAATCTACACCGTAGACTGGAGGACCACTGAAATTTCCGGAGACGGCGGAACAATTAATTCAATCCCCAGGCCAGGATATCGCCTTTGTTGAGAAATCCTGTCGAAATCGTCTTGAGGATGTGATGCAAAATTCCGATTTGGTAAGTGGGGATTGCTGCCTTTTCGCAACAGCGGAGTGCGCGCTTCGTGAATCACACGGGGGTATACAAGGCAACATCTGCCCGGAAGGTCGCAGTCGGGGCTGCGAGACAGGGGTCTGTGAGTTAACAGGGACGATCACATGTTGCTTCGAAAACTTCCTCAAGCCATGCTGGCGATTCTGCTGCTGACTGGCAGTCTCCAGGCTCAGGAGCTTGAAATCTACGATTCTGAAGGGTTCTCCGGTGGCTACGCCGAAGGAGTCTATGGTCCAATCGGCTCGGAACGGCTTTATCCGTACGACCAGCAGGACCCCTGGCTGCACGGTTACATCCAGTACATGCCTTTCTACGGGGCCTATAAGCATTTCCGCCCGTACAACTACAAGCATGTGATGCCTCAGGCTCAGACCGCTTCGGGCTGGGGAATGTCGCCGAAGATGCCGTACTCTCAGCAGTACTGGCACCGGTATCACGCTCGGGCCACGATGAGCAACGGAGCGTCGAATGCTCAGGAAGCTCTGCTTCAGTACCCGCAGCCGAAACTGTTCAAGCGACGTGTGGAAAAAAACCGGGCTCCGCAGGATCCGAATCCACTCAACTACTACCCGGAATATCCGCCTCGCCCTTACCAGCAGGAACTGGCTCCGCCGCCGGAAGCCTATGAACCGCCACAGAACAACGGCTTTCTGCCGTATCCGTCACCGCCGCAGCAGCCGCAGTTGAATGCGGATCCCTATACCGGGGTTTCTTATCAGAACGCCCCTCAGCAGCAGCCGTACTATGGACAGCCTCAGTACGGAACCCCGGCTCCGCAGTCTGCCCCGCAGCAGCACTACGGTCAGCAGCCGATGCTGATGGCTCCGTAAGAATGCTGACGGCTCCGTAAGTAAGCCAGAGACAAACCGTTGACTCACGAAACCGGGCTTCAGGTCCGGTTTTTTTACGCGCTGACTGTTCTCTGCTCTGGTCTGCAACGCTTTCACGGACCAAACGGTTCTGATAGGTTAACGCCGTACGTCTGGTACTCCTTCATCTGCAGGCACGGCCGATCACGCTCCGTGTGCTTTTGCCGTTCCATCGCTCAGGAACCTCTACGAAAGTCGATCGAACCCCATGGATCTCTCAGGTAAGAATATCCTCGTTACGGGCGGGTCTCGTGGTATCGGGCGAGGCTGTGCCCTCGAGCTGGCCAAAGCGGGCGCCAACGTCGCGGTGAACTATCACTCCAGCTCCGAGGCAGCCGCGGAGGTCGTCAAAGAGATCGAGTCGCTGGGACAGAAGGGGCTGGCGCTGCAGGCCGATGTGTCGAATCAGGAGTCGGTCGAGCAGATGGTCGCTCGGGTCGCCGAGGCATGGGGCTCTCTCAACGGCTACGTCTCGAATGCGGTCTACAGTGATCGCGAGAAGATGGTCGATGCCGACATGGACGGGTTCCGCCGCACAGTTGATGTCAGCATGTGGGGGGCGTTCTACGGGGTTCGAGCAGCCTCTCAGCAGATGATCAAACAGAAGTCCGGCGGAGCGATTACCGTGGTCAGTTCTCCGCATTCGGTCATCCCCTTCCCGGGGGCCATGGCCTATAACATGGCAAAGGCAGCCATTGACCAGATGGCTCGGACGGCGGCGATCGAACTGGCCGAACACAAGATCCGTGTCAACATCATGCACCCCGGCTGGATCGATACCCCAGGCGAACGGAAGTTCTTTTCCGAAGAAGAGCTGGCCGCCGGAGCAGGCAACATCCCCTGGAACCGACTCGGGACCCCGGAAGAGATCGGTCGTGCCATCGCCTTCACCTTGAGCCCCGATGCCGATTACATGACAGGCTCCACCCTGCTGATGGATGGCGGAATATCGCTGCCGTGGTGGGCCGCGATGCGTCAGAAAGTAGAAGAGTAATGGAAGAGAGTTACCCGCCCGCGCAATCCGCCACCCGGAAGACATGCGCGCAGATTATGGCTGGTCGGACCTGGGAGCGGATGCCGGGGCGTGAGATCCGCTGGCACGCGCCTCAGAATCAGGAAGAGCCGGTCGAGGAGTTTCTGTCAGAAGCGGGCCCGATCAATGAATTCCACAGTGTCGATCAGAACCATCGGATTCAGATCATCAAATGTGCCGACGGCGGCGTCATCTCTTACGAGGTTCGTCCGGGCCGCTGGCTGCACACGTTGCAGCCGATCGCCGCGTTTCGGAATCGAATTTTTGAGATGAATCTGATGCCTGTCGAGGAACTCGGGACATTCCTCGAAACTGATTAAGGGCCGGCTGTCGATAACAGAGATAGTCGTGGCCGTAAGTTCATTAGTCGGCAACGGGTTATGTTTCACGCGAATATGAATTTTAGATTGAAATCCACGGATGTGTCGTTGACAATACTTTGTGGGACGAATAGCGTGATAGTACTTTGAAACGCGGTAGTTCACAGCCGTTCCGTCGACAATTTTCTTATCCTTATTTTCCTGTCGACCCCGACTGTCTCCCGATTCCTGAGTGCAAATTTATTCTTCATTTCCCTTCGTCTTAGATTCGATTTTTCAGCAAAACTCAACTGGTCATGACGCCCGGTTCCCTGCAGCGAGACCCCGATCACATTCCTTTCTTTCTCCGTGATCAAGGCACCGCAACAGGCAGGCTCCATTCGCGAAATGGCCTCATGGAATTTTCAGACCGATCCCGGTGGCGTTCTGCTTCCGTCTGGTCGGACTCTGGACACGCTCTGCACATCCGTCGTTTATCCCGACATCCCTTGCGGCCAGTAATCTTTCACGGGGCTGGCGGGAGCGACTTTGTGAATAATCGAATTTCAAGGTGTTGGAGTTAAACTCATGCTCGTAGCGGATCTGCGCATTATCGCTGGCCGTCATGAAGGGAAAGTGATTTCCCTGACGACCAAGAAATTCCTCGTCGGTCGCGGTGAAGACTGCCACATGCGTCCGAACAACGATCTGGTCAGTCGACACCACTGTGTGTTTACTTTGGATGAATATTCCGTCCGTCTCCGAGATCTCGGCAGCACAAACGGAACGTTCGTGAACGACGAAGCCATCCGCGGGCAGGTTGTCCTCAAGACTGGCGACCGGGTCCGAATCGGCAAGCTTGAGTTCGGAGTCACGGTCCGCGAAGGAGCCAAGGTCCCAGCGGGCGAAGTTCCTGCCGAACCGGAACAGGCCACCGATCTGACGGGGGAAACGATTCCAGAACCGGTCGAATCGGACACCGGCGAGTTCTCCGGAATGGAGACGATGGAAGAAATTCCGGTCGACCCTCAAGACACCCAGATGATCGCCGAAGGCGACACCTCGTTCTACCCGCAACAGGGGCAGGACCAGGTCCCTCCCGGTCAACCGCTCCAGTATGCTCCCGGGGCGTTTCCTCCCGGCTATGGCGGTTATCCGCAGATGCCCGGCTACCCGCCGCAAATGCCGATGGGACAGTTCCCGTATCCGCAGATGCCCGGTTATCCACAGATGCCTGGCTACCCGCCGCAGATGCCCGGCTACCCACCGCAGATGATGCCGCCGGGGTATCCGCCGCAGCAGGGTGGCTACCCGTATCCGCATAACTATCCCGGATACGATCAGCAGGCAGCCGAAGAGCCGGAGCCGGAGATCGAAGAGGAGGCTTCTGCCGAACGTAACAAGGGCGAAGAGATCCCGGTCAAACTCCCCGATCCTTCCGAAACGGGTGCCCGCGAGGAACCGAAGAAGCAGGAATCGAGCGAAAGCGGCGAGAACAAGGGGCAGTCGTTCGCTCAGGAAAATCCATCGTCGAAGGCCAACGACATCATTCAGCAGTATCTCCGCCGTCGTCCATCCTGACGCGACACTCGACTGAGGATTGCCGTCCTCACGAATTTTCGGGATTTCCCTGCCCATGGACAGGTGATCTCGGTTAAGCTGATGCGACCTGCCGGCTCGAAAGCATTGCAGCCGGCAGGATGCCGCGTTCCCTTTTCAGGGATGCGGTGTTCGATCAGTAAACAGCGTTTCCAACGAGGAGTTTCGGCCGTGGCTGAAGTGAATGCTGATGTCCAGCGTCGGTATAGAGAGTTCGTCGATCTACTGCCCCTGACCATCGCTCTGGCAGGTCTGCCACAAAGCGACAGCGGTCGCTACTACGGCGAAGAACAGATTGAGAGCCGGCTGTATACGATCCGCCATGCTTACAAAGCGGCTCGCGCGATTGCCCGGGAAGCCGTGCAGAAGTCCTGACCGATTCGAGACGCCGCTGTTGAAGACATTTCGCCGGAATTGCTGAAACCCTGTTCGCTAATTGCAGGTAAGCTGTGTGATGTCCGATCCGAACTCGCTGACGACTGAACTTCATCTCGTGCGCGGTTGTATGACCGACGACGCGGAGAGTCTGCAGTCGTTCGTGCAGCGATTTCGCGATTCGGTCTATCGACTGAGCTTCAAAATCCTCAGACATCACGAGGACGCCGAGGACGTCGTTCAGGAAACCTTCGTGCGGGCCTTTCGCAGCCTGCATCACTGGGATCAGAAACGTCCGTTGCGTCCCTGGATTCTGACGATCGCCGCCAACCGCTGTCGCACGGCTCTGGCCCGTCGCAGTCGTTCCGCTGTGGTTACCTCGCAGGACCTCGCTGGATCGGCCGCGGAAAAGGTCTCCGAAACCACACGACAGCAGACGGCTGAGCTTGCCGAAGAAGTTCAATTGCAGCTCGGTCAGTTGAAACCCCACCTGAGAGAATGCTTTCTGCTCTTTTATCAGGAACAGCTCTCGTGTGCCGAG
Source organism: Planctomycetaceae bacterium (assembly GCA_017795105.1). Taxonomy (GTDB): domain Bacteria; phylum Planctomycetota; class Planctomycetia; order Planctomycetales; family Planctomycetaceae; genus Rubinisphaera. The sequence continues at coordinate 3,742,899 of CP051247.1, forward strand.
ATTGCCGAACGTCTCGATCGTCCCGAAGGGACAATTAAGACCTGGCTGCATCGAGGCCGCCAGCAACTGGCTGCCGGGCTTCAACGCCGTGGACATCGATAGATTCTGTTTTCGACCTTGTCCTGTGATTTGACGTCCCTTGAATCGACACTGAAGGTACCTCCCGTGAACCCGCAACAGTTCCGCCAACAGCTCGAAGCCGCGATTGAAACGCGTGATCAGGATGCGATCCGGGCCCTGGAACTGCACGCGGCCAGTTGCGACGAGAACGCCCGTTTGTGGGAAGAGTTTCAGCTGATCGAACGGGCCATCGGTGCCTGGCAGACGTCCGGAACGGTTATTCCGTCCCCTTCCCTGTCTCGTTTCCCACAACTACGGCGAGCCGTCACATTTGCAGCCGCTTCGACTCTCGCGGTTGGCGTTCTGGTTTACTCTCAACTACCGGGGCGGCAGGCGACGGTGATTCCAGTCGCCACGGCGGATGCTGAAATCGAGAGTCAGCAAAGTCCGTTCGATGAGCCGATGACCGAACTGACCGAGAACAGCGAGGTTGCACTCGACGCTTCGGAAACGCCATCCATGGGAGCATTGCTGCCAGTCACGGTCGTCACGCATGTCCGCGATCAGTTCACTCAGGAGTTTCAGAACGCCTGGGGAGTGATTTCCCGCGTGCCGGACGATGCCAGTGCGGTGTACGAGCAAATCGAAGAAATTGTTCCCGCCAGCCCTGCCACCGCTCCCGTCGAAGAGCAACCAGCCGAACCGGGCGAACTTTTCCCGGCCAGTCTGTTCCGGCTGCTCTCTTAAGGCGCGGCGATCAGTTGAGCGAGTTCAACTGCTGTTGAATTGCTTCCGCTCCCACCCAAGGCGCTTCGCAGCTTGTTCCCTGGCAGCGGTACACAGTCAGCTCGCCATCCACGGCTCGCTTATCAGCGACCAGTTCTTGAAGATGTTTCCAGTCGGCCAGCGAGTCTGAAACCGGCAGCACCGTAGCCAGTGGCGAGAAACGGTTTCTCAGGTTCCGCGACAGCTCCTCGACAGCCTCGGAATCGGACCCGGCACAAACCAGAGTTTCTGTCGGTCCCAGATAGCGATCGAGTGCCTGCAGAGCCTGCCCCATTCCGGACGGCTGATGCAGCATGGCGCCGGAAACCGTATCCAGAGCTTTCGTCGCAATCGAGGTCAAGCGTTCGATTCCGGTAATCTGCCCCAGCTTCAGCAACGCATGCATGGCGAGGTTCGAGCCGGAGGGGATAGCGTTGTCGAACTGATCACGAATGCGCACGATCAATTTCTCATGGTCCTGCGGCGTGTAGAGAAACGCTTCGGCTGAGTCGTCGTAAAACTGCTCGATCATCACCTCGCTGAGTTCGACGGCGGCATTCAGGAACGTTTCGTTCTGAACGGCAACCGCCGCATCGGTCAGGCCTTCAATAAAGCAGGCGTAGTCATCGAGGAAACCGGGGATCTTACGCTGTCCGTCTTTCATGGTATGCCAGAGCAGACCGTTCTCGGCTCGCAGTTCCCGCAGCAGGAACTCGCCCGCTTTCTGCGTGGCGTCCCCGTAGCGCAAATCTCCGGTCATGCCGGCTGCCTGTGCAAACGCGGACAGCATCATTCCGTTCCAGCCCAGCACATGTTTGTCATCTCGTCCGGGATGAATTCGTTTCTCACGCGCTTCGAGCAGGGTATCGCGGCACTGGCGAAGTTTCTGCTCGAAGGTCTCGTCATCCAGACCCGACTCCTGTTGCACCGCTGCGAAGTTGTCCGTCCGATTCAGAATCGTGTGTCCTTCCCAGTTGCCCCCTTCGGCGACGTCGTAACAGCGGCAGAACATCTCAGCATCGTCGCCGAGCAGTTCGTCGATCTCGGCCTTCTTCCAGATGTAGAACTTCCCTTCGACTCCTTCGCTGTCGGCATCCTGCGTGGCGTAGAAACCGCCGTCCGGCGAGGTCATTTCACGTAGCACATAATCGAGCGTCTCTTTCGCCACCGTCAGGTAGTGTTTTTCTCCGGTTGCGGCATAGGCATCCAGATAGAGAGGCACCAGCTGGGCGTTGTCGTACAGCATCTTCTCAAAGTGCGGCACCAGCCAGATCTGATCGGTTGAATAACGGGCGAAGCCGCCGCCCAGGTGGTCGTAAATGCCACCGCTCCACATCTTGTCGAGCGTGAGTCGCACGAATTTCAGAGCCTGCTCGTTGCCGAAGCGTTTCCAGCACCGCATCAGCATCTTCAAATCGACCGGATGCGGAAACTTCGGAGCCGTGCCGAAACCGCCATGCGACCAGTCGGCTGCTTTCAGCACTTCTTCAGCGGCATGACTCAACAGGTCGTCTTTGAGCATGCTCTTGACCTGTTGCTGTTGCTGGATTTCCTGGATGGCCGAAACCATCTCCTGACCTTTGGAAACGCATTCGTCTTTGTGCTGCTGCCAGTATTCGTTGATCTTGGCCAAAATGTCCGCGAAGCCGATCATTCCCTGCTGGGCGACCGGAGGCCAGTACGTCCCGCCATAAAAAGGGGCACCGTCGGGGGTCATGAAGACGGACATCGGCCAGCCGCCGCGGCCGGTCACGAGTTGGACCGCCGTCATGTAGATCTGATCGACATCCGGCCGCTCTTCCCGGTCGACCTTCACGTTGATGAACCAGCGATTCATCAACTCGGCGATCTGCGGATGCTCGAAGCTCTCCCGCTCCATCACGTGGCACCAGTGGCAGGCACTGTAGCCGACGGACAGAAAGACTGGTTTGTTCTGCTCTCGAGCCGCGGCAAACGCATCCTCTCCCCAGGGATACCAGTCGACGGGGTTGTAGGCGTGCTGCAGCAGGTAAGGGCTCGTTTCGTCAATCAGCCGGTTCGGCTCGCCATGTTCGTCAGACATCGTTGTTGCTTTCGTTGCGGTTCGTGAAGTCGAATCTTTATTGTAGCTGATATGTCTGTGACACAACCCGACAGGAGCCGCTCGGCCATCGATGTTCGCAGAGCCCTGAACCCCGGCGTGAGCATGCGTGTCTGAGTGAAGGACGCCGTTCGGGCAGCGAGCCCTTCTTGACATTGTCCCGTCAATCATGCTACGTTTCCCGACGGCTGACCCGAACGTCCGGGCGGAATCTCCGATTCTTGCACGACACTGGTCAACACCCGGAGAGGTGGCAGAGCGGCCGAATGCACCGGTCTTGAAAACCGACGTACCGCAAGGTACCGGGGGTTCGAATCCCCCCCTCTCCGCTTATTTGCTTCCCCAGAACTTCAGTTCTCAAAGGACGCGAGGAGATCGAGCAGTTCGCTTTCTCCGAACGTCTCATAGCTTTTCGAGCTGGTTTCGTCCTCCGCTCTCGTACTTTCCGGAGCAGATGAGGGCGACGAATCTTCTGTGCTTGCGGGAAACTCTGTCGTTGCCACCTGCCAGAGGTCGAGTGGGAATGCTGCCGCCTGTGCTTTGTTTCCAAGACTCGACGTCGACGGGAATGTCGGACCGATGGGGGGAGCAACGGGAGCATTGGGCGGGACGGAGAAAGACTTGAATGGCCCGACGGCAACGTGTTGCCAGTTCGCGTTCGGTCCCCACATCACGAGTGACTGATCGACGAAGCTCGTCCCGTTTGACTGAGCGGAATGCCAGACGCCATCGTCTGTCCGACCAAACAGATCTGCTCGCTGGTCCCCATTGCTGTCACCGACCTGGAGATCGGCGATCCCATTCGCGACCTGAGGCCAGTAGAGCCAGAAATTCATTGCAAACCGTTGGCCGTTCGACTGTCCCGTCCAGACTTTCGTCCCATTCAATAGAGCGATCAAGTTTGATCGTCCATCCCCATCGATATCTCCGTTCAGGACGGCATCGAGGGATTGCGTGACAGTCAGGTTTGTCCATTTGCTGCTGTAAAATCCGAGGGCCGGGCCGATGGATTTCGCGACAAAGACGGCTCGCTCGGCTCCGGTTCCGAAGATCGCCATGATGTCGGCTCGACCGTCACCATTGAAGTCGCCAGTCTGGGCGAATTCGAATCCGTGATTCACGTCCCACCGATGCGAGTTCAGATATTGAAATCGCGTATTGCTTGTCTTGACCATCCAGACCACGCCGGATGAAGCGATGACGACGAGGTCGTCGCCTTTGAGTCCGTCGAAGTTGCCGACCAGCACATCATTAATCCCGGCGTAGTTCCCGTAATCACCCCACGAGCGATTCAGAAACCGCGTTCCATCAGACACGCCGACCCACCAGCGTCCACGGTTGCGATTGCCCTGCTTGAACAGACCAATGATGTCGTCGCGACCATCGTTGTTGAAATCACCGACGTGGATCTCTTTGATATTACTGGTTCGCCATGTGGTCCAGGTTGAGAAGTCGTACTGTCCATCGAACTTGCCAAGGCCAACCCTCCAGTCGCCTGTGGCCATCCACGCGGCGATATCGCGGATGCCATCGCCATTGAAATCTCCGTACAGGACCTGATTGATCGAACCGGGAAGTGAAACCGCCAGTCGAGTCTCGTAATCCCCGCTTGCATCGGGAGAGCTGACAAAGAAATCCCCACTGGCGTACCCGATGATCGATGTGGGAGCTGGGATGACGCCTGCATCCCAACTGGAGATTGTTGAACCGGCAGACAATGTCCGAACGCGGGTCAGGCCGTTACTCTCGGCGTCACTGTCAATCACCGGGTTCGAGCCGACCATCGTCCGGGTGAACTGGAATTCTGCTGGCAGAACGAAACTCAGGTAATAGCTGCCAGGTGGAACCTGCGCAAACTCATAATTGCCGCTGGCGTCCGTTGTCGTCTCAGCAATGAACTGATCATCTCCGGTGCCTCGCTGACCGTCTCCGCCTGCTGCGAAAAGGAGCACGCGAACATCAGACATGCCAGCTTCACCGGAATCCTGAATCCCGTCGCGGTTGGTGTCGAACCAGACGAAATCTCCGATCGAACCGGGCGCGTTCGAAGTGACATTGATGATCGGTGCGTTCGGACTTCTGAATTCCTGCCCGCTTCCATCGCGGAATGTGAGTGACACATTTCGCAGCCCTCCTGCAAAGGATTCGCCAATGGTGCGAAAGCGAATCCCCTTCAGCACGTCAGCAGCCATCTGGGGGGTGAACCGTCCATTGAACACGATCCGTAGAGGCTGCGATCCGACGCCCCAGTCAGTGACGGTGCCGATTCTCTGTCCACTGAAGTAGATTTCCGTCTGATTCTGAACCGTCATGTTTCCCGCGCTGGTGATCGAGAATCGATCGTGGGGAAATCCACCCGAGGAAGTGCTGACCAGAATCGCTGCGGCATTCATCGTTGGAGAATCGGGATCACGGAAAACGGCATTCGGGAAGACGGGAATACCAAGATTTCCTTGCAGATAGGGGACCTCGCCGGAGATCGAGTCGACAAACGGAGCGATCGGAATTCCGGACTCGTCTGCAATATCGGTGAGATTGATTCGTAACGTCGCTGAGGTTTCGAAGGAAGGATGGTTCGAATGAAACGCGATGACTGGGATGTCAAAAAATGCAGTCGTTTCAAAGTCCAGAGCTCCCTGTTCCTTCACGGAGATATCGCCGCTGACAGGGTCAATGCGGAACGGATTGTTCGCTTCGGTCCGAAAACGAATGGGGGCGGTGCCTTCCGGATCGAAGGCGGCAATGGTTCCAACGTATGTGCCAACTGCAGACAGTTCTGGAATGGTGAATGGTCCGGTCTGTGTAAAGATCGGGGCTTCATCGATATCGTTGATCCCGACAGAAATGGTCTGAATTGCATCAAGTCCGCCGCCATCCGTCACCTTAACAGTGATCGAATACAGGCTCGTTCCCTCATGGTCGAGCATTGCATCGCTGTCGACACGCAGCTGGCCGGCAGTGGTGATATTGAATGGGGAGGATCCCATTTCTTCGAACGTCAGCGAATCGCCGAGATCGGTGTCGACGGCCTGAATATTGCCAACAACGACATCCTGCTCGTTCTCCTCGACCTCAAAGGTCTGGCCAGCTGGGATCGTTGGACTTTGGTTGATTCGGAATGTCCGGTATTCAACACCACTGTCGCTGCCGTCGCTATACCAGCCGGCCATGAAATAGTTCTGGTCGTTCAGAGCCAGACTTCGCAAGTACTGCGATCCATTCCTGGTCGTATGGACTGCAAATTCTCCCCCCGAGGGCGTGTTGTCCGGAGCGTAAACCTGGGCGTAAATTCCGCGTTCAAATGCTGAGTCTCCAGAGTCCTGTCCAGGGCTGGACCAGGCAAAGACCGCCCAGCCGCTGTTATTGAGATCGACTTCTGGGCTGTAAATGTAGCCGGGACCGGACTCCATGAAGGTGTTTACGGTGAACTCCGAGCCAACAGGATCGCCGCCGGTGTCGTAACGTATGGCTCGAACGACACTCCGCTGGACGTTGTTGACGTACTTTTCGCCCATCCAGGTGACTACGACCTCGCCGGAGTTATTGATGGAGGTGGACGTAATATCGAATCCGGGGGCGTATTCTGGAGAGGCGTCACTGACTGCGAAGGCCCCTGTATTCGATTGGCCGTAATCGGTCACGCGGCGAGCCCAGATTCGATCGCCGACAGAGAAACTTTCCCGGTTCCAGACGATGATCCCTTCCCCAGCGTCATTGAGGGCGACGCTGTAAGAGGTTTGATTGTCCGAGGTCGAATCGACTCGCCACGGAGATCGAGTCACCGTTCCATTTGCTGCCACGGACACGGCCCACAGTTCTTCATCGTATTGTGCTCCAGCCGCATAGACGATGAGCATGTTTCCGCTGCCATCCACGGCAATACGAGCTTCCGTATGTCCGAGTGATGTCTGGGAGATCGCATTGTTGGCAATCCCGTTGATCCCGGACTGAAATGTCCCGCTCGCGTTAAAGAAGTCGAGATCGAGCCGGCTGCCATTACGGACAAGCTGCACAAATCCGCCAGTCGGGAGAAAGCCGACATCAGTCACCACCCCTGAGAGGGACGGGTTGACAGGACCGCCAACATTAGCTGCTGTTGCCGTGAACTGACGGTAGCGGGCCACATCGGGGTTCGACGAGGAATCGAAAGCGTGAATGCGAAAGTTCCCATTGGCGTCCGTTCCAACGTTGACGGGAAACCCCAGGCCGCCTCGCAACTCCCGCTGAGGAGTGACCGCCACGGTTGAGGGGGGCACTTCGGGGGCCTCGGTCACATTGAGATTCGCTGAGACGACGTTCCCAATGTGTCGGTCGGAAGCGGAATAGCGATAGGCCTGGGCGAAAATCTTCTCCGTCCCCGGAACGAGACCTCCGATGAAGCCAGTCCACGTCGCGTTGTCATTCTGATCGACCTGAGCGCTGCCGATGTAGTGGTCTGGAGTACTCCCGGGGAAGTCGTAATCGTAGTCGAGTTGTCCATTGTTATTTTGATCGTAGAAGAAGAGGACTTCATCAATACGACCTGCCGAACTGATGACGTTGTTTGCAGTCAAGGTGACTTCGGTCGTTCCGGAGTCATCCACAGTTCCCGGTGAGACCGAAAGGCTTTGGATGTTCGGGTTTCCGTCGTCGACGTAGACCAGGAAGTTCAATGCGACCGAGTCGAAATCATTCGTGCGGGCGATGACCGTCACCATGTTATCGCCGGCCTGACTGGCTCGAGACTGAAACCGGTACAAACCCTGTTCGTTGATATTTCCCGGGCTGGTTGGCGACAGATTGTAGAGAACAAATCGCCCTTCCGGGTCGACCGCACTCATGTCGAGCACGAGCTCCTCTCCAGCAATGATACCGACCTCGAAGTACGTCGGATCGGTGAAGTCACCCTGGAAATACTGTGGAAACTGATTGTTGAATTCGGGCGGCTGTGAGAAGAAGTAGTTGACGGACGGGCCGGTCAATTCGCTGATTCCAGCATGATCGAAATGCTGAGTGAACGTCCGCCAGGAGACTTCGAACAGTCCATCGTTGACACCGTTCAGCCCCTTGCGAAAACGTTGCCACTCATTGATCTGCAACGTGTTGTCCCCATTGTCGTCGAAAAACGTAAACGCCGTGTCTTCTCCCCATGGGTTTCTCAACGAGACGAGAATGTTGTCGATTGTCGGAGAGGACGGGATGTCGATTCCCATAACCGTGTAGGCGTGATTGTGTACCAGTCCGGAGTTTCCAAGCAGGATTGTCTCGTTCGAAGGGCCGGCATCTCTTGTTCCTGCGATGATTGCGCGACCGTCTTCAAGGGCATCCTCAATCTGCCTCGCTCCAGAAACGCCGGTGTTTTGCTGAGGATTGAAGCTTTCGACCCCGTGACCGGTCAGAGTCTCCAGGCAAGTTCGAATCGACGTATAGTTAGCGCCCACATCAGTTGAGAAATCAAGATAGGCTCTCAGATACAGTAAGTGCCAATATTCGCCATTATCAGTGGGCTGCAAATCTCCTCCGAAGACCGTGCCATCAAATTCGACGGGCTGCCAGATTCGATCGAACCCGCCTGAAGAGTTCCTCTGATAGACGCGAACTTCATAGAGCCCGCTGTGAGAACTGTTGTAAGGACGGATCTCGCGAAGCCCCGATTCAAAATCAAACCCGGTGTTCGCAACCCCGGACAGAACTGCTGAGAAGGCACATGTGTCGGATCGACCTTGGAGAATGTCATTGAATGATGTGCTTCGACCATCCCCGGGACCGGTGAGAAATGCCCCGGCGACCTGGTCCGGAGGAATCGCCAGCCCTTCCTCTTCTTCTCCTTCCTCTTCTTCTTCGTCCGGGATTCCATTGCCGTCCGAATCGGTGGCAGTGCAATGATCGCCATTGAGAGCGAATCCACCTCCGTTGACCGTGCACTGAGAGGGACGTCCCGCGCCGTAGGCGTCGGGGGCATACGGGAGATCGTACGTCAGTACAAAATCGTTCAAGCCAAGGGCGGTGAGTAATGTGCGACCCTCGAGAACTTCGGCTGCAGCTATTGTTGAAGTTCGCTGGCGTACGCGGCTTCGAGAGGATCGAGCCTGACAGTCCTTAATGGGCGATCGCATGAGTTTCCTCCAGGCTGAATCGCAGGACAGAAGAGAGCGAGATGGGCGTAAGTTCGAGATTAAACCGAAAGGATCTGCATCCCCAGAACTTTTCAAGAGAAATCGGCAGAAGTTAAAAACTGACGAGATTGTTGCTGAGCTGGCATTCGAATATCGAAGCCACGGGCAATCGCTGAGGCCCCTTCATGGATTCTTCGTGTGGGCTGTGTAAGATCGGATGGCAGGAGGGCCTGAACAGCAAGTCTGGAGTGCGTCATCACCGATCATCAGGAGCCGCGTTATGTCTTTGCAAGAGAGCACCAGTCCCTCGACGGAAACCGTTGTGACAGCCGCAGCGGGCGGGCGTTTTCGGATTGATGAGCTGGGCAAACGGTGGAAATGGTTCGTCGGGCTGGGAGTGCTGACAGTCGCCTTCGGGGCCTTCGTCATCACCTATTCCATCGTGGCCACGCTCGCACTGATCATGGTTCTGGGATTCTTGATGCTCGCCGCCGGGGTGCTTGAAGCGGCGCTGGCGTTTCTGGTCAAGAACTGGGAAGGCTTCTTCCTCTCCCTGCTGATGGGGCTCCTGTACGCGGTGGGAGGCCTGGTGTTGATAGCAAATCCGGCCGCCTCCGCTGCGGCGTTCACGCTCGTGATCGCGCTCATGCTGGTCTTTGGAGGCGTGTTCCGAATTCTGGTCGCGAGTGCGGACCGTTTTCCGAACTGGACATGGTTATTGATCCACGGCGTCCTGTCGGTGCTGCTTGGCGTGCTGATCTGGAGCAAGTGGCCAGCGTCGGGGCTCTGGGTGATCGGGCTGTTCATCGGGATCGATATGATCGTGAATGGCTGGACGCTCATCATGCTCGGAATGGCTGCCCGGAATGTGCACCAGGCAGCCGTCGAGATTCAAAGCCGTTCGAGCTGATTCGGTGGTCGACGCGTGATCGAGCTGATAGACTCTACGGGAGTTGAGTCGGCAGCGGGCGGAGTTCGAGCTTTCGAACGAACATCTCGGCTCCTTCGGTCTGCAGGAGAATCTTTCCCTGAGTGGGCACGACATCTTCGGCTCGGTTCACGATGACGCCGTTGACTCGATAGGTGAGAGTGTCGCCTTTCACGAAGCATTCGAGAGTGGTCCATTCCTGGCCCGGGCTTTCGACGTCATTGGTTCCACGGAAGTTGAGGACGTCTTTCCAGTCGGGATCGCGGCCGGACCAGTTGATTCGCCCGCGGGTGAAGGTTTTCTTCTCCCCTCCGGGCGTCCAGACGGCTTCGCCATCGCGGTCGAATGTCACCGCGCTGGTTGCGGAAGCGTAAATCGTCTCCCCGTTTTCGTCTTTGCCCTGCAGGACGAGAATGTCGCCAACTCCCCCTTCAATGATCTGACATTCCACCGACGTCATCCACGGACCTGGCTGAGTTGCCGAGCCTCCAAAGTTTCCGTCCGGACCCTGGCAGTGGAGCAATAGTCCTCCATCGCGAGCTCGATCTTTTCGGGTTCGCCAGGTCGCCGTGCCCCAGCGGTACTCCATCACCAGGTAATAGTCCGCGTACTCTTCTCGGGTGATGAGTCCCCCGAATCCGTCGCCGGAGATCCGGAGGGTTCCGTCCGGCTTGAGCGTGAAGACGCCCCGGGGGTCTTCGTGGAGATCGTCGGTCAGCCAGGTGTACCAGTGCGTTTTGAGATCACGGGATGGGACCAGGGTGATGGTCTTCTCAGGAACAACGGCTGGTGTCTTCTTCTCAGGTTCAGCCGCAGAGGCCTGATTCGTAAAGAGGCAAGTCAGTGAAGCGACAACGAGAGCGGGGATGCAAAGAGGTCTGATCATGGCGGCAGGTTCCCATTGCTAAAGGCGAGGTGGGGAGGAAAGTGGTCCACGGGAGTGGACGCGAGGGCGAGCCGGTGAGCAGCGAGATTGATTGTACGAAACTTTGCTCCGAATCGCGAATCTACCCGCCAGCTTTTCGGTTCCGGAGACGAGACGGCAGGCGTTGCCGATGCTTTCCCGCAGGAATCGAATCGGGTATACAAACGGCACGGGAAAGAACGCGTGCCGATGTCCGGTTCGTGAGACGCACAACCCGCTTTACAGAGGAAAACCGCTTATGAAGACGCTCGTTGTTTCGATGGCAGGTCTACTGGTGTTGTCGAATGTCGCGTTGGCTCAGAAGAAGTTTGAAGTCGGGCCGCCGCTCGGTGCGGTGAATGAAGCCGGCCAGTTCGTCGAGATCAGCGACAATGTCAAAGTCTATGGCAGCTTCCGGTTTGCCGAGAGTGTGACTTACGATCCGGTTCGCGATCTGCTCGTGGTGATGAACGCGGGTGTGCCTCAGAACCAGGAAGAGAACGACGGCTACGTCTCGCTGTTGCATCCGGATGGTTCGGTGCATACCACGAAGTGGATCGGCGCGACCCGGAATGGCCTCACGTTGAATCACCCTCTCGGCAGTGCCGTTCTTGATGGCGTTCTCTATACCGCCGATATCGACACCGTGCGGACGTTCGATCTCGAAACCGGTGAGCCCGGACGCTCGTATCACGTTCCCGGCTCGACCTTTCTCAATGGGATTGGAGTCACGAAAGATGGCACCATGTTCGTTTCGAACACGCGTCCGCCGGAGCGGGTTTACAAGATCACAGCTGACGGAGACGTTTCGACGTTTGTCGACGGCAAACCGCTCGTGAGTCCGAATGGTGTCGCCATTGATCAGGATGGCAACGTCGTGGTCGTGAACGTCGGCGACAACGCGGTGATGACGTTCGATCCGGAGAATGGGAAACTGCTCAAGACGGAGCATGCGGTCGAAGGAGGCAACGACGGCATCGTGATCCTGAAAGACGGGACCAAGTATGTGAGCAGCGTTCGCTTTGGCAGTGTCTCGGAGATCAAGCCGGGGCAGTCGGCTCGCATGATTGCCGCCGGGATTCCGAGTGCCGCTTCGATGGGTTACGACCCGAAGCGGAACCAGCTGGTCATCCCGATGAATAACAACAACGCCGTCGCTTTCATCAAGCTGGACGATTAGTCGGTCCTGAAACGAAACGCAGCCGGGATGCGACAAACATCCCGGCTGCATTCATTTTCGACTCAGGAACAATTACCGCTCGTCGCGGTTCCGTTCCCGTTCTTTCTGCTGCTTCTCTTCCCACTGCTCGGCCCGCTCCTTGAGTGCGGACATGGCATCGAGAACTTCGTCGGCGTCGCCGCGATATTCGGCTTTCACCGTGTCGCCGTCCTGCTTCACCTGAGCATGGGTGAAGACCTGCTGAAGCCGCTCTTCATTGCCGGCCCACAGTTTGGCGAAGGCCATCAGGCCATCGATGGTGTTCTTCACCTGTCCGGCGACCTGTTCCGAGTTGGCCTGAAGAGTCACGTCTTTGAACGCTTCGCCGTTGTTCTCACCGACGGCATAGGTGATTTCCTGATGCTGCTGGAGAATCGGGAAGAATCCGTCTCGCTGGGAAATCGACTGCAGATCGGTGGCTGCTCCGTAGAAGACTGAGCCCTGAGGGACCTTGGCGGTCAATGGGGAATCAGCTCCCTCAAGCGTTTTGCTTTCGCCACTCAGCAAAGCGACGGCCTGATCGGCCAGTTCCTGAGACGAGCTGAGAATGACCTGTTCCCCGTCGACGAGCACGACAACCATTGTCTCAGGCTGTCCCATCCGTGAGCCGGATCGATCACGATCGGCCGAACGGTCGCCATTTGAGGACTTGTTCCGAGCCTCATCCCGATGGCTACGATCGCCATGTTCGCCTCGGTGATGTTCGCCCTTCGACCTGGTGATCACGAAGGCTGGATGTCCGCCGATCTTCATCGATTTGACTTTGTCTTTGCTGCGAATTTCCTTCTGCACCTTCTTCATGTCGTAGTCGGCGAGAACGATCATCGTGCCGGTATGGGCTTCAAACGTGGAGCCAAACGCGGTCACGCCTTTGAGGCCGTCCCGAAGATCGACGCCGTACTTCTCCTGAAATTTCTTCTCGGCCTTCTCGATGTCATCCGCCTTCTTCTCTCTCATCTTCTCGGCGAGAGCCGTCTGCTGGAAGGCGTCGAAATCGACATGCATCACCCACTTGGCATCAGCGGGAACATGGGCGGCATTCAGCGACTCGGCTGAGGCCTGGGTCGACAGACCGAAGACGCAGGCGGCAGCCAGCATCAGGCAGTGGCAGGGTGTAAGCTTCATGAAAAACTCCTTTCAGTCAGTTCAATCCGCCGTCAAACCGGGCGGACACAATTGATGAATCCAGATCGGATACTCCTCTGTTCACGAAGCAAGTCCCGCGCCGGACTCGGTTTGATCGCCGCCGGCTGTCCGGTCTCTTCTCGATGCAAGCGTGGACGGCAGCATGTAGAATGCGAGAAACCCTGCTGCCCCCTTCTGAAAGGATCGTGACATGATTCGCGAAGCGTTCCCTTATCTTCGCGTGCGAAATGCGAATGCGGCGATCGCGTTCTACGAGAAAGCGTTTGGTGCGAAGGAGAAGTTCCGCCTCAGTGAGCCGGGCGGACGCGTCGGACATGCCGAGCTGCTTTTCGGCGAGTTCGTGGTGATGATCTCCGACGAATATCCGGAGTTCGGTATCCACGGCCCGGAACACTTCGGAGGCACTGGCTCGTCCGTGCATCTGCATGTCGACGATGTCGACGCCCTGATGAAGCAGGCCGAAGCTGCCGGCGCGGAGGTCATCATGCCGCCCCGCGATCAGTTCTACGGAGAACGAGCCGGCAAAGTGAAAGACCCCTTCGGCCACGAATGGCTCCTCGGCTCCTCGATCGAAGAGGTCTCCACGGAGGAAATGCAGCGACGGTTCACGGCGATATTTGAAGGGGCGGAGTAGTAAGTTCCGGAAGAAGCTCGCGAACCATCGGAGATTTCCTCTGTCCACGTCCGAGTCTCTCAATCGAAATCCGGAGGTGGATCATGAGTCGTAAGTCTGAAACGCAATTCGACGAACAGCCCTTTTTTCGAAACCATGAGCAAGCGCCGTCGCGGGTTCCCGAGTGAGACTCAGGTGAAGCGCGGCGTTCGCATCGTTCACGGCGACAAACAGCTGGAGGAGAAGCTCGGCCGGAACGATCTGTGCCCCTGCGGTTCCGGCAGGCGTTTTAAGAAATGCTGCCTGAAGAAAGGCTGCTTTTGACGGCGTCAACCGGCATCACTTTTTTCAGGGAGTAGGCGAGGAGATTTCGACGGATGGATCTTTCAGCATTGCAGGATGAATGCCGGGCCGGGATTCATCACAAGTTTCTGTTCTTCTGGGGGCACCAACCTCGGAATGCTGGAGTGGTCGACCAGAGTTGCTTGAGTCAGTGGTATCCCGCTCCGTTTGAGATCGATGGTATCGCCTACGCGACCGCCGAGCATTACATGATGGCGGCGAAGGCGAGGCTCTTTGGCGATCGCGATAACGAGCGGGCGATCCTCGAAGCTTCTCATCCGGGGGAAGCGAAGAAACTGGGCCGACAGATTCGAAACTTTGATGAGCAGATCTGGGAACGAGCGAGAGAGCAGATTGTCTTCGAAGGGAATCTGGCTCGGTTTACTCAGCATTCCCCGCTACGAGAGTTTCTCCTAATGACGGGTGACCGCGTTCTTGTTGAAGCGAGCCCGGTCGATCGGATTTGGGGAATCGGCCTCGCTGCCCAGGACGAGTCGGCAGCCGATCCGTTGCAGTGGAAAGGGCTCAACCTTCTCGGATTCGTTTTGATGCGTGTGCGACAGCAACTGCGAGAGTAATCCTCTATCACCTGGCGGGAAATGGCATCGGAAACATCATGGATGCCAACGCTTCACAACTCGCCCGGCTTTCACTCGAAGGACTTTCCGTTGGCGATGCCTTTGGTCAGCAGTTCTTCTATCCCGGCGTGGTGGAGACGGCGAAGCCTTCGCAGTTGCCGCCCCCGCCGTGGGAGTACACAGACGATTCCGAAATGGCCATCGCTCTGGTGCAAACGCTGGAGGCGAAGGGGGTGATCGATCAGGATCACCTGGCCGCCGGGTTTGCCGATCGGTATCGAGTCGATCCTTACCGTGGTTACGGAGCGGGGGCACGACGTCTGCTCGAAGATATCAACGCGGGTGGAGACTGGCGGACGTTGAGCCGCGCGATGTTCGGAGGTTCCGGCTCCTTCGGGAACGGGGCAGCCATGCGCGTCGCTCCGCTCGGTGCCTGGTTTGCGGATGCCTCGACGGTCATCGAGCAGGCAACGCTCTCTGCTGAAGTGACCCACACGCACCAGGAAGGAATTGCCGGAGCGATTGCGGTGGCTCTGGCGGCGTGGTGGGCGAAGGAGCGAACCCGTACCGGCGATGATCGGACGCCGGAAGAACTGCTGCCGTGGATCATCGATCAGTTGCCGAAGACGGATGTCCGCAAGCGGCTCGAATGGGCGGCGACCTACGACTTCGAAACCTGGCCCTTTACGGTCGCCTCTCAGGTCGGAAACGGTTTGGAGATCAGTGCGCAGGACACGGTTCCGTTCTGCCTGTGGCTGGCCGCTTCGCGAATCGACGACTACGCCGAGGCTCTGTGGATCGCTGCCCGTGTCGGCGGTGACATCGATACCAACTGCGCGATCATCGGAGGAATCGTCAGCTTGAGTGTCGGCCTCGACGGGATTCCACAGAAGTGGCGAGACTGTCGGGAACGTCTGAAGTGGTAAGGAGTTGTGAATCTCCGCCGTGGACAGGGCTCCGGCGGTCTGGCTTGGAAATTCCACGAAATCCGAGGCTGGTATTGCTTTCGACCGGCGTTAAACTGCAGGGTACGGGCACGGGGAATGTTGTCGTGCGTCGGAGTTCCATGAACGTGCAGCGACGTTCTTTTTTGAATTTTAGACGAGTCGGGCACGCAGCGGTCATCCCAGGTTCCGGAACCCCCATTCCGGAGTTCGGGAGACTTACTGAGAGCAGGCCGGCGGACGAACGGACGAATGAATCATCAGCACGAGAATTCGTCTGTCGAGACGCCGTTGCAGGCGGAAGTTCGAGAACGATTCGGAGTGCTTCCGAACTTTTTCCGGCTCACGCCCGATTCGCCGGACATCACGCAGAATCTCTGGGGCTTTGCAAAAGCGGGGTATCTCGATAATCCGCTGCCATCCCTGTTCAAAGAGCGGCTGTTTGTCTATCTGTCGCGGTATTGCGAAGTTCGTTACTGCATCGCCCGTCATGTCGGGTTTCTGATTGGCCTGGGGCGTCCGTCCGGCGACGAACTGACATCGCCTGAGAGTCTCGAAGCCATTCTTCGTCTGATCCGCCGCCCGCTTCCCAGCGATGAGCTGCTGACACCGCAAATGGAACTGCTCAGGGAGCAGGACGTTCCCCTCGGAATTCCTGAAACGGATACGCCGCTGGAAGCGGCCATCTTCTCGTGTGCGACGCATGTCTTTCTGCAGTCAGCCGATGCGGCTCGTTCTCTGGAAACGCTGCGTTCTGTCCTCGATCCCCAGACTTTCCAGAATCTGCTGCTGCTTCTTGCGTTCGTGCGGACCGCTCATTTCTGGACTCAGGTGCATCCGGAACTGACCGAAGAAGACGACATTCGGGAGCTGCTTGCCGTTCACGAATCGCTCGCTCAATGCGTGCTCGACAAGCCCCAGGCGGCCCGGGATGAGACAACGCAGATTCTGCTGACCGAACTGGCCGAGCTGCGTCAGGAACGTCAGCAGGCCGAGTTGTTGCGTGTCACACTCTCGAGTATCGGTGACGCCGTCATCGCGACCGATCCACATGGCCGTGTGACCAACATGAATGTGGTCGCTGAAGAGCTGACCGGCTGGACCAGTGAAGATGCCATCGGGCAGCCACTGGAAACGGTGTTCCATATCGTCAACGAAGAAACCGGAGAACTGGTCGAGAACCCCGCCAAGCGATCGTTGCGTGAAGGCGTGATTGTCGGCCTGGCGAATCACACCATCCTAATTGCTCGCGACGGGCGTCGACGGCCCATCGACGACAGTGCGGCACCGATTCGAAAAGACGATCTGATCGTCGGCTGCGTGCTCGTGTTCCGCGATGTGACGGAGCGACGAAAATCCGAGGAGGAACTGGCCGAACAGGCACGGTTGATGACCATGCGTGCCGAGGTGACTTCGGCTCTGGCAACCACCGACAGCGTGCAGTCCGTCCTGCAGAGCTGTGCAAAAACGCTGGTCGATCATCTCGGAATGGCGTTCGTCCGCATCTGGACACTCGACAAAACCGAAGAAGTCCTTGAGTTGCAGGCCAGTGCCGGGCGCTACACGCATCTCGATGGCCCGCATGGCCGCGTCAAAGTGGGTGAGTTCAAAATCGGACGGATTGCTCAGAATCGAGAGTCGTTGCTGACCAACGACGTGGCCCACGATCCGAATATCAGCGATCCGGAATGGGCGAAGCGGGAAGGCATGGTTTCCTTTGCCGGGTATCCGCTGGTCATGGGAGATCGGCTGATCGGCGTTCTGGCAATGTTTGCGCAGCGGACGCTGTCGGATGTCATGCTGACCAATCTCGGGCCGCTTGCCGAAGCCATCGCTCAATATCTCGATCGCAAGCAGACCGAAGCTGCGCTGGCGGAAAGCGAACTCCGCTATCGGCTCATCGGCCAAGCCTCCAACGATGTGATCTGGGACTGGAATCTCTTGACCGACGAAGTTGTCTGGAACGAAGGTCTACAGACCCGGTTTGGATACGAGCCGCATCAGATTGAGGAAGATGCGGTCTGGTGGTACGAGCATATCCACCCCGAAGATCGCGAACGCGTGGTCCACGGGATTCACGAAGCGATCGATCACGGCGAAACATTCTGGACCGATGAGTACCGCTATCGTCGGGGTGACGGCTCGCACGCAATGGTCTTCGATCGAGGACAAATTGTTCGCGATGAGAACGGCAAGCCGTCGCGAATGGTCGGCTCGATGCTCGATCTGACGGAGCGGATTGAGGCTCAGGAGCGTCTGCGTCAAAGTGAAGAAAAGTTCCGGTTGATGGCCGATACGATTCCGAATCTGGCGTGGATGGCTCGGTCGGATGGTTATGTCTTTTGGTACAACCAGCCCTTCTTTGAATATACCGGAACCACCCCTGAGGAGCTTGAAGGCTGGGGCTGGCAGTCGGTCCACGATCCGGAGGTGGTGCCCGAAGTCCTCGAACGCTGGCAGCACACGTTAGCGACCGGAGAACCATTCAACATGGTCTTCCCACTCAAGGGAGCCGACGGCACGTTTCGGCCTTTCCTCACTCGGGTGAATCCGCTGCGTGACGAAGCCGGCGAGATTCGCTATTGGTTCGGCACGAGCACGGATATCTCCGAACAGCAGGAGTCTCAGACGCGATTGCGAGAGATTGCCGCCCAGCTCTCCGAAGCGGACCGTCGCAAGGACGAGTTTCTGGCGACTCTGGCCCACGAGCTTCGCAATCCCCTGGCTCCGATTCGCATGGGGCTGGAAGCGATGCGGGTCTTTGCCGGCGACCCTGAGACGATGGCCGAGATTCGAGATACGATGGAGCGGCAGACTCAACAGCTGATCGCTCTGGTCGACGACCTGCTCGACGTCTCCCGCATCACTCGCGGCAAGCTTGAACTCCGGCGGGCTCGAGTTGAACTCAAAGATGTCGTATCCAGTGCCGTGGAGGCATCGACTCCGTTCATTCGTGAAGCCGGCCATACCCTGTCGCTGACCATCCCCGACGATTCGCTGCCGCTCGATGCCGATCCGCATCGCCTGTCGCAGGTTCTGTCGAACCTTCTCAACAACGCCGCCAAGTACACGCCGGAAGGCGGAACGATCGATTTCCGAGCCAGACAGCAGCAGGACCGTGTGATTCTCTCGGTCAAAGACAACGGCATCGGCATCCCTCAGGAGATGCGGGACCGCATCTTTGAGATGTTTGCTCAGATCGAGCGGCCGATGGAGAAAGGCTATACCGGCCTCGGCATCGGATTAACGCTCGTCAAATCGCTGGTGGAAATGCACGACGGGAACATTGAAGTCTTCAGCGAGGGGGAAGGTCGGGGGAGTGAGTTTGTCGTTCATCTTCCGCTCGCCGGAGTCTCAACCACGCAGGCGGTCCGTAAGAAAGCTCTGTCAGGCGGCGGAACATCTGGGAAAAAACGCAAGGTGCTCATCGTCGATGACAATATCCCCGCCGCTCAGATGCTCAGTCTTGTCGTGAAGATGCTCGGCAGCGAGATCGAGCTGGCAGCCGATGGCCAGGAAGCGATCGAAGTCGCGGAACGGTTTCGGCCCGACGTCGTCCTCATGGATCTCGGCATGCCCCGAATGAACGGCTACGAAGCAACGAAACACATTCGCAGCCAGCCCTGGGGCCAGGACATGCTCATCGTCGCACTCACCGGCTGGGGCCAGGACCAGGACAAACAGCGCACCCAGGAAGCGGGCTTCGATCACCATCTCACCAAACCAGCCGAACCCGCCACCCTGAGTGAAATCTTCGCATCGATCGACGAGCGCCGGGGATGATGAGGCTTGTTCCCGGCATGAAGACTTAATGAGGAACCCTTGAGGGGACACTTTTCGATGGCAGGAAGTCATCCTCCGTTCGATTACAATGAGATCGAGAGTATCCGCAAACACCCGGTAATGTATATCGGCGGCACGGGTCCATTTGGCCTGATTCACTACTTTGGCGATGCTGTCGGTCTTCTACTGGCTGCTCAGCCAACCGTCATTTCACTTTCGATTCTCGACGGATCGTTCGTTCTGGAGTCCGATGCCGCGGTCGAAGTGATCGAAGAAGATGGCCTTCTCTACCCACTGGAGGTGTTTAAGCGACTTGGCCATGAGGCTTCGCAGCTGGTGTCAGGCCCGGTTCTTACCGCGATTTCAAAGTCACTGGACGTCGTGATCTGCAACCGTGAAACGCAACTTCAGTTTTGCTATGAACACGGTCAGCGAACGTTTCTGACAAGAAGTGATAACGCTTCTGACACCGCGCGTTGTCGGCTGACGTTCGTGCTCGATATGAGCTTCTTTCCCAACGTCGATCTCTCCCCGTACAACTTTCAGAGCTACTTTCGGCGACTCAGCTATTTCTACTCTGGCGTCCGATTTTCAATTGATGATGGAGACCGGCACTCTGAGTTTGTCTCCCCGAACGGCGTGCGCGATCTGTTCGACAGCATCGCCGCTCCGTTTCAAATCATGCACGAGCCGATTTGCCTCGAGACGACTGAAGGAGATCTTTCACTGGAACTCGTCCTGGCGCACCAGAGTTGGAAGGACGACCACATCGTTTCCTTCGTTAACAAAGGGCGAGCGGTTGAAGGCGGGACTCACGAGGACGGGCTCAAACGCGGACTCAATTCGTATCGCGAGCAGTTGCAGAAACGTATTGGCGAGAAGTCGGTTCGAAACGGGATCATCGCTGTCATGTCGATCGGTTATCTCAACGTCCAATGGAAGGGGTGTATCAAGGCGAAGATCGGTAACCCGGAGCTTCCAGACCTGATCGATACTGCCATTACCCGCGAGGCGTCGCGATGGCTTGACGAGACCCCGGAGATCGTCCAGCAGATCGCGAAGCTCGATACGTTTACGTTTCCAGAGGCTTGGGGACCGTAACCTCTGCGTCCCGACATCTCTCACGTTCAACCGCAGTGGAGTGGACGAACGCCGGGGATGACGTGGGCGGGCCTCAGTCCTTCTTGAGATCCAGGAACAGCATCATGGAGGGATTGCCCACTGGAGTGTACTCCCCGGTGAAGTTCAGGCGGCCCGACTTCTTATCGACGGCGAAGGTCGCGACGTTGTCGGCTCGCTGGTTGAGTGTGTAGAAGAACTGGCCGGTGGGATCGAAGCTGAAACTGCGGGGATAGTTCCCGCGAGTCCATTCTTCGTCGACGTAACTTAGAGTCCCGTCGTCGGCGATAGCGAAGATGCCGACGCTGTCGTGCAGGCGATTCCCGGCGTAAATGAACCGGCCATCCTGCGAGACCAGAATCTCCGAACAGAAATTGCTGCCGGCGTAGCCGGGCGGAAGTGTGGAGATGGTCTGTCGAGCCTTCAGCCGGCCTTTCTCGGCGTCGTAGTCGAACAGGACGAGTGTCGAAGCTTCTTCCTGAATCGAGTAGAACCAGCGGCCGTTCGGATGAAAATGAAAGTGCCGCGGGCCGTCTCCGGGCGGAAGTGAAACAAAGGCAGGATCGTTGGCGGTCAGCTGTCCGCTGTCCGAATCGAACTTCCAGAGATAGATTCGATCGAGCCCCAGATCGGCGTGGAGAACGTATTTGCCGGAAGGATCGGCTTCGATCATGTGCGCGTGCGTCCGGTCGTGTCCGCTGAAGGCAAAGCTGCCCGGGGGAGCGTTCTCGGACGTCGTGGGGCCGATTTCCCCGGTTGGTTCTTCGACATCGACGGCTTCACCAAGTTTGCCATCGTCGAGGACGGGCAATACGGCAACGGTGCCCCCGAAATAGTTCGCCACAAACAGAAACTTCCCGGAAGGATGCAGCTTCACATACGTCGGCCCTGCTCCTCCGGAAGCGACCGTATTGAGCAACGTCAGTTGTCCGTTCGTCGGATCGACGGCAAACGCACTCACGCTGCCCGCTTTCGTGCCTTCAAACCGATCCGTCTCGTTGGCCGAATAGATGCGTGTTCCCTCTGCATTGGCCGCGAGACAACTCGGACTCGTTCCCATCCGTACCACGCCAGCCGGCGAGAGCTCTCCAGTTTTCCGGTCGACCTGAAACAGATGAATGCCCCGCCCGTTGCCGGGAGGGAGGTCGACCTGCGTCGGCAGAACATCGGTGAGTGGAGAACTGAACGTGCCGACGTAGGCCATCAAAGGCGGTTCGCCTGCAGAGGCGTGATTCAGAAAGCCAAACGCGAGTCCAAAGCCGATGGAAACTGCAAGAAGAAGCGGGCGGCACAGCGGAAGTTGCATCATGGGGGGAGTCTCCTGAGAAACGAACAGCAGGCGGGCCGTTCAATTCTGTCCCCGCCGCAACAAAAAAGCCACCTCGCGAAACTCGCAAGGTGGCTTTTCGGTTCCGGCAGTCGGATTCCCAATCGGGAAACGCTGGCTTCGCGGTTTGCTCGCTCTCAACCGTTCCCGGGTCTAGAATTGGATCAGGTGCCGTGGAGCAGGTCCAACAGACTGCTCGATCCAAACGCCTCGAAATCGGCGGCGGATGGTGGTGCGGGGGTGTCGCCGGTGGCGAATCGACCAACCAAGACGTTGGACCAGCTCGTCGGTGACGACCAGGAGAACAGGTTCCTGCTTCGGAAGGTCGTGTTCAGCGATTCCAGCGACAGCCACTGATTATCCGTGCCACGGCCGAGCACATCCGCACGGCCATCGC
Source organism: Planctomycetaceae bacterium (assembly GCA_017795105.1). Lineage (GTDB taxonomy): Bacteria > Planctomycetota > Planctomycetia > Planctomycetales > Planctomycetaceae > Rubinisphaera. The sequence continues at coordinate 3,765,199 of CP051247.1, forward strand.
CGTTGGTATCTCCGACGCTAACGTTTTGCAGACTGATCGACGGATTCCAGACGCCCCAGCTGCTCCAGCTGAAGGCGGAGGTGCCGTTGGACAGGCCGACCCACCAGCGTCGGTTGTTCAACAGGGCGGCGATATCGGTTTGATTGTCGCCGTTGAAGTCGCCCACGACGAACGCATTCAAGCTTTGGGTGACTGTCATCTGGTGCCATTCGGACACGCTGAATGAGCTGCCGCGCGACAGGCCGACGGAGACATTGAAGTTCTTATCGCTGCCGGCGATGTCGGAGATGAACTGGATGTCGTCCCGACCGTCGTTATTGAAGTCAGCGACGTTGTAATTCGAGATCGTTCGCTGAGCATCGCCCGGGCGGCGGAACCAGAGCTTCAGATCTGAAGTTGTTCCCGCCACATCCGATGCCGCCACCCACCATGCTCCTGCGGAGTTGTGGATCGCCAGGTCGTCGCCATTCTTCCCATCGAACTCGCCAGCCACGACGTTGAGGATTCCGTCGAAGCCCGTGTAGCTCGTGTAGAGGTCCGGCAGGAACGTCGACTTCGTTGACTCGTAGATCCAGATTCGGGCCTGCTGATCGGCCTGAAACACGGCAGAGAGGTCATCGAGTCCGTCGCCGTTGAAGTCGCCGACGTTGATTCCCTTCACGCCGTCCGTCCGCCACGTGGTCCAGTGACTGAATTCGAACTGCGAGTGACCATCGTTCAGGCCGATGTGCCACTCTCCATTCGTTAACCACACGCCGACATCGTCGAGGCCGTCTCCGTTGAAGTCGCCCTGGACCGAGCGAGCGATGTCAGCGGCTGCGAACATCGTCTGAGCCGCAATGCCTGTCTGGTAGCTGGTTCCCGTGGAATTGGTGGGACGGCTGAGCCAGAAATCTCCCTCGCTGAATCCGACGACGGATGACGGCGTCACAGGGAGTTCGCGCTGGACAGGAAGAACCTGGATCTCTTCGATCGCGGAGGCATCAACGCCAGTCGAGATCGTTGGGTCGTCGACTTTGATGATCACATCGAGAACGGGATTGGCCGCCGCGTTAAGAGTCACTCCTGCTCTCAGGAACAAGCCGACCCCGGCAAGTTCGAACATTCCCGCATCACGACCGCCGAGAGAGACAATGTAACTTCCCAAAGCATCATCGCGGATCGTAAACGTTTCGACGAGGATTCGTTGAGACGTATCGACCCCTTCGCCGATCGTGGCTGTCGTATTCGTCAGCGTGATCGTTGGAGCTTCGTTGACGTTGTTGATGGCGATGGCGAATGAGGCCGAGTCGTCGGGCGTCGTCCCGACCGTACTGTCATCAACCTGCACGATCACATCGAGCGACGGGTTCGTCTCAAAATCGAGGGTGACCCCGGCTCTGAGATACAGCGTTGTTCCGTCGATTTCGAACAGAGCGGCATCGCTGCCGGCCAGCGAGAGCGTTGCGGAACCCAGAGCGTCATCGGTCACCACGATCTGGGCGACGGCAAAGCGGGTGTTCGTCACCGCGTTTTCGGAACGTCGCGTCACCAGAGGAGTGAGCGAAACGGACGGGGCTTCATTGATATCGGTGACACTGATACTCAACGGGGCCAGATCGTCCGGAGTTCCGCCAACCGACGTGTCATCGACATCGACGGTGACATCGAGCGTTGGATTCGTCTCAAAATCGAGCGCGGCTCCGGCGATCAGATAGAGTTCCGTGCCGTCGATTTCGAACATCGCCGCGTCAGAGCCCGACAGTGTCAGCGTGTTGGTTCCCAGCCCGTCATCGGTAACGACGATATCGGCGACTTTCGTCCGAGTCGTGGTATCGGCATTCTCTGCAAGAGTCGTTGTCGTATTCTGCAGAGAGACGGTCGGGGCCTCGTTCACGTCCGTGATCGTGATGCTCAGCATATCGGTGTCGTCGGGAGTGTTTCCGACCTCGGCGTCATCGACATTCACCGTGACATCGAGTGCGGGATTGGTTTCGAAGTCGAGGGCGGCTCCGGCGATCAGGTAGAGTTCCGTGCCGTCGATTTCGAAGAGCGCGGCATCCGCACCGGTCAGACTGAGCGTGTTGCTTCCCAGCGCATCATCGGTAACGACAATATCGGCCACCTTGATGCGGGCGGAGGTATCGGCGTTCTCTGCGAGCGTGTTCGTCGCATTCTGCAGAGCGACGGTCGGGGCCTCGTTGACGTCGGTGATCGTGATGCTCAGGGCATCGGTGTCATCGGGGGTGCTGCCGACTTCAGAGTCATCGACGTTGACCGTAACGTCCAGTGTGGCGTTGATTTCAAAGTCGAGCATCGCTCCGGCGATCAGGTACAGCACATTGCTGTCGATCTCGAAGAGAGCCGCATCATCACCCGTCAGACTGAGTGCATTCGTGCCGAGTCCATCGTCCGTAACGACAATGTCGGCGACTTTGATTCTGGTGGTCGTGTCCGCATTCTCTGCCAGAGTGGTTGTCGTGTTCTGCAAAGCGACGGATGGAGCCTGATTCGGGACTTCGAAGGCACCAATGTCGACCGTACCATTCTGAACTCGTGAGAACCCGGACCCACGCTGATCGGTCGTGAGCGCCGAGGATGAGGCATCGATCGCCAGAACGTTATTCCCCGCGTCGAACGCTGCACTGCTGGCGGTAATTGCATGGGTAAACGTGGGCCCTCCGTTATCCTGTAGAGAGCCGAGGCCTGGGTCAGAAGTCGAGACGACCGTCGCTGCGATGCCATCTCCCGAGGACGTCTCGATCAGGTTGAAGCCTCCCGTTACGGTCGAGGTGCCACCGTTGATGGTATTGCCAACGGCATCGCTTCCGACGGTTGAGTTCGCCAGAATGGAGTTGTTCATCTCCAGGGTCGCGGCCGCTCCGTCCCCGAGATTGTAGAGTGCGCCGCCAGTGTTCTCTGACAACGTCGAGTTTGTAATCAGAACGGTCCCATTCCGGTTGAAGAGCCCGCCGCCCAATCCACTGCCTGGTGCCTCGTACCCGAACATCCCGCCGAGCCCTCCCGAGGCGGTGTTTCCGGAAACAGTCGAATTGGTAATCGTAATCTGTCCGCCGAAATTGAAGATGGCACCGCCCATCCCGGCGCCACCGCCGCCGAATCCGGTCGCGAATGAACGTGTGCCCGGTCCCGCTCCGAATCCACCGGTACCATTGCCTCCTCGAGTTGAACCACCGCCTCCCCCGCCAAAACCGCCATGGCCGCCGGCCCCGTAATAGGATCCCCCACCACCGCCGCCGAAGCCGCCGTTACCTCCACTCTGATAGTAGGAACCGCCCGCTCCGCCGCCGAAACCACCGTTAGCACCAGCCGAAATCCTTCCCCCTGACGCACCACCATTCGGCCCGCCGCCGGAGTTCTCTGTTCCATTGCCGCCCATCCCTCCCGCGCCACCCCAGGCGTGACCTCCGCTTCCGTTCCCGCCAACGGCCGTGTTTCCGCTGACGGTGGAGCTTACAATGGTGAGCTGACCCTGATTAAAAAGGGCTCCGCCCAGGCCTGCGCCCCCTCCACTGGCGTCATCGCCATTTCCGCCTCGCGCGACACCCCCAGAGAGAGTCAGATTCTCGAGAGTCAGGTTGCCGTCTGCGGTCACGTGGAACAGACGGAAATTGCTGGCGGCTCCAGACCGTTGAATCGTGACGCCATTGGCTGAGGTTGATCCGATGATGGAGATCTCGCTGGAAATCGAAAACGCTGTCGGCCCGACTTCGTTATTGTCGAGGCCAGTATCGAACAGCGACAGAAGAACCGTGATATCACCACCGGCGACGAGCGAGGCATCGAACACAATCGTGTCGGCTCCCGAGCCAGTCTGCCCCAGATCCGTGGTTGCATCGGTATTAGCCGCGAGGATCGCTTCCCGCAGAGTGACCAGCCCATCGCCGGAGGTGAGATTGTCCTCAAGGCTATTGACGGTCAGGCTGGAAAGCAGCACACGCGACTCGCAAACCTCGGTGTGATCACTGACTTGAGACCGCCGCTGCAGACGCGAGGATCGGCTGGCCATTTTCTTAAGCATTCTCTGTAAAGCTAGCTCCTGAAAACTTTGAAAACTGGAATGTCGCCGCGCAGCAGAACCGAAGCGTGGAATGATCATTAGTCTTTTGCCTTGGGGGAAACTTAAGAGCACATCGTCATGCTGATGCCTCCGGGAGAGGTCATAAAGATCAACTCAAGTTGAGAGGCGATCGAAGGTGGCGATGAGGCGAGGAAATGCAGGCGAGAATATTGCGGAATCAGAAATTCTCGTCCAGATCAGAAATCAGCAGCCGAACGAAGGCTGACCACCGAGGGGACAAAAAAACAGTGGGCTTTTAGTCGAGAAGAGATAGAGCTGAGAATGGTCTCACATCAATGGCCGAAAGGTGATTCTCAACTGCAGTGAGAACCGACCGGTTGATACGGACTCAGAGGCCGATCTCGACCAGTCTCTAAGACGGTATGGCAGACCAGAGAGGTCGTCCGCAGCATAGCAAAGCGGCCGCCCCTTCACGTCGCGAGCAGGCCGATCCATTCTCAATCGCCCCGGCCGAGAACCTCAAGCCGAGGGGAGAGATACGGATTCAACGAATCCAACGAAAAAGGCCACCTCGCGAAACTCGCAAAGTGGCCTTTTTTCAGTGGAGGATAGGGGACTTGAGCAGGATTCTGTAACCGCTGAATCCGTAGCGAGTTGCGACGGACTGAGTGTTGAGGGTGGTGCAGAATCCGGTGCAGTCGGACCACGGATCTCGGATCAGGACTATTTGCGATTGCGATGGCCGCATGCGTCCGAAACGCTTATTGATCAGGTTGTGGCACTGCTGGACAATGGTGATCGCTCTTAGGTTCGAGGTCCGTGGTCCGCATTAACAGTTCTGCTATCATTCTTCCCCGACGTACGAGAAGCGACAGTGAATCAGTAGGAGACTCTACCGAATGACAGGAACAACGTGGACATACTGGGCCGATTACGATTGCAACGATCTGGATAAGGTCTCCCAGAATGATCGTCAGCACGTCTGGGCGGACTGGCTTGAAGAGCGAGTACAACGAAACGTAATCAAACCGCTCCGGAAGATCAAAGATGAGCAAATACAGCCGAACCCCGACGATGGTACTTCGGCACTGCTCGTCTATTCGGTTTCCCTGTTCTGTGCCGTTGAAGCGATGGGGAAATACTTCACGGGCAGTGTTCAAGGCAACGGCAATCGTTTCAAAGCGTTCGTCAAGAAATATATGCATTCCGACTATTCAAAGATCTTCAACGGTGAACCTTACGTTGATCACGTCTGGAAGCATTTCCGGAATGGTCTTGCTCACGGATTCGCAATCTCAAGAGGGAAGTTTGAGCAGAGTCTTGCCGATCCGTACTTTGTCGAAAGCACCGATGGAGCGGGGCACGATGTTTTATCAATGAACTGGGATCGGCTTTTTGACGACTTTGAACAGGCATGCCGAACATATTTCAACGATGTTCGTTCGGCTCCGGCTGGCAACAAGATCGTGACAGATTTTGAGAAGGTGTTCAAAGAAGTCATCGTCGATCGAAACTGAGAGGTGCAGACAAATCCGGGAAGAAGATCTAGAGTGTTTGACTGTGTGGGGTCAAATGTGCCAACTAAAGTGGACTTGGCATTTCCTTCCGTCTGTTGCTCCATCGACACAGAAATTTCAGATCTTTTCTGACTCGTGATTTTGAGATCGAACCTGCTTACTCTGCCGATGGTCGGGGAATCGGCATTCGTGGAGGGGCTGTCTTCCACATCAGGTCGATTTCGTCGGGCGTTAAACCGTAAGCCGCGTTAACGAGATCGCTGAGTTGCCATTCAATCGTCATTGCCTCGCGGGCGAGTTCTTTTGCCGGTTCAATTGTGCGTTCGTATTCGTCCCGCAATGAACGCAGACCGGTTGCTGAGAGAACTTTGCCACGTCCTCTGCACTTGCGCACCTCCTGGACGAACTCATCTGTATTCAACAGCAACGGAGCCAAGAGGTTGTTTGTCGGCTTCGCAACTTCAAATTCGATTCTTAACCAGTCGACAACGGACGATATGGTCCTGTTATTCTGATCTTGAATTTCTACGAGACGTGAAACATTCCCCTCGGCTGCGATTCGCGAATCGTCTGTAGGATCTGGGATCGGGACAGTACGAACGAATGTGCGAACGAATCGCAGTGCTTCATCCTTCCCATGCACTGCTCGTCGCCAAGAATAAGCCCACATGATCGGCGAGTTCATCACCGCAACAATCCACGGATCGTAGCTTGGCAGGATATACGCTGTGTTATTGCAATAAACGCCGGTTCGATTCAGAGACCATTGACTACGCCAAGTAATCTCCGGATAGATTATCTTGTCCTGCTCAAACTTGTCCCAGTAAGAGCAACTCCGCAGCTCCCACCAAAATCGGCCTTGGTCATTTCGTTTTCGAAGTTGTTCTTCGAACGATTTCAGGTGTGCATGAATGCTCGGATAGCACTCAGAAAAGATCCTTTCTGCTGCGTCGTGTGATTCCTCATTTGCCCACGGCCAGTCAAAATCATTGCTCGATTTCATCACGATCATCCACTGATGATGTGCCTCCGTGGACCATCGTTGAATTTCGCGAGCGGCGACGTAAGGACGAACCAATGATGCTCCTGACGGGTGACTCTCGATAAGTCGATTTCGTGTGGCATCATCAATGAGATACGCAGGGTTGAACCCCGTTTTAGTTCCCGAAAGTGGTTCCGTTTTGGTGAACTCGCTCAATGATGAGTTCTCTTTCTCCATACGGGAGAGAATCTCTTCGACTGCAGGTGGTTCGAGTGACCATGCGTCCGCCTGAAGTCTTCGGCGGGGAACTTCGACCCCCTCTGTCCGGATCTGCTCACTGAGATCGTCGATTCTCAACTGCTCGCGAGGGATGGCGCAAACACGGACTGATTCCGGGGCAGGATCAGTGTTGGGGTGGCGGGCGACGATAATTGAGGGGAATACGTCGGCCTGCTCGAAGATCTGTTTCGCATGTCCGAAATCGACCACCGATTCCATCCACGCCTGCTCGCTGAAATACTGACGAAGTGGCTTTCCGTAACCGGCTCGCATCCATTTGTTCGTAACGATGAAGGAGAGTCGTCCGCCTGGACGAAGAACCCGCATGCCGATTTCGTAAAAGTACGTGTAGAGATCGGCCACGCCATCGTAGGAAGCGAAGTTCTGTTCCAGATAGGGTTTGATGTCCGACAATAGTTCCTGTCGAACGTAGGGCGGGTTCCCCACGACGGCATCGAATCCGCCATCCGCGAACACTTCTGGAAATGCGGCCTGCCAGTCGAACGCACGGGAATCGATCGCAGGGTCGGCGACGATGCTGTTCCCGACGCGAATCGTATGGTCGAGGCTGGTCAGCACTTTTCCGCGAGCTGCCGTCTTGATCCAGAGACTGAGACGGCAAATCTCAATCGCTTCCTCATTCAGATCAACGCCATAAAGGTTGTCCTGAAGGATCTTACGGTCGAGGTCGAACAGGGTGCGTTCGCCTCGCAATTCCGCGAGTCGGTCATTCGATTCCAGATAGGTCGCGTGAAGCTGGTCGAATGCCTCAATCAGAAATGCCCCGCTGCCACACGACGGATCGAGCACGCGAACGGAAGAAAGTTCGTCCTGCCATGCTTCCCAAAATCGAATCAGTGCCTCACGTTGAGGGTTGTTAAGGGCGTCGAGATCGTAAACGGCTGGATCATCCAGACACTTCCGAGCAGTGCCGGTCGCCTTCTTTGACTGCTGCAATCGCAATCGCTCGAAACGATCTGCCAGCACTGTTCCCAGTGTTTCGCTGACGATATACCGCGTGATAAACGCGGGCGTGTAGAACGCACCTTCCCGCCGTCGTCGTGTGCGTTCATTGGCAGATTGTTTTTGCGTCATCCCGTCGACGGCATCACGCAATTTTTCGAGATCGCTGATCGACTGCTCGAAAATGTGTCCGAGGATATCGACATCGATCAGACTCAATCCGCCTGGATCGGCTGAATTGATGGCGACTTCGGACGCAGGGCGATAGTCGAATTCGCCGATGTCCCGGAAGTGATTGCAGACAGCATCGGGCACGTTCAGGTTGTCGATCTGCTGGTCAGGTGCGAACAGACCGCCGTTGTAATGGGGGATTCCGAGACTGGGATTTCCTTCATCAATCGACCGAAACAAACCACGGAAGTTTTCCCAGACTGGTCGTGGATGGTAGGGGTCTTTGTGTTCGTAGGCTTTCTTGAGCGAATCAGCCGGAAGCAATCCCCGGTCTTCGCAGAAGGCGACGAACAGCACGCGGTCCAGCAGTTTCTGTGAAACGGAAAGAACCGTGTGCCGGTCGATGGAGTCGTTCGACTGTGCGAGTTGCTCGAAAACATCCTGTCGGATGTCGGCATATTTGACGTAGTAATCTTTCGTCAGTTCTTTCCCGATTCGTTCCGATGCCGTTCGCAGGTCATACAGATGGCAACGGCCTGATTCTGGAATCACTCTTTCCGCACCAAGCAGAAACAGAAACCGTTTCAATTGCCAGTCGTCGTCTTCGGCCAGCGAGATCGTATCGAAGCGTTCGTAGGTCTGCTGGTCGGTTCCCTTGTAGTACAGCCGGGTTTGACGGATTGACGTGACGATTACCCAGTCGCAGGGCAGATTGATTGCATACCGATAGCACTGGTCGACGGCTGACATCTTGCGTCCGGCATAGGGCCGTTCCAGCGGATCTGTTGGTCCCTTCCCTTCTAATGCCGCGACAAACTCCGGCGGTTTGGTGCCGAAACGACCGATCACGGCATCCGCGAACTTGCCATCCACTTTCACAAGTTGTTCGCGACTGATCGTGTAATGATCTTCGCTGCTGGCAGGTCCGGAGTAGCCGAGCAGATCATAAAAGAAGTCGGTCAGAAAATCGGGAAGCAACTCCGTCTCTTTGAGCTTATCCCCGCGACCGGACTTAAGAAGCTCTTTCCAGTTCTTCAGTTTGTCGCGAAACCGTTCGACGTGATCGGGCAGGACGAACTGGTCAATATGGGGACGGATCAGATCAGGACGAAAGAGTGGCTTTGCTTCGACGGGCACAACAGCACCTTACGGATTTCGTAACATCAAACACGCGATATCAAATCAGAGGGTGAATGATAGTAAGTCCAGCGGTGTTTGCACGACCACGCGAGATGCGGACCTGCCCGAAAGAGTGGTTGCACTTTTTGGCCCAAATTACGTCGCACCGTCTGGTAAGCGTTCTAAGCTCCGATCTGGTTCGGACAGGCAATGGGCCGACCTGCATCTGCGAACGCATCAGGAGCGATACCAGCGGCCCTAGCCAAAGAATTTCCGGCATCGTTCGGACGACGTTCAGCAGCTCAGCCAGCGGTTTACGATGGGATTACGCGAGACTGCCGCGAACCAGTGTCCGACAGGCATTTACCGGAATCGCTTACATTACAAGTCTTGATTGCTTTTACGCTGGGTTCCGATTGCTGCAAGCAGGGACCGCACATTGGGGACGGCGAATTTCAACGCCGATCCGGCTTTACTGATCCGCCACGTTTCGGCAGACGCTTATTCCGCAGAACGCAAGGGCATTCGCGGATTCTCATGAACAGAAAGCAATTGTCGTTTCCGTACGACGATTCAGGAGCAATCATGTCCGAATCTCAACTCATCAACGCACGCCAAGCCGCCGAAATCCTCTCAATCTCCGAACGAAAACTGTGGGGAATGAGCCATCCGAGAGGGCCGATTCCCGTAGTTCGCATCGGGAGAGCCGTTCGATATCGCCGTTCTTCATTGGACTTGTTCCTGGAGAGAAACGAGCAGTCGAAGTAGCCAATACGGCAATCAGAAGTCGTCATCTTCGACTGATTATAGTGAATGCCGTACGTTCATCTTTTGTATATCGTTTGTTTTTGCGTTGCGGCTTAATCGTCGAAGTATACGCTCTCTCATCAGGTTATAATCTAGGCATATCAACTAAAGTGCAAGGGGAATATAATGGCAAGTATTTCGACAGAGTCTTCATCAGGTCGCCGGGCGATTCAGTTTGTGAGTTCCGATGGCAGCAGAAAGAGCATTCGGCTGGGTAAAGTGCCGAAGAAGTTCGCGGAGCACTTCAAGACTCGCATTGAGCATTTAATGGCAGCGAGCGAAACAGGATCTCCATTTGATCGTGAACTGTCTCGCTGGATCTCTGACTTGTCGGATGCCATGCACGACAAATTGGCCAGAACAGGACTGGTGCCTGGACGAAGTCGGGCCACACTTCGGGCGTTTGTTGATGACTACATCAGCATGCGTCAGTCGACAGACGCGAAGCCTGCCACGATTGTCGTATGGGGGCATACGCGCAGAAATCTGATTGAGCATTTCGGCACGGATAAGCCGCTACGCGAGATCACTGCTGGCGATGCGGAAGAATGGCGACTCTCTCTGGTCGGTCAGGGACTTGCGGAATCGACGATCAGAAAGCGATGCAGTTTCGCAAAACAGTTCTTCAATCATGCGGTGAAGAAAGCCGTCATCGACCGGAATCCGTTCGCGGATCTCAAATCGGCTGCCAAGTCGAACCCTGATCGATTCCATTTCGTCCATCGGGAAACAATGGATCGAGTTCTGCAGGCATGCCCCGATGCCGAATGGAGATTGATTGTGTCACTGGCTCGTTTTGGAGGACTTCGCTGTCCGAGCGAGATTTTCCCGTTGCGATGGTCTGACATAGACTGGCAGGCCGGTAGAATTCGTGTGACGAGTCCGAAAACAGAGCATCATGAAGGGAAGGAGAGTCGCGACATTCCGCTATTCCCCGAACTGATCGAACCATTGAAAGCCGTTCAGGACGAGAATCCGGAAAGCAAATTCGTCATCAGCCGTTATCAGGGGCACGCAAATTTAGGCACGTCGTTCAAGCGGATCATCAGACGGGCAGGGTCTGAACCGTGGCCGAAAGTGTTCCAGAATTTGCGAAGCACGCGGCAAACGGAGCTCGAAGAAGACTTTCCCTCACACGTTGTCTGTGCCTGGATGGGAAATAGCGAAGCGATTGCCAAGAAACACTATCTGCAGGTGACGGACGAGCATTTCGAGAAAGCGAGCGGTGCAGAAAGCGGTGCACCGCTGGTGCAGAATCCAGTGCAGCACTCGACCGCACTAATTCGCACTGGCTCACGGCAATTGCCGGAACTCAGTGCAGAACAGGTAGTTATGCGAGCTGGTGCGAGTCGCTACCAGACAATGCAAAACTCTTCAGTGGAGGATAGGGGACTCGAACCCCTGACCTTTTGGCTGCCAGCCAAACGCTCTCCCAGCTGAGCTAATCCCCCGGGAAAACGACGCTTCTCGCGTCGGTGGGCCGTATTATGAACAATCGGCTCACAATTGCAAATCGATGGCCCTCTTTTTTTCGTCGCCTCGAGATTCCGCGGTTTTCAGCCGGAATGACTGGACGAAACCGGACGCATCAGTCAAGGTTGTTGGGTCTTCACGCCAGTTGAACGCGGGGCACCGCGGTGCGAGGTTTAAGGGCTCATGCTGAATATCCTCGATTCTGGACACGGCTCGAACCTGCGATGTTCGCGCCGGAGTTTTCTGAGTATCGGTTCCCTGCTTTGCGGCGGTCTGTCGCTGGAGCAGATGTGCCGAGCCGGGGCGAAAGCGGGAACCGGTTCCCTGCTCCGGGACCGATCGGTCATCTTTCTGTTTATGCATGGCGGTCCGAGTCAGTTCGAAACGTTCGACCCGAAGATGACTGCCCCGATGGAAATTCGCAGTGCGACCGGGGAGGTGAAGACATCTCTGCCTGGCGTGACCTTTGGCGGCACGTTCGAAAAACTGGCCCCGCTCGCCGATCGGATGGCGCTCGTCCGGTCTTTCACGACCGGAGACAGCCGGCACGACATCAAACCGATTGTGCATCGGACGACGAACGATGCGAATCTGGGAACGATGTACGCTCGCGTCGCCGGACCGAATCATCCGGAGACCGGGATGCCGCGAAATCTCGCGCTCTATCCGCAGGCGGTCGTTCCCGAAGCCCAGCCGACGACGATGAAGTTCGGAAAGTTCGAGTCGACCGGATCGTATTCCTCCGCGCTGGCTCCGTTTGCTCCGGGAGCCGGTGGAAATCTTCAGAATGACATGAAGCTCACGCTTCCGATGCGACGGCTCAACGATCGACGGTCGCTGCTGACCGAAATCGATCGACTTCGGCGGAACAACGATCGGGATGCGGTTTATGCCGCGATGGATCCGCTTCGCCAGCTGGCGTTCGACACCATTCTGGGCGGGCTGGCAGAGGCATTTGATCTGAGCCGGGAAGATCCGAAACTGGTCGAACGCTACGACACGAGCAGGATTGCCACGCCGGAGAATATCAGTCAGAAGTGGAACAACTACAACAACTATGTCGACAACGGACAGAGCCTCGGCAAACTGCTACTGATGGCCCGGCGTCTGTGTGAGCGGGGAGCCGGCTTTGTGACCGTGACGACCAATTTCGTCTGGGACATGCACGCCGACAAGAACAATGCCGGCGTGGTCGAAGGCATGCGTTACATGGGACGACCGTTCGATCACGCGGTTTCCGCACTGATCGAGGATCTCCACAACCGCGGACTCGATGAAAAGATCCTGCTCGTCTGTTGTGGGGAGATGGGCCGGACGCCGCGAATCAATAAGAACGGCGGTCGCGATCACTGGGGCAACCTGGCTCCGCTGATGTTCTCCGGCGGCGGCTTGCCGATGGGACAGGTCATCGGGGATTCGTCCCGTGATGGCAGCGTACCGGCGACGAAGCCGATTACTCTACAGAACCTTGTCGCCACGATTATGAAGTCGCTGATCGACCCGGGCGAACTCCGGCTGCTGACCGATGTTCCCCGGGAGATTATGCAGGCGACAACCGAGTGGGAATCGATTCGCGAACTGATTTGAACGGTGGGAAACGAAAAACGCCTCACTGAAAAGGCGAGGCGTTCGTGAATTATTGAGCCCGGTTCCGCTTATGTCGCGGCGGGTTCGGTTGTCTCTTCAACGACTTCTTCCGCAGCCGCTTCGGCTGGTTCGTCAGGCAACTCTTCTTCTGTAACCTCAGCGTCTGCGGCACTTGCCGAGCTCGGAGCGATCTCGGCCTCATTGTTTGTGCTCTCAGTTCCCTTCAGCAGGGCAGCGGCCATGGCCGATTTCTGCAGGTTGGCACAACAGGCTTCTTCTTCGGCTTCCGCAGCCAGTTTTTCTTCGTGACAGCAAACTCCGGTACCGCCTTCCGCGACGCTGACCGCATGACTGCAGCAGGAGCCCCCGGCCGTGCATCCCGGAAATTGCTTGTCGGTCTTCATGCCGAGTGCGGCTTTGAAGTCGTTCTGGTTCGAGTATCCCCAGCCGCCGGCGAACAGGAGGAGGGCAACCGCGAGCAGCAGTTTGGTCATCTGGTTCCGTTTCGATGGGACAGCCGTTCGATCGATCTGCTGAGCCGATTCGACTTCTCCGGCGACCATGTTCGGGGCGTCTTCGAAACCAGTATTCTCCTGTTGAGTCATCGCATCCCTCCAATAAGTTGAGCGGTATCAGGCGTCCCGACAGTTTATCCACAAACAAATTGTTCGCACAGCCTTTGTTTTTCTCCGACCGAATATTTTCGCAAACCGCCTGCTGCTGTTCGCCCTACGGTTCTACCGGATAAGAAGTTGCGGCAATCTGTGGAAGGTACACAGGGAAACCGAATCCAACTTGTGTCGGTTTGGACAGGCGGGCCGATCGGAGTTTGACCTGACCCTGCGCGGTTCGTAGACTGAACTGAGGTCGTTGATGTGTGGGGAGTTGTGTGTTCTGCGCAGCAGGCTCTGCTCCGACGATCTGCCCTGATGATACCCTTCAAAAACGAACCCTCTTCAATCGATGCAATGTCGCGCATTGGGGGAGGGGCCGTCGCCTGTGCTGGATCGAAATGAGGAACACCATGCGAAGCTTCCTTTCTCCCGTCGTATGCAGCGTTCTCGTAGCCGCTGTCAGTATGCTCACCTGTTCCGACTCGCTTCAGGCCCAGCCGAAGAAAGATCCGGTCGAAACGCACACTCTCACGGCCAAAGACGGCTGGCCGATCAAGATCACGTATTACAAGCACGAGGGCAATCGGGATACGCCGGTCGTCGTGCTGCTGCATGCCATGGGAGGCGATCGACGCGCCTGGACGGCTGGTTACGCCAATCAACTGTGGACCAAGGGGTTTGCGGTCATTGCGGTTGATCTGCGGAAGCACGGGGAAAGTAAGGCAGAAACGTCCAGCGGTGCGGCGACTGATGTCGGCGATCTCAAGCCGGACGATTACAAACGGATGGTCGCTTTCGATATGGAAGCGGTCAAGAACTTCATCTTCAAGGAGCATCAGGATCAGAACCTGAATATGCGGAAGATGGGGATAGTTGCTCCGGAAATGTCTGCAGTGATCGCTCTCAACTTCGCGATGGTCGACTGGCAGCAGGTTCCGTACGACGACGCTCCGGTCGCTTCGATGCGGACACCCCGGGGACAGGATGTGCGGGCCATCGTGCTGATTTCTCCCGAGACATCGGTCCGCGGACTCACGACCGCCGTTCCCGTCCGGAAGATGCGAAACGGGGCCCTGCCGATTGCCTTTCTGTTCTGCGTCGGTGCCGAAGACACACTCGACAAGGGCGACACGCAACAGCTGTACTCGCAGATTCGCGGCCGCGGAAGTTCTGACCGCGTTCTGATGGAATCGTATCCTTACAACCTGCGGGGCATGGCACTGTTTGGCAAGAACCTGAAGATCGAGCCGCACATTGAAGTCTTCCTCGAGAAGTTTCTGCTCGAACTGGAAGACGAATGGGTCGACCGTCGCAGCAGACTGCAGCGATAACGAGGACTCAACTCCAGTGGCACTGACTCAGGTCAGTGCCTTTCTTTTTGGGGGACGCTTCCCTCACGCTGGCTGAGCCAGTTGCACATCTCTCCGAGTCGTTTTCAAGAAGGGCTGCAAATGAAACCGGTGCGTCTGTTCGTGCTGCTGGCGCTGGCCAGTCTGTTCTTCTCTCCGACATCCCAGGCCGCTCCGGCCGAGAAGTCGAATTCCGAGAAGATGAACTTCGTGTTCTTTCTGGTCGACGATCTCGGCTGGGCCGATCTTGGCTGTTTCGGCAGCGAGTACTACGAAACCCCGGAAATCGATAAGCTGTGCGCCTCCGGCATGAAGTTCACGCAGGGGTATGCGGCCTGCCCGGTCTGTTCTCCCACGCGGGCCAGCATCATGACGGGGCGGCATCCGGTGCGGGTCGATGTCACCGACTGGCTTCCCGGCATGGATACGAGCCGCGCAAAGAATGCGAAGTTCAAACACGTGCACGACCGGGACGATCTCGCGCTGGAAGAGATTACGATTGCCGAAGCGCTCAAAGAAGGCGGGTATCAGACCTTCTTTGCCGGTAAGTGGCACCTGGGCGACGAAGGCAACTGGCCCACTGAACAGGGCTTCGATATCAACATCGGTGGACACGATCGCGGATCGCCGCCGGGCGGCTACTACGCTCCCTGGAAGAATCCGGTTCTTGAAGCCAAAGAAAAGGACGAGTATCTGACCGAGCGCCTGACGGAAGAATCGGTCAAATTCTTGAAGTCGCGGGATGAAGAGAAACCGTTTCTGCTTTATCTGTCGTACTACAACGTCCATACGCCAATCACACCTTACAAAAAGCATATCGAACACTTCGAGAACAAAGCGGCTCGCGAGTTCGACACGCCGACTCCGACCATCGAGGAACACGATGGCGTTTCGCGAGCTCGACAGGACAACCCCGAGTATGCCTCGATGATCAAAGCCGTGGACGACAGTGTCGGCATGCTGATGAGAACTCTCGACGAGTTGTCGCTGGACGAAAACACGACTGTCTTCTTCTTTTCCGACAACGGCGGACTCTGCACGACCCGCAATGCGGGACCGACGTCGAATCTGCCGCTTCGCTCGGGCAAGGGCTGGCTTTACGAAGGGGGCGTCCGTGAGCCGATGATCGTTCGGGCTCCGGGAGTGACGTCGCCCGGTTCGGTCTGTGAGGTTCCCGTCGTCAGTATGGACTTCTTCCCCACGATCCTCGAACTGGCCGGGATGGAGAGCCGCCCCGATCTGCATGCCGACGGGCAATCGCTGGTGCCGCTGCTGAAACAGGAAGACGCCGGGAAAGACCGAACCTTCTACTGGCATTACCCACACTACCACGGATCGACCTGGACGCCGGGAGCCTCCATCCGGAAGGGAGACTGGAAGCTGATTCAGTTCTACCACTACGGCAATCACGAGCTTTACAACCTGAAGGATGATCCGGGGGAGCAGAAGGACCTGGCGAAAGCCAATCCGCTGAAAGCCCGCCAGCTCAAACAGGCCCTGAGTTCCTGGCAGAAAACCATGAAGGCGAAGATGCCGGAGCCGATCGACGAATAATCGGCGAACTCTCTCAGGTGTAGAACGTGAACATTCCGTCTGCGGTCGAGCCGGTGAGGGATTCGCCTCACCGGCATGAGGATCGTCGGCTGGAACTGCGGAAATGAGCCCGATTCGGCCTGTTTGCGGTCGGACTGTATGGGTTATTCAGGTGAGTCGGAATGCAACGGTCGGGAGTGCCATTTCTCCCCTGACGCCTGTGCTCCGAGGAATCGCGGCAATTCGTCGAACTGCTTCCATTTTGGAAAGAAAATCCTTCAAAGGCGGTCGAAACAGAGGATACAATTCTTTTTGAGAATTAGATCCGCCTCAATTTCGCGCCCGTCAAGGTTTGCCGAGATTGCCGCGTCCACTATCGATAGAGTTCAGGCGGCCTGAAGTTTGGTCGACCGGCCGTAGACGAAAGCTCTGTTCCGCCTGTAATACGCCCGCCCGGGGAGATGCATCACGATGAGACGATCACGACTTTGGCTTGCCGCCGCTGTCCTTTGTGCTGGAAACTACGCGAGCGATGCATTCTTGTACGCTGCGGAGCCAGTGCAGCAGCGAGTGCTCGAACTCCACCGCACTCCGGAAGGACGGGACTACGCCGCGATCGGTCTTCGACTTCCCGAGAACCACGTGCAGGCGCCCGCCCAGCTCGCCATTCTGGTCGACACCTCGGCCAGCCAGCAGGGTGAGTTCCGCGAGCAGTCGCTGAATGTGCTTCGGGAAACGCTCAGCCAGATCGGTGAAGAAACCACTGTCGCCGTCTGGGCCATCGATGTCGCTCAGGTTGCTCTCACGGACGGTTTCGTCACCATGACGGCCGAGAAAGCCGACGAAATCCTGTCGAAACTGGCCGACCGCATCCCGGCTGGTTCGACCGATCTCGCCGGAGCCATTGATAACACACTCGAGACCATCGACGCGTCTCAGTCGGCTCGAATTGTCTACCTCGGAGACGGCTACAGTGCCGCTCGGCTGATCTCGACCGAAGAAATGACCGGACTGGTCGACACGCTGGCCGAACGCCAGACGCCGATGATCAGCTACGCTCTGGGAGCCCAGAAAGATCTGGAAGTGCTCGGCGTGCTCGCTCTTCGCAGTGGCGGCATCGTTGTCACGGATCACGGCGACCAAACGTCGGAAGAAGTCGCAAAGACACTGCACGGCGCTGTGAACTCGTCGGTCTGGTATCCTTCGGAACTTTCGGTGTCGGGTGATGTTTCCGTCCTGCCGAACACTCCGCTGCCTGTTCGGGCCGATCGCGATACGATCTACCTCGGCAAGGTCGCCGACGAAGCCAGTCGCTTCACCGTTTCCTTGAGCGACGGCAAGAATCAGCTCGATGCCGATTCGTCGGTTGCTGAGCTGGCTCAGGGGCATGCGGCTCTCCGCGCCCTCTGGCTGCGTGCCGAACAGAATGAAGGCCTCAGCATTCCAACCGCTGGGGTTGCCGTTCTGGACGAAGTGAAGTCTCAGTATGAGGCTCAAGTCGCCCACATGCTGCAGGCTGCCAACGACGCCGTCAATAAAGGACAGTTCGAAGAATCCCAGGAAATCTCCCGGGCTCTGCTTCAGCTCGATCCCCGCAATAAAGCCGCTGCCAAAATTCTAAACGTCCAGCACGTCGCTCTGCTGCAGCAGGCTGTGCCAAGCAACGACGATCAGGCTCCCCAGGGAGCGGTGGGCGTGCCAACTGAAGACAATGGAAACGCGGACGCCCCGGCTAATGTGCCCGAAGGGACAATGACAATCGATGAAGCTCTGCAGAATCGTCCGGGAGCAACCCCGACGACGCCGCAGCAGCAGTCGATTGAAGACGATTTGATCGGCGACTATCGCGCACGCCAGAAAGCAGCCGGCGAGAAGCTGGCTCTGCAGGTCGAGCGGGCGATTCAGGAAGCTCGGTCGATTGTCACGGTCGATCCGGAAGCCGCGATTTCGATCATGAAGAACATGCAGGGCAATATTCGTATTGCTCAGGATATCGATCCGGAACTGCTGCAGAATCTCGATCGCCGCGTCGTCAACGTGACCCAGCAGCTGCGAGCTCAGCGGGAACAGATTCGTAACCAGCGGATTCGTATTGAGCAGGATCTGGCTGAACAGGAAGCTCGCCGCCGCGTCATCGAAGCGATGCAGCTTGAAGAAGAACGTCTCGAGCAGCTGATCGATCAGGTGCGTGCTCTGCTCGACGATGGTTTCCACGGCGACCCGAGTGCCTATCCGGAAGCAGAAGCCGTGGCAGAAGCCGCCGTGTCGCTGGTTCCGTTCAGCGGAGCAGCCAACTCGGCTCGCTTCACCGCGGAAGCCGCTGGCCAGCTCGAAGACGCCCGGTACCTGCGACTGCTGCGTGCGGACCGATTCCTCGAAACGCTGACGCAGGTCGAATTCTCCCATGTGCCGTTCCCGGATGAACCGCCGATTCGCTGGCCGTCTGCTCCGGTCTGGAAGGCTCTGACCGAACGTCGCGCCATCTGGAAGTCGGTCGACCTGCGGGACGACTCGCCGGCCGAACGTCGAATTCGGGCCGCTCTGGAAGAAGAGACGGAACTGACGTTCGTCGATACGCCGCTGAGCGATGCTCTCAACATCATCGGCGAACTGCACAACATCACGATTCTCCTCGACGTTGTCACACTGGACGACGAAGGGATCTCGTCGGACGAGCCGGTCAACATCTTCATCTCGGGGATCAAGCTCAAGAGTGCCCTGAAGCTGATGCTTGAGCAGACGCCGACTCCGGTCGAGCTGACCTGGATCATTGAAGATGAAGTGATGAAGATCACGACGCTGCTCAAAGCCGAAGAAGTCAACGAATTCCGCGTCTATCCAGTGACCGACCTGGTCATTCCTCCGCAGCCGCTCCAGGGTGGCGGTGGTGGTCTCGGCGGCTTCGGCGGCCAGCAGGGCGGCGGCCAGTTCGGCGGCGGTGGCGGCCAGTTCGGCGGCGGCGGTGGTCAGTTCGGTGGTGGAGGTGGTGGCTTCTTCAGCATCCCGCCAGCTGCTCTGAACGACGCAAAAAAAAACCAGTAGATTCTGAACACGATTGCGATCGTCGCGATTGTGAGCCAGACCATGCACAGCGGATCGGGAAGAAATCTCCCCGGTCCGTTGTGTCATTTTCCGACCTGATCGGAACTGCCCGGCTGCTGGCGGCAGTTCCCGGGCTGTCGACCAGTCCTGTCTTCCTTCAAGCTGAAACCGTAGATCCTCTCAGCGATCTTGAAAGCCCGCCCTCCCGTGAGATCTGGAAGGAATACTTCTCGACGTCGCACGAGGGGTCGGAAGTCCGCGACCTGATTCAAAAACTGCAGCGAGGACGACATTTCGATCATATCGTCGTGGCTCTCGAAGAGGCGTTGAGAGCAGGCAATACCGAGCCCTGGATGTATGAAGTCCTGGCTCTGTCGATGGAGATCGAAGGGCGGCCCGAAGAAGAGGTCAATCGGGTCCTCCTGTCGCTGACCGACTTCAACGCGACCGATGTTCCCAACCTGCTCGGCTCGGCTGCCTATCTCGTTCGTCTCGGAGCTGAGAAGCAGGCCCTCAATCTCTATCAGCAGGTCTCGCGACTGCAACCGACTCGGCCGGAACCGTATCTGCTCGGGCTGCGTCTGGCCGAGAAGCTGGATGACGTCGAAGCGGGCATCTGGGCTGGAACTGGCATCCTGACTTACTACTGGTTCGAAGGCTATGAGCAACAGCACAATCGGGCCGTCAAGCTGCTGTCGAACTGGAAGCTCGCCGCCGAGCAGAAGGGGAACACGGAACTGGCCGAGCGGATCGCGGAGAACCTGGAACGGGCGCAGATTCGGGATCTCGAATTGCGACTCACCTGGTCGGGCGATGCGGATCTTGACCTGATCGTCGCCGAACCATTGGGGACGACCTGCTCGTTCGCAAATCCGCACACGGCATCTGGAGGAGCGCTCCTTCACGAAGGAGCCGGGCCGAATCAGGCCGAATGCTACGAACATTTTGTCTGCGCATTCGGAGCCCCCGGGGCGTACATGGTGACGGTGCAGTACAACTACGGTCGCGTTGTCGGGAATCGGGCTCGTCTGGAGGTGATTCGATACGCCGGGACCGATCACGAGCAGCGAGATTCGGTGAATGTCGTGTTCGACCAGCAGACCAAGAAGTTCCGGGTTTCGTTGCACCAGGGCCGCCGCACCGAACAGACGCCCGTCTTCGAGCCGGTGCGGAAGAGCGATGAAGAACGCCAGAAACAGACGGCGATACTGCTCCATCAACTGCGGCAAGGGCTACGCTATCAGCCTCCTGCTCCACTCAATCAGATCTCGCCCGTTGCGGCAGGAGCCGTCGGATACTCGCCTGTCGTTGCTCCGGTCACTTCCGGGGTTCGGCTCGATGCCACGGCGGTCGTTTCTCCGGACCGCAGATATGTCCGGCTGGGGATGCGGCCCTCAATCACCAACGTGACCGACGTCTTCACCTTCAGTTTTGCAGGTGGGCCCTGAATTTGTTCCGGCCCGGTGGGCTGCGTAGAATGGCTGCGGAGTTCAGCCCATGAAACATGGTTCCCATCTCGATCCCCCCAACCGCTTCGAACGCGTCCATGCCAAGGCCGATCTCGAGCATGTCGAATGGGATGTCGAGTATCTGAAGGAGCGGTCGGACCGCAAGATTCAATATCAGGCCGACGCCTCGAAGTCGATCGTTTCCGAGAACGACTCGCCGGACGTTCCCTTTCGCTACAGCCTGAATCCGTATCGGGGCTGCGCTCATGCCTGTCCGTACTGCTATGCGCGGAATACGCACGAGTATCTCGGGTTGAACGCCGGACTCGACTTCGAAACGCGAATCTTCGTGAAACATGGCGCTCCGAGGCTGTTGCGTGAGTTTTTGAGCAGGAAACGCTGGGAGCCGGAACCGATTGTCTTCTCTGGCGTGACCGATTGCTATCAGCCTGCGGAGCGGGAGTTTCGGTTGACGCGTCAATGCCTCGAAGTCGCCAGCGAGTGCCATCAGCCGATCAGTATCATCACGAAAAACGCCCTGGTCTTACGCGATCTCGATCTTCTGAAGGAGATGGCCGGCCGGCAACTCGTGCATGTCAATCTCTCGATCACCTCGCTCGACCCGGAACTGGCTGGCGTGATGGAGCCTCGCACGAGCATTCCCGCTGCCCGTTTACGGGCAGTCGAGACTTTGGCCGATGCAGGCATCCCGGTCCGTGTGATGGTAGCGCCATTGATTCCCGGTCTGAATGATCATGAAGCCGCAGCCATTCTCAAGGCGGCTCGTGAGGCGGGAGCGGGCGATGCACGGTATGTCCTGCTGCGACTGCCGCTCACCGTGGAACCGGTCTTCCGCGAATGGCTGGAACGAACGCAACCGTTGAAAGCCGAGAAGGTGCAGAACCTGATCCGGGACACGCGATCCGGTAAGCTGAATGAATCGAACTGGGGCCAGCGGATGGTCGGAAGCGGAGAGATCGCCAACCAGATTCGGACCATGTTCCAGGTCTTCCGCCAGAAATACGGATTCAGCGATCTTCCCAAACTCGACACAACCCAGTTCATACCGCCCCAGCCCACGACCGGCCAACTCCGGTTGTTCTAAGCAGTGTTCGTAACCCGAAACTCGAGCGACATAGGGTCAACTCCCGTAGGGTCCGCTGTGCGGACGCGGTGACGAGGTGCAATGCAAAGTGGAGTTTCATAGCCCCCTGAATCGATCCCGGCGCAATCGGTTGTCCGGATCGGCTCGGTTGAGACTTTCGAAAAGTCATAGCGGCTTCGTGGCATAGCGGCGCTGTTGGTTGCGTATGCGGACATTGATCCGGTGCGTCAAGACGCACCCTACGAGCTGAATCCTAACCCGAAGCGTGAGCGAGGGACCCGACCGCATTTCCCTCGCTCACGCTTCGGGTTAAGAAAAGACGAGAGTGACAACCGGTCTTCGATTGGAAGTCAACTCCCGTAGGGTCCGCTTTGCGGACGCGGTGACGAGGGGCAATGCAGAGTGGCGTTTCATTGCTCCCTGAATCGATCCCGGCGGATTGTTCGGATGGAAGGTGACGGGAGTGCACCCCAGTCTTCGATCGATCAGCCCGCTTTGCTGGAGATGAAGTCGTTGGCTTTGCCGAGCGGGAGTTTGAGGGTGAAGCTGGTGCCTTCTCCCACGCGGCTGTCGACTCGAATTCGTCCGCGATGGGCTTCGATGATCTGTCGACAGAATGCCAGACCGAGGCCGGTGCCGCCTTGTCCCTGTTCGTCGGCCTTCTTGGTGGTATAGAAGGCATCGAAGATTTTGGGGAGCTGGTCAGACGGAATTCCGCTGCCGGTGTCTTTCACGCTCACAATGGCCCACGAGCCGTCCCGATCGATATCGACCGTGATCGTGAGCGTGCCCCCCTGCTCCATGGCCTGGCGGGCGTTGATGATCAGGTTGAGCAGAATCTGCTGCAGCTGATTCGGGTTCACATCGGCGTAAGCGTCAGCCGCGAAGTTCTTGACGAGAGACACACGATGCTTCTGCAGGTCCTTTTCCACCAGCACGAGGACATCCTCCACCAGCTGGGAGAGGCGATGCATTTCCCGAGACTCCGGACGGTTCCGGGCGTAGGAGAGCATCCCCGTGGTGATCTTGGCGGCTCGCTGACCGGCGGCCAGGATCTTGTCGAACGCCTTGTCGCGCGTCGCTTCATCGCGATGCCGCAGACCCATTTTGGCGTAGTTGATGACGGTCGTGAGAATGTTGTTGAACTCGTGCGTGATCGACGAGGCCAGCACGCCGACTGTGCTCATTTTCTCGAGCTGCAGCATCAGCTTTTGCATCTCTGCCAGCTGGTTTTCGAGAGCAGCGATCCGTTCTGGAGTGTTCGGTGCGGGTTCGTCAGAAACAGATTGATTTGAGGCGTACATGGCAGCAGTCGATTCCTTTCTCAACGCGGAGGAATCCTTATGAGCAATTGCCGGCTGGCAATTGGCATGGCCTGTGGGTGCTCTCCAGCAGCCAGGGCAGGCGCGCGAACTCCGCTATTCTCGAAGATCGGCACCGCTTTGCAGAAACTTGCGGTCAGGCCGGCCCGTCGGCAACTCGGTCCCGAGAACGTGTCTGCTGCCCCGATTAGGATTTCCTCGGAGAATGGGTAAACCAGAGAAACCGACTCTCTTCGCAATTGAAAAAAGAGTGTCCAGTGGACAAGATGGAGCCATCTGGCGGACGAATCAGCACCTTTCCAATCTCTCGTAGTCTGCCGGGGATGTCCCTCTCGAATTTTTCCGGAGAAAACGATGTCCGTGGCCCGCTCCGACGAACTGTTCACGCCCGATCCGACAAAGCCAACAGCTGAAGACCGGATGGCGGAACTGAATCTGTCTCTTTCCCCCGAGATCGACTACGACCTCGATTCGATGTTCCCGAAAACGGAGGGCTGGGGCTGGAAATCGCAGATGAAGAAGAAGGCCAAGCTGATTCAGCAGATTGAGCCGGAACTTCTCGATTGCCTGCATGAAGGAGAGCGGGTTCTATATGTCGCCAAAGGCGTGCGTTACTCCTTCGTCGAGTTCTACTTCATGGGACTCTGGGCCTCGATGATCAACCACACGCAATTCGTACTCACGAACCTGCGAGTGTTGATGATCCACTGCAATTCTCGCGGAAAGGCCAAACGAACCTTCTGGATGCTGTATTACAGCCAGATCGAGAAGTTCAAAGGGACCTGGAACGGCATGCTCAACCTGAAGCTGAAGGATGGAAAGAAACTCTCCTTCTCCGGCTTCTCGAAGTCCGACCGCAAAGAAATGCCCACGATCTTTCAACAGGCACTCGACCGGTATCGGGAGTCCGGATTCGATCCGACGACTTCGCAATCGCTCGAGAATCTCTGCTCGTATTGCAAGGATCAGGTTCCTGCACAAACCCACACCTGCGACAACTGCGGGGCGACCTATTGGACGCCGACCCAGCTCGCCTGGCGAAGCTTTGTTTTCCCCTCATGGGGTGATTTCCTGATGGGGCACACTTCGATCGCCGTGCTGGAAATGTTTGGGGGGATCATCACGTGGACAACGCTGCTGATTGGTCTCCAGCGGTGGGCGGAAACCGGGAACACCGTTCCGCTTGTTGTTGCACTGTTCGCCTTCGTGATCGCACACAGTATCGATGCGATTATTACGGTGAAGATTGCCAAGAAGGGGCTACATCCCAGGACGATGCCGGATCCTGCATGAGCCAATAAAAAAAGTGTGATGCCCGCGATGGACATCACACTTTTGAGTCTTCGGAGTCAGCTCGCTTTGTTTAGAAGGCCTGAACTTCCGGCAGAGCCTGAGACATCTGGGGCTGCCAGCCAAAGGTCGGCGAGGCAGAGATCTGGCCCTGAGCCTGGAAATCGTGCTGAGGCATCATTCCGTCGAACGGCGAGGCGATCTGTGGAGCCGACATGGTTGTCTGCGGAGCCATCATCGTCTGGGGAGCCATCATCATCTGCTGATTCTGAGCGGTCCAGTCGAAGGCCGGCGGAGCGGCGACCTGATACTGCGGGTTCATTTCAGCTGTGTTGTAGGGCACTCCGTAGCTGGCGGGCGGGGCCGGCATCGGCGGTGCCCACGCGGTTGTGGTTTGAGGGTATCCGTTCATTTGCGGGTAGCTGGCCAAATGCGGCTGAGCGTTCATCTGCGGATAGGCGGCCATGCCGTAATCCATGGGCATCATCGGAGCAGCAGCCATCTGCGGAGCTCCCCCCATCATCGGAGCATTCCAGGCAGCGATCTGAGCACTCTGGGTTTCCCAGGGCGCTGCTCCGGCAGGGACGCCCGCCATCATGGTCGGAGCCTGCGGGTTCTTGAGATGCGGATAGCGTTCTTCAAGACCGGCCAGACGCGACTGGACCTGATAACGAGTCGGATCGGTGATGACGGCTCGCTCGTACATGGCCATCGCTTCCTGCGGGCGGCCTTGAGCTTCATAAACCTGACCCAGCTGAGCGATCGCGTGATCGTGCCGCGGGTTGATTTGAAGGGCCTGCATCAGCGAGCTTTCAGCAGCCTGATAGTTTCCGTTCTTCTGCTGCAGCCACGCCATTTCGATCTGAGCTTCGGCCGAATACGGCTGAGCTCCAGCCCAGGTGGTCAGCATCTGCTCGGCTTCACCGACGCGGCCCTGTTCGACCATCATCGCGGCCAGGCCATGATAAGACGGCTGGTGCGAAGGATCGATGCTGATGGCCTGGCGATAGATCTGCTCGGCCTGCATGTACTCGCCCCGTTTGGCGTTCGCAGCCGCGAGATTGTAAAGGTAGTGCGGGTTCGTCGGGTCTTCGACGACCGCCTTGTGGAATTCACGGGCGGCCATTGTGTAATTACCACGCTGGTAATAGGCCTGGCCCGACTCATTCATGACGAACCCCGTCATTCTCGTGCAGCCGCACAGGCTGAACAGAGCAGCCGTCGAGAGGACGGTACCGGCAATGAGTCCAAGACGATTAAGGCAGGAGATCATGGAGGAACCTCACTTCGATCGACCCGGGATCCGGGCCTGTCGAGTCGCTGGAGATGACTGCTGAGGAACAGCCAAGGGGAAATGATTGATAGGAGGAGGGTGCGGCGAGGTGGAAAGGTGCCGCGACTTGATTTCAACAAAAAATAGCGATCCCCAAATTTTCGCTCAAGATGAATGCAGATCCGGTCGAAAAGCACCGGAGGCTGGTAAAGTTTGCAATCCCGCCTGCTGGCGGGGACGGGAATGGCTGTCAATTCACGGCGTTTTCTGCTACGCTCGTCGTTTCGAACCGTCACCTGCGGTCTGGATCCGTGCGCCGTCACGGTGAATAATAAGTCGAACAAACGCTTCGTCGTTTCGATGAAGCTCCCGAAAACATTCAGGAAAAAGCTGAGAGGAGGTGAATTGCGTGGTTAAATTGCGTCTCCGCGAAGGAGAAAATGTCAACGACGCCGTCAAGCGTTTCCGCAAGCTGGTGGAACACAGCGGTATCAAGAAGGAAATGCGTCGCCGGGAATATTACGAGAAGCCCAGCGAAACGAAACGACGTGCACGTCGTCGGGCAGAACGCCGCGAGCAAATTAACCGACGCTCACGCTAGTTCAATGTGATCCCGGTGACTCACCGGATCAGGAATTAGCTCACGCTCTCAGAGTGAGGAATCGAATCCCCTCGGGGACGATTCCTGCGGAAGGAACGAAAAAGGCACTGACTGAAAAGTCAGTGCCTTTTTCTATGCGCTCTACCAACCCGGCCGTAAAAAAAGCACGCCTCGTAAGGCGTGCTTCGTATGGTTCGGCTCTCAGGACGGCTTAGAAGTCCTGAATCTGTTCGTTTCCGTTGCGGGTGGCCAGGTTGCCGAAGATCGAGCGATCGATCGTTTTCGAGATGTCGCGGGTCGAACCATCGCACATCGAGAAGACGACGATGCCGTCGTGCCAGCTGCCGAACGTGAAGATCGGGCTGAGATAGTTCGAGTCGTCATAGTCGGCCAGCAGATCGTCGATCTGGCGTCCGGCATCATTCTGGTGAGGAACGGCACTGCAGCAGGAGGCTCCGTCGCCCCAAAAACCGAACAGCGAGTCGCCCACCATTAGAGTGGTCGTCATGCCGTCGGAAATATCGCGGTCGGTCACGGCACTGTTACGAAACAGGACGCCGTTGGCGACCGGTCCCGGATTCGTTGCTCCCGGACCAGGGGTTCGGCCAGCGACACCGCGATACGAGGAGAAGGCAAATCCTTCCGGGCGGGTCGACGGCAGCACGGCACTCGGGCAGATGAACGATTCCATCTCAATTCGCACGGCGGTCTGGTTCTTGTTGTTCCAGTTCAAACCGGAATCGAACTTCAGCTGACGTGTCTCTGCACCGGCGGCGACTTCAGCATCCAACTCAGGCAGCATAAGGGCCATCCAGGACCAGAGGTTGTCGTACCACCAGTGATCGACGGTGTACTGCGGATTCGACTCGAGATTGAAGATGATCGGATTGGCCTGAAAGTTCAGGGGGTACTTCGTGCTGAGCGTCAGCTCGAAGTTCACATAGTTGATGTTCGTACCGTCGATGTAGCCATCGCCGTCGACATCTTCATTGACGTCCTGAATCCCGTTGCTGTTCACATCGCCCGGTTCCGGACGCACATACCCGGAGGGGAAGCACTTGTGCGAATCGAGGTAGTTGTGAGCAGCCAGAACGATCTGGTGCAGGTTATTACGACAGGCGGTGCGGCGAGCCGCTTCGCGAGCCCGTTGGACGGCCGGCAAGAGCAGAGCCACTAGGACGCCAATGATCGCGATCACGACGAGCAATTCAACGAGCGTGAAGCCGCGTCGTCTGGTAACAGTTTGAGCGTGCAGCGGCACCATAAAAGATCTCCATGGATGGTCCACGAGCCCCCGGAAAACAAGGGTCATGAACTGCGTACGATAGGGTCTCGAGACTGATTTACATTATCAGGAGCGGACGACGAATGCAAATTGTTCGATGCAACGCCGGGGAAATCTGAACACCTTCCTGAAGCGGCCCGGTCCTCCCTGAAACGGTAAAATTACGGAGATTCTACATTCCGTTCCCGAATCGGCTGGGGCATTCGAGATTCCCTGGCCTGCCAGATTGCGCTCGCTTGAGCAATTCTCGGCTTCTGAAGCGAAAAGAAGGTGGATGCCGCATGTATTTTCGGAAAAATCGGCCCCCCTTGCCCGTCTTCCTGCAGTTTCCCCACTTCAAATGACGATTCAGAAACGGACGAGTGCCCTCGATGTGCCACGGTTGAAGTGCAGCAGGCCGGTTTTCTATTGGAAAGGTCGTATTTCCTGGTCCGGAGACCTCGCAATGAGTCACGTCGGCTTCAGTTCGGTGAATCCCGCTATCTTCGCCAGTTCCGTCAGCGGCGGACAACAGGTCCGGTCCGGCCGAAACGAGGCGGCCCAGGCCAATGCCGGTCAGGATTTCAAAAGCACAATCGAGGCCCTGAGCAGCCGGCAGTCGGAAGATGTCAGCGAAGCTTCGCTTGAGTCCGATCGTGACGCCGATGGCCGGGAGGCATTCGGTGGCGACGACCAGCAGCCCGATCAGCACGAAGCGGCGATGAAGAATCTGGAACGCCTGCAGGATCCGAAGCGATGCCCGGACGCTGAACAGATCTGCGGAAACATTCTCGATCTGGATGTGTAATCGCAAACAACGTCGGAATCGCCACGAGGCCGTTCAGCGGGGGCGAAACTCGTTGCCGTTCCTGAGTTTCTGCAGATTTCGGGCAACCTGGAGCCGGAAGTCGATCTTGCTGTGAAGTGCCCTTCACGAGTACAGTCCCGCCGATATCGCAGGAAGCGTTTTTCTATATCGGCCAGGACATGCTGCAGCGTCTGCACAGATGGGTTTCCCCGGGATTGGGAATCGACCTGGGAACAGCGAACACTCTGATCGCAGTTCTGGGGACCGGTATCGTTGTGAATGAACCGTCCGTGGTCGCTCTCGCCCGTGACTCTCGACGGATTCTGGGCCGCGGGACCGCTGTCGGCAAACTCGCGCGGCAGATGCTCGGCCGCACTCCCGATACCATCTCGGCGGTTCGTCCGCTCTCCGAGGGGGTCATCACCGACTTCAAACTCTGCGAAGCGATGCTCAAATACTTCGTCCGTAAGGCGATCGGAAATGGGCGTGCCCTCCGGCCCCGTACGGTCATCGCGGTGCCCGGACGGATTTCCCCGGTCGAAAAGCGAGCCGTCTTTCACAGTGCCGAGCGATCCGGAGCCGGGAAGGTTTATCTGATCGAAGAACCGCGGGCGGCCGCCATTGGAGCCGGCATGCCAATTTCGGAACCGATCGCCTCGATGGTCTGCGATCTTGGCGGCGGGACCACGGAAGCAGCCGTACTGAGCCTGGGAGATATCGTCGTCAGCAAATCGTCGCGTGTCGCCGGAGAGCATTTCGATCAGGCGATCGTCGATTATCTGCGGAGACAATATTCCCTCCGCATCGGACTGCAGACCGCAGAACAGGTGAAGATCGATCTTGGTTCGGCCTGGCGACTGCCTCACGAACATGCCCTGGAAGTCCGCGGGCTCGATCTGGTGAGCGGCGTGCCTCGTAAGGCGATTGTAACCAGTGAAGAGATTCGCGAAGTCATGCTGCGAACGCTCGAAGAAATCGGTGCGTGTCTGCGCGAGACGATTGAGCAGTGTCCACCAGAGTTGATTTCCGATCTTGCCCAGACGGGACTGGTTTTGACTGGTGGCGGGGCACTGATTCGCGGCATTGACCAGTATCTTCGCGAGTATCTCGGCATTCCGGTGCGAATCGACGATGACCCGACAACCACTGTGGCTCGGGGCACGGCGATCTGCCTGGAGCACCTGTCGCAGTGGAAGCACGTGCTGATGTCGGACAGCGGAAACCTCTGAGTCGCCGTTGATCTCAGGAACATTCGAGGCCATGAATTATCGCAATCAGACACGAGCCACCCTGGTGCTCATTGGCTGGATGATTCTGGGCTGCGCCGCTGCTGCACTTCCGGAACAGTCACGTCTGCAATGGCGTATGAAACTCCGCGATCTGTCCGCGCCGCTCGTCAAACAGGTTCCGCAGATTCAATGGCCCTCCAACGTCGAGCAGTTTCTTGTCTCGTCTGAGCCACAGCCGGACAAGCCTTCGAATCAAGTCGCAGCAGTGGACGTATCTGCGGCTGAGACGATTTCCCGACTCGAACGGAAGTTGATCGCGTTGCAGACGGCGCTTCAGGCGGACGAGAACACCTTGCCAGCTGAGGCTTCGGAACGCCTGTTTCGACCCCGACTCGTCGCCGCCCGTCGACTTTCAGGCGAAATGGAAGAGCAGTGGCGGAGTGGGAAGTGGCTCGATGCCGGCGAGAATCGTCAGGTTCAGGAGCGGGACTGGGTGTTGAAATCAGAAGAATCGCTGATCGATCTGGGAGCCGATTATGAGATCCGTCCGGACGATCTGGTCCTGGCGGGTCGAGTCATCGTCGGACAGATCGAACAGGTCGGACGCTGGAGCAGTTCGTTTCGCGAAGTCACGGATGCCGAGTTTCGCTGTCCGGTCGCCGTGATGAAGCTGGACGGAGAGCAGTGGCGGAATGTCGGAATCGGCAGTCTGCACGGAAACGGTGCCGACTTGTGCGATCTGAAGTACGTGGAGAACACGGTGCCTGTGGCGGCGGGAGACTATATCGTTCTGCACGATCCGGAATCGAACTGGGATCAGCCTCTGGTGCTCGGTCAGGTCACGACTGCGACTGTGAAAGTCAACAGCCCGTTCTGGGAGATCCAAGTCGAACCAACCGCTCGGCTCGATACGGTTCGCGACGTTTTCGTCCTTTCCGAAGAAATCTCTCCCGCGCGGATCGCGACAGTCGACTCGATCGATGAGCCGGGCACTGAGCAGGCGAGGAGTCGACGATGAAACGGATCGCCCAGGTTCTGCTTCACCTGTTAATTGTCGTCCCCGTGACGGCTCTGGCCGTTTTGGTCGAGGTGAATGGGGAGTCAATCGGACCGCTCAGGCACATACTGTTGCCCCTGGTAGCGACCGGGATTTGCCTGCAGCAGCCCGCGGGGGTCATCGCTTCGGTCTTCATCGGAATCGGCCTGGCTGGCGAAGCCTGCGGTTCCCTGCCGTTCGGAGCCAGTGCGGTCGCCAGTGCGATGAGCGGGCTGGTTTGCCTGAATGTGCTGCGGCAGACGCGTATTCCGTGGATCTGGCGGGGAGTGTTGAATGTTTTCTGCGTCTGCGGCCTGCAAAGTTTGATTGGTGGAGTCGCGACCGCGATTCGGTCCTCTGGAGAGGAGCCTGTCTTTAGCGTGTTTTCGCAGGCGATGCAGGTTGCCGCGATCGGGGGGCTGGTCTGGCTGCTGCTGGCGATTGGGATCGCGGGGGCCATGACCGCGTTCTCGTACCCGGTCAGTCGTCGAGCGGAAGTTGAGCTGAGATAGATGTCTGTCGAACGCGCCTGGTGTCAAAAACGAAAGGCCGCGGACGAATCCGCGGCCTTTGTCGATATCGTGATCGTTCAACGATCGTCGAACTAGTTGTTCTTCGGACCTTCGGTCACCGGGACATCGCAGGCGATGTCGCACTGATCGTTGTCGCAATCATCAATTTGATCGTTGAAGGCGGAACCGCGAGTGTAAGCGGCGAAGCTGTTGCCTCCGCCCCCGAAGCTCTTTGCCTTCGAGAATCCGGTGTAGAAGTAAGACTGATTCAGGCTGCCGATGGCATCACCAACATCGTTGAGTTCGGCGACGACGGCATGCTGAATGGAGCTCAGTCCAACAATCAGACCGATCACGAGCAGAGTCGCGATCAGCACCAGTTCAGCCGAGACGATGAAGCCGGCTTCGTCTTTCAGCAGTGCGTTCAACATGAATAGCAATTCCTTAAGTGAGACTGTGTAACGTGCGATAGGTTTCGGACCCGCCGCCGGCCAAAGCGGCTCGTGGACAAATTCACTTCACGAATTGACCGTTTTCGGGCTCATGAAAACAGACGCGTCGGAAAGTGCGATCGCACACGAAAGAGTCCAATGAGATTCTGTCGGCCAAAACAGAATTCTCCCTCGACTGCTGCAGCTCTCGGTACAGTGCGACAGGGCGGCTCCATCCCAGAATCGACCGTTGCCGAGAATCACCTGCGAATGTTGCAGAAATTCAACATTCTCGCAAGTCCGCTCATCCTATCAGAGGAACCAGAGTGATTAACAAGCGGATTTTCTCCATTTTGTGCATTTTTAACAGGATCTCTCACGGCCGGAAAACTACTGATTGACGTTCGCTTAGTCGTCTGACTGCTTCTGAATGACTTGTCACCGGCAATTGCAGTGCGGGAAGCCCGCAAAAAAAGCCAGGGTCATGAAACTGTTCCAGGACCCTGGCGAAGTCATTTCAGCCGAAGCCGATCAGATTAGTTGAAGGACTTCTTGCCTTCAGCCATCGGAACGTCGCAAGCCAGATCACACTGATCGTTGTCGCAATCGTCCTGCTGATCGACGAACTGAGAACCACGGGTGTAAGCCTTCGGCTGACCACCGATCAGCTTGTCGGCCGAGAATCCGGTGTACATGTACGACTGATTGACTTCGCCGATGGCGTCGCCAACATCGTTGAGCTCAGCAACAACAGCGTGCTGGATGGAGCTCAGGCCGACGATCAGACCGATCACCAGCAGGGTGGCGACCAGAACGAGTTCAGCGGAAATGATGAAACCGGCTTCGTCGTTAAGCAGTGCTTTAATCATGAGAGGTTACCTTAATCTGTTGAGATTTCGATTTTTTGAAACATTTAGACGTGGTGCACTTCAGAACTCAGTGCCTGTGAAATGCGGTTAGTACCGGAGTCTCACTGGGGCGCCGAACCTTTGCCCCGACAGATGAGTGATGACGTGCGACTCTCTTTTTTTCCGGAATCCGCTGGCCAGAACAGATACCGAAAGCCTTTCCGCTGCAGCGACGGGATACCGGACAGAAGTGAACACTGCCGGGCTCCCGTGCTTCCGACATGTTGCAGAAAAGCAACATTGCCGGACAACGGGAGGGAACTTAACAGAAGGTCCACTGAAGACAATATTTAAAATTACCGATATTTCCCATTTTGCCTAAATTTTCCGGTTTTATCGGTGGGAATGCCAATTGACAGGCGAAAAAATCGTGATCCAACCCCCCGAAAAAGGCGTCCTGGTGCGGGAAATACTGACCCGTTGCAGCGGTTATCTGGATCAGATCGCGTCCCATTCCCTGCAGCCCTATCGCGGCTGCACGTTTGGCCGATCTCTTTGTGGCATCGGTTGTTATGTTCAGCACAATGTCTTTGTGACACGAGGACGACCGTGGGGAAGTTTTCTGGAAGTGCGAGAGAATGCCGCCGAGGTCTATCGGAAGACGGTCGAACGAGAACGTCGCTGGGCTGAGCGGCAGGGAAAGTTGTTCTCGATCTTCTGCTCCAGCTCGACTGACCCGTTCGTGCCGCAGGAAAGAAAGTATCGGGTCACCGATTCGGTTCTGAGGGCGATGATTGACCATCCCCCCGAGGAGTTGATTCTGCAGACACACTCGCCCGATGTCGTTCGCGAGATCGCCATACTGGACGAATTGCAGACCCGATCGAAACTTCGCGTGCATGTGTCGATCGAATCAGACCGGGAGAGTCTGCCGTCCTTACCGCCTCCGGCGGCTTCAGTGGAGCGGCGGCTCGAAGCGTGCCGACAACTCAGGGAAGCCGGGATTCGTGTCTTGGTGACGGTCGCTCCACTGTTGCCGATTGAAGATCCGCATCGGTTCTTTGAACGAATTGCGGAGGTGGCCGACGGCGTCGTTGTGGATCACTTCATTGAAGGAGATGGAAGTTCAACCGGAAAACGAACGCGGCGCACGCCTTTGGTTGAGGCGATGAGAGCTGTCGATCCCGCATCTGTGGAGCTCGAGTACCGGGATCGCATGGTCGAAATCGCCCGACAGATTCTGCCTGGCCGCGTTGGGGTGGGGCAGTCGGGGTTTGCCGACCGGTTGTTTTGACGCATCGCCCCAAAACTACGGTCGACGCCGGCTTCATTCGCATACAATGCCAGCGTGTTCTGATTATGCGGAGTGCTTCATGTCCGACCGTTTCGAAACCGATCTGATCAGCCGCGTTCGCCAGGGCGACGAGTCGGCGTGGCGGCACGTCATCGAGACGTATGAAGGTCGTCTTCAGGCATTTGCGATCAGCAGGCTGGGGGATCGGGCCCAGGCGGAAGACGTGGTCCAGGAAACGTTCGTTGGCTTTTTAACCGGGCTGCCGAATTACCAGGACGAGCGGACATCTCTCGAATCGTTTCTGTTCCGAATCGCGGCTTACAAGATTACCGATGTGCTCAGGCGGCAGGGGCGTCGTCAGGCGCTGGCACTGGCCGATGAGGGGCCGGAACTCAGCGGCGGAGGACGTAAAGCATCCAGTATGGCTCGCAGTCGAGAGGGAGCCGAGCAGAAGAAAAGTCATCTCGAAGAGACGTTGCGGGAACAGATCGGCCACTGGATACAGGAGTCTCAGTACGAGCGGCTGCAGTGCTGTGAACTGCTGTTTGTCCGGGGCTGGCCGAACAAGGTCGTCGCTGAGACTCTCGATTTGACCGAACAACAGGTTGCCAACCATAAACAGGCTCTGTTGCAGAAGTTAAAAAAGCACAATCTTTCCGAACTGGCGCAGTGAGCTGGAACTCCCGCTCGCGTTCGACCGATGTGCTCCCAATAATGTACAGTACCAGATGGCTCGGCACTCACTCTAGAATTGTGCTGAAATGGAATCTTCGGAAGCAGATTCCGCGACACCACCGAAGCTTCCGGAAAGTGTGAGAAGATGATTTCACCGGACGACGAACAATACGAGGACGACCAGAATTTCGACAGCGTGGAATCCGCCCTCGCGGCGATCCGTCAGGGCAAGGCGGTCATTGTCGTCGATGCCCGGGATCGGGAGAACGAAGGCGATTTCATCTGCGCTGCCGAAACGATTACACCGGAGCTGGTCAATCTGATGCTCCGGCACGGGGCGGGCGTGCTCTGCGTGCCGCTTGTCGATGATATCGCTCATCGACTCCACCTGAGTTACGCAGCAGGTCCTGATCCGAACACCAGTCCGCATCACACCAACTTCCTGGTGCAGGTCGATCATCGCGACGCCGGGACCGGCGTCAGTGCCGAGAATCGGGCCCGAACCATTCGAGCGCTGGCCGACCCGCATTCGGAGCCCGAACACTTCGTCCGTCCGGGACATATCTCACCACTGCTTGCCAAAGAAGGCGGTGTGCTGAGGCGAGCCGGTCATACCGAGGCGACCATCGATCTGATGCGCCTGGCCGGAATGCGTCCCGTGGGCGCACTGATCGAGATTCTGAGCCCGACCGGTTCCGGAATGGCGACTCTGCCTGAGCTACGCCAGATTGCCGAGCAGTTCGAATTGCCTCTGATTTCGATCTCACAGCTGATTCACTATCGACGGCAGCGGGAACAGTTGATCCATCGCGTCGCTGAGGTGCCTATCAAGACGCGTGATTATGGCACGCCGACCTTCATCGGCTACAAAGTCGATCACGAGGATCAGGAGCCGCTCGCGATTGTCTGGGGCGACCTGCAATCGGTCGAGGCTCCGCTGATTCGCATGCACTCCTCCTGCTTCACCGGCGACATCATCGGATCACTCCGCTGCGACTGTGGCGATCAGCTGCATATGGCAATGTCGATGATTGTGAAGGAGGAAGCGGGGGCGGTCGTTTATCTTCCACAGGAAGGTCGGGGCATTGGTCTGAATGCAAAATTGCAGGCCTACCAGCTCCAGGACCAGGGCTACGATACAGTCGAAGCCAACGTCCAGCTCGGCTACAAACCCGACCTGCGTGATTTCATGGTCGGTCTGCAGATCCTTAAGGATCTGGGACTGAAGAAGATCCGCCTGCTGACGAACAATCCCAAGAAGACCGAGACCTTCCAGAAATGGGTCGACCTGGTCGTCGTCGAACAGCTGCCGATTATCGCCCCGCCCGACGAACACCGCGCCAAATACCTCGCCACCAAACGCGACAAGATGGGCCACCGTCTTCCACTGCAGTAGAGTAAAGTCAACGGAAGTAGGGTGTGTCTCGACGCACCATCGGATCTTTGATCCGACTGTTATCGACGATATCTGCTCGCGACGTGGGACTGTTCACCAATTCGCATTTCTGCCACGCCGAATCAGATCGTGTCGTCATCTCGATTGGTGATGTCTGGTTTTGATTTGGTGCGTCAAGACGCACTCTCCACGATGTCCCTGTCGCGGCGGCATCTTGCCGCCGAATGGACGTGGCTGCGGGGGAGCGTCGAAGCCCTTTGGAATCATTCCCTCGCACGATCTCGCGAACTTATTCCAGGCCGAGCGGTTTCGGCGGCAGGATTCCGCCGCTACGAGCCGTAACGGCGCACTGCTGGTCGAGCCAGCAGTGGCACCCCTTGAACGAAAATAATCGGTCGCGAGTTACGCCGCGTTTACTTCATCAAACCGCACTGACGCAGCAGAGCTGTCGGGTCGGGTTCGCGGCCGCGGAAGTCGCGGTAGATGTCCATCGGGTGGCGGCTGCCCCCTTCGGAGAGGATCGTGTCGCGGAACCGGCGGCCGACTTCGGTGATGGCTTCGTCGTTATCGAGTCCGGCTTCCTCGAATGCTGCAAAGGCATCGGCTGAAAGGACTTCCGCCCATTTGTAGCTGTAATAGCCGGCCGCATAACCGCCCGAGAAGATGTGCTGGAAGGAGCAGAGCATTCGATCTTCCGGCAGCATGGGCATGATCGAGGTCTTGTCCATCACCCGCTTCTGTACATCGAAGATCGTGTTGTAGCCCTGTGGATCAAACTCGGTGTGCAGCAACATGTCGGTCATGCCAAAGGTCAACTGTCGTAGAGTCTGAGAGCCGGCACGGAAATGGCGGGCTTTCACGATCTTGTTGAACAGATCGTCCGGCAGCGGTTCACCGGTTTCGACATGAGCCGTCAATCCGACCAGAGTCGGCTTGTGATAGCACCAGTTTTCCATGAACTGACTGGGCAGTTCGACGGCATCCCACTCAACGCCGTTGATGCCGGCGACATCGGGTTCGTCGACGGTCGTCAGCATGTGCTGCAGGCCATGGCCGAATTCGTGGAACAGCGTTTCGACTTCGCGAAAGGTCATGAGCGAAGGCTGGTCGCCGATTGGCGGGGTGCAGTTGCAGACGAGATGAGCGACCGGAAGCTGCATGCCGTCGTCGAGCTGGCGACGATTCAGGCAGACGTCCATCCAGGCTCCGCCCCGCTTGTTCTCGGGACGCGAGTACGGATCATAGAAGAACCCGGCGATCGGCTCATCATTCTTGAAGACGGTGAAGAAGCGGACATCCTTGTTCCAGAACGCGACATCCCCTTCTGTCTGCCGAATCTCGACGTCGAACAGCCGCTCGATCAGCTGGAACAGGCCGTTGAGCACGCGTTCGTGCTGGAAGTACTCGCGAAGAGTTTCTTCGGTGACTTCGTACCGCTTCTCGCGGAGACGCTCGGCCCAAAAGGCGATGTCCCAATGCTTAAGATCGCCAATCACGCCCTCGGCTTCTGCCATCACCTGCAGTTCGGAAAGATCCTCCTTGGCCGGTTCGATTGAGTGTGTCCGCAACGTTTCGAACATTTCGTTGACGGCGTCGACATTCTCGGCCATCTTCTCGGCAAGGCTGACCTCGGCGTAGTTCTCGTAGCCGAGCAGACGAGCCTGTTCGCGTCGCAGTTCGAGAATGCGATTACAGAGCTGCGTGTTGTCGAAGGACCCGGATGAAGCCCGCGAGATATAGGCCAGATACGTTTCCTTGCGGAGTTCCGGATTGCGGCAGTGCTGCCAGAACGGCTGGACGATGGGAACTTCGAGCGTGATCCGCCACGGGCCGCTTTCGGCCGTGGATGCGGGATCTTCGGCTCCGCGAGCTGCGTTGTGAGCCTGGCTTGTCAGCTTCTTGAGACTGGCCGGCCAGCCTTCGGCGTCGTTCGGATCGGTGACCGTCAGGTGATAAGCTTTGGTGGCATCGAGCACGTTGTTGGAGAACTTGTTGGACAACTGAGACAACTCGTGCGTCATCTCGTTGAATTTCTCCTTCTTGTCGTCGGGCAGAGCGACGCCTGAAAGTTCGGCGGAGAGCAGTCGTTGTTCGATGATTCGCTGCCGCGTCGAGCCGAGCGAATCCCAGGTGGAGGATTCCCGAATCGCCTTGATTTCGCGGTAGAGCGGTTCGCTCTGACTGACACGGATGCCGAACTTCACGACATCCGGGAGCACCTTCTCGTAGGCGTCGCGCAGTTCGGGCGAATTGTTCACGCTGTTGAAGTGTCCGACCGGTTTCCAGGTCTGTTCGAAGAGTCGATCGATCTTGTGCAGCGGGCCGAAAAGTTCGTCCCAGCTGGGGTCTTTGAGCGATTCGACCTGTTCGAACAATTGCTCCGCCTGTTCGAGCATTGCTTTCACGGCCGGTTCAACATGCTCGGCTCGGATTTCACTGTAGCGAGGGAGTCCAGCGGGTTGCATCAGCGGGTTTTCGGAGACCTGGTCCATCATCGTATTCCTTCCCGATCAGCCGGTTCGGCCGACCACCATTCCTGCAAATCGTTGATCTAAGGCTTTCAGCGTCGAGTGTGATGACTTCCGGAGTCACAGACAAGAGAGGGCTCAACTGCGAGTTTAAGAAGAAATCTGAATATGTTTTCGCTATTATTTAAGGAAATGCGCTTTCCGAAGAGCCCCAATCGAATAAGCTGCAGTTGATCTATTCACATTCTGTGCCCGCCTCCCGGTCCGGTACTGTACCCAAAGGACGTCCAATGGCCCGCCTGCTGTCCCCCCTGTTGTCGACCGCGCTTCTTCTCGCGCTGCTGCCTGCCTTTCCTGTTTGCGCTCAGCCGGCTGCCGAGGTCGATGATGATGTCATCGTCAATTCCTCGATGCTGAAACTGCCGGAGTTCGATCCTCAGGCTCCCCCCGAGGAAACTCTGAAAACAGTCGAAGAATTGTGGCAGACGCGAATTGATGTCGAGACCCCAACGGAAGCGAATCTGCTGAAGGTGAAGGTGCTCGAGCACATCATCAAAGGAGCCGAAACAATCGTCGGCAACGATCAGGCGAAAGAAGACGTCGCCCTGAAAGCGGTTCAGAACAAAATGGAAGCCCTCGGGGTGCTTGCTCAGGCAGGCGATCCGGCGGCCACACAGAAGGCGATTGCCATGGCCCGCGATTTAGCCGAGGACAAGCGTCCGCTGCTGGCCCGCGAAGGCAAACTGATTCTGCTCTCCAGCCGTCTGGCCGAGTTGCAGACCATGGACGATCAGGGCCGCCTCGATTTTGTGAATGATCTGATGGGGCTGTTGAAGACCGCTAAGATCTCCGGCCGCGAAGTACAGATCGCCTCGATCACCGCAGATATTCTGGAACAGCTCGGCGATCTCGACGCCGCCAAGTCGCTGTATACTCAGCTGGCTGAGGAAGCGAAGAAAGCCGAATCGCCGGAAACCCGGGCGCGGGCCGAAGAATTCGCCGGAGCCGCTCGTCGGCTGAGCCTCCCTGGTTCGGAGATCAAGCTCGAAGGGGAAACGCTCGCCGGAGAGAAGTTCGACATCAAGAATCATCGCGGCAAAGTCGTGCTGGTTCAATTCTGGGCCAGCTGGTGCGGCTACTGCCTGCAGGAGATGCCGAACATCAAGCAGATGTACAACACCTATCACGAAGATGGTTTCGAGGTGATTGGTGTCAATCTCGATGAATCGGCTGAGCGAGCCTCGGCGATCGTCAGTGATATGAAACTTCCCTGGCCGAGTCTGTTCAGCAGTGATCCGACCAAACAGGGAATGGAAAACCCCAACGCCACCTACTACGGCATCGCAAGCATTCCGCAGTGCATTCTCGTCGACCGGGAAGGCAAAGTGGTCACGCTGAATGCCCGTGGCGAAGAGCTGAACCGGCAGCTGGAGCGTCTCTTCCTCGAGAATGCTCCGAAGACGCCGGAATCGACTGAATCAACCCCTTCGTCTGAGCCTGCTCCTTAAGGTCGCTACGCGGGCCAGGACGATTCCAGTTGGGGAGTTCAGCCGAACTCCCCATTTCACGACCAGTTCCCAGCTGCAGGTGAGGTCATGATGCGCTTGGATCGCGGTGCTTCGATCGTTTTTCGACTGTTGATATTGTTCGGACTGGTGTTCGGTTCGGCTGTCCGGGCTGATGAACCGGCTGATACTCAGGCCGACCCGCAACCCGAGCAGAAAGGGCCGTTTCCACAGCGGTTCGATGCTCCTCCCCTCGAAGGGGGAAAGGGCTGGCTGAACACTTCGCGGCCGCTGAACTGGGACGATCTGAAGGGGAAAGTCGTCCTGCTCGACTTCTGGACCTACTGCTGCATCAACTGCATCCATGTGTTGCCAGATCTTGAGTTTCTGGAAGAGAAGTACGCCAACGAGCTGGTGGTGATCGGCGTGCATTCGGCGAAGTTCGAAAACGAACAGGACACCGAAGCGATCCGCTCCGCGATCCAGCGGTACGAGATCAAACATCCGGTCATCAACGACGCCGAGATGAAGATCTGGCGATCGTTCGGCTCCCGCAGCTGGCCGACGCTCGTGATCGTTGATCCCGAAGGCAAGTACATCGGCTACGTGTCGGGTGAAGGGAATCGCGAAGTTCTCGACAACGTGATCGCCAAGCTGGTCGAATATCACCGCGAACAGGAAACGCTGAACGAGAAGCCGCTCAACTTTGATCTCGAACTGGCCAAGGTTCCCGAAACCCCGGTGGAATTCCCCGGCAAGATCCTCACCGATGCCGAGAACAACTGGCTGTTCATTTCCGACAGCAATCACAACCGCATTCTCATCGGCAAGCTGGATGGCACGATTACCGATATTGTCGGCACGGGAGATGTCGGCCTGACGGACGGTGACTACGCGACCGCGACCTTCGACCATCCGCAGGGCATGGAACTGGTCGGCACGAAGCTGTATGTCGCCGATACCGAGAACCATGCGATCCGGGTGATCGACCTGGAAAAGAAGCAGGTTTCGACGCTGTCCGGAAATGGCAAGCAGGCCAGTTTCCGCTCGCCGGGCGGCAAGCTCTCCGAGGTCGCCCTGAACAGTCCATGGGCGTTGCGGGAGCTGAACGGCGTTCTGTACGTGGCGATGGCGGGGCCGCATCAGCTATGGAAGCACGAGCTTGGCTCATCGACGATCGAAGTTTTTGCCGGCAGCGGGCGGGAAGACATCATTGATGGCCCCCTGCTGAACGCGGCTCTGGCTCAACCGTCGGGCATCACGACCGATGGAACGTCGCTCTATTTTGTTGACAGCGAAGGGTCCGCGGTGCGGAAGGTCGATCTGGAAGGCCAGAAAGTGACCACGCTGGCCGGGCCTCGCGATCTGCCGCGTGGCCGGTCTCTGTTCGAGTTCGGCGATATCGACAAGCCGGGTGAGGAAGCCCGCTTCCAGCATCCCATTGGCCTGGTGTATCACAATCAGAAGCTGTACATCGCCGACAGCTACAACCACAAGATCCGCACGGTCGATTTGAGCACTGGAGAAGTGTCGACGCTGATTGGGACGGGGCAGGCCGGCAGCGAGCTCGGCGAAACGCCACGACTCTCGGAGCCGGCGGGGCTTTCGGTGGCGAACAATACCCTGTACATCGCCGATACGAACAATCACCGCATTCTCACGGTGAATCTGGAGACCCGCGAAGTCCGGCAGTTGAACCTGACCGGGGTCAGTGATACTGGCAAATAGCGGAGCGGAGTCGACGCAGTCGAGCATCAATCAGCGTGGAACGATTCAATTCGGCGGGCGGGTGGGTATGATACACCTCGAAACCCGTTCGAGTCCTGAATCAGCGAAGCCACGCCATGCTTTTTGAGATTGAAATCACCCCCCGGAAGTCCTTTGTCGATCGTGAAGCCGGCCGTGTTGTCGGTGAAAGCTCCGGGCTGGGCTGCACAACCATCAGCGAAGTCGACACGGCTCGCGTGTTCCTCGTCGAAGGGGAACTGACCACCGACCAGATCGAATCGATCGAGCGGCTGCTCGTCGATCCGGTGACGGAAGATGCTCAGATCACGCGCCTCGATGAACGGGATGGCAGTGAGGCTGATTCGTCCGGTCGGATTGAAATCAACGTGCTGTTCAAGCCCGGCATGACAGACAACGTCGCCTACAGCACGAAGCGGGAACTGCTGAGCCGTGGCCTGCCGATCACC
Organism: Planctomycetaceae bacterium; assembly: GCA_017795105.1. Taxonomy (GTDB): domain Bacteria; phylum Planctomycetota; class Planctomycetia; order Planctomycetales; family Planctomycetaceae; genus Rubinisphaera. Next base: position 3,807,356 of record CP051247.1, read on the forward strand.
GATGTGGCCACATGCCGCCGCTACTGGTTCCCGGGCGATGCCAGCCCGCAGGATATTCAGCGGACCGTTTCGAAAGCTCTGGCAAACGATGCCATCGAGCGTGTTGTTCGCGGCTCGCTCGATCTGAAGTCGATCGCTCTTGGCCAGGAGAAGGACTTCAATCTGACGAAGATTCCTTTGGCAGGACTCGGCGACGAAGCGCTGATGGCCATCAGCCGGAACAATCTGCTGTCGCTTTCTCTGGTCGAAATGCAAACGATTCAGAAGCACTTCGCCGACCTGCAGCGGGATCCGACCGACATCGAACTGGAAACGGTCGCCCAGACCTGGAGCGAACACTGCTCCCATAAGACGCTGGCGGGCCGGATCCACTACCGCGACGGCGAGCAGGATCTGCAGTTCGAGAACATGCTCAAGGAAACGATCTTCGCCGCCACGCAGGAACTGCGGAAGCGCTTCGGAGCCGATGACTGGTGTGTGAGCGTGTTCAAAGACAACGCCGGCATCGTCACCTTCAACGACGAGTTCGATGCCTGCTTCAAAGTTGAAACGCACAACAGACCGTCAGCTCTGGAACCCTACGGCGGGGCGAACACCGGGATTGGTGGCGTGATTCGCGACTGTCTCGGCACCGGACTCGGCGGGCGGCCGGTCGCCAATACCGATGTCTTCTGTTTCGCACCCCCTGATACGAAGTACGATGACCTTCCGCCGGGCGTGCTGCATCCCAAGACCGTGGCTCGCGGCGTAATTTCCGGCGTTCGCGATTACGGCAATCGCATGGGCATTCCGACCGTCAACGGAGCGGTCTATTTCGACGAACGTTACATCGGCAACCCGCTGGTCTACTGCGGCAACGTCGCTCTCATTCCGGTCGGCAAAGCCGAGAAATGTGTTAAGCCTGGTCAGTATATCGTCGCGATTGGCGGACGGACCGGCCTCGATGGCATTCATGGTGCGACGTTCTCCTCAGCCGTGCTGACCGACAAGAGCGAAGAAACTTCCGGCGGTGCGGTCCAGATTGGCAACGCGATTACCGAGAAAATGGTCGCCGATGCGATCCTGCGAGCCCGCGACCGGCAGCTGTTTGCCGCGGTGACCGACTGCGGTGCCGGTGGATTCAGCAGCGCCATTGGGGAAATGGGCGAAGAAACAGGTGCGGAAGTCTGGCTCGATCGGGCTCCGCTCAAGTACTCCGGTCTGTCCTACATGGAAATCTGGATCTCCGAAGCTCAGGAACGCATGGTGCTTGCCGTGCCGCCGGAGAAGTGGGAAGAGTTCGAGCAGGTTTGTGCCAGCGAGGGGGTCGAAGCGGTTATTCTCGGCAAGTTCACCGACACAAAACAGCTCGTGCTGAAGTATCGCGACGAAGTCGTCGGCGAGATGCCGATGGCCTTCCTGCACGATGGGCGTCCGCCGATTATCCGTGATGCCACCTTCGAGATTCGCGAAGCCGATCCGATTTCGCTGCCAACTGAAGTGGACCTGAATGCCGATCTGCTGGCGATTCTGGGATCGCCGAACGTCTGCAGCAAAGAATGGATCATCCGACAGTACGACCACGAAGTGCAGAGCAGTTCGGTCGTGAAGCCGCTGGTCGGTGTTCGCAACGACGGTCCGTCGGACGCGGCGGTGATTCAGCCCGACTTTGGATCCGATCGTGGTCTCGTCATTTCCAACGGCATGAATCCGCGGCTTGGCGATCTCGATCCGTACTGGATGGCCATCTCGGCTGTGGATGAAGCGATTCGCAACTGCGTGGCCGTGGGAGCCGATCCGGCGAAGATCGCCGTGCTCGACAACTTCTGCTGGGGCAATACCGATCGTCCGGAAACACTCGGCTCGCTCGTGCGTGCGGCGCTCGGCTGCAAAGACGCGGCTTTGAATTACGGCACGCCGTTCATCAGCGGCAAAGATTCACTCCACAACGAGTTCACTTATGAGAAAGACGGGGCTACTCAGGTCGTCTCGATTCCGGCATCGCTGCTCATTTCGGCTCTGGGGCAGGTTGAGAATGTCGAACACTGTGTGACGATGGATCTGAAGTCGCCCGGCAACCGGATCGCTCTGGTCGGACTGACAAAAGACGAACTCGGCGGCAGCCACTTCGCGATGATTCACGGTCTGCAGGGTGGCAATGTTCCGACAGTCGATTTCGAAGCGGCGAATCGCATTTTCACGGCCATGCATCAGGCAATGAAGCAGCGGCTCGTTCGCAGCTGTCACGATCTGAGCGAAGGTGGACTGGCGGTGGCGGCTGCTGAAATGGCATTTGCCGGCGGACTCGGCATGCAGCTTTCGCTGGCCGATGTGCCTCACGATCTGAGCGGAGACGATACTCTGGATCTGCGGTTGTTGTACTCGGAGAGCAATACGCGGTTCCTGATTGAAGTTCCGTCTGCCGAAACCGCGACCGTGGAGGCGATCTTCGCCAACACGCCCTTTGCCTGGATCGGGGAAGTGACCGATGGTTCTTCACTGGTCATCGCCAGCCGTGCAGGTGAACCGGTTGTTCAGCAGGACCTGTCGATGATGAAGGCGGCCTGGCAGCAGCCGCTGGCGTGGGGATAAACTTTCGCACGATTCCCAACTGTCGGGGGACAGGGATTGCATTTGCCTGCCCCGGCGATGATCCTCAATCAGAGATGACCGGTTCAGCCGCGCCCGTACGTCCGGTGCGATCGTTACAGATTGGCTGAACCGCCTGATTTAAAAGGCCCTCAAGTGAATTCCGTGGGAGGGGGATCTCGTGGTCGTATAATCAAGGCGACCACCAATGATTCCGCACCGCGCCGGTAAATTGCCGGCTGGTTACTGAGAGACGAGGATTGACCCGATGAAATTGACCGCCCCTTTGGCTGTGCTGATGGCCAGCCTGACGACCTTCGCCGGCGCAGTCGCCGGTCCGTTGCTGACGCCTCCTTCGACGACCTACTACGAAGGGGCTCCGCCGACCCTGCAGGCCCCGCCGAGCTACGAAGTCGCTCCGCTACCACCGACCGTCCCGCACCAGTCGATGTACCAGCCAGAATTCGACGAGTATCAAACCATCGTCCCTTATGTCGAGCATCCCGCTCACCGGGCACCGGGGCCGGAGCTGTATCCGAATGTTGTCTACAAAGATGAGCATCGCAAGCATCCGGCTGCAGTTCCTTATCTGGTCGAGGTTCCGCTTTACAAGCCGATTCTTCCACGCCGCCGGGCCAACTACTGTGGACCGGATTGTGCACTCGTGCTGATCTGCGTTCCGCCCTGCGATACGCCGCGAGTTCGCGTGACCCGTCGCGGTCACAAGCTGCGTTACGACTTCGGGAAGTTCGAAGTCGATGTCGTCGTTCATCGCAACGGACGGGTTGTTGTCGACTACGACTGCTAAAGCGTATTGAGCTGAAAAGAACGAAGGCCGCGATGTCTGCAGGACACGCGGCCTTCTTCGTTTCGTTCCAAGTCGTTGATCGGCAACTTATTCCTTCGACGGTTTGCCGCCTTTCTTCGCGCCGGCTTCCGCCCGGCGTTCCATCATGGTCTTGATCTCAGCCAGGTCGATGCTTCCGTTGCCATCGGCATCCATCTTGTCGAAGCGGGCCTGCATGTTTTCGGGAGCTTCACTCTTGGAGATGCTGCCGTTGCCGTCCGTATCAAGACGCTTCAGCAGACCTTCCGGCTTCGCGCCCTGCCCGTTGCCTTTGGCACCGTCCGGTTTGCTGCCTTTGGGGCCTGCCCCTTTGCCGTCCCGGTTCTTCATCGCAGTGGCCAGTTCTTCGCGAGTGATGCCACCGTTTCCGTCCGCATCGAGCTTATCGAAGTGAGCCTGCATCCGCTCAGGAACTTCGTTTTTCGACAGGGCTCCGTTCCCGTCTTTGTCCATGCGGGCAAACATTTGACCGGGATCACGCTGGCCAGCGTTTCCGCCCGGTCCCGGTTTGCCTTTGCCCTGTCCCTTGCCGCCAGGCTTGCCGGGGCCGGCGAAGGCGAGAGAGGTTGCACAGCAGAGCGTCAAAGACCAGGCACAGATCGACGTGAGTTTCATACAAAGGTTCTCCAGCAGGGGATGCGAATGAGAGTCGCGAGGAGTCAGATGTTTCCGTGTCCGCGAGTGTTGAGGGATTAAACCCCGCCGAGCTTCGGAAGTTCCTGTGCTGCTGGAAAAATCGCGTCAGTCGAGACGCAGTCGCTTGCGAGCCGCGACGAGTCCGTCGTGCAGAGCGTCGACTTCGTCTCGCGTATTGTACGCCGCGAAGCTCGCCCGCACGCTGGCCGAAATGCCCAGATGATCATGCAGGGGCATCGTGCAATGATGTCCATGCCGCACGCAGACGCCATGTCGATTCAGCAGAAACGCGAGGTCCTGCGGATGAGCTCCTTCGACAGTGAAGGTAATAATCGCGCCCTTATGCTCGGGAGCCGGACCGTAGACGGTGAGTCCGGGGATGTCCTTCAGGCGTTCCAGTCCGTAGGTAAGCAGTTCGTGTTCGTGCGTTTTGATGGCTTCAAGGCCGACCGACTGAACGAGCTCAATGGCAGGTTTCAGGGCGATCGCCTGGACGAACGGGATTGTCCCAGCTTCGAACTTCGCCGGCGGCTGTGCCCAGGTCGAATGGTCCTCGTAGACGCGATCGATCATGTGTCCGCCGCCTAGCAGCGGTTCCATCATCTCAAGGAGATCGTGCCGTCCGTACATCACGCCGACCCCGGTGGGGCCGTAGAGTTTATGGCCGGAGAACGTGAGGAAGTCGACTCCAGTAGAGCGGACGTCAATCTCCTCGTGCAGAATCGACTGCGCCGCATCGACGACGAAGATGGCTCCGACTGCATGGGCGGCAGCCGAGAGTTGTGGCAGATCGTTGATCGTGCCGAGCATGTTCGACATACCGGTGACGCTGAAGATCTTTGTCTTCTCGGTCAGATGCTGGGGGAGCTGTTCGAGATCGAGCCGGCCGTCTTCGGTGATCGGCAGCACGCGGACGACGGCTCCGGTTCGTTTGGCGATCATCTGCCAGGGAACGATGTTGGCATGATGCTCCATCAGGGTGATGAGAATCTCATCCCCTTCCTTGAGGATGGTGGAGCCGAGTCCCTGAGCTATGACATTCAGCGAAGCCGTTGTGCCGGAGGTGAAGACAATCTCTTCCTTGCGTTCGGCTCCGATGAAATTCCGAATGGTTTCCCGGCTCGATTCGAGTTCATCGTCGATTCGCTGGCCGAACTCGTAGGCGCCTCGATAGGCGTTCGCGTAGAACTTCGAATAGACGTCGACCGTGCGATCGATCACCGACTGAGGGGTCTGCGAAGAGGCCCCGTTATCGAGATAGACGACTTTGCGACCGTGGGCGTCTTTCTGCTGCAGAATCGGAAACTGAGCCCGAAACGCGGCGACATCGAGTGGCGTATTTATGGCTGTCATATCGTTTCCAGTTGGGGTCGTCGTTTTGCCGGAAAAGTCCAGTCGTCGAAACTGAGATCGCACTGCTGGGAAAGCCAGCAGTGGCACCCGACCAGTTGATATCTTAACCGGAAGCGTGAGCGAGGGCGTGTGTCGACTGGGCCCTCGCTCACGCTTCGGGTTGCGAAGTTCAGAAGCACGGCGAGCTGCAAACGCTCGTTCGACGCGCTCGGTTGCGGCTCAGTCCGGCTGTGCTTCGAGTCTGGCGAGTGCTGACTGTCGGATGCGATTGACCATCCCGTTCAATCCGTTTTTTCGTTGCGGACTGAGGTGGCGGTCGAGCCCCAGGCGATCGAACACGGCGTGGATGTCCGTTTCGAGGATATCCCGCGGTGTCTGCGACTGAAACGCGGCCAGCAGCACGGCGATGAGCCCGTTAACGATCATTGCGTCGCTCTCGGCGTGAAGGTGCAGTTTGCGGGAATCGTCGTCGTAATCGGTCACCATCCAGACATTACTCTGACACCCGTGAACGCGGTTTTGTTCGGTTTTCTCGTCCGCCGGCATCCGTGGCAGATCGAGTCCCAGGTCAATCAGGTACTCCATCTGCGCTTCGCTGTCGCCGAGGAAATCGAACTCTTCGTAGATTTCCTGCAGCGGCACCAGATCGGTTGTGTCGTTGTTGGTCTTATCGATCATCACGCGGTTCAATCAACGGAAGTGGAGGAGTTCGGCTTGTTCCGGCGTTCGCGGCGTCTTCCCGTTCATTATTACAGGATATCGAGCGTCGTCTTGGGTGGTTTGGCGAAAAACTGCTTTGCCGCCTGCAGAGCGACTTCAGAGGCGACTGCTTCCAAGCGTTCCCGGGTGGCCGACTCTTCGGCAAACAGGCTTTTGATCCGGCTTTCGTCGCAGCGAATGCGGATATTGGCATCGGTCGGGATTTCGCCAAGGAAAGGAATCCCCTTTTCATTGGCCGTTTCTTCTGCTCCGCCCCGGCCGAAGATATCTCCGGTCATGTTCTCGACCATGCCGAGAATGGGAATGTTGACCTTCTGGTACATGCCGATCGCCTTCACGGCATCGAGCAGAGCGACCTTCTGCGGTGTGCAAACAACGACCGCTCCCGCCAGAGACATCATCTGAGACAAAGTCAGCGCGACGTCGCCAGTGCCGGGAGGCATGTCGACGATCAGGTAATCGAGGTCGCCCCAGTGAGTTTCGGAGACGAACTGGGTGAGCAACTTGTGCAGCATCGGTCCACGCCAGATGACTGCTTCTTCTTCCGGCACCAGAAAGCCGATCGACATGACCGACAGGCCATCGTGCTCGACGGGATGAATCCGCTGGACCACCGAGCCATCCTTGTTGAGATGCTCGCGGACTTCCGGCTTGCCGGTCGCTCCGGTCAGGTGTGGAATACTCGGCCCGTAAACATCAGCATCGAGCAGGCCGACTTTGGCTCCGAGGGATTGCAGTCCGTATGCCAGCGATGCGGATACGGTGCTTTTGCCGACGCCGCCCTTGCCGCTGCCGACCGCGATCACGTTCTTGGCCCGGAGACCAACCGTTCCGCCGGATTGTGGACCTTTCACATCCAGAGCGTAGGAGACATCGACATTCTGGACGTCCCCGCTCTTCACGCTCGCCGTGATGGCGTCCGTCAGCTTCTCCTGCAGACCGGCGCGGGGAAACGGAAGTTCGATCTCCACTCGAGCCGTGCCATTCTCGATCGAACAGGATCGGATGACCTTCAACGAGTCGAGCGAGCGGTCCAGGCCGGGAAAAGTAACCGATTTCAGCGAGTCGGGAATCTGCGAGGTCATTAAAAATCCGCTATGAAAATGCGTGCTTCCGGGGTTGAGACGATGCAGCCGCAGCGTCCGGCAACCTACGTAATAACAAGGTCGGGGCCCCGATTACAAATGCAGCAACGTCGATGGATCAGCCCCGCGACCCCCGGCTCTTCTTACGAGCAGCCTACGATTTCAGGATCGCATGGACCGGTGTTTGAGGGTTGACCCCGGTGAGCCGCATGTCGAGTCCCTGGGACTGGAACGTGAACCGGGAATGATCGATCCCCATACAGTGCAGGATCGTGGCATTCAGGTCGTGGATGTGAACCGGGTCTTTGACGACATTATAGCTGAAATCGTCGGTTTCCCCATGCACAATGCCGGGCTTCACGCCACCACCCGCCATCCAGACACAGAAGTTGCGAGGGTGGTGATCGCGGCCGTAGTTTTCGCGGGTCAGTTTCCCCTGACAGTAAACCGTTCGCCCGAATTCGCCACCCCAGACGACCAGAGTGTCGTCGAGCATGCCGCGTTCTTTCAGGTCCTGAATAAGGGCCCAGGCCGGCTGGTCGACGTCGCGACACTGATTGACGAGGTCGCGGGCGATATTGGCGTGCTGATCCCAGCCTCGGTGGAAGATCTGCACGAAACGGACATCCCGTTCGGCCATCCGGCGGGCCAGTAGACAGCTCGCGGCAAATGTCCCGGGCTTGGTGACATCCGGGCCGTATTTCTCAAGCGTTTCTTTCGATTCGTCTGATGTGTCGACCAGTTCCGGGACTGACGACTGCATGCGGAACGCCATCTCGGCCTGTTCGATGCGGGCTCGCGTCTGTGGATCGGCCCATTGAGAGTAGGCCTGCTCGTTGAGTTCGTTCATTCGATCGAGCATCCGCCGCCGCATTTCCCGATCGATGCCGTTCGGATTGGACAGGAACAGAACCGGATCCCCCTGCGATCGCAGTGAAACTCCCTGATGCCGCGTCGGGAGAAAGGCGGAACCCCACAGACGATTGTAGAGCGCCTGGGCTTCCGGACGTCCCGTCCATGAGGGAGTCATGACCACGAAAGACGGGAGATTATCGTTAATGGAGCCGAGTCCGTAGCTGAGCCACGAGCCGAGACTGGCCCGACCGGGCAGCTGGTTGCCGGTGCAGATGTAGGTGATCGCCGGATCGTGGTTGATGGCCTCGGTATTGACCGTCTTAATAATGGCCAGATCATCGACCATCTTCGCCGTGTACGGGAGGAGTTCGCTGACCCAGGCCCCCGACTGACCGTGCTGAGCAAACTCGAACTTCGAAGGAGCGATCGGGAGGGAACTCTGTCCCGAGGTCATTGTGGTAATCCGCTGCCCCTTCTGGACGTCCGGCAGAGAACGAAGGTCCTTGTCGAACAGATCGTTGAGCTTCGGTTTGTAGTCGAGCGTGTCGATTTGCGAGGGGGCTCCGGCCATGAACAGGTAAATGGCCCGTTTGGCTTTCGGAGCGAAGTGTGGCAGATCGGGAAGTCCCAAAGAGGAATCGGTGGGGGTATTCGCTGAGGCCGAACCTCCGAGCGAAGCCAGAGCAGCGGTTCCGAGACCGAGTGAGGCACGCCCGAAAAAATGGCGACGCGTTAGTTGAAGCCCCAGAGATTCGCGAAGCGTATCGCCGTCTCGTTGTGACCAGAACGATTCCATGGAAGTACCTCGAACGAATTCGATTCAATAGCGATTTGAATATCTGCCACTGGCGAGGCCAGTGCGTCGAAAGTCGGAAGGGGCGGCTCAGCGGGGGATGATGATGTCGACCTCACAAAACTGGTGCGGCGTCTCGGCGTAGGCTTTGGCCATTGCCTGCAGGGTGCCCCACCGGGTTTTGTGATTGGGACTCTCCAGCTTGGGCATTTCTGGCGGAAGTTTCAACAGCAAATCCTTACGGACCACCATTGCCCGCATCTTACGGGTGCGAACATTCCCTTCTGCTTCGTTCGTCAGACAGACCAGAAACGTGACCGGCGTTACTGGCAGGCCCGCTTCCTGGGCGATCTGCCCGGCGGAATACTTCTCGGAAATCTCGTTGAGCACGGCGTTGAGAAAGTACCAGCAGTCGTCTTTCGGGATCGGAACAATCGGTTTGCCGGGAGCTGTTTTCAAAGCATGCGACTGCAGCGTCTTCACCGCATGTTTATTGAGAAAGATCTCTTCGGCATCCTTTTCGATCAGGGTGCGGATGCGCAGCGTGCCATCGGTGATCTGGTTCAACGAGATGTTGAGCCGATCCATAAACTCGCGTTTTGTCCAGTCGCGTCGTTCACGGCGTCGGCCGAAATACCAGCCGACCACCATGAAGGCAGCCGCCGTGAGGATTTTGATCCAGTGATCCTGCAACTCTTCGGAGATTGCACGAATAAACTCGGTCAGCATGGAGAGCTCCGAAGCAGAACTATTGATATTCGGCCGGATCGCTCAGCCCGGCTTCGGCGAAGCCCTGCAGTCGCAGCAGGCAGGCATCACACTGGCCGCATGCCCTGCCCTGCTCATCCGGATCGTAACAGGTGTGGGTCAGGCCGTAATCGACGCCGAGTTCGGTTCCCTTGCGAACGATGTCGGCTTTGGTCATGTGAATCAGCGGGGCATGAATCTTCCATTCTTCCCCTTCGACCCCCGACTTCGTTGCCAGCTGTGCCATGTGTTCAAATGCCTCGATGAAGGCCGGGCGACAGTCAGGATAACCACTGTAGTCGACGGCGTTGACGCCGATGAAGATATCGCAGGCCCCGACGCTTTCCGCCCAGCCCATAGCCAGAGAGAGGAACACGGTGTTGCGAGCCGGGACGTACGTCACCGGAATGCTGTCGTTCATTTCGTTGACCGACCGCAACTTTGGGACCGGGATGTCGGACGTTAGAGCTGATCCGCCGAAGGCCGCCACGTCGAGCGGGAGGACGACATGCTGTTTCACGCCGAATTTCTTCGAGAGCTTCCCGGCTGCATCGAGTTCGAAATCATGTCGCTGGCCATAGCTGAAGGAGAGAGCGTAGATTTCAAAGCCTTCAGATTTGGCAATCGCCAGTACGGTCGACGAATCGAGTCCGCCGCTGAACAGAACTACGGCTTTACGATTCATGAAACGATCCTCTCAACGTGTCCAATGAGATCCGGCGGCTGGAGTGAGGCCGCAAAGTTTACCCAGTTTGACCAGCAGTTAACGACAGAAATGGAGTGAGCGGCTTATTCAGTATATCCGTTAAATTCGTGCGCCCACAACAGGGCGAACGGCCGATCATGATGACAACCCGAACCCGACTGGGGAGGAGATTGCTTCATTATGCCGTCACGAATTTTCGCCGCCATTCTACTTTGCGGAGCAGCCGTCGGTCTTTCCGGCTGTCAGTGCTACCGCGCGACCTGGCTGTATGCCGATGTCATCGATGCGATTGCTGATACAAAATGGAAGCTCGACCCGCTCTACGAGCCGGGACTCGATCTGAGCCGCATCGGAATGCCGGACTGGCAGCGATTCGGAATCAACCGTTTCCTCTGCCCATGTGCGGATGGACGTTGCTGCCCGCGTTGCCGTGGCTGCCGGAACGTCTATTATCCGGCCGAGTACCGGATGAAGTACTGGGCTTACCTGGCGGAAGAGGAAGCTGAAGCAGCCCGAGCAGGCTCGGCTGCCCTCGATGGCGATCCCGAGCTGATGCCGGTTCCTGAAATGATTCCGCTGCCTGAACCCGCTGCCGATGTTCCGGAAGAGGCCAGCGAAGCGGTCCCGCAGGTGCCTGCCCCGGTTCCGGGAGCCGATGAACCGATCGAGGTTCCGGTCGAATAACCTCGCTTTTAGCCCCGTATCTTCGCTGATTTGACTTCGGTAGCAGGACCGGAGCCGCATCCGCTACACTGTCGGGCCGTCCGATCGGAACCGAACGCGTTGATGACGTCCGGCTGTCCTCGGGCAATCGGGGCTTTTCGTCTTCTCCGTCGAAAACTGGCCCCTACAATACAGGGTCGGGCAACATCGATGGTTGGAGAAGTGCGCAGGCGTCGCGTAAAGTTCCTTCAACGATTTGAAATGCGGTCGCTGAAAACAGTTGGAGGTTAAGCGTGGATCTGGATGCGTTACTGTCCGTGACGGGCGGCTGGCTCTCAGGGAAGGGTGAAGAGTCGGATGTGGTGGTTTCCAGTCGCATCCGACTGGCCCGCAATCTGGCGCAGTATCCGTTCCTCACCCGGACCGACGACCAGACCCGGCTCGAAATCGAACAGACGCTTCGCGATGCCGTCTCGCAGTTGCATCGCCGCGCTGCGGCCCGTTCTGAAGCCTCCGGAGAAGCGGCGTCCGACCGGAAGACCGGCAAGAACGACGACACGAACTGCTCCAGCCTGCATTACGACGACCTCGCTTTCATCGATGTCGAGGTTCTGTCCCGGATCGACCGTCAGTTTCTGATGGAACGACAGTTGATCAGCAGAGAACTCTCAGAAGCTTCGGGGCCGCGGGCGGTTGTTATTGGCAACAGTCAGCAGACCAGCGTGATGATCAACGAGGAAGATCATCTGCGAATGCAGATTCTCCGCAGCGGGTTCAATCTCGATGACTGCTGGAACGAGATGAATCGTCTCGACGACGCGATTGAATCGCAGGTCGCCTACGCCTTCCACGAACAATTCGGCTATCTGACCGCCTGTCCGACCAATGTCGGAACCGGAATTCGGGTCAGCGTGATGATGCACCTCCCTGCCCTGGTGCAGACGCGGGAGATTCAAAAAGTCTTCCAGGCGATGCAGAAGATGGGGCTCGCCGTCCGCGGACTGTATGGCGAAGGCAGCCAGGCGATGGGGGACTTCTATCAGATCTCGAATCAGATCACGCTTGGCAAAAGCGAGGTCGAGATTATTGATATGATTCGCGATGTCGTCCCGAACATCATCAACTACGAACGTCGCGTCCGCAAAGCACTCGTTTCCGAGAGTCATCAGCAGCTCCACGACCAGGTGGCCCGCGCGTATGGCATTCTGCGAAACGCCCAGACAATCAGCTCCGAAGAAACGCTGCACCTGCTTTCCAGCCTGCGAATGGGCGTGAACCTGGGCCTGATCGATACGCCCGACCTGAGCCTGGCGAATGAACTGTTCATCCAGACTCAGCCGGCTCATCTGCAGAAACGCTACTCCCGCGAACTAAGCTCGGCCGAACGCAACACCGCCCGCGCCGGCTATCTCCGCGAACGCCTCTCCGAAGCCGAAGGCGATGAAGAGTAGCCGGAGTCGTAGCGGCGGCATCCTGCCGCCGAATGGACGTGCCAGCATCAAGGGCGTCCTACGTCAGAAGACCGGTCCGTCTTTCCGCGTCGACGTCGAGAGACTTCACTTCCGTTGTGTGACGGCGGACGCACAATCGGCGGCAGGATGCCGCCGGTACGGGAGTGGAAGCGTTTGACGTGGCCGAGGAACAGCTTCGTAGCGGCGGCATCCTGCCGCCGAATGGACGTGGCCAGCATCAAGAGCGTCCCTTGTCAGAAGCCCGCTCCGTCTTTGCGCCTTGACGTCTAGAGACTTCACTTCCGTTGTGTGACGACGGACGCACAATCGGCGGCAGGATGCCGCCGGTGCGGGGGTGGAAGCCGTTTGACGTGGCCGAGGGACAGCTTCGTAGCGGCGGCATCCTGCCGCCGAATGGACGTGCCAGCATCAGGGGCGTCCCTTGTCAGAAGACAGCTCTGTCTTTCCGCGTCGATGTCTAGAGACTTCACTTCCGTTGTGTGACGGCGGACGCACACTCGGCGGCAGGATGCCGCCGGTACGGGAGTGGAAGCCGTTTGACGGGGCCGAGGGACAGCTTCGTAGCGGCGGCATCCTGCCGCCGAATGGACGTGGCCAGCATTGAGGGCGTCCACTTGTCGGAAGACCGCTCCATCTTACCGCGTTGACGTCTAGAGACTTCACTTCCGTTGTGTGACGACGGACGCACAATCGGCGGCAGGAATGCCGCCGGTACGGGAGTGGAAGCCGTTTGACGTGGCCGAGGGACAGCTTCGTAGCGGCGGCATCCTGCCGCCGAATGGACGTGGCCAGCATCAAGAGCGTCCCTTGTCAGAAGCCCGCTTCATCTTTCCGCGTTGACGTCTAGAGACTTCACTTCCGTTGTGTGACGACGGACGCACAATCGGCGGCAGGATGCCGCCGGTACGAGGCAGGTATGTCGCCGGGTGTGGAGCGTTTGTTCTAAGCCGAGAAGGCGAGGACGCGGTGAAGTTCTTCGATCGTGGTCACGCCGGCAAGGACTTTGTTTTTGGCGGCCTGTTCGAGAGTAATCATGCCGCGTTCCACGGCCAGTCGCTGCAGTTCGCGGGCCGATTTGTTCTTCAGAATCGCCTCGCGAATCTCGCTGTCGACGGTCAGGACTTCGAACACGCCGGTTCGTCCGCTGAAGCCGGTGTGGAAGTTGCAATCGGCAGGAACGCCGCGTTTCAGCGTGACGGTTTCTGCCTGATCGTGCGGGATCCCCAGGAATTCACAGGCGGCCTGGTCCGGGTGATATTCTTCGTTGGCTTCCGTACAGACCTTGCGGAGCAGACGTTGCGAGATCACGCAGTTCACACTGTCAGCGATGAACATTGGGGGGATGCCGAAGTCGCGGAAGACGTCGATTGTCGCCGTGGTTTCATTGGCGTGCAGCGTGCTGAGCACTCGAATCCCGGTCAGGCCGGCTCGAACTGCGATGTGAGCCGTTTCCGGATCGCGAATTTCGCCGACCATGATGACGTCGGGGTCCTGTCGGAGGACGCCGCGAAGCGCTTCGGCGAAGCTGAAGTCGATCTTCTGTTCCACCTGAATCTGGTTGACGCCATCCATGCGACGTTCGACCGGATCTTCAATGGTGATCAGGCTCCGCATCGGATCGTTGAGCAGATTGAGGCAGCTGTACATGGTCGTGCTCTTCCCCGAACCGACCGGGCCGACGCTCAGGATCATTCCATACGGGGAGTTGATCTGCTTTTTGATCTTCTCGGTCTGAATGCTTTCGAGGCCGAGCTGCTCCAGAGAGACGAAGTCGGCGGAGTTCGGCATCAGTCGGAGCACGAGCCGTTCGCCGTAGAGCGTGGGGCCGCCACCGACGCGAATATCTCGCTTTCCTTTGAGGACGGCGTTCGAGATATGACCGTCCTGGGCATAACGGCGTTCGGTGATATCCATCCCGGCCATCAGTTTGAGGCGGGAGATCACCTGCGAAGTCATTGCCGGCGAAAGCTGAAGAATGTCGTGCAGAATGCCATCGACTCGCAGGCGGATGCGGAGACCATCGGGCCGGGGATCGAAGTGAATGTCGGTCGCGCCCAGTTCGAAGGCTCGTTCGAGCAGCAGGTCAACCAGCGGACCGGGACCGACGACATCGATCAGGCTGCGGAGTTCTTCCTGCAGCGCTTTCTGACGAACTTCCCCGCCGGGGTGAGTGAATCCATCCTCAGTTTCAACGGACTGCTCATTGCTCATGGTGTCCACTCCTTTGCGTTCAGGATTATTCGCCGTGTGATCGACGTTTCAGTGCGATGATTTCCCGGTGTCATCGTCGACGGTGATGAAGACCATTTTCACGAATTCTTAAGCTCTCGATAATTCCCGGGGAATTCCTTCGGCTCATTCGGGAGCAAAGGGGTTGTCCTCGGAAAGTGTTCCGGTGGTCGCCGGGGCTGGTTCGGTTGTCAGAACCGGCGGCGGCGTTGTCATCTTAACGGTATCTTCGGGGCCGTAGGCCGGAGAGCTTGCTTCCGGCTCGGGAATCTCCGGGGTTGGCCGCACCGGTTGTTCGATTGTCGCGGCGTTTTCCGAGCTGTTCTCTGGAACGGGTTCGACCACTTCAACGACAATCGGGCGGACTCCGAAGAGACCGGGGTTGAAGGCGAACGCGGCCAGTCCAATGCAGATCAGCAGGAGTACGGCGGCCACGACCCAGCCGGCGTTGCTTCCGGACTTCGTTGTTGCGGTTCCGGTCGGCATCGCACTCCCTTTGAGTCCGAGAGCCTGGCGGGCTTCTTCGGTGGTATTGACGATGGGCCAGACGCGGTCGAGTGAGGCAAGTTTCAGCACTTCGCGCACTGCTTCGTTCGGGCAGACCACGCTGATTTTGCCCCCCTTTGCCTGAGCGGCCTTCCAGACACGGACAATCAGAGCGACCATCGCCGAACCCATGTAGCTCAACTGCGACAGATCAATAATGACCTGCGGGTTCTTCTGAGTGGCCATAGCATTCAGGACTTCAGTGCCGATGGAGTCGATATCCCCCCATTGAACATTGTTCAACTGGGGCAGCAGCCTCAGGATTGAAACATTCCCTTCCTGACTTAATTCGAACGACTGTTCTGACTGCGTCACCACATTCTCCAGATCGGTATGAAAGAAGCTGCCTTCGACGAAGCGGGAACGAGGGGACGTTGGAAGAAGTGATCCGGCTTTTCGAGGCGGCCATGAATACGGCGTTGATGAATTCAGCATTCCCACGTAGAGGGATCTGCGGCGCCGCGGACGCACAAAATGGGATCAAGATCGATCCCGTCAGCTTTCGGCCTGGCCCGCGGAAACCGGACGGTGATTCCCTGAAACCTATCATAGAACCATTTCAAACGTAAAAACAAGAACGGTGCAGGTCTTCATGGAAATCTCACCCATGGATCTTGCGCACGTCTGTCTACGTCGGAAACGGTCTGTTCTTCAGAACGATCCGGTCTCTATCGGTCATTATCGGCGATCGACTCCCGTGGAATTCATTCCGCTGTCGTTAACTCTTGCGGCAAAGTGAATTCGGCCGAACATTTTCGACAGCGAAGCTGCTGGCCCGGTGTTTCGGGGTCGACATCGTAGTCGGGATTGCCGGCAATTTCGGAAACATCGTACCTGGCTTCGCAACCCGGGCAAATGGCGACGGCCTTGCCGCGACTCATTTTCAGCTGGCCTACGGGAGTGGACCCTTTGGCAGCGGGCTGAGCGGAGTCCGATTTGCCGTGATCGGAATTCTGATTCTGGAACATCGTCAGCATCTCGATCGGGATCGGCATGACAACGGTTGTCTTGTCATTGCTGACATCGCTGAGAGTTTGCAGAACGCGGAGGGTCATCGCTCCGGGAGAACTTCCCAGGGTTCGGGCGGCGTCGGCGAAGATCTGCGAAACGTACCTGTCGGATTCCGCTTTGATCTTGATCGCGTTGGCCTCTTTCTGAGCTTCCGTCTCCCGCATCATCGCTCTCTGGAGAGAATGATCGAGCTGGGCATCGGTGAGCCGGATGTCGAGGTCCCTGAGTCCCCACTCTTTCGCGTTGCGGGCAACGATCGCTTCGATCTCCTGGGCGATCTTGATCTTTTCGTTGCGGACTTCTTCAATCGTCTTGGTGCCGAGGACATCGGCGATAGTGGTCAACGCGAGTTGTTGAATGGTGTAGCGGTAGTTGCTGACATCCAGCAGGGCCTTCTCGGGATCCTCGACACGGAAGTTGAGATTTCCCGAGATACGGACCGAGATATTCCCGTTGAGCACGATCTGTTGTTCGGGCAGATCGATTGTCTGAAGCGAGCGTCGCGTTTTTGTGATCTGCTGGAGAAACGGAATGGCGAAACCGAGTCCAGGCCGCACGATGCCGGAGAACTGGCCCAGCGTCAGCCGAACACCAATCTCATCCTGTCGAACCACGTAAAACCCGAAGAACGTCATCACACTACTGGAGGACATAAAAGGCTCCTCTTTTTTGCGTTGTCGGTGATATTCGATGAAGATCGTGATATGCTGGTGTCGACCGGCAGATAGCGTAACACAGTCACGCTGCAAGATCTTCTGCGGTTCGTCGGCCACCGGGTCTGCGCTCGCGTAAACAGTGGCAAGCGGCTACGGCAGAATTCTGTCCCGCCTCACTTTCCATCCGCGAAACTCCACTCACAGGAGCCCCATTCATGACTGAAGTCAACCGTCGATCGTTTCTTCAGGGCAGTTCCGCTGCCGCCCTTGGTTTGCTTTCCGCACCGGCTGTGTTTGCCGATGCAAAATCCCCGAACGAGAAAGTTCGCATCGGCGTGATGGGCACGTCCGGTCGCGGGCTCTCACTGACGAAAGGGTTTTCGAGTCTCCCGAACTGCGAAGTGGCCT
Organism: Planctomycetaceae bacterium; assembly: GCA_017795105.1. Lineage (GTDB taxonomy): Bacteria > Planctomycetota > Planctomycetia > Planctomycetales > Planctomycetaceae > Rubinisphaera. The sequence goes on from CP051247.1 coordinate 3,824,651, forward strand.
GGGTTTGCGATGTCGACTCGCGAAATGTCGGCCGCGCTCAGGATGTCGCTCAGGCAAACCAGTCCCTCAAGCCGCAGGGAACCGATGACTTCCGTCGGATTCTCGAAGACCAGAATGTCGATGCTCTGGCGATCGCCACGCCGGACCACTGGCATGCCCCGGCGGGTATCATGGCCTGTAAGGCCGGCAAGCACGTGTATGTGGAGAAGCCGTGTAGCCACAACCCGCGCGAAGGCGAGATGTTCGTCGAGGCGGCTCGCAAGTACGACCGTCGCGTGCAGATGGGAACGCAGCGACGCAGTCGCCCGGGAATTCAGGAAGGGGTGCAGCAGCTGCACGACGGCGTGATCGGCGACGTGCTGTATGCCCGTTGTCACTACTACAACGCCCGCGGCAGCATCGGCAACGGCAAGCCGGCTTCGGTGCCGGAGTGGCTGAACTGGAAGCTGTGGCAGGGACCGGCTCCCGACACCGAATACCATGACAACTACGTGCACTACAACTGGCACTGGTTCTGGAAATGGGGAACGGCCGAGCTCGGCAATAACGGGGTTCATTATCTCGACGTCCTCCGCTGGGGAATGAACGTCGATACGCCGACCACGGTCTCCTGCACCGGCGGTCATCTGCGTCATCCCAACGATGATCAGCAGACCCCGGATACGAGCATCGCCACGTATCACTTTGGCGACAAGTTCATCGTCTGGGAACAGCGCAGCTGGTTCAAGAAGTGCCCGGTCGATTCGCCGGCCGCGATGACGTTCTTCGGCACGAAGGGATCGCTCGACATCACTGGCGACGCCGGTTACACGGCTCGCGATATGAACGGCAAGGAGCTTGCTTCCGGAAAAGGAACCACCGACCAGATCGACCATTTCCGGAACTTCATCGATTCGATTCGCGGGGAAGCGACCCTGAACTGCGAAATCGAAGAAGCTCATCGCAGTACGCAGCTTTGCCATCTCGGCAATATTTCGTATCGCGTCGGACGTCAGCTGACGATCGACCCGCAGACGCATCAAATCAAAGACGATGCCGAAGCGATGAAACTCTGGAGTCGTGAGTACTCGAAGGAATTCGAACCGACGGTGTAATGTCACGGCAGATATGACACCGTGCGGAGGAGAACGTTTTCAGGCTGGGACGAACGAAAACTCGTCCCAGCCTGTTTTCATGCACTTCCGTGAGACATCTGGTCAGGTTTTTGGCCCCCGTGACAACGTCTTCCCGCGATCGCCCGATTCGCCGAAAGTGGTTTTTCCGTCTGGCAGCCATCCTGCTCGGACTGTCGCCGTTCGCGTTCTTTGAAGGGGCGCTCTGGTTGAGCGGCTGGTCTCCGGCCGAGGAAGAGTTCAACCCGGTTGTAGAGTTCATCAACCCGCAGCCGCTGTTCGAAGCGGACGTGGAATCTGGACACTACCGCACACGGCAGGATCGACTCGGCTATTTCCGGCCTGAACAGTTTGCGATCGAGAAACCTGCCAGCGAGTTCCGCATTTTCTGGCTCGGCGGGTCGACAGTCCAGGGGCGTCCGTATGCAATCGAAACCTCGTGCACGACGTGGCTGGAGCTCGCTCTCAATGAGACCGATCCCTCTCGCGACTGGAATGTCGTCAACTGTGGTGGAGTCTCGTACGCCAGCTACCGTCTCGTCCCGATTCTCGAAGAAGTGCTCGAGTATCAGCCCGATCTGATTCTTATCTATTCGGGGCACAATGAGTTCCTGGAGGATCGCACGTACGGAGCGATCAAGCCGATTCGTGAATTTGCCGGCGGAGCTGAAGGGCTGGTGTCGTCGTTGAAGACCGTGCAGCTGGTCCGGGAACTTGTCGAGGACGACAATCCTCCTCCTGCCGCTCCGCTGCGGTTTTCCGGTGAAGTCGACGCGATGCTCGACTATCAGCAGGGATTGCAGAACTACCATCGGGATGACAACTGGCGAGCCGGCGTGCAGGCGCATTTTCGCTTCAATGTCGAACGGATGATCGAGCTCTGCCAGCAGCGCGAGTTGCCGGTAATCCTGTTCAATCCGACACGGAATCTGAAGGACTGTCCGCCGTTCAAGTCACTCGATTCGCCCGAGTTGACTGAGTCACAGAAGCAGGGAGTGCAGGAATTGTTCTCGGGCGATGACGATCCCGACACGCGTCTGATTCGCCTGAAACAGGCCGTGCAACTCAACCCCCGGCACGCCGGACTGAACTACGCTCTGGCTCACGAGCTCCTTTTGCAGCTCGATCACGAGGGAGCAGCTACCTCGTTCCGTCTCGCCTGCGACGAAGATATCTGCCCGTTGCGAATTCTCTCATCGATGCAGCAACAGCTTGTGCAGATCGCGGAGGCGACCAGCACGCCTTTGATCGATATCGATCAGCTCTTCTGCGAGCGATCTCCAACTGGCGTTCCTGGCGAGCAACTCTTTCTCGATCATGTACATCCCACGATCGAAGGGCATCAGATGATCGCTCTGAAGACACTTGAGCAGATGCAGGAATTGAAGCTAGTCCCGATCAGCGACGATTCCGAGGTCGACGAGAAGATTTCCACCCGCTTTCGTGAAGCCGTCTCACGTCTCGATCCGCTGTACTTTGCGGAAGGTCAGCGTCGCCTTGGAGGATTGCTCCGCTGGGCGGCTGGGCGGGGAGACAAGATTCGCCGGAACCCTGCGGCGACGGCTACGGACCCGTAATGTGGTGAGCGTCGCGGAGGTGGCGTTCCATGCAGAACTGGGCCCGCTGCGGATCGCGATCGGTTATGGCATCGAGGATCTCGTGATGAGCGGTCGAGGCTCGATGGTGCTGTTCGGGGTTGTGCTTTCCACTCTCCCGCTGCGAGTATTTCACGTACGAACCGAGGACATTCAGCAGGACCCAGAACAGCGGGTTACCGGTCGACTTGGCGATTTGCACATGGAACTGATGGTCGGATTCAATCGACTCCGGGGTATCGGTATCGAAGGAATCAAAGCGAGCCGCGAGATCGGTCAGACGATTCAGGTCGTCTGCGGTCCGCTTCTGGGCTGCGAGGCGAGCGGTTTGCAATTCAAGGCCAAGTCGAACTTCAAACACGTGGACCAGGGACTGCTCGCCTTCCATCGACAGCATGAGCGGGAAAAGCTTGGCCAGCGTCTCGGAGTTCATCTTCCGAACGGTGGTGCTGCGACCGTGAGAGATATCGAGTACGCCTAGCGCCCTTAGCATGGAAAGCGATTCGCGAACAGCAATCCGGCTGACACCGAATTGGGTCATTAACGTTCGCTCACTCGGGATCGGGCCACCCACTTCCCACTGCCCCGATTCAATCAGATGGATCATCTCCTCATAGAGACGGCTGGTGGTACTCTGCCGTTTTCCTGTTTCTTCGGTACAGTCTGACTGACGTTCGGCCCGGTCTGAATTCATTGGCGATGCGACATCTGGTTGAAAGAGTCTCTGCTGACGAACTACTGCGGCGGTTTTCGGCCAGTAAACATGACCAAGATTGCGAGCGCGATAAACAGAGGAATGATGAACAGAAAGTTCTTAATAAACGCTACCAGTAATATCCCGGTAAGCAAGACGTACCATGGCAGGCGTCGGAGAATTCGGGGGTGACGAACCATGGTCGGAATGGCCAGCCACAGACATCCCATGACGATGCCGATACGCAGCATGACCGCGATGACAGCCTGCCGACTGCTGTCGACGTAAGCGAGCACTGCGCAGCCTGTCAGTAACAGCAGGGCGATTGCACCGACCTGCCACCGTTTTGCCTGGAGTTCCTGTGGATCCATGGCCGATTCTGCCGCAATCGCGCGGTCTGACGCAATCATTTCCCGCCTTTTGCAGCGGAAATCGGCAAAATCCCTGCCCCGGACTTGTGTCTCAGCGGCAGAATCCAAAAGATTTCCCCTTCCCGCCCGGGACCGCAAACACCCCGCAGAACTCTGAGGTCTTCTTTGACACAGGACGTCACGACACCACCCGCCGAACAGGTTCTTCCGAACATCGTTGTCACGATTTGCACGTACAACGAGTCGGAGAACATCTCTCGACTGCTGACCGAAATCCGTAGTTCGCTGCCGGAGGCGGATCTGCTGGTGATCGATGATGAGTCTCCGGACGGCACCGGCCAGATTGTGCTCGATCGAGCCGCTGAAGACCCGAAGATTCAGCTGCACAGTCGGCAGGGAGAACGGGGGCTCGGCTCGGCCACCCTGTTCGCGTTTCAGCACGTGATCGCTCAGGACTACGACATTCTGATCAATCTGGATGCCGACTTCAGTCATCATCCCCGCTACCTGCCCGATCTGGTCAAGGCATTGCGAACGACCGACGCCGATGTCGCGATCGGTTCTCGCTATGTTGAGTCGGGCTCGATTAAGGGCTGGCCTCTCAAGCGGCACTTCATGAGCAAGTCAATCAACTTCTGGAGCCGCTGCTGGATGGGCCTGCCGATCCGCGATTGCAGCGGCAGCTATCGCGCCTATCGCTGCGACCTGTTGCGGAAGATTGACTTCTCGGAGTTTCGGTCTCGTGGCTATTCGGTACAGGAAGAGTTGCTCTTCCGCTGTGCCCGCGTGGGAGCGAAGTTCACCGAAGTGCCGATCGAGTTTGTCGATCGCGAAGTGGGTGAATCGAAAATCAATATGAACGAAGCGATGAAGGCGGTGTGGATCATTGCCCGCTGCGGCCTTGAGCCAAAAAAGAAAGGAACGACGGGACGTGTCTGATCTCCGCGCCTGGGACAACACCGAACTGTGGCACCCCTTCACGCCGATGACCGCGTGGGCTGAAGAAGAAGCTCCCATCATCGAATCGGGAGAAGGGTTCTATCTGACCGATGTCGAGGGGCGTCGCTATCTCGACGGAATCTCCTCGCTCTGGTGCAACGTTCACGGACATCGCGTTCCGGAACTGGATGCCGCGATCAAAGAACAACTTGCTAAGATCGCTCATTCGACGCTGCTCGGTCTCTCGAGTCCGCCGGCCATCGAGCTCGCTCATCAACTGGTGCAGCGAACGCCGGAGGGGCTGAATCACGCCTTCTTCTCCGATGCCGGGGCAACTTCGGTTGAGGCGGCGCTCAAGATGGTCGTGCAGTATCACTATCAGAAATCAAACCCGGAGCCAGAACGCCGCATTTTTGTACGAGTCGCCGAGTCGTATCACGGGGACACATTCGGGTCGGTCGCTGTCGGCCGGGTCGAAGCCTTTCACCGCCCCTTCAGCGGCATGCTGTTCGAAACGCTGACGGTTCCCAGTCCCGTCGCCTACCGCGTTCCGCCGGGACACGATGCTGACTCGTGGCTGCAGCACTGTTTCGATCAGGTCGAAGCGACAATCGCCGAGCACCACGAGCGCATCGCCGGCTTCATCATGGAGCCGATCGTTCAGGGAGCCGCCGGGATTCTGGTGCACGCCGCCGGTTACCTGAAGCACGTTCGCGAAGTGACCGCCCGCCACGGTATTCCGCTGATTACCGATGAAGTCGCTGTCGGCTTCGGCAAGACCGGAACCATGTTCGCCTGCGAGCAGGAACAGGTCGTGCCTGACGTTCTCTGTCTGGCCAAAGGCATCACGGCTGGCTATCTGCCGCTGGCCGCGACAATGGTCACCAGCGAGATTCACGACGCCTTCCTCGGCCAGCCGCACGAAGGCCGGACCTTTTATCACGGCCACACATATACGGGAAATCCGCTGGCGGCAGCCGTGTCGCTGGAGAATCTGCGACTGTTCGACGAACGGAATGTTCTCGGCAACGTGGCGACAATTTCCGAGCAAATGCAGAGTCGCCTGTCGGAACTTAGCGATCATCCTCACGTCGGAGAAATCAGGCAGAAGGGAGTGATGGTCGGTATCGAACTCGTGGTCGACCGCGAGACGAAGCAGCCGTACGGGCCGGAAGTGCGGATCGGTCATCAGGTCACGCTGGCGGCCCGCCGGCGAGGAGTCATCATTCGGCCTCTGGGCAATGTGATTGTTCTGATGCCAGCCGTGGCGATGCCCGCAGCTGAGATCGACGAACTCTGCGATGCGACCGTGGCCTCGATCTGCGAAGTCTGCGATCAGACAGTGCTCTCTGCGAAAAATGGGTGAACATCAAGACTTTATGGCGGTCAGAAACTACAATACCGCACATTGTCGGCGGTTCTGCCGTCTGTTTCGTAGACCTTCGCTAATGCCAGTTGTCTGATGTCCGCGTCCTCTGAAACCTGTTCGATCGAGACGGCTCCCGTGGGGAAGCCGATCGTCAATATCGCTGCCTACAAGTTCGTTCCGCTCGACCAGCTGCCCGAGCGGCGGCAGGAGCTCCGCGAACTCTGCCAGGAGCAGGAGCTCAAAGGGACAATTCTGCTCACACCGGAGGGGATCAACCTCTTCATGGCCGGCAGCCGGGATGGAATCGACGCTCTGCTCGCGCATCTGCGTCGCGATCCGCTGCTGAAGGATCTGGAAGTCAAAGAGAGCCTCAGCGACTATCAGCCGTTCAGTCGCCTGCTGGTGAAGATCAAGAAAGAGATCATCGCCTTTGGTGTCGAAGGAATCGCCCCCGGCGAGCGGACTTCGCCCAAGCTGACGCCGGAGGAACTTAAGAAGTGGCTCGATGAAGGCCGCCCGGTCACGCTGCTCGATACCCGCAACGATTACGAGGTCGAACTCGGGACGTTCGAGAATGCCCTGCCGATCGGAGTGAATCACTTCCGCGATTTCCCTGAAGCTGTGCGGGAGTTGCCGGAGGATTTGAAGAAGCAGCCGATCGTGATGTTCTGCACCGGCGGCATTCGCTGCGAGAAAGCCGGCCCGTTCATGGAACGCGAAGGCTTCGAGCAGATCTACCAGCTCGAAGGAGGCATTCTCAAGTACTTCGAAGAATGCGGCGGCGCACACTATCAGGGCGACTGCTTCGTATTCGATCATCGCGTCGCTCTGAACCCGAAGCTGAAAGAAACCGAAACCACGCAGTGCTACGCCTGTCAACACCCGTTGACCGCTGACGATCAGCAGCATGAGCACTACGAACTGGGCAAGTCCTGCCCCTACTGCTGGCAGCCTTCGGAAGAGCGACCGCCCCTGAGCATTGCCGATCGGGAAGCGATGATTCGTCAGGCGGCGACGCCATTGCCCGGATCGGTTGCTTACACGAACGAACGCCCGCTCAACGTTCCGCTGCGATATCATCAGTGGACCCTGCTCGATTTCGTCTGCGACTACCACCCGCATCTCGGCCGCGACGAATGGCAGCGAATCTGCGAAGCCGGTTTGATTCGCGATCGTCAACAGACGTTGAGTGCAGATTCGATCGTCCGCTCCGGGCAACGCCTCACGCGGCTCGAACCCGATACCATCGAACCAGACGTGAATGCCGATATTCGCATCATCGCCTGGGAGAACGATTACGTTGTCTTCAATAAACCGGCTCCGCTGCCGATGCATCCCTGCGGGCGGTTCAATCGGAATTCAATGACCGGCTTGCTCGATCGGGCATTTCCGGAACTGCACCTGCGGCCCGCTCATCGGCTCGATGCCAACACGACTGGCCTGGTTGTCTTCACGATGCATCGCGATGTCTCGCAAAGGATTCAACGCCAGTTCGAGAAGGGACTGGCGAAGAAGAGCTACGTCTGTCGCGTGCACGGGCATCCCGAATGGAATGAGACGCGCTGTGAGGCTGCTATCTCCAGGAAACCGAACGAACTCGGTTTCCGCGGCGTCGACGAAGAGGGCGATGCAGCCGTGACACAGTTCCGCGTGCTGGAGCGTTTCGAGAATGGCGAAGCGTTGGTCGAAGCTGTTCCAGTGACGGGCCGCACCAATCAAATTCGAGTGCATCTCTGGCACCTCGGCGTCCCGATTGTAGGCGATCCGGTTTACAAGACGAATCAGCAATGGGGTGAACAGCAGACGATCAGTCTCGAGGCTCCCCCGATGATGCTGCATGCCTGCAAGTTGACCTTTGCCGACCCACGGTCAGAATCCCTACGGACTTTTGATTCGCCCTGGCCTGACTGGACTCGCTGACCGTCGGCCACTCACCTGGAGGAACTGCGACGATGTGTTGGATGAACCGATCTGTGTGGATGATGGCTGCGGCTCTGCTCTTGTCTTGCGAAAGTGTCCAGGCAGATGACTGGCCCCAATGGCTTGGCTCGGAACGAAACAGCGTCTGGGAAGAAACGGGTCTGATCGAGAAGTTCCCGGAAGAGGGGCCGCCGGTGCTCTGGCGAAAGGAAGTCGGTCTTGGCTATGCCGGTCCAGCCGTGGCCGGCTCAAAAGTCTATCTCTTCGATTACCAGCTCGACAGCGGCGATCTGGCTCCGAGTGCTTCAGCCAGGAACCGGCTGATCGGCGAAGAACGCATCCTCTGTCTGGATGCGGATACCGGAAAGCAGATCTGGGAGTACAAGTACGATTGCTCCTATTTCGTCTCTTATCCGTCCGGCCCCCGCTGTACGCCGACCGTGCATGACGGTCTTGTTTACGCGCTCGGAGCTGAAGGAGATCTGACCTGCCTGAACGCCGAAAATGGGAAGAAGCAGTGGTCACGTTCCCTGAAGCAGGAATTCGGAATGGAAGAGGCTCCTTTCTGGGGCTACTCGGGGCATCCGCTTGTTGATGGCGATCTGCTGTACTGCATCGTCGGCGGAGAAGGCAGCACGGCTGTGGCGTTCAACCGGAAGACCGGGGAAGTCGTCTGGAAGAATCTCACGGCCGAGGAACCCGGCTATGCACCGCCGACGATGATTAATGTCGCCGGGACGAAGCAGCTGATCATCTGGCATGCCGAATCGATCAACAGTCTCAATCCGCTCGATGGATCCGTCTACTGGAGTCAGCCGCTCAAGCCGCAGTACGGGATGTCGATTGCCACGCCGCGACTTGAAGGCGATTTGCTGTACGCCGCCGGCATGGGGGATACGGGAGCTGCCTTCCGAATTACGGCGGGGGGAGATGGACAGCCTCAGGCCGAACCGCTCTGGACCGGCACGGGCCGCACCGGGGTTTATCCGGCCAACAGCACGCCTTTCGTTGAAGATGGCGTCATCTACGGCTGCAACGTGCGCCCGGGAACGTTTGTCGCGGCTGATCTCAACACGGGCGAACGACTCTGGGAAACGACGGAACTCATCACCGGCGACCGCCCTGCTCCGCATGCAACGGCGTTCATCGTGAAGAATGGGAATCGATTCGTGCTGTTCACGGAAGCCGGCGATCTCGTCTTCGTGAACCTGAGCCGCAATGGATTCCGCGAGATCTCACGCGCCCACGTGATCGAGCCGACGGGAGATGCATTCGGACGTCCGGTCGTCTGGACGCACCCGGCGTTTGCCCACCGCCGCTGCTACATCCGCAACGACAAAGAGGTGATCTGTGTCGATCTGTCTGCCCAGAAGTAGTCGTTGCCTGTCATTCGCTCTGCTGCTGGCCGGTCTCTGCCTGAGCCGGCCGGCCGAGGCCGAGGAGATTGTCGCGGAGTCGACATTTCTATCGGTCATTCGCTCCGCCGAGATTCCCGCGCGCGATCTCGGCGTGATCGAATCGCTCAAGGTTCGTGAAGGACAGACGGTCGAATCGGGTCAGCTCGTGGCCGAGCTCAATCAGGCCGAGGCGGAACTCGATCTGGAGAAGACGGCGACTCAACTCGAGATTGCCCGCCGCGAGGCTCGCAATCAGATTCGCGAAGCCCTGGCGAAGAAAACCACGCAAGTCGCCCAAGCCGAACTCGAACGAGCCGAGGAAGCGAATCGGAAATATCCGGAAACCGTCTCGCAAACTGAAGTCGCCCGTTTGCGACTGCTCGCGGAGAAGGCGGCTCTCGAGGGCGAACAGGCCGTTCATGAGCAGGAGGTTCTCGACCTCAACGCGACGCTGGCCGGCATTGAACACGAGATTGCGATGACGGCTCTCAAGCGGCGTTCGATTCTGTCTCCGCTCAATGGCATCGTCGAACGAATCGATCGGCAGCCCGGCGAATGGGTTCAACCGGGAACGACGCTCGTAAAAGTGATTGACCTGTCGACGCTGCGAGCAGAGGCGGTTCTGCCCGCGAAATACCGGCATCATCAACTGCTCGACGCTTCGGTCTCGATCGCAGTCTCTGGTGGAACGGAGAATGCCTCTCCGCTTCAGGTGCAGGGGAAGATTACCTTCGTGCATCCGCAGTTCGATCCGATCGATGGTTCGTTTCGAGTCTGGGCAACGCTGGACAACGCGGAACATCTCCTGCGTCCCGGCGAGTCGGTCACGATGGTGATTCACGTCGCGGACGATGCCAGTTCACGGAACAAACCGTGAGTCGCGGCGACAACATCATTGGCATCGATCTCGGCGGAGCGAATATCAAGTTCGCCGATGCATACCGTAACGCACACTCACTTCCGTTCCCGCTCTGGAAGTCCTGGGAAAAGGTGACGGACACTATTCAACAGGAGTTGATACAGTTCCGCCCCGCGCGCGTCATCGTCCTCACCATGACCGGGGAACTGGCCGACTGTTTCGCCTCGCAGGCGGAAGGGGTTTCCTTTCTGACCGATGCAGTTGTTGCCGCCGCGGGCGATGTTCCCGTTCTGATCTGGCAGACATCACGCGAGTTCGTTGATCCTGAAACGGCAAAGGAGTTTCCTCGCCTCACCGCGGCGTCGAACTGGATGGCCCTCGCCAGCTGGGCCGGCCGGGCGCTCACTCTGGATGAAGCGGGTTTGCTGATCGACATCGGCTCCACTACGACGGATCTGATTCCTCTTGAAGGAGGAATCCCCATGCCGTCCGGTCTAACCGACTTCGAGCGTCTGCAGTCGGGCGAGCTGGTCTATACCGGTGGGCTGAGAACGCCCGTCTGCGCCGTCGCTCAGAACGTGATTGTCGAGGGAACGTCTGTCGGACTGGCCGCCGAACTCTTTGCGACGATGCACGATGTCGCCCTGATCCTCGAAGAGGTTTCGGAAGATCCTGACGACTGTTCGACCGCCGATGGTCGCCCCGCAACGATCGCCTGTGCCCGCCAGCGACTGGCTCGAATGCTCTGCAGCGACGCCGATCTGCTGCCGGAAGAGGGATGGCGGGACATCGCCCGACAGTTGCGGGACCGGCAGTTCGAACAGATCTCCGCCTCTTTAAAGCGGGTGCTCGATACGTTCTCTGTGCCGCCGAGATCGGTCGTGGCCTCAGGCAGTTGTGAGTTCCTGGTCCGCGAGGTCATACGACGTGAACCCCTGCTGCAGCAGGCGGAGCTCATTTCCGTGTCTCAGGCGCTCGGCCCTCAGCTTTCGACGGCTGCCTGTGCATACGCGCTGACACAACTCGCGGTCGAACAGCGGATCTGAACCCGGATGTCTCGATCGGGTGGGAGAATCGTTGAGAATTTTTTGAAACGTCTCACGATGCACATAACCGGCACTCGAAGCGGGAAATCCTCACACTGGTCAAGTTGAGGTGAGTTTGACGGGGCCGCAAGGTTCGCGCCGATTAGCCAGTTTGACAGGTGATGCCGGAACTGCTGAGGGGGTGGAGTCGCCATGGGCAATGTCGAGCCCGAGGGCGAAAACCACAGATTGACACCCCTCGGAGGCAGGATTAAAGTGCAGCTCCGAAGTCGAGATAAGTCGTTCCACTGGAGTTGAATCTCTGCCTTTCATTCATTTTTCGTTTTCAGGTCGACCATCCTTTCCGTCGCGCACGGTCGCAACGGTTTTGCTGGTCATGATCTGCGGAACGAATGGGTCAGAACAGGGATTCGCAGAAGACCGGCTGGAACGATCGGTACGGCAGGAAGCCGCCTCTTCCGATGCAGTCACGAAGAGTTCCGCCTGGAAGCTCAAGATTGAGCCGCGAGGCTGGAAGTATATCGTGCTTCATCATTCAGCGACTGAAGCTGGAAGCGTGGAGGCCATTCACCGTGTTCATTCGCAACGGCGCGACAATGAGGGGAAGCCGTGGCGGGGAATCGGGTACCACTTTGTGATCGGCAACGGACACGGAATGCAGGACGGCGAAGTCGCGCCGACCTTTCGCTGGCATGAGCAAATTGAGGGGGCTCATGCCGGACATCCGCTGTTTAACGAGTTTGGAATCGGCATCTGCCTGATTGGAAACTTCGAAGACGAACTACCGACACCCGCCCAGCTGCGGGCGCTCGAGCGTCTTCTCGGTTTCCTGCAGAACGAGTTTACGATCTCCCGTGACCGGGTTGCCGGTCATGGGCAGATCAAATCCACGGAATGTCCCGGCGAGCACTTCCCGTTGAAGAAGTTCTCCCGGTATCGATCCGCCGGAAACGGCGAGCCGCAGTCTCCGTAGTCGTAACGACGCGGATCGCGGAATCAGTCTCTTTGAGGCGAATACGGAAGCACAGGTTACCACACCCGTCATGAATCGAATCACGCACATCGGACACGACTCTTTTCCCGGCCCGGTTTCCTCAGACGATCTCTTCGATGGGTTCGGCTCGGGTTTCCAGGGTGGAGAAGATGCTGGGGAAATGGACCTGACATTCCACGCCGGTTACGGCGGCGACGCCCACGTCTTCGCTCCGCCGAAGTACGAGCCGCGTTATGCGTATCCGCTGATCGTCTATCTGCAGTCCCGCGAGGAGTCGACCGACGACTTCTTCTATCAGATGGACCAGATCAGTTCGCAGAACTATCTGGGCGTTGAGATCGATTCCCGTCAGCTGCAGGATGCGTCCACGACCGCCCGCCTGCTGCAGGTTGTCGAGACGACCGTGAAGAGCGTGGCGAGTTACTACAACGTGCATTCCGAACGTATCTTCGTGATGGGACGCCGCGAGCAGGCCAACCGGGCCATGGATCTCGTGCTGACCCATCCGCTCCAGTTCGCCGGGTTCATCGCCGTTGATCCCCAGCAGCGTTCGCTGAGCCGCCCTCTGGGCCAGTTCCGCCATCTGCATCATCTTCGCGGTCTGTTCCAGACGAATGGTCCACAAAAGTGGATTCAAGACTGCGGCCATCTGCTCCACGACGCCGGCATCAAAGTGCACATCAACGATGTGAACAAGGACGCTTCCGTCCGCTGTGAAGAAGACCGCGAATACAAAGCCGCCCGTTTGATCGACCGCTTCATCATGCAGTCGATTCTGGAAACGTACCTGACGCGGTCGTAGAACGCTTATCGCCGCACGCATAGCGGCGTATACCCAACCGAGGTTGAGGTGTGCTCCTGGAGCCTACGCGCTTCGCGAGTGCCAGCTCGGAATCAACGATCGATGTTGACCACAACGTGCTGGGAACTCATCGGCGGATCGAGGCTCGCTTTGTTGGGCTGCATCTTCGCGGGGACGAAGGCGAGGTAGCCGGTGATGCAGAAGAACGCCAGCGCGAGTGCGAGTACGACGTTGCTCCAGAGTGGATTGCGGGAATTGCTGCCGATGGCTTTGGTCCAGTTGCCGAGAATCAGCAGGATGATCGCGAGCAGCGGAATAACGAGGGCTCCGAAGACGGCGTAAAGTTTCTGCAGAGTCTTAAAGTCGTTGGTCAGGGCCAGCATCGGCAGCAGAGCGAGGCCGAGCAGATAGATCCGATACGGTCGGGAGCAGGTCGAAACGGGGCGACGTTCGCGTTTCTTGATCTTGGCTGTCAGCGATTCATAGACATCCGCGAAGAGATACGGGACGCTTTGCCAGACGCCGAGCAGACTGCTGGCGACCGCTCCCCAGGCGCCGATCAGGAAGATCCACATGGCAGCCGGGCCGAAGCCGCCGAGGCTCGCCTTCAGTTCTTCGGCAAGCAATACGATCGTTCGAGCCGGCGAACCGTCGTCGAGTTGAATCCGCGAGCCGATAACGACCATCGCCATGCCGAAGATCGCCGTCATCAAATAACCGCTGGCGATATCGATCCGGCAGTTCGACAGATCGTCGAGTGAACAGCGACCTTCTTCGCGAATCCAGTAGCCGTAGCAGAGAATCGTGAGCGTCCCGCCGACGCCGCCGATCAAGGCGATTGTCCACGTCAGTCCGTCGCCACGCAGATCGGGAATCGACGGAACGAAGATGCCGCTGAGAATCGCGGAAAGATCGGGCCGAACAATGATGGCGGTCGCCGTCACGGTGACGAACATCAGGCCGATGCAGACGAGCATGACGCGCTCGAAGGTCCGATAGCCGCCGGTCCAGATCAAGCCAACCGCGATAAGGCTGTGCAGGATTCCCCAGTAGAACTTGTCATTCTCCGGGCTGCCGAAAATGGGCAGGATCGCGTGCATGACCACGCCGCACGCACTCATCAGAGCAGACGCAACGAAGAACGACCAGAGCAGCAGGTAGAACAGGAAGCCGATCAGAAAGAGCCAGCCGAAGTGACGAATGCAGCCTTCGAGCAGCGTTGTTCCGGTCGCCAGCTGCCAGCGGGTGAGCCCTTCGTTCAGAGCGAACTTGAACAACGCCCCGACAAGCACGGCCCAGAGGACGGCCGTGCCGAGAATGCTTCCGGTGAGAGCGCCGGTGGCCAGGTCCCCTGCTCCGACGCCCGTGGCGGCGACAAGAATGCCGGGGCCGATGATTTTCAGTTTCCCCAGCAGTCTCTGCATGGTCAACGCTCGTTGATCTGGACGAGATAAGCCTTGAGATATTCCGTTTCCGGACAATGCGTCGCGACCGGGTGATCCCCCGCCGCTCCCCATTTATACAGAAACGAACCGCTCCGGTCACTCGGAATCGAGGCGGCGATTGTCTTGGAGAACTCGTCAGGCGGCATCAGTCCCGAACAGCTGCAGGTCAGCAGCAGCCCGCCCGGTTTCACCAGCTGGCAGGCGAGCCGGTTCAGATCGAAGTACTTTTTGCGGCCCTCATCGAACTCATCGCGGCGTGAGATCAGCTTCGGAGGGTCAAGGATCACCACGTCGTAACGGGTTTCGTTCCGCAGCATGTCCCGCATGTACGGAAAGACGTCGGCGTGAGTGAAGCGGATCTTCTGCTGATTCAGGTTCGCATTCGCTTTGGCGATTGCGATGGCATCTTCATCGAGGTCCACTCCCGTGACATCGGCCGCTTTGCCGAGCACGCTGGCCTGCAGCGAGAAACCTCCGGTATAACAACAAAGGTCGAGAACCGACTTGCCGGCGCAGTACTCGGCCAGACGTTTCCGGTTCTCCCGCTGGTCGCAGAAGAAACCGGTCTTATGGCCCTGCAGAAAGTTGACGCGAAAGCGGGTGCCGAATTCCTGCACCACGGTGGAATCGGGGCAGTTCTCGGAAGCCTGTCGCGGCTCGTCGAAGCCTTCCGTTTCGAGCGAAGCGGGAGCGGTGACGATCTGCCAGTGTTCGGTGCCGAGTTGAGACTGCAGAATTTCCAGCAGCTCGCCGGCACGGCGGAACATGCCGAGCGAAAAGCATTCCGCACTGAGGATGTTGTCGTAACGGTCGATCACAATACCGGGGAGCAGGTCCGATTCCGCGTGGACAATGCGATACGTGTTCGCAACCTCGTCCAGCCCGAGCCGCTCCTGCCGAAGTTCGCATGCCTGCCGGAGAATCCGCTCCCACCACGCACGGGTGGGGAGTTCTTCGGTGCGATTGAGGACGCGGATGGTCGCCTCGGCTCGGGAGTTGAAGAGTCCGAAGCCGAAATGTTCTCCATCTTCAAGCTGCAGTCGTACGAGGTCACCCGGACGAGCTCGTTGATCGAACTTGCCGAGGCGTTTGCGGTACAGAATGGGATGCCGAACCGGGGACTTCACTTCGACGACCGGCAGTTCCTCGGCCGGTTCAACTTCGAGCGGCAGTGGCGAAACATGCTCGGGAGCGAGAGGACCGCGGGGCGTCGGTTTGTTGCGAGTGGGATAGCGTTTCCGCTGAGGAGCCATGACAAACTGCTTGTGGTGAGAGAATGAAGGATGGGACGCAGCGGCTTCAGGAAGCAGACTGCTCAGCCGCGTCCAGCAATCCGAGAATGTAAGGATCGATCAGCGAAGTGGCGACGTACCGGGCCTGCGAGAAATCCTGGCCGGCACTGAACTGATGCGGCACGGAAACGATGTGAGCCCCGGCAGCAGCCGCGGCTTTCGTACCATTGCTGCTGTCTTCCAGGACGAGCACATGCGGGGGTTCGTGTCCCAGGTGCTTCGAGGCAGTGAGATAGATCTCCGGATGCGGCTTGCCGTGGGTCACGTCTTCGGAAGTAAACGTAACCGGGAAGCGATCGAGCAGATCGAAATGACCGAGCACATCCTGCAAATAGTTGCGGCCCGAAGAGGTCGCGACCGCTTTGGGGAGGCTCAACGAATCGATCCGGTCGAGCAGTTCGAAGAGTCCCGGCATCGGCTCGATCTGTTCGAACAGCAGCTGATGGAAGATCTCGTTCGACTCTTTCTGCAGATCGGCCACGGTTTCATCGAGCTTGCAGAAGGTGATCATCTCCGTGAACGCTTCGTGAGCGCGGCGGCCCATCATCCGGTCGATGACCGGCTGGACATCCATAATCCCCCGCCGACGCAGCAGTTCGGTGCCGGTCTGGTTGAAGATCATTTCCGTATTGAACATCAGGCCATCGAGGTCAAACACGACAGCCCGGATTTCAGTCGTCATCCCTGGTTTCTCACTCCTGCTGGGCAATTCTGATACGCGAACGAAGGGAACTATCTCACACAGGGGGCGGTCAGGCAATGCACGGCGTCGATTTCCTTCCTCACCCGGAACGCCTCTTGCTGCTTCGACCTTCATCGATAGGATCGAGATAGCCCGATCAGGCAGCCCGTCGCCATGACACTTGAAAAGTACAAACAAAAGCGAAAGTTTAACCGCACACCCGAGCCGGCGGGGGAAGACTCACCCCGCGCTGGTGCGAGTTTCGTTGTCCAGCTGCATCGAGCTCGCCGGCTGCATTACGACTTTCGGCTTGAGATCGACGGAACCCTGAAAAGCTGGGCCGTGCCCAAAGGGCCCAGTCTCGACCCTGCGGAACGGCGGCTCGCCGTCCATGTGGAAGACCACCCGCTTTCGTACGCCGATTTCGAGGGAGTCATTCCCAAGGGAAACTATGGAGCCGGGGCGGTCATTGTCTGGGATCGCGGCGAGTGGGACGCCGATTCCGATCTCTCGGCCCAGTATCGAAAAGGGAAGATGAAGTTCCGACTTCGCGGCGAAAAACTGCGGGGCGGCTGGACGCTGGTCCGGATGAAAAGCAAAGGCGAAACGGCCGACAACTGGCTCCTGATCAAGGAAAAGGACGAGGAAGCCCGCTCTGAAGACGAGTATGACGTTACCGCCGAACTGACGGAAAGTGTGCAGACCGGAAGGACGCTCGACGAGGTCGAGGCCGGTAAACAGCCGCGGTCGCTCGCTCGAGCGACTCGCAAGCAGAAGTCGACATTTCGATCTACGCCGGGAGAGTCGATTCCCGAAAGAATCGACCCGCAGCTGGCCACTCTCAGTCCCGAGGCCCCGGAAGGAGAAGACTGGTTTCACGAGATTAAGTTCGACGGATATCGGCTTCTCGCGTTTCTCAACCGGGGTGGAGTCCGGCTGCTCACCCGCAATCAGAACGACTGGACCGCCCGCTTCCCCGAACTGGCCGAGTCGATTGCGAAGCTCGACGCCGATTCGGCTGTTTTTGATGGCGAAGTGGTCGCCATCGATCAGAACGGAGTAAGCAGTTTTCAACAGTTGCAGAACGCATTCCGTCGCAAGACGACCGGCAAGCTGGTCTATCAGGCGTTTGACATTCTTTTCCTCAACGGGAGTGACCTGCGAAAGAATCCGCTCGAAGCCCGTAAGAAGGTGCTGGCCGACCTGATGGCTTCGGCTGATGCGGCTCGCCTGCAGTACTCCGATCATCAGATCGGATCTGGTCCCACGTTCTTCAAAGAGTGCTGCAAGCTCGGACTCGAAGGAATCATCTCAAAGCGTCGCGATCGACCGTATCGTTCCGGGCGAGGTCACGACTGGCTGAAGACAAAATGTCTGTTTCGCGAAGAGTTCGTCATTGGCGGATTCACACCCCCGTCGGGGTCGCGGCAGGGACTCGGTGCTCTTCTTCTGGGGTATTTCTCGTCAGACGGAGAGCTGATCTACGCCGGTCGAGTCGGCACCGGCTTCAGCGATGCCGTGCTTCGCGATCTGACGAAACGGCTGACCGCGCGGAAGATCAAAGCGAATCCATTCGCGACGAAACCGGAGGGGACCGATCGACAAACGACATGGGTGCGTCCCGACGCCGTGGCTCAGGTCGAGTTCTCCAACTGGACCGGCGACAACCGTCTGCGGCATCCGTCGTTCCAGGGACTGCGGGAAGATAAACCGGCCACATCAATTGTTCGCCAGCAGAATGGGAATGGTCCGCCGACGGAGATCAAGACCATGAAAAAGTCTTCTTCCACGAAGTCGAAACCGGCTGCGGAAATGACACTCTCCGAAGAGCAGCTTGGACAACTGGCCGATGTTCGCATCACGAGTCCCGGCAAGATTCTGTTCAAGGAGCCGGGAATTACGAAGCTGGATCTGATCCGATATTACGTCGAGATCGCCGACTGGATTCTGCCGCAACTGATCGATCGCTCCGTCAGTCTGGTTCGTTGCCCTTCGGGAGCGAGCGGCAAGTGCTTTTTTCAGAAGCATGCCGCCGCGGGCACCCCGGAGGACGTGAAGCGGATTCCGATTCAGGAGAAAGAGGGTGTCGAAGACTATCTGATGATCAACGATGTGCGGGGGCTGGCTTCGATCGTGCAGATGGGAGTGCTGGAACTGCACCCCTGGGGATCACGAATCGATCGGCTCGAACAGCCGGACCGTGTGATCTTCGATTTCGATCCGGACGAAGCGGTTACCTGGTCTCGCGTCGTCGAAGCAGCACTGGAATTGAAGTCGTTTCTGGAGGAACTCGGACTGACCTGCTTCGCAAAGACGACCGGAGGAAAAGGGCTTCACGTAGTCGTGCCGATGACTCGCCGTCAGGATTGGGAGGAGGTCAAGACGTTCAGCCAGCGAGTCGCGGAAGAAATGGTCTCCGCGTCTCCGGATGCTTACACGGCCACGATGTCGAAGAAAGCGCGGACGGGGAAGATCTATATCGACTATCAACGGAACGGTCGAGGAGCAACGGCCATCGCAGCCTACTCCACGCGAGCGCGACCGGGGGCGCCGATTGCAACTCCGCTCTTCTGGGAGGAGCTTCCCGACGTCGAAAGTTCGCAGGCTTTTACCATCAGCAACATTCGCGAACGACTGCGATCGCTCGGCGAAGACCCCTGGGCGGAAATGGACGCGATCCGGCAGTCGATCACGAAATCGATCCGCAAGCGGCTGCGATTGCCATAGTCTGCTTATGCAGAAGACTCACCCAGACACCGCTGGGCGTATTCGGCCCATTCGCTGTGAGGATCGAGTTGAACATACCGTTTCCAGTAGGGGCGGGCCTCTTCGCAGCGGTCGAGAGATTCGAGCGTCTCGGCAAGGTTATAAAGGGCATCCAGGCTGTGGGGATTCCACTGGAGTGCAGTCTTCCACGCGGTCAGGGCATCATCGAACTGTTCGAACTCGGCCAGGGCGTCGCCCATGTTGTTCCAGGCTTCGACAAAATCGGGTTCAAGTTCCACGGCCTGGCGATACCGTTCAATAGCCGCTCCGTACTGGTCGAGTTCCTGCAGGGTGTTCGCCAGATTGAAACAGACGGCCGCGTCGGGTCCGTGTTCTCGAAGATGCAGCCGATAGCACTCAGCGGCTTCCGCAAGGCGTCCCTGCATCTCCAGTTCGACACCCTGCTCAAACAGCGTCTCCGGGGGATCCGAGGCTGCCTCAGAAGTTGGCCATGCAACTGAAACCGGACCGGAATCATCGCTTTCCGTTTCATAGTCCATCAGCAGCTGACCGGCGACATCGGCGAGCCGACCGTCGTCGCGACGGAATGCGAGGAGGCTTCCGAACTGATCGAGTTGCGGCAGCGTCTCGCGAGACTGCGGCAGCCAGGTTTGCAGCTGCTTCAGACTGTGCTGCAATCGCCGGGCGCTGACTCCAGACTGGAGGAGTTCCTGAAGCCGCCTGATGGCAGCGACCTGACGAAAGTTGAAGTAATGAAGTGTTCCCACGGACCGCGAGGGTTTGACAAGACCGGCTTTGACCCAGCTGCGCAGCTGATCTCGCCGCACGCCCGCCAGCCGAGCTGCTTCGCCGAGTGGATGAGCAGCCCGGGTCGCCTCCATCGGCGTGACAAGTTCGATCCGCTGCAAGAACTCATCTTCAGAGAGAATGACGAGCGTGGCTCCGAGCTTCTGAAGTTGGACTGCGCGGCGAAGATTGACGGTCGGCTTCCCATTCGATCGCAGCGGCAACCGATCATCGCCCACGACAAGCATCGTGGTACTCCGAAGGACGTGTGAGTGATATCGACCGCCGTGCTGCCGAATCAGCTCGGCTGCTTCGCGGCGGGTCAGCGAGCGGAGCCGTCCAGTCAAAGCGACGGACTCGCTGCTCAAGTGACGAAACGTCGCTCCCTCGGAACGCTCTCTCTCCAATGCCGTGTCCATACCCTCATCATAATCGAGAATCGTTCTGTCTCGAAGCATCTTCGAAGTTTTCAGAAATTCGTCCCAAGTCGAGCCTTAACCGACGGCGAGTTTACCCGGACTTTTTCTTCGTACTCTTTCGCGACGATGATGCCCGCGTCGATTTCGAACTGGCGGCCCGACGTCGACTTGGTTTGGCCCCCTTCCCGCCGGCGTCTTTCACACTCTGCTTCAACGCCTCCATCAGATTGATGACCTGCGGCTCCTCTTCTGCGGGAGCAGTGACGAGTTCTTCGCCCTGGACGCGGGCTTCAATCAGCTGCGTCAGACGCTCGGTGTAGAGGTCCTTGTATTCGGAAGGATCGAACTTCTTCCTGGCCAGCGCTCCAATGAGCTGTTTTGTCAGCTTCTTTTCCTGCGCACTCAGCGTCGTCTCGACCAGTTCATCCTGAAAGGACGTCGGATCTTTGACCTGGGTCTTGTATTCGAGCACGTCCATCGCAAGAAGTCCTTCGCGGGGACGAATGCGAACAATCTGCTCTCGCTTGGACAGCACGACCGTAGCAATAGCGTGCAGGTCACCCCCAGCCATCGCATCCTGAATCAGCTGGTACGGCTTCTGTCCGACAGGACCGTCTGGGAGCAGGTAGTAGGTCTTCCCGGTCAACAGAGCCGGGTCGATGGAATCGGACGGAACGAACGAATCGACGTTCACGGAGTGGTCCGTCTCCGATCGCAGCTTCTCGAGTTCGTCGGTATCGATCACGACGTATTGGTCTTTGCTGTACTCGTAGCCGGAGACGATCTCGTCGTTGGGAACTTCGCCATGAATCGGGCAGACCTTCCGATAGCGAATGCGGCTATGACACTTTTCGTGCAATTGATTCAGACTGATCGGTGAGCCACCACTTGATGAGCCGGTGTAGGCCTTCACCGGCAACGAAACGAGACTGATTTTCAGGTAGCCCTTCCAGGATGATCGGGGAGCCATGACGAGTTTTCCAGCGTAAACATCGTGTGTAACCGTCCCCTGGTCATGTGGAATTCCCTTTATGAACTAACGCCGCGAGATGCACTCCCGGCGTGAAGAATTCAAGCCGCAAATCGTGTGCCGCCGGCGTTCTGAAAACGAGTGTACTGAAGTATCGGCGGTAGCTGGGGCAAAAACCTCATTCGTTTCTCGCGGTTGGCGCGGCTGTACGGACTCTACGGCCTCGTCAAATTCCGCTTAGATTACCAGGGCTGAGCACTCGATGATGCTGATACGGTCCCAAAAGTTTGCCACCGTTCGTTGCGTCCCCATTCCGGCGGCGCAACCTCACCCAACGGCCTTCAAGATAACTCTCCTTACACCAGCTCAGGCAGTACACCTCATGATGTTCAATTCTCGCTCCCGTTCCGCGCGTATCTCGAAGCGACGTGCTGAAAAGATTCGTCCTCAGTTTGGAGCTTCGGAAGTTCTTGAGGGGCGGACTCTGTTAGCCAGTGTGACGGTCAATTCGCTGGCCGACGACATCACGTCCGACAACGAAATGACACTGCGGGAAGCGATCCTGCTGATCAACCACGGTGGAGACTCCAACGCGGCTCTCGGGCGGGCATTGACGGGTGGAGAAACAATTCAGACGGACTTCGGAGGAGGCTGGGGAGTCGGCGATCAGATCTTGTTCGATGGCAGCCTGGCCGGGGATTCAATCGTGCTGAAAAACGGCACCCTGTCCGTAAGCGAATCGGTCATCATCAGGGGACTTGGAGCCGAAAACCTTACGATCAGCGGGGATGATACGTCCCGTGTCTTCACTGTCGAATCGGGTACGGTTCATCTGGCTCATCTCACAATCGCCGATGGTCTGGCCCAGGGCGGCGACGGTGGCGCCAGTGAATTCGGCGGCGGGGGCGGCGGGGGAGCCGGGCTTGGCGGAGGGGTGTTCGTCAATACCGGAGCGGATGTCACCATTCAGAACGTGATCCTCTCCGGCAACCGGGCGGTTGGCGGTAACGGCGGGGATGCGGGTGTTCCGGGAGCGGGGACATCAGCGGTCGCAGGTGGGTTCACATCGACCGGGGGAGCCGCCGGAACGAGTTCGTTCGTCGACGGAAACTTCGGCGTCGGTGGTGCGGGGGGAGCCGGGACGACTGTGAATAACAACGCTGGCGGTGCCGGATCCCAGGGCAACTTCGCCGGTGGTGGTGGCGGTGGCGGCGGCGGTGGGTTCAATGGAACGCGACTCCTCGGGGGCGCAGCCGGCTCGCGGGGAACCGTTTCCAATGACCTCGATCACAGTGATCAGAGCCTCAATATTCTTCCCGGGGTCGGAAATGGTAAAGAAGGCGCGGACGGGATCGATGGTTCCAATGGTGTCGACTATTCCTGGGACATCCCAGCGGGAACGAGTGGCGGTGGCGGCGGTGGAGCCGGACTCGGAGGCGGTATCTTCGTCCGCAGCGGGGGAGCTCTGACGGTCGTCGACAGTTACTTCGGAGCGAACGAAGCAATCGGCGGCGATCCCGGTCGACGCGGCGAGGGCTATGGTGTCGGCAAAGGGGGATCCATCTTCGCGATGGACGGAGTCACCGTGAATCACTACGGCACAACGTTCGGCCACGGATCTCAGGATGCAAATATCGGTTCAACGCCGAATCAGTTCCCTTCCAATCCGTCCTCTACGGTCGCAGGGCGTCAGGGACTGTGGGGGACATTCTCCCGCACGCTGCCGGCGAAAGCATATCATGATGGACCCGCTGTTCCGGAATCACTCGAATATACTTACCTGAATCCGGGCGTTCAGGATCCGAGGGCGGGATCGATGGATCCGGACGGGGGAACCGACACGCTCGTTTCCGACATTCTGGCCCGGCTCGGCCGGGGGGGATTGCGAACTGAAGTCGCAAACCCAACCGCGCTGGCGATTACTTCGATCGACAGCACGAACGGTCTCTGGCAGTACTCGGAGGACGGGATCGACTGGACGGATCTGACGAATGTCTCCGAGTCCAACGCACTGCTGCTCAGCGGCACGTGGCATTTGAGTTTCATTCCCAATGCGGGATTCAATACGGTCCTTGGTGATCAACCAACGATGACGTTCCGTTCCTGGGATGAAACTGGCGGGGTGGCTGGAGACTTCGTCGACACCAGCGTGAACGGGGGAATGACTCCGTTCAGCACCGCTGAAGCAACCGCTGTTGTGAATGTCAGTGATCCGGTCTATTTCGACGATGGCAATGAGCTGTTCAACGAAGGCATCACGCTGTTCATGACGCCGGACGAATACTTTCAGTCTCGCTTCGCGCTCGATGCGTTCAAAACGACAGGAAGCGGCGAGTTTCGCTTTACCATTACTGGCGTCGGCGGTGTCTGGGCCGGGGGATCGTCTGTCTCGTCTGTCGGAGCGCGGGTCTACAATGGTAACGACGAGATCTACGGCTACTCGAATGTTCGAGTGGGAACCATCCAGTTTGCATCGGTCGATGCCTTTTCGGATGTCGACGGCAACGTCTCCCAGTCCATCTTCAACGCCAACATCCGCGTCGGTGACTTCACCGATGTGAATACCGATTCGGGCGCGATCGCCATTATCCGAAATCAAACCTCGCGCGTTGCCGGGGCGACCCACTTCAAGATTGAAGGCATCACCGGGGGAACATTCTATAAGGATGCCGCCTTCACGCAGGCAGTCTCTGAAGGCGAGTTCATCAGCTACGGAAACGGCAACGTCTATCTGTACTTCCGGCCGGATGTTGATTTCGCGGGCGATGCGACTTACACGACCATCGATTCGACGAGCAACAACGATGGTGGCCTGCTCATCCGGGATGGATACGTGGCCCAGGCATCTTTGACCGATGCCATCACGCTCAACCAGAGTGACATTTCATCGACACACATCAAGATCACCGGCATTACGAACGGATCGCTGTTTCTTGACGCTGCAAAGACAATGTCGGTGAGCAACGGCGATTTCGTCGCCTGGGACGGCTCCACGATTGACCTGTATTTCGAGGCCAGCGGAGGAGTCCGTCGGGGGACAGGTTCCTTCACGTACGAAGAAACGATCGGTGCCGACGATGGGGGCCTGCTTGGCGGAGCCACGGCGTTCAGTCTTTCGATCATTCCCGATCATGTCGTCACGGTGCTGGCTCCGGTCGTGACTCTGAACGCTTCCGAGTCGGAGATCGTCGAAGGGGATTCAGGGACAACGACGATCAACTACACCGTGCGTCGTTCGAGCACCGATTCTTCCACGCTTCCCGCGGCGACGTACAACTACGCTGTGACAGGTGATGTGAACGCCGATGACTTCGCGGGGGGAGTCCTCCCCAGTGGAAGCGTGGTCTTCGCCGAAGGCCAGACGGTCGCCAACTTCTCGATCCAGGTCGCTGGCGACACCGATGCTGAGTCGGATGAGGACTTCACGGTCACTCTGTCGAACATTCCATCGGCCTACACGACAACCGATGCGAACGCGACGACCACGATCACGGCCGACGACACGGGGATGGCACTGGCCGTCAGCACGGCGTCGGTGACCGAGAACGGTGCGACCAACATCGTTTATACGTTCACCCGCTCCGGTGTCGTGTCCGATCCGATGACAGCCAATTTCGACATTGGCGGCACGGCGACGTTCAATACCGACTACACGCAGAGTGGAGCCGCGACGTTCGACGGAACCAACGGCACGGTCACCTTCGCCGCCAATGTGACGACCGCCACCGTGACCATCACGCCGACGGGCGATACGACCGTCGAGCTCGACGAAACGGTCAGCCTGACACTGGCGGCTGGAACGGGCTACGACATCGTCACGGCTGCTGCAGTCAGTTCCACGATTGCCAATGACGATGCGGCGACTTTCTCGATCGACAATGTCACTCACGACGAAGGTGATGCCGGCACGACCAGCTATGTGTTCACGGTGACGTTGGACAATGCCGTCGACACGTCGATTGAAGTGGATTACGTGACCGCGGACAACACAGCCACGAGTGCCTCAAGCGACTATGCCGCCGTGGCGTCGAACACGCTGACGTTCAACGGAACGGCTGGGGAGACGAAAACGATCACCGTGCTGGTCAATGGCGATGAAGTGACCGAACTCGATGAGAGCTTCTTCGTCAACCTTTCGAATATCGCTGCTTCCGGTCGCAACGTGAGTTTCGCCGATTCCCAGGGGCTGGGAACAATTACCAACGACGACAGTTCGACCGTCTCCATTAACGATGTTTCGATCAATGAAGGCAACGCTGGAACGACGAATCTTGTCTTCACGGCCACGCTTAACAACGCCGTGGATGCTGGCTTCAGTGTCGATTTCGCGACCGCTGACAACACAGCTGCGGCGGGAACCGACTACACCGCCAATTCAGGCTCGGTGAACTTCGATGGCACCGCTGGAGAGACGGAAACGATCACCATTGTTCTCAGTGGGGATCAGGTTGTGGAACTCGATGAGACGTTCTACGTGAATCTATCCAATTTGCTGATCGCTGGCGGACGTGATGTCACGATCGCGGACGCTCAGGGCATCGGCACGATTACGAATGACGATTCAGCGGGACTCTGGATCAACGACGTCGCTCTGGATGAAGGGAACGCTGGAAACTCGGCATTTACCTTCACCGTCAGACTCGACGCCGCAGTCGATGTCCAGACCACTGTGGACGTTTCCACGAACGGAGGGACCGCCACCGCAGGCAGCGATTACACGGCCATCGACGGACAGACGCTGACTTTTGTCGGGAATGCCGATGAAACCCAGACCATTACGCTGCAGGTCATCGGAGACGAAATCGTCGAGTATTCGGAACTGGTCACGATGATGCTGTCGAATCTGCAGGCGAGCGGTCGCAACGTGAGCATTGCTGACAGCCAGGGTTCGGCCGTTATCCTCAACGACGATCAGGCCTCATTGACAATCGGCGATGTCTTCAAGCGGGAAGGCACTGGCGACAGTCAGACGGTTTACGAATTCAACGTCCAGCTCGACAAGGAGGTGGACGGAGCCTTCCAGGTCGACTATCGCTTCGACGATGTCACCGCCTATCTCAATTCCGACTACACGGTCGCTGGAGGAAATCACACCGGAACGCTCAACTTCACCGGACAGGCCGGTGAGCAGAAGACGCTTACAGCCTACGTGAATGCCGATGCGAATGTTGAGTACGACGAAACCTTCCGCGTCGCCCTCTTCGATCTGATGAACGGCGGACTGGATATTGTTCTGTCCGACGCCGTCGCCACCGGCTTCATCGGCAACGATGATCGGGCCCTTGTTTCCGTTGGTGATATCGTTACGGATGAAGACCAGAATCCAACCGTGGAACTGACTCTCGACAACACCGTCGATCAGAACGTAACGGTTCACTACGAGATTCGTCATATCTCGACCGACGCGAGAGATTTCACGACGTTGACGGGCTCGGCTACGATTCTGGCCGGCCACGATTCGGAAAGCGTCCGATTGCCCGTCATCGCCGACGGGGACATCGAGTACAACGAACAGTTCGAGTTCGTGATTACATCGATTGACTCGCGCGGAGCATTTGTTGAGGTTGAAGACAATACCGCACAGGTCACGATCCGCAACGACGATTCTTCGACCATCACCGGCTTGAGCAACGGCAACTGGTTTATGACCTCAGCCGATGCCGAGGGCAATTATTCCAACAGCCTGGCAGCCGCTTCGCCGGGGAACTTCATGGAGAGCTTCCAGGGAGACTTCAACGGCGACGGCGAACAGGATATCGCCCTGCGGATGGACAACGGGGACTGGCAGGTCGGCCTCTGGAGTGGCGATGGGAACTACCACTTTGAGAACTGGGGCAACTGGCGGGCGCACGATGTCCGGTCGATCGTCGTCGGCGACTTCAACAACGATGGACGCGACGACATTGCCGGCTTGTTCCGTGCTGGTGGCATGGGACGCTGGTGGGTCGCCGAGTCGAGCGGATCAGACTTCACGAACCGTGCCTGGGGACTCTACGGCAAGTATGCCCATATCGACCAGGTCGTGGTCGGCCAGTTCGATGGTGTGCGGGGAAGCGATCTGGCGATCCTGTCCGACACCGGCGTCTGGTGGATTACTCGGGCGGCGACCGGTCAGTTCAGCAACTCGCGAGGAGCCGACTGGCGTGGCACGGGATCGATCGATCACGTGAGTGTGGGCGACTTCAACAACGACGGACGGGATGACATCACCGCCATTCGTCAGGTGGGCCGTCAGAACTCCGTCCGCAGCGACGTGGCTCTCTCGGCAGGAGCCATGTTCAACACCGAGACCTGGAAAGTCTGGGACAACGTCGATGCCAGTAACATACAGCTGGCCATGGCCGGTGACTTCAATGGCGACAAGCGGGACGACATCGCAGTCGTAATCAACTCGCGGGAATGGCATGTTGGGCTGTCGACGGACGATCGATTCCAGACGTCACTCTGGCTGAATTACGACGCCAGCGCCACGGGGCTCGTTGATATCCATATCGGACAAAGCAACGGGGATGAATACGCCGACATTCTGGCTCGCCGTCCCGATACCGAACGCTGGATCAGTCTCGAATCGACGGGAGACGGTCTGCGTGGTCGTGGTCTGATCACCTGGGACGCCGATGGAAACTGGGAACACGTCCAGGTTCAGCGGAACGACGGCGACTATCACGATCCTGCCGGCACGATTCCGGAACCCGTACCAGCGGCTCCTGACTTCGAAGAGTTCGGAGCCGGCGACCTGCTCGATCTTCTCTCGGGCCAGTAATTGATCGACGAGTCAACGAAAAACGGGAGGCGGTCGTAATGACTGCCTCCCGTTTTTATGTTGTTCTTACCGACTCTTAAGTCGTCAGAGCGGCTCGCTTCTCTCCGATCAATTTGATCAGAGCCTTCTGTGGATCAGCGAACTTCTTGAGGCCTTCTTCCATCAGTGTCATTTCGAGATGCTCGAAGTCGACCTTTTCGTCAATCTCCTTCAGCACTTCTTCAGATGGCAGCTGATCAACCTGTCGGGTGAAGGTCTTGCCGTCCATCTCCTGAATGGCCGCATTGGTTGCCGGCGGATTCGTCTGGATGTCGGCTCCTGCCAGAGCGGCGACGTATTTGTCTTTCGGGTCTTCCGGCTTCTTGGTTCCGGTGCTCGCGAAGATCATCTCCTGGTCGAGCGGCAGATTCTTGTCCGCCCAGAAGTCATTATTGAGCTGCCAGATCCGCTTGGCGTTGACGATGCCGACCTGACCCTGAGCAGCGTCCGACAGATTCGAACAATGCTGCTCGGTGTAGACGTCGATTCGGCTGATGAAGATGCTGTAAACCGATTTCAGCGTCTTTGGGTCCTGCCGACGCTGTGCTCCGCGCCAGATGGCATCACGGGCTTCTTCATACTGACGCTGCGAGAAGATCAGCGTCACGTTCAGCGTGACGCCAGCGGCAGCCAGTTCTTCCAGAGCCGCAAGTCCCCCCGGAGTGGCGGGCACTTTGATCATGCGGTTCGTGTGACCTTCTGCCCATTGCTTGCCGAGTGCAATGTATTTCTGCGCCTTCTCTTCGACCGACAGTTCACACGATGTGTCTTCGAGCAGCGGGTCGAGTTCGAAGCTGACGTAGCCATCGTTGCCGTTGGTCTGTTTGTTGACTTCAGCGAAAACCGACTGAGCATCCTTCACAAGATGATCGGTCATGGTCCAGGCGATGGCCGAGTCATCGTCTTCTTTGTCGAGATGCTTTTCGAGCTCTTCGTCGAAGCGTCCGGTCTTCAGCAGATCGGCGACGATGATCGGGTTCGAGGTTGCTCCGGTTGCCCCGACGGCTCGGTTTTCACGGACGAGATCCGGATCGACACTGTCGAGCCACAGTTTGGTGCCGGTCTGAACCAGACTTTCAAGAGGAGACGCCATTGAAAAATCCTTCGATCAAGCTGTGTGCCGGAGAGCGCGATTCCGACCTGATGTTCCTGTTTCTCAGGGAGCCGAACAGGATCGAGGCTCCCTCCGTTCGTTTGTAACCGACATTAATTCGGAAAACCACCCCGCTGATGCGATTCACACATCGACTGTGGAATTGTCGCAACATGCTTTGGAGCGATGTTGACGGTTTACAACGTGGGACGCCTCAATTGACTCGAAGCTGAAACATTCTGCATACGACAGAAACAGGCTGATTTGCCGGCTCGGAGCGTTCTGAGTCGTGGTCGGCCACGTGTTGGCACAACCGGATCAATTTTTCTCGGCATCCTTTTTGTTAGTCATTCCTTTGCAACGAATGACTACGTGACGGAGAGATGAATGATCTGGACGAAAGCAACGCCACCGCGGGAGAATCCACGCGAACGCAGCGATCGTTTGCACGCAATACTGAGAGCCTGCAGACAACAACCGGTCGTACTTCTACTTGGAGAAGCAGGAACCGGGAAGTCGCACCTGGGCCAGTTGCTTCACGAGTTCGAACGATCGCCCGGCTGCCAGATGCAAGTCGTTGATCCTGATCGTTCCGTGCGACGTTCGCGTCGGTCGCAACTCGATCGATTGCGGCATACCGTCTGGAAGGCCCAGCTGTACAGTCCGACAACCGGGACGACGTTGATTGAGAACGTCGATCAGCTATCGGGGCATCAATTGCACGATGTCATCGGACTCGTTCGCGGTCGTCTGACGAAGGCGGCGTCCGTCAGACCGGCACGCAGTCTGATTCTTACGGCTCGAACGCCGGTCGATCGAGCGACGGTGCATCCTTCGTTCGACGAACTGATCGCATTGCTGCAAGCTCACACGTATCGATTGCCGCCGCTGCGCGCTCAGCCGAGATTCATCGCTCCCCTTGTTCGCGAGTTTATCACTACCGAAGCCGAAAACGCCGGAAGTCGGATCACGCGAATCGCGGCGGAAGTGATTGAATGTCTGCACCAGCACGACTGGCCGGGGAATGTTCGCGAACTCAGAAATGTGGTTCTCGAAGCGATTGGGCAATGTTCCGATGGGGTCTTCGCACCGCATCATCTTCCCCAAGAGTTTCGACCGCGTTCCGCCAGTTTCGGTTCCGAACTGGAGTCGCGGACGACGATGTTTCCCGCAGGTCCGTCGCCGAATGGTGACTACGCGATTCGCATTGAACGTCGACCGGAAACCGCAGTCTCATCTTCGAGCATCGTCGATGGAGTCGCCTCGATGGAACGCAGTATGATTACGTCGGCTCTGGAAGAGTGCCAGTTCAACCGGACCCGAGCCGCGCAGGTGCTCGGGATCAGTCGGGTGACGCTCTACAACAAAATGCGTCGACTGGGAATGCCGACCACACTCGCCTCATCCAGTGACTGAGTCACCGGTTTGCAGGACGCCTTGCCTCTGACCTGAAGCCAGCCGTGTGTTAACCGCCAGCCGGTAGTAGTGGTTGAAGTGGTCGGTGGCGACGTCGTTCGGCAACGATTCCCGCCGGTATTGCGAAAAGAGTTTCTGGAACTTCGGATACGGTTCGGCGGTCTGCGGGTCCCTTGAGGGGACCACGCATCGCTGACACGGATTGACGCCGAGCAGACGGACGTCGCCGATTTGGAACTCCCGGGGCTCCTCCGGCGGGCCAAACAGCCGGTCTTCCCAGAAGGGCTTCGGAGCGTCCAATTCTAAATTCGCCCGGAAGCGAAGTCGCAGGCTCTCGATGGTCAACTCCGGAAACCAGGCCGTCAACTGCAGAAGAGTCGCGAGGCTGATGATCGTCGGTCCGTGAGCTTCGGAATCGTCGGGGAAGCCGCCGTCTGGATTCTCGGCAATGCGGACATGCTGGTCGAGCCGATCGCTGAACCAGGCTCCGAGACGTCCCAGATCGCCTGGAATCGCGAAGGTGTCCGCTGTCCCTTCAGTCGTCAGATCCGAGACGGTAACGGACGACAGATCATCGGCAAAGGCACAATCGATCTGCTGCAGTCGAGCGTAGCGTTTGGCGTTGATGATCTTGTCGTTCTCGTCCAGCAATGCCCAACGGCGATCATGCTCCAGGGAGCCGACGGGCAGAATACCGGCTGCTGACACCTGAAGCCCGGGAAGCGACTTGATCGGATAAACGTCGATCCGCCCCAGGGTGACAGGGGACGCATCACTCATGAGGTTCGACTCCGGCCAACTCGCAGAATCGATCGACTCGCTCGCGGATCGGTTGCAGCGCTTCATTCCAGAATGCTTCCGATTCCAGATCGAAACCAAACGCTTCGCGAGCAGCGGTCAGTGCCGACGGCCCTCCCGTGGAAATCAGGAACTGGTCGTAACGGTTCGGGAAGCCCTGAGGTTGCTGGAGAGCCTCCTGGAAGATCCGCTGGGACAGCAGATATCCGAACGTGTACGGGAAGTTGTAGAACGGTTCGTCGCTGATGTAAAAGTGCAGCTTCGAGATCCAGAAGGTCGGATTGTAGCCCTCTTCAGAGAGGGCATTCTGAAACGCTTTCTTCTGAGCCTTGACCATCATCTCGTTGAGCTGATCCGGAGTCAGCTCGCCGTTTGGTCGCTGTTGATAAAGATCGTTCTCGAACAGGTAGCGGCAGTGGATGTTGAGCAGGAAACCGACCGCATCGGTAATCTGACGATCCAGCATTTCCAGTTTCTGTTCGCGATCGGTCAGCGATTCAAACCGTTCGGCCGAGACGATTGTCTCGGCAAAGGTCGAAGCGGTTTCCGCCAGCGACATCGGGTACATCTGCATGACGACCGGATGATTCCGCAACACCCAGGCGTGATACGAATGGCCGAGCTCGTGGGCCAGCGTCGACAGGCTGTCTTCGGTATCGCGGTAGGTCATGAAGATCCGCGTTTCGCCCGACTTGGGGAAGTCGATGCAAAAGCCCCCCTGCCGTTTGCCAACGCGGTTCTCTGCTTCGATCCAGCGACCATCCAGCGCCACATCGGCGAACTGCCCCAAAGGATCGTGGAATTTGTGGAAGGCATTGTGAATGACATCGCAGGCGAGCTGGTAATCGGGCTTCCCGGCCGACCTGGTCAGCGGACAGTCGAGATCGAACCAGCAGATCTCCGGCAGGTCGAGCATTCGCTGCTTGGTCTTCAAGTAGCGGACCAGCTGGGGCGTAAACGCAGTGATGGCCGACCACATCGCGTCGATTGCTTTTCGCGACACGCGATTCTGCTGCATTGGGATGGTCAGGTAACTCTCGCGACCGGCGTATTTGTCGACGGTCAGGCGTGATCCGACGATGTGATTCAGTGCCGCGGCAGCCGTGGGGGCGATTGATTCCCAGGCTTTATCGGTTGCGTGGAAATGGTTTTCCCGTTCGGAACGGTCGGGACCATCGCAGGCGACCTGTCCCGGGGATTTCTGAACCAGTTCGCCCTTCTCCATCACGGTGATTTTCACCGAGGAAGAGAGATCGTCATAAAGGCGACTCCAGGCACTCAAGCCGTCGATATTCAACTCAGCAGCGAAGTCCGACAGTTGATCGGGCAATCGAGCACCCGCTTCGTTACGTCGCCGCTCGAGGAAACCGCGAACATCGTCGACGAGGGAATCGGCCATCAGGCTGGCCCATTCTTCGGAGGAGAAACTGCCAATCAACCGGTCGAGCTGGTGATCGGCTTTCTCGACGGCGGACAGCACGGCGGCCATGGTCGACTCGGCCTGCCGATAGGCCTCGACATCGCATTGGGCCGAGGCGTAGCAGGCCGTCAAAGAATTGGCCTGCCAGTATTCCTGGCGACATTCTCCGTATTGCGAAACCAGCTCGGCCAGTTTCGCAGCGGTGACTTCATCGCCGGAGTCGATGATCCTCTGCACGTTTGCGGCGAATTTGCCGTACAGCTCACGAATCTGAGCCTGCCACTGGGAGTAGTTTTCTGTCCCGGGTTCCGGCCCCAGTGACGACAAAGACCAACTGATCGCGTATGCCATCGGCGTTTTCTTTCATTCAGAACGCAAGACCCCTGCGGGCGTATTCTGAGCAAAGTCCTGAATCATGTCGAGGGTCGCCTGTTCCACGGCCTGTTCCCAGTCGCGAGTTGGGAACTGCGAGGCGTAAGGTTCGCGACGATAGGCAAAATTGATTCCTCGGGAACTGTTGATAATGGCCCCCAGTCCGTCCGCATCGAATGCACTGGCCACATCCCCTGCTCCGCCCCCCTGGGCTCCATAGCCCGGGATGAGCAACGGGACATGGGGCATCGCCTGCCGAAGTTGTTTCAGCTCATCAGGATAGGTCGCACCGACAACTGCTCCGACGCAGCCGTACGCGGAGGAAGTCCGCTCGCACTCGGCAGCCGATTCCTGCTCCACAATCCCGGCGACTTTCTGATACAGCTTCTGTTCCTCGTGTTCGTGATCCTGGAAGGACGCCGCCCCGGGGTTACTGGTTCGGACCAGCACATACAAACCGGCTCCCCGTTCATGGCAGGTCTTGATAAAGGGCTGCAGAGTGTCGTGCCCCAGATACGGATTGACGGTGAGAGCATCGGCGGCAAAAGGAGCCCGGCTCGCATCTTCGCCGGCCAGATAGGCATCCGCGTAAGCTTCCGCGGTCGAGCCGATATCACTCCGTTTGGCATCACAGATGACGATCAGCCCCTGCCGACGGGCATGCAGATTGACCCGCTGTAGCGCAAGCACGCCGGCCGGTCCGGCCTGTTCGAAGAATGCCGACTGCGGTTTAACAGCGGGCACGAGCGGAGCGACAACATCGATAATTCGCTTGCAGAATTCTTCGAACGCCAGGGCAGTGGTTGTAAACTGATCGCCGCCTGATTCCTGAGCCCGTTCCACGATCTCGTCGGGCAATTGATCGAACCGGGGATCGAGTCCGACCAGTGCCGGGGTTCCTTTTTTTGCAATTGCCTGATGCAGTCGTTCCGCAAAGCCACTCATGAGATCCGCTCCAGCCTCTCAAGTCCCGAAGAAGCACGGCAACGTCGCGACGAGAGACCGGGGCTATGGCAGAGCTCATCCGGACATCTCGCGGGAGGCTTGATGCGACTCCTGCCGATACATGCAGACGAACTATAACCGGGAGAGAATCGGCGTGGCAAACCCACGCCCGTGGTCAGTTCTAGAGGAGATCTTCCAGCGGCTCTAAAGAACTTTCCGCTCCGTCCCGCTTCGGAATGCGATGGAGGAGACGACTGATTTCGCCGCGGTTGAGCGGTTTGGTGGCGAAGTACGAACAACCGGCATCCAGGCAGCGGTTCCGTTCTTCAGGCTGGCAATGAGCCGTCAGGGCGATAATCGGCAGCGTGTATCCGGCTTCTCGCAGCAGTTTGGTGGCCATATAGCCATCCATAACCGGCATCTGCATATCCATGATCACGGCATCGAAGGG
Organism: Planctomycetaceae bacterium; assembly: GCA_017795105.1. Lineage (GTDB taxonomy): Bacteria > Planctomycetota > Planctomycetia > Planctomycetales > Planctomycetaceae > Rubinisphaera. The sequence goes on from CP051247.1 coordinate 3,859,367, forward strand.
AGCCAGCGAGTTTTCCGCTTCCGAAACGGCATCAACGGCTTCCCGGCCCGTTGAGACGACAAACACGTCCATGTTCTCTTTGCCGAGCACGAACTGAATTAGTCGGCGGTTGTCTTCGCAGTCTTCGGCGACGAGAATTTTGCGGCAGTGCTCGCTGCTGGCCGCGGCATGGGGCAAAGTATGGCGTCGACGCTGAATCACTTCCTCCGGAACGATCGCTTCTCGGATCCGGGGTTCGAGACACAGGTGCTGTGTCCGGCTACTCTGTCGCAACACCTGGACGGTGATCTCGACATTGAAGCGGCTGCCGACGCCGGGCTCGCTTTGAACGGTGATCTTCCCGCCGAGCTTTCCGGCCAGTCGCTGACTGATCGCCAGCCCAAGCCCCGTTCCGCCGTACCGTCGGGACATTGAACTGTCGGCCTGGGTAAACGGCTTGAACAGACGCGACTGTTGTTCGACTGTCATGCCGATTCCAGTGTCCGATACGGCGACATTGAACCGCATAAACTCGGGGCGTTCATCGTCCGGCGTCGCCGAGATCTCGATCCGAACCGAGCCTGCTTCCGTAAACTTCAAGGCGTTGCTCACCAGATTGAGCAGGATCTGCCGAATGCGGAATGGATCGGAGAGCATCTGGTCAGGAACGGAGGAATCGAGATGGCAGATCAGACCGATCCGCTTCTCGTAGGCTCGCAGCGACATCACATCGATCACATCCTGCACGATCTCTTCGGGCTGGCAGCGGATCTGTTCAATATCGAGCTTGCCGGCTTCGAACTTGGAGACATCGAGGATGTCGTTGATCATCTGCAGAAGGTGATCGCCGTTCCGTTTAATGGTTTCGAGGCAGTACATCGTCTGCGGATCGGTGGTCGACTCGATGATGATATCGGTGAATCCGAGGATCGCCGTCATCGGAGTCCGAATCTCGTGCGTCATGTTCGCAACGAACTCGTTCTTCAGGCGGACAGACTGTTCGGCCTTCCGGTTGGCTTCCCGGAGTTCCGTGTTGACCCGCGCCAGGTGATCGGCAATGCGTTCCTGAGTTTCTTTCCGATGCCGAAGTTCTTCCGCCGCGGCTCGCAAGGCTTCATGTTGCCGCTTCTTATCTGAGATATCCTTGACCGCCCCCACGTAGCTCAACTGGTTCTGAACGGTCATCGGTCGCAGGTCAAAGTCGATCCAACGTTCGACGCTATCGGCGTCGCCCACCAGGTAGGTGCCGAGAAACTCCCGCTGAGCGCGGACCGTCTCTTGCCACTGTCGTCGCACATCGTCTCGAGAGCTCTCGCTGATCAGCTCATACCAGGGCAGGTTCCGGTCGCTGAGACCGGACGACTGCCAGATCTCGTTCCAGGTCTCGTTGGCGAATGAAACGAGTCCCTGTTCGTCGGCCTGGAAGATGCCGTAAGGAATGGTCTGAGCGAGGCTGCGAAACTTTTCTTCGGATTCGCGACTGCATCGGATCGCTTCGTTGAGTTCGAGCGTGCGGGCCTGTTCGCTGAAACGCAATTCGGTCACACGGTTGATGATCTTGGCGTAGAAGATGTTCAGGAACAGTGAGACGATTGCGGCAATGAACTGCAGGAGGAGATGGTTCTCGAACTCGATCGACGACGATGTGAAGTAGACGAAAACACTGGTCACCGAGACCAGCAGCCCGACGCCTGCAAAGAACCAGCGTTGGGACAGATACATCACGCCACTGGCCATGGTCATCAGGCACATCAGCGCCAGAGAGACCGGTGAGGGAATGAAGTAATGTCGCAGCAGCAGATTCCAGAGGACGGGAGCCATCATTGACAGCGCAACGATGTGAGCAAATCGCGACGGGAGCGTGTACCGCGTGAGCAGAAAGCCGGCTCCGCTGAAGATGAGGATATTGAGCATGCCGCTGTATTTCATCAGCGGCGGAAATGCGTTCTCGAACAACGTCACCTGGCAGAGCGTTGTCAGCCCGAACAGAATCGCCAGCGCGATGGCGACTGCATTCAGATTGTCCCGAAAGTAGCGGTTGCGTTCTGTCTCGATCTGACTGGAAACAGGGGAGCTACTCTCAGCGGGGACGCTGGAAAATCGGTACATCGAAGACCGTATTTCTGCAAGACGATTCGTGCCGTAGGTCGCCCCCTGGAGGCTGAGGGCGGCATTAATCAAACAAAACCAAAGAAGGACTTACGAGAACCCTAGATCAGGATTCCCGAGCGTGCTTTGAGAATTAAGGCGAATCCCTGAATAAACCTGCGTCAGACACCGTATTGGTGCCGAGGAATTCGCCTCAACGTGCAAGATAAACCGAGTGCGCCGGCTTTGCTGATTGGAGCACTCGATGCTGATTCACACTTGGTATTCTGCAAGGCGAATTGTTACACTGAGCCGGTCGCCTGAACAATCTGGTGGAAACGAAGTTGCGATGACTCTGACGATTCGCCGCGCTGAGGTTCCGCTATTCGTCTGCTGCCCGTCTGATCGGCCCACTGGTCGGCCTGGGGCAGCGTTCGGCGGTCGTGTGAATGGGACTTTGGTTCGAGTTGCCGCGGGTCGCAGGAGTGCTGACAAGCCGCGCATGCTCACGAATGCAGAGAAGCAGCATCTATGAATTCACTCCGTTCTGCACTGGTGATCCTCCTGCTCGCGGTCGGGACGGTTGGAGTTGCTCAGGCACAACCCGCCACTCCGGACGCGGCCGCTCCGGACACTGCGGCTGCTCCGACGACAGCCACGGGGGCTCCGCGTGCGGCCAACGAGTATCCGCCCAACCCGTTCATCTTCTATCGCGGCAATGTCGTTCTCGATAACGACCGCATCCTCATCGGCGATGCCACGGTTTCGGCTCCTCGAAAAGGGTACTACTTCAGTCTCGGCAAGCTTGTGCCGATCTTCGCGATCTTCTTTCTCTGGTGCTGGTCGACCCGCTGGGCGGATTCGGACAGCCAGAGCCTCAAGGTTCGTCCCCAGTTCTGGATGACGAACATTCTCCTCGGCGGACTCCTCGGCTTCCTGCTGGTCGTTACCATGCCCAGTTTCCTACTCGGCTTCGTCCTGCTGATTGCGGGCTACGGCGGAACCATTGGCAGCTATATCTACGAACGAAATCAGAAGGTCCCTGACTCCGCCAAAGTGATGACGCCGCAGCACATCCGCAATGTGGTGATCCGCACGCTCGCGAAATACGGCATCAATATCGGATCAGGCACCGTGAAGGAACAGGCCGTCGGTCCCCCGATTATCTTCATCGGCAAGAGCAAGGAAGGCGGACGATCGAAGTCGGTCGAGAGCTCGCGGGGTTACATGTCGGCCAAGGAACTGGTCTACGACGCCATTCTTCGCCGGGCGACCGATATCCACCTGGAGCCGAAAGAAGACGAGATGTCGGTTCGTCTTCGTATCGATGGCGTGATGTACCCGACCGAACCGTTCGATCCGGCTGTCGGCCAGAACGTCGTCAATATTATCAAGGTGCTCTCGGCGATGGATATCACCGAGAAGCGGAAACCGCAGGACGGCAGCTTCCGAGCCGAAATGGACTTCCGCGAGATCGACTTCCGCGTCGCGACCCAGGGAACTCGCTTCGGCGAGAAAATGGTGATGCGTATTCTGGACCAGTCGAACTCGGTCAGTTCGCTGGCTCAGCTGGGGATGCGGAAGCAGATTCAGGATTCCCTCAAGACCGTCATCAGTCAGCCTCACGGGCTGTTCCTCACCTGTGGTCCGACCGGGGCTGGTAAATCGACCACGCTTTACGCCGCGCTCGCTGAGATCGACTCGTACCAGCGGAACATCATCACGATCGAAGACCCGATCGAGTACAAGATGGAGACCGTGACGCAGATCGAGATCAACAACAAGGCCGGTCAGACATTCGCCGGCTCGCTCCGCAGTGTGCTGCGTCAGGACCCGGATGTCGTGATGATCGGGGAAATTCGGGACGCGGAAACCGCTCTGATTGCCTGTCAGGCCGCCAATACCGGCCACATGGTCTTCTCGACCGTTCACGCCAACGAAACATTCTCGGCTCTGTACCGGATGATGGACCTGGGCGTCGAACCGTTCATGCTGTCGAGCTCACTCTCGGCGATTCTCGGTCAGCGGCTCGCCCGGCGACTCTGCAACGATTGCAAAGTCCCTTACAAGCCGAAGCCGGAGTTCCTGAAGAAGGCCAACCTCCCGGCCAATAAGATCGAGAACTTCTACAAGCCGCCGACGACTCCGGAAGGCCAGTGCCCCACCTGCGGTGGGCTCGGCTACAAGGGGCGAATCGGGGTCTACGAGCTGCTCGAACTGAGCGAACGCATGCGAGACATGATTCGAGACAGTGCCGCGATCACGCAGATCAAAGCCGAGGCTCGGAAGAACGGGATGCTGTATATGCGGGAAGAAGGGCTGCGGCTGGTCGTCAAAGGCGTGACGTCGGTCGATGAGATGCTCCGCGTGGTGAAGTAGTCTGCCAGATCTGGTCGACGCCCCTCTCAAGACAACTGAATCGTGAATCGGGTAAAGCGGAAATGATAGATCTGTTCCTCATCGCAGTGATCGGCGTAACGGCCTGGTGCGTGGCCTCGGAGGGCGCCTGGGGAGCCGCGTTGACGTTCCTGAGTGTGCTCTTCGCCGGCATTATCGCCATGAATTACTTCGAGCCACTTGCCGAAATCATGTCCGGCAGTCTCGGCCTCGGGCCGTCGTGGCGGAATCGCTGGGATTTCCTGGCGTTGATCCTGCTGTTTATTGGATTCATATTCGTGTTCCGGCTCGGTTCGGAACAGATTCTCCCGGTCGCAGTCGATGTCCATCCGCTTGCTTACGATGGCGTCCGCTGGATCTCGGCCGTACTGACCGGTTATCTCACCGCTGCTGTCATTCTGACTGCCCTTCATACCGCGCCGGTTCCGATGAGCTATGTCGGTTTCGAGCCGGAACGGGACAATCTGCTCGGCATGGCGGCTCCTGATCGGCAATGGCTCGGCTTCGTCCAGTACATGACGGAGAAACCGCTGTCCCGTCCCGGAAATCACATCTTCGACGGTGCAGTTGTCCGTTTGTCGAATGGGGACCTGAAAGTCATTCCAACGTTCGCCATCCGCTATTCGTCTCGCCGTGGACAGGCGACCGGGGCAGCCGCACAGCCGGCCGCACCTCCCGCCCCAGCCGTATCTCCACAGACGGGCGGCGGCAACCGCATGCCGTTCTAGTCCGGCTGCATCCGCCTCACATCGCTACTCCTTCCTGATACGTCGAGCTTCGCATGAGTGCTCCTGCTAACGGTCTGAAGATCGATCTGCTGCAGATCGGTCGCGGTTTTCTCATGGGAGGAGCCGACATCATCCCCGGTGTCTCCGGCGGGACCGTCGCCCTGATTCTCGGGATCTACGAACGCCTCATCGAGGCTATTAGTCGTGTCGATACACATTTCTTCGGGCTCGTGAAAAACCGACAGCTCAAAGAAGCGGCCGACTATCTCGATCTGCGGTTTCTGATCGCTCTGGGAATGGGCATTGGCATCGGCATCGTCAGCCTGGCCGGAACGATGCATCATCTGCTGCTGCATCAGCGGACCTGGACTCTGGCCGCGTTTTTCGGCTTGATCGGAGCCTCCTCCTGGCTGGTTGCGAAGATCGTCGATCGCTGGTCACCAGCTGCGTTCATCGCTCTGGTTGCCGGAGCAGGATTCGCCTTCTGGCTTGTTGGACTTCCCCTGCTGCTCGATCCTCCAGACTCCCTGCTCTACATGTTCTTCTGTGGGTCAGTCGCGATCTGTGCCATGATTCTGCCGGGGATTAGCGGGGCCTTCATTCTGCTGCTGCTCGGCAAGTATGTTGAAATCACCGGAATGATCAAAGGGGTGATTCACGGTGAGATCAGCGGCGAGATCATTGCCACGATTATCGTTTTCGCGTTCGGCTGCCTGTTGGGGCTGCTCGGGTTCAGCAAGTTCCTGAAATGGCTTCTGGCCCGGCATACGAACCTGACGATGGCGACACTGTGTGGCTTCATGATTGGTTCGCTTCGCAAGTTGTTTCCGTTTCAGCGGGATATCACTCCTGAGGTGACCGAGCTGAAGCACAAAGTCTTTCTGAATCGCCCGTTCAATGAGATCGATGTGACGAGCGAGCTCTTGCCGGCTCTAGTCGTGATGATCATCGCGGCTGCTTTCGTCCTCGTGCTGAGTCATCTTTCGAACATGAAACAGCAGATCGAACACGTCGAAGCCGATGAGTCAGGCAACGACCAATAAAAAAATCCTCTCGACCTGCAGGAGTCGAGAGGATTATCGATTACGCCCAGGATCAGGCGACGATTACTTCACGCGGGTCTCGACTTCGGGATCGAGCTGCAGAGCCGTGGCCCGGTCTTTCTCCGCTCCTTCTTTGTCCTTGCCCTTGCGGGATTCGGCTCGCTTCCAGTAGGCCAGAGCAACGGCGTTGTCGAACCGCTGAGCCGCCTGATAGTTACTGATGGCCTTGTCGAGCTGCCCGAGAGCCATGTGAGCGTCGCCGCAGACCGAGTGAGCGTCGAAGTTCTGCCCAAACTCGAGAGCCTTGGTGCAGGCCTCGATGGCTTTTTCATACTGCTTCCGCTGATAGCAGATCTCGCCACGAACGACGAACGCCTGAGCGAACGAGTTGTCGAGAGTGAGGGCGTGTTCGAGGTCCTTTTCAGCGTCTTCGAACTTCTCCTGTTTGGCGAACAGCTCAGCCCGTTCGACGAACAGTGCCGGATTCTTCGGATCGCGCTGAATCTGGCGGGCGACCACCATCAGGCTTTGAACCCACTGAGCCATCTGCTGATCGGCATTCGCTTCCTGCAGTTTGCCGACCGCCTGATAGGCGTCACGACGATGCAGGTAATGTTTTACGTCGTAAGGGGCATGCTCGATGGCCTGCGTGAAGTCGGCGATCGCCTGTTCCGGTTCGCCGAGCTTGATCAGCGCGAAACCGCGATTGTTGTAGCCCTTCACGTACTTCGCATCGATCTCAACACAGCGTGAAAAGTTTTCGATCGCCTTGTCGAACTCGCCCAGTTCCAGATAGGCGTAGCCTCGATTGTTGTAGGCATCGACATAATCTTTGGACTGGCCAATCGCCTTGTCGAAATCGACGATGGCTTCTTCGTACTGCTTCTGCGAGATGAGCGTCAGTCCGCGATTGTTGTAGGCTTTCGAGAACTTCTGATCGACCGAGATCGCCTTCGTGAAGGCCTGATATGCCATCTGCGGGTTCTGAGCTTTCACGAACAGCAGACCGAGCATGTTATGCCATTCGGCATTTTCCGGCTCGCGGGTGATGGCGAGCGTCATTGAGCTGATCGCCTGGCTGGTCAGACCGCTGAAATCCAGGATCTGCGCCCGGATGACATAGCCTCTGGCGGGGCACACATTGGCCCGATGCAGTTGATCGAGCAGCGGGAAGGCCGCCACATAATTGCCCTGTTTGAAGTAGGCTTCGATCTTCTCCATCGCCCCGGCAACGTCGACGACAACTTCGTCTTTCGGCTGAGGTTTTTCCTCGGCGACCTGGGGCGACTCGGCTGGAGCTTGCTGTTCGGGTTCGGTCGTCTGTGCAGCTGCCGGCTCACTTTGGGAACAGCCTTCCATCGCACAGAACAGCAGAATCAGGGTGAGGAAGGGATATCGCATCAGTGGACCACCGTGAACGTCAGAAGGTTGAGAATCCGTTCGCGACTGACCTTTTCTGACGGGGTTCCGGCCAGCCCAGGGCGCGGTCTAGCGACCACATGTTCCAATGGACGCGGCTTCTATCTCTTTTCCCTGAATTGTGTCAATGCGAACTTTGCGCCCGTCCAGAGCCGGCCCCGTCAGATTCCCGGCTCCGCCCGTCCAATTTTTTCGCTGCTCGATTCCGTTTCCAGTCCCGAAGCTCTACAACGAAGGATGTCGAACGCCGTTGAATCGCCCGGAGTCGCTCATGATGCTCGCCATTTCGCCCCGCTGGAGAATTCTGCTTTGTTCGCTGATTCTGCTTCTGATCGCTGAAAAGTCGACCAGAGCAGCGGAGGAACGTCCGCCCCGGCCGAATTTGCTTGTCATCGCCATCGACGATCTCAACGACTGGATCGGCGTCCTCAACGAGCATCCGCAGGTGCAGACGCCGAATATCGACAAACTGGCCGCCCGCGGTCTGCTCTTCACCAACGCTCATGTGCAGGCGACGTTCTGTGCGCCGTCCCGCATCAGTATGTTGTCGGGGCGTTTGCCGACGACCTCGGGGTGCTTCGAGTTCAGACCCCGTTACGATCAGGCCGAGACGCTTCAGGGCGTCGAGCCCTGGCCGATGTGGCTCGGGAAGCAGGGCTACCAGACGTTCGGCGGTGGCAAGATCTTTCACGAGGGGACCGGAGCCGGCTGGACGGCGAAGAGCTTTGCGAACGTGATCCCTTCGGGCAGGAATCCGCGTCCCGCGGAGCCAATCCACTGGCCGGTTCGCGTTTGGGACTGGGGACCGATCCCCAACCCCGATTCGGCCATGGGCGATTACAATCTGGCGGTCGAAACGGCGCGGTTGCTCAAGCAGGATTACGATCAACCGTTCCTGATGGTCGCGGGGTTTCGGCGTCCGCATGTGCCGCTGCATGTGCCGGAGAAGTATTTCGAAACGTACCCACTCGAGAAAGTGATTCTGCCGGAAGTCCGTGAGGATGATCTGGACGACGTTCCTCATCCGGAAGTCGCTCTCACGCCGCACGCTGCTCCGAACCACGCGGAGATTCTGGAGAAGGATCTCTGGAAGAGTCTCACCCAGGCCTATCTGGCGTCAATTACCTTTGTGGATCACTGTGTCGGCGAAGTGCTGGCCGGACTCGATGAGGGACCGCATCGTGATAATACGATCGTCATTCTCTGGAGCGATCATGGCTTTCACATGGGCGAGAAGCAGCACTGGGCCAAACGGACGTTGTGGGAAGAAACGACCCGCATCCCGATGATCATCGCCGGTCCCGGCATTGAAGCGGGGACGACGTGCGCGGAACCGGTCGGTCTGATCGATCTTTACCCCACTCTGGTGGACCTGGTCGGGGGCGACCAGCCGCACGAGCTGGAGGGAGTCAGCCTGTTGCCATTGCTGGACGGGGACAGCAAGTTTCGGCACCCTCCGGTGATCACATCGTTGACGTCCAACGATCACGCGGCTCGTTCTCGCGATTTCCGGTACATTCGCTATCGCGATGGCAGCGAAGAGTTGTACGATCACCGAAACGATCCCCACGAATTCAACAACCTGGCGGGCGACAGCCGCTGGGATTCCGTGAAGACCGAATTGTCACAGGCATTGCCGATGTCTTCGCCGGGACCGAACAAGACACCACAGGATTAGACGAGCGCTTGTCGTCACGACATGCCGACAACTGGGATAAGGAGAGAGCACCGATGAAACTGGGACGCGTAATCCTGCCGAACGATGAATACCATGTCGCCGCGATTGAAGAACAGGCGGTGCGGGTGCTCGATATGTCGCAGGTGGAAAACTGCCGACGGCTGTCCGATATCCTGCATGCTCCCGACCCCATCGGGCTGACGAAATTTCTGATCGATCGTCAGTTTGCTCCGGTCGCCATCGAAGAAGTCCGCTTTCTCGCTCCGGTCGACCAGCAGGAAATCTGGGCTGCCGGGGTGACGTACAAACGCAGCCAGCAGGCGCGGATGGAGGAGTCGGAAGAAGGGGCTTCGCATTACGATCGTGTTTATTCCGCCGATCGTCCCGAACTCTTTTTCAAGGCGACCCCTCAGCGGGTCGTTTCTCCCGGCGAGCCGGTTCGCGTCCGGGCCGACAGCGACTGGTCGGTTCCTGAACCGGAGTTCGCCATCGTGCTGACTCCCGGAATGAAAGTCTGTGGCTATACAGTCGGCAACGACATGTCGGCTCGCGACATCGAAGGCGAGAACCCGCTTTATCTGCCGCAGGCCAAAGTCTATACCGGTTGCTGTTCGATCGGCCCGGTCATCACACTTGGAGGTTCCGATCTCGATCTCGGTTCGGTCAGCGTCCGCCTGCAGATTGCCCGGGGCGGCGAACAGGTCTTTGAAGGCGAAACGACTCTCGACCAACTCCATCGCAAGCTCGACGAACTGGCCGGCTGGCTGGGGCGCGAACTCGATTTCCCGAACGGAGCCATCCTGCTCACGGGCACGGGAATCATTCCGCCGGATGAATTCTCGCTCGAGAACGGCGATCACGTTGCGATCGAAATCTCGAACATCGGCCGGCTCGAAAACCCGGTCATCAAAGGCTGATTCCAGTCATGCTGGCCAACGAAGCCGTGATCCGCGTCTCGGCGTTCGGACTGACGCTGACGCTCCTCTGGCTGCTGGAATATTTTCTGCCCCGACGGGACCAGCCCAAGCGGCAATGGTTTCGCCGAATCAATAACCTGCTGCTCGTCGTCGTCAATTCCGTCGTGCTGCGAATCGCCCTGCCGGTAACGGCTGTCATCACTGCCGAATGGGCGGTCGCCAACGACTGGGGACTGCTGAATCGATTGGGACTTCCGACGTGGATTTCCGGCGTGATCGCTTTCCTGATTCTCGACCTGGCGATTTACGGTCAGCACGTGGCGATGCATTACTTTTCGTGGCTCTGGCCGTTGCATCGCGTGCATCATTCCGATCGTGTCTTCGACGCCACGACCGGCATCCGCTTTCATACGCTCGAGATCATTCTTTCGATGCTCTGGAAAGTCGTTGTGGTGCTCGTTCTCGGGCCGCCGGTTGTCGCGGTGATCGTCTTCGAAATCGTGCTCAATGCCGTGTCGATGTTCAATCACAGCAACGTCGCTCTTCCGCTCCGCCTCGATGCCGCGTTGCGAAGTGTCGTGGTCACTCCCGACATGCATCGCGTTCATCATTCCGTGTTTCGGGAGGAACACGACTGCAATTATGGCTTCAATTTTTCGTGGTGGGACTTTCTGTTTCGCACCTATCTGGCCCAGCCGAAATCGGGACATCACGAGATGAAAATCGGTGTCCCGGGCTTGAAAGAAAGCGATCTCTCGCGACTGGACCGCCTGCTTTATCAGCCATTGCGGCGTCCGCACGACGAATCGGAGTCGTCCTCGAAGTGATGATTGTTTTTACAATTTTTCGAGCGTTGTAAGACCGTGCAGGGTGACTAAAGTCAAGTTAGCGGAAGGCATTTTTGAGGCAGTTCGGAAGCCTCTGTTTTTTGCCGAGACCCGACTTCCTTCTCTTCGGTGAAATGAATAGACTTCGCTCTCACGGCCGTGGTTTCCGCGGTGCCGAACGAACCGATGTCTCGGGTGTAAACCCGGTGAAAATAGAGTAGCTCATGAAATTTTCAACGACTCGACCACAAACGGCCGATCTGGCCGTCTGCCTGTTCGCCAGGCCGCTGCATCCGGAACTTTTCGATGTGCTGGAACGCTACGAATACGCGGGCGAGAAGTATCAGGCGAGCATCAGCCTCACTTCCTACGGCCATGTGTTCGAGTATCGCGTGAATGGTCAGACACTGACCGAAGTGCTCGACTGGAATCAGTCGCAGCTTCCGCGAATCAAGCGACTCTGCCTCTACTCGACCGATCGTCCCCGCAGCCTTCGCTTCAAGCTCGATGGCGGCCTCTGCATTCAGGTCTGCTTCAACTGCGAATACCTCTCGGCCGATGTCTATCGCCGCGTGCAACAGGAACACTGGAAGCAGGCCGAACAGGCTACGCTGGCTCACACGGTGGTCGGCACCGAGTTCGAACTCACTCCGCCGCTCAGCTTTCTGAACGTCGATCCGCTGGCCGAATCGCTCGGCATCCACACGTTCCACCTTTATCCCGACGAACGGGCGATCGTTAAAACGCAGTCGCTGTTCACGTTCGACCAGGCCGATAAATAGTCGCTGAGCCGGAATAGTCGCTGGCGTCGACTGGAGCAGTTCCGTTTGCCTCGCAGGCTCTACCGCAGTAGTCTCACCCGCTCCGGTTCCGGCACTCGAACGCGCGTTTCCAATGGACCGATGGCAATCGTCTGCCGGCGTGAGGGGAGATGCAACACGAGCGGACGTCCGATCACGAGCGGCATCGTGACGGAGCCGGGCGGCCAGTGACGGCTGTCGACCGAAACCTGGGTGTTGTCGCCAAGCACGAACAATTCCCCCGGCCCGAGTTGTCGTGGTTCGCGGGGTTCGTTCAGATGAGCTGGCACGGAGCCGGGCACATAGTGGATGTCTCGGTAGACCTGCAGGCGATGCACTTCGAGCGGACCTGACTGGCTGCTGAACTGAATCGGGGCCAGAACCGAGCGTCGGCTGGCAGTTGATTCGACCCGATACGCATAGGGCTCGAACAGCGTCTCGCCATTCACGGCGACGAGCACCTGGCGGTCCATCGTGGAAACCTCGATCCGAGCCGTCTCTTCGAAACGGATTTCTGGCAGACTCCCCTCCCGCAGGACTTTGTCCTGACCGGCCAGCAGGAGTCGAACAGTCCCGGCTGAGAAGTCGAACAGGCAATCGAAGGCGTACCAGCCATCGTCCATCCTGACCGTGAATTGATTCTGCATCGATTCGGGCTGGACGTCCGCTTCGAGCATGATGTCGTGCACGACATTCGGGAGGGCGTCTGAGTCCGGATTGTAGGCGGTTGCGTCTTGAATCGGTCGCGTATGCGATGTTTCGAACAACTCGGCCAAAGCTGATCGAAACTTCTGATCGGAACTCAATTCCGAGAGCTTCCGCACGACTTCGGCCGCCAGAGCTCCTCTGCACGACATCCGTTTCTGTACGCTGTCGTACTTCAGCACGGCGTCGGTGGAGGGGAGCGGAACGTCGTTCGGCCATTCTGCGAGCGGCACCTGAAATCGCTGACTGCCGCCGACGCGGACCCAGTTGCGAAACTGCACCCAGTCGACCGACTTCGTGGTTGATCCATCAAAACGGAAACCGTGATCGAGCCGCTCCCAGGAACTGCTGGCGGAACTGGAGCGAATTGTCCAGGCATCCTGCCAGTCGTTGTCCTGCAGTTGCGGACGATAGCTGCTGTCGGAAATCAGGATCCGCATCTGACGCTGAGCGGCCAGCCCCTTTCGCTGCAGGTTGTCGTTGATGTAGATATCGCCATCGCGAATCTCGACCCGCTCACCCGGTAACCCAACGATTCGCTTTGCGTAGGTTTCCGTCGGTCGTTGTGGGTTGTGGAAGACAACCGCATCCCATCGTCGCGGCGGCCGCCATTCGAAGGCCTGCTTGTCGACGAGGATCTGATCTCCCTCGTTGACGGGCAGGCCCGAGAGGAGAATGTGATCGTAGTGGCAATTGGGACAGGCGACCCGTTGCGGTTCGGTTCCGCTTTCTTCGCCGGGACGTTTTTCGGTGGCTGTGTGAGCGAACGAGAAACGACAGTCCGGGCATTCGAGTCGGTAGTGATAGCCGCGGAGTCCGGGAGCCATGGACCCGGTCGAGATCATGAAGCCTTCGACCACGAACGTACGAAACACGGTCACGGCCAGAGCCAGAGCGGTCAACGCTTCAATGAGGTAGCGGCTCGTGCTTTTTTGGCGTGGTTGTGGCGGACGCGGTGGAATGGCGGTCTGCAACCGTCCCGGGACACTGCGGGGAGACGGCGACCGTTCGCGACGCTTCGCTGACGACGTCGAGTCCGTACGCTCCTGCCAGTTTACTCGTGGCAGTTGAGTCGTCATATGCCATCCTGGCCAGTTCGCAGTAACGTGAAAACGAGTTGAGGTCCGCGGCGATTCGCCGGATCCGTCCGGCCCCGAATTCTACCGCGTCCATTCCCCAGAGTGAAGACGAATCGCCCTGTCTTACGGCCGACTTATTTTTCCCGGTAGTCGACGCCGGGCGAGCGATGAGCCTGAGGGAATGAATTCCATTCGACGACTCCCTCCCGAATCGCCTCCTTCTGCCATTTTCCCGACATGATCTGAACGAGAGCTGGTTTTTCATCCGCCAGATTATGCAGCTCGCTGCGATCCTCTTTCAAATTGTACAGTTCCCATCGCCCCTGCCGATCAGCCACCAGCTTCCAGTTTCCTTCCCGGATTGCCTTGTGTCCCTGGTGTTCCCAGAACAGGTAGTCTCGCTTGATGTTGTCCTCGCCGCCGACGAGAACTGGCGACAGGTCTTTGCCTGGCAGCGGCTTTGTCGGTTGCCCTTCGAACTCTTTCGGGTACTCGGCTCCGGCAGCGGCACAGATCGTCGGCAGCAGATCGATCACGTGTCCCACCGCTTCGGTCTGCTCCCCGCGGGCTTTCAGGCCGTTCGGCCAGTGAACAACCAGCGGCGTGGCGATGCCCCCTTCGTGCGTCCACATTTTGTGCTCGCGGAACGGCGTGTTCGCCGCATTCGACCAGGCGACTTCCAGACAGCGATAGGACTCGGCGGATCCCGGATAAGATCCCGGCTCATGACCATCGCCACGCACGATGTATTCGGCACTGGAACCGTTGTCGGACAGCACGAAAATCAGAGTGTCGTCGAAGGCATTCATCGCCTTGAGCTGCTCCACAATGCGTCCGACACCAGCGTCGAGCCGATAAATCATCGCGGCATACGTCGCCATCCGGGCATCCCACTCCTCCTGTTCAGCGGGCGACAGTTCATCCCATGGCTTCGCGAATGGATCTCGCGGAGACAACTCGCAGTCGAGCAGTCCCATCTCTTTCTGCCGCTGATGACGAGCTTCACGGATCTTGTCCCACCCCTCGCGATACCGGCCGAGAAAACGGTCCACGTCTTCCTTCTTGGCATGCAGCGGGAAATGAGGAGCCGTGTGAGCCAGATACAGAAAGAACGGCTTCTCGGCGTGACTCTGCTCGTGCTCCTCGAGTCGTCGAATCGTCTGATCAGTAAAGGCCGTCGTCACGTAATAATCCGGATCGGTATCGCCAGGACGTTCGATCGCGATCTTATCGTCGAACAGCAGCTTCGGATTATGGAAATTGTCCTGCCGCAGCATGAAGTACGAATGATCGTAGCCTCGAGAGAGCGGCCAGGTTTCATTGTGCTGCCCGCCCCGACTGTTCAGATGCCATTTGCCAACGTGATAGGTCCGGTAGCCGACATGCTTCAGCAGTTCGGGAATCATGCGGGCCGACTGCGGAATGTAGCCGCTGTACGAATCGGGGGCCGCGGGACCGAAATTCATCGCCATGTTGGCCTGGTGCGGGTAGTAGCCCGTCATCAGAGCGGCCCGCGTCGGCCAGCAGCGAGCCGTGTTGTAGAACTGAGTGAACTTCAACCCGTTCGCCGCGAGCGCATCGATGTGAGGCGTTTCAATCTCGCCGCCGTAGCATCCCAGATCGGAAAACCCCATGTCATCGGCAAGCACGACAATCACATTCGGCTGCTTCGCCGCGGCGACTTCGGTTGTCATACCGACGACAGCTGCAATCATGAAAAGCAGCAGCCTGAACATTTCCCCGACACAGATTGTCGTTACACTCATCCCTTTTCGATACGCCATCGGTCGAGCGACTCCTGCATCAAATGACTTTCACGGGGTGCCACTGCTGGCTTGTCCAGCAGTGCAGGTCCAGCGATCAGCAGCGTAGGCTGGGATAGCCGCCAGGCGTATCCCAGCAATTGTGCGTTCCTGTTGGTCCACAGCCTCGCCTGTCCCCCGCGTTTTCCTCTCATTGAACCTGAATGAGCTTAAACCTTCGCCAGTACGAATCGCAACTCGACGAGACGATGTACATCGACCGACATCGTCTGCGGCAGCGGCTGCGCAATCTCCGGCAGAAGTCCCGCACGGGAAAGGACGTCGAGAAAGAACTCGCCGGACTGCAGAGTCAACTCGAGCGATCGAAGCAGCGGGCCGAGTTGCGGAAGAAGGCCCAGCCGACGCCGAAGTTCTCCGGCGATCTCCCGATCGATGCCCGCATCGACGAGATCCGCCAGGCGATCGAAGAGCACCAGGTGGTCATCGTCTGTGGCGAGACCGGTTCCGGAAAGTCGACGCAGTTGCCGAAGATCTGCCTGCAGATGGGACGCGGCATCTTCGGAGTCATCGGGCACACGCAGCCACGACGTCTGGCCGCCCGTTCGGTCGCCACACGCATCGCCGAAGAACTGGGGACCTCGGTCGGCCAGCAGGTCGGCTTCAAGATTCGCTTCACAGATACGACTCAGCCAGACACCTTTATCAAGCTGATGACCGACGGTGTTATGCTGGCCGAGACGCAGAGTGACCGGTTTCTGAATCAGTACGACACAATCATTATCGATGAAGCCCACGAACGATCGCTCAACATCGATTTCCTGCTCGGCTATATCAAACGGATTCTTCCAAAGCGGCCCGAACTCAGGCTCATCATCACCTCGGCTACCATCGACGCCGCCCGCTTCAGCGAACATTTCATGATCGACGGCAAACCGGCTCCCGTGCTCAACGTCGAAGGTCGCACCTACCCGGTCGAACTGCGGTACCGTCCGCCCGAGAAGGATGAGGACAGCGAAGACGGCGACTGGCGAACCGCACTCACTGCTGCCGTTGACGAACTGACGATGGAGATCGCCGGCGACATCCTTACGTTTCTGCCAACCGAACGCGAGATCCGCGAGGCAGCCAAGGTGCTGCGTGGGCATCTCACGCGACTGCGCGGCACGAGCGAGCCGATGGAAGTGTTGCCGCTTTACGGGCGACTCTCGGAGAAAGAACAGCAGAAAATCTTCCAGTCGCACAACCGCCAGCGAATTGTCCTCGCGACGAACGTCGCCGAGTCCTCGCTGACCGTGCCGGGCATTGAAGCGGTGATTGACCTTGGAACGGCCCGTATCAGCCGATACTCCGCTCGTTCGAAGATGCAGCGGCTGCCGATTGAAGCGGTCTCGCAGGCTTCGGCCAACCAGCGGAAAGGTCGCTGCGGTCGTATCGCCCCCGGGATCTGCATTCGGCTCTACTCTGAAAAAGACTTCAACACCCGGGAAGATTTCACGCCGCCCGAAATCCAGCGAACCAATCTGGCGTCGGTCATTCTGCAGACGATCTCCCTGAAGCTCGGCCCGATTGAAGAGTTCCCGTTTCTCGATCCCCCTCGTGGCGGGATGATTCGCGACGGTTACAAAACGCTCTTCGAACTCGGAGCGATCGACGATCAACAGCAGTTGACCGGAATCGGGCGACAACTCGCCCGGTTGCCGGTTGATCCCCGCATCGGCCGCATGATTCTGGCCGGGCACGATGAAAACTGCCTGCATGAGATTCTGATTATCGCCAGCGTGCTGGAGATTCAGGACCCGCGCGATCGTCCCGTCGAACATCAGCAGGCCGCCGATGCCGCTCACGCCAAGTTTCTACACGAATCGTCGGACTTTCTGGCGTATCTCAAGCTCTGGGATTTCTATCAGAAGATCAAACTCGACCTGTCGAACACGAAGTTCCGGCACGCATGTCGACAGAACTTTCTGAACGCGAACCGGTTGCGGGAGTGGAGTGATATCCACCGGCAACTGCTGCAACTCGTGCGGGAAGCGGGTCTCCCGGTCAAGAAGCGGAACATCGAAGCCAGCAACGAAGACGCGATTCACCGCGCCCTGCTGACCGGACTGCTGTCGAACGTCGCCTTCTTCGATGATAAGAATGAATACTCGGGCTCGGGCGGCACGAAGCGCTTTTTGTGGCCGGGGTCGGGGTTGTTCGCGAAGAAGCCGAAGTGGATCATGTCGGCCGAAGTGATCGAGACTTCGCAGCGGTATGCCCGCACGGTCGCCCGCATTAATCCAGCGTGGATCGAGCCGTTGGCAATGCATCTGGTTTCGCTTGCGCACAGCGACCCGCACTGGGAGAAGGACGCCGGAGCCGCGATGACCTGGGAGCGGGTCTCTCTGTATGGCATGACCATCATTCCCCGCCGTCGGGTGCCGCTTGGCCGTATTGAACCGGTGCAGGCGCGGGAGTTGATGATTCGCGACGGCCTCGCTCTTGGTGAGTTCAACACACATGGTGATTTTCTCGAGCATAACCTGAAGGTCATTGAAGATGCCCGGATGCTGCAGGCGAAAGTCCGGCGGCAGGATTTTGGTACGCTCGAGCAGATGGTGATCGACTTCTACGACGGGCGGATCCCGAGTGACTGTTTCGACGCGGCTCGCTTCGAGAAATGGCGGAAGGAGATCGAACAGAAGGAGTCCCAGCGGCTGTTCCTGAATCCCGACGACTTCAAACCCAAAGAGGAAGAGAGTCTCGACCGGCGGCTGTATCCCGATGCCCTCGTCTTCGAGAATCTGCGTTTGCCGCTCGCTTATCAGTTGCAGCCCGGCGAGGAAGAAGACGGAGTCACGCTCAGCGTCCCGGCCGATCAGCTTCCGCTGCTCCATCCCTCGCTGCTCGACTGGCTCGTGCCGGGACTGGTGGCCGACAAGATCTCCGCTCTCATCAAATCCTTGCCGAAGAACCTGCGCACCAAACTGGTGCCGGCTCCGGATACAGCTCGAGACGTCGCCGCGACGCTGACGTATGGGCAAGGGGCGTTTCTCCCTTCGGTAGCCGAGAAACTGACGCGCATCGCCGGGGAGTCGGTGACCGTCAACGATTTCGATCTCGCTGCCCTGCCCGACCATCTGCGGATGAACATCCGCGTGGTCGACGAGCAGGGCGCGATTCTGGCTGGCGGGCGAGACCTGACTCAACTCCAGCGCCGCTTCGCCCCAAGGACGCCGGCGAAACCAGGCACAGCCGCTCGATCAATACCACAGGGGCCGAGTCTGGAAGAACTGGCCCGCGAGGCGAAATGGCATCGCGACGGACTGACGAAATGGGAGTTTGACGAGTTCCCCGAGCAGGTCACTCTCACCCGCGGCGATTACGTTGTGAAAGGATTTCCCTCTCTGGTCGAAGCCGGTTCGGGGGTGAATCTGCGGGTTCGAAGCGACGCCGAACAGGCGGCTGCGGAAACACGACTGGCGCTGGTCCGGCTGTTTCTGCTCGAATCCCAAAGCAAGATCAAGCATCAGCTCGATCACTTCCCGCAGATCGAACAGCTCGAACTGTTCAGCACGGTGCACGCTCCGTTCAAGCAGATTCGTGGTCAACTCCAGTTGCTGCTGGCCTTGCGGGCCTGCACGGCTCAAAGCAAAATTCCACGAACCGCTGCGGAGTACCAGCAGTTTCTCACCGTTGCCCGCAATCGCATTTCCGTTGCCGTGCAGGATGTCGCCGCGGTGGTGAATCCGATCGTCGCTGCCTATCGCACGGTGCTGAAGGAGATTGAAGATCTCAACGCTCCGTCGTGGGCGTACGCGAAGCAGGATCTCAAGCAGCAGTTCGAGCTGCTGTTCCCCGCAAATGTGTTCATCGTCCAGCCCTGGACAGCGCTGACTCAGTATGGCCGGTACCTCGAAGGGATGCGGGTCCGCTGCCAGAAACTGAAGAATGCCGGTCTCGATAAAGACCGCCGCAACTACGGTGAGATCGAACCGTACATGAAGCGGCTCATCGAAGCGGTCACATCGAAGGGAGCGAACCGCCCCGAAGTGGTCGACTACCGATGGATGGTCGAAGAATATCGCGTCTCCCTGTTCGCCCAGCAACTCGGCACCGCTCAGCCGGTGTCGCCGAAACGGCTCGATCGCCAGTGGAAGAAAGCGAGCCGCTAGCGTTCGCAGCGGAGGCATCTTGCCGCCGATTGGTGGTGTCGCGATATTGCTTTCGTAGGGTGCGTATTGACGCACCAACCCAACCAGGAACGCTCACAACGATCAGCATTGCTACTCTTAAGAAGCAATGGCAAGAGTAGTAAGAGTGATTGAATCGTTTCGATTACTGCAGCAGCAACGCCGGTGCAATCGGATCAACGATCCGATGGTGCGTCAAGACGCACCCTACTCTTAGTGGTCCTCGCTCGATTCCAGTTCGCCGGTCTCATTGGACGGCAGTGGCGTGAATGCGTAGTCCGGATGCTTTTGCTGCCAGTCTTTCCAGAACTTCGCTGGTGTCGTGCCTCGCCAGAGGGAGAGAGCGTTGCCGACATGGCTGAGAAACGTGTAGCGCTGCAGGACCTGTTCGCGGGACTGATGTTTCACCACATCGATGATCCACGTGGCGGCTTTGTCGATCTGTTCCTGCGGGGGGTGCAGTTCCTGCGGGGCGATCGCCAGCCATTCCAGATGGTGGCCGGTGGCGATGATCTTTGCTCGCATCTCGTCTTCGCGCGGATTTTCGACAGCGTCTTGTCCCTCGTTCCAGTTGGAGGGCCAGTGACCATCTTCGAATTGCGATGCGATGATCAGATCCCGTACCAGTGAAAGGTGAGCGTAGACTTCAGCCGCGACTTCGTCGGACAGAATGTCGTGATCCTGATCGAGACGCCAGAGCAGCATCAGCGAGTAGACGCGATGCGTGCCGCTGCAGACTCCCTTTTCGAGATAACCTCGCATCAGTCGCTGTGCCAGAAGGTCGAACGACATTTCCCGGCCATCGACCGCTTCCCAGGTCTTGGTCGGCGCGAGCCACAGTCCGAACGCCATGGCGGTCCACTCTGTTTCCCGTTCGTCGAGACGGAAATCGCGGAGAGCTTCGCGAACGACATTTTCGAGAGTCATCTCCCGTTGAGTCGGCAGCATGACCGGTTCGTTGAGGCTGGTCCCGGCTTCGGTCACACAGGCGAGCATGTGATCGTGATGCACGGACTGGCTGCGAGCTTCACCCCAGTTGACTCCGACGCCGGTGCGGCGGTCTTCCAGCAGCGGGCTCGCTTCTTTCCCCCAGGAAAGAACGAAGGTGCCGTGATCGAGTAAGAACTGCTCCATCTGCCTGCCGGAGAGCACTTCGGGATCCAGGAACTCGGCGTTCACGCCCCAGGCACGAATGGCGTGCTCGACCAGATTGGGACGCAGTCCCTTCTGTTCGAACTTGGGCCGGACCTGCCAGAGCACGGCTGCGAGATCGTCGTCGGACACCATCTCAGGACGATCGTACAACGACGACACACGGAGCGGTTCCGTGCGAGGAATCTCCACCTCGGAAACGACCGGCGTACCGGTGAGTTCGGCCGTCAGTTTTTGTTTCGACTGCGTGCTGGCGAGTGAGTAGGCAAAGGCGAAGCTGGCAATCAGTGCGACCTGCACACCCCAGAAAATCATCTTATTCATGGCAACCGTTCCAGATTGGGTCAGAGCTTTCTCAACTCTAGAGTCCCGGACGGGGCGTTGCGAACAGCGGACCTGCTCGCCGGCTTCGATTGTATCGCGGGGGAGCGGTCATGACGAATCCGCCAGCTGCGACGGCGTCTTTCCCGGTTCAATCCCAGCCCGTCTGCCGCGTTTTCTCCAGCAGCGCGACATTGGTCAGGTCAAAGTGCAGCGGCGTCACGGTCGCGTAGTGCTCGGAAAGAGCGGCGATGTCGGTCCCCTCATCGCTTTCGTGGTTTTCCAGCGGATCGGTTCCACTCCAGTAGTACGGCTTTCCGCGGGGATCGATGCGGCGTTCGATCGTTTCGGTATGACGCCGCACGCCCATAGCCGCGAACTTCACCCCTTTGAGTTCGACATCGCTTGGAGGAAAGTTGACGCTCCAGAGCAGACCGGGATCCGGGAAGTCCTGCACGAGCCGGCGAATGATCTTCATTGAACGGTCGGCGGCTCGATCGAAGTCGGGCGGAACGGAACAGTTCAGCGACAGGGCAATTGAGGTGATGCCAAAGAAGGCTCCTTCAATCGCCGCGGCCACGGTGCCGGAGTACAGCACGTTGATGCCGTAATTGGAGCCGGCGTTGATTCCGGAGATGATCAGATCGGGGCGGCGAGGGCTCAGTTCGAGAATACCGAGCTTCACGCAGTCGGCTGGACTCCCCTGTACCGACCAGCCGAACGGCTTGCCGTCGCGAAAAATCTCTTCCACCTGCAGCGGACTGCGATAGGTCACGCTGTGACCGACGCCGCTTTGTTCATACGCGGGAGCGACAACCGTCAGGTCGCCTAGCGATTTCAGACGTTCGGCCATCGCAATCAGGCCGGGGGCGTGAATTCCATCATCATTGGCCAACAGAATCTGCATCGACGTTTCCATTCTCCTGGGTTGTCTCGCGACAAGTTTCAAAACGATCCACCCGTCGCTGCTGCGGAATCGTCCAGCCCGTCTGACGTCTCATCTGCCATGTCGCGAAACGGCAACGGACCGTTGAGTATATGCAACAGGGGCGGCCGTCAAGAACCCGGACGAATTGTCGCGACCGCATCGCCCAGTCTAGATGGGCAGGCGTTTCAAGGTTCCGGCCTTGAAATTATCGCGGAACATGACTGCTGGACCGGCACTTGCATTGTGGTGGCAATACACACGATTGACACCCTGAATGCTGCGTCTGGTTCGTCCAATGACTCCGATTTCTCCGTGCTACGTTTATCTCCCGTACTGGGCCTGTCTCTGCAAGATTCCGCCTTACGCGTCGGTTCGGCAGACAATCCCCTGCTACAACGACAGTTGCCGGACTTCTCCCCAGCCCTCGACCTGCCAGCCTTCGCGCCAGCCGCCACAGGCACCGCGAATTGAACCGGACCGTGAGTGGATGAATGCGTTGCAGAGTCCACATTCTCATCACTATCTGCTCGATACAACCGGTCTGTCCTACCTGCCGGGAAACATTTCGAGCTGTCTGTTCTATTACGGCTCTCCGCCGATTCAGAACCGGGATCGAGTCGCCGATGACTACCGCGTGGTCGAGCCAGTCGGGACCCATCTTGACGTGCTCGCATGAAGTTCTCGTGCGGAAATTCAGCAGTCGGAATGAGTTGGCTCTATTGCCTAATTGGGCAACGTTTGTCATCATGCAGTAAAGCTCATCGGCTGTACGTGTTCTTTTGAACAGACTGCAGCCCGCTCCAGGAAGCGGGCACCGGCTTGGAGAATCTTCCCGGGCAATCGCCGGCTTCCACCCAATACAAACATTTAAGAGTTCACCGACGGAATCGGCCTTTTACCGATTCGTCACAGATTTCACCCCAGGGAAAGGTTTTAACAGAACCAAGGGGGATTCGAACTGTCAGTTATTCCGCTTCCGCTCGGGAGTGGAGATTGAAACCCGAAGCGTTCCTTCCTCATTCTCATCGCTGATTTCGCGGCTGCAGCGTTCCGACGCCGGCCGACATCGCGGAGCACCATACACTTTCAGGCCTACATTTTTGTGGCGATTGAGATGGGGAAGCTGAACCGGAGGACAGGCGGACGAATGCAGAAACCTGGCGAGTGTGCACTGTCATTCACGGCGACGAGTGATCAAAGATCGTAACGCGAGAACAGCAAATCGCTTACGACGATCATATGCCGGATCGAGCAGTCACTGACTCAGATCAGCCATTCCTCCAGACCCATTCGATCGACAGTGACAACCGAAATTCCCCCGGGGACAGGGACGAGCCGAATGCCGAGCCATTCGCATGTCGCCCACAGACCACCATGCGCGAGCGCCGGGGATTATGCCCCAGCGCTCGAACTGTGAACGACGCGTTCTCTGTTCAGAGACGACTATGTTCAGTATTCAAATTCGAGTTCGAAGTAGAGATTCCCTCCCGGTTTCCGATCGGATCGTGCCCGAACTGTTCCGCGCGATCCCCGGTCTTTCAACCGGCACGACTCTTCCTGAGATGCGCGTCATGAAGCTGAATGGAGCCTGTTAAAGCCTTTCTCAATAGTTTGAGAAAGGTCCATCATGAAAACCGAAATGCTGGTCAACGTTTACCAGCCTGAGGAAAGCCGGATCGCGATTGTCGAAGACGGCGTCCTCGAAGAGCTCTATGTGGAGCGAAACAGCCGCGAAAGCTTCGTCGGCAACATCTACAAGGGCCGGGTCGTCAACATCGAGCCGAGTATTCAGGCCGCTTTCGTTGACTTCGGTGTCGGCACAAACGGCTTTCTGCACGTCAGCGACGTCGAAGCCGAGTACTTCAAGCACCTGCCCCCGGTCGAGAATCCGCGCAGCAGTCGCGGCGGCGGTGACAAATCGCGTTCCGGCAACGGTCGCAAGCGTCCCGGCAGCGAACGTTCTGTCGCCGGGAAACCGTCGATTCAGCAGATCTTCAAACGGGGCGACGAAGTCCTCGTTCAGGTCATCAAGGACGGCATCGGCAACAAAGGCCCCACGCTTTCGACCTACATCAGCATTCCGGGACGATACCTCGTTCTGATGCCGGCTCTGCAGCGGGTCGGGATCAGCCGGAAGATCGAGAACATCGATGATCGCAAGAAGCTGCGTGATATCATTAAGCAGCTCGCTCCGCCGGAAGGACTGGGCTTCATTGTCCGGACTGCCGGGATCGACCGTACGGAGAAAGATCTCCGTCGCGATATGAACTATCTGCTGCGGCTCTGGAAGACGATCGTCCGCCGGATTGAAAAGCATCCCGCGCCGGTCGATATCTACCAGGAAAGCGACATGATCACGCGGACGATCCGCGACATCTACACCAGCGAGATTGATTGTGTCCTCATCGACGATCAGACCCAGTTCGAGCGGGCCCGCGACTTCATGAAGGTCGTGCTCCCCAAGCAGGTCGATCGAGTGCAGTACTACGATGGCGGAGAACCGCTGTTCCATAAGTACAAGATCGAACAGGAAATCAGCAACATACAGTCGCGAACCGTGCCTCTTAAGGGGGGCGGATCGATTGTCATCGATCAGACCGAAGCACTGGTCGCCATCGACGTGAACAGCGGAACTCATCGTGTCGACGACAATGCCGAAGAGACGGCCTATCAGGTCAACCTGAAGGCGGCTCGCGAAATCTCCCGTCAGTTGCGACTTCGCGACCTGGGCGGGGTGATCGTCAACGACTTCATCGACATGCGGCAGGAAAAGCACCGTCGCGGTGTCGAACGGGAGCTCCGTGAAGCCGTGCGTCGAGACCGGGCTCGCACGAAGGTGCTGCGAATCAGCCCGTTCGGCCTGATCGAGATGACCCGTCAGCGAATCCGGCCGTCACTCAAACGGAGTATCTACGAAGACTGCCCGTGTTGCGGCGGAACCGGCTACGTGAAGACAGCCGAGAGTGTCGCCATCGAAGTGATGCGGGAAATGATGCGGGCTTCGAGTCAGGACTCGATCCGCCGGATTTACGTGGAACTCAATCACCGGGTCGCCTCGTATTTGTCGAATAAGAAGCGGAAGGAGCTGTTGGCGATCGAGGATCGCAACAGCGTTGTGATCAATTTCGAAGCCCGTTACGACGTGACTCCGAATCACATGGAAATCCGCTGCCAGGATGAATTTGGTGCCGATGTGCCATTTTCTCACAGCATGAACTCGAAATAGCTGCCGAAAACCGCTAGAATCTTCGCCTTCCACGGTGGAATGGCGACAGGTCCCGCGGAGAAGGCTGAAGATCTACTTGTCGCTACGCCCTGAAATGGGCTCTGGATCTGGGAACAAGGTACTGAACGTTATGTTTGCAATTATTGAAGATAGTGGACGCCAGTTCAAAGTGACTCCCGGTGCTGAAATCACCGTCGACCTGCGGGAAGGTCTGGAAGAAGGCGGATCGCTGAAGTTTGAGCGTGTTCTGCTCGCCAATGGCGGCGGAGACAGCGTGATCGGCAAGCCGGCCATCGATGGTGCGAGCATCGCCGCAACTGTCGTCAGCCCGCTGCATAAGGGACCGAAGCTGGAAATCCAGAAGTTCCGTCGTCGTAAGAACTCCCGTCGTCACACGGGTCACCGCCAGAAGTATGCCGTCGTGAAGATCGGCGACTTCGATGTGCCGGGACTGCAGATTGTCGAGAAGAAAGAAGAGCCGCAGGAACAGGCAGCCGAGTAATTCGCTGCTGGCGTCACCCTGAATTCAGGACTGGACGCCTCGCTGCAACAACTCATCGACCAGATCTGAAGGTGACCGTTTTGCGGTCACCTTTATTTCTTGGCACTCCTCGAGATTGCGAAACCAGGTGTGCTGCCGCTTGGCGAACTGGCGTGTTCGCGTTTTGATCTGCTCGACCGCTTCGTCGAGCGAGGCTCGGCCTTCGAGATGATCGACCATCTCCTTGTAGCCGAGCCCCTGCATGGCCGTTCGTGAAGCGGGCGGCGTTCGTTGCAGGAGCCGCCGAACTTCGTCCACGAGCCCCTTTGCGATCATCTGATCGACGCGGCGATCAATCCGCTCGTACAGCCAGTCTCGATCGGGATGCAGCCAGAAGACGTTCGGCGAGCGGTCCTCTGGCGAGCGGGCGGCCTGCTGCTGCAGTGAAGAAAGCGATTCGCCGGTCAGGTGGTACACTTCCAGGCCGCGGATGATTCTCCGCTGATCATTCGGATGCAGCCGTTTGGCCAGAACGGGATCGACTTCGGCAAGCATTCGATGCAGAACACCCGGTTCCTCGGCTTCCCGGGCTTCCAGTTGTCGGCGGTAGTTCCAGTCGGCCTCAGGGCCTTCGAAGACGCCTCGGAGCAGGGATCTCAGGTAAAGTCCCGTTCCACCGACGAAGAGCGGTACGTGGCCTCTGGCTGCGACGTCAGCCGCGGTTTCCCAGGCGACCTTGATGTACTCCGCCGTGCTGAATTCTTCGTGGGGATCGATGAGGTCAATCAGATGGTGCGGCACCCGGGCCTGTTCGTCTTTGCCCGGTTTGGCCGTGCCGATGTCCATCTCGCGATAAATGGCCATCGAATCGAGCGAGAGGACTTCCGCATCAAGACGCTCGGCGAGCAGCAGCGACGATTCCGTTTTGCCGACCGCCGTCGGACCGGCCAGGAACCAGCATTGTTTCAAGAGTGTGGCGTCTGGTTCCATAATGCGTGGGCGGTGTCTGATCGGCCTTCGAAACAAGAGAGATGGCTCAGGGATTCGACTCTGAGTCGCGTCGAACGCGGGATCTATTCTGAGGTGAGCACCGGTAAGTAAGTTCCCACGCCCCCCTCATCCGCCCTTCGGGCCTTCTGCTTCTGGCAGAGTTTTTAAGCCACTCCTCCCCTGAAGGGGGCGAAGGGACTTTATTTCCTCGACGACAGAAAATGACAGTCTATGGCATCATCTGGTCGAAACCCATCGAGTCATAAATCCTGCGTTCCGCGCAACACAGAGATGAATCTCTGTGCCATCCGTGGGGCACTCTAACAGAAAAAGGAAGCAGAAGGATCCTTCTGCTTCCCTGGTAATGTCTTGTTGTCGACCGCGGCTTATTTGACGGTCTTGTCCTGAGCGGCCTGACGCAGCACGTTCTGAGTCTGCAGGGCTTTGTCGAGCTGTTCTTTCAGCTGAGGCTCGGTCTTGTAACCGACGACTTTGCCGAGCAGATCTGCGTTGGGGCTCAGCACAACCGTGCAGGGCAGCGATTTGACTTCGAGAATCTTCCCGATGGCTTTTTCTTCATCCAGATCCAGGTGCACCGGGACGAAGTTCTGCTGAATATAGGCCTGCATAGCCGGCTTGTTGAGCGTTTCGTCTTCCAGCTTCTTACAGAACTTACACCACGAGGCGCCAAAAACGATCAGCATCGGCTTGTTCTCGCTCTTGGCGACAACGTGAGCCTTTTGCAGTTCCTTGTGCCAGACTTTTTCATCAAGTGTGAAGTCGCCGGCGAATGCGGTTGAGCAGGTAAACAGGACGGCGACGGCCAGTGCGGCGAATCGGTTGAACATGGGAATCCTCGTTGCGGTTCGACCTGGACATCTCGTGCGTGGACGAGGCAGTCGGTGGAGTAAGTGGCGAATTGCGAAACCGAACGGAACGATTTGGGGATCGCTCGAACTGCTTGTCGGTCACAACATTGGCGCCCGCGTGACGCGGTCCACTATCGATATCGGAGATCGGAGGAGGGAACTTGTATCGAATTTTCGGATTCTACTTTTTGTGACGGGTCTCGTCGAGATCGGTTGGGGCATCGCCGGGGCGTCGTTCGCCCCTGAATCCAAGGATCTGCGCGAGCTCATCGACTTGTAAAACCTGCAAACTCAAACCGTAAACGACGACCGCCAGCACCATGGCCAGACCGAGCCCCAACAGATCCATCAACTTTGATTCCGATGCCGGCCAGAGGACGTCCGTCATAACGACTACCATCGACATCAGGGCCGTGGCAAGTAGCAGTTTGCCAAGCCAGAACAGCCCGGGAAGGTTCACCGGCGGGGCGAGAATTGTTCGAAGTTTCCGCTGCAGCAGAACGAACTGAGCGGCAGCCGCGATTGCTGTAGCCCAGGCCAGCCCGGAGCCGCCGAGAAGAGACATCAGCGGGAAATTGAGGGCCAGATTCAGTCCGACCGCCGTCATTCCAATTCGGACGGGCGTCTGCGCGTCATTCATCGCATAGAAGACACGCTGAAGCAAGGTGATTCCCAGGTAGGCCCAGACTCCGCTTCCGTACGCCACGATCATGTGAGCGGTCTGGAGCGAGTCGAAGGCATCAAACTGGCCTCGTTCCAGCAAGGCCGATGCGATCGGATGTGCCAGGATCATCATCCCGGCGGAGGCGGGAAGCCCGATCACCGCTGTGAAGCGTAGTCCTTCGTGGACATCCTGAGCGACCAGATCGGTTCGATCGCTTTTTACGTGCTGGGCCAGCCGGGCGAACAGCACCGTTCCCAGGGCCACGCCGAAAATGCCGAGAGGGAACTGATACATCCGCTGGCCGAAATACAGTGCCGAAGCCGATCCCGGCGTAATCCACTCCCCCTGCTCCGGCTGGGCGAACCACCAGGCCAGCGTGCCGTCGCAGATGGCGTTGATCTGAGTGATCGAAAGGCCGAATACGATCGGCATCATGCTTACGAAGATCCGCCAGGCGGCCCGCTTCCGCTGCCACGAGCGCCATCGGAGCCGAAAGCCTTTCAGCCAGAGGGCGATCGCCGGGAGTCCCAGCTGGAGGATTCCGCCGATCAGAATGGCCAGGACAATGGTTTCCATTTGCTGGTCGGTCTCTACGAATTGCGGAGCGATCCAGAAGACCGCGACGATCCAGACCACATTCAGCACGATCGGCACGGCGGCCGGAGTGGCGAAGATTCCTTCGGCATGCAGCATCGCACACAGTTGGGCGGTCAGGCAGATGAGAACGACGTACGGCAGCATCTGAGCCGTAAGGATGAGCATCGTGCGGCTCGACGTTCCCAGCACATCAGTGATCAGCAGGACGTAGAGAATCAATGAAGCGGCGATGGTGAGGAGACTCAGAATACCGATCAATAGCCCAAGTACGGCGGTCGCAAGTTCTTCCGCTTCGGTGCGATCATCTTCCAGAGCCCCGACGTATTTCGGCAGAAAGGCCGTGGTGAGGGCTCCTTCGCCGAACAATCGCCGACTGAGATTCGGCAGGCGAAAAGCGAGGGTGAAGGCATCGAGTAACGGCCCATTGCCGAACAGAGCGGCCATGCCAATGTCCCGCAACAGCCCCAGAATCCGGCTGACGAGCGTGAGTAGCCCAACGTGCCGGACGTGACGCATCCACTGCGGCGATGCCTTCGATGCCGAAGCCGATCCGTCGGTCGTTTCACCAGCATTCTGTTTGATGGAAGACATCCGCTGACTCAGGGCACATCACGGGTGAGACTGCGCTCGGCTGACAAAGCGACAGAAATCGAGAGACCGACTCTCGGCGGAACGTTCCCGTTCCTCAGGGATTCGTGTAGCCGAACCGCCGTGCCCGTGCGAGAGCAGTTTGCACGCGGCGAGATTCAGCAGCTGAGTTCAACCATCGGATCGAGTCGAGCCGCGTTGATGTTGAGCTCCTCAAGGATCCGCACGATCTGATCGGTCGGCAGGCCCCAGTAGACGCCCCAGGTGATCAGATCGAGATTCTCCCAGCCTTCGAGCAGGCGGTCGAGAATAAGTTCGAGAAGCAGATCGTGTGTCTCAAGCAACTGAAGGATAAAGAGCGAAGGACAGTCGGGGAATTCGGCCCATCGCCTCCGCCCGGTTACGTGCTCCAGGCGCTGATAGCGGCAATAGGGAAGCCAGTATTTGCGGAACCAGTCGGAGAACGCCTCGGCTCCCATGTCGCGGCCCCGCTTCTCGCTTACAATCCATTTGTAGCGGTCAGCCTCGCGGATTCCTTCCTCGAACAGGCTCAGAGCAGCCTGCCCCTCGTTGTCAGACGTCACTGGCATCTCGAGCACTCGATCTTCTTCGGACTGACATCAATGCAGAGCACATCCATGGCACTGGACGGTCCAGCAGAATCATAACAGCTTATATTAACTACGCATTTTCCGACAAGATGTAAAGTGTTCGCACAGGGAGAATTCGGTGGAGGACGCGATCTTAATAAGAGGGCTCCCAAGCCGTCGACGGGTGTTCCGTCCCCTGTTTTCGGTCTGAATGTGCTCGACGTGGCGAGAAAGGAAAGCAGGCAGAGGGTGAGCCGCAAGAGGTGTCTCGGCTGTATTGCGTCCGATTGATGGCTCGCGGACGAAAGGCTGTTACCGACCTGTGAAGCCCGGTAAGCCGGGGGATTCGCCCGGCGGGTTTTTCGCGGCCGGTGTCAAAATAGACCAGTTTTACCAAAGAAACCGATTGTGAGGGTCGATTATTAAGGTGTTCTTACCACACCTTTCAACGACAGAGACAAGCCCTGTGTACCGCTTCCCTCTTGGAAGTGGACTCTTAGTATCGCACATTTGGCTTCACACAAGCGAGTCGACGATGAATTGGAATGCACGAGTCAACCGTTGTTTCTGTGCAGGCATGCTGGGCGTGATCGCCTCTGCCGCACTGACCGGCTGCCAGACAAATATGGGCGGACAGACACTGCCGTCTGCGTTCTATCTCCGCGACGATGTGCAGTACTTCCCGGCTGGGCCTGAAGAACTGCTGCCCAATCAGGAACGGGCTCTTGCGGAATACCGTGCTGAACAGGAAGCACTGCGGACTCGCATCGACGCCCGCTAGGTTTTCGATTGCGATATCAATAAGGGAAGATCGCTTGTCCGGTCTTTCCACCCTGCTTTGTTGCCACCGGAATCACTCCGGTGGAGCTGACCCCGATCATTCATCCGTGCTCATGGTCCGTCTCGACTTCGGCAAACTCACCGAGTCGTACACGGGATCTGAGGTCACGTACGCTTATTGAACCCTCCCTACGCCAGCGTTATGGCGGTTGCTCTGGAAATTTATTGTGGCGCGAGCACTGACAGCCGGCCGCGGCTGCAGTGTGAGGGGGGGAGTAGTCTCACGCTCGGCAAGATCGATCCCATGTGCGGTCGATCGGCCGAGCGTTGAGACTGTTTTTTTGCGCCGACACTTCAGCTCGACGCATCTTAACGCTCAGTCGACAAGGCTGTTGTTGACCTCATGAGCAGGACCTACGCCGTCGGAGCAAGGCGTTTAACGATCTCGGCCTCGATCTCGGCCGGTTCCGCCATGCGGCCTTTGCCGGAGACGCGACAGCTGAGCCAGCCTTCTCCTGGAGCGATCATCTCGGCTCCGTCGTCGATGACCTGCCGGAGATTTCGCTGTACGGCTGGCTTCTCCCACATTTCGACGTTCATCGAGGGAGCCAGCAGCACCGGACAGGTCGCGGCGAGAACTGTGGTGCTGAGCAGATCGTCTGCGAAGCCGTGCGCCATCTTCGCCAGGAAATCCGCAGATGTTGGAGCGATGACCAGCAGGTCCGCTCGGCGTGGCAGTCCGATATGCTCGCCGAGGAAATGCTCCTGCGGCGAGAACAGATCGGTATAAACGGGACGATTGGTCAGCGCTTCAAACGTGGCTCGTCCGATGAACTTCTGAGCGGCTGCCGTCATGATGACGGTGACTGCGTAATCCCGTTTCACAAGCCGACTGGCGAGGTCGGCCGTCTTGTAAGCAGCGATTCCGCCGGTAACTCCCAGCAGAATCTCAGGTCGCGCGGTTTGGCTCATGCCAGGTCATCGGCTCCGGGACCACCTTCGAAGTAGTCATCGAGCGACGGCGTGACATCGCCCTTGATCGCAACATTGCCCGAGCGATCGAGGTAGATCTTGTCTTCGAGGATTTCCTGAATCACGATCTTCATCAGATTCTTGGTCGGAATCTCCACCAGAGGACGAGCACCGCGGTTCAGGGCAACCATGCGCTTCTGGATGATGGTCGACAGCTTGAAGCGGCCTCCAACCTTGTTGACGATCTCTTCTTCCTTCAGTTCTTCGAGCATACTAGCTGCACTCCCCAGCTTCCTGGCTAATGATATCAATAATCTCTCCAACCGCCCGGTCCAGCTGGTCGTTGATGACCGTGTGTCGGTAGCGGCTGGCAAATTTCAATTCGCTGCGAGCGGTCTCGAGGCGACGCTCGATCACCTGTTCGTCTTCAGTGCCCCGGTCTCGCAGTCGTTGTTCGAATTCTTTTTCCGACGGGGTTGTCACGAAAATCGTGAGGGCATCGTTGTATTCATTCATGACGTTGAGGGCTCCCTCAACATCGATCTCGAGCAGGGCCCACCCGCCCGCGCCGCGTGCCCGGTCGACTTCCGACTTGAGCGTTCCGTACCAGTAGCCCGTTTTATGGACCTCGGCGTATTCCAGAAACTCGCCATTGTTTCGTCGTCGTTCAAACTCGTCGGGGCTCAGGAAGTAATAATCCTGGCCATCGATCTCGTTCTCCCGTTTCGGACGGGTTGTGGCCGAAATCGATTTGATCAGCGGTATCGGCGACTCGCGTTCCAGTCGTGAAACGATCGTCGTTTTCCCGCTCCCGCTGGGACCAGAGATGACGACAATCAGAAATCCGACCCTGGTCGCACCCGGCTCGTTCACTCGGCCATTCCTCACAAAAAAACTCTGAAAACTCCGCAAGCCGAAGATTCTACAGTGGTTCCGACCAAAATGCGATCAAACGGGGTCGGAGAGCCGGTTTCCAATCGGCCGGGCATTCGGCTCGATTCCAGTCGTCGAGATCGACGGTGTTTCGGCCTACTCGATATTCTGCACGATCTCGCGAATCTTCTCGATCGTGGCCTTCATGTCGACCACGCGGTGCGAAATCTCGATGTCGTTCGCCTTGGACCCGATCGTGTTCGTCTCCCGGAACATCTCCTGGCAAAGGAAATCGAGCTTTCGGCCAGCGGGATTCTTCTCTTTCAGGAATTCTCGGAACTGACCGATATGGCTCCCGAGCCGAGTGATTTCCTCGGTGATATCGCACCGATCCGAGAAGATGCAGATCTCCCGCAGGATGTCGTTGGTCTCAATCTGAACCCCCTGAGACGACAACCAGTCGTTGACCCGGTCTTTCAGCCGATTGCGGTACGATTCGACAACGAGCGGCGAGCGATCCTGCACCGCCTTCACATCGACTTCAATCTCGTCGCAGTAGCCAGCCAGAGCTTCCGACATCGCCTGCCCTTCGGTCTGTCGAAACTCCTGCAGCTGCTCGAGAGCATTGGACAGAGCCACCGAAAACACGGCCCACTCGGCATCTCCCTCGTCGTCGAGGGAAGCCGACTGATCGGCGATCACGCCCGGCATCGACAGAAACTCAGCCAGCCGGTCGGGCGGCTGCAGATGAAACACCTTGGCTGCGTGTCGCGATTGCTCGATGTACTGACTCAGCGTCGCTTCATCGATCACGTACGGGCTGACCTGCTTCACCCAGGTCAACTGGCCATGAATCGAAATGGTGCCGCGTCCGAGGTACTCACGAACGACGCGATCGATCTTCGATTCGCAGCCGTTCAGTGCATCCGGAAGACGCAGGTTGAGCTTCAGGAACTTATTATTGACAGCACGGACTTCAACGGTGGCCTGAATCTGGTCGTCCTGATGCCGCGCCCGTCCGATACCGGTCATGCTCAGGATCACGTTGTTGTCCCTCGTATGCGTTCCAGAAACACGGAAATCGGGCGGCTTCTGCGGCCGCCCGTTTTACTGTTGGAGAGCTTCGCTCCCCTAAGAAGCGTCGGACGTTCCTGCCGGACTTGAAGTCGTGGCCGGGGGAGTCAGCGACGGAGTGCTCGACGTTCCAGCCGGCGGGGTCAGGCTCGGCACACTGGAGGTGCCAGCCGGAGCCGAAGTTCCTTCCGGAATCATCAGCGTGTCTTCATCACCCAGAGCCGGACGATCCGAGGCAGCCGGATCTTCATCTCCAGAGATGATTTCCGCATTGGCGTCTGCACCGCCCTTATAGCTCGTCGGCCGCGTGGAGGTGAGCACAATGATACTCACGCCCGCGACAAGGACCCAGATAATTGCCAGAATCACGGTGATCTTGGTGAAAACGTCACCGGCCTTCGTTCCGAAAGCACTCTGACCACCAGCGCCGCCCAAGGCTCCGGCCAGTCCGCCACCACGACCCCGCTGGAGCAGGATGATGACGATCAGCAGGAAGCTGAGGAACGACAGCAAGAATAACATCAGATATCCGGGCACGCGGACAAACTCCTTGAAACCGTGTTCGTTGTTGCCTGTGAATGCCGCACAATAGTTACCTGACCCGTCTCTGTCGAGTCACAAGCGGCATTTCACCGTCTGCAAGCCCTGAGCAGCACCGTCAGGCAGGCTTCAGCCTGCCATCGGATGCGATGTCGTCGCTTTGGGATGCTGCGGTGATCCCGCCCAATCGACGGGATCGCGTTTCACTATTAGAACAATCGACAGGCAAGCGCCTGCCCTGCTTCTTCGAACTACTTGCCCGACTGATCCAGGCCGGCATCGATGATCGGTCCGAAGTTGTCGACCGTCAGGCTGGCCCCGCCCACGAGTGCTCCGTCGACATTCGGCTGGCTGAGCAGGTCAGCGGCGTTGTTCGGCTTCACGCTGCCGCCGTAGAGAATCCGCATGGCGTCGGCTGCCGACTGATCGTAGTTCGAAGCCAGCCAGCCGCGAATGTGAGCGTGAGCTTCGTCCGCCATTTCCGGGGTCGCGGTCTTGCCGGTGCCAATCGCCCAGACCGGCTCGTAAGCGATGACCACATTGCTGAGGTCGCTCACGTCGGCCAGTCCACCCTTCATCTGTTCATCGAGAATGGCGTTCGTCTTTCCGGCTTCGCGATCTTCCAGCAGTTCGCCAACACAGAGGACGACTCCGAGTCCCTTGGCCAGAGCAGCCTTGGTCTTCTTGTTGATGTCGGCGTCGGTTTCGCCGAGAACATGACGACGTTCGCTGTGGCCCAGAATGACCCAGTCGCAGCCGATGTCGAGCAGCATGTCGACAGCCACTTCACCGGTGAAAGCGCCCGGCTCTTCGAAGTAGCAGTTCTGAGCTCCGACCGAAATCCCCGAGTTGCCAACAGCGGCTTTCACGGCCTGAATGTAGGGAAATGGCGGGCAAACCAGCACATCGGCATTCAGATCTTTGCCGGAAACATGCTGGGCGAGCCCTTCGGCCAGAGCCTTACCCGACTCCAGGTTCGTGTTCATTTTCCAGTTGCCGGCAATCATCTGACGTCGCATGTGAAATCCTTACTATTGGTCGTGTGTGAGTGTTGTTGTGTCAGTCCGTATCTTCTGGTCAGGGGCTGCAGCGCTGTAGCGGTGGCATCTTGCCGCCGACAGACGACAGTAATGCCAAGAGCCTTACGACAGCAGAATGCCGCTCTGACGACACGGCATGAATACTGGCCGACGCTCGATCGAACCCTAAACCGCGGCGACGGGATCGCCGATGGTCTTGCCCATCAGCTGGGCCATTTCCCGCATCTTGTTCATGACATCGTCGAACTGCTGCGGCAGCAGAGCCTGCGGCCCGTCGCTCTTGGCGATTTCCGGATTGCAGTGCACTTCGATGTGAACTCCGTCTGCTCCAGCGGCGATCGAGGCCAGCGACATCGGCGGAATCAGATCCGGTCGTCCGGTCGCGTGCGAAGGATCGACGATGATCGGCAGGTGGGTCAGTCCCTTCACGTTCGGAACGGCGGCCAGATCGAGCAGGTTTCGGGTCGACGAATCGAAGCTGCGGATCCCGCGTTCGCAGAGGATGACCTTCTTGTTGCCGTGAGCGAGAACGTATTCGGCCGACATGAGCAGGTCGACCACGGTCGCACTCATGCCCCGCTTCAGCAGAACCGGCTTATTGGTCGAGCCCACTTCCTTCAGCAGATTGAAGTTCTGCATGTTGCGGGCACCGATCTGGAAAATGTCGGTGTATTTGTCAACCAGATCGACCTGGCGCGGGTCCATGACTTCCGTCACGACCGGCATCTGCAGTTCGTGGCCGACTTCCTGCAGGATCCGCAGGCCATCTTCACCCATTCCCTGGAAGCTGTACGGGCTGGTCCGCGGCTTGAAGGCACCGCCACGCAACACGTTAGCACCAGAGGACTTAACGGCGTGAGCGATCTCGCTGAGGATCTCTTTGCCTTCAATCGCACACGGGCCGGCGATCATCATCAGATGGCCGCCGCCGACTTTGACGCCGTATCCCAGGTCGATGACCGAATCATCTTCCTGAAACTCGCGGCTGGCCAGGTTGTAAGGTTTGAGTACCGGCATAACGTCCTCGACGCCCGGAATCGCCCGCAGTGGAGCTTCCCGGAGCTGATCTTCTTCGCCGATCACGCCGATGAGCGTCCGTTTTTCGCCCTTGCTGAGATCGTGAGAAAAGCCCATTTCCTCGAGCTTTTCGAGGATGTGCTGGATCTGTTCGTCGGTCGAATTCGGCTTTAATACGATAATCATGGGACGTCGGCTGTTGCGAAGGGGTGAAACTAAACTCCGCCGGCGTTTGCCAGCAGAGGGTGCCCGTGGGCATCGGACCTGGGGTCCTCTGGCGCACGTGGCCAGCAAGATAACAATTGCGCGTACCGGGAGCGACCGGATATTCCGCATCATACGCGGACTTTAACCCAGAGGCCAGCAGGCGAACAATCGATTTGCGGGCGATCGGGGTTGAAAGACGGAAAATCGACGTTCTCAGCTCTCACGACCCGTTTCAGCGGGCCTCGTGCCGGGGAAAATCTCGTAGAACACGCAACTCCCGGAGCCTTCCTGCTCAACATCGGCCGAATCGCAAGCTATTCTTGCTGCAGAAACTCGACAGCTCCGTCCTGTTTCTAGCACATTGACGACATGAACAAATCGTCTCTCGTGTGCCACTGGCTCGGCCAGTGGGAAGAAGATTCTGCAAGCAAAGTCCTGGCGGAATCAGCGGCAGACCGAAATGCCATTTGAATTTTGACTCCCCTCGCGTTGACTAAGGTAGATGCCCCGATGACGAAGCGACTTCAAGGAATCTTCACGCCCAACCTCGTGCCGATGACCGATCAGGGTGAAATCAACGAAGCCGAACTGCGCCGTTACATCGACTGGCTGATCGAAAAGGGAGTTCACGGCCTCTATCCGAACGGCTCCACCGGCGAGTTCACCCGCTTCACGCCGGAAGAACGCCGCCGTATTGCCAAGATTATCGCCGAGCAGACCGCTGGCCGCGTGCCGATTCTGGCCGGAGCCGCCGAGGCCAACGTTCGCGAAACGATCAAAGCCTGCGAGTACTACCACGAACTTGGCGTGCGGGCCGTCGCGATTGTCGCCCCGTTTTATTACAAGCTCAGCCCCGCTTCGGTGTATGCCTATTTCAAAGAGATCGGCGACAACACTCCGGTGGACGTCACCCTCTACAACATTCCGATGTTCGCCAGCCCGATCGACGTGCCCACCGTGCAGCGGCTGAGCGAAGAATGCGAAAAGATCGTGGCCATCAAAGATTCCTCCGGGGATCTGCCGCACATGATTCGCATGATCCAGGCCGTCCGCCCGAACCGCCCCGAGTTCAGCTTCCTCACCGGCTGGGATGCCGCATTGATGCCCATGCTGCTGAGCGGCTGCGACGGCGGAACGAACGCCACCTCCGGCGTGGTCCCCGAACTGATGCGGCGACTGTATGAACTGACGACGTCTCATCGCATCGAAGAAGCCCGTCAGCTGCAGTACGACCTGGTCAAACTGTTCGACGTGATGATCTACTCCGCCGAGTTCCCGGAAGGCTTCCGCGCAGCCGTCGAACTTCGCGGCTTCAAGATGGGCACCGGTCGTCAGCCTCTCTCAGAGAATCAGCGAACCGACCTGCAGACGCTCAGCCGCGAACTCCAGTGCATGCTTTCGACACACGGCTACACCAACGAACCGGTGGGCGGCTGCTCGCTGAACGATACGGGCAACGACGTCGACAGCAGCGAAGTGACCCGTATCGTGAGCACCGTCGTCGCCGAGCTGAAGCGTCGCGGCATGGTCGATTGAGCCGACAAGGCTGATCGTTGAACATTGCTGCGGCGGCTGATAACACTTGCTGAGGATGAAACTGTAATCCTCAGCGAGAGCCGCGTTATGAGCAATGCCCCGAGTGTGATCCGTGGTGAAGACGGTGTGGTCCGCTGCTGGTGGTGCGGAAGCGATCCGCTCTACATGCAGTATCACGATCAGGAATGGGGCTGCCCCGTCGACGATGATCGCACGCTCTTCGAGAAGATCTGTCTCGAAGGATTTCAGTCCGGACTCAGCTGGCTCACGATCCTGCGGAAGCGGGAAGGATTTCGCAAAGCGTTCATGAACTTCGAGTTCGACAAAGTTGCGAAGTTCGGAGCCGCGGATGTTGAGCGACTGGTGCAGAATGCCGCGATCGTTCGGCATCGGAAGAAGATCGAATCGACGATCAACAATGCGCAGCGGGCCCGTGAAGTGGTCGACGAATTCGGTTCGCTGGCCGCGTTTTTCTGGCAGTTCGAGCCCGATGCAAATAAAC
Organism: Planctomycetaceae bacterium; assembly: GCA_017795105.1. Lineage (GTDB taxonomy): Bacteria > Planctomycetota > Planctomycetia > Planctomycetales > Planctomycetaceae > Rubinisphaera. The sequence continues at coordinate 3,897,909 of CP051247.1, forward strand.
CGCCTCGAACACTCAGCGATGTGCCCGGGAAGACACCCGAGTCCACCGCGCTCAGCAAAGAGTTGAAGCGTCGCGGCTGGTCGTTCGTAGGGCCCACGACCTGCTACGCGTTCATGCAGGCCATGGGCATGGTCAACGATCACCTCAAAGACTGCAGCCGCCGGACCGAAGTCGAGCGGCTGCGTTCTGAGTTTCAACGTCCGTAGAACGTAGGGACTACTTGTCCGACACTGGTTCGGACAGCTGGGCTCCGCCGAGCATCGGCATGTGAAGCCCACCGGGTCCACTGTCGTAGGCAATCACGCCCAGTTCATAATCGAAGTTATAGAGCAGCAGTGTGTCTTCTTCCGAAGCGAGGCGTCGTTTCGGCTCGAAGTTCTCTGCGTACTTTGCGGTCGTGGAGATCCGAACTTCGTCGACCCAGCCGTGGAAAAATGAACCCGGGCTGCCATCGCGGCCCGGATCGGCTCCGACATACAACGGCAGATCGTTCCGCTTCCGCGACCAGGTCGGCTCCACATCGGTGCGTCCGACGAGTTTGCCATCGACAAACATCGACCAGCGTTCGCCATCAAAGACCGATGCAATGTGATGCCATTCGCCAGTTGGGATCTTGTCGGACCCGGTGACCGAGCGATAAGAACCGCCGAGATGAATGCTTGCGTGAGGCTGTCCGTTGTTCAGGAAAATTGAGGTCTCGCTGCCTTCGGTTTTGGCGAGGAATCCGACGCGGCTGCTGAAGCTCTCGGCCTTGAACCAGGCTTCCATCGTGAATGGTCCCTGCGGCAGCTTGAGTGCATCGGAAGCAACCATGACGGCATCGTCTTCGCCATCCAGATACAAGGCCCGGTTTGGCAATTGTTCCGACGAGGCCAGTTGCGGTACAACGACCTTGATCTCCACGGGAGTGGACGTCTGGGGCAGAGAATAGCGAGTCGTCTCGGCCAGGTAATCCTGCGAGTGCAGAATCTCGATCGGCCGGAAGAACTGATCGATACCCGAACCGCGGTACTGCGCTTTGAACTCGACGGTGTGCGTTTCTCCCGGCAGCAGTTTGTTGTGCAGATGGTCCGGAGACGCTTCCCAGCGGAGATCTTTGCTGGCCGGAGTTAACGTGTATTCGACCGGACGAGTCGATGGGTTGCTGACGGTCACTTTGATTGTCGATGCTTCGACTCCTTCTGGAGCCACGGTCAGCACGCCGTCAATCACGGGACGTTGAGCCGCCAGTTCGAGTGTTTCGGCCTGAAGTTCGCCGGTAATCTCTCGCACATCCATCGCTTCGCCCACGGGGAACGACGCCATCGCCACCTGCTGCGGCCGCACGGTGATGACATGATACTGATGCAGGAATCCGGCCTGCGGGACTTTGCTGGTCTGATGTCCGCCGACCGTGGCCAGGGACAGATACTCAATTCCGTCAGCCGGGTCCGAACGCATGTAATGAATGTGCCCGGCGAAGACAGCCGTGACATTCCCCTGCTCTTTCAGCATCGGATGCACGCGGATTTTCCAGTCGTCGCCGTAGCCCCGGCCGAGCCAGCGGGGGTGATGCAGGAACAGGAACTGATGGTCGCAGTCCTTGCCTCGTTCCAGAGCTTCCTGCAGAAACTTGAACTGCTCCTCGCTGACGGTCTGATTCTCGGGCCGGTTGAAACTCTTCTCGCCGGTCTCCGGATTCCCTTCGTCTGAGTACAGCACGATAAAGTTGCAGTTCTTGTGCTCGAACGAATACCAGAGTGGCCCGAAGTGCATTTCATAGTGCTCTTCGTGCTGCTTGGCCGGCATGTTGGGATCGGTCAGCGGACGCCAGTAGACATCGTGATTGCCGGCAACCGGGAACCAGGGGCAGAGCAGGTTGCTCATGATCTCCTTGTATTCCTTCATTTCGACAATCCACTCGTCCGTCTGGTTGTAACCATTGATGAGGTCACCCACCGTCATCACCAGATCTGGCTCGAGCAGATTCGTATCCCGCACGGCGTCCGCGAGCACGTTGACCCCTTCCGGAGGTCCCCCCGTGCGATCGCCGAAGACGACAAACGTGAAGGCATCTTCCTCACCCGGGAGCGGCAGCGTAATGCGACTCGATCGCGTGGAATAAAAGCGATCCTGATGCGGCTGCTCGGTCGGATGCTTCGCGTTACGCGGATGCAGATGCCGTGAGTGATTCAGATTCGGCGTGAGCGGATTGGCTTCCGGAGCGTTCGCAGATGTGGCGTCCGATGTCTTCGGCTCTTCCGCGTAAGCCGTGAAAGAGCAGCAGGCAAATCCGGCCAGAAGTACAGACCGGAGGGCAGGAGAGAAGTGCATGGCGGGTCCTCAAAGTCAGTGGAATATGCGACTTCGTTATCGCCGGGTCACGGAAGAATGTCAACTTGCGCCACCGGAAAGCCTCCGGACTTCATCAGCTTTTCATCCGTTGTACACCCCCGTGCAGGGCTGGCTCCGGTCTGCCGTCAAGGTCCCTCGCCCTCGTCACCACAAACATCCCAACCCGAAGCGTAAGCGAGGGCGAGGTGAACGTCCTCCCCTCGTTCACACGTTGCTGGTTGAGAAAAGAACGAGGGGACAAGGCAAGCTACCGGAGTAGACCATTCTGCAGGGGGCGTTGTGGTGTAGCGGCGACGGCGGTAGTGGGCGCGGAAGTTGACTTGGTGCGTCAAGACGCACCCTACGTTTTTTCGCGGTGCCGGGGTGGCGTTTCAGCGTTCCTCCTCGAAGCGATAGCGATTCGGTGGCAGGATGCCGCCGCTACGATTCGAATCCCAACCCGAAGCGTGAGCGAGGGCGTTTCGACATGCGGCCCTCGCTCACGTGTCGGGTTAAGATTGAAGTCACGTCATCGGCGGAGACCCGCGCCATCCCCAAACGCAAAAAGCGGCCATGAATTCATGACCGCTTTTCGTGAATTGTTAACCCTCATCCATTCGGCGGCAGGATGCCGCCGGTACGGGAGGTCGACTGTCGTGGACTAGAACCCGTGCACGAAGACGTCGAGGAAGATCACGAGCACCATCAGGCTCAGCACGAAGGCCATGCCGATATAGGTCGCGGCGATAAGCACGCGTTCGCTTGGCTTCTTCCCGGTGACTCCTTCGTAGAACAGGAATACCATGTGGCCGCCGTCGAGGACGGGAATCGGCAGGAAGTTCAGCACGGCGAGGTTGATGCTCAGGAAGCCGAGGAACATCGAGAGTTCCGCCAGTCCCTGCTGAGAGACCTGATACGCCACGCGGGCGATGCCGATCGGGCCGTGCAGTTCTTTCACGCTCAGATTCTGAGTCACCAGATTTCGCAGCGTGAGGAAGATGTCGAGGGCCGAGTTCTTCGAATGGGTCACGCCCATCTGCAGGGCTTCGCCGAACGAGTCGGCTTTCTGATCGACGGCCAGCAGATTGACCATGATCCCGCGAGTCGGCAGATACCATTCCTCGGATCGTACCGGCTGCAGCGTGACGGTCGTCGCCTGTTCGCCAGTACGATTGACCTTCAGTCGAACATTACGGCTGTTGGCTTCCTGCATCTTCCAGTAGGCGTAGGCCCAGTTGCGATTCGAATCGTCGAGCTGCAGCGTGACCGGGTCGAGGGTGCCGAGAATGTCGGCTTCCTTGGTGCCTTCCGGCAGGACGAGTTCGACCTGAGCGATCTGATCACCGGCCTGAATCTTGCCTTCCGCCGGGCTGCCTTCTTCGACCTTCAACACGGTCGGAATGATGTGAAACGCCACGCCGATCGAAGGAACGGAGAGCGGAGCATTCGGCGAGCTCGGGCGTTCAATCCAGCCCGGAGTTTCTTTCGGCGTGATGGTCAGTTCGTGGTTCTTCGCGCCCGAACCCTTTTCTTCGCGGACGACGACCACTTTCACTTCCTGACCCGCCCGTTCGGCGAAGAAGTCCGGCAGCGTCAGCGGGTTGATGTCTTTGCCGACATCGAGATCTTCGATTCGGACAATCTTGTCTTCGAGTTTGAAGCCGGCTTTTTCAGCGGGGGAACCAACCTGAATCGCTTCGGTCTGGCCGATGTCCATCCACAATCCCAGCGTGCGGAAGCCCTGTGGGCCGACCGTAATGTCGAGTTCTTCCTTCGACTTCTGCCCACGCGTCACACGGAACGTGACGGTCTGGTCCCGCTTCTTAGCGAGCATGTTCTGCAGTTCGGAAAAGCCTTTGAGTTCTTCGCCATCGACAGCGATAATGCGGTCACTCGGTTCAAAGGCGGGCTTCGCACCGCGGGCGGCTGAGCCGGCGAGTGTGGCATTGCCCTTGGGGGCGAGTTCAGCCGGAATCAGCTGGAGACCGCGGATCGGTTCCACGCCGATTTCACGACGGGTGCCGTTCATCTCGGGATAGATGCGGGCGGTGAACGTTTCGCCGGTGTAGCGAACCGCTTCGACATCGAGATAGTCCGAGGAGCTCAACGCAGTCGCCCGGATAATGTCTCCAAACGTGCTGGCGTCGCGGCCGTTGATGCTCGTGATGCGATCGCCTTCCTGCATCCCGGCTTTCCACGCCGGCTTGCCGGTGATCACGGTGCCGAGTTCCGAGGGGGGAACCTGAATCCCGACCTGGAACGCATACGCGAAGAACAGCATCCCGGTGATGATGTTCATGATCACGCCAGCCGAAATGATCGCCATCCGCTGCGGCACGTTCTTGGCGATATACGAACGCGGGTCTTCCGCGACTTCTTCACTGGTCAGCTGCGAAGGATCGGCGTCGTCCTGTCCAAGCATCTTCACGTAGCCGCCGAAGGGAATCAGCGAGAGCGCGTATTCGGTTTCGCCCCATTTCCAGGAGAGGAGAATCGGACCGAAGCCAATGCTGAAGCGTTCGACATTGACGTCGCACCATTTTGCGACGGCGAAGTGGCCGAGCTCGTGAAAGAAAATGACGAGTCCCAGGCCGAGCGCGACGATGAGAATATTCTGAATGCTGCTCAGACTGACCGCGAGGACGCTGGCAGCGATTAGGGTTGCCACTGAGTTGTCTCCTTACGCGCCCAGTCATCGAGCGCGACTAATTCTTCCAGTGAGGGAGAAGCGTGGAATGTGTGTCGGGACAGAACTTCCCGGCAGACGTCGGCGATATCATAGAAGGAAAGTTCCTCCCGAAGATACCGTGAAACGGCAATCTCGTTGGCGGCGTTCAGGACCGCTCCGGAGGTTCCGCCCTGTCTGGCTACGTCGAAACCGAGCTGAAGTGCGGGAAATCTTTCGAGATCCGGGGGAACGAAATCAAGAGCCTGCGCCGTTTTGAAGTCGAATCGCGGCGCAACTGCTTCCCAGCGTGCGGGATACGACAACGCATATTGAATCGGCAGCCGCATGTCGGGCGGCGAGAGTTGAGCAATCACCGAGCCATCGCGGTATTCGACAAACGAATGGACGATCGACTGCGGATGCACGACCACATCGATCTGGTCGGCTTGTAAATTGAACAACCACCTGGCCTCGATCACTTCGAGAGCCTTGTTCATTAGAGTCGCCGAGTCGATGGTGATCTTCGGCCCCATGTCCCAGGTCGGGTGCTTGAGAGCCGCTTTCGGGCCAGCCGAGGCGATTTCGTCCCGCGTTTTCTTCCGGAACGGCCCGCCGCTCGAGGTGAGCACGATCTGGGCAACATCCTCTTTTCGGCCGGCGAGCAGAGCCTGAAAAATCGCCGAGTGTTCACTGTCGACGGGAATCAGTTCGCTCCCCGACTCGGCAGCCGCCTGCATGATGATCGGCCCGGCGACGACCAGTGTTTCCTTGTTGGCGATCGCGACCCGTTTGCCGGCTTTCACGGCTGCATGCGAGCTGCCCAGCCCGGCTGCTCCGACAATGGCCGCGACCACGGTATCGACCCGGTCATCGGCAGCGACTTCGCAGAGAGCTTCGGCTCCAAAGCGGACTTCGGTGCCGGCGGGGAATTCGTCGAGCTTCACCTCCGGGCGGCACGATTCGTCGGCCAGAATGGCGATTTTCGGCTGGAATTCGTGGCAGATCTTCGCGAGCTTCTGCCAGCTGCCGTTCGCGGAAACCGCAAACACGCGGACGGCATCGCCATGCACGCGAGCAACATCCAGACAGCTGGTGCCAATCGAGCCGGTCGCCCCCAGTAGCGCAATCTGATTCATGAAAACGGCTTGGCGACGACAGAAAACCCCACAAACAGCCCCGATCCCCAACAGACCGGCTCAATCTGCGGACTGTAGTGTGTCAACGGGGTTTGGGACAAGAGAGGTGGCTGTAAACAGAAAAGCCGCCCGAGACTCAAGGTCTCGTGCGGCTTTAAAAATGGGCAATACAGGACTCGAACCTGTGACCTCTACCGTGTGAAGGTAGCGCGCTAGCCAGCTGTGCCAATTGCCCGTGTGGGTCCCAATTTACGGCGAATTCGCCGTCGCGTCAATCGTCTCTCCGGCAGGAACTTACCGCTTCGGGGGAACGCCGAGCGATTTGCCGCCGTCGATGGCGATTGCGGTGCCTGTGATCATCCGGGCGGCGTCCGACAGCAGGTACGAAACCGATGCCGCGACTTCCTCCGGCGTCACCATGCGTCCCTGAGCAGCGGCCAGCGGACTGGCCGAGATGAACGACTGGGCCGTCGCCTCGGGATCCTCGGCTGCTGCCAGATCGGCGTTGATGATTCCAGTATCACTGACAGGCCCCGGGCAGATGCAGTTCGCGCGAATATTGTCTTTCGATAGACAGAGCGCGACCGATTTCGTCAGGCTGACCAGACTCATTTTGCTGATTGAATAAACCGGATCGTGCGCCCGGGGCAGCAGCCCGGCGTTGCTGGCGATGTTCACGATGTCGCCGCCGCCCCGCTTGCGGAAATGCGGCAGCACGGCCTGAATGGCGAAGAAGGCCGCCTTCACGTTCGTGTCCAGCGTGCGGTCCCAGTCTTCCTCGGCAATGTCGCTGATGTCACCCACGTGATTGACGCCGGCGTTGTTCACGAGCGCCTGAATCTCGCCATGCCGGGCCGCCGTGTCGATCAGTTTCCGCAAATGGGAGACGTCGGTTACATCGAGCAGCAGATGCTCCTTCCAGGCAGCGACGTCCTTCGTTCCTTTCGGCCGCGGATGCAAATCGCACGTAACGACGTTCCAGCCCTGTTCGGCCAGCAGCTGCGTGGTCGCCAGCCCGATCCCGCTGGCTGCTCCGGTGACAATGGCGACTCGGTTGGTCATGAAAGTACTCGTTCAACAGTTGGTGCGGTTTCAAGGGGTGGCCGCGATAGCTTCGCTATCCGGGCGGCGCAGCCGTGGGAGAGCGCTATGTGATGTGGGTAAGTTATTGAAACCTTCGCCCACACAGGTCCCCTCGCCCCCGCCGGGGGAGAGGGTTAGGGTGAGGGGGAATGCGGGGTCCGTGCTTCGTGGGCCGTTGTTTTCAACCCTATGGAACGTCGCTGGTTGATTGCCCCCTCATCCGCCCTTCGGGCACCTTCTCCCCCTGAAGGGGGCGAAGGGACATCTGGCGATCGATACGGCACTCGTATTCGGTTTCTGTAATGTACTAAAGGTGCACCCACCCCGCCGAACGGGTGCCATGCTTGCATCGCCTCGCAGAGGCAGGGCAAGCATGGATGGATGATGATCGGGAATGAGTGGAGGAGGGAAGTCTCTTCGACCATTGACTCACTCCGGATGACAGGCCCGTTTCGTTATTCTTTTCAACTGACGTCGACTGGCATGCTTGCCCTGCTGCGCGATGCAAGCATGGCACCCGTTCCCTGAGTCATGCACCTGTCCGATTTAGTCGACCTGGATGGGGTGCAGGAGTTTGTGCATCTGTTCTTCTTCGCGGTTGTCGGGGGTGGCGACGTACTCACCGGTTTTGATTCGCTTTTCGACCTCTTCGCCATTGATGCTGGCCAGCAGGGTCTTCACGGCCTGATAGCCCATCGTGACCGGGTCCTGCAGAACGATGCCGGTGACGTTCCCCTGTTCGAGGGCGTTGATCAGATCCGGGTTCGGATCGAAGGCGACGAACTTCACCTTGCCGAGCAGATTGAGTTCCCGCAGAGCACCGAGGGTGCCGGTCGCGTTCGGTTCGCAGACGGCGAAGACGCCATCGACCTCATCGCGGTACTTGTCGAGCACTTCGGTTGCCTTTTCGAGAGACGATTCGGGCGTGGTGCCGGCATATTGATCGGACGAGATGACTTTGATCTCGGGATAGTCGGCTGCAAGCTTCTCCAGAAAGCCTTCTTCCCGCTGTTCGGTGCTTTCGCTGCCCGGGTTGTAGCGGAACATGATGACTTCACCCTTGCCGTCGAGCGACTCGGCAAGGCGTTCGGCGGCGAGTTGGCCGCCGCGGTAGTTGTCGGTGGCGACATAACTGACGATCGCCGATTCATCGGCCAGGCCGGAATCGAAGATCACGACCGGAATGTCTTCTTCCGAAGCGTGCAGGACGCTGTCGATGAGGGCGGAGGAATCGAGCGGAGCCAGCACGATGCCGTCGACGTCTTTGACGATAAAGTCTTCAACGACACTGATCTGTCCGTCGCGATCGTTCTCGAGCAGCGGACCTTTCCAGATGACTTCCGCATTGCCGGCTTCCTCAGCGGCCTGGCGGGCGCCGGCGTGGACCGACTTCCAGAATTCGTGCGTGGTTCCCTTCGGAATAACGGCGATCTGAAGTTTGTCGCCGCCGCCGGAACCGGCTTCGCCCTGGGGAGTCGGGTTGTTATTGCAGCCGGCCATGAGCATGGCCAGAGCGCAGAGAGCAAGAATGCGAGTGAGCACGGAACGTCCCTCTTTGGATGTGTAACTTGATGTGATCTGGTGAGTCTTCACGATACTCATAAGTGAATTCGCATTCCAGTTACGTTCGACCGGAGAGGACGGATTCCCAGAGAGCGCGATGCCCCGATGCGGATCGTTCCAGCGAGAACTGTTCACGGATCCGTCGTCCGGCCCCCTCTGCCAATTGAGTACGGAGGCCAGCGTCGGCCATCCCCTGAAGGCAGGCCGTAGCGAGTGCAGCCGGATCGTCGGGCGGGACAAGAAGGGCCGTGTCGTTGAGCATTTCCCGGGTTCCGCCGACGTCGGTCGCAACGATAGCCGTCCGTGAGATCGCGGCTTCGAGCAGCACACGTCCGAACGGTTCCTGCCGAGCCGGGTGAATCAGCAGGTCCGTCTGCGGCAGAATATCGAGAACATCATCGCGTGTGCCCATCCAGTGGATCCGGTCCGTCAACTGGTGTTGATGCACGGCCTGCTGCAGCGACTCGAAGTAGTCGCGGCTCTCCTGTTTGCCGGAAAACCGTTCGCCGATGATGAGAAACTGCCAGTCCGGGTGAGCGGCCGCGATGTCTGGTAGCGCGGCGATAAGTGTGTCGTGTCCTTTGCGAAGTCCGATCTGGCCAATCGTCGCCGCGAGCTTCGTATCGGGATCGTAACCGAGTTCCCGGCGGATCGAGCTGGTCGATGATTCCGTTGACGGATCGATGCCATTGTAGATACGAACGATCTGCGATTCCTCGACGCCAAGGTTCCGATAGTAGTCGCGAACAAACTCGGAAACGGCGATGAGGCGATCGAGAGAATTGAGATTCCGGATCGCGGTCTTCGACAGCTTCATCACGTCCCGCAGATGAGCCGTGATGGGGAGCTCGAATTGTTCGCGATGCCGGCCGAGGAAGCGAGCGAGTGTCACACTGTTGGCGTGAAGAAGATCGAACCGATCCCTGTTGAGCAGGGGGCGGAGTTCTTGAAGCAGATCTTCATCACTGCGGCGTACTCCGGCTTCCGTTCGGACCGAAAAGGGAATCTGTCGCAAGCCGAGCGATTCGAGAAGTGACTGCAGTTCGCCTCCGGGCGGGGCGAGGATCGAGAACTCGATTTCGTTCTGCAATCGTGAGGCGACCGAGAGCAGCGAGCGTTCCCCGCCGAGAGCAGTGGGGAACTCCATCAGCGTCAGTATGCGGAGTCGTTCGGAGGCCATCGCTTCAGGAGCTGGACCCGCTCGGGACCGGCAGAGAGGCGGAGTTGTCGGACGAGACCAGCGGGAAGCGGATGGTGAAAGTGGTCCCCTTGCCGAGTTCGCTGTCGACAGTAATGGTTCCGGAGAAGAACTGGCAGAGATGCTTCACAATCGCCAGACCGAGACCGGTGCCGCCCGCATCGCGGGTGCGAGCCGAGTCGACGCGATAAAATCGCTCAAAGACCCGCTTCAGATGCTTCGGTTCGATGCCGACTCCGGTATCGGCAATGGTGATGGCAACCTCATCGCCATCCGCCCACCAGGCGACCTCGGCCTTTCCTCCCGCCGGAGTATGATTGAGAGCATTGTCGAGCAGGTTGTTGACGATCGTCCGAATGCCGTCGAGGTCGGCTTTGACGAGCAGTTCCTCAATTGTCGGCTTCGCCGTGATCGTGATTTGCCGGGCCCGGGCGACCGACTGGTGTTCATCGATCGCCTCCTGAATCGGCACGCCGATGTCGATCTCTTCGAGCCGAAAGGCGTCTTCTTCCGATTCAATCTTGGCCAGTTCCATCAGGTCGATAATCAGCTTATGCAGTCGGTCGGCATGATCGGTGATCTGGCTGAGGAAGTGCACGGCATGCTTGGGATCTTCGATCGCGCCATCGGCCAGTGTTTCAGTGCAGGCCTGAATGGCGGCGAGCGGCGTCTTGAGTTCATGTCCGACATTGGAGACGAACTCGGAGCGGATTCGTTCGAGTCGACGGAGCTCGGTGACGTCGTGCAGCACGAGTACGACGCCGGGACACGGTTCGCCCGGGAGTCGGGAGGCAATGAAGGCGACGCGACTCTGAGAACGGGGAAGCTCGATTTCCCGCTTGAGCTGATGCTGATCGGCAAGGACATCGCGGACGACATTCTGAACGTCGGTATTTCGCAGCACTTCCCAGTAGGGGCGTCCGACGACGCGGCGGCCGACAAAGTCGATCATTTTGAAGGCGGCATCGTTTGCGAACAGAATGCGATCGGCGGAATCGACGGCGATCACTCCTTCAATCATCCCACCGAGAACGGTCGAGAGTCGTTCGCTGTTTTCTCGCAACTGACGCCCCTGCTGCTGCAGCTCGGCAATATGCCCCGCCAGTTCCCGGCTCATCTCATTGAACGCTTCGGCCAGAGTCGCCAGCTCGTCTTTGCTGTCGATCGAAACCGACTGCGACCAGCGGCCTTCGGCGATTGCCTGGGCCGCCTGCGTCAGTTCTTCGACCGGCTTGATGATCCGCGAGACGACGACCAGAGAAAGCGCCACGCCAATCAGACAGACGGCACTGGCAATGGCCCAGACAAGATGGGACAGCGTTTGTAACTGCGACTGAAGTTCGGCTCGAGAGACCTCCATCTGCAGGTAGCCGATCGTTTCGCCATTCTCGGCGAGTCGTCGCACGATCAATTGATACGGTCCACGAGCACCATTTCCGACGAGCCGCGATGTTACCAGAACATCGGCGTTCAACTGATCGTGGAGGGAGCTGAGGCGAACGTCGTCCTGCTGATTGCTGTCGACGGTGGATGCGATCAGTTCCTGCTGGGCATCGAACAGATGGTGGCGATTCCCACGCGTTGTCGCGATGTGATAGAACGGATCGGTCGGCTTCAGTTCTTCGTCGCCGAGAATAAGTTCCCGACCCGATTCGGCGAGGATTTCCGAAAGGTCTTCGGTCTCGGTCTGGAAGCGATCTTCGATGATCTGTCGGTAGCCACGGAACACGGTGACCGACAGGCCCAGCGTGCACAGCACGATGACTGCCACGTGCGTGGAGAAGATACGCCAGAAGAACCGAGAGCTACACATCGCCAAAGTCGTTTGCTGCATGACCGTGCGGTTGTTCGTTCCAGCAGAGAGCCGGACGACTGTCCGTTCATTCTCTTATACCGTGATGTTGATCTGTTCTGCAGAGCAGAAGTCTGATGAGTCGCGGTCTTGATCAAAAATTCATCGATCCACCGAGCCGAGGCAAGGTTCAATGCGGATAGTGCCCGAACACCAGGTAGGCGACATTGAAGTAGATGATGACTCCAATCACATCGACCATGGCGGCGATCAGCGGGGTCGACATGTAAGCCGGATCGGCATCGAACGACTGCACGATGATTGGAAGAGCCGCGCCGGTGACGGCGGCCATGATCACGACCAACAGCACGGTGAGTGAGACGACCGTGGCGGGGAACAGGCTGCCAGTCAGCAGCCAGGCGCAGAAGAATGAGATAAATGCGACCGAGCCCCCGAGGATTCCACTGAGCGCAAGTTCGCGAGAAAGGATCCGAAATGTATCGGCTCGTTTTGTCCGGGAGTGTTCCCGCGCCAGGGCGGAAATCACGAGAGCCGCCGACTGGGAACCGGCGTTGCCGCCGCTGGCCAGCACCAGCGGCAGGAACATGATGATCCAGCTCTGTTCGTTCGATCCTTCGAAGAACCGTAGTACCCAGGCTGTGAGGACTGCCGCTCCCAGCAGGAAGAACAGCCAGACACCCCGCTTCTGAGCGAGGATCAAGACTGACGTCGAGAGATACGAATCTTCGAGTGGTTCGACGGCGGCCAGTCGATGCTGGTCTTCCTCGGCTTCTTCGCGGAGAACGTCGGCGGCGTCGTCGTGCGTGACGATTCCCACCAGCCGCTGGTCACTATCAACAACCGGGATAGCGATGAAGCCGTAGCGGTTGAGTTCGTTGGCGACAAACTCATCGTCATCATCGACGCGGACGGAAATCACGTCCTGCTGCATGATGTCGGCCAGGACCTGATTCGGTTTGGCGAGGATGAGTTTCCGCATCGAGATGAAGCCGAGCAGACGACGCTTCTCATCGATGATGTAGATGTAGTAAATGGTTTCGCGATCGGGCGCCTGAACGCGGAGCCGTTCAAAGGCTTCCCGAACAGTAATGTCCTTGGGCAGGAGCGCGTACTCGGTCGTCATGATCGAGCCGGCCGAGCCTTCGGGGTAGGACAGCAGTTTGCGAATGTCGGCCCGTTCCGCCTGAGCGATCATTGGCAGCAGCGTCTCGACATGCGCCGGGTCAAGACATTCGAGCAGATCGACCCGGTCGTCGGCGGCCATCTCTTCAATCAGACGGCTGAGGGCGTTGCGGTCCATCTGCTCGACGAGCAGCACCTGAAAAGGAAGCGGCAGGTAGCCGAAGATCTCAGCCCGTCGCTCGAGATTCACCTTCGACAGGACGAGCAGGGCTTCGGCCGGCGTGAGTTCGGCCAGCAGTTCGGCGGAAACGGCAGGGATGAGAACTTCGCAGAACTCTTTCATCGCCTGCTCGTCGTTCTCGATCAGCATCAAGCGCAAATCCGGCAGGAGAAGCGTGTTGTACATGCTGAAGTCCTTCCCTACTCAATCGGTCCCATCGGTGGTGCGTTCGATCAGGCGGGCGCAAACCGGGCGGTCCGGCATCGTTCCCTTGGTGATTGCGAGAGTCTCTGCAGTGCAGTCCAGATACAACAAATCCCCGACGGATTGGCCGGGGATTTGTCGATCGTGAATCGCGTTGTCCAGCGATATCGTCTGGCCGAAGCCAGCAACGATTAACGCTTGGAGAACTGGAAGCTGCGGCGGGCTTTAGCCAGACCGTACTTCTTACGTTCGACCATTCGGTCGTCGCGGGTCAGGAAGCCGCCTTCAGCCAGAGTCGGATGATAGGCTTCGTTCTTGGCCTGCAGGGCACGAGCGATGCCGAGGACGACGGCTCCGGTCTGGCCGGTCAGTCCGCCACCATTAACCTTGACCCAGATGTCGACCTTCTTGTCTTCGTCGACAGCCTTCAGCGGGGCGAGCACCATTTTGCGATCGCGTTCGAGGCAGAAGAATTCTTCCATTTCGCGACCATTGATGGTGAACTTGCCGCTGCCCTCTTTCAGGCGAACGCGGGCCACAGCCGTCTTTCGGCGACCGGTGCCGATGGCTGTGCCGAACTTGTCGATACGACCACGAATGGTCGGAGCGACGTATTCCTTGGGCTCTTCGGCCGATTCTTCCGATCCGGCTTCCGCAGCGCCGCCAAGGGTCAGCTGAGGAACATCTTCGGTGCCCTGCTCACCGGCTTCTCCGGTCTGAGCAACGGCTTCCGGTTCCTTGCCTTCCGCGGAGTTGTGCAGTTCGCTTGCGGCGGACGGCTGTTCGCTGGCAGCCGACTGTTCTTCGCCGGCAGTATTCTGCTCTTCGTTCGCAGCGGACAGCTGTTCGTTGTCATCTTGAGGTTGATCGGTACTCATACGGATCTCTTCCGAATCTCTTACGGCGTGATGAAGACGATATATTCTGTAGCGGATCCGGACGGCCGGTCCGGTCGATCAGGATTTCAAATTACTTCTTGCAGCGGGTCAGCAGGTGCTCAGGCAGTGCCTGCGGCTGCTGAGCCTGATGCGGGTGCTCGCTGGTTGTGTACAGCTTCAAGCGTCCCAGCATCTGAGTGGCCAGCTTATTCTTCGGCAGCATCCGGCGAACCGCTTCTTCCAGGATCTTTTCCGGGTGCTTTTCCAGCATTTGCTCACCGGTGGTCACCTTGCGGCCGCTCGGATAACCGGTGTAGTGCTGGTATTCCTTCTTCGCCATCTTTGTGGTGAAGTTCGGATGCGTTTCGTGAGCAGCTTCCGGACCGGTGAAGCGGACCTTGTCAGCGTTGGTCACGACCACGTAATCGCCCGTATTCACGTGCGGCGTGTAGGTCGCCTTGTGCTTACCCATCAGAACCATGGCGATCGCGGACGCGAAACGACCGACCACCTGGCCTTCGCCATCAATGTGATACCACTGCGGTTCGAAGGTTTCGTTCTTTGCGACCGACGTCCGCTGAACAATCTCTACTGCCATTTTGATTACTTCACTATGGGAGATCTATACCGCCACCCACGGGTGGCCAGATAACACCGCCACCGCACCGCCACCTCATGGTGGAACGCCGATATGGTGGAACGACGACGCCGCACTTCACGGTGAAAACACTCGACGGGTGTCAACAAACACTCGACAGTGAAAAACCGACACCTGCGGCTGGAAAGATACACAGTCCACCTGCCGGAACAAGCGACTGGCAGGGGAAATTGACGATTTTTGCAATGGAACGGCACAGGATAACGACTGCCGGATCAATGATCAATGCAGCCATGACGGGATTTTTCCTGCAATTCCGGGCTGAGTACTGATCGGCGTTCCATCAGCCGGGACTCTTCATGAATTCCGACAGAAGTCGAAAGAAGTTCTCGGGCCCGGGAATGAAGGCTGGTGGACAAGATGGTGTGCGAGTGGTCCTGTTGTATGCCAGACTGCTCTTATGTGGAGGAAAACGAGAGCCCCGTGCCTGAACTCTCGCTGGCCTGGCAGTGGCACACAGTGGACGGGGCCACGATTCCTAATTCTTGCGGCTCAGGCGATCGCCGGTTTCGCGGTCGAACTCATCCGGGCGGCGTTCTTCTGGGATCTCGTCGCCTGTTTCTTCGACCCACTGCTCCAACCGAGCCCGATGTTTCTCGAGCTGGCCCTGATACTTGGGATCGTTTGCCAGGTTGTTGAGTTCGTGAGGATCGTTGACAACGTCGTAGAGTTCCTCGCCCGGACGGGGCGTTTCGAAGGCAAACCGCTGATGTTCGTTGAGCTCGCCCTTTTCGTGCAGTTCACGCATCTTCTGGAAGGTGACGCTCTTCACCGCGTCCGCGGGTGGCATCTGAGGAATGTCGGTGTACTCAGTCTTGATGTAATTGAAGTAGAGCGAGTGGCAGGACCGTTGATGGTCGTCGTAGTCGTGCCAGTTGTGCTCGGCGAAAACGTATTCGCGGACAGCCGTGGTCGGGTCGCTGAACAATGGCAGAATCGAGACGCCCTGGAAGGTTTCGCTGTTCTCGACGCCTGCGGCTTTGCAGAAGCTGGGAGCCAGATCGACCGTGCTCACGAGCTGTTCGCAGGTGCTGCCCGGCTTGATATGCCCCGGCCAGCGGGCGATGAACGGCGTCTTCACCCCGCTGTTGTAGATTGTCGTCTTGCAGCGGGGGAACGGGCGGCCGTTGTCGCTGATGAAAATAATCAGCGTGTTCTCGGCCTGCTGCAGGCGTTCCAACGTCGCCATCACCTCACCGACATAGTGGTCGAGTCGGGAGATTTCGTCGTAATAAAGAGCCAGGTCCTCACGGACGATCGGAACATCCGGCAGATAGGGGGGGACGATGACATCTGAGTTCTTGTGAGGCTCCGGAATCGTATTTGGCTGGTAAGCCCGATGCGGATCGAACGAGGCCAGCCAGAGGAAAAACGGCTTCTCCTTTGGCGATTCCTCGATCGCTTTCACCCATTCGCCCGCTCCGCCGGAGTCTTTGGCGCCAGTGCCGTAGATCTTGTCGAAGCGGGTCTCGGTCGTCTTGCGGGGGTGCAGCTTCCCGGCCAGTGCCGTGTGATAGCCGGACTCGCGAAGAAGTTCCACGAAGGTTAGCTGATCGGCGGGCAGATCATTGTGCAGTTGATGAGCACCGCCGGTTGAATGCGGATAACGCCCGGTAATGATGCTGGAGCGGCTCGGGCTGCAGGAACTGCAGGTGAGGTATGCGTTGTCGAACCGCATTCCCTGACTAGCGAGCAGGCTCAGGTGCGGCGTTTTAATGTGCGGATGACCGTAAACGCTGCAATCGTTCCAGGCCATATCATCGGCAATGATTAGCACGACGTTGGGTCGCTTCGCCTCCTCGGCGGAAGCAGGGACGCAGGAAACAGCCAGGACAATAAGAGCCAGAAATCGCAACAGCATCGGCAGATCCTTCTGGAGTGGTTCGCGAATCGGAGAATGAAGCTCGACGTCCCCGGTTACGGATAAAACCAGGACCGTTCTTCCGGTGTGGGCAGCCGGCAGGCAGACTTCTTGCCGAAGATTCGATATCGAATTCGGGCAACGATTCGATAACCCACATCGCGCAGTGGCTTCGGAATCAGCCACAGCAGCGTGCCCAGCATACTCCACACGCCACCCAGTTCCCAGAGTACGCGCACGACTGCCGATGATTTCCGGAAGGTCTCCCCGTTTTTCACAAAGACGACACTTCTCAGATTCTCGATGTCGTCCTGTGTCGCGATCTGGGCGGCGGTCTCTCCCTGCAGCGGTGCGAAGCGGAAGACGTGCCGGCGGTCCCGGGCGACAATGAAATCGACAAACGCATTGCACATCCCGCAAACGCCATCGAAGAGCAGCAGGGGGTGTGTCGTGGTGTCAATCTCGGCAGGGGCCTGAGTCATGTCGGTGTCCGTTCGAAGAGGTGGCTTTCCTCTATTATAGCTCGAACGTCAACGCAGTGTGTAAAACCTGTGCGTTGAACATCACGGGAAAAGCTCGCCCCGCATTGTTTTGCTTTCGTGGCGAATCAGTCCGTCGATGAGCACGCCCACGTTGCGGGAGGCACTGTCGGCGACGTTGATTACTTCCTGTCCGGACGTCGGAGTCAGAGCATCGGGCAGGCAGACATTCGTTACGGTCGAGAGTCCCACGACCCGCATGCCGGCGTGAATGGCGACGAGAGTTTCCGGCACCGTCGACATGCCGACGACATCGCCACCGATGGCACGGAAGAATCGGTACTCAGCTCGTGTCTCATAGTTCGGGCCCTTCACGCCCACATAGACGCCGCGATCAGCCGAAATGTTGTGATGCCGGGCCAGTTCGAGAGCCTTATCGCTCAAGGGGGGATCGTACGGGCTGCTCATATCCGGATAGCGCGGGCCGAGCTGGTCGTCGTTCCAGCCGGCAAGCGGGTTATCGCCCATGAGGTTGATATGATCGTCGAGCACGATGATCTGTCCGGGATGATGCTGCGGATGCATGCCGCCACTGGCGCTGGTGATGATCATTAGATCGACGCCGAGTGCATGCAGGACACGCACGGGGAAAGTGATTTCCTGCAGCGTGTAGCCTTCGTAGAAATGGAGGCGTCCCTGCAGAGCCACGACATCGGTCTGATGCCATTTTCCGCAGATCAGCTTGCCGGCGTGCCCCAGGGCCGTCGACGGGACGAAGTGCGGGAGTTCATCGAACGTGAACGTCTCGGCTCGCTCCATGCGTTCGATGAGCTTGCCGAGTCCGGTTCCGCAGATGATGCCGATTCTCGGTTCGCGGCTCCAGCGGCTACGAATGTAGCTCACCGTTTCATCGATTCGTTCACGCAGTCCGTGCATGCTGCTTTCGGATCTCCACTGAGGTTGACTGACTAATCCCGATACGGAGCGACCGCGTCCACGAACTTCCTGGCCTGAGCTTCAATCGCTGCGAAGTCGCGATCCTTCAGCCACTGTTTTTTGAGCAAAGCCCCGCCGATGCCCACGGCACAAGCTCCGGCGTCGAAGAAGTCGGCAATCGTATCAAGATCGACGCCCCCGGTCGGCATCAGGCGAACCTGCGGCAGTGGTCCCCGTAAGTTTTTCAGATACTTCGGGCCGATCGGGTCGGACGGGAACAGCTTGACGATATCGGCTCCCGACTGCCAGGCGTGAACAATCTCGGTCGGCGTGAAGGCACCGGGAGCGATCGGCTTTCCGTATCGTTTCGCCATTTGAATGATGGAAACGTCGGTATGGGGCGAAACAATGAAGTCGGCTCCGGCGAGAATAACCATGCGGGCAGTCTCGGCATCCAGAACCGTCCCGGCTCCCAGAGCGACATCTTCGGGTAACTGCTTGCGAGCCTCGGCCAGAATTTCCAGGGCATTGGGGACAGTCATTGTAATCTCAAGCGAGCGGATCCCGCCGGCTGCGATGGCCTGGCAGAGATCGACCAGCAGGTCAGACGACTCGACACGAAGTATGGCGACGATCCGTTCCGTCAGCAGTTTTTGCAGGGTTTCAGCGTGATTCATGGGAGGAGATCCTCGCGATTCCGGAGTCGAGTTGTGTGGTTCATCGGTCGGCTTCCGCAGCATACCGGGTGGGGAAGCGTTTCGGAATCGTCTACGCATCGGAACAGGCTGCGATGCATATGACCATCATGCCGAGGCAGACGATCGCTCACAAACTCGAGCGACTCTCGACCGGAATGGTGATTTCCCGGAAATGATCGACTACCATGGATCGAACGCGGCTCGAGTCCTCGCAGGCCGCGATAATCATCGAAGGACGACGGAACTGGTTGCAGTCTATGGCGGAACGAGAAGCATCACTGCTTGTCATCGAAGGAGCCGATCAGGGAACCCGATTTCTCCTGGACGGTCCGATGAACCTTGGCCGAGGCAGCCAGAATCCGATTCGGATTCTCGATACCGAAGCGTCGCGGGTGCACGCCCGCGTCAAGCCGCAGGATGACGGCTGGCTGATCGAAGACCTCAACAGTTCCAATGGAACCTATCTGAATGGCCGCAAGGTGAAGTCGGCCTTTCTGGAATCGGGTGACCAGATCCGCCTGGGACGCAGCACTCTGGTGTTCGCCACGGCTGCTTCGGAACGCTCGTCAGTTGCCTATGTCGATCTCGTCGGAGGCAGTTCTCACGAAGAACATTCCCAGATCATTCGCACCTTTTCGCCCCGGCAACCGGCTCCTTTACACACGACGTCTCCCGAAGACCAGCTCTTGCCCGACGATGTCCTGCATGTGATGGGCGAGATAGCCGAGCAGGCCGTGCGACCTTCAATGACATTGTCGGAACTGCTCGAACGTGTGCTGCGGATGATCCTCAAGACCATCCATGCCGATCGCGGCTGCATTCTGCTGATTGACAGCGAAACCGGAATGATCGTGCCTCAGGCTTCGGTCAGCTCGGTTGTTCCCGATTCAAAGCAGGCCGCCGTCCAGGCGCGCATGCCGGTGTCGAAGACAATCGTCGACTACGTTATCAAGTCCGGAAAATCGGTTCGCTCCTCTGATCCTCAACACGATGTCCGTTTCGATCCCGGGCAAAGCATTCTGCAGGCCGGGGTGAAGGAAGCCCTTTGTGTTCCGATGCAGGGGCGCATCGCACTGCTCGGAGCGATCTATCTCGATGTCACGGAAGTGGAGCGGCGATCCCGCCCTCAGGAAAAAGAAGCCCAGCATCTGACCGATGAGAAGCTCCGGCTGCTGACAGCCGTGGCTCGCCAGTGTGCCCTCGCGATCGAGAACTTCCGCTATCAGCAATCTCTGGTCGATGCCGAGCGTCTTGCCGCGATCGGGCAGACGATCGCCACCCTCAGCCATCACATCAAAAACATTCTGCAGGGCGTTCGTGGCGGAAGTTATCTGATCGATCTGGGCCTGAAGCAGAGCGACAGCGAGCTGATCCTCAAGGGATGGAATCTGGTCGAAAAGAACCAGGACAAGATCTATCACCTTGTGATGGACATGCTCACCTTCAGTAAGGAACGCACGCCGACGATCGAATTTGCGGACGCGAATGAAGTCGTCAGCGATGTCTGCGAGCTGATGGAACAGCACGCCAACGAATACGGCGTGAAGATCGTTTGCTCGCCGGACGACAACATGCCGCGGTCCTCCTTTGACCCCGAGGCCATTCATCGAGCGGTCCTGAATATCGTGACCAACGCGATCGACGCCGCCGAGAGTTCTGAGCAGACCGGCGAGGTGCATGTCGAAACCATCTTCGATGACGAACAGGACCAGTTGCTCGTCCGCGTAACAGACAACGGCCCCGGAATTCCCGCGGAAGTGCAAAGCACATTGTTCAACGTGTTCGAGTCGACCAAGGGAACACGGGGAACAGGGATCGGCCTGGCGGTAAGCCGCAAGATCATGCGGGAGCATGGCGGCGACATTCTGGTCGACAACGTCCCGGACGGCGGGGCCCAGTTCGTGCTACACTGGCCCTTCTCGAGCGAAGCTGCTGTCGAGCCCGCCGGCTCGCGTACGATTTCAGATCTCGATTCCTGACCTCTGTCCTGTTACCGGATTTCTCTCCATGAAACGCGTGCCGTCGACTGTCTCTGCGATTTGTCTCGTCTCTCTACTGTGCACGTCCGTCTTTGCAGAAGAGCGAGTCGAGACTCCGCTGGCCCAAGAGGGGAAGTCTCTCTTCTCCGATGACTTCGAGCGGGAGTCGCTGGGAGACTGGAAGGTGATCATTCCCGCCTTTGAGATCGAAGACGGTGTGTTGGTCGCCACGCAGGATCGAGCCGATCACGGTTCCGTCGGACGGATTTATCTGCCGATGAAGAACGTCGTTATGTCGTTCCGGTTCAATCTGGTCGACTCCTGGGGCTTCAATGTCGTCTTTGATGACAAGAACTACAAAGGCTCTCATGCAGGACACATCGCCCGAGTCGCGGTGACGCCGAAACAGATTCGTCTTGGCGACGACAAAGAAGGCATCATGCGGAATGATATCTTCGCGATGCGTCGCGATCCGAAGAAGAAGGCCGCCGCCGAGAAACTGCTCGAAGGTCGCGGCTCCAACGTGAAGGTCGATCTCGCTAAAGGGGAGTGGCACGAAATGACCATCGAACTCCTCGGCGACGAGATGCGGGTCAGCCTCAACGGGAAAGCCATCGGCCACCTCCAGTCCTCCGGCTTGGCCCACCCGACGAAAGAAAGCGTCCACTTCACGGTCAATGGCAAAGAAGTCCGCTTCGACGACGTGCAGATTTGGGAAGCGAAGCCGGTTCAGTAGCGGTCAAGCCATGAAAAAAACGGCGAAAACTTTGTGAGATTCCGGGCTTCGGAATCGTTTTCAGGGCAAACCCAACCTGAAAACGAACTTCCGAGGGGCCAAGATGAAATTCTCACGTTCGCCACGCCGCTTTCACCGACTTGCAGGTCGAACCTCTGTTCTGGCGACAGCGGAAATCTGTGAAGCACGTTGTTTGCTGACCAGCTATTCGCTTGGAGAGTTGCCCAGCTCCTACTCGCACTCGAGTCCCAGTGACATTGACGCCTCGAATCGGAACAATACCTATCGCTTTAACTTGAACACGAGTTCAAATCTTCGCATCGCAGTGTGGGACATCGATGGGAACTCAGACGTTCGAGTCCAGTTATCGAATTCGAGTGGATTGGTACGTTCTGCGACGTTCAGCCGTATCGTCAATTCCCCGGTTCTCGAAATCGACGACGTGGATCCCGGTGCGTACACGCTGACTATTCAAACGACTCGAAACTACAGTGAGGTCACAGATTATACGCTCTACATGGAGCGAGATGACCTCTCACCGCCTCCGTCAGATCGAGATGCGATACGTTCCGGAGCGAATCCACTAGGATCGATCACCGGAGTAGACGGTGCGACGGGCAGTGTCAATTTTTCCGATGACGAAGTCGACTACTATCAGTTTAGGATAGAAGATGACGGCGATGTAAATATCCAATTAACTGGCCTGTCGAGTGATGTCGACGTTTATCTTGAAGACAGTACTGGCGATCTTTCGCAACGCGGGCGTGTTCTCCGCCGTGGGGAAACGCGAAGTTCAACCGCGTTCGAGAACATTACGGCAACGAACCTGTCTGCAGGGGTCTATTATGTTCGCATCGACAAATACTCCTCCGGGCAAACTGACTACAGCTTACGGATTGAATTCGAAGCGACGAATGATGACAGGACCCAAGCGACTGCAACGGACATGGGAACGCTCTCAGGCTTGCAGAACACGACTGGGACCGTGGAGTATACGAACGACGAAGTCGATTACTTTCGCTTCGAACTGCTTGATGCTGGTAGCATCAGAGTTCGCCTGAGTGGGCTTGCGTCGGATGTCGATGTGTACCTTGAGGATAACACCGGATCCGTGCTCGGTCGTGGAGAAAGGCGAGGAAGTACGCTATCCGAAGATTTCACGGTTGAGGATTTAGCTGCAGGCGTTTATTACATCCGAGTCGACAAATATGCTTCAGGCGAGACTGGGTACGATCTTCAGGTCGAACTCTTGGAGCCTAGTTTGCCTGACCTGGTGGGATCCTCATTCGTAGTCTCGGAGACTCAAGTTTCACCAGGGGATCACATTAACATCTCCTATCGTCTCCGAAATATTGGCGCATCTGCCGCTCAAGCAGTGGCTGTCGGCTTTTATCTGAGCCAAAATACGATAATCAGCGAATATGACTATCTCTTGGGGGCTGACGGCTACCAGTCTCTGGACGCCGGACAAACAGGAGGTATTGAATCGGTTTCGCTTCAACTGCCGGAGGCAAACAGTTCGTTCTGGTCCGGAGGCAGTGGCACCTTCTACATCGGAATGATCATTGATCCGAGTGACCGCATCGAAGAAGAAAGCAGTGCGAATAATCAAAATCGAGGAAACGGACTCGATCGCGATTCGATTACGGTCACGGTGCTACCAAGCGGTCCGCGTACTCAGATTCTCGGTTTTTCCAACGGACGCTGGTGGGCCAGTGGCGACGATGGCAGCGGCGGCTATCAGAACTTCGAGATCACTGGGCTTCCGGCTGTTGAGCCGCGAATGACGCTCACGGGCGACTTCAATGGCAACGGGCGGGATGATCTCGCCATCTGGCTGCCGAATGGCGAATGGCATGTGGCCAGTGTCGCTGCGAATGGAACGGTCAGTGTCAGCCATTGGACAACGTGGCGAACGAGCAATGTCAAAGAAATTCATGTCGGCGATTTCAATGATGACGGGCGGGACGACTTGATCGGCCTGTTCAAGCAGGGAGGCCGAAACCGTGGCCGCTGGTGGGCCGGGTTGTCGACTGGCTCGAAGTTCCAGAATCGATCCTGGGGTGACTACGGGAACTACTCGGGCATTGCCAGTGTGCAGGTTGGCAATTTCGACGGAGTGAAAGGGGACGACCTGACCGTCATCGCGAGTTCGGGCGTGCTCTGGATGTATAAAACGAGCAACTCCCGGTTTCAGTACCTCAATGCGGGCCGCTGGTCGATGTCCGGTGACTTGAGTCATACTCAAGTCGGCGATTTCAACGGAGACAATCGGCTCGATGTGGTCGGGATCCTCGGCGGTGGATCCAATCGGACGATTCAGGTCGCCAAGTCGGTTGGGCCGGCCAATGGTTTCCACTCGGGCAACTGGTCGAATCTCACGGTCTCTCAGTCGCTGGACGGAGTTGTTGTCGGGGACTTCGACGTTGATGGGCGAGACGATGTCGGGGTACTGTTGAATGGCACGGAGGTCTGGTTTGGTGATTCAAACGGGCAGAAGTTTGCTCTGCAGTATCTCTCCGACTGGTCAGCGGCTGCCGGAGGCGTCACTCATCTCACGGCTGGGGATACCAACGGCGACGGCCGGGCCGATGTTTTTGGTCGTATGGCCAACGGATATTGGAGAGCGTTGGAATCCGGAAGTACCGGCGTGACTGACCGGCAGTTGAGTTACTGGTCGGTCGGCGGGACGTGGAGTCAGATCCAGACTGGCTACTTCACGAACACTCCCCCGGCAGCGACGGCTATTCCGGCGGTCCCGGCTGGCGGAAGCAGTCTTGAGGAATTGCACTCCGACGGCGTGAATGCTTCACGATGGTCCTCAGAGACCGCGAAAATCAGTTTCACTTCTGATGAATCTGAGGAACGCGACATGCCGCTGACGCATTCGTATGACGAGGATCAACTGGACGAATTCGCGGCGGAGGAACTGACTGATCTGATCGCGGGTCTGGCGGTTGCCTCGTAGTCCATCGTTGCGTTCGTCGGTCCGGATCGATGAACGCAGAGCAGGAAAACCGCGGCGACGGGCAGGTCGAGCCGCGGTTTTCTTTTTTGCTTCGTCGCGGATCCCCAGGTGAAAATAAAAAAGCCCATGCGTCTCTTGAACGCATGGGCTTTTTTAGCGGAGAGAGGGGGATTCGAACCCCCGGTCCCGTTTCCAGGACACAGCATTTCCAGTGCTGCACAATCGGCCGCTCTGCCATCTCTCCGTGTGAGAACGCGGACACGCCTGAATGTTCGGCGTTCACCGTTTCTCAGTCGGCGACGCGATTATTCGTCGCCCGAATCGTCGCCTTCAGCTGAGTTGCCGCGAGTTTCCAGATCACGAGCCGCTTCGATACGGCTCTGGATCTTTTTGCAGGATGCGTTGAGGGCACGCCAGCGAGGATTCTTTTTGAAATCCTGCTCTCCAACGCCTTGAGAAGCAAGTTCTTTTTGCCACAGTTCCCGGGAATTCTCCGCGAGTTTCAAGGAACGTTCCAGTCGATCCGGCTTCAAAGGCATGACAATATTCCCATCGTCATCAAATATGGTTTCAGGAGCCGCCCTGCGGAAAACGGCTTACTAGCAGGGCCATTGCACAGCGGGAATGGCATCGGCAAGGATGTCATTCCCGGCTTTTTTCAGTTGATACCGGCGAGATCCGAGGCTCCAGCCGGGTGGGCATTTTGGCGACCCGACGCCGGAGAATCAAGTCTATCGCCGGGAAAGCCGCCCAAGTCGTCTCGTATCAATGGCTTGGGTGAGGTTTGTTATAAGAATTGCACACCTTCAAGGCTGCTTTACAGAGCCGATGAGTCTGTGTTACCAGTACGGTCCCCCCTTAAAGGCTCTCCCCGAGCCGCCCTCCGGATTCTGCCTTCCTGTCCGCAGTCTCCTCACTCTTCCCCCCTCACAGGACCATCGTGATGAAACCGATCGTCAGCAGTCTGCTGATTGTAACTCTCTGTCTGTCCACAGGTTGCACGCAGCAGCTCGGGATGCGAAGCATGTTCAAGGACAGCTTCGCGAGTTTCAAACCCGATGGCCTGGCCGACTACGACGATGGCACCGACGATCCGGAAGAGGAGTGGATCGAGGAAGCCGGCATCGAAGCCCGGGGCGATCGTCCCATGGAAAAAGACAACGATCCGTTCCGGGATCTTCTGATGTCGCCGAAAGCCCGCAGCATCGAGCGGAATCTCGGCATCGAATAAGCGATGGTGTCGAGTCGCTAGTCGAGATCGTCCGTGGAGTCGTCGGCGCCGGTATCGGTTTTCGAGCGAGTTGGAGCAGGTTCGGATCGTCGGAACACAGCGACGACATCTTCGACCGGGACGACAAACAGCAGATTGTCGGCTTCGAAGTCGACCGGAATGGCGTTCTTCGGGTGGAACAGGACCTTGTCGTATTTGTTGACGGGGAACTCGTCGTCGTTTTCGACTTCCAGGCTGACCGCGACAACGCGGCCTGTGATCGTCGGAATTTCCGCCTGATCCGGCAGCACAATTCCGCCGCGCGTTTTCTGACGCGCCTCATCTTTGCGGATGAGGATGCGGGGACCCAGAGGTTCAACAAATTCAGTCATTCTTCGCTCCCGTCGGCAGGAGTCTCTTCAGGGGATACGTCTTCAGATCGATGGAGTTTGCTCGCTTCGACGTTCTCGTCGCTGCGAATCTGCTGGAATTATTGCAGTAGAAAACAGTTCGGAAAGTCCGACTGCCTTGATGCAGCCCGATTCCGCACGTTCGCGCAACCCGCGCATTCGGCATTGTAACGCGGAATCGATCGAGACAAACGGCCTCATTGCGACCGAATCACTTCGTATTCGCACCTTCCGCGACTTGCTGGGAAACGGTCATATGCGGGGCGGAAACCGGAGTGCGGTCGTCGCCCTGCTGCTGATCGGCGTCGCTGGAACCCTCATCGTGATGATGTTCGATGTGAATGGCGGAGTCTTCAGAGCTGATTCCCGATTTGAGAATGCTCTTTTCCATGATCCGTCCCAGAGTTCCGGCCAGCAGTGCTGGTAGAAAGACGATGTCGGCGATCAGAGCCGCAGCGACCAGAGCGGCCATCAGGATACCAAAACGGCTGATCATCAGCAGAGACGCCGGAGCCAGCATCAACAATCCGATGGCGACAATCGCGCTGGTCTGCCACATCGCGGGGGCACAATGGGAGAGCCCCAGTTCGACCGCCTCATGTCGTGATTTCCCATCGATGATTCCCTGGCGGAACCATGTCAGCAGATGCAGCGTGCCATCCACCGCGATGCCCAGGGCCACCGAGGCCGTAATCATCGTCCCGATGTCGACCCGCTCGCCCATCATCGACATCACGCCGAAACAAAGCGCGACCGGCATCAGGTTCGGCAGCATTGTGATCAGACCGGCGAGGATATTCCGCTGGACGGCGATCATGACAATCGCAATGACGCCGAACGCCATGCCGAAGCTGTAGATCAGACTTTCGAGCAGAGCTTCCTGGGTTCGCAGGAAGACCGGCACCATTCCGGTCACCACATGGTGGGTGCCGGCGTGGAATCGCAGAACCGACTGGGAAATTCCATCGAGTTCGTCCATCAGCTGGCCGTAGTCGTTGTCGGCCATGACATAGGCCTGAGCCGAGATTCGCCAGAGTTCGTCGCCAGCGATGCTCAGCCGTTTGTCGCCTTCCACGGTCCAGTCGGCATCCGCCTCGGCGACGGTAAACATCGACTCGGCACCGCGAAGCTCGCCGCTCTTGATGCGTTCCTCGAACTCGTTGCTTCGTTTGTTGTACTTGATCTTCTCGAAGAATTTCGCATCTTCTCCCGGAGCTTCAACCGGCTTCTGGAAGGCGGCCAGTGAAATCGCCCCGGTGATTTCCTCGTGATCGCGGATCTTGTCGGTGACTTCGCGAACGATCTCAAGCCGTTCGAGGAACTGCAGATCTTCCTGAGCCTTCTGGTCGAAGCGGATCACGGTATCGACGGTGTTCACGCCGACCACGTTGTCTTCCATGAACCAGTAGTTGCGAAGAATCGAGTGGTCTTCCGGGAAGTACCGGACGATCTTGGTTTCGGTTTTGAAGAACTGAAGCCCGTAGATGCCGAGAGCGAACAGACCGAGACAGACCAGGCTGACAACCGTGGAATGGTTGTAGATGGTGTCGGCCAGGTGTCGCCAGACGCGACCGTCGGACTCATGCTCGGCGGGCGGTTTGCCCGGCCAGAGTTGCATCAGCGCGGGGAGTACGAAGAGCACGAAAATCAGCGAGATGCCGCAACCGATGGCAGAGTAGATTCCGAAGTCACGAACCGGATTGAGTGTACTGGTTATCAGCGAAGCCAGGCCGATGGCCGTGGTTGCCGAGGCCAGGAAACAGGGCTGCGACGCCATGCGAACGGCATTCACGATCGCCGTCTTCGGGTTTTCGTGAGCGGCGTGCTTCCAGTAGCTCGCCAGGTGAATCGCGCCGGACAGTGTGAGCACCGAGAGCAGTGTCGGCATCACAATCAACACCATATTCATTGTCGAGCCGGTCAGCGGCACCAGCGTCACCGTCAGCAGCGTGGCATAGACCGAGACCGTCAGCACGAGTACGCCCAGGCGGAAGCTGCGGAGCATCAGAAATGCGAGCACGAAGCTGACGGCCGTCGAAAGTCCGATTACCGATCGAGTCAGCAGCGGAGCGTTCGGATCGTACGTCGCCTTGGCGACCTCTTCGTTCAGGGCAGCCGAGCCGACCGGGCGGCCCCCCATGTGAATGTTATCCGGCGGAACAAAGCTGTCCTCGCACACGGCGCGGATATCGGCCAAAGCCGCGGAGCGATCCGCCTGACCGGCGTCGGTCAGTGTGACAACCAGGGCGACCGGGGCTCCCACGGAGAAGAACGAATCATCGATCAGCGGTTCGCCTTCCGGGTATTCCTGACTGGCGTGCGACGTCACCGAAGCCACCAGCTTCTGCATGGCATCGGCTCGTTCCGAGCCCGGTTTCATCAAATGCCAGCTGATCTGAAAATCGTGCTCGGGGATCTCGATGATATTGTCGAGTCGCTCGATATCTTCTTCGTAGACTTCGCCGGCATTCTTCGGAGGACGCTGCTTCACGTCGGCGAACTGCTCGAAGGCGAGCGGCGGCTCCCATCGCTGAGCGGGAGGGAGAATGTAGACTTCAATTCCGAGTTCCGACTCGGCTCGTTCCACGATTTCGCGCTGGACCTGTTCGGCTTTTTCTCGACCGAGATCCGTCAGCTGCACTTTGAGCGGGCCGTCGCCAATCAGCAGGCCGTTGAGCGTTTTCAGGGCCTGCTCATCGTCGACATTCTGGTCGATGATCTGCTTCAGTGATTCGCGAGGCGTCAGCACGCTCTCGACAAAGGGGCTGCCGCGACGTTCGACCCCTTTGGCATCGACATAGCCTTCGAGTTTGGCGGCGACCAGTTCATTGCGCGGGTCGTTGAGCGTACTGGTTTCCCACGACAGGAACAGATGATCCTTCATGGGGAAGTTGTCGCCGTACCAGTCGAGCAGGACGGCTTGCGGGTCGCGTTCGGGCAACCAGGCCTCCACTTCATTCTTCATCTCGACATCGCGAAGAGTCGAGACAATGAATGGGGAGATGAACAGCAGAGCCGCCAGCACCCAGACCGACAATCCGTTGCCCCATGGGTCTTTTTTACGGAAGAAGTTCAGCATATGGTTTTCACCAAGATCGTGCTTGAAGAGTGTTAACTACAGGCAGAGCCCCGTTTCTCCTCAGAAGCTCATGCCCGGAGCCACGACCGGTTCCGTGAACTGACGGACCCCGGTAATTGCCCGCAAGTTTAGTCAATTCCACCTGTTAAGCAAATCGCGACTCGATTCCCAGACCTCTTCATCAACCAACTTTTATGCATCCCGGGCAGGTCGCATACAGTGGGAATTCTGCTCATTTCCTCACCCCGGCTCCGATTTCGTGCTTTGGGAAAGGTTCGCAGATTCTACGCCAGACACGCAGAAATCCGGATGGAAAACCTGAGCTCGAAGCCGCCAGAACCCGTAATCCGACGGGGAAGTCGGCATTTATCCGGCTTTTTTCGGGAAAGTCACACAAATTCCGAAATGACGCGAACCGTCGGGACGTTATTATTGTCATCACGGTACGTGAAGCGTCTCTGCTCCGCGATGGGGAAGGTCTTCTCCCCGGATGCGAGCCGTTTCGAACAATTTCTTTCCCGGGCTCACGATGTGGACGTTCCCTTCGCCTGGCCGGGAATTCCAGAGGAACTCTAGCGAAACAACCAATTCTTTCTTTCCAGACACTGCGGAAAAAGCCGCAGGAGGGTGTGACCATGCTGACAATCACCACGAAAATTGACGCAACCGTAAAAGCAACCGCAGCAGCAGCTGTGAAAGCAACGGCCATCGTATGCGTCCGTGGTATCGTCGGCGTCCATCGGCATCGTCTGGAGCAATGGCTCTTTAGCGAGGACTCCGATCGATATTGGAACGGCTCCGGGAATAACGGCAGAGATCGCCATCCCGGGCGCGGACACATGTCAATGATGCGACTGTGTTGTTCCGTCCTATGTCGTCCGTCGAGTCTGCCCCGCAGCGGCATGTCAGGACAGTTTGTCCCGGCAATAGGCGGATCTCTTTCCTAGTCGGAAAGATTTTCGCGCCTGCCACTGTTCGGCCCGCAGACCAGCGGATCGCCTGAAAGCGATCTGACCTGAGTTTGCGGTGGTGCGCTTCATCAACAACACCATTTCCTCGCACCGGAATTCCGCTGCATCATCGCAGCTGTCGTGATTTCCGGAAGAACTGCAGAGCCGTACGTCCCCGACAAGGCGGGGCACATTCTGCACGCGGGTAATGGCGTTTCTTGTCAGGAAAGGCAAGAGCCATGGAAGAACTGCGTTTGATTCAACTCGTTCAGGAAGCTCAGGCTGGTAGCCGGGCTGCTTTCGGAGAACTGGTCCGGGAATTCGAAGGATCGGTCTTCGCCGTCGTGATGAAGCGTCTGCGGAACAGTGCCGAAGCCGCTGAAGTGACCCAGGAAATCTTCCTGCGAGCCATGCGAAAGATCGACCAGCTGCGGGAACCGGAACGGTTCGTCGGCTGGTTGCACCGGATCGCCGTCCGCCTGTCGATCAACCACGCCGTGCGACGACCGCCGGAATCGGCTCAGTCGCCGGAAATGTTCGCTGGCGTCGGGGAAACCCGGGGCAGCGAACCGTGGGAAGGTCTGGTCGCCAGCGAACAGGCCGTCCAGCTGCGGGAAGGGATCGACAAGCTGCGGCCGCTCGACCGGGAAACGCTGATGGCGTTCTACTTCCAGGGTCAGTCGCTGCAGGAGATGAGCGATCACTTCTCGAGCCCGGTGGGAACGATCAAGCGACGTCTCCACACCGCCCGGCACCGACTCCGGGAACAGCTGGCCGACATGCAGCCGGCCTGAATGATTTCGTAACCCTATTTCGCTGAGTGAAAGCTCCGGCGGGTGAATGCCCGCCGGAGCTGTTTTTGTACGCGGCCATACTGAATATCATAAAACGGGTAGCCCCGGTTGCTCCGCTACCGGGGCCGACGGAGTCGGCAAGAGGTCGGGGTAATCGCCTGCAGAATGCGAAGTGGATGTTGTCAGAAGGCCAGAATAAGAGAGTGACATGGAAGATTATCAATGGTTAGATCGGTTCACTGGATTGTCACTTCATCCAGTCTCTCGTGACGAATTTGGCCTCATCATCGAAGCATCAGAGAGTTTCATTGAGAGATTTAAAAAGTCCTATAGCTTTGACTGGAAAGCGGACCCATTGAACCTTGAAGATCTCGACTACGATTTCTACGAGTTCGGAGGAACTCACTGGATGAGTGATGAGGGGTTGGGTTTCACATCTGCATGGTGTGAGATTCTGACGGCGAATTTCGGATTTCGCTGGATGAAACCAGAAGACGTACGTGAATTCCGTGAGTTTATCCTGTGCAGTCCAGAGGGATATCTAGTTTTTCATCCATGGCAATTGCTCTGGAGTATCGTGCACAGTGCTGGACATCAACAACAAAAGGCGAGTGGCGCATGGATGCAGATTCTCAATCGCGTTAATAACGTCTATGGAGTGCCTGACGGTTGGTATCCGGTCGCGGATGCTTCTTTAGGACGATTGTCATGGGTCCCTAAGGACGTGCAAGAGAAGCTTCGAGACTTGTTCACGGATCCAGGGTGGTTTTTCGAACTATTCGGCATGGAGCCGTATCGCTGGACGGAAGAGACTGAATGGAATGAAGTGCGAAACGATATTAAAGCAGCCAGTCATGAGATCGACAGACTTCGAAAGGGATAGCCCCGGTTCACATGCCGCGAATCTTCGGCGGGTGGGAAGTGGGAAAAATCGAGCCAATCCTGATCCGGGCACTTTGCGATTCCGGTGTGCGCGTCTCTTTGTATGATTGCGGGAACTGAGAACTTGTTGCCGGACTGCTCGGATGTGGTCCGATTGTGTTCGTGACCGACTGAAAGGAATCTTCCATGCAGACGTCCGTAAAACGGGTAGCCCCGGTTGCTCCGCTACCGGGGCCGACGGAGTCGGCAAGAGGTCGCTGACAGACGTTGGCAGGATTAACGTAAAACCTCTTGTGGCTTCGCCACCCCGGTTGAATCAACCGGGGCTACCCTTTTGATCGTAATTGACCTGCCGGGGAGTACGTTTCATGTCGGACAGCCGTCGGCAATTCACCGAGCAACCGTACGTCCATTTCGTGACGTTCGGCTGCGATCGGCGTCGGCGTTTGCTTGACCACGATCATCCAAAGAAGATTCTCCTCGGATCACTCGGTCACCAACTGACGTTGCGAAATGCGACCTGCTGCGGTTTCGTAATCATGCCCGATCATGTGCATGCCTTGCTTCATCTGGCATTGCCGAATGAGTTGCCGCTCTTCATGCATGAGTGGAAACGACTTTCCAGTCATGCGATCCGCAAATGGTATCGAGATGGCGATCCTGAGTACTTCCGGGGAGTGGCGGCGACTGAGCGATTTTGGACGCCAAAGTATCATCACTTTGAGGTGGAGTCAGCAGGGAAGCTTCGCGAGAAACTGGAGTATATGCATTTGAATCCGGTGCGAGTGGGGTTGTGTCTGCGGGCCGTCGATTGGAGGTGGAGTTCGGCTCGGTGGTATGAACTGCGGAAGCCCGTCGGAGTTCCGATTCATTGGCCCGCGTGACAGGGACCTCTTGCGGACTTCGTCCGCCCCGGTAGCGGAGCAACCGGGGCTACCCCTTGGCATCGGTTGCCGGCCGGTGGGCGGGAAGTGGGAAATGATCGAGCCGCTTCTGAACCGGAAACTTTGCGATTCCGGTGTGCGCGTCTCTGTGTATCATTGCGGGGACTGAGAACTTGTCGCCGGACTGCTCGGATGTGGTCCGATTGTGTTCGTGACCGACTGAAAGGAATCTTCCATGCAGACGTCCGTAAAGCTCGCCGCGATGCTGATCCTCGGAGTG
Source organism: Planctomycetaceae bacterium (assembly GCA_017795105.1). Lineage (GTDB taxonomy): Bacteria > Planctomycetota > Planctomycetia > Planctomycetales > Planctomycetaceae > Rubinisphaera. The sequence goes on from CP051247.1 coordinate 3,930,911, forward strand.
CTAATTGTCGGGCCGGGTTTGCTCCGTGGCGATGGGCAGACGAAGCCTTCGCGGTATTATCTTCAGGACGACATTCAATTCTTTCCGCAGAACGAAGATCTGCGGCGGCCTTCCAAACCTGCAACTCACGACGCGGCCCTGGGAGATTTGCTCTTCACGGACGTGGTTTGGGTGCACTTCACAGGCCCCGGTCATCCCGCCAATCCCGACGGGTCTCTGGGAGGATTGAAGGCTGGGGATGGGAATACAACGATGAAGATCTACGAAAACTACATCGCAGTGGAAACCGAGATGGCAGGAGGCGGAACCTATCGAGTTCTCCACGCCTACGACGTGATCGGCAGGATTGAACAGCAGACGCCGCCGCGGAGCGTGGAAGATCGGGAGTAGCCCTACTCAAGTGGACCTGGGGCGAGTGATTTATAGCGTGGCTCGCTTCAAAGCGGGACCTTCTTGCAGGCTTCGTCCGCCCCGGTCGGGGAGCAGTCGGGGATACCCTCTTTCGAGATGATTCCTGATGGCCGCCGTTGATCAATTCGAGCCGCACTGGTCGGTTGTGGAATGTCTCATCGAGGAGATTCTTGAGCCGGAATTGAAGCAGATCTTCGCGCAAACTTCAGAACAGTTCGTAGCAAGAATCGCCGTCTGGGTGCGGCAGCAGGAGATTCCGAAGTTCTCGATTACGTCTGCGAGACGGGACGAGTTCGACGTTGAAGAGAATGTCGATGTGCGTCTGCGGTTTCAACGAACCCTCAATCCAGAACGGCATCGCTTTTCGATCCAGGCCCACTTCGCGGAAAACTGGCGACGGAATTTACCGGCACAATTGCACGTGACAGGCGATATCGACACGAGCGGAAAGTGGCCGCGATTTCGGGTGTTGAGGTCGTCGACGAGTCGCGGTCGGAAATGGGGGCGTTGATAGAAACGAACTCGAATTGTTGCAGCACTCACAGGTTGGTCACGGCACCATGTTATCCTGCAGCTCCACGTTTCTTGGGAACTGAATGTGCTGGCCGTTCTCCAACGCCGCGATCGCTCTGATTATGTCTCTACGAAGTATACAGCGATTGGCTTCGGGACCGCGAAAGATTGAATCAATTGATTCGTAGCTCCGAATCACACCGGGAATGATTTTGACCATAAGTTGCCGAGGATGATCCCCGATGGTTAACTGAACTTGGTACTCTGACCTGCCCACTTCCTTGATGATGTCATCGATCGTGCACCTAAGCGGCATTGGCCGACTCCATTTGATGTCTTAAGAAGAATCTTCGAGTATCTCTTCGTCAAGAAGGTCAATGCAACCCTGATGACGCGGCCCCTTTCTGACATCCACCTCAACCATCTCCTCAACTTCATCGGCTACGGCTCCCTCTCCGCCCCGGCATGGTTTCTCGGCATGGAGGAAGGGGGCGGGGGTGAGGCGAATTTGCGAGTGCGGCTGCAGTTTGAGCCGGTGGAAGATCTGGAGCGGGCCCATCGGTTGCTCGGGGTGACGAAGTTTCATGCCGGGCGGCCCGTCATTCAGCGGACATGGCGGGCGATGGCGTATCTCATGCTGCGATTGGAGAACCGGCCGGCTGATCGGGAGTCGATTCGGACATATCAGGCTCAGGAACTGGGGCGGTTCGGTGGTGACTCGATGCTCGTTGAGCTGATGCCGATCCCGAAGCCGCGGATCGGTCGGTGGGATTACGAGAAGGTACTGCCGCAGTTTGCATCGCGGGAGGACTATTATAGCACGGTCAAACCGGATCGGATTCAGTTGCTGCGAGAACTGATGGAGCAACACGAACCTCAACTGGTGGTTGGGTATGGGAAGCAGTTCTGGTCGGACTATTGCGAGTTGTTTCCCGGAATGGTCGGCGATGAACAGGGGCCTTTTCTAGTGGGTCAGTGGCGGAAAACAACAGTTGTCCTGACCGGTCACTTCACGGCTCGGTCAATGAATGGTCAACTGGAGCCACTGGTGGAAGTCATTCAGTCGCACTCGAAACGACTGCCGTTCCGTTCGCGGGTGGCTTGACAAACGGGCCGCATTCGCGGCCGAGTTTTTCGAAGATGCCGAGGTATTCGGAGAAAGGGACGTCCACTGCTGCGACCTGTTCGGGATCGACGACGACCACTTCACCATTCCAGGTGTCAGGGGCACCCGGGAGATAGACGAGAACGCGGCCATCGGGCAGGCGATCGGCCTCAAACGCGAGGCGGGTTTGGTCGATGAGTTTGACGGTGACTGGGGTGAGGCTCGGGACGTTCTCGTCACCGCCGAGGTTGCCTGCCAGCAGATCTTTGTAGATCGCGTACTTCGGAAAGACGGTGATCAACTGCTTTTCGACGGTCTGCGTAAACTTGCGGGCGAGCGCCCGCTTGGTGATGAGTCCGCAGAAGAAGCAGAGCAGAACAACAATCGCGACCGCCAGCAGAAACAGCAGCAGGATGCCAATGGCTGAGTGCACCGGCAGGAACTTCTTGAGCGGCTCGTAGACCTGAATGACGACGTTGTAAATCGATCCGAGTAGAGTTCCGATCACGACGAGCGGCAGTAGAAACAGAATGCCGCCGATGGCGGTCGTTCTCAGGAAAGCAAGAAACTTCATCAACCGTCCTTTTGAGGGTTCATTTCAAGAGTCGCGGCTTCGCAGCTCACCGGTCATTCTGCAGGACCTTGAAGCCATCGCCCGAAGTCCTGGGGCGAGCTGCGGGCTTATCGGTATTGGAACCGAAGATTGCCTGCAGGGCTCGATTCTGTTCGGCCAGCCCGGGGCGGGCAATCGCCTGGTAAGTCGTGTAGCGATCGGCGTTGACGATGAATTCATTCCGATACCAGAAGCTCAGTTGCACCGGGCGACTGAGGGCTTCGTGAATGGCGGCTTCGACACGTTTCACATCGTCGCTATTCACCGGCGTTGGACCGGCGACTTCGGTCAGAACGTGGAGAGCTTCATCGGCAAACCGGAAGTGAACGTCGAGCGGAATGGCGTCGATCATGCCTGAGACAGTTTGCCGGATGGTCTCTTCGTAGGCGCTGAGGTTCAAATAATCTGCGGGCGTGGCTTTGCTCCAGTCGGTCCACTCGGTCAGAAAGGGGCCGTGACTCGAATCGATACGGGCAGGACTGCGGCGCAGGGCGAGCGTTAATCTCGGTTCCTCGAGCCGATGCTGAAGCATGCGTTCGAGTTGATGAATGTCATCTGGAGTGGGCGTGGTGAGAGAATCGATATGGGCCAGAATGAACGAGTCGCCGCGATGACCGATGCCATATTCGATGTTCGTCATTTCGAAACCGGAGCTGCCCTCAAAGAACTCGCGAACAACCTGAGCGGCCAGCAGTTCCTTGGCGCCCGCTCCTTCGCTCACACGCGTGAGAAAAGCTCCGTGGATATCCGGCTGTCCGACACGCAGCTGCGAGCCGAACGCGGAAACATCGCGGGCCAGCGTAGTCCGCACGACCAGATCCACGGGGATCTTGATACGGTCGGAGATCTTCTGCTGAAGCTCCGTCACGAAACGCGGCATGATGACACGCGGAGCCCGCACGTTGGCCAGCACTTCGACACGTTCCTTGCTCACGTTGTGGGTGAACCCATCGAGTTCGACCGCGAACGAGCTGCTCAGTTCGGTAACGAGCGTGGTGCGAATATCACGCTCAATTCGTTGAGCCTTAATGATCTCGATTAGAGAACGTGTCATGACGAAGGTGACGAGGACGAATGCGATGGCCGTCGGAGCAAAACGGCGGAGTGATGACCCGATGCGTGTGACTTCTGGAGATTGCGTCAGTCCGGACACACCGAATGTGATTAACGAGACGACGAGGATGGAGACGAAGTTCGCCAGAAAGAGCATCAAGGCGCCGCCGGCTGGTTCCCAGGCTTTTAGTGCCAGACAGAGTCCGCAGGTCGACAGCGGGGGGACAATGGCCGTGGCGATCGCGACGCCGGGCAGAGCGGGGCTGAGCCGATCGTCGACGAGGGCGAATGCACCGGCAAACCCGGCGAAAATGGCGACCAGCAAATCGATCAGGTTTGGCTGCGTGCGGGACAGCATTTCCGGAGTCGCTTCCCCGGAAAACAGGGGCGAGAGGCCAATCAGGCAGGCCGAAGCGATTGCCAGGATCACCCCTCCGATCTCGGCTCGCGATGCCCGGCCAATCAAACCGACATCTCCGCGAAGCATTCCCAGGGCGATGCCGAAAATTGGCGTCATGAGTGGCGAGACAAGCATCGCGCCGATGATGACCGCTGTACTGTTCGCCGCCAGCCCGAAGCAGGCGATCATCGAGGCGGTGATGAGGAGGGCATAAAACCGCCAGCCGGGGTGGGAGTTGTGAATGATCTCCGCGGAGATCGTCCGGGCACGGGCGGGATTGAGGGGAACGAAGCGAATCATTGCGCTGATCCTTCCGAAAGGTGCCACGCCAGGTGCAACATCGTCGTCGCAAGGATGAGTATACAGAAGAAGTTACGGAGATGCTCGAAAATATCTGTGCCAAATGGCGTGCTCAGACGCTGGTGTGAATCGCCGCTGGATGAGTACGCATTCTGGGATTTCTTTCTGGAACGCGTGTGCTTCTGGGGCATGTCGCCTTTCTTCGCAATGTGATCGTTTCTCCGCAAAACGAAATCACAAATTCATGAAAGGCTCTCACAGTTCGTATTGCCGAGTCTTATTTGCTGATCGCGGCGTCGAAGGTGAGGGCCATGCTTGTGATGAAACTGTTAAGCGACTGGTTTGGGAGTCAGGGGCGGCCCGGAGAATCGGGGGCGTTCCGATCGCTGCTCAAGAGCAGCCGCAAGGAGCTGAAGAGCCTGGCCGCGGCCAATCAGCGGAGCTGGGGGCTGGGGCAGGAGGATCGCTGGAATTTTTCACTCGATACCGGAGAGCTGGTTTTCCACTTTCCGAAATCGTCGGTGAGGACAACGGCCCAAATCATCGGTTCGTTCGATCGGCGGGGTGAGATCTGGACCTGGTCCTGGGCGAACCCGGCCATTCACGATCGCCTGACCCGCCACGCGGTCCGCCTGCGCGACTACGGTCGCGAGCACGACATCCACCGGCTGGTTACACCCACGTTCGAGGCGACTGAAGGTGACGGTTGGGATATGGCCGCTCTGGCAATTCGCCTTTGTGATGCGAAGGGAGCCTATAAGGGACCCGTCGAGGCATCGTTCCTGTTTATTACGTTCGACGAGGTGCAGATCAGGGAGTGAAGACGTCGGCCACAGTTCCCCCGGGAATGCTGAAACCAGTACACTGTCGGAGCAGTAGTATGCCCGACCGCTTTGTGTTTTGGACAGGGGAACTCCGGGAATGATTCGTGTTCGTTCGCTGTTATCGATGACGTTGATGCTGCTTGCGGCTGTCGGGGTGAGTCGGGCAGAAGACGCCGGTTCGGTGAAACTGGCCGAGGGGCTCCGGCCCTTGCTGCAGTGCGTAACAGGCGAATGCAAAGCCTTCACGTTCGCAGCTGAGATTGAAGCTCCGATCGATGGCAAGCCTCAGCAGATTGAGGTGCTGCTTCAGCTTCACGGCAACGGGGGCTATCACCTGGCGGCGAGGCATGCAGATTATTCGTTTCTGCTGGACCGCACGGCTGAAGCTACCACGTTTGCCCTGCCGCATCATCAGGTTGCCTATCAGGGTTCGGGTGAGACTGACGCGAAGGATCATCTGGCGGCGTCCGGTCTTTTGATGCGGACACTCACTGCCGATACCTCGGCTGGGGCCTACTTTCCGCTCTGGATGCTGGGGGCGGACAACCTGCTGAAGATGGTGTCCTCTCAATTGAAGCCGACGTACATCGCTGCGGAGAATGCCTGGAACTTCGATGAGAAAGCCTCGGTGAGATTCAACCCGGGTGGAAAGGGTGTCGTTGCCGTCGGCGATGTTCGGGTCGAGTATACGGTTTCCGCTGAAGAGCCGAATACGCAGGAGTGGACCGTGCCGGATGGCTTCGAAGTGGTTGAGATCGAACGTGAAGAGCTGGAGCGGCATCTGAGCAGAGGGATTCGACGGACGCTGGAAATTCTCGCTCCGTCGGAGCGTTTGAAGAGTCCACGTGAGAAGCCGGCGGTCATCGAGAACGGAGAGCTGCGGTGGGTTGAAGGGCAGCGGGTCGTGCTGCTGTCGGGCACGCCGGAAGAAGTCGGCGTTGCTCACGCCCGGCTGCTCCGTCGGGAAGCGATGAAGACGATTGATTCGGTGCTGTATGCGTTCGGAACCGTCAACACGATCCGCACGGGGCGATGGTTCAAAGACGACTTGAACGATGCTTACGCCCGACTGTCGCCGCATATTCCGGACGATCATAAACGGGAAACAGCGGCGATGGCGGAAACGCTGGGAATCGACATCGAACTGGCGCAGGCGTTGAATGTCTTTCCGGAGTTGTTCCACTGTTCGGGCTTCGCGGTCTTCGACAGTGCGACGGCCGACGGGACGCTGTATCACGGCCGCGTGCTCGATTACATGACGACGATCGGTCTGCAGGACGGGGCAACGACCTTTGTGGTTGCGGTCGAAGGCAAGCAGCCGTTCGTGAATGTCGGCTACGCCGGGTTCATCGGCAGTGTGACGGGCATGAATGCAGCCGGGATTTCGCTCGGCGAGATGGGCGGTCGCGGCGAGGGGCAGTGGGACGGCGTGCCGATGGCGACGCTGATGCGGCGGGCTCTCGAAGAGTGCACCTCGCTGAAAGAAGTGATGACTCTGTGGGAAACGAGCCCGCGGACTTGCGAGTATTACTACGTGTTCGCTGACGGTAAGACAAACGAAGCCGTCGGCGTGGCGGCGACGCCGGAGTCGATTGAATTCGTGCATCCCGGGCAGGCTCACGAGCGGCTCGGTCCGGGCATTAAGGATGCCGTGGTGCTCTCCGCTGGGAGTCGACTGGAGACGCTGCGTAGCCGCGTGAAAGAACGGCACGGCCGGATTGATGAAGAAACGGCGATCTGGCTGATGAGCAGGCCGGTAGCGATGGAGTCGAATCTGCACAACGCGTTGTTCGTGCCTGCGAAGGGAATCGTGTACGTCGCTAATGCCAGTCATGGTGCCCCGGCAGCAGAGCGTCCGTACGTGCGGTTTGATCTGAACGAGCTGCTCGAATCGATGCAGCAAGAGTCAACTCCCGCGACGGAGGAGGTTCGATGATGCGGTTGCTCTGTTCTATCACGGTGATGCTGACATTCGCCTCCGTCGGTTCCGCTGCGGAACCGGTGTCGCGAACGGTGACGGACAGCCTCAATGCAACAACGGATTCGTCGGGCGATGCGAACGACTGTCTCAACGGACTCTGCTGGGAGCCAGTGAAGTTCGAAGTGATCGAGCGGGATTCGCTGTCCGATCGCGGCGATCGTCTCGTTCAGTTTCCTTCTCCTGTTTCGTCGGGAGATCGCATCAATGATGTTGTTTCTCTGGAATGGTATCAGGCCCGCGATGAAGCCGGCGAGCCGGTTGAGGCGCCGGCCATTGTGGTCGTGCACGAGTCGGGAAGCGGCATGCATGTAGGGCGGCTGTTCGCCGTCAGCCTGCGGAAGATGGGCTTTCATACCTTTCTGGTTCACCTGCCCTATTATGGGCATCGTCGCTATCCGGAGCAGGAACGGGGAGCTCATCAGGTGACCGCCATGCGGCAGGCGATTGCCGATGTCCGCCGGGCCCGCGATGCGGTAGCCGTGCTGCCGCACGTCGATGAGCGAACGATCGCTCTGCAGGGAACGAGCCTCGGCGGGTTCGTTTCCGCCAGTGCGGCGAGTCTGGATGCCCGCTATGACGCCGTATTTCTGATGCTGGCCGGCGGTGACCTGCACGACATCGTGATGAACGGCGAACGGGATGCCAGGAAAGTCCGGGAGAAACTGGCCGAGTACGGTCTGGTCGACGAGAAGCTGAAGGAAGTGATTCAGCTGGTCGAACCGACGCGAATCGCTCATCGCGTCGACCCGAAGCGAACGTGGCTCTACTCGGGGCTGTACGACACGGTCGTGCCGCAGCGAAATTCGATTCTTCTCGCTGAAACGATGCAGCTGTCCGGTTCGCATCACATCCGCATGATGGCCAATCATTATTCCGGCGTGGTCTACCTGCCGCTGGTGTTCACACACATTCACGACCAGATCAAACGGATTCATACGGAGCAGACTGACCAGGAGTAATCGAGGCTCAACTCCCGTAGCGGCGGCATCCTGCCGCCGAACCAGCGTGGTGACCAGTTGAAGCGGCCGATTTGTGGTAGAGTCTTAGGAAGTTGAATCTTGGCCGGCAGACAGATCTCGTGATTTGACAGAGCCATGTCCAATCGGCGGCAGGATGCCGCCGCTACGAGGGGGCGAACGTTGTCACTTCGCTCCTATGAAATGGATTTGCCATGCCCACTCGAGTAGACTCTCTGTGACCTCTGTGTCTCCGTGGTTTAAATAACTTGTCGCTCTTTCCCGCCTGGGGCTGTTCATGAGAATTCAATACTTCACGATTGTCTGTGGTTTGCTGCTGGTGATGTCGGTCGTTGACTCCAGACCCGCTTCCGCTGACGAGAAGGCGGTCAGTCCGGCGGAGATTCAGCAGCGGATTTCAACTGCGATGAAGGCGGAGGACAATCAGGCGGTTGTCGAGGGGCTGACGGAGTTGATCAAGATTGATGACAGCAATCCGCAGGCGTGGTATCTGCGAGGCGTCTATCAGTTTCGGCTCGGGCACTTTAAAGAGTCAGTGAGTGATTTCGACAAGTACGTGGAGTTGAACCCGACTGGCGAGCGGCGACTGTGGGAGCGGGGCATTTCGCACTATTACGCCGGGATGTTCAAAGAGGGAGCGGAGCAGTTCGCGCTGTATCAGACGTATCATGACAACGACGTTGAGAATTCCGTCTGGCGATACATCTGCATGGCGCGTGACGAAAACCTCGAGGCGGCTCGGAAGGAGATGCTGCCGATTCGGAATGACCCTCGCGTGCCGCTGATGGAGGCCTATGCCCTGTTCCAGGGGAAGTCGACGCCGGAGAAGGTGATCGAAGTGGCGAAAGCCGGGGAGCCGGACGCGGAGGAGCTGGCGTTCCGGATGTTCTATGCCGACCTGTATCTGGGGCTGTATTACGAAGCGCACGGCAAGCCGGAACTGGCGAAAGACCATATTCAACGCGCGTGGAAGGATCACACGGAGAACGACCGGATCAGTCGCTACATGTGGCACGTGGCTCGCGTGCATGCGAAGTGGCAGAACGAAAAGAATCAGCCGGAGCGGGACTGATCGGCCACGGCAACGCCGAGGTGATCGAGAATCGGCAAATGGCCGCCATACGTCCGCTTCAGATTCTCCGAGGTGAGCGTCTCTTCGACAGGTCCCCAGGCAATGAGTCGACCGTTGAGCAGCAGGACGGAATCGAACGACCGCTGCACGGTGAGCAGATCGTGATGGACGACGATGAGCAGCTTGCCCCGATCGCGTAGTCTTCGAAGTACGCCGAGCACGATGTCCTCCGTTGCCGCATCGACACCGGCGAACGGTTCGTCGAGGAAATAAACGTCGGCATCCTGAGCGAGCGCCCGCGCCAGGAAGACACGTTGCTGCTGGCCGCCGGAGAGACGCCCAATCTGACGGTCGGCGAAGGCTTCCATCCCGACATCGGCCAGGCACTGTTCGGCCAGTTCCCGCTGGCGGGCTCCGGGACGACGGAACCAGCCCAGCTTGGCGTAAGTTCCCATGAGGACCGTCTCTCGCACGGTAATCGGGAATTCCCAGTCGACACTTTCGCGTTGCGGCACATAGCCAATACGGGTCCGGACGTCGGACACCGACTGGCCGAACAGCGAAACATTCCCCGAGACCGAGGGAACCAGTTCGAGAATCGACTTGAGGAGCGTGCTCTTGCCTGCTCCGTTGGGGCCCACGATGCCGAGCAGTTGTGGCTCGTGAATTTCAAAGTCGACGTTCCAGAGCACCGGACGATGGCGATAGGCGACCGTCAGATCATGGACGTCGAGGATGGCGGGCGTCGTGGTCAATCTCGTGTCGGTTCTTAAGAAATCAGGTCGCGGTGAAAAAACGAACGAGCAACTGTGCAGCTTGTTCGTCATCCTACAGTGAGGGAAACCGGATCTGAAGCCATAGCAGAGAAAGTGGCGGCCATGAAGGACAGAGAGAACGATGCGGCGAGCAATCGAGTCTGGCTGGCGATCGTGCTGTTACCGCTTGTTTATGTCCTGGCCAGCGGACCGATTTTCGGTCTGGCGTTCTGGCTTCGCGAGTCGACAGGACACGACGAATTCTATTGCGCTTTGTATCTCTACTGGCCGCTGTTCGTCTGTTTGCCGGAAGTGATTTCAGAGAATCTTTGGCAGCCATACGTCGAGTGGTGGGTTGTCGACGTGTTCCACACCGTGGGGCCGGGCTGAGGTCGCTCGACCCGGTGTGGTCGCTCCGCGATCAGAATCAGTAGTTGTAGTGGTACTGGTACTGATAGCTCGGGTAAGGGAACGTCTGATACTGGTATTGGTACTGGTAGTTCCGCGGTCCGTAGAAGGTGGAATACGGGTTATTCCGTGGACCGTAATACGACGAATACGGGCTGTAATTGTAGTTGTAGCCGCCCCAGTACGGGTTGTAATAGTTGTAGCTCGGTACGCGGTAATTGTTGCCGTAACCGTTGCTGTAAATGCCGCTGTTATAGTCGCGGCTCCAGCTTGGACGCCAGCTGTAGCGATCCGCTTCAGCCGTATCGGTCACGGCGAAACAGAGCAGTCCGCTGGCAAGAATCGCAAAAATGGCTTTCATGATTTGACTCCTGAATCTGTCTACGCGACCGGGTCAGATTTTGGTCGCTTTCAAGTCGATTCCCCAACATTCAGCCTGCACGACCCCGGCCGGATTTCAAACCGGAAACTGGTCGTCAGAGGAATTATTGCTGTAATCCGCGGAAAGGGAAATTTCCTGACGATCCGCGTCTTCGGACTAAGCTGCAAAATCGATGCCATCCGGCAGCGGACGAGCCGTCGCGTGAGGCCGGTCTGGGGGTTTTCGCTGCATTCTCGCAATGCTGAACTAGGCTTCATCAGCAGATGTTGTCGAATTCCGACATCACTGCGCGCCTCGATTCACCGCGTTGTCGAAAACCGCCATGCTGTTCAACAGTTTTGCATTCTGGCTCTTTTACGCTGTTGTGTTTCTGCTGTACTACCGGCTGAAACATCGCGGGCAGAATGTTCTTCTGCTCATCGCCAGCTATTACTTTTACGGCTGCTGGGACTGGCGGTTTCTCAGCCTGATCGCCATCTCAACGCTCGTTGATTATACGCTCGCCCTGCGGATTCACGACTGCCAGGTCGCCTGGAAGCGGAAGACCCTGCTCGCCGTTTCGCTTTGCACGAACCTGGGCATTCTGGCGTTCTTCAAGTACTTCAACTTCTTCGCCGGCGAACTTGTCACGCTGGGGAATGCGGTCGGAGTGCCGCTGTTGCTGCCGACGTTAAACATTATTCTGCCCGTCGGGATTTCGTTCTACACATTCCAGACGATGAGTTACTCCATCGACGTCTACCGCGGGCACTGCCAGCCTACACGGAGCCTGCTCGACTTCTCGGTGTATGTCTCGTTCTTCCCTCAGCTGGTGGCTGGTCCGATTGAACGGGCGTCGCATTTTCTGCCGCAGGTGATTCAGCCTCGCCGGTGGGATCGCAATGCGTTCGGGGAAGGGCTGTATCTGGTTGTTCTTGGTCTGTTCAAGAAGATCGTCGTAGCCGACAACATGGCCGTGCTGGTCAATGCGATCTTCCAGACGCCGACTTCGGAACTGACCGGCATGGAAGTTCTCGTCGGCGTGTATGCCTTTGCCTTCCAGATCTACGGCGACTTCTCCGGCTACTCGGCGATAGCCCGAGGGATCTCGCGCTGGCTCGGCTTCGATCTGATGGTCAACTTCCGTAGACCGTATTTCGCTGTCGATCCGAGTGACTTTTGGCGACGGTGGCATATCAGTCTTTCCCAGTGGCTGCGGGACTACCTGTATATTCCACTGGGTGGCAATCGCGGCGGCTCGCTGATGACCTACCGGAACCTGATGCTGACGATGTTGCTGGGCGGCTTGTGGCATGGGGCGAACTGGACCTTCATCGCCTGGGGAGCCGTTCACGGGCTGATGCTCTGCGGATACCGCTATGTTGCGGGTGACAAGGCGAAATCCGTGACTCCAACGCAGTGGACTCCACTCGGAGTCTTCACCCGGGCGGCTCAGATCGTCCTGATGTTTCACTTCGTTTGTCTGACCTGGCTGCTGTTCCGAGCCGAGTCGATCGGGCAGGCCGCGGGGATGCTCTCGGTGCTGGCGACGAACATGGTTTGGTCGCCGCTGGCGTCGATGACGTTCGGCATGCTCGTTTTTTGTGCCGGGCCACTGATGCTGTTCGAATGCTGGGAAGAGTGGCAGTCGAGAGTCGATGATGTTCCAGCCGTCCACTGGAGTTGGCGCGGGCTGGCCTGCACGTATGCCCTGATGATGTGCCTCTGCTTCCCGCCGCCGGCCGCCGCGACGTTCATCTACTTCCAGTTCTGATTCTTCAGGCAATCCTATGACCGCCGTTCTGACATCTCCTGAATCTGAGCTGCAGGAAAGCCCTGCCCCGACGATGCCCAAAGGCAGCCGGCCGCTGCGGACCGAATGGCGCGTGCTTGGCGTCGTGGTCCTCTGCTTTCTAATGCTCGAACTCGGTTTTCGTCTGCGTGGCGATGTGCTCTCGAAGGACATCTCTCACCTGCGGTCGTTCGATCGCATTGCAGGCGAATTGGCCGCTGGGCCCGAAGACGACCTGCGCATTCTGTTTCTCGGAAACTCTTTGAGCCGTTATGGCGTCAATCAGGATCTGTTTGTCGAACTGGTGGGCCAGGACACCGGCCAACCCTTACGGGCCGCCAAGGTCAATCCCGACAACACCGCTCTGGCCGACTGGTATTACGCCTATCAGAGTTATTTCGATAAGCCCGGCCGAGTGCCGGATGTGGTTGTTATCGGCTTCGAAGGCGGGCATTTGCGGGATGCTCCCTCGCATCACCCCGATCGTCTGGCCTATTACTACTGCCGTGGGAGGCAGCCGGCCGAGCTCGGTCAGTTTGATCTGAAAACGTTTGAAGAGCGGGCGTATTTCACGCTATGTGGCCTCTCTGCTGCGTTCGCGAATCGGGATCGGATTCAACGGCGGGTACTCGACATGGTGATCCCCTCGTATCGATCGGGAATGGATGAACTGAATCTCCGAATGGCCGCGGATGCCGAGCAGAACGTCGAACGCGAGCCATCCTACGAGCGACTGTTGAAGTTTGTCGCCATGGCGGAGCAGGATCGGGTTCAGATAATTCTCGCGGCGATGCCAGTTCCGGAGCATTACGAGTTCGATCAGGCCTTGCTCGATGTTGTCCACAGCACGTCCGCGGAACTGATCGATTGCCGGGAAGTTCCCGGAATTGAGATGGGGATGTTCTTCGATGGCCTGCACATGGATGAAGATGCCTCCCGGCTTTACACCGCCGCTCTGGCGGGAAAGTCGGAGCCTTATATGAGCCGCCTCGAAATTCAGCCGGGCGCGAAGTTTCCTGGCATCGCTACTTTGCCCTGATTGTCGACGGGGTCGCGGGGGCGGAGCCGTCTCGACCTGAGCGGCGGACGAGTGGTATATTAAGGGCCATCTCCTGAGTATTCCCCTCTCCCTTCCTTCCGAGATTTCGTTCTGGTCATGCCACGACCGGGTCAATCATCGTCCGTCTTCGTTTCCGCTGCAGTTGACTTGCGAGTCACACTGCTGGTGGTCGTCTGCGCGCTCGCGGGATTGCCGGGATGCTGCTGGGTGCAGCGAAATCAGGGGAAAAACGAGGAAATCTGCCGCACATTCATTGAGCAGTCGTTCTCTGCTCAGCAGTCTGGAGAGCTCGAGGAAGCGCGGAAGTTGCTTAACGACGCTGTCGAGGTGGAGCCGAAACACGCGGAGACGTGGTGGAATCTCGCCGAGCTGTCGATCCATCAGGACAACTTTCCGCAGGCGATTGACGAGCAGAAAAAGTACGTCGAGCTTCAGCCTCACGATCCGCACGGCTATTTGAGGCTCGCGCAGTTGTATTATTTGCAAGGTGACTACGATCAGGCTCAGGAGACCCTGAAAGAGACGACTCGCCGAATTCCGAACAACATCGAGGCGATCATTCTCTCGGCCCGACTCGCTCGAAAACAGGCCGATCATCAACAGGCCATGGCCGACTATTATCACGTCCTTCAGGTCCAGCCGAACCATCCGGAGGCGACGCTCGAACTGGCCGAGATGATGCTGGCACGTTCGGAGCCGACTCGGGCCGCGACGATTCTGCGGTCCCTGGCCCGGTCCAATCTTTCCATTGAAGACGAAGCACGAACGCAGATGAATCTCGGCATCGCTTACGGTCAGGCCGGCCGCTGGGACGATGCGGTCGAACATCTGGAGCTGGCCGAGTCGCTTAATGAGACTTCCTCTCCGCGGGATCGATATCGGCTCGCTTACGCCTACTACAAGGCGGGGACCTCGCAGCAATCGCTGGAGATCCTGTTGAATCTGGCCGACTCGCACCAGTGGGATGAACGAGCCGAGCGGCTGTATGCGACGATTACCGGAACGATTCCCCAGACCGCCTATGTCGATCCGGTGGTCTCGGTTTCTCACGAAAACGGGGCAGAAGGCTCGGTCCGGAGCTTCATTGATGACGTCGAGCTCAACCCGGTCTTCGCCGCCGACCGGCTGCTTCAGGCGATCGAACAGACCGAAGTCGACATCGTTCCTCCGGAATGGAGTGCGACGCCGGGCGATTTCTGATCAAGATGTGTTGCCATCCCGCCGAGAAATAACAGGTCCGATGGAACCTCATCTTGACAGCCGTGTCAAAACTTCACACAACTGAAGCTGGCACGAATCATCATGAAGACAGAATATCGACGTCCCGTTCACTGCGGTCCGACGTCCAGCCGCCACGGGGAGAGCTGATCGGCTCCTTCAGTCCGGCGATGTTGTGTTTTTTGACTTGCAAGCCTGAGCCAGTACGTTATAGTTCGCGGCTTGCGGAAGGATGCGGTTCGTGCACGCGTCGGATCTGTTGCTGTTTCGATGTCCGCTGGACGGGATCGAAACTTCCGGCACGGAAACTCGCTAGCGTAGCTCAACGGCAGAGCTCCGGTTTTGTAAACCGGTGGTTGTGGGTTCGAATCCCTCCGCTAGCTCTCGTCGACGGTTCAAGAGTGGCTGTAATTGCAGTCATTACGACGTCGGCAAAATCGGGGGGTGTTCCCGAGCGGCCAAAGGGGTCAGACTGTAAATCTGATGGCTCAGCCTTCACAGGTTCGAATCCTGTCACCCCCACTACAATTACTCGAATCGGCGGACAGTTGCCGAAACGGGTGTCAAGTTGCTAACCTCTGCGCAATGCGGCGCTGTCGTGTTGTTCGCGGCGTGTGCAGGTGAGTCGCACTCGTGCGGCTTACCGAGGGCGGGTTCGCCGAGAGGTGAGGTTCGCGGGTGTCGTCCGGTAGGATGCATCTGAAAGCGGATTCGCCGCAAGGCGAAATACGCGGGTGTCGTCCGAGAGGACGCATCTGGCAGCGGGTTCGTCGCAAGGCGAAATACGCGGGTGTAGTTCAATGGTAGAACTCCAGCCTTCCAAGCTGGTCGTGAGGGTTCGATTCCCTTCACCCGCTCTTCAGAGGGATAACTCGCACGGCTGGGTCTGCTTCGGCTGGTTCTGGCCAGGAATGTCGAGGGGCGGCGAGGTAAACATCGCTGCTGCTGTAGCTCAGTGGTAGAGCACTTCCTTGGTAAGGAAGAGGTCATGGGTTCAAGTCCCATCAGCAGCTTTGGCCAGCTTAAGGCTTGCTCAAGAGGTGTGGCGGGTTGCTTTGCCTCGAAACGGGTGCTCGCAGGATTTCACCGCTGCGATCGCCCGCGTCATCGATTTGGGGTGAGAAAACTTTGTATTGAATCTCGCGAACGCTGTTGACCAGGGTTCGGACCGTCTATTGGAGGTAAAAACAAAAGATGGCTAAGGAAGTCTTTGAGCGGAAAAAGCCCCACGTCAACGTTGGGACCATTGGCCACATCGACCACGGAAAAAGCACCCTGACAGCAGCGCTGGTTCAGGTTCAGGCTGCCAAGGGGCTGGCACGTGAGCTGAGCTACGCTGATATCACCAAGGGTGGTACGGTCCGCGATGATACCAAAACTGTGACCATCGCCGTGAGCCACGTTGAGTACGAATCAGTCGATCGTCACTATGCTCACATCGATTGCCCGGGTCACGCCGACTACGTCAAGAACATGATCACCGGGGCTGCCCAGATGGACGGCGCTATTCTGGTGGTGTCGGCCGCAGACGGCCCGATGCCTCAGACTCGCGAGCACATCCTGCTGGCTCGCCAGGTGAACGTTCCGGCTCTGGTTGTGTTCCTCAACAAGTGTGACCTCGTCGACGACGAAGAGCTCCTCGAGCTCGTCGAGATGGAAGTTCGCGAACTGCTGAGCAAGTACGACTTCCCGGGCGACGACATTACGATCGTTCGCGGAAACGCCAAGGCTGCTCTGGAAAATCCGGCCGACGAAGCTTCGGCTGCCTGTATTCAGAATCTGCTGGATGCTCTCGACTCCGATATTCCTGAGCCGGCTCGTGAATCTGACAAGCCATTTCTGATGGCTGTCGAAGACGTCTTCTCGATCAAAGGTCGCGGTACTGTCGCTACCGGTCGTATCGAGCGGGGTAAGGTCAACGTTGGTGACAAGGTTCAGGTCATCGGCCTGCGTCCGACCAGCGAAACGACTGTGACCGGCGTCGAAATGTTCAACAAGACCCTCGACAGTGGTATGGCTGGCGACAACGTCGGTCTCCTCCTCCGCGGGGTTGAAAAGGACGACATCGAACGTGGTCAGTGTCTGGCTGCCGGTGGTTCGATCACTCCTCACTCCAAGTTCGAGTGCGAAGTTTACGTGCTGAGCAAAGAGGAAGGTGGTCGTCATACGCCGTTCTTCAGCGGATACCGTCCTCAGTTCTACTTCCGCACCACGGACGTGACCGGCGGCACCAAGCTGCTCGGCGGTGCTGAAATGTGTATGCCTGGCGACAACGTGGCTCTGGAAGTCGAACTCCAGAAGCCGATCGCCATGGACGAAGGTAGCCGCTTCGCTATTCGCGAAGGTGGTCGTACCGTTGGTTCGGGCGTCGTGACCAAGATTCTCGAGTAATCTGGAAGCGATTGTGGAATTTCACCAGCCTCGCTCTTGCGTAGATTCAAGGGCGAGGCTTGGTTTTCTTCAGTTCAAGTTAACCCAGCCGTGAGTCTTCGGCTGTGATTTGTGGAGTGGCTGTCATGGCTCGCGAGTATGTCTGGCTGGAATGCACTGAGACCGGTATGCGGAATTACCGCGTTGCAAAAGAAATGCGCGGCACTGAGCGACTCGAACTGATGAAGTACTGCCCGAAGCTGCGTCGTCATACGCTGCACAAAGAATCGCGCAAGAAGTAGTTCTGCTCGCCGAGTTGAGAGTGGTGAGGAAAATCAATCACTCTTGGCGGTTTGGAGTGGTTGTGCTATTTTGCGATCGACCTGCCCGAGGTGGGTCGGTGAATTGCTGGAGTTTACGGGCGTAGCTCAATTGGCAGAGCAGCGGATTCCAAATCCGCAGGTTGGGAGTTCAAGTCTCTCCGCCCGTGTTTACCAGGCTGGCAGAAGAGGACGTTGTCCAGCCTTCCCTGTGAGTCGGACGCCCGCAGGGGCTGACTTGAATCAAGATTGATTGGCGGAACGGGACGTATGTCGAGATCGAAGTCGTCTGGGGGACTGTTGTCGGAATTGTTCTCCGCCAGTCTGTACAAGCGGAATCAGGGTCGTCAGGTCCGGCAGGTCACTGCCATCGCTATTGGTGCGGTGTTCATTGTGGCTGCCTGGACTCTCTCGGTGAATGTTCTCGGCGGGTTCGATCAGACGACGCGTCTGGGCATCTCGACGGCAGTCGCTGTGGCTGGCTGCTGGCTGGCCTATCGCGTGGTGAACTATCCTCCTGCTGCCGATTTTATGATCGGCGTCCAGGGTGAGATGGAGAAGGTGTCGTGGCCGACGTGGTCGCAGCTTTGGCGAGCCACAATCGTCGTTCTTGTAGTGATGGTTGTACTTGCTGTCTCGCTCTTCGCGTTCGACGTCATCTGGCGATATGTCTTCACGCAGGTCGGCTTTCTGAAGATGTAGTCGCCGGAGAAGTTGCCGTCATGGGCTCTCTTGAGCGCTGAACCGCGATTTCTCCAAATGTATGCAGGCCTGTGGCTTGAAATTCAACGGGCAGATTTTCATAATCCCCGTTTCTTTGCCTCGCCCCTCAGGGACAGCGATCGCATTTCGCTGAGTCTTCCTGGGATTCGAGGCTATTAATAATTTTCGGATAAGGTGCGGACCACTTTCCATGGATGATAGACCTGACATCCCGATGCGTGAAGACGAGGCTGAATTCGGACAGCCCGAGATGCGTTGGTATGTTCTGAAGGTTCAGTCCAATCGCGAGCGGACCATTCGGGATTCGTTGCTGCGTCGGATTAAGCGGGATCACCTCGAGGAATACTTCGGCGAGATCATCATTCCGACTGAGAAGGTGGTCGAGACGAAGAGTGGGAAGAAGCGGGTTCGCGAACAGCGGCTCTATCCGGGTTACGTCATGATTCAGATGATTCTGAATGACGACTCCTGGTACCTGGTTCGCGATACGAGCGGTGTCGGTGATTTCACTGGAGCCGCTGGTAAGCCGATTCCCATGAAAGATGAAGAGATCGAGCGGATGCTCGGTCAGGAAGAGACAAAAGAGGAAGAGCCAGCCAAGGTTAAAATCGACCTGGCTGTCGGTGATACGATTAAGATCAACGAAGGAACATTCGAAAGCTTCGAAGGTTCCGTTGAAGCGATCGATGACACCAGTGGAAAAATTAGTGTGTTGATCGAGATCTTCGGGCGCCCGACTCCGGTGGAACTGGAGCACTGGCAGGTGGAGAAGGTCTGAGCTTCGTTCTCTGCTGGTTTCGGCGGTCGCCAGTTGCAGAGATTCTTGGTGAAATAGGTCGATGAGAATCCGCCAGTTTCTGGCGAAATAGGGTGAGTCGAAATGGCAAAGCAGGTTGTCAAGGAAATTAAGGTTCAGGTGGTCGGCGGTCAGGCGACACCTGCTCCTCCAGTGGGTACCGCTCTGGGTCCTCACGGGGTGAATATCGGCCAGTTCGTGCAGCAGTTCAACGAGCGAACCAAGGATATGACGGGCGTTACCGTTCCAGTCATTATCACGGTTTACAACGATCGCTCGTTCGACTTCGTGCTGAAGAGCCCGCCGGCAGCTGTGCTTTTGAAGCAGGCGGCTTCGATTGCCAAGGGCTCCGGAACTCCGAATACGAAGAAGGTCGGTACGGTTTCGCAGGCTCAGCTGGATGACATCGCGAAGACGAAATTGAACGACCTGAATGCCGGTAGTATTGAGCATGCCGCTCGCATGATTGCCGGTACGGCTCGGAGCATGGGTATCGAAGTCGTCGACTAGTCGATGGCGGAATAGTCGTCGATCCTGTCGACGGCAAGAATACAGTATCGGGATCTGTGGGGTCCCCGTCGGCGTTTTGCCGCGGCAGTTTCAAAGAGTGTAGCGCGTCAGATATTGTTGAAGGTTTGGTAAGATGGCAAAACGTTCGAGACGAGTTCAGGCCATGCGGGACAAGGCCGATGCCCTGGGCACGGTTGATCTGGCGACGGCTGTCAGTGAGTTGAAGGGTGTTGAGTCGAACCTGCCGAAGGGCGTGAAGCCCTGCAAGTTCGATCAGACTGTCGAAGTGGCTATTCGCCTGGGGATCGATCCCCGTCAGGCTGACCAGCTCGTTCGCGGTTCGATCGTTCTTCCGCACGGGATTGGTAAGGCTCAGCGAGTGATCGTGTTCGCCAAGGGGGACGCGGCTGCTGCAGCTGAAGCAGCGGGTGCCGATGCCGTGGGCGAAAAGGAACTCGCCGATCGAATCCTGAAGGACGGTTGGCTCGACTTCGACGTCGCGATTGCCTCTCCGGACATGATGGGTGTTGTCGGCCCGCTCGGCCGTGTGCTCGGTCCTCGTGGCCTGATGCCATCACCGCGAGCTGGTACGGTGACTCAGGACGTCGCCGGAGCTGTCAAAGAGTACAAAGCCGGTAAGGTTGAGTTCCGAAACGACTCGAGTGGCAATGTCCATTGCGTGGTCGGGAAGATGTCCTTCGATGCTGAGAAGCTGATCGAGAACATCAATGCTCTGCTGCAGCACATCAATTCGCTGAAGCCGAATGCACAAAAGGGTGTCTACGTTCGTCACGTCGCGCTGTCCAGCACGATGGGTCCCGGAATTTCCGTGGCTGTCTAAGGTTTAGGATCGGGTATCCAGCGGGAGCCGGTCAGGCCCCGGATGTGATCAGAATCAGTGTTGATCTGAATGATGTGAAGGTGCTGCGATGAGCAAAAAAGTCAAAGAGATGTTGATGAACGAGATTCAGGATCGCCTGGATGGGGCGACTGAAGTTCTCGTGATCGACTCGTCCCGCCTGGATGCCGTGACGGACAACCAGTTCCGCATTGCATTGCAGGAAAAGGGAGTTCATCTCCTTACGGTGAAGAATACACTGGCTCGCCGCGTTCTTGGCGATGCCGGCAAGTCCCTGGGTGATGTCCTTTCCGGTCCCTCGACTCTGGTCTGGGGTGGAGAAGACGTCGTGGCTCTTTCGAAAGAAGTCACGCAGTGGGTCAAGAAGATTGAGCCGCTGGAACTCAAGGGGGCAACGGTCGAAGGTCAGGCTCTGGATAAGGCCGGCGTTGAAACGCTCTCGAAGAGCCCGGGCCGTCTGGAACTGATTTCTCAGATCGCTGGTCTGATGCTGAGTCCGGGTGCCCGGCTGGGTGGAGCATTGCTCGGACCTGGTGGCAAGCTGGCCGGCTGTGTCAAAGCCGTCGAAGAAAAGGCCGAAGGGGCCGAAGCCTGATTTCAGGCCGAATTTGAAAACACGCGGAGTACCTTTGCCGCGATTTGTCATGATCTCTAGGTGCTGAGCAGGGTACGATCAGCGGACATACTGTTACTTTTTGATTACGAGGGGAATGTCATGGCGACAGCCGAAGCAACCACTGAATTTGATGATGCAACCAAGAATCTGGGCGATCAGATCGTTGGTCTGACGCTGCTCCAGGCGAAGCAGCTTGCTGATTACCTGAAAGAAGTCCACGGCATCGAGCCGGCTGGCGGCGGCGTGATGATGGCTGCTCCGGCTGGTGGTGGCGGAGACGAAGGTGGCGCTGCAGCTGCCGAAAAGACCGAATTCGACGTCGTCCTGACCGGATTCGGCGATCAGAAGATCGGCGTCATTAAGGCTGTCCGCGCTATCACCGGACTGGGCCTGAAGGAAGCCAAGGAACTGGTCGAAGGCGCTCCGAAGCCGCTCAAAGAAGGTGTCTCGAAAGAGGACGCCGAAAAGGTCAAGGCCGATATCGAAGCTGCCGGTGGTACCGCCGAAGTCAAGTAGTTTTGACACGGTTGTGTTGCTGATGTGCTGATCGCTGTCGTGCGGGTGCTCCCGTCTTCCCTGGCGTCGAGCATCTTCAGTGCCTAAATTGCTCGAACAGAATGGAGAAATCACGTTTTTTCTCCATTCTGTTGCATTTTGGGCGGGCTGCGTTAGTATTTGGCAATCTGGGATTGCCTTTGGTCTGCTGTTCGGTCGTTACGTGCTGCATCGCCTCAAGTTCGAGAAATTCGCTTCTCCCGCGCCGCGAAGAGGGTCCGTACTCGCGGGGCGGTTTCCGCGCGCTGCGTGCCCACGAGTGTCGCTGTTCAGTTTGCTATTCTGTCCGATGGGTGCAGGGGTCTGGGGGAGACTTCCTGCCGCGGTGACATGGTCCGGAATGTGGCGGAAGGTTCCGTCAAATGCCTCATTCCAGGTGAGCTTTAGCTGCATTGATCGCTGAAGGCGGTTTGGACTGCCCGGATCAATCGAAGTCGCGGCAGTTTCGTACAATCAATTTATTGATGGGAATAAGGGAGAGAGTTTATGCCGGTGCCTGTGCAGCGCATCATTGCCGTCAACGAAAACCGGAATACAGGAGTCCTGCAGACCGACTTCGAGATGACGGGCCTGACCCGTATCCAGACTGACTCGTATGCCCGGTTTCTGCAGGCCGATGTGGATCCGGCCCGCCGGAAGCCGATCGGTCTGGAAGAGATCCTTCGCGAGATCTTCCCGATCCAGAGCTTCGACGAGCAGTTCCGTCTGGAGTACGTCAAGTACGAGCTGGGCAAGCCCCGCTATTCTCCGGTTGAGTGTCGTCAGCTGCGTCTGACCTACGGGCGCCCGCTGCGAGTCTGGCTGCGTCTGCAGAAAGAGCAGCCGATTGAGGAAGAAGTCTACCTCGGCGATCTGCCGATCATGCTCGGTGGCGGTGAGTTCATCGTCAACGGAGCGGAACGCTGTGTCGTCAGTCAGCTGCATCGTTCGCCCGGTGTCGACTTCGTGATCAATGTCGAACCAGGTGAGCGGAAGACGCATTCCTGCCGAATTATTCCGGAGCGTGGCAGCTGGATCGAACTGCTGATCAGCAAGAAGGAAACGCTCGGCGTTCGGATCGACCAGAGCGGTAAGTTCTCCGCCATGACGCTCCTGCGTGCCATGGATAAGGGGCACTCGACCGACTCTGAGCTGGTTCGGATGTTCTACCCGACCGAAACGCTGAAGGTCTCCTCGTCGACCAAGCCGGAAGACTTGACCGGACGCGTGGCTGCTGAAGATGTGGTCTATCAGCCGGGGCACGAGAAGTGCGGCGAGATCATCATCGAGTGTGCTCACACGATGCTCGAAGTTCAGGCGATCGAGTTGATCGAATCGGGAATCACCGAGATCGAAGTCGTGAAGAAGGAAGCCAGCGATCCGCTGATTCTGAACAGTATCCTCGAAGATAGCACGACCAGTCACGAAGAAGCGTTGCTGCGGATCTACCAGCGTCTGCGTCCGGGGAACCCGCCGCAGCTCGACAAGGCGATCGATCTGTTCAACGAGAAGTTCTTCGATCTGAATCGGTATCGCCTCGGCCGCGTCGGTCGTTTCCGGATTAACCGCAAGTTCAATCAGGACATTCCTGATGATGAAATGACCCTGCGGCCGGAAGACTTCGTCAACTCGGTCAAGTACCTGCTGCGTCTGCGGGCTGGCGACGACTCGGCTCATATCGACGACATCGATAACCTCGGTAACCGTCGTCTGCGAACGATTGATGAGCTGGCCAACGACGAGATCCGCAAGGGCTTCCTGAAGCTGCGCCGGACCGTTCAGGAGCGGATGAGCCTGAAAGACGTCGAGACGATGACGCCGCGAACGCTCGTGAATCCGAAGAGCATCTCTGCTGCCATCGACTTCTTCTTCGGTCGAAGCGAACTGTCTCAGGTTGTCGACCAGACCAACCCGCTTTCGATGCTCACGCACGAACGTCGTCTCAGTGCTCTGGGACCAGGCGGTCTGAACCGGAAACGTGCCGGCTTCGAAGTCCGCGACGTTCACATTTCTCACTACGGTCGTATCTGCCCGATTGAAACGCCGGAAGGTACGAACATCGGTCTGATTTCGAGCCTCGGCGTCTACGCCAAGGTCGACGATTACGGCTTCCTGATCACGCCGTACCGTAAGGTCGTCGATCAGGTCGTGACCGACGAGATCGAATGGCTGCGAGCCGACGAAGAAGCCAAGGTCTACGTGGCTCCGGCCGATACGAAGGTCGAGGACGGACGCATTATCGATGGGCGTGCCCTGGCTCGCTACCGTCACGAGTTTGTCTGGACCACGTCGGACATGATTCAGTACTTCGACATCTCGCCGAGCCAGATGGTCGGGGTTTCGGCTGGTCTGATTCCGTTCCTCGAACACGACGATGCCAACCGCGCCCTGATGGGTTCGAACATGCAACGTCAGGCCGTGCCTCTGCTCATCACCGAGCAACCGATCGTGGGAACTGGCATGGAGAAGGCAGTCGCCGAGAACACCGGTATGGCGGTCTACGCCGAGAAGGCCGGTAAGGTGACTTACGTCGATGCTCTTTGCGTCGAAGTCGATGGCGTGCGTTACCCGCTGCGTAAGTTCGTTGGTCTCAATGAGCGGACCTGTCTGACGCAGAAACCACTTGTCCGGGTTGGCGACAAAGTCAAGAAGGGCCAGTTGCTGTGTGACACAGCTGCGACTCGCGACGGAGCCCTGGCTCTGGGGCGAAACGTGCTCGTCGCGTTCATGTCGTGGGAAGGTTACAACTTCGAAGACGCCATTATTCTGTCTGAGCGTCTGGTTAAGGAAGACGTCTACACGTCGATTCACATCGACGAATTCGATGTCGAAATTCGTGAAACCAAGCTCGGTCGCGAAGAGTTCACTCGGGACATCCCGAACGTGAGCGAAAAGGCTCTGCGTCACCTCGACGAAGACGGGATCGTTCAGATCGGTACCCCGGTTGCTCCGGGAGATATCCTGGTCGGTAAGGTGACGCCGAAGGCGAAATCAGAACTGACTCCGGAAGAAAAACTGCTGCACGCCATTTTCGGTCGTGCCGGTGAAGACGTGAAGAACGAGTCTCTCGAAGTCCCATCGGGCGTTGAGGGAATCGTGATTCACACCGAGCGGTTCAGCCGTCGAATGAGTCTGACCGAAGCCGAGAAGAAGGCTTACGAGAACGAACTGAAGCAGGCGGAGAAGATCGGGAATGAAGGGATTGCCGATGCATTCAAGGTCTTCCTGAAATCGTTTGAAGATGTCCTCGGAAGTCATCTGACCGATGACGATGGTGTCGAACTTCGTGCCATCGAAGAACCGAAGACTCTGGCTACGCACGCTGAGCAGTTCAAAGAAAAGTTCGAGCAGCTCGATATCCGCAGTCCGCAGAAAGTGGCCGACTGTAAGAAGGTCATCAAGGATGAGTGGCATCTGGTTGAAGAAGCCATCGACGCCCGCGATGCCCGTCTGAATACGTTGAAACGCGGCGACGAGCTGCCGAGCGGCGTGCTGCAGATGGTGAAGGTCTATGTCGCTTCGAAGCGTCAGATCTCCGTCGGGGATAAAATGGCCGGTCGCCACGGTAACAAGGGGGTGATTTCGAAGGTGCTGCCGATCGAGGACATGCCGTTCCTCGAAGACGGAACGCCGGTCGACATCATTCTCAACCCGCTGGGCGTTCCGAGTCGTATGAACGTGGGACAGATTCTTGAGACCCAGCTCGGCTGGGCCGCTCAGAAGCTCGGCTTCCGGGCCGTCTGCCCCGTGTTCGACAGCATCGATGAGCAGGGCATCTTCGACCTGATGGAACAGGCTGGTCTGCCTTCCGACGGGAAGTCGCAGCTGTTCGATGGTCGCACTGGAGAACGGTTTGAGCAGAAGACGACCGTTGGTCAGATCTACATGCTTAAGCTGCACCACCTTGTCGACGACAAGGTCCACGCCCGTGCAACTGGTCCTTACTCTCTGATTACGCAGCAGCCGCTGGGTGGTAAAGCCCGGTTCGGTGGTCAGCGTTTTGGGGAAATGGAAGTGTGGGCCCTGGAAGCCTACGGAGCCGCTTACATCCTGCAGGAACTGCTGACGGTGAAGAGCGACGACGTGGAAGGCCGGACGAAGATTTACGAGTCGATGGTGAAAGGGGAGAACACCCTGGAAGCCGGGACTCCGGCCAGTTTCGACGTGCTCAACAACGAAATCCGCGGTCTGTGTTTGAACATGCAACTGGAAAAGACAACGGCCTGAGACGGTTCTGCGTTTCCCAGCTGAAGAGAGCGTGTCGCCGCTCGGAAACGGGCGGCGGCTGATTGAGCCAAATTACCTCACCCGACAAGGAACTGAATATGAGCACTGGTGAGATGCAATACGAACGCGTCAACGATTACGGGTCCATCTCGATTCGTCTGGCGAGCCCTCAGGACATCCGCAGCTGGTCGTTCGGCGAAGTCAAAAAGCCGGAAACGATCAACTACCGGACCTACCGTCCGGAACGCGATGGTCTGTTCTGTGAGCGGATTTTCGGCCCTGAAAAGGACTGGGAATGTGCCTGCGGCAAGTATCGCGGCATGAAGTACAAGGGCATGATCTGCGATCGCTGTGGCGTGAAGGTGACTCACAGCCGCGTGCGTCGTAAGCGGATGGGCCATATTGAACTGGCTGCCCCGGTTGTTCACATCTGGTTCTTCAAGTCGATGCCGAGCCGCCTGGGCGCTCTGCTCAACATGAAGACGACCAGCCTGGAAAAGGTGATCTACTTCCAGGATTACGTCGTGCTCGATCCGGGCGATACGCCGCTGCGTCGCGGTCAGCTGCTGACGGAAGTGGAAGCTCGTCAGGCCTGGGACAAGTACGGCGAGTCGAGCTTCGAAATCGAAATGGGTGCCGAAGCCGTTAAGAAGCTTCTGTACTCGATCAATCTGGTTGAAGAGTCGGAAACGCTGCGTAAAGAGCTGCGTTCGACCAACAGCCAGCAGAAGATCAAGGATCTGACGAAGCGTCTGAAGATCGTCGAGTCTCTTCGCGACAGTGAAAACAGCCCGGAGTGGATGGTGCTGGATGTGATTCCGGTCATTCCGCCGGAACTGCGTCCGCTCGTGTTGCTCGATTCGGGCAACTTTGCGACCAGCGACCTGAACGATCTGTATCGCCGCATCATCAACCGGAATAACCGCTTGAAGAAGCTGGTCGATCTGAACGCTCCTCAGGTCATCGTGAACAACGAAAAGCGAATGCTGCAGCAGTCGGTCGATGCTCTGTTCGACAACACGCGCTGCAAGCGTCCGGTGCTCGGTTCTTCGAACCGTCCGCTGAAGTCGCTGACCGACATGATCAAAGGTAAGCAGGGACGTTTCCGTGAGAACCTGCTCGGTAAACGTGTCGACTACTCGGCTCGTTCGGTCATCGTCGTCGGTCCGGAACTCAAGCTGCACCAGTGTGGTCTGCCTAAGAAGATCGCTCTGGAGCTGTTCCAGCCGTTCGTGATTCGCCGTCTCAAAGAGCTCGGCCACGCCGATACCATCAAATCCGCCAAGCGAATGCTGGAGCGGAAGGACGAGGACGTCTGGGATATTCTCGACGAAGTCATCACCAACCACCCAGTCCTGCTGAACCGGGCTCCCACGCTGCACCGCATGGGGATTCAGGCGTTCGAGCCGACGCTGGTGGAAGGAAACGCGATTCGAGTCCATCCGCTGGTCTGTAAAGGCTTCAACGCCGACTTCGACGGCGACCAGATGGCCGTTCACCTGCCGCTTTCGATTGAAGCTCAGGTCGAAGCGACCACGCTGATGATGTCGACGAACAACGTCTTCAGTCCCGCCAACGGTCAGCCAATTATCACGCCGTCGCAGGACATCGTGATGGGTTGTTACTACCTGACCGTGAGCCGCGCCGGACTGAAGGGCGAAGGCCTCGTGTTCTCGTCGGTCAACGAAGTTTACATGGCTCTGGAACAGGGCAAGGTCTCGCGTCACGCCATCGTCAAGCTGCGGTTGCCCAAGGGAACCCGCATCAAAGGCGACGGTAACGAAGTGACCAAGTCGGGCGGGCTGATCGAAACCACGGTCGGTCGCGTGATCTTCAACGAAGAGATCGTTGCTGATGGCATGGCCTACTACAACCGAACCATGAAGAGCCGCGATCTGTCGAGCGTGATTTCCGACTGTTACCTGGAACTGGGACGTCGAAACACGATTGAACTTCTCGACCGGATGAAAGAGGTCGGGTTCCGCCAGTCGACCCGTTCCGGCCTCTCGTTCGGTACCAGCGACCTGGTGACTCCGCCAAGCAAGGACAAGATCATCAGCGATGCTGAGTCGATCGTCCTGAAGCAGCAGAAGCTGTACGATCGCGGGATCATCACCAATCAGGAACGGTACAACAAAGTTCTCGATACCTGGGGTAGCGTTCGTGAAAAGATCACGGGCGAGATGATGGTGGAGATGGAGAATGACATCCGCGACGAAGGTCGCTATGTCAACCCGATCTTCCTGATGTCGGACTCGGGTGCTCGAGGGGGCGTCGAACAGATTCGTCAGCTCGCCGGCATGCGAGGTCTGATGGCCAAGCCATCGGGGGAAATTATCGAGACGCCAATTAAGGCCTCCTTCAAAGAAGGTCTGACGGTACTCGAGTACTTCTCCTCAACGCACGGTGCCCGTAAAGGTCTGGCCGATACCGCTCTGAAGACCGCCGACTCGGGTTACCTGACTCGTAAGCTGGCCGATATCTGTCAAAACGTCGTGATCACGATGGAAGACTGCGGCACGACGCAGGGCATCACCAAGGGTGTTGTTTATCGCGGCGAGAACGTCGAAGTGAGCCTCGCCGATGCAATTCGTGGACGCGTCAGCCGCACGAATATCGTCAACCCGATTACCGACGAAGTTATCGTTCGTGAAGGCGAGCTGATTACGGTCGAGAAGGCTCTGAAGATCGAAGATCTGGGGCTGGAGAAAATTCAGGTCCGCAGCCCGATGGCCTGCGAAGCCGAGCTGGGACTGTGCCGTAAGTGTTACGGGATGGACCTGTCGACCGGCTCGATGGTCGAAGAAGGTTTGGCGACCGGTATCATCGCGGCTCAGAGTATCGGTGAACCGGGTACTCAGCTGACGATGCGAACCTTCCACATCGGTGGGGTTGCCCAGCGCGATATGGAAGAGAACGAACTGAAGTGTCGTAAGGGTGGATTTATCCGGTTCGCCCGCATCCGTACGGTTGTCAACAACGACGGCCATAACGTGGTGCTGACACGAAACGGTGAAGCAGTCGTCATGGACTCCAAGCACCGTGAAATCGAATCGTACCGAATCCCGAACGGTGCCATCCTGCTGGTCAACGAAGGGCAAGAGGTCGAGCCGAATACGGTCATCTGCCAGTGGGACCCGCACGCCGTGCCGATTCTGGCCGAAGTGGGCGGTCGCGTCCGTTACGACGACATCATCGAAGGTCGCACCGTGCGGTCCGAAAAGGATACGTCGGGTAACGTTCGTAAAACGATCATCGAGCATAAGGGTGACCTGCATCCGCAGATCATTCTGGAAGACGGCACCGGCAAGATCCTCGACTTCTACTACCTGCCTGAACGGGCGACGGTCGAAATCGAAGAAGGTCGTGAGATCACCGCTGGTACGGTTCTCGGTAAGCTGCCTCGTGAATCCGGCGGTACGCAGGACATCACCGGGGGTCTGCCGCGAGTCACAGAACTGTTCGAAGCTCGGAAGCCGAAAGACCCGGCCGTTCTCGCCGAGATCGATGGCGAAGTCGAACTGCTCGCCGAGAAAAAGCGTGGGAAACGAATCGTTGTGGTCCGCTCGCCGGACGGCACCGAAGTCGAGCACGTCATTCCTCACGGTAAGCAGCTGCTGGTCCACAGTGGCGACGAAGTGACGGCTGGCGATGCTCTGGTTCGTGGTCCGCTGGTGCCGCACGATATTCTCCGGGTCTCCGGGGAAGAAGCCGTGCACGAATACCTGCTTCACGAAATTCAGAACGTGTACCGGGCACAGCGGGTGGGCATCGACGATAAACACATCGAAATCGTCGTCTCGCAGATGCTGCGTAAACTCAAGGTCGACGATGTCGGCGATACCGATCTGTTGCCGGGAAGCCTGGTCGACAAGATCGAGTTCCGACACGCCAACGAGCGTCTGCAGCAGTGCGTGAAGGTGTCTAACCCGGGCGACACAGAATACGAAGTCGACGACGTTGTCGAACGTGCCGAGCTGGAAGAGGTTAACGCTCAGGTCGAAGCCGAAGGCGGAACCGGAGCCGAAGGCGTTCCACCACGTCCGGCTGTCGGAAGCACTCAGCTGCTGGGAATTACCAAGGCTGCCGTTCAGAGCGAAAGCTTCATCTCGGCTGCCAGCTTCCAGGAAACGACCAAGGTGCTCACCGAAGCGGCTCTGGCCGGCAAGCGGGACTTCCTGGTCGGTCTGAAGGAAAACGTGATTCTGGGCCACCTGATTCCGGCTGGTACCGGATTCCATACTCATCAGGAAGCCGAAGTTCGTATTCGTCCGGAAGCTCTGCAGGAGCTGCAGGAAGAGAAAGAACGGATGCTGGCTGCTCGTATGGATCTGCTCAATCAGATGGGCGGAGACAACGGAGCCAATCAGCAGGCGTCCGGCGTATCCGACGCCCCGGCGTCGCGCAGCGGTCTGGAAGATATCGTTCCCGACAACGAGTAGTCGGCACGCCGACAGAATTTGAATGAACCCGAACAGCAGACGCAGGTCTGCTGTTCGGCGTTTACAGTCCTCTCAATCCCGAAGTAACGGAACCACTGATGACAGCCATCAACGAAAACTTTTTGAAACTCAAAGCCGGTTATCTGTTCCCCGAGATTGGCCGGCGGGTCAATGCATTCGTTGAGGCGAACCCGAAGGCTCAGGTCATCAAGCTCGGCATCGGCGACGTCACCGAGCCACTCCCCGCCGCTGTCATCGAAGCGATGCACAAGGCTCTGGACGAGATGGCCAGCCGGGAAACTTTCAAAGGCTATGGTCCGGAACAGGGCTACGGATTCCTTCGTGATGCTATCGCTCAGCACGACTACGCCGATCGTGGCGTGCAGGTGAGTGCCGACGAGATCTTCATCTCCGATGGCAGCAAGTGCGATACGGGGAACATTCTGGACATCCTCGGTAACGACAATGTGATTGCCGTGCTCGATCCGGTCTATCCCGTTTATGTCGATACGAATGTCATGGCGGGGCACACCGGCTCGGCCGACAGCCAGGGGCGATATCAGGGGCTGGTTTACCTGCCGGTGACGGCTGAGAATGATTTCACGCCGGAGCTTCCCAGCGAGCCGGTCGATGTGATCTATCTCTGCTACCCGAACAACCCGACGGGTGTCGTAGCTACGAAAGAGACTCTCAAGAAGTGGGTTGATTACGCGATCGAGAACAAGGCGATCATTCTTTACGATGCCGCTTATGAGGCCTTCATCACCGATCCAGGCATTCCGCGTTCGATTTACGAGATCGAAGGGGCCCGGGACGTGGCGATCGAATTCCGCAGTTTCAGCAAGACTGCCGGCTTCACCGGAACCCGCTGTGCCTTCACCGTGGTGCCGAAGACGCTGACAGTGAAGTCGAGTGCCGGCAACGATGTCTCCCTGCATCAGCTGTGGAACCGTCGTCAGTCGACGAAATTCAACGGCGTCTCCTACGTCATTCAGAAGGGGGCGGAAGCCGTTTATTCCGAAGCCGGCCAGAAGCAGGTGAAGGAACTGGTCGCGTTCTACCTCGAGAACGCCCGGCTGCTTCGCGAAGGGCTGGAGAAGATTGGTATCGAAGTCTACGGCGGCGTCAACGCACCGTATGTCTGGCTGAAGACGCCGGAAGGTCTGGGCAGTTGGGAGTTCTTCGATGAACTGCTCGAGAAAGCCAATCTCGTCGGAACACCGGGAAGTGGTTTCGGAGCGGCTGGGGAAGGCTACTTCCGCTTGAGTGCGTTCAACTCCCGTGAGAACGTCGAAGAAGCCGTGAAGCGAATCCAGAAACTGATGGCATAATCCCGCCGTCCGGAGAACACAGAATCCATCGAGAAGGCCGGTCTTTTGACCGGCCTTCTTCGTGCGCGATCGTGCATTAATTGGGTGCCATGCCCACGCTCGCGTGGGCATGCTCTGTCCTGTGCGTGGAATCGATGTGACGTGGTGTTTTCGGGAGCTGTGTCGAGGACCGAGACCGTCGAGAACGTCGTTTCTGTTTGCACTGCTGGGCAAGCCAGCAGTGGCACCCGGCGGCTGACGGGGCCGGTGGTCCTCGAAGTGAGCATCCAGACGGCTATCGGGGGTGCCATGCCCACGCTTGCGTGGGCATGCTTTGTCCTGTGCGTGGAATCGATATGACGTGGTGTTCTCGGGAGCTGTGTCGAGGACCGAGACGTCGGGAACGTCGATCCAGTTTGCACTGCTGGGCAAGCCAGCAGTGGCACCCGGCGCCTGAGGTGACGCAGACCAGAAATGGACGGTCAGCTGTCTTTCGTCCGCAGATTCTTACTCGTGCGGTCGAGGAACTTGCGTTCGTGCGGAGTCAGGGCGGCGATGCCGTGGTTATGCACCTTGGCGAGCAGGGCGTCGAGTTGTTCGGCTTCGCGCTGACGCTGCTCGGCGAGCTGTCGGGCTTTCTTCGCCTCACGGGCTTCGCGGCGGCGGGCCCAGAAGCTCTTGCGAGTCACATTCACCTGGCTGGAGCTGCGTTCCAGTGATGTGTATCCCTGCGAGAAATCGTAGCCCATGAAGGAATCGTCAAACGATTCACCAAACTGCACGTTCACGCTCTCCAGCACGTTCAGCACGAGCAGGAGCGACGCGAGAAACACGGCCCAGACGTTGTCGAACATCAGGCCGATGGCCGAGAGAATGATCGCGGCGATCGTGCCGATATTCAGGCAAAGCCGCTTTCGCTCCGACGTCGTTCCCTGTCCGATCAGACAGGCTTCGAGCATCCGTCCTCCGTCGAGGGGATAGATCGGCAGCAGATTCACAAGGACCGAGAGCCAGTTGATGAAGAAGACCAGAATCAGGAATTCTTCAAACCAGGCAGCCGAGAACTCCGCGATCGGAATCACGAAGGGATTGAAGGCGCGGGTGCCTCCATCGACCCAGAGAATGGTCGGCAGGAACGCTAAGCAGATCACGAAGTTGACCAGCGGACCGCCGGCGGCGGTGAAGAACTGCGACGTAAAAGTATTAGCAGGTTGCACATACGCCAACCCGCCGACAGGCCACAGCAGAACTTCGTTCCCCGATCCTCCGGTGTATCGCGCAATGAGAACGTGTCCGAGCAGTTCGTGGAGCAGCGTACTGACCAGCAGAATGCCCGCGACGGCGAGGGCGACCTGAGCATCGAGTCGGAACAGCAGTACCAGAAACAGCAGCGGGAAGAAGACGCTGATCCGAATCCGCGTGGCCAGAAGCGACCCGGCGGGAAAGGACCAGAACATGGGGCTTTGTGAGGACTGCATGGGACCGCCCGAGGCGAGATTGATATCAGACTTTATCGATTCTAGAGGCAGGAGAATTGGTATTCAATTACCAATCTGGAGCCGGGTGTCGTTTTTCGGCAGCACGAGGATCTGCCGGGACTCAACTTCGCTGTTGCCTGAAGTCTCCTCGCCGTTTTTCGACAGGCCCAGGTAGATCGAAAGTCCAACAGCCGTCAGCAGCAGCAGCCAGGCGAAGTGCTCGCGAAGTTTTCCGCCCGACATCCGCTGGCTCAGCCGAACCCCCACTTTGGCTCCCAGCGTTCCACCCAGCAGCAGCAAAGTCACCATCAGCAGATCGACTCTCTCATACCAGGCGTGAATCACCGTGGCCTGGAACGCGATCAGCCAGACGAGAATCATCGACATCACCGCGGCCCGCTTGGTCGCGATGCCATAAGCATAATGCAGGCCGGGGAGCAGGACGACGCCTCCACTCAAGCCGAGAAAGCCGGAGAGGAATCCGACAAAAAGCCCGAAACCGCTCAGGGAAACGATGGAGATTTCATGCCGACGGTTCCGCCCGAAGACTTCGCACGTGGGCCGGAGCCATTTCCAGCGGGCCCAGCCGATCGCAATCCCTTTTCCGCGACGATGCCGCCGCGATTCCCACCAGCTGAACAGGCCCAGCGACCAGAGCAGCACGAGATAGCTCCACTGGACCGTTCGCGACAGCGTTTCCGACGAGACCGTCGCAGATCGCTGCAGGCCATCGAGCACATCGGCTCCCACGACAGTGCCGACAACGATCCCTCCCAGGAGAATCAGCGGAATGCGGAACTCGCGACGACGCGGCCGGTGGGAAAGCGAAGCCGCGGTAGCCGGACCGAGAACCTGGCAGGCGCAGCTGCCGACGATCAGCTCCATGGGATAGCCGGTCGTCATGCTGAGCAGAGGCACGAGCAGGAAACTGCCGCCGACTCCGAACAGGCCTGCGACGATCCCTGTTCCCGCTCCCGAGATCAGAACAATGAACGATTCCATGAGCGTTGAGCGGGCCGCTTTCCGGTGGACCCGAACCTGAGTGAGCGCTCAGGTTCGGGAGGTTCTGTCAGCCGGGGAGATCCTGACCGTTAGGCCATTCTACTTAATTGTGCGCCGTTCGGTCCGCATATGGAGCCGTACTTCAGAACGAAAATTCGCCCCTATGCGGACCCACGAAAGAGCGCTTCGCGCTAGAATCCGCGAGCATCGACAATGTCGTCCATCGTTCGCAGGTCGTAGCCGATCCCAGCGTAATCGAGCAGGCGACAGAGTGCTCGCACGGCGACGCCCATTCCGTCCGGTCCGCTAAAGCCGCCGAACTGTCCGCCGCCTTTCAGGTGCGGTTCGAGTTCGAGGAAGAAGCCGGGGGCACCGAGCTTGGTCATCTTCTTTGTCAGCTTCGGCAGGTGTTTGGCCAGATCGCGGAAAATGGCTTCGTGGCCCGAGTCACCGATGTCGGCCGGGACGAAGTTCTTGAGACGGTCTTCATCGACAACGCCGGTCCAGACCAGCGAGGGATCAATCCGGTAATCCTTCACGTGAATCCAGCCGGTGTCCTTACGCATTGCTTCGTATTCGTTGAAGCATTCGACCGGCGTCATGTTCTGTGTCGACAGATTGCCGCCGTCGAAAATACAGACCATATTTGGATGCTTCACCTTCTTGGCCAGGGCAGCGAGCATGCGGCCGTTCTGACCGATGAGATTGGCTTCGACCTCGAGGCCATAGACGATGCCTTCGCTGGCACAGGCTTCAACGATCGGTCCGAGCCGGTCAGCGGCCTGATTGATGTAGTCTTCCGGAGCTTCTCCCTGCGGATGGTAGAAGGAGAAACCACGAATCAGCTTCGCGCCCAGGGCCTTGGCGGCGTTGATCGTATTCTGAACTTCGCCTTTCAGGTACTTCTGCGGGTCGACGTATTTGTTGTGCGAGCCATCTTCCTGGTCGAGCAGCTTCACCTTGCCGAGACGGGCACCGATGCTCGTGACCGACATACCGTAGTCGTCCTGCACCTTCTTCATCTGCTTCCACTCTTTGGCGGAGAGATCAACAACGTGCTTCACTTCACCGGTGCCGGCGACATCGACGAACCGCGGGCTGTAGTATTTCAGTCCGAGGCTGGAGAGAACAGCCAGCTGTTCGATGATGGTCTTGGTATTGGCAGCTTCATCGCCAAAGGCGCTGATCAGAACTTTGGGGCGATCTGTCATGTTGCATCCACTTCTAAAGGGGCGGTCCCGACCCGTGTTGTCTGGAGAGCCAAGCGCGAGTTCCGGGATACGAGGCGGCCGGAAGCCTCAGTATCGGAGACGGTGGTCGCACGATGTGCAACCGGGACTTCCATTGCTCAATGACGGCGGAAGTCGACTCGGCGTGATGGTAGCCGGTCCGCCCGGGATTGAAAACCGAGGGGATTCCGCGAGACACGTCACATTTTGGGACTGTCGGCAGATCGGTAATAAGGATCGAGCCCTGAAGGGATGGCCCAGACGTGTACCTCTGGGTGACAAAGTCACAGGAAGCAGCTGTCCATCGCTTTATCAACACTGGCGAAGATGTTGTTGCAAGTCTGGCGTATCAGCCGGAGGACGTTGGTCAGCGACCTCTTGTGGCTGGGGATGCGGGGGCGATCAACTGGCGATGCTCCATACAGATGAGAATCAACGGCCCGTGAAACCTGTCACCCGCATTTCCCCCTCACCCTAGCCCTCTCCCCCATGGGGGGCGAGGGAACTTAACTTACCGGTGTTCTTCCCTCAAGGTTGTCCATTGAAAACCCTCTGACCAATAGATCCCGCGTTCCGCGCCACTCAGACACACGCGTTTGAGTCATCCGTTGGGGCTTCAGACGAGACAAACAAAAAACCGGAAGCAGTGTTGCTCTGCTTCCGGTCTGGGTTGTTCTTGGGGCGCGATTAATAACCGAGCGGACGGTAGTAGCGATTGAACAGGGGACCGTACTGCGTGGTGTATCGGCGGTAGGTTGAGTTCGGCGTCCAGTAGGGATACCGCCAGCCGAAGTACGAAGCCGGGCCGTAGCCGTAGGCTGGGGAGTACCAGTTGAACGGAATCGGATGCGGGACGGGGGGCTCGGTGAGCTGCGGCTGGTTGTAAACCCGCTGTGGTTTGTCCTGCTTGTGGATCACGGTCGGACGCAGCTCGCCGAACAGCATTTCCATCGTTGCTTCATGACGATACGACGGGTTGGCCAGGTACTCGGCTCGGCTGAACGGAATCGAGTTGTAGACGGCCTGATACTGAGCGGGCGAAATCGAACGCTTCGATTCTCCAGGACTTTTCTGGCTGTGCTCAGCGGCGGCCATGGCTTCGTCATGCCCGAGGGGCTGAACGTCCGGACCTCCGACCATTCGTTTCGTTTCCTTGTCGAGGTCGAAGGTCACAAGTTCGTTTTGAGGACGCGTTCCGGCGACATGGCTTGGTCCTGAGGTGATCAGCATCGTCCACTGCTCGACGTTCTCATTCTCGGCCGACTGTTCGGCTGCTTTCTGATCCTCGGTCGGTTCCAGGGCAGGTTCTTCTTTGACGGGATCCGTTTTCTCGAGGGGCTCCATTTTCTCGGGGGCAGCATCGGCTCCCGGGTCGACAGACTTGAGCGGATCGGGGGTGGGCATCGGTGGAGGCGCCACTTCCGGTGTGTCTTCCGCCTTGTTCATTTCCGTCGGTTTTGGAACGACAGGCTCGGTCTTTTGGGGCGGAGCCGGCTCTTCCGCTGGTTTTGCGGGCTTGGTTGGCTTGGTAGCCTTGGGAGCGTCTTCGGAAATTGCCTTCTTCCGATCAGCTTCGGTCGCCTCTTCCGCATCCTGCATCGTGGCATCTTCTTTCGGCTTTGGCACAGCCGGCTGCGACTTTGTTTCGGGCTTCGGCTTTCGCTTTGGCTCGGACTGCGTTTCGTCCGGGGCGATCAGAATTGGCAGACCTTCTTCGTCGGGCGGATCGACGGGCTTCAGTTCCTGGCTCTTGCCCATTACCGACCAGCAGAGCAGAAACCCGATGAGGCCGAGCCGAAATCCGGCCGTGAGTCCCCACGATTGAGTTGAGAGCCTGAGTGCTTTGCGAATCATAGTCCTGTTTCCTGTGTGGCCCGCGGCGAAACTGCATCTCGCGCGCTGCCAAAAATCCTGCCGAACCGTTGATTCTTTTGAACTTAGAAGCCCGGTACACCCAAAGACAAGAAGTCAAATTGCAGAGGCAGGAGTTTGTCTTTCCAAAGGTTCCCCGCCTGTTCTGATTGATACAACCGTTACAACGCGTACCTGGCCTGTCTTCTCGACGCGAGGCACGTCCCATGAGGACGGTCTCAGAAATCGTGCTGGCGCGATTATGCGCGGCAGCGCGACCGCAGCGATCGTTCTCAAAGTATTCGGGCTGTCGATCGCA
The DNA here is from genome assembly GCA_017795105.1 of Planctomycetaceae bacterium. GTDB lineage: Bacteria > Planctomycetota > Planctomycetia > Planctomycetales > Planctomycetaceae > Rubinisphaera. The sequence continues at coordinate 3,968,340 of CP051247.1, forward strand.
CCCAATTTCGGGTGTCCGGATAGTCACGTGAGTCCTGTTATTCGGGGGGCCGCCCGCGATCCAATCGAGCCGGGAAGAGTTGGGCCGGAATGATTATTTTCCGAAATTCCATTTGACCGATTTGACATTCACGAGATCATAGTTTCGTGCTGACGCGAACCGCAGCACGACCCACAGGGATGATTCACCTCCAGGGACGAACTGGGTGAACGGAGCCGGAGGAAGCGGCTGGGACTTCGAAACGAATGACGTGTTTCAAGTATCTCGTACCACTTCGGTAAACCAACGCACTTTCTGACAGCTGCGAATTCCCTGCGAGGCGACCATGCTTAGACACACGACCCTCTTTTTCTCGAGCCTGTTTTTCCTGCTCGGTGTAATCCTGGGGCTGACCGGCCGGGAATCGCTGACGCAGAGTACCGTTCACGCCGAGCATATGACCGCCTCGGCTGTCGATCAGGTTTACCGCCAACTGGCGGTGGCTCAATCGCCGCTTGGCGATGGCAGCACGCTTCTTTCGCAGATCGCCTCGGTGACGACCCCGAGTGTCGTGCACATTCAGAGCGAACGGCAGTCGAAGTCGGGTGGCCTGGTCGAAGAAACTGGCTCCGGGGTCATCATGACCAGCTCGCAGGCCCGGACGCCCTTCGTGGTCACCAACCGTCACGTGATTGCGGACGCTGAGGTGTATGACATTCGCATTCAGCTGCACGATGGTCGCACGATTCATCCAACCGAAGTTCGGGCTGACGAAAAGTCCGATGTCGCCGTGATGATGATCGACGAACCCAACATCCAGCCGGCTCGCTGGGGCGATAGCGATACGGTCAACATTGGCCACATGGTGCTTGCTCAGGGAAGCCCGTTTGGTCTGAGCCAGTCAGTGACGTTCGGAATCATCTCCGCCAAGGGCCGCCGTTCGCTGCGGCTGGGCGAATCGAGCGATGTGATCAATCAGGACTTCCTGCAGACCGACGCCGCCATCAACCCGGGCAACAGTGGGGGACCGCTGATCGATCTGTCCGGACGCGTGATCGGCATCAACACCGCCATCGCCTCCAACAGTGGCGGCAACGAAGGGATCGGCTTCAGCATCCCCAGCAATCTCGTGCGATACGTCACCGAGCAGCTGATCAGCAATGGGAAAGTCCGCCGGGCCTATCTGGGCGTGAAGCTCGACCCGGACTTCGATCTGGAAACGGCTCAGAAGCTCGGCCTGGATCGAGTTCGCGGTGCCCGCGTGGTCGATGTCTACAAGAACACCCCGGCGTCTCGTTCCGGACTTAATATCGACGATGTGATCCTCTACTTCGGAGGAGTTGAAGTCCTCGACGAGAATCACCTGATCAACCTCGTCAGCCTGACGTCGGTCCAGACGAGCGTGCAGACGATCATTCTCCGCAAAGGCAAGCGGCAGACGATCCCGGTTGTCCTCGGCGATCGCGACGATCTCGAACAACGCAGCGAAGCACCCAAGCTGAACGACTGGCGCAGCCGCTAGGCCGGAACTCACCATGACTTTTTGACTGCCGAAAAGACACGCCTCTCCCCACGGGCGTGTCTTTTTTATTGGCGGACCAATGCCGTCTCAGACCAGTCCTTCACTACATCGCGGACTGGACGAACGGCATCGTATTGGCGGCAATGATCGTGATGATCAGCCCGACGATTCCCATCAGCGAGGTCATCGGGGTGACGTACTTGAGAGTTTCCCACTCGGTCATGCCGCTCATCTTGCCGATGACCCAGAATCCAGAGTCGTTCATCCACATGAACATCTTACTGCCGCAGCCAATCGCGAGAGCCAGATAGACGGGATGAAAGCCGAGATCGGATCCGGCGGCGAAGCTCGCCATCACGCCGACGCCGGTAATCATCGACACGGTCGCCGATCCCTGTGCCAGTCGGACCAGAGCCGTCACAACAAAGGCGATACTCAGAATCGCGGTGGTCGATGCCCCGTCGACATCGCCGAAGATCCCGGCCACGCCGGTCTGTTGCAGAGCCTTTCCGAACGCACCCCCGGCTGCGGTAATGAGGATAATCACTCCGCCGCTGGCGAGAGCCGACTGCATTGAATTGGCCAGCTCGCCCAGGCTCGATTTCTTCTGCTGGTAAAGCATGATGATCGCCAGGGTCGCCGAGATCGCCATGGCGATGTTCTTGTTTCCGAACATCACAAAGAAATCATTGAGCGAGGCCAGCATCGGCGTGACCGATTCCGCGGGGACATTCTTCAGATAGGTGCTCATCACCGTCTGTCCGGTAATCAGCAGCACGGGCAGGAGAATGGGCAGCATCGACATAAAGACCGAAGGCAATTCGCTGTCGTCCCGGTCGGCAATCTGCTGCAGTTCGTCAAGCGAGACATCGGCGCTTTCCCGCAGCGGGACGTCGACGTAATGACAGAGGATCATTCCATAGATGAAACTGAAGACGCAACAGCCAATTCCGACCAGACCGCCGGCGAGAATCATCACGCCGACATCGACCGAAAGGGCTTCCGCGACAAACAGCGGCCCCGGCGTCGGTGGCACGAGACAGTGCGCCATCGAGCCGCCCATCACGATGGAAAGCACGTACAGCAGATAGTTCTTCCCGGTCCGCAGCCGCATCGCTTTTCCGACGGGGATCATTAAGTAGAAGACCGTGTCGAAGAACACTGGTGTGGAAAGCACGAAGCTGCTGCCGACAAAGGAGAGAGCTGCGTTTTTCTCTCCGACCAGCCTCAGTACCCAGCGAACGATCTTCTCGGCGGCACCGCTGTCGAGCAGACACTTGCCGATGATCGCGGCCATGGCGATGAGAATTCCGATTCCGGTGCAGGTGGCTCCGAAGCCACTGGCGACCAGATCGCCGACTGTCTGCTTCGAAAAGCTGACGGCATCGGCCCGCTGTTGCGGCGTGACGACAATCGTTTCCTCCCAAGTGATCGGTTCGGTCGTCGCTTTATCGAGGTTCGCGACCGCGTTGCCGTTTTCATTGAACCGTTCGATGCTCGCCGTGGCGATCGTTTCAATGGCGCCCGTCGTCCGATCCTGTTGCAACAACAGATACTGGCCCCCAACGCGGGTGGTTGCCGATTCCTTCTTCTTCAATGTGATGGAATCGTCGCTGGTCTCGACAATCTCGGTTTTGCTCTTGCCGAGTTCATACCATTCGACGGTCGCAGCGGGGGTCATCAGCGAGACCACGATCGCCGCGAGGATGAGTGCGAGGAAGGCGTGCAGGCGGAATCCAAGGATGCCACCGACGACGATGACAAGCCCGACACCAATGATGAACAGTGTTGCACTCGTACTCAGCATAGCGTTTCCAGTCCCGGTTCGGACGATGGGGAAACACGTTCAGCTCAGCGGCCCATCGACACATCAATCATTGTGGATTTCTTGGAGAAGTCCGCATTCTGACGCAGCCTCAGAGGATTTGCAAGGAATCGATTTCGGTTGATTTCCGCCCTATTTCCAAGGCGGCACGAAACTTTTTCGCATGGCATCGGGTTTAATTGCGTACTGCTTTCACGAATCTGAACTGCCTGTTCCTGTCGCCGGGGAGACGATTAATGTCTCGTAACTTCCAAGTATCTCTGCTGTCGCTGGCGTCGCTGACGTTGAGCTTTGGTACGTTTTGTTCACCGGCTCAGGCTGCGAAGCCGACCGATCCCCTGGCCGTTGCCGCCAACGTCGATCGAATCCTCAATGAGAACCTGGCCGAAGAAGGGGTCGCTCCAGCGGACCTGACCGCTGACGAAGATTTTCTGCGACGGGTCTCGATCGATCTGACGGGGCGAATCCCAACGCCTGCTGAGATGACCCGCTTCGGCCTCGATCCCGATCCCCGGAAACGCGAGAAGAAGATTGAAGAGTTGCTGAGCTCTCCCGACTTTGCCCACAACTGGTCGGCCTATTGGCGGGATGTCATCTTTATGCGAGCCACCGAACAACGGGCCCAGCCATTGCAGGGCGTGTTCCAGATGTGGATCCGCGAGAAGTTCGAGAACAACGCTCCCTGGGACGAGATCGTTACCGAGATGTTGACCTCAACCGGAGATGTCCGCGACAACGGAGCGACAGGTCTGTTTCTGGCCCATGCCGGCGACGCCACGGAACTGGCTTCGGAAACATCGCGTCTGTTCCTCGGAATCCAGATCCAGTGTGCGAACTGCCACGACCATCCGACCGATACCTGGACACGGCAGCAGTTTCATGAACTGGCGGCCTACTTCCCCCGCGTTCGTGTTCAGCAGCGTCCGCAGGCCATGCCACCGACATTCGAAGTCAGTTCTTTCGACGTGAATCGATCGGGAGGTCGAGAGATTCTGAACAACCCGGAACGACTTTTCCGTGGACTCGACCAGAATCGCGACGGAAAACTGAGTGAACAGGAAGCCAAACGGGCTCAACGATTCGCCGCGGTTTTCCAGCGTATTCTCGGTGTTGGCGATACAGATCAGGACGGCATGCTTTCGTTGGAAGAGTTCAAGAATCTTCCGATGCCGCCGCAGGGACGGCGTCAAACGACCGAATACTTCATGCCGAATCTCGAGGATCCTGCAGCACCGGGGACGCGGCTTGATCCCGTCTTCTTCGTCGATGGCGATGCTGCTCCGCGGGAGATGCGCGATATTGAACGCCGGACCGAACTGGCCCAAAAGGTGACTGATCCGAACAATGAATGGTTCGCCAAGTCGTACGTGAATCGCATCTGGACTGAACTGCTGGGCGTCGGCTTCTACCCGCTTGTCGACGACATGGGGCCGCTGCGGGATGTTCGGCACGAAGAAGCCCTGGAGACGCTGGCCGAAGGGTTCGTAGCGAGTGGATACGACATTCGCTGGGTCTTCCGCACGATTTTGAACTCCGAAGCCTACCAGCGAACGCTCGATACGCCGAGCGGACTGCAGACGAATGACTCGTGTGAACTTGCCTGTGCGACGCCGGTTCGACTGCGAGCCGAGCAGATCCTCTCGTCACTGATGATGTTGTCCGGTCAAACGGAAACCGATCGCGATATTCCGGTCGGACGTGGCCCCGGAAGCCGACGCAACTCTCCTCAGGCTCAGTTCGTCGCGCTGTTCGGTTTCGATCCGTCGACGCCGCAGGACGAGGTTTCCGGAGACATCCCTCAGTCGTTGTTCATGATGAATTCGCCGCTGATCAGTCAGCTGGTCTCAAGCCGGGGGAACGGTCCGCTGGCCCGCCTGCTTCGCCAGTACGACAGCGACGAAGACGCGCTTCGCGAACTGTACGTTCTTGTTCTGTCTCGCGAGCCCTCGGAATACGAACTCAACAAATGCAAAGAGTACATCTACGACGTTCAGAACCGGAACGAAGCGTTCGAAGATGTCATGTGGTGCCTGGTCAACTCCAGCGAGTTTATCACCAGACGCTGAGCGTCTTACTTTCGACTCCAATTGTCAGCAAAAGCCGAACCCACTCCAGTTCGGCTCCCGCTGAAGTCACTGTCCCGATTCCCGGGGTTTACGAACGCTCAAGATCCGTCTGGTGAATCATTCGATTCACAGCCTTCAGTCAGGAACTTTTCCATGTCGACCAGCATTCACGAACTGATTCAATGGGGACGCCGTGGTTTCTCTCGCCGTCGCTTTCTTCACACCGTCTCGGCTGCAGGCGTTGCTGCCGGCACACTTGGCTTCCGCGATCTGATGAGCCTTCAGGCGGCTGATCTGCGGAAGCGACACAAAGCCGTCATCATGCTCTGGATGAATGGCGGTCCGAGCCAGATGGAAACGTTCGATCCGAAGCCAAACCATGAGAATGGAGGAGAAACCTCCGTGATCTCCACCGCGGTTCCAGGCATCCGGATTGCCGAGCCCTGGTCGCAGATCGCCAGCGTGCTCGACCGGTGTGCGGTCATTCGCTCATTCACGAACAAGGAAGGCAACCATCGGCGGGCGACCTATCAGTTGCACACCGGTTACGTCCCCTCCGGATCGGTGAAGCATCCTTCGCTCGGCTCGAACGTGGCTCAGCAGATCGGCGATGAGAACCTCGATATCCCGACCGTGGTTTCAATCGGTCGTCCCGACGGTTCCGGCGCTGGTTTCCTGGGCGTCGAGTACGATCCGTTCTTCATCAACAATCCGGGGCAGAGGCCGGACAATACGCAGATGGCCGTGGGTGGGGATCGATATCAACGCCGGTTGAACCTGTTTGAATCTTTGCAGCAGGATTTCGCCCAGCGGGGAGCCGATCAGGTCGTCGAGAATCACAACGCGATCTACGGCAAAGCGGCCGATCTCGTCCGCAGTCCGCGACTGTCGGCGTTCGAACTCGATGACGAACCGGCCTCGCTTCGAGAGAAGTACGGGGAATCGCAGTTCGGTCGTGGCTGTCTGCTGGCCCGTCGGCTGGTCGAACAGGGCGTGAGCTATGTCGAAGTCGTCTCCAACGGCTGGGACACCCATTTCGACAACTTCGATCGGATTGGGGAACTGGCCGGGCAGGTCGATCCGGCAACCGCGGCGCTCATTCTCGATCTCGAAGATCGCGGCATGCTGGACGATACGCTGGTGGTTTGGATGGGAGAATTCGGGCGAACGCCGCGAGTCAACGGACGTGGAGGACGGGACCATTTCCCACGAGTCTTTAACGGGCTCATGGCGGGTGGCGGCGTTCGCGGCGGCCAGGTGATCGGAGCTTCGACGGCCGATGGAAACGACATTCTGGATCGTCCGGTCAGTGTCCCCGATCTGTTCCACAGCATCTGTCACGCGATCGGAGTCGATCCGGAATTTGAAAACATGAGCCCGCTGGGCCGCCCGATGAAGATTGTCGAGGGGGGCAGTGTGGTCAACGAACTTTTCTCCTGAGACGGTTCTTCCCAGAACAGCTCGGATGCCTCTTGTGGAGGATGGTCCGGTCGGAGTGCGGCGAGGGGGCACGTCAATGAAGCAGCGACATCGACGTGTCCTCGACGGGGAACAATTGGTCGACCTCCCGATTGTTCATCACGCAGACGCTCACCGTCTGCTCCCGAACGCCAGCTTTCGGCCGGGCCATCGTTTTATCCCGCGAACTCTTCCGGGAGATCGACCAGGGCCGACGACGCATGGTAGTCATCAGGCTCTCTTGCTGTATGATGGATTCTCCACGAACCGAGACCCTGTTCCGGAGAATTCCCGATGCGACTTCACTTCAGCCTGCTGGCTCTTCTGCTTCTGACGCTCCCTCTTCCTTCCGCAGCAGCCGAAAGTAAACCGAAGAAGGCGAACAAGGCCAACGCCATTACGCTTCTCAAAGGGAATCAACTCGAAGGCTGGAAGAGAACGCAGTTCGGGGGGCCCGGTGAAGTCACTGTCGAAGAGGGCGTGCTGACCATCGAGATGGGATCGCCGCTTAACGGGGTCACGATTACCGAAGAGGCATTCAAGAAGCTTCCCAAGATCAACTACGAGATGCGGCTCGAAGCCAGGCGGGAACTGGGAGGCGATTTCTTTGTCGGTCTGACGTTCCCTGTCAACGATCAGCACTGTTCGCTAATCATGGGAGGCTGGGGCGGTGGCGTCATCGGTATTTCGAGCATCGATGGTTACGATGCGTCCGAGAACGAATCGACCACGTACGCGACCTTCGAGAATGGCAAGTGGTACAACATCCGCCTGAAGGTCACCGACGAGCGCATTACCGTTTGGCTGGACGATGAAGAGATGATCGACGTCGAGATCGAAGAGCGGCGGCTCGATACGCGGATCGAAGTCGATCTCTCCAAGCCGCTTGGTCTGGCCAGCTTTGAAACGACGGCCAAAATTCGCGATTTCACGGTTCGTCCATTGAGCGAGAAGAAGTAGTTCACGACTCGGAGATCCAAACGCAAACAGGCGATCGCTCCCGGGGGCGATCGCCTGTTTCGATGACTTCAAACGCTGAGCGGCTTAAAACACGTCCAGATGGAAGTGATACCCTTTGTGGTACGGACGCTCCGTCGGGTAGAAGTTGTGCCAGTCCTTGTTGTAGACCGGAATCTGCATTTCCGGCGAATACCGGTAGTACATGTGGTCGTAGCTGCCGTACTGATAAAAGTTCTGCGGATAGTACAGGTACGGGTAGTAGTAGAACCGATTCCAGTCGGTCGGCTGCCCTTGTCCTGTAGCTCCTGCTTCCGGGATTGCCGTATTGACGACCATGATGAGTGCGGTCGCCATCAGGCCAGCCTGGGCCAATCGTCGAAACATCCTTGTTTCTCCTCGGGGAAAGATGGACATCGGCCTGGAGCCGTGAACTTCCGTAATCATAAAGAGGGTGTCGCCAGAAAGGCGGCTTCCCTCTAATCATCGGTTGCTTCCACCCCGTTACATCAGTGAAGTTTCGCACAATCGCCATATTGTGCGCGCCACCGGCTTTCGGATGGCTGGATTGTAAAGATTGCCTGAAGCTGATGCGGGAATCTCCGGACTTTCTGTGGTCCGATTCCGCTCTCCATGCCAGGCGGCTCTGGACGACCGAACGCTTTGTCATATTCACACATGGCGTTGTCTCGGCTTCGTAAAAATTTCACCGCATCCCGAGGAATCCTTCTCGCTCGATGAGGAAAATTCTCCTGTCGATGGGGCCGCTGACCGGGGCGCGATCGAAAGTGGTGCAATGTGCTGCGTTGGGAATGATCATTCTGATTTGTTTTCGATCAAAGCAAGAGGTCAATACTCTTGCATGTGATCAATTCCCGGCCAGTCCACGCTGCAAAGTCGAACAAAACTCCCCGGATCAACTCGACGCTTCAACTCTTTTTTATGGTTCGACCTTTGCTGATGTTCAGCGGAGGTTGCAATCCCTTTCAGTGGGCTGGAGTGAGTTGATGACAAGCTGGCGAACGATCTGCCAAATGCTGATTGCCTCGGCCGCGGGGCTCGTAATCTTCGGAGTCGCGTCGCTGCGCGTCGCACATTCGCAGGAGGTCTCCCAACCAGTGGTCGTCAATCCTCTGGGAGACTCGACATTCTCCCGCGCTTTTGCGGTGACATCCTTCGAAGACCTGACGGCTTATGCGGAGCTCAAGGCCGCTCATCCGTATAAACCCGGAGCCAAGGCCCATGAGATCCTTTCGACTTTGAGCTACGACGAGTACCAGCAGATTCAGTTCGATCACAAGAAGGCGATCTGGCACGGCGAAAAGGAGTTCTGGATCGAGATGTTCCATCCCGGCTTCGTGCAACGGGATCAGATCAGTCTGAACCTGATCGAACAGGGACGCGAACAACCGGTCGCATTCAACCGCGATTGCTTTATCTATCCCGACTCGTTGTCGAACTTCGAAATTCCGGAGGAGACCACGTATTCCGGAATCCGCATCGCGGGTCGATTTCCCGGCAGCGATGACCCACAGGAGATTCTGACCTTCCTGGGGTCAAGTTACTTCCGCTGCCGAAGTTCTAATTGCGTCTACGGTTCCTCGACTCGAGGACTGGCCGTGAATATTGGGACGCCGGGCGAAGAAGAGTTTCCGGTCTTCCGCGAATTCTGGATTGTTGAACCGGAGGAGGGAGCGAACGAGCTCACCATCCTGGCGTTCATGGACAGTCCGTCGCTGACGGGAGCCTACGAGTTTCGTTTGCGTCCCATGGAGAAGACGGCTCAGATCGATGTCCGTTCGATGATCTATTTCCGAAGTCGGCCGGAGAAACTCGGCATTGCTCCGGTCACAAGCATGTGGATGTGGGGCGACGGCTTAATCCCTCCGCCGCTCGATTTGCGACCGTCTGTCCACGATGCCGACGGCCTGCTCGTTGAAAGTCCGGAGGGCTGGACCTGGCGAAGCCTCTGTCGACAGAGCTATCCGTCGGTCAGTCGCCTGAACGTCGACCAGATCAAAGGCTTCGGCCTGCTACAGCGGGATACCCGCTTCGATCATTTTCAGGATTCCTTTGCTCGATACGACCGACGCCCGAGTATCTGGGTGGAGCCGCAAAGTCAGTGGCCCAAGGGGCATATGGAACTGCTGGAGCTTCCGGGCGCCCATGAGGGGATCGACAATATCGGAGCTTACTGGGTGCCGGAACTTCCAAAAAACCTCGAACAGGGTCTGCCGATTGCATATCGAATCCATTACTTCCACGGCGATCTGAAAACGAAATGCCGCGATTACCTGGCGGCTGTTCAAGACGTTCAGATCACACGGGAACCCGACTCGAACGTTAACGTTTCGATCGAATTCAAGGGCCCATCACTGGCCGATCTGGCCGCTGAAACTGCCGTCAATACGCAGCTTCAGACCATCCGTGGTGAAGTACTCCATCAAGAAATCGTCCGTCGTCCTAACGGTCGCTGGACGCTCCAACTCGTCATCAGGCCGGAATCCGAAGCTCCCTTCGAAATCGAGGTCTGTTTGAAAGATGTGAACCGGAAGCTGACGGAAACATGGGCTTACCTCTGTCCTGTCAAACCGCCGCCGTACCAGTATCCGCAGGTCTACACACGAGTTGAATAAGTTTCAGACGCACACACCGGAATCACGTTTTTCAGGATCACGCACCCATGAAGACTTCAATCAGCACTCTCAACCCAGCCACCGGCCAGAACGGACTCTCTCGCACGATGGCTCCCCCGATGCGGAAGTCCCGTTCCGTTCGCGTTGTTCCACGCGAGAACTTCGAAGCCATGCGGCCTCCAATGACGCTTCGTCGCGTCTGGTGGTTGCGATTCGATGGCTGGACCGAAGCCGCTCAGGTTTCCGTGTCGCGACTTCGCGGTCTCGGCGAACGTGAACGCTCCCTGGCAGGAGAAAAAATGTGATTGGTAATACTTATTACGCAGCCTATCAGGCGCGACAGTCTCGGCTCGCGCTCCTGGCGGCCTCTGTTTATTCGACGGCCCTTCTGGTGGCGGGTTTCGTCTTCGTGATCGCTGGCAACGGATTCGCGTGGCTGGACGTCGTGTCGACATCGCTGTTCGTGATTCTCTCGTTCTGGATCTCGGTCGGATTCTGGAACGCAGTCATCGGGTTCCGCAATGCGTGGAACGATCGCCCACGGACCGAGCACAAACTGACGCAGGAGTCCGCAGCAGCGCTGGCCGAGAGAAGCCGCACTGCGATCCTGATGCCGGTTTACAACGAAGATCCTGAAGCAGTCTTCTCCCGCATCCACGCGATGATCCAGTCGTTACACGAAACGGGTGCGGAAGATGGCTTCGAATTCTTCGTGCTCAGTGATACCACGAATCCCGATATCGCTTTGCGGGAAGAACTGATCTGGACGCAGTACGTCGAGCATTTCCGTCCGCCGATCAACGTCTACTATCGGCGACGGGCGAAGAACCTCCGTCGTAAGGCCGGCAATATCGCCGATTTCTGTGAACGCTGGGGACGTAATTACGACTTCATGCTCATTCTCGATGCCGATAGCGTGATGGCCGGCCGAACCGTCGTCGAACTCGTGCGACGCATGCTGCGAGATCCGCGGCTCGGAATCCTTCAGGCTCCGCCGCGTCCCGTAAATCGTCAGTCGCTGTTCGCGCGTCTGCAGCAATTCGCCGCAGCCGTTTATGGACCGCTTTGCGTACGCGGCTTCTGTTCCTGGACCGCGACCGATGGGAACTACTGGGGACATAACGCGATCCTCCGCGTCCGTCCGTTTATCGATCATTGTGAACTTCCGGTGCTCTCGGGGGCTCGACCACTCGGCGGAGAAATTCTCAGCCACGATTTTGTGGAAGCCGCTTTGATGCTGCGGGCCGGCTACAAGGTTCAGATTGCCGATGACCTTGAAGGCAGTTACGAAGAGTGTCCGACGACGCTGGGCGACTATGCCCAGCGCGATCAGCGCTGGTGTCAGGGAAATCTCCAGCACGCTCGGCTCGTGACGTGCGAAGGATTCCGTCCGCTCAGTCGAATTCACTTCGCAATGGGCGTGATGTCCTACGTCGCCTCGCCGATCTGGCTCGCGTTCATTGCTTCGTTGCTGGCGACACGCTGGCTTGAAGGAGCAACCATTGTCGGCAGCGCGATCGATGGTTATCTCATGCTGACCGTCTTCGGTGTTTCCATGGTGATGCTGCTCGTGCCCAAGTTCCTGAGCCTGTATCTGATGTCCCGCGACTCCGAGCGAGCCAAACGATATGGAGGACGAATGGCGCTCCTGGGCGGCACATTGTTCGAGACCGCGATCTCAATTGTTTTCGCTCCCGTCATGGCTTACTACCACAGTCGGTTCGTCTTAACGACGCTGATGGGGAAGTCGGTGACCTGGAACTGTCAGCAGCGAGATGAAACAACCGTTAGTCTGAAGCAGGCGTGGGCCATGCATCGCGACGTCCTCGTGTTCTACGCGATTCTGGGCGGCTTCGTCGCCTGGTCGGCGCCTGCGTTGTTGCCCTGGTTTGTTCCAATGCTTGTCGGGCCTTTGTTGATCGTTCCGCTCGCCTCTGCCTTCAGCAGTCGGGGAATCGGACACTGGCTCGAAAAGCGAGGGCTGCTCTTAATTCCTGAAGAGCAAACTCGCCCGAAACTGCTGCGGAAACTGGATGAAGCCGCCGCGTTTTTCCGAGACAATCCTCTGGTCGAGCCGGGCCGCGATATTTTGCAAACCGTGCTCGCCAATCGCGGACATTCGCTGATGCATATGAAGATTGCCCGCGAGATGCTGCCCACTCGCGAACCGGCCGAGCCGTTTGTGACTGAGAATCTTGACGAGGTCGAGTCGTACGTCCGCAAAGGCGAATTCAATCGCTTGCCGATTGATGTCCGCCGGTCGTTGATTCTCGATAACGAAGCGTTCAAACGACTGGCGACGATCTGCCAGAACGTTTAGCCCGGTCGTCTGCGACCAATAGAAAAGGCCTCTCCGACATCGGCGTCGGGGAGGCCTTTTTGTTTTGCGGAATGCCGCTACAGACTTAGCAGTTCGCCCAGACCCGTTTCATGTATTCGAGCGAGTCGACCGCAATCTTTTCGGCTCCCGGGGTATAGTCGAAGACTTCGACCGAAACCCAGCCGTCGTAACCGGTTTCTTTCAACGCGGCGAAAATCGGCGTGAAGTCGACTTCGCCCATGCCTGGTCCACGCAGGTTGACATCATTCGCATGGAAGTGGGCGGTCACATCGCGGAATTCGCGGATCAGATCCGGAATCGAAGTCGACTCGTCCGACATGGCCTTCACGTCCTGATGCAGCTGAATGGCGGGGCTGCGGAAGTGATCGATCAGCTCACGTGCCTGCTGGCAGGTGATCATGTAGTCGGTTTCCTGTCGCGACAGCGGCTCCAGACAGAGCGTGACGCCGGCCGCTTCCAGGTGTGGGACGACTTCGGCCAGAACCTGAATCGCATGATCGTTGGCTTCTTCCATCGAGACGCCCGGCAACAGATTCCGCTGCTTGGGAGAGCCGAGGACCATCAGCTTTCCGCCCAGGTCCTGACAGAGTCGCGTCAGTTCGATGAGGTATTCCGAAGTTCGTTTGCGGACGTCGGCATCTGCGGTGGTGAGATAGAAGCCTTCCGTTTTGGCGAGCAACCAGTGGAGGCCGATGATCTCGAGTCCGGCCTGCTCAGCGGTTTTTCGGTAGTGCTCGCGCTCCTGTTTCGTCACCTGATCGGCCGAGGCGGCGAGTGTGAACGGGGCGACTTCGACGCCCGTGTACCCGGTTTCGACAATGAACTCGCATTGCCGCTCCCACGACCACCCTTCGAACAGTTCCTGACAGATCGCAAATTTCATCGCAGTTCTCCCGCCAAATTATCGTCGCAAGTCTCTATTTCAGAGTCACTTGAGCGAATCCCAGCTGTGATTTGAGTCGCTTTCCGAACTCATCCTAGCGGATCACGTTCAGCGGCGAAACCGGCTCGCCTGGGTTCTCTCCCGCTTCCAACCGGATACCGGATTTACCGGTTGAGGTGATTGCGCGACAGCAGGCTGCTCGGCAGAGTCGGCAATCTGTTCAAACTGGTGAATACGGGAAAGTTGCAGCGAGATTCCTGACGAAACAAGAGATGGCGTCCGTCTCCCGGACGTGCCGTGAGTCAGTTGGAGCATGCCGGATCGGTGCGTGCGCTCCGGTTTCATTAAGAACACAAGCCTCGGAAATTCGATTAGCGAGGCGGAACAGAGGGACAAGAACCATGAAGTCAGCAGCCAGGATTATGCTCGCTGCATTCGCGCTGATGATTGGCGCGATGGGCGGCACAGCACAAGCCGCGTATTGCGGCGCGGACAGCTTTGATTGCTGTCCGACAGACACATGTGGACGCTGGGGCCACTTTGGTATCGCCAAGCAGCAGTGCTGCGGCCCCAAGTATCAGACGGTGAAGAAGGTTGTCTGGGATACGCAGGAATACTGCTGCCCGGTTACGGTTTACGACACCTGCTGCGAACGGGTTCCCGTCCCCTGCACGCGCACCGTGTTCAAAACCTGCTACCGCAAGGAAAAGTACGAAGTCTGTCGCCCGGTCTATAAGACCTGCTACCGCACGGTTTGCGAAACCGTTCGTCGGCCGGTTTACAAGACCTGCTACCGCAAGGTGACCGAGACCGTTCGTAAGCCCGTGTACAAGACCTGCTACCGTGAGCACTGTTACACGGTCTGCCGCCCGGTGACCCGGACCTGCTATCGCAACGTCTGCTACACGCACTGCCGCCCGGTCTACAAGACTTGCTACAAAGAAGTCTGCTGTACTCAGTACCGCACAAAAACACGCACCTGCTACCGCGACGTCTGCTACACCGTCTGCAAGCCGGTTCGTGAAACGCACTGGGTCGATGTCTGCTGCGGCGAGTGGAAAACCGTTCGTGAACGGATCCCCTGCCCCTGCGGAACGACCTGTCATCCGGAATCGTGCTGCATCAACCACTACGGCGGCTGTGTTGACGGTTGCGTCGACGGCTGTGGTGATGGTTGCGGCAACGACTGCCCGGACTGCCGCGTGATGAACAAGTGCCATGGTGGCTACACGATCTGTCGTCAGGTCTGGTGCCCCAAAGTGGTCAAGAAGAAGGTCTGCTCGGTTCGCTACGAAACCTGTGTGAAAACTCGCCGTGTTCCTTACACGGTCTGTGAACGGGTTCCCTACACCGTGAAACGTAAGGTTCCTTACACGACCTGCCATATGGTCAAAGAGTGCCGCACCCGTCGCGTCCCTTACACGACCGTGCACATGGTCAAGGAAACGAAGCGTTGCCGCGTCCCTTACACGACCTGCCACTTCGTCGAACGCTGCATCACCCGCCGCGTGCCTTACACGACCTGCACCTGGAAGTGTGACACCATCAAGCGGAAGATACCTTACACGACCTGCCACATGGTCAAAGAATGTCGTACCCGTTGCGTGCCTTACACGACCTGCAAAACGGTCCGCGACGTCCGCTACGTCACTCAGACCAAGTGCGTGCCTCGCACGATCATGGTCAAGAAGACCCGCTGCGTGCCCCGCGTGGTGTGCGAACGGGTTCCGGTCTGCAACGACTGCTGTCCGCAGACCTGCGAAGAATGCGTCGACGGATGCCAGCCTTGCATCCAGTAGAATGCGAGTCACTCTCCGGGGAATGAAGCTTACTTCATCCCCGGGGGAGTCCTCGATCGAACAATGCTGACATGAAGTCCGAACCTTCGGTCAGCACGACAGCCAGGATGGGAGCCAGATCCAGCTGTCGCTTATGAGAATACGATGTCTCTCTCGTCTCCTTGAAGGGCCGCACTACACCACGTGCGGCCCTTTTCGTATTCAGTCCCTCGAAATCGCAGGCGAAGGAATTGATAATTATTTCTTAGAATGCGCCTTGTGATTGAAAACTGACTTCTAGAATCCTTTCAAACCTTCCCTTAATCCTTGAAAGGAACTGAAGTCATGATTCGAACAACTCTCTTTTCTGTCGCCGCTGTTGTTGGACTTGCTTTCTCGGCTCAGGCTGCTGAGAAAACCATCGTCGAAACCGCTGTCGGAGCCGGTGATTTCAACACGCTGGTCGCCGCCGTCAAAGCCGCCGGGCTCGTCGAGACGCTGCAGGGTGACGGTCCTTACACCGTCTTCGCCCCAACTGACAAAGCCTTCTCCAAGCTGCCCGAAGGTACTGTGGAATCGCTGTTGAAGCCTGAAAACAAGGACAAGCTGACCTCCATCCTGCTTTACCACGTGGTCCCCGGCAAAGTGATGGCCGCTGATGTTGTGAAGCTGCACGAAGCCGAAACCGCACAAGGGAGCAAAGTCGATATTAAGACCAAGGGCAAGAAGGTCATGGTCGACAACGCCAAAGTCATCAAGACCGACATCGAATGCTCGAATGGTGTCATTCACGTGATCGACGCTGTCATTCTGCCAGAATAATCGCTGGTAGTTTCATCGAACAACTAGACGATCCTCGGTTTTTATATCGAGGGTCGTTTTTGTGAATATAGGGGTAGAAGGTGTAGGTATATCGACTGCTGTGAAGTGGATAGTCGATGAGCGCTGAGTCCGGGGAATGGCTGGCGATCAGCCATGCCCAAACAGATTGTAGACTCGAGTCGCATCTTCCCAACTCGTGCAGTCGAATTTGAGACCGCGGGGCAGATCGCGGCGGCGACGAGGTCGCTACAGAGGAAAATCTGTCGACGTGTGTGCACAGCGGCGAATCTTAACAATTGATCGATGCAAAATTAACGATCGCGCAGAGCATGGTCCTGTTCGGAACAGCGAGCCGATTCTTTCGGAGTGAGAGACCAACGCATCTGACTGTGAGTGCTGGAGGTGAACGATCGTATCAAGAACCGGGATGAGCCAGATCTCAAGAGCCCGCAGGAGACTCTGCAGGCCGGCCCCGGTTCCACAGCATCCGAGCCCTCCCCAGCGTCTCTCCTTCCCCAACTGCTCAAGATCGTCCTGTTGATCCTGCTGACAGCTTGTGCCTATGCGCCGGGCGTCAATGGCGATTTCATCTGGGATGACGACGACTACGTCACCGAGAACCCGACGCTCCATGATCTCGATGGCCTCGTCGACCTGTGGATCCGTCCCTCATCGACACCCCAGTATTATCCACTCGTGTTTTCGACATTCTGGGTCGAGTACCAGCTCTGGGGGCTCGAAGCGACCGGGTTTCGTGTCACGAACATTGCCCTCCACGCAATTAATGCCCTGTTGATCTGGCGACTTCTGGGAGTGTTGGGGATTTCCGGAGCCTACTGGGCGGCGTTGATCTTTGCCGTCCATCCCGTCCACATTGAATCGGTCACCTGGATCACGGAACGCAAAAATGTTCTTTCCGGATTCTTTTACCTGCTGGCCATGCTCTGCTATGTGCGACGGCGACCTTTCGGTTTCGTTCCCACCACGGCAGCCGCATCGCGGGGGTACTACGCACTCACGTTACTTCTGTTTGTCGCAGCTCTGCTGAGCAAATCGGTCACCGCAACGCTTCCGGCTGCCTTGCTGGTCATTCTCTGGATGAAAAAAGGGGAACTGCCGATCGCTGAGTTGCTGAAGACTCTGCCCTTCTTCGCTCTCGGGATCGGCTTCGGACTGCACACCGCCTGGCTGGAGTACAGTCAGGTTTACGCGCAGGGCGAGGAGTTTCAGTGGACGTTCTGGCAACGTAGTCTCATTGCCAGCCGGTCTCTCTGGACGTACCTGGTGAATCTGGTCGCTCCGGTGGACCTGATGTTCTTCTATCCGAAATGGAACCTGGAATCTCCCTCCGCACTCACGATTCTGAGTCTGCCAGCGTGGTTGCTGCTTTGCGGAGTCCTTCTGGCTCGCGCCTATCAGGGGCATCGCAGACTGCTGGCCAGTCTGCTGCTGTTCGCGGGGACGCTCTTCCCGGCGCTTGGGTTCCTCAACGTCTATCCGCATCGGTACTCGTTCGTCGCCGATCATTTCCAGTATCTGGCCAGCATCCCCATCATCGCCGTCTTCGGTGTCTGCCTGCATCGGCTTTGGGAGACGGATGCTTCATTCCGTGCCCATTCTGGAAAGCGGTTCGTCTCCGTGCGCAAGGCGATACCGATCGTCGTGATTGCTGCGCTGGTTGCACTTTCGATGACTTATGTTCGCGTCTTCGACACGTCAGAACGCATCTGGCGGCATGTCATCGCGAACAATCCGACCTGCTGGATTGCCCTGAACAATCTCGCCGTGATTGAATCGGACCGGGGAAACAAACAGATCGCCCGCGAACTGAGTGAAGCGGCTATCGAGCATAACCCCAACTACTTCCTCGGCCATTGGACGCTCGGCAACATCTGTGCGTCCATCGGTGATGCCGACTGTGCAGTCGCCAGTTTTCGGGCGGCTCTCGACAACCTCCCCTCAGCTGATTACGACCAGACCGATCACCACGATATCCGCATCGACATCGGCACGGTGCTGCTGCGGGACGATCGTACCGAAGAGGCGATTGCCGCGTATCGCGATGCCGTCCGCCGCTTTCCCGATTCCCAGCGGGCCCACGCCTATCTCGGCGACGCTCTGCGGAGTACTGGTCGATTCCGCGAAGCACACAAAGTTTTCGAATCCGCCCGCCAACTCGATCCGACCGTGCCTTCGTTCTGGAAATTCTCCATCGAATGCCTGTTCGATGCCCGCAGATATTCGGATGCCCTGCCACTCGCCTTCGCGTTCCAGAAGCGCTTCCCCAAACTGATCGAACCTTATCTGCTGGCAGCAGAAGCCTGTCGTTCAACAGGCAACGAAACCAATCGACTGCAGATTCTGAGTCAAACCGTGCAGATCTTTCCCGCCGATCCTCGCGGACAACTCGCGCTTGCCTGGGCTCTCGCCACGACCCCGGACGAAACGCTGAGAAACTCTCAACGAGCGGCCGAACTCGCGCGGGCCTGCCACACCCGCTACGCCGCTCAGACCTGGCAATGCGATGACGTCCTCGCGGCAAGTCTCGCCGCTCAGGGCAACTTCTCTGCAGCCACCATCGCCGCAGAGCGTGCCTTGGCCCACCCGACTCTGCAGGATCCCGAAGAGCGATCTGCCGTCGAAGCACGGCTCAATCTCTACCAGAACGAGCAACTCTTCCTGGATCAGCCGCCGCAGCAGTGAAACAGCGTCTTCTCCGAGTGTCCCCTCCCCGGCATGTTCCCCGATTTCAAGAGTGAAACCATAACCGTGTCACTCTGAAAGCCGGGAACTGATCATGAAAACGCTCATCACATCGGCACTGTTCATCGCCGGACTCCTCGCCGCCCTTGCCTTCGCTCCAGAGATCAGCTTCGCGGACTCGAAGACATCGCCCCAGATGACATTCGACGAAGCTGCCATTCTCGTTCTTGAATGGCAACTCAACGAAGACGAGATCTTCGACCTGTATCTGGCCGGGATGATTGACGAAGCCACCACCATGATCCTGATGGATCTCGACGACTTCGAGAACACCCCCAAAGTTTCCGGCATGGACCTCGGCAGCGGACGCATCAAAGGCGTCTCCGGTCTCGATCTCGGCAGTGGGCGGTAGGCTGAACCTAACACGAAGGCCAGCGTTTGATCGACCGCCGAATCTTCCAGCCGAGCCGATCGAGATCCGACGTAAACTCCGGCTCGTGGCTGCGGGTGTTGACCAGAATGGCCCAGCAGAAGCGATCAGCCGTGCGGACCAGAATCGCGGCTCCGCCATTGAAACTGCCGATGTGCCACCAGTTCCCGGCTTCGTTTACATTCCAGCCTTTCGCGTAATGAGGCTCGACTTCCGAAGCTGTGGTCATGGTGGCAAGTGAGTCTTTGTCGAGTAAATCTGGCGGAGACTCGAAACCGTCGGTATGCAGCATCAGTCGCACGAGTTGACCTGGCGAGGCGATCCAGCCGCCGTGAGCGTCCATGCGACTCACATGCATCAGACGGGCGTACGGATTCTCTTTCTGACCGTAATAGCAAACTTCATCCGGTTGTCGTTCCGACTTCGCCCGACTCCCGATTGTCATCTCCCCCACACCGGACGGCTTCAGCAGATGCTTGCGAACCGCGTCTTCGTACGAACCCTTGGTGACCGCCTCGATCACCCGGCCGAGTACGCAGTAGCCGAAGTTTGAGTAGCGAAACTTCCTGCCCGGCTCATCCAGCAGCGGAAACGTCTTCAGCGTGTATCGAATCAGTTCCCGATGGTCGAGATGCAGTGCCTCCCACGTAAACATGGGATCGTGCACCTTGTTCCCCCAGCCACCGGTAGTGTGTTCCAGCAGATGCTGAATCTGAATTGATTGAATCTGCGTCCGCTTCTCGTCCGGCAACTCCAGATCGTCCAGCAGCGACGCGAGCAACCGCTCTTCGGCAAAGGGACGATCGCTCAACTTGAGTTGTCCGTCTTCAACCAGCCGAAAGATCATCAGCGACGTAATCGGCTTCGAGACACTCGCAATCCGAAACTGATGTCGAGGCTTCACCGGAATCTCGGCATCACGGTCCGCCCACCCAAACCCGGCCGCCAGCTGTAGCCTGCCGTGCCGAGCCATCGCCACCGACAACCCCGGCACCTCATAGTCGTCCATGAACTGGGCGACATGCTTCTCGATGGCGGTCCGTTCGGCGGGTTGAAAACGATTGAGCCCCAGTCGATCTCCGTTCGCCTCCGCCCGGACCGACAATGGACGACAACAGCCAAGTCCCGTGAGTGCCAGAAACTCCCGCCGCTTCAGCATAGGACTCTTCATGACTCGCTCCACTTCAATGCACGCCCCGATCGTGAGAGTACCACTTTTGCAAGTGCGCTCATCTTTCTTTGATCCTGACAGTCTTTCCGTGCGTTGGTAACTTCGCAATCATCAATTCAAGAAACGGAGATTTCATGAACGACGCGCTCCACCTCTACGAAGAACTCCTGCTTCTTGCTCTGCACGACAAGACTGGCACCGTTTCGAGCGGTTACATTCAACATGCCCTCGCCGGGGCTGTGCTGGCTGAGATGTTGCTTGACGAGTCGATCGGTGTCGAAGGCCTCACCCGGACCGTTCATCTGAAGTCGGAAACACCGCCGGACGACCCGATGCTGCAGCGTGCGTGGCGGGTGATTGAGCGGGCCGACAAGTCGCTCGAGTTGCAGGCCTGTCTGACGGAAGTGTCCAACGCAGGCGATTTGATGTACGTCGCCGTCCGGCAACTCTGTCAACGGGGAATTGTGGCCAGCGAGGAAGAGACGGTCCTGTTCATTTTCTCCCGCAGTATCTATCCGACGCTCGACCCGGCTCCCGAGCAGGAAATCATCGCCCGCATTCGCGACGTGATTCTGAACGACGCCGAGCCCGATGCCCGCACGTCCGCACTCATTTCGCTCGCTCATCATACCGATTACCTGTCCGGGGCCCTCAACTTTCACGAACGGGCTCAGCATAAAGCCCGCATTCAGGTCGTCTCGAACGGAGACGCAGCCGGCCCCGCGGCAAAGCAGGCGGTTGAAGCGTGTCAGATGACAGTCCTGACTTCTATCATGCTGATGTCGACGATTACATTCATCGGCTCGCAGTCCAGTCAGTGAGGCTCACTCGGGAGCCGCTTCGCTCTTCGGCACGAGCAGCCGCAGATGGTGAGCGAAATGCACGAACTGTAATCGTTCCGCCGTCTCGTAATCCATTTTCCCGAACAAAGGCGACGGGCAGATCTCTTCGGAGTAATTCCGAAAGCGAGTGATCGTTCCGAGCAGTTGCTCAACCGCCGCGGCATCCTCCGCTTCGTCTGCACGATGCACCGAACCGGGGAAGGTCGGCGTGCCGGGACGGAAGCCTTCCTTCAGCGAACGGCGAAGCATCGACTTCCCCATCGTGGCCCGCACCATGCCCATCATCGCCCCGATCGGCCACGGGTTCTTCGGGAAACCATCCATCGGATAGGTGAGCCAGTCATTCAGATGCAGAGCCGCCTGCGACAGGTCCCATTTCCCGAGTTGATCATAGCCGGCCGTCAACTCCCGTAGATCAGCTTCGATGCTGTCCCAGTCGTTGAAATTCAGTGTCCGTGGTGCTGACATGGCGGTCTCCGCTGCAGATGGTCCGGGTGTCGCTCGATCGTAGCCTGCCCTGAAGCATTTCGATCTGCATGATAACGGCTGCAAATCGGGCTTGAAAATGCGGAGACCGATCTTCATCTGCCGATACAAGACTTGGAGGAGAACTCTGGACGTGGCTCCCGGCTATGGGTTAAACTCAGGCCAGCCGGACGCCGACCGCGTTCTGCTCCTACCCTTTCAACATCTGTTGATCGCTGAGCCTCGCCGCGGTCTCCCCCGGGATCAGACTTCCTGGAGACCCTACCATGCCCGCCTCCAATCGTCGGAATGCAGCCGCATTTCCCGCTCAGGCCTCGCCCCGGTCCTCCTCCATCAGCCAGCTGTTTACGCCCCAGCCCGCACCGATTGCAGTCGGGTCCGGTCGCCGCTGGTTTCTGCAGATGGGCATGAGTGCCCTCGCCGGCCTTGGTTCCCTCTCGAATCCCCTGCTTGCCGCTTCGCCGGTCAGCCGCACGCCCAAAGCGAAGTCGGTCATTCTGATCTGGCTCTCCGGCGGCCCCAGTCAGCTCGAAACCTGGGATCCGAAACCGATGGCTCCCGTGGAGATTCGCGGCCCGCTCGGCACCATCTCCACGGCTGTGCCCGGCATCGAGATCTGCGATCAGCTTCCGCTGCAGGCCGCGATGATGAACGACTTCGCGATCATCCGTTCGATGGACGCCACCGCGAGTAATCACACGCCGACCACGTTTCAGGCAGCGAACCCCAAGTCGCAGCGTGTCGGTGAAATCAGTCCGAACGACGGGGGCGGCTATCCCTCGATGGGCTCTGTCGCGGCGAAGTTTCGCGGCCCGAACCATCCCGGCGTCCCCGCCTTCGTCGCTCTGGCCGACAGCCTGAAAGCCGACGTCTACGGAGCCGGTCAGCTCGGCCACAACTACGAGCCGCTCGATGGCATGTCGGCTGCGGGCAAGTTCGAGCCCCTGCCGGGGTTTGCGGGAGCTCGCCTGAAAGACCGAAACAACCTGCGAACCGAACTCGACCGTTTCCGCCAGCACGTCGATGTCAATCAGTCGCTGGCCCTGCAGGATCGCTACACCCGCGAAGCCTATGAGATGGTTTCTTCAGGCCGCGTCGCCACCGCGTTCGATCTCAACAAGGAACCGCAGGAGGTTCGCGATCGTTATGGCAATCATTCGTTCGGACGCAAATCGCTGCTGGCCCGGCGGCTCGTCGAAGCCGGCGTGACGTTCATCACCCTTAGCGATGCCTGGGGGCACTGGGACCATCACGGCGACAACGTCCGCTGGGGCGGGATCGAAAAAGGCCTGAAGCCGATGCTTCCCGGCTTCGACTTCGGCGTGACCAATCTCGTGCAGGACCTGAAAGAGCGGGGCCTGCTCGACTCGACGCTGGTGCTCGTCCTCGGCGAATTCGGCCGCGGCCCGGTCATCAACAAAGAAGCCGGCCGTGACCATTGGACGCCGGTCATGTCGATGCTCCTCGCCGGAGCCGGCATTCCGGGTGGTCAGGTCATCGGCGCGACCGACAACCGCGCCGGCGGCATCGTCTCCGGAAAACTCGGCCCGGGCGACCTCGCGGCAACCGTCTTCCACAAACTCGGCATCGACCCCAACAGCCACTGGATCAACCCCAGTGGACGCCCCATCCCCCTGGTCGAAGGCGAAGCGAAACCAATCCCGGAACTCTGCTGAGAGATGGGATGACCCGGAGGTTCACCTGCGAGTGACACCGTTGTCATGATTTTAGAGCGCGGCTAGGTCTGCTTCGTCGAGCCGGTCCCGTTTCCCCGGCAGGGGTGGCCCCGAAAGATTCTTTCGGGGCGGCGGAGCCGTCGGCGAAGTGCTCTTTAAACGGTGGTAATGCAAGAAACGTTGCCTCCGGTCATGCATTCCCAGCCGAACAGAAAGGGCTGGCCCGGAAGTTCACTTCCGGGTGACGCAGTCATATGCAGTTGGTCTGGAACGAGTGCACATCTTGAACGATTCTTTCATAGTGAAATACTGCCGAAATAGAATCGGATGGTTCATATGCAACAGTTAGTTGCTCCGCACCAGGAGATAAAACTGCAGGCCTTCCTTGCCACACTTGCCTGTCATCTCGGTCATACCAATCCAAGAAGACTGGCAAGAAAGCCGACGACCATAATTACGATCCAGCAACCGCATCCTCGGTTTATCCCGACGTAGTCCTGCTGGAGCCGATCATTGTCCGCGACGGATCTCGGCAATCGGTACCGTGCAAATCCGACTGGCCGTGGAGGGGCACCGAGAAGCCCTGGCTGCCAGGCAATCTTCCTTCTAAAGTAAATATCTCGGCCGCACGACGTGCATGGAGCTTTGCCAACTCGTTCGTCCGCAAATGAGTTGTGCTTTTCAACGAGCTTTAGGCCATGATTCTTACCGCAGTGCGGGCACGTGGAGGGTTCAGACATCGAGTAAATTCCGTTCCGGCGCCTTTCGAGCGAATGAAACTTGGCGGTTTCCGCACATAGTAGACAGATTGGACCCGGATCGATGTGCGCCGATAACAAGATGGCCCGGAAGTTCACTTCCGGGTGACGAAGTCACAAGCAGCTGACCATGGACGATCGAACCGGCAGAACCAGCTGTGATCTCACATGAAGTCGCGTCGGGAGAGACTCGAACGTTCAATGGGCGACGGCTTGTTGCTCCGCAACCGGGAGGTAAACCTCCCGGCCATCCTGCGGTCGCTTTGAGAGAAGACCTTACGAAGCCCGAACCCACCTGGCCAACGGGAACGCCCTCACCATAACCAACCAGCGCACGGACATCCAGACCTGATCGAATCATCGCATTCGGTTTGTGGGATGCCTGGGAAGTTCGCTTCAGACGAGCGGACATAAACGATCAAATGACAAAGTTCACGGAACGTCGTGCTCTCGATCACGCTGGTACGAGAATTAAACGCTTCAAGGGCAACTGCTGGTTGCTCTGCAACCGGGAGGTAAACCTCCGGCCATCCTTTGCATGGCCAACAAGCACTGGCAGAGCCAGTGCCACCCTAAAGCATCACCCAATGCCATCCCTGGTGTGCCACTGGCTCTGCCAGTGGTCATCGGATTATCAGACGCAATTGATGGTCAAACAAAAGCACTGGCGAAACGCCAGTGGCACCCCGGCGATAGGGATTCAGCCCTGTCTTTGCTGTCTCGGTCGCTTAAACAGGGCAATCGTTTTTTGCTTTGCAGCCTGTAGGCAACCCTTCGGCCCTCCGTAGGTCTAAAACCAGACGTAATACTGGGCGGTTTGCGTAAAATCCGAGGTCGTTATGGTCAAATAGGTATAACTATATTGTTTTGTGCACGTGGCCATGTGTTACTAATGCCGAGCTATGAAATGTGAAAACCCGTGGTGGAGTTTTCGTGGGGCAACTCAGTCCAGGCGACTTTGAAATGCTTGTGTATGAAAGGAAGACACGATGGTTTGCCGTTTAGCGAGTGTGTTACTTGTGCTGGTCCTCACTGGAGGGCCACAGCTAGTGCAGGCCGAAAAGCCCTGCTATAGAAAGACGTGTCCGCCCCCATGTCCTCCGCCCTGCCCGACACACGATGATGGTCGCTCAATCTATCTGCCCGGCCCCTCGACCGAGGATACGAAAGACGCGGAGGCAGTGGATCTGCCTCAGGCCGATGAGCCGGATTTTGAACCGATGGCAAACCAGGACTTCTCTCCTCCTCCGCAGACCGCACAGGGACCAACCACCCAGGCAACGACCCGTCCGAACATGATCGGGGACTTTCGGCAGTTCCCCCTGTTCGTTTCCGGAGACTATATACCTGCACCGGGAACAACGCGTCTCGATCTGAGTCAGAACTTCAATCCAGTCCCTCAAAACCGAGTCTATGTAAACTACCACCGATTCAGTGAGACATTCTTCGACGCTGACACTAACGACCGCAGTTCCCTGAACTCGGTCTATCTGGGCTATGAAGAGGCCTTTGGTTGTGATAACGATTTCTCAATCGACGTCCGACTCCCATTTGTGTTTAGCGACATGGCTGGAAACGATGATATCGACGGAATAGGGAATCTGTCTGTCATTGCGAAGTCTGTCCTCCTCGAGGATGAGTGTTCGGGGCGACTGCTTACCGGGGGAATTGGCTTGACCCTGCCAACAGGTCGCGGAACAGGTACGGGTACGACTCGAATTCAGAACGAGAGCTATTTCCTGACTCCCTATCTGGCGGCGATCTATTCACCGCACGATAGTGATTTCTTCATGCAGCAGTATATTTCTGCAGACTTCACAATGAATGGAAATACCGTAACTGGTGCGAGCTCCGGCGACCTCTCCCAACAGCATTTGCTCAAAATGGACACGCAGTTCGGTCGTTGGTGGTATCGCAATATGGATTGCGGATGCACTGATTCCTGCGTCGAGTGTGGCGGTTCGAGTGGCGTCCAGGGAGTCGCCTCTCTCTTCGAAGTCCATTACACATATGCATTGAACGAAGCGCAGACCGTCGGCGCTGTCGATGCGAACATCGACGACCGGATGAATGTTCTCAACGTGAACACTGGATTCTTGTTCGATCTTGGATCCGGATCCCTGACGACTGCGGTTGCTATCCCATGTACTGAATTTGTGGGTTCTGGGCCGATCGACAAGCTCTTCGATGTGGAATACATCATTCAGTACAACTACTACTTCTAGTTGGACGGAATCAGCTCTTAGCTCTCCGATAGCTGTTCCCGGACGCGTAGAAGAACTGCAGGCACAGTTTGAGCGCAACTACGCTCCGCACAAACCACCTTTG
>CP051247.1:4000000-5152500 GCA_017795105.1 Planctomycetaceae bacterium
GGCCCGCATTTCCAGGCAGCATCGAAGGCGATCGACTTCGCCTTCGGCAAGGAGCCGGTGATGATCCGTGAAGGGGGCTCGATTCCGGTCGTGGCGACGTTTCAGGAGATCTTCGGTGTCGAAACGCTGCTGCTCGGCTGGGGCTTGAACAGCGACAACCTGCACAGCCCGGATGAGCATTTCCACGTGGCCAACTTCCAGCGGGGAACGCTGGCGAGTGCCAAGTTGTGGGAGGAGCTGGGGCGTTAGGCAGCAGGCAGCAATGGGTGGCACTGGCTTTGCCAGTGCTTTTGGGGGAACGCTGATTGAGGGCACTGGCTGAGCCAGTGGCACACTTTGTTCTGAATATCGCTCTACAGTGAGATCAGAGTGAAGATGGTGACGATGACGCCGGTCATGGCGAGGAAGAGCCAGAAGGGGCTCCACTCTTTCAGTCGGCCGCCGAAGGTGTACCAGGGGGAGTAGCCGCCGGCGTGCCAGCCGTGATGCAGGTAGCAGCCGCAGGCCGGACAGGCGTCGGCATCTTCGTAGACGGCTGCTCCGCATTCAGGGCAATCGACGGTGTCGGTTTCGTCGTCATCGTCGTAGTAGTTGTCGCCGTAATCGTAGTCGTCGTCCCAGTCGTCGTCTTCGTAATCCATGAGGCGATCTGCTATGCTCTGCCGAAGTTCAAAAGGAGGGTCTGCCCCGAGAATCGGGCAGCCGCACGATATCTGAAACCGGTCCCTCTGCCCAGACGGGACTTTCCGGATCGCGAGTCGAATCGCGTCCCAATAAGGTCTGTTCCATGCCCGCCATTACGATTCGCGACTCCGTTTCCGGCAGCCAGGCTCAGGTGCTGCCCGAACTCGGCTTCAACCTCTTCCAGTTCTCGGTGCCGATCAACGGGCAGACCGTCGAAGTCCTTGATTCCGATGAAGATTTTGCCGAAGGAAACGTGAAACCAAGCCGGTGCGGAATCCCGATTCTGTTTCCGTTCCCGAACCGGATTGCCGAGGGCAAGTTCTCCTGGGACGGCAAGGACTATCAGCTGCCGACACCGAAGCCGGGGGCTCACTACATCCACGGGTTCTGTCTCGATCGCCCCTGGCGAGTCGTGGAGCAGACCGAGAACTCGGTGACCGGCGAATTTCAGCTGAGCAAAGATGCTCCGGACCGCCTCGGATTGTGGCCAGCCGATTTTATCATTCGCTGCACGTATCTGGTGCGGGGCAATGCGTTGAAGTCGCAGTTCACATTCACCAATCCAGACGACAAACCGCTCCCCTGGGGTTTTGGCACGCACGCTTATTTCCGGATTCCACTGACGGACGGAAGTTCGACCGAGCATATCGTGCTGGAAGCGCCTGCTCATAAGAAATGGATTCTAGAGAACTTCATTCCGACTGGTGAGCGAGTGGCCGTCGATGAAGCCTGCGATCTGACCGATGGGGCCTACTATTCGACGCTGAAGCTCGACGATGTCCTCACCGATCTGCGTCCCGAAGGAGAGACGCTGGAGAGCCTGGTCATCGACGAGGGCGCGGGCCTGCAGATCGTGCAGGAATGCGACAACCGCTATCGAGAACTGGTCGTCTTCACGCCGCCGGGGCGGAATGCCGTCTGCATGGAGCCGTATACGTGTCCGACCGATGCGATCAATCTCACCGCGAAGGGCATCGAGTGCGGCTGGGAAACCCTCGATCCGGGCAAGAGCGTCGAGACGTGGATTGATATTCGCGTCGAACCGATTATGGCCTGATCCTGAAACTACTTTTTGAGACAAACGATTCAGAGACTGCGATGACAACGGCTGGAGAAGATGCGGTTCGCATGCTGCTTGATGGAGTCGCCAACGGGGACGTCGACGTGCAGTCGGCCCTCAAGCGGCTCAGCTCACTGACCACGCAATCGGGTCCTGCGAGTCTCGATCTGGATCTCGATCGTCGAGATCGATGCGGCTTCCCTGAAGCGGTTTACGGTACCGGGAAGCCAGCCGAGGTGATCATTTCGGCGTTTCAGCGACAGTCGGCAGCCGGTCAGAATTGTCTCGCGACTCGCTGTTCGGAGGCGCAGGCGGAAGCGGTGTTGCAGGAGATTCCCGAATGCGAGTGGAATCCGGTGGCACGTACGCTCCGACTGACTGCCGAAACCGAAGAGCAACCGAAGGGCGGCACGTTTGTCGTCACGGCTGGAACGACCGATCAGCCGGTTGCCGAGGAAGCAGCCGAGACGCTCCGTTGGATGGGCTTCGATCCCGGCATGATTTTTGATGCCGGTGTCGCCGGACCACAGCGACTGCTGCGTTCGGTTGAGAAGCTGCAGCACGCGAAGGTGATTGTCGTCGTCGCTGGCATGGAAGGTGCATTGCCTTCGGTCGTGGGCGGCTGGGTTCCCTGCCCCGTGATCGCCGTGCCGACGAGCGTCGGTTACGGAGCCAACTTCGGTGGACTTTCGGCCCTTTTGGGTATGCTCAACAGTTGTGCGGCGAATGTCTGCACGGTGAATATCGATGGTGGTTTCAAGGGTGGATATCTGGCCGGCCTGATCGCTGCCCAGTCAGTCGACAACGAAGAATAGAGCAGATCGCTCTCACGTATGCCCGCATAGGATCGATTTCTGCCTGAAGAGCGGCAACTTATGCGGACGGAACGGCCACAAAGACTAATAAGCTGCACTTACGACGGAGACAACACGGATGGTGGCACGCATCGAAACACTTCCCCCTCTTCCCTCCCGAAGCAAGGATGGCCACAAAGGCACGTTCGGAACCGCTCTGCTGATTGGCGGATCGCGAGGGATGGCCGGCTCCATTTCGCTCTCGGCTCTTTCCGCTCTGCGAGCCGGTGCCGGACTGGTCTTCGTGGCCTGTCCCGAAAGCTGTCAGGACGTCGTCGCCGGGTTCGATCCTTCTTATCTCACTGTCGGGCTTCCCGAGCAGCCTGATGGAACGATCGCTTATGATGCCCAGGAGCTGATCAGCAAACACATCGATAAGTCCACTGCAGTGGGCATCGGCCCGGGGCTGGGGCAGTCGCGTGATGCCGAACTGCTGATGCTCGATTTGTATGTTTCGGTGAAGCAACCACTGGTGATTGACGCCGACGGCTTGAACGCACTCTCCCGCTTGCCGGATGGCATTCCGAAGAACGCCGAGGGGCCGCGGATTCTCACGCCACATCCTGGCGAAATGGGGCGACTGCTCGGCATCAGCAGTGCCGACGTGCAATCGCGGCGAGATGAGATCGCCGAGGAGTTTGCCAGAGAGCACAACTGCGTGGTGGTTCTCAAAGGCTTTCAAACGATCGTCACCGATGGTGAGACAATGTACGTGAATACGTCCGGCAACAGCGGCATGGCGACCGGAGGGACGGGTGATGTGTTGACGGGGCTGATTACCTCCCTGCTGGCTCAGGGCCTTTCACCGATCGATGCGACTCGGATCGGAGTGCATCTGCATGGCGTGGCAGGCGATCTGATTGCCGAACGTCATGGCGAGCGGGGGCTGATCGCGTCGGATCTTCCGCTGGCCATTGCCGAGGCGATTCGGCAGCATCGTTAATCGCGGTCGCAAACGGTATCGATTAGACGCTTCGCACGGGCTGGTCCGTTCGAAGCGTTTTTTCGTGTTGCGGCGGACGCCTATTCCGCATATCCGCTATCGCTTGGGGAAGTTGCAGCCGAGATGGATCACGCCGTCAGTTTTCGTTCGGCCAGACGTTCGAAATGACGAAGCTCGATACTGAGTGACTCCGCAACCGCGGACCCAACGATTTCGAGTGCGTGCAAAATGGCCAAAGTAAAACCGACTACCGACGAGCCGCGGCGAGGACTTTTCAGCCGCTGGCGAAACTGGCTGTACGATCCCCGGGTGATCATCGCCTGCGTGGGCCTCTGCGCTGCGCCGTTCATCATGAATCTCGCCAAGCGAAACGGCACTGACTTCACAACGCTGCCGCAGTATCAGATCGATCGGCGCGAAGTGCAGCTGACCGATCTCCCCGAGTTCGCCCCCGTCGATTTGTTGGAGCGAACCTGGCAGCGGGCCGGGCTGGAGCCGAAGTTCTCGCTGCTCGAACCGCAACTGGCGGAACGGCTCGGCAAGGCGTTTGAGCAGTCTCCGTGGGTGCGGGAAGTGAAGCACATCCGCCTGCGATATCCCAACCGGATCGAAATCGCCCTGGAATACCGGGAGCCGGTCGCGCTGGTTCAACTGCAGCAGGGCTATTATCCGGTCGATCGCGATGGCATTCTGCTGCCGCCGATGGACTTCTCGATCAAGCAGCTTGGCAACTATCCGGTGCTGGAAGGCATTGAATCGGTTCCGCGCGGTCCGGCTGGCGATCACTGGGGTGATCTAGCGGTCTGGGGGGCAACGCGGCTCGCGGAAATGATGCTCGCGGATGGCGAGAAAGACTCGCCGTGGAAGCGATTCCACTTCACCACCATTCGTGTCGAAGGACATACCTCGACGGGTGTCCGCACGATTGATGAACTCAATCAGGTTCAGTATCGGCTGATCACGAACAAGGGAAGCGAAGTCATCTGGGGCGTTGCCCCGGACGTCCCTGATCCGACCGAGCCGAATGCGGAAACCAAACTCAAGCGGCTCGAAATGTATTTCCGCGATTTCGGCGGACTACAGACGGCACAGGGGCCGGTCGAAATTGACCTCCGCCGCTGGAAAGACATCGCCCGTCGCCCGTTACCGTCTCCGGGCGGGGGCGTGACCCGGTAGTTTAGACGCCACGTTGCATGCACAGGGTTGGCACAGAGATTCATCTCTGTGTTGCGAATTAACAGGAGGCCTGTCTTCAGCGTCGATTGTCCCGAGAATACACCAGGCAAGCCGCTTGTGGCTGCTGGCAACGTTGTCGAAGTGCAGTAGTGTTCTCAACAGGGGTGGCCCCGAAAGATTCTTTCGGGGCGGCGCAGCCGTCGGCGAAGTGGTATTTGAGGTCTAATGGAGAGTTCGTGGAGACTTCTGAAGAATTAAGGAAAGGCTGTAAGTTGAGGCACGCGGCAGTGCATCCTCCTACGGCTTCGCCGCCCTGATAGCACAGCTATCAGGGCCACCCTTATGTGGGTTGACGTTGGTCTGACGAGGTCAGCAGCGACTCAACGTCTGTTTCTCTCTCGTTGAAGCTCAAGCTTGCCTTCGCAACAGCCGAGAGCAAGAATGACGGGACTTCAGTTCACTTCTTTTTCACTCGCATCGTAAGTCCCTGAAAGACAGAATCGACATTCATGGCGGTTACACAAGCCGATTTTCGGGCAGTCGGATCTCGCGAATTGCCGCTGCGCACGCGGCCCGATATCCGCATTGAGCGAATCGGTTATCAGGGGACCGGCTACTGGATCGTGAAGGATCCGGTCGCGCTGCGGTATTACCGTCTGACGCGCGAACAGCATCAGGTGCTCGAGAAGATGCGGGGCTCGGCGACGCTGGATGAGATCCACGAGGATCTGCAGCGGGAGAACCCCTCCATTCCGGTGAAGACGAGCGACGTTCAACGTCTGCTGGCCGACCTGCACGAGAAGAATCTGCTCTACACGAAGCGGCTCGGTCAGGGGCGCCCGCTGCTGCATCTCAACAAGAAGAACAAGCGAAAAGAGATTCAGCAGACGTTGCAGAACTTTCTCTTTCTGCGACTGCCCGGCTGGGATCCGGAACGGACGCTCAACGCGATCTATCCGTTCTTCAAATGGATGTATACCCGCTGGGCGGTCGGCATGGTCGTCACGCTGGCCTGTGCCGCCCTGCTGCTGGTCAGTATTCAGTTCGAAGAGTTCCAGTCGAAGCTGCCGGAGTTCCAGCAGTTCTTCGGCTGGCCGAACCTGCTCTATATGTATCTGGTAATCGCCGGCGCGAAAGTGATCCATGAGTTCGGCCACGGGCTGACGTGCCGACACTTCGGGGGCGAATGCCATAAGATCGGGGTCATGCTCCTGGTGTTCAGTCCGACGCTCTACTGCGACGTGTCGGACAGCTGGATGATGAAGAACAAATGGCACCGCATCTGGATTGGCGGAGCCGGGGCGTATATCGAAGTTTTCCTGTCGTCGCTGGCGGTCTTTGGCTGGTGGTTTTCCGAGCCGGGGTTGTTCAATTATCTCTGCCTGAACCTGTTCTTCGTGACGACGGTCTCGACGGTTATCTTCAACCTGAACCCGCTGATCCGTTTCGACGGATACTACATGCTCAGCGATTATCTGGAGATTCCAAACCTCAAGCAGAAGGCCGACAAAGCTCTGCAGCGGGCGTTCGCCTGGTATTGCCTGGGAATCCACATTCCGGAAGACCCGTTCGCTCCGGATCGCGACAAGCACTGGTTCATTATCTACGCCGTCGCGTCGTGGATTTACAAGTGGGTGCTCGTCTTCAGTATTGCTCTGTTCCTGTATACGTGGATGAAGCCGTACGGACTGCAGAACCTGGCGGTGACGCTGACCGCCTTTTCCGTGGGAACAATGATTTATGGACTGGGGCGATCGCTCTATCAGATTCTGTCGATGCCGAGGAATGAACCGATGAGTAAGGTCAAGATCGCATTCTCCACGCTGGTGGCAGCCGGAATCCTCGCGGCTCTGCTCGCCATTCCGGTTCCCTGGTGGATCCATTCCAGCTTCACGCTGGAGCCGCATCAGGTCCAGCACGTTTACTCGCTGACGTCGGGGCAGATCGTCGAAGTCAGCGTGAAACCGGGCGATGAGGTCGAAGCCGGTCAAACGCTGATGAAGCTGCGTAACGACGACCTCGAAGACGAGGAACTCCGTCTCACCGCTCAGCTTGAAATGGCGGAGGCACGTCGACGGACCGCCCTTTCGCTGAATGATCCGGATGAGGTCCGCATGGCCGACGAACGGATCGCTTCACTGAAGGACCTGTTGGCTCAGATTCGCGAACAGATCGACAATCTGACCATCACCGCTCCGATCAGCGGTCGCATCGTTGCTGCCGAATCGGTTCCTGAACCGCCGCTGGATACGCAGTCCAATTCCGAACTTCGTCAGTGGTACGGCACCGTCTTCGAAGATCGCAATCTGAACGCCTCGCTGGAACCTGCCACGCATGTGATGAGCATCGCTCCCGATGACGAAATGCAGGCCGTGCTGCTCGTCTCTCAGGACGACCGCAACGAGCTGCAGGTCGGCACGCCGGTTCTCCTGCGGTGTTATCACCTGCCGGACAAGACGTTCGATGGAGAAGTCGCCAGCATTGCCGATCGCCAGAGTGACTATGCTCCCAAGCAGCTCTCCAACAAGAGCGGCGGCGATCTGGCCACGGTGACCGATCAACAGGGCCGGGAAAAGCTGACGGACCTCGCGTATCAGGCCACGGTGAAGATCACCGAAGACGCGGATCTGATGCGAAGCGGCCTCACCGGCCGGGCCCGATTCATCGTCGACAAACGCTCCGTCGGCGGCTGGATCTGGCGCTACCTCCGCCAGACGTTTACTTTCCGCCTGTAGTGTCCAAGGCAAGTTCCGATCGCCCTGCGTGATCTGATTAAAGATCGTCCCCGCTCTACCGTGCATCCGCGAACGGGTCATCTTCCGACAGGGTGGCACAGACATTCCTGTCTGTGCGTGATTCGACGTCAATTCCCGAAAGAGCACGACTGTCCAACCCCGCAGGCTACGGTACGAAGGGGTCGGTTTTCTGGGCGCTGCCGAAGGGATGGTTTGTGTCGGAGGCGTTCAGCGGTGTCATGGGGGAGTCGAAGCCTTCTCGGGTCGGCTGGAGCTGCTCGCGGGTTTTGCGTTCGGCTGCGGTCTGCTGATGCTGGACGGTGCGGATGTAAACCGGCAGCGTCAGATGACTGCGAGAACGGGCGGCCTGATGTCCGGTCGCTTCCTGAGCCGTGGCCTGAGGAGCAACAGGCGCTGTGGTGGACCCGGGCTGATAAGCCGGAGCCGACTCAAGCTGAGCGGCGCCGCCCATCTGATTCTGCTGTGCCGAGGAGACGGCTGCGGTTTCGATGGGAGCCGGTGCGGTTGCCGGAGGCTGAGCAGCGTCCGGCGACTGACCGCGGACAACGTCGTTTCGCTCGAGATTGGCCTGGTTCAACGCCAGTGCATTTCCTTCCGGCAGGTTGAGACGAGGGCTTCCCGCCATCACCCAGGAATCCCACTTCTGCTCAAGACCTGAAACCGAGTTCACGCCGTAATGCGAGCTGAGAGCATGATCCCAGCTGCCGTGTCGGTGGGCATCCTGCAGGAACTTCAGGAACGTCTGGCGTCCTCCCTGCTGAACCAGATAGTCGGTGAGCGAATAGCCCTGAGCGTAGAGTTTCATCACGTCCCGCATGTCGGGCGGGTATTCGGTCATCTTGAGCAGCGACTGCAGCGGAATCTTCCGGCCCGACCGCATGACATCGTCGAGCAGTCGCGTCTGACGGCGGCGTTCCGATTCGTGTTCGATCAGTGTCGACATGCCTTCGTCAGCCCAGCGAGGCAGCGGGCGGCGGAAGATGCAGGCCAGAATGGTGTGCGTGATTTCGTGGGGCAGAACGGAATCGAGGATGCGTTCTTCGGAGCCCTGAATATCCATGTTCCAGCCGAGCACTTCGCCATTCTGGAAATTGAAGGTCGTTGCTCCGCCGGCTCCGATTTGTCCGACGCGACAGCGAATGGGACAGGGAGCGGACCAGTTCGGCAACTCCTGGCCGGCCCACATCACGGCCAGTTCTTTGCGGAAGCGTTCGGCTTCCCGGCCGACCCGTTCGGCGAATTCAGCCGTCGGGGCCGTCACCACAAAATTGGGCGTCCGAAACGAAGCAGCGGACAGCGGGGTGAGTGAAGCAAATAGAACGGTCCAGCAGACCAGCGCAAAACGAGCGACAGGCACACGAGCTTCCATGCTCTGGGATCCTCTTTTGTATTCAGTGAGCGTTGCGGCGAAGGCTGGAGACCGAATTCCATTCAGTCTTGCACCCGATGATCCTGCGATCGATTCGGATGCGCCTTCCGTGGAAGTAATGGAGCCATTTCGCAACCACTGTGCCAGTCATTGCCCACGATTCGCCGCATATTGCTGCAGAATCGCTCTTGCAATGCCACCCTGTGAAGCGGTTCGAGACAGTTTTTTAATCTCGAAATTTGCTCCCTTGTCCCGGCGGGATTGTAAGGCTTACATGAATCTGTGAGAGCCCGAACCTGGCCCGTTTGTAAATTTGACAACAAACAGACACGGCCCCTCGGGAAATGAGACAGCTCCTCATTCGCTCTCTCAGAGCCGATCCCTATTGTTCATTTTGACCAGGTTGCCTATCGTTTTCGCGGATACGAATTGCAGTCCATGGATAAGGATGACCGCCGTGGCCACGGAGAACCCCGACAACGAACAACTCTACTTCCCCCCCGCCGGCGAACGGCAGTTGACTGCCCGGGCAGTCATCACCGGCTGCATTGTCGGCAGCGTTGTGTCCTGCACGAACATCTATATCGGACTGAAAATCGGCTGGACGTTCGGAGCCTCGATTATCTCCGCCGTGCTCGCGTTCTCCCTGTTCTCCATGTTTCAGAGTCGACTCTCGATTCTGGAAACAAACATCGCGCAGACGGCCGGCTCTGCAGCCGGATACATGTCTTCGGCGGCTGGCCTGCTGGCTCCAATCCCGGCCATGGCCCTGCTCGGATACGAATTCCACTGGTCGGCACTCATGCTGTGGGCCGTTTCCGTCGCGTTCCTCGGCGTCTTCTTTGCCGTGCCGTTGCGTCGGCAGGTGGTCGAAGTCGACAAGCTTCGCTTTCCGACTGGAACCGCCACGGCGGAAACGATTCTCGCCATGTACGGCGATGCAGCCGAAGCTCTGGCCAAGGCTCGCATTCTGATTCTGGCCGGAGTCTTCGCGGGGCTGTTCGCACTGAGTTACCACTTCTTCCCGATTCTGGAGAAGCCGCAGATTCATACCTGGCCCGTCCTGAGCGGCATTTCGTTCCTGGCCGTGGCGGCAAGTTGGGGCTTCGAAGTTTATCTCGGCCCATCTCTCATGGGAGCCGGCTTTTTGATTGGCCCCCGGGTTGTGCTGTCGCTGGTCGGCGGCGCGATTCTCGGCTGGGGCATTCTCGGTCCCCTGTCTCAACAGATGGGTTGGGCTCCTGGCGATGTGATGAACTACGAAGATGGGCCTCGTGGCTGGCTCCTCTGGCCAGGGGTCGCTCTGATGGTCTCCGAGGCGCTGATGGCTCTGGTGCTTTCCTGGAAGACCTTTGTGAATGCCCTCACGATGCCGGTCATTCGCAACCTCGATACCGAGGAAGGGGATACCGAGCCGACACACATTCCGAACAGCTGGTGGATTGGCGGCCTGATCGCCGGCTCGATCCTGACGACCTTCATCACTTACGGCGTCTTCAGCATCCCGCCGTATCAGACCCTCATCGCGATCGCTCTTTCGGCTGTGCTGTCCGTCGTTGCCGTTCGCTCGGTCGGGGAAACCGATATCAACCCGGTCGGCGGCATGGGCAAGGTGACGCAGCTCGTGTTCAGTGGGATCGCTCCCGGCAACATGGGCACGAACCTGATGAGTGCCGGCATTACGGCTGGGGGTGCGTCTCAGGCGGGTGACATGATGCAGGACCTGAAGACGGGTCGGCTGCTGGGAGCGGCCCCTCGCAAACAGTTCTTCGCGCAGCTCTGCGGCATCTGCTTCGGCATCCTGTTCGCCGTCCCGGTCTACTTCATCTTCACGAAAGCCTACCCGCTCGGAAGTGACCAGCTTCCCGCGCCAGCTGCGATGGCCTGGAAAGCGATGGCCGAGGTGCTTAGCAAAGGATCTTCGGCACTTCCGGCATACGCTGTCGAGGCGATGATTATCGCGGGGATCGTCGGGGCCTTGATTTCGGTTCTTCGTCTGAACAAGACAATCCGACCCTACGTCCCGTCTGGTCTGGCGATGGGCATCGCATTTATCGTTCCGGCCTATTACTCACTGGTCATGTTCTACGGGCTGATCATCTACCTGATCTGGAAAGCGCTCGCTCCTCAACAGGCCGACAAATACAACTTCGCGCTGGCATCCGGATTGATTGCGGGCGAAGGCCTGATGGGAATCGTGAATGCGGGGCTCACCATTCTCGGCATCGGCTGACCGGAGTTCGCCCAGTCCAGACACGGACAAGCAGGAGACGGGACCATGCCCGAAGCGATCGATCTCCTCTCCGAGGACTTCAAGCGCGATCCTTATCCGACGCTGTCGCGAATGGTGGAACGGGGGCCGGTGGTTGAAACGGCCTTCCCGTTTCTGGGAACGGTCTACATGGTGACCACGCATGCGGCCGTGAATGCGCTGCTGAAGGACTCGAAGAGCTTTATTCGCGATCCCCGCTCGCTGGGAAAGTCGCCCATTCCGTGGTTCGGCCGATGGATGCCCCGCTGTCTGAGGATCATGGCTTCGGGGATGATCATTCGCGACAACCCGGATCATCGCCGGCTGCGAATGCTGGTCGACCAGGCGTTCTCTCGTTCCAGCATGGAGCAGCTGCAGCCGCGAGTGGAACAACTCACCGACGAACTTCTCGACGAGATTGAGCAGAAAGCCGATACGGGAAAACCGGTCGATCTGATGGAAGATCTCTGTCGGCCGCTGCCCATCGCAGTCATCTCCGAATTGCTGGGGTTGCCCCGCGAGGACCGCGACATGTTTGCCAGCTGGGCCGACCGATTCGCGATTCACCCGTCGTTTCGAGGCGTAATCTCGCTGGTCCCAACGTTGTGGCGGATGGAAAGCTATGTGCGAAAGCAGATTCAACTCTGCCGGGAATCCCCGCGACCCGGGTTGCTCAGCGCCTTGGTTGAGGTCGAAGCCGAA
Organism: Planctomycetaceae bacterium; assembly: GCA_017795105.1. Taxonomy (GTDB): domain Bacteria; phylum Planctomycetota; class Planctomycetia; order Planctomycetales; family Planctomycetaceae; genus Rubinisphaera. The sequence continues at coordinate 4,011,796 of CP051247.1, forward strand.
GGACTGCAGCTGACGGAAGATGAAGCCGTCGGCATGACGCTACTGCTTCTCTTCGCCGGGCATGCCACGACGACGAATCTGATTGGCGATCTGGTTCTGGAGCTGCTCGATCGTCCCGAACAAAAGCAATTGCTCCTGGAGGACTGGTCGCGCGCTGACGGAGCAGTCGAAGAGGCCCTTCGATACTGCGCCTCGGTGCTCAGCTCCAAACCGATGTACGCCGTCCGGGATCTGGAATTTCAGGGAACGGAATTGAAGCGGGGAGACCGGGTCATGGCCCTGCTCTCCGCAGCGAATCTCGATCCGAGTGTCTTTCCGGACCCGCTCCGGTTCGACATTCTTCGTACGCCGAATCCTCATGTCGCATTCGGGACCGGGAGTCACGTCTGTCTCGGACTGAAACTTGCCCGCCTCGAGACGCGGGTGGCAATCTCGCGGTTGTTCAGTCGATATCCCGCCCTCGAGCTGGCCGTTCCGCGCGATCAGATTCGCTGGGCGGCACTGAAAGGGCTTCGAGGTCCGAGACAGTTACCGGTCCGCCTGCATGAAGAAACGGTGCCGGCCTGAGGCTGGTTATGCTGGCACCGATTGACCGACCCGCCCTGTGGACGGTGTTGCGGACTGAGCCTTGGCCGGGCCGCTGACGGTCTCTTCGACTTCCAGTTCCAATTCAAGCTCGCCGCGGCGAATATCGATGAAGGAATCGGCATCGATTCCGATCTTCACGCGGCCATTGGAAATCTTGAGCACTTTGATTTCGATCGAGTCACCAATCAGAATCCGTTCGTTGATTTTGCGTGACAGCACCAGCATCGCACCCTCCGTGGAATAATGAACTGTGGATTTTTTCAGAATCAGTGTCCGCGGAGGTAAGCAGTTGCATATGGTGTGCCACTCGACTGCTGATTCGCCCATGTTGAACAAATGGGAAAACTGCACAATCTCCGGCAGACTCAACTGGAGTTAACCGCTCGGGGATTCCCCCATCAGTTTGAAGCCTCTGGTTGGTCATCGGCCAAACCGTATTCACAGCGATCGGCCGGAGATCAGCCCAGACGATCAGAATCTGTTCAAAATCGCCACACCGACTGAGGCAATCTGTACGAGTGCAGCGATATGCCACAGGTGGAAAGCCTGTCGCGCGACTAATGCCTATTTACGATGAACGGAATAATCGTTAGTTTTCCGACCTCGGACAGCGGAATACGAACGTAAGGCCGTGACCGAGGAAAGATCGCTCATCAGTGGCGTCAGATCTGCAACCGAACTCTGATACGGAGCAGACTCTGGAGGATGGATCGCTCTTGTCGCCTGGCGACGCCTCAGTAACGGTTGGCCCTATGAAAGTTCGAATTCTGATCCTCGACTCGCAGGATCCTCCCCTGTCCAGTCGAATCGACGCCCATCCCAACTGGGAAATCGTCACCGTGCAGGATACTTCAGCGGCATGCACGCTGATCCGCGATCGCGACTGCCATCTGGCAATTGCCAACGATACGCAAACCGAATCGCTCTCCCGGGCACTGCGTGAGGAATGCAATGCCGACCTGAGCGAAGTGCCGATTATTGTCGTCAGCTCGGGGCACGATCACACTTCAACGGTAAATTCGCTGAGTCTCGGGGCCATCTGTTTCGTTCCCAAGGCGGCTCCCGATCTGGTTCTTTCCGATGTTATCCATCGCATTCTGCGGGTCTGCGGACACGGCGTTTCTCAGGACAGTATTTTCAAAGACTGTCTGCAGTGCCATTTCGTCTTCCAGATCGAGAACGACACGAACATCGTGGCCAACTATGTCTCGCAACTTCGAGAGATCATTTCGGTCATGACGAACGCCTCTACGCGCGATCGCATTCGTGTGGCGGTCGCAACGGAAGAAGCTCTGCTGAATGCGATCATTCACGGCAATCTGGAAGTCGATTCCAAACTCCGGAACGGAGACGGGACTGCGTTCGTAAATAAGATGAAAGAACGACAGGAGCAGACCCCGTACGCAGGGCGACGCGTGCGGCTCACGACGAACATCGGCGAAAGTTCGATCGAAGTCATTGTTGCCGATGAAGGCCCCGGTTTCGATCTTGCCGCAATCCCGGACCCGACCGATCCCGAGTTCATCATGCGGCCCCACGGCCGCGGGCTGCTGCTCATCAAGAACTTTATGGACGAAGTCGAGTTCAACGATCAGGGCAATATCGTCACGATGCGCAAGTCGTTCGAAACCGAGTCGGTCGAAGCCTGACCGGCGACTGGCGCACGTCTCAGAGGTGTCGAGATCCTGCCAAGCGTTTAGCCGTGCATTCGCCGCGCCAGTGAGAAGGCTCCCAGAACGCCAGCTTCGCTTCCCAGTGACGGCGGAACGATGTAGTTGTCGATATCCTCAAGCAACTGCGGAGCCTGCACGTAACCATTGAGCAGCTTTGTGACCTGCTTCCGAATCAGGTGATGAAGATTCGGATGTTCCATCACGCCGCCCCCCAGAATGACCTTCTGCGGTGAAAGCGTGCAGATGTAATTCACCACCGCGTAGGCCAGGTATTCCGCTTCGAGTTCCCAGGCCGGATGATCGGGCGGCAGTTCGCGCCCCGGCTTGCCCCATCGGTCTTCAATCGCCGGACCGCAGGCCAGGCCCTCCAGACAGTCGCCGTGAAACGGACAGCGACCAGGGAAGGGATCGCGTTCCAGGTCGTGGGGAATCCGGATGTGGCCCATCTCCGGATGAACCAGTCCGTGCATCAATTCACCGTTGACCAGTCCGCCTCCACCAATTCCCGTTCCGATAGTGAGGTAAATGAATGTGTCGAGTCCCTGGGCGGCTCCCCACGTTTGCTCGCTGAGGGCGGCGACGTTCACGTCCGTGTCAAAGGCGACCGGAACCTTGAGGGCTTCCCGAATCGGCTGCACGAAATTGGTATGGCTCCAGTGAGGCTTGGGCGTTGCGGTGATGTAGCCGTAATGCTCCGAATCGGGATTTGGATCGACCGGACCGAACGAACCGATACCGATCGCCTCGAAGGCGTTCTTGTCGGTGGCATGCTTCTTGAAGAAGTCGATGCAACGCCCAATGGTTTCGTCTGGCGTCGTGGTCGGGAATCGTTCGATGTGCTGAATGTCATCGGGCCCGCTGCCGATGCCACAAACGAACTTGGTTCCCCCCGCTTCAATTCCGCCATACAGTAAATGCATCGTTGCCAACCTCTGGTTTTCAGTCTGGTACGTTCAATCGTTCCGCGAGCCTTGCCTTCCATTGTATCGAGAGGGAGAAAGGATCAAGCAAGCCGGGGGCGATGCTCTGAGAATTTCCCTCCCTTTGATTAGTCACCGTTGTGAGCATGCCTTCGGAATCTTCCGCTTCTGCCCCGCCGCCCTTCACTGAGGGTGCAATGAATACCAGTACGTTCCTGCAGGGACTGACCCTCGGCCTGCTGGCCATCCAGATGATGCTGACGGCCCCTCTGTGGGGAGCGGCATCGTTCTTTCCGCACCTGCCGCTCATCGCATCTCTGTCGATTCCCGGCTGGCTTGATGGCATCGCGGTTGGTCTCCTGGCAATTACCGGCGTCTCCTGGATGTTCGTTTCGCTGCTTCAGCGAAAGAAATCAGCTCCGCTGGCGAGCCGCGGCCAACGTCTTCTCTGGGGGATAGCGGGCCTGTCTCTGCTGGCGTTGATGGTCGGCAATCAGCATCGCATCCAGGCTTGGGCCGTCCAGGTTCTGTTCTATGCCCTTTGTTTTGTCGCTTTGCGACCCGCCGTGCAGATTCACTGGCTGCGGTGGATCACAATCTCCATCTATGTTTTCTCCGCGGTCTCGAAATTCGATGCCTCGTTTGTCACCTCGCACGGGCAGACATTGCTCGACGGGATCCTGCAGTTGACCCGGATCGACGCGAATCTGTCGCCAGCACTCCGACGGGCAATCGCGCTCAGCATCCCGGCTTTCGAATTGATTACGGCATTGCTGCTGCTGTTTCGCCGGACACGAAGGCTTGGGTGGTACTGCAGCCTGCTGATGCACTCGGCTCTGATTCTGGTGCTCGGTCCCTTTGGGCTGAATCATCACCTGCCGGTTCTGATCTGGAATTTCTTCTTTATCCTACAGAACTCTCTGCTGTTCGGCCGAGCCGCGGATCAGGTCGCGCAGCAGGCCACGCCGCTGGGAAACTGGCATTGGGATATCCCGTCGATTGCCCGTGGCCTGTTGATTGCCTGTCTGATCTTCCCGGCGACCGAATGGTTCAACATTGGCGATATCTGGCCGTCCTGGGGGCTGTATGCCTCTCGCGGAGCCAAGGTGAACCTCTACGTTCGCGGCACGGCTCTCGAAAGCCTGCCAACCGAATTGCAGGAACACTGCTTCCGCACGACCGAGTATCCCGAGTTCGTGCGCGTCGATCTGTATCGCTGGTCTTTCGCGGCAACGAACGCCCCGCCCTACCCTGAAGATCGATTCCTCATCGGAGCCTCTCTGATAACGATCCAGAAGTACGGTCTCGAATCCGACTTCGTCGTTGTCCATCATGGCACGGCGAGTCGCTGGGATGGACGGCGGGAAGTGACAGTCCTGGAGGACTTCGACGGACTGGTCGAGTTCACCGGGCGGTTCTGGTTCAATGCGACTCGGGGGACGCTGCCCGATCCGAAAACTCTTCCGGATCAACGCTGAACGAGCCGACGAGCGGCTCCTGTTCGGGCCGCTGCTGGAACAGGTGCACTTCCCAGCGGTCGTACTCGGCTGCAGAAGCATCGCCTGCGACGATTTCCAGAACTCGATCGACATCCTGCTGGAACTGCGATGAGCTTTCTTCCGGCAGGTAGTCGACACGCATCACGACACGCAGAACGCGATCGGTTTCCCGATGCATCCCATGCTTGCCCCCTTCGACCCGGGGACTCGACTTCGGATAAACCTCGGCGAGTCGATCGGTCAGATCGCGAAAAGGACGCGTGTGCAGCTCCCAGTAGGTCCACAACCCGCCGGAGACACAGACTGCGAACAGGAACATCCCCGCGACAATCCAGCGGCCTCGGCGCGAGCCAGCGGGGGGTGAAGTCTCATCATTCATACGATTCAATCGATCCTCGGGCGAAAAAGAAGGATCATCGTAGCAGGAGCCGGGATCTCTCGCAGCTTCGCGACAGGTCCGCAGAGTCCGCCGAACGCTTAGCGATTGATCGCAACCAGTTCGATCGTCAGTTTGAGCGTTTCTCCGGCAAGCGGATGATTCGTGTCGAGCGTCGCCTCATCGCCGTTAATCTGCACGACCCAGACATTCACTTCACTTTCGCCGATGCTGGTGGCAAGCTGATCCCCCTGATGGATGCCGGAGGGAAGCCCGTTAACCGGGACCGTTAACTGACGTCGATGATCCCTGAGGCCGAAGCTCTGTTCCGGATCGAGGAGAATCGTTTTCGTCTCTCCCGGCTCCATCCCGACGATCTGCTGCCGAAACGATTCGAGGAAGGTTTCGTCATCGAGCGAGAAGACGAGCGGCTTGCGATTGTTCGTATCCTCGATCACTCCACCATCGCGCGTGCTCGCGCAGTAGTGGACAGTGACCGTATCGTTCTGGGCAGCGGTAATCGACATGAATGAGAGATCCTCAGATTGAGGGCGGCTGGCCGAGCCAGATGAAATCAGACGTCTCCGAGTCCTGCGATTCCCGTTCCCCGCCGCAGGCCCGCGACACCGGGACAGGTTGATTCGGACTTCCCGACTCGTGATAATCGGGTGTTCCGGGTTGTAGCGATTGTGCGTGTTTCCGGCTGCTGGAATAAATGGATTCTACTGCTTCAAATCCTGTTATTTTAGTGAAAACAGGAAAACCCAATCGCTTATCACCGTGAGGCATGTCATCATCAAAATGAGGTGGCGGTTGCCTTTCGGCATCATAACCAGGGCATCTCCGCTCCACGTTGCGAAACGGCATCCGGCTCCGGCCGATGTGGCACAATCGCAACGGTCTGAGTTTGCGACTTTCCAAGTTTCGAAGAGGAAGACTCCTCGAAATTCTCCTGTTTTTTCAGGACTTTGCGGAGATCTACCGGAGTAGAGCATTCAGCTGGCGACAGTTCGGCGCGGCAATTGCTTTCTCTGAGATCACCCGGTTTCGTGGATCGGCAAGACGAACGTTTTATAAAGACCGGCGGGCGGCACGGAGACCCCACAAATCTATTCGGACTGAACACACCGGAACGGAATCCACACGAGTTAATTCAACTCGGGGAAGATGATCGTATGTCGTTGAAGTTGACCGCAGACTCGTATCTGACAGGCGTGCGGGCCAGCGGGCTTGTTGATGCCACGCTGCTCGACAGCACGCTTGCCGAATTGAAGCGTCACGGTCGCAGGCTCGACGACGCCAACGATATCTCCAATGAACTGCTCAAACGCGGTCTCATCACCGACTGGCAGGCTGAGAAACTCCTGCAGGGCCGGCACAAAGGCTTCGTGCTTGGTCGCTACAAACTGATGAACCTGCTCGGCCGCGGTGAAATGAGTGCCGTCTATCTGGCCGAACACATCGCTATGCAGCGCCGCTGTGCCATCAAAGTGCTGCCGGCCAATCGCGTGAAAGACACCTCCTATCTCGGCCGCTTCCAGCGGGAAGCTCGAGCCGTGGCTGCTCTCGATCACCCCAATATCGTTCGCGCTTACGATGTCGATCAGCAGAATGAAGGGGGAGCCGAGATTCACTTCCTGGTGATGGAATATGTCGACGGCGACAGTGTCGAGAACATCGTCAAATCAAAAGGCCCCATGGGCTTCGTCGAGATCGCCGATATCATCCGTCAGGCTGCCGAAGGGCTCTCGCATGCTCATGATGCCGGGCTCGTGCACCGCGATATCAAGCCGGGCAACTTGCTTGTCACACGGCAGGGAACCGTCAAACTGCTCGACCTTGGCCTGGCCCGCTTCTTCAAGGAAGACGGCGAAGAGTCTCTGACCATCAAGCACGATGAAAAGGTGCTCGGCACGGCCGACTACCTGGCTCCCGAACAGGCGGTCGACAGTCACAATGTCGATCAGCGGGGTGATGTCTACAGTCTCGGCTGCACGTTCTATTTCGCGCTGACCGGTCACCCGCCCTTCACCGATGGCACGCTGGTGCAACGGTTGCTGGCCCATCAAACCCGGCAGCCTCCTTCGATCAAGGTCGATCGCCCCGACATGCCCGACAGCCTGCTGGCGATCGTCGAAAAGATGATGGCCAAGAAACGGGAAGACCGTTACCAGACGGCACGCGAACTGGCCGATGCTCTCACCCGCTGGCTCGGCGATCATGGGTCCGAAGAATGGAAGCGAAAGAACATCCATCTCATCAGCATGCTCTACGGCACCGAACGGGCCCAGAGCGTGGTCGGTGGTGACACGAAACCGACCCCGCAGGCGGAAGCTCCCAGTGAAGCCGTGCGGCGACGCAACAACGTGCGGCCGGGAGAACGTTATCTGGAAGGGCAGTCTCGTCCCACCGGCTCCAATGCTCCGCGAACTGAACGACGTCCTCCCGCCGGCCAGCAACAGCGTCGCCGACGCCCCGTCCCGACGCAGGGCTCGGTCGCAGGGCGAAACCCGGCTCACACCGCCAAGCGGCAGCTTGCCGAAGCCCAGGCGGCTCAGAACGACAATCAAAAGATTCTGATTCTGGTAGCTTTGCTGGTTCTCGTGGCTGCGATCACGGCCGGCATCACTTACGCAATCGTTACGGTCACGTCGGCGACTCCGCAATCTACACCGGTTGCGCCGGTTACTCCGGACGACGATTCCGAGAACTTGCCGGAAGAGTAAGATTTGCCTCAATCGGCTTGCCCGTCGACCCGTTTCGGGCTTCAATTGCGTCATCAGACGTGATGCCAAACGTCAACATCACATCGCAGGATGTTGACGAGAAACCACTTGGCTGCCGGGCGGCTGGTCAGTCCTTTGCCTTGTCGGAGCCGGGTTCAACGGAGCGTGTTGCGAACGATCCCTGAACCACGTGCGGCTGCGACACATGCGGCTTTGCGACCCGCGGGACAGCGAGGAAAACCGGACGTACGCAAGAACGACCCGTGTCTTCGGACACGCGGTCGTTTTTTTGTTGCGCTGCCGCCCCCCCGGGCATCGTGACAGGCATGAATGCTCCTGCACTGCCTATCGACATGTGGTAACCTAAGTGTTACCATTCGAGAATGGCTATCGTGAAACTCTACGAGCGAACCGACGAAGAAGTGCCATTCGAGAAATGGTTCCGCTCGCTTCACGAAAATGCTGCTGCGAAAGTGACAGCGGCCATCAGGAGGATGGAGCTCGGTAACTTTGGCGATCACAAGTCGGTCGGCAATGGCGTCTGGGAACGAAAAATCGACTATGGCAAAGGCTTCCGACTCTACTACGCGAAAGACGGAGAAGAATTAATTGTGTTGCTCTGCGGCGGCACAAAGTCTCGACAGCAGAAGGACATCGAGCAGGCCAAGAGTTTCTGGGCGGATTACAGAAAGCGGAAGAAGGAAGACGAAGGCACCTCGCAGAAGAACGTTCCAACTGCCAGGTCGAAGAAGAGCAAAAGGAGAAAAACGTAATGGGACTGACGCGCAATTTCGACGAAACGGTGCGGAGCCGCGCACAGCGCGATCCCAAGTTTCGCGAAGCATTGTTGAAAGAAGCAATCGAGGCCATGGTCGGCGGAGAGGTTGAACTTTCAAAAGCGCTGCTTCGCGATTACATCAATGCCACGGTGGGTTTCAAAAGCGTTGGCACGGCAATAAATAAATCTCCGAAAAGTATCATGCGAATGCTGAGCCGCGATGGAAATCCAAACGTCAATAATCTCTTCAGCGTGACGAGGTTTTTGCAGGAGGATGCAGGAGTGAAATTTAAAGTCGTGTCCGCGAAGGCGAAGAGAACAAAAATGAACGTGGAGGTTTGATCGCGGGCGTTTTCTGTAAGCGCCATCATCCGTCGCGGATAAGATCCCAGATCGCTTCCCGCAGCTCATTTATCGAAGTCTCATCGTATTTCGTGAATCGGGCGACGACGATTCCTTCACGAACGAAGAAAGTCTCGCCATTTCCAGCCCAGTGAAAATCGGCCCCATTCCCCATCTTCTCAACCCACTCGGGAATATTGGCCGCTTCGGTATCGATCAACGTTATTCGGTAACGGAACCGTTCTCGGTACGATTCGAGGGCCTTGTTCAATGTCTGAAACGACCGGACTGAAGTGCCACTCCAGATCGCATTCACGAAATAGATCCCCGAATCCAATCGATGAGGCACGGGTGTCGTCTGGTCGAGGAGAACATACTGCTCTTCGGGTAGTGCGAAGTATCGAGACAGGGATCCCATAACCGCTGTGTCCTCTGACTCCCTGTCGGAATCACTCAAAGACAAGATTCGCTGCAGTTCAGCAGCAATCGCGTTAATCGTACTGCCTGGGACGTCTTGCAGGTACGTATCCATCGTGTCGTCGAGCACATGAATCCAGAGTCCTTCGTCGTATCGATTCTTTCGCAATGCAACAATCTTCTCGGGCTCACAGCTGAAAGTCGTTTTCTCACCAGTGTCCCGGGCCACCAACTCCATTAGGAAACGATCCGACGTAATGACAAATCGCGCCCGCGGGGGCGGCTTGATTCGCAGGAGCCCCCTGATGATCGCAGAGAAAAGCATCCACAACGGAACCAGTATGAGAGCCGAGATTACGTCACATCCGAGTCCACTCGGCACAGGAGCGTATGGTAATGACATCGGAAGGATAAGCTGCTGCTCATCGTCGGCGCTGATGATCCTGAATGGTGAATTCTTCAATTCTGTCCCCAGTCTTTGTGCGATTGGAGAGTCACACTTCGCAAGTTCGGCAGCAACAGGCAGTTGCCCAATGACCGCGTTGCCTCAGAGGAATTCGAGCCTCCGGGAGGAGTCTTTACCAGCTCAGGTCGAGTTCAGCGACGCTCTGTGAACGACGTTGCACCGGAAGCTGCTTGTGACTTTGCTATACGCAAGTGAAACCTCCTGGCCATCCGTTGTTTGCTTCTGGCATCTCAGAAATCTTCGTCCTCTGCAGACCCCGGGTCGTCGAGCTCGGTAATTACGTCATACTCGCCACAGGCGACCAGAGTGTCCTCATTGAAAACAGCGTACATGCCGTGTTCGTCCAGATGAGCACAGGGCGTTTCGAGAGAAAACACGTAGCGGCGTTCCGTGCGAATCTCCACGGATTGAATCTGGACACGATTCAGATAGTCCTGATCAGACGGATTCTCAACGAGATATGTCCCTGCTTCGAGTGCATTGAGGGGATCGTCTGCCAGCATCTCGTACGCGTACCTGGCGGCTTCCACGAAGCCGGGAATCAGACGTTCGAAATTCTCGGAGAGCCACGCCGCGGAGTCCGTTGGAGCTGCCTCCTCATCGTCGATCTCGACCTCGATGGAATGATCCTGAACGGGATCCTGTATCACGGAGTCACTGTTCGCCACATCAGAGCGAATCGCTTCGACGTCGTGCATTGCAGGAAGACCGCCGAGCATTTCAAGCATCTGCTGCATCATCTTCGCACGCGGGTCGTTGGGATCCTTGAGAATCTCCTCGACCTTCGGCTGCAATTCTCCGAGCATCTGGTTTTGCCGTTCGGCAACCTGACTGAAGAGATCCGCCGGTGATGACGAACTGGCCTGTTGATACGCCTGCCGCTCGAGGGCGGCATAGTCGCGCCCGACCTGTTCTGCGGCGGGAATGCGGAGTTTGAGCGTGCCAGAGTCTGAAACAAATCCGGGGATCTTCTCCAGCTCAAGGCGATGCGTCTTCTTCATACCGAATTCTCCAAAGCCAGCACATTCAGAATATCATGGGGATATCAGTTGCCGATCACCTTCAGCAGAACACAGGAGTGGACGAAGGTCTGATGCTTCTCGGCTACCGCCCCATCATCACGGCAGCAACAGGCAGTTGCCCATTGACCGCGTTGCCATAGAGGGATTAGAGCCTTCGGACGGTGGCTTTACCATCTCAGGTCGAATTCTGCGACGCTCTGTGAACAGGAACACGTCCCCGGAAGCTGAATGTGACTTCGTCAGTCGCAGGTGAACCTTCGGACCATCCGTTGTCGAGGCCCCGAATGACGCAGGGACTCGCTCGACTGTTCACGGCGCTGGAGAATCGAGATACTGCATTCTCGCTCGCCGCGTTGCGGCATCCGGAGAGTCCGAAGGTTCTTCGGTGCCGGGAGACGATTGCTTTGAGCGCGGGATGGTTGAGAGTATTGCAGTTTACTCGGCGGCTGCGGTCGTTGAGAAAGGGGATCCCATGACAGGCAAACTGACTGTCGACGATGTTGACTCATTCATGCGGCGTTTCAAACTGCTCATCGGCGGCATCATCGTGCTGTTCTTTCTTCCGCTGGTCATCTATGCGTTCTACCTCGACCAGCGGCTGGATAAGTTCGAAGCATCGCTCCGGCCGAGTCCGCCGCAGGAGCTGGAAGTCGGCGAGCTGGCTCGGGGCGACCTGTTTCATGTCGCCACCAATCCGGTGGAAGGGCAGATCGTGTATGTGCCGGCTTACTCGCACGTTTATCACGGCGACGGCAAGCCGCATTTGCTGACGATTACACTCAGCGTTCGCAACACGAGCATGGACCGTGAAATCGTCGTCCGGTCGATCCGGTATTTCGACACCAAGGGGGTTGAGGTCCGGTCCTATCTGGAGAAACCGGTCCGGCTGCCGCCACTCGGGACGACGGAACTCGTCGTCGAACGAGACGACGCCTCCGGCGGCAGCGGAGCGAACTTCATCGTCGAATGGTTCGCCGATACACCGGTGACCGAGCCGATCATCGAAGCCGTAATGATCGACACCGGTTCTCAGCAGGGCATTTCCTTTGTCCGACGCGGTTTCGTAATTGGCGAAGCCGCCCCGGGAGCAGTGTCATCGAACATCGATCCGACATCGACATCGAGGTAGACACCTCGCTTCGATTGAGGAAGTCCGATTGTGGTCGATTCTCAGTCGTCTCATGACGTCAGAGACGTAGGTCAGGCACTGCCTGACGCAGGTTTGACATGCAACGCTCAATGTTGTCAGGCGATGCCTGACCTGCGGGTCTCGGTTCAATAGAAGTCGTAGTAAAGCTTCCATTCGGCAGTCGCTGGATTTCGGTAGAACTGCAGCGACCCGCCATCGACGACGTTCAGATTGATTTTTGGATCAGACGAAATCTGGAAAGCGAATTCAAATCCATCGCCGGGATCAATGCCTGGTTGACAAAAAGACGGGTAGCCTCCGACCTTATGCACATAATAGTGCTCGCCGAGATCGTAGTAATCACTGATCTCACCGCTGGCTTCCAGAGCGAGGATTGCATCGCTCATCTCATCGGTGAGGCCTCCTCCATCCCAACAGGGCCATTCGTCGTCGATCCGCTGAAACGAAACGGGGAACGGTTTTAGGAATGATCGGGGCGATGGCCAGTCTCGTTCAATAAGATCCGCCATGTTCGAGTATTCGCGAATAATCCAGTTCTCGTCCATCGGCTCGAATTCGTCGGGAAGCGAAGATCCGATGAAGACCGTGACCAGTTCAACGCCTTCAAGACACGCAGGCGCGAACGGTGACGATGCCAGGCAGATTTGCGCAAGCGGAAGTAAAGGATCGCCCACCGAGTTAACGGGTCTCTCTTCATCTGGACCAGACAGAAACACTCGACCAAGCCAACTCTCCGTCGGCTCGCCAGTCGGCCTGAAACCACCCGCAGTAAGTTTGACGGCGGATTTCGCCACGCGGGAACGTATCTCTTCGGGAGTCATGATACACCTGCTCGTTCAAATCGCAGAACACCACCAAAATCGAACATGGACCACACTGCGATTCTAATAATTCTTCAAGCAGGGCGTGCACCGCAGAATCCCCGTCGATCAGAAACGTAGGTCAGGCACTGCCTGACGAAAATGTGTCCCACAACGCTCAAAGTCGTCAGGCGGTGCCTGACCTACGGGACTGCGGAATCCTCGGCGGGACTGTTTGTGACGTTCGGTATACCGGAGTCTATACGCGGACAACTCATGCATTCCATTCAGCACGGGAATATGTGGTCGAGAATCGATTCTTCGTACAGTACAAGCTGTTGCCCATGGATATGTCATTTGAACCGAAGTAGTCGCCGCGCGACCAGTCGTTACCTGATTTGACGGACTCAAGCCACTGGGTCGAAAAAGTAACTCGACCACGGACTTCAATACCCATTGTCTTGATGTGAGACTTTCTCATCGTACCCGGATGCTTAAGTACCCACTCGTCGACAGGTTCCCGGTCGATGCACATTTGCACCAAGGGGCGATACCATGGAATAAATCCAAAGGTCATGCCCGTCTCAACGATAACACACGAGGACCTCGTTGCTGCTTTAAACGTTCTTTCCAAATGGTCTTTGGGGAAATACGCATTAATCGAACTACCATTTTCATTAACTGGAAAGCTCAGCACGTCGCCTTCAGAGAAGAAAACCGGCATCGGCTTCGACAGTGTCTTTCTCACCTTTCCGTCGTTCTCTTGCATCAATCTGCATTTCAAATTCTGCAGCATCTTTGCACGCTTCTTCAGTTCTTGCGCATCAAATCCCAGTGCCTCGTGCATTCTGAGATCGTCGCTCCCATCAATCAGTGCAATGGCCTTCGAAATCACGCGATCGCACGGATCTCCCGATTTCCAAATCAAGTCAGCGAAGACCAACCAGAAAACTGTGTAGTCTTGGTCTTCCGGATTCATTGCAACTTCAGCCTGACTGGCGAGTACAAGATCGACAACCTCCTCGATGGGTAAGGGCAGCTTCAGTGCCACGCGAATCGTAGGACGCAGATCTGCTGCGTAATCATTCGAATACAACCCCGTTCCCCAAATCCCCATTCGCTAAGCTCCTGTTGGCACATGATTTGTTTTAGCAGTGTACGGCAACCGCTCACCCTCTGTTGCCATGTCTGAGAAACGTAGGTCAGTAACTGTCTGACGCAAATGTGTCCCACAACGCTCAAAGTAATCAGGCGGTGCCTGACCTACGGGACTATTGGTGACCACGAGACTGCAGGGAAAGCATGAGAATACTCTATTCGGTAAGGCATCGCGAGAAGGGGAGACCTCGTGCCGACTGCGTCGGCCCCGGTAGCGGAGCAACCGGGGCTACCCCCAAAACTCTCGTAGCTGTAAATCCCGCATCCCTCGTCACCCGGAGGTAATCTTCCGGACCATCCTTATCGAAAGAAAAAACCGGAGCCCGGCCTGATCGCCGAACTCCGGTTTGGTGTTCAATTCCGCGTTGAGACGATTACTCGTCCCAGCTCAGTGTGCCGCCGGTCTGGTATTCGGTGACGCGGGTTTCGAAGAAGTTCTTTTCTTTGGCCAGGTCCATCGTTTCGCTCATCCACGGGAACGGGTTGCTGGAGCCGTACTGCGTTGGCAGGCCGATGCGTTCGAGGCGGCGGTCGGCGATATGCTGGACGTAGTCGCGGAACAGCTGGCCGTTCAGGCCGAGGACGCCGCGAGGGAGGCAGTCGTTGGCGTACTCAAGTTCGAGTTCGACGGCTTCACGCACCAGATCGATCATTTCCTGCTGGAACTCCTGGGTCCAGATATTCGGGTTTTCCGACTTGATGCCGTTGATCAGGTCGATGCCGAAGTTCAGGTGGACGGTTTCGTCGCGGAGGATGTACTGGAACTGCTCGCCGATGCCGGTCATCAGATTGCGGCGGTGGAACGAGAGGATCATCACGAAGCCGGTGTAGAAGAACACGCCTTCCATGATGATGTAGTAGCCGATGAGGTTCCGCAGGAAGGCCTGCTTGCCTTCGTAGGTTTCGGTCGAGAAGTCATCGCTGAGGACTTCGGCCGTCAGCTTCATCTCGAACTGGTCCTTGCGGGCGATGGCCGGGACCTCGTGGTACATGTTGAAGACTTCGCTCTCGTTGAGACCGAGGCTGTCGACCACGTAGAGGAAGGTGTGCGTATGCACGGCTTCTTCCATGGCCTGACGCAGCAGGTACTGCCGGCATTCGGCGTTCGTCACATGCTTGAAGATCGCCAGGACGAGGTTGTTGCCGACCAGCGACTCGGCGGTCGAGAAGAAGCCGAGGTTTCGCATGATGACCAGGCGCTCGTCGTCGGACAGCTTGTTCGACTTCCAGATTTCGATGTCCTTGGTCATCGGTACTTCGGTCGGCATCCAGTGATTGGCGCAACCGTTGAGATAATGTTCCCAGGCCCAGCTGTACTTGATCGGCATGAGCTGATTGACATCGACCTTGGCACAGTTGATCAGCCGCTTTTCACTGGCCTTAAACCGCTCGGTCGGGGCGTCGAGAAGCTGTTGTTCCTGGATGCTGAGAGTCGACATGAGAAGATTCCTTTGGGATAGGCGTTAGGCGCTAGGCTTTAGGCGTTAGGGATTTGTAGAACGCGAATGATAAATTCAAACTCGAATGTCGAAGAAAGTTCTTTCGGCGACGCTAAGACACGGGACGACTAAAGGCGAGCTAACACCTGACGCCAACTGCCTAACGCCTCCCCTTCAATGCTTTCGATAATCCGGTCAGCATTCGCCCCACTTCCTGGGCCGTATGCCAGATCGGCTTGGCTTGTTCACGTGGTAAGTATTTCAGTCGGACGGCAATCTCGAGCTGGGTTTCGAGTTCCATCACCGAGCCGCGGGCAATGTTGACGTGGCGGCTGTAATCACCTCCGCCACGTCCGTAGCCCTCAGCAATATTGCTCGGAACTGAAACAGCAGCCCTCTGCATCTGGCTTGTCAGGCCAAAGCGTTCGGAATCAGGAAACGCTGCGGTGACTCGATAAACATCTTCGACCAATGCCATCGCTTTCACCCACACCTGAAGGTCCCGATAACCACTCTCGCTCACCGGAACCTCCAGCGTCTTCCCCATCTCTAACGCCTATCGCCTAACACCAAACGCCTCCTTACTGACACGCTTCGCAATCCGGGTTGTTCGGATCGCAAGTCTGGCCGACCATGGTGGCCGGGATTTCGACGGCTGAGTCTTCGGCTTCGTTGACGCCATGGCCGCGATCGAGGCGGATGTCGCCGGAGGCCGACTTGTTCTTCATCCAGCGAGGCTGAATGCCGAACTTGTTGACATCAACCGTCGACTTCTCAACCTGGGTCGCGGCCAGCGAACGCAGGTAATACGTCGTCTTGAGCCCCTTCTTCCAGGCGTCCATGTACATGTCGTTGAGCTTCTTGCCACTCGGAGCCTGCATATACAGGTTGAGCGACTGGCCCATGTCGATCCACTTCTGGCGACGAGCCGCACATTCGATGAGCCAGTACGGCTCCACTTCGAAGGCGGTCTGATACCGAACCTTGATGTCGGCGGGAATCTGATCGATATCGGCCAGGGCTCCGTCGTAGTATTTCAGAGCGTCGAGCATGTCGTCGTTCCACAGGTGGCGGCTCTTCAGCTCCTGAACCAGAACCGTGTTGACCTGTGTGAACTCACCCGACAGGTTGCTCTTCACATACAGGTGCTTGTAAGACGGCTCGATCGACTGCGACACGCCGATGATCGTCGAGATCGTGGCGGTCGGAGCGATGGCCATGCAGTTGCTGTTCCGCATGCCGTGTTTGGAGACGGCTTCCCGGACCGGAGTCCAGTCGAGCGACGAACTGCGATCGACATCGATTTCCTGCCCACGTTCCCGTTCGAGAACATCGAGCGTATCGATCGGCAGCAGGCCACGGTCCCACTTCGAACCGTCGTAGCTGGAGTACTTGCCCCGTTCTTTGGCCAGCTCGGAAGAGGCGAGGATCGCGTAGTACGAAATCGCTTCCATACTCGTATCGGCGAACTCGATGGCTTCATCGCTGCTGTAGCTGAGCCCCATGGCCAGCAGAGCATCCTGGAAGCCCATCAGACCGAGACCAACCGGACGGTGACGCTGGTTGGAGCGTTTCGCTTCCGGTGTCGGGTAGTAGTTGATGTCGATGACGTTATCGAGCATCCGCATCGCGGTCGTCGTCGTTTCGCGGAGCATCTCGAGATCGAGTTCTCCATCGACGATGTGGTTCTTCAGGTTGATCGAGCCGAGGTTACAGACGGCCGTTTCGTCCTGTGAGGTATTGAGCAGAATCTCGGTGCAGAGGTTGCTGCTGTGGACCACACCGCAGTGATCCTGAGGCGACCGCACGTTGGATGGGTCTTTCCAGGTAATCCAGGGGTGACCGGTTTCGAACAGGCGAGTCAGCATCTTCCGCCAGAGTTCGACCGCACTCACCTTGCGGGACATTTCGATCTCGCCTTCGGCGGCCATCTGCTCGTAGTGGCAGTAACGCTCTTCGAAAGCCGAGCCCATCAGGTCGTGCAGATCGGGGACGTCATCCGGGCTGAAGAGAGTCCATTCTTCATTGGCCTGAACCCGCTTCATGAACAGGTCGGGAATCCAGTTGGCCGTGTGCATGTCGTGCGTACGACGGCGATCGTCCCCGGTGTTCTTCCGCAGATCGAGGAAGTCTTCGATGTCGAGGTGCCAGCTTTCGAGGTAAGCACAGACGGCTCCCTTTCGCTTGCCCCCCTGGTTCACGGCGACTGCGGTATCGTTCACAACTTTGAGGAACGGGATTACGCCCTGGCTCTGACCATTGGTTCCGTGAATGTGAGCGTTGGTCGCACGGATGTTCGACCAGTCGTTGCCCAGTCCGCCGGCCCACTTGGAGAGCTTGGCGTTATCGGAGATGACCTTGAAGATGTGCTCGAGATCATCGCTGACCGTCGACAGATAGCAGGAGCTGAGCTGCGGGTGCGGCGTCGCCGAGTTGAACAGCGTCGGCGTGGCGGAAGTGAACCGCATCGTCGAGAGCATGTTGTAGAACTCGATCGCCCGCTGCTCTTTGTCGTCCCCTTCGTTCACAGCCAGGCCCATGGCGACCCGCATCCAGAAGTACTGCGGCGTTTCGATACGGCGTCCGTCGACGTGAATCAGGTAACGGTCGTAAATCGTCTGCAGGCCGAGGTACTGGAACAGGGTATCCCGTTCCGGACGCAGGGCATCGGCGATTTCGGTCAGATTGAAATCACGCAGGCCCGGCGAAAGACGTTCAGCCGTGATGCCGTCGATCACATAGTGTTCGAACTGATTTCGATAAACCTGAGGCAGCTTCTTCGCGGTCGGAGCGCTGCCGAGTGCGTCGTGATAGATGACATTGAGCATCAGGCGAGCGGCGACAATGTCGTAGTCCGGATCGCGTTCGATGCGGGACCGGGCGGCCAGAATCATGGCGCGATAGATCTCGCGGGTGGTGATGCCGTCGTAAATCGACTTGAGGACTTCTTCCTGCAGAGCCGAAACCGAACAGGTGCTTTCAAGCCCTTCACAGGCGGCAGCCAGGCGCTGCTGAATACGGCTGCTGTCGAACGGGATGCGGGTGCCGTCCTCGAACGTCACATGCATCTGCGGACGCTCAGTCACCCCATCTTCCGCCAGGCTAATTTCTCCACGCAGAGCCCGCAGTTTTGCATGCTCGGCGCGATACACAATATAACGTCGGGCGACGCGATACTGGCCGTGCTTCATCAGGCCGAGTTCGACGGCATCCTGCACCTCTTCGACGCCCACACCCTGATCGGAACTGGCCGACTGAGCGATTTGCTCAGCGACTTCCCGACTGATCTGCTTGACGAGGTCCTGCATTTCCCCGTCGAGCGGCTGCTTTTCAGCCAGGTTCAGCTCGGCGCGGATCGCGTTTTCCATGGCCCGCTCGATGCGTCCCAGATCGAACGAAGACACACGACCATCACGTTTACGGACAATCCAGTCTGATTGAGGCCGAGTCATAAAGCAGCTGCTCCTACGTAAGTAAGTTACTTAATGCGTTGAATGGTTTTCGAATCCCCAGACCTCCGGGTCTCAGGGAAGAGAAATTTCTGAAAGTCGTGACGTTCGGTGCGGAGTGCGCGTACCGGGAGCGCCGGTCGACATCACAGGAAAAAAACGCTCGGGAAAATCGACGGAATCAATGACCGCCGGGGAATGGCTTTTACTGGGGCCCGGAGTGGGCCTCAGGCTGCCATCGAGCTGTAGAATTGAAGGAGGAGAGAGTTCGCATGACTGAGTCCATTCTGCCTTCTCCAGCATTAACTGAAAACTACTGTACAAATCCGAGTCGTCGTTATAATCCGACTCCCGGACCCGGGTACCGACTGAAAGCCAGCCAGACCTCCTTGCCGGATCCGCATGGCAATTGGCCACGTCGTGCAGCGAATCGCCGCGGAAAACCGCTACGTCGCAATATAAAGGATCCATTAAGGCTGTCAACACTAAATATTGTATGTGTCGACATTCTGAAACACCACTGATAAATCGAAAATGTGGAAAAGTTCGTAAGTTGGCTGTTTCCAAGCAATTCGCTGCAAATCAGCTGTCAACAACCTGTCGAAAACCTTCGTTCGGCACGACAGAATAGTGTACGCAGCCGGTTGGGGCCGATTTGGCCCACCACAAGACCTTGTGGTCGGTCGAATCACTGAGACGCTAGGCTTTTTCCGCGATCCCCAGGCCCCAGGGGGGCTACGGGACGTTGTTTTTCGGACACTGTCCGGTGGGCGGAATTCGACGCGATCGGTGGGAAATTCCGCCAGTTCGCGGCTTTGACTGTAACGGTTGTAGCGGTCGTGACGATAACAGCATTGTTTCGGACTCCGTATTTACCCGGCTCAGTTGTGAGTCCGGTCTTGAGGGCTATTGCGATGGGAATCTGCCAGGGATGTCACGCCGGGTGCTGCCGCTCCTTTGCGATTCCTCTGACGGGCGCGGACATTATCCGTCTTGAACGGGACACCGGGAAAACGTTCTGGGACTTCGGCTGCCGCTGGGCCGATCCGGAAGGAACGATCGCCGCGAACTACGCGCCGCACTTCTTCTTTCACGACGAACCTCAGACGCCGTTCGTCATCTGCCTGAAGCACGAAGACAGTTCTCTGTTCCCAGCTTCAACGCGGTGCAAGTTCCTGAAAGAGTCGCCGCCTGATGCCGATCATCCGCTCGGACGCGGCGAATGCGGGACTTATCAATCACGCCCGGCGGCCTGTCGCGTCTTTCCCACGAAGTTCGACGTCCAGAATGAGCTGCCGATTCTGCATAACGTTCCCGAATACGGCCGCGATCAAAAACTGCCCCAGTTCAAACTCTGTCCACGACAGTGGACTCCGGCTGATGTCGATCCGATCGACGCGACCAACGATCTGGTGATCGCCCGGTATGAAGCCCGCTTCTTTTCGCAGCTGGCCCGGTTGTGGAATCAGAAGGTTGGGAAATGGGATGTCTTCCCGGAGTTTCTTCGCGATGTGTATGCACGCCGCGTGCAGGATATTCCGCAGCAGCAGGACGAAGAGCCGCACATTCTGAAGCTCGCTGACTTCCAGCAAGCTCACCGTCGGGCCTAGAGCGGATCGCTCTACCGGATGTCCGCATATGATCGAGTTCACATCCGAAACGCGGCATGTTATGCGGACGGAACGGCTACACAGATAAGTAAACTGCGTTAGTGGGGACAGAATGTCCGACGCCTGCCTGCCGTCCGCTGAGATCGCTGCTTTGAAAGCACGAGCCGTCCTTGTCGGGCGTATCCGTCGCTTCTTCGAGGAGCACGCCTACTGGGAAGTTGAGACGCCGCTGCTCTGTCGCGAATCGGTGATCGATGCCCATCTCGATCCGTTCGAGCTGACGTTGTCTGCAATTGGTTCGGCCAGCCGAGAACGATTTTTCCTGCAGACGTCGCCGGAGTTCTGCATGAAGCGGCTGCTGGCTGCTGGAGCTGATCGAATCTATCAGATCACCCATGCGTTCCGAAAAGACGAAGCCGGGACGCGGCACAATCCCGAGTTCACAATTCTCGAATGGTACGCACTAAACGACGACCTGTCCGCGCAGATGGCGTTCGTCGAATCGCTCTGTCGAGACATTCTCGATCCGGCCGAACTTCATACCGAGCCGTTTCTCCGCGTCACCTGGGCCGATGCTTTTGAAAACGTTTTGGGGCTGCCAGTTCTCGAACTCGATGCAGCCGAGTTGATGGAGTTCTGCCAGCAGACGATTCCCGACACGATTCCGTCCCAGCACGCCGGTGCTGATGAAGGGTGGGACTTCTGGGCTCAGCTGTTGCTCTGCGAGCGGGTCGAACCCTGGCTGGAGGAACAGCAGGCGGTCTTCCTCTACAACTACCCGGCTTCTCAGGCCGCTCTGGCTCGACTGTCTCCGGAAGACCCCCGCGTCGCGGAGCGTTTTGAACTCTACCTGGGTGGACTGGAGATCTGCAACGGGTATCGGGAGCTTCTCGATGCCGATGTCCTTCGGGAACGCAACGTCGTCGAGAACGCGAAGCGAAAACAGCAGGGACTGAATGAACTCCCGGAAACGCGGCATCTGCTCGCTGCGATGGAAGCGGGCCTCCCGGACTGCTCCGGCGTCGCCCTGGGACTCGACCGGCTGATCATGCTCGCATTGAAATGCAGCACGATCGATCAGGTGATCTCATTCCCGATCGATCGTGTGTGAGCATTCAATTGGCTGACTCAGACGTGCACGTCTAGTACGGCCTGATGATCGTTCGCGGTTTCCGCAAGCGAAGTTCGTTACGACTGGCCGATTGGCAGAACGGGCTCGTTTGATCCGGCGGTCGGTTTGTTCGATGGATACGTCTTGTATCCTCCGCCATAACCGCCGCGGTACTGGTACTCGCCGGAATGGCCCTGGAGTCCGTTGGCGACCACGCCGAGCAGGCGGATCTCGTGCGACTCGAACAGTTCAAGGGCCCGTTTGATCGACGGTCGGCGGTTCTTGTTCATGCGGATGACGAGCATCACGGCGTCAACGCTTTGAGCGGCAATACAGGGGTCGCTGACCGCGAGAACCGGCGGGCTGTCGATGAGGATGTAGTCGTAATCCCGCTTGGCTTCCCCGAACAGATAATGCAGTTTCGCGGAAGACAGGAGTTCTGCCGGCTTGGCGGGGATGGCCCCTGCGGTAAGGATATCGAGATTCTCGATGCCCGAACTCTGGACGGCGTTGGGAAGT
The DNA here is from genome assembly GCA_017795105.1 of Planctomycetaceae bacterium. Taxonomy (GTDB): domain Bacteria; phylum Planctomycetota; class Planctomycetia; order Planctomycetales; family Planctomycetaceae; genus Rubinisphaera. Next base: position 4,033,839 of record CP051247.1, read on the forward strand.
TCGATTTCTCCGAGCAGGCATTCGCTCAGACCAACGTCCTCACGCAGTCCGAACAGGCGGTGCACCATCGGACGCCGCAGGTCGGCATCGATCAGCAGCACTTTCTTGCCAGCCTGAGCGATGGAAATTGCCAGGTTCGAAATCGTCGTGGTCTTGCCATCGCCCGGTTCGGAACTGGTGAACTGGACGATCTGCGCGTTCGCATCGGTGGTTCGTACGAAGAACGTTGCTCGTACCGAACGGCAGGCTTCTGCTTCCGGCGAGCCCGGGTCGTGGTAGTAGTAGAGCATTGGAGCCAGTCCGGTTTCCCGGGCAGCCGCCAGATTCTTCGAGGGATTATTGACGGCCGGCAAGGTTCCGAGAACCGGTGCATCGACGACCCCTCGAATATCGTTGAGGTCGCGGACCGAGGTGTCTCGCATTTCCCGGAGGAAGAGCCAGCCGAAGGTGCCGACCATGGTCATCACCAGACAGCCGCCGACGATCTTGATCATGTGCTTGATGTCGCTCTCAGGACGAGCCGGCGAGATCTGTTGCAGCTGGTATCCTTCATCGGGTGCCAGACTGAGGACTTCAATTCGATTGGCCACAATATCGTGCAGTGATTTGATCCGCTGGAGTTCTTCGCTCAGCAACTGATCGCGAGTTTCGTACTGTGCGAAGGCTTTGGCCTGATCGGTCGACTTCTGGTACAGCTTTTCCAGTTCAACGAGCCGGTTCTGGAGTTCATCCTTCTGTTGATTCAGGGCGACGAGGTAAGTCTCAACAGGGTCGTTGCCATAGACAACTTCGTTCTGTCCGGTCGAATCGTTCTTCTTTGTCTTCACGAGCGGCAGTTCGACACCGAGCTGGCGATAGTAGCCTTTGATCAGGTCGATTCGTTTCCGCACGTTGGTGACATCGGGGTGTCCACTCCCGTAGAGTTTGAGTAGCTGCTGTTCTTCAAGGAGCAAAGGGATCAGCTGAGAATCGAGCCGTTCTCGCTGAGTCGCCCCCGTAACCACGGTTTGCGTGGTTGCCTGCTGGTCTTTTGCCAGGAATGTTTTGACCAGAAGCATCAGTGCTTCCCGCGATTCGCCCCGTTCGATGGCTGCCCGGAGTGTTGTCAGACGCGAATTGATTTCTTCGTAGGAGAGCTCGACTTTCACTCGTTCAGCCGCGACAGCCTGCACGCGCTGGTGATGAATGTTGGTCACGTTGTCCGGCGCCTTTTCGGCTCCGGGAGGAGCTTTCCAGAGGAGTGGCGCTTCCTGGCGGAACTTCTGATATTCGGCGGTCTTTTCAGCAAGACGCGGAGCCAGATCGTCGTTGATCTGCTGCAGAAGGGTCTGCATCTCGTAGTGGTTCTTCTGAGCGTCTTCCTGCAGATATTCATCGTAGGCTTTGATCACGGCGTTCAGAATCGCCGTGGCATCGGCGGCATTCGCGTTCGTGTAGGCCAGATTGAGAATGTTGAACTGATGGTGGTCTTCTCCGGCGGTTCGAGTCACCTTGAGACCATCGATAATGTCACGAGCCGGTTCTTCGCTGCCGGCGAGAGTCGCCAGCTTTTCGAGCTGGCCATCGCGAACGGCTCGTTCAACAACTTTGGGGCTGCGGATAATTTCGACGTGGGCACTCCGTTCGCCGACCGTGATGCGATTCCCGTCCTCGCGGATCTCGACCGGATTCTTCAGTTTGACCAGAATCTGCGAGTTGGCCACGTACTTCGGGCCAATCGCTTTGTAGGCCATGATTCCGAGCCCAAGTCCAGCGGCAGCTGCCAGTCCCAGGAAGACAATGTTCTTGAACGCCAGTCGAACAAGATCGATTGTCGGCTCACTGGATTTCACGAGCGGATGGCCGTCAATCCGATCGTTCGAGTTTGAAGTGGACGTCTTCACCGGGAATGCCTTTGTGTTTCGGAGGGATCCCGCAGACCATCGTTGGTCTGCTGCCATTTCGGATGATTCAAGTGTGTGTTCGTCTTTGGGAACCTAGTCAACAGCTGCTGACGCGGGACTGTTCCTGTTCCAAATGCCGACGGTAAGCCAGCACGGTGTCTTGCAGCCCTTCTTCAAATCCGGTTTCCGGTACATAGCCCAGGTCGCGGGTCGTCGCCGAGATATCGGCCCAGGAATGAAGAATGTCGCCGGCTCTCGGGGGAGCAAACTCGGGTGCGAAGGGAACTTCGAGCAGATCGCAAATCTGTTTCAGCATTTCACCAACCCCGACCCGCTCGCCGGAAGCGACGTTGTAGACGTTGCCGGAAACGCCCGGGACGGTTGCTGCCAGAAGATTCGCCTGGACGACGTTGCCGACGTACACGAAGTCGCGTGACTGGCTGCCGTCGCCGAAGATCTTGGGGGTGCGTCCTGCAAGCAGAGCCGTGACGAACAACGGGATTACAGCCGAGTAAGGACTGTTGGGATCCTGCCGAGGTCCAAAGACGTTGAAGTATCGCAGTCGGACCGTTTCCAGGTCGTAGCATTGAGCGAATGATTCACAGTACAGTTCGCCAGCCAGCTTGGCTGCGGCGTAAGGCGACAATGTCTGCGGGACATGGCTTTCCTGCTTGGGCATCTGCGGACGGTCGCCGTAAGCACTGCTGGAAGCGGCGTAAACGACCCGGCGGACGCCGGCCTTGCGAGCTGCGTTCAGGACGTTGAGAGTTCCGGTCGCACAAACGTCGTGCACTTCGGCGGGCTTCTCGATACTCAGCGGCACAGACGCGAGGGCGGCCTGATGAATGACGATTTCCCGCCCCGCCACCGCTTTCGCCAGAGCGTCGGGATCGCGAACGTCGCCTTCGATGAACTCATAGCCGCTCGGAATCGCATCCAGATTGCGCTGGTGTCCGGTGCTCAGGTTATCGAAGACGCGAACATCGTGGCCCTGCTCAACAAGGCGGGTGGCGATGTGCGATCCGATAAATCCGGCTCCACCGGTAACGAGATAGCTGGCCATGGAATCTGCTTTCTGGTGCGAACGTCAGGTCAATGGGAGTGGTTTCACGGCGAGGGCGGTCACGCAGTACATGCGCTCCCTGCAGTCGCTGTGAAACCCTAGCTCGCAACCAGAGCCAGGTCTGTTGAATTCCCGCAACGGATGCCTTTTCCCGACAGTGCCTCGTCCGCACGATCGATTCAATCGGCGTGAACGATGCAATCGCTCGGTGCTTCAGATGACCCATTTGAGCGGCCACCCCTGCTGAATGAGGCGGCCCGGACGCTTTGCGGGGGCTCTTCGTTGAGATTGGCGCAACTGTTATAATTGGCCCAGCCGCATCGTCGCCTGCTGACGGAAGATGCTCCAGATCGTACGACCGGTTCTGGTTGCTGGAACTTTGGGGAAGAGGGCGAGCGACTGTTTGCGACTGGTTTGAGTCCAACCTAGCGTTGTGAAAACGCAACATCCGTCCGGCTGCCTGCGCAGTCGGCCCCGATTTGGCTCGAACGACTGCACCCGCCCATGAACAGTTCCGGAACAGCAATGAGCGCCCACGAAACGGACGACAAAATTCGCGAGGACTCTTCGCCGGAGACCGGAGAAACCGCTGTTGAAACAGAAGCGGGGCATCACGTGCCCGACGCGTCTCAGTTGGAAGATCGGTTTCCCGAATGGGCTCGACTGAGTCGGGCCTCGACGATCTGGGTCTGCATCATCGGTCTGATCTACGCAGTGCTCAGTTATCATCCGCTGTGGCACACCGATCTGTGGGGACACCTGACGTACGGACGTTACATCGTCGAGCACGGTTCGATTCCCACGACGGAGCCGCTGTTGCCGCTCTGCCAGGGAATGCCGTTTTTCGATACCGCGTGGCTGTCTCAGGTTCTTTCCTTCATGGCGTTCGAACAGTTCGGCGTGACCGCGATGCGATTCCTGTTTGCGCTTTCGCTGACGGTGTGCGTAGTCGCTCTGGTCGCCCGATTCCGCAGTCGCACCGATTCGTTCGGGGTCAGTCTGATCGGTTTGACGATCTTTGGTATCGTCTCCATGAAGTCATTGAGCATCGTTCGCCCGCAGCTGGCTGGCCTGGCCTGCTTTGTCGTGATCTGGACGCTGTTGACCTGCCGGCGCTGGAACTGGGCTCAGTGGATCGGCATCCCGCTGGTCTTCATGGCCTGGGCGAACCTTCACGGCTCGTTCCCGATGGGGCTCGCGCTGCTCGGTTTGTTCTGGCTCGGCAAAACCGGCGATGAACTGCTGCGGAAGCGGCGGCTTTCCATCCGAGGCTCGATGCGCTACCTGCTCGTGCTCGAACTCTCGCTGATGGCTGTGCTGGTCAATCCGTACGGAATCGGTATCTTCCCGGCCGTCCAAGAGATCGCCGGGAATCCGAACTTCGAGTATCTGGTGGAATGGGACCCCCTGACATTGCGGATCTTCCACGGAAAAGCGATGGCCGCGACCGCCGTTCTGCTACTCGTGCTCTATCGTCTGACACCCCGGCGGATTTCGCTGGCCGAACCGTTGCTGCTGATCGTGTTCGGGTTGGCTTCGATGTGGTCGGTTCGTTTTCTGGTCTGGTGGACGCCCATCGCGGCCTGGTATGCGGTGCTTCATGGAAGTGCGGTCCTGAACCGATTTGCCCGGCAGCGGACTTCACGTGACGAAGCCGCAGAGACGTCGCTGCAGAAGAAGGCCGGTCTGAACACCGTGGTCGCTGCAGGAATGACCTGGATCTTCTTCGCGTACACGCCCTTCGCTGCAACGTTGCTGCACGGCTACCCCAAGGAACCTGAGAAGGCCCTTGAGTTCTACCGTTCCAACCTTTCGCGGCAGACGCCCGTTCTGCTGGCTCAATACCTGACCGAACATGAACCACAGGGATTGATCTTCAATTCCTACGAATGGGGCGACTATCTGCTCTGGACTGGTCCGAAGGATCGTCAGTTGTTCCTGAATTCGCATGCTCATCTGGTGCCGCGAGATGTCTGGCTCGATTACTTCGTAATTGCCCGGGCAAGCGACGGTTGGGAAGACAAACTTGATCGGTACGGGGTGAATGCGGTCGTTGTTGACAAGATTTACCGTGAACGGCTGATCAATAATCTTCGGCGTGAAGAGGGTTGGAACCTCGAGTATGAAGATGATTTGGGAGCAATCTTTCTGCGGGAAAACCCAATTCTGACGGGCCCTCTTGTCGTAAACTGAGTTCCGGCATATCGTACGGCTGGTGCGGGTGCCTCTCGGATGAAGGTGCCTTAGCCCACTGAACGGCTCAATGGCACGGTTGTGCGGCGCTCGGCACCCTGAAAACCGCGCTCTCTGAAGACTGCTGCCTCAACTGGACATGGATGTCATGAACGGCTTTTTTGCTGGACGCAATCGATTCTTTGCGCGCTGCTTCCTGGGGCTGGCTCTGCTGACCAGCTTCGCAATCCCTGCTGCTGGACAGACCGGAAACCCGAACGGTTTCTTTCTGCCTCTCCCGGAGAATCCGACGCCTGGCACTTCTTCGGAGTCGAACAGTGCGACTCCTGAGGCCACGTCGATGCCGCCCGCGGAGGGAACGAGCGGTGAAGTCGAGCTGACCGACTCCCTGGAAGCCTTTCAGGCCGAGGTGAAAGCCATCGAGCAGGATCCCGGGCTCGATCAGGCGAACAAGGAACAGTTGCTGCAGATCTATCGCAACGCCATCGATGCTCTACAGAAAACAGAGGCCTATAAAGCCCAGATTGCCCGGAATCGATTGGCTCTGGAGAAAGTCCCGGAAGAGGCTGAGAAAGTCAGCTCGGAACTCCAGAACCTGCCCGAGCAGTTTCCACTGACTGTCTCCAAAGCATCGGCTCTGGAAGACATCGAGCAGGCCCTCTCCTCGGCCGAGGCTCAGCTCCGGGAGTTTGAGCTGGCACTGATCAAAGCCGAACAGGAAGTCTCGTCGCGGACATTGAAGCGGAAGCAGGATGTCGAACTTCAGGCGACCTACGCGGAGCGTCTGCAGAAGATCCAGCAAAAGGTGACCTCCCCTCCGGTGCCGGCTTCCCCCCGAGTGGAAAAGGCTCTGGGCAAGCTGTACCAGCTGCAGCTCACGATGATGGAATCGGAAGCGATCGCCATCAAGGAAGAGCTGAATCTGTTCGATGCTCAGAAGAACGCCAAGCTGCTGACTTCGCGGGTCGAGCTCGAAACACTGCGAGTCGGTCTGCAGCGGAAGAAGGTCGAAACGCTCCAGCAGATGCTGGCGGACAAGAAGCTCAAGGAGAACATGAAGGCACTGCAGCAACTCAAGGAAGAGAGTGATACTTCTCTGCCGGTGCTGCAGTCACTCATTGATGAGCTTGAGGAACTGACGACCCGCATGAACGAGCAGGTCGATCTGACGGAGAAAGCGCAGGCTCGACAGCGGGTCGTTCAGGAGACGTTGACCGAAGTCATCGACGACATGTCCGACAAGCAGGAGCAGGCCGCGACCGAGGCCGGCAGCAGTGAAGTCTTTGCACTCTCCCTGCTCCGCGAACTGTATGAACTGCCTCACCTCGACGAGCATTTCGCCGCGGTGCATGCCCGAAATCAGTTGATGAGCAAGACCACGTTCCAGCAGATCGAACTGCGGTCCGAGGCCAGAGAGCTGATCAATATCGACGAGGCGGTCGAGCAGAAGCTTCAGGAGATCCGGGAAGACGCGGGATCAGACAGCCTCGGGATCTTCGAACAGAACCTGAAGAGCAAAATCAAGGAGTTGATGCAGCGGAAGAAAGACACGCTCGACAGTCTGCTGACCGCCTATTCCGATCTGCTGGATTCTCTGACCAAGGTGAACGCGACCGAACAGTCGCTGATCGACAATGTTGAAGAGTACCGCGATTTTATCCGAAAGCGGATCTTCTGGATTCGCAGCGACAAAATGCTTGGCATTTCGGACGTCCGGCACATTCTCACCGGAGACTCCTACCCCTTCAGCATGGAGGATGTGCTGAGCATCCCCGCGGAGTACATGTCGGATGTTCGCGCTCACTTCCTGCTGCATGCACTGGCAGGCAGCATTCTGGTTCTGTTCATTCTGCTACGGGTGCAGGCGGCTCGGGAACTGAGTGTGATTGCCGAAGAAGCCCGAAAGACCAATGCGGCGGCGATTCTCCCGACGTTGAGAGCGACTCTGCTGACGATTGTGATTGCTGCGCCCGGTCCGATGATTGTCTGGTTTCTCGGCTGGCGGCTCGGTGAGATCGATTCCGTCAACCCGTTCCGTGAAGCGATGGCGGAGTCGCTGAAGCTGATCGGACTGTGTTACGCGGGGATTGAGTTCTTCCGGCAGGTCTGTCGTCGCCACGGTCTGGCCGACGCCCACTTTAACGGCCCCAATATTCTGGCCAGCCGGACGCGAAGCGAACTGCTCATCATGACGATGACGCTGCTTCCGCTGTCGTTTCTGGTCACGTTACTCAATCATCTTTCAACGGATCTTGATCGACTTGCCCTGGAGCGGATTTTCTTCGCGGCCGAAATGCTGATCGCCGCTCTGTTTGCACACCGTTTTCTCAATCCCAGCGGTCCGCTGATGCGGGAGGTTTTCCTGCAGAAGAATACGGCAGCAATCTCAAGGACCCGCTGGATCTGGTATCCAGTTGCCACCGTCTTTCCAGTCGTGCTCGCCGCAATGGCCTGGGCCGGTTACTACTACACGGCCAGCCAGCTCGCCTGGCGGTTGACGCTGACCCTGCTTCATATCTCTGCCGTGCTCGTCGTCTGGGGGCTGGCACTTCGCTGGTATCGGATGGCTCAGCGCTGGTTCCGGATCTACATCATGCGGGAGCGTCGCCGGCAGAGCACTGAAGAAACGCAGACGCTCGAAGGCCAGCGTCTCAAGCTCGAAACAGAATCAAGGGCCGCTGAGGAAGATCGCGAGAAGCAGACTCTACGGCTCATCAATTTCGTCACACTCGTGCCGCTGTTCGTGGGGCTGTTTTACATCTGGATCGACGTTCTGCCAGCCGTCTCCTATCTGGAAGAAGTCGAACTCTGGCACACGACGGTGCAGCGTTACGTGGAAGACTCCAGTGGCGACACGGCACTGCAGACGGTTCGAGAGGCGATCACGCCGCTCAATCTGTTCCTGGCGGTCTTTGCCTTCGCCCTGACGATCAGTCTGACCCGCAACCTCCCCGGGATGATCGATTTCGCGATTCTCCAGCGGAGCGGATTCGATGCCTCACTACGATACGCCGTCACGACCGTGATCGGGTATCTGGTTACGTTCATGGGGCTGACCTACGCCTTCGGTGTGCTTGGATTCCGCTGGGAACAGATTCAATGGCTTGCTGCCGCGTTGACGTTCGGTCTGAGTTTCGGTTTGCAGGAGATCTTCGCGAACTTCGTTTCCGGCCTGATCATTCTGTTCGAACGCCCGGTCCGCATCGGCGACATTGTGACGATCGAAGGGGTCACCGGTGTGGTCAGCAAGATTCGGATTCGAGCTTCGACGATTACCGACTGGGACCGCAAGGAGTATCTGGTTCCGAACAAGGAACTGGTGACAGGGCGGCTGCTCAACTGGACGCTGAGCGATACGTTGAATCGGATTGTGATTCCAGTCGGGGTCGCCTACGGAACGGATACTGATCGCGTGCGGGAAGTTCTGTTCGAGATTGCGAAGAAGGAAACCGAGATCCTGGACGATCCGGCGACCCTGGTCACGTTTGAAGGCTTCGGAGACAGCACCCTGAACTTCGTGCTTCGCTGCTATCTCGGAAAGATGGAGAATCGACTTGAGACGATCCACCGCCTCCACACGAACATCCACCGGACCTTCCTCAACGAAGGCATTGAAATTGCGTTCCCGCAACGGGATCTGCATATCCGGTCGATGCCGCCGGGTTGGGCTCAGCCTTCCGGCAAGGAATCGAACGGTTCGTCGTTCTCCGGCGATGGAACCTCGGCTTCCAGTTCTCAGAACGGCGACTAAAGCGGATTCACGCAACGGAATCTGTTCGACCGGGCGGGTTCCAGCGATGCCGGCGTGAAATGCGTCAGACTCTGAAATAACGGCGGTGATTTCGCGTGAGTGATTTTCCTGCATTCGTGAGTTTTGTGAAGAGCCCGTCCCGATTCATTTTGACGCGGACGGATGCCGGACGCATGTTTCCATGACAGTGCTTCTCAGGAATGGAACATGCCATGAAACCACACTTCAACAGACGGCCGTTGCAACTTTCGACTGCTCAACTGCAGCGGATTGATCAGGACATCAATGCCTTACGGACGTCGATCAATCTTCAGGCGAGCCTGCTTGCTGATCTGGAAGAAATATTCCACGAGCGCTCCGACGAAGATCGGGGCGAGTCGTCGACGTCGACCATGCAGGCCGATTGAGAGACTGGCCTGATTGAACCGCAGCGCGTTCTGTATCTCACCAGTTGTGCCGGGGTCAGGCGGCCCGGGTATCGATGTCCGGCAGGCTCCAGACTTTCTTCTGCAGGTCCAGAAACGCTCCATACACGTGCTGAACACTCAGGTCCTGCATGCAGCGATGATGCTTAAGTGGACACTCTCGCTGCTGACACGGGCCGCAGTCGAGATCGAGCTGGCAGTTGACGGATTTGGCGAATCGGGTGTCGCTCCACGCGATGTGAGTCGGTCCGTACAGTGAAAGCACGGGAACGTCGAACGCGTGAGCGAAATGGCGAGGACCGGAATCGGTGGTCACCATCCAGCCGGCGTACTTCACCATCACTTTCGACAGTCCAATACTCAGCGATTCTTCCGCGAGGGAGTGAATCTGCGGATGATCGGCCAGTTCCGTGAACTTTTGGGCCAGTTCCCGTTCCGCCGGCCCGCAGAGCATGACAACAGGAAGTTCCTGTTCATTGACAATTCGCAGAGCCAGATCGGCGTAGCGTTCGATCGGCCAGTGCTTTGCGGCTCCGAATGCTCCCCCAGAGTTGAAGCAGACGTAATGCCCGGGATCGAGACTGTTTCGAGCCGCGAAGTCTTCCCAGAGCAGCTCGTCGTCCCGCATCGTTCGCAGGTCGAGGCGATTGCGTTCGAAATCCGCAAACTGATGCCCAGTGACTCGGCTCGCAAGCCGGTTGTATTCGTCCATTACCGGATTCGGTTCGACTCGGGAATGGGGCGGCAGGGAATCGGTCAGCAACCAGGTTCGACCATCGCGGCGAAATCCGACTCGCTGCGGAATACCAGCCATGCGGGCGACAGCTGCAGTTCGCAGTGAGTTTGTCAGCAGGACTATCTCATCGATGCCTTCGCGACGCAATTTCTTGACGAAGCGAACGCGTTCGTTCCACGATGTCTTCCCGCCCGATTCATCGGCAATCAACCCGGTGAACAGCGTGCTGCCTCCGAAGACCGCGTCGATGGGCGGGCGGTAGATGCCGACCAGTTCGCCATCGGGGTCGGCTTCGCGCAGGACTCGGAGTGCCGGCGTCGCCATAACGGCATCGCCAATCCAGTTCGGTAACCAGACGGCCCGTTTCATGCCGCTTTCCTTACGCTGAAGCCGCCTGTCTCATCGGAATCGCCACGGAGCTTTGCCAGAATCTGCGTCGTCGAAACGCCTGGCGTCTCGCCGAGGGCGAGGACTTCACCGCCGTAGCTCTGCACGATCTCCCGGCCGACAATCTCTTCGATTGCGTAGGTGCCACCTTTGACCAGCACATGCGGTCGCAACTGTTCGAGCACGGTGCATGGCGTCGCCTCACCGAAGACGACGACATAGTCGACGCATTCCAGAGCGGCCAGCATGCTCGCGCGCTGCTCCTGTGGAAAGATCGGGCGATCGGGAGCTTTGCCCAGCTCGCGGACACTTTCATCGCTATTGATGGCGACCACCAGGCAATCGCCCAACTCGGCAGCCTGCTGCAGATACTTCACGTGTCCGATGTGCAGCACGTCGAAGCAGCCGTTGGTGAAGACGATCTTCTGACCGTTCTGTCGACGGGCATCCAGATGACGCGAAACGGTCGTGACATCGCAGGCTTTGTATTCGCCTCGGCTGCGATCGTTGAGCAGATCCTGAACCAGTTCATCTCGAGACAGGCAGACTACGCCGACCTGCTCGACTTCGAGGCCACCGGAAATGTTCGCCATGCGGGCCATGTCGGCATCGGCCCATCCGGCTGCTGCTCCCAGGCCGATGGTCGCCAGCACCATGTCCCCGGCTCCAGTGATGTCGTAGACCTCACGCTGGCGAGTGGGGAAGTTCTCGCAGGTGCCATCGTTCCGCACGACGGCAACACCGTCTTTATCGAGCGTGACGAAGATGCGATCGAGCTTCAGCTGTTCAACCAGTTTTCGTCCCGCGGCGTAAGCATCGTTGTAGTTTCGGATCGTCATCCCGGCGGCTTTGCCGGTTTCAGTCCGGTTGGGGGTCATCGCGGTCGCACCCGTATAGTTGCTGTAATCGTCGGTTGGGGCGGGGTCAACAATCACCGGCACGCCTGCATCGCGGCAGACATCGATCACGCGACGCAGAACTTCTGGCGTGCAGACTCCTTTGGCGTAATCGGAAATCAGGACGGCGTCATGATCGGCGATCATGCCGATGATGCGGTCCATCAGTTGAGTCGCGTAGATCAGTTCCAGCGGCTCGCGGCACTCGCGATCGACTCGCAGCATCTGGTGGGGATGACGGTGCTGAGCGTGGCCGATGAGGCGTTGTTTCATCGTCGTGGGGCGAGAGCGGTCGGTCAGAACAGCCGAGCAATCGACACCGACCGCCTGCAGGGCGGCTCGGACATCTTCACCGTCGCGGTCATCTCCAACGACACCCGCCATCGTCACGGCGGCATCAAGACCACGAAGCATATTGGCGACGTTCGCTGCACCGCCGAGGCGGAGCTCCTGCTTCTCTTCCCGCAACAAAATGACGGGGGCTTCCTGGCTGATGCGCTCGGCATTTCCCCAGAGATAGCGGTCGAGAATCAGGTCGCCGAGAACCAGAATTCGCGGCGTCCCCAGGGATTGAACGAGGTCGATCAGGTGATAAGACATCCGTGTCTCACTTCTGACGAAGGGCGTATTGATTGTCGTCACAAGGATTTGCGACGGATTGGAAGGCCAGAGGCGACGGTCCCCGTCGCAAAGTCCGGCGGAAGCTGGTATGTTGTCGCGAAGGACCGTTTTGGTCAATGCCGGATTCGCTCGCCCCTTCACTGCCTGAACTTATGAACGCTCCCCTGGAAGATGTGACCTGTTTCGGCTGTGGACTGGCGTGCGATGACCTGTCCGTCGAGCTGAAAAGTGACTCGGTTGATCTCCTCAATGGCAGCGACTGTGCTCGTAAGTGGCTTGAAGACAATGTGTTACGGGCGAAAGAGCATCCTCAGCCTGACCTGCACGATCGAATCGCCCAGGCTCAGGCCTGGCTGTCTGAAGCTCATCAGCCCCTTCTGACTGGTTGCCGGGGATTGACACTCGCCGAGCAGGCAGCCGTCGTTCGACTGGCGGAATCGGCTCGAATGATCGTCGCGACGTCCGACAGCTCGGAGTCGCAGCGGGGCTATCTGCATTTCGGCGGAGCAAGCTGCACCTTCGGCGAGATTCGCCATCGATGCGATGTGTTAGTTTGTCTGAATGTCGATGTCTTCGAGGTCTGGCCGCGAGTTGAGGAGAAGCTGCTGGCTCCCCAATCCCGTTTCCTGAAGGATGGGCCTCGAAGAGTCATCTACATTGGTGATTCGCAGCGGCTCGTGCAGGCGGACCGGTACACCGAGATTTACGAAGTGGCTTCTGCTGAACTTCTCGCCCTGTTGCTGGCCTGGCGGGAAGCCCTGCAGTCCGATTCCGAGACCCAGGATGTTTCGGATGTCGGCCAGTTTCTGGCAAAGCTCGTGACCGAAGCCGCGTATCCGGTTCTGATGCACGGCTCATCCGACGAAGGTCTCCAGATTCAGATCGCGGCTCTCCTTGCCGATGCCAATAGTTCTGCCCGCCTGCATGCTCTTTCCGCCGGAAGCGGACCGGCAGCCGGCGCGTTCAGCGAGACTCTGCTGGCGATGAGCGGCTTCCCCGACCATGTCTGTTTCACTGAGAGCGGCGTCGAATACGATCCGCAACGATGGACCCCTTCACGACTGATCGACCGGAAGGACGTCGATCTTGTGATTTGCCTGGGGGAACTGCCTGAATGGACCAAAGGGCTCACCGCCGATCATCCCCGCATCATCCATCTGCACGATGGAGCGACTGACAGCATTCAATCGGAGAGTGTGCTGGAGTTGACCTGTGCTCCTTCGGCTGTGACGCGGAGTGACAGCATCGTCCGGGCCGATGGTTTGCCGCTGCCGACTCGTCCGTTGGTCGATTCCGAGCAGCCTTCACTGCTGGAATTGCTCCAGCAGCTGACTCCGTCGCCTCAATAGGCGGTTCTCGCGAACTGAGGCAGCATCGGCAGTTCTTTGTCGTTGGGAATGAGATACGGAATGGACTGCTGCTTGAGCTCGGCCAGATATTCCTCGATCGTCTTTTCTCGAACTGTCTCTGCGCTTCCTTCCTTGTCGAGGAAGACAAGACGAAGTTCGAACTGCTTCTCGAATTCCCAGAGCGGCTTCTTTGAACTTCCCTGGAGCCATTGAATGCGGGCCTGGATGGCGGTGGAAGGGATGGTGCGGTTGGTCGAACGTTCGGTCAGGTCCTTCCCCTTCAAGTCGCGATAGTCGTAGTGCAGCTTGAGGGCAGCTCCCTCCTTGACGACGAAATCGAGTTCTTCGAGTTTCTCCGTCCACAGCTCTTCCAGCTGAGTCTGAATCTCATCTTTTGAGCCGGTGTGAACCGAGTCGACCGCGACTTCGATGGCGACTTCAGTTCCGGGGCCAAGCAGATACTCCCCGGGCGATTCGAGCAGGGTTAGCGATTTCTGCAGCTTGTCGAGATCGAAAGGTTTCAACTGAAGTTGACGGCGATACTCATCGCTCTCAATCGAGAGCACACCTCGTGGCGTAAGGTGAAACGTGCGGTTGTTGTGCAGATTGACGAACTTGTCATCGGGAAAAGAGTTGACTGTCCAGAGAGTTTTCTGGCTGGCCAGATCGACGAGATACTTACCCGCCAGAAGGTATGCGCTTCCGTCCCAACTCCAGCGGAGGTTGTGGACGAAGTCTCGCTTGTCGAAGAAATCAGCTCCGGCAACCAGTTGATCCAGTTCGGCGTCAAAGTGGTGTTCCCAGAGCATGCTGCCGTCGTTCATGGAGAACGAGAAAATGCTGGTACGGTCGCCAGTCGCTTCGGCGACGATGGTGACTTCGGAACCGTCCGGCTTGAATGCGATTCCTTCCAGCGAGTAGCCTCGTCCGCGAAGCGACGACTTGGGGAACATCAACTGTCCGCCCCAGCGATTCTGTTCCCAGTCCCAGATATTGACCTGATTCGACGTCCACGATTCCCCGGCCAGGTACCGGCCTCCGGGGCTGGTTACTGTGGAGCCGAGCAATGCGAATCCTTCGACGGTCGCAGTCTGCACCGGTTCATGCCGATCGGCTTCGGTCGTCAGTTCAAACAGATAGACGTTGGATTCCTTATTGTCGATGTGCTGAAACACGACGACGTGCTCGTCGTCGACGAAGCAGACCTGATTGACCGGATCAATCGATTTGGTTTCGATCTCCGGGATGTGAAGTTGCGTGACAACCTTGGACCGATCGAAGTCCCAGACGTCGATCAGATTCGATTTAATTTGCCGGAACAGAAACCGCTTGCCGTTCGGGCTGAACTCGAAGTTCCGGGGCGAACTCGCCGTGCCGGCGAAAGTCTTCTCGGGCTTGCCCGTTTTCAAATCGAGGCGGACCGTGCCGGAGACCTCGATAATGCTGGGCGTCACGAAGATATCCGATGAGTAGAGGTTCGGGACGATCACTTCATCGGTTCCGTTCGGAAGATCGATCGCGACCTTGCTGGCCATCGTCCAGGACGGAACTTCCGGCAACGGATCGGGGCCGATCGTCCACTCAATCTCTTCCGGTTCGACAGGAACGGACGGCGTTGGCGGGGCTGGCTTAGAGGTGTCAGGTTCGTTTGCGGCGACCGATTCGTCGGTCATTGAAGAGCTGCCGCTCATCGAGGAATCGTCAGCAGGCTCTACCGGAGTTGTCCCTTTGGCGAGAAGATTCGGGTCGGGCGTGGGGGGATTCTCGAGAGCTTCGTCCGGGGCGGTCGCTTCGTTTTGCGCGAGATTGCTGGCGGGTTTGTTGTCCCATTGTCCCTGCCAGTCCCGGTAAGCGGTGAGTATTTCGTCAGAGAAACTGACCGAGTCAAGGAAATGCTGGCGTTCCTCTTCCTGGGGGCGGTCGGCGGCTTCAACGAATGCCAGAGCATACAGAGCCGGCCCTGCCAGAAAGTAGTAGCCGTGTCCTCGGACCTTGCGGTTGTCGTGCGCGGCATCGGTTCCTTCGGTGACCGTGTGCAACGTGCGGATCCCATTGAAGTCGATGAACTCGTCGGAGATTCGCGTTCTGGTCAGTGGATTCTCCAGGAGATCGAGGAGAACTTGCCCTTTCAGCACATCGATACGAAACATCCGCTTCTGCCAGTCTTCGACTCCGGAAGCATCGATCGTGCCCGCGGAAACCGAGCAGCCGAAGTGCTTCGAGTCGGCATAGTATTGCTGGTGATCGACAAGCCCTTCCGGGAGTGGCTCGGCTTTCGATAGCGGGGCCCCCGGCATGTCGACGGTGATTGCTCCGTTGTTCAGCTCAAACTCCTGCCACGAAACACTCGCGGGAATGAGACGATCGACGATGTCGGTCCGATTCACCAGTTTCAAACCGACCGCGAGCACGAGCAGCAGAATGGTGCCAAGGCCGCCGACGATGGCTTTCTTGTGAGTGTCGTCCAATCCTCCGCCGGAAGAAGTTTTCTTTGGCGAAGTCGCCTTCCCTGAGGACCTCTTGCGGGCGGCGGGAGCGGGGGGGAGGTTACGTCCCTGATCACTGGCGGCGGCATCGAGAGCGCCGAGGAAATTATCCTCATCGGCTCGTCGAGAACGAGACTTCGCTTTCGGTTTCGGAACCTGGAGGGGTTCGCCACATCCTTTGCATTTGAATTTCCTGCCAGCGAATTCGTTTTTGACCGTGTGATCGTGAAAGCAATTCTCGCACGTAACCTGAATCGGCATGGCAGACCTGACGCGGAAAGAGGGGGCAAACGAGGCGAATAAGCGGCACGAAAGAGACGTGCACAAAAGTCATCAGTGTACCCTCGGTATCAGGCCTCAGCAATTTTTGTCGTGGCTTTTTGCGAAGATCGCCAAAACTGCGATCTCAGCCTCTGGCCCGCGATTGGGAGCGTTTGGATCACAGTGTGTCCCAACGAGGCGACGCGGTCTTCAACGAAAAACGCTCCGTCCACCAGTCGTGAACGGAGCGTTTTGTGATTCGAGACGCAGTCGGATTACTCGTCCATCACGTCCTTTTCCTTGGCGTCAGCCAGTTCATTGACCTGACCTTCGTACTTCTTGGTCAGCTTCTGAATTTCTTCCTTCACGTCATCCCGTTCGTCCTCGGACATCGTCTTGTCCTTTTCGGCCTGATCGGCATGCTTGTTGGCATCTCGGCGGATGTTCCGAATCGAAACGCGGGCTTCTTCGGCGAACTCCTTCACGCGGCTTACGAGCTGCTTACGTCGCTCGGTCGACAACGGTGGAATCGTCAGGCGGATCACTTTGCCATCGTTGTTGGGAGCCAGACCGACATCGCTGGCCTGAATGGCTTTGGCGATTTCGCCCAGAGCCGAGGCATCGAACGGACGAATCACGATCTGCTGCGGCTCAGGTACGCCGATGTTGGCGAGCTGCTTCAACGGAGTGGGGGAGCCGTAATAGTCGACGCGGATCGAATCGACCAGACCCGGGTTGGCCCGGCCGGTGCGGAGCCCTTTCAGCTGATCGGCAAGCACGCTTGCCGCTTTCTCCATACGCTCTTCGCAGTCGAGAAGAATTTCATCACGGTCCATAACTGAGTCTCTTCTAATCCAGTGACAGTCAGCATCACTGACCGCCAGAACATGAATGCGGGGTCCACACGCTGCAGCTTAACGAATTTGGCCAAACTCTCGCCAGCGATCGTCGGTCAGCTTTCTTCGGCTTTCGAGTCGACGAGCGTTCCGACTCGAACTCCCTTCGCCGCATTCACAATGTTCCCGGACTTCTGGAAATCAAACACCAGAATGGGAATATCGTGTTCCATGCAGTGATGAAACGCCTGAGCATCCATCACCTGCAGACGCTGGGAGATCACGTCGTTGAAGGAAATATGATTGTAGCGGAGGGCGTGCGGGTTCTTTTCCGGATCGTCGGAATAGACGCCGTCCACGCGAGTGGCCTTCATCAGGATATCGGCTTCGATCTCGCGGGCTCGCAGCGCGGCAGCCGTGTCGGTGGTGACATACGGGCTGCCGGTTCCGCCGGCCAGGATGACCACACGTCCCTTCTCAAGGTGTCGGACACAGCGTCGGCGGATGAACGGCTCGGCAACGCTGTCCATGCGGATGGCGGTCTGCAATCGGGTGGGGACACCGATGTGTTCCAGGGCGTCCTGAAGAGCCAGACCGTTGATGACCGTGGCCGTCATTCCCATGTAGTGAGCAGTCGCCGGCTTGATGGCACTGCTGCCTTCGGAGAACTGCTTGCCCCGCAGAATGTTGCCGCCGCCACAGACGATGGCCAGCTGGACGCCGCTATTGACGACATCGCGGATCTCTTCAGCGACCCGTGAGATCTCCGTCATGCTGATGCCGCCCTGGCGATTGCGACAGAAGCTGTCGCCGGAAATCTTGAGCAGAACGCGCTTGTAAACAAGATCAGACGAATCAGCAGACATCGTCACCCCCGGAGAGAAAAGATCGTATGGAAATGAAAACGGGCCGTCAGAAATGGTCTCTGATCGGCCCGTGAGCGTATCACAATTCACAGTGCGGGTGAGGTTCAAGACGAGTGCCGAAGGCTCCGCTTTGGCTTCGTTTCAGCAGGCTCGTCTGACCAGGCACCGGCAAGGCCAGTGCCACCCGGCAATCGTACTGCCTAGCCGATGACGCGGGTATCGAACCCTTTGGCCTTCAGCTTCTTCTCAGCCAGAATCTGGCCGACAGTCTTGGTTTCGTCTTTAGCGAAGGACTGAGCTTCCAGGACACCCTGTTCCTGATAGAAGACCTTCATGCGGCCATCGACGATCTTGGAAACGATGTTTTCCGGCTTTCCGGTTGCCAGCGCTTCCTGAGTCAGACGATCGCGTTCGGCTTTCACCGCCTCGTCGGAAACTTCGTCGGTCGTGGCGTAGGTCGGACGCAGAGCCGTGACGTGCATGGCGACATCGCGGAGGATTTCCTGGTCAGCGGTTTCCCCTTCAGCCTGGAACAGCGTTCCCGATTTGCCATCGTGGTGAACGTAGTAGCCGACCGGTCCCTTGCGACGGGAGATGAAGGCCACGTCGAACTTCTCGCCAATCTTGTTGACCAGGTCGTCGAGGAGGTCCTGCAGAGTCTTGCCGCCCTGCCCCGGAGCTTCCTGAGACATCAGGTCGGCCGGAGTTTCGGCGCCCGGGCCGTTGAGGAGCTGTTCGACCATCAGTTCGCCGAGCTTCAGGAACCCTTCTGCCCCGGCGACGGGAGCCGTTTCGCACTGGAAATCGACCAGAGCTGCTTCGCTGCCGTCGTCTTTCATGGCCACGAAGATACGTCCTTCGGTCGTGGCGTTCTCGGCTCGCTTGGCTTTGATCTTGGCGGTCTGCGAGGACAGGATCTCAATTGCCTTGTCTTCATCGCCGTTAGCTTCGACGAGAGCCTGCTTGCACCGCATCATCGGAAGGTCGGTACGTTCCCGCAGAGCACGAACTGCGGCAGCCGTAATTTCGGCCATCTTTATCATCTCCTGTAAAAATTAGCGTCTCATTCGGGGAGGGATGACGCAGCGGGCCCGTACGCTCCACGCTGAACTGTCTGCAGCGGGAATCCGGAATAATCCGGCCGGGACGACCGGCTCCCTCATCTGGCGGTCGCTGTAATCCCTGTCGGTCGGAATCTGGACCTGAAAATCGGCTCCCCGGTTCACGGGAACCGGGGGACGATGCCATCTGGAATCACTTCGAAATGCTGGGAACCGGCTTCATCGATTCTTCAGCAGGAATCTTGTCTTCTTTCTGCGGCTGATCACCCTTTCCGGCGATCACGGCGTTGGACAGGTGCGTGGCGATCAGGCGGATCGAACGCATGCTGTCGTCGTTGCCCGGAATCGGCAGGTCGACCAGATCGGGATCGGAATCGGTGTCGATCAGAGCGACAATTTTGATGCCCAGCAGGCGAGCTTCGTGAACCGCGTTGTGCTCTTTGGTCGGATCGATGATGACGATCGCTTCCGGCAACCGGTTCATTTCCCGGATTCCGCCGAGGTTACGGTCGATCTTGCGGTACTCCCGCGTCAACTTCGACTGAGCCTTCTTCGAGAAGGAAGCCATTTCGCCCGATTCCCGCAACTGGTCCATCTCGTCCAGACGCTTAATGCGGTTCCGAATCGTGCGGAAGTTGGTCAGCATTCCGCCCAGCCAGCGTTCGCTGACGTACGGCATGCCACAAGCCTGAGCACATTCACGAATCGTGCCGGCGGCCTGACGCTTGGTTCCGACGAACAGGATCAGCGAGCCCTGCGAAGAGACCTTTTCCAGGTAACGCTGAGCCCGAATGAGGCCGCGAACCGTTTCCTTCAGGTCGATAATGTGAATCTTATTGCGGCGACCATAGATATAGGGTCGCATCTTGGGGTTCCAGCGGCTGGCCGGGTGACCGAAGTGGACGCCAGCGTCCAGAATCTCTTTGACGTTGATCTCTGCCATCATACGTTCCTCAAATGGACCGAACCCGTCACACGCCTCCACAGGCGGCTTCGCGGTTTCATGAGCACCAATGCAAAAGAATGCTCAAACGGCCGGACAAGAAAATGTTCAGCGGAATAGGGTAGCGGGTCGGCCTCGAATGGTCAACGACCGCCCGGCACCGCATACACAGGGTTCTCGGCGTTTTCCGGCGGATTCATGCGTTTTTCATCGCCGGGCGGCCGATTCTGGGTCAGAGATGGGTGCAGGTGAACACCGCTCGGTCCGAATTGAGGGGACGACTTTCAAGAAAACGATCATTGATGGTTGCTGGATGATTGACGGCTGTCACTCGAAACGTAGACTGGAGACGCAATTGACACTGAGTCTCAGTTGCAGCAACAGGTCAGCCAACCTCCGTCAGCCAGCCTAAGCATCCAGCCCTTAGCCAGATAGAGAGCGTCCATGATCGATCCGACGGTATCCCGCCCGACCTCCACTCCCTCCAGTTCACTACGACGAAATGCCTTCACACTGATTGAATTGCTGGTGGTGATCGCCATCATCGCAATTCTGGTTGCTTTGCTCCTTCCAGCCGTTCAGCAGGCTCGTGAGGCGGCTCGGCGGTCTTCCTGCAAGAACAATCTCAAGCAGATCGGGCTCGCTCTCCATAATTACCTCGATACCTACACCAAACTTCCCCCCTCCTTCTGCCACGATGCGGCTGGAACCACGGGCGGACAGTGGTCGGTTCATGCCCGAATCCTTCCCTTTGTCGAGCAGGGTTCGCTGTTCGATGTCGCCGATTTCGAGACCGCTTACACACCCGGCTCTCCTCCGGCCAACGTTCGCGTCGCGATCTATGTCTGCCCTTCGGATGTCAACGACAAGCCTCGTGGGACCGATTACTACCCGACTTCGTATGGTTACAGTGCCGGGCCATGGTTTGTCTGGGATAACAACACCCAGCAGAAGGGACCGGGTGCATTTGCCCCGAACAGCAGCTTCACCGACGCCTCCTTCACCGATGGCCTGAGCAATACGCTTGGCTTCGCGGAAGTGAAAGCCTTCACTCCGTACGTTCGCGACGGAGACGACATCAGCGGTCTGGGGAATAGCGTCTCCGGCGTTTCGGTCAGCACCATCAGTGGGTACACCAACGGGGACTTCAAAACCGACACCGGACATACCGAATGGGTCGATGGACGTGTCCACCAGACGGGCTTCACCACCACCTTCACGCCGAACACCAAAGTCGCGATCAGCGGCAGCGGCGGTTCGTCCGACGATGGCGACTTCACCAACTGCCGTGAGTCGAAGTCGTGCACCCAGCCAACTTACGCGGCCGTGACTTCCCGCTCCTATCATCAGGGACTGGTGAACGCCATGCTCATGGACGGCAGCATTCGGGGCATCAGTGAGAACATTCATCTCCCGACCTGGCAGAATCTCAGCATGCGGGACGATGGCAACGTGATCGGCGAGTTCTAAACTGTCGGATCTCTGCGGAATCGAAACCGCTAAATTCAAAAGGCGACGCTCTTCGGAGTGTCGCCTTTTTTGGTGAGAACCTCTCAGGCTGCGCCGTTCCAGTCCCGGAATTCCGTTTACTGCCGTTCCGTTCCTGATTGACGAAATTAAAATGAAACCTGCATCACCGATGGAGAGGTATGCAGAAGTGTTAATTCCGTCATTCACAGGATCGATATCGATGCGAGTTCCCGTTCTGGCTGCTGTACTGGCTGTTTTCTGCTGCTCCCCCCTCATGGCTGAGGATGGCGGAGAGCATCTGCTGCCGATTTCCACCGTGATTTACGCTGAAATCGATCAGCCCGGCGATCTGATCCGCCGGCTCCGCGACGATCCCGCGGTCCCCGCCCTGGTCGAACAGCTCAAGCAGATCCCGGCGATTGGACAGGCTCTCGAAGAAGACGATTCGGTCAAAGCCCGCGAGGCGCTCGGTATCATCGAAGCTCAGCTCGGTCGCGAGTGGGAAGATGTGCTGACCGCTCTGGTCGAGAACGGCGTCACGTTCGGCTTCGATCCGCTCAGTCAGGGAGCCGTGCTTATTCTGCACGCCGAGAGCGAAGAGTCTCTCAACGAGATCGTCGACGGCCTGGTCGAACTGGCCAATGCCGATGCCGAGAGCAAAGGTAAGAAAGCTCCGTTTCAGGAAGCCGAGTATCGTGACGCCCGCGTTTTTCGTGGTGACAAGTTCGCCTTCGGTATTGCCGCCGACCGGCTTGTGTTGACGAACAAGAGCGAGCTCGGCCGCCGAGTGATCGACGCGATCTACGAAACGCCGACCGAGAGTCTGGCTGTTCGTCCCAACTTTCAACAGGCTCGCGATGCGAGATCGGAAGAGTCGATTGGCTGGCTGTATGTCGATCTGGCGACGATTCGCTCGGCCAGTCCTGATGAAAAGCTGCTGCAGGGCAAAGCCGATGATCCGGGCGGAGAGATCATTCTGGGAGGTGTCCTCGAAGGGCTGAGCAAAGCTCCGTATCTGACGGCAGACATCATGCCGGGCCGCCGGTCCGTCTCGGCTTCATTTTCGATCCCGCTTGATCGCAGCAAGATCTCGGAAGAACGGGTCCACTACTTCGGTCCGGAAGGCAAAGGCCAGGCTGCGGCTCCGATTCATGTCCCCGGCAACATTCTGACGATCTCGACCTATCGCGATCTGGCGCTCATGCTGCAGCGAGCCGGTGATCTGTTCAACGAAAGTGCCAACGATGGACTCGCCAAAGCCGAGACCGGACTGTCGACACTCTTCGGCGGTCGGAGCTTCTCCGAAGACATTCTTGGAGCCTTCAGCCCGCGACTGCAACTTGTCGTCGCTCAGCAGTCGTACGATCGCCTCGATACGAAACCGTCGATTAAGCTTCCCGCTTTCGCGCTGGTCGCTGAGATGCGTGATCCGGAAGCGACCCGCGGGGCGTTCCGCCGCAACTTCATGAATGCGATCGGCTTCTTCAATATCGTCGGAGCAATGAAGGGGAATCCCCAGCTCGAACTCGACTTTGAAGACATCGACGACGGTGAGCTGATCAGCACACGGATCGTGACGCCGGCTGACAAGAAGGATCAGGAAGTGGTCCCTCTCACTTACAACTATGCTCCCGCGATGGGATTCAACGACCAGCTGATGGTGATCTCCTCCACCGGCGAACTGGCCCGACAGATTCTGACTCAGGTTTCCGAAGATGCCCGTGCCGAAACGTCGCCCGAGGCGGAAGCCACGGCGAATACCATTCTTCAGTTTTCCACCGACGGCATTTTTGAACTGCTGCTCGCCAACCGTGAGCATCTGATTGCCCAGAACATGCTTAAGGAAGGGCATACGCGAGTCGAAGCCGAGACCGAGATCGATTCCGGCATCGAAATTGTCAAACTGTTCGACAAGGGACGTCTGGAACTCTCGTCGTCCGACGACACCCTCGATCTCGATATCAGCATCAGCTGGGACCGGATTCAAAAGGCGGAATAAACCACGCCGGGTCCCGTCATCGAGCAGTGGTCGCTGCCTCGGCAGCGATCGACGCTCTCCTTACGTCTTTGGTGATTCTCTCCCCCTGCAGGCAAACTCTGTTGCAGCGTGCACATGGCATGGCTGCGACGGAATGCGAGGTGCTGCCGTGATGAACCCGGCTTCCAATTCGATCGATCCAGAGTGGGCCTGGGCTCCGTATGAGCCAACCGGGGCAGAGGACTGGTCGCTCGCTCATGTGGCGCATTTTCATCGCCGAGCCGGGTTCGGTGCCAACTGGCAGACGCTGCAGGAATCACTGCCGTTAAGTCCAGTGACGCTGGCAACGCAAGCCGTCTCCCAGGTCGAGTCAGCGGAAGTGGAGTCGTCTTCGCAGGCATTGGTCACCAGTATTCTGGCCGCGGGCGGATTGAATCAGCTGCCGGCGTGGTGGATTCATCGTCTGCTGCAGGGATCGGCCACCTTGCGGGAAAAGATGACCATCTTCTGGCATGGACACTTCGCGACCAGCGGGGCCAAGGTACGCGATCCTCAGCTGTTGTTGCGGCAAAATCGGCTACTTCGCGAGCATGCTCTGGGGGACTTCGCTGCGATGGTGCATGAGGTCTCCAAAGACCCGGCCATGCTGATGTACCTAGATTCCGATTCGAATCGGAAGGTGCATCCCAACGAGAACTTTGCACGCGAGCTGATGGAACTCTTCACGCTCGGCGAAGGCCGCTATTCTGAGCAGGATATTCGCGAACTTGCCCGCTGTTTTACCGGCTGGGAAGTTCGACGGAACGAATACCGTTTCAATCCGTATCAGCACGACGACGGCACGAAACGCCTCTTCGATCAGCGCGGTCAGTTCGGTGGCGAACAGGGCGTCGATATCGTCCTTGATCGGGAAGACTGTCCCCGCTTCATTGCCGGCAAGCTGGTTCGTTACTTCGTCGCAGACGAAGGATTGAGCGGCGAGGAGCTGATCGAGCCGCTGGCGGTCGAGTTCCGCGAGTCCGGCCTGCAGATCGCACCGCTCGTGCAGCGAATTCTCAGCAGCAACCTGTTTTATTCCGAGCACGCCCGGGCCCGAAAGTTCCGCTCGCCAATCGAATTCGCGGTCGGCTTTCTGCGAACGCTCGATGGCTCGACGAATCTGATCGGCTTCAGTAACTCGTTGAAGGATCTGGGGCAGCTGTTGTTCTTCCCGCCGAACGTGAAGGGCTGGAATGGCGGTCGCGAGTGGATCAACTCCTCGACACTACTCGCTCGCGCCAACATGATGCACGATCTGCTCGCGCGATCGGAGACCCGCTTCGGCGGTGGTGATCTGCAGGAGTATTGTGACTCTCAGGGCTGGGCCGATCCGGAAGAAGTGGTGGATCGCCTCAGCACGCTCCTGCTCGCCTTACCGCTCAATTCCGAAGCGTCGACCGAGTTGACTCAGCTGCTCGAAAGTGGCTCGGGCGATCCGGAAAAACGGTTGCGTCGTGCGCTGGCTCTGTTTGTCTCTCTTCCCGTCTACCAACTCGCCTGATGAGGTGCAGTGATGTTGTCCAATCGTCGTGAGTTTCTGCAACTGGCAGCCGCGGGTGCCGTCACGCTCGGTGCCCAGGGACTGGCTCCCGCCTTCCTGCGAGCCGCCGCCCGGGAAGCGTCCGGACAGAATAACGTACTGGTCGTCATTCAAATGAGCGGCGGCAACGATGGCCTCAATACCGTCGTCCCGTTTGCCGAAGACCGGTATTACAAAGCCCGACCGAAACTGGCCATTGCGAAGAACGATGTTCTTAAGATCGACAAACGGCTCGGCTTCAATCCGGTGCTGCGAGGCTTTGCCGATCTGCTCGAAGCCGGTCATCTGGGAATCGTTCAGGGAGTCGGCTACCCGAACCCGAACCGTTCGCACTTTGAATCGATGGATATCTGGCACACCTGTCACCGTCGGTCGGAAGATCGCAATGAAGGCTGGCTCGGTCGAACGGTCGATCAACTCCAGCACGCCGAGCGGCAGGAGATTCCCGGAGTGCATGTCGGAAACGATCGGCTGCCGCTGGCCCTGTTTTCTCGGAGCCATCGCATTCCCTCGATTCAGTCGATGGATCAATTCCATCTGAAAGCGAAGGAGGAAGAGTCGATGCAGGCCTTCCGCCGCATGGCGAGTCAGTCAACGGACAGTGAAGGATCGATGCTCGACTTCCTCACGACGAGCACGGTGACCGCCCTCGACGTCAGCCAGCAGATTCAGGAGTCGATCAAGAGTCAGTCCACCGCGGTGGATTACCCGCAAACTGGTCTCGGCCGCAAACTGCGATCGATCTCGCAGTTGATCTCGGCGGATTTCGGAACACGTATCTTTTACGCCGAGATCGATGGATTCGATACGCACGCTCTGCAGGCGGCGGCTCATACCGGGCTGCTGCGCGAACTGGGAGAAGCGGTTTCCGCGTTCGTGGAAGATCTCACGGCGACCGGCAATCTCGATCGCGTGACCACTGTCTGCTTCAGTGAATTCGGCCGCCGCGTGGCGGAGAATGCCAGCGAGGGAACCGACCACGGCACTGCCGCTCCAATGTTCCTGATCGGCGGACAGGTGCAGTCTGGTCTGATCGGCAAGCATCCCAGCCTCGACGACCTGGAGCAGGGCGACCTGAAATTCCACACCGACTTCCGCCAGGTCTATGCCGGTCTCCTCCAGCAGTGGCTGAAGTGCGACAGCGAGAAAGTCCTCGGAGAACACTTCGATCCGGTGAGCGTCATCCGCAAAGCATAAATGGCTTCAAACAAGGATGGCCCAGACGTGCACGTCTGGATGACGCAGTCACAGGAAGAAGCTGTGGACCGCTGAAGCAACACGTGCACCGCTGATTGCTGAAATGACGGCGAAGATGTCAATGCTCATGTTCCTTCGCCCCCTTCAGGGGGAGCGGCTTGACACCTCTGCCAGGAGCAGAAGGCCCGAAGGGCGAATGAGGGGGCGATCAACTTGCGATGCTCCATACAAATGAGAATCAACGGCCCGTGAAGCCTGTCACCCGCATTTCCCCCTCACCCTAACCCTCTCCCCCACGGGGGGCGAGGGAACTTACTTATTGGTGCTCCCTTCAACGTTGTTCATCGAAACCTCTCTGGCCAATAGGTCCCGCCTTCCCCGGCACACAGACGCGTCTGAGTCATCCGTCAGGGCGCCCGAGAGGTCACGTGACGCGGCCAATCAGCTCTTGCGGAATGTCCACTCGCGTTGATCGCGTTCGGCCCCTTCAAGGGCGTCGGCGAGTTCCAGGTCGTTTTCGAAGGCGAGCTGTTTCACGATGCGAACCTCGGCACCGACCGAGAATGAGGTCGCCGCGAAGGGCCACGGGGCCACGCCGATTGATTCATCATCGCGTTGCCAGATTTCGTAGCGGGTCTTATCGCTGGTGGTGATGATTTCCAGTCGACGTCCGCCAGCTGGCAAGGCACTCTGGCAGAGAATGAGGGAACAGCGGTCGCACCAGCGGAGCAGGTCGTAGCCGCGAATCAGGTCCGACTTGTTTAAGCCGAGCAGCCGCAGTTCTCGCGTGCGGTGTTTCTTCTCCTCGTCCATCAGCTCGCGAAGTTCCGGCAGCACGTCCTGGTCATCGTAGAGAAACTCGACGTGCATTCCCTGCAACAGACCGATCCAGGTGTGCTTCCGATAGGCATTGCCGGTCCGTCGTTTGGCTTCGTGAAAGCGGGTCTCATCGTCCATTGCCATGAGTGTGAAATCGCGTGGGGCTCCGAGTTCGGTGAGGTAATGATTCTCTCCGAAGTCCTCCTTCTCATCGTCGTGTCCGATGATGGCTGCGACTGTCTCGACCCAAAAGCGGCCCTGCCATTCGTCTGCAAACTTCAGAGCGAGCGATCCGGCCAGGACACCATGCGAGGGCTGAAAAACGATTTCCCATCCCGATTCAATGTTGGTAACGATCATCAGCAGCCGCGTCCTGTGTGAGTTCTGTGCGAGGGAGCATCTAAAGCGTTTCTTTATGGTGATCGGAATTGAAACCGACACAAGACCCGCGTTCAGGAAATGAAGACAGCCTGGCCGAAATGTTCCTTCGGGCAGGCTGTGAAAATGATCGGTCGCGGAGAAACGTCAATCAGAACGGGCCGGAGAGAGGACAATCATCACGCGGCTGCGCTGTGGCGGCGTCGCCTGTTTCCCCTGTGGACGGGTCGAACTTTCTACCGGGGCCTGGAGTTCACTCTGGGCAAGAGTCGCTGCGGGAGCGGACGGTTCGGGAAGTTCAGGCTCACTCGTGCTCACGGGAGCCGAACCAGATCGGGCGTTTCTCTTCGCGATGCCTTGCGGTTTGTTCCCGGCTACGTTCAGAGGTCGCAGCGTACAGGCGAGCTGGTAACTCATCGAATCCTTCGGCTCACCCGCCTGCAGTGCCGCATTTGCGTAATCCGCTTCGGGAAGATCGGGCGTGGTGATCTCGGGAACCGGAGGATCTGCAAAGGAAAGCGTGGACGGAGCCGAGTCCGGCTTGAGTGGAACGCCGGCAATACCATCGCCGAACGGTTGGCTGGCGGGCGCGTTCTCCGCCATCTGGTTCTTTGGAGCATAGATGAATCGGACGGCGCGGCCTTTTGAGTTCACCGAGACTTCGCTGGGCGTCATGTAGAATCGCTCGGTTGCAACCATCGCGTTCTGGTGGATCGCCTCGCCCAGTTTCTCTTCTTCGATCTTGCGCTCTTCATCGGACGGCACTGCGGCTGCGCGATTCAGCGACTCGGCCTCCTCCGGGGAATCGGCTCCCAGAGGGACGACGGCATAGGCGTCGTGCATCAAATTCGGAGCTTCCCCGAAGTGCACTTTCTGGACGCCCTCCAGAGCCGTGATCGCGGTTAGTGAGTTGAGCACCTGATCGACGGAGGCATCGACATACAGGGCCACCAGTTCGTCATCTCCGCGGGATTCCGGTTCAACGGTCAGTTTCTCGTTGGGGCTTTTCTGAGTGGGAACCGGTTCGCCGGGGGCTGCTGGATCTGACTCAAAACGTTCCGATCTCTTGTCTGTCGCAGAGGGCAGCGACACAACGCCGACACCCTGAATATCGTTGCTCACCAGCAGGAGTTGCAGGCGGCCGCAGGCATCGGCGACATCGACGACGCTTAGCTCCACCACGGCGACATCCTGTCCACTCTCGTCGACAAACTGAACCAGGTCGCCGGGTTGAATGTTCTCGGCCAGCTTACGGGACTCGTTCAGCCGAGCCAGCACGCGTTCTTCGAGCGCTGGGGAAATCGGAGGCGCGGGGATCGAGTCGAGCGGAGCATCGCTCCCCATTTCCATCGAGGACATGGTCATTGCGGGGGCGACCGAAGTCCCCTCTCCGCCCGCTGCTCGTCCCGTGGCGAAGTGGTCGATCTGAGTGTCGTGGTCTTCAAGAGAAGTGAGCCCGGAACCCGGTGCTGCAAGTCCGTCGTTCTGAGCGATTGTCTGATCGGCCAGGGCTCCGGTTTTTGCCATCTGATCCAACGAGACCGTCCAGCGATAGAAGAATAGCGAACAGCAGCCGATCAAAAGGAGAGCCGCAGTGGAGGCAGTCAACCAGAGTGGCCGGCGACGAGGTTTGCAGCCTTTCGCGTCGGCAGCGGGCAGGAGTGTCTGACGTTCGATCTGCTGATGGACGGCGGCCACCATGCCGGACGGGGCTTTTTCCGTCGGCAGACTGCGGAGCAGGTTTCCCATCTCCTGGAAATCGGCCAGCATCTTTTCAGCGGTCGGATCGGATTCGATCTGCTGCCGAATGCTCGCGCGTTCCTCGGGCGACACCTCGTCATCGAGGTAAGCCGAGATCAGTTCTTCGTGAAATTCGCTGCCCATAACTGATCACCCTAAGGGTGTCTTCAAGTCCTCTGCGGAAACCGCATCGTAATCCGTTGTTAACTGTTGGCCGCCCGGGAATTAATCGGGCCGGGGTGTTCCTGTTCGTCGAGAAGCCGCGTCAGTTTTTCCCGTAACAGGATTCGCGCCCGATGAATTCTGCTGCGAATCGTGCCGAGGGGAAGATCCAGAATCTGAGCGATCTCCTCGTATTTGAAATTCTCGATCTCCTTGAGGACGAGAACAGACCGGAATTCTTCCGGCAGCTCGTCGAGAGCCGAGTGCACCATCTGCTGACGTTCCTGACGTTCCAGTCGATCGCCGGGAGAAGGAGCCCGGCCGTCTTCGGGAAAGGAAAGACCTGTCTGGTCGGGGGGAGTGAGAGTAACGGTGGCGACTCGCTTTTTTCGTCGGCGACTGATGACCGTATTGTAGGCGACCCGGAACAACCATGAGTAAAACTCCGCGTCACCACGGAAGGAGCTCAATTTGCTCCAGGCGGTGACAAACGTCTCCTGAGCCACATCGCGAGCCTCTTCCCGATCTCGTACGATCTGGACCAGCGCATTGAACAGCCGATCCTGATACCGCATCACGAGCGTATCGAAGGCGGGTGTCTGTCCTCGGACAGATTCTGCGATGAGTTCAAGGTCTGTCTTTTTCACGGCATTCGCACGTTAAGACGCAGGGGCCCGGTCAACAGTTCCCGTAAATTCCCTGAACTGATGACGAAGCTGCAGAAAAAATCCCGCGGAGAGAATCGCCGAACCCGCAGGTGCACTTCAGATTACGTCGAAGACGACGATTTTGCGAGGTCAGAGCCCTCCGGCCGCCGCTGGCCTTTCAGTTCCAGCCAGATCAGAAACGCGATTCCGGCGGCCACCACGAGAATACTCGTGTTCTGCGACGGGGTCAGACCGGTGTTCAGCACGGTGAACTCGTCTCCACGAACGAACTCGATCAGGAACCGATTGATCGGGTAGAGAATCGCGCCAACTGCCAGAACTTCACCGGTTCGTTGACGATATTTGAACACCATCGCCGTGACGAACGCGAGCAGAAAACCGCCGATCGAGCTGTAAATCTGCGAAGGATGCAGCGGGAAACTGACCGCGGCGTCGGGGCTCAGAAAACCGAGATTCACCAGAGCTGACCAGGGAACCGATTCGGCCGGAAACGTGATCGCCCAGGGCAGATCGCAGCGATCGCCGTAACAGCAGCCGTTTAACAGACAGCCGAGTCGTCCGAAGCCGAGGCCGAGAAACAGCGACGGCACAACGACATCGGCCAGTTCGAGCGGACGAACTTTCCGGATTGCACAGAAGACGAAGTAGGTGATTGTCGCGAGAATCAGGCCGCCGTAGAAGACCAGACCGCCATCGGTGAGATTGATCACCCGATAGAAGAAGTCCCCTGCTCCGTTCACGCCCTGGAACACCTGATCGCGTTTCTGAACGAGGTAGAAGATGCGGGCTCCGGCGATTCCGGAAACCAGAATGCACATCGCCACATCCCAGACCAGTTCTTTGGGCAGCCCGACTTTCACGGCTCGCTTTCCCGCCCAGGTCGCTCCCGCGAGAAACGCGATCAGAAGCATCATTCCGTAGCCGAAGACCGGGAAGATGCGAACGGGGGAGAGAAACCATGCGGCAGCCGCGGCGATGACGAACGGCAGCACGGTGTTGAGATACATTGCGGCGGGAGGTACGGGTTTGCCGTCTTTCCCGGTCAGATTCTTTGGTCCATAAAAGGTCTGCCAGATGCCGAGCAGGACCAGTAGAGCCAGCAGAACATACCCGGCTCCGACCGTGAGCAGAGGATAATCCGGGAGCCTGTTCGGAAGGATCGAAAAGGGAGCGTCCAGTGAAATGTAGAACAGAACCTGTCGCATCCGTCGTTCCTCAGCTTCCCTGCCCGCTGCTGTGGAGCAGCATGTTATCAATGAGCCGTGTCTTCCCGACCCGAGCCGCCACCAGAGCCACCATCTCGGGCTGCTTTTCGTCGGCCTCCGTCAATTCGACCGGCTCCACCACCGTGGCGTAATCGAGCTCGAGTCCGTCGACCGCCTGAAGTTCCTGCCGTAACTGCTGACGCACATCGGCAACCGTCGACTGCGGATCCTGAAAGCGATCGCGGGCGTTCATCAATGCCCGCGAGATCGCCAGAGCGGTCTCCCGTTCGGCATCAGAAAGGTAGACATTCCGGCTCGACATGGCGAGGCCAGATTCTTCCCGGACCGTGGGGCAGGTGACGATTTCGACTGGAACATCGAGATCCCGGCAGAGGCAGCGGATGATCGCCTGCTGCTGAAAATCCTTGGCTCCGAAGAACGCCTTATCCGGCAGCGTAATGTTGAACAGCTTCAGCACGACGGTGGCGACGCCATCGAAGTGCGTCGGCCTGCTCGATCCTTCCCAGCGACTCGCCAGTTCGCCGACATGCAGATTGACCTGCCGTTCAACCGGATACATCTCGTCGACACTCGGGTGAAAGACCAGATCGGCTCCCGCCGCTTCGCACTTCTCGAGATCTTTCTCGAGCGGGCGCGGGTACTTGGCGAGATCTTCGTGCGGGGCGAACTGCGTCGGATTGACGAAGATCGTCACCACCACGAAATCACATTCCCGACGGGCCGCTTCTATCAGGCTGACATGCCCGGCATGCAACGCTCCCATGGTCGGGACGCAGCCGACGATCTTCCCGGCTGCGCGAGCGTCGCGGACGATCCGCCGGGTTTCCGTGATGGTGGTGGCCGTCTGCATGCTCTGCACCTTCGATCCAACAAAATGCGAGGCGGTGCCGAGTCGAAAGAGGCACGCCAACTGCCGGGGATCTTAGGGAGGAGCCGGGCGGATTTCCAGCCGTGGTGCAGCCTACAGATAGTTGAACAGGTTCAGCTGCAGGGTCTGAGCGGCAATCTGCTGCGACGCCTGGATCGTGACCTGAAGATTGGCGAACTGCGTGATCGCCAGAGCCATGTCGACATCGAAGACATTCGAGATCGATTCCTGAAGCAGAATGTCTTCATCGGCGAGAATTGTCGCCTGTCGATCGAGCATCTGCAGTCGTCCGCCAACATCGCCACGAACGATGTTGAACTGGGCCATTTCGGTTTCCAGCAGTCCGGAGACAAGTTCAATTTCCTGATTGTTCCCGGTGTCGAGAGCGTCCCGCAAGCGGAACATCAGATCGAACAGGCCGTTCGAACGCTTCATGTTCGGATCAGTGCCGACGAGATCATTCACGCCGTCTTCGCTGCCGGCGATGCCGAGCCCCGTGGAAAGCGTGCTCGTGGCGACTGTCAGCGGGCCAGTTCCGGAGTTGTCGTTGAGTTCGAAGCCTTTCGTGGTCGCGTTATGCGTCATCACCAGATTGCCGGGATCGACGGCATTCACAAGATCGAGCACATCCTGCACGGTCACGGCTGTGGAGAGATCGACGTTCACCACCGTTCCATCGCGGCGGGTGATATCGAGTGTGCCGGCTCCGACCGGCACGCCGGCTCCGGCATTCAGGCTGGCGAGCGTGGTCGTGGTCGATGTCGCACCGATATCAGCTCCGGTGAGATTGGCATTGCCGTCGTCGACGCCGGCGACCTTCAGAGCTTCCGAGATCGCATTGTCGATGACGGTCAGTGCTCCGGTCCCGGAAGTGTCGCTGAGAACGATGCCGTTACCGGTCGTATTCAGGGACGCAGTCAGCACACCGGGGTCGGCTGCATTGACCAGATCGAGCACATCCTGAACGGTTTTGGCTCCATCCAGTTCGATACTAATTTCCGAACCATCGCGACGAACAATCTGCAGTTCGGACGGACTGTCGACCGGGACACCACGACCGTCGTTGAGTTCCGCCAGCGATGTACTCGCCGAGAACGTCTTGATGCCAAGCAACTGAGCGTTCGTGCCGCCGTTTTCGCCGACGGAAACGCCGACTCCGCTGAGCCGGCTCGTAATCTTCAGCCCGCGTCCATCGGCGGTGAATCCTCCCTCGACATCGATATCGGCCGACTTCAGGGCGTTGAAGAAGTCTTCGACTGTCGTGAGCCCATCCAGATCGATGGTGGCCGAGTTGATCCCGTTCGTAACAACAATTCCGGTTCCGGCCGTGGGACCGATTCCAGTTCCGCCATTAAGAGCCGCCAGCGGAGTGAGTCGCGTCAGACGGGGATCGAGATCGGTCGAGTTGATCGAAGCGGCTGCAGCCGACTCAAGGCCGAGCCGGCCCGCAACATTGCTGTTGGCCAGATCCGTCACCGCAACCGTCCCGGCAGCCGGCGTGAGCGAAATGCCAGTTGATGTGACGGCGACGGTAAGATCGCCGCCGAAAGGGGCTTCGATGCGCGTGATCAGATCCTGAACCGAACTCGCCGACGTCAGATTGATCTGTTCGGTCTGGGGTCCACCGCCGGTGTCGACGGTCACTTCGATTGTTCCCAGTTCGACCCCGGAGCCGCTGAACAGGTCCTTGATGCGGGTCTGAGCCGTCACCGCAGGATTGACGTTGCTGCCGTTGACGTCGACGGTGGGACTGAAGATCGAGTCGGCACTCACGTTGTTGGCCATCAGGCCTTCCAGTGCGACAAACGATTCAATCGTGGCCAGCGAACCGGAAAAACGGACGGCATCATTGTTTCCAGCCGGAGCGAACGGGGCTCCCGAGTTCTCGGTCCCGCCGAACAGATACCGCCCCCGGAACTTGGTATTCCCGACGTTGACCAGCTCCTGAATCATCGTGCCGATCTCGGTCGCCAGCTGCTTCTTCTCCGCTTCTGAGGTCGTATCCCCCAGACCGGACAGGATGTGCGACTGCAGCGAGTTGAAGACGTCGTTAATCCGCGACATGCTTCCTTCGGTAGCCGAGAGCAGCGACCGGCTGACCTCAACATTGATGGCGGTCTGCGTCTGCCGTTCCATCGTCTGCTGCATCAGAATGGTCTTCACAGCCGATGTCGGGTCTTCCCCAATGGTCTGGAACTTCTGCCCGGTGGCAATCTGATCCTGCAACTGGCTGAAGATCCGCGTTCGCGAATCCAGGTTCTGGAGCGCGCGGTTGTAAATCAGCGAGTTCGGGATACGTCCCGGAAGAATCGGTCCCAGTGACACGGTTCGTGGTAATCCTGTCTAGAGTTCCGTTCGTGGTTTCAGCCTGCCGGAGTCAGTCCCGTCAGATATTGAGCAGGATGGAATAGAGTTCGTCGATCGTGCTGATGATTCGAGCCGACGCCGAGTACCCCTGCTGATACTCCATGATCTTGATTGCCTCTTCATCCAGACTCACACCCGAACGTTGCTGCCGCAGTCCGGCCAGGGTGTCCTGAAACGAGGTGTACCCTTCGTGCAGTGCGGTTTCGGCTGCCGCTCCCGAAGCGATTCGGGTCGTGACACCTTCGTAGAAGCTATCGAGACTGGCGCCACCGAGTAGTTCAAGCGGGCTCTCCATGAAGGTCGCCATCAGCTTTGCGTTCGAGTTGTCTCCCGGCCCGCCTCCCTGCCCCGCGGCGAACAGGTTCGGATTCCCCTTGAGCGTCTCGTTCACGGCAATGTTGTTGGAGTCATCTCCCTGGAAGAAGGTGTTGATTCCCAATGCGGCCAGCGTGCCGCTGGTATCGTTCGAGAAACGGATTTCGTATCCGGAGTCGGCTGTCAACGCGAGTCGCCCACGGACATCGATGCTTGCCGAGAGATTCGCGATACCATCGAGCGAAGCCTGCAGATCGTCCAGGCTTGTGTCGTCGCCGTTGAGCCCGTCGAGATCGATTTCGATCAGCGTTGTCTCTGTTGTTCCCGTCTCTTTGTCGAAGATCTTGATCTCGAACGAGCCATGTTGAGGAGTGGCGGCCAGCCCGGCCTCATTCAGAGCGACCGACGTGTCTTCCATCCGGTAAGTTCCCGTTACCGACTCGTAGCCTTCGAGCCCCTCGCCGGAAGCATGGATACGGTTCACTTCCTGGATGATCGCCTGTGTATACAGGTCGAGGTCATCGGCGAATCCGCCCAACACGTTATCCCGGGCGTCCATCGAGGCCCCCAGTTCGCCAGCGGACGCTTCGAACACGGCCTGCGTTTTCGCAAAGACCAGATGATTGACCGGCACGCCGCGATCGGGGATCACACGCGATTCCAGATGCTGCGTATTGCCGTTGATGATCAGGAACTCGGTCCCGGAGAAGATGTCGATCATTCCGTTCGGCTGTTCGGTGGTGCGAATCGGAACAATCTCAGAGAGACGATTCAGGGCGTCGAGGCGTTCCGACCGAAGTCCGCCTGCATCGCTTCCGAGCAGGCCTCCCGACTCGGCTCGAACGATTCGGGTATTCAACGTGGCGATTTCATCGATCAGGGAGTTCGCTTCTTCAACGAGCCCGTTGATGCTGACTGTGACCGAATCGCGGGCTCGATCGAGTTGAGTCCGCATCGAGTTGAGAGCCTGGGCCAGCTGATCGCCCTGTTGCAGCACGAACTGACGATTGGCGATGAGTTCGGGCTGGTTGATCACTTCCTGCATCGCCGAGGTGAACGCGTTGAGCTGGCTCGACAGATCGCCCGAACTGAGCTCGCCGAGGATCAACTGGAGATGAGCATAGCCTTCGACTCGGGCACCGGCACCGGCGGCATCGGCGTTGGAAGCGTGAATCTGCTGTTCGAGGTGATAGTCGAGCTGCTGACGGATGCCATGAATCGTGGCTCCCGTGCCGAACAGCAATCCGTGCTGCTTGTACGGCGCAGCGGTGCCGACCTGCAAATCCTCGCGGACATAGCCCGGGGTGTTCGCATTGGCGACGTTCTGACCGGCGACCTGAATGCCCGCCGAATACATTTCGAGCGAACGGCCAGCGGTATAGAGTGTGGCATTGAGTCCCATGGGCGGTCTGCCTTAGATGGACGCATCCAGCAGCGCTCCGCCGGGGGAGCCTCCGCTGTTCTGAGGATTTTGCTCGTAAGTCGGCTGCTGATTTCCCCCCTGGGCAATCAGTTCGAGCGCAGCCGTGTAATACCGGGATGCTTTCTGAGCCAGTGTCCATAACGACCAGGACTGCTGGCGAAGTTCCATTCCGAGCTGACGGGCTTCCCGGAACAACGCGGCAAGTCGCCCTTCCTGCAGCCAGCCCTGATGATGACATTGCTGATACAGTGAGTTGCCGACCACGCCGGTCCGTTTCAGGTTGTCCATCAGATGCTGTCTCGTGCTAAGCAACTGACTGAGTCGCTGCTGATGCTGCCGTTCGACCTGCTGCACTTTTTCCAGCCGCTCGAGTTCCCGGGCAATCAGCACCTGCTTCTTGACCGTCTGCACTTCAGACAACTGGCGTTGAACGGCGATCAGATCAGTCAGCAGTGTTTCAATCTCGCGCTGGAATCCTGTCAGCGGGGGTGAAGCGGGGCGTTCCATGCCGGTCCTCTTTTGCGAAGAGAGCCAGCTCCTGGAAGTTCCGTTCTGTTCGGACACCGCGTCTGTGCAGAATCGTCAGGATTGGCTCTATCCTCAAAATCGGAATATTCTACCACCCGGCATCGGAACGGATGGCCGGCTTCGACTCGGAACGACTGAACCCGGTCCGGTCGTAACGGTCAGGCAATCTGGTCAATCTGCGTTCCCTTTTCCGCCATCCGCGTCTTCAATCCGATTTCGAACGCTTCATACAGAGAATCGCTAAAGGCGGCTCCATGCGAAGCGGCCAGGTCCTGAGCGAGCTGCTGATCAAGCTGATTGCGGAATGCTTCTTCCGCCTGCCCGGCGTCCAGATACTGCACCTTTTGCTCGGTGCTTCGCAACGCCTTAAGCATTTGCTGATAGAACGTGCCTCCGACGAACTGCTGGAAGGCCTGCTTCGCCGTCACATCTTTCGCGGAGACGTTCGGCGAGCCGGCCAGCTGGCTCATGCGGAGCATATCGTTACTGGTGTTCGAAGCGGCTGAGATATTCATGGCGATCTCCAGGAGGGAGGGGAGAGATCATTTAAGGAGGGAGAGCAGTCTCTTTGCGGCAGCGGTTAGATTTCTTCGTAGATCGCGTGCAGCTTGCCGGAACGGGAGAGTTCCCGCAGCACTTCGATCATTGCCTCGCGAGGCACGCCCAGCTGATTGAGAGCCTGGACGAGTTCATCGAGCCGTGAATTCGTGCGGATCGACTGCTCGTCGGAAAGAACTCGGAACTGAGCCCCATCGACCAGGTTCGGCACGTTGCCAATGCTGATCTGCAGGTTCGGATGGTTAATGAGCACCGGACTCAGTTCGACATCGCCGGAGAGAATGACCACGCCAGTCTGCGCGTTCACCTGCACTCGCGACATGCTGTGCGGCGAAGTGATCTTCAGATCGAGCACTTCGGCAATGAAGTCGACCGGCGTTTCCTGCCAGGTCTTCGGAATCGAGATATCGATTACGCTTGGACTGACCGCTTTGGCGTGCTGCTGATCGAACGATTCGAATTCAAAGGCCTCATTGATGACTTCCGTAATCATTCGAGCCGAGATGAAACTCGAGTGCGACTCGTTGAGCAGCAGACGAATCTTCGGCTCGCCGGTCGATGTGTCGACGATGCGATTCAGGTATTCCGCGCTGCGAAACAGATCGGTCTCCAGCACCACGCCGCCCGGAATGCGGGCCCGCGTGGGTGTAACCGGATCTTCAATGACCGTGGCTCCCGAAGCCGTGCCGACGAGGACTTCGCTACGCATATCGGCCATCTGAATCGGAGCGATCAGCAGGCGTCCGCCCCGCAGACTTTCGGAGCCCAGATACGAACTGACATAACAGTCGAGCCGCTGCCCCTGATGCAGACCGGTCTTCGGAATCGTCGCTTCGATCATCACGATGGCCACGTTCTTGGCGTCCCGCAGTTCACGGGCATCGGTGATCGGCACGTTCATGTTTTTCATGGCTGCCGCCAGCGCCCGAATCGTCGGCCCGGCATTGCCGCCGTCGCCGGTTCCATTCAGGCCAACCACCAGCCCCATCCCGGTCAGCCGGACTTCCTTATGTCCGTGCACCGTGCAGATGCTTTCCAGCCGAATCTGAGCCCCGGCTTCACGGGACGCACAGAGGGCAACAAGCACGAGAGCCAGCAGGCGGAAATAACGGACAAGAGCAAACATGGCGGGGTTCCTCGAGTGAGGAGAACGTGATGGAGAGGAGATTCTTCGGGATGGCACAGAGATCCTCTCTGTGTTGCTTCGCAACAGGAGGCCTGTCTTCAGCGTTCGACTCTAGGTTTGATGATGGTTAGAACGGCCAGATCGTATCGAAGATTTTCGTTCCCCAGCGTCGGGCGACACTGGAGTAGACCCGCCCTTCCTGGCGTTTCTCAATATTCAGATTGGCGATGTGCTCACTCAGCACGGTGTTGTCTCGCTGGATGTCTTCGAACCGAACTTCGCCGTGCAGCGTATATTCCCACAGGTCATCGCTGGCGTTGATTCGCTTGCGGGCTTCGAGCACCAGGTTACCGTTCGGGCGAATGTCGACCACGGTCGCCGCGATGCGATACGTGATCCCTTCTGCATCCGTGACCTGACCAGTGTTCTGCAGACGTTCCTGCTGGTTGGCATCAATCGTCGGACTCGTCAGAGCCGAGTTCTCAAGTCGAAGGCCATCGTTCAACCGCACGAACTCCTTCAACTCCGCTTTCAACGTTGTCGTTCGCTGACGATTGAATCGCGAATTGAGCGTGACTTCCGACTTCTCACTCACGAGCACCGTGACAATATCGTTGACGTGAAACTGCCGCGGTTCCTCTTCCGGGATATAGATCAGCGAAAAGTCGCGAATCGAAGGAGGCGGTAGCGGCGGTGCGGCGTAGCCGTACATTGGAGCCCGTGGCGGCGCTGGCGCGGGAGGGCCCGGTTGCTGGGGATACTGTTGCTGGGGAGGCCGTTGCGGCGGCGCGTATCCCGGAGGAGCAGCGGGCGGCGGCGCCTGGTATTCGTTTCCTCGGTTATTGCCCTGGTACTGATCGAACGGAGATGGTCCCTGCGCAAACGCGAACGATCCGGGGCCCAAAAGGGCTCCGAATAACGCGAGAACGAGCAGGCGGTAAATTGACATCATTGCAGGATCCAGTTCTTGTGGCCGGAGCACTCCCGGTTAAGGAAGAACTGCAGGTTGATTGGCGAGAACATGCGGAGAAGTCGAAGGAGTGGCAACAGGCGGATGCCGTTGCGGCTGGCGTTTCATTTCAACACGAGTGGACGGAGCAACTCGCGGTGGAGCGCCCGTCCGTTCTTCATGGAGAATCAACTGAAGGCCGGATGACGGTGTCGCTGGCGATCTTTGCATACCCGTCTGCTGCACGGCTGGTGCGACTGCTTGCGGACTGGTCTCCATCGAAATCATCGCTTCGCGATATCCGGAAACGCGGGCCGTAATCCGTTCCGTGCTGTCGACCGGCGACAACGAAATGAACTGCCCCATTGTGCCTTCTTCGAGAGCCTTGCAGTACCGCTTGACCGAGATCGATCCGACCGTCGCGGTGACCGAAACAATATCGTTGCGTCGGACCAGAGGCAGCAGTCGCACATCTTCCGGTTTGATCGGCGTCATCGCTCGCACGGTTCGTGTCGTTTCCGTGCCGACCACTTCGGCTGGATCGGCAAACCCGGCGGTTGCGGAATCGGCTTCAATCCACATCAGGTCGACATCGCGAATCACCTGTCCGCGCGGCAGTCCGTGTTTCAACGCCAGCACCTGCGGTTTCTGGCTGACGGTGCACGAAACCGGAAACTGAGACACAGTTCCATCGGTCTGCGTGAAGCTGATCGTGAACTGCTGCATGCCGGTCATCGATCCCTGACCGCCCGCGACGGTCAGCGGCGAGTGAGTCGTCAACTCAGCTGGACAGTTTGTCTGGCTGGCTTCATGAATGGCGACTTGCACCGGGCCGGCGACTTGTCCGGTACGGGCGATGTAACTCGAAATTGCCGCGGAGATGTTGCTCAACACCCGTGGATTGACCCGCGTCGACACCGGAGCGGCAACCGGTTGAGGTTCAGCCTCCCGTGTGACGAGTGTCTCGGTCGATCCCGCGAACTGCAGACGAGTCTGGTCGATCCCGCGCAGAGCCAGCTCGCGACGCAGCGTATCAATCGTGATTCGCATCTCACGGCCGGCGGCTGGAGCAGGACTGACAGTCACACCGCGGAACCGCTGCAGCGTGGCCTCATCGGCCTCACTGAGTTCGGCGATATCGCCCAGCGTGACCAGCGAGCCATCGATCGTGGCGGTCGGCTTCAGACGGACCGTGGTCGCCCACGCCGGCACGGCGAGACACCACAGGCAGAGGATGGAAAGAAGTGTCCGCATGAAACAACTCGGAGGTGGGAAGTTTGAAGGAGGAGCTTTCGGGGGCGATTCGGTATCGGCTTTACTTACTAGAACCGTCGCAGGTTATTCACCAGCTGCAGCATCTGATCGCCCGCTTTCAGGGCTTCGCTGTTCAGTTCGACGGCTCGCTGAGTTTTGATGAGCTGGACCAGTTCCTGAACGGGTTCGACGTTGGAAGCTTCGAGGAATCCCTGCTGGAGCTCGCCGAAGCCTTCGGTTCCGGGGAATCCCTGAATCGCCGCCCCCGATGCATCCGAGGCGTAGTACAGGTTTTCGCCGCCCTGGATGAGTCCTTCCGGGTTGATGAACCGAGCCAGCTGGATTTGTCCGGCGTTGGTGAGTGTCGTGCTGCCCGCTTCCCGGTAAGACAGCTGGCCATCGGCCGTGACCGTGATATCCGTTGCGTTCTGCGGGATGTTGATTGCCGGTTCGAGCAATCGTCCCAGGTTCGCCGACGACATCACCAGGTCGCCATTCGAGTTCTTGCTGAACGTGCCGGCTCGGGTGTAAGCGGTGACTCCGGTGGGATCGACGACCTGGAAGAAGCCTTCTCCCAGAATCGCGAAGTCGAGCGAGTTGCCAGTTTCCTGAGGCGACCCCGTGCGGAAGTCGACCTGAGTGGCCCGCAGGCTCGTTCCCAGCCCCACGGCGATGCCGGTCGGCGTTTCCGTTCCAGTGGCCGG
Source organism: Planctomycetaceae bacterium (assembly GCA_017795105.1). Taxonomy (GTDB): domain Bacteria; phylum Planctomycetota; class Planctomycetia; order Planctomycetales; family Planctomycetaceae; genus Rubinisphaera. The sequence continues at coordinate 4,074,905 of CP051247.1, forward strand.
GTTGATGACGCCGGGGAGCTTGAAGTGTTCGTAGAACAGATCTTCAAAGTCGGCTCGGCTGCGTTTGAAGCCGGTCGTGCTGGAGTTGGCCAGGTTGTTCGCAATCACGTCGAGCTGATAGAGGTTGGCCTCCATACCCGATGCGGCTGTGTTGAGTGTTCGCAAACTCATTGATACCTCTTCGTTTCAGCGTTGTCAGAGACTCACACTATGGACAGGAAACTACCGGCCACCGACGGCCTGCAGCAGCTGCCCGAGTGTGTGTTCCTGATGCTGAATCAAATTCATGTTCGCTTCGAAGGCCCGGGAGGTCTGAATCATCGAGAGCATTTCATGAACCGGTTTCACGGTCGACTGTTCCAGATACCCCTGACGGACGCGAAGGTCGGGCCCGGCCAGTCGCTGAGCCGATTCGGGAGCGACATACATGCTGTCGCCCTGCTTCTCCAGCTGATTCAAATCGTCGACCTGCATCAGTTCGAACTTCGCCAGCGGCAACGGCAATCCCGTCACCGGATCGACAGCGGAGATCGAACCGTCTTCCAGAATCTGCAGAGTCGAACCGGGCGGAACAATCACCGGCTCGCCGCGATCATCGACCACTTCATAACCGGTGTCCGATTCCACGAGCCGCGAGTCGGCGTTCACGGTGAAGGTGCCGCGACGTGTCAGAAAGTCGTTCTGGCCGTCAGTCACTTTGAAGAAGCCAGGACCGAGCAGTGCGACGTCGAGAGCCGCTCCGGTTTCCGCCAGTGGTCCCTGCGAGAAATCGGTGAAGGTGTCGACGGCGATTGCCGAGCCGGGATGCCCTTCCATGCCGGGAGGAATGTGTTCGGGGTGACCATCGATCTCGGCCTGCTGCTGGCGGACGGCGAAAATCGCCAGATCCCGCTTGAAGGTCGAGGTTCCGGCATTGGCGATGTTGTTCGACACCGTCTCCATCTTCAGAGCCTGAAGATCGGCTCCGACGGCAGATTGGTAAAGTCCGTACAACATGAGTCAATTCCCGAAAATGAAAGGTCCCTCTTCGAGATCGACCGTTTCAGCCTGCCTCTTGAGTAAAACCGTTAAAATCGGAACAACTCGCTCAAATCTCCCACCTTGCCTCAGCCCCCTGCCCCCAGTTTTGCTCGCTGAATCCTCGTCCTCTAGCCTCGAACGACAACCCATTCTCAGCTTCCTCGCCGCAAATGACGATTTTCGTTAAAGCGACAGAAAGGGATGGCACAGAGATTCATCTCTGTGTTGCGCAGCAACAGGAGGCTTGTCTTCAGCGGCAGGTTAACAATACCTGTATGGCAGAGTGCTCGGATGCGACGTCAGAAAGCGACGCATCTGACCCTGAGTCTGAACAGTTCACAACTTCCCTTTCGTCAGGCAGTGCCTGACCTACACGACTGCTTCAACGAGGAGCCAATCATGCACAACGAGAACTGGTGGCAGGGCCTGCAGTTCCCGCTGGCGGCTTCTCTGGCGGGGCTGCTCTTCGCGGCTGTAACGCTGGCTCCGCTTTACGTTCGCAATGAGCGGATGCGACAGGCCTGTCACGAGCAGCAGTGGGAATTGCTCGATCTCGAATCGCAGAACCTGCAGCGGGCCCGGTTCATTGAAGCGGTCGCAAACGAGCCTCAGCTGATCGCCTGGCTCAATCGCGGGCAGCAGCCGGCCGAAGAAGCGGGACTGCAACAGATCCAGATCCCCTACGACCTGGCCATCCACCCGGACGTCATGCTTCAGGCCGACGCCAGTGCCGAACCGCTCACGTTCCCCGATGCGGCTTCCCCCGAGCAGGCCGAACCGACGCTGTTGCTGGAAACCGCCAGCCACATCGCCGACTCCCCACAGACCAGCCGCGGCCTGATGATCGCCGCCGTGCTGATCCTGATCTCCGGCACGGTCTCACTTCGCGGACTGGCACAAACAACAAAGACCGAAGTCACCGGCCGCCTCTGGAGCACGTTCCGCCGCCGCTACCTGCATCACGCCGCTCACAGAAAACCAAACCCGCCGCACGTCGGTCGCGTGAAAACAAAACCGAAAAAGAAAGCCGGCCGCTACACGGTGTAAGGCTTTTCGTACCGGCGGCATCTTGCCGCCGAATGGACCTCGCCTGTTGTTCGATGCGGAACAGCACAAGGGACGTTCGATGCGGATACGACTTTACCTCTCTCGGCCAACAATATGAACGGCCAAGCACGGATTGAGGTCCATCTGTTGGATATCCAACAGGTAGTGCCCGGGATTACTATCCGATCTGCGAAGAGTTACCTCGATTGGCGAATGCAAACTCATTGATTACCGATTGATTGAAATGGCAACGTCATGCAAGAAATCCTCAAGAGGTTGCTCGTAAGTCTGGAGAAAATAGGAGAACATCACGAGGAGTTGTTTGATTCCGAAGTCAGGGAGCGAATTGGGAATGCAATAATGGACGGATTCATTCGCAGACGCCCCGACAGTGAAGTCGATAACGATTTTGGATTGTTCTCGCCTGAGGCGAATGAAGCCGTACGGTCAGCAATTGTCGCATTTCTCTCGGAAGCAAATCGAGTATGTGAAGGAATTGAGTTCAACAGCTTTCACGACCGACTGAATGCCGTTCAGGATGCGGGGGTACGCACAAATGCCGGAAACGACTACGACGAGTTCTTCGGACATACACCACCTGAATTCTACGATGAAAACGGGAACGTCATCCGGAAATACTGAACGTGCGAAGTGATTCTACGATCCCCGCGGTGGCAACTTGAGTCGGCGACGCTTCTCAGCTTGTAGCTCGGAAAACGCAGGCGTATCCCAGCACATCGGACGTCCGATACGAATTCGATTCAGCCAGTTTAGTCACAATCGGAAAAGGGTGGCCCGTCCGCCGTAGCGGGCGGGTCGCGACAGCGACAAGAGGCCGCACCATCCGCGTTTTGAACTGAAATCGTCCGGCCGCTGAAGAAGCATCGCACATGGCGCGGTCTCTTGTGACTTCGTCACCCGTCGAGGAGAGCCGTGCAAACACCCCCGCGTTGGAGAGCTGTCGTCGTTCATTCGGCGGCAAGATGCCGCCGCTACGAGGCGGAGACTACCAGTCGTAGGGGACTTCTTCTCCGCCATCGATCGTCAACAGAGCACGGAGTAGTGTCGAATCGAATTGATCCGGATCTTCGATGAAGCGAACAGAGCCATCGGCCAGGATCAGATAGGCTTCCTTCAGATCGACCGGCTCCCCGTTGACCGTCAGGGACCCCTCTTCGGACAGGGTCGCGTCCACCGGATCGCGCCAGCGGACGCCCGTACTCCGAATCGCAATCGCCAGCAGCGTGTTCCTCGTTCCATCTTTGAAGTCCTTCATCGACCGCGTGCCGGATTCACTCCACGCCGTCTCTGGTCCCACGACGGCAAGGACCTGATACCCCGCCATGTCCCGGAACCGATGCTCCTCAAAATACGCTTCGTTCTGAACGCTCGTGCTGGGTGACGACCAGTCATACGGGGGAAACAGATCAGGATCGTCCATGATGTCGGCCATGTAAGGCTCGATGAGCGTTCGCCAGGAGTGCATGGGATTCACGCGCTCGTCTCGAATCAAGGCCGGCGGAAACGATCCGTGATCGTCGTGGTAGTTATGAAGAGCGTGGACAAGAGTCTTGGTCGAATTGTGGCGAACGTTTCGAAGCGCGAATACGGTGAATCGGGTGAGTCCATAGACAAGCCCCGACACGACGACAATGATCAGGATGGCCCCCGCGACGAGGTCGGGTCGCGTAAGGCGAATTTTTGGTGACTGGGCTTCATCCATCTCAACACCACTCTTCCTTTGTCACCACATTCCTCAACTCTTCCCCGGCAACGAACCGTCGTACGTTCTCGAGCAATGTCGCGAGATGGCGCTGCGGTACTCGGGGGGATGCAGCTGCGGTATGCGGGGTGATGAGCACGTTCGGCATACGCCACAGGGGATGCGATTCCGGCAGAGGTTCGGTTTCGACGACGTCGAGGGCGGCCCCGGCGATGCGGTTCTGTTGCAGCGCCTCGGTGAGGGCGGCGAGGTCAACGATCGCACCTCGCCCGATGTTGATCAGGTAGCTGTCGGGACGCATGTGGGCGATCATCCCAGCGTCGAACAGTCCCTCCGAACTCGGCGTGTGCGGAGCAGCGATGACGACGAACTCCGAGGCGGACAACAACTCCGGGAGTTGGAAAAGCGGCCAGGCTTCTTCGATGATTCCCGGCACGCAGACCGGATGCGGATCGACGCCGAGGACTGTCATCCCGAACGCGGCTCCCCGGCGGGCAATCTCGGCTCCGATCGCTCCTACTCCGACGACACCCATCGTGCAGTCACTCAAATGCCGATGGACGCGATCGATTGGTGTTTCGACGCCAGGGGACGAAACGAAATCGGTCTTCGCATTCGCATCGCCCACCGGAGCCCAGCGTCGTTCCCGCTGGGCATCGCGATACAGATGCAGATTCCGGGCAAACATCAGGATGTAGCCGAGTACATGGTCGGCGATGACATCCGAAAACAGTCCCCGCATGTTGGTTAGAGTCGCCGGATGAGCAATCAGCTCCGGAAACAGATAGTGTTCCAGGCTGGCGGTCGGCGATTGAATCCAGCGAAGCTGCCGAGCCGCAGCGAGCAGTTCGCGAGTGATCTTGCCGTAAAAGGCGTCCGCATCGACGATTTCCGTTCGTGCCGAATCCTGAGTTTCCGCGTTGATGACGGTGAGTTGGGGAGAGATCGCAGCGATTTTCCGCAGACGATCCGCATCGATCGCCGGGAAAATCAGCAATTTCAGTCGTTCGGCCGGCGTCGACATTACGGGCTGCCTTTCTGGATTTCAGCAAAAAGCGGGGCTCGTTGAACTGTTCTCATTGAAAAGTCATTATACATCCGCAGAATGATAGTGGGTTCCCCCGAGTCCCCTTGCCGCTCACCTGAGGAAAGATAACACCGATGACGTGGCTTCCCAAGAAATCTGTGGTGGTGCCGATCGACTTCTCCGAGGAGTCGCGGCCCGCGATTGAAACGGCTCTGGAACTGGTCGCTCGTCCGGAGCACGTGCATGCGATCCATGTGATGTTTCCGCTCGATATCATCAGTCCCGGCGTTGCCTGGGGCGTGGTCGATGAAGCCGAGCGGGAAACGGTCACCAAAGAGCATACCGCCAAGTACATCGAAGAGCACAACTTTACCGGTGTGACGGTGTTGAATCGGGTCGGGGATCCCGGCACTGAGATTGCCGATTACGCGGCTGACATCAACGCGGATTTGATTATCATTCCTTCGCACGGATATCACGGCATCAAGCGGGCTCTCCTCGGCTCGGTGGCCGAGCGGGTCATTCGCCATGCTCACTGTCCCGTGCTGGTCTTACGGCGTCACGACGCTGATTGAGTTGTATGAGTCACGAGAAACCCCGATCTCCGATTTCGCTGAATCGCCGCCAGTTCCTCGGTGAAGGCGCCCGGAATGCCGCCACAGCCGCCGCCGGCGTGGTCGGCCTGAGTACCGTCGCGGCAGCACGTCCGACGTCCCGTTCCGCCAATGAAACCGTGCGGCTCGGCATGATCGGAGTCCGAAATCAGGGGCTCGCCCTCACGCGGGCGTTTCAGGAGACGCCGGGCTGTCAGATCGCCGGGATTTGCGATGTCGATGCATCTGTTCGCACACGGGCGATGCGGGAACTCGAACTCGATGCGAACTCGTTGACGGTTACCGAAGACTTCCGCCGTCTGCTCGACAATCCGGAAATCGATGCCGTAGTGATTGCCACGCCCGATCATCATCACGCTTGGATGTCCGCCCTGGCCGCCGATGCCGGGAAGCACATCTATCTTGAAATCCCAACCACGCACACCAGCGAACAGGGCGTTCATCTCCAGAAGATGCTCGCCAATTCGGACGTCATCGTGCAGGTCGGTCTGCAGCATCGCAGCGGGTCGCATTATCAATCCGCCATGCGATTCCTCCACGCAGGCGAACTCGGCAAGGTCGCGTTCGCAAAGGCCTGGGCCTGTGTTCCCCGTCAGCGACTGCGTTCTGCCGATTCGAAAGAAGACGCCAGCTGGTCAGCCGAGCAACAGCGGCTGTGGCTGGGACCGGAGAAAGAATGTCCGCTCGCGTATGCCGACTGGCATTTCCAGTGGCGATGTATGTGGCAGTTCGGTTCGGGCGAACTCGGGAACTGGGGAGTCACGCTGCTCGACCTGGCTCGCTGGGGATTGCAGGTCGAACTTCCTGAACGTGTCACCGCAGCTGGCGGTTGTTATTCCCTGAACGATGGACGCGAAACGCCCGACACGCTGCACGTGCAGTACGACTACGCCGATTCGGCCATTACGTGGGAACATCGGCAGTGGACGCAGCGGGGCATCGAAGGCCGCCCGCATGGCGTGGCCTTCTACGGCGAACGGGGCACGTTGATCATCGATCGCAGCGGCTGGAAAGTTTACGACAGTCGGATTTCCGCCGGCCAGCCGGCCAGTAAGACGCCGGAGCCTCACGCTCAGAACTTTATTGATGCCATCCGTCATGGCCAGCCGGTCGCCGCCGATTTCGAAACCGGCCGCCTCAGCTCGGAACTCTGTCATCTCGGCAATCAGGCGTATCGCAACCGCCAGCCGATCAGCCTCGCCTGAGTCGCTTTCTCAGGCCACCAAAACAAACAGCCGGCGGAGACCGAAGTCTCGCCGGCTGTCGAGGCGAATGAGACAACATGTTTCATTCAGGATTAGCGGCAACCGCATCCACGGCAGCTGCGACAGCTGTTGCACGAGCGGCAACTGCGGCACGACCGACAGCTACGGCAGGAGCGACATGAGCTGCAGCAACGTCCCTGCGGGGTCTGCTTGGCAGAACGGAGCTTGCTGACTTCTTTGACCAGGCTGGTGGTATTCGTTTTGAAAGTTGTCATCGTTCGTCTCGCTTTCGTGTTGTTTTTTGAGGGGTGACACTCGTTGTGAGCATCGTTCTACCCTTCCAGCGATAAGGAACGCGGCGAGGGGACAGATCTTCCCCCGAATTCTGAAAAAGTTTTTGAGAAGCAAGGGACGGAGTGCAACGGAACGCGGGATCGATCGGTCAGAAGGTTTTTTAATGAACAACTTGCGGGGAGCCCCGGTAAGTAAGTTCCCTCGCCCCCGTGGGGGAGAGGGTTAGGGTGAGGGGGAAATGTGGGTGACAGGCTCCACGGGCCGTTGATTTTGTATGGAGCCCCACTGGTTGACCGCCCCATCCACTTTCTCTGCTGGAATCGTGCGGCCCTCGCAAACCTTTCGCGGATGGCGCGGCCTCTTGTGACTTCGTCACCCGCCCGTGCCGGACGGGCCACCCGCTCTCGTGATCCAGCACGGATTAGCTCAGGCGTCGAGTGCGACCTCTTGTGGCTTCGCCACCCCGGTTGAATCAACCGGGGCTGCGCCTCCTCCGACACCTCGATCTACCCAACCTTATCCACAGTTGCGGCGATCTCTGCGAAGTCGGTTTTCAGCGACTGATACAGGTTTCTGTAGTGCGGGTAGTAGCTGTTGTAGACCTTGCGGGTCTTGCCATCCGGCTTGAGTTCCGAGACGACCGAGATCGTCTGCTGGCAGGCTTCGACCACGTTCTTGTAAGCCCCGGTGCCAGCTGCAGCCAAAAGAGCGACGCCGTAAGCGGGGCCTTCCTCGGCGTTGATGGTCACGACCGTCTTGCCGTAGATGTCGGCCTGCATCTGTCGCCAGAACTCACTGCGGGCTCCACCGCCGGAGAGTCGGACCTGCCGGACCGGGATCTCCATTTCCTGGATGATCTCGAGCGTATCCCGCATTGCGTACGTGGCCCCTTCCATGACCGATCGGACGAGATGACCGCGCCCGTGGCGGAGGCTGAGTCCAATCCAGCTGCCCCGGGCATGCGGATCGGCGTGTGGGGTTCGTTCGCCGGTGAGATAGGGCAGGAAGAAGAGCCCTTCGCAACCTGCACCGACTTCCTTCGCCTGCTCGGTGAGCAGTTCGTACGGATCGACCTTTTGCTTCTTCGCCGCCTGAACTTCGGCCTGACCAAGCTGGTTCCGATACCACTGCAGCGAACCGGCAGCCGAGAGGACGCAGCCCATCACGTGCCACTGGTTTCGTACGGCATGGCAGAACGTATGCACGCGGCCCTGCGGATCGACCTGCATCGCATCGCTGTGGGCGAAGACCACGCCGGACGTTCCCATCGTGGCGGAAACAACACCTGACTTCACGATGCCGTTGCCAATTGCCCCGGCCGCCTGATCGCCGCCGCCTCCGACAACCGGGATTCCTTCCGGAAGTCCCAACGCTTCGGCAGCTGCGGCGGAGAGTTTCCCGGTGATGTCTTCCGACTCGTAGACCTTCGGAAGAATGCTCGCATCAAGGTCGAGCTTGGAGATCAGTGCGTCGCTCCATTTCCGTTTGGCGACATCGAGCAGCAGGGTGCCGGAGGCATCGCTCACTTCAGTGGCGAACTCGCCGGTCAGACAGAAGCGAACGTAATCTTTCGGGAGCAGAACCTGCACGACTTTGTCGAACTTCTTCGGCTCGTTGTTTCGCAGCCAGAGAATCTTCGGAGCGGTAAAGCCGGTAAGAGCCGGATTGGCAACCATGTCGATCAGCTTCTTCCGCCCGCCGGCTCGCTTCTCGATTTCCGCGCACTCGGCGACCGTCCGCTGATCGTTCCAGAGCAAAGCCGGACGAATGACTTCGGACTTCTTGTTGAGGAACACCGAGCCGTGCATCTGCCCGGAGAGACCGATTCCCTTCACCTCGGCCGGTTTGATCTTGCCCTGCTTGAGCACAGCTCGAACGCCCTTGATCGACGCGGCCCACCAGTCGGCGGGATCCTGTTCCGACCAGCCCGGACGCGGATTCGACAGCGGGTAGTCAAACGTCGAGGTGGCGAGGATCTCGCCCGTTTCGCGCATTGCCAAGGTTTTCGTGCCACTTGTTCCGATGTCGATGCCGAGAAATACGCTCACGTTGACTCCTGGACGAGCTGAAATTGCGTTGAAAACCCGCGATTGCGGCTTGGAGAATCGCCAAAGCGAATCGGGAAGAATGAAGACATGCAGTGATGCCGATTCGATGGTCAATTTAGCTGGAGCGAGTTCGGCATGCCACTGATCGGGACCCTGGCTCTACCTTCCTTGACGCTTGCGCCTATAATCGACTATTCCCCTGACAGACAGGAACTCGGGCTGACGGGTCATACCCGATCTGATACAGTCCGGAGATCGAACAAAACGTACACCCTCGACGAGCCATGCCGTGAAGGAGCAGCCCGCATGTCATCCATGCCATTCCTCCCTGAATCCAGGGACTATCAACTGGCGAGCACGCAGAATTCCTCAGGCGGTTACACCCGTCAGCGCCAAATGGGCATTGGCGACCTTCTGCTGGAAAACCGCATCATCTTCCTTGATGGAGCTATCCACGACGCCAGCGCCAACCTGATTGTGATGAAGCTGCTCTACCTGCAGTCGGAGAACCGACATCAGGACGTGCACCTCTACATCAACTCGCCCGGTGGCTCGGTCACCGCGACGCTGGCCATTTACGATACGATGCAGTTCCTCGACTGCGATGTCGCCACCTACTGTGTCGGCCTGGCCGCCAGTGGCGGAGCGATCCTGATGGCCGGTGGAGCCAAGGGGAAGCGTTACTGCCTGCCTCACTCCAAGATGATGATTCACCAGCCGTTCGGACAGGTCGGCGGACAGGTCTCCGACATCGAAATCCAGGCCAAGGAAATCATCGATACCCGGGAAACCCTCAATCAGATTCTGGCCGACCACACCGGGCAGCCAATCGATGTGATTGCCCGCGATACGGAACGCGACCGCTATCTCAAGGCCAAGGAAGCCAAGGAGTACGGGCTGGTCGACGAAGTTGTCGAGAAGATCAAAAAGACCAACTCAGAACCCGGCAAATAATTGCCCCGGACGAACGTTCGGAAAGTGTCCCTAACGATTGGCACCGGTTCTTAACGAGACAATTCAAGCAGGATTGAGAAATACCATGACAACTCTGGTTCCTTATGTGGTGGAGAAGAATGGCCGCGAAGAGCGGGCCATGGATATCTACAGCCGTCTGCTCAAAGACCGCATCATCTTCCTCGGCACCCAGGTCAACGACACGATCTCCAACAGTATCGTGGCTCAGCTGCTCTATCTGCAGTTCGAAGACCCCAAGTCCGACGTGCACCTTTACATCAACTCGCCGGGTGGTTCGATTACCGCCGGGATGGCCATTTACGACACGATGCAGTTCATCAGCTGCGATGTCGCCACCTACTGCATGGGACAGGCCGCCAGTATGGGAGCTGTGCTCCTGACCGCGGGTGCCCCGGGCAAGCGTTACGCTCTGCCGAACAGCCGCGTGATGATTCACCAGCCGCTCGCCGGCATGGAAGGAACGGCTGCCGAGCTCGAAATTCACGCTCGGGAAGTGCTCAAGGTGAAGCGTCGCATGAACGAAATTCTGCAGAAGCACACCGGTCGCACGCTCGATGAGATCGAACGCGACACCGACCGCGATAAGTTCCTCTCGGCCGAAGAGTCGAAGGAATACGGTCTGGTCGACAAGATCCTCGAAAAGCTGCCGATGCCCGAGAAATAAGACGATGAACCACAGCCTCCGGCAACGAAGCCGGAGGCTGCTTTTCTGCTCCCCCCGGCTGTCATGGATGACGCGATGCCTGGTCTTTCACGGTTGCTTGTTCTCTGTCTGCTGTGTGGCTGCGGTGCCAACCGCCATACAGAATTGCTGGAGTCCCGTCTCCGCGAGCACGAAGAACGGCTGCATCAGCTTTCCCAGCAACTGGAACGCTCGGAGAATGAGTTGGCAATCTCCCGCAAGGAAGCCAACGATCTGCGCACGCAACTGGCCGGAACCGGTCGCCCCGTGCTTCAGCCCGAACAGGCCAATGTGCTTTACCGACTCTCCGGACTCAAAATCGATCAGCTGCAATCCGCCATTCTCCCGGCCAGCCAAAGCGATCAGCGACTGCTGAATGTCGTGATCACGCCGATGGATCAATATGGTGAAGCACTCAAGATTCCGGGGAACCTCGAACTCAAGCTGCTCCATGAAAACGCTGAACTGGCCCGTTTCGATATCGGGGCAGCCGAGCTGGCCGAGAACTGGTCGACCGGTTGGGTGACCTCCGGGTATGTAATCCAGCTTCCGATTGAGGCTTCGCTGCTGACCTCATCTCACGTGAATGTGGTGGCGACGCTGAAGTCGCTTGATGGCCGGGAGTTCTCGCATCAGGCCCGGCTGGAGACCGGCGTCTCCGGAGGTGCCATCGAACAGGTTTCTCTGGAAGAAACGGCGACGGAACCTCCGGTGATGGAAGCGAAAGTTCCTCCGCCGCGAGATCCGGTTTCCGCTCCCTCGCCGGAAGAATCGATGATCGTTCGCCCTCAGAATGAGCGGATCGATACCTCGGACCGGCGGACGATTGATGAATTTCCCGTTTATCGCTGATCAAACTGCCCGAAGAATTGATGGAGACTGACCGATTTCGGCCCCCTCGATTGCGAATCTGGCTTGTACTGCAGGGGTTGAGGGGATAGCCTTTGATTTGACGACCACAGCCCCGGACCGGCGAGATGCTCCGCCCTGTGAGTCCATCTTTATTCATGAATGAGGTCAACTACCGAGGTGGTCCCACCGATCATCCAAGTCGCCGTCGGCGTCTGTCTATTCCTTCTCTCTCTGACGTTTCACAGCCTTCGCGAATACAGTCGAAGCCGCCTCGAATCCATCTGCAAGCAGTATAAGAAGGAACAGCGACTCGGCCATATTCTTCGTCGCGACGAAGCCGCTACGTTCACGGCAGAGCTTCTGTTTCTGGCCAGCCTGTTCGCGTTCTGTCTGGTCAGTTTCACCGGCAATGTGACGCCGATCGACTATACGATCACGGCTGTGAACATTTTCATCTTCGGTTTCCTGCTCCCGAAAGCCATCGGACAGGTTGGCGGCGAGATGTTCGTCTTCATTGCCTGGCCTCCAATCGCTGCGGCGACATGGTGCTTCACTCCTGTTGTCATGCTGGCCAATTCGCTCGATACGCTGTTTCATCGCATGGCCGGCCGCATCACGCCGAACGAAAACGACCCTACGCTCATTTCCGAAGAACTTCGGACCGTGATCGACGAGGGCGAACGAGAAGGTGTCATTGAATCCTCTGCCGGCCGGATTATTCAGCGGCTCATGGAGATTCAGCACGAAGACGTGACCGCCGTGATGACTCCGCGCACCGACATGGTCTGTATTCAGGTCGACACCCCCGTTCCGCAGGTCCGCCAGCAGTTGATCGACGCCGGCCATTCCCGCGTGCCCGTTTTTCGGGAATCGCACGATGACCTTGTCGGCATCCTCTACGCCAAAGATCTGCTGCAGCAGTTGGGGAACTCGAATGAGGAAGACATCGTCCTCATCGACATCCTCAGGGATCCGCTTTACGTGCCGGAATCGACGCGGATCGAATCGCTGCTCGAGCGTATGCGGGGCGAACACGTCCACATGGCTATCGTCCTCGACGAGTACGGCGGCGTCGTCGGTCTGGTGACGATGGAAGACATCCTCGAAGAGATCGTCGGCGATATCGAAGACGAATTCGACAAAGAGCACGAAGAAGAAATCAAACAGGTTCGCCCGGGGACGGTCGATGTCGACGCCCGCGTCCACATTGATGACCTCAACGAACAGTTCGCATTCGAACTGCCGGAAAACGAAGACTACGAGACGATCGGTGGTTTCGTCTTCACCCAGCTCGGCAAGATTCCCACCAAAGGGGAGACGCTCACCTGGCAGAATCTGCGGGTGACAATCCTCGAAGCCGACAAACGCAAGCTCATCAAGCTCCGCATCGAACGGGATGAATCAATTCCCGTGACGGCGTAGAGCCGAGCCGTCTCTTCTGCCGAAGAAGATGAGATGCCCCGAAAGATTCTTTCGGGGCGGCGCAGCCGTTGGAGAACGGGATTGGGCGCTGCGAATCACTGAACCGGGGAGAGCTTGCACAGCGGCGGACCTCAGACCGTATTCTCTGTCAAACTGCATCCCACGGCTTCGCCGCCCTGATAGCCGAGCTATCAGGGGCACCCGCAGTCTTGGGGGAGACGCAAATGGGTGGCCCGTCCGCCGCGGCGGGCGGGTCGCGGAAGCGACAAGAGGCCGCGCCATTCGCACGTTGAAGTGGAATCGTTCGGTCTTCGCAAAAAGCTCGCTGATGGTGCGGCCTCTTGTGACTTCGTCACCCGCCCGTGCCGGACGGGCCACCCGGCATATTCTGGCGTGGCTCGCGGATTTGCTGGGATACGCCTGACGGCTATCCCAGCCTACTGGCTACCGGGGTCAACGCAGATGAAGAACATGAGCTCTCTCTGCAGGGGGGGCGAAAGATTCTTTCGGGGCGGCGCAGCCGTTGGAGAACGGGATTGGGCGCTGCGAATCACTGAACCGGGGAGAGCTTGCACAGCGGCGGACCTCAGACCGTATTCTCTGTCAAACTGCATCCCACGGCTTCGCCGCCCTGATAGCCGAGCTATCAGGGGCACCCTCTGGCGTTGCTCGTAGTTCTGTAGGTAGTTGTCCGGCCTGTCCCGGCAAATATGCTATCGATCTTCGCGAACGGGCAGGCAGACCAGAAGCGTTGCCGCGAGATTGAGAATGAGAGCGATGCCGTTCAGCGTTTCCGTGAGTTGATGATAGAACGGGAACGTGTGCGGACGCGGGGAGCCGAGCGGCGTCAGCATTTCGACCAGTTGCGAGTAAACGAGCAGATAGTCTCCGGTCAGCACCAGAAAGGCGGTCGACGAAAGGGCGGCTGTCGTCAGCCAGCGCCAGCTTCGAGAGACGAGCACGCAATGGAGCCCGGCCGAGATCGTCGCTACGCCGAGCATTGAGAGTGAGAACGCGTAATACAGCGGAAAACGGATCAGCACGAGCTGGTCGAGGATAATCGATTCGAACTTTCCGCTAAGAATCTCCTGAACGGTAATCAACACGAACAGGGACGCCGCTCCGGACCAGCCGACGGTGCAGAGCCGCCAGATCAATAGAAGAACGGCTCTCACAAATCGCGGTGATTTCACGGCTGGGTTCGACATACGGACAGAGACGCCGGAAAATTAGCGATAAAGAGGAGCCGAGATGCTGCTGGCACTTCGCGGCTGATTGGCGAAGGCATTGCTGCGGATTGAGGGCTGCGATTGCGGGAAATCTTTCTCCGCGAGCAATCGAGGTCGGAATGCGACCAGAATCATCAGTGGCAGGTACCAGAGCAGATAGACTCCGCCCAGCTGCGGATACCAGAACTGGGTCGCGACGATGATCGCCGCACTATACGAAAGCAGCACTTCCAGATTCTTCTTCCACGGCCATGCGGTCAGGGTGATCACCAGAATCAGGAAGGCGACCATCACCGGGATGCGATAAGCCGGATGCAGACTGTTCCAAAAGCCGCGTTCATTCGGGGCTCCGTCGAAGCTCAGGACGCGGAAGTCGATTCGATTGATCGTCTGCTGCGTGAAGGCGTAGGCATCGGCTGAGATTAGCGCCACGGTTCCAACGAGCACCGCGGCCACAATCGCCACGCCGAGGAAGAAGCGGATCGATCGCCTCCAGCCAAAGAACGACGCCCAGATCGGCAGCAGGAAGACCGGGAAGAACATCGAACCGCACGCAAAGCCCATTAACACCCCAGCCGTTAAGGGGCGGTTGTAGCAGATGAGTGCCCAGAGGATGAACGCACACGGGAGGACCTGGTTCACTTCCCCGACGACAAACGACGTACAGGGAATTAAGAGGTAGAGGGTGGCCATCGCCAGCCCCTGTGTGCGGTCCTTGAAATGGCTGCGACCAATCCAGAACAGTCCAAAGACGATCGCCAGATGAGCGAGAATCGCCACGATCCGAGCCGCCGTTTCTTCGACGATCCCGAAATGCAGATTCGACGAGCCTCGTCCGCGGTCGGCTAGAAACTGCCTTGATGTTGCCACGGCCGGCATCGCCAGCAGTGAAGCGGTCGGCCCGGCAGTCACTTCTTCGGACGAGGGATTCACGTCCCCGGTGCGGTCAATCGGAATCCGCTCGGTCGACTCGCGCGCCCCCTGCTGGGTTGCCGCGTTCAGGATTCGCTCGCCGTGAAGAACAGTAGTGACCGATCCCGGGGGAGCCGGTCGGGTGATCGCCTCGGTCATCAGGAAGGCGAGCGCACAAATCCCCAGGAACGTAATTCCGGGTGTGCTCAAGTTCGGTTCGAGACGGCTGCGTTTGGTCAGGTGCCGGTCGAGCAACAGACGCACCAGACAGAGAGCCGTGACGACAAACAGCCAGGCGTTCCCGATGGCATAGCTCGACTCGTCTCGCACCATCAGCAGACCGGGCGAGAGGGACAGCAGCAAAAGGATATCGAAGTTCCGCAACGACCAGAGCCGCCGGAATCGATAGAAGACAGCGATAATCAGCATGGCTGACAAATAGAGCCAGGCTGTATGGCTGACATAATAACCGGATAGAATCGCATCCATAGATGATGAACTTCGGCCGGTGATGGCGTCGGGAGAATCTCTCGTGATGCTGAATTGGCCAGTCCGTTGACAGTTCCGGATAGGCGCACGGTGACTAAGCCGCACCCATGTCCGATCAGGTATCGTACCAGAAAACGACGCGCAGCAAAAACAAAATCCTGCCGGAAGCGGTGGAGTTTCAACGGGTTACTGTTTCTTTATACGACAGTACAACCGGTGAACATCCAGCTGGACATCGCGATCGGGACCCGCAGGAACCCCGGGTTGACGGCGCAGAATCGCTCTCTTCGGAGTATTCACAGCCGCCGTTACAAACCGGTTTAGACCGGCACGGCGATTGTCGAAAGCATACTGCGAATGATACTGGCTGCTCGCTCGCGGTTCGTTTCCCGGAGAATTCCGCCGACCACCACCCGATGCGCAAAGACGGGCACGGCGAGTTCTTTGACATCGTCGGGAACGACATAATCCCGGCCGTTCACGTAAGCGTACGCCTGCAGAGCGTGCATCATCGTGATCGCTCCGCGGGTACTGATTCCGAGCGACAATTCCTCGTGATCGCGGGTCGCGTGGACGATTTGCAGCACATAATCGTGAATGCTTTCGTCCATCTTCACTTCGCGAACGTCGTCCTGAATCTTGACCAGTTGCTCGATATTCATCGCCGGTTTCAGATCGTTAACCGGCTCCCCAAGTCGGTGGGTTCGCAGGACTTCCCGCTCGACATCCATCGCTGGATAGCCAATTTCGATGCGGAGCATGAACCGGTCGAGCTGGTTTTCCGGCAGCGGGTAGGTTCCCTCGAATTCATGCGGATTCTGAGTGGCGAGAACGAAGAAGGGCCGCTTGAGTTTATGCGTCTTTCCATCGATCGACACCTGGAACTCACTCATGGCTTCGAGTAGAGCACTTTGAGTTCGCGGCGTCGTTCGGTTGATTTCATCGGCGAGAAGCACGTTGGTGAAGATCGGCCCTTCGCGGAATTCGAATTCCCCGGATCCCGGGAGATAGATGCTCGTACCGAGAATATCGCTCGGGAGCATATCCGGCGTGAACTGCAGCCGTTTGTAATCGCCGTCGAGGCTCAGGGCGAGGGCTTTGGCCAGTGACGTCTTGCCGACGCCGGGAGCATCCTCAACCAGCAGGTGTCCCTGGGCGACCAGAGCCGTGACGGCGAGGCGAACCGCTTTGTCTTTTCCCAGAAGCACCTGGCTGACATTGGAAATCAGCTGTTCAATCGCCGTCTCGTTCGAACTGTTCACTCGACTCTCCGCTGGTTCCGCACGTGTCGTTTCCCGATCGCAGCCCGGCTTTTCTGCCCTGCTTCTCCATGGTAGTACGCATGGAAACGGCGAAAAGCGAATTCTCAGTCGAGGTCTAAGAGAATTTTCTGAAGACGGATCGGTCGTTGAAGCAACCGGAGGTTGTACCGGTTGCTGCGAGGGAGTTTAACACTAACGAGAACGGATTTCGCTCGTCAAAGCATCGCGGCCCGGAATTGCCGAGGATTTCACATTCCGTCGGGCTGATGCGTCCCCGGTTGGCGGAGCAGCTGCTCGTTATTTGAAGAGATCGTCGTCGTCTTCATCGTCGGTCAGTTCGAACTCGTCGAACTCTTCGCTGAACTCATCGGAAGCAATTTCAGCGGTTTCGTAGTTCGAGCTGGAATCGATCTCATCGTCGGAAGCGAAGTCTTCGGAGGTGAAGTCGTCTTCATCGTCGAACCCGCCGGCATCAAATTCATCGTCGCTGGCGAACTCGCTGTCGGCGACAACTTCATCGTCACTCATGAACTCGTCATCTGCTCCGGAAAGCTCGAGATCTTCCCGCGGCTCCTTGGTCACGGCGACCATTTTCGGTTCCGATCGGGCGAAGATCGCAATCCCGAACGGAGCCAGCACGCTCATCAGGCAGGCCGCAAAGCCGGCTCCGAGTGGCACCCAGAACATCGCACCGCGATCCTCAACGACCGGCAGGCCGATCGTGACGAGCAGAAAGCCGAGGTAGCCAGCCAGTGCGGCTGGAATCAGCGAGATCAGAAATGCGCTCCACTTGCCCATGAAACCATCATTCCCTGGAGTGCGGTATCGTTCTAAGACATGTTCCGTGCCCGTCTTCGGGCAAACCGATTATGACGAGGATCGACAGCGGAAGCACGCCCGATTGATAACGATCGGGTAAAATCCGATGTTCTGCAAAGAATCCCGGGATCGTAGCGATTGTGCCAGATCCCCCGCGAGACTTAAACGAACAGTGCTCCCGGTTCCTCCAGGCATCCCAAACGGGATGACTCAGATGCGTGCGTCTGAGTGGCAAAGCCACAAGAGGTCGGTCACCCGCTTCCTGTCGCTGGCGCGACTCAGACGTGCACGTCTGAGCCAACCCGTTGGAAGTCGGCTCGAACGTGAACGATCAGGAGAGTGCCACTGGCTCTGCCAGTGTATTCGCTGCATCGCCCCGCCGAACATGCCCACTGGCGGAGCCAGTGGCACACGTTGGGAGCGACATTCGGTTTACTTCAGGCCCTTCAGGACCGTGTCGATGGTGCCACGAAGCACGTTGGCGGAGTTCTGCAGGCCCATGCGTTCTTTCGGCCACAGTTCGATTTCAACATGGCCGAGCACGCCGACGCGACCGACGACGGTCGGGACCGAGATGCTGACATCACGCAGGCCGTAGGCTCCGGTCTGAAGTGACGAGACCGGCAGGACCCGCTTCTGGTTCAGAGCGATGCTGTGGACCACTTCGGCGATCGAGACACCGACGGCGAAGCCGGCTCCGCCCTTCTTCTTAATGACTTCGGCTCCACTGCCGCGAGTCTTCTTTTCGACTTCGCTGATCAGTGTCGAGGTCACAGTCGGCCATTTGTCGAGCGGCAGGCCAGCGATTTGGGCAGCCGACCAGATCGGCACCATGCTGTCGCCGTGCTCACCGAGAATGAGTGTCTGAACCTGAGTAGCCGGGACGTCGATCCGCTGAGCCAGCATTCCGCGGAGACGAGCCGTGTCGAGCACGGTGCCGAGTCCGAGGACCTGATGGGCGGGAAGTCCGAGTTCCTGAATCGCCAAATAGGTCAGCACGTCGACCGGGTTGGAGACCACAAAGACGATGGCGTCCTTCTTCATGCCGGTCTTCTTGAGATCGGCCAGAATGTTGCGGAACAGAGCCACGTTGCGATTGATCAGATCAAGCCGGCTTTCATCCGGCTTCCGACGCAGACCAGCCGTGATGACGATGACATCGGCATCCTTCGACAGTTCCGGACCGCCGTAAGTGAAAGTCTGGTCGGCCATGAAGGCGGCTCCGTGGATCAGGTCAAGAGCCTGTCCTTCCACGAGATCCTGGTTCACGTCGACGAGGGCGATGTCGCGGACAATGCCGCCGGCCTGCAGAGCAAACGCCGCACAGGAGCCCACCAGCCCCCCTCCACCAATGATGCTGACTTTCATGAATAACCTCGTATCAATCGCAGATAGGTCTGTCGGATATGTGTGGTAAATCGTCAGGGTGCCATGGCCACGCTTGCGTGGCCATGCTTGTCCTCGACGCTCTCTTGAATGCATGCCCACGCGAGCGTGGGCATGGCACCCGTTGGTTTCTTACTTCGCGATCATCCTAATCGGATGGCACAGAGATTCATCTCTGTGTTGCAACGCAACAGGAGGCTGGGCAACAACGTCGAACGTTCTTTCACCGATTCCTTTGAGCTGGCGTCGATTGAATCGGCCAACTCCAGTCTGCAACCGGTGGCTCAAGGCAAGCCGCTTGTGACTGCGTCACCCAGAGATAAATCTCCGGGCCCTCCCGATGTTCTTACGTTGTTGGGAATCGCATGCCCACGCTCGCGTAGGCATGGTACCCCGTTTTGATTACTTGCCGTTGAGGGAGGCGAGGACCTGGTCGGTGATCATTTTGACCAGCTCGTCCATGCCGACGTCACTGTTGTTGCTGGCGCCTCCGTTGTTCAGGCTACAGGCCCCGTTGCTGCTGCCGTTGCTCTGAGCGTAGGAAGGAGCCTTCAGGTAACCCGGATAATCCGGCGCCTTCTCGAAGCCGCGCTGAACCGGAGTGTCGGCTTCTTTGTAGCCTTCGCGGAAGGCACTGTTGCCACACAGGTCACAGTCTTCGTTGTGGAAGCGGGGATCGTCAAAGCCGAGTCGCTTCTTCAGGTCGATCAGCTCGCGGCTCTTCTGTTCGTTGAGGTACGTGATGCCGCCGATCTGCTTGGCCAGAATCAGGATGCGACAGTAGGCATCGAGAATCTCGGTCTTCCAGTAGGCTTCTTCCAGCGTCTTGCCGAAGCTGACGGTGCCGTGGTTGGTCAGGATGATCGTGTTCGTGGCCTTCAGGAACGGCACGACCGTGCTTGCGAATTCGTTTCCCCCCGGAGTTTCGTACGGAGCCAGCGGCACTTCGCCCATGAAGACTTCGACTTCTGGCAGCACGCACTGTGGGATGGCTTCGCGGGCGACAGCGAACGCCGTCGCGTGGGGCGGATGGCAGTGGACGACAGCCTTCACGTCCGGCCGCTCTTTCATGATGGCCAGATGCAGCAGGATTTCGCTGGTCCGCTTCCGCTTGCCGGCGATCTGTCCACCTTCCATGTCGACGGCACAAATGTCATCCGGCGTCATGAAGCCTTTGCAGATCATCGTGGGGGAGCAGAGCACTTCGTTCTCGCCGACGCGGATCGAAATGTTGCCATCGTTGGCGGCTGCGAAGCCCTTGTCGTAGACGCGGCGACCGATTTCGCAGATCTCTTCTTTGAGCTTGCGATCGTTGATGCCACTGTTCCAGCGATTTTCCATGATTCTCTCCATCGGACTCCACTCAAGAGGAGCCGCTGTTCAAAAAGGTTGCGTGAATCGTTTTGAATTCGATAAGCCGCGAGGGATTCAGCGGCGGTTACTTCAGTTCATCTCTCAGTTCGTCGATGATGGCGGCGTTGTAGCCATCGATCGGTTTCTGTTCCGGATAGAACGGAGCAGAGGCTTCCGGTCCCTCGGCGATTGCGACCAGCGTTCCATTGCCGGCTCCCAGCTCATCGTAGATGACGAACGGCTCATCCCGTTTCGCATCCGGATCGTTCAGGTTGTCGAGAGTGAAAGGAACCACAAGCCGCCACGAAGCTCCCCGCAACTGCGGATGCCAGGTCGACAAGGTCACCTTTCCGACGATTTCTCCGACTCGCATGATTCAATCCTGTTGTTGTTCGTCTCATCCCTGGGGTGGCCCGGCCGTTTTCGGCCGGGTCGCGGAGCGACAAGAGGCCGCTCGTTGACATTCCACCAGATTGTTCGTTCCCACGCACATGGCGCGGCTTCTTGTGACTTCGTCACCCGGCCGGTACGGCCGGGCCACCCTTCGTCGTTCGTCTCAACTCGTCTGCAGAGCCCGGAAGATCGTTCGATAGTCGATGAAACTCAGCCCGTTGCAGGGAAGGCAAATCACGTTTGCCTTCAGTTCTGCGATGGCCGGGATGTCTTTCACCGAACTGATCGCGACTCCGCGGACCTGTTCACTCCTGTTGACCAGACAACAGGCCGTGGCGACGCGATCGGTACAGATCACAAACCCATGGGCTCCGCCGCGGGCAAGTTCGTGCCGAGCCGTCTCGGTGGCCGCTTCGGTGGAATCGCTCGATTCCTGCGACCAGCCGAATGTTGAATTCTTCTGCAGATTCGCCAGCGATGACTTCAACGTGTCACCCGCGGAGACGATCAGTCCCCGCCATTTGGTGGCAGCCGGGGTCGCTTTCGCTTTGCCCGATGAACGCTGATGAATCTGAATCTTCTTTTCCCGCAGATAATCCCGGGCAGCCGGGGTGATGATCGCACCGGCCGGAATGGACAGGGACGCTGCAGGCTTCACTTTCTCGGCGAGCAGATCGGCTGTGATGACCCGGTCGGTCAACAGCTGCAAGTGGTCGCCATTCTGTTCGGGTTTCGAAACGGCTGGAGTCTGTTTCGACACAGCGTGGCCCCGCTGCTGGAGTTCAGCCAGCACGTTGCCCACGATGGATTCGATATCGACGTTGTTCCAGTTCATTCCGTACTTCAATCTTCAATGCCAATGATGGCGTACCGCACCGGCGAGGCATCGCTCTTCATGATGTCCTTCACCGCTGCCCCGTCCGTGGTCAGCAGCACGGTGTCGCCCACGCTGGATCCCAGGTTGTCGATGGCCAGCATCGGAAACCCATCCGGCGAACCATCGACCATCAACGGCTGCACCAGCAGCAATCGCCACCCCTTGAGGGCAGGTGCCTTCACCGTGGCAGTCGCTTTACCGTGGACGCGGGCCAGTTGCATGGGAGTTGTTCGTTCTATTTAACTTCGTATCCTTCGCCCCCTCGGGGGAGAAGGTGCCCGAAGGGCGGATGAGGGGGACGATCAACCGTCGACTCTCCCTCTTTATTCGCGGGGTGGCCCTGATAGCTCGGCTATCAGGGCGGCGAAGCCGTGGGAGAACGCTTTTCGACGCCGTCTCCGGGCTCCAGGTCAGTTCCTATAACTCGCGGGTACCGCAGCCTCCTGCGGCTGCGCCGCCCCGAAAGAATCTTTCGGGGCTACCCTTCGGTGTTCCCGTGTGTTGCTTTAGATGACTCGCAGGTCGTCCACCAGAGTGCACCGGCGCTGGCGGGTGAAGGTCAGCGGGTTGGTGACCCCTTCTCCGGTTGGCGTGGCGATGCTGAAGGACAGATAGCCTTCACCGCCGAGGCCGAGGCCGGCAGGAGAGGCACCGTTCTTGATGAACAGGGTTGTGTCCATCCGACGTCCCATGATCGACATGCGGCGGACGTTGCGGGTGTGAATCAGGCTCGTATGCTTGAAGCCGTGTTCGTGCTTCTCGCAGAGGTCGACGCCATGTTCCCAGTCGCGGCAGCGAACGATCGGCACGAAGGGCATCATCTGCTCTTCCGGGACGAACGGGTTGTTCTCATCGGTCTCGCCGAACAGCAGCGGAGTCGATTCCGGCAGCGACAGTCCGATCTGCTGAGCCAGGAACGAGGCATGCTTGCCGACCAGATCACGGTTCAGGTGATAATGGTCATCGGCGTTTTCCGGGGGGCTGAAGGCCGTCTTGCTGAGCTGGTCCACCTGAGAGGAGTTGAGTCGCTTAGCTCCGGCTCGGTCCATGGCCGCCATGAATTCGTTGAAGACCGACTCGACGACGAAGACTTCCTTCTCGCCGATGCAGAGCAGGTTGTTGTCGTATCCGCCGCCGGCAATGACCGAACGGGCGGCGTTGTCGAGGTCAGCCGTTTCGTCGACCAGAACCGGCGGATTCCCCGGACCAGCGACGATGGCCTTCTTGCGGCTCGCCATGGCAGCGCGGGCGACGCCCGGTCCCCCGGTTACGCAGAGCACTTTGACATCGCGGTGTGCGAAGATCCGCTCGGCCGATTCCAGGGTTGGCTCAGAAACGATGTTGATGATGTTCTGCAAACCGGTCGCGGCGTAGATGGCCCGGTTGAAGCGGCGAACCCCTTCGCAGGCGATCTTCTTCCCGCTCGGGTGCGGGTTGACCACCATCGTGTTGCCGGCGGCTACCATGTTGATGACGTTACCAGCCAGAGTCGGCAGCGAGTGAGTGACCGGAGTGATGGCTCCGATGACGCCGAACGGAGCGTACTCGACAACGGTCAGACCGTGATCGCCGCTCATGGCGTCGGACTTCAGCCATTCAACGCCCGGCACTTTCTTGATGATCTGCAGCTTCTCGATTTTGTGTTCGAGGCGGCCGACCTTGGTTTCTTCGAGTTCGAGGCGGCCAAGTTCTTCGGCCTGATCGTTGCAGATTCGTTTGACGATCTCGACGATCTTGGCCCGGGCTTCCATCGTCGACTTCTGCAGAGCTTCGAAGCCTTCGTGGGCGGCGGCAATCGCCTGATCGGTATCGGTGAAGACACCCCAGTCACCGTTCTGACGTTCCGACTTCGCGGGAGCCTTCCCGTTTTGTTTGTGCAGCTGTGCCAGCACTTCCTGGACAACCGTGCGAATTGTGGCTTCGGTGTTCTGCATCGAATAGAATCCTTGTCGTTATGTGGATCGCCGGAAAGTCACGGCGTGCTTACTGATTCCAGTTCTCGAATTGTCCCATCTCGCGACGATGCTGAATCCAGCTGTCAATTCGAGCGGGCAGTGGCAGCAGAATGATCATTACCAGCACGAGTGCGGCGGCGATCAGCAGCGACCATTGAGTCCCTTCGATGAAAACGGCGACCAGATTTCCAAAGGCTGCTCCTTCGAGCAACGCGTACTGGATGATCGTTTTCGTTTGAAAAATCCCGAGGTACGTCATGTAGTCGGGTTGTTGTCCGTCTCGTGATTTCTCGGCTTCCTGCGTTCGCACAATCAACGAAGGAACCACCGTGGAGGCCATCAGGCACAACGCTGCCATTCCGGCCATGACATACGAAACCAGAGGTTCGCCCTGAGGCGGCTTCTTGTCTCCGATCAGAATCGTCACCGCCGCAAAGAACACCACGCCCATGATCATGCCGAAGGTGATGATCAGGATCGTCTGCTTGACGTTCTTTGCCTGGGGTGAGTTCTGCTCGTCCATCACTCCTCCTCCGTCTTGTCATAGATCAGAGATTCGTGCACCGAGACCTTGTCGACGATGCCGATTACCGCGGCGTCGATCGGCAGTTTCTTGGTCTGTTCGGTGTAGCGGGCACTTGACCCCTGGACACACAGAACGATTTCTCCCACACCAGCCCCGACGGTATCGACCACGATGAACGTCCGACCGGTCGACTTCAGTGTGTCTTTGGTCTGTTCATCGACGCGGAGTGGCTCGACGACGAACAGTTTCTGGCCGACCATCGAGTCGACTTTGTGCGTCGAAACAATGCTGCCAGTGATTCGTCCAATGAACATGTTCGCGTCTCCGAAATACCTGAGAACCGTCTACTCGTGTGTGCCACTGGCCTGGCCAGGACACTTCTGGATTCCGCACTGGCCGAGCCAGTGCCACCCTTCCGTGATTTCGCCGAGAGCCACTGCTGGCGGGTCCAACAGTGCTTCCTTCCTATCCGTTGTTAATCAACTGCAGTGACTGTCGGGCCACCACCAGCTCTTCGTTCGTGGGGATGATCCACACGTCGATCTTGCTGTCGGCTGCGGCCAGTGAACCTTCCTTGCCACGACCGGCTGCATTCTTGTCGGCATCGAGTTTCAGGCCGGCCCATTCGAATCCCGCACAAACGTGCTCGCGAATGTACTGGCTGTTCTCGCCGATGCCGCCGGTGAAGACGATCGCATCGATGCCTTCCAGCACAGCCATGTAAGCCCCGATGTAGTGGCGGATATTGGCGACGTACACATCGAGCGCCCGCTGGGCTCCTTCATGTCCGTTGCCAGCCGCCTCTTCCAGGTCGCGGGCATCGCTGCTCAGTCCACCGCTCAGTCCGAATAGTCCGCCCTTCTTGCTGAGATCGGCCAGCAGCTCTTCGAGAGACTTGCCGGTCGACTTCATGAGAAGTGGCAGTGCGAACGCGTCGAAATCGCCCACCCGATTGTTCTGCGGCAGTCCGGTCTGCGGAGTCATACCCATGGTCGTGGCCTGAGACTGTCCGTTTTTCTGTGCACACAGAGAGCTGGAGCCCCCGAGGTGACAGGAGACGATCTTCAGGTCTTCACGTCCGAGCAGTTCCGCGGCTCGCTGGCCGATGAACCGGTGGCTGGCTCCGTGGAACCCCCACCGCTGGATGGCGTAATCCTCTTTCCATTCGTGCGGCACGGCGTACAGCCGATTGGCTTCCGGAATCGATTCGTGGAACCCGGTTTCGAGGGCAGCCACGAGCGGCATGTTCGGAAAGGCCGACTGCAGTTCCCGCATCGCTTTCACGTACGGAGGATTGTGAGCCGGAGCGACATCGGACAGAGCTTCCATCGTCTCCAGCAGTTCATCGTTGACTCGGCGAACCCCACTCAGTTTTCCGGCGAACACGGCTTTGAAGCCGATGGCCGCCACTTCCTCGACCGACTTGAGACACCCGGTCTCGGAATCAGTCAGCTGTTCCAGGCAAATCTGCACGGCGGTGGCATGGTCAGGCACAACCTGATTCCGCTCCGCCTTATGCGATCCGATCTCGACGACGCAGCAGCTTTCTGCACCAGGCTGGCCGATTCGATCGATCCCGCCGCGTGCGAGCTGTGCTTCGGTTTCCATATCGAACAGCCGGTACTTGAAGCTGGTCGATCCCAGATTGGCCACGAGGATTTTCATGAGGTTCTTCCTTGATGAGACAACGTGTACGTTCGCAACGACAGACCGATCTGCTTACTTCTTCAGGAAGTTGTCCATCAGATCGCCCTGCGGACGAGGAATCACGTGAGCCGAAACGAGCTCGCCGATCTTCGAAGCGGCTTCTGCACCGGCATCGACAGCGGCACGAACCGAACCGACATCGCCACGAATCACGGTCGTGATGTAGGCTCCGCCGATCTGGATCTGCTGAACCAGAGAGACGTTGGCGGCCTTCAACATGGCATCGGAAGCTTCGATCTGAGCGATCAGACCCTTTGTTTCCACCATTCCAATTGCATCGTTCATCGACATTAACTCCGGGGATAAATTGTCTTGTAATCTTGAGTTCGGGCGGCAACGTCATCGCTGCCGTGAGCGGTAACTACTTGGCCGATGAGGACGATGCCTTGCGGGTCGGCAGAACGGCAGCCAGTTCTTCGTGCGGACGAGGAATGACCTGCACGCTGATGACTTCACCGATTTTGCTGGCAGCCGAAGCACCGGCGTCGATGGCGGCTTTGACGGCAGCGACATCGCCGACGACGAAAGCGGTGACCAGACCGCTACCGACCTTATCCCAGCCGATCATCTGCACGTTGGCTGCCTTCATCATGGCGTCAGCAGCTTCGATCAGACAGATCAGACCCTTGGTCTCGATCATGCCCAGAGCTTCCATGGATTTTGCCATTTGTCGTTACTCCCCTAAAGAAAAAAGGTTGATCAGGCCAGGCCTGAAGTTGGTTTCCATCATCTGTAGGGCAGGCTCCTGCCTGCCGTATTCAGCGTTGCTTTTGATCTCGCGAAACTTGTGTCTTCGGTGCAGGCAGGCGGGAGCCTGCCCTACGGATCAGTGCTTACACGCACACGGTTCGGTCTTCAGCAGTTCGACTTTCGAAGCCGCCTCAAGATTCAGGCAGTTGCCTTCGTCGGTGTCGATGTGCACTTCCAGTTTGATGCCCTTGCCGGCTCGGACGGCGACGTCTTCGAGCACGGTCGTGCAGCCCGGCGATTCGACCCGCAGCTGCATCATGTCTTTGTCTTCGACGCCGTAGTATTCGAGGTCTTCCGGTCCCATGTGCACGTGACGCATGGCTCGAATCACACCCTGCTTCAATTCGACGACCCCCTTCGGGCCTACCAGAATGCAGCCGGGAGTGCCCTGGATGTCGCCACTGATGCGAACGGGCAGATCGATGCCGAGCGAGATGCCATCGGTGAAGGCAAGTTCAACCTGTGAATCATCGCGGCACGGTCCAAGCACGCGGACGTTGTTGAGCACACGGCGGCGAGGGCCGATGACAGAGAGCGTTTCCTCGGCGGCGTAGTAGCCGTCCTGATAGAGCGGCTTCATTTCGGTCAGTGTCGCCCCTTCTCCGAAGAGGATTTCGACATGTTCCTGGGTGAGATGAATGTGGCGAGCCGAGATGTTGACGACCAGCGGATTCGGCTGGCCGGCCGGCTTCACGGGAGTCTCCGACTTCGGAGCTCCGTTGGACTGAGGAGCGCCGTTCAACTGCGACTCCAAAACCCGGCGGACAATCTGTTCAACATCGCTGCGCTGAAGTGTTGCTGTCATCTGTCTCACTTTGTTAGTTATCTGTCGACCAAGCTCCACTCAAGTGTGCCACTGGCTCGGCCAGTGGGGCTTCGGGAGCTCTTCGTTGCACTGGCGGAGCCAGTGGCACACGATTCATGACCAACCCTGGTTCATAGCCCTGCCCTTGAAGTGGAAAGCACTCCGACAGGGTGGCACAGACATTCCTGTCTGTGCTGTATTCGACGTTGAATTCTTGAAGGACGCTGAAGACAAGCCTCTTGTTGCCTTGCAACTTCGACTTGTTCACGACGAGCGTTCAACACAGAGATAAATCTCTGTGCCATCCTTCGGTATTGATCAAATCCATGCGGCTCCGCCGCTATTCGACGAGCGTGAGGTTCACGCCGGCCGATTTCATGATGTCCTGCCAGTGCGGGTCGAGGCAGCTGTCGACGAACAGGCGGTCGGGCCGACTCAGTTCGCAGACTCTGGCGAGGGCGTTGCGGCCGAACTTGCCGTGATCGGCGGCCACGATGACCTCTTCGGCTGTCTCCAGCATCTTCTGCTCGGCTTCCACCAGCAGCGTGTTGCTGTTGAATATCCCCTCTTCGGTGATGCCTCCCACACTCATAATCAGTCGTTGCACCCGAATCGTGCTCAGCGCCTGAACCGCCAGCGGTCCCAGGGCCACGCCCGTTTTCGGATACAGGTAACCCCCGATCAGAATCAGTTCGATCTGAGGGGCGTTAATGAGAAGCTGAGCGATCGGCAGGGAGTTGGTTACGATCTGCAGCGGCATCGACACCAGATGGCGAGCCACTTCGAGCGTTGTCGTTCCGCCGTCGAGCAGAATCGACTCCCCCGGCTGCACCAGAGCGGCGACAGCCCTGCCAATCTTCTGCTTCTCGGAAAGTCCTCGCGTTGTTCGGTCTTCAAAAGTTGTCAGCGATTCGCCGCTGTAAGCGATCCCGCCACGGGTCCGCCGGATCTGACCGGTTCTGTCAAGAACTTCCAGATCCCGTCGAATTGTTGACTCGCTGGCGTCCGTCGCCTCGATGAGTTGCTGAAGGGTCGCAAACCCGTTTCGTTCAGCAAAATCAAGGATTATGGCTCTTCTCTGATCCACCAGCACCAGTTCGTTCCTTCACAATCGGTCAATTGACGCCGAATTATGCCCTCAACTTCCGTCATATTCAATCATAACGGGTCATGTTGATGCAAAATTCATCAAAAGTGATTGCGCAGGAGGGGTAATGCTGGAAAAATAGCACACAACCTCAGCCTGAGAGGGCTAAGCTGGGATTTCCGGGCGATTTGCATCCGATCGATGAGCCGAAAGACAGGGCATGCCACCTCTGTCTGCGATGACGGCCAGCGGATTTTTCCTCAAGTTCCGGGCTGCGACTTGCGCTTCAGAACGAGGAAATAGCCCTCGGTGGGATCGTCGAGCAGTTCCCACTCCTCCGGCGACTCCTGCAATTCGCGGATCTGCTCCGGCGTGCGGATTTCGCTGTAGGGATGCCGGGTGTCGATCACAATATATTCCGTGTCTTCGGGCACATTGGTCGTATTGCCGGCCACGCGACGTTTGTAGCCGCTGTAATCGTAAGAACGTTCGTAATGCGTAAAACGCGGATGAACGAAATCGGTGGACGCCACGCGGGCCGACTTCGGAATCGTCCCCTCCACCCGCGCCCACATCTCAGCTCGCTTGTCGGGCACGTAAAGCGCCCGCCAGTGCCATTGGGAACCGGTGTCCCAGAACGCGACGCCGAGAGGCGACATCGAGAACCAGATCGCCGTGCCGAGACTGCAACAGAACGCAAAGCGGGCTCGCCGTGTCGCGAGGCTGACGTCCAGGGGCAGGGGTTCGACCTCTTCACTGGCCTTCCGAAACTTCCATCCCCCCTGAACCAAGCCCCCGGCTGCTGCCCAGAAGAGGAGTGGAACGAGCGGGGCATGAAAGTGGTGCCGCGGATCCTGAGCCAGTTCATTCAGGCAGAGCAGCACGAACATCGGCAGACAGCTCAACAGCCGAGCGGGCGATCGCAGCGGCAGGAATGCAACGGGCAGCAGAATCGCCAGGGCATAGTTCAACGTGTTAATCGTCGCCAGTTCCTGAACCAGGAGCAGCGGGTTGGTCAGCATCGTCCAGATGATTTCGGTGGTCGAAGAGCCGAACTTCGAGAAGTAGCCGGCGTAATGCACCTCGACTCCACTGCGAAACCAGCGAATCGCTTTCAGAGCTGCCAGCAGATAAACCGGCCCGATGATCAGACAGGCGAGACCAAATCGGCTGGCTGCCGTTTTGAGTTTCCACGGCTGCTCGCGAATCGACATCGCCAGCAGAGAAAGCCCGATCGAAAAGACGACGATGGCGTAGTCCTCTTTACACGTCAGCGTTAGTGCCAGCAGCAATGCCGCCCAGACGTAGTGCTTTCGTTCAAGTTGATCAAGTGCGAACAGAACCAGCGGGATGCCGAAGGCAATTGGCCGGAAGGTCTTCAGGTCGATCGCGATATCGAGAAACTGCATCGGGAAGTAGCAGAGATACGCTGCACTCAAAAGGAGAGCCGCCCGCTGACTGCCGCCCGAACGCAGAGCCAGCCAGTAAACGGGAATCGCTCCCGACGCCAGAGCCAGCGATTCGCACAGCTCCATATATAACTGAGACGGCCAGAGGGCATACAAAGGCAACAGGAACAGATGCACGAACTGAATGTGCTCGCCCCAGAAAAGCCCCTGATCGAGATAACTGCGGAACCCCTTGCCGTGCAGCACGTTCCAGAGGTGCTCCTCGTACATGGCCGAGTCGCCGTGCGGCAGCCGGAGGTTGAACCATAGCCCCCAGTTCATGGACGTATAAATCAGGATGTAGATCCCCATAAAGAGGAGAACGGCCAGCGGCACCCGGCGCTTTGGCTTCCCGGCTTCTTCCTCTCCCGATCTCGCGGGGAACAAAGCGGTGGCCATTTCATAGAAGCAGCCGGACATCGTCAGCGCGATCCAGAACGGAACGGTTGCCTGCAACAGTGTGGCCAGTCCCATGAACTGACCAACCAGCGCAACCACCCACAGCAGCCCCCATAATCCGGAGATGCCGAACCAGATCAGCAGACTGGGTAGACGGGCAAACTGTTTGCGGACGATCAGCACGCCCGCCGGAATTGCCATCGCCACGAGTGACCAGATCAGACAGGCCAGAAACGAGACGCGCAGCGAGCGGGAACCATCGCCGGCGTCGGTCCATTCTCCCGCCAGAAGTCGCTCGGCTCCCCATTGACTGGCTGTCGGACTGAAGAACGAGCCCCGCAAAGCCGGTGTTTCCGCGATAATCTGTAGCGAATTGGCAAGCAGAAGGACGGTCAGCAGGCCTGCAATCCCCATAAATACAGGGAGTTGCGAGGGAACTTCTTTTCTCGTGTCCGGGGAGTGGGTATCATTCATGAAGTTGATCACAAGAGTATTCTGCCGGCGGGAAACCGGGACAGCTGCGAAGCGTGTCCGTCTAGAAGCGAGTCGGCCTGATCTGTTTCGCCCCTGATTCCAGGGGAGACAGGGACGGATCAGTGTCTCCGAGCTGAGGTGTTTCGTTGTCAGATCCTAAACCAACCAGTCAGACGTGTGTCGGCGTCGGCTCCTGGATTGTCAGTACGGCTCACGCATTTCGTCAAGCGCTGGAATGCGAACTGGCTCATCAGGGGGTGACCTTCCGCCAATGGGAGGTGCTCCGGCACCTCAATGCCGACGGCGAACAGCCGCAGTCTGATCTGGCTGAGAAGATGGGTCTCGAAGCTCAAACGCTGGCCGGAATTCTTTCCCGGATGGAACGCGATGGCTGGCTGATCCGTCAGCACTGCAGTGAAGATCGTCGCCGCAAGCTCATCAGTCCGAGCAAGAAAGCCGAACGCATCTGGCACGACATGCAGGCGTGCTGCGACCGGGTCAAGGATCGGGCGATCCTGAATCTCGGGGAAGCCGAGCTGGCTCAACTCGAAAGCACCTGCGAGAAGATTCGCGAGAACCTCGCCCGCGACTGCACCGAGTTCGGGCATCTCCCTCACGACCTGTATCACATCAAAGAGAATCAGGCCGAGGAAGAGCAACGCTCCGAGAGCATGGAAGACACTAAAGTCGATTTCAACGACACGCTGGCTCCGACGCGTACTCCCCGCCAGTAAACGTAAAGAGGGTCACGATGGAACGCCGCCTCCACTCTGCACTGAAGTCGACCTTTCTCCTGCTCGCGATCACATTGCTGACCATACAACAGTGTGTGGCTCAACTGCCGAAGCCGGTTAGCAAGTTCACCGATGCCGAAGGCACCGTCGCTTCTCTGGCGTTCAGCCCGGACAGTCAACAGCTGTTGATTGGCGGTTACAGCCAGATCGCTATTGTCGATGTCGGGAAGAAAGAGGTCAGCAGAAGGATCGAGAAACTGCGGGGCGATCTCACCGCTCTGCAGTTTTCGCCGGATGGAAAGCAGATTCTCGCCGGTGTTTATCAGGCGGTTCTGCTGATCGACGCGGAAACGGGCGAGACCGTTCACACACTCAAGCATCACCGGGGACAGGTCACCGGGGCGGCGTTCATCTCTGAAAACGAAATTGCCAGTGGTTCCGATGACGGCACAGTCGCCCGCTGGGAATCGAAGGACGGGCAGTGGACACTGGCAGCCGAGCAGGAGTTCGATGAACCGGTCATGGAACTGGCCGTCGACGCGGCGGCTGGTCAGGTTCTACTGGCGATTGGGGACGACACTCGCGTCACCCGTCCGGGCACTGTGGCGGTGCTCGATTTGAAATCGCTGAAGGTGGACCAGGAATACAAGATTCACAAGTCGGCCGCCATCGCTGTTGCCCCTGTCCCGGAAAGTCCGCTCGTTCTCTCGGGGGCTTACGATGAAGTCATCATTGTCACCGACGTCGAACAGAAGAAGCAGACCGGGATCTTCAAAGGGCATTCCCGCCCCGTCAACTGCATCGCGATTCTGCCGGAGCGGGGGCTTGTCCTCTCCGGCAGTGGCGGCCGCTACAAAGAGAAGAACGAACTCATTCTCTGGGAATTGAGCAGTGGCGGCATCGTCATGAAGGTCGAACCACACGCCGGGAAGGTGACCGCTGTCGCCGTTTCCCCGGATGAAAAGTGGATGGCCACCGGTGGTCAGGACGAAGCGACGATCCTCTGGGATCTGACGCGGCTCGATGCTGCTCCCGCAGATCAGGCCGAGTAGTTCGGACTATCGCTGACTCACGTGTGAGGTCGTCCCCCGCTCTGCCGGTACAACTTCCGGGGCAGTCTTCGTCGCGGGCTGAACGGCCGGAGTCGCCAGAATCATCGGGTAGATGCCAAGGGGAGTCGCTTCGATCTCCTGCACGGAGAACCCCGTGTCGTTCAGCAGTCGCGACATGTGAACCGCAGTTCGCGGGTGGATCTTGATGCCGAACATTCGACTCAGTGTCGATTCCGAATGGAACGTGTCTTCGTAAGCATGAGTGATGACCTTGCAGCCGGGCGCTGCGTGCTCGGAAAGTTCCTGCAGCAGGTCGGTCAGTTCCTCATCGCTGAGGTATTCGGCCAGGCCGATGAGTGAGATCAGGTTGTAGGTCTTGTCCCCCAGATTTCGAAGAGCCGAACGCACATCCCCATGGTGGTAGGCAATCTGCTCGCTGAGTTTGAGGCGGGTGGCCTCTTCGCGACCACGGACAATCGCTCCGTCATCGAGATCGACGGCATCAACATCAAACGGACCGGGCTGCGTCTGCATCGCTTCGAGCACGTCGAGAGCCGGTCCAGAGCCAAGGATCAGCATGCGCCGGGGGCTTGATTCGGGAATGGTCTTCATCCACGTACTGAGCGTGTAAACGAAGAATCGTCGACGATTGCGTGCTTCGATACTGAGCGGCAAACCACGAAGCACGTACCAGTCCCATAGACTCTTCGGCCGGGCGTTTTCGTAGATGATCTCCATCGCTCGCCAGCCGCCCGGGTTCTGCCTGAACTCTTGAATCAGCGGGCTGGTACTGGAGCTCATGCGACGCTTCATCATCGACACCGGCACGAGGTTCGTGCGGATCCAGCCGATGGTTCTCATCGAGATTCGCCGCGGCAGCGGGGGGCGTTCATATACGGGCGGCGAAACAGTCATATCGGCACCATCTGCATAGCTAGAAGTTCAACAGCAAGGGGAATCGCTACACCCGATAAGACCGATGGCAAAAATCGAGTGATGCAGTCCATTCATTGTTGAGCCTAATCGCCAGTTCAGGTGGGTGTCGATTGGAGAGGAAAGAAGTTGCTCAATTTGTAAGGTTCAGGGTCTCGGACGCAAAACTATGACGATTAAATCAACTGGCCTGATTCTCTCGCTTCTCATGGTTCTGGCGATCGAACTGACAGCCATGCCGAGGCACCTGGAGGCGAACGATTACTTCAGGCCGCCCTGTCCGGGACGCCATGTGGTGATGATCAAAGGTGTCGTCGGCTATTGGCCCAATGTGGATCATCTGGCCGAGGCGATCATGGCGAGCGGGATGACAACCTCGATCCATAAACCGCTCAGCGCCATTCGGAGCGCGGACGACATCGCCTGTTATTGCCGCGAAAATACCGGCTGCCAGGTGAGCGTGGTGGCTTACAGTCTGGGGGCTGACGCAGCGATCGTTCTCTGCGAAAAGCTGCAGGAACAGGGCATTACCGTCGATTGTCTGGTGCTGATCGAAGCAACGTTCAAAAAGAATGAGGTGCCCGAGAACGTTCGCTACTGCTACAACCTGTACGAGGAGCGGGGCGTGAGAGACTGTTTCCCGGCATTCCGCGGCGTGCCGGTTGATGCCAGCAGTCCCGCGACAGTGATGACCAATAACGAGCTCAGTACAACGGACCTGCCGGCGCGGCGAATCAGTCACTTCAATATCGCCAGCCGCGAATGCACTCACCGGGTTGTGTTGCAGCAGTTACTGATCTGCAACGGCTGCGTGTACTAGGAACCGGTTGAGCCGCGTTCTAGGGCGAATTTCAGGTTTGACTGCACGAGAAGCCTGGAGTTGCTCTAGGCAAACGCCTGCTCGACGCTGGCCTTCATTTTTGTCAGGCCGGTCTCGATCACTTCGACTGGCGGCTGAGCGAAGTAAGTCTCGTTGAAGAGTTCGAGCGAGAGCACGCCGGCGAACCCGGTGCTGTGCAACGCCTGCAGGATCGCCTTCATCGGAGCATCACCGTCTCCGGGATAGACGCGATCGGAATCTTTCATCTCTTCACGCGGGATCGACAGCGGATAGTCGTTCACGTGGAAGATGTTAATGGCTTCGCAGGAGAGCAGTCGCAGCGAATTGAAGTCTGAGCCGCCGCGATAGAGGTGGTAAATATCGGGCAGAATGGCTGCATGCGGATGGTTGGCTGTCATCGCGACGTAAGCCGCCTGTGGCAACTTCGAGAGGTTCTTGCTCGATCCCCAGATTTCGAGTTGCGGGATGACCTCCATCGACACGCCCAGATCGAGCAGAGCCGCGTAGCGTTCGGCGAGAGCATCGAGATCGATGGTCGGATAATCGCCGCGGTTGATCCCGGCCGGCGGTGCGGCAATGCGTTTGCTGCCGAGTTGTTGCAGCATGTCCATCTCGCGCTTTGCCTGCTCGAAACCGGCTTTGCGATCGGAATCGTCATTGACGCCCCAGCGTGGAAAGCCGATGGCCGATTCGACCTGCAGACCGTGATCATCGAGCCGTTTGCGGAGATCGGAAAGCGTTCCTCCCGACTTCAGGTAAGTCTCGATCTCGCCAATCCACGGTTCGATCCCGTCGTAACCGGCGTCGGCCACCATGTCGATCAGTTCGGGCAGGGGACGTTTGGCTTTGCGAACGCAGCTCGTGTTGAAGCAGTAGCGAAACTTAGGCACGCCGGATGACTTTGCACCAGCATCCTTCGCCAGCACACTCGAACCCTGAGTCAGACCAGCCGCAGCCGAGGCAGCGAGACCGGTGGAGAGAAAACCGCGACGCGAGATCAGGCTCATGCGAACTTCGCTTTCATCGACAGGGCAGCCGTGGGCTTACCGCTGGAGGGGGTGAATCAGGTGGAGTCAGCAACAATCGATCGTGTGGTCAGGCGGCAGGCCGGGATCATTGAAATGGTATCCAGGCGGCTGCGGTCAGTACGGTCAATATCACGTGGGATGTCTTGGTCGCGGCTGGCAGGTGAGAGCCTGCGTTACAGTGTTCCGGCTCCCCGGTCGAACGCTTCCAGGTCTCGCGAGTACAACGCGAGTGTGGTCTGGATGGTTTCGCGACCGATTTGCCAGGTCGGATCATCATCAGTGTATTTGCTGCAGTGATCAAGCATCAGGCGGTGCAGAAATTTGAACAGATGACGCGGGACCCGCAGCTTGCCGAATGTTTCGATCAGCATGTCTTTCGACACACTTTCGTCGAACAGATTCGGCACGACGACGGGATTGCTCGAATCTTCCGAACAGGCTTTGAGTCGGTCGTTGGTCATGTCGTACAGAGCCTGCCCGCTCCACGCGAGTGACAGGATCAGGTTCTGCTTATCGAGGCGGCTGCGTTCGTAGAAATCGCGGCCCTGCTTCTGCAGATACGGAGCCATGTCGGCCGGGAGCAGCATCTTGAAGCCGAAGCCGGGATGCTTGAGGAACTTATTGTCGAACATCGGCCAGACGAGATCCTTCATCCGTTCGGCCGAGCCATTGATCAGGTGCGGCTCGTCGACCCGGTCCATGAGCACGACGATATGATTGAAGCCCAGCGTCTTGAGCACCGATTGAAACTTGGCGAGCAGTTCGTAGCGGTCGTCACTGCGGTTGCGGCTCGGGATCGGCTGGCCGATCAGTTCCTGACTCGGGAAGCGGCCCAGAATCTTTCGCAGCGAGTTCGGCAGCCGATCAATGACGCGAATCTGCCGGGCGACGTCCCAGGAACTCCAGGCGAGACGGAACAGCTTCCACAGCTGCGGCAGCCAGACGAGCAGCAAGGCGAAGGCGACCCACCAGAAGTAGTTGGTAAACAGCTGCTGCCAGAAGGCGACTCCCAGTACGACGGCCGTGCCGACGAGTCCCGCGGTCAGAAGCTTCCAGCTGCCGACATTGCTGTACTTCAGCTTGCGGCGAAGCGCCGACCAGCGGATCAGCGGTGATTCCTCGAAGGAGCGGTCGTAGAACGCGGCGAGGAGCAGAAGGTCCCGTTTCTCGTTCCGGGTCAGGTTGGTCAGCTGCTCCTCCGAGATCGCGACGGCGGCATCGGTTTCGGTCTTGTAGTTGAGGACGCGGTCGACCATTTTCGTGACGCCGATGACCAGAATGGCGTCCATATGATCCCACAGCCGCCACTTCTTCAGCATCTTTTCCGGCTGCCGGTTTCGGCCGAGCATCCGTTCGCGGAAGTTGTCGAGGAACGGATTGAAGTCGTCGTACTCGATGATGAACGACCGCTCGCGAGGCGTGGTCCGGTTGTGAGCCCGCAGTTCGTTCCGCATCTGCATCCGCAGAGCTGTCTTCCCACTTCCCTTCTCACCAAAAACGACAGACGTGGAGGGATGATCGGGATGTCCGTAGATCTTGTCCCAACCGGGG
This sequence comes from Planctomycetaceae bacterium, assembly GCA_017795105.1. Classification (GTDB taxonomy): domain Bacteria; phylum Planctomycetota; class Planctomycetia; order Planctomycetales; family Planctomycetaceae; genus Rubinisphaera. The sequence goes on from CP051247.1 coordinate 4,111,824, forward strand.
TGGTGAACGCCATTCACGCAGTGATCGGCGAAGACATGGTCGGTGCTGGCATCCTCCTGAGAGAACGGGTTGGACGTGATGCCATGGTGCTCCATCAACTGGGAGATCTTCATGATTCGCTTCCGCAAGAATATCTGAACGCCGTGGCCTTGTTGGCCAGCGCGTACGTTGCCACGGCTGCAGGTTTCGAGACTGCCAAAGATCCCGGCGACTCCTGGCCGGGAGGTCCGAAAAAGCACCCCGCCTTTAGGGAACGGGACTAGTCGGACGAGCCGTTAAAGGCCCCAGTATCGTCAAACCGGGAAAAGGAGGCAAGTTTGCCGGGGTCGGCGGTTTGATTGCGGCTGTTTCTGCGTTCTGCGACACTCTTGATGACCGTGTGAGGACAGGGTGCACCAGCGAATGAGATGATCATCACCGGGTGGCACTGGCTCTGCCAGTGCTGGTTCGACAGCGTTGAATCCCGAAAAAGCACTGGCAGAGCCAGTGGCACTCACCTTTTTGCGGTGGAATTGACCCGCGTCTTCATAAATGGCCCAGAATCGACTTCACCCATTAAACGGACGTGATTCCGCACGTATCCCGCGTTCCCTTTACCGACAGGCCTTCGCCATGCTTCGCTCGCTTTACTGTCTGTTGTTCTTCGGACTCCTGTTCGCGACTCCATTTTCGGCTACGGCTCAGACGAAGAAGCCAGCTGCGAGCAAGGAGTTCAGCTGGGTAAATCCGATTCCCGCTCGGCTCCAGCACGAACGGCTCGAACATCACACGTTCACCAGCCCTTCGATGAAGCAGGATGTCGGCTACTGCATTTATCTGCCGGAAGCTTACGGGCAGGCGAAAAACGCTCGCTTTCCGGTCATCTACTATCTACATGGCGGACGTCCCGGCTCGGAAACCAAGTCGATTCAGCTGGTGTCGATCATCGACGAGCACATCAACGCCGGTACGATTCCGCCGATGATTTACGTCTTCGTGAACGGCGGCCCGGTCAGTCATTACAACATGCCGAACCGTCCGGAGGCTCAGGGAGCCGATGTCTTCGTCGAAGAACTGATCCCTCATATCGACGCCACCTATCGCACTGTGGCGAAGCGGGAAGGACGCGGCATCGAAGGTTTTTCTCAGGGCGGTCGCGGCACGACACGCATCATGTTCCGGCATCCGGAGTTGTTCGTCTCGGCTGCTCCCGGCGGATCGGGATATGCGACTGAGAAGCGAATCAGCGAGAACGACGGCTTCGAGAATCCGAAGCTGCAGTTCGGCCCGGGCGACAACACCTGGGACCTGGCCCGTGCAGCCGCGAAAGGTTCCCGGGAGTTGCCACGAATCCTCGTGCACGTCGGCACCAAGGACTTCAACTTCGAAGCCAATCTCGAATACATGGACCTGCTGGAAGAGCTCAACATCCCCTTCGAAAAGCTGATCGTCCCCGACGTGCCGCACAGCGCAAAGGGAATCTACGAAAAAGAAGGCCTGGTCCTGCTGAAGTTCCACGCCGAGAATTTTCGGAAGTCCGGAGCCATCAAGTAGGTCTCCACCGACCCCAACCCGAAGCGTGAGCGAGGGCCGAATGTGTGAGCGACGTCCGTCTCTCTCGCTTACGCTTCGGGTTGGGATTACAGCAGTCGATTCCAGGTGATCCCCCGCACGAAGAAAGACATCATGTCTGAAGTCGTTCCATCCCGGTCTTCCGTTGACGAACGAGCCATCTGGCGGATTCTCGATGCCGCCGCCAATCGTCTGCGCGAGGGCCTGCGGGTCGTCGAGGACTTCGTGCGGTTTCAGCGGAACGATCCCCGCGTCAGCGGTCAGCTGAAGCAATTACGGCACGACTTTCAGTCCGCCTGGAGTCAGCTCGACGCCCGACAGCTGGTCGCGAATCGCGATACTCCGGGCGATGTCGGGACAACGATCTCGACAACGGCAGAGCGTTCGCGATCGACGCTGCAGGATGTGATTGCCGCCAACTGCAAGCGAGTGGAGGAATCGCTGCGGACTCTGGAGGAGTTCTCCAAGCTGATTTCGCCAGCCGTCTCGGCTCAGATTGAGCAACTGCGATATCGCTTCTACTCGATCGAGCAAAGCGTCCTGCTGTGGAATCGCCGGCACGAATTGCTGGCGAAGGCTTCGATCTACTTTCTGCTGACGGAAAACACTTGTACTCGCGGTTGGCAGGAGACGGCTCGCGAAGCGGTCGCGGCGGGCGTGGATGTGATCCAGCTGCGGGAGAAATCGCTCGACGACGGCGGGTTGCTCGAACGAGCCCGCTGGGTCCGGGAAATCACGGCGGGAACGGAAACGCTGTTCATCATGAACGATCGGGCTGATATCGCCCTCCTCGCCGATGCCGATGGCGTTCATGTCGGGCAGGAAGAACTGCCTCCGCGCGAAGTGCGGCAGTTGCTGGGAGCGGAGCGGCTGGTTGGTGTCTCGACGCACGACATCGAGCAGGCTCGGAAGGCAGTTGCTGAGGGAGCCGACTATCTGGGGGTCGGCCCCGTTTTCGCTTCCGGAACGAAAGCGTTCAACCAGTTTGCCGGGCCGGAGTTCGTTCAGCAGGCGAGTGAAATTGAGCTTCCGTGCTTCGCAATTGGCGGAATTGGGCTCGAAACGCTGCCTCAGGCTGTCGAGGCGGGTGCAAATCGAGTCGCGGTCTGTCAGGTGCTCAGTCAGTCGGCGGATTTGCAGGGCACGGTCGAAAAAATGCGGAATCTTCTGCGGGCCGGGAACAATTCGACGACCGACAACGTCTAAAAGACACAGGTAACAGCGGAACAGTCGTGCCACTGATCCTGATTTTTCCGGCGCGAGTTCGAGATTCCTGTCCAGATCGGACTTGCCCGGTCTGGATCAGCAACGGCAAGATACACCGTGGTTGGGAATTCGATGGATCGAAGTCCGCTAATTTGTTTACGTTGCGTTAATTGCAACGTATAATCGTCACGGGCCGATTCCAGGTCTGGATCATGAGACATCGTTTCGAAATCCCATCTATACTTGCGATGTTGCCTGACTGGTCCGTTATCCTGAAGCTGATCACCAAGAAGCAATTCATTGCACATCGAGCGGGGTGTCATCACTCCGCTGTTCCGCTGTCATGCGGACGCATTCGCTGAAATAGAGTTGAGGAATACTATGCCTGAAACGCGAGCTGTCTGGGGAATTGAGATCGGTCAGGCGGGCTTGAAGGCCATCAAGCTCCGTTACGCCGAGGCTGCCCATCAGGTTGTTGCCGTCGGTTTCGATTACATCCCCCACGCAAAAATTCTCAGCCAGCCGGACGCAATTCCCGACGAACTGATCAACGAAGCGATCACCAAGTTCCTCTCCCGCAACAAGCTGGAAGGGGACATCATTGCGGTTGGTCTGCCGGCTCAGTCGTCGCTGGCCCGATTCATCCAGCTGCCTCCGGTCGAAGCCGGCAAGGTCAAGGAAATTGTCAAGTACGAAGCCAAGCAGCAGATCCCCTTCCCGCTGGAAGACGTCATCTGGGATTACCAGCAGATGGGCGGCGGCGACGAAGCGGGCGGCTTCATGATCGATGCCGAGGTCGGCATCTTTGCGATGAAGCGTGACCAGGTCATGCATCAGCTGCGGCCGTTCCAGAACAACAAGGTCGAAATCGAACTGATGCAGATCGCGCCGCTGGCGCTCTTCTCATATCTGTCGTTCGATCAGCTCGGGATTCGCCCCGGCGAAGAAGGAGCTCCGGCTCCGGACGAGCACACAGCCGTGCTCGACATGGGAGCCGATCAGTCGACCATCATGGTCACCAACGGTGAAAAGATCTGGATCCGCAACATTCCGATCGGCGGTAACCACTTCACTCGGGCTCTGACGAAGGAAATGAAACTGACCTTCGCCAAGGCCGAGCACCTGAAGTGCAACGCGACCAAATCACCGGACCCGAAAGCGGTCTTCCAGGCCCTCAAGCCGGTCTTCAACGACTATCTCTCTGAAGTCCAGCGCTCGCTCGGTTACTTCGGGAGCGTTTCCAAAGGCGAGGAGATCAACAAGGTCGTCGGCTGCGGTAACGGATTCCGCATGGCCGGTCTGCAGAAGTTCCTGGAGCAGAATCTCGAAATCCCGGTCGAACGAGCCGAAGAATTCAAGCAGCTCGTCGGGACGTCCGTCCTTGAAGCTCAGCTGTTCCGCGACAACGTGATGACCTTCACTGTCGCTTACGGTCTGGCGATTCAGGCGATGGGCCTCTCGACAGCCGAGACAACCCTGCTGCCACCCGAGATTGCCCGTGCCCGCGAGATTCGTCGGAAGAAGCCGTGGGCCGCGATTACTGCTGCCACACTGTTGACCGGTCTGGCCCTGTCGACGATCGGTACGGCGAATGCCTGGCGTACGGTCCACACCGAACCGTGGGATCGGACGCTCTCGAAGTCGCAGCAGTTGCAGCAAACCTGGGGCGGTTACAAGAGTTCCTACGACTCTGCCACCGGACGTTACAATTCCGCCAAGGCCGTTGGGGCCACTCTGGTGGAAGGGATGAAGGACACGATCTGGCTTGAGTTCTACAAGTCGCTCAGCGAATGCCTTCCCCGCGATATCGGTGCGGCACTCGATGAAGACAATCTCGAGTATCGCAACCGGGTTCTGATCAAATCGATCACGATGGAGAATTCCGACGACCTGGCCGGCTGGTACGAAGGACTGAGCAGCCACTATGTCGACCTCAGTCGCGAAGCCGCCGCATCGGCCGGTTTGCAGGAAATGCCTGCTCCGGAAGGTGAAGGCTATATCGTCACGCTCAATGGCGAGCACTATCACCACATTCCCGACAAACCCGAAACCGATCAGGGAATTAACTATCTGCTCGATCGTGTCATTCCTGCGCTGCAGTCCTGGACGTTCAAGCAGGAAGATGGACCTCGGGTCGATGTGCGTCGAATGGGAATCACCAATCCGGTGGTCACGATGGCCAAACAGCAGATCGTCAATCTGGAGCAGCGGAGCAAGAACCTTCGCGAGAAGCCCCGGATTAACGTGATCGATCCGCGGACCAATCCTCAGAACACGTTCGATCCGTTGATGGAAGAGGGCAGCCCGCCGGACATGGGTTACGAAGGTGGTCAGGTTCAACCCGGAAAACGGCCGGTGGATCTGCGGGAAGTGCACCAGACATTGTTCCAGATTGAGTTTGTCTGGAAGCCGATTCCGGAAGAAGAGCGTCTCGAAGCCGATCCTCTGGCTCCCGCGGACGCTGAAGAAGGTGCGGAATAAGGCCCGGTTTCCCTCAGCATGCTGAGGGGCGAGCCTGATCGAACCATTGTAGAATTCAAGAGTTTCTGAAACGTCTTTTGACAACCGAAGAGTCCAGCCATGGATAAATTGAAACCGGTTATTGAGCACCATTTCTGGATCGTGTGCGGCATCGTGCTGATCCTGCCGCTGGTCGGATGGTGGCCTGCCGTGGGGCAGTTCAACACCGAACGCGAACAGAAAATCTCTGAGATCGAAACGGCGTTCTCACAGGTCCCGAATGGACCTCAACCGAACGACTCCTGGAGTGTCGGCGTGAACAAGATCGCCGAAGTGACCGAAGAGAAGAATGCTCAGGAGCATTACGATCTCTGGCGTCGGCAGGAGAAAATGATGACCTGGCCGAACCGGATCAGTCGTGATCTGCGTCCGACCAGTTATATGGGCGAGATTCCGTCCAAGGCTCGTGTCATCTATCGCAACGGTTATCTGATCGATGTGACAAACCTCTGGAAGACAGTTGATCCATTCGATCCGGAAACCGGCGAGGGAACCGTGGTCTTTCCAGAAGCGGTTCTTCCCCGTGTGACCTTTGGCGATCTGCCTCCGACCACCGAAGAGGTTTGGGAAGCCCAGGAAGATCTGTGGCTGCTCCAGTCGCTGCTCAAGTCCATTCGTTCGGCCAACTCCGACGCCAACACACTCATCGATTCACTCGTGCGTAAAGTCAGTGTGCTGGAACTTGTTGGCGGTGAAGGAAACTATCCCGATGCCGAGCCAGTCGCTTCTGATGAGTACGGCATGAGCGACGAATATGGGATGGACGAATACGCGGATCTCGGCATGGATCCGGGCATGGATCCTTCGTTCGGTGAAGGCATGACCGCCGCTCCGACATCGGCTGCGTTTGACCCGTCCGACGAATTCGGCACCGAACAGGGCCGCTACATCGATTACGAAGAAGGCACCGTGTTCAAGAAGCGTGGCTTCTACATGGAAGCGGTGATCGAACATCAGCGACTGCCGGAACTTCTGGTCGAACTGACCAATGGCGACTGGCCGGTTTCGATTGTCCGAGTGCAGATGGCACAGTCCTCCGCGGCGAGCAGTCTGATGGGGCCTCAGGGGGGCTACGATAGCGAGTACAGCGGGGGCGGCAATCCGTTCTCGGGAGAGATGATGGATGACCCTTCGCTCTACAACGACGGAGGATCGGGCTACGACGGTGGAACCGCCGCTCCCGGACTGGTCGGTGGCACTCCAGAGAATCTGGCTCTCGCGCAGGCCGCCACTTCAGGACCGTCTCTGGCGAACGTGGCGATCAGCGGGATGATTTACATTTACAATCCGGTCGAACCTCCTGCTGTAACCGCAGAGGATGCTCCGGCAACTCCAGAAGCTGCACCGGCGGCGACCGATGTGGCTGATCCGGCGACAACCAGCGACGCAACTGCGAACGGGGACGATGTTCCTCTGCCTCCAGCCGATGACCTCGACGCTCCAGAAATGGAAGCGCCGGAAGAACCCGGCCTGGAAACTCCGGAGACTCCTGCCGACGATTTGACTCTGGAAACTCCAGACGAGACGCCGGTCCCCGAAACTCCGGAAACGGAAACCCCGGAAGCACCGGCGATCGAATAACCATCGAACGGGCATTACCACAATTCACCGAACTCGATAGACAGGCGACTCACTTTTCCGGGAGTCGATCAAGATGGCGAATATGAAAGCAGCATTCTCCGGCGACAACATCAAACGCTTCTTTTTGAAGCATACCGAAAAGCTGATTTTCGGCGTGGTTTGTCTCTTCGTCCTGCTAACCCTCGTCGGCACGCAGTGGTCGACGTTCCAGCGTACGCCGGCGGAACTGGAGCAGAACCTCCAGAGTGCCGAACGGATGATCGCGACCTCGGTCTGGACCGAAGAGGAGAAAGCCAAATTCCCTCCGGTTGAAGTCGATGAAGAGGTGAACCAGATGCTGGCCGGAATTAATCCGAGCCCGTACTCACTGGGGACCGAAGTGATGTTCAATCCGACCGGACGGGATGACCCCCGCCGCGAACCGGAGTTTGTTGCCGTCGCGGATATCGTCGCCGAGTCGGGCCGTACGATTCTGGCTCAGAGCACCGATCCAATTCTTCCGGAAGAAGAAATGTCGACCGAAGAGACCGCCGTCGCGGATGGGCCGGTGACTCCCGATGCTCCGGATGATCTTGGCCTCGATGACGTTGCCGATCGTTCGACCATCGCTCCTCAGGCGGGGGACGACATGATGGGCGAAGAGAACCCGTACGGTGCAGGCGGTTACTACGAGGAATACACCGTCAACGAATCCTATGACGACATGATCATGGAGGATTACAGCGGCGAAGGGGGCGGAATGGGCATGGGCCTGCCGTCCAACGTGAAGGGCGTTCCAGTCCGGTACGTCTCCGTTCGCGGCGTGTTCAACCTTCGTCGGCAGGTGGTCAACTACAGTCGAGCCCTCAGTATTCCGGAAACGGAAGCCGAGCGACTTGTCGAGTTTCTCGATTTCAAGCTCGAACGGCAAAAGGCCGATTCTCCGAAAGGCCCCTGGGATGGGGAATGGGAGCCGGTTGATGTCGAAGTTGCTCTGGATTACCTGAATCAAACGGTCGACTTTGACCCCGATGTTGTCTCGTCGGGCGTTCGGAATCCGGTGATCACGATGCCGCTTCCGGCTCGTCTGATCGGCGTCTGGCGAAACAAGGTCAATCATCCGAAGGTGAAGAACTTTGAACTTTCACCGGAAGAGATCGAAGCCGAACAGGCACTGAATCGCAAGATTCTCGACGATATGGCCAAGAAGAATCAGAAGATCAAGCAGCTGGCCACGGCCAAAGGGTTCAACCGGGTGCAGGTGGACGTGACTCAGCTGCAGCAGGATTACCTGATGAATACCGACGCCCGTCAGTTGAACAAGACCTTCGGTGAAGAGTTCAAGGGCACGCCTGAGGAAGTTCGCATGAAGCTGATCGAGAAGATCAAAGCTCAGGTGACAGCCGCCGGAAACCTGGTTCTGTTCCGCTACATCGATTTCGATCTCGAAGCGGGCAAGTCGTACCGGTATCGGGTCAGCCTCGTGCTGCGAAACCCGAACTACGATCAGCCGATCGATCAGGTTGTGGAACCGTCGGTTGCGATGGGACAGATTCGCGAAACGCCGATGAGCGAAGCCAGTAACGTGGCTACGGTCTCTCCCGATTACGCCTACTTCGTTTCCCGTGTCTCGCCGCCGCGAGGCATCAACAACGAAATGGCCGACATGACGGTCTTCCAGTGGTACGAATCGGGAACGATGATCAAGAGTAACCTCACTATGGAACCTGGTGACTTCATCGGAGGTTCGGCGAAGACGCACGTTCTCCGTCCGGCTGAGTTGAAGTATGAGCAGGAGAGTGTTGTCTTCAAGACCGACGATCTGATGGTCGACGCCCTTGTGATCGACAAGCTCGACTACAACCTGCACGGCGATCTGAAACTACCGAACACGCTGACGCGTGGTGATGTTGGCGTGACCGCGGAGGTTCTTGTGGTCGATGCCGACGGCAAACTGAACGTGCTCGATCCGTTCTCGACCGCAGGTACGAAGAAGTCCTACGAAAACTACTACGTCGCTGAGAAGGGACCGTTCGACAAGATCAAGGATGCCGCGAACAAGCGGAATACCGAGATGAGCGAACTCGATGCTCTGCTGGGCGAAGGTTCCGGAATGGACTACGAGATGGAGATGATGATGGAAATGGACGCCGGAGCGTCCCGACTCCGTGGTCGTCGTCGAAACCCCAGCCGTCGCGGCGGAGCGATGAGTGGGTCGTCCTCCTCGGCCATGCCGTAATTGAGATTCGGGAAACGGACCCTATAGTCCGCTCCTGCTGAATAAAAAAGAGCGACGCCCGGCTGGTCTGGCCGGGCGTCGTTTTTCGTGGATCAGGAACAAACTCGACATCTTCACTCGGAAGGATGTGAGTACGTTTCTTCCAGTTCGTTGATCCGGTTGACCTGGATCTCGTGCTCACGCTCGAGCCGCTCGATGACCCCGTCTGGCAACCGACAACGGAACACCGCTTCAGAATCGGTGTAGGTTGTCTTCTCGATCTCGGTCAGTCGCCCCAGAATCGCCGGCAGCTTCCCATCGGCGACCGAAGCCGTGATGTCGACCGTGCTGAACTTGCGGCTCAGTTCGTCAATCACCGCCTGGCGCAATGTCGTCAGCCCCTCACCGGTGACTGCACTCACGCTGATCGCATCGCGGAACTTATGCCGCACGATGTCGTACCAGCTGCGATCTTCGATCGGCTCAGTCGGGTGTCCGTCGGTATCGCCGAAGAACTGCTCGTGACCAGGAACCCGGTCGACTTTGTTGAGCACGAGAATCGTTCGCTTCTTCCCGGCTCCAATTTCTTCGAGCACGGACTCGACGGTCTCAATGTGCTTCATCGCGTCCGGATTACTGGCATCGACGACGTGTAGCAGCAGATCGGCCTGCAGCGCTTCTTCCAGGGTCGACTTGAAGGAGGCCACCAGATGGTGAGGCAGATCCCGCACGAATCCGACGGTATCGCTCAGCAGGATGTCGCCCCACTTGGGGATACTCCATCGCCGCGTCTTGGTATCGAGCGTGGCGAACAGCTGGTTGGCGATGTAGACCTCGGAACCGGTCAGCGCCTGCATCAGCGTACTCTTGCCGGCGTTGGTGTAGCCGACGAGGGAAACGGTGAAGTGCTCGTTGCGGGAAGCGACGAGTCGCTCGCGACGTTTCTCGACGCTTTCCAGCTTCTTTCGCAGTTCCGACACTCGCTTGTCGAGCATTCGACGGTCGAGTTCGAGCTGCTTTTCCCCCGGACCACGCCCGCTGCCAATTCCCCCCTCGATACGTTCAAGGTGGGTCCACATCCGCTTCAATCGCGGACGTATGTAGAGCAGCTGGGCGAGTTCGACCTGCAACTTGGCCTCGTACGTTCGCGCATGCGTGGCGAAGATATCGAGAATTACCTCGCTGCGATCGACCACAATCGACTTGACCGCGGCTTCGATGTTCTTCCCCTGTGAGGGCGACAGACTGTTATCGAAGATGGCCAGCTCGGCGTCGTTCCGCTCCATGAGCAGTCGAAGCTCTTCGATCTTGCCCTTGCCGAGGAATGTGGCGGGATCGGGAGAATCGCGGAGCTGCACGAGGCGTCCGACGATTTCGCAGCCAGCCGTCTCGGCCAGACCGGCCAACTCATCCAGAGCATGTTCTTTCTGAGCGGCAGAGATCCCAGGTTCAAACAGGCCAACGAGCACTGCTCGCCGGGCCTGGACTTTCAATGTGTCCCGTAATGGTTGACTCAAATTCATTCCCTTCAGGAATGCTCGTATTTCATAGAAGAACGCGGCAATCGAGCAGGAATCTGAGAAGACGAACGCCCCTCAAACTCCAACCTCCATTGTAAGCCCGGAACGTACCGGGACAATTCGCGACCACGAAATTTAGACGAGCGGAATCATCGGGAACGAATCTCCTCTGGACAGACGGTAAGTGAAACGGGGCTTGTTGTGGTACGAGAGACACGCGTAGCGGGAGAAGGTTCGCGATTAATCTGCGAGCTCGATCCGCACGGCTCGAACTTCCGGCCGCGATTCACTGATAACCACTCGACACACATCACCCGGTTGGAGCTCAGGTGATACGCCGCATAGCATCGCGTATGCACCGGGCACCACCTCCACCAGTAAACCCGGATCACCTCCACACCGATCTGCACATTCAACGTTTCGAATGACCGTCGCCTCATGCTTCAGCCCAGCATCAAGCCGTCCAGTTGGCCACGGATCGGGATGAACCTGACGTGTTGAGATGCTCATTTCGCCGGTTTCGGCAATCGCTAGAACTCGAACCGTCAATCGATCTCCGACAGCACAAAATTGCTCCGTGGTATTGAACGCGGCAATCCACGACGTCTCCGGAATGGGCAATAACATTCGTCGTCCGGCATCGTCACGACAAAAGGCACCGAAGACTCTTGGTTCCTCCACTTCAACTTCAATGATGTCGCCAGCTTTGATTTCCATGCGTCGGCAATCATACCTATCGACCAAATACCGCCAGCTGCGGCAGGTGATCACTCAATGCATACGAAGCCGGGTCATCCACATTTACGCGGAATGCTCCCTCGAACAGGGGACGTGATTCAAGAATCTGTTTCGCGATTGGGCCGGCGGCCATCACGTAATCGATGCGATACTCCGGGCGGTCGGCTTTGATGGTCAGCCCTTCTCCAGTCCCGACTTCCGCAAACGTATCGACCCAGCCGGCGTCGAGCCAAAGTTTGTACTCTTCGGTATCAGGGCCATGATTCAGATCGCCGATCAGCAGCATCGAACGCCCTGCATCGAGGTCTGGCTGCATCGACTTCAGCATGGCGGGGATTTCTTTGAGCCGCACGGTTGGATCCGGTACGGGATAGAGATGAGCCGAATGGACAATCAGCGGCTCGCCATTTGGGAGTTGCACCATGCCGCGTCCCCAATGGCGGGTAAACAGATCCTTCGGGCGTTCATAGCCGAGCGGAGCGTTCGCAGATTCAGTGATCTCGAATTTGCTCAGCAGCGTGCCTGGCCAGTTCCCGCCACTCGGAAAGCGAACGTGATTCATCCCGAGATACCCGGCCACCTCTTTCACGATCTCTTCGCTCGGCGATTCCGAAAAGTTGATGATGTCCGGCTCGTACAACGCCAACTCCATCGCGAGCCGCCGTGCCATCTGCCCCTGCTTCACGGCCTTCTTCGCCAGCGGCCGATCATCCGGCCAGCCCTTGCAGACGTAAACGTTGTAAGCGATCACCCGCAACGACTGCGGCTGTCCGTCTTTCCCAAACACGGGCAACGTCGCGGCCGAGATCCCGGCTGCTCCCAGAGCGGTACAGAACTGACGTCGAGAGAGATTCATGAGAGGCTCCTTCACGGTAGGGGATGGTCTCGCCGATTGTCTCACGATCCGACACCGGAGTCTATCGACGGACCTCGCTTCAGAATGCGTGTCTTCAGGGGACGACTCTCATTCGCTTGTCACGAAGAATCATCTCGCCCAAGATACATCAGCTGCTCTCCTGCCGAAACAATCCCCGCTTCAACTCGCCGGCAAGGTTCTCACATGTCGATTCATCCGCCCACGATTGCCGATGTTCATGCGGCTCTCCCCATCCTCCGGCGTCATCTTTCGCCCGTGCCGCTTATTCGTTCGTGGCGGCTGGAGCAGGAACTGGGGTTGCCTCCCCATCGGCGGGTCTGGCTGAAGGATTATGGCTGGACGCCGGTCGGATCCTTCAAGCTGATGGGGGCGCTGAACTGGATGGCGGCAAATGCGGAGCGGATCGGCGATCGGCCCGTCGCGGCTCATTCGTCGGGGAACTTCGCGTCGGGAATTTCGTTCGCCGGCTCGCGATATGGCAAGCGGGTCATCGTTGTGATGCCCGATACGGCTCCCAGGGTGAAGTTCGATCGCACTCGTTCCTTTGGAGCCGAGGTCCGCACGTATAACATCGCCACCGATCACGAAACCGGCGAGCGCGACCGGCTGACACGACAGATCGCCGAGGAAGAACAGGCGATTCAGGCCTCGCCGTACGATGATCCTTACGTCATCGCTGGTAACGGCGTCGGCGGCCTGGAGATCGTCGATGAACTGCGGCGACAGGAACGAACACTGTCGCACTTCCTCTGCCCGGTCAGCGGCGGTGGACTCATGGCGGGTCTGGCTCTGGCGATTGCCGACGGCTGCCCCGATGCAGCCATCATCGGCGTCGAACCCTCGGAAGCCGACGACTTCAATCGCTCTCTCGCAGCCGGGGAGCGCGTCCGGCTCGATCGCCCGAAGAGCATCTGCGACGGCCTCCTCTCCTACGATGTCGGCGAATACAATTGGCCCATTCTCAAGCAGCACGTCACAACCGCCTGCACCGTTCCCGATGAAGAAACCTGCCAGGCGATGCGCTGGCTCTACGAAGCCCACGGTCTGAGAACCGAACCCTCCGGTGCGATCGCCGTTGCCGCCGCGTTGAAGGGGAAGGTGTCGCTGGAAGGTGACGGAGATGTGGTGCTGGTCATCAGCGGGAGGAATGTGGACGAGGATGCGTTTCGCGGGTGGATCGGGGAAGCGTGAGACCACTCGATTCCATCGATGAAGACAACAGGGATGGTCCGGAGGTTTTACCTCCGGATTGCGAAGCAACAAGCAGTCGGGCGACCATCGTTCAGCAAATCGGAAGCGGTGGTGGAGTTATTCAGCCGTCCCCAATCGCGGAGTTCTCCGGCAGTGCAGAAGCGAACGGCAGACTGCTTGTGACTGCGTCACCCGGAGGTAAACCTCCGGGCCATCCATTCGAGGGAACGCACCTCGTGATTGCCAATCAGCTCAACTCGGGTAGATCGACTCAACTATGAAAGTATGCATCATCGGAGCCTCCGGGAAACTGGGGCGATACATGGTTCAGCATTGTCTGGATCGGGGCTACGAGGTGGTCGGGGTCTGTCGGCCGAAGAGTGTCGAGAAGCTGGAAGCGTTTCGGGATCAGATCCGGATTGAACCGGGGGCCACGAATGATCGCGATGTCATCCGACGAGCCGTGGCGGGCTGCGAGGGTGTGCTGACGGTGCTCGTGCCGTGGGGTGTGAACGACTATGCGTCCGGGACTGCTCAGGCGGTGCTCGATTACGCCGAGCCGGACGCCCGGCTCATCTTTTCCTGCGGCTGGCACATTTCGAAGGACGGCCAGGACATCTATTCGCGGAAGTTTCTGATGCTGCTGAAAGTCGCCGGCTGGATCGCCCGGACGTTGCGGCTGGTCGACATCGACAATCAGGTCGAAGCCTGCCGCCGGATCTTTGCCAGTCCCCTCCAGTGGACCGTCGTTCGCGGCAGCGAACTTGAGGAAGGCGAGAGCGAAGGCCTGCCCGTCTGGAGCGAGCACATCGGCGATCCCATCCTCGCCAGCAACCGCACCCGCCGCATCGACTTCGCCCTGTTCATGGTCGAAGCACTGACCAACGACACCCTCATTCACGAAGCTCCAGCCATTGTCAGCTGCCAGTCGGAATCAGCCCTGGCCCATGCGGCTCAGTCGGCTTCGTAACAGAAGCAATCCCGGGTGCCGGGTGCCATGCCCACGCTCGCGTGGGCATGCCTATCCTGTGCGTTCATCCGCCGAGCAACGTTCCGCCGACATCGTCGAATCCAGATAACGAAGGCACGAGATGCCGAGCAATCGGAATGAGATCGTCCTCGCCGGTCGCCCATGTCCGCGCACTCGACCATTTCCAGTCAATCGCCCGGTTACACAGTCGCCGTCTTTCCGGGTTCTCGTGCACGTATCGAATCTTCTCATGAAGATCCCGCACCGAACGAAGATTGCGATCGTATCCTCCGCCGCGCTGCCAGAATCGATAAAACGTCCGGCCACTTGGTTGAGTATCCTTCAGCTGCTTCAGAAACTCCGGAGAGTTGTTCTTCAACCAGAGTAGAGCTCGCTTGGAAACCGACTGTTTCAGCGTGGTAAGGATCGAGGAGACCTTGGTGTCACCGACCGGAACTAGAATCAGGTGCACGTGTTCCGGCATAATTACCCATGCCAGCAGATGAAATCGGTCCTTCTTCAGCCCCAGTCTCAGCGCGTCGACCATCCACATCCGGGAGCGATCGCGATTCAGCAGGGGTAATCTTTGAAAGCAGGAGAAGGTGAGGAAGTGGACATCCCCCGGTTCATCGAAACTCTTGCGGCGTTTGCGGTGCGGGAGAGTCATGGACCAGTCACCTGAATCTTAAGAACAAAGGACGGCCGGGTGCCATGCCCACGCTTGCGTGGGCATGCTTTTCTGACCGAGGAATCCTTCTCAAGTCACACTCATTTCGTGATAGAACACCTGAAGATTATTTCCGGAGGGAAGTCGAACGAATCGCCGGACGGGTGAATCCTCCTTTTGCCTGCGGTAGTCTTTCGTGCTTGTCTCCCGCATTGCATGCCCACGCAAGCGTGGGCATGGCACCCGCCACGGACAGGATATCATACGGTCTTTGTGTTCACTGGTCGACTACCCCCTGCGACACGTTGCCGCTCTGGGTGAACTTGGGTGTTTTGCGAAGTGTCGAATGTCCGATAGGGGCTGTAATTCGTGCAGAAAACGGCCCTGGAGGCTCGTTTTGACTTCCCCTTCTCAAAATTTTTGGTGCCCACTACAATTGCTGGACAACTGGGAAGAACCGGTAATCCGCGGCGGTTGGCTGCGGGCCGGGCCCGGGTTGGACAGCATTATCACGCGGATGGGCCGGCGGCTCCCGCGATCGCGGTTTGTTTTCACACTGCTTTGCAAGCGAAAGACGAAGGATCGATGGCCGATACCGATCAGAAAGTTTCCACGGACTCCCTCTCAAAAATGGAAGGGATCAAGGCCGCATCGAACCAGTTGCGGGGAACCATTGGCGAAGAGCTGCAGACCAGCGAGGACAGCTTCTCCAGCGATGCCGCCCAGCTGCTGAAGTTTCACGGCACCTATCAGCAGGACAATCGCGATCTGCGGAACCGGAAAGACGAAGAAGGCAACCGGCTCGGCAAGGCCTTCAGCTGCATGATCCGCACGGGCCCTCCGGGCGGTAAGCTGACCGCCGATCAGTTCCTCACCGAGCTCGATCTGGCTGATCAGTACGGTGAAGGGACGCTGCGGCTTACCACACGCCAGGCCATGCAGCTGCACAGTGTGCTCAAAACCGATCTGCAGAAAACGATCCACGAGATCACCCGCATCAAGCTGAATTCTTATGCGGCCTGCGGCGACGTGAACCGCAACGTGATGTGCAACCCGGCTCCGTACAAGAACAACCCGGTGCTGGAGCAGATGCAGGAAACGACCGACGCGCTGGCCGCTCATCTGAAGCCGCGTTCGACCGCATACTTCGATTTCTGGGTCACCGATCCGGATGGCGAAAAGCAGCAGGTCGCCGATTTCAAACCGGTCGAAGAGCCGATTTATGGCGAGACCTACCTGCCGCGAAAGTTCAAGATTGGTGTCGCGCTGCCGGAAGACAATCACATCGATGTCCTGACGCAGGACCTCGGGTTCGTGGCCATCGTCGAGAACGACGCCGTCATCGGATACGACGTTTACGTGGGTGGCGGCATGGGCCGCACGCCCGCCAAGAAGGAAACCTACCCCGCGCTGGGGAAACCGATGGCCTTCGTGGTTCCGGGTGAAGCCTGTGCCGTGGCGGAAGCTGTCGTGAAGGTCCAGCGCGATTTCGGCAACCGGGAAGATCGCAAGGTCGCCCGCATGAAGTACCTGGTCGACAACTGGGGCATTGAAAAGTTCCGCGATAAGGTCGCCGAGTACTACGGCAAGCCGCTGGCTCCGGTGAAAGGCGCGCTGATTACCGGCGTCGACGACTACATGGGCTGGCGGGAACAGGGGGACGGAAAACTGTTCCTCGGCATCAATATTGAGAACGGCCGCATCAAGGATGAAGGTTCCCTGCGAATCAAGACCGGCCTGCGGGAAGTCCTCAACAAATACAAGATGCCGATTCGTCTGACCGCGTTGCAGTCGATGATCCTCTGCGACATCGATCCGGCCGATAAGGACGAAATCTCCCGGATCCTGACCCAGAACGGCATCAAGCTGGCGGAAGATTACACGCTGACCCGCCGGTTCTCGATCGCCTGCCCGGCTCTGCCAATGTGCGGCCTGGCCGTGACCGAATCGGAACGGGTGATGCCCTCGCTGATCGATGAAATCGACGCCGAACTGGCTCGACAGGGACTCGAAGGGGAACTGATCAGCGTCCACATGACCGGCTGCCCGAACGGCTGTGCCCGTCCTTACACGCCAGATATTGGCCTCGTGGGACGAGCCGTGAACAAGTACACGCTGTTCCTTGGCGGCAAC
The DNA here is from genome assembly GCA_017795105.1 of Planctomycetaceae bacterium. Taxonomy (GTDB): domain Bacteria; phylum Planctomycetota; class Planctomycetia; order Planctomycetales; family Planctomycetaceae; genus Rubinisphaera. Next base: position 4,128,975 of record CP051247.1, read on the forward strand.
GCTCAGGGGACGCGGCTGGCCTTCCTCTACAAGGATATGGTCAAGTTCGAAGACATTGTGCCGACTCTGGCTCCGATTTTTGCCTATTACAAGGAAGCCCGAAACGAAGGCGAATCGTTCGGCGACTTCTGCGATCGCAAAGGCCTGGATGATCTGGAAAATCGCTCGGCGGCAGCCGCCTGAGTCGACAAACAGCGATGAAACGGCAAGAAGCCGCGGGGAAACCTGCGGCTTCTTCGCGTTATGGACGGAAGCCTGTCGATGAGAACCCGAAGCCGGTAGACTGGTTTTCGGCCCCGCAGGCCTCCTGTCTGACCTACAAATAAGAATTCCTTACCCGAAGCGTGAGCGAGGGCTGCTGCCTGGAGCGATGCCCTTCGCCCTCGCTCACGCTTCGGGTTGGGATCCCGGGGGCCTGCACGACGACTTTGAATCGACAATTGAAAGCTGCGGTATGACGACGACTCTGATTCGCAATGCGACCTGTGTGCTCCCGGACCGGCTGCATCAAACCGATGTGCTGTTGCGGAATGGAAAGATCGAGCTCGATCCGGCCGTGCATGTCGAAGCCGATGAAGTGATCGATGCGACCGGCCTGCATCTGATCCCCGGCGTCATCGACGATCAAGTCCACTTCCGCGACCCCGGACTGACGCACAAGGAAGATCTGCACACCGGCTCCCGAGCCTGTGCGGCGGGCGGAGTCACGACCTTTCTGGAGATGCCCAACACGAAGCCTTCGACAACGAGCGTGCAGGCACTGCATGAGAAGCTCGAACTGGCCTCGACCAAGTCGATCGTCAACTACGGCTTTTACATCGGTGCTACGCCCGACAACGTGCAGGAACTGCAGCGGGCGGAACGGACGCCGGGAATCAAAATCTTCATCGGCTCCAGCACGGGCAATCTGCTGGTCGATGAGCAGAAGGCTCTCGAGCGGATCTTCGCGGAAACGAATCTGCCAATCTGTGCGCATTGCGAAGACGAAACCACGGTGCGGGCGAATGCCGCGAAGCTCGATGGCGGGAAGACATTTACCGATCATTCCAAAATTCGCGACCACGAAGCAGCCATCATCGCCACGCGGCGGGCAATGGATCTGGCCATCAAGTATCACCACCACTTTCACGTGCTGCATGTGTCGACCGCAGCCGAGTGTGATTTGCTCTATGCCTATTACGCAAGCCTCAGTCAGATCAGCGACAGTGTCATCTCGGCCGAAGTCTGCCCGCATCACCTGCTGTTCAATGTCGAGGACTACGAACGTCTCGGCTCGCTGGTGCAGATGAATCCTTCGATCAAGAACAAAGAGGACAACGCCCGGCTGTGGCAGGCGCTCAAGGAATCGACGATCGAAGTCATCGCGACCGATCATGCTCCGCATACGATGGAAGAAAAACAGCAGCCGTATCCGCAATCGCCATCAGGTCTGCCGGCCGTCGAAAACTCGCTGGCGCTGATGCTGAATTCCGTGAATCAGGGCAAGCTCCCGCTCGAACGAGTCATCGACGCCATGACGGCCGCACCGGCCCGCATCTGGAAGATCGACAACAAGGGCCAGTTGAAGCAGGGCTTCGATGCCGACGTGGTGCTTGTCGACATGAATCTCAAGAAGACCGTGCTTAATGAGAACCAGCAGACGAAGAGCGGCTGGTCGCCGTGGCATGGCGTCGAGCTGACCGGATGGCCGGTGAAGACCTGGTGCATGGGTGAACTGGTTTACGATGGCGCGAAAGTGAATACCGAACACCGCGGCCGGGAAGCGACCTTCCGCGGCCAGTCTGATTGACCACACTTCAGGGAGAACGGACGTGATGAAGGCATTACTGACGGCAGTGGCATTGATCACAGGGATGTTCTCCACGGCAGCAGCCGAAGAGGGCTCGATCGATTTGATTGAGCAGGTTGATCCCGCGAAGAATCGGGTTGTTGGCGACTGGCAGAAGTCGGGCGGCGAACTCAAAGTCGCTGCGGCGACGGGAGCGAGACTTGTTCTTCCCTGGGAGCCGGTCGCGGAATACGACTTCGAAATCGAGTTCACACGGGAATCGGGCAGCAATTCGATCGCACTGATGTTCGTCGCCGGCGGACATCAGGCCACGTTCGACATCGACGGCTGGGGTGAGCATCTGGCGGGGATTCAGAACATCGCCGGCCAGACGATGCGTGACAATTCCACTCGAGTCGGTGGGATCGCAATCGAAAACGGACGACGCTACACCGCAGCCGTGCGAGTGCGGAAGGATCGCGTCGAAGCCGTCCTTGACGGCCAGGTCATCGCCACGTACGAGGGAGATGGTTCGAACCTTTCCATGGTCAATCTCTGGGATTTGCGGAAGGAGAATGTGCTCGGCCTTGGTGCCTGGGACAGCGCGACCACGTTTCACGTCGTCCGCGTCCGACCGCTTTCCGAAGAATCTCAGCCTGGGAATCGGCCGGCGATGGTTTCAAAAACCCCTGCCCCCGCGAATCCTCCGGGGAGCGTGCCGCCCCGCCGAGAGTCTCGGGCGGCTCAGGACGACATTTCTTCGTTGAGCGACGAGTTCGAGAATCCCGCCACGCTGAGAAACTGGTCGCGGGTCTTCGAAACCGAGCGAATGGGAGCCGATCAGCTGAGCCAGTTCGACATCAACCGAACGCGTTCCGGCTGGATGACGATGGTTCCGCATGCCAGTTCGTGGTATCAGGACTATCGCGGCGTGCTTGTGTACAAGGAGGTCTCCGGCGACTTCGTCATTACGACGCGAGTGAATGCGATGAACCGGGCACAGAACGGCCCGCCGCGAAGTTCGTACTCGCTGGCCGGAATCATGATCCGCACGCCTCGCGAGGTGACGCCGCAGACGTGGCGACCGGGCGGGGAGAACTACATCTTCCTTTCGCTCGGAGCGGCGACGCGACCGGGACAGTTTGCGTTCGAGGTGAAGACGACGATCAACAGCCGCTCGAACCTGCAGGTGACGCCGACATCAACGTCGACGGCCTTGATTCAGGTGATTCGCATCGGACAGGATTTCGCCCTGCTGAAGAAGGAAGGCAGTCAGCCGTGGACGGTGCATCAGCGATATTCCCGGCCCGACATGCCGGAGACTCTACAAGTCGGGCTGACTGTCTATACTGACTACAGCACGGTTTCGCGTATGCAGCCACCGCAGCACAACACGCAGGTGATTCGCGGCGGCAATCCCGATCTGCACGCGTCTTTCGACTTCGTGCGATATCGTCGCCCGGAGCTGCCAGCCGATCTGCGGGGACGCTCCATCGCGAACCCGCAGCAGGTCAACGATCAGCAACTGCTGGAAGCCTTCGGCGACAACGCGGCTGGGGAATAATCAAACCGGTCAAGCAGGCTCCCGCCTGCCGTGCGTGGCACTCCGGAAGAATGCCCGACTCTGTGAGCAATCTCACCTCACAGTCACCGCAAGACATATACAACGAATTGCAGGCAAGAACCTGCCCGACGGGTTGAGAGCCCTCTATCGAACGATGTCAGGAGAACATTTTGTCAGATATTAAGCAGCGATTTCGGCACGGTCTGGAAGTGAGTCGAGCCGCGACCGACAAGATTCTGGACGAGATCACGAACCCCGAAGACTGGGTCCGTCGCCCTGCCCCGGGGACGAATCATGCGTTGTGGATCGCCGGGCATCTCGCCGTGGTCGACGGCCGCCTGTCGCGATTCGTCAGCCGTGAGTACAAGTGCGATCTCTCAAAGTATCTCCCGATCTTCGCGAAGAGCACGACGCCGATGGACAACCTGTCGGACTATCCGCCAATCGACGAAGTTCGTCAGCTGATGCGCGACATGCGAGCGATGTTTCTTCGCGCCCTTGAGGAATGTCCCGAGGAGCGATTCGTGGAGCCGACGCCGGATGGGGTCCCGCCGTTCTTCAAGAATGTCGGACACGTCTTTCAGATGGCGGCCTGGCACGAGGGAATCCACACCGGCCAGCTGTCAATCATTCACCGCATCCTCGGCAACCGCCCGCTGACCGATCGCGGGTAGATTCTGTGGATAGCCCCTGCAATGGGGTAGCCCCGGTTGATTCAACCGGGGTGGCAAAGCCATAAGAGGTCAGAGAAGAATTGCGGTTCTTCGAAGTGCGGACCTCTTGCCGACTCCGTCGGCCCCGGTAGCGAAGCAACCGGGGCTACCCACGAACCCAGCTTCATGCTTGTCTGCCCGATCACTGGCGAAGCCGGTGGCTCTCTTCGTTTTTGAAATCACGAATCATGCTTGATCTGCTTGTTGTTGCGACTCATCCTGATGATGCCGAGATCAGTGTTGGCGGCACGATTGTGAAGGCGATCGCCGAAGGTTTGCAGGTCGGGGTGCTCGATCTGACCAGCGGCGAGCCGACGCCGCATGGGACGGATGAACTGCGGAAGAAGGAGACCGCCGCGGCAACAAAGATCCTGGGAGTCCACTGGCGTGACAACCTTGGTCTGCCCAATCGCAAACTCGAAGACACACTCGAAGCACGGCGGGCGCTGACGAACGTATTCCGCACGCAGCGGCCCAGGATGATTCTGGCTCCCTGGCCGGAAGACGCTCACCCGGATCACGTACGTGCCAGTCAGCTGTGTGATGATGCCCGCTTCTGGTCGAAGCTGTCGCGAACCGACCTTGAAGGCGATCCGTACTGGCCGCCGCAGATGCTCTATTACTTCAGCGTCCATTTGCGAATTCACCCGAAGCCGAGCGTCGTGATCGACATCAGCGACTTCATCGACCAGAAGATGGCGGCGATAGAGTGCTTTGAATCGCAGGTGAAGATCGGCCGCGATCCGTCGTTCCCGACTCCGCTCGATGACGTCCGCGATCGAGCCCGTTACTGGGGCTGGTCGATTCACTCTGCTTACGGAGAGCCGCTGCTCTCACGCGAGGAAATTCGCATTTCGTCGGTGAAAGGATTGTTCTGATTGTGCGGCCTGAAGGACCGCCGCTTGAGAACACAGAACGCTTTCCTGGAAATCGCACGTCCCCCAGGCCCGTTTTCACTCGCTGGGATTGAAGGACGTATTGCGCAGTGATTTCCGTCTCGGCAACTTGTCTGTTCCGCTAATTGGAGTCGGAAATCCTGTTGAAGGGGCGTCTGGAATCGCAGATACTCGAGATATGGCACGGTGAATGCGAAGATCTCGATCTGCACGCGCCCGGTCCATCTTGCGGGCGGCAGTCGTGACTAGATTCAGGGATACAGTGTGATGTTCAACACGCCAGGAAAGTCAGTTCTTCAACTTTTATGTGTGACGGCGATCGGCCTGATGCCCCTTGCCGCCGTGCAGGCGCAGTCGGATTCCGATCGGTTCCGCAACCGTCTGAAAGACCGAGCCGAGGAAAAACCGGCGCCCCGCGATCAGCCCTCCAAAGGACTGTGGTACGATGAGCGGACGAATCGCTGGGTTTACAATGAACCGAGTTACCAGCCGGTGCCCCCGGGATACGGACCCGTTCTGACACCACCCGCAACCGGGCCGGTGTTTCCTGGTGGCCCGGGATTCTCGGACGATTACGATCCGCCCGATTTCGACTGGGGCACCGCGAAGCCGGCTCCGATCCCCAATCCGAGTCCAACTCTACCGCCTCAGCAGGGGTATTACCCCAACGACCCGGGGCGACCTCGTCACGATGTCGATAACCGCTATCAGAGACTTGCGGACAGCTTTCGGTCCGAGTTGAACTATCTGTATGCACTTTCGAGCCGAGAGAATATGACGCGGGAACATCAGCAGCTGCTGCAGGAGGCTCGGACGCATGCGGCTCACTTCGCTGATCTGATCATTCAGGGGGGCGATTACAACCGCGTTCGGGCGGAGTATTCGGCCTTCGATGAAGCCTGGCATCCCGCCGCCTATCTGTTTGCGGAAGGCCAGTTCTCGAATCGAACCCTCGCGGTCGTGCAGTCGATCAATCAGCTCGACAATCTGTTTCACGCCGAGATGAATTTCGAGCAGGCCAATGTCTACAACCGAAACGAAGTCGCTGAGCTGGCCGGCCGGCTGGTCCAGCTGACCGAACGCCTGGCTGATGATGTCCGTCGTGGAAATATGCAGCGGTTTCAGCCGGGGCGCGCCGTGGAGCAGCTTGCTCGCGAAGCGCAGCGGTTCTCCCAAACGGTTCGCCGCGACGGCGATCACAATGATGTCGTCGAATCCTTTCGGAAGGTCGATGCGCAATGGGCAGAAGTCAGTAACGCGATCTACCGGTCCGATCTGATGTACCGCGACTGGCAAACTGGCCGCATGTTGCATCAGGTGATGCACGACCTCCGCCATGAATTACGGGTCGCGCCTCAACAGGAGCAACCTCGACAGCTGGCACGGCTTGTCAGCGAGCTGCAGGGGCAGGCTCAGACGATTCTGCAACTGGTTCGTCAGCAGGGCGGCCGTCGCAACGAATACAACGCCTGGATGTTCGCTCAGGACTGCCACGATCTGGAGCTGGCTCTCTCCAATAGTCAGGCCAGTTTCCACCGACAGGTCCGGCAGACTCTCGACTCCTGGGCCGCCATTCGCGGCGGTCTCGATGGCCACCAGTTCGTCCAGCCAATTCGGGACATCGAACAGAACCTGCGTGTGCTGGAGCGGTTCGCGAACTGATGGTCTGCGGTTGAGTCCGACCGACTACGTCTCGCTACCCGCCATTGCAGCGGCGGCAACGAGTTCCTGAGCCTCAGCTGGTTCTTGCGTCCTGGACGTTTGAGCCAGCTTTTTTCGTTTTCGAGACCGATGTCTTCGCCACCACATCAAGGTTCCCGTCGCATACAGAGCGGCTGGGGTCAGTCCGCTGAAGAAGACCAGCCAGCGGCCGATCAGGCCGAACGCTTCGCCGCTGTGCAACGGAAATTGCCAGGCGAGCAGTGTATCGGCGACCGTGAATTGTCGCGGGTCGCGAACGGTCAGAATGTCTCCAGTGTACTGGTCGAGAAACACCTGAGTTCTGCCATACGATTTCTGGACCTCGCCTTCCTGGCGGAATGCGACCTCGTAAGTCCCCTCCTCGCCTTCGGGGGGGTGCAGGTGATCGAAGATCGCATCCGGGAATTCACGCTGAGCAATCGCGATCGCTTCATCGGCCGTGAGGGCGTTACCCTCCTCGACCACCTCGGATTTCAGACCTCGAGGATGTTTCGTTTCCTCCGAGAAGACGGTGAAAAGAGGCTTCACGTACTGCGGAAACTCCATGTACACGCCAGTGAAGGCGAGCACGAACAGGAAGACCGTGCTCACGATTCCGACCGTTTTGTGGAGGTCATAATTGAAGCGTGGTCCGCCCCGGACAGCAAACGCGGCTCGCCAGCTGTTCATCCAGAGTGGCCACCACAGGTACACTCCAGTGGCGACGGAAATCATCAGAATCAGTCCGCAGATTCCCACGATGACACCTCCGACCCAGCCGGCGACGAGGCGGAAATGCAGCCGATAGATCCAAGTCATCAAGTCCTCGCCCCACGTCCGCTGGCCTTTGACTTCGGCGGTGTAGGGATCGACGTAAACGGCGGTGAACTTCGGATCTCCCTTCGTGCCGGTCGAAAACCAGACCGACCAGACGCCATTCTCAACGCGAGGTTTCGTGACCGACATCGCATCTGCCGATTGCGACTGCTCGGCGGCTTCGATCACGGTTTGAAGGCTCTGTCGCGATCCACTTCCGTCGGTCAGCAGCAGTTCCGGATTCAACCATTCATCAATCGCGTGGTCAAAGACGAGAACGCTGCCGGTCAGGCCAATCAGCACGAGCAGCAGCCCGACCGTCAGTCCGAGCCAGCGATGTGCCTTCAGCCAGAGCGTCCGGAGTCGAAAACGCGAACCACTCGAAGGAGTGCTCGTTGTCTGCCTGGTCGTCGAATTCATTGGTCGCTAGTTTCCCATCTCTGGTCCGGGAGGCAGTTTTTTCGACTTGCCGGCTTTGTCGTTGTCCAAAACGGTGGCTCCCTCGATCACGATCGGGGGGAGTTCGTTCTCTCCCTCAACGATGTCGACCTTCCATTCCGATTGGTCCGGATTGGAATAAGCGTTGTCGAGCCGATCTGCCATCGATGGCGAGTTTACGTCCGGAGACCAGCGGATTGTCACGGCATAATTTCCGACTGGAGCACCGTCGCCGGCCTCGTACGTCGTGAGCGTGAAGGTGCCGTCCTCTTTCACCAGTGCCCAGGGATGTGAGTCACGGACATCGGTGGCTTCGCCTGTCGGATGAAGCTGAATGTAGGCCCCGACGGGAGCTTCCCCATTGATGGTGATCGATCCACGAGCCGGATACGTCTCGGCCTGCCAGTCTTCCCCTCCGCATCCAGTGCACAGCGAGCAAATCATGATCGCCAGAAGCAGTGAGGCCAGCGTGGAGGAGGAACGTACTTTCGGGATGCGTCGAGGGGGCATTCTTAGAACTCCCCGACCACTTCGGAGCCGTTGATCGAAGTCAGTGCACTGAGGGTGTTCAGGTCGATGTTCTCACTGAGAAAACGAACTGAACCATCAGCCAGGCAGAACTGCACGCCACCGGTATGGAAGGAGAAGGAAGCTCCATACAGGTTACTGACGTTGATGACCTGGTTGCCGACGTAGTAGTCCACAGTCGGGGGACCACCACCCGAATCGATGGTGACCTGGAAGTTGTAAAGCCAACCGGAGTTGAAGTGTCCGGCCCAGCTGCGGTACTCGCCCGTCCAGCCGGCGGGAGCGGTCGTTGTCTGATTGCCGACGTAAAGCGAAGCACGCCCGGCCGACTCGTACAGCATCATGGTATTGGTCAGGCCGTCGGTCACGTCGCGAAAGCGGCGGAACTGGTTCTGATCGAACATCGAGTTGCCGGGAGCCGGGTCGGTCAGCCAGCCCGTGTCACTCCGCAGGTAGGTGTAATCGGAGGTCTGGAACCCGCTGGTCGGTTCAGGATCGCCGGATCCCGGAGTCGACGGGCACTGGTAGGCGGCTGGCATCAGCGTGGCCATGTCGGCATTGTTCGCATGATCCCAGCGAACGTTGTAATCGAAGAGCTCTTCGGCGTTGCCCGCTTCGAGGAAGGGGAGGATCGAGACGTTGATGTGAGCCGTCTGGTTCGCGTCGGACCAGAGTCCGTCCCAGTCGGCCCAGGCCGGAGCGAGGCGATTGTGGGTGTCGTGATAGTTGTGGATCGCCAGGCCGATCTGCTTCAGGTTGTTCTTGCAGGAAGAACGCCGAGCCGCCTCACGGGCCTGCTGAACGGCGGGCAGCAACAAGGCGACCAGAATGGCGATGATCGCGATCACGACCAGAAGTTCAATAAGAGTAAATGCTCGACGCAGTCGGTATGGCGTACGGTCAGGCATGATTCACCTTTGTGCAAGAAGGAAAAGTTCGGCCACCTCTGTGGGAACAGGATCGGGCGACGGAACAAAACGGCGGGACTGCCGAAGCAGCTGGTGCGATTGAGACTCAGTCTCAACTTGGTTCCGCAGTCTAGTCTTCGTTCTTACCGATTGCAACGGAGGAAGAAGAAACTTCTGCGGCACGAAGAATTCGCAGAGCGCATGAAGAAAGGCGGCAAGATTTGATCTTGCCGCCTTTGCGATCTCGAAGGCTCTCACCTTCGGATCCAGTGCCCCCGCAAGGACTTGAACCTTGAACCTACTGATTAAGAGTCAGTTGCTCTGCCAATTGAGCTACAGGGGCGTTGTCGTCGCGGCTGGTGGCCGGACGTCTGGAATTCTACAGATACAGACCTGAAAAGCAAGTAACCTTCGGAGGACACGCACGTCGGGGACCGAGTTCGCGTCCGTCGAGTCCGATTCTGCCGAATTCAGCGGACGGGTGGAGCTATGAAGTCTGGCAGCTGGTTCTGCTGGTGCGAGTCTTCGCTCGATTCCGGCAAGGCATCGATCCGGTAGAACTCGTTCTCAAAGACCGGCTCGCTTTCAAACAGGTAGGCATTTCGAGCGATCAGGTACGTTGCCCCGGTCAGATCTCGTAAGCGGGCCAGTTCGGCTGAGGAGATATAACTGTCGGCGTACGTCTCGGTTTTCCAGTTGGCCATGACGGTCAGCCGTTCATTCCATTCAAGAATTCCCCGGGCATCCTGAGGACAGTCTTTGAACGTCACGTATTCCGCTCGCTGAGCGTACCATTTGAATGCCCAGCCGCTGCGGGGAGTGGCGAACAGTGTTTCAGCAGGCGTCTCGGTTCGGGCCCATTCACAGGCTTCGTACCAGTCCGAAAGACGCTCGTCCGGAAGGCGGGAAGGATTCCGGTCGAGAAACGGAAACGACATCCCCAGCACGAAGATCGCGGCTGCAAACAGGGCGAGTGTGGTCTGTGTCGCCCGGGATGCCCACCGGACCGTCATCGCGGCGGCAATCAGGCTGAAGAAGACTGGCACCATCATGTCGTACAGCCGGAACGGGTAGAATTTGAGCAGTTTCGCCCGCAACGCCAGAGCCGGCATTTCATTCGGCTCGGTGAACCGCAGTCCAATCAGAATTCCCGCAAAAGCGACCAGAGCCGAGGCGAACATCAGGCTCAGCAGCAGTCGCCAGCCTTCAATCCGCGTGCCTCCGTTTCGAAGTCGCTGATATCCCGCGACGGAAAGGACCATCAGTCCCAGATAGATGATGTAATTCAGCGGCTTGAACTGCATCGGGTCGAGATGGTGCTTCAGGCGGAAAAAGACCTGGAGGTAATCGCCCGCGAAGCGGTCGGCTGGCGAGGCGGAATCGAAGATGATGCCCAGAGCCGGAATCATTCCGGGGAGGGACGACACGACGAGCAGGGCGAGCGGAACGAGGGCCCGTTTCACGATCGAGCTGAGCTCTCTTCGATGCTGAAAAAACCACGGGAGCGCGCCCAGTATCAGACAGCCGGTCAGCCAGATGCCAACGAGTGGATGGAACGCAATCGCGAGTCCCATCAGGATTCCGGCGGCATTCCATCGTTGCTTCAGGAAGCAGCCGAGCGACCAGAAGCCAAGCCCGTAGGAAAAGACCTTCGATTCTGTCCCGCCGATCACCCATTCGCCGGAATAATTCACGACGGCCTGAAGCAGGAGAAAGACCGACAGAGCCAGAACCGGGGCCATTCGGTGCGGCAGGAGAGCCCGCGTCATCCGGACCCAACCGGTCGCGAAGATGAGCAGCGAGGCAAGCCGGGCGATGAGAGCAGTCGTTCCCAGCGAGAGGAATTGCGTCATCCAGCCGACAGTGAAGTAGTAGACCCAGTGCGGATTTGACGAAGCGAGGAAGAAGTCGTTCGCACACCACGTGGGATCCCAGAAGTGCCGAGCCTTGCAGAGATAGTGAGGTTCGTTCACTGAAGGAATCGGGCAGCGCAGCAGCGACCAGAGAATCAGCAGGCCCCACAAAACAACGATCGCCAGCCAGTGCGAAGACTGACTGGCGGATTCGTGTTCGATTTCTGGCACCGATGAAGTTCTGAGATCGGGCACGGACGAGTTCACCGTTTCAGTGTGAGGTCAGCGGAGGCTCGAAACGAGCCGGACGATGCCGATTACTTTTTCTTCTTCTTTGTCGCCTTGCGAGTGGTGGCCTTAGCTGCAGTGGCTTTCTTCGCGGTCTTCTTGGCGGTTGCTTTTGCGGCGGGCTTGGCGGCCTTCTTTTTGGTCGCTTTCTTTGCGGCTGACTTGGTCGACTTTTTCGTGCTCTTTTTCGTCGACTTCTTCTTTGCCGGCTTGCCGTCTCCGAAGATGCGATCCCACCCTTGGGAATACTCTGGAGTCGCGCCGGTTCTGATAATTGGTCCGCTCATTCAACCGTCCTCTGTGTCTGTCTTATAATTCGTGCAGCGGCATCCGTCTTTGGTGCCGAAAAATGGGTGTTTTCATGTAGGAGCCGCACTATTTCAATGCGGCAGGGATTTGTCAACCTTGTTCCCCGCGTCACGATGCCTCACAATGCCTGTCGACGACGCGAGATGGCTCGAAGTGTTTTCCCTCTGTATGCCCGCCAGCCATTAGCCGGCCACTCACCAGGGTCCGCCGACCCGTGCCTTCACACAATCGGCAATCAGCCTTATGGACTTTTACGATTTCAGTGAGGAGCAGTTCCTGCAACAGGTGTGGAACTCCGTTTCCATCGCACGTTCGGTTCCCTATTCGCTGTTCACTTTTGGCACTTCCGATCTGTCCTATTACCTGGTCCTGCAGCCGGAAGAGAAAGCGGCTCCGGTGAAAGTCCGACGCGGGGAAATCCAGATCACCCGCCCCGTGATTATCCGGCCGGGAGATCAGTCGCCGGAGTTTCAGGATTTCTTCGAGTCTGAAGAAGACAGTCAACTGGTGCAGTTTCTGATGTCGCGAACCGCGGCCTTCTCGAATTTGAAACTGGCCAACACGGCTCTGCGGGAAGAACTGATCAGCGATGAAGTCGAGGAGGTGGTCGACAAACTGAACCGTCGGCTCGATCAGGAAGACGAAGACCGCGTTGCGATTCTGGTCGCTCCGGAACGACTCGCCGGCGTCGCTCTCATTCGCTATGCCATGGAACGAATCGTCAGCAGTGCCCCGGAGAACCTGACCGAACTCCGCGAAAAGGGGTTCCTGCCGTAGGCGGTGGTAGTCTGCAGGACATCCGATTGGAATGTAGACGGGTGACTACGTCATAACAGGTCGCGTCAGCTGCGATGGCTTCTTGACGATCGAGCGATTCCAGTTCAATACGCGGATGGCGCAACCTCTTGTCGCTTTCGCGACCCGCCCGTGCCGGACGGGCCACCCTTCAGCCGCCTGAAATGGCGGAAAATTTCATCTCGTGAGACATTTCGGTTCTCCCTACAATGGGAGACGCATCCGCGGCTGGCTCGCGGTTTCGAAGCACTTGGTTGATCAGCAGAGATTGGTATCAGGATGGGAATCCATAATCGGGACTATATTCGCGACGATCCTTCCGGCGGGTTTTCCGGTATGGGATCGGGCGGCGGAGACTGGCCGGTCTGGAAGAAGCTGATCCTGATCACCGTGATCGCCTTTGTCGGCCAGCTGCTTTTTCCGCTGATCAACATCTGGTTCGATCTGGCTTCGCAAGCCGTCTTGCAGGGACAGATCTGGAGACTCCTCACGTACGCCTTCCTGCACGATCCCCGCAATCTGTTTCATCTGCTCTTCAACATGCTGCTGATCTACTTCTTCGGCCGGCGGCTGGAGTCGATGTACGGCAGCAGGGAGTTCGCACTGTTTTATTGTGCCTCGGCAATCTTTGCCGGGCTTTGCTTCATCGCCTGGGCCATCGCCATGACCGGCGGCGGCAGTGCGGTCGGAGCCTCGGGAGCAGCCGTGGCGCTGGTGTTCCTGTATGCCCTCCACTTCCCTCGAGAACAGGTCATGCTCTGGGGGTTGATTGCCGTCCAGATGCGGTGGCTGGCCGGGTTCATTCTCGTCATCGACCTTTTGCCCGTTCTGTCCGAACTTGGCGGACGGGTCAGCAACGATCAGATTGCCCACATGGCTCACCTGGGGGGGATTCTGTTCGCGTTCCTCTACTTCAAGTTCCGCATCCGCCTGGCATCCCTGACGACATCGTTCGGCTCATTCGGTTCCCGCCGGAACCCCAAGCTGAAGATCTACCGGGATGAAGACCCGCAGACGATGGAACAGGAAGTCGACCGCATCCTGCAGAAGATCGCCGAACAAGGGGAAGCGAGCCTGACAAACAAAGAACGCAAGACACTGACAAAGGCGAGCGAGCGGTACAAGAACCGCAAGTCATAGAACGGCCCGCATGACAGGATGACACTGAGATTCATCTCTGTGTTGCGCAAGCACCATGACGCCGGTCTTCAGTGTTCTCGAAAGACGTCGCGCAGAAACTACTGACCAGTTCCCTTCGGAAGATACTGCTGATTATCAAGACCGCTGGTTACCGACCTCTTGCGACTTCGTGGCCCAGACGTGCACGTCTGGGCCAACCCTTCGGTTGCACTACTCGGTTTTGAACGGGCGGTTCATCAGCGTTTGCGTGGCTTCGAGGGGCGATTTGTCTTCGAAGAGGACGCGGTAGACCTCATGGGCGATCGGCATCTCGATGTCGTTTTTCTCGGCCAGTTCCATCACAGCCTGAGTGGTTTTCACGCCTTCAGCGACCGAGTCCATCGATTCGAGAATCGAGCTCAGCTTTTCGCCCTGTCCGAGACGTTCCCCGACCAGGCGGTTGCGGCCGTACGGGCTGATGCAGGTGGTGATCAGGTCGCCGATGCCGGCCAGGCCGGCGAAGGTCGCGTCCTCGGCTCCGAAGTAAGTCCCGAAGCGCGACATCTCGACGATGCCGCGAGTCATCAGGGCTGACTTGGCGTTGTCGCCAAAGCCGAGTCCATCGCAGATCCCGGCGGCGATGGCGATGACGTTCTTCACGGCTCCAGCGATTTCAACGCCGATCAGGTCGACGTTGGCGTACACGCGGAAGCGATCGGTCGCGAAGATGTTCTGCACTCGCTTCGCAAGAGAGAGATCGCCACAAGCCGCGACGACTGTGGCGGGAAGACGCCGCGAGATTTCTTCCGCATGACTCGGTCCGCCAACGGCTACCACGGCTCGGGTGCCCAGCACATCGGTAATGATCTCGCTGGGACGCTGGTGCGTTTCCGGCTCAAGTCCCTTGACCACACTAATCACCGGACGATTCCGAGTCAGTGATGGAGCGAGCTGTTCGAGTGAACTCCGAAGGAACGCTGATGGGATTGCAATAACAAGGAACTCGGCTCCGTCGACGGCTTCTTCGATGTCACTGGTAATGCCGATTCGTTCCGGGATGTGCACGCCAGCCAGCAGGCGGCGGTTTTCGCGCGTCTGTGAGATCTCTTTAGCAAGGTCGGGACTGCGCAGCCACATGGCGACCTGCTGATCGTTCGATTCATTCAACAGAATCGCGCAGGCCGTTGCCATGGCTCCTCCGCCGAGAATCGCGATTTTCGTGGCCATGTGCAGACTCCTCCCTGTAAGCGTGAATTCAATCGATGTGGTCGGCTCTTTGAAGGCCCTGAACGACTGTTGTGACCTCTGTTTTACTTATAGATGGTTCCGGAACGGGAAGCAATCCGGAGAACAGACCGAAGGCTCGGCAATGACGATGTCAATCAGAGCGCCTCTTGACGTCGCGGGCGGACGTGCAGACGTGACCGTTGCTGGTTTTCTCGGAACTGCAAGGGATCACCTGATCGGGTTGTAGCGACAGAGTGGATTGGTCACGAAAAACGGTCTCGGGGAGTCGCGGAGTCTGGTTGCAATGCGGCCTCGAAGGGATGTGTATCAAAATGGAGACAGTTCCGTTTGACAACGAAAACGTGTGTTATGATTTCAACGTAGTCTCTTGAATACCGGTTGAGTTTTCACACTTTTTGGGCTGCATCTGCCCGGGTTTGAGCTCAACATTAATTAACAGATGGACCAGTGAACGCGGCGGATGCCGGGTCACGCTCGGAATCGAAGGCCGACGATGGATCAGATTCAGCCAATCGTATTTCTCGTTGCCGTGATCGGTTACACGCTCACCGCGGCGATCTGGGATCAGAAGTTTTACAAGATTCCCAACAAGCTCACGCTGCCGTTTTTCTTCGCCGGCTGGGTTTATCAGGGGGTCTTCGATCAATGGGCCGGTCTGGCAACAGGCGGTCTGGGATTCCTGGTTGGATTCGGAATTCTGTTTCTACTGTGGATGGTCGGTACGGCCGGCGGCGGAGATGTGAAACTGTTGGGCGGGTTGTCCGTCTGGATTGGATTCCGTTGGACGCTTTACGTCCTCGGCATCAGCACGCTGATTGTGATTCTGGTTACGATGGGAATCGTGGTCGCCAACGTGCTGACCGTCGGCCCGAAACGAATGAAAAAGAAACTTCTGGCGACCGGGAAGCCGGGCAAGCCGGGAGAGAAACCAGCTGCCGAAACTGTCGAACAGCGGAAGCAGCGACGAATTATGGCCTACGCGCTACCAATCGCCCTGGCCACGTGGGGACTGCTGGCATCGGCCTACTTTGGCAACTGGCCCCCACTCCCGTGGACTTTGACATAACACACCGGAAGCAGGCATGACGACACAGCCCAAACGGACAACCCGAAAAGGCTTCACGAGCATGGAACTGGCAATGACCTTGCCAATCCTGCTGTTGATGCTGTTTGCGGTCTTCGAGTTCTCGATGCTGTTCTTCGCCCGCGGCACCGTGGTCGAGGCGAGCCGCCTGGGAGCACGAGCAGCGACGCATCCGGGAACCTCAACGGAATACATTGAAGAGTCAGTTCGAGCCGCCCTCGGACCGAAGCTTTCGCGAAACGCGGAAGTCGTTACGGAAATTGGAACCTACGCCGGCGACCCTGTTCTGGTCGTGGTCAAGGTTCCGATGCGAGCCGCCTCGCCAGACATGCTCTGGCCAATCGGCTTCGGATTGAGAGACAAGTACCTGATTGCAGAAACAGTGATGCAACGGGAGTAGAGTACACAGGGCTTCTTCACCACGGACGTGAAGAAGATTTCGGGCAGGGACGGAATTGTGTGAACGTGCCGTTGAACGGCAACACGCTGGGGACAATGTCCGGCAATCTGATCGGATGATCTTTTTGGAATCGGAGAGGGGATCGTGAGAATTCTAACACCTGCCTTGTTGACGCTGCTGATGCTTTTTGTCATCGGCGGTCTTGTCGTCTTCTACCTGTTTAAGTCGTTCTTCTGGGTGGAACCAGAGCCGGAACGTGCACCGACGACCCGTCTGGTGCCGATGGCCGCTGGTGATATCCCGGCCGGGACTCTGATCACTTCCGAGCACGTCGTGACGGGTCGTCTCGATGAATCGAAGCTCGAGCGTGACACGATCCTGAACCGCGATACCGTGGTCGGTCGTTACGCCATGGAAGACATCAAGCAGGCTCAGCCGTTCCGCACAGGTCAGCTGTACGCTCCGAACACGCGTCCGCCGCTCGAGATCAATCCGGGCATGCGGGCTGTGACTATCGGACTGGGCAACAGCACCGACCTGGTCGACGGACTCATCAAGCCCGAAGACTTTGTCGACGTGCACCTGTCGATCGATGACAACGGAGCCGACTCCCGTTATCGCGGCGGCTTCACAATGACCATGTTCAAAGGCGTGCGGGTCCTGGCCATCAACCGGATGACCCAGCAGACCGATCTGTCCCGCGGCAGCAACACGATTACCTTCGAGCTGACTCCGGAACAGTCGAACATTCTGCTCGAAGCCAAGAAGCACGGCGAGATCGTGGTGACCTACACCCCGAACGGGCCGGGCTCGGGCGGAGTCGATGTCGCGGAAGCCGACCGGGCTTACTTCGACGAAATCCTCGGTCTGCCGGAACCCCCGGAACGCGAGAAGCCGTTCCTCACCGAGATCTGGCGAGGCAGTGCCCGCTCGGTCATCGGTTATGGCGACGATCGCGAAGACTGGGATGACGACTGGAACCGGGCGACGCCGTGGATTGAAACTCCGGGCTGGGCACCTCCCCGCAACAACGGAAACTGGGGCGGCGGCTACGGTCGTGGCTACGGGGGACGAGGCTGGGGTGGCTATCGTGGCACTCAGGTGAGTCCGCCGACGAGCGACAATCCCGAGTTCCAGGGGAACCCGAACGCGGCTCCCGCCCCGAACAGTCGAGGTCGATTCAACTCGGCTACATAATCGCGTGAGTTCTCAGTGACGGCCGTCATCGCGGCGGCCGTCACGATCCCCCTCTTCGTTCTGGAACAGGTTGAGAGTGGGGCTACCGAATTGGAGTCATGAGAGGCGATGTCTGAAGACATTCGTCGAGAGCAAAGCCCGAAGCCGTTCTTAACGGCCACATCGGGAACAGACATATCCAGGCAAACAACCACGAGGCGAACGTGAAATCGATCGTACCCCACCAGTTGAAAGACGCACGGCGACGCGGCTCCCTGATGCCCGCCATCGCCTTCGCGCTCCTGGTCGTCGGTGCCGCCTCGGCCCTGGTGATGAACAAACTCTGGCTCGAAGCCGCCGAAGTCGAACTGCAGACCGCAGCAGAAGCTTCCGCACTGGCCGCAGCAGGCGCTTACCTGAGCGACGACATGCTCCGCCCCAGCTTCGACGCCGATGATGCTGTTTACAAAGCCAAGGTGCGGGCCGCGGAAGTGGCCTATCTGAATCGTGTCGGCACGCATCGTGTTGAACTTGTCGTGGATGGAGACGATACCGACATCGTCTTCGGGCGACGCGTTCCTGGCGGAGCCGGCGGAGAAACAACGTTCCTGCTGACCAACGAGAATCCCACCGTTGTCGAAGTGCGGACCCGCCGGACTCGCGAACAGGGGAATCCGATCACGCTGTTCTATCCTGGCGTCACCGGCGTTTCGACAGCCGATGCGACGATGATCGTCGAAGCCGCGTTCAACAATGAAATCGATCACTTCGCAGCCGCCCCTGCCCGACCGATCCCGGCGCTGCCGCTGGCGATTCTCGCGAGCGATCCGACTGAAACGCGGGCCGATACCTGGGCCGCGATGATTGAAGGCCGACTCGGAGCAGACCAGTACAGCTACGACGAAGTCAATCACGTTGTCATCGAGCAGCCGGATGGCATCCCCGAGATGGTGCTGCAGTCGGCTCCCTTGAAGCAGGATCCGCTGCTGTCCAATGTGCAGCTGCTCGATTTCAACAACGACCTGCGAGAAGAAAAGATCAACGGTCAGATCCGCAACGGACTGACGCAGGACGATCTTCACTTTCTGAACAACCGCCTGCCGGCTCATTCTCCGATCGAGATGACCGGACTGGGCAATGTCACGACTCCGGTCCAGCTGGCCCTCGAGTCGCAAATCGGACAACAAAGACTGTGCCTGCTCTACAACGCGGCTGAACCGATGACTGTACCGGGATGGACCACCCTGCAGTGTCAGGGAGTCGTCGCCGTGCGAATCCTTAAGGTTTTGCCCGCTGACGGCGAGTCGGCCACGATCATTCTTCAACCAACAGTGATGACGACCAAGACGGCCGTTCCGGCGGAATTTGCCCAACTCCCGGCGACGGGACTGGGTACAATGGCGGATGAGGTCAGCGAGCCTGTGCTCTATCCGCCCAACCCCTACGTTTACAAATTGTATATCAGTCGATAGGGGACCCGGCGACCTGCCGTCCCATATCTCCCATGTCCTCCTGTCGAGTTGACGGGAAGTCCAGGAACTTTTGAGGATTATTCATCATGGCCTTCGCGACTGACACCGGTTACGACCAGGATTCAAATGCCGAATCGAAACGCGCATTTCAGCAGCTGAAGACTCGTCTGCACCGTCAGATGATTGATGCGATGGACCTGTCCAAAGCTGGCCAGCTGCCCGAGCATGAGCTCCGCAAGCAGCTGCGAGCTCTCGCCGCCCATCTCTGCGACATGCACTCGGCTTACCTTCCGGAATCGGAACGGGAGCAGATGGTCAACGAGATCATGGACGAGATGTACGGCTTCGGTCCGCTCGAACCGTTGATGAACGATCCGGAAGTGAGCGATGTGCTCGTTAACGGAGCCGACACGGTGTTCGTCGAACGCCGCGGCCGCCTCGAACGAACCGATGTTCGCTTCGCCGATGACAATCACCTGCTCCACCTCATTCAGCGACTCGTCGGTCGTGCCGGTCGTCGTATCGACGAAGTTTCGCCGATGGTCGATGCCAAGCTGCCGGACGGTTCGCGTCTGCACGCGGTCATTCCTCCGCTGACGAACCGCGGCCCCACGCTGTCGATTCGTCGTTTCAGCTCGGTCGCCGTTGAATTCGAAGACATGGTTCGCAGCCGCTCGCTGACTCGCGAGATGGCCGACTTCCTCATCGCCTGCGTCAAAGGTCGCATGAACGTCCTGCTGAGCGGGGGAACGGGTGCCGGTAAGACGACTCTCCTCAACCAGCTCAGCCGCTTCATTCCGCTCACCGAGCGTGTGATCACGATCGAAGAAACCCAGGAACTTCAGCTGCGTCAGGCCGATGTCGTCGGACTGGAAACGCGACTGCCGAACGTCGAAGGCCGCGGTGCCATCACCCAGCGTGAACTGCTGCGAAACAGTCTGCGTATGCGTCCGGACCGGATCATCGTCGGCGAAGCGCGTGGTAGCGAAGTGCTCGACATGCTGCAGGCCATGAACACCGGTCACGACGGTTCGATGAGCACCGTTCACGCCAACGATACCCGCGATGCCCTGGAACGACTCGAGTTGATGATCGCTCTCTCGGGAGCCGATCTCACCCCGGACGTCGCTCGCCGTTACATCGCCTCGGCTCTGCACATTCTGGTTCACGTCTCCCGTCTCAGCACGGGGGAACGAAAAGTGATGCGTATTTCCGAAGTCGCTGGTACTCGTGAAGGGGAATACAACGTGGAAGACATCTTCGTTTATCGCATGACGGGCGTCAGCTCCGATGGCCATGCCGAGGGAGCGTTCTACGCCACCGGATACGAACCGGAATGTATCCGCCGCATGGCAACGGTCGGACACGAAGTGCCGATGGAGCTCTTTACCGCCCGCGAACTCATCGCCGGTGGCGAGTACACGATTCACGACCGTAAGTAGTACCGAACACGAAGGGTGCCACTGGCTCGGCCAGTGCATTCTCGAATGCGATGGAACGTCGCCAATAAGTTGGGCACTGGCAAAGCCAGTGGCAGCCGACGGACTGAGACACTCAACGACAGTTGATAGCGGACTGCATGGATTGATCTGACCGGAAAACCGGTCTTCATAAAGAGCAAAAAGGTGCCGCGATGGCCACTGGATATCCACAACGGACAACAATTTCACCCCGGCCGGAGTTTGCCGACATCCTGAAACCTCAGGATCGGTTCGCCGAACCTGGGGGACAACCCAATGCCGCGAACAGTCTTAACGGCTGGTTCGATCGGCTGATGGTGCAGTCCGGGGTCGACATCTCTCCGGTTGCGGCTCTCATGTCCTGCATGCTGTTCGCCCTTCTAGTCGGCGGACTGATCTTCGTCACCCTGGAAGACCCGCTGGCCACCGCCATCGGAGTGGTCCTTGGCTTCGGAATTCCGATCGGAATCCTGATGTTCATGCGATCGCGTCGTCAGTCGCAGATTCTCAACCAGCTGCCCCCCATGATCGACGAACTGGCCCGAGCCGCCCGTACGGGGCGCAGTCTGGATCAGTGTCTCGCCATGGTAGCCGACGATACCCCTGCTCCGCTCGGAACCGAGATGGAACATTGTGTTCGGAAGCTGCAGATGGGCGTGACGATGAACGAAGCCCTTTACGAATTACCGGAGCGAACCGGCGTGAACGGTCTGCGAATTCTCGCGACCGCTCTCAGCGTTCACCAGCAGACTGGGGGAGACCTGGTCCGCGTCCTCGAACGTCTGGCCAAAACACTCCGCGATCGATCGATGTTCCTGGGACGTCTGCGAGCCATCACGGCTGGTAGCCGGGCCACAGCCGTTCTGATGATCCTGCTGCCTCCCGCCATCCTGGTCTTCTTCATCTTCCGGGATCCGACTTATCTCTCGCGACTGATGGCCTCCAACTGGGGCTTCTTCATCACCGTGAGTGGAGTCGTGCTCGAGATCGTGGGAGCCATCTGGATCTGGCGAATCCTCGGCAACACGCAAAACACCTGATACTTCGGAGTCTCCCTCAGGTTGAAATCATTCGGTCTGAGGCCACTCGAAGCGATATAAGACAGTCAATTCCAGTTCAATCGACACTGACCGGCTTAGCCGACGGATGAACGACAATGGATATTCAACAATTTCTGCGAGACACAAGCATCGGCGGGGTTTCCCTGTTTCAGATCGTGGTCTGGCTCTTCATTGCCGCCAGCGTCTTGCTCGCGATCCTGCTCTTCGTCCGCCTGGTCCGAGCATTTCTCGGCACCAGCTCTCGGGACAACCGCAAGCGATCGACGCCGGACCGACCACGTGACGACGACAAACCGTCGCTGGTGCTGTCGTCGGAAGATTCCGGCGTGAATCGCGGCAAGTCGCTTCTGCGAGACGAGTCGACCACAGATCCACTCGCCCCCGCCGTCGACTCCGTCTTTCACGACGAACGTGATGAAGTCGAATCCGCCAAACGCGTGGAAGCTCAGCGGGAGAAGCAGGAATCCATGCGAAACGAGCCGCAGCCGACAGGCCAGGAACAGTTCGTGGTCCGGTCTTCGGAAGCCGCTCACCGCTACACCGACAAACAGCGAAGCTGGACGTCTCGCTCTCTCTTCGGCAAGCCGATCACCGGACAACAGGTTGATCTGCCTCAAGTGGAACCGGGCGATGTCCCGTTTGCCGATCGCAGCGACTATCGCTGGGGATCGAATCTGACTCCGACTCTGGCCGCGATGATGCCGGAAACGGAAGAGCGGAAGAAATCGCTCAAGAACGACCTGATGGAAGCGGGGCATTATACGCCTCATGCCTACGAGAACTTCGCTGCCGTACGATACGTCGCGCTGATCGCGCCGATCCTCTTCTTCGGAGCGTTGTTCGTCCTCGGCCCGCCGGCTCTGGAGCCAGTCTTTCTGATTCTGCTCGTCGTCGGTGCGATCCTGGGCTGGGCATTGCCGCGAATCTATCTCCGTTCGAAAGCCGCTCAGCGTCGTCGCGAAATCGAACAGGCTCTGCCCGACGTGATCGACCTGCTCAACATGTGCGTGAGTCAGGGCATGACGCTGCGAGCTGCCCTGGGACGTGTCTCGTGGGAGATCTCTGATACCTACCCGGCGATGTCGGAAGAACTGCGAATCGTCGCCCAGCAGGCCGATCTGAGCACAACCGAACATGCTCTGGTGAACCTGAATAACCGCGTCAACGTGCCGGAACTGCATTCGCTCTCGACCCTGCTGATTCAGACCGAACGCATGGGGACGAACGTGAGCGACTCGCTGACCGAGTACTCCGATGCGATGCGGGCGACTCTGCAACAGCGAGCCGACCAGAAAGCGAATGCAGCGACATTCAAACTGCTGTTCCCAACCGTGCTCTGTCTGATGCCAGCCGTGTACCTGTTCCTCCTCGGCCCGGCCGTGGTCGAACTCTCCGACTTCTTCGAAGGGGGCGGAATCCAGCAGTTCCAGCAGGACGTCGAAGGCGTCCAGGAAGGCCAGCGATTCATCCCGTAAGCTGATCAACGAATGGCAAAAAAGCTCACGTCCACACGTGAGCTTTTTTCATGCGCCCCCCCCCACTCCCGTAGCGGCAGCATCCTGCCGCCGAATGTGCGTTGCCATGTATTACGGAGAGAATCGCCGCTGGATGTTCCGCAGTGACGAGCCGTGAGAGTCTCGACGTGGGGCCTTTCGAATACGTCCCCTCGGCGGCAGGATGCCGCCGGTACGACGGAGTCGCTGGCAAACGCCCGCCTGCCGAGCATTGCCTCACCAACGACGTGCGTCTACTCCCGTAGCGGCGGCATCCTGCCGCCGAATGAGCGTGGCCATGTATTACGGAGAGAATCGCCGCTCGATGTTCCGCAGTGATGAGCCGTGAGAGTCTCAACGCGGGGGCTTCCGAACCGGTCCCTTCGGCGGCAGGATGCCGCCGGTACGACGGGGTCGCTGGCAAGCTCCCGCCTGCCGAGCGTTGCCTCATCAACGACGTGCGTCTACTCCCGTAGCGGCGGCATCCTGCCGCCGAAGGTGCGTGTCCATGTATTGTGGAGAGAATCGCCGCTGGATGTTCCGCAGTGACGAGTCGTGAGAGTCTCGACGTGGGGCCTTTCGAATACGTCACTTCGGCGGCAGGATGCCGCCGGTACGATTATGGGGGCTTACGAGGGGAGTTCCAGGCTGCGCCAGCAGTACCAGCTGCCGATGCTTGCGTACGGGGTCCACTGCAGCGACAGGGCCTGCATCTTTGTCATCAATTCGGTCTTCTCGCCATCGACCTCGTACAGGGTCCGCACGGCGTTTTGCACGCCCAGGTCGCCGGTCGGAAAGACATCAAGTCGGCCGAGGCTGAAGATGAGAAACATCTGCGCCGTCCAGACGCCAATGCCTTTGATGGCGAATAACTCGGCAATGACCTCTTCGTCGGTCAGGCGTTCGAGCCGAGAGAGATCGGGCTGACGTCGACTGCAGTGGTCGATCAGATCGCGAACATAGTTCAACTTTTGCCGTGAGAGTCCCGCGGCGAGAAACTGTTCGTCGCTCACCTGCCGCATGCCGGCCAGTGAGATCCGTCCCGTCGAACTACAGGCTTTGACGCGTTTGAAGATCGTCCGGGCAGCTGCGGTCGAGATCTGCTGGGAGACGATCGCCCTCAGCAGCATCTCAAATCGTCGGCGATTCGGTTTCAACGTACATGGCCCGACCTGACCGATCAGGCGACCGAGAACCGGGTCTCTGCGGCGCAGATGTCGGAGAGCCGGTTTGTAATCGATAGCAGTCATCAGAAGATCTCGCGGGGGCGGCGGGGAAGTCGGATGCAGAAGTTCATTGTGGAATAACCGGCACAAACCGCAACGCTGCTACCGTCGCTATGCTGCATATGATGCGTTGATTGCATGAAAACTGGGAAATGTGAGTCAAGCTGGCCGTATAACGGCCCGGAAAATGGCGATATTAGGAAGCAGGGAAAGAATGAGTTGCCGTTGCCGGTCGGAGAAGGCGGGGGGACTCGTAATGGGGCAAGCCACACAGTTCTGTAGCGACTCACCGTCGCGACGTCGAATGAGGACGTCTCGTCGCGCTCAGAGACAGCAGAATTGGCGGGGTTGCTCCGGCGAAACACAATCTCAACTCTGTCGATTCGCCTGATGTCGGCTGTGGCACTCGGCCGCCAGTGCGAAGGGAGGACCATACCGTGGCACACAATAAATTTCAGTTCACTCACTCTGCGCACATCAAGCCGAAGCCGAGACGGAATCTGCTGGCTTCGCGAACCTGGTCGGTGTTGACCGCCGGGCTCGTGTTCGGCTTCCTGGGGATGTACTTCACGGTGACCCGTCCAATGTCGGAGCGGATGCGGATGCTCGAATCGGACATCGCCATGATGCAGTCGGACATGCACCAGCTTGTCGGCACCCGGGACGACATCTGGAAGACGAACGATCTGCTGACCGGTCTGCGGCAGCAGAAGCGGCAAATTGCTGAAGCCGAGCTCTCGCTGGCTTCAATCCGTAAGCTCCGCAGCGACGTTCTGGCTCTGACCGCCGGACAGGAAACGGCTTTCGCAACCCTCGCCAACCTGGCTGATATGCAGAAGACGCTGGCTGAACAGGCTCCTGTCGTCGCTCAGTCGCGGGAAGCTCTGGGGGCCATGATGACTCTGACCGAGCACGTCGTCCGCATCGGCGACTCGGCTGCCAAAGCGCGTCCGAATCTCGTAGCCGTGAATGAAGCCATCGACGACTTCCAGGCCCAAACCAGCCTGATGAGCAATCAGATGGCCGCCGCTTCGGAAACGATTAACGCCGCTGGCGAAGTCCTCAACAGCGTCAATATGCTGACGACGAACATGCTTCAGCAGCAGGAACAGATCGACGCCAGCGAAGCGGTTGTCGCTCGCATCAGCGATCTGCATGACTCGATCGCTGCTCAGGAAGAAACGACCGACGCCGCCAAGCAGACCGTCGCCAAGATGGCTTCGCTGGAGGAAGAACTCGCCGAGCAGGATCCGGCCAAATTCGCGAAGGCTTCCGCCAACCTGAAAGACATGGTCGCCATTCAGGATGAGCTCTCCACCGATAACACGCGGATCTCGAACGCAGTGGAAACGGTCGAACTGCTCGAAGACTTCCAGGAAGAGATTCAGCACCAGGCCGCCATGCTGACGGAGATGCGTCGCGATCTGCAGGAAGTGACCGTGCTCAAGATGACTGTCGAGCAGACGCTGTCGGTGCTCAAGCC
This sequence comes from Planctomycetaceae bacterium, assembly GCA_017795105.1. Classification (GTDB taxonomy): domain Bacteria; phylum Planctomycetota; class Planctomycetia; order Planctomycetales; family Planctomycetaceae; genus Rubinisphaera. The sequence continues at coordinate 4,154,753 of CP051247.1, forward strand.
ACTGATTCAGCTTTCGGACCTGCGTCGCCTGAGCGATGCCGAAGTTCGCGACGCCGCCCGAGTGATCCTCGATCGCCGGATCGCCGATGGTCGCTCGCAGAAAGTGCCGAGCCGAATCGCCGAGCACGACATTCAATCGCCGATGATTACTCCCTCGGAAAAATCAGCCGACGGCCCGAAGGTGCCGACACCGACTGATCTCGAGTAATTGATCACCGGAACTATCCCCAACAGGCCGTGCACAAGACGTGCGCGGCCTGTTTTCGTTGAATGTAGATAGACGCTGTCGCCCCGCCATAGACTTCTCATCCTGAATCGCGAGCGAGAGCTAGCTTTGCTGCTTATCGGCGAGGCCGTTGAGGCGGTCGCGGACGTCGCGGTAGTCGTAGTCGACAGCGAGGATTTCGCCGTAATGGTCCTCGGCTGCTTTCAGGTCGCCTTCTTTCTCGAGAATTCGGCCGACCCAATAATGGACTTCCTTGAAGCGGTCCGGGTAGTCTTCGAAGGAAATCAGCGGGACCACCTTGAGGAACTGTTTCTTGGCCAGCGTCGGCTTGTTGTCCTTCAGGAAACAGTTCCCGAGTGAAACGAGCGAGTCGACTTCGAGCCGCGGATCCATGCTGGCCTGCTGGTAGAGCGGGATGGCATCGGACCAGCGTTTGAGGACCTTGTACCGGCGGGCAAGCTGATACTTGTGCTGTTTGTTCTGCGGGTATCGCTTCACGAGCCCTTCGTAAACCTCGATTTCGCGATCGAGCAACTTGCGGGCGAATCGGGACGCTTTCTTCTGGGCCTCTTCATCGTCCGGCGATTGGGATGCCGCCAGCTTGAATTTGTCGAGCTGCTGCGACATCTGCTTAAGTTCGAGCTCGTCGATCAGCTCCTGGATGTTGCGATCGCCCTTGGACAATTCGAGGGCTTTCTCCAGCGTTTCCTGAGCTTTCTTCAGATCGCCTTTGTTCTCATAGAGCTGCGACAGTTTCTGGTGCAGTTCGACACTGTTGGGATCTTTGCGGATCTGATGCAGCAGGTCGGCTTCGGGATCCTGGCCCGGCGCATCGGCCTGGCCGGGACGCTTGCTGTTAAGGCCGAGCTTATCGGCGATCTCCCGGTCGGACATCACATCCCGTGTTGTCTCTGCTTCTTCAAACTTGCCTTTCTTGATTGTCGCTTCGAAATGGCAGGCGGTTTTGTTCTGCCGAGCGGTCGAATCCTGCGGATCGAGCTTCATGACCGTGTTCCAAGCGTTCGCCGCTTCGGTGAACTGGCCATCGTCCTGAAGCAACTGAGCGAATTCCCGCTGCAGCTTGATGTTGTCCGGCTCCCCGGTCGGGCCGACGGCCGTTCGATAGGCGAAGATGGCAACGTGATTGTAGCCTCGTTCTTTGCAGGCTTCGCCCACGGCTGCATTGAAGCCGGCATCCCAGGGACTCAGTTTGAGGGCTTCTTCAGCGATCTTGTCAACTTCGTCCCATTCGTTCTTCGATTTGGCTCGCGACAGCTTGGAGCGAAGGCCCATCAGTTTGGGCTTCGACATCGCCCCGGCCCCTTTGCCATTGTTGCCGTATTTCTTGAACTCGGCGGCGCGGAGTGACTGCCGGTACGCGAGATTATCGGGGACCAGGACGGCAGCCTTATGAAACATTTCGACTGCGTAATCGTAGTCCTCATTGCTGACGGCTTTGGAACCACGCTGCCAGCATTGCTTGGCAATCTCATCAACTCCGCTCATCGTTGTCTGCTTTCTTGGAGATCCGAGCCGAGAACTCCTGCTCTCGAAGCCCGGTTAGTCGCATCAGATGGTGACACTTCAAGTATATGGTCAAAACGAATCTCTCAGCAACAGGCATTGCGTTTCGAAGTGCGGGGACGTGCGTTCTCATTCCGAGGATCGGGAGGATTACGCCGTAGATGTCGCATGTCCACCTGCGTCTGCTTGTCAGCTGCGAGACGGGCGGGTAGATTCGACTCTACGACTTACTGTACAGGATATCTTTACGGGAGAGGCCCATGCAGCCCGGTTCGATCGATCGTCGCCAGTTTCTTCAGTTCCTCGCGGCCAGTTCGGCTTTGGCCGCCCTTCCCGCCTCGGCCACGGCCGCTCCTCCCAAGATGAGACTTGGCCTGGTCACTTATCAGTGGGGCAAAGACTGGGATCTCGCTACGATCATTAAGCATTGCGAAGCAGCGGACTTCTCCGGCGTTGAACTGCGATCGACTCACAAGCATGGTGTCGAGATTACGCTCGATGCCGCCGAGCGACGTGAAGTCCGGTCTCAGTTCGCCGACAGTCCCGTCGAATGCGTCGGACCGGGAAGTGCCTGCGAGTATCACTCGGCCGATCCCGAGGTCGTGAGGAAGAACATCGAAGAGACGAAAGAGTTCATCAAGCTTTCGCACGACATTGGCGGAACCGGCGTCAAAGTGCGGCCCAACGGATTCCCGAAAGAAGTCTCGAAGGAAAAGACGCTGGAGCAGATCGGCAAGTCGCTCCGCGAAGTCGGCCAGTTCGCGGAAGATCATGGTCAGATCATTCGGCTCGAAGTCCACGGCCGTGGCACCAGCGAACTTCCCTACATCCGCACAATGCTCGATGTCGCCGATCATCCGGCGGTTACCGTCTGCTGGAACTGCAACGGAACCGATCTCGCCGGTGAAGGATTGGAGCATAACTTCAAGCTGGTCCAGGACAGCATCAGCACGGTGCATATCCACGATCTGCGGCACGATAACTATCCGTGGCAGCAGTTGTTCGGATTGCTGAAAGGCATCAACTTCAGCGGCTGGACGCTGGTTGAAGATGGCAAGGTGCCTGACGATGTCCCGGCTGCGATGAAAGAGAATCGCAAACTCTGGGAACAACTCGCGAGCTGAAATCCGTTCGGTCGGCCTGAATCACACGATGTCTGGTCTAGCTGCAGACACGATTTCGGCCCTCGTGCTTGGCCTGATAGAGTCTTGCATCCGCATAGGAAATCAGATCCGTGTCCGGCTGCAGGGTATCGGGGCTGAGCGACTGCAAATCGGCGACGCCGAGGCTGATCGAGACGGGAATCAGATGTCCGCTGCCTTCGATTTCCGTTTCGGCGATGGATCGACGACATCGCTCGGCGATCACGGCTGCATCTGCGGCATTCACTTCCGGAACGAGCAGGACGAATTCTTCGCCGCCGTAGCGGGCGAATGTCACGTGAGATTCGACGACATCGCGAATTCGTTGAGCGACGACGCGAAGAACCTGATCGCCGACCAGATGCCCGTAGGTGTCGTTGATCGATTTGAAGTGATCGATGTCGAACAAGATCAGCGAAAGGGGGCGGCTCGTATTCAACGACCGTTGAGTCTCCCGTTTCAGGATGTCGAGGAACGCCCGCTTGTTCGTAATGCGGGTCAGTCCATCCTGGGTCATCATGTCGTAAATCGATTCGTAGTATTGAGCTTCGGTCTCGTCGCCGGACAGCAGCTTAAAGATGTGCGAACCGATCGAAATGCGATCGCCGGGACGGAGTTCGGTGAACTCGATTCGTTCCCCGTTGCGAAACGTCCCATTTGTACTGCCGAGATCTTCCAGATAGTGCCGCCCGTCCTGAAAGCCAATTCGGGCATGCTCGCGAGAGACCGCTTCTTCGTTGAGCATCAAGTCCACACCGGTGCTGCGACCGACCTTCAAGCCTTGCTCGGGGATGGAGATCAACCCGGTGTTAATCTCGACCGGATGAATCTGGAGCAGTTTCCCGATTCCGGATGTCTTCGAAGCAGGCATGGAGTTTTTGCTCGAAACAGTGGCTTGCCAGACGCTTGTCATGTATTCGGCCCGAATAGATGTGTGTAGAGAGAATGCAACGTCTGGTTCAACCCTATGTTACCGGCTGCAGGGGATCTGCGTCTTCGCCTCAAAACAATTTCCGCAGAAGGCAAGAAACTCCGACTGTTCGGATTATTCGGCTCCCTTCCGAGAACGCGGGGCAGTCCATTGAAGTTTGATCAGGATTCCATTGAACTGAACATCCGCAGCAAGCCGCTTCTACGACGACCTGAGAGAAAGACTGCAATGACATTTCCGAGAGGAACAAGCCTGATTTCATGCGTGACCGCCACGATGACCATTCTGCTGGCGTTCGTGCAATCGACATACGCTGACGACCAACACGATCTGCCGCCTCGAACGTGGCAGGGAATTCCGGGGCTGGAACGCACTGCGGAAGGTCGCGTATTCGTTTCCTGGTTCACCGGCGGAGCGAAAGAACCTGCCATCGAGAATACTGTCGTGCTCGCCTACAGCGATGACAACGGCCAGTTCTTCACCGAACCGATGGTCATGGCCGTTCCGGCAAATGAAGCACGCTGCTTCGACCCCACGCTGTGGATCGATCCGAAGGGTCAACTCTGGTACATCTTCAATCGCGGCAGTCGAACAAGAGCGGTGCACGATGTGCACGCACGGATCTGCGCCGACCCGGATGCCAGTCCCCCCGTGTTTGGGCCGGAATTTCGGATCGAACTGGAGACTCCGTACGCGTTCCGGATGAACAAGATCACGGTGTTATCCTCCGGTGAATGGGTGATGCCAGTGACACATGCGCTGGAGCCGATTCACGACTGGTTCGCGGGCCCGAAGCAGGTTCAGGGAGTCGGCATCTCATCCGACGAAGGTAAGACCTGGAGTTTCCACGGCATTGTTGAAGCTCCGGAATGGGCGCTGGAGTGCATGATTACAGAACTTCGCGACGAGCGATTGTGGATGCTCATCCGAACCGGCAGCGGCGTCTTGTGGGAAAGCCATTCCGAAGACAAGGGACGAACATGGAGCAAGGGGCAGCCAACGGAGATCGCCAGTCCCGGCTCCCGTTTCTTCATTCGCCGACTAGCCTCTGGCAATTTGTTGCTGGTTAACCATCACAACTTCAAAGGCCGCAGCCATCTCACCGCTCAACTTTCAACCGACGATGGCCTCACGTGGAATGAAGGTTTACTGCTCGACGAACGTAGCGGCGTTTCTTATCCGGATGGCGTTCAGGATCGAGACGGTTTGATCTGGATCACCTATGACCGGAATCGCCAGGGAGCCGGCGAGATTCTGTATGCGACCTTCCGCGAGCAGGATGTTGCTGCTGGAAAGAACGTCTCTCAGGATGTCCGGCTCAAGCAGGTCGTCAGCACGCTGACGACGGCAAAGCGACTTCCGGAGAACTGGAGTCCCACACAAGCCGGGGATGCAGTGATGGAACGGCTGGTACGCGTGACAGGAGCCGAGGTGAAGGGAGCTCACGACAGCGAATTCGTCTGCGTTGAGGACCGTGCTTATGTCGTTGCGGAAGTGAACGACACCCGAGCCGGGGAAAGCTCCGCCTGGCCCGAGATCTACTGCACGCTGTCAATTGTGAATCTGCAATCACTGGAGGTGGAAGAGATCCTTCGGTTTGCTCGCGGAGAGCAGGGATTCGAGAATGAAACACTGCCGGTCGGTGCCTGTTTCGTGCCGCGAATTGTGCTGAAGGACGATCAGACGCTGCGCTGTTACTTCGCCAGCGAGCGACCGGGGCAACGTCAGGCACAAATGTGGTTCCGGGATTTTGATCTGCCGACCCAGCAGTTTGCCGGAACAATTCATAAAGCGAAGCTGAAGACCGCCGCCGGCACCTTCGACATGCAGCCGCGTTACTTCTACGAGGACGCGGTTCGGCACGGCTTCGAGAAACCGGCCAAAGACTACGGGCTTTACATCTTCGATTCGTTTAAGGAGTTCGACGGTCAGTTGTACGTCGCCCTCAACAACTACCCGGCTCGGCAGAACGGCCTTGCCCGCGTGCACGACGATCGGGCGACGTTCGAAGTGCTCGGTCATTACAACGAACCGCAATCGGCGGCCTTGAGTGAATCAGCGGTGAACCGTCTCCCGGATGGCCGCTGGATGGCAATCTGTCGCAACGACTCCGGGAACTATCATTTCACCTTCAGCTCCGATGGTCGCACCTGGAGCGTCGGACGTCCGCTTCCCTTCGTGCCGAATGGAACAGGCTCCAAGCCGACATTCGATCGCTTTGGAGACCTGTATTATCTTGGCTGGCAGGAAGCGACCCGTATTAACGGAGTCAACCGCAGTGTGTTCAACGTCGACATTTCTGCGGACGGGAAGAACTGGACCCGCAAGTATCGTTTCGAAACCACGAAGTCGTTTCAGTACCCAACCTTTCACGAGCATGAAGGCGTGATTTGGGTGAGCGCGACGCAGGGAGACAGTTCCCCGAGCCGCAAGGAGCGGATCATGTTCGGGAAGCTGGAAGAGATCGGATCCACGGATTAAGTCTGTCCGAAACTGATGGAAATGCGATCAGATCGCCGTCGACCAGGCAATCGGCTTCAACCGGCTGGCTGTTTAGGGTATGTTAAATCAGGAAACTGTGATCTGTTTTCAGCTGCTTTTCACGAAAGGGAGCTGGCGGATCAATCGAAATAAGATGGGGCGGATGGTTTCCCGCCTTTGAATATCTCAGACTTCAACCTCAGGACATCATTATGACTCAAGCGTATCAGCCGTCTCGTCGGCAGTTTCTGCAGAGTGCCGCCGCAGCCGGAGCCGCTGGCCTGTTTCTGCCTTCCATGAATCGCGCGTTCGGTTACGAATCTCCCAACGAACGCCCGGTCTTCGCAACGATTGGTCTGCGCAACCAGGGTTGGGCGATCACGAGTAAGTCGTTTAAGTTCGCTGATTTTGCCGCTCTGGCCGATGTCGATTCCAATGTTCTGGGCGAGAACGTCCAGAAGACGAAGGACAAGCAGGGTAAAGCTCCGGATGCCGTGAAGGATTACCGCGAGATTCTGGATCGTCAGGATATCGACGCGGTGATGATCGCCACACCGGATCACTGGCACACCAAGGTTGCCGTCGAAGCGATGCTGGCTGGCAAAGATGTCTATTGTGAAAAGCCGCTGACGCTCACCATCGATGAAGGTAAGCTCATCGAGAAAATCGTGAAGCAGACCGGTCGCGTGTTCCAGGTCGGAACCATGCAGCGGACCGAATCGGGACAGCGGTTCCTGCAGGCGATCGCACTGATTCGAGCCGGCCGCATCGGCAAGGTGCAGAAGGTGACATGTGGGATCGGCGGGATGAGTGCTTCTCCCGTCATTCCGGAAGCTCCGGTTCCCCAAGAACTCGACTGGGACTTCTGGCTCGGACCAGCTCCCAAAGTCGCCTATCGGGCGTTGCCTGAAATGCGCAAAGGGTATGGCGGAGGCGTGCCGCTTCACAGCAACTGCCACTACGCGTTCCGCAACTGGCACGAGTACTCCGGCGGCAAACTGACCGACTGGGGGGCTCACCATGTCGATATTGCCTGTTGGGCTCTCGGAGCAACGGACACCGGCCCGAGCCGTATTTCTCCGACTGAGTATACGCTGCCGGTCGAATACAAAGACGGCCACCCGGTTGTCGATGACCAGTACAACGCGGCGACCAAGTTCGAGATTCATGTCGCGATGCCGAACGACGTCCAAATGGTCATTCAGAGTGCCGGCGACAACGGCATTCTGTTCGAGGGCACCGAAGGTCGCTTCTTTGTGAACCGCGGGAAGATCACCGGCAAGCCGGTTGAAGACCTCGCCAGCAATCCGCTTCCGGACGGCGCCATCGAAGAAGTCTACGGCGGCCCGGTCAGCGAGAACCACACCGCCAACTTCATCGAAGCGATGCGGTCCCGCAAGCAGCCGATCTCCGACGTCTGGTCACACAACCGGATGCTCGAAATCTGCCACCTGTCCAACATCGCCATGCGACTCGGCCGGGAACTGCAGTGGGATCCGGAGAAGCGGGAAGTCATCAACGACAGCCAGGCCAACTCGTTCCTGGCCCGCGAAAGCCGTAAGGAATACGAGATCGAGATGTAATCTTCTCTGATCGACTGACTTCCACAGGGGCGGGGAATCATCGATTTCCTCGCCCCTGTTTTCTTTCGTCGTTATGCCAATCGCAGTGCCGAACGACTGCTGAATTCGATCGTCCTGAAATCGCATGATCGTGGAGCGCACATGAGCTTAACTCCGGACAACCGGCAGGAACTCGAAGAGATCGTCTTGTCCTGCGAGCACAGAGTCTGGACGGCGGTTGTCAATCGCGATGGCGATCTGCTCGCCAATCTGTTCTCCGACGATTATGTCGAGATCACTCTGACCGGACAGCGCGTCTTGAAGCAGGACGTCGTCAACGAATCTCCCCAGATCGACGACATCCGCGGCTACACGATCGATTCCGTACGGTTCATCTCCCTGAGCGATGACACGATGATGCTGAGTTATCATCTCCGCATCGATGGGACCTGCCGGGGAGTGCCTCTGCAACCGCGAGACCGGTGGGCGACTTCGATCTGGAAGCTGAGTGAGGAGCGATGGCAATGCTCGCTGTTTCAGCAAAGCCCCTATCAGAGTGATGTATCAGAAGATCACACGCAGAGAGCCATACGCGGATCTGACCAGCCGGCCCACATTGTGCCAATGACGTTCGAGCATGTACCTGAAGTTCTCGAACTCTGGTCGCACGTGAAAGGGCTTGTTCTGACCTATTCCGATAACCCATCCGATCTCGCCCGTTACTTCAGTGACAACCCGCAGATGAGCTTCGTCGCGATCCACGAGGAACGAGTTGTCGGGGCGGTGCTCTGTGGGCACGATGGGCGCAGGGGCTACCTCCATCATCTGGCCGTCGCACCGGACAGTCAAAACCGCGGCATTGGTCGAGCTCTCGTCGATGCCTGTCTCAACCGGCTGAAGGCCATCGGCATCATGCAGTGCAATTTGTTTGTCGTCGAAGACAACGCCGCAGGCAAGCAGTTCTGGCAGCGCGACGGCTGGTCGGAATGGCCGCAAATTCGCTTGATGTCGAAGAGGCTGCAGGAAGATTAACGCACCGCGAACCCAGCAAACGATAAGTGTCCTCGCTCAGACGCTGTCCTGAGTCGGTTTCGATTCTGAGCCTTCTCGCATTGGAGCAGGATTCTCGATAACTGCTGGCTCGGAGGCAGCCACAATCATCATTCCTACATACTCGACGTGACCTTCCCCGTTGATCTCGCGGATGCGGAGGGTGATCTGGTCGAAGGTGACCGAGGCTCCGGCAACGACCCCGCCAGCTCCGAGTCGGTCGCGGAGAAGTTCATCGAGTGTAAGATCGAGGTTCTTGTCGAGTGTGAGGTCGTACAACTGCTGCATGTCGCGAACTCGAATCGAGCCGCGAATAGGAAACTCGAACGCTTCTGGCAGTGCCTTTTCTTCGTCTCCGCGACGGGAGAAGACACGGTCGACCATCGCCCGGACGGCCGGGCGCATCACCACGATGACGTGGTCACCACATTGGATCGAGTGCCGCCCCTGTGGCGGGATGATCTGATTGTTACGGACAATCAGGGCCACAACCACGCCGTCCGGGAGTGCAAGATCCTTCACCATTCGTCCCACGGCTCGACAGTCCGGCCCGGCATAGTAGTCGACGATATCGCCGTCGACGTTCTGCAACGAACTGATCTCGAGCATTACTGGGGGCGGCAGTTTGCCTTCGACATCGAGCTTGAGAGAGCGGGCCATCGTGGGCAATGTCCATCCCTGAATCAGTGCCGAGACAAGCACGACGAAGAAGACGGTATCGAACATCGTCGAAGCCCCTGGCACGGCAGCCAGCATTGGGAAGGTCGCCAGCGTAATCGGCACGGCTCCCTTGAGTCCGACCCAGGAGAGAAACAGTAGTTCCCGAGGCAGAAAGCGAAAGGGCGCCAGGGAAATACACACCGCGATCGGGCGGGCCACCAGAATTAATACGAACGCAATCGCCAGGGCAGACCCAGCCGATTCGAGCAGTCGCGACGGAAAACTGAGCAGGCCGAGCGTCATGAACATGAGGATCTGGCTGATCCACGCCGCTGCGTCGTGGAAGAGCAGGATGCCGCGATGAAAAATCGGTCGCCGATTTCCGATGACGATTCCGGTGAGATAGACCGCCAGAAAGCCGCTGCCACCAAAGACAGCAGCTATGCCGAACGAGAACAGAGCCAGAGCCGTCGCCATGACCGGATACAGCCCGGCTGCACCCAGGTGGACATTCTTGAGAATCCAGACTCCGCCGTATCCCACCGCCAGGCCGACGACCGCTCCGACAGTCAGCTGCGTGAAGAACATCACGAGCAGTCCCCAACCCGGTTCCACGGCGTTCGTGATCACCTGAATGAGACTGACGGTGAGAAAGATCGCCATCGGATCGTTCGACCCGCTCTCGACTTCGAGTGTGTCTGCCAGTCGCTGGCGAATATTCACTCCCCCGGTTCGCAAAACCGAAAACACAGCCGAGGCATCGGTCGAGCCCACGATACTTCCCAGCAGCAACCCTTCCAGAAGCGGGATCTTCAGAATCCACGACGCAGCCAGTCCGGTAATCAGAGCCGTGAGAATCACACCGACAGTCGCCAGTGTTCCCGCAGGTTTCAACGCGGCGACAATTGAACGGGCCGGGGTTCGTAACCCGCCATCGAACAGAATCAGACTGAGCGCCACCGTGCCGATGGCGTTCGCGAGCGCGTAATTCTCGAACTCGATTCCGCCCAGTCCTTCGGAACCGGCCAGCATCCCGACGACCAGGAACAGGAACAGAACCGGGATGCCCATCCGGGTCGAGAATTTGTTCGAGGCAATCCCGAGCAGCAACAGTATCCCCGTGATGAGGATGATCGTCTCAATAGTCAGCATTCCGCAAATCCACTACTCGTCGTCCATGGCTGATCGGAACTCAGGCAGCAAGCGCTCTTCTCACGATAGCTTATGAGTTCCGTTTGTGGAGAGAGAGTAGCAGAGGAACCGGCTAACTTGCGAGGATTCTCGCACAGCCTGCATCACGCGCTGCCACTGTCGCCAATGGACTGTCCTTCTGGACATCAGACGAAGAGGGTTCTCCGCTATGCCTGTAGCAGGCCGGAGACCACTTTTCCCGGTTGGCCATCGAGCAGGCTTTCCAGCCGACCGTTGCGTTCAAAGGTCAGGTGTTCGGGATCGAGTCCGAACAGGTGCAGCAGCGTGGCGTGATAGTCGAAGTGATTGACAATATCTTCGACGGCGTGATGGCCGAATTCATCAGTGGCTCCGTACGTTCCGCCGCGACGGAATCCGCCGCCAGCCACCCACATGGAGAATCCATAGGTGTTGTGGTCCCGTCCCACTTTCGCCGGACCGGCGTCGTTCTGAATGACGGGGAGTCGTCCCATTTCGCCGCCCCAGTGCACGACCGTGGAGTCGAGCAGCCCGCGTTGCTTGAGGTCGGTCACAAGAGCCGCGGACGGCTGGTCGGTCATTTTGCAGGCACGGGGGAGAGACGACCGAATCGATCCATGATGATCCCAGAACTGGTTTCGCGTGTAGACCTGGACGAAACGGACTCCTCGTTCGACAAGACGCCGGGCAATGAGACAGCGGCGGCCGTACTCGTCGGTTTCCTTCTCGCCGATGCCGTACATCTTCTGAGTGGCCTCGGTTTCCTTTGACAGATCGAGCGCTTCAGCGGCAGCCGTCTGCATTTGGGCCGCGAGTTCATAATTGCTGATGCGAGCCTGAAGATCGGTATTGGACGGATACTGCTGCCGATGCTGTTCATTCAACTCGCGAACGTAGGCCAGGTAGTTGTCCTGAACCGTACCCTGGCGTGTTGCGGGCGGCTCGAGATTGAAGATACGAGGTTCTTTGGGCCGGATCACGGTTCCCTGAAACAGCGAGGGCAACCAGCCATTCGACCAGTTGAGGACCCCTTCCACGGGAATGCCACCGGGATCTGGAAGAGCCATGAAGGCGGGAAGATTGTCTGCTTCGTTTCCGAGTCCATAGGTGAGCCAGCTGCCGAGGGCGGGACGTCCTCGCTGTGTGCGGCCCGAATTCATGGCGTGAATCGACTGACCATGATTGTTGACGCCGGTGTGCATCGACCGGACGACGCAAATGTCATCGGCGATCTGCGACGTGTAGGGAATGAGTTCAGAAAGCTCGGTGCCGCACTCGCCATGAGCCTGAAACTTCCACGGACAGCCGAGCACCTTAGAACTGGCCTGAGCCGCGTTGTCGTATTTGATCGTCCCCGGAAAAGCCTCTCCATCGAGTTTGTTGAGCGCCGGCTTCGGGTCGAACATGTCGATCTGGCTCGGACCTCCCTGCATGAACAGGGAGATCATCGCGGTCGCCCTGGCGGGATGATGCGGAGCACGCTGTTCGAGCGAGTCGGGCCGAGGAGTTTCCCCCGGCTTGATCGGCGAAGCGAGCAGTCCGTCACGCTGCAGCAGCGTCGCCAGTGCGATCGGCGAAAGACTGAAGGTTCCTGCCTGCAGGAACTGTCGTCGATTCCAGGAGGTGAAGTCGTTCATGGGAGATCATTCAATGTACAGGAAGCGATTTGAACTGAGCAGGGCCTGACAGAACACACTGAGCGCTTCCTGTGTGACCCGGGCTTGATCCCAATCGGGTTGCTGCTTTGTCATCAACTCCTGTTGAGCGGTGACGAAAGCAACGGCCTTTGCCTGTTCCGTGTCGGAAGGACTCGCCGCATAGGCCAGCCGCCAGGCGTGCTCGATCTGCTGGGGGATACCTTCCGGGGCTTCGCGAAGAAGGCGGTCGGCAAAGAAGTTCGAGAACTCGACGATCGTGGCGCTGTTCATAAAGAAGAGCGACTGCGGGGCGACGGTCGACGTACTGCGAATCTCGCAGTTGGGCGTCATGGCAGGAGCATCGAAGGCTTCGAACATCGAAAATGTGCGTGTGCGTCGCACCTGAATGTAGATGCTGCGGCGGAATTCTTCTCCGTTCAGATCAACCTGATCAACCGGCTTGCGCTCACCATCGAGGTTCTCTTTGCCGAGAACGATCTGACCGACGCTGTCTTCCATCACTGGAATGGGATCGCCAAATCGTTTGGCATTCAGCTTCCCGGTGACGGCCAGTATGGTGTCGCGGATCGTCTCCGACTCCATCCGCTGCACCGGGAATCGGGAATACATGACATTGTCTGCGTCGACCGTCACCGCGGCTGCCGAAGCAACGGACGACTGACGATAAGCCGTCGACTTCATGATGACGCGATGCAGGTCCTTCACACTCCAGCCAGACGACTGGAACTCAGCCGCGAGCCAGTCGAGCAACTCCGGATGCGTCGGGCGGTCGCCAAGTCGACCAAAGTCGCCCGGCGTATTCACAATGCCACGGCCGAAATGATGCAGCCAGATACGGTTCGCAATCACGCGAGCCAGCAGCGGGTGGGTGCCGTCAGTCAACTGACGTGCGAACGCAAGTCGTCGTCCGCTCGTCGGCAGGTTGTCGACATTGTCAGGAATCTCGCTCCGTTCTCCCAGAATCGTGAGGTCGCGAGGCGGAACAACATCTTTGGGCTGCTCCGGGTCGCCCCGGTAGAAGACAAACGTCTGAGGGACTTTGCCCGCCGGCTCCTGAAGAGCACGTAGAAAGCCTTCGTTCGGCTTCTTCTTGCGAATCTCCGCAGCTTTCTGCTGATACTCTTTGAGGCGTTCCGCAGTCTGGTTGGCACGCAGCTCAGCCGCCAGAGACTCATCTCGTTTCAACTCTTCGGCTGCCTCGGGATTGAACTGGGCTAAGCTTTCCAGTGTGACCTGTGTCGCAGGGAAAGCGGCGAGCAGTTCGTTCTGCTCGGCAGTCCGTTTCTCCGGAGCAATTTTCAGAGCGGTTTCGACAGCCGAGCGTTTCTCCTCGGGCACCTTGGCGAGCGCGGCTGTCCGGGTTTCTTCAACGAAGCGAACTTCTTTCTGCTTTCGTTCGGCATCTATCTTGCGAGCCCGGTCGGCACGGCGGCGATCGTACAGATACAACGAGCCAACACTGATGCTTGCCACCGTCGGGTGCTTCTTGAGCAGGGCCACTTGCTCCGCGGTTCGTTCCTTCTTCGCGGTGCGGTACGCGGTGCGAGTCGCATCCCGTTCGTCTTCAGGAATCAGAAGCAGTTCTTCTTCCAGGGTGAGCGTGATGAACTCCTGAGCCTTCTCGGAGCGTTCTTTTTCCACGGCTTTGGCCTGCGCTTCAATCTCGCTGGCGGCCTCTCGATCGGCTGCCGTATAAAGGGAGATCTGCCGTTGCGGAGGAGATCTCCAGCTCTTCCAGTTCATCGCCGGTTCGAAGACGGCACGGAGAGCGTAGTAGTCGGCTTGCGGGATCGGGTCGTAACGGTGGTCATGACACTGGGCACAGTGCATCGTCATTCCCAGAAGGGACGATCCAACAATCTGAAGGGTATCTGCCACGACCTGATTGCGAGCTTCGGTTGGGTTGATTCCGCCCGAAGCCGTTCCGTCGGGAGCCATCCGTAGAAAGCCGGTTGCGGTCAGCTGCTCGATCTGCTGTTCGGTCAGATCGCCGCCCGTCCAGTTGGCCAGTTCGTCTCCGGCCAGCTGTTCCTGGATGAATTGATCAAACGGCTTGTCGTTCTCGAACGACCGAATCACGTAGTCGCGATACCGCCAGGCATGCGGACGAATTCGGTCGTCATCGGTGTAGCCTTCGGAATCGGCGTAGCCGGCGACGTCGAGCCAGTGCCGCGCCCAGCGTTCGCCATAATGCGGCGAAGCGAGAAGTTCTTCGATGACTTTGTCCCACCAGTCGGGTGAGGTGTCGGCTAAAACGCGGTCGAGCATCTCCGTCGAAGGAGGTAGTCCGGTCAAATCGAGGCTGGCCCGCCGAAGCAGTTTCGCCCGATCGGCATCCGGGGCAAATCCGGGATGGCCTTCGTTGCTGGCGAGAATCAGCTCGTCGATGGGAGTACGACAACGCTGCTCGGGACTCGCCTGGGGGACGTCGGGGCGTTCGATCGGCTGGAACGCCCAGTAGTTTCGTTCTGCGGAGGTGAAGAAGGGCCCGTCGCCTATCTCGTCCGGTTCTTCTTCGAGAATGACCGCGCCGGCATCGATCCATTTCTGGATGGTCTCAATCTCGGCCGGGCTGAGCAGCTTGTCTTCGTCGGGCGGCATCTCACCCGCGGTCATTCGCTGAAGCAGCAGGCTTGCCCCGGAATCTCCCGGTACGATCGCCGATCCGGAATCTCCCCCTTTGACGAGGAGCTTGTGCAATCGCAGGTCGAGTCCCCCTTCGATCTCACCGAGTTCACCATGGCAGTGAAAACAATGCTGCTTCAAGAGCGGGCGGACATCGTGTTCCCAGGTGACGTCTGCTGCGAAGACGTTGGGAAGACCAGACACAAGGAGTGTCGCAAAGGCGAGTATATAATGTTGCATAGGGCATGCACTGGCGGGAGGAGTGAGCGCTCAGGCAGACGCACCAAATCACTTGCGTGTTATCCGATCGCAACAGCGACCGATAAGGCGAGACTCATATTTGACCTGGCAGGCAAACACTTGTCAATTGCAGTCCACTTGAGGAACTCAATTTGGCGGTGACAACCCACTCGGGAATTCACTGTCCTTCCAGTCCGTTCATTAACGTGAAAGGACAGTAATCCACTGGAGTAGAGGGTCGTCTCGCGCCGGGGCCCTCAGGCGAATGTGAGTGTCACAAGATCACGCCGCCTTGACCTGTTATTTCACACGTTCCGGTTCGGCGAATGGCTCATCCATGGTATACGGCAGACGCCACACCTGTTGACCCGACGAATCTCCGAAATAGAGTCGCGACGGACTGAGGCGTGTCGGGTCGCCGTCGGCCCAGAAGACAAAGAACGGATCCTTCGCATGGAGTGGACGCCGCGCGTAGTTGTGGTTCTGTTTGCTGTCGTGGGTCAACTGTTTGGCCATCTCCCAGGTCTCGCCCTGGTCTCGACTCTCCCACAAAGCGATCTCGCCGCCGCCGTGATACGGTTGCGGTCCGGTTTGCGTCGGGCCGATCAAAAGCCAGCGATCGTCGGTGAGGTAGAGGCTGCCCATGTCGTAGTTGTGGTCGGCCGGGCAGATCTCAGTTGTCTTCCACGCCGAACCATCCCAGCGCGTCACTCTCCACGTCCGAGGATCATTCGGCGGTCCCGGTTGATGTCCCCGGCTGGTGATGTAGAGAAAGACGGGGTTGCCGCCGGCGTCGAATCCCATGTCCTTCAAATAGACGTTCAGCCCCTCGCTGGCGTAGTCGATAACGCGCGTCGGGTTGTCGACATTCTCGATCGGCAGCGAAACCGGCGTGCCGTCCACGGTCGTCCATTGTTTGCCCATGTCCGTCGTCTGGACATAGTACACATCGGTTCGACGGTCGACGTTGCCGTCGGGATGACGGTTGAAGAAGGTCCCGATCTTATCCCCTCGGGCAGCACTCGTCTGGTAGTGTCCGCCTCGCGAATGACCCGGCTGACGGATGCCGGCCAGTTTCTGATCGGCTCCCCATTCCTGCCCGTCCCGGCTGCGTTCGAAGTACAGTTCTCGAACGCCCGTGTACTTCGTGAACAGATTCAGGAATCCTTTTCCCGTCACGTACTTCGGCTGGGGATAGGTCATTTCCTCTTCGGTGATTAGCTCGAAGGAATCGACGGAATAGGGTTCACTGCTGCGATACTTGAATCCCATCCGATGCTGGGCCCGGCCGCTGACGAAGATCCAGAGATAGCCCTGCTCATCGATTGCCAGACTCGGATTGTCGTGCGGATCGTCGACGCCCTGTTTATCGTGAACGATGGTTGGTTTGGGCACGCGGTTCTGCTTGTGGTCGTAATAGGAGGCCATGCAGAGTAGATGCCTCTCTTCCGCTCCGGTCGTGCCACCATACACGAAGAACGTCTTCTGAACCTCCTCGCAGTAAATGGCCAGCGGAGTGTGCTTGGCCGTGTAGGTTCCAAGTCCTCCCGAATACTTGTCGCCGTAAGGAAACACCGGCGTCCTGGACATCGGCAGATAAGGCGTCCCTTTGTCTCCCTTTCCGTAATACTGGCCCAGCGTAAACCAGATGCCTTTGTAACCATCAGCCTGTTCCGAAACCGGCTCGGCGGCTCCGGCATGAGCCGTCAATAAAACTAAACCGATCGCGAGAGCGGTGCGAATCTGCGTCATCATTCTGTGGTCTCCCTGTCCATGCGTATTCGTAGTCAGCCCCAATCTAACAGAAATTCAGCGGTCGTACCTGTGAAATAGATTCGCGAGAGGAAAGCAGGTAATCAGGAGCTGGAGTTTGTGAGGAACGCTTTGGAGAGCGAGCTCGGGGGGACGCCATAGACGCGTTTGAATGCTCGAGAGAACTGAAAGGCGTCGGCGTAGCGGAGATGCTCGGCGACCGCTCGCACCTTAAGTCCCCGTTCCAGCAGCAGCTCGGCGGCGTAGTTCATTCGCAGCCGCAGCAGGAAGCGGTAAGCACCTGAGCCGGCGAATCGCTTGAACAGACGGGAAAGGTAAATCGGTGAGATGCCAAGCTCCGTCGCCACTTCTTCAACCGTTCGGAATTCGAGAAACCGCGTTTCGACCAGGTTGCGAGCCAGCTCGAAAGTCTGAAAGGCTTCGGTCGATTCATCGATGTCGGAGGAGGTCATTCGCTGGCGGATCTTCTGCAGGAGAAGGCGAATGAGGGAATCGCAGACGGCAACCGAATGTTCGCCGACGTCCCGGGCTTCCCGGTCGATCAGGTTCCAAAGTTCGATGAACTCATACGTGCGGGCAATCGTAACCGGGTGCCCGTTGAGCAGTCCCAGTTCCCGGAGTGATTTGACGACCTCTCTCCCGGCCAGATCGAGATAGAACTTTCGCATGTTGTCGGGCGCGAGATTCTGAATGCGATGCGAGATTCCCGGGCCGTAGGCGAACAGCGATCCGCGTCCAAGCTCATGCTCTTTGTTGCCCATCTGCAGCAGACCGCGACCTTCGCTCACCCATTCAATCGCGTAATAGGGGAAGTCGGCCCGTTCAACGACGTAGTCGTCGTTCATACGCTCCACGCCGCCGCAAACCAGCGCGAGTGGAGCCGTCGCAGAGGGCTGCAGGTTCAGATAGAAACGCCGCGCGTCGTGCGTCTGTCGGGAAACAAACTCGGGATCGCCGTTCATAACGCAGGTTAAGAATGGGTATGCTGTGTTCGGGTTTGGCTATGGAATGCCAGCAGTTCACTCCCACAATGGTAGTGGCGAATGAACTCTCAGACCAGTAAACGCGTCTCCGTCGCAATTTGTATCGACGAGTGATTTCCTGTTAGTGGGATATGAGCCGCGCAATTCCGCGCATTCGTACCGACACTCGGACTGAACCCACGGACGACGTGAGGCTTAAGGGAAGCGAATGACATCACAGGATACACTCCCGGCCGCAGCTTCCCCGGAAGCGGTCCCGGCCGATAAGCAGAACGGACGGGCGGCGGTGGTTCCGCGGAATTACGTCGTCCCCTTCGCATTGACGACGACCTGTTTCGCTCTCTGGGGATTCGCCAACGATTTCACCAATCCGCTGGTGAAGGTGTATGAGAACGTCTTCATCATCACGACCTCGCAGGCGTCGTGGCTGCAGTTCGCGTTTTACACCGGCTACTTCTGCATGGCATTGCCGGCGGCGATGTTCATTCGCCGGTTTTCGTATAAAGCGGCCATCATGGTTGGCTTTGCCTTCTACGCGATCGGAGCTCTTCTCGCCGTGCCGGCTGCGTCGAATGCCTCGTTCGGTCTGTTCCTTCTCGGTTCGTACATCCTGACGTATGGGCTGGCGTTTCTGGAGACGGCCTGCAATCCCTATATCCTTGCGATGGGTCCGCGTGAAACCGCGACGCAGCGATTGAATCTGGCGCAGGCCTTCAATCCGGTCGGCTCTCTCATCGGCATGGGAGTGGCGACACTCGTGCTGGCTCCGCAACTGCAGACCGCGGACTTCCGGGAACGACTCGGCCAGCAGGATGCCGACGTGGTGCAGTACCTGGTCATCGAACCAGACGCAACTTCAGAGGCGGTCACCGATCTCGCAGACGGAGCGACGGTGCGAACCTATGCGGCTCTTCCCGACTTTCGCGAGGAGGTGGGAGCTCTCGATGCCGCCATGCCCGATGCGCTGAAAGGGTTTCGCGCGAACGATCCGGAGGGCTTTGCCGCGATGCAGCGAGCGGATCTGGAAGCCGTCAAAATGCCCTACATCGCCATTGCCGCCATCGTCACCGTGTTTTTAATCATCTATGCGGTCACCCGCATGCCGACCTTCTCGGAAGGGCACGGCAAGGCTCCATTCCTGGCAACAGCGATGAACATCTTCCGCCGGCCCCGGTTTCGGGAAGGAGTTGCCGCCCAGGGATTCTATGTCGGTGCCCAGATCATGTGCTGGACCTTCATCGTGCATTACGGCATGGAGCAGGTTGGACTCTCACTGGCCGAAGCTCAGTCCTACAACATTGTCGCCATGGTCATCTTTCTCTGCAGCCGCTGGATCTGTACGGCTCTGCTGCGGTACTTCAGTCCGGGCAAGATGCTGACCATCTTCGCCGTGGGAGCGTTCCTGTTTACCGTCGGGGCAATCTATCTGCCGGGACAGACCGGGCTGATCAGCCTGGTTCTGATCTCTGCCTGTATGTCACTGATGTTCCCGACGATCTACGGGATCGCCCTGAATGATCTCTCGGAAGAGGAATCGAAGCTCGGTTCGGCCTTTTTGATCATGGCCATCGTGGGAGGAGCGGTCCTCACCAAGTTGCAGGGAGGACTGATCGATGCCTACGGCGTTCGTGCGTCCTTCTGGCTTCCCGCGGCCTGTTTTGTGCTGATCGCCCTGTACGGCGTTCGAACGTTCCTGAAGTTTGAACATCAGGCCCCGGCTGCCGCGTAACACCATGCGGCCCTCGAACTGCTTTCCGGCAAATGTTTCTGATCACCTCGAATGTGGGTAAGAAGATAATGCGTCATTTTGTTTCGTACGTTGTCATCTTGAGTCTACTCGGCCTGAATCTGTTTACGGCCTCTTCGGTGTCCGCCGCGGATCCGATGGCCCCCCATCCTCAAGTCGCACCGGCGTTAAAGCAGATCGACTCCGTGATTGAAAAAGGTCCGTTCGAGCCGACGTGGGATTCGCTGAACGACTACGAGATTCCACAGTGGTACAAGGACGCCAAGTTCGGAATCTTCATTCACTGGGGCGTTTACAGCGTGCCCGCTTTCGGCAGCGAGTGGTATCCGCGGCAGATGTATATCGACACGAAACGCCGCGGCGACAACTTCTTCGAGCACCACATCAAGACTTACGGCCCGCAGTCCGAATTCGGCTACAAGGATTTCATTCCGATGTTCAAAGCGGAGAAGTTCGACCCGCACGCCTGGGCCGAACTCTTCGAGCAGTCCGGTGCAAAGTATGTGGTTCCTGTCGCCGAGCATCACGACGGCTTCCCGATGTATGACTGCAGCTTCACCGAATGGGATGCCACGGAGATGGGACCGAAAAGGGACATCATTGCCGATCTCAGCACGGCTGTTCGCGAACGCGGATTGAAGCTCGGTCTGAGCAGCCATCGTGCGTTCAACTGGAAGTACTACGTTCGTCGTCCCGAGTTCGACAATGCCGATCCGAAATTCGCCGGGCTGTATGGCCGGCCGATGCCGTTTCTGTTCAAAGAAGACGCGGACGACTATCAGAGTCGATTCGAGCCTCAGGATGAGCAGTTCAAAAACGACTGGCTGGCTCGAACGTGCGAACTGGTCGATCGGTACGATCCCGATCTGGTCTGGTTCGATTTCGGGATCACGGCCAGCCAGGAAACGAACTACGCGGACAATCACTATTCGCCGTATCTGCAGCGGTTTGCGGCGTACTACTACAACACCAGTTCCCGACGGGACGGACCGCTCGGGATCATCAATTACAAATGGCAGGCATTTCCGGAAGGAGCAGCGGTGCTCGATCTCGAGCGATCCAAAATGGACAGCATCCGCACGCCCTTCTGGCAGACCGATACCGCGATCAGCAGCAGTTCGTGGGGCTACACGAAGAATCAGAAATACAAGTCGGCCGGCCGCCTGGTGGATGACCTTGTCGACATTGTTTCCAAGAACGGCTGCCTGCTATTGAATGTCGGTCCGCGAGCCGACGGGACCATTCCGCAGAAAGACCGCGAGATCCTCCTCAGTATCGGAAAGTGGTTGAAGGTCAACGGCGAGGCGATCTATGGAACAAACCACTGGAAGATTCACGGCGAAGGACCGACGCAAACGACCACGGGGCATCTGGCCGAACATAAGGATCAGCCCTTCACTGCCGAAGATATCCGATTCACCACGAAGGACGATGCTCTTTATGCAATCCTGCTCGACTGGCCGAAATCGAATCGGGTGACGATCAAGACGCTGGCGGATTCTTCGGAGGATCTCGGCGAGATCAAGTCCATCGAACTGCTGGGCAGCAGGAGGAAGGTCGAGTGGAAACGCGATGCCAAAGGTCTGCACATCACACTGCCGGGCAAGAAACCGTGTGACTACGCCTACGTCCTGAAAGTACGCTAGGAACACCGCATCCACGTCGATGAGATGATTCGGATCTGAACGAGAAAGGAACGACGTCCCATGAAGCGTCTCTTGTCATTCGCCGTCGTGCTGATGGCCGCGGTTCCCGTTTCGGGAGCCGACAAGCTGGACTTCCAGAAGATGATCCAGGCGATTCCGAAAACGGCCGTGTTCCGGTCCGACGAGTTCGACATCTGGGGTGGTTCGCCGGTGCGGGGCGATGATGGCCGCTATCATCTGTTCTATTCGCGCTGGCCCCATGCTCTCGGCCATCTTGCCTGGGTCACGCATTCCGAGATCGCCCACGCCGTCAGCGACAGTCCGTTTGGTCCGTGGGAGCATCGCGACGTGGCTCTGCCAGCTCGCGGGCCTGAGTTCTGGGATGGTTCCTGTACGCACAATCCAACCGTGCTCAAGATCGACGGCAAGTACTACCTGTACTACATGGGCAACCGCGGCAATGGTGAGGTCGAGAAGCCGCTGAACTGGGACCATCGCAACGCACAACGGATTGGTGTCGCGGTCGCCGATTCCCCGGATGGCCCCTGGAGGCGGTTCGATCGTCCGATCATCGACATTAGCACCGATTCCGATGCGGTCGACGCTCTCTGCGTGTCCAACCCAGCCGTCACCGTTCGTCCCGAGGGCGGTGTGCTGATGATCTACAAGACGGTCGCCCGTCAGCTCGAACTTCCCTCCGGCGGACCGGTCGGCGTCGCCATCGCCACCGCGGAGAACCCGGCTGGTCCATTCACGAAGCATGATGCTCGGCCCTTTGCCGTTGAAGGCGAGCGGTTTGCCGCCGAGGATCCTTATCTCTGGCATGACGGCGATCGATACCGGGCCATTGTGAAAGACCGCAACGGACATTTCACCGGGATCAAAGGCTTTTCGCTGGCACTGTTTGAATCACAGAAAGGATTCGACTGGCAACCGTCGGAAAACCTGCTCGTGACCGCTCCCGGCTTCCGCTGGGAAGATGGACGCGATGAGAATCTCGTCATCATGGAACGCCCTCAACTGCTGATCGAAGAGGGACAGCCGATCGCTCTGTTCTGCGCCGCTGCAAAGACCCGGGACAAAGCCAACGGCTTCAATGTCCAGATCCCCCTCAAGACGAGCCCGCGACGGTAGTCGTTGATGACAATTCGGCGGAGGCCGTCGTGCTCACCCATCGCGCCGAAGTAAGAACTCCTCAAACGGGACCAGATGATGAACCGAGTGTCTCAGCTGTTGTTGACTGCGATCTTACTGGCTGGTTTCAGTTCCACGGTCCACGCGAACGACACCAGTCGACCGAATTTGATTTTCATTCTTACGGACGACCAGCGTTACGACACGCTCGGCTGCACCGGGAACGAATTCATTGAGACACCTCACCTTGATGCACTGGCCTCCGAAGGTGTGCTGTTCTCTAACGCGACGGTGACCAGCGCCATCTGTACTCCGAGCCGGGCCTGCTATTTTCTCGGTCAGTACGAACGCAAGCACGGCGTCAACTTCAACTCCGGGACTTCGATGTCCACCGAGGCGTGGAACGAGAGCTATCCCGTGCTGCTGCGAGAAGCAGGTTATTACACGGGATACGTCGGCAAGAATCACGTTCCGATTGGCGATCAGGGGTACGACTCCAACATCATCGATCAGAGTTTTGATTTCTGGTACGCCGGACATGGCCACCTGACGTTCTATCCCAAGAAGCGTCACGCCATTTTTCGTCACGCTGAAGCCGACACACAAACGGAGATTGTCGCCGAGGGAGCCGCCAGCTTCCTCAACTCCAATGCAGATTATCTGGAGGGTGCCGAAGCATTTCTGAACCGTCGGCCTGTGGGGCAGCCGTTCTGTCTTTCGATCGCGCTCAATCTCCCGCACGGGGCGGGAACCCGGTCCATGCAGATGCTTCCAGACGATCCGGTACTCTATCGGGAAACCTATCGCGATCGACTCGATCAGATTCCGATCCCGAAAACTTACATCGCCAGGGATCAGATCATTTCACCGAAGCTACCGGCGGACGTGCTGTTCGCCGAGTTCCGGCAGTCCAATTACGACTATGTCGACACGCCGGAACTGCTCAGGGAACAACTGGTCCGGAAAGCGCAGACGATCACGGGGATCGATCGCATGATCGGCGAGATTCGCCAGTCGCTGGAGCAGCAGGGACTGGCAGACAACACCGTTCTCGTTTTCAGCAGCGATCATGGCATCATGGCCGGCGAGTTCGGACTGGGCGGCAAGGCTCTCAACTATGAACCGTGCCTGCGGGTTCCGATGATCATCATGGATCCCCGAATTCCTGCAGAACAGCGGGGGCGCCGCGAGACGGCTCTGGTCGAATCGGTGGATATCGCACCGACACTGCTTGATATTGCCGGGATCGAAGTTCCTCAGGCGATGCAGGGGCACAGTTTACGGGAGCTTCTCGCGGGAAAGGTTGAGAAAGTCCGCGACAGCAGCTTTGCGGAGAATCTGTGGTCGACCTATTTCGGCAATCCCCGTATCGAAAGCGTTCGGACGGCCGACTGGAAATACATCCGCTACTTCCACAACGATCGAGCTCAGTTCGCCAATGTCACAAAGAAGACTCTCTATCAGGTGACGCCGATGCAGACGGCCTCGTATGCGAAGTGGCTCACCAGTTCGATTCATGGTGAGAAACCGGTTTACGAAGAACTGTTTCACCTCGCGTCCGATCCCAGCGAGAGTGTCAACCTGAGTGAGCGGCCCGCTTACCGGGAAAGGCTCTTGAAGATGCGCGAGGAATGCCAGCGTCTCGTGATGATGGCCAAAGGCGATATCGAAGCACCGCCGGCCACGGTCGTGGTCGAGGGAATCAAAGAGGGCAAATCGAAGAAGTAGCTTCCTCCGGCAGAAATTGAAAATCATTCAGGACATTCTGTTTCGGTACTCGCGAGGTGAAAGTTTCATCAGCCGCCGAAACGTTCGACTGAAATGGGCGTGATCGTAGAAGCCGCAGCCCAGAGCAATCGCCGTCACGGAATCAGAGGTTTCGCGCAGTCGACGGGCGGCATGCTCCACACGAACTCTCAGGAGATATTTATGAGGCGATGATCCCATCACCCGTCGGAACTGTCGTTCGAACTGACTCACCGAAAGCCCCACACTGTCCGCCAGTTGTTCGGAAGTGAGAGGATCGGCGAACTGTTCGTGCATCTGTTCGACGACCCGGGTGAACGCGTCAGCTGTTCCGGCTGACTGGCGAACCTGATCGACCTGACGGGAGAAACCGGCGATCCCGATCACCTGGCCGCGCGTATCCCGCAGCGGAATTTTGCTGGTCACGACCAGTCGGGGCGACCCTTCCGATTCGGGAGCACTTTCCATCCGATTCAGAATGGGCATCCCGCTTTCCATCACCGCCAGATCGTCGGCCCGGTATTCGTCGGCTCGGGACTTGGGAAAAAAGTCGTGGTCGGTGCAGCCAATGGCGTCTTCTTCCTGCTGCACGCCGCAATATTGGCAACCCCGCTCATTGAGCGCCATGAAGCGCCCCTGTCGGTCCTTGATGAAGAACGACAGGTTGGGCAACAGGTCAAACAGCTGCGAGAGTTGCGACTCGGGCTGCAACCTGCGGAAGAACGATCTTCGCAATCGTGCATAATTCATGCGGGTTTTATACACACGCTTTTCAGGGAATTACAAGACGCCTTCAGGCGAACCGGTACAATTCACGCATGAGAAAGGGATGAGGGATTCGAGGCGGCTGACCGCGTCACCTGGACGGACACGTCGGGGCCATCCTTCTTTTTCGTGGCTTGAGAAACGTCCTTCTCATCGAATGCGATTTTCGCTCACCTCAGTATTCGACGAATCATTATGATCAATCGTACGACTCTCTCACTACTCTTAGTTTCGCTTGTGCTGCCGGCGAAGATTGCCAACGCCGCGGAACCGGTCGACTTCAACCGCGACGTGCGACCGATCCTTTCGGATCGCTGCTTCGTCTGTCACGGCCCCGATGCACAGCGGGTCGAAGCGGATCTCCGCCTCGATCTGGAAGAGGCAGCCAAAGAATACGCCATCGTTCCGGGCGATCCCGAGGGGAGCGAAGTCTTCGTGCGGATCGCTTCGACCGATCACGACCTTCGGATGCCGCCCGTCGATTCCAAACTGTCGCTGACCGACGCCGAGATCGACACGATCCGCCGATGGATCGAACAGGGAGCCAATTACGAAGAGCACTGGGCGTTTCAACCATTGCCGGAATCGGTTCCGCTTCCGCAAGTGAAAGAGAACACCTGGGTCCGGCAGCCTCTGGATGCGTTTCCGCTGGCGACGCTGGAGTCGCAGGGACTCCGTCCGTCTCCGGAAGCCGAACGCTGGCGATGGTTGCGACGTGTCACCTTTGATCTGACCGGCTTGCCTCCGACGCCGGAAGAGATCGAAGCGTTCGAGAACGACACGACCGATCAGGCTTACGATAAGGTCGTGGAGCGACTCTTGAACTCTCCCCAGTTCGGGGAACAGATGGCGGTCGCCTGGCTCGATGCGGCACGCTATGCCGATTCTTACGGCTATCAGTCCGACAAGTTGAATACTCAGTGGCCTTACCGCGACTGGGTCGTACGGGCCTTCAACAGCAATCTTCCCTACGACCAGTTTCTCACGTGGCAGCTCGCCGGGGATCTGCTGGAGAATCCGACGCGCGATCAGCGTCTCGCGACCGCCTTCAATCGGTTGCATCGACTGAACAATGAGGGAGGAGCCGTCTTCGAAGAATGGCGGATCGAGAACGTCGCCGATCGCGTGCACACGTTCGGCACAGCCGTACTCGGCCTGACCATGGAATGTGCCCGCTGTCACGATCACAAATACGATCCGATCTCACAACGCGACTACTATTCGCTGTTCGCCTTCTTCAATTCGATCGACGAAAGCGGCGTCTACGATCGCACCGAGAAAGTCCCCTGCCCTTCAATGCTGCTGCCCACGCCCGAACAGAGCAAAGCTCTCGAACAGGCTCGTGAGCAGGTGAAGAATGCCGAAGCCGCTTATGTCCAGGCGATTGCCGCAGCAACGAAACGCTTTGAAGAGTGCAAGAACGCCGCCAGCAGCTCTGCAGAAAATGAGATCCCCGACCTGCGAATCGCATTGGGGTTTGACCGTCCGTTCGAAGATTCAATCAAGGACATCTACCATCCCTCGGCCCTCGATCGCGGCTGGACGACTCCCGTTCCGCTCGTGCCGGTCACCGATTGTACCGTGCCTGCTCTCGATCCTTCACTGGCTGCTGATCGGGATGAGAACGCGACTCCGGCCCGACTCGCTCTGCAGCTCGATGGCGAAAGGGGCGTTACGACACACGGCATCGAACCGTTCGATCGCTGGGCTCCGTTCTCGGTCGTGCTCACGCTTCGTGAGACACAGCGTTCCGAGCACCGCAGCATCATCGCTCATCACACGCGTGGTACCGACTGTGGATACAACGGCTGGGACCTGGCTATCGAGAACGGCCGGCTCGACGTACGGCTGGGCCGCGAGTGGCCCGGCAATTCGATCTCCGTGCGAACGATCGATCCGATCCCCTCGGATGCATGGTGTCAGATCGCAGCAACCTACGACGGTTCTTCCCGGGCTGACGGACTGCGACTCTTTCTGAACGGGCAGCCTCTCAAAACAGAAACGCTTCGCGACGAACTCAAGAAGCAGGCGAACGTTAAAGTCGACCATGGCGGCGAGTTCGTGATCGGCCAGCGTTTCCGGGATCGTGGATTCGCAGGCGGTCTGATTGATGACGCCCGCGTGTACGAGCGAGCGTTAACGGCTGCCGAGCTGCAGCACCTCGCAACGGGTGCTCCACTGGAGTCGACTCTCGAGTACTACCTCTCAGCTGTCGATGAAGAAACACGGAAAGCTGCCGCGAAGCTCGCCGAGGCACGGGAAGCATTCGTGATGGCCGAGGAGGCAATGGTGGAGATCCCGATTATGCGGGATACCGAATCGCCTCGCGAAGCGCACATTCTAGCTCGCGGTCAGTACGATGCTCCGACCTCGGCCGAGACCCGGGTGACCCGCGAAGTTCCTGCACACGTCGGCCCCGCATTTCCGGAAGACGCTCCCCGCGATCGGCTCGGGCTCGCGCGATGGGTCACGCAGCCGGATCATCCGCTCACGGCTCGGGTCGCCGTGAATCGTCTGTGGGCCAACTTCTTTGGAGCAGGACTTGTCGGCACGCCGGAGAACTTCGGCCTGCAGGGCGAAATGCCGACGCATCCCGAACTGCTCGACTGGCTTGCACGAGACTTCATCGAAAGCGGCTGGGATGTGAAACGCTTCTGTCGCAACGTCGTCCTCTCCGCGACCTATCGACAAAGTTCCGTTTCGACCGAACAACTGCGTGAGATCGATCCCATTAATCGGCTGCTGGCCAGAGGCCCGGCGTATCGACTCTCCGCCGAGCAGATTCGCGATCTTGCCCTGGCAGCGAGCGACCTGCTGAACCCCGAACAAAGCGGGCCGCCCGTCTCGCCGTATCAGCCGGGGGAAGATCTCTGGCGGGAATCGAACGGAATGTCGCCGCCCTATGAACAGTCGGTTGGCGAAGCCCTCTATCGACGCTCGCTGTATTCCGTCTGGAAACGGACCGCTCCGCTCCCCAATATGATGGCCTTCGACACGAGCACGCGTGAGGTCTGCACCGTCCGTCGCGATCGTACGAATACGCCACTACAGGCACTTGTTCTGTTAAATGATGTGCAGTTCGTCGAAGCCAGCCGGCAACTGGCGGCAACCGCAATTGATCAACACCGTACCGACGAGGCAAGGATCACTCACGCCTTCGTTTCTTTGACCGGACGAGAGCCGGATGGTACGGAACGTCGAGCGTTAACGAACCTGCTGAACGCAGAACGCGAGTTCTATCGGAACCACGACGACGAAGCGCAGAAGTTGATTTCCCTGGGTGACTCAAGCCCTGGCGACAACGTTAAACCAGAAGAGTTGGCCGCTCTGACAACTGTTTGTCAGGCAATCCTTAATCTCGACGCGACCATCTGGAAGCGATGATCTCATGAAACAAATCATGTCTCCCACAATTGAGCAGTGCGTCTCTTCAAATCGTCGAACGTTCCTGAAAGCCAATGCAGCCGGACTCGGCACCATGGCGCTGTCGCAGCTGTTGAGCGGAACGGCTTCCGCCTCGACGCATTTCCAGCCGAAGGCGAAGCGGATCATTTACCTCTTCCAGTCCGGCGGACCGGCTCAGCAGGATCTGTTCGATCACAAGCCGCTGCTTCGCGAAATGAACGGTCAGGATCTGCCTCCCGAAATTCGCGGCGAGCAACGGCTGACCGGCATGTCGGCCAATCAGTCGTCGCTGCCCCTGGCCGGGTCTCACTTTAAGTTTTCCCGCCATGGGCAATCCGGGGCGTGGCTGAGTGAACTGCTGCCGTATCATCGGGACATTGTTGACGATGTCTGTTTCATCAAGTCGATGCACACCGAAGCAATCAATCACGATCCGGCCATCACCATGTTCCAGACAGGATCGCAGATCGCCGGTCGGCCGTCGCTGGGGGCCTGGCTGTCTTACGGACTTGGTTCCGAGAACGCCGATCTGCCCGCGTTTGTTGTGCTCGTGACCGCTGGTCAGGGCGATCAGCCTTTGTATGCCCGGCTGTGGGGATCCGGTTTTCTCGACTCGAAGCATCAAGGCGTTCGACTGCGAGCCGGGGAAGATCCGGTGCTCTATCTGTCGAATCCGAACGGGGTCTCCGCCTCACGCCGCCGAGCTCAGCTCGATACGATCCGGGACTTGAACCAGCATCAGTTCAACAAGGAATTCGATCCCGAGATCGAATCCCGGATTGCTCAGTACGAAATGGCGTTCCGAATGCAGACCAGCGTGCCGTCGGTAACCGATCTTTCCGATGAGCCCGAGTCGACGTTCAAACTCTATGGCGACGATGCCCGCCAACCCGGCACATTCGCCGCGAACTGCCTGCTGGCCCGACGGCTGGCCGAACGCAACGTGCGGTTCATTCAGCTTTACCATCAGGGATGGGATCAGCATTCCAATCTGCCGCGGGGAATCCGTGGACAGGCCAAGGAAACCGATCAGGCTTCGGCAGCGCTGATCAAAGACCTGAAGCAGCGGGGTCTCCTGGAAGATACGCTCGTCATCTGGGGCGGCGAATTCGGACGGACTTCGTATTCGCAGGGCGTCCTGACGAACGACAACTACGGCCGCGACCATCATCCCCGCTGCTTCACAACCTGGATGGCGGGCGGCGGCATCAAACCGGGAATCACCTACGGAGCGACCGACGAATTCGGCTACAATGTCGTCGAGAACGGCGTCCACGTGCATGACTTCAACGCCACGATCCTGCACCTTCTGGGCATCGACCATGAACGGCTCACCTACAAATACCAGGGCCGTCGCTTCCGCCTGACCGATGTCGAAGGGCATATCCTGCACGATATTCTCGCCTGACCTCGATTGCCTGTTGCGGGACTGAGTCGGCGAAGCTTTCAGGGATTCGCCGAACATGTGGGCGCGTGTGGCCATCTCCTGCGCAATCTGCTTGCGTACTCACCGATTTCTGTCAATCCTTGAGAAAACTCAAGAAATTCCGGCAGGTTGGCGTCGGTGAGAGAATAGGGAGGTATATGAGCAACATGCACCGGGAATCCCTGTTCGAGTCGGACTTCATGCGGCTGTTCGTGAGGCACGAGCCCGTATTGCGGGCCTATGCTCGCACTTTGCTGCCCGACTGGAACCTCGTGGATGATGCGCTCCAGGAAGCCAGCGTCACGATGTGGGAAAAACGCGGCCAGCTCGAAGACTCATCAGGGTTTCTGCCATGGGCCAAGGTGATCGTGCGATTCAAATGCCTGTCGATGATAGCGACACTACGTCGCTCGCGCCTGCTGCTGAGCGACGAGGTTCTACAACAACTTGCCGAGGAAGCCGAGGCACTTCAGGCCGAAGAGCTGACCGCGATCCGACAGGCACTCTCTCATTGCCTGAGCAAATTCGACCAGGCCCAT
The DNA here is from genome assembly GCA_017795105.1 of Planctomycetaceae bacterium. Taxonomy (GTDB): domain Bacteria; phylum Planctomycetota; class Planctomycetia; order Planctomycetales; family Planctomycetaceae; genus Rubinisphaera. The sequence goes on from CP051247.1 coordinate 4,185,186, forward strand.
CAGGAACTGCTGCTCGCTCCTTATTCAGGGGACGGGCGCGTCCAGGAACTCGCCGCACTCTGTGGCAAGTCGGCGAATGCCTTCTATAAGCTGCTGGGGCGACTTCGGGATAAACTGGCCGACTGCGTCCGCATTCAACTTCAACTGGAAGGACTTTGAGATGAATCCTCGGTCCCTCCTCGACCGTTATCTGCTCGGCGAAGTGACGGAAGCCGATGTGCGGCAACTCGATCGCCTGCTCGCCCACCAACCCGAACTGCGCCGTGAGTATATTCGAGCCGTCGCAGCCGAGAGTGGTCTGCGTGAGATCGCCCTTGAGCGGTCGGTTCACTCAACCGCTCCCGCTCAACTTCGGCAGAGTCGCCAATGGCGTTTCTGGGGGATTGCCGCTTCCGTTGTCGCGGTACTTCTGCTGATGGTCCTTCTGATCCCCACGAACCAGTCAGCCGATACTGTGGCCACGCTGGTGTCGAGCGAGAACGCTGCCTGGGAGAGTGCCTTGCCCACGCTTCCAGGATCGCAACTCACGGCCGGGACACTCAAACTGAGGACGGGAATTGCGACGCTGGGTTTCCCTTCCGGAGCGGAGCTCATTCTGGAAGCCCCAGCTCAGATTGAGCTGATATCGACGATGCGATGCCGCCTTCTCGACGGCGTCGCTCTGGTCGAAGTCCCGGAGTCGGCGGTTGGCTTTATCGTCGAAACGCCTTCGGGGTATGCAGTGGACTATGGAACCTGTTTCTCCGTGAAAGTCGATCCTGATCGAGGGGAATCGGACTTTGAGCTGATCGAAGGAGAGATCGGAGTCCACCATGCCTCCACCGGTGACGAGATCCGTCTCACTCAACCAAATCATGGCGTGAAGGCCTCTGCGGAAACGCTTCGGGCACAGTCGCGCGAAGAACTTGAAGAGATGGCGTCCGCAACGACGGGACTCGTGCGGATCGGCACAGACGGCCGGGCGACTTCGGTGTTGCCAAACAACAAGCGTCACAAGTTTGTCGATCCAGAAGTTCTGTCCGTTCGGAAAACGGAGAATGGGAAATGGGACTATCGCTCGTTCTTTTCGTTCGATCTGACGGGCGTCGAGTTCAATAACGTTCGCTCAGCTCGATTGCGTTTGAATCTCGTTCCGAGTCGACGAGGGTTGGCATCCCGGTTGCCATTGAAGAATCAGTTCGGCGTTTATGGCCTGACGAATTCGGACAAAGCCGACTGGTCGATTGATGCGACCTGGGAAGATTCCCCCACGCCGGAGGACGGTGTCCTGCTCGGAACGTTCGAAATCCTCCGCAGTGCTCAGCGGGGAACCTACGGGATTGCGAACGAAGAACTGCTGCAGTTCCTGAGACAGAACTCTGATCGGAACGTCACGCTGATTCTCGTGCGGCTGACCACGCAGATCGAAGGGAAAGGGCCCGTTCTCACCCATATGTTCGCCAGCGATTCCCATCCCGAAGCCGTGGGGCCGCTGCTCGAGTTAACCCTGGACAGAACCGCTCAGAAACCTCCTGAAACTCAAAGGTGATTCCATGTTGAATTCCAATCGTCGCAGATTTCTGCAGGGTATGGGCGGAACATTGGCCCTCCCGCTGCTGGAGTCCGTCTCCCTGGGAGCATCGGCACCAGTTGCGCCGTCGATGCGATTCCTTGTCGTGGGCAATCCCTTCGGAATGCATCCCGAGCATTTCTTTCCCGAGAACTTTGGGAAGGACTTCACCATTTCACCCACGCTGCAGTCGCTGGAATGGTTGAAGGATCGGATGACGATCATCTCGCACACCGACCACAACATGGTCAGTGGACATGGTCGTGAAATCTCGTTTCTCAGCGGCGTGCTCCCGACGGATGCTCAGACCTTTCCTGAAAAGAACATGTCGCTCGATCAGTTGTTCGCGCGGCACATCGGCAGCCAGGTCCGCTACCCCTCGGTCGGAGCAGCGCTCGATTCTGGCATCCGGATGAGCTGGACGGCCAACGGAGTCGAGAAACTTCCGATTACTGATCCTCAGGAGCTCTTCAATCATCTGTTCCTCAATCTCACTCCGCAGGAGAAGGCTCGGCGGCGACAGATGATTGAGCGAAACTCCAGCATTCTCGATACGGTCGGCAGCCAGTTCTCAGGCACATTGAGAACCGCCAGTCAACGGGATCGCGATCGAATCAATCAGTTTCAGACTTCGATCCGCGAACTGGAGCGTTCGCTGGCCGATCGCGAGACCTGGCTGGACCGCGACAAACCGTCTTTCGATATCTCGGATCACTTCGTCGCAGAAACCACGATCGCCAACAAGTACGACGCGATCTTCGACATGATTGCCTATGCCTTCGAAACGGATTTGACGCGAGTCGCCAGTATCGAGTTCCCGGCCGAATTGAATTATACCGATCTTGATGGAGTCAACCGCAGCTACCATGGGTGCACCCACAATGGCCGGGGCGAGGATCTCGTCAAAGAGCTGGTCTCCATCGAATCGTTCCAGATCTCGCGACTCGCACGCTGCCTGAAGAAACTCGATTCCATTCAGGAACCCCACGCCGAGGGGAGCATGCTCGATCACACGATTGTGCTCTTCGGCAGTGGAATGGGTTACGGCGGAACGCATTCGAACCGCAATCTCCCCGTCTTCGTGGCCGGAGGAGGATTCCAGCACCGCGGCCATGTCGATGCCCGGGACAACAGCGGCAACAACATGCCACTGTGCAACCTGTTTGTCACGTTGATGCAGAAGTTCGGTGTCGAACGCGACTCGTTCAACACCAGCACCGGATCGTTCGATTTGAACCACGCCTGATTGATCAGATCACGCTGTTTCCTCCCGCTCGCCTTCGGAAACTCTCATGCACATGCCTCTTCGATTCTCATCCTGTTTCGCTCCGACTGCACTTCTGATGATTGCGGTTCTGTTCGGAAGTCCGTCGGTACACGCAGACGAAGTCCTCATGACAACCCACTGTGCGAAGTGTCACAGTGGTGCAGACCCGGAAGCGGATTTCAGCATTCATGATCTCAAAGATCATCCCTCGAAGGACAGCATCGATCTGTGGACTTCCAGTCTTGACCGTGTGAAGGCTGGCGAGATGCCTCCGGCTCGCAAGAGTCAGCTCACGCCCGACGATCGCGAGCGACTGGTGCGGTATCTTTCCGAGAAAATCGAACACTATGCCAGCCAGTCGGAACGATCGCTCCGCATTCCGCCGAGAAGACTGAACAATCGCGAGTTCAGGAACAGCGTTCGCGATGTCCTGCTGATCGAAGACGTCGGCACGCATCAGCCGACTGACAACTTGATCGGCGATTCCCTGCATGAAGGGTTCGACACCCACGGCGAAACACTCGGCTTCAGCAACTTTCATCTGGAGCAGTACATCGAGTCTCTGCGAAAGATTGTCGATGCCACGATTCTCGATGGCGAACGGCCAGAATCACAGCGGTACGAGATCGAGTCGACAGAGATTCTCTCCGCCCATACCAGTCAGAATATCAAACGTCCAGAGCGCCGCGGCAAGACGGAAGGTTTCGACTTTCTCGACCCGAGAGAACTGGCTTATTTCGAAAACTTTCCCGTCGTGCAAAAGACGGGATGGTATCGGATCTCGATTCACTGTACCGGGCTGGATCGCGGCTATTACGACGCGGAGAAGACCGGCATCTACGACGACGATCCGATTCAGCTGACCATACTGATGGGCAATCGCGAACGGACGTACGACCTGCCTGACGAAGAGGTCATCGAACTCGAATTGACTGAATGGCTGGCCGCTGGGACGCGCCTGCGTTTGCGTTATCCGACCGACGGGCTGACGCTGCGAAGTAACGGCAATTTCAAATTCCAGTATGCCATCGCCGGAGAGCATATCAAAGAGCACGACCCGGTGCTTTACGACAAGGTGGCCAGTTCGATTGTCACCCGACCGGGACGCCGCGTTCTCAAGCCCGAGAGCTGGCACCACTGGGTCGACTACTGGCGTGGACCGCGGCCGCGAATTGTCAGTGCGGCAGTCGAAGGGCCGTTCTTCCACTCCTGGCCACCACAGCGACAGGTCTCCCTGCTGGGAGAAGATCCGAGCGTTGAGAAGGCAGCGTCCATTCTGAAGCCGATCGCGGAACGGGCCTGGCGGCGTGAAGTCCATGACGAAGATCTGGTTCACATCGTCCGCCTTGTTCAGAGCAAACAATCCGACCTGGGAGATGTCGGGGCACTCAAAGAAGGCATCATCGCAATTCTTGCCTCTCCGTCATTCCTGCTCCTCAACACGGATGACTTATCCGCCGAGCAGCGTTTCGCGTCGAAACTCAGCTACTTCCTGCAGCGTACAATTCCCGACGCCGAATTGCGCGAAGCCGTTTCAGCGGGGGAACTCGACTCATTCGAAGGCGTGCACGCTGAAATAGAAAGCCGACTGGCTTCCGCGAAGTGCGATCCGTTCCTCAAAGCATTCCCCTACGCGTGGCTGAAGCTCAGCGATATCAATTTCATGGCACCCGATCCTGATCGCTATGCGTACTACCACCGAAAGCGAATCAGCGACGACATGGTTAACGAAGCCCTGATGTTCTTCCGGCACGCCGTCGCAGAAGATCTGCCTGTCACGGATTTTATCTCCGCCGACTACAGCTTCATCAATGCCGATCTTGCTAACGTTTACGAGATCGACGACGTCCCGCGCGACTCCAGGCTTCGAAAGTATGAATTCGCGGATGGTCGCCGTGGCGGGCTTCTGGGGATGGGAGGATTTCTGACCGTCACGGCCGACAGCCTGGGAACGTCCCCCATTCACCGCGCGATTTATGTGATGGAGAACTTTCTCGCGATTCACCCCTCTCCCCCGCCGGCCGACGTCAAGATCGAGGAGCCGGATATCCGCTCTGCCAGAACGATTAAGGAAGTCTTGGAAGCTCATCGGTCCGACAAGTCCTGCGCCTCATGTCACCAGAGTATCGATCCATTCGGCTGGGCCTTCGAGAACTTCGACCCGATGGGAGCTTGGCGTGACACCTACGAGACGCCGGCCGAAGAAGGCAACAAATCGAAGAAACAGCGGAGAGCCAAAGCGGACGTCATTCCGGTTGACGCCTCGGCCAGTTTTCTAAGTGGTGCCGAATACCGAGACATCGTCGAGTTCCGTCAACTCATGCAGACTCGAGCGAACCGTGATCGCTTCGTTCGGTGTTTCGTGACCAAGCTGTTGACGTACGCCAATGGTGAGGAACCGAACAACTACTCCGAAATAGAAAAGATCGTGGCAAAGTCAGCCGAACACGATTACCGCATCGTCCCAACGATTGCCGCCGTCATCGACAGTCCATTGTTTCGTGAACAATAAGGGCAGCAATCGCTGTCCTAGCGTTGTTCATTCTTGATTCGCAGCCTCAATGGTGACGAAATAAGCCCCGCGCGAGTTCTGGGACTCTCGATCATGGAACCACGTTTGCAGCTTCGTAGTACCGGCTGCTAAAGCCACGTTAAACTCAACAACTTCATCGGTGGCCGCTACCGGACAGTCCAATTCGACATCACCAATCTTCAATCGGGCCGATTGGGCATTCACGGGATGCAGAGCGTCGGCAGGAAAGCGGGAAAGGCGAATCCGGTAGCTCCCAGCTCGTTCGACATCAATGGCCCACCAGCCGTTGATAAAGAGCTCGTCGTCGAACAACTGGTCCTGACGCCAGATGACGCGACCCTGTGTCGGATGCCAGTCTCGGACCGTTAACAGAACCGGATCCGCAGCTTCAATTCCAATCGGGAAAGCGACCGGAATGCCCCGGTGACTCATGACGTCTTCAAAATGAGCCCGGTAGCTCGCGTAGAGTTCCTCCACGATATCGGGGAATTCATCAGCCCGATTGTGCAACTGCTGAGGATCGGTCGTGATCTCGTACAGCTCGCCGTTGACCAGCCGCCATCGTTCGGTCAGCACGGCGAATGGAGTCACAGGTTTAGTCTTCCCGGCCAGCGTACCGGGACGAATCTGGTCGGCCTGACGTTCGACAACCATCGTCCTCGACGGCCAGGCTGTTTCCGTGTTTTTAAGGAGCGGCACAAGACTTTGTCCATCGAAACGGACGCCTTCAGGAGCTTCCAGTTCACACAACTCAATCAGTGTCGGCAGCCAGTCGCGATGCGACGTCAGTTCCTGAACTTCGTGCCCGGCCGGAAACCCGGCTGGCCATCTCGCGAAACAGGCGACTCGGTGACCGCCATCGTAAACCGATCCTTTCTTGCCACGCATGCCGGCATCGTTCCCACGACCTCCGGTTCCGACATTGGCGAAGGCACTCCCGTTGTCCCCCATGAAGACCACAAGCGTATTCTGATCGATCCCCAGATCCTCGAGCTCGGAGAGTAATCTCCCCAGGTTCTCGTCGAAGTTTATGATCTGCCCCAGAAACTTGGCGTACTTCTCCGGAAGTCCCTGAGCGAGGAACGGCATTGAATATCGCTCCGCGACGGTGTGCGGACTGTGCATCGCGTTGGTGGGCAGGTAAATGAAGAAGGGCGTTGCCTCTGAAGCCCCGTTATTGGAACGAATAAAACGGGTCGCTTCTCTGAACCACACGTCGGTGCAGTAGCCCGGGAACTGCTCGGCGGCTCCATTCCGGAAATAAATGTCGTCGAAATAGTCGTTTCCGAACGGATTGCCGATCTCATCCACTCCCCCGGCACGATGGCAGACAACCTCCTGAAATCCCCGAGAGTGAGGGGCGAATGGCCACGCATCTCCGAGATGCCACTTGCCGAACATAGCCGTGCGATACCCTGAGGCAGCAAAGACCTCCGCCATGGTCGTCTCGCTCGGGCTAAGCAACTGCCGTCCTTCGGTTACCGTCCAGGCCCCGACTCGCGTGCAATACCGCCCGGTCATCAACGCGGCTCGAGTCGGCGTGCAGACGGGATCAACGTGAAAGTCTTCCAGGCGAACGCCTTCGGCCCGAAGCCGATCCAGGTTCGGAGTGCTCAGCAAGGGATGTCCATGACATCCCATATCACCGTATCCTTGATCGTCTGCCACGATCAGAATCACATTCGGTCGATCGGCAAAGGCGGCAGGGTGACAGCACACCATCAACGCAAGCGCCCACAAAACAGAGATGCGAGATAGGGAAACTCGAGTCAACAAATTCATCATCACCTCGTGAATGGAATGACTGGACATTTCCTTTCGCGGCCTGCCCCGCGCGAATTAGCCGACCTCCCGAATCCCCTCAGAGAAAATCTGGTCGGCAATCAACCTGACCCGCCACCACCCGATAGAGCCGTTCAGACAAGCAATCGGACAGGTATTGCACACTGACTCTACCAAATGACCAACGCGAGAGGGAACGTGACGTCCCTCTCCACGCCAATCCCCAGGCAGAAGAAGCGCTGGAAAGCTCCAACGAAAAAAGCCACCTACGAGAAAATCGCGAGTGCCTCGCATGTAACATGAAATAGCTAAGTTTCTCCGCCTATTACACTTGCCGCGTTTTTAACGCTCATTGAGGGCGACCGGACTCCAGTATCTCGATGTCGATGCAGACTCCGACATCGAGAAGGTTGCGAAATGTTCATTGGCAGTGTACATCCAGATGGTTGGACACAGGTTGTCTCCATCTGACGATACGCTGCGTCCATCATGACGATTCGCTCGACTTGAAGGACGCGGGCTATGGCGACGCTTCAACTGGAACGACAGTGGCTCATTTTGCGTACCTTGACCGTGCGGCGTCACGGGGCCACGGTGAAGGAACTGGCGGAGGAGCACGGGACTTCGCTAAAAACGATCCGCCGAGACCTCGACGCGCTGAAGAAACTCGGCTTTCCGATTCATGAAAAACCGGGCGAATTCGGTCGCAATCACTGGTTTTGCGATCCGCAGCAGAAGTTCGCTCAGCTCGGGTTCAATATCTCGGAAGTCCTCTCGCTCTATCTGGCTCGCCGGCTGCTGGAACCGCTTGCCGGGACCTATCTCTGGGAGAGCACCCGAACCGCTTTCGCGAAAATTCGGGCCACGCTGACGGAAGAGCAGCAGTCGTACCTCGCCGGACTCGCTCGTGTATTGCATCCCATACATTCACGTACCAGCAATTACGACGGCAAAGAAGAATTGATCGATGATCTGGTCGTTGCGGTCGAGGATCGTCGGATTGTGCGGTTCACTTATCAATCGGCCAATTCCACCGAGCCGCTGACGTACTTCATTCATCCGCTCGGAGTGATTCACTATCAGCAGTCGCTGTATCTGATTGCTTACTCGCAGCATCACGAAGAAATTCGCCACTTCAAAATTGACCGCGTGACTGATGTCGTGCTTCAGGAACTGCGATTCCGCAAGCCTATTAATTTTGAAATGCAGAAGTATCTGCAGCACGCCTTCCGGATCTTTCATGAAGAAGGTGAGCCGCAACGTGTCGTCATTCGCTTTGCCGCCGATGTGCGAGCTTACGTGGAAGAGCACCGCTGGCACCCCAGCCAGGAATTCAGTGTGAGTGCGGACGGTCGTCTCGTCGCCACATTTGAACTGGCCAGCTTCTCGGAACTGAAGAGCTGGATTCTCAGCTTTGGCACGAAAGCGGAAATCGTCGATCCCCTCGAGTGGCGGGACGAACTGATTGCCGAAGTGCGGCAGATGCTTGATCTGTACGAGAGTGAGGAGAGCTGGCGTGGCTAACTTCTATGGACATTCACTGGCCGGAAAAGATCCGTCTGACTGGGAACCGCTCGAAGATCATTTGCTGTTCGTCACGAAATATGCCGAGTTGTTTGCAGAAACACTCAACGCCGGTGACTGGGCACGGCTGCTCGGCTACTGGCACGATCTGGGGAAATACGATCCGCGATTTCAGACCTATTTGCAGAGCGAAAACGGTTTCCTGACGCATCTCGAAGAAGTCACCAAGGTGAATCACTCGACCTTCGGGGCACAGCATGCGATTGCTCAGTACACAGGCGGAGATCTGCCACTGGGCTATCTGCTTGCGTATTGCATCTTGGGACATCATGCCGGACTGCCTGACTACAGCGACAGCAATCCGGATCTTCAGAGAGCATCGAGCCTGTCGCGAAGACTTCTGGACGAAACGACTCGTCTGCCGCTCGCGACAATTCCGGAATGGGTTCATCAGAAGTGTGAGCTGAGTCCACCTAGGTTGAATATCGATCAGCCGAGAGCGATGTTTCAGCTCAGTTTCTGGACACGGATGCTTTTCTCGTGTCTCGTTGATGCCGACTATCTCGCCACCGAGCAGTTCATGTCGCCGGAACGCAAGGTGTTGCGCCCCCGAGCGTTTATCGAGTGGAGCGCACTGGAAACTCGATTGAGCACTCTGCTCGAAGCGAAGTCTCAGCAGACGACGCCGCTGGGGCGGATTCGACATGAGATTCTGTCCGCATGCTTGACTGCCGCTGACGAACAGCCTGGCTTCTTTTCACTCACCGTTCCGACGGGTGGAGGAAAGACACTTTCGAGCCTGGCGTTCGCACTGCGGCATCGGCAAACGCACCGTCACGACCGCATCATCTATGCGATTCCGTTCACCAGTATTGTCGAACAGACCGCTGGGGTGTTTCGAGACGTGTTTGGTGATCTTGCGGATGCAGCCGTGCTGGAGCATCATTCCAATGTCGATCCTGAAAACGAACAGTTCTCATCGCGGCTGGCCACTGAGAACTGGGACGCTCCCCTGATCGTCACCACCAACGTGCAGCTGCTGGAGTCGCTGTTCGCCGCGAAGCCCTCGCGTTGCAGGAAGCTGCATCGCATTGCCAACAGTGTGATCATTCTCGATGAAGTCCAGACACTGCAGGTCGAGTTCCTCAAGCCGTGTCTGTACGCGCTGCAGGAACTGGTTACCAACTACGGTTGCACGATCGTACTTTGCACGGCGACGCAGCCGGCCATCGAGCTGCGGGACGGGTTTCCGATCGGCCTTAAAGAAGTCCGTGAGATCATTCCCGATCCGCCCTCGCTCGCCAGGGAGATGCGACGGGTCGAAATCCAGTCGCTCGGACCGATTGAACAAAACGAACTGGTCGAACGCTTGCGTCAGCACGATCAGCTTCTCTGCATCGTGAACTACAAAGCCGATGCCGCGAACCTGTATCGGCTGCTCGATGAAACCGGTGTGCGACAGGGACTGTTTCATCTGAGCACGAACCTTTGTCCGGAGCACCGCTTTCAGAAGCTGCGCGAAATTCGAGAGCGGCTGCGAGCGGGTGAGCCGTGCAGAGTGATCAGCACTCAACTCATCGAAGCCGGTGTCGACGTCGACTTTCCCGTGGTCTATCGCTCACTGGCGGGACTCGACAGCATCGCCCAAGCTGCCGGCCGCTGTAACCGGGAAGGCAAACGCGACTCGGCGGATGTCTTCGTCTTCGAGCCGGCTGGCGAAGGATGGATCAAACCGCGCGATTACCAGAAGCGAACCGCCGAGATCACACAGCGGTTGCTGCTCGATCGACACAGTCCGCTGCACGAACACGGCTGGCTGGCGACGGAAACGTTGACGCAATTCTTCCGCGAAAACTACTGGTCTCACGAAGATTTGTGGGACAAGCACGAAGTCCTCTCTGACGACCAGTTGCGACGTTCTCCCAAAGGTGTCCTGGAATTCCAGTTCCGCGAGATCGCCAGACGATTTCGGCTGATCGATGACTACCAGACGCCGGTTTTCATTCCCTTCGACGACAAAGCACGGGAGCTGCTCGACCGGTTGCGAAGCAACCTGCTCGATCCGGATCACAAGGCGGCCGGTCTCGAACGCCGTCAACTCCTGCGCCGATTGCAACGTTACGCGGTCGGTGTGAGTGAACCGGCCCTGAATTCGATGAAGAGCCGTGACGTTTCCGTTTTGCTGGATGACCGCGGTGAAGATACCGGCTACTACGAACTCGTCAACGACAACTGTTACCACTCCGAACTCGGCTTTCGGGCAGAGAGCGGGGGAATGCTTTCAGACGAGCAACTGAACCTTTGAAAAAGAAAATGAGCAAGACGAATGCCCTGCTCATTTCCAAAACCAAATAGTTTCAATCCGCGCCAAAGCGAACCACAGGGTAATTATCGTGGCTTCTTCAATCCACCCTTTCGTTTTCTGAGTGAAGTCATGGCGACAAAGAATTCGTTTTCGGTCCAGTTCCGATCAGCGGCACCGCAGAACTCTTTGTACATCGTGTCGAACTCAGGTGAATACGGAAGAGAGTCGACGCATTTCTCGACTCTCCCGTACAGCTCCCGAACCAGTGCTTCTTCCGTCAAATCAAATTTTCTCGACTCCATCATTCACACTCCATTGAAAAGACACCTGAACAACGCTAACCTCACGGCTGTGAACATATGATATATCATACAAAAAACTAAATAGAAGTCAACACTTGTTCCTTGTTTCAGGAGGCGGCAAAATGACAGACACTTCCATCGCACTCCGTGTCCGGGGTGAATACGCCCTGTTCACAAGACCCGAAATGAAGGTCGAACGGGTTTCGTACGACGTCATCACGCCGTCGGCGGCGCGGGGAGTCCTTGAGGCGATTTACTGGAAGCCGCAGATCCGCTGGGTGGTCGACCGGCTGCATGTGCTCAAGCCGATTCGGACAATGAACATCCGCCGGAATGAGGTCGCCAACAAGATCTCGACCAGTGGCCTGAAGAAGATCATGCAGTCCGGTTCCGGACGACTTGGTACCTATGTCGACGAAGATCGGCAGCAGCGGGCGTCGATCGTGCTGCGGAATGTCGAGTACGTGATCGAAGCCCATTTCGAAATTCTCGATCCCTCGGAACATCCGAAGAAGCACTACGAGATCGTGAAACGCCGGGCGGAGAAGGGCCAGCATTTCCATCAGCCCTATCTTGGCTGCCGCGAGTTTGCCTGCGAGTACGAATGGCTGGCGCGGGATGAGATCCCCCGCTGTCCCGACGTTCTCGTCGGTGAAAGAGATCTCGGCTACATGCTGCACGACATCGACTTCGAGAACGACTGCACGGCCCGCTTCTTTCGAGCGGAAATGAAAGACGGCGTCATCACGGTGCCGCCTTTTGACGGGAAGGAGGTGCGGGCATGATCCTCCAGGCGTTAAATGATCTCTACGCACGGCTGGAAAACGAGGCGGATGCCAGAATCGCCCCCTTCGGCTACAGCCCGCAGAAAATCGTGGGAGCGATCGTCATCGACCGCGACGGAAATCTCGTGCAGTTCGCGGATCTCAAGCGAAAGGGAGGCAAGAAGGAACTGCCGCGGATGCTGCAGGTCTGCGGAGGAGCCAAACCATCCGGATCGGGGCTCAATCCGTGTTTTCTGTGGGATAACCCAGCGTATTTACTCGGCTACAAACCCGAGGACTCGAAGCCGGAGCGAACGCGGGAAGCATTTGAGGCCTCTCGGCAGTTTCATCAGTCCTTCGAGAAGGAAATTGACGATCCGGCCTATTCGGCGGTCTGTCGCTTCCTGGAGAAGTGGAATCCCGACGAGGCGGCGAACTTTCCCGAACTCGTTGAGAATGCGAACGGCTTCTTCGTTTTTCAGATTTCCGGAGAGCAGAAGTTCGTTCATCAGATCGATCCGATCAAACGCTGGTGGAACCAACGGCTGCAAGGTGATGGGAACCAGGCCGGAAAACAGGGATTCTGTCTGGTCACCGGTGAGCATCAGGCGATGGCTCGACTCCATGAGCCGAAGATCAAGGGGGTAAGAGACGCACAATCTTCAGGAGCGGCGCTCGTTTCCTTCAACGCCAACGCCTACGAGTCGTTCAATAAATCGCAGTCTTACAACGCACCAGTCAGTGAGCAGGTCGCGTTTCAATACTGCACCGCCTTGAACTATCTCCTTGCCCGTGAGAACAACCGCAGCCTGACGATTGGCGATGCGACCGTGGTTTACTGGTCCGCCGAGCCGACGCATGTCGAAGACGTCCTCTCGGCCATGCTCGCTCCGCCGTCCGAAGCCGAGGATGCCTCGACGCGAAACGCGGTCGCCGAGGATCTGGAAATGATCTCCCGGGGACTGTTTCCACCCGAACGATTTGGCGATCCGGAAACGCCGTTTTATGTGCTGGGACTATCGCCGAATGCCGCCCGGCTGTCGGTCCGGTTCTGGTATGTGAGCACGCTGCGAGAGCTTCTGGAACACCTCCGACAGCACATGTGCGATCTACAGATGGGAGGCAAACCAGAGAAGGAATTCGCGATGCCGGCCGTCTGGCAGCTTATCGCGGAGACAGCTCGGGAGTCCAAAGATGTCTCTCCACTGCTGGCGGGAGCCGTGATGAAGTCGATCCTCACCGGGCAACGGTATCCCGAGATGCTTTACCTGAGTGTACTCCGCCGGCTGCGGATGGATCGCAACATGAACTTTCGGCGGGCCTGCATTCTCAAGGCCTGTCTCAATCGGAGTTTTCGCTTGAACATCAATAACCATCTTAAAAAGGAGCTCTCCGTGTCACTCGATCCTGATTATCCCGATCCCGCCTACCACATGGGCCGACTCTTCGCCGAACTGGAAAAGTCGCAGGAGGACGCGCTCCCCGGTTTGAACGCGACGATTAAGGATCGCTTCTTCGGAGCGGCATCGGCCACGCCCGCGTCCGTCTTTCCGCGACTGATTCGGATGAGCCAGCACCATCTCAGCAAGCTCGAAGAAGGTTCCAAACGCTATCACGAACGACGGATTCAGGAGATCTGTCAGCAGATCAACCTTTTCCCCTCCCATCTCCAGTTGCATCAGCAGGGACTGTTCGCCCTGGGGTACTACCACCAGCGAGCTGACATCTTCACGAAGAAATCCGCACCCGCGAACGAGCCGGAAGCCGTCGCCACCGCGGAATGATTTCATTCTCTTCTCTCAATCGAATCTCGTTTTCCATAGCACTGAAAGACGCATGCTCATGAACAACCGCTACGACTTCGTTTACCTCTTCGACGTGATTGATGGCAATCCCAACGGCGATCCCGATGCCGGCAATCTTCCCCGTCTCGATGCGGAAACCGGACAGGGGCTGGTGACGGACGTCTGCATCAAACGCAAGATTCGCAACTACGTCGGCGTCATGAAAGGCGAACAGCCCCCTTATGAGATCTACATCAAGGAGAAGGCCGTGCTCAATCAGCAGCACGAGCGGGCCTATCAGGCACTCGACATCGATCCAGATGCCAAGAAGCGAAAATCCAAAGGGGAAGCGAAGGCCGAAGAAGATAAGAGCATTACCCGCTGGATGTGCCAGAACTTCTTCGACATCCGCACCTTCGGAGCCGTGATGACCACTGGTGTGAATGCGGGGCAGGTCCGTGGTCCACTGCAGTTTACGTTCGGACGCAGCATCGATCCGATTATTTCCTCGGAGCATTCCATCACCCGCTGCGCCGTCACCACCGAGAAAGAAGCCGAGAAGCAGCAGGGGGACAACCGCACGATGGGCCGCAAGTTCACCGTGCCCTATGGCCTGTACCGTATGCACGGCTTCATCAACGCCAGCCTCGCCGCTCAGACCGGTTTCGACAGCAACGGCGAAGATCTCGAGCTGCTTTGGGCCGCTCTGGCAAACATGTTCGATCTCGATCGAGCCGCCGCCCGCGGGCAGATGGCTCCGCAGGCATTGATCGTCTTCAAGCACGACAGTCAGCTCGGAAACGCACCGGCGCACAGGCTGTTCGACCGCGTGAAGGTCAGCCGGAGCAACGGCAGCGAAACGCCAGCGCGTACATTCGCGGATTATGTCGTGAAGATCGATGACGCGAATCTGCCCGAGGGCATTTCCATCGAACGGAAGTTCTGATCCGCACCAGACTGAATCACTCCGCCCGGTCAACTGCAGTGGCTGGCCGGGTGGAGTAACGAGGCGATCGAATCGCAAATTCTGACTCCCGGACGATTTTAATGTCCTACTCCGAAGACGATTTCGTTCCGATCTCGGCGTTGCAGCACCTGCTGTTCTGCCCGCGTCAGTGTGCCCTCATCCACAACGAGCAATCGTGGCTTGAGAATCAACTGACGGCGGAGGGCAGGGTGCTGCATCGCAACGCCGAGAAAGGCAAATCGACCACCCGAGACGGCATACGCATTACCCGCGATCTGCCGCTGCACAGCTTTGAGTGGGGCCTGATCGGCAAGGCTGACATCGTCGAGTTTCATCCACCTGCCGGCCTGACTAAGACCGCAGCACGGCGAACACTCAAACAGCGAATTGATCAGCATCGAGAGACGTCGCTGGCCGATTGGACCATCATTCCGATCGAGTACAAACGAGGCCAGCCGAAGAAGGACGACTCCGACCGCGTGCAACTCTGCGCCCAGGCACTCTGCCTCGAAGAAATGCTCCACCTCACGATCGTTCAGGGCTACCTCTTCTACGGCCAGAAGCAACATCGTCACGAAGTGGCGTTCGATCCCGAACTGCGTGCCATCACCGCGGACACCATCAGCCGCATGCACCAGCTGATGGAATCGGGTGAGACGCCTCGAGCCGAGTATCAACCGAAGTGCAACAACTGCTCGCTGTACGATCTGTGTTTGCCGAAGACGTTTCAGATGAATTCGGCTCGGGCCTGGCTGGACAGACAACTGTAGTTCTCCTTTCCTCGAACGGGAGTTCCGAATGAAAACGCACCTCAACACCCTGTTCGTGATGACCGAAGGAAGCTATCTCGCCAAAGAAGGAGACACTGTTGCCGTGCGCGTCGACAAGCAGACCAAAGCACGGCTGCCGTTTCATAATTTGGACGGGATCGTTTGTCTGGGCCGCATCGGCTTGAGTCCACAGCTCATGCAGGCCGCCAGCCAGGCTGGGGTTTCTATCTCTTTACTGGACGATCGAGGACGATTTCGAGCCGCGATCCAAGGGTTTACGTCAGGCAACGTTCTACTTCGCCGCCAGCAGTATCGAGCCAGCGATAATCCGGAACTGACGCTTTCGATTGCCCGCAGTGTCGTGCTCGGAAAACTTGCTAACTGCCGGACGGTTCTGCGTCGAGCCATTCGCGACGCGAACTCTCTCGAGCCGCGAGTGCAAATTCTGGAAAAGGCGGCGACTCGGATGAAGATCGGGATTGAAGCCGCTCAACGTGCGACCGACATCAATCAGCTGCGTGGCATTGAAGGGGAAGCGGCGACGAACTACTTCGGGGCCTTCAACTCTCTGCAATCCAACTTTCAAAAGGTGTTCGCTTTCGAGAAACGGAGCAAGCGACCGCCTCTCGATCCGATCAACTCGCTGATGTCGTTCGTTTACACGATGCTGGCCCACGACCTGCGCTCGGCGTGCGAATCGGTGGGTCTGGATGCAGCCGTCGGGTATCTGCATCGTGATCGCCCAGGTCGTCCGGGACTGGCTCTCGACCTGATGGAAGAGTTCCGCCCCTGGCTGGCGGATCGACTGATCTTTTCGCTCATCAATCGCCAGCAAGTCAACTCCGGCGACTTCAAGGTGCTGGAGAATGGAGCAGTGCTGATGTCGCCTGAGGGACGCCGCACCATTATCACCGCCTGGCAACAGCGAAAGTCCGAGGAGATCTTTCATCCGATCGTCAACGAGAAGGTGACAATCGGCATCCTTCCCTTTCTGCAGGCACGGCTGCTGGCCCGCCACCTCCGCGGCGACCTCGACATCTATCCGCCTTTTCTCTGGAAGTAGGTCAATCTCCGATGTATGTGCTCATCACCTACGACATCGCCACCGCAGATGCAGCCGGTCAGAAACGACTGCGTCAGGTCGCGAAAGCATGTGAGAACATGGGCCAGCGCGTCCAGAACTCGGTGTTCGAGATCAAAGCCGATCCGGCCGAATGGACTCTCTTCAAGGCCCGCCTGCTGACGATCGCCGACCTCTCCAAAGACAGCCTGCGCTTTTACTACCTGGGCAAACACTGGGAGAGAAAAGTCGAACATCACGGCTCCAAACCCAGCTTCAACATTGACGGTCCGCTCATTCTTTGAGATCGTCTCACGGCACGTATGAAGAGTGCGATCCCAATGCGCGCCCGTTCCGGCCGGGAGGTTCGCATTCGCTGTAAATTGCTTCCACACCAACGGATAAGGTATGCTTGCACTTGGCGGTAGCTGGATAACGGTCGCTTCGGCCCCCGGTTCGCGAACCTTGCGATCCAACGTCATTGCGAACAACAACTTCAGCCACCGGTATCGCCCCTCACGCAGAGGCGCGGATTGAAACCTGCAGTCGTAACCGCCGCCGGCGTGCCATACCCTATCGCCCCTCACGCAGAGGCGCGGATTGAAACGCCGCTGCTGGCTCCCCATCTCTGCCCGGGGGATATCGCCCCTCACGCAGAGGCGCGGATTGAAACACCGTGGTGGGAGACCTGCCCGGCGAAACCTGCAATCGCCCCTCACGCAGAGGCGCGGATTGAAACCGGGTGATGGTCGCCTTGTCCGTGCGGACATTGAGATCGCCCCTCACGCAGAGGCGCGGATTGAAACCTCAATCTCGCGACAACCTCCTCTTGCGAGAGATCGCCCCTCACGCAGGGGCGCGGATTGAAACGAGGCGAGCGTACAATATCGCCGCCTGCCAGATGATCGCCCCTCACGCAGGGGCGCGGATTGAAACACGTTCAATCGGATCAAGGGGTACCTGAAAGTCAGATCGCCCCTCACGCAGGGGCGCGGATTGAAACGAAAGCCTGCTCTCGGCGTGCACGGAGGACATCATCGCCCCTCACGCAGGGGCGCGGATTGAAACGCGTCGAGCTGACCATCGGCGTAGCCGTTCTGATATCGCCCCTCACGCAGGGGCGCGGATTGAAACGTTGGAATGCCGTACTTCTTGCAGTTGGCCCGGAATCGCCCCTCACGCAGGGGCGCGGATTGAAACAACGACCAGTCCAATCAGGTGGTCAAGGGGCTGGAGATCGCCCCTCACGCAGGGGCGCGGATTGAAACATGGAAGGAACCAACATGAAGAAGTTTGCAAAACATCGCCCCTCACGCAGGGGCGCGGATTGAAACACGATCAGCCCGGTTTGAACGTGATCATATCCCGCATCGCCCCTCACGCAGGGGCGCGGATTGAAACCAAGAATGGGTTTGACGTCAACGGGGCAGGCCGCATCGCCCCTCACGCAGGGGCGCGGATTGAAACGCTATTGCCGGACCGATGCCGAAGTGGCCGAGGCATCGCCCCTCACGCAGGGGCGCGGATTGAAACCGGGCACCCGGCCTATCAGGTCAAACACCCCAATCGCCCCTCACGCAGGGGCGCGGATTGAAACTGCCGTCGGCTCTCAGCCGCACATCGTTCTTCCAATCGCCCCTCACGCAGGGGCGCGGATTGAAACGACATACCAGCGGCACGCCTTCTTGACCGCATTCATCGCCCCTCACGCAGGGGCGCGGATTGAAACGCGGTGAAGCTCCGATCAATCGCAGACCTCGGCATCGCCCCTCACGCAGGGGCGCGGATTGAAACGGTGATGGCGAACGCCGAAAAGCAAATCGAGGTCGCCCCTCACGCAGGGGAGCGGATTAACTCCGAAGCCGCATCTGCGACTACGGAACCACTCGGTTTCCAGGTCTGCTCAACGCAGGGTTGGACATGTACTGACCCATGCAGCGATTAAGCTCGTCCGCATCTGACGAATTCGATCTTTTCAACACAACAAACCGACAGGTGTATGCCGGGTCAGTTCTGAATGTCGTTGCAAATGATCTTGCGAACATGTAGTGTGCGAAGGTATTCCTGAACAGACTACCGACACTTTGAAGTCTATTAAGACGGCGGGCCATGATGCGGATGAAAATGGGCGTTCACGCTGCGCTGATGACAGCGTTGACGTGGGGGACAGCGTGTTCAAAGACGGAACTCGATGACCTGCCGGCGGTTAAGCGAATACCAGAGGACACCACGACCGAGCTCGTTTCGTTAGACTCCAAGCCTGTAAATTCAGAACAGGTCGCCGAGTCCGAAGAACAAGAAGCGACTCCGCCAGTCGACCTGAGCGCGTCCTTCGAGTCTGAACCCGTTGACTCGCCAGAGGGATCAACTGCGGATAGGGGAGCGACCGACGATGCGGACGAGCTGGTTCCGCCAGCTCCTGAGAGTTCGTCGAGCAATGCTCCCCAACCGCCAGAAACTGCCACGGTAGTTCCCGGTGCATCTGCCCAGACCAACATTCTGCTCTCTGGCTTACCGGAGATGATGAGTGATGCTGGTATGGATGCCCCTGTCTCGACGTCGACTGCGGAAAGGCTCGTAAAAATAGCATCGGTCTCCACCGGAGAAGCCGCGTCGCCGGAAGCAATTGAGCGCTTGCACCGAGATCTCGAAAGAATTGATGAGCCAGTTGCCGCTCTCAGTCGGATCGATTCGTTTTCTAGTTTCTATGCCCTCTCCGATGTGCAGAAGCAACAGTTTACAGCGGAGAGGCAAACGTGGGCCGCTCGGAGTCTGGAGAAGCTGATTCGGATCGACGGTCATTTCGTACCTCGGGATCAGCTTGAGGAAGAGCAGCGGACGTTGATCCGATACCTCACACACGTGCTTCAGCAATGCCAGTCGCGACAATCGATTGAGGCGGTTCTGGAGACGCTGGAAAAGGCTAGTCGAGAGAACTCCGACTCCATCGTGGCCTACTACCATTCGGGGTTGGTGAAGGCGATCTGGTTCGGCGATAGTCGAGATGCATTGGGAGATTTTCGTCGGATTACGAAGGAAATGCCCGAGCACGCCGGAGCCTGGAACAATCGAGCGATTTGCGAAATGAAATCGGGCGAGTTTTCCGGGGCGCTCGGCAGCTGGCGGAAGGCGGTGACGAGCTCGCAGAACCTGTCCGATCGAACGTTCATTGTTCACAACATCGCTTACGCGGCTTCGATCGCACAGTCTGAAAAGATCAAAGCTCCTGCATCGTTTTCCGATTCTGCGACGCGTCTTCTGGCTGACGCCGCTCCACTCATTTCCGACCAACCGGCTGCTCGTGGTCCCTATTGGAGATTCAGCCCCTGGATTGCGAAGCCCGACCATGTAGTCGCCGTACGGGGCTACCACGATACGTCCGCGATTCCCGCTCAACATCTTCGCCCACTCAAGCGTGTGAATGCACTTGCGATCGGCGGGGAATGGTTACTTGTCCCCACCGAGAATTTGAGCATGCCTTATCTCGGCACCTCAAGTTCGATTCGAGTTCTGAGCCCTGACCTGCAGGTTAAGACACCGATTGGTTTTGCCGACGACATCGCGACGAATGAAGAACTTGGACTAACGCTCCTCCGCTGTACGGCTCTGGCTGCTCCAGAACTCGGCATCGCGACTGAAGCCGTCGAACCGGGAGATACGGTTCATGTAGAGCTATCCGCTCCCGACCAGCCGGGCAGATTCTGTTCAATGAACTGTGTCTCGTTGCCAATGCCCGTCACCTATGCATTCGGATTGCAGGGGGAAGAAAGTGAAGGGGCCTCCGCAGGAGCCGCAATCTTCGATGAGCAGGGAACTCTGGCAGGACTCGTTACCCCTTTGTCATCTTCCGCCACCGGGCCGCTGGTCCAATTCGCCTGGTCTGCAGCGACAATCAGAGAGTTCATCACATCGGCTGGGGTGGTTCTTCCGGAAACGAATGACCAAGAGAACAAGACCTGGGAAACGAGGAAAGATTTCCTGTCCAACCATCTGGTCCGGCTGGAGCTTTGTTATCCGGAAGAGTGTCTTTCTCTCGAGCTTGCTCAACGATCGAAGTTCAATCAGTCGCACTTCTTGATCGATCGAAGTTGCCTCGTCTGTGATGGGCGCAGCCGTGTCAATTGCGATCGCAAAGGATGTGTGAAAGGGCAGACGTCCCGGCGCTACAAAGGAATTGTTTCGTACACCCAAAAAGGGGAACCGATTTACGGGCTCAAAGTCGCGGTCGAACGCTGCACACGTTGCAACGGACAGGCCACGTTGGATTGCCCGAATTGCCGGGATGGTACAGAGCCTGAGCGGGGTTCTCTGTTGCTCGAATGATCGAGCCTTTCACCCGTAGTTCAGCACGAAACCACGATTCCACTTGAGAGAGCTCGCTGATGCCTGATTTGAAATGTCCTCATTGTCGTTCCGCATTGCGGGTTCCCGATTCGCTGATGGGTAAGAAGCTTCGCTGCAAGAATGAGTCCTGCAGGCAAACCTTTGTGGCTCAAGTTCAGTCCGCCAGCCCGGCAGTCCAGGTCGACGATCCTCCCATGTTCTCCGATATGCCCCCCGACTGGCAGCAGGCGATGGATGATCGAAAACGGGAAGAGCAGCGTCCGGATGAACTCGACAATCGGGCTCGTTTTGAGTTTGGAGATGGGCCGGCGTCGAACGACGATCTTAGTGATTCTCGGTACCCGAACCTGGAACGCTACCTGGGCTGGGGCAAATTGGCGACGAAGACCATTTTGATCCTCTCTTATGTAGGTATTTGCTTCGGATTCCTCGGAGGGATTCTGTCGGTTATCAATAGCTTCTACTCGCCGCTTGAGATGTTGGGAGCCGGTGTGGGGCTCCTGTTCGTCACTTTGTTCTTCGTAGCGCTCGCATACCTTTATTACGTGTTTGTGATGGCGGGGCTTGAATTCGTCCAGGTCATCATCGACATCGAGGAGAACACACGGTCACGGCGGGAGGCGAGCCTATGAGTACGACTCGAACGCGTTTAGCGTTGCCGTTTCTCGTGCTGCTGATTGCCGGGGCTCCGTTGAGTACGGGATGCTCAAGACCGCCTGAGCCCCCGCCGTCTTCGGAAGAGTCGACGGAGGAGTCACGCCAGTCAAACTCGGACTCATCAGAATCGGATTCCGAAGTGACTGACGACACAGATTCCGATGCATTCGAATCTGCCGTTGTCGAAAAGTCTGTCCAGACGCCGGATGTTCCCGACGAGCCTCCCACGATGGAGCCGCCGGCTTCGTCAGCCCCTGCCGCGCCGACTTCGTCCGTTGGAGGCGATTCGAAAGGCGGCGAGGCTGATCAAATCGCGTCCGATCTCAATCCGGCGACGGCCTCGGAAGCCGCCCGTCTGGCGGAAGAGCATTTGTCATTGAGTGAAGAGAGTTCCGATCTCACAGTCGCCTATCGCAATGCCTCTATCGCGTTGCATTGTGCTCGACAATTTCCGGGAGACGCAGCTTGTCTGCGGCTGGCCGATGCTGCCCTCGCACGGGTGCGAGCTCTTGAATCCCAGGCCGCTGACACAGTCCCTGCTTCGCGCGGCGGATCGCTTCCCGAGAAAACGATTGTTGAAATCCCTTAACCCATTGAGTGTAACCGCCATGACGACAACTCAGGCTCCCATGCCCTCCTTGTTGCACCGCGTCATCTGCCCGCAGTGCTGGCATAAGTTTCATCCGGAAGACATTCTCTGGGTCAGCGAGCACCAGGATCTGTTCGGAGCGGACAATCGTGTTCCGAATGCACAGATGCGATTTCTACCCAGTCGGTTTTCCCCTCAGGCCGAAGCCATCGATCCTCGCGGCTTTCCCTGTCACCGTCTGGCCTGTCCCAACTGTCATCTGGAAATTCCACGGCCGATGCTGGAACTGCAGTCACTGGTGTTTTCGGTTCTCGGCAGCCCGGGGAGTGGTAAGAGCTATTTCCTGGCGGCGATGGCGAGTCGACTGCGGCACGTCCTGCCAATGCAGTTTTTCACCTCGTTCACGGATGCCGATGCCAGTCTGAACGTTCGGCTTAAAGACAGCGAACGGCAGATGTATGCCAACAGTAATCCCTATGAGATTCAGGAACTGGGGGAGCTCATCCGCAAAACCCAGGAAGTTGGCGACGAGTACGGTTACGCGGCCGTAAATTTCGGCTCGCAGTCGGTGAACTACCTGCGTCCGTATGCCTTCACGATGCAGGTGCAGCAGAATCATCCCAACCCCGAACGTCGCGGGACCGGGCGTGTGATTTGTCTCTATGACAATGCCGGAGAGTCGTTTCTACCGGGAATGGACAAGTCAGCCTCGCCGGTGACCCGCCATCTCGCGGAATCCCGGGTGCTGTTCTTCGTCTACGACCCGTTGCAGGACAGTCGATTCCGCTGCCTGGAAGCCGACCTCGGGGCCGGTTTGATCGATAAGTCGCATCTCGGCTCTCAAGAGGCCGTCTTCCAGGAAGCGGCCAATCGTATCCGACGGTATTCCGGGCTGGCTTCACGGGAGAAGTATCCGCGTCCGGTCATTGTCGTCGTCACGAAATGTGATCGATGGGCCAAACTGATCGACGACGATCTGATGAGCAGGTCCGCTGTCATTGAGGCAAACAAGAAATTGAGTGACGGTTCGATCGTCAAGCTGAATGCACTCGACACCGGCGTGATCAAATCGGTCTCCACCAAGGTCAGGGACCTCCTGGCAACCACAACACCGGAGATTGTTTCCGCAGTCGAGAGCTTCACCGACCACGCCTGCTATATCCCTGTCAGTGCGACCGGAGCCAGTACGCACATCAACCCGAAATCGGGACTTCAGGCGGTCCGGCCCGGTGATCTGCAGTCGTTCTGGGCTGAGGTCCCCTTCATCTACTCGCTGGCCATCAGTTCGGCCGGAATGATCCCCAAGGTATCCCGGTAACGGAATTGTTCGGCACGGAGAACATTGAGCGATGATCTACGAACTGATTTACACCTCGGCTCCCGCAGGGTTGCGTCCCGGCAGCAGTGGCTACTGCACCGTTCAGAGCAGCCGTGGCATTCCCGCTCCGACAGTCGATCTGCTGGAGTCGCTAAGTGGCTACCGGCACGTCTTCACGGCTGGCACGCCGGAAGCGGCGAAGAACCCGGTCAACTACGGCCATTATATTCTGCGACTACAGGGGCGTCCGGAACACGTTCTGTCTCGGGTCTCCGATTGCCCACTCGATCACACAGGGCGATCCAACAAACTCGGCCATCATATGGTGATTGATACGCCGGATGCCGTTCCAGCCGGTCCCGCCTGGCTACTCCAGAAACCGGGGTGGATGACGGACAAGTGGGATGGCCAGGTCACGGTTCTGAACTCAGTTCGTTCCGCTCCGTCAACGCCGCGAGCAGCCGGAAAATGCGAAGCCTGGCGGAGAACCGCAGGCGATGCGGGCTGGGCCGGCGTTCTGGCCGAATCTTTCCTGACCGATCCGCAACGCAAGGTCTTTCTGATCTATCAACCAGGAACCGATATCCTCGCCCTGTTCGAAGAGGCAATCGCCCTGCTGCCCTTTTCGCAACGATGGGATGTCACATTCAGCACCTACGGGGCAGCGCTGCCGGCAACTGTCGAGTGCCTCTGGAATGGCGTGATTGCCGGGTCGCAGGAAGAGCACCTGAGTAAGCGTTTCGTCAATGCATTAAGAATTGATCTGACGAAGGCATTGGGAGCGGCTCCGGAGATGGGGAAGCTGGTTACGTTCGCTCGGACCGGCAAGAAAGTGGACGTCGCAGCCCCGACTGCTATCTCCGAAACCCCGGCAACGATGTCCCTCTCCGAGGACGATCTCGCCGATGACCGGACTTCTTTGAAATCTCCGCAACGTTCGCCAGCTGGTAGTGTCCCCTCAACTCCCCCCCCGGTAAGACGTCGCGCGAAACAGTCTGACGCAGGTTTGGGGCGATTGGTGTTGATCGTGTTCGCGTGTTGCCTGCTGTTCGGCGGCGGAACAGCTGCTTCGCTGGTGTATTTTATGAAGCAATCCCAGGGTGACATAGAGGTTGTAGACTCGGTAAATGCAGCAGAGGCAGAGGTGCCCCCAGAATTGGACGTCGCGTTGCCGCCGGACGCTGCCGTTGATGCAGAGGAAGCTCCGAGTGACGCTGGTCACGGCGAACCGTCGACGAACGCACAACAGGATCGAAAGCCGTTACAGGCGCCACCCGTAGCAAGCGATAATGGCCACTCAAGAGACGCCAAGGGCGATAAGAAGCCCGTACCTGCTAAGAAGCCGAATCCTCCAAAGCCGATCAATCGAACTGTGTATGCCAAAATACCGCTGTATGTGGAACACGGTCAGACGACGGTCGTTCAGCTCGAAGATGGATGGAATAAAGGCTTGACGAACGCCGCAAAGCCCACGCTTTATTTCCCTCTGTTAAAGGACGTCCAAGACGAACGAGCCCTCTTTGGTGTAACATCAAAGAGAGAAAATGACTCGATCGTTCTAGAGCTACTGGATGCTTTCCAGACTGTCGTTGTTGCAGTAACAATAAACCTTGATGACGATCTCCCTCAAGTCTCAATTCGTTGCCCGGGTAATCCGATTCCAGATCAAGAGATAAGTGTCATAGGGGCGGTCGTGGCTCTCAGGGAAGGTCACCGAGTTCTCCGGATTGCCCTGAACAGTCCGATTGCGGTTCCGTCGATGGAATTTACAAACGATCTCGTAAGAACACCGATTTCCCCCGATGATCCTAGGCTTCGTCTACTAGCAGCAATCGATCCGAGTCAGATCACCTTCAAAAGCAATCGCATGGTTGTCGTGAGTAAAGAAGCGAGCGTGAATTTCGTGTCCAATGGAACAACTTCGTTTGTGTCAGAGTCGCCGGCTGTTTTAAACGGCAACTTCAAACGTACATTCTTGGTTGGAAAAGAGAGCCGCGACGGATTTATTCAGACGTTTACAGGAGAGTTCGGTCTCGACAATGAGATTGTAGTTCTTGGAGAAGTGGTCGATAAGCTACAAGATAACGTTGGTGAGCTATTCAGGATAATTGAGGAGGCCCTGGAGACTGAACTAAATCCTTTCGGTCATGCTGAGAAAGTCGAGATGTTGAAGCCGGGGGTATTTGGCAGCGGAGAAGCGATGCGGTCGAAATTTAAGGAAGCAGTCGACGCGGCAAAGTCTTTGATCCCAGAAGAGAAAGATATCGAAAGCCTGTCAGACGAGAAGAAAGAGCACGTTAACCTTCTGAAGACATTTGTCTCAAAGCGAGTGGCGCTCTGGGATAAACAAATGCTATTGGAAGCGAAGAAGAGTCTTCGACGTTCGATGAGTTTAACTGAGTTTTCACTGCGATATGAGCTCGTTCCCGTATTTGGAGAAGAAACTCTAGGGCTAAGCTGCGAGTTTTTGGTTGTTAGTCCTGAATCAAAGTGACAAAGTTCAGAATGTTCGGAGCAAAGCAATGACACATACCCTCCAACAAATTCAGATGCTCGTTGATCAGGTTCGTCTGACCGTAATGAGTGAGCAGTTTGATGCGACGCCCGAAACGAAGTCGCTGGCTCGGGAATATGCAGAGCTGTCGCGGCAGTTGAATCATCGGCTGCGGCAGTGTGGCGAGTTTCTGCGGCAGGGGCTGCGCAGTGAAGCCATCCGCGAGGCGGAGTCGGAACCCCGGCTGCTGGAAGCCGTGGGCGTGGTCGACAGTCTCTCGGAAGAAGAGCAGAAGGCGTGGAGTGATGTCTGCGAGTTTCTGGAGCTCCCGCGGCCCGAGCCGATTCTCAACGATGCCGCTCTCATGCTCGACTCGGCGTACGAAGAGCATGGCCCGCTCGAAAAGCTGTTGCGGCTGCATCGCCGTCTGGCTTTGCAGCGAGCTCCGCTGTCAAAGCGACTCGCCATCGTCCGAACACTCGCCACGGAAGATCCGACCACGGAGTTCTGGGAAGAGGACATTCTGGAGTACGAGAAAGCTCGGCACGTCCAGATGTTCGAGGAGTTGAGGAAGCTCAAGAAAGCGTCGTCGGCAGCCGAGTTATCCGAGTTGCGAGAGGAGATTGAAGGGACCGGCTGGCAGACTCCGGTTCCGAAAAAGATTCAGCTGCTTGTCCGCGAACTGCAGCAGACCGCTCGTCGCGATGAAGCTCGCCAGGCTCTCCAGGACGCCGAGCCCGTATTGCGAGCCGCGTTCGCGGAAATGAACTTCGCAAAGGCCCGGGCGGCTTACGCAAAGTGGCAGGAAAATTGGCCGGTGGCTGAACTGGCCGAGGACGATCCGCTGGCGATCGAAGCCATTCCAGCCCTCTCCTGGTGCGAACAGTCTTTAGCGCGTGAAGCCGAAGAGGCGGAATGGGCCCGCACACTGGCCAGGGCCGAAGGGGTTCTGGAACGAAGTGATGCCGACCTGATGGACCTTGAACGGGTGAGCGAGGAACTGGATCGCTTCGAACGCCCGGTGCCAAAGACAATTCATAATCGGCTGCAAAGTCGTATTGCCAGTTTGAATCTGCGCCGACGTCGTCAGCGTCTTCTGGTCATTTCCGGTTCGAGTCTGGCAACGATCGCTGTGGTCAGCCTGGTCACCGTAGTTGTGCTGCAGGCAAATGAACGCAGTTTTCGCGGCGACGTGCTCGCACGAATCGATCGGTTCGTGTCTGAAGGAAAAGTCGAACCCGCCAGCACACTGGTGACGCAGTTCGAGGGGCGTTGGGAAGGTTCTCCAGAGTGGCTGGACGCGGTCAATAGCGTCAGTGAATTGAAGTCGACTGTGGAAGACCGTAGTCGCCGGTTGGAAACGATGCTGCAGGAAGCCGGTGCGGTTCCCGACAACGACGAGAAAGCTTTTCAGCAAGTCCGTAGCCGAGCACAGACGATTGTGGACGAGCAACCGGTCATTCAGGAGCTCGTCGACCAGATGGAACTGGGGTTTCGTAACTTGAGCAGCGAACGAGGGCTTCGCCTGAAAGAACGCGAAGCGGCACTGTTTCAGCGACTGAAGGCTCAGAGCGAGCAACTGGATAAGCTCAAGAATGAGGTTGCCGATTTGGAAGCGGATACGTTCGAGAAGCAGATCCAGCGTCTTAAGGATGCTTTGGAGATTATCGAGCAGGAAGCCAGTGGGATGAACCCGCAGATCCGCGATCAGTCACAGCTGTTGATGACACAGGCGAACGATCTGACGGGGGAAGTTTACCGTGAGATCCGTCGGAGGAAATTACTCACCGAGATGGCGAAGGCTTCTCGCGAAAGCTTCACCGGTACGCGGCTCATGACGCACCGCTATGGAGAACTCCTCGACCAGCTTCAGCTGGTGACCAAGGAGGAGGAAGCCCTGAAGGAGCTGGAGCGAGTCAACCAGGAGAAGTCGGCCTGGGCAGCAATCGAAGAATACCGTCGACATTTTTCCGAGCCGGCCGAGAAGCTGTTTCCGACTTCTGCTGATCAGATTACGGAACGCAGTCAGGAAGTTGCGGAGTATCTGAAGAACTATCCCCAGTCACCATTGCTGGGGCCCGTGAAGGACTACGCCGCGGTGCTCGCGATTCTTGAGAAGCGACACGGGAACTCGGGAAGCCTCGTTGAGAGAGTGCGACTGGCGGCTGTCGATGACTTCGCGATGAAGAATCTGTACGCAGTCCGAGTCAAGAATCTCGATTGGCCGTATTACATCACCGATCCTCGGACGTTCACTGAGAAGCAGATTGTGGAGATCAGCGGATACAGGCAGGATCGTCAGCCTCAACTGGTCCGGTTCAGTGCCAGCCGACTCGTGAATCGAGATGCCGAGCCGGCGCCTCAGCAGGAGCTGGCAGAGACTCTGTCCTCTCAACTGGACCATCTGGAATTTGATAACTGGGAAGCAACCTTCAGGGATATGACGCAGGCTGTCCTTGAGGCGAAAACCGTCGATCCGATTCTCCGGTTGCGACTGCTGATGATCCTCCAGATCCAGGCCAAAGAAGGAAGCCTGACATTGCCCGCACATCAGCCATTTGTCGCTTACACGAGCGAACAGACGGGCGTGTCGCAGCAGGTCAATCTGTTGACTCAGTGGCCCGATCCGGAAGATGCCGATGTGATGCAACGTCGCAAGAAAGCCGAAGAGTACGTCGAAAAGTTGCGAGTTACAGAAGCCCTGAAAGACGTGTGGAAGCTTTCCGGAGACCATTTCACGTCTCTTGCGGAGATCCTGAACCGTCCCTATCGAGCCATCGGATGGATGACACAGGGAGACGACGGAGAACCCGTTTTGGATATCGATGTCCCGCCGGCTGGAAGATGGAATCTGGCAATCTGCCGACTTGGCGAAAGCGAGGGAGCGGAAGCCGTGCTCCGGCAGATTGGTCATGCTCGAGATGGTGAAGCAGTCGTACCTGATGACAGTCTGAAGTACGAGTTCTGTCCATGTCGTCTCGTCTTCGCTTATCCCAGCCCCTGAGTTCTCACACTGTCAATTACGTCCTATCGATCACCTCATCACAATTGGGATGTTCCATGAGTTCTGCCGACAGAAGCTATCTCATTCGACTTCGAGGACGCACTCGGGGGCCGTTTACTCTCTCCCAGTTGCGGCAGATGAAATCGCGTGGGCAGTTCAGCAAGTTGCATCAGGTGTCGGAGGATGGCACGAACTGGCAACCGGCTGCCGAACTGACGGAGATTTTCGGCGAACGGAAACCAGCCGCTTCGCAGCCAGAACCAGAGAAGGCGACGACCGAGACCGTGGAGTGGCACTATGTTCTCGACCGGCAGCGACTGGGCCCTGTAAGTGAACTGGAGCTGCGTGAGCACCTGCGAAGCGGACGAATTGCTGCAACCGCTCTGGTCTGGCACAAGGGGTTGCCGGATTGGATCGAAGCTGGGGAAGTTTTTCCGGGAGAGGTTTCGGAGAAACGATCACTGGTTGTTCCCGCCGCTGTGGTTGCTCTATTTGTCGCGGCGGCAGCAGGAGTAACTGGCTTTGGTCTCTGGTACTCGCAAAATCAGGGGACGCCCGACCTGACGAATCTGATCCGTCCAGCCGCCGAAATTCGTTCCATGGATCTGGCGAACGATACGACTCAACAGCAGGTGCGTGCTGCTACCGGGATGGTGGTCTGCTATGCGGAGATTCTTCAGAAAACAGGCGAACGGCATGAGCGGCCCTTCGGCACCGGGACCTGTTTTATGGTCACCCGTGACGGATACGCGATCACCAATCGGCATGTGGTGGAAGATCACAAGGAATGGGTGGATGCCTCCGACGAAGGACGTGTGCTCAGACTTGCTGATACCATCTACCATGAAGCAGATTTAACGATGGATTCTTCTGACGAGCAGGAAGAATTTCGAGGACTGATTCGAGAGTTAACAGCTCAAACGGTTGGAAGCATCGTCCCGAAGATCAACGTGTACTTCGGGACGGACTCACGATTTGCAACGGTTAAACACGTCAGTCGCAAATACGACATGGCGATCCTGAAGATCGAAGATCCGCCCACCAACCAGGCGTACTTCACGTTGTCCGCGGAGTCTGTTCCGCCCAAAAGTACTCAGGTGATCGCTTTGGGATTCCCCGGCACGTCTCGATACGCTGTGACCGCCGATGAAGCCGCTCTACTCGCGAGCCGGGCCAGCAGGTCGTCTCTCCCTGAAAAGCTGTTTGGGAACGACGATCACCGAACAGTCTTCAAATCGAGTGCGTTCGATTACGTCCAGACTCCGGGGGAAGTCAGCGTCGTCCAGAAAGAGGCGGGGGAGATTTACAATATTCAGCACACGGCAGCCATTCGTCAGGGCAACTCGGGAGGACCTCTTGTCTTCCGCTCCGGTCCGTCTTCCGGAACCGTCATTGGTATCAATACGCTGCTTCTGATTCACGATGCTCCCGTATTCGTCGCATTCTCGGTTGCGCAGATGCGTGAAGAGCTGGACCGGGTGATTGGACCGGGCAAGCTGACGTGGCGTTAGGCGCCGTCGACTGAAAAGACCTCTCTGGAAGAAAGATACTCATGACGGAGATGATCGCATGGTCGCTCTCAGACCCGGAACAGCGGATCGGCTTTTCCGGAGGGCGGTACACGCAAGTCAATTATCTGTTATCTGGGCTGCTGGCGGGGCTGCTTACGGCGGCCGTCTATGCCAGCCTCTATCCGTTCCGGGACTATCCTTTCGGCCAGTCGTTTTTCCGCAGTGGCAGCCTTCCCGTTTCGGTCGCGATCGTTTTCTTTACGGCGTGGGCTACGGTGATTCTCGCGTTCAAGTCAGCGAAGCTACGGCTGCAACGAAAAACACTCGGAATTCCGATTGTCCCCGACGACAGTGATTTCGTTCTGTCCCCGCACTCGGCTGCTCATGTGCAGGATCAGGTTGCCCATGCGGTTGATGATCCCCGCTACTTCATGCTGTTCAATCGCATTTCGTACGCCCTTTCCAACCTGCAGAATCTCGGGCGAGTCGGCGATGTCGCGGAGATCTTCAAGACGCAGGCCGACCATGATGAGGCATCGATGGAGTCGTCTTACCTGATCGTCTCGGCGTTCGTCTGGGCAATTCCGGTCCTTGGCTTTATCGGAACGGTCCTTGGTCTATCCACGGCCATTGGCGAGTTCGGAAGCGTATTACAGTCCGCGAGCGACTTGAGCATCATCAAAGAGAAGCTACAGGGAGTGACCGCAGGACTGTCGACGGCTTTTGAAACAACACTTCAGGGACTGCTCGCCGCTCTGGTCGTTCAGCTGATGATCGTCTGGAATAAGAAGAAGGAACAGGATTTCCTCGACGATTGCAACGAGTATTGCACCAGACACATTGTGTCACGCCTGCGTCTCCTCCCCTTCGATGAGCAGAACTAATGGCCCGAGGAAGACGTGGTCGCAACCTTGGCATCTCGCTGTTCGCGTTTCAGGACATCATCATGTCCGTGACCGGCATCTTGATCCTGATCGTCTTGTTGCTCGTTCTCGAACTCGTGAATCAGAAATCAACCAGCCGGCTTCAGGAAACGTTTGAAACCTTGATGGCGGAGCTGGATTCCAAGACCGAATCCCTTTCTCAACAATTGGAAAGAATCGAACAGGACCTGGGACGAGACGCCGAAGCGATTGAGCGGGCGATCAAAAACCCTGAATCGGTCCTGAGTGATCGGCTGCGTGCCGAACGTCATCGACTCAACTCGTTGGAGGCCCAGATGGAAACACTGGAACAAGTCAACGAGCAACTGATCGAACAGCAGGAAGGGCAAGCGGATACCAAAATGATTCTCGACGAACGCGAGCGGGAGATCGCCGAGTTGAACAAGAAGCAGGCAACCCTGGAGAATCAGCTT
The DNA here is from genome assembly GCA_017795105.1 of Planctomycetaceae bacterium. GTDB lineage: Bacteria > Planctomycetota > Planctomycetia > Planctomycetales > Planctomycetaceae > Rubinisphaera. The sequence goes on from CP051247.1 coordinate 4,217,067, forward strand.
CAGCAACTGGCTACGGGTAACTCGGCGAAATACCTTGTCCCTCGCGGCATCAATCCCGCTCAGTCATGGCTCTGCGATGTTCACAGAAACGGTCTCTACCTGACTCTCATGGATTCCTCAGAACCGGCGATTCGTCTGCCGGTGGAGGACTGGTTGAACGAGAGTGAATCGGCCTTTTTACGGTTCCATGACCAGCTGGCGGAAATAACGCCGCGAGTGAGATACGTCCTGTTCGTGATCCGTCCCTCCGGACGAGAGTTCAATGAGCCTCTGCTCACACAGGGGGATGAACTCGGCATTGAATTCGGAGTCGAATACGTTTCTGAAGATCATGTGATTCTCAGGTAAGAAAAGGAGCGGATCGGTGGCTTCCAGAAGACGAAAGATGAGCGAAGGAGACAGCCTCGACTTGTTGCTCGACACCATCTGCAACATGTTCGGCGGCATTGTCTTCATCTCCTTGCTCGTTGTGCTGCTATTACAGAACAGCGAGAACGTTTCCGCCAGCCGGGATCAAGAGATTGCCCCCAAGGACATCGAGCTACTCAAGGAAGATCTGATTCAAACGCAAACCGAACTGGAGCGTCTGCAGTTTGCTCGACGACAGCAGCTGGAATTCCTGTCCAAGTATGTGCCTGATGACTTGCATCAGCGACTGAACAATCTTGAAACACTGACGGAACAGAACATTGAACTCGAACAGCAGTCCCAGGACTTACGTGAGCGAAACGCGGAAACGGTCATCGCAATCGACGAGACCGAGAAAGCTCTCACCACGTCAGCCGAGTCAGTCGCCTCACTGCGCGACGACATCCAGGAGATGGAAGAGCAGCTTTCGGCCGCGGAACAAGAACATGCCGTGTCTCTCCCCCGCGCCCAACGGGACTACGCCCGACATTCATTGCAGATTTCGATCCGCTTCAACAGAGCGTATTTCCGCCATGATCTTGATCAGCTCACGCGAGGGCACTGGGTTCCCAATCTTCGAGACTACGTGATTACGAAAGATGAAAGCGGGCACTACGAAGTTCAAGTCCGTCCGACTGCCGGAATTGATCTCGCCGATCGAGCAAGGGCAAAGGCGCTGCTGCAGGGCCATCTGCGACGCTTCCCCCCATCAGGCTGGACGGTCTCACTGACTTTATGGCCAGAATCCTTCAGCTCATTCAGAACCCTTCGAGAAATCCTCACAGAACTCGGTTACAGCCTCACGGCCATCACGCCCGACACACCAGTGTCCGACCGCGGCGGAGCTGATCGACTCTTTCAGTAATAGACCCACCCGCAACGCAACAATCTTCTTTCAACTCTCATGCATATTCTGTCGCAACCAGACGCAAGCCCTTTGAATGCACGCTTTTGCAGATCGCGGACACAAATGCCTCGCCAGGGGACGGTTTCGGCAATGTTGCTTCAGCGACATTACCGAGTCAGCAATCGAAGTGACATACACTTCATCATTAGTCTTCAGATTCTGGTGGGAGCATTGAGTATCAAACATTGGGTACTAGATTGGTGCCAAAGATGGAGATGGGAAAACGGTACGCTGGTTCTCGGTCCGAGAGAACGAGACCGATATGAAGCGAAACGGGGACCATGTTCCGGTCGAGTGAATGTCACAGAAGTCGACCGTTTTCGGCAGAAGCGGCCGACTCCTGATTTCAGGTCCGCGGGCCTTTTATTTATCAGTAGCCGCATCGCACAACTACTCCAGCTAGAGGGAAGTGAATCCACTTTCCGACGGCCATCGTTCCGCCGATCTGGAGAATCTTCGTAGGCGGCATTCTGACTAGCGTATTCGGCGGATTTTCCAGTACAGGCATCGCGACGAATTAGTGCCTCTTGTGGTCTACGACCACGACTTCGCGGTCGGCAGTTTCAGCAATAGATCGATTATTTCGGCCCACTTCGTGTGATCGAGGACCGCTGACTGGCGTTTCCTTGCGGCAGGTGGCCTATGGATAATTCGCATCAACCCATGCAACGAACCGTTGTCAGCTGCGTCGTGAGGAGCAGTAGCTGCGGCCCGAACTTGGTCGACTCGGACGTGGGTAGAAGCGTTCGCCTTCTCAGCTTCCGGAGATACAGCCCTGGCGATAACCCCAGTCGCCGTAGAACTCGCGTCCGCAGGGCGTGATCTCGAAGCAGAACCAGCCGCACTCGGCCGTGGACTTTGCCGTTTCCACAACGCAGGGAGCTGTAAGTGATGCCAGACAGCGAGGCCCGACAACCGCGAACGGTCTAGCTGCCGGAGCAGCCACGGAGTACCGAGTGTGTTCTGTAGGTCTTCAATCAGAGAGTAGACTCCGGCCGAAGTTGATCTCCTAGAATGAAAAGGCGTCGCGCCGTTAGTCCGCGACGAGTGGCTGGTGTTCGAGATCGTGACGACGCTGCCTGAACCTCGAATGACGATCACCGCCTCTCGACAGACAAACCAGCAGTCGTTGGAGATCCTCCCGACAGCCCCGACGTTACGTTAGAGCCAGGTACATAACCGCTTGAGGATAGTGACACGCAGGCGAGTGGCCAAAATCCGTCAGAGAGGTGAGCATGTTGTTCCCAGCGGACAATGAGTCGGCGCCTATGAAGAAGTCAGGCAAGCGTCCGTTCGATCCGATAGCGAAGATCGCAGTAGCACTGGTCGCGGGAGTTGAGTCGGCGAGCGTGCTTTTCGCTCTTCCGTTACCGGTAGGTAGCAATGAGGTGAGCTTTGTAAAGTCAAACTCGACGCCGGAGTCCTTGGGATCGGCAGCTATGTCGTATACGAACCGCCGGGCGTGCATCACTCAGTCGAGCGGGCCTCGGAGCAACACCTCGATCAGATCGACGCTCTTCCGAGGAGCACTGTGGACCGGCAAGCCTCAATCTCGGACAGGACAGAACATGGCGTCAGTAAGGAACGTTTGGGTGTCGTACCTGTCGATCTGGCCGCACAACTCCAGAATCCATGTCCACGCCAGTAGAACAGGTATCGGGCTCGGTCCAGTTTGGCGGAAATGGGCTGCTGGAGGCAGAAACCTTCAATCAGACACCCGCAATCATCGTTGAGTAACGTGGTCGAATCCGTCCAAGATCCGGTAACATGTGCAAAATTGCTCGTTAAGGGGCCGAGATCCACATGCTGTGTCCATGTGATTCTCACTGAGAACGGTTTGTGACCTAGTTCTATTCATCGCGTACGCAGGACCGTTTGACTCGTAATTCAAATTCCTTCTCGGAAAGTAGCATCTGTTCTCCCGCCGCTCCTTCAGCGATATAAACAATGTCGTCAAGATCGAGTGCTGGGCTGTGTGCGATCAATTGGCCGTGAGGAGAAAACTCACACAACCCGCTTCTTACGGGTGCAAAGACACGGGTGATCATTCGCTTTTCACGGTCGAAAACTCGCGCAGATCCGTCTTCCAAAAGGAGAAGCATTCGGTCTTGGTCGCTGAAAAAATCTGCCTCCACGGCGCACGCAGGAAGACAGTCGATTGAATCGAGTCGCTGACCTCTGCTATTTAACAGAGCTGTTCGTCCCTTCCAGTCGGTAATTGCGAATGTCGAGTTATCCAACGAGGATACGAGGTGTCTCGGGCCTCCACCAAGGTCATTGATAGTCGCCAATACCTGCACCGATTGGTCTGGATCGATCAGTACTAATTCTCTGTCGGTTGTTATGCCTACGATTCCTGCGGAGTTGCCAGGCCGAAGTCCTCTCACGCGATGTTTGGCAATCTGAGACGATGAAGAGACCTTCTCATCCCTTCGCTGGTGGAAAACGATCTTATCGCCGGGTTCATGGGCAGTCGCAACAAATTGTCCATTAGAGTCCCACGATATCCAAGTCGCGGGAGTTTTCCAGTCCCCGGATAACGGTACGATTTCGCCATCGAAAGGATGACTAATTATGAAGCAGGTTCCGTCATTACAGCCAAGGGCGATCTCTTCTGCCGAAGGAGACCAAGCGACGTTGAGTGAACCTCTACACGGATGCGTTTTGGGATTGTTTGTCCAGCCGGAACCGTCACGCGAGTGAAACTCGATAGCGTTATATGAAAGTGCGGCCAAGTAATCGCCTTTAGGACTCCATTTCAGCATTCGCAGGGAATTCCTCTTGCCAAGATGAGGTTCAGATAAGATCCCGTTCCCGTCGAGGACTACCAATTGGCCTGTTCGTGTTCCTAATGCAACATCACCTGTGTGACTGTTGACTGCAGCGTCCACAAGGGGAGCAATTTCGCGAGACTCTTGAGAACTCGTGAGTTGTTCGCCGTCCCACCCGAATCGAGTTAGTCCAGAGTCGATCACGTGTTTGCCATCGGGCGCCCACGAGATTTCCGGCCTTCCGCCGGAGGTATCTAAGGCGCCTACGATCCGATTCTGCTCTGTGTCGCAAAGTTCAACGTATCCAAACGAGGAATTGGCGGTCAGCCAACCCGACGTCGGATGGACCTCGAGATCTACCGGAGGATACCGAAAGCAATCGAGCTTCCTGAGTTCGCTGTCGTCCAGATCATAGGCGTATACAAATTTGTCAGCGCCGTTGCCCCGCCCGCAAAGATAAATCTGCCTCCGATCCTTGGACCAGACCAGGTCCTGGATCGTCGTATAAGGTGTTTTCACTCGCGTTGCCTGATCCCACGACTGTCCTTGCCAAAGAATGAGCTCTCCCTTGAACGTCCCCCCAGCCAGCATGTCCATATCCGGTGCTGGTTGCACGACTCGCAGATACGCTTCCGAGACTGAAATGCGTTGCAGTTCACCAGCGTCTCTGTCAATCCGGAAGACAGTAGCGTTCTCACTGAAGATAAACTCTTCAGAAGATAAGAACGCGACACTGAAGACGGGGGTGCGCCCTTGAAACTGCGCCATGGATGTCCCGTCGCTCCAGAGAATGACTTTTCCGGATTCATCGCATGACAATAGGCTATTGCTGTCCGGACTCCATGCAAGGTCACGTATCGAGTTATCGTGGCTAACTAAAACGGTTAGAAGCTGATCGCTGGTAGCGTCGAAGATGCGAATAACCGCCCCGCGGTCTGCGTGCGCAATCTTTGTGCCATCGGGAGACCAGCGAATTATTCCAGCCGAGGAAGGATACCGAGTGACGACATTCCACGTACCGAGTCCCGGTAGGATTGCGGGGGCGGGTAGTATTCCGCCAGTCTTCCTAACAGGTCCGGCGGACGACCGAGACCAGGCATTGATTTCATGACGGCTTGCTGGTACGACGGTGATGCGCTTTTGGCTTATATAAATGTCACCCTCATCGGACTCACACTCAATTGAGTACTCGCCCGGTTTAAGCTGAACAGACTTTTGCTCCGGAAACTCAATTCGCGTGTCTTCACCCGATGCGTTTCGCGCCAACAATGAGAATCGAGTCAAACCGGTGTGGGAAACGGAGAGTTCGCCTTCACCGTCGCGAAGAAGCTGCAGGGCGCGATCTGCCATCTCTTTCACGCGTGCAGAACTTCCGTCCGTTACAGAGCTCTCCCAGAACGTTTGAGCAGCCGTCGGGTTTCCCAGGGTGAGCATGCGGTATCCCGCAAAGTAAGTCACAGGCCCACGAAGATGTTCGGGCAGTGCTCCTTCGATTCCCTGCCATCCTAGAAAGTTGAGGACACCGTTCCATGTCATACCTAATTGAATGACCTTCGTTTGACCGATCGTCCTGGTCACTAATACTGCGTCGTAAAGATCATTCAGAAGCTTCTCAAGCACGATTCGCTCCTGAGACGTGCCCTTTCTTTTCATTCCCTGGCGCTCCAGCAACGCCATCCCGAACGCCACTAGCGGGCGTCGGAAGCGGGTTTCCCCCATTTCTGTTCCAAAGGCGCTATCACGAGCGATAGCGATTCCATAGTCGGTGGACCACAGATCTTTGATTGTCGAACGCAATTCTTCTTCAGAAAATACCCGTTGAATGAGGAAGGACATTTCGCTCTCGCCGGCGCTTGCGACTAGCCATCTAAAATACTTGTCGAGATCTTCATTGCTGATGGAGTTCGACAGGACTCCCATTGCAACGACGCGCAATGGTGTCGTGCTGGTCGATCCATAGAGTGACTGGTCGTCGAGAATGGCGCGAGTCTCTGCATATCCGACGGCCCAGATCTGGCAAGCCTGATCAATATCACCTGAGTCAAAGTGACAGAATCCCTGCATAAGCCGAAGTGGAGTACGCAAATGAGGGTACTTATCAGGTGGGTAATCACTTAGGGATCGCATCAGTAAGGAATGGGCTTTTCCTTTCGTCCCCAGTCCGAAATGCGCGCGGATGAGTGCCGTCCGACACGCTAGATCCATCGTCTCGCCGAGAGGGGAACCATTCAGCCTCCTGCTGAGAAGGCTGACAACTTCCTCGGACCGCTGAGCTTCCTGCCCCAGGCGAACAAGCTTCGCTAGGATTCGAGGATTGTCGAAGTCTTTGAAGACACGTATGGCGAGCTCGAACGCGGTGTCGACTTGTCTGTCGAAGGCATGACTGAGCACAGCGGCATCTTGAAGGTCGTATGTGCCGATGCCATTCGGGTCCAAAGAGCGATCCATTTCCGCAACGCGACAGATCTGTTCAATCCGCTGCTTCGACAGTTGATGGATCATATCCATTCGCTGCACGCTCTCCGCGTATCGATCGATGATCTCCAGTCTTTCCTCCTGGGTGACCATAACAGCCAAGTCTCCAGGTGAGAGCCGTCCCGCCAGTAATTTATATGTTTCGTCGGCTTCACTCATCCTGTCGTCCTGCAGTTGCCTGATCCAAAGTCGAATCCCGGCCAGAGAACCCCACTGACTTTCGCTCTCGGCCAGCAACTCCGCAAAGATCCTCTCGGCATCACTCCAGCGGCCCATTTGTGAAAGGCAAAACCCACGCTTGTAACGACATTCGTGGAGGACCAATTGCTGATCCGATTGAGTTTCCTCCTGAGCATAGAGCCTAAGCGCCTCTTCATGCCTGTTGTCGATTAACAACTGATCCGCGCGGTCAAGCTGAGTGCGAATCTTTGGCTCTTGTGATTCAAATCTTACAGATTTCAACGGCAGTTGAGACGCAAATTCGATATAGCACTCGGCAGGCTCTTCACGGTGCAACGGAAAAGGATCGTAGAACCGGTGGACGAGTTGGCCGCCGATCTCGACAGACAGGTATTCGCCTTCGCGCTTCGCCTGCAGTTCAATGACATCATTCTTCAGGAATTTCGGTAGTACCAGATGAGCTGAAAGAACGAGATCGTCTTTGAGGAGCTGAATCTCATAGTCCGGGGTCTTGGTGTTCTTCGGCTCATTAGTCGGGTAATCAGCCTTCCTCACTAAGCGGAAACCATAGCGCTTGCCATCGCTGAACACGAAGCCAGTGGTAAACGAGGGGATCGTTGACGAGGTAGAGTCCAAACGCGTCGTGACTCGAAGGTTCCCCTGCGCTGCGTCCCGCGAGCGGACAATCCTCTTTTCGGCGTTCGTCAACGCACTCGCAGTGGTGAACGGATTCGGTAAGTCGCTGGCATCAGCAGTCTCGACGGATGATTCGGCCTGCAGAAAAGCGGCAGGAGTGGAAGGCCAGTCGCTGACAATCAGCCATTCAGATCGCAAAGGAAGCAGATGTTCTTCGAGATCCTGAGCCCTGCGGGGCGAGAACTCTGCGAACTCATCGACGATGATGTCGAGTTGGACGATATCCCTCTCGGTCAACCTCGCAAGTTTCATTCTCTTCCTGATTCGGTCTGCATAGGCGGAACACAACTCCTCAAAACACTCTTCAGCTCCCTTGGGGTTATGCGCTCTAATCTGTTCTACGAGCTTGTTCAGGTCGCTGAATTGTTCCGGCTCCGCATCAATCGCGATCAAACCCTGTCGGAACTGTCGCTCCAGTTCGGCAAGTTTCGTTGCCGCGATCGATTCCGACATTTTCTGCCAGCCAAAGACAGAGACGACGGACAACAACAGAAATGTGGAGATCAATGCAACCGTCAGAGGATGTCGTCGTGTCCAACGATAGAGCTTGGTTGGCAGACCAATCGGACGCGCATTGATGGATCTTCCATCGAGATAGCGTTCCAGTTCGTCGGCAACTTCGCCGGCATCGGAGTAGCGTTGGTATGAGATCTTCTCCAGGCATTTCAGTGCGATCGTTTCCAAGTCTTTATCGACGGAAGAATCGATTCGTCGTGGCGGCGTTACGGGAAGCTCAACGACCTGCCGCAAGGTGAGCACGACTGTTGCCGCGCGGAATGGAGGCCTGCCGGTGAGTAGTTCGTAGAGAATGGCTCCAAGCGAGTAGACATCACTGGCAGGACGGATCAATTCCGTCCGTCCAAGGGCCTGTTCGGGGGGCATGTAGCTCGGCGTACCAAGTATCTGCCCGGTGGCCGTCAGGCCGCTGTCCGCTTGGATGCTCTTTGCTAAGCCAAAGTCGGTAACTCGGGGTTCGCCCTTCTGATCAATTAGAACATTGGATGGCTTAAGGTCCCGGTGGATGATCCCTCGTTTATGGGCATAATGCACCGCCTTCGAGATCTTGAGTAGCAAAACCGCAATCTCCCTGGCAGTCAGAGGAACTGATCTCATACGCTGCGCCAGGCTTTGCCCCTCCACATAAGCCATTGAAAAATAATGGCGGCCTTCGCTCTCGCCGCACTCGTAGATAGGGACGATATTGGGATGCTCAAGGCATCCGGCTGAAGTCGCTTCTGTGTAGAAGCGGCGAACTTCCTCTTCGGACGCCAAATTCCCGGATAAGATCAATTTTAGAGCTACGAGACGGCTCAAGTGGACCTGGCGTGCCTTAAAGACCACACCCATTCCACCACGAGCAATCTCTTCGATAATCTCATAGTCACCCAGTTTCTGAATGAGAGTAGCTTCTTCCGTAGCCAGTCGCTTGTCGTCGGGCTGACCAGAAGCCGTGTCAGCATTTCCCTTCGATTGATCGACGGTTTCGTTTTCCACAATCGCACGCAGGATGTCTTCTGCGGTGGACTTGTCGTCGTCTCGTGAGAGGCCGTAGTAAGTGACACCAACGGTCTCGTTATTCCTGCTGGCGTATTCGAGGTCCACTGCAATGAGTTCACGAAGAAGTTGATACCGCGCGCTGTCATCAATCTGGTCAAGGTACGGCTGCAGACTGCGCAGCCCCTCGGTTTGACGCGTTCTTTCATACTGATCGCAGATGCGATCAATATCTTCGAGTGAAGTCATTACGTACCTCCTCGTGTCCAATTGGATGCGATGAACTGTCGCGACCATGATAGAATTCACAGGAAGATTCAATGATCGTCGCGAGCGTGCCACCCTAACTATACATATTTCCTGTTTAGGCAACACTATGGTTGGCCGAGCCGTTATGGACTTCATCCTCCGTGTTCCGCATTGAGCGGGGAGGCCCCGTATGCAATCAGACCTTGAGAATTAAAAAAGGGCTCCAGAAGGAGCCCTTTGCGAGTCATGCTTTCGAGCGAAATCAGTGGCAGCTGCGTCGTGATGAGCAGGAGCTGCGGCCCGAGCTTGGTCGACTCGGACGTGGGGAGTAGCGTTCGCCTTCCCAGCTTCCGGAGATACAGCCTTGGCGATAACCCCAGTCGCCGTAGAACTCGCGTCCGCAGGGCGTGATCTTGAAGCAGAACCAGCCGCAATCACCGTCCTTGTGCCAGCGGCCGTGGACTTCGACGCTTCCACAACGCAGGGAGCTGTACGTGATGCCAGACAACGAGGCCCGACAACCGCGAACGGTGTAGCTGCCGGAGCAGCCACGGAGTTCCAGGTCGTGAGTTTACCAGCGATGTCCGTTGGAGTAGGAGGCATCCCAGTTGGAGTACTGGACGTCGGAAATCGACGCGGCCTTTGAGGTATCTGCGAAAACGGAGACGGTCAGGGCGACGGCAGCGAGCATCAGGAAGCGTTTCATTTCTGTAGTCTCCAGTCGAGAGTAAGGAAGTGGTTTTTGAAACCTGTCTGCCTTTACTCCGCTATTCAGGAGTCGCCGCAACACGAGAAACCGTCTTTGGGAGAAGTTTGGGGAAAACAGTGTCACAGGTTCGGTATTGTTCTCATTCATGGTGTGAACGGGGCCGCTCTATCCCGAACCGTTAATGCTCGTGAAGTTCAGCCAATTTGTTACGAGTCTAGACAGTCGCGTTTTTCTTCTGGCATACTGCAAGTGGGCATTCATTCATGTTTCTGGGTGTACCTGGTATCGCTCATTCAGTCTCTCGTAGGTGTCGGCAGATGCATCCGGACCATTCCACTCTGGCGAAAGCTTCTGAAACTAGTTGGGAGCATCACATTTCGGTGTTGCGGCTGATCGATCAACTGTGTGACGATTACGAGCAGCGACTGGGAACCGAGTCGCGTAACGAGATCGAGGTGTACTTGAATCGCGTCGACAAGTCATGTCAGGGGCAATTGCTGCGGTATCTACTGGAAGTTGAGCTGGAGCATAAAGAGCGGATTGGTCTCTCCGTGTCTCCCGAACAGTACCTGTTGCGTTTCCGCGATCTGGAATCGATTGTCCAATCGGTATTCGACTCGCAGAGTTGGCGCCGCCGAAGCGTCGATGCCGTACAGCCCATCGCAATCCAAAGCGAACTTAGCAATCTCGACACCACCGCATACGGGTATGCTTTAGGAGAGGAGATCGGGCGCGGTGGGATGGGGATGGTTTACAGAGCCGAACACTGTGATACAGGCGAAGTGGTTGCCCTGAAGACGTTGTATACTCTTCACCCGGAGGAGCTGTCCAGATTTAAGAGAGAGTTCAGAGTCGCTGCCGGCATTTGCCATCCCAATGTGATTCGACTATGGGAGCTGGTGTGCGTCGAGCAGCGGTGTTTCATCACGATGGAATTTCTGCAGGGGAACAGTCTAAATACATTCGCGAAGACTTCTCTGCGTCCACTTGAGAACGATTGGACTCCGAGAGATATCGAGCAATTTGTCGATAAGCTGCAGCAGATCGCCAACGGCGTCAATGCGCTCCATGCAGTTGGCGTCATCCATCGAGACCTTAAGCCAGCCAATGTGTTCGTGACGGAAACGGGCCGCTGTGTCGTTCTCGACTTCGGTTTGGCCGGCGAGACCAATCGCCTCGGTCAGTACGAAAGTCTTCCCGGTCACATCTCGGGAACGATCTCCTATATGGCTCCGGAGCAGGCCTCTGCCCAAAGCCACTCGGCTGCCGCGGACTGGTACGCATATGGCGTTCTTATGTACGAATTGCTCACCGGTCGCCTGCCGTTTACTGGATCAGTGCTTGAGGTTCTTCGAGCAAAGGTGGAAAGCGACCCTGTTCCGCCGACTCTAATCACGAAAGTTCCAGACGCGATTAACGACCTCTGCGTACGACTTCTTTCTCGAGATTCCTCAGAACGTCCTGGATACTCCGAAATCACCGCTGTGCTCACGTCATTTCAAATAAGTGAAGGGCCATCGGAAGTCATCAGCTCTCCGGCAACCGAGTTTTTTGTTGGACGAGCCCAGGAGTTGACCTATTTGCAGGATGCATTCCAGCTGGCAATCAACGGGGCCTCAGTCTGTGCCCAGTTGATCGGAGAGTCGGGTTCGGGAAAATCTTCACTCATAAGAGAGTTCCTGCATCGTGTGGAGCCACATCAAGCGATCGTACTCAACGGGAAGTGTTATTCTCGAGAGCTAATCGCGTTCAATGCATTCGACGGAATTGTTGAAGCGATTTGCCACCGCTTCCGAGAATTGACCGACATCGAGGCAGCAGCCATTCTGCCACGCGACCTCGAAGCACTCGTGAAACTCTTCCCGGCGTTTACACAACTTCCGGTTGTCGATGCTCTGCTCGGAACTCAGAGGGCGTTCCGACCAGAAGTTCACGCTGACCTTCATTCGGCTGCTGTTGGTGCGATGCGAGAGTTACTAAGCAGGCTCTCGGATCGGTATCCTGTAATCTTGAGCATCGACGATTTTCAATGGGCTGACGAAGACAGCATGCGGTTCTTAACTGAATTGCTTCGCCCCCCTCATCAGCCCAGAATTCTTGTCGTCCTTGCCAGTCGGAATGAGTGCGATGAGAGCGAGTCGTTCATTGAACTGCAGCGAATATCCGAATCGGAACCGAGTCTTGCTTTCACACGTCGCCATCTTCCTCCTCTATCGTTCGAGGATTCGATCGCTCTGGCAAAGCAACTGATCGAGGTATCGAACATTGGCGATGGCAACGCTCTCGCCGATTCGCTTGCCAAACACGCACACGGCAACCCAATGTTCATCGAGGAACTTTGCAGAGCCGGGGAATCCTCTACGTTCGAGGCTCAACCGGATCTCCTTCAGACATTGATCGGTCGTCGGATTAAACTACTCGGTGCACCGCAGCGGCGGATTCTGGAAACTGTAGTGCTTTGTTCGCGGCCGGTGCCTGAATCTCTTCTGTATCACGCGTGTCCTTCCGACTCGGCCTTCACTTCGACCATCGCGGACTTAACAGCCGGACGGTACCTGAAGCTCATCGGTCGGGAGCGTGGCAAGAGTCTTGCGGTTTACCATGACCGAATCGCAGACGTCGTTCTCGAACGCCTGGGATCTCAGGATCGGATTTCCGGCCATCGTGCACTTGTTGAAGCCGCACACGCCGTTGATTACTCCGACGATGAGTTCCTCGCGTTCAATTATGCGGGAGCGGGCGAGGCCCTGCGTGCAGCCAGCCATTATTGGAAGGCGGGGGACACCGCCTGCGAGTCGGCAGCCTTCGCAAAGGCTGCCGAGCTTTACCGAAAGTCGATCGAACTGGGTGACTGGTCCGAACAGGAAGTTTTTCTGCTCCGTGAGAAGCAGGCCAACTCCTTCGCCGCAGGTGGCATGAGTGTGCGTGCTGCCGAGAAGTATCTGTTGCTGGCAGAAGATCAGTCGTCACGTTCACTTGAGTTTCAAATCAAAGCCGCCGGCCACCTCCTCAAGAGCGGCTCAATCGAAGAGGGGCGGAAGATTCTGGTCACTGCCATCAAGGCCGTTGGCTTGAAGTATCCTCACACTCCTTTACGGGCGTTGATCGGTGTTCTTAAGGGGCAGGCTACGACTTCGTTCAAAGTCCGCTCGAACGAAGTTCCACTGCACGCGGAAGATGTGGCTCTTAAAGAACAAAAGCTCGATGCGTGCTGGGCTGCGGCTACAGGATTGTCCATCATCGATCCGATTCGGGGAGCCTATTTCCACACCCAGGGTTTGAAACTTGCGCTGAAGGCGAGTTGCCCGGATCGCCTGCTCAAATCGCTGGTTCTAGAAGTTCTCCATTCGTCGGTCAGTGGGCCGGGCAGCATTCGGAAGACGGATACCGTTCTCGCCCTGGCAGAACAGTTGAAGCAGAAAACTGATTCGGACGATGCGAGTGCCTTGCTGGCGATGGCTCGAGGAATGCGGGCGTTTCTTTACGGGGAATTCGGGGAGAGTTCCGAACTTCTGGACCGGGCCGTGAGCTCGTTCGTCGCCAGTTCAAATGAAGTGGGATGGGAACTCGCGACCTGTCGGAGCTGGTTACTCCTCAGTCATGTGTTCCTGGGAAGCTGGAAGGTAATCGAGACCAGACTTCCAACAATACTGACCGACGCCCGCATGCGGGGTGATCTCTACGCCGAGGTGTATCTTTCGACATTGATTCAATCCACACTTCTGCTCGCTCTCGATCAACCCGACTTTGCAGAGGCCGAGATTCAGTCGGCAGTGGATCGATGGAGCCCGGAAGGCTTTCACGTGCAGGACCACAACGCATTAATGGCTTTGACTTCCATAAGACTTTATCAGGGTGATGGGGCGGCCGCATTGAGTCTGATGGAAGGAAAACAGGCCACATATCGTCGAGCTATGCTGTGGCGTGTTCAACAGGTTCGGATTGACTTTCTGCAACTTTACGTCCGGTCTGCAATTATGTCCCTGGACGGAGACGACTCGGACCGAGTGACCCGTAAAGCAGTGAGCGGAATTCGAGCTCTCAAACGAGAATCGGCGCTGTGGGGGAGGGCACTCGGTTGCTATCTGGAATGTTGCCTGAACGAAAGGAATGGCATCCGTGATCGAAACGCGCTGAGGGATGCGACTGCAATGCTTGAGCAGTGTAACCTTCAGACCTTCTCTATGGTCGGTCAGTATCGCCTTCAGCAGGAACACTCACATCAGGCAGGCTCGCATACGCTCGACTGGTTGGAGAAACAATGCGTCAAGCGGCCGGACCTGATCATCAATTCGTTCTCTCCAGGCTTCAAGACGGTTACCTGATGTCGCCGACTGGCTTCTATCCTCGATCGCGATCTCGCGGATGCTCACTTCGCGTAGTACGTGTCGAAGAAACAAAAAAAGGACTCCCGAAAGAGTCCTTTTATAATCTGCGCTGTGCAATACAACGAGCGGCGGGCATGTAATGAGGAGTAGCGATCGCCTTCCCGGCTAACGGTGTGGCCACCGTGGTGCCAGCCTTGTCATTGCAGAAGCTTCTCGTCGTCAATCCCAGGTCATTTCGACCGCGTTGCCACTTGTAATGAACCTGTATGTCTTTTTGTTATAAGTCTGCACATTACGCCAGCGGCCTTGTGCATTTTCAAATGTGATCTGAGGGCTAGGTTCGCTCCATGACCCTCCGTCGCCGTATCCACCCCAGACGCTGAAAGAAAAGTTTCGTCGCTGGTTAGGAGGCAGGGTATATTCTGTCCTTCTGCCGTTCGGGGCTTTGACACTGAACCGAACGGTTCGATGCCAATTGTTAACGATCGTGAAACCGACCGGCGAACCTGAGGACGATCCCGATGTTGCTTCTCGATATCCTGTGCTGAGACCATTCGGCGCAATTTTGCGGATAGGTTCCGGCGTCGTCATCCCTGTAGCTTTCTTGAACCACCCAGCGTCCGATGGGGACGTGCACGTGATGACGGCGAGCAGAGCGACGGTGAATACTTTAGTAGTCATGGTTTGTTCCTTTTGGATTGGAGGAATTGTGGTTAAGCACTCGTCTACTCCCTCCCCGCCAAACGCGACTGCGAGCGGACAGAAAAAGCGGAGCGTTTCTTTAAGAATCTCAAAGTTCCGCACTTGCCGGGGTCAACTGGAGTGGTCGTAGGGGGACTTCGGCTCAGGCGATCGTAGTTCGTCGATCGTGGGACGTAAGAATGAAACAGCCTCGCACCGATGTTGATCGGGCGAGGCTGTGTTCAACCGAAGGTGTTCCGCTGGGCGTGGTGGTCAGGACCAGGCGAGGATTTGTTTGTCTCTACGCTGTTTGTGTTGCCGCGTTGTTTTGTAGAGCGCGATCGTCTTGACGATGTGCCGGGCGTCAATTCGCTGGCGGAACACCATCTCGAGGCTTTCTGAAAAATGGGACCAGGGCTGTGAACCGGTCGCTTGGTGAGCATGCAGGACATCGCCCACGCCGTTGGCGTTGAGGATGCGGAAACAATAGGCTTCCTCATAAGCCTGCTTGTAGAGTTTGACCGCTTCGCAAACTTGGTCTTCGTCGTAGGCGACATTCTGGCTGGGGATTCCGCGCAGCCATTTGTCGGGATCGAAGGTGTAATCGTTGATCTCCAGATACAAGTCGGCCGGGTAGGCGGACTGCGGGGCCTCGAAGATCACCGCAGCCATGTTGCGGTGCCGTTTGGGATACTTCCGCAGCCACCGCCAGAGCGTCAGCGAGGTTTGCTTGCCGGCGTCGAGAAACAGAACGTCGTCCGTCTCACTATTGAGCATGTACTCCGAGCCGGGCAGCATCATCAGCGGAACGGCATAGACGCCGCGACCCCGCCGGCCGCCTCCGCAGCGAATGCCGTTTCGCAGCACATGCTTTAGCGTCGGTTGCGGCGTCAAATGAACGTATTTCATGACGAAACTCCAAAGTGGGAATTTGATCGTGTCCTGCGAAACGCAATCAAGCCGCGCAGAATGAAAGCCTGCGCGGCCCGCATCGTCGAGTTCAAGAAGTTGCGTCAGCGGCCGGACGCTGCCTCGCCGGCGATCAGTCGCCTGCACAGTCCGGTTTGTCACACGGGACGCATTTGTGTTCGCGCTGGTCGTGTGGTTGCTTGTCCTGAACCTGAGCCTGCGGCAGCTTGTAGTTGTCGCCACAGCCCGGGCTGTCACATGCGTCTGCCGATTGGCAGCAGGCGGCGAGTGTGCAAGCGGCGAGGAGAGCGAATGTTTTCATGGGAGTACTCCGGGAGTTGAAGTTGAACAGGAGGTTGTCTATTCCCCTCCCGCTAACGGTGGCACCGAGCGGCCATGAAATCGGAGAGATTTCCGAAATTTCTCCGATTTCGCGCCCGAACACAAGCCATATGTTCACGTTCCTTGGCCGGCAGCTACTTTTCAGTGACGATCACCAGCCAGCCGATGTCGGAAATTTCCTCAGGGCGGGTGCTCACAATCACTGGCTCGAAGGCTGCGAATCGTGGTTCCGAATCAGTTTTCTCAGCGGCGATCACCGGATCGATAAAGTCAGACACAAAGGGATCGACCGGCAGCGGTCCGACTGAAGGCCCCTGCCGCAGCTGTCGCAGGCGGAACTGCCGTAAGTCGTTGGCGATGCCGATCACTTCCGCATCAATGCGGGGCGGCAGGTCGGTATCGGTGTGCGGACGCAGCTGACGGTGGCTGATGACGAGCCCCGGTTCGTGCGAAATCTGATCGGGCCGCAACTGGACGAGCATCGCATTGGCCGGCAACGGCAAATGCTGAATCTGCAGCGAAATTGCGAACAGGCCAATTGCTGTCTTATCGAGCAGCTCAGGAGAACGATCCCAGATCGGGACGGTAAACGTGACCTGCAGCGAGTTCGTTCCGGTACTCTGGTAGACGTCCGAAACGTGAGCGGAGTGCAGTGCCTGGTGATCGGGAAGCTTCTCCAGAAGATACTGATGCGGCGTCAGGCTCTCCAGAGGTTCACCGTTCAGAATGGGATCGTTTTCCGCCAGATCGCGGCCGAAGGCATGGAAATAGTCGCGATGTGCATACGACTCTCCGATGATGCGATTCCGCGGCGACCGAGCCAGCATGCGGCCGTGCTCGCCGTAGAGAATCCAGATCGACTCCTGGTTCTGGAAGACGTTGCGGAACTCTTTGCATTCGCTCAACCACTGCTGCAATTGCTGGGGCGTACCGACATTGTCGGGCGTGTTGTTGAGAGTCTGAATCAGCTGAATCAGGTCGGGCGAATCGCGGGCGGTCTCCATCACCCGCCACCGCTGGTCGATCTGCTGAGCGATCGAGTCGGCCAGAAACTTCGCTGACATCTTCAGGTTGTCGATGCGGATTTCCTCGGCTCCCAGCTGATGAGCGACCGCTTCCTCGCGGGCTTCTTTTTCCAGTCCCGCCAGCCGGCCGAGCCAGATCGCCGCAATGACAGTCACCAGGCAGACAGCCAGCATCCCGGCCAGGCTGGCGATGGCGGCCAGCTGGTGTTTGCGGGCCGAACGGAAGACTCGATGAACCAGTGGATGCCGATAGACGGAGACATCGTTGTCGGCCAGATAGCGTTCGATATCCTCGGCCAGGGCGCTGGCAGTCTGATAGCGATCTTCCGGGATCAGCGACATTGCGTGGCGGCAGATGGCATCCAAAGGAGCCGGCACGGAGGATAAGCGTTTGCTCGGAGCGTCGATCGCTCCGGTCATCAGCTGTCGATGAATCTGCGCTGTCAGCTGATCGCCAGAAAGCGACGGCTCACCAGTCAGTATTTTATAAAGGGTCGCCCCCAGGCTATAGATGTCCATGGCCGGGATGGGGGGCGCACTCACGGCCTGTTCGGGACTCATGTAGGCATAGCTGCCCAGTCCGCTGCCCGAGCCGGAACGGTCAGGTTCGAGCAGTCCTGAGCGGAGCGTCATGTCGGTCACTTCCGGGTTCTTCACCCGCTGCCCCGGGGCAATCCGCATGGCCAGTCCCCAGTCGACGACCAGCGTCTCGCCGTACCGACCAAGCATGATGTTCGTCGGCTTGATATCGCGATGCACGATGCCGCGGTTATGGGCGTAGGCGATCGTCTTGCAGGCCGAAACGAACGAGCTGAGGAGCCGGCGGAATTCGACGCTCTGTTCGCCGTACGAACTGCGATTCTGGCGGCTCCGGTGAAAACGACGGATAGCATCGTCCAACGTTTCCCCTTCGATGAACCGCATGTAATAGAAGTCACGCCCCTGAGCCGACTTCCCGATCCCGTAGAGCGGTACGACTCCCGGATGCTCAAGCCGCCCTGTTACCTCGGCTTCGAGAGCAAACCGTGTCGCACTCTCGGGATCGCCGACCAGCTTTCGATGAATGAATTTGACGGCGACCTTGCGGTTCGCTTTCACCTCGTGAGCTGTGTAGACCGCTCCCAGCCCACCTTTGGCGTGGAACTCGAGCCGCGTCAGTTCGCTGGCGACTCCTATCGATTCGTCCGCAGGTGCCGGATGAGACGACTCTGGCGACTCGAAAAAACCATCAATCTGAGCCAGAGCTGCAATCCGTTCACGGAGTTGTTCGAGCAACTCGGGGTGCGACTCACAGAGTTCTTCCGGAGAAAGCGGCTCGCCCGCTTCAAGAGAATCTTCGTAGCGGTCGAGTAGATCGTCCAGCACGTCGTCATTCATCAGTCGTCAATCAGAGAAGAGCCGCCCGGACGGTGGAAGAGTCACCTCTGCCGGAGCGAAACGTCAGATCAAGTGAGGGGAATCGCCTCACCGCACATCTCGTGCAGTTTGAAGCGGGCCGATCGCCACAGGCGGCGCAGTGTCCGTTCGCCAATGTCGAGCACCTCAGCTGCATCCTGCTGACTCATCCCGTGATACCAGATCAGGTCGACAACCTTGCGCTCGGCTTCGGGGAGCTTGTCGATCAGCTCGTGGAATTCGGTCCAGGCGTCCATCGTCTTCACGTCGCCGGTGATCTCCGCGGGATCGAGCACCACGCTCTCGCTTTGCTCGTCGTTGGAGAATGTGGTGGAACCGGCCACCGAGGCGTGATTACGTCCGACGCCATACTTGCCGTAATACTTGCGGCTGACATCAACGAGCGTCCAGCGGATCTGCTGAGCGGTCAAACTCCAGAAATGTTCGACGTCGTTAATCTCGACCGCGGCGAGTGTCTGATGCAGTTTGATGGCGGCTCGTTGAAAGATGTCATCGGTTTGTTCCCAGCGGCTGACCCGCCGATAGTCGGCTTTGATCTTCCGTGTGAGGGCCAGCATGCGATCCGACGCCACGGCAATCAGCTCGTCGCGAGCGTTGACATCGCCAGACTGCAGTCGTTCAATTAACACCTTGACTCGGGAACGCTGGCGAGAAATCTCTGAGGAATTCACGGGGTATCCACCTTATGTGAAATGTCAGCGACGATCTCCGCTGCTACGGAAGAGCACGTGTGCAGCCGCGGAAGACCTGCCACTGTACCAATGTTGCGGTGCGATGTCTAATTCCGAATCTGCCAGCGACCACAAACGGAGTGTGGGGCGATGTCAAACTCACACTCTCTCTCCCGACAGTGACAGAGCGCAGGCAACACGCGATTCTCCGAAATCTTTCAAAACGGCTCAATCTTCTGCGGACGAGGCTCAACTATTCAACGCTCGCCTGGTCCCAGCGGCGTTCGATGATGGCCAGTTTTCTGCGGATCGACTGCGCACTCAGATCGACCTGTTCGCCGATCTCCTGCGTCGAGTAGCCCTGGATTCTCAGAACGGCGACCTCTTTGAGTAGATCGTCGTCGAGCTTTTCCAGGAGCTCGTTGAAGTCGCGTTCGAGCGTTTCAAACAGCTCATCGGGATGTTCCGCGACATGATCGGCGATGTTGCCCGCCTGGTCATCCTGAGCCATTTCCGCGAAGACCGATTCGCCACGCACCGCTCCCCCGCCCCGTTTCTTTCTCAGTTCGTAGCGGATGTATTCCACTGCTTTGTCGTGAGCTTTCTGAATCAGGGCCCGGCGAAGTTCATTGCTGTTGGAAACATCATCCAGATCTCCGGCGCGAGCTCGTTGCAGCAGACAGTTGAAGGCGCTCAGAGCGACATCTTCTCCGTCCCGCATGCGACGGAACTTTCCCAGCTTGCGATCCGCGAAGCGGGCGATCTCATCGAAGTATTCGGCCCAGACACGTTGAGCGGCGGCTTCATTCCCCTGCTTCAGCTCGGCCACCCAGAGACTGAGCGAGTTTTCATTCGACATGCAGCTCGTCCTTCCGATCCGGCTGTGTGTGAAGAGATTTCCTGCACAACAGTGTATCTGAAGCCCCCCGCTTCGCCATTCCGAAGCCGACTTTCAAACCGCCTCCTGAAAAACCTCAAACCTCAGCAGGAAACCTCTCTTCAGAATTGCCGATGACATAACCTCTTAAATAGTCAGACAATAGCACGATCTAAACTGGATTGGGTTCATTTGTATACACCCCGAAGGGGCGCGAAATCGGAGAAATTTCGGAAATCTCTCCGACTTCATGGCCGCTCGATGCCCCCGTTAGCGGGAGGGGAATAGACAACCTCCTGTTCAACTTCAACTCCCGGAGTACTCCCATGAAAACATTCGCTCTCCTCGCCGCTTGCACACTCGCCGCCTGCTGCCAATCGGCAGACGCATGTGACAGACCGAACTGTAGAGATATTCGCCTGCCGCAGGCTCAGGTTCAGGACAAGCAACCACAAGACCAGCGCGAACACGAATGCGTCCCGTGTGACAGCCCGAGCTGTGAGTGAAATTGAGAACCAAGAACGATGTTCATCCAAACCGCCCTTTGAAATCGCAGGAGCCTCACGTGCACAGCATCCGTCACACTCTCGTTGTCCGAACCTGGTCTGTGGGCCGAATCCTTTTGTGCTGTTGGATGCTGCAGGTGTTTGCTCTGCCCGCGACAGCGCAGTCGAGGTCCTTCCTGCTGCCGATGACGACCACGCTCGTCGCCCAGGACGATCCCGCCGAAGACGCGGACTTCGAGGAGGGGCTCAAGTTCCGACTCGGGCAGGGCGTGCCCGTCGACGAGGCCCAGGCGTTCTCACACTTTCAACAGGCTGCTGAACGGGGCCATGTGCTGGCCAAAGCTTTTATCGCATCTCAGCTCTTCCTCGGGACGGGCGTGGAAAAGGACCAGCAGCAGGCGAACGCCGTTTCTACGGAGATCCTCGACGAGTTGACCGCTCTGGCCGACGGCGGAGATCCGATTGCTGAGGAACGCCTCTCCCAAATTTATCTGTTGGGAATCGGAGTCGATCAAGACCTCAGAAAGGCATTCAACTGGATGGAGAAGGCCGCCGATCAGCGCAATATCGAGGCGGAGTTCTGGCTGGGTTTTTACTATTTCCACGGCTTTGGAACCGATCAGGATAAGGCTCTGGCAGTGGAATGGATGCGCCGTGCCGCCAGACGAGGATATCCCGAGGCTCAATTTGAGTTGGGACGTGCCTATCTCGGAGCCGAAGGGGTCGAGAAGGATAATGGCTACGCCGCCGAGTGGTTGGAAAAAGCGGCCAAGCAGGGGCACGCCAACGCCCAAACTCTGCTCGGAGTTATGTACCGGAACGGCGAGGGAGTGGATCGCGATCTCGAGGCAGCCACGCAGTGGCTCAAAAAAGCCGCCGACCAGGGGAATGCTGATGCCACAGAAATCCTGGCAACGTTGCGTTCAGAAGAAGACGAAGATGAAGGAGTAGGCCCGGACGAGAACCAGATGTCGGACGGCACAAGCGCGGGGCTTCTGGTATTGCTTGCGTTGGCCTTCCTCTTCTTCGGAAAGGTCCTTTCGTTAATATTTGGCCGCAAGTTTAGTGGTGCACGAGGATGTCTGACATGTTGCATCATCCTCTTTGCTCTGTCCGTGGCCGCAACGGTGGTTTCGGGGATCGTCACAGTCATGCGTCGTCCCAATTCTGGCTCAGAAGAAATCGCTGAGCTGGTAAGCGGAAACATCGGGCGAGCAATGGGGGAACTCTTTCTGCCCGCTCTGATCTGCTACGTCGTCCTGCGTCTCTCTGGTGAGCGGTTCCGAAAAACGAAGCCGGTCGAGGGGCAGGAAGAAGAAAAACGAGATCAGCCGGAAACGACATGACGAGTACGGAGTACGGCCGACATTGCCGCAGGGATGTGATCAAGTGTGCATGTGCCTGCTTCCTCGGCGCGAAATCGGAGAAATTTCGGAAATCTCTCCGATTTCATGGCCGCTCGGTGCCACCGTTAGCGGGAGGGGAATAGACAACCTCCTGTTCAACTTCAACTCCCGGAGTACTCCCATGAAAACATTCGCTCTCCTCGCCGCTTGCACACTCGCCGCCTGCTGCCAAGCGGCAGACGCATGTAACAGCCCGAGCTGTAGAGATATTCGCCTGCCGCAGGCTCAGGTTCAGGACAAGCAACCACTCGACCAGCGCGGACACGAATGCGTCCCGTGCAACAAACCGGACTGTGCAGACTGAGAACAGCCATCGTTAATACTCTTCCCCTCTTATTGAGTCGAGTTTCATGACCGCAGATCCCGCTCCGCAGCCGTCAGGTTTGATCAATTCCTTTAGTGTGGCTCTGGCGGCGCTGGCGGCTGGGGCATCGGGAATGCTGGCTGCTCAGCATCTGGCGGGACTGTCGCTTCCCGGTTGCGGGCCGACCTCAGCTTGTGCACAGCTCTCCGCCAGCTTCTGGGGCAACATCGTCGGCTGGCCCGTGTCGTATCTGGGACTGACCTATTTCCTGGCCCTGACGGCAGGGTTTCTGTTTGCCGGAAGCCGACCGATTCCGCGGTCGGCACTGGCGTTGATTGGACTGGGCGGGCTCACGTCGCTCGGGTTTCTGGGCATCATGGCGGCCGAACAGAAGTGGTGCCTGTATTGCCTGGCCGCTCACATCTGCAATCTCACGTTGGCCGGCCTTTGTGTGATATCGCGTCGGGAGCCGCACACTTCCCTCTGGTGGCCCGCCTGGATCGGCACGGCTGTGGTCAGCACAATCGCTCTGGCGATGGTCGACGCTCAGACGATGGCGCGTATCTCGGGGGAACAACGGGCTCTGACCGAACAGTCAATCGAAGAAATCCTCCAGCAGCTTCCTGCTGAAGTGGCTTCCTCGGACTCTCCTCCTGCAGACGGCGGTTTCACCGGACGCTACCATCGCGGCCCGGAGCAGGCAGCGGTCCGGCTCGTGGTGTTTCATGACTATCAGTGTAAAGATTGTGCGAAGCTCGACGCCGAGCTTGAAGAACTGCTGACCGAGCAACCACGGCTCTCGGTGTCGATCCGCCACTATCCGATGTGCAGCCAGTGCAATCCCAACATCGCCTGGGAGTTCTTCCACAAAGAAGCCTGTAACGCTGCCTATCTGGCTGAAGCCGCCGGACGTCTGGGTGGGGAAGAGGCTTTCTGGAAAACGCACCGCTGGCTGTTCGAGCACAAAGGAGTCTTCACGCCGGAGGAGCTGACGGCCTTCTGCCAGACTGCCGGACTCGACGCCGGGCAGCTGCGGGAACTCGCCGCCCAGCCGGCCATTCAACAGATCGTGAAAGTCGATATTGCTGAGGCGATTTCCCTCGGAGCGACCGGCACGCCGTTCGTCTTCTTGAATGGCGTCGAAGTGCAGGGGACCTCCAGCAATCCGGAAAACGCCCGTCTTGCCATCGAACGAGTCCTCGCGGAGAATCCGCCGGCTCGCGCAGCCGCGTGGGATCGACGTCCTCCGAAAGCCCACGATCGACTCCTAACCGAATGGCAGCGAGCCGATCCGGTCGATCTTCCGCCGACTGAAGCGGCTCGGTACGTCTTTGGAAACCCCGAGGGGACGAACCGGCTGCTGCTGTTTCTCGAACCGACCGACCGCGACGCGGCTTCACTCTGGCAGAACGCCCTGAGCGTCGCCCAATCTCGTGACGACGTGCGTCTGGAACTGTATCTGTTCCCGATCCACAGCCAGATCAACCCCGCCTACGCCGGTTTGAAAACCGAATTCTATCCTCGCTCGGCGATGATCTCGAAATTGGTGGAAGCACTCCGCGCAGCCGAATCGGAATCGCTTCCCTCGGCCATTTCCTGGTGTCTGCAGGCATCTTCTGACTTGAGCGAAGACAATCTCATTACCCATGCCGCCGAAGCAAACGGCATCGACGCCGAGAAGTTACGGACACTCTACGAGCAGCCGGAGACGGCAGCCGGGATCACGTCCGACCTGTCTCAGGCTGAGATCACCGACGTCTCCTGGGCTCCCGCGCTAATTGTCCACGGCCGTTCTGCTCCCACCGCGGCTGCCGGGACGGACCTCATTCAGCGGATGCTTGACACGCCAGCAGACGAGTAACTGGCACTCGTAGCCGCTCCACAGAAAGAAAAACGAAGAAACCTGGAAAAAGCCTCCGAATTCGTGGCCGCCAGGCGCTCGGTTTATCGGGAAGGGAGTAGAACCAACGTTTTACTCACCTTGAAAGGCCCTCTCATGAAGATCTTTGCTCTCGCCGCCGCCCTCTTCACCGCAACCTTCGCCGGCGATGTGATCGCCTGTGATAGCCCCAGCTGTGCTGATCTCAGGCTGCCGACCGTCGAATGCGATCGTCCGGACTGCAATCCCCGTGTTCCGCAATTATTTTGTGACAGCCCGAGTTGCAACTCTCGATTGCCTCAGTCCGACTGCAATTTACCCGACTGCAATTAATGGCTGAACACCGAGAAACGCGAAAGAGCTTCGGGAATTCCTCGCCGCTGATCGACTCTTTTCGCGGAGAGAGAATGAGAATGACTCAACGGCTCCTGCACATTACGGCATGCTCCATCCCAACAAAAACAAAAAGCTCGATTCCCATGAAGACACTCGTTCTCGCCACACTCGTCGCCGGAGCCCTCTGCTGCCAGAATGCGTTCGCGTGCAGCAAACCGGACTGCAGAGATATCCGGCTTCCTGAAGCGGTCTGTGACAGCCCTGATCGCAAGGACTTTAGACTGTCAACGGTTCCTTGTGACGATCCAGGCTGCGGGGATTTTCGATTGCCTGTTGTTGGGTGTGATAGACCAGACTGCGATTGAATGCCCTATGTGCCGGCAGGCCGCATGGGCCAGTCAAGGTCCCCGGCTGCTAACCCTATCATCGCTTCAGCACGCATGATTGAAACCGGATCGCAAGCTCCACATCAAAGGATTGCTTGACTCTCTGACCTCCGCGTTCATCCAACGGACCGGGCAGTTCCAAACTGCCCGGTCCGTTTCGCATTGATGCGCCAATGGACGCTCTGCCGGTGAAACACACGATGTCCAACTTCACGCAGAAGCGTCGGAACCGGAAACGGCATTGCTTCAATTCCCCAAGTCCGGCCGGCTGTCTTCATGCCTGACGTCGGGGATCGATCTCGAGATTTCTCACTGTTTGCTTTTATCGTCATCGCTGTGATTTTTGCAATTTTATTGGCCGGTCGTAGCGATTGTTTCAGCTTCAGTAGATAGAGGAGGCACAAACGACCTTCGATCAAAACAAAACCTAACCGATAAAGGAACTGATGATGAAACGAATCGCTTTGATAGCTGTTGTGGCAGTGGTAATCGGATGCGTCGGCGAAACAACACAGGCTCAATTTGGGATTAGCATCCCCAAGCCTAGCTTCCCGAATATCAATGGGGGAAGCATCGATCCGCGGCGCCAGTTGCAGCGTGAACTGGAGAACGCCCGCCGTCGGGTTCGTGAGTATCAGCGGATCGACTCGAATCGCGCGGCGGTTCAGGCGAACATCAGCCGCGGTTGGTACGTTGCCTGGGGTAAGCACATCGACCATGCAGAGTATCAGAAGTTCGTTGCAGCCCTGGCGGCGTCGGTTGTTTCCGCGAATCCCGGCCCGGTTCAGCTCTATCTGCACCACATGCTGTATCAGATGAAAGTGGAGATCTCCAGGTCGCTTAGAGGCCAGGCCCGGCAGGTGCTTGTCGATTTTGAGATGCGAGTGATCCGGGCGTTGCATCAGGCCATTTCAACGGGCCGTCCAGTCCAGCTCTGGTTTGGCGGAGTTCGTGTTGAGATTGGAAATGCGACGTATAATCACTGGAAAACAGTCAGCGGAAACTATCCGCACATCTCGAACTGGAAGATCGTCTGGCGGCATGCCGAGCGAACCATCGCACTGCCGAACACCCACCAGCCGTATGTTCGCTTCCGAGTGAACTATGGGTTCTAGGCGAGTCGCCGCGGGAAGGCATCTCAGAGAGTTAAGAAAATGCGAAGAGCGGGTCACTGCAAGGTGCCCCGCTCTTTTTTGCATGATCTGAATGGTAAGTGGTTTTGTCAGGTGTCGAACACAGTCCTGCAATCGCGAATCGTGTGTTCGCCGGCAAGTAGATTCAGCGTGGCGTCCGCGTCCCGTGAGATTCCTCTCAGCCAGCGGACAAACTGATGTGTCATCAGTCCCGCAGCGATGCCGGCTGCGTAGATTGTGCTCCGTGATGTGCACGTTCCGACTCCGGCAATCCTCGAACATTTCCGCCATTTCTCCGTGACCCGGAAACGGCAGAATATCGGGGATGGTAGAACGATGGTTGCCGTCATGAAGCGCACAATCACCCATTCTCGTCAGATCGGGAATTAACGCGGCAGTCGGAATCGGGAGATAAGGGGCGGCTAATCCTTGAAGTCGCCAGCGGAGAAGGAACTCTTGGTAATCCGAGCAAGTAGCCGGATCAATTCCGAATCGAATTGCCACCTGAGCAGACAGGTTGTACAAGCAGGGCGGGCTTTCGCTCTCCAAACGCCTCGGCACGATTACATCGTGCTCAGTCAGGAACGTCCGATTCGTCATGAGCCAGCCCAGATAGGCCCGCGTTGGGACATCGAAAGCACCAATTCTTTGTTCAACTAGTCTTGCGATCTGACTTGCGGCGGCTGGCGACGTGTGAAGCACCTTGGCCCCAGCTGATTTAATCCGAATCGGAACTCTAGAGCAGATTGCACTTACGCGTAGCGGTAGCCGCTGTGGCGGATGTAGTTGATGAATTCAGCAGGCGTGAACTCGTCGAGAATCTTTCCGCAGTAACTCCACAGGCTCTCCATGGTGCGTCGACCACTGCGTCGCAGCAGAGCTTTCAGTTTCGCAAACGCCTGCTCGATCGGATTCAGATCCGGCGAGTAAGGCGGCAGGAACAGCATCTCCGCTCCCACCTTTTCAATCGCGTCTCTGGCTTCGGCTCGCTTATGACTGGAGAGATTGTCCAGAACGACGATGTCGCCGGGGCGTAAGGCGGGGCAGAGTTGCTGTTCGACATAAGCCACGAACAGGTCGCCGTTGATCGCTCCATCGATCACCGTGGGAGCCACCCAGCCCTCCGCTCTCAAGCCAGCCACAAACGTTGTCGTTTTCCAGTGGCCGTGCGGAACTTTCGCGATCAGCCGGGTGCCCCGCAGCGATCGACCTCGCAGACGGGTCATGTTCGTCTTGGCCCATGTTTCGTCGAGAAACACCAGGCGACTCAGGTTGAGTGTCGACTGTGACGACCGCCACAGCTGTCGCTTCTTCCGGACGTCGGGGCGATCCTGCTCGGCGGCGACTAACGTCTTTTTTTTCGCGTCAGCTTGAGAGCCTTCAGGGCTCGGCAAAGCGTGGAGAGATGCAGGCCGGTCTGTAGTTTGCCCTCCAACTCCTCCAGAGTGATATCCGGCTGCTGGTTGACGGCCTCTCTCAGTTGTTCCGCCCACGCCGCCCACTTCTTCGATCGTTGCCGCGTTGTGGCATTGCGCGTCTTCCCCTGCTCGCGGAACTCCTGATGAACACGCCGCGCCCAGGCCGGTGAGATCTGCAGCCGCGCTGAAACCTCAGAGGTAGTCAACCCCTGTTGATAGAGAGCAAGCACATCCTTCCGCGAAGGCATCGGAATCGTACGAACCACCAGCGACCGGCTCATCGGCAACTCCTTCTGGAAATGAGACGCCGCCAGTCTATCCAGATTGCCCATTTCGCGCTAGTGAATCACAGAAACTGCTCTAGAAGTCAGGAACTGGTAGTTAATCGGTAGTCCTCGAAACATGCCGACTGTGCCCGCAGCAGGGTCGGTCGAACTGCACCGCTCTGACACTCTCTCTCGTACGGTGAGCGGATCACGAAACACAGCGGATCGAACCGAGTGGATGAGACGCGGCGGCAGAGTAAGAACGAGATCTGATTGATCCTTTGAGCGGGACTCTGCCCATCCAGGCAACTGCGTTCGTTCAACGCCATCCGACAAACACATGTCTCTCAGCAAGACACGCTCACAGTCACCGGAGTCGCTCCGCCTGGCAGAATTTTCAGTAAACAAGTTCCACTCAGGCGTCGCATTCATTGATCTTACCCTTTCGATAGAGGGAAAGATGACGGCTGACAGTCGCCCCCGAGAGCCCAACACTCGCCGCGATCTGGCCCACGGGGTAACCCGCCGTGTAGAGTTCGGCGATGCGATCGATCGTGGAGCGTTGGGTGTAAGCTTGCGTTTGCGGCGAGAAAGGGGATCGACCTGTATTCGCGGAATACGGGCGCCAGATACTGCTCGACGTCGCGGAAGACTTTCCCGAAGAGGCGATTCGTATAGACATCCGACAGATCGTCGGACTTGACCGGCGTGCCGTGGCAGTCAAACACCGCGGCGATCTCTCCGTTCGAATATCTCCGGATCAGGTCGCTGCCGGTCTTTCGCAGCTTGCTAAAGGGGAGCGGACGGATCTCGTGCCCTCTGGTACTGGGCGAAGGCCTTATAGGCGGTCGCTCCCGACGATCGGCGCCGCGTCGCAGACCGACTGACCGCTGCCGGCGTTTCGGGGCCTGGTTTCGCAGGCAGTGCGGCTCGCAGCTCCTTTTCGAGGGTCACCCTCGATACCCGGTCCCCGGCTTGCGCCGCTCGAACTCCGAGCAGAGATAGGTTTCTTGAACCCTCTCGGATACTGTTTTCATCACGTCGAAGTATTTGCCCTTATCGAAGTCCTCGCCCAATCGGAGAGCATGATAACCCGCCTTGTTCCCCCCGAAGCAGATCATGTCACCGAATATTCCGTGACCGCAAGGGCTGTAGTCTGATAAGGCGCAGTTGATACACGTCTTCATGAAGGTACCGGACGGGAGTTTTCGCTGTACGTCCAACATCTCGTCTTCGAACCAGCCGGACTTTCCATCCGAATGGTAGGCCTGATCGTCGATTTCCAGACGGAGTGTAAGCCGTTCACGATCCAACTGGCCGGTGGGGAGCGGCTCGCCGAGCTCAAGCACGAAGGTCAGCAGGCCAGCCATGGGCTCGGTCGGTGTTACGACCGGTATGGGGATGTCAGCCTCGATGGTGCAGGAACAAAGGCTGCCATGCAAAAACGTGAAAGAAGACAGTCGAGAAGGATCAGAACAGTCCGTGGGCTCTAAGCTGTCGAAGTCGCTTCCCTCAAACCGGACACCACGGACCAACATCGTCAGCAGCGTCCCGTCGTTGCGGATCACAGTGGATTCCGAGCTGAATCGATCCGTGTATCTTGCCGAGTATTCGGCCTTCAAGTTAGTGGTCTGCAACGTCGCACCAAATCCTCTGATGTCTCCCTGCGACATCGCCTTGAAAACTAGAATGCGGTCGAAATGGCACAGTGAAAAATCGCAACGCCAAAGAAAAAAGCCACCTGCCAGAAATCCGGCAAGTGGCTTTTGAGTGGAGGCGGGGGGAATCGAACCCCCGTCCTGCTAGCTGTAACAGTCATCGTCTCAACAGGTTACAAGAGACGCGAGCAATTGACTCAGCATATTTGCAGCGACTAGATGACGCGAATTGCACTTATACTGCACTCGATGACGATCGGCTGAGGAAAGTGATTTGCCAATGGTCTGAGCTCTCAGAGCAGATCAAAAAAGCAATTACCGTTCTGATTGACACTTCGGGAGCGTGAACCACTTCCGTAGCGAACGTCGGGAGACGAGCTGGCTGCGCCCAGTAGCTCGCCGGTGCTGCAATTGCCCTCCAGGAATGTAATATTCACCTAACGTATCGATCTGTGAGGAATAGCTCAAAAAACTCCATTGGCAGATTAGGTATGGTGCCACAAAGCTGCACCGATCTCGGTCGATTGGCGAAGCAACGTCTCGCCAATAGGCCCAAGACCGTACGGCATTCGAAGAGACATTCCCTAGACAATTACACAAGGCTTGGGAGAAAAGATCCGGAAGGTTTCAGTTTTCTCGAAAAGTGACCTCCACTGGTTTGACACACTCATGTGCCGTTCAGTAGAACGCCGGTTCACTTTTCGGACGTCCATTACTCGCCCTTCACCAAGCGGTTTGTCCTCACCCATCTCGCTCAGATTTATCTCCTCGAAGTTTTAAGGAACGCGCTCATGCTTCTGCGGCCTTGGCTGGAACCGCTGCTGATTAGAATGCGCTGGTTTTCCCTGTATGGCCATCGGGTTTCCAAGCGGATGCGCCGGCCCAAAAGGCTTCAGATTGTCGGGGAGAAGCTCGAGGATCGAGCGCTTCTGACTACGTTTATCGCGGTCGATGACGTATTCCTCGGTGAATATAATCGCACTGGGGCTACGCTGGATTTGACGGTGCTCGACAACGACGATGTCGACCCGACATTGCTCGATGGCAGTACCGCCAACGGCGAAGTTGTCATACATTTGCAGGGGGCTCCGGCGAATCTGTCGGTCAACGGGAATGTGATACAGTACACGCCAGGGGCGACCCATGAGCCACTGGTCGAGTTTGAATACTCCCTGTTTGATGGAACGACCACATCCATCGCACTAGTCACACTACAGCTGATTGATCGCAGTGACTCTGAATCTCCAGTCGTCCACGACAGTTTCACGGTGGAACGCGTTGATGGGCTTCTGCTAGGTGGCGGAAGCAACTTCGAATTCCTGCAGAACGCCGATGGTCAGCAGGTACTCGATACTCGCGAACAACAGACACTCAACGGGCAGGCGAGTGGTTCGCTGGTCGGCCGGACGGCCGTGATCGCTGATGCGATTACGGTTAACCCGAATGAATCCTATACTTACTCAGGTTGGTTTCGAGCAGGTGACGAGGCAAATTCCACGGGAAGCTACGCGTCGAACAACTCGCACTACCTTGGCTTCCGTGAATACGACTATGATGGGGCGATTATCAGTCCGATTCACGTTCGTCGTCAGATGGGAAGTCTGGACGCCGAACTGGCCGTTCCGTTCGACCCGATCAATGACACACAACTGGTACTGGTCGGCACCGGTTTGAACTGGAGCACGGACACTGCGATTCACACGCGGAACTTCGGGTTTCTCAATTACACGACTTCCGATGGCGTGACGCATTCCGACTACACGCGTTATGTCACCACGAGCTTTACGACGTCTCCGAATAACGCAGTTGGCGGGATGTGGGATCCGCAGTCCGGGATCACGGAGGATCTGGTCAACAATCGCACAATCATCACGCTGTCACCTACCGCAGCTGCTTATTTTGAAGTGGTGCCAAGCGGCATCGTCCCCGCCGGGACAATAGTAAGAAATGCGCGAAGTGGTGCGACATTCAACTACTCACTCGGGTCGGCGCTGACACTCGTTCGCGACGCTTCCAACCCGGACGGCTGGACGTATCGCTCTGCTGAAATTTCTGGATACAGGAATCCTGACGATACAGGCTACACGGGCTTCAGTGCCGGAACTTACTCAATTAAGCCCTATTTGCAGGTCAATCGACAAGATGCGATAACGGGGAATGATGTTTTCGAGTATGAAGACGTCCGATTTGGAACGACCCAGTCGGCGATGTTTGATCTGGAAACCCGCGCGGGAGTGCAGGCCGTCTTCCCGTTTGGTGGTGATACCCTTAAGGGCAGCAATTTAAGCGAGGAGTTCCTGGCTGATGAACTAATTCGGATTGATTCCGCAGTGACCTATGCGCTGACCGGCTTTGTGCGCTCCGGAGACGGAGCGGGTGGGCAATTCAACGCGTCGAATCAGCAGTACATCGGTCTGGAGCAGTATGACGCGATGGGCCGACTGTTGGGGCGATCCGGGCAGACGCTTACCAACACAGGCGACCAGTGGCAGTCGCTGACGTTGTTCCTCGGGGGGCACACCGGTTCGACGTCGGAAACGACGCTGAACCTCCGTCCCGACACCGTATATGTGCGTCCGATTGTTCGGACAAACGATGGAACGACTGGGAATCTGTTTTCCTGGCGCGATCTGACGGTGAGTCGGGCCACAGACATCTATCGCGACGGAAAAGTCGGCCTGACCTTTGCGGGGCAGACGACGTATTCCACTCACACAAACCGCGATGAAATCATGTCCGATCAGGTCCTGCCCGTCGATACGTCGCTGCAGTACGAGATCTCTGTCGACATGCAGGCCCAGGACACAGGTGGCGGAGGGGCAGATCGCAACTACTTTGGATTTGCCTCCTACGACATCGATTCCAATTGGATCAAGCCGATCCATGTGTTGACATATGGCAGCTCAGCCGAAGCGACTCTGGCGGTCGCCTATGATCCGAGTATGGCCAATGTCATGTACCTGACGGGAGACTTGTCCGGCTGGAGCACAGCGGACGGGTCAGATACACCTAAACATTCGCGTAACCTCAACTTTATGAGCTACGTCGATAGCACAGGGCACGCCTACACCGACTATTCCCGCTATGTGACGCAAAACAGCAGCGATGGCATGTGGGCCAAACGGGAAAACGGATCCGGGGGGATCTCGTCAGCGACCTACCAGGTCGACGCCAATGGCGATCTGGTGCTCGACAGCAATGGCGCACCGATCGAATCGACCACAGGTTCGACGGTTACGTTGTGGAAGATCGAAATCACGGGTGCGGTCAGCGACTCCATGCCTGATGGAACGGCCGGACTTCTCGATGGAAATGGGAAAATCCCTGCTGGGACGAAGGTTCGCAATGCCCAGAGCGGCTCGACCTACAGTTACGCATTGCTGCAATCGCAGTTCGTCAATCAGGATTGGACCAACTATCGGACCATTATTGGAGGCGGAACCGTCGCTCCAGGGGGATCTGAGCAGTATCTGTTCCGACCGGGAACGGCTTATATCAAGCTCGTCGGTATGTTCAACTGGACGACGCTTGATGATGATAATGTCACGTTAACCACCACGGAAGTCTCGTTCCGCAACGCGTCGGTCTCTCAGCTCAGTCATCTAAGCGGTGTTGTGACGCTGGATCTGGACGTTCTGAAGAACGATGGAATCGGATCCGATCCGGCCGCAGTGAGTATCACGTCGGTGACGACTCCGCGTTTCGGAACGGTTTCGATTTTGCAGGGGGACGGGACGACAACCGTTGATCAGCTTAGGTATTCCACTCCCGCTTGGTTTGCAGGGACTGATCTGTTCACTTACACCGCCGAGGATGGAGAAGGTCTGGAGTTTACGGCCACGGTACGCGTGGAGGCTCTTGGCCACGGGGTTGCGGTGGACGTAACGTCTGGCAGCGATTGGGAGTCACTGAAATCTCAGACCGATCCGCAGGTCAACACAACAAGTCCCACCGCCAACGATGAAAACTACACGGTCGCTCTCTCCGGAGAACTCATCGTGGACCTTGCTGGTTCATTGCTGAACAACGACTTGGCGAATGACAGCGATTTTGTGATCACCCGTCTTGTGAGTGGGACCTTGAACGGTTCTTTGTCGCTGAGTCATGACGGAACGTTCATTTACAAGCCACGTCCCGGCTTCTTGGGAACTGATTTCTTCGCGTACGAGATCTTTGACGGGCTGCACAGTGCCCACGCAACAGCGTCTATCATTGTGACAAGTTCGCCCCCCCAGATTTCCGATGACTCAATCATCATCGTGGAGAATCTCCCGGTTGGCCAAGAAGTAACCACGGTCTCAGCCACCGACGCTGATCCGGGGGATCGCCTTAAGTTTGCGATAGTCGGGGGCAATACTGGTAACACATTCGCAATCGAGTCGGCGACGGGGCGGATCATCGTTGCCAACGCTACCCTGCTGGATTTTGAGAATCCGACTGCGTGGGAACTGATTATTGAGGTGAGTGACAACGCTGGGTCTTCCGCCCAGGCAACAATCAGTGTGTCGTTGAGCGATAACGTTGACGCTCCACAGTTGGCTGATGTGGAAGTTTCTCTCCCCGAGAATGCTGAAGGTGGTACTCTCGTCACTACGTTGCAGGCAACAGACTCAGATGCGAATGGCAATATTGCATACGCAATTGTAAGCGGCAACACGTCCGGCTCGTTCATAATCGATTCCGCGACGGGAGAGATCCGAACCGCTGCGAATGCGTCGTTCGACTTTGAAGGAACCAATCTATTTGAACTGACAGTATCGGCGACAAACAGCGGGGGATCAACGACTGCTTCCCTGGTCGTCGATCTTTCTGACGTAAACGAGGCCCCATATCCGGTCTATGGTGCTCCTTTGTACTATGACCCACAGGACGTCGAATTCGGATACGGGGTGACAAATCTCGGTAGCGTGGGAGCAGCAGATCCAGACGCCGGAACCGTTCTAACGTACGAGCTCCTCGATCCAGAATCAACTTTTGCACGGGTCACCCCAGACTCTGGTCACGTCTACTACGTTGCGCAGGCGTGGCGGGAATATTCAACCACATTGCCTTCGGCCACCTCAATTGCTGTCCGGGTAACAGACAATGGGAATCCAGCGCTCTCAGTGGTTGTTTCAGTTCCGCTTTGGCCATATGACTTGGGCTCTGGGACTGGTGATGGCGGTGGAGAGGGTTCGGGAACTGGTGACGGGGGAGGAGACGGCGACGGCAGTGGCTATGGAAGTGGAACCGGCTACGGATCCGGCTCCGGAACGGGATACGGCTCTGGCAGCGGTAGCGGCTCCGGAACGGGTTACGGCTCCGGCAGCGGTAGCGGCTCCGGAACAGGCAACGGCTCTGGCAGCGGTAGCGGCTCGGGAACGGGTTACGGCTCCGGTAGCGGTAGCGGCTCCGGAACAGGCAACGGCTCTGGCAGCGGTAGCGGCTCGGGAACAGGTTACGGCTCTGGCAGCGGTAGCGGCTCGGGAACGGGTTACGGCTCCGGCAGCGGTAGCGGCTCGGGAACAGGTTACGGCTCTGGCAGCGGTAGCGGCTCGGGAACGGGTTACGGCTCCGGTAGCGGTAGCGGCTCCGGAACAGGCAACGGCTCTGGCAGCGGTAGCGGCTCGGGAACAGGTTACGGCTCCGGCAGCGGTAGCGGCTCGGGAACGGGTTACGGCTCCGGCAGCGGTAGCGGCTCCGGAACGGGTTACGGCTCCGGCAGCGGTAGCGGCTCCGGAACAGGCAACGGCTCTGGCAGCGGTAGCGGCTCCGGAACAGGCAACGGCTCTGGCAGCGGTAGCGGCTCGGGAACGGGTTACGGCTCTGGCAGCGGTAGCGGCTCGGGAACAGGTTACGGCTCTGGCAGCGGTAGCGGCTCGGGAACGGGTTACGGCTCCGGCAGCGGTAGCGGCTCGGGAACAGGTTACGGCTCTGGCAGCGGTAGCGGCTCGGGAACGGGTTACGGCTCCGGCAGCGGTAGCGGCTCCGGAACAGGCAACGGCTCCGGCAGCGGTAGCGGCTCCGGAACGGGTTACGGCTCCGGCAGCGGTAGCGGCTCCGGCAGTGGATCAGGTTCCGGCAGTGGATCAGGCTCCGGCAGTGGATCAGGTTCCGGCAGTGGATCAGGTTCCGGCAGTGGATCAGGCTCCGGCAGTGGATCAGGCTCCGGCAGTGGATCAGGTTCCGGCAGTGGATCAGGCTCCGGCAGTGGATCAGGTTCCGGCAGTGGATCAGGCTCCGGCAGTGGATCAGGTTCCGGCAGTGGATCAGGCTCCGGCAGTGGATCAGGTTCCGGCAGTGGATCAGGCTCCGGCAGTGGATCAGGTTCCGGCAGTGGATCAGGCTCCGGCAGTGGATCAGGTTCCGGCAGTGGATCAGGTTCCGGCAGTGGATCAGGTTCCGGCAGTGGATCAGGCTCCGGCAGTGGATCAGGTCCGGCAGTGGATCAGGTTCCGGCAGTGGATCAGGCTCCGGCAGTGGATCAGGTTCCGGCAGTGGATCAGGTTCCGGCAGTGGATCAGGTTCCGGCAGTGGATCAGGCTCCGGCAGTGGATCAGGTTCCGGCAGTGGATCAGGCTCCGGCAGTGGATCAGGTTCCGGCAGTGGATCAGGCTCCGGCAGTGGATCAGGTTCCGGCAGTGGATCAGGCTCCGGCAGTGGATCAGGTTCCGGCAGTGGATCAGGCTCCGGCAGTGGATCAGGTTCCGGCAGTGGATCAGGTTCCGGCAGTGGATCAGGTTCCGGCAGTGGATCAGGCTCCGGCAGTGGATCAGGTTCCGGCAGTGGATCAGGTTCCGGCAGTGGATCAGGCTCCGGCAGTGGATCAGGCTCCGGCAGTGGATCAGGTTCCGGCAGTGGATCAGGTTCCGGCAGTGGATCAGGTTCCGGCAGTGGATCAGGCTCCGGCAGTGGATCAGGTTCCGGCAGTGGATCAGGTTCCGGCAGTGGATCAGGTTCCGGCAGTGGATCAGGTTCCGGCAGTGGATCAGGCTCCGGCAGTGGATCAGGCTTCGGCAGTGGATCAGGCTCCGGCAATGGATCAGGCTCCGGCAATGGATCAGGCTCCGGCAATGGATCAGGCTCCGGCAGTGGAAGTCCACCACCGCCACCGCCACCGCCATCGCCACCACCACCACCACCCAATAACGATAAGATTTTCGTTGGGATTGGCGGAACGAGTTCGGCCGCATGGCTGGCGGGGCCGAACTCTAAAAACGCTACAGGTCGCTGGAATTCTCACGTCAGAAACATGGTAGACGACGTAGCCGGAATTGTTGAGGACAGCAAGTTTTTTGATGGCCCTAACAATTGGGCATTTGCGACAGACGCGGACGATATCCACAACGATGTGGTTTACTACATCCGTCAGCAGTGGCTCGACAATGGTGGTGCGGGCGAGGTCTACATTGTCGGATTTAGTCGCGGGGCTGGAATTGCCACTTGGGTCGCCAATACCCTTTCACAAAACTGGACGGATGGTACTGGCGCCGCACGAGGACCAATTTCAGTTGAGTTTCTTGGCCTATACGATCCAGTGGACCATTCCGGCACGATTCCGGACGCCCAAGCACGAAATCTTCCGACGACCGTAGCCAATGCGATGATAATTGGTAACGATGACGGAGATGACCAAGATTATAATTACTTCGACCGAATAATCGACGAGACAAACGCTGGCACTAATCCAGCATGGCATACTATGAATCTCAATGCCACACATGGATCGATTGGCGGGATGCCCGGGTTTAATGACAGCCTAGATGCCAGTGAATACCCCGAATCGAAATACGACAATGACAAATTGGAGAGTGAGTCCGCCGATATTACTATGAGGACATCGCTTCGAGCAGCAGGATTAACAATTGAACTACTCCAACACGGCGACTATGGTTTTCCGGACGACAGGCCGATCAATCCTTGATGTCCCAAGAACCATACTCTTGTAAAAGGCTACCGCCATGAAAAGCATCGCTGCCGTAGTACTAACTTTGATCATTTCATGCCTCGGCCGACAATGCCAGGAGGCCGACGCCACTCCCCCTGCCACATCGGCGCCCTCATGGCTAGCAGAGATTCCCGGGCTCAGATTCGAGCTTTCCGGCAACGGAGCCATCGAAATGCTTGATTTCAGCTCGACACAGATAACCGATCAGGATTTGAGTAAGGTTTCAGGTATTGATCATGTCAAAACTCTAAACTTGGAAGCATGTCCAATCACAAGCAAAGGTCTGGCCAAACTGAACCACTTGCCCAACCTAGAAGTTCTCAATTTAAGCGGCACTAATATCGATGACACTTTCGTCAAGAGCTTCGCCGATTCACCTAACATAAGGATACTGGATCTCCGCAGTACAAAAGTCACCGGCCGATCCATTACTACGCTGG
Organism: Planctomycetaceae bacterium; assembly: GCA_017795105.1. GTDB lineage: Bacteria > Planctomycetota > Planctomycetia > Planctomycetales > Planctomycetaceae > Rubinisphaera. The sequence goes on from CP051247.1 coordinate 4,254,864, forward strand.
GAGCTAGAGAGTCATTAACGACGCTGCTACTGGGTTCAAGTGGCTTCAATGATAATGGCGCAAAAGAACTCGCGCAGCTTCCGAGGCTTGAATCTTTGGATATTAGTTCCACTGCGATAACCGACGGGGGATTGCACTATCTGTCTCGATGCCAAAGCCTGTTCGACCTCAATCTTTCTGGACTCGAGATATCCGATAAGGGCCTGCTGTTCTTGAAGGGCAGTGTAAAGTTGCAGCACTTGGACTTATCGCACTGCAGGAATATAAGCGATGAAGGACTTGTGAATCTAAAGTCGCTCAACGAGATTCACACTCTGTCACTCAAGGGCAACCCGAATATAACGGGGAGTGGACTGGCGCACCTTTGCAAGCTAAGGAAATTACGCTACTTGGATGTCAGCGGCTGTTTGTCTTTTTCGGATGATGGGGCATCCCATCTTCCCCGCCTTGAAGCGTTGTGCGAACTGAGTATATCCGGGATCTACAGCGACTCGGCTATAAAAAGCTTTACCACCGAGGGGATGGCTCACGTCGGCAAGTGCGGATTGCTTACTTCTCTAGATGCAAGTGATACGTTCATCGGTGATCAAGGTCTCGCATTGATTGAAGATCTTCCGCTACAGAAATTGTTAGTGAGCAATGCCGGACTCACCAAAGAATCTCTGGGGCGAATGAGCAATTTTACTGACCTTCGCGAATTGACATTCTCGTTAGATGATGAAGATCCAGTAGATATTTCTTCTCTCAAGAATCTGTTACAACTTCGCGCACTCACTGTTACTGGTACAAGCCTGACCCCAGAAAGCCTGGCTGGGATTGGGCGAATGGGTGGTTTGGAGAGACTGCATCTGTCTGGCAAAGGGTTGGGCGATAATGAACTCGCCCCGCTCTCAAAGCTGAAGGCATTGAAAGCTATCTACCTAGATGGCACCTCCGTCAGCGATACGGGGTTAGCATTTCTGGGGCACTGCCCATTACTTGAGGCTGTGGTCTTGAGAGGGGCCGAGATAGACGGCTCTGGCTTGGGCCACCTTACGCGTTGCAAATCCCTCCATTCGCTCGTTATATCTGGCGTGGTGGGGGAACGGGAGCCCCCGTTGTCAAACCTTGGGGCATTTCGGAGACTCGGCTCTCTCCAAATTGTCGAGCTTGTCTACGCGGTGAAGAATCCCGGAGAGTTGCGAAACCTACAGTTTCTCAGTCAACTTAGAGAGCTGGACATAAGCCTAACACCTGGACTCTCGGACGACGATATTGCATTCTTGCCCAAACTCGAACACTTGGCCACACTCAATGTTAGTTGGTCCGAGGGAGTTACGGACCAGAGTGTGCCAGCCATTGCATCTATAAGAACCCTCCAGAGGCTGTCGATGAAAGGAACAAAGGTTTCGGATCATGGATTTGATGAACTGAGAAGTGCGCTTCCTGGTTGCAAGATATTCAGTACCGGCGCTTTTCCGTGACAATTCGCCAAGAGGTTAATTATGGAATTTGTTGCTCATGCGATTGGCGATACGCACGACTGGCCGATCGAACCCGCCAGCCCTCATCGCAAATGGCTGCGAGACACTCCAGACTCTTTTGCATTGAGATGCCTTCCGCTCCTAATGGCGAACCAGGCGGGGTGGATCATCGGAAGCCCGATTCGTTTCGCTGTGCTCTGGGATGGGGAAGGGTCTCCTCATTCCAGTCTTTCGATCCAATACCACGTTCCGCAAGATCACGACCGAAAGATCGTTTCTTCTCATTTCGGTAGCGGGATAGTAACGTTCAGCATTCCCTATCTGTTCCGCACGCCTCCTGGCGTTAATTTGCTTGTGAGAGGCGCCCCAAACTATTTCAAGGAACATTGCTGTCCTCTGGAAGGTCTCGTCGAGACGGATTGGGCAGTGGCGACATTTACGATGAACTGGAAGATATTGACTCCTAACAAAGTGGTATCATTTGAAAGGGGTGATCCCATTTGCTTTATACAGCCTATAGATGTTTCTGTGATAGAGCGATTGAACCCACGAATAGAGTCGATTTCCGATAATGAATACTTATTATCGCAGCACCTAGAGTGGTCAGAAAGTCGGTCCGCATTCAATTCGACAAAGGATCGCGGTTCAAGTTGGCAGAAGCACTACTTTAAAGGCGAATTACCGAACGGGCAAAAGGTTGAAAAGCATCGGACGAGATGTGACATTAAGCCATTTAAGATCGGCTAGCCGCCCCCGCACGAGTTAAAGTACTAGGTAGAAGGTACAAGCTGCAAATGGCCAAAATAAACTGGTCGATCGGTGTCACAGTCGCGGCCCGCGGCCAAGGTACACTGCAAAGAACTCTCACAAGCATTGAACATGCCGGCTTTCCGAAACCGCGTGTTTTTGCGGATGGCGCTGTAGATTTGCCCGATGGATTTGCTACGTCGTTGCGTGAACCACAAGTGGGGGGGTGGCCGAACTTTTGGCTAGCTATCACGGAGCTTGTTGCACGTGATCCAAATTGTGACATTTATCTGATTGTTCAAGACGATGTAGTGTTTAGCAGGGGGGTCAGTAATCTTGTTGAAGGCTGGAGAATTCCCGATGACTGCGGGGTATTCTCACTTTTTTGCCCGGCCTGCAACAACGGTCCTTTAGGTTTTCACAAAATGCCTTCCGGGTACGGCATGGCTAGCGCACAGGCACTGGCGTTTCCACGTGAGAGAGTATTTGAGTTTCTGGCCCACCCGTGGACGGTAAATCATCGCCGTTCCTCGCCGAAGTCCAAACATTTTCGGGGTGATGGGTTACATCATATCGATGGGGCCGTCGGTGAGTGGTGCAAACGAGCAGAATTGAGCGCGTACACACATAGCCCGAGCTTGTCGCAACATATTGGGGTGACGTCGATCATGTATCCTCAACTGCGCAGCAAGCTGGATCGCCGCTTCGCCGATTGCTTTCCCGGTGAAAACGTCGATGCAGCCACCCTCTACCCGCTTTTCGACCAATTGAGGCAAACGTGGTGCAACGCTGGTGGAAACGTCGACTGGTGCCTGCCGGGTCATGTATGGGCGGTCATAGCCGGAATGATAGAGCCCGGCTCGCGAACACTGGAATTCGGAAGTGGCTTATCGACAAAGCTCTTTCTCGACGCGAAGTGTGACCACACAAGCTTAGAGCACGATCAGACCTGGCACGAACGCCTCACCAAGTGCTTTCCGGAATGCAGCGTCGCAGTACAGCTGTGTGAACTCAAAGGAAACCCTCTTTGGTACAGCTGGACGCCACCGTTCGAGCCATTCGACTTGATTCTCGTAGATGGTCCCACGGGGGCGATCGGCCGAATGGGACTACTTTCGTCGATCAACAGGCTGATTCATGACAACTCGGTCATTGTTTTCGATGATGTTCGTCGCCCAGCAGAAGCAAAAGTCTGCGAGGCGCTTCGATGCCAACTCGGGTGGCAACAAAAAGTTAGTACGGCCGGAAATTACGGCTTTGCGGTTCTCGCAAAATCGTTCGATGAGTCGACCTCGTTGGGACTTCCTCATCACCACTTTTCGGAGATCAATGCATCGAGCTCTAGTTCCGCTTTGCGCTCCTCAGCTGCCGAGTCTTTTCCTTCTCCAGTCGAATGATTCCATCATGCCAGGCAATGCTCTCCTGACGCTCTTTAAATCCACCAACTTCGGCACTGTCGCCCAAGCCAGCGCACTTGCCCGTGCCACATCTTCGACGGTCGTCAACTATGTCGACGAAAAGCGACTAAAATATTACCGTGCGCGACGATCGGAATCTGTCGAAGCATTCGTAACGTGGAACACTGAATTCAAACTGACCAAGAAGTTACGTTCATCGGAGGAAATCGTCCGTCACCTGAATGAACACTACGATCGCGTGATCGTCGGAAGCGACGAACTTCTCAAATTCAGAACTGCGAAACACAGAGGGGTATTTCTCCAGGATTTCCCCACTGCGTTCTGGCTTCCGCGGACAGTGAACATTCGCAAGGTTCTTTACGCCGCAAGTATTGGCCCCATTCATTATGGTGACGTGGCCCCGCAGCATCTCAAGCAAGCAGTAGAGATGCTGGAAGATTTTGAATACTTGAGCGTACGGGATCAGCACACTTGGGACTTTATCCGTCACAGTAGTCCTGTTCTCGCTCGACGCGTTGAACTGGTTCCTGACCCAACTTGGTTGTACTGGCCCCGTGTATTGTTTGAAACACCGTTACAGTTCATGAAGACAACCGGTGTGGCCAACTCGTTTCACAATCTAACCACTCATCTGATGAGATGCCATAAAGTCGATCGGGTCAGTGACTCGCGTCCTAAGACAACAGAGCTGGCAAGTGACTTTCGAATTAGTGACTGGGATGAGAATCGGATCATTCAACAATGCATGGATTTGCGAACCGCTGGTTGGAACTTCATCGAAAAGGCCGGGCTAAATGCAGAAGTCTCTCCTGAGCCAGCAGTACACTGACGGTGATTGTACAGTTAGGGCTGTTCCGCTTCGCACGCTAACGACGCTTCGGCTGGGAGGCGTCGCGTCGGTGATCACGCCCAATCATGAAGCGGCGCTGGTGGAGTGCTTGACGCGAATCGGCCGGGAGGGAGCGCGTTATCATATTCTGGGTAACGGATCAAACACTCTGGCTACAGATGATCCACTTGAAACCCCAGTACTTCACACAAAGCGTCTCAACAATGTGTCGTTCTGTGGAAACTTGATCGAAGTCAGTGCCGGATGTATGTTGCCTCGACTGATCCGACAAGCCGCTGAAGAGAATCTCGGCGGAATCGAATACCTCGCATCGGTCCCGGGGACGATCGGCGGTGCCATCTGCATGAACGCTGGTCGCGGCGAACGATCGGGAGTTTCAATTAATGAACGCGTGATTTCCGTGAGGCTCTTCGATGGTAAGCGCATCCGAACCTTTAGTCGCCAGCAGCTAAACTCCTCATATCGCTGGACAGTATTTCGCGATCATCCCGAGTTCTGCATTCTATCAGCAAAACTGCGACTCGACTCAATACCTCGCGAAGAGGTGCTCAAGAGAGTGGCATCGAGGCTCGAGCGCACGAGAAAACTCGAGGACCATTCGGGGCCAAACGCAGGTAGCGTGTTCAGAGTCAAGAAGCAATTTGCATCGCTCGCAGGACGGTCCGTAGGCAACGCAAGGTTCTCGGCCCTAACACCTAACTGGATCCTTAGCACGGGTGCCAGTTCTCGTGAGTTGGTAGACCTGATTGAAAAAGTTGGATCGCTTGATGAGCTTGAGTGGTCGGTCTGGCAGTCATAGGTCGCAGGCAGAGAGCGGCCGTGGATAAATCTATTCACTGCTTTTCGAGTCTAGCGATGGAATCATTCCCGAATCGATCGCAGTGTTATTCACTGCATAACGCATTCTGCGTAGTAAAGAGCAAGTAAGCCAAATCTCGGCCGTAGTTTGCTCTGGGTTAGGACAATTCGGAAGCACATTTGCGGCACTTCGTTGTCTCGAAATGCACCCAATCGGCACTCGACGACGTTTGATTAATGCGATTATCAAACAATCACTACGGCTTTAAGAGTAGATCACAATTGCAATCGCTTTTTTTATCGATGCCTAGGGGACTTGAACCCCGCTCCGCCGCCGGCCTATCGGCAGACGTGCCTTGCCGTTGCGGCGGGTGCCGCCCCGCCGGCGCTGCAAATGCGCTGCATCGCTCCGGCAGCGCTTTCCTCTGCTTGGCATCGCTTGACGCCGATCTGCTAACTGTCCACTTTGCCTGGGAAAAAATTTCTCCGGTCCTCCGACAGGCCATCCTCGCCCTCGTCGCCGCGGCCGAATGACAGCTTGTACCGTGCAATCAGCCTATTGCGGCATTCACGCCACCTAAATGGCGTGGCTTGCGGGATTTGGTAGAATCCACCATTGCCAACGAGAGATTAGTCTTGCAGTTAAGGGGGCGGCAGCATGCGCCTTAGCCGTATCGTTATCCGAGGGTTTCGCAATTTCCAGCATCTCGACGTTGAAGTCAACGACGCCGTAACCTGCATTGTCGGGGAAAATAACACGGGCAAAACCAATCTGGTACTGGCGTTGCGCCTGGCCATCGACGCCGGCCTCTCGTCTACCTACCGCAGTCTTACGCATGAGGATTTCTGCGCGGGAACGGACATCAGCCAGCCCACGCAGGTGATGGTGTCGCTGGAGTTCCGCGACTTCAAGAAGAAAGACAATGAAGAAGGAATGCTGATGCATTGCGTGGTTGCCGACAACCTCGCTCGCATCACCTACCGATTTCGTCCACGGAAGCCGGCGATCGAAAAGTTCAATAGTGGCGAGCTGACGTCGCTCACCCTCGCCGACTATCACTACCAGATGCGCGGTGGCAACAAGGGAGACGTCGACCCGGCAACGGCGACATGGGACCAAGAATTCGGCAACTCCATCGACTTCGAGGAGCTGTCGCAGGCCTATTTGGTGGTGTCGCTGGAGCCGCTGCGTGATGTCGAGCAACGCCTGCGGCAGATGCGGCATTCGCCGCTGGGTCGCCTGCTGACGTCTGCCGATATCAAGAAGGAAGAGCAGGACGAACTGGTCGGTTTCCTGCAGGATGCAAATAAGAAAATATCGGGCAGCAAGACGATTTCCAAAGTGGGAGGCGAAATTAAGAAGTCGATGGATAAAACTGCCGGTAAAGCGTTCACCATGGGGGTTGAATTAGGCATGGCCTCGCCTGCCTTCAGCGATATTTCGCGAAACCTGACCGTGCTCCTGTCCAACAAGGCGACGAAGCAGTTCGAGCCGAACCGAAACGGGCTTGGACTGAACAATATTCTTTACATCAGCATGTTGTTGGCATTCTTCTCACGTCGCGTTAAAGAGGCGAAGCGGGCCGGACAATTGCTCATCGTCGAAGAGCCGGAAGCACACCTCCACCCGCAACTGCAGCGAATCCTTTATTCTTCCCTACGGTCAGATGATGCACAGGCGATCATTACCACCCACAGCACGCACATCACATCTCAGGCCCCGCTTGAATCGATGATCGTTTTGACCGACGACGGAACGGTGTCAACGCACTCGTCCGTGCCGGCCAGTGCAGCAAACCTAACGCCGAAGGAAATTGCTGATCTGGAGCGATACCTGGATGCCACACGATCGACCCTGTTGTTCGCACGTAGGGTGGTTCTGGTCGAGGGGCCGGCAGAACTATTCCTGCTGCCACCTCTGGTCGAACATGTGCTGAAGATCGACCTAGACGAAGAAGGCGTTTCGGTTATCCCCATCCACGGCGCCCATTTCGACGCCTACTCCAAGCTCTTCGGTCCGACCTCCATCGCAAAGAAATGCTCGATCATCACAGATGGGGATGCACAGAATCAGAAGGAAGCGGCCGAGGAACTGGAGGACGACGCGACCGACGACGTGGGGTACGGGCGGATCGAGAAACTGAAAAAAATGGCGAACAACCATCTTAAGGTATTCATCGGTGAAACTACTTTCGAGATGGAACTCACCATGCCGGGCACGTTGCCGATGTTCGCCGCTGCCTGCAAAGAGCTGGGGGCACCCAAGACGTCGGCCTTCCTCGAAAAACTGGGAAACGAACTCGCTGGGTTGGCAACGCTGTCGGCTGAGCAACAACATGAGCTTGAAAAGGCGCGAAGAAAGGTACTCGCGGCCTCTAAGCGGTTTTCAAAGGGGCGTTTTGCGCAGGTTGCGTCGAAGCACGTTGACAAGGCAAGCGACATGCCGCAATACCTTCGCGAAGCGATTAAGTGGGTGGCGGAATGATCCCCCTAACCGAAGACCAACAAGAAGCGGTCAACCATCCCGACTCGCTAGCGCTGATTTCGTGCCCCGGAAGCGGGAAGACGCGCACTATCATCGCCAAGCTCCTGCGCTGTATAGATGATGTTCGTGACACGCCGCGGCGTATCGCCTGCATTACCTTCACCGTTGCGGGCGTAGAAGAAATAGAGCGCCGCCTGCGTGAATACAGCACATACGAAGACAGTATGCACTGTGAAGTCTCCACAATTCATGCGTTCTGCCTGACAAATATACTCAGGCCACATGCGCACTTCTTGCCGCACCTCAAAGGCGATTGGGAAATCGTCACGACAGACGATGACTGGTACCAAGGTATCGTGAAGGAACTGTCGGAGAAATATGACTTGGATCGGCGAGTGCGCGATGACTTTGAACAGGTGCAGCGGACCCTGCCAGATGGGAAGCCGACCACAACCCGCCTTCCAGACAAAGCCATCGCTGAGTTCTGCGAGCGGCTCGATGCCGAGCGGAAGGTCACGCTGAACGACATTGTGTACTTTTCAGCGAAACTGGTGGAAGCACACGATTTCATCGCGAGCGCACTGGCGGCGCGATTCGCCTGGTACATTGTCGACGAGTTCCAGGACACGACAGTAGCCCAGGCGCGGATGCTCTGGCGAGTCTTCAAGGAAGAGCGTTCCAAAATGTTCATCGTCGGTGACCCGAACCAGTCTATCCTCAGCGTCGCCGGGGCCAAGCCGGAGCTTATGGAGGCGTTCGCCAAAAAGATCAAGGCTCGGACCGATTGTAGGTTGAGCGGCAATTTCCGGAGTTCGCAGTTGATTGTGGATAAGGCGCAGCTGTTGTGCCCGACTGACCCGGCAATGAAGGCGGTTGGAGAACATAAGGATTTCAAGGTGCCGCCAATCTACCGGCACTGCCGTTCCGCTGTCGAAGCGATCATCGATCACTTCCTTCCCGCGGTGGATGAGCTGGACATCAGCCTAGGTGAGACAGCTATTCTGGCGCCATGGTGGACGGACCTGCCGCCAATCGGAAAGGCGTTGCGCAATCAGGGGATCGGGGTCGTTGGGCCTGGGTCTCGGCCATATCGAAGAAAGCACGACTTTGCGCTCCTGTCGGAGGCGCTTGCAGCGTACCTTGGAGCAGAGTCATGCAATGCCGCGGCGGCGGTGCAGAAGGCGCTCTTCATCACCTTGGCAAACGTGACCGACACCACGGTCTGGACATTGTATAAATACCATGGGCGGGTAATCGTGTTTCGCCTCATCAATGCGGCGAGGGCTGTCCGCGAACAACACGAAGCTGCCGCTGAGTGGTTGACCAATACCGCGGCAGCCTGCGAGGAAGTTCTCATCGAAGAGGAATTGCTGACCGACAGCAATCGCGGGGTGTTTATCAATTCTGCTCAGGGAATGATCGCCGACATGGAACGCAATGGCGTCGACGTGCCGAATACGCCGGTGGTAGACCTCGGTATGGTAGCGTTGCCGGACAACTGCATCACCTTGCTGACGATGCATAAATCCAAAGGTCGTGAGTTCGATGCTGTCGCGGTCGTGAATCTTCATGACGGGAGGGTGCCGTTCTTCGGCTGCAAGACAAATCAAGAGCGTGATGAGTACCGGCGGTTATTGTTCGTTGCCACTACGAGGGCAAGAAAGCTGCTGATGTACTTTACTGACAGCAGCAACGAGTGGAACACCCCATCGCCCTACCTCGGTCCTTCCGGCCTGAAAATGCAATGAGTTCGGGCGCTGCTTTTTCATAATCCGCTTTCCCTACTCGCACTTCGAGGCTAGGCGGGCCGTCACGCCCTTATGCTTTTCTCGGGTGCTGATCCAGGCTTGTGCGGTTGTCACAGCTGGGATGGAAGCGGAGGAATCGGACCCTTTAATGGTCAGGATGACATATACCGATATCAATAGGTTACAGCAGGTGCCGGCAACGGAAGGTGAGCATCTTCTTGCTGATTGGTTCTAAGCGATGTCGCCTGTCCATTGCCCGGTGGAACGCAACGTACACTTGCAACTTTGATTCCCCTATCGGTGAGGACGAAGCAGGTCGCATGAGAGAATGTGAGATTGCCTGTTGGGCGAAACTCACGACCATCGTCGCCTTCGATTGTTACCTCGCGACCGTGCTCGACGAAGCTCTTGAGGACGAGCCAGCGCAGATCCGTTTCGCTTGCTCCTAGGTTCAGAAGTCGGCGTATCGATACTGCGAAGTCCCACGCCTTTCTGTCCGTATCTACAGCGTACTTGGAGGCTTGAAGCAATGCCTCTAGTGCCGGCCGAAGCCTGTGGGGTATTTCGGATATCGCTCGCTGTTCAGCGCGGCCCATCACTTTCGCTCTCAGTGAGGCGATGACTTCACCTCGGTCAAGTCCATCGCAAATCCTTAAATATGGTCATCCGTGCATTTGTTTTTACCGCACATCTTGGGGAATATCAACTAAGCAAGCGACGGCAGTCCATGCTTTATTGGAACTGGAGTTCCGGTCGATTCGCTATCTGTTGTGGTGCACGGCAGCAAAGGGGAACGGGATAGCGAGAATTCCTGTTTGGATTCCTCACTCACCAACGGTAAGAGAGCCCTGCATTGCGAGGAATGCAGGGCAATATGCGGTTTTCCGACGCAGTGATCGTGCTCTCCGAGCGAAACGGCGTTCTTCAACTGGCTCCGTTCCGCCGACTGCGGTCGGTGAGGGCCTCAGAATCCGTGTCGGAAGAGCACATTGGCGACCAAACTTAGACATTCAGGTGACGTAGAACGAGTGGGTGTATCATGGACGGGATGCTGCCGCGGCGCTGCAAGCTGAAGCAGATTTAACGACATTAATACCGAATATACAATATCGCGCATCAGAGGAGCACCACTTTAGCGAGTGGGGCGATCCTAGAGGTATGGGGCAAGGTGGAATCCTCAACCACCTCACTGTGATAATATAACTTATGGAAAGTACCGCGTGTCCGCCAACGTATCTTCGACAATTTAGAGCGTCTCGTTGCAGCTGGAGGAACCGGAAACGACGGGTTTGGATTTCCATCGTGATCAGCTCGTCGATCGTTCAGGTGGACTGCTGCCCAAAATCCATTCGGCGGAGCGTTGAGCAGCTCCTGCCGCAGTGATTACGAGTCTCTTTTCCGCTTTGAGGACGGCACGCCAGCTATCAATGTAGGCCGCTGACTGGTCTATTGTCGGCGGACTGATCCCAGATGCAGCCGCGAGAAACGCCGCTGACATCTCTGCTATGAGTTCTTCCTTGCCATAATCGGCCGAACCGAAGGGAGCTAGCTTCGTGTCGAGTCCCCGGTTAAGCCGCTTGCTGTGGCCCGTGGAATGTGACAGTTCATGAAACAGTGTCGCGTAGTACGATTCGCCCGACTCAAACTGTTCCGGCTCGGGAATCTCGACCCGGTCCATAAGAGGACGATACACGGCTTGGCGGCCGCAGTGCATGATCTCAGGTCCATTGCGGTAGTCGGTGACGATTCGCTCGGCTTCGGCAATGCGTTCGACTGCAGGTGCCAATGCGTCAGTTTGCGCAGCATCCGGTGGTGTGATCCCGTCACACTGCTCGGCATTGAAGACATTGTAGTGCCGTAGAATGGGAATCTTTACCTCTTCGTCGGTCTGTGGATCGGTGCAATTGACCTGTTTCCAGAAGACAATCAGCGTCGATTTCTCACCCTTGCGGACCCGGCCTCCCTGCTGTTGAGCCTGCTTGAAGGTCAGCCAGAAATCAGACCGAAACCCCTCCTCCCAGGTCCGCATCGCCAGCAGGAACACATTGATGCCGCGATAGTCTTTCCCGGAATCGAGATTCCGTGGCCAGCCCCCGCCGGCTGCTCGGCGGATCGGATTCCGCCAGGGGACTGTGCCCTGGTCGAGCAGCTTTAAGACGCGATCGGTCACGTCCTGATAGAGATCTCTGGAAGGCTGCTTTTTCATCTAGTCCACCCGCGTTGTAAGCGTGCATCCGATCAATGCACACAAACTGCGGGTTGTCAATCCGGCTCAAATTCTTGCTATGGTTGTTCAATGTCTGCTCGTACCCGAAGCAGTACTTCGAAAATGCAAACTTCAGGGGACCGATCATGTTGCGATTCTGTTCGTGACACTCTCGCCGTTCTGCGCTATGAAACGGGGGAAAGTGAACTTCAATAGACGAGAGGCCGGTGCGGAAGAATTCTTCGGAAAGCTTTGGATTGCTGATTGCATACGTCATCCCAGGATCCATATTCCTGTGGGGGATTGGGCAGTTCCAGCCTGAGATTCGCAGCTGGCTCGGAATCAGCGATGCTGCTGGTGAGACGATTGGCGGATTCCTCTATGGGACCGTTGCATCGGTGGGGTGTGGGCTGTTCGCGAGCACGCTCCGCTGGCTGTTAGTCGATACCTTTCATCACGTGACCGGCGTCAGAAAGTCGGCTTGGAGCTTCAAGAACTTCCACCAGCACACGGCTGCCTACGAACTGCTGAACGAAATCCATTATCGGTACTATCAGTTCTATGCGAATACGGCGGTCGCCTGTCTCTTCGCCGCTGTGGCGCGTTGGCTGACGTCGGGGTTTCGGTGGATCGAGCTGACACTTGTGATCGCTCTCTTTGCCCTCTTTCTGCTTGCTTCCCGTGACACGCTTGTGAAGTACTACGCCCGCCTCGACATGCTACTCCAGCTGGATTGACCTACTCTTCGAGCCGGTCTTCAAGTGCGGCCACAAACTTCGGCAATGTCGTTCCGATCGCGTGACAAATGTGTCGGAGCTGGAAGAGATCGACCCTCCGCTCACCCCGCTCAATCTTGCTGACGGCTGACTGCGTTTCGCCGAGACGTTCGGCCAGGTCCACCTGCGTTAATCCGCTTTTCCGGCGGAGTTCTTTGAGCAGCCGCAGAAGAACCTGATATTCAGCAGTGTAAACCGATTTTTCCATAACGCCTTGCCATTGGGGACGGCAGAGCGTATAGTCCGACATGGAATAGTCCAAAATGGACTATTCGGTGGCGTTCTCATTCCAAAGGGCAGAGACATGACGAATGGCGGCGGACATCCTCACGATCAATCTCCCAAAACCAAGAACGATCAGAAAAAGAAAGGCAAGGACGGCAAGAAGTAGTCAGCGATGCCCCTCCGGCTCGTCCGGAGGGGTTTCAGTCCCCTCACCCGCTTTTTCCGCAGTTTCATGCTGCTTTCCCCTTCTCTCGTTCCAGCAGGCCAAAGATCGAACGGTGCAGCTGAAGTTCTCCGGCTTTCGCGCGGTTGACCATGGCCCTGAAGTAGGCGGCCGGCTGCCGAACCGGATCATCCTGGCGAAGCGTCGCGCAGTCCGTGATCATCAGACAGAGGGCAGCGCCGACCCGCCCGAGCAGGTGACAGGCTTCCGCCCAACTTGCCTGAGAGATGCCATGATGGGTTCGGAGACGGTAGGCTGCCTCGATAAAATCGGGCCATTCCCGTCCGAAACCCATCTGCTCCCGAAACCGGTCACTGGCTGCATCGATCACCATTTGCAGGTTCACATGCTGCTGCCCCGTGTTCGGCGTATGCCGATCTGGCTCCGGCTTCGCCGCTACGCTTTCCTGAAAGCCCCTGCCCTCCGGGCTACCTGGTATTGATTTATCAAGTGATTGTTGAGTGGTAGATTTGTAGTGGACGAACCTTTGTTCGCCTTTGGGCGAATGAATCGCTGTTTTTTCCATCAGAGAAGGCGGCAGATCGCCCTGTTTCTTATCCAAGCCCCCTGCCCTGGCGATCGCCTTCAGTTCACTCAGCAAGCTTCTGTGGCGAGCCAGGAGGCTGTTCAGGTTCGTCAGGCTGATATGCGAGCGGATCTGAATGGCAATCGCATCATACTGCTGCTGGAACTGGATCATCTGAACTGGTTCGACATCAGAGGCCCGAAGTTCCTCCAGTGTGCTGCGGAGCTGGCTGCGATACCAGGAGATTTGGCGCTTCGTCTCCATCCATGTCGCATCGTGTTGCTGTTTCTCCTCCAGTTTGCGTTCGAGCGCGGGACGGAGTTCGGCCAGAGGTGTGAGTTCGACGCCGTAGGCATAGAGGAGCCGACCGGTCGCGGGATCGCGCTGGCCGTACCGTTTGTAGTTGCCGCTGTCGTGCCATGTGATGGCTCCGGCCTCGAAGAGTGACTGTTCGAGCTTTTGAATCTGCCGCTCGGAGACGCCAAGGTCTAGCGCGGTTCTTGCCAGAGATTGAAAGACAATCGGACGGCTTCCCTCCTCCCAGTCGACGTCGCGGGTAAAGGCCATGTAGTAATCCAGCAGCTGGATCATCCTGGGTGAAAATCCGGCCTGTCGACCGACCTTCTTCACGAGGAGCAAGATGTCATAGCGATTGACGTCCTCCTCCAAGCCGCCAAATTCTTCACAGAATGCGAGCGACGACCGTAGCGAAGCGGAGGCCACGCGGCAGCCCCCCTGCCCTACTGCAGATCTGGTATTAATCTCCTGATAGTACATTGATGTGTTGCATGTCCGTCGCCGCTGCCGCCGATTGCAAGATTCAGCGTGCAGAAAAACGCTGCCGAATCATTTTTGATTTGCATTTTCGATCAGGGGGCGCTACGGTGGAGTTGTGAGATCCTCGAAGTCCCCTTCGAATGAAGAAGCCGCCACGATGTGGGCGGTTTTTTTATTTGCGGTGTGAAGCTTCCGGGGTCATGCCCTCCTTGGTTTGGTTGGTGAGTGGTAGGCCGCTCAGAATGATCAGCCTGGTGAGAACAGAAAGCCACGATTCGGCTCTCCTGGGAATGAGCCTACATGATTCCTGCACAACAATCGATCAGAAATTGTCCAGCCGGTGCCTGCACAGTGTTGAACCGGCGATGAAGGCTGTGCAATGCTCGCCGCTGACCAGATTGCCGCTATAGGGCTGCCGCCAGCAACTGGCCTGGACACTCTGTTCAACCACTGTTGACCAGTGAGCAGCCGTTTTGACCAGATTGATCGACCAGTGTGGTTGCATACCGCTGTGCACACTGGTCAGTCGTGGCCAGCCTCCCCTGCCCCGGTTCCTTGTGGATAAGTCCCTGACACACGGATGCAGGAATTGTGGAGGCGGTTCCAGGCGTGATATGGTCAGATCATGTTCAACCGATCTTGCACCTGTGTTCAACAGTGACCAGCACCAAATACTCGATTTCAGCTGCCAATCGGATCACCGGAAAGAGCCGAACCACGATTTCGAAGCATATTCGGGAAGGGAGGCTTTCTGCGGATGTGGATGAGGGTGGCAATAAAGTCATCGATGCCGCGGAACTGATCCGCGTCTATGGCGATGCGTGCCAGTTTGATCAGGAAGAGAAGAGGGGGTCTGCGGCCACTGTGCATGCACTGTCCGATCAGACTGATCAGCAGGACCTCAAGCGATTGCAGGATCTTCTGGAAAAAGAGCAGCAGGAACGGGAGCGTGAACGCAAGCAGTACCGGGAGCAGGTGGAGCAGCTGCAGGAATCGCTCAAGCTCGCCCAGGAGGGGCAGAACCGTGCCACGTTGCTCCTGGAGAACCACCGAAAGTCATCCGACGAATGGGAAAAGACACTGCTCGCCGTCCAGAAACAGATCTCCAATCAGGACCAGTCGCTGCGGAAGGAATTTGACCAGTTCAAAGAGACCGCCGGCAAGAAGCTTGCTCAGTACAAACGGGCCCTGGAAGAAGAACGCAGCAAATCCGTCTGGAGCAGACTCTGGCGCACGACCTGATTGGGAGTAGGGGGCCAAGGGCCCCTTTGACATATTCTGATTGCAGGTCTGTCTTCGGAGCCGGGAGCGTCGGGGTGTCACCCTCCGCTGCGCCCCGACCTCCCGGCGCAGGCGACGGACCGTACTTCCATTCAGGAACTCAGGTCTGTCTTTGGTGAGGGCTGAGGAGGGGTGTTTTCCTCTGCGACCTGAGCGAATAAGAGACTCTATAGCAGTTTACTTCATGGTGTAACCGTTCCGTCCGCGAAAGACACTTCGTTTCAGGTCAATCAACGCTCATTTGTGGACATGCGGTAGAGCGATCCGCTCTATCGATCGCGGTCCATGTTTCGGTCCCGAGACCGTTCATTAAATCGTGTCCGCATCCGTTCTTCGAAATCATCCTTTGACGGTTCAGCTGATGAAGACAACGTCTCTCTGGATGCTTCACGTGTCAAATCCTTGAATTCAACTCGGGGCAGTCGCGGGGCGCGCTCCTTGCGGGGTCGCCGCGTTCGCTTTCGGCCGCCAGATTCAGCTTCCAGTTGAGAATCGGGAGGAGGGGGGTCCGCATTCCGTTCGATATCAAGCACTTGCTGACGTTTCTTCAACAGTTCTCTGAGCCGGAACTCATCGAGTACCGCAGCGCGTTCCTGACTCAGTCTCTTCTGCTGATCCTGCAACAATTTCCGGCTCCGTGCCTGTTTTTGCTTGAGGGCTTCCAGCCGGGCCGCTTCGCGCTCTGCATGGGAACGCAGCGTTGCGTTTTTCTCGTGCAGAATCTTTTCGGTCCAGGCGGCCTCTTCCTTGTACTGGCGTTGCCTGAGCCGGTTCCGCTCAGCGTCTTGGCGTTGGCGCATCCGTTCCCGCCGCACGGCTTCGGAGGTCAGGAGTTGAAAGGCGTCGCTCAAACCGGGCTGGGCCGGATCGCTACGGCGACCAAGCAGCTGTTTCCAGTTGATTAACCGCAGGGCATTGGACAGAGAACCCTTCAGGGTGTCCTCGTTCTGCACAAACTCAAGTCGCTCGTCCCGCTGCTGTCGCAGAAGCTCCGTCCATCGCGTCCGATAGCTCTTGCGGACTTCTGACCGGGCCTGACGAATCTGGTCAGTCGTGGTCTGTTCAATTCTCTGCTTCCGTGCCCGCTGGATTTCCTGAAACTGCTTCGAATGCCGCCGGTGCCGCTCTTGCTGTGCACGCCTGGATTGTTCAAGGCTGGCCAGACTGCGCAGGTGGCCAACCGCGAAGGAGCGAACCTGTTCACACTGGGTAGCTGCTTTATCAAGCTCGTAGAGCTGGCGGGGACGCTTGCGGACGGGAGGAGGGGACTCGCCGGCTTCACGGTCGAGCCAGTTCTGTTCACGGGCTTCCACGATCGGTTCGCCGTGGATTTCGATCTCCCGCTTCAAGGCGAACTTGCTCAGCTTTTCTTTCTCCTTCCAGTTCTTCTTGAGCCGGCCATCATCGCCGATCAGATTGATGATCACGTGACAATGAGGATGTGCCGTATCGTTATGCCCAATGATCAGGGCCTGATGCCCACTGGCACCGATGGCTCGCAAGGCACCGGCAGCCGCTTGGACCATGCTCTGGGCGTTCAGCTGCTCAGCATCCGCTTCATCTCTTCGCCAGCTGATCACCAGATGACCAACCGGCTTGCCGTTTTGGGCTCCGCCCCGCGCGACGCCGGCTTGTTCTTTGAGTTCATCCTGCAGATAGTGCCGGGCCGCCATGATCCGCCAGGCGACCTGCGGATCGTCCGTGGCCAGATTGCGTGTCTGGACGAAGGCCACTCGCTCCGAGGAGGGCTCCTCCACATCGTGCAGACAGTACTGGGCCAGCCCGCGAAAGGACCGGCCTCGTGTGAGTTCAACGAACATTGCCGAATGCCGCCCTTTCCAGTGCTGCCTTGAGCAGGACTTGCAGCTGCTGCCAGTCATGCCGTCTCGGGTGATCCAGATGCATGTCTCGGACGGCCTGGTTGAGGTTGTTGCCGATCGCATTGAGTTCCAGCAGGAACCGAGGATCGCAGGACCGACGACCGGCCAGGGCGGCAGGACGGTGTCCGGTGATCAGCTCGCGGAGATAGTCGGCCGGCCGCTTGGCGGCAGTCCGACTATCATCCAGCAGCCGCTGCTTCTCGGCCGGCGTGAGATACAGACGGATTTCTTCAGTCCGCAGCGTGTCGGGTCCTTTCTTCGGCCGGCCGAGGCGGCTGGTACGGGGTGCAGCAGACGACGCATTCGACATGACATTCTCCAGTGACGTGAGCACGGTCGGTACGCAGCGACGGGAGCCGGGCACGGGAACCACCATCCGGAGGCGAAGACTTTCGGAAAGACGGTGCATCGTGCAGCCCCCACGGCGTGGGCGATGGGGGTGTCGGGGGAGAGCGAAGTCTCCCCTGACTGGGTCCAGGGTGACACCCTGGCCGGATGGCTGTGCACTGTTCGCCAGAACGGTCACAGCGTTTTTCCCGGAGGGAAAAAACATCTGGCTCCACCCCTGTCACCGAATTAACCGCATCTCAGGATGACCCGTCAATGACAAAGTGATCCACCGCCATACCGGGGCATGCACCATGAGGTCAGCCGATGCCATGAGAGGTCATCAGGCGCCACAGTGGACCTAAATTTGTGGTTCATCCACTTCTTGGACACATGGTGCATGCCCCACGAACAGGGTGCACGGATTCATGGCGTCGACAGCACATAGCCGGCCGCCGTCAGGAGAAGAGGTTGCGGTGAAGCTCTCGCCGGGCTGTCGATGGCAAATCCGTGCGCCGCTTGCCGCCGAGTTTGCATAATGCGGCGGCAGTGCCATCGTCATCAGAAGAACGAGGATTTACGGAATCAACGCGGAACGCCGGTGTAGTGGGAGGAGGGGAGCTACGCGCCCGCTTGACCCGGCTGCGCCCCAGAAGACGCGATCACACCTTGCGGCTCCAGCACGACGATCTCCGCATAGCGACGGAAGTCCCGTGCGTTGAGCGTGAGCAGATGCGTGATTCCGTGTCGCTTCATCGCCGCGACGAGGCGGGTATCAAAGCTCTTGGTGCTTGCGACCTGGTACTGCGTGACCAGGGCCTGCCAGTGCTCGTAGATCGCACGTTCATCGCGGAGCAGATGAAAGAGGCGGAGGAAGCGTTCCACGAGTTCTTCGGCCTGATCGACGGTCAGTCCGAGGCCGTTCGCGTTTGGGGAGCGGGTGGCAACACACCAGAGCTCGTAGAGGTTCTGCGGCACGATCACGAGTCGATGTCCCTGCTGCTTGAGCAGGATGATCGCCTGCAACGCTTCCTGATGCCGGGCATCGGCTGGCGTGGCGATCCTGAGCAGCAAATTGCTGTCAAGGAGAATCTGCATGAGGGCTCAGCTCGGAGATTCGTTCGGAGTAGATGGCCTCGCGGCTATCGTCCACATGAGGATGGCCGGGCTGCAGCACTTCCAGCAGGTCGTCGAGCTCTCGCTTCCACGCGGCAAATTCGTCGGACGGGGCGGCGTCTTTCAGTTCCTCGTGCTTCGAGCCGGTCAAATCCTCCTCGATGAGGTGCTGGACGTAAGCGTCGACGCTGGTAAAGCCGGCTTTGGCTGCGTGCAGATGTAGATCGGAACTGACGGAAATAGTGATATTCATAATAGTTGCCCTCTTGTGTGATCATATCACGCCAAGCCGGCCCGAGTCAAAATCTTAATGCGGGTCAGTATTCGCCCGGCAGCAGGAGGGTGTAGCCAGCGAATTCGTTCGCGGCGACCCAGATGTCGAGATCGTCCAGCGGGAAATCAGTCCAGGGAATTGTCTGCGTGATGAAGGCGGGTTCGCCGCTGTCAGCCCGGGCCGTGAGTTCCGCGCTCCGGTCTTCATGAACAGCCAGCTTCCAGAAGCTCATCAGACGAACCCGCTCGTCTTTGCGGACCGCTTGGCGGAACTCGTCGCTGCCCAGATGGATGGCGATATCGTCGATGAGCCAGTGGGCTTCGCCATGTTCGGCAACGTGGTGAATGCCGTCGGTGAAGATTACGGCCCGATTGAACTGATGACGGTAGAAATTGACGGAGCCGGAGAACTGCGCCAGATCAGAACGGGTCAGGTCCTTCATCAGAAGCCTCCGGCTGATGGTTCGCCTGGGCACGATCAGCGGCTTTGAGAGCCAGCAGTTCGGCGTAGGCCTGCTGGGCCAGAAAGGAGACACGCAGCAGATCGTTGGCGGCGATGCTGCCGGTTTCCTGATACCCGGCTTCGGTCTTGAAGACCCGGGTCAGCTGGGCTGCGTACCACGGGCCGTCTTCGCCTTGGTTCCGCCACAGCACGCACTTGAGCGGTCCGTCGCGGACGACAGCGGCCGGCTGGTTGGTTTCGGTTGAGTCGCGGGATGATCGTCGCTTGGGCATTTTAACCTCCTTGCTGGGTTGGCATCGTTTGAGATTGCCAGCCTTCTGGGGCGGAGGCAAGAACGGCATACGCCAGCATGCGGGCCAATGCCGTCGACAATGGCACTGCTCATTGGTGGAGGACAAGAGCAAGCACCGCAGGGAGTGCCCTACGGTGCTTGCTTGAGAACAGTTATTCCTGATGGCCGTACATCTTCTCGAAGATGAGGCAGGTATCGTGAAGCCCTGGGATGAACCGCGACCGATACGCTCTGGAAGAGGACGTGTTGCCGAACTGAAAGCGGATGATTTCTGTGCAGGCGGGCCAGAGCTGCTCGCGGAGTGCGCGTTCGACGAGCAACTGTGGCAGGGGCTGATAACGGCCCTGATCGGAGTAGCCGCCGATCAGGACGGCGATCTTGCCGTTGCCGGACAGAACACCGCTCGCCAGACGAAGTACCTGCTGAAGACGCGACAAGAACTCTTCGAGCGTCGCTGCATTTGACAGACAGCGTGGATCATCATTGTACCGGATCATTCTCCAATAGGGCGGGTGCATCCACACGAAATCGATGTCGTGCAGGCCATCATAGCTGGCGGCCAGGCCGGCATCGGTTCCCTGATGGAGATCGAATTCGGTGACATCGATCCCAAGCTCTCGGCAGACATCGCCGCATGTTCCGCTGCCGGACATGCAATCAAGCACATGCCGTGGCTGGAAGTACCGCAGTAGGTCGCGGATCAGATAGCCTCCGCAGTTGCCACGATACTGCCGGTTTCCGTAAGGTCCGCGTGACCTGACCGCATGAATGCTTGTCAGGCCGGGGACAGGGCTGCCGGTCACAGGTGCGACCGGCAGTTCCACGGTGTGGATCCCAGGCTTCATTGGGCAGCCTGTTCGAGTGTGGCCGCTTTCTTACGCTTGAGTTCGCTCAGGCGGTCGTAGGCTTTGGCCGACAGGTTGGCGATGACGAGCAAATCACTCTCGTTGAAGCTGCGGGAATCACGGTAGCCGTTTTCCGTTTTGTAAGTCCGTGATAACTCGACGGAATAGAAGTTGCCGTTCGGGGACTCATTCTCCCAGATGACGGCTTTCAGGTTGCGATCACGCAGGGTGACGACAGGTTTGTTCTTGAGTGCAGTTGCCATGGTCAGATCTCCTTTTCATTTTGTTGACCGTTCACCCCCCGGCTGCCGGTCAATAAATGAAACGGTGAAATGATCGGCGACAGTCCTTAGCAAGACCGTCAGATGCCTGATCGCTGAAAATGAGTGAGACCAATCGCTGCAGAATTGACGGTATAAATGTACCGTGTATACTGATGGCCGCTCCGGAGTCTGAGGCCTCCAAGGTGAACTGATCAGTCAATCCAAAGAGGCATACAATTTCTTTTCACTCGTGTAGGAGACGGCTGCAATGGGAAATGAGAAGATGAACGCTGACGGGGCCTACAAAGCAGGGCAAGCGTCTCAAGGCAAACCGTATGATCCGCCCAAAAATGCGGCTCTGAAAGAGCAGTACGACAGAGGCCGAAACGCTGGCAACAAGTAAGTCCAATCATTGCGACATGCCCCGCCCCGAAGCGGGGCATGTTTCTCAATACTGGGGCTTCTGCCACAGTTTGCCATCCGAGAACTTGGTGAAGTGCGAAGAACATCTGGCTATGAACTTAAGGTTCCGGATTGTTCGGGCCCCTCGACTCGCGATTTCTTTCGCAGAGTTCGTGAATCTCAGCATATGCTCTCTGAAGCAAGAGCCCCACACGAGGTAACTCGTCTGCGGTAAATTCATGGGATTCGCAATAGTCTCCCGACTCGCTCTTAAACAAGCGAGTTAGTTCGAATGTGTATCGCGATCCATCATGGCCTTCATGGTCCCAGATGGTGCATTTCAGTCGATGGTCACGCAGAATGGTGACCGGTAGGTCCGGTACCTGGCTGTCATCAGGCGTTGGCATTTGTTCTGGCATGGTCGACCTCCTTGTCGTACCATTCCAGCCTGCCACAGTTACAAATAATATGTCAAGAAATTTCAGCAGGTCGCCATGCGAAGCTTTCCTCGACGGCAGACTAGCGTGGATTATTGTTTATCATTAATTGCTCGATCTGCTCTTGCTGCCAGCCTACTTTTTCATCTCCTTTTGAATCTTCTCAATCTGCTGCCGGCAATATCGAAAGGACGAACTCTCTTCACTGCTGAGTTCCAAGCCTCTCGTGTAGAGATCTAGAGCTCGTTTGTGTTGCTGGAGTTTGAGTGCGACGTCTCCCATGCATGCCAAAGAGATCGGGTCATTCGGATTAAGCTCGTGAGCTGCAGTGTAGGCTTCCTCAGCGTCTTTCCAACGTTCTTGACGTAATCGAAAATTCCCATAATTAATCAGGCAACTGTACGTCGGCGAATTCTCACACGCGCGCTCCAGACAACGCTGTTCGTTGGCAAAGTCTCCCTTCGCGTGATAGAGGATTGCTAAGTTGTTCCAAGCGGGCGAAAAAGAAGGGCTGGCTTGAACTGCTGCTTGGTACGCGAACAAGGCTCGGTCACCTTCTCCATCGGGAGGAGTGCGATTCCGCCCGAGAAAAGCCAATCCTGGATTTTCCGTTTTCCAGATTTGATTCTCGATCTCGCCAAGATCTTCGTAGGTCAGGCCAAGATTGTGGTAGAGGATGCCCTTGTCAGGAAGTGGAGCATGATCCGCACCTCGCTGGAAATGAAAGACAGCCTGTTCGAGCAAATGTTTGCTCTGGGGTAAATCAGGCGTCTTCTGGCCAGTGACCTCATCCCGCAATGTATTACCCATTGCACAATTGACGTAGAAATTGTTTGGCCGTAGAGCCAGGGCTGCCGTAAATGCACGTTTCTGGATCGCGAGATCAGTCACGTTTCTTCCCAAGCCGCTCCAGAGAGAAAAGTCATTGCTTCGAAATGTGGCCGCGTCCTCACAGATTCGCTCAAAACGTTCGGCTTCACCATGCATTCTCAATCCGAGTCCCAGAGCGGATAGCAGTTCGTGCGAAAGAGCAGTGCAGCGTTGGTCTTCTGCGATTGTCCGCAGCTCCCCGTGATCCGGGAACCTTGCCGCATCAACTCGTCGAACCGTGTTGGCGAATTCATCGGAATCGACTTCCGCTGCGATCTCACGTAGGAGGCCACGGTGACCCCAGTCATCCTCGGTGAAAAAGCAGCTGGCGAATTCGTCGATCACGTGGAGCCACAACCAAGGAGTATCAGAAGACGCGATCGCCGATACCACGGAAGTGGATTGCTGCAATTCCGGATCAAACAGAGGGTACTCTCGAAAGAGTTGACGAAATCCTTCGCGGGGTCGATCCATCACTTGCGAGGGGGATCCTGAACTCGAAGTTGTGAGCAGACTGTCGAGGGCAATATTTTCAAGGCGTTTCGCCAATTGACGATTTCGGTCAACCAGCATCGCTCGATCTTCCAGTGACGAAATCGCTGCCTCCATGTCTGCTGTTATCCTGAAGCCGGGTGTGTCCTCCAATGCCTGGACTCTCTTGAGACCGGATTGGATTCCGAGCAACCGATCGTCCCACGACGTCGGATCAAGACGCAGGGCTTCCCATCCGGCTTTGGACCGCTGTGCGGTCTCCAACGCTTGGATATCCTTTTCAAGGTCACCGGTCGCATCATTGAGCCGGTCTCGCTGATTCGCTTGATTGGTCTCTTTAATTGCATTCTGAACCGAACGGTCGATGGCAAATGCAGCTCCGCTGGCTATCAGTAGGAGCCCAAGTGCGATCACTCCTCTCATCCACTTCCGTCGTGCGTCCGCCTTCTCTTTGTCGATCAGACGCCGGCGGACATTCTGATCGTGTTCTTTTAACGCTGAGGCCAATTCAAGGCCGTTGGCGTAACGATTTTTCGGATCCAGATGCAAACATCGATCACAGATGTCAGCAAGATCAGACCAGGTCTTTCCTTTGCTCCTCAACGCTGCAAGTCGGTCTCGCGCTTCCGAAAGGTCCCCTCGACGGGCCATCAACTCAAGTTTCTTAGGGTCTGCTTCAGAGTATGCCGGTTTGCCCGTCAGCAGCTCGCATAGCATTGATCCCATCGAAAATACGTCGGCTGCCGGAGTGAGTTGATCGGAAAGCTGAAAATGCTCAGGCGACATATAGCGAAATGTACCGCCACCAGTCGTTTGTTCGGTCAATCCCAAACGGAAGTCCTGCTCTTGGAGTTCACGATCTTCCTCGCTTGACGAAGGGCGAATGGCCAGCCCCCAGTCCATTACTTGTACATCTCCTTGTTCGAACATGATGTTCTGGGGCTTGATGTCTCGATGAATAACGCCTCTGTCGTGGGCAAATCCGACAGCTTCTGCAACTCGCTCAAGAATTCTTAATCCTTCATTGACGTCCGCGTCAGTTCGATTGTCCTTCTTCAAGAACTCGGTAAGCATCTCCCCTCGAATAAGCTTCATCGAAAAGAAGGGCATATCCGGGGGATAGGAAAGTTTGCCTTGATCATAAATCGGTGGGATTGCAGGGTGGGGGAGGGCTGCCAAGACATCGGCTTCGCGTTGAAAGCGTCTTCGAGAATGGGAATCGAGCCTCGCGGGCCTGATGTATTTGACGACGATGTCACGATCAAAGGATCGATCATGACGAGAAACCCTGACGCATCCCATTCCACCTTCAATCAGGGATTTCCCGTCAGGAAACGTCGTCCAGGAGCCGTAGCCAATCGGAGGAAGAACTTTGATCTTGTCGAATTCTGCGAGAGCTTCTAACCACGCTTCCTCGATCAAATCTCCGTAGCTTTTAAGTTCTCTTAAGTAGAAGTTCTTATCGATCGGATGACCTTCCTGGCACAGATCGAGAATGTCGTCATGGACGATTTGCCGTAACACCGCTAATCCGAGCGGAGTAGACAGATCAATTTCGTGCTGAATCAGAAATTGTCGGATCCGGGCGGGATCCCCTGGAGATCGACCCGATTCGAAGCTGTCGGAATACTTATTCTTTTGAGCTTCCTCATGAGGTGTAAGGTCATCGGGACCGCGATATGCCGGTGTTGAGTCAATCACGAGTCTGTTCTCCAGTCATTCGTCAATCAAATCGCGGCAAATTGAATGAAGCGATTTCTCCCACCGTAGTGCCCGGGTGTAGGTCATCCCAAGCGTCTTGCTCAATTGCTGCACCGAAATCTTTGGGTCGTTGTACTTGGTCCAGAAAAAGCGTGTCGCGAGTTCAGCGTCGCCAGGAGAGTGTGCAACACTCTCAATAAAGCGATCGAGTAGCGTCTTGAGAAGATCACGGAATTCGACCTCAATATCGTGGACGCCGATGTCGACTTCTCTGGATTCTTCTGCGGCTTTATGCCGCTTCGCGGCGTTCCATTTCTCGCGCTCGGTCAAAACCTTGTTGCGGACATATCCGTTAAACAAACGGCAGAAGTCATCATCGGTCATTGGAGCGAGATCAAGCTGTCCCTCCCTGACCTGCTTGGCAAACGAATTGCCTGCCAAGTCCACGACGCTCTCCCCAGATACCTCTACGTCCGTCAAGCCATGCTCTCGCAGCATGTTGCGAGCGACTTTCTGCAATCGATCAGCCAGCCGCCGGTATCGATCTTCGAAATCTGAAAGCTGGTTCATTTTCATATTTCCGAGAGAAACAGCCCAAAGTCCAGCCGCGAATCGAGACCGGTATACGGGGGAAATGAGTAACTGCAAATCGCAAAACAATCCATTTGTTCACTGTGGACAGTGTAGCCAACTCTGGTGTTCCAGCAAGCCACTTGATGGCAATCTTCATGGACGGCGCATGACATCCGAAGCAATGGATCATTCTCACAATCTGCAATCCCCTCGATCAGACAATTCTCTATCTCGAAAGGACTGGAAAATGTCGGACACGTACGCAAGCAACGGGGCATCGATGCATGCCCACGGAAATCGGCTTCCGACGCCGAAAGCCGCTACTTCGAAGAATTTCGAAGACGGTCACATCTTGTCGGCCCATGAAAAGCAGTACCTGCAGACTGTTGACCCACCGTTGACAGTGGACATGGCGGTCGCTCAACAGGGGCTGTTCGAAAAGACGCCCGTGGATTATTTCGTGCGTGTTAGTGGTGCCGCGTACGACAGCGATCCCCAGCGTGCTCTGAAGCTGGCCGTTGCTAGAGCGGCTCGTCAGAGCCTGCAGCGTCGGATCTCCTCAGTCGGCGAACGCGTCCTGGAGTTGAGCGAACGCGTGAACTCCACTCCGGAGTACACGATGGTGATCAGCGCGAGCCGCAAAGCATCGTCACAGATCGTTAAGTCCCTGCGAGTCCTCCTGGTGGCAGTCCCCGCTCTGGTAATCGCTCTGGCGGTCTTCGCAGAACAGTCGATTTCGATCTACATGGCACAGAACTCAGGGCTGGGCTTCGAAGAGAACAGGCTTCTGGCATTCTGTTTCGTGTTTGTGCTGGCTGCTCTGCCGGGCGTGTGTCTCAAGGGCATCCAGCAGTATCTCCCGCGAAAGCTGCAGCCTCGGTTCTCCATGGGGATGAACGTTATCGGAGCGTTGCTCTCGATCGGTCTCGTTGCCTGCTTCACGAAAGTGGTGGGAGATGCAATGCACGGTACTGGTTCGGTTTGGGGAGGCGCCAACCACGGCTCATCAATCTATCTCCAGATGATGCTGGCCATGGAGATTGCCGGCCTGGCGATCATTCTGACCGTCATGATCGATTTCCTGCAGAAGTTCTTGAAGCAGTTCGTGACACAGCGGCCTCGCATCGAACCCGAGAGAGTCTACTGCGAACAGCAACTGAAGGAGCGCGAACAGGAACTCGATCGCTTGAATAGCGAACTGGGAATCGTTGAATACGCCATCTCATCTTGGAAGCAAGGGCGACGAAAATTCGTCAACGACCACTACGTCGCGATGAGAACCCTTAAACGCTCCATCCTGCGAAAGCAGGCTCAGTCGATGGATGACGCGCTTACGGCATGAGAACTCAATACTCATTACTCGTTACGAAAGGTAAGGACCAATGAAAGAGCGTATCACACAACTTGTTCAAAAGTATCGACGCTTCTGGCCAGCTCTTCCCGCCATCCTCCTGTTTGGCTGGATGTGCAGCGGGTCGACTCCAGAGTCGCAGGCAGAACATGAATGGTTCGTCTTCGTCAGTCAGTCAAGCGTTCGGTCTCGCGAGGTCTATCTCCAGGTGCTGACCAAAGAGGCTGCTCCACAAGACGTCGTGCATCTGGTTCACAACCAGAGCTTAGTGTCCACGGTGATGGTTCCGAGGGGATCGGAGCAATCACGCTTGCGGAATCCCAAGGTAAAATCGCAGCTGCCAGCGATTCAGAAGTTTTTTGCGGGTGACATTGCTGTCAGCGATGCTGACGCAGACAACCAACTCGGATTGTATGAAATCCCCACGACGATCCGTTCATTGCGTCAGACGGAATTGCCCTGCCGTATTCTCCTTGTCGGAAGTCCGATCTACCACGACGAGATTCGCCATGCCGGATGGTCGATGATGGAGGGAGTTGTTCCGAGCGATTCCGCACTTCATCTGGAGACGTCTCCATTCCATGGAGACTCGGGATTCCCGAATGCTACCGAGATCAGCTGGCTTGTCCCGACGCAACATTGGGGCGTTGATCAGGCACACCGCGAAGCGGTCACGCGGTTTCAGCGGCTATTCGTTCAGGAGCGAGGGGGCTCTTTGGTCCGACTCACGGCGGATCCTCAGTCGGCCCTGAACTTCGGAATGTCACAGTTCGACGGGGAGGTCAAGCCGATCCCTGGACAGCCGCGCATGATTCAAGCATCGTTCGAATCTGTTCGTGTTCAACCGAAACGTCCCGCACCGGCACCGATTGAAGTTCCAATCACTCACCGAGAAGCTCCCAAACTGGCATCACCGTCCGACGCAGCGAACATCTTGACTGACGAGCGGGGGCTGGAGGATCTGCTAGGATCGGATGCGGAGATTGAGTGCCTCTTTCTGCTCGACACGTCGGGCTCGATGATGGATGTGCGTAATCGCTTGAACCAGATTCTCCTCGATCTGGCGGTTGCAATCCCCAAGACGTCGGCTCGCGTCCGGGTCGGCATGATCTGCTACTGCAACGGCGGATTGGCGGCTCTCCCGCTCCAACAGCTTCAGTTAGCGGAGGTCGACTCCGGTGTCTCCTTTGATCGCTTGAAGCGATTCATCACAACGGCTTCCGTCAGCGGTCACGGATCAGGTGCGAATGTCGATACAGCCGTCGCGAAGGCGATTGAGATGTTCGAGGCGAGTGAAAAGCCTCAATCCCGTCAGGTGCTTGTTCTACTTGGCGATACGGGTTTAGAAGAAAGAATTAATGCCGTCAACCTGCAAGCGGCGGAAGATCAACTGGTCCGTCAAGTTGGCGGATTCCTTCAGTCTGCTTCGCATGAACGGCGCGTCTACACGTTCTTCAACGGACTTCCGACGGCGAAGGCAGGTCTGTTTCGGCGGTTGGGCAGCTTGACTCCCAAGTGCACGTTCTCGACTGATCCGAATGGGCTACTGCTCGGAGTCCTGCGGTCGCTAGCTGCCGGGACCTGACAGTCACTGTCTAAAGGTATGGACTGTGATCGCGATTATAGCCATTTGATAACAGTCCATACCTCATTTTTTCTCTTGAGTGTTCCTCTATCACTTCTTCATGGGGTCTTGTTATGACGCCGTACCTTCCACTCATCGGACTGATCGCACTCGTCTTGATCGGCTTACGACTCCTGGCGTGTGCAGCAGGAATCGTTTCCGCGTTCCTGAAAGGCCTGGCGGACTCTCTACAAAAGTCGAAGCGTTTCTACGGATATCGGCGGCTATGGGCGTTAGTTGGGGCGGGGCTGTCGACCGTCATCTCCGGAATTGTTGTCAGAACTGCAGTTCCTATCGACAACCAGTTCGCCAACCACTTGATCGCGATCAGCTGGTGGTGTCTCGGATGCCTCTGGTTTTGCGAGATCACACTGTTTCTGCGTGCGTGGGGTATCTCGGGTATTGAACGACATCGGGACCTATGCTTTTTCGGAACGACTCTTACTGTGCTATTCGTTTCGCGAGAGTTGTTCCAACTGACGATGTTGGCACCGAACACTATCACAATGCCGGGAGGGATTCCTTGGGCCACAATCGCAACCGGGCTCTCGCCACTTCTCCTGGGAACGACGATCGCCATTATCCCCGACCTCTTGGAAGCCATTTCTAACAATCGCGTGATTCGTCGACATTTCATCAGCGAAGGAAACTGTGCAGGTTGGCTGGGTCCCAGGGGCTTCAAGCGCTTCATCCGCAAGTGGCCCAAAGTCGATGCGGACGCTGGCGTACTCTCATCGGGACTCTTCGTCGGCTGGACTTCATTTGAATCATTCTATTCACCCCGTGAGCCTGTATTCCTGGAGGAGTCGGCGCATGCCTGCTCGGTCGCCATGACGGGGGCCGGGAAGAAACTAGCGATTGCCTGCGGTCTCTCGACCTGGCCCGGCTCAACTGTGGTCGTATCAACGAAAAGCGAGCTGGCCGATGAATTGTGCGGACGCCGGGCTGATGCCGGTCTGTTCGAAGATCCACTTATGGCCCGTGAGTTTGAAAATCTAGGCGTCGATCCACGGAAGATTTCCAGGGTTAAGTATCGCATTCCCAACGGCCGGTCGTTCGTCTTGGACCCCGCTGGCTCCAGCCGCTATGCCCCCGGTAGTGGCTACGACTTTCTGTCGGAGCTCGACCCTCAGTCGCCGTTCGTGACGGAATTGATCATGGCAGTCGCTCGTGGTGCAATTCCTGACCAGGAGTTCCAACGAGATCGCTTCTGGACACTCGGTCCTCGGGGGCTATTGGCTTCCGCTCTGGCCCATGTCCTAGTTACCGAGAAAGACCCTTCAAAACGAAACCTTCCTGCTGTGGCCGATTTCCTCATGGGGATCGATCCGAAGACCGGCCGAAGTGATCCAGATGTCTGGCAGAACAACGTGATCACGATGCTGCAGAACACCGCAATGAACGGATTCGTGCAGCGGGGAGCGGCCAATATCTCCAACCAGATGGGAACAAATGCCTATGGCGGAATTATGGCGGAGATCGAGAACAACACCCGTTTCATGACGGTGCCGTGGATTCGATCGCATCTCAGTCGTCCCTCCGAGTTCAGCTACACCGAAGTTGGAATCGATGCCGCACCCATAAGCATCTTCCTGGTTCCGCCTCGGGGCGATGCGGCCTTTCAGACGGCCCTGCCTTGGCTGCGAATGCACTTGGAACTTTGTTTGCAGCTGCAGCAGATCAAGACTGTTAAGCCGACGAATCCGACATTGATTGTCTGTGACGAATTCCGTCAGTACGGCAAAGGTATCGAGGCGATCCGAAATGGATTGACCGTGCTGCGGGATTGCAACGTCAAACTCTGGCTATTTGCCCAGAGCTGGAAGTCACTGGAGTTCATCCTGGGCGTCGATGGAGCCGCCGAACTCGAATCGAGTACGGCCATGCAATACTTCGGCTGCAACGATTTGGAAACCGCGACCCGTATCAGCAGACGACTCGGAAAGACAACGCGCCGCCAGGGTGACAGCATCGATCTCGTTTCACCTGCCGAGGTACTTCGCGAACTGGCCCTTAATTCCAATCTGCAATACGTCTTTCCGACATCGAGTGCCCCAATGCGTATCGAACGCCCGGCGCACCTAACAATTCGGACCCGCGAGGGCGGAACGTTCGTTGGGCTGCCGCTCGCAGGGCATTTCGATGAAGGGCCGAAATCTTAGTCGCAATCAACTCCACGTTTCCCATCCCCATCCTTCAGGAGAGTTCTCATGAGCAATGATCATCGTTTCCAGAACGCACCTGACGCAGGTCAGGAGTTTTCGCAGGCAACAAACGAACAACAGAAAGGGCAGCGCGATCACGAAGAACGTGTCGATTGGGATCGCTTAGAGCATGACCCCCCGGAAATGACGTTCGATCCTGATTTCGATATGGAGCCGACCCCCTCTGGGACAATCAATCATGGAATTGTCCATGAGCTTAGCAAGGAAGAGCAGAAGGCTATCGAAGATGCCCAGCAGCGTGAACATGAAGTGGAAGATTCCTTTCGGAATCTTCGGAACGAAAAGGATACCGACGATTTCCGAGAACGGATGATCGATCGCTTCAATCACGCGCGCGAGAAGTCACAGGAAATCGATCACGACTAGACAATTCGTTCCAACCAGGGAGAGAAGTAATGGATGCTCAAATCGAGAACATCATTGCCGAATTGCAGCGCCAACTAGCGCCGCTCAAGACCAAAGAGGAAAGCCTTTCGGCGGAACTCGTCACTGTGAAGGAGCAACAGAAGCAGCTGAAGGCCGCGCTTAAGGTGTTGGGGCACTCGCCCAAGAGATCGAAACCATGTGTTACCACGGAACTCGTCAAAACAGCTATCGCGAATGTACTCGCCGAACACGGCCCAGACCTGGAGTCGGCGAAATTGGAAGAACTCGTGAAAAAGAAGATTGTGGCCAGTGGACGACACAGTCTGTCAGGTTTTGCACTGCGGATGAAACAGGTCAAAGAAGAACTCGGAATCTGAAGAGTCGCCTTAACACCATAGGAGAGATCTATGATCGATGCCAATCACGAAGCGGATATCCGCCTGATTAACGTTAACGAACTCTCGGAAATTCTTGGCATTTCGAAACGCACAATCTTCCGTTTGCTGAGTGCCCAGAAGCTGGTGAAACCAGTCCGGATAAACGGCTCGGTACGCTGGCGTTTCGGGGAAGTTCGCCAGTGGATCGAAGCAGGTTGCCCTGAATCGAGCTGAATACCTGAGAAGGTTATTTAGGATTCCGGCAGAACTGCATAGACTCGTTGGTCCATCTTGTTTACTCACATTCGTTGGAGCAAAGACAATGGCTTCCGTATTCAAGCTGGGGAAAGACCGCAAGGACAAACGAGCCCCATACTTTCTCGAATTCGTGGACCACAACGGCAAGCGCCGTCGCCGAAAAGGCTTCACGGACCGCAATCTAACCGTGCAACTGGCTGCGAAGCTTGAGCACGAGGCCATGCTTCGACGGCGAGGGCTGATTGATCCCGATCAGGAAAAAGCCGCTCAGGGCCGCCTGCGGCCATTGTCGGATCTGCTGGAAGAGTTCCGCAAAGCATTGTCACGGAAGGACAGCACTGCGGGACACATTAAGAAAACGATCAACCGGATCAAAAAGATCTTGAGGAGTGGAGGGATCGAGAAAGTCTCCGACCTCGATGCTCAGAGCGTCGAAGAAGTGTTGCACGAGATGCGGGAAGTCGACGGGATTGGGGCCCGAACCTTCAATCATTATCTGCAGGCGATCGACTCGTTCTGTCGGTGGATGATTCCGCGGTACATTTCCGGGAATCCACTTGCTGGAATCTCCCGGCTCAACACGGAAACTGATATCCGGCATAAACGAAGGGCACTGACCGACCAGGAGGTCAGCATCCTGATCCAATCTGCGCGTGAAAGCGGAGTGGAAATCCAGACCTATAATGGTGAGCTTCGCGGCACCCTTTATCTTCTGGCTTATTTGACTGGTCTGCGAAGGCGTGAGCTGGCAAGCCTGACGCCGAAGAGTTTCGATCTGCACTCGAATCCGGCCACTGTCACGGTTCAGGCCGCATGCTCGAAACATCGCAAACAGGATGTTCTGCCCCTGCACTCGTCTCTGCGGGAGTATCTGCTTTCGTGGCTTCCGGAACTAGATGCCGAACAGCCGCTTTTTCCAGCTTTGGAACGGAAAAAGACGTGGCTGATGGTCCGGAAAGATCTGGAACGGGCAGGAATTCCATATGAAACGTCGGAGGGAATTGCAGATTTTCACGCCGCAGGACGCCATTCTTATGTGACAGGTCTACTTAGAAACGGTGCCAGCCTGCCGGAGGCAAAGGAACTGGCTCGCCACAGCGATGTTCGAATGACAATGCGATATGGTCATATCGGTCTCGGAGATCAGGCCCGGGCGATTGAAGCACTGCCCACCCCTGCAATGTCAACTGCGGTAGACAACGTGGCTTCAGTCAGCAAATCAGTCAGCAAATCAGTCAGCAAATCAGTCAGCAAATCAGTCAGCAAATCAGTCAGCAAATCAGTCAGTAATCTGGACAGTAAATCGGAGTTCTCCGGCTGTCGCGGTGTGTCTTCGCATGACATGGATCCGTTGGACGACAACTCCACAACCTCCGAGGAGATAGACAGTTGTGGCAATGAAAAAGGCCGCTCGTCGTCAAATGACAACGAACGGCCTGAGTGGAGGCGGGGGGAATCGAACCCCCGTCCTGCGAGCCCTCAGTTTCGGCCTCTACGTGTGTAGGCTATTGATTGGGTCTCGCTATCGCAGGCTCAACAACCAAAGCCCTTGATAGCCAGGAGACAACAGGGTCTCATGATCGGCGTAGTCACCAGTGACCGATCACCAGTCTGATTTTTTAACGGGTCGTCGGGCTCCTCAGACGGGGATCCCTAAACCCGAGCAGCTTAATTAAGCTGCCAGTGCGTACTGCTTTTCGGCAGATAATTTTGTGATCAGCTTTTTACGTGGCCAACTGATCAACCACGACACGCCACCTCAACCTACGGAGAACCAGTCGAATCCGGTCGCCCCCGTGTTCCGGTGTGAAGTTTCCGCGAGAATCGCACAAAGTTCCCGAGAAACTGCAGTCAGTCGGTCCCTTTCCTTTCGGCAGGTTTGGTACCCGACTTGACTGTTCACATTCTACGTGCGAAAAGAGCACGATCAAGTCCTGCCCGCTCGCGAACTTCTGTACAGACACTTTTGATGGAGCTTCGGTTCGTTTTGGTCGGAAATTTTACGCTCCTCAAAACGGTGTTTTGCCTGTCTGGCGGTCTGCTGGCGTTACTGACGGCGGGCTGCGGTCGCTCGCCCGATCCTGAGCCGCCCGTCAGGCCGTCTGTGGAATCGCCGGCTCTCACGCCGTCTGAGCCGCTCGACTACCATATTCGAGACGAATTCGAGCTTCGCACCGAGCTGGGGCACTGGCCGAATCTGACCGGCCCCTATTTCAACAGCAGTTCTCCGGTCGACTCTCTGGCGGCTGAGCCGCTTACTGAAGAGCGAAAGATCTGGGAGATCGAGGTCGGCTCCGGTTACAGCACCCCGATCGTCGGCCGGGAGAACGTCATCGTCTTTCATCGTCAGGGAGATGAGGAAATCGTCGACTGCCGGGCGTTGGCCAGTGGAAAGGTTCGCTGGCAGTTCCGGTTCCCGACCGCCTATGAATGTCCCGTCGAATACAGCAATGGCCCTTACTCGACGCCGGCTCTCGATGCCGAGTGCGTTTACGCGCTCGGGACGGAAGCGAAGCTGTACTGTCTTTATCGCAGCAACGGTGAACTCAAGTGGATTCGGGATCTGCAGCTCGATTACGAGCCGGAAGCCTGGGATTTCCCGGTCGGCAGTAGTCCGCTTGTGATCGACGGGCGTGTTTATCTCAATCTGGGCGGCACCAAAGGCGACAGCTGCATTGTCGCACTCGACGCCGAGACGGGCGAGACACTCTGGACAGCGCTCGACGACGGCCGCAGTTATGCGACGCCGCGACTGGCGACGATTCACGGGCAGAAACATCTGATCGTCTTCACCGATCGCTATGTCTGGTCGCTCGATCCTGAACAGGGGGAAGTCCGCTGGCAGGTTGAGTTCGGCGTGAAGAAAAGTCCCGCACGCGTGAACGCGGTCTCTCCGCTGATCGTCGAGGACAAGGTCATCGTGACCGCCGGGCCGGGCGGTGGCGTGCTTTGCCTGCTGGTCCTTCCGGACGGTTCGCAGCGCGAGCTCTGGACCGATCGTCGGGCTCTCGACAGTCAATTCAACAACATCGTTGGAGTGAGCGACGCGGTCTATGGGTTTACTTCGAAATGGAACCGTCAGGCTCAACTGCGGTGCCTCTCGCTGCGGTCGGGAGAGATCCTCTGGGAATACGGGTCCGACCTGATGCGAGGCTCGATCATTGCCGCCGACGGCAAACTCTATCTGCTTGGCGAGGATGGTCACTTTGGAATCGTGGCCATCAACAGTGGTGGAGTCGAAGTCCTGCTCGAGCCGGGCGAACCCGTGTTGAAGTCGCCCTGTTACTCCGCTCCCGTCATTGCCGGGACGACGCTCATTCTGCGGGATGAAGAGAAGATGCAGGCCTGGGATCTCTCGGTGAAAAACGCGAGCGGATCCGAATAGTCGGGCGGCTTCATTCAAAGCGATCGATGATCGTGATTCCGACTGGGCTGGAATTCGACATTGCTGTCAGGGCATCGGCTGCTTCATCGAGCGAAATCGTCTCGCGGATCAGACTTCGTAGTGGAATGTTCGCGCGCTGCACCAGTTCGAGCATCGCGGGGTATCGATGGGCCTGCATGCCGTGGCAGCCGAAGAGCTGGAGTTCGTCGGCGATGACGCGTCCCATTGGCAAACTCGGCTCGGCGTGATCAGCCAGCAGCAGACCGATTTGCAGGTGCCGCCCCCGTTTTCTCAGGCTGGCCACTGAATTGCGGAAAGTCGCAGAGTGGCCGAGGGCATCGACGGAAACATGAACTCCGCCATGCGTGAGATCCCGGATGGAAGTCGGTACGTCGGCAATTGCTGCGGCGTCGATCAGATGTTCGGCTCCAAGGTTCCGGGCGTTCTCCAGGGCTGACTGCGAACGGTCCACGGCAATCACCCGGGCCCCACAGGCTTTGGCAATCATGATGGCCGAGAGACCAACGCCGCCGCAGCCGAAGATGGCAATGGTCTCGTCGGGTTGCAAACGGGCCTGATCGACAATGGCTCGGAATGCGGTGGCGAATCGGCAGCCGAGACTGGCGGCTTCGAGGAAGCCGGTTTCTTCTGGGAGTTCGACCAGATTCTCGTCGGCCTGATGGATAACGACAAACTCAGCGAAGGATCCCCAGTGCGTAAAACCGGGTTGCGTCTGTTGAGGGCAGACCTGTTGATCCCCCTGCCGGCAGTACTCGCAGGAGCCGCAGCCGCATACGAACGGAGCCGTGACTCGCATCTCAGGACGAAACCGCTTCACGTTCGAGCCGACTTCCACGACTGTTCCGGCAAACTCGTGGCCCGGGACATGCGGAAGAGCGATGCAGTCATCGTGGCCCATCCAGCCGTGCCAGTCGCTGCGGCAAAGCCCCGTGGCTTCGACTCTGATGACCGCTCCGCCAGCAGGGCAGACCGGATCGGAAACGCGTTCCACGGCGGGTGTCTGCTGGAAGTGGTGGTAGAAGAGTGCTTTCATGAAATCACTTTCGCAGGATCGGCACGATGTGACAAATGCACGGAATCGTAACACAGTGACTGGTCTGACAAGTCGTACAGTCAAATCTGTCGCAGGGATGACTCCTGTCTTGCATCGGTTTCGGCCTCACACTAAAAACAACTTTGAATCTTGAACCGCAGCTGAGTTCAGACAACCGTGGACCGATTGAGGGCGAGTTTCGCGATTTCCGACGGATGCGTTCCCGCCGGCTGAGTGTGAATCGCGTCGTCACAATAAAGGCAAACTCATGACACACCCCTGGCATGATGTCACTCCGGGCGAAAATCTTCCTCTGGAGTTTCAGGCCGTCATCGAAATTCCGATGGGCTCGAGCGTGAAGTACGAGCTCGACAAGGAAACCGGACTGCTGCGGCTCGACCGGATGCTTTACTCCGCCGTGTATTACCCGGCCAACTACGGGTTCATCCCGCAGACACTTGCCGAAGACGACGACCCGCTCGACGTGCTCGTGATGTGCAAGGAAGCGGTCGATCCACTGACGCTGGTCAACGCCCGGGCGATCGGACTGATGACGATGATCGACAGCGGCAAGCCGGACCACAAGATTCTGGCCGTCGCGACCGACGATCCGGAATACAACTACATTCGGGAAGCCGAAGAACTGCCCGCTCACCGCCTGAATCAGCTGCGACGCTTCTTCCAGGACTACAAACAGCTGGAAGGCAAGTCGGTCGAGGTGAACAAGATTCAGGAAGGCAGCATGAGTCTCTCCATTATTGAAGACTCGCTGCAGGCCTATAGCTCTCGCCGTCGTAAAGGCTTCGGGGCCTACCATCATTGATCGCAGAGCGTCTTGAGAACGCTACGTGCCAGTTGGTTTTGCTCCGGCAATCCGAGGAGATCGCATGTCCCAGCCGGAGTCTCCCGATCCCTTCCACTGGCACGAAGCACTCGATCGCACGCATCTGGTGAGCGTTCTGCTGGAGACCTCGCTTGCCGATCACCCGGTAATCGAGTGCGATCCCGAATTGCGCAGGCTTTATCAATCAGCTGCTGAGACGCTCGAAACGCTGTATCAGACGATTGGCCGCAAGACGCCGGACTGGGAGGGAAAGTCTCCGTAACCGGTGGGACTGGCGAATTTTCCGTCCGAGTCTCGAATTCAATCGAAACGCATCCATTGTTGGTAATGGCTTATTGAATGGCCTGTCGATGCAGGTACAATAGCCAAAATAGTGAGATCAGTGGCCGTTTTTCGAGCCACGATTGAGCATGCATGGATGGATGGACTTCGTGATGGAGTGCTTCGCAATCTCCTGCTTTCGGGTCGCTTTGCCCTTATGAGTGTCGCTCACCCCCCTACAAGTTACGTGGACTCTACGTCCATTCCTTCCGAACCGCCCCGACAGATTCTGAAGGAAGAGCTTGGCCCGGAACAGAAGGCCGAGATCAAGACGCTGCACACCCAGAGTGGCAGTTCGATGCTCAGGCAGCAGGGGAACAATCTGATCATGTTCGCGCTGCTGGCGCTGAACGTGGTCCTCTGGCAGCAGGGAATGTATCCGCTGCTGGTCGCGTCCTGGTTCGTGCTGGGACATTTCTTCCACACGAAACCGCTATCGCTGCACGACGCCAGCCACGGCACGCTCGATGCAAATCGCCGGAAGAATACTGTCATGGGGCTGATGTGCGGCACCGCTTCGCTGGTCCCGCTCAGCGTTTACCGCCATGCCCACGCCTATCATCACGGTTATATGTCGACGGAACAAGATCCGGAGCTCTGGCCGTTCAACAAGCCGGGGACCTCTCGGCTGTTCCGAATGACTTGTGCGTTCTTCGAGATCTTCCTGGGCTGCATTTACACGCCGCTGCTGTTCGTGCGGTCGTTGTTTACCTGCGGACGTCTCAAAAAGGACCTCAAACGGCGGATTCTCCTCGAGTACGGCCTGGTCCTGCTGGTCTGGGGCTCCCTGTTCACGGTGATTGGCCTTAACGGCTGGTGGATGGAATTTCTGATGGCCTTTGGTGTGCCTTACGCCATCGCGGGGATGTATCAGACCCTGAACAAGTACACGGAACATATGGGCCTGCAGGGAGATACCGTTCTGGCCGGAACACGAACGGTGATTCCACGGACAGCTGTTCACAAGACGGTGTCCAATATGATGCAGCATGTCGATCATCACGGCACGCATCACCGGTTCGCGCGGATCCCGTTCTATGCCCTGCCCCGGGCCAGCGAGATCGTTTACGGCAGTCCGGACGATCGCAATCCGGTCTTCAGCACGTATCATGAAGCCTTCTTTGACATGATTCCAACGCTCTGGAATCCCAAAGTTGGTTCCCAGTGGCTGGAATATGAACGGCAGAACAAGGGCGAGTAGTCGTCCTGGTCGGTCCGAGCTGTCGCGGGGATCGGTTCGCTTTGGGCCCGAAAAAGGGGGGGCGGGAGGCTGCCCGCCGGGCGTTTCGCGACAATTTGCCCCCGGGCGGCAATTGTTTCGGCGCACCGGATTCCATATGCTCTCCCGCTCGTGCCGGTTCACTGTGTATAATGAGCCGGTAGCCGCCGGAATGGCCTTTGCAGTGAAGAACGCCTGTTCCCGGCGCCGCGGCTGACACCGCGAATCAGCAGCGTCCCGGACTCTCCGGTATCTCGGCAGCGAGTCGACCGCCCTGCCTGGATGACTCTGCATTCATAGTTTTTCGCTCAGCTGAGCACTCGAGGAATTGAATGGCCGCTTCCGGCAGTTCTAAGAAAAAAATGGGGCGGATGGACCGTGAGTTCATTCGCAACTTTTCGATCATTGCGCACATCGACCACGGTAAGAGCACACTGGCTGACCAGCTGCTGCTCAAGACGGGGGCGATCACCCAACGCGAATTCAAAGATCAGATTCTCGACGACCTGGCCATCGAACGGGATCGCGGTATCACCGTGAAAGCCCACGCCGTGGCAATTCGTCACGAGCATAACGGACAGACCTACGAACTGAACCTGATCGACACGCCGGGGCACGTCGACTTCCATTACGAAGTCTCCCGTTCCCTCGCAGCCTGCGAAGGGGCCCTGCTCCTCGTCGATGCCTTCCAGGGAGTTCAGGCTCAAACCGTGGCCAACGCCTACGCGGCGATTGAAGCCGATCTGGAGATCATTCCGGTCGTCAACAAGATCGACCTTCCGGTGACCCGGGTCGACGAAGTGCTGGACGAAGTCGAAACCGTTCTGGGCCTGGATCCAGATACGGCTCTCAAAGTGAGTGCGAAGACTGGTCTGGGAATCGAAGACGTCTTCTCGGCGATCATCGAACGCGTGCCGCCTCCGAAGGGACGGGTTGAAGATCCGCTGCGGGCGCTGATTTTCGACAGCAAGTTCGACAGTTTCCGCGGGGTGATTATTTACATCCGGCTGGTGGAAGGCGAAATCAAAAAGGGGGACAAGATCCGCTTCATGCGAACCGGCGGGGTTCAGGAAGTGATCGAGATCGGCCAGTTCGTTCCCAAGATGACCTCCTGCGATTCGCTCGCAGCCGGCCAGGTGGGATACATCATTACCGGCGTCAAACAGCTGGAAGAGATTAAGGTCGGCGATACGGTCACACTCGAAAACCGCAAGGCCCCCTCGGCGTTGCCGGGTTATCGCGAGCCGCAGCAGATGGTGTTCTGCGGCATGTACCCGATTGAAGCGACTGACTTCGAGAAGCTGCGGGATGAGCTCAGCAAAATGAGCCTGAACGATGCGAGCTTCTCTTTCGCGCCGGAGACCAGTGATGCCCTTGGCTTCGGGTTCCGCTGTGGATTCCTCGGTATGCTGCATATGGAGATCATCCAGCAGCGTCTCGAACAGGAATCGAACATCGACCTGATTCAGACCGCGCCGAACGTGACCTACGAGATCCTGCTGCGGGGTGGAGAAGTCGTCAAACTCGACAACCCGCAAGACGTGCCCGATCCTGGCAGTATTGAAGAGTTCCGGGAGCCAATCGCCCGCGTCAACTTCATTGTGCCGACCAACAACATCGGCATTCTGATGCAGATGTGCGAAGATCGCCGCGGCAATTACATCAATACCGAATATCTCGGACCGGACCGCGCGCAGGTCGTCTACGAGCTGCCCTTGGCGGAAATCATCTACGACATGCACGACCGGCTGAAGTCAGCGACTCGCGGTTACGGTACGATGGACTACGAAGTCATCGGCTACAACGCCGCAGATCTGGTGAAGATGGATATCCTCGTCAAGTCTGTCCGTGTTGATGCCCTCGCAACAATCGTGCACCGCAGTGTGGCCGACAAGCGTGGCCGCGGTCTGGTGAAGCGGCTCAAGGAAGAAATTTCCAAGCATCAGTTCGAGATCCCGCTGCAGGCGGCGATCGGCGGAAAGATCATCGCCCGCGAAACGATTTCCGCTCTGCGGAAGAATGTGACCGCGAAGTGCTACGGCGGCGATATCACGCGAAAGCGGAAGCTTTGGGCCAAGCAGAAAGAAGGGAAAAAACGCCTGAAGCAGTTCGGCCAGGTCGAAATTCCACAGAAGGCGTTTCTCTCCGTGCTCGAAGCCGGCAACGACGACTGATCGGACCAGTGGTGAACAACTGATGTACTCGGTTGGCAAATTTACAATTTTTTGCTTGCCAACTTGACACGCGGTTGTTAAACCATTCGGTGAGGATGATCGCCGGGGACTCTGGAAGAGTCTCTCAGCCTCGTCGACGGTCATTCTTCTCGACTTGCAATCGTCGCTGATTGACGAATGCATCATCCAAGGTTGGATCCACTACTGTTACGAAAGTGGTTAGAGAAAGGATGCTCCAATGCTAGTGCTTTCCCGTCGTGCCGATCAGCAGATCGTCTTCCCGAATCTCGACGTTCGCCTCACCGTTCTGCAGGTGAAAGGCAAGGTCGTTAAGCTCGGAATCGAAGCTCCCAAAGACGTGCCGATTCTTCGGCCCGAAACCTGTGAAGACTTCCAGTTCCCGTCCGGTGCCCGTCTCGAGCAGTCGTCGATCGACCGGCATCAGCTGCGGAACCACTTGAATGCTATCAATCTCGGCCTGCGACTGTTCCAGAAGCAGACTGAAGTTGGCCGCGGAGACGAAGCCGAGAAGACGATGCAGCGGGTCATCGAGGAGCTGCAGAAGCTCGATGTTGAAATCGGTCAGGCCAAGAGCAAAGTCAAATCGGCTGGCATCACCAATACCACGCGGCTGCTTGTCGTTGATGACGATGAGAATGAACGCACATTGCTTTCGGGTCTGCTGAAGATGCATGGCTTCGAAGTCAACACGGCTGCCAACGGGCTGGAAGCGATGGACTTCCTGTCTCATAACGAACTGCCGGACTACGTCCTGCTCGACATGAAGATGCCGAAGGTTGATGGTCCGAGTGTTCTTCGGCA
Organism: Planctomycetaceae bacterium; assembly: GCA_017795105.1. Taxonomy (GTDB): domain Bacteria; phylum Planctomycetota; class Planctomycetia; order Planctomycetales; family Planctomycetaceae; genus Rubinisphaera. The sequence goes on from CP051247.1 coordinate 4,296,341, forward strand.
GATCCGGTCCGACGATCGCCTGGCAAACGTGACGATCTTCGCGGTGAGCGGCACCTCGCCTGATGATCTGGGGATCGAAGGCGGAATCGCCGGCTGGTTCCCGAAACCGCTCGATCCGGAACGCCTGATCAAAGCCATGACCAAAGGTCATCCGGCGGCAACTTCGGCAACCGCTCTGATGTAAAGCGAATGTTCCGGGTACCGCTCGGGCTGACGGAACCCGGCCCTGATTGACGCTGTCGCACGTTCTGCCGATCGACTCTCGCGGCGGTGGACCTCTTACGGAGATGCGATGGCGACTACAAACTGTCAGTTGATCTACTGCACGACGTCTTCAGTCGATGAAGCGAAGCGGATTGGACGCACGCTCGTGGAGGAGCACCACGCGGCGTGCGTTAACATCCTGCCGCAAATGCAGTCGATCTATCTCTGGCAGGACCAGATCGAAGAGAGTTCGGAAGCTGTTCTGCTTGTGAAAACCACGGCAGTGCATGCGGCGGCCACGATGAGCCGCATGAAGGAACTCCACAGTTACGACTGTCCGGCTCTGCTCTGCCTGGATATCGAAGCCGGCGACGATGACTACCTGGCGTGGTTGCGGACGAACGTCAGGCATCCCTGAAGACAGGGTGTTAAGATGGGCGCCCGAGTTCGCGGACGATTCTGAAATCGTCTCGACTTCTCATTTGCGGCTCGACCTTTGCAATCTATGATGAGCGACGGCGGAGGAGACTCCGTCACCCCGTCGAATCCATCAACGGCCCGCACGCCCTTTATGACGAAGGAAGTCCCCATGAGTGAAACGAGCACCGTCAGCGTCGGCAAGTCCGCCCCGGCCTTCAATCTGAAAGCTTATCCGGAAGGCAAAATCAAACTGAGTCAGTTCAAGGGGGAGAAGAATGTCGTCCTGTACTTCTACCCGAAAGACGATACCCCCGGCTGCACGACCGAAGCCTGTTCGTTCCGCGACAATCTAAACACGTTCGACGACGCTGATACGGTCGTTCTCGGCATCAGCCCCGACTCCGTCGAATCACACGAGAAGTTCACCAATAAGTTCAGCCTGCCCTTCCCTCTGCTCGCGGATGAAGATCATGCGATTGCCGAGAAGTACGGCGTCTGGGTTGAAAAGAACAGTTTTGGGCAGAAGCGGATGGGCGTGCAGCGGTCCACGTTCCTGATCGATAAAAACGGCAAAATCGCTGCCATCTGGCCGAAAGTCAAAGTCGACGGTCACGTTGAAGAGGTCGCCGCGAAACTGGCCGAACTCGAATAGCATCAAAACGGGTTGATCAAAAGCCGCATGTCTTCGGACGTGCGGCTTTTCCTTTCGATTAGGGATATTCCCCGGTCTCCCGAGTTGACTCCCGACATTCGTGACCTAGGTTTCAGCGAGGGAAAAATCCTAGCGAAAGTTCAGACGTGAAAGCGCTCATCAACCAGATCCGGTCCTTTCTCAGGAACGACGACGGCCCCACGGCTGTGGAATACGCCGTGATGCTGGCGGCCATTTTGATGGTTCTCATCGGCACGGTGCGTCAGATCGGTTCTGCCAGCGATGGCCTCTGGACCAACAACAATCAGAAGATGGAAGACGCGGGCATGAAGTAAGCCTGCCGGCCACTTCGGCTACTGCACCAGCCTCACGCTTGGCCAGAGGCTCGGATCGTGCGAGACCGGGAACTTCTCCCCGACCCCGAACTGCAGCGTGCCGAACTCTTCGTCGTGCAGACGATAGTAGAATCCCAGCGACGGAACGTTCTCTGGATCAAACCCTTCGAGCACTGATCCCGGAATCCAGCAGCTGATCTGATACCCGGCTTTCGACCGACTGCTTACCGTCGGCAACTCATCCGGTGAGGCGAGGTCGGTTTTCTCATTCACGCCCGGCAGGTCGATTTCCACGGCTGCGGCCGGCTGATCACGCTTGAGCCGCAATGCGGGCGGGATGACCACGAATTGGTGGCAGAAGCGGCTCGCCCGGTGGACTGTCTTCATGTCGCGGGTGTCGATGAAGAACTCGAAATGCTCCCCCGTCGCCGGCTCGGAAATCGTCTGGGGGCGAGCGGGTTGCTTCTTCCCGGTTACCTCGATCTGCAGGCCGATGCCGCGGGAATTCCAGGCCATTCGCACGCTCAGCGGGCTCGCCTCTTCCCCGGGCAGAAAGGTCAGCTCGGGAAGAGGCGAGGCGAATTCCGGATGCTGCCCTTTCTTAATGGCGGCGTCGATCCCCTCATCGAAGGGGATGTCGCAGGTCGCCTGAAAGTAGAATTCAGCGGGAATTAACAGATTGGGAGAGTGTTCTGCCATGATCAGGCGGTCTGCCTCGTTGGGAGAATCAGTCGGTCAAACAGGGGACTGCTACGATTCTAGAACGTTCCGCGTCGCTGGAAAACACCCGGCAACAAAATGCCGTCCGGACCACCGTACGCCAACGAAATGCCCCCGAAACGGTGGCCTTTGGGGCAATTATGAGAAGCCTGCGAATCATTTCGGGGTGATATTGCTTATTTTGTAGACTCTACTTATCCTACACGCTCATTTGAGAGCCACTCATTGAGGCTCCGCCCGGTGCCGTCTGCCTGGCAGATGCGCGTTGAAACACTTGGATTTCGCCCCTTCGAATCGCGATCCGTACCGTTCCACAGACACGCCCTTCACCAGACAAATGACCAAAGCCCATGGATGAAGCGATTAGCTCGGCTGCGAAGATTCCACGACTTTCCTCGACGATTACTCGACGCACCTGTTCACTGATGGGAGTGCAGATTGTCGGAACCGGCTCGTATGTCCCGCCGAATGTCGTAACGAATCTGCAGCTCCAGGATCAGTGCCCCGGTTGCGATCCCGACTGGATCGAACAGCGGACCGGCATCAAAGAACGTCGGATTGCCGGCCCGGATGAATCGACCTGCGATCTTTCGGTTGCCGCCGCTCAAAAGGCGATGGCTCAGGCTGGCGTCTACGCGAAAGATATCGACCTGCTGGTCGTCGGCACGTTTACGCCGGATTATCACTGTCCTTCAACGGCCTGTCTGGTGCAGGATCGATTAACGCTCGATGCTCCCGCGTTCGATGTCTCGGCCGCCTGTTCCGGCTTCATGTACGCGGTCACCACGGCTGCACAGTATGTCGCGACCGGAAACTCGAAGCTGGCCCTGGTCATTGGAGCCGACTGCAACTCGCGGATCGTCAATCAGACCGACCGCACGATTGCTCCGCTCTTCGGCGATGGAGCCGGTGCCGTTCTGCTCGCACCGGGCACGATGGAACAGGGATTCAAATCGTATCAGCTGGCTGCGGATGGAAGCGGTTGTGCGATGCTCGATCGTCCAGCCGGTGGGGCCAAGAAGCCTGTCGATGCGCTGGCGATTGAAGCGGGCGAACATTTCCTCCGCATGGATGGACGCAACGTCTTCAAGTGGGCCGTGCGAACCGTCGCCGAATCGATCGACGTCGTGCTCGAATCGGCTCAAATGACGATTCACGATATCTCGCTGCTCGTGCTGCATCAGGCCAATCAGCGAATCATCGATGCGGTTGCCACGAAACTCGGGATCAGCCCGGATCGCATCTTCAACAACGTGCAGAAGTACGGAAACACCTCGGCGGCATCGATCCCACTTGTGCTGGATGAAGCCAATTCGCTCGGCATGATCGAACGGGGCGATACGATTCTGATGTGCGGCTTCGGAGCCGGCCTCACCTGGGGCACATCGCTCTTCGTGTGGTAAGCCGAAGCTAGTCCGCTTCGTCGTTCTCAACAAACGCCTTCAGGCTGGCCAGGGCGTGATCCCATTGCCGTGAGATTCGGTCGAGAGCCTGACGCGCCTCATCGAGCGCTTCCGGTTCCAGCTGGAAGAGGTTCTCGCGGCCCTGTCGCACGCCCCGAACCAGTCCCGCTGTTTGCAGGACGAGCAGATGCCGCGTAATCGCCTGGCGTGTGAGGGGCGAATCCTCAGCGAGCCGCGATATCGACAGAGAGCGACCTTCGCTGAGTTTCGCCAGCAGCTTCAATCGTGTTTCGTCTCCAAGAGCCGCGAAGATGGCGGCTTGTTGGCGATCGGAATCTCGGGCAGATTTACGGCGACTCGATGACATACTTTTCGATGTTCTTGACCTGTTCGGTCCAGCCCCCTTCGTTCATGCGAAACGCTTCATCTCGCCGGGCAGCGGGAATCTTGTCGAATCCCGACTCGATGACCGTCAGACGCGTGCCGGTGGGTATCGCGTCGAGGGTGAACTCCACCAGCGTCTGCTCTTCGTGAGAATAATCGACGGCCGGATCGACGGCAAAAGGATGCCAGAAGAATGAAAACCGCTCTTCCGGCTTCATCTCGTTGACCGTGACTTCCATGACGACATGCTCGTAGCCGGGATACGTGATGTTCCCCCGCGTCATCTCGCCTGTTCGAAACGGCAACTCAAGATTGACTCCGAACCATTGTCCGAATTCCCGGTGGTCCGTCAACGCCCGCCAGACCCGCGAGATCGACGCCTGAAGGTCAACCTGCTTCTCAATACGATCGGTACTCGACGCCGCCATTGCCATGCTCCTTATGAAGATGATGTGCAACTTTTGTGTTGCATTTTAGCTTCGCAGTGAACAGGTGGCAAGAGAAGATTGTTCGACGTGGTCAGCGAGTCGAAGAAATGTCGTCCGCGTTTCGCTGCTGGCTCACCCGGAGTGAGCGGAAGTAGGCCAGCTTTTCGAGAAATCGTTCGCGATCGAGTTCGTCGATTCGATCGAGCGTGAGGGCGAACTGAATGCGGGCAATCGCCGCGGCTTCCTCGCCGGCGTCCCACAACGCGAGAGCATACTGATACTGCACGACAGGCAGTTCTGGGGAGACCTGAACCGCTCGATGCCACAGGGCGAGATCGTTCCGCCACACGGGGAGATGTTGAATGGAAAGCACTGAATAGCAAAAGACGACCGTTCCGGCGATGCGGGCCGTGGCCGGGAACGACAGCGGCTGCAGGCGACAGCGTTGTTGAATTATCCGCCAGAGCGACTCGACTCCCGCGATTACAACGGCGAAAAACGGCACGCTGCTCAGATAGAGATAGCGATCGTTCATCAGCGTGGTGAGCGGAAAGAGGTTGAGGACTGGCACGAGGAAGGCCAGAGCCGTCGCAGCCGCAAACAACACGAGCGGTTGTCGCGTACGCTGTCTCCAGAGCCAGACGCCGAGCACGATCCAGCTGAGGCTGCAGAGGATTGTCAGAACGGTCATGCCTTCAATCGGCGGATCGTAGAGAATCGCCAGGTCGGTCGGCCAGAACATCATGCCGACATACTTCCAGAGGAGCACGGAGTCGAGGCCGAGAATCTCCAGCTTGCTCAACCCGAGGTGATGTCGGATTCCGCCCGTCTGTGAGTTCTGCGAACCAGCCGTGAGGACGACAAACCAGACGGCGAGTAGACCGGGGATGAACTGCCGTGAGAGGGAATCCGAGAACGATTTCCGCCGCACGATCCAGTCGTAAACGAACACGATCCCGGGCACCACAACCGCCAGAGCCTTGCTGAACAGCGCCAGCAGGAAGAACAGCATTCCCAGATACTCGTCACGCTGCGTGCGATCCTGCCTCAGCCAGTAGAGCAGTGAGAGCAGTATGAAGAGCGAGGACAGCAGTCCTTTTCGAGCGGAGATCCAGACGACCGATTCAATCTGCACGGGATGGACGGCAAACAACAGCGCCACGACGAGCGAGAAGACATGCCGCCCGGTAAGTTGTCGCACGAGCAGGAACACCAGCACGGCGTTGGCAGCGTGCAGCACGATGTTCGTCAGGTGATAGCCGCCGGACCAGGTCTGCCAGAGTGAGAAGTCGATCAGGTAGGAGAAGATCGTCAGCGGAGCGAAGTTCCGCGTGACCGTTTGCGTGCAGATGCCGTACAGATTCTCCAGCGACCAGCTTTGAATGAGCGGGTTGCGGTGAACGTACCACGGGTCATCCCAGTTCACGAAGCCGTACGTGACCGAGATGCCAAACACGGCCGCCACCATGCCGACAATCAGCAGAATCGCCCGCCGGGTATGCCGGGGCCAGTCGATCGATGAGGTTGCCGTGTCTGCTGTCACCATTGCCGCTCCGTGTTCGTAGGGAATGTGGAGTACACAAACCTAGCTCGGAAACGGAGCAGAACGCCCAGCTCATGATGCGGAAACGCAACAACGCCGCCGGCATAAGCGGTGCAATCGGAAAGAGTGGTCCGTCAGGATAAAACGACGACCGTTTGAGAACGCCACTCACGTATCCAACAACGTGGCACGGACATTCCTCAATAGTTGCCAACGTTGTGGGAATGTTCCCCTGTGTCACCGGCAGGCGTGGGCGAAGTGGGATTTGACGTCTAATCAAGACTTGGTTTAGTCATGTCAAATACCAGTAGATTGCTGTCAGCCCAACCACGTCGCAGTTGCATTCTCCCACGGCTTCGCCGCCCTGATAGCACAGCTATCACGGCCACCCGTGAGGTCTTCGTCTACAACGACTTCCACAATTAGGCAACTACTGGTTCGTGCCTGTGCATCATCCGACGCCAACTGCTGACCGATGCCCCCACTTCCGCAGGAGTGGGAGGTGACGGCCCTATACCAACTACGAGAAGAGCATCTGCAGGTCTTCGGCGGTCAGGTTCTTCAGCAGGCGACTGTTCTCGGAGAGGATGGCGTCGGCCAGTTTGCGTTTGCTTTCCTGGAGTTCGGCAATCTTCTCTTCGATCGTTCCTTGAGCGATCATCCGGTACGCGAAGACATTCTTCGTCTGTCCCACACGGTGAGCCCGGTCGATGGCCTGGGCTTCGACGGCCGGGTTCCACCACGGGTCGAGCAGGAAGACGTAACCGGCGGCGGTCAGGTTCAGACCCAGACCACCCGCCTTCAGGCTGATCAGGAACACCGGAATGTTCGGATCGTCCTGGAAGGTTTCGACCACCTCGTCGCGGTTCTTGGTGCTGCCGTCGAGGTAGGCGAACGGGATATCGTTCTTCTGCAGATGATGCTTCACAATCGCCAGCAGCGAGGTGAACTGCGAGAAGACGAGTGTCTTGTGACCTTCGTCGATCAGCTCCTTGAGATGGTCGACCAGGACTTCGATCTTTGTCGAAGGCTCGTCGATCTTGCTCGAATCGAGCAGTGCCGGGTGGCAGGCCGCCTGACGCAGCCGAAGCAGCGCTTCGAGAACGTGCATGCGAGTCTTGCCGAGTCCCTGTTCGTCGACCATCGACATGATCGACTGGCGATAGTGATCGCGAAGTTCGTCGTACAGTTTGCGTTCGCTGGTGGAGAGTTCACAGCAGAGCGTCTGCTCGACACGATCCGGCAGATCGGCTGCGACCTTCTCTTTGGTTCGACGAAGCACGAACGGCTTCAGCCCGCTCGCGACTGCATCGGTCAGACGTGTTGTGTCGGTCTCGCTGCTGAGCGATTTGAAGACCGAGCTGCGGCCGAGAAGTCCCGGGTTGAGGAACTCAAAGATCGACCACATGTCGCCCAGGTGGTTCTCGATCGGCGTACCACTCAGAGCCAGTCGTTGACGAGCCTTAAGCAGTCGGGTTGCTTTCGCGATCTGCGAGCCCGGATTCTTGATCGCCTGGGCTTCGTCGAGGATCACGCAGTCAAACCGCATGTCTTTCAACGGCATGATGTCCCGACGCAGGGTCGCGTAGGTCATCAGAATAATGTCGGTCTCAGCGAACTTAGCACGCAGGCTGGCGCGAGCGTTTCCGGAGTATTCCAGCGAATTCAGATGCGGCGTGAATCGGGCGATTTCGCGTCGCCAGTTAAAGAGCAGCGATTTCGGGACCACGATCAGCGTCGGATCGTGCTGCTCGCGTTTCTCGTAACGCTGAGCCAGAAACGCCAGAATCTGAACGGTCTTACCGAGACCCATGTCGTCGGCCAGACAGCCGCCGAACTGGAATTCTTCGAGGAACTTCAGCCAGCCGAGACCTTCTCGTTGATAGTCGCGAAGCTCACCCTTGAACGAACCGGGTTCCTTGTCCTGTTGGACGCCATTGAAGTTGGCCAGTTTATCCCGCCAGCTGAGGAACTTCTCGTCGTAGTCGACATGCTCCTGCGTTGCCAGCAGGGCATCGACCAGAGCCGCCTGCGAACTGGAGAACCGCAGCGATTCCCCTTCGGTTTCGGCCAGGCTGAGCAGGACGCCGAAGCGCTCTTTCCACTCTTCGGGCACGAAGCCGAGCGTGCCGTCGGAGAGGGTGATGGCTCGATCGCCGCGAGCCAGAGCCGACAGCAGGACCGGAATCGAGACACGAGCCGAGCCGTACTCAACTTCCCCTTCGACGTCGAACCAGTCGATGCCCGATTCGACGCGGAAGGCGACTTCACCAGGCTGACGGAACGGTTTGTCGTCGGACAGGATGTCCCAGCCGGATTCGAACAGATCGCGCAGGATCGTCGTGAAGTCCCGCAATGGAACCTGGACATCGTGCTTGTTGCCGCCCCGGTCGTCGATGCGCTGCATGCCGAGTGACTGCAGTTGAGTCCAGTGCTGATGTTCCTGAGGCAGATCGCGGACGATGCAGGCCTGTTCGTCGTGCAGCGGAATCGCCCAGCTGTGCGTTGAACCCCGCACGATCATGTCGTCGTATACGAACTCGACATCGGCCTGGACGCGGTCACGCGGCATTCCGCCTTTAAGCGTCGGTGTCATCAACTTCAGGCGCGGACTTGGGGCGACCTGACGTTCTTCGAGCTTCCACTTCTCCGGCAGATCGAGCCGGGGCACACTCGGGAGTGTCATCAGTTCCTGAACGACGGACGGTCCGTCTTCATCCGGGAACACGGGGAGATCATGATTGCGATGCGAGCGGATCCACTCGTAGACGGCAAAGTCTTCCAGCAGCTCCAGCGAACGTTCGCGGAACACCCAGCCTCCTTCGACGACGAGTTCGGTGTCGTTGAGCGACAGGACGTTCTCACCACGATCGAGTCGCGGCTGAATCCGCCACTGCTGCGTTTCCGCTTCGCCGGGAGCGGTGACCCGTTCCATCGCCAGGCTCAGTTCCCACGGGTCGCCTTCGTGGAACTGGATCGGCTCGGACATCTTGCCGTCTTCGTAGAGCAGGCGCAGGCGTCCGGTCGAACACATTCGCGGCAGCAGGTTCAGACACAGCGAGTGGGTCATATGGAACCGATGCGGCAGATGCTGACTGAGCGAACTGCCAGCAATGGTCTGCGTTCCCTGCCGTTCCTGAATTCCACCAAGCAGGTGGGCGAGGATGGCGCGGTCATCGGCTTCCGGAAGATTTTCCAGTCCGCCGGCTTTGAGTTTGAGCGGCTTGATCTTGCCCCAACCGCCGGTCGTGCGTCGCTGACACTCGACGATCTGCAGCATCAGATGGCCCGATTTCCAGCTGTCGGCGACATCGATCTGATAGGTGATCTCGTATGAAGAGGGCTTCGTTTCGTTGGTGATATCGCGAACACGAAGTCGATCGCGGAGGCCCTGCAGTTTCTGTTGCCATTCCGGCATCTTCCGCTGCGGTGGCCGCTTTTCCTTCGTCGATGTGCCGCCGCTTTTGCGGGAAAGATTGATCGGCGGGAAGTAGGCGTCGTCTTCCGGCTCGTCGAAGTCCCAGTCTTCGTCGGCAATCGGCGGAGGCTCCGGGATGAACGGAGGGATGTGGCCGCCCTTGGGCGTGCCGGTCATAAAGCCCTGTTCGTCGAGCAGAAGAATCGTCGCCCAGACATACTTCGTTGTTGGCGCACGCTTGGTGCCGGCCGTCGAACTGCACGACATCTCCAGCCCGGACTCCGTCCGGTGCAGGTGAATCTGATGCTCGGCTCCATCGCGTACCACGGCATACACATCATCAGGAGTGATGTGGGAAATGCTGACGCGACCATTCTGTAAATACGCAGCTCCCCGAAACCGGACATCAGCCCGGAACTGGGATTCCATCATGTCGGCTAACGACACTATCACCTCCGGAAACTCTGGGATCCTCCGAGAGTCTCTGACTTATTGACTCCGTCCACAGGACCGGAAACGAGCCGACAAAACGCCCGATTTCGTGTCTGTGGAACCTGAATTGACTGTTTTAACCGCGCTGGACTCGCGTCGCGCGTGAACGGGCAAGCGTATCGACCGGACGCTGATTTGAACAGAGAACCTCCCGGAGAAATCGCGAGCGCCAGATCGGACAACTTTGATGCTTTTGGCCTCGACGATTCGTGAACGACTTCAACCGTCCAGAAACGCGCGTACCAGTTCGGTCAGCTGATTGATTTCGATCAGGAACGCATCATGGCCGTAAGGGCTTTCGAGTTCGCAAAAACTGGCATGTCGTCCGGCACTGATGAGAGCCGAGACGAGCTCGCGGCTCTGCGAGCTCGGAAACAGCCAGTCGGTTGTATAAGAAGCGACCAGAATCTCCGCGGTCGACTTCTTCAGTGCCTCCTGCAGGCTGCCATAGGTTTCCCGCATGTCGAAGTAATCCATCGCCTTCGTGAGATACAGGTAACTGTTGGCGTCGAAGCGTTCGACGAATTGTTTCCCCTGATAGTGCAGATAGCTTTCGATCTGGAATTCGGTTTCCCGCATCAGATCAAAGGCGAAATGGTCACTGTCCTGCAGCCGGCGTCCGAACTTCTTTTCGATTGACGATTCCGAGAGATACGTGATGTGAGCGATCATGCGGGCCAGCGCCAGTCCGAAGCGAGGGCCCGTTCCCGGCTTGTTGCGAATGCCGTTGTCGCCATTGAGAGCGTTCTCGGCATCGACGGTCGCTTCAACGTTGCCGGTGTAGTAGTACTTGCCATTGCGGAACTGCGGATCGGCATAGATGGCGCGACGTCCGACCGCGTTGAATGCGATTCCCTGTGCGGAAAGATTCGCCGCGGAAGCGAGAACGATGGCTTTGTCGATGTTCTCCGGATCCTGAGCGATCCACTCCAGGACCTGCATGCCACCAAGGCTGCCGCCGATGATGCCCGCCAGCCGTTCGATGCCGAGATGTGTGACCAGTTCCCGATGGACGCGGACGATATCGGCGATGGTGATGAAGGGGAACGTCAGCCCGTAGGGCTCGCCGGTTTCCGGATTGATGCTGCTCGGCCCGGTCGTTCCCTGGCAGCCGCCCAACACGTTGGCGCAGATGACGAAGTATTTGTCGGTATCGATGCCCCGCCCTGGCCCGATGAAGTCATCCCACCAGCCCGGCTTGCGATCGTCGAGCGAATGCCGCCCGGCTGCGTGGGCGTCGCCGGTCAGCGCATGGCAGATGAAAAAGGCGTTGTCTTTCTCCGGCGACAGTTGGCCGTACGTCTCGTACGTGACCTGAATCGGACCGAACTCGTTGCCACCCGCCAGTTGCAGGCAGTGGGGAGCCGCACACAACTCGACTGTTCGAGGCTGAACCAGACGGGTCTCGTCGGTCGAGCCGAACGGTATCGACTCAACGACATCCTGGGTCGCGGTTCGTGTGTCAGGGTCGGTCATTTCGCCAGAAGCGTATTGCACAAGTGGAGGACAGGGGGTGAATTGAGAGTTATGATAGGCATTCAGCGTACAATTATCGAATCAGTTCCCAGAGACTTCCAGTCTCAAATTCGTTCGAAGAAAGGACTCGCGATGCCTGCCGATGCGACTCCGACAACGCGAACGATCGTTATCGAACGTTCTCCCTGGTTCAGTTCCGGTCTTCGACGCGAATGGGAGGGACTGTCTCACTCGGTTCTGTTCCGCGATCGCTATAACCCGCAGGACTTTCTCCCGGAGGAAAGGCCTCAGCTGGTGTTGATCGATCTGGATGCTTTACCGACTGAAGGGCTTCGTGCTCTCGAACAGCTTACCGGTTCGTTTCGGCCGCTCGTGGAGTCGGTTGTCCTGGTGCTAAATACAAATCAACACCATCGGGCATCTGAACTGTTGTCGCTCGGAATCATCGGCTATTACGTCAAGCCGGTTTCTGTCTCTGAAGTCGCCCGGGGGTGTCGCAAAGTCCTGAAAACACAGGGCTCGTCGACGATGCTGACGATGGATTGACTATTGCTTGCGCGTCGATCTGGTGTATAATTCACTTACGTGACAGGGTGCGTCCGCCGGAGTTTGGCGCGGATTTCTGACCTGTACACACCCTCGCCCTCCCGGACACTCCCGCCCGCAACATACCTCTGCGGCGTCGCACGAACTGCGACGCAATCCTTCGACACCAAACGATCATCGCGGGGTTCGATTGCAAACGATTTCTCTCCCTTTACGGATACTTCTATGCGCTGTGGATTCTTGACCCATCTGAAAGCAATTTGCCGGTTTCGGTACACGCAGATTCTGTCGCTGGTCAGCGCCATGACAGTTCTGGGCGGACTGACCTCGGTCTACGCTCAGCATGCGTCGATTTCGAAGTTCACGCAGAATCAGTGCCTCGATTGTCATACTGGAAAAGAGTCTGAAGCCGGGTTTGATCTGTCCGCCCTCGGAACCGATCTGAACGATCACGCGACCTACGATCGCTGGGTGCAGGTTTTCGATCGCGTCGAAGCCGGCGAGATGCCACCGAAAGACTATGCCGAAGTTGCGGATAAGGATCGAACCGAGTTCCTCGGCCAAGTTTCATCGTGGTTGACGAAGGCTCGTGAAGAACAGTTCGCCCGCGATGGCCGCGTTCGTGGTCGCCGTCTGAACAATCTGCAGCTCGAACGGTCCCTGCACGATCTCCTGGGTATCGATATTCCGCTGGCCGTCCGTTTTCCGGAGGAGCAGCGGACCGAGGGTTTCACGACTGTTGCTGAAGGTCAGACGATGTCTCACTTTCAGCTGGAGAAGCATCTGACGGTCGTTGACCTGGCCCTTGATGAAGCGTTTCGCAAGGCTCTCCACACCGACGACCGTCCGGTGGTGGAACTCAGTGCGGAGAAGATCGTGCGTCGTCGACCGAATTCCCGGACACGGGAACCGGAGCTGATCGACGGTCTGGCTGTCACCTGGTCGAGCGGACTCACCTTCTACGGACGTCTCCCAGCCACCACGGCTCGCGAAGACGGCTGGTATCGGTTCAAAGTCCGCGCCAAGGCGCTGAAGATTCCCGAGAACCTTGATGGGGTCTGGTGCACCATTCATTCTGGCCGCCAGATTTCGAGCTCTCCGATTCAGAAATGGGTCGGAACGTTCGAAGCGACCGATGAGATGCAGGAATGGACTTATGAAACCTGGCTCGAAAAGGGCGAAATGCTCGAGATCCGTCCCGGCGACGTCACGCTGAAACGGGCACGCTTCGCCGGCGGTCAGGTTGGCACCGGCGAAGGGGGACCTCAGGATGTTCCTGGCGTCGCCATCGAGTCGATCGAGATGCAGAAGATCTATCAGAATCACTCGGCCGACGACGCCCGGCGTTTCGTGATCGGCAAGCTGGGACGCCAGTGGGACAAGGAGGCGAAACGTCACCGCCTGGTCACCGATAATCCGGAAGCCGATCTGGCGGACTTGTTGCACCGTTTTGCCGAGCGTGCCTTCCGCCGCCCGGTGACCCGCGAAGAGATTCAGCCCTACGTCGATCTGGCCAGTCAGTCACTGGGGCAGTCGGACGACTTGCTTCTGGCACTGCGGCATGGCTATCGGGCCCTGCTCTGTTCGCCGAAGTTCCTGTATCTCCCGGAAGACCCGGGGACGCTGGATGATTACAAAATCGCCAGCCGGCTGAGCTACTTCCTCTGGAACAGCATTCCAGATGAGACCCTGCTCAAACTGGCTGAGCAGAAAAAGCTGTCGCAGCCTGAGATTCTGAATCAGCAGGTCGACCGGATGCTGGCCGATCGTCGGGGGCAGAATTTTGTTCGCGATTTCACGGCCGACTGGCTCGACCTGAGTCAGATCGATTTCACCCAGCCGGACCGCCGCCTGTATCCGAAGTTTGATGTGATCGTGCAGCAGTCGATGGTCGAAGAAACCGTCGCGTTCGTGCAGAACATGCTCGATAAGAATCTGTCGGTGAAACATCTGATTGATTCGGACCATACATATCTGAACGATCGACTGGCCCGGTTCTACGAGATCAAACGTGATCTTGGTGACGAACTAGTTCCGGTCAGCCTCAAGGAGGAGGAAAATCGGGGCGGTCTGATTACTCAGGGGGCCATTTTGAAGGTGACTGCCAATGGGACGACGACCTCGCCGGTCGTTCGTGGAGTGTGGATTTCAGAACGCATCCTCGGGATTCCGGTTCCTCCGGTCCCGGCTGGGATTCCTGCGATTGAACCCGATATTCGTGGAGCGACCACGATTCGTGAAATGCTGGAGAAACATAAGTCGGATGACAGTTGCGCCAGCTGCCACGTGAAGATCGATCCCCCCGGTTTCGCACTTGAAAACTACGATCCGGCTGGACAATGGCGGGATGCGTATCCGAAAGCAAATAAAGGCAAACGCGTTCCCGGCACTCCGGTCAATTCTGGAGACATGCTGCCGGATGGACGTCCTTTCAAGGACTTGAGCGAATTCCAGAAGCTGGTTTCCTCCGATCCGGAACAACTGGCGGAGAATGTCGCCGAGAAGTTCATTACCTGTGGAACGGGAGCCGCAATCGACTTTGTCGATCGCGATGAAATCGAAGCCATCGTCGCCAGCACCGAAGAGGACAACTACGGCTTGCGATCGATCCTGAAAGCCTCGGTCACCAGCTCTCTGTTCCTGACCAAGTAAATCCAACAAACAGTTCGCTGTTTTTCATACAACTTCAACAACGAGGACAACAACATGAGTCACTCAGTCAATTTTGCCCGAGGAAGCCATCTCAGCCGTCGTGCCGTGCTCCGCGGAGCCGGCGTGACCATGGCATTGCCCTGGATGACGGCGATGGATCGCGTCTTCGCTCGCGAAACCAAACCGGCTCAACCCAAGCGATTCGTCGCCATGACGCTCGGCCTGGGCCTGCTCGGGGAGAACCTGAATCCGACGGAATCGGGTCGCGGCTACGAGCTCAGTCCGTATCTGAAGCCGCTGTCTCATCTGCGGGATCGATTCACCGTGGTTTCCGGAAGCTCTCATCCGGAAGTCTTCGGCGGTCACCGTGCCGAAGCCAGTATTCTGACAGCCAACCCAGCGGGAGCTTCGGGCAAAGCTCGGAATACCGTTTCGGTCGATCAGTACATGGCCAAATACCTGGGGATGGAAACCCGCTTTCCATCTCTGGTGCTGAGCAGCAACGGAAGCGAAAGCCCGTCATACACCGAGGGCGGAGCGATGATTCCGGCCGAGAACTCGCCTTCGGCCTTGTTCCGTCAGCTGTTCATTAACGATTCCGAAACGGATCGGAAACAGAAGGCCGCCCGTGCTCAGCAGGGACAGAGCATCATGGATCTGGTTGCAGAAGATACGAAACGCCTGAGCCGCAAGCTCGGAGCGGGCGATCGTCAGCGGCTCGATTCGTACCTGACGAGCGTGCGTGACCTCGAGAACCGTCTGGCCGAATCGGAAGCCTGGGCCAATCGTCCGAAGCCGGAAGTCGACATGCCGATTCCCAAGGACATTGGCAACCGGAACGACTTCATCGGCCGTCAGCGACTGATGAACGACATGATCCGCCTGGCCGTCCAGACCGATTCGACTCGCTTCATCACCTATCATCTCGGGGGATCGGGCGGCGTTGTGCCACTCGAAGGCGTTGAAGAGGGTTACCACTCTCTGAGCCACCACGGTCTCGATGAAGACAAGCTGGCTCAGCTGCACCTTGTCGAAGCGGAGATTATCCGAGCCTGGGGCGATTTCCTCGATGCTCTGAACTCGGTCGAAGAACAGGGGCAGACCCTGCTCGACCAGACGACCGTCTTCCTGACCAGTAACCTGGGGAACGCGTCGAACCACAGCAACCGAAACATGCCGGTGCTTCTCGCGGGTGGTCAGTTTAATCACGGGCAGCACCTGGCGTTCGACCAGAAGAACAACTATCCGCTGCCGAATCTGTATGTCAGCGTGCTGCAGCAGATGGGACTTCCGGTCGATCAGTTCATGACGAGTACGGGAACGATGACCGGTCTCGACTTCCGCAGCTAGGCGTTTTTTTACTGGCGGAATCGCTTTAACATGGCGATGCAACAGGCTTTAGTGCTGTTGCATCGCCGTTTTTTTGTGAGGAACGTGGCTGCCCACAATTCCTGCGGCCTTCATAAACGGTTCATCGCCCGCTTTGCGTTCGCACTCCGTTCTCTGTATAACTTGTGCTCGACTTCCCGTCGCCAGCGAACCATTTGGGGGACTTTCGACTGCTTCCGCAGGCGGTCCAACAGAGACGGTTCGCTCATTTCAGGCGGGTGCGCGGATCCTGCGATTGTGCACACGAAGTGCTCTTGCGTGCTGCCGGGACCGCTGAATCTCACCATTTAACGAAGAGTTGTCACGTCGAATAAGGTTCGGACCATCATGAGTGCAGAAAAGTTTCCGTTCGATTTCAGTGAATTCAAGCCCTTGCCGCTCGATCCGACGGCCACCGAGCTGACGGCTGATCAGAAAAAGACACTGGAAGCGAACATTCAGTTCTGCCGCGACGTCATCGTCTTCTTCACCGCGGTTGCCGACGGCAAAGGGCTCGGCGGACACACCGGTGGACCTTACGATATCGTGCCGGAAGCGATGATCGCCTACGGGTTCATGCTCAACGCTCAGCAGGGTGGGTCTCATCCCGTGCTGCCTATCTTCTTCGATGAAGCCGGTCACCGCGTGGCTCTGCAGTACCTGATGGCCGTGATTGAAGGCAATCTGCCGGCTGAGAAACTGCTCCACTACCGGGAATTCAACGAACATCTGCCGGGGCACCCGGAACGCGATTTCACGCCGGGCGTGAAGTTCTCCTCCGGTCGTCTGGGACACATGTGGCCGTACGTAAACGGCGTGGCTCTGGCCAACCCGGATGCCGCCGTGTTTATGTTCGGCTCCGACGGTTCGCAGATGGAAGGTAACGACGCCGAGGCCGCCCGTCTCGCTGTTGCCCGCAACATCAACGTTAAGCTCGTGATCGACGACAACGACGTGACGATTGCCGGCTTCCCTTCCGATTACCTCCGTGGATTCGATGTCGCCAAGACTCTCGAAGGGCACGGCCTGACGACGAACACCGGCGAAGGCGAGAACCTCGAAGAGCTCTACACCCGCATGTGTACCGCGGTCACCACCGACGGCCCGATCGCTCTGATCAACAATCGTAAGATGTGCGTCGGCATCGAAGGACTCGAAGGTTCCAATCACGGTCACGACGTGATCAAGATCAAGACGGCGATCGAGCATCTGAAGAAGCGTGATCGTGCAGACGCCGTGAAGTATCTCGAGTCGGTCGAGAAGCTCCCGGGTGGCCCGTCGTATCAGGGTTCCGAAGGAGCCGGCAAGAACCGGGCTCTGTTCGGCAAGTACATGAACGAGATCCTCGACAGCATGGCTGAAGAGGAGCGCCTTCGCACGGTTCGCGTATTCGACTGCGACCTGGAAGGATCCTGCGGTCTGGACAGCATCCGCAAGGAGCATCCGGAGATCTTCGTTCGCGGCGGGATCATGGAACGCGGCAACTACTCAGCCGCAGCCGGCTTCGGTTACGAAGAAGGCAAGCAGGGGGTCTACGCGACCTTCTCGGCGTTCCTTGAGATGATCGTTTCCGAAATCACGATGGCTCGGCTGAACAAGTCGAACGTGCTGGCCCATTTCTCGCACTCCGGTTGCGATGATATGGCCGACAACACCTGTCACTTCGGGATCAACAGTTTCTTCGCTCACAACGGCCTGCCGGAAGATGGTCACGACAACACGGGGCTCTACTTCCCGGCTGACCAGCATCAGTTTAAGGCCTGTCTGAACAAGATCTTCAAAGATCCGGGACTGCGGTTCATCTTCTCGACCCGCTCGGCTGTGCCCGACATTCTCGACGACAACGGCAACCGTTTCTACGGCGACGACTACAAGTTCGAGACCGGCAAGGATGAAGTCATCCGCGAAGGTTCGGCTGGCTACATCGTCAGCTTCGGCGAGACGCTCTACCGGGCTCTCGATGCCGTGATCACTCTGAAGAAGGATGGCCTCGATGTCGGTCTGATCAACAAGCCGACGCTGAACATCTACGACAAGGAAATGATGGCCAAGCTCGCCAAGGCGAAATTCATCCTTGTCGCCGAAGGCTTCAATGTGAACACTGGACTGGGAATTCGCTTCGGCTCGGAACTGCTGAAGTTCGGCTTCCAGGGCAAATACAACCACATCGGCACGCACAAGGAAGGATCCGGCGGTCTGTGGCAACAGATGGGCTATCAGGGGCTCGATCCGCAAGGAATCGCCGCTGCAGTCCGCGAGCTCGCCTGAATGGAATAAACGTGGCCTTCCCCGAATCAATGTCGGGAGAAGGCCACCTGTTTACTTCCGGCGACCTTTCCCGTTCGGGGTTCAGATATGTCGATGCAGCCTCGCTTGATTTCCAGTTTCCGGTCGGGTCTCCGTCCGGCACTCTCGCTCGTTGTCACGCTGCTCATACTGTTTTCAAGCGGGATGGCACTTGCTGCGGCTCCCTCTGCGGTTACCGCCCGAGTCGGGCTGGAGAACACGTACAAGATCGGCTGCTGGACCGAGGTGCAGATCGAAGCTTCGCTGACGGCCGGGGTGAGCTATCAGGCGGAAGTGTCGGTACTCGACGCAGATGGCAATCACGCGTGGTTCGTCGATGATCCCGTCACCGTTGATGAAGCTGGTCAGTTTCAGACCACGGTTCCGGTTCTGGTTTCACGCCAGGGCAGCGGCTTCGAGATTCGAATCTTTGAACTCGATGGCGATCGCAGAAAGGGAACGCTGGCTGCGCAGTCTCGACTTTCGACGTCTGAGCTGACGGCACTCACGCAGGCCGAGCCCTGGCTTGTTGCAGTCGGTCGTGTCGACAACGTCGAGATCACCAGCGAGTTCGTTTCGCAGTTGCAGGTGACGACGGTTGAAGGCATTGATGTTCTGCCGGAGAACGCGCTGAGCCTTTCCGGTGTCGACGTCATTGTCTACGGAGTGACCGGCAACGAACGCCCTGCTCTGCAGCGATTGAAAGGCTGGGTCAACGCCGGTGGGCATCTGGTTGCTTTCCCGAATGTCCCGGCCGAAGAGTTTCTGGCAACGCCGTTCGCGGCGATGATTCCGGCGACATTCGATCAGACGGCCCAGATTCGCGACCTCAGTCGACTGGAAAGCTTCGTGGGGGAAGCGAGCCGTTTGCGTGTAAACCGAACGCTTAACATTCCCCGGTTGATCAACTTTCCCGGCGAGACACTGGTCGGGGGATTGACTGGAGCCCTGGCGGCCCGCATGCCGTGGGGGCTGGGCACGTTGACCTTCTGCACGCTGAATCTGAACGAGGATGTCCTGCAGGACTGGGAAGCGTTGCCGCAGTTGTTTCGCGTGCTGGCCGACTTCCCGGCTTACGACGATCGCGATTCTTCGACTTCCACCAACCTGCTCACACAAGCCGGCTTAAGCGATTTCAAGACTCAGTGGGACGCCGGGCTTTCTGATTTCGGCCTGGTGACGCCGAGCGTGTGGATCCCGCTCAGCCTGTTGCTGGCTGCGGCTCTGCTGGTCGGCCCCGTCGACTACTTTGTCGTGCGTCATGTTCTGAACAAGCCCTGGCTGACCTGGATCACCCTGCCGGTGCTGGTCGTGGTTACCGTTGGCTGGGGGATTTACTCGGCTGCTCAACAGAAGATTCCGTTGAGCGGGAGTGCGGGGAATCAAGGTCGGGCGGCTCTGGTGAATCAGGCTCTGGTCACCGACTACGCCGGCGATACCCGAACCGAGCGCTACCGCCGCTTCGTGAAGATTCTGGTACCGGAAACCGGGCGGTTCGACGTCTCGACCTCGCTCCAGCTTCCTTTCGCCACCGGCACGCCCCCGCAGCAGACAGCTCCTTCGTCGGTCCCGGAATCAACATTCCGTGGGTACTATCGGGCTTCGGGAACACATCTCGATCAGACCAGTTACGAAGTTCACCCTCTCGAAGGAAACGTGAACGGGGTGCCCATTCATGAACGGTCCACGCTGCTGCTCGAAACTTCGGGGATCTCAACTCCGGTTGATGCCGATGCCGAGTCTCCTTTTGCGATTTCATCCGATCTGTCAGGCACGGTGAGCAGTCAGCTGAAAGGGACGCTGTCGCATTCGCTGGACGGAGACATTACCAACTGGCTGCTTGCCTACGACAAGCTGGTCTTTTTCGTGAACGACGACCATCCGCTGGCCACGCTTTCGCCGGGCGAGGTTCTCGAGCTTCCCGGCTCCGCGATCCTGCAGCGTGAGTTGACGGCATTCCTGACCGGGACGACCAAGTCGATGGTGAAACGGAAGTCGGGCGTCGGTGAGGACCTGATTATCCGGCGGCGTGACTACGATCCGTTTTCCCGCGATCTGGAATACATCCTCTCGCTGATGACGTTCTATGAGATCGTCGGCGGCGAAGAGTACACGAAGCTGAGCAATATCGAACTGACCGACTGGGACCTTTCTGAGTCGATCGCTCTGAAGCGGGCGGTCTTCATCGGAAAAATGACGGGCGAGCGTCCGCAACCAAATGTCGAGGGCGAAACGGTCATCACGAATTCCGACGTCTCGTTTGTGCGGTTCGTGCTGCCGGTTTCGCAAAGCGGTCAGGCTCTCGACCGCCTGCCAGAATATGACAAGAACGGCAACTGAAACTGAGGCAGCTTCGCTTCAAAGAAACAACACATCCGGGCGGCTCAAACTTCTTGTGGATCTGCGACTGTGATCGAAACCATCAAATTGACCAAGAAATACGGCGATCTGATTGCCGTGAACGAGATCAGCCTGAAGCTGACTGAGGGCGACGTCTTCGGCTTCATCGGTCCCAACGGATCCGGCAAGACGACGACGATGCGGATGATTGCGACGCTGCTGCAGCCGGACTACGGCGAAGCCTATGTTTGTGGCCGCTCGATCTACACGCACGCTGAAGAGATCCGACGACTCGTCGGCTTCATGCCCGATTTCTTCGGTGTCTACGATGACATGACGGTTCTGGAGTATCTTGAGTTCTTCGCGGCGACCTACCGGATCAACGGTCCGAATCGCCGCAAGATCTGCGAAGAGAAGCTCGAACTGGTCGACATGTCCTTCAAGCGCGATGCCATGGTCAGTCAGCTTTCCCGTGGGCAGACACAGCGTATTGGACTGGCCCGCGTTATGCTGCACGATCCGCAGGTGCTGCTGCTTGATGAGCCGGCCAGTGGTCTCGACCCCCGGGCCCGCATCGAGATCCGGAATCTGCTTCGCAGACTCGGAGCGATGAATAAAACCGTCATCGTGTCCAGCCACATTCTTCCGGAACTGGCTGATGTCTGTACTCGTGTTGGCATGATCGAAAAGGGCGAGTTGATCGTCGACGGGCATGTGAGCGAGGTGATGCAGAAAGCGCGGCAGGCGATCGTTCTGCATATCCGCGTGACTGAAAACACCGATGGAGCCGCGAAAATTCTCGAACAGTGCGACGAGGTTGATCACGTCAGTATCGAGAAAGAAACGATCCTGGCCCGGCTGAAACCAGGGACGATGGATTACTCGAATCTGCCGATGGCTCTGTTCGAAGCGGGTTATCGCCTGACACTGTTCCGTGAAGAAGAGGTCAACCTCGAAACGGCGTTCATGGAACTGACCAAGGGCAAGCAGCAGTAGACTCTCAGCCTCATACGAGCAGACCTGCCAGTTACCCTCGGAGGAACGATGCCGACATTCGACTTCAAAGATCGCTGGGCGCTGGTCACCGGAGCTTCAAGTGGAATTGGAGCCGAGTTCGCTCGTCAGCTCGCGGACCAGGGTTCGCATCTCATTCTCACCGCTCGTCGCGAATCGGCTCTGGCGACCCTGGCTGAAAAGCTGCGGGCAGAAGCGGGGGTGGAAGTTGTCGTCATCCCGGCGGACTTGTCGCAAGCAGACAGCGTGCCGAAGCTGCTTGAAGAGATTCGCGGTCGCGGTTTGACACTCGATATCGTGATCAACAATGCGGGTCTGGGGAGTGTAGCGGCTGCCGATCAGGCGGATCCGACCCGCATGCTGCAGATCGTTGATGTCAACGTGAGAGCTCTCACCGAGCTGTGTTATTCCTGCCTGCCGGAAATGATGAGCCGCGGGTCGGGGCTGATTCTGAACGTCGCCTCGATTGTCAGTTTTCAGCCAGTCACGTTCATGGGCGTTTACGCTGCCTCGAAAGCGTACGTGCTGCATCTAAGCGAGGCCCTGGCCGAAGAAGCCGCTGACTCGGGCGTTCGGGTGACGGCGCTTTGTCCGGGAACGACGAAGACCGAGTTCTTCGACTCGGCGGGAGCAGACGGCTGGATCGATCGCTGGGGCGGTCTCACACCGGAGTTCGTGGTGAAGACCGGACTGAATGCGGCTCGCCGAGGACGCCGCGTGTCTGTCCCCGCCGTTCGCTATAAGATCATGACGTTCCTGCCGCGTCTGATGCCGCGCCGACTCATGCTGACCATCTCGCGGCGACTTTTTCAGTCGACAGTCAACGAGAAGCAGGCGCAGCGATAGCCGGCAGCCGTCGTGATTTGACCGGGCCTCTCAGGCGGATTTCTTAGTCGCCACCGCCGGTGTCCTGGAAGTAGGCATCCTGAAACAGCCGCTCTTCCCGGAGATTGTGGGACTGCAGGTGATCCATCCAGGTCGCCAGATCGCGTTTTAATTCGATCGCGTGGGCATGGAAAGACCCCGATTCCTGAAGCCGGTCGTAGAGCTCCTGCAGTTGTTCGCAGAGAGTCGTCTGTTCGACCTCAAGCCGGCGAACACTGGAGTCGGCCTCGGGGCATTCGAGCAGCAGCGAATTCATATATCCGCCACGGGAGCGGAGCGCGAATTCACGCGGAACCGTACGGAGCAGGGCTTCGACGATCGCCGTCAGCCACCTGCGGGTTTCCTCGGTCGATTCTTCTTCGAGCACGTCTCGAAGATCTCCGAGAAGGATGTACTCGAGATCGCTCAGTTGCTGCAGATTCAGCAGTTTGAGTCGCTCGAGGTCGGCACTATCGATCGCCATGCAACACCTCCCTTGCAGGCCGGTACGTCGGAAAGACCGCGACGCCAGGTCAGCTTCGCCCGCCGAATGTTTATTCTGCCCCCGTTCTCGGCTGCTGTCAAAGGGTTTTTTCCTGCCAAATATCAGGGCCCATACCTCGGTTCGACTTCCCGGCGTTTTCGAGGAACTACGCGAGATCGCCCTTCGAAGAAATTGGGGTTTATCCGGATCTTTGGCTTAATCCTATTTTTCTGAATTTTCCTATTGTATCAGGTGGGAATGGTGATATTCTGCTACGGCTTTTCTCAGTATGTTGCGACATTGCATCATTCTGGGGGGCTCTGAACCGGGATGCGGGCTCTTTGCCTGGATTCGGGGCTCAGCATGGGATCCCTGCTGCAGGTGGAACTCCGGGTCGGCCAAACCTGGCGCTCCAACAGGAAACGTTCTACTCCTGGCGGCCTACTGACAGTCAGTCGACGGCGGTCGGTGTTCGCAAATGAACGGGCTCAACTCTGGGAGCTGCGGAATTCTTCGCTTCGCTCCACAAACACATCTCCATGTTCAGAAAAAAAGAGGAACCCTAACTATGATGCGTGCATTGCTGCATGACGAAAGCGGATTCATTGTTTCCGCGGAACTGGTGCTCATCGCCACGATCCTGGTCATCGGACTGATCGTCGGACTGAGCTCGATTCAACACGCTGTCGTTGCTGAACTGAACGACGTTGGCGACGCAATCGGCCAGCTGAATCAGTCTTACTGGTTCACCGGATTCTCCTCTGAGAAGTCTTTCACCGGCGGTGGCGGTGGAAACAATCTCAAGGCTTACACTCGCGGTTCGGCTTTCGACGACGAAGTTGACGACTGCGACAACGATCAGTGCGACATCGCCTGCGATGTGCCTGTCAACGAAGGTCCTAAGAATATCTAGTTTGACCTGACGTTGAAGAACGACTGAATACAGCCGGTCGGGAAGCTTGTTTTCCCGGCCGGTTTTTTCGTGTTCACAGGTGGATCCCCCGCCAAATCCGCTACGACGCGAACAGATCGCAGAAGCTCTATACGTGGTTGTTCGAAAATTTTGTGCGGCTGGTCCTGAATTTTGTGTCGATGACTTAAATGGCATTCAATCTCTTACGAGAACGGATGCCGCAATCACTGCCTGACCCAGCTAGTAAGGTCGAACTCGCCGCCATCGCTTCCCCCCTCAAAGCGATGGCGGCGTCGTTTCGTTACGGCTCGTATGAAATCCGTTTTCCTCTCCGAATTCCTCTGCAGTGGAGCGCTTTCCGGCCAGCCTCTGCCAGCCTCCCTTGCCGCAGAAGGAAAGGCGATGTTGGCCGCCCTGTCTGCGGATCTGATGCAGACAGGACATTATCGCGTTTGCACAACTCTCGATGAACGGGTCTGGCTCGACGCCCCGGCCGACCTCGCGGTCCGTCGGGTTTCGTCCGCTGCGGAAGAATGGCTTGCCTTCCAGGAACTGGCCCGCCAATCCGCCGCGACTGTCGTGATCGCGCCCGAGTTGGGGCGGGTGCTGGCAGATCGCATTAGCTGGCTGGAATCGAATCGGTTGAATCGAGTCCTGTCGGATGTCGTGGCGACATCGTTGACGGCCGATAAGTTTCGCTTCGCCGAGTGGGCAGCTGCTCACGGCATTCCGACTCCAGTAACGCAATCCGTCTGTCTGAACAATCTGGGAGCGATCGACTGGTCGAAGCCCCGTGCCTTCAAACCTCGTTATGGAGCCGGCTCGACGGCCACGGCTCGGATTGAGAACGCCGTCGCGGGGAAGCGGTTTCTGGGAGCCGAAGAGCACCAGGAGTTCGCACCCTTCATCGTGCAGCCATGGCACGAAGGGACCCCGGTTTCCCTGGCAGGCATCGTCTGCCCGAAGAGCGGAAAACGGGTTTGGGGCCCCTTGGGACGTCAGGATTTCCGTGATGGGCATTACGACGGAGGAACAATCCCGTTCGTCTGTCCCGTGGCGGACGACGCCGTTCGCATCGCGGAACAGGTTTGCGATCTGTTGCCCGGTTTGAGAGGCTGGATCGGCTTCGATTTTCTTTACTCGACGGAAGCTTCGCCGCCGTTGCAGCTGCTGGAAGTCAACCCGCGAATGACGACGAGCTATCTGGGGTATCGAAAGCTGACCGATTCTTCTCTGGCCGAACTGATGCTCGGAGACGGCAGTTCGGAGTCGATCTTCTGGGGCGACAAGGTGATTGAGTTCACAGCTGCTTCCTGAGGGACGGCCTTCATGACCGGCTCTGTTTCGTCAGACGTTGGCGATCGGGTAGAATCGCCGTTCGGTGGATCGCATAAAAAGTCGGGGAGTGGCTGGTTTTCATGGCGTTTGTCGTGCGGAAAGATCTGGAGTTCTTTCGCCTCGAAGGAGAACAGTCTCCGACCTGGGTTGTTCGCGATCCGTTGACTGGCGACTGCTTTCGGCTGGGAGCTGAAGAGCACTTTCTGCTTCGAGCCTTTCAGGAATCACGACGACATGAGCAGATCGTTGCAGATTTTGCGGCTCGTTTTGACGGGAGGCAGTTGCAGCCGAATGAGCTGGAGAGCCTGCTGTCGGATTGGATTCGGCACCGCTTCGTTCTCACCTCGCGGACTGGGCCCCGCCCTGCCTCGGCTGGATGGAGTCGGGCGCTGCAGTGGAATCCGCTGGCGATTCGATTCCGTGGTTGGAACCCGCAGCAGTTTCTGGAACGGACCGAGCCCTGGGTGCAGTTTCTGTTTTCCCGTGGTTTTGGAGTGGTCTCTCTACTGGTGATGGTGGCTGCACTTCTGGCTGCGTTGACCGAGTTCCGCACGATCACGTGGGAGCTGGCGGAGTTGCCTCGATTGTTCACGCCGCAACTGCTTCTGCTTGCTATGGGAACCTTGTTCCTCTGCCGGGCGTTGCACGAGTTCGGACATGCTTTCACCTGTCGAAGGAACGGCGGGGCCTGCCCGGAGATGGGAGTCATGCTGCTGGCTTTCATTCCCTGCCTGTACTGCAACGTCACCGACGCGTGGACTTTTCCCCGCCGGAGTCAGCGGGCGGCGGTGAGTGGAGCCGGGATTGTCGTGGATTTGTGGGTCGCTTCAGTCGCTCTACTTCTGTGGAGTCTCAGTGGCCCCGGTCTCTTTCACAGTCTTTGTCTGCTCGTGGCCGTGACCGGATCGATCAACTCACTTTTGCTTAACGGGAACCCTCTGATGAGATATGACGGCTATTTCCTGTTGAGCGACTTCACCGGCATTCCGAATTTGCGAGCGGAAGCGATGCAGCAGTCACGGCGGGTTCTGTGGCGGTCTCTGCTCGGGTCGCGACGGCAAGAAACCGCGACATTCTCCCCTGCCCTGGCGGCGTACGGGTTCGCATCGGCGATCTATCTCTGGCTGGTGATCGGATTAATCCTGTATGGCATCCATCTCTTTCTGAAACCTCAGCGACTCGAAGTCGTGGCTGTTTTGCTCGGATGTGTTGTGGTTCCGTCGATGCTGTTCTCGGCCGTCGTTGGAATGCGGCGTGAGTATGCCGAGGAATCCCAACTGCGCGGCGGATCTGCTTCCCGTCGAACGATCGCTGGCATTGGGCTTGTATGTATTGGCATCGCCCTGCTCTTCGTTCCGTTCCCTCGCTGGATTTCTGGAACCGGTGTCCTGCGGCCGGAGAATGCTCATTTGCTGGTGGCCCCGGCTGCGGGAGTGGTTCGCCAGATGCCCGGGACAGGAATGGCCGTCCAATCGGGGCAAACGCTCGTGATCCTGGACGATGTCGAGCTGGAACTGGAGCGAAGAAAGCTGGAGACACGACTCCAGACAGCTTCGAGACGGGAAGAGGCGATTTTTCGCAAGCAGACGCAGTTGGACGATTCGGCCGCAGCCATTCAGCTCTCCCGCGAACTGCGGCTCGCGATTAACGATCAGATGACTCAGCTGACGAAACGCCGGGAGCAGTTGGAGATGACCGCCATTCGGGAGGGGACGTTTCTCGGGCTGAGTGCCGGCAAACGGAATGCAGCCGAGGAGTCGGTATCTCTGATTTCGGTTCCGACTCTGGACGGACAGCCGGAAGGACAGGCGGTTTCGACCGGGACTTCACTCGGAATGGTGGTGGACGCCGAGACTTCGGAGCTCCTGCTCACAATTCCGGAGTACTGGTCGGGCGAGGTTGTCATCGGGCAGCAGGTTTGCGTCTATGTTCCGGAACTTGGGGGACGGTATCTGCGGGGCGAAATTGTCGATCTGGCGGCCTCGACTTCCGAGCGATTCGAAAAAGCGACGACGCCGGACTATGAGATTCTGCAGCACTACGAGCAACAGCAGCCGGGAGCTGAGTCATCATCGCATCTGCTGGCGACGGTTCAGTTGACCACCGACACACCGTATCCTCTCACGTTTTTTCAGATCTGTCCTTCAAGAATCGAGGTCGCACCGGCGTCGCTGATGACCCGGATGACGCAGTTTTTCCAGCGAACATTTCCCAGCACGATCTGAATTCGGCGTTTCTGCCCGTCTCGCTTTTCATTCGGGACGCGAGCCGTATTATTGCGCGTTATGAAACTTCGGCTCACCAATCTGGAACTTCCCGTCCTCGAAAGCGAACAGTCCCTTCCGGAACTGATCTGCAGGCGGCTCAACATCCGTACGGAAGAACTCGGCTCCTGGCGGATCCTGCGCAAAAGCCTGGACGCCCGTAATCGCTACAGTCTGCACTTTGTTTATTCGGTCGCGGTCGATCTGAACGGCGATCGGTCTCCCTCGCGAATGACGCAGCTCCCTGGAGTCAGCGAGCACGCCGGCAAGGTGTTCGATGATCCGGAAAGTGGTCGGCAGCCGCTCGACGAACGACCAGTGGTTGTTGGTTCTGGTCCGGCCGGACTGCTGGCGGCTTACTACCTGGCAAAGCGAGGATACAGTCCTCTCGTGCTCGAACGCGGCCAGCCGGTGAAAGAACGGGTGCCGGCTATTCGTGATTTCGACCGCGGGGGTGAGTTTGACGAACGGAATAACTATCTGTTCGGAGAAGGCGGGGCGGGCTGTTTCAGTGATGGAAAGTTGACGTGCCGACTCTCCGGGCCCGATGTCGACTGGGTGCTGGAAGCCTTCGTTGTCTGTGGAGGACGCGACTCGATCACCTATGAGCAGCGACCGCACCTGGGCAGCAATAAATTGCCGATGATCTGCCGCAACTTCCGTCGCAAAATCGAAGCGATGGGGGGCGAGTACCGATTCGACTGCTGCGTGGAACGGCTGATCGTCGAGAACGGTGAAGTCGTTGGCCTGCAGACATCCTCCGGCGAGATCCGCACGAAGCACGTCATTCTGGGCATCGGCCACAGTGCCCGCGACACCTACGAGATGCTGCACGAAATGGGTGTGCCGATGCTGCAAAAGCCGTTTCAGCTCGGTCTCCGCATTGAGCAGCCTCAGCAGCAGATCAACGAACACAAGTATGGTCTGCCCGAGTACGAGAATGTGCTCGGTGCAGCCGACTATTCGCTCGTGGCCAAAGGGCAGCGGGACGTTTACACCTTCTGCATGTGTGCTGGCGGATTCGTGATTCCCTCTGTTTCCGAGCCTGACATGTATTGCACGAACGGAATGAGCCGGTCGCGGCACGATACTCCGTTCGCTAACAGCGGACTGATGGTCACCTTGGAGCCAAGTGAATTCGGTGGCAGTCATCCGCTGGCCGGTGTCGAAGTTCAGCGGCAGTTCGAACGGGTTGCTTTCGAGATCGGGCGTCGGGATTACCTCTGCCCGATTCAGTCGGCCGGCGATTTTCTGGCGGGGCGATTCGATGCCAACGCGAAGCTACCCTCTTCCTACGAACGCGGAACCGTGAACGCCGATTTGCATCAGGTTCTGCCAGCGATTGTCAGTAAGGCGATCGCAGCCGGGCTGCCTTTGATGGATCGTCGCTGGCAGGGAGAGTTTCTGAAGAATGCGACACTGGTCGGGCCGGAGATGCGCGGAAGCGCTCCGGTGCGAATCGATCGTGAGTTGAAGTCGCGACAGACGCCAGGCTTTGCCGGACTTTATCCCGTCGGCGAAGGAGCAGGTTACGCCGGCGGCATTGTAACGGCCGCGGTCGATGGCCTGCGATCGGCCCGCGAGATCGTGCGAAATCATGCTCCACTGTCCCAGTAGCGGTTGTGCAGACTGCGCCTGCTGCGCAACCTGCTTATCCCGTATCATACGATGATCCGATATTCACTGCTTGTCAGGTTCCCGGCTGGGTGGCAAAATGGAGAGGGGCCGCCGCTGCGGGTCTGCAAGGTGAGATTCACAAAAGTAAGTTAAGTCATGCCGAGTCTGTGGGTCTGGCCCTTCGAGCTGATGGAAAAAATCGGCGAGGGGGGAATG
Source organism: Planctomycetaceae bacterium (assembly GCA_017795105.1). Lineage (GTDB taxonomy): Bacteria > Planctomycetota > Planctomycetia > Planctomycetales > Planctomycetaceae > Rubinisphaera. The sequence goes on from CP051247.1 coordinate 4,325,718, forward strand.
GGAGTCGTCTATAAGGCACGTTATGTCAAAGACGATCGCCTGTTCGCAGTCAAACTGATTCCGACCGAGATCACCAATCCAACGCTGCTGGCCCGATTTGAACGGGAAATCAGCATTCTGAAGACGCTGCGCCATCCCAACATCGTTCGAGCGTTCGGTGGCGTCTGCGAAGATAAGCAGCGTTTCTACGCGATGGAACTCATCGACGGGGGAACGCTCTGGGATAAAATCCAGAATGCCGGCTACCTCGAATGGCAGAAGGTGACCGACTACGGCCAGCAGATGTGTGCCGCTCTTGCGTATGCTCACAGCAAGGAGATTGTGCATCGCGATGTGAAGCCGAACAACTTTCTCATTACCAAAGCCGGCCAGGTCAAACTCAGCGACTTCGGGCTGGTGAGTGTGATGTCGGAAGCCCGGCTGACCGCTGATGGTCGCACGATGGGTACCATCCAGTACATGTCGCCCGAACAGATTCGCGGCAAACCTCCACTGACTCATGCCAGCGACCTGTACTCACTTGGCTGCGTTTTCTACGAGATGCTGACCGGGAGCCCTCCGTTCGAGTACGACAACCCGGCCACGACCATGCACGCCCATCTGGGAGAGCAGGTTCAGCCGATCTCGAATGTGAATAAGGATGTTCCCAAAGAGCTCGAACGCCTGGTGATGCAGCTGCTCGAGAAGAAAATCGAGGATCGTCCGGGCTCGGCACTCGAAGTCGCCGAGCGGCTCTCGCGAATCCGTCTTTCGCCGCAGATGATCGACACGACTGTCTCAAGCACGTCCGCCATCAAGATGGCACCGGATGCCGCGGATCTTATTCAGCCCGAGCAGCTCTCAACTGTTTACGAGGTCTTTGAGAAGACGCTGAAAGTTTTCTGGATTGCGCTTTGTGCGTCGTTCCTCATCATGGCGGCTGTCTGGACGGTCTCGCTGTTTCAGGCGGATGCCGGGACTGATCTCTGGGTGGAAACTTTTGAAAGTCATCCGGACCAAAGAGTCCGGGCAGCAGCCGCGTTCTCGTTGATGAAACTTTCCGAACACGATCGTGATCTGCAGGACCTGCTGTTGGAGGCGGCCGAAGACACGTCCAACCCGGTGAAGGTCCGGACGGCTGCACTCAATGCTCTGGCGAGTGAGCAGGAGGCGATCGCCCGCTTCCATTCCCGCCTCAACAAGCTGGCCAAATCGGACAAGGAAGAAGCCGTCCGTGTGGCGGCCGCTGCTGGGCTCCAGCCGCTCCGCTGACTTCATCCGCACTTGAAATTCACTCCGTTCGTGCGGAACAATAGCCTTCCATCTGATTTCATCTCGAGAAACACGCTCGCGAGCGAAGCAACGGCGTTCCCGTTGTTACAGCCCCGGCTCGCGAGTACCGCCGCAACGGAGTGACGGTTCGGGTTGAAGATGGACTGGTCCACCCGAGATGAATACGGAGTCTCCGCTTGAACTTCTTCGCTCACGCCATCGCCTTTCTCGATAACCCCTACTTCGTCGCCGGGACGTCGGCTCCCGACTGGCTCAGCGTTGCCGATCGGCCGGTTCGTATTCGGGCTCGCCTGATTGACAAGTTCCTGGGTGAGAACGATCAGGACGATGTCGACGAGAACTGCACCGACCTTCGGTTCGCGTTCGCGGCCGGAGCCCGACAGCATCTGACCGATGACGACTGGTTTCATCGTCAGCGGGTTTTCACCGAAGTGAATGCCGATCTGGCCGGACGGTTTCGTCGCGATCTCGGCCCCGATGACAACTTCCGCGCCGGCTTTCTGGGGCACATCGTCACCGAGATGCTGCTCGATCGAGTTCTGATTGAACGCTGTCCGGAACTGCTGGACCGGTACTACGAAGCGGTCGCATTTGTCGATGCCGAAGAGATCCAGGCCACAGTCGGGCAGATCGCGACGCGGCCGACCGATCGGCTGAGCAGTCTGTTGCCGCGGTTTGTCGATGAACGCTTCCTGCAGGATTACGTGGACGAGAAGAAACTTCTGTTTCGCTTGAATCAGGTCATGCGACGCGTCAAACTCCCTGTGTTAGCCGACGAAATCGAGGAAACTCTGGCCGAATCTCTGGAGGTCGTGGAAGCACGACATCGGGATCTGCTGCCGGCTCATGTCCTCGACTCTCTTGATGCTCACACAACTCAAGTGGACTCTGGTCGTCCGCAGTCGCGATGACCGTTCGTCCCTTCCCGTCTCTCAGATCATTCAGACTTGCGTTCGAGGAGTGCGTTGATGAAATACGGAATGAACCTGCTGTTGTGGACCGCAGCCGTGACGGAAGATCACTTTCCGCTGCTCGAGAACATCAAAGGCTGGGGCTACGATGGCGTCGAACTTCCCATGTTCGAGTTCGATGTTCCTCATCATCAGAAGCTCGGTCAGAAGCTGAAAGACACCGGCCTCGAAGCAACCGCCGTGACGGTCTGCACGCCCGAAGAAAACCCGATCTCGCCAGACGCCAGGATCCGTCAGGCCGGGCTCGACCGTTTGAAGCGGGCCATCGATGCCTGTGAAGCCGCCGGCGCTACGCACCTCTGCGGACCAATTCACTCGGCTCTGGGAGAGTTCAGCGGACAGGGCCGCACCGAAGACGAATGGAAGTGGGCTCAGGAGATTCTCGGCCAGGCCGCCGACCACGCCAAACAGGCCGATGTCATGCTGGTCTGCGAATACCTCAACCGCTTCGAGTGCTACTTCCTCAACTGTGCCGAAGACTGCTCGAAGTTCACCCGCGAAGTCAATCATCCCAACCTGAAGATGATGTACGACTCCTTCCACGCCAACATCGAAGAGAAGTCGATCACCCAGGCCGTTGAAACCTGCCAGGACCAGCTCGTTCACGTTCACATTTCCGAGAACGACCGCTCGACTCCGGGCGAAGGGGACATCAAGTGGGATGAAACCTTCCAGGCCCTGAAGAAGGTCAACTACGACGGCTGGTTCGTCATCGAAGCCTTCGGCCTGGCTCTTCCGGAACTCGCCGCCGCAACCCGCATCTGGCGACGCATGTACCCGAGCGAAGAACATCTGGCCCGCGAAGGTCTGGCCTTCATGAAGGGCAAATGGGAAGCGTTGAACTAATCCCGTCGACGCTCAATGGCATTCAGGAAACCCCAGCATCGGCCCCGCCGGCGCTGGGGTTTTCTGTTGGTTCCGCCAATCAATCCGCGAGGCTCCAGAGCAGGAACGTCCAGGAATCCGCCCGAACGCTCATGCTCCTGGAGCAGAGACTCAATACGTCGACGCAGGTCCTGATCCGAGCCGCAGGCCCGTCGCACATAATCCGCTCGCTCACGGGCATCGGGGAGGGCCAGGGCCTCGGTGAAAATCGTCTGCTCATTCATGGAGTACGTCGACTTTTTCTCTGCATCATTGGGGGATCGAAGGGAGGCCTGAGTGCTCGGACGCACAGAACTGGAAATGACACCAATTTCCATCACGGAATGCCAGTTCATTCCTCGGTCCGAACAACGTTTCCTGTCATCTCAGTCCAAGGGTCTGACGGAATCCAATTCCCATCTCAAGCAATCCCTTCGAATCGGAGTTCTGGACCATTCGCTGAACCTGCTTGAGTTCCTCGGTCGACATCTCCTCACGGAAGGCTTCGATCAGCAGCTGACCGATGATCTTGATCGTTCCGTTCGCCACGAGAAACGGAGCCTGAAGCACGCCGGACGATCCCAGGTTCTTCACCTCGTAGATCGTGCCGCGTTCGTCACAAAGGAACGCCAGGCGGGTTTCGCCGTAGCCTCCCGAGTTCCATTCGTAGTCGTAGGCCAGGTAGAAATGCCCGGGGATCGACTCGCCCGAGTGATTGGTCACTCCGCCTCGCCGCACATAGCTGAAGCTGGTCAGATCGGCTCCCATATGGACGATCCCGATGATGTGTTTGGCGTTGTTCTTCGAGTCGAGATAATCCTGAGCTCGGTTAATGGCTGTCGAGGTTTGAGCCTCGCAGAAGCTGGCGGTAACGAGCAGCGAGAAGAGAGCAACGGTAGCGGACAGACTGCGGTTGGAAATCATGACGTTTGCCTTTCTGAGTTCAGGAGCGGATGAGAGCGGCGATTGCGATCCCGTTTCGCTGAACATGAGAAGGCGATGGGATCGCGAGCGTGCGAACCCCGACCGATCAGGCCGTCAGACAAAGTGTGTTTCGCACGTCATCTGTCAGTGCGATTTCTGCGCGTTGAGTACGTCAGCAATTTTCAGAAAAATCTCGAGATCCGCGAATTTCACGTCGCAGCCACGCCTTCGCGTACGCCCAGTGGCGGTCGGCGGTGCGGGGGGAAACCTTCAGGATTTCAGCGGCCTCGCGCAGCGTCAGGCCGGAAAAGTACACGAGCTGAACAAGCTGAGCGGCCTGCGGATTCGCCGCCGAAAACTTATCGAGAGCCTCATCCAGAGCGATCAGGTCTTCCGCAGGGTCTGAGAAGGAGACCGCCATCTGTTCGTGAAACTCTTCCCGTGCAATATCGCCGCCTCGTTTCAAACGTCGCTTCCGACGGGCATGCTCGACGAGAATACGACGGATCGTAATGGCGGCGGCTCCGAAGAAGTGGCCTTCACTCTTCCATTCGTCGCGGCAGTCGATAGCGAGGCGAAGATAAGCATCGTGGACGAGTGAAGTCGCGTGCCGACTGTTTCCGGCCGGTTCCCGCGCCAGATAAGTTCTGGCCAGTTTGCGAAGCTCATCGTAAACGTGGGGAAGCAATTCTTCGGCGGATGACTGATCCCCCGCCTGGAACGCCTGCATCAGTTTTGTGATTTCCGGCATGCTGGCCCACCCTGCTCGTGATTACTGATTTGTTCAGCACTGAACTGTCAGTCTACGAGGTTGGCGGAGGACGTACAACTGGAGTCAGAATTGGGCGGTGCGCACACGATTCCGAACAAGCTGCTGGAGCGGACTTAGGATTCGACTGGAGGAGAAGCGTGTCAACGCTTTAGTCTGGATCACCGCCCTGAACGCGGAGGACGGCGACTTCGTCGCCCGGGTTGACGTGCGTTCGCAGGCGGGCCAGCAGGTTGATGACTTCGCCTGCGGATTCGGCACTGACATCGACAACGACGCCTGGCCAGCTGATCTGGTAGAGCAGGTCCCCGACGGAGATCGACTGGCCGGGGCGGACATACCAGGCCGTCAATTCCCCTTCGATCTCCGTTGTCTCATCGACTCCCGGGTTCGGCACCTGAAGGGCGAGATCGTGAAAGGGGCCGGACGAGGGATTCATGCGGAAAACCGTCAGTCGTGAATCACAGTGAGAGACGAACTACTGCGAAACCTGGGCAGCCATTTCGCCGGCGTGATAGCTGGAGCGGACGAACGGTCCGCTGGCGACCATCGAGAAGCCGAGCAGGCGGCACTGTTCGCCGAGTTCATCGAACTCTTCCGGCGGAATGTACCGTTCGACCGGCAACTGTCCCGGACCAGGCTGCAGGTACTGGCCAATCGTCAGCATGTCGCAGCCGACGCCGCGAAGATCCGAAGCGACTTCGAGCACTTCGTCCATTGTTTCGCCAAGGCCGAGCATCAGACCGCTCTTGGTCGGCATGTTCGGAGCTTCGTCCTTCACCTGCTTGAGCAGATCGAGTGATCGCTGATAGCCAGCATTCCGGCGAACGCGGTGATACAGTCGCGGCACCGATTCCATATTGTGGTTGAAGACGTCCGGGCGGGCCTGGATGACTGTCGAGATTGAATCGCGGTTGCCTCGGAAATCGGACGTGAGAACTTCGACCTCGGCTCCGGTCTTCTCGCGAACCGCTTCGATACACTCGACGAAGTGCTGAGCCCCCCCATCGGGAAGGTCGTCGCGGGTCACACAGGTGATGACGACATACTTCAGGCCCAGTCGAGCGGTGGCTTCGGCGAGGCGCTGCGGCTCATCAATCAGGATGTCGCCCGTTTTCCCCTTCGGCACCGAACAGAACCCACAGGGGCGGGTGCAGACGTTGCCAAGAATCATGAAGGTTGCCGTTTTCTGCGCCCAGCACTCGGTCCGGTTCGGACACTTCGCACTTTCGCAGACGGTTTCCAGCTCCAGGTCTTCAATGATATTGGAGGTGAACGCCATCTGCGTGCTCGGAAGCGGCCGCTTCAACCATTTTGGAAGGCGGCGTTTGGGGCGTTCGGGCTCGGGCGTTACGATCGTCAACTGTTGCATGAGAGCAGACACCAATCTCTAGCTGTAAGGTTCCGCAAGGCGGGAGTGCATCAGATTATAGACGGCAGCGGCTCCGATGCGAATCATGCTCAGAAGTCTGCGTCTGTATTCCTCGGAATCGGCAACGGGCCGGGTTCCCCGTGCCTCATTTCGAGGAATTCGAGGAAGAGTTCCGGCCGAGAAGAGGATGGCGGGAGAAAACGGTAATCTCGGTCTGATCCAACCAGCGATTGATCAGCTCGACCAGGGCCGTTTTCACGGACGGGACATCGATCCGCTGCATCGTTTCGGCGGCCAGGGATGACGTATTCCGTTCCCCGGCAAGACGATAGGTGCGATCGACGTTGATATAAGTCGCTCCCTGAATGATCGAATGGCGGACTGCGTGTCCGCTTCTGGCGATCAGGCCAGTGCGACCTGTATGACCTTCCCCGGCTGTGTAAGACACCTGGGTCGCCAGCATCTGTCCACAGAGTCCGCGAATCAGCCGAGCCGACTCTTCCCGAAACGAAATTGCCGACAGTTCGGTCTGGGCGAGGGAAAACGTCGAATAGACGCCGAGTTGCCCGGGTCCATGTTCCCATAACCCCCCGGGACGAACGACCGGCACGGCGGTTCGCCGCAGGCGAACGAGTTCGGGCTCTTCGTATTCGCGGCTGGCAATCGCTTCGGTTCCACTCGACACCGCCTCAGGATGCTCGCAGATCAGCATCGCCGCCCGGTGCATCCGCGTGGCTCGAACCTCTTCCGCGAACAGTTTCTGCAACGCCTGCGCAGACGGAAAGTCGACTCTTCCAAGCAAAAAGAGCTCGAGGGAACGCGGGGGGCGAAAAAACGAGGTCATGATGAAGTTGTAAGGTTTTGAGACAGTTGCGGGGCAGAATACTGCATCATATCCCCCGATTCCCTGAAAACAAAGGAGATTCTGCAACCACGCTGCGGCGCTATGGTTTCGGGGAAATTCGCCACTTGGTGAGAAAAAGCAAAGATTGGGGTTGAATATCGGAATCAGATGGCCGAAGCTCGATGAAGACAACAAATCAATAATTGCTCATTCGAGCGCATTTCGCATCACGCTTAATAATTATTTGTCTGCCTGCATATCTATGTGCGGGAATGTCCTTTCTCAGCTTAGGGAGATGTTGTCATGCTTCGGCCCACGGTGCGCCGTTCGGCGTTTACACTGATCGAACTGCTTGTTGTGATCGCAATCATTGCGATTCTGGTTGCACTTCTCCTTCCCGCAGTCCAGCAGGCACGCGAGGCGGCACGCCGCTCTTCCTGTAAAAACAATCTCAAGCAGATTGGGCTGGCACTCCACAACTACCACGACACCTTCAAAGTCTTCCCACCGGGTTACATTGGCGATTTTGGCCATTTCAGCAATTCGGGCGGGACTCCGGTCGTACATCCCAAAGGAAACACTAACAATGTCGCCCAGTGGAACTGGACCGCGTTTGTCGCACCGATGATGGAGCAGGGAGCCGCTTACGACTTCCTGGGAGTCAGCGATCGCCACGGGGCCGCCGCGATTGACGACTGGGCCAACACGCAGTCGACCTTCCAGACACCTGTGTCTGCTTTCCGCTGTCCGTCAGATGCCGGCCCAGACACTGGACGTGGCCTGCGCCGTCCCCGGGGCGATAACAGCGCGACGCGACGCGAAGTTGCGATTACCAACTACGTGGCCATGAACCGCGGAGCCAACAACACCAACGTGCGTGCCCGCAAACGCCAGTCGACCGGGATCTTCTGGGTCGACAGCAAGACGCGAATCCGCGATATCACCGACGGGACCAGCAACACACTGCTCGTTGGCGAACGTGCCTGGGAGTACAAGACGGTTCACCCGACCAACGGGAACGTCGTTACCATGCAGGCCAATGCCGGAAACATGTGGGTGACCCGCTCTTCCAACGATGGCAACAATGAATGCAATGGTTGCGGGTACACAGATTCTCTGGCCGTGACTGGTCTTTCGGTGAACGGGAAAGACATTCTCAACTCGATGGGCAACGTGGCCCACAATCGCATCCGCGGACGTTTGTCGTCGCTCCACGCTGGTGGAGTTCAGGTGACAATGGCGGATGGCTCGGTTCGATTCCTGAGCGAGAACCTGAGCACCACCACCCTCAACCGCATCGGCAATCGCCGAGATGGGAACGTGGTGGGCGAGTTCTAGTCCTCCGACTGCGCCCCTGGGGTCGGTGCTTTCAGTCGGTTCCTCTAGTACGGAGTCTTTATGTGTACGTCTCGTCAAAGGTATGCGCGTAGGTCGGCGTTTACGCTGATCGAATTACTCGTCGTAATCGCCATCATTGCAATTCTGGTGGCACTGCTTCTGCCGGCCGTTCAACAGGCCCGGGAGGCGGCTCGGCGGTCTGCCTGTAAGAACAATCTCAAGCAGATCGGTCTGGCGCTTCACAACTATCACGACACGTTCAAGGTTTTCCCGCCGGGGTACATTGGTGACTTCGGCCACTACAGCAGGTCGGGCGGGACTCCGCTCATTCATCCCAAAGGGGCGGTTAACAACGTCGCCCAGTGGAACTGGACCGCATTCATTGCTCCGATGGTCGAGCAGGGAGCCGCTTACGATCTGCTAGGCGTCAGCGAACGGCATGGTGCCGCAGCGGTTGATGACTGGGCGAACACGCAGAGTACGTTCCAGACACCGGTCGCAGTCTTCCGGTGTCCATCAGACGCCGGTCCTGACACCGCCGGGAGTCTTCGCCGTCCGAGAGGTGATACGAGTACGACTCGACGCGAAATCGCCCTGAATAACTACATGGGCATCAACCGCGGAGCCAACAGTCTCAACGTTCGTGCTCGAAAGCGACAGGCGAATGGAATCTTCTATGTCGACAGCAAGACGCGCATTCGCGACATCACCGACGGAACCAGCAACACGCTGATGGTCGGTGAACGGGCGTGGGAGTACAAAACGGTCCACCCGAACAACGGGAATGTCGTCACCGCTCAAACGCGAGCCGGCAACGTCTGGGTGAGCCGCTCTTCCACCGACCCGAACAACGAATGTGCCGGCTGCGGCTATTCGGACGCGTTGGCCGTGACCGGATTGTCGGTGAACCCCAAAGACATTCTCAATGGTGCCGGAAACGTCGCGCACTGGCGAATTCGCGGTCGCCTGTCATCGCTCCACGCCGGTGGAGTCCAGGTGACGATGGCGGACGGCTCGGTCCGGTTTATCAGCGAGAATATGAGTACGATCACTCTGAATCGCGTTGGTAACCGCAGAGATGGAAATGTCGTCGGCGAATTATAATTCGTCGGCCAATGTCCCTGTCTATCGCACGGTGTTGCGGCAATCTGTTCGCAACACCGCTGCGGTATGAATGGCTTTCAGGTTTTCAGACAAACTTTCGACCCGAACAAGTTTCGACTTGAACAAATGTCCGACATCGGCAAACGTTGATGTTATGGACGGCTTCCTGTGGCAACCCTAACAACATAACCGTCCAGATCGATCCAATCGTAGTTCCGAGTTCTCGGATTTTCTGTGTCGGTTGTCTTGTTCAGGGAGTCTCCATGTCACCTCGCCGTCCCGAGTCCCGTGAAAGATCCGCCTTTACGCTGATCGAACTTCTCGTTGTGATCGCAATCATTGCGATCCTTGTCGCCCTGCTGCTGCCGTCGGTCCAACAGGCCCGCGAGGCGGCCCGCAGGAGTTCGTGTAAGAACAATCTCAAGCAAATTGGCCTCGCGTTGCACAACTACCACGAGACGTTCAAGGTGTTCCCGCCGGGATACATTGGCGACTACGGTCATTACAACAATTCAGGGACAACCCCTGCGGTGCATCCCAAAGGGGCCACCAGTGCGGGCGGCAACGGTGCTGCTCAGTGGAACTGGACGGCTTTTAATTCACCCATGATGGAACAGTCTGCAGCTTATGATCTGCTCGATATCTCCAACCGCCATGGCGGAGCCGCCGTCGACGCCTGGTCTATGACGGGAGACGCTTTTCAGACACCAGTGTCAGCGTTTCGCTGTCCCTCCGATGTCGCTCCCGACGTGGGGACAGGTCATCGGCGAGTAAGAGGATCAACGAGCGGAACACTCCGGGCCGTGGCGATCACCAATTACATCGGTGTGAATCGGGGAGCCAATAACCGAAACGTGTGGGCCCGCAAGACTCAGGCGAACGGAATCTTCACCGTTGACAGTAAGACCCGCATGCGAGATCTCACCGATGGCTCGAGCAATACGCTGATCGCGGGGGAACGGTGCTGGGAATACAAAGTGACCAATCCAGGATCCGGGGCCATAGAAACGGTGAATGCCAATGCCGGGAATCTCTGGGTCACTCGATCGTCCAATGATGCCGATGTCCAATGTACGGGATGTGGCTACGGAGACTCCCTTGGGGTCACGGGGCACGCACCAAATCCCAAGAACGTGCACGATTCGTCCGACGTGCTCCAGCACAACTACACGCGCGGACAGTTCTCTTCGCTCCACGCGGGGGGAGTTCAGTTCGTGCTGGCCGATGGTTCCGTCCGCTTTATCTCCGAGAACCTGAGTAATACGACATACACCCGGCTCGGCAATCGTAAGGATGGGAACGTCATCGGACAGTTTTAATTAGGCCCGCCGGCTGCAGCCTGGTACAATATGTGGTCGGCGAACCTTTCCGAATTTGTATCATCAGGCAGAGCCGCATCGTCAGTGGTCCTGATCGCTGGGGCCTGTCTTTTTCTGCCCTTCAGGCATTTGTGAACAGGTTGAACATCCTATGACGAACACTTCGCTGCGAACCGGTTTTCTGACGCTTTCCCTTCTTGCCGCCGGCATGCTGGCCGGTTGTGGAGGCGGAACTTCCGGCCCTGATCGCGTCGCGGTTTCCGGAACGGTGACCGTCGGCGGCGAACCGGTCGAAGTCGCACAGATTCAGTTCGAGCCGAAAGTGGACAAGTCGGATATCGCCAACTCGCCAACCGCCTTTGGCTACGTGAAAAATGGAGAGTATTCGATCCCTGAAGTCACCGGAGCGATTGTTGGCGAGCATCAAGTCCGGGTTCGCATCGTTAAAGCGGCGGAAGGCGAGGAGGAAGAAGAAACCGTTGTTGGCGAGTATCGAACCTCGGCGACCGTTCAGGCCGATGGCGACCATGTCCACAACTTTGCGTTCGACCCGGCCGAACTGGTTCGTCCTGAAGATGAAGAGCAATAGGATCGCCCCGGTCTCGAGCCGCTAAAGTCCGCCGATTTTCTCCAGACGGAACCGGTCGCGGGTGAAGACGCGCAGTCGCCGCGACGATAACCAACGTAAGTGGTTTTCCTCTCACAGGTTATCGTCATGCGCACTTCTTCCAGTCTTCGCCTGCTGTCCGTTCTGTTTATTCTGGCTGCCCTGCCGGGGTGCACTGGCTTGCGTGGATTTCCCAGTCTGGTCTATCTTAATGCCGATACGAACAGTTATGCGCGGCCGAGTCTGATCTTCGAACGCATTGGCCACGATGCTTCGCCGCCCCCTTCGACGGCGTATTTCGGCTGGCTGCACGGGCCCGCGACGATGACGCCGGCTCCCTCGGAATATCAATCGACCTCTTCAGCCGTGACGATGACCCCGGCCCCCGGATCCACACCGCCTGCTCCGGCACGGAAGCCGTTGAGCCCGGTTCCTGATTCCCGATTCCCGCAGAAATCGGTCTCCCCTGCTCCGCCCGCAGCGTCTCCGATTGAGATCATCGTGCCGCCGGAACTGACGCCGCCTCCCGTCGAGTTCCCTCAACAGGAGCAGTTCCCGAGCCCCCCGGCGGATACCGATTCTCGGCCATTGCCGCCCTTCGACGCCCCGTCTGCCGCACTTCCCGGAACGACCACGGTGCAGCCGGCCGGTTACATCCGGCGGCCGAGTCTGCCGAGTTCTCGTGTCCTCTTTGCCCGCCCATGATTGCGGAACAGAGGCGTGGTGGCGGTGTAAGCCACTGTGTGACAATGACTTGCCTCGGTTTTGTTCGCGGTGAGTTCCGCTCTGTTTGACGCTTCGGCCGACCTGCTACACTTCGCACTGATGTGTTGCACGGTGGTTTGAACGGGAGCGGTTCGATTCATAAGAACAAGTGGGTTCATCTGGCGATAGGGTTCGCGATTACCGCGGCCTGCCTCGCGTGGGCGGTACGCGATGTCGACTGGCCGGAAGTTGGGCGGCAGTTCTCGAATGCGCGTTACGAAACCATTCCGCTGTATCTGATTGCTCTGACCGCTTTTTATGTGCTCAAGGCGATCCGCTGGAAATGGATCCTGTTGCCGCTCAAGGTAGTGCCGGCCCGCCGTGCAGCCAGCCCGATGATGATCGGCTTCATGGGAAACAATGTCCTGCCCGCTCGGCTCGGGGAACTATTCCGGGTCTTTATTCTCAGTCGCCAGGAGAAGATTCCGGTGGCAGCTGTCTTTTCCAGCGTCGCCATTGAACGGGTGCTCGATGTTTTGACTGTCCTCTCCCTCGTCGGAGCGGGCATGCTAGTGGTGCAAGATCTGCCCGCCGTATTTGTCGATCGGTTCTTCTATATCGGTGTGGGAGCAATCGTTGTGGCGATGGTGCTGGTGCTGGCTGTGATCTGGATCGATCAGGCTGTCCGACTCGCCCGCTGGATGATCGGGCATCTCCCGCTCGGAACGGGATTGAAGCATAAACTGACCGAACTCATCGTCGCGGCTGCGGAAGGGACTGGGGTTCTGAGACGCGGGCGACTACTCGGATTGCTGGTGCTGAATTCGATTGTCCAGTGGTCCTGCAATGGGATCATGATCCTGATTTCCCTCTGGAGTTTTGGGGTCGAAGTCCCCTTCCCGGCGACGCTCATTCTGCTCGGTGTGCTTGTATTCGCGGTCACCATTCCGACCTCGCCCGGCTTTTTCGGGGCCATTCAGGTCGCCTTCGTCGAGACGCTGAAGATCTTCGACGTCTCGGCCAACGCGGCGTTTGCAGCGTCGATCTATTATCACCTGCTGCAGTACGCCGCGGTCACCGCGGTTGGCTTCTGGTATCTGGGCCGATCCGGATTCTCGCTGGAGCGACTGCAGGATGAAGCGGAACACGTCGAAGAAGAGATCGAAGCGACCTCGTAAAGCGGGCTTTCGAGCCGTTATTGACCGATTTTCGTGGAAAATATACAGTCCGCGCAGTGCTTCGGACGGCTGGCGGGTCACCAGCAGCGTTGCGGACCTGCCGTCGCATTCAGGATGAGAGCGGCGCTCCATGAGTTACGGTGACGATTCCACAATGACCCCCATGACGGCTCGCAGCCGCGGTTGGCCGTGTCTGCGGCAGTTCTGCGTCTTCATGGAGAACCGCGTCGGTCGACTGCACGAGTTGTTTCAGGTCCTCGAACGGAACGAGCTTCGCGTCATCGCGATGAGCGTGGTCGACTCGGCGGACTTTTCGACGCTCCGTCTGATGGTCGACGATGCAGATCGGGCCCGTGAACTGTTCAAGCTGTCGAACTTCACCTGGTTCGAGAACAATGTCGTCGGCGTCTGCCTGCCGGATGATCCGCAGCCGATGGTCCGTGTCTGCCTGGCCCTGATGCAGGCCGAACTCAATATTCAGTACACGTATCCTCTGATCTACCGACGCGGTGGACGCGGAGCGATTGCCATTTCCGTCGATGATGTCGACATCGCCATGCAGATTCTCCGGGATCGGGGCCTGGAGATCATCACGGAAGACGATCTGAGGGACGACGACCATTACTTCTGCTGATCCCGATTCGTCCGCCAGCCGGCCGAACATGCGCCGCCTCGCGATTGCTCTACTGAAGTGGAGTCTGTTCGTTGTCGTAATGGTCTTTGTGGTCCGCTACGGCTATCGACAGACTCAGCAAATCGACTGGCAGACGATCCCCTGGTCGCCAGGCTGGTTGATGCTCGCTGTCGTTGTCTACTTTCTCGGCTGGATTCCGGCTGCCTGGGTCTGGGGCGAACTGATGCGATCGGCCGGAGCCTCGATCGATTCCTACTCGCTGCTGCGGGCCCACTTCTGTGGACACATCGGGAAGTATGTCCCGGGCAAAGCTCTGGCCCTGCTGATACGAGCGGCTCTGGTTCGCGAGTTCAAGATTGGTGTCGGTCTGGCCGCGATGATGGCGACGGTCGAAACGCTCTTGACGATGTCGATGGGCATGCTGCTCACCGTAGTATTGCTGCCGGTCGTGCTCGGCACGGCCAGTCCTGAGTTGATTGCCGAGGCGCCGCCGCAACTGGCACCGATCTTTCAGGCTCCTTCCTGGCAGCGCTGGCTGGCGGCCGGAATCGTCGTGATTGTCGCCGCGGCTCTGATTCCGGTCTTCTCGAAACTGCTGGCCCTTGCTGCGAAGAAGCTCTCGGGGAAATCGGCCAACGGGTCTCAACCCACTGAACTGCGCCTCCCATTCAAAACCGTGGTTCTGTGGGGAATTGTGCTTGGCATCGGCTGGCTGCTGAATGGCTTGTCGCTGGGGCTGGTGCTGAAGGGGATCGGCATCAATCCCGATATCACCAATCAGCCTCTCCTGTGGACCTGTGCCGTCGCCGGGGCCACGTCGCTTGGCTTCTGGGTGCTGTTTGCCCCCGGAGGACTCGGCGTTCGCGAAGCTATTCTGGTTGGTCTACTACAGTTGTCACCGCAGATCGACACTTCGACAGCCGTGCTGGCCTCGGTGCTGTTACGGCTGGTGTCGTTCAGCAGTGAGGTCGTGTTCGCTCTGCTGCTTTACGCCCTTCCTCGGCGTCGATTCCGATCTTTCGACGATTCCGAAGCATAGCCTCGTCTATCAGTCGGCGATCTCTTTCAGCACTTCGGTCGCAGCTGTGATTGTGGCGTCGAGATCTTCATCCGTATGGGCGGCTGAGATGAAGAGGGCTTCGTACTGGCTGCACGGGAAGTAGATGCCCCGATCGAGCAGACCGTGGAAGAAGCGGGCGAAGCGTTTCGTGTCGTTCTGTGAAGAGATCGAATAGTTCTTCACCGGCTGGTCGTTGAAGAACAGCGTCATCATGCTGCCAACGCGGGCGATCTGATGCGGGATGCCGGCGGCTTCAGCAGCAGCTTTGAACCCGGCTTCCAGTTTCGCGCCCGCTGCATCGAGCCGCGGATACGGATCGAGTTCCTTCAGGAGCTGCAGCGTAGTGAGTCCAGCCGCCATGGCGACCGGGTTGCCGGAGAGCGTGCCGGCCTGATACACCGGGCCTTCCGGAGAGACGCGGCTCATAATCTCATTCTTACCGCCGTACGCTCCGACTGGCATGCCGCCCCCGATGATCTTCCCCATCGCGGTCAGATCCGGTGTGATGCCGAAGAGCGTCTGAGCGCCACCGAAAGCGACGCGGAACCCCGTCATCACTTCGTCGAAGATCAGCACGGTGCCATTGTCATCGCAAAGCCGGCGAAGCGTCTGCAGAAACTCCTGGTCAGGAACGACAGTTCCCATGTTGCCGACGACCGGTTCGAGAATCACGCAGGCGATTTCGGAGCCGTACTTCTTGAACGTCTCTTCAAGCTGCTGGCAATCGTTGTATTCGACGGACAGCGTGTCTTTGGTGCAGCCTTCGGGAATGCCGGGGCTGGAAGGCGTACCGAGCGTGAGCGCTCCGCTGCCGGCCTGAACGAGCAGGCTGTCGACGTGGCCGTGATAACAACCGGCAAATTTAACGATGCGATCCCGTCCCGTGTATCCGCGGGCCACGCGGATGGCCGACATTGTCGCTTCCGTACCGGAGTTGACCATGCGGACCTTTTCCAGCGATGGCACGGTTTCACAGAGAAACTCGGCCATGTCGGTTTCAGCAGCCGTCGGAGCACCGAAACTGGTCCCTTTCTCCAAAGCAGCGGCGATCGCTTCAGTCACTTTGGGATGCCGGTGTCCGAGGATCTGCGGCCCCCAGGAACCGATGTAGTCGATGTAGCGGTTGCCATCGAGGTCGTACAGATACGCGCCCTGAGCATGGTCGATCACCACGGGATCGCCGCCGACGGCTCCGAAGGCGCGAGCGGGGCTGTTGACTCCACCCGGGATGACTTTGCGGGCCCGTTCGATCTGCTGCTGACTGGCGGTACGTTTCATGGGGTGTCCTGACTGGTCTTCTCTGCAGGCGGCTCGTCGGATGATGGCCGCGATTTTTGACTTGGTGCGAACGGCAGGCGGGAGCCTGCCCTACATTTTTGTTACGACTTCTCCCGGGTGGTCCACCAGCGTTCGAACAGGAGGACGTCCATCTTCAGGTCTTCGAAGGTCTGGTACTGGGAGTTGATTTCGCTCACCATGAAGTGGGCGTACTTCTTCTTGCGCAGAAGGTTCCAGATTTCGAACATCAGTTCGCGGGAACAGTACATCGGACGATGCTCGTCGTGCCCCGGAACATAACCCGGCAGGTGGATGTGATTCAACTTGTCGAGATGTTTGTCGAGAATGCGGGCAACCAGATCGAGCACCTTATCCCGCGGGCCATCCTGCAGCGTGAACTTCCACAGGTGCTCAATATCGAGGTTGAGTCCCGGATTCTTCTCGGCCCAGTCCCAGATCTGCTTTTCATCGAGATAGTGATTCTCGACGGCCAGACGGATCTCCGGATGCAGCGTCTTCAGCGTGGCTCCCCACTGGTCGATCATCGGCTGGTGAATGACCATGGTCCGGCAGCCGAGTTGACGATAGAGCTCCACGGCGGCGGCAACGGTCTTCTCGGTGACTTTCTTGTTCGGGAAGTGCGGCACGTACTCGAACGGATATTCCCGCGCGGTAGCGATGATCTTCTTGACGTTCTCCAGCAGATCGGCCGACAGGTAGAACTCGGCATACCGGAAGCCGGCACGCCAGGCGCGTTCAAAGGCCGGCGTTTCCGGAGCAAACTTCGTGGCGATCTTCAGCATGAAAGGTCTTTCTTTCCCTCAATGGAAAGCGGCGAACGGGTCTCCCGCATTATGGCGACTCAGACCCGGCGTGCAACGAGGGCCCGGTCGGTCAATCTGTCGCGGCAATGCCCGGTGGCTCATGTGTGTGCCAGCAGGGCATTGTGAAGTTGTTGAACCAGGGCTCTCTTCACCGAGCCGGAACGGTTGTGATCGGCACAGGCCGCCGAACGGACTCCGAACAGGTCTGGACAAATTCCCTCACCGAGCAGCGACTCCATCGCGACCAGTGACAACGATCCGGCGAGACCGATGACAATTCCGGATTCGTGACAACTTTCGATGAGAGTACGAAGCTCGCTCGTCGACATCGCATCGAGCAAGGACTGTCCCGTCTTTTCGGCTGTGTCGACCATCAGCCCGAAGTAGCCAGCATTCCGGAGCAATGCGATGTGCGATCCGATGACGTTGGTGGCCAGCGGACGATCCGCGTAGATGGCGGCGATCCAGCGGGGGCGGGTGACCGCCGAATCTACGAAACGCTGCTGGATATCGGTCAACCGCCGGATCCATTCGTCCGGCTGCTCAAGTGTCCCCGGGCCGATTTTCAGATAATCGAAGCGATCGAGCAGGGAAGGGGAGGGGCGATCAGCCGGCCACTCATCAACGTCTCCCAATGCGACGCTCACGGGGTGGTTCGGGAACTGTCGGCATTGCCGGGCGATTTCTGCGATCCCATCAACGTTCGCCATTCCCAAAGGGCCATTTTTCGGTTCTTTGATGTCGACGATGCCGCAACCGCCCTGCAGGGCGTTGATGGCTTCGGAGGCGTTTCGGACACTGACAAGCAGCTCTGGCATCAGCAAACTTTGATAAGGAGCCGAGAAGTCGAAGAATTCCGGACGGAATCTGCAAAACTGATCGTGATGTTTTCCAGAATGTCCTTATAATCCCCGCGTCTGCCGACCTGCAAACGTCAGTCATTACGAGCAGGGAAAGCGTCGTCCAGTTGACGGTCGGCAACAATGCTTCGCCCGTTTCGCGCGAAACGGCACTACCCCGCGGCACCTTGCCGCCCAACTTCCGACGAGTTCCTATACAAATGCAACGTTCCGATCTCCGCAATATCGCCATCATCGCCCACGTCGACCATGGGAAAACGACCCTTGTCGACAGTCTGCTGAAGCAGTCGGGCCAGTTCCGCGACTCTCAGCTCTCTCAGGAGTGTATCCTCGACTCGAATGATCTGGAGCGGGAACGTGGCATTACCATTCTCTCTAAGAACATCGCCCTGAGCTACAACGGGGTGAAAATCAACATCATCGACACGCCGGGCCACGCCGATTTCGGCGGCGAAGTGGAACGTGTTCTCAGTATGGCCGACGGTGCTCTGGTGCTCGTCGACGCCTTTGAAGGGCCACGTCCGCAGACCCGCTTCGTGCTTTCAAAGGCCCTGGAGCAGAATCTGAAGCCGCTGGTCGTCATCAACAAGATCGACCGACCGGACTGTCGTCCTGATGAAGTCCTTTCATTCGTGTTCGACCTGCTGGTGGAACTGGGAGCCGACGACGAAACGCTCGACTTCCCTTACGTGTACGCCAGCGGCCGCAGCGGATTCGCCACGCACGACCCCAAAGATCGCGAAGGGACCATGCAGCCCCTGCTCGACATGATTCTCGAGCACATTCCCGGCCCGACGGTCGAGATGGAAGAGCCGTTCCAGATGATTGCCACGACCCTCAGCTGGTCGAAGTACGTCGGCCGCATCGCCACGGGGCGGGTGAAGTCGGGCAAGATCAAGACCGGCGAGAAAGTCGTCGTCATGCGAGCCGATGGAAAGCGGGAAAACGCGACCGTCGAACAGGTCGAAGTCTTCAACAACCTGGGCCGGGTGGCTGTTCCTGAGGCGACCGCCGGCGATATCGTGGCTCTGATCGGTCTGCCGGATCCGGAGATCGGCGACACGATCGCCAACCCGAGCGTCACCGAAGCACTGCCGCGAATCAAGGTCGACGAACCGACCATCTCGATGACGTTCACGATTAACAGCTCGCCGTTTGCCGGCAAGTCGGGCAAGTTCGTCACGACGCGCCATCTGCGGGATCGCCTTCAGCGGGAACTGCAGTCGAACGTGGCTCTTCGCGTTGAAGAGACTAATGTGAAGGAATGCTTCCGCGTGTCGGGGCGTGGCCTGCTGCATCTGTCGATCCTGATCGAGGAAATGCGTCGCGAAGGCTATGAGCTGTCCGTCGGCAAGCCGGAAGTGATTCGCAAGGAGATCGACGGCGTTATTCATGAGCCGTTCGAACAGTTGTCGATTGATGTTCCGACCGATCTTGTCGGTTCGGTGATGGAACTGATCACGCCGCGTCGCGGTCAAATGCTCGACATGACTTCGGGCGATTCCGGTCAGTCTCATCTGGAGTTCCTGATTCCCGCTCGCGGCCTCATCGGCCTGCGAACGCGACTGCTCAACGCGACCCGCGGCGAAGCTGTGGTGAACCATCGCTTCGATTCGTATCGTCCCAGCGAAGGCGAACTGCCGAGCCGGGCTAACGGCGTGCTCATCTCTCAGGACTCGGGCAAGGCTTCGGCTTATGCACTGTGGAAGCTGGGCGAACGAGCCGTGATGTTCATTCCGCCGGGAACCGAAGTTTACACCGGCATGATCGTCGGCGAAAACTCTCGCGATAACGACATGGTCGTGAACCCGATTCGCGAGAAGAAGCTGACCAACGTCCGGGCGTCCGGTTCCGATGATGCCATCCTGCTGCAGCCGCCCCGCGATATGTCGCTGGAAGTGGCTCTGGAGTACATCGAACGCGACGAGTATGTCGAAGTGACGCCGGATGCGATCCGCCTGCGAAAGATCGGCCTGACCGAGCAGGAACGCAAGCGTCGTCCGCAGCTGGTCAACTCGTAAGACTCAGCCGAGTCGACGGAAAACAGAAAGCCTTCTCTCGAAACTCGGGAGAAGGCTTTTTCGTTGGTTTCTATTCGCGGGAGCAAACTCAGGTATTACAGCCGAAGCACCAAAATGCTCTATTCAAACGAGCGAGTTTCGCACTTCGACTCGCCTGGGAAGTTCTTGGGAACATCGGAGAGGGTGACCTTCCCGGTTGCTGCCCATTCGGTCCCTCGCTGCAGCGTGACTTGAAAGCCGACGCTGCTCATGGCGACGGTATCGTGTCCGAGGACGGTGTGAAACACGCGGCCCTCGCCGTACTCGAGTGTCATGAGCATCGGTTCGACCTCGCCTGATCCACGCGTTTCGGGATCGGAGTAGGCCGTGGCCAGAACGTTCAGATTGCGAGCCGGTCCCCGGAGACGATCGTAAAGTTCATCCTCGCAGTGCATCCACTTCGCAGGCAGCCCTTTCATGATCGGATGGTCTTCATCGAAGGTGGTGACGACGAACTCGTGCCGCGAGCCATGGCTGCCGCCGCGACCCGGTGTGTTGTCGCGAACGACTTCGCCATCACGGAAGCGGATGTAAGGGCCGGATGCCTCGGTTCGTCCGCCCCAGCCCCCCAGGCCGATGATCTGGTTGTATTCCGGCCATTCCGGAAACGAGTTGTTGGCCGCATGGACGGAGACGAAGCCGCCCCCGTTCTTCACGTAGGCGACGAAGTCTTTGCGGGTCTGCTCCGGCCAGAGTGTGCCGTTGTAGTTGGAAACGACGACATCGTAGTCTGCGAAGTTAGGGCGGAAGCCCGACATGTCTTCGCCCTTTGGAGGAGAGGTCGCCCGGTCGACCTGGAAGCGTCCGGTGGATTCGAGAATGTCGATCAGAATCGGGGAAGTGATCTCCCACTTGTGATTGTTCTGGCCGTCGACGAGCAGCACTGAGAGTTTATCTTCCGCGGATGATGAGGTCGTCGATACCAGGACGAGGGACAGAATCAGGCCGAGCAACGTGCAGATTCTCATGATGTGTTTCACTCCTGCGAGGGCAAAAAAAAAGCTGCCCGCCTGGCGGACAGCTCTGGGTAACGGGCGGGACTACTTCGCTTTGAAGCAGTACAGCCGTGATCGGTCGGCAACGTACATCTTGCCGTTGGCAATGGTCGGAGTGCTGTAGATCGACGAGTCGAACAGCTTCTCGGCCAGAACCTTTTCTTCTTTTCCAGCCTGCAGAATGACGAGGTCGCCGTCTTCATCGCCCAGGAACACCTTGCCGTCGGCAACCATCGGGGATCCCCAGATGGCAGCGAAGGCATCGTATTCCCAGTAGCGTTCGCCGGTCTTAAAGTCGATGCAGTGGAGGAATCCGCTCAGGTCCGGAGCGTACACGAGACCATCGGCGATCGCGGCGGTCGAAATCGTACGGCGGAAGATCAGGTCGCCCTTGCGGCCGGTGATCGAACCATCGGCGTCAACGCCACCGACATGCCAGATCTGAGCCGAGTTCGGGTTCTCTTCGCCTTCCGGAGTGACGGGCGAAACGTCGCCGGTCTTGGTCGCATCGATGCGGTAGATGTGACCGACTCCTTCACCGTGTTCCGGGTCCTGACCGACGGCCAGGATCACGCTGTTCTCAAAGAAGACCGGCGTCGAAACGATGTTGTTTCGTGTTCCGCGTCCACCCAGTTCCCAGCGGGAGTCTTTCGGGTTGAGGTCGAACTTCCAGACGATGTCGCCGGACTTGCCATCGAAGGCGTACAGCCAGCCGTCTCCGCCCGGCATGTAAACCTGAGCCTGTCCATTGACCATTCCGATGGCTGGTGAAGACCACTGACCGTGCAGGATCTGGTCGAACGGCTCGTTGCTTTCCCAGACGATCTCGCCCGTGTTCTTGTCCATGCAGAGGAAGCTGGGAGAGCGGGGAGCCGGGATCTCGAGGTGAGCTTCGTCGACACCGTTGGAAGTCAGCAGGTAAAGGTGATCGCCGTGGATCACCGGAGAGCTGGTTGCCAGGTTATGCGGGAAGACGCCGAGCGTTTCGATCATGTCGAACGACCAGATGATGTCGGCATCCTGCTCATCGTTGTCGACTTCTTCGGTGTACGGCCCGTCGTTCTCGCCATCACGGAACCCGTCGATGTCGAGGCACATCACTTCGCAACGGTTGGTAATCACCCACACGCGGTCTCCTTCGACGCACGGCGTGGAGCAGATCCCCTGTTCCGGCCAGTCGTTCACACGACCCTGCGGCAGTTTTTCGCGAGTCAACTGCCAGAGGAATTCGCCGGTGTTGTCGTCGAAGCAGAGCACGACGCCACGGTCGCCTTCGTGCTGCGGACGATACTCACCACCGTTGTTGGTTCCGACCAGGACCTTGCCATTGGCGACAACCGGGTTGCCATAGGTCTGGGAGCCGAGACGGGCGGTGAAGATGAGGTTCTTGCCTTCAGCAGCATCGAGTGCCGGCTCGAAGTCGAGCGAGATTCCGGTCGTCTTGTTGACCATGTTGCGGGTCGGATCGCCGCCCCACATCGGCCAGTCGCCAGCACCAGCAGCGTTCGCCTGAGCGGTCTCTGCCGGCTTGCTGTCGGCTATGGGCGTCTCAGCCGTGGCTGGCTTCTCTTCCTTCATCGGCTTGGCTGCGGTCGTTCCAGCCGGAGTTGGCGTTGAAGTCGTTGCCGGAGCAGGAGTGCTCGTCTTGGCCGGAGGAGGAGTCGTAGTTGTAGCCGGGGCTGGTTTGTCAGCCGGCGGCGACACCTGAGGCACGGTCGTCAGATCGGGAACGATCATCTTCTCGACAGCATCGGCCTCAAGGGCGGCTGGAGCGGCGTCGTCGCCAGCGGGAGCGGCGTGATCGCCCTCATGAGCGTGATCGTGGCCATCGCCATGATCATGTCCATGCTCTCCGTCGTCGCCGTGATCATGTCCATGGTCGTCGTCGTGATCGGAATCCGCGACCGGCGTCTCGGGCTGAGGAGGCTCAGCACATCCGACGACCCACACAGCGACGGAGCAGCCGAGCACCGCGAAGGAGGTCTGTTGAAGTATGGTTTTCCAAGACCATTGAAGCATCTAAATATTCCTTATTTCAGAGGAAGCGGCTTGCGCTCGCTGTGTATCGATTATTCTTCGCGGAAGACTTTCACATTGTCGAACAGCGAGTCAGCCATCGCGTAGACATAGAAACCGGGGCTTCCCTGTTCATTGGGATGTGGATCTTCGGCATCGATGGTCCACTCTTCCGGTTCCTCTTCGTCACGCTTCCAGACCTTGCCCAGAACGTGGGCCACGCCGTCGCGAATTTCAACCTTACATTTCATCGTGTACCAGATATCCGGGTCGGAGCGGTACTTGACTTCCTTGGCCATGCGCAGGTGGGGAGCCCAGCTCTGCACAGTGAGCTTGCCGAAGTTGCCTTTGAGAATCAGGTTGTACCGCTGCACGGTAATTCCAACGCTCGGCAGCTGACGGGCGGATTCCTTCATCAGGACGTCGGCCTGCATGGTGTAGCCCGACATCTCCGGGTAGCCAATCCACATGTAGGCGGAAGGACGTCCCTTGTTGAGGGAGTTGATGAGCACGTTCTCGCCGTCGACCTGATGCGGCTTCAGCTTGAGGAACGCGTTCACCCACGTCGGCGGAACCTGAGTTCCAGTGAGGCCATCAAAGTTCCAGCTCCAGTCGCCACCCGGGAAGTACCGGACGCGGGCCGTCGTCGTCAAATCGCCCGCCTTCGCGGTGATAAGACCGGCGTGATCTTTCTTGCCACCTTCCAGGGTCAGCTTCTTGCCGTCGGCTTTGGCAACCGGGGCCAGACCTTCATCCGGGGTCAGCTCGAAATCGAGCGTCTTCAGGAAGACACCGTTCTTGTCGTAAGCACGCAGTTCGTACTCGACCGAGCCTTTGTCGATGATGTAAGTTTCGTACGGCATCAGGTGAATGGTCGCGATTTCGTCGCCGGCCTTTTCTTCTTTCGCCAGCGGCGGAATCGGATCGGATTCGACCTTGGCGTCTTTGTCGCCGATGCAGATCATCCGGTCGCGAGTACAGAAGTAAACGCGGCCATTGGCGATGGCTGGTGACGCATAGATCTCGTCGTATCCGGCCGAATCGGTGGCGAGCAGCTGCGTGTGATACAGCGATTCGCACTTCTCGCGGCTCGGTTTAAGGATGTGAATGTTGCCGTTCACTTCCATGACATACAGCTTGCCATCCGCCCAGACGGGTGAGCCCTTGCCCACGGTACCGAGCGAGTGATCCCACAGTTTGTCGCCGGTCTTCGAATCGAAAGCGACGAGGTTTCCGGTATCGGTCACGACATACAGAATGCCGTCCTTCACCAGCAGGCTGGCATAACCGGCCTTGATGTCGTCGACGCGCCAGACCGATGCGGTTTCAGTAACGTCGCCTTCGCCAGTCGCCCGCAGGCACTCGACACGTCCGAACTTGATGTTGTCGACGTTGTCTTCCCCATGGGACATATAGACCAGATCGCCATCGACGACGGGCGAGGAGTTCAGTCCCCGCTTCGACATCTTGTGGCCCCAGATCGTCTTCCCGGTCCGCGCGTGGATCGCGTACAGACCTCCGTCCGGATTCCCGGCAATCATCATCCGCTGACCGTTGATCACAGTGACAACAGGCCCCGAGTAGTTGGTGTCCAGCGGAGCTCCTCCGACCTGAGACGCCCACTGGAGTGCACCTGTCTTTTTATCGAAGGCGTAATAAGTCTGCTTCGGGGGCGGAGCTGCGGTTTCACCCCAGTTGAGTCCGAAGAAGCTGACAATGACACGATCTTCATCGATGATCGGAGTCTGAGTCCGTCCGCCGTAACCGGAGATCTTGCCGTACTCTTCGAACAGCGAATGCTGCCAGAGCACTTCGCCTTCCTGGTTGTAGCATTTGAAGAGACCGCTGACGGAGTGCACGTAAACGTTGCCCGTTTCCGGATCACCCACCATCGAGGCCCAGCCGACGCGGGGAGCAGGAATGTCGGTCTGGAAGACGTTGAAGACATCCTTCCAGAGGACTTCTCCAGTCTCGGCGTCCCAGCAGACGACCTGCTCGCGAGCGTGGACTTTCTCTTCGGGATCGGTGACATCGTCGGCGGTGCGACAATTGAGGTAGACGCGGCCGTTCATCACGATGGGTGTCGAGCGACCCCCAATTTCCGAAGTCCAGAGGACGTTCTCTCCGGTCTCGAGATCGAACCGTTCCGGCAGATTCTTTTCGCGGCTGACCCCGTTCATTTCCGGGCCACGCCAATGCGCCCAGTCATTAGCGTTCAGCGTGGTCGCGAACACCAGTAACAGGCATAACCCTGCCAGGTGTGAGAACTTCATAACTGATTCCTTTGCGTGCAAGTCAAGGAGTAATGAGGTGTGTTCGAGCGGGCTGGCTTCAATCGTGCTTACCGTTTTTCGTCAGTGTCTGCGTCGTCGGAAAGTTGTCGATTGATATGTTGATGCAGGCCATTCGAGTGTACGCATCCGCTCTTCGGTTGTAAACGATGACGCAGCTTGCCCAGCCTCCGGGAGAGACCGGACAGACGGGGCCTGTTCAGTCCTTCGAATCCGGAATGAGATTCATTGTATAGAAGGCCGAACGCGGGAATAGCCCGAGGCTTTCCGCCAGATGCAATTCGTAAAGATACGACGTTCTTAGTTCGTCGACTTTGAGCCGAACGGTCCGCCCATCGTCGGAAACGGTGATCTCTTCGATGGCCGGGCGATAGCGGCCGGAGTCCGGCGTGGCATAGTCGCCCTCCCAGACGCGAGTATAACCCACGAGATCGTACGTCTCCTTACTGGCGAGCGTTTGAGCGTCGATCGGTTCGAGCAGTTCAATCTCGAATCCATCGGATACGGCCCGCACTTCACGGATGCCGTTCGGGAACTCGCTCTCGGGGGTCATCCGGACAATCTCGCCGGTGTTCTGCCCGCCTCGCCATCCACTGTCGTGGATGTTGCCGACGTAGATGTTGCCATCGGGTCCAACGGTTCCACACATCGGACCGAGAAAGACCGGTGCATCATCCGGCAGCTGTTCGGCCGACTCTGTCAGCGCGTAACAGGCTCCCTGGACTTCGCCGCCGACATCCTGCAGCGAGAAACGGACGAGGAAGCGATAGTTGTATTCGCAACCGACGCCGTGGCCGCGGAAGGCTTTCAATCCGGGAGTGTCAATGTCTTCCGGAATGAAGAAGATGCCGTTCACACTGCGGGTCCACGGGTGTGGAATCTGGATGGCGGCTCGTTTCTCTTCGCCCTCGGCTCCCTGCAGGGCGGGAACGCCGTATTGGGCACCCGGGACGATGTGGTTGATCTCGTTGAAACAGTTCTGCACTCCCTGCTGATCGCTGACGAAAATCCGCCCGCGACTGTCGGCTGCGATGCCGATCGGATAACGCAGAGCCGAGCCGATGGGAGTCGGTTCTTTGGATTCGTTGATCCGCAGAACATCGCCGCGCCAGCGGATAAGCGCCGGGTCTCGTTTCGGCTGGGCGTAGTCGCTGCCGGTGGCAACGTAGAGGTTCCCATCATCGTCTTTGGCGAATCCGGTGACCCAGTCGTGATAGTTATCGCTGTGTCCCCATCCATCGGCGACAAGATCGACCGTGGGATGCGAGGTCTGATAGTTCTCGACCTTGAGAATGTCAGGCTTGTGGGCGATGTACAGCGAATCTTCTTCCACGTGCAGCCCAAATGGTGCGGCAAGTCCGGAGGCGATGACATCGAGCTTGTCGCCCAGTCCGTCGCTGTCGGAGTCGGTCACGGAGTAGACCTGTCCTTTGAGCGAGGAAACGAGCAGCTGGTTCTCTTTCGACCAGGCGAACGCCGTCGGCATGAGATTGCTGGTGAGTGGCAGCCGTTCGGTCTTGAAGCCCGGTGTTCCAGAAAGAACATCGGGCCGAGTTGCCACTTCAGGCTTCTCGGCGAACGGCGTGAGGACACGGTTGTTGAGATCGGTGAGGTAGCTCAAATCGAGTGTCTGCAACGCTCCTGGCCGGCTTGCGAATGTCAAAGATGCCGGGGTGTCTCCCAACACGATGGTCTGATTATTGGCCTGCAATCGAGGTTCACCGAGCAGGGGCCCATCGGCCGACTGCTGCAGCCTCAATTGATAGTCGGCTGGCACTCCGCTCGCGGCAATCGTACGGGTGAAGCCGGTTTCGGGAGACTGCTCAATGGTTCTCCAACTCTCGTCGATACGGACCGGGATTCTTCGACCATCGACCGGGAACCACAGGTCGTAGGTGAATTGAACGCCATCCGACACGACCCGGTAGTCGCGTAGCGAGGCGGCTCGTCCAAGATCCAGTTGAGGCGTAATCGCGGTTGAAGAGTCGTCTTTCGTTGAAACCAGTTCTAAATCGGAAGGCTGGCTGAAGTTCTTGATCACGGGAGCACCGGCCAGCTTCCATAGCCACGATTTTCCTTCGGCTTCCTGAGACGCGAAATCGCCGTAGGTCCACTCCAGAAGCCGCGCCTGGTCGAGATCGAACAGAAGGCTGTGGCCGTTGTTGAGACCAACGGCAAAGGGGCGCGGAATGAACGTTCGCTTGTCACTCGAGTTGAGTTCGAAGACATCGCGAATTACTTTCGTGGGTTCATCCGGTTGGACGACGAAATACTGCTCGACGACCGTCGGATTCGACGGCGCTTTGAAGTCAGGACTGTTGATCGCCTTCCAGACCACGGTGAGCTGGTCGTGCACGTCGTGCACGGCGAAACCGGGTTTGGCCATGTTGTAGCTCGGCATCTCCATGCCCGGCACGATCCGCAGCGGAGACGAAACCCAGCGAAGGAAGTACGGAGCCCGTAGCCGACTGTCGATCCCAAGCAGATCGGAACCGCGTGTTCCGAGTGCCGTGTTCCGAGGCTCGTATTCGCCGAACTTGTGGCAGGCGATGCAGTTGAAGGCCCGCCCGCCGGTCAGTTCGCGTCCGGCGAGAAGCTGTTCGGAGTCTTTCAGCTCGACTGAAGAGAGTTGCAGGCGAGCGTCGGGGATGGGATCGGGAAGCCGATCGTGAGAAATCAGATAGTGGAGCATCTGATCGGACTCGGTTGCACTGTGCTTGAACTTCGGCATGCGGACCGACAGCCAGGGAAGGCGTTTGGGTAAGTCGCCGCGAATTCCTTTCGCCAGCGATTCTTTGTGCATCCGGTCACCAACCGCAGTCAGATGCGGCGGGATCATTCCCTGAGACTGTCCGGTGAGTCGCTTGTCGTGCTGCGAGACGTCTCCGGCGACCATGGCGATTCCCGTATTGCGATCGCGCGGATGGCAGGCGAGACAGTTCTTCTCCGCCAGCAGGTCGGCCCCCCGGGCAAAGCTCATGTCCCGGAAGTGCGCATTGTCTTCGTCGATGTTGTGGTAACTCTTCAGCCAGGCCTGAATGGCTTCGTCATCCGCCTGCGGATAATGCGGACGATGCTGGTGGTTCTTGTCTGTCGCAGGCTCGAGACAGCCGGGTCGATCGGCCCGGCCGGCGAGTGAAATGTATTCCCTCGGCGCCCGGTTCTCGTCAGATGTCTCATTGATGCCGGGGATCTCATGGCAGGCGACGCAGCCGAACCGACCGATGAGTTCGCGTCCGCGCTCGGCGCTGGCGTCATGGCCGGAAGGAGCAGGGTTCGGAGAAGCGTCCTGTTGCAGCGACGCCAGGTACTTTGCGACCTGCTGGATTTCTTTTTTGTTCAACGAAGGCTCAGGCATCCGATGGTGTTGATTGAGACTGGCAGGATCTTCGAGCCAGCCAATCAACCACGGTTGACTGCGTTTGGAACCAACACCATCCAGGCGTCCTCCGCCGAACAGGCCATCGGTTCCAAGATCGCCGACAACATGACAGGCCAGGCAGCCGGCCGAGCGAGTCAACAGTTCGCCCTCGGCCCGGTCTTTGTCTTTCAGCTTCTTGTCGACTTTCGGCAGTTGCGGGAGCTTGCCGGCCGATTTCTGCAAATAGCGGGCGATGTCGGCGGCTTCTTCCGGAGTCATCGCGAAGTCGGGCATTTTTTCATGCGAACTGGCCGGTGTCGTCAGCTTGGAGATGATCCAGGCTTCTTCAAGGGTCGAACCGGCATGTAGCAGTGACGGAGCAGGGGAGCTTTCGAGCGAACTGCTTTTCTCGTGGCAGCGATCGCAATGGCGGGCCCGGAATTCGAGCCGCCCGCGTTCGATCTCCGCCAGTTCCGGTTCCCCTTCAAAGCGGTACAACAGATACGAAGGCAGAGGCTCGATCGGAAACTTGTCGGACGACCAGAACAGTTTGACCACGGCAGTGGACCCGGTCTTCCGGTAGTTAATCTCGAGTTCTTTCTCGCCAAAGCTGAGATCGGTTGCTTCCCCGGTGACCCATTTCGGTTCCTCAGCCGAAGCTTTCAGAACGGTCTCGCCATCGAGAGACATCTCGACTTCACCGCAAAGGTAGGCGTGGAACCGGTGAGCACCGTTGTTTCGGACGAGGAAGGCTCCGTCCCAGTTTACGGAAAAGGAGCCAGGAGGCAGTCGCAGATCCGGGGAGCCGGTCTGCCAGTCGAAGGCGATGTCTGGATCGAGTCGCTGAATCGAGACATCGCCTGCGGTGTAGGTGGCCAGGAGGCCGGGCGGGAAGTCGCTGTCTTCGGGGTCTTCGGAGGGAGCAGCCAGTGCTGTGGAGCAGGGCCACAGAAGGAGGGCGATCAGGACGAGCCGGACCGGGTCGGTCCAAAGGCTCTGCGTTTGTCGTGCCATCGGTTCCTTTTCATCAGTTGGAATACATTCTCCAGGCACCCAACTCGCAGTTGAGGGTAAGAGTATCATGGCCGCGCTGGACTTCGATTTCCACCTTGTCGCCCGGTTGATACTCCGAAAGCTCCATTACGAGCTGAGAAAACGAATCGACGGGCACGTCATCAATTCGGGTAATCGTGTCGTTCACACGTAGTCCGGCGAGCTCTGCGGCCGTGCCACGTTCGACGTGAACGACCTGACAACGGGAGTTGGGAGCCACTTCCTCCGTTGCGGCCGCGATTCCGAGGTAGGCGGTTCCGCGATATGTCAGACTCAACTGAGAATTGGCGTCGCGGAAGTTCTGAATCCAGTCTGGACTCAGATTCGGGCAGGAGAACAGGTGCAGATCGGCCAGGTTCGGAAGATTGCTGACCAGTTCGTTAATTTGGTCCTGGGTTACGTTCGAGCCGGAAAAGGACAATGCACGGATTTCGGGGAAATCCTTCAGGGCTTCCAGGGTCTCCGGCTCGACCGGCCGCGTTCCAAAGCTGATCCGCTGGATCGCCTGCATCACGGGGGGGGAGTATCCGGTGTGGCGTTCGATTTCGCGCGCAAGGCCCGTCCAGGTCGACTCACGTGGATACGTGGCGATCATGACTCCTTCGCTGCGCAGTTTTTGCAGAAAGGTCTGCTGCAGACCGATCGGAATGTAGAAAATGGTTCCGATGGCTCCGATCAGAAATGTGACCGCAGCCAGCATCAGCCAGAATGTTGAACGGGGCTTCGTGGGCGTCTCCTTACGAACAACCGCTTCCGAGAAAAAGTCGGGGCTCGAATCGATCGACATGGTAAGCATTTTGGATCATCATCCTTCAGGCATTCCCGTGCTGTCGAGGGAGCGCTCGAAACTCTCAGCTCGCTGAAATCGCCATATAAGAACGTGTTTAAGGGTGTCAGTGGTAGGGTAGCGGAAAAATGTCCAGACGCAAAGCCGATCGTGAGGATCTGTTCCAGGAAGCGACCGCCTGTCCGATTCGGGGAGAAGTAATCCTGAACGGACGCGAACTTTTTGTCGGTTTCCGTCGTCTGGGACAGCCTTCGTTCTACTTCGGGCCTGATCCCGTGTATCAGTTTGATGAGCTGTGTCGACTCCGCCGTGCTTACCGAGACGGAGACATTTATCGTAGTGAAGGGACGACACTCAGCCGGCTGCGGCGCGAGCAGTCAGAAAACGCTTCGACCCTGTCACGACACGATCTGGACGTGAATGAACTGAACAAATTCCGAAAGGAAATGGAGATATGCTTCCGGGAACTGCACGAAGGGCTATCCCGGGGGCTCGCCGTGGCGGGTCGGACTACCGAGCCGGCAGACGAGTTTCTTGTTCGAGTGAAATCGACTTCCCAGCAGATTCTGGAGCGAATTGACCAGCTGAGCCCGGCTATTGCGGCTCGATGACCGCGGTCGAGTCCGGTGATCTGCTACGGAAGAGGACCGATGTGAACAACTTCATAATTGTTACGTTGACGTCGCTGTTCGAATCGAATGGCGAGGTTAACATCCGGATAGTTCCAGATCAACAAATTTTCCGATTTTGACGCGATTCTGGTCATAGTTTTCGGAGCCCCCAGAGTCGCCACCACATGTTTTCGGTTCATGCCTGGCACGATTCGCCCCGCCTGTATCGCCAGCTCGATCTCGTTGGGCTCCACCATGGGAGCGTCTTCGCTGGAAAGCCACTCGTCGTTCTGCTGAATGAAGCCCCATTTGGTCAGAAGCCCCTGTAGCGGGGCATCGCTCGGATAACGGTCGATTCCGCGTAGCAAAACGGCTTCGGCCTGTTCCCGCTGGTCGAGCCACTCGTCGTAGTCGAGTGCGGTCTGCAGATAGTCGGACGGCCCTGCGCGATCGAGTTGGCCGGCTCGATGATCGAGCCACTTCCGCAGAGCCGCCTCCGCCATTTTCGTGTCGCCCTGCTCGCGATACTGCTGGGACAGGGAAAGCAGCTCGGTTCGCGTTGCCGAGAGCAGATTGCCGCTGCGATACATCAGAGCCGCATCCCGCAATTGCTGCGCGAAGTCGGGGTCATCGGGGGCGACAGCGGCATATTGCCTGGCAAGAATGTCGCCGTTGGCTCCGCCCGGCGTCAGGCGGTCGGTCATTTCCTGCTGCAGGACTTCGAGATAGAACAATCGGCTCAACTGCTGGCGGG
This sequence comes from Planctomycetaceae bacterium, assembly GCA_017795105.1. GTDB lineage: Bacteria > Planctomycetota > Planctomycetia > Planctomycetales > Planctomycetaceae > Rubinisphaera. The sequence continues at coordinate 4,357,569 of CP051247.1, forward strand.
CGTGGTTTGAGGCTCCGGCATAGGTTTCGATTGGCTTCTGGCGGTACTCGTCGAACAGTTTGCCTGACAGACTGGTCAAAGGCACGATGCTGCCGGGGAGCGATTTCTCAACCTGTTCGCGGAAGCGGCCCCACTCGAAGTTGGCCGTCGATTTCCGCTGATCCAGCTGCATGCGGAGACTCTCGTGCTGAAGGGACTGCTGTCGATTCTGGGGAATGCCCATGCGAGCCGCCTTTACGGACAGCTCCTTCAAGAAATCGGGTGTGATCTCTTTTCGGCGCGACCGTTCGATCTGAAGCCCCCGTTCCAGCAGATCGACTCCGAGCTTTTCGAGCAGGGCATCGTCGTAGAACCGGGCCCGTTTCACCGTCTTCTGACCCAGTTCGTACCACGGCTCGGCATCGTTTTGCGGCAGCAGTGAGCGGGAAATCTGCAACTGGTCTGTATCGGCCGGTCGCTGCTGGACCGAATCGACCATGAACTTCAGCTCTCCCTGATCACGCTTGAGGCGTCCGGTCACTTCGAGTGTCTTGCTGCGTCCGAGCGGGCGAGGCGTTCCGGATGGCAGGTAGAAAAAGAGATCGCAGTTGAGGAATCGCATCGCGGTCGGAGTAAACGACGAATAGCGACCTTCGATGCGGAGCGGTTCGCCGACCAGATCGTCCCACTGGTTCTCGATGGCCACGAACTCCGGAATCGAGAATGACGATCTCTGAGCCGCGATTGCGCTGGAGGACAGGCCGAGGGCGATTCCCCCGAAAACAATCGCCGCGAAAAGCGTCAGAGTTCTCATGATTCCTCCAGCCCGAGCAGTTTCTGCTGACGTTTGAGCACGGATTGCAGCGATTCCTCGGGCATCCATTCCGATTCCAGTTCGAACCCCAGGGGAGCACAGGTCTCCGGATTCGACCAGAGAAATGCGGAATTGGGGGCGATCTTCAGTCGCCACGCGGCTCCCTGCGGCCCGTCGACGCGAGTGAGCTCCTGAATCTGTCCGGCCATCAAAAGATGCAGTTTGTCGCTCGTCTTTCCGAAGGGCTGCAGGACGTGGGCCGGCCATTCGATTTCCAGTGTCTGCGTGCCAATCGGAAGGCGTTGTGTGGCGGTTTCTTCCTCGTCAGGAGGTGTCAGCCACGTTTCAACCACGATCCAGCGATTGGCCAGTTGCAGTTTAAACAGGGTTTCGCGGTCGAGCATTGTCGTTTCGGAAGATGCAAATTCCTCAATGACATCGCCGGGAGATAGAACACAAAGGCCCTGAATGGCCCGGAGTTCCCGCTCTTTCTGAAGAACGTCCAGAGCGAACGGATCGGTGCGGTTGAGGTCCCGAACGGCCTGGGCGGCGAGCTGAAACTGTTCCGTGGCTTCCGTCCAGCGTTTCTCGACCAGAGCCTGCTCGCCTGCCGCTGTCGCTTCTCGAAGAACAGCGAACGCTCGGGACTGCTGCTGACTGCGAACGGCCAGATAGCCCCCCACCCCGATGACCAGCAGAATCGATACGATCGTCAGCCGCAGTGGGGTCAGCGCCTGCCAGCATTGCCAGAGCAGAAATTTAACCTGGCTCCGGAGAGCCGTACCGGCTGCAGCGGTTTTCAGGCCGAGAGCGCGACTGATTCGTCGCAGACTCGCACTCAGTTTCTGCGAGATCGGGGCTTCGCCCTTCTTTCGCCGATACTTCTTACGGATGCGGCGGGGTTCGGGATATGTACTGATCGGCAGAATGAAATGCCGTCGCTGGCAATTGCGGCACGTCACCAGCTGAACCGCAGTCGAGCGATCGCCCTCCACTTTTTTCCCACAGAGACACTCGTTCTGAAACCGCGGAACGGCCTCAGTGGCTTTTGCCGGTCGTTTCGGCTTCCGTCGGGGAGCCTTGACCTTCTGTTCTGCGGGAATGTCGGACATGGACCTGAACTGCTGAAGGGAGCAAACGATGTTTCTCTATTGTTTCCGCTGAATGGCTGTTCCTCAAGCGCCGCATACCGGAACCGTGCGAAATCGATCCACGCAGGCACTGCGATCGGCGCCAAATTCCATCGGTATCGGTCGTGTCGGTTTGTCTACTGCAGTTTTCTGTTTTGCGCAAAAACCCCATGTTGACTCTGGAAAAGGTTGAAGAATAGGTAATATGGTTGAATAAGTGGGGATGGGGTGTTTGTGCGCTGAGGTGCAGCGTGAACGCCGCAATTCATCCAGGTTGAACATCATTGGCCTCATGCGACGGACGATAAAGACCGTAAGGCCGGTTCTGTTGAAGGATTCAGTACGTCTCCTTCTGGAAAGTTAACTCTATGAAGCCGATTCCCGTTCTCAAGCAGATTACGATCTGCATGGCGGTCGCTGTGATCACGACCGCTGGAGCTGTTTCCGCTCGAGCTCAAGACGAGGTCGGGCTGCAAGCGATCTTTCGCGAAGCCATTTTGAACGAGCCCCCCTGGGGAATTCGCCGGAGCGATTTCGAAGCTCTGCCCGAATCGTGGTCGGAATGGCGAGAAGAAACCGTCAGCAAGCTGCAGAAGCTCTATGGCTTCGACCCGCTGACGCTGGAAGATCAGAAAGCCCTGCTCGCTGAACTTCGCGGCCAGCTCGACGAAGTCTACGCCGCCTTTGGGGACGCCGAAGGGCAGACTCTTGATCTGCTGGTCGATCTGGAAGGGAAAATCTCCCGTCGTCTGGCGATCTACGAAGATCTCGTCGCGATTGCTGAGACTGCTTCCGAAGAGCAGATGAACGAACTGCGGCCGGCCGTCGCGGAATTGCTGCAGGCTCTGGAACGTTACGAATCAGACGACCGTGACGTCGAAATCACGCTGAACGACGAGCAGCCGAAGACCGTCCCGGCTCTGCTTTCCGAAATCGAAGCCGCCGGTGGCGAAGCCGTGCAGCCGCTCGCGACCACGATTCGCGTCAACTACTACAACTTCAACGTGCGGACGTTCATTTCGGAACCGTTCGCTGACTACGCTTTCTATCAGTGTCGCCTGGAATGTGGTCCGGTTTGTGACTTCATTCTCGGTGCCCGTGTGACCGGTTCGCAACGGACCAACTCGGGAACGTACATCGATTTCCTGCCGTGCGATACAGCTGCTGAATTCGCTGTTCGGATCAACGGCAATACGCGAGCTTCGACTCGCGGCGTGACCGATCAGGCGACCATCTTCACCAAGGGGAATCACTACTTCAGCGGGAAGAAGATCGTTCGCTTCGATGGCAACGAGTACTCCTACTACCGGGCTTCTCTGGGCGTGAACGCCAACAATCATGTGACCGGTGCCCGTCTGAACAATCGCGGACTCATTGCCAAGCTGATCGGCGACAAGATTGCCTATCAGAAGGCCGTTGAAAAAACGCCGCAGACCGAAGCCATCGCGGCCAGCCGTCTGCGGAATCGCGTTCTGCCCGAGTTCAATCGGGAAGTGGAAAGCACCTTCAACGACGTGAACGAAGAAAACCGGGAACGTCGCCTGCGGATGGCCGAAGAAGGGATCGCCCCGAACGAAGTTCTCGCCCGCACCGATGACGATGAACTGCGGATTGCCGAACGTCTGATGAATCCGGGGCAGCTCGCCGCGGACCGCACCACGACGGTCTACAACACACCGACCGGTCTGACCGTTCACATTCACGAGAGCTGGGTCAACAACTCTCTGGCGATCGAGACGACCGATCTCGAACCGGGCATGTCGGTTCCGTTCCCCGAGTTCAGCCGACTGCTGGCTGAGAAGTTCCGTCGGGCCTTCGACATCGACAAAGAAGCCGAGCCGTCGGACGACACCGACGATCAGGTCATCATCTACGATGTCGATCCTCTGCACGTTCAGTTCGAAGGTGGGATCATCAAAGCGATCCTGCGTGTTGGTCTGAAGGCTGCCGATCGTGACAATCCGATCGCTGTCCGCCGCGTCGAAATTCCGCTGGAATACGTCTTCGAAGGCGATCAGATTCGTCTTCAGGTTGCCGAGAACCGTGACGTCTACTCCAAGCCGCTCGACACCAGCGACCCGAACTACCGTCGTGGGGAAGACCCGGTCATCGCCGATCGGATCCGTAATCGGTTCAAGGAACGTCTCGCTGAAGAAACCTTCGATCGCTTCTTCGTTCTGAAAGCAGACGACGAAGAGAAGGACGTTCCGGTTCAGCTCGCTTCGATGCACGCCGTTAATGGCTGGATGATTCTCGTCATCGAGCCGGACGAAGGCGATCGTGAAGAAGTCGTTGAAGCGGAAGTCGTTGTCGAAGCCGATGACGCCGAAGAAGAGGCCGAAGCGGTGATCGAAAAGGCCAAGGTCAGCGGTAACTGATTCGCCACTGAGATTGCCAATTGACACGAAAAGGGCGTAGCATGCTTCTGTGCTACGCCCTTCTTCTTTTGGCGGATTCGCGTTATGAAATTCGGCTACAACACCAACGGTTTCGCTTTTCACGAACTCGACCAGGCGCTGGAGATTATCTCCACTCTCGGCTACCGAAGCGTCGCCCTCACGCTCGACACGCATCATCTCAATCCGTTTGCCGATGACCTCGAAGGTCGCTGTGAAGCCATGCGGCGGCGGCTCGAAGACCTGAAGCTTGGCTGCGTGGTCGAGACCGGCTCGCGGTTCCTGCTCGATCCCTGGCGCAAACACCAGCCAACTCTACTCTCAGAGAACTTTGAAGGCCGCGAACGCCGAATCCGCTTTCTCGCCCGTTCAATCGACATTGCCGAACGTCTCGGTAGCGATGTGGTTTCCCTCTGGTCCGGGCAGCCGGATGATGAGGCTTCGACCGAGATTCTCTGGGAGCGGCTGGTCACCGGACTGGAGGATGTGACCCGCTACGCCGATGAGCACAACGTGCGGATCGCCTTTGAGCCGGAACCGGGCATGTTTATCGATACCATGGCCAGCTACCATGAACTGCTCGATCGCTTCGATCATCCCCGACTGGGGCTCACACTCGATCTGGGACATGTCCATTGTCTTGAGTCCGATCCGATCCCCGATGTGATTTCGGAATGGCGGGATCGGATCTGGAACATCCACATCGAAGACATGCGAAAAGGCGTCCACGAACATCTGATGTTTGGTGATGGCGAGATCGACTTTCCGCCAGTCCTGCGAGCGCTCGACGAGATCGAGTACTCGGGGGGCGTTCATGTCGAACTGAGCCGCCATGCGCATATGGCTCCCCAAATCGCCCGGGAATCGCTCGCGTTTCTCACCAGCTTGAATAACTGACCGCACGCAGGAGGCAACAATGGCCAAGCCGACGTTCCCCGGATTCCCCGCAGACACGATGCGATTTCTCAAGGAACTCAAGCAGAACAACGAACGCGACTGGTTCGCCACTCAGAAAGACCGCTACGAACGGGTCTATGTCGAGCCGACACTCGCCTTCATCGACGCAATCGCTCCGCTTGTGAAGAAAGCCTCGCCGTTTCTGCTGGCGATCCCGAAGAAGACCGGCGGTTCGATGATCCGCATCTATCGCGACACGCGGTTCTCACCCGATCCGACGCCGTACAAAACGCACATCGGCATCCAGTTCCGTCACGAAGCCGGGAAGAACATCCACGCCCCCGGTATCTACGTGCATATCGAGCCGGGAAACGTCTTCATGGGAGCCGGCATGTGGCGACCGGATCGCGATCCCCTCCTCTGGGTCCGCGAACGGATTGCCAATCATCCGGACCTGTGGAAACGAACGCTGAACCGGAAGAAGTTCCGCGAGACCTATCAGATGACGGGGGATTCACTGAAGCGTCCCCCGAAAGGGTTCGACAAAGAGCACCCGATGATTGAAGAGATCAAACGCAAAGACTTCATCGCCGTCACGGAACTCGACCCGAAGACTGTCGAAACCCCGGAGTTCCCCAGGATCGTCGCCGATCGCATCCGCACCGCCGAACCGCTGATGATGTTTCTGTGCGATGCACTGGAGTTGAGTTATTGAGCGGATACTCGTCGCTCGCCATGCTCAAATTCATTTGAAACCACAGAGACGCGGAGGACATAGAGAGTCCACCGCCGTGGACGCAGTGGGATGTGGCATGCCGCTGTTGTTCTCTGTGATCTCTGTGTCTCTGTGGTGGACCAGAAAAAGAGGCTTTGTCTTCCATCGTTCTGTAGGGTGCGTCTTGACGCACCGATCGGAGCTTCGGGAGAGGCCGGTTGATGCTGCCTGGAAGCAATCAGAGTAGGCTTCGTGGTGTCGTGGCGACGTTGGCTGCGAATGTCGAAGTTGAGCTGGTGCGTCGAGACGCACCCTACTTTTGCTCTTGGTGTCGGGGCGTGTCAACGTTGCTTCTCAGAGTTGCGTCCTTTTGGCGGCGGGATGCCGCCGGTACGAATCACATCCCGCCCCGAAGCGTCGTCATTGGCTGCGCTTCGGGGTGAGATGATGCACTCAGAGACTCGCTAATTCGCCGCCGCTTCGGCTTTGGCGAGGGCTTCCTGGCAGGCTTTGATGTAACCGTCGATTTTGGTGTTCTCGATCGCGGCTTTCAGGTGCGGGATGGCCTCTTTCGGCTTGTCGAGGTCGAGATAGATCTCGCCGATTTTGCGATGCCAGAAGTGCGTCAGCTGATCGGTGCGGGTGTCTGGTCCGAGCTTCTCGGCTTTTTGGACGGCCGCCAGAGCTTCGTCTTCGTTCCCGAGTTTCATCCAGCAATCAGCCGCTTCTTTGAGATACCAGCTCGCGGTTTTCTCATCGCTCTCGGCGGCTTCCTCGTACTTTTTCGCGGCGTCTTCCAGCTTGCCGGCCTGGGCGAACTGTCGTCCCAGATCGCCGAGCTGGCTGGCCGAGACCTTCACGCCGGAGTCTTTGGTCAACTCGGCGTAAGCCTTGGTATGCGTGATGGCCAGTTCCGGTTTGCGGTTATACCGGCCGTACAACTCCATCAGGATGTAGTGCGAAAGTTCCTGTTTCTTCTTCCCGGCGATGTTCTTCGTGTACCGGTCCTCGAGGTCGTTCAGTTTGCCGCGCTGGAACATGAAGCTGAGTAGAGCTGTGCGCGTGAGCGACTTTTTCGCGTCGTACTCGGCGTTCTCGATGATGTACTCCGAAGTCTCCACGAACTTGTCGGGTTCCGGCAGCAGCCGATAGCTGGCCAGCAGCGCTTCGTGGATCCGCATTTTCATGCGGTCGTCTTCGGTCATCTTTAGAGCCGCCTCGAACGGCTCCTGGCTGGCGGCGTGGTTGCCGGAGCGCAGGGCAGCGACTCCGGCGTTCCAGGCCTCAATCACCGTCTGATACTCCGCCGCAGAGCAGGGGGAGGTGATCAGAGCAATCAACAGTAGACACTTCAGCAACCCGCATCGAACGAACATGAAACAGTCTCCGAACGCAAGAAAGGACTTGCGAACTGGACTGTCAGGACGGAAGAGTCCAGCTCGCAGGGATTGTGCTACCCTTGGGCGCGACAAGAATGCCGTCGCGAATATAGAGCTCGGGATTAGAAAGGTCAGCTTCCTGCCGATTGCCGGGAGCCACGACGGCTCCGGCTCCGATGCGGCAGTTCTTGTCGATGATTGCGTTCTCAATCACGCAGCCGTCGCCAATACCGATCATCGGCACACCAGCATCGCTATTATGCTCGGTCTCTTCTTCAGATTCAAAGTAATCTGCCCCCATGATAATCGAATTCTTGATCATCACGTTCTTGCCGATGCGGCAGCGGAGACCGATCACGCTGTTCTCGATTCGGGCTCCTTCTTCGATGATACAGCCGTCGCCGATCAGCGAATGATCGAAGTAAGCCCCGCTGGCTTTGGTCGCCGGAAGGAAGCGAGGCCGCGTGTAGATCGGGGAATCGGGACGATAGAACTCGAACGGCGGATTGGGCTGAGCCAGTTCGAGGTTCGCTTCGAAGAACGACTTGATGGTTCCAATGTCTTCCCAGTAGCCATCGAACAGATGCACGTTCACACTGTGATCGGCAATCGCCATCGGGAAGACTTCTTTGCCGAAGTCTTCATGCGTCGTCTTGGTAAGGAGTTCGACGAGCAGGTCGCGGTCGAACAGATAGATTCCCATGCTGGCCAGGCAGTCGCGGCCTTTGCTGGGAATGCCTTTGGAATCGATCCATTTCGGATCCATTCGAACCGAGTCAATTTCTTCCTGAGTCTTCGGCTTTTCGACGAAACCTTTGACGCGGCCGGTATCATCGAGCTGCATGATGCCGAAGCTCTGGGCGGCTTCACGATCCACCGGCAGTGCGCCAATCGTGACATCGGCCTTCGTATCGAGATGCGTCTTGAGCATCTCCTGATAGTCCATGCGATACAGTTGGTCGCCGGAAAGGATCAGAACGTAATCGATGCCTGGCTGCTGAATGTAGCGCAGGTTCTTGCGGACAGCGTCGGCGGTTCCCTGATACCAGTCGGCTCCTTCGATCGTCTGCTGAGCAGCCAGGATCTCGACGAAGCCGCCGTGGAAGCCATCGAAGTTATAGGTCTGTCGAATATGCCGATGCAGCGAGACGGAGTTGAACTGCGTGAGCAGATAAATGCGGTCGACACCACTGTTGATACAGTTGGCGATCGGGATATCGATGAGTCGATACTTTGCCGCCAGAGGGACGGCCGGCTTGGACCGCTGAGCAGTCAGCGGGAAGAGTCGAGTTCCTTTGCCTCCGCCTAAAACCAGACCGACGATATTGCGCATGATGTCCTGTTACCCTCTGAAGTGTGTGCATGATGACTGACAGGAGGCTTCGCAAAGCGGCAGCAAGACTGTTGCGTAGAGCAGAACTGCTGAAGCCGTGAGAAGCCGGCACGTAGACCTTCTCCGATTGTAAACAGGAATCGGCGAGTGTCAGAGGGACTCAGTGGGAGAATTCGCGAAATGTGTCGATGAGTCGCACCACATCCTTGAAATCAGCAGAACCGAGATTACTTGTTGGCCCAGAATTGCTTGATAATCTGGGCGGCATCGGCAGCCGGTGTTCCTTCTTCCACCGGGCTCAACGAAATCGACGATGTTCGCGGGACCAGCGGAGCCGAGGGATCGGCCCCATCGTTGAGCCCCATTTGCCGGGCCTCGGTGTTGGTCACGATCGTGGTGTCGGAATCGAGTTCCGATTCATCTTCGGCCAGCCAGTCGATCACGTCTGCTTCGGAAGCGGCTCGGATGGCATTGCGGGAGCCGGGGGGCTTGTAGCGGTCCGATTTTCCGCCGGCCTTCTTTTTCTCACCCGCGAGCTCGAACACCATGTTGCCGACGTGCAGCGTGTCGCCAGCGGAAATTTGAGCCTCGCCGAAGATAGCTTCTCCGTTCACGAAGGTGCCGTTTCGGCTCCCCAGGTCTTTGACGAACACATTGCCGTCTCGAACATGGATCTCGCAGTGAATGCGGCTGACCTCGGTCGAGTTGACGCGAATCTGAGCCGAGGGATCACGCCCGATCTTCACGACATCAGCCGGAAGAGTGAGCACCTTTCCCTTGTGCTTGCCGGTGAGAATCTGGAATGCAACTTTCATGGCCCGCTCCACAACTTCAGTCTTCCAACGAAGAAGAACCCCGTTGACTTACCAGTTCGAATCACGTTTCCTGATCGCGAAATCAGGACGCCGAACCGTAACGGAGAATCCCGAATTCGTATAGATCAAACGAGAAGGCACCTGCTGCCGAGAGAATCGGCAGAGGCACCTGTTCGCAAGATGTCCTCGAAGCTCGTCGCGGGAGCAGCCGTTACAGAATGGCAGCGGCTTTGACGTCGATCCCTTTGAGAGCCATCTTGAGCTCTTCGACGTTCGGAGAAATCTCGAACGCATCGGCTCGGCTGATCAGTTCCCGGTCGATGAAGGATTTCAGGCTGTCGTTAAAGACCTGCATGCCTTCGTCCTTACCGATACGGATGGCCGCCGTGAGTTTCTCATCCAGCCCTTCACGCACAAGCTTGCGCACGGTCGGGTTGAACTTCATGATTTCCACAATCGGCACGCGGCTCGGCTTGTCGACAATGGTCTTGAGCAGCTTTTGTCCCACGATCGCCTTCATGTTCATCGCGATACTGGCCCGAATGGCTCCGTGCATCGAGGAGGGGAACAGGTCGAGAATACGGGAAATGGTACCTGGGGCACTCGAGGCGTGGATGGTTCCGAACACCAGGTGGCCGGTTTCAGCCGCGTGGATTGCCGTTTCGAAGGTTTCCATGTCTCGCATTTCACCCACGAGCATGATGTCGGGGTCTTCACGCACGGCATGTTTCATCGCGACGTGGAAGTCGATCACGTCCTGCCCGATTTCCCGCTGGTTAATCAGGCAGTTGTCGGAGGTGTAAATGAATTCGATCGGGTCTTCGATCGTAAGGATGTGCTTGTTGTAGTTGTGGTTGATCCAGTCCAGCATCGAGGCGATCGTCGTCGACTTACCGGAACCGGTCACCCCGGCCAGAAGCACCATCCCCTGATCGTACTTACAAAGCTCTTCCATAATCGGCGGCAGATACAGCCCTTCGAAAGGCGGAATGGACCGTTCGATCTTTCGAGCGACCATCCCGATTTTGCTCATCTGTGTCATCAGGTTAATACGGAAACGCCAGGGTTCGCCGTCGACGATGAGCGTTTTCGCGAAGTCGGCCCCGCCGTCGTGATGGAAGATGTCGAGGTTTCGCTGATCCATCATCGGGAAGGTCAGCTCAATCATCTTCGATTCCGAAATCGGGTCCATCTGCAGCGGGCGCAGAGCTCCCTTGATACGGAAAATCGGAGGACGACCGACCTGCAGGTGAATATCGGAGCAGCCGAGCTTGATGGCTGATTTGAAGATCTTGTCGATCTCGATTTCTTTGTTGGGAACGAAAGTGGATTCTGTCCACTCGGAAGCCATTACCATCGCGGATCTCTCCTGGACGACGCTAAAGAATAAAATTGAGACTGGATTCTGGATGAGACAGCCCACGCCGAAAGCGGGGGCTTCCCCACCATACTACTCACAAGAAGCAGCGATGGCGAATGAAATCTGGCCGAACCGTGTCAGGCAGGCTTCCGACATCTTCCTCAGACGTTCAGAGCCGGCCACCATTGCCACGTACACAGAATGATCAGCCAGGCAAACAGGACCTGGATGGAGACGCCCGACGTTGTCAGATTCTGTTTCATCTGCGACCCCAGACGCTGCGCCAACAGGGAGAATCCGACGATCATAGCCGACCAGATCAGGAATGCCGGGCCGAGGAAGAAACCGATCAGCAGGAATGCCTGATAGCCATTGCGGTAACGCTGCGGGCCCCGCAGCCAGCGGCAGAGGGCCCCGGGCACGGCGGCGAGCAGTCCGCCCGCGATCCCATACATCGCGGCCTGCTGGAACGAGACGACAGCCTCGTGGTCGTGGCCTTCGTCGGGGCGAATGGCGGAAACGTAGTCCATCATGCCGATTGCCGGGTTGAACGCGATGATCGCAAAATGCAGCGCGATCGCCAGGAGCGGCCACCGCCAGGGCGTCTGCTGGCCATCGTCTTCAATGAGAGCGATTCCGAGCAGGAAGTAGCCGAGCACGATCTGATGAATATAGACCAGCAGCAGCGGACAGCTCGGGAATTCCGTGAGCCAGTTGCCGCCATGATCTCGGAGAAACTGAGAGGGCAGCGATACGCCGTGAGCGACGACGATGAGCAGAAACAGTCCGGCAAACATTAGCGCGACTGCCGATTCGATCAGCGGATAGCGAATCGAAATCGGCAACTGGCAGAAGCGGCAGCGGCCTTTCAGTCGGATCCAGCCGAAAATCGGGATGTTATCGGAGCCCGGAATCGCGTGTTTGCACTTCGGGCAATGACTGCGGGCCAGCAGAATGGGCATCCGTCGGGGAAGTCGCCAGACAACGACGTTCAGAAAGCTGCCAAAACAGGCCCCATAGCCGAACGCGAAGAGCACGAAGATGACCGTCGCGAGAATGGTGAGGGCATCCATGGTTCACCAAATCTCACAGGCTCGATCGGCGGTTGTAGATATGACAAGGCAAGCGGAAGGTCGCAAAGGGACCGAAAATCGCCATCATCAAAGCCGATTCGCCCTTCAGATGCAAGTCGCGCTTCACTGGTAAGTTATTGAAAACGGTGATCCCCGGTTGGTATTTTCAGGGTTGGACCACGAGAACTAAGATTCGGCCCGAAGTCGCCGGCTCTGCCTCCGATTTCGGTTTCTCCTTCGGATGCACCTTTCGCGATCTCGAGCCATGTCCAATTCCCAACCGCCCCGCAAGCCTTCCCAGCCGACTCTCGGCGTGCACATGAAGTGCTGCAACAGTTATATTTATGCCCGACTGAATGCCGCGCAGGATGCGTACGTCGGCTGGTGCCCCAAATGCGCGAAGCCGGTCCGCATTAATGTGGTCAAAGAGGGCGGCTCGACCAGCCGTTTCTTCGAAGCCAGTTGAGCATTCCTACTGAATCCCCAGACAGTCTGCTGAGCATGTCCGAGTCCCCGGAGTCCGCGAATTCCGCCGGCGAACACCATGAAGTCCGGTACGATCCTGTCCACGACTGGCCCGTGATTTTTGCTCCGCCCCGCGCCCGGCGACCGGTTTCGCTGTCGCAGTCGACGAAGCCCGACACCGCGGCGACCAATCCCTTCGCGGAATTCAACGAACACCTCACGACGGCGGAATCCTTCGCTCTGCGTAATGCCGATTCCGAGCCAAACGGCCCCGGCTGGCAGGTCCGCGTGATTCCGAACAAGTATCCGGTTCTTACGCCGGACGCTGCGCACGATGAAGATAGCCGCCGCTTGGCGGCCGGCCTGCATGAGGTCATCGTCGAACATCCGCAGCTGCGAACCGATATCGCGGACTGTTCGGACGAAGAGTTTGCGAGGATCTTTCTTAGCTATCGTGAACGCCTGAAAGCCCTGGCTGCAGAGGCCGATGTGGTCCACGCCACCGTGTTCAAGAACCAGGGACGAGGAGCGGGAGCCTCGCAGCCGCACGTGCACTCCCAGCTCATGGCGACGCGCTTCGTGCCTCCGCACGTCGACCGCGAATTCCGCTATGCCGAACGCTATCGGGCTCATACCGGACGGACCGCGCTGCAGGATCTGCTCGAAGCTGAACGGCAGGCCAATGAGCGGATCGTCCTCAATTCAGAACGATGCACACTGCTTTGTCCGTACGTCAGCCGATTCGCGTTCGAGATGCTGATCATCCCGCATTGCGACCAGTCGCACTTCCACCTCGTCTCCGATGACCTCCTCGCCGACACGGCTCGGGTGATGCGTCAGGCTCTGGTGCGACTGCGAACCGTCACCGGTTCCCCCGATTTCAACTTCGTTCTCCACACGGCTCCCTTCGCCGCTGACAACAGTTCGGGGTTTTGCTGGCACTGGGAAGTTTACCCCCGCCTGGCTGGCATCGCCGGCTGGGAACTCGGCCAGGGAAGCTACGTGAATCCGGTCTACCCGGAGTTCGCCGCCCAGCAGCTCGCCGGGGCCTAGACCGCATCGAAGATCCGTTTCAGTTAGCGATGCGCAACAAGGATGGCCCAGACGTGCACGTCTGGGTGACGCAGTCACAGGAAGTCCGTGTCCACCGATCCACTCAGATTTGCTGGCTGATTCAGTTGAAGCCCGGTCGATTGAAGAGAGCGAACGCGGGTGAACCGCCTCGTGTGGCTCGGAGGCCAGCATTGATTGCTCGGAGGGAGTTGAATGAACGACTGTGGGGTAGCCCCTGTTGATTCAACCGGGGTGGCGAAGCCACAAGAGGTCGCACTCGCCCCCAACGCCATTCGTACTTCCTCCCGTGAATAGGAGACCTCCTGCCGACTGCGTCGGCCCCGGTAGCGGAGCAACCGGGGCTACCCGTTTCAGTTAGCGATGCCCACAGGGTTGGCCCAGACGTGTACGTCTGGGTGACGGAGTCACAGGAAGTCACTGTCGACCGATCCACTGAAATCTGCTGGCTGATTCAAGGAAGCCCGGGCGATTGAAGAGAGCGAACGCGGGTGAGCAGTCTCTTGTGGCTCCGCCACTCAGACGCACGCGTCTGAGCCAACCATAATGATGCACGAAGTCTTCGTTCCCATCCGCACCCCGACTTCTGCTCATGGCACGGCGCACAGATTGCCTATCTTAACGCCGGCAGTCATTTCACGGCTTATGCGGCAATTCCTGCTGCAACTCTCATTTTCTAACTCGCTTGCAGGGAGTATGATGCGGCGACAGGAATTCTGCCGTACTGTCCGAGGCGTTCACAGTACGGCTCCGCCCCGCGGCGATCGACATCGAGTTAGGAAGCAGCTGGAATGCCCGGTCCCATTCGACTTGTTTTGGCCATCCATAATCATCAGCCAGTCGGCAACTTCGATCACGTGGTCGAAGAAGCCTATCAGGACAGCTACAAGCCGTTCCTGGACGTGCTGGAGAATTACCCGGCCGTCCGCATTTCACTGCACAACTCCGGCAGTCTGATCGACTGGATCGAACGGAATCGTCCCGAATACATCGAGCGGCTCAAGCCACTTTCGGAATCCGGCCAGATCGAAATCCTCGGCGGTCCGTTCTACGAACCGATTCTGGCGAGCATTCCCTCCCGCGATCGTTTCGGGCAGATGAAGGCTTACGGCGAGCACCTCGAACAGCACTTCGGCAAGAAGCCCCGCGGCATGTGGGTGCCCGAGCGCGTCTGGGAGCAGAGCTTCACCCGCGACGCCGTCGCAGCCGGGTTGCAGTACACCGTGCTCGACGACTTCCACTTCAAAAATGCTGGCTTTGGCGACGAAGAACTCTACGGCTACTTCGTGACAGAAGACGATGGCCGCATGCTGTCAGTCTTCCCGATCAGCGAACATCTTCGCTACACGATTCCTTTCGCCGAGCCGGAAGCGACGATCGACTGGCTCCGTGAAGTTCACGAAAAGCAGCCGGACGCTGTGGTTGCGTTCGGTGACGACGGCGAAAAGTTCGGCACCTGGCCCGGCTCCAAGCAGCACGTTTATGGCGATGAATGGCTGTCGCGGTTCTTCCAGCTGCTGACCGACAATCAGGACTGGGTTCGCGTCTGCACGTTCTCGCAGGCGGTCGAAGAAGTTTCGCCGCTGGGACGCTGCTATCTGCCCGACTGCAGCTATCGCGAAATGACCGAATGGGCACTGCCCACTGAGCGTCAACTTGAGTTGATTCGCATGAACCGGAAGCATCGTAAGGAAGAAGACTGGCCGGAAATTCGGCGTCGACTTCGTGGCGGCTTCTGGCGGAACTTCCTTGTGAAGTATCCGGAAGCTCACGAAATGTACTGCCGCATGCGGGAGATCAGCGATCGACTCGACCAGCTCGTTCGCAGCAATCCGGAGATCGAGCAGACCGCCATCTTCCAGAGTGCCCGCGATCATCTCTATCGAGGGCAGTGCAACTGTCCGTACTGGCATGGAGCGTTCGGCGGACTGTATCTGCCGCACCTGCGAAACGCGATCTTCCATCATCTGATTGAAGCCGACGGACTCGTCGAACAACTTTCCGGCAAGACCGGCCGCTGGGTGGAAATCAGCTCCCGCGACATCAATCTCGATGCCCGGCAGGAAGTTCGCATCGCCAGCGATCAACTCGTTGCCTATCTCTCGCCGGCAAAGGGGGGACATCTTTATGAGCTGGATGCCCGAGGTTCCCGCGTGAATCTGCTGGCGACTCTGAATCGTCGGCCCGAGCCGTATCACGAAACGATTCTCGCTCACGCCGCCGGCCAGCTCGATGGCAGCAACGAGACCGCTTCAGTTTCGGAAGACATCGTCTTCAAGCAGGAAAACCTGCACCTCAAGCTGATCTACGATCAGTGGGCCCGCAAGAGTCTGGTCGACCATGTCCTGCCGCCGGGAATGTCGATGGAAGATTTCCGCATGCAGGGCGATTTCGTCGGAGAAGCCGAACAGGCTGTGTTCCAGACGACCCTCAAACGAAATCCGGATCGTGTCGAAGCGGTAATGACCCGCCGTTGCCGCTGGGAAGGGCAGTCGCCGCAGTTGACCAAGTCAGTCGCGACATCGACCGCTGCTCCTTCCGAACTGGAGATTGCTTACCGCTTCGAAGATCTCGAGCCGGGCAAGCGGATTCACATCGCCGTCGAGTTCAATTTCTCGGCCATGGCCGCGAACGTCGAGAACCGTTACTATTACGCCGAAGAAGGCAATAATATCGGCCATCTCGGCACCGAGCAGGACCTGCATCAGCAGCGTCGCATCGGCCTGGTCGATGAATGGCTGGGACTCGATGCCTCGCTGGAAACCTCGCAGCCGGCCGGAATCTGGACCTATCCGCTGGAAACGGTCAGCCAGTCGGAAGGGGGCTTCGAACTGGTCCACCAGAGTTGTGCCGTGATCCTCCACTGGGACTTCACGCCCGACTCCTCGACCTGGGAAACCCGACTGACACTCAATATCGACACCTCGGCTGCTCAGGCACGTCGCCTGGCTGAGAACCCGAACTCGAAGCAGATCGCTGTCGAGTTCTAAACGGATCGAACAGGAGCGGCCCAGCCCTCAGTTGGCCGGGCGGCCTTGCTGTTTCTCCGCCCGGCTTCATGACCTCGGGGAACTGGTTCGCTATACTGGAAGGAACAAACCACACCGTGTTCCGACCTGTTAGCGATGATTGGTTCCATGTCCGAGCAGACTCCCGCTGAAGACGCTTCCGCCGCCCTCGAAGTCCGCAAGTTGTTCAAGAGCTACGTCTCGGCCGGGCAGGCCGTTTCGATTCTGCGTGAACTCGACCTGACGATGAAACAGGGGGAAGCCGCGAGTATTACCGGGCCATCGGGGTCCGGGAAGAGCACGCTGCTGTATCTCATCAGTGCCCTCGATCGACCTGATGCGGGTGAGATTTCGCTGCTCGGTCAGGACATGGTCGCCGGTGGCGAGTCGAAGCAGACCGCCTTCCGCAACGCCCACATCGGCTTCGTGTTTCAGGACCACAATCTGCTGCCGCAGTTGAACGTGGTCGAGAACGTTCTGCTTCCCTGTCTCGCCGGATCGGGAGTCGATCAGTCCCGCCGCGATCTGGCCGGCCAGCTGCTGGAGCGGGTCGGTCTGAAAGATCGGCTGACGCATCTTCCGGCTCAGCTGTCGGGTGGAGAACGGCAGCGAGTTGCCGTCTGCCGGGCGCTGATTAATCAACCCGAGTTGATTCTGGCTGATGAACCGACGGGGAATCTCGACACAGCCACGGCTGGCGTGGTGGGTGATCTACTGCTGGAAGTGAGCCGGGAAGCCGGGGCGATGCTGCTCTGCGTGACCCATTCCTGGGATCTGGCCCGCCGGTTTCCGACCTGTTATCAGCTGGAAGATGGCCGTCTGGTCACGGCTGATTCGACCGCCACTCCCGCCTCTGTCTGACCGCGCCTCCGGACTGCTCCATGAATCGCACACAGCTCATCTTCCGAACGCTCGGCTACTACTGGCGGACCAATCTCGCAGTTCTGCTCGGCGTCGCCATTGGGACCGCCGTGATTTCCGGTGCCCTCATCGTCGGCGACTCGGTCCGTTACAGCCTGCGACAAATGACACTCGATCGCCTCGCCGAGGTCGACGCCGCTCTGTCCGGCTCCCGCTTCTTTCGGGAAGAACTGACCGGCGATCTCGAACAGGCTCTCAGCGAGAACCCCGATACGGCCGGCGTTACGATCGCACCGGCGATCATGCTCACAGCTTCGTTACAGCATGAGATCGAATCTGCCGCAGAAGGAGCCGATCCCGAAATTGCCACGGCTGGTCAGGTCAACCTGATTGGACTCGATGAACGACTCTGGGCCATGCTGCGCGGCGAAGAGGGCAACCTGCCGGATGATCAGAGCATCGTCATCAACCGTCGACTGGCCGAACAGCTGGAGGCGAATCCAGAGGACGAGCTGAATCTGTACGTCAACATTCCGCAGTCAATTCCGCAGGAGTCGCTGCTGGGGGAACGCGATGTCGATGAACTCGTGGTCAATTTCCCGCTGGCTGTTACGCGAATCGCCGAGCCGGAAACGACGCTCGGGCGATTCTCACTGCAGCCGAATCAGCAGCTCCCGTTGAATGCCTATGTGCGACTCAGTCGCCTGCAGGAAGAGCTCGATCTGCAGGCCGTGCAGGCCTCGCCCCGCAATCCGGTCGCGAAACCGGCTCGGGTGAACGCGTTGCTCTTCAGTTTCGGTGGAGACGTGACTGTCGGGGACAAACTTGCCTCCGCGGCGACCGGCTCGCTGGCTCAACGACTGCAGCTCGACGACTTCCACATGCATCTGCGGAAGGTGCCGGAGCGGAATTACTTCGCTCTCGAATCGGATCGGATGATCGTCGAACGCCCGCTCTCGACGCATGCGGTGGATGTCGCTGAGAAACTCAATCTCACATCGTCTTCGGTGCTGGTCTATCTCGCCAATGAGATCGCGAGTCTTTCGAATCCAGAACGGTTCTCGATGTATTCGATTGCCGCAGGAGTGGAGTTCGTTAACGAGCCGCCGTTTGGGCCGTTCGCAAATTCGGAAGGGCAACCGGTTGACGGCCTCAAGGCCGGCGAAGTGGCAATCAACAGCTGGCTGGCCGAAGACCTGCAGGTGCAGGCTGGGGATGAGATTTCGCTGTCGTATCACGTGGTCGGTTCGCGGGGTGAACTGCCCGATATCAGGAAGACGTTCCGTGTCGCAGCGGTGTTGCCACTTGATGGTTCGGTCGCGGATGACCGGGGCTTCACGCCGTTCGTTCCCGGCATCACCGATGCCCGAACGCTCAACGATTGGGAGCAGCCGTTCCCGATGCAGACCGATCGCATCACCGAACGGGACGACGAGTACTGGGAAGGCAACGAGGCGAAGCCGGACGGCTACAAGACAACCCCCAAACTGTTCATGCCGCTCGATGAAGCCCGACAGTTCTGGCAGAGCCGGTATGGCGAAAGTACATCAGTACGAGTGGCCGTGAATTTGGAACTCGGTCTCGATGGGACCGCTGAACAGTTCGAGCAGGCGTTCCTGCAGAATCTTTCTCCAGCTAGTCTGGGACTGGTCGTGCTCCCGGTGAAACAGCAGGGGCTGGCGG
Organism: Planctomycetaceae bacterium; assembly: GCA_017795105.1. Taxonomy (GTDB): domain Bacteria; phylum Planctomycetota; class Planctomycetia; order Planctomycetales; family Planctomycetaceae; genus Rubinisphaera. Next base: position 4,376,548 of record CP051247.1, read on the forward strand.
CCGCCCAGGGAACGCAGGATTTCACAGGACTGTTCATCGGCTTCAGTTTCTTCGTAATTGCCGCGGCTACCGTGCTGATCACGCTGCTGTTTCGTCTCGGCATCGAAACCCGCGTTGCTCAGACCGGTCTCTATTCAGCTATCGGCATGTCGCGAAGCAGTGTGCGAAATCTGCTGCTCGGTGAAGGAGCCCTGGTTGCGATTGGCGGGGTGATTCTGGGCTCGCTGCTCGGCATCGGCTACGCCCAATTCATGATTTACGGATTGACCACCTGGTGGCGGGGTGCGATCGGAACCACGTTCCTCCAGACCTCGGTTCAGCCGCAAAGTCTGGCAACGGGAGCGGCGATTGCGTTCGTGGTCGCGATCCCCGGCATGTGGCTGGGAGTCCGACAGATCCTTCGTGTTTCGGCGAAAGATCGACTGCATGGCGTTTCGAGTTCTCAGACCGGAACCGTGCGAACCGGCGGGGGGCTCAAACTCTGGATCGGTCTGGTCTGCATTGCTGCGGCCGTGCTGATGGTGCTCGGCGTGATGACCGGGCTCGTTCCCCGGACGGAAGCCTTTGGCGGCTTCAACTGGCACATCGTCTGTTTCTTCGCAGGCGGGTTCCTGTCGTTGATCGGCAGTCTACTCCTGTATGTGGTTTGGTTGCGTCGTTATCGCGCGACGACGCTGAAGGGCAAAGGACTTTCTGCAGCTGTCCGGTTGGGAGGAAGAAATCCATCGCGCGAGCGGCAACGGAGCAGCATCACCGTCATTCTGGTGGCGCTGGCCACGTTTGTTGTGGTGGCGGTCGCTTCGGGACGGCAGAATCCGTCGCAGATGGAGCCCGACTTCAACTCCGGCAACGGTGGTTTTTCGATTGTCGCCGAGTCGGCCCGGCCGGTGCTTTACGATCTCTCGACTGAAGAGGGACAGATCAAACTTGGTCTCATCGGGACACAGGATGAACAGCTGCGCAAACTTCTGGCAGAGTCGAACATCATGCCGTTTCGCGTGCGGCCCGGCGAAGATGCGAGCTGTCTGAATCTGTATCAGACGCGGCTGCCGACCATTCTGGGCGTGCCTCAGGAAATGATCGATCGCGGCGGTTTCCTGTTCGCCGATACTCCGTCGGAAGAACCGTGGAAGCTGCTCGAAGGCCGCACGGAAGACGGCAACGTTCCCGTGCTCGGTGATATGAATACGCTGCAGTACAGTCTGCACAAGGCGATTGGCGATTCAGTCGAGCTGCCGGAAGAACTGCAGGCCGGCGTCGATCTGAGTGTGGTCGGCTCCCTCGGCGGCAGTGTCTTTCAGGGCGTGCTGCTGATGTCGGAAGCGAACTTCCTCGAACTCTTCCCGGATGTCGAAGGCTACAACTACTTTCTCATTGAAACCCCGATGGAAGATGTGGAGCCACTAACGCGCGAGCTCGAAACGCGGCTGGTAACGCTGGGCTTCGATGCCGAGCCGGTCGGGCGGCGACTCGAGAGCTTTCTGGCGGTGCAGAACACGTATCTCTCGACGTTTCAGGCTCTCGGTGGACTGGGGCTGCTGCTGGGAACGTTCGGACTGGCCATCGTCATGCTGCGAAACGTGCTCGAACGACGCGGCGAACTTGCGCTGATGCGGGCGATCGGCTTCTCGCGGGGAATGATCGGCATGCTTGTGCTGGTCGAGAATGCAGTCCTGCTGACCGTCGGACTGGTCATCGGCACGGTGACGGCACTCTGGGCGATGCTGCCCAATATTCTCAGCCGCGGCTCCGACGTCCCCTGGGGCAGTGGTGCGTTGCTGCTGCTGGCCGTCTTTACCGCCGGAATGCTGGGGGCCAGTTTCGCGATTCTGCAGGCGGTCCGCATGCCGGTTTTGCAGTCGCTTCGTGGCGAGTGAGGCCTGTAATCCGGCTCGGCCAAGCTGCGCCGATTAGCGTACGGCGTCGTACGGAATAGTGCGGAATTGTTCATCTTGCAGGGGCTTTCGAGCGGATGTATCGTATCCATACATCTCTATATCTCCATTCGCCGAAAATTCATTTGGAGCCCCGCAATGAAACGTCTACGGTCTCGAAGCGCGTTCACTCTGATCGAGCTTCTCGTTGTCATCGCGATCATCGCGATTCTGGTTGCTTTGCTGCTGCCTGCTGTGCAGCAGGCCCGAGAAGCGGCTCGCCGTTCGAGCTGTAAGAATAATCTGAAACAGATCGGGTTGGCGCTGCACAACTACCACGATACTTACGGCGTGCTTCCGCCGGGTTATGTCGACATGCGGAGCAATTCGAACAACAACTGGTCGAGCAGCAACGACAATGACGGTCACTGGTCGTGGACGGCGATGATTCTGCCGCAGATGGAACAGAGCGGACTCTATGATTTGCTCGACGTTGGCAACACGCCGGCTTCTCAGGCAATCAACACGCACAGAGCCGAGTTCCAGTCCTTCCAGGCGGCCTTCAACTGTCCGTCAGACGGAGGTAAGCCACAGGTTCACGATCCGGGTCCGGATCCGGGTTACGCCATCGACAACCAGCCAGGATCGGGGGGAGCCAATACCGGTCTGCCCATCACGAACTACATCGGCTCGAACAACATTGCCGCCGTGCGGCAGCGGAAGGCGACGAACCCGCGCATCGGAACCACGGGAGCCATTGGTGCCTTCTATCGGGACAGCCGCGTTGGCTTCAACGACATTCTGGACGGCACGAGTAACACGATTCTCGTTGGCGAGCGTGCCTGGCGTCTGGGTGGGCAGCGGATGTCGGCAGGAACTCTGCTGGCCGTTCGCGATGCCAATGGAACGGGACCTTCTTCTCAAGATACGACTGTGGCCTGGAACCAGGGGATCATGTCGATCGTCGGTTCGGTCCGCTATCCGATCAACCCGCCGCTGACGGGAGCGAACACCGACCGCAGCCAGGCTTACAGCAGCCGGCACGACGGCGGGGCTCAGTTCCTGCTGGCCGATGGTTCAGTTCGCTTCATCTCTGAGAACGTCAATCTCAGCAACGACGGTTCCTGGGATACGAACAGCGTGCTTGAGAACTTGGTCGGAATCGACGATACCGAGGTGGTCGGCGAGTTCTAGGCGAGCCCGCTTGCTTCCAGAAACGAAAAAAGGACTCCTGTTTTCAGGAGTCCTTTTCTGATTTGTAGTCGCGGAAGTCGATTAGATTTCCGGTGGCGCGTCCGGCACGATGGAGAGACGCGGTGCGCGAGGCACGAAGCTCGGTTCCGGCAGGCGGATCGACTGTTCGTTGGCTTCGGGCATCGGGTCGGCTTCCTGGGGCTCGACCGGAGAGGTATGGATGATCTGTTCCTGGCCGTCGTAGTAAACTCCGCCGGTGCTGGCCGTTGTCGGGTAGGCTCCATAACCGTAGTTATAGCCGTAGCCGTTCTGGCAGCGTCCGCAGTAACGGTTGTGCCACACAGCCGGATGAGCGGGGCCGGGAGTCCGCCACGGTTGAGCCGTCCATGATGGGGCATGCTGATAGTAGAAGCCGAGCTGAGCGGTGTCGGTCGGCGTGTAGACCATCGGATGATACGGCGTGGCTGGTCCCGGACCGTAACCGGACCAGTAATGCGGGTAGTACTTCCAGTACTCAACGCGCAGCCGCTGTTGGGTCACCTTGCTCGGTGCACACCAGCCGGTCCCCGGAGAAGGGCGTCGGTTACGACCAAGGACGCCGCGTCCTTCGCCGTAGTAACCGCCGTCGACATAACCTCCGTCGACGTAGCCGCCATCGACGTAGGTCCCGTCCACGTGACCACCGTGGTAGTGGGTGACACCCTGTTTGGGCATGGCTTGCGATTCCGGAACAGGCTTCAACTTCTGAGCCGGTTCATCCGCGTTGCTGTTTTGAGCAACCAGTCCCAGTCCCAGGGCGCAGGCCAGGGAACAGCTGATCGCATGGGAGGTCAAAAGACGCATGAGACTTTCCTGTCTGATATCCGACTGTCAAAGATGAATCCGATAAGAAGCCTCCGGCAGGATGTGCCGGAGGCTGCGTTTGTCTCAGTGGCCCATCGCAGCGGCGTTCTGCTGACACTGCGGGCAATATCCACCGGGAGCACCGTAAGCACCTGCTCCGCCGGCGGGAGCTCCGTCCGGTCCGAGCGGAAGATGACCGTGCAGTCCGTAGAGTCCCTGCGGAGAGTGCATCATGTGCGGAGCGTGATTGGAGATGTGGGTTACGCGGCTGGCCGGCACACCCCAGCTGTAGTTGTACTGATGACGAACAACCGGTGCCAAAGGCACGCCCATCGGCACGCCGTAACCCTGAGCAGCGTGCACGCGAGTGTCACGCGGGTCGCAGTAGTCAGGATTGACCGGATAGGTCATCTGATAGACACCGATCGGCGGGCAGCCTTTGCCACCACAGCCGCGAGGATCGATCAGACCATTGGGACCGCGGTTGTAGCCCATTCCCCAGTTGAAGGGATTGCAGCGCTTCAGGCGTCCCAGCAGGGAGCCATCGCCACGGCAGCCGCGGAGTTTACCGCAACGCTTGCAGCGGCAACGGTCTTTGCACTTGCCGAACATGCTGCCGCAGACGCCACCGTCGTTGCAGTAGCAGTAATTGTCGCAATCCTGGCAGCTGCCTCCCGGCGTGCAGGACGGGCCGTGTCCCGACGAGGGAACACTCTGAGCCTGCTGCTCAGGAATCGGTTCGGGTGATTCTTCGGGAGCATCGGCGAACACGAATGCGGTGCTCATTGCGATCATCGCAATGAACATCGTCATTTTATGGAGAGGGGATCTCATAGTATCATCCTGATGTAACTGAAACGGCGAAACAGGTCCTGAAGTGCACGGCATCAGCCGGCTCGCCTCAAACGAGCCGGGGAGCCTCCTACCATTTCCAGGGGTTGCTGGTGGCGGGTGGGAAGTAGAAGGAGAACGGCTTGTAGTGCGACCGGTACTTCACCGACACTTCCGTCCCCTGCAGTTCCCAGCGGTCATGCGAGCGGACACCCAGCGGTGTCAGATACCACGAACCACGAACCTTGTAGTAGTAAGGGCCATACATGGCTTTGTACTGGTGCGGATAGAGCATCTCGTGTGGCGAGAATGCCTGGTTGGTAATCATCGTGCCGCCGGCATAGACCGGAGTCATCGGCTGCGGCGACGGATACAGCGGAGCATTCACCTGCGGATAGCAGGGGCCGGGAGCGTTAGCCACCGGGCCGAGTTTGGTCGGGTGGTTGTTGCGATACTTCGAGACCGGCGTGGCATCGATCGTATTGGCCGAACCGATTGGCTTGGCGCTCGTGGCATTCCGGATCAGACCGGGAGCGTTTTGCGAAGGTTGACGGTGGCTGACAATTCGCACCACACCTGCGGTGCTGTCATCCACTGAGGAATCCGACTGGGCCCAGCTGGACTGCTGGGTCATCATGACCAATGCAACTGATGCTGCTGTCGCCAGACATACGAGCCGCGACATAATCCACCTCCCTGCCGACCTGTTGAGCCGATTTGTTCACTCGAAATCACGAACTTCGGCAAGATCCCCCGGCCGAAGAGCGTGTCTGCTACGAATTACCTGTCCCTCATCGTGGCGTCGGCGTCGATCAGTTCGTTCGGAAGGCTTTCCCCTCCCGCACGCAGATCCGATGATGACGCACACTCATCATCAGGTTCGGCTTATTTCGAATATCCAGATGAGGCATTCTTTTTGATCAGCACCGGATTGGTCAATTTTGCGTAACTGACTGCTGCTGCACGAGATAAGGCTGCCGTAAAACCGGAATAGTCGTCGCGATCGGCACAATCGATACGCCCGAAAAAGTCCGGATATCTTTCCCAGTGTGACGGATTTCTACTCGCAGGAGCCAGGGGAGCTGGGAAACAGGCGAACACGGTCCGGAGGACGTTCAGATGGCTCCTGTCGGATGGATGCGGTGGCCCTCCGGGGAGGACGTTTCTCAGTCCCTCAACGCGGAAGACGGGCCGCTCGTTGCTTTCGCAACACAGAGAGGAAACGCAGTGCCATCCCTCCGCTATTGGGCGGGGTTACATCACCGAGAAGTAGTTGTCGACGGCGAAGTCGAATCCTTCCGGGGACATCTTCTTTTCGATGCCCTTGTAGACACAGAAGTTGCGGACCTGAAGCAGCAGGTCTCGGGGCTGGCAGGCGCGGAAGGGCCGGTTCACGGCATGATAATGGGTATCGATGAGGTACTGGACCGCATCGCGATTCATCGTCATCCCGAACTTCGGAGCCATGATCTCGAACAGTTTGACGAAGTCGGCTTCGGAAGGATCTTTAACCTCGATTTTGTAGGGAATTCGGCGGAGAAACGCACCGTCGACCAGGTCTTTCGGCTCAAGGTTCGTCGAGAAGATAATCAGCTGATCGAACGGAACCTGCAGTTTCTTCCCGCTCGGAAGGTTCAGAAAGTCGTATCGTTTTTCGAGGGGAACAATCCATCGATTCAGCAGCTCATCGACAGGCATCCGCTGGCGGCCGAAGTCGTCGATGACGAGCGTGCCGCAGTTACTTTTCAACTGCAGCGGAGACTCACAGATGTTTGTCTGCGGATTTTGAGTGACCTCAAGTTCCTGCATCGTCAATTCGCCCCCGGCGATCACGGTCGGGCGGACGATTTCAATCCAGCGATGATCGATGCCGGTATTGTCGAGATAACCCTCGCCGCGCGGTTGTTCGACAGGCTGATGGATCCCCGGATCAAACAGCCGCAGAATATCCCCGTCGATTCCCAGGGCGCGGGGAATCCAGATGGTTGATCCAAAGCAGCCGGTCACGCGTTCGGCGATACTCGTTTTTCCGTTCCCCGGCTCGCCGAACAGGAACATCCCGCGACCGGAATTGATCGCTGGCCCGAGTTTGTCGAGCATGGTGGGATCGATCAGCAGGTCGGAAAACGCCCGCCGCAAATCGTCTTCCTGCACGGTTTGTTTGGCGATGCTCTGCTTCTGCATGGCATCGAGATAGTCGCGGATACTGACCGGAGCGGCGCCGTAGTAGGTGCATTCATCTGAATAGCGACGAGCTCGTTCCCGTCCGATATCGGTGATGGCGTAAATGTAATCGCCGATCTCAGTCGAGCTGCGCAGATCGAGAACCTGGTCGAACTTCCATTGCTTAAGCAGCGGATCGATCAGCGCAAAAGGAAGGCGAATCTGGGAGGCAATCTCGCGACCCGCAGCCGAGCCCTTTGCGAGCAGGAACTTCAGGATCAGCCGCTCAATATCGTCTGCGCAGAGATGAGCTTCTTCGAGACTGCCTGGCACTTTCGGTGTGAAGCGGTCAGCGGCCGGTTTGGGTTCCTGCAGCAACGAGTTGACGCGATCAAACAGGTCCGACAGCCCGGCATTTTTCTTCACGGACTGAGGCATCGGCTTCGCGGCCGGCATTGTTTCTTCCGGAGCTTCGTGAGCCGGTTCTTCGAGCAGCGAATCGAACAGCGATGGCATGTCTTCAATTGAAGACGGGGCAGGGGCAGATTCCACGGGCGCAGCTTCCTCGACAGACCGCTGGCCCTGCAGTTCCTTTAAGAATTCGCTTGGTGAGAGTTTAGACATCCTGAAATTTCCACGTAAAGAGACGTGATCTCCTCCGTGAAGAGTAGTTCAGAATGAAGGGCGGACGCGGAAAACCGTACACCTGTGAGGGAAATATCTCACGAGTCTCGGTCGAGCAATCGATTCGACCCGCAGAACGCTCAGGAGGCGTTGGGCCGGGATGGGGGAGATCCTTGAGCACCTGGAGTCGGACGCCGCGGTGGTGGGCAGCAGTTCACGGGGCAGAAGTCATGATTACATCCGTAATGGCCGATTGCCCGCCGATCCTGATCAGGGTCGATCCGCTCCTGAATCAGTTCCACTAGCATCGCCACGAAGTCGGGATGGGTGCCGGCCGTTCCGGCCCGCTGCATCGCCATTCCCAGTTCTTCGCACTTCTGAACCGCTTCTTCGTCGAGATCGAAGAGGACTTCCATGTGATCGGAGAGAAACCCGATTGGCGCAATCACGACCGCCTGCGTTCCCTCTTTCGAAAGATTGTCGAGGTGATCGAGAATATCCGGCTCAAGCCAGGGGTCCTGGGGGCGGCCGCTACGGCTCTGATAGACAAGTTGCCAGCGGTCTGGCGAAACCCCAGCCTGTTCAGAGACCAACCGAGCCGTTTCCTGGAGCTGCTTCACGTAATCCGAAGTGTCGGCCATGCTCTGTGGGAGGCTATGGGCGGTATAGGCAACATGGAAGTTCTCGCGGTGTTCGGCTGGCAACTGGGCAATCGCGGCCTGCAAACGCTCGAAATTCGCTTTCACGAACAGGGGATGGTTGTAGAAGACGCGAATCTTGTCGATCCGGGGCGTATCGCCGACGATTTCGGATTGTGCGTCGGCAATATTCTCGCGGTACTGGCGGCATCCTGAATAGCAGCTGTAGCCGGAAAGTACGAGCGCTAAAGCCTTTCGGACACCATCCTGCTGCATCTGGCGGATGGCGTCGGGGATGTAGGGCGTCCAGTTCCGATTGCCCCAGTAGATCGGCAGATCGACGCCGGCTTCGTCCATGGCCGGTCGCAGGACTTCAATCAGATCACGCACCTGCTGATTGATCGGACTGACGCCTCCGAACAACTCGTAATGGTGGGCGACCTCGAGCATGCGTTCGCGAGGCACGTTTCGGCCGCGGAGCACATTTTCCAGAAAAGGAATGACATCATCCATTCCCTCCGGGCCTCCGAAGGAAACAATGAATATGGCGTCATAGCGGTCGGTCGACTGTTCTTGTTCTGCCACCTGCGTTCGATCTCCCTCGATTGAACTTACGATCTTTCCCGTCGCCGATTGTAGTTCGGCAGTCTGATTTCCCAACTCACTGGCCAGAAAGTTGCACTGACAAGGTTTCCGATTGGAAGCTGGATGCTCGGTGTCCGTTTTGGCTCCGTTGGCAGGTCGCGGTAGTTCAGCGAAGTTTTATGCGTCAATGTGACGCATCGAGACTTTGGAACCTGAATTGAGTTTGGATTAAACCGGGAATTCCAGTAGGATTACGCTGCACCACTGTGCCCCCATCCGGGTTGGGAATACTGACGGTTCTACCCGGTAACAATTCGCGTTCACCGACAATTGTGCTTTGCGGCTTGCCAGAAGTCAGGACTGACACTGACGGTAACCTCAGAATGCAAGTCTCACAAGGAGATAATATTGAGCCCAATTACCGTAGATACTCCGGATGATGTGACCAGCCGCATGAACGACCCGATCGTTCCGCCCGCCAAACTCGAAGACCACGAAAAACTTGCTGAAAAACAGGCTCATCACAGTCGGTGGGAGACCATGAAGCAACGATTTCCGCACGGCGTGAACTGGGGCGTAACCGGTTGGCTGGCAGCGATGCACGTGCTCGCCGTATTCGCCTTCTTCAATTTCACCTGGGCCGGACTGACGACGTTCCTCGTGCTTCACTTCGTAACCGCCTGCCTGGGAGTGACGCTGGGTTACCACCGGCTTCTCACTCATGGCAGCTTCAAGGTGCCGCGGGTTCTCGAGTTTTTCTTCTCAATCTGCGGCATCATTTCTGGCGAAGGCAGCCCGGCGTTCTGGGTCGCCACACACCGTAAGCATCACGCCCTGTCCGATCAGGAAGGCGATCCGCACTCTCCGCTCGACGGTTTCTGGTGGTCGCACTTCATCTGGCTGCAGCCTCAGAAGAGCAATGCGGAAGTGACTCGCATGCTCGAACGCTGGGCACCGGATATGTGGAAAGATCCGATGCACCGCTTCCTGCATAACGCCTACCCGATCATTCTCATCGCCTTCGGAGCCGGGCTCTATGCTCTGGGCGAGTATGTCATCGGCGGCGTTGGCCTGTCGGTCTTCCTGTGGGGTTTCTGTCTGCGTCAGGTCGCTGTTTACCACGGTACCTGGTTTGTGAACTCCGCCACGCATGTCTGGGGTTATCGGAACTACCAGACTCGCGATCAGTCCCGCAACAACTGGTGGGTTGCCCTGCTGAGCTACGGTGAAGGCTGGCACAACAACCATCACGCTTATCAGCGCCTGGCCCGTCACGGCCACAAGGCCTGGGAAGTCGACATCACCTACGCGGTGATCTGGACCCTTAAGACGCTCGGCCTGGCCAAGGACGTCAAGAACGAACTGCCAGGCAAACGCCATCAGAAAAAGGCCGCCTGAATCCGGCGAGCCGAGTAGATATAAAAAAGCCCCACAGTTTTCGAACTGTGGGGCTTTTTTGATGAGCCGTTGCCCAACGGACGGCAGCTGATCGAGCGGAGAATGTCGGGGGGCAGAGAGCCGTCTTGTGCACCCAACTAAAACACGTTCGTTCAAGCCGGGCTCCAAGTCTGGGGGTTCGTCTTCGGTTATACAGTGCCATGGCGGGCGAACGGCGATGTCGAACGGAAGGTGATGTCGGAGAGGTTCGTCTGAGGCGTTGAAGGAATGAGTGATCGTTCAACGAAAAAGGGGACCCGGCCAGAGCCGGATCCCCCAGTTTGGATTCGCGTCGTCGTGATCAGTCGCGACGGCCGCCGGCGAAGATCATCAGGTAGTAGAGCAGGGTCAGGACCGACTGCAGGGTTGCGGCAACGTAGGTCCAGGCGGCTGCATTGAGGACGCCACTTACGGCTGCTCCCCCGTTTTCATCGACGATGCCCATCTCGCCGAGAATTCGCTTCGCACGATTACTGGCATCGAACTCAACTGGCAGGTTCACCAGCTGGAAGAAGACGACGCCGCCGAACAACACGATGCCGAGCAGAATCAGATGAATGCTCTGCATCAGCACGCCGAGGATCAGCAGGATCGAAAACGCGGTTCCTCCGAATTGAGCAGCAGGTACGGCCATGTTACGAACGACCAGTGGACTGTAATTCTTCGCATCCTGAATGGCATGCCCCACTTCGTGAGCAGCAATCCCGACGGACGACGCCGTGTGTCCCCGGTAGACATCTGGACTCAGCCGAACAACTTTCTCTCGTGGGTCGTAGTGATCGGACAGATGCCCTTGTGTTTCCACCACTTCAACGTGCCGCAAATCCATCGTGTCGAGGATGTGACGGGCAGCGGCTGCGCCTGACAGACGCGCAGGCACTTTCATGCCATGCGCGAACTGCGAATGCACCCGGTGCTGGGCCCACATCATCAACAGGACGGGCGGGACCATGAAAATCAGATACTCAATCATCTCCGTTCTCCAGGCATTTCTGCCATCTATGAAAGGTCATCAGCCAGTCTGACATTTTTTCGCTCGCTGATCGGTCAGGCGACTCAACTGACGACGAAATTGGGAATCCCAGACTCGCCGCCACATTGGCAGGCGATTTCGCTCATGCAGAAAGTTGCACGTTCTGCACCATTATTACGTGAGCCAACGGAATTTGATGGGCGCGGATTAAAAATTCAGTCGTCCGGGAATCGAAGATGCAGTGGCCATTTCGACCCTCGCACCAGAAGCCGCGTGCCCCAACTGTCCGACAACCGCAGAATTGTAAAAATTGTAAGAATCGGCATTACTTGTGCGAGGGAGTTGGTAAGATCAGTAAGTTAGAAAACCCTTTCGCGGGTGCGAGGGGCTGTCCGATTTAGCTTGAACTTTGAGGGGAGATCACTAATGAACCGGTTGCTGATTCTGGCATTTCTCTCGGCAGGCCTGATGCTGGCCAGCGAGGCGAACACCGCGGAGGCGGGACATTATCACTCTAGCTGTTACAGCTGCTACGGGGGATACGGGTATGCCGGGTACGGCTACTACGGTGCGTACAACTCTTATTACGCCCCCGCTTACAGCGCCTGGTATGCCCCGCGGTACACGGCTTACAACTACGGCTACTACCCGTATTATGGGTACTATCCCAACTACTGGGCCGGTTACTACCCCGGCTATTATCCGGGTTACTACGCCGGCTACTATGGCTACACTGGATACTATCCCTGGTGGTAAGCGAGCCGGTCGTCGACAGGCATGAACAGACTGAGGCACTTCCCGATCGGGAAGTGCCTTTTTCATTTGCGGCTCAAGGGTTTTTCTCTAGGATGGCTGCTGCATTTTCGCCGTCGTTCCTCCTGTTGAAATACTCCCATGGCCTATCGACGTATCGCTTCGCTGAAGACAACTGAAGATTTCCGAGAGTATCTCGCCGGGCTGGATCTTGATCTGGAGATCGATGACGCGCCGCTGTCGGCGGATGAGGGGTCGCCGCTTGCTGAACCGCTCGATGTCGCTGGATTCAAAGTTGGCAATCGCTGGGCCGTTCATCCCATGGAAGGCTGGGACGGAACCCGCGATGGCAAGGCAACGCCCGAAACAATCCGCCGCTGGCAGCACTTCGGCGAGTCGGGATGTAAGCTGATCTGGGGTGGCGAAGCGATCGCTGTGACGCCAGCCGGCCGCGCGAATCCGAACCAGCTCTACTACGCGCCGGAGAATGAATCGTCCCTCGCCGAGCTGCTGAAAACGCTCGAAGACGCTCACCGAAACAGCTTCGGTGCGAACGCAACCGATGACCTTCTGGTCGGACTGCAGTTGACTCACTCCGGACGCTTCAGTCGTCCTAACGAGAAGTCGAAGCTGGAACCGAGCATCGCCTATAAACATTCACTGCTCGACGAACGAATCGGCATCGCCGGGAAAGCCGATGATTACCTGCTCAGTGACGAACAGATCGGCGAGTTGATCGAACAGTATGTCACCGCCGCTCAAGCAGCCGAGAAACTTGGCTTCCGCTTCGTCGACATCAAGCACTGCCACGGCTACCTGGGTCACGAGTTTCTCTCGGCCTACAGCCGTGACGGGGATTTCGGCGGCGAGTTCGAGAATCGGACGCGATTCATGCGGCGAATCTGCGAAGCCGTTCACAAGGCCTGCCCGGATCTCCTGCTCGGCGTGCGTCTTTCCGGCTTCGACTTCCTGCCGTTCCAGCCGGAATCGTACGACGAGAAAACCGGCCGTCCCGGCCCGGGGCAGCCGATGCCGTACGAAGGCTCCGACTACACCGGCTTCGGCTGCGATCGTCAGCATCCGTTGCAGATGGATCTTTCCGAAACGATTCAGCTCCTCAAGCTGATGCGGGACGAACTCGGCGTGGCGATGGTTAACATCACGGCCGGATCGCCGTACTACAATCCGCACATTCAACGGCCGGCTTACTTCCCGCCTTCTGACGGCTATCAGCCGCCCGAAGATCCGCTGATTGGCTGCGTGCGTCAGTTGAAAGCAGTGGCCGAGTTGAAGAAAGCCGTTCCCGATCTGCCGCTCGTCGGCTCGGCTTACTCCTATTTCCAGGAGTATCTGCCGCACATCGCTCAGGCGGTCGTCCGCCGCAACGAAGTCGACTTCGTTGGCATCGGTCGTCTGATTCTCAGCCAGTGGGAGATGCCGGCTCAGATTCTGCGAGGCGAAGACTACAAAGCCGTCAAGAAGATCTGTCGCACCTTCAGCGACTGCACCACTGGTCCCCGAAACGGCATTATCTCCGGCTGCTATCCCCTCGACGACTTCTACAAAACGAAACCCGAGTTCCAGACGCTGAAGGCCATCAAAGCCGGCAAAAAACCGGAGTGACCCGCCAGTAGCCTGGGGATAGCCGCAGGCGTATCCCAGCACAATCCGCGTTGGGGGCACACAGACTTTCCGATCGATCGGATAGCCCCGGTTGATTCAACCGGGGTGGCTTAGCCACAAGAGGTCGTAAGGTTTGTGTGCGTCCCTTTCACAGGGGTGGCCCGTCCGGGACGGGCCACCCCTGTGTGTGACACCTTATGAGCAACTGCGGCAACCCCAGCCCAATGTGCTGCATGCGGGCTTCTCTGGTTCGGGGGCTGCTGATGGCGGGTTGGAGGCCTGGAATCCACTGCTGGCCAAGCCAGCAGTGGCACACCTTGCAGAGCGGCCCGGCCTGGTTCTCTGTTTCGTCATTCGAGTGACAAAGCCCCGTTGGAGGCGATTTCGGCCTCCCGGAATTCCGGGGCCGAGTTGGTCTTGGCCGGTTCGGCTTCACTTTGTATAAATTGCACATCGGACGGAGAGCGAACGCGCTGGTGAACATCGGCATCATCGCATCCGCCGATCAGGCCCGGAGGGTCTGGTAGACGATCGAAAGACCTCAGCCAAGGGAATGGCGAGATGTACAAAACGCTTTTATGCCAGCGGTATCTGCGAACCCGCTTCATTGCTCTGGCCAGTATTATCAGTGTCATGCTCGGCGTGGCGACGATGATTGTCGTCAACAGTGTGATGTCCGGGTTCAGCTCTCAGATGCGGGACCGCATTCATGGACTGCTCGCCGACGTCGTCATTGAATCGCACAGCTACGACGGCGTTTCCGATCCCGATCTGCAGATTCGCATCGCCCGCGAAGTCGCCGATGATTACATCGAAGCGATCACGCCGACGGTCGAAGTTTACGGCATGCTGAACTTCAATTTCGCCGGACAGTGGATCACCAAACCGGTCACGCTGATCGGCATTGAGCCGGAAGGCAAAGCCAAGGTCGGCCCGCTGCGGTCGTTCCTCGACAGCTACAATCCGGTTTACGCCGAGAATGAGATCTCGCGGAAAGCCCTGCGTCCCGACAGCGAACAGCCGAACTGGAATCTGTCGAAAGACGCCGTCGAATACCGTCGGGAAAAGATCGATCGTCAGAAGTGGTACGAAGAACAGCTGGCGGCGATGGAACAGGCCGAGACTCCGCTGATCGATCCGGCTGCCGCCACTGTGGAGTCGGAAAACCCTGAAGGGGCGATGCCGAACGATCCGTTCGCGGATCCCTTCGGCGATTCCACAGCTGCGAATGCCGATTCCGAACCCGCCGACCCTTACGCTCTAATGGATGGCCGCGTTTACGTCGGCGTCGGGCTGGTCAGCTATCCGTATCGGGATCCCGAAACCGGCAAGATGAAGACCATGATGATGGCCAAGCCGGGCGACGATGTGAAAATCAGCACCGTCACGGCCGGACGTCCGCCGTCTCATGCGGCCTACCAGGCAACGATTGTCGACGTCTTCAAAAGCGGCATGACCGAGTACGACAGCAACCTCGTCTTCTGCAATCTCGATGAACTGCAGGAAGTTCGCGGCATGCTTTCGCCAGCGACCGGCAAGCGGGCCATCACTTCGCTGCACATCAAACTCAAGGACTACACGCAGGCATCGGATGTCGTCGAACGCCTGAAATCGGCCTTCCCGCCCGATCAGTTCGTGGTGAAAACCTGGGAACAGAAACAGGGGCCGCTGCTGGCCGCCGTGGAGGTTGAATCGGCCATTCTCAATGTGCTGCTGTTCCTGATCATCGCCGTAGCCGGCTTCGGGATTCTCGCGATCTTCTACATGATCGTTGTTGAGAAGACTCGCGACATCGGCATTCTGAAAGCCCTGGGCGCCAGCTCGAGCGGCATCATGTCGATCTTCCTGTCCTACGGGCTTTCGCTCGGCGTGGTCGGCAGTGGTGTCGGCGTGGTGCTGGGACTGCTGTTCGTGCACTACATCAACGAGATCGAAGACGTCATCACCTGGGTGACCGGGCGAAAAGTCTTCGATGAAACGATCTACTACTTCCCAGAGATCCCGACCGCGGTTCATCCTTCCATGGTGATTTCGGTGGCTCTGGGAGCGATGCTGATCGCCGTTCTGGCGAGCGTGTTCCCGGCTCGCCGAGCCGCCCGGATGCACCCCGTTGAATCGCTTCGTCGCGACTAGGCCGCAACACGTTTTCAGTCGGTGACAAAGACCAGCCCTCAAAACTTCCACTCCGCTCTGCGGTGTTCGTCAAACGGAAATTCTCATGAATCAGGTGCTCACCCCGCCCGCTATCCAGTTGTCGGCTGTTGCTCTGGACAAGACCTACCGCAAGGGACCGGAGGAAGTGAACGTCCTGCGGGGCGTGAATCTCGACGTCCGTCGCGGCGAGTTTCTGTCGATCATCGGCCGGTCGGGCTCCGGTAAGAGCACGCTGCTGCATCTGCTCGGGCTGCTCGATTCACCGGACATCGGCGAGATTCGTCTGGAAGGCAAGCGGATCGATCATCTGCCCGCCAAAACTCGCGATCAGCTGCGGAACCGCGTCTTCGGCTTCGTGTTTCAGTTCTATCACCTGCTGCCCGAACTCACGGTGCTGGAGAATGTCCTGTCTCCGCTGATGATCCGGTACTCGTCGTGGGAGTACTGGAAGCGGCGGAAAGAACTGCAGGACAAAGCCCAGGAGATGATTCAGGAAGTGGGCCTGTCGCATCGGCTCAAGCATCGCCCGAATCAGCTTTCGGGCGGAGAAATGCAGCGAGCTGCGATCGCCCGTTCACTGGTCTCCGAGCCGGAAATTCTGCTCGCCGACGAACCAACCGGGAATTTGGATGTCGAAACAGGGAAAGGCATCATTGAACTGCTCAACCGATTGAATTCCGAGCGACAACTCACGATTATGATGGTCACGCACGACGAAGCGATCGCCGAGCGGGCTCAGCGGATTGTTCGACTCTCGAAAGGGCAGATCGAGAATATTCGCGAGCGAGCCGCCGGCTGATTCGACGACTTCGCACTGGCGAGGCTTCCGTAAAAGCGGTCGTCCTCAATTCCCAACGCACGAGGCGTATCCCCTCGTGCTTTTTTTCGTATAGCGAATCTTATGAAGATCTATCTGAACGGCGAGCTCGTCTCCAAAGAAAATGCCACGGTGAGTGTGTTTGACCACGGTCTGCTGTATGGAGACGGGGTCTTTGAAGGAATTCGCATCTACAGCGGGAAGTGCTTCCTGCTCGATGAGCACATCGAGCGGCTCTACGAGAGTGCGCGGGCCATTCGCCTTGAGATTCCCATCAGCGAAGAAGAGATGGAGAAGGCCATCAACGACACTGTGGCCGCCAATGAACTGACGGATGGGTACATCCGCCTGGTGGTGACACGGGGGTCCGGTTCGCTGGGGCTCGATATCCGCCGGACGAGCGATCCGCAGGTCATCATTATTGCCGATAAGATCAGCCTGTACCCGCCGGAGTTGTACGAACAGGGGCTGAAGATCATCACGGCCAGCACGCTACGCAATCATCCTCAGGCACTCAGCCCGCGGATCAAATCGCTGAACTATCTGAATAATATTCTGGCCAAGATCGAGGGGACCGACGCCGGCTGCCTCGAAGCCTTGATGATGAACCACAAAGGCGAAGTGGCCGAGTGCACGGGCGACAATATTTTCATCGTCAAGAACGGCGTGCTCAAGACGCCATCGACGGACGCCGGAATTCTCGATGGCATTACGCGTCGAGCTGTTATTCGACTCGCCCGGGAAGCCGGACTGACCGTGGAAGAGGTCACGCTTACGCGGCACGATATCTACGTCTGCGATGAATGCTTCCTGACCGGAAGTGCCGCGGAAGTGATCGCCGTGATCGAACTCGACGGCCGCCCGATCGGCGACGGCAAGCCCGGCGAAGTCACCAAGGACCTCAAAGAGCGTTTCGTGAAGCTGACCCGCTCGTAAGCATGGCCGGGAGGATACCTGGCTCTCCGGTCTACGTGCGATCGACGGTACTGCCGTCCTGGTCCTGGGATAAGGTCGGTGACAGGATTTTCTACGCGCCGCGGGCTGCAGGGATCTCGCGGGACCGAGATGCCTCACCGCGTTCAGGCAATAAAAAAAGGCGTGATCGACTACACCGTCGATCACGCCAATGTCCACCATCGAAGCAAGTGCGGGCCAACTCCTGCCTCGCGGCTGGCTAATATAGAATGCAAGCGACGTGCCAAAGTTCGTTCAGAGAGCCTGTTGCGGGTAAGTCGTGAATTGGAAAGTGGTTACGAATTGTTGGTCCAGATCCGGGCCGATTCGACATTCTGAGGTGTTGCAGAACGCAACGGGCGATGTGTTTTATTTTGCAACACGTGTCTCAATTTGTGAAACGGCCCGCAGGACAGAGAAAGTTTTCGCATGTGCGCAATGACGGTTCCCAAATTCATGGCCGCAAAAAAGCAGGGCCAGAAGCTCTCGATGCTGACCGCTTACGACTATGCGTGGGCGGAGATCGTCGATCAGGCCGGGGTCGATGCGATTCTGGTTGGCGATACGCTCGGCATGGTGGTGCAGGGGAATTCAACGACGCTGCCTGTCACAGTCGATGAGATGATCTATCACGGGCGGATGGTCGCCCGGGCGACGCGAAATGCGCTTGTCGTGGTCGATCTGCCGTTCCTCAGTTATCAGGTTTCTCCGCAGCAGGCGATCGAGAATGCCGGCCGAATTCTGAAAGAGACCTCCGCGTCGGCGGTGAAGCTGGAAGGAGGCGTCTCTCAGGCTCGCACGATCGAGGCTCTTGTTACGGCCGATATTCCGGTCATGGCCCACGTCGGATTCAAACCGCAATCGATTCACGCGGTCGGTTCGATGGGGAAGATCCAGCGAGACGAAGAGGCCCTGCTGAACGACGCGCGAGCAGCCGAGAAGGCCGGAGCGTTTGCCATCGTTCTGGAAATGGTCTCCCGAAAGATAGCCGCCCGGCTGACCAAAGAGTTGTCGATTCCGACGATCGGCATTGGAGCCGGCCCTGATTGTGACGGCCAGGTTCTCGTGCTCAACGATATGCTCGGCATGAGCCCCGGCTTCTCGCCGAAGTTCCTCAAGAAGTACGCCGATCTGCATGGGGTCGCTTCGGAAGCCGTTCGTCGGTACTCCGAAGAAGTCCGCTCGGGCAGCTTTCCGGACGATGCCCACAGCCACGATTGAAGCCTTATCTGGCGAGGCGCATAAAAAGAGATCCGCAGCGGACGCGAGACGCTGCGGATCATTCCATCGTTCGACTTGCGAACGTGGTCGTCTGGATTATTCCGTCACTGCAACGGCGTTCTGATTCTGCTGCTGCAGAGTTTTCATCAGACGCAGAATTCGCAATTCGAGCAGTTCAACCGGTTCCATATTTCCGCCAGCGGTCAGGCGGTCGACCTTCGAGTTGAATTGAGTCTGCAGTTCAGCCAGATTGTCCATCTGTTTCTGCATATCAACTTCGAGAGCCTGTTCCAGGTCCTGTTCCAGACCAACGATGAACTGGCGGGCTTCCTGAGGACTGTCTTCCAGTTCTTTCAGGTACGATTCGATGTCCTGATGATTTTCCTTCAGGAATTCGCGGAAAGCCTGCTTGCTCATCTGCGTTCCTTCGTCGAGTCCTTCTTCGACTCCGGTTTCGGTCAGTTGCTCCAGCTGGATGCGGGCATCATCACTGGAGGCCATCAGCTGTTGACTGACAGTCTCGGCGTACTGATCGCTGTTTTCGCGAACTCGCGTGACGATCTCTTCGCGAATTTCCGGGTAGTTCTCTTCGGCGTACTGTTCGGTTGCGGCGGCGATGTTCTCCGGCTTCAGATTTTCCTGAACCTGAGAGTAGGTCATGCCGGCGATCGCGATCAGTTCGACGCAGAAGACGATCAGCAGGATCGTGGTGATCCCCGGCCCATTCGAGCGGCCATTGTTGTCGTGAGTATTCGTTGACATCAGGTAACTCCTGTATTTCCATTCGGCAGAAATGTGTATGAATTGTGATCGGATCAGCCGGCGTGATTAGCCGTCCGAGGCCATCTGAGTGATTTCCGTTTCGGCTTTGTCACTCAACTTGAGGACCAGCCAGTCGGAGAGATATTTCAGCAGCTGTTCCCGGGTCTGTTCCTGTGAAGCCTGTTCGATTGGCTCGACCTGTTCCCAGAGATTCATCGTGCGTTCCGACTGATTCTTCAGTTCGTCGATCGAATACCGGTCCATCAAGCGGTCTCCGACTTTGCGAAACTCAGCGATCAGCTGATCGACTTCTTCACGACTCGCATACTCGGGGAACTCAGCGGCGACGACGTCGCGCTGTGCGACCCAGAAGTCATCCATCTGCTTCTTGGTTTCCTGCATCACTGTCTGCTCGAGATCTTCGAGATAGGTGGCACTCTCGCGATTGAGAATCTTCACGTACTTCGGATAGTCTTCTTCGAGTTGCTTCTGCATGGCCGTGGCCAGCGGCGGGACAACGTCGCGAGTCAGTTCATAGGATTCGCGGACGATGGTGTCCGAGTTGTCCTGAATCATCTCGCCCATCTCCTGGGCGATCTCTTCTTCCTGAACATCTGGAGTCGGCGGACCGGAGTACGCGACATAGCCAAAGATCGCGCCGACGCCCACAATGAGCACGACGAGGATCAGGTTGTTAACGGTCGAAAATGGGTTCATTTCAGTCTCCTGTCAGTTTCGTGATGGCAAAAGGCAGCCCTGATCAACAGCAGCGCCTGCTGCCGGATCTTCGCGGTGCCCTTAGAATGATGAATGTCTTCGGCGGCTGAGCAGACATGTTGTCTGATGGGAAACCCGCTGATCGGGGGATGATCGGCCATCGATTGCTGACAACCGCCTCCCGCCCCTGTCGACTCAGCCGTATGAGGTCAATCTCGGGTGGTGGGATAGTAAGTTCGCAAACCCGATACCGATTGACCAGGAAATGCCTGAGCAGACACCAGCAAGAGAGTCTACTCGGGTGGACGTCTCTCGGCTCTTCAACGAGCAATCACCCCGTAGCGGTGGCATCCTGCGTAATGCCGCTTACTTCAGCTCGTAGGCTGGGATAGCCGGCAGGCGTATCCCAGCAAATGTGCGTTCCATACTGGAATAGGGCTCCGCCTGTCCCAGCCGACATGCGACGTTCGTCGTCCAACTCCCTCCAGCTGCCTCGAAGATAAGTGCCTACGGTTATCCTGCCGCCGTTACCAGAAACGCTTCGGCGATCGGCGGAGAGGTAGTGTACATCCAGTTCCAGTCAGCAGAATCGCGAAGATCCATTTCCAGAACCGGGCGCCGAAAACCACGGTCGCATTGAACAAAATAAAGCCGAAGACAACATGCAGGGTGAGTCGATACCAGTCAGGAAGCCGGGCCAGACCCCGGCGAATCGAGAACCAGATGTCCACAGGCCACCAGACGGTCAGCAGATAATTGACCCAGATTCCGCCTCCCCAGGCGATTCCCGTGACTGAGGCCGTCTGTTTCGCGGTGTGGGCGTAGGCAGCCGCGTGACTCCAGTGATGGACAAAGTGAAACGCGGCGAAAAAATGGAGGAGATACAGGAGGAAGCCGCTGCACCAGATGGCCGTTGCAATTCGGTCGGCCGACGCTCCAGCCGAACGGGGCCAGGGCCAGATTCGCAGGTCGTAAAGCAGTCGCAGCAGATAGCAGACGACGACGAGCCTCGCGGTTCCGAGCACGAGCAGATCGGCAGTCTCCACGGCGGCTCTCCAGACGCTCAAACGCCTTAGGAATAAGTTTTCTGGCGATCTCCGGGCTGTCTCGCCCCGGTTTGACGGCGTTTTCGGGCCTTCCTATCCTACTCAATCCCCAAATGAATCCCTACCCGTCGTGGGTGATTCGGCGGAATAACCATTCAGGAGTTGATCAGCTTTGGCTGGGAAAAAGAACAAATCAGGTAACGGCCAAGGAGTTCCGATTCCCGAAGATACGGACCGGATCCAGTACGTTTCGCTGTCGGAAGAAACGCGTCGCCGCTATCTGAACTACGCCTACTCGGTGATTCAGTCGCGAGCCCTGCCCGACGTACGCGACGGCCTCAAGCCGGTACAGCGGCGGATCATGTACGTCATGTTCAACGACCTCGGTATCACGGCCGGGGCGAAGCATCGTAAGTGCGCCAAGATCTCGGGCGATACGATCGGCAACTACCATCCGCACGGTGATGCAGCCGTCTACGAAGCTCTCGTTCGGATGGCGCAGGACTTCACCCTGCGGGAACCGCTGGTCGATGGCCAGGGGAACTTTGGCTCCATCATCGGACTGCCAGCCGCTTCCGCGCGATACACCGAAGCCCGTTTGACGGCCATCGCTGGAGAGCTGATGAACGAGCTGCGGTATCAGACCGTCGACATGCGGGACAACTACGAAGGAACCCGCCAGGAACCGGTTGTGCTTCCGTCGCGGTTTCCGAACCTGCTCGTCAACGGGACGCAGGGGATTGCCGTGGGGATGGCGACGAACATCCCGCCGCACAACCTTGGGGAAGTGATTAAGGCCTGCGTGTATCTGATCGAGAATCGGGATGCGACCGTGGCCCAGTTGATGAAGTACATCAAGGGCCCCGACTTCCCCATGGGTGGCCGCATCGTGACCGATCGTCGTGAACTGCGGAACGTCTACGAGACGGGACGCGGAGCGATTAAGGTGCGAGCCGAGTGGAAGCCCGATCCGCTGCAGAAAGGACGCATCAAGAACAACATCGTCATCACATCGGTGCCATATAACGTGGAAACCGGCCCGCTGATGTCGGAGTTGGGGAGTATCGCTGAATCGAAGAAGCTGCCACAACTGATCGCCGCGATCGATGAGAGCAGCGAAGAACTCGGCTTGCGGATCGTTCTGGAACTGAAGAAGAGCGAAGACGCCGAGACCGTGATGGCTTATCTGTATAAGCACACGTCGCTTGAGCAGAACTTCAACGTCAATGCGACCTGTCTGGTGCCGGACGAGCACGACAATCTCTCACCGGCTCAGCTGAACCTGAAGGAGATGCTCGACGCGTTCCTGAAGTTCCGCTTCAAGACTGTCACCCGTCGACTCGAATATATTCTGGCTCAGCTCGAAAAGCGAATTCACATTCTCGAAGGCTTCGAGATCATCTTCAACGGGCTCGATCTAGCTCTGAAGATCATTCGCAGCAGTCAGGGCAAAGCGGACGCGGCTCAGAAGCTGATGAAGTCCTTCCCGATCGACGAGCTGCAGGCCGATGCGATTCTCGATCTGGCTCTGTACCGGATTTCGGAACTCGAAATCGACCGGATCATGGAAGAGCTCAAAGAGAAACGAGCCGAAGCCAAGCGGATTCGTGCGATTCTCGCTTCTGAAAAGAAGCTCTGGGCTCTGGTCAGTGACGAACTCAACGAAATCGGCGACAAGTTCGGCACGAAGCGACGGACCGGAATCGGCTCCTCGGAAGAAATCTCGGAGTTCGATCCGACAGCTTATATCGTTCGCGAGAACACGAACGTCGTCATCACGACCGATGGCTGGGTGAAACGCGTCGGACGGATTCAAAGCGTCGAGAAGCTGCGAATCCGCGAAGGGGATGAGGTCCTGAACGTGTTGCCCGCCAGCACGCTCGATACGATCGTCTTCTTCGCCGATGACGGCACGGCTTTCACGCTGCCGGTTGATCAGATCCCGGCCTCCACCGGCTACGGCGAACCGCTCGCCAAGCACGTAAAAATGGGTGATGGCGTAAGAATCATCTCGTCGATCACGACCGATCCGCGATTCACGCCGGGCGACGAGCCGGAAGGGGGCGAATCGCCGACGCCCTATCTGCTGGTCGCGACCGCGAACGGACAGGTCCTCGCGATTTCGTTTTCGTCTTTCCGTCTGCCTTCAACGAAAGTCGGCCGTAAATACTGCCGGCTGGCCAAGGGCGATCGAGTCGTCTTCGCGAATCTGATCATCGACCAGGAAACGATGTTCATGGCGACGCGCGATGCCCGGGTGATTCACTTTGCCCTGTCCGACGTCCCGCTGCTCGGCGGTCCAGGTCGCGGCGTGAAGGGGATCAAACTCGAAAGCGACGACGAGTGTATTGGAGCCATGCTCCTGGCCCGACCAAGCGACACACTGCATGTGATCAATGACAACGACAACAAACTCGCCTTCGGCCAGGCCAAATACGGCGTGACCTCTCGCGGCGGAAAGGGCGTGAAAGCCAGCCAGCGGATCGGCTTCAAACACATCGTCCGCCCCGATATCCCCCTCGTGGAGTGGAGTGAACTCGAGTAGAGCGAATTGGCCCCATGCAGGCGGACGAACAAGAGTCCCTTCGCCCCCTTGGGGAGAAGGTCCCCGAAGGGGGGATGAGGGGGCGATGAACCAGCGACGCACGTCTCTCGAAAGACAACGGCCCACGAATTTTAGAACGCACATTTCCCCCTCACCTTAACCGTCTCCCCCAAGAGGGCGAGGGAACAACTCGTTGGATAATCAACGGCCGGTCTTGCCGGCTTAACAGTGAGATAAGCGAATGGCGACAGCATCTCCTTCCAAATACAGCGCGACCGATATTGAGGTTCTCGAAGGACTCGAAGCGGTCCGTCGTCGGCCTTCGATGTACATCGGCGGGGTCGACACGCGCGGGCTGCATCACCTGCTCTGGGAAGTGGTCGACAACTCCGTCGACGAATTCCTGGCTGGACATGCCGACACGATCAAGGTGACGCTACACAAAGACGGTTGCGCCCTGACCGTGGCTGATAACGGACGCGGCATTCCGGTCGACAAGCATCCGAAGTTCAAGAAGTCGGCTCTCGAAGTCATTCTGACCACGCTGCATGCCGGGGGAAAATTCTCCGACAAGAACTACGCCCGCAGCGGCGGTCTGCATGGCGTTGGTTCGTCCGTGGTGAATGCACTCTCCGAAGAGATGGTCGCGACCGTGCATCGCGATGGCTTCGAGTGGATTCAGCGTTACAAACGCGGGCGGCCGACAACGCCGGTCAAAAAGGTGAAGCCGTTCAAAGGTCACGGCACCGTGATCTACTTCCGTCCCGATGACGACATCTTCCGTCGCATTGCCTTCAGCGCGGAGACGATCCGGCAACACCTGGAAGACATTTCCTACATTCACGCCGGCCTGAAGATCCGCTTTGTGGATGAGGCGAAGAATGAAACACACGAGTTTCACCAGCCGGAAGGGATCAGGGCGTACGTCGTTAAGCTGACGAAGGACGAGAAGAAGAAGCCGGTCAGCGATGCCATTTTCTACGCCGAGCGAGAAGACGGCACCATCCGCACGGAAATCGTCCTTCGCTGGACCGAAGCAACCGACGAGCACATTCGCAGCTACGTGAACGGCATCCGCACCCATGCCGGCGGAACTCATCTGAACGGGGCACGCTCCGGCGTGGTCAAAGCCGTGAAGAATTATATGGATGTCCATGCCATCAAGCCGAAGGGCGTGGCGATCACGGCGGAGGACATTCGCGAAGGTCTGCTGGGCGTCGTCTCGGTGTTCCATGGCGACCCCATGTTCCAGGGGCAGACCAAGGAGAAGCTGAACAACCCGGAAGTCACGGCTGTGGTCGAATCGCTGGTTCGCCCGAGTCTCGAAACGTGGCTCAACAACAACTCCTCAATCGCCGATGCGATTCTCGGCCGGATCATCCTCGCCGCCCGAGCCCGACAGGCGAGCCGCGATGCGGTTGCTCAGGTGAAACGCAAGACACCCGGCGGCAAGCGGACGAATCTCCCCGGCAAGCTGCTCGACTGCCGTTCGAGCAATCCGGAAGAGTCGGAGCTGTTTATCGTCGAAGGGGACTCGGCCGGCGGCACGGCGGCTTCGGGCCGCGACAGCCGCATTCAGGCGATTCTTCCGCTACGTGGTAAGGTGCTGAATACGGAGTCACTGAAAGTCAACAAGTTGATGGCCAATCAGGAAATCAACGACCTGGTCGAAACGCTCGGCACGGGCATCGGACCGACGTTCGATATCCACAAGCTGCGATACAACCGCGTGATTCTGCTGATGGATGCCGATGCCGACGGCTACCACATCTGCACGCTGCTGCTGACGTTCTTCTTCCGGCACATGACGGAGCTGATTCGTCAGGAGAAGCTCTATATCGCCCAGCCGCCGCTGTACCGGATCATGACGTCGAGGGAGAACTACTACGCCATCGACGACATGCACAAGGAGCAGATCCTCGCCTCGCTGGCATCGAACCGGAAGTACGAGATCAGCCGCTTCAAAGGTCTCGGCGAGATGGACGCCTCTCAGCTGAAAGAGACGACGCTCGATCCGAAGAAGCGGGTTCTGCTTAAGGTTGAGATCGAGAACCAGGTGGACGCCGATCAGACCTTCCACCAGCTGCTGGGGAAGGACGCCAGCGAGCGGTACAAGATCATCATGTCGGAGTCGGCGCTGGCAGACGATCTCGACGTTTGATATTCTGGCAGGAACGCCTCTGCGGCGACTTTGTTCCCTCGCCCCCTGGGGAGAGGGTCAGGGTGAGGGGGGAATGCGTGTTGCGTGCTTCACGGACCTGCCGATCGGGCAGCCCCGGTTGATTCAACCGGGGTGGCGCAGCCACAGGAGGTCGCTCGATAATCGGATCGCCTTCTATAGACGCTTCGCAACAACCTCTTGCCGACTCCGTCGGCCCCGGTAGCGGAGCAACCGGGGCTACCCTTCGGACGTGATTGACGCACTTCACCAACTGACCTCCCAACGGCCTGAAACAGTGGACCTTCTTCAATGATTTTGACAGGCCAGGAAATCAAGGCTCAGCTCGGCACGAACATTGTCATCGAACCGTATGACGATAGCCGGCTCAACCCGAACAGTTATAATTTGACGTTGCACGATGAGATCCTCGTTTACGAGGAAATCGTGCTCGATATGGCGCGGCCGAACCGGTACACGCGGTACAAGATTCCGGCCGATGGCATGGTGCTCAGCCCGAATCAGCTGTATCTCGGACGGACTGCCGAACGGACGGAAACGCACAATCTTGTGCCGATGCTCGAAGGGCGTTCGTCGATCGGGCGGCTCGGGCTGTTCGTGCACATTACGGCTGGCTTCGGCGATGTCGGGTTTTGCGGCTACTGGACGCTCGAAATGTTCGCGGTCCAGCCGATTCGTATTTATCCGGGCGTGCCGATCTGCCAGATCTTTTATCACACCATCACCGGCGACGTGACCGAATACTCGAGCGGCAAGTATCAGCGGAATCAGGATATCCAGCCGAGCCTGCTGTATCGCGACTTCGAGAAAGAAGACCGCCAGATGCGGCTTGGATTCGACGAGAAAGAATGACCATGATCGACGAAGTCCGCAGCGAAGCCTCGCTTCTCAGTCACGAATATCTGGTTCGCGTAGGGCAGATTGCGGAAACGCTCCGCTGTTTTGCCGAGTCCGATGTCGACCTGAACCGGGGCGAGCAGATTGCCGTGCAGACCGATCGGGGGCTCCGGTTCGCCAGTGTGCTGAACCGATTGAGCAGCGAACCGCAGACGGTCGAGGATGATGAGATCCCCTCCCGGTATGTTCGCCGGCTGACCGACGACGACCAGAAACGCATGGCGGAGCTTCGCGACAAGGCCGACGAAGACTTCCCGCACTGGCAGCAGCGGATCGCCGAATGGAAGGTCGCCGTCGAACTGCTCGATCTGGAGTGGACTCTGGACGGCGAGCGGGTCATGCTGTACGTATTGAATGAACGCGGCCCGGAGTGCACGAAGCTGGCTCTGATGGCGGCGGCGGCCGGCCTGGGGATCATCGAAGTGGTGCCCGTGTCCCCCGACGGACAACGACAGCCGACCTCCACCGGCTCAAGCTGCGGATGCGGCTCCGGCGGTTGCAGCAAGTAACCTCCGTAGGGATTCATCCACCGATCGATGTCCCTTCGCCCCCTTCAGGGGGAGCGGCTTGCTTCCTCCGCCAGAGGCAGAAGGCCCGAAGGGCGTATTAAGGGGGCGATCAACCAGCGACGTTCTATCTCTTATCAAGGTCAACGGCCTACGAAGCTTGGAACCCGCATTTCCCCCTCACCCTAATTCTCTCCCCCAAGGGGGCGAGGGGATTCGTCATAATGACAAGAATTACTTACTGATGCCTAACGGTCGACTTTCTCAACGATCGAACGAATAGACAACGGAAATACCATGGCAAACGCAGAGACGACGATGTGGGATGAACTCGACACGAAGATCGGCGGAGAAGCCGGGCCGGCTCTGGAAGCGCTGATGGCCTATCTGCAGCAGGAAGGGGATCCGCATCATCTGTTCGATGCCCGGCTGATGAAGTGGAAGTTCGACAACGGCCTGCCGGTGATGCAGCCGACGAGCGTCGCCGATGTCCCCCGGGAGAAGCGGTCCGAGTTCGAGCAGGTTTACATTGAGGCGGCCCGCGAGACCGGCAAGCAGCTGCTCGAGCGCAAGCAGCTGACCGACGCCTGGATGTATTTCCGGGCGATCGACGAGCCGGAGATCATGGCCGAAGCCCTCGAAAGCTACGAGGCTCCCGACGATCTCAATGAAGAGTTCGAAGAGATCCTCCAGCTCGCGCTCTACCAGCGGATTCACCCGGCCAAGGGTGTCTCGCTGATGCTGTCGACGCACGGGATGTGCAACACCGTCACGGCTGTGGACCAGCTGTATCTGGAGATGAAGGCGGACGACCGCAGCAAGTGCTCAGAGATCATGGTCAAACAGTTGTACGATGATCTCGCGCACAACGTGCGTTACGAAGTCGAACAGCGCAGCCCGATGCTGCCGCCCGATCAATCGCTGACGGACCTCATCGCCGGCCGCCAGTGGCTGTTCGAAAACGAGAACTATCACATCGACGTGTCGCATCTGAATGCCGTCGTCCGCTTCGCCCGTTCGCTGGAAGAGAACCAGCAGGAATCGATCGAGAAGGCGATTCAGCTCTGTGATTACGGGGCCCGACTGGCTCCGCATCTGCAGTATCCTGGTGAGCCGCCGTTCGATGATTATTACGTGGCCCACAAGCACTACTTCCAGATCGTCGGCGACAAGAACCGCGACGAGTCGCTGGAGTTCTTCCGCGAACGGATGCAGCAGGCCGAAGAACCGTCCGATCGGGAGTTGATCGCATACGTGCTGGTCGATCTGCTGATGCGACTCAAGCGACACGACGAAGCGGTCGACGTGGCCGAGAAATACCTCGGCGAAGTCCACGAACAATCGGGCTTCTCGTTCGTCGCCCTCTGCGAAGACACCAAAGACATGGACGCCCTGCAACGCCACGCAAAGAAGGTGAATAACCCCGTCCTCTACGTGGCCGCTCAACTGCAGAAGACCCGCGGAAAGTAAACCAACGGGTGCCATGCCCACGCTCGCGTGAGCATGCTCTGCGCGACTCTACTGACGATCTGCATTGTGTTGGGATGCGCCCTACGGCTATCCCAACCGCCTGACTTTCAGCTGGAATGGGTGGCCCGTCCGCCGCAGCGGGCGGGTCGCGGAAGCGACAAGAGGCCGCACCATCCGCGTTTTGAATTGGAATCGTCGGCCCTTGCAGGTAACTCGCACATGGCACGGCCTCTTGTGACTGCGTCACCCGCCCGTGCCGGACGGGCCACCCGCCGTCGATTCCGATCACGGACTTACCTGTTGCCGCTGGGACACGCTCCGCTATCCCAACCTACATCCCGCTCGTGACCTTTGCGCCTCCGCGGCTTTGCGTGAGATCAATCCCGTCATACCTTCACTGCATCGCACGCATGCAGAAGATGCATTTCCCTTATTGGCTGCTGGCACTAATAATTCCCGTGCTGAGTGAGACACAGAGCCAGTGGGGACATTTGGATCTTCTCCCTGTCCGCCCGGCTCCCGGCGAGGAATGTCGGGAGCCGGGATTTTCAGGGATCGAGCCGCAGGCCAAGTCCGCTGTGCAGTCGACCGCGACGTGGAGGGGATTACGTTGGCCCGTTCCCGAACCGTCCGCGCGACCCGCACAGCGGATTCTGCTTGCGACTTGCCCGGACCGTGAAACGCGGGTTGTGATTTCGTCCGTCGTCGACACAATGTGGATAGCCATTCGTTCCACATGTCGGAGGAGAAATCATCGGACTGTTCAGCTCATCGAAAACTGTACGCTGGGGGATTCTGGGAACCGCCCGAATTACGCGGCGGGTCGCTCCGGCCATTCATCGAGCCGAGTCGGCGGAACTTATCGCGATCGCCAGCCGCTCGCGGGAGAAAGCCGAGAACTGGGCGGCGACGTACGACTGCCCTGAGATCGTCGACAGCTACAACGCTCTGCTGGAGCGGGACGACATTGATGCCGTTTACATTCCGCTGCCGCCGCATCTGCATGCGGAGTGGACCATCAAGGCGGCTCAGGCGGGCAAGCATGTCCTGTGCGAGAAACCACTCGGGTTGACTGTCGATGACGTCGAGCGGATGCTGACCGTCTGCCGGAATGCGAAGGTCTGCTTCGACGAAGGGGTGATGTGGTATCATCACCCGCGAGCCGCAAAGATGCAGAGCGTGATCGCCTCCGGCCGGCTCGGACAGATTCGCCGCGTCACGTCCGCCTTCAGCTTTCCCTGGCAGAGCACCGTGAAGCCCGAGGACGAGTATCGTTTGCGAGCGGAAGAAGGCGGCGGCAGCCTGATGGATCTCGGCTGGTACTGCATTGGGGCCTCGCTGTGGGTCTTCGGCTCGCTGCCGGAATCGGTGCTCGGACGGCAGACCCCCGCTGCTCCGGAAGCGGACGAGAGCTTCAGCGGCTGGCTGCATTTCTCGGAGCATCAGGAAGCGTTCTTTGATTGCTCGCGGGCGATGACTTCCCGCCGGTGGATCGAAATCGCCGGGACGGAAGGTTCGCTGGTCTGTGATGATTTCACCCGCCCCTGGAAAGAAGACAAGTGCCGCTTCTGGGTGCACGATGCCCAGGGAAACGCCGAGGTGGTCGAATCGGCGACGGACAATCAGGAAACCTGCATGATCGAGAACTTTTCGCGACGGGTTCTCAGCGGCGAGATCGACCCCGAGCAAGGGAAGCGAGCACTGCAGACTCAGCGAGTTGTCGAATCGCTGCAGTTGAGTGCCCGAGACCGTCAACCCGTGGACTTGCAATCGTAGGCTGGGATAGCGAAGCGTATCCCAGCAAATGCGGTGTCCCTCAACGCGGGCACTGGGGCTCCCTTCATGTGTGGCACTGGCTCTGCCAGTGTAACGAACGACCGTGGTTGCTTGGGCACTGGCGAAGCCAGTGGCACGCGGGGTATAGCAGTCCAGCATTTACGCCATGCGGCGCATGTATTCGCGGGCACGGCTGAGGACGGGGCCGATGCTGTTTTCCGGGACGCCGTAGAGGGAGCTGATTTCTTTGTAGCTCTTTCCGTCCAGATGATAGGCACGGACGATGTTGGCTTCCTGATCAGAAAGCGATTTAATCAGGTAGTCGAGCTGGTCGCGGGTCAACACCTCGGCTTCGCCGCTGTGATCGGTCGCGGGCTGTTTTTTCGCGGCCTTAGCGGGCGGTGCCGACTGCTTGCGACGTTTAGCGATCTCTTTCACCGCGACACGACGCGAGACCACGGCCAGGTAAGTGGCCAGCGAACTCTTGCCGCCGAACAGGCGGAGTGTCTGGAATTCGTTAGCGACGATTGTGGCCAGGATCTCGGCGGAGATCTCATCGACGTCGGCATCGTTGAGCGGGTAGCTGTGGCATTCCGCGGTATGGCGGATGGCGTGAACGAAGACGCCGACGAAGCGGTTGATGAACCTCTGCCATGCAGCGGGCTTGCGCTGCAGGCAGTTTTTGATCAGTTCACGATCCGCTTCCGTTAAAGCCATTGCTGCCGATATCACAGGGGCCAAAGTGAAAGGGGATAGGACGGCAGCTCCATTCTTGCGGTCGCTATGACTCAATGCACAGCGATCATCCCCGGTATTCGCTCCATAAACGGGGCGGCGAACGCTGCTACCTCTCTCAAGTCTATGCCTGCACAGAATTGTGGACAAGGACTTTTGCAGCGTTCAAGGCCCGGTTTTCGATCACGCGCCGTATTTTTCCAGTCGTCCGGCATGGGCTAAAGCTAACGACATCAGGTATTTCGCCTCAAATTGCCCCAGTCCCCCCTTCAGGCAACTCGATTCCCCGAAGGTATCGCAGGCGTCGTAGCGGCAGGTCTCGGCGCTGATCATCGTTGGCACCGGGTGCCAGCTGTGGGACTTCATCATGCTCGGCGTGCTGTGATCGCCGGTGACGATGAGCACATCCGGGTTCAGAGCCGTGATCCGCGGCACGGCTGCGTCGAGCTCTTCAATCCGTTCGACCTTCTTGGCGAAGTTGCCGTCTTCACCGGTCGAATCGGTATATTTGAAATGCATGAAAAAGAAGTCGTAATCGTTCCAGGCGGCTTCGAGGCGATTGCACTGATCGTCCAGCGTCTGACCGGCATCGAGCACGTCCATACCCACGAGGCGAGCCAGGCCGCGATACATCGGGTAAACCGCGATCGCTGCCGAGCGAGTGCCGTAAACTTCTTCGTAGGTTGGAATGTCCGGCTTCTTGGCGATGCCGCGAAGCGTGAGGAAGTTGGCCGGGAAGTCGTCCTTCAGGACTTCGCGAGCCTGCTTCAGGAATTCCTTGGCGATTTCGACGGTCTTCTCCGAGCCAGCAGCTTTGGCGGTCGGTTCGAGCGGAGCGACGCCGGTCCGCTGCGGATCGGTATCAGCCACATCGCCGCCGAGTCCCTCGCCGCGGAAGACGATAACCAGACGATATTCTTTCACGTGACGCACGAAGACTTCGACGCCGGGGATCTCGATCTTGTCGAGCTTCTCGCAGAGCCTGGCCCCGACATCGCTGCCGATGCGGCCGGCACGGCGATCTGAGATGTTGCCGTTTTCGTCGAGGCTGCAGTAGTTCCCGCGAATGGCGACGTCCTTGGGTCCGAGTTCAAAATCGATGCCGAGGGCTTCCAGCACGCCGCGGCCGATGTTGTAAACGAGCGGGTCGTAGCCGAACAATCCCAGGTGTCCAGGTCCGCTGCCCGGGGTAACGCCGGGAAGAACCGGAGTGCTCAGTCCGAGGGTCCCCTTCTTGGCAAGCGCGTCGAGATTGGGAGTCTTTGCGGATTCGAGTTCGGTCAGTCCGCCCGGCTGCTGGGGGAGACCGCCCAGTCCATCGGCGACGAGCATCACAATCTTGGATTCGTTTTTCCGCTGAAGTTCCCGAGTCAGATCGTGCAGGTTCATCGCAAGGCCTTGTGGAATGCTGGATCAATGTGCAGAGAGTGGCGTGTCGACAGCCGTTTTACAGAGCGTGGCTGCCGCACCTGCGGGGCATTGTGAAGGGGGGGCGAAAAATTCTCAAGTCAGGGCTCCGATTGCACCTGCGTACTTGGAATAAATGATGTCGGTGGGTAAAGTTAGATCAAACTCTGTTGATATGGATACGCCTCGAAATGTCCTGTCACAGTGTCGGTGCGCCTGTTTCGTCCGCCTCCCGGCGGATGCCGTGAACGGGTGTGGCAGATCGCACGATCTGTGTTGAAGATGGTTCAACGACCTGCGCAAATCATTCTCCCTCTTCCTCAGCAAGGACAAATCATGACGGAGTCTTCCGCTTTTTCTCGACGTGATCTCCTCAAGACTTCCGCGACTGTCGGAGCCGTGGTCGCCGCCAGCGGCATCTCGACCCGCGCGTTCGCAGCCGGCAACGAGACCATTCAGGTCGCTCTGGTCGGTTGCGGCGGACGCGGCACCGGAGCAGCCGCCAACGCTCTGGAAACCCAGCAGGGTCCCGTCAAACTGGTCGCCATGGCCGACGTGTTCGAGAACCGAATGAGCCAGAGCTACAACGCCCTCAATGGTCGCTACAGCGACAAGATGGATGTGCCGGAAGACCGCAAGTTCATCGGTTTCGATGGCTACCAGAAAGCCATGGACTGCCTGAAGCCGGGCGATGTCGTGATTCTGACCACGCCGCCCGCCTTCCGCTGGGTGCACTACAAGTACGCCATCGAGAAGGGCCTCAACGTCTTCATGGAGAAGCCGGTGACCGTCGATGGCCCGACGAGCCGTAAGATGCTCGAACTCAACGAACTGGCCAAGGACAAGAACCTGAAGGTCGGCGTCGGCCTGATGTGCCGCCACTGCGAAGCTCGCGGCGAACTGCACGACCGCATCCAGAATGGCGAGATCGGCGACATCGTTCTGCTGCGGGCTTACCGTCAGGCAGGACCGACCGGGTCCGCTTTCGCTCCGCCCCACGGGGATGACATGAGCGAGCTGATGTATCAGGTCAAGAACTTCCACGGCTTCCTCTGGCTGAGCGGCGGAGCCTACAGCGACTTCCTGATTCACAACATCGATGAATCGTGCTGGATGAAAGATGCCTGGCCGGTTCAGGCCAAGGGGTCGGGCGGACGTCACTATCGCGGCAAGTATGTCGATCAGAACTTCGACAACTACTCGGTGGAGTACACTTTCGCCGACGGTACGAAGATGTTCCTGGAAGGCCGCACGATGCCAGGCTGCGATAAGGAATTCGCCAGCTACGCCCACGGCACCAAGGGCTCGGCTGTGATTTCGACCTCGGCTCACCATCCGGCGAAGTGCCGCATCTACAAGGGGCAGAACTTCGTCGACAGCGATCTGAAATGGGAATTCGGCCGCAAGGAGCCGAACCCGTATCAGCTCGAATGGGAACACCTGATGGCCGCCATCCGCAACGACAAGGAATACAACGAAGTCGAACGCGGCGTCATGGCCTCAGCCGTCACCTCGATGGGCCGCATGTCCTGCCATACCGGCCGGACCATCACCCTCGACGAGATCATGAACTGCGATCACGAGTTCGCCCCCCAGGTCGCCGAATTAACCCTCGACGGCGACGCCCCGCTGATCAAAGACAAGAACGGCAACTACCCCATCCCCATGCCGGGCCTGAAGACGAAACGCGAATACTAAGAGCGTTTTTTAAGCGAATGATTGAGGGATCTCGGAGATTGTCCGGGGTCCCTTTTTTGATTGAGGCACGATGTCACTGAATTCACTCGCACTGCATCTCAATCAATTGGTTGGTTAAGCTTTGCCGTTGATGGTTTCCAAGAGCTGGGAGTACTCTTAGAGAGTATGAATGAGAAATCGACAAGTTCTGGTGCAGGCAACATCTCAATGCCTCCTTCTTCTTTGAACGTCTCAATACACCGCGGTGGTGCGTCGATCAATGACACGCGTCTCGGCACTTCCGGGCCGACTTCTCAGTTTCACGCTCTCCTTGGAATCCCCGATCGCATTGTCGACGGCTCCGATACGCCTGCTCCGATTGGCTACCGGAACAATCAATGTCACTATTACGACACCAAAGGTGTGACCCTGAATGAGCATCACTACACGCACCAGATTCAAGCGATAGATTTCGTGTTTGATACACGCCTTGCAATCCATCCAACTCAGCACTCGTTTGACGGCGAGATGACAGTTGGCGGTCTCCGGATCGTCCCTGGAACACTTGAACGGCAACTCTCACACGCCGACCTCGAATTTACGGCTCAACTCCCAGGAAGTTGGTTTGCAACAATTCCTTCTTCCGTGGAAGGCCGAACAATTACTGTTGTCGTATCAACGAGAGGGCCAAAACTCAGGTCCGGAAGACGAAGTCAAACGAAGTTGATCACAAGCGTCTGTCTTTGCCTTCCACACGATCCGTGGGATACTGCACACATTCCAGAATCAAGAAGCAGAACAAACGCTTGAGCCAGTACGGAGGGTCTAGAAAAGATTGTGATTGGCTCTGCCAGTGCGAGCGTCTAACCACCCGAGGCCATTCGAGAATTTCACTTCACCGTCTGCCCCGTTTTCGATCGTAGCACCGTATGAGCATTGAAGCCTTCGTGATGAACTACTGGAATGGCGATGTCCATCCACTGCCGTTCGAGGACATTCGTGCGATCTTCGACACGCCGGATACAACCTGGAACGCGGATAACAATTATCTGAACGTTCGGTTCACCGATCCCGACGACTATGTGGACATCTTCTGCGGTTGCGATGCTCCCTCCATCGGCTCTGTGAAAGGGCTCACGATCGCCCGACCGATTCGTCACGACGATTTTCTGAGCCGCCTGTTCCAGCTGCTCCAGCTCGACAACGTCATGATCTTCTACTCCGATGAAACGACACCGATCTTCCATCGGACCTCCGACCCTTCGGCCTACCCCGACGATTTACTCGCCGAGTTGGGAACTCCAAGGTATGCTGAGTCTCCAGACGATTTGCTGCACCAGACGTGAGGTGAAACGGACGAGCTGGCAGAGGCACGAGAAATTGCCGGGTCGTCTTTGGTCAAGATGAAGATCGCTTGCGGCGACCGAATGATCGACAGCTTTGGGGACATAGGCCAGTGGATGACATCCTCGCTGATGCAGAACGCCGAGAGGATCAGCTCTACAATGAACTGTCAGCAGCTCCGGTGTGTGAGTTATCCGGCGTTGTTAGTGCCAGTGGCGTTAGTGGAGGCAAGGCACGCGGACAGGAGTTCTGGTCGCTGCTCCTTACCTTGGACGCCTGGCGAGTCGGCACCGATCCTGTCCGGACCGAATCACTCATGCTTCGTCGTCGGGTCACTCATGAGGAGCTAAAGGCGTTTCAGGAAACCATCGATTCAGAAACGGTCATCAAGGTCCGGGCACGTGTTTCGGAAGACAACATTCTTGGCAATCCTCAAGGACAGCTCGAAGAGTTCCTTGGGGCCGTTTCGGACGACACTGAACTGCATTCCTGTTTGGCGGAACTTCAAAAACCGGTCATTCACTCTGACAGACGTTTTGGGCCCCTTACTTTCGATCGATCCATAAGGTGGTACGCGGGGACTGCGAGGTGGAACGGCAAACTCATCGACCTGAATGTGAATGCTGAAACAGAAGACGAATTACTCCAGGCTCTTGCCGTTGCCTACACCCTTTGGGATAACGAATCCAATTGGCATCAACGGGTGATCGATTATGCGGTGGAAGAACTCCTTCCACTTAAAAACGACAGCTGGCTTGGAGATGACGAGACGGAATTCACGCCTGAGCAATTCAAGAATCAAATGATGTTGGAAGCCATTTGCGTCTACGCTGACGGCGGATTTGAATTCTGGCACAATGACGGCGATCTCTTCTGGGGCCACTCCATTCAGATAGGCGGTACCCTCTCCGAGGGGCTCGATTGTGCGGACATTCCTGGTTAACTAAACGATTGTTACGAATGCGGGGTGGTGCTGGCTCTGACCATGCGAACGTTTTCAGCGCTCCGGACCGGCAGGCAGTCAGACTGCAATGCGGCCGACTTAACCCGATTACTTTGAAACAGCATCTTCGAAGACTTTTCACCGGCGATGACCGGGTACCGCGAAGTTAGAAAGTAAGACTCAACGATGTTCCGACGACTCTTCCGCGGCTTCTCCAGTAAATCTGCACCCGCCGGCCCGCGAGGTTCGGAAACGATGACGCTCGAAGAACAACTGGAGAAGCTTGCCGCTTGTGGAATCAGGCTGAACGATGGCGTGACCGTCGATGACCTCCTCTACTCATTTCAACGGGAAGCGTACGAGGAGAACCCGTTTGATCTGGTGCTGTTCATCCTGGGAGCCGAGGTGGAACGCGAGCCCTGGGGACGCCCGGTCTGTTCCCGTGTCTGGGCCTTTGATGCCGAGTGCATCGAAGAAACCGGAGATTATGTCCGGATCGTCAAGCGACTCTGCGAGGTCGCCGGTCAGCCGGACCTGATGACCGATGTCTCCGACTCCGTCGACTTGGACACTGGCGAGGCCTGGCTCAAGTACACAATCGATGGCCGCCATCGAGACTGGCCTGTCGAAGTCGACAATGACTGGGCCGACATGATGACCCTGTCCTATGTGATGGATGACATCGAGCGGGACGGCTGCCGGTTCTACTCCAAGGACAACGGCCAGGGGATGATTCTGTACTACCTGGACGCTGCCACTGCGGACGAGATCAACAAGTTGTCGAACAACAGCCTGAAGCCGGTCGTCGCCGGCTGACCTATGGTTTACTTCGCGGTCATTGCTGCCGTACGTGCAAAGAGCAGCCTGACGGCTGAGCCGCCAGGCTGCTCGTTCATTTCGTCAGGCGTCATTAAGTCCGTTCGACTTCTTCTGGGACGGCTAACACATGGCCGGATTCCGTCCAGGCTTTGGCGCCGCCCTCGTAGTCGTACACCGTTTCGAAGCCGGCTCGTTCGAGTTTCTCGGCTGCTTTCGTTGAAGACTGGCACTGCTGGCTGGCGCAGTAGACGACGATCGGTTTGTCTTTGCCGCCAGCGGTCGATTCGACGTTATCGGCGAAGTCGGCATCGTTTTGCGGGATGTTGACCGAGCCGGGGATTTCAGTCTGGGCGAAATCCTCTGCGGACAGGGTGTTCACGAGCAGGAAATCATCGTTGTTGTCGATCATGCGCTCCAACTGTGTTGTTTCGAGCGATTGCATGGTTTCTCTCCTTCTTCAAGTTCTGCGCAGCCGCGGTCGGTCAACCGCAGCATTGCGTTCGATTTCAGGAAGTAACCCGCAAGCGGCATGCCTAACGGGAAGAAACTCGCCGACTTAGGGAGCTTCATCGAGCCAGCGAAGCAGGAGAATGGTGACGTCATCGACCGGCCGCACGTTGGCGCAGAAGCGGGTGACGTCGGTGTAGAGCAGATCGGCGATCTCGTGGACGTCGCGTTCGTGTTCGATGCAGATCAGATCGAGCAGACGCTGGATGCCGTACTGTTCGCCGGACGGGGACATCGCTTCGGTGATGCCGTCGGTCACGATAAGGACGGTATCTCCCCGATGGAGTCGCGAGGTGTGCGCAACGCGGATTTCGTTTTCCCGTGTCATCCCGACTGGCAGGCAGTTGGAGTCGAGCACTTCGACTTTCCCATTCGCGCGGATGAGAAAGCCCTGATGGCCAGCGGCTGCGTACTCGAAGCCTGCCAGGCTGGTGTCGATCGCCCCGACGAACATGGTGACAAACCGACGATGTTTGGTGTCCTCGACAAGCGACTCATTGAGCCGTTTCATGACGTCGGCGAGATCGGAGTGCGATGCGGCGTAGGCCCGCACATAGGCACGGGTTTGAGCGGCCAGCAGGGAGGCGGCCAGATCGTGTCCGCTGACATCGCTGACGACGAAGCCGAAGCGACCGTCGGCCAGTTCGAGGTAGTCGTAGAAATCGCCGCCGACGGCTTCAGAAGCGAACGAAACCCCGGCGGCGTCGATGCCGGGAACTTCGGGATGATCGGCCGGGAGCAGGCTTTCGGCGATTTGCCGTGCGGCGTCGAGTTTCGAGGCGGTCTTTTCCAGTTCGACCTCGGCTCGGTAAGAGTTCTTGTAATCGAGCAGCAATCCAATTAGCGGCGTGCAGTACGCGACGATTTTCAGCAGATAGGCATTGAAGAAGTTGGCATCGAACAACTCCCGCGAACCGAGTCCGGCGACCAGATGGAGCAGCGTCGCAGGCAGGGCACACCACATCAGACTGTGCGAAAAGATGTTCGGGTACTTCCGGTAGAACTTCGGCAACAGGATGGAGCCGAGAACGATCCAGAAGAGAAGGGGAATCGATTCCCAGGGACGCGGGACCCACAGTTCCGGATAGAGCGAATCGGGAATCGGAAAGGCGATCGCGAGGACCTGGATAATCAGATACGCGAGCAGCCCGAACAGTCCGGCCATCAGAAAGAGAATGCGGGTCTCGCCCGGCGGCTCGGGATGACTGGGGGGCCGCTTGCGAATGAGAAATGGCAGTGTGCCAGCCGCGAGGATGGCGACGTTGAATGTTCGCGAAGCCGCCCAGGTGAAGGGGAGGAAGTTATCCAGGTTTTCGACGCCGGGGATGATGCCATCAGCAGCAAGGATATTGCAGGCGTCGAGCATTCCGGAGAAGAACAGAGCGGTTCCGATAATCGGCGTCGTGACATCGTGCTTGAGCCGAAAGTGGACGAACGACAGAACGCCGGTCATGAGGGCGATGCAGACGGCGGTCCACTCCAGAATCGTGTGTAAAGCACGGCCGATCAGATACTGCTGGACGACATAGGCAGCAGGAGCTTCCTGGCCAATCGCATGGGCCTGGAGTGTCTTCTGGGAATAATCGAGTCCCCACCCGAACAGCCACATCATCGTCGGGACCGCCGTCGCGATGACGATGGTCCAGATCAGACTGGTGGGGAGTCGGTTCGGCTTCATGAGACCCCTGGCTGCTGCCGGTTCGTCGAGGATGAAGGAGTGAGCTCATTCATTCTAAACGGATCCCGGTCGTTTCAGTAGGCAGGGTTTCAGGAGCGAGCGGTTCGGACGACCCGAT
This sequence comes from Planctomycetaceae bacterium, assembly GCA_017795105.1. GTDB lineage: Bacteria > Planctomycetota > Planctomycetia > Planctomycetales > Planctomycetaceae > Rubinisphaera. Next base: position 4,416,358 of record CP051247.1, read on the forward strand.
GGAAATGCAGTTCGACTTCGCGATCGACCACACGCCGCACGGCTTCGACCAGACATGTCGGCTCATTATCCGATTCTCCCTGACGAATGATGTCATTCAAGGGCGTTCCGGGCAGAACCGTGAAGGCGGTCTGATTGATGATCTGATTTCCGGCGTCGAGTTCGGGAACGATGAAGTGAGCCGTCGCACCGTAGGTGAGCATGTGATGGCTGTAGGCGTCGTGGTACGGGCGGAATCCCGGAAACGACGGGAGCAGCCCGTGATGCAGATTGATGATGCGTCCGCCGGCGAACTCCCAACAAAGCCGTGGCGGAAGAATCTGCATGTAGCGGGCGAGAACGATGTAGTCGACTTCGTAGCGATCGAGGATCTCGACGAACTTGTCGTTATCGGGCTTGCCGTTGCCGTCGCCAATGCTTTCCCAGGGGACTTCGAACTGCTCGGCGACGTTGCGGCAGGCTTCGCGGTTTCCCAGCATCACGGCTGCCTGAGCTTTGAGGCGGCCATCGCGAATGTTGCGAAGCAGAGCCAGCGAGATCTCAGGACGATACGTGGTGCAGATCGCCAGGCGGGGCGGTCGCTGATGTTCATCACGGGCCCAGGTGCGGATCGAGAGTCCTTTGAGCCGGCCGATTTCGTCGAGACGCTTGCGAAGGACATCGACCGGTTCGACTTCGGTCGGCCAGTCGAGGCGGAGCATCATCGCGAACAGATGTTCGGAATCGCGGTCGTACATCTGGATTTCGTAGATGTTCGCCCCGGCTCCGGTGACGTAGTGGACGATGGGATCGGCGAGCCCTCGATTATCAGGTCCAACAGCCGTTATAGTCACTTGCATGATGTAGCCGTTTTTTGCTCGGGAATGACCTGGGATTCATTCCGACGATCATAGGAGATTCAGGATGTCACTGGAAACGATCTGGGCGCCGTGGCGCTTGTCCTACGTGGCGAAGGACGATCCTGCGGAAAAAAAGTCTACCACCCCAACCGGTGAGAAGCCGTGCTTTCTTTGTCAGTATCGGGAATCTCCCGCCGACGATGCCGAAAACTTCGTGTTACTCCGGGGAGAAAAGACATTCGTCGTCTTTAACCGCTACCCCTACAACAACGGGCACCTGCTGATCGCTCCGTTGCAGCACCTGGGGGATATTGAAGAGATCCCGGTCGATGTGCAGGCCGAATGTCAGGCGATGATCGTCAAAATGACGAAACTGCTCCGAAGCGTCATCAATCCCGATGGCTTCAACGTCGGCCTGAATCTCGGCCACGTCGCCGGAGCAGGGCTTCCGGGCCATATGCACTGGCACATCGTCCCCCGCTGGAATGGCGACACGAACTTCATGCCGGTTCTGGGGGATACGAAAGTGATCCCGCAATCGCTCGAGGCGCTGTACGCGGCTCTGAAAGAAAAGCTGGATCAAGACCAGTAGAACTGGCTGAAAACCGGCTCCGGACGGGGATCTTTTCGCCGGGCTGCGTCAAGTGTTCAGTGGCTGCTGGCCGCCAAAAGGATCAAAAAACTGGACGCACGCGACTCCGTTGATATTTGAAAATCGGATCAGTTTCCCGTTTAACGGGAAAAATTCATCTCGCTACAATGAGGCCGTTCAATTTTCGCTGAGGAGACACCAATTCCAATGCTCGAAACCTTCCGACCACATCTGGCGCAGGTTCGCTGCTCCCTGAGTCCGATGGGCCGACTGGCTGCGATTGTCGCTGTCGCGATGCTCTTGCCCGGCTCGTTGTTCGCTGCTGAAGGCTGGACCGAATTCCGCGGACCGAACGGAACCGGAATCGCCCCGGAAGCCGATCCACCCGAAAAGTGGAGCGAGACCGAGAACGTTTCCTGGAAGACCGCCATTCACGGCAAAGGCTGGTCATCCCCGGTTGTCGCCGATGGCAAAGTCTGGCTGACGACTGCTTCGGAAGATGGCAAGGAGATGTTTATCGTCTGTGTCGACGCCGAGAGCGGCAAAATCCTGCACGATAAGCTGCTGTTCACGAACGATGAGCCGCGGGAGATTCACGTCACCAACAGCTACGCCTCGTGCACGCCGGTGGTCGAAGGGGATCGCATTTACGTGCATTTCGGCAGCTATGGGACCTGCTGTCTGAACACTCAGACGCTGGAGAAGTACTGGGAACGCCGCGATTTCCCCTGCCATCACTGGCGCGGGCCGGGGTCGTCTCCCATCATCTACCAGAACATGCTCTTCGTTCACTACGACGGCTTCGACTTCCAGTACATCGTGGCTCTCGACAAGCAGACCGGCGAAACGATCTGGAAGAAAGATCGTCCGGATCTGTTCGAAACCGACGACGGGGATCAGAAGAAAGCCTACGGCACTCCGGCGATTTTCGAGATCGGCGGACAGGATGTGCTGATCAGCCCCTATGCCAAGGCGACGATGGCCTACGATCCTCAGACTGGGGAAGAACTCTGGTATGTCCGTTATGAACAGCATTCGACGGCGAACCGCCCGCTGTTCGACGGAAAGTCGATTTTCATTGGCACCGGGTTCGGTAAAGGCAGTCTGATTGCGATCAATCCCGAGGGAGCGGAAGGCAATGTGACGGAGAGCCATGTTGTCTGGGAACAGAAGCGAACAATGCCTTCAAAGCCTTCGCAGCTGCTTATTGACGGCCGAATTTACACAATTGCCGATAAGATTGGACTTGCCTCTTGCCTCGACGCCTCGACCGGCGAACTATTGTGGCAGGAACGCATTGGAGGCACGTTCTCCGCTTCACCCATCTATGCAGGTGGGCATATTTACTTCTGCGACGAAGACGGAAAGACAACGGTCGTGGCTCCTGGAGAGACGCTGACGATCGTTGCGGAAAATCAGCTCGACCAGGGATGCATGGCGACTCCCGCCCCGGTCGGAAAGGCGCTTTTCCTGCGAACAAAAACAGATTTGTATCGCCTTCAGGGCACTCCCTGAGACGTCGGAGCGACGCCAGCAACCCAGAGTCACATTCGGCTTCGAGGCTGTTTCGTTCGTTTCCCGCGAATGCGGTCCTATCACACAACCCCGGATCAGAGAACATGTTCAGCACGTCGATGGAGTGCGTTGCCGTTCTCGCATCCCCTTATTGGAAGCCCTGACAGGGCAGGAGTCTCTCTTTGAGATCTCGATCAATGCTTATGGGATTGTCCGTTCTCGCCCTGGCGACAGCCAGTGGTTGCGGCAAGGAAGATCCGCTTGTTCTCACTGGAAGATCGGACGCATCGGAATCGACTGCGCCCTCCAAAGCCGAGAACCCCAGGGAACCGGCCCCCGCTCCGGGAACAGCGATCTGGCCTCACTGGCGCGGTCCGAATCGCGATGCGATCTCCCGGGAAACGCTCGATCCAAGTGTCTTTCTCGGCATGCCGCCGATCGTCTGGCGATATAATGTCGGAACCGGCTACAGCTCGGTCAGTGTCGCCGATGGACGTCTCTACACGATGGGGCATCGCGAAGGCAATGAAGAGGAAACCGTCTGGTGTCTCGATGCCGTGACCGGCAAGCTGCTCTGGCATCTGGCTTACCCGTGTGCCTTGCTGGACCATCTCCACAAGGGCGGCCCCGGGGCGACTCCAACTATTGATGGCGATTATGTTTACGTCAACAGTCGGGAAGGCGAAGTCCGTAAACTCGAAGCCGAGACGGGCAAAGTCGTCTGGGTGTTCGACATTCGCAAAGAGCTCGATCTGCCGTTACCGGAATGGGGCCTGACCTGTTCGCCGATTGTACGCGGCAATGAGATTATCCTCGAAGCCGGCAGTCTCTTCGCGATCGATAAGGAAACGGGGCAGCTGAAATGGCGGACGACGGCCCGCATGCCCGGCTACGGCACTCCGGAGTTATTCGATTACCAGGGCCAGCCGCACGCGGCAGCGTTGACGAACGAAGGCGTTACCGTCGTCGATTTGAGTAAGACCAGCGAAGTCTGCTTCTACCCCTGGGAATCTCCTTACGACACGAACTCGACCACGCCGATGTGGAAGAATGGCGAACTGTTCGTTTCGACCGGATACAACGTCGGCTGTGGAGTCCTCGACTTCAATGGTCAGGAACTTTCGGTCCAGTGGCAGAACAAAGCGATGCGGAATCACATGAATTCCTGCGTCGAGAAGGACGGCTGGCTCTACGGGTTCGACGGCAATTCCCACAATCGCCGCACGGTCACGCTGAATTGTGTGAACTGGGACACGGGCGAAACGGCCTGGTCGGTCCGCGATCTCGGCTGCGGAGCTCTGATGGCGACGCAGGAGCATCTCATCATTCTGAGTGACCAGGGCGAACTGCTGCTGGCGGAGATGGCACCGGATGAATTCCGCGAGCTGGGACGACTCGAAGTCCTAGACGAGCAGTGCTGGACGATGCCGGTCCTCTGCAATGGCTATGTCTACTGCCGGGGGGCAGACGGCGGGCTGGCCTGTGTCGATCTGAATCGCCAGGACTAAGGCCGGTCGACGTCGCAAGATCGGCGGAAGTTCCGGTTCCCAGCGTCGTTTCTGCTTGCATCGCGGCACGGAATGCGTTATCAGCAAGTGTTTTACGCATCTTCCCTTCTGGCATACTGGTCGTTATGGCTCGACATCTCCGCATTTTCGAAGTCGAAAAAGACCCTCCGTGCATTTATGTAACTCCCGCCGGTCAGGGCGCGAGCTTTCGCTATGCCGATTTGCAGATGGAGACGAACACGGTTCGAACTATGGTGGCCGATGCCGATGCCCCGATGCTGATCATCGATTTGCATAAAATGGACTACTTTGGCTCGGAGTTCATCGGCTCGCTGATCCTGCTGGGACGGGAAAAGAAGATTCGCGGCGGCAAGGTCGCCATTTGCTCCGCCAGCCCGTACATGCTCGAAGTGCTGCGAAACATGAGCCTGTTCAAGCTCTGGCCTTACTACGACACCCGCGAAGAAGCGGTCGAAGCCCTCTCCGCGTAGGGCGGGATGGCCCAGACGTGCACGTCTGGGTGACGAAGTCACAGGAAGAGGCTGTGCACCGTGGGATGTCGTTCCGCCGGAATATGTCGGTCACCGGGGCCGACGCAGTCGGCAGGAGGTCTCCTCTTTCCGTGATACAACACGTTATCGCTCAGGCGTCGAAGTGAAACCTCTTGTGGCTTCGCCAGCCCGGTTGAATCAACCGGGGCTACCCCCTCCATTCAAGTGAGAATCAACGGCCCGTGGGGCATGTCACCCGCATTTCCCCCTCACCCTGGCCTTCTCCCCACGGGGGCGAGGGAACACCGTTTTACTTCCGGCTGGCCGATTTCATGAGGACCCAGCCGAAGACGCCGACGCCAATCAGGACCATGCCGTATTCGGGCGGAGTGATATTCGACCACCAGCGCAGGGCGAAGGTGTAGTAGAAGTCGGCGTAAAAGCAGATGTTCGTCCAGAGTGTGTTGAGCATCGCCAGGGGCCTGGTTGAAAGATGCGGGAAGAATGACTCGCGCGAGCGCCGGCGAGTTCGTCTTCTGAAAGCATAGGTCGCAATCGGACCGGTTGCGGTTCCGAGGAGCTGGGCCGGAACCTCTTCTGGGTTTCGCAGCGGTTATGCAGATTGTATCGTTTGAGAGTCACCCTCTGCTGACTCTCATCAGGGATTCCCGCTATGCGATTGCTGCGAACGCTATCTGGTCTCGCTCTTCTGCTCGGTCTTTGCTCCTGTTCGGGCGAGGTTCCACGGCCCGCTGACGACCCGGGAATCAACGAGTCGGCGGCCGATCATTCCGAGTTTTCGCTGACTCGGGTCACACTGGCGTTGAACTGGCTCCCGGAAGCCGAGCACGGAGGGTTTTACGCTGCTCTTTCGAAGTGCTATTACAGCGATGTCGGACTCGACGTCGAAATCCTGCCGGGCGGCCCCGACAGCCCGGTTATACAGCGTGTCGCGACCGGCCGCGTGACTTTCGGCATCTCGAATGCCGACCGCATTGTTCTCGGGCGGGCTCAGCAGGCCCCGGTTGTCGGGCTGATGGCTCCGCTCCAGCATTCGCCGCGATGCATCGTGGTGCATAAATCCTCCGGCATCGAGACGTTCGACCAGCTGAAGAACGTGACCCTGGCGATGAGCGATGCCCCTGCGTTTTCACATTATCTGCGAAAGAACGTGCCGCTTGAGGGGGTGAAGATTGTTCGCAGCACCGGTTCGCTGGGGCAGTTTCTGGAAGACCCGAAGTTCGCGCAGCAGGGGTATGTCTTCAGCGAGCCGATCGTGGCGGCCGAGCAGGGCGTGAAAACGCGAACGCTAATGGTCTCCGAGCTGGGCTTTGATCCCTACTCCAGTGTGCTAATGACCTCGGAATCTTTGATCGAAGAGGATCCCGAACTCGTTCGCAAGTTTGTCGAAGCCTCGATCTTGGGCTGGAGAGATTATCTGGCCGACCCGCAGCCAGTTCACGAACAGATTCAACAGGCCAATCCTGAAATGCCGGTCGCGGTGATGAACGCTGGGTTCGAAAAGCTGAAGCCGCTCTGCCTGGATGGAGGCGGCGAGTTCACCGGAGCGATGGCTCCCGAACGCTGGCAGACGCTGGTTGAGCAGCTCGAAGAACTGGAACTGATCGAGAGCGGACAGGTGAAATCTGCAGACTGCTACACCCTGGAATATCTGAAGGCATCTCACTGAGCCGTGAACAACGAACCTGAGCAGACCGAAATCGACCCGGAAGACGCGCTGAACCGCCGGGAACGCATTCCTGTGGACATGGACCACGATCCGTTCCTGGATGGGCGATCGCTTTCGCCGTGGCAGAAGAAACTCAACGAAATCATCTTTGGCGTCGATACGCCAGCCGGGCGTTACTTCGATGTTGCTCTGCTGGTCGCCATTCTGATTTCCGTGGCGACCGTCGTGCTGGAAAGCGTCTCCGGCCTTCAGGCTCGCTTTGGGCTCTATTTTTTTGGGCTCGAATGGTTCTTCACAATTCTATTCACGATTGAGTATCTGCTGCGGCTCAGCTGTGTTGAGAAACCGGTCCGCTATGCCCGGAGTTTCTTCGGCATCGTCGATTTGATGTCGATCATTCCGACATACGCAGCGATCTTCTTTGCCGGCACCCAGTCGCTGCTCGTCATTCGGGCGCTGCGATTACTGCGTGTCTTCCGTGTGCTTAAGATCGCTCACTGTCTGCGGGAGTCGCAGTATCTGTGGATCGCGTTCCGGGCGACGCAGAGCAAGATTCTCGTCTTTCTGCTCGTCGTGATGACGCTGATTCTGATCATGGGATCGGCCATGTATCTGATCGAAGGTCCGAAGAACGGCTTCACCAGTATCCCGAAGAGCGTGTACTGGGCCATCGTGACGATGACCACGGTCGGCTACGGAGACATTGCCCCGCAGACGGTTGTCGGGCAGACACTGGCGGCTCTTGCGATGATTCTCGGCTATGGGATTATCATCGTGCCGACAGGCGTTTTTTCCGTCGAAGTCATTCATGCGTCGAAGACGGAGCGGCATCTCGATGTGCCCTGCACGCATTGCGATCTGCATCAGCATGAGACCGATGCGTTGTACTGCAAGCATTGCGGCACGGTGCTTCCCCGGGCGGCCCGTTTGTTCGAGCTCAACCGCCGACGGCTATCGGAGTCGGAGTGAATCCAATGAAAATGAACGGCAGCGTAATGCAGCCGAGGATGACGCGGAACCACCCCAGCGGAACATAGTCGTTCGCTGTCGGCGGATGGTAAGGCCCCATCATGATGATCAGCAGCAGCATCAGCATGAACGACAGGTTACCCGACAGGAACATGTAAGCCAGGGCTCCAAAGATGAGCGAACCGGCGACCATGTGAGCCCGTTTTCGCAGCAGCGCGTAAAGAATGTGGCCCCCGTCGAGCTGACCAATCGGAATCAGGTTCAACGCGGTGATGAAAATCCCAACCCAGCCGGCGTCGAGAATTGCACTCTCCATCGCCATGTTCGGATCCCAGTCACCTCGTACAAGTTTAACAATCCAGTTCATTAATGGCGGAGCGATGAACTGGTATTGATCGGGGGTCAGATCGTGGCGGGGAACCGGCTCTGCCGTCATCGCACCGTAAACACAGACCGGAATCGCGACCACCAGCCCCGCGAGCGGGCCGGCGATGGCGATGTCGAACAGCTTCTTCCGATCCTCGCCGCCGCCCGGTTTCACGATGACCGCCCCGAAGGTGCCGAGCGGAGAAAAGGGCATCGGCAGAAAGAACGGCGGCGTCGCCGGAACGCGATAGAAGAGCGAGACGAGATAGTGACCCATCTCGTGGGCAAGCAGAATGGCCATCACGGGAATCATGTAGCCGAACCCGTCGGCGTAACGTCGTTCGCCCACCCACCAGGTCGATAGACAGGTGGCGACGAACAGTCCGATTGACCAGAGGTAAACCGTGTGCACGGGCCGCTGCTTTCGCGGCGGGCGTCGCGGTTCGACATCCTTCACCGGAACGGTCCGCCCATCGGGATAGATGAGAATCTCCTGGATGGGACGCTGGTTGTTCTGGTCAGTCATGAATTCAAGGTGTTCAAACGGAGGGGGGCGGAGTCCTGTCTGTTGTTTCGAAGGACGGAAGTCTCATCAGCATTATCGCGGCCCGAGGCGTTGTTACAATTGCCCCTGAAGATCAAAATTGAGAATGCCCTTCAATTCGCAGCCGATTTGGTTGGCATCACTCAGAGAACCGATGGACAGAATTCATCATGGCCGATGAGGATCAGGACAAACATCTAAAGCCGAGCAGACGCGATCTGCTTTCGGGCCGGGCGATTCGTCATTCGATGGAACGCCACGGCCAGGAACTCGCCGATGCGCTCGCCCGCGACGAGAAAGCAGCCGCGTTTTCTTCAGCGGATACCGTTCGGCTTACCACGCGGGCCATGGCCTGTGAGTTCTCGATCATTCTGAATCCCTCGGACGATCGTCGGCAGACCATCACCGCATCCGATGCACTCGATTTCGTGCATCCGGTGGAAGATCAGCTCACGGTCTATCGCGAACAGAGCGAACTGATGCGACTTAATCGCGAGGCGATTCACGAGCCCTGTGCGGTCGATGAGGAGCTGTTCGAGTTACTCGAACTCTCGCTGAAGCTCGCCGAAGAAACGCAGGGAGCGTTCACGCCGGCTGCCCGGACCCTCAATTTGCTTTGGCGGGAGTGTCGGTCTCGAGGTTCAGTCCCGACGCAGGAACAAGTCGATGAAGCCGTCGAAGCCAGCGATTACACAAAGGTTGTGCTCGATCGCAATCTGCTGACGCTGCGACTTGATGATCCGAAGATGGGGCTCGATCTGAGCGGCATCGGCAAAGGGTTCGCTCTCGATAAGGTGGCTGCGTTTCTGGATCAGGAAGAGCTGACGAACTGTCTGATTCACGGCGGACACAGCAGCATCATTGCGCGAGGGTCGCATCGAAAGGCGGGGGGCTGGCCAGTAGGCATTCGGCATCCTCTGTTTCCGCAGAAGCGTCTTGCGACGTTCATGCTGGAAGACCGAGCCTTCTCCGCAAGCGGGAGCGGCGTGCAGTTCTTTCGGCACGAGGGGAAACGCTATGGGCATATTTTTGATCCCCGCACCGGCTGGCCGGTGGAGCATATCCTCAGCGCCGTGGTCACCGCCCCGTCCGCAGCCATCGCCGATGCCCTGTCGACCGCGTTCTATGTCTTGCCGCTGGAAGAGTCGCTGGCCTACTGCGAGCGGCATCCTGACATCACCGCGCTGATTATCCCTCAGCCGCGGGGCGGAAAGCGGCTGGAACCGGTTTCGATCAACCTCGACGAAGACCGGCTGCTCTGGCACTGAGAAGCATTCTCGAGCTTCTCTTCACAGTCACATAGGGAATTGATACCAGGGATAAATCTGGATCGGCTTGTTCGGGTTGTATCGGTTGCCGCTTTGTTGTGTGCGTTGAGTGCCGCTTTCTCCCGGTTTTTGCACGCCCCATCCGCAGAGATTGATTTCTCGACCTAGGTTTGAATGGGTCAGAGTCCAGACAACCGTGCAGGTATGGGGCCTGCGGAGTTTTGAGAAAGCGGAGAGGTGGAACATGGCAACAGTCTTTGGTTCCCAGGAACAGATCCTGGATCGACGCAGTGGAGACCGCACCGAGAATTACAATGGGCCGGATCGCCGCCAGTTCGGCGATTCCCGTGAACACGCCCGGCCGGAAGTGGCCGAGCTGGCCAACGCTGTCGACCAGTACAAACTCCGACATCGTCGGCGGTTCGTCACTTACGACGAACTCTATGAAGTCATCCGGGAACTCGGCTACGTCCGTCCCGAATAGAGCGGATCGCTCTACCGTGTGTCCGCATAGGATCGCGTTCTCACCTGAGACGCGGCATCTTATGCGGATCGAACGGCGACACAGATAAGCAAGCCACTTAAGAACACACCTGCAGAGTAGACCTCCTTCGTATGAGCGCGGTCCGGTTCCTCAAACCGGATCGTGCTTTTTTCATGCGCGGTCCGAACGGCTGACTATTCCGGGAGCACCGGAAAGACCTGCGTGGTGATGAAGATCTTCTGCCCGTTGAACTCGGAGATCAACTCGGGCGCCCAGCGTTCGATTTCCTGCTGTTCGGTGTCCGACAGCGACTGGTAGTCGCGCATGAATGGCGTGTTCGGAAGAGCGGAGCCGAGAATGCCCATCTCCTGCAACGCGGCAAAGCGATCGGGAGTCACGAAGTCGGTGTATTTGTACGAAGTGCGATACCGCAGAATCTCCTGCCAGTTCACGAGCACGTAGCGAATGTTGTGCGTGCTGAAGATCTCCCGAATCTCCGCTGCGGGGCGGTTCGCCCAGTCTCCTTCGGGCTGGTCACGATCGACAACTCCCGTCCACTCGGCGAACAGCGATCGATCGAACACCGTGTTGTAGTGATACGGGAAGGTCGCATCGAACAGCTCGGCTTCACCGACGCTGAGGACGGCTCCCTCTTCGTTCTTCATCAGTTCGTTCAGAAAGACGACTTCGGGCGACGTGATATTGGCCGTGATCTTTCGCACCGCATTCAGATCGGTGACGTACGCGTTGTAGCCGGAAAGTCCGGTCGTGATGAACGCGAAGTTGTAGATCAGGGCCGGAACCAGAAAGACGATCACGCCGAGTTTCGTTCGCTGGAACAGCCACCACGCTCCGTATCCTGCAAGACAGGCGGCGACCGGAAGCAGCGGCACCCAGAAGCGGTCGATGCGGTGTGTCAGGAGCCACCAGGAGAAGAGCAGCCAGGCGAGATAGATTCCGACCCAGCGAATCGAACGTTCGCGGTAACCGACGATTAGGCCAATCAGACCGAAGCCGGCGACGAGCGGCGACTGCCAGTCGTTCACGGCGAAGACATCGAAGATGCTCGCTAACAGATGGGTGATCCGATGCTGATTCGGACTATGGGCAGCTTTCCATTTCTCGTTCAGCTCGGCATCCCAGTCGGCTCCCCCGAAGATCGAATAAGCGAGCGGATACACCGGGTTGCCGGTTTCGACGAGATTCTTCGCCATCCACGGCCCGAACGTGACCACCGTGCCGAGCACGAACGCTCCGGCTCCCAGCAGCAGGTCACGATTCGTCCGTTTGCCGTTTCGGACCGCGACCACGTAAGCGGCCAGCAGAAACAAAGAGACGGGCACTGTCACGGAGATCAACCCGGGATACTTACAGGCGATCGCGCTGCCCGCGAGCAGTCCGGTCACGAACAGCCAGCGGGTCGGCTTCGGCTTCTTCTTGAGCAAAGCAACCGCAATGAGCGTCGCCAGTAAGGTCGCGGCCACGTAGAGGCAGAGTCCCCCTTCGGTGTAGGCGATGATCGAAATGCGATAGGTCCAGGGGATCGTGAGGAAGATGATCGCTCCCAGGTAGCCGGCTACGGGAGTGGACCAGCGGCGAAGAATCGTATAGACGATCATGGCGGTCAGCGGGGCGAAGCCCATCAAAATCGCTTTGCCGGCGACCGCTCCCCAGTACCAGTCGCCCATCAGCACCATGCCGGTGAGAGTGAGCATTTCGGTGAGAAACGGAAAGCTCGTGTAGACATTGTGCGGCAGCATCTGAATCTGCCCGGCAAGGTAGTACTCCTTGGGGCCGCCGAAGTGGTATTCCTTCACGTCGAAGTCGGTCGAAGGGAGCATCCCGCCGAGGAAGATCGTGATCAGGAACGGCACGACGACAATGATCGTCCACAAGCGGGGTGATGTGATCGTCCACTCGCGTTGAGACCATTTGTGCGACTGAAGCAGAGTCCACGATTTCATCCGCCCATACCAGGCGGAAACACTGCCGTTGGCTCGAGCATGCATCGCGGCCCAGAACATCAGAATCAGCAGATAGGCCAGCAGAAACACGAGCCGATTCAGCAGTCCCGCCAGACCGAGTCCGAGGGTGACGAGCGACAGCAGTGATAGACCGGTCGCGATGCTGAGCGTATGCCATTCGGCCCTTCCGGTCGCTTTGATTTTGAGGCCGAGGGCATGAAACAGCCCGGTTCCGAAACAGTAAGCGTGCAGATAGATTGAAGCGGCGATTGCCAGAAACGGAATCCGCTGCGGCAGAAACTTCAGTCCGGCCGGGGGCGAGTCGACATCGCGAACCGGCACGAAGTCATCGAGGAGAATTTCCGGCACGTACTGCCAGACCATCCAGCGATTCCATTTGGTCCCATCGGGCAGGGCCTGAGCGTTGGGCAGAACCTGCGAATAGAACATCAGAAAGAACGCGGCCAGCCAGCCGAAGGCTAGCAGCAGCGATTGCCAGGGCTTCAGGGAAAACGAGGCGCGTTCCGGGGCAGCGGGCGTGGAACCGGCGGAAGAAGAATCAGCCATCGACGTACAATCACCATCTGCGGCGAGCAGGACTGGAATTCGAAGAGCCGCGAATGCGGTCGCGGAAAAGTTCCAGTATAGCAGGCAAGCGTGAGCGAGAAACGGAGCAGGATCTCGCAGAAGCAAACGGTGGTGAAACTCAGTTCGAGATCACTCTCGAAGGCTCTTCAGCAATTGAGCAGAAAAGCCCGGCCGGGATTTGAACCCAGACTAACGGAATCAAAATCCGTTGTGCTGCCATTACACCACCGGGCTGTGATGGGAGGAATCTCCGGAAATCTCCGGGGCTCGCGCCATCAGTCGAGGCATTTTATTGACCCGTTTCCTGTCTGACAACCCCGGCGCAGACAGGTTCGTCGAAACTCGTTTCCGCGGTTGGGAACCGGTTTACCGCTTCGATGCCGACTCATTTTTCTCGTTCTGGAAGCGAGTGATCCAGACGAACGGCTTGTTGTTTTCGTCGACGCGGAGTTCCTGAGTCAGCTGCAGTTTGCCGACCAGGGTGCGGAGGGCCAGGCTCCAGGAGGTTCTGCGTCGGGGATAGTCGACGACGATCCGGTTGAAGTCGTAGTTGAGGGAATCGAGGGCCAGTCCGTCGACCAGCACCGGGAGTTTCGTGGTTTTGCGGCACTCGTCGAGCATCTGCGTCATCGTCATTTTGTCGATCTCGATGGTCGCCGGGAGGAAGAAATCGCGAGCCAGCTGCAGTCGCGAGAGGCCGAGCGAATCGGGGTCCCAGCCGATCGGCCAGGCGCGATCGATTTCTTCCGCGGTTTCGACCTGCAGAATGACTGATTCATCGGGCAGCCGTTTCGGGGCGAAGGCGACGCCGTATTCGCGGAGCAGAAGAGCGAACGCGGTCCCTTTGGCGAAGCCGGTGACATCGTTCTTGACGGCGGCGATGTCATCGACCGGCCCGATCTGAGTCTTGGCGGCTTCGGTAAACTTCAGCGGATACTTTTCCGGAAGCTCGATGGCGACGATGGCAGCGGTGAGATCCAGGTCTCTGGTCGCGGTTTCGACCGGCTTCTGCATGGCGGCGTGAAGTACATCGAACTCGGCCTGAGTCATCCCCCACAGCGGCTGACCAGTCGGGGCACCCTGTGCTCCATAGGTTTTGAGCTCTTCAATCCATTCCCGCAGTTTGCCGACATCGTTTCGCGAGAAGCGACGGTCCGGGAAGACGATATCTCCTCCATGATCGAGCAGGCCGGTTGCGGTCACGCGGCGGGTGGTGCCGAACGTCTGCTGTTCGATACCCGACTTGTCGTTGAACAACGGCTGACGCACACGAACCGGAACGTTGAGCTGGCGGAAAATCTCGGCCCATTGCTGCCCGGCCAGTCCGTTTGTTCGTTCCCGGGAGAGGAGCAGTTCGAACTTCACATCGGTGTGCAGCGGCTCGTCGGAGGTGAAATCCTGGGCGAAGACGGAGTTGCCGTGATCTGCTGGCAGCAGCGATGAACCGATTGCCGCGGCGATCAACAGCAGGCACGAAACGGAAGTACGGACGAGACGGAGCATGAAACGACCTCGTGGGAACGATGTCTGAAGAAGTGATTCTGCGGGAATTCTAGGGGCAAAAACGCTTCCGGGACAAGATGTTTCCTCGATGAGGCGGAAGGCGGACGGGCGATGATGCCTTTTGGCAACATTGGGGATCGATGACGGAAAAAGATCGCCTGATGGCGGAAATCGCGAAGCCGCTGGACGGGCGCAAGCTATGTTTTCAGCACGGACGACTGCGCTCACAGACGGGCGGCCGAATTCTGAGAACACGTTGCGGGCGGCAAAGCGGAGGGGGAGCGATGACACGGGAGCTCATAACAACCTGGACCAGAGTGATGATTGTCACGCTGGCTGTCGGGCTCGGGGCGACCAGACTGAAAGCCGATGAACAGATGATCGAACTGGGCGTGGGAGAATCGCTCCACGTCGGGCGACTCGTTCACCACAACGCTCGGGAATGCTGGCTTCTGGAACGAAACGGACGATTGACGCAGATCGAGGTCAACAACGTGACCGGATTCCGAGTGCTTGATCAGCCGTTCTCGCCGCTCGGAGCCGTCGAACTGCGTTCTGAACTGCGTCGGGAATTCGGAGCCGAGTTCGAAATCAAAGGGACGAGCAAGTATCTCGTGGTCGCCACCGAGGGGAATGCCGACCACTACGGAGAAGTGCTCGATCAGTTCTACCGCGAGTTTCGCAGTCACTTCTCGGTCCGGGGCTTTGATCTGCCGAGTCCCGAATTTCCGATGGTGGCAATTGTCTTCCCGGATCACGAACAGTTTGTGAACTACGCCGCTGAAGATGGCGTGAGGGCCGTCCCCGGACTGGCCGGCTATTATCACCGAAAGACGAACCGCGTCGCTCTTTACGATCCGCAGACATCAATTGCTTCCGCGGAAACCCCGACTCCTGCCTCGTCCGGCGTTGTCGCCCGGGTCGGCGGCGTATCCGGTTTGAAGGAGACGCTTGTGCATGAGGCGACTCATCAGATTGCCTTCAATGTCGGCCTCCATTCGCGGCTCGGCGAGACTCCGAAATGGGTGATTGAGGGACTGGCGACCGTGTTCGAACATCCAGATATGCGAGGGGCAATGCGGTCCAGCTCGGCGATTCAACGGGTCAACCGGGAACGGTACGTCTGGTTCGGGAATTATGCGAAAGAACGACGAGCCGAAGGGGCGTTGTACGATCTGATCACGACCGACATCGACTTCTCGACCCGGGCTCTGGATGCTTACAGTGAAGCCTGGGCCTTCTCGTTCTTTCTGATGGAACGGCATAAAACCGACTACGCCAACTACATGCAGCGGATCTCCCAGCGAGAAACGGTCGGGGAGTACTCGGCAGCCGAGCGGATCCGCGATATTGAAGAATCATTCGGGACCACGATCCCGAAGATCGAGGTCGAGTTCTTACGGTACATCGAAGGGCTGTAATGTCCGATTGCTGAGAGAACCGGGCAGGGTGATTGACGCGTGCGGGGGAATCGCTGAAGATAGGCAGGAATCTTGAAGTTCCGTAACCGTGCGGCGGATGTTCCGGCCACGAGAACTGGCGGCCTGCTGCCGACGGGACGTTCTATCGATATCTGCAATTCGAGAGGAAGAGACTGATGATGCGCCTCACGTGTCTGGTGCTGGGAGTTCTGGTTTTCGGAGCAAGTTCCGCCGTGGTTGCGGCTGATGACTTCAAGCCGCTGTTCGATGGCGAAACCCTGGACGGCTGGGTTCAGAAGGGCGGCGAAGCCGAGTATCGCGTCGAAGACGAACAGATTGTCGGGACCAGCAAAAAGGGAACGCCGAACAGCTTCCTGACCACGGCGAAGGATTACGACAACTTCGAACTGATCCTCGAATTCCTGCCGGACGAAACTCTGAATTCGGGCGTGCAGATTCGCAGCAACATGTACGATGAACCGAAGACCTACACCTGGACGGTCGACGGAAAAGAGAAATCGACCACCGTCAAAGCCGGACGTGTGCACGGGTATCAAGTTGAAATCGATCCTTCGGCTCGCGCCTGGACCGGCGGCATCTACGACGAAGGCCGTCGTGGCTGGCTGAACAACCTGGCCAACAACGAAGCCGCTCGCAAGGCCTTCAAGCCCGGCGAATGGAACGAATTCCGCGTCGTCGCCAACGGCGATTCGATCAAGACGTTCCTGAATGGCGTTCCGGCTGCCGATCTTAAAGATGATATGACCGGCGAAGGGTTCATTGCCCTGCAGGTCCACAGCTTCAAAGAAGATGGACACGAAATCCGCTGGCGCAACATTCGTATTCGCGAACTGCCGTAATTGAAGAGAGTGAACGGCTCAGTGCCGTTTGCTTGACAGAACAGCGAACGAAGGAGGGGCCTGCTCCTCCTTCACCGTTCGTTCTCTCCGATGACCCTGAATGAGACGGACGATAGCTGCGGCGAAGTTCGTGGTGAAGCAGCCATCATGATCCGACTCGATGATTTTCAGGGGACGCCAGAAGAGCTGGCCGAATTCATCACGCCTGTCTGGAAAGAATCTTATCAGGGGCGGATGGTGTACCCCGACTGGACCGGCGACTTCTTTCGCTGGCAGATGCGATGGGATGCTCCCGACTCCCGCCGACATATGATCGCCGCTTACGACGATGACCGGCTCATCGCCACGCTGCTCGGAACGAGCTTTTCATTTCGCGTTCGCAGCGAACAGATCCGCGGCTCTCTCTGGAGCTGGATGTCGATCGATCCTGAATACCGCGGTCGAGGTCTGGCAACGTTGCTCGATCGAGACCGTGTCCGGCGCCTTCAGGATGAAAAGACGGACCTGATTGTCAGCTACCGCTATTTCGGCTCGCGACATTCGCTGGCCGAGCAACCGAAGCGGAGCAACGGACGCCCGAAGAAGTTCAATCGTACGATCGGGCTGTGGATTCGGGTACTCGATCCGTGGACGATGGGACGCTGGGCGCTGAAAGCTTCGGAAGGCTGGATGGCTCGCATGTCTTTTCCCCTCACGCCGGTGCCGAATCCGGGGAAGCTCGATGGCTGCGTTCGTCCCGCGACCGAACAGGATCTGCCCCGTTGCGTCGAACTGATCCGGGAAGAGACCTCCGGAATGGTGCTCTCGCTCGACTGGGGTCTGGATTCGCTCCGTCATCAGCTACTCGGAAGCCCGCTGGTGACGACGCTGGTTTTTGAACGCGCCGGAGTGATCGAAGGGTTCGTGAACTTTCATGTTCTGGACTGGGTCGGGCGATTCGCCGGCAAAGTCGGCATCTTCGATTTGATCGTGACCGGTCGGCTGGAGTCCCGAGCCGCGTTGACATTAATGAACGCTGCACTCCGCACAATGGTCGCGAAAGGCGCAATCCTCACAGTTAAGGTCCGTGCCGGAGATGTCCCTGCTTCTCTAATGTGGCGCAGTCATTTCGTTCCCAAGCCAGCCGATTCCCACCTTATACTTCAATGGGTGAGTAAGAACCGGGAGATCCCCAGTCGTTCTCCGACGCACCTGCTCTGGCGTTGAAATCGCGATCACGCTGGAGGTTCATCGCGACGCTAACTTCAGCTTGGTCTCATGTTTTCACAACTGATCAGTGCTCAAATTCCCGTGGCTCTCCGTCCGGGACTCCAGCTGGCCAATTCGTGGCAATACAGCCAGTTTCGCAAGAAGCTGTTCAACGCACCGCAGCAACAGCAGGACTGGTTGTTGCGTCGGGTTCGCAGTTGCAGGGACACCGAGTTCGGACGCAAGCACGGATTTGCCGAGATCCGGACCCTGGCTGATTTTCGCCGTCAGGTGCCGGTTTCCGAGTACGACTATTTCGCTCCGTACATCGATGCCGTGGCGGCTGGGCGAACCGAAGCACTGATCCCATCTCACGAAAAACTGCAGCGATTCACCATCACCACGGGCAGCAGTGGCACGCCCAAGCTTAATCCCGTGACCAATGTCTGGCTCAAGGAATTGAAGCAGGCGTGGGGAATCTGGGGCATGAAGTATTTCGCCGATCACCCTTCGCACATCGGCGACAAAGTGCTGCAGATGGCCGGCATCTGGGAGATGGGAAAGACCTCGGGCGGATACTCGATCAGCATGGTCAGCGCACTGCTGGCTCGCGTACAGAGTCCACTGCTGCGACCATTCTACGCGGTGCCGAGTGATCTGAACGACATCAAAGATCCCGAAGCCCGTTATTACACCGCGCTGCGACTCACAATTACCGAACGCATCGGCTGGATTCTGCTGATGAACCCGGGCACGCTGATTCGCCTGGCCGAGATCGGCGACCAGTACAAAGAAGATTTGATCCGCGACCTCCGCGACGGAAGTCTTTCCGAGCGGTTCGATATTCCGCGCCCGTTGCGGGCCCTGCTGACACGCCGCACCGAGAGGCCTAACGTTATCGGAGCCCAGCAGCTCGAAGCGATCATCAATCGCACCGGGCGGCTACTGCCCCGCGATTACTGGAACGAACCGGTCATCAGCTGCTGGCTGGGGGGAACGGCCGGGTATCAGTCTCGCTATCTTCACGAGTACTTTGGCGGTTCACCGCTGCGGGACATGGGACTGGTTTCGAGCGAAGGTCGACATACCATTCCAATCGAAGACACCGAGCCGCGTGGCGTGCCGTCGCTAATCTCCGGTTTCTATGAATACATGCCGGTCGCAGAATTCGGCAAGGCAAACCCGGAAGTCGTTGAAGGTCACGAGTTGACCGAAGGCGAGGACTACTATCTGCTGATGACGACCTCGGCCGGTTACTTCCGCTTCAGCATCGGCGATATCGTCCGTTGTCGTGGCTTCGTCGGGAAAGCTCCGCTGCTGGAGTTTATTCAGAAAGGAACGCGAGTCGGCGATCTGGAAGGAGAGAAGCTGACGGAGCATCAAGTGATTGAAGCGGCTCATGATACGGCTGCCGATCTGGGGATCGAACTCGGACTGATCACCGCGGTTGCACGGCGGCTCGAGCACCAACATCCGCGCTACGACTTCCTGGTTGAAGTCGATTCGCTGCCCAATGCCGATCTCGCTCAGCGATTCCTGCAGCTGCTCGATGAGAAGCTGGAAGCCAAGAACTTCCTCTGGCGGGCCCGCCGCAGAGAGGGTGTGCTCGCCAATCCGAACCTCATTCGATTACCATCCGGTCGCTGGGAACAGTACATTGCCGAAGAGGTGGATCGACGGGGAACCGGCGACTATCAGTACAAGCATCCCGGCCTGGTGCTCGATGCCAGCTGGGTCGATCAGTTCACGCCGGTCGATATCATCCCGCTGAAATCGAATTGAGTTGAAAACAACGACGACGAAGAGGAGCAGTCGTGACGGAGCAGCCCGTAATCGTGCTGGCGAGCCGCAATGCCAAGAAGGCCGCCGAAATTGAAGTTCTGCTGAAAGGCGTCGGCGTGTCGGTCCGACCGGTTTCCGAGTTTCCCTCGGCAACAGAAGTGGACGAAGACGGCGACAGCTTCAAGGCCAACGCCGAGAAAAAGGCCTCCCAGGTCGCTCGCCAGACCGGCCACTGGGCGATTGGCGAAGACAGCGGCCTGTCGGTCGACGCTCTCAAAGGAGCCCCCGGCATCTACTCCGCCCGCTTCAGTGGAGAAGGCGCGACCGATGAGTCGAACAATCTGCATCTGCAGAAACAGCTCGAAGGTGTTGCCGACGCCAAACGGGGAGCACACTACACCTGCCACGTTGCTCTGGCGGATCCGAACGGAGCGATCCGTTTGAACGTCGAACGCTACTGCAACGGCGTCATCATTCGCGAACCACGAGGCACGAACGGCTTCGGTTACGACCCGTACTTCCTGATTCGCGAATACGGCAAGACCTTCGGCGAACTCTCTCCCGTCGTCAAGAAAAGCATCAGCCACCGCGCCCGCGCCTTCAACGAATTCGTCCCCGGTCTCGTGCCGCTCCTGGATGAAATCCGTAAGTCCGATTAAGTGACGTCCGCAGGCTGAAATCGATTGGGTGGCCCGTCCGGCACGGGCGGGTGACGAAGTCACAAGAGGCTGCGCCATGAGCGAGCTTGTTTCAGAACCCACGATTCCATTTCAACACACGGATGGCGCAGCCTCTTGTCGCTTTCGCGACCCGCCTTCTCGTTCTGGTCCCCCACTGACGTTTCGGGTTAGGATGTTTTCCCGGCGTTGCGAATTGTTTGCCAGGCGAGCAGGGCGTCTTTCACTGCGGCGACATCGTGGACGCGAAGAATGTCGGTGTGTTGTTCGGCCAGGGCGATGGAGACGCCGAGCGTGCCGGCAAGGCGTTCTTCCATCTCGCGGTTGAGCAGCTTCTTCAAGAAGCTCTTGCGCGAATGTCCGATGAGGACGGGGCGTCCTTTACTGCGGATGGCAGCGACTGAGGACAGAATTTCGAGGTTGTGCTGGGCTGTTTTGCCGAAGCCGATGCCCGGATCGAGCACGACCCGTTCAGCCGGAATGCCCTGCTGCTCCAGCGTCGCCAGACGATCCTGCAGCCAGGCCTCGATTTCGGTCACGCAGTCGTCGTAATGGGGATTGTTCTGCATTGTCTGCGGCGTCCCCTGAATGTGCATGCAAATCACCCCGGCTCCCGTCTCACTGCAGACCACGGGCATGTCGCTGTCGAACGTCAGGCCGGAAATGTCGTTCACGATCTCGGCTCCGGCCGCGAGGCTTTCCCGGGCGACTTCGGCTTTGGTGGTGTCGATCGAAATCGGAATCGAGATTCGACCAGCGAGCTTTTCGATCACTGGAACCACGCGGGCCAGTTCCTCTTGAAGCGTAACCGGCTCGGCTCGAGGCCGCGTCGATTCTCCGCCAATGTCGAGAATATCGGCTCCTTCATCGATCAGCCGCAGCGCATGGTCGACGGCTGCTTCGGTCTGCAGAAAGTTCCCGCCATCGGAGAAGCTGTCGGGCGTGACATTCACGATCCCCATGATCAGCGGATCGCGGCCGAGTTGATAATCGCGGCGTCCGAATTTCCAGGCGAGCAGGGGAGTCGTTGAATCAGCAGTCACGGCAGGTCCTCGGCAGATCAAAGCGAAAGATCTGTTATAGATTGACCCGCGATGAGTTGCCAACCCACGGAGCGAGGATCGTTGGGGAGCTGGACTGGCTGTGGAACCAGCAGAGATGGCCGCATCAGATTCCTTCGGGGCGGCGCAGCCGGGGTGACGTGAGATTTGGCATCTCGCCAGGAGAAAGTGTCGTTACCTGAAAGACGAGAGGAGAGGTGGAAGTTGAGGCATGGGACAGGGGCATTCTCCGGCGGCTTCGTCGCCCTGATAGCTGTGCTATCAGGACCACCCCTAAAGACTCAATTGCTTTGAATAGCAGAAACTGGTTACTGCTGGTGTCTGTCCGTGTGTGATCTGACGAAACATTGCGAGGAATCGTCTCAGACGCGCTTCTTGTGACTTCGTCACCCAGACGTGCACGTCTGGGCCATCCAGTCACCCCTAACCGCACGCTGGAGAGCTTAGAGTGCTCCGCTGCCGGTCATCACGACGCGGATGGTGCGGAATAGAATTTTGATGTCGTTCCACAGGCAGCAGTTCTGCAGATAGAGCAGATCGTAGACGACTTTGCGGCGGAAGCTTTCGGTGTTGTTGTCGTACCCATTTTCGATCTGAGCAACGCCGGTCAGGCCCGGCTTCAGTCCCAGACGCTGAACGTAGTTCGGAATCTCTTCAGACAGGCCGGCAATGAATTCCGGGCGTTCCGGTCGCGGGCCAACCATCGACATCTCCCCGCGGATCACGTTCCACAGCTGCGGCAACTCATCGAGCCGTGTCTTTCGCATGAAGCGCCCCAGGGGAGTCACGCGAGGGTCATTCTTCTGGGCGAACTGAGCTCCGTTCTTCTCGGCATCGGTTCGCATTGTGCGGAATTTGTAGAGAGTGAACTCCCGACCGTACTTGGCTTTCGTGCGACGGTCCGAATCGGACTGACGGCGTTCCCCCAGCTCCTGCGGAGGGCCGAGTACCATCTGTCGGCGGTCAGGACGGTTCTTACGAAGATTGAGGCCGACCCGTTTCTGTCGGAAAATGGCTGGGCCGGGTGATGTCAGTTTGACGGCGATCGCAGTGACCAGCATCACCGGAGAGAGCAGGAGGAGCAGTGAACTGGCTACGACCAGATCGAGCGTGCGTTTGGCGAGTCGTGTCCGGAGCGAAAGGCAGTGCACGTTCTCTCGCGGCAGCGAAAGCTGAAGCTGGCTGATCCACTTCGCTTCAATGGACTCGAAATCCGAGTTCGACGTGTCCCCATGACTGTAGGCGACGATGTCTCCGAGTTCCTGCTCCTGTCGATAGACGGGAACGATCATCTCGCCGGGATGCTTAGCTTCCAGGGTGACATTGCTCATGATGACTCTTCGTCGTTTGTAGCTCGCGGGGCGGAGCGTTGGTGGACGGTTCAGCGACGTAGGAGCGTGGAACGGATATCCACGGTAACGGGGTGTTGTACTGATTTGTCAATCCCCTGCCTCGCAAAGGAAAGGGGACTCTCAGGACCGCTGGTTGTCTTTTCGGATTGAACAGGTTTTAACGATTAAACGGCTTTGTCCGCCTTACTCCCGGGACATGGAAGCGAGGGGAGAGAACGCCGGGTTCAGTGGCGCAGCTGAGCCTTTGACCTCGTGAATCACGTATTGCCCGCTGCGAAACACCACGGGATGCTGGTACGGGAACTCGTCCAAATGGTCCTGGGGAAAGGCTTCCGGCAATGCGTGGGCGCCGGTGCGATCCCGGTACTCTTCTGGAGTCATACCGTTCTCCAGCAGACTGCTGAGAATAAATCGATGTCCGGAGCGATCGAGGCTCTCGACAATCTCGTCCTGATGATCGCGGAAGACCCGGGTCAGGACGTCGAGATAGACGAATCGCGTGGACGGTTTCAGATCAAGTTCCCGGTAGGCATGCACCACGTAGACGTTGTGGACCGTCAGCTCGCCATCGTTCAACTCCTGTTGACGCAGGAAGTCGAGAGCCGGTTGCAGTTCGGTCCAGTCCGGTAGCGGAAAATGCTGCAGGCCTGTCTTTACCGCTGGCGTACTGCCTTCATTCAGACAGGCTTTCAAGTGCTGGACTCGACTCCAGTCGGTCGCCGGGCTGAACGCCAGAGCCAGTAACACGCAGATACCTGCCAGCGGAGCCCGCATGCAGGTTCCGGTTCTAACACTGTTGCCGGAGACGATGCGGAAGTCGAGACTGCCGTTCACGGCTCGGATCGACAGTGTCAGTGCCAGCATCACTTCGGGCACGTGGATGTAATCGAACAAATGCTGCAGGAAGAACGTCTGAAACAGCCAGCCGAGATAGACGGCTGACAGAAGCGTATCACTCAGGCGATCTTTCTCGTCCGACGGTCGTCGGCAATTGATCAATGAAACAACCGCAACTGGCAGAGCAACCAAGTGAGCCAGAGTGAACGGGTAGAACCGCAGTTGTTGTCGCCAGAGACGATCCCAGGTCCAGCGTTCGCGGCCGACCTCGAAGTAAGTCGGGTTCCATTCGATCGCCATCTCCCAGAAGTGCGGCCAGGTTCCCGATGTGATCAGCCAAACGGTTCCCAGGCCTCCGATCAGCAGGCCCCCGCAAAGAACACCGGCGATGTCGGTTAGAATTCGCGATCGGTTCCGCACCAGTATCCAGCCGAAGACCATTGCCGCCAGAGCAGGAATGGCGATGAAAGGCTTGATCCAGAATCCAGTCGCCCAGATGAGCCCCTCCACAAAGCCCCAGCGGAAAAGGGAAGCCCCCGAGGCCGTGTCATTCTGTTGACGCTCGATCTGCCGTCGTCGCAGATACAGAGCGAGCAGAGCGGGCAGGAACATCCATGTATCGCGCTGACAATGGCACCATTCGGAGGTCCCGAAGTAGAACCAAAGCAGCATCAGCCCCATGAAGACACGTTCGGAGACCGGCGGTCCGGTTTCCGTTTTCGCGTTCTGGCGAAACCACAGACAAAGCAGAACCGTAATCAGACCAACGATCACCAGATCGACGCTCTTCAGTGCATACTCCGACCAACCGAACAGGCTGCGCACGGCGATGTGTGCCCAGACAATGCCGGGCAAGTTGGGTTCAACGATATCACGGTACAGGACCCCGCCTTCAAGCACGGTTTCGGCTTGAAGATCATACAGAGCCGGATCGGCCGTGAGGGGCATGCAGAGCATCAGCGGTACGCTGACAATCAGCAGCAATCCCAGCAGCATCCAGGGGACCAGCCCATAGGAGCGTATGTTCGAATTCACATCCGAGCCTCATGGAACAATTAGACAGGTTGCGGAAAGACAACACTCGAACATAGCTCATAAATCTCGATGTCGACGCACGCTCACCACAAATTTCTCAAGGGAGAACACTGACGCCGTGGAAGCCACGATCCGCACCATCTGCAGAATCGGCAGAGCCTTTCTGAAGCTCGCCGCTCTCCTAAAAATCTTCCGCATTCCTTCCGCGGCCCGCGCCATTCTGAGCTATCGGTTGAGTACGCGTTGCCTTTTTGCAACACGGAGGAATCTCGAAGTCATTGAGGATGGAACGACTCATGGAAGTGGCTCATCTGCACGAGCTCTCTCAGCTGGAGCAAACCTACTGGTGGCATATCGCCAAACGCGAACTGGTCACGCGCTGGCTTCAACAGTATGTCCCCGCTCCCGCTCGCGTGGTTGAGGGCGGAATTGGTTCGGCTGGAAATCTGGTTTCTTTCCAGGAACTCGGCTACGAAGTCGCCGGGCTCGATATCATGCCCGAAGCCGTCGAGTACGGAAAGAAGCGGGGCATCGCCGATGTCCACGTGCATGACCTGGGGAAGCCCTGGCCGTTCGAAGCCGACTCGGCTGATGCCGTTGTCCTGCTCGATGTCATCGAACATGTGGAAGACCCCGTCGCCGTCCTTCAGCACGCATCCCGCGTCCTCAAACCGGAGGGGAAACTGCTGCTGACGGTCCCCGCCTATCAATGGCTCTTCGGAACCTGGGACGAGGCACTCGGACATTACCGCCGCTACACGAACCGCAAGCTGGAACAGCAAACCGTCGCGGCCGGATTCAAGACACTTGAGTTGACCCACTGGAATTCATTTACGCTTCCAGCCGCCGTCGGCGTTCGCACCTGGCAGAAACTCTGTCCGCAACGGAAGTCGGCCGAGTTTCCCCGCGTCAGTCCTTTGGTCAATCAGTTACTGCTCGGCTGTGCGTCGTTCGAACGAGCCTGCAGTCGTTTCGTGAACATCCCCTGCGGTCTTTCCGTTGCTGGTGTATTTTCGAAGACCGCCATCGAGCAGTCGTCGAACCTGTCGCGGCCACTCGCGTCGGTCGAAAGGGCCTCCCATGACGTCTAAGTCCCGTCGATCACCTGAAAACGCCTTCATCTCTGTGGTGCTTCCGGTCTTCAACGAACGTGAAGTCCTGCAGAAGCTCGTTGAACGAATCACCGGCGTCCTTCAACAGGGCGGCTGGAACTACGAGATCGTTTTCGTCAACGACGGCTCCAGCGATGGTAGTGGCGAGCTGCTCGATCAGATCAGTTCGACGCAGGAGGGAATCAAAGCGGTTCATCTCTCCCGAAACTTTGGGCATCAGGCCGCCGTCCAGGCCGGAATGGCTCAAGCGACAGGCGACGCCGTCATTCTGATGGATTCCGATCTCCAGGACGACCCGAACGCGCTGACGGAGTTCCTGCAGGCATGGCAGCAGGGTAATGAGATCGTTTACGCAGTACGCACCAAACGGAAGGAACAGCTCTGGAAGCAGGTTCTGTTCAACTCGTTTTACCGCGTGCTGAACGCGGTCTCGAATGTCCGCATTCCGCTCGACGCCGGGAACTTCAGCCTGATGGATCGGGCGGTCGTGGATACGATCAATCGGCTACCGGAATGCGATCGGTATCTTCCCGGTCTCCGCAGCTGGGCCGGCTTTCGTCAGATCGGAGTCGTGGTTGAACGAGCGGCCCGGTACGACGAAACGCCGCGTGTCTCGCTCAAAGGGCTTTTCCGACTCGCGAAGACGGCAATCTTCTCATTCTCTCACGTGCCGCTGACCATGTTCTACGCGATCGGTGCGATCTCGTTTCTGGTCTGCTTCACCATGGCCGTGTTCTCGTTGTATCACAAGATGATCACCGGGCTGGCCATTCCCGGGTGGACTTCGACGACCATGATCGTTTCCCTGTTCGGAGCGATTAACGCGATCGGAATCGCCATCCTCGGCGAATACGCCGCTCGCATCTACGACCAGGTGCGGGCACGTCCGACGTACATCATCGATCGCTGCAATTCCATGCCGACGGTCCGTGAGCAACCCCGGCCAGTCACACTCGACAACTCTCCCGAAGCGGACCTCCTCGAATGGGTCGCCCAAAACTGGGGCGATCTCCGAAGCATCCAACGCGTCGATGCCCCCGTTCCACAGAAGTAGACCCGCGAATTAGAACGGTGCAGGGTGCCATGCCCACGCTTGCGTGGGTATGCTTAAAGCGTCGACCAGTTCCATCGTGCCTGACGCCGTAACAATCGTGAGGCGTCGTCTTCGCTGCGCACGATCGGCAGGCGGGAGACTGCCCTACCGATGCAAGAGCAGGGTGCCACTGCTGGCTTGCCCAGCAGTGCGATCACAATAACGACGGTTCAGCCTTCAATCCCGCTGCACCAGCAGCACACTCGTGTCATCGTGCCGGCCCTGGCCGCGGGTATGGGCATGGCTGGCGTCGAACAGAGCGGCCAGCGTATCATCCAGCGTGCGGTCCGACGTTTCGCACATGATACGCATGATGCCTGAGACGCCGAACTCGGCCAGGGTTTTCTGCCCATCGTCGAATGCTTCGGCCAGACCGTCGGTATACAGCGCCATCCGGCAGGCCTCGGGCAGGTCGATCTTCTGACTCTCGTACTCGGCTTCTTCCCAGATGCCGAGGGGCATGCCGACGAAATCGGTACAGCCCCGTTCCTCGATCTCTCCCGATTTCAGGCATTGAATGATCGGCAGCGGATGTCCTGCCGCGGCCCATTCAAAGGTGTTCTCTTTCGGATCGAGAATTCCATACAGCAGCGTGATGAAGCCGCCATCGTCATTCACGACCGCCTGTCGGCACAGGTTGTCGTTAATGTCCCGCACAAAGACCGCCGGATCGCGATAGCGCTTCGAGGGAAACATTTGAATCAGCGTGTGCAGTGTCATGATCGACATGCACGCCTTCATGCCGTGTCCGGAGGCATCGCCGACCAGCAGAGCGATCGTCCCATCGGGCAGCGACAGCGCGTTGTAATAGTCGCCTCCGGCCATCGTCACCGGCAGTCCGCCCATCACGCTGATCTCGGACGATTCGTACCGGCCGGTGATCGCGTAGCCTTCGGGCACGTTCAACAGCCGGGGGATGATTGATTCCTGCAGCTTGCGGACAGCATCGACTTCCTGCCGCAGCTTGATGGCAATCATCCGTTCCCGCTCGGCTCGGACCGCATCGATTCCACTTTGCAGAGCCGCGTGAAGCAGGAACATGTAGTCCTTATTGGGATCGCGAAGCACGTAGCTTCGCATCCCCGAGGTCAGGAATCGGGCGATGCGGTAGACATCTTCCTGGTTGGCTGCCCCGACGATTGGATGATCGGCCGAAACCTTGCGGAGTTCCGAGAAGTAATGAAACGCCGAGTCAGAATCGGGCGAACTGGTCTGAATCAAAAAGGCGTCCCAGTTCCCGCCGGTCTGGGCCTGTTCGAGAAAACTGTCCCAGCTCGTTTCGACCACGACATCCGTATCGTCAACGTTCAGATACAGACTCAGCAGCTCCGCTTCGTCCGTATCGTCCCATCCCACCAAGACCCGCATAGAAAACCCGCTTCATTAAGAAATGATAAAAGTGAAAGGTAGCGCCAATTCTGATGACTCTCCCCTCATCTACGCAAGTATCCAGACACTTTTATGTGTTCACGGGATGGATTTCCCGGATCTGACCGTTAAATCTCCCGATCAGGACGCGGATTGTTAGCCCAGTGGCCACTCGGATCGCTCCCACGAACCTGTACACCCTTACCATTCCAGCCCAAATGAGCCCGCACATCGGCGGCTGCGTAGCGAATTGTCAATGCACAGCGGCGGCGGTCAGAATCGTTGGCATCCGAGCCATGAAGCAGCAGATCGGAATGGATCGAGATCTGTCCGGCTTCGAGATGATTCTCCACAACTGTCCCGTATTGTTCAGGATTGTCGATTGTCTGGTTCAGCACATTGTGCTCGTGGGAATCGCTCGGACGGTACGTCAGATGTCCAGAATGATGCGAACCGGCAATGAATTTCATCGGTCCATTCTCGGCATCGACATCGTCAATCGCCAGCCAGACCGTCAGGGCCTTGCTCGGCGTGAGCGGCCAGTAGCTTGAATCCTGGTGCCAGGCGACCTGTTTGCCGTCGTGTGGCATCTTGCAGAAGAAGTGTGAGCCCCAGCCGACGACATCGTCGCCGAGCAGATCGGCCACGCAGTCGATGATCCGACTGTCATGCATCATGTCCCAGACCGGGCCGTATTTCAGATGAGCCGAACTGATCGAGTAACTGTCGCCGCCCTCTTTCATCACGTTGTCGAGCAGGTTATCGAAATAGCTGCGAATCTCGTCGATTTCCGACTTGCTGTAGATCGAGATCGGGCGGATATACCCTTCGCGGTTGTAGTGTTCGACCTGCTGGGACGTCAGCGTTTGGGCCGATTCAGTCGGACTCGGATAGAACTTCAGGTCCCGTTCAATCGAGTCGAGCTCGGACTGGTCCGGGACGATTTTATACGACGGATTCTGCATTTCGTGATCCCTCAGGAGCTTCTGGAACGCGGCAGCGCAGTTGAGGTGCGGTGATTTTCCTCGATTTTACCAGTCGCCTGTCCCACAATACAGGGAGATCGAAGCCCCATGGCGTCATTGAACTTGCAATTCACAGCGTCGTGAATACACTTTCCACACATCGCCGCCGTAGCTCAGTTGGTAGAGCAATGCTTTCGTAAAGCATGGGTCGTGTGTTCGAGTCACATCGGCGGCTCTAAAAAAAGCCCGCAACGGGAAGGTGTTCCTTCTGTTGCGGGCTTTTTTCGTGAACCGGTTCGAATCAAGTCACGACTTCAGGAAGCTCGTACGCCTCTCCGGTCAGCTTCAGCAGAGATTCTTTCTGCAACTCATCGAGCATCCACTCGATCACCAGAGACACGATCCGACTGACAATCGCCTGTAGGATCAGATTCCCGACACCCGGAAACAGGCGAAACCGCCTTCGTTGCTCGCTCAGTTGCTGCCGGAAGTCATTGCGACTCATTGCTGGATTGCTCAGCCGCAGACGTACTGCGAGTCCGATCAGTTTCTGCAGATCGCTGCCGGGCACATTCCACCGTCGAACGCGGTATTCCGCCACGCAGAGCAACTCTTCAAACGCGAAACGAGACACATGCATTATTGAAGCAACCCTTCCTGCTGATAGTTCCACCGCTCTTCGTCCGCTGCCTTCACTGCCTGAGCGGGAAAGCACCGGCTCATCCAATCGAGGAACTGACGATGCGACAGGAACCCCGTCCAGCGCGAGACGACTTCTCCCTCGCGAAAGACAATGAACTCCGGCACGATTCCCGTCCGGACCTGCTCGATCCGCAAATGGTTCTCCGGCTCGGGGCTAACCCGCCAGCCAGCTGCGATCAGTCGCGGAATCACTTCGGCTTCAAACCGCTCGCAGGCCAGGCAGTTCTCCGCCGTCCGCATCACCACCTGCCCGGTCGGTCGAACCTCGGCTGCGAAACCTTGTCCACTCCCGCACAGCAGGCAGGTGATGATCAACGTCCTTCTCATCGTTCTGGTCCTTCGTTCATTCAGCCCAGAAGCGGCATGGAATCGTAGTTCCACGTCCGCGGGTGAGGCTGCTCGATTTCTGAGACGATAAAGAACTCCGAAAAGGACGAGCGGATCATCGAGTCGACCGCTCGCATATGCCAGCGGGCCCAGCCCTGATCCCCCCAGCCCGACCCCCAACTGTTGAGCATCAGCAGGTAATCCCCGTCGTAACCGAGTAGACAAATCGCGTGTCCGCCCCCGCCGCCACCGACTCGATACTGATCGGTCACCGGAGCATCCATTGATCGATCCCACATAATTCCCAGGTAAACCGGATACCCGGACCCGATTGCCTGCCGACATTCCTCGGCGGACGAAACCGGAGCATGCGCCAAC
This sequence comes from Planctomycetaceae bacterium, assembly GCA_017795105.1. Classification (GTDB taxonomy): domain Bacteria; phylum Planctomycetota; class Planctomycetia; order Planctomycetales; family Planctomycetaceae; genus Rubinisphaera. Next base: position 4,446,836 of record CP051247.1, read on the forward strand.
AGCTGATGCTTTTCCGCTGCCGGCCAGCATTCGTCAGGAATCCGCGTCACATAGCGACCCGGAAACGGGAACAGAGCATCGGGACAGTTTCCGTACTTTCGCGACGCCTTGATTCCTCCACTGATCGTCGCCCCGCTGTCACCTCCGAGCAGATTGTCTTCCTTCTGCCCCGACAGATACGCGAACATCGGCGAGAACTGAATTCCTTCGCCACCGATCCCGTTCGACAGCGCTTCCATGCAGTAGGACCGCGAGAATCCGCTGCACGCTCCCACCTGGCCCTGATCCTTCACGCCGATCTTGCCACGCGGATCAACCCGTTCCGGCAGCTCGGACATCGGCAGATATTCGAACCGAGTCGATCGTCCATACAGGAAAGACTTATCTTCTCGATCCGCCCGCCATCCCAGAGCCCGTCCCACAGAACCTTCACTCACAATGCTTCCCCCTGTTCTCTCCAGTACGCCGCCGCCCGCTCCGGCGACCAGCCCTCGCCCCCGAAACTCGCTGCGTCTTCGTTGAGAAGCTGAAACGCTTCTTCGCGAACCAGCCGCGACTGTTCCTGAATGAAGCGGTTCGTCTCGAGCTCGGTTCTCAGTTCCCCCGACTCCAGTTTCGCCGACACCTCGAGCAGCAACGCTTTCAACTCCCGTTGATACGTGTCGAACACTTCCCGAAGGACCACCTGCTCTGCATCCGCCGGTTTTCGATCCGCATCGTCTCGATCGACCGGCGGAAGGCATCCGGCCATTCCTAAAGTCAGTAGCAGCAGTAGACTCTCACGCATGTCCGTTCTCCTTCTGTCGCTGCTCCGCCAGTTCGTCCAGCAGCCGATTCAATCTCGCCAGCAACCATGCCCGGACCGTTCGCTGAATGGCGTTCGCCGTCCAGATCATCACCGGCAGACTGGTCAGCACGGCCAGATACAGCAGCGTCATCCAGTGCAGTCCGCTTCGTTCGTAAGCCATGCCCGTCAGCACGCCGAGCATGGCATACAGAATCGTTCCCATTCCCCTAGCGACCGGCAGCATGATCACTCAGCCAGTCTTTAAGGGTGACCAGAGCCGGCCCGATGACCCCGGTCAGGATCAGCGAGATTGCTCCGTTCTCGGTTTCCAGACTCGGCAGCGCTCCGGCCAGATTCCCCACGAAGACAATCAGAGCCGACAGCCCCGACGTCATCACCACGTTCCAGACATCGTTCTGGTCCAACTCGTAAGCTCTTGAAGTTCCCTTGCCGTACAACATCCGTTCTCCTTCTTCATTGCTGATCAAACTGTCGCTGAAACATTTCCCGCACGAACTCCCCCCAGTCATCCAGCCACTGCGACCCGCGGCCGGTATGATGGGCGATCTCTTCAACTCGCCGTTCCTGTGTCCTCAACGCCTCACGGATCTCTTCGGCTGTTCGCGAGATCGCCCGGGTCGATTCGGCGATCAACTCCTGTGCCTGAGTTTCCCGTTCGATCGATTCCAGCTTCTTCAACAGCCACTGCTGAATCGGCAGCTGAATCCAGGCGGGTGGTTTCCACAGTCCGTAAACCAGCACCAGCGCCGCCCCGATCACCAGAAACAATGCCAGCCCGTGATCCCCGATAAACGTCCCGATCTGATTCAGATCGATTTCCATTTCCGCCTCCTTCTTCCCAGGCTGCTCTCTACCCCTTGCCCAACCGGTGCGCCTGATCAGAGCCGGACTGCTACTTGAGAGCGGTCCCTCAGCGCGCTATGATCCTCTGCGACGACAGCAGGAAACGGTTTCCTTCCGCTGCGAAACCAAGTCCGCAGGAGTCGAATCGAGTTCAGACACCAGCCGTCTGAAAAAGCACAGTTCATCACCGCCTTCAATCAGCGAGGCGGCTACGATATTTCCCACGGAGCAATCAGATGTATCTCGTTCTCGCCTGCAGTCTGAAATCGACCAGCAAGAGTCTCGTGCTCGCCGAAGCCGCCGAGCGGAGCCTGCACTCACTCGGACGCGAAGTCGAACTGATCAACCTCCGCGACTACCCGCTCCCGTTCTGCGACGCCGAAGGGGCCTACGCCGATCCCAACGTGAAAACACTGGCCACCAAGATTCTCGAAGCCGAGGGGATTCTTATCGCCTGCCCGATCTACAACTACGGCGTCAACTCAGCTCTTAAGAATCTGATCGAACTGACCGGTCAGAACTGGCAGGAGAAGGTGATCGGTTTTCTCTGTGCCGCGGGCGGCACGAGCAGCTACATGTCGATCATGGGACTGGCCAACAGCCTGATGCTCGACTTCCGCTGCTTCATTCTGCCGAAGTTCGTCTACGCGACCGGAGCCGCCTTCGACGAATCCCGCATTTCCGATGAAGGCATCGAGCAACGCATCTCCGAACTCGGCCACACCATGATCCGCATTTCGACCGCGGTTCGCGAGAATCCGTAGCATTCCCGATCGGCGTTTCCGGCCCAGGGCAGCAACCCTGCGATTACCCGGTGTACTTCACGGCGACGACACATCGATCGTCACGCTGAGGCTGCCCGTCTCCGAAGTCGATCGTGTCGTTGAGCACGTAGTTGATCAGATCTTCGGCGGAGAAATTTTTCTCCGGGCGGGCTTTCAGCAGGCGTTCCCGCCCGTAGAGTTCCCCCTCGCCATTGTCGGTCTCGGTAATCCCATCGGTATAAAGCAGCAGAGACGCCCCCTTCTTGAGGGGCACCGTCCGTTGACTGTACTCTGCCTCAGGGCTGACCCCCAGAGGCAGCCCGGCAAAGTCGCCTTCCAGGCACTCGCTTTGGCCCGCGTGATGCAGCACCGGCGGTAAATGGCCGGCGTTGGCCAGAATGACATCGTTCTTCCCGGGCTCCAGAACCATCACGGCCAGCGTGATGAATCGAAAGCCAAGGCCGCTGTCGAGCATTTCCCGATTCAGTTGCGAGAGCGCTTCTCCCAGCGTTTTCTGCGCCACGAGATGATAACGGACCGCTGAGCACAACCGGGCCATCAACAGCGCGGCGGGCACTCCTTTGCCGGAAACATCTCCGACCGCAATTGCAAGGCGGCCATCGGGGAGTCGCACGTAGTCGAAGTAGTCGCCACCGACCTGCTGGGCAGCCTGATAGAAATGGCAGAACTCAAACCCGAGAATGGACGGCATCTTGTTCGGCAGAAAACCAAGCTGAATTTGAGTCGCCACTTCCAGATCGCGTTCCATTTCCCGACGTTGAACCATCTCGGAATGCATATGCGCATTCTCGATCGCCAGAGCCGCCTGAGCCGTCACACTCACGAAAAGATCCAGATCGTCCTGATTGAACGGCTTGCGAAGATCCTTCGTGGTCAGCTGGATCGCTCCGAAAGACATTCCTTCCCCACCGGTCAACGGGGAGCAGAGAATCGAACGAATCTCCAGCAGCGACGCCGATTCACTTTCGCGAAAACGTGTATCATCGCCCAGGTCTTCGCTTAAAATCGCGGCGTGACTGTCCAGGGCCTGCTGGATCACCGTCGAACTGACCTTCTGATCAAGCGATGTTTCGCCATCGCGATCGCGGGCCGCCCGAACGATCGGCTCCTTCGTCTGCGGATCGATCAGCAGCACGAGCCCCAGTTCCGATTGCGGAAACAGGCTGAAAAGACACTCCAGCGTCTTCTTCATTACGGTTTCAAGTTGAAACGTGCGGCTGAACAGTCGCGTCAGCTCGATAATCGCTCGCAGTTTCGCTTCAGGGCGGACATCGAGCCGATGCCCCATCGTCTTGGCGGAAATCGTCGTGATGATCGACGATGACGATTCCAGTTCCGGGTTCTCCTGGTCGATCGTGATCTGACCTGCCGCGTTTGGCTGGAGCGATTCATTGTAAGAAAGCTCGCCCGCCACGGTGGCTTCCATCAGCGGAAGTTCGTCCAGATATTCCAGCACGATATCGCAAATGCGAATGCGGTCGCGGTTAGCAATCTTCCGCGTCGAGGTGACCGCTTTGCCGTTCACATACGTGCCATTGCGGCTGCCGAGATCTTCCAGCACGAATTGCGAACTCTGACGAATGAGCCGCGCATGCTGCCGGCTGATGGCCGCGTTATCCAGGATCACTTCACAACTCGGATGTCGACCGAGAACAATCCGTTCGCCGGTCAATTCATGCAATTCACCGGGACGTCCTCCCTGTACCACACGCAGAAAAGCCACGTCTTCCCCTGTTGGTTGTTCTTCGTCAGCTCGGCACAATCGAAGAAGTTGTTCGACGAATTGGAATTCTCGCTTCATGAACCCCTCCGATTTTCTTCGATTGTACCGTCGACGGCTCCTCTTCTGCAATTGCTGGTTTCGCGCATCGCCGCTCGCGCACCCGGTTCGACTTCAGTAGAGCCGGTTTCAACTCATTGCCTCAGGAAGAGTACACGTGGTCGCTTCATCGCCCGATTTGACCGTCATCACGAACACCTGGCAGCGACCGAAGCATCTCGCCTGTCTGTTGCGGCAACTGCAGTCGCAGTCGCCTGGCAATCTACGAATCGAGCATCTCGTCGTTTCCGATGGCCCCGATCCGATCGCAGCGGCACTGGTCGAGCCTTCGCCAGGCCGGTTCCTCCAGCTTCCGGACCACCAGGGCTGCTTCGGCGTTGCCGCGAAGGATCTTGGAATCGCTGAGGCTCGAGGAGAGTACGTCTGCTTCTGGGACGACGACAACATTTATGAGCCGCACGCCCTCACAACCGCTTACGCTGCGGCGTTCGGGTTCGACATCGGGATCGTTCGGACCGAGCACTGGTCGGTGACTCATCGCCGATACGTGACTCTCCCGCGGCAGTGGAATGGCCAGGTTCGTCCCGGCGACATCGATACCATGTGCCTCTGCGTTCGGACCCAACTGGCCCGTCGCGTACCCTGGGATCGAGAACCTCGAAAGCGGGGGATGGATCATCGCTGGCTGTCGCGATTGATGGAGCATCAGCCCAGTGTGAATTACGTCCCGCTCGTCGTCGGCCGCCATCTTACCTTCTGAGAAAGACTGCTTCAGGCTGCCCGTGAGATCGGAGCAGTGGCATCCGGCGTGTCGACCCAGTTCTCGGGATGCACCAGCCGATCGATGCGCTCTTCCAGAGAGTGCATCGTCTTTTCGATCTGCTTCACGTAAGGCTCGAGCTGCTGGCTCGACAAATTCGGCGGCACGAAGATCGGATCATCGGTCGCGATCACGACTCTGGTGAACGGCTTCGGGACCAGCATGTCGGTCCATCGACCCTGGATCCGCCAGTAACGCCGGGCCCGGGATGTCACCGGCACAATACCGCGTCCCGACTGCGACGCCAGAAAGACGATTCCATGCTTCAATTGATGCCGCGGCCCGCGAGGCCCGTCCGGCGTGATCGAAATGTGATAGGCAGCTGCTGCTTCCAGGCATTTCTTCACCGCCTGGGGACCGCCTTTGCTGCTCGATCCGCGGATTGGAACCAGACCGACCATTTTCAGCAGATCGGCCAGATAGCTGCCATCCTGATGCCGACTCACCAGAGCCGCCATATGCTCCGGCTTGCCACAGAAGATGGCCATCAACAGGATGTCGTGCCAGATGCAGTAGAGAAATCGCTCCGGGCGGTCTTTGTAATTCCCGGCGTACGGCGTGGTGCCGGGAATTTTCTCGCATCGTTCAATGCGGCAGGTCGCATAAATGATCTTCAGCGTCAACACGCAGAACGAGGCGACCAGCCAGGTCAAAAAGCGACTCTTGATTTTCACTGCTACGGCTCCGCTATCCCTTCCGTGGGTAAAACGGGCCGAATGTTAGCAGGAGGCGAAAAACCGACCAAGACGAATTTCAACCGTCACGCCCGCCGAAATCGTATGCTCAAGAGTCTGAAGGGGTGCCACTGCTGGCTTGCCCAGCAGTGTTTTCGACGCAGCTCTTCAACTGAGCAGGTAGCCTCGGATTCTAACCGGCCATTTGCCGAGCCGAAGCCAGCGGTCGGAGCCCCAACTTACTGAGCACTTGTCATATCCGGCCGCAGCCGGGCCGCTTCCCGCAGGTAGATATGCCGGATTTCCTTCTGCGATTTCGTCGTGTTCACGTGCAGCAGCACACGAATGCAGTTCGGCAGAGCTCCCGGAACGGCGATTTCCGAGGCACAGAGCAGGGGAACTTCATTCATCCCCAGCACGCGAGCCGCTTCCGCCGGAAAGCAGGCGGTCAGGTCTGGCGAGGTCGTAAAGACAGCCGAGACGACATCGTCGTACTCGGTGATCTGGTTGGCGGAAAGAACTTCCTTCAACAGAACGTGCGTCGCTTCCAGAATCGCCTCGCGCGTATTGTCCTCAGCAGAAATCGCTCCGCGAATCCCTCTTACCCGCATATCAACCTCAAGTGATGACAAAATGACCTCTCCCGCGTAGAAGACCCAGCATAATGATCTTCCCCGCAGGCATAAAGCTGCCCGCAACGATTTTAGGCCAGTGTCCTGAGAATCCCCGAGAGGCAGCAGGGGGCCAATGGCGTTCCGCCAATGCTTTTCCGAGAACGAAATTCTTCTAACGGAGGCTTGGATGAACAACGTTGGGGGTAGCCCCGGTTGATTCAACCGGGGTGGCGAAGCCACAAGAGGTTTTTCGCCGACGGGGTGGCACTGGCTCTGCCAGTGCTCTTTGGGAGAGCAACGGAAACTGGATCACCGCACTGGCGGAGCCAGTGCCACACGTCCTCTTCAGGCTTTGCCGATCCGGAGTTCCAGCGTCAGCAGATGCCAGAGCCACAGCCCACCGGATGAGCTCAACACCCCGAACAACATCAGCCACCCCGGTGCAACCCCTTCGCCCAGCAGATCCCCCGCGTCTCCGACGCGATCGACCCAGCCGATCCCGAGATAAGCTCCATTCGCCAGGCAGCAAAACCCGGCAAAGAACATCAGCACCCGAGCCGCCACCGAACCCGGCTTCCTCCACTGGACGCCACCCCACAGCAACACCGGCAGCAGCACCCCCCAGACCGGTCCGCCCCACACCACAAATGCCGGATGCGGATTCGGTTCCACATGTGTGCAGGAAATCCCCCACAACGGCACCGAGACCGACTGCACAGTCCCGCCGGAAATCACGGCATGGAGCACATGCCCCATCTCATGCAAGGCTTCCATCGCATACCAGCTCAGCACGAGAACCAGAAGGCAGCCGAGCCACTTCGTCATCGCGATGCGTCCGAATGTCACGCTCAATGAGGGAGATAAATCTCTGCCGGTGTGGCCCTGATAGCTCGTCTATCCGGGCGGCGAAGCCGTGGGAATCTTCAGAGTGATGAATCATCGGCCCGAACTTGTCCGGGACGACTTCGCGGGGTGCCACTGGCGTCTCGCCAGTGCCTCGCTCAAGGGCCCTTCGAACTCACAGGCTCAACGGAAGAATCACTCACATTCGGGTACCACTGGCTCCGCCAGTGCCGGTTGTGCTCGACTCGTTGAAAACAGTCCAGTCCCATCGAACCGAGCATGCCCACGCAAGCGTGGGCATGGCACCCGCCAGTCGCGTTTCATTACCGGATCTTGGCGTCGGGCAGCTCGGTTTTGATGCCTTCGTCCATCGGCAGCGTGTCCCAGGATTTGCCGCCCGTTTCTTCGATCAGCTCGTCGAGGCGGGAGCGAAGCTTGGCGATCAGCTCTTTATGCTCCGGTTTCTCGATCAGGTTGTTCAACTCCTTGGGATCGTTCTTCAGGTCGTACAACTCGGCCATGTGCCGGTCTTCTGAACCGTCCCCGTGCGGATACCGCATGTACTTCCAGCGATCGGTGCGAATGCCCCGCACGTTCGGTGTGTAGGGGAATTGCTTTTCGTAGTTGTACTCGTAGTACCAGGCATCGCGCCAGTCCTTCGACTGCCCTTCCAGCAGCGGCACCCAGGACATACCGTGAATGTTCTCCATCGGCTCGGCGGAACAGAGTTCCACGATGCTCGGAGCCAGGTCAATGTTCAACACCTGTTGAGTCAGCACCGAACCCGGCTTCGCCAGACGCGGATAGCGGACAATCATCGGCACGCGAATACTCGGCTCGTGCATCGCCCGCTTGTCCGACATCCCATGTTCGCCCAGGAACATCCCGTTGTCGCCAGCGAACACGATCACCGTATTGTCGAGTTCATTCCGCTGCTTCAGCAACTCGTAAATCCGCCCGACACTGTCATCGACCGACTTGATCGACGCCAGATAGTTCAGCACGAACTTTTCGAAATCGACCACCGCTGCCGCCGAGCGATCCGGGAAGTCTTTACGGAATCCATACAGCGGACCATAAATCCCGTGCCACGTATCGAGACGCTGTTCGATCCACTTCGGCTTGCCTTCCAGATTGAAGGCCGACCGCGGATAGCAGACTTCGATATCATCGAAGATATGCTCGTACTTCTTCTCCGGCGTGAACGGCGTATGCGGTGCCTTGTGCCCCAGAATCAGCAGATACGGCTCGTTCTTCTTCTGCTTCTTCAACCAGTCGACTGCCATGTCGGTCACTACGTTCGTGTAGTAACCCTTCACGACTTTGCGATCGCCGTCGACATTGAACTCGGTGTCGTAGTAGTCCCCCTGGCCCTTGTGCGTGACCCAGTAATCGAAACCGGGCCGCTTCGAGTCGTCATCTTCGCCCATGTGCCACTTGCCGATGTAGCCGGTCTTGTAGCCCGCCTGCTGCAGCCGCTTCGGGAAGCTGTCGAGATCACGCGGGTAATCGGTGAAGTTGTCGACCACGCCATGCGTGTTGGCGTAAACGCCCGACAGATACGACGCCCGGCTCGGCGAGCAGAGTGAGGTCGTGATGAACGCATTGGCGAACCGCACCCCTTCGTTGGCCAGCCGATCAATGTGCGGCGTCTTCAGAAAAGGATGTCCTTCGCAGCTCAGCGTGTCGTCCCGCTGATCGTCCGTGAGAATGAAGATCACATTCGGCTTTTCAACCTGAGCCTCAGCAGACGGAACACCCGTCACGGCAAACACAGAAAGAGTGAACAGTAGCAAATATAAACAGCGCATCAGGAGCCTTTCGCGTCTCGATTCAGGAAACGGGTGTCGACCCTCCAGAATAAAAGTTTGCCATTCCGATTGCCAGTCGCAGAGAAATGGGTGGCCCGGCCTTCTGGCCGGGTCGCATCAGCGACAAGAGGACTCACCATGTTCGTCCATTAAGATCAGAACGTGTTTTCCCAAAGATCTCCCGCATGGCGCAGCCTCTTGTGACTGCGTCACCCGGCCCAAAGGCCGGGCCACCCACTGATGTCCTCAAACCTGTTGCGATTCGTTGAATTCTTAACAATCCGCATCCCCGGCCCCCGATACTTTCATCTGTCCCGAAACCTGGGACTGCGTATAATACCCACACGCGGAGTCTTCCCCCGGCCCGAACATCAGGAGGCAGTCATGCCGTCTCGTTCGTCGCAGTCGTCTCAGGTTTCAGCGTCCGTTTCCGCTCGCAAGAAAAAGGCGGAGGCTCAAAGCACCGCCCGGCCCGCAGCCGTCGGGCAGAATGCAGCCGTCCCGTCGATCGGCTCCTATCTCATCGCCAAGCTCCAGGACAGCGGCATCCGCGACGTCTTCGGCATCCCCGGCGACTTCGTGCTGAACTTCTACAGTCTGCTCGAAGAAAGTCCGATCCGCGTCATCGGCACCACCCGCGAGGACTGTGCCGGCTACGCAGCCGATGCCTATGCCCGAGTCAACGGCATGGGAGCGGTCTGCGTTACCTACTGCGTCGGTGGCCTCAGTCTCTGCAACTCAATCGCTGGTGCGTACGCGGAAAAGTCCCCGGTCGTCGTCATCAGCGGCGCTCCCGGCATGGAAGAACGTCGCAACGATCCGCTGCTGCATCACCGCGTTCGTGACTTCCAGACCCAGCGGGAAGTCTTCGAAAAAATCACCGTCGCCACCGCATCGCTCGACGATCCTTTAACCGCCTTCCGCGAGATCGACCGCTGCTTCGCTGCAGCCGCCCGTTATAAGCGGCCTGTCTATCTCGAACTCCCGCGCGACCGGGTGAAGTCCAAACCCCTTTCGCCGAACCCCTCACCTGTGGAAGACTACGTCAGCAATCCACTCGCGTTGAAGGCCGCCATTGAAGAAGCCTCGGAGCGACTTTCCAAAGCGAAGAAGCCAGTCGTCATTGCCGGCGTCGAAGTCCACCGCTTCGGACTCCGCGAAACACTGCTCAAGTTCATTGAGAAGCACTCGATTCCGGTCTCCGCCACGCTGCTCGGCAAATCGGTCATCAGCGAACGCCATCCGCTTTATCTCGGCGTCTACGAAGGAGCCATGGGCCGCGAAGCAGTCACGAAGTATGTCGAAGAGAGCGACTGCGTCGTTCTCGCCGGCACATTTATGACCGACATCAACCTCGGCATCTACACGGCTCATCTCGATCCGCAGAAGTGTATCTACGCGACCAGCGAACAACTGAGAATCGGCTACCATCACTTCCACGACGTCCGGCTCGATGACTTCCTCGAATCGCTCGCCTCAGCATCGATGAAGATCACAAAACGGGCCATGCCTAAACCGCTGCCGGCCGCCGAACCGTTCAAGCCGGAAGAGAAGAAGCCGGTCACCACGAAGCGACTCTTCCAGCGAATCAACCAGCTGCTCTCTGATGACATGGTTGTCGTCGCCGATGTCGGAGACTCACTGTTCGGAGCCTCGGACCTCGTCATTCATCAGCACACCGAGTTCCTCAGCCCGGCCTACTACACCTCGATGGGCTTCGCCATTCCGGCTGCGCTCGGTGTGCAGGTCGCCAACGAAAAACTCCGGCCGATCGTCCTCGTCGGCGACGGTGCCTTCCAGATGACCTGCCTCGAACTCTCGACCATTCTGCGGCACAGCTTCAATCCGATCGTGGTCGTCTTGAACAACAAGGGCTACACGACCGAACGCTTCCTGCACGAAGGCCCGTTCAACGATATTCTGAACTGGGAATACCATCGCCTGCCCGATCTGCTCGGCGGCGGCTGGGGATTCGAAGTGCATACCGAATCCGAACTCGACCAGGCCCTCAAAGCCTCCGTCGCTAACGAAGACGCCTTCAGCCTGCTGAACGTCCACCTCCAGCCCGACGACATCAGCTCCGCCCTCACCCGCCTCGCCGAACGCATGAGCAAAACGATTTGATACGCTCGGACCAGGCATAAGTCGGATGAAATAGGCGAAGCCGTATTCCACACGTATCAGGTTCAGATGGGCAGGGTGGCCCGTCCGCCGCAGCGGGCGGGTCGCGTTAGCGACAAGAGGCAGCGCCATCCGCGTGTTGTATTGGAATCGGTCGGTCCTTGCATACATCTCGTCGATGACGCGACCTCTTGTGACTTCGTCACCCGCCCGTGCCGGACGGGCCACCCGCGAAGTATCCCAGCCTGCAAGTCATCGCACTCCGATCTCGGGATGGCCCAGACGTGTACGTCTGGGTGACGAAGTCACAGGAGGCGGCTGTTGACCGGTGAAGAAGCACCTGCATCGTTTTTAGGAATGGCAAAGACTTCGCGTCGAGGAACGTCGGTCACCGACCTCTTGTGGCTCTGCCACTCAGACGCACGCATCTGAGCCAACCGTTTGATATTCACGGCGAGTCCACTGGAGCGACTCGGGCCGGTTCCGGGGCTTCTTTGGGGAAGTTGTTGAAGTTCGGATTCGTTCGGAACAGCGAAGCGATCACGATCAGAATGACAATCAGCGAGACGAACGTCAGCCCGACCAGATAGCCGAGAAACGTCCAGTCGCGCGACGTCAGGCGTTCCTCATGTGGATCGTAGCCTGGCCGGGTTCGATTGTCCGCAGGCTGCTCACTCATCGAACGTCGACTTCCTTCGCAGAATATGATGGTAGTGCTGAGCGAAGCGGTGGGCTTCGTCGCGAACGTACTGCAGCAGCCGCAGTCCGTACGAGTGCCGCGAGACCCGCTTCGGTTCCGACTCGCCCGGCACGTAAATCTCTTCTTCGCGTTTGGCCAGCGAGATCGTCATCGGCGGCTCGATGTCAATCGCCCGCATTGCCTGGAGAGCCGCGTTGAGCTGCCCTTTGCCGCCGTCGATCAGCAGAATGTCGGGGAACGATTCCCCTTTCTGCTGCAGTCCTCGCAGGCGGCGTGAAACGACCTCACGCATCGAAGCAAAGTCGTCCACCCCTTCCACGCCTTTGATGCGATAACGTCGATACCCATGCTTGAAGGGGAGCCCATCGATGAACTGCACCAGCGATGCGACTGTTTCGCCGCCCTGCAGATGGGCGATATCCATTCCCTCGATCCGGCGGGGAATCTCGGGCAGGTTGAGGATTTTCTTCAGCCCGGCCATCCCTTTCTTGGGATCGATGTAGAACACCTCCGGCTGCTGATGCGTATCGATCTCGCCCCGCAGCTCGATCGACTTCAGCGACTGCAGCTGATCTCGCAGTGCAGCCGCCTTCTCGAACTGCAGATTCTTCGAGGCCTCCTGCATCTCCTTCTCCAGATCCCGGAACAGCTTCGTCCGCTGCCCGTCGAGAAACAGTCGCAGCTTCTGAATGTCCTTCCGGTAATCCTCTTTGCTGATTCGCAGATTGCAGGGGGCAGTGCACTGTTTAATGCTCGCCAGCAGGCAGGGGCGGAACCATCGCCAGCGTTCGTCATCTTCTTCGATGTCGAGCGAGCAGGTTCGAAACTGGAAGATCTTCTGCAGAACGGTAATCGTTTCCCGCAGCTGACTCGCACTCGTGAACGGGCCGTAGAGCTTGGTTCCTTTCAGCTGCGGCGACCGCGTGAACTCGACCCGCGGAAAATCCTCGCGGGTCGTGATCTCCAGATACGGGAACGTCTTGTCGTCTTTCAGCTCGGTGTTGTAACGCGGCTGAATATCTTTGATGAGCCGAGCCTCGAGGAGCAGGGCGTCGACTTCGGTATCGGTTGGCAAATAGTCGATATCGACGATCTCGCGGACCAGATCAGCCGTCCGTCGTTCGGTTTGAGCCGCTTTCAGAAAATAGCTCCCGGCTCGGCTCCGCAGATTGACCGCTTTCCCGACGTAAATCACGCGGTCTTCGCCATCCTTCATCAGGTACACGCCGGGGGTCGTCGGGAACTTGCGGACCTTCTCCCGTGCGGCGACCGGCCCGGAATCCATTTCCGGCGCCGGGTCTGACTGATCGAGTTCATTCTCCAGATTCTCTTCCATGCCGGGATTATAGGACCCGCACGCTTCGGAGAGAACATGGAGAATTGGATTCGTTTCGATCTCATTCGCGGCCTCTGGGGTTTCCTTCGAAACAGCCCCTCAGCTTTCTGATGTGCAAATAGGGGGAATGGGGGGTTTCTGCGGGTCTTGCCACCTGATCGGGATACAACGGTTCCCCGGTCCGTATTTCGGTCTCAGTGGACTGGCAGTGCGTCCGATAAAGATACGGGGCTCCGGGCTCGGAAGGTCTGATTTTGCGCACGCGGGATCGGCTCGGCCGGCGAGTCCTGAGTCAACAGGATACGGTGAACAACGGATTGTTCGCTTCACAGACTTCGCCGCCCGGTCCTCCGGACGGAGAAATCAGTCAAGGATGACAGAACGTCATGCACTATTCGGTGATCGTTCATAAGCTCCGGTGGATCGGACTTTCTCTTCTGATCTTCAGCAGCGGCTGCGCAGCCTTTCGGCCCATCGATGGAATCCCGGCTCAGTGCCTGTCTCCAGAAATGATGGGCGAATCGCGGAGCAATGAATCGACAATCGATCTTTCCCTGCTTGGGCAAACCCCGCCGCGTCAGCACCTGGTCGATGCCGGTGACGTACTTGGCGTCTATATCGAAGGCGTACTCGGCAATCCGGGGCAGGCACCGCCCATCAGCGTGCCGACCAATCCCGAACTTCCTCCGGCAATCGGCTACCCGTTCACGATTCGCGACGACGGAACGCTCTCGCTGCCGATGATCGGCTCCATTCCCGTCCGCGGCATGACGATCCGTCAGGTCGAAGACACACTCCGCCGCATCTACACGGTCGAACGCCAGATCCTGCAGCCGGGACAGGACCGCATCATTGTCTCTTTGCAGCGTCCGCGACAGTACAAAGTTCTCGTGCTGCGTCAGGAAACCGGCGGAGTCGGTGGCAACGAGTTCGCTCAGGGACTGTCGATCAACCTCGGCCAGACGAAACGCGGTACCGGTCAGGTTGTCTACCTTCCGATTTACAAGAACGATGTCCTTCACGCCCTCGCCAAAACGGGCGGACTGCCGGGTCTCGATGCCGAGAACACGATCTACATCGTTCGTCGCCGTCACGCTCATCAGCAGTTGAACTGCCCGCCGCAAGGCATGCAGCCGCAATACGGCCCGCCGGCTGGATATGGTCCGCCGCAGAACTTTGGCGGACCAATGCCGATGTCGCAGCACAACGCCCGCACAAACAACGGCGGCATCGTCCTGGCCAGTCACCAGGCCGGAAACGCGCCGCGCGTGCAGACAGTCAATCACCAGCAGCCGTCGGTTGCCGTTCAGAATCTGCCTTCGTCCAGCCGCGGGGAAACGCTGCGGGCGAGTATGCAGTCGATCGATGAAGAGCCGGTTCTGCGAACTCCTCAGCAGAACGGCCCGACCGATTTGAGGGCTCCGTCAGTTCCCGAGCTGAGCGACGCTGAACTCCGTGCATTGCAGCCTCAGAGCGGAAACTACCGCTGGGGAACCCCGGGCAGCCCTTCGACATCACCGGCTCCGACTGGGGAAGAGGTCGCACCAGAGCCGACGTTCGTACCTCAACGTGAGTGGACCGATCAGACAGCACCGCAAACTCAGGCTCTGCCTCCCGGGGCGATGCCATATCAGCAAGCCACGCCTGCTCCGCAAACGTACGGAATGCCACAGCCTCCAATGATGCAGGCTCCGATGCCGCAGCCGCCATCGGCGATGAACTACGGCCACATGCCTCCGCAGAACTGGCAGCCGGAAATGAGTGGACCGGTCGAAATGCCGCATTTCATGGACGATATCCCCTGGGATCAGCTCCCCTCCGGCATGAACTTCGATCCCAACGATCCGACGATGAACAATCATGAGATCATCAAGATTCCGGTTCGCCTGAAGCCGGGCGAGCAACCGCACATTCGCCCCCAGGATGTGATTCTGGAGGATGGCGATATTGTCTTCATCGAATCCCGCGAAACCGAAATTTTCTACACCGGTGGACTCCTCGGCGGCGGACAGTACACGCTGCCCCGCGATTACGATCTCGATGTTCTCGGAGCAATCGCCATTGCTCAGGGACAGAACCAGCAGGCAGTCACGCGTCAGGTCGGCGGTGTTTCGGCCATCAACGGCGACGTCACAATCTCGGCCAGCAACGTGATTATCCTCAGGCAACTTTCCGGCGGAGGACAGGTCCCGATTAAAGTCGACTTGTACAAAGCCCTGGAGGATCCGTCAGAACGTGTGCTGATTCAACCGGGCGATATCGTCATGCTGCGATACAAACGCCTGGAAGCCGTGGGAGCCTTCATCGAACGCAATCTGCTCGAATCGGCTCTCTTCGGACTCGCCGCCTCGCAACTCCAGACCGGCGGCGGCAATTAACAACAGGCTTCCGGTCAATGCCCACGACCACGTGGGCATTGACCGAGTTCTTTACCTGCGTCGCGCGTAGCCTGGGATAGGCGCAGCCGTATCCCAGCAATTGTGCGTTCTCGTTCTCCCCGGACTCTGCTCGCGTTATGCGGAGGCGACGTTCATCTTCAGAATGCCGTCGCAGATTTCGTGCTGACGTTCGATGGCGGAGCGGCAGCGACGGGCCAGCGGAAAATCGTTCTTAATCGGCAGTCCCGATTCGCGGTGCAGTTCGTCGACGCGATTGACGATCGCATCGAGATCGAAGGCCGGCCACTTCTGCTGTAGCAGGACGAGTTGCTCAAGTCCCGTGAAGTTCTGCCGCAGCTGATCGGGCAGCAGTGAGGCGATCGCGACCGCTGTCACCGAGGTTCGTCGCAGCCGGGCATCGACCAGCATGTGCAGTCCGCGATGATGCATCAGGACGCCGCAGACCAGTTCTTCGGGAAGATGCCAGCGGTTGGCCAGGCAGGCTCCCGCCAGGGCATGATCCCAGCCAAACTGGCGGCGTTCGTAATCGGTCAACAGTTGCGGCTGCGTATTTCGCGTTTCGACGTACTGCACGTAGTCGTCGAAATGGTCGTTGGTGATGACCGGAAGCAGAAAGTCCTGCAGCAGACCACCGGCAAACGCCATGTCTTGATCGGCTCCGAGCAGCTTGGCGACTTCCTTGGAAAAAAGCGCTTTCTGCATGCAGGCATTCCAGAAGCAGCCCTGATGAATCAGTTTGGACTGACGGGCACGGACCGCGGCCTGCATTCCGGTGGTCACCATGAAAATGGTTGCCTGCCGTTGCCCCAATAGTGCGAGAGCCTGTTGAACGGAGCTGGCGCGATGTCGGAGTCCGACCGCCGAAGAGTTCACGTGCCGCAGCAGTTCGAGTGTCAGTCCCGAATCGGATTCGACAATGGCGGCCAGTTCCTTCAACGACGTGTCCGGCTGCTTTGATTTCTGCATGAACTCCGTCACGGCGACAGGCAGCGCAGGCAATTTCATCGTCGCGGGCAATTCGGCAAAGGCCAGGTCCGCCAACTCTTCCTCAACAATCGCTGTCCAAGAGATCTCAGTCGTCGCCATAGAAACTGTTCCGTACGTTCTTCGTTGTCTCTCTTCAGAAACCAATCAGCAGGTCGATTTCGCTCGGGCCTGCATTCTTTCGAGTCGTTTCGCCAGAGTCATGTGATAGGTCTGATGCCCACCCATCTCGTAGAATCCCAGCGAGATTCGCTCTGCGATCTGTCCGAGATCGAATTGAGGCCAATGATCCTGGAGCTCGATCAAAGAATTGAGTCCGCCCGGCGTCTGACTCAGAGCATCGGGAAGCAGCGACGAGATCGCCACCGCTGCGACGGTTGTCTGAGCGAAGTCTCGCTCGAGCAGAATGGAGACGCCGCGATGGTGGTGGTAGATCGCACAGACGATCTCGTCGGGGAAGTTCCATCGCCAGGCAACGTGTGCCGTCGCCTTGGCATGATTCCAGCCGAATCGCTGCTGCTCGAAATCAACCAGCATCTTCCCTTTGCCGGACTGCCCATCGACAAAGGTGCCGTAGTCGTCCAGCAGTTCCGACGTCAGAGCCGGCAGCAGGAAGTCCTGCAGCATCGCCCCGGCGAATGCCATTTCCTTGTCCACGCGAAGCAGACCGGCCACCTCACGTGCGAGCAGAGCCCGCTCGAGGTTGGTCGACCAGAAGTGCGTGAGGTTGATCAGCTTGGAGTCGCAGCGGGACATCGCCCGTTTCGCACCAACGGTGAGAACGAACAACTGCACCTTCTTGAATCCGAGCAGACTGATCGCCTGTTTGACCGATGAAACCGTGCTTCGCAATCCATTGGCGCTGGAATTGACCAGTTGCAGGATATCAGCGGTCAGACCGGAGTCGGCCTCGAGAATCCGCGCTAACTGTCCCGACGTCACCTCGGGATCGTTCGAGCGTTTCGCAAATTCGGTGATTGCCGTCGGAAGCACCGGAAGTTTGAACTTCGGGGGCAGAGTCTGCCCATCGGCATTTCGCAGAATATCCTTACACGAATCCAGCCAGTTCATTGTTCTGTCCTCGACCTCCAGTGAGTGACGTGTGTGATTACTTCAACAATTAACAGTAGGTTGAAAATCTGCCTCAGGTCAGGCAAATCGTGCGGGATATCCCTGAAGATCTCCCGGCTGTTCACGTGAACGCTGCTGAACTTTCGGCAAAGGCGTTGCTGTCCTCTTAATCGCACCGGGGCAATGCAGGCGATGACCGCGACGGTGAGCCCGGGGAGCGAATCTCACCGCTGGCTGAATCTCACTTGTCGCGTTTCCGCTGCTCCCCTAAGCTGAGTCCGCGCTGGCAATTGTGGCGGCAGTTCGGAGATCGGGCTCTGGAACGAGACCGAAGGACTGACTGCGCACGTGCAACGATCTACTTACCGAGGATGGAGTACATGTACGATTACGATGTCGTGGTCATCGGCACGGGACCCGGTGGCGAAGGGGCTGCGATGCAGGCCGCCAAGGAAGGTAAGAGCGTTGGCGTCATCGAGAAGTACGATCTCATCGGCGGGGGCTGTACGCACTGGGGCACGATTCCAAGCAAGGCGCTGCGGCATTCGATCTTCCGGATGACGGAGCTCAATTCGTCCGCATTCACCAAAGATCTGGGGCTGTCGGTCAAGCTGGGCTTCCCGGAGATGCGTCGCAGTGCCGAAACCGTCATTGCCAAGCAGGTCGATATGCGGCAGGGCTTTTACAGCCGCAATCGCGTGACGCTGCTGCACGGACATGCCAGCTTCATCGATGATCACACCATTGAAGTTTGCGAACAGAATGGCGGTTGCCAGCGGATCACGGCAGGCGGCTTCATGATCGCCACCGGCTCCCGCCCGTTCCGCCCCGAATCGGTCGACTTCGATCATCCCCGCGTGTACGACAGCGATACCGTGCTGACAATGAACTACACGCCGACGTCGATCACCATCTACGGGGCCGGCGTGATTGGCTGTGAATACGCCTCAATGTTCCGCAACCTCGGCTGCAAGGTGAATCTCGTCAACGGCCGTGACAAGCTGCTCGAGTTCCTCGACGACGAAATCATCGATGCTCTCAGCTATCATCTGCGAGACCGGGGTGTGCTCATTCGCCATCGCGAAAACTTCGAACGCGTCGAGCCGCGGGACGATGGTGTCATTCTTCATCTCCAGTCCGGCAAGATGCTGAAGACCGATTGCATGCTCTGGGCCGCCGGCCGGCAGGGCAACAGCAACGACATGGGACTGGAAAACATCGATATCGTCCCCAACAAGCGGGGACAGATCGAAATCAACGACGACTTCCAGACCAAACACGACCACATCTACGCTGTCGGCGATGTCATCGGCCCGCCGTCGCTCGCCTCCGCGGCTTATGTCCAGGGACGCTACGCGGCCAGCCACTACATCAACGGGCATGCCGATCGCGCGATGATTCAGGACATCCCCTCCGGGATCTATACCAGCCCTGAGATCAGCTCGATCGGGCAGACCGAACGCGAACTCACCGAGGCCCGCATTCCGTACGAAGTCGGTCACTCCATGTTCAAGAGTATCGCCCGCGCCCAGATCACCGGGCAAACCGTCGGCATGCTCAAGCTGTTGTTCCATCGGGAAACGCTCGAGATCCTCGGCATTCACTGCTTTGGGGCCAACGCGAGCGAAATCATTCACATTGGCCAGGCGATCATGTCCCAGCAGGGATCGGCCAACAGCCTCAAGTATTTCATGAATACGACGTTCAACTACCCGACAATGGCCGAAGCATATCGCGTGGCCGCGTTGAACGGCTACAACCGACTCTTCTAGAAACGGGGCTTGTCGGCGGCCCGTTTCCACCATAAAACGAGGGGAGAGGCGATGCTCTCCTCCTCACCGATTCTGCGTCTTTTCTGGAAGTCCCATGCCGATTTTTGCGAACGATCTCGTCGTCCCTGCACCGGTCAACGACGTGTTCGAATTCTTCATTCGTCCGGCCAATCTGCTCAAAATCAGCCCGCCGCAGATGGGGCTGAAGTTCATCGACGTGCCTCCGGAATTCGAGAACGGAGTCACATTCGAATTCGCTGTGCAGACCTTTGGCATCGTGCAGAAGGTGACTCACCAGATCACGATGTTCAACCGCCCGGACATGTTCGTCGAAGAGCTCGTCAAAGGCCCGGTCCCGAAGTGGATTCATACGCACCAGTTCGTGCCGGTCTCCGAAACAGAAACGAAACTGGTCGATCGAATCGAGTTCGAGCCCCCCGGCGGCATCGTCGGGATGATGCTCACCGAAGACCGCATCCACGACCACCTCGACGAAGCCTTCTTCCACCGCTCCCGGCAAATTACCCGCGAGTTCGCCAGGTAGGGTCCGCTCCGCGGACGCGTATTGCGTGTTCCGCGAAGAGGCAACGCGCTTTTGCTTCATTAACGGTAACTCGCAAGCCAAGTAGGGGCCGCTGTGCGGACGCGTATTGTGCGTTTCCCGAAGTGAAGACGCCCTGTGCTTCTTGGCACGCGATCCCGCCCACGTGATTCCGCTGAATGCCCGGGAGAAGGCACCGAGAGAATCCAACCGCAAGCCGGGTCCATTCCGCGTCCGCACGGCGACCCTGCGGGAGTGGACTCTCTGTTAGAAGTGGATGGCGCGTTTGTCGACGGCGAGGGCGGCTTCTTTGACCGCTTCGGCAAGAGTCGGGTGAGCGTGGCAGCAGCGGGCGAGATCTTCGCTGCTCGCGTGGAACTCGATCGCCACGGCGACTTCAGCAATCAGATCCCCAGCGTGTGGGCCGATGATGTGAGCGCCCAGGATGCGATCGGTTTTCTTATCGGCGAGGATCTTGACCATCCCCTCGGCGTGACCGATGGCACGGGCCCGGCCGTTGGCGGCGAACGGGAAGGAGCCGGATCGGTATTCAATCTTCTTCTCAGTCAGCTGTTCTTCGGTCATACCAACCGAAGCAACCTCCGGAGTTGTGTAAACGATGGCCGGAATGGCGTTGTAGTTCACATGGCCGTAGCCGGTCACTATCCGTTCAACGCACGCAATACCTTCCTCTTCGGCTTTGTGGGCCAGCATCGCCCCGCCGATGACATCGCCAATGGCAAAGACGCCCGGCGTCGAGGTTTCGTAGTGCTCATTGACCTGGATGAAGCCGCGTTTGTCGGTCTGAATGCCGACTTCTTCGAGACCAAGGTTCTCGGTATTCGGCTTGCGGCCGACCGAAACGAGCACGCGATCGCAACGAATGTCGTCTGCTCCGTCCACGTGAACATCGCAATTCTTGCGGTTCACGGTCACGCCGGTGACTTTGGTCCCGAGCTGGAACTTGAGACCCTGACCTTTGTAGATCTTCAGAGCCTGTTTGGCGAGTTCGCCATCCATGCCTGGCAGGATGCGATCCAGGTATTCGAGCACGGTGACGTCGGAACCGAGCCGTCGCCAGACAGTCCCCATTTCCAGGCCGATGGCCCCGCCGCCGATAACGACCAGCTTCTCGGGAACCTTTTCGAATTCCAGAGCTTCGGTACTTGTGACAACGCGATCGCCATCCAGAACAACGCCCGGCAGTGTGGCCGGCATGCTGCCAGTCGCGATCAGATATTTCTTCGCAGCCAGTTCCTCCGTGCCACTGCTGGAGCGAACGACGAGCTTGTCCGGGCTCTGGAAGGTGGCGTGCCCCTGAAAGCGGGTCACTTTGTTTTTCTTGAACAGCCCGTCGATTCCGCGCGTCAGCGTGGTGACGGTCTCGTTCTTTTGCCCGAGCATCTTCTGCAGGTCGAGGTCGAGCTTGCCGACGTTAATCCCCCGGCTGCTGAAATGGCTTTTCGCTTCTTCGTAGAGCTCGCTCGATTCGAGCAGGGCCTTACTCGGAATGCAGCCGACGCGAAGACACGTTCCGCCGAGGGCTTTCTCTTTCTCGATGCAGGCGACGTTCAACCCGAGTTGAGCTGCACGAATGGCCGCGACATATCCGCCGGGGCCGGCCCCGATGACGATCAGATCGAAGGTGGTACTCATAATCAACAGGCGTCGCAGCGGAGGTGAGAGTTACAGCCGACGGAGGTCAAATCTCCATCAGCATTCGGGTGGGGGCTTCGATCACGTCTTTGATGCGTTTGAGGAAGGTCACGGCTTCGCGACCATCGACCACACGGTGATCGTAGGTGAGGGCGACGTACATCATCGGGCGAATCACGACCTCGCCGTTCAGGGCGATCGGTCGATCAAAGATGCCGTGCATGCCGAGTACACCACTCTGAGGAGGATTCACAATCGGCGTCGACAGCAGCGAACCGTAGATGCCACCGTTGGTGATCGTGAAGGTTCCGCCTTCGAGTTCTTCCAGCGTGACCTTGTTGTCCTTGGCACGGCGGGCGAAGTCGGCGATGGCCAGTTCGATCTCGGCGAAGCTCATCCGTTCGACGTTGCGGAGCACCGGAACGACCAGTCCCTTCCCGCCGCCGACGGCGATCCCAATATCGTAGTAGTTGCGATAAACGAGCTTGTTGTCTTTGAGCTGAGCGCCGACCTGCGGCACCTGATTCAGAGCATCGACGACAGCCTTCACAAAGAAGGACATGAAGCCGAGCTTGATGTCGTATTTCTTCAGGAACGCATCTTTGTATTGATTTCGCAGCTCCATCACTCCCGACATGTCGATCTCGTTGAATGTCGTCAGCAGAGCGGCTTCGTGCTGAGCCGAGACGAGACGTTCAGCGATGCGGCGACGAATTGGGCTGAGCGGAATCACGTCTTCCGATCGCATCGGCTCCGAAGTCACAGAACCAGCCTGTGATCCCTGTTCGGCAGTGCGAATGACGTCTTCTTTGAGCATGCGTCCGCCGGGGCCGGTCGACGTGACCTGGCCGGAATCCATGCCCCGCTGGGCCAGTTCGCGAGAGGCAGCCGGCATGACTTTGGACTCACCCGAAGGCGAGGCGTTGCCCGACGACTCCAGCGGTCGTTTGGCCGCTTCTTCTTTCTGTCCTCCCGACGACTTGCCGCCGGAGGATTTGCTGGACGATCCCGAGTCCTGTCCTTCGGGCGGAGAGACTTCTTCGAAGTAGCCGATGACATCGCCGACGGCTGCCCGTTCTCCCGCCTTCTTCAAGATCCGGGTGATCTTGCCGCCTGCCGGAGCAGGAACGTCGAAGGTGGCCTTATCCGTTTCGAGTCCCACGATGTCGGTGTCGGTTGCGACCCATTTGCCTTCGGGAATGTACCATTCGCCGATCTGGACTTCCGAAATCGATTCACCTACAGCCGGGACTACGATCTCCATCGCCATGGAATGCTCCGAGTCGCTTTCAGTGGATGTCGCGACATTGATAGTGGACTGCACTCGCTGCAATTCCTTCTCATCCCAGCGCAGTGCTCAAGCTTATGCCTGATCCTGTGAGAATAAGGGCCCCAATAGTTCCGTCAACTAAGGGGAAAGTCAAAAATCGAAAAGGCCCTGAAATTCCGCAAGACGTGCGTGCAGGTCTCTCTGTCTTACGCTCCAATTCGCGTGTCGTGCAAAAAGATGTGGCGACCTGCCTTCGTTTTCATCGTCCGTGAACCGTGGCGAGATCGAGAATAAGGTCCTCCGTCATCTGCCGGCGACGAACTTCATCCGGCATGCGAAGAATAGCCGCCGGATGCCATGTCGCGACCGTGCGGTCGCACCATTCCGATTTCACGATCTGTCCCCGTTGCCGCGTAATCCGAAAATCCCGCCCCAGCAGAGCCTGGGCAGCGGTCGCTCCCAGCAGAACGAGAGCAGACGGCTTCAGGATCTCCAGTTCCGCCTCCAGCCAGGGACGACACGCGCTGATCTCCCGCGCATTCGGCTTCTGATGCAGTCGCCGCTTCCCTTTTTCCGTGAACTTGAAGTGCTTGACGACATTCGTGATGTAAACCGTCGTGCGATCGATCTTCGCATTCTCGAGAGCCTCATCGAGCAATTGTCCGGCCGGTCCTACGAACGGTTCCCCTTCGATGTCTTCGCGATCGCCGGGCTGCTCTCCAACGAGAACGATCCCTGCGTTTGTCGCTCCCGTGCCGAAAACGGTCTGCGTCGCATGTTCATGCAGATGACAGGCCCGGCAGGCGGACGCTGCAGCGGCTACGTTCTCCCACGTCATCTCGTCCGGGAAGAAACTCGCAGCCGTGGTGTCGAAGCCCTCTCGCGAATTCATCATCTGCGTCACCCGCTGGCCCGCCTGTTCGAGCATTTCAGGGATGAGTGCCGTCTCCGGCATCGTCGGCCAGTGGCGGACCGGCATCTCCTTTTTCATCGCTTTGATTTTGATCCGAGCCGGATTGAATGTGGAAACGTAATACGTCTTCCACAGATCTTCGAGCACATCTCCCTCCGGAGCTTCGGACGCGGGAACGCCCGGGCCGAATTTCAGATCCTGCTGATCCCAGGTTACGGATTCCTCGGGGGTGAGAATCGTCCAGTTCATCGTCGGGAACCGGCGGGCAAAGAACGGGGCTGCAAGCCGAACAATGCGATGATCTGGCCGATGCCACGCAATGAACTGCTCCCCCTCGTCGACAACAACCTTCCGAAATCGGACGAAGGCTTTCATCTTGTGCACATCGCGCGTCACCGCTTTGTGCATTCGCTGAAACCGGGTGATGTCGTCGTCCGCGGAGTCTTTCAGCAGATGCCGCTCGCCGTGAGTCAGCCGCCAGAGAATCCGGTACAGCAGTTCCCAGCGTCCCTGATCCTGATGGCAGGCGACCACGCGTGCGCGTTCAATGAACTCCGGCGGCACCGAGAAGTTCTTTGTTCCGCTCGTCTGCGTTGAAGACGGGCTCTGTGCCGAGAACAGCGACTGAGATGAGGCCGTCCACGAAACATCCTCGGCCGGCACGCCGGTGGCGATCAGTTCTCGCGCAGCGACTCGCCATTCTTCAAACGTTTCGACAGCATGCAGCGGCACGACTACACCTCGCCCGTGGTCGCCGAGGCAGCCGCGTCGAACAGCAGAAGTTGTTTCTGAGGCCGAAGCTGTTGTCGGAGGTTCAGCTTCTCCAGATTGAGCAGGCCTGGGTTCCGGTCCGCCGTCTGCACGAAGACCCGTGTCCGCTTCCAGGCGACGCGAAGCTTCTTCAGGTCTTCACTTCGTAGCTGACGATAACGACGAACCTGCAGGATACGATCAACCGAACGAACACCCATACCGGGAACGCGGAGCAGTTCTTCGCGCGAGGCCCGATTGACATCGACCGGGAAGAAATGCCGGTTGGCGAGTGCCCAGGCGAGTTTGGGATCGATATCGAGCGCCAGATTGCGATCGTCTTCCGTAACGATCTCTTCCGACGAGAAGCCATAAAACCGCATCAGCCAGTCGGCCTGATAAAGGCGATGCTCGCGAACCAGCGGTGGCGACTGTGCAGGCAGCCGGGCGTCGGCGTGCGGAATGGGACTGTAAGCGGAGTAGTAAACGCGACGGAGATTCTGACCGGTGTAGAGTTCAGTCGCGGTCTCCAGAATCTCCTGATCGGACGTCGGCGTGGCTCCGACAATCATCTGCGTGCTCTGGCCGGCCGGGGCGAAGCGGGGAGCTTTGAAGCCTTCTTTCCGATCGGCTTTGAACTCGTCGATCTTCTCACGAATGCCGGACATCGACTGCACGATCTCGGGCTTCTTCTTTTCGGGAGCGAGCTGATGCAGATCGTTTTCGGTCGGCAGCTCGATATTGACGCTGAGGCGATCGGCCCACAGTCCCGCTTCCTGAATCAGTTCGGGATCGGCATTCGGAATCGTCTTGAGATGGATGTAGCCGCCGAACTGATGCTCTTCACGCAGCTTCTTCGCGACAAGCGTGAGCTGCTCCATCGTGTAGTTCGAGTTCTGGATGATTCCCGAACTGAGGAAGAGCCCTTCGATGTAGTTTCTGCGGTAGAACTCCAGCGTGAGCGAGACAACTTCGTCGACGGAAAAGCGGGCCCGCGGCGTGTCGCTGGAAATGCGATTCACGCAGTACTGACAGTCGTAAATGCAGTAGTTGGTCAGCAGGATTTTGAGCAGCGAAACACAGCGACCATCGGGCGTGTAGCTGTGGCAGATTCCCATTCCCTCGGTGCTGCCGAGTTTGCTTCCCTGCCGCGTTCCCTTTGAACCGCTACTGGCGCAGGAAGCATCGTATTTGGCAGCATCGGCCAGAATCGCCAGCTTCTCGCGCACGTCCATGCAATCTTTCCTCGCCCATTACTTCGATACGTAGCTGGTTATTATAGGCAGGGATGAGGTGTCCGAAGAGGGGCCGTTTTCGCGAATTTTGCGGGACCTCAAATGCTTGAGGAGAACGCAAGCCTCAGCAGCAGGGAGAGGACCAACTGGATCGCCAGAAAGATTCCAACGGCAATCCCGGCTCGCTTCACCGTCATTCCACAGAACGCCGAGATCGCCAGCCCACCACACACGGCCCCTGCAGCCAGCGCGACGAGATAAAACGAAGGCCCCAGAACGGCATCGAGAATGACCATTGGTACCAGAGTCGCCGCGATGCATGCGATCATGACCAGCCAGCCCGGAAATTCGTCTTCCTCTATTACGGAGATGATGGTTCCCAGAAGCGCGGCGGAGAGGAGTAGTCCGAGCATTTGAATTTCCGAAACGAAGAGATGAGCCGAGTATCTTTTTTGCCGAAGCAGATTCTTCCGGGCAAAAATGGATACGGGGATTCGAACTCTTCGGATCCAAGATTCTCTCGTCTCTTGCTGATTTCTTCGCGGACCAGCCGCCCGGTTACTGCGGCTTCTTCTCGTTTCGGATCTCCCGGCCGTGTTCGCGGAACTGTTCCAGCCAGCTGGCGAGGATGGCTCCTTTCATGTCGCCCTCGGCTCGATTCTCTTCAATGGTTTTTCCCCAGTAGAAACTGACGTAGCCATCGCAAAAACTGCGGGATTCGTCGATGAAGGTCTTCACTTCTTCGAGGCTCGACTTGAGCGGGAAGATCTCTTCGACGATCAACGGCTTGCCGATTTCGTAGACCTTGAGTGCAGCCAGTGCGGCTTCGACTTCCCCCGCTTTGGGATAGAAGTGCACGCTGACGAAATCGAGCGGCCCGCTGACTTCGGGTGAATAGAACAGCGGTTTCGCGTTCTTGAACACGTGAGCCCAGGGGATGACGCCGACGGTGATCATATGCCGGTCGTCGACTTCGCGAATCGCATCGGTCAGTTTCTTCACCCAGGCTTTTGCGATCTCCTGAGCGGTGCGATCGCCCGGGGTGAGAGTGAGCCGCTGGACGAAGTGCTTGCCCCCCAGTTCGCCGGCGTGCCAGCCATCCTCCGGCTTGCCCGAGACAACCGGCTCGTTCATCAGGTCGTAACAGAAGACAGCCGGACTGTCTTTGCAGACAGACGCGATGGCAGTCCAGAACCGGGCCTGTACGTTCCAGCGGTCGGCTTCTCCCATTTCCGTGTACCACGCGGGGATGTCCTGCTTGTGGTAGCAGCCCAGTCCGGTGAGATCGAGATAGAGCCGATTCCGCTCGGCCAGTTCAAGCAGCTTCCTCAGCTGGTCGAGATTCTCCTGATTCGGCTCGTCGGGCGAATTCATGAAGCGACCGACCTGCAGATGAATGCGAACGACGTTCGCTCCGAGGTCCGCAATCTCGGCGAAGTCTTCCTCGACGGTCTCCCATTCGTCGATCCAGTAATCCTCAATCAGGCGGCCCGGACCATCGTGATCGTAGTTCACGCCCCAGACGAAGAACGGGCGATCGGTCCCGGCTTCAACGAAATGGGTTTTATCCGCGCTCGGTTCGATCCAGGGAAGTCTGCTCTCGACAGATGCGGCTACGGAATGGAGCAGGGGATTGGTCAGGTCGAGTTCGTAGAGGATCTGGTTGTAGTTGTACCGCGGCGTCTTGTGCGAATTGCCGGAGAAGTCGCTGGTGTAGGTGCCTTCGAAGTAGATCGTTGCTCCGCCATCGCGATCGAGAAACGGATGATGACAGACGTTGTAAAAGGTCTGCCGGTCATGGGTGACGATCTTCTTCGCGTAACGAAACGGCCCGGTCGGATGGTCGGACTCGGAGTACCAGATCTCCCCCAGATGCGAGGTCGTGCCGTTCAATTGACCGGCGATGAGAATCCACTTCTGCCGAAACTCGTTCCAGTGCACCGTCCCTCGATGCAGCCGAACGAGTTCGGAAGGATCATCGATGTTCTGCGGAAGGAAGCGTGTGTCGTCCGGCTTGATGGTTCCGGCTTCCGCCCATTCGAGTTCGCGAGCCGAGTCAACCGGAGGAAGTTCCTTCTGCCAGCGCCATTGACGGGGCGTGATTTCGGAAGCACTGCCAGCGTCTTTCGATGAGACACAGGTGAAGGCTTCGTAGCGGCCGGGATTGAGAACGTCTTCATAACGAGCGGGAACACGAACATTGGGGCAAGGGCTGCCGAAGACAAGCCAGCGGATGCCCTCTTCTTCGATCACGATGGGATGCCCGGTCGGCTTCCGCCAGGTTGCGGTCAACGGGAGTTGAATGGCAGGTTCGAAGATCTGCTGCTCGTCGTTGAAGACAGCGATGCCCTGTTCCAGCTCGGTGCTCAGGTTCTTTCGACGCGAATAGTGTCCGACCATGCGTTCGCGTCCCGAAGCGTCTGGAACGACGAAGACGCTTTCCACCCAGACGACACCTTCCGGTCGTTCGGGCAGCGGCATCATGGCGCGTGCGAAACCGGTTTTCTCATCAGTGAAGTAGTCGT
Source organism: Planctomycetaceae bacterium (assembly GCA_017795105.1). Lineage (GTDB taxonomy): Bacteria > Planctomycetota > Planctomycetia > Planctomycetales > Planctomycetaceae > Rubinisphaera. The sequence continues at coordinate 4,475,087 of CP051247.1, forward strand.
AGGGCAAGCCGTGTTCGACGGAGATATCCTCACCTGGTTCTGGAAGCGGCGTGGTTGCTCCGGCCATGCGGAACAGGCCGAGGGGATAACTCATCCGCTGCGTGTCGCCCCAGAAGTGGTAGATGCGATCCTGGTAGATGACCGGCTGAATCGAATCCTGTCCGGCGACCTTCCCGGGATGTTCGCTTTCAGGCAGCGGACGTTCGTAGCCGAGCAGCAGCGTATCGCGGAAGCGGCCTTCTCCAGTGAGTCGACAAACGCGTCGGGCGAGCTGGGTTCTCCGCAGCCGGATCTCGACGGGTTCACCGGGCCGCGGGATTACCCGGACGCCTTCCATACCGAAGCCATCGCGCGGAGCTTCGTAACCGTGGCTGTGAACGAAGAAGAAAACCTCTTCTCCCATGAGGCCCGGTTCCTGAAACGCCACGCGGCCGCAGTTGTCAGTGACGAATAGTTGTTCGTTGACAGTGCGAAGCTCTACGAGCGGGACGCCCTGGCCAGTCTCGGCGTCGACGACTCGAATTTCGGCCCAGTCCGATTTGGGCGGAGATCCCACCTCCGAGGCGTGGCCGTACGTGGAGCCGGGAGAGAGTGGGCTGAGCAGAAGAAGCGATGCGAGAAAGGATATTCGCAGCGTAAGAGCGCGTCGCATGAACTTGTCCTCCGGAAGAGAGACCACGGGGAGACCCGTTCATCATGCATCAGGCCAGTCGGGGCAGCAAGAGCGACTGAATCTTTGTGAGCGGTTCGAGAAAAAAGCTTTCCGGGCCAGTGGAGTGTGATCTCCTGCATCCGTGCATTGGGCCCGTCCTTGGGGATTTGAGAGCAACTCTGTTTCGCTGAGTGAGCTACGCCTCGCCAGTCCTGACCCGGAAAGCATCTCGTAAGTGTTTGCTTAGGAACTCAACTCCTTGAAGAGTCCATTGAAATCGGGCATGTCGTCTTTGAGTGTTTCGAGCCAGGCATCCTGATTCCAAACCTCAACACAAACGACGGCTCCCACGACCACCACATCCTGATTGGGAGCAGCATCAAGAAAATTCCGAAAGCCTTCAGGAATAAGAAGCCGGGAACGATTCGCCAGCTTGACCGATGTCTGGCGAGTGGAAAGCAGTCGACCGAGCCGTTGAACTTCGCCCCATCGCTGTTCGAGGCGACCTGCCGCAATCTTCTGACGAATGATTTCGACCCCCTGGTCGAGCCGGTTCTGCCACTTCGCTGCTGACCAGAGACTCAGACATCCATATCGCTCCTTCACGACAATCGTTTCGCCGTGTTCGTCCGTTATTGCCGAGGCAAACTCGGGCGGGAGTGAAAGGCGATGTCGATCGTCAATCGTCCGCTTGAATTCGCCGGTGATAATGGGCTCGCTCATTCCGAAGGGGTTTCACTCATAACTCTGGGCGATTTCCGAATGGCTTTGCTCATTACGTGGTCCAATTTAATGGGCGAAAATCCCATTTTCAAGACCGGCTATCACAGCTTCTGGGCAGAAATCCCAATTTCGATTCATCTTCTGCGAAAGCGCAATTTTCAGGCGGAGTGGCACGCGATCTCGTGAACAATAGAGACCGCTTCCGGCAGCTCCCGCTGTCGACAGTCCCGGCGGGGGATGGTGGCACAAACGCAGAATGGCCCGGACTTCATCAGTCCGGGCCATTCCTGATTCCTGTTGATTCAATCGGTTCAACCGATCGAACTGCTAGAACTCGAAGAGTGCTCCGACACTCAAGCCCTGGATTAGAGCGCTGGTCTCGATCGGATCGAGGTAGAAGTCGGGTGTGATATCTCCATCGTCGTCGTAGACCACGGCTTCACCGGGCCGAACGATCGCGTCCATGTAGAGCACATCCCACGATGCATACAGGTAGAAGTTTTCCTGCAGGCGAATCTTCGTGTACATCGCCAGACTGAGAACCGGGGACAATTTGTCCTGAGAGAACTTTTCGGCGGTCGGATCGGTCGACTCGTCTTCGGTTGTTGTAGGATCGTCGCCGGTGAAGAGGGCGTTCGTGTTCAACTTGGCATCGATGTGATTGAACGCCAGCGTGAAGGCCGGCTGGGCACCAAGGATGAAGCGATCGTCGACCAGTTCCAGCCGAGCCCCGATCTGCGGCCCGTACATCTGGTTGATGGTGTCGGTATCGATTGTCGCCGTGCGGAAGTAGACGACATCGTTGTTGTCATCGTCCGTGGTGATTTCACTGTCGACACCGGTTTGTCGCATATGCTCATCGAGCTTCATGTAACGGAAGCCGAGCATGTGCTTAAAGTGGAAGCCGTTCTTCGGGCGTTTGTCGTCCCAGAAGTAATTGAACTCGGTGCCGAACAGGCTCGATTCATAGTCGATCGCGTAGGAGGTATCGAAGATCAGCGCGCTGTTGGCGAGCTGAGAATCTCGCAGCAGGGGAATCGCCGTGACGCCGTCCAGGTCGAGCGTCGGAGTCGGTACCGTTCCGCCGAGCAGGTTGTTTTGAAGAATGTACGGTCCGGCGGCAGCACTTCGGTTGGTCTGGAAGATCCACCAGGCGCTGGCTTCAAAGGTTCCCTCGAGAGTTTCGAGACCGTACTTGAGTCGCATGCCGTTCATGCTGTTCAGGTCGATCAGTCCCATTCTGGGGGCGTATCCGAGCCGCGTCGCTCCGATCTCATTCACCGGGGGCGAACCGGACGATCGATCGAACGCCAGATAGCCCAGGTCCGGTTTATCGACGTCGAGGACCGATTCTCCGATGATCTCGTCATTGGATTGATCGAGATTCCAGAGCATGTAATCGATCTGGATCCAGGATTGATCGGCGACCTGATGCAGGAACCGATCGATCGGCGACATCTCTTCGTAGACTCCGCCCCGATCCGTCGGCAGCTGTTCGTAGTATTGCCGCCGCGAATCCCAGGGCAGGCTGCTGCCAAAACTGTCGCCGAATCCGGGAGCAGGTGGCTGGGCCTGGACACTGGCTGGCGAGAGCAGCGACAGGCACAGGGCACTCAGTGCCGCGGAACCGAACAGAAGGCCACGACGCCAGCCCGTGCGACGTCGACCGATGGCCGTTGTCGATTCTGGCAGATCAGCCGTGAAGTGTCGCGAACTGCCGCGAGTCCAGAATGAGATCATAGCTCTATTCCCGAAGTATGTTTTCGGCAAAGCCCGGAGAGAAGAAATCCATCTGATCATGGTGTGTTCCTGGTGGCTTCTTCCTGCTGGGCGACTGAGGGAATCGTCAGGGGATTAAACGAAAGGCTCTCGACAGGGCGGCTCATCACCGCCCCCGGCGGTCTTACGGAACAAAGATGCCGTTAAACTGCAGCTGTCCGGTGATGTCCGCTCCAATTGGGGCGTCGAACAGCAGGTCCGGATTCGTGAGGAACGCTCCGGTCGGATTGATCTGCACGGTGTTGTTCGCCGAACTGTTGAGAGTGATCTCGCCACTGGCGGCGTCGAACTCGGTCACGAGAATATCGTTGACCAGGAACAGGTTGCCGGTGAAGGGATCGATGAACGAACCCGAGTCGTCGATGAAGATCGTGTTGCCTCCGATGTCGATGTCGGTGATCCCGGAGACGTTGTCGAAGAAGAAGACACGCTGATCTTCGATAACGGTCGCCGTGTTGGTCCCGGTAATGTTGTCGGAGTCTTCCAGAACCTGGATTTCCAGATTCTGAATCGAGACATCGGCGTCGGTCTCAAGGTCGAAGAAGAAGACCGGACCATTCGCAACGGTGATGTCGGCGAACAATGGATCGTTGAATGGATCATTCAGCTCGGTCAGGCCGTCGTTATTGTTGTCATCGACCAGAATGAAGGCTTCACCGTCTCCTTCATCGATGAACATGTAGCCGATCGAATCCTGTTCCTCGAGAGTCAGCAGGTTGTCGATGGCCGTGAAGACGATGTCGTCGTCATCGTTGGTGTCCGTCGAGTTATGGATGAAGCTGATGGCTCCCTGGACAGTCGCGTTGAAGTTTCCGACGAGGTTGTCGTCGTCGCTCTCCATGGAGTTCATGGCCACGTTCATGTTGACCCGAGAGTTTCCGCCGGCATCATCCCGGAACTGGACGAAGCCCTGGAAGAAGATGTCGGAGTCGTTCTCGAACGCATTGTTGTTCACGATGTATCCGAACTCGGATCCGGCCGTTCCCGTATCAAGAATCCCGATCGTGTTATCGATCGCTTCGTTGATCATGAGGATCGAGAACTGGGAATCCTGTTCGTCGAACGTGTTCTGATCGTCATTCGCGGTTGGATCGACGAAGTCCGGCGTCCGGGAGCCGATGACCAGATCGTAGAAGGTCGGTGTGTTCTCGATGCTGGTATTGTCAGAGTTGAGGGCCAGCGTCATCGTCGATCGGATCGTCGCCGCTTCCCCGGCTCCGAACGTGAACGGATCAGGAATCGCCTGGTTGTTGGTGAATTCCGATTCCGTGACCTCGGCAGAGACGACGTTCAACAGATCGATTGCCTCTTCAAAGTTCTGGGTGAACTCGGATTCATCCACTTCGAGATCGTCGATGGCAATTGCAAGAATCCCCTTCGTGTTCTGTGTGAATTCCGAGTTGAACACTTCCAGAGCGAAACTGCGGCGGTTGCTGAAGATCCGGCGATCGTTGATATCCGGAGAGAGTGCAATCTCACGCAACCGGACCGCACTGTTGTCGACATAGATACCGGCTTCTTCGACAAAGAATCCAGTTCCCGCCTGGATGAAGTCCCCGGACAGGAATGTCGCCTGGCCTTTGACGTTGGCAAGGTGAACGCCGTGGTCAGGAGCCTGGACTGTGTCGACATTGTCCAGTTCGATTCCGAGCTGAGTCAGGTTGAAGCCGAGCGGATTGTCATCGATGGCACTGTCGGCCATGAAGATTTCAACGGCTGTGGCAAACGTCGTGGAAACCGATCCGCCATTAATGGCGATCTCCTGGTTGTTGTAGCCGAAGATCCCGGTCGCAAGGACATCGATATTAACTTCGTTGATCGAGATCCGGCCGGTATTTCGTCGCATATCCAGAGCGGCAACCTGAGCGGCCAGTTCTGCGGGGGTCGGCTCGTTGTCATCCACGAAATCGACGTCGAATCCGATGTCCGTCGCGCTGAAGTTGTCGACGCTCAGCGTACTAAAGAACACGTCGCCGATGTGATCCAGGATTAGTACCTGTGAGGGATCCGCAGCGTTGCTAGCGTTGACGGCTGCACCATTCGTAAAGCTCACGTCGCCCGTGTTCTGGCTGAGCAGAATGGAAGTCCCGGCTGCGGTGTTAACGGTGACAGGAACCGAGAAGGTGACGTCCGATTCATAGCCCGTACCGGCCACCGAGTTGTTCGGGGCACCAGCCGGAGGATCAGCACCAATGATCAGGGCTGCACCGCCGGCTCCCTGGTTGGCTCCCGCACGGTTGATGGTGAGCGAGCCGATTCCCGAGCCGCCGAGCCATCGGAATTCGCCAGGAGCTTCGACCGGGAAGACATCCACGTCGTTGGTAATCCGCAGACCAGCCCCGCCGGAATCGTTGATCACCATTCCATTGTTGAGCGTGATGTTTCCGGCGAGGTTCTGGAAGAACTCGAAGCCGGCTGCTGTACCTGCTGTCGTAGTGTCATACTGGATCGTCGTCGTGGCCGAGGTCTGGAAGACCGTCGTTCCCGATGTGTTGGCGATGAAGATACCGGAGATATCGCGATCGAGGTCGTTAAGCAGTATCGGCTGAACGAAACTGATATTGGCCGGGGTCGGCTGAATCGGGGTGCCAATCAACCCGATCTGAATCGCGTTTTCTGCCGGATCGGTGATCGTGAGCGGAAGGCCCGAAGGGTTTCCGTCTGTCCGCGTGCCGGAGATGACGATATCGCCACCGACGCCGGGGAAGATGCCGATACCGTTACCGCGGCTGTTGAGGATCGTGGTACTGACCGGGATCGTGACATCGCTCTGCGAAGCTCCGGTGATCATGATACCGTCTCCACCATCGTCATTGGTGATGACGTCGATCCAGTCGACCGATCCGCCGGTGGTGGCCTGAATCAGCAGGTCATGGTTATCGCCGGGGGTTCCGGTCGTGGTATCCGGAATGATCGCCGAACCGTTGGCCCGGTTGACGACAACGGAATCAACACGAGATCCGGTTTCACCACGAGTCGAAGACTGCATGGTGATATTCGGGTCTCCGCCCTGAACGAAGAACTCGTGGTTCCCGGACTGATTGATGATCATGCTCTCGAGCAGGTAATCGCCGGTGAGACCGTTGAATTCGACTCCGTTGACCTGCGCCCCGTGGATATCCACAAAGCGGGTCTGTGTCGTCGTCGTGAGCGATGCGAAATCAATACCATTGCCGAGTGGACCATTCCCTGGAGTGACGGTCGTTTCAGGATTGAAGCCGTCGGAGTCGCCCGAAGTCGGATCGGTTCCGTCCGGATTGCCGAGCACGAATCCGGAGAACTCGGTGAATTCGTTGGAGATAGTGGTCCCGCCGAGGTTCGTCACCAGATCGAACGTCACGCCCGGACCCGCTGGAGCACCAAGGTTGGTGAAGAGCGGACGAGGATCGAAGACGCCGTCGTTGTAGTCGCCGCGAGCGCGAGGCAGCAGTTGATCCCCGAACTCGTTGTATTCGATGAAGTGTTCGACGCGGTCGCCGCCACCGAGGAATCGTTTGCCGTCGGGAACAACGATGGTCGGCTCGGAATCAAACTGCGAACCACTCCAGGTGTAGACGATGTCGTAGTCATCGATCGGAACGGCGTTCCCGCCGTTGACGGCGTTGTCGATGGAGTTGAAGGGATTCTCGAACGTGCCTGCTCCCGGTGCATCGGCTCCGGTGATGGAGTCGACATGCACCACGAAGTAGGGCAATCCGGTCGTCGGATTGATTGCCACCTGGTCGGGTTCGAGGACAGCGACTTCAGCCTTGGGAATGGTCCAGAGGCGAGTCGGAGGCAGAACCATTCGATCCCAGGTACGCGACCGTTCGCCGATCTCGCCGTGTGGATCGAACGTCCATGAGGCATTCACGGCGACACGGGTGTCGAATGTCTTATCGTGAGTGACGGTCAGGTCGACATCGAGATAACGCAGGAAGTTGGCTTCCAGCTTGCCGGACCAGCCCCAGATGTCGTCCAGATCTTCATGATTGAAGTTGTAGAAACCGGTCGAAGCCCGCATGTCGAATCGCTGAGCGAACTCGGTGCCGATCGGCGTTCCCCACATCGTGTCGAAGCCCTGCAGGGCAAAGCCGGACGTACGGAGTTGGTCGAACAGAACATTGTTGCCTTCGAATCGCTGCGAACCGTCCACGAAATCGAGGCCGACGTCCTGCTTCTTCAGGTCGATCGGAATATAGATGTTGGCATCCCAGTCGAGAACCCGTCCGTGAGATTCGAGCGTGACGGCGACTTCGCGGAAGTCTTCCGGATAGGTGGCATCGATATCGTACCAGGCGATCATCCCGAGAGTGCGGTCCATCTGCGGGAAGTAGTGACGGAAACCGGCACCGACTGATCCCCCCATTCGACCGGAGTGGATTGCCCACAGTCGCAGATCGGCCAGGAACATCGTTTCTTCCCAGAAGGTGTAGGGAAGTGCTTCGATGTAAGAGAGTGATTCCTCTGTCCCGACCGTCCGTCCGCCCTGAGTACCGACGCGGAAGTAGTACCCCATGCCCCGTTCCTGGAACATCTGCTGAGGCCGGCTGGCGTTCATGGAGAAGAAATCCTGCTCCGGAGCACCGATGCTGTAGGTCGGCTGATTGCCTTCAATCGCGACCGTACCCGGCAACGCGGGAGGAGCCGTGTCGTCGAAGGCCTGAGCCTGCATGCTTCCGAACATCAGGGACACGATCGTGCAGGCCGTCGCCGTGGCTGCTTTTTTACCGAATCGTGAGGACAGGCGAAGCGGATTGATGGTCTTCATGCGTGAGGCCAACGGCTGGAGCGATCCTGAGATCCCCGTTCCGGTCCACACGGAATCCGTTCCCCTCCATGAGAGTTGAGGAACGTGATGCCGGTTATCGCTGCGTCGCTTACGCAACAGCGTGGCAATACGGTGGACGGTCTTGGTGAAGATATTCATGCGGGCGGGCCCTGTCGTGCGTAATGTCACTGGAGGTCGCAACACGGACGTCACCTGGAATCAGGGGATCTGTGATGGGAATTGAACGACGGCGGCTCAAGACAGAGACGACGATCGTTTGACGATGGGAAGGGGCCAATCGGAACGGCCGCTCAGACGAGACGGACGGACTGATCGGTTGATCGAATGTTGGAAAGGGTCTGTGGTTGACCGGACGGTCGAGATGGTTGGTGATTTGAACCGTCAGAAGATGACGGCAGTCGAGTGGAGTGTGACCGAGGGTCAGAGAATAGGAGCTGGAAAGTATCGGAAGTGTGTCGGTGAGGAAAGATCGTTTCCGGAAAAATGATCATCCTTTCTCTTATTCGACACCCCTCATGTTAAACCTTGCGTGATAATCGGCCGGTCTTCTGATTTTTTTCAAATCGATCGGGAGTTTCTCTCAAGTCGCTTCGAATCGTCTGTTCGCTCGCAAACTGCTGCAAAACCTAGGCGTTACGGGTTTTTCGCCAGCTTCACACGCCCCGCCCGAGCTGCTTCACCGCGTCGACAGCGTCTCGTTCCGGCTCCCGCGCGCCCAACTTTCAGAACGTCCGCGGAGGTTCAGTTTGTAGCCGCGAATTCGTCTGCAAATTTTGCAACCAGATCGACGCCCGTCCCACAGCAGCCACCGAGCAGCCGGACTCCCTGGCCGATCCACGTTCGCGCTAACGCAAGATGTTGTTCGGGGTCCGCTCCAGCGGTCGATTCCCATTCCCCGGCCCGGTTCATGCGGCCGGAATTGGCATAAACAACTTTGGGAAGGGCGACCGATTGCATCTCCGTCAGAACAGCTCCGACGATTTCGACCGGAACACAGTTGCAGCCCAGAGCCGAAAGCAGCCCCGAGTCGGCGAGGTCGGCCAGCCGAGGAAGCGGAGTTCCATCGAGCATGGTCTGCCCGTCGAATGAGACAACACTCAGAGCCACCGGCACTCCGCAGTCTCGGGTCAGCTGAACGATGATCTCGGCTTCACGGAAGGTGGTCTGGGTTTCGATCAGCAGCCCGTCGACCCCGGCTTCGAGGAGATGCCTGAGCATGGCGGCGTGCTGGTCGGTGAGCCAGGACTCCTCTGTAATTTCACCAGGTGTGTAGCTGTCCCCGAGAGGTGAGATCGAGCCGAAAACTCGACAGCGATCGCCAGCGGCTTCCCGGGCGATTTCCACGGCACGTCGGGTCAAACTGCCTGCTTCCGCAGGATTGTGCCAGCCCTCCAGGTTCACGGCATGCGTCCGGAAGGTGTTCGTGGTCAGGATCATCGCGCCAGCTGCTGCATGATCGCGATGAACGTCGAGGACCAGTTCGGAAGCTTCAAGCAAGGCTCGCGCCGACCAGCCGGGACGGTCGACATCAAACCCTCGTCTGGTCAACTCGGTGCCCATTGGTCCGTCCAGAATGACAATCTGGTCAGGAGAGGAGAACAGGGACGCCGAAGAGCGTGCGGGAATATCGGGCAATTCTCACCTTCTTTCACTCTAACCGAATCCGGCGAACAGAAGGGCTGCGAGTTTGCCTACTGGTTTCGCCAGAAGGAGGGGAAGAAGAGGACAAGGATCGCGAACAGTTCGAGCCGCCCGAGCAGCATCAGGATTGTGAGCAGAAATTTGCCTTGCTGAGAGAATCCCGAGTAATTCGAGGCGGGGCCGAGGACGCCGAGTCCGGGGCCGATGTTGTTGAGGCTCGAAGCGACGGCACTGGCACAGTCGATAAGTTTCTCCGCCTTCACCGCTTCGCTGCCATTCTGCCAGAGGGTGTCCGGCTCAATGGTATTCAGAAGCATCCAGCTGACGACGAACAGAGACAGCACGAGACTGAAATAGACAACGACTTCCTGCCGCAGCCGATCGGGCAGATTCTCGCGGCCCAGCCTCAGGGAACGAATGACATTGGGGCGGAAGGCTTTTTCAGTCTCCACGCGAATGATCTTCGCGAAAAGAAGGAAGCGGACAATCTTCATGCCGCCAGCTGTCGAGCCGGCACAACCGCCGGAGAACATCAGCAGCAGAAGCAGCGCCCGCGAAAAATCGCTCCACTGACCAAAATCTTCAGTTCCGAATCCGGTCGTCGTAATAATGGAGACCGTCGTGAACAGCCCGTGCCTGATGGCCTCCCCGAAATGCTGATAGGTGTCGCTGAGGAGCAGATTGACGGTGAGCGCGACGGTGACGAGCACAATGGCAAAGATAAACGCCCGCCATTCCGGTTCGTTGTAGACCACTTCCGCCCGACGATACCAGGGAATCTTCTTGGCTTTGGGAGGCGGGTTTAGTAAGAGGTAAAAGAGCGAGAAGTTCGTCCCGGCCGCGATCATGAAGACGATCATGGTCATCTCAATCGTGACCGACTCAAAGTGGCCTGCGCTGCGGTTGTAGGTGCTGAAGCCGCCCGTCGCCATGGTCCCGAATGTGTGGCAGAGTGAATCGTAAGGGCTCATCCCTTCGAGGATGAAAACGATCGAGAGGAGGAGCGACAATCCAACGTAGATCTTCCACATCGCCAGTGCGGTTTCACGAACGCGGGGCTTAACGGTCTCGTTCAACGGCCCCGGGACTTCCCGCTGCATGAGGGCTTTCCCGCCTCCCCCGAGGTGTCCCAGCAGGGCAATAAACAGCACGATGATGCCCATTCCGCCGAGCCAGTGCGTGAAACAACGCCAGAACATGATGCATTTGGGGATCTGCGTCGGATCCTCGAGTTCGGTCAGGACCGAAGCTCCCGTCGTCGTAAACCCGGAAACCGACTCGAAAAACGCATCGATCACCGTCATCGGGATTTCGGGCGTCCGCATCGTCCTGGACAGCAGAAAGGGGAGCGAACCGAGAATACCGGCGAGAATCCACCCCAGACCGACAACGGCCAGAGCTTCTTTGTGAAGAATCGTCCCCTGAGCCCCTCGGCCCACGTACCAGAGGCCGGTGGCCACGGCCATGCAGATGAGCACCGACAGCACGATGCCCAGAAAGCCCTGCTGTTCAAACTGAACGGCAACGCCAAAGATCGGAAATGCCCACGGCAGCGACAGGATCATCGAGGCGCCGACGAGCAGTGAGAGCAGGCTGAGAAGCCTGGAAAGTAATCGCCAGTTCATCTCGATTTAACGTTTCATGGACACAGCGTGAAGGTTCCGTTCAGGATGCAGTGTGACGATCGGTTCGTGCGGATGCAATTGTTCGTCATCGAGACTGTTGCGAAAGGCTCGCCCGGCTTTTGAAGAATCGTTCACAACCGGGGCGACTCGGCGATGTATGCTGGTAATTTCTGTGCCCCGGCCTAAGATAGGAACACTCGTCAGGGGTGGTCTGAGACCCTGTGAACCTGACAGTATTCAATGAAGTTGCGGAGTAAGCTGATGCTGGAACGGCGAGAATTGTTTCCGAATGTGATCGAGATCAACTACCAGGCGCGCCGCCGGTTCGGTTGCTCGGTCTATCTGGTCTTTTCGGGAACGGAATGGCTGCTGATCGATATCGGGTATGAGGATACGGTCGACGAGATTATCGAAATGATCCGCCAGATGGATTTTCCGCTGGCCGGTTGTAAGTATCTCATCGCCTCTCACGCCGATGTCGATCACATTCAGGGATTCTCGCGCGCTCAGTCTCTCCTCCCCGGAGCGGAAATCGTCGGTCATGCCGATGCCGCTCGACTGCTCGCGGAAAAAGATCGGCTGATGACCTACGCCGAGATCCCTGCCCAGAACATCTCGATTGATCTGCCGGAAATCAAAATCGGCAAGACAGTCAAGGAAGGGGATAAAATTCAGCTGGGCGACCTGGAACTGGAAGTCTGGCACACGCCGGGCCACACGCACGGACAGCTCGCATTCCGGATGGGCGACCTGCTGTTCTCCGGGGACAATCTGTTCCGCGATGGCTGTGTCGGAAACATCGATGCTCATCACGGCTCGAACATCCCCGACTTCATCAAGTCGCTCGAACGGATCCGAGACAGCGACGTCCGCTGGCTTCTGCCAAGCCACGGGCCGGTCTTCTCCAAAGAACCCGCAATGATCCAGAAAACGATTGATCGTCTGGAGAGCTATCAGCATATGGCGGACTTCGGCACCTGTGCAGTCGACTGGCCTCTGCTCGACGACTGGGAAGATGAGCTTGTCTCTGGAGTCGATCCCAAATCCGTTTCCCTGTGAACTCCTTTCGGGTAACTCGGCCTGATGGATCATCAATTCCTTGCCATTGCACTGCTCGCCCTGTCGACGGTGCTCATTATCGCGGAAGTTTTCATTCCGTCGGGCGGTCTGCTGGCGGTCGGGACTTTTGCCAGCCTGGGAGCCGCGTTCTATTTCGCGTGGCAGGCCTGGTGGGGATCGAGCCCGGGATACTTTTTCGCCTTCACGGGATTTGCCATCGTGTTTCTACCGGCAGCCGTGATCGCAGCCTTTGCGATCCTGCCCCGAACCCGATTCGGCAAACGAATCCTGCTCGCCGGTCCGTCCGAACAGGAAGTGATTCCGTTCGCGGCTGAAGAAGCTCGATTGCGGACCTATGTCGGACGACGGGCGAAGACCGCCACCCCGCTCACGCCCAACGGCTTCGTTCTGATCGACAACGAACGAGTCAACGCCAGCAGCCAGGGGACAATTATCGATCCCGGCGTCGAGGTCGAAATCGTCAAAGCCTCGGGAACACGGCTCGTTGTCCGCGAAGTCGAGGACGAAGAACCCGAAGAGGTCGCTCCTGTCGACGAGCCGGACGATGATCTGGCTGAGGACGATGAGTCACTGGACTTCGACTTGCCGAAGGGCTGAGTCCGGCGTTCGCTTGCTCTATACGTGCATGCTCATGCAAGCCTCAATTGCAGGGATGCGGCTGCGCCTATCCAGACGAGATGACTGGATTGAACAACCTCAAGGGTGGCCCGTCCGTCTCTCGGGCGGGTCGCGCAGCGACAAGAGGCCGCGCCATTCGTGTTGCAACCAGAATGACGCTCAATGACCCCGCCGACTGTGATCACACCCGTTCAACGTAAACTCGCAATGGAGCGGGAGACCTTCACCGGCCGTGAACTCTTCCAATTCCGAGAGTTCGATCCCTCCACGACGAATCTCGACGAACATCTGCGCGATCTCTGAAAGAGTAACACGAGTGTCGATCGGGCATCGGAACGACAGAGACCTGATATCTGCCTTCGATGACCAACTCAGTCTCAACTGTCCGGCGAGTTCGTCAACCCATGCGTAGAACAGGAGGGGAGAATCGTCTCGCAGTTTGCAGTCCCGGACGGCTTCGAGAAACTCAGATACGTCAGCCGAGGATGCGTCGAAATCGTCAGGAAGCGAAACGCCCCAGGTATTCGCACGTGCCTCGCGAATCTCATCACCCGAGATGTTCAAGGTATTGGACGAGATTTCCTGGAGCAGGTCGGACCAGAATGAATTCATGGAACGTTCCCAGTGGACAACCCATGCCCACGCAAGCGTGGGCATCATGGCGGTCCTCCGCAGCTCTTGCCTACAGCCAGAGCTGGATGCGGATGAAGTCCAGAGCATCGCCGAACAGCACGTAGCCGAGCGTCATGCGGCCGCAGTCGATTTTGGCTTTCACTTCCGCACCAATCCGCAACTCGGGAAGCTCCTCTTCGTTGATCGTCGCGACGACCTGGACCACATTGCCCGCTTCCTGATTCACGGCTGTTCGGGTTGAGATCTTCTGGAGATGACCTTCGTAGGTCGTTTCCGGATCAGTCGCAAGGACATACTCGACGTCGAGCTTGGGATCACGCTCCTGCTGCGCACGCAGCATGTGCCCCATCCGCTTGTCTTTCACTTCCAGCTCCAGGTGCCAGTTACCGCGCGGATCCATCACTTCCATCAAAACATCGCCGCGACGGACCGGGCGGTTCTGCAGAAGCTGGTCGACCTGGAACGTCGCGATCACACCATCGATCGGCGAGAACACCTTCAGCTTGGAAATCCGGTCCTGAAGAATCTCCAGCTCCTTCTTCAGGCTGTTGACTTCGATCTGCGTTTCGGCGATCTGTCCCTGCAGTCGGACCGCTTCATCTTCACGGCCGGCCCGGGCCACTTCTTCCAGTTCGGCCTGCTGGGCACGAATCAGAAATGACTTCTCGCTGATCTCACCCTGCACACGCAGAAACTCCGATTGCAACTGCGGATTGGTCAGCTGGACGAGCAGGTCACCTTTCTTCACAGGCTCGCCACCGCGAACGAGCACTTCCTGAACCTCGGCGTCGAGCTGCGAAAAGACATCCCGTTGAACGACCGGCATCAGTCGTCCGTCGCCGGTGGCGCGGTACGGATACTTGATCAACATCAGCGCCAGCACCACGGCCAGCACCAGTCCGCTGATAACGAGCGTTTTGGCGAGTGTCTTACCACGCAGAGCGCGGAAACCACGACCGATCGTTCGCCACGCAGGCAGCAGGAAAATCTTCTCATGCTCGTCGGCGTTGTGAATCGCGGTCGCGATATGGTCCGACATCAACTCGGCAGCCGCCTGACGATCGGCGTCCCACTGGTTCGACGTCAGCAGTTCGACGACCATGGCCCCGATCAGCAGATCGGGCTTCTTCTTGTCCTGCGGACGGTCTTCGGCCTTATGCTCCCGATCCTTATGGACCAGCGGATAGATCGCGAGCATGCGGGCATTGGATTCTTCGAGATAGTCAGCCAGCTGCTTTTCGACCTGCGGAGCGAGTTCTTTCAGCTCCCCGGTATGAATGAACGGCTTGCCGGTCGCGTAAACCGTGCTCGTCAGCCGGTTCAGCTTCTGCATCAGGTTGGAACGTCGGTTGACCTTGTCCTGCCCACTCACGGCCATCATGCGGGTTTTATGGCCCCACTTCATAGCGATCGCTACACGGTCGACGGCGAGCAGTTGGCGGGAATCGTTGGCGGCCGTGGAGGCGACCTGATGGGTATCGAGTCCGTTATGCAGATCGAGCAGGAACCGGTCCATCGACTCCCAGAAGTCTTTGGTGTTCACGGTCACCGGAGATGACATCTTGCCCGAGACATGCAGCGAAGCCAGACCGGCCAGATGTTCAGAAAACTGCAGCAGACCTTTCTGGGCGTCCTCGCTGACCTTCTCCGGGAAGAACAGCTGCATCACGGCGATGCACTGCTTGTTCTCGAAGACTGGCGAGCAGACAAACAAGTGCGGCGTCGGTCGAAGATCAGATTTCGCTCCGCCGGCTCCAATCGCCACCGACTGGGAGTTGTTGACTACTTCGGCCAGCAGCTTCATATTCTTCTGAGCGGTCTGCTGGTCGTTCATCGCTCCGGTCGAAGCGAGATTTTCTTCCGCCACGACATTCAGGCCGTTCTGCTGAACGCCCCAGACCGCAGCCGCCGGCGCACGGCACCCCTGAGTCACGTACTGCAGGAACTGCCGGAAAAACTCTTCCCGCGGCAAGTTCTGTCGAGCCAGTTTCTCGACGTTCTGCACACACAGGGCGATCCGTTCACTGGCAGTTGGTTCGTTCATCAGTCGCTGTTACTCGGTAGAAGCTGGTTGTCCTGGCGATAAGTCCCGCGAGCCTGCGCGATCGAATCGACCTTGTTCTGTCGTCAATCGTCGGCTCCGATTCCACTCGGTGTCCCGCTGGCTCGGCCAGAGCACGAGCACTCACGGCTCGATCAGCGCGCAATCCGGGCTTACGGTGACACACGTATCTTATGTTTAGCATCGGCCGTCAAGTTCGTCCGCCTGTGTCTGGTCCGGATTCATCGCGAGGAAACGCGAATTTCGCGAGGGAACCTGCCAGTTCTGGCGGTTGATCGGTCTGTTCGCCGTTCCAGAGATTCTACCGGGCCGGCGACTTGTCCGATTCTCCGAACTCTTCGAGGATCCCGTCGAGGTAAGTTTTCCGTTCCGGATCCAGCTCTTCGTATCCCTCGCTGCTCAGCGGCTGCCCCATTGTCTGACGCATCCGATTATGCATCAGATAACGTCCGTCATCTGTTGTCATGTGGATTGCATCGCGATACAGCTCGTCAATTGATTTGAACGGAGCATCACCCGCTTTAATATCGGCCTGAACCTTTCGGACCAGGTTCATGGCCCACGTGCAGCGAAATTCCCGCTCGGGAAACTCGTTCCGCAGCCGCTCGAGCAATGCGTTGAAGTAGACGTCGGTATGCGTGAACTCGGGATTCTTCGGCTCAATCCCCGCGGTCAACTCGGCATGACGTGGCCAGCCGGTGTGCAGAAGCACGACCGCCTTCGGCTGCATCTCGAGCCACATCGAAATCACGGCGAGATCTTCCTCCAGAGTGGACCCGTAGTGGATCTGGAACGAAATCAGATCGTACTGAGCCGACCGCAACGCACGCGGCCAGATGCGGGAGGTCGAAACACACGGGTCGGAGGGATTGTCCCGGATGTACTGCAGATTCTTCCCACAGTCGACATGCCATTCGACGCCCTCATCGAGCCGGGAGGGAACCGTGTCCCACGTCAGCGAGTTCCCAATCAGATAGATCCGCTGCTGTTCCTCCAGAACAGTATTGTTCCGCACGGTTATATTCTTCTCTGGCGTGTTATTGAAACGCACGGGCGGAGTTTCCGCCGTGGCCAGTTCCCAGCTGTTGTTCTCCGCAAGATTCTCTCCCGCCTTATGGAATCGCAATGGCGAGCGATCGATACGGCGAATCGTGTTTTCACGAATCGTGAAACCACTCGAACCTTCGTCGAGGAACATTCCGTTCGACTCGGCTCTTCCCGCGTTGAGCGGAACATCGGTGATGATGTTCTTTTCGATAACACTGCCCGGCTGATAGCCGAGCGTGTAAATGCCGCCGCCATCGCTCAGTGTCTGCATCACGTACTGAATGCGATTGCCGGAAATCAGGTTCTTCCCGGCCGGACTTGGCGAAGGATTCCAGATCCACCCCAGCGAAATGCCCGTGTAGGGGCAGTCGTGAATGTTGTTGTTCGTGATCCTGAGTTCGTTATTCAGCGGAGCCCAGATGCCGACCGCCCCCGGCAGCACGCGACCACAAAGGCTGATTTCGCATTGATCGATCGTGTTCCGACTCGGCACCTGATCGGGAGCCGCCTGATACCAGCTGCGATTCTCAATCCGCCGCGCGTTGTCCTCCCCCATATTGATGCCGTTGCCACCGACACTGGTGACGACGCACCGCTGCACGACACAGTCACTGACCCGGCTGCTCAACCAGAGTGCAGTCGTTCCCATGTTCTCGAACCGGCAGCCGAGGAAGCGGCAGCGTTTCGCATTTTCCAGCGTCACCCCGGCTGGCAGCATCGGACGGTTGCCAGTCGTTCGCTTCCCGCTGGCGTCGCGCGGTTCGTGCATCGTCGCCTGTGCTCCTGCCAGTCCCCCGGCCGGCATCGGAAACGCCGTCTCCGTGAACGTAATTCCGGAAACGACCAGACCGCGAACTGGCGAATCGCCATCGCCTGCGGCGGAAAGAATCGTCGTCAATCGTGGAAGCACGACCGCCGGGGCTTTGTCTTCGCTTCCGCTGAGCAGCACGATCTCGCGGGCTTCGTTGTCGACGTACCATTCGCCGGCGACATCCGCGAACTGCGCATGTCCTTCGAGGTAATAACGGGGCTGTTTCTCGAAATGATCGATTGCATAATGCGGAGCCGAACAGCCAATTGGGCCGACGGTCTTGAGCACTCGCGATGAACCATCAAAGCTCGCCACCGGCAGCCGACTGCTCGACCAGTCGTGCATCAGAATCAGATCGCAACCCGAGCCAGGCAGGCCTTTAGACGGAACATCATCCGCATTAACAGAGAAGCCGCTCCGGCGATCTTCAAGCGCCTTCTCAATCCGGAAGTACCCTTCGTTGGGATAGCGAGCCGGGCTTCGAAGCTCCTCGTCAATCACGATCACCCGAGGCTGCACTTCGCTCTGCCAGTCCTCAGGCAACGCGTACCGCCAGCGACCCTGGTCATCTTTGCCTTTTGATGTCAGCGAAACTCCCCCGGAAAAGACCGCCTCCCGGGCTTCCTTCGCTTTCAACGTTAAACCGTCGGCAACGAGTTCTGGATCGAGCTTCAATGGTTCCAAAAACTCGTAGCGACCGGAGGGCAATGCAATCTCAACCGGAGTGGAGAATCCCTGCTTGCGGGCTTCGCGGAGATCATCAAGCGATTGTCGCAGTGCGGCGACGTTGGGCTGCTGGACCTGAAATTCAGTCGGCTGTTCTTTCTGTGCGAACACAGCGGTGGAACAGAGGAGAATGCAGCAGAACAGCAGTTGTCGCATGGGGTCGATCCTTCCGGTTAAAACAAAAACGTCAGGAGTCTCCAGCCGGAAACTCCTGACGTGATCTTCGCAGATTCAGAATCGTGATGCTACTTCTCGTGAGCAGGAATCACTTCGTCGTTCTCGTCGATCTCTTCGGCATGCGTTCCCGCCAGGTGGACCGTCTTGTAGCCGCCGATCGCCTTGAAGTAGAAGAACAGACAGAGGTAGATCACCGCCATCGTGCCCGGAATAAACGAGTCGGCAACGAGCGTCTTCCGGTCTCCGGTGATGCCTGCTTCCGCCACGGCTTCCAGCAATTCTTTGTCGCTCTCGGTCCGTTCCTCGGGCGGGATCTCGGAGTAGGCTTTCACCTTGTCACCATCGATGCCGTACGTCTGAAGCGTGAGGAACTTGCTGGGCTCTTCAGCTTTGAGTTTCTCGTAGATCTCAGGATGGCTTTCCTGAAGCGCTTCAGCGGCGTAATGGTCTTTCGAATAACCAAGCCCCGCGGATCCAATCAGTCCGGCTGACATCATACCAATTCCACCCATGACGCTGATCGCGATTGCACCAGTCCGGGGGAAACGGTCGCTGACGACAGCCAGCATTGTTGGCCAGAAGAAGGTCTTACCCACGGCATAAACGCCCAGGGCGAGCAGAGCCCCCTCGAACGATTGAATGCCACTTGCCAGATTCAAACCGACACATCCGAGAATCGAGCAGACCAGCAGAATTCCAATTGGAGAAAGCCCGATCTTCCGTTCAATGAAGTCGGCACAGAACCGCAGCAGGAACATGATCGTCGAGGTGTAGACGAACAGGGCCTTTCCTTCTCCCGAAGTCAGAATGTTTCCGGTGATATTCTGAATCCAACCGTCGGTTCCCAGTTCCACGGCGCCGACCAGTGCATGTGTCACGAACAAGACAAACAGCAGCCAGGAACCGATCGAGAATCGCGTAATCACCGCGACAGCAATCAGCAGGATACCACCAATTCCGTAGCCGAGATTTCGGGCAAGTTCGTCGCTGAGGTTGAACGATCCGAACACACCGGCGAAGAACAGCGACAGCAGGAAGCAGGCGACTGCACCGCCCAGGATGCCGACATCGCGGAACATTTCACCGAAGCTGAGGCCTTTCTCGGAAGCTTCCGATCTGGGGAAAGACTGTCCGAGGAACATCAGGCCGTATATCGCGGTCGGAATCAGGAAGAGGGCGAGCTGATACTTCCAGGAGATGTTGTACATATCGTCCAGTACCCAGCCGAGGGCACTTCCGAGCACAAGACCTGCCGGCCAACTCGCGTGGAGAATATTGAGAAAGTGAGTCCGTTTGGTTGGGAACAGCGTCGCGACCAGCGGGTTGGCAACCGCTTCCAGAGTTCCATTCGCGACCGCGAACAGGAAGGTACCCCAGTAGAGGTAGGCAAACACCGTCGCCTTGTCCATGCCCGTACTTGGCATCAATGCCACGAGTGCAGAGGCGATATGAAACAGGAAAGCTGCGATGACCAGCTTGCCGTAACCGATCTTGTCGACAACGACTCCGCCGATGAAGATCCCGAAGCAGAAGCCGGTGAGTCCTGCTCCTCCGATGGCTCCCAGTTCGGTAAAGCTGAAGCCGAACTCGTCTCGCCAGTTGTCCAGAATCCCGCCGCGAATGGCGAAGCCGACCCCGGCTGCCAGAATCGCCGTAAAACCGGCCCACAACAGGCGATACGCGTTGGGCGCGATCACCTGGGTTTCGTTGGTGTTCATACGCAATCTCTCCAAAACTCGACGCCTCGATGAGGCGATCACGGAAAAACAAATGGTGTCAAAGCGGATGGAGACGCGGCGGAAAGCCGAGTGTCATCTGCACCGAACGGGCAATCGCAGAATTGCTTCGACTTTTTGACATCGAAGCATGTTTATCGAAGCATGCTACTTGTGCCGCAGACCATTTTCAACGCAAGGCCCTGAGAGCAAACGGCTTCGGCTCGACCATTTCCGCCGGCCTTTCATTCCGGCACCGCGATCTGTAAAAAAGGAAGTCAATACGTCAAACTTCCGATTTGCAGCTCCAGTCCTTTCAGGATCTCCTCATGCGTCACGATGGCCGCACCCCCGATCAGCTCCGCCCGCTCGAAATCCGTCGCGGCTTCACCGGTTCCAGCCCCGGTTCGGTCTACATCAAAGCCGGCCGGACCACGCTGCTGTGCACTGCCAGTGTCGATCTCGAAGTGCCTCCCTGGAAGAAGCGGGACGAGAATCCGACGGGCTGGGTGACCGCCGAGTACAACATGCTTCCGGGCAGCACGAGTCCGAGAAAGCGACGCGAACGGAACAAGGTCGATGGCCGTTCCACTGAGATTCAGCGGCTCATCGGTCGCAGTCTCCGTTCCGTGGTCGATTTTCAGGCCCTTGGCCCGCGGACGATCACGATTGACTGTGACGTGCTCGAAGCCGACGGCGGCACCCGCACTCTGGCCATCACCGGGGGATTCATCGCTCTGGTCGACGCCGTGAACTGGCTTTGTGAACAGGAGCCGGACTGCCAGGCGAATAAGATTCTCGTCGACAGCGTCGCCGCGGTCAGCGTCGGGATCTACAAAGGCGACGTCCTGCTCGATCTGAACTACGTCGAAGACAGCTCCGCCGAGGTCGATCTCAACGTCGTGATGACCGGTTCAGGCGAGTACGTTGAGATCCAGGGCACGGCCGAGCAGCGGACATTCTCTCACGATCAGCTGCTCAAACAACTCGAAGTTGCCGGGAAGGGCATTGTAGATTTAACAAGCAAACAGCGGGAAAATCTGGGCGAAAACTGGCCTCTGGACGGAAAACACTCAAGCTGATACAACCTGCGGCCGACAGCGCCGGATCTCCCGGCGCTCGTTCCCGTCCCGGACCATTCGGTCTGAAGAGAATCCTCTCGCCCCCTTCACGCCATCGCCAGAACGGAGTCTGTCATGCGTGCCGCGATTTTCCTGCTCGCGTTTACTCTGAGCTTCGGACTAACCAGCCCCGTGCTCACCTCGGCTGCCATCGAAGCAGTCAAAGGAAAAGAATACAGCCTGACCACGAAGCATGGTCCTTGGATGGTCATGGTCGCCGTGTTCAGCGAACCTCCCGCCGAACTCAAAGGCGATGGCATCGGCCCGGAAGAAGCCGCCTCGGAGCTCGTTTACGAACTTCGCCAGAAAGGCATCCCGGCCTACACCTATCGCCGTGATCAGAAGTTTGAGTCGATTCAGACGACCAACCGTCTGAACCAGAACGAAACGCGGCAGTACAAGCTCGACAGTGAAATCTGCGTGCTCGCCGGGAACTACAGCAGCGTCGAAGGGGAAGACTCCCTCGGCAAGCGGACTCTCGACTGGCTCAAACGCTACAAGCCGAAATGTCTGGAGCAGGGCGGAATCTACAAGCCGACTCCCGGCCAGCCCGGTCCGCTGAGTGGAGCCTTTCTGACCGTCAATCCGATGCTCGATCCAGCTGAGGTGAAGCGCCGTCAGCGTGATCCGCAGATCATCCGCTACAATTCGCACTGCGAATTCTCGCTGCTCGACAACCCCGGCAAGTACACCGTCGTCGTGGCCTCGTTCTATGGGAACTCGACCACGCAGGTGGGCGATGATGCGCCCGACGAAAACAAGCTCGGAGGCGGTGGTCTCGACCTGGCCGGCGATCAGGCCTGGCAGGTGATGCGAGCCCTGCGGGAACGCGGCCTCGAATCGTACGTGTTCCACGATCGCCGCAAATCGATCGTGACCGTCGGGGCCTTCAATAACCCTGATGATCCCGGCGTGCAGACGATCCTGAAGAAATTCTCGGCCAACTGGAAGTACGACCCCGCAACCGGTCAGAATCAGATTCTGGCTCAGTCGCTGCCTCTTCCCAGCCAGAACGGCCAGTGGCTTTGCACCTTCGATCCGAAGCCACAGATCATGGAAGTGCCTTATAAGAACCACGACTGATCCGACTTCCGAACCGTTGAAAGCAAAAGGCCGGTGTCTCAGACGCCGGCCTTTCTGCGTTTATTCAATTGAAGTCGAAACTACGGGGTCGAAGTTCCTTCCGACGGCATTGGCGTCGTGGTTGGAGTCGGAGCCGGGGCGGTCGTCGTGACCGGGGGCGGCACATCGGAGTGCGGGACGTCATCCGGGGCATGATCGATGCCATCGTGATCGTGGTCATGGTCGGCATTATCGCCGCGAGGTTCGACGTGGGCCGCGTAGGCCTTGTCTTTGATCATCACCTTCAGATCGCCGTGGATCGTCTCGTAGGTCACGTCATCGGGTAACGGCCCTTCGATGTGGAACTGAGAAGCGGTCCCTTCGGCTTCCCCTTCCTGCGGAACCGGCTTGAGAACGACTTCGCCCTGGGTCACGGTCAGCGAGGTGCCGTCGGCTTTGGCGGCGACCGGGTTTTCGGCGTGAGCATCGTAGATGTAAACAGCCAGCTTCGGATCGCTGTCGTTGATCACGATCTCTGCGCTGTATTCATGAGAGCCGAGTTCGAACAGGATGCCATCGTGCGGAGCGGCGTGGGAATGATCGTGCTCTTCGAGCGGTGCCATATCGGCGTCGCTCACTTCGCGGTATTCCCCCTGCTTGCTGCAGGCGGCGCACGTCATGGCGATCAGGCCGCCGAACATTAGCCTGGTCCAGAAATTCAAATGCATGTCTCTCTCCTTGGTGGGTATTACGTCAACGGCAGACTGCCTGCTGATTGAGATCATACCGGGTCCAGATGGGGAAACAATGCCGCCTCTAACGTCGAGAAGTCGTTTCCTTCAACGGCTTCCGATTCTGCTTCTTCCTTCCCGAAAACGATCCGATACAATAGTCCGGCGGAGTGAGTCGGGCGGTCGCTGGCAGTTCGCTGCTGGAGGAAAGTCCGGGCTCCACAGAAGGCGGTGGTGGGTAACGCCCACCGTTCGCGAGAACAGGGAAAGTGCAGCAGAAAGCAAACCGCCGATGGCCCTCTCAGGAGGGCACAGGTAAGGGTGAAACGGTGCGGTAAGAGCGCACCAGCGGGGTGGGTGACCATCCCGGCTCGGTAAACCCCACCGGGAGCAAGATCAAGCAGAGAGGAGCCGGTTCGCCGGCACGGTTTTCTTCGAACCGTTCGACTCTCGGGTCGATCGCGTCGAGGTGACTGGCAACAGTCATCCCAGAGAAATGACCGTCCTCGACAAAACCCGGCTTACAGACTCACTCCGTTTTCTCTTCGTCCGATTCGGTCTCGGCTTCAATCGAATCGCGAATACGCGTCAGCTCGTTGAGCGCGTCTTCGGAGAAGCCGTCGGAAATCGCTTCCAGTTCCTGACGAAACTCGGACGTGGTCGAACTGCTGAACTCCGGCTGCTCCAGAGTCGTGGAAGGAGTCGGCTTAATCGGGCGGGCTTCAGAAACTGGCACCGCATTCAACGGCGGCACAAACCGGCCCGGCTCAATGGAACCGCCGACAGCATCTGGAGCCTCTCGAAACGCACGATTCTGCGAGAGCATTGGATCTGACAACGGACTGGCCAGATGAGCCGATTCCGCCAGACTTCTCGGCTGCTCTTCTGCCTGAACGGCGACCTCGGGAGCATGCGGCAGCGAACGGGCCACCACCAGGCCAGAACCGAGCCCAAACAGAATGCCACCCACCCAGAACGAAATCGAATCTCCATTCCACATGCTACTTCACTCCTTGAAGTTCGTGATTCGTCCGACAGGTTACCCACTCCGAGGGGGCACAGACATTTCTGTCTGTGCGCTATCGGCCGTCCTCTTCAATCCAACTTGGTTCCGTGATTAAGTGCGACTGCCTTCCGCCGCCACGTTCTTTGTCCACAAACGGCAATCAGTCGTTACAAAGTTTTGTAACTGGATGCAATCGAGACCCCTGAGGGTGGCCCTGATAGCTGTGCTATCAGGGCGGCGAAGCCGCGGGAGGATGCACCTGTCGCGTGACCCATTTTACAGACTTGGCCGATTTTTCAGATGACTGTGCCGATCGTTCAAGTTCACGTGGCGGGTGTGTTTGACGTTGACTTCAAAACCGACGTTGCCGCCCGCTCGCGTGAAACGCCTTGTTCTGCCACATTCTTTACGTTGAGTATTCCCCGCTGTCCCAGGGCGGATGAAACATTATGTCATTTGGCCACAACATTACGCATTCGTATTCTTCGCCATCGTCTTCGTCAATTCCGTGTTCGTACTCCAAGGCGTACAGAACATTCTCGATCTCGACAGAAAACGGTTTGATGTGAATGTCGCAGAGTTCGGGATTGTGAAGGCCTAGCTCGGCAAGCATTGCCTGAAGATGCTGCCATGCCTTGGCGCCAACAACATTGCGACCCTCGATATCGTATCCACCCCGTCTCGCTTCGCTTCCGATGTGATTGCCGTCGGAATCAAATTTGTGAATGACCGCGTTCCAACTCTTACGTTGCTGCCAGTCACCGCTTGGGTCCGGGTATTGGTCACGACCGGGAAATGCCCCAGTCACGTAAGCCAGGAATAGGTTTCCATCATCGTATCGACCAACGCAATCAAAACGCGCACCGTCGAAATCTTCGTAAGGAATTCGAATTCTGTCCGGTGCTGCCATCGTTGAGTACTTGCGGTCTGTCTTGTGGCAGAACTCTTAATTAGACGTCAAATACCACTTCGCTCACGGCTGCGCCGCCCTACGGTCGGGCGGCACTGGCTTCGCCAGTGCGTTCTCCGCGTCTGATTCCATTCTAACACTGGCAGAGCCAGTGCCACACAGTGATTAATACTTCGCGAACGCAGCTTCCATCAGGGAGGCCTGTTCGAGCTGGTGGCTCTTCTTGCTTCCCGTCGCCGGGCTGGCCGAAGCGTGGCGTTCGATCGAGCGGAACGGGTATTCATCGAAAAACGACTGGCCGAAGTGAGCCTTAAGGAACCGGCTCGCGCCCATGTTCTCCGGCTCTTCCTGCACCCAGCGAACTTCCGTTCCAGCCGGATAGCGGGCGAAGACCTGCTGCAGTTTCACGTACGGCAGCGGGTACAGTTCTTCGAGTCGCACGATGGCCACATCCGGCCGGTTCTGGGCTTCCCGAGCCGCGACGAGATCGTAGTAAATCTTGCCGGAGCAGAGCAGAATTCGCGTGACCGAAGACTTGTCTTCGATGGAATTGTCGTCGAGCACCGGCTGAAAACTGCCCTTCGTGAATTCTTCGATCGGCGAGACGCATGCCGGATGCCTCAGCAGGCTCTTCGGCGTCATCATTACCAGCGGCTTCTTCCATTTGCGAAGCGCCTGGCGACGCAGGCAGTGGAAGTGCTGAGCAGGCGTCGTCAGGTTCACGATCTGAATATTGTCTTCGGCGGCCAGCATGAGGAAGCGTTCCAGCCGTGCACTGGAGTGCTCCGGTCCCTGTCCTTCGAAGCCGTGCGGCAACATCATGACCAGTCCGCTCAAGCGTTCCCACTTATCCTCGGTGCTGGCGATGAACTGGTCGATCACCACCTGAGCCGAGTTGCAGAAGTCGCCGAACTGCGCCTCCCAGATAATCAGACCTTCCGGGCAGTCGAGACTGTAGCCGTACTCAAAGCCGAGCACCCCGACTTCGGAAAGCGGGCTGTTGTGAAGCTCGACCAGACCGTCGGCTGCGGCCAGTTGCTTCAAAGGACTGTGCAGGTTGCCGTCCTGGACATCGTGAAGCACTGCGTGTCGCTGGCTGAATGTTCCGCGTTCGACATCCTGACCGGTCATTCGCAGAGGATAACCATCGGAAATGACCGAGCCGAATGCGAGCAACTCTGCAGCGGCCCAGTCGAACGGACGCTGTCCCTGTCCCATCTCGCGCCGCTGTTCGAGCAGGCGAATCAACTTGCGGTGTGGCTGGAACCCTTCCGGATAGTCGGTCAGCACGTTCATAATGCGACCAAGTTCATCCGGCGACAGATGCGTGTCGACGTCATCGGCTTCGGAGACCGAACCGCCGCGGAAGCCGTACCAGTATCCGCCGTAGTCTTCCAGACACCGGATGTACTGATCTCGTTTGGCCGCTTCGAGTTCTTTCTCCAGCACCTGACGCCGCTGCTCGACGATGTGCTCGCCTTCCTCGCGGGTAATGCCCCGCATGCGGATCAGCTGTTCGAAATAGCTCTCGAAGACCGTGCGATGCTGCTTGATATCGCGGTACATCAGCGGCTGCGTGAATTCGGGCTCATCGCTCTCGTTATGCCCATGCTTACGGAAGCAGTACATGTCGATCACGACATCGCGGTGGAACGTCTTACGGAATTCGAGAGCCAGATTCACCACCTGAGCCACGGCTTCCGGGTCTTCCCCATTCACATGGAAGATCGGAATCTGCAGCATCTTGGCGATGTCGGTCGCATAGGTACTCGACCGGGCCTGTTCGCGCGTCGTCGTGAAGCCAATTTGGTTATTGACCACCACGTGCAGCGTACCGCCGACTGAGTAGCCGGGCAGTTCGCTGAGGTTGAGCGTTTCCTGTACGACGCCTTCGCCAATGAACGCGGCGTCGCCGTGAATCAGAACGACCAGCCCATCTTTGTGCTTGAAGTCGCGGAAGCGATCCATCTTCGCTCGCATACGGCCCTGGGCAACCGGATTGATGTATTCCAGATGGCTCGGATTGAAGCAGAGTGAAAGATGGACGTTCTTGCCCTGTTCGGTAAGCCAGTCGCTGCTGTAACCGAGGTGATACTTCACGTCCCCGCGACCGATATGCAGTTCCGGATCGGCGTCGACGAACTCACGGAAGATCTGGCGGTAACTCTTGTGAAGAATATTGGCCAGCACGTTCAGGCGGCCGCGGTGGGCCATCCCGATCACGATTTCCTTGGTGCCGTCGTTCCCGGCTTTCTCGATGGCCATATCGAGCAGGGGAATCAGGCTTTCCGCTCCTTCTAGAGAGAAGCTCTTCTCGCCGATGAACTTCTTCTGCACGAATTGTTCGAACAGCACGGCATTACTGAGCCGCTTGAGAATACGAACCTGTTCTTCACGCCGGAGCTTGATGCGGTTCCCGGTCGTCTCCATGCGCGTCTGCAGCCATTCGCGAACGCGGAGACTGTCGATATGCATGTACTGCACGCCGATCGAGCGGCAATAGGTCGTTCGCAGCCACTGCACGATCTGCCGCAGTGTCCGAACTTCCGGCCCCCCCATCCAGCTGGTGGAGAACCGGCGATCGAGATCGTCTTCGGTGAAACCGTAAAACTCGGGCTTTAGTTCCGGCGGATTGCCCCGCTTTTTGCCGAGCGGGTCGACTTCCGACAGAATATGCCCCCGCACCCGGTAGTTGCGGATGAGCTGGTCGAGCCGTTCCTGACGTCCGGCCACTTCGAGCCGCTGCGGACGTCGCAGGCCCCCTTCGTTCATCGACGGCGGGTTGAAGATCGAGAACGGTTTCCGCTGCGGTCGCAGCCGGGCTCCGTTATCGGTCGCCGTCTGCTGATCGAGCTCGGCGAAGTATTCACGCCATTCCGGCGAGACACTGTCTGGCGACCTCAGATACTGTTCGTAGAGCGATTCCAGAAACAGCAGGCTCTGGGCGTTGTCTTCGACGCTGGGGTGACCGTTACTGGAAGGGGCGGAAGCAAGGTGCGATCCATTGGAATCGCCCTGATCGGAGGTGGGAGCCGACATGGTTTGGCCTGATCAGCCTTCATCAAAAAGATCGTACGCGATCAGCGGAGGGGCACGCGGGTCCTGCGCAATGTCTCAAACGCTCCGCTGCATCATCTTCATGGATTGTGGCAATTTTGCGTATCACGACAAGGTCGAACGATCAGAATTCTCAGCCTCCGTCCAAACTGACAGGCAGATTGCCCAATCCTGGCGGCCTCCAGGCAAGATGTTCAGCCCCCAGATGATTGGGATCCGCATTCCCGTCAATTTCAGCTGGTGGCACAGACGTTCCTGTCTGTGGAGAGAAAGCATGGTTGTGGAAACAAATCAGAAACCAGAGAGGCGATGACCAACTTGTCCTGTGTTGATCGACGCGTAGAAACTGAAACGTCGACAACGCACAGACAGGAACGTCTCTGCCACCCTTTCGGAAGATCAGTCTTTTATCTGCTGAAGTAAGATCGCGGCAGGATGCCGCCGGTACGGATTGATAACGCCCCGCTCCCGTCGGCGAGATCCTCACACAAAGCCCCCGTAGCGGCGACATCCTGTCGCCGAATGCGCGCTGCTCGCAGCGAAGACGCATGAAGTGCGTCGGGAAGCAATTTAAAGAGTAGGGAAGTACTTTTAAGTAACTCGCCACGCTCTTCCTGTAACCAACGTCCCTTCGGCGGCAGGATGCCGCCGGTACGGACTGGTCGTGATCTGCTTCCATCGGCGAGATCCGCTCGCAAAGGCCCCGTAGCGGCGACATCCTGTCGCCGAATGCGTGCTGCTCGCAGCGAAGACGCGTGAAGTGCGTCGGTGAGCAATCTAAGGAGTTGGGAGGTACGTTTTAGTGACTCGCCACGCTTTTCCTGTAACCAACGTCCCTTCGGCGGCAGGATGCCGCCGGTACGAATTGGCGTGCGTCACCCGTGAGTTACGTAGTGACTTCCTTCTCGGCTCGCTGGCGTTTGCGAGCCGCGATGAACGAGCGCACGCAGAGGACGACAAACACGGTGCAGAGGATCGCCAGCACGAAGACCATCGTCAGAGCCCGCGAGTTCACATCGGCTCCATTGCTCATCTTGATGGCGAGCATGATCCCCCGGCCCCAGCCGGCGATTGCTCCGAGCAGGCCGAACAGAACCGCGACATGCATGGCGTGCATCCGAAAGCTCTCTTTGAAGGCTGCCAGGCCTGACAAAAGGATCGGAGCTCCGAAGAACAGTGGGATCAGCGCGGTCGGACTGCGATCGTCAAGTTCGGCTCCCAGATAGCCGTAGAGCCCCTGCAGGACGAGCAGAATTCCAATAATGACAGCGGTCTGTGGCATGGCAAATGTCTCCGGCAAGTCTTTCCTGGTGTCTACCCTGATTCTAGTCGGCCATATTCTGGGGCGACAGGGGGTCGACGGAAATTTACGTGAAGAGCTCAAATTCGGTTTGTGCTCTACGTGGGCGGCAATTACTATACGTCCCGATTCAGAAAGGAATGCTCTGATCGCTCTACCCCTTGAAATCATCAAGCGGTTGCCCGAAATCTGTCCAAGGAGGAATTGCTAATGGGTACCCTGAAGGTCCGGTTCCGGACTGGTCTCGCTCTTTTTGCCGTCTGCCTGTGCGCCAATGTGGCAGTCGCTCAGAACAACACACAACGGCAGGAGCTGTTCGAAAATCTGCTGCGAAGCCTCATCGAAAGCCGCATGGAGGATTCCCAGCAATCCCAGCAGTTCTACGGTCCTCCCACGACCCGTCCCGGCAACCAGACTCAAACGTTCCGCACGCAGATCAGCCAGTTCAGCCAGGAAGCCAGTCGTCTGTTCGATGCTCTGGCAAACGATGTCTACCAGAATCTGAGCCTCAAAACTCACTTGAACTCAACGCTGGAAGTCCAGGCTCAGGCCACGGTGCTGAATCAGTTGAGCGATCGCGGCACCGACTGGTCCATGCTGCGAAATGAGTTTCAGACTCTCGACCGTGACTGGCGTCTCCTGTCCTACCGCCTCAAAGCAACCAGCGGACTGAGCAACGCTGCCCGGACCTCGGTGAATCGCCTCGACGAACTCGACAAACAGCTGTGCACGCTGTTCGACGTTTCTCCGCAGATCGATCAACGCGAGTTTCTTCGTCTGACCGACTCTCTCCAGAACGATCTTCGGAATCTGTTGGACGACATCGCCATCGAACTCGGCCGGACTCAGCAGGCTCGCGAACTGCTCGTTCAGGCTCGTCTCATCGAACAGCAGGTCCTCTTCATGGCTTCGGCTGTTGACCTTCAGCGTTCTCGTGACGTTGCTCTGAGCGAGTTCAAGAAGTTCCACGATCTCTGGGGCCCGTTTGCCTCGCAGCTCTGGCCGCTTCAGAACCGCTATATCGAACGCAGCCTGCAGCGGATCGAACAGACCGACCGCGAACTTCATGAACTGTTGTGGCTCGAAGTCGCTGTCGACAATCGCCAGCTGACCCGTCTGACCGAAACGCTGACCAACGACATCGATCGACTCTTCAAGGCGACCACGCTGGCGGAACTGATGAAGCTGAACGATCGCGATGTCATCCTTCGCGTCTCGCCGGATCTGAGTGCCGCCAACAATCGGCTGAGTCAGTCGATCAAGGAAAACCGGCCGATGCAGCAGTTGCAGACCGAGTTCCGCAATGTCGAACAGAAGTGGCGTCAGCTCGAAACCGCCTACCGGGCCTGCTCGGAATCGGAAATCCTCCGTCTGATCAAGTCGACCGACCTGACGATCTCTTCGATGCAGGATGCTCTGCAGCTGAAGTCGACCTTCGATCGGAACCGCGCCATGCAGTTGCTGGCCTCGCTGGAAAACTTCGGTGAGCACCTCCAGGAACGCTTCAGTGCCGACGTGTTGACCAACACGCGATACAACCGTCGCTTCTCGATTCAGGGGCTGCACACCTGCCAGCAGTTCACCGCCTTCGCCCGCAACATTCACTACGATCTCTCGGAAGGCGCCACGCCGGACGAACTGCGGGCTCGTTGTGACACGCTGGTTCGCGGCTGGAACTACCTGAACGATGAGTACATCCACAAGCTGGAAGGCAGCGAACGCGAGCGCCTTAACCGACTCGGTTCGCAGATCACCCCGCTGATCGTTCAGCTGCAGACGATGTTCGAGATTTAATCTCGCTCATTCTGCGATAAGCAATTGGAGCAGCAGCCGTCTCATTCCGGGGTGGCTGCTGTTTTCGTTTTCGCTCCCGATTTTGCCTTTCGCAGTGCCTCGCGATACTCCACAGGTAGATTCTTCCCAGTCCACCAGTTGGCTTCACTGGAGTAGACCCACACATATTCGTCGGTCTGCTCCAACGCCATGCGGACCCGCTCTTCGAACTCCGCCGGCTGGTGAAAGTTTCCCGACCAGTCTTCGCTGTTCCAGGTGAAGTCGTGGATCGCGTAATCGGTCCAGACGCCGAATGCCGGGCGGAAGAGTTCGCGATAACGCTCCGGGCTGGCCGTCCACTTCAAGGCCCGCTTCGTCATGATTCGATGTGCCCGGCGAAATTCTTCGCTCGTTCGATATCCGTAAGCGTACTCCCAGCCGTCGATGAATGTTGTTCGCTCATCACACGCGTCGAGTACGCCGTCGAGAAACGGAGCGAGCAGTTCATAGTTGCCGACTCGGAATCGTTCTTCTTCGGACTGGCGGGATGCTCGATACGCGAACGTCATCAGAATCGTCGCCTCGGGGAACTCGGCGTTGATTGCCTTAATCCATTCCCGCCCCCGCTGCTTCACCTGCTCGTTTCGTTTCTGGGGATCGCAGGGGAAGTCCTTTTCGATCTCTTCAGAGTCGAACGGCCGATACGCGTACTGCTCGGTGTCGAAGAGCAGGCCTTTGCTGCCGGTCGTTTTGGCCAGCCGAGCCGCGACGCCGAAGTTGTGGGAGATTGTTTCCCAGGCCTCATCGTCGAACCAGTCGACTTTGCCCGGGGTGACGTTTGCGCGGACAAAGTAATCCATCGGGCGGCTGAATTCCGTCGCTTTGAAGTCGTTGACGACATGCTCGAACTCCGAGAATTCATACTTTCGTCCGCCCCACATCTGCCACATCATCTGCTCGCCCGTTGCGGTCGTGGTGCGGAAGACGAATCCATCGAACGGGGTCTTATCGAACTGCCCGGCCAGTCTTCTCACCGTGCGACTGTCCGGCTCGACGGCCGACCATTCGATCAACTTCTTCACGGACGCCGGCTTCTCTTCTGCGCAGGCCGACGATCCGTTCTCGGAACCGAGAGCCAGTCCGATGAACAGGAGCAACGCAGTGGGGATAAGCTTCATCAGGTCTCTCTTCGATCGCAGTTTCAGAGTCTCACTTCTTTGACAGCAGAACAGGGACGAGAGCGGAATGGAAGTCAGTTGCGTGTCGTTCAGGTTCGTGTTATCCCTACTTATCGATGGGGTTTGATGCAAATTGAGGCCCCGTGCAGATCGATCTCTCTCAGAAAGCAGCCGCGATGATCCGACTTCTTGCTCTTCCGCTTCTGGTGCTCGTCACCGCTCCCTGTCTGGCTCAGGATACCCTGAATTTTCCGCATCTGGGAGAAGTGCTGCGGTTCGAAAAGAAGTTCGACGAGATCATTCCGGAAGATGCCACGATTGAAGTGGTCGCCGCCGGGTTCGACTGGACCGAAGGCCCGGTCTGGGTGCCGGGCGAACCAGGGCATTTGCTCTTCTCTGATATTCCTCAGAATTCAGTATATCGCTGGGAAGAAGGGAAGGGGGCTTCGCTCTACATGAAGCCGAGCGGTTACACCGGCGTGGCCGATTACGGCGGAGAGCCGGGCTGCAACGGACTTATGCTTGATGCCGAAGGGCGGCTGCTCTCCTGCGAACATGGCGATCGTCGTCTCTCGGTTCTCACCAAAGACGGCGGCAAACGAACGCTCGTCGACAATTATCAGGGGAAGCGGTTCAACAGCCCGAACGATCTGATCGTCCACAGCAGTGGAGACATTCTCTTCACCGATCCTCCGTACGGTCTGCCTAATCGCTGGGAAGATCCGCTGCGTGAACTCGACTTCTGCGGTGTCTACCGACTCAAGCCGGACGGCAAACTGACTTTGCTGACCAAAGAGTTGGCGCGTCCGAACGGCGTCGCTTTGTCTCCGGATGAGAAGACTTTGTACGTCGCCCAGTCCGATCCCGCGGCTGCGATCTGGAAGGCATTCCCGATCAACAGCGACGGTTCCCTCGGCAAGAGTCGGCTTTTGTACGATGCGACGAAAGATGTGAAGTCTCTGCCTGGTCTGCCGGATGGCATGGCCGTCGCTCAGGACGGAACGATCTTCGCCACCGGCCCCGGCGGCGTTTATGTCTTCACTCCGGAAGGCAAACTCCTCGGTCGCATCAGCACCGGCGAACGGACATCGAACTGCACCTTCGGCGGCCCGGATGGTGAGACCCTCTACATGACCGCCGACATGTACATCTGCCGCATCAAAACCAATCTCACCGGCCTCTCCCACAAAGAGTAGTCACCGTCTCGGTTCACCATTCCGGGATCACAATCTCAGGTGCCATGTCCACGCTCGCGTGGGCATGCTTCGTTTCATCGCGTGAATAACGCCGTTCTCGGCCGACCAATTCAGATCGATCAGCGCCCCGGGGATGGCACAGAGATTCATCTCTATGTTGCGCAAGCAACAAGAGGCTTGTCTTCAGCGAGGCTCGTTCGAGCGCCCATCCAAGTGCAATAGTCGACACGATAAGAACCTTCGAATCGGTGTCCCTTCGCTCCCTTCAGGGGGAGCGGCTTGATCACTCTGCCAGAAGCAGGAGGCCCGAAGGGCGGATGAGGGGGTGAGCAACCAGCGATGTTCCGTTCGATGCGAATCAGCGGCCCGCGGAGCATGTCACCCGCATTTCCCCCTCACCCTCACCCTCACCCTCACCCTCTCCCCCACGGGGGCGAGGGAACTTAGTGACCGGTGCTCTCCATTAAAGTTGTTCATTGAAAAGCCTCTGTCCAATAGATTTTACCCTCCCTGCCACACTCAGACGCACGTGTCTGAGCCATCCGGCTTATACTTTCGTTCATGTTGCCGAAACACCACATCGGCGCACAACCCGGATCATCGGACCGTTCGCTGGACCCGCTACGATTTCTGCAGTTTGCAGATTCTTCCGTCGGTCACCGGGTAGAATCTTGCGAGCAGTCGCCCCCGGATGGCAGAGTAGAACTATTCGTCGTTTCTCCCGCCGGTTTGCGCGGAGTTCGGCGTGCAACTTTGATTTCTGCACCGATGCAACGAGGGGTTCCTGTGCTCACTTCTAAATCACCAGCTGTTTCTGGATTGCTGATTGCCGCCGCGGCTCTTTTTCAGGGCGACGCGCTGACAGCCGCTCCTAAGAATCCGCCTCCCGCGACTCAGGATCTGGCCGAGGTCGACAGTGACTTCCGCTATCAGGGTGAATACATGGGCTATCTGCCAGGCGCCGGCAAGGTCGGTCTGCAGCTTGTCGCCCGTGGAGAGCAGAACTTCGATGTCGTTCTCTACGACGGTGGACTCCCTGGCGACGGCTGGGATGAAGAAGAGCCGCAACGGGCTCAGTCGGTTCTGGCAGAAGGTGTCGTTGCCGCGGAAGTGGGCGACTTCAATGTCACCGTGGCCCGCAATCAGGCGTTCTTCTCCGATGAAAACGGCCGCTCGCTCGGCGTGCTCCGCAAGTACGATCGCCGCAGCGCCACCATCGGTCTGCCCGCTCCTTCCGAGGCCATCGTCCTGTTCGATGGTCAAAAGAATGATCACTGGAAGAACATGACGGTCACCGAGAATGGTCTGCTTGAAGAAGGTTGCGAAACCGTTGATGCTTTCGGCGACTTCACGCTGCATCTCGAATTCCGACTACCGTACAAGCCTCTCGGCACGTCGCAGGATCGTGGCAACAGCGGAGTTTATCTGCAGCGCCGGTATGAAGTGCAGGTGCTCGATTCGTTCGGCGATCCGCTGGCGTTCAACCACTGTGGAGCCATCTACCGCGTGAAAGCTCCGGAACGCAATATGTGTCTGCCGCCACTCAGCTGGCAGACCTACGACATTAAGTTCCGGGCCGCCCGCTTCGATGAGGAAGGCAATAAAACCGAGAATATGAAAATCACGGTCAAGCACAACGGAATCGTCATTCACGACGCCGTCGAGATCACTACGAAGACGGGAGCCGGCAAGCCGGAAGGTCCCGAGCCGATGACCATTCTGCTGCAGGACCACGGCAACCCGGTCCGGTATCGCAACATCTGGCTCAAGGAAGGCGACCCGTTTACCGGTTCTGAAGAAACCATGCCTTCACCCGAAGCCTACGCCGATGCCCATTCGCACTCCTACGCCGGCTACGGCTACACCGGCTACGGATATGGATACGGTGGCTACTACGCTCCGAAATCGTATTACGGCCCCTATACCATCGACTGGATGCCGTATACTTGGGATTACCGGATGGCCCCTCTGGCTCCGCCCGCTCCTTATTACATGCACCCCAATCACGATCTGCCGCCGTACCCGTACAACTGGTAGTGATTCGCAAGCAGGTCTACTGCAGTAGATTTTCTTGCGGTTCAGCCTCTGGATTTCCCACGAGTCTCCGTCTGTCTTCATCGACGCGGAGGCTCGAAGTTTTTCTGAACTGAGTGATTTTCCGTGAACCGACGGATGGTTCCGACGTTAAAGTCGATGGATGATGGATTCCCCTCTTCCCCGGCATTCTCAGCGGAGTCATCCATGGAAAGTCTCTTCACATGGTGTGCCGTCCTTGGCGGCACGATATTCACAGTTCAGTTCATCATGCTTCTGATCGGGCTTGATGGCGGTGGAGATCTTGATTTCGACACGCCGGAGCTCGACGTTCCCGATGCCGATATTCCGGATGCCGATGGCGATGTCTCGCTGAGAGATGCCGAGGTCGATTTCGATCATCACCCCGATGCCCTCAGCGATGGCTGGTTTGTCGGGATTATCAGCTTCCGTTCGATTGTCGCCGCAGTCACGGTGTTCGGTCTCACCGGACTCGGAGCCCTGCAGCACATGCCGCAGGAGAAAGCGTTTGCCACAGCCTGTCTGGCAGCGCTGGCCATGCTGTATCTGGTTGGCTGGAGTTTCAAGCAGATCTACAAACTCCGTTCGGACGGCACCGTGAAAATCAGTGAGGCGGTCGGGAGTCAGGGGACCGTTTACATCACCATTCCCGGCGAAAGTGTGGGAGCCGGGAAGGTTCAGATCACTCTCGGAGGGCGCACGATGGAATATCGCGCCACAACGGATGGACCCGCGTTGAAGACCGGCACCCCGATCGTCGTGACACGGGTGACCGGCGAAGATTCGGTCGAAGTTCGCTCGCAACAGTCAGCCGCCACAGCCACGGATTCCGCGTCTGCTTCCGTCTGACGTTCCTTTCATCACGAGGTCGCTCTCATGTCTGATAGTCTTCTGCCAGCCCTGGCGCAGCTCGAAGAGCTCGGGTTCTATGGAGGCGTGGCGCTGGTCGTTATCGCCGCGATGATCGGGTTAGGCCTGTTTATCGCCAGTCGATACAAACGCTGCCCCAGTAACAAGATTCTCGTTGTTTACGGAAGCGTCGGCGGCGGAAAGTCGTCGACGACGATTCACGGGGGTGGTCGTCTCGTTCTGCCCATCATTCAGGACTACGCGTATCTTTCGCTGGAACCGATTCAAATCGAAGTTCCGCTGAAGGATGCTCTCTCGAGTGAGAACATCCGCGTCAATGTGCCCTCGGTTTTCACCGTGGCGATCGGCACCGAGCCGCAATTGATGCAGAACGCGGCCATTCGTCTGCTCGGCCTGAACAGCCAGGCGGTGAAGAAGCAGGCGGAAGACATCATCTTCGGTCAGCTGCGGCAGGTGATCGCGTCGATGATGATCGAAGACATCAACCGCGACCGTGAACAGTTCCTGAGCAGCATTCAGAATTCGCTGGAGCCGGAACTCAAGAAGATCGGCCTGGTGCTGATCAACGTGAATATCACCGACATTACCGATGAGTCGGGCTACATTCAGGCCATCGGACAGAAAGCGGCCTCCGAAGCGGTGCAGAAGGCCCGCGGGGATGTTGCGGAGCAGGAAAAGCTCGGGGAAATCCGGGTCGTTGCCGCCGAGCGTGACAAGTTAATTCAGGTTGCCAACGCCCGCCGCGAGCAGGAAATCGGGATCCGCGAAGCCGATCGCGAAAAGACCGTTCGAGTTGCCGAGCTGACCAAGGAAGAAGAATACGGCAAACAGCGGGCGATGTTCGAACAGGAAACTCTCGTCGCGGACGCCAATCGGGAGAAGCGAGTCGCCGTCGCCAACGCCAATGCCGACGCGTATCGCGGGGAAGCGGAAGCCGATGCCGAAGTTGCCGAAGCTCAGGCGACGTTGCAGGTGAAGCAGGCTGATGCTTATGAGCGGTCCAAAACCCGTGAGAAGGAAGCGGAAGCCGCCGTCCTCGAAGTGCAGAACCGGGCTATGGCGAAAGCCGCCCTTGCAGAAGCCGAGAGGGTCGAAGCTGAACAGCGGGCTAAACTGGAAGCTCCCGCCAAGGCCGAAAAAGCTCGAACAATCGTCGAAGCCGAAGCGGCCGCCGCCCGCAAGAAGCTCGAAGCCGACGCTGAAGCGGCTGCGAATTACGCCAAGCTCGAAGCCGAGGCTCGCGGTCAGTACGAGATTCTGGCCAAGAAGGGGGAAGGTCTGCGAGAGATCATCAGTGCCTGTGGCGGCTCCAAAGAAGCGTTCCAGATGCTGTTGCTCGAACACCTCGACAATCTGGCCAGCGCATCGGCCGAGGCGATCTCGAAGATCAAGTTCGACAAGATCGTCGTTTGGGAGAATGGGGGGAATGGCGACAAAAGCAACGTCTCCAACTTCCTGCAGGGGATGTCTCGAACGTTGCCGCCCATGCTTCAGGTGATGAAGGACATTGGGGGCGTCGAACTGCCTGAGACGCTGATTAAGATGCACGGCGAAGAGGCGGAGGTGGCCAGCGAAAGCCGCCTGCCGGATGAAGAGCCATCCGCTCCAGCGCCTGCTGAAGGAAATGGGGCGGCCAAGGCCTGACTGGCAGCTCTGGTTTTCCCACCCTGAAAAATCGAACGGGTTCCTGAAACTGACAGGAACCCGTATTTCGTTATCCCAGGCGCCCTGCGACACTTTGGCATCTGCTGATGTAGCTGGCTTGAAACGGACTCGGCGTCAATGGTTCTCGGTGCCTGCAATCGTCGTTTCGTGCTGGAAAACAGGGCAAAAATGCTTCGAGAGCAACGTCGAAAACTCTCGCAACTGTGACAGATTTCTGCGGCAATTTGTCACGTAACGTGACTACCTGTCGCGGTTCCATTTTCAGGGTAAGTCACTATCATTCGACGTACTTCTCGGAGGGGAGTTTCCACGTTTAACTCCGCAGGTCTATCCGAACTGCCGCCCGCCCATTTCTGCGGGGTCGGCACTCAGTATCCGCTTTCGGATTCTCTGCACAGCCTGGTGATTAAATGAGTCGATTTCACTTTCCAGCCTGGATTAACCCGTTGTTGCCGGCCGTGGCCGGGTTTCTGGGGATCGGGGCTCTCTACTATACGGGCCTGTTCGCGTACGCCGTTCACCCGCTTACGTCGGATGTCGGGTATCGTCCTGAGCAGCCCGTGCCGTTCAGTCACGCCCTGCACGCCGGTCATCTGAAAATGGATTGCCGGTATTGCCATAACACGGTCGAAGTGGCTGCTCATGCGGCCATTCCGCCTGTGGCGACCTGTCTCAACTGCCATCAGGGCGTCGATGAGAACGGTCAGTCGCCTACGGTGGCGATTCATGTTAACAGTCTGAAGCTGCAGCCGATTCGCGAGTCGGCCGCCACCGGTCAGGCCGTTGTCTGGCGGAAAGTGCATGACCTGCCGGACTATGCGTACTTCAATCACAGTGCTCACGTGACTCGTGGGGTGAGCTGTGTTTCCTGTCACGGTCGCGTCGATCGCATGGAAGTTGTCGAGCAGAAAGCAACGCTGGCCATGGGCTTCTGCCTGAAGTGCCACCGCAATCCGACGCCGAGTCTGCGGCCCGTGGATGAAGTCACCAATCTGGCCTGGGAGCCAGGTCCGGGGCAGGAAAATATCGGTCAGGAAATCGCCGAAAGCCTGCGGATTCACCCGCAGGAGAACTGTTCGACCTGCCACCGCTAGGAAGCGGTCCGGGTTGGTTCGGTAACGTTTAATTCAATCAAGATCCTGAGATCTCATGGCAAAATACTGGCGTAGTCTGGAAGAGTATTACGAGCAACCGGCCTTTCACGAGTATCTGCACCGGGAGTTTCCGGAAGCAGCTTCGGTGATTCCGGAAGGGGTTTCCCGTCGTCGCTGGCTGCAGGTGATGGGGGCTTCGCTCACGCTGGCCGGAGTGGCCGGCTGCCGCTGGGAAGACGAGAAGATTCTCACCTATGTCGAGCGGCCTGCGAATCGTATTCCCGGTGTGCCGGTGAAGTACGCCACGCTGCTCGAGCGGTCGGGTGTTGCCATTGGTGTGCTCGCCACGTCATTTGACGGCCGTCCGATTAAGCTCGATGTGAACCGCGAGCATCCGCAGGGATTCGCCGGTTCCGACGGGCTGACTCAGGGGAGCGTGCTCGGTCTGTATGATCCGGATCGCATCGCCCGTGATGTCGAAACCGGTGGGCACAATAATCTCTACAATGCCAAAGATGCGGCTGTTCTGCGTGAAAAGACCAAGTCGGGCCGAAAGGCTCGGACGTGGGAGCAGTTCGAGCAGTTTGCAGAAGGCTGGCTTTCGAGCGTTCAGGGCAACGGCGGGGCTGGCGTTCGCGTTCTCGCTTCGTCCAGTTCGTCTCCTTCCCGTCAGCGGCTGAAGGAAGAGTTTCAGCAGGCACTGCCGACTTCTCAGTGGGTCGAGTACGAGCCGATTTCTCGCGATAACGAACTTCTCGGTGCTGAGATGGCTCTGGGCAGCCGCCTGCGTGTTCGCTATCAGGTTGAGAATGCGGATGTGGTCGTCGGTCTCGATTCCGACCTGCTCGACTTCCATCCGGATGCTCTCCGCCACACGAAGGAATGGGCTAATCGCCGCGTTCCCGAAGATGGCGAAATGAACCGCGTTTACGCTGTTGAGAGCTGTTATTCGTCACTCGGAATGGCTGCCGATCATCGCTTCCCGCTGGCGACGTCGCAGATTGGTGCTTTCGTCGCAGAGCTGCGTGATCGCCTTCAGGGTGTGCTCGGTGGAGCGGCTGAAACGGAAGCTGGTGGCGACGACGATCCTAAACGGGCCTTCCTCGATGCCATCGTGGACGATCTGACCTCTCATCGCGGCCGCTCGCTGATCGTGGCTGGTCCGCGTCAGTCTCCCGAAGTTCACGCCGCCTGCCTGCAGTTGAACAGTCTGCTCGGCAACCTCGGTCAGACCGTCACGGCTGTTCCCGCTCCCGGCTCGGATCGCCCGACTCATGCCGAAGGCCTGCAGTCACTTGTCGAAGATCTCAAGGCCGGTACGGTCGAAACACTGATCGTTCTCGGGGGCAACCCGGCTTACAACGCTCCGGCTGAACTTGGTCTCGGTGAGTTGATTGCCAAAGTGCCGACTTCGATTCGTCTGGGTGAATACGACGATGAAACCTCGGACCTCTGCACCTGGTACGTGCCCGAAACGCACGATCTGGAAGCATGGGGCGATGGCCGCAGCTGGGATGGTACGGTTGGTATTCAGCAGCCGCTGATTCAGCCACTGCACCGTGGCCGTTCGCAGATCGAACTGCTGGCTCTGCTGCTCAATCAGTCTGTCAAAGACGGTCAGGGCATCGTTCGTCAGACCATCGAAACCCTCGTTCCCGGGACCAGCGGACGCAACTGGGAAAAGGCTGTTCACGATGGCTTCGTGCCGGATTCGGCTCTGACTCCGGTCACTTCGCCGCAGATCTCCGGCGATCTCGAAGGTCAGCTCGCCAGCTGGTTCGAGTCGAACGGCTCGGCGGCTTCCGAAGGTGAAGCTCCGGCTGCGGAAGTTGTGTATCTGCCGGATGACACGGTCTACGACGGACGCTACGCCAACAATGCCTGGCTTCAGGAAACTCCGAAGCCGCTCACCAAGGTCACCTGGGACAACGTGGCGATCATCAGCCCGAATACGGCGAAAAAGCAGAAGCTGAGTGACGGCGATCAGGTCACGATTGCTCGTGGCGACTACAAGATGACCGTGCCTGTGTTCCAGATGCCGGGCATCGCGGACAACACCTACGGTGTCTGCATCGGTTACGGCCGCACCCTGGCCGGTCATGTCGGTGGCTGTGCACAGGATGACGTGCCGACCGTCGGCAGCAGCACCTACGATGTGATGGCTCTCGGTGCAATGGGCTACGACAACAGCGTTAAGGTAACGCCAGTCGGAGCCAGCTATCCGCTCGCCACAACGCAGTCGCACTGGGCGATTGACGTGGCCGGGATGAACGAAATCGGCAAGCGTGTTGGGGCCCTGGTTCGCGAAGGCACGAAAGAGGAATACGAAGAGCATCCGTCGTTCGCGACGCATCGCGTTCACATGCCGGCCCGGATCGAATCGCTGTGGGAAGAGCGGGACTGGACTGGCGATTATCAGTGGGGCATGAGCGTCGATCTCGCCCGATGTGTTGGCTGTAATGCGTGTACCGTTTCCTGCCAGGCAGAAAACAATGTGCCGGTCGTCGGTAAGGATCAGGTCGCTCGCAACCGCGAGATGCACTGGATCCGGATCGACCGCTACTTCGTCGGCGATCCCGAGCAGCCGGAGAATGTCGGCATCTCGACTCAGCCGGTGCTGTGCATGCAGTGCGAAAACGCACCCTGCGAACAGGTCTGCCCGGTGGCTGCCACGGTTCACAGCCACGAAGGTCTGAACGATATGGCGTACAACCGCTGTATCGGAACCCGGTACTGTGCCAACAACTGCCCGTACAAAGTTCGTCGCTTCAACTACTACAGCAACGCTTTGCCGTTGATGGAAGAGCAGAAGCAGCTCGTGCAGCTGGTGATGAACCCGGAAGTCACGATTCGCAGCCGCGGGGTCATGGAGAAGTGTACCTACTGCGTGCAGCGTATTCAGAACACCAAGATTACCGCCAAGAACGAGCGTCGCCTTATTCGCGATGGCGAAATCGAAACCGCCTGTCAGGAAGCCTGTCCGACGAACGCGATCGTGTTCGGCAACATTCAG
This sequence comes from Planctomycetaceae bacterium, assembly GCA_017795105.1. GTDB lineage: Bacteria > Planctomycetota > Planctomycetia > Planctomycetales > Planctomycetaceae > Rubinisphaera. Next base: position 4,517,178 of record CP051247.1, read on the forward strand.
GACGACCAGAGTCAGGTTTCGCTGAACCACGCCAATCCGCGGACCTATGGCATGCTGGCCGAGTTGAACACCAAGCCGCGAACCCAGTACCTGGCCCGCGTTCGTAACCCGCATCCGTCGCTGAAAGATACCTACTATCTGCAGCCGGGCGAGCACGGTCACGATGAAGGTCATGCCGAGCACGGCGATGAGCACGGCACGCATCATGAAGCCGAACATGGCCATGATGATCACGGGCACGACGCTCACGGTCATGATGCACACGGCAAGGCCGATCATCATGCCGCCGATCACGGGCACAGCAAACCAGCCGGCACGTCGACTCCTGCAGGGACCTCATCTCCTGCCGGAACGTCCTCCCCGGTTGGGACCAGCGAATAATCACAGGCAGACAAAACGTACTTTTACTTAGACCTGGTTGAGTTGAACTATGGCTTCGATTTCCCTCGGTTCTTACGACAATACAAAGGAAATCCCAGGACAGCGGGCTCCGCTTGTCACTGGCGATAACGACTACCAGTCGGTCACCGATCAGGTTTGTCTGCTGGCCGAAAAGCCGAAGATTCCCCCGGCGTATTTCGTCGCGCTGGGGATTTCGCTGATCTGGCTCGTCATTCTCAAGATGTGCATCGTGCATCTGCTCCTGAACGGGGTCGGAGTCTGGGGAAACATGTCTCCGGTCTTCTGGGGCTGGCCGATCGTGAACTTCGTGTTCTGGGTCGGTATTGGTCACGCCGGTACGCTGATTTCCGCGATTCTGTTCCTGTTCCGTCAGAACTGGCGAACAGGGATCAACCGGGCAGCCGAGGCCATGACGATCTTCGCGGTCATCTGTGCCGGTCTGTTCCCGGGGATTCACATCGGTCGTGTCTGGTTTGCTTACTTCCTGTTCCCGCTGCCCAACACGATGCTGCTCTGGCCGCAGTTCCGTAGTCCACTGCTGTGGGACGTGTTCGCCGTTTCGACGTACGCAACTGTGTCGCTTCTGTTCTGGTACATGGGGATGATCCCCGACCTTGCGACCTTCCGCGATCGGGCTAAGAGCCGCGTTCGTCAAATTGTTTACGGTGTCCTGTCACTCGGCTGGACCGGTTCGGCTCGGGCCTGGAGTCGCTACGAAAAGGCTTACCTGCTGCTCGCCGCTCTGGCGACGCCGCTGGTGCTTTCCGTGCACACCATCGTGTCCTTCGACTTCGCCGTTTCGCAGCTGCCTGGCTGGCACACCACGATCTTCCCGCCGTACTTCGTCGCCGGGGCCATCTTCAGTGGGTTCGCCATGGTGGTCACGCTGCTCGTGCCGGCTCGCAAACTCTGCGGTCTCGAAGACATCATTACGCTGCGTCACCTGGAAAACATGTGCAAGATCATCCTGGCGACTGGTACGATCGTCGGATACGCCTACGCCATGGAATTCTTCATCGCCTGGTACGGCGGTAACCCTTACGAACAGTTCGCCTTTGTGAACCGGGCCTTCGGTCCTTACTGGTGGGCCTACTGGACCATGGTGTCCTGCAACGTGATCAGCCCGCAGTTCTTCTGGATCAAATGGTGCCGCACGAATCCGATCTTCATGGTCGTGATCTGCATCTTCGTGAACATCGGGATGTGGTTCGAACGATTCGTGATCACGATTACCTCACTGAGCCGCGACTTCCTGCCGTCCAGCTGGGGTTACTTCACGCCGACTCCAATCGACGTTCTGATGCTCATCGGTAGCTTCGGTCTGTTCTTCACGCTGTTCCTGCTGTTCTGCCGGTTCCTGCCGGTGGTCGCCATGGCCGAAGTGAAGAGCATCATGCCGGATGCCCAGCATCGCGATCCGGACCCGAAGACGGCCGAGATCTAAGCAGCGGCGAATATCGACTTACGAGAACGAGATCATTCATATCGACGTGAGAGCACTGATTGCTCTCTCCCGTAAATACTTAAGAGGTTCCTATGTCAACAGACGTTGAACATCAAACCGCAGCCGAGCCTCAGGCTCCGCCCGAACCGTCTCTGGTTGGCTACGTGGCACAGTTCGACGATGTTCCTTCGCTGATGCACGCTGCCGAGAAAACGCGTGACGCCGGCTTCAAGAGCTTCGACTGTTACACGCCATTCCCGGTTCACGGCATCGACGAAGCGATGGGAACGAAGCCGACACGGCTGCCGTTCATCGTGCTCTGCTGTGCCGCCATCGGGTCTCTCACGGCTCTGGGACTGCAGTTCTTCACGAACGCCTGGGACTACAAGTACATCATCAGTAACAAGCCGTACTTCAGCATTCCCGCTGATATGCCGGTGACGTTCGAACTGACGGTTCTGTTCTCGGCCTTTGGTGCGTTGATCGGCATGCTGGCTCTGAACAACCTGCCGCGGTTCTACAACCGAATTTTCCTGATCGATCCGTTCCAGAAAGTGACCACGAACGGCTTCTTCCTGGGCATCGAGTCGGAAGATCCGAAGTTTCACGAAGAGGATACGAAGTCGTTCCTGAATTCGTTGAGTCCGACCACGGTTGTGCCCTGCATGGATCCACATGAAAGTGCGGCTCTGCCGAAGCTGCTGGCTCCTGTCGCCGTCTTCCTGCTGGTTATTGGTCTGATTCCGCTTGTCCTCATCGCTCGGATGCGGGCAATTCCTTCGGACGTGCCACGCATCGAAATTCTGACCGACATGGACTTCCAGCCGAAAGCCAAGACGCAGAAAGCGTCTCCGGTCTTCGCCGACAGTCGTACCATGCGTCCGGTTATTCCCGGAACTCTGGCCCGTGGCGATTTTTATGAAGATGTCGCCTTCTCCGAAGGACTCCAGCCGGAACAGGCCGAAAGCGTCGATCGCAGCATGCTGCTTCCGAACGCCAAGAACCCGGACGGTACCACATTCAATCTGTCGACCGTCCCTTGGGTGTCTGAGCTTCCCGTCGAACCGACGGACGATCTGATGGCTCGCGGCCAGGCTCGCTACAACATCTACTGTGCGGTCTGTCACGGCATGACCGGTAAGGGCGACGGACTGGTTTCCCGCCGGGCGATGGAACTGCAGGCCGGTACGCCGGGAATCGGAACCTGGATCAAACCGATCACTCTGTACGACGAACCGATTCGCAATCAGCCCGTCGGACAGTTGTTCAACACAATCACTCACGGCGTCCGCAAGATGCCGGGTTATGCCTCACAGATTCCGATTCAGGACCGCTGGGCCATCGTGCTTTATGTTCGAGCTCTGCAGAAGGCGGGATCGGCAACGATCGATCAGTTGCCGGCTGAGGAACAGCAGCGACTGCAAGCCGAAGCCAACTGAACGGAGTCTTCCTGAGGGATCGTCAATACTTACATATTTCAGGTTAAAGAAGCGGCAGCGAGCAACCTGGCGGCGAGATACCGAAGCCGTCCTGATTGAACAGCTTTCGACAAGCACTCGAGCCAGCGAATCTCTTTTTCGACGACTGATACGAACATGGCACACCACGGACACACACTTCCTGTTGAAGAGCCCGGAACGCTCGAGCAGAATTCCGGACAACTGGGCACGCTGGCGTTATACGCCGGAGTGGCAGGACTGCTGCTGGCTGTCATTATCGCCGCGATTTCCGGCAACTGGGCACGCCTGCAGTTCAGCTACCTGCACAACTTCACCTTTGCCCTCAGCATCTCGCTGGGAGCCCTGTTCTTCGTGCTGATCCAGCACATCACACGGGCAGGCTGGAGTGCCGTGGTTCGTCGTCTGGCCGAGATTCTCACCAACGGCTTCGTGCCGCTGGTCGTCATGTTTCTGCCGATCCTGTTCCTCGTCATTTCCGGCAGCGACACGCTCTTCCTGTGGAACAACCCGGAAGTCGCTTCGCACGACCCGTTGCTCAATCACAAGCAGATCTATCTGAACCCAACCTGGTTTACGGTTCGGGCCGTGGCTTACTTTGCCTTCTGGATTTTGTGTGCCCGTTTCTATCTGATGACCTCGGCTCGCCAGGACAAGACCGGCGATATTCAGCTGAGCCTGAAGATGGAGCGATACGCAGCCGTCAGCCTGATCCTGTTCGCTCTTTCGCTCACCTTCGGTGCGATCGACTGGATCATGTCACTCGATCCCCGCTGGTTCAGCACGATTATCGGCGTCTACTACTTCGCCAACGCAAACGTCGCCTTCTACGCAACGCTGGCCATCATGGTCTTCATGGCCAATCGCAACGGCGTCCTGAATCAAACGGTCAACGCTGAGCATCGTCACGACATCGGCAAGCTGCTCTTCGGATTTAACTGCTTCTGGGCCTACATCGCGTTCTCTCAGTACCTGTTGTACTGGTATGCGAACATCCCGGAAGAAACGATGTGGTACATGCGTCGGCAGGAGAATGGCTGGGAAATCATTTCGATGCTGCTGATCGTCGGCCACTTCGTGATTCCGTTCCTCGGACTCATGTCCCGGACGGTGAAGCGGAACCCGGTTCAGCTGACCTCATGGGCGGTCTTCCTGCTCGTGATGTGCTGGATTGACCTGTACTGGCTGATTATTCCGGAAGTCTCCCCCGAGACGCCGGCGTTCGGACTGATCGACATCTTCAGCCTGCTTGGCGTGGTCGGACTGTTCACCTTTGGACTGGTCAAGTTGTCGGCAGACTTCAATCTGCTGGCCGTCAAAGATCCTCGCCTGCAGGAATCACTGGCGTTCCACAATATTTAGGCCGAAGCCGCCTGTGGCTCAACGAGCTGCAACCGAGGGCGGTTCACTGAGCGTACAAACGTGCGGCGAATCGCCGCGATGGAGTAGGGATCCTCTGGTTGATTCATCAGCAACGGTCATAATAAAGAGTGACGGGGCTGCTCAGGACAACCAAACCGGAACAGAACAGATTGCAGCCGACTCGCGAAGCCGAAATCGAAGGGCTGTCGCGAAACGATTCGAGGCAATTACTAACAACGGATGCGACCATGGCTCGTTACGATGACTTACATACCGGCACGATCACTCTCGTAGGGATCGTTTCTGCGGCTCTGACGTTCGTGATCATCGTCGCCGCCCAGGTGTTGTACTACCAGTTCCAGGCCATCGAGCATCAGCGGAAGGTCGTTGACGCTCCGCTCGTTCTGACCAATGAGATGATCGAAGAGCAGCAAACCGAATTGAATACCTACTCCTGGGTCGACCGGGATAAGGGAGCCGTTTCGATTCCGATCGAGAAGGCGATGAGCGAAGTGCTCGAAGAAATGAAGGGCTCGGAGCCTTCCGAAGGCTAGAGCGTTTGTTCTGCGAGTCGAGTTTCCAATTATCAAACTGAAGACACATACGAATTCCCATGAACCGTTATTCCTGCCTGACATGTCTGCTTGCTCTCGGCGCGATGTTCGCCGCGACGGGGGACTGCGCAGCGCAGGATCCACGGAGTCAGTTCACTCCAGCTGCCCTGACCGAAACGGAAGTTGTAGAGCATCTCAACGAGGAGCTTCCGCTCGATCTGCAGTTTGTGGACGATACCGGCCGGGCCATTCGACTCGGAGATTGCTTCGAGGGAGATCTCCCGGTTGTTCTGTCGATGAATTATTCGAACTGCCCGATGCTCTGCGTCCTGCAGCTCAACGGGATGATCAATTCCCTGAAGGAAGTGGACCTCGTCGCCGGGAAGGACTATCGGATTGTTTCGGTCAGTCTCGATCCGAACGAGAAACCGGAACAGGCCCGGGCCACCAAGGAGAAGTATCTCGAATCGTATGGTTCCGAGGCTGATCCTGAAGGGTGGCGGTTCCTGACGGGGCCAGAGGCTTCCATCGGTCGACTCTCGAATGCCCTGGGCATTGAGTATGTCTACCTGCCGAAAAAGAAGGAATACTCCCATCCGGCTGTGTTCACGACGTGCACACCAGACGGACGGATCTCGCGATATCACTACGGGATTGAATTCCCGCCAAATACATTACGGCTCTCTCTGGTGGAAGCCAGCGAAGGCAAGATTGGCAATGCGTTCGACAAGTTCCTGCTGATCTGCTTTCACTACGACGCCGAAGAAGGACGCTACGCTCCGGTGGCCCGCAACATTATGAAGGTGGGCGGCGGACTGGGCATCCTGGGACTGGGATTGATTTTCTGGGCCTGTCATCGTGTCGCCCGAAGCCGAACTGCCAAACAGGCTCGACGGGACGAACAGCGACTCGGTGCTCCCAGCATCTCGGCCACCTGAAGACAATCAACACGATTTTTTACCTCGTTACGGTAACTGACTTATCATGGAAACTTTTCGGAATCTGCTCGACCCGTTTCCCTCGCAGCAATCGACTTTTGCTGCCAACGTCGATGCGATTTATTACTTCATCTTCTGGCTCTCGACGTTCTTCTTCGTCGTCATCGTCGCGATGATGTGCTACTTCGTCGTGAAGTATCGCCGCGTGGAAGGTCAGGAGCCGGAAAAGAGCCCGTCGCATAATACGCCGCTCGAAGTCACCTGGTCGGTGATCCCGGGAATTCTGGTTCTCGGCATCTTCTGGTGGGGCTTCACTGGATACGTCGACATGCGGAGTCCACCCGCTGAGACTTATGACATCAATGTGACCGCCCAGATGTGGTCGTGGCAGTTCAAGTACGGCACCGGAGCCGTCGATGCGGAACTGCACGTGCCCGTCGGCACGCCTGTCCGACTCATCATGCAGTCCAAAGACGTGATTCACAGTCTGTTCGTACCGGCTTTCCGCGTGAAGCAGGACGTCGTACCGGGGCGTTACTCCGGACTCTGGTTCGAAGCCAAGGAAGTCGGAACGTTCGATCTGTTCTGTACGGAGTACTGCGGTCAGAAGCACTCTGATATGATTACGAAGGTCGTCGTTCACGCGACCGACGAAGAGAACGTAACCGAAGAAGTCCCTCAGACCTTCGATCAGTGGCTGGAAGTCGCTTCCGACCCTCTCGAAGGGGGCCGGATTCCTCTGGAAGACGCCGGTAAGAAGGTCGTCGGGATGTTCGGCTGTCTCCAGTGCCACTCCATCGATGGCAGCAAGAAGGTCGGACCGTCGTTCAAAGGGCACTTCGGCCAGCAGGTTGAGACCCGCGATGGTTCTGTGCTGATGGATGAAAACTACATTCGCGAATCGATCCTCGAACCGAACGCCAAGATCCGGCAGGGCTATGATCCCAAGATGCCGAGCTTCAAAGGTGCGATGAAGGACGAGTGGATTGACGCCGTGATTGCCTATATCAAGTCGATTCAGTAATTCGCCTGCGGACGATTTCTCGACGACCAGATTTTTATTGACTCTCTAGTACGCAAGGAGCAAGAGCATGACTTCCCATGTTATGCCCGCTCATTCAGATTCTCATTCGTCTGCGGACAACTACCTCACCGCCAGTAAGGGCTTTTTGTCCTGGGCGATGACGCTGGATCACAAACGAATCGGTCTGATGTATCTCATCGGGACGATGACGGCGATGTTCATCGGCGGTTTTCTGGCTCTGCTGTTGCGAGCCGAGCACCTGTCGGGCACGCCGGGCTTCGTAAGCCATGATACCTACAACCAGCTGTTTACGCTGCACGGGGCAATCATGGTCTTCCTGTTCATCATCCCGAGTATTCCGGGGGCACTTGGCAACTTTATTCTGCCGGTGATGCTCGGAGCGAAGGACGTTGCGTTCCCGCGAATGAACCTCTGCAGTTTCTATCTGTGGGTCTTCGGGGCCATCTTCTTCGTCGGAGCGTTGCTCACCACCGGGCTTGATACCGGATGGACCTTCTACACACCGTACTCGACCAACACGTCGCAAACCAACGTGGTGCTGGCCACACTCGGGGCCTTCATCCTCGGGTTCAGTTCGATCTTCACCGGTCTGAACTTCATCGTGACGATTCACACGATGCGTCCGCCGGGAATGACCTGGTTCCGTATGCCGCTGTTCCTGTGGTCGCTGTACGCCACCGCCATCATTCAGGTGCTGGCCACGCCGGTCCTGGGGATCACCCTGCTGCTGCTCGCAGCCGAGCGGATGTTCGGCCTCGGAATCTTCGATCCGAAACTGGGAGGCGACCCGGTTCTGTATCAGCACTTCTTCTGGTTCTATTCTCACCCGGCTGTGTACATTATGATTCTGCCGGGGATGGGAATCATCAGCGAACTGATCTCGACCTTCAGCCGCAAGGCGATTTTCGGATACCGCTTCATTGCTTTCAGTAGTATGGCGATCGCTCTTCTCGGCTTCCTCGTGTGGGGTCACCACATGTTCGCCAGCGGACAGTCGGAAATGGTCACAATCATCTTCTCGGCTCTGACCTTCAGCGTGTCGATTCCGTCGGCCATTAAGGTCTTCAACTGGCTGGCGACGATGTACAAGGGCTCGATCGTGCTGGCGACACCGATGTGCTATGCCCTCTCGTTCCTGTTCCTGTTCACGATCGGCGGTTTGACCGGTCTGTTCCTCGGAGCTCTCGCGACCGACATTCACCTGCACGATACCTACTTCGTGGTCGCTCACTTCCACTACGTGATGATGGGGGGAACCCTGGTTGCCTTCGTCGGTGGGCTGTTCTACTGGTGGCCGAAGATGACCGGCAAGATGTACAACGAGTTCTGGGGGCAGATCTCGGCTCTGATTGTCTTCGTTGCCTTCAACCTGACCTTCTTCCCGCAGTTCGTGATGGGATCCCGCGGGATGCCTCGCCGGTACTACAACTACCTGCCCGAGTTCCAGGTTTACCACGTCCTTTCGACGATCGGGGCCTTCCTTCTTGGCTTCGGACTGCTGCTGGCAGCAATCGTCCTGATTACCTCGCTGTTCAAGGGGCGGAAAGCTCCGGCGAACCCGTGGGGAGCCGCGACGCTGGAATGGCAGTGTTCTTCACCTCCGCCGCTCGCCAACTTCGAAAAGACGCCGACCGTCGGCAATCCTTACGATATGCAGTCCGTTGTCTGGGATCCGGATACCGAGAGCTTTGTCCGCCGTGGCGAAGTGCCGATCGTGCCGGATGAATCCGAACAGCCTGCTCACGCGTAATTGACGACGAGCGACATTACTTCAAACGTTTACTCCTGAGTCCGCTGGCCGCCTGAATCGCGGCCAGCCCGTTTGCGACAGACAGAAAAAAGGTCAGCCGATGGCGACAGCCGTGGAACCTCACGACGAGCACCAGACCGATCACGGTCACGATGACTGGCATCACAAGCCCTTCAGTGCCCACCACTTCGACAATGCCGAGCAGCAGTTCGACTCGGGGAAGCTGGGCATGTGGCTGTTCCTGGTGACGGAAGTCCTGTTCTTCAGCGGACTCTTCTGTGCCTACGCCGTCTACCGGGCCAATCATCCGGAAGTCTTCATCTACGCCTCCCAGTTCCTGGACAAGTATCTGGGCGGGATGAACACGATCGTGCTGATCTTCAGTAGTCTCACCATGGCCTGGGGTGTCCGTTGTGCTCAGCTCGGTCAGAACCGCGGCCTGATCATCATGCTCGGGATCACGCTGTTCTGTGCGGCTCTGTTCCTCGGCGTGAAGACGTTCGAATACACCGAAAAAGCTCACAAGCGGCTTCTCTGGGCGGGAGCTTTTGCTTCAGCCGAAGAGTTGGGAAAGACCGGCTCTCAGGTCTTCAAGGTGGGTGAACCGCTGCCGAAGGCCGAGTTCGAAGACCGGGTGATGAGTTCGCTCGGAACGATTACGAAGTACTGGGTCTTCGCTCTGGCGATTCCCGTGATTATCGGAGGGATTGGCTTCGGGGTGAAATCCCGCCCGGCTTTGACCGTGGCGGCGTCGTTCCTGATATCGATCGTGGCGATCATCATCGGTATTCAGGTCAGTATCGCGATCCACCACGCTCAGCATTCCGGCGATCACAGTGCAGCCCATGCCGCTCATGACGGCGAGGAGCACGACGAAACCGAGCACGGCGAGCATGGTCTGGCCGTGAAAGAAGATGCCGAACACGCTGACGATCACGCCCACGATCAGAAAGAAGCGATTGACGAAGCGGCTGCTGTCGCGGCTTCAAAGCAGGAAACCATCGCCGGTGAAGCGATGGATCCGGTTCTGGGCGATATGACTTCTGCCGGGCCGACGGTCGACGACAAGTCCGATCACGATGCTCCGCGGAACGCGAACATCTTCTTCAGCATCTATTACTTTATGACCGGGCTGCACGCCTTCCACATTATCTGCGGCATGATCGCGATTTCGTGGTTGATGGTGCGGGCTGTCGAGAACCATTTCCGTCCGGATTACTTCGGACCCGTCGACTTCGTCGGACTGTACTGGCACATCGTCGACCTGATCTGGATCTATCTGTTCCCGTTGCTGTACCTCATCGGACATTGATCCGTCCGCGTTCGTTCGTATTGTCGTTTCAAACTGCTGTTGAGAGAGTTTCGTTCAATGTCTGAACATCATGAGGGTCACGGTCCGAGTTTTTCCCACGCCATGTCTCCGGCGATTCTGCTGGGCGTGTTCGTCGCGCTGATCGTACTTACGGTCGTGACGGTCGTCGTGGCCGGCAATCCACTCATTCCGCCGGGTTTCGATATCATTGTGGCCTTGACGATTGCCACGATCAAAGGGGCACTGGTGGTGCTGTTCTTCATGCACATGATTTACGACAAACCGCTGAATGCGATTCTATTCGTGTTCTCGCTTGTGTTTGTCGCGCTGTTCCTCGGGTTCGCGATTTCCGATACCGACCAGTACCAGCACCGCATCGAAGAATATGAGTACGGACAGATTGAACAGGCCAGCTGAGACAGGACTCTGATAGCGGTCAGGCGATGACCAGAGAGACGTTACCGGCCATGAAAACTCGGGTTTATCCCGAATTTGCGAAGACGACCTTTCTGGTCTATGGCCTGATCGGTTCGATCACGATCTTTTTCATTGCGACCTTCATCGCCTATCTGACCCGCTACGTTGTAACCGACGATCCTCCGGTTCAGTTTGAGCTACCGGCTTTGCTCTGGGTCAACACCGCCCTTCTGCTTACGGGCAGTCATCTGCTCTTCCGGGCGTATCGCGCTGTTCGACGCGAGAAACAAAAGGCCTTCCGCGTCTACGTGACGTCGGCTCTCGTGCTTGCCTGTTTGTTCTGTCTGCTGCAACCCTGGGGGATGGGAGATCTGCTTGAGCAGCACTGGAGACAGCGCGGTGAAGTTCGCTCCGCAGCCGCGATCTTTCTAATGGTCTTCCTGCACGTCGCCCACTTCGTCGCCGGACTGTTCGCCCTCTTCTATGTGACGGTGCAGGGCTATCGCGGCCGGTACGATCACGAGTTCAATAACGGAGTCAGGCTCGCAGCGATTTACTGGCGATTCCTCGACGTCATCTGGCTCGGCATGCTCGTCCTGTTTCTGCTTACGGGACGCGTTGGCGCTTAGCGGGAGACGCCCGCTTCGTTGGCTTCAGTGTCACTGTCCGGGCTGTCGGGATTCGTTTTGATTTTCTTCCGCTTACCCGAACTCTTTTTTCGTTTGGCTTTCGGCTTGGGGGGCGTCAACAAATACGCCTGACTGGAATCGACGACGAAATGATGCTGCAGAGCCGAGCGACCGATCAGCATGCGGCACTGCATGCGTTTCCGGCAGACAAGACTGACGTCGATCGACTTGACGATCTCGCCCACTTTCAAAGACGTCTCGACCACAATCCGATCGCTGACATGACCGTTGCTCGATTTCACGACCGTGCGCCGCTTCACTTTCGCCTGGACGGGTCGCGTGTGGCTCCGATCGGCCCGGGAGAGGGCCACTTCGAACGTGACCATCTCTTCCCCTTCGAAGCGAAGGTTTTTTACATCAATTGCTGACGAGCGGGCTCCCGTATCCGATTTGGCTTCGATTCCTTCGATGCCCCAGTCCGGGAGATCGACGCGTTCTCTCCAGCCAATCGTCGAGGGTTCGATCGGTTCACTCATTTTCAGTGGGTCTCCTGCAATGAAAGCGAAGTCTTTGCAGCGTAGAGTAAGGAGCCGGCGGCCTGTTCGAGATTTCGAGAATCGACGGGAGCCGCAAAGTCCTGGGAATGGCCGCCGGAGCAGCCACTGGCGACCGTTTGAGGCCTCATTTCCTTCGTTCAGAGACTGAGCCACGGAGCACCTCGAGATTATACGGCGTGCCTGCCGCACCGGGAACCCTCGTCAACATCTCAACTGTCGTTTCCGAGCCGGTTGGCCATCCTCCCGGCGAAACGAGTCTGACCGCTCGAGAACTTGACTTCCCCGGCGATGGTGACAGACACTATCCTGTTAGAACTCCAAGACTTCCACCGATCAAAGCGGGACCGAACTTTCCGTCAGCGCGATACGGAACGGACTTTCCCACGGAAGGCAGCATGTCATGTTAGAAACGCCCGCAACCCGCCGATTCCGGCTGATGCTCTGCCTCGTGTTGGGCGTGCTTGGTGTTGCTGTCGACCTGATTGCGGCCCCTTTCCCCGGAAACGATGCCGAGCGGGTAATCAAGCAGGCGGTTATTGCCGCCAGTCCTTCCATCGTCCGGATTGAAACCGTTGGCGGAGCCGATGTCGTCGATGAAATGCTGACCGGCACCGGTCCGACGACCGGCGTTGTCGTTTCGGAAGACGGCTATATCATCACCAGTTCGTTCAACTTCGCCGCCAATCCCGCAACCGTGCTGGCGACTCTGGCCGAGTCCAACCAGCGATTGCCGGCGACGATTGTGGCCCACGATCGATTGAAGAATCTCACGCTGCTCAAGGTCGAGGCCAGCGGCCTCATTCCGGCGGAAGCGATTGAAGAAGCCGAGATCAAGGTCGGGCAATGGGCCCTGGCTCTCGGTCGAACATATGACGCAACCCAGGCGAATATCTCGCTCGGTCTGGTCAGTGCTCTCGGTCGAATGGAAGGGAAGGCCCTGCAGACAGACGCGAAGGTGTCGCCCGCCAATTACGGGGGGCCGCTGGTCAATCTTCGAGGTCAGGTCTTCGGCGTCCTCACGCCGCTGTCGCAGGATGGCTCTCACAGTACCGGTGGAGTGAACTGGTATGATTCCGGAATCGGCTTTGCCGTTCCAATGCACGATATTTATGCCTCGCTCGATCGATTGAAGGCGGGCGAGGATCTGCGGCCCGGACTGCTGGGCGTCAGTTTCGCGGCGACGCCCTCCTTCATGACCGATCTGGTTGTGCAGGAAGTGCGACCGAATTCTCCGGCGGATGAAGCCGGAATCGAAGCCAAGGACCGAGTGATTGTCGCGGCAGGAAAGCCGGTGGACACTGTTGCTCAGTTGCGTCAGATTGTCGGTCGCTTGTACTCGGGAGATACGCTCTCCCTCACGATCAAACGAGGTGAAGAAGAGAAGCAGGTTTCGCTGGAACTCGCAGCCGAACTCGAAGCGTTTCAACACGGCCTGCTCGGCCTTCTGCCTCAGCGAATCGTCTCCCCGGAACCGGGGGTCGTCGTGCGGCATGTTCTTGCCGACTCGGCTGCTGCTGAAGCCGGCGTGCAGCCTCAAGATCGAATCGTCCGTGTCGACGGGCAGGAGATTGCGAATGCCGACGAACTTGCCACACTGCTGTCGGTTCGCACGGCGGGGGAAGAGCTTCCGCTGACAATCGCTCGGGGCGGAAATGACCTCGAGTTGACGGTTGTACTTGGCGAGCAGATGGCGACGATCCCTGCGGAACTGCCTCTCCCGTTCGCCAGTGAAGTGCCGCAGAACGCCGCCAATCCACCTGACACCGGAGAGCTGGAGCGGACCGCCGCGAGCGTCAATTTGAAGTACGATCTTTATGTTCCGGAGGATTATCGAACCGGCCGGCAGTATGGGCTGGTGATGTGGATGTCGAGCAAAGGCGATACCCTGCCGGCTGGTGAGCTGGCCGAGTGGAAGCGGATTTGCCGCACGCGAGGACTGCTGCTGCTGCGTCCGCGTTCGGCCGATAGCGTTGCCTGGTCGGACGATGATGCCCTCTCGCTGGAGACCTGCCTGGACGAGGTCGAAGACGAATATCAGATCGCTTCCGGAATGACGGCGATGTTCGTGACCGGAAATGAACCGGAATTCCTCTGGCAGTTCGCCTGGAATCATCGCGACCGGCTGCATGGCCTGGCCTCTCTGGCCGTGCCGAGTCGGACGGAGATCCCGTTCAATGAACCGGGAAAACGCTTTTCGCTACTGCTTCCGGAGAAGGATGTGCTCGATGCCGAAACAATGGAAAAGCTGCAGGCGATCATGGAGAATCGCGGGCTGCCATTGTTGACCCTCGGAGCGGGCGAAGAATTGACGGTCGATGACTTCGATGCAATCGGACGCTGGGTAGAAACTCTCGGCCTCTTTTAGCGGGCTTCAGACAATACTGCTGCGAGGACCGCGGCGAGTCTACGGAGAAGGCACATGGATGTGGAACAGCTCTTTCAGGTGATCCTGCTCGGTATCGTGCAGGGAATCGCCGAATTCCTTCCGATCAGTTCGTCCGGACATCTCGTGATCGTCAACGCGTTGCTGCCTGACTCATCGTCGGCGGGATCGACTGATGATCTGGCCATGAACATCGCTTTGCATCTGGGAACGCTCGGGTCCATTCTCGTGGTCTACCGCCGCGACCTCCGCAACTACATCCGCGATTTTCCGCTAATCCTGTCCGTCATTCTGGCCACGATTCCGATTGTCGTGATCGGCTTCACCCTCAAGGATCAGCTCGAAGTCGCATTCTCCACACCGGCCGTCGCGGCAGTCGGCTTGCTGGTGACCGCAACGTTCCTCTCGTTGAGCGACTGGCTCGGCAGTAAAGAGCAGCCAGCCGAAAATGTCGAGCCGAAGACACCGACCTGGTGGCAGGCCTTGCTGGTCGGATGCTTTCAGGCGGTTGCGATTGTGCCCGGGATTTCTCGTTCGGGATCGACCATTGCCGGCGGCGTCATGGTTGGGATCTCTCGCGAAGATGCGGCTCGGTTTTCGTTTCTGATTGCCATTCCCGCGATCGCGGGGGCGACGTTGTTACACGCTAAAGAAATGTTCGAAAGCGAAGCCGGGCTCGGCCTGAATATCAATCTGCTGATCGGGGCGATCGTTTCATTCGGAGTGGGAATTGCAGCTCTCGAAATGCTGCTGAAGATCGTCCGAAAGAACCGGCTTCGATACTTCGCGGTATATTGCGTGATCGTGTCGCTGGTTACGATGTACTTCACTCTCGCGTAACTCAGGCCGAGGTCAAAAGTACGAGCAGAAGCCCGATCATCATCAGACTCAGTACGAGCAGATGCCGCCGCTTGAAGAGCGGCTTTTCGCGAGCGTAGTAGCCGAGCAGGCCGGCTCCCCACGTCAATGAGAGGACGATCAGCCCCCAGCGGGGAATCTTCTCGCGATGCTGCTGGTGAACGTCGTTCTGAGGACCGAGGGTGAGCCCCTGACTGACGACGTTGCCGTAGTTTCGCGTTGCCAGGGCCAGCCAGGAACGTTCTCGAATCTGCTCCCAGCCGCGAGCGACTGCTGTTTCGGGATCGTTGAGAAGTTGTTCCGCACTCGCCTCGGCATCACTGAGAGAGAGATTGTCGTTGCGGAAGGTGGAGGCATCAAAGCTGACGTTGCTGTTTGAAGCCGGATCGTCGCTGGCGTTTCGGCCGAGCGTCTGAAGAGCCGACAGATAAGCACCCCATGCGGCGATCGATGCCCGGACTGAACCGGTCGCAGCAGTCGGGTCGAGAAGCCGCCATTGCGTTCGTGTCGCTGCCGGAATGCGCGGAAGGTGAATTCGCTGATCAACGAGCAGGTGCTGTTCCACGGGACAACGCCAGTGGATCAGCAGGAACGTGGCTTCGTCGAGTGAAGCGGCATCCGTAACTGTGATCGAGTTCGGAGTCGTCTCATCGATAATGACCCCCTCGTTCAATTGCCGATCGATCCACTCGGCTCCAGCCGGGAGTTCAACCTGAAACGTGGTCGGCTCCGACTTCTGCTGTTCATTGTCGGCGGGGCGAACGATGAGGGTCTCGCCCAGAATCAGGTCATTACTCAAGTTCAGGGTATGATCGACCAGAAGGGAGAAGGGAGTTGAACGATCGATTGTCGCGTCCTCTTCGTCCGTCGCGTCGGCGTCACCAGCCGTGGGCGATTCTCCGAACGGGGGATTTCCGGCCGGCGACTCTCCCTCCTGAGAAGGCGGCGTGCCGTCTTCGAGGGTTGTTCGCCGCAGCACATAATCGGGAAACGCATTCTCCGGCTGATCGGCATTCAACTGCGACCGGGCCGGCTGAGGCAGCGGGTCGGGAGAAATCTTTGGAGCCGTGAGCTCCCACTGGTAGCGGGAAATCGCGTTGACCACCCGAACGGATTCCGTCTGTGCACTGGTGTTGAGGACTCGGGGAGGTGTAACATCGAGCCGGGTTGCTCGAACGCCTCTCAGCTTCTGCCAGGTCACTGAAACCTGAAATGGCTCGGCGATCTCCTGTTCCAGACACAATCGCAGCTGCCGCCCGTCGCGGAGAACACGAGAGGTAATGACCTGGGCTCCCTCACGAACCGTTACGGCAGCCGGCTCCCAGCCAAGATCGTTCCTCAGATCGAGCTCCCACAGGGGCGCCCCGGTGGATCGGCCCGTATAGGTTGATTCAATCCGGACGTCCTTCTGCTCGACTGAAACGATGTGCTCGGAATCGATAGAAAGCGTGGAGGGGACTGGCGCGAGATCGAGTCGGACTTGTTGAGGTTCGGTGAGCCGGAAGCATTGCACGTTCGATGTCAGCACGGCCGGTTCCCGCCAGACAGCCTGAAACGATTCTGCGGTCAGTCGACTGGCTGAACTCCCGTTGATCTCGGCGGCGACACGATAGCCGGGAACCGAGGTCTGAATGGCGAGCAGCGTAGTTCGCGACGAATCGGCCGGCAGCAGCCGGGGGAGCGTGAGCACGAAGTCGCCGTTGCTCGATTCCGGGAGCACGACAAACTGCACGACGACCACCGACGATCCGACGGTGGCTGGAGTCAACTCGAATCGCGCCCGTTGCAAGTCGGCATCCTGAAGGTCGGAACTGATTCCGAGTAGCTCGGCTCCGACGATGTTCTGAACGATCAGTTCACGAGGCAGGAGAAGGTCGAATTCATGCAGGCCGCCTGCGCGGACATCGAAATGGAGCTGCCACGTGTATTCGACCACATCGAGCTGAACCTCCGCCAATGCCGTCGAGTCCTTCAAAGTCAGCCCGGACTTCTCAGCCGCTCCCGGGGTCAGGCCCGGCTCATCGAGATCGATCTTCAGCGTCTCGGACGGACTGAGCTTCCACGTGACCGACTCAGGCGTTTCCTCCGAGGGAAATTGCGAAGCTCCCGACGTGGTCCAGCCATTTTCAACGTTCACCAGCGGTGCCAGTTCGGCCGGGACGATCAATTCCGAACGAGCCGCCGCGGGAATGTTCATCGTCAGCTGTGTTGCATCGAGGACGTTGGCCTGCTGAGGAAGGACATCCACACGGACGACATACCTCCGGAATGGGGCGGACTGTCGGCCGAAACTTCGACGTCCGCCCGGCGGAGCGGGAAGATTGAGCGTCGAGAGATCGTTTCCAGAAAGGGGAATCTCCAGTCCTTTGTTCTCCGGCAGCGGGGTCATGTTGACGATCTGACCATTGACCTCCGCTCTGAGAGCCGAGATTCCACTGATGTTGACGATCGGGAGCACGAACCGCGTCAGGGGTTCAGGAGCTTTCTCGATGACTTCGAATTCGCACTGCAAGGAATACTGTCCGCGCCCATCTGGTCGAAGCGTGTAGCTGGAACTGTGGAAGACGATGTCGTTGCCGGACGTTCGCGGAGGTGTCTGGACCCGCAGCCGATCTGCCACTTCACGACGAACGTAGACCACGGCTGGAAACTGATCGAGGGAGAGACCCCGGAAGTCACTGGAGAGCGTCGCCGCCGAAACGGGGATCAGGACGTCTTCCCGGCGAGAATCCGAGGACGATGTCGTGGCCGGAGTTCCGTCGTCTGGGACCACAGCGGTCGTCTCCTGAGAATGAACAACTGCCGAGGCCGTCCCCAGCACGGCCAGGAAAATCACGAGGCGTCCGGTCAGCAGATTCCACATCGGATTGATCGCTGAATGCTTCTCGGCATTCCCGTCGGCACTGATAAAGTGTTTCCGTCGCCATTGTTCGAATGCCGGTCCAAGTTGAGCCACGAGCAGCAGGGCCGCCAGCACAGCATAGGCGTAATGTGTCCAGTTCCCGGCAGGAACGAAGGCGAGCGCCAAAGCGACCAGAGTCGTAATCGCGAGCAAAGGCTTCTGCGGCAGCAGTCCGATCGCCACGCCGCCGTAAAGGAGGATCAACGCGACGACGAACGTCCATACAATCCAGCCCCAGGGCATCTTTGCGTGAGATCCCTCGATCCGAATCTGGCGATCGTCGGGCAGCACGACCTGAGTCGCTTGCACGCGATGCGTCCCTTGACTCAGGGACTGGGCGATTAATTCTGTCAGAGAGCCGGTGTTGCCGAACGAAGCACCTGGGTTGAACGGTCGCCAGTAGCTGACCGCACCGGCGGGACTCAGTTCGAAGTCATTCTCCGTGCAGAGGACTACGTCGAGATCGTAGCGGATCAGTTCGCTGCGCGGCAGCAAAATAACATCCGCTGCTGCCGACTGGTAGGTGAGCCGAATGCGTTCGATGCGTTCTGCGAAATCGGGAAGCTCATACTCGGTAACCACATCGTCGACCGTGATGCACGTGTCATTCAGCCAGACCGACTGGAGGTCAACTGGGGTTGAAAAGGTGAAGCGGGCGTGGGATGCATCGAGCGATTGTTCTGAGGCAACCAGGTCGAGCTGAGCCTGCAATCGCGGAGTCGGTGAAGATTGTCGCAATGCATAGACGCGGCTTTGCCAGCCCGAAACCTTCTGCTGAGAGACTTCGGATTCTGATTCGTGACCGAAACGCAGAAACAGTTCGGGGGGAGCAGCCTCAGGTCCGTATTCGACATCTTCCCGGAGAGCAATGTCGGGAGTGGCTGCGGTGCGAAGTTCACTTGCCACGGGATCTGTCGCGGAGACGCGACCGTGCCAGGCCGTGTCGGTCGTTACGATGGGCACCGGCAGCGGAGACATCTCATCGCTGGTCCAGGCGAGTGTCGCCTCGAAAACCAGCGATCCAGTCTCCGTGGCGGTCTCCCAGTTGCATGTCCACTCCTGTTGATTGTCTTCGTTCGTGCTCACGTACAGCATTGCCGGAGCCACAGCGGGTGTTGCCGTGAAGCTGCCGTGAGTCGGCGGCCGCTTCCACATCGGTTGATGTCCCGGAATACTCATCTTCCAGGAGAGGGATGAGATCTGTTCCCGAATGAAGGGCGGAATCTCGATGCGGTAACGGGCAACGAGGCGATCTTCCTGACGCGTGAGGAGGGTCTCGACTTCGCAATGCTCGCTCGCTTTGCGTTCCGAGACCGTCGGCAACGCATCGACGTTATCGGAGGTCGAACGCTGAACGATCACACGCGTTGCCGGTGTGACGTCGACCAGACGGGCTTCTGCTCCCGATTGCAATCCCGCCGAAGCAGGAACACGTTTTCGCAATGCGTTGACGAGCGAACTGGCTGTCGCCGCGGCGATCTCTGCCTGCTCGGGAATCGTTTTGACGATCTGCAGATTCGTTTCTGAAAGCAGGAACTGTCGGATGCGGCCGGTATCGGGCACGAGCACCGGGAGGGTCAACTGTTGCTGACCAGAAGCCGCCGGGCGAGCCTCAAGGGTAATGCGGATTGCGACCGGTTCGCGAACCGTCAACTGGTTGGCCAGATCGATCGTGAGCCGATTCAGTCCGTTGCGGCGTCCCACGGTCCAGTCGATGACAACGTTCTCGGTGGCATCGGACATCGCGTCCACGCTAACGACCTGAAAACCGTTGGCGAGCTGAAACTCTCCCTGATAGACGCCGGACTGCGATGGGGTCCAGAGCATGTAATGGTCGAGCAGGCAGGCATCGCCCGACTCGCGGCATTGAACGATCTGATCAATCAGCAACTGTGCTTTCGGAATAGCCGCCTGCAGAGAAACGCGGGGATCAGCATCCGTGACTGCATACGACCACAAATCGCGGGTACCCTGGACGAATCGGGCACTTTGCTGCAGCAGTCCCGACGTCGACAGCGATTGAATCTGATACGGCGCCTCAACGGTGAGATTGACTTCTCCGTTCAAGGCCACTTCGTTCAGGACCTTGGGAAAGCCCGTCGAGAGCTGCCCCTCGCGAGCGAGTTGTAGTCGCCCTCGAATCCGCAATGTCGCCAGCGAAGCACTTTGAGGCGGGAAGGGAAACCGATAGACACGAATGCTTTCATCCTGTTCGACTGCTTCAAACAGGGGGAGAACTTCGGCCTGTTCGAACTGAGCCGACTGAGGCTCGAAGTTGGCAGGGAATTGAATCAGACATTCCTGCGTCGCTCGGTTGTCCATGCGAAACTGGAAATCGGTCGTGAACGTGGTTCCGGACGCCGAGACGTTAAGCAGATGGATGAAACGACTGACCATCTGGGGCTGCACGAATCGTCCCCGTCGCGGTTCGACTTTCAGCGAAACGCGATCGCCTTCGATCCCGATGATCGTCCAGGTTCGTGTCGCATTGTTGACCGGCGAGGCGTAGACGGCGACTCGCTCCTGCGACGCGACCGTAACATCGAATCGTTCGGGCACGGTCAGTTCGACGGTCGAGTTCGTGCTTGTTGGCAACTCGATGTCGAAGCGAGTTGTGCGGCCGTCTGTTTGTCCGGGATGAGTCCAGCTTCCAAAGACGGCTTTCGAATCGCTGCTGGCATAGACCATTAAACGCCCGTCGGTGCCAATGCCCCAGTTCTCCGACTCCCGGTTCCACGACAGGGAATCGATACAGAGGCTCGTTTTGCCGAAGCGAATCCAGCTCGCTGAGCTCTCTTCGGTCATCAGTTCCAGTTCGAGACTGCCGTCGACGAGATTGCCGTCCTCGAAACGGGCGGAGTACGTCGCCTTTTGAGTCCGTCCTTCGCGAGCCTGCAACGCCTGTGGCAACAGGGCGCGAGGCGACGGGACGAGTCGGGCCGGAGAAATGGGACGCCAGTCCCCCGCAGGCCAGATTTCCGGACGGTCTTCGGGCACATAGACCCGACGGAACGGAAATTCTTCCCCCTGCTGAGCGGAGCCGCTTACGCTCATCAACAGAATGAGAGCGGCGATTTGGAAGACGCTGCAGAATGTGGCGAAGCGAGACATGGGGGTCATCAGATGAAAGACAGGCGGGCCGAACTCTTATTGCTGGGACGACTCGGCGAATTCGCGAGGAGGTTGAATGCGGGTGATGTCGTCGGCTCCGACGCCGTGGGCATCCATCTGGATCGCACCTTCACTCTTGCTGCCACTTTCATGATGCGGCCCGACGATAATCAGCGTCGGTTCTTCATGACGCGAGCGAAGTCGATAGGCTCCCCAGGTGGCGATGCCGATCGAGATCATTCCGAGTAACAATGGCTGGGCAAGCACAAGGGCCGGCTCGGGCAGCAGGGCAGCAAACGTCATCCCCGCGACCACGATCGCCAACAGAATCTGCAGCTGAGCTGTCGCTGTCCGGCCGAGCAGAACGATGGCGAACAACAGAGGAAGTCCACATCCAATCGTGATGAGCAGGCCCCGGCCGATCGATCGGAACTCCATCGACTCCGGCCAGCCGTGACTGGTGAACCGGTAACGCGAGAACTTGCCGTTGGCTTCGCGGGGATTGGTCTGTTCCCGATGCAGACTCAATGGTTCCTGAGCGATGCGCCGGAAACCGAATCCTCGCCATTCCCACCGATAAGTTGAGAGCATGTTGTCCGGAGGCTGAAACAGATAGACGCCACTGGGGAATAACAGGTCCCAGGTCATCAGGCCGACATGGTCCTGCAACGAATGCACGGGAAGAGACAGACGCTGTTGTTTGAGGGATGTCAGACCGGTTTCCGAGGGATGCCGAATCGAAACGACCAGCCGCCCGGGCAGACCGACGGCACTGTCCGGAAGTAGAAAGCTCACTCCGCGAGTGTTGCTGATCCCATCCAGGAAGTATGTCTCGACGCGTCCATCAAGACTCCACGCCGCAGAAACGACTTCGACATCTTCATTCAGGTTGAACTGCAGGCTGGGCGGGGTGCGGGCGATACGGAACAGCATATTGCTGACTGTCGTACCGTCCGATGCGACCCAGGTTTCGACCCGGGCATCCACGTAACCGACGTCGAGACCGGTCCGGGTTTGCGTCAGATCAGCCGCGAAAGCACGGGCACCCTCGCTGAAGAGATTAACGAACGAGGTCGTGTCGTTTCCCGAGTCCTCCAACTGCCAGCCTTCGCCAGCCAGCGAGATTTCATAGGGAGTCTTGTTGATGACTTCATGCCGGCTGCGATCGCTCGGGAAGGCTGTGATTTGGGGAAGGCTGCCGCGAACCAGGTCGCCATCTTCGATCTGAAGCGGCACGTTCAACCGGGCGCGAATCCGCAGCTTGCCGCGAATGGGCTCACGAATCTGATAGATGTACTCGACGCGTGTCGCGGTCGTCGTTTCTTCCGAGCCGGCCGCGACCGGCTGAGCGATCATCTTCAGTTCGTTGCCGGTTTGATCGAAGAAGCGAACCGACTTGGCCGCCGCGGCATCGGTTCCGGTTGCCGCCAGCTGGAAACGAAACTCATCGACCGGAATCGTTTCGACGTCAAAGTCGAACACGTGTTCGAGCGAGGCCGTCCTGGTCGACAAATCGATTCGGGTCAGCACCTGGCTTTCTCGAACGGCGACGCTTCGCTTGACCACATCAAACCCGAGCGTGCGAGGTTCATCCGACTCCAGCATGGAATAGTGTGCGATCTGCTGGGATTTCGAGGCCGATTCCTCAAACAGGTTGGCCTGTCGTTTGAGCATCGCGATCCGCTGATCAGACAGCGGAACGAATCCTTCGCCTTCCAGACGCGGACGTCGATCGGGCCGCAGGGAGACGATGCGGAGGATCTGATCCTGAAAGTCGGTATTTGTCGAGGCAATGACCGGTAACGCAAAGTCGATGGTGGGCGGGCCGGCGTCGGCAGGTTGCGGGGTCTTGCTCCGCGGTCGACGCGCCTTGAACCGAATGCGATGCTGGGTCGTCCAGCTTGGCGTCTTAATGACGAGCTGATCGGCCCGCTCGAACACAACATCGAGCGGCACGTCATCGGCAGTTACCGTCGACAGTTCCCAGCCGTCACTCTCGAAGTTCTTCCACGTCAGACTGATCGCATCGATCACGCCGTTGCGAGGTGTGATGACAAACTCTCCGGACAGATCGAGCTGATGATCCTGCACCAGCAGATTGAAGTAGCCGTCTGCGGAGAACGTCGTTTTGGCTCGCTGAACGGACAGGGCGAGCTGAAACGGCTGACTGTAATATCGAAACGCCTGCACCGCATCCGGGGCGAACGTCAGATCGCGGACATCGGTCGCGAAGATGTTCTCTGACTGCGTCGTCATCTGCGTCATCCGCCAGTCGGGCGACTTGCGCAGAGCGACCTTTCCGGTCTCCTTGCGGGCACGATCGACCTTAAACCCATCGATCAGAATCTGACTTTCGAACCGCCGCACGGGAGCACTCAGCTTCCAGTTGATTTGTGCGGTCGTCTGCAGCGGTGGCGAGAAGTTGAGCTGGATCGACGAAGGATCGGTCGGATCGAAGATGTATTTCATGTCTCGATCGGACGTGATGCTGTCAGGCTGGAATCCCGAAGGAAGCTTCACGTTGAGCGTCGTTATGGCTCCGCGTTCGATCGTGACGGCCTGACGAGCCGTGATCGAAGTCGAATCGCCCTGTCGCAGCACCTCGATTCGGCTGTCGACATCGACAATCGGATCGATGCTCATATCGATCGAGGATTCCGACCACGTCAGATCGATCTGCTGCTGAAAACCGGCGATGCGAACGAGGACGCCGCCATTGTTCGAGTCCCGTTCCCAGAAGCCACGGCTGTTAAGTTCAATCGCCGGGTTCTCGAGATCGAGCTGGACTTCCATCTCGGTTCGCGACGCCTGGGGCACGGTCAGCAGCAACTGGTTTTCATTGCTGACGGTTCGGATCGGAGTGAGCATCTGCAGATCGATGCGGAATGTTTCCATGTTCCGATACCAGAGCAGCCATTGTCCACTGTCGATGTCGCGCGACACCATCAGCTGGCCGTCGGTCTCGGCTTCGGGATTCTCCTGCACCTGGCTGAACCCGGTCAGAACGCTTTCACCCATCATCAATGGCAGCGAATTCCACTCGGGAGATCGGTCGACACTGAAGTCGAGGTCAAACCGAACATCAGCCCAGAGGCGTTCTTCGGCATCGCGACTCAGGCTCGCAGTGGCCGAAAGACTTCGAAGGACCCAGAACTGATTCTCACCGTCGGCCAGCTCCTTGCGATCGAGCCAGTCGAGATACTGTTCGAGCAGCACGTTCAACGGCACGGCAATCGGCTTGCCCTCTTCGTTGGGCATGTAGACGATGTCCTGCGGCACGCGGTCGGTTTGCGGCAGCGGAGTACTGGTGGCCGGTGCGGGATCGGACACAGGGGCGGGCTGAGTCGCTTCTTCGGTTCCAGCGGGCTGCGCAGCGACCGGGCCATGGGGAATGAGCACTGCCAATACGAGCAGCAGACTCATCAGCCACGATGTCCGGCTCCGGTGATCGGATTGAAGGCAGAAACCCATAGACATTGATCCGCGGGAATCGATCGAGAAGATCAGGTTGCGGCGGTGAAAGCCGGGTGATCGATAAGAGAATTGAACGATTCGCAGTCGTTGCTGCGCTACGTTGTTATTTTAGCCCACCCCGGAGCAGGAAGGTAAGCGGGATCGGCACGGTTTAACAATTTATCCTGAACAGCCGATGAGCTCGAAAAGAATTGAATTCGCCCGGAGTTAATCCGCACTTAATACCGGTACGAGTTCCTTCTGCAGTCTGCTGGACGAACAGGCGAGAATCTCGTACGCATGAATGTCGATCGGGCCGCCTGTCAAATTGCTGAGAGTTCCCCCGGCTTCCTGAACGAGCACGATGCCGGCCGCCATGTCCCAAGGCTTGAGCGTGGATGACCAGAAGGCATCGAGGTGTCCTGCGGCGAGGTAAGCCAGATTCATTTCCGCCGAACCGAGCCGTTGAATAGTCTGGGCATGCGGTAGCGCCCGGATAAATCGGGCCAGAGCCGGATGATTCGGGTCGCCCGCGACCGGCAGGCTGGCAACGCACATCGCCTGCGACAATTCCGTCGTGCCGCTCACTTTCAGCGGTTTTCCGTTGCGAAAGGCTCCACAGCCTTCGGCAGCCGTGAACAGATCGTCCCGTGTGGGATCGTAGATCACGCCGATGACCATCCGTCCCTGATACTGCAAACCTAT
Source organism: Planctomycetaceae bacterium (assembly GCA_017795105.1). Taxonomy (GTDB): domain Bacteria; phylum Planctomycetota; class Planctomycetia; order Planctomycetales; family Planctomycetaceae; genus Rubinisphaera. The sequence goes on from CP051247.1 coordinate 4,542,457, forward strand.
GGAGACACAGTAGTAAGGGAAGCCGTGAACGTAATTGCCGGTGCCATCGAGCGGGTCGATGATCCACACATAGTCGGCGGTCGAGGCGTTCTCGCTCAGCCCTTCTTCTCCCAGATACCCATGATCCGGGAAGGCATCGAGCAGCGTTTCGTGAATCGCTTTCTGGGCGGCGAAATCAGCTTCGGTGACCAGGTTGGACCGGCTTTTTTCGGAAACGGTGAACCGCTCCCGCCAGTCCTGCAGAATCTCGCCGGCCTTGCGGGCTGCCAGGCTGGCCTGATCGACCATCGGTTGCCAACGTTCCGTGTCGGCCATGATTTGTTCTTTCCCTGATAATTCAGCTCAGAAATACGATCTGCAATGCGAGCACACGCGTACTTACAGCCACTCCGAACGCACAGCGGGCATCCCGCGGACCGTTCGGAGTGGCCGGATTGTAGTCGATATCGCCCGAGGCCTTAAGTGACCGAACACCGCAGCGGCTTACCGGCGATGCCCGCCTCGAGGTTATCGACGGCAATATTGGCCATCGCGTCGCGCGTCGACCGGGTCGCGCTCCCGATATGCGGAGCAACGACACAATTCGGCAGGTGGAGAATCTCATCATCGACTGATGGCGGTTCCGGATCGGTCACATCCAGCCCGGCTGCGCCAATTTGTCCCGATTTTAACGCCTGAATCAGGTCGGGCTGCACGTGAATGCTGCCGCGAGCGGTGTTGATGAAGATGGCGTCCGATTTCATCCGCTCGAACGCAGCAGCGTCGAACATTCCTTGGGTTTCCTCGTTCAGATCACAGTGAACCGAAACGAAATCGGACTGTTCGAGCAGTTCTTCGAACGAGACCCGTTTGGCGGAAAGCTCCTGCTCGGCTTCTGGTTTCGGGCTGCGTGCGGTGTAGAGGACGTTCATGTCCCAGCCGCCGTGGCAGCGTTTGGCAAACGTCTGCCCGATGCGTCCCATGCCGACGATCCCGACCGTTTTCCCTTCGAGATCCCAGCCGATATGCCCGAGCGGCTCCCAAGCTTTCCACTTGTCGTCGTGAATGTAATCGTGCGCTTCCGTAATCCGACGTGCGGTGGCAATCAGCAGGGCGAAGGCGAGATCGGCCGTGGCGTTCGTCAGTGCGCCCGGCGTGTTGCCGATCGAGATGCCGCGCCGTTTGGCTGCTTCGATATCGATGTTGTTGTATCCGACCGCGTACTGGCTGATGACCTTGAGCTGATCGCCCGCTGCGTCGAAGAATTCGTCATCGACCTTTTCCGAGAGCATCGTCAGCACGCCGGCACAGCCCTGGATTCGCTTGAGAAGTTCCTCGCGAGACGGAGGCAACTCGCCTTCCCAGATATCGGCGTCAAACTGTGAAGAAATCCGCTCCAGCCCGACGGCCGGAAACTTGCGCGTGACGAAAACTTTAGGACGTGACATGAGCAGCTCGTTCGTGATTTAGGGTGGAGTGTCGCGAGGAGGAGATCACGTCTCCTCAACTCCCCTCGATTGTAGAGAATCGAGCAGCGAGGCGCTAGGCACGAGGCGGCGAGCGTCCGGGATTTTTCTCAACGTTCGGGCGGCAGTATGTAGGGCAGACTTCCGTCCAATGATGGCGGCGAGTCTGTTGCGTTCCGCCCAGAGAGCCGCCTGTTTAGTTCCCTCGCCCCCCTGGGGGAGAGGGTTAGGGTGAGGGGGAAGTGCGGGTGACATGCTTCGATTAGAACGAAGGGCCGGCGACAGCCAGTGCAAATGGCGCGGCTATACATTGCAACTCGATAAGCCGTAGAGCCATGCGGATGACTCTTCAAAAAGCGAACGCCTACCGCCTAAAGCCTACCGACTCTCACAATCACCGACTTGCGGTCGTCTGCGTGCTGCTCAGGTTCAAATGGCCGTAAAGCGTTTCGCCATTTCGCAGGATGAAGAACTTGAGCGGGTTGAACGTCTTCAGCTGGGGGTGATCGAGAACGTAGTCGATGTTCTCGGTGTTGACCGTTTCCCAGACATGCAGGCCGACAAGAACATCGCCCTGGCGGATTCCGTTTGCCGCGGCAGGAGAGCCGGGACGGACATTTACAACCTGCATTCCCCCCCGATAGCGCGGAGAGAGTCGTTTCTTCGAGGAGCCCGTCATTTCCTCGAGCTGCATTCCGAGCACATCCCAGGCTTCCGAGCCGTTGAAGGCTACGGGCTGAGCCGACGGCTGGGTGGGCGTTTCGACGCCGCTGGCGAATTGACGGGACGACAGACGCGACAGCGTCAGCATCAGTTCCTGTTCCTCCGACCCGCGTCGGATCAGAACCGGAACGTTATCTGAAGTCTGCAGACCGAGCAGGGAACGTTCCAGGTCCACGCGGTCTTCGATATGCGTCTGGCCGATGCGAACAATGACATCGCCATTCTGGAAACCGGCCGATTCGCTCGGGCTGCCGCTCTTGACGTTGTCGACCACGAGCTGCAGGCTGTCCGGAGTCTTCACGTCCCGCGTGAGCAGTCCGTGGTATTTGTGCTCCAGAGTTTCGACGCTCAGCAGGCGGGCGATCTGCTCGCGTGCGTCGTCGATCGGAATCGCAAAGCCAATTCGCTGGGCCCCGGCTCGGATGGCGACATTAATTCCAATCACTTCGCCGTCGAGATTCAGCAGCGGACCGCCGGAATTGCCCGGGTTGATGCTGGCATCGGTCTGGATGAGATTTCGATACTGCTGCTCTTCGTTCACTTCAACGTCGCGAGACAGCGAGCTGATGATGCCCGAAGTGACTGTGTGTACGTAACCGAAAGCGTTGCCGACGGCGATCACGGTTTCTCCGACCATCAGGTCCGAGGAGGTTCCAATCGTCATCACGTCGAGCTTTGGATTGCCATCGATTTTGATGATGGCCAGATCGTGAGCGCGATCGAAGGCGACCACGTGAGCGGAATAGCGGCTCGAATCGCAAAGGGAAACTTCCAGCGAGTCGACACCGGCGATCACGTGATTATTGGTGACCACGTAGCCCCGTTCATCGAGAACGATACCGGTGCCCATGCCGTTGATCTTGCCACGATTCGTCTTGCCGAAAATCGAGTTCGACTCGTCCGACGACTTCTCGGTGTGAATATTCACAACCGCAGTCTGGGCCCGTTTAACCGCTTTCACGAGCGGAGTTTCCCTCAGCGATGAAGCATCACTGGAAAGGGGAGACAGCAATTGACAGAAGAGACCGACTGCCAATCCGGTTGCAAATAGTAGATTCTTCATGCGTCAATTCTGTCTCAGGTGCGTGTCGCCGGTATTGAGAGGCGGCTTTTCGATCGAACGCATGGTTCGCTGCGGCGACGAAGTCGGTTTTCGGGTCGGAAAACCGGTCGACGACGCAGATCGAGCGCAGCACGTGCTGTCATCAATCCCCGCAAAGGGACTACACGCGCACCTCCATATCCTGATAGCCAGAATCGGCACAGACGTGCGAACCGCTTGAAAGCCCGGTTCGGACGGCTCAAAGTTTACCCAGTCCCTACCAGTGCGAAACTGGTTAAGTTGCGCCGCGGAATCCGGGCTTTTTTTCGCACCCGCCCGGATTCGTCTGAAGTCGACGATGAACTCCGAAATGCCCTGGTTGGAACCACTATCGTCCCACAGCGCGGGCGAGAACGGCTACGCCGACCAGCTCGCAACGGGCTTGTTTCAAAGCCTGAGCACAGGCATGAGCAGTCGCCCCCGTGGTCAGGATGTCGTCGACCAGAAGAACTCTTTGTCCGTGAAGCCGCCCCGGGGATCGGCAGCTGAAGGCATCCTGGACGTTCTTGCGACGGTTCGACGGACTCAAGAGATGCTGACGTTCAATCCGACGACGCTGACGTAAAGCCGTCGATCTGCACGGAATCTGCAGACGACTCGCCAGAAATCGGGCCACGGTTTCGTTCGGGTGAGTCTTGCGGCGAAAGCGGCTGCTCCAGTGCATGGGAACGGGGACGACGGCATCGCAGCCGAGGGATCGCAATTCGTCTGCTCGTTCCTCCCAGAGACAATGGGCCAGGAAACGAGCCGTCGGCTGGAAGTGGGGCAGTTTGCAACGCGTGCAGAGTTCACGCAATCTTTTCGCATACATCCCGTAGGCGATCACTTTTTTGCAGCTCGCTGGCAGATTACTGCAATGGGGACAGCCGTCTTCAGTCGATGCGTACGGCCCCGACTCGGCTCCACATTTCTGACAGGGATGCTGAATTGCTGGCGGAAGTTCGTCGCGGCACGAACTGCAAATCGAATCGGCCAGTGCCCCGGGCGGCACATCTCGTCGACAAAGGACGCACTCGGGCGGAAACGCGAAATCGGTGAGTCGGGTTCCCGCCTGTTGCACGCGCAATTTAAGATTCGGAGCGACCACCACCGGCGACTCCGTATTCTAGCGGAGCGGATCAGGCAGATTGCGAGCGTAATTCCGTAATGCCGGATTGGCATCGGCTCCGCCGCGGTAAAACTCGTCTTCCTCGATCAGCGAAACGACCAGACCGTTCAGCGAGCCGAACGTTTCGAGTTCGGAGACCAGCTCAGCGAGGTCGACATTCGGCGGCACGGTGACATTCATCACCATGCAGAAGGTCTCTGCGGAATCGGGCACGGCCGAGAGCGACTCGATCGAAATCATCTGCTCCGCCAGCATGCCGCTGATCACACGCACCACTCCGGGAGCATCGTGGCCGGACACGGTGAGGAAGAACGACTGCCCGATCACGGTTTCTTCGAAGTCCTCATCGGCGATTTCACGAATCATGACCTTCATGTCATAGAAACGCCCCGCCTGAACCAGATGATCGCGGATCACGTCCTGAGTCCGGTGATCCGGAAACCGGGCCGCAATCGTCATGGTAAACAGACCATTCACAATCGACTGTGAGGCATGCTGCATATTTCCGCCGAGTTCGCCCAGGGCCGTGGTGACGGCCGGGAGGACGCCGCAGTGATTCTGCGAAGCCAGCGTAATAAAGTAGGTGTTGGGCATTGCGTTCTTTCGTCGGTTGAGCGGCAGTTGGCCAGAATGAAAGGCAAATCCTGTACCTTCTGACCTGAAGAGGCATTCGAATCGTCGAATGCACAGCCTTGCGACAGTCCTTTGTCCAGTCTCAAAGCGGTAAGTTCACTGGGGAGGAGCAGACGTCCCTGAAGGTGAAATCTGGTCACAAATTAGCATCTCATCGGAGTTCGTCAATATGAAGATTGGAGACGTTTTGATAGAAAATGGCCGGAATCGGCGGAAATCCCATGAATCATTGGCGCAAACTCTTCGTTGCTCGACCTGTCGGCCTTCAAAAAGCTCGCGATCTGAACGTAACATCTCACGCTCTCGGAGGATCCGGGGAGAAAATGATCGGAATTCTCTGATCAGTATATCTCCTGAGACACATGGAGCGTGAGATAAAACGGGAGAATTTGTCGACTCAGTGCACAGTTCTGCACACGATGTAGGCGAGCCGCTGACAATCGGCTATCGTGGTCTTCTCCCTTCCGGGGCTGAACGAACGATGCTTTTCACTGACGCATTCGCGATGAACACCGAAGACTGAAAAGAGGTCAACGTGCTGACACGATATGTTTCTCTGGCGATTCTCGTTGTGTTGCTCGTCGTACTGGGCGGCACGTTCATTCGAGTCATCGTGCCGTTTCTGCTCCCGTTGTTCCTGGCCGCCGTCGTGGCCCTGATCGCCAATCCGTTTTACCGCTATTTTCTGGGGCGAACCGGAGACCGGCCGCGAGTTGCTGCCGGGCTGGCAACTGGCGGGCTGGTGATGGCCATCATCGTTCCCATTTTCGTCGGCGTCACCATCGGGGCGCTGCAAATGTTCGATGTCGCCGAGCGAATCTTCAGCGATGCCCCGATTCGGAAAGCTGTCGAGGAGATTAAGGCTGGAGAAATCTACGAAACAGTCGTCGTCCAGCTTGAGCGGCTCTTTCCTCTCGTCGGCCCGAACGAAGGAGAATTGACCGAGGAGCAGCTGGCCGAACTCCGCGAGCAGCGACTGCATCAACGGGCGGAAGAATTGCGGGTCAGTACACAGAACGCGATTCGGCGGCTCGCGATCGCCACGCTCAGTCCCGGAACAGCGATGACCACCGTGGATGTCGCGGCCAAGTTCGGCTGGATGCTCATGAGCCTGCTCACGTTCATCATTGCTCTGTATTACTTCTTCTTCGAGGGGCCCAAGCTGATCGAATATGCCATTGAGCTGACGCCAGTAAACGTGGCCCATCAGCGGACTCTCTTCGATGAGTTTGGCAAGGCGATTCGAGCCGTGGTTACCGCGACACTTCTGGCCGCGGTCGCGCAGGGGCTGGCGACATCACTGGCGCTCTGGGCACTCGGATTTCACCACTTCTTCCTGTTTACCATTGTCGCCACGTTTGCCGCTCTGATCCCGCTGGCCGGCACGTGGCTGGTGTGGCTCCCTTGCGCCATCTACCTGTTCTACATCGGATCCTGGGGTTGGGCCCTGATGCTTTGCGTGTACGGCTTCGCCGTTGTCGGCACGCTCGATAACGTGATTCGAGCTTACGTGCTTCACTCCGACGCCAAGCTGCATCCGCTGCTCGCTTTCGTGAGTGTACTCGGCGGTCTGCAGGTTATGGGGCTCTGGGGCGTGTTTATCGCCCCGGTTGTCGCCTGCTGCCTGTATGCCCTCATCCGCATCTTCAACGAAGAACTGGTCGAATTGACGCGGACGCAGAAAGAACTCAAGGACGCTCAATCGGGGGAAACAGTGACGCCGGTGGCGACCTGAGCAGACCGGCGTCAGCGGGATAACTCGCCCATGGCGCGGCCTCTTGTGACTCTGTCACCCATGGGCGATTCCAGAACTATTTCTTCTCGAACCCGAGTCCCTGTCCGTTGAGCTCGCCGGTTTGCACGGTTCCGTCGGAGACGTTGAACATGCCCGGATAGTCGTCGGCCCATTCCGCGTTCGGAGCAGGGCAGTACTGCCGACCGTTGCCTTCAATCGCCGCGACACCCGGAATGCGGGCGGCAAGCGATGCCGAGTGCAGGAAGCTGAAGCCCGGGCAGGTTAAATCCTGCACGCAGAGGAACATATTCTTCTTCTGGGCGGCGGCGGAAAGCAGCAGCGTTTCTGTCTGCCCTTTGCATGCTTTGAAGGCCACGCCGGTGTAGCCGAGCTTCTCGGCATCGTGCAGTGATTCCTGATTGATCAGCGACTCGTCAATCACAACCGGTTTGATGGCGGCTGCCTGATGCATGCGATTGTCGGGGAATTTCTTCAGATCGCGATGCGTCGGCTGCTCGATGTACTGCACCCGATCGAACGCGCCCGGCGACTTCTCCTGAATCCCTTTCAGGAAGTCGAGCACGTATTCGACGTTCTTGCACTTCTCGTTGAAGTCGAGGGAGTAGAACCACTCTTCGCAGCCTCGTTCCTTCTGTGCGACTTCTGAGATGGCGTCGATCTCGACGACGCGGTCGATATCCCAGGCCAGATCGTCGCCATTGAGTTTGATCTTTAGATGTGTGAGTCCATCGGCGAGGATCCACTCCGACAGCGTTTCCGGCAACCCGTCGTTAATCCGCTCCGGAATGTCGGCGTCCTTCAACGGGTCGACGGCACCCACGAGGTGATACAGCGGCAGCGTCGTTTTCGGTTCACGGGAGGTGTATTGATCGAGATACTCGCCTTTGAAGTCGTCGCCGAGGTAGTGCGACAGGTCATGGTTCATGTATTCCGATGAGAGCACATTGAACGAACTCTGACCGTGCAGGCGTCCGTAGCCATCGTGCACAGCGGCATCGAGCGGGCTGTTGGCAACGAGCTGGGCGAGAACCGGAATCGCTTCAGGCATATCGAGTTCAGAGATCGTGCCGGCGGCGATCTGCTCGTACTGCTCGATGAGAGCGAGCATCAGATCGATCGGATGTCCAAATTCTTTCAGGTCCACTGCTGCGACAGCCGTTCGTTCTGCCAGAAGTTTCATCGCCTTCTCGGCGGCTGGCGGTTCGGTGACCTGCGAAGGCCAGGCCCAGACGTTGCCGAGCGGCATACTGCCGTGACCAATCGCCCGGGTTCCATCGCGGCCTTCGAGCTCGACTTCAACGTTAATCAAGTCAGTCTGAGTGACGGTTCGGCCTCCGAACTTCAGCGGAGCTCGGAAGGGGACAGGCTGGAAGGTGACATCGGCTCGGACAATACGGGCATCGCGGGGGTTAGTCATTCGTTGTGTCTTCCCTTGGCAGGTTCACGCAGGAGGGGAGGCTACGACCATTCGAGTCGCAGCACCTGATGATTCTTGAGGACAATCAGTCCGACCGGTTCGATCGGATGGACATCGACTTTAACGATTTCCTCTTCGGTGGGCGCGGCCCAGAGAAGCGATCCCTCATCGTCGAGCCGATAAACCGAGTTTTCAATGGTGGCGGCCAGCGAATGATTTCCCGAGTAACTCGTCGCGATCTTGCTCACGGTTCCCTCAAGAATAAACGATCCAGCCGCGTCCCCCTGTCCGTTGAATGCCTGGATTCCCTGATTGAGCGTCGCCAGCAGCACATGCCCGGTTTTCTGCACCACCGCCAGATCGCCGACGTTCGACCAGAGTGGCTGTTCCCAGACTTTGCGGCCGGCTATGGAATAGGTCGCGAGCAACCCATGCTCAGCAGCGGCGAAGACGACCGGCTCGTCGATCAGGAAACCGACGTGGCTGAGCGGGCGGACGGTTTCGATGACCGCGGCTTTCTTTCCACGATCGTCCAAGACGAGAACCCCGCCATCGGCTGAGGCGAGGAACGTGAAGACGCCGTAAGGATCGATGGCGAGCGTCGTACAGGTGAAGGGGACTTCGATTGTCCAGACGACCTTGAGCCGGGCGTCGATGCGGACAATGGAGTTCTTGCCGACCAGAGCGGTGCCGAACTCGCCCGTTTCGCTCCAGGAGAGAATTCTCACGGGCTCCTGCAGGCGAGTCAGCAGTTTGACGTTGAGCAGTCCGTCGAGCCGGTAGACCGTACCGATGTCGTCGGAAACGGCATAATCACCGGCTTCGAGCATACTCTCGAATCCGGTGATTGCTGATTCCGCACGAAAGGACAAAACAGAATCAGGAGGCCGGCCGGCCCCCTGATTCATCCACGTCGGTGGTTCAATTTTCATATTGCAGTGTCAGCTGCGCGGGCGTCTTACGGCGTGCGGGTCAGCTGCGTGTCCTGCAACAGTTCGACGGCCTTCAGAATGTCGGGGTCGGTATCGAGCGACTTTTCGGTCACTCGCAGATGTTCGCTGGCATCACGGGTGACCAGGACATCCGGTTCGACGCCGATCTTACTGTGGTTGTGGCCGTTTGGCGAGTAAAATTTCGCGGTCGTCAGGCGGAGTCCGCAGGACTGACTGACCGGGAAGATGCTCTGCACCGACCATTTCCCGTAAGACTTCCGTCCGACCAGAGTGCCGCGATGGTGATCGCGAATCGCACCGGCGACAATCTCACTGGCCGAGGCACTGTTCTCATCGATCAGCAGCACGAGCGGAACATTCCACGTTCCAGCCGAGTGAGCCGAGTAGGTCCAGTTCTGATCCGAAGTGCGTCCCTTGGTCGAGACAAGCACGCCGTTATCGATCAGGCGATCCAGAACTTCGACAGCTGCGGTGAGCAGTCCACCCGGGTTGCCCCGGACATCCCAGATCAGAGACTTCATGCCCTGACGGCTCAGCTGAGTCAACGCTTCGTCGAATTCCTGAGCGGTCGTTCGCTGGAAACCAGCCAGACGCAGGTAGCCGACACCGTTGGCTTCGTCGATGATCTTCGCGATTGGTACACTCTTGACCTTCACTTCACGTCGGGTGAAAGTGCCGGTCCGTTCCTGACCACGAGGGTCGATCCACATCAGTTGAACCCGGCTGCCACTCTTTCCGGTGATCAGACCGGCTGCTTCATCAGTCGGTTTGTCGAGGACATCGACCCCGTTGACATGAGTGATGTAGCATTCCGGTTCCAGACCGCCTGCCAGAGCAGGGCTGTCCGGCAGCACATCGATCAGGTGAATCCCCTTGCCGGCTTCCGACTTCATTTCGATGCCGAGTCCAACGAATTCGCCTTCAATGTTGCTGTAAAGGTCGGTCAGTTTGCCCGGCGTGAGATAGCTACTGTAGTCGTCGAGGGCATTGCAGCCGCCGAAGACGTACTCCAGGATGATCGGCACGCGGCTGATACCGAGCTGACTTTCCAGACGACCGGCGACTTCAAGAACGAGCTGGCGTCCTTCGTCCGGTCCGCCGATTGGCTTGTTCCAGTACTCATCGAAGAGCATCCGGCGAGCCGCCTTGAGCTGATGATTGGTCACATCATAGACGTGATGCTTCTCAAGGAAGGCCTCGTTGTTGAGAGCCAGATAGACGCTTTCCGTGCCGTGAGCCAGGAAGTAAGTCGACGAGAGTGAATCGACATAGTGGCTGTGAATCTTCATCAGCACTTCGTCGAGCAGTTCCAGCGACTGGCGTTCCGACAGACGCAGCAGCGACTTGCCGTAGCTCGGGTCGGCGTAACGCCGATCGATCTGCATGTGGAAACGAGCCCGACGCAGACCATATTTGAGTTCTTCATTTTCCGGCCAGAGCTCGAGAGCATCGCGATAATGGACAATAGCATCAGACCATTTTCGCGATCGCTCGAATTCCGCCCCTTCATACACAGCCTGTCGAACGCCATCCTGTTCGAGTTCCGATTCCGGAGAACCAGTCACTTCGAGGACGTGACAGAGAACGACAGCCATACAGATCGCGCCGCAGCACGATACCAACGATTTCCTGAATAAGGACATGCAGCGTTTCCCCCTCTAGTTGCTGCAAGTCGCCGCTTGTGATTCCTCCTGAGGAATCGCCTTCCAGTTAAAAAGGCAATACATAGTGCGAACCGGCCGGATGCCGCTGCGGAACTCCCAATCTGTTCCCAAAGGCGACAACTGACAGACTCACGTGAGAATTCCATTCTCGAACAGCCCGACAAGCGTGGGCGACAGTGAATGATCAGTCTCAATAACTGTTGTCTTTGCACAACAGCATTGTTGAATTCAGCATACGTCACGTTTTTGAGGTGGTCAATTTTTTATCACGCGAATCACACTGCATAACCGGCATCCTCGGACCTGCTTGTCAAATCACGTCCGAAGAGACGAAATATCCTTAAAGAACAGGGATATGCGGCTCATCGAATCTGGCGAAACCAGAGAAGATTTCCGGGGGTGTTCACATGCCTGTTTAGTGGTCTTGCCGCCCGGTTTCCGATCCTTATCGCGAAACCGTGTCCCCTTTCTCGTCCGGGGTTCGCTCTGAAGGGTGTAAGGATGACTGGCAAACAGCATCACACCGAGCAAACGCAAAACACGTTCTTCCGAAAGAGAGACGAATCATGGCAGCCACCACCACGAAGACGAACACTGGTCTGGTCAAAGAAGTCGGCAAACTCCGTTCGGCCAAACAGGCCCCGCAGGGGCGTTGTTGCAGCACTTGTCGGAGCTGCCGTTCCTGTCGCAGCTGCCGTAGTTGCCGAAGCTGTCGCTCATGCCGTGGTTGCGGTTGCCGATAGGCAACGCGATTCCGAAAGACCCAATGAAACAACGACCGGCCAGACGATGTCTGAGCCGGTCGTTGTTTGTTATGCAGGGGGTGAATGCAGCGACTGTTCCCAGCTGAGAACGTCGCCTTCGGGCAGGTCTTTCAGACCGAGCAGCCGAAACATCAACAGCAGCTGCGCGCGATGATGCATGCCATGGGTGGCCAGATGCAGAATGGTTCCGCCGAATGATTTCGCTCTTGGCGGACGGTCAAGCGTATCGAGATACACGGCATCAATCAGGCCGGCATCGAAAATGTGTCGGGCAAACGCGCACAGTTCTCTACTGGCCTCGCCATAGCGGCTCGTCAGCCCTTCGATCGACTCCGGCGAGACGGGACGTTTGCGAACGGGCCGTTCCTGCATCAGATCGAGCCAGCACTCGACATTCCAGACCATATGTTCGAGCGTTGCCCGAACGGTACGGTGTCCGCAGTCGAACTCCTGGTCGAGCTGTTCTGGCGAAAGACCGGCTGCGATCTCAAGGAACTGTCGCGTCGTCGACGCATCGTGCCCGAGCAGCCGGTCCAGCAGATCCATGAGCAGGTTCTCTACGCCAGCTGGCGGGTGGCAACGGTTCCTTCCGGCGAATTCCGCACTTCGTAGCCGGCGGCCTGAAGCTGATTGCGGATCTCGTCGGCTTTCGCGTAGTCCTTGCTGGCGCGGGCGTCGTCGATGCCTTTGCAGAGAGCCTTGACGTCGAACTCGTCGCCGCCGGAGGCTTCTTCTTCCAAGTCGGCTGCATGTTCCATCGGAGCGACATCGAGAATGCGGTTGATCGTCCGCAGAACCGCCAGAGATTCCTGCGGATTATCGTGCGGGCCGGACATCCACGGGAACAGCACGCCGAGGGCTCCGGAGATATTGAGGTTGTCCGAAAGTGCATTGAGGAAATCGGCCAGCACAGGATGGCTGTTATCGATTTCGGCTGCCTGACCGCCCGTCTTCTGTTCCAGCATCGTGTTGAATTCATTCAGCTTCCGGACGGCGGTCGCCGAATCTTTCAGGCCCTTTTCGGTGAAGTTCATGTTGCTGCCGTAGTGCGAGCGAAGCAGCTCGTAACGCAGCACAGCTGGATGAACCTCGCGGCCGGTGACCTTGCCGCCGAGAACGTCGCGAACGGTGTAGAAGTTGCCTTTGCTCTTCGACATCTTCTCGCCCTCGACCATCAAGAAGCGGGCATGCATCCAGAAGCGGGCGAAGTGCTCCTTGCCGGAAGCGCAGCAACTCTGAGCGATTTCGCATTCGTGATGCGGGAAGATCAGGTCCTCGCCGCCGGTGTGAATGTCGATGATGTCGCGACCGAGGATCTTGCGGGCCATCACCGAACATTCGATGTGCCAACCCGGATAACCGGTTCCCCAGGGCGAATCCCACTTCATAATGTGGCTCTGATCCGGCTTCCAGAGCAGGAAGTCGGCCGGATGTCGCTTGGCCGCCTGATTGGTTTCTTCCACCCGCCCGCCGGAACCTTCACGGAGTTGCTCGAGCGTGTTGCCGCTGAGCGATCCGTATTCCGGGAACGACTCAACGCTGAAATACACGGCTCCGTCGGGACCGACGTAGGCATGGCCGTTGTCGATCAGCTGGGAGATCATCTCCTGCATTTCGGAGATGAACGCGGTCGCATGGGGAATCCGCTCGGGATACTCGAAGGCGATTTTCAGGCCGAGCTTTCGGGCATCTTCGAGAAACGCTTTTGTGAAGTAGTCGGCGACCTGGTAAGGATCGTCCGGGTTCTCGATCGCTCCATCGGGGACGCGGCCCGATTTCTTGTCTTCTTTCAGACGCTTGGCGGCCGCCTCCATCTTGTCTTCACCACCACCATCGGCGACCTGATCGTCGGTCATGTGGCCGACATCGGTGATGTTCATCACGTGGGTGACCTCGTTGCCCATGACTTCCAGGAAGCGACGGATCAGATCCGCGAACAGGAACGAGCGGAAGTTCCCGATGTGTGCGAAGTCGTAAACGGTCGGACCACAGGAGTACATGCGAACCGTTCCCGGCTCCAGCGGCTGAAATTCCTCGGTCTGGTGAGTAAGACTGTTATAAAAACGGATCGCCATCAGTCAGAGCTTCCCTACGCAACGCGGTGATCTACAGAATACGGGTACGATTCGTAATTTGATGGATTTCGGCGGGCTTGAAAAGAGCAGTTTTCCCACAGCTCGATGCTGAGCAGGCGGCTCTCTCAAACGAAGCGGACCCCTTTTCGTCTGAAGTGACGACTTCTGTTCAGCCGCGAGGAAGGGGAATCGCATTGGTTCTGTACCGCAGTGGACATCTGCGAGGATGGGCGAGATCCCTCGTCCGGTTTATGAATATCGATATCAGCAAGCCTTGAAATCTATGGCGTCCTCCGTAGAATCCCCACCCCCCTGGCTTAACGCGCTCCTCCCAATGACGTGTTTTCCTTAGAACAATCTGGAGACTTGATGAATTTGTCGCTTCGGAATCGGCGTGCATTTACGCTGATTGAACTTCTCGTTGTTATCGCAATCATCGCCATTCTGGTCGCACTGCTTCTTCCGGCTGTCCAGCAGGCTCGCGAAGCCGCTCGTCGCAGCAGCTGTAAGAACAATCTCAAGCAGATCGGCCTGGCACTTCATAACTACCACGATACTCACAGCACCTTCCCGCCGCTTATCGTTCAACCGGTGAACGCTCAGGGATCGGCCAATCACGCCACGGCATGTGCGGCCAGCTGCTGGCCGGGCTGGGGCTGGCAGGCTTTCATTCTGCCGTTCGTCGAACAGCCGGCTCTTTACGATGCCGCCGGTATCGGTGAAGGCAGCAAGCCGTTCGATCGTCAGACCGAAGTTCGCACGGTCATCAACACCTATATGTGTCCGTCCGACGTTGGATCGCCGCTGGATAACGGCTCGATGTGGAACCGCTTCACCAACGATGGCTGGGAAGCCGCCAAGTCGAACTATATGGCCGCCAACGACCACGATTTCACCAATCGCGACAATGGCGACAGCGCTCCGTCTCACAACCCGTCCGGCATGTTCTGGAAGCACAGCAAGACGCAGATGCGGGATATTACCGACGGAACCAGCAACACGATTATGGTTGGTGAGCGTCGCTACGAGCGTTCCGGCGTCAATGCTTCGGCTGGCGTCTGGGCCGGCACCATTGCCGCGACTCACGAGAACGATTTCGGTTACGACAACTGCGGCACCGGTCACACAAACATCAACGGTCAGGTGACCGGCTGGGACTTCGTGAAGGGCTTCAGCAGCCAGCACCAGGGCGGCGCTCAGTTCGTTCTGGCCGATGGTTCCGTCCGATTCATCTCGGAGAATATCGATCACAACCGGGATCAGACCGCGAACAGCACCTACGAATTCCTGCTCAATCGGCAGGATGGCGAGGTGATTGGCGAATTCTAATCGCCTGAAGAATCTGTGAAACAGGGTAGCGATTCGTCGCTGCCCTGTTTTCATTTGAACACCGGCGAAAGTGTCCGCGTCGTTTTGACCAAGGCGTTGCAACGTCAGTTGCCGCGAGAAGCCGTTCGTACTATCGTCCGTAAAAATACGTGAACCCTCAGGCTGCATTGAGTTACAAGGACTGCCCTCATGGCTGATCAGAATATCCGCAAAGTCATCATTATCGGCTCCGGTCCGGCAGCCTGGTCGGCGGCAATCTACACGGCGCGTGCCAATATGGAACCGCTGGTCTTCGAAGGGGCGTTCACCGAAGACAATCGTCTCAAAGGAACCCTCCCGCTTGGTCAGCTGGCCCTGACGACAGAAGTCGAGAACTTCGCAGGGTTTCCGGCGGGCGATCTCACCGGCTATTTCGAAACGGCCTTCGATGAACGTAAGGCCGAAGAGCTGAAGTCGACCCATCACAAGAAGGGGGTCAGTGGTCCGGAGCTGATGGAGCTGATGCGAAAGCAGGCCACGAACTTCGGCACGGAAGTGATCACCGACGATGTCGTCTCCTGTGATTTCTCGGAGCGGCCTTTCACGCTGAAGACGTTGCAGGGCAAGGATTTCCAGGCGCATTCGGTCATTATCGCGACCGGGGCCCGGGCGAACTACCTGGGACTGGAGTCTGAAGAACGCTTCAAGAACATGGGCGTTTCTGCCTGTGCCGTTTGCGATGGCGCTCTGCCGCGGTTCCGTAACAAGCCGCTTGTGGTTGTTGGCGGGGGAGACTCGGCCATGGAAGAAGCCACCTTCCTCACAAAGTTCGCCTCGAAGGTTTACATTGTCCACCGTCGCGACGAGTTCCGGGCCAGTAAGATCATGGCCGAACGGGCTCTGGCCAATGAAAAGATCGACGTGAAGTGGAACTCCGTCATCGATGAAGTCCTCGGGGATGAGAAGCAGGGTGTGACCGGCGTCCGGATTCGCAGTTCGGTCGATGACAGCCAGACCGAAGAGATCGAAGCGACCGGATATTTCGCCGCGATCGGACATACTCCAAATACCGATTTCCTCGGTGGTCAGGTCGAAACTCACCCCAATAAGTACATCAAGTGGACTGTCCCGTTCCGCACCAATACCAGTGTCGAAGGCGTTTTTGCTGCAGGCGACGTGGCCGACGACTACTACAAGCAGGCGATCAGCGCGGCCGGGAGTGGCTGCATGGCCGCTTTGGACGCCGAACGCTGGCTCTCCGCCCAGGGACATCACTAAGCCTGCGGATATCGATCGGGGGCCATGCCCACGCTCGCGTGGGCATGCATTTGTCCTTAACCCGTCCGATATCACATGCCCATACAACGGTGGGCATGGCACCCCGAGATCATTCTCGCGGATCTCGCCCCACCGGCAGGGTGGCACACAGATTCCGGTCTGTGCACAATAAATGTCTCTGAAATCAAGACCCTGTGAATCCTCTCAACAGGAAGTGAATTCCTCATGCTGACCGAAGAAGGCTGCAAGAAACGCCGTTCTCTCCTCTGGTCCCGCGTTCCCGAACATCTGGAATGGCTGCTCATCGCCGACCCCCGGCACGTGCAGTATCTGTCGAACTTCATGGTCCAGCCGCTCAGTTTCTCTCTGGGGGAACGCTGCCTGCTGCTGCTCGAACGCGACGGGGAAAAGGCGACGCTGCTCGGCGACAACTTCTCGATCCGCTCCGCGGCTGCCAAAGCCTATGTCGACGAAGAAGTCGTTGAAGGCTGGTACGATCACAAGCATTCGGTCATCAATCGCGATCACGCTCTGTTCAATGCCGTGAAGACCGTGGCGGAACGACTGCTGGGCAAACCCGGCTCGGTCGAAGCCGAGTGGCTGCCCGTCGGAGCCTGGGAGATTCTGGCGGCCGACCACGAAGCGCATTCAGTTTCCAACGAAGACAGCGGCAAGCACAAAACGACGTCGCTCGATCTGGGAACGGTCATTCGCTCGATGCGTCGCAGCAAATTCCCGGATGAAATCGACCTGATGAAAGTCTGCATGAAAGCCGGAGCAGCCGGTCAGCAGCGGGCTCGCGACGTCATCGCAGAAGGCGTGACCGAATTCGAACTGTACCGTCAGGTTCAGGAAGCAGCGGTCGCTGCCGCTGGACGCCCGGGGCTCGTTTACGGCGACTTCCGCGCCTGTACGACAAAGAACCCGAAACAGGGCGGACTGCCGACCGATTACAAACTGCAGTCCGGCGACCTGTTCGTGCTCGACTACTCGGTGGTCCTGTGTGGGTACCGCAGCGACTTCACGAATACCCTCGCTGTGACGGAGCCGACACCGGAGCAGGTCAAGTTCTTCGAGATGTGTTCGGCTGGCATGAAGGCCGGGGAAGAAATGCTGAAAGCGGGCGTGAAGTGCGCCGACGTCTACAAGGCCGTCAAGCAGCCCTATCTCGATGCGGGTAAGGGCGATGTCTTCACCCATCACGCCGGTCATGGTCTCGGCCTCGGACATCCCGAAGCTCCGATTCTGGTTCCGGAAAGCACCGACACTCTGCAGGCGGGCGATGTGGTCACGCTGGAGCCAGGCGCCTATGAAGAAGGTGTCGGCGGCATGCGGATCGAACACAATTATCTGATCACCGAAACCGGTTACGAACGGCTGAGTGATCACACAATCTCACTGACCTGATCCGTTCCGTGTCCGAACCCTTTTCCGAACTTGTCCAACGCCGACTGGCGACAATCCGCGACGAAGGATTGCTGCGAAAACGTCGGCTGGTCGAGCCGCTCGGAGAAGGGCGCTGTCGGCTGAACGGTCGCGAACTCTGGGACTTTTCCAGCAACGATTATCACGGGCTGGCCAATCATCCCGAAGTGATCGCCGCTGCCTGCGAGTCAACTCGTGCCCATGGTCTGGGAGCCCGGGCCAGCGTGCTGATTTCCGGTTGGACGCCCGCTCATCAGGCGTTGCGGGATCAACTCTCGCAGTTTGAGGCCGCCGAGGATGTGTTGCTCTGCTCGTCGGGATATGCGGCCTGTCAGGGAGCGATCTCTGCTCTGATCGAACCGGGCGATCTGATCTTCTGCGACCGGCTCAATCACGCCTGTCTGATCGACGGCTGCCGCCTTTCCGGTGGTTCACTGCGAGTGTTCCGTCACAACGAACTCGATGCCCTCGAACGGCAATTGCAAAAGGCACATTCGCACAACGGCCGCCGGTGGATCGTCACGGAATCCGTGTTCGGAATGGACGGGATTCTCGCTCCACTCGGGCGACTCGTGGAGCTGGCCGAACAGTACGACGCCACGATCATCTGCGATGAAGCCCATGCGACGGGGATCTACGGCTCCTGCGGACAGGGGGCGGTGACTGACCTTCGGGAGTCGGGCCGCTATGATGTCGAGCAGATTGATCGCCGGATTCCCGTGCGGATTGGAACACTGAGTAAGGCACTCGGCTCTCAGGGAGGGTTTATTGCCGGTTCCGCGGAGCTGACTCAACTGTTGTGGAATACCTCGCGGCCGCTCATGTTCTCGACAGGGTTGTCCGTTGCCGCGTGTGCGGGAGCCTCGGCCTCAGTTCGACTGCTGCAGGAGCAGCCCGATCGCTGCCGGCATCTGCGTCGAGCAGCCGCCGAGCTACGACAAACACTGAGCGAGGCCGCCCTGACTCTTCTCGGCGATTCCGACTCGCCGATTGTATCCCTTGTCCTGGAAGATCCGGAACGCACGATGAACTGGGCGGGCGAGCTGGAAGCGGCCGGCTTTCTGGTGGGAGCAATTCGACCGCCCACTGTTCCCAATAACACCGCAAGATTGCGAATCTCACTCAGCTCGGTTCATTCGCCGAATGTGCTGGATGAGCTGACTCAGATCCTGTTGAAACTTCACGAAGCATCTTCCGTATGACTGACAGCGAAACGTCTCTCACCGAACAGGACGTCCATCCCGCCGTTTCGAAAGCCGGGCTGGCCGAGGAGTATCCGTTCGCCTCGCGGTTTCTGCAGACCGAGTTCGGCAATGTGCATTACATCGACGAAGGGCAGGGGCCGGTTCTGCTGTTCGTGCACGGCAATCCGACCTGGAGTTTTGCCTGGCGGAATCTGATCAAGCAGCTCTCGCCGGAGTATCGCTGTATCGCCGTCGATCATCTTGGCTGTGGTCTTTCGGACAAGCCCCAACTGCGTGCCTATCAGCTCAGCCAACATGTCGATCGGCTGCAGCAACTCGTCGAATCACTCCAGTTGCGGAACATCACGTTGATTGCCCACGACTGGGGCGGAGCGATCGGTTGCGGCGTCGCTGGTCGCACGCCGGACCAGTTCTCGCGGCTCGTGCTGATGAACACGGCTGCCTTTCGTTCCAAGCGAATTCCGCTTCGCATCGCCGTTTGTCGAACGCCGTTGCTCGGTTCCTTCGGCGTCCGCGGTTTGAATCTCTTCGCCGGAGCAGCTGTCCGAATGGCCGTGAATGAAGCCCATCCGCTGCCGGAACGGATCAAGAAGGGGTACCTGCTGCCCTATGATACGTGGACGAATCGAATTGCCGTCGACAAATTCGTGAAGGACATCCCCCTTCGTCCGACCCATCCCAGCTACCGGGCTCTGGTCGAGATTGAAGAGAATCTGGAACGGCTTCAGGGGAAACCGATGCTCCTTCCCTGGGGCATGAAAGACTGGTGCTTCACGCCGCATTTCCTGCGCGAATTCCAGAAGCGTTTCCCCTCGGCTCAGTCAGTCGAATTTCCGATGGCCGGGCATTATCTGTTCGAAGAACGTCCCGATGATCTCACGGCTGCCATCCGGGAGTTCCTCGATCAGAACTCGTAAGTCGGTGGCTCGGGAATTGGCGGGCGGATGAGGTTGGCGTTCTTCAGAAACACGACCACGAGGAATCCCGCGGCGAATCCCCCAATGTGAGCCCACCAGGCGACCCCGCTCGCTTCCGTTCCTCCTGGCGCGAATGAACCCTGCAGCAACTGGAACAGAATCCAGATTCCCAGAAACACCTGGGCAGGGAGTTGAACGGTGAAGAAAATAATGAAGAGGGGCACGAGCGCCACGACCTTCGAATGCGGATAGAGCACGAAGTACCCTCCCATCACCCCGGCGATCGCTCCGCTGGCTCCAATTGTCGGCATGGTCGAGCCCGGCATACTTGCGAAGTGAGCCAGTCCGGCGAGGACTCCTGTCCCCAGATAGAACAGGAGATAGCCGAAATGACCGAAGCAGTCTTCGACATTATCTCCGAAGATGAACAGGAACAGCATGTTTCCGAGGAAGTGCATCCAGCCTCCATGCAGAAACATGCAGGTAATCAACGTGATCAGAGGGGGAACGGCTGAAGGAGCAGCCGGCCGGGAGACGATCTCGTATTCACCGGGCCGCCCGCTCGGTGCGGGCTTGTATTCCTCAATCGAAATCTCCGCACCCGGATTCACCAGCCGGGCCGGAATCATCCCGTAACGTTCCACCAGATTGGTGCCGGATCCCTCGCCGGTGATCTGCTGGAAGAAGACCACTGCGCAGATGATGATCAGCAGATAATTAACAAACGGAGTGCTCCGGGACGGCACGGTATCGTGAAGAGGGATCATGGTTTCAGGCGGCCTTTGGTGCGAATTCAGAGGAGTGGATGGGAAGCCCCGGTTGCTCTGTGATCGGGCCGGGAAGCAATTTCAGACCGGCTTCTCCACCCGATAAAAATTAACAGCCAGCAGCGTAATACAAGTTCCGCGCCAATCTGTCGGAGGGAAGAGGAATTCTCTCCCGTTCAATCTACATTAGCAGCCTGAAATCGCTTGTCAGCCGGGCGGGACGTGATTAGACTTCCCAATCACCAAAAATTGGGAGCCGCCGCAGCCGGTACGCCCGTACACAGCAGTTACCCTGGATTTCCGAGTTATGCAAAAAGACATTCATCCTGATTACCATCCCGTCGTGTTTCTGGATACCGGTTCGGGCGATAAGTTCCTGACCCGTTCGACCATGAAGTCGAAGGAAACCGTGAAGTGGGAAGATGGGAATGAGTATCCGCTGGTGAAAGTCGATATCAGCGCCTACTCCCATCCGTTTTTCACCGGCCAGATGAAGTACGTCGACACCGCCGGTCGCGTCGAGAAGTTCCAGAAGAAGTACAACTGGGCCAAGCGAAAGAAGAGCTAAGGTCTTTTCTGGCAGATTGTATGGGCGCGAAAGGCGTAACATGTTCGAGTATGCTCCTGCAGTTCGTTGCAGACCAATTCGGGACGTGTTCTAGCTGGCTGCGAACGCTCGCGGCGATTGTCTAATCGCACGCGCGGAACGTTTTCCCCGCTTGCCGGATAGTCCGGCTGTTCGCACTCAAGGCTCAGTTTGTCATGTTTCCCAGTCTGGAAACGAAGTACCGCCGCTTTCAGGAACTCGAAAAGAAGCTGGTCGATCCGGAAGTCCTCTCCGATCCCCAGAAGTTGCTGGCCATTCAGAAAGAGTACGGCGGCCTGAAAAAGGTCGCCGCGGCCGTCAAGAGCTACCACGCTCTGAAGGACGACATTGAAGCGGCCGAGATGATGCTCGAGGAAGAGGACGACCCGAAGGATCGGGAATACGCCCGCAAAGAACTCGATCAGCTCGAAGAGCAGATGGAGAAAATGCAGGAGGAACTCGAGGATCTGGCGACTGCCGGCGACTCGATTACTCGCGGCGGGCTTATCCTCGAAATTCGAGCTGGCACCGGGGGCGACGAAGCAGCGCTGTTCGCCCACGATCTCTACGAGATGTATACCCGCTACATGGATATCCAGGGCTGGAAGCACGAAGTGCTCGATTTCCAGCCGACGGAAATGGGCGGCATCAAGGAAGTCGTCCTTTCTGTTACCGGTGAAGGGGCCTTCCACGCTCTGCAGTTCGAGAGTGGCGGGCATCGTGTGCAGCGAGTGCCCGAAACCGAAACGCAGGGGCGTATCCACACCAGCGCCGCGACTGTCGCCGTGCTGCCGGAAGCCGATGATGTTGAGATCGAGGTCAAGGACGAAGATCTGCAGATCGACACCTACCGGGCCTCGGGGCCGGGCGGACAGAAGGTCAACAAGACCGAATCGGCCATCCGCATCACCCACCTTCCGACCGGAACCGTGGTGACGTGCCAGGATGAAAAGAGCCAGCACAAGAACAAGGCCAAGGCGATGAAGGTGCTGCGAAGCCGCATTCTGGAAGCTCAGCAGCAGAAAGAAGCCAACGAACGGGCCGAGCATCGCCGGACTCTCATCGGAACCGGCGACCGCAGCAGCCGCATTCGGACCTACAACTTTCCGCAGGCCCGCGTGACAGATCACCGCATCGGTTTGACCCTGCACAAGCTCGACCAGATAATGCAGGGGAATCTGGATGAACTGATTCAGCAGCTCCTCGAGTTCGACCGCCAGGAACGACTCAACAGTCAGGCCACCGACTAACAAACGGCAGGATGGCACAGAGATTGATCTCTGTGTTGCGATAGCAGCAAGCGGCTTGTCCTCAGTGATGCTTGAGCGATCCGCGTCGAATGACGCCCAGACAGGAATGTCTGTGCCACTCTGTGGAGCGAATTTGCTGCATCGGGGGACTGTGCGATATCGTAAGTGTGAGCGCTGCGAACCGATGCCATCCAGACACTGGCCGAGCCAGACAAGCTGATCGATCTGATTTGTCAGGAGGACGTTCTTGGAACAGTCGGAAGTTCAAAAACCGGTGACGACCGAATCCGCCGAGCCCTGGACCTTGCAGCGAATTCTGCAATGGACCACTGACCATCTGAAAAAGCATGGGGTCGAATCGGCACGCCTCGAAAGCGAGATTCTGCTTGCTCACGCCCGCAAGTGTCACCGCATCGAGCTCTACACGCACTTCAGCGAGATTGTCAGCGATGAAGTCCGCTCGAAGATGCGGGACCTCGTCAAACGGCGGGTCAAACACGAGCCGGTCGCGTATCTGGTCGGCCGCAAGGAATTCTTCAGCCTGAACTTCGAAGTCGGCCCTGGTGTGTTTGTCCCACGCCCGGAAACCGAAACGCTGGTCATGGAAGGACTCGCCGCTCTGCAGGAGGTGAAGAGCCCCCGGATTCTCGAACTCTGCTCAGGCAGCGGCTGCATCTCCATTTCGCTGGCGAAACAGCGGGCCGACGCTCGAGTGACCGCCGTCGAACTGCACGACGCTCCGTTTCAGGCCACGACCCACAACGCCGAAAAACTCAAAGTCGCGGACCGCATGCAGGTCCTGCAGGGAAGTCTGTTCGAGCCGGTCCCCAAAGAACCATTCGATCTGCTGGTGAGCAATCCGCCCTACGTTCGCAAGGATGAGATTTCCGGTCTGGCCCCCGACATTGTCCATCACGAACCCCACGCGGCTCTCGACGGCGGAGAAGACGGCCTCGATTTTGTTCGCGAGATCCTGACCAAAGGCCCGGACTACGTCCGCTCCGGCGGCGTCTGTCTGCTGGAAATGGATCCCGCGCAAATGAAAGCCGCCATTCCCTTCGCGGAACAGACCGGCCAGTGGACCGATCTCCGTGGCATTAACGATCTGGCGGGGAAACCCCGTTTCCTGTTTGCCCGCAGGAAGTGAATAGAAGTAGTAGATTGGCCCGGCCGAAACCGCCGGGTGACGAAGTCACAAGAGGTAGCGCCATGTGCGCGAGAACGGTTCACTGACACAACACGTGGATGACTCAGCCTCTTGTCGCTCGGGACGTGGGATTTATTACTCAAGGGTTTCATGTCCCTTCGCCCCCTTTAGGGGGAGAAGGCGCCCGAAGGGCGGATGAGGGGGCGATGAACCAGCGATATTCCATACACGTAAGTACAAATACGATTCAATGGCCTGTGGAGCATGCTACCCGCATTTCCCCCTCACCCTAACCCTCTCCCCCACGGGGGCGAGGAAACTTAACTTACCGGCGATCCCTCTTAGAGTTGGTGATTGGAAACCCTCTGACGAATAAATCCTGCGTTCCTCGCGACCCAGCCGAAACGGCTGGGCCACCCGTAGTTAACCCACATTTGACCTCTCCCGGAGCCAACATGGACGAACTGCGAATCCGGGGAGGACATCGGCTGCAGGGAACGGTCTCCGTTTCCGGAGCCAAGAACGCCGCGCTGCCCATCATGGCGGCGACTCTGGCCATTCCCGGCCGTACGATTCTGCACAACTTCCCGCGGCTGCGGGACACCAACAGCATGATTCAGCTGCTCACGCAGTTTGGCGTGGCCGTTGAGTTTCTCGATAATCACACCATCGCTCTGGAGCCGGGCGAAGCCGCGACGTGTCGAGCCGATTACGAACTCGTCCGCACCATGCGGGCCAGCGTTTGCGTCCTCGGGCCGCTGCTCGCCAGTCAGGGTGAAGCCTGCGTGTCTCTTCCCGGCGGCTGCAATATTGGCCATCGCCCGATCGATCTGCATCTCAAAGGACTCTCGGCTCTCGGAGCGGAAATCGTTATCGATCAGGGTTACATCCATGCGTCTGCTCGCGAACTGCGTGGCGCTGAGATCTATCTCGGCGGGGCACAGGGGAGCACGGTCACCGGGACCTGTAATGTGATGTCGGCTGCCGTGCTCGCTCAGGGAAGGACCATCATCCAGGCGGCCGCCTGTGAGCCCGAAGTTGTCGACCTCGGGAACTTTCTGAACACTTGCGGAGCCCGGATCTCCGGACTCGGAACTTCGACTCTCACAATCGACGGCGTCCGCGAACTGCATGCAGCCGAGTATGCCATCATTCCCGATCGCATCGAAGCGGCCACGTGGATGATGGCCGCCGGAATCACCAACGGCGACCTGACAATCGAAGGCGTCCGCGAAGATCACCTCGCAGCTGTGATCGAAACACTGCGTACAGCCGGACTGAAGATCGAGCTTCAAAACGAAACGGCCCGCGTTCAGAGAGCAGGGGAACTGAAGCCGCTCGACGTCGTCGCCCTGCCATTTCCCGGCTTTCCGACCGATCTGCAGGCCCAGCTGACGGCGATGATGTGCCTGGCCTTCGGTACGAGTGTCGTCACCGATCGGATCTTTCCCGATCGGTTTCTGCATGCTGCCGAACTGCTGCGGATGGGAGCGAAGATTCGTCGCGAAAGTAGCGGTGTCGTCATCGAAGGCGTGAACGAACTCAGCGGAGCCTGTGTCATGGCTTCCGACCTGCGGGCGTCCGCTGCTCTGGTTCTGGCCGGACTGGCGGCTCGCGGCGAAACGGTCATCAGCCGAATTTACCACCTCGACCGGGGCTACGAAGATCTCGCCGGCAAACTGAGTCGCCTCGACGCCGAGGTCGAACGCCAGAAGGGCGGCGGGCCGAATCCGCCCCACTTCGCCAGCAGTCCCACGCCCTCCGCCTCGAAAGCACCGCCTAAAGGATAACCCACGCGGGGTGCCATGCTTGAATCGCCTCGCAGAGGCAGGGCAAGCATGCCCGTCGATGATCCTTCACACTCGAACGAAGATGGATCTGTCCTTCGGACTCCTTCCGCAAGACAGATCCCTCAGCACTTCCCTACAGGCCGGAATCCACAGGCATGCTTGCCCTGATGCCGCGATGCAGGCATGACACCGGGGGATGAGAGTGGACACCTGACGAAGTCGGCTGCCGTTCGGACTTCAATCTGCGGTGCGGGGAACTATAATGCGGCTCGATTTTTGCCGCGAACGTCTCGCCCGGGCGGCCCCGACCAGGAGAAGCATGAGAATGCTCTGGCCGCTCGACTCCCTGCTCACCCCGCAAACTGACTGTACAACTGACACGACAGGAACGATTTCACGTGCTTAGAACTCATACTTGTGGCGAATTGCGAAAAGAACACGTCGGACAGCAGGTCACCCTGTGCGGCTGGGTCGACAAATATCGCGATCACGCCGGCATTGTCTTCATCGACCTGCGGGACCGTTACGGCAAGACTCAGATCAAATTCAATCTCGAAGACAACAGCGACATTCAGAAGGACGCCCGCGGTCTCCGTTATGAAGACGTGGTGCAGGTCACCGGCGATGTCGTCGCTCGTCCCGATGACATGATCAACCCGAAGCTCTCTACCGGAGCTGTTGAACTTCGCGTTGCGACGCTCAAGGTGCAGAGCAAAGCGGCCACGCCGCCGTTCCTGCCGGGAAGTTCCGATCTTCCCAACGAAGAACTTCGCCTGAAGCATCGCGTGGTCGATCTGCGTCGCCCGGAACTGCAGAACGCTCTGATCGCACGCCATCGTCTTACGAAGCTCGTTCGTGACTACTTCGATCGACACGGCTTCCTCGATATCGAAACGCCAATTCTTGGCAAGAGCTCGCCGGAAGGGGCCCGCGATTATCTGGTGCCGTCGCGCGTGCATGAGGGCTGCTTCTATGCATTGCCGCAGTCGCCGCAGATTTTCAAGCAGTTGCTGATGTGCGGCGGTTTCGATCGCTATATGCAGATCGCCCGCTGCTTCCGCGATGAAGACCTGCGAGCCGACCGCCAGCCGGAGTTCACGCAGATCGACGTCGAAATGGCCTTCGTCGAGCAGAATGATGTTCTCGAAGTCATCGACGGATTGATCGCCGACGTGCTGCAGAAGATGAACGGCATCGAGATGACGACGCCGCTGCCGCGCTTCAGTTATGCCGACGTGATGGAACGATTCGGCAGCGACAAGCCGGATATGCGGTTCGGCATGGAACTCAACGATCTCGGCGATATCGCCAAAGAGTGCGGCTTCGGGGTCTTCAGCAAGACGATCGAAAGCGGCGGACGCGTTCGCGGCCTCGTCGCTCCGCAGGCGGCTGAGAAGTACACCCGCAAGATGATCGACGAACTGACTGCGTTCGTCGGCGTCCACGGAGCGAAAGGGCTTGCCTTCTTCCGTGTCAACGAAAGTGGACTCGATTCGCCGATCGCCAAGTTCTTCTCGGATGATCATCAGCAGGCGATCATCGAACGCGTCGGAGCCAAGCCGGGCGATCTGATCTTCTGCGTTGCCGACAAAGAAGCCATCACCTCAGCTGCACTCTCTGCCCTGCGAAATCGACTGGGCAAAGAGCTTGAGCTGTACGATCCGAAGTCGTTCTCCTGCCTCTGGGTACTCGACTTCCCGCTGCTGCATTTCGATGCTGACGAGAAACGCTGGGTCGCCGAGCATCACCCGTTCTGCTACCCGCATCCGGACGACATCGAGCTGCTGAAGACCGATCCCGGAAAGGTGCGGGCTCAGTCGTACGACCTGGTCATCAACGGCTACGAAGCCGCCTCGGGCAGTATTCGTATTCATGATTCCAAGATTCAGCAGCAGGTCTTCGACCTCCTCAACATCGATGAAGAAGAAGCCGAGCTGCGGTTCGGGTTCCTTCTCGAAGGTCTCCGCTACGGAGCTCCTCCGCACGGCGGGGTCGCTCTCGGTCTCGATCGCTGGGTCATGCTGATGTGCGGCTACGACAACATTCGCGACGTCATCGCGTTTCCGAAAACGCAGAAGGCTTCGGATCTGCTCAGCGGTGCTCCGTCGGAAGTTGACGAAAAGCAGCTGAAGGAACTTCACATTCAGCTCGACCTGCCCAACGAGTAACCCGACCGCTTCATCTTGAGAAAGGTCTGTCATGACATCCGAACTGCATCCGCTGGCTCAGGACGTGAAGCAGCATCTGGACAATCCGGATGACCGTTTCATGATGCTGGTCTACTTCACCGTGCAGGCGGGCCAGGAAGAAGCCTTCAAGCAGGCCTTCCACCGTCCGCTGAAAGAAACGGTCAAGGAAGAGGGCAACTTCACCTACCGGCTGATTCAGCAGGCCAACGCACCGACCACGTTCATCGTGATCGAACACTGGCGAAGCCTGGCCGATCTGAACTCGCACCTGCATCAGCCGTATCTGGACGAGCTGCTCGCCAAGGTCGGCCCAATCCTCGCCGCGGAACCCAAAGTGGATGTGTTCCACGAGTACGTCGCGCTTTAAGCGACATACTCAGGGGTGGCCCCGAAAGATTCTTTCGGGGCGGCGCAGCCGTTGGCGAAGTGGGATTTGACGTGTTGTTGAAAGTTCCCGTCTTGCTCCTCAAATCGAACGAGCAGCCTTTCGGTTCATCGTTCAACAAATAGCATTCTCCGACGGCTTCGCCGCCCTGATAGCAGAGCTATCAGGGCCACCCGACAGGAGTGGGTGAACGCATAAAAAGAGAAACGCACTGCCAGTCATAGCAGTGCGTTTTTTAGTTAGTCTACTGTGGTGGACGACCCGGGCGGCCGGGTGGGGGACCGCCGCGGCGGCCGCCGGGGCTGTTGAAGCGTTCCGGTTTGGAGATGCCGCCTTTGATGGAGTGGTCATGCTCATCCGGCACGGTGCGGCCGAGGACGATGTCGAAGTTCGCCGCGAGTTCGCCGATCGGTGAATCGGGAATCGGTTTGAAATCGGCCATCACAGTTTCGCGAAGTTCTGGATCTCGGATCGCACGAAAGACACCATCGCGCTCGTTCTGCGGTTCCCCTTTCACCAGCAGTTGGGTTGTCAGCACACGGTTGCCATTCAGGCTGACTGCGACATGGATGTGCGGCGTCCGTCCCGGATACGGCTTGGGTTTGATGGTCCGGAAATAGTATTCCCCATTTGAGTTCGTGAAGAAGCGGCCGTATCCCTGGAAGTTCTTATCGCGATTGTCGGCGTTGTTGCTGCCAGAGTGGATGTAGGCGCCTTCGTTGTCGACCTGCCAGATCTCGATGAAGGCGTTTCGCATCGGCTTGCCGGAACTGCTCAGGATCTTGCCGGACAGATGCGTGATCTCGCCGACGGCCGGCGTGGTCGAATCGTTGATGACCAGCAGATCGTTGTCGGTATCGAGCGGCAGCTTGTCGGGATAGAACGGGCCTTCGGTCATGCCCGGGGTGGTCAGCATTTCGGCGAACAGACCGGAGGTGGTCCAGCAGGCGGCCGTTACAGCCGAGGCGGACCGCAGAAAGTCACGGCGAGTGCGAATCAGCATCAGGATCTCCTTCACAAAATTCTCTGGAGTATCTAACACCGTCCGGGATGATTTGTTCCGCAGGCGGTCGAGCCGATCGCAATCGCCCCGCAGGCATCCTCCAGAATAAGCCTGTCCATTGTCTCCCTGTTGAGTCGCTTCGTACACCCCGAAACCGCCGCCGATTCGGTTCGGAATGTAACGATTCGTCGAACGGGTACCACACGGCTGATGCTGTGAAGCGACGCTGTATCATGGCACTACCCGCGTTTCGGCTTGAAAAACAGGCCTTTCCGTGCTCTGGCGGGAACTGGCATCACGATTGCTTTTGATTCCATCATGAGCCATTCACGATGCCAGTACCTGACTCTTCATCTCGGAGCAATCCTCCTCGGGGGACTGTTTGCGCTCTGCGGGACGGATTCGGTTGAAGCTGGCGAGTATGTGAAACTGCTGCTGATCGATGGGCGAACACCCGTCGGACAACTGGTTCCCCAGGAGCCGGACAGTGAATTCGTGGTTCTCCAGTCGAGCGCGAATAACATTGCTCTGGTCAGCCGGTTTCCTCGACACACCGTCTGCGATGTTCAGGTGATCGACCCGCTGTATGTCGACCCGGCTCCCCGAAAACCGCTTCCGCCTGCTCCGCACGGACCTTCCGTTGCTCCGTCGGAATATCGCGGGCCAGAACCGATTCAGAGTCTGAAGATTCGGGCCGGGTTCGATTCCTGGGATCGGGACGCGCAACCAGATGGGCTCGCTGTCGAGATCTTTCCCCAAGCCGCGCGGCGAGTCCCCGTCGATGCCGAAGGAACGGTCACCTTTGAACTGTTCGCCGAACGCCAGCATCCGCTTCCGCACGAAGAACGGTTTGAGTCGATCGGCCGCTGGTCGGTCGAGCTTAGCAGTGAAGACTACATTCGGCCGGGTGTCGTCGTTGTAGAACTCCCGTGGCGGAACATCGAGCCGTACGAGAACAATGAATGGAAACCACTCGGCATGTTGACGGCCCGTCTCTTTGTCGCCGGCGTGGGCACGTTCGATGCCTCGGATGCCAACGTCCCGCTCCGTCAGTGGAGCCGCTTCCGCGACGATCTCGGGCTGCATCGCGGCTCTCGCTACGAACTGGAACCGTAGGCGCTATTCGGATCGCATGAGCTGCAGTCGTAGGGAAATCGATCCTTCATTGTCAGCCAGCTGCCCCCAGTCATCCTGGCAGCGAACATAGAGCTGGCCATCACCGCGAGCCGTGAAGGTTTCTTCGGACCCAAGATCAAAAGGCTCGCTCAGTTCATAGTCGTTGAACAGAACGCCGATCAGCCGGCCGTAGCCTTCGTCATCACCTGCGGCGGTAAGCTGTTCGCCATCGGCTTCGATTGTCCATTCGCCCGTGGTCGAAACGCTGTAGGTCTGCCCGTCTTCCACTTCGAGCCGGGACGCCTGCCAGCCTTCACTGGCTTCGATCTTTGAGGAAACTGTTCGGCTGCCTCGAGCCGGCGTGAACTTCGTTTTCCAGTCCCAGCTGCAAAGGTCGACGCGATAGCCGACGCAGAGATTCTCGACGAACAGCTTGTGTTCGAACTCGATTTCTTTCGCCATCGAACCATACACGGTCCAAAAGGTGACGTTCGGCACCTCTGTCATCAGCGCCAATCCCAGCGGTTTGAATCGCTGCGAGTAATTCTCATTGAAGCCGAGCAGATGGCAGAGAGTCCATCGCCAGGAGTAGTTCTGCCAGGAGTCGCCCGTAAACTGATTCAGATCGACGATCTCCTTCAGCGGTTTCCGTTCGACCGACTTCAGGTATTCGATGACATAGGGATCGCAGGTGACCGATTTGTCTTTCGGGTCCTGCCAGTACTTGCCGACCTCGGCCATCCCCTCGCTGTACCAGACTGGCCCGGTGCTTCCGAATGCTTGAGCACAATAGGCATGTACGGCTTCGTGCTGCGGCGTCCCGCGATCGGCAATCGCATAGACAATGGCCTTTGCCTGCCAGGCCCGGCCGATGGTCCGCTTCTGCGTCATCGTCAGTCCGCCGCCTGATGTGACCGAATCCCACGCCTGCGGGGGAATCGTATCCGAAGACCAGTTCGCCGTATTCTCGAAGACGTAAATCTCGATCAGCCCCGCGTTCTTCTTCCCCCAGTATCGCGAAATCAGATCGAGCATGGTCTCGAGCCGATTCAGTAACTCGGCCGACTCCTCTTTATCGAGATCGGTACGGAGGAGGAAATTGCGGGATCGATACTCGCCAATCGATGCTCGTTCCTGGGCCAGAGCGGAGCTGGACAGTAGCGAACAAAACAGCAATACGAGGAAAGAGAAGATCTTGGCGGAACGGGGGAACATAGAGATCTCCGATGCCGGGAGACGACAGATCGCCTCGTTTCATCGACTACAGGCGTGGCCTGTGTGGGGCGATTGCCGGAAAGTTGCCGGTTTTTTCTCGATTCGTGAAAACTGGACGTATGATCCGTAGCTCGTGGTTCGTCGTTGGGGTGAAACCGGGACATTATTCGGAGCGGATCGATGAAGAAGTTCTCGAAGCAGGCGTTTGTATTCCTCGCGGGGATTCTCCTCGGCTTATACCTCGGCGAGGTCTTCGTCGGGAGTTCGTATCAGATCGGCTGGACGGTCGGTTATTCGGAAGCGTCGCAACTGTTCCGGGAATCGCTCGAAGCCTACCGGACGGCGGAAACATTGAAACCGGCAATGAAGACTATGGTGTCGTCTGATTGAAAGGAACCAGCCTGGGAGTGCACCTGGCGGGATTCGAACCCACGACCTACGGTTTAGGAAACCGTTGCTCTATCCAACTGAGCTACAGGCGCCGATATCACGTCCGGACACGAGTTTATCAACTCATGTTCTCTTTTGCACTCTGGCTTTTTACGAAGAAATTTTCACGACGGCCACTCAATTTTGAGCTTCTCCGCCAGCGCCCGCAGTTGTTCAAGACTGTCCGCTGAAAGCTCGAACGGTCGTTCTTTGATCGCGGCTCGGGCGGCGTTCTCGTTGTCGAGGGACCCGACATGTTCACGGAGAGTATCGACCGTTTTCTTCATCGCTGCCCCTCCCGCAAAGGCGGCGGGATCGATGACGAGAATGAAGTGTTCGAACCGCTCGTGCAGCGGACCGCGCGTCTTGTTCGACGGGACTTTCGAGCCGGTCAGTCCGCTGGTGAGCATGGCGTGCAGCATGCCGATTGTGTAGGAAAGCTCGCCGGGTAACTGATGCTGCAGCGGTCGATCCTCGCCAAAGGAAAACTCGTAGCCAGCCAGGGTGTCACCATCGGGAAAGGCAAACGCGGCTGGTTGCCGGCCGAAGTTCAGCTCATTGGTCGGGGCATCGGGGTCGCGTTTGGGAGCCGGAGTGCTTGTCAGGCAGCAGCCAATCATCCCCGCCCGAGCCGCCATGCAGGCGTAGACAAGAGGCGTGCCGAGACTCTGGCTGTTGGAAATAGCGGCTGCCCCGAGGCCCACGGTACCGGCTTTTTCAATTGCCGCCTCGGTTCCCCGGGAGGCGGCGACATGCCCCATGCCTTCGTTGGCATCGAACAGGATCGTGCCGGGCGTTTCCGATTTCTTCATGGCCAGTGCACGCGGGTCGATATCACCGACATCGATCGAACGCACGGAGTCGAGCACGCTGATACAGCCGAACTCAGTTCGTCCGATCAGGTCGGCTTCGATCATCCGCTGCGCAACGGTCTCTGCTTCAACCGCGTACATGCCTTTCCGGACGAAAATGTTGGCGAGGACCTTGGCCATGTCAGACGATGTCATACACCCGTTCTCCGATTGTTGTTCTCACTCGAGCGGATCGCTCGACCGTATGTCCGCATAGGATCGAGCTTTCGCCTGAAACTCGGCCACTGTTGAGGACGGAACGGCGAGTCAATTGACTGAGCTGCTACAGGTTAGCCATTCCCGAGGCGCGAGCCGTTCCCTCCAGACAGTTCCCAAGTCTAAGAAAAACGCCCGGCAAACTCCAACAGCCTGCGATGCTCGCCTTTTTCAGAATCGGAATTACCATGAGGCGAACAAGTGATCGCTCTGGAGCGGAAAGCATGACCGACAAAGGAAACGAAATTCGTCCCGAGAACCCAGGGTTGTTCAAGCCGATCTGCGGCTCGGTGGTCACGCTGGGAGTGGCCATCACTGCGACGGTGACGTCGATTTATTCCAACGAGATTGCGGTTGGGATTACTGCCTGGGTGGCGGCGGCCGTTGTCGGAAGCAGTGTGATGATTGCCGCCTTCCGGCAAAGTTGATCGCCTGTCAATGAGACAGCCTCTCACCCAAAGCGAGCGAGAGGCTGTCCACTTCTCTGGTTCCGATCCGTTTGCTCTTAGCTGAAGAGCTTGGTCACGGCATGAGCTTTGACCAGTTCGCGTGGCTGGTTCAGGTGGTTGTAAACGATCGATTCCGGATCAATGCCGAAGGCATGGTAGATCGTCGCCAGGAGTTCACCCGGGTGGACCGGGTCGACCAGCGGAGCCGAAGCCGTTTTGTCCGACTGACCATAAACGGCTCCTCGCTGAATCCCCGCTCCGGCGAGCAGAGCCGTGTAGCAGTACGGCCAGTGATCACGACCATCGGCGCTGTTGCCGTTGCCGGAAGTGCTGACGCCCTTCTGCGGGCTGCGACCGAACTCACCGACGGCGACGACGAGTGTTTCGTCGAGCATACCCCGCTCATCGAGATCGGTTATCAACCCGGAAAGTCCCGCATCGAGCATCGGCCCGGACTGGTTCTTCATCCGTTCGGTCAACCCGACGTGATGGTCCCAGGAATGGTTGTTGGAGTTGGCCACTTTCGGCCAGATCACCTCGACCACCTTGGTGCCGGCTTCGACCAGTCGACGAGCGAGCAGACAGCTCTGGCCGAACGTGTTGCGGCCGTAAAGATCGCGAACTTCTGCCGATTCGCGATCGATCGAGAAGGCGTCTCGAGCGCGTCCGGAGACAACGAGTTCGAGAGCCCGATCGTAGTACTCGTTGAGGCTCGACTTGGCGACGGCCTTGTCGATCTCGGGCATCAGATCGTTAATCTGGTCCCGCAGACGGGCGCGACGTTCGAGCCGGGACGCGTAAACTTCAGGGCGAAGTTTGAGGTCGTCGACCTTGATGCGGTTCAGTTTCTCCATGTCCATGTCGTCGCCATCCGGATACAGCGTATACGGATCGAACGCCTTGCCGAGGAAGCCAGCCGTGCCTCCTTTGCCGACGACGTTGCTCTCCTGCAGCGGACGCGGCAGCATCACGAAGGGCAGCATCGGCACTTCGGAAGGCTTCATCCGGATGATGTTGGAGCCGAAGTTCGGGAAGTCCTTCGGCGTCGGCGGTTCGAGCTGACCCGACGGGCTGACCTTGTCGGTCGTGTAGCCGGTCATCATCTGATAGATCGCCGCGGTGTGATTGAACAGACCGTTCGGTGTGTAGCTCATCGAGCGGACCAGCGTCGTCTTATCGAGCACCCTGGCCAGTTTCGGCAGAATCTCGGTGACTTTCACGCCGGGCAGAGCCGTGTCGATCGACTTGAACTCACTGCGGACCTTATCGGGAACGTTCTCTTTCGGATCCCAGAGGTCGATGTGGCTCGGGCCACCCTGCAGGTAAACCATGATGATGCTCTTGGCCTGACCCCACCCCGGCACGGCTGCGCCAGAGATCTTGGCGGCTGCTGAGGCGGACTTCAGTTCGAGCATCGACCCGAGACTAAGGCCGAGCATGCTGGAGCCACCGACCCGCAGCACGTCGCGGCGTGTGAGCCCCAGATGCTCATCACACATGTCTTTTCCACGTTGACCTTTGATCGAAAACATGACTTTCTCCCATCGCGATAGAAATCGGCTGACTGTGAGGTGTGAACGGTTTACCGGTTGAACAAAAACGCTGGGCTGTTGATCAGAGCCCAGGTCAAATCCTGGGCAGCGGTCAACCGCTCATTCTCAAGGAGCTTCGAACTCATCTCGACGTCCTGTCTGAGCTGCACGAGGCCCGGATTGTCCTGAACCGGCTTCTCGGCATTCACCACGGCGGCTTCAAGTTGTTTCAGTTTCTGGTCCGGCGGCAACGGTTTCTTCGCTTCCGCGACAGCCGTCTTCAACTTCTGGTACTGTTCGTCGAATCGCTGGAAGAACTCAATCAGCTCCGCAGTCTGTGCCTCCGTCCGTTCTTCGGCAGGCAACTGAACCAGCTTCGCGAACTGCTCCGGCAGTCCGAGAGGAATTGGCTTTTTCGCCGTAGTGATCGAAAGCCGGAAGCAGCCGAGCCAGTGCTTCTTGTCCTGATACCGCTGATGCATGACGAACTTGAGTTTCGTCTTACCGGCCGCCGCTTTCGGCTCCTTCACGGCAAACGTCGCCCAGTGAATTTGACCCTGCTGCGGTGAGACGGCCCATCCATTGCTGTTGACCCGCAGGTCACCATCGATCGCCGTCTTCACGTCGTAACTGCCCTGGCTGAAATCGGCCTGAGCATTGGCCAGCGTGATCTGTTCCGGCTTCGCCTTGGGATCGCTGGCGTCGGAGGCAAAGACCTGGAATTCGGTGAGGACGAAGTTGCCGCCGCCATGTCCCGGGCCCTGTCGGGGAAGGTCGGGATGCGTCAGCGCTTCGAGGCGAATCGCCGTCACTTCTGAAAGATCGGTTTCGGCGATGATCTCGTAATGTCCCTGACCTTCGACGAGCTTGGCCAGTACGATGCCATCCTCTGACGCTGTCAGTTCAGCCTTGGTCGAAGCCTTCATCTCAGTCGGTTGAAGAGCCGTCCAGTCAACGGAAGTCGACTCCGTCTGTTTGGTGAGCCATTCGTTGAACGGCTTCTCGATGCCGGCCTGATATTCGGCCAGCTTACCCTCGGCTGCTTTGATCCGCTTCTGACGAGCTTCTTCAGCCGCTGCCAGACGCGGGGCGAGTTCGACTTTGTAATCGGCCAGCGTTTTCTTGGCCGCGGCAATCTTTTCGAGTCGCTTCTGCTCTTTCTCAGCGAGAATCGGCTTCCACCATTCTTCTTTCTCGGCCAGTCGTTCCGTCAGCTGTTCGTGAGCATCGTCGACGGTGCTGAAGATTGGCAGGGTGGTGGCGATTTCCTTCTCCGTTGCAGGACGGTTCAGAATCCGCAGGAACAGAGAGTCAATCAGCTTCTGATTGTCCGGCGTACTCTTCACGAGTTCCGGCAGAGCGTTCTTGGGATCGGCGATGGCATCGGCGACCGTCTGTCCGCTAACCAGAGCCATGATCGAGCCGAGCTGCACGTCGTTGGAGCGTTCGCACTCACACGAACTTTCGCGAGCCGGTCGACCGAAGTTACTGAGGAATCCATCGGACAGCTTGATCTGGGCATCCGCCAGTTCCGCGGCCCGAGTTCCCGGAGGAACTCCCGGAATCTTCGACTGAGATCCGGTCACCCGATGAATCGCATCATAAAGTGTTTCGGCGGAAAGCCGACGGGCCTGGGCGTGGGAGAAGTTGATTGCGTCATCTTCGTTCCACTTGTTGGTGGCCAGCGAAAGCTGATACGTCCGCGACTTCACGATGAGCCGCACGAGGTGCTGAACGTCGAATCCACTGTTGATGAACTCTTCGGTCAGGTAATCGAGCAGTTCCGGATTCGTCGGCGGGTTACCGGCTCGGATATCATCGATCGGCTCGATGATCCCGACGCCGAACATGTATCCCCACATCCGGTTCGCATAGCTGCGGGCGAAGTAATAGTTGTCAGGTGATGTCATCCAGGTCGCCAGCTGTTCGCGACGGCTGACGGCCTGTTCGACCTTCACTTCTTCACTGTAGGGGAATTCGGGAGCGACCACTTCACCCGTTCGTTGATGGGTAATGTCGCCCTCTTTCTGATCGACGACAATTTCGTACAACGGCTTGCCCGATTCCACTGCCGAGCCGCCGATGTTCTTGCCCTTGCTTTCTGGATCTGCTTTGAGACCGACCTGGGCAAAGTAAGCAGCCGTCTCGTAATACTGGTCCTGAGTCCAACGTTCGAACGGATGGTCGTGACACTTGTTGCAGTTGAACCGCACACCCAGGAACAGGTGTGTTGTGTTCTCCATCGTGTCTTCCGGCGTTCGCAGCACCTTGAAGTAGGAAGCCGGCGGGTTCTCCCGGTTCGATCCGGTCGCCGTCAGAATCTCATTAACGAACTCGTCATACGGACGATTCTCGGCGACCTGCGTTCGGATCCACTCTCGGAAAGCGTTGGCACCTTCGCGGCCGAGGAACTTGCCGTTCACCTGCAGCAGATCGGCCCATTTGTTGGAGAAGTGAGCGACGTACTCTTCCGAACCGACCAGATAGTCGATCATCGCTTCCCGCTTCTCCTGGCTCGGGCGAGGATCGGAGAGGAACGATTGCACCGCTTCGGTTGTCGGTGGGAGTCCGGTCAGATCAAGCGTGACGCGACGCAGAAACTCGGCGTCGTCACACAGTTCCGACGGCTGAATCTTCATCCGCTTCCACTTCGCGGCGACGAGTTCATCGACCTTGTTGAACGTCTCCGGCTCTTCCCAGACGAAGCCGGTCCGGTCGCCCATCACCGTCAGCGTCGTGGCGGCATAGGCTCCTTCATAGCGGGCGAGAATCGGGGCTTCACCACGGCGAATGGACGTCAGCAACCCATTGCTGCTGATCGTTGCCACTTCGGTGTTACCACTTTCGACGAACGACTCGTACGTCACATCGCGGGTTTTGCCGTCGGCGTAGGTCGCGACGACACGCACCTGCTGGCGGGAGCCAATCGTTTGAATTGTCGGGTTCTTCGGGAAGACATCGATCGAAACGACACGCGGCGTCGACTGATCGAGCGTCGCTCCATTGGCCAGCCAGTTTCGCAGAATGTGATAGTACTGATGGTCGGCCGTCGTGAGCTGTCCACCCGAGTGGGGGACCCCGCCAATGGCTTTGAGCAGCATCAGCGATTCATCGGGGGCAGCCGTGTTGGACCGTCGCGACACGTGATCGTCGGTGAGCGCCCGCACGTCGAAGATCGGATCGTATCCCCGCAGTGACAGCTTGAAGCCCGCCTTCCCGGCCTGAGCTCCGTGGCAGGTTCCCTGATTGCAGCCGAGCTTGGAAAGCACCGGCGTCACATCGCGGATGTAGTCGACCTGCAGTCCGGCCTGCTGGTCTTCAAGTTGCAGCGGAATCGAAACGTGCTGACCATTGATCGAAGCCGTCAGCTTCGCGGTCCCGTCGCCCTGACCACGCAGCAGTCCCAGTGAGTCCACTGTCGCGATCTGCGGATCCACATCGAACTTCACCGAACGGGTCACATCGATCAGATCGCCGTCTGCAGTCGTGGCGGTTACGACCAGTTGCGTATAAGCCAGCGGGCCAGAGAGAGTCACTTTCGAAGGAGTGACCGTCAGCTTCGCGATCCTGGCCGGGACACTGTCGGATCCCTCAACCTCACCCGCACCAAACTTCCAGCTCGATTCACTCTCCGCCAGAGTCGCCGGGGCATCGCTGAGCGGATACAGCGGCGATTCGCGAACCGGGGTCAGGTCTGTCGTATTGAAGACGCGAACCTGCCCATCGGTGCTGGTGACCGCCAGCTGTTTTCCATCGGGATGAAATGCGAGTGCGTAGGCACCGCGGCCCGGGATGGCGATCTCTTTGATCTTCGCGACGCCAGCCGTCCGCATCTCATCGACTTTTTTCTTCTGCTCGGCATTCCGCTGGGCGACCCGCTGCTCAAGAATCTTCTTCATCTCGTCGGTGAGTCCACCGTCGGTGTCGTAGGAATAAATCGCCAGATAACCCTTGCCATCCCGACTGCTCGTCGCGGCCAGGGTCTTCCCGTCCGGGCTGTAGCCGACGTCGAAGATTCGTCCCGGAATGCCGGGCATCTCGCGAACGAGGTTGGCATCGTCGCCAATGACGCGTTTGGTGAGTCGATGAATCCGATACGTTCGTGGCGTGCCATCCGCTCCGCCGACGAGAATTTCATCCCGTTCCGGATGCATCTGCACGGCGGCCAGTCCGCCGGTCAGGGCTCCCGGGGTGATCGACGTGATGTTGTCGACAAACCGCTGCGTCTCAAACTCGGTCAACTTGGCCGTGCCATCGCGACCGACCGAAACGACATGCGAACCATCGACGGAGAACGCGGTGTCGAGGACCCAGTCGCTGTGCGAGCCCTGAAAGAGAACTTCTTTGCCAGTCGCGGCTTCAATTACTCGCACACTGTTATCGCTGCAGCCGAAGGCGATCTTCGTTCCGTCCGGCGACCAGCTGGCCCCGTAGACGGTGTCGTAGGTGATCTGCTTCGACATCAGCAGTTCGGCTTTGGCGACATCCCAAACCTGAACTTCACCCATGCGAGCAGGCACCCCGCCAGCGACAGCCAGTCGGGTTCCATCGGGAGAGAACTTCACCGATTCAATGCGGTCTGAAACGCCAATCAGCCGCGAGACGATGCCGCTGCCATCGGCTTTGTGAATGAGCACTTCATGGTGACCGGCAGCAGCGATCAGCGAACCATCGGGCGAGTAATCGATCGACGTGGTGACCGGCGGCCGTGTGTAGACCGGAGGATGCTCGGCATCGTAAACGACCTCGGCCGAGGCAGGTGTGTCGTTGTGAGCTCCCTGCTGAATCCAGGAGCGGACCAGTTCGATCTGCTCGGGAGAAAGCGGAGCTTTCCCCTTCGGCATGAGAGCTTCGCCATTGTCCGGCGTGATCTGTTCGATCAGATAGCTGTCGTCCGGCTTGCCGGGAACGATGGCAGCGAGGGTCGATTCTCCCCCCTTCGTCAGGAGCGAAAACTCCGTCATCACGTAATCGCCAATCGACTTGGCCGGCTGGTGACATCCCTGGCAATGAGCCTGGAAAATCGGTTTGATCTGCGTGTGATAGCTGACAACAGCAGGAGCGGTTTCGGCTTCGGCGAACAGCGAGGTGGACGAAGCGACAAACAGCGAACAGAGGGCCAGAAGGCCAAAGAAGCGTGCGGTAACCATGAGCTTAAACCCGGACCTGTCAGGCGCGTGGTTGTCCGATCACAGCTTCCAGGGTCAAGCGCACCCCGGCAAAGCGGAAGTCGGAACGGACATTAACTACGTCTAACGAAGATCGTACGAAACAAAAATCGTTAAGTAATGCCGATCCGCTGCAAGGCGCCCGCACCGAAGTTGAGTCGTGGCTCATTTCGTGTACGGGAAGGAAGACCTGAGGCAGGCGATGAAGATCGAGTCCGAAGAACTCAGTTATCGGTTGGGACGCCCTTACAGGTACGGTAGCCGAGTCACTCTACTCAGCAGGCAGGTTCATATCGATATCAGATTATGCAACCTGCACCCGACTTTGCAAGGGGAGATTGGAATTTTTCACGCCCGCGACTCACCCGAGGTCGCCGGCATCCGGGAAGTTCCCGTAGGACTTTCAGTCAGTTCCGTCGCGCTATTCAGAATGGCCGTCAGCACCGGTACGAAGAGGATCATGCTGGCCAGGCTGTTCCGATAAAACGGAATCGCCTGCACGAAGCACTCCGTCAGCCCGGTCAGATCGCGGGTATACAGCATCTCGGAACCGAGTCCCCACACCAGCACGTTTGTCACGACGAAAAAGACGGTCGCTCCCACGACGCCACTTCCCAGATTGAACGCGACCGATTCCAGATAGCCGTCGCTCTTCTGCAGCCGGCGTCCAATGGCACCCAGTCCGATCAGGCCGAGGGCAAGCACGTAGATCAGCGGCTGATGCGGATAAAAGGCCCATTCAAAGTGACCCGAGGCGGCCCAGATGCCGAGATCGCCCAGCAGCCAGACCCCCATTGTCAGACCGATCGCCAGTTTCCGTGACAGCGATGCCCCGGCCACAATCGCCAGCGGCATCAGCGGCGAGAAGTTCCAGACATATGACCCGAACTGTGTCGGATCGAGATTCCAGTCGAGCCGGTAAAACACGTACGGCATCACCTTGGCAGCGACGGCCAGAACAGCCAGCAGGCCCAACAGAATCCAGCGGGAAGCAGAGAGTTTCACAGGAGACGCTGACGACACGGGGTTGTCCTTATTCAAATGGATTCACGCGATTGGGGAGTGAATCGAAGCTTTCGTTTTTCAAAGAGCCCGAGTGGAACAGGTCCACTCGGGGGGATCTTTTCGTAGCGGCGGCATCTTGCCGCCGAATCCGCGTTCTATTGTCGGAAACCGCAGATTCTCTTGAGAAGAAGAAACGTTCTGCTCGAAACGCTCTTCGTCGTTATCAATTCTCACGTCCGTTCGGCGGCAGGATGCCGCCGCTACGGAAGTTACTCGCGATCGTACCACATATCGTCTTCACCAACAAAGCCGAGGTGATTGTCCTTATTCGCCTGCACCTGAGCCGGGGTGAACCAGAATGGCAACGGAATCGAACTTGGACTCTTCGACTCCACATGGCCGTCCAGAAAGGCGACGTTGGCCATGTTATGGTGCCGGAAATGAACCGTCGGCTGCGTATTCGACGGCGGTTCGAGCAGCGGGTTCTCGACAAGATACTCGTTCGGATAGTAATCCCAGGTGTTGTAGATGGCCGAGTCGGCGAACACGATCGTCTGCGTTGTCGACTGGACATCCCGGAACTTCCGCGTCGCCGGATTCGCCGAGACGGTGACCGCCGGGAAGGCCGAATAATCGTAGTTGATGCCGTAGCTCAGATAGTGTCCGTTGTAGGCGAAGCCACAGGCCGGACGACCGAAACGGAGATGATCGAGCTGGCTCTCGCCGAGGTCCGGGCACTGAAACACGGCCTGATTCGTCTCGATGAACGGAGCCAGCGGGCCGGCGGCGAAATCGTACTGGGAATCGACCGGCTGGGTGTAATCGACAACGCCGAACCAGTAGTTGATCTTTCCGCGAACCGAGCCGGCTCCGGTGTTGTAGGCAATCTCGGCTTCATCATCGATCTTGTAAGGAACAAGATGCTCGGCGTGGACATCGGCGTAGTTGTGCAGAGCCAGCGCGATCTGCTTGAGATGATTCTTGCATTGCGTGCGACGAGCCGCGGCTCGGGCCTGCTGGACCGCCGGCAGCAGCAAGGCGACCAGGATCGCAATGATTGCGATCACGACAAGGAGTTCGATCAGCGTAAACGCTGCGGGGAGCCGCCGGTTTTCGGTCGGCTGAAGAGAGACTTTCATGGGAGATCTTCCTGAGAATAGCGCGCAGTCTTACCGAAGACAGGCGCGAAGGAGCAGCCGGGCGATGGTTCGCGTCAACGGCTGGATGCGGAAAAAGACACGTTCGCAGGGCGAACGTTCAGGAAGATCCGCGGGGCGCATACAAACTCAACATGGGATGTCCTTTTGCTCGAAAGGAATCGACGAAGCCGACATCCGGGCAGGTCTTCTGGCTTCCGGATCATCCTTCATTTCTCCCCTTCCCATCGGCTCGGTCGAGCAGACAGTGGGTTCGAGAAATGCGTCCCCGGTTACAGCGGCGGCACCGCAACGGAATTGCACCGTTTTCCCTATTCTCCCGCACAAGCCACAAACCGGCGGGCACCCGTATCGTGCGGGCAGTGTACTCAGGAGAAGGTCGAGTTTCAAACGCGGTCTTAAACAGGTTCTGCCGGGAACATGTTTCCCTGGACTTCCCTCAGAGTTATGATTGGTATGCGGACAGCGTGTCCCGTCCAGTTTCTGTCCTCTCAGGGAGTCTGAGCGTGATTTCGAGAATCACCATCAATCCGGAAATCTGCCACGGCAAACCGTGTATCCGCGGACTCCGTTATCCCGTCACGACCATTCTCGAATTGCTCGCGTCGGGCATGACGCCGGAAGAGATCCTGGACGACTATCCGGATCTGGAAATTGAAGATATCCAAGCGTGTCTGCAATACGCCGCCAAACTGAGCGATGTGAAGACGACGCAGGCTTCCGCATGAAATGGCTGGTTGACGCTCAACTGCCCGTTCGTCTTTGTGATGTCCTGAAGCGACTTGGTCAGGAACCGTTGCATACGACTGAACTGGCATCTGGAAACGCCACGACAGACGAAACGCTCTGCTCGATCGCGGACAACGATGGCCGAGTCGTAGTCACGAAAGATCGCGATTTCCTTGACTCACATCTCGTTAACGGGACGCCCCGAAAACTGCTGTGGATCCGAACCGGAAATATCTCGAACCACGCCCTGCTACGAGTTTTCGAGCAACGAATCGAAGAGCTTGAAGCCGCTTTCTCTCAGGTCGACTGCGTCGAAGTGACCGCTTCAGAACTGATTCTGCATCAGTAGAGATTCGCCGTGAAAGCACGCCCGATAGGATTCGAACCTATGACCTACGGATTAGAAGTCCGTTGCTCTATCCAACTGAGCTACGGGCGCGTGTGGAGTCGATAAATGCCGCGGATTTACTGCGTTTTCGACTCCTGCTCTGGCAGTGTACCCACGAAATCGGCGTGCGTCGAGCGGTAGAGATCGGCGATCTGGCCGACCATCTGGTCGATGCGGAAGTTCTTGCCGACGTGCAGTCGTCCCGCCTCTCCGACACTGCGGGCCGTCTCTGGGTTCCGCAGTAAATACAGCAATTTGTCCGCCAGAGCCTCGCTGTCGGAATGCGGCACGAGGAAGCCGGTTTCCGTGTCTTTGATCGCGCTGTAAATCCCGCCGACTTTGCTGGCGACAACCGGGCGGCCCCAGGCCATCGCTTCCAGCATGATCGTGCCGAGTCCCTGTTTGATCGACGGCAGGCAGAAGATGTCCATCGCCCGCAAGGCTTCCTGGAACCCGAACAGGTTCGGGACGAACGTGACCTTCTGACTGATGTTGAGCTGGCGGGCCATTTGCCGGAGATTCCGCTCTTCCGGACCGGAGCCTGCGACAAGGAACTCCACATTCGGGAACTCCTGCAGCACCCGGTTGGCGGCTCCCAGGAAGAAGCTGACCCCCTTGATCTGCTCCAGCGGACCAGCCGTCCCGATGACCGGGATTCGCTTCGGCGTGAGCACGGTTTTGGTCAGCTCTTCGGGAATCGTCTCGATGCCGCTGTGAATGACGACGACCTGCTCACCACGAATCGACGGCTGCGTGAGCAACTCCGATTTCACCGACTCACTCACGGCAATGATCTTCTTGCCGTGCGTCGAATCGAAGTTCAGCATCTCCCCGCGGTTCAGGTAATCGTTGACCGAGAGGATGTACGGGCAGTTGAACTTGCGAGCGAGGCGAATGCCGTGGCTCAGCATCTGCCGCGACTGAATATGAATCAGATGCGGCGGCTGGTCGCTGAGGTCCTGAATGATGAACCGGCGAACGAGGCGACTGATGATCGGCAGTTCGAGGTACTGATACTCGCGGACACTCAGGGCGGCTCGCCGTTCGGGGGCGACATTGTGAATGTCCGGCGTGACGATCGTTGGCTGGATCCCGTAGTCGCCGAGCTGTTCGGCCAGAATGAGCGTCTGTGCGGAAGACCCGCGAACTTCGAAACGGCCGGAGAGCAGAAGGACTCGCAGCGTGCCGCGTTTCTTGCGGGACTTGGTCGACTTCGCCCGTTTGACTTCCGACGTCGGAACGGTGTCCTCTCCGTGAGTCGGTTTCTGGTCCATGATGCTCTGTTACCTGGAAGGGCCGCCGTTATCGATCATAACCGAGAGTTCACAGCCGTTCGACCGGTCACACTTCGCACTCCCTGGTTCTTTATCGAAGAGGGCGTTGGTTGATCCCGACTGTTTTCCGCGTGTGCGACTCGACCCTCTGAATTAGCGGCGATTTCTCATGGAGACCGGAGGTTGCAGGATTTCGTTGATGACAATCGCGTTCCGAACCGTGGTCGAATCGTGGACCAACGCGGCAAAATCGACTGCCGGACGTTGCGGCGGAGCGGTGGCAATTGCTTGACCGGAAGAAGGGATCTTCTCGGACGTTTCCAGAGCCGCCACGGGCACGCCGATGGGAATCGCCTTCGACTCCTGCTGCTGACGGGCCTGCTTCCGAGCCTTGCGATTGGAAACCTTCGGCCGCGGTTTGGGCGGCTCCTCGCGGCGGATCTGCGGAGTCTGCCGGGGTTCCGGAGGACGCGTTGGTGGAGTCGTCGGCTGACGTTCCGGACGAGGCGGTTGAGGACGGGGACGCTCGAAGACTTCGACCGGTTTCTGCTCACG
Organism: Planctomycetaceae bacterium; assembly: GCA_017795105.1. Classification (GTDB taxonomy): domain Bacteria; phylum Planctomycetota; class Planctomycetia; order Planctomycetales; family Planctomycetaceae; genus Rubinisphaera. The sequence goes on from CP051247.1 coordinate 4,587,431, forward strand.
TCGCGCCGGCTGTTTCTGAGGCTTTCGGCCTTCTTCGCGTTCCTGTTGCTCCTGCTGTTTCTGCACGTCTTTGAGAAAGCTGTCGATCTCGTCCTGCAGTCGCCGTTTGGGGCGTTGCTGCCCTGGGTTTTGCCCCCGTTGGGCCCGCTTCTGTTTTTCCTTCTGCTCGTTGATGGCATTGGAAATCCAGCCGATCGCGGAGATCACGAGAATGATCAGTCCGATTAAGCCTTCCATCCGCCTGCCTCCCTCTTAAATCCAGAGCCGCTCTTGAGCCTTCCCGGCTGTTGTCCTGCAGTCGCGAGAACATCAAACCACTCAGAACGCTGTGTATGCTCCTGCCGGTTGCTGCAGTTCAGTGTGAGTTGCTCTAGATAGTGACTTTACCGTCCTCGGGCGCTGCCCCGCCGGCGATTGACGTTCGCATCTGGGTATCTGCCTGGACGTTCTTCAGTTCGTAATAGTCGAGCACGCCGAGCCGTTTGCTCTGGAACGCTTCGGCGACTGCTTCGGGAATCTCCGCTTCGGCAAGAACAACTTTGGCCCGGTTCTCCTGGGTCCGCGCGACCATCTCCTGTTCGCGAGCTTTCGACTCGGCTCGTCGCTGTTCGGCTTTAGCCTGAGCGACGCGCATATCGGCTTCCGCCTGATCGGCCTGCAGTCGGGCCCCAATGTTGTCGCCGACATCGATGTCGGCGATATCAATTGACACGATTTCAAATGCCGTCTGAGCTTCCAGCCCCTGATTGAGCACGGTCTGAGAGATCTTGTCCGGGTTCTCGAGCACCTTCGCATACGACGCGGTCGAACCGATCGCCTGGACGATCCCCTGTCCGACGCGGGCGATGATGGTTTCTTCCGTCGCTCCCCCGATGAGCTGCTTGATGTTTGTGCGAACCGTCACGCGTGCCCGGGCTTTCAACTGAATCCCGTCCCCGGCGACCGCGTCGAGCGAGCCGATGCCCTTTTTCGGATCGGGGCAGTCAATGACTTTCGGGTAAACACTGGTGCGGACAGCTTCGAGAATATCGCGGCCAGCCAGGTCGATCGCGGCAGCAGTGATCCAGTCCAGATCGATACTGGCACGGTGAGCGGCGATGAGGGCCCGGATCACATTCGGAACGTTACCGCCGGCCAGATAGTGAGCTTCCAGATCCCGGGTCGAAATTGGATAGACGTTCGTCAGCCCGGCTTGAACCGCCATGATCTTGCTGCGGACGATCACGGTCGGGTTCACCTTCCGAATCGACATGATGAACAGGTTGATCAGACCGATCCCTGCCCCGGTGGTCTTACTCTGAATCCAGAGGCCGACATAACGGGCGAACAGGGCGAAGAAAATCAGTCCCCCGAGGATCAGCACGATAATGCCGAACCAGATTGCCATGTCCCAGAACGTGGCTGCCAGAATCAGGGAGTTGCTGAACATGAGAGATTTCCTGTTGATCAACCGGGAGGTGCATGTGCAGTCGAGAAATCAAAGGCAGTCGGAAGGGTACGACCGCCTCCTTTGATGATAGTCGTTTAAGGGACGTTCGACCACTCTTCATCCACGCGGAGGCTACGGATTGAGCGTCGCACCAGTTTCAAACCAGCCGAAGCCAGTCTCATACCGCACCGGCGGCTTCTTGCCAAGAGTCTTCCCCGCGCCAGACGCCGCCGTCAAGTTCAGTTAGTGGCACAGACATTCCTGTCTGTCGACAAAAAGCATGGCTGCGGAATCCAAGCCAGAATGCGTGGAGACAATGACGGCCTCGTCATGCTTTGATCGGCGGTGAATGAGGAGGAACGTCGATCACGCACAGACAGTAATGTTTGTGCCACTCTTTGGAGGTTCAGCCGCCGGTGCTGCGAGCATCAGGCAATCGGCGGGATGCCGGTACGGAGATTTCTACCGCTGATAGATCGGAAGGTAACGATACTCGATGGCCAGGGCCAGAACTGCCATGGTGGTAGTGTAGACCTGCCCCTGACGACGTTCGGAGGCGTTGTCTGAAGACCAGCTGCCGTCTGCTTCCTGCTTCTCCAGGAGAACGCTGAAAAGATGGCTGCGAGCGTCTTCCCAGTATTTCCCGCCCATCTTGTACATGCCGACGGTGCAGTAATAGACGCCGTAGAAGAAATAGGAATCGCGATATTCGAGCGGCGATTTCAGAAGATACTCGGCTCCAGCGACGGCTTCAGGGCTTTCATGGACGCCGCAGACTTCCAGGCAGAGAATGCCGGTCCCTGTCCGCGTTGGCGTGGGGCCTCCTCCGGGTTGATAGGCGAAACCTTTCTGGTCCCGGTTCGCGCACATCTTCACATACTCGACGGCCAGATCGATCGACTCGGCGGGGACATCGCAGCCAATGTCCTTGGCGGCTCGAAGGGCGAGCAACTGCCAGCCGGTGACGCTGAGATCGCTGTCGCGGCTCGATGGCTGATACCGCCAGCCGCCCCGTTGCCGTTCGTTCTTGGGAATCGCCTGGGCCTCGAGAATGAGTCGAATCGAACGCTCCAGAGCTCGCCGGGCCCGAGCCGCGTCTTCGACGCCGAGCATTCCGACCACTTCGGCCAGCATGAGTGTGCTGATGCCGTGCGAGTACATCGGGCCGTGGCTGGTTTTGTGAATGAGCATCCCGTTCGGTTCCTGGTGATCGAGCACCCAGCGAACGCCAAGCTCGATCTGATCTCCGTACGGACCTTCCCCCGGGACGTGTCCGCCAGCCAGAAACGCCATGACCGCGAGTGATGTCGCAGCAGTTGACTCCCCGATGTTGTCGATTCGCCACGACCCGTCCGGCAGCTGGCGTTTCGAAAGATAATCGAGGGCATTCTCGATCGCGCGATCGATGTCGCGATCGGTCCACTCCGCGTTTTGAGCCTGCACAGAAGTCGGCGTGCCGCCAATCAGCGAAAGGATCAAAAGAACCGGAATCACCGACCGGAACCAAGTTGAGCGGAACAGGGGGAAGGGATTCATATTATTCCTCGCTCGGAGACGGTTCGGGCTGAGCGAGCGATTCGAAGTAGCTGCGAATCAGCGGGGCATACTGTTGGTCGATTGGACGACGTCGGGCATCGGTCAGGTCGGCGTCGAGTTCTTCCTGACGCTGTCCCCAGTCCCGCATCAATGCGGAACGGAGAATTGAACCGTCCATTTTCTCATCGCCGGACATTGGCGTCTGATTGCCTGTGGTCGAATCAGACGTTTCAGAAGGCTCGCCGGCCGAGGCCTGAGCAGCCATCTGCTGTTGATCGGCTCCCTGCGAATTCTGCTGCGGAGGTTGCAGATGCTCGTGAGCACGGTCGAGCGCCTGGGCGGCCTGAGCAAGTTGCTGTGCCAGCTGTTGCAGAGCCGACTGGGGCTGCGATGTCGCTGGTTGCCCGCCATTTTCCGAAGGTTGCCCCGGAGACTGCGGGGCGCCTTCGGCATTGGCCTGTTGCTGGGAGGGCTGCGAACCCTGCTGAGGAGATTGCTCCGAGGGCGATCCATTCTCAGACTGCTGCGATTGTTGAGGCGATTGTTGCTGGGACGCCTGCTGCATCGCCTGCTTTAGCGACTCTTCGGCCTGATCGAGCAATCGCGAAGCCTGGGCGGCATCTTCCCCGACCGGTTCCGGCACCAGCGTGTCCCGCTTGGTGTTCGCCAGTTGAGCCGATTCTTTGGCGAGACGATTCATGGTCTCTGAGGCCTTGTCGGAGGCTTGCCCGGACGCCTGCAGATTGCCCTGCTGAGATTGCTCCTGAGCGTTCTGCATCTGTCCGGCGGCCTGTTCAGACTGGTCCTGCATCTTGGAAAGCTGCTGGCTGTTCCGTTGATCGGAAATAGGATCGGCTTTGCTCTGCTCGGCCAGTTTCTGGAACGCTTCGGCCAGCGTTTCCGTCTGCTCCTGCAACTGTTGTTGAGTCATCTCCCGCGCCATCTGACTGGCCTGCGGATTCTGCGCGAGCTCCTGAATCTGTTCGGCGATCTGCTGCTGTTGTTCGGCGAGTTGCTCCACCGCTTTTTGCGCCGATTCGTCAGCAACTTCCATTTCCGCAACGTCGGAAAGCTGCTCGCTGGCCTGCTGAGCCTGCGGTTCACTCTGACGCAGCTGTCCACTCTGGAGTTGTTCGCTGGCCTTGCGGGCGGACTCCGCCGCGGCCTGGAATTTCTCATTCAGAGCTTCCTTGTCCGGCGTCATCAATTCCGACTGCTCGGCAAGCTGGGCGGCCTGTTCAGCCAGTCGCTGCTGACTCGCCTGAAGAGACTCCAGCGAGTTCTTGAGGTTCTGCAGCAACTCCTCGTTCGGCATGTTCCCAGCCGGCGGCTGGTCCGACCCCTCATTGTCCATCGGCTGCCCTTCAGAAGCCGGATCCGCCGGTTCCTGTCCATTCGGTTGAGCCTCGGCCATCTGAGCATCTTCGGGCTTCCCCTCGGTCGAAGGAGCCTGTCCTTCGGCCTGGTTCTGGGGTTGCTGCATCTGTTCGCTGAGTTTATCGAGCTGATTCCGAAGAGCCTGAGCGAGTTCTTCCGAACGCGATTTCTCCGGCTGCTGTTCGCCTTCCGGGCCGGCGTTCTGTTCGGCCAGTTCACGATTCACCTGATCGAGAGCTTCTTCGAGCTGACGCTTCGCCTGCTGTTGCGATGCGGTTGCCTCCTCGGGCTGATTGCTTTCGAGCGCCTTCTGTGATTCCCGCTGCATCTGCTGAGCGTTCATCCGGGGCAGGGCAGCCGATTCGCCATTCAGATTCTTGGTCTGCTCGGCGAGATTCCGCTGCTCGCCAGCCAGCTGGCGGAGTCTGTTCCGCAGTTCATTGGCGCGTTCGGGAGCCGCGTTGTCGGCGATTGCCTTTTCCGTCTTCTCGTTCAACTCCTGTTGAGAGGCAACAAGCTTTTCCAGTTCCGCTTTTAGCTGTTCCGGCTCGCCCGGCTGCTGCGGGAAACGCAGAGCTTTGAGTTCCGGTGTCAGCGGGACATCCTGCCAGGCCTCTTCCTGAGGAGCGCCGGCCGCGTTCGCTTCCGGTTTGTCGCCGCCTTCATCGCCTTCCGCCGGCTGCTTCGAGAGTTCCTCGTTCAACTCGGCCAGTTGCTCGGCGAACTTCTTCTGCGTTTCGGCCGCCTTCTTCAAGTCGTTGGCCTTGAGTTGCTCGTTGGCTTCGAGGCCGGTCTTCACGGCTTCGGCGAGTTTCTCCTCCTGGTCGGAAGCATCGCTGCGAAGGGCCGACCGCAATTGTTCGAGCTGACGCGGAGCAAGCGCCGATCCCGCTTCGGAATCAGCCGGTTCAGATTGAGAGGCTTTCTCTTCCAGTTCTCTGGCGAGCTGCTCGGCCTGTTCCTGGACTGGTTTGAGCTGGTTCTTCGCTCGCTCATCGCGCGTCGGCTTGTCGCCCATGCTGCGGGCCAGATTCTCCAGCGACTTCGAGGCATCGCGGACGCGGTCATCGGCCCGATCCGTTTTAGCCGCCAGTTCATCGGCTCCCTGATCGAACTTGGCGACGGCATCACGTTTCTGGGGCTCGAACTGCGGCGTCGTCGGCAGAGCGGCTGCGGCCTGCATCAAACCGGCCAGACGTTCGGCCAGCTTCTGACGCTCTTCCTCAAGTGCCTCTTCGCGGCCTGAGAGATCGTTCGTGCGGGCCGCGATCTCTTCCGACTTCTCGGAAAGTTCGGGATCGGCCGGATTCTTCTTGCGAGCCGCTTCGAGTTTCTTCTCTTCACCAGCGATCGATCGGGCTTCCCCTTCGAGCTTTCGCTGCTCGTCGTGATGAGCCTTCATCTCTTCGGCGAGCTTCGCACTTCGCTCGGCCAGCTCATTGGCTGCCTGCTGGATGTCTTCCGGCAATGGGGGCAATTCTTCGAGTGATTTCTGGAAGCGATCAAGAGCTTCGCGGGCCGCTTGTAATTGTTCGGCGGCGTTTCCGAAATTGGCCTGCTCCTGTTCATGAGCGGCTTCGCGAGTCGCGGTTGGATTGAAGACGGGAGCCGCGTCTTCGCGAGCCTCTTCGCTCGAACGCTGCGAAAGCTCCGAGGCGATCTCGCGGGCCTGACGCAGCTCTTCCTCAACTGGCTTTCGGGCCTCAGTCATCGCCTCGGCATCAGCTCGCGTCGCCTCGCTCAGGGCTGCCTGCAGCTGAGCCAGTTCGTCGGCCGTCTCGGCGACTTCGGAAAGCTCGGACAGTAATGCGTTCTTCGCCGCCTGTTTCAACTCCGGACGACGTTTCAACAGGTTTTCCAGATCTTGAGACAGCGTCGACCATTCGCTCTGCAGCTTCTCCAGCGGCTGCTGCTGATCGGGTTGTTCGGCTGCCTGCTGTTCGTCCGCCTGTTGTTCCGTCTGGGCGGCGGGGTCCTGTTCATTCTTGTTGAGCTCAGCGGCATCCTTCGCGAGCTCGCTGGCACGGCGGGCCAGCTGCTGCAGTTCGGTCAACTCCTGTTCAATCCGCTCGGCATCGCGGAGCTGGTTGAGCAACCGGTCAATTGATTTCTCGGCTTCGCGAACGTCGGTTTCCTGGTCGCGAATCAGCTCCATGGCGTCGTTATCGCTGACCGGCTTGAACTCTTCGAGTGCCCGAGCCGTATCGTCGATTAACTGCTGTGCCGGCTCCACATTCATCTGCGACAGGGCCCGGGTAATCGGACGCTGCTGCAGACGGCGAGAAAGATCGTCGAGCTGCAGGTTGAGCGCAAGTTTCGTCTGCAGCCATTCGCCTTTCTTCTCGTCGACTCGCTGCTTCGATTCCTCGCGAGGCTTTGGGTCGAGCTGTTTGCGATCACTCTCCAGTTCACGACGATGAGCGGAAATCTCGTTCTTCACGATGTCGGCGTGCCGACGAAGCGAATCATAGAACTCTTCGACTTCCTGGCCGGCAATCGTCTTCACTTCTTCGTCGAGCATGAGCACGCGACGTGTGGTCCAGGTTTCATTCGGTCCCGGAATCGGCCGGCCGTCACGAGCGACGGCGCGATAGCCGAGGATGTCGCCGGATTCCAGCTCGAACTGACTCAAATTCAGCTCGTAGCTGTCGTTGAGCAGCCGAACGTCCTCTCCGGTTTTCGGCGAGGTCCACTCCAGAATCTGAGGTTCCTCGCCAGCGCGCGAAAGCTGTTCGACGACAATACGGACATCGACGAGGCCGAAGTCGTCATCGGCTCGAAGGTCAATCGGGACGACATCGGCCGGCTGAACTTTCACCGGATCGTTGGAGCCCGTCATATCAATCCGCGGAGCCCGGTCCGGGACAATCTGAATCATTCGCTGGGGTTCGTCGATGTTCGTCAGACCGTCGGCACTGGTAATCAGAAACTCGAACTGGTCCGACTGCGTCGCGATCAGTTCAACCCGGGCTGCTCGTCCTTCTTCCAGCAGAGTGGCCGGGACCTGGGACTGCGCAACCGTGGCCGGCTGAGTCGAAGCGTCTTCGTTTGCAGACGTATTTCCAGCCGGATTGACCAGCCGGGGTGTTTCCCACACCCAGGTCGCGTCAGCCACAGGGTGCTCGAACTTCAGATTGGCGATCAGTCGGCTGCCTTCGATCACGCGAATCGTGCCGATCGCACCTTCGACAATCGACTCCGGCACCTGCGTATAAGCGGGAGGCTGAATCGTCAGCTGGACATCGACAATCCGCGGGCGGTCAGCCACGTTGATGTGATAGGTCCGCGATCGCGCGTTCCGACTCGACAGAACGTAATCGACCGGCGACATCAATTGCGGAATCTTGCCGACATACGCATTCCGGCCGGCATCGTAGGCCATCTCGCGGGACTGCGTTTTTCCGTGCTCGTCGGTCCACTGCAGTCGAATTTCACGGGGGAGCTCTCCCTCGTAATATCGCCAGTGCGGTTCGGCATAGATCATCGCATCGTTCCCACGCGGAACGGTGCGGTCAGCGTCTTCGACAATGAAAGTCAAATTGGTCGCCGAATCGAGATTCACCCATGGCGTGAGCAATCGCTGCCACAGAAGGGAATAACCCTGCGAATTCAGTAACAGCGGCACCGCGGCGACAATCCCCAGCAGCGTCGCGGAAACCAGCGCGATCGCCATTGTTCGCAGTGAAAGACATTCCCACAGGTCAACGTGCGTCAGACGGGTGTTGGTTTCCTGCCGCAGACGTTCGGTCATGTATTCCGAGACGGCCGAGTCGCTGTGTTCGAGCATCGACAGTTCAACGGTCGAACTGACCCGTTCCTGAAAATCGGGGAACGCCCGGTCGATGATGTAAGCCAGATCGGGCCAGCGTCGACGGCGGGAGAGAGGGAGAATCAGCCATTGATAAAACAGCCAGAGGCCGGTCACGCAGAGCAGGCTCAGGAACGCGAACCGAATGACTCCCGGTAGCGGGAAGTAATAATCGGTGCCGAGAAACAGAGCCGCCATGAGCAGCACGACGAACATCAGGCTGCCGGCTCCCCGTACGAAGCTGACCCACCGCAGTCGCCGATCGAGCTGAGCGAGCTCACGACGCAGATCAGCCGGAAGAGCCGCAGGATTCAGTCTGCCGCCAGTCGTTGGAATGGTCTGACTCATTCACCGATCCTCAGAAAAACGTCGCGCTACCAATCCGACGCCGAAGTGGCGTCTTCCTGCGAGTAAAAAATCTCTCCGACTCTGTCGTTAACTCTGCAATTTCGCAAAGTCTTGAGGGGTGGCCCTGATAGCTCTGCTATCAGGGCGGCGAAGCCGTCGGAGTATGCTCCTGCCCTCAAATTTGTTTTCCGCCGGTCCGTCGTTCGCCCACAGACAGGAATGTCTGTGCCACGGGCTGAAAGTGACGGACGTGTTCGCTAGATCATTCCATCACGGCAGTCCGTGCCATTTTCGCACCAGCCATTCGGCTGTCACGATTGTTACCATCATCACAAACAGCAGCCAATGATTCCAGAGGGGAAGATCCTGTTTCTGTTCCAGCGTCCGCCACTCGGGATCGAGCCGGTCGAGCAGTTCGTCGAGTTGATGTGGCAGAAAAACCGCTCCATTGGTGGCTGCGGCAAACTGTTCGAGTAGCGTTCTGTCGGCTGACAGCCGGTTCGTTTCGCCATTCTGACGCGGGGTCACGAACAGCGTCGCTTCAATCGGAGCAGGGCCGAGCGGAACGTCCCTGGCCGCCAGTCGCAGTCGGTATTCTCCGACCGGCAACGGCGGGACCTTCGCTTCCTGCAGCATCGGCTCGGTTTCAACACGATCGAGCGGAAACCGCATGATCGGCACGAGCTGGTCGACATCCCGCGGGTACACTTCGATTTCCGTGCGAACTTCTTCGGGCAGATTCTGGTGCATCGCCTGCGACCAGCGGGCCCGAATCATGGTTTCGTCGCCTTCTTCAATCTCTGTCGATTCCAGCGCCAGCCGCACGTCATCGGAGCCGGCAGAAGATCGCATTTCAGCCGCCCAGCGCGAGAGCTGCCCCCAGAAGCGGTAGTGATCCTTATCTCCACGCCGCAATCGCCACCGCCAGGTACTGTCGATTCCGAGCCACATCACGCGGCCGAGTCCGTAGTTCTGAGCGACCACTGTGCCGGCCGGACGGGTTGACGTCGAGGCGATGGTTGCTCCTACCGGAGCCGCCAGAACGACCGCGGCTGGTTTGGGATCGCCGACATAACCCAGAAAGTGCCCCGGCAGATTCCGCCAGGCGGCGATGTTGGCGTCGTGATCGGTTTCAAGTTTCATCGCCGGATGCAGCGCCCCCTGTGGAGTCAACTGAAGATGAAACCCGCGTTGGATCGGATCCCCAAGTTTTTCATTGTCGATCGCTTCAATGCGTCGCGTATGCGTGATCGGCATCAATTTGGAGAGAATCGGGTTCTGCATGACCCCCGAGAAGTGTCGCTTCCCGGTGTAGACGACCAGCGTTCCTCCCTGTTCGCCAACGAAGCGTTCGAGCCGCTCCCAGGTCTGCGCGTCGACCGCCTTCGGATCGGCGTCTCCCCAGATGACCAGATCGACGCCTTCGAAAGGTCCGGTTGATGTGCGGGAGTTTGGCAGAGCCGTGTCGAAGAACGACGTTGGCAGCAGTCCCAGATACGGCTGCTCGAACAGCACGGAATTGAGCTCAACACGGTCATCCCGTTCGTAGGCGGCATCGATAAACCGAAACTCCCAACTCGCTTCGCCAGCGACGAGCAGGACGTGCGTGCTGTCGTCGATCACATTGACGGCGAACTCCTGCTGGTTGTTGTCGAGCTGCAACTCGGCTGGTTCTTTATTCCGGTCTCCGCTCGCTCCCTCGGCCGGACTGATATCGACAATGAATCGCTGGCGGCCTGCGTTGTCGAGTGGCAGGCTGAATTCGACATCTTCGTAACGGTCATCGACGTCGATGTTCTTCGTCAGTCGATTTCCATTCGAGACATCGGTCAGCGAAACGGTGACCGCTTTCCCCTCGTAGCCATGCGTGGTCGCGCGGATCTGAATCAGCGGCTGGTCGTTCTGGTAGACCGATTCCGGGTGGTCGATTGATTCAATCGCCAGATCGACCGGCTGCGAGGTCGAACCCGCCAGAATGCTGTAAACGGGCCGCGACTGCCCGGCGAGTCGGTTCAACTGCGCCTGCGGTTTTTGCGGCGATGTATCGACGCCGTCGGAGATAATCACAGCCGCGGCGACATTCTCGCGGGCAGCGACTTCTTCGATCAGCGACGTAAACGAGGTGCTGGCCGAGGTGAGTCCTTCCGCAAGACGATCGCGCGAGCCGGTCAGGTCTTCGCCGCTGGCCGGTTTGAGATCTTTACTGAAGAGCAGCAGATCGACATCGGCCACCTCGCTCAACCGGTCGAGCAGGCCAATCTGCGGAGCGGAAAGCAGCTGGCGGGCCAGATCAAATCGGCTGAGCGTTTCCCAGCTCGCCATCAGTTCGGACGCATCATCCTCGGCGGGTTCCTCTTCCGACGAGTCCGAATCCTCCTCAGATGTTTCGGTTGGCGGATCGTCAGTCGGTTCGGCGGGAGGCGCGGCCTGATTTCCGGCGTCTTCTTTCAGCAGCTCGGCTCGGATCATTCCCAGTCCGGCGGCCCACTGCTTGCGTTCCTGTTCGGTCGCCTGTTCATCGACCAGATCCATGCTCTGCGACACATCCAGAGCGACCAGAATCGAATTGTCCTGCTTGAGCCTTGTCGTCCACGACAGTGTCGGCTGCAACGACGTAAACAGCAGCACGGCAAGCAACAGGATTCTCAACGACAGAAGCGACCAGCCAACCGGAGCCGAGACCAGCCGGCGTTCATACCGATACAGCCAGACGACCAGACCGACCGCCACGGCGAAACAGAGGACGACCAGAAACGTCCATCCGTACGATTCGAGGCCAGGATAAGTGAGTCGCTGTGCGGTCATACAAAGCTGGGAAGAAAGTGAACGGTTCAGAAACGAAACGAGATCCCGAAAAGGCGCAGCGAGCGACGGGATGGCCGGGACGGTCGGTCCATCGCTCCATTATGACGTTTCCCGCACCAAATAGCATCAAATTCCACCGAAAGATCCATTTTGCTGGGCAGATGTCCGCAAACACGCTTTCTCCGACGGCCCCAAGGGCGGATGAGGGGGCGATCAACCATCGATATTCCATACAAATCAGAATCAACGGTCCGTGGAGCATGTCACCCGTATTTCCGCCTCACCCTAACCCTCTCCCCAAGGGGGCGAGGGAACTTACGTCGTCGGGGCAGTATGAAGATCCCACGTTCCAAGCCACAAGAGGTCTGGCAGCACGCTTCCACGGGGAATCGATCTGGGGAACCTCTTGCCGACTGCATTGGCCCTAGTAGCGGAGCAACCGGGGCTACCCTGTCTACCGATTTGCGACAGAGCAGCCTTCGGCCTGCTATTCAGCCGTCACCGCTTTCCGCAGCGCCGAGGTCGCGAAGATCAGGGGGTACAGTTTCTCGTAGTACCAGAGTTTCGCGAAGTAGAAGCCAATCGGTGTCGCATAGTCGATCGTGCCCGCTTCTGCTCGGTCAGCCAGCCAGTCGACACCTCGCTGAATGGCTGCCGAATCGGCTCCGCAGGGAATCAGGGCGTCGAGAGCGAGGGCGGTTTCTTCAACCGACGATTCAATCCCGGCTGCTCCGCCCCAGCCGCCATCGGCGTTCTGGATGGACAGCAGAAACGCGAGCGCTTTGTCCCGTCGCTCTTCCCGCGACGGATTCCCGGAGAGTTCGGCGTAAGCCAGCAGGACCCGGGACGTTCCATAGAGCGGATTTTCGTCGTCGTGGGCATACTGATTGCCAAACCACAGCGGCAGCCAGGCGCCGTCTTCGCGTTGTCGTCGATCGAGGAATCGGTATCCCTTTTCAATCGCCTCCCGCGATTCCGGCTGCACGGTCTGCAGGGCTCGCAGAACGTGGGCGGTGATATCGGGCGAACTTCGATCAAACGGCAGCCGGCCCCAGCCGCGACAGAACGTCGGCCAGCCTCCATCGCTGTTCTGCAGCGAAAGCAACCACTCGCAGGCCGCCTTGCAGGCCTCGTCGATGCGTCGCTGATCGGCTTCCGAAACCCGGCTTCGCAATCGATGCACGGCTAGAATCGCGCCCGGCGTGTCGTCCGCATCGGGGACACCACCCGGGAGATCGGTCCAGGCCCAGCCGCCCGGATCGGCGTTGGTGTAGGGATGCACCTCGCGATACTGCTGACCGATCAGCCAGTCGAGCACTGGCTTCACTTCACTTTCGGAGAGATGGTCGTCGAGAGCATTGATGCTGAGCGTCGTCGTCCACGTCGCCAGATTCGTGTCGATCGGCCAGCTGCCATCCGGGCGGACGGAGTCGATCAGAAAGCGGACCGCTTCCGACACGACCGGATGCTCTTGCTCGCCCGCTGCCATGAGAGCCATCGTGACGAAACTCGTGAGGGGCGTCGCTTCCAGAAAGCCACCCGTTGTCGGCTGAATGCGCTGCAGCACTTTCAGGGCGTTGCCTCGAACAGCAGTTCGCAACCATCGCAATGGCAGGAACCAGGTCGGCTTCTGACGATGACGGGCCATCCCGATGGCGATCAGAGCCGGCAAAGCGTAGCTCACGACCGGCAGGTTGACCCGCTTGTACCAGGTCGCCGGGAGGCAGGCCAGCTCGAACGGGAGCTGGTTCACTTCACGCCAGTTGACCCGCCCGCCGAGTGCTCCCTGCATCAGAATCGGAACCGAAAACGTCCGGTCTGTGCCGTACCGTTCACGAATCGCCTTAACGCCGCCAATGCGGTCGATATAGGCATCCGTCGAAGCCAGATATTCGTCGCTGATCGTCCAGTCGACCGAAGTGGAGTCGATTGCTGCGGCAAAGACGCTGCGAACGAGCATTGTCGTCGAGATGTTGCTCAGGCTTCGCTGCGTATCGCCCCAGCCGCCGTCTTCGTTGCGAGCCTCGACGAGCCAGCCGAGCCCGCCCAGAATGAGCGGACGAATCTCGTCGACGCGCGATGGGGCCGCATTCTGTTCCAGCACTTTCAACAGCGCCATCACGGCTGTTGCGGTTGAAAGCGCGGAAGTCGACAGCTCGCCTTCCCAATGTCCGGCTGGAGTCCGTTCGGCCAGAAGACGATCGCGACTAATCTCGAATGCGGACTGGGCGCGGTGGCGATCCAGAGCCGTGGTGGCAGTCACGTCGCTCACAGCGGCATGTCGTCCAGGCTGTCGATCAGATCGTCGAGATGATCTCGCGGCTGATCCTGCTTGTGTTCCTGTCGTTTACGGAGTCCGACAGCCGTGCCGACTGCATCGCGGCCATCGGCAACCAGTTCGCGGTCGCGCTCGCGGACGGCAATATCGATCGAATTCTCCGAGCCGAACAGCTTCGACAGGTCGACCTTGAAGCCGGCCACTTCACCCGGGGCTCCGGCAATCGCGGGTGTCTTATGACCGGGGAAGATGATCGCGTTCTCGGGGCAAACCCGACTGCAGGCTGGGCATCCCTTCTTACAGTTATCCTGTGTTTCGACGTGAATGAAGTCGCCGTCGTTCACGCCGTAAACGCCGAACAGACAGAAGTCGATGCACTCCAGACAGTTTGTGCAGCGTTCGTAATCGATGACCGGATACCAGCGGCGTTTCGTCGGTTCCGGCTCGTCCGCGGCTGCGGGTTTGGTCGCCCCATTCGTTCCGTTGTTGCCCGTCGAACTCTCGGGCGTTCGCAGGTATCGCTCCAGCTGCTCCGGCTTCGGACTTCCCTGAATCCAGCTCATCAGATCGACGGTCTGAACCGACTTCTCGCTGGCGATGCGTTTGATCTCATCGAAGTAATCGTCGACCGAAGAACTGACCCGCATGTCGATGCAGTAGATCTTCCGCTGAGCGACTTTGCCCAGACCGATGCCGCGATCGGGAGACGGTTCTTCGTCGAGCTCTTCTTCGTCCTCGTCGACTTCTTCTTCGAGCAGCGTTTGCCCTTCGAGCCCGGTGATGCCCTGTCGGTGCAGAATCCAGCGAACAGGCCGCGGGTAGAGCCAGCTGAGGACGACAAGATCACCCGGAACGCCGCGGAGGAAGATGAGCCCGGTGTGATCGGCGTGCATGTCGTACAAATGCGGCACGACGGCCACTTCGACCGAGCCGTCCATCATCAACCGGGCGGCAAGAGTCTCTTCAAGATCGCGATACTGCGGATTCTTACTCTGTGACTGCGAAATGACGACAGTCAGTTTTTTTCCAGCCATGGCGGTATCTCAATCGTGCGGAAGCAAAGTCGTAAGGAGGGAGCATGCGGATGGCGACAGCTGTGCGCACACTCTCTCCAGAGTAAACGCTCTGAGAGCAAGATTCTACCATCAACCCCCGGGAATGTTTCGCGGATGGACGCGGTCAACCGCTGGATAACCACAAAAGGATGACTCAGACGCGTGCGTGTGAGTGGTGTGGTCCGTCGGATTTATTGCTCAGGAGGTCTTGAAAGAACGACATTGGGGTAGCCCCGGTTGATTCAACCGGGGTGGCGAAGCCACAAGAGGTCGCACTCGACGCCCAAGCAAAAAGCAAATTCATGATTCCACTTCTAGTGTTTGCAAGAGCACACTGAAGCATTTCAGACTCTTCGCGATCAGGCGACTGCAGGGAAAGTATGAGAATACTCTATTCCGTGAGGCATCACGAGAATCGGAGACCTCGTGCCGACTACGTCGGCCCCGGTAGCGGAGCAACCGGGGCTACCCAAAACTCTCGTTGCTTTCTGTCCGACGTTCCAAGCCACAGGAGGAAGGTCACCGGCTTGGCGCAATCTTTGTTGCGATCATCGAACGGCAACTCTGTCAGCCGCTTCCTGTCGCTGCCGCGACTCAGACGTGCACGTCTGAGCCATCCGATCTTTCTGAAAAGCTACGGCCCAGGCGACTCCATTTCAGTTGATCTGTCCCTTGATCACCCGTTGAGTTTCTTCCCACTTGCTGTCCAGATGGGCGATGTACTCCTCTGCGGACTGCAGGGGGGCGTCGGTTTTCAGCGAGAAGAGCCAGCCGGCTCCGTAGCAGTCGCTGTTGATCAGGGAGGGATCGTTGAGCAGCTCTTCGTTGAACTGAATGTCCGTGCCGTCGACCGGCGAGGTCAGATGGGAGACTGCTTTGGAGCTCTCGATCTCGCCGATGTTCTGCCCCTTCTTCACAGTAGAGCCATCGTCGATTTCCCAGTCGAGGAAATAGACATCCTGCAACAGGCGGACAGCGTACGCGGTGAAGCCGACGCGATAGCGGTCTCCGTCGACCTGGAGCCACATATGGTTGGTCGAGTACTGCCGATCCGTGCGGATCGTCGCCTCGTATGTGCCCATCATGAATACCGGATCGCCGTCGCTCACACTTTCTCCCTGCCGTTCGGAAATTTCGGAGAGATCAATAGAGCAGACTGAATGCTCCGGTACAACTCAGCCCGAGGCGAGGCACGCCGGATCCACTGACCCGAGGCTACTGAACAAGCTCTTCAAAGGAAGCCTGTTGGATTGATGACGGCTGCGACGCAGGCTGCTGGGCGGTTGCTGAGCCCGGCAGCTGGCCAGTGTTCTCATCCGGGAACATGCGGATGGACGTGACGACCCGCTTCTGCTGCTCGAACGTCAGGGCTCCGGCCTGGACGGTCATGTTGAGCAGATGATCGATTCGGGATTCCAGCGGAAGGCCGGTTTTGCGATCGATGGTACAACTGCCGTTGGAATGACCGCCGCGAACCTGAAGCGAGATCTGCGACGAGCCGCTCCCGCTGGTTGCCGACGTCGGAGAAACATCGCCAAGAATCTCAACCTTGGCATAGTCCTGATTCAGATCCCGCAGTGTGTAGGTGTTCTTGAGCGACATCGGAACCGGTTCGTTGTAATGACGGGACTTCGTCCAGTTTCCCCCGAGTCGCACGACAGCAGAACCATCGGGAGAATTGGGGTCGTATGGCAGCAGGCCAATCGTATCGTCCACGAAATTGGCGATGCCGTCCTGACCCGAGTACTGGGCCAGAATGCGGGCGGTCTGTTCGGCCTGGTCGGAAGGGACTTGAGCCAGACACTTCTGCACAAACTGCTGAAAGTCGACTACGTCAGTGATCTTGTTGTCCGGCCCGACCCAGAAGGAGAACCCATTGTCGACCATCCCCTGATAGACGAGGACAGAATCGGGGATGTTCAACGCGGGCTGATCGGAATCGTAGCGGACAGCCTGCCCGGCCAGATTGCTTTCGTACTGCACGCGTTCGTAGCGGACCGAAAATCGCTTTTTCTGATCTTGAATCTCTTCGACCGTGACGGCCATGTCGAGTTCGATGTACTCACGATTTTGCGTCGAGCCCTGCATCGATTTCTGCGTCAGGATTTTCTCGACGACCTTGCGAAGCGGGAAGCGGTCTCCCTGCTGCAGATTCACGCCGAGCCGGGCTCTCGATTCTGCCTGCACGCCGGCGGCATCGCTCTCGCCGTCTTCGTCGAGCGTGAACCACGATTCATCGAGGACTTCGCTCGAGTCTTTGGTTTCTGAACTGCACCCGGGCAGCAACAGCAGGCACACGGCAAGAATCAGCACCAGGCCCCGCAGACAATGGACAAGCGCGGGAATGAACAGATACGGAATCTTCAGGAGCATTGCGCCCTCCGTGGCCAATGTAGAATCGAACGCTGCATAAGGTGCCGGATCCGATCCTGACCGGCCCGCACAATATAAACCAGTCAGCCGAATTCCGAAAAGAGCGCTTCTGGCCGGGCAAAACCTGCACAGCCGTCGCTTGGGTGACAAGCCGAAGGGCAGCCTTTAAGATGACTTATCAACGCGTTCTGTTCTGTTGCTCAGTAAGGTGCTCCACCGTGAATATCCCCCATCTGCTTCTTCTCTCGATCTTCGCCATCCTTGCTGTGTTGCCAGTCCGGACCGGCTTCGCGGCCGATCAGCCCAACTTCGTCATCATCTTCACCGATGACCAGGGCTACGGCGACGTCGGTTGCTTCGGGGCTGAAGGCTATGAGACCCCGAATCTCGACCAGATGGCTGCAGAGGGGCGGAAGTTCACCAATTTCTACGTTTCGCAAGCGGTATGCTCCGCTTCGCGCGTCGCACTCCTGACGGGCTGCTACAACGTTCGCGTCGGCATTGGCGGCGCTTTGAACCATCGTTCGAAGATCGGCATCAATGCCGAGGAGATGACGATCGGCGAGCTCGTCAAACAGAAGGGCTATGCCACGGCTGCATACGGCAAATGGCATCTCGGCTATCAGAAGAAGTTCCTGCCGATGCAGCACGGCTTCGACGACTATTTCGGGCTGCCCTATTCCAACGATATGTGGCCCTATCATCCGGCTTACATCAACATGTCGGACGAAGACAAGAAGAAAAAAGGTTTCCCGGATCTCCCGCTTATTTCAGGGAACAAGGTCGTCAATGCAGCTGTGACCCCGGAAGATCAGACGCATCTGACGACCTGGTACACCGAACACGCCGTGAAGTTCATCGAAGACCATAAGAACGAGCCGTTTCTGGTCTATCTGGCTCACTCAATGCCCCACGTCCCGCTTTACGTTTCCGACAAGTTCAAAGGCGATTCGGAGCAGGGGACCTATGGCGATGTGATTCAGGAAATCGACTGGTCGGTCGGACAGGTGCTCGACACGTTGAAAAAGAACGGCCTCGACGATAACACACTGGTCATCTTTACGTCCGACAACGGTCCCTGGCTCAGCTACGGCAATCACGCCGGTTCGGCTGGCCCGTTCCGCGAAGGCAAGGGGACCACATGGGAAGGGGGCGTTCGCGAGCCGTGCATCATGCGATGGCCCGGCCGCATTCCCGCCGGAACGGTCTGCGATGAACTCGCGGCCACCATCGACATCTTCCCGACAATCGCGGCTCTGGCCGATGTTCCGCTGCCGGATCGCAAGATCGACGGACTCGACATTCGCCCGCTGATGTTCGAAGAAGACGCGAAGACCCCGCACGACGCCTATTACTTCTACTGGGGTCGGGAATTGCAGGCGATTCGCAGTGGCGACTGGAAGCTCCATTTTCCTCACGGCTACCGCAGTTTGACAGGCGAGCCGGGAATGGATGGCGTTCCGAACGGGTATACCCAGGGCAGGACTGGACTGGCTCTGTATAATCTCAAGAACGACCCGGGCGAATCGACCGATGTGAAGGATCAGCATCCGGACATCGTGAAGAAACTCCAGGAACTCGCCGAAGAAGCCCGCAAAGAGCTGGGGGACTCGGCCACGAAACAGCAGGGGGCCGGCATCCGCGAACCGGGCCGGATCTGATTTCGATCACTCGTAACTGCTTTTAAGTCAACAGATTAACTGATGTGGATGCGATCGGCGACAAGTTTCCGCTGAATCGCCGCACGCCCCCCGTCCACGCTTGAATTCCCGTTCGATTCTTATCAACCTTTGCGGGAATTCAGAAATCAGCTGACAATTTCAACTGACAGGAAATAATCCATGCCTATCGCAACGCCCGAACAATACGGAAAAATGCTCGACGCCGCCCAGCAGGGCGATTACGCCTACCCGGCGATCAACATCTCCTCGCTGGTCACGCTGAACGCGGCTCTCAAGGGCTTTGCGGACAAGAAGTCGGACGGCATCATTCAGGTTTCGATCGGTGGCGGTAAGTTCGCTTCCGGTCTGAACGTCGGCTGCTCGGTCGAAGGTGGAATCGTGCTCGCCGAAGCCGCTCATCGCCTGGCCGCCAAGTACGACGTCCTCATCGCTCTGCACACCGACCACTGCCAGCCGGACAAGGTCGACAGCTTCCTCAAGCCGCTCATCGCCGAAACCGCCAAGTGGCGTAAAGAAGGCAAGGGCAACCTGTTCCAGTCCCACATGCTCGACGCTTCCGAGCTGCCGCTGGAAGAGAACATGAAGCTCTCTCAGGAACTGCTCAAACTCTGTGCCGAGAACGAAATCATCCTCGAAGTCGAAGCCGGCGTCGTCGGTGGCGAAGAAGACGGCATCGATAACTCCGATCAGCCGGCTGACAAGCTCTACACGACTCCGGAAGACATGGTCGCCGTGTACGAAGCTCTCAACGGCCTCGGCCGCTACATGTTCGCTGCCACCTTCGGCAACGTTCACGGCAGCTACAAGCCGGGTCACGTCAAGCTGCGTCCGGATATTCTGAAACAGGGTCAGGACGCCGTGATCGCCAAGTACGGCAAGGAAGCGATGTTCGACCTCGTCTTCCACGGCGGCTCGGGCACTCCGAACGAGCAGATCCGCGAAACGCTGGCTTACGGCGTCGTGAAGATGAACATCGACACCGACACCCAGTACGCCTTCACCCGTCCGATCGCCGATCACATGTTCAAGAACTACGACGGCGTGCTGAAGATCGACGGCGAAGTCGGTAACAAGAAGACCTACGATCCTCGCGCTTACCTCAAGGCCGCCGAAAAGGGCGTGGCCGATCGTCTGGGCGAAGCCTGCGACGACCTGCTGAGCAGCGGCAAAACGATCTGCGGCAAAGTCTAATTCGCCAGATCGCCAGTCAAAATCGAATCAAGCCGGATGGACACCCATCCGGCTTTTTTCATTAGTTGATCAAGTTTACGAACAGGGTAGCCCCGGTTGCTCTGCTACCGGGGCCGACGAAGTCGGCAAGAGGTCCCGTCCGTACGCATGAGGTTCAAACACGAAGGGTGGCCCGTCCGCCACATCGGGCGGGTCGCGACAGCGACAAGAGGCTTCGCCATCCGCGTGTTGTACGGAAATCGTCCGGTCCTCAAAGTCCTTTCGCGTGTAGCACAGGTCAATGGGTTTGACGGAGCCGTACCCCGGATCGAGAGCACATTTGCTGGGGTACGCCTGCGGCGATCCCAGCATACGGACTTCGGGACATATTGAACCCGAGCCTCTCATGCAGCCTTGTGCATGATTTCCGAAATCGGCCCATACCAATCGCACTGCTGGACAAGCCAGCAGTGGCACCCCTGCCGATCCGGCACCCCATCGTGGCTCTCGGGAAAAATCCCCATTCTCTGAAGGTCCTCGCTTTCCCCAGAAAACCTCTCCCCAAAAAACCGGCGGAATCCGCACAATCGGCTAGAGCCGCGGGACCCGCAAAGTCGAACTATCCGATATACGGTCGTGCCGCCAACGGTACGCCGCCGATGTCGTACCGATTATGCGAAAGGCCGGAACCCCTATGCTGGTGTCCAGATCGCTCCTGATCTTCAGCCTCGTTTCAGCGTCCGTTCTCACGGGCTGTTCGTCCACGGCTCCTCGCAACGATTTTGTGAGCTCCTCACGTCCGCTGCCCGAACCGACATTGCCGAACCCCGAACTGGGGCAGGCCACCGAGCTGGTTCCGGAACTGCCCGAACCATCCGCGCCGGTCGATTCCGAGGTCCAGCTTGCCTCCGCCGAGGAAGCTCCTGCCGCTGAACCGGTCGTTCAGGTCAGCCTCGACGAAAACGAAGACGCCTCGGCTCCGACAGTCGATCCGGCTTTCGGCCAGATCGCGAGCGATGAGTCGGGCAATGAAGAGCAGATGAGCGAGGAGACGCAGACCGCGGCCATCGCTCCTGCTGAGGTCCAAGAAGCTGTCGAACTGACCGAACAACCCGCCGAAGAAGAAACGGTCGCCGAAGCGGCTCCGGAACCGGACGCCGAGTGGACCGCCAGCCAGGGACGCGTTCCCCTCTGGGCCGCCTCCGGCTGGAAGAACTCCGACGGACAGCAGGACAGCGAAGCCGCCGCTGAGTTCGAGGCCCCTGCCAAGCCGGAACCGAGCGAAACCGCAGAAGTCGATCTCCCGCCAGCACTGCCCGATTTCGAAGCCCCATTCATGGACCCCGAAGTCGCCGCTTCAGACGCAAATGCTGACACGGAGCCGGCAGCTGAAACCGCCGAGACCGATGCAGAATGGGCGCTGCCTGTCGCCGCGGAACCGCAGCCCGAAGCCGAACCGACGGCAGCCGCTGCTTCGACTGAAGCCGATGGCATCTCGCACCGCATGGCGATTCTGGCGTACGAAGTCGGCAACGAACCGAACCCCGATCAGGCGACGCTCGATACGCTTCGCAGCCTGCTCGAACACGAGAACAATCACGTCCGTCTGAACAGTGCCGAGGCCCTCTTCAAACTTGGGCACGGCAGCGAAGAGGCGCTGACGGTGATTCAGAACACGCTGAGCTCTTCCGACGAGAACCTCGCCTTCCTGGCGACGATCGCTTTGGGCAGCGTCTATCAGCACTCGCCGGGCGAAGCCCTCGACCTGCTGCTCAAGCAGTTCGTGCAGAACTCGGAAGCGGTACAGCGTCAGGCCGTGCTCATGGTCGGCGAGTATCAGGAGAACCGCGACGAACTCGTGCCGATCCTGACCCGCGTCGCCGACAAGCACCCCAACGCCGAAGTCCGCGAAGCTGCCGTCCTGTCACTGAGCTGCCTCAACCGGAAATGACCGCATAAGAAGGGTAGCCCCGGTTGATTCAACCGGGGTGGCGCAGCCACAAGAGGTCATGCCAGTCACGAGGCTGAATTCTCAATTTCAGCCCCGGTAGCGGAGCAACCGGGGCTACCCTGGTTCTCCCAAGATCCGCGCAGCAAAAAAGCCACTCCCCTGCATCCCAGGAGAGTGGCTTTCTCATTTGGCTTACGCGAACTGCTTCATATACGGCAGGCTGTCGGCTGTCTTCTGAATCGCCGGCTTATTCTCCAGCAGCAGCGAGAGGAAGTCCCACTGTCCGGAGAGCAGAGCATCGCGAGAGGAGGCAACCGTTTCGACGGGGCAGCTGAAATCGCCGGCTGTGACCTGCATCTTTTCGAGGTCGACTTCGATTTCGAGCTGCGGATCGGCTTCGATCATCTTGCAGAGCTTCTCGGTCGCTTCAGCCGAGGCGGTGACGGTCGGCACGCCCAGAGCGGTGCAGTTGCCGAAGAAAATTTCGGCGAACGACTGCGCGATAATTGCATTGATGCCCCATCGCATCAGCGACTGCGGAGCGTGTTCGCGAGAAGAACCGCAGCCAAAGTTGCGACCGGCGACGAGCACCGAACCCGACTGATACTTCGGATTGTTGAACGGATGCTTCGGATCCTGTTCGCGGTCATCTTCGAACGCATGCTCGCCGAGGCCGTCGAACGTGACACAGCGAAGGAACCGGGCCGGGATGATGCGGTCGGTATCAATGTCATCCAGCAACAGCGGCACCCCGGTGCCTTTCACCTGCTTGATCTCGTTCATCGCTCTGCTTCTCTCAAGTAGGGTGCGTCTCGACGCACCAGAAAAATCCTGGATCGGGTGCCATGCCCACGCTTCCGCAGGCATGCTGTTCTAACTTGTAGGCTGGGATAGCCGTCAGGCATATCCCAGCAATTGTGCGTTCAATCCCATGACCGGCGTCTTACTCGGTGGCACAGACATTCCTGTCTGTGCAAGATTAGGCGTCGCTCTCTAAGGGGCGCGGAAGACAAGCCTCCTGTTGCTTCGCAACACAGAGATCAATCTCTGTGCCATCCCTTCGGCTCAAACGCCAACAGGCGCTTCCAGTTCGCGAACGTCGGTGATGTACCCCTTAATCGCCGCGGCGGCGACCATCGCAGGGCTCATCAGCAGGGTTCGGCCGGTTGGGCTCCCCTGGCGGCCTTTGAAGTTTCGGTTGCTCGACGATGCACAGACTTCGCGGCCCTTAAGTTTGTCCGGGTTCATCGCCAGACACATCGAACAGCCCGCTGCCCGCCATTCGAAGCCGGCTTCGCGGAAGATCTCATCGAGACCTTCTTCCACGGCCTGCTTCAACACCTGTTGAGAACCGGGGACGACGAGAGCCTTTACGCCCGGAGCGACATGATGTCCCTGCACCAGGCGGGCGGCTTCCCGCAAGTCGGAGATGCGGCCGTTGGTGCAGGAGCCGATGAAGGTCACGTCGACTTTCACGCCCTGCAGCGACTGGCCTGCTTCCAGTCCCATGTATTCGTAAGCTTCGCGGATGCCCGGGCGATCGCTTTCCGGGAAGTCTTCCGGATGCGGTACCTTGTCGGTGATGCCGATCGACTGGCCCGGCGTGATGCCCCAGGTGACGGTCGGTTCGATATCGGCGGCATCAAGCACCACGACATCGTCGAACTCGGCATCCGGTCCTGAAGCGAGGCTCAGCCACCACTCGGAGGCTTTTTCGAAAGCTTTACCCGTCGGTGACTGCGGGCGGTCGCGGAGGTAATCGATCGTAGTCTGGTCCGGATTCACGTATCCGCAACGGGCACCCCCTTCGATGCTCATATTACAGACGGTCATCCGCTCTTCCATCGTCATGCGATCGAAGACATCGCCGGCGTATTCGTAGGCGTAGCCGATGCCGCCCTTCACGCCGAGCTTCTGAATGATGTAAAGGGCGACGTCCTTGGCATACACGCCGGGAGCGAGGTCGCCATTGACTTCAATACGACGCACTTTCGGCTTGCTGAGAGCGAGCGTTTGAGTCGCGAGCACGCCGGCGACCTGGCTGGTGCCGATGCCGAAGGCGATCGCTCCGAAGGCTCCGTGGGTCGAGGTGTGGCTGTCGCCGCAGACGATGGTGAGGCCGGGCTGAGTGAGCCCCTGTTCCGGACCGACGATGTGCACGATGCCCTGTCGGTTATCGCTGATATCGAGCAGCGTCACGCCGAACTCGCGGCAGTTCTTCTCGATCTGCGACATCATCTGCTCAGCCAGCAGATCCTGAAACGGGCGAGCCTGGTTATCGGTTGGAACGATGTGGTCGACGGTTGCCAGCGTCCGTTCCGGATGCAGGACCTTCAGGCCGCGATCCCGCAGCATTTCGAAGGCCTGCGGGCTGGTGACTTCGTGAATCAGGTGCAGACCAATGAACAGCTGAGTCTGCCCGGTCGGCAGCGTGCCTACGTTGTGAAGATCCCAAACCTTATTGAACAGATTCTGCTTGGCTGTCATCGTCGCCTTGTCTCAAACTGCGAAAAACACGTCGAAAAGAATGCTGGCATTTTGTCTATTGCCAGCTTGGGAACCGTGTGCCCTGGCGTTATCATTGTCACTCTACACAAATCGAAGACAAGAGCAAGCAGACCGGAAGGAAAGCCCCGCCATGTCGGAAACGCCGCAGCCGCCGACGCAGGACTGGGTGAAAGCCGCCCAGATCACGGCCGTTCTGGTTCTCGCCCCGCTGGGCCTGATGGACTTTGCTCTCCGCTACCGCACCCCGGAAGTCGCCTTCGGCGTCACCATTGCAGCCGCCGTGCTGATGCTGCTGGCCGTCTGCCTGACCATCGCCACCAAAGGCCGGACCCGACTCTTCTGGATCAGCTTCCTGTTTCTTTCACTGGGAACGCGGTATCTCGATAATCCTGATCGAGAAATCCTGTACGAGATCCCAACCTTTTCGGCCCAGATCGCCACGACCGTGTGGCCATTCTACCAGATCTCGGAAGAGATGAATCGGGAGGGAACAGTGGAGGGCGTGCCATCCAGTGCCGTCGTCCTGTACAGCCTCGATCGCCAAAACCTCTCGGTATTGGCCGAGACACGGGCAACGAGGAGAGGTTCGCCCGAATCCCTGCCTGTCCCCCAGGGAGAGCACTTCATTCGGATGCACATCCGCGCCAACAATCCCGGCGTCGAGACGCTACGAATCCTGATCCGCGAGTTCTTTATCCTGCTGGTGAGCGTGCCGGGAGCGCTGGGGGTGTGCTGGCTGAGTTCAGCTTCGAAACGCCCGGTTTCCGCGCAAGCCGCGGACTGAATGAGAATTTCGCACGCAAAGCCGCAAAGTCGCAGAGAGTCTCATAAGGCTTTCGCTCGTCAACCTTTGCGGCTTGGCGGCTTTGCGTGAGACCTCTCTCTTTGCGGACTTCGATGTCGAGTTTTCCGGCTTCCCGTCTCTTCAGTTCTCGCTGCCCATGCCGTAGAATCCCTGATTGCTTCGGTTAAGCATCGTTCCGGATTCTTCGGAAATCTACAGGCAGTCAGCAGTTATGTTCGAAAAGATTACGCAGGGATTAGGCGACGCGCTCGGCAAAATGCAGCGCGGCCGAATCAATGAAGCCAACATTCGCGAAGCGATGCAGGAGGTCAAGGCGGCCCTCCTCGAAGCCGACGTCAGCTACGATGTTGTCGATGAATTCATGAAAGCAGTCCTCGAGCAGTCGCTCGGGGAGAAGGTGCTCAAGGCGCTGAAGCCGGGCGAGCAGATCATCGGGATCGTGCATCAGGAACTGATCAACCTGATGGGCCCGGTCGACCATTCGCTGCATCTGCGGAAGTCGGGCGTCAGCATCATCATGATGTGCGGTCTGCAAGGAAGCGGGAAAACGACGACCTGTGGTAAGCTGGCCAAAATGCTGCTGGCCGAAGGCCGTAAACCAATGCTGGTCGCAGCCGACCTTCAGCGACCCGCCGCTATCGAACAGCTGAAAACCGTGGGCGCCCAGGTCGGCGTCCCGGTCCATGCCGAAGATCCCAAGGGAACGAATCCGGTTCAGGTCTGCCAGAACGGGGTGAACGCCGCCAAGAAAACCGGCTCGGTCGATACCGTCATTCTCGATACCGCCGGTCGTCTGCACGTTGATGATGCTCTGATGAAAGAGCTCTCGCAGATCGATCGCAAGCTGGGGCCGGATCAGGTCCTGCTCGTGACCGATGCGATGACCGGTCAGGACGCCGTCCGTTCCGCCAAGGCGTTCAACGAAGCGCTCGAACTCGACGGCGTGATCCTCACCAAGCTCGACGGCGACACCCGCGGGGGTGCTGCTCTGAGCGTGAAGCAGGTCACCGGCGTGCCGATCAAGTTCATCGGGGTTGGCGAACAGCTCGACAAGCTCGAAACGTTCCACCCGGACCGCATGGCCGGCCGAATCCTCGGCATGGGCGATATCGTCTCGCTGGTTGAAAAGGCGCAGGCCGAGTTCGACAGCGAGGAGATGGAGCGGCAGCAGGAGAAAATGCTCAAGGGGAAATTCACCCTCGAGGATTTTCAGAAGCAGATGAAGCAGATCAAGAAGCTCGGCTCCATGGGCGAGATCATGAAGATGATCCCCGGCATGGGACAGATGGCCGATGCGATGTCGAACATGGACGGCATGAACCCGGACAAAGAGATCGGCAAGATGGAAGCCATGATCTCTTCGATGACGCAGGAAGAACGCCGCAATCCGAACCTCATCGACCGCAGCCGCCGCAATCGAATCGCTCGTGGTTGTGGAGCCGAACCTTCGGATGTCGGCAACCTGGTCAAGCAGTTCAACGACATGGCCGGCATGATGCAGAAGATGGCCGGCATGGGCGTCCGCGACAAAATGCGAGCCGTCCAGGAACTCAGCAAAATGGGCATGGCCAACCCGGGTGGACGCCTCGGCGACACCAAATTCCGCAGCAAACGCGGCCCTGCTGATGCCAAAAAACTGCAGCAGCAGAAAAAGGACAAGCGGAAACAGGCCCGGAAATCGCGGAAGAAGAACCGGTGATTTAGGAAAAAAGAAACACGGGGGCCAGACGCGAACGCGGTCCCCGTGATCTTTCCGTTGAGAGAGTCATGAGTTGAAAGGGTTGGAATCCTTTCACACAAACGGGTCCAGCGTTCGTAGCGGGAGTTGGAATCCCGCTGCGTCATTCGAATCGATTTCGAATGCACTGCTCAACAAGTCGTGTCATTCCTCTCTTTGTGGTGACGGGAGCATTCTCCATCACTCGCGTTTCACAATCAATACAAGTAAATTCGTCAGCGTTTCGTGTAGAACAAAGGCAAGTGTTTTGATTTGAAAAGAAACACGGGGGCCAGACGCGAACGCGGTCCCCGTGATCTTTCCGTTGAGAGAGTCATGAGTTGAAAGGGTTGGAATCCTTTCACACAAACGGGTCCAGCGTTCGTAGCGGGAGTTGGAATCCCGCTGCGTCATTCGAATCGATTTCGAATGCATTGCTCAACAAGTCGTGTCATTCCTCTCTTTGTGATGACGGATGGCATTCTCTGTCCCTCGCGTTTCACAATCAATACAAGTAAATTGCCCACATTTTGTTTAGCTAACTGTCAGTAATTTCTCCAACTGTCGCACTCGGTGAGTTCGACTCTAGTTGAAGAGTTTCGGCGAATTTTCTCTGACTTTTTCATCAAACGGAATCACACGCGACGTGTCACACGACATCTATCAGAATCCTCTCAATACCCGTTACGCTTCCCGAGCCATGAGCGGCATCTGGTCGGCTCAGAAGAAGCATTCCACCTGGCGTCGCCTCTGGCTGGCGCTGGCGGAATCTCAGCAGGAGCTCGGCCTCGAAATCTCCGATGCTCAGCTCAACGAACTGCGCGAGCATCTCGATGAGATCGATTTCGATCTCGCCGCCCGTTACGAAAAAGAGAAGCGGCACGATGTGATGGCTCACGTGCATACGTGGGGTGATCAGTGCCCGACCGCTCGGCCGATCATCCACCTCGGAGCGACCAGCTGCTTCGTGACGGACAACTCCGAACTGATTCAGATCCGCGAGAGTCTGCTGCTCATCCGCAATCGGCTCGTCGCCGTGATTGATCAGCTGGCGAAGTTCGCCGAGCAGTATCGCGACCTGCCGTGTCTCGGCTTCACCCACCTGCAGCCGGCTCAGCCTATTACGGTTGGCAAACGGGCCACGCTCTGGTGCTACGATCTGGTGCTCGACCTCGAAGAGATCGAACATCGTCTCGAGACGCTGAAGATGCGGGGCATCAAAGGGACAACCGGAACGCAGGCGACCTTCCTGCAGTTGTTCAAAGGCGATCACGCCAAGGTCGATGCTCTCGATCGACTCGTCTGCCAGAAGATGGGCTTCGATGCCTCCTACGCGGTCACCGGACAGACTTATTCCCGGAAGATCGATGCTCAGGTGCTGTCCTCGCTGAGCGGCATCGCCCAGTCGGCTCACAAGGCCGGTTCGGATGTCCGGATTCTGCAGCATCGCAAGGAAGTTGAGGAACCGTTTGAGTCGACGCAGATCGGCTCCTCGGCCATGGCATACAAGCGGAATCCGATGCGGTCGGAACGCATGTGTGCGCTGGCCCGGTTCGCGATGTCGATGCAATCCAACGCCGATCAGACAATGGCGACGCAGTGGATGGAACGGACGCTGGACGACTCGGCCAACCGCCGGCTGTCGCTGCCGCAGGCGTTTCTGTCGGTCGATGCCATTCTGATTCTGTATCGCAATATCTGCGACGGCATGGTCGTTTACCCGAAAGTCATCGAGAAGAATCTCAACGCGGAGCTGCCGTTCATGGCGACCGAAGAGATCCTGATGGCCGGCGTCGAAGTCGGCGGCGATCGCCAGGACCTGCACGAAAAGATCCGCGTCCACAGCCAGGAAGCCTCGCGTGTGGTGAAAGAGCAGGGGCTGCCGAACGACCTGATCGAACGACTGTCGAAAGACGACGCGTTCGCCAAGATCGACCTGGCCGCAACACTCGACGCCCGCCGCTACATCGGACGTTCCCCGGAACAGGTTGACCAGTTCATCACCGCTCTGGTCGATCCGATCCGCGAGAAGTACGCCTCGGAACTGGGTGACGACGCCGAAGAACTGAAGGTCTGATCGAAGCAACTCGACCCTGAACCGGGGTGCCGGGTGCCACTGGCGTCTCGCCAGTGGATCAACTCGGATGGATCTTCGGTCGTTTGAGGTTGAGTGCGCCGGTCCTCAGTGCAATCGATTTGGATTGGACGGGCACTGGCGGGACGCCAGTGGCACACCGGGAATCACGTAGAACCAGGGGTGCCATGCTCACATCGCGAAGCAGGGTGAGCATGCCGATCGTGTTTGAAGTGAAGACTCGTGTGGAGGGAAGTGTCTTGAGCGAAGGCACTTCCCTTCAATGCGTTTAGGGTCGACTCCACAGGTGTAGAGCTTCCAATGAGGCCCGGTGACATTTCCCTCGACGGTTGGTGGGGTGGTCAACTGCAGTGGCATGCTTGCCCTACTGCGCGATGCAAGCATGGCACCCGTGACACGACCTTGAACCGGGGTGCCGGGTGCCACTGGCGTCCCGCCAGTGGATCAAGTCGGATGAATCTTCGGTCGTTTGAGGTTGGGTGCGCCGGTCCTCAGTGCAATCGATTTCGATTGGACGGGCACTGGCGGGACGCCAGTGACACCCTGCGGGGGGGCTCGTGGGACGTCGTTTCGGCAATTACAGCAGATCGCTGAGGACGTGGGACTGGCGTTCGGAGATCTGGCGGATGCGGTCTTCGAGTTCTTCGGCCTGCTCGGGCTGGCCGGCTTTGCGGCAGACGTCGGCGGTCAGTTGCATCAGTTCGACGGCGAGGGGAGAGTCTTCGCCCAGTTCGGTGCTGCGAACGACCACGATTTTTCCGAGGCAGGCGGCGGCTTGATCGAACGACTCGGATTCCGCCAGTAGTCGGCCGAGCTGTTCCATCGTTTCGATCACAGCGGGGTGATCGGGATGGTATTCTTCGCTCAGCAGTTCAATGCGGCGTTCGAGCAGTGCAACTTCTCGATGCGTGTGCCCGACGGCTCGGGCGTGATCGAGTGCCTGTTCGACGAAGAAGTCTTCCATCATCGGCGGAAATTCGAGCTTCTTCTGCACCTGCTGAGCAGCCGCGAACGCGAACCACGAGGCCAGTCGGGGCTTGTTCAGACCGTCGTAAGCCTGGCTGAGCAGTTCATAGATCCGGAGTTGCGTCAGATCGGGAACTGATCGGTAGCCGCGGAGCAGTCGCAGAGCTTTTCGCATTAGCTGACGTACGAGTCGGTACTGACCCTGGTCGATGCAGAGCTGTCCCAGCCGCGTCAGACCGTAAGCGGTGGCCAGGGAGTCTTCGCCGAACGTGTTTTCGTAGATTGAGAGACCGCCCGCCGCCGTCTGAGTGCCACGTTGACCGCGATGCGTGACCTGGAACAGATCGGCCAGATCGAAGATCGACTGAGCCATCAGCGGATGATTCCGGACGAGACGTTTGCGGAAGATCTGCATCGAGGTCTGCAGGTGCGTTTCGCGATCGTTGGGCAGCGGGCTGATGTCGATTTCACGCGGGATCCGTCCGACGAGCTGACTGAGCCGCCCTTCGTAAATGCTCCCGACAAGCTTGTTGTCGTCGATCATTCCCGGTAGCCGCTTCAGCTCGCTCTTGATAACACTTTCTTTACCGAGCAGCACGGCAATATCGAGCCGCTGCAGGTGAAGCTCGACCATCAGACGTCCAGACGCCTGCTGATTGCGGGCATGAACGCGGGCCAGGTGATTGATCTCGGCTTCGGCGGTGAGGAATCGCCCCTGTTCTTTCAGGATACGGCAGCGAAGGACCTGTCCTTTGAGGCGTTCGGTCGTGTCCGGTTGATCGTCGGGAAACGAGGCCAGGTAAAGCTCGATCTGATCGGCGGCCGCGGCGAGCTCGCCGCATTCGATCTGGACCTGAGCAAGGTTGTACCGCGATTGCCGGACGAGGAGATTGTCTTCGGGAAACCGCTCCTGTCTCAGCTGCAGGGCCCGGGCATGGTGCAGCCGGGCTTCCTGAAATTTGCATTGCAGCCGCAGCAGTTCCCCGAGATTGTTATGAAGCGTTGAAAGGGGAGCCGCACATGTCGATTCGGCTTTGGGATCGTAATCGGTGATCGCACACTGCCAGACATGAATCGCATCGTCGATCCGATTCTCGGCCAGCAGGGCGGAGCCCAGATTGTTCAGCGTCCGAATCCGCATGTTCTGTGATTCGGTGGACTGATCGGAGATATGTTTCAACAGCAGACGACTGATCGACTTGACCGCCGGCCAGCGGCGGGCGTTGCCAAGGGCTTCGCTGAGTTGAAGCAGGTTCTGAAACCAGGCGGTGAGTTCGTTGGAACCGCGATGCTCGCTGACGACCTGATTGAATTCGTCGTTCAGTGTGGCCTGCGTCCATTCGACGCTGAGCTCGTTCCCGCTTTTGATTGCGATCTGAAACAGGCTCGCGATGGCTTCAAACCGCTCCGGGAGACGCGATGCGTCTGCGACCGGGATTTCGGTCAACTGCGACTGACAGGCCTCGCGAGCCTGATCGAACTTGCGATCGGCGAGCAGAAGCCGGACCTTCTGCGCCAGCGGACCTTCCGGGACCGCCGAGAGAATCGGGTTCGCTACGTCAGTTTGCATGTGAAATGATGCGGCGCTTGAGGCAAATCCATCCTCAGCCGCCCACGCGGCTGATCTCTTCGCTGGCTTACGGCCCGCCTGCAGAACGGAGTCTGTAAGCTCAGCGCCTCGGAAACGGCTTCAATGGCCTCGTTTGAGCCTGAATCCAAGAATCCTGCGGTCCATTGTGAAGAACCGTCCGGGGAGACACAAGGAAATAATCGTTCAACTCCGTTCACAAACGTGTTCTGACCTTCCGGCTCTTTTCAGCTTGCCGAAAGCTTCCAGGGGGCCAGATTACACATCAAGTGCCCAGTCTGCCTGATCATCATCGCTGTCGTTCGGGGGCCCTTCCGGTGAAGAAGTTGAGTCGCCTTCGTCACTGAGACCGAGTTCCCTGCGCTCGAGTTGAGACATTTTGTCTCGCATCTTACGCAGTTCGAGCCCGCGGCGATTCTCCATCAGTTGCCAGAGTTGATTCAGATCACTGCGGAGATGATCGAGCTGGTACTCATTCGGGATCTTCTCTTCAAGCGTTTCCACCTGACGGGTCAGTCGCCCGGCTTCCAGAGTCGTGATGACATCGAGTTTGTGCGTCTCGGCGATCTTCTTCTTGAGCTGCCCGGCCAGCGAACGCAGCGATTCGGCATTGTCGCGGCGGCGTTCTTCCAGCTGATCGGTCATTCGCTGTTTCTGGTTCGGCGTCCAGGCATCGAGTTTGAGCAGCATGCGAGCCGAACGATACGACCCGGCTTCAATCTGCTGTTCGAACGCTTCTTCCCAAGTCACCTGGCCCTGTTGCAGGACGAGCAGAATCTGCTGTTCCAGCGTCGATGGCGTCAGCTTGCAACGCCAGTCTTCTTCCAGCGTAATGCCCGGAATCTTGAGCAGGACTCCATTCAACAGACACTGCGGATCCTGCTCAGCAATGCGAGGCTCTTCGGTCGGATGGAACAGCTGGCTGATCCGATCCATGCTTCTCCGGCACGCCGTAAGAGCCGAGCGGTGAGCGTGGTGGCCATGCATCTTGTCCAACTGCTGCATCTCCCGGAAGACCGAGTTTTGCCGCCGTTCGATTTCGTCACGCAGTTCATTCACTTCCTGCGGAACCAGCACGCTCTCGATACCGGGATAAGAAGCCGCGAGGACCAGCCAGTGAGACGCGAACTCGATCGCTTCCTGAACATGATTGTAAAGCTCGCGGCCTTCGACCGTGACCGCTTCCTGTTCCGAGAGGATCACTCGAGTATCGCCATCGACGAGGAGCACGCTGTGTGAGAGCCGCCGAATCTCGGATTCGACCACTGCACTCTGGTTGAGCTTGTTCTCGATGATCGATTTGAGCAGTCGTGAAATGTGGGCCTGGAGAATCTGACGGGCCCGCCATTCATCGATGGCTCTCGGCTGCCGAACGGTGGTCGGGGCATGCACACTCCAGAACGCTCGCGAGAACAACGGCGTACTGATGTGGTACGGGAGAATTTCCTCGAAGGCCCGTGGTTTCCAGGCAATGACCTGGGCACGAATCGCCCGCGCATCCGATTCGATCGAGGCCGCTCCGGGACGATAAAAGTACTGATCGAGACGAAGTCCATTGGAGCGTGATGCAAACGAGGCGACGCGACTGCAGTAGTTGTAAAAGTGCGTCTGCGAAGACTCGATCGTGAAACTCCGGAGCAGGTCAGTGGCTGCTCGGGAACCGGTCGTCACTGCTCCACGAATGAGTGCAGCCCGCAACAGGAACGCTTCCGGCGACGAACCATTTCGCACCAGCTCCTGAGCGTCTTTCCGATGTGTGTCGGTCAGGGTTTCGAACTCGCGGGCAATGCGGCCGGAAGAAAGCCGGACTCGATCGCCCATGACCAGGATGGCGATCAACCACGGAGGAGGAGCCGGGATGGAAAGATCCTTGTCGACGTTTCCGTGCAGACAATTCGACACCTGATACGCCCAGGCGTACTCGCCCAGCGTAATCAGCTCCCACGTCAGCCGGCTGAGATAAGAGACGCGATCGAAGCGGTTCTGAGCGGCGGCGGCCCGTTCGGCATATTCAATGACCTGTGAGAAATCGAGCTCTATGGGCTCCAACTCAAGCGGTGGGGGCGGAGGCGGCGTCGCTTCCGCTTCGGCGGAGTACTTCAACTCTTCCTGGACGCTGGCGGAAAGAGAACCTCGAATGACGTCCCCGGACGATTCCCGCGTGTGCGGAGCCCGATCGTCGAAGTCTCCGAAGATCAGCGACTCATCGACGGGGTCTTCGTCTTCGAGTGAACCCTCGTCCTCCGCTCGTTCCGTTTCGGTCGCCGCCTGCGACGATTCTTCCAGCTGAGCGAAACCGCTTTCGAGATCGTGTGCGGTCAGAATTTTCTTCTCGCTGCCTCCCGAATCGATGTCGTCGAAAATGAAGTCGTTCTCTTCGTCATCAATCAGAGCCGAACTGTCGTCGTGGGAAGCGACGGGCTCGGCCGGGGATGAGGGCGGGGTGTCTGCTGAAGTGGACTCTGGTTTGGAAGCCTGGGGCACGACCGGAGTTTCCCCGAAATCGAACAGAGCCTTGAAGGCGTTCTCGGCTTCGCTGTAGCGATCGCGAATCGCCGGTTCCGGAGTTTCTTCGGCGGGAATCTCCGGCTCCGCGGCGATGATGGTCGAGTCCGACGCGGGGGGCGTTTTCAGCTGTTCGACCCGTTCGTACAGATCATGGGAGCCAGCGGCAACTTGAACGAGTTCGTCGGACAGCGGCAGAGTGGGGGAGGCTAGATCGGCTTCGAGACGCGAAAACTCCTGTTCGACCGACGCGGCTGCATCGTCCTGGCCCCGATGTTCCTCGAAGTCGGAACGGAGGGCAGCGAGTCGAGTTCGCGCGGAGTTGAGCGTGGAAAGCGTCTCGGCGTGCGAACGGAGTTCAAGCCAGTTGGCAACGGCGATGAGCTCGGTTGGAAGTCCTGCCGACTGATACCCCTCTTTGAGAGTTGCACGGAGGTCCCGCTCCTGAGCGAGGAACGATTCGATCGAGCTCTGAAGGTGATCACAGCCCTCGAGACGGTCCTGCCGAAGAACCTCGGCCTGAGACTGCAGCTGCTGCGCGAGAGTCTCGGCAGTTGACTGCAGGCGATCCAGAAGTTCCGCTAGCTCAGTATTCATGACCCCTCGATCTGTTTGGACAATTTCCGACTGCGATGCCTCCGGAAGGACTGCCTTTCTCTGGTTGATGGTCTTCGACTCTCAACTTGCTTCTCGTGCGACAAGTGCCGAATTACATGTCGGAATCAATTGCCGTGTGAATGCTCTCCCCTTCAATCAGATCGTGTGCGACCTCCTCGGAGCTTTTGGCGGCTGGTTTCGGCTTTTCTGAGGCAGACGTTTCATTAAACTCCGCCCGTTCTTCGAGCGCGGACATCAACCGGTCAAAAACCGCGATCTGGACCTGTTCGGACTGAAACGAATTCACAACCGAAGCCATCCCCGGCAGGTAGGACAGCAGAGTCTTGTATCTGGCGCTGCTCATTCATCGTTCTCCTTGATAAACCGAAATCACGGCGGTCAGCCGCAAATGTCCGTCAAAATTCCTCAGTACTCTCGAGCGTGTTATCGAGCCCGGCCGCGAAGCACGGCCAGGGCCACACTGCGTCCAAAACCTTCCGATATCAGCCGCTGGTTCTCGATCCAGCGATCGTCCGACAACTCTTCGGGGCGATTGACCATCTCAAAGACGGCACGGAACGGCGATTCTCCGGCATTCACCTGTTCGACAACCGCACGACGTTCTTCTCCTGTTCCGTTCGTCAGCCGCTCCATGAGTTCGTTGACTCGATTGGCCATCGACTGGAATGCGTCGCGGTCGTTCTCATCGAACGACTTGACCAGCTGCAGTCGTTTGAGCCGATCAATAGCCTGCTGGCGGACTTCGATCTGCTGGCAGGCATCGACAATATCTTCGATCCGTCCGGCATCATGCTCCGCCGGAGCGAGCAGGGGGTGTTCTTTCAGACGCGAGGACATCGAGTCCATCAGCTCCTGGACCGCTCGGATCTCATCGGCGACGAACTGCAATTCGACCGATTCTCCACGCTTCAGGGACTCCGATGTTCGCGACATCGTGTCGGCGAGCTCCTGCATGCGCATTCGCAGCATCTCTGCCGACTTCGGAGTGACATCC
This sequence comes from Planctomycetaceae bacterium, assembly GCA_017795105.1. GTDB lineage: Bacteria > Planctomycetota > Planctomycetia > Planctomycetales > Planctomycetaceae > Rubinisphaera. Next base: position 4,623,039 of record CP051247.1, read on the forward strand.
TGCGTGTAATTCATCTGCTGATACTCCCGATGCGCGAATGAGTCTTTTCCGCGGTCGAAATCTCTGAGGGGCGATCTTTCAAGGTGCCGCCCTCCAACGAGCCATCGTGGACTCACCTGCAGAGGCAGCATCAAACCGGACTCTGAGAATAAACCGGCGGTCTAACCAATGAAAAACGAATTCTCTCAACTTCGAGAGAGGTCTGATAACAGATTCCTGATTTGACGGTCGTGCGAATTGAGGCGCTCAGAGGCCCCTCTGCATCAGGCATCTCGCCGACAAAGGCATGGCATATCCCGCTTCCTTCCACCATACGGGAATACGCTCCGATTTTCACGAAGAATCGACGCTCAGGTCGCCGCCATCACCATACGTTGGCCGGTTAAGCGCGAATCAGGCAACGGCGGGTATCGAGCAACCAGGCGAGGCAGAACGCAGCGAGAACCGAACATGCAATCCACGCCAGTGGTCCCTGGCCGATCGTCCAACTCCCGCCTGTGGCGAGTTCAACAATTGAGGCCGCGTGCTTCAGTAACTCCGCTCCCAGCCAGGTTGTGATGAGAAGACCGGCCAGGAACATCACCAGCGAATTGCGGCCGATGACGCGGACCGGATAGAGCAACCCGCCAGCTCGCAGCACATCGCAAAGGAAATGACACACCGCGAACAGCAGCAGACTGTAGCCGCCAGCGATGAGGACCCAGGACGGAGTCAGCAATCGTTCGATCGCCGGACAGAGCCACTGGTCTGCCCCCATGCCGGCCAGAACGAGGCCGCCGCCAGCAAGTGCAAAACTCAGCGAGCGAGTCAGCGGCTTGAGCTTGTTCAGGAACAGCAGCTGTCCACAGAAACTCCCCATCATCATCAGGGCGATCGCCGGAATGAGATTGAACGTTGTCCGGCCCTCCGCACGATAGCGGGCATCGGGTTGACCGGGAAACCGCGAGAGAAGCTCTCGATCCCAGCGATCCGCCATATTGTTCTGAAAGGCCCAGCGATCCGTCGCAGACGCTGCGTTCGAATCTTCTTCCACGACGATTGCCTGCAGCTCAACCGGATAAACCGGCGGCGTTGAGAATTCAAACCAGGCATAGTACCCCGCCAGTAAACCGGCCGTGACTAACAGTTGCCACCAGACCGGACCACGGGCGAGCAGAAACGTTCCCAGCCCGGCCAGCCCGATGATTGTCAGGGGATCGGTCAGGACCCAGCGGGTCGTGCTGGCTCCGATCGACTGCAAGAATAGCCCAGCCGCGATCAGGACGAACGTTCTCCAGAGAATGCGGCCGAACATCGAAATCGGCTTCCATTCCATCCGCACGCGGCGTCTCCGCCAGCAGAACTGCGAAATCCCAGCCGCGAACAGGAATCCGCTCAACAGAAAGTCACGAACCCGAATGACTCCACTTCCGTAGAGACTTCGCCATACGGATGGCTCGGCATTGAACAACAGACGTGCCGAGCCCGGCAGGTTGGAGCGAATCTCTTCGGCTGTCATCCCCTGAGCAAGCATCTGTTCGATACTCGCCAGAAACGCCAGTCCAACGACGATGGCCAGCAGGAGGATTCCGCGATAGAGATCGAGTGCCTCCCAATGCTTCAGATCCAGCAGACTTGAAGCCGGGAAAACGCCTGCCTGGTCGGCCGATCTCACGCGGGCTGGTGAACGCCGTTGCAGCGCCGGGGCGGGTTCCGCAGCTTCGGTCATCGGATTGCGACCGGAGAGGCGATAGGTTTCAGGCTCGGACATTTGTACGTCTTGGCAAATAAAAATCTGTGGATGCGTTGCAGAAACAGGGTCTCGTACAGTAAACAGGTATTACCGGGCCACGGCGCTCCGCCCGGTGCGAATCATTCGGAATACATCGCTCGATGTTCTCCCCTCCAACGACGCTCACAACGAATTCACGACATCAGGAGACTTACTCAATGAGGCGACTTTCCACGTTCGTCGGGCTTTGCCTATTGTCCCTGGCAATTCCGTCGGTGTCACGCGCCGACGTCGAACTGCCCAACGTTTTTACCGACCACATGGTCCTGCAGCGGAATCACGAGAACCCGGTCTGGGGTTGGGATGAACCTGGCACCGAAGTGACTGTGTCGATCGCAGACCAGTCGCACTCGGCGAAAACCGACAAAGATGGTCGCTGGCAGGTGAAACTCAATCCTCTCTCGGCTGGCGGACCTCACACGCTTAAGATGACCGGTTCGAGTGAAGAAGAGATTAAAGACGTGCTTGTTGGAGAAGTCTGGGTCTGCTCCGGTCAGTCCAATATGGCCTGGAATGTCGGCAATGCCAACGATCCGGACCTGGAACAGCTCACTGCAAAATACCCGCAGATTCGTCTGCTCAGCGTGCCGAACCGTGCCTCACAGGATTCCGAGAAGGACTTCAACGGTTCCTGGGCTGTCTGCTCGCCCGAAACGGTCAAGGATTTCTCGGCTGTTGGATACTTCTTCGGCCGTCAGCTGCACCAGACCCTCGATGTGCCTGTCGGGCTGATCGACAATGCCTGGGGTGGTTCCGCTGCAGAAGCCTGGATCCGTCGTGACGTCTTTGAACAGGATGAACGGTTCTCGGAACTGCTCGAAAAATGGGAGCAGACCGAAGCCAGCTACGATCACGAAGCGGCCATGACCCGGTACAAAGAAGTTCTGACCAAGTGGGAAGAAGCCGTCAAGAAGGCCAAAGCGGAAGGAAAGAATCCGCCGGCCCGTCCTCGCAGCCCACGGGATCCGCTGACCGGCAATCATCGCCCCGGCAATCTGTATGGCGGCTGCCTGCATCCGATCGTCGGATACGGCATCAAGGGGGCCATCTGGTATCAGGGCGAATCGAACTCCGGTCGCGCCTATCAGTACCGCGATCTGTTCCCGCTGATGATTCAGCACTGGCGGAACGTCTGGAATCAGGGCGACTTCTCGTTCTACTGGGTCTCACTGGCCGATTACCGTCGTGAAGTCGAAAGCCCGGCGGAAAGCAGCTGGGCCGAACTGCGTGAAGCTCAGACGATGACACTGGCCCTGCCCAACACGGGCGAGGCGATCATCACTGACCTCGGGGAAGCCGACGATATTCATCCTCGGAACAAGCAGGATGTGGCCAAGCGTCTGGCTCGTCTGGCTCTCAAGCACGATTACGATTATGACATCGTCGCCGGCAGCCCGCGGTATGAATCGCACGAGATCAACGACGGCAAGGTGACGATCACCTTCACCAATGTCGGCACTCAGCTCGATACCTTCGACGTGCGGGAACCGATTGGCTTCACCATTGCCGGTGAAGATCGCGTGTTTGTCCCGGCTGAGGCCAAGGTGGTCGCCGGAAACAAGATCCAGGTCTGGAGCGACAATGTTCAGAAGCCGGTCGCCGTCCGTTACGCCTGGGCCGACAACCCGGTCTGCAACGTGCAGAACACTCTCGGTCAGCCGCTGACACCATTCCGCACCGACGAATGGGAAGGAATCACCGCTCAGGTTAAGAAGTAACCGGGCACAAACGAGTCATACGCAGGACCCGCCGCCGGCCTTCGGGCCGGCGGTTTCGTTTTGCGCGGAGAATCGTTCCACCGTCGCGGCCCACCAACAAGGATGACGAAGTCAAAAGAGTTCGCGCCATAACCCGAAACGTCAATGAGGGACCCCTAACGTAACACCGCACACCGCACAAAGTCCGATGTCGGGTGCCATGCCCACGCTCGCGTGGGCATGCCTGTCTTCGACAGCTGTTGTTCCACGCAAACGAAGACCACAGAGCCCGCATCCGGGCAGCGGTAAGGCATTGTGCTGAACTACGACTGCCGGCTCTCCCAGCCAATCCCCCTCGATCAGGGTATCGAAACCTAAACCCGAAACGTCAGTGAGGGACCGTAACGACAACGCCCACGCCTCGGGAGAGATCTTCACAGAGCTGCAGGTTTGCTGGCTTAACTCCAGAGTCCCGATCGCGGCGTCTGAGGAGTCAGTTCCGAGAACTGCTCGATGTGCTGACGGGCTTCTTCGGAGACCGTTTTGGGAACCACGATCTTGACCACGATCATTTGATCGCCGCGGACTTTGGTCTTGTTGTCGAGGATCCCTTTGCCCTTCAGCCGCAATTTGGCTCCACTTGAGGTTCCCGGCGGAATGGTGACGGTCACTTCGCCATCGCTCAGGGTCGGGACATCGATCTTCGCGCCCAGGATCGCTTCGTTGACACTCACCGGAACATCGAGCGTGACGTTCGCGCCTTCGCGGCGAAAGTACGGATGCTCGGCCACATGGACGCGGACCAGCAGGTCTCCAGCCGGACCGCCCGAAACCGAGGGTTCGCCCTGACCGGCGAGTCGGATCGTCGCGCCATCGTGAATGCCCGGGGGAATCTTGACTTCGAGATGTTCGACCCGTCCACCCCGGTTGAGTGCCAGGTCGTATTTCCCTCCCTGAGCCGCCAGATGAAACGGAATCGTCACCTGCGACTGCACATCCCGCCCTTTGCGCGGTCGGGCAGAGCGGGGGCCGGCACCGCCAGCTCCTCCGCCGAAGCCGCCTCCGAACAGGTCGCTGAAGTCAAAGCCTCCGCCTCGGCCGCCGAAGATCTGTTCGATATCGATCGGACCTGCTCCCGCGTGCCGCGAATAGCCGCCTCCCATGTTCTCGAAGCCCGAGCCGTACATGTCGTACTTCTGACGCTTTTCCTTGTCGCCGAGAATGTCGTAAGCGGTTTGAATTTCCTTGAACTTCTCGGCTGCGTTCTTGTCATCCGGACGCCGGTCGGGATGGTACTCCCGCGCCAGACGGCGATAGGCCTTCTTGATTTCTTCTTCGGAGGCTCCCCGTTCGACTCCGAGTGTCTTGTAATAATCTTGGCTGGCCATGATGGACGCTTGGGCTGTTCTCACTAAAAGGCTGTCGGTTCAAATGCGGTCGATGTGCATCGGGAGACGACCCGGCCGCCTCCCGCTTTCAGCTGAATTGTACCGCCCCACTTTCTGAGCGAAAGAGTCTTCTCCCCCCGCAGTCCGATCTCTCAGGACGGACCGGCATGCAAAGTGGGAGCCAGGCGGCTCGCGGCGTCTTTCTAACGGCTGTTAAACAGGGAGGAATAGGTGGAGTCTACCGGAAGTATGAGATCCTCCTGATGTAGTGATTCTCGGAATGTCGAAGATGGAAGCGGGGGAACGCGCGGCCTGTCTGCGCCCGAAGTCCCCATGGAAAGTCTGCAAGGTGCGGCTTCACGATTTTCGACACGGCGCAGGATGACGGTTTGAGCCTGTAATTGAGGCTCAATGCCAACATTCGGTGTCGACTAAGGACAGGCGGTTGTCTGATGGATCAGACGCAGATTGAGGGACAACAGGACAGGTCCCGCAGGTTGGCAGCCAGTTGCCTGGCGGCTTCATTCTGTCTTTTGGCCATGGCCTCCGGGTGCTCTCAGAGTTTCTGGCGAAAGCAGGCCGACAAGGATACGTACAACATCCTGCAGGAAAAGCAGACCGATCCTCGCTGGGTCGCGCCGCGAACCAGCCTGACGCCCGATCCCCGCAGTCGATTTTTCGATCCGTACGATCCGGACAAGGAACCGATGCCGCCGGATGATCCCGCCGCGGCTGCAGATATGGACTGTCCCGACGGAATGCCCGGCTATCAGGGCTGGCACAAGTACGGTCGGGCCATGAGTGTCGAAAATCCGATCTGGCTTGCCAATTTCGAGCATACGCCCGAGATGATCGACGAGACGTCCGGCGAATATGTTTGTCCGGTCCCGGCCATTCAGGATCTGACCATTCTTGATGCCATCGAGCTGACTTACATTCACAATCGCGACTATCAGTTCCAGCTCGAGGAAACCTACTTCACCGCGCTGGCCCTTACGCTGGAACGCTTTCAGTTTCAGGTTCGATACCTGGGCATCGGCGGCGGGGAACCCGGAGCGGACCTCACTTATGAGAACGTTCCCGGCGTTCAGGATTCGCTGCGGCTGAATACGAATTTCGGCGTCAGTCAACTGCTGCCGACCGGCGGACAGTGGGCGATGGAACTGGCCAATAATACGCTCTGGCTCTTCTCCGGCCCCAATGCTGGAACCGATACGGCGAGCGTTTTCTCTTACCGACTCGTGCAGCCACTGCTGTTCAATGCGGGGCGGAAGATTGCTCTGGAAGGTCTGACCCAGACCGAGCGTGATGTCCTGTATGCAGTTCGCGATTTGGCCCGATTTCGCAAGGAACTGTTTACCGATGTCGTCAGCTCCTATTTGAATCTGCTGCAGCAGCTGCAGGGGATTCGCAACCAGGAGTACAACATCGAACAGCTGGAGCGTCAGGTTGTTGAACTGAGTGCTTTGGCCAAAGAGCCGCCAGGAGCCACTCCCGCCACGCTCGAAGAGTTTCCAGCCGGTGCGACGATTCCCGAATCCCTGAGAGAAAAAGTCGCCTACGATGCCGACCGCGGAGAGCTGATCTGGTTCCGCAACATGAGCCCGGAGAATGCAGTCGAACTGCTCGCGATCAGCGATGATCCGCAGTACCAGGCCGCCGCTCGAGAGCTGATCGCACTGCTGACCAGTAATACAACGCCGCTCGACGTTCTGCAGCTCGAATCGCGTCTGGCTTCGGCCATCATCAACCTGCAAACTTCCGAACGTCGGTATCAGGACAGTCTCGATCAGTTCAAGATCCAGCTCGGATTGCCGCCCGATATGGAGATGACGATTGACGACTCGGCTCTGAAACAGTTCGAGCTCATCGATCCGGTCATGACCGCTCTCCGCGATGAAGCTGAAGAGGCGATTTTGATCGTCGGAGCTCTCGATACCGAGAACCCCGATGTCGATCAGGCTCGAGCCGCCCTCCAGCAGATCGAGTCACTCTACAATCGCATCATGACCGAGGGGGTTTCGCTCGCCGAAGCCGATTCTCGAAGTGTCGCAGAAAATCTCGACAGCCGATTGGAAGGTGTGACCGAACCGGAAGTCCGCGAGCAGGTGATCGCCACAGTGGACCGGGATCGGAACCAGCTCGATACGCTTGAGCTCGAACTCCGTAACCTCGGAAACGGCTTTGCGCGGATTCGGAAATACCTGGAACAGGGAGAGTCGGACGAAGAATCGGTCAAGGCGGCGATCGTTGCGCTGACCGATCTGCATCAGGATCTCCTCCAACGTGCGCAAGGGCTAATCGTGGTTCAGGTTGGCATGCGTTCCGAGCTGATCAATGTGAACCGTTACGAACTCGGACTGGACGATTCGATCGGGCTGGCGCTCGAGAATCGCCTTGATTTAATGAACCAGGAAGGTCTGGTGATGGATGCGCGGCGTCAGGTCGATGTCGCTGCGAATGCCCTGAAATCGAACCTCGATGTCGTCGTGGCAGGGGACATTCGGACCGAGCCGGGATCGGGGAATCCGTTCGATTTCAGCGGTCGCAGCAGTAGCCACCGGGTCGGTGTTCAGTTCACCGCTCCCCTGGATCAAATAAATGAGCGAAACATTTACCGGGCGGCGCAGGTTAATTACCAGAGAGAGCGCCGGGATTACATGGAATTTGAGGATACGGTGAAATTTCAAGTCCGTACAGCATGGCGAAATTTGGCCGTTTTGGAGCAAAATCTCGAAACAGCCCGTCAATCTCTTCGTATCAATGTGTTACAATACGACCAGGCTGTGGAGGCATCTGCAGATCCTGAGGCGACGAACCGCTCCGGCGTGAGCGGTCGAAACCTCGTCGATGCTCTCGACAGAATTCTGGATTCACAGGACCGGCTGGTGCAAATCTGGTCGGACTACGAGCAGACTCGTCTCGAGATCCACCGCGATATGGGGATCATGGAAATCGACGAGTTCGGCATGTGGATCGACCCTTACTATCAGGAAATGTACGAGACCCAGTCCAGGGGAATCGCCTTTCCTGAAGTTTGCCCACCTTCCAAGACTACGGGTGACCTCGATATCACCCTCCTTCCTCCAGGACCGAACGACCATGGCTACGTCCGCCCCGGAACAGATAAACACGAAGACGCCAGATCCGACGACCAGTTCGGAATCCGCGACGACTTCGTACTCCTCCCCGTCCCCCCAGTCCCGGCCGAAACCGAAGCGCCGGCTCTGGTTGACCCTTTGCGTGGGAGCCCTGGTGGTGGGGCTGGGAACGATTCTGGCGAACGCGATGTTCAACGCCGAGCCGTCAGCGGACCCGAATTCTACCGCCGCCTCGGAAACGGAGCCGGATCAGGACGAGTCGAAGGACTCGACCTTGTCCCAGTCGATGAAGAGCTGGATTAGCTCCTGGTTCTCTTCCGGCAAGAAACTCCCCTCCAGTCTCATCACGAAACAGGCGAACAAAGGGCGTTTCCGGATCACGATTAATGAACGCGGCTTCCTCGACAGCCAGAACAACGCCACGCTGACCTGCGAAGTGCCCGGTTCGACCACGATTATCTCGATCGTGCCGGAAGGAGCCGCGGTCAAGCAGGGCGATATCGTCTGCGAACTCGATTCCTCGTCCCTGGAAGAAAAGGCCCGTCAGGCCGAAATCGATGTGACCAAGGCCGAGGCCAGCTTCTCGGCTGCTCGTGAGAATCTTGAGATCCAGAAGACCCAGAATGCCAGCGATATCGCGTTCGCTCAACTCTCACTCGAGCTGGCCGAACTTGACTACAACAAGTTCATGGAAGGGGAGCTTCCCCAGCAGCGCGACCAGATTCTCGGTCAGATTCGCCTGAAGCAGGAAGAGCTGGCTCGAAAAGAAGAAGCCTACGAGTTCACCAAGCGGATGGCCAAGAAAGGCTACCGCAGCCCTTCCGAGCTCGAAGCCCAGCGGATCGCCATGACGCAGGCCGAGATTCAGCTGCGGGTCGAAGAAGAGAACATGCGTGTGCTCGACAAGTTCACGGCTCCCCGCACGATTCGTGAACTCGAAGCCAACGCCAAGGAACTGGTTCGCGAACTCGATCGCGTGAAGCGCCAGGCCGCCGCCGCTCTGGCCAAGGCCGAAGCCGAGTTCGAATCGAGCAAACTCACGCTCGAGGTCGAAAAGCAGAAGTACGACGACTGGCTCAAACATATCGAGCTCTGCACCCTGCGGGCTCCGCAGGATGGTCAGATCGTGTACGCGAATTCCAGCAGCGGTCGTCGCGGGGGTTCCGGAGAACCGGACATCATCGAAGGGGCGACTGTCCGTGAGCGACAGGCCATTGTGAAGATTCCCGATCTGACCAAGATGAAGATCGATGCCCGCATTCACGAGTCGATGATCAGTCAGCTCGACCTCGGACAGCCGGTCATCATTCGAGCCGATGCTCAGCCGGGCGAAGTCTATCACGGCGTCGTGGCGACGATTTCGTCCGTGCCGCTTTCCGGCTCCTTCCCCAACTACGACATCAAGGAATATCAGGTCGCCATCAACCTGACCGATCCGCCGGAGCGGGTTCGCATGCTGCGACCGGGACTCTCGGCTGAGTTCGAAGTCGTCGTGGAAGACCGTGAAGATGTCCTTCAGGTTCCGGTCCAGGCCGTCGTTCAAGTCGGCAAGGATTACTACATGTGGGTGGTCTCGGGACAGAAATCGATTCAACGTCGGCAGGTCAAAGTTGGCAAGTCGAACCAGACCGACATCGAAATCCTCGATGGTGTGAAGCCTGGAGATTCCGTCGTGATGTCGCCGCGGACGATCTTCTCCGACGAGATCACTGATCTGGAAGAGATCCTGACCGCGAAACTCGCTGCGGAGAAACTGTCCGCTGGCGAAGAAGCCGCCGATGCAGTCGATGGAATGCGGGAGGAATCGCCGAAGCCTCGGAAGCCCAATAGCGGCGGTAAGCCGGATGGGCAGAAAGCCGGCGGCGATCCATCGGCATTCTTCAGTCGACTCGACAAGGACGGCAACGGCCTGATCAGCAAGGAAGAAGCTCCTCCTCAACTTCAGAACGCGTTCAGCACCGCCGATTCCGATGGCGACGGCTCTCTGAGCCCTGCTGAACTCAAGGCCCACGCCGCCAACCGGCCCCAGTAGTCAGCCTCTCTCCGTCGCGACTTTGTTGAGGCGGAGAGAGCTTTTTGACCCGGTTTGTTCCCTCGCTGATCGAACGTGAATCGTTATGGCTTACGCTGCCCGTCTCATTGAACTGACGAAACACTACCACCTTGGTGATGTCGTCGTGAAAGCTCTTCGCGGCGTGAGTCTCGATATCCCGGAAGGAGACTTTCTGGCGATCATGGGGTCGTCCGGAAGCGGCAAGAGTACGATGCTCAACCTGATGGGGGCTCTCGATCGCCCGACGTCCGGTTCCTACCTCCTTGCTGGCCGCGATGTCGCTGCACTGGAAGACGATGAGCTTTCGCTGATCCGCAACGAACTGATCGGCTTCATCTTTCAGTCGTTCAACCTGATCCCGCAATACACGGTGCTCGAGAACATTCTCCTGCCGTTCCAGTACCGCCGCAGTGGAGCCGACATCAACTCTGAGGACGAAGCCAAGGCGGCTCGCATCGCCGAACTGGTCGGTCTGGGCGAACGTCTCGACCACAAGCCGTTTCAGCTTTCCGGGGGGCAGCAGCAGCGTGTGGCCATTGCCCGTGCACTGATCAACGACCCGCAGATCATCATGGCCGACGAACCGACCGGTAACCTCGACTCTGCGACTGGCGAAGAAATCATGCGGCTGCTTAAGCAACTCAACGAAGAAGGCCGCACGATCATCATGGTGACCCACGAACCGGAAGTCGCCTCGCAGACCCGCACCCAAATCTACATGAAAGACGGCGTCATCGCCGGCCACGGCATCTTCCCCGGGCATTCCGCGTAGAGCCGCTACAGGCTCCACGGCCGTCAATCACAGTCTGTGCCACCAACTCAAGTTGACGGTCTCAATGGGTCTACTGCCTGGTCAACGGGGTGCCACTGCTGGCTTGCCCGGCAGTGTTTGTTGCAGCTTCCAGATTCAGTAAACGGTCACCTACGGGGTGGCCCTGATAGCTCTGCTATCAGGGCGGCGAAGCCGTCGGAGGATGCCGTTTGGCGAGGGGGAGAATTCAGCCCTGCTGCGTCTACCGCTCAGAGACAGCCCGTCCCCAATACGTCGTCCAATCCCGTTCTCCCACGGCTGCGCCGCCCCGAAAGAATCTTTCGGGGCCACCCCTGGTGGGGGCATACGGAGACTTCGGCAAAGTTGGCATCCACTGAAAAGTCTGTGCCACGGACTGAAGTTGACGGGCTCAATGAGGGGCTATTGCCTGGTCAAGCGGGTGCCACTGCTGGCTTGCCCAGCAGTGCTTCTTGTCATCTGCAGTTGAGCCGAAAGCCCCAAACTACGATCGGGTCGAAATCATCGTCGGGACGTCGTAGGTGCGCTGGCTCTGGACGAGTTCGGGGTTGCTGTTGTACTGCAGGGCGAGCTGGTACATCTCGGTGCCGCATTCGGTCGGGTATTCGCCGGTGACACAGGCGCGACAGAGTGATTTTTCCGAGATGCCGATGCTTTCGTGAAGCGTATCGATCGGCAGGTAACGGAGGGAATCGGCTCCCAGCGTGGCCGCCATCTTCGCTTCGTGCTCGGCCGTCAGCGGTTCGCCCTTCATGAATTTCGGGGCGAACAGTTCGCCGATGTTCGACATGTCGATCCCGTAGAAGCAGGGAGCGATAATCGGCGGGCAGGCGACACGGACGTGAATCTCTTTGGCTTCGCCTCGCGTACGAATCTGATCAATCAGCCCCTTCATCGTAGTCGAGCGAACAATCGAGTCCTCGACGAGCAGCACCTTGCGGCCGCGGAACACTTCCGGTAGCGGCGTGAACTTGGTGCGGACTTTGTCGGCCCGGTCCTTCGATTCAATGAACGTCCGGCCGACATAGCGATTTCGCATCAGCCCTTCGAGGCAGGGAACGCCGAGTTCGTAGGCCATGGCGGAGGCAGCCGACTTGGCAGTATCGGGAACGGGGACGACGATGGTCTCATCGTCAATCTCGATCTTTTCCTGCTTGGCCAGATGGACGCCGAGCTGCGTGCGGGACAGGTAGACGCTGCGTTCATCGAGCGTGCTGGCCGCGTTGGCGAAGTAAATCCATTCGAAGAAACAGTGTGCTTTCTTCGGACTCTCGGCGAAGCGGGTCTTTTCAATTCGTCCGTTCTGTACGAGAACCATCTCACCCGGTTCGAGCGTACGAATGCTGCTGCTCTCGAAGCCGAGGTTCCACAACGCCACCGATTCACTGGCCGCGGCGAACATCGGTCCTTCAACGGCGTAGCACATCGGGCGGATGCCGAGGGGGTCGCGGGCGATGAACATATCGCCGCGGGCATTCAGAAAGACGATGTTGTAGGCCCCGTCGAGCTTTTTGCTGAGGCGGGACATGGTGCCGACCAGATCGCCCCGACCATGGATCGAGAAGTCCTGCGAGAGCAGGTGCATGATGATTTCGGTGTCGGTCTCGCGGGCCAGATGGAAATCATCCTGCTCTTCGATCTGCTCGCGGAGCTTCTGGTAGTTGGCCAGCTGGCCGTTGAAGCCGAAACTGAACCACTTCGACTTCTGCACATGCGACCGCTCGAACGGCTGAGCGTAGCTGCGATCGTCGGTGCCGCAGGTGGCGTAGCGGACGTGGCCGATGGCCGCCTGTCCGTCGTACTCCCGCATCAGATGTTCGGCTTTTTCCCGGCGTCCGAGCCGGAAGACTTCGTTGACCCCTCCGACATCTTTGTGAGTGCGAATCAGCTGCTTGCGGTCGGAGTTGTAGCTCGTTATCCCGGCCGCGAGCTGGCCGCGATTCTGAATATCGAGCAGCAGTCGCGGAATGAGCGACGCCGTCTGTCGCGGGTCGTCCTTTGGCGCGAGAGGAGAGACCTCATCACGCGCATAATGATAGACCGCTGCGACACCGCATTCGTGGTAAAGTTCAGACATCGGACGCTGTTCCGAGAGAAAGTTAATCTGGTCGGAGAGGAGTCGGAGGGAGGATGCCCCTGATCGCGATTCGAGGTCGACTGGAGTCGAATCCGTCTTCACGCGGAATTCATCTCGCCTGCTTACGCGATCAAACGAGCTCAGTTTGACTTGGCCTGCTTCTCAATCATACCCGTCACGGGAAACGAATCCAATTGCTGCCAGCGGATCGGCGTTAAATCGCCAGCTTTTCCCTGTGAAGGCCTGATTTTGCAGGTTGAGTTCAGTCTCAGTCCTCAACAAGTGTCGAGGGATTTGCGGGCGAAACTTCCCTGAAACGCCAGATCGTTTCAATCGTTACCCGGAATGTCAGCGAGTTGCCGCCCTGGTCAGTCCGCAGGCTTTTCGAGCCCGGTCGAGCACTTCACGCCCCTTTTCGCGAGCCGCTTCGGCTCCCTGTCGCAGGACATCCTGCACGTAATCGGGATCGGCTTCCAGCTGAGCTCTCCGCTCACGAGCCGGACCGAAGTACTCCAGGGCGGCTTCGAGGACCAGCTTCTTGGCCTCACCGTAACCCATGCCGCCTGCCCGGTAGCGATCGGCCAGTTCCGCCTGCTGTTCGCCCGATGCAAACAGTTTGTACAGCGCAAAGACCGGGCAGGTGTCGGGATTCTTGGGATCCTCAACGGCCAGCGAGTCGGTCTTGATCGAGTTGATCTTCTTTTTCAGTTTCTTCTCGGGCAGGAAGATCTCGATCGTGTTGTTGTAGCTCTTCGACATCTTCTCGCCGTCGGTGCCGGGCACTTTCGCGGTCTGATCGAGCACATGAGCTTCCGGCAGCACGAAAACCTCGGTGTTGTACAGATGGTTGAACCGCTGGCCGAGATCGCGAGTCACTTCGATGTGCTGAATCTGATCGTTCCCGACCGGGACCAGATCGCTGTCGTAGAGCATGATGTCGGCGGCCATCAGCACCGGATAGGTGAACAGTCCGGCATCGGCTGCGATTCCGCGGGCTTTCTTGTCCTTGTACGCGTGACATTTCTCGAGCAGATGCATCTGCGTGATCGTCATCAGCAGCCAGGTCAGCTCGGTCACTTCCGGCACGTCGGACTGAACGAACAGCTTCGCCTGAGCAGGATCGAGCCCCAGCGCAAGCAGATCGATGGCGGCATCGCGGACATACTCCTGGAGCTGATCCGGTTCGCGAACGGTCGTCAGAGCGTGCAGATTGGCAATGAAATAAAACGCCTGCTCGTTATTCTGCAGGGCGATGTACTGGTGGATGGCTCCGAAGTAGTTGCCCCAGTGGAACCGTCCTGTGGGCTGGATGCCGGAAAGCACTCGCATGATGAGATTCGCTGTTTTCGCCGTGAGGCTTAGAGGGTCTCGGGAATCGATGTCTTCTGGAGCGTGGGCGATTTCGGCTGGGCGTCGAGTCGCAGGGAGCCGATCACCTCATTGACATCCGAAATGCCTTCCTCGTTCAGCACATTCTTCAGTTGCTGAGAAAGTGTTCCGGAAGCGCCCGGGTTGTAGAACGAGGCAGTACCGACCTGCACGGCAGAAGCTCCGGTGACGAGGAAGTCCATGACATCGTCTAAGGTCGAAATTCCACCGATGCCGATAATCGGCACATCGACTGCGCGAGCCACCTGATGGACGATTCGCAGGGCCACTGGTTTGATCGCCGGGCCACTGAGGCCGCCCATCACGTTGCCGAGAATCGGTTTGCGGGTCCGCCAGTTCACGGCCATGCCCTGCAGCGTGTTGATCAGCGAGACGGCATCGGCTCCGCCTTTGTCCGCGGCTTCAGCGACCGGAACGATGTTCGTGACATTCGGCGTCAGCTTGGCGATGATCGGCAGGTCGCAGGCGTTGCGACAGGCGGCGACGACTTTCTCCGTCGATTCCGGATTGGTGCCGAAGTCGACGCCTCCGCTCACGTTGGGGCAGGAGATGTTGAGTTCGACGGCCCCCAGATCGGTGTAGGGGGCCAGCTTCCCGGCCATGACGCTGTATTCTTCGATCGTCCGTCCGGCAATGTTGGCGACAACAGCCGTATCGAGTTCCAGCAGATACGGCAGGTGCTTTTCGATGAACGTATCGAGGCCATCATTATCGAGGCCGATCGAGTTCAGCATGCCGGACGCGGTTTCAACTGTCCGCGGCGGCGGATTGCCGATGCGCGGTTCAAGCGTCACGGTTTTGGGAATGACGCCTCCCAGGGTCGAAAAATCGACGTAGGAGGTCATTTCACGGGCGTAGCCAAACGTCCCGGAGGCCGTCAGGATGGGGTTACGCAGCGAGAGTCGCCCCAGACGCACTTGCAGAGTTGGTTCAGTCACGGAATCGGCGGGCAGGTCGCAAAAAGAGGATCCGTCGACGTGGGCTTCACGCCTGACGAAGTCAGTAAGCTATCGACTGCCGCAGTTTATCGCCGACCCGGAGTCGAGACAATGCAGCCCGTAAGAACTGCACGTCTCGCTGGTTCAGTGATGAAATTGTCCGCCAATCGGATCGTTAGATCACGCCACCGTGAGTCCGGTACGGCGTCGCCAGGTCTGGCATATCCAGTCCCCAGATCCGTTCCCAGATGTTGGGAATGTGACGGAACGATTCGGATTGAAAGATCAGCTGGCGAGCCCGGCGATCCCGTTCAGCGGACCAAATAGGCACGAAGCAACCAACCTGGGTTCCGGCGATCGCAACCAGAAGAAGGATGCAAATGAATCTCCGCATTGTCGCCTCCATGCAACACACAGGCGAGCAACTCGCCTGCACACGAACGGTCATTGAATCTTGAGAGGTCGTTATAGAAATCGCGACAGGAAGGGCCGGGACGTACTCGGTATGCGTCGCGACAAGATCTGTCTCTAGGGAATGTATCGGCGGGATCGGGACTGCTGATGAATCAATTCAGGTAAGATATTCCGATTTTTCCGCGTTTGAGGAGAATCGGGAGAAGGGATGTGCACAAAAGGGCATGTGCAGAGGGGAAGGGGGGGGCCGGTTTGATAACGCATCGGCCAGAAACGACAAAGGCCGGCGTGAAGCCGGCCTTCGATTGTAATTTCAGGATCTGCTGGCAGATCAATGGCTGTCCATCGGACTCGAAGAGGAGTATTCCGGCGGTCGAGACGGTGTAACGTCCTGTTGAGCGGGCGGTTGTGGCGTTGATGGAGCAGCTGGCGACGGCGACGCTTCTGCAGACGGGGCTGGCGCGGCGGCTCCTGAAGATGCCTCGCTTTCCCGTTTTTCCCGGTCGAGCATCAGCTGGCGAACCCGTTCTTCCATCTCTTTGCCGGGTTTGAACGTCACGACGTACTTGGCATCGACGTCGACCCGCTCGTTCGTGCGGGGATTCCGAGCCTTGCGGGCGGCTCGTTTCTTGACCTCGAAGACGCCGAAGTTCCGCAGCTCGATCCGGTGCTTGGGATCTTCGACCAGCGTGTCGATGATCGACTCGAAGGTCTTCTGCACGATCGCTTTGGTCTGTAATTGTGTCAGGCCGAGTTCTTCGGAAATCGCCTTCACAATCTCTTTCTTAGTCACGGTCAAAATCCCTTAAAAGTCACACCAGCAGTCGGACGCATTTACCATGCGAGCGTTCTAAGTGTATTCACTGTTAGGATTTACTGTCAACCCGGCAGCCCGGGTCTCCGTCCGATAATTCGCAGGTTCGCTGGGCGAAGAACCACGAGAGCTGATTGTACTCCCAGGGGCGATTGTGCCGCTCGTGGATCTGTTTCAGTCGACTGATCGCCTCTTCGGTGATCTCGCAACAGCGTTCATCGAAGCTCGGATCGCAGAAATAGATCCGGCATCCCAGCGGTCGTTTCTCCCGTCCGGTACACAGTCCATTTTTCTGATACGGACAGACCTGATCCACGGCTGCTGCTTCGGTGTGAGCTGGCGTATCATGTTCGTCAGGCAATGGCTGACGGAACAGAATGTCTGCTTCGATTCGCGTGAGATAGAGCCGGTGTCCGTAATCGCGAAACCGGCAACAGCGTCCGCTGATTTCACAACGAGGTTCCGCGGCTGCGACTTCAGCATCGACCCAGTCGTAGACGGACTGTACGTCCTGTTCAAACTGTGACTGAGACATGCGGGCTGCCCGGGAAAAATGGAGAGAGTCACTCGCGGCACGTTGGAAGTTCGTTCCGCGAGGGACGATCATACTCAATCCGGGCCGGTTGCAAACAGTGCATCGCATTCGGCTTCCAGAATTCCTCCTTCCAGCGTGCATTCCGCAAACCTGCTGACAGCAATGACTTCGCGAGCGCGAATCTCAATCTGTTGATAGCCGCAGCGGATCAGTGTCGGGATCGATGTGCCAAAGACGACACCTCTGATTCCGGCCCAGAGGATTCCCGACATACACATCGGACACGGTTCGGCCGTGGTGTAGAGCAGCAACTGCTCCCAGTCGATGTTCTCGTGTCGGGCGGCGTGGCGGTTGATGACATCGACCTCGCCGTGCCAGAGGGGATTCTCATCGGCTCGATTCGTTCCGCGCGCCACTATCGAGCCGGAGTCGCCATCGACGAGGACGGAGCCGAAGGGGAAAGCGGGGTTCTTCTTCGCTTCCGCGATCGCAGCTCTCATGTATTCGGCATGATCAGACATGAGTTGGCCCTTTCAACGGAACGGCGATAGCACGAAGTAGACCGCGTTAACTGGCGGAAGTTGTCTTCTCCTCGGCAGGCGAGGTAAGTCCAGCGGCCTGGGCGACTTCCTTCAGATGATTTCGCATCACCCGCAGCGCCATTGGCTGCTGAAGTATCTGCAGAGTTTTTTCGCTGCCGGCCGGTACTTCGTGAGTAATCTCGGCATCGGGCACCATGATCACACTCGGGATCTGCCGGCTCGCCGCCACGTTGATCAATTCCTGATAGACCTCCGGCATTTCTTCTTCGCCATGTACGGTGGCCATGCAGAGAAAGAGATCGGGCGGATTGGTCGCAAGTCGCCCCAGAGCGCGATCGGGATCGGAAATCATTAACACTCGGAACCCGTGCCGCGTGAAGTAGTCTCGGAGAATGTCCTGCTCCCGCGTCCGCCGTTCCACGCAAAGCAGGGAAAGTTCCTTGCTGCCATTGCTGCTGACTCGATTCATCGGCGAGGGCTTGCCAGCCGCTTCCTGCATCAGTTTCGCCTTCGCTGCATTCAGATCCTTCAGCAGTTCAGTCGGCGACTGGTAACGGTCGTTGGGATTGATCGTCAGCATTCGTTCCACGATGAACGAAACATCGCGAGGGCAGCTCGGAAGGGCCTCGTGAAGCGGGCGGATATTTCGGTAGCGTGTCAGCTGTTTCCGCTCTTCGCGGCTCTTGGTGCGCGGATAGGGGGGCTGTCCTAACAGCATTTCGTAAAGGATTGTTCCGAGGAAGAACAGGTCGCTGCGCGGGTCGTTTCGCGGCGCTCCCGTTCCTTTTTCGAGCGTCGAGTATTCCAGTGCCGTTTGGACCCCGCCTTCGCCGACTTTCTCAAGGAGATCGTCATCGGTGGCCAGGCCAAAATCGATCAGCCGGGCCGTGCCATCGACGGTGAAGACGACATTGGTCATCTTCAAATCGCGGTGCGTGACCCCCAGTGTGAGGGCATATTCGAGTCCCCGGGCAATATCGATCGTGTATTTGACCGCTTCAAGCGGTTCGATCTGTTTGCGGATCTGTACGAAGTCCTTGAGGTTGCCTCCTTCAATGAACTCCATCACGAAGAAATGATGGCCCGCTTCCTCGCCGATCTCATAAATCGGCACGATGTTGGGGTGCTTGAGCTTCTGGCCGAGTTCGGCTTCCCGGCGGAAGAGGTCGATCGTTTCGGGATCGTTGTTCCAGCGATGTCGCAGCAGCTTCACGGCGACCGTCTTACCGGTTTCAAGATTTTCGGCCCGGAAGACGCGGGCGAAGCTGCCTGCTGCATTCGGATAAAGCAGTTTGTTGCCGCCAAGCACGAGGATATCGGTATCGAGCCGCTTGATACTTTCAGCCTGAAACGGCGTCAGTGTCGAGGTTTCCACGAGAACGTCGAGCAGTTCGGAGCCGGTTCTGTTTTTGGCCCCCAGCTTACGCAGGCAGGCATTCGCCTGATCTTTGGTGATCAGCCGCATGCGGACGAGTTCTTTAGCCAGTCCCTTCGACGAACTAAAATCCATTTGCCAGCTTCGCTTTTCTTCGTCTGCCTCTTGTGACGCTCAACTGTTGTCGTGCTCGAATTTCAGTTGAGAGGTACCCTGCCTGCAGTTGACTCGGTGCCCGCGATGCAGACCGGTAAAGAGGTTCTCCCGAAATCAGGGAGTCTGTTCATCATGTGAAACCATGAATGGACATGGCCTTGAAATTAATCGTATCTCGCTCGGGGAGCCTCCGAAAGAGTCTCCCCATCAAACTTCTCAGTTTCGTGGATCTGTTCCCCGTGTGATGGAGATTTTGGGTCGTTATTTCGGTCCTCAAGCGGTTATGATATCGGGGAATTGAATTCTTAATCTGCGCGAATGGTTCAGGGAACGCTCATGTACTTCAGGCTGGCAAAACGACTGCTGACCGAAAGCGACAAACGGCTGCTTTGGAAACTCTCCTACAACATGGGCGTGAAAGCCGCCCTGTCGGTGCAGCGGCACAAGCGTCGGATGAAACGGGGCGAGTACTTTCCGCCGTTCCTCTATATCTCGGTGATCAACAGCTGCAACCTCCGCTGCCAGGGCTGCTGGGTCGATGTGGCGCATAAACAGCAGCGGATCGAGCCGGCCGCGTTTCATCGGCTGATTAACGAATCGAAAGCCGAAGGGAATGTCTTCTTTGGCATCGTCGGTGGCGAGCCGTTCATGCATGGCGATCTGCTCGACATGCTGGCCGAGCATCCCGATTGTTATTTTCAGATTTTCACGAACGGCCATTTCATTACTCCGGAAGTCGCGAAACGGATTCGGCAACTCGGAAACATTACTCCGCTGATCAGTGTCGAAGGCAACGAGATCGTGAGTGATCAGCGTCGCGGACGCGCGGGCGTCTATGAGAAAACGCTCAATGGCATCCAAAGCTGTCTCGATCAGAAAATTTTTACCGGTGTCTGCACAAGTCTCTGTCAAACAAATATCGATGACCTGCTCCAGGAACGCTGGGTCGACCGGCTCATCGAGATGGGCGTGATGTATACGTGGTTCCACGTCTATCGTCCCATGGGGCCGCAGGCGTCGCCGGAACTCTGCCTCACTCCCGAGCAGCAGTTGAGAGCCCGAAAGTTCGTGGTCGAAATGCGGGCGAAGAAACCGATCATCATCGTCGATGCCTACTTCGATGGAGAAGGGGGAGCCCTTTGCCCGGCTGCGACCGGGATCACGCACCACATCAACCCCTGGGGCGATGTCGAGCCGTGTCCCATTATTCAGTTCAGCACCGATTCCATTCATGAAGAGGGCCGCACGATCAAAGAGAAGATCAATGGCTCAGCCTTCCTGAGGGAATTCCGCGAACTGGCTGCTGACACCACGCGCGGCTGCATCGTGCTCGAACGTCCCGATCTGCTGGCAAATCTGGTCGAGAAGCATGGGGCCAAAGATGTGACTGCCCGCAAAACGGCTCTGCCCGAATTGAAAGCGATGCGGGTTCGCACGTCGCAGTACAATCCGGGCTCGGAAGTTCCGGAAAAGAGTTGGGCGTATCGCATCGCCAAGCGGTTCTTCTTCAACGACTTCGGCGTCTATCGCAAACGCGATCACGGCAAGGCGTCCGCTCCAGCCGTGCTGGCCCGTGATGAAGCGACCGAACCGATGGACGCCGCAACGGATCTGGTTCAGCTCGAAACGACACACGTTTGATACGGGAGTGTACTCGATGAAAGTCCGCCTGCTGGTCGCTCTGATGCTTTGTTTCAGCTTCGCAACCGAATCGGCTCTGGCTCAAGTCGGCTCACTCGGAAGCAGCTCGTCTCTGGCCGACAAGATCGAGAAAACCTCGAAGCCGGAAGCCAGCTCACAACCCGAGCCGGCGGAATCCGAGGAAATGGAAGCTCCGCAACGACGCGTCCCCCGCTCCCGTTCACGCCGTGGACGTACAAGGACCGAGGAGCCGAATGCGCCGGTCGAGATGAAGCCGGTGGATCGGGCCACGGTGGAGCCCGATGAACTCGATCGCACCGATGCGAAGGCGGTCGCGGAAGCCTGTCTGGTCGCCTATCAGGACCTCAATCTCGACGTGCTGGCTGAGTTAAGCACGGATGGTAACCGGGATTTCTTCAGCGAGCTCGCGAAAGCGGGCAAGGATCATCCCCGTTACGACTCGATCACATCGGGCTTCCGCTGGGAATCGGTTTCGAAGTGGAAGGCGACTGACCCGTTGACCGTACGCTATCGCGGAGCGAACACGGCCGTCGTTGAGTTCGGGGCCAGCAAGGATGAATCCTTCGTGGTCATGCTCAATTGGGAAGATGACCGGTGGTGCTTCGAGGACATCAACAGCCCGAGCCGGGACGCGTTCCGGGAATTGCCCCGCCAGCGTGAGTAGTCTTGTTGGCCGCCAGCTTCGCTCGCTCTTCTGGTCTCAGGCGACGTCTTCATGACCGATCGACTGCGAAGTGAATCCAGACGACTTGTCCTGTGGGCAGTTCTGATCTTTCTGGCCGTGAACGCCTTCAGCTGGTCCCCCGGTTACGGAGGGCGCAACGATCGTCAGCCGGGCCGCGAAGTAGAACGCTACTTCGGCTGGCCGGCCTGCTTCTACTGCGATCTCTGGAGGTCCGATCATGACCACCAAATCGCACTGGCAGCCTACTTCCCACCAATTCCGCTCACGTTCGAGATGAGTTACGTCTACTCGAGCTGGTCGCTGCTGGGGCTGGTCATCAACGTGTGTGTTGCTGGGGGTCTGCTCGGAGTTTGTCTGCTGCTAATTCGTATGGACGAGCAGGGGGCCAACTCCTGGCTGATCGGCACGACTTGCCTGCTGGCCGGGATAAGTGGGGCGTTGATTCTCTTCGGGGAGGAGTTCAGTGCCTATCTGTGAAGAACCCTACGTGAGTGCACTCAATCGTAGGGTGCGTCTTGACGCACCAGACCCGTTGGGGATGCCGATCGTCCATGTATCACTATCAACGTGCCTCGAGAAAGTGTGCACTGCACCCGTATTCCATAGAGCCGATGTTAATGGTGCCGCGCTTCCGGGGAGTCGGATCTTCGATCCGATGGTGCGTTGAAACGCACCCTACTGTTACTCTACGGTAGTGGACTATCGCGTGGCGGGGCGGGTGAAGCCCCAGCTGGCGGCGAGGGCGTCTGCGGCCTGTTCTTCGTCTTCGATTTCGCCCCAGCCGCCGTTTCGCAGGTAGGCGTGGGCGAACTCATGGGCGATCACGTAGCAGGCGAACTCTTCGGAGCATTCGGCCAGTCGGGGGCGCAAAACCACGCAGCGGCTGCCGGAGCCGACCGGGCCGGGTTCTTCCATAAAGAGCGACCAGCCCGAACCGGGGACGAACTTCTCCAGGGCGATGCGAAATCGCGGGTCGTGCACGAAGTCCTCCTGCACCACACGCGGGATTGCGTGCAGGACTTTCTCGACCCGCTTTTGCAGCGGCCTGAGGTGTTCGAATTCCTGCAGGTATGTCGTGAAAATGAGTTCGCTCTCCATGTCAGATCGTAACAATTAGCTGGTTTGCTCGGCGGCGGCTCGCTGATCGGCCTGATCCCGCACGGTCGTCAGCTGTGCGGAGATGAGAGACCAGGGGACATTGTGTGGCAGCGTCTTGTTCGCAGCCGAGACGGCTCCGGCAACACCCGCTGCTTCTCCCATCGCCACGGCATTGCCGGTGACGCGGTAGCTGGCGTGGGCGAAAAAGTCGCCACTGATACAACGTCCGGCGAGCAGCAGTCCATCGACATCGGCTGCAATCAACGCTCGCAGTGGGATGTCGAACGGTTTGGCGTTCACGCCGCCGGAGCTGTAGGCCGCTTTGCGGTTGGCTTCCTGAGTCGCCGCGTGAATGTCGACGGAGAATGTCGAGCGACAGACGGCATCATCGTGACGGGCTCCCTGGGCAACATCGTCGACGGTCACTTCATATCGTCCCTGAATCCGGCGGCCATCGCGGACACCGATTTGTTCGGCTGTGGCGACGAGTCGTGCTTCCGACCAGCCTCCGCCGATCTTCTTCATTGCTTCGACGATGTGATACAGCTCGCGACGCGCGTTGACAGTTGCAGCCGTCACTTGAGCGGCATCAAACGGCTCGACGCCGTATTCGTGATTGATCATCACCGCGGCAACACCGCTGCCGAAGTTCCAGAGCGTCGGCTTGGCATAGGTTGGTTCAACGCCCGCTTTCGCCATTTCCGCCAGCAGTCGATCCTTCGCATCTTTCGCGCCGGCGTTATCGAACTCTTCGAGCACCTTCGAATCGGCGGCGATGATTCCCATCAGCGACATCGGCTGGCAGGGACAGGTCTTATCGTGACCGAACTGCCAGCGGCATCCGGCCAGGGCGCCGACATCGCCATCGCCAGTCGCATCGATGAAGACTGGAGCGGCCCAGGCCTGCCGGCCCGATTTTGATTCGGTGATGATGGCGGTCATCCGGTTGTTGTCATCGGTATGAACGGCTGCGACGCGGGTATGCAGCTGGAAGGTGATGTTTTCTTCAGCGAACATCGTTTCGAGCAGATACTTCATCGCTTCGACATCGTAGACGTAGTTGTCGTAATTCTTCTTGCGGTGATCGGTCAGGCGAGCACCCATCGCATTCAGTCGTGAAGAGAGCTCTGCATTCAGGCCGGGCTTGCCGGCGTCGATCACGTAGCTGAGCATCCCACTCGTCCAGACACCGCCCAGACAGCCGTGGCATTCGAAGACGCGAACGCGAGCGCCGCTGCGAGCCGCGGAAATGGCGGCGGCAATTCCGGCTGGACCTCCACCGCAGACGATCACATCGCAGTCTTCGACCAGCGGAATCGTGCGAGCCGATTCTTTGAGCGTTCCCGGTGCCGAATCCTTCGCCAGCAGGTAAGGACCACTGCTGCCGAGGGTGACCAGTCCGAGGGTCGCCGCGGATTTACCGAGCAGGCCTCTGCGAGTGAGATCATTAAGCATACCAGCTGCCCTTTCTGTGGGATTGGCGCGTGTGCGGGTGGGCCGTTCACTATAAGTCGAAGTCGGTCGTGAAACAATTCGCGCTGCTCAGATCGGTTCGGAGGCGTTCCGAATTCTTCAAAGACGGCGTTGTCGACCCTCTTTCGGTCGTTAAGTTTAGGGGAGGTATCCAGGAAAACGCAGCAGGGAGAAATCTATATGGCAACGTCTGGCTCGAAGCTGGCGATTTACGGCGCGATTGTCGGGAACTTCCTCATCTCGGTGACGAAGTTCATCGCAGCCGGGATCACAGGAAGCTCGGCGATGCTGACCGAGGGCATTCACTCGCTGGTCGATACCGGCAACGGCTGGCTGCTGCTGTTCGGAATCAAACGCAGCGAGCAATCCGCCGACGATCGCCATCCGTTCGGCTACGGCCCTGAACTTTATTTCTGGACATTGATCGTCGGAATTCTGATCTTCGGACTTGGAGGCGGGATCTCCATTTACGAAGGGATTCAGCATGTTCTGCATCCCGGTCATCTTTCTGATCCGACGGTTAACTACATCGTCCTTGGGCTGGCCGTGATCTTTGAATCCGGAGCCTGGTATCTGGCGTTGAAAGGGTTCCTGGAAGTCAAAGGGGCCAAGTCGTTCTGGCGCTCTGTTCGTGAAAGCAAGGATCCGACGACGTTCGCAGTTCTGTTTGAAGACTCGGCTGCACTGGCCGGTCTGGTGGTTGCATTTCTCGGAATCTTCTTCGGGCATCTGTTCGACATGCCTGTCCTCGACGGCGTGGCTTCAATCGTCATCGGGTTCATCCTGGCCGGCGTGGCGTTCGTTCTGATTTACGAATCGCATGGGCTGCTGATCGGCGAGAGCGCCTCGCCTGCAACCGTGAAAAGTATCATGGAGATCGTGAAGAACTACGACGGGGTCGAACGCGCCCGGCGGCCGTTGACGCTGCACTTTGGGCCGAATCAGATCCTGCTCGCTCTGGAATTGAACTTCCGCGATGGGCTCTCGACTGATCAGGTGGAAGAATTGATCGATTCGATCGAGCAGGCGATCCGGCACGCTCACCCGGAAATTCGGCACATCTTTCTGGAAGCCGATAAGATCCTCGTTCGGAATCGGATTTCGGACTGACAGATCATTGGCCGTCGTGTGCTCGAGCTCCGAGATACATCAAAGGCGTCTTGAATCTTGCCAGTGCATTTTGGTATGATTCGCGGGCTTTGAATGACCAAAGTCGCCACGCTCGCCGCGAGATGAGGACCAGCAGGGACGCGTTGTCTTTCCACGAAAGACTCGAGTCGTATATGCAGTCGGACCTTACGAAATCAGCTCTTGCGGAAGCGTTTCGGCAGATCGCGGAATCTTCGCCCTGTCCGACCGTCATTTTCGACGCGGAAGGTCGCGTTCAGTTCTACTCGCCAGAAGTGACGCGGATTATCCGTTTGCGTCGCCTTCTTGAGCCGGGGACAGATCTTGAAGACCTGTTTGTTGAACGCGATCGAGTGGCGGGAAGACAGTTTTTTCAGCTCTGTCTGAATCCTGCGATCGACCCGGCAGGGCAACGACCTCTCCTGGCACGACTTCGCTCCAATCTCCGAAAATATCGCATCTGTGAGATCCACGGTCGTCGCATCCGCGATGGCGAACAGACCTTTGTCGTCTTTTATCTGCACGATCGCACCCGGGAACTTCGGCAGAAGCGTCGAGGTCGCGAACTGAAGCTGATGCTCCGCAGCGTGCTCGAAAACGTCAGCGGTGTTGCTTTCCTGAAGAATCTGCGAGGGCAGTATCAGCTGGTGAATTCAAAGTTCGTTGAGCACTTCGATCTCAATCGTAAAGAGATCGATGGGCGAACCGACTTCGAAATTTTCGACAGCGAACGTGCCGAACGCTTCCATTCCAACGACCACAAGATCTTCGCTGATGGGGAAACTCAGCATACTCAGGAAGTCGCCGCTACGAAGGACGGTCCGCACACGTACGTTTCGGTCAAGTTTCCGGTGATCGACACCCGAGGGCGCGTCATGGGGGTTGGCGGGATCTCGACCGATATTACCGATCAGATGCGGCAGGAACAGGAGATCCAAGCCGCCAAGGCGGTGCAGACACTTCTCTATCCTCGAGCCGCACCCGACCTTCCGGGGTACGAAGTAGCCGGAGCCGTCCGGGCCGCCGAAACAGTTTCCGGGGATTACTACGACTACATCCCGATGGGCAGGGACCGCGTCTTTGTCGCCGTGGGCGATGTCAGCGGGCACGGCCTCGCCCCGGCGTTGGAAATGGTCGAGGTTCGCTCGTATCTCCGCGCGATTCTGCGGACCGAGATCCGTCTCGATACAATCATGGAGTGCCTCAACGACTGTCTCGTGCCCGATCTGCGGGACTTCGGGTTCGTGACTCTGTTCCTGGCCGAACTCAACTTCCGCGAGCACACCTTCCGTTACGTCGGGGCAGGGCATCGGGCCGATTTTCTGAAAGCCGACGGTCGGCATCTTTCGCTGCCGAGTACCGGACTGATGCTCGGCATCGAGAGCAAGGTCCGCTATCGATGTTCTCCCGACATTCCGATGGAGCCGGGAGATCAACTTCTGCTCTCGACGGATGGAATCTGCGAGACGGTCAGTCCGGACGGCGACGTTTTTGGTCGTGAGGGAATGATCGACTGCATCCTCAGGTCGAAGGACTCTTCAGCCGAGCAGGCGATTCGCAACCTGCTTAACGCCTGTCGGGAAATGACGGACACGAGCCCACCGGCCGACGATATGACCGCAGTTCTGGTGAGGAGACTCGGGGAGTCAGGGTAAAGTTGAGAATGTTCGCGAGTCTTCCGAGCAGAGTGTCGAGACGGCTCTTGAGCGTCCACTACAACCGGTAAAACACGTCTGGAAACTGCAATTATCCACGTTCAATCCATTCCCCCACCCTTTCGGGGCCCTTCGGTCAATCGCGGTGTGGTATATGGACGATAGCCAATGGTAGAAGACTGGTATTGAGCTCCCTGGCGGACGGAATCGTTCGGGGTCGAGTTGTGTGAAAGACCATGGGAGGAATGGACAGGCTCTTGAATACGCCTCCGTTCCCCGTATCATGTTTTTGAGCGCATTTCTGCACCTTTTATCGCCTTTTTGCCGAGTATTCACTCAAGGATCCGGTTCACTTTGCGTGCAGCTCCTCGGGGACGAAGCGAGTGAGCGCACCGCCGGTCGTTACAGCTTCGGAGAAGAGTTTTCTTATGGCCAGCAAGTATATCAACATTGAAGACGCGGCCCGCCGACTCTCGATTTCGGTTGAGGAATTGAACCGGAAACGCGAGAAGGGCGATATCCGAGCATTCTCTGATCGCGGAACCTGGAAGTTCAAATCGGAAGACATCGAGGAACTGGCCCGCAATCTCGAGCCAGACTCGGGCTTCGATATTCCCAGTTCGGATATTATCCGCGACAACGACCTTGTGCTCGATGAACCGACCACCGAGGGAAGCCAGGTCATTCTCGAAGAAGACATGGGCGAGATGCCCACGGTCATCAGCAAACAGCCGCCCAACGAACCTCCCAGTTCCGACAGCGATGTTCGTCTGGTCGTCGATCCGACCCTGGAGTCGGAATGGAAGACGTCGCCAACCGAAGACAATGCGGGTGGTTCGGACGAGAGCTCGCTTTCGGAAGAACCCAGCGACAGCGACGTCCGTTTCGTCGATGCCAGCATGAGCGATGTGACACCGACTCCGATTCGGATGTCGGATTCCAGCGACGATGTCATGGAAGTGGACGAATCAGATGACCGCTGGGCGGGAATCAGCGATAGCGATGTCCGGCTGGCTTCGATGGACGATCCGCAGGCAAGTTCCGACTCGGATGTGACTCTGGAAGAAGATGAAGCCGTTCTCGAGCTGCAGGAAGATCCCGACGAAGATGCTTTGATCGGCAATTCCGACAGCGATGTCACGCTCGTGGGGGCCGACGATGAAGACCCCGATTCCAGCGACTTCCGCATGTCTGGTGTCGATCTCGATGCCGACGGCCCGGGCAGCGACCTGACACTGGCTCCGCCCGATGGCGACAGCAATATTCGGCTCGAAGAAGCTGGCGATGACGACGACGTCTCGATTCTCAGTGATGTGATGTCCGAACCGGACAGCGGTCTTTCGTTCTCCTCGGGCGACAGCGGTCTTTCTCTCGACCTGGCACTCGACAGCGGAATCTCGCTCGACGCCGGCGATGAAGATGAAGCCGGATTGACCCTGGGAGCGGACAGCGGAATTTCGCTCGTCCCGGATGATGGTTCCGGAATCACGCTGGCTGATGATCACCGTGATCGCGAAACCGGCGATGCCACGATCCCGATGATGGGAACGGTGGGCGACGAAGAAGACAACGATACGTCGTTCGACATGCCGCTGCTCGAAGACAGCAATGCCGAGATGGAAGGCGACGACACGACCGGCGTGGTCATGTTTGACGATGACGAATCGGTCGAAACGATGGCCTTCGATTCCTCGGAAGTCACCGATGAAGGCGGCTTCGATGATTTCGACGATGAAGACAGCTTCGACGAACTGAGCGATGGCGATCTGGATGTCTCCGACGACATGCTCGACGAAGATGTTCTTGAAGCCGATGACGATGCGTTCGAAGATGAGTTCGAGTCCGGCGAGAGCGTGCCCGCGCTGGCAGCTCCGGGGATGCGTGGTGGTGCAGCCGTTGGTGCGGCCGCCGCGGAATGGGACATGGTTTCCTTCAGCCTCGTGCTCGTATCCACGGCAATGATGGGAATCTGCACCCTGCTGATGTTCGACCTCGTCCGCTCGATGTGGGGCTTCGCTGAACCGAGCAGCGTGAACGGAATGATTCTCGATTCCCTTCGCGGGCTGATCGAATAAGCAGAGAGCCACCGAGGGTCGGAAGCGATTCGCTTCTGGCTCTCACCGAGCTCTCCATGAAATCAAAAAAGCCGTCGGGGGGTTTCCCGACGGCTTTTTTTGTTGGATCGTGTTCGGACAGCGTCAGCCGGCTTTGCGGTTGGCTTCCTTTTCCTGCAGCAAAGGCACGACCTGACCCATAACGCGGCACATATCGGCAATGATGCCCTGTTCAAGCTCTTCGGTCGAAATGCCTTCACAGGCATTCAGGCAGGCGTGGATGCGACGTACCATCTCCCGGTTCTCAGGGTTATCTTCCCCGAGAATGTCGCCTTCGTGTGTGATGACGAGTTGCGGCTGGACCTGAGAGTTCTTCGGATCCATGTGAGCGACCCCATTCCGATGACTTTGAACATCTGCTGAAGCATGACCTGCGGGTGAGACCGGTGATTCTCAGTCTCAAGACGTAACGGCTGAAAAATTCGTACGCAGACACAATCTGAACGCAGCCTGCGGACGCATTCGCCATTAGTAATTTCGGCAGATTTCGCAGTCCGCATTCAACGGATCGTGCGACGTGTGTGAAGATCGGGAGAATCCCGTACTGATTCGCTATCGGATCAGGGGGGATAGGGGAGATAGGGAGAAGCTGCGGGGCCTGAGAAGGGATTTCCCTCATCACGCAGCGAGTTGAGACTCGTCTTCGGCGGCGGCCGGCAACGGGGCGAATGCCGCGTCTTTGCGGGGACGGATGTGCGCCAGCAGAACGAGGGCAGCGGGCAGAACAACGATCGAAACGATGAGGCAGCTGGCAATGCCGGTGACGACAACTCGGCCCAGTCCGGCCAGCCCCCGGTGGGCGGCGAACGCCAGCGATCCGAAACCGACAATGGACGTCATTGAGGTCAACACGAGTGCTCGACAAGTGTTTCCTGACATAACGTATCGTCCGCGGCTTCGGCGGAAGTCGTGAATCACGTGGATTCCATCATCGATCCCGATGCCGAGAACCAGCGGAAGGGCGATCAAATTGGCCGGCGTGAAATCGATGCCGGTCAGTGCCATTGTTCCCAGCAGCATGCCGGTGCCCAGGGTGGGGGGGACGAGAGCCATCAGTCCGACAACGCATTCTTTCCGTTCGACCAGCAGACTGCCGCCGACCACCGCGCCGACAAACGCCAGTAATAACCGGAGTGGAGTCAACTCCGGAGCAGACTCTGAGCCTGCGAGTTGCCGGGCCATCAGCAGGAGACCAGTCAACAGGAGTGCGGCCGGCCAGACGCGGGCGATTGTTTTGGAGCGGCTCACATCGATCATGAGAATCAGCACGATCGCCAGAGCGGCATACGCGGCAGCATTCAGATAGCTCTGCTTTAACTGACGAGACGCTTCAAAATTCTGGATCGGCGTCCCGGTGACTTCCGCATCGACAGTGCGGAGTTCGGACACGTACTGCGCCAGCCCGGCATCGTTCCAGACATCAATCGAAGGGCGAATCTGCAGCAGCCAGTCGCCATTACTGCTGCGAAAGCGTTCCGTGACATTCTCCAGATAAGCGTGTTGAGTCTCGATGGCGTTCCGAAGTTCGATCGCCATCCAGCGAATCTCCGACCACAACGAGCGGATCACTTCCCGTTCCGCGGCGGCCAGAATCTGAATCTGTACCTCGAACGGCTGGCGGGCAAAGATCTCGAGGAAGTGGTCAACTTCCAGGCGGAGCTGCGTGTTCAAAACGGTTTGTGAGCTATTCAGGGCAACCAGAATCTGCTCAAGCAGGGCACCGACCTCGGCGGGATTGTGAGGCAGAACCGCCAGCGGCGGGGCTCCGGTCGCGATCGCCGCATCCAGGGCTTCGAGGACGGTCATCGCATCATCAGCTGACTGTCCTGGCAGCTGAACCTTTCCGGTCAGCATGTCGAGGTCGTCCGGGGAATGGGACGCCATCTCGATGACTTCGCCCACCGAATCGAGCTGGCGAAACTGTTCGGCATAATGCCGGGCTTCCTCGCGAGTCGGATACCAGCTGACTGCGTACAGAACATTGGCGGTCTGTCCTCGCGTCAACGCCTGTTGAGTCTCAATCGCAGGCAGGTCCCGCGGCTGCATGTTGAGCAGATTGGAATCGTAAACGACCCGGCAGTTCACACTTCCGTTCTCCCAGGTCCACGCCAGTTGGCAAAGGGCGAGCATCGGGATCAGAACGAAAATCAGAGTACGAACAGGTCGCTGGCTGGTTCCCTGAAGCAGACGCATCAGCGGACGTTCGACGGCTGGTCCCGAACTGAGCGGAAGCTGGCGGCCGCCGCTCAGCAGCCCCGTCCGCGAAGTTCGCAGTCGGGACATCAGCACGACCATCGCCGGAAAGATCATGAACGTGGCGATCACTGCAAGCAGAACGCCGACACCGGCGATGATGCCCAGTTCCGCAACGCCGGGGAAGTCAGTCAGACCGGCACAGAGAAACGCGACGGAAGTTGTGAACGCAGCCGTTACGATGCCCCGCCCGACTGTATGACCGGCTCGGGCAAGCGCTTCGGGAACGTCGTCGCCGGCCTTGCGGAAATCCTGAAACGACGAGAGCAGATGAATGCCGAAATCGATCCCGAGTCCAACGAGGATCGCCACGAAGGCCATCGACAGAATATTGAGATGTCCGATCAATACCGTGGTCGCCCCGAGCGTCCAGATCAGACTCACGCCAACGGTGAGACAGCAGACTGTCGGGAGCGAGAGGCCGCGATAGCCAAAAATCAGCAGCAGAATGACGCCGGTCGAAGAGAGCAGCGTCGCAAGGGCCATGTCGTCCTGAGACCGAACCATCTCTTCATGTTCGAGCTGAGGAATGCCCGTGACGCCGATCTCCAGCCCCGGGAATCGTTGCCGGGCGGCGGCGACGATCTCGCCGAGAACTTCGAGAGATTCCCCATACTTTTCACTGCCGGCCGTCGCACTGGCGACCGGGACCACGCTGATGATGCTGTTTTCATCCTGCCCGGCGACTTCTTCCTGAGCAGGAGCCGCTGACTGATTCTGATCCCCTTCCGCAATTTCCTGTCGATAGACGACATGGGGATCGCCGACGTATCGCTGCCAGAATTCCTGATCAGCGGTAACCTTCTCGGGGAAATAGCGGTCGTACGACTGATCGATCGACTGCAGCGAGCGTTCGAGCGAGCGGGCGATCCGATCGGTCACCAGCAGAGCCTGTCCGGCTCGTTCCCCTCCGCCCGCACTCAACTCGTGCCGAGTTAATCCGAGCAGCTGCAGAAGAGGGGCGTTGTTCGAGTCGGGCTCGGCAATCAGTTTCGCCAGTTGCACCTGCGTCTGGAGTTCGACGAACTTCTCCTGGAAGTCCTGGGTCGTTTCCGCGGAGAACTGGTCCTGACTGTGCACGAGCACGTTCTGGAAACGATCGTTCCGAGCCATTAACTCGCGACTGATCCAGTCGACGGTCTGGAGACGGGGCGATTCCTCCCCTTCGACCAGAATCAGAAGTTCGTTGGTCTCACGGAACCGCTTGCAGTATTCCATCCAGCGTTGATGGAAGTCGGCCTTAGGGCTGATCAGATCGGAGCGATCGGACTTGAACTTCAGTCCGGTGGCGGCAGTGAATCCGCAGATTCCGGTGATGAGCAGACTGAGAAGAAGCATTGTCACCGGACGCGCGCAGACCGCTTCGACCAGGCGGCCGATCACGTTCAGACGATCCTTGTCCGGCGACGCTGTCTGACTCAACGGGAGTCCCTTCCTCGATCCTGCGGCGATGTCTCCGAGAGCCGAGTCGGATCAGCTCCATTCGAAAACGCAGGAGAACTCGCGGCTCAGCCGCGGCCATCGTTTAGAAACTGCGAAATCGCATGGACGAGACGCTGAACTCGACGTCTTCGGTATGGACCAGAGTCGCCGGTTGAGCAGCCGCCTCACTCGCCGGCAAATCGAGGCGAACGGGCTTCTTGCCGAACTTCTTCGCAGGTTTGGTTTCTTCAGCCGCCAGCGTAACACTCCGGGAGGGGGTTTGGCTATCCCGATCGGATTTCGGTTCGACGTGATTGATCGCCGAGACCTCTTTCCGACGGGGAATCAAATCGATTCCGATCCACGGAGAGCTCTGACCGCTGCTGTGTTGAAACATTGTCCGTCCGACTTCGCAGCCGGTCAACATCAGGCAGCCGATCACCGCGCACAGCAGGCGGAGCGGCAGTCGAGGTTTCTGCGATGGCATCCATGCCATGAGTACTGTTCCGTCGAGGAGGAGTGCGGGAAGGGAGGCAGGGAAACTAGTCGTGATCGTTTTCGGACTGCTTGTCTTTCTTCACCTGAGCTTCGTAGTCGACTTCCGGCTCCCATTGTCCGGAAATGCTGCGGTTAGGCATCAGATTCGAAAAACTGGTCGGCATGCGAGACGACGTGCAGCCCGTGCCTGCGAGCACGAGACACAATGTCAGCCAGACTGCTTTCATGCTGCGATCCATGCTGTTGATGCAAAGTCTGAGAAGTTGGTTCCGGGGGAAAACTCAGTCGAGCCGTCCTGGCGTGATGACTGAGTCTCCTGCGTCGTGCAGGTCGGTCGCATAAGTCTGTAACAGGTATCCGGATCTGATAGAAGTCCGGAATCCGTAATCCCCGGAGCCGTTGTCGAAAAACACCACGTGTCGTTTTGGAGTCATTGCCGTAAGTGTCTGTGTGAACTGAGGTTAGAGGCGGTCTTTCCTTTGGCGGGCAGATTGCGATGTCGAATCGCAACATAGTGGCTGAAGGTGTTGAATCGGTTCTTGAGTCGATTCTTTGAAAAAAATGCAAGAACGTAAACTATCTGTCCGTAAGGATTTGAATCACGATCTAGCTTTTTGTTTTCCATCCTGCGCAGACCCCCTGAGTCCCCACTGGCACGCCTGCTGCTTTACAGTCCGTCAACAACCTGACACACACTCAAGCCAATAAATCAACCTCCTGGAGACCAAAACAATGACGAACATCCTCAACGCTCTGTACAACGACGAAGCTGGCTTCATCATCTCGGCTGAACTGGTCCTGGTCGCCACGATCTGCGTCCTGGGCATGGTTGTCGGCCTATCGGAAGTGGCCTTCAACGTCAACCAGGAACTCGAAGACGTCGGAGCCGCCTTCGGCAGCGTTAACCAGAACTTCGCCTACAACGGCACCGCCGGCCACAAAGGCAGCATCGCCGGCAGCACCTACAACGACGAATGGGATCACTGCGACGACAGCTGCGACGTGACCTGCGACGTCGGACCGACCCCGGAAAGCTACTAAGTCCGGGTAAATACGAGACAGAACGAAATCGCCAACTTCTGCTCGCGAAACCTTCTTCTCCACTCTGGGGAAGAAGGTTTCTTGCGTTAGGTGCTTCGACCGAGGCGGAGTCCCGTGTCCTGCTGAGTGCAGGTCTTCGAATTTTTTTGCGTTGGCGACCGGGCGGACTCTCGAATTTTCTCAGGGGGAATCATATAGTTCCGCGTCGGTCATTCGGACAGGTCCGGGCCGGCGTACCTCCCTCCCGATCCGGGTAACGGATCACGCGAGCCTCGAATGAAAATCGCCACGCTGGACGACCTCTCCTTCCTTGATCAGTTGGAGAGTCGTTGCTTTCCTGAGCACCGTCGCAGCAATCGGAGATCGCTGCGGGTGAGTATCACCAGTCCCGCCCAGATCGTCATGATTCTGGAAGCGAGTCCGGACGACGGCCCGCCCCGCAACGTCGGCGCGGCGATTCTGCTCAATTACAAGAACTCGCTTCGCATCTATTCACTGGCCGTTGATCCCGACTATCAGAAGCACGGCTACGGAGCCGAACTGGTCGAAGGCATCGTCAGTCACGCTCGCGAAAACGGCTATCACCGGCTGACGCTCGAAGCCGATGCCGAGAACAAAAAGCTGATCGACTGGTACGAGAAGTTCGGCTTTGAGATCGTTGAGAGGCTGTCCGACTACTACGCTGCCGGCGAGCCGGCAGTCCGGATGCGGAAGGAACTGGTCAGTACCGAAGCCAGCGATCCCGATCAGCGGAATAACGTGATCGTTGTCGACAGTCCCAAGAGCTGGCCGCTCGACATTCCGGGCACGGAAGTCATTGCCGCCAAAACGTACCTGTCGTCGCAGAAGTACCAGAACTCAAACCTGTTCCGGATCTTCAACCTCTGCAAGTCGTTCAAGCCTCACAAATTCGGCTACTACGTTTCGCTACTCGCTTCGGCTCGCGACCAGAAAGTGATTCCGAATGTCACTTCACTTCGCGATCTGTCGAGTGTAACGCTGGTCCAGAGCGTAGCCGACGATGTCCAGGATGCGATCCAGCAGCATCTGAAGGATGTCGAAGGGAAAGAGTTCGCACTCGACATCTACTTCGAGAACACGCCGAACCAGCCGTTTGCTCCGCTGGCCAAAATTCTGTCCCAACAGTTCGAGCTGCTGCTGTTCCGGGTCGTCTTCAACAAGGACGAGAACTGGGAAGTCCGAAAGGTCCAGCTGCTGCCGTTGTCGAACGTGTTGAAAGAGCATCCCGAGGAATTCGAGAAGTTCGCCTCGAAGTACTTCCAGAAGAAGCGATTTCGTCGAACTCGCTTCAAGTACTTCCACTACGATCTCGGCATCCTGATCAACCCCCAGGAGAAGACGCCTCCGTCGTGTCAGGAAGCGTTGCACCGAATGCGGGATGCGGCTGAGAAGACCGGTTTCTACACCGAGTTCATCACCCGGCAGGACTACAACCGAATCTGCGAGTTCGATGCGATCTTCATTCGCGAAACGACCTCGGTCAACAATCACACGTACAAGTTCTCCCGCCGGGCTTACGCGGAAGGGCTGATTGTCATCGACGATCCCTGGTCGATCCTTCGCTGCTCGAACAAAATGTATCTCTACGAGCGATTGTCCCGCAGCCGCGTGCGGCAACCCCGGTCCTGGCTTATCTGCAAGGAAGCTCTCGATGATCAGGCGCTGGTGAAATACAAGTTCCCGATCGTGCTGAAGCTCCCGGACAGCTGCTTTTCGATCGGCGTCTTCAAGGTCAACGATCAGGACGAGATGAAGGAAAAGCTGGAGCTGCTGTTCAAGACGTCGGAAGTCGTCATTGCTCAGGAATTCATCCGCACGCCGTTCGACTGGCGGATCGGTGTTCTCGATGGCAGCCCGCTCTACGCCTGCAAGTACCACATGGCCGACGGTCACTGGCAGATCTACAACTGGAACACGGAAGAGAAGAACAATGTCTCCGGCGATGCCGAGACGCTGCCGCTGAATCAGGTCCCCAGTCACATTCTGCAGACCGCGATCAAGGGCTCGGCGGTCATCGGTGACGGACTTTACGGAGTCGACCTGAAAGAAGTGCAGGGGAAAGCGTACATCATCGAAATCAACGACAATCCGAATATCGACGCCGGAATCGAAGACGCGATCTATCAGGAGGAGCTGTATCTGAAGCTGATGAACTCCTTCTGCAATCGGATTGAACGCGAGCGGAAAGCACCGCACTTCATCTCGTTCCGCGAGGATTGAGCTGGAGCGTCGACCAGCAGAACGACAGGCGGGCGGTCATCAGACGGTCCGCCTGACTTCGTTTCCGGAGGACAATTACTCGCCCGAGCGCTCGGAAGAATGGCGTTTTCTCGTTGACGTCTCGAGGTTTACGGCCGCAGTGTGGAGTTTCCTCCGGGTTGGCACATCGTCTGCAACTTTCGCGCTCCAGTTCATGTCCGCCTGCGTGTTCGAGCTTCGGATGCGTCTATCGCCAAGTGGACAGAATCGTTTTGCGGGAGAAAAAGGACTGTCGACTATGACGCGTCGTATGGGCTTGGAGCAGGAATTCTTCGTGGTCGAACCGGGCGGAGAACCGTCTCATCGCGCCGATGATCTGGTGCAGCAATGCTTCGAGATGGCCGAATCGAGGGGGCTTTCTCGAGGGTTCTTCGCCACCGAATGGGTGAAGAATATCCTCGAGCTGAACACGCCGCCTTCGTCATCTCCGCGCGAATTGGCCGACAGTTACCGCGACATCCTTCAACTCGCGATAGACGCGGGAAATGAGATTGGCGTTCGGCTTTACCCGTATTCGGTCTATCCGGTCCACCTCATTCCGGTTATTCGGGATGAGGTCAAGTATCATGTTCAGGTTCGTACGATCGGACACGAGCGGTTCCTGAATGCGGGAAAATGCGCCGGGACACATCTGCATATCGAGGTGCCGCGCGGAACAATCGATTCTCGAATCGGCGTCGCGTACGACGCGCCAGCCGATGCACGAAACGAGTTGCTTAACACCTACAATCTGGCGACCGCTCTCGATCCGGTGATGATTGCCCTGAGCCGGGCCTGCCCGTTTTACGAAGGACAATCGTCTGGACTCGCTCATCGGACGGCTCGTTATCGAGGCAATGAAGAGTACGGCTGGGAAGGTGTCTACACGCTCCTGCCGGAAGTCGGCGGGCTGAGACCCTATGCCGAGAGCATCGAACAACTGGTGCAGCTGCAGTTTGAACGGCATCACGCCTGGTTGAATGCGTTGTCGAGCGCGCGTGTCGGTCAGGATCTGTTCGAGGAAGCTGGCGGAAGCCTGCTGACCTCGGCATGGAATCCGGTGAGGCTCAATCTGCATGGCACGGTCGAGATGCGTAACATTGACAGCAACCTGCCGGAGATTGTTCTCGGCGTGATGATGCTCGTTTATCAGCTGGCTCATCGTGTTCGAGACGAACGACTTCTCGTGACGCCCACCGAAGGAATCGACTCCATGCAGGTCGAAGGGAACCGGTTGCTGGTGCCCGATTTTGATCACCTGCATCATCAACTGCTGTTCGGGGCCGTTAACGAGGGGCTCTCAAGTTCCATCGTGCGGGAGTATGCACAGTCCACGATTGAAGTCGCCTGTGCTCATGAACCGCACTGGCCGGGACTTAGTGAACTCGTTCCGCGGCCCGGCTCGTTCCGAACGACCGAGTCGGTACTTCTCGAAAAGTATTACCCCCAGGGCGAGAGCCTGTCCCGAGAGAAAGGACTCGAACTCGTGCGTGAAGGATGCGACGTTCTGGAAGACTCCGTCCGTAAACTCCAGGAACCTTTGCCAGCAGACGCTTTACCGACACCATGACTGAAGTTGAACTGACAAATCCACTCACTTGTGTCCCGTTCAAAGTGAGACGCATTCTCGGTCAGCATTCCCAGGGGCGGGCAGGTCCGTTGCTCGTTGTGCTGACGGGAATCCACGGGAACGAACCGTCCGGAGTGCAGGGGCTGGCGTCCGTCATTCGCAAGTTGCAGGCCGATGATCCCCCGTTCTTCGGGACGATGGTCGGGATCGTCGGCAATCTTAAAGCCCTGGCCGCAGGCGTTCGGTACATCGATGAAGATCTGAACCGGATCTGGCTCCCCGAACGGATCGACGCGATGCGGAAGGGCCGCGAGCCGCAGTCGAGTGAAGAATATGAACTTCGAGAGATTATCAAAATCATCGATAACCTTCGGCATCCCGAAGACCGGAACTTCTTTCTCGACTGCCATACGACAAGCAGCGAGAGTGTCCCCTATATCAGCGTTCCGCTCGATGTTCCCAGCGTGCAGCTTGCCGGCGAATTCCCCGTCCATTCGGTCATCGGCAGCGGAGACAAGTTGACCGGCGTCTCCGACCGCTACCTGATTGACCATGGCTTTCGCGGTTTTACCTTTGAGGCTGGCCGTCACGATCGGCTCGCATCGATCGAAGCTCAGGAATCAGCCATCTGGGTGGCGTTGCATCGGGTCGGCTGCATCGCGGAGGCACCGTTACGAGCCGAGGACTGTCTGAAGAAAACGCAGATCGATGGCCACAAGTACTACGAAGTCGAGTACATTCATAAGGTGACGCCCGACCAGGGATTCCAGATGAAGCCCGGGTACTGCAACTTTCAACGGATTCACCAGGGGGATCTCCTTGCGTGGGAACAAGAGCACCCCATTATCTCTGAATGGGATGCTCGCCTGTTTCTTCCGCTCTATCAGCCACTGGGCGACGATGGGTTCTCCATTATTCGCGAAGCGAATCAGCCGCTAAATAAGAGCTGAACAGGCCGAGAGACACTGGATTTGCTGCATTTGAGGCTGATAGGGTATAACGTGCACCCAGCGAATGGCGAGATGACGGACTATGGATCGTCTCGCCCCATCCCGAAATCCAGTTCTCAGCAGACAGGCTCTCCCCGGAATCAGACTCTAACAGCCGCTCTTCACCGGCTCGATCTCGATTCCCAATGACCTCAACGACTCTTCCCTCCAAGGATTTTTCTTAGTGACGCAGATTCCCACCACGCTGCCTCCGCGCAACGGCAAAAAAGCTCTCATCACCGGCATTACTGGGCAGGATGGCTCCTATCTCTCCGAACTCCTGATCAGCAAAGGGTACGAGGTCTGGGGCGTGATCCGTCGCTCCTCGTCGTTCAATACCGGACGCATTGATCATCTCTATCAGGATCCGCATGAAGACGATGTCCGGCTGCATCTTGCGTTTGGCGACCTGGCCGATTCGTCGTCCATCAATCGCATTCTCAAGGTCGTGAGGCCCGATGAAATCTACAATCTCGGAGCCCAATCGCATGTGAAGGTCTCGTTCGATATTCCAGAATACACGGCTGATGTGACCGGCGTCGGAACGGTCCGGATTCTTGAAGCGATGCGGGAACTCGATCTCAACGCGCGGTTCTATCAGGCCTCGTCATCGGAACTCTACGGCAAGGTCGTCGAGACGCCGCAGACGGAGAAGACTCCGTTTTATCCCCGCAGTCCTTATGCGGCTGCCAAGGCGTATGCCTTTCACATCACTCGTAACTACCGGGAGTCGTACGGGATGTTCGCGGTGAATGGCATCCTCTTCAACCACGAATCCCCTCGCCGCGGTGAAACCTTCGTTACCCGCAAAATCACCCGGGGAGTCGCCGCCATTGTCCATGGTCATCAGGACTGTTTGTACCTCGGCAACCTCGATGCCTGTCGCGACTGGGGCTTCGCCGGCGATTATGTTGACGCCATGTATCGTATGCTGCAGGTCGAGACTCCGGACGACTACGTGGTCGCCACCGGGCAACTGCACAGCGTTCGCGAGTTCTGTGAACTTGCCTTCGAACACGTTGATCTGCCTCTGGACTGGGAGGGAGAAGGATTGAACGAGAAAGGGATCGGTCCCGACGGCCGCGTGCTCGTGCAGATCGATCCCCGCTATTTCCGTCCCGCCGAAGTCGACCTGTTGCTCGGCGACAGCTCCCGCGCTCGAAAGGAACTCGGCTGGAAACCCAAGATGATCTTCGAGGAACTCGTCCAGACCATGGTCGACGCCGACGTCGCCGCCGAAGAACACAAACCCAGCCCCGTCAGCATCAACGAAATCTAACCAAACGCAGTCCACTCCCGTAGGGTCCGCTCTGCGGACGCGGATTACGTTCCCCACACAGAACCAAGATTCTGTGCTTCAAGGTACGCCCCACAACCAACCACGTCCTTTCCAGGTCGGGATGTCTATGGGGACGCGGGAATCCGTCGCAGGATTCGCTTGTTGATCTGGTACTTCGTGAATGCGGTCCAGTCTTTCACGAACTTTCGCGTGCCGTAGTAGCGTTGGTCGAACCAGCTCCACCCGAGATATCGAGCCAGTTCCGCCGGCTCACGCCGGTTCTGGGCGCCCATTTCCTTCAGTCCCCAATCGACGGCGGTCTCGGCCTGCGCGGGATGATTCACGAATCCCCAAGGGAATCGTTTCCGGGCGAAGTCTTCCCCCAGCATCGGAGCGATGTGTTCCAGGATCTGCGGATACGTGCGATAGATCAGCGTAGTCGCCAGTTCTTCTTTCGTGCGGTTATAAAAGTCGCCCCAGAGACTGACGCGACTCCCTTCGCTGGTTGCGTACGGAAGGTGTGAGCCCAGCGAGTTTGTCGTCATGAATTCAAAGCTGCGAAACAGCACCCGCAGCCGGTTGTGTGATTGCCGATCTTTCGCGCCCGCTCCCTGAACCCAGGGAAGGCCGTAGCGGTCGAGATGTTCGGTGAGTCGTTCGGAGCGAACCGTGTGTTCGTGAAGACAGAAGCAGATTGTCTCGAAGTCCTTTCGCAGATCGAGGATCGCATCGATATAGGTCCGCTGATCCTGCGAGAGTTCCCCCTGGTCAATTCCGTGCGTCGGCATCACCAGCAGCGTGCCCGGCCGTCGTTCGATCTGCGGGAGGTCAGCGGCGTAGAGATACGGCATGCCCACGGCTTCCACGTTGGTGTAGCCGTGCTCCCGCAGCAGTTGTGCGTTTTCGGCGGTGTGCACCAGATACGTTTTCCATCGCCGCTGCTGACAGTCGGAATCGACGATCAACTCGGGATGAATGACCGGGAACATGTTAATCCAGCCGTGCGTCCATTCCGCATAACTATGCGGCACCCGCCGTCGTCCCAGATGATTCGCGATATTGAACGACGCTCCGTAATAGTCGGCTTCATTGCGAGTCCGCCAGAACTCCACCGGTGGAAGCTCCGCCCGAACCGGCAGATCGAGAAAACTCGCCGAGCAGAATGGTGGTTCAAGAAGTCGCGAAGAGCGCGGCGTCACGTCAGTCTGCATCGTTGACGTGCTCATCAATACCCAACTTCTTCGGATCTGCTGGTCCCGGTTTCTCAAGTTCCGGGAACGGGGTTGTTCGAAGCCATTCCTCAATCGGCATTTGATACCGAATCACCGGCGTTGTCAGCCGCAGTGCTCCGAATCGAACGTCTGCTGCCTCACCGATCATTCCATCGACTGACTCAAAATTGTAGTGAATTGCGTAGTGCAGGACAGGTACCGCGTCGGCTCCCCATAGATTCACATGCCAGAGGTAGATTGGCCCCGATTCCTCGTTGGGATCGATCGGATAACGAAGCTCCCAAACTTGATCCTTTTCGACGGACTTCAGATTCACCCGGTCCGAAACGGTCAGGAGCCCCGGAAGTTCAAACTGGCTGGTGGCAAACACCTGTTCCATGATGCGGTCGGAATAGAGGACGTCCGCGGTGAATGGGGCACGCGTGATTTTCAAATCGACAAAGCAGCGTTCCGGCCGCCGCGTGCCTGGTTCAAGCACCGTCCCTGTCTCATCGACAACCGCGATATCGAAGGTGCAGGTGAGATAGTTCCCGCCGTTGAACAACTCGGGATCACGCTCATCGTTCCCGCGATAATACCGTTTCTTGAGGGACGGTCCCGAGTCGTGAGGAAAGGGGGGCTGCGGCGGGTTTCCGAAATGATAGTGCATTTCCTGATGCATCCGAGCCGCCTGGACGGGCACGCCCTCGGCCGGAATTGCAGAGCCAACACTGGCGTAGCCGAAGGGATTGTCGCGTGAGATCTGTCGGTAAGCCAGAGCGATCAGCAGGAGCTGAATGCTCACAGTCACCAGCACCAGATAAGCCGTGCAATGTGCAGCGGTTCTATTTGACAGATACCGGTGGCGGAACGTCGTACCGATCGGCAGAGCCAGGACCCAGACAGCCAGAATGAGCAGACCAAGAATCAGCACTGGCCAGTAAGGCATTCCGGAAAAGTAATTGGCTGGCGACCAGACTGGCAGAGTGTGGAACTGACTCCACGCCTTCAGAAGTCCGGACGAATTGTCGCTGTCCGAAAACGACTCGGGCGCACTCTCCACCGCAGACTGCAAAGCCGGCGGAAGATTGGAGGCATAGTCCTGAGGATTGGCCTCGAACTCCGCCAGACAGGTTTCACAGCAGAAATAGATCTTCGTTCCGGAGCGTTCAATGAAGATCTCGGGATCAACAGATTGATCGGTGAGCACCGGGCACATTTCGTTCGTCAGACTCTCAGCACGCAAGCGCGATGACAATCCGCCGGCAAGCAACATGCTGACCAGAGCCGCGATTCGGAGAATCTGAAGAGAATTACCCATACCAGATCCACAAACGTCAGGACGAGATCATCGACCAGTCGAGGGGGGTATTCGCCGGGACATCGACCTGAAGTGTTCGCCCGAGAATCTCTTCCAGGTGCTTCGGAGGCAGCCCATAACCGGGACGAATCGACCTCACATTCTCAGGCGTAAGTGTTGCTCCCGCCTTCATGTCTTCGACGATGTAAAGAGAGCGTCGGAACTTGAGACTTCCTTCTTCTGCAGCGGAACGTCGATAGGAAACTTCGCCGAGAGATTTCTCGGTGATTCGCACGGCATCGACCATTTCGCGAAACTCGTCTGGCTCCAGCGAAAACGCTGCATCCGGTCCGCCATCGCTCCGGGCCAGAGTGAAATGTTTTTCGATAATACGAGCTCCAAGGGCGACCGCAGCGATCGGAACCGTGGTGCCCAGCGTGTGATCGGACAAGCCCGGAATGACGTCGAAGCGAGCGGCGAGATTCGGAATGGTCAGCAGGTTGGCATCTTTCGGAAGAGCCGGGTATGCGCTGGTGCATTTGAGGAGAGCGATCTCTCGTGCTCCCGCTTCGCGGGCGGCGGTCACCGCGTCGTCAATTTCATCGATCGAGGCCATTCCGGTCGACATGATCAGCGGTTTTCCGGTCGCCGCCACGCGTCGGATCAAGGGGATGTCCACCAGTTCGAAGGAGGCAATCTTGTAAGCTGGAACATTCATCGATTCGAGGAAGTCGACGGCTGTGTGATCAAACGGCGTGCTGAACAGCGGCATGCCGAGACTCTCGGCCACTTCCTTCAGTTTGGGTTGCCATTCCCAGGGGGTACACGCTTCCTGATAGAGCTCGTAGAGCTGCCGCCCATCCCAGAGACCGCCGTGAATGATGAAATCATCATTGCGGGAGTCGACCGTCATCGTGGCCGATGTGTAGGTCTGCAGTTTGACGACGTCGGCGCCGGAGTCCTTCGCGGCATGGACGAGTTCGACCGCCCGCTCGTAGCTGTGCCGATGGTTCGCCGAGAGTTCGGCGATGATCAATACCTTCTCCGAATTGGAGAGTTCAAAGGCTGAATGCATTATTCGTCCGTCTCTTGGTCTTCTCTGTCGATCTCGAGCCGAAGAAAATACTTGCGGCCCTCAACCGTGAAGTAAGCCCCTTCAAAAGGAGGGAAAGTTCTTGCTCGAAGGATGTTGATCAAATCGGAAGCGCGATAACTGCGATCCAACTCAATATGATCGATTTGTCGCACATCGTTCATTGTGTGGCTCGTGCCGCCCGGTTCTTGCGGGCAGAGTCCGTAACTCCCATTCATCACACACGGCCAGGCTTCCTCAAACAGACGGAGTGAGGCGTCCTCCAGCCTGGTGTAAAGTGTCGCTCCGGTGTCGCTCGGCAAGACGGGAACTCTGATCTGGGCTACGAGCGGGCCACGATCGAACTCCTCGGTGATTTGGTGGAGTGTGCTTCCAGACGGGGTCTGTTCGACGATTGACCAGACATTGGTAAATCGGCCCCGATTAAACGGAAGAAGGCTGGGATGAATGTTGAAGATGCCTTTCGACGCGTGAGACGACAACCATTCTGGAATCTTGTAGCCGTAGTAGCACGAAAGTCCGGTCTCGACGGGCGACTGTAGTAATTCGTCCCTGACGACGTCTTTTCGCAGATCGAGATGGGTGAGGATGCGGATTCCCTTGCTGCGACATTCTTGCAACGGGGCCGACATATGAGGCGTCGGCTGATCGTGATGAACGACAGCAGCCAGCGGCCACGACGACTGCAGCAGTCGCTGGAGGACCTCCGCACCGACTCGATTGTTTCCGAAAAAGAGAAGCTGATTCACGCGCAATCCTCTACGGCGTTAAGTCGGTGGAAGACTTCCGTCACGATCCGACGTGTCCCGAGGCCATCGACCAGTTCGCGATTGTTCTTCTCCATC
This sequence comes from Planctomycetaceae bacterium, assembly GCA_017795105.1. GTDB lineage: Bacteria > Planctomycetota > Planctomycetia > Planctomycetales > Planctomycetaceae > Rubinisphaera. The sequence goes on from CP051247.1 coordinate 4,667,654, forward strand.
GTCTCCAGTCTGTCATTGTCGTCAAGCAGCCGGGCGGCTGTCTCTTCAATCGTTCTGGCCGTTGTTGCCCGAATCTCTCCCAGATTTTCGGCACATCCCCGGCTTTGCAAGGCGTGGCAAATCGCGATTTGATTCTCCGCGAAATGGAAGCATACGCGGGGAACTCCGAAATAGCAGAGCTCCAGATTGATGCTTCCCCCGGCGACAATCGCGAAGTGAGTCGACGATAACAGGTCGGCCATTCGGTCGACAAACGGCACACGACGGTAGCCGGTGTGGTCGAAGAAGGATGGTGTACTCGAATGGCTCTCGAATGGAGTGACACCTTCTCCAGGCCAGATATGAATGACGCTCAGGTTATACTTCCCCAGCAGGTTTTCGATCGCGGACACAAGCTTTTCGTTGATGGCATCCTGCCTCGTAAATCCTGCGGCGACCAGCACGTTGCGGCAGGGGCGCTGTTGGGGCAATGGAGTTTGGGATAAGAACTCATAACGAAGCATCGCATACCGTGAGCCGCAGAGAACGGTCGATTTCGGAGCGATGTCTGCGTACTGCGAGTCAGAGGCACTGAGATTGGGGTTGATGATCAGATCGGTGTGATACGCCGGGCAACTCTGGTAGTCGTCGACACAGCCCAGGAAGAGCTCCGATTTCCGCAGCGTCAGCTGGTATTCCGAAGAGAACTGATATCCGTCGAGGATCATGGCGTCGGCCTGAAGACGCTTCGCCATGGTTGCGGTTTCCTGAGCGTCACTCTCTCTGTTGTCTGAAGGCGTCAGCTGATGAACGGAGATGCCACGGGATACGAACTGCTCAATCAACTGGTCGGAAAAGCTTGCCGTCAACAGATGGACGGACGCACCTTGCCGCCGGAACTCATCCGCCAGCGCGAGGCAGCGGATGGCATGGCCGTATCCAATCTGCTCGTTTGCATCGGTCCGGAAAACAACGGTCAGCGGCATCGGTTTATTCAATCGACTTCTGTTGCACCTGGCTGTTGATGGTTCGCCATTCGGGATTCGATCGGCAACGGCTCAGCGCTTCCTGCCAGCCGAAGTTCATCGATCCGAATGACTCGGCAATTCGGGTGATCAACGCCAGATCGTCTTCTGTGTCGACCGTCCAACGCCAGTCCGAAGCATCTTCGGTTCCGCGAAGTCCTTTCAGTTTGAACTGCTCGGGGTGGCGATAGATGTAGTAGGTCACATGCTCGCGAGAAGGGGCATCGTCAGCCAGAGTACGAACCTTCGTCAGAGCGTCGTAGGAAAAGACTTCCGTATCGAGGCCCCGGGGAAAGGTTCGAGGTTCGATGATGTTCGACGCGTAATCGCACTCCGGGCGGGCGTTGTGGTAGAGGTCGACGACTTCGTCCACGAGGTCCGGATCGATCAGCGGGCAGTCGGAGGTGATGCGGACGATGGTTTCGGCCTGGAACTCGGTGGCCGTTTGGTAGTAGCGGTCGAGAACATCGTCCCGGCTGCCGCGGTAGCAGGGGTAGTTGTGCAGCTGGCATTGGGCGACGATGGCATCGTCTTCAGAATCGGTGGTGGTGGCGATGACAATGTCGTCGAGCGTGCGGGCGCGTTTCAGGCGTTCGACGACCCAGCAGAGCATCGGCTCGCCGAGCAGTGGTTTGAGCACTTTACCGGGCAGGCGGGTGCTGGTCATGCGGGCCTGGATGATGGCGACGGTATGCGGGCGGCCTTCCATTATGTTCCCTCCATCAGACGGCGTACTTCCGTGATGACCGTGGCCACATCGCCTTCGGTCATCGCCGGAAACAGCGGAAGACTCAACAGCTGTGGATAGATCGCCTCAGCGGTCGGGCATTTGCCGGGGCCGTAGCCGTACGTTTCACGATACCACGGCTGGAGGTGAACCGGAATGTATAAAACCTGACTGCCGACGCCCCGCTCCCGGAGCTTCGTCATGAACTCGGTTCGCGTGGTCTGCAGAGCCGCGAAATCAATGCGAACTGTATACAGATGCCACGAGGTCAACGCGGCATCGGCCGGGTTTCTGAGAGCAGGAGTCTGCAGATGCGGAACATCGGCGAATGCTTCGTTGTAGCGGGCGACGATCTCCTGCCGGCGGGCGATAAAGCCGTCGAGTCGCTGGAGTTGACTCAGGCCGAGCGCACACTGCACGTCGGTGATCCGGTAGTTGTAGCCGAGCGCCTGCATCTCGTAATACCACGGCCCCTGTTCGGCGAGAGTTCCGTCGGACCCGAGTCCGGTGAAGTCGTCGGGATTGCGGGTCATGCCGTGATTCCGCAGCAGTCGCAGTCGGGAGGCGAGAACGTCGTCGCTGGTGACGATCATGCCCCCTTCGCCGGTCGTCATCGTTTTGACGGGATGAAAGCTGTAGGTCGTCATGTCGGCCCAGGGGTGGTTACCAACCGACCAGGTTTGCCCATCATGTTCGAAGCGTCCGCCGATGGCATGGCAGGCATCTTCGATGATCAATGCTCCATGTCGATGCGCGACCTCGGCGATGCCGGGCATGTCGGCAGTCTGTCCGGCATAGTCGACGGCGACCACGGCTCGGGTATCGGGCTGCCACTGTTCGGCCAGAACGGCGGGGTCGAGGCAGAGCGAAACGGGATCGATGTCGACGAAGTCGGGCGTCGCTCCCACGAACGCGGCGGCATTGGCGGAGGCGAGGAACGTGTTCGGCGTGGTGATGACCCGCTGCCCGGGGCCGATCTCAGCCGCCAGCATCGCCAGGTGCAAAGCCGCTGTTCCGTTCGCGACGGCGATGGCATGCTTCGCCCCGAGTCGAGCCGCGAACTGCTCTTCAAACTCGGCCACCGTCGGCCCGGTCGTCAGCCAGTCTCCGGAGAGCGCAGCGGCGACGCGGGCGATGTCGTCTTCAAAAATCGACTGGCGACCATAGGGAATCATGGGGTGTTACTTGTGTCTAACAGGAAAAGTAGGGTGCGTCTTGACGCACCAGAATGAGACTCGGCCGATGGAAGCCCCGGTGCGTCAAGACGCACCCTACATGTCTCAATGCATCCCCGTGTCGATCAGTTCGCGGAGTTCCTCCACGCTCAGCCAGCGGTCGTTGCTGTCGGAGCGGTAGTGGAATCCCTCCGGGACCCGGCGGGCGCTGTGATGTTCCTGAAAGCGGGCGATGTTTTCTTCCTGCGAGGTGAACGGCGATGTCGGCACCATGATGTAATTGTCATCGGTTTCGATCGTCGAGAGCGAATCAGTTTCCGTGATCATCTCTTCGTGCAGTTTTTCTCCCGCACGGATGCCGACGATTTTCTGTTCACAGTCGGGACCGACGGCTTCGGCGACATCGACGATGCGATAGGACGGAATCTTCGGCACCCAGAGTTCGCCGCCGAGCGAGGCTTCCAACGCATGCAGAACGAGATCAACGCCGTGGCTGAGCAGGATGTTGAACCGTGTCATTCGCGGATCGGTGATCGGCAGCACGCCGGTTTGTTTCTGCTTGAGAAAGAACGGGATGACCGAACCGCGCGAGCCCATCACGTTGCCGTAACGAACGACGGACAGCCGCAGGTCGCGTTTCCCCTTCATGTTATTCGCCGCCAGAAACAGCTTGTCGGAGCAAAGCTTCGTTGCACCATACAGGTTGATCGGGGCACAGGCTTTGTCGGTTGAGAGGGCCACGACCCGCTTCACGCTGGTGTCGAGGGCGGCGGAGATCAGGTTCTCGGCTCCCATGACATTGGTTTGAATGCACTCGAACGGGTTGTACTCAGCGGCGGGAACCTGTTTGAGGGCGGCGGCGTGAACGATGTAGTCGATGCCGGTGAGGGCCCGTCTCAATCGCGGCTGGTCCCGGACATCGCCGATGAAGAACCGCAATTGGGGATAATCGGTCCGGGGGAACCGCTGCTGCATTTCGAACTGCTTGAGTTCGTCGCGCGAGTAGATGACGATCTTCGTGACTTCGGGATGATCGCTGAGCAGACGGCTGATCAACGCCTGCCCGAACGAGCCGGTGCCGCCGGTGACAAGGACTGAAGAATTGGGCGGGAAGTTCATAAATCTCAAGTTTCAGTTCTGGTCACTGTATTCGTTGCGGAGGCGTCCTGATGCCGAGGCGTTCGTTACGCTTCAATCGGTTTCCATTCCAGCAGGGTACTCACAACGCCGCCCCGGTTGTCGCCGCGCGCGGTCAGCAGATCGCTGACTCGGAATGCGAGCGTGTTGCCCGGCAGGTCGACCTGGAACGTCTCCGCCCGTTTGCTGGCAAACGAGAGATAGATGCTGTATTCGCCGTGCCCGAGCACCCGTGGCGGCACCGTTATTCTGATCGTTCGCCGACCCGGCTGCAATGTCGTAAACGGATTGCTGGCCAGATCCTGGCTGTCCGAAACGAGGACCGTCAGACCATCGGCCCGGACAAATTCGAGGTAGCCGTAAACGCCGGCGATATCGCGGCGGACTTCGAACTGCATATCGATCCCGATCGGCTCATCGCAGCTGAACGACGTTGCCGGATCGCCGTTCTGGTTGTGGAGCGAAATGCGGGTCAGCTGGACCGGCTTGGATTCATCGAGTTCAAATTCGCGATACGTCTGATCGGCTTCGGGCCAGAAGCTGGTCAGGTACTTGTCGACGGCGGCGTTAACGTCGTCGTACATGGTCGCGGTTCCGTCTTCCAGCCAGAGGCATTTGTTGCACAGCCGCTGAATGGAAATCATGCTGTGAGAGACAATCAGAATTGTGTGGCCGCTGTGGGCGACATCGCTGATCTTCTGCAGGCATTTCCGCTGAAACTCGGCATCCCCCACGGCAAGGACTTCATCGACGATGAGGATTTCCGGTTGCAGATGGGCGGCGACCGCGAAGCCGAGCCGTACCTGCATGCCGCTGGAATAACGCTTAACGGGCGTGTCGAGAAACTTTTCAAGACCGGCGAACGCCACGATCTCATCGAATCGAGCCGCGATCTCGTGTCGCTGCATGCCAAGCACGGTGCCGCTAAGATAGATGTTCTCCCGGCCGGTCAACTCCTGATGAAACCCGGTGCCGACTTCGAGCAGGGAGCCGACGCGCCCTTTGATTCCGAAGCGTCCCGAGGTCGGTTCCGTAATGCGGGACAGAACCTTGAGCAGCGTGCTCTTGCCGGCTCCGTTGCGTCCGATGATGCCGACGACATCACCCTTGTGGACTTCGAAGTTGACGTTTTTCAGAGCCCAGAAGGTTGTTTCGCTGGCGGAGTCGCCGTCGCCGGTTCTGCGGAACGGGCCTGTCAGCCAGCCCATCAGCACTTCCGACAGCCGGCTGTGTGGTTGTTTCTTGCCAATACGGAACTGCTTGCCGACCTGCTCGGCTCGGATCACGACGTCGCTCATTACACCCGATCCGTAAAGAGGCGTTCCATCCGGCCGAAATTGTACACGCCGGAAAGAAGCAGAATCGTGGTGCCGATTCCGGAGACAACGAGTGGCACCAGTGGCGGGAAGGGGGTGTCGAGAATCGACCAGCGGATCAGTGAGAGCAGTCCCACAAACGGATTCAGACAATAGAGGAACTGCAGACCCGGCGACATGCGTTCGAGCACAGCCGTCAGTTCATAGGTCACCGGACTGACGAGCAGACCGATGCTGATCAGAAAGGGCACTGTATATTGAACGTCCCGATAGAGCGCATTCATGGCCGAAAACCACAACGCAGCGGCAAGGGCCGTCAGGAACAGACCGGCGGCGATCAGCGGCAGCCAGAGAATCTGCAGCGACACGCCAATGCCATACCAGATCATCACGCCGCACAGCACCACGGCTGCGATGGCGAGGTCGACGAGCGGAGGAATCATCGAAGCGAGCGGCAGAATGATCTTGGGGAAGTAGACCTTCTGCACGAGCTGGGCGTTCATCGAAATCGACTGTGTCGCGGCGATGACCGACGTGGCGACGAACTGCCAGAAGATCAGGGCGCACAGCGAAGTGACTGGATAGGGCAGTCCGCTGGTTGTCGGGCGTCCGTCGAGTGTCGAGAACAGCACGCCGAAGACGATCATTGTGACGACCGGCTGGATGACCGCCCAGAGGGCTCCGATGAGGGTCTGCCGATAGCGGACTTTCAGATCCCGCAGCGCGAACTGCCAGATCAGGCTGCGGAAGCGTCCGATCTCCATCACATTGATGGAATCCCAGACGGTCCGTCGCCCGAACCAGGTCAGGTCTTCGGTGGAGGTGTTGGTCGACATGCGAGGAAATTCAACAGAGGCACGCGGCTGCGAGTCGACCCGCATGATAGTCGAGGGGCGATTCCGGCTGTACCGAGCAGACTATTTAGCCTGTTCGTAGAATGCGGCTTTGGCTTCCGGATCTTCGAGGATGACAAACTCGCCGGTTTTGTCGTCGTAAGCGTAGTTCTGGTAGTCGGGCAGGGCATTCAGCTCCAGATTGTGCTGCGCCATCATGGCCATGAACTCATCGTAGGTCGGATAGCGGTCATCGGCTGCTTTCATCAGATCGATCTGATGCTTCATGTTCATCACGTTGATCTGTGAAGCGGCGGAGATGTAGCCGGTGAGAACGGTGGTCAGCGGGTCATTCCCGGAAACGCGGTTCTCGGTGACCACGAGATTCGGGTTCTCCGACATGGCCTTGTTCTTGTCGAGGACGACTTTGGTTTTTCGTTTGACCAGGTTCGGTCGCTTTTCTTCCGCGGCCGGAGCCGGGGCAGCTTCATCCTGAGCCGTCGGAGACTGAACGGCCGGGTCGTTGCAGCCGATGAGCAAAGATGAGCTGAGAATGGAAAGACCAACAAGTGCACGGAAGCAGAGCATGGGAGCGAGTCCTGACGGAATAACAGGAGAAGTGGACTGCGTGCAGTGTCTCGAAATCCTGACCCCGCTTCAAGCTTGACGCAAAATGCCATTTGACGGACCGGCTGGAGACGATCACAATAAATTCACCCACTCGGTATTATCCCGATTGTCAGTTCAACTGGTTTGGGTAGCCTTTTAGAAGCTGCTGCAGACCGGTTTGCCCGCGCTTCCACACCTGTGCCTGCCTCCTGCTGAATGGAATGACCCCTTAGTTATGGCCAACGCAAAGATTCTCCTGCTCGCTGGTGATTTCGTCGAAGACTACGAGATCATGGTTCCGTTTCAGACCCTGCAGACTCTCGGGTTTCAGGTCGATGCCGTCTGTCCGGACAAAAAAGCGGGAGACACGGTCCGCACCGCCATTCACGATTTCGAAGGCGATCAGACCTACACCGAGAAGCCGGGCCACAATTTCACACTGACCGCTGATTTCGACAGCGTGAATCCGGGCGACTACGCCGGGCTGCTGATTCCGGGCGGACGGGCCCCTGAATACCTGCGGCTCAACGATCGCGTTCTCGAGATCGTGCGAACATTCATGAAGGACAACAAGCCGGTCGCGGCTGTCTGTCACGGGCTGCAGATTCTGGCTGCCGCAGGCGTATTGGAAGGACGCAGCTGCACCGCATATCCCGCCTGTGCTCCCGAAGTGAATGTCGCCGGCGGAACCTATGTCAGCACCGAGATTGATGCTTCGGTCGTTGATGGCAATCTGGTCACTTCGCCGGCCTGGCCGGCTCATCCCGCGTGGCTCCGCGATTTCGCGAAGCTGCTCGGCGTAACAATCACTCACTGAAAATGAACTGAATTCGATTCCGATCGCGGGCGTTTCTCTTTTTCAGGCGATGGTGCGAGCATGATCAAACTGGGCATTATCGGAGCGAGCGGAGCCGACTTCGCGAAGCTGTACGTGCCGGCTCTCGAAGCGTTGCAGAAACGGGTGCGGGTCGAATGCATTTACGACTATGTCTCCCACTGTGCGGAACAGTCGGCTCGATTGATCAACTCCACCGTGGCACACTCCTTTCGCTCGCTGATTCGCCGGAGTGATATCGACGCCGTGCTCGTTCTCGGCAGCGGCTGGCCGGGAGTGCTTCCGGTCGTCGAATGCCTGCGCGAAGAGAAGCCGGTTTACATCGCCAACTCACTGGCGATCCCGGAAGACATCATGCCGGAGATCGCCCGCATGGTCGTCGAATCCGGTGCCATCACCGCGGTGGAAAACCGTTTCTGCTACGCCCCGGCCGGACTGCGAACCCAGGAATTGATGGCCAGCGAACTCGGCAAGCCGGTCACGCTGACCCGGTTTCTGTCGCGTGAAGCCGAACTCGACACGCAGCTGTCGACGATTGCCGAATCGATGGGCTGGTTTCGGCATCTGTTGCCCGGCCACGAATTCCAGATTGATTCTTCAACTGAGAATCCACTCGATGGTTTCACGCTGCAACGGGCCACGCGAACGGGTGAGATCTCCAGCGTGAACGTGGAGTTTTCCATGCAGCAGGATGACCGGTGGTTCGAACTCGCAACCGAAGGCGGAGCGATCTCGATCTACTCCGCGGAAAAGCTGACCTGGCAGCGGAACGACTCCGAGGAGTCAACTCTCGTGCAGGAAGTGCTGGAGCACGAACGGAACAGTATCTCGCGACAGATCGACTTCTTCTGCCGCCGCATTGTGGGCGGTCTGATCCCCGTGCACGATCTCTCGAATGGACTGTGGTCGCAACAGCAGGCCCTAACGGTGCTGCACCGGTTATCGGGTTCTGCGGGGTGAGCGTGAGTCGATCGGGAAGTGGGCTGCGGCTACACCAGTCCACAGGGGTGGATAGACCAATCCTAACCCGAAGCGTGAGCGAGGGCGCTTCGCTTGGTCCCTCACTTACGTTTCGGGTTAAGAAGCTGGCGACGAGGGCGGCGGCGTTTCTGCTTGAGACCGGCCGGCTGACAGTCCTCGAGCGAACGTCGAACTCGACCCTCTGAAGAACGCAGAAACGCGGCAGTGACTCTACAGGAGTAGATCATGCGCTTCTCTCGCTTCGGCTATCTCAACCCGAAACGTCAGTGAGGGCGTTTGTCCCGGCGGCGTCCATCTCCCTCGCTCACGCTTCGGGTTAAGAAGGCAGCGGCGGAATATTCGGTCTACTTGAGTAGACCCTTGAGCAGTTCCAGCGGTTTGCTTGTTTTTGTGGGTTCGTCGGCGGCTGGTTCTGCTGTGGCCAGGGGAGGTGTGTTGCTTCGGGGGAGTGGCAGGATCTGGACTTTGAGGTCGTCGATGGCGACATCGCCCAGGCCGTGGAGTTCGAGGATGAGTTTCAGGTCTTCCTGCTTCCAGATTGGCCGGAGCATCTGGAACTGGTGCCAGTCGGTTTCTTCGGTCCACTGTAGTGCACAGCTCGCTCCGAACTGGGTGTCGTAGATGCGGAAGCCTTCGAGACTGTCGGTGATGTCCCGCGGGATCTTCACCCAGCCCGTCACGTGCAACAGGTCGCCTGACTTCACGGAGATCGGCGGCGACTGATAACGGACCGATGCGTTCTCGGTGTTGGTGACATGTTGATTCTCGGCGGCCACGGCTACCATTCGCAGGCTGTACTCCCCTTCGCGAACATTGCTCGGGTCGAGAGCGTCGTAGACGACAATTTGCTCGGAAGTCGTCAGATCTCGGGTCCAGCCCTCGACGCGCATCGCGTTGGCATCTTCGAATGAAGCGGAGCGGATGACCGACGCGCTTGGTGGCGTTTCCTGTTTTCCCAGACGCTGAATCAGGTCCCAGTAGTCGGGAAGAGTCTGGTAGCAAACCGTATGCGGCACCGATGAAGGGGCGGAGACATGCTGGATGGCGTGCTGCCAGTGGAGCCGCTGCAGGATTCGCATCAGTTGGCAGGCGACTTCGGCATTGTCGCGCGCCTGATGGTAATGCTGCTTCTGCAGCGACAGCCGCGCTTCTTCGAGCAGACGTTTGCTCTGGTCGAGCAACTGGGGAGCTTCCGGCAGGCCGACGCCCAGATTAACGAGCTGCGAGTCAACTTCGGTGACGCGGTCCAGCTTCGCTTCCGCGAGTTGCACCGACAGATCGGCACTCCGCGATTGGATCTTCTGGATCTTCCGCTCCATCTCCTGGGCGACACCCTGATCGGTCGCCACCATGAGGGCCGTTGTCATGTTGAACCGGGGGATGCGGATTTCCGTGCCGCCTGATTTGCGGGAGGTTTCCAGCGGCCACAGTCCGGTCGGCGTAATCTGCCAGAGGAACGCTGATTCCGGCAGGCTGCGAACAAGGATCTTCAGGTCGTTCGCTGCCAGGGGGCCGGGCACGTACTGTGAGTCAGCCTCGGCAGCCGAGATGAGAATCACCAGACCATGCTCGCTGCGAACCAGAGAACAGGTCAGCTCTTCTTCGGTGGTGACACCCGATTCACTGCGGTTCAGGGCATTGCGGTTGCCGCCCATCGCCCGTCCCATCGGCATTGTGAAGCGATCGATGACTTCTCCGTTGGCCAGGAATGGTTCGAGCAGGTCGAGTTCGGTGATGAGTTGTTCGAGCACGAGCCGGCGTTCTTCCAGCCCCGGTCCCTCGGCATTGAGCGGTGTCCAGTTCCAGTAGCCGAGCCCGCGACACCCTGAGCAGAGAGCGGTGTAGGTCTGCAAACGGATCTGCTCAGGTTCAATCACAGCGGGGCTGAGACCGGAGTTCTTGCGGAAGTCGGCAATCTCGCGCGACGGTTCGGTCTGCAGCCAGGTCATCACGAATGTTCCGGGACGGGCCCGGCGGATTCGTCGTTCAAAATGCTGGGCGTACCCCTGCATGCTGCACGGGGTCTGCAGAATGTGTTTGCTGATGCCGAGCAGATCGACATCGCGGGAGAAAATGAGTTCTTCCGACGTGACATCAGCCATCACCGGGCGATTCTGCCGCCGATCGCTCGACTTGACCTGATGCACCCAGTGTCGCAGCTGTTGATGAGCTTCCGGCTGGATGCGAACCCCCAAATTCCAGAACAGAATCCCGTCGGTTTCCGGCCCGAACGGAGCGAGGCTTCCTTCGACGGCGTCGAGAATCTGTCCCTGTTCCGATTTCACACTTGGCGGCCACGCCGTCGCCCAGATGCCACGCTCGTTGAGATCACGAATCAGGTCGCGATTCAGATAGTTATCGATCCAGACGACGTTCGCACCAAGCCGGTCGAACATCTCAGTCGGTTCTTTCTGATAGGGAAGAATCACCGGAAAGAGTTCACGTCCATCCACCGAAAGTGAATCGAGCTGAAAGTCGATCTGCGGCCCCTGAGGACGGGAACTGGTCGGTGTCACGACTTGTTCAGCTTCGACGGTGGGACTGACGATCGGCGACATCTTCAGGTCGTCGATCATGATCTCTGTTAATCCCTTGCCGAGAATCTGACGGAGATAAATTCGATCGACGTACATGCCGCGCGGATCGAGTTCCTGCGGCTTCAGCGAGGCCCGCCAGAGAATTAGATGTTTGGCGATGATGCTGTCGCTCGTGCTGCAGGTCAGCTTCTGCCATTTGGTCGCTTCGGTGAGTGAGTCGCCAATGATCAGCCGTGTGACCGGTTGCCCGGTTTCCGGATCGATCTGATTCGGAAAGACAATCCGCGCAGCCAGTTCGGTGCCGGGCCGGTTGCTGTAGGCGGCGACTTCAATGCGGAGTTCATCGAACACACGAGCCGGCTGCACCGGACATTCCAGAACCACGGAAACATTCTGGTCCTGGGTCATGAACTGGAGACGCTCGGCTCCCTGGCCGGAATAGGCGAGAGAATTCGTTCGTTCGTGCAGCCGAAGTTGAACCCGCTGGTCATCGAAGAAGACCTTGCAGCTGACTTCGTCTCCTTCGAACTTGTTGCTGTATTCCTCGGCGGAGACCCAGGTTCCCGCGGTGAGCAATAGAAGAAGAGCACGCATGGCGAGAAGCATGCCACCCGCGAAACCGCAAGCAGTCTGGTCGCTGTCAGTAAAGAATCGTCGACTGGCCAACAGACGACGAGATTCCCGGAAACACCGCTTCACAACTGCTCGTCCCTGAGCTGATTATCTGACTCTCTGTCCAGTCGCAGAGATGTCGGAACAATCGTTAGATTCCTTCAGAACAGACTGGACTTCGGTTATTACCGCATGCAGAATCGTTTTTATCGATATGAACGGAACCGAGAGATCGGGGCTGGCTCGATCCGCGTCTCTCAGACAGCGGGGGAACTTGCCGCGATTCGGACCGGGTGCCAAGATCTCGTCCTTCATGTCCAGCACCTCGGGTCGGCCGAAGTGTATCAGACATGGTCGGGAAGCGACAACACCAGCCGGTCGGGGCGGAAGACCGCTCACTGGGGAGGGATGTCTCATCGGATTCCCGTGCGACTCGAAAGACAAGACCGATCGTTTTCCAGCGCTCAGTACCCGGATTCGTCCGGCACCTGAACGAAAGAGGATAAGTTCCATGCTGTCCCATCATTCCCGCTTCGAAGGCAAAGACACCGACGATCTCCCCCGGGAACTGGTTGAACTGGGCCGGCACCTGCATAAAATGCCAGTCTCTGTGCAGAAGGAACTGATGGACAGTTATGACCAGGTGGTCGACTGCGTTCGTCGTCGGCGGCGGATTCTGAATCTCGTGCAGGAAGCCCTGGCGCAACTGCGTCTGGACATCAAATATCTGATGTTCGACCTCGAAGTGACCCGTCGCGAACGCGACGAACTCAAAGCGCAGTTGGACGAACTCGATTAGCGTCCCGACGATCCATCGGGATTTCCTGATGTCTGATTGTCTGCAGGTTTGCCTTCGCATCAGAACGCGCGTATAAACGGAGCGTTGGCAACTCGCGCTTGTTCGCGTGGCCATCCTTGCGTTCCCCCCCTGCAGTATTCTCCCCTCAGGAGTGATTTGTGATTTCTTTGCGTCGAAAGTTCGTCCCCGTTCTGCTCGCCGTTCTGCTCGCATTGCCGACACTGGCCGTTGCACAGAATCCGTCGGTCGCCCCGATGATTCGCCTGCTCGACAGCGACCGGCTGCCGGAAGCCCGCTATCCGTTCGTTATTGAACTGATTTGCAAACGGGGCGATGCCGAAGATCTGCGAACGATTTTCGAGAAAGCCTGTACTGAATTTAGCGGCGGAACGCGCCTGTCCGCCTTTCAGACGCTGGCGCAGACGACCCGCGATCGCAAGATCAAGCCGGCTGGCGATCTCGCGGAACTTTCCGCCGTTCTGGACAAGGCAATCGCCTCCAACGACGTTTCTCTGCAACGACAGCTGATTCAGCTTGTCGGCCTCTGGCAGGTGAAGGGACTGGCCGGGAATCTCGAACAGCGGCTGCAGGATGGTTCGGCAAAAAGGCTGACCGGTGTCATTCTCGACGCTCTGGCCGAACTCGGCGGAACGGAAGCCCGCGAAGTGATTCAATCGCTTACCTCCGACAAACACTCGAAGTCCGTGCGAGCCGAAGCGATTCGCTCTCTGGCCGGACTTGATATCGACGCAGCCGCCGGGGCAGCTGCTCAGTTCCTGGCCGATGCCAGTACGCGGGACAACCTGAATTCCGTGATCCAGCCATTTCTGGATCGCAAGGGCGGCCCTGAGAAGTTAGGTAAGGCAGTTGCTGAGCAGGAGATCTCTGCCGATGTCGCCAAGCTGGCCCTCCGCTCGATGCTGACAGCCGGTCGCAACGACGAAGCCCTTTCAAATCCACTCTCGGCTGCCGCCGGATTGAATGCGACGACCGAGCCAATGACGAAAGAAGAGCTTGCTGCTCTGGCTCAGGAAGTCCAGAAGCATGGCGATGCGGCTCGGGGTGAAAAGATTTTCCGTCGGGAAGAACTCAACTGCTATAAGTGCCATGCGATCGGAAAGGCCGGAGGCGAGATCGGCCCCGATCTGAGTGCCGTCGGCGGCAGTTCGCCGATCGACTATCTGGCCAACTCGCTGCTCTTCCCCAGCCAGGCGATTAAAGAAGCCTACAAGACGCTGATGATCCTCGACATCGACGGTCTTCAGCACACCGGCATCGTGGTCGATCAGGACGACGACCGGATCATCCTTCGCGATGCCCAGGGCAAAGAGAAAACGATTGCCGTCGATGATATTGAGTTCGAGAAGGAAGGCGATTCGCTGATGCCTTCGGGGCTGACGAAATTCCTGACCCATCAGGAGTTCCTCGATCTGGTTCGCTATCTCTCGGCTCTCGGCAAAGATTCCGGCTACACGATGTCGGCGGATCCGACCGTGTACCGCTGGCGAATTTACCCGCGTCCGCCGGGAAAAGTCACCGGTGAACTGTTCGATGACGATTCGGTTCGGAACATGCTTTTTGAATATGCACCGGAGAAGTGGCAGCCACTTTATGCGTACGCTTCGGGAGAGATTCCGGTCAGCGAAGCAAAGTCAGTCGCGAAGAACAGCGTCGTCTTTCTGATGGCCGATTTCGATGTGACTGTCGCGGGGAATATCGCGATTGATTTGCCCGGCCAACAGGGGTTGACTGTCTGGGTTGACGAGGAGCGGGTTCCGGTCGAGCAGCTGCAAAACGTGAATGTGACGCAGGGATCTCATCGCCTGCTGTTGCGTGTCGATACGGAGAAGTACGAACCTTCGGCGATCAAGACCGTGATCCGCAAAGGGAAAAGTCCCGCAGCCGAGTACAGCATCAAGGTTGGTTTGTAGGACGCTTCTGCTCTCTGCAATGAACCGGAAATCGCCGCGGGATCGAGTGCTCACTTGTCCCGCGGTTTTTCGTGCGCCGATGAGGGAAATGTTAACCTTGGCGCTCTGGTCGGTTTACGCTGGTATTGACGGTGAGTCTTGCTATTCTGACTGTACAACCTGCGCAGTTTATCAGGTATTGCGCGAACCCCTGAATTAACAGTCTGTAGAGCGAGGTCACAATGAGATTCAGAACTGCTGTCATGACAGGCGTGGTTGCCTGCATGCTTCTGGCAACCACGTCGGCGGATGCTGGCAGGCGGCGAGCCTGTCGGCTGTGGAATTATGGATGCGGCGACTACGGTTGCTTCGACGAAGCAGCCTGCAGTCCTTGTGGACCTCCTCTCGAATCGTGCTGTGAACCTGCTTATCAGGAAGTGGAATGCACGGTGATGGTCCCTCAGACCGTCTATGAAACACGTCGAGTTGTCTCGACGCAGTACAAGCCGGAAGTTCGTCAGCGGACGGTGACTGTTTACCGTCAGGTTCCGCGCGTCGAGACCCTCCAGGTTCAGTACACCGTTTGCGATCGCGTGCAGCGGGAACGAACCGTTCCCTATGTGACTTGCCGACCGGTTTATGAAGAGAAGCAGGTGCCGTACACGTACTGCGAGCCAGTCTACGAGCAGCGAACGGCGACGCGGACCGTCTATCGACCGGTTTATGAAGACGTTCAGCGGGAATACACCGTAATGGTGCCGCACACGGAATGGCACACCGGTGTCCGCAAAGTTTGCCAGATGCAGCAGACAACCCAAGTGCGTTCGATCTGTGTTGATCAGGGGCACTGGGAAGAGCAGTGTGTCTCCGCTCCCTGTGGACCAGCCTGTGGTCCCGGTGGGGATTGCTGCCACATGACCTGCCGTCCGATGACGTGCCGCGTGTGGCGACCGAATCTGGTCGAAAAGCAAATTCCTTACACCGTGTGCCGCCCGGTCTACGTCGATCAGGAATACCGTTACTGCACGACCAGCTACAAACCGGAAACCCGGACCTGCACGCAACGTGTCTGTCGTCATGTGCCCGAAGAAGTGGAGTACAACTACAGGGTCTGCCGGATGGTCCAGCGTCAGGCGGAACGGACCGTGCGTGTCTGCCGCTATGTGCAGCAAACCCATCAGCGTGTGGTTCACTACACCGAACTGGTTCCCCGTACGGAAACCCGCGAAGAACAGTACACCGTTTACGACTGTGTGCCGGAAGAGCGGACCGTGGACTACACCGTTTGCGTACCGGTTCCCGTCGAACGCGAAGTCAGAGTCGCTGTTTGCAAGATGGTTCCGCAGACCGTGGTTCGCCGCGTGCCGGTTCCCTGCAATACGTGCAACACAGGCAATACCTGCTACTAATCGAGAGAGCCCTTCGCTGAATCGCGAAGTCTACTCCCGCGACTGAATTGCAACAGGCCGCTCCGGAAACGGGGCGGCCTGTTCGCGTCACGGCGTTGGGAACTGGAACCGGATCGGCATTTCACTACTCAGCGGGTGGAAAGACGCCGTAGGCGTGACAGCCTTCCAGCACGCCGCTGGTGGCTCGCGCATTTGCGTGATAGGCGTGATTCTCCAGTCCCCGCCTTTGATGTTCCTCCCGCACCTGCTGCACGATTCTGGCGTCGGTGTTGTTGACAAGGATGGCGCGAAACCCGCTGATGAAAGCGGCGTAATCGTTGCCTGAATCGCCAGCAAACACGACCTTCGAAAGATCGATGCCGAACTGATCGGCCCACCACTGCAGGGCATGGGCTTTGGAGACATCTTTCGGCAAGAGATCGATCAGTCCGTCGCCGTTGAACGGGTCGATGCTTGCGATCATTGTCCAGGGGATGGCATCGGACTGCAGACGTTCGCTGATCACCTGTTCGGCTGCGGCCATTACGTTTTGATCGACGTAATAGCTGAGTTTAAAGGGCCCCTGTTTGACCTCTTCCTGCAACACGAGCCCCGTAACCGACTGGAACTCCGACTGCAGTCGATCGCGCGGGTAGTCCCGAACGATCGTGTCCTGATAGTCCATATAGGCGGGAAGCGGCTTGAACTCGTCGTTGTCATGGCGTTCGCAAATCGTCGTGCCGACATCACAGACGATCCACTCGGGGTGAGGGAGCTCGTGTTCCCGCTTCTTCTCGAGGACCGACTCCAGATGCCGCCCGGTGACATAAACCAGGGGCACACGATGCTCCTGCAGTCTTCGGCGCAACATTTGCAGATCACGGACGTTGTCCTGATCGTTCTCCAGAGGGATCAGGGTGCCATCGAGATCCGTCGCCAGAATGGCGGGAAGTTCCTCGTACATCGGATTCCTGTTCTCAAGCTGTATTTGCAGGTGTCTTGAAGTTTCAAGGCGTCCACTCGATGATAGCAGTTGCAGCCTACTGCCGCGACAGCCCAATGCAGGCTGCGGTTCCCGGTCCAACTGCAATCATGAATGGACCTGCTGTCGCGGAGAATGAACAGTCGACCCGATCGATGAACGACCAGCGGCCTCGCCGAGTGATGGCTGCCACAACATCGACGCAACACAACAGGGTGCCATGACACAAGCCAGAATTTCTCACAATGCAAAGGTCACTCTAATTAGTCTGCACGGTTTAATCCGTGCCAATGATCCGGAACTGGGAAGAGACGCCGACACGGGCGGTCAGATCAAGTATGTGCTCGAACTGGCCCGTGAACTCGGTAAGCAGGAGAACGTCGCGGAAGTCGAACTGCTTACGCGACAGGTCTTCGACAACCGCGTCAGTTCCGATTACTCTCAGGTCGAAGAGCGGATTAGTGAGAACGTCAAGATCGTTCGGCTTCCGTTCGGCCCCAAACGCTATCTCCGCAAAGAAGCCCTCTGGCCGTTTATCGAAGTCTTCATCGATCAGGCGCTCAGCCATTTTCGCCGCAACGGGCTGCCGGACATCATTCACGGCCACTACGCCGATGCCGGCTATGCTGGAGCCTATCTCTCCCGGCTGTTGCACATTCCGTTCGTCTTTACCGGGCACTCACTCGGGCGGGTCAAACGGGAACGTCTCCTCGCCGGCAAGGCGAACCCCGAGTCGATTGAGAAGACGTACAACCTCACCTCGCGGATCGAAGCTGAAGAGTTTGCCCTCGAAACCGCGGCGATGGTCGTCACCAGTACCAACCAGGAAGTCGAACAGCAGTATTCGGTTTACGATCACTACATGCGGGAACGCATGGAGGTGATTCCTCCGGGAGTTGACCTCGATAAATTCATGCCGGATGGACCTTCCGGTTCCGATCGCCCGATCGTCGAAAGCGTGAACCGCTTCTATCGAGAGCCGGACAAACCGATCATCCTGACGATGGCCCGTCCCGACGAGCGGAAGAATCTCGACATGCTCGTGCGGGTTTATGGCGAGAGCCCGGAGTTGCAGAAGCTCGCCAACCTGTGTCTGGTGATGGGATCCCGGGACGATCTGCGGGAGTTGCCGAAGAGCCAGCGCAAGGTCATCTCCAATATCATTAACTTGATCGACGTGTACGATCTTTATGGCAAAGTCGCCTATCCGAAAAGTCATGCTCCATCGGATGTGCCGGACCTGTACCGGTACGCCCGCGAAACCGGCGGCGTCTTCATCAATCCCG
Source organism: Planctomycetaceae bacterium (assembly GCA_017795105.1). Lineage (GTDB taxonomy): Bacteria > Planctomycetota > Planctomycetia > Planctomycetales > Planctomycetaceae > Rubinisphaera. The sequence continues at coordinate 4,685,785 of CP051247.1, forward strand.
CTCTCACCGAACCGTTTGGCCTGACGCTGCTGGAAGCTGCGGCTACCGGGCTGCCGGTGCTGGCGACCAATGACGGCGGTCCCCGCGATATCATCGCCAATTGCCACAACGGCGTCCTGATCGATCCGCTCGATCAGAAGGCGATTGAACATGCCCTGCTACGGGCATTGACCGAGCCCGATCAGTGGAAAGAATGGTCCGAGCATGGCGTCTCTGGAGCACGTGAGCATTACTCATGGGGGACACATGCCCGGCGGTATTTGCGCGATCTGAGCGATATCCTTCAGACGTCTCCTCCACCCGCGTTGACTGTGAATGCGCCGCGTCGGCAGATTCCGAACTTTGATCGGTTGATCATTACGGATCTCGACAATACCCTGACCGGCGATCAGGACGCCCTGAAGGATTTCGTGGAGCTCATTAAAGAAAACGAGCACGTCGGGTTCGGCATCGCGACCGGCCGGCCGTTGCACAGCGTGCTTAATATGGTTCGCGAGCTCGAACTGCCGATGCCGGACCTCCTCGATACCGCGGTTGGCACCGAGCTGTATTACGGAAAAGGGCTCGTGCCGGATAAAAGCTGGCGAAACCAGATCGGCTATCAGTGGAACCGCAAAGCGGTTCGAGAGCTGCTCGACGAACAGCCGGGATTCTATCTGCAGTCGGACGACAATCAGACAGAGTTCAAGGTCAGTTACGAAATCGATGCCGAGGTCGCGCCCAGCCTCACGGAGATCAAACGGTTACTCCGGCAGGCGGGCATCAAGGCGAATGTCGTCATGTCTCTGGGAATGTATCTGGATGTCATTCCCGTTCGCGGCGGCAGTGAGTACAGCATGCGGCATCTGCTGTATCGATGGGGGTTCGCTCCGGAAAAGGTCCTCGTCGGTGGCGATTGCGGCAACGACGAGGGAATGTTGAAGGGACGGACGCTCGGCGTGGTGGTGGGCAATCACAGTCCCGAGCTGAACAAGCTCAAGAAGTGGCCGCGAATCTATTTCGCCGAAGCCAATCACGCCCGCGGTATTATTGAAGGAATCCAGTACTACCAGTTCCTGGACAACATTGTCATTCCGAACGACAGCATTGATGAGTAACCCCGGTATTTGATGAATAATCTCCTGGACGTTCCCACAGAAGCGCTGCTCACCCGCCGACGCCTTCAACCCCGTCTCGAAGCCCTCTGGGAGTCGACCGGTGCCGATGAAGTGATCGTCGAGGAGTTCGAAACCCGGCTGGACGAGGTCTGGCCGCGTCTTTTTCGGCTGCTGCTCGAACTGTACGGTGACCGGTATGATTTCTTCTACCATCTCGAACAGATTCTGCAGACAGCGGCCCAGTCCTGGGTCGAGCGGCCGGATGATCTGAAAAAGCTCGATCGACACCGGATCTACGAAGAAGACTGGTTTCGTTCCGAGAAGATGGTCGGTGGTGCGCTCTACGTGGACTTGTTCAGCGAGAACCTCGGCAAGCTGCGACAGAGTATCTCCTACTTCAAGGATCTCGGACTTTCGTATCTGCACCTGATGCCGCTGTTTGCAGTCCGGCCCGGCGACAACGATGGCGGCTATGCGATCAGCAATTACCGCTCGGTCGATCCTCGCCTCGGAACCATCGATGACCTGCGGGATCTGGGCCGCGATCTTCGTGAGAGCGGAATCTCGCTGGTGCTCGACTTCGTGTTCAACCACACGTCGGATGATCACGAATGGGCTCAGAAGGCGCAGGGAGGGGACCCGGAGTTCCAGCAGTACTATTACATCTATCCGGACCGCACGATGCCGGATCAATACGAACGGACTCTCCGCGAGATTTTTCCGACCGTTCGCCGAGGGAACTTTACCTGGCACGACGGAATGCAGCAGTGGGTCTGGACCACGTTCAACAGTTACCAGTGGGACCTGCGATATACGAATCCGGCTGTGTTCCGGGCCATGCTCGGTGAGATGCTGTTTCTGGCCAACACGGGGGTCGACATCCTCCGGCTCGATGCGGTGGCCTTCATCTGGAAAAAGATGGGCACGAGTTGCGAAAACCTGCCCGAAGCGCACACCGTCATTCAGGCCTATAACGCGCTGGCTCGCCTGGCAGCACCGGGACTGCTGTTTAAGTCCGAAGCAATCGTGCACCCGGATGATGTCGTGCGTTACATCAGTCCGGAAGAGTGTCAGATCTCCTACAACCCCACGCTGATGGCGCTGCTGTGGGAATCGCTGGCGACGCGGGAAACCAAACTGATTCGTCAGTCGCTCAGCCATCGACATCAGTTACCGAAGCACACAATCTGGGTCAACTACCTGCGGTGTCACGACGACATCGGCTGGACGTTCGACGATAACGACGCCGCCCAGGTCGGCATCAATGGTTTCGACCATCGCCAGTTTCTCAACCAGTTCTACACGGGGCAATTCCCGGGTTCGTTCGCGCACGGCGTTCCGTTTCAGCACAACATCGATACCGGTGATATGCGAATCTCCGGAACGATGGCGTCGCTGGCAGGGTTGGAACAGGCGATGCAACTCGACGACGATCGGCTGAAAGATCTGGCGATTCGCCGCATCATTCTGCTGCACGGAATCACGCTTTCCATCGGCGGCATTCCGTTGCTCTACCTGGGGGAAGAGTGGGGGATTCTGAATGATTACGACTTCGTTCGCGATCCGGCCAAAGCCAACGACACCCGCTGGATCCATCGTCCGAAGATGCGTTGGGAATATCTCGAAGAGCACCACGAGCACGTCACCCCGGAAGACCGGGCAATTCGCCGCCGGTTGTTCAATTCCATTCAGCGAATGATCAAGATCCGTAAAGAGGTTCCCGCAGTTTCAGGTCTGAATATGGAACTGGTCCCGCTCTATAACCAGCACGTACTCGGCTACTCGCGTATTAATGATAGCGATCGCCTGATCGTCCTCGCGAACTTCTCCGATTACCCGCAGTCTGTCTCGGGGAACATTGTGCGGACTGCCGGCCTGGGGCGCTTCTTCGAAGACCAGCTTTCGAACACAACCTACCAGACTTCGCACGACCTCGAACTGCAGCCTTACGAGGTCGTCTGGCTCCGCCGGGTCTAGGCGAAAATGTTGAAGGACGGGCTTTCAATCGGCCGGATCAAAACCGCCACCCGCTTTCGTCTCAAGTTGAAGCTAGAACCGCGCCAACGGTCGCGATTCGCGTTTGGCCAGAAAGTTGAGGAATTCAGAAACCGGCTTTGACAAAATGATTTGGGCGTGCGTATAGTGTGCTCACGAGATTCGTTTCTTTTTTTGGTCCAGGTTGCGGCTCAAACGGATCTCAAGCTTTTTTTGATGATGGGAAGGTTATGGCTGAAGGCACGATTACACGGCTGACGGACAAGGGGTTCGGCTTCATTGCAACGGACTCCGGGAAGGATATTTTCTTCCACATGTCCAACCTGGAAGGATGTCGCTACGATGATCTCCAGGAAGGTCAGCAGGTCTCGTTCGAAAAGGGACAGGGACCAAAAGGACCGCGAGCAGAGCACGTTCGGTTGATCTGAGCTAAATCTGGAAATTGAATAATGGGCCGGCAGTGAGCCACTGTCGGCTTTTTGCATGCGCGGACGGAACTTCAGATGCGTCCTTCAGAGGGTCAACCCCCGTGAAGTGAAGCTGTTGCTTACGCTGGTGGCTGCCAGTCGCCCCAGTTCGTCAGGTAATGATCGAACGCCGGGCGTTCGTCCCGCAGTGATTCCAGCGTGGCTTTGGCTTCGGCGACACAACTCTGTTCCTGCTCAAGCGTGATCTCGCCGGTCAGGACGCGGGTTCGCAGAAACACGAAGTAGGTGTCGAGCACGTCGCAGGTGCAGTAATCGTTGATCTGACGGACTCCACCGGAGTTGTAAACATCCTGGACCTGCGAGCCATCGATGCCGGTTTTTCCCGGCTTGCCAATGATGTTGGCCAGCACGTTCAGCCCGCCGGCCATTCGCGTCGCCCCGAAGTTCGACAGCATGTCCATCAGATCGAGATGGCTCTGAGCGTTGTAGCGGTTTCGGGGCTGCTCGAACGAACGTCCTGAGACCGTAAACCAGTCCGGCAGCGAGATGCCGTACCGATATGCTGAGAGCTCCATCAACGGCAAGTCATAACCACGCCCGTTGAACGTCACGAAGGTCGGCCGTCGATAGGCCCGCCAGCCCTGCCAGAACAGGTTTGTAATCACGGACGGGCGGAATTCGGGATCGTCCAGCACAACCACGTCGACGAGGCGGAAGTCGGTCTGCACTTTGGCGATGGCGACCGAAATGGGCAGCATGTATGTGTACGGAATGAAGTCGCTTCCCTTTTCGGCCATAAGCTCGGCTCGAAAACGGGCGACGGCGTCTTCGCCGCTGAGCTCGAGTTCCGGGTATTTCAGTCGAGCGATCAGGTCGCCGTCTGCCACCGCTTCGACGTCGAAGACCAGCCAGCCAATGTCCGCCATCACGTCGCTTCCCTGCAGGAATTGAAAAAGGGGTTCCGCGCTGGATACTATATAACGCGACGAGGTTGGTTTCTATGAGGACATCTGCTCCGTCGCGAACGCGGTCATCGTCTGCCGCCTGCTTACTTCTTCTGATGCTGGACCATGTTATGAGCAGCTCTGGATTTACGCCCGAACCGATCAACCTGGATGCTCAGAGCAAATCCAAGGAAGCTCAGGCCATTAAAGGGCTCGTGAACGCTTCGGCTCGAATGCGGGAAGAGATCGGCAAAGTCATCGTCGGGCAGCACGATGTCGTTGAGCAGCTATTGATCGCCCTGTTGTGTCGCGGCCATTGCCTGCTGGTGGGCGTACCGGGACTGGCCAAGACGCTGCTCGTCAGCACCGTGGCTCAACTGCTGCATCTCTCTTTCCGCCGCATTCAGTTCACGCCCGACCTGATGCCCTCGGATATCACCGGAACCGACATCCTGCAGGACGACTTGGAAACGGGTCGCAAGCAGTTCCAGTTCATGCCAGGCCCGTTGTTCTCACACATCGTGCTGGCCGATGAAATCAACCGAACGCCGCCCAAAACGCAGGCGGCTCTGCTGGAAGCGATGCAGGAGCGGCACGTCACGGTTGGTTCGAGCACCTACCGTCTGCCGGCTCCCTTCTTTGTACTAGCGACACAGAACCCGATCGAGCAGGAAGGGACCTATCCGCTGCCGGAAGCTCAGCTCGACCGATTCATGTTCAATACGATCGTGAAGTATCCGACGGCATCGGAAGAACTCGAGATTTTGATGCGGACCACAGCCGATGCTCCACCGAAGTTGAACCCGATTCTCAACGACAAGCAGATTCTCGCCCTGCAGGATGTCGTACGGAAAGTTCCGGTCGCCGAGCATGTCTTCATGTATGCTCGCGATCTGGCCCGAGCGACGCGGCCGACGGAATCAGAAGCCTCTCCATTCGTGAAAGAGTATCTCAGCTGGGGAGCCGGTCCGCGGGCAGGGCAGAACCTGATTATGGGAGCCAAGGCCCGCGCCCTGCTGCACGGCCGCTTCCACGCGACCACCGAAGACGTCCGGGCCGTCGCCCATCCCGTGCTTCGCCATCGAATTGTGACCACCTTCCAGGCCGACAGCGAGGGCATCAACGCCGATGACGTCATCTCGAAACTGCTGAAGGAAGTCCGCATGCCGCTGGAAAAACTGTCGGAGAAAGCAGTGACGTAGTCAAACCAAGGGACAGGAGTACCAACTGATGCCCCGCGCGATCCCAATTGAGATCTCGACCTTCCGATGGCTCCTGACCTCTGGTGGATTGCCGTTGCTCGTGACAGGTCTCGTGCTCGCGAATCTGGCGTTGTACTGCTGGTTCTTCCCGCACAGAAAACTCAGTCTGCTGACTGCGATCTTTTCCGTTGTCCCGGCCATACTTGGAATCATCGTCGTGTTCCTGGCCGCGATGGACTTTCAGTCATTAGCCTCTGCTTCTACGGCTCCAAAGCCGAGAGTCATCGCCGAATTGGTCGGACGGACGTTCTCTTACGCGTTCTGCGGAACACTCGGCTCCACAATCGCGATGCTGACATCAATCACCGCCCTCCGCCGCTCCTTCCTAATCCGAAACGTCAGTGAGGGACCGAAGGTATCGGAAATCCGGTGACTCGCTTTAGCACCATGCCGTGATGCACTGCTGGGCAAGCCAGCAGTGGTACCCTAGGGAAGATTTCAGTCAGGGATGAACCGATGCCAAGTCCGATTTCGAATACGTTATGGCTCATCACATCAGGCGGTATGCCGCTCCTGGTCTTGGGCATTATTCTGGCGAACGTTTCGCTCGTGTTCTGGATCTTTCCCCATCGAACGCTCAGCCTGCTGGCCGCGATTCTATCGGTCTTGCCGGCAGTTCTGGCCATGTTTGTGTTATGCACCGCTGTGGATGAGGTCTCCTCGATCAACATGCCTAACACATCTCGCATGCAAATCAGCGAGTTCGTGGGCGAGACGGTTTCCTACGCGTTCTGCGGAACACTCGGCTCCACGATCGCGATGCTGACATCAATCGCCGCCCTCCGCCGCTCCTTCCTAACCCGAAACGTAAGTGAGGGACCGAAGACAACGGGCAATGCGTGAGTTGCATTGGTACCATCTGTCACCGCACTGCTGGGCAAGCCAGCAGTGGCACCCTTGGAACGGCGCAGTCTATCAAGCCAGAGCGCTATGGTGGGTAGCCCCGGTTGATTCAACCGGGGTGGCGAAGCCACAGGAGGTTATTCCCGTCGCGCATCACAAGGCGCCGTTCCGACCTCTTGCCGACTGCGTCGGGCCCGGTAGCGGAGCAACCGGGGCTACCCACTGTCTGCCTCGCTCCGCCTTCCCATCCTAACCCGAAACGTCAGTGAGGGACCGAAGACATCGGAAATCCGGTGACTCGCGTTAGTACCATGCCGTGATGCACTGCTGGGCAAGCCAGCAGTGGCACCCGACTCGTAATACGATACAGCACACGAAAAAAGCCCGGCGGAACGTTGTTCCGCGCGGGCTTTTGTTTGCTTGATCCGCTCCGCTTATTCGCGGGTGAAGTCGAACATCGGAGTCGACAGGTAGCGTTCGCCGGAGTCGGGGAGGACCACGACGATGGTCTTGCCTTTCGATTCGGGGCGGGCGGCGACTTTCAGCGCGGCGGCCATGGCGGCTCCACAGCTGATGCCGCAGGTGATGCCTTCCATCGTGGCGATTTTGGGAGCCGTGTCGAAGGCTTCCTCATCGGTGACCTGGACGACTTCGTCAACGAGCGACATGTCGAGGATGTCGGGGACGAAGCCGGCTCCGATGCCCTGAATCTTGTGCTTGCCTGGTGATCCGCCGGAGAGAACCGGGCTGCCGGTCGGCTCAACGGCGATGGAGTGGACCGGGTGGTTCTTCTCTTTCTTCAGGTAACGGGTCACGCCGGTGATCGTTCCCCCGGTTCCGACACCCGCCACGAAGATGTCGACCTTGCCGTTGGTATCTTCCCAGATTTCGGGACCGGTCGTCTTGAAGTGGATGTCAGGATTGGACGGGTTCTTGAACTGTTGGGGCATGTAGTATTCGGGATTCTCGGCGATCTCGGTCGCGCGACCGATCGCCCCCTTCATCCCTTCAGCTCCCGGAGTCAGCAGCAGTTTGGCTCCGAAAGAACGCAGCATCATCCGGCGTTCCATCGACATGGTATCCGGCATGCAGAGCGTGAGTTCGTAGCCACGGGCAGCACAGACGAAGGCGAGAGCAATTCCGGTGTTGCCGCTGGTCGGCTCGACGACTTTCATGCCCGGCTTGAGCTTACCGGACTTCTCAGCTTCCCAGATCATGTTCGCGCCGATGCGGCACTTCACGCTATAGGCCGGGTTTCGCCCCTCAATTTTTGCCAGAATCGTGGCATCGAGGCCCTCGGCGAGGCGATTGATGCGGACAAGAGGCGTGCGGCCGATGGTCAGCGAGTTGTCTTGAAAAACGGGCACTGTCGTTCCTCCATGGATTAGCCGTAAGTGCGGACGGTCCGAGTCTTAATCTGCATTCCTTGCAGCCTGCGCGGACGCTCATCGCATCAATCGAAGTATCAGCGGATGTTCGGATTATCGGCATAATCAGCAGAAAAGGCAAATCTTTTCCAGATTTGCAGCCTGCTTCCGTTCACTACTCGCCGTCGAACGATTACTGCCGAACGCGGCGGTAAGGCTGAGCAGCCGAGAAATCGGTCGGCGTTGTTTCGGAACGATCCTCAACCCGCAGCTCCCGTTTGATGGTCGGAGCGGCATAGGCCTGAGGAGGCGTGACCATTTCGGTTGGGATGAACTCCGTAGCGGCTGGACTGGAGTTGGCGACCACGGTTTGGGCGGAACCGAGTTCCCCGGTCAGATCGGCCAGCAGTCGCGGAGTTGCCGAGGGAATGACGACGACCTGCGGCTGTCCCGGATTCTGCGGGTTCTCGATGATGATCGTCAGCTTGGCCCCCTGAGCGGCCTGCAGGGCCTGCAAAGTCGCCGGTTCCATCGCTGCCGGAGCAGCAGTCGGTGTAATGGAAACCGGAGCGGCTGCGGCGGTTTCAAACGGGCCCGGAGCCTGCGGAGCCGTCGGTGCGGCTTCGGGCATGGCCGGGACGCTGGCGTCGGTTTGAACCAGGATCTGGCTGTCCCCGGCCGGAGTCTGACGGCGAATCGTGTGAGCCAGTCCGCATCCTTCGAGCAGTTCAACAACCGGCTGCAGTCCGGCGTAGAGGCCCCGTTTCTCTTTTGGATCGGCAGCGATACAGACGCCGACGACTTCGTTATCTTCGTTGAACAGTCCGCCGCCGGAGCGTCCCTGAACGGGGACACCGGTGCATTCAATGTTGTCCGGGCCGGTGTAACGGTTCAGTGCAGTCACCGAAAGGGTTTCCACGGTCGGATTCTGACCGCCGCTGCAGCCGACGCTAATCACCGAGTCGCCTTCCGAAAGTTTCGAAGGAACCTGAGCCAGTCGGGCAACCGGCAGGGCTCCATCGGTCGGAAGCGAGATGAGTCCGACATCGGCGTCGAGGTCGTATTTGACCACGGTGCCGACGAAGCTCTCGAAACGCTCGCCGACGAAAATGTCGATGTCGATCTTTGAAGCTTCGGTTACGTTGCGGAAGATGTGGCCGCAGGTCAGAACATAAGTGACTCCGGGTCGGGAATCGATCACAGTGCCAGAGCCGTAGTTGATTCCCTTTTCGTCGCGAATCCGGATGCGGACATTGGCGGCTCGGGAATCGATATGCGGCGTCGGCTTGGTCACGTTCTCGCGTTCGTCAAACTGGGCACGGATGACGGGGGCACTTGGGTCAGCGGTTGTGGAGTTGCCGGCGAGAATCGTATCAGCGGGGAATGGTTCCGGGTTTGAAGGGGGCTGCCGTGGAGTCGCAGGAGTGGACGGCTGAGCGACGGGGGCGGCTGGTGTTGTCTGCGGCTGCGAGCTGGGGAAGGGCGAAGGGGTTCCCAGTCGCGGCTGCTCATATCCCGTGTTTCCCCGTCCGACGACGTTTTGAGGTGATGGCTGGGACGATGTGTTGGCCATCAATTGCTGCTGCGGGGGAGCAGAGGGAGTCGCGGCTGGCTTCGGGATCGAGGCCAGCATGCGTCTGAGCTGGCCTTCTGTTGTTCGACCGACTTCGCGGGCGACTTCTTTCCCGTTCACAACCAGGACGAAGGCCGGAATCGACGAGACGTTGTATTGTCGGGCCAGATTCGGGTTCTGATCGATATCGACGACCTTCACCGGGAAGCCTTCCCGCTCGAGCTTGTGCACGATCGGCTTCATCTGCTGGCAGGGGCCGCACCAGCTGGCTGAAAAATCGTAGAGAACGGCCTGCTGAGCAGAGGCCAGATTTGCGGTCGCCGACAGGCAGACGATCGCCAGCGCGATCTGTTGCGCGACAGTTTTCATAAGTCTCTCCGGGAATCCATTCGCCAGGAGTGGCAGACGTGGGTTTCGTCACAAAGACAGGAACGAAGAAGCAACAGTCCTCAGAAGAAAAATGAGGCTTCTCGAAGTGATGTCCTGATGATTTCGGGTCTGGTCAACACAGCACCGATGATCCATCACCGGCGTGTAATCTTTACATCTCCGCGGCGGACACTATTACAATTCGCCAGATGCGGAAAGGGGAATTTGTAATTCCGACAAACAGCCGTAGAATACATAACTCCCTGCAGTGAAACGTGTTGTTACCGAATCGACGAAAATTGTGGTTTCGTTTTTTTCGGAACACGAGGTAAGTATGCAGACCCGATGCCGAAGCATTGTGAATTGCATCTGCCGGAAAGTTTCTTCCGGAAATCGCCGGCAAAATCCTGTTCGGCAGCAGGCTTCTGCGGTAGGATGCATCAATCCTTCCTGAAATGTCCGTGGCAAACCACGCGATCCACCGAACTATCCTGCCCCGTTTGCCACTTCAGCCCCCGAAAGAGATATGGAGTCGATGCTGTGCAGAGCATCTTTACATTCCCACGTGGAATTTTTTGCAACGCATTCCTGACCTTCGCCGTGCTGTTTGCCCTCAGCGGCTGTAGTGACAGCGAGCAGATTCGGACTTACGAGACCCGTAAGCCCGACGATGTTTACGCGGAGAATCATGTGGAAGGGAGCAAGCCGCCAGAACGCGTCGCTCCGCCGATGATGTCTGCGCCTTCGACCGAAACGGTCGGCGAACCGGCCCGGATGTTCGGAGCCATGGTCCGCGTTGGCGATCAGACCTGGTTCTATAAACTGACCGGACCGGTCGACGAGGTGAATGAACTCGTCCCTCAGCTTCGCGAATACGTGGTGTCCATGAAATATGAGAACGGACAGCCCGTGCTCACGAAGCCCGAAGGGTGGGAACAGTTGCCGGGCAATCAGTTCCGGTACGCCACAATGAAGATTCCCGCCGAATCGGGCGATTTGGAGATGTCGATTTCGCCTCTGCCGAGCAGTGAAGAAGAAGTTCTGGCCGCTGTGGCGAATATCAATCGCTGGCGAGGACAGCTGGGACTGGGGGAGATTAAGTCGACCGATATCGAATCTGCCGGGGACGACCCGACGCTCGAGATTTCCAAGGCGACTCAGGACGGACGGACAATCTATTTTGTCAATCTCGTCGGCGAGCAGCAGGCGACGGGAATGCGTCCTCCCTTTGCCGGATAATCCGAAACAGGCGTTCGACCCACCGAGATCCTCGATCAGGGGAAAGTTCGGCGGAGTTGTCGCAGATGAGCGAAATACAATCCCGCGGCGAGAACGCGGCTCCTTATAATAGCCTGAATTGAATGCCTGAATTCGGCGGCATTCACTCGATCAATCGGAACTGGAAGAGATCCATGGCCAGCGTACAGGACAGAACCGAATCGTCAGAAGACAAGAGAGTCCGACCAGTGAACAGCGAATCGCTGGCGTTTCTCCGCCCACTGGCCTCTCTCAAATTGAGTGTGGTCCTGTTCGCCCTGGGGATCTTTCTCGTTCTGGCCGGAACTCTGGCCCAGTCGCACAAAGATATCTGGGATGTCGTGCACGGCTACTTCCGCTGCTGGATGGCCTGGATTGAGTTTCAGGTATTCTTCCCCAAGTCGTGGGCTCCACAGTTTCAGGACGTGAAGGGAGGCTTCTGGTTTCCCGGAGGCTGGACCATCGGCGGCCTGATGACGCTGAATCTCCTGGCTGCACATGCCCTGCGGTTCAAAGTGCAGGCGAAAGGATCCCGGCTTCTGTGGGGAAGCGTTGTTACGTTGATCGGGATCGCTCTGACCTGGGCGGTGATTGTCTTCGGAACCGAACGCGATTCGGTCTACGAAACCGCCAGCATCGACTGGTCCAAATACTGGAACCTGATGTGTTTCAGTTTGTTCATTCCCGCTATTGGCTGTGGGATTGCTGCCAGTAAGCACGCCGGGGACGCCGCAAAAAAGGTCGAGTTCTACACCTACTCCATCCTCTCGCTGCTGTTTCTGGGAACGGGATGTTTTCTGGTCGCCGGCGGAGAATCGGTCCGTCTCGACAACTCGTCGATGCGAATCCTGTGGCAGTTGATTCAGGCCACTTTTGCCGGCGGGGTGCTGCTCGGCGGCTGCCTGCTCCTGTTCAAGAAGCGAGCTGGAATTGTGCTCCTCCATGCCGGCGTGCTGATGATCATGGCCAACGAAGTCGTGGTCTACTCGCTGCATGAAGAAGGGAACATGATTCTCTTCGAAGGCGAAACGACGAACTTCGTTCAGGATATTCGTTCGACCGAACTGGCTGTGGTCGATCGTTCCGCAGCTGACAAAGACGTTCAGACCGTTGTGCCGTCCTCATTGTTGAAGAATCGAGCCGGAAACGAAGAACTGCTCCGCAACGAACAGTTGCCGTTTGCCTTGCGAGTCCGTGAGTTCCACCAGAATGCCGACTTGAAACCGAGGAAAGAGGGAGACGAAAACCCGGCCGATTTCGGGTTGGGGAAGACGCATACCATCGAGCCGCTTGCCGGGACCACCGGGACCGACAGCAACGCCGACTACCCGGCTGCGTATGTCGATGTTGTGGATTCGGAATCGGGCGAGACCATTCATACGCTGCTTGTTTCAGCTCTCGCCAGTGCGGTTGAACGTCAGGACACAATCGAAATTGGCGACAGGTCCTACGAAGTCTCGCTGCGATTCAAACGAGTCTACAAACCGTACTCGATGCACCTGATCGATGTTCGGAAGGACGACTACGTCGGAACGAACACGCCCCGCAATTACTCCTCCGAAGTTCGTCTGGTGGACAAGACACGGAACGAAGATCGGAAGATCAGGATCTGGATGAACAATCCGCTGCGGTTCGCGGGAGAAACGTTCTACCAGAGTGGGTTCAACCAGCTTCCCCGCGGCGAAATGACAACGCTGCAGGTCGTGACCAACGAAGGCTGGATGATTCCCTATCTCGCCTGCATGATTGTCGCCATCGGCATGCTGTATCAGTTCGGCGTGAGTCTGATGCGATTCCTCAATCGTCTCGCGACAGGCAAAATCGGCGGGCATGCACTCGATACGCCCGAGTCGATTAAGGAATTCGATCCAGTCGGCTTTGCGTTCAATGTCGTTCCAGCGGTCCTGCTGCTTGGCGTTTGTGGCTACTGGCTTCTCAGTCTCGCAAAGGTGCCGCAAGCGACGGGAGAAGAATTCAACTACTACGAATTTGGTAAGATCCCGGTTGTGTACGAAGGCCGCGTGAAGCCGATTGATACGCTGGTGCGGAATACGCTTCGCATTACCAGCAATCGCGAAACGATTCGCATGGAAGAGAAAGAGGCGACGGACGACACTCCGGCTCAGGAGGCGGAAACGCTCGACGGAACCCAGTGGTTCCTGGAAATGATCGCCGGTTCGCGCAAGGCGCTGCAACGGCCGATCGTGAAGATTGATAACGACGAGCTGCTTTCAACACTCGGCCTCGAGCGTCGCAAGTCGCACCGTTACACGCTGGGCGAACTCCAGCCGAAGCTGGCCGAACTGACCGCGGCAACGCGAGAGGCGCGGGAGCTCAATGAAAAGTCGCCGGGGTCGCTTTCGGTCTATCAGCGGAAGGTGCTCGAGTTCGAACGGAAGTTCGGAGCGATCGACATTCTGGCTGCCGCGTTCATCTCGCCGCAAATCGATATCGAAGGCGAGAACGTGACCGAACAGTTCATGACGGCTCTGGCTCGTGCCCGTCAGCTCGATGAACGTCAACCGCCGCTGCTCGTTCCGCCCGTAGAAGAATCGATGGGCCCGGACGACGAAAGTCTTAAACGCGACGAATGGGAAACCTATTCGAAGGCCTTCCTGAACGACATCATCTATCCCACGGCGTTCCAGGCCGAAGCCAACCCGTTCTCCGGCAAGTTCACGGAAATCATCAACGCCTATCAGGAAGGCGATGCGACAACCTTCAACAAGAAGGTTCGCGAGTATCAGTCGATGTTGAAGACCGAGAAGGTGGCCGATGTCGATATGACTCGCGTCGCGTTCGAGACCCGGTTCAACAGCTTCGCACCGTTCTTCTATCCCGGCTTCCTGTATATCCTGGCCTTCGTGATCGCGGTCGCCAGCTGGCTGATGCCACGAACGATTCTTCCCGCCAACTGGGCGGCGGTCGGACTGATCGGACTTACGTTTGCCGTTCATACCTGGGCCATCTGGGCCCGCATGGAAATCTCGGGACGTCCGCCGGTAACGAACTTGTACTCGTCCGCCGTCTTCATCGGTTGGGCCGGGGTGCTGTTCGGCATCGTGATGGAGTTCATTTTCAAACGTGGTATCGGCAACGTGCTCGCGTCGGCGGCTGGATTTGCGTCTCTCTGGATTGCTCATGGCCTGGCCGGCGACGGAGACACATTCGTCGTGCTGCAGGCCGTGCTCGATACGCAGTTCTGGCTGAGCACCCACGTTGTGTGCGTCACGCTCGGCTACGCCGCGACGTTTGTTGCCGGGGCACTGGGGATCATCTACATCTGCCGCCGGAATCCGATTGCTCTGCTCGGCGTGTGTGGAGCCGTGGCTGCGGCGATCGGATTGCAGGGGACCGAAATCCCGGTGCTTGTCCGTAATATCGGCCCCTTCCTGCTCGCGATTCCGGTAAGTCTCATCCCGATGCACTTCCTGTTCGGAGCCCCGCAGGTGTCTCTGTCGGAAGGCATGGAAAAGGCTCTGGCCCGGATGATTTACGGCACACTCTGCTTCGCACTCTGGTTCAGCTTTGTCGGAACCGTGCTCGGCGGACTCTGGGCCGACGATTCCTGGGGCCGCTTCTGGGGCTGGGATCCGAAGGAAAACGGGGCGCTGATCATTGTGCTCTGGAACGCTCTCGTGTTGCATGCTCGTTGGGACCGAATGATCGGCTCACGTGGCCTGGCCGTGCTCGCCGTGGCGGGTAACATCACGACCGCCTGGAGCTGGTTCGGCGTGAATGAGCTGGGCGTGGGCCTGCATTCCTACGGCTTTACCGAAGGGGTGCTGTTCAACCTGATGCTGTTCGTCTTCAGCCAGCTCACGCTGATCGTCATCGGCCTGTGGGGCAAGCCGGCCGATGAGAACACGCCTAAGGCCGAGCCGCAGACTCTGGCCGATTCGACGTAATTGGCACAATCGTTCCAAGTTCACTGATCGAACCGACCGATAGGTAGAATTGCGGAGCCGCGCGAACGACGCGGCTCCACTCATCTGCCTCGCTGTCCATGCGTACGAGGAAGGAACCTCGCCATGCTGCCGCCGGTCCATTACCGTCAGGGTCAGGAAAAGAAGGTCGCTCACGGCACCTGGTATCGTGGAGAGCACTGCAACTTCATCGCCAGCAAGGGCAATCTGACCGAGCCCGATGCGGCGGTGAAATATGTGCTGCACGGTTGGACGCCCGAGTTACCCTTTCTCACACGGAAGGACTGCTTCACGGCTTTCGGCAGCTGTTTCGCCGCCCATCTGACCAAGTTCCTGCGGGCTCATCGGTATCAGGTCGGTTCTCCGGAATGGAATACCGACAGCTACATCATGACCTACGGAGCGGGAATCAATAACACCTTCGCGATTCGTCAACAGCTCGAGTGGGCTCTGGAGAACCGCCAGTTTCAGGAGTCGCTCTGGTACGATCAGGATCGCAGGCTCGTTCCGCCTGATGTCGATGCCCAGCTGGCGACGCGGGAAATCCTGAAGTCGACGTCGGTGTTCATCTTCACGCTCGGCCTTTCCGAAATCTGGTACAGTCGGGAGACCGGCGAGGTCTTCTGGCGAGCAATTCCGCAGGATGTGTTTGATCCCTCTCGCCACGGTTTCCGTGTCAGCACCTGTGCGGAAAACGCGGCCAACCTGGAGGCCATCTATCAGCTCGTGCGGCACCATCGTCCAGATGCGACGATCATCTTCACGCTATCGCCCGTGCCGCTTGTGGCGACGTTTCGACCGGTTTCCTGTATCACGGCAAACTCGGCTTCCAAAGCGATTCTGCGTGCGAGTCTGGGCGAAGTCGTTCGTGCTCACTCAGAAGACGATAAGCTCTTCTACTTCCCTTCGTACGAACTGGTCAAAGAGTACTTCCGGGATCCGTACGAACAGGACAATCGCCATGTCCGAGCAGAGGTCGTTGAGCAGATCATGAATCTGTTCGCCCGCTACTATCTCGCCGATTTCTAGAGCACATTGCTCTACCGAGTAGCGACGCATGAGCGTTGAGAGGCCTGCAAATGACCATCTCACGTCGCTGAATGCCGCTACTCTTATACGAAGTCTGATCTAAGCGGCTTTCGCGCATCTCCTGAGTCGAATCTCTACTTCGCACAGTCCATTGCGCGATCTGTAAGAAGAAAGAGCCCAGCTACGACGACCAGTCTGGCCAATCGTGCCGAATTGTCGCAGCGCCTGCGGACGCAAACTGCTTATAATGCCACGGACATCAATCCGCGGCTCTTGCAAACAGCAGTACGTCTCATGACCACCGACCCGAACTATCTCGATCCTCATGCTCGTATCCGGACCGCCACCGGGTATGTCGTCGCCTGCTCGCTGCTGTTTCTGTTCGTCGTCGTCGTCACGGTGCTGAGCGTTTTCGCGATGCCGGTTTCGACGGACAACGGGAACGCGCTGGTCGCCGAGTTCTCAGGTGTTGATGACGGCGAAGTCGGCCCGGTTCGCGTTGAGGATCAGTGGGAGTTCCGCTGGGAGCATGAAGGCCATCTGAAACGGATCACCTGGACCCGGGACGACGGCGAAACAGACATGTTCATGGAGATGCCGGGCAAGCCGATTCGGGGCCACGGTGGGATCAACTACCAGGAGGGGGGCGAGTATCAATTTCGAGTGGAAGGAACCGGCCCCTGGAAGATTCAGGTTTATCAGTTCGGCAGGTGATGGTGAAAAGCGGCTCGAAATGGCGTGCTGAATCTGTTCCTCGGCTCACTTCTGGTATACTCGCGGCATGAATTCCATGCCTCCGATCCGCACCATTGTTCTGGCCCGCAGCCCTCATGAGCATGTTCGCACTGCCTGGGAGAAGCTGCAGCCCTGTCTGGCCTCCCGCAAAGAGATCGACGTTGTCGGCGTTGCGATGACTGAAGATCTCGAGCACAAGGAGCTCGATGCCGAATTGGCGATCGTTCTTGGCGGCGACGGTTCGATTCTGAGAGCCTGTCGCCAATTCGGCGATCATCAGATTCCGATCCTGCCGATCAACCTCGGGCGGCTCGGCTTTCTGGCCGATCTGACACTCGAAGACGTCCAGCGGCATCTCGATCTGATTGCCCGCCGGGAGTTCAAGATTGCCGAGATGTTGATGTTCGAGGCCATCATCCGCAAAAAAGATGGATCCGAAGAGCGGCACCTGGGACTGAACGAACTGGCGATTCGCGTGGGGCATGCGCCGCATATGTTCGATGTGCAACTCTCCATCGATGGGGAAGCGGTGACGACCTACAGCGGCGATGGGCTCATCCTGGCCACGCCGATCGGTTCGACGGCTCATTCGCTTTCCGCTGGCGGGCCGATTCTGCGGCAGACGATTCGGGCATTCGTCCTGACTCCCATCTGCCCTCATACGTTGACGATTCGCCCAATCGTGGATCGAGCCGACTGCTGCTACGAGTTAACGCTGCCCGAACAGGGGGAGAAAGTCCTGGCGGTCATCGACGGGCATATTCATCGCGAATTCTCGCACGGCGACTCGATCGTCTTCCGCGAAGCCGCGGTGAACTGCAAGCTGGTTCGATTCCCCAACCACAGCTACTACGAGACACTGCATCGTAAACTCGGCTGGGAAGGTCAACTCTCTTACAAGACCTACCTGGAACAGCATTGAGTTCGCAGGAGCCGGAATCTGAGAATTCCGCGTGAATTTCGCGAATGGCAAAATCTCGTAATTGACGGTTCAAATCGGGGGTCGTATCCTCAATATCAGCGAGAGTTGATCAGTACGTTGCCGTCGATGGAGCGGCTCAGACAGTGGATGTTGAGACCTGTTTCGGGACGAAGCAGCGTAGTCACGGAAGGGAACCGATAATGGACGATCAAGCGTGTCTGCAGGAGCATGCGCACCGCGTTGAACAGGCCATCCGGCAGATGACTGGCGGGCTGATTCGGGGATTGCAGGTGTCTTCCCATAACAATTCCCTGGTGGTGACCGGCACGACCGATCGCTACTACCACAAACAACTCGCCACGCGGGCCGCGATGCAGGCAGTGAACGATCAGACGCTGAAGAACGACATTGTCGTTTCGTCACGCTAAACCCGGTTCAGGCTGGCCGCCCGGGCGGCATGGCAGCTATCGGGGTTCCGGAGTCTTTTCAGGCTCGGCGGTTTCCTTCGGCGTAAACGCTTTCTCTTCCCCTTTGATCAGTCGGACGATGTTGCTGCGATGTCGGTAGACAATCAATCCGGGGACCAGCAGGCTGAAGAGCCCGAGTGCCCAGTTTTCCCGTGTGAAGGGATGCGGTTTGAGCAGCAGCAGTTCGGCGACCGCGAATGCGATCGCACCAATGAGTGAACTGATCGAGACCGTTCGCCAGATCAGCATCGACAGCGCGAAAAGACCGGCTGCAATCGCCGAGGCGAGTGGAGCAAGTACAAAGACGACGCCGAGGCCGGTGGCGACGCCCTTTCCTCCCTGGAACTTCAGGTAGCAGGGGAACATATGGCCGACAATCGTGGCTGCTCCGACAATCGTCGGACCGTGCATCGCTTCGAGGGAAGGAAGATCGGAAGCGAGCAGCAGTTTAGCGGCGAGGGTGGGCAACAGGCCCTTCAACGCATCGAGTACGAAGACAACGATGAACCATTTGAATCCCATGACGCGGCCGACGTTCGTCGCACCGATGTTTCCACTACCGACCGTGCGGATATCGACCTTGCCGAAGACCCGGGCGATCAGCAGGCCGAACGGAATGCTGCCGATGAGATAAGCGGCCAGGCAGAGAACAGAAATCAACACAGAGTACTCGCAATTCGAATCGAAGATGCACGATTGGACAGCCGAGGATGCTCGCAAGAACCCTCGCATCAACGGATAGGTTTGCGTCCGGGCAGACCAACCGGCAGAATAGGATAGTGAGTTCCCCGCGAATATTCCCGGGACTCTTTGTGAAAATCAACCGCGTCGCTCGAACTCTCCACCGAGCACCGAACCTCAGCAGCAGGGCCCGCCAGATGACTTGTCGATCCCTCACGTTTTTCTCGCTCGCCCTCGTCGTCTCCGCCGTCGTTCTCGCAACGCCAGCAGCCGCGGAAGAGCAGATTGACTTCAACCAGCAGATTCGCCCGTTGCTCTCGGACCGTTGCTTCGCCTGCCATGGTCCCGATGCTGAGCACCGCGAGGGGGGATTCCGTCTCGATGTCCAGGCCAGTGCGTTTGGCCCCGGCGATTCCGGCGATCCGATCATCGTTGCCGGTCATCCCGAACAGAGCGCGATGATCGAGCGGATCACCACCGAAGACACCAGTCTGCGGATGCCGCCGGAAGATGCTCCCCGACCGCTGACGGCCGACGAGATCGCTCTCCTCAAAAAATGGGTCGAGCAGGGAGCCGAGTGGCAGGATCACTGGTCGTATCGTCCACTGAAACGTCCCGACGTTCCGCAACTGACTGAATCGAAGCAGCCGACCTCCGCCATCGATGCCTTCGTCCGCCAGCGGCTCGAAGAAGAAGGAATGTCGCCGGCTGAGGAAGCGGCTCGCGAGACGCTGATCCGGCGGGTGACGCTCGATCTGACCGGATTGCCGCCGACAGTCGAAGAAATCGATGCCTTTCTGGCGGATGAAAAACCCGATGTCTACGAACGGCTCGTCGATCGGCTGCTAGCTTCCCCGCGTTTTGGAGAACATCAGGCCCACTACTGGCTCGATGCGGTTCGTTACGGCGATACCCACGGGCTGCACCTCGACAACTATCGAGAGATGTGGCCGTACCGCGAATGGGTCATCAACGCCTTCAACCAGAACATGCCGTTCGACCAGTTCGTTCGCGAGCAACTTGCGGGTGATCTGCTGGAGAACCCGACGCGGGATCAGCTCATCGCCAGTGGGTACAACCGCTGTCACGTCACGACCAGCGAAGGGGGTTCGATCGCCGAAGAAGTTTACGTGCGGAATGTCGTGGAGCGGGTTAACAACTTCGGGACCGTTTTCATCGGCACGACCTTCGACTGCACCCGATGTCACGATCACAAGTTCGATCCGATTACGCAGCACGATTACTACTCGATGTTCGCATACTTCAACAGCCTCGACGGCAACCCGCTCGATGGGAACCGGAAAGATCATGCCCCGGTCATTACGGTGCCGACACCGCAACAGGAGCACGAACTCAAAGAGCTTGACCAGCAGCTGGCCGGCATCCGCAAAGAGCTGAAGGACCTGGAGCCCAAACTGACCGAAGCTCAACTCGCCTGGGAGCAGGAAGCGGCATCGTCTGTCGAAGAACAACGCGACTGGATGGTCCTCGTGCCGGAAGAATATATCTCCCAGGGAAAAGCCGATCTTCAGGTGCTGCCCGATCTCTCGATTCTTGCGTCCGGAACCAATCCCGCTCGCGAGGTTTACGAGATTGTCTCGACCGTTGCCAATGGGCCCAAGAAAGCCGTTCGCCTTGAAGGTCTGATTCATGAATCGTTGACCGCGGGCGGAGCAGGGCGGAGCCAGAACAGTAATGTCGTCCTTAGTGAGTTTGAGTTGTATGTCGCCGCCAGCGACAAGCCCGGCGAATGGGAGCGAGTGAAGATCGATGCCGCTCGAGCCGATCATGAGCAGACCAATGGCGATTTCAAGATCGCCAACGCCATCGACGGGGAGGCCGGAACCGGCTGGGCCATCGAAGGGTTCAAGCTTCGAGAAGATCGGACGGCGGAGTTTGTCGCCGCTGAATCGTTTGGTTCCGAAGAACCCTATCGCGTGAAGATCGTGCTGCGTCACGAGTCTCCGTACGGCCAGCATCAGTTCGGTCGCGTTCGATTGTCTGTCGCCGATTTCGATCCGATCGCCCGCAACGTTCCCGATGGCATTCGCAAGATTCTGCTGACCGAGACTGACAAACGGACGCCCGCTCAATCGCAGGAACTCCAGAAGCACTTCCGCAGCAATGTCGTCGATTTGCCAGAGTACAAACAGCTTCAGGGGCGGTTGACGCAAACCGAAAAGCAGCGGAAAGAATTTGCGGACTCGATTCCGACAACAATGGTCTTTAAGGAACTGGCCAAGCCAAAGCCGGCTTATCTGCTCAACCGCGGAGAATATGATCAGAAAGGCGAGGAAGTCGCCCGGCGTACGCCCGAAGCGTTGCCGTCGATGGATCCCGCCTGGCCCAACAACCGCCTGGGGCTGGCCCACTGGCTTGTGAGCGAACAGAACCCGTTGACGGCCCGAGTCGCCGTCAATCGTTTCTGGCAACAACTGTTTGGTGTCGGCCTGGTAAAGACTTCCGAAGACTTCGGGGCTCAGGGAGAGCGGCCCAGTCATCCGGAGTTACTCGACTGGCTCGCGGTCGAGTTCCGCGAATCGGGCTGGGACATGAAACACATGCTGCGGGAGATGGTGCTGTCGCAGACGTATCGCCAGCGATCGCATCTCGATTCTGAGAATCGCGAACGGGATCCCGAGAATCGGCTGCTCGCTCGCGGGCCGCGTTTCCGGCTCGATGCGGAGGTGCTTCGCGATCAGGCGCTGTTCGTTTCCGGTCTGCTGGTCGAAGAACTTGGTGGCCCCAGCGTGAAGCCGCCTCAGCCCGACGGACTCTGGTATGCCGTCGGTTATACGCGATCGAATACCGCCCGTTTCGTTGCCGACACCGATCCGGAGAAAACGCATCGTCGGACGCTTTACACGTTCATGAAACGAACGTCGCCCCCTCCGCAGATGTCGACATTCGATGGGCCTTCACGGGAGTCGGGCTGCGTTCGCCGCGAACGGACCAACACACCGCTGCAGGCTCTGATGCTGTTCAATGATCCGCAGTACTTGGAGTGCGCCCGGGGACTGGCGGAGCGGGGGATGACCGAGGGTGGAGCGACGCCGAAAGCGATTGCGACGTTTCTTTACCGCACCTGTACAGGCTACGAACCGAACGAGAACGAACTGTCTGTTCTGGTCTCGGGGTACGAGGAAGAATTGCATCATTTTCAGGAGAACCCCGGGAAGGCACAACAGTTGCTTGAAGCGATCGTGGTTCCTGAGGCAAACGATTTGCCAGCGGAGGAACTGGCGGCATGGACGCTAACCGCGAACATTCTGCTGACTCTGGATGTCGTAGTGACTAAGAACTAGGCAGGTCGTCCTGTTTTCTGACAGTCGATCCGGACCCTGCCAATTTTTTTCGTCACAGGCGAATCTTCAGAATGCAGGCCTCAAGGAGAGCTGTTCAGAGGTTGTACTGCCGCGTATAATTAAGGAGATTTCCCTACGTTCTTCCAGAGAAAGATTTGCTCATGAACGCCACGATGCCACAACCTGATCTTTCCAAGAAGTTTTATACGGTTGAAGAGGCGAACCGGGCTTTACCGCTGGTCCGTGCGATTGTGCGGGACATTGTCGGACTTTACGGAGAAGTGAGAACACGTCGCGAGCGTCTCTCCGCGATCGAACGCTCTCATATGGCTGTTCCCGAGCGTTCCGATGCGTTCAGCGAAGAAGTTGAAGATATGGAAAACTCGCTGCTCGAAGACTTCGAGCAGCTCAAGGAATATGTCGACGAGCTTTCGAACCTGGGGCTCGAACTGAAGGATCCTGAAACGGGGCTGGTTGATTTCCCGTCTCTTCAGGACGGGCAGGAAGTTCGACTCTGCTGGCAGTACGGAGAGGATCGCGTCGGACATGTCCACGATATTGAACAGGGATTCGAGGATCGCCGGACGATCTGAGATCGGCTGCCGTGTTCGACCTGAACTGGTCGAGAGCAGATCAACCTGATGGAAATTGAACCGCGTGGCGAATCTTCGCCACGCTTTTTTCTGCGCCTGTTCAAACCTTCGTTGACTTAATGGAGGCAGGTTTCAGACAAATCTCCGGCGTGCCCGAATAACTTCTGTCACACCGACGTTGGAGTTGTATCCATCACGACGAGAAAGCCGGCAGAGTCGCTTATCAACGGGGGAGGCGAGGCGGTGACATTTGTGCTGCAACCGGCCGTGGCAAAGTCGCGGATTCGCAACGAATTGGTCTGTCTCCAATTCCATTCTTCCACCTCTTTCGCCTTTTCATCGAAACGGGAATTCGTAGAATATACAGATGGCTACGGGCCGACAGGATGATCTTCAAGAAACGCGGGCGAAGAGCAACTGGAATCTATGTTTGGCGAACTGATACCGAGTGGCGGAGGCGATCCGATCCCACTACTGAAGCAGCGTCTGGTTGTTGGAAGACGACCGACCTGCGACATTTGTCTGCCGTTCCCGAATGTGTCGTCTCAGCATTGCCAACTCGAATTTCGCAATGGCTACTGGCACGTGCAGGATCTCAACAGCAGTAACGGCATCAAGATTAATGGAGTGCGGGAGGAGTCCCGCTTCCTGCATCCCGGCGACGAGCTGACAATCGCCAAGCATGCTTACGAAGTTTCGTACGAGCCGGCTGCCGATGCCCCCCCTCCTCCGGAGGAAGACAATCCGTTTTCGAAGAGCCTGCTGGAGAAAGCCGGTCTGATGTCGAAGAAGCGACGCCAGCGTCCTTCGAGCAGCGGCGAAGAAGATCTGGTCGGCGATGCGTCCCGGGTCAACTTCAAGAAATCGAAACCCGTTTCGAAGAACAATCCGGAAGACGATCAAATTCTCGGATGGCTCGACGAGAGTTGAGTGGCGTTCGTATGACAAGAGCTGGCTGGAGCGGATCGGCCGATCCGACTCACACAGAAACTGGGTTCCGTTATCGCACCGCGTAAACGAAAAATTCGAGTCGACTTCAAGAAAAACCGCGGTCGACGATCGCGCGCCGGCCACGAACTGCGCGAAGCAATTCGTCAGGACGACGTCGAACATCTCACCTCCGATGAACGCATCTCCGGCAAAGGAGGACTGACCCGTCGGCGGACGGTGATTGCCGAAGAGAACGAAGAGGGCGAGTTGATCGCCAGTCTCGACGTCGATGAATCCGTCTGTCTGAAAGGTCGCGTGATCTCGATTGTCGGTGCCCACCAGTGTCGCGTCGAAACCTCGGACCATCGCGTTTATGTCTGTGCCGTTCGCAAGGTTCTCCGAGAGCTCGCTCAGGATACACGCAACACGATCGTCGCTGGCGATGTCGTTCTGTTCGAACCACTTGGTGACGACCAGGGAATGATTCAGCGGATCGAACCCCGCACCAGTACGCTGGCCCGTGGCACGCAGCGAAATCAGCAGTTGCTCGTCGTCAATGTCGACCTGGCCGTGATCGTGATCGCGGCTGTCTCTCCACATTTCAAACCGAGCCTGATCGACAGGTTTCTCATCAGTTGTGAGAAGGGGAACGTCTCCCCGGTGATCTGCATCAACAAATGCGATCTGGTCGACCTGAGGGATCTTCAGCCGATCATTGGACAATACGCCAATCTTGGTTACCCCGTGCTCACGACCTCGGCAACGACGGGGCAGGGGATCGAGGAACTCCGGGATTTAATCGCCGGCAATCAGACGGTTTTCAGCGGACAGAGTGGCGTCGGCAAGACATCGCTGCTCAATGCGATTCAGTCGGGGCTTGGACTGAAAACATCGACTGTATCAGACGACTCCGGCAAAGGGCGGCACACCACACGAATGGCGATCCTCAAGCCGCTGGATGCCGGGGGATGGGTTGTGGATACACCGGGCATCCGCCAGTTGCGGCTCTGGGATCTGATGCGGGAAGAAACCGAAGGCTACTTCGTCGAGTTCCGGCCGTTCGTTCGTTACTGCAAATTCCCCGACTGCCTGCACGTGCACGAAGACCACTGTGGAATCCGATCCGCGGTGGCAGCCGGTCTGATCTCCTCGCAGCGCTATGACAGCTACGTGAAGATCCTGACCGACGACGAATCGTAAGCTTACTCGGCGGCGTTCTCCGCTGCCTTTTCGCTCTGTTCCTGCTTCAGATCCGCCTCTTTCTTGCTGGCGGATTTCTCTTTCTCCGCTTTCTTATCTTTCTTCACCTGCTTGTCGTCATCTGTGCTTTTAACGTCGTCTGTGCCAGCCGTGTCGTCTTTTTCCGGACGCTGAGCGACGTTGCGGACCCAGATGTTACGGAAGCGAACCGGGTTGCCGTGATTCTGAATGTGGATCGGCAGCGAGTCCGGATGTCTGTTGTACTTCGGAGGAACATGCCAGGCCGTTTCTCCCTTGAGAGGGACGTGGTTCTGGATGAGCACTCCATTGTGCAGGACGGTCATGTACCCCGGTGTTTCGACGGTGCGATCCTCATTGAAGCGGGGGGCGGTGAAGATGATGTCGTAAGTCTGCCATTCTCCGGGCGGGCGGCAGGCATTCACAAGCGGAGGATACTGCTTGTAGATCGAGCCCGCCTGTCCGTCGAAGTACGTCTCGTTCTGGTAGGAATCGAGAATCTGGACTTCGTATTTCCCCATCAGATAGACGCCGCTGTTGCCACGTCCCTGTCCCTTGCTGGTCACTTCAGCCGGAGCCGCCCATTCCAGATGGACCTGGCAGTCGCCGAAGCTTTCTTTGGTTGACAGCCCGTGCTTACCACCAGCGATGATAACCCCATCCTTTACGGTCCAGCCTTCGGTGCTCTGAAACGCGGAAAGATCGTTGCCATCGAACAGCACGATGGCATCTTCCGGCGCTTCGTCCGGTCCACCGGGAGCGATCACATCTGGTTCTTTCCAGTTGATCCCGCTTTTCCATTCTTTAACCAGCGTGGCACCGGTGCAGACAGCGACCGACAGAACAATCAGAGCGAGCGAAACAAGTCGAGACATGAGACATCCTTCAGGTCCATGAGACGTTTGTGAGGGAAGCAAAGTCTCATTCTAGGTTCTCAATCCCGCATGGCAAACCTGCTGCTGAATCTTAAACCGGCCTTAAAGTTCCTCTGTTTCCGGATGCCACAATCGCCATGTGAGATACCCGCCGCTTACGTTTCGAACCTGAAATCCAGACTGCATCAAAATCCGTGTCGCGAGGTACCCTCGCTGGCCGACGCGACAATAGGCGAGGACTTCCCGGTCCCGCGGTAATTCGTGGAGCTGCTCGCGGAGTTCATCGACCGGGATGTTCACGGCATGCGGAATATGTCCCGCCGCGAACTCTCTGGCCGTGCGAACATCGAGCAGCAGAGGAGCGTCTTCACTGTCGGTCAACGGAAGTTGAGTGACGTCGATTTGCGGGTGATCACCGCGAATGAAGCCTGCCGCCACGAAGCCGGCCATGTTGACGGGATCTTTCGCCGAGCCGTATTGCGGGGCATAGCAGAGCTCCATCTCCTCCAGATCAAATACCGTTAGTCCGGCCTGGATGGCGACGGCGAGGACATCGATCCGTTTGTCAACTCCAGCGCCTCCCACGGCCTGAGCACCGAAGATGCGGCCGTCTTGCGGATCGAAAAGGAGCTTCAGCGTCATCTGTTCGGCTCCCGGATAGTAGCCGGCGTGATTGACGGGATGAATGTAGACGGCTCGAAAGTTGAGTCCCGATCGTGTCAGCGTCTTCTCCGAAGCCCCGGTGGCCGCCGCCGTCTTGCCGAGCAGCCCGACGATCGCCGTCCCCTGCGTGCCGCGATAAGCCGCATCGCGTCCGAAAATATGATCGGCGGCGATTCTTCCCTGCCGATTGGCCGGTCCAGCCAGCGGGATCTGCGTCGGCTGCTTGAGCACGAAGTCTTCTACTTCGACCACATCCCCGACCGCGTAAATGTCTGGATCACTTGTCTGCTGATGAACGTTGACGCGAACTCCGCCGCGCGGACCGGTTTCGAGATCGGCTGCGACCGCCAAACCACTTTCCGGACGAACCCCGATTCCGACCGAAACGAGATCGGCCGTGACCGTTCGGCCCGACTTTAGACGCACGAGAAGTCTGCCCTCAGTCTGCTCAAACGCTTCGGCGGAATCGCCCAGAATCAGGTCGACGCCCTGGGAGCGTAAGGTCTCCGCCAGCGGCGTGGTCATTTCAGGATCGAGCGGGGGGAGGATTTGATTCTGCAGTTCAACAAGCGTGGTCCTGATTCCCAGACGCAGAAAGTTCTCGACGAGTTCGAGACCGATGAACCCTGCTCCCACAACGACGGCGTCCTTCATGCCCGTGATGGCTTCGGCTCGAATTCGATCTGTATCCTGCAAGTTTCGCAGGGTGAAGACGCCTGGCAGATCGATTCCGGGAACTGGCGGCCGCACGGGAGCGGCTCCGGGAGCGAGAATCAGCTTGTCGTACGTCTCTTCGTACTCCCGTCCGGTCTCAAGGTCGCGAATGAGAACAGTCCGGCGATCGCGATCAATCGACTTGACGAAGGATCTCAGGCGAAGATCGAGTTTGAGCCTCGTTCGCAGCAGTTCAGGTGACGCGACCAGCAGCTTGTCCCGGTCGGTAATCTTGCCGCCGATGTAATAGGGGAGTCCGCAATTGGCGAATGACGCTTCACGGCCCCGTTCGACGACGATGATCTCGGCATCCTCGGAAAGCCGACGGGCTCTGGCTGCAGCCGATGCTCCACCAGCGACTCCTCCTACGATCACGATCTTCACTGAACTGACTCCATTGACTGGAAGGTTGTCATGTCACGAGGTGACGATATGTGTGGTCAAAAAAGAGAGCCGCTTATTCAGCCGGGTGAAAGCGGGCCTCGACGCACTTCATGATGTTTTCCAGATGCGTTTCCGCAACTTCGTAATAGGCCTTTCGGCCATCTTTCTCACTCGTCAGGAAACCGGTCCGCTGCATCAGCCGCAGATGTTCGGAGGCCATATGGCTCGGGATCTCGCAAGCCTCCGCGAGCTCTCCGACCGTGAAGCGTCCCTGCAGCAGCATCTGAATGATCCGCAGGCGATGGGGATGCGCCAGGGTCTTCAGACATTCCGCCGCTTTTTCCATTGCCGGCAGCGGGGTCAGAATCAATTGTTCCGCATTCTCGCTCATGATGGTCTCTCGCACTCATGATTGTTTCCACGATCAATCGTATCGGAAACTGTCGACATCTCAAATGAGCACGAGTGAATTTTTTCTGAAACTGCGGGACAAAATCATTCGTGGGAAAACGAAAAAAGCCGCGGAGTCTGAACCCCGCGGTTTTCCTGGAATGAGCGAATTGGACGGCTACAGGTTGAAGTCCATCATATTTTCACCCTGACTGACGGTCACCTTCTGCCCGCTGGAATCTGGCGAGCGGTATTTCTCCGGGATGACGGCCGATGAGTCCGGAGCCTTGTATTGACCGGACGCAATCTGTTCCATCAGTCGATCGGGATCCGTTTCCGGTTCGGCATCGGCCCCCTGGGCCACGAACCCGACGTTGTAGGAACCGACGATCGCTCTGGGGAACTTGTAGGTTCCATCATCCCGAATCTGCGCGGAGGTGGCCGCGCCATTATCAGGATTAATCATCGTCATCACGGTTCCTGCCGGAGCCGGTTTCCCCTGGAGAGTCACCATCCCGGACAGCGAACCATATTCCCGGGGATCACTGGCTCCACAACCCGTGGCCATCCCCGCTACGGCCAGCAGGCAGAGCGAAAGCATCATTCGGGACATCGGAAATCACTTCCTCGAAATTGAAACGTTGCGTATTGAAGTCGGTAACGTGTGCTCAGAAAGGCGGGTGGCTTAGTATTCACCGACCGGTTGACGATCATCCCGCAGAGCGAGGCGTTTCAACGTGACCAGATCGACGTTGTCGCTGATGAACGCCACGTGGCCATCGAGCAGAACGACCTGCACTCCGCCCGAATGAGCAGACATCAGCGGGTTGTTGATCCCATGGTTTTCAGCGACCCCGGGCAGAGGATACGTGCTCGTGTTCGGGGCGTAGCGGATCGTCGTCAGATTGAATTCCCGCCGACGGTTCGCATCGTGATGAGTTCCCATCATCCAGCCATGGGGATAGCTGCCATCGACAGACCGAGGTGTTCCAGTGGAGTCGAATGCAAAGTCAGACGATTCGCCGACGATGATCACATTGGACGTTCCGTCCACAGCTTCCGCAAAGCGGCGAGAGCGACCGCCGGTTGCGACAGACGTTTCTCCTGTAGAGCCACCCCCCGCCGGGCCCACAAGCATGCCGCCCGTCGATTTGATTCCCGTGTCGAAGAATCCAGTGCCGGCACCACCGGCGCTGTTGCAGCATTGATTGTGGTTGTTACCGACGACCTTCGCCTGCGTCGCGGAAATCGTGGAGTCATTGGCGGCTCCTGAGATCCCGACATACGAGGCTCGCATCGAGTTGGAACAGGTTGAAGTCACGCGTTGCGGCAGAGGCGAACTCGGACAGAGAAAAACGGGAATCAGGGTTCGCGCGTCAGCCCCGAGATTGTTGCACTGAGTGCTGTATCCGCTGTTCACGAGGCCGAAGTCGAACTTGTCATACAGTGCACTCTGTTCGACGTACGGAAGCAGTGCGGGCATCCAGGAGATTCCCCAGCCGTTCCGGCTGCTGTTTCCCATCGGAAGGACGCTGTACGTGTCGTGATAGTTGTGCAGGGCCAGGCCGATTTGCTTCAGGTTGTTTTTGCAGGAACTTCGCCGGGCGGCTTCGCGAGCCTGCTGGACGGCTGGCAGCAAGAGAGCGACCAGAATGGCGATGATCGCGATGACGACAAGAAGTTCGATCAGCGTGAATGCTGTTCGGCGTCGTGACGGGACTGAAGGGATCATGTCGAGTTCCTTCCGAAAAGAAATGAGAAAAGAGCGTTATTCCGCGAGATTAAAATCGATGGGAGCGTCCTGTCCGGCCACGACCTCCGCTTTCAGGCCAGACGTGTCGGCATTGCTGTAGACTTCAGGGACTTCGGATGTGATGGCTTCGAGATCTTCTGTCGAGTTGCTTTCGGGAATCGTCTGTTTGGAGATCGACACGCGATGCTGGCCGGGAACTGCCCCGTCGCCTGTTTCGAATGTCGTCAGCGTATAGATTCCTTCGGCATCGGTTCGCCCTGTCGCCGGACGACCGTTCTCGGGATAAAAGGTGATACTTGCGTCAGCGACCGGGTCACCATCGAGCGTGACCAGTCCAGTCACCGGAATGGTTCTCGGCCGGGATTCCCCGCAGCCCGCTACAAAGAACAGGATTGCCAGACAAAGGCTGAAAACTGGATGTCTCATTGTCGTTACGTGATCTACTTTCAGATGTTGAGTCCACAGGAGTGACAAGGCGCTAAAACTCTCCGATCGTTTCCCCACCGGAGATGGTGGCCAGACCCCGATACAGGTCGTAATCGATGTTCTCGCTGACGAATTTCACCGAGCCATCGACGAGCGTGAACTGGGCTCCCCCTTTGTGTTCGCTGGCGAAGCTGTAGTTCCGGGGCCAGTCGCCGATACTGTATTTGTTCGGCGGGTAGTAGTAGTTGAGCGGGATCCCGGCCGTTGCGGTGGTCGCATTGGGATTCCACCACCAAGTGTGGTTGCAGGCCCCGGGCAAAGCTTCGCCGATCGCGAGCGTGTTGCTGGTTCCGTCGGTCACATCCTTCATCAGAGTGACGGGCGATGCGGAGTGATACCCGGTACGGCGTCCAATTAGACCGTTCGGAGCATCCAACCCGTTGTTGTGATTGGGGTTGCGGCGACAGGTCGGGCAGACGACCCCCGTGTGATCGCCCCAGGCCCAGTTGCCTCCCGCGACCGCTTTGTAGTTGTTCACGCCATACGAGGTTCCGCCGGAAGGGGCGTTGGCCCGGTTCGGAAGCAGTCCGTTCTGCTTCAGGGGATCGGACGGACAAAGGTAGGTCGGGATCGCCGTCTGAGAGGCGGCATTGTTGGCGGCGTCGGTCAGATCGAGATCGAAGTTGATCGTGTCGTAGAGCGCGCTTTGTTCCATGAACGGCAGGACGTAGGCCATCCAGGAGAAGCCTTCGGACGTCCCTTCATTGAAGTTGTGGTTCACCGTCCAGTTGATCGGGAACATGCTGTGCGTGTCGTGGTAATTATGGAGGGCCAGTCCGAGTTGCTTCAGATTGTTTTTACAACTGCTACGACGAGCCGCCTCTCGAGCCTGCTGAACTGCTGGAAGTAAGAGGGCCACAAGAATCGCGATTATCGCGATCACGACAAGGAGCTCAATAAGGGTGAATGCGAAACGTCGGGGGGAAGCAGGACCATACTTCATGGAAATCTCCTCTGCGGCGAAAGGACAATTTCGATGAATTAAGACGAGAGGAGAGCGCTCCAGTCCTGTCGGTTGATCAGGAGGTAAGCAGGCAATACGTGGCAAGCAGGCAGTGCCTGCAACGAGCAGCTATGGTATGGCGGAGAATCTCTTTCGACTTAAAACATCTCAAACCATGATGTTTCAGGAAGGAGTCCCGCGAACGGGGGCCATTCCGGTCCTCACGGGTGGAGTCCACGACCGTGTGGTAGAAACAACAACGTAAAATCAAAAAACAAAATGACCGAAGTCAGGCTTGATTAAAGTGCTGTTGTGATTCGTGGCGAGTGGCTGCCCGCAGCGTCTGAAGAGAGTCAATGAAAGTTGTGGGAGCCCACCGCAAATGACCCCTTCAAAATGCCATCAACGCTCGATAATGTCAACCTCTGTTTATGCGTTTTTGGCAGAAAAGCGCTTGCAGGTCGATGCGGAACTAGGGCGATGCCTCGGCTGAGGAGTTCTCCAGAATGCGCAGGACCTGCTCTTCCTTGAGGATCTCGTTGAGCGATCGGTTTCCGTTTTTCTGCTCGGCACGCAGCCACAGGTCTTTCGATCGCAGTGTGTCAAAGTCGGAAATCAGGTAGCGTGTCTTCCGGGATTGACCACTGAGCAGGCCGGTCATGTTCCGTGTTAAACGGCGACGGCCGCGGATGAGAAGGTTGCAGCGAAAGTCGATGATCTCGGCTGGATCGGTCTCGTTGGTGACGGTCTGTTCGACCATTACGCCTCCATCCGGCAGCCGTGTCAGCTGAATGTCCATATGCACGTCTCCGGTTCCGACCTGGTAGTCGCGATAGACGCGGAACGGGAAGCTTAAACCAGATCCGCCCAGGTCGAACTCGAAGGCCAGCATCTGTTCGCCGATCGCTGCCTGAGAGGGGAGCTTGATGGTGAGCGGAATCGGGATCTCTTCTTCACGGCCGGCGGCAACGGTCACTTTCTGCGGTTGAATGTCCCACCCGAAACCGGGGATGACCGTCATCGTACCCTGAACGTTCCAGGAGAACGTGTTCTTCACGTTGAGGATATCTTCGTGTTCGGCCGACGAACTGGCGATCTGTCCCTTTTCGAACGAGGCATTCATTCGCCAGCGGGCCAGCTCCAGTGAGCAGCCGGTGAGAATCGTCGGCACCGAGGTCACCTTAATGGTCTGCCGCCCGTGACGCGGCGAGCCCGGCATGCGAACCTGATCGCCCCAGACATCGTTTCGTACGACCTCGTCGCCCAGATAGATCTCTTCCTCGACTGGCTCATCGTTCCAGACCACGATCGCGGCATCGTGTTCTCGGAGGAAGACATGATTGGTGCTGCGGTTCGGCATCTGGAACGAGCCAACATACTGGCTGTGATTCAAGGCCAGTGCGACCGTTCGCCAGGGCAGAAACAGATCGGTGGGGGACCCATCGGTGTTCAACAGGCCAAACTCCGGATCGAAGACTTCGTGAGCGAAGATCACGTCGGCTCCGGTTCGCTTGGCATCAATCATCCGCCGCACGAGATTGTTGGCCCGTTCATTGGGATCACTCTCTTCAGTACGCCGATCTGCTTTCACGACCACCCAGGCTTCATAGCCCTGTTTCTGAACTTCCTGGACGTTCTCCTTGACCGTTTCGAAGCTCTGTTCCTCGTCGAAGGTTAGCGTAAGGAAGTTCCGGTTGATGGCCGTGTTGCGGGGGACTTCTGAACCGACATTCCAGCGAACACCGAGCTGACGAATCTGACCGATTCGCTGAAGCTCTTTGCGGATCGATTCGACGGCACCCGTGAAGTCGGGCATGCCGACGAAGCTCGAGTCCCGATCGTCGCCGAGCTGCCAGCGGGTGACTGTCGGCGAATACGTTGCCATCACCTGATTGGCAGCTTCTCGCCAGACGATGGGCGGAGCGGTAAACAGCTCGCTGATGCCGGTCCAGTCTTCAGCGAACTTGGCCCGAATATCAGAAGGGGGATCGACGAGCATTCCAATGGGAACGATCGACTGATTGCGAAGTCCGGTGAGCAAATGGCCGCGCTCACTGGCCAGCTGCGGGGTGCCATCGCTCCAGACCGGAGTCTTGACCCAGTTGATCCCCGATTCCCGGGTGATCGCCAGCATGTCGTCGGGGCCGATGCGATGCGGAGCGCCCGCGAGAGTCC
Organism: Planctomycetaceae bacterium; assembly: GCA_017795105.1. Taxonomy (GTDB): domain Bacteria; phylum Planctomycetota; class Planctomycetia; order Planctomycetales; family Planctomycetaceae; genus Rubinisphaera. Next base: position 4,719,109 of record CP051247.1, read on the forward strand.
AGCCGAACTCACCCGACGTGGGAGATGCTCCACGCAGGTTGAGGACCGCGAACGATGTGTACCGGCTGACGATCTCTTCATCGTTTCTTAGAAGCGTCGCACGAACGCGGTAGTAGCCCGGCGGATAGACAGGAAGCTCCCAGAGTGTTCGACCACGTTTCTCATCTTTCGTCTCGGCCGGGCGGGCAGCGATCTGCGTGCTGGTCTGATCAATGATCTTCCCGTAGACATCTTCGGAGTGGAGCCGAAGTTCATATTCGTACGATTGATCGTCGTGATGAGCATCGAGTCCGGTGGCGTAGGACTCGATCGTGATCTCGGCTTTGGCCTGACGAAAATGCGTTTCGAAGTTGCTTGCCAGGTTGAGCCGCGGAAGTTTGCCGATGTGGATTGAATCGAACCAGGCCGACCCGGAAATATCGTTCTGATCACTGGGGATCAGATGGCAGCCAACGACGACAAAGCAGACGTTCTCAGCCGGCATTACCGGATCAAGTTTGAGTGTCTGCCATTCGCCGTGGCTTCCCGAAACGGGAGCGGAAAGTACGCGATGGATTCTCTGCTTGCGATGGTTCAGGAATGAGAATGACACAATTGCGGCACTGTGCCTCAGGTCTCGCGTCAGCACCGAGGCGCTCATCAGGTACGAATGCTCTGGATCGACCGGCAGCGGCGGCGAATAGTAGGCCGCACTGCTTCCGTTGGCATCAATTCGCAGGCTGCGCCCTCCTGAGCGCGCCTTCGCGTAGTCGATCTCAGCGTTCACGTAGCCGCGGAACTCGACTCCTTTGCGACGAATCCAGTCATCAGGCTGACGGTCGAAATCGCGATCTTCTTCCCGCTCAAAGGAGAAGTTGGCGATAGGGATCGCCCCTTTCATCTTCTGGCTCGCGGCTTCCGTCTTGTCATCAACCGATGCGGCATGGCCAGATTTGCAAACGACGATCAGCAGCAGGACCAGACAGCAGGTCTGGAACAGCCGGAGGCAGATCGTTTGCGGCGAGAGGGTGTTCATCGTGAGACTCTGGCCCGCAGGCGTCTGAGGAGGCAGACGCGAGCCGGCAACGGCTTCCTTCGGAAGTGACTGTTTTCCTGTTCCTCGATCCTTTATAAAATCGTCGCATTCCGTGAGTCAGAATGGCCGAAGTCGAATCGAACCGCCTGTAACGGTTGTATCGATGCCGGGTTCTGTCGGGATTGATGTTCTCCGACCGTCGTCCAGTCGACGGCTAAGCCTGAAACGCCGACTTTTTCTGAAATCCGTTCATGTCGACCCGATTCTCTGTCAGCACCAGCTCTCTCGAAATGCCTTTGCGGCAGGCGATCCGCACAGCTGCCGAAATGAAAGTGTCCAGCATCCGCTGTGATGTTCGAACGGAACTCAAACCCCGGGAGCTGTCCCAGACGGGACGCCGAGAGTTTCTGTATTTGCTCAAGGAATTCGATTTGCAGCTCTCGGCCCTGAACTTCACCGTTCGGCGCCCTTTCTACGAGCAGGACGATCTGGACGCCCGTGTTCAGGCGGCGCGGGAAGCTCTTGAGCTGGCCGGATTGCTGAAAGTTCGACACCTCTGCCTGCGAATCGGTGATATTCCGGAAGAGGACAGCCCGAACTATGGAATTCTTCAGCAGGCGATCGAAGATCTGGCTCGGCACGGCAATCATGTCGGAGTCGTGCTGACCGTGATTCCAGTCGGGCGAACTCTCGATGGGCTGAAGCAGTTTCTCTCGACGATTCGTTCCGGGCCTGTCGCCGTCGATTTCGATCCTTCGCGATTTCTGCTTGGCGGACAGGATCCCATCGAGGCACTACGGAATCTGCATCAGTACGTGGAGCAATTCACGGCTCGCGATGCAACTCGTGATTTCGCCGGAGGCGGAGAAGAAGTCCCGCTGGGACGCGGCGAAGTTGTCTGGGACGAGACGATCGCCACACTTTCCGAAATCGGCTACCGCGGCCCGATCAACGTGCAGCGGACAACTGGCTCGAATCGACTGAGAGATCTGACGAATGCGATCGCTTATCTGACCCGAGTCAGCGGCGAGATCTGGTAGTTCCGGACTGACGTTCGACGCTCCATCGACGAGCCGATTGCATTTTCTACAACGTCCCGCTGACGTTGACGGATTTCTCCCTATCGTCGAATCTTCGCGTCCCCTCCTTGTCTTGCGCGAAGGGCCTGTCTCCGTACGCGCTCTCATTTCCCGTCGACATCCAGCCTCTGCGTGCCGCCCATGAGAAATGGAATCTCTCTCCTTGCGCTGACTGTATCGATCGCGACTGCGATGCTTCCGGGCTGCCAGCAGCTTGATGAATCGTGCGAGACAATGAGCGCGGCTCCGACTCGCGAACCGAGGACGGAAGCGTACGATATCGTTCGCGTTTTCTACGGCACGAACCGGGCTGCGACGGGAGACTCCCGCTGGAACCGATACTATGGCAGCGAGCCGGGAGACCTGGAATACGGCGTCTGTGAGGTCAGCATTCCGCGGTCGCACAAGTACGGGGAGATCGAGCGACCGAGCATCTGGCGGCTCGAATTTGAAGAGTCTGCCGACAAGCACATTATGTTGCAGAAGATCGAGCCGCGTTCGGAAGCCGACTTTGTCGCCGATCTTCGCCAGGACGTCGGGCGATCGCCACTTCGCGAAGCTTTCGTCTTCATTCACGGCTACAACGTGACGTTCGCCCAGGCAAGCTACCGCACGGCTCAGATGGCGCATGATCTCCGTTTTTCGGGGCCGCCAATTCTTTACAGCTGGCCCTCTCGTGGCGAATTGTCCGGCTACGTGGCCGACATGAGCGCAGCGGACGGATCGGCCAGGCATCTCCGAACGTTTCTCGAACGGATCGCCCGCGACTCCGGAGCCGATCGGGTGCATCTCATCGCTCACAGCATGGGCAACCGCGTCACGACCCGAGTGCTGAGCAGTCTGGCTGAAGAGGCCGCCTTTGACCAACTGCCCCGGTTCAATCAGATCATCCTGGCTGCACCGGATGTCGATGCGAAGACCTTCAAGCAGGACATTGCTCCCCGAATGGTTCAGGCCGGACAGCGGGTCACCATCTACGCCTCGGCTCACGACCGGGCCTTGCAGGCCTCGCGAATCGTGCATCGTGGTCATCGACTCGGGCAGGGTGGTTCTCACCTGACGACCTTCCCCGATCTGAATACGATCGAAATGGTGGATGCAACGGGAGTGGACTTCTCGTTCTTTGAACTCGGACACGCCGAGTATGGTGATGCCTTGCTGGCAGACGTGAAGCTGGCTCTTCGCGGCTATCAGGCGGAACAGCGCGGCCTGGAACCCCTTCCGATTGGTGCGGCCTGGCGCGTGCCATCAGCCGATCCGATCGTTCCGGAATCCGATCCCGGCGTGGTCGTCGTCGCCAAAATGGAAACCCCAGCCGAGGAACCGGATTCCGTCGAGCCGATCAGCTTCTGGACTTTCCTCAAGAACCTCTGGCTCTTTCCGTAGGGATCGCGGAGACCATGACGGGTCTGTCTGCATCGCAAATTGCGGAAAGCAGGCCAGGCAGCACTTCGCAAGTCAACCAGGGCTCAGAATCCTTTGGGTAGCCCCGGTTGCTTCGCTACCGGGGCCGACGCAGTCGGCAAGAGGTTACATCGATTGATTCGAACTGCGAGGAGTGTTGAAGACCTCTTGTGGCTTCGCCACCCCGGTTGAATCAAACGGGGCGACCCCAAAGTCGTTCTCTCAATGCCCCTCTAAATCCCGCTTCCCTCGAGACGATGCCAGCATGGTACCGCGAATGAACGCCGCTTGCCCTACCCGAGGATCGGTGAGAGCCATCTCCGGGCGTCGTCCAGTTCCATCCCCATGCGGTCGGCGTAGCTGACGAGCTGGTCTTCGGTGATCTGCGTGACCGAGAAGTATCGGGATGCCGGGTGGGCGAAATAGAGTCCGCTCACCGACGAAGCCGGCCACATCGCCAGCGAGTCGGTGAGAGTGATCCCGGTGTTCTTAGTCGCATCGAGCAGGTCGAACAGCCGTGTCTTCGGCGTGTGGTCCGGGCAGGCGGGGTAGCCGAAGGCCGGACGGATGCCGCGATACTTCTCGGCGATCAGCTCGTCGTTATCGAGGCCTTCCTCCATGCCGTAACCCCAGTCGCGTCGGGCGACAGCATGCAGCGCCTCGGCAAAGGCTTCGGCCAGTCGGTCGGCAAGAGCTTTGAGCATTATCGACTGGTAGTCGTCGTGCTGAGCTTCGAATTTCGCGAGCTGGTCTTCGATGTTGATTCCGGTGGTGACGGCGAAGGCCCCAAGGTAATCGAGACGTCCGGAGTCGACTGGAGCGATGAAGTCCGACAGGGCGCGGAACTCGTTCTGCCCCTTGCGTTCCCACTGCTGACGGAGCATCGGGAAGCGGACGATCTCTTTGCGATCTTCGACGGCGGTCGGATCGTAAACGATGATGTCATCGCCGTCGGAATTAGCGGGCCAGAAACCATAGACGCCGTTCGCCGTCAGCCATTTCTCGGCCACGATCTGATCGAGCATTTCGTTGGCTTCCGCGAACAGCTTGCGGGCCTCGGTGCCGACGACATCGTCGTTCAGAATCTTCGGGTACTTGCCGTGGAGCGACCAGGTCTGGAAAAACGGCGACCAGTCGATGTAAGGACGGATCGTCTCCAGGGGATAGTCCGGCAGTGTTTTCAGTCCCAGGAAGTCCGGCGTCGGAATATCAACGTCGGTCCAGTCGGTGGCGAAGCGACGATTGAAAGCATCGTCATAGGAGACGAGTTTCCGCTCCTGCAGTTTGCCGTACGTGTTTCGATCCCGTTCCTGAGCAGCTCGGTTTTTCTCTTCGAAGGCTTTGCAGCGTTCCGGATCAATCAACGATTCCACGACCGGCACCGAGAGCGAAGCATCGCCGACGTGAGCGACAATCTGGCTGTAATTCGGAGCGATCTTGACCGCGGTATGCTTGGCCGAAGTCGTTGCTCCGCCAATGAGCAGCGGCGTTGTCATGCCGCGACGTTCCATCTCCTTGGCGACGCTGACCATCTCGTCGAGCGATGGCGTAATTAGTCCGGAAAGCCCAATCACATCGGCTCCGACTTCGACGGCTTTGTCGAGAATCGTGTCGCCGGGAACCATGACCCCCAGGTCAATCACTTCGAAGTTGTTACAGCGAAGCACGACCGCGACGATGTTCTTGCCGATGTCGTGGACATCGCCTTTCACAGTCGCGATAAGAAAGGTGCCGCGAGCCTTCGCTCCCGATTCCGCCTTCTCCGCTTCCATGTACGGCGTGAGATAAGCGACCGATTTCTTCATTACGCGAGCCGACTTCACCACCTGTGGCAGGAACATCTTTCCTGCTCCGAACAGCTCGCCGACCACGCTCATGCCGTCCATCAACGGCCCCTGAATCACGTTGAGCGGGCGTCCGTACTTCTGTCGGGCTTCTTCGGTATCTTCGTCGACGTAGTCTGTAATCCCTTTAAGCAGCGAGTGGGCGAGACGCTCTTCGACAGTGCCGTTTCGCCACTCCGCGGTTTTCTTCTCGGTTGAACCGCTTGCCTGGTCCTTGATCTTCTCGGCGTAGTCAATGAGCCGCTCGGTCGCATCATCCCGACGATTCAACAGAACATCTTCGATGTAGACGAGCAGTTCCTTGTCGATCTCCTCGTAGACTTCGAGCTGACTGGAGTTGACGATTCCCATATCGAGACCGGCATTGATCGCGTGATACAGGAAGGCCGCGTTCATCGCCTCGCGAACGACATTGTTGCCGCGGAAGGAGAACGAGACGTTACTGACGCCGCCGGATGTTTTCGCACCCGGGCACTCTTTCTTGATCCGACGGACCGCTTCGAAAAATTCGACCGCGTAGTTGTTGTGTTCCTCCATCCCCGTGGCGACGGTAAGGATGTTCGGGTCGAAGATAATGTCTTCCGGCGGAAAGCCGACTTCTTCCGTGAGGAGTTTGTATGCCCGTTTGCAAATCTCCACTTTGCGATCGGCGGTGTCGGCCTGGCCTTTTTCGTCGAAGGCCATGACAACAACTGCGGCTCCGTACTTGCGAATGAGCCGGGCCTGTTCGAGGAAGCGATCGACGTTGTCCTTGATGCTGATCGAGTTAACGATCGGCTTGCCCTGAACGCATTTCAGACCGGTCTCAATCACATCCCAGTTGGACGAGTCGATCATGATCGGCACGGGGATATCGCCATCGTCGCTGATCAGCCACAGGAATTTTTCCATGCAGGCAGCTGAGTCGAGCAGACCTTCGTCCATGTTGACGTCGACGACATTGGCGCCTCCTTCAACCTGCTCGCGGGCGACGCTCAGGGCTTCATCGTATTTCTCTTCGCGAATCAGTCGGGCAAACTTGCGCGAGCCAGTGACGTTGGTTCGCTCGCCGATCATCAGGAAGTTGGAGTTGTCCCGCAGCTCACAACGTTCCAGACCAGCGTACGACGAGACCGAGCCGGCACCGGATGTGATTCGCGGCTTGAGCCCCTTTGTCTTTTCGTCAATCTTGTGAATGTATTCCGGCGTGGTGCCGCAGCATCCGCCGATGAGGTTCACCCAGCCGTTCTCGGCGTAGGCGCGGAGGGTTTCAGCGACTTCATTCGGATTGGAATCGAACCCGCCCATCCCGTCCGGCATCCCCGCATTCGGATAGCAGCTGATCGGACAGTTCGCGAGTTTGGACATCGATTCGACATACGGTCGCATCTGCTTCGGACCGATGGCGCAGTTGAGCCCAATACTGAAGAGCGGGAAGTGGGAAACCGATGTGTAAAACGCTTCGACGGTTTGTGCCGTCAGCGAGCGACCGGTGTCGAAAATAGTCCCTGAGACCATCACCGGCAGCGTGATGCCACGCTCTTCAAAAACGCGACGAATCGCGAACAGGCACGACTTCATATTCAGCGTGTCGAACGACGTTTCCGGCAGAAGAATGTCGGCGCCCCCATCGATTAGTCCGCGGACCTGCTCGGCATACGAATCGACCATCTGATCGAACGTGACCGGCCGCGTGCCGGGGTTGTCGGCGTTCATCGAGAGCAGGAACTTCGTGGGGCCGATACTTCCCGCGACGAAGCGAGGCTTATCCGGATTCTTCCGAGTGAATTCTTCGCAGGCCTGTTTGGCGAGCTTCGCCGACGCAGAATTGATCTCGTGCGTCAGATGTCCCAGGCCGTACTCGTCCTGGTTCAGGATGTTGGCGTTGAAGGAGTTGGTCTCGATGATATCGGAGCCGGCATCGAGATAGCGGCGATGAATATCGAGAATCATCTCCGGCTGCGTGAGGCAGAGAATGTCGGTCGCGTTCTTGAGATCGGACGGATGATTCTTGAACCGTTCGCCCCGGAAGTCGGCTTCAGTCGGTTTGGAATCGAGAATCAGAGCCCCCATCGAACCGTCCAGCAGGAGGATTCGATCTTCGAGCAGATTATTGAGCAGGTCCTGAGTCGAATTGATACTCGTCGAAATCATAGGGGGATCAGCAACTCCGTAGGGGTTCGTCGATCGCGGTTTTGCGACGGCGGGGCCACCGCCGGCAGATCCGGCAGTGCGGTTCAAACTCTGGCGTCTGGACGGGACGTCTGCCTGTTGGCAGAGGCAAATCAGTGGCCTGTGAAGCAGATCACCCGCATTTTCCCCTCACCCTCTCCCCCAAGGGGGCGAGGGTATTCCGAATGACTGACAGTCATCCATCGCCAAAACACGAAAGGGAATCTCATCCCGTTTGCCGGACAGCACACGATAACGAGTGAGGCTGCAGATGAAAACGGGTCTACAGCTTGAGTTCGGAGAGGATCCGCTGGCAGGCTTGCGACTTGTTCAGGGCGTAGAAGTGGATTCCCGGCACCCCGTTGTCGAGCAGTTCCTGGCACTGTTCCACGGCGTGCTGGACGCCGATTTCGAGCTGAGCTTCCGTGTCGTCCTGAACAGCCTCCAGTTTGTGCGCGAGCCCTGCAGGGAAGTCTGAACCGCACATTTCCGAGATCCGGCGGATACGGGCGAATTCGGTAATCGGCATGATTCCCGGCACCAGCGGAATCGTGCAGCCCGAGGCGTCGTACCGCTCGCGGAAGGCGAAGAATCGGCTGTTGTCGAAGAACAATTGCGAGAAGGCCGCATCGGCTCCTGCGTCAATTTTTCGCTTCAAATTCTCCAGGTCCAGATCCGCCGAAAGGCACTCTGGGTGCTTTTCCGGATAGGCAGCCACTCCGATGCCCATTTCGGGATGATGTTCCCGAATCAGGCTGACCAGTTCATTGGCGTAGGCCAGGCCACCCTCGGCGACCTTGAACTCCTCTTCGCCTTTGGGAGCATCCCCCCTCAAGGCCATGATATTCTGAATCCCGGCTTCTGAGGCACATTTCAGCCAGTCGACGAGTTCCTCTTTCGAGGAGCCGACACAGGTGAAGTGAGCCGTGGTCGGGACGTTGTACCGTTGCTGAATCTGTTGACACAGATCGATGGTCCGAGTTCGCGTGCTGCCGCCAGCTCCGTAGGTACAGGAGATGAATGCCGGCTGGAACTCTCGCAAAGTGTCCAGTGTCTCGATGAGCAGTTCATCCCCTCGGGGAGTCTTCGGCGGGAAGATCTCAATCGAGATGACGGGTTTATCGGACTGGAAGAGCTTGGGAAGGGGAATCATACGGGCAACTCAGTGCGACGTTCCGCCGCATCTTGATGGTACTTAATGTTTTACCGACAACCGATTCGCGAAAAACCACCGGGGAAAATCATGAATCCGACTTGTTAAGCCGTTCACGATCTTCTATCGTTACGCGGATTCAGAAAATTCTGGAAGAGTGTATCAATTCCTCGTGCTGAGACGAGAGACACGCCGGGCCAATCGTTGCGGTTTTGACAGTTTTCGACAAGTGATAGTCGCCCGCCCTTCTGAGAACAATGGCATTCCGTCGGACTTCACCCTGCTGGTGAACCTCCTGCTCGAGATGCCCTGATTCCCTTTCCGGGACGTCGCAGATTCGACGTCTCAACCCCTTGGACCTGATTTCTGACTGCCCATTTCCCGACAGGAACATTCCTCATGTCAACAATCGAACTTCTTCCCTACAAGGTCAAGGATCTGGCCAAAGCTGAGGCCGGACGTAAGGACATCTCGCTGGCAGAAACCGAAATGCCAGGTCTGATGTCGCTCCGCCACAAGTACGGGGAATCGAAGCCACTCGCCGGAGCCCGCATCGCCGGTTGCCTCCACATGACCACTCAGACCGCCGTGCTGATCGAAACGCTGGTCGCACTCGGGGCAGAAGTTCGCTGGTCGAGCTGTAACATCTTCTCGACGCAGGATCACGCCGCTGCCGCCATCGCTGCCGCTGGGATCCCGGTCTTCGCGTGGAAGGGCATGAGCGAAGAAGAATTCGACTGGTGCATCGAGCAGACTCTGTTCTGGCCGGACGGCAAGGCTCTGAACATGATTCTGGACGACGGCGGCGACCTGACCGCCATGTGCCACAACAAGTACCCGGAACTGCTGAAGGATATCCGCGGTCTGACCGAAGAAACCACGACCGGTGTCCATCGTCTGCACCACATGCACAAGCAGGGCAAGCTCGGCGTGCCGGCGATCAACGTCAACGACTCGGTGACCAAGAGCAAGTTCGACAACCTCTACGGCTGCCGCGAATCGCTGGCCGACGGCATCAAGCGGGCGACCGACATCATGGTCGCCGGAAAAGTTGTCGTCGTCTGTGGATTCGGCGACGTTGGTAAGGGCTGTGCAGACGCCATGGACGGGCTGGGAGCCCGCGTGATCGTGACTGAAATCGATCCGATCTGTGCTCTGCAGGCTGCGATGGAAGGTTACGAAGTCACGACCATGGAAGACGCTGCTGCCCGCGGCGACATCTTCGTCACCACAACCGGCTGCTGCGATGTCATTCGTGGCGAGCACATGGATGTGATGAAGCACGAAGCCATCGTCTGCAACATCGGACACTTCGACTCCGAGATTCAGATTGCCTACCTCAATAACCGCAAGGACGTTGAGAAGCAGACGATCAAGACTCCGGCTGACGAAGGTGGCCCGGTTCACCGTTACGTCTACCCGGATGGCAAGGCGATTCTGGTTCTGGCCGAAGGTCGTCTCGTGAACCTCGGCTGTGCGACCGGTCACCCGTCGTTCGTGATGTCGAACAGCTTCACCAACCAGGTCCTCGGACAGATCGCACTCTGGACCGAAACCGATAAATTCGAAGTCGGCGTGCATGTCCTGCCGAAGGAACTGGACGAAGAAGTCGCCCGTCTGCACCTCGAAAAGCTGGGCGTGAAACTGACCACGCTGACCAAGGAACAGGCCGAGTACCTCAACATTCCAGTTGAAGGTCCTTACAAGCCGGAATACTACCGCTACTAAGATGCGGACTGCGTAAATTGAACGATCGCCATGGCCACGCTCTTGCGTGGCCATGTGTCGTTTCAGGCTCGGGGCATAGCCCGGTTCTGTGGAGGATAATGGTCGAAAAACGATCTTGCCTGCCAGATCCGCTGGTGATCCAGTACAATCACTCGTCCATGGAAGAGACGCCGGATAACTTCTTCTGGAGTACGCGATGCGCATGATGACGAGATGGATGCTGGCTCTGACTGCAGCCGTGATGATCGGGCTGCCCGTCCTGGCGGATGAACCTGCCGCTGTCGAGGAAAAACCGAAGGGCCCCGAAGCGAGGTTTGGCGTCGCTCCTCCGGCCGAGGACTTCATTCCGGACGAACTTCAGGAACCGGTTTCGCAGGAGGAAATCAACGCGGCTCTCAAACGGGGCGTCGATTATCTCCTCGCCGATCAGAACGACGATGGTTCCTGGGGTTCCCCGACCCGTACCAAGGGACTCAACATCTACGCCCCAATCCCCGGCGCTCATCATGCTTTCCGCATGGGCACAACGGCACTTGCTCTGGCAGCTCTCCTGGAACTGGAGCCGCAGTTTCCGGAGACGTCCGAAGCGATCGATCTGGCCGAAGGGTTCGTGATTGAGAAGCTCCCGTATCTGCGGCGAGCCGATCAGACCGCGATCTATAACGTCTGGGGGCACGCTTATGCTCTCATGGCTCTTGCCCGGATGCATGATCGGAACGCCGACGATGAGAAAATGCAGTCGCAGATCGCCGATCTGATCAAGCAGCAGTTCGACATGCTGACCCGCTATGAATCGGTCGACGGCGGCTGGGGCTATTACGACTTCCGTTATGGAGCCAAGCGACCTTCCAGCGATTCGATCAGTTTCGTCGCAGCGACGGTGCTGGTGGCGTTCAAGGAAGTGAGCGAACGCGGTTTCGAGCCGCCGGAAGCCGTCCGCAAACGGGCGATAGCGGCGATTGAGCGCCAGCAGAAGAACGACTTCAGTTATCTCTACGGAGAGTATCTGAAGTATTCCCCGGTGCATCCCGTGAATCGTCCCGGCGGCAGTCTTGGACGGTCGCAAGCGTGCAATCTGGCTTTACGAATCTGGGGCGATGAAGAGATCACCGATGAAGTTCTGAAGGAATGGCTCGAACGGTTGATCGTCCGCAACGGTTGGCTCGATATCGGTCGTAAGCGTCCGATCCCGCATGAATCGTGGTTCGCCGTCGCCGGTTACTTCTACTACTACGGCCACTTCTACGGCTCGATGTGCCTGCAAGAGTTGCCGGCCGAAGACCGAGCCCAGTTCGCTTATCCTCTCACGCGAATGATGCTCGAACGACAGGAGAAAGACGGCTCCTGGTGGGACTATCCGCTTTACGATTACCACCAGCCATACGGAACCGGCTTCGCACTGATGACGCTGAGCCGATATCGGGTGGACGCTGAGACGGCTTCGGAGTAGCTGTTGATTGAAGCAGTCTCCTCCGCCTCCACTTTGTTCCCCCGCCCCCGTCGGGGGAGAGGTTTAGGGTGAGGGGGAATGCAGGTGATCTGCTCCACGGGTCGATTGCGATCTTTTGTGGCTTCGCCACCCCGGTTGAATCAACCGCGTCTGTGGCCGCTTCCTGTGGCTCCGCCAGCCCGACGCCCGCGTCTGAGCCATCCCGGTTGGAGTCGGTTTTAGAAAATCGGCTGTCCGTCGGAGAGCAGTTTGGCGACGTGAGCGGCTCCGAGTAATGGGGCCCGGTTTGTCATGATGACGTAGACGGGAACCTTCTTGAGGACCGACTGCAGGCGGCCTTTGTGGCGGAAGGCGTCGCGGAACGTCTCGCTGTCGAGCAGCGGCAAGATCTTTGGAGCGATACCGCCGCCGATGTAGATCCCACCGACCGCCATGATCTTCAACGCCAGATTTCCCGCTTCGGCTCCGTAAAGGCCGACGAAGATCTCCATCGTCCGAATGCAGGCCGGACATTGTTCGTCGAGGGCAGCAGCCGTGATGACGGCGGCCGGGATCTCTTCTTTCATCTTGTCGAGCACGGCCTGAGACGGCTTCTCGCGATAGGTATTCACGAGGAACTCAAAAATGTTCTCGATGCCCGGTCCGGACAGCACGCGTTCCCATGAAACATGATGGTACTTGTTGCGGAGGAAGCTCAGCAGAGCGTCCTCTTCGTGCGACTGCGGCGAGAAATCGGCGTGGCCGCCTTCGCTGGCGAAGGGATGGTACCGTGTGCCGTACCAGATTCCGGCTTCTCCCAGCCCCGTGCCCGCAGCGATGACGCCGCGGTTCTCGTCGACCTTTCGGCCTTCGTGAATGCAGACCAGATCCTTGGGTTGCAACGTCTCGACCGACCAAGCCATTGCTTCCAGGTCATTAGCCAGATGAACGCGGTCGGTGCCAACGACGGACACCAGGTTTCTCTGCTCGACAGTCCAGGGCAGGTTGATGGTCTTGCAGACGCCCTCTTCGACCGGGCCGGCCAGTCCGAAACAGGCGGCTTCGACCTGAACCTGATGCTTCTCCAGATAGGACGAGACGATTTCCTGCAAACCGGAAAAGGTGGCTGAGGGAAAACGTTCTTCGTGCAGCGCCTCGCCGGGGCGATCTTTGTCGAACAGCGCGAGAATAGTCTTGGTGCCGCCGGTGTCTCCTGCCAGAAGCATGCGAATCCTCCAGATGCCGAGGGTCAGTGGGGAGAGGTGGCGGATGATATCCCGTCAGAAATGCCTCAACAAGGCTGCCTGCGGATTGCCTCCCCCAAGAGGATGTGCCACGGCCGCGGTGGGCGTCTACGAACTCGAAGAACCCTCTCCTCCCGACGGAGACTGCAGAAAGATGGCATTGTCTTTCACATGGTCGTCGGGAAGGTCGTTCAGCACGTCGGTCGGATCGTACCGCTGGCCTTCCATGTTCTCAAGGACCTTCTGAGCCTCGTCGTCCAACGGGGGAAACTGTTCCTTCATCCGGGACTGAAACAATCGATCGCCATGGCTGTAGGCCGAGACAAGCAAAATGGTGCCGAGCCCGAAGAAGGCCGCGAACAGAATGATATAGGGCTGAAGTCCCGTGCCGCTGGGAGCCACACGGACCACCACGTTCGAGTCGACGCGAGCGGAGAGAATCAGCGGGGCGATGTGCATGCCACCCTGGGAAGCGTAGCTGTACTGCTTGAAGAAGTAGCCGATCGCTTTGATCGGGACGTTCACGTTCTCGCCGACCGGCAGCCGTTCATCGATTGATTTGGCCACAATTCGCCACGGCTCGCTGCCGGAGTCGTCGGTGGTGATCCAGATTTCATACAGCTTGCGGATTCCGTACTGATTCTCCGTCGCCTCGAGCGGAAGGATGCGGCGAGCCGTCCCCTTGAGTTGAACGAGTTCGCCGCGATAACGATCCGGCTCGTGAATCAGGTTGACGTGCAGCACATCACTGCGGGCAGACCGGCCGAGCAGGTCTTCATCGAGCCGCGTGACATGAGCAAGGACCCGATAGTACGAGTCGGCTTCATCGGCTCGGAGTCCAATGTACTGATCGTCGACGTTGGTCAGCCAGTTCTCAGGAATCTCGACCGGTGATGTTGTGTTGTTGTTTTCGACCGGAAGTGGATTGACCTGAGGAGGTGGTTCCCCGGGCGTGGAAAACGGATTGGGAGCAGACGGAGCTTCGTTACTTTCAAATCGTGGAGCTGAATCGAGATCCGAGTCAGGATCGGCCTGGTTCACGGCCGTTTCGTTGTCGGGAGGAATCAGCCAGTGCCACGATTCGGGACGAGCCGCCCAGATCACCGCGATCACCACGAATGACAACACCGCGACCATGCCGAGCAGACGTCGCTGGTCTTGCCGGTTGAGATAAGGAGCAGGTTCGCGGGGATCATCGAAACGCATGATGGACCTCGGCACCGCAGGGATGCCAGCTCGGTTTACGCGGTTGGAGCAGGGGAGAAGACGTTTTGCGTCCTGTACTCAAACTTTAGCGACCGGGCAGCTTAAGGAGAATATCGAAAATATTCTAAAAAAAATTGGCCCGACCGAAAACCTGACCTAGGTTTGAGTAGGACTGCTGCTGAGCACTCCTGACCGGTTGAGCACAAGTTTTTCACGGTTGTTCGATCGGGCCCTCCTTACGGGTGTCACTCGTGTCCTGACGGCGCGAGAAATAATGTGTCAGGTTAGAAAAATTTGAGAGGTAACCCAGATGAAAAACATCATCGACAACGTGAAGCACTTCCTGGTGTGTGAAGATGGACCGACGGCTGTTGAGTACGCCGTCATGCTGGCTCTGATCGTGGTCGTCTGTCTGACCGCCATTAAGGCCATCGGAACCAACGCCAACACTCAGTTCGGCAAAGTTCGCGACGCCATCAGCTAAGTCTGAAGACAACCGATTCTCCACCGTTCACCTAGCGGGCATTTCGTGATCGGAGGAGAGTCAGCTGGAATCAATGGGCTGTCAGGCGTTCGGGTCTGGCAGCCCATCTTCCCGCGCCCGGACCCTGCTGGTCCGCTGGTCGCGACTCAAAATGCCCCTGCTTATTTCTTTGCCTCTATATTAGTGAAGTCGAGAAACATCATGTTTCCCTTCTGGTGCGACACCTTGTTTACCAGCGTCTGCCAGGCATTCCCCGTTCTCGTCGGAATGCTGATGTGGCTGTTCTCCTGCACGGGACGCTGACGAATTCTTCCTCCGCTCGGCCTGTTCGCTGAGAGGCCGATGCTTCCGCGCGCCGGAATAAAACCGCTTCTGCTTGACGCTGCGCACGCGCATTCCGACCGTTCTTCACCTCGCGATCCGCCCTCCGCAGAATTCCGGAATTTTTCCCGCAGACTGCCCAATCGCGACCTATGTTTGCAGAGCAGTTCTTCCGTATTCCGCGACAGAGGAGTCACTGTCGCGATGACTGCGGCTGGAGAATGATCTCCAGCGACTGAACGATGCCCCTCATCAAGCAGGCCGAAAGGTGACAACTCATGGATTGGCAATTCTTACTCGAAAACTGGCACGTGAAACTGGTGGCTGTGATTCTGATCGTGGCTGCCTGGATCGATGGTAAGGAACTGCGGGTTCCGAACTGGATCACGTTCCCGATGGTCTTTTGCGGACTGATTTACTCCACGTGGATGGGCGGACTGAATGGCCTGGGCGATGGGCTCTGGGGCATGACGGTCGGTCTGCTGACATTGCTCCCGCTGTACGCCGTGGGCGGCATGGGAGCCGGTGATGTGAAACTGATGGCCGGCATCGGTGCCTGGCTCGGAGCAGCTGTCACCTGGCACGCCTTCTGTGTCTCCGTGATCGTCGGAGCCATCATGGCCGTCATCATGGTGCTCTACCGCCGCAGCTGGCAGCGACATTACTCGAACTTCCTGATGATCGTCTTTGAGTTCCTGACCATCCGGAAGCCAGCCGAACTGTACAAAATTGCCGCCGAACGCAAGCCGCAGATGCTGCTGCTGCCATACGGCATTCCCATCTGCATCGGGTCGATCGCGTACTTCTTCTACGCCGGCATGATATAAGCGGACGGCGTGGAAGCTCACGACAACTGTGAGCTGGGAAGATTGGGTGGTTTGTGGTGATTGAGCGCGAATCCGTCATCTTCAAACCATCCGATACGTCCGTCATAAGTTGAAGAGTTTAACAATCTACAGCCGATGAAGTGACACAGCGGACTTTGCGCCGCGTGTTCTCTCGGTCATTTTCGATCGCAGCGAGGAGCTGC
This sequence comes from Planctomycetaceae bacterium, assembly GCA_017795105.1. GTDB lineage: Bacteria > Planctomycetota > Planctomycetia > Planctomycetales > Planctomycetaceae > Rubinisphaera. Next base: position 4,735,197 of record CP051247.1, read on the forward strand.
CGGTCAGTCAGGTACTGATCGAGGGGATAGCCATGAAGATGAAAACCGTTGTAGTCCTGGCGTTTGCGGTCGGATGCGGCCTGATCGCCATGATGGGTGTCCAGCAGATGATCGCTCAGCAGTCGAACGATGGTCAGGATGTGCCAGTCAAAGTGCTGGTCGCCACGACCGATCTTCCGCCGGGCGTCCTCGTCAGCGAGGCCAACTGCGAGTTCAAGGAATATCCGGCCAGTATGGTGCCTGAAGACGCCATTCGGTCGAAGGAAGAATATCACGATCGCGGACTGCTCGTTCCGGTAACCGCCGGCGACATCATCCGCGGTGCCAAGTTGGGTGGACGGGGTGAAATCGCCGCCTCGGCCAGTATCCCTAAGGGAATGCGAACCTTCTCGATTAAGGTGGACGATACCAAGACGCACAGTGGACTGCTGCAACCGGGCGACCGGGTCGACCTTCAGGTGACCTACGATGTTCGCACGGCCAACGGTCTGATGCAGACCAAAATCGCCACTCTACTCGAGTACATTGAAGTGTTCGCTTCCGACTCGATTCGAAATCTGGAAGCGGGAGAGTCGAAAGAAATCAAGGCCAAGAACATCACCTTCCTGGTGACGCCGGAACAGGCTCACCTAATTCAGCTTGCCGAACGGAGAGCCGAAGTGATCCCGGTGATGCGGGCCAAGAACGACACCTCGATCGTGACCAGTGAAGAAGATCAGGCCATCCTGATCGAAGAACTCAAGACCGGCTACGTGTATCAGTCCGATGAGTTCGCCAAAACCAAGGAAACGAAAAAGGAAGACGAACCGGTTAACGCCGCACAGGCCTTCAAGCAGTTCCTCAGCCGTCAGGTGGCCGAGAAACCGAAGCCGGAGAAGAAGGTCGAGGTGGTGGAAGCCGCCGAACCGGAAATGTGGACGATCAAGATCTTTGCCGGAGAGGAAGTCATTTCTCAGGACGTGCCGTTGCCTGTCGCTCTGACGACCAGCGGACCGAGCCTCGGCCTCTCCAACACGATCTCGACCACCGAAGAGGAAACCAAACAGCAGCCCGAGACAGCCACGCTGTCTGGTGAAACGGAACTGGAAGCACCATCGGAACTGCTCGACAGCATCACGGATCGTACCGCCGCTGCGACTTCGCAGGGAACGATGACCATGCTCAAGGGGTTGATGAACTCGTTCTTCACCGCACCTAAGGGAGAAGAAGCGACGTTCCCGGCTCTGGAGTCTGAGACTGAAGAAGACGGGGAAGAAATGGAAGCCGGCGATGAGGACGATTCGCTGTTTCCAACCCGATCATGAAATAAACAGGGATGGGGGAGACAGCGACCTGACGGCAATTTGACGACAGGTCGCTCTTTGAAATTGAACTGTCTCGCCGAGGCCAGCGTGGGCTCTGCAGGACGTATTACGATTGACGGAGTGCAAGGATGCAACCGTTCGCTACTGCAGTCGATATTGATCTCGGTCCAACCGATCATGGGAGACATTCCGAATCTCGGAAATGTGGCTTCCATGGACTGCGGTGGATGTGTCTGCTTTCGATGAGCCTGTTCGTGCTCGCCTGCAACATTCACATCGCGCAGGCTCAGCCCGAGACGCCGCTCTCGGCTCATGCGAAGGTCTTTCATGTTGTCTCGCCACGCAACGAACTGACGCTTACGGAACGATTCGCCCGCGTGGTCGAACTCGACTCGCGCATCGTTCGCGTCGATGGCTTCGATCCCGCAATTCTTTCCGTCCAGGCTCTAACGCCCCATCGCATTCGTTTGCAGGCGGTCGCCTCGGGCGTCACCACGCTCGTCCTGGTTGATGAATTCGATAAGAACTACGAGATCGAAATCTTCGTCGAAGGCGATGTCCGGCATCTGCAGTCGTACATCAAACGCTTCTTCCCAGACTCCTCCGTCACCGCTGTCAAAGTGAAAGACAGTATTGTCCTTCGCGGCGTCGTCTCCGATCCGGCTCACATTACACAGATCACCGAAGTGGCTGAGGAGTTCAATCCCAAGGTGATCAACCACATGCAGTTCGGAGCCGCCAACCAGGTTCGGCTGCAGGTGCGAATTATGGAAGCTCAACGCTCCCGCATTCGTCAGCTCGGTTTTAACTGGTCTTTGATCAACAACAACGGCTTTATCGCCAGTAACCCCGGCAATCTCGGAACGCCGGCGGATGCGTCTCTCGGTGGCGGAAGCAGTTCACTGACATACGGGGGAGCAGGGCTCTCTGATTCCTCGATCAGCTTCGGCATCGTCAGCGGTGACTCGATCTTCCGTGGCTTCCTCGAAGCTCTCAAGCAGGAAGGTCTGCTGCGGATTCTGGTCGAAACTTCGGTCGTCGCCGACAGTGGTCGACCGGCATCGCTGCTTTCCGGCGGGGAATTCCCAATTCTCGTGCCTCAGGCACTGGGAACACTCTCGGTGGAATGGCGGGAATTCGGCGTGAAGCTCGAAGCGGTTCCGCTGGTTCTCGGTCAGGGACAGGTGGTCCTCGAGATCGCACCGGAGTTCAGCGAACGTGACTTCGCCAACGCAGCCACTCTGAACAACACAACGATTCCCGCGATCACAACACGGAGAGCCAACACGCAGGTGCGGATGCGGTTCGGACAAACTCTGATGATCGGCGGTCTGATCGCGACCCGATACACGGCGGAAACGGACAAGATTCCTCTCCTCGGTGAACTGCCCTGGATTGGAGCCGCGTTCCGTCGCGTCCGGTACGATGAGAACGAAACAGAACTCATCATTCTGGTGACGCCTGAGTACGTCGCTCCGCTCGATCCGTGTCAGGTTCCTCAAGGCGGACCCGGAGCCTTCTCCGATATTCCGACCGATCGGGAGCTGTTTGGTCAGGGGCTGATTGAAGTTCCGAACTACGGGGGACCCGTTCCTCCGGGACTGGACGAATTCGGTGGACCGGGAGCGGGATACTGCCCGCCGGGACAGGGATACGAAGTGATCGGACCAGGCGGCGGGATGGGACTTCCCCCGGAAGCAATGATGGGAGCCCCGGGACTGCAGCCACCGAGTTTGACGCCGCCACCAATCAACGCTCCGCCCGTGTACGGCCCGCCAGAGACGATGCCGTTCCCGGAAGGCGGAGAAGTTGATCCAGCCGTTCCCATGATGCCGATGCCGGGCGAAGACCCCATGCCGATCAATCCAGACTCGACGACACCAACTGTTCCGCTGTTGCCGCCTGCGGCTCCAACAACGCAGAACGATGCTCCCAACTGGAAGAAATCTCCCGGTCAGGCCGAAGTGATGCTGACCGGCGGTGCCGGAGAGAATCAGAAAGCGACACAGGCTCTTTATCAGACTGGAAACTCGGGAACGGCTCCGTCACTGATCCCACCAGGGAAGCCGCAGGTGGAAACAGCCGACGGCGTTCAGGCTCCGATGCCGTAGGTAATCGCGAAGCAAGAGAGAGTGACGGGCCATGCAAGAGAATGAGACTGTGTCGAGGGAAGGGAGCTGCACATGAAAAGGGTGATACGACTGGCGGTCGTGGACCCGCACGACGTGACACGCGCCCAACTGAAGAACCTGATGCTGGGGGTGGATACGGTCTGGCTTGAAGCCGAGTGCTCCCGCTACGAATTCTTCCTGGACGTCGCCATGCAGACGATCCCGGATATCCTGCTGGTCGCTCTCGATGCCAACAAGGAGGTCGCCCTCGATCTGGTCGGGAAACTGCGTCAGCAACTTCCCGGCAGCGCCATTCTCGTGGCGAGCTCCTCGCAGGAAGGGCCGCTCATCCTTCAGGCGATGCGACAGGGGGCCCAGGAGTTTCTGAACTTCCCGCTTCAGCTCGAAGACTTTCTTTCGGCGCTTGAGCGAGTTCGTCATGCTTCGCCCAGTGGAGAAGGGGGCGAAGAAGTTCGCGACTCTCAGGTCATTACCGTGGGCGGAGTCAACGGCGGTGTTGGCTCCACTTCGGTTGCCGTGAACCTGGCCTGTGTGCTCGCTCAAGATGAACACAACACGGTCGCACTGATCGATCTCGACATGGCGCTGGGAGATGCCGATGTCTGGCTCGATATCATTCCTGATTACACTATTCAGGACGTCGCCGAGAACATCACACGTATCGACTATTCCCTGCTGAAACGCTCGCTGACCAAGCACGAAAGTGGACTGTTTCTGCTGCCGCGGCCGGTCAATCTGGATGCCGAGTTTCATCTCGGTCCGGAAGATCTGCGGCGGGTGATTGGTCTGCTCAAAGCAACGTTTACGCACCTGGTCATCGACGTCAGTAAGTCGTACGGACCGATTGAGATGGCGGCCATCAATGCTTCGGACAAGGCATTGATTGTGACTCAGCTCGACCTGCCCTGCCTGCGAAACGTCGTGCGGCTCGTGCAGTACTTCGATCACATGGAGATGTCGAACGAGAAGCTCAAGATCATCCTGAATCGAGCCGGTCTGAACGACATGCAGATCAGCACCAAGAAGGCGACCGAAATCATCGGCCGGGAGATCTTCTGGAAGATTCCGAACGACTACGCCACAATGGTCGAGTCGCGAAACAACGGAGTCCCTCTCATTCTGCACGCTCCCAAAGCCAAGTTGACCAAGTCATATTCCGACCTGGCCGGCCAGCTGTCCGGCGTGCAGTATGAAGAAGGAACCGAACCGGCCGGCAAGAAGAAACTCTTCAGCTTCCTGAGCCGTTGATCAACCGGGGCGAGCAGACAGGCGAAACAGATGTCAGCAACTGGAGTGATCGTCTGGGGCACGGGGGGACATGCCCGGGTTGTCAGTGAGATCATCGAACTGACCGACGGGTACGAAGTCGCCGGCTATGTGGATGACTTCGCTGAGTCCGAGACCTTCCTTGATCGTCCCATCTTCGGCGGACGCGACCGCCTGCCTGATTTGCTGTCCGACGAATTGAGCGAGTTTGTTGTCGCGATTGGCAACTGCAAAGTTCGTCTCGAAGCGCTCCGGCATGGGCTGTCGCTCGGATTCCGCAGCCGTGTCTGGGCTCACCCGGGAAGCTGCGTTTCCGCACATACGAAGATCGGCCCCGGCACGGTGATCTGTCCGGGAGCGGTGGTCTGCACGCATGCGGAACTGGGAGCCGCCTGCATCGTCAACACGATGGCTTCGGTCGATCACGACTGCCGCCTGGCCGATGGCGTTCATGTCTGCCCGGGAGCGCATCTGGCTGGCGATGTCCACATCGGCGAGCGATCCTGGATCGGCATCGGTTCTTCGGTCGTGGAAGGAAAGAAGATCGGCAGCGACGTGCTTATCGGGGCTGGTTCCGTTGTGAACCGCAGCATCCCCGACGGCGTCAAAGCCTGGGGCACTCCGGCTCGCGTCCAGAAAGGCGTTTGATCCGCAGGCCAGCCGCATCGCGGTCCGGCTTCGAAGGTCTGACCGCGCATAAAAAAACGTCGCCTGAAAGAGGCGACGTTTTTTATGTTTCGTTCGCTGAGCAGATTAGCGGCTCAGGAAGGCGACGACCTGGTTGACGTCGACCGGGAGGCTGACGTCATCGAACGTCGGCAGCGACGTGACGATGGCCTTCAGTTCCTTCTCGTCGAAGGAGATCCAGTCGGTTCCCTCCACGGAGGTGTTGTCGACGATATCGCGGTAAACCTTCTGCAGGTTCGGGCGGTTACGCAGGGTGATGACATCGCCCGGCTTGACCATGATCGACGGCTTGTTGACCTTGCGGCCGTTCAGCTGGAAGTGACCGTGCACAATGCCCTGGCGAGCCTGCGGACGGGTGCCGACGAAACCAGCACGACGGACGACATTGTCTAGGCGACGTTCGCAGAGCACCATCAGGTTCTCCCCGGTGTTGCCCTTCAGACGGCGACCTTCGGCGAAGTACTTCCGCAGCTGACGTTCCCGCAGACCGTAGTAGTACTTGATCTTCTGCTTTTCAGTCAGAGCGGTGCCGTAGATCGTCGGCTTCTTACGACGGGTGTGCATCCCCGGTGGGAAATCCCGCTTTTCGAACGCACGCAGTGCCCCAGCATTTTCGAAAACTGCAGCTCCCAGCCGTCGATTGATTCGGGCTTTGGCTCCGGTGTAATGCCCCATCTGATCTCCCTTGGATCCTCTGTCTCTGACAAATGTTCTGACGCGAAATATACGATATGTGAACGCCAGCGGTGATTTCTGTCCGGCCCGACTCATCGGTTACGGCGGCCGAACGGTGAAGCTCTGCGTGTCACACGACTTTGTGTCGGCAGGATCGAGCGTTTCCTGGAATCGCTCGCTCAACATGCGCACAGTATACTTGCCCCCTCATTTCGGGGAAGCGGTTGTTATCTCGAATCTGCAGCCAAACGTCAACCAATACCGATCGTTCCTCCCTGAAAATCCGTGGAAAATCCCCGCGGAGCCGCTTCGGCGACTAGATTTGTCCGACTCGGCACCGCCTCCGATACTGTCCGGGCGTGATCTTCCGGTCCTTCTTGAAACTCTCCGACAGATACTGAGCGGTGGCGAATCCGGTCCGTCGGGCGATCTCGTCGAGCGTTAGATCGGTGTCAGCGAGCAGGTCGCTGACCCGCTGCAGCCGAACCCGCAGGATTTCCGCGTGCGGAGAACGGTGTAACAACGCCCGAATGCCGCGTTCCAGATAGCTTCGGGAAACCGGAATCCGCGACAGAATCTCATCGACCCGCAATCCCGAGCAGGCTTCCTGGCGGATCATGCGGAGAGCATCGGCAATCAGCGGATCATCCACGGCCAGCACATCGGACGACAATCTCGTACAGACGCCGTGGCTCGGAACGAGAATCGGAGCGGTCGAAGTCGCTTTTCCTTCCATCATCGCATCAAGCAGCTCCGCGGCTGCGTATCCCACAGCGACTCCCGGCAGCATCAGGCTCGAAAGAGGCGGCGTACTCATGGTCGCGAAGGTTTCGTCATTTTCGACCCCGACAACGGCAATCTGCTCCGGCACATGCACGCCGGCCCGGTGACAGGCATCGAGCAGCCAGCAGCCAAGCTGATCGGTACAGGCGAGCACGGCGGCCGGCTGAGGCAGCGTCTGCACCCAGTCGATTAACTGTTGCTGTTGCCGCTCCCACTGACTTGGCTTCTCGCTGTGCCCCTTCTGTAGAAAAGCCGAACACTCGTAGCCGGCTTCAGCCAGTGTCGCCACGAAACTGTCACGACGTTCGACGAAGAACGATTCGGTATCGAGTTCATAGACGCCGAAGTTCTTGAAGCCCCGCTCTAGGAAATACTCGGCGACCTGTCGGCCAGCCACCTGGTTATCGACGCCGACGAAGGGAACGTTCGGATCGATCTGCCCCGAAGCGCGGAGTTCGACCATCGGGACGCCGACTTTCTTCACCGCCTGATAGATCCGCGGCGAGCCGGCGCGACTCAGAATGCCATCGCCATCCCAGTTGGAAAGCCACGGAGGAACCCGTGATTCCAGATCGCGGACCTCGACGAACAGCGACCAGCCGCCATGCGACTCGTTGTACTGCTTCACGCCGCGGAGCAGATCCCGACCGTATGTACGGGATGTCTCGATCAGCAGGGCGACGCGTTTCATGAGCTTGATCAATCGTGTCTGGGATGTTGGCTCGCCGGGACGGAGGACCGATCCTATCCATGTTTGAGAACGATCAAAGACTGATGATGCATCGTGACAAAATTCTGTAAAAAGAATACGAAAAAACAGAATCGTGCCTGTTGATGAGTTGTTACAATCGGCTCAGCAAATTTGGCTTGTGTGCATCTCCGAACGCTGCCTGAGAGCGGGACCTGTTACCGGGAATATTCAATGACACAGAACAATCTTTCGCGACGGAACTTCATTTCGACTTCGGCGGGCGTCGTTGGAGCGGCTGCGGCCTGGCCGATGCTGTCCATGGCCGACGAAAAGCCTCGGGCCAAAGTCGAGCGGCTCGGCATCGGTGCCATCGGCATGCGATACCAGGGGTCGGTGATTACCGAACAGGCCCGCAAATACGCCGATGTCGTCGCCATTACCGACGTCGATCGTCATGTTCGCGAACAGGCTCGGGCCAGCTTCGGCAGCACGCCGCGAATCTTCGAAGACTATCAGGACATGCTCGCCCGTCCGGATGTCGACGTCGTTCTGATCGCGACTCCGGATCACTGGCACACGAAGATGCTCGTCGATGCCGTCCGCGCTGGCAAAGACGTCTACTGTGAAAAACCTCTGACGCTGACGATCGACGAAGGCAAGATCCTGCGCAATGTCGTCGGCAACAGCGATCGCGTTGTCCAGGTTGGAACGTGGCAGCGGAGCGATCACAACTTCCGCCTCGCCGTTGAAATGGTCCACCAGGGTCGACTCGGAAAACTGCAGCGGGTCACCTGCACCACCAGCAAGAACCCGACTGGCGGCCCCTTTGACACCATGCCCGTGCCGGAGCACTTCAACTGGGATCTGTGGCAGGGCCCGACGCCCGATGTGCCCTACATTCCGCAACGGGCTCACTACACCTTCCGCTGGTGGTACGAATACTCGGGCGGAAAGATGACCGATTGGGGGGCCCATCATATCGATATCGCACAGTGGGCCATTCAGAGCTTGCCGGTCGAGATCGACGGCCGAGCCACATTCCCAGATATCGAGAACGGCTTCAACGTCGCCAAGGATTTCGCGGCTGACTACAAGTACGCCAACGGCGTCGAGCTCAAGGTTTCCGACGAGGGCCGGGACGGCATTCTCTTCGAAGGAGATAAAGGCCGCATCTTCGTCAACCGGGGTGGAATCCACGGAGCGCCGGCGGAAGAACTTAAGGATAACCCGTTCCCTCGCGAGTCGTTCAAGGCGTACGACAACGACAACCTCAGCCGCCCGATTCGGACGGGTAAGATCGACGCAATCGTCAATCACATGGGGAACTTCTTCGACTGCGTCGAATCCCGCAAGCAGACGATTTCCGACATCGAAAGCCAGCACCGCAGCGTCAGCACCTGCCACCTGGGCAACATCTCCCAGCGTCTGGGCCGCCCGCTCAAGTGGGATCCGGAACAGGAAGTCTTCGTCGGCGACGAAGAAGCCAACAAGTGGCTCAAACGTGAGTACCGAGCCGGCTTCGAAATCGGCTGATCAAAATCGACGGGTGCCATGCCCACGCTCACGTGGGCATGCGCCTGACTCGTACCGGCGGCGTCCCACCGCCGAATGCGGGGAGTAACGCAGTGAGATCCGGATGGCACAGAGATTCATCTCTGTGTTGCACACGCAATAAGCGGACTGTCCTCAGCCTTCTCTGAAAGTTGAACGTCGCCTCACGCACAGACACGAATGTCTGTGCCACCCTGTCGGAAATTCTTTCTGCGTTTAACGGGGCACGTCAAATTGAAGCATGCCCACGCGAGCGTGGGCATGGCACCCGAAATCCGGCACCCTGCTGAGAGCTTTCATGAAACGATCATGCGAATTCCGGAATCTTCACAGCGGCTTCCTCGGTCTGCTGATTCTGGTCGCATGGCTGATCGTCAGCAGTGAAGTGCGGGCGGCTACTCCCCCGAACATTGTCTACATTCTCGCTGATGACCAGTCCTTCCAGGACTTCGGGTTCATGGGGAACGACAAGGTTCTCACGCCGCACATCGATGCTCTCGCGGAAATGTCGGCTCGTTTTCCGAACGGATACGTTCCGATGTCGGTCTGCCGGCCGTCTTTGGCCACGTTTCTGACAGGGCTCTATCCGCATCAACACGGCATTCATTTCAATCATCCTCCACCGGGGTTGAGTGAGATGCGAAAGATGTCGGCTGATGATTACCATCAGACCCGGGCCGTCGCCGAACAGCTCATTCGCGATGTGCCGACATTGCCCCGCATACTCGGGCGTCACGGCTACGTCTCCTTTCAGGCGGGCAAGCATTGGGAAGGCGACTTTCGCAACGCCGGCTTCACGGATGGGATGACGACCGCGCGCCCGGCTGATCGACTCGGTTCGATTACCGGCACCCGGGAGCAGGCCAACGGGGAGTGGGTCGCTCATGGAAACGGGGACGCCGGGCTTGAGATCGGCCGCGTCACGATGGAGCCGGTCAAAGATTTTATCGTTGAGAATCGTCAGCGTCCGTTCTTCCTCTGGTACGCCCCGTTCCTGCCGCATACACCGTTCGATGCCCCGCAGGAATACCGTGACCGCTACGCCGGTCAGGACATCGAACCGCACATGCTGCCGTATTACGCCGAGATCGCCCGCTTCGATGATACGGTCGGTGAACTGCTGAAGGTCCTCGATGAGAATGATCTCCGCAGGAATACACTAGTCGTCTTCGCCGTCGACAATGGATTTCGCCCGCACAAGACTCGGAAAGAAACTTACAACAGCCGATCGAAACTTTCTGTTCACGAAGATGGACTCCGCACGCCCATTCTGTTGAGCTGGCCTGGCATGATCGAACCGGCGAACCACGAACAGATTGTGCAGACGATCGACCTGATGCCAACCGCTCTGGCCGCAGTGGGACTCGAAGAAGAGATCACGCCGCGAATGCCGGGATACAACCTGTTGCCGGCCGCCAAGGGATTGCAGGATCTGCCCGATCGAGCTGCGTTCGGGGCAATCTATCCGAACGATGCCGAGGTGCTGGGCGATGCCTCACGGCACGCCCGGGGCGTCTGGATTCGAGATGGCCACTTCAAACTGATTCTGCCAGGGCCAGGCCCGAAACCATTGCAAGCTGCTCTTTATGATCTGCTGGAAGATCCTGAAGAAGAGCAGAATCTGTTCGGCGAGGCCGCGTTTCGTCAGCAGCAGGCCCAATTGACCGCTCAACTGAAATCCTGGTGGCCGGCGACTTTGCCGAACACCTCGTCCAAATAGCCTTCATCGACGCCTGAATTCTGGAGTCTGAAATGTCTACCGAAATTTTGAATATGTCCCGCCGGTCATTCTGCCAGACGCTGGCCGCCGGTTCTGCAGCCGCGATGCTCCCCGGATTGTCGTTCGCCAAAGAAGCCTCGAAGGGCTTTCAGCTGAAATACATCGTCGGTTCCTGCATGTACGGCTACAAACCGGTTGCCGAGATCCTGCCGGAAGTCCGTAAGACGGGTGCCACGGCGATCGATATCTGGCCCAAGGTCCACGGCGACCAGCGGGAGCAGGTCGAAGAGATGGGAGCGGACAAGTTCCGTCAGCTGCTGGCGGAGAACGACCTCACACTCGGCTGCATCACGCAGTACAAGCTGGGACCGTTCGGACTGCAGGACGAGATGCGTTTCGCGAAGTCATTCGGTTGCCCGACAATGGTCACCGGCGGCAAGGGACCACGCGGGTTGACTGGCCAGGAACTGAAGAAAGCGGTTGCGGAGTTCTGCGAGCAGATGAAGCCGCATCTGGCCGTCGCTGAGGAAACCGGCGTCACGATCGCCATCGAGAATCACGCGAACAATCTGATCGAGTCGCCCGATTCACTGAAATGGCTGGCGGAACTGCGGCCGTCGAAGAATCTGGGGATTGCCCTGGCTCCTTACCATCTCCCTCAGGATGAAGAGCAGCTGAGTCAGCTGATCAAAGACCTCGATGAGTCGATCGCCATGTTCTACGCCTGGCAGCATGGCATGGGCTGCATGACGAAGCTGCCCAAAGAACAGGAACTGCTGCAGATGCCCGGTCGCGGCGAACTCGATTTCAAACCGCTGCTCGCTGCTCTGAAGTCAATCAACTACACCGGCTGGACCGAGATCTTCATGCACCCGGTTCCGCGTGGCATTCCCATTCATGAAGAGACCGCTGAAGTGACTGCCGAGATCAATCGGTCCCGTAAGTATCTGGAAAGCCTGCTGACGGAAATCGGCTGAGTTGAACCTTTCTCCCGCAACCAGAGCTCCCCAACAGAGAGACTGCATCCTGATGAAATCGCGTGAGACGTTCGCACTGCTGGCTGTGCTGTTCCTGTCCGCCGGGTTCGCTTCGGCGCAGGAAACCGGCTGGCCCGATCCAACGATTAACGAGGTGCTTCCCTACGAATCGCCCGGCCTGGTGAATGGCCCGTTTCTCGGGCGTCCGAAAGCGACCTCGATGCGGGTCTGGCTGCAGACGCTTGAACCGACCGAGTTCGAAGTCCTCTACACGACTCAACTCCCGCTGAATCGCGATCCGGTAATCGTAAAAGGGCAGACCCGCGCCGAGGACGGCAACACCGGGATCGTTGATCTGACCGGTCTCGAGCCGCAGACTCGCTATTACTACGGCATTCGTATTAACGGCATGCTGGCCGATCTGCGGGCGTCGATGCAGTCGCCGTGGCCCTCCTTCCGAACACTGCCGGTGGCGGAAAATTTCAAAGATGAACAGTACAACCCGGAAGGCCGCATGAACGTCCGCTTTGCCGTCGGGCATTGTGCCTCGCAGGATCCGTTCATTTCGGGCGGGCAGTACGGCAGCACGCCGGCTTACTCGAATATTCTCGACAAGCACGCCGACGAGGTGATGTTTGCGATCGTGAATGGCGACGTTATCTATGAAGCCGAACGGGACGGAACGCTTGAAGGGGTGCGGAACAACTATCGGCTCTACTTCTCCCGTGGAAAGTCGTTTTCTCAGCTCTTCCGCCATGTGCCGGGCATGTTCACGTTCGATGACCACGATGTCGGCTGGGATATCCACGGCTGTGGACAGATCGGCCTGAAGGAAGGTCCGCATCTGATTCGCGACACCGGGCTTCGTGGCTACCGGGAGAATCTGGCGTGGGCCAACTTCGACGGTCCGCAGACGGGCGAACTTCGCTTTGGCACGGCCAGGGTCGAGAAGGGCTCCGATATCCTGTTCGATCCGAATGCCGATTTCAGCCAACTCGATCCGGCGACGGTCAGCACCATTCATCTCGGCAACTTCACACGAGTCGCGGAGACACCTCGCCGACGCGGACCCGCTCCGAAGAACGCTGGCGTGTATGGGCTCGAAGAGGTGATCGACGCTCAGCATCTGCGAATCACGCCGGCTCCAAAGTTCGACGAAGAACTTTCCTACAGCATCGGCACCCATCATTATTACGACTGGCAGATTTCCAACTGCCACTTCTTCGCTCTCGATACCCGGGGCGAACGCTCGAACCGGAACCCAAAGAAACGGGATGATCCGAGCCTGTTCATCCTGGGGCCTGCTCAGGAGAAATGGCTGCTAGATGGCATCCGCAACACGTCGGCCGATTTCATCTTTCTGATCTCGCCCGATCCCTGGGTGATCTACCACACCGCTGCTCATGTCAGCGATGCTCCCGATGCCGATAAGGACGACAAGGGAGATGGATTCCCGTCCTTCGTGCATCAGCGGGAAATGCTGCTCAAGGCGATGGATGAAGTCGAGAAGCCGATTCTGATCTTCACCGGCGATGTCCACGCCGCTGCTTCGGTGAAGCTGTCGGACAACGTCTGGGAGATGATGTGCGGCCCGCTCGGCTCGACAGGGCATCCGCTCGGGACGCTCGGCAATCCTCCGACGGGCGGCAAATGGTCGAGCATGGGCCGCGAAGTCGAAATTCGCTGGGTGTCAGGATTCCCGAACAATCTGCCTTACCAGCGGATTCGCAATACGTTCTACGGTGTCGTGCAGGTGAATAACGTCCTCAAGGTGGCTTCTCCAGAGGGCGATGAGCCGCAATGGATGGCTTTTGACGAACCGACAGTCACGGTTCGCTGGCATGATGGCTATAATGGGGCGTTGATGTACGCGGAAACGATTTCGACGATGGACGCCGTGCCTGCGAAGTAGCATCGGGCACAATGAAAGCACAATTTCAAAACCTCGAAAGGTTCTCTACAAGATGTCACAGGAAAAAGAAAAAGTTCTCATCATCGTCGGCGATGCTTCCGAAACGCTCGATACGATGTACCCGTACTACCGTCTGATCGAAGCCGGTTTCCAGCCGGTTGTGGCTGCTCCGGAAAAGCGGAAGTATCAGATGGTGATGCATGAAGTGAAGCCGGGCTGGACCATCACCAAGGAGTGGGAAGGCTACACGATCGATGCCGACATCAGCTTCGCCGAGATCGTGCCGGAAGAGTACGCGGGGATCATGTTCTCCGGCGGACGCGCTCCCGAATACATCCGCTACGATGAAGATCTCGTTCGTGCGACGCGTTATTTCTTCGAAGAAAACAAGCCGATCGCCAGCGTCTGCCACGGCGTCGAAATCCCGGCCTATGCCGACTGCGTTCGCGGACGCAAAATGGCGACCGTGCCGAAGTGCAAGTTCGACCTCGAAGTTTGCGGCGGCGAATTCGTGAACGAAGCCTGCGTTGTCGACGGCAATCTCGTCAGCGGCCGCACCTTCCACGACAACGGCCACTACCTCGGCCCGTGGATCAAACTGCTCGAAGAAGCCCGCGCCGCGAAGGGCGAGCCGGTTGAGGCGTAGTCTTTGAATGAGATCGTGAAACAGAGCCGGTATTTCGATGCCGGCTTTTTTCATTGGCAACCTCGTAGTGGCGGCATCTTGCCGCCGGGAAAGCGTTGCCATCACAGAGAGTGATGAATTTGTCCCATCCCTAGTGAAGGCAGCGTCCATTCGGCGACAGGATGCCGCCGCTACTTTTGGGGCAGGCCATCACCATGCTGCCGGGTCGCGTCAGCGACAGGAGGCTGCGCCATGCGGGTGGTTGTTCCTGTAATCGGCCGCTTTGAGAAGCAGTTCGCTGATGGCGCAGCCTCTTGTGACTTCGTCACCCGGCCGTTATCGGCCGGGCCACCCACGTTGCGTGAGGAAGGGTGAAGAACATGTCTCGTTCCTCTTGAAAGTAGCGTCCATTCGGCGGCAGGATGTCGCCGGTACGATTGGGAAAGAACGTTTTTGCCCGGTCGTGGAAGAGAGTGCCGGGTGCCATGCTTGCATCGCATCGAAGATGCAGGGCAAGCATGCCGCTGAATAATGTCTGAAAGTGGACGAAGAAGGACATGTCCGGAGATACCCCAATTGATCTCTCGACATTCCTTCATTCCCTTCGCTGGAACCGACGTCCATTGGCATGCTTGCTCTGCAGCGCGATGCAAGCATGGCCCCCCCGTACGATTGGGGGTGAACGTTTTCGGCCGAGCCACCCATGTGTTTCGTCCCTCGTTTTCGTCGGTCACGTTCAGTCGTTACGATTCCTGCAGACACTCCAGAGACTTCAGGAAATGGTTCGCTATGAACAACGCCGTGATTGCCGACAAGTTTGAACAGCTCGCTGATCTTCTTGAACTCGAAGGGGCGAACGCGTTTCGCGTAAGGGCCTATCGCAACGCGGCTCGGACGATCGAAAGCCTGCCGGAGGCTCTGGAAACGTTGGTTGCTGATGACTCGCGGTCGCTGCAGGATCTGCCGGGCATCGGGAAGGATCTGGCCGAGAAGATTCGCGTGATTCTCGAAACCGACGAGTTGCCGCAACTGGCCGAACTCAAGGAAAAGATCCCCGCCGATGTCGTCCGGATGCTTCGAATCCCGGGGCTCGGGCCGAAGAAGGTGGCGACGCTGTATCGCGAGCTGAAGTTAACCTCGCTGGACAAACTCAAGCATGCGGCGGAGCAGGGGACGATCGCTGAAAAGAAGGGCTTCGGTAACAAAACCGAGCAGATCATTCTTGAAGGGCTGGACCATCTGGAACGATCCGGCGTGCGAATGTATCTGGCCGATGCCAAGCCGTTCGTCGATGGCATTGCCGAGGAACTTCGCAAGCTGAAGTCAGTGCATCAGGTCGCTGTCGCCGGGAGTGTGCGGCGGCTCAAGGAAACGGTCGGGGACTTCGACTTGCTCGTGACCGCCGAGGATCCGGCTGAGGCGATGGATTATCTGGCGGAGCATGCTCAGGTCGAAAAGGTTCTCGCTCGCGGCGAAACCAAACAGCGGGTTCGGTTCAAACCGCTCACCCCCTGTATTACTCCTGATGGCAATCGGATGTCGATGGAAATGGACCTGCGGGTGGTGCCGAAGGAAAGTTTCGGAGCCGCTCTGCAGTACTTCACCGGCTCCAAGGAACACAACATCGTCACGCGGCGAATGGCGAAGGATCGTGATCTCAAGCTGAATGAATACGGCCTGTTTCGCGGCGAAGAGCAGCTCAATGCCGAGACCGAAGAAGAGGTCTATGCCGCCCTCGATCTTCCATGGATTCCACCCGAGTTGAGAGAAGATCGCCGCGAGTTCGAAGCGATCGAAGCAGGGGGGCTGCCGGATCTGCTGGAGTTGTCCGACATCCGTGGTGACCTGCACATGCACACGACGGCGACGGACGGCACGGCCACGATCGAAGAGATGATCGAAGGAGCCCGCGAACGGGGCCTGAAATACATCGCGATCACCGACCATTCCAAGCGGGTCATGATGGCCAACGGTCTCGACGCCGATCGGCTGCGGGCGCACTGGAAAGAGATTCAGAAGATCCGCAAGAAGTACGACGACATCGAAGTCCTATGCGGCATTGAATGCGACATTTTGGAAGACGCCACGATGGATCTGCCAGACGACGTGCTGGCCGAAGCGGAGTGGGTCATCGCCGTGTTGCATTACGGGTTGAAGCAGCCCCGGGAGAAGATCACCGAGCGCTTGCTGACCGCGATTCGGAATCCGCATGTTGACATCATCGGACATCCGACCGGGCGACTCATCGGCAAGCGGCCGGGGGCGGATGTCGATTACGACACGATCTTCAAAGCCGCGGCCGACCATGGCGTGATGATGGAGATCAATGCCCATCCCGCCCGTGTCGATCTGGACGATGTTCGAGCCGCTCAAGCGAAAGACTACGGCATCCCGATCGTCATCAGCACCGATGCCCACTCCACCGGCGGTTTCGACAAAATGGTCTGGGGCGTCTACCAGGCTCGGCGAGCAGGACTCACGAAGAAGGACGTGGCGAATACGAAGACGGCGAAGCAGTTCTTGAAGATGCTGAAGTGATGGAGAGATTTCCAATAAGCGGCGGCATCTTGCCGCCGGCAAGGCGTTGCTATCGCAGAGAGTGATGAGCCTGTCTTCTTCCGTTTGGAAGCGGTGTCCATTCGGCGACAGGATGTCGCCGGTACGATTGGGTATACCATCGCCCTGATGCCGGGTGGCCCGGCCTTCTGGCCGGGTCGCGCTAGCGACAAGAGGCAGCACCATGCGTGCTGTTGTTCGTGTAATCGACCGCTCTCAGAACCGATTCGCTGATGGTACGCCCTCTTGTGACTTCGTCACCCGGCCGAGTCGGCCGGGTCACCCACGTTGCGTCGGGAGGGGTGATGAGCCTGTCTCGTTCCGTTTGGAAGCGGTGTCCATTCGGCGACAGGATGTCGCCGGTACGATTGGGTATACCATCGCCCTGATGCCGAGTGGCCCGGCCTTCTGGCCGGGTCGCGCTAGCGACAAGAGGCAGCGCCATGCGTGCTGTTGTTCCTGTCATCGACCGCTCTCAGAACCGATTCGCTGATGGTACGTCCTCTTGTGACTTCGTCACCCGGCCGAGTCGGCCGGGTCACCCACGTTGCGTCGGGAGGGGTGATGAGCCTGTCTCGTTTCGTTTGCAAGCGGCGTCCATTCGGCGACATGATGTCGCCGCTACGATTGGGTATACCATCGAGCTGATGCCGGGTGGCCCGGCCTTCTGGCCGGGTCGCGCTAGCGACAAGAGGCAGCACCATGCGTGCTGTTGTTCCTGTAATCGGCCGCTCTCAGAACCGATTCGTCGCGGATGGTGAGACCTCTTGTGACTTCGTCACCCGGCCGTTTTCGGCCGGGCCACCCACGTTGCGTGGGGAGAGAGTGATGAGCCTGTCTCGTTCCGTTTGGAAGCGGCGTCCATTCGGCGACAGGATGTCGCCGGTACAATTGGGTATACCATCGCCCTAAAGCGGGGTGGCCCGGCCTTCTGGCCGGGTCGCGTTAGCGACAGGAGGCAGCGCCATGCGTGCTGTTTTTCCTGTAATCGGCCGCTCTCAGAACCGATTCGTCGCGGATGGTGAGACCTCTTGTGACTTCGTCACCCGGCCGAATCGGCCGGGCCACCCTTGTGGTTTACGATGAGTCTTGAGCAGACGCTTCGCAGGGAACTCTCTGTGACCTCTGTGACTCCGTGGTTGCTCCAAATCCCTACTCCTCTCGGGATGAATACAGGTGCTTGCCATCTTTGGCGGCCTGGATGGCTTCGTGGGTGTCCATGGGGATGCCGGGATCATTCTGGGATTTGAGCCAGCGGTCGAGTTCGGCGGCGAGTTTCTTCTTCTCTTCAGCGAACTGGGAATCGTTTGCCAGGTTCTCCATTTCGTAGGCATCCGACGACGTGTGGTAGAATTCCTCGGGCGGGCGATTCATGTAGCGTTTCACGAGGTTGTACGTTCGCGGCTTCTCCCAGGCGGTGAAGATCCACGTGGCCCAGTACGGGTTGTTGAGCTCGCCGCGATTCTGTTTGCCCATCAGGTGCTTTTCGATGTAGATTTCGCCGGGCGTGAGGTTGCGGATGTAGCGAAACTCTCCGTTGCTGACGGTGCGGATCGGATACGCCGGTCCTTCCGGGATGTTGTTATGAATTCCATAGACGAATTCGCGATGTGAATTCTTCTCGCCAAGCAGCACGCTGGCGAAGCTCGAACCATCGACTTCGCTCACGGGCTTGCCGCCGGCCAGATCGAGCAGAGTCGGAACAACATCGGCGTATTGCACGAGGGCATCGGTTCGCTGGCCGGGTTCGATCTTGCCGGGCCAGCGGGCGACGAGGGCGGTGTGCAGGCCGGTGTCCCAGTTGGTCCATTTGCAGCCGGGAAACTGCGAACCCTGTTCGGACGTGAAGAGAACGAGCGTGTCGTCCTTCAGATCATTCCGGTCGAGCACGTCGAGGATCTCGCCGACCTGTCCGTCCATGTAGGTGATCTCGGCCAGATAGCGACCAAAGTCTTTTCGAGTCACCGGCGTATCGGCAATATTGGCCGGGAGTTTGATCGAGCGGGGCGGGTACTGGCTGGCATCGCCCATCACCCAGGGAACGTGCGGTTCGACCAGCGCGACGACGAGACAAAACGGTTGCTGCTGGTCGCGAGTCATGAACTCGACGACGCCGTTCAGGCTGTGCTGCTGAGTGGGATTACGGACGCAGTTGTGATCGAACCCGTCGACGTTCTCGAAGGGATAAACGGAATCGGGTTTAACGTGGACCTTCCCCGAAATGCCGACGCGATAGCCGAGCGGCTTGAAGTGATGCGGCAGGCTTTGTGTTTCCGGCAGGCTGCCGGAATGATTCCAGGCGCAGCCGTTGCCGAGCGGATAAAGCCCGGTGAACAGCTCTGAACGGCAGGGCTGGCACATCGCTTCAGCGAGATAGGCCCGGTTGAAGGTCAGTCCCTCACTGGCAAGTTTGTCGATGTGCGGCGTCTTCGCGTTCTGTCCTCCGTACAGCGGCAGGTCGTTGTACGTACAGTCATCGGCCATGATGATCAGAATGTTCGGCGGAGCGGCCTGGGCAGGCGAGCCGGAAAGGGGAACTATCAGTCCGATCAGCAGAGAAAGGGCCAGGATCGTGCGCACGCGAATTCTCCTGAGAGGAAAGGTCGGAATGAGATCCGGGCGACCGCCGGAAAACCGGAACGCGGAATTCGCGGTTTCATCGCCGGAGGATCAGGAACCGACATTGCAACAAACTTCGCCCCGTGAAACAATTCCGACAGTTGTATTTGTCCCGTCTCCTGATCACGTCTGCTTCGCATGTCGTATCGTACGATCAAACGTCTGCTCGGTGAAACCAGCCTCGAACGGAAGTGCCGCTTCCTGTTCGGTGGCGGTCTGATGCTGCTGATTTCCGGCAGTTTCTACTTTTATGCGCAGCTCAACGCTCGCATTATCGAGAATCAGAACAAGGAAACCGCTCAGCTGCTCGTCGCGCCGATCATCATGGAAAAGCACATGAAGGCGGTCGACATCGATCAGGAACACAGCGAAAAGATCGAGGAGATGGCGAGTTTCCTGAAGCCGATCGAGATTCAGGACTATCGCTGGCGGTTGCTCAAATCCGATCCCACGGCTGACTCGCCCGATCGTCCAACCGATGACTTCGGCTACGAAGCGCTCGCCCGGGTTCGCAGTGGGGAATCGGAATACATCATCACGCTGCCCGACCGGCAGGAGTATCGGTATTACGCCGCGGTGAAAGCCTCGAAGTCGTGCCTCAGCTGCCATTACCACCGAAAGCCGAACGCGGCTGAGGGGGATTTGCTCGGCATGGTGAAGATCACGCTGCCGCTCACGAAAACGAAGAGTCGCCTCGCCAAGAACAATGCGATTCTTCTGGCAATGGCCATTGTGACGTCGTTTCTGGCGATGGTCGCCGCGTATGCCATTGTGAGGTATGTGATCGTCAAACCGGTGCTCCATCTGAAAGATGTCAGTGACGAGATCGCCCGGGGAACGCTCGATTTGCGAGCCGATATTCGGACGGGGGATGAGTTCGAGGAACTGAGCCATGCCTTCAACCGGATGTTGCGGCATCTGGTGACAGTTCAGGATGAGCTCAAGGAAGCCAATACGAATCTCGACCATAAAGTCGACGAACTGGCCCGGGCGAACCTGTCGCTGTTCGAGATGAATAAGCTGAAGAACGAGTTTCTCGCGACGATGAGCCACGAACTGCGGACGCCGCTGAACAGTATTCTCGGCTTCAGCGATGTGCTCGGCTCGGCGTCCAATCTGAACGATAAGCAGAAGCGGTATCTGCAGAACATTTCGACTTCCGGACAACGGCTGCTCACGCTCATTAACGACATTCTTGATCTGGCCAAGATCGAGAGCGGCAAGATGGAGATTCACCCGGTCAAGTTCTCGATTGCCGAGATCGTCGAGCAGCTTTGCCTGAGTATTTCTCCGCTGGCCGATCGCAAGAACATCGAGTTGACCTGGTTCTGTGCGCCCGATGTGCCGCAGATGAATCAGGACTCCGGCAAGATTCAGCAGATTCTGACCAACCTGCTTTCTAACGCGGTGAAGTTTACGCCGGAAGGGGGGCGGGTTCGGGTCACGGCGACCAGTATCTGCATCACCGGAACGAGCAGCGGTTCGGCTCCGGCGTCTCAACAGGACTTTGTCCAGGTGAGTGTCGCCGACACCGGGATTGGGATTCCGCTGGCCGATCAGGAACGCATCTTCGAGAAGTTCCGTCAGGCCGAGCATGTCCCCGGGCAGGAGAATCTGCTCACGCGCGAGTACGAAGGAACCGGGCTGGGGCTGTCGATCGTCAAGGAGCTGTGCAAACTGCTCGGTGGAGAAGTGACGGTTGAAAGTGAGTTCGGCAAGGGGAGTACATTTATCGTTCGACTGCCTCGCGAGGTGACGCCTGATATGCAACGCGACGATGAAACCGCGCTGGAGTACCAGACTATCGAGCGAACCCGCTCGCGGGTGCAACAGCTGGTGGCACAGAACGACAAGGAGTCGGGCAACTCGGCTCGGGATGCCGGTTAGCAAGGCGGCTCAGGGAGCGGCGCCCCAATAGAACGAGCCGGGCGTGATTTCGATATCCGGCGGGCTGGTGCGGTACTCACCGTAAACTCGATAGAGAATTGCCTTGTTGGGTTCGTAGCTGTCCCATCCCTGCGGTTTTCCTCCGAGCATTGCGGAGTCAGACTGGCCGGCGCTACCACTGCGATACATCAAGCGAATCGGAGCGCTCGATTCATTGGTTGTGACCGTGAGGCAGACACCATTGGCGGCTGGAATCCATTGAGAGCCGGCCAAAGAGACGGAATGCCAGGTCCAACTGCTGGAAATGCTGCTGCTGTTCGTCGCCGTAGTATCGACGAGGGTCGACGGAAAGTTCGACCCATTCGGTAAATAGATAGAGATATTGAACGTCTTGCTCCAGTTGATTCGACGGCAATAAATCTGAGCACTTGTAATTCGATAGGACGTTGCTGAGCCTGGCAGGGATGGTTTGTGATACTGTCCCCACCATTTGTCGTTCTTCAATTCATCGTCGGAATTTAGATACGTTGACGTAAATGATCGCAGTTCCGTCGGTCCCACGGTGCTGTTGTCGGTAAAACGACATGAAATGACCTGCGTGGTCTGGCCGATTCGGCCAATGCCATCGAGTCGGAGCAGGGTGTCGCCATTGCTGAAGCTGCCATCGCTGTCGGAGACACGCCAGCTGATCGTGCCGGGAAACCCGGTGGGGGCGAGCGGCGTCGATTCCGTTCCAGAAGCGAAGGCCGTCCGCCAGTTGCTGGCGGTAACGAGCTTGTCATGAGCCAGCTCGACGGCGGATCGTGCGAGACGACGGGCCCGCTGCACTTCGAGAGCGGTCGACATCTCGTCACGCTGCAGACGAATCAAACTCACTCCGGCCAGACCGGTGACGGAGACCAGCAGCGAGATGGTGATGACCAGCATATAAAGAGCGGCTCCGCGACGTGCGGACGGCCACCGATTTGAACGGGATGAGCCTGGAAGTTTATTAATCACCGCCACCTCCACCACCACCGCCGCGGTTTGACGAATCGACGGTGAAGTTCTCGCAGCGATAACCAACGGCCTGGGCCAGGGTCTGGTTGTTCCGTTTGACAGTCACGATGATCCGTTTCAGCCCGGTATCGGTGATCGAAGTCTGGTTGGGATTTGCCCGCGTCACCCAGGCGACACTGACTTCCCGCCGCCAGCCACTCAGATTGCTGCGATTCGAATTGTCCCGGTTGCGTGGCGGGCTGACCGACCAGTTGTTGTAGTCGTCGACATCGTCGAAATAGTTTCGTGGTCCATTCACATAGCCAACTTCCAGGGCTTCCAAACCAAAGAGCGGAAGAAAACTGTCCTTGTAGGACTTTTGCATGATTTCGGTCATCAGTTCTTCGGCCAGCTGTTCGGCGATGCCTTTCTGAGCGGTCAGTTCGCGACCAACCACGATGGCTCCCATGCAGCGGAGCGAAGCGATCATCAACACCGCGACCAGCAGCGAGCAGATACTCACTTCAAGCAGCGAGAATCCCCGCCGGGCATTCCGGGACTGGCGACGAGCTGTTTTCATGGTTCGCATCTGCGGTGGCAACATCATCAGTCGCCTCCGCCGTACTGATACGTTCGTGGTTTGTTAAGGACGGGAATTTCAACCTGAACCCGGTCGCTCGAATTGGTCGTCAACTGGAGTTCAACGATCATTCCGATGTTGTGTGACCCCGAGGTAATATAGCTCAGGGAAAAATGGTAGACGGTGGGGGCAATGGTCCGCGACTGGAAGTTGTACTTCCTGATGAGTGGGGCGCCGGGAAAGCCGGACCAGCTGTACTCGACCCGCTCTTCATAGCTGTCTGCGTTCTGGTCGGGCAGATAGACGTCCACTTCTCGGGACCAGTTGTCGCGGAACTCGGTTGCGAACTGCAGCTCCCGCATTTGATTGAGCACTTCCGTGGTCGCCATAATGGTCGTCGCGTTCGACAAATTCGGATCGAGCGATTTCATCGTCACGAACAGGGCCGACATCATGCCGCCCACGAGCACAGAGGTTCCGATCAGAGACAGGGACATCTCGACCAGTGTGAACGCACGCCGGGATTGCAGGCGGGGATTGTTCATTGAATCGTCACCCATCCTGAGGTTGAATCGACCTTCACTTTTTTCGTGAGAGCGCCGCTTTCCAGTTCCACTTCGAGCGTATCGCCGGGATTCCCAAAGCGATCGAAGACGACCGTTTGGACGGGCGTCGCATCCTTGATCAGGACTTCGAACGGAGATTCGGTCAGATCGACGCCGTGGGGCGACTGCTTGTGATCCCGGTCCATCACTCCCTGAATCGCGTACGATTCGGTGTTCTTGTTAAAGACGACCGTAATCGACGTACTGCGGGCCATCGCCAGATGCCGGGCCCATTTCAGATCGCGGGCGACAAGCTCACATGCCTGGTCGAGCCGCGTCGAGTTTTGCACATCAAAGAAGCGGGGCACGGCGACCGCCGAAGCAATTCCCATGATCAGGAGCACGATGACGAGCTCGATCAGAGTGAATCCATTGCGTGGGGCGCGTCCTGCCGACATGGAGAGTTCTCTCGACTTACACGAAGGTCACGGCTTACACGAACGTCACGGCGGCAACCGCTTCCTGCACGTTCGTAATTTCCTGTTGAAGCAATTCATGCCACGCGGTCGAATTGCGGAGAATCTTTTCCTTCTGACGGTTGGCTTCGATCGTGATCTCCAGCACGATGGGCATGCTGTCGAGGAAGGCGTCGACGCACTTCGCGTCCCATTGCGTGTCCCGACCTTCGAGCAGAATGCTGACGGCTTTCCGAACCGGCATGCCATCGCGATAGGGCCGCGTGCTCGTCATGGCGTCGTAGGCATCGGCCACGGCCAGAATACGGGCATGTAGCGGAATGTCTTCACCTTTGAGCTGATCGGGATATCCGGTGCCGTCCATCGATTCGTGATGATGCAGCACGCCGGGCAGCACATACGAGAAGGCCGACAGGTGCTGCAGAATCATGTAGCCGATGCGGGGATGCTTCTTGATCTCGTCGAACTCTTCGTCAGTCAGGCGGCCTGGCTTTTTGAGGATGTGATCGGGCACGCCGACCTTGCCGATGTCGTGCACCAGCCCGGTCACATAGATCTTTTCGCATTCGTCATCGGGAATTCCCAGGTTCTCGGCGATGATGCGAGCGTACTGGGCGACCCGGTCGCTGTGACCGCAGGTGTAAGGGTCTTTGGCATCGAGCGAATTCATCATCGTGCGGATAACGCCAATGAGCAGTTCCTGCTGCTGCTGGAACAGTTCAAGGTTCTTCGCGTGTGAAGCCAGCAGGCTGGCGGTCGAATTGATGAGAGTCGCTTCGGAGGTTCCGAACTCAAGCTCGCTGATCCCTTCGAGATCGTCGTGCAGATGGCTGCGGACCTGTCCGTTGAGATCTTTGATTTTGTTGATCGCGGCCAGCCAGCCGTAGGTGGAACCATCTTTCCGGAGCGGAGTCACGATAAAGCTGTTGATCCCGGAGGGGACTTTGTCGCCGGCCGCCCGGACACGAGTCCGATTCCAGACGACGGGATGTTTCTCAGCGTCATCCCGGACCAGCAGCATCAGATCGCGACAGCTCTTGCGAGGGTATGACTGCCCCCAGAGCAGGACATCGAACTCCTCTTTTTCTTCATCCCGCCGATTCTGTCGGGGCGTAATGAGAGCAACGGATTTGCAACGGATCAAATCAGACAACATTTCCAGAGCCGAACCGGCAAGTGACTCCAGACTCCGTTCCACGGTGCAGGTCCCGAGCTGTTGAGCCAGGTTCCGCAGCCAGGTCATCTCTTCAAAATCGGCACTCACCTGAGCCGCGTAAAGATCGAGCTGTTCGGTTTGAGTTCGTTCGCGGGTATGCAGCTCTTCGAGCACGGTTTCCTGCTGTATGGCGGTCTGCAACAGGAAATCGGAGTTGTTGGAGCAGATTCCAACCGCGACGGTCGGAAATCCGGAAGCCGAATCGATCGGCAGGATGAACAGACTCTGTTCCGGGTTGATCTGCCGCAGGACAGGGGCGTTCTGCTCTCTGGACGAGCTGATATAGAAGTGCACGTCCAGGACGGAAGACGGATTGAGATGGTCATCGCCCCGGACGATCGGCGTCCAGTCGTTGACTTTCCTCCAGATCTCCACGCCGCAATCGAAGCGGTTGGAAAGCCGTTCGGCGATCTCACGAAGTTCCGGATGTTCGGTCGAGTTGGCAACAGGTGTCTGAGACATATTTGATCTCGCAAGTGTGGACTGCTGCCTGAAATCAACGATTGGGCGCGCAGTCGGGAACATTGAAAGTCTAGGTCAAACATAGGTCACGTTTTGCGGTGAATGACTGCATTCTGCGGGGTGTCCCTCAACTTTGCGGAATTTTTTGCTTCGTCCAGTTTTGTGAACTACTGTTGCATCACGGCATCGCATTTCGCTTTGCCCGTGAACACTCAAGACGTTTTTTTACGGAGCACAACCATGGTTGCTGCAAATCAAATGAAGACTCGGGCGCGACAGGGTTTCTCACTCATCGAACTCGTCGTGGTGGTGCTGGTGATGGGGATTATCGCGGCTGTAGCGGGGCCGAAGATGTTCGACACCGCTTCGGACGCCAAGCTCTCGGCGACCAAACAGTCGCTGGCCGTCCTGCGGGATGCGATCGAACTCTATAAGGCGCAAACCGGATCCTACCCAACGGCCTCGATCTCGACCGAGCTGGCTCCTTACCTTCGTGGACCGTTCCCGAAGGTCGAAACGGGTGCCAACGCCGGCAGCGACGCCGTCCGGACACACTCCGGATCGCCAACGCCGACCGGAACCCAGGGCTGGGCGTACGATACGACCTCCGGGGCGTTCATCATCAACGATACGACAAACGGCCTGAACCTGCTGTAAGTCGGAAGAAGTCAATTATTAGCGGGCTGGAGTTACGGACCATGGACAAGACAGCGATTCTGATTGCTGAAGACAATCGGGTGATGGCCGATGTCGTACGGTTCAATCTGCAGCGAGCCGGTTTCGATGTGACGGTTGCTCTGGATGGAGCAGCCGCACTCGAACAGGCCCAGTCAAAGCAGTTCGATCTCGTCATCACCGATTACCAGATGCCCCGCATGGGGGGACCGGAACTGATTGCTGCTCTTCGCGACCTGGAAGAGTATGCCGAGACTCCGATCTTCCTCTGCTCGGCCAAAGGCTACGAGTTGAACGAAGAGGATCTCCGCGAAAAGTGGGGCATCCAGCGCGTTCTGCTCAAGCCATTCAGTCCGACTGAAGTTGTCGCTTGTGTTGAGCAACAGTTGCGGACGGCCCAGATCTAAGACAAACCGTGCGGGATGAGCCCGGCGGTTCCATAGACTACGGAGAGACACGTGGACGGTGATAAGTTCAGTTCGGTGCTGCGCGTAGCCGGCGTGTTTACGCTGATCCTGGCAATCGCGGCAGTCAGTACGTTCCTGATCGATATCGGAACGTACTGGTCGGCTCGCATCCTCATCGCCGCCGTCGTCAGCAGTATCTTTCTGGCGATGTTCTCGCTGATTCCCCGTCGTCGTACCGGGCGAGTCGCTCCCGCGATCTACGATCAGCTCGTCGGAGTTGGCGAGAAACCCAAAGAACTGTTGCAAACGCTGAAACCGGTACTGCAGGCCGATCCGCCCTCGCATGGCTGGAACGAGATCGTGCAGACCGTCCAGACGGGAGCTGCTCTGGAACTGCTCGAATCGCGCATCGATCAGAAACTCGATGGTCGCGGCGGAGCAGACGATTCCACGGTCCTGCATTGTCTGGCCGAAGGCATCGCCGTGACCGACCTCGAAGGCCGCATGACCTTCGTCAACCGGGCGCTCGAAGCGATTCTGTCGACCGAATGCGATCAACTGCTGGAAGAACGCCTGCTCGAATTCCTGCCGCAAGGTCTTCCGGACCATGTGCAGGAAGCGGTCACGAAACCGCAGCCGTTGAGCTTTGAATCGACCGCTTCCACTGAGCAGGGCGACAACTATCTGCGGTGGAGCCGGCGGCCCAGTATCGACGACCGCGGCGAAACTGTCGGGCATGTCTGGACGATTCGCGACGTGACGCAGCAGAAGCTGGCCGAAAAGATGCGGGAAGAGTTCGTTTCGATGGCGACGCACGAACTGCGGACCCCGCTGGCGAACATTTGCGCCTATGCCGAAACGCTGTCCGTCACCGATGAAATTGACGTCGAACAGCAGAAACAGTTTTACAACATCATTCTCACCGAAGCTTCGCGACTGTCCCGCTTCGTTGATGAGCTTCTCGACATTAGCCGGATGGAAGCCGGGTCGATGACAATCGATAAACGCGAAACCGACCTGGAGCGTCTGCTGCAGGAAATCGGCAGCAAGGTTCGTCCGGAAATGGAACGCAAGCAGATCGCCTTCACGATCTCGCTGCCGCCCAAACTTCCGTCGATGACGATCGACAAAGACAGTATCTCCGCGGCCCTGGTCAACCTGCTGGGCAACGCCAGCAAATACACGCCCGATGGAGGCGAAGTTGTCTTCACCGTGGCGCTGGAAGATCAGGAAATCTTCTTCCACGTACAGGATACCGGGATCGGGATCTCCGCCGAAGAACTGCCTCACGTCTTCGAGAAGTTCTTCCGCAGTGAAGACAATCGTGTCCGCGAAATCACCGGCACGGGGCTGGGACTGGCGTTCACGCATGAAGTTGCTCGCCTGCACGGCGGCCGTATCGACGTGACCAGCGAACTGGGCGAAGGTTCGACCTTCAGCTTTATTCTTCCGGTCAACAGCGGAGGCAAGCGATGATTGAATACACACGACAGGGAGCTGTCGACCTCATCCAGCTCCGGGATTCATTGACCTACAGCAACGTCGACCGTGTCCGCACCGCGATCGAACAGACCATCAAGCCGGGACAGCCCCGGCTGGTTCTCGATCTGCGCGAGATGGCCCTCTGCGACAGCCAGGGACTCGAACTGATTCTGGATCTCCGCGATCGCTGCGTGAAACGTGGCGGCATGTTCAAACTCGCCGGAGCCAGTCATCTGTGTCAGGACATTCTGCGAGTTACCGGCCTGCTCGATCAGATCGAACACTATGAAGACTCCGTGCTGGCCGCAGGGAGCTTTGCCGTATGACCAGTATTACCGCACGAAATCGTTCGAGCCTTCGACTGAATGGAACAGGCTCCAAGGCGGGCGGAGCGCGTCCACAGCGTCTCGGCGAAAAGCTGATTAACGCTGGCTTGCTCACACCCGACGAACTTGAATCGGCTCTGCAGCAGCAGAGCGCGAAAGGGCAGCGCGTTGGCGAAGCGCTGGTCGAACTCGGTTTCATTGAAGAAGAACAACTGCTGCCGTTCCTGGCTGAGCAGATGGAGATCCCGTATGTCATTCTGCGGGAAGGCCTGATCGATCCAAAGACCGTTCGCATGCTGCCTCGCAGCAAAGCTGAAGAATTCGGCGCGATCGTCATGTTCAAGGTTCGTGGCGTTCTCACCGTCGCGATGCACAATCCGCAGCAACTCGACTACATTGATGAGATCGAGCGACTGACGGACTGTCGGGTTCGGCCGATCCTGGCACTGTCTTCGGCCATCGAACAGCTGCTGCCGCGATGTTACGACGAAGGCTTTGAAGTCGACGCCGTGACCGCGGACATGGATCGAGATGCCGTCTCGGTTCAGGACGACGCGATTCATGTCGAACTGCAGAAGGTCGAGTCGATCGCCGACGGCAGCCCGATCGTGAACCTGGTCAACTACATGATTCTGCAGGCCGCCCGACAGGGCGCGAGCGATATTCACATCGAGCCGGGGATGCACCAGTCGACTGTTCGTTTCCGTGTCGACGGCATGCTCCGGGAGATTTTGCGGCCTCGTCGCGAATTCCATCCGGCGATTGTTTCTCGAATCAAAGTTATGGCGAAGATGGACATCGCCGAACACCGCCTGCCGCAGGACGGTCGAATTCACGTCGTCGTCGATCATCGCGATATCGACCTGCGATGTTCGACGCTGCCAACGGTGCAGGGGGAAAAGGTCGTGCTTCGTGTGCTCGACCGCTCGAATGTCACGTTCAATCTCAACGAGCTGGGAATCCCCGACGATCAGCTGAAGGTCATGAAGGGATTGCTCGCCAAACCGTATGGCATGGCTCTGGTGACCGGTCCGACCGGAAGCGGAAAAACGACCACGCTGTACTCGGCCATTGAACTGGTCAAGAGCGTTCAGCAGAACATCGTGACCGTCGAAGACCCTGTCGAATACCAGCTCGCACAGATCAACCAGGTGCACGCCAATGCGGGGACGTCGCTCAGCTTCGCCAAGGTTCTGCGAGCCATTCTGCGGCAGGACCCCGACGTGATCATGATTGGAGAAATTCGAGACGGGGAAACGGCGGAAGTTGCCACCCAGGCGGCTCTAACCGGCCACCTCGTTCTTTCGACGCTGCACACCAACGACAGTGCTTCCGCGGTCACGCGACTCTCTGATATGGGAATTGCCTCGTACAAAATCGCGGCAGCCTTTCTGGGGGCGATCGCTCAGCGACTCGTTCGCCGGATCTGTCCCAACTGCCGGACCACGTACTATCCGCCCGCCGGGCAGCTCGAAATGCTCCATTACAAAGGAGACCACAACCGGCAGTTCGTCCGCGGAGAAGGTTGCCACGAGTGTTACGACAGCGGCTACAAAGGACGAATCGGGATCTACGAAATTCTGCAGGCCGACAACGAACTGCGGGAATTGATTGGAAGTGGCGTTCAGGCGGAAGTGATCCGCAGATGGCATCGCGAACACGGAGCATCGGACCTGTTGGCCGAAGGACTCCGTCTCGCCGAGCAGGGCATTACGTCCCTCGACGAAGTCATGCGGGTCGCATCCTTCGATTAAACAGTCTCAAAATTCAGTGGCAGCCAAGTCATGGCCTACGCATATCAGGCACGATCGAAAGCAGGACAGATTGAAACCGGTTTCCTGGAAGCCGCTTCACTGGCTGCTGCGCGACAACAGCTCAAAGGGCGTGGTCTATTCCCGTTGTCGGTGACCGAACATCGGTCGATGGTCCGCAATGTTGCCCGCCGTTCGGGACGGGTTTCTAAGAACGACCTGATGATGATGACGACCCAGTTGTCGATCATGCAGAAGTCGGGAACGGATCTGGCCGAGTCGCTCAAGTCGGTCGCCCGCCAGGTCACCAACAAGCGACTGGCCGAGGCGATGCGACAGGTCGTTCGCGATATTGAAGACGGAAAGTCATTCTCGGTCGCACTGGGCAGTCAGGCCGAAGTCTTCGGTGAAGCTTATGTATCCGGCATCGCGGCCGGGGAAGCCTCCGGAACGCTGGGACAGGTGTTGTCGCGGCTGACGGTGCTGCTGCGAAACGAAGTGCGGCTCGTCAATACCATCCGGGGAATCATCACCTACCCGGCCATCCTCATGCTGGTCGCGTTTTTCGTGATCAATGCACTTGTCTTTTTTGTGTTGCCTCAGTTTGCCAAAGTCTTTGAGGATCTGGGAAAGGTCCCGCCACCGACGACACAGTTCCTTCTTTCCTTCGGAGCCTTTGTCAGTGGCAATCTGCTGGCCGTTGCCGTCGGAGTCGTTCTCACGATCGTCGGGCTGGTGGTGATGTCGCGAACTCAGTGGTTCAGATCCTGGCTCGATCGTTCGCTGTTGAATATGCCCGGCATTGGGAAAGCGACCAGAACCCTGCTGGCAGGCCGGACGTTTCGTCTGATTGGAACCATGATTCAAAGTGGAGTTCCCCTGCTCGATGCTGTTTGCCTGAGCCGGCGATCGGTTCGGAACTCGGAGTACACCCGCCTGTTCGACGAGATCGAAACGCAGTTGACCAAGGGAAACGGGCTCTCCACGGCATTGAGCACGGTTGACTTCCTGCCGGACGGACTGGCGCAAATGATTTCGACGGCGGAAGCCTCGGGGGATCTCGGCAGCGTCATGGAGATTGTTGGGGAACATTACGAGGATGAAGCCGAACGACACGTTCGCGAACTCTCGAAAGTGCTGGAACCGCTCATCATCGTATTGATGGGCGGCATCGTATCTGTTGTCGTGATGTCGGTGATCCTGCCGCTCCTCGACATGTCTTCGACGACGGGAGCCTGACGATGATTGTTCTTTCTGACGTGATGCCGCTGCTCAACTTCCGCAAGTCGCTGGCGACGACGCGGCTGGGGGTCGACTTCCAGCCGACGCAGCTTGTGTTGGCCGAACGATCGACCAGCGATCGGGGCAGCACCGCGATGGCCGGACAGGTTATCCCGATTCGCAACGATCAGCCGCTCGACAGCTGGATCGAATCGGGCGGTTTGAAGCAGCTGCTGCAACAGAACCATCGCCAGCTGTCCCAATTCGCACAGGACTGTATCAGTTGTGTTCTTCCGCACGAACTGACGCGACTGTATTCCGCCCGACTTCCATTGACGAACGAGTCCGAGATGCGGGCTCTGATCGGCGAGGAACTCAGTGACTTCATGAGTGCCCCCGTCGAAGAGCTGACCTTTGACTACTGGTGCGAGGATGACACCGACGACGAGGGTCTGGCCACTGTCCATGCCGTGGTTGCGTCGCGTTCACTGATCAGTCAGGTACTCAGGCAGTTCCGATCGGTCGGACTGCGATGCACGACAATGGATTCCCGGACCACCTGCCTGTCGCGGATGATTGGCGAACCGGTTCAGGGGGTGAGTGCTGTGATCGAATGGGCCTCCGAGGATGTCACAATGGTGATGCTTCGCGACGGGATCCCGTTCTACACGCGACGACTTCGCGACTGTCACTGGCGACTTCTGCCCGACGAGTTGATCGACCAGTGGAAGATTAGCCGCAAGGACTGCGAGGCGATTATTCGCAGACTGGGACGGAATCCCGAGGCGAGTCGTTCGCTGCTGGGCAACTATCGTGAATGTGTCGAAGCACTCGTCATTCGATTTGCAGAGGAGGTTCAACGCACGTTGAATTTCGCCCGGCAGAAATCGCGCTTCGCGACTCTCGACCGTCTGTTGATCGCGGGGTCCGGCAGTGGTCTGCCATTGATGCGGGAAGAACTGCAACTCGCCTTCCATGAATCGATCGAATACGCCAGCGAGTTTGATTCTCACGCGGGATTCTCAAGTAGTGAATTCGATCTGGCCGTGGCGATGACCAGCGGGAGGATCCGGTAATGCCGATGACTGATTTCAACCTCGTGCCGAAGGTCAACCAGTTCGAACTGATCTCCTATGGTCTGTTCCGACAGTGGTTGCTTATCGGCCTGCTCGTGATGCTGATCATGATGGTCGTCGTCCTGTTCCACGCTTCCGATACGCAACTCGCTCAAGAGGATCTTCGCAATATCGAAGAGGTCCACGAGCCTGTTCGTTCCCTCCTGCAACGGACCGCTGATGTCCGTGGCGAACTGGCCCGAGTACAGCAGGAAGAACGACGTTTGGAAAACCTGATCGTCGGGCCTACTCCTGTCGATATTCTGGGCGCAATCGCAGCGGCCAGTATTGCGACCGAAGGAGGCGTCGTCGTCTCCTCCTGGACCGCGAATCTCGAAGACCGAAAGCCGCAGGCTCCCAGGAACAACACGCCGCCGGTAACTCCTGCCTCTGAGTCAGTCAGTCGCGTCTGCAACGTTTCGATTACGGGAGTGGGAAAAACGGACAGCGATGTCGGCGAGATGATCACGGGTCTGGAAAACAGTCTGTTCACAAACGTCGAACTGCTTTCTGCCACACACGTCCAGAACGGCGAGGAGGAAGAGGGGAAACAGTTCCAGATTCAGGCGGAAGTCGGAATGGAGATCAGCCCATGAACGCCCTCGCAGAAAAACTATCGATCCGTCAGTTTGTGTTGCTCGGTCATACGCTCGGGGCATTGTCTGTTTGCGCGATCATCGTGCTGACCACGATCTTCGTCATCATGCCAATGCGAGAACAGATAGACGACAGTCGGCAACAGGCACTCCAGTTGAGCAGTCTGAGCGAACAGCATGAGTCCGCCGAACTCGAACTCAAGAAACTCGAACAGGAACTGGAAGCGTCGAAAGCCATCCTGTCCGCCAGTCAGTCGCGGATTACACTCGGTTCGGATCTGGACGAGTTCCTGAAACTGGTCGGCGACGCCGCTCGCCCGTGCGGAATTCGCGTGCGGGGGCTTCGCCCCGGCACCACGGGAGAGCGATACGGGTATCGCGCGCACACCGTGCAGATGTCGTTGGAGGGGCCCTATATGGGGATTTGCCAGTTCTTCGCCGCGCTGCAGTCGCTCGATCGCATGAACCGCGTGATTCAGGCCAGTATGGCTCCGCACGGCAACTCCGAGGATCAGTATGCAGTGACTTTGACCCTCGAGCTGTTCGCCGCCCTGCCGGCCGATGTCGCCGAGAATGCACGACCCGCCCGAATCACCACGTTCGACGTGAGGGAGAACAATCATGTTCGGTAGACAATCTGACGGCTCCCAACTGACTCGCGGCAAAGTGATGCTCATTCTCAGTCTTTCCTCGACCCTCGGATATGTCCTGTTCGGCGGATCGGATGAGTCGTCGAACAATCAAACGTCGCTCGTCACGCAGCTGGCCACCCAGGTGGTCAAGCGGGCCGGTGGACCAGACCTGGAAGCGCTGGCCAAAGCGCGAGATTTGCCGAAGTTCGAACTCGATCAGGTGATCTCACACAATCCGTTTGCTCCCGGTCGCGGCGATGCTGAGCTTGAAGAGGAAGTGGTCGTACCAGCTGAGTCGGAAACGCCCGTCCCGGAGTTCAATCCGCAGTTGCTGCGGGTCTCGGCTGTCCTTTCGAATGGGGACAGACGCATGGCCCTGATCGACAATGTGATTTACAGCGAAGGCGACCGGCTTCCCAACGGTCTGGTCATTGGGGAAATCACTGACGGCAACATTCGTTTGCTCGCCGAATAGCGTGGCTTCATGCGGTCAGCGATAAAGTGCGCGCTTTGCGGCGACGAAGAGGGCAGGGCAGATCTTGCCGGTCGGGTCGAGATTCGGGGTCACAGCGATCGGTAATGTCGGCCTGATGTAACGATTGCGCGAATCGTTCGTATTCTCGGGGCCGATGAAGTCGATGATAGATACGGTGCGATCTCCGTTCGTCACCAATCGAACAATCTCCATTCGACTTCACGATAGCGCAGCTTTTCTTTATGCCAGGCAGCAGAATCAATTTGGTCCCCGTGCTCACGGCACTGGTGGTCTGCTGCCTATACGGGTGTCAGTCCGACTCGATGTCTCGAATGGTTCGCAATCCGTTCCGTTCGAGCGAGCCTGAACCCACGGTCGCCGAAGCTCCCGTGAGACGCGAGCAGGAAATCATCGATCTCCGACCTGAAGAGTACATCGCTTCGGTCTACAACGGAGGGGCACCCAACCGCGTTGCTGAAGCGACCGACAGCCGACCTGGCTATCGTTCGCCGCAGTCCGGCCGCCAGGTTGAGACTGTTCAATCCAAACCCGTTCCGGGAACAATCCGGCAACTGGCCGCGGAAGTTCCCGAGGAAGTGCCGGGAGATCCGTTCTCGGGGCTGAATTGGGAGCCCGAATTCGATCCTGAAATCGGACCGGAACTGCTGCAGGACGAGCGATTGCAGGAGTTCAAACGCCTGCAGACTGAAGCCGGCAAGCTCAAAACGGAGCAATGGGAAACGGCTCCGGCTCCGCTTACGCCGGCTCCAGCGCCCCCGGCTGCAACTCAGCCTCCGCCCGTTCAGGCTTCGCCAGTTCCGCCTTCCCCCGTTCAGGCTTCGCCAGTTCCGCCTACCAAGGCCCCCGCTGTTCCTGTAATGCCGACTCCACGGCGATCCGGCGCCTATAAATACTACGATGTCCCGCTGACCCCTTCGGCTCCCGACAATATCAACCTTCAGCGTTCCGGCGACTACCTGACTCTGGTCGCCCGCGATGCTCCGCTCAATGCCGTGCTGCAGATGATTGCCCAGCAGCACGGGCTGAATCTCGTTCTGAGCGACGACGTGGAGGAAAAGGTCACGGTCTCGTTGAACGACGTGCCTCTTTCCGATGCGCTGGATACGATTCTTGCCGCCTCAAACTGCACCTGGGTGCAGCAGCGGAACATCATTATCGTTTCGCGGATCAGTAAGGAATCGCTCTCCGGCCCACAGATGCAGGGACGCCAGGTGCGTGTCTTCACGCTCAACTTCGTCTCCGCGGAGGAAGTCGAAAAGGTCGTGACGGGACTGCTTTCCCCGATCGGGAAGATCTTTAGTCATCAGACGAGTCCGACCGATGGGCGACGCTCTCGCGAGCAGATCATCGTGGAAGATCTTCCGGAGTATCTGCATCGGGTCGAAGAATACGTAGCCCGCATCGATGTCGCGCCTCGTCAGGTGCTTATTGAAGCACATATTCTGCAGGTCGACCTCGATCAGTCGAACCGTCATGGCGTCAATCTGTCGTACGTGACCTCCCTGGCGGGAGCCCAGTTCACAATCGATTCCACGGGATTCGCCAACCCGGCTGGCAGCCCGGCGATGGTGTTGAACATCGATGGCTCGAAGCTCGATAATGTCATCGAAGTGATTAAAGACACGACCGACGCCAAGACGCTCGCTTCGCCGAAGGTGCTCGTGTTGAACGGTCAGGAAGCCAAGATTCAGATCGGTAGCCAGCTCGGCTACATCGTAACCACGACGACGGAAACGAGCACGCTGCAGAACGTCGACTTCATGGATGTCGGAGTCGTGCTCAATGTCACACCGCACATCAGCAATAACGGCCAGATCCTGATGAAGGTCAAGCCGGAAGTTTCCACCGGAACCGTGAACGCGGCGACCGGCGTCCCCGATAAAGACACCACGGAAGTTGATACGACCGTCATGCTCCCGGACGGGCAGGGTATCGTACTCGGCGGTTTGATTCAGGAACTTGACGCGGATCGTCAGACCAAGATTCCGTATATTGGTGACATCAAGTATGTCGGGCGGATGTTCGGTCGACGAACGGACGTGAAGGAGCGACGTGAGATCATCATTACTCTGGTGCCGCGAATCGTGCCTTACGGCGACGAATACCGCTGTATCGATCAGGATCAGTTCTATCGCGCTACGATGCCGCTGCTGGAAGGCCCGCTTTGCCCGGTGCCTCGCCCCGAGCCGGATCTGTTTGACGCGATCGACAATCCTCGCCGGATTCGCCGCCGCAATCTCGGTCCGCCCATCGTGACAGAGCCATACTGTCCGCCGGGCAGCGAGCCGGTTGTTCCGCATGCACTGCCGCCGGAAGGCGGTCCGCAAATCTATCCGTACGAACAATCGTACGAATGACAGTTTCCATGTCCTCCGTGAGTCCGCTATGAAGAATCACGATATGTTGCCCGCTGATCTCCAGCATCTGCTCGAAAAACGTCAGGCCGCCGAACGACGCGACCGCAAAGACCGCCGCACGTCGGATGACGACGTAATGGTCGACCGCCGCTCCTCCAAAGATCGCCGCCGCACGGCTCGACGTCACGGCGATGAAGTCCGCAGCTACCGGCTGCCAACTTCAGGCCGCTTTCAGTGTCCCGGCTGCGGACGAACCGATTACGTCATCGGAGAGGTCGACTATCACGAATGCGGCAGCTGCGGCCAGGGCTTCGAGCTCACGTAAGCCGAAACTGCTCTACTCGGAAGAATTCCGAGCACCGAACAGCGCATAGAAAACGGCTGCCTGTAACAGGGCAGCCGTTTTTGCAATTCCAACGCCCGCTGGAATCGAAAGCAGATAGATCGTGGTCGAAACCTCGGGAGCAAGAGTTCCCGCTTCCCCACCGTGCTGAATTGTGAGGGCAATCGACCCGCCGTGAAGGGACAGCAGACCCAGTTGCCAGATTCCCATCACGATTGCGATAACGCCTGCCACTCCGCAGCAGGCCGCAGCGAGAAGCGAGCGGAACACAGGCTAGGCCTTTGAGCTGTCGGCCGTCTCTTCCTGAGTTTCGTCTTCGATCTGGAACTTCTCCGCGGTCGGTTTGAGATCTTCTTCGATCCGCGAGGTGTTGGTCGACTTGGCTGTCGGCGGGGGATCGCTGTAAACCGCGGACCGCATATCGGTTTCGATGGTCCGCATGCCGCGTTTGAACTCGACGAAGCCCTGGCCGAGGCTGCGGGCGACTTCCGGAAGCCGCTTGCCGAACAGCAGCAGAGCGATCATGCCGAGGATGATCATTTCCGTCCAACCGGGTGTAAACATGGTCTCACTCCTCTATGCAAATGGCTCACCGGGAGCCGAAAAGGCAACTGACTCTCAACACGAACTACTCGGAGATCTGTTCCGTCTTTTTCTTCTTCGGACGTGGCTCTTCGTCCTCGTCCTCTTCGGAGTCGTCCTCGATATTCTCGTTCACACCCTTCTTGAACTCGGTGATGCTCTTGCCGACCGAGAACATGGCACTGGGCAGACGCTTGCCGAAGAAGATCAGAATGATCAGCAGAAAGATTACGAGCTCAATGCCGCCGGGCATGCCGGGGATGAAACCTAAGCAGGTCATGTTGAGTTTCTCCAAAATGGATTTGGCGAGGAGGGATCGAGGTCCGGTAATATCTGAGACACGGGAAGCCTGGCCGATTGCCGGATCGTTCACGATGAGCGGGGCAGTCGACGAATCTTCAGCAACTGGAGCCGGAGCACAAAGTGACACGGGAAGTAGGCAGAAACTGAACCAGTTGCTGCGACACGGCGGAGGGAAATGAGGAATCGGGGAACGAGCTGCGTTCGCCGGCGATCACTGCACCCAGGCGCGGGCATTCCGTGAGATGGCCACCCGGAGATTCCCACAGGAGAGTAGGAGTATGGAGCGGTTTCCCAATTATGCAGAGCCGGCTCGCAATTGTCAATAAGCCGATCTGCGGAAATATCATGGACTTCTGATGCGTTAGTCGCTTCGCCCCGCGGGCCGATTTGGAAATCTGGGCGGAGTCTGCCTGAAATTCCGGTTTTCCGGTCGAGTCGGAAGCCCACGGGAGTCGATATCTGATCTGGAGCGTTCCTGCTGCGCCGAGCTCTGGTCGAGTGAAGATCTCCCTTCGCGGGGAGTTTTCCTCCCGGGCAGGAACTGCCGAAGTGATCGCCGGCGGGGCATCACTTTTCGACTTCGAACTTCACTTTCGCACACGTGGTATGTCGGAATCCGGAATCGATTTTGATCGGCTGGCTCAGTCGTTCGGCGGAAACTCCGCCGGTCTGACGGCGGCTCTGGTCTCGACATTTGGCGGTGACTGGACGGTTGCTCCAGGAGATCAGACTGATCTGGCAGAGCTGAAGGCCGAGGACTCGCCGCTCGAAGGCCCGGGGCTCGTGCTCAAGCTCGCATCGAGTGCCGGACGGGTTCTGCTCACGATTCCCCAGGGACCACTCCTGCCGGACTGGATCTCAGAGCCCTCCGACGAGCAGCAGTCTCTGCTCAACGATCTAATCGTCGATCTGACGCAGCTGCTGGACCTTTCGGGGGTCGATCCCGAGGAATCGACGACAGACTGGACGGAAGAGCTTGCCGAAGTTTCGGCGTCTTTCGATGTCCCGCAGGAATGCGGCGTCCTCCCACTCGAAGCCTTTTCCGCAAGTGATCCGAACCTTGCCCAGTCGCTGTACATTCTGGCGAAACGCAGCGAGCCAGTTGTTGACGAGGAACCATCCGGGCAGGCCGCTGAACAGGTTTCGGATGCTCCGGCCGGCGTTCCCAAAGCGGAGCAGAACGAAGCCGTTTCCGAAAAGCCCGCTCCTGTGCTGAATCAGGAAACGCAGGATCTGATCCACCGTGTCCGGCGGGTCATGCCGCTTTCAGTGAAAGTGTCGGTCCGGCTCGCGGAGAAGAAAATCGATCTCGGGCAGTTAATTAACCTCTGCCCGGGCACGCTGATTATGTTCCAGAAGTCGTGCGACGATCTGCTCGACCTGTATGTGAACAACAAGCCGTTCGCACAGGGCGAAGCGGTGAAGATCGGCGAGAAATTCGGACTGAAAATCAATCACGTCGGCGTCGAGAAGTCTCGACCGCCCGGCGTGTTCACGCTTTGAGGCTCGCTTCAGCGAAGCCATCCAGGGAGGGCTGCTTTACCGGACAGACAACGGAACGGATAATGCGGCTCGAGTCTCTCATTCTTCGGCGATCGTGCGACAGACAAACCTTCGGAAAAACAGGGCGTTTTTTGACGACTTGCCCCGGGGTCGACTGTTCAGGATCAACGAGAATGTGATATAACTCATTCTTATCGCGCGTGTCACGGCACGGAACGCCTCTGTCGTTCCGTTCAGAGATTTTCCCGATCTCTCCCGAACACGAATCTCTGCTGATCGCGATCGTGCTGGTATCAGGAAGACAGGGTCTTCCACAGCCAAAGGTAACAAGGTCCTATTTATTTTGAGTTAAGTTAACCCGGATCGATGGGTGGCAGAATCGACAGCGGGTTGACGTGGGAATCACATGGTCGACAGGAATCTACTCCGCGAATTCTCGATTAAAGACGAAGAACTCGACTCCTATCTGGCAACCTCGCTGGCAGAACTGACCGGCGACGAAGCCGACATGGATCTGCTGTACGACGAAACCTCGCGGTCTTTCGACGCGAATGAAATCATCACCGGTAAGATCATCCGGGTCGACGATGACGAAGTGCTCGTCGATGTGGGAGCCAAGAGCGAAGGGCTCGTGCTCCGCGAAGAATGGGAAGAAGGCGAGCCTGATCCCGAACCGGGACACACCGTCGAAGTCCTCATGGAAGACATGGAAGACATCCACGGTGTCATCCTGCTCTCCAAGCGGAAGGCCGATCGGATCCGTGAATGGGAACGGATCATCGAGAAGTGCGACGAAGGCGACATCGTCACCGGCAACGTGGTCCGCAAGATCAAGGGCGGTCTGCTGGTCAATATCGGCGTCAACGTCTTCCTGCCGGCCAGCCAGGTCGACATTCGCCGCCCCAACGATATCGCCGACTTCATCGGTCAGGATATCGAGTGCGTCATCCTCAAGATCGACGAACCACGCCGCAACATCGTGGTTTCCCGCCGTAAGCTGATCGAAGATCGCCGCGCCGACCTGAAGCGCAAGCTGCTCGAGCAGCTGGAAGAAGGTCAGCTGCGTAAGGGTGTGGTCAAGAACATCGCCGACTTCGGGGCCTTCGTGGACCTGGGCGGCATCGATGGTCTGCTCCACATCACCGACATGAGCTGGGGCCGCATCGATCATCCGTCGAACATGGTCAGCATCGACGACGAGATCGAAGTCATGATCCTCAACGTCGATCGCGAAAAAGAAAAGATCGCCCTGGGCCTCAAGCAGAAGTCGAAGAGCCCCTGGGAGAACATCGAAGATCGTTATCCGATCAACAGCCGCGTGACCGGCGAAGTGACCAATGTCATGTCGTACGGTGCCTTCGTCCGTCTCGAAGACGGCATCGAAGGTCTGGTTCATATCAGCGAAATGTCCTGGACCCGCCGCATCAATCACCCGAGCGAACTGGTCAACATCGGCGACAAGGTCGATGTGGTCGTGTTGAACATCAACACCGACAAGCAGGAAATCTCGCTCGGTATGAAGCAGACGCAGCCCAACCCCTGGGACAACGTCGGCGAGAAGTACCCGGTTGGCGCCACCGTCACCGGCAAGGTCCGCAACCTCACCAACTACGGGGCGTTCATCGAACTCGAAGAAGGTGTCGACGGCCTGCTGCACGTCAGCGACATGTCCTGGACCCGCAAGATCTCTCACGCCAGCGAAATGCTCAAGAAGGGCGACGAGATCGAATGCCAGATCATCTCGGTCGACGAAGATCGTCGCCGGATCGCTCTGGGCCTGAAGCAGCTGCACGGCGATCCGTGGGAAACCACCATCCCCGACAAGTACGCTCCGGGCACGACGGTCAACGGCAAGGTCACGAAGATCACCAACTTCGGTGTCTTCGTCGAACTTGAGCCGGAACTGGAAGGCCTGCTGCACGTTTCGGAACTGGCCGACCACAAGGTCGACGATCCGGAACAGGAAGTGAAAGTTGGCGAAGAAATCGAAGTCCGCATCCTCCGCCTGGATCTGGAAGATCGCAAGATCGGCCTGAGCCGTCGTCTCGATGCCGACATCGAAACCCTGCAGGCCGAAGAAGCCGCCAGCCGCGCTGGCAGTGGTTCTCAGGGCGAACTCAAAGGGGGTATGGGAGCTGGCGGCGGTCCGCTGTTCCAGATGCCCACCGCCGACGCAGAAGCCGACGACAGCGAACAGGAGTAATCCTCCGCTGCTAATCTGAAACGAACCGCCGGGTGAGATCGAATGATCTCACCCGGTTTTTTTGTGGCTTCATCTCGAGCAAAGCCGGGTGCCATGCCCACGCTCGCGTGGGCATGCCTGTCCTTGGGCGTTCGCACACAAGTAACGTTTCCCCCGCTTCTTCGACGTTCGAAAAGAACACAGGATGGTCCGGAGGTTTATCTCCGGATTGCGCAGCAATAAGCAGCTGGGCGTTCGCGTCGTGTGGTCCTGATCACTCTCTCTCCTGCCACAGCCTTCTCGATACCAGGATTGTTCAGCCGGTCCGCGCCGATGACCGACTGCTTGTGACTTCGTCACCCGGAGATAAATCTCCGGACCATCCTAGACTTCTCGCGTCGTCGAATAACTCTTCAAGGGTGCCCTGCTTCGCGATGCAAGCATGGCACCCGATAACACGGCTGGCTCAGGTAATTTCTACTGGAGTGGAGAGCGATCCAACGCGAGCTTCTTCCTTCCACCCCTCCGAAACATTCGATGGGATTGGAAATTCCGATCCCCGTTTGTTATCTCAGAGCCTGATACCGTCCTCTCTCGGCCCTTTCTGGAGTCTGTGTATGTCCCGGTTGCTTGTGCTCGCTGCTGTTGTATGTGCCGGACTTTTCTACGGACGTGCCGTAGAGGCCAGGTCGCCGAACATCATTGTGATTCTGTCCGATGATATGGGCTTCTCCGATCTCGGATGTTACGGCGGCGAGATGGAGACGCCTCATCTTGATGGGCTCGCGGAAACGGGATTGCGGTTCACGCAGTTCTATAACACGGGCCGCTGCTGTCCGACACGGGCGTCGCTGCTGACCGGGCTGTATCCGCATCAGGCGGGGATCGGTCATATGATGAACGATCGCGGCGTCGACGGGTATCGCGGCGATCTCAATCAGCGGTGCCGCACCATTGCCGAGGTGCTGCATCCGGCCGGCTACCGGAACTACGCGGTCGGCAAGTGGCACGTCACGAAGCACACCGCACCCGACGGTCCGAAGGAGAACTGGCCGCTGCAGCGGGGCTTCGATCGATTCTACGGCACCATTCACGGAGCCGGCAGCTTCTACGATCCCAATTCCCTCACTCGCGACAACACGCAGATCTCTCCGTACGCCGATGCGGAGTATCAGCCCGAGACCTATTACTACACCGACGCCATCAGCGACCACGCGGTGAAGTACATCAGCGAGCATCGCGAACAGTCGGCTGATGCTCCCTTCTTCATGTACGTCGCTTACACCGCCGCTCACTGGCCGATGCACGCTCTGCCTGAGGACATCGCCAAGTACAAGGGGCGGTTCGATGCCGGGTATGAATCGCTGCGCGAAGAACGACGGCGACGGATGATTGACCTCGGACTGATTCCTGCCGATTCCGAGCTCAGTCCGACCGCGGAGAACTGGTCGTCAGTGAAGAATCGCGAGTGGGAACTGCGGTGCATGGAAGTCTATGCCGCGATGGTCGACCGGATGGATCAGGGGATCGGCAAG
Source organism: Planctomycetaceae bacterium (assembly GCA_017795105.1). Lineage (GTDB taxonomy): Bacteria > Planctomycetota > Planctomycetia > Planctomycetales > Planctomycetaceae > Rubinisphaera. The sequence continues at coordinate 4,778,345 of CP051247.1, forward strand.
ATCGTCGAGACTCTGAAAGAGAACGGCCAGTTCGACAATACGCTCATCTTCTTCATGCAGGACAACGGCGGCTGTGCCGAAGGACTCGGCCGCACCCCGCGCGGCGGACTGACCGAACGCCCGTCGAAGCCGACGCTCGCCCCGATGTCGCCCGAGACGCTGCAGACGTCGATGATTCCCGAACAGACCCGCGACGGGTATCCGATTGTGATGGGACCGGGCATCATGCCGGGGCCGGCTGATACCTACGCTGCTTACGGCCGCGGCTGGGCGAATGTTTCCAACACGCCGTTCCGCGAATACAAGCACTGGGTCCACGAGGGAGGCATCTCAACGCCGCTGATCGTCTCCTGGCCCGCCGGCATCAGGCAGCCGGGCAGTCTCGTCACCGAGCCGGGACATCTGATCGACATCATGGCGACCTGCGTGGACGTCGCTGCAGCCGAATACCCCGCTGCAAAGGGCAAGCAGGGCGTCTTCCCGCTGGAAGGTGTCTCGCTGCGCCCGACGTTTTCGGGGAACGAACTCGATCGTGAAACGATTTACTTCGAACACGAAGGCAACCGCGCAATCCGCCACGGCGACTGGAAGCTCGTTTCCAAAGCCGGCAAGAAGTGGGAACTCTACGACATCGCCCAAGACCGCAGCGAACTGAATGACGTGGCCGCCGAAAAGCCCGAACTCGTGGAAGAACTCTCTAAAGAGTGGAACACCTGGGCGAATCGAGCTCAGGTGTTGCCCTCAGGTGCGGGGAAGAAGGACAAGAAGAATCCGCGGAAGAAGCGATGATCGGGAGGCTTTTGTTCGGTGATGTCGATGACAGGCATGCCCACGCGAGCGTGGGCATGGCACCCGGCTTATCACCCGAGGGGTGCCACTGCTGGCTAGCCCAGCAGTGCGATCTCACGTTCGACGACCAGCGGTGAAAGATGGCAAGGTCTCTACATGAGTGGACTCCACGCATAGGTGACAATCGGATCAGGGAGCACTCCGTCACTCTCCTCGTCAAAGGACACAGCGATGTTCAACTGGTTTAAGAAGAAGTCTCCGCCGCCGCACGGTCCCGATTTTTCGACGATTGATTCGCAGTCAAAGGCCGAGAAGCTTTGTCGTCAGGGGCAGTTGGAAAAGCTGTTTCTAATGCCGCCCGAATTCGGCGGACAGGAGATACCGGGCAATACACTCTTCGTTCCGATCGGCGTCGCTGACGTCAAGGCGGGGATCGATAACAACATCATCGCACCACTCGTCGCAGAGGGGAAAATCACAAGCTACACGGCGTTGCCCGAATACCAGGGCGACAGCTTTATCCCGATCGCGATTCGAATCGAAGCCTCCGAACCGGGGCACTTCACCACGACGATTAACATCTGGGGCGATGCGTTGACACGTCGGGACTAAGAAGGGCCTGACGCCAGGGACTGAGATTGTTGAATACGAGCATGCCCACGCAAGCGTGGGCATGGCACCCGGCACATGAGATTGCATTTGATTTCTATTCCATCACGTGGGTGTTGGTGATGGTGACGTTCTGGATGAAGTCTTTGCCGGGGAGGATGGTGACGACTTCGCCGGGGGAGCCGTGGCGGATGATGTTGGTGAGTACGGAGTCCGCCAGGGAGCCGCCGATGAGAATCGTGTGCTGGGCTCTGCTTGTGACGTTGCTGACGAAGATGCGGTATGTGGTGCCGAGCGGGGCGACTCCGGTGCCGTAGTTCTTGTCGCCGATCTTCACGGCGGCTTTGCATCGCATCGTTTCGGGGGAAGTATCGATGAGGCCGTCGAGCATGATGTCGTGCATCTTCACGCCGGACGTGTTCAGGAAACGGACGATGTGATGTCCGCCCCGGCAGTAGCCGCGAACATTGCGGATCATCACGTTGCGAATCTCATCGAGGCCGTTCCCGCGATCGACGGCTGAGCTGACCATGGTCGAATCGAGATTGCCGTTCGTGTCTTCGGTGCGGGCGATGGCCGTCAGGGCAATCAGGTCATCTCCGGTAGCCCCGGTGATGTTGTCGATGAGAATGTCGTGGCAGCCCATTCGCAGGTCGACGCCGTCCTGGTTCAGAATGGTTTCGCGTTTGCCATCGATCTCTTTGAATCCATCGGATTCGAAGTGCAGATCTCGGAGCACGCCGTGAGCACAGCGTTCGAGGGAAATCGCCCAGGCGTGCGAGTCGATCATGGTCAGGTTTTCAATCCGGAAGTGCTCGACATAGGCCATGAGGATCCCGATGTTCCGCCAGTCGCCGGTCTGACTTTCGTCCTCTTTGCCGGCGTCGGTGCCGTAGGTGCGGGAGCCGAGTTTCTTTGCGGCGTCTCCAGTGGCGCGCGGATGATCGGCTCCTTCGAGAACGACGTGGCCGACGCCGCGAATGGTAATGTTTTCGATCGGTTCGATCGTCTCGAAACCGATCCCGCAGTTCGCGCTGCGAATGAAGTTGTCGCGGCAGCGATCGGAAAGTTTGATATGGCAGTTGTCGAGTTCGAGGACCGAATTGCCGGGCAAAAGAATCGCCGAGTCGATCAGCCAGATGTCGCGGCGTTCGCCATTAACGAGATTGATGTGAGGGATGCGCACATTGCAGCCGAGTTCGTGAGCTTTCTGTACCGCCTGGTTGATGCGTTCGATGTCACTGCCATTGAATTCATTCGGTGTGACAAATGCGGGGATCGAATCGGCTCGGACGAAGTCCACTCCAGAGACGGTGAGCAGAATCAGCAGAGCGGCGAGAACGGTGCGGCGGCATCGGCTGGGCATCGGTAGTCCTTCATCGTGTGAGGTGGGGTATCCGTTGAGGTGCCCTCAGTCTAATGGATTCACTCTTCGATCTCGCCTGCAGTGAAGTTGTGAGCACATATCGACTCGTATTCTGGGCAGGGCGGGGATACTGGGGAGAAATGCGGGATGAGTTTTGTGTGGGGAAACCGTAGAGGCCGCCGGACTCAGGTTGACAATTTCTGAGATTGAATCAGACTGACGTCATGATCAGACGTCGAGTCCTGAATTGTAGGGATAATCTGACATCACACGCCGGTCAGAAACGGATCCATTTGCCTCATAGAGGAGGCGTTCTGGCCGGGCACAAAGGACGTTGCAACACGAGAAGGAACCCAAATGGCTGACGAAGCAAACCCCTCTGAAGAACCACGCGCCGCCGCTCCCGAAGGACAGCAGATCCGCATCGAGATCGACGATTCTGGTGTGGAAGCGATCTACGCCAACATGTGCCGCGTGTCGAGCACTCCGGAAGAAGTGATTCTCGATCTGGCTCTGAATCCGAACCCGGTCGGACAGCCGCCGGAAAAGATTCGCGTTTCTCAGCGGGTCATTCTGAACCACTACACCGCCAAGCGACTGGTTTCTCTGCTGGCTTCGGCCGTGCAGCGTCACGAGCAGACATTCGGCCCGCTCGAGACCGACATTCGCAAGCGTGTCAAGAATCCGGGCACCCAGGGCTAGTTCCCCACCGAATTCGAAAAGCGTGCCACGTCGTCCTCGACGGGGCACGCTTTCTTTGTGGACTTCGCGAGGTCGACTTCGGCCGATTGCGCGGCCGAAAAGTCGACCCGAACCGAATTCTGCGGGTGAAAACCGGTCCGATTCCCGCCGGAACCGCGTTTCGTATTTCCCACGGCGTCTGATTCAGTCTACGATTGAACAGATGGGATTGATCAGGATGCACCGTCGTTGAACGCTTAGCCGAGGTCGTAGACCTTTGAAGATCCTGTAGAGGCTCGGCGTGCGAGTGTGGCAATCAGTGGAGCAAGATCTGTGGACAGTGTGACGATGCAGGAGCCGACCGGTTCTGAGACTCCGGCGCAGCCGCACGTCCGTCCTGTTCGTGCGAAAGACTCCCGTTATGTCCGCGCTTCCGAGTCAGTGCTTCGTGTCGCCAACGAGCATGACCACCTGAACGACGAAGAACTCTCCCGCCTAATCCGCGGCTTGCGTTATCGCGTGCAGAACGGCGAATCGTTCTCTGCTGTGCAGGAATTGGCCTTTGCGATGGCCTGTCTGTCGATTCGTCGCACGCACGGCTTCGATCTGCATCACGTGCAGATTCAGGGCGCCTCGGTGATGTCGCGCAATTCGATCGCCGAGATGCAGACGGGGGAAGGAAAAACCCTGACCGCTGTGCTGCCCGCGGTGATGTATGCGCTGGCCGGTAAAGGCGTGCATGTCGTCACCGTGAACGACTATCTGGCCGATCGCGATGCGACCGAACTGCGTCCCATCTACGAGCGTCTCGGGCTTTCGGTCGGCTGTGTGATTACCGACATGGAAGACGAAGAGCGACGGCAGGCCTACTCTCGCGACATCACTTACGGCACGGCAAAAGAGATGGGTTTCGACTTCCTCCGTGACCGATTGCGACTGGGAGCCGAGCGGATTACCGACGACGCCCGCCGGCTCTTTCAGGGAGAAGAAGGGGGCCTGGTCCAACGTGGGCAGTTTTGTGCCATTGTCGACGAAGCAGACAGCGTATTGATTGATGATGCGCGAACGCCGCTGTTGATCGGGACCGCTCAGCCGGAAGCGCCGCAGCGAGTCGCTCTGTTTCGCTGGTGTTCGCGGGCCATCCGCCGACTCGACCCTCAGAAAGACTACGTCGCCATTACCAAGAAGCGGCAGGTCTTTCTAACTGACCCCGGGTGCCGCAAGGTCGTGCTGCTCGGCAAACCGCCGCTGATGGAGGCGGTGAGCATGGAGACGATCTTTGAGAATATCGAACGGGCCCTTGAGGCAAACCTGTATTACATGCGGGATCGACACTACACCCTGCAGGACGATGAAGTGGTGATCGTCGACGAGTCGACCGGGCGGCTGATGCCCGGGCGGAAGTGGCAGAACGGATTGCATCAGGCGATCGAAGCCAAAGAGAATCTGCCGATTACATCGCCCACGACCGACGCGGCTCGCATTACCGTGCAGCGGTTCTATCAGCAGTATGAGCATATTTCCGGGATGACCGGGACGGCCTCGAATGCCCGAAGAGAGTTCCGTCGCACTTATCGGCTCGGCGTGAAGAAGGTGCCGACTGACAAGCCGTGCCTGCGAACCAAATGGCCTTCAAGGGTTTTCTCGACTCAGGAAGCCAAGTACGCCGCGATCGTGGAAAGTATGCAGTCGCTGATCGACCAGGGACGTTCGGTCCTGGTAGGGACGCCCTCGGTTGCCGCTTCGGAACGGTTGAGTGCCGCGTTGACCGAACGACAGATTCCGCACGAGATCCTCAACGCCCGTTATCACGAGATCGAAGCCGAGATCATCTCCCGGGCCGGAGAGAGAGCCGCGGTGACGATCGCCACGAATATGGCCGGTCGCGGAACCGATATCAAACTGTCGCCGGAAGTCCGGGAAGCGGGCGGACTGCATGTGGTCGCGACGGAAATGCACAGTTCAGCCCGAATCGACCGGCAGCTTGTCGGACGAAGTGCCCGACAGGGAGATCCCGGAAGTTATCAGTTTTTTCTGTCTCTGGAAGACGAACTGCTGACCTCTCTTCCGCCTGACAAAGTAAAGCGGCTTCGCGAACGGGCATTGCAGGCGAGTAAAGGGGAACTGGCGGCAAGCTGGGTGAACGTGTTTCGCCGAACGCAGCGGTTTCTCGAACGCCAGCACTACAAACAGCGGAAACAGATGATGAAATACGAGAAGAAGCAGATGGAAACGTACCGTCGCATTGGCCTGAATCCCTATCTGGAAGCGGGGGATCAGTAGGCTGGTTTTCGGCTCGGAAACGCTGCGTTCATGTGGACTTATTCTGCCAGCTGACGAAGATTGAATCATTCGAACTCAGTGGACCCAATCGGGATCCTTCGACATCAACGAACCGTGTTCTACGGATAGAAAATCATGATGAAACTATCGAAACTTGCCACCTCCGTTCTGCCACTGATGCTGGCCGTGCTAACTCTGGCCGGATCTGCAGTTGCCCAGGATCGCAACGTGATCACGATCGACAACTGCTCGATCACCCCGCTCTACTCCGCGAAAGTCGCCAGCGACCGGCCCGGGGTGCTTGAACTGGTTTCTGTCGAAGAAGGAGACCAGGTCAAAGCGGGCCAGCTGATTGGTCGCCTGCGGGACGATCTTGTCCAGGCTGCGGTCGAAACCGCCCGGAAGCATACGGAGAACGACATCGATATCCGCCTGGCGGAGAAGACGAACGAAGTGGCCGAGGCGGAACACGAACAGGCCGTGCAGGCGAACGTCAATCCGAATCTGCAGGTCGTGACCCGTTATGAACTCCGCCGGTTGAAGCTGTCCGCTGAGCAGACGGCTCTGCAGATTGAACAGGCGAAACATGAAGCGGCGATCAAGCACCTGGAATTGCAGGAGGCTACGGAGCGTCTGAAAGAATATCAGATCGAAAGCCCGCTGACGGGAATGGTCGTCCGCCGTTACAAGACCGAAGGGGAAGCGGTTCAGCAGGGAACCGAAATTGTTGAAGTCGTCGACTACAACACGCTCAAGGTCGAAGGGTTCATTAATGTCACCGATTCGTGGGACATTCGCGTTGGCGATCCGGTTGTTGTTCGGCTCGAAGAGTCGGCCGTATTGCCGAAACGACCGGACCTGAGCTTCAACGGCAAGATCCGCTTCATCGACGGAGCCGTGACGCCGGTTACGCAGCGAATTCGTGTCTGGGCCGAGGTGCAGAACGATCGCAACTTCCTGCTGCCGGGACTGCGGGCAACGATGGAGATTCAACCGCCGGCGGACCGTCAGAACGAAACCGCCAATCGCTGATTGTTGGAGATGCGGTTGCCTTGAAATGAAAAAAGGACTCACCCGAAACAGGTGAGTCCTTTTTTGTTCGACACTTTGTCGGGAGCGAATCTGCTCTAGAACTGATAAGCCGGATTGTTGCGGTCGAAGTCGAAATCGGTCAGGCCGGTGTTCGTCCGCAGGTTCGTGTAAGTGTACTCTTCGATGAGTGGAGCCTTCTCGCCGGGGCTAACCGGGAAGCCATAGCATTCGCAGCGGATCGGCAGATTGGTTTCCTTGTCCAGGTACAGGCGCGTCGTGCTGTATTTGAACTGACGACGCGGAACCGGATGCGTCGTTTCCACCACGCGGCATTCGACGTTGCCGAGCTGAGCGTTCGGGTAGTACTTCACTTCGCACTCGCCGTACTGCGATTCGACTTCCCATTGTTCGATCAGCTTGGAAACCATGTTGCGAATGCCGATCATGGTGATCGGATAGCGGTTTTCCTTCAGAGCTTCGCGGGAATTAACGTCGAGCGAAACCGTTCCGATCAGCGAGCTGAGACCCGATCCCTCGTGGGCGAGGATCTTGCCGCCGTTCTGGCCGGCGACATACAGCACTTCGCGGCCGGCATGTGGCTCGCGGAACTTCAGATAGACACTGAAGGGTTCGTGCCGAACCTTGATCTCCATCTGGCTGGTGACGAGTTCCTTGCCAATGTATTCCCGTTTGGTCAGGACCGCTTCGTAGTCCTTGACCTTCTGCGTCGCCTCTTGGCCTTTCATCGCCAGGTTGATGACCGGGGCGAAGGGATGGTTGGGGGGCACATCGGTCTGGTTCTGTGCCAGAGCCGTTTGAGCAGCCGAGGTGCAGAGGCAGACAGCAGCGACTGCCAGGGCATGTCGGAGCGTACGTGGGAATAATTCGAGTGATCGGAAATTCACGATTCTCTCTCCGTTTCGTCGCCTTGAAACGCGAATGCAGGCTTATATCTGGCGAACGCCAGATCCGGAGCCGCGGTCGTCTCGACCGGACGGTCTTCGGGAATGATGAAGTCGTTCAAGAGCGCACCTGAGGACTTCACGCTGCAATTAGATTGACACTATTAATCATCAATATCGACGGAACTGGTAGGGGAGATGACAGAAGTCGAAGCAGGCAGGGCCGACACAACTGATGTCGGCCGTAAATCTTCTCTAATCCCTCGACTCGCCGTGTCAGAGTTTCCGAGTGGTGATGCAATAGGGCGTGAGGGAATAGCGTGATTGTACAGGTGAGGAAATCGAAAGCAAACTGCAATTCCCTTCCAGGCGGCGATCAATTCGGATTGCAGGATTACGAGCCCGAGAGGGAGTAGGGTGAGTGCGCAGAGTGGGTAGAGAAGTGATCCGCATCGGCCAGGCGGAATTTTCGGGTGGGAGTTCTTGCTTCCTGTGGAAGAATCGCCGGTGAGAACTGCAGGAGCGAATAGTTTTTTGCGGGGCGCAAACGCAAATCGACCTCAGCAAAAACTGAGGTCGATCCGATGCGTGTGAGTCAGTATTCCGTGCGAAGTGGATTTTGTGAGTGAGAAGCGTAGGGAAGTCTATAAAGTCTTCCGCGAGAGCTTCGAGGTCTCTTCCACCGCGAGGAAGTGTGTCTCAACTATGGGCTGACGATGACAGCGTCGTCGTCGTCCTGAGCAGCCGTGATGGCGATGGCGGTAGCAGCACCGACAGCGACAACAGCAGCGATACCCAGACCAGTGCGTCCACCGTAGCCGGTGCAGCCGTCATCGCAGCAGTTCTGACCGAGGGCGGTCTGACCGTTGACGAGCAGGATGCTCGACTTGGCAGCCGGAGGTGCAGCTGCACCTTCCCAGACGCGGACAGCAGCCTGAGATTCGCCAGCCGAAACCTGGTACATACCAGTGTTCAGGCTGCTCAGCTGGAATTCGCCGTTAGCGTTGCTGACGGCCGTCGAGACAGTCTGGTTGTTGGCCGAAGCCTTAACAACAGCACCCGAGATGACCTGTCCCTGAGCGTCGACAACTTTGCCGCTCAGCGTTCCGTTGCTCAGAGCCACATCGGCGATCTGAACTTTGGCAGCCTGCTGAGTTGCTGGAGCTGCTGCAAAAGCAGGAGCCTGTGGCATTGCCATACCGAGGCAGGCAAGGCCGACCATTGATTTCGTAATCAGATTGAACCGCTTCATCCCCCAAATCCTTTCGCTTGAGTTCGTGCCAGACAGATAACGTAACTCGTCTTCCACATCGCCGAGTTCCGGGCCCTGCATTCCTCTTTCGAGAATGAGTCGTACCGAGCACCACCTGTCCTTAGACGTCACTATTCGACATCGCGAACGGTCCCCACCGCTCAGTCATTACTTTCGGAAGGAATTTGGAACGTGCTCCAATTTTTTGCTTGCTTTTCGACATTTTGTCAGATTCTTCCAACCGCACCCGGTATTAGTACCGAGATTGAACGTTCGTATCACCGGGTGGGTTGGTCAGAAACTGTTGGACTGGCGGGTCGTATTAGGGACTGACGATGATCGTATCGCCGTCGTCCTGAGCCAGAGCAGCACCACCGAGGGCAACGCCGGTGATGGCCGTACCGAGGATCACGTAGTCAAACGTGTCTTTGCACTGAGCACGCAGCGTGCTTCCCTGAACGATCAGGACGTTGCTCTTGGCGGCTGGAGGAGCGACCTGGCCGTCCCACAGGCGAACCACGGACTGCGTTTCGCCGGTCGAAACCTGATACAGACCACTCTTCAAGTCGCCAACGGCGAACTCGCCTTCTGCGTTCGTCACAGCCGAAGCAACAACTTTGCTGCCCAGGCTCACTTTGACGACGCCGCCGCTGATCTGCTGACCCTGTGAGTCAACCACTTTGCCGCTCATCACGCCGTTGCTCAGAGCCACGTCGGCGATCTGAACCTTGCTGGCGATCTGATTGGTCTTTGCACCTTCAGCCATCACGTTGGTCGGAATGGCCATGCCCAGACAGGCCAGACCTGCCAGAGCGCTCTTCAGAATCGTAACCTTCATCGTGCATCATCCTTAATCGTGGAGGTCAAAAGAAAACTTGGAAGCCTCGCGGCTCCAGCCCTGCCTTCACGTCCGTTGCTTTCCTTGGTTAACGGACACGAACTGGATCCTCCTGATGGATAGATCCGATCAGATGGAACAGTCCATCCTGTCTTAACAGTCGGTCTAATCGGACCTTGATGTGAGTGGGATTGGGGGATCGTGCGGGTTTTGTAAGATTTGCAGGAAGTTCGAGCCGATTGGCGGCGCGATTACTGACGCATCACCGGTTCGGCGGCCCCGCAGCAGGTGTCGGTTCAACGCAACGGGCAGCACCCATCGCAATTCCGGCCAATCGAACGGACGGACATACGGTTGCGCGATCCGCTCTAGCGGTAGAAGCGGTCGATCTCGGCGTCGGCATCGGCGAAGCCGGCGAAAATGCGGTCGATGAGCGAACCGACCACTTCTTCGGCCTGAATTTCCTGCAGATAGCCCTGCAGAAGTCCGCGGGATGACCCACTGTGATGCATGAGAAAATAAATCCAGGCCCAGCTGTCCCGGTAATGCTCTGGACGCATATCGCTCAGCGAGCGAATCTCTTCCAGTTCCCGCGTCCGCACGTCCCGCCGGAAACGAAGTCTCCACTTCAGGTTCGAGAGCAGATCCCGATTCATTCCCGCGTCGTTGTCCGGCACTTCGAAATACTTCGCGAGCCCCTCATCGACCCAGATGGGTAAATAGGGCAGGGAGGCGTGCAGGGTGGCATGCGTCATCTCGTGCCGCAGGTCTTTCTCCCAGTTCCCGGAGTAGACCACATAAACATAGAGACGGTCGGGACCTTTGACGAACAGCGCGGGGCGGGACGCCGCTTCCGGGACCCGTGGACGGATGTAAGCCCGATACTGCGAGTGCGAGGAGAAGATGTAGATATCGATCGTCTCGTTATAGACTTCGATCTGCAGCGTATCGGCGATTCGCTTCTGCAGAGCCGTCAGACGGTGGATCGCTGGCTCGATCTTTTCCGTCGGCACCTGGGCATGCACGGAGAAATGCTCGTGCGGGAACTCAACCGGCCAACTCTCTGCCTTCGTCTCAGCGCAGACAAAGCCCAGCAAGCCAACAATCAGCAGGGCTGAGCTGGCTATCCGCAGCGCAGGCGGGAATCGAAATGAGAAATCACGCATCAAAGCCGTCGATCCCTGGCTGATCAGATCCTGAGGCACATGCAGAGGCTGATTACACGTTCGGTCGCCGTGCTGTCAATCTCAGTTCGGGATCCCAGGACCGGCTGCCGATCCGCTTCAGTCGCCAGGGGCAACGTCTGATGACGGAAAAATCGTTCGATTCGGCACCATCGGAATCAGACGCATAAGCGGGCCGCAATTGCCCGGCGAGAAGTACGGATCGGGAAGCGAAGCAGAACTCCCGAGCTACACTTGAAACGAATTGGCCGGGGACGGACTTTCCCCACAGGCTTTGCTATAGAAAACATGGATTTCTATGTCGACCACCGAACTCGAGCAACAGTTAATCGAAAAGGAAGAGCTGGTTGCTGCGCTGACCGCTCAGCTCGAGCAGGCCGCTGAGCAGCTCGACCGCATGCAGCGTTCCGGAGGATTGCTCGCGCCCCAGCGGAAGTCGATCACCGATGAATACAGCGAGCAGGTCGCCCAAAACGTCGACTACCTCGTCGAGCAGTGGGACACCGCCCAGATGCCCGGCTCGCTCGGTCGCATCGAAATGCAGATCGAAGAACTTCGCGATCTAATCGTTCGAAGCTCAAACACACCGACGACGATCTACAACCCGTCCGAACCTTCCGCCGAGTATGTCGAGGACAATCCGGACCGCCGCTCCGAAGATGAACTCTTTGACACTCTCGCCGATGTCCTCCTCGATTCTTCCGGGCAGATTCCGGACGAAGACATTACCGACGAAGCCGGCGAGAGAGTCGGTCACCGCGAAGAGACCTCGCTCGACTTCGAGCTGGAAGGTCTGCCTGAACCACCGGCTGAGATCGATTTCGAAGAGGCCGATCCACCGCAGTTGATTCATGCGATTCGGGAACGGGATGCGTACATCGAAACCTGTCTGTTGCTTTATCGGGATGTCCGCCGCAACGCCGGACTCCTGGGCACTGTCGACTGGGAAAGTCTCAACGACTACCCCGAGGACCTGCGGCAGCGACTCGAAACACTTGAGAAGCACCTGGAAGAGCAGTCGCGCGTGAACGAGATCACGCTCTCGCTGGAACGGGCGCGGCTTTCCCGGGAAGCAACGCGGCTCAATCAGGTTCGGCTGCAGGTCGAGAAGCATGCCAAGAAACACGGCATCGATTTGATCGAACTCGAAGAAGCCGGCATCGTCAGCGAGAAAGTTCGCGAGTCAGAACGTGAGCGGGTTGCCGGGGGGCAGAAGTGGTTGACCATGCTCCGGCTCAAAGACGTCCGCGATAAATAGTATCTGTCATCCGCGCCTCGTGGATGGTCTCCCAAGAGAGCATCAGGACTCCGAATCATGAAGATCGTGCGGAAGCTTGTCCCTTATGGCAAGAAGAAGATTCTGGCCAATCTGATGCAGGCCTCCGGAGCCAATCTCGCTCTGCTCGGGCTTCCCTCCTGGTCGGGGTTGCTGGTCGTGAATTATCACCGCATTGGTTCCCGCGAGTCCTGTCCGTTCGATGGGAATCTTTACAGCGCCACCTCAGAGCGGCTCGAAATTCAACTCCGACAATACAAACGCTATGGTGATGTCGTCAGCGTTGATGACCTCGATGAGGTCGTCGCCGGAAAGCCGGGCAAGCATATTCTCATCACCTTTGATGATGGTTATCGAGACAACTACGACCTCGCCTTCCCGGTGCTCAAGCAGGTCGGCGTCCCGGCGACGTTCTTTATTGCGACCGGGTTCATCGATCAGCCGCATGTCGCCTGGTGGGATGAAATCGCCTGGATCATTCGGAACGCGAACGTGCCCGCCTTGCCAGTCAGCCGCTGGTTTGAACAGGGACTGGAGATCTCGCCAGACGATCCCCGACCGGCAATCGCCCGGGCGGTTGGAACATATTGGGCGCTCCGCGGAAATGCGACCGCCGAGTTCATGGATGATCTCGCCAGTCAGGCCGGAACCGGACGATGTGGGCCGGAACTGGCTTGCGATCTCTGGATGACCTGGGACATGGTGCGAGAAGTCGCTGATGCGGGAATCGATATCGGTGGCCACACAGTTACACATCCCATTCTGGCGAGACAGGATCTGACTCGGCAGCGGGAAGAGATCTTCGGCAGCCGTCAGAGACTCGAAGCTCAACTCGGCAAGGCCCCCAAAGCCTTCAGCTATCCGGTTGGACAACCCGACATGTTCACGGAAGAAACGAAGCAGCTAGTGCACGAAGCCGGTTATCAGTACGCCTTCAGTTTCTACGGTCAGTACGAATCGATGGTCGCCATTGACCGCTTCAATATTCCCCGGTGTGCCGTCGACTTCGATCTCTCGCCCGCGATCTTTCAGTCACGATTGACGCTGCCCCAGGTCTTTGCACGGAAGTAAACCAGGCGGAGAGTCGGCCTGTTTCACGCGCCGGTTGAGTTTCCAGGAGCAATCTTCTAGCCTGATCGAGTGAACCCCTTATCTGTTCGCTCTTTCAGGAAGTCTCCCTGCCATGCGACCTTTCACGCTGCTGCTCGCGTTGTCGTTTTTCTGTTGTCTGACCACGGTCTCGCACGCGGCTCCGCCGAACATGATTCTCGTCTTCATCGACGACATGGGCTGGGGCGATTTCTCCTGCTTCGGCAACACCGACATTGAAACCGAAAACATCGATGCCCTCGCCGCTGAGGGGATCCGCTTCGAGCAGTTCTACGTGAACTCGCCAATCTGCTCGCCGTCGCGATGCGCGATTTCAACGGGGCAGTATCCACAGCGGTGGAGGATCAATTCCTACCTCGCCCATCGCAAGTTGAATGAAGACCGCGGTGTCGCCAACTGGCTCGATCCGCAGGCACCCATGCTGTCCGACATGCTGCACGATGCCGGCTATGCCACAGGCCATTTTGGAAAGTGGCATCTCGGAGGACAGCGGGACGTCGGGGAAGCCCCGCTGATCACCGAATATGGCTTCGACAAATCGTTGACCAACTTCGAAGGGCTTGGCCCCCGAGTCTTGGCGATCTGCGATGCTCATGACGGTTCTCCGCTGCGTCGGCATACGCTCGGCTCGGACCAGCTGGGCCGCGGCAAGATCATCTGGGAAGACCGTTCGCTTGTGACACAGTCCTTCACCCAGGCCGCTCTCGACTTCGTGAAAAAGAGCCAGAAAGCCGACAAGCCTTTCTATGTCAATGTCTGGCCAGACGACGTTCACGGCCCGTACTACCCGCCGGAAGCTCGCCGCGGCGACGGTTCCCGGCGGGAACTCTATCTCGGCGTCCTCGACACAATGGACGAACAGCTCGGCGAACTTTTCGATTACGTGAAGTCTCAACCAGAGTTGAAGGACAATACTCTGATTCTCGTCTGTTCCGACAATGGTCCCGATCGCGATGCCGGCTCGGCCGGACCGTTTCGCGGAATGAAAACAATGCTCTACGAAGGCGGTGTCCGATCGCCACTCGTGGCCTGGGGGCCGGGACTGCTGGCGAAAGACGCTCGCGGCTCCGTGAACACCGAATCGGTCTTCTCGGCTATTGATCTCGTACCAAGTTTGCTCGACATCAGCGGAGTTAAAAAGCCGGACGAAGTCATGTTCGATGGCGAGAACCTGGCCGGGACATTGCTCGGAAAGGCAGAGGACTCGCGGCAGCAGCCCCTCTACTTCCGTCGCCCGCCCGATCGCGACGGTTTCTATGGCGTGGAAGACCTTCCCGATCTCGCCATTCGCGATGGGGACTGGAAACTCCTCTGCGAATACGACGGGGCCGATCCGCAACTTTACAACCTCGAGTCGGATCGCGGCGAAACAAAGAACGTCGCCGAGCAGCATCCAAACGTAGTCAAAGAGATGACCAAAGCCGTCGTCGACTGGCACAACTCCATGCCGCCCGACAACGGCGACACCTGGCAGCCACCAAAACCGAAACGCAAACCGGCCAAAGCCAAGTCATAACCTTGCCCCGTTGCCATACCCACGCTCGCGTGGGCATGTTTTGCGTGGATCAGTCCTTGATCTGATCAAACACCAGAACGGGTGCCATGCTTGCATCGCCTCATAGAGGCAGGGCAAGCATGCCCGTGAACCGGTGTTGTGCCAGTCTCGGGTGAAACGAATCCCCTGACGGCATTCCACAACCGCAGACAGGTCCTTTAACGTCGAATCATACCCCCACCTCATTGGCATGCTTGCCCTGCTTCGCGATGCAAGCATGGCACCCCGGGGAGATACCCGGGATGGCACAGAGATTCATCTCTGTGTTGCAAAGCAACAAGCGGCTGGGAAACGATGTTCGAGAAAACGTAACGTCGACCCCGAGAACTCGCGGCGACCATAATCGGGGTGGGCTTTGAACTCGGCGCGATTGCTGTTTTAACCTCTAAGGCAAGCATGCCCACGCGAGCGTGGGCATGGCACCCGTTGGTGAGTTTAGCCAGCGATCACTTTCGCGACGTTTTCGGTGGTCACCGGTTGAATCACGCCCTTTTCGGTGATGAGAGCGGTGATGTACTCGGCCGGGGTTACGTCGAACGCCGGGTTGTACATGTTGATCTCTTTCGGAGCGGTCTGGCGACCGAAGCCGTGACCGATTTCGGCCGGATCGCGTTCTTCGATCGGGATCGATTCGCCGGTGGGCAGGGACAGGTCGAACGTGCTCGAAGGAGCAGCAATGTAGAACGGAATGCCGTGGGCCTTCGCTAGCAGAGCGACCGAGTACGTGCCGATTTTGTTGGCGGCGTCTCCGTTGGCGGCGATGCGGTCCGAACCGGTGATGACCGCCTGAATCTTGCCTTCTTTCATCACCCAGCCAGCCATCGAATCGGTGATCAGCGTGCCGGGGATGTTCGACTGCAGGAGTTCCCAGGCGGTCAGTCGGGCGCCCTGCAGCAGCGGGCGGGTTTCGTCGGCGTAGACGTGAATGTTCTTCCCGGCCTGATGAGCGGCCAGCAGCACGGCGAAGGCGGTTCCGGTCCCGGCGGTCGCCAGCATGCCGGTGTTGCAGTGAGTGAGCACGCCGGCTCCCTCGGGAATCAACTCGGCTCCGAACCGTCCCATGGCGTTGCACATTTCGCGGTCTTCGGCTTCAATTTCGCGTGCTTCGTCGAGCAGACGTTGACGGAGCTCATTCGACGACAATTCTTTGGACTCGGCGACGACATCCCGCATCCGAGCGATGGCCCAGAACAGATTCACAGCAGTCGGGCGGCTCTCGGCCAGATAGGTCGAGACCTTATCGAAGGCGGCGTCGAATTCCTCCCGACCGGCGTGGGCGACGTCCTTCAGGCCGAGCAGTAGTCCGTAGGCGGCCGAAACGCCGATGGCCGGGGCCCCGCGAACACTGAGACGGCGGATCGCGCCGAAGACATCTTCGGGTGTCCGGCAGTCGAGAAACTCGGTCTTTTCGGGGAGAGCGGTCTGGTCGAGCAGGCGGAGATGCCCGTCCACATCGCCGATCCATTCAATCGTCTTCATGATCGTAAGCTGGTTCCTGTCAGCAGGTTGATTTCTGCGGGGAATTCCCGTTCAATGAACGGATCGTAGTCGATCCCCCGCCTCGTTCCCACCCACCCGCCCGAGGCGATGATTGCCAAATCGGTCGCGCAGGCTAAGATCATAAAAAATCCCGAATGCGACTCCATGAACACTAAGGGAGGCTCCCGAAGCGACCGGGACGCCGGCCCAAGCAGGAAAGATACTGATGCTTGAAATTCCCGTGATCCGCTGGGGACAGCCGTACGAGAGCCTCGACAAAGCTGAAGTTGTTCACTTCGAGACCGGTGAGAAACTGGCCGACGTTCATCAGGCCAATGGCGGCCTGGTCAAAATGGACATGCGGAAAGCCCAGAAGGCCCGCGACGCGTTGCGTCAGATCGATATTTACGATCTGGTCGAGATGTGCGGCAAGGCTGGCGATCTGTACCTGAACGCCACGCTCCCCCTCGGAAATGGCACGCAGTCTCCAGCCGACTTCTGCAAGATTCAGTCGGCGAGCACCGGGCTGCCGGAAAACATGTGTGCGGCCAACATGCACAAAATCGCCTTCGTGCTGAAGAATATGAAGGAGATTCTCGACGCCCTGACTCGCGGCCTGCCGCTCGAGATTCTGCAGAAGGGCTACGGGATGGAAGATCGCGGCGTGATGGTCAGCTACCAGCCGACCTCGCCAGTCCTCGGTCTTGTGCTCCCCTCGAACTCACCGGGCGTGCACACGCTCTGGCTTCCCTGCATTCCGATGCAGATCGGCCTGGTCCTCAAGCCGGGATCCTCGGAACCTTGGACGCCGTATCGCATGGCCTCGGCCTTTGCTGAAGCCGGAATTCCGAAGGAAGCGATCTCGCTCTACCCGGGACCTCACGAAGTCGGAAACTCGGTCACCGAGCTCTGCAAGCGGGTCATGATCTTCGGCGGTCAGGCCACCGTCGACAAGTATTCCAGCAATCCCAACGTCCAGGTGCACGGCCCGGGCTTCAGTAAGATTGTCTTCGGCGACGATGTCGTCGACAACTGGGAATCGTATCTCGATCTGATGGTCGACAGCGTCCTTACCAACGGCGGTCGCAGTTGCGTGAATGCCTCGGCAATTTACGCCTCCCGGCATACTGAAGAAATCGCAGACGCTCTGGCTCAGCGACTGGCAGCCGTGAAGCCGACTTCGATGACTGACCCGAATGCTCAGCTCGCAGCCTTCACCAATCCCGATGTCGCTCAGGCGATGCACGATCAGATTGAAGATGGTCTGAAGGATTCGTCCGTCACGGAAGTGACCGCCAAGTATCGCGATGGCGAACGACTCGAGAAGCACGAGCGTCACGCGTTCCTGAGTCCGACGGTCGTTCACACGAAGAACCCCTCGGCCACACTCGCGAATACCGAATACATGTTCCCATTCGTTTCGGTCGTCGAATGTCCGCAGGACAAGATGATCAAGACGATCGGCACGACGCTCGTTTGCACGGCTCTCACCGAGAATGAAAGCTGGTCGGCGGAACTGGTCGATGCGATGAACATCGATCGGCTTAATATTGGCAACGTGCGGACCAACCAGTTGAACTGGCTGCAGCCTCATGAAGGGAATATCGTCGACTTCCTGTTCCGCAGCCGGGCCTTCCAGACCCAGCCGCCACAGCCTGTTTAATGTTGATGTCGGGCCGGTTTCCAATCGGCCGCAGACGGTATTGATCCCCGGGAGTTGAGGCAGGCGATTCGACGATGCTGGACTGGCCTGCATTTCTGGACCCGACAATGAGGCTGGCCTTCTGGACCATCCTCGTCGGGACCATTGCCAATGTGACCTGTGCCGTGCTGGGCTGCTTTCTCGTTCTCCGACGAATGAGCATGCTCGGCGATGCACTCAGCCATGCTGTTCTTCCCGGGCTGGCCATCGCGTTTCTACTGACTGGAACCACTGCAGCCGTGCCGATGTTTATCGGGGCGGCTGTTTTCGCGATGCTGACGGCCGGTCTTTCGCGGCTACTTTCCACCTACGGGCAAACCAGTGAAGAGTCGGGCCTCGGGATCGTCTTCACGGCGTTCTTCGCGCTTGGCATTCTGCTGGTGCAGATGTTTGCCGAGAAAGTCCATCTCGATCGGGATGTCGTTCTCGAAGGGGCGATTGAGTACGTCGCTCTGGAAACAGTCACCGTCTTCGGACTTCGCTGGCCGTCCGCCTTCTGGACAACATCCACCATTCTGGCAGCGGTGTTGCTCTGGCTGGGGCTGTTCTGGAAAGAGATCAAAGCCGCGGTGTTCGACCCCATGTACGCGGCGGCGATCGGTCTGTATGGTCAAACGATGCTCGGCGTTCTGATCGTGCTCGTCGCGATCTGCGTCGTCGGTTCGTTCAAGATCGTCGGCAGTATTCTCGTTGTGGCCATGCTGATTGTTCCCGGTGCGACTGCTCAACTCGTCAGCCAGCGGCTCGTGAATCTGCTGGCGTTATCCGGCGTCTTCGCTGCCATGGCTACAGCATTGGGGTACGCCGTCGCGTGGCAGCTCAACACCAGTGCAGCCGGCATGATGGCCGTCTTCACCGGATTTGGCTACGGACTGGCTCTGGTCTTCTCGCCTTCACAGGGGCTGCTCGTCACCCGGCTCCGTCGGGCCCGACTGCGATCCCGCATCCGCGAAGAAGACCTGCTCGGCATCCTGTTCCGCTGGGAAGAGCAGCATAAAGACGTCGATCCACACGGTTCGATGTCGCTGGAGCAGATGGCGGAACTCGCCGAAGACTCGGCTGGCCAGAGCCGGATGCAGTCGTCGCTCAATCGTCTGGAAGATGCCGTTCTGATTGAACAGACGCGTGACGAGGGGTATGTGCTGACCGATCGCGGGCGGCGGGCGGCTCAACGGATTGTGCGCGGCCATCGGCTCTGGGAAAGCTATCTCGGATCCGAGTTTCAATTGCCCGAAGACCATCTCCACGAGGCCGCTCATCAGATCGAGCACTATCTCGATCAGGAATCCCGCGAGCAGATCGAACGCGAACTCGGATCGCCCGAATCCGACCCGCATGGCCGATCCATCCCGCCCCGCGTGACGGATCCCGAGAACTGAAAACAGTGGCTATGGATTCTCCCGTGGCTGCGATATGATCGAGTCTGGAGAACCGGACCTCGACTTCGCCTGCCTTTTCCACGACAGTGCGTTCCGATTCAGCAAATAGAGAGAGCAGATGCCCAAACTTGGAGTCAATATCGATCATGTCGCCACGGTGCGACAGGCCCGTAAAACTGTCGAACCCGATCCGATCTGGGCTGCGGCTCTGGCGGAGCTCGGTGGGGCAGATGGAATCACCGTCCATCTTCGCGAAGACCGCCGGCACATTCAGGATCGGGACGTTCGCATTCTCCGCGAAACGGCTCGGGTGAAGCTGAATCTGGAGATGTCGATTGCCGAAGAGATCACCGATTTCGCACTCGATGTCATGCCCGATCAGTGCACGCTGGTTCCGGAGAAACGCGAAGAAGTGACGACGGAAGGTGGACTCGATCTGATCACGAACGAAGATCGCGTGCGCCGCTGCATCGACCGGTTGCTGGAAGCAGGCATCGAGGTCAGCCTGTTCATCGATCCGGATGAAAAACAGATCGCGATGGCCGACAAGATGAACGTCCACGCCGTCGAACTTCATACCGGACAGTATGCCGACGCCGTTGATGTCGAGACGCAGACTCGCGAACTCGATCTGCTCAGCGAAGCCGCCGCCCAGGCTCATTCGCTCTCGATGCTGCTTCACATGGGACACGGTCTGACCTATCGAAATGTCGGTCCAATTGTCGAGATCCCGGAGGTGTCGGAGCTCAATATCGGTCACAGTATTGTTTCGCGTGCGGTGATGGTCGGCATGGAACGGGCCGTCCGCGAAATGAAGGCTCTGCTTACTCCTCCGGTTCAGTTGATCGCCGAATGAGTTTCCGAACGGTCCGAGCTCGGTTCATACGCAGATGCATTTGCGTCATGTTGGCGGTTGTCTTCTGCCCGCTCGGAATGGCGTCTGCATCGTCAACGCCTGTTCGTATTCTTGCGGTTCAATCGCCAGAGTTGAGTTCGGAAGTCGGACCAGAGACTGAACTGACCGAAGAAGATCGCGAGCGTCGCAAGCAGATGTTATCGGTCTCCTGGATTCTGCTGATTGGAATTGCGTTGCTTTGCGGTATCGCTCTGTTGATCGTGGTCTATCTTGGAGCGCGTGCCAGACGGATCGCTCGCAAGGATCGTCCGCAGACTCCGCTGAAGAATGAGTTCTGGTATCTCAACAACGAGACGCCGGCAGATGCCGAACCGGAGAAGGACGAGTCAGCATGACCGATGTGGTGAACTCGGGAACCGGCCTGCGATTTCTCCGGGAATTTCGCGTCCGATCCGGCAAGGATTTCGAGAGGATTTACGCCGGCAAGCAACGGGCCGGCGATCAGCGATTATTGGTCTTCGGCCAGCCGAATGATTGTGAATACAGTCGCATTGGGCTGAGCGTCTCCCGCAAGCATGGGAACGCGGTCCACCGCAACCGCAAGAAACGGCTGCTCCGTGAAGCCTTTCGGCTGTCACGTCGGAAGTTACCGACCGGCTTCGACTTTGTTCTGATTCCGCGAGTCGGAGCCCCGGCTACGGTGGGAGAATACAGACACTCGCTGAAGCGGTTGATGAAAAAAATTGCGAAGCGGTTTCCGACGGACGAAGAGCCGGCGTCATGAGCAACCTGTTTCGCATGCTTCACCAGCTGCCGTCGCGAATCTTGATCGGCTTGGTCCGTGTCTATCAGTGGACACTGAGTCCCATCATCGGCCGCCAGTGTCGCTACCAGCCGACCTGCAGTCACTACTTCATCGGAGCCGTCCAGAAGTACGGAGCCTGCCGCGGGGGCTGGCGAGGCCTCAAACGCATCTGCCGCTGCCACCCTTGGGGCGGAGAAGGCTACGATCCCCCATAGTTTACGGGAGTGGAGAGCTTCGTCGTAGCGGCGTCATCCTGCCGCCGAATGGACGAGCGATCGCCAGTGAACGTCCGAGCTTCCAGAAAATTCCAGCCCGTAGCGTGGAGCGAGGGCAAATCCGACGGGGCCCTCGCTGACGTATCGGGTTAAGAATGGAGCGTCATTCCCCGGCGTGATGTTGCTCGGCGGTTCCCTGCTGCCGATATCGGAAGGGCGTGCTCAGGACGACCTGGGTAATCAACGCCCGTGGAGTGTCGTTGCCGTTCAACAAGTGCTCGGTCAGCTGATTAATGACACAGTCATCGCGGTCATCGAGACTGCGTCCCAATGCGAAGCCCAGCATTTTGCGGGTGGTTTGGCGATAGTAGTCGGCCTTCCGCTTGAGAAGCATCTCTTTGAGCCCCGGCAGGCCTTCGACGGTTTCGCCTGACGGGAACGTCGCTGAGGCATCGATCGGCTGGCCCTCTTCTTTCTCGCGCCAGCGGCCGAGAACATCGTAATGATCCAGCGCGAAGCCGGGCGGGTCGATGAGATTGTGGCAGGCCGAACAGGCCGAAGGCTCGCGATGCTTTGCCAGTTGCTGACGGACGGTCAGCTTCTCTTTCTTGCCCTTCTTGAGCTCGGGAATATCGGGCGGCGGATTGGGGACATGAATGCCGAGCAGCGTTTCAAGCACCCAGCCGCCTCGAAGAACGGGGCTGGTCCGGTTCGGATAGGAGGTCAACAAATGCACTCCGCCCATGCCAAGCACGCCGCCCCGCTGGCCGTTTTCGACGGAAACCTTTTCGAATGGTCCGTCCGATTTGAGCTGCGGATTCGGGGACCAGGGCCAGTCCGCTTTGTCCTTCTCCGTTTTCTCTTCGAGTCCGTAGTGCTTTCGCAGACGCTTATTGGCGATGACATAATCAGCCGTCACCAGCTCCATCAGACTGCGGTCCTCTTCCAGGATGTAAGCAAACAGCTGAATCGGTTCTTCACGGAAGCCGAGCAGGAGTTCGGTTGTGAATTCGCCTTTGAACTTCCCGGTATCGGGAGCGACACGAGCGCCGACCTCACGGGTGCCGAGCCATTGTCCGACGAACTCCTCTGTCAGATACCGGCTGCGGGGATCGTCGAGCATCCGTTCTATTTGCTTCCGCAGCGTCTCTTCGTCCTGCAGTTCGTTCGCAGCCGCCAGCTGCCAGAGTTCTTCGTCCGGCATCGATCCCCACAGGAAGTACGACAGGCGGGAAGCCAGTTCAAAGTCGGAGATCGGCTCGGGCTGAGGCGACGAGGGGGGCGTTTCAACCCGAAAGAGGAAGTGCGACGACACCAGGACGCCCTTGATGGCCAGCTTCATCGATTCGAGATAGGGCTCGTTCCGCTCCGCAGATCGATCGAACAGTTGCAGATACTTTTCAATCTCAGTGTCAGTCGCCGGACGCCGGAACGCGCGAGAAACGAAGCGTTCCAGTTGAGTTCTGGCCAGCTGGCGAGGCTGTTCCGGTTCTTCGTCGAGATTAACTCCGATCAAACGTCGATAGAACGTCTTCTGTTGTTCATTAAGCTTTCGGGACCTGCCATCGATCTTCAGGCCGTTGAGCTGAACGGGGGCAGGTCCACTGCAGCGGATTTCGATGGCGTGGAAGCCTTTGGAAAGCTGAATCGAGGTTTCGAATGTTACCGGGAAGTTTCCGGGGTTCTCTCGCGCTGCCACGGCAAAGCGTTCCGCGACGATTCCATCGACCTTGACTACGATCTCGCTGGCGGCCTCGACCGGTTGGGCCTGCAGACTCAACTCATGTTTACCCGGGGCGTAGATTCGGGGGAAACAGCGGACTGCCTGCTTGCTTTCGAGGACTCGAAGTTCGTCCGTTTTCTTCTGCTTCGGCGTGAGTTCGTGGGGATCGAGCCGTAATGTCAACGGCTGCGATGGCAGCGCTTCATCCACGATGTCGCTGGCGGCTTCGAGATAACGTTCGAGCAGAATCGGCGGAAGAAACAGCGTCTCGCCGTTGTTGTCGAAGCCTTCACCGCCGGAACCATCGACCGGGAACGTCACGGCGGCATCGGTTTCAACGCCGAGCAGATCGCGAATCGTATTGGTGTATTCGATGCGATTGAGGCGTCGCGTCGTGATCGAGCCGGCAAACGGACCCTGAGCACAGGCGGTTTCCCGCAACGTTTCATCGATCCACCCGGCCAGCTCGAGTCGCTCTTTCTCGGTGGGCTGTTCTTCATCGGGCGGAGGCATTGTCCGGTTGTTGAGCTGCTCGGCAACACTGGCCCAAAGCGAACGCATCTGGCTCAATTCTTCGACTGAGTTCGCCTTGAGAAACAGGACGCTTTCTTCGGAGTCGTCGTCGGCACTGTGGCAGTCGCCGCAGAACTTCGTGAGAGACGCGTGAACCTGTTCGAATTTCAGTTCGGCTGCGGAGGCGCACGTGGCCAGGCTTGTGAGCAGGGCAGCGGCGAGCAGCGGCGACGTCTGGGAAATCTTCATGCGGAACCTCGTGCCCGAAGGCGTACAGACGTCTGTCAGCAAGCGACCGAACAGGCTCGACGTTACTTCGACAGCGTCAGGAAGTTTTTCAGCAGGGGGATGCCGGCTTCAGTGAGGAAGCTCTCCGGATGGAATTGTACCCCATGAACCGGGTAGTCCCGATGGCGAAGCCCCATCAGTTCGGCAGGCTGGTCCTCATCGTCTGACCAGGCGGTGGGAATCAGGCAGTCGGGAAGCGTTTCTTCCGGCACGGCCAGACTGTGATAACGCGTCGCGATGCACGGAGAATCTATCCCCGCGAAGATGCCCTCACTGTTGTGTCGGATCTTCGACACTTTCCCGTGCATCAAACGCTCGGCTCGTACGACTTTGGCTCCGTAGACATCGGCGATCGACTGATGCCCCAGACAGACGCCGAGCAGCGGAACCTGCGGGCCAAATTCCCGGATGACATCCCGGGACAGCCCGGCTTCTTTCGGCGTGCAGGGGCCCGGCGAAATGATGATCCGCTCGGGCTGCAATTCGGCGATCTCATCCAAGGTGGTCTGATCGTTCCGTTTGACGACGATCTCGACCTGCGGATCGATTTCCCCCAGTCGCTGGACCAGGTTGTACGTGAATGAGTCGTAATTATCGAGAATGAAGATCATATCGGTTGAGAACCGGAATCAGAGCCGGCGTGGGTGGAGGGCCAGAGTTTCAGCGTGCTGCCTGAGTCTCTGGACGCCGGAAAGCCGCTCCCGGTTCGCGCCGGCAGCAGTGACACTCGATCAAACTCAGCCGGCAGGACGACGCGGCGGGGCAAATTTCACTTTTTCGATGTATCGAATTACCTGTCCGGTCTGCGGGCTGACATATCCGGTGCTCGCGGAGACAGCCGCGATCACGTGGCGGTAATGCAGATTGTAGTCGGCATCGATCTCGACCTCGAGCTCATCGAGATACGGGTTATCCCGCCGGCCGACCAGTTTGCCGATTTCGGCGTTCAAACGGTCGAAGGCCAGATTGTCGTTGCCGAGTGAGACCTGCCGGAATTGCACGCCGGCCAGAGTCCCGTCGGCGTTCGCCGTGAGGCGAACTTTGATCGGCGGAATCGGCACATCGGGGCTCTCGGTCGCCTGTTTACCGAGCGGCATGTTGATGTTGAAGTCGCCTTCAATCGGGATAATTTTCAGCGTCAGCATGAAGAAGATCAGGAGCTGAAAGACGACGTCGATCATCGGCGCCATCTGTGCTTCGATTTTCGTTGCTGAGACGCGGGAACGTCGCTGACCCATCGCAAACCTCGATATTGAACTTCTCGATCAGGAGAAGAGAGTTTATTTCACCAGCTGTTTGGCTCTCAGGGAGAATTTCTCGAATCCGTTCTCCTGAGAGAGCTTGATCAATTCCTGGATGAGCCCGGTCGGAGTCTCGGCGTCCGCTCGAATCTCGATGGTCATCTCCTTGACCCCATCGGGACCGTACAGGGCGTTGGCGACCCGCTGTTCTTCCTTGAGGCGGCGGCCGAAATCGAGAACGGGAATCAATTCATCCCCCTCGAAAATATAGGCCTGCGGATCGGTCTTTTCGCCTTCCCGGTTCCGGTTGAAACCGATGTTGACGACGAGGACCTTTTCACGGGCCACTTCGGGCGGACGAGCCAGCTGATCGCTGGGCAACTTGACCCGTTCATCGGCCTGCGTCTGCTCGAAGTTCGTCACCAGCATGAAGAAGGCGATCAACTGGAACACGACGTCGATCATTGGCGTCATGTCCGGTTCGAGCACCGTGGACTGTTGCTGCTTATAACGCATGGAAAGTTCTCTGGTTCCGGCGGTAGGGAGGACAGCGACAAATTGTCGTTACGCCTGAGGAGCCTGCGGCTTGGTGATCGGCAGACGGCTCATCAGTCCTTCGCTGATCATGCCGACTTCGAGCATGTAGCGAGCGACCCGGTTGCGGAGAATGCTGTAAGCGACCATGGCGGGAATGGCGACAGCCAGTCCTTCCAGCGTCGTGAACAGAGCGGTTGAAATCCCGTCGGCCAGTTCGCTCGGCTTCGGAGCGACGGTCGCGGTGGCGATTTTCTGGAAGGAGAGAATCATCCCGTAAACCGTACCCATCAGCCCGATCATCGGGGCGACCGATGCGATCAGAGCCAGATAGCTCAGCTTGTGCTCGTAGTTCATGTTCTCTTCTTCGCCCAGTTCCTGCATCGCTTCGACGGCCGAGGCGTATCCACGATCGAGTCGGCCCATGCCGACGGCCAGAATGCGGGCGATGAGGGAGTCATCGGCCTTGGCCAGGTCGTAAGCTCCCTTGTAGTCCTTGGCATCGAGCTTGGCTCGGAACTCATCAATGAAGTCCTGCGGAACAAACACAGCCCGTTTGACCTGCATCACGTTAGTCATGATGAGAGCCATCATGACGACGGAGAGAATCAACAGGATGCCCCCGAAAATTCCTGAAGCTTCGATCATCCACATCAGGAAGCTCTTCTCTTCCGGACCAGACGATTCGCTGGCAGCCGGGGCGGCTTCCGCCGGTGCCTCTTCGGCGGCCGGTTCATCCTGTGCTTGCGCGACAGACATCCAGGG
Organism: Planctomycetaceae bacterium; assembly: GCA_017795105.1. Taxonomy (GTDB): domain Bacteria; phylum Planctomycetota; class Planctomycetia; order Planctomycetales; family Planctomycetaceae; genus Rubinisphaera. Next base: position 4,804,722 of record CP051247.1, read on the forward strand.
GGTGGGAGCGAAGACCTGCAGACCCATCAGAACGGTCAGGCTCAGCACACAGAACAGGCCGAAGCGTCGGGCAGGTGCAGAATTCGTGTCGGAAAATTTCACGGGGTTGTTCTCCAGAACCGTAGGCAGTTTGTTTTCAGCGGTTGTCGAGTTATGGGTAATTTGCACTTCGGACGGCAGCGAAAAAGTGACGTCCAATCATGACGAACCCGAGAAGGGGAAGCAACTGGCTAGACTGTAAATCTTGCCTCGTCAGACGATTTGAATCGTCTAAACGCCACTCAGCTTCTTCGTCCACGGGCTGTTGGGGTATTTGGCTTCGAGCTGTGCCCGAGCTTCCTCGGCACGGCCGGGCTGTCCGAGTGACGGCCAGAGCTGAGCGAGGTTGTACAGAGCTTCCGCATGGAAGTCCTGCTGACCGGGAAACAGCACATCAATCTTCAAGTACGCCAGGGCCGCTTCGAGGTTCTTCCCCTGTCCCAGCAGTGCTGTTCCGGACAGAGCACAGGCTTCGGCCTGAAGACGAGCGTCATCCTCAGCTGCTTCTTTCACAATGCTTTCGAGCAGGGTGAGAGCATTGTCATACTGGTTCTTGAGGTTCAGGCACTTCGCTTTGCCGAGCTTGGCTTCGAGCTGACGCTGTTTGGAGGCATCGTCCTTGGCCGGCGTCGCGAGCACGGCATCGAAGGCGGCCAGAGCCTGATCAACCTGATTCTGGGCCAGCATCACGCGGGCTTTGGAGGACTGAGCCGAAATCTTCCAGTCTTCAAAACCGGAATTCTCGACCGAGGTGAAAGCGGCTTCAGCTTGCGGATAGTTTCCGGCGGCCAGATGCAGACGGCCGAGGAAGTCCATGGCTTCGTAGTAGTGGTAGCTGGTGATGTTGGCGTCGGTGAACGATTTCATGCGGGCAATGGCGTCCGGCAGGCGGCTCGAATCGGCCAAGGCCGCCTTGGCGAGGTTGCGGGCAATAAAGTACTCGGCATCGGTGCGGATATTTGTCGCCGTTGCTGGAAGTCCTTCCAGAATATTCTTCAGTGCGTCGATGGCCTCGTTGTAAGCACCGTTCGATTCCTGGCCGAGAGCGGCCTTCAGGGTTGCCGGAGCCGCGTCCCATTCGATCAGGGCGATATCGTTGGCAGGCACTTCGACTTCGCCGCCTGTCTGTTGTTTGATCGTAACGCCGGACTTGGAAACCCCCGTGATCTCACCGGAGAGACGAGTCGACTGGCTCTTGCGAGTGATGATATCAATAGCCCAGGCCGGGGAGGCCGTCAGAACGGTGAGAGTCAACGCCAGTGACATCAGGCGGAACGAGTTATTAATCACGGGGATCTCCGTCAGTGAAATATGCTGTTATGAGATGAAGTCGGGAAAGCGAGCTGTCGGGCCTGTCTATTCTGGCTTCGGCTTTTTGCGGCGAGCTTTCATCTTCGCGATTTCTTCCGGGGTTCGAGGACGACTCGGTTTCTTTTCTGTATTGCGAGCTTTGGTTCCCGAAGGATCGGGGGCGGCGACTGTTTTCGGTCGCGTTTTTCCCGCAGGAGCTTTGCTTTCTCCGAGGGAAACACCTTTTTTCGAGATCGACTTTGGCATCGTCGAAACCATTTCCGCAGTCGAACGCTTTCTTGGTTTCTTCATGCTCGTCATCGAGTAGCCCAGAATTCCAATGGCAAAGATGACGACGAACCCGATCAGAGCGTAGGTGCCGATCTTACTGGGCGGTTCAGTCGGCGTGGCCGGGGCAGCCGCCTGTTCGGTGACCGGAACCGTTTCCGTTTCGCCACTGTCGTAATTGCTCGATGTGGTTCCGGAAGCCGCGAGCAGAGAATCGGGATCCGGCTTTTCGAGTGGCACGGCGGCTTCGCCGAGGCGAGTCTGAACCGTCTGGTAAAGTTCGTCGAATTGATCCCACCACGGCGTTTTCGTCAGCTCGGGGCTGAAGAGGGCATAGGTGAGGATGTCGGCTTTCGCCCGCTTGAGTTGTTCTTCGGCGGCTTTCTGATCCGGGGCCAGATCCGAATACTCCAGGCGCGATTCGGCCTGGCGGTACTGAACTTCGCGGTTGCGTTCGACGTACTCCGGCGGAGCCTGTCCGCCATCGATGATCATCTGCAGGCGTTTGGCGATATTCGCCCAACCCCAGATGACCGCTCCATCTTCGGATGTCCGGCCGCGAACAGCCAGCAGAGACTTCTCGGCGTCGTTTTCTTCCTTACCCCACGACTGATAAACCGAAGCGGCCGCGATCTGTGCGTCGAGTGCTTTCGGATTATCCTTGAGAACCAGCTGGATGGCCTCTTCGGCAGCCGGGTAGTCGCCCTCTTCCCGTTTGCAGTTGACCAGTCGCAGGCGAACTGCGGTCAGTCGACTCGGGTCAAGGAATTGAGGATTGTTCGACGCCCGACGAATAATCTCTTCGTAGGTCGTCGAAGCGGAGCCGTAGTACTGCTTGGCTTTCTGTGGATCCTCCGCGGTCCCTTCGGCCAGACCGAAGTATGTTTCGGCGATCCAGATGAGCGAGCCGTAGGTCTGGCCATCTTTGCGTTCGAACAGCTGCTTGAGGAAGCTTTCGAATCCGCTGCGGACCTGGTTCAGTCGTTCCTGATCGCCCTGTTTGTTGAGTCGTTCCAGTTCGTTCTGAAGTTCGCGACCGAGCTCTACGTAGACGGCGGTCAACGCTTCGCCGCCAGACTGCCCCGCGATCTGCTCGAGTTGAGTGCGGGCCTCTTCGGCTTTTTCAAGCTGACGGGTGCCGATGTAGGCTCGCAGCAACTGCTGATAAGCAAAGCTGGCGAAGGCGGTGCTCTTGATGTTGCCATCTTCTGAGGGACGCGATTTGCCATCTTCGACGGCGACGGCCTTCACGACCGAGTGCGGTTCTTTGGTGATCAGCTCGACGGCTCGACCATCGTTGCCCCGCATGATTTCAATCTGCGAGAGGGAGACTTTCGCACGGACCAACTCGGGTGGAGTTGCTTTGTCAGCCGGGAGTCCTTTTTCTTTCTCTTCAATTCCCTTGGACAGGAATTTCGCGGCCTGATTCTGCCATTCTTTCAATGTCGCAGTTGGAGTGTCCTGCTCTTCTTTGATAATGGCCGACAGATACGCGTTCCAGTAAGCCTGCCCGGCTTCGAGTTGGGCGGTGGAGAACTGCGTCGCCGTCGAGGGGACATCGCTGTACCACTTCGCCGCGTCGAGAGGTTGATCGTATTGACGGTAGATCCGACCCATTTCCATCCGGGCATCGGTGGCCCGGTCAGAGTTCGGCCACTGCGTCGCGATCCGTTCGCAGATCTTGACCATCATGTCGAGGATATCGTCTTTGGAATTGTCCGGAGCATCGTTGACGGCCTGAGTCAGTCCCGCCATCGCCAGATAGGCTCCATCCAGAGCGATCGTCGGATCACCATCGATCGAGTGCGTCGAAAGGTAATCGCCAACGACGGCTGTCTCGAAGCTCTTCCGCTGCAGGTAGAACATGTAAGCGAGTCGATACCGAGCGGCGTTAATCTGATTCGGTTCGATTTGCGCGGTTGCGAGGTTGAGCGCCAGGCGGTACATCCGCTCGGTCTCACTCAGAAGAGCCTGCAGTTCATCCTGCACGTTCTTGATCTGCTCTTTGTCGCCCTTTTGTTCGGCGGCCTTCAGATTCTCTCTCAGCTTGCCGATCTGTTCGAGCATCGTGTTGGCTGTGCCGAACGCACCATCGAAGTCGGTCGGATCGCCCGGTTCCCGATCGAGTGCCACCAGCACCCGTTGAATCATGCTGTTGGAAACATCTTTATAAGGGCCGGCGTACTTGTTGATCTCGCGGGCATTCTCCAGAGCCTGTCGCAGCAGTCGCGTGCGGTCGAGTTCCGGTGTCGTGCGGGCCAGAGCGAGGTTTTCCTGCGCCTGGGCCATTTCCCAGCGAATACCGAGTCCGGTTGTCGTGCGGACCGAAGCCCGGTTGGCCTTCATCCACTCGTCGGCTTCCATGATCACGAGCTGATAGTCTTTGCGGCTCTCATGGTTCAGGCAGATCAGCCGGAAATGGCGGACCTGACTCTGCAGTCGCTTGAGACCAGCCGATGAACCGGGGTGGCCCAGCAGTTCATCGTAAATACCGAGAGCCTTGCGAATGTCGTCCTGTTCTTCGAAGCATTTTCCCTGCATCGTGCGGGCATAAAGACCGGCGTACTGACTGCGGTATTTGCTGTGCAGTTCTTCGAACTCGAGCGAAGCCTGCCGCAGGGTTTCCTTGAACTTGTCGGAGTCGACGTCGTAGGTCTGAGCTTCTTCGTAAGTACACGTCGCCAGATCGAGCTGAGCCCGCATATAGAGGCCTTCGGCGTTCTCACGTTGAGCCCGCTTTTCGCGTTCATCTTCCGGAATGTAGACGCCATAGCTCTCCCATTCCTTCTTGTAGGCGTCGTTGGCCGCCTGGTAGATCTTGCGGGCGTCCTGAATCAGCTTGCGGGCGTCCTGTTGAAACTTAAGCCGATTGTCGACGTTCGAAGGCGACTTCGATTCCCAGATCAACACTCGCGCCTTGCCGAGCATGATGTTGGCCAGTTCGGTGTTGGCTCGCGGGACCAGCGCATGGTTCGGACTGTTCTTGATGAACTTTTCGAGGTAGGCCTGAGCCTGATCGAGCTGTTCGGTTTGAGCTTCCGGGTTCTGCACGTAGTTCGAACTTTGAAGCAGCGTGACAGCTCGTTCGTAAGGAACGATCGTCTTGATGTCGGCCGGGACATCCTTACGCTCTTCGAGGGTGTCCATGTAGGCCATCGCCATGTCGAAGTATTGCCGTTCGCGAAGTCCCTGCAGAAACTTGAGGTAAGGCTCTTCGGCCGAAACGCGTGCCGGGGCCATGCAGAGGACAAAAGCGAAGAGTGTTGCCCAGCAGCAGAGTTGACGGACAAAGCGGGATTTCGAAGCGGGCGAATTCTGTAGCCAGCGAATCGTCATGCTTGAACTCTTACGTAAGGAACAGATCACGAGCCTGAAGAAGGCCGGCTCGATCGTTGATGTGAGAAATACGAGGACGAGCGCCCCGTCGTGTTACATTATTCGATTTCTTGATGTGTTGGCAATCGACTGTCGATCGTGGAGGGCTATTGAGAGGAAGTTTGCAGGCGACCGGCTGCATTCCAGGTCATGTTCGTCGGATCTGCTCCAACTGATCGAGGAACCAGGTCAGTTCGTCCTGCACATGATCCTGAAGTTTGCCCATGCGGATGTGCAGAAAGGCTGCCGCGATGACAAGTGGAATGGCGATCGCCAGACCGAGGGCGGTTGTGAACAGAGCAAAGCTGATTTCACCAGCCAGGGCAGAAGGGTCGCCGCCGGTCTTTTGCGTATCGGCAATCTTGGCAAACGCCTGAATCATCCCGCTCACCGTCCCGAGCAGTCCGAGCATCGGAGCCGACTTGACGATCGTGTTGATCCAGGAGGCACCGTATTCCAGTTCGGCGACGACATCGCGTTCGAATCGGTCGGCCAGTAGTTGTCGCAGCTTGGCCGGCGGTCGGTCCATCTGTTCGATGGCAACGAGAATCATCTGAGGCACGGCTCGCGACCAGTACTCCGGCGAATCGCAGAGTTCGGCTATCGCCTGCCAGTCGCGGCGGTCGAGAAACTCCTGAACGGTTTCGCGAAAGCGAGCCGCCGCGGCGGGGGACATCTTCTTTTCGGAGATCTTGCGTGCCAGCAGGATCACCTGAAACAACCCGAACACGGCGACACCGGCCAGCGCGATATAAATCGCATTGGCAGACGCTGCGAAAATGGGAGCGAGATTAAATTCCATTCGACGGAATGCTCACAGACTGGGGCCCGGTGCCACTTCGTTCGTTAAAGATCACTCCATCAAAGCGGGACGCCGTCACCCGACAACTCCCAGGCAGCGAACTCCATCCGCCGCGATCATCTTCGCCAATGCACGAAAAGCAGGGCCGATTCCCAATCGCCCCTGCCAGACTGCAGGACACTTATTTGTACTCCATTCCGAGCTCTTTCACCAGAAACGCATAAACGTCGGCGAGTTCTTCAATAATCTTCGAAGTCGGTTTTCCCGAACCGTGCCCCGCTTTGGTTTCGATGCGAATCAGCACCGGCTCGTTGCTCGCATTGTACTCCTGAAGGCGAGCGGCGAACTTGAAGCTGTGACCCGGCACGACGCGGTCATCGGTGTCAGCGGTCGTCACCATTGTCGCCGGGTACTCCGTGCCCTTTTTGAGCTGATGGTACGGCGAGTATTGATTGAGGACCTTGAAGAGCTCCGGGTCGTCTGACGAGCCGTATTCATCGACCCAGTATCGACCGGCGGTGAATTTCTGAAAACGCAGCATATCCATCACGCCGACGGCGGGTAGACAGGCTCCGAACAGATCCGGACGCTGTGTCATGCAGGCGCCCACGAGCAGGCCGCCGTTGCTGCCTCCCTGAATGGCGAGCTTCGGGGTGCTCGTATACTTGTTGTCGATTAGCCACTCGGCTGCGGCAATGAAGTCATCGAAGACGTTCTGCTTGTTCTGAAGCATTCCGCCTTTGTGCCACTCTTCTCCGTACTCGCCCCCGCCCCGAAGATTGGCGACGCAATACACGCCCCCCATTTCGAGCCACTGAGCCCGGCTGATCGAGAAGTACGGCGTGAGCGAAATGTTGAAGCCGCCGTAGGCGTAAAGCAGGGTTGGATTGTTCCCGTCGAGCTTCAGCCCTTTCTTGTGGGCGATGAACATCGGCACTTTGGTGCCGTCCTTACTCTCGTAGAAGACCTGCTTCAGCTCGTACTGCGACTCATCGAAGTTGATCTCCGAGCGGCGGAACAGTTCGCTCTCCCCGGTGATCATGTTGTACCGGTAGATGCTCGGCGGTGTCGTGAAGCTGGCGAACGAATAAAAGGTCTCGATATCGGTTCGTTTGCCGCCGAAACCGGAAGCGGTCCCGATGCCGGGGAGTTCGACTTCCCGGAGCGGTTTGCCATCGAGGCTGTACATCTTCACCTGCGTTTTCACGTCTTTCAGCAGGCTGATGACAAACTGGTTGGCCACCACATTGATTGATTCCATCGGCTCTTCGGCTTCGGGAATCACTTCGACATAGTTTTCCGGTTGCGGATCGCGAAGGTCGATGGCAATCACGCGTTTGTTCGGGGCGTCGAGATCGGTCTTGAAGTAGAACTTCGATCCGTCGTTGGTCAGGAACGTGTATTCGTTGTCAAAGTGATCGATCAGCGGAACCGGGATGCCGTACGGCTCGGTCAGGTCCTTCACGAAGACACGGTATTTGTCAGCCGTGCCTTTCCAGACCGTAATAATGAGGTAACGTCCGTCATCAGTCACGGTCGGTCCGAAGCCCCATTCCGGTTCATCCGGACGCTCGTAAACGAGCACATCATCGCTCTGTGGCGTGTTCACTCGGTGGTAGTAGAGCTTGTGGTTCAGGTTCAGACTCTGAAAGGCTTCGCCTTCTTCCGGCTCGTTGAAGCGGCCGTAGAAGAAGCCTTTGCCGTCCGGAGTCCACTCGGCTGAGGTGAACTTCAACCAGTCGAGCTTTTCGGGCAGCAGCTCGCGGCTGGCGATATCCATGATTCGCCAGGTGCGCCAGTCGGAACCGGCTTCCTGCACGCCGTACGCGAGATAGCGTCCATCGTCGCTGAAGGACATGTTCGAAAGAGCGACCGTGCCGTCTTCGGACCATTTGTTCGGGTCGATCAGCACTTCCGGCTCATCGTCGAGCGATTTCATCGTGTAAAGAACCGACTGATTCTGCAGTCCGTCGTTCTTCTGGAAGAAGTAGCGATCGCCCGCTTTGAAGGGAGCCGAGTACTTGGCGTAGTCCCAGAGTTCGGTCAGTTCGTTCTCGATCTTGTCACGAGCAGGGATCTGTGACAGGTAATGGTCGGTGACCTGATTCTCCGCTTCGACCCACTCCCGGACGTCATCGGCTTCGCGAACGTCCTTTTCCAGCCAGCGGTAAGGGTCCTGAACTTCGACACCGTGATAGGTATCGACCTGGTCAACCTTTTTGGTCTCGGGATAGTCGAGATCTGCGGCCATGGGAATCCTGCCACTGGAACCGAGGAAGAATGCGCTCAGTGTGAACGCAACCGCACGAGAAAGCCGGAACGTCATGAGAACTCCTTGGGAACTTCGGAGTGAAAAGGCGTCTTTGATGCGACGCAGTGATGATAGCTGATCTGAGGGGAATGTCACGCCGACCGGGGAATCCCCGAGGGCGGTCCTCATTCTTCGGATTACCGTACGACCGGGCTCACGCCGATGTTGGCTGTAAGGTTCGTGATATTAACAGTTTGCGGGGATTCCTCTCGCGAGCGGGCCCGCAAGCCACTCCGGCACCGTGGGAAGAAGTGGGGCGTGCAGCGTCTGCTTGCACGGAGTGGCCAATCCTGCGTAAAGCCCGTGGTTTGACACCGCTGGGCGAGCCGATTTTCTGCTGAGGAGCGGCTCTTCAGAATTTGAGAAAGTCGTAATCGATTGTCTCACAATCAGCTAAGGCGATTCCCTCCGGCTGAACTCCTCAAACCGCGAAACCAAACCTTGACGGGGGCGACCGGACGGGTAAATTGGTGCCGAATGGTGAGAAGTGGGGAGAAGTGGGGAGATGCCCTTAACCGGAACATTCGAGCGGTCGCTCGATGACAAATTTCGACTGGCTCTGCCCAAACCATTCCGTGACCAGATCCTGTCCGAGACTGAAACGAGCCTTTATGCCGCTCCCGGAAACGATCGCTGTCTGGCGCTGTATTCCCGGAAGGCTTTCGAAGAGCTTGCCGACCGTCTCACGCGACTTTCGTCCGCACAAAGCGACGTGCGAAACTATCTGCGAATCTTTTATTCCCAGGCAGAAGCGGTGGAGCCGGATAAACAGGGGCGGGTACGCCTTCCCGGTCGACTCGTGCAGTTTGCCGACCTGGAAAATCAGGTCGTGCTGGTCGGCGTCCGGGACCATGCCGAAATCTGGGACTCAAAACGCTGGGAGCACCTGCTCGACCAGCATGCCGACGAGTTCGACAACCTCACCAGCAAAGCGATGCAGTCACTGGAGCAGTAAAACGAGAGCACCTCATTACGAGTTTTAAGGCTCGTTCTTAATTCTTCCCGCTGCCTTACCGGGCGACGTGGAACAGGGCCGGAAAGGATTCCAGCCTCAGAGGGCTGATTTGATCTGCAGATCATTTCAGCAAGTTTTCGATCGGGAAGGACGGACCCTCGCCCGATCGATTTTTTCTGCGCCGCTCGCCCACCCCCGCTGGTCGCCCATGCCTGCCGCTCGCTTCCGCTGCTTCTCGCGGGCTCTTTCTCTGCGTTTTACCGTCCAGTAGTGTATTTGCGTGCAATTAAGTGCAGTGTTCGGGTGTGCGTGTTTTTCTGGAGGGTGTCAAAGTAAACAGGCGCACCGGTCTCGGGATGATTGCTTATTGCATATCAATATTGGCTTAAATTTAAGTTGCGAAACGATTCAGCCGTAGTTAATATCAGAATACGCTTGAACGTTCTGTTCTGTTTGATTCAGTCTAAATTTGATTCGTTCCCTATTCTCTTTTCGGGACGATCTCGGTCGCTTTTCTGACCTTTCATAACATCTCGTCGGAGAGTCTTCTCTCCCTTTTTTCTTCTCATTCTCGAGAATGTAAGGACTGTCTAATGCCCGGAACGCTGCAAAGACTCAAAAGGAAAAACGGATTTACGCTCATCGAACTGCTCGTGGTGATTGCGATTATCGCCATTCTGGTAGCCTTGCTGCTGCCGGCAGTGCAACAGGCGCGGGAAGCTGCCCGCCGTTCCTCCTGTAAGAACAACCTCAAACAGCTCGGAATCGCACTCCACAACTATCACGACACCCACACCTGCCTGCCCGGTAACCCGGTCGCCGCCATCTCCGACGGTGCCTACCGCAACAAAGGCTGGGAAGGCTGGAGTGCCATGGCCATGCTGCTCCCCTTCATCGAACAGGGAGCCATCTACGACCAGTGCGATTTCAATCGCTACTGGAACAGCACGGCCGGGAACAACAACCGGAACACGACCAACAATCTGATCGCCACGATCTGCTGCCCGAGCGATCCGATGGCCCTGCGTCGTCAGGAAGGTAACTCGGCTCCGTTCTCGTACTGCTTCTCGGCTGGTCCGGCGACTGGCTGGAACCTGCAGAACAATGCTCCGGGACCGTTCAGCTTCGAGTCTTCGACTCGCTTCCGGGACGTGACCGATGGTCTGACCAACACCATCTTCATGTCGGAAGTGAAGATCGCGACCAACGGTCAGGTGCGTGACGAAACCTTCCGTGTCAGCACCGCTGGCGACCTGACTTCGTCGATTGGACACAGCCGTGTCTTCGAGAACAACGCGACTGACATCGCCGCCATCAATTCGTACTACGATGCCTGTGCCGCACAGTGGCAGTCGAGTACCTTCCATGGCGACGACGACGGGGCACAACGATTCTGGGCTTCCGGTCGCTGGACGTGGGGACCGGCTTTCAACACCCTTGTTCCGCCGAACCCCAAAGGACCTTCGTGTGACAACGATACGTCGGTCACCGAAATGCGGGTCAAGTCGGCCACCAGCTACCACAAGGGTGGGGTGCAGGTGCTGATGATGGATGGCTCGGTCATCTTTGTGAGCGAGAACATCGATCAGGGAACCTGGATTGGTGCCGGATCGATGCAGGGTCGTGAAACGACTTCGCTCACTCAGTAAGCGTATTTCGCCGTCTCTCCCAGTTGCGAGGTGGCGTGTGCGCGCTACCTCGCCATCTTCCTCACTGATGTTCTTCTGTTGAAAGGTCGTTCTGAAATGAAGTCCAGCTGGCTGGCTCTCTTTCTGTTCCTCGCCATGTTTACATTCGGGTGTGCCGGCGGAGACGCCGTGGTTCCTCCCGATGATCCGGGCGAAGACACCCAGGTAACTGAACCGGAAGAGCTTGAGATGGAAGAAGGGCTTTCCAACTAGTAAGCTGGAACGGTCTGAGCTCAACAGAGGAAGCGTCGCTGAGTCAGCGGGGCTTCCTCTTTGTTTTTCGGGGGATGAACGGACGGACGAAGGTGAGTAACGAGACTGGTGTCGTCAACAAATTGTCCCGGCTGCGGCTCCTCGCCGCGCTCGGTGTCTGCGCGGTGTCGACGACTCTGCTCGGATGGACTCGCATCGAAGAAGAGATGCCGAGGCATCCACTCAACGTCGCTCAAGGCTTTGCAAACGAAGCGAGCTGCATCGACTGCCACGCAGAAGCCGCTGACTTCGGCGAGACCGGACATGCCCGGACACTGCTCCCGGCCGATTCCGAGCCTTCGCTCTCCCTGCTTCAGTCCCTGAAGGACTCGAAGTTGCCTGCTGCCGCCGAGGTTTCGATCGAACATCGCGATGCCGGTCTGTTCGCCGTGCGTGGTGAGGGGGCGAATTCTCAGGAGATTCCACTGGAGTGGTGCTTCGGTTCCGGACATCATGCCCGGACCTGGGTCGGGTGTCTCTCCGACAGCTGGGGAGCCGCGGATCTCGTGGAGTTTCGCCTCACCTGGTACGCGATGAAGAACGAATTCGACATTACTCCCGGTCAGCCGGCTGATCCGCCGCCCGGTTACTTTCAGTCTCTGGGAGCTCTGTTCGACCATCCCAAGACGCGCCGGTGTTTTGCCTGTCATGCCACCCAGCTGCGCGTCGTCGATGGTCGCGTCGACTTCGACCATATTCATCCCGGCGTCACCTGCCAGCGATGCCACGGCCCGCGAGCCGAGCACGTGGCCAGTGAAGGAAAGATTTCGGATTTTTCGTGGCGAGATATCGACCAGGTCGAGTCCGTGCATCGTTGTGCGGAATGCCATCGCCGTGAAGACGATGTTGATGGCGAGGACATCCACGAAGACAATCCGCACATCGCCCGCTTTCAACCGGTCGGCCTGATGCGATCAGCCTGCTTCCGTTCGCCTGAAATGACCTGCCTGACCTGCCACGATCCCCACACCCCGCTCGCGAAGCAAAAGCTGCACGAAGACTGGCAATGCAATCAGTGTCATCACGAGAACCCGAAAGGGACCGCTCAGCCACACTGCGGGGCAGGGGAGGAGTCTGGGTGTATCCGCTGTCACATGCCAAAGGTTCGCTCCGAAGCTCCACTTGAATTCACGGATCACTGGATTCGTGTTCGCTCTGATACGGATGGAACGCATGCAGGGCAATGAGGAAGTGGTTGAGACGATACCCGTCCGGAGCACGGAGAAATCAGGATGGCGCGTCGCGGCATTCTGGCTGGCTGCCGTTCTACTCCTGTTGAGTGGAGGGCCCGTTCCGGGCGAACTCGTTCGGCTGCTTGATTCCCGCGAGCCGACCCTTTGGGGAGGAGCGGGCTGGCAGGTCCCTCTGGGAGAGGTCTCAGTCCTCGATCCTCTGCTTGAAGTGTCCTATCTGCTCTTCGCGCTCCTCGGAGCTACATTGATCACTGGGCTCGCCTGGCTGCAGCGATCGCTCTTTCCGGCTCCGGTGTTGCTGGTCGGGATCGCCGCTCTGGCCCTGGGAATGAAACCGGAGTTCACCGTTCCAGCAGCTGTTTTACTGGCTGTGAATGCTGGAATTTCCGTCACTCGCTCCCCGGGGAAGCAACTGGCGATCCTGGTCGGCGGAATCCTCGCGGCTATTCTCTGCACCCGGGAGTTCGGTCTCGTTACTGTTGGCCTGTTGATTGGTCCCGGCATTGATCTCTTCCGAACGCTCAAGAAGAAACCGGCGTTCCTCGTCACTGCAGGCGTAATTCTGGTGCTCAGTGGTTTGACGTTCGTGCCGGGTTTCGCGGAAACGGCGGCACGCTTTGCGACACCCGGGTTGACTCCGCACGCGGAGCGTTTGATTCCCTCGGCACGAAGTGTGATCGGCGGAGAGCCGCTCAGGGTGAGTGAATGGATTTTGCTGGCACTGCTCCTGCTTGCTGTTGTTCACGCGGTTCGATCCTCCGATCGCCTGCTGCAGACATTCGCTCTCGTGCCAGCTGCCTTGTTCTGCAGCCACTATCTCTGGCTGGTTGCGTTTCTGCTTTGCGTCAGCTTTCGGAAGCCGACACTCCTGGGAACATCGCCGCGTGTTGATCGCATCGCACTGGTGGCCGGGGTCTTTTTGGCCGGCTTTCAAGCGGCCCCCCAGTTGCCTGCCGTCATTGGCTTTGTTCTGGGGGATCCGAATGAGCATCGGCTCGAAGTCGCCGAATGGGAAAGCCGCGGGCATGTTCTGCTGATGAACCTCGATGACGCTAACGAATGGCAACCAGGTCGAATGCGGAAGCGGTATGATCTCGTGCTCGACGATCGCTGGGAGCGTGCCCGCGATCGGTTCGAGGATTACGCCGTGCTGTGCCGCGATTTGAACGAAGGGCGGGCCGGCAGTTATCTGCGGTCAGATCTCGGCTGGGGGGGCTACGCGCCTGTTCTCGATCGGATCGAGCCGACCCTGCTGGTTCAGTCTTCCGACAATCTGATCGAGATCCGTCGGCTTTCTCTCAGTCCGCACTGGCGAATTCTGGGGATTGACGCCGAACGGACCTACTTCGGCTATACCGATGATCGCACGATTCAGCCCCAGGGGCGGCGGGCGATTGAGCTGCTCAATCAACTCGAGTGGCCCCGAGGGAAAGCCGAGAGCCTGCCCGCGAATACGATTGTCGCCAGCTCATGGGAAGACTCTCTGAAGGTTTCAGCCGTCATTTGTGCGATTCGTTTCCCGTATGCGGCGATGCGTTACCTGTCCGACGACGGGGCCATCGAGACTCTCAAACAGCGATCGTGGTGTTGGGTCGAGATTTCACATCGCGTTCGACGGCACGCCGGGACGACGTCGCTGCTCGATCAGTCCCGCGCCATCGCCGGATTCCGGGAAGCGCTGGAATCGGAGGGGGCGAGTGCTGACGAATTGCTCGATATGGCGGTCAGTCTGGACGTGCTCGAAGCATACGGGCCTGCGGTCGAGTTTGCTCAGGCGAGTCTGCTGGAGGGATCGTTGAGTCCGGAACGACGAACTGAAGCCGAAGCCCTGATTGTGAAGGCGGGGGCAGCTCGCGAAATGCAGGTCGGCTCCGGCGATGAGCCCGAGCAGCGTCTGCGCCTTTATTTGAAGACCGGAGATCGTCAACTTGCGACCGAGCTCTTTTCCCAACTGTCTGCTAATCGGCAGCCGTTCTACGCGTTCCTGATCGGAGCAGCGGAGCGTTCCGCGGTGGACTTGTATCATGAATTGAGCGGTCTGATTGACGCCGGCCGTATTCCCTCCGACCTCGTCGATGAGGCCCGGTTCTATCAGGGGTGTCTCGGTCTCGAAGCTGGCGATACGTATGCGGCGGTCACGGCGTTTCAGGCCAGCCGAGAGATCGCGCCCGAGTCCCGGTTCACGCCGCTGCGAGAAATGTACCTGCTACGTCTCGGACGATAAGCAAGATCGGGAATGGAAGGACTTCCGGAATTGTGAACGTCGGATAAGTTCCGCTTCACCCCCTCTAGCCAGAAGGTTTGCTGGAGCGCTACAATCGATGGACGGACTTTCCACTCGCTCGGGGAAATGACATGTACCTTCTGAATTCTGCTGGAATCCGTGTTCTGCGACTCCCATCTGTAGGCCGGCCTGTGCCATTGATTCCGGTCTGGAGGCGAAGAGCCCTCAGGCTCGATGCCCGTTCCGCGCCGGGGCGACTTCCTTCGATCTGACAGCGTCCTGCTGTCTGCGAACCATTATTCTTCGGACGTCGTTTCCCGCACCCCGTTCTCCAAGGCATCGTTCTATGGCTCGCAACCCGCTGTATCCTGAGATCGCGACCAATGGCAAGCTCGCGGTGACCTTTCGCGGCTACAACATCACCAATGCCGGCAAGACGGCCGCTCTCCTGGACCACCCGCTGCTCGGTCAGTATCTCGATCATCGACTCGAACAGGCCGACGCTCTCTGTTCCGATGTCATCAATCGTCACACGCAGATTCGACAGGACCTTATCGACGAACGTCCGTCGGATCTCGACACCTACCCGGCCGATCTGGCGATGATCGTCGCCGTCGAGCTCGCTCACTGGGATGCACTTCAGGAACTTCTGGGAGAACAAAGAAGCAACATCAAGGTGCTCGTAGGGTACAGTCTCGGAGAAGTCACGGCGGCAATCGTCAGTGGGTTAATCGATTACGAAGCCGCCATGCGGCCCGTGCTTGAGCTTTCACGAGACGCCGCGGCTCTGGCAGACCGCGTGACCATGGGGATTGTTTTCTCGCGAGGTCCGGGACTCGATGTTGAACTGGTCCGGCAGAAGTGCGAAGCAATTACGGCTGAAGGCAAAGGCGTCATTGCCGTCTCCACCTACCTGGCGCCGAATACCGTGTTGCTGATGGGCGAAAACGAGACCGTCGACCGGTTCGGCTCGATGATGTCGGAGTTCCTGCCGAAAGCGACGCACCTGCGGAAGAATCAGCATCTCTGGCCGCCATTACACACGCCGATCGTGCTCCAGAAGCAGTTGCGTGATCGGGCAGCCGTGACGCTGCAGACGACCGAAGTCCATCCTCAGCAGCCGGCGATTCCGATTCTGTCCTGCGTCTCCGGGAATCTCGGCTACACCGGGTTCAACACGCGTAAAATGCTCACTGACTGGGTCGACCATCCCCAGCAGCTCTGGAAGTGCGTGCACGGCATTCTCGATATGGGAATCGACCACGTCATTCACCTGGGCCCCGAGCCGAACATCATTCCTGCGACGCTGACTCGTATTGCCGACAACGTGCTCGCGCAGATCAATCAGCCGAATTGGATGGGCTACGGCCTGCGAACGTTCTCCAAGTGGGCCGGCTACCGCCGCTGGCTGAACAATCTGCTCAGCCACGACGCCGTTCTGCTCAGAGCCCCGTACGTGATTCAAACCGTTTTCGAAGATCGTCTGCTGGAGCCGGAGGAAGCCGTTAAGGTCGAAGCATAGCCTGCTTTAAGACAGTCCACTGTGGTGGAGGCGTCTACTCTTCGAAGAGAACGATGCTGGTCGTGAAGCCGTGCAGATAGCTGCGCCCCCCCAGCGGACCAATTTCCCCTTGAGCGAAGAAGCCGGCCAGCGGGACCTCGCCATAGGCTTCACGCAGGGCGGCGGCATCGTGGTGCGGCGTCCCGAAGAGACGTTCGCCACGACCATTGCAGTTGAACAGCAACGCCCCTTTGACCGGTTCCTGGTACAGCTTGCGGTCCTGTTCGATCATCAGCAGCAGGTCTTCGTCGGCCGTCACTGAGTCCCGCACGTGGAACTGAACGGTGCGGCCTGCCCGAACCGGCTGGCTGACGGCGATGGCTCCGGTTTCCGGATCGCTGCCGAGCACATTCGAGACGAGAAAATCACCCCGCTGAAACTCGTTCTTGTACTCGTTCGTCACGACGCCGAGATGAGGTCCCTGTCGAACAAGCTCCTGATCTTCCTCGCCCAGATCTTCGAACATCTCCCGAAACTGCGTCATTGTCGGACGACCGCCGAGTTCATAGATGATGTTTCGCTCGGCTCGCGTGATCACGAAGGTATGCCCGATCGGGCGGCAGCCCTGAGAGACAATGGGGCGTACTCTGTGCTCGCCGCGATACACGACGCCGACGGCTCCAAAGTCGATTTTCTCGCCGTTCAGGAACAGGCAGCTCTCACCCGGACCGACGCCGCCACTGGCGACCCCACCAAAGATTGGGGTGCCATTCAGGCCGTCCGTTAACTGCGGCAAACAGACATGCGGCGAAGAGCTGTACGGTTCGCAGAACAGGAAGACAGCTCCAAACGGGCGGTCGTTCAGGGAGTTAATCAGCGGGTGCCCGAAGCACTCGATTTTCTCCTGATCCTGGTCTCGCTCGAACTGCAAGTGGAAGGTTTGAAACTCCGCGTCCGTGTCGGCCATCGCCCAGAGCACGATGCCGGGGAGGCCTTCATTTTCCGAGCCGTCGTGAATCACCGCTTCCGTGGTGCAGCCGAGCAGATCGGTCGCGCCGAGTCGGGTTTGAATCGTGCCGGCGAGCGTCGAAAAGTGCTCTTCATGATGGTGCGTAACGAAGAGAAAGCAGAGTTCGGGCTTCTTCCCCTGGAGCGCGTCCGTCATCTCCGTCAGCAGGTTTTCCACCGCGCGCGGGGTATCTGCTTCATTGGTATGTCGGACATGAATTTCCATCAACACAACTCCGTTCGGCTCGATCGCGTCTGCCACGGCAGAATGGCGGCGCTTGCTCGCCTCCATTTGCGAAATCGTCAAGGCGGACCTCGATCCGTAGCTACGGAGACGATATCCTGTGGATACCTTTACGTTCAAGCGAAGCGGGTTGTCCCGCTGATATCAAGCACCGACCAAGTCGGGGAAGAGTTGACATGAGCCACCGCACCGTTGCGATTCTCGGCGCCAGCGAAAACCGGGAGAAGTTTGGCAATAAGTCGGTTCGGGCGCATCTGGCGGAAGGCTTCGAGGTCTTCCCGATCAATCCCAAAGCGACTGAGGTCGAAGGACTGAAATGTTATCCGTCGCTGAAAGACCTGCCGGTGAACTCTCTGGATCGAATCAGTGTCTACGTGCCGCCCAAAGTAGGCGTTCAGCTGCTCGATGAAATTGCAGCCGCGAATGCGAAGGAAGTCTGGTTCAATCCGGGAAGCGACAGCCCGGACCTGATCGACCGGGCGCGTGAAATGGGGATCAATGTCATTCAGGCCTGCAGTATTGTCGATGTCGGCCACATGCCGGGCGAATTCACCAGCTGACAGACTATTCGGTCGGCACCGGCTGCAGAATCAGGTAGTCCGGATGTGGAGTCAGTGAAGAATTCGCATCACCAGGAGCCGCTTCGCATTCCTGACAGTCGCCATCAATCGGACAGGCATGCGGCTGCTGGCCGGCAGTCGTGTGAATTGTCGGCTGCGGAGTCGCTTCCTGACGCTCTTCGTAGTGAGCATTTGTGATTTCAGGATCCTGAATCGCCTGGCGAATGGCGGGGGCGGGTGTCGGCTGCGGCTGGTGATCGCTGGTTGCCTTGGGAAGCGTGCGGATCTCGCCGCTGGCCATCTGAATCATGTTCTGCTGACGAGCCGCCACCAGATCCATTCTCATGGTCTGTTTCAATCGGGCGGCCACGGGATTCTGCGGCGTGACGACGATTGCATCATCGACTCGCAGCAGTCCCTGCTCACGGTGAAGCAGGACCTGCATCGTTCCCATTTCGCTCTTCACGGTGACGATCGTCTCTTCCACATCGGCGACGTACCGCTCGATGAACGAGTTTCCGGTGCCGGGCAGTGTTTCCGTTGTCCGCAGCTTGGCGTCAACGGCTTCTCCCGGACTCCGCTGGCTGACTTCAAGCGAGCCGTGCGTTCCGGCCGAGATGTGTTTCAGGAATGTGTAGGCATTCTGAGGCATTGACTTGGTGAGCGAGAAGACACGGTCGTAGAAGTCGTCGGTCACCAGGCGAATTGTGCTGTCGACGTGATCGTGGTGAATCGCAGCCGCCAGTTCGTAAACCGGCACAACAGCTGTCAGGTGATCCTTCAAGGATTTGTTTTCGCTCACGTCGGCGGCGGAGGGACGCACGAGGACATCATCGACGACGACCCGCCCACCCTGATCGTGGAGGACAACGGTGAACCGGTCCGATTCCGACTGCATATGAATGTGAGTGACGTTCCCCAGGAACTGCGTCTCGCGAATCTGGGCACTCTTGAAGTCAGAAAATGGCATTGGGACGACCGAGAGTGTCGATTCCGAAGCTCGATTCCAGACCTTCTCGTGGAAGTTTCGCGTCGAACTGTACTGCAGCATTTTGCGATCGCGGGTCCGCAGGGCTTCGACAAACAGGGTCGCTGCCGGTCGAGCCGTGAGAGCTGCGGTCAGAGAGAGCGTCTGATCCTGATGCCGGTCGTAGAGTGTGACATCGGTGATCTTGTACTTGTCGGTGTCGACTTCGGCAATGGTCATCCGAATGGTCTGGTCGGTTCCGCTGATGATTACATCGGACGAATTGTCGACGATTTTGACATCGACGTTTCCATTAATCGCCATGGAATCGGGCAGAGTCAGGTCGGCCAGGTTGGCCGGAGCGAGTCCGGCGGTGTAGAACTTCTCGTTGGTCAGTTCTTTGAGTGACTGTTTGTCGTTTCGCTGCCAGGCGTCGAGGAACGCGAGCGACTCGTTCATGATCTGCGAGGTCTTCAGCAGCGACGGAACATCGTCTTCTTTCTCTGAGGTTTCCAGACCGAGATCTTTCACGGTCCAGTCCGCGCCCGACTTTTCCATCGAGAGCATGAGCTTGCCGTGAGGACGATTGATCTTCACCGCGGCTCGGTCGCCACTAATAAGCACTTCAGGACGGAAGGCTCCGCCCGGATTCGATTTCCCCATCATGCCGGAGATCGTTTCCGACAGGACATGAGGCGGCAGTTTGGCGAGCTGGCCGGAAAGGTCGTTGCCACATTGATCGAGCGCTCGCTGGCGATCGGTTCCCATCCACGCTTCGTAGAACTCGCGAGAGGAAAGGAGCACGTCCATCTGATCGGTGACGGGCATCGTGATCGATTTATTGCCCGAGCGTTGCCGCAGGTAGATATCATCGACTTCCCACTTCTTCGACTCTTCGTTGCGAACGAGGTGGTACTGAATTTTGCGTTTTGCGTCTTCGCCAAAGCCGATGGTGACCTTCCGCTCGGTTTCCGAGACGTCCTCAACGTGCAGAACTTCGAACTCTCCATCCGGAATCTTCAGCTGTTCCAGCGATTCGCCCGACTCGGGATGTCGCAGAGCGAGTTCATGAAATCGTGACGTCGATTTCTCCCGCAGCGCAACAATGTCCCCGGCTTCGAGCCCTTCCTGAAAGGCATTGACGGTCCGCTTCTCATGAAAGTTTGCGCAGCCACTTCCCACAACGACCATGACCAGCAGGATCGCAGGGTAGGAGAACGCAGTGAGTGAATGGCCAGAACATCGTGGGCAGAACGGGAACGTCTGCCGAACGGCGGGCAGCATCAGACGCATGGGGTGAACCTGACGTTGAGTATGAGAAGAGGATCTCAGGGGGGAATTCCGCGGAGGGAATTGCTGTGATGGGATGGGGACTCTATGCTGACGTGTTGTCGCCGGTCAAGGTGAGCCCGACTCGCCCCCGAACGGCGATCTGCAAGCGGTTGTTCATGCAATTCTTACATATTGAATCGACCATTTCGCTCCCGTTTTTCCAGGGAAGTCCCCATGCGATTCCTGTGTCTCTGTCTGTCTTTGCTGTTTTCCTCAGTTGCCTCGGCTGCCGAACCTGAGTTCATTCTCACCATTACGTCCGGCGGCGAACGAACAGGACGACTTCCCGTTTCGATTGAGCTTCCCGCCGACGTCCGGGATGGCCACTGGGAATTGCTCGTGCCTTCATCCGGCCTACAGATTTCCGCTCAGACGGCCGGCAACCGCCTGGTGTTCCAACAGCCCGTAAAGTGGGCGGCTGGTTCGGTTCATTCGTTCGAGATGCGGGCTGCCGAACAACCGAAGAAGACGGCGTTCCGCTGGAACAACTCCCACGGCGATCTGACACTCTCGCGGAACGATGAGCCCGTCCTGAACTACAACGTCGCCATCGATGAACCTCCCTCGGGGCTCGACCGGCTCTACCGGAAGAGCGGCTACTTTCATCCGGTTTATTCGCCGGCCGGCAATGTGCTCACGGCCGACTTCCCGGTCGATCATGCTCATCAGCACGGCATCTTTTTTGCCTGGGTGAAGACGACGATCGCCGGACATCCGATCGATTTCTGGAATCAGGCCCGAGGGACCGGGACAATTCTTCATCGGGAGCTCAGCAGCTCTCAGCAGGGAAACGAATTCGCCTCATTCTCAGCCGAACTCGAACATCTGATGGACCCGACGGCCGACCCTCAAACGGCGCTTCAGGAGCAATGGTCGGTGAATGCGTTTCCATCCCCGACGTTCCACATCTGGGAACTGCAGTCCGAACAGCGAAACGTACTCGACGTCCCTGTGACTTTGGAGAAGTACCACTATGGCGGCATGGCGTTTCGCGGCAGCGTCGACTGGATCCTCAACAAAGACAACACCGAGTGTCGGATGCTCACCAGCGAGGGAGACAATCGCGAGCAGGGGAACCACAAAGCGGCTCGCTGGGTGAAGATTTCTGGACCTGCAACGGACGGTAAAGCGCAGACTTCACGCTGCGGACTGGTGATGATGTCTCATCCCGAGAACGCTCGATCTCCTCAGAAAGTCCGGCTGCATCCGACAAAACCGTACTTCTGCTTCTGCCCGGTCGTCGATGAGCAACTGATCCTCGAGCCGGGCGATGTTTTCCGCAGTCGCTATCTGATGGTGACGTTCGATGGAGATCCAGAGCCGCACGAGTTGGAGGAACTCTGGAGCGATTACGCATGCGAACTGGATGTGAAGCTCGACTAATTTTGATTCGCTAATGTTGGGGCTGCTTGTGAAAAAGCGGTCTTTCACATTGACGGATGCGGTGGAGATGTCAGGATAGTTTCGCCCTCGATTCATTCGTGTTGGCACTCTGTTTCTTACGACCGGTTCTCGGTCGCACTGCACGGCAGGTTCCCTGAAGGAGACATCATGAAGTTGACCGATTTCTACAACGAAGTTTCACGCCACGTTGATACCGGAAAGACGCAGATCAACGTTGCGGAGACAAAGCGAGTCCTGGCGACGGCGTTTGAACTGCTGTCGAAGATGTCGGCCGATGAAATGGCTGACACCGTCTCAAAAGGACTCACCCAGGCCAAGAAACGGTCGATGAAGAAATAGAGTGATCCACGAACAAAGAGCCGCGAAGATCATCGTCTTCGCGGCTCTTTTGCGTTTAGGAGTTCACTGTGAGAACTTAGAACTCGCCCATAACTTCGCCAGCTCCGATAGAACCGAGTGCCCCGAGCACGCCGTAAGGCGAAGCCGTGCCTGTCGTCTGGCTGATCTGACCGGTCTGATTGCCGGCGTCGATGTTTTCGCTCAGGAAGCGGACCGAGCCATCGGCCAGAACAACCTGAACCCCACCCTGATGGCGGCTCGACAGCGTCGACAGGCTCCAGTTGTCCCCGGTCGTAGTTGCCAGGCAGGCCGGGCCGTTCGGCGACATGGCGAACACCGTCGCTGAATAGTGCGGACGTCCGTCCCAGATGCGACAGCCGCGGCAACGGTTAGCCCCGCCGCCAACGATTGTTGCCGAAGCCAGGAACTGCTTCGGATTGGCCGGATCGACCAGAGCACGACAGCGAGCGGGAGTTGCATCGGCAACCGCAGTGGCCGGGTTAAACGTGGCGACACCAGTCGTAGTGTCACGTGTATCCGCCAGCCCCATCACCACTTCAGCGAACAGGGCGGTGTTGCTCAAGCCGTCGGTGATATCACGGAAACCGGTCCGGCCGTTCCGACGGAAGACGCCACGAGTGATCGAGGCTTCATCGTTCTCAAAAATGTGGTCGCCCACGCTGGCCTTGTAGCTCAGGGCTCCGTTCACGAAGGCACTCGGGACGATGTCCGAAGGGCACAACAGGCCTGCGATCGGAGTCGTATTGCTTCCCAGAAAAGTGAAGGAGTTGTAGGCGTATGGCAGGCCAGTTCCAGCAGCCTGAGCCATGATCGCGTCGTACAGGGCACTCTGCTCGATGTACGGCAGGACATGCAGAGTCCAGGCGTACTGATGGTTACGGTCGGTTCCCAGCCCGGCATTGCTCAGCGGCGGCAGGACGCCGTGGGTGTCGTGGTAGTTGTGCATTGCGATGCCCAGCTGCTTCAGGTTGTTCTTGCAGCTTGAGCGGCGGGCGGCTTCGCGGGCCTGTTGAACGGCCGGCAGAAGCAGGGCCACAAGGATCGCAATAATCGCGATCACAACGAGAAGTTCGATCAGTGTGAATGCCTTGCGGCCAGACGCCAGTTTCGCCATCGAAGAGAATCCTGTACTGAGAGACAATGGGGGGTGAAGATGCGCATGTTCGGCGCAGTGCATCGGTGCGTGGAGTGCAGGTCCTGAGCTCAGAACCTGTTTCTTTGGTGGGCAGCAACCACCGGGAAAGCCCGCAGAGCTATTATAACACTCAAGTCGTGATCTCGTGTCGAGATTCACTCCGTATTGAACCCAAGGTAACGGGAAAAGTTGCAGGAATTCCGCGCATTTTCCGAATTCGCGGAACGATCGGATCCGCAGCGGAATCCGACTGGCCAGACGGTTACGCTTCGGTATCGTCGGGCCGTTTCGTTTCCGTGTTCGCCTGTTCCTTTGGCTTTCTGTCGTGCTTCCGCGTGTTCTTGGCTTTGAGCACGGAGATCACCTCGTGAACGGGAGTCGTCACCCGTCGGCGGTCTTCGTAAGCGATGACCACCTGTTTGCTGAGAATCTCCTGGCCGATCACCTTGCCCTGTCCCTCGCGGGTCACGACCTCGGCTCCGATCTTCGGCAGCTCCCGGCGGAATTCTTCGTACGTGTCGTACTCATAGCGGAGACAGCATTTCAGCCGGCCGCAGCGCCCCGAGATCTTGTTCGGGTCCAGAGTCGCCTTCTGAACCTTGGCCATCTTCATCGAAACCGGCGGCATTTCGGTCAGATGCGTATTGCAGCAGACCGGTTTCCCGCAGTCGCCATAGTCGGCCAGCAGGGCCGCTTCGTCCCGGATCCCGATTTGCCGCATCTCGATTCGCAGGGAGAAGGTCTTCGCCAGGGCTTTGACCAGTTCCCGGAAGTCGACCCGCTTCTCGGCAACGAAGTAGAAGATGGCCCGCTCTCCGCCGAACAGCTGTTCGACATCGACAAGCTGCATCTGCATCTTTCGCTCGGCGATCATTGTCAGGCAGCCTTCAAAGGCTTTCTGTTCGCGGAGACGGCAGTCGTCGCGGGTGTTGTAATCGTCGGCGTTGGCGAACCGCTGAATCTTGCCTTCGGGTTCAGGACTCTTCAGGAAGGAGATGGCCTGAGGCGTTGCCGGGCCGAGGACTTCGCCCCATTCGTTGCCCCGCTTCGTGCGGATGATGACATCGTTCCCCCGCCGTGGCTGCTCCCGCCCTCGATAGCTGAACACTCCCAGTAAACGATTCGCACCGTAGCGGACAATATATTGATCGATCGGTTGATCGGTACTCATGGACTCTCTCAAGTGAGAAAAAACTGCCTTAACGGCAAATTAAGAAGAGAGCCTGATTATGACTTGTCCGCAGCGGTCTTCCAAGTCGGGCGCAGCAGCATTTCCAGATCGTGGTAAAACGTGTCCAGGCTAAGCGGTACACTCGCTTTCCGATCAATCTGCCGGGCCGCCTCAAAACAGCAGTCCAGAGCGTCCAGATAGCGGTCCGCGGTCACGCTGTGATTGGGCGTCTGGCCGGGATCGCCGATCTGCCGATGAAAGTGCTCCAGGCAGGACTGAACAATGACCAGTCCTGCTTCCCGCTGAGAGGCGGTATCGGTGCCGGCTTTGCTGAAGATTGCGTCGCCCGCCGCCGCGAGATCGGCTGCCAGAAAGCCGGGACGAGAAAGAATTCGTCCAAAGCCTTCGCCGTCCAGCAGATCACCCGACCGAAGCCGCTCCAGCACATCGAGTCCCCGGGCCACCGAACCATCCGCCAGATCGACCGCGCGCTGCAGGCGTGCCTCATCGGGGAGTTCTCCGCCTTGCTCTTCAGTCACCTTCTTCAATGCAGTCGCAAGAAAATCGGGGGCCAGCCGGCCGAAATGAACCTGCTGACAGCGGGAGCGAATCGTGTTGATCACCTGATCGGGGTCGGAGGCGATCAGAATCAGAATCGAGCGGGCGCCCGGTTCTTCCAGCGTTTTCAGCAGAGCGTTGCTGCTGGCGACGTTCATTCGATCGGCATCGTCGATAATGGCAATTCGATATCCGCCCTGCATCGGCGATAGGGCCAGATCGTGGCAAAGTCCTTCGCGTCCCCGCTTCTCGGGGGAACCGACAAAGACTTCGATCGGCAGCTCCGATTTGCCTTCCGGCAGCCCGGCGGTCAGCAGATCGGGATGCGTCCCCGACAAGACTTGGCGACAGCTTGGGCATTCATCGCAGATGTGAATGTCTTCCGAGGTCGAGTTCCGGCAGAGTAAGGCCTGCGCCAACAGTCGGGCGAACGTCCGCTTGCCGATGCCAGCCGTCCCGGTCAGCAGATAGGCATGCCCGAGCCGCCCCCGGCTGCTCGCCCGGCGAAACATCTCCTGCTGGAGATCATGCCCAATTAAATCCTGCCAACTCATCGTTCTGCTTCAATCTGCCAGTAGGGTTCGCTGTGCGGACGCGTATTGCGGGTTGGTCGGAGACTTTCGGTGTCGTTGTTTGTGGAACGGATTCGGGAGCAGAGAGTCTCCACTCTGCGTTCGAAGTCTTCTCCGCGTCCGCCGAGCGGACCCTACGGTTGTGAAACCTCAATCCTGACCCGAAACGTGAGCGAGGGACATGCGTGTGCAGCCGTCGCTAACGCATCGGGCTGAGAAGTCGAAGCCCGTTCTGCGGCTCCATGCTAGAGAATCCGGCGTGAAGGGCAACAGACTGCCGTGCGATTCACGTCTGGCTTTCGGCGAAGCCGCCGACTTCGGTGAGGGCATCGCCGAGGCGGCGGACCCCTTTGGCGAGATTGTCGATCGGCTGCACGCCGAAGCTTAACCGCATTGTTCGGCTCGCATCGGGATCATCGGGATCGCTGTAAAACAGTTCGCCGGGCACGAACATGACTTTCTGATGATCAACCGCGGTCTGGAACAATCTGCGATCGAAATTGGTTTCGCAGTTCGCCGCGGTACATCGCAGCCAGACATACAGCCCACCCTCGGGGCGTCGGGCGTCGGTTTCCGGAAGCGGCAGAATGTAGTCCTCAAGTCCCCGCCACATTGCCTCGGATTTGTCCCGATACGAACGCCGCACCTCGGCCACGTGCCGGGCGTATTCGCCGGTTTCGATCAGGTTGGCAATCACGAACTGATTCAGATGCGGCGAGCCGAAGTCGTGGATCGACTTCAGGTCGGTCACCGGTTTCACCAGTTCTTGCGGCAACACACCGAAGGCGGTTCGCAGTCCCGGAGAAAGCGACTTCGAGAACGTCTGTGTGTAGATAACACGGTTCTTGTGTCGATCGAGGCTCAGAATCGAGGGTGGGGGCGGATCG
Organism: Planctomycetaceae bacterium; assembly: GCA_017795105.1. Classification (GTDB taxonomy): domain Bacteria; phylum Planctomycetota; class Planctomycetia; order Planctomycetales; family Planctomycetaceae; genus Rubinisphaera. Next base: position 4,830,838 of record CP051247.1, read on the forward strand.
TCGAACCAGATTTCGCGATAGGCCGCATCTTCAAGCAGATAGATGAACTGCCGATCGGACCAGCGAATGAGCACTTCGAGCACCTGCTCGCGGCGTTCGAGTGTCATGGTGATTCCGCGGGGGTTGTCGAAGTAGCTGACCAGATACAGCATCTTCACCCGATGCAGCTGCCCTGCTTCGTCGATCTGCCGAAGTCGTTCGTCGAGGGCATCCGGACAGATGCCTTCGTCGTCGCAGGCGACCGCGACCATTTCGACGCCGATTCCTTCGAGTGTACTCAAGTAGACAAAGTAGCTGGGAGCGGTCACCAGGCAAATATCCCCCGGATCGAACACCGCCTGACTGACCAGATCCAGAAACTGCTGCGAGCCGGTCGTAATGAGAATCCGATCGGCGGAAACTTCGTCTGGGCGGGTTTCGGTTTCATCAAGCTCGGCCAGAAACTCACCGATCTGATGACGGAAGGTCATCGATCCCGGGGTGGTGCCGTACTGCAGGGCGGCTCGGGCCCGAGCGGGATCGCTGAGGATTCGCTCCATTACCGTGTGGACGAGTTCGACCGGAAGTGATGAATAATCGACCAGACCAGCCGCCAGAGAAAGGCAGTCGGGATGATCGACACCCTGCTGCATCAGATAACCAATTTTCTGCCGGGCAGCCCATTCGCCTCGTCGAGTCATAGTCTGTAAGTCCTTCGTTGGTCGGCGAATCAATCGGCGGTCGATTGGAAACCGGTTCTGCGGTTCAATTTCTGCGGATCGCATCCATCGGGTTCATGCGGGCCACCCACCAGGCGGGATAAAGGCCACTGACGCCCCCGAGGAGCGCACTTGCCAGCAACGACACAGCCAGCAGCGTCGGGCTCGCATAGAGTTCAAATTTCGCGGGGAACGTGGCATTGACCACCAGCGTTCCGGCCCAGCCAATCAGGCAGCCGAACAGCCCGCCGATAGTTCCGAGCGTCAGGCTTTCCCATCCGATCAGACGGACCAGATCGAACTGGCTCCAGCCGTTGGCCCGAAGAATCCCAAACTCACTCAGCCGTTCCGTCACGCTCATCAGCATCGTATTCACAATACTGACAACCGCAATGATGATGCCCAGACTGGTAAGCAGTGCCAGCGCCAGGTCGAGGTCATCGATGAACTCGTCAAACCGTCCCGCCCAGTCTGCGGCGAGTCGAACTTCCATCGGATCGTCACTCAGAGCCTTGTTGCCTTTCTCGGTCGAGGGAACGGTCGACGTTGATTCCGGCGAGCTGAGCGAGGAGGAGTCTTCCCCCGCCCGTTTCAGATAACGATCAATCGCGGTGACCAGTTGCGACAATGGATTCGTGCCGGAAGCCGAAACCAGAGACGTCCCCTGCCAGGCATCGGGGCCGCGTCCCCGGAACTGGTCTTGAATCCGCTCCAGTAGCACCTCGTCGGAAACTGAGCCGTCCTGCTCGATGTAGAAGTTCGAGACCGTATTCTCATCAAAGCGGGCGATCTCGCGGAACAGGGCGTCGTCGATCATGATGGCGACATCGAGCATCAGCGAACCGGTGTGGTAGATGCCGATGATTTCCAACTCGTGCCCGTTGACTTCCAGCGGATCGCCGACGTTCTTCTCCTGCTCTTCGGCAATCTGGCGGCTAATCACGCAGTGTCTGGTCCCGACATCCTGCGGCTGCAGAAACCGACCGGCGACAATGTCTTCGCGGAACAGACCGACCTGCAGTTTCGAACGCCGCTCGATATCGGTTCCGCAAAGCATTCGCGGAGGGGAGACGACAATCTCACCTTCGATCACGTTCACGCGAGCCCAGCACTCGGAAGTTGCCGCGCGAACGCCGGGGATGGTTTCGATCTCTTCAATCCATGAACGTGGCAGTGTGGAGAAGAGTGGAATCGGTGCCCCGCGCTGCATCGCAACGAAGCCAGAGACACGGTTCAGCGTATTGCCGACGACTCGATCGAGTCCTTCGGCAATAGAAAAGAGTCCGACCATCCCCATGATGGCGACGGTCATTCCCAGAATGGCCAGACCGGAGCGGACCGGACGACTGAGAACATTGTGCAGCGCGAATTGAAACATAAGGTCGTTAAATCCTCCGCCGGCTCATCCGCGGAGGACGTTCGACGGGTCGTCTGGGCCAGTCGGTCCGCCGTCCGCGTTTAGCGGCTGGGAAAGCAGACACAGACCGGGGCAGGGATCGCGATCGATTTGCCGGTCTCGGCGAGCTGGCCATGTTCCGAATCAATTTTGAAGACGACTATATTATTAGTCTTCTGATTGGCGGCGAGGAGCCAGTTTCCGCCCGGAACGAGATTAAAGTTGCGAGGGACCTGGCCACCGGTCGAAATATGTCCCTGCGATTCCAGCCGGCCGGTGCAGCCGACCACCTTGAAGATGGCGATCGAATCGTGACCGCGATTCGAAGCATAAACCGTTTTACCGGAGGGGTGCATCACGATTTCGGCCGTGCCATTGTTCCCCTCATATTCGCCAGGCAATGTGCTGACTGTCTGCAGGACCGCCAGAGCTCCTGTTTCGCCGTCCCGTTCGAGCAAAGTAATGGTCGAAGCGAGTTCGTTGAGAACGTAGACCCCATCGCCTTCGGCATTGATCACCAGATGTCTCGGTCCTGAACCGGGTTCAAGATCGACCGAATCGGGCGAGGAAGGCGTCAGCCGAGCCGTGGCGGGATCGAGCTGATAGATCATCACCTTGTCGGTTCCCAGGTCGGCGGCGTAGACGAATCGGTTATCGGCGGAGACCGTCACCGAGTGAGCGTGAGGGGCTTCCTGACGACGTTCGTTAACGCTGCTGCCTTCGTGCTGCATGACGCTCACTGCTTCGGACAGTGAGCCGTCGTCCTGAATTTTGAAGCTGGCGACTGTGCCCGAACTGTAGTTGGCAACAACGAGCGTGGAGCCAGTCGAATCGACGTCGACGTGGCAGGGCGACCCGCCAGCAGACGCAACCTGATTCAGCAGCGTCAGCGTGTTGGCCGCTTTGTCCCACGCGTAGGCGGCAACTGCCCCCGATTTACCTTCATTAAAATCGCGGACTTCGCTGACCGCGTAGAGGACTGGTTTCTTCGGATGAATCGTAAGGAACGATGGATTCGGGAGATGAACCGGTTCACCCGCTTCGGTCAGTTCACCCGTGCCTCTGTCGAAGCTGAGCGTGTAGATTCCCTGGCTGCCCGCTGTTGTGTAGGTGCCAATGAAGACTGACAGCTTATCCTGTTTGTTTCGTTCTTCTGCGAAGCCGATCGTCGCGACGCAGCACAGCCAGATTCCGACCGCAAACCAACGCATCACCGCTACTCCTCGACCCGCTGACGCCACTGATGGGCATGAGAACAACCGCCGGCCCGCGAGTTGCAGCTGGCGGTTTTTTGAATGGATCTCAATTCTATAACGGTGAGAAGGCAATCAACAGCGAAACGGGCGAAAACTCATAGAAATCTGCTCACCAGGGGCAGTTTCACCCGTGAAAACAGGGGATGCCGAGGTGGAATTCATTTGCCTGACTGGCTGGAGAGTCATATAATGATCGATGGATCGGTGCCCCGCTGGCGCCGATCCATTCCTTCCTCATCTGCTGCCTGCCTTCGCGTCCCCCGCGACCAAGAGGACGATTATGGTTGACTCCCGGATTCATACTGGAATTCAAACTCACTTTGGAGTTCTGCAACTTCTCTGTGCGGTACTCTTTCTTTACGCTCAGACTGCTGCCTTCGCCGATGACAAATTGATGGAGAAGGGCAAGGCGATTTACGCCAAGCAGTGCGCCGACTGTCACGGGGATCGGGGACAGGGAGTGCAGTCGGTTTACGCGGAACCACTGATTGGCGATCTGGCTGTCAGCGAACTGGCCGACTATATCTCGGCTGCCATGCCGGAAGGGGAGCCGGAGGCTTGTGTGGCGGAAGATGCCGAGGCCGTCGCCGCTTATATTCATGAGGAATTCTACTCCATCATCGCCCGGGTACGGAATCAGCCCCCGACGGTCGATTTCTCCCGGCTGACCGTCCGACAGTATCGCAACAGCGTGGCCGATCTGGTGGCCAGCTTTCAGTGGGGCAATCAGTTCGGCGATGAGCAGGGACTTCAGGGGCGCTACTACAAGTCCCGCAATCGTGGAAAGGACAACATCGCCATCGAGCGAATCGATCATGGAATCGATTTCGACTTTGGCGAAGCCGGCCCCGATCCCGAGACGATTAAGGACGAGCAATACGTCATCAACTGGTCCGGCTCGGTGTTCGCTCCCGAAACCGGGTACTACGAATTCATCGTCGATTCCTCGAACGGTGGTGAACTCTGGATTAACGGTGGTTCGGAACCGCTGATTGACTTTCGCGTCAAATCTGGCGACCAGACTGAATACCGTAAAGACATCTTTCTGATTGAAGGACGCGCTTATTCGCTGCGTCTCGATCTTAACAAAGCCAAGTCCGACAAAACTGTCGGCATCAAACTGAAGTGGAAGCCGCCCCACGGTCCGGAACAACTCATTCCCCCGCACGCGCTCTCCAAGGCGACGTTCCCGGAATGGCTGATCGTCGAAACGAACTTCCCGCCGGATGACAAGAGCGTTGGATACGAACGCGGCGTGCAAGTTTCTCCCGAATGGGATGAAGCGACGACGGCTGCTGCCATTGAAGTCGCCGACAAGGTCATGGCTCGACTCGATTCGTTGATCAAAGTTCGCGAGTTCAACGCCGAGACCGAACCGAAGCTGAAACAGTTCTGTGTCGACTTCGCAAGCCGGGCCTTTCGTCGTCCGCTGTCGGACGAAGTGAAGAAGCTCTATGTCGATCAACACTTTGAGGATGCTCCTGATCTCGCCGTGGCGGTGAAGCGTTCCGTACTGCTGACGCTCAAGTCTCCACGGTTTCTGTTCCCCTACATCGGTAGCAGCGAGTTTGACGACTACGACTACGCAGCCTGGATGGCACTGACGTTATGGGATTCGATCCCTGATGCCTCACTGTTGAAATCGGCTGCTCAGAAGAAGCTCGTCGACGGGAAAGATCTTCAGTCGCAGGCCGAACGGATGGCCAAAGATATGCGGGCCAGATCGAAGGTCCGCGCCTTCTTTCATCAGTGGCTTTACTTCGATCACTTCTCCGAGATGGACAAATCGGACGAAGAACACGCCCAGTTCACGCCCGAACTGGCCCACGATTTGAAGTCCTCGCTGGAACTTTATCTCAACGATATTTTCTGGTCCGAAGAATCGGACTTCCGCACGTTGCTGCAGGCCGACTCGATTTTCGTGAATCCTCGAATTGCCGAGTTCTATGGTCTGCCGGAAGTGAAGGGACCGCTCTTCGAGAAAGTATCGTTCGAGCCGGATAAGCGATCAGGAATCTTGACACATCCTTACATGCTGGCCGGACTGGCCTATGAAGATGCGACCTCCCCGATTCATCGCGGCGTGTTTCTTTCCCGCAGTCTGCTCGGCCGATTCCTCAAGCCGCCCCCGATCGCGGTTTCGCCGACGCCGCCAGATCTTGATCCGTCGTTGACAACACGCGAGCGGACGGCCCATCAGACGGCTCCCGTTGCCTGCAAGTCATGCCACGGTCTGATCAATCATCTCGGGTTCGCATTGGAGAATTTTGATGAGGTTGGTCGATACCGAACGAAGGAAGGCGAGAAAACGATTGATTCGTCTGGTTCATACGTTTCCCGCGAGGGCGACGAAACGAAATTCGCTGGAGCCGAAGAGCTGTCGAAGTTCCTGGTCACCAGCGATGAAGCTCACCAGGCGTTCATCGAGCAAATGTTCCAGTATCTGACCAAGCAGCCGATTCAAGCCTTCGGCCCAGAAATGCTGAGTCAGTTGCACGACGACTTCCAGAAGAACAATTTCAATATGCAGCGTATGCTGGTGCAGATCGCCCTGAAATCGGCTCACCAGCGGCGGCAGGCTCGTCAGGATCAACTGGCGAAAACAGCCGCAAACTGAACAGAAGGATCCTGGCAAGGTTCCGCACGACTGATCGCGGAACTCCTGTAATCATAGGGAATTCGGCTGTTCATTCATCAAAATAGCTGTATAATTGAAAGTGACCCACCTTACTTATCCTGCCTTAGGGATCTTGCCATGACATACAATCTGCAACGCCGTGATTTCGTCAAGCAACTCGGATTGGGCGCACTCTCCGTGCCGTTTCTGTCAGGGCTGCCGAGCTTGGGATACGCCGGAACTACTGCAAAAAAGCAGCGGATGGTCGTCATCTTCAGCCCAAACGGTGTTGTGCCTGATCAGTTCTGGCCGGAAGAAGAAGGCGAGAACTTCACGCTGAAGCCAATTCTGCAGCCGCTCGCCCCGTATAAGGACAAAATGCTGCTCCTGCACGGCGTGAGTGACAAGATCGGCGGAGACGGCGACAGCCACATGCGCGGCATCGGCTGCCTGCTCACCGGAACCGAGCTGTTCCCGGGGAATATCCAGGGTGGTTCGCACACGCCAGCTGGATGGGCCAGTGGCCTCTCGATTGACCAGGAAATCAAGAATTCCCTGCAGTCGAATCCTGAAACCAGCACGCGTTTCGGTTCGCTGGAATTCGGTGTCGTTGTGCCGGAACGTGCCGATACCTGGACCCGCATGGTCTATGCCGGGGCCAACAAACCGATCGCGCCGATCGACGATCCGTACAAAATGCTGAGTAAGCTGTACGGTCAGATGAAAGATCGTGAAAGCCTGAAGAGCATCCTCGATCCGCTGCAGGCCGACCTGGCGAAGATTCGTTCCATGGTCAGCTCGGAAGATCGTCAGTTGCTCGAAGAGCAGACCACGTTCGTTCGCGAGATGGAGCAGGAACTGAAGCAGGAAAATCCGGCAGCCGTCGGTCACGCCGTGCCTCAGCTTGAACTTGGCGTTCGCGATACCAACGAGAACATGCCGAAGATCAGCAAGATGCAGATTGACCTGATGGTCAACAGCTTCAAGTCGGACTTCGCACGTATTGCCTCGTTGCAGTACACGAACTCGGTTGGTCAGGCAAAGATGACCTGGCTCGGCATCGACGAAGGGCACCACTCCCTGTCGCACGAGCCGGACAGCAACACCGAAGCCATGGACAAGCTGACCAAGATCAACACCTGGTACGCCGAGCAGGTTGCTTACCTGTGTAAGAAACTCGCCGAGACCCCGGAACCGGGTGACAACGGCAGCATGCTCGACCACACCATGGTCATCTGGACCAACGAACTCGGTAAGGGAAGCTCGCACACGCTGAACGATATTCCGTTCGTCATGATTGGTGGCGGCATGGGCTACAAGATGGGCCGCTCGTTGAAGCTCGGCCGCGTCGCCCATAACCGTCTCCACCTGGCTCTGGCTCAGAGCTTCGGCCACAACCTCAAGACGTTCGGTAACCCCGACTACTGCGGCGAAGGAGCCCTGTCGCTCAGCTAAGTCGAACGAGAACGTGAAAACAAAAGCCCACTCTCAACCAGAGTGGGCTTTTTTCGTAGGGTCCGCTGTGCAGCCGCGGAATGGACGTGAACTTCGCGGTTGATTGTCCGGAGTCACATGGCGAACGCGTTCATAGAAACAAAGAGTGCGGGCTTTGTTTGCAATACGCGTCCGCACAGCGGGACCTACTGGAGTGGACCTGATGCTGGGTGCCATGCTTGCATCGCGCAGCAGGGCAAGCATGCCTGTCGACGACGGGATCAACTTTAAGGAAGAAGGAGTTTCGCGGGAGGGGCGTTCTGAATGAAGCACAGTGAAGAGGGCATTCTCCTTCACCCGTTTCAACAAACGCGATCCACGGCATGCTCACCCTGCTGCGCGATGTAAGCATGGCACCCTTCGAAGAAGAGGGCGAATCAACGCTATGCTGCCGGAGTGGACTTACTTGTCCCTGGAGCCTTCCCGGCTGCGGCGGTTGCCGGTGTTCTCGTTCTGTTGCTCGGGGAGCTTCTCAATCGTACCCCACATGTGGCCACCACTCTCGCCATGCTGCCATGTGCCGGCGTAGCGGTCTTCGTAAAAGAGGACGCGGCACGTGAATGTTCCCATGCCGGGAATGGTGAAGTCGGTGAGCGAGACCATCGGGGTGTCTCCGGCCCATTCAACCGGGATCAGCAGCGGCACGGTGGCATCGACCTGTCCGTACTTGATGCGAGTCTGAAACATCCACGTCGATTCATTGACCTTGTTGATCTTGCGAATCTCGTAGCGTTCCGGCTTGTTGTTGCCGTCATTGGCTCCTTCAACCGAGAAGTATCCGACAAGTGCGACGTTGGAAAGCTGCTCGACGAACGCCTGCTCAGCTTCCTGGCGAGAGACCTTCGGGGACGATTTCCCGTCTTCGGCCAGGCAAATGCCGGCAACGGAGGGAGCGAACAAGCAGGCAGCGAGCAACAGTGCAGAAAACCTGAACACGACTAGACTCCTCGAATCTTCGGAGAATTGGTGCGTTGAGAAGCACGAGCGGACTTCAGTATAGTCGCGTCTGCTCCGCAAATCATCCTCCGCCAGATTTCAGTGAAACCGGCGGAACTCATACGAGGAATCCTATGACGTCCCCATCCAATCAGTCCATGGGCCATCCGCCGGATCAGAGCGAAGTTCAGCAGGAATTCTGGCGGCTCTGCGAAGTAATCGCCCATTTGCGTTCCCCGGAAGGCTGCCCCTGGGATCGCCAGCAGACACTGGAGACCATCAAGCCATTCACGCTGGAAGAAACCTACGAACTACTCGAAGCAATCGACTCGGGCGACGATGCGGCGATTGTCGAAGAACTCGGCGATGTGCTGCTGCAGGTTGTTCTCGATGCCCAGATCGGAGCCGATGAGGCCCGCTTCAATATTGTCGATGTCGTTCGCGTCCTCCGTGAAAAGATGGTCCGGCGTCATCCGCATGTCTTTGGCGAGGAATCGGTCGACAATGCCGATCAGGTCAAGCAGACCTGGGACAAGATCAAGCAGGCTGAAGGCAAGCCGAAACGCGAATCGAAGCTCGACGGTCTTCCCCAGGATTTACCCGCATTAGCCGCAGCTGCTCGCCTGCAGGATAAAGCCGCCCGCGTCGGGTACGATTTTCCGCATCGCGATATGCTCTTCAGTAAACTTCAGGAAGAACTCGACGAGCTTCGCGACGAACTCTACGAAGCCGATCCTTCCGACGCGATGGAGATCACCATCGATGCCGAGCACACACTCGATGTTCCGATTGAGGACGAAGCCCGTCGTCAGCGAGCCGAGGAGGAGCTTGGCGATGTGCTGTTCGTGCTGGCGAACATTGCCCGTCGCTGGAAGCTGAATCCCGAAGAAGCGTTGCGGAAAACCAACGCGAAGTTCAAACGCCGCTTCCGTGCCATTGAAACCGGACTGGCCCGAAACGGCATGTCGATCGACAAAGCAACTCTCGTCGAGATGGAAGCCCAGTATCAGGCCGAGAAACAACGTGAGAAGCAGGAAAAGGAAGCCTAGTCCACTTCAGTGGAGAGTCTGTAGGGGGCGTCTTGACGCACCAATCGGATTGAAGATTCGGGCGCGACCTATTGTTATCGTCTGCAAGAGATCGAATGGGCCTTTGTGGAGTAGTGGCGACGTTGATTGCGCGGTGACGTTGGCCCGGTGCGTCTAGACGCACCCCACATCTGTGGAGTAGATCACGCTTCACACACCATCCCAACCCGAAGCGTCAGCGAGGGAAGTCGACGTCGTTCTTAATTCAGCATGGAAGAACAGGTCGGTTGCGGTGCGAGCTTCTAAATCGCCATGCCCGCGCGAAGGTGGGCACGGCACCCGAGATGTTACTTCCCAATCGCGTCGCGGATGAATTCCGGGCGGTCGGTCGTAATCGAGTCGACGCCAATCTTGCTGAAGTACTTTGCATCGGCCGGATCGTTGACAGTCCAGACGTGGTACTCGTAGCCGGCGGTTTTGATTTCGTCGACAAACTTCTGCGTCACCACGGCTCGCTCGGCTTTGGTGTCGACGCCGTCGCAGTTGAGGCGTTTCAGCGTCGCCAGAACATTAGCAGCCGTCGGCGACCAGGTCTGGTTCTCTTCATTCTGCTTGAAGGACGTCAGCCAGAATGCCTTGATGTCCGGCATCGCCTCTTTGCATTGAGCGACAACCTCATCATTAAAGCAAATGATCCGCAGGTTCTCGCGAGGCACAGGTGAGTTCTCGAGGACTTTCGTCAGTGGTTCGACGATTTCCGGCCCACTCTTGAGTTCGATCAGGAAGATCTTGTTCTCAGGCACAATCTTGAGCACATCTTCCAGCAGGGAAATTCGTTCCCCGGCATAGCGGTCGGCTTTCCAACGTCCGACATCGAGATCTTTCAGCTGGTCGTAGGTCGACTCGGAGACCTTCAATTCGCTGCCAGCCGTCCGTTTGGTGGTCTTGTCGTGAATGCAGACGATCTTCTGGTCAGCGGTGACGTAGAAGTCCCCCTCAATCGCATCGGCGTTCTGCTCCCAGGCCAGTTCGAAAGCGGCCAGCGTGTTCTCCGGGGCATCAAACGAAGCCCCGCGATGGGCCACGATCATCTGCGCAAATCCCGAAGCGGGAACCAGGGAGAGAGTCAGCAGAGCAGTCGACAGAAATTTCATCAGGCAGGCCATTCCAAGAGGAAGAAAGTGGGACCACTCGGACTTGAACCGAGAACCAACGGATTATGAGTCCGCTGCTCTAACCGATTGAGCTATGGTCCCTGAACAGACTTTCCGAAAAGCAGGGGTGATCGTACTTGTGAACAAGGAGAATCTCAACTCTCGTCGTTAACCTTAACGGACAGAGAGATCGACGCAGACGATTTCCTTGTCGTTTCGGATGAACGCGCACTTGTCGGCATATGCCGGAGCACTCCACACGACATCGCGACCAAATGCGAGGTTCGTCGATTCAATGACTTTCATGGAATCGACTTCGTCGTAACCCTCCCGAGACAGCCGGGCAATGATGAGTTCTCCCTGCTCGTTGAACAGGAAGAAACGGTCTTCGTTCTTCACAATGAACGCCGTGCCCGAATTCACGGGGCGGGACATGTTCAAGGGCTCGGTCGACTGCCAGATTCGTTCGCCTGTCAGCAGGTCGAGGCAGAGCATCTGGCCACTCTGGTCGAAGCCGATCAGCGTTTTGTCGTCGGTCAGAAACGGTTGCACGTTGACCGGGCTCATGGCCAGACGCGGCTGATCGCGCCAAACCGTTGTCGCGGTCGGCTCGTCTGTTCCGAGTTCGACGAGCAGGTTCTTGTTGTTGAAGCCGCCGACATAAATATGGTTTCCGGCGTGAACGGGGGTCATGATGATCGAGCCATTGTTGGCCTGATAGGGAGCCGTCCAGTATTCTTTCCCGGTCGCGGGATCAAGACCGGACAACCCTTCCGGGTAGGCGACAATCAGTTGTCGCTTGCCGCCCGCCTGAATAATTCGCGGCGGAGCGTAGCCCTGTTCCTTCGATGTCAGCGATCGCCAGACTTCTTCCCCGGTTTTCAGATCGAGCGCAACGACCAGGCTCCCTGGACCGCCGGCGAGCGTAATCAGCGTGTCTCCTTCGATGAGCGGATGAGCCGCATATCCCCAAAGCGGTGTCTTCGTGGCATATTCGACCGGGAGATTCTTCGACCAGACAACGTCACCCGACTCGGCATTGAAGCAGATCAGATTGCCTTCGCCGCCGAGCGTGTAAACATGGCCGCCATGCACGTTCGGCGTACAACGCGGACCCGCCGGGTAAGACATGGTGTACTGCACCGGATATTGGTGCTTCCAGAGTTCCTTTCCGGTCGTCTGGTCGAGGCACATCACCCGTTCGATGCCGGTGAAAAGCTCACGTTCGAAGTTGGAAACCTTGACATCGTCCTTCGTGACGTAGTCGGTGACGTAAACCCGGCCGTTCGCAATCGACGGGCCTGCATAGCCGCCGGCAATGGGGGTCTTCCAGAGGTAGCGAGGCTCGTCGCCGAACTCTTCAACAATTCCCGTTTCCCGCCAGATATTATCCCGCTTCGGGCCCATCCACTGGGGCCAGTCCTCGGCGAAGGTGGTGGAAGTGGCGAGCAGAACGAGCAGCAATGTGGTCCATTTCATCGGGCAACTCCATCGGGTGGGCAATTCCAGGTGAGGCGGGCGAACAAAGCGCTGCCCGAAGTTTACCCGGCAGTCCGGCTCCACGGAACTCTACCGCTGACATCGTTCCCGTCGGAACCGGTGGAAATTGCCAGACATATCCTGCAGAATCGATGCGAACATTTCTCCGGCTGCTTTGGCAGGCCGGCTCTCACTGGAAGCACTCTCCGAGGATGACTCATGAAATTCGTCATTGCATTAAGCGTACTGTGTCTGTCGCTGGGATCTGTCGCGGTTGCGGGGGAGCAGAATGAACTCACCGCCAAAGAAAAGCAGCAGGGATTCCGACAGTTGTTCGATGGCGACAATCTGGATGGCTGGCAGCACTCCGGCAACTGGAAAGTCGAAGACGGAGTGATTACCCGCTCCGGCAAAGGGGGCAGCCTCGTGTATCAGAAGGAATCGGTCCCCGATGACTTTGAGCTGCGGTTCGAATGGAAGGTCGGTCCGAAGAGCAATTCCGGCGTCTACTATCGTCCGACGCAGTACGAGTACCAGATTCTCGACAACTCCCGACATGCCGACGGCGAGAATCCGCGAACAAGTGCGGCTTCCGTCTACTTCTGCATGGCTCCCTCGAAAGACGCCACGAAACCGGTTGGCGAATGGAATACCGGTCGCATCGTCTGTAAGGGAACCGTAATTCAACACTGGTTGAATGGCGAAAAGGTCATCGACTTCGACTACACCGATCCGAAATGGGCCTGGAACGTCGAACTGCTCAAGCGTCGCGGCGGCGATCTCACGGCTCGCGGCGCAAAGCTGTCCCTGCAGGACCACGGCGATCCGGTCTGGTACCGCAACATCCGCATGCGGGAAATCCCCGCCGATGAAGAAGTGAAAGCGGGCGATTTCACCCCGGCCGAGATCCCGGAAAACGTTCTCGACAAAGAACGCAAGAAGATCGAAGCCATCGAAGCCCGCCGCAAAAAGTAGGGTCCACAGTGCCGACGCCATCGGCAGGTGGCTGTGAGAACGGCGTGGAATTGCTGGAGTGTGGTTTGCAATCGGACGTTGCAAAACCAATTGGAGCAGAGTGACCTTTTCAGCGCCCGGGAGTCCATTCCGCGTCCACACAGCGGACCCTACTGGAGTGGACTCTGTCGGTGGCGGGTGTCATGCTTGCATCGCGAAGCAGGGCAAGCATGCGACGTGGTCGTGAGGTGGATCGTCGAATCTGCAGGGAGATGCCAGCGGCTATCCGATTGGCACCAAATCAAGTACGCGATGCGAATTAGCGGTGGGTGGCCCGTCCGGCACGGGCGGGTGACGAAGTCACAAGAGGCCGCGCCATAGGCGAAATTTGTTCGAGAACCGACGGTGTCAATGCAACGCGCGGATGGCGCAGCCTCTTGTCGCTTCCGCGACCCGCCCGCTGCGACGGACGGGCCACCCGTCTCGATCACTTGAGCTTTAAATCTCGTCCGTCGATTTACGATCAAGGTGAAAACTCTGACCCACTTCAGTCGGTGTTCCGTGAACGAAGCGCCGTTGTGAGAAGAACGCCCCGAAGATGGTCCGATCCGACGTGGCAATGTCGAGTCCGAATTCGTCGTTAAAAAATGTGTAGATGACGACTGTCTCGGAACATGAATGCCGCAGATTCACTAGGAGCTCTGGCACACCATTGAGTCTCTCTCCGGTTCGTTGCCGGAACATTTCGGATTTCAACGAGGTAACTTCCAGATATCTGTCACGGCTCAAGCTCAGTTTCGCGTAGCGAACGTCTTCACAACTCAACAGAAGTCGCTCGACTTTGTCGGTTTCATGTCTCAAGGAATGATCCGCAGGAAGTTGTTCTAACCAGTCGATGAGTTCTTGAAAGCGAAACAAAGCGAAACACTCCGACTTACTACTTGAGCAGGGCAAACAATTTCGGGCCGAAGATGATTAGCCCGACCACCACGGCTGTTATCGAACTCAACAAAACCGCACCGGCGGCGATGTCCTTGGCTTCTCCGGTGAGGGGATGATGTTCGAGACCGATGCGATCGAGAGTGCGTTCCAGCGCTGTGTTGAAAAGTTCGCTCACCAGGACGAAGGCGCTGGTCAGGATGAGCGTGATCCATTCCCAGGAGGCGAGTTGTAACGCGGCTCCAAGGAGGAAGACCGGAATCGCGAACGCAACCATGATTTTCAGGTTGCGTTCGCGTCTCAGCGCTCCGGTCAGCCCACGGATCGCACAGAGAAACGCCGCCGGTAGACTGATCTGGCGATGACGCCGCGGCTCTCCGGGCGGGGGATCGGCGGCTGTCATTGCTGCAGCAGAATCGGTTGAGGATTCTCAAAGATGCCATGCGGCCGCACCTGATCGCTGGGCTGGCCCCGGTCACCCAGCATCTTGCGTCCCTTCTCAGCGAGCGCGGTCAGTCGTTTTACAATTTTGGGATGTTCGTCAGCCACATCGTTCGACTCGCCCGGATCGTTCGCCACGTTGTAGAGCTGCTCGGCCTGCTGTCGCGATCGATCGTTGGACGATCGGGGGCGTGTTTCGATTGGGAGGAAGAGTTTCCATTCCCCGGCGCGAACGGCCTGAAGCTGGTCCATCTGATAGTAATAGAAGGCCTCGTACGGGCTCTCGTCTTTCTCCCCGGTCATCAGTCCGAGAATGTTGTGGCCATCACGGCGGGCATCGGACTTGAGCGGAGCTCCGCTCAGTTCAACGAAGGTCGGGTAGAAGTCCATCATCGTGGTCAGTTCATCACATTCGGTACCGGCCGGGATGGTGCCGGGCCAGCTCATGATGCAGGGAACCCGCTGGCCCCCTTCATGTGTCGTGTAACCCCAGCCGCCGAGTGGTCCGTTGGAACCCTGTTCCGGATTGCGACGGGGAGCGCCGTTGTCCGACGTCCAGATGAGCAGCGTCTTTTCCCTCAGGCCGAGCTCTTCGAGCGTCTTCACAACCTGTCCGACGGACCAGTCCAGTTCCTCAATCGAATCGCCCCAGGGACCATTCTCTGATTTGCCGCGAAAGTCGTCGCTCGCGAAGGGAGCCTGCGTACTGCCGGGCATGCATTCGGGCATGTATACGAAGAACGGCTCATCCTTGTGCTCACGAATCCAATCGCAGGCGGCCCGGTTCAGATCCCGCGTCAGCAGATTCCGGTCGACGGGAGCGGAGACGACTTCCGTGTTCTTCATCAACGGCAGTGGAGGCCAGATCTGGCCTTCCCGCGGCGTCATGTCGTCGCTGTAGGGGATGCCTTCGTAATGATCGAACCCCTGACTGGTGGGGAGAAACGGCGGCTGGTCTCCCAGATGCCATTTGCCGAACGCAGCGGTCGCGTAGCCGGCCTGCTGCAGATGTTCGGCAATCGTCCATTCCTGCGGGTTCAGCCCGATCGGCGAAACGGGACGCAGAACTGCGCCATCGGTAATTGCCATGTCGACCCGCTGAGGATAACACCCGGTCATGAGAGCTGCCCGGCTCGGAGTGCAGACGCCGCTGGCGGAATAAAAGTGCGTGAACTTCCGGCCATCCTTCGCGAGCTGATTCAGATGCGGCGTGCGATGCTTCTCGGAACCGAAGGGCTCGATGTCCCCATAGCCAAGGTTATCGCAGAGGATGAGGACAATATTGGGTGGTGTTTCGGCTGCCCGGGAGGACTCGGCGGCAAACGCCAGCAGCGAAAAGATAGTAACAATCAGCGGAATCAACGAAGTTCGGTAGTTCACGTAGCAGTGCTCCTCGTTACAATCGAGACAGAGGCCGTTGATCTCAGCGATCACGACGCGGGCGCCAGCCTAATGTCAAACGGTCTGCCCGCCCCGAGCGCTCCGCACAGCCTACCAGAGAATCCCACATGTTCGCGACTCAACGCCTCGTGGATTCAAATCCGTTCTGAATGATTGAAACGAATTAAAAGCCGTGCCAGCCCGCGCCTCTTTCTCGCAGCGAGCTCAAGTACGGAGGTGACTCCCATGCCATTGGATGATCAAGCGCGTCTGCTTCTCGATACCATGTCGATGTTCTCGTCCCGGCAGCTGCACGAAATGACGATCGAAGAAGCTCGCAGCCGGAAGCAGCCAACTCTCGGCGATCTGGAGCCGATGCATCAGATCGAAGATGTTCAGATCCCTACCCGAAACGGCTCGATTCCCGCCCGGGTGTATCGCCCGAAAGCCGCGATCGATCCGCATGCCCCGCTCATGGTCTTCATTCACGGTGGCGGCTGGGTGCTCGGCAAGCTCGATGATTACGACCAGCTCTGTCGAGCTCTGGCGGCGGCGACCGGTTCCGTGCTCGTCAGTCTCGACTACCGGCTCGCTCCGGAGTACCCGTATCCCTGCGGACTGGAAGACTGCATCGACGCTGTCGAAATGCTGACTGCAACCGAATGGACGGCTCACATCGACAGCCTGCCGAATGCCGACAGCGTCGTGCTTGTCGGTGACAGTGCCGGCGGAAATCTGGCAGCCGTCGTGGCTCATTCGTATCACGGACATGGCCGCGTGCATATCGCTGGTCAGATTCTCCTTTACCCCGTGACCGACTGCGACCTGGGTCGTGCATCGTATCAGACGAACGCGGAAGGCTATCTTCTGACCACGGCTGCAATGAAATGGTTCTGGGAGCATTACTGTCCCGACGAGTTGCAACGAGGACTGCCGACGGCTTCGCCTCTGCAGATCGACAGTTGCGAAGGACTGCCCCCGACCTTCATCGTGACGTGTGAATTCGATCCGCTCCGCGACGAAGGGCATGCTTACGCGAACCGTTTGATCGACGCCGGCACCGACACGATCCATCACGACATCCCGGGAATGATCCACGGGTTCATGCGGTATCTGCACACCTTCCCGCAGGCCCAGCACCTTGTGACCGAGATCGGCGAATGGGTGAGCCGGATTCCAGTTCCGAGTTCGACGATTCGTCGGTAAGCGAATCGGGAGCGAGGAACTCTGAATCAAAGAAGATTGTGGCTCGCATGGAGTGGCCCGTCCGCCGCAGCGGGCTGGGCGCGGTAGCGACTAGAGGCAGCGCCATCCGCGCGTTGTATTGAAACGGTGGGCTCTTTGCAGATATTTCGCCCAGGGCGCAGCCTCTTGTGACTGCGTCACCTGCTGAGGCAAAATGCGATAGCTGGGAAGTTGCTGACGTCGTTGACGACACGAAAACGCATCTTTACTATCTGATGCCTTGCTGTTGATCGGTTCCCATTTTAATGTGACTGTGCTCGTGAATAGGCATTTCGCCGGGGACTGCGACAGTCCTCAGCCGTAATCGCCCCGGGGGAATTCACCCGGTTCACCGCGATAACTTCGACGAATACAGTCTCTGGGAGCCCACCATGTCTGCGACCGATGCCGGCAATATCGAAAGCGTTCTGCACGAAACCCGCCTCTTTCCGCCCCCGGCCGAGTTCGAGCCCCGTGTCAGTTTCCGCTCGGAAGCCGAGTATCAGCAGGCCTGGCAGCACGCCAAAGACAACCCCGCCGAGTTCTGGGGCGATCTGGCCAAAGAAAATCTGGCCTGGTTCGAGCCGTTTCAGAGCGTGATGTCGGGCGACATGCCCGAAACGAAGTGGTTCGAAGGCGGCAAGATCAACGCCTGCTACCAGTGTATCGACCGTCATCTCGAAGCCGGTCTGGCGAACAAAGCAGCCATCATCTGGGAAGGCGAGCCGGGCGATACCCGGGTCCTGCGTTACCAGGATCTGCATCGCGAAGTTTCCAAGTTCGCCAACGTCCTGAAGCGAATGGGCATTGAAGCTGGCGATCGCGTCACGCTTTACATGCCGATGGTTCCTGAACTGGCGATCGCCATGCTCGCCTGTGCCCGCATCGGCGCGACACACTCGATCATCTTCGGTGGTTTCAGTTCGGATGCCGTCGCCGACCGCAACAACGATGCTCAGGCGAAGCTCGTCATCACAGCCGATGCCGGGTGGCGTCGTGGCAAAGAAGTTCCGCTCAAGGCAGCCGTGGACGATAGCCTCGAGAAGTCGCCCAGCGTCGAGAAGGTCATCGTCTATCAGCGAACCGGCTGCGATGTCACCATGGTGCCTGATCGCGACTACTGGTGGCACGAGCTGATGGAGAGCGAGTCGGCCGACTGCCCGGCTGCCGAACTCGACAGCGAGCATCCGCTCTTCATTCTGTATACGTCGGGAAGCACCGGAAAGCCGAAGGGCGTGATGCACACGACCGGCGGCTACATCCTGGGTGCGATGATGACGACCCGCTGGGTCTTCGACCTGAGCCCGGAAGACACCTACTGGTGCACGGCCGACATTGGCTGGATTACCGGACACAGCTACATCGTCTACGGTCCGCTGGCCAATGGAGCCACGACCATGATGTACGAGGGAGCCCCGAACTGGCCGGATGAAGGTCGCTTCTGGCAGCTCGTCGAGAAGTACAAGGTCTCGCTGTTCTACACCGCTCCGACCGCGATTCGGGCCTTCATGAAATGGGGCGATCAGTGGCCGCAGCAGTATGATCTGTCGAGTCTGCGACTGCTCGGCACCGTCGGCGAGCCGATCAATCCCAAGGCGTGGATGTGGTATCACAGCACGATTGGCGGCGAACGGTGTCCGATCGTCGATACCTGGTGGCAGACCGAAACGGGCGGCATCATGATCAGCCCGCTGCCGGGAATCACCGCAACCAAGCCGGGAAGCTGTACTAAGCCGCTGCCAGGCGTTGTGCCAGCCATCGTCGATGAACAGGGGAACGAACTTGGCGAGAATCAGGGCGGACTCCTGGTAATGACGGCTCCCTGGCCGCACATGCTCCGAACCCTATACGGCGATCACGAACGGTTCAAGGACACCTACTTCTCCAAGATCGACGGCTGCTATTTCGCCGGCGATGGAGCCCGAAAAGACGAAGACGGCTACTACTGGGTGATGGGGCGCGTCGATGACGTGTTGAACGTCTCCGGGCATCGTCTGAGCACGATGGAAGTTGAGTCGGCTCTGGTGGCTCACGAAGCAGTGACCGAAGCAGCCGTGGTCGGTTTCCCGCACGACCTGAAGGGCGAGGGGATCTGCTGTTTCGTTTCGCTGAAGACTGGCGAAGGGGACGATGAGCTCAAGAAAGAGCTGACCCAGCACGTCCGCAAGCAGATCGGTGCGATCGCGACACCGGATCAGATCCGCTTCGCGGCTGCTCTGCCGAAGACCCGCTCTGGAAAAATCATGCGACGCCTCCTCCGAGACATCGCCGCCGGCCGCGAATCAGCGGGGGATACGACCACCCTGGAAGACTACACCGTCCTCGCCAAACTGCGAGACAGCGACGAGTAGTTTCCGACGCGATTAATGCAGAAACGCCACTGCCGTTCGTTCGGCCGTGGCGTTTTTTTGTGCTCGATGGGGTGGACCCGAAAGATTCTTTCGGGGCGGCGCAGCCGTCGGCGAAGTGGAGTTTGACAGGGCAGTTCAACAGGACTTGGTGAGCGATTACGCGGAGTGCAACGTCGCTTATTGGAGAGCGTCAAACGGCATCTTCCCACGGTCACGCTGCCCTGATAAGCGAGCTATCAGGGCCACTCGATGATCGTCTTGTACCGACCCTCGCGCAGGTTATTCGTTCGTGGTCTCTGGTGGTGATACGTATTCGTCGCCGAACTGGCGTTGATATTCAACCTTCAGGCGATCCACGGCCTGCGGACTGGGATTGCTGCGTCGTGTGGCGAACTCAATGAGACGACCGAATTTCTCGCGGTCCAGAGCCGGTTCGTGAAACCGGTTTTCCAGATGGAGATCTGCACCGTTCTCGATGAGCCAAAGCAGCCGTTTGATCTTTTGCTTCCAGGGAACAATTCCTTCGAGCAGCCGGTGCGTGACGGTTTTCTCGTCGTGTCCGCGATGATTCACGTCGATCGGGTATTCCTGCAGGATCTCGAACCACGGACCATCCATGGCAGCCGCCAGCGTGAGCACCGATTCATCCGGCGGAATAAGACCTTTGGTCCGGAATTCCACGTGAATGGGAATCGAAGGATCAGCACCGGCATCCAGCAGTAACCGGAAGATTTTTACGTCATATCGAAACGCGAGAAGCAGCGGCGTTGTGCCGTCGTCTCGTTGGATGTTCGGAGAGACGCCGCGGGCGAGCAGAGTCGAGACCGTGTCGGCATCGTGAGCGGCAATCGCTTCATGCATTGCTCGCAGGTCGGGGGCCTCGAAGCTGTCGGCCGTCCAGTTACGTCGCAGGGCCTCCCACTCGGTTCGAAGAACCATGGGGCGCGTCTGCGGCGTATTGAGACCGGAGAGGACTTTTCCAGCGAGGAAGACGCCGCCGATGGTCGCCGCGATGAGAATTATTCCAATAAGGAACGCTTTACGCCGTGAGATTCGGGGAACTGCGGCAGTTGATGAGGTCCCGGGCATGGAGCAGGTTCCGAACGTAATCTGGATGATCCACTCGGAGTAACGGAGCCTCGGGGACAGATTCAACACGGGAAACCGAATCGGCAACCACCTGCGGAGGTCATCAGCCCCGGCGAGGTAAGTTCCCTCGCCCCCCTTGGGGGAGAGGGCTAGGGTGAGGGGGAAATGCGGGTGACAGGCTTCACGGGCCGTTGTTCCTCATTTGTATGGAACGCCGCTGGTACATCGCCCCCTCATCCGCCCTTCGGGCACCTTCTCCCCCTGAAGGGGGCGAAGGGACACGATCCGCCTAATTACTAGGTATGGAAAGACTATTGCGTCGTCTGGTCGGAACACTTGGAGCCATAGATCCCCCCGGTCGCGATGCAACCGGGGCAACCCGTCTGCTTTGCTTAGTAGGCCTGAACCTGAATGCCCGGAATCGCAGTTTTCAGGGCTTCGATTCCTTCGTCGGTCACCTGGGTGTTGCCCAGATTGAGCCGCTTCAGGTTCTTGAGACCATGGAGGTGCTTTAGCCCTTCGTCGGTGACGCCGGTTAACTTCAGGTTGAGGACTTCCAGTTTCGTAAGCGGCTTCAGGTGTTCCAGAGCCGCGTCGCCGATCTGCGTGTCTTCAAGGTTGAGCTCGACCAGATTCGTGAGGCCGCTGATGTTCGCCAGGCCGGCATCGCTAATGCGGGTGAACCAGAGTTCGAGCACGCGGAGATTGCTCAGGTCTTTCAGGTGAGCCAGTCCCTCATCGCCGATAAACGTTTCGTTGAGGTCGAGGACTTCGAGAGTCTTCAACTTGCCGACATGAGCGAGCCCTTCATCGCCAATGACGGTATCGCGAATCAGCAGCGTCTTCATGTTGGGCAGTCCGGCGATGTACTCGAACCCTTCATCGCCCACGTCATCACGCCGCAGGTGCAATGTGTCGAGTTTTTCGAGCTTGCCGATCGGTTCGAGGGCGGCATCGTCAATCGAGGTGTCATCGAGTTCGAGCCCCTGCAATTCCGGAATCGCTTCGGCCAGGGCT
Source organism: Planctomycetaceae bacterium (assembly GCA_017795105.1). Taxonomy (GTDB): domain Bacteria; phylum Planctomycetota; class Planctomycetia; order Planctomycetales; family Planctomycetaceae; genus Rubinisphaera. The sequence goes on from CP051247.1 coordinate 4,852,291, forward strand.
ATCGCTCCGTCGTTGGAAACAACGGTCAGGTTCAGATTCACGCGACGCAGTGTCGGGATCTCGGCCAGTGTTTTGGCCCCTTCGTCGGTGACATTGGTCCGTTCAAGTTTCACGCTGGAAAGCGAGTCGAGTTGCTTGAGGTGAGGCAGGCCTTCGTCGGTGATGTTCGTGAATCGCAGATCGAGTTCGCGAAGCTTATCCATATCGGCCAGGTGCTGCAGCCCGTCGTTGGAGATATCAGTCTGACGCAGACGAAGAACGACCAGATTCTTAAGCGGAGCCAGCTCCTTCAAGCCGGAATCACCGAACAGGGTTTTCTCCAGCGAAAGGAACTGCAGGTTCTCCAGGGCACCGACCGCCGCCATGCCCTCATTCGTGAAGGCCGGACCAGACAGAGTCAAATGCGTGAGAGCAGGGAGCTTATCGAGAATCGGGAGCGTGTCGTTCGAGCCCTGAGATCCTGCGAAGTTGATGGCGGTAATGTTCCCGGCATCGTTGCGGGTGAGAGAGGCTCCGGTCTGTTCCAGCTGAGCGACCGCTTCTTCATCATCCGGTTCGGTCGGAGGAGCAGCTGGGGTTTCGTCGGATGCCGTCGGAGCGTCGGCTTCCGGGCTGGTCGGTTGCTGCGGGGCACATCCCGTGATTGTCAGAGTCGTCACCAGCAGTGCGGGCAGGAAGCGGAGGAGGATTTTCATCGGTGGCGAGCTTTCGCTGCAGTGGACAAGAAACGTGTACCGGAGAGTTCAGGCCTCTCTACTACGAGATTAACGCGTGCAGAGAGTCTGTTCAAACAGTCTTGTGCTCGCCGGCGTAAGAATCGGGGGCGTTGAGTTTTCCGTCCGGCCATTGAAATGCCTTCGCCAGACTTCAAACTCCCGTCCCTGAAATGATACGATATGATCAGGATAACTTGATGCGTGGATTGGTAGCGGAGATCGTGCGCGATTTTCTCGGCATCCCCCACGCAGCCTTAATAGAAAAAGGGACATCGATGACTCGACAGAATTCAAGACGCGACTTTCTGAAGACCTCCGCAGCAGTAACCGCTGCGTACTGGGTCGGCGGCTCGGCTCAGAAATCCATGGCCGATCAAACTCCGATGCAGAAGATGAACTTCGGCTGTATTGGCGTCGAAGGAAAGGGCTCCAGCGATACCGATTCGGCCGGCCGTTACGGCAACGTGGTCGCTCTGTGTGACATCGATGCCGGTCGTCTCGACAAAAAGGCTCGTCGTTATCGCGACGCACAGAAGTTCTTCGACTTCCGCGAAATGATCTCGGAGATGGGCGACAAGATCGACGCCGTGACCGTCAGTACGCCGGACCACACGCACGCCGTCGCTGCCGCGACCGCCATGAAAGCCGGCAAGCACTGCTTCTGTCAGAAGCCGCTGACCTGGTCGGTTCACGAAGCCCGCGTGCTGCGTCAACTCGCCAATGAGCAGGGCGTCGCGACTCAGATGGGGAACCAGGGAACGGCCGAAAACGGTCTGCGTGAAGCCGTCGAAGTTGTTCGGGATGGTGCCATCGGCGATGTGACTGAAGTCCATGTCTGGACGAACCGTCCGGTCTGGCCTCAGGGTGAAGGCCGTCCGCCGGGACAGGAAGAGGCTCCGGAAGGCATCAAGTGGGATCTGTTCCTCGGGCCCGCTCCGGAACGGCCCTACAGCCCGGCTTACCATCCGTTCAAATGGCGTGGATGGCTCGACTTCGGCACCGGGGCTCTGGGCGACATGGCCTGCCACACCGCCAACATGGCTGTGATGGCTCTGGACCTGTTCGATCCGGAATCGATCGTTGCCGAATCGACGGGTATCGTGGAGAACGAAACCTATCCGAAGTCGTCGACCATTACCTTCAAGTTCCCGAAGACCGAAAAGCGTGGTCCGATCACGCTGTACTGGTACGATGGCGGACGTCGTCCGGATCTCGAAATCCTGGAAGGCGAAGACGTGCCGAACAGCGGTTCGATCCTCATCGGCAAGGAAGGGGCCCTGTTCTCTCCAAACGATTACGGTGCCCGTTATGTGCTGCTGCCGCGTGACAAGTTCAGCGACTACAAGAAGCCGGAACCTTCGCTGCCCCGTTCTCCGGGACACTTCGAAGAGTTCGCCATTGCCTGCTCGGGCGGACCGGCTGCCATGTCGAACTTCAACTACGCATCCCGTCTGACCGAAACCATCCTGCTGGGCAACGTCGCTCTGCGAGCTGATGGCGAAATCAAATGGGACGCCAAGTCTGGCAAGGTCACCAACAACGAAGCCGCCAACAAGTTCATCACCCGCGATTACCGCGACGGCTGGTCCCTCTAAGACCACCGGTGAGAACGTGAACGCGAAGGGAGCCACTCTTCTGGAGTGGCTCCTTTTTTGCATAAACCCAAACGTAGGGTCCGCTGTGCGGACGCGGAAATCGCGTGTAACGCAGAACGGGGTTTCGTTGCTTCCTGGCGGGTCTCAAAACAACGAGGCCCGACTGCTTTGAGGAGCACGCAATACGCTCTCTGTAGGTCCACTTCTGTAGAGTATTCTTGCGTTGCTTACAGAATCTCAACCCGAAACGTCAGTGAGGGACCTCAACGAAAACCGCCCTCGCTCACGCTTCGGGTTGAGATCGGTCGAGTAAGCATGGAACGGGGGGCTGGCTCGAGCGCACATTCCGCAATTAGACGACCACCTACTGGAGTGGAGTGTGCTGGAAACGTAGGGTCCGCTGTGCGGACGCGGAAATCGCGTGGAACGCAGGACGGGGTTTCGTTGTCCCCCAGCGTGGCCGAAATAAGGATGCCTGACTGCTTTGAGGACGACGCAATACGCGTCCGCACAGCGGACCCTACCCGGTGGTCCACGGCGGTAGAGGCGTCTCGCTTAGGATAATCTATTTAACGGGCGAGTTCGTTATTGCGGCGGGCGGCTCGTTGGGTCAGGATCGTGAGCCACGATTCGGACCAGCGGGTTTCGCATTCCGCTCCCCGTTTCTTGATCTGGTCGGATCCGTCTGCCCCAGGCAGCATGCGATTGACCAGTGCCATGGCATCGGCTCCGAGGTTTGGCAGCAGATTGTAGAGTTTCTCGGTCGCCCACATCGGGGCCCCCAGGACCGCGAAGGCGTCTCCGTACTGGCAGGCGCGAATGATCTTCCGAGCCGCGTTCTCTGCTCCAATGGTGAGAATGGGAATCGAATCGGAGATCTTGAACAGCGTATGCTCCAGGCGATGCTGTCCTTTAAAATAAGCGTTTCGCACGCTTCCGGTCCGCATCAGTCCGGGGCAGATCGTTGTCACGGAAATGCCATCCTTCAGTAGTTCGGAACGCAGTCCCAGCGAGTAGCCGACGAGTGCAAACTTGCTTGCCGTGTAGGGAAGCAGGTGAGGAACGGGGATGCGTCCGCCGATCGAAGAGACGTTCACAATCCGCCCCTCGCCGCGAGCCCGCATCTGCGGCAACACCGCTTCGGTGACGTAGAGTGGACCGTAGAAGTGCGTTTTCATCGCTTCGTCGTAGTCTTCCAGAGTCATCGACTCGACGGGGCCGGCCTGAATGACGCCGGCATTGTTGATGAGCACATCAATCTCTCCGAAACGGGAGTTGATCTCATCAACCATCTGCACGACCTGTTCGCAGTCGGTCACATCCCAGCGAACGCAGGCGACTTCCGCACCCCGGTCGCGTAACTCCTGACCGGCTCGCTCCAGATCGTCTTCGTGACGCGCACTAATGACGATCCGGGCTCCCGCATCGGCCAGCTGGCGGGCGAGAACGAGACCGAGTCCGCGGGATCCCCCGGTAATCAACACAGTCTTTCCCCGGAAGTCGTACCGGGTGAAGTATCGATAGACGGCTCGACCTGCGAGAGCCGCACCCGCGCCGGCTGCGGCGTATCCAAGGAGCTGCGGCCAGTAGTCGTCATCCTGCCACGATTGCGTCTTCATTGGTTACTTTCCAGTTCCATCAGGGTTTGAGGACGACTTTGATGCAGTCATCTTCTTTTTCCATGAACGTGCGGTACATCTCGGGGGCCCGTTCGAGCGGCATGCGATGCGTGATCAGATACGACGGATCGAGTTCCCCTTCTCGAATGTACTCAAGCAGCTTGGGCAGGTAACGATGGACGTGAGTCTGGCCCATCTTCAGTTCCAGCCCTTTGGCAAACGAAACGCCGAGCGGGAACTTATCGAGGAATGCTCCGTAGACGCCGGGAATCGATACGGTTCCCCCCTTACGGCAACTGTGAATGACCTGTCGAGCCACGTGCCCCCGATCGGTCGAGAGCATCATTTTCTCCTTGGCCAGATCGTACCAGGCATCGAGCGTCATCCCGTGGGCTTCGGAGCCGACCGCGTCGATACAGGCATCGGGACCGCGGCCGGACGTCATCTCCTGCAGCGTTTCGAAGACGTCGACTTCTTCGTAGTTGATCGTGGTCGCGCCGGTGTATTCTCGGGCGAGCCGCAGACGTTCGGGGAAGCGGTCGATGCCGATCACACGTCCTGCTCCCAGCTTCCGGGCACTCCACATGGCAAACTGGCCAACGGGCCCACATCCCCAGACGGCGACCGTATCACCTTCTTTGATGTTGCAGTTTTCCGCCGCCATGTATCCGGTCGGGAAGATGTCGGAGAGAAAGAGAACCTGTTCGTCGTCGAGGCCGTCGGGAACTTTGATCGGTCCCACGTCAGCAAACGGAACACGGACATATTCGGCCTGTCCGCCCGCGTATCCGCCCAGCATATGCGAGTAACCGAACAGGCCGGATGGCGAATGTCCGTAAATTTTCTCCGCCATCGCGGCGTTCGGATTCGAATTGTCGCAGAGTGAATACAGGTCGTGATTACAGAAATAGCACCCGCCGCAAGCGATCGTGAACGGTACAACGACGCGGTCTCCCACGCTGAGGTTGGTCACTTCCGAACCAAGGGCCACAACCTCACCCATGAACTCGTGCCCAAGAATATCGCCCGACTCCATCGTCGGGATGCGGTTCACATACAGATGCAAATCTGATCCACAGATCGCGGTCAGCGAGATCTTCACGATGGCGTCACGGGGATTGACGATTTGAGGATCGGGAACATTCTCGACGCGGACGTCTTCCTTACCGTGCCAGGTGACCGCTTTCATGGTTAACTCCTTCAGCGTGTGGTGTGTTTAAAAAGGCTTCAGGACCGGCCTCTCGGCAGATCCTGAAGTCATGTGCGGTCAAACCTTTTGAGAAGAACGCTGAGCATTGGTCGCGATCTCGCCCGCTTCACAAATCTGCTTGAAGCGACGCAGGTCTTCCTGCAAATCGTCCTCCAGTCCCTGGCCAACGAGATGTGCAAGCTGGGCAACCATGTTTCCGCCTGGGGGATCGTACTTGAGAGAGACCTCGAGATCGGTCCCTTCTCCGGTGCTCGACTCATGGAAGTGCACGGATCCGGCGGTATCGACCTGAGATCCCGGCAGCGACTGCCAGGCGATGACTTCGCCCGGTTTGTCGGTGATGATCTCGGCTTCCCATTCCAGTGTTTGCCCCATCGGTGCCTGAGCGGTCCAGTGCGAACGTTCGTTGTCGATGTTCCGGACCGAAATCAGATGACTCATGACATTGGGCAGATTGCCGAAATCTCTCCAGAACTCATAGAGCTCCTGGCGGTCTCGGTTGATGTGGGTTGACCACGTGACGCGACGTCCGTGTTGAGCGCGGACGCCAGGGCGATCGACATGGTCTTCATTCGTGTTGATTCCCAACTGGTCGTAGACCATGCAGTGGCCGGTCCAGCCACGGTAGAGCAGCGAACCTCCCGCCAGCATGCCGAGCCACGATCCGCGGCGAAGCCCATACAGGAAGACAGCTCCCCCCCCGATCAGGGAAGCCCATTGTTCTTTTCGACTGACGTTCTCAGTCGAGCAGCAGGAGGACGATGTTGATTGACGCTGCGGATGGGAGAACGATTTATCGGTCAGCATGGACATGCTCATGGCGAATTCCTTTTGTCGAAGCTCGACGTCGTGTTATGAAAACCGGCTGCGAACAGACGTAGCCGGGGAGCTTGTTGTATTCCGCTTGATTTATCGCCGCGGACGCAGCGTTCCGAGCAGTGCCGCGGTAGCCAGCCCGACCGAGGCCAGTAATGCTCCCGTCGCAACGGGATGAGTTACTGCTCGGGTATAAAGACTGCTGTTCATAACCATTCCCGGATGACTGCCGCGAACGCTTCCGTCCCGACCCGGCCCGGCCAGTGCTCCGACGGTATCTCGAGCCGGCTCGCTTCGTTGTTGCTGCTGCATGAGATAACGTTCTCCCACCCAGTCGAACATTCGGGGCATAACCGAAGCAGCGGTTGTCATGACTTTTCCGGCTCCCCCCACGTTGATATCCCGGCACTTGTGTTCGGCGGCGTACAGAATGGCTCGCGCGACTTCCGCTGGCGGATAGACCGGATCGGGCAGCCGGGGCTCGCGAGGCATGTAGTTGCGGGCGTGCTGAGGGAACGGTGTGTCGATCGAAGCCGGTTTAATCAGTGTCAGCGAGATCGGAAGTTCTTCTTCCTCCAGTTCCATCCGCAGGGCATCGGTAAATCCTTTCACCGCGTGCTTCGTTGCTGAGTACATTCCCTGAAGCGGAATCGAGACATCCGAAGCGATACTTCCGAGGTTGACGATCGCTCCTCCTTCCCTTTCCAGATAGCTGGCCGCCGTAAGCGAACCGTAAACGAGCCCCCAGAAGTTGATATCGAACAGCTGACGCAGATCATCTTCGGAGATGTCCCGGAGCCTCCCGACGATCGAGAGACCAGCATTATTCACCCAGGTGTCGATCCGGCCATACTTCGCGACGGCAGCCCGCGCGAGCGATTCGACCTGATCCCGCTGAGACACATCCGTCTCGACTGCAATTGCAGATCCGCCCCGCTGACAGATCTCGTCTTCCAGTTCCTGCAGGGCTCCGGCATTCCGTGCCGCCAGGACCACGCAGGCTCCCCGTTCGGCAGCCATACGAGCGGTCATGAGGCCGATTCCGCTCGATGCCCCCGTGATCACAATAACCTGCTTACTGATTGGCTTGAGCTTAAGACTCATCTCTCAGGATTCCTTCCGGCATGGTGGGGATGCACGTTCTCTGCAATGTTGTTGAGGTCGACTTTCGCAAACCGTATGCCGTGAAGGGCGATTCGCATCGGACGAGCGAATAACTCGCTACACGCGGCTTCAGTCGCCGCGCAGAACGAATTCCGGCAGCCACAGTCTTTAGGAGCACCAATAAACGAATCACTGCTCGCAAACTGATCATGGCGGATCATGAGAAAGCAGCGGGCGGGACTGATGCGGTAAAGCGCAGAGCCTGTTCGACGTCGAAAACCGGCTTCGCCGCAGTGGAGAATGAGAGGCTCAGTCGGACCGGCTGGGGAGACGGTTAAGCGGTATGAAGTTTGCGGGAAGGCCGAACCAAAGATGCAGTTCGCGGAAATATTGAGATGGTGAACGCCTGCTGTCTCCAGAATCCTGCGAGGCGGGCGATAATTCCTGTGGAGGAGGTTTCCCGATGGAGTTGCCCTCAACAGTCGGTCGTGTTCCCGCACATACTGCCGACGAGATCAATGCTCAGATTCAGAGGCAGACCGAGCAGAGTATCGGTCGGTGCGCCGCTCAGGGGCCTGATGCGACGTCGAGACGGCTGCGAGAACTCGATGAGGAATGGGACATCGAGCGGACGCTGGAGGCGAACGCCGCAACCCTGTCCCTTGTCGGGCTTGGTCTCGGCACGTTTGTCGACCGCCGGTTCTATGCTTTGCCAGCAGCCGTCGCTGGATTTCTGCTGCAGCATGCGTTGCAGGGCTGGTGTCCGCCGGTGCCTGTTTTCAGGCGTTTCGGCTTTCGCACACAATCTGAAATCGAGCAGGAACGTTATGCGCTGAAAGCTCTTCGTGGTGACTTCGAGGGAGTCTCACATTCAACCGGACTGACCGCCTATCCGGATGTGGAAAAGGCGACCAGAGCCGTTCGTCGATAGGAGTTCGGACTGACGTTGAGTCAACGCGAGTCAACGGACGTCATTCACGAGTTGTCTCTGTCGTAATGACGGAAGGAGTCACAACATGAAATGGCAATCGGCGACCCTGCTCGGTGAAGCAGCAGGATCAGTTACCCAATTCCTCCTGACAGCCGCACGGGATGCGGGGATTGGAGATCAATTAGCGGCGGGAGCCTTCACGGACAACTTGGGAATCACGTTGCTTTCGCTACTCCCGATTCCGATTGTGATCGGTGCCGTGGCAGTCGTGCATTATGCGTTCCCGGAAGACGACAACGAGCTGTCGGGAGGACTCTGGTCAGAGCCCGGCGACTGCGAGATGTATTCTTCGTAATCGTTTCTGCCTGACCAGGGAGACGCGATGAGCTTACGGACGCCAGACCCGAACCCGATGGTTGGAGCTGTCTCCGATGTAGACTTCGCCTTCCGGTCCGAAGCAGACGCTGTGCGGACGGTTGAGGCGGCAGTTGGACGGTACGCCGTCCGGGCCGTCCCCTTTCTTTCCGTTGCCGACGAGCGTCGTGATCACTCGGGTTTCCGCATCAATCCAGCGGATGGTGTGGCTTTCGGTGTCGGCGATGATCACGTTTCCGCGACTGTCGACAGCGATGCCTTTGGGGCCTGCAAGACGCGCTCGCCTTGCCGGGCCTCCATCACCGCTGTATCCATTCTTCCCGCCGACGCCGGCGACGTGAGTAATCTGCTCAGTCTTGAGGTCGATCTTGTAGACCGCATTCCCTTCCCGTAACGCCAGCCACATCGACTCGCCATCGTAAAAGAGGGCACGCGGGCCACTCACAGGAATTGAACCGAGAGTCGCGTTCGCGGGCAGCGGTTTCTTTTCTCCGTTGCCAAGGATCGTGGTGACAATCCCCGTTTTTGCATCAACTTTGCGAAGGCGGTGATTCGAAATATCGCAGATGTAGAGGTTCCCGGCGTCATCGAAATCGATGGAGTGAGGACGATCGAACTTCGCTTTTGTGGCCGGTCCGTCGTCGCCGGAGAATCCTTTCTGACCTGTCCCGGCGACGGTCGAGATCGTTCCGTCGCGATCGACCTTCCGTACGATGTGGTTCATCATTTCTACGAAGAACATGTTGCCCTGTTCGTCGAAGCGAACTTCGTAGGGTTCGAACAGCTGCGCTTTCGTCGCCGGACCGCCATCGCCCGAGTAGCCGGCCTTGCCGGTCCCGGCGACAGTCGTCACTTCATGCGTTTTCAGGTCGATGCGGCGGACCGTATGGTTCTTGGTCTCGCAGACATACAGGGCTCCATCGGGGCCGACGACCACGCCGAACGGTTCGTTCGATGTCGCCTGGCCGGCCTTCCCGCCATCGCCACTGTAGCCGGGCGTTCCGTTGCCGAGCAGGGTGACGGCTTCAGCAGCCGAGAGGGAATTCGTAGCCAGCGAGAACAGAAACGCGACGAGCAGGATGCGGGAGAACGTTCTCATCAGTGGCCTTTCGATGGGGAGATTGAGTTCAGAGCCAGTCCGCCATGATATCCATGATCTCTTCAGCCTCAAGCGTTTCGTGAGCCACGAGGTGATCGACCAGAGCCGCGGTCGCGGCCCAGCCGGAGTCGCTGTCGAAAAAACGATAGAGCTCCAGGGCTGTCTGTTCAATGTACTGCATGCGAGGACGGTCTTCTTTGAACAGCTTTCCGGCCCACCGCCAGGCGTCCCGCCAGTCCATCGCCCATTCCGGCACCACGGCGGGATGAAACGGCTCCTGACGATAAATCATCTCGGCGACCGGACCGGCCAGCGCAACCTTCACCCGATTCTCCACGCCGCTTTTGGTCAGCGGGCCATCGGGCCAGCAGATGGTCACATCGCCGTAGCGTTCCGGGCCGTCGTCCCAGTCGGGATCGATCGTCATCGACTCCACTCGAGCGCCCAGCAGGCAGGCCATGACGGCATGGCCGGCTTCGTGATAGGCATTCAGTTCATCCATGGTCAGTTCGTTCTTCAGGTTGGAAAGCAATTGGGCAAAAACCGGCCCGTCTCTTGTCCCTTCGCGACAGAGTTGGCAGAGTATAACGACCTGCCGGCAAACTCCTCATGCTTTCCTCACGCGAAAGGGCTGCCATGTTCTCTCCGAAACGGATGCTGCTGCTGACTCTTCTGGTCTGCGTTCCCGCCAGTCTCTCCGCTGCCGATGCCGAGGGCAAGAAACAGTTTCTTGCCGGAGCCGCGACCAGCAATATTACGCCTCCACTGGGCGAACCGATTGTCGGTGGCTGGGCCCCCGTGCCAGCTCGCAACATTCACGATGAACTCCACGCCCGTTGTCTGGTCCTGAACGATGGCAACACGAAGGTCGCATTCGTCGTCTGCGATATTCTCTATATCGCCCGCGAGGTCTGCGACGAAGCACGGCAACTGATTGCCGAAGAGACCGATATCCCCGCCGCGAACATCCTCATCTCCGGCACGCATACGCATTCCGCCACGCCGGCGACGAGTGAGAACTACCGGCCGTTCCTTGTTCGACGAATTGCGGACGGGGTTCGCCGTGCGATGGAGAATCAGGTTCCGGCCCGCATTGGCTGGGGTTCAGTCGACGAGCCGAGCGCGGTCTTTAATCGCCGCTGGTACACGACCGATCCGGAACAGCTCAAAAATCCTTTCGGCGGAATGGACAAGGTGCGGATGAATCCGTCCCGCGGATCGGCAACACTCATTCGTCCCGCCGGCCCGATCGATCCGGAAGTTTCGTTCCTCATTGTGCAGACTGCCGAAGGGAAGCCGCTGTCGCTGCTGGCGAATTACTCGCTGCACTACGTTGGGGGAGTCCGCAGTGGAGAAGTGTCCGCCGATTATTTCGGCATCTTTTCCCGCCGAATCGCCGAACTGCTGGGCGCCTCAGGCCCCGATTCCGGCTTCGTCGGGATGATGTCCAATGGAACAAGTGGCGACATCAATAACATCAACTTCAAGGAAAAAGGAGAACGCCGGGCGCCGTACGAACAGATGACAAGAGTCGCCGAAACGATTGCTCAACGGGTCTATGAGGCTCAGAAAGAAGTCGAGTATCAGGACTGGGTTCCGCTGGGAGCCGCGACTCGGGAACTGACTTTGAAGCATCGCAAACCCGATGAGGCGATGCAGAAATACTTCGCCGAGATTATGAAGCAGCCGGAAGACAAAGTCGTTTATCATCGCCACGAACGGACGTATGCCGGCCGGGTGCAGAAGCTGCTCGACGGTCCCGATTCCAGCGACATCCTGCTGCAGGTCATCCGCATCGGCGATCTGTGCATCCCCGCGATTCCGTTTGAAACCTTCGCCGAGATCGGACTGGAGCTCAAAGAAAAGTCGCCGTTCGAAGATACCTTCACCATTGAGCTGGCCAATGGAGCCGGCGGGTATCTGCCGACGCCGGAGCAGCACGAGTTGGGCGGCTACGAAACCTGGATGGGAACGAACCGGGTTCAGCTCGATGCTTCGGAGAAGATTACCGAAGTTCTGTTTGATCTGATGGCCGACCTGCATGAAACGCAGAAGGTCGCCGCCGACTGATTTAATCTCGTTTAATGTTTGAGCCGGAGGACTTCGCTGCTCGGGTCACGGCATCTCTTGATCTGGTGCTGCGAAATGCATTTTCAGGTTCTTGCAACCGATTACGACGGAACGATTGCGCACGACAGCCGCGTTGACGAGGCGACGCTGCAGAGTTTGCGGCTTCTCAAAAAGTCGGGCCGAAAGCTCGTGCTCGTGAGCGGAAGGCAGCTGGAATCGCTGCAGGGCGACTTTGCCCATCTCGATCTTTTCGATCTCGCGGTCCTCGAAAACGGAGCCCTGTTGTTCGATCCGGCTACGGGTGAGGAGTCAACTCTGGTGGCCCCTCCGCCGCCGGAGTATGTCGCGCGACTTCGGGAACGCGGCCTGAGTAATCTGGCTCTCGGTCGTGCGATTATCGCCGGCAGGGTGCCCGATCATGAGATCATGTTCGAGACGATTCGCGAGCTGAATCTCGAACTGCAGGTTATCTTCAACAAAGCGGACGTCATGGTCCTTCCGACCGGCGTCAACAAAGCGACCGGTTTGCGGGTGGCTCTGGATCAGCTCGGCTGCTCAGCCTGGAATACGGTCGGCGTTGGAGATGCCGAGAATGATGAAAGTCTGTTCGAGTTCTGCGGACTCTCCGTAGCCGTGGCGAATGCATTGCCAGCGGTGAAGGAGATGGCCGATCTGGTGATGGATCACGAACGGGGAGCCGGCGTCATGCAGTTGATCGAGCGGATGCTGGCGACAGACCTGCAGAATCATCGATAACGACGTTGGACGTTAACGCACACGACGAAAACCGGGAAGCGCTCCACCATGTTTCGACTCGTTATCATTCTGATCGTTCTTGTTGGCCTTCCGCTGGCCACGTCGGCCGCGGAGCCGACGCCGCAGGTGCTCGTGCATTACATGCCGTGGTATCGGGCGAAGCCGTTCAGCGAAAGCTGGGGCTGGCACTGGACGATGAACCATTTCGATCCAGAGAAGTCCGAGAATGGCCAGCGGCAGATCGCTTCGAAGTACTACCCGCTGATCGGCCCTTACGATTCCGCGGACCCCGCTGTGCTGGAGTATCAGACGGTTCTGATGAAGCTTTCCGGCGTCGATGGGGTAATCGTTGACTGGTACGGTCGGACGGATCTCTGGGATTACGCCCAGCTGCATCGGAACACGGAACTGCTGATCGAAGCGGCTCGCAAAGCGGACCTTGGCGTCGTCATCTGTTACGAAGACCAGACGATTCCCGCCCTCGTCAAAGAACAGCGGCTCGACGAAAGCGAGCGGGTGTCGCACGCCGCTGGCGAACTTCGCTGGCTAACCGAGAACTGGTTTCAACTCGACAATTACATCCGCCTTGATGGCAAACCGGTACTCCTGTCATTCGGGCAATCGGGCCTGAGTAACGAGGAATGGACGGCCTGTCTACAGGCGGTCGAAACGCCGATCGCCTATTTCAGTCAGAATCATCGTCGCTCCGCTGCAGTGGGAGCATTCGACTGGCCGCTGCCGCAACGGGGACTGGCGGCGATCGAACGTTTCGAGAACGATTCCCGCGACTGGCCGTTTCGGATTCCCGTTGCCTTCCCGAGATTCGTCGATATCTACGCCGAAGCGGGCGTGCACGAGAGCTGGGGCCGGATTGACGATGCGTCCGGACGCACGTTTGAAACCACCTTCCGGCAGGCGGTCTCAATGTCACCGGAGCTGATTCAGATCGCGACGTGGAACGACTGGGGTGAAGGGACGCAGATCGAGCCGAGTGTTGAAATCGGCTATCGGGATCTCGAGTTGTTGCAATCGTGGAAACGATCGCGACAGGAACGCTTCTCCGCCACGCCCGCCGATCTGCGGCTGCCTCAACAGTTGCTCGAACTGCGTAAGAATGGCGAGGCTCCCGAGGAACTCCTTGATCAGATCCGTTCGCATCTGATCAAAGGAGAAATCGAAGAGGCTCGCCAGTTGTTTCCTGCGGCGAAATGAGCGGAACCGTTTACGGCTTTCTCAGCCAGCCGAGCGAGACGAGGAAGTCATCCATCTTCTCGACGGTGTCCTGATAGTCTTCTTTACTGCGGCCGTAGTTGAAGAATCCGTGCGGGCGGTCGGCGTAGCCATACAGCTCGCAGCGGTGCCCGGCCTTCTTCATCGCTTCGCAGAAACGCTCCACGTTCTCGAATGGCACGGTCGTGTCGCCGGTTCCGTGGAAGATGATGGCGGCTGGCGTGTCCTCGCGAATGTGCTGCAGAGGAGAAAGATCTTCGGCCCGGTCGCCGAGTTTCCTGGCACCGGCGGCCCAGCCTTTGGCGGTCGTGTCGACCACCGGGTTGAACAGCACGAGAGCGTCCGGCTGCGATGAGATGTTCTTGTTATCACTCGCGGCGTCGAAGCCTTGCAGCGTGGCGGTCGAAGCGGCGACGTGTCCGCCGGCTGAGCCCCCGCCGGCTGCGACCCGCTTCGGATCAATCTGATAGTCGGCGGCATGCTGGCGAACCCAGCGGATGGCGGAGTTGCCGTCTTCCACACACTCGAACGGGGTTGTCTCGTGCTTGTTCTTGATGCGGTACTCCGCGGCGATGGCAACCATGCCCCGATCGGCCAGATGGCGGCAATGCGGATAGAACTGCGAAGGCGATCCGCTGACCCAGCCGCCGCCGAAGAAGAAGACAATCGCCGGACGTGGCGACGACGACTCCGTTTTCGGTTTGAAGATGTGCAGCTGCAGTTTGCCCTGCGGCGTGGTCTTGTAGTCAACCGTTTCATCCGGCTGCGGCAGAGACGATTTGCGATCCGCCGCTGAGGAATCGGCTGGGGAAGCTGCAAGAAGGAATCCGACGGAAAAGACGATGCAGAACGCGCGAACCGAAGCGGAGAGCATGAGCGGGGTCCTGTCTAAGTTGAGAGCATGTAACGAGTTGCGAAGGGCGGGCCGGCGAAGGCCGGTCAGGTGAACTTGCATCTTAGGTGGGAAAGGGGGATGATCCAAGAAAGAACATCTGTTTTTCCGTTAGGCCGTTGAGAGCTCATGGACGTATCACTGCCGGATTCCCCGCACTTTCGCAATCTTGTCGCCATCGTGTTCGGTCTTACGGCTGGGGCGATTGTCGTCGGCTCGGTGGAAGCGGTCGGACACGAACTCTATCCCGCCCTGACGGAACTCGATTTCGATGACGAAACGCAGATGGAGCAGGTCCTGTTCGAAGCCCCGGCCTCCGCATTTCTGTGGGTGATTGCGGCTTGGGCTCTCGGAATCTGCAGCGGATGCCTGGTGGCGGGAGTCATCGGAGCTTCGCAGGGAACGTTCTGTTGTGTTGTGCTGGGAGCCATCTTCGTATTCATGGCGGTCACGATGCTGTCGGAAATCCCCGCACCGCGATGGTTCGTCTTTTTCGGCCTGCTGACACTGGTGCCCGGCGGAATCGCCGGCTGGTGGCTCTCGCAGAAAACACTCGATCGCCTACGCAGAGCCGGCTGAGTTTCAGCGGGCCGATCTGCGGTTGGTGTCCTTCTCTCTTCCTGTTGACGTAGAAACTCCGGAGTAGCCTCGATGAGATTCGCGCTTGTTCTGTTCCTGGCTTCGATCACCGCCTCGGCGGTTCACGCGGCTGATGACTATATTCTCGGCCCCGATTCCTATCCGCAGGCTGGAGTGCCGAAGGGGGAACTGACCAAACATTCCTTCGCCGACAGCAAGGTTTTCGAAGGCACGGTCCGCGATTACTGGGTCTACGTTCCGGCTCAGTACGATGGTTCCAAGGCAGCCTGTGTGATGGTCTTTCAGGATGGCTGGGCCTACTGCAATCCCAACGGTCAGGTGCGGGTGACGAACGTCTTCGACAATCTGATCCACAGTGGCGAGATGCCGGTCACTATTGGACTGTTCATCAACCCGGGCGAGTTTCCGGCGAAGAAAGAAGGACAGAAACCGGGGCGGAACCGCAGTTTTGAGTACGATACACTCAGCGACGATTACGCCCGGTTCGTGATCGACGAGATGCTGCCCCTGCTGGCGAAGGACTACAAGCTGACCGATAAGGCCGAAGGCCGGGCAATCTGCGGAGCCAGCTCCGGCGGGATCTGTGCCTGGACCGTGGCCTGGGAGCGGCCGGATTACTTCCACAAAGTGAGCAGCCACATCGGCAGCTTCACGAATATTCGGGGCGGACACGTTTATCCGGCATTGATTCGCAAGACCGAGAATAAGCCGATTCGGATTCATCTGCAGGACGGTTCGAACGACCTGGACAACGAGCACGGCAACTGGCCGCTGTCCAATCTGCAGATGGCGGCTGCTCTGAAGTTCAAGAATTACGACTACCATTTTGTGTATGGCGATGGCGCTCACAACCGCAAGCATTCCGGGGCGATCTTCCCGGACGAGATGCGGTGGCTGTGGCGCGACTGGAAAGAAACGATCAAATAGATCCGCGAGCAATTTCGCGGCTGTGGCTTTTGAAGCGGTTTCCGCACGAGGGTGTTGAATGCGTTTGGGTGAATTAGTTTCATGGTGTCTTCCGGTCGTCCTGACGGTCGCTGTTCAGGCTGCCGATCCGGTGTTTCAGCCTCAGATTGAAGGGCCATCGGCCGAGGGTAAACAGGCGATCGACTCGTTCCGTCTGGCTCCGTCCACTGGCGTGGAGCTCGTGGCCGCCGAGCCGAATGTGGCCAATCCGGTCGCGTTCGCGTTCGATGAACAGGGGCGGATTTACGTCTGCGAGACCTTCCGGCAGAAGAAGGGGGTCGAGGACAATCGTGGCCACATGTACTGGCTGATGGACGATCTGAAAGCTCTCACGGTCGAAGACCGCCGGGCGTATATGATCAAGCATCATCCAGAACTGCAGGAAGAGTGGACCGCGAATCACGATCGCATTCGTCAGTTGTCCGACAGCGATGGCGACGGTCGCTATGAAACCGCGACCGTCTTCGCCGAAGGCTTCAACAATCTCGTCGCCGGCACCGGGGCGGGCGTGCTGACCTTCGATGGTTCGGTCTATTACACCTGCATCCCCGAGTTGTGGAAGCTGGTCGACACCGATAACGACGGCGTCGCCAACGATTACAACGCTCTCTACACCGGCTTCGGCGTGCGTTTCGCCTTTCGCGGACACGACATGCACGGCCTGGCGTTGGGGCCGGATGGTCGGATCTACTTCAGTATTGGCGACCGTGGTTACAACGTGGATACCCCGGATGGCCGCACGCTGGCGAAGCCGGACACGGGAGCTGTGTTCCGCTGCGAACGGGATGGTTCAAATCTCGAGGTCTTCGCCTACGGACTGCGGAATCCGCAGGAACTGGCGTTCGATGATGAAGGCCGGTTGTTTACCGGCGATAACAACTCTGACAGCGGCGACAAGGCTCGCTGGGTGTATGTCGCGGAAGGTTCCGACTCCGGCTGGCGGATGTATTATCAGTACCTCGACGATCGCGGCCCCTGGAATCGCGAGCGGATGTGGTATCCGTATCAGGACGATGATGAAACGACCGACGTGCAGCCGGCGTTCATTCTGCCGCCGATTGCCAATCTGGGCGATGGCCCTTCCGGTCTGACATCGTACTATGGCGTCGGTTTGCCGGATCGTTACGAAGGCCACTTCTTCATGGCCGACTTCCGAGGTCAGGCCGCGAACAGCGGGATTCGCTCGTTCGCGAATGAGCCGGACGGAGCGGGCTTCAAGCTCGTCGATTCTCATGAGTACCTGTGGCAGACGCTCGTGACCGACGTCGATTTCGGCTACGACGGACAGCTCTACTTCTCCGACTGGGTGAACGGCTGGGACGGCATTCAGAAGGGCCGCATCTATCGGCAGGTGATGGAAGACGAGAAGCTGACGGCTGCCGGTCAGGAAGTCGCCGAGCTGTTCAAAGCCGGTTTCTCGGATCGCACGACGGACGAACTGGTCAAGCTGCTCGCTCACGCCGATCGTCGCGTGCGACAACGAAGCCAGATCGCTCTCGCAGAAAAAGATGCCCGGGATGTGCTGGTGAAGGTCGCGCTCAAAGGCTCGTCCAAAGCAGCTCGACGGCATGCCCTGTGGGGACTGTGGGAGATCGCCCGGAAGTCGGGGGATCCCGAGGTGCTCAAGCCGATCGCTCCGATTCTGAAGGGCGACGATGCTCCGCTAATCGCTCAGGCTCTGCGAGTCATTGGAGACAGCCGGGCTCACGTCGCGGATCAGCAGGTCATCAAACTACTCACTCATCAGGATGCCCGCGTGGCCTACACGGCTGCCGTCGCAACCGGCAAACTCGAACTGAAAGAGGGGCTGCAGTCGCTGCTGAAACTGGCGGATGCTCGTGCTTCGGAAGACGAAGTGATTCGTCACGCCGTGGCGATGGGGCTGGTTGGCGTCGCAAACGCCGACGGGGTCTCGGTCGATTCGCTGACCTCCTCGAACGCTGGTCCGGCCGGGCGACTGGCGATTGTGGTCGCTCTGCGTCGTCTGCAGTCTCCGGCGATCGCCAGGTTTCTGAATGATGACGATGCGAACGTCGTCCTTGAGGCGGCTCGTGGGATTCACGATGAACTGATCGAAGAAGCTCTGCCGGCTCTCGCAAAGCTGTCGGGACCGAAACTGACCGACGATGCGTTGATCCGCCGGGTCATCAACGCTAACTATCTGGTCGGCGAGCGGGCGAACTTTGAGAATCTGCTGGAGATTGCACTCAATCCTGAAGTCAACCAGGCCCGTCGGGTCCAGGCTCTGGAAGCGATGAGTAACTGGGGAACCGGTAGTGAACTCGACGCCGTCACCGGCCAGTATCGTCCGCGGCTGGCCGCGGCGACTGAAGGGCTGGCCGAACTGGTTGCTCCTTCGCTGGAGAAACTGTTCGCCGGAAAGCCTGAAGTGCAGAAGCAGGCCGTGCGTCTGGCCGCCGAGCTGAAGGTCGCTTCCTCGCAGCCTCGATTGCAGGAGTACGCTTTGAACAACTCCGCTGATACGCAGTTGCGGATCACCGCACTCAAGGGGCTCGATCAGATTGCCCCGACGGAAGCGGAGTCGGTTGTTGCCAAGCTGCTGAAAGCCGGCAAGCCGGAGCTGCGAAGTGCGGCTCGTGAAATCGCCGTGGCTCGTCAGTATCCGCAGGCGACCGAACTGCTGCGATCGGCGATTGACAAGGGATCGGTTTCCGAGCAGCAGTCGGCGATCGGTCAACTTCAGCGCCTGAGTAAGGCCGATGCCGAGTCGATCCTCAGCGATCTGCTCAAGAAAGTGAAAACGGGTTCGCTTCCGTTGGCACTGCATCTGGATGTGATGAACGCCGCGGAAGCGGTCGGCGGCACCGAGCTTGAAAAGCTGCTCGCTGAAGTGAAGGTCGCCCAGAACACCGGCGACCTGATGAGCGAGTATCGCGTCTGTCTTGAAGGGGGCGATGCTGAGCGGGGCAAGAGCGTCTTCTTCGGCAACGCAGCGGCGTCGTGCCGCCGTTGCCACGTAGTGAACGGGCAGGGGGGCGGCGTGGGGCCGGATCTTTCTGCAGCCGGCAAGAAGTACGAACGCAGCTATCTGCTCGAATCGATCGTGAATCCCGATGCCAAGATCTCCAAAGGTTTCGAGACGGTGCTCATCGTTACGATCGAAGGGAAAGTGATCTCCGGGATCATCCGCGAAGAGACGGATGAAATGGTGACGCTGGTCAAGCCGCTGGGCGAGATCGTTCGGATTCCGCAGGACGACATCGAGGATCGGGCACCCGGGAAGTCGGGGATGCCAGCCGATCTGATCAAGCAGTTGACCAAAGCGGAGATCCGGGATCTTGTTTCTTACCTGGCGACGCTGAAGACGGAAGGCAACGTCGAAGCGCACGGCGAGGGGGAGTGAAATGGCGGACGGCGAGACCGGCGAGGAGTGGTTCGATATTGTCGATCCAGAAGACAATGTTCTCCGCGGTGCCCCCCGAAGTGAGGTGCATGGCGGGAAGCATTTGCATCGGGCGACCCATATCTGGGTGTTCAACTCGGCTGGCGAACTGCTGATTCACCGGCGGACGGCTGAGAAAGAGGAGGAACCATTGCGGTGGACCTCCTCGGCCTCCGGGCATGTCAGCGCCGGCGAAGACTACCTGCCAGCTGCGGAACGCGAACTGTGGGAAGAACTCGGCCTCAAAGGGGAACTCTCCCGGATGCACAAGGTTTTCGCGGGACCCGACGTCGGCTACGAACATACCGTGCTCTTCGGTTGCCAGTCTGATGAACCGCCGACGCCCGATCCCCGCGAGATTCTCGAATACCGTTACATGGGAATGTCCGAGCTCACCGAATGGATCGAATCGGCTCCCGGTGACTTCACCCATCCTTTTCGGGCCTTTATTCGGTGGTACCAGCAGAGTCAATAGGCGTCTCTCAGGGTTTCCGTTGAGCCACGGGCGTTCAGGTTATGTTCACTTTTCGAAAAGTTGAATAAGAATCTCGATTGGATCTTGGCGGTCAGAATTAGCTTTCGTAATATGCAGGAGTATCGATGTGACTACCCGCCTGGCGCGGCAAGGGAGTTCCGCAATGAAAAGCACGAAACTGAAGTCTGAGTACGTCAATGAATGGACCTCGTCGGAGAATGCCCGAGGTTCGAGAAGTTCGGAATCATCGGGGGCCTACTCGATCGAGAAAGAGCTGGCGACGCATTTGAATTCGCTGGCCGGCCTCGATTTCGACAGCCTGGTCATCCGTCGTCTGGGCAATAGCTCGCTCTGCCTGGAAGGGACGATGCGGACGGACGATGCTGAGTTCGATCTCAGTGATTATGTCCGCTGTGCTCTGGGGATCGACGGTGTCGTGAACCGCGTGGTGACGCAGCCTCGTTCGCGAGCCGGTGAAGAGACTTCCTACGCTGGAGAAGACACCGTCGTCGACTGGTGCTGACGCTCACGGACGTATGTCCGGAATGTGAAAACAAGGACTGCTCTCGATTCGTTCGGGGGCAGTCTTTTTTTCATGCGCTTGACGAATTGAATTCCGGTATACGGCCGTAAACCCGTTTCCCAATAGCGGTTTGCGTGCAGTCAGTGCATTCCGATGCGTGCGACTCGTTCTTCTGGTGAACAGAAATCCAATAAAGGCTCGATCTGAAGGGAATCCCGCCGCAGAATCGGCACAACCCGCGCCAGTGTTTTGTCAGAACCGTGAGATTGCATTTGCATTTGCCGATAAGACTCGGTTGCGCGACATAGGTTTTTAATGCTGTTGTGCGACAGCCTGAACACAACGAAACGGTCGAGCCGGCGGATGTTCGTCGGAAGCTGCGAACCGGTTTGAAAGCTCGACCCGCGCAGGCCATGGAACTCTGTCGTGAATCAATCTCATCTTTCAACTCGAGCTGATCTGCAGGGGCTCCAGATCCCCTGGAGCGACGCGGAGTATTGTCTGGGCTGGATCAGCCAGGCGTATCAGGCTCGGTTCCAGATCTACGAGTGGCGCCACCGCTGGCGACGGACTCAGGATGTGAGTATGGACTGGTCGTCGGGGCATCTCGCCGCCGCTCGGCTGCATCTCGATCAGTGCGGTCCTGAACTGGAAGCAGAGTCAATCTCGCTTGAAGGCCGCGAGTCGCTCGTCGTGATCCCGTTGCACAGTCTGAGAGGAACGGTACGGCGGATCGCTGTTGGGGTTCTGCCGGAGGATTGTGTACGCAGCCTGCCGCATATTATCGATCTCCTGCGTCGACAGACGGATCTGTATCGTTCCAATCGCCAGCAGATGCGATTGCTCCAGAAATACTCCGAACAGGCCTCCGTCGATTTCGAGGAATTGAGCTGGTTTCGCACCCTGGTTGATCAACTCGCCTTCCGCGATGACGCCTGCGGCCTGACGAACTCCGCGATTCAGGCACTCAAGCGAATGAATCAACTCACGGGGGCGGAATCTCTCGTGCTGGTGCTCCGCACGCCTTCGACCGAAGACGAGGAAGAAACACAGCAGGTCTACCAGATTGGCGAGAAGCCGATTCACGCTCACGATGTGACCCGACTGCTCGATCTGGCGGGGGCCAATGCTGTCTGCGAAACCTATATCGATCAGCAGGTTCGCCAGCTTTCGGTTTGTCCTGCCGGGCATTCACAGGGCGTGGTCATCGTTCCGGCCATTTGTTCCCGACGAAGCTTTGGCTGGCTGATCGCGATCAGCACTCCGCGACAGGACAACGCCGAGGAATACGTTTGGGAGCTGGAGTCGTCGGAGCGTCGATTCAATGACCGGACGGCTCTCGTGATGGAATCGGCGGCCAGCATCCTCGCCACCCAGGCTCACAACCGCAAGCTGCTTCAGGATCAGCAGAATCTACTGCTGGGAACGGTCCGTTCGCTCGTCAACACGATTGACACCAAAGATCGTTACACCTGGGGACACAGTGACCGTGTCGCTCAGGTCGCCCGAGCCATCGCCAGGGAACATGGGCTCTGCAATCAGGAATGCGAGAAGATCTATCTGGCGGGGCTGCTGCACGACATCGGCAAGATTGGCGTTCGCGACGAAGTGCTGCAGAAACCCGGCGGGCTGACGGAGACCGAATTCGAAGAGATCAAGCAGCATCCGATCTTCGGGTTCGAGATCCTCAAGCATCTCAGCCAGCTCAAGCATGTACTGCCGGGCGTGCTGCATCACCACGAATCATGGGATGGCCAGGGGTATCCGCATCGCTTGCGCGATTATGAAATTCCGCTCGCAGCCCGCATTCTGGCCGTGGCCGATGCTTACGATGCGATGACGAGCGATCGCCCCTATCGGAAAGGCATGCCGGCGGAAAATGCTGAACGAGTACTTCGCGAAGGAGCCGGCAAGCAATGGGATGTCGATATCGTGGCGGCTTTCTTCCGCATTATCGACGAGGTCCACGAGATCTCGAAGCAGGCCCCTGCTCCGCTGGTCCCGTACGCCGGAATGGATCCCGCCGAACGCATCAAAATGATTCGTGAACGGCATCTGGATCCGCTGCTCACGGCCATTCTAACGACCACGTCCGAGCATCAGCCTCAAGCAGACGACGAAGGCACGGTTTCGGAAAATCTGGAGGATACGTCGATCTTCACCGATACCCAACTCTTCTCCATGAGTTCGTACCGTCGTCCCCCTGAAGTCTGAACACGCGGAACTCGGTCACACGCAGGCTGCGGTGACAAACACCGGCCCAACCGATACTGTAACGTCCTGTTTCTGCCCGCACGACGTTACTTTCAGGTTACCGGTTCCGATATGCCTCTGTTTGGATCTCACCTTTCGATCGCTGGCGGCTACTACAAAGCCGCCGACGCCGCCGCTCAACTGGACATGCAGACGGTCCAGATCTTCACCAAGAACAACAACCAGTGGCGTGCCAAGCCGTTGACGGATGACGATGCGGCACGGTTCAAAGCGGCCGTGGAGAAGGCCGGGCTCCAGAAATGCTGTGCGCACAACAGCTATTTGATCAATCTTGGCAGCGCGAATGTGGAGCTCTTTGAGAAGTCACGCGATGCGATGATCATCGAACTTGAACGAGCCGAAGCGCTCGGACTCTCAGGCGTGGTGATGCATCCCGGAAGCTACGTCGACGATACCGAAGAGGGCGGTCTGAAGCGGATCGTCAAAGGGATCGATCAGATTCACAAGGCGACAAAAGGCTTCGAGACCGAACTCTGGCTCGAGACGACTGCCGGGCAGGGAACCTGTCTGGGGCATCGATTCGAGCATCTGCGGGAGATCATTGACCGGGTCAAACACCCAGAGTTGCTCGGCGTTTGTGTCGACACCTGCCACATCTTTGCCGCCGGATACGCGATCGGTACCGAAGCGGAGTACCAGGCGACGTTTCAGGAGTTCGACGACATCGTTGGGCTCGATCGGATTCGCGCCTTTCATATCAATGACAGCAAGAAGCCATGCGGCAGTCGCGTCGACCGTCACGACCACATCGGAGAAGGGCATCTGGGTCTGGAGCCGTTCCGTCATCTGATGAACGATTCCCGCTTCGATGATCTTCCGATGTACCTTGAAACCAAAAAGGAAAAGCGGGACGGCGTTGAGATGGATGCTGTGAACCTGAAGACGCTGCGTGGGCTCATAAAGAAAAAGGGCCGAGGTAAGGCCTGACCGGGTGGTCGATAGCAACGAAAAGAGGAAGGCATGGGCGGAAGTCACCGCGTTGTCATCGTGGGAGGAGGCTTCGGCGGTCTGGCTTGTGCCCAGGCGTTGAAGAAAGTCCCGGTTGAGGTCACGCTCATCGATCGCCGCAACTTCCATCTGTTTCAGCCATTGCTGTATCAGGTGGCCACGGGAGATTTGTCGCCGGCGAATATCGCCTCGCCTTTGCGAGCCATACTTCGGCACCAGAAGAACTGCCGCGTCGTTCTGGGGAACGTTGAGAGCATCGACGTTCACGAACAGGTCGTGCGTACCGCCGGGGAGTCGTTCAGCTACGACACGCTTGTCGTAGCCGCCGGTTCGACGCACAGCTATTTTGGCCACGATGAATGGGCCGAATTCGCACCGGGCCTGAAGACGGTTGAGGACGCGACGCAGATTCGCAACCGAATCCTGGCTGCCTTCGAAGTCGCCGCGTTGGAAACGGACGCGGAACGCCGGAGAGCCGCGTTGACGTTTGCCATCATTGGCGCAGGCCCCACTGGAGTTGAGCTTGCCGGAGCTCTTTCGGAACTCGGTCACTATCTCTTGCGGAACGACTTTCCGGGGATTGATCCCTCCGAGATGACAATCGTGCTCTGCGAAGCGGGCAAAGAACCGCTCGAGATGTATCCCGAACCTCTAATCAAGAAGACGCGTGAGGCTCTCAGCAGACTGCACGTTCGACTGATGACCGGAGGGATGGTCACGGAAATCCATCCCAATCACATCGTGGTCCAGACCGGGAAAGAGAGTTTTGAAACGCTGAAGACCTGCAATGTGATCTGGGCCGCGGGAGTTCAGGCCTCACCGTTGGGGAAGATTCTGGCCGAGTCGACAGGAGTGGAACAGGCCCGGGCCGGAAAGATCCCGGTTCAGCACGATCTTTCGATCCCCGGATATCCGAACATCTACGTGATTGGCGATCTGGCAGCCGCAAAATCTAAAGACGGACAGCCGCTTCCTGCACTCGCTCCCGTCGCCATGCAGCAGGGGAAATACGTGGCCGGTCGAATCAGCAAACTGGTCCACGGCGATCCCGAGGTGACCGACAAACCGTTCGAGTATCGTGACAGAGGAAGCATGGCCGTGATCGGACGGTATTCCGCGGTTGCGGTGGTCGGTCCAAAGAAATGGCAACTCAGTGGCTGGCTGGCGTGGCTGGCCTGGTTGTTCATCCATCTCATGGAGATTACGCAGTTCCGCAATCGGCTGATCGTTCTAATTCAGTGGGGCTGGACCTACTGGACGCGGGATCGCTCGGCCCGGCTCATTACAAATCGCGAGGGCGTCGATTCGAACTGATTCAATTCCTGCTGTGGAATTGATTATCTCTCCGGCAGCGGTCATATTGGAATCCGCCAATTTGGTGCGAACCTCCCTAGATCAACGACTTTCCTCTCAGGAGCCTGCCAATATGCATCGTGGAGTGAATGCATTCTTCCTCTTTCAGCTCGCGCTGAGTTCGACTCTGTTCCTGTCCCAGTCTGCGATGGCGGAAAACTGGCCCAGCTGGCGCGGTCCGACGCAGAATGGAATCTCGAACGAGACGGGAATCCCGACCGAATTTGCTGGTGAAAATAACAAGAACGTTGCCTGGAAAGTCGCCCTGCCGGGGCCAGCCGGAGCAACACCAGTCGTCTGGGGCGATCGCATCTTTCTGACTTCCCCGATCGAGAAGTTCGAAACCAATGACGAGGGCGAAAAGGTTCCGTCTCAGGAGCCTCAGGAACTGGTTCTGATCTGCTTCAATACGCAGGGCAAAGAACTGTGGCGACGCACCGTCGGGGTTGGGAACGCCGTGGCTCGTGGAGACGAGGGCAATTCGGCCTCTCCGTCACCGATTACAGATGGCAAGTACGTCTGGTCATTCATGGGGACAGGCGACCTGGCCTGCTACGACTTCGATGGGCGTGAAATCTGGAAGATGAATCTTCAGGATCGATACGGCAAATTCGACATCCAGTTTGGGATGTCGTCCACGCCGGTTGTCGACGGAGATTATCTGTATCAGGCATTGATGCACGGCTCGATGTCGTCCGGCGAGACCGGGTATTCCAAGATCATCTGCCTCGACAAGCGAACGGGGAAAGAAGTCTATGCAGTGAATCGCGAGAGCGACGCCACGCATGAAAATACGCATTCGTATGCCTCGCCCATTCTGTACCAGGACGACGATCAGAAGTACCTGATTGTCCATGGAGGCGATTACACCACGGCTCATAAGCTCGAGGACGGCAGCGAGATCTGGCGCGTCGGGGGGATGAATCCCGAGGAGAACTACAACCGCTATCTGCGATTTGTCGCCTCTCCGTCGTTTGGCGATGGTGTTGTGGTCTGTCCAACCGCCAAAAATGGTCCGGTTGTCTGTGTCGACGCCAATTCGAAAGGGAACGTGACCAACGATCCGAAGTTCGAACTCTGGCGAGCCGATAAGACGACAGATGTTCCCTCGCCGCTCGTGTACGATGGACTGGCCTACATCTGCCGGCAGGACGGCAACGTCTTTTGCGTCGAAGCCCGCTCCGGAGACGAAGTCTATCCGCTGCAGAAAACGCACCGCCAGCGGCATCGTGCTTCGCCAGTCTATGTCGATGGCCATATCTATCTGACCGCCCGGGACGGCCGGATTACCGTCATTAAGGCCGGCCGCGATTTCGAAATCGTCGCCGAGAACGAGCTGGGTGAAGATATGTCGTCTTCACCGATCGTATCGAATGGGGTTATGTACCTGCGTTCATTTGGTCATCTCTGGGCGATCAAAGCCGGTGCGAACGGAGGAAAATAGGGACGGATCAGAGTTTGCCCGTGCGTGTTGGTTTGACGATCGCCGGAGAACTCGATATCCTTCCCGCTTGCTCATTTCCGGTCCGCCACAGGATTGGGACTGGGAATGTATTGATGGTCTGTCGAGAACGCCTGGTTCTCCAATGTTTATAACCACGTAAATGTCTGTGACTTAGGGTCAGCAAGAATGCCGACAATCAATCAGTTAATTCGCAAGCCACGCAAAAAGCAAGTCGCGAAGAGTAAGACACCCCTCCTCGAAGGATGTCCTCAGAAGCGCGGCGTCTGTCTTCAGGTGAAGACGATGACGCCGAAAAAGCCGAACTCGGCTCTGCGAAAAGTGGCTCGTGTCCGGTTGTCGAACGGCAAGGAAGTCACGGCTTATATCCCGGGTGAAGGCCACAACCTGCAGGAACACTCGATTGTTCTGGTTCGTGGCGGTCGTGTTCGCGACCTTCCCGGTGTTCGCTACAAGATTATCCGCGGCGTCCTGGATACGCTGGGCGTCAGCGATCGTCGTCAGGCACGCAGCCGTTACGGCGGAAAGCGGCCTAAATAGGCGGCTGTGGCGATTGTCGCCATAGGAAATCTGTTGCCGAAGTCGGCATTTCTCACACACCTCATTCCTAGACTATAGATGGTTCATGGCAAAGCGATTTACTGCCTCGGCAACTCAGCTGAAACCCGATCCCCGCTTCGAATCGATTCTGGCCTCGAAGTTCATTAACTGCCTGATGCTCGACGGGAAGAAGAGCACGGCTCAGCGTGCGTTCTACGATGCTCTTGAGATCATCAAAGAACGGATGCCCCAGGAAAGCGAAATCGAAGTCTTCGAACAGGCTGTTGAAAACTGCAAGCCTTACCTCGAAGTTCGTTCCAAGCGAGTCGGGGGAGCCACGTACCAGGTTCCGACTCCGGTTCGTCCGAAGCGTCAGCAGACTCTGGCGATTCGCTGGATCCTGGCTGCCGTCCGCGGTCGCAAGGGCCGTCCGATTTCGCAGAGCCTGGCCGAAGAACTCATGGCCGCTTCCCGCCGCGAAGGCACCGCGATGACGACTCGCGAAAACGTGCACCGCATGGCCGAAGCCAACAAAGCATTTGCTCACTTCGCCTGGTAAGCCCCGGCGTCCGAGCAACCGAAACCAAAAAAACGCGTTCGCAAGTCGAGCGCGTTTTTTTATGCGCCGATCTCAGCTCAGGTCTATAATCGGGCATCATGGAATCGACCGTGCGAGATCCGAGCGACCGGAGTGAAAGGCCCCCAATGACAAGCGACAGCAATCGAGACGCAATTCTTCTCATCGCCCATGGAAGCCGTCGGCAGCAGGCGAACGACGATCTGTTTCGGCTCAAGGAAATGGTGCAGGAGTCGCGGCCCGGTCAGATTGTCGAATGCTCGTTCCTCGAACTCGCCGAACCGACGATCCCCCAGGGAGCGGAAGCCTGCGTGGCGGCCGGAGCCGAACGAGTGCTCATGTTCCCCTACTTTCTCTCCGCCGGCACGCACGTCGCCAACGACCTGACAGAGTTTCGAGAGGAATTCGAGCAGAAGTGGCCCGATGTCGAATTCAAAGTCTGCTCCCACCTCGGCCTGCACCCGCTCATGGTGCAGATCGTGTTCGATCGCCTTGCCGCCGCGGAGTGACCTTTCACCGATTGTTGTTCATGCTCGCTAATAGCGAGATCTTGCTGTCAGCTCGTTTGACAACGCATCAGGCAATTGTTATCCATAGTCTATAGACTTATATGGATTAGCAGCCGTGAGCGTTTTGATGGCGAAAACACATTCCCGCAGGGCCTACGATTATTTGAAGGCTCAGCTCGTTTCCGGGCAGTTGCCTCCGGGGTCGCGGATCCTGTACGGGCCTGTCGGGAAAGAGCTCGGCATCAGTGCCACGCCCGTTCGGGAGGCGATTGGCCTGCTGGTAAACGAAGGCTTCGTTGATCTGGTGCCGCAACTGGGGGCAGTCGTTCGGACGCTCGGGAGGCGGGAGATCATCGAGCTCTACGAAATGCGCGAAGCCCTTGAGCCTTATGCCGCCGAGAAGGCGGCCGAGCGGATGGATGACGATTGCCTCGAAGCGGTTCGGCAGGAGTTTCTGGCGATGCAGGAGATCGCCGACCACGCCAACACCGGCCAGATCGAAAGCGACGACCGCAGCGTCATTCGGCGGTTTGAAGAACACGATCTGGCTTTTCATCGATTGATTCTGGAGTCGTGCGGCAACGAGCTGATGATTCGCACGATCGAGAACTCGCATGTGCTTTCGCGAATCTTTGCAACCGACCGGCATCAGTACGACGGCGAGATTCTGCAGGCAACTTGCGAGGACCATGAGCAGATTCTCAAGGCCCTCAACGGGCACGACGCCGT
Source organism: Planctomycetaceae bacterium (assembly GCA_017795105.1). Lineage (GTDB taxonomy): Bacteria > Planctomycetota > Planctomycetia > Planctomycetales > Planctomycetaceae > Rubinisphaera. Next base: position 4,881,063 of record CP051247.1, read on the forward strand.
CGCTGCTCGCGTTGCGATGCGAGAACACATTCGCAAGGGGCTCGACGTGACGCTGCGACTGCCGATCGAAAAATCGGATCGACGCTGGAAGTAACCGGACCTCACCCAATAACAACTTGCAGGCGGACCAGAGACGACATGGCAGACCGGCAGAAGGTATCACTCGGACTCGATTTCGGCACCCTTTCGGTGCGGGCGCTGCTCGTCTCACTGGATGGCACCGAACTGGCTTCGGAGGTCGTGAACTACGAACACGGTCAGCTGATTGAGACGCTGCCCGGCACCGGTGAGAAGCTGCCCGCCGAGTTCGCTCTCCAGCATCCGCAGGACTGGATCGACTCTGCGGCTGCGGCGGTAAAGAAAGCCGTTCAGAAAGCCGGCATCACAGCCGAGCAGATCATCGGCATCGGCGTCGACTTCACCAGCTGCACCATGCTCCCCGCGGCCGCGTATGGCCGCCCGCTTTGTCTGCTGCCGGAGTTTGGTGGCGAGAAGTACGCCTGGCCGAAGCTGTGGAAACATCACGCCGCCCAGCCGGAGACCGATCGACTGAACGAAGTCGCCCGCGAGCGAAACGAAAACTGGCTGGCCCGGTATGGCGGAATCATCGGCCTCGAATGGTTCTTCCCGAAGATCCTCGAAACGCTCACTCACGCTCCGCATGTTTACGACGCAACCGAAGTCTGGCTGGAAGCGGGCGACTGGTTCGTGTGGCAACTGGTCGGTGGCGAAGCAGCAAGCCTCCCGCGTTCAACCTGCCAGGCGGGTTACAAAGCGATGTGGCATGCCGAGGAAGGCTTTCCTTCTTCCGAATACTTCGGAGCGGTCGATCCGCGAATGGCAAACGTTGTCGACAAGATGCCTGGCCGCTTCTGTCCGCCGGGTTCGAAAGCCGGAACACTGACAGACTCCATGGCCGAACGTCTCGGACTGCAGCCGGGCATTGTCGTGAGTGCGGCCATCATCGATGCCCATTCCGGCGTTCCCGGAGTCGGAGCTTATGAACCCGGCACGCTCGTGCTGGTGATGGGGACGAGCAGCTGTCACATGCTGAACTCCGAGCGGGATCAGTTCGTGCCGGGCGTGGCGGGGATTGTGAAGGATGGCATTCTCCCCGGCTACTTCGGCTACGAAACCGGCCAGGCTGCAGTGGGGGATTCGTTCGACTGGATTCGCCGCCTGACCGGGCAGGAGGATTTCAAGACACTCGATGCCGAAGCGAAGCAACTCGCTCCCGGCTCCGAAGGCGTCCGCTGCCTCGACTGGTTCGCCGGATGCCGCACCCCGTTGATGGATGGTTCGCTGTCCGGTCAGTTTCAGGGGCTGAAGCTGTACCACGGGCCCGCACATCTTTATCGAGCCACGCTGGAAGCCTCGGCGTTTGGTGTCCGCTGGATTGTCGATCTGCTCCGCGAACACGACGTGCCGGTCGATCGCTTCATCGCCACGGGCGGCCTGCCGCACCACAATCGACTGCTCGTGCAGATCTATGCCGATGTGCTCGGCTCGCCGATCGAAATTCATCCCTCCCAACAGGGCCCGGCTCTCGGAGCGGCGATTCTGGGGGCGTTCGCTGCTCAAGAAGAATCGGGCTTTGCCGACATCGGCACGGCTATTCGGCAGATGGCCCATCGCCCCGATCAGATGATCGTCATGCAGCCCGACGAAGACGCTCGCGCTGCCTATGAACCTCTTTATCAGGAATACCGTCGGGAAGCAGCCCGCTTAAGTGGAAAGCAGTTATGAACGCAGCCAGTAACAACAAGACCGTGTACCTGCTCGCCAGTGGAGACCTGCGGCTGTCGGCCAATCAGGTCTGCTGGCCGGCTCAACAGCAGATGGAAGCCGCCCTCACCGAAGCGATTCGCAGCATGGGCTGGGAAGTCGAGCGAGCTCACGAATTCGACGAAGCAGCCGGGCATGGCTTCATCTCCTCGCAGCGGCAGGGGATGGAAGTCTTCCGCAAACTCGATCCCGACCGTCCGCTGATTGTCGCCGAGGCGGTCTGGCAATATTCGCATCACGTTCTGGCCGGGCTGACGACACATCGGGCACCGATCCTGACCGCCGCCAACTGGTCGGGGCAGTGGCCAGGTCTGGTCGGCATGCTGAATCTGAATGGCTCGTTGACGAAAGCCGGCGTGGACTATTCGACGTTGTGGAGCATCGATTTTCAGGACGAATACTTCCTGTCCCGTCTGAAGGACTGGTTGAACACCGGAGCCTGTCGGCACGATGAGAGCCACGTCCGCAGCTTCGGCGGAGCGGATGATGCCCAGGCGAATGAGGTCGGCAGCCGCCTGGCGGAAGAGCTGCTGCGCGATAAAGCGATCATGGGTGTCTTCGATGAAGGCTGCATGGGAATGTTCAACGCGATCATTCCCGATCATCTGCTCCACTCGTGTGGAGTCTTCAAGGAGCGGCTCAGTCAGTCGGCTCTTTATTACGAAACGATGCAGACATCCGACGACGAAGCCCGCGAGGTCCGGAAGTGGTTCGATGACGCCGGGATGACGTTTCATACCGGATCGAATCACGACAGCGATCTGACCGAAGACCAGATTCTGTTGCAGTGCAAAATGTATATCGCAGCCGTGCGAATCGCCGATGATTTCGGCTGCAATCTGATCGGCATTCAGTATCAGCAGGGTCTGAAAGATCTGTTGCCGGCCAGCGATCTGGTCGAAGGAACGCTCAACAACACCAGCCGCCCGCCGGTTCGCAGTCGCGATGGCAGCCGCGTCCTGTTCGAAGGGCAGGCCATTCCACACTTCAACGAAGTCGACGAGTGTGCCGGGCTCGACGCTTTGATGACCAATCGTGTTCACGCGGCCTTCGGCGAACCGGTCGAGACGACTCTGCACGATCTCCGCTGGGGCGATCACGACGCGACCGGATCGGTGGAAGAATACATCTGGGTTCTGCTCATCAGCGGAGCCGCCCCTCCCGAGCATTTCATCGGCGGCTGGAAGGGAACCGAAGGTTTTCGTCAGCCGGCGATGTACTTCCCCAATGGGGGCAGCACGGTTCGGGGCATTTCGCATCCGGGAGAAGTCGTCTGGTCGCGGATTTACGTGGCTGATGGTTTGCTGAAGATGGACCTGGGACTGGCCAAGGCGATTGAACTGCCGCAGGAAGAGACGGAACGCCGGTGGAAAGAGACGACGCCTCCCTGGCCGATCATGCACGCGGTTCTGAAGGGCGTCTCGCGGGATCAGATGATGGCCCGTCACAAGAGCAATCACATCCAGGTCGCGTATGCCACCAGTGAAGCGAAGGCGAAGCAGTTGCTGCAGGCCAAGGCTCAGATGGCGGCCGAACTCGGCATTGAAGTTTCGCTGTGCGGCAACGTCGACTGAATTCCGCGATCGGTTCGGGAACTCCTTCCCTCTTGAGATTAGAAGACAGGCGCTCTCATTCAACTTGCATCATTCGACATCATCGTGTTTGCGGTCTACGTCATCGGCGTGGTGGCGATGGGCTGCTGGTTCGTCCGCTCCAGCGACTCGACGAAAGAGTTCATGGCGGCCGGCGGTTCGCTGCCCGGCTGGGCCGTCGGGCTGTCGATCTTCGGCACGTTCCTCAGCAGTAATACCTTTCTCGGCGTGCCGGGAAAAACCTACGGGACGAACTTCAACGCCTTCGTCTTCAGTCTCACGCTGCCGATCGCGGCATGGGTGGCGACGCGATACTTCGTGCCGTTCTATCGGAACTCGGGAGAGATCTCGGCTTATCATCACTTCGAAGTGAAGTTCGGCAACTGGGCCCGAACGTATGCCGTAGTCTGTTATCTGCTGACACAGATTGCCCGCATGGGTGCGATTCTGTTCGGCGTGGCTCTGGGGTTGTATGCCCTCACCGGATGGGATGTCTCGACGATCATCGTTCTCACCGGAATCCTGGTGACGGTTTACACGCTGCTCGGCGGAATTGAAGCGGTGATCTGGACCGACGTCGTACAGTCGATCGTGCTGATGGGCGGAGCGTTTGTGATTTTCGGAATGCTGCTGTTCGGGATGCCGGAAGGTCCGGGACAGGCGTTCGCGATTGCCGCCGAGCATGGCAAGTTCAGCCTCGGCAGCTGGATGCCCGACTTCACCATTTCCTCGGTGTGGGTGATGCTGCTGTATGGTCTGTTCATTAACCTGAATAACTTCGGAATCGATCAGAGTTACGTGCAGCGATATCACACGGCCAAGACCATCGAATCCGCTCGTGGGGCTCTCTGGCTGGGAGCGTTGATGTACGTTCCGATTTCGCTGCTGTTCTTCCTGATCGGGGCGGTGCTGTTTTCGTACTACGAAACGCATCCCGAGATGAAGTACGAAGTGCAGATGCAGGTCGCGGCTGATCTCCCCCCGAATGCGGCTGACCTCGATCAGTCGGCCGAATCGCGAGCCGCTCTGCTGACCGATGCCCAAATTGGCGACAAGGTTTTGCCACACTTTATCTCGACGCATCTGCCGCCGGGCATGGCCGGGCTGATGATTGCCGCGATTTTCGCGGCGGCGATGAGCAGCGTCGATACCTCTCTGAACTCCTCGGCGACGATCATTCTCAAGGATATCTACGAACGCTACTTCAACCCCGAGCCGAGTGAAAACGCGGCGATGAAGGTGCTGCGTATCGCGACGGTCGTCACGGGCATCATCGGCACCGGGACCGCGCTGGCGATGATTGGCGTCGAGAGTATTCTGCAGGCCTGGTGGACGCTGCAGGGGATTTTCGCCGGCGGACTGCTTGGCCTGTTCCTCATTGGCATGATCGTGCGGCAGCCTTCGAAACATGGAGCGCTGCTCGCCGTCACCATCGGCCTGCTCGTGATTGCCTGGATGACCTTCTCGGCGAAGATTGAATCGATCCCGCCGTACCTGCGAAACCCGCTGCACGCCAACATGACGATTGTTGTCGGCACGCTCACCATATTCCTCATCGGCATCCTGACGGTCCCCCGGCCGCAGTCCGATTCCCCCGCCCATTCAACTGAAGAGGTCGTCTGATGACAGCCAGTGAAACAAAAACGCAGCCACGGTTTCAGGGCATTGTCCCGCCGATGGTGACACCGCTGATGAGCCGGGACGAACTCGACGTCCCCGGCACGAAGCGACTGATTGAACATCTCATCGCCGGCGGCGTGTCGGGCGTGTTCGTGCTCGGAACAACCGGCGAAGCGCAGTGCCTCGGCTACCGTCTGCGTCGGCAGTTGATTCAGCTGGTGACGGAAACTGTCGCCGGTCGCATTCCGGTGCTCGTCGGGATCACGGATACCGCATTCGTCGAGTCGGAAGATCTCGGACGTCACGCCGCGGCCTGGGGAGCGGATGCTCTCGTGCTGACGACGCCGTATTACTTTCCGGTGGGACAGACCGAACTGCTGGGCTACACGCAGCGACTGCTCGACCGTCTCATCCTGCCGGTCGTGCTCTACAACATGCCGAGTATGACGAAAGTCTGGTTCGAAGTGCCGACACTGGAAGAGCTGGCCGATGATCGTCGGATTGTCGGGGTGAAGGACAGCAGCGGCGATCTCGATTACTTCGCCAAAGTCACAGCTCTAAAAGAAAAGCGGCCGGACTGGTCAGTGCTCGTCGGCCCGGAGTCGCTGCTGATCGAGTCACTCAAGCGGGGCGGCGATGGCGGCGTGAACGGCGGAGCCAACTTCTACCCCGAGTTGTTCGTGGCCTGGTATCGTGCCTGGAAGGCGGGCGACGCCGCCGGCGTTGCGGCCTGTCAGGAGCAGGTCGACAAGCTGCAGGCGATTTACGAAATCGGCAAGTACGACTCCCGCTTCATCAAGGCGACCAAGTCGGCTCTTGGAATCCTGGACATCTGCAGCGATCACATGGCCGAGCCGTTCAATCATTTTCTGGAGCCGGAACGCGAACGCGTCAAGGCGATTCTGGACACGATCGATCTCAGCAAACTCCCTCAATCGAAATAAACCCTCGCACCAACTGGAGTGGATTCATGAAGCTTTCAACCCTGCGGGCAGCTGTCTGTTCGCTTTCTCTGTTCGGTCTGCTGTCGGTCACGCAGGCCGGCGATCTGGAACGACTGCAGTACAACAACCCCGGTCTCAAAGTCGATCTCGGCGTCGGCCTCTGGGGATGGCCGCTGCCGTTTGATTACGATGGCGATGGCGATTACGACCTGCTCGTCTCCTGTCCCGACGTCCCGTACAACGGCGTCTACTTCTTCGAGAACACTGGGAACGATCCCAAACTGCCGACGTTCAAGCCGGGGAAACACATTGGCAAAGGGCAGTCGAACATTGCGATTTCGTACGTCAACAACGAGCCGCGAGTGCTGGTGCCGGGAGCGGAGTTGACCGCGATTACCGACGGCGATGTCGGAAAGCGGGAGAAGATCTACAAGAAGTCCGATCTCATGAAGAGAGACGGAACCAAGCTGCGGGCCCGGCAGTGGAACTACGTCGATTACGATGGCGATGGGGACCACGATCTGATCGTCGGCCAGGGGCACTGGGAAGATTACGGGTGGGACAATGCCTTCAACGAAAAGGGCGAATGGGTTCGCGGGCCTCTGCACGGTTATGTCTATCTGCTCACGAATAAGGGCGATGACAAGTCTCCGGACTACGCTGAACCGGAGTATGTCCACGCAGGTGGAAAGCCCGTCGATGTCTTTGGGATGCCAAGCCCGAACTTCCGCGATTTCGACGGCGACGGCGATCTCGATCTGCTGTGTGGCGACTTTCTCGATGGCTTCACGTATTTCGAGAACACCGGCAGTCGCAAGCAGCCGGTCTATTCGTCGGGCCGCGAGCTCGCCCGCGATGGCAAACTGATCGAAATGCATCTCTGCATGATCGTCGTCTCCAGTCTCGACTGGGATCGCGATGGCGATGTTGACCTCATCGTGGGACAGGAAGATGGACGCGTGGCGTTCCTTGAGCACACCGGCAAAGTCATCGACGGCATGCCGCAGTTCGCCGATCCTGTCTTCTTCCAGCAGGAAGCCAGTGACATGAAGTTTGGCGCTCTCGTCACGCCGGTTGGCTTCGACTGGGATGCTGATGGAGATGAGGATCTCGTCTGCGGGAACACGGCTGGCGAGATCGGCTGGTTCGAGAACCTTGGCGGCAACCCTCCAAAATGGGCCGCTCCGAAACTGCTGAAGGCCGACGGCAAAGACATCCTGATCATGGCCGGCTACAACGGTTCCATTCAGGGGCCAGCTGAAACCAAGTGGGGTTACACCACGATCGACGTGGCCGACTGGGATGGCGATGGCCTGCCCGACATTCTCGCGAATTCAATCTGGGGCAAGGTTGTCTGGTTCCGCAATACCGGGACCCGCAAAGAGCCCAAGCTGGCCGCCTCGCAGCCGGTAACTGTCAACTGGAAGGGCGAAGCTCCCAAGCCGGAATGGAACTGGTGGACGCCCGAGAATGGCGAACTGGCCACACAATGGCGGACGACCCCGGTCGTCGCCGACTGGAATGAGGATGGCCTTGCCGATTTGCTGATGCTCGATCACGAAGGGTACTTCGTTCTGTTTGAACGCGAGAAATCAGACGGGAAGCTGCAACTGAAGCCGGGCCAGCGAATTTTCGAAGGCGGAACCTTCAACAATCGTCAGCAGGCTCAGAAGGGGGATTCGTCTCTGCTTCGACTCAACAATGGGTTCGCCGGAGCAAGTGGGCGCCGCAAGCTTTCGCTGGTCGACTGGGACGGCGATGGCAAGCGGGACCTGCTCATCAACTCGGTGAACATCAACCTGCTGCGAAACGCCGGCACGGAGAACGGGAAGACAACGTTTGTCGATGAAGGTCCGCTGGCGGAGCGGCGTCTGGCCGGTCACACTACCAGCCCCACCACAGTGGACTGGGACGGAGACGGACAGCGTGATCTGGTCGTTGGAGCCGAGGACGGCCTCATCTACTACATGCCCCGCGACTCGAAATAAACCCGCCAACTCCCCGAACATCGAAAGAGGAGAATCGGATGCGTTCTTTAAATCACTTCTTCCTTGCCAGTGTGGCGATGGTGATACTGGGCAGCGTCTGCTGTTCTACATTGAGGGCCGCCGACCGGCCGAACGTGCTGTTTATCGCGGTCGATGACCTGCGGGTCGAACTCGGCTGTTATGGCGATTCGATCGTCAAGTCGCCAAACATCGACAAGCTGGCCAAACGCGGCCTGCTTTTTGAACAGGCATATTGCCAGCAGGCGGTTTGCAACCCTTCGCGGGCGTCGCTGCTGACCGGACTCGGGCTCGATACGCTCGATATCCACGACCTGCCGACGCATTTTCGCCAGCGATTTCCGGACATCGTCACGCTGCCTCAGCACTTCAAGCAGAACGGCTACGAGACACGGAATATCGGCAAGATGTTTCACAACTGGGTGCAGGAGGAGTACAAGGGCGACGCCCGATCCTGGAGCAAGCCGGCGATCATGCACTACGCCAATCACGGGCACGACAAGCCGATGGTTGATGGCGATCTGCCCGAGAATCTCAGCCCGGTGCCTCGCACGGAAAATCGCGACGTGCCTGATGAAGCGTACTTCGACGGCCGCATCGCTCAGCTCGCGATCGAAACCCTCAACGAGATCAAAGACGAGCAGTTCTTCCTCGCGGTTGGCTTCTGGAAGCCGCATTCGCCGTTCAACCCGCCGAAGAAGTACTGGGATCTGTATGATCGCGACGAGATCGAACTCGCCAACCATCCCGATCCTCCGCAGAACGTGCCCGATATCGCTTTGCACGATGGCCGGGAAATTCGCCGGGCGTTCAAGGATCGTCCCGATGGGCGCCCCACGGCAAAAGAAGCCCAGGCCCTGCGTCACGGTTATTACGCGGCGACCAGCTTCGTCGATGCCCAGATCGGCAAAGTGCTCGATGAACTCGAGCGGCTCGGTCTGAACGACAACACGGTTGTTGTCTTCTGGTCCGATCACGGGTTCCACCTCGGTGAGAAGTCGCTGTGGGCCAAGACCTCGAACTTCGAACTCGATGCCCGCGTGCCGATGATCATCGCCGCTCCCGGGCAGGACGAAGGCCTGCGAACCGCAGCAATCGTCGAATTGCTCGACCTGTATCCAACGCTGGTCGACTTCTGTGGACTCGAGCAGCCGCCGCATCGACTGGAAGGAACGAGCCTGCGTCCGTTGTGGAACGATCCAAACGGTCAGGTTAAACCGGCCTCGCTGACACAGCATCCTCGCCCGGCTTATCCGGCTGCCGGCGAAGATCCCGACGTGATGGGCTTCTCGATCCGCACGCCGCAATATCGCTACACGGAGTGGCGTGATTACAAGAGCGGAGACGTCGTGGCAGCCGAGCTCTACGACCACGAGCAAGACCGCTGGGAAACGCGGAACATCATCGACACCGAACAGGGTCAGAAGCTGCAGCCCCGCCTGCACAAACTGCTCGATCAGACCCGCAACCGCGAAGCCGGGAAATCGTAGGACAACGAACAGCGGGTGCCGTGCCCACGCTCGCGTGAGCATACATTCGCGAGCCCGAAACGCGTTCCACTCCAGTAGATATCCTCCCCCAGACCTGGAAAGCACGAACATGAAACTTAGATCTGCATTGATTGCGGCCCTGCTGGTCGCCTGCTGCAGCGTCCTACCGACGGCGAAGATCGTCGTCGCTGCGGGCAACCGGCCGAATATCCTGTTCATCATTACCGATGATCAGGCTCAGGAAACGCTCAGCTGTTATGGCGACAAGTATTGCGATACACCGAATCTCGACCGTCTTGCCGCGGAAGGTATGGTGATCGATGATGCCCATCACATGGGATCGTGGAGCGGAGCGGTCTGCACCTGCTCCCGGACGATGATCATGACGGGAAAGAGTCTCTGGCGGATTCCCGATAAGAACAAGACGGGGCCCAAGGGAACGCCGGAAGCCCGAAAGCAGGCCGCCGAGCAGAGCATGCCGGCGATCTTCAACAAGGCTGGCTACGCCACGTTCCGAACCTGCAAAACCGGGAACAGCTTCGACGAAGCCAATCGACTCTTTCAGGTCAGTAAAGTGGCCATGAGGCGGGAAGGGACCGAGGAAAACGGCAGCGCCTGGCATGCCGAACAGGTGCTTGATTACCTCAACGATCGGGAGTCGCAGAAGGCCGAGAAGCCGTTCCTCATCTACTTTGGTTTTTCACATCCGCACGACCCCCGCAACGCCATCCCCGAACTGGCGGCCAAGTACGGAGCCAGCAACGAAGGCCCGGGCGACAAGCCAGCCAGCAAGGCTCCGCCGCTGCCGGATAACTATCTGCCCGGTCACCCGTTCCATCACGGGCATCCCGGACTGCGGGATGAGGAGAAAGTGCAGGGCGTACTCACGCGTCGCGATGAGGCGACCGTTCGCAACGAACGCGGCCGCGAGTTTGCCTGCATCGAGTACATCGATCAGCAGATCGGCCGTGTGCTCGAACGTCTTGAAAAGATGGGCGAACTTGACAACACGTATATCTTCTTCACCTCCGATCACGGGATGTCTGTCGGACGTCATGGTCTGATGGGCAAGCAGAACCTGTATGAGCACACCTGGAAGGTCCCGTTCCTCGCCAAAGGTCCGGGCATCAGAGCCGGCAGCCGGGCCGCCGGAAACATCTACCTGCTCGATGTTCTGCCGACCATCTGCGATCTGGCCGGAATCGACGTGCCGGAAACCGTGGAAGGCAAAAGCTTCCGTGCCGTTCTCGAAGGAAAGCAGGACACCGTTCGCGATGTCATGTACGGCATCTACTGTGGTGGAACGAAGCCGGGCATGCGGTCGATCAAGAAGGATGGCTGGAAGCTGATCGAGTACGATGTGCTCGATGGACAGGTTCGCGAAACCCAGCTGTTCAATCTGCAGGATAACCCCCGCGAGTTTCTGATCGAACACCACGATCCCGAGCTCGAGAAACTTCTCGGTATCGCTCCCGGCCCGCGTCAGATCGATCTGGCTGAGGATCCTCACTTCGCTGACAAACGAGCCGAACTGGAAGAGCTTCTGGCCAAAGCGATGAAAGAGTTTGACGACCCGTATGAATTGAGCCCGAACCCGGCTCCGACGAAGGTTACCTTCGATCGCGATAAAGCGGTCCTCGAAGAGAATCTGATCCCTCACGGCCCACTGCCGAAAAAGCATCAGACGCATGCTTCGACAATCACTGAAGCAGCCGATGGAACCCTGCTCGCGTCGTGGTTCGGTGGGACCCGCGAAGGCAACCCGGATGTCAAAATCTGGCTGAGCCGCAAGCCGGTGGGACAGCCCTGGTCGGAACCGGAGATGATCGATTCCGGCAACCGGATGGTCGATGGCAAGGAAACCGAGTTCGCCTGCTGGAACCCGGTCCTGTTTACGCATCCGGATGGCACTATTTACTTCTGGTACAAAGTCACCGGCTCGGGCGATCGCCCTGGCCCGCAGAACTGGTGGGGAGCCGTGCGGACTTCCACGGACAACGGAAAGACCTGGTCGGAACGAACCTGGCTGCCGAAGATTGATCCGACCGGAGACTACAAGGTCTTCAAACCGTACGATGGCATTCTGGCGGGTCCCGTGAAGAATCGCCCGGTGATTCTGCCGGATGGCCGTCTGCTTTGTGGTTCCAGCACGGAAACCACGCACGGCTGGCGGGTGCACTTCGAGATCTATCCGGCTGACGACTGGACCGGACAGAAAGGGAAGGTGGAAGTTACCAAGCCGCTGATGGGCGGCAAGGAAGGGATTCAGCCGAGCTTCCTCGTTCACGCCAAAGACATGTCGGTGCTGCAGGTCTTGTCCCGCGAAGACGGACAGGCCTGGTCCCACGATGGCGGTCACACCTGGACCGACGTCGTTGCCGGCCCGGTCGATACGTCCGTCGGACTGCACGCCGTCACTACGACCGACGGCTGGCATTTCCTCACGTTCAACCCGGTGAAGCGAACTCCACTCAGCCTGGCCCGTTCGCGCGACGGCAAGAACTGGGAGACGATTCTGCCCGAGTTAAGCTACAACGAGGGGAAAGAAGTCGACTATCCGACGATCATGCAGGCCCGCGATGGCAAGCTGCACGTCGTCCACAGCTGGGGACGCGAGCAGATTACCCATCTGGTGCTCGATACCGAGTATCTGCAGCGGACGGCTTCGGCTGACGGGAACTAAGCGGCTGCTCGCAAACGCAAAAAAGCAGCAGGATCACTGGGATTCTGCTGCTTTTTCTTTTGAATACCGAAGGCGGGACTCGAACCCGCACGGGGTTTACCCCCATCGGATTTTGAATCCGACGCGTCTGCCATTCCGCCACTTCGGCTTGCAGTTTGTGCTGTGCAAGAGTCGCAAAATAACTCATTTCTTCGCAAATCTCAAGCAGGAATCTGACCCCGGTTTTCGGCTGCAGGTTCGCCTCGACCGGGTTGTATTCTTCCCTCTGGGGTCGCCCCTATTGATTTTCTCGGGACAGCGCAGCCGCCGGAAGTAGCTGACAGAAGTGGCGAAACCGCAAACTTCGGTCCAGCCTTTCTTCTCCGTTTGGACCCCGTTATTTTGGACTCTTTCAGACCTACACACATTCCAGAGACCGATCCGAGGTACGATATGCTCAATCGCTCGCTGATTCTGTCTGTTCTGTCGCTGTTGATCGCGGCGACTTTCATCACGCCGGCTGAAGCTGGCCAGCCGAATATTATCTTCATCCTGTCCGATGATATCGCTCAGGGGGATCTCGGCTGTTACGGGCAGAAGCTGATCCAGACGCCGCATCTCGATCGGATGGCGGCTGAGGGGACGCGGTATTTGCAGGCCTATTGCGGCACCAGCGTTTGTGCTCCGTCGCGTTCCTCGCTGATGACCGGGCTGCACATGGGGCATTGTCCGGTACGGGCGAATCGCGAGATCCGTCCAGAAGGGCAGATGCCGTTGCCGGAGGGGACGTACACCGTCGCGAAGCTGCTTCAGGATCAGGGCTATGCGACGGCCTGCATGGGCAAATGGGGCATGGGAATGTTCCACACGTCGGGCAGCCCGTTCAAGCTCGGCTTCGATCGCTTCTACGGCTACAACTGTCAGCGACACGCTCACAGCTACTTCCCGACGTATCTGTACAACGACGATCAGCGATTCGAACTCGAAGGCAACACTGGCAAACCAGGACGGGGTGAGAAGTACGCTCAGGAGTACATTGCCGAGGAAACTGTCCGATGGATTCGCGAGCAGAAAGACAAGCCGTTCTTTCTGTTCTACGCCGTCACGCTGCCTCACGGTCGCTACGAAATCGATACTCAGGGGCCGTACGCCGACAAGCCGTGGACCGACAAGCAGAAGAACTATGCCGCGATGGTGACCCGGCTCGACAGCGATGTCGGGGCGATTCTCGATGTGCTGCGGGAAGAAGGAATCGCAGAGAACACGCTGGTCATCTTCTCCGGCGACAATGGCTCTTCGTTCGATCCGAATTCTGAGATCGGCGAACTGTTCGACCAGACGATGGGCGGTAAACTTCGCGGCTTCAAACGCGGCATGTATGAAGGGGCTCTGCGACAGGCGGCTCTGTCCTGGTGGCCCGGTACCGTTCCAGCGGGTCGTGTAACCGAAGAGCCGTGGGCCTTCTGGGATTTCCTGCCGACCGTGGCCGAACTCGTTGATACAGAGCTCCCGGAAGATGTGCATACCGATGGTGTTTCGCTGGTCGAATTCCTCAAGGGAGGATCGGCTCCGGAGCGGGAGTACTTCTACTGGGAACTGCACGAGAAAGCGTCGATCCAGGCAATCCGTTTCGGTGACTGGAAAGCGGTCCGCAATGGTCCCGATCAGCCGGTCGAACTCTACAATCTGAAGAACGATGTCGGCGAAACGAATGACCTCGCCGACGAGAAGCCGGAACTCGTGAAGAAGGCGACCAGCATGATGGCCGAAGCTCGCACCGAAGATCCGAACTGGCCGATGCGAACCGCTCCGGTACGACGAAAAAAATAGGACCAGTTTCAACCGACAGCAGACGACATGACATTCCAAAGTGTGGCACTGGCTCTGCCAGTGCCCTCCGGAGTCGACGTAATACTGTGAAACACTGGCAGAGCCAGTGGCACCCAATGATGAGTATCAATCGAGAAAATGGCTGGTGAGAATCCGGTCTCATACCGTGAAAGGTTACTGATGAGTGGACGTCCCCCGATGCCGCAGACGCCGGATGAAGAACCGAGCATCAAGCTTCATGAAGGCTGGCACTGTCTGCATGTTTACTATCGCGTGAATCAACAGGCGTTGAACGCACTCTCGCCGGAAGACCGGGCTCAGGGGCGTGAAGAAGTCGGCCATTGGCTGAATCCGGAACGCGAGGGGGCTCCCGAGCGGCTGCAGGTTTCGGTGACATCAGGCCATCGAGCCGATCTGGGCGTGATGATGATGGATCCCGATCCGCTGGTGATCGATGCGGTCTGTCAGGGCGTTCGATCCTCGAAGCTCGGCACGGTGCTGGAGCCAACGTATTCGTTCGTTTCACTCACGGAGATTTCCGAGTACGTGCCGACCGTTGAGCAGTTCTCCGAGAAATTGCAGCGGGAAGGGGCCAATCCTGAAGACGATATGTTCAAGGCTCGCGTTCGCGGCTACGAACAGCGACTGCCGGCCATGAACAAGCAGCGGATCTATCCGGATATCCCGCCGTATCCGGTCGTCTGCTTCTACCCAATGAACAAGATCCGCGACCCGCACGCCAACTGGTACGATCTGCCCTTCAGTGCCCGTTCGGAACTGATGGCCGAGCACGCGACGTCGGGAATCAAATTCGCCGGCAAAGTCTCCCAGCTGATCACGGCCTCGACCGGTCTCGACGACTGGGAATGGGGCGTCACTCTCTGGGGTCGCAACCCGGCGTACATCAAAGACATCGTCTACACGATGCGGTTCGACAAAGCCTCGGCTCGCTATGCCGAGTTCGGACCGTTCTACATCGGGTACGTGATGTCGGCGAGCGAAGCGCTGGAACACCTGCGGGTGTGAGCTGAGCGATCGCTAATCGCAGTCGATAGCCGGGTGCAACTGCTGGCTCGCCCAGCAGTGCGCTTCCTGGCTTTGATGTTGCTTCTTTACGCCAGTGGCACACTTAACCATGCGGTTCACGCCGGTGACGGTTCGATCGATTTGACGAACGCGGGCAGGTCGGCCAGCTTCGGGCAGTGGGTTGAAAACGGGATCTTCTGCAGGAGATCCCGCGTCACGGCCTGGCCTCCGACCACGATGGAAGTGAGCCGGCCGCAGTCGGCGTAGAAGTCTCGGTAGCCGTTGACGACCGCCTCTTCATCTTCGATGTATGACAGGCTGAACCAGACGAGTTTCGGCTGCAGCGTGCGGGTCGCTTCGGCGAAGGAGGTGAGAGGAATGTTCTCTCCCAGGGAGATGGCCCGCCAGCCGAGTTCCTTGAGCACGGTTTCGACCATCAGGGTCGGCAACCGGTAAGGATCGCCCGACACGCCGCCGCCAATGGCCAGCGGAGCTTCCGCCGGCGGGACGGGCAAGAGTCGCCGCAGGTCGTGTACGAGCAGGCAGGCGATCTCGCAGCCGCGCCGTTCGTGGTACACATCGGCATCGCCACACTCCCAACGATCGCCAATCAGATGAAGCGCCCGGGCGATGACATTCTCGCAGATTTCGAGCACCGGCTTGCCGGAGAGATAAAGGGCTGAGTTGATCTCGCGGCAGCGCTCTTCATCAAGCGCAAGCAGGCCGTTGCAGAGTTCCGTAGCCGAATCGTTCTCGTTCAGGGAAGCCAGATCGAGAATTCCGGGCAGTCCGAGAATCTCCGGGTGCACCAGCGGTCGATGGCTTTCGCGCAGGAACCGCAGCAGCGTCGTCGTGCTGATGCGACGGTGTCCGCCGCTGGTGTACTGCGTTTCTACATCGCCTTTATCGCACCAGCGTTTCACAGAAGATTCGCTGACCTGCAATGCCTGGGCGACTTGTCTCGGGCTCAGAAACATATGGGGTTCAGAGTGGGATAACTTAGAAATGAATGTTCTGAACGATTCAGAGTGTTTGTAAGTCTTTACTATATGGGGATATCGGTCGAATGGCGACAGCGTTGTGCAAACGGAACCTAAAAATTTGTGAATGTTCCAAAATGTTCTTGAAATCGTTCCGGGCGTGTCTAAGACCCCGTAAACGATTTGAACGATTTGAGTCGAGACCGGCGTCTGGCTGACTCGCAGCAGCTGGCCAGAAACGCCTCACGACTGTGATCAAAGGTGATCCGACGAAGGAGAGACTCATGACAACTTCCAAGGCTACGGCAGTTGCCCCATCCGTGGGAAACCTCGGACAGGCAGGCCTCACAAATAATCTTGAAACAATGGTGACCGGCGTTGCACGTTCGGTGAAACGCAAACGGATGACGAGTCGCCGACTCAAAGAACTGGCTGCGTCGCTGGTCGAGATGGAAGTCGACTTCATTCCGGACAAACGTTATCAGCGGAAGAACGCGGCTGATGAATTCCAGAACGACGATGTCTTCGACTATCTGGAAACCACCCCGCCCGAACGAAAAGAAAGCTTGTCTCACGAAGCCTCCGAGATGGCTTCGCGAGTGGCCCAGATGCCGCTGCTCTCCCCAGACAATGAGCAGAAGTATTTCAGCCAGATGAACTATTTGAAGTTCCGGTTCAATCAGCTTCGCTCCCGCATCGATCCCGATCAGCCTGATCGGACGTTGGTGCTGGAGGCGGATCGCACTATCCGCCATGCCTATGTCGTGCGTGACCTGCTCATTCGTTCGAACATGCGGCTGGTTATCTCCGTCACGAAGAAGTTCGTAACCTCGCAAATGTCCTTCGACGAACTCTTCAGTGACGGAGTGCTGGCCCTGATGCAGGCGGTCGAGAAATTCGACATCGGCCGCGGCTACCGTTTCAGCACCTATGCTTATTACTCGGTATCGCGAAGCATGTATCGTTTCACCAAGCGACTGCGAAAGCGGATGCTCACGGTCGATACGTTCGATCGCGATCTGGGAGAAGAAAAGCCCGCAGAAGCCTTGTGGCCGGAACAGACCTGGTCGACCGTTTCAAAGACACTGACGGAGATGATCACCCAGCTGGATGAGCGGGAACAGTGGATCATCCGGCAGCGATTTTCTCTCGACGAGCCGGGTAAGACGCCGACCTACAAGGCGCTCGCTGAGAAACTCGGCGTCTGCAACGAGCGAGTCCGGCAGTTGGAGAAGCGGGCGTTGCTGAAGCTGAGAAACATGCAGGAGTCGGCCCAACTTGACGATTTGGTGGCGACTCTTCCTGTCTGATTGACAGCTGAATTCGAGTGTGTGCCGAGATCCGTAGCGTTGGACGCTGCGGATCTCTTGCATTTTGGGGAAGATGGAAAATCCTCGAAGCAGCGATTTTCCTGTCACTGGCGCGTGGCATATGATATAAGTGAGGTGCGTTTCCGGTCCTCCGGGGCGTCTCTCCTGAACCCGACCTCATCGAGCTTCCGCCCCCTGCGGTAACACCGAACGGAACTGTCATGACCGCCAAGCACATCGTTCTGATCGAAGACGATCGCGAAATCTCCACCACCCTCCAGGCCGTGCTTAAGAACGCCGGGTACCGTGTTACCCCGTGCAGTAACGGGATCGAAGGTCGCAAGGCGATCGAAACGGAATCGCCGGATCTCGTCGTGACGGACATGATGATGCCCCGAATGGGCGGCTTCCCGGTGCTTGAGTTTCTCAAGACGATGGACAATCCTCCCAAGGTGATCATGGTCACGGCCAACGAAGGCGGCCGGCATAAGGCCTATGCGGAAATGCTCGGTGTCTCGGCGTATCTGCGGAAACCGTTCGCGATGGATCTGTTCCTCGACACGATCAGCGAAGTTCTTGACGACACGGAAGACTCTCCGCCGCTGAAGCGTAAGTCCCGCAAAAGCTAAGTTCGCCGCTGTTCAGACGTTGAATTGGTGACCGTGAACAAACTGCAGCTGAGGTTCCGCCCGTGAATTCCAAGGTTTATTACGACCCGAAGACCGGCTCGGTCACGCCACATCGTCAGTTTGCGACCTCTCGGCGACAGATGCTCCAGGCCTGCGGAGCCGGATTCGGAATGCTGCCGCTGGCCTGGTTCAACGCTCAGAACGCCAACGCGGCTCCCGCTGCAGCCGCTCCCGATCCGCTGGCTCCGAAGCAGACTCACTTCCTCGGAACTGCCAAGCGGGTGATCTACCTGTTCATGGAAGGGGGCCCGAGCCATATCGACCTGTTCGATCCCAAACCGGCTCTCAAAGATCTCGACGGCAAACCGCTGCCGGACAGCTTCGAAAAAGTCATTCTGGCAATGGGGGAGTCGAACGCTCCGCTGCTGGCCAGTCCCCGCAAATGGAAGCAGCATGGTGAAGCCGGGACATGGGTTTCCGACTGGCTTCCGCATACCGCCGAATGTGTCGACGATATCGCGGTGATTCGCTCCTGCTGGGGGAACGGGATCAACCATGCCGGCGGCGTGTGTCAGATGAACACCGGTCAAACCCTGGCCGGACGTCCTTCACTCGGGGCCTGGGTCACGTATGGGCTGGGCACGGAGAATCAGGATCTGCCGGCCTTTGTCGTGCTGAAAGACACTGGCAGCGAGGTCGTGAACGGACCGCGAAGCTGGGGCACGGGATTCATGCCGGCTGTCTATCAGGGGACCGTGCTGCAGTCGGAAGGAGATCCGATTCCGAACCTGTACCCGCCGAAGTCGCTGGCTGAAGAACGTCAGCGGCGGAAGCTGGAGTTTCTGAAGCAAATCAATCGTCAGCACGCAGCCGCCCGTCCAGAGGAAACGGAACTCGATGCGCGGATTCGGAGTTACGAACTCGCCTTCCGGATGCAGGCAGCCGCCCCGCTGGCGGTGAACCTGGAAGAAGAGACTCGCGAAACGCATGAGATGTACGGCACGAATGACAAGACAACCAAGCGTTACGGCGAGATGTGCCTGCTCGCTCGGCGACTGGCCGAACGGGGCGTGCGATTCATTCAGCTCTACCACGGCTCGGGGAGCAAATGGGATTCGCATTCGAACATCGAAGGGAATCACTCCAAGCTTTGTGCTCAGATGGATAAGCCGGTCGCGGCTCTCCTGAAAGATCTCAAGCAGCGTGGCATGCTCGAAGATACGCTTGTTCTCTGGGGCGGCGAGTTTGGCCGGACTCCAATGAGCGAGCAGGGGAACGGTCGCGATCATAATCCGTCCGGCTTCACGATGTGGGCCGCCGGCGGAGGCGTGAAAGGGGGCCAGACGCTCGGGGCCACCGACGAAATCGGTCTGCACGCCGTTGAAGACCGGATGCACATTCACGACCTGCACGCCACGTGGCTGTCGCTGCTGGGGCTCGACCACATGCAGCTCGAATTCCGCCACAAAGGCCGCCCGGAACGCCCCACGCTGAACGAAGGGCATCCGCTGAAAAAGCTGACGACGGGGTAAATAAGAACGCGGTGTCGTGTGATGCCCGGGTGTGAGCATGCTTGTCCCTCGAACGGGATGACTCAGACGCGTGCGTCTGAGTGGCGCAGCCACAAGAGGTCGCTGACCGACGTCCTGCTGATCGCATACACCGCAGATTTCCGTCATCGCTTCACAGCTTCTTCGTGTGACTTCGTCACCCAGACGTGCACGTCTGGGCCATCCTTCTCTTGGAGAATGCATGCGAGACTTTGTGCGTTGCGATCGGCGTTTCGGTCCCTCATTTCTGTCCGTTCACGGGCCTGCTGAACAGTCCCCCGGGAAAATCGCTTCAAGCGGCATATCCTGAATAACCGATACAGTCGATAGCGCAGACTTCAGCGAGCGCGATTCGTTGACGCTGAAGTCCTGCCTTTCGATGAGGCCGCGGGGTCGGTTGGGGGATCAGCCGTTACGCGTTTCCGCTGTGGAAGAAGTCATTGGACGGATGCAGCGGACGGAAATCACTGGGGATGTGGGCGAAACACCTGCGAAGTTACGCAGAGACGACGATGGTCTGCCAGCTCGACAGACCAGGCATCGTGGTTCGCAAGGGGACAGTCATGCGACGGGTATCAATTCTGTCTGCACTGGGGGCGATCATCAGCCTCTGGGCGCCGCTCACGGCCTGTCTGGCTGAGGACCCGGCGACGATCATCACGTCCCGGGATGAATTCACCATTCCCTTCCGGTACGACCAGCAAATGCTGGGACGGCTATCGGCTCGCGAAGTCGTGCTTTCCGTGTCTGTCGATGGCGGACGCAGCTGGAATCAGACCGCTGCTCAACCGATCGACCAACAGGACTTTCAGTTCGAACCAACCGCCGAAGGGGAATACTGGTTCGCGGTTTCGGTACGAGATACCGAAGGACGTCTGCATCCAGATCCGAAGCGAACGCCTCCGGGGTTGAAGGTGATCGTCGATCGGCAGAACCCGGAACTGCAGCTGAAATTGAATCGCGAACAGGCCGATCGGATCGGACTGAGCTGGAAAATTCGCGATGCTCATCCCGATGTCGAAACTCTGCAACTGGAGTATCGCAACGCTTCCGATGAGACTTGGAAGCAGGTTTATATTGCGAAGGCGCTTTCCGGGCAAACCTCTTGGAAGATGATGGCTGGTCAGTTACCGGAGGTTCGCGGTCGCGTATTCGATACGGCTGGAAACGTCACCCAGACGGTCGTCTCGCTCGAGAAAGAACCGGCGCTTCCGAAACCGAAACCGAAACCGAAAACGCAGACGATCACGGCGACCGATCCGGTTCAGCTGCCCGTTCTCAAAGAAGCTCCTGCAGAATCGCCGGCGATGCCGCTGATCATGCCGCAGGAAACAGCGACCGTGAATCAGCCGGTGCAGCTCAATGCTCCGCTGAACGTTCCGGCTCCGCCTCAAGGGGCTCCGACACCCACGCCGGTGGAAACCGAACCGGCGACGCCGCTGGCCCCGACACCCGAGTGGACTCAGAATCATCCGGGCAATCTTCCACAGGTCGCCTACGATGAGAGCACGCTTCCTGCCGAAGTGCTCGATCTGCAGGAAACGCGAACTCGTCACGTAAACGCCCATCAGTTTCAGATCGACTATCAGGTCGCCGGTGTCGGCCCTTCAGGGGTTGGAGCCGTGGAACTGTTTATCACCCAGGACAACGGCGTCCAGTGGTGGCGGTACGGGGTTGATCCCGATCTGAAGAGTCCGATGGAAGTCAGCGTGCCGGAAGACGGTCGCTATGGATTCCACTTTCGAATTCACAGCGGGGTCGGCAATGCCGAAGCTCCTCCGCAGCCGGGACAGGCGCCGCAGATCGATGTCATTGTCGACTCGCAGCCGCCCAAGCTGAATCTGGTTCGCAGCTATCAGGGACACGGCCCGCATATCAATCAGTTGACCGTGCAGTGGCAGCTGGAAGACGAGTATCCGTCGGCCAAGCCGGTGGCTTTGTACTACTCGGGAAATCCTGGCGGGCCCTGGCAGCAGATCGACGGGGGCATCCGAAATACCGGAAGCTATACGTTCCGGTTGCCGCATCATGCCCCGACACGCATGTACCTGCGCATGGTCGCAACTGACAGTGCTGGAAACGCGACCGAGCAGATCACCCGGGAACCGCTGCTGATCGACCTGTCTCGACCGACTGCGCGTGTGATTACGATCGATGCAATTCGCTAAATGCCGTCCGGTCTCAGACGGACTTCTTCAGTTCCTGCTGCCCGCGTTCCAACAACGAACGCAATGAACGGCAGCAGGTTTGCATCGACAGGACCGCCTGTTGAAAGTTCGTATGCGTCGATGCTTCCGGGGCGTCGATCGCGAACTGTTGCGTTGCCTTTTCGAGCTTGCCGATCTTCTTACTCAGCATCTTAAAGTAAGCCGCCGGATCATCGACGCGGGTTTCCAGTGCCCGCGAGGTGTCGAACACGCTGCGGGCAATTCCCATCAGCTCCGGGAAGTCTTCGGATTCGTCGGAATGCTTGACGAACGTGCGAACCATCCACGCATGAGCCATGACCATCTGGCAGTCATGGACCAGTTCTTCGAGGGGAGAGACTTCGGGTTTCGTATCGGCGGTCTGGTTCTCGGTCTGCTCGTTCATACACACTTTCAGAATTGCGACTCGGACGTTACGGATTCTCGTCCTGATAGTGAATCAGGCTGCAGACATCGTAGTCGGCGAGATGCCGGCGTCCATTGAGGAAGTCGAGTTCGATCAGGAAGCCACAGCCGACGACATCGGCGCCACACTGCTCGGCCAGTTTAGCACAGGCCTGAATCGTTCCCCCGGTCGCGAGAAGATCGTCGATGAGTAGAACCTTGTCGCCTTTCTCAACGGCATCGATATGGATTTCGAGGCAGTCGGTTCCGTATTCCAGTTCATAGTGAAACGCGTGTGTGTCGAACGGCAGCTTTTTCGGCTTGCGAACCGGAATGAAGGAGACGTCGAGCTCCATGGCCAGCGGGGCGGCGAAGATGAAACCGCGTGCTTCGGCGGCCATGATCTTCGTGACGCCGGACTCGCGGAAGTGATCGGCAAACTGCCGGACGCTTTCCCGCATTGCAGCCGCATTCGCGAGCAGCGGGGTGATATCGCGGAACATGATCCCCGGCTTGGGGAAGTTCGGCACCGAACGGATGTATTGTTTCAGATCAAGAGTGGCCGTCATTAACTAGAGCTTTCTGTATTTCGCAGCAGCTGACGAGCTGCATCCACTTCGTTTTGAGAGGTCGAGTCCCCATCATACAGTTCGATCAGGCTTCGCAAAATTGAACGAGCCTCTTCAACCTGGTCCTTCGCAAGCTTTTCATGGGCTCGCCGCAATGCTGTCGTCGCGAGGGGGCGGGAATCGCTGGTTTGCTGAGTTTCGTCGACCTGCCGAGTCAAATCATCGAGGATCTCGCCGATGGCCCGACGCAGTTCCGTATGATTCTCATCACCTTCCAGCAGACCATACAGATTCCGCAAAACCTGTTCGGCGGCGACGCGATCGCCGAGTTTATAGTATTCGCCGGCCATGCGGAGGAACCGCTGAGCATCGGAGACGCCGTGGACGCGTTTTCGGCTCAGCCGCGTCACGCCGAAGTCCTGCTTGAGTTCTTCGACCAGGATCTCGGAGAGCATTGGACTGACTTCTTCTTCCCAGCGATCGGGATCGTCTTCGACTAGCGGGGCGAGATATTTTTCCCGTGCTTCCGGCCAGTACAGTTTGCCCTTGTCGAAGAGCTCCTGTCCCCGGGCGAACTTTTCTTCCGGGGAGAGGCTGGTCTGCTGAAACCAGTAAACGCCCCCGGCAATGACGGCGACCAAGAGTAAAACCAGAACCCAGGTGTTGTCGAAGTAACGGGCCAGAACCGATCCGGAGTCGGCTCGGTCAATCTCTGCTCGAATCAGATCCCGCATCAGCGTGCCGCCGACCGCGTTGGGATCTTCTTCAGTTCCGGCGACGATTGTCTCAGCCGTGCCATCGAGGATGTCACCGGCCGTGTCGTCGTGCACGGTGCCCGACATCGACAGGTCGACCTTCTTCAGGATCTCCTTGAGTCGCAGGGAAAGCACGTAAGCATCTGGGAATCGCTTGTCGGGGTCTTTCTCAAGGCATTGGCAGACGACATCGTCCAGCCAGTGCGGAATCTCCGGAACGTAAGTCCGCGGGCGATCGAACTGGCCGAAGCGATGCTTCTGAATGACCTCCATCGATGTCTGACCGCTGAACGGAGGGCGTGCCGTCAGCATGACGTACATCACCGCTCCCAGGGAATAGATGTCGCTCTTCTTGGTGGCCCGGCGTCCCTGGGCCTGCTCAGGCGACATGTATTCGGCCGTTCCGATAATGCCCCCCGTCTTGGTGAGCCGGGATGAAGCGAACACCTGGGCGACACCGAAATCGAGCAGCTTGATGTTCTGGTCCGGTGTGATCAACAGGTTGGACGGTTTCAGATCGCGATGGATGACCCCGGCGTCGTGAGCTGACTTGAGCGCCTGACAAATCTGAACCGAGAGTTCGACCACCGTGCGCCAGGGGATGCGTCCCTGATCGCGGATGTACTGATTGAGGGTCTCTCCCTCGACATACTCCATGGCATAGAAATAGGTCTCATTGTCGTCGACACCGCTGTCGTATATCTCCACGATATGCGGATTCGAGACCGATTGCATGGCTTCGATCTCGCGGGTAAAGCGGAGAACAAAACCCTCTTCTCGAGCAAGCGAAGCGGGCAGGACCTTTACGGCGGCGACCTGACCGGTTTCGACATGGTGGCCCAGATACACTGTGCCCATGCCGCCGGATCCGATTTTGCGTTCGATCTGATATGGGCCAACCTGATCCGGAATCACAATTCACCTGTAACATACGCAGGAAAGTACGGGCAAGAATCAGGGCAGTCTGGCGGAATTGCTGGTTGAATTCAATCAGACGCATCGTCGACGCATCGACTCGACAGGGTTATCATCGAACACTCACCAACGACATTGCGGAATCCATCGAGGAGAGACCGATCATGCCGACCGCCCTGTTAACCCGACTCCTGTCCGCCGTCATCCTGCTGCTGCACATCGGCGCCGTTCTGAACGCGGCTGAAGAGCAGCCGAATATCCTCTGGATTACCTGCGAAGACATGAGTGCCCGGCTGTCGTTCTACGGAGACGACACCGTGAAGACGCCGCGACTGGCTCAACTTGCCGAGGAATCGGTTCGCTACAACCATTGCTACGGGACGTACGGCGTCTGTGCCCCGAATCGGCATACGCTCATCATGGGGATGTATCCGAGCACAACCGGAGCGATGGCGATGCGGACCTGGAAGCGGACTTCCGCCCTGCATCTGATCAAAGATCCTGAACTGCTCGCAATTCCAACATACGAAGCAACTCCGCCGGCCGGGGCAAAATGTTTCACGGAGTATCTGCGGGCCAACGGCTACTACTGCTCGAACAACTCGAAAGAGGACTATCAATTCCGGACGCCGATTACCGCCTGGGATGATTCCAGCAGGAAGGCGCACTGGCGGAACCGGCCGGACGATCAGACGCCGTTCTTCTCGGTCTTCAACTTTACGATCACTCACGAGAGCAAAGTCCACAAACAGTCGTCACCCACTGTGGTGGACCCGGCGGATGTGGAGCTTCCCCCGTATTATCCAGACACGCCGATCATCCGCCGCGATCTCGCCCGGCATTACGACAACATCATCGCCCTCGACAGTCAGGTTGGCGAAGTCCTTGACCAGCTTGAGGAAGATGGACTCGCCGATGATACGATCGTTTTCTTTTTCAGCGATCATGGAGACGGACTGCCCCGGGCCAAACGCTGGGTTTACGACTCCGGTATCCACGTGCCGCTGCTCGTGCGGTATCCCGATGGCAAGGGAGCCGGTACGACGAACGATGATCTGGTCAGCTTCGTCGATTTTGCTCCCACGGTTCTGTCGCTGGCGGGCGTTCCGTTACCGGCACATCTGCAGGGAACCGCGTTCCTAGGCCCGGCAGCCGGAGAAAAGCGGGAATATATCTTTGCGTTCCGGGATCGCATGGATCCGGCCACGGAACGGATCCGTGCCGTCCGCGATCATCGATTCAAGTATGTCCGGAACTACCGGCCCGATCTGCCGTATATCGCGTTCCAGCCGTATCGCGATCTGATGGAACTGATGCAGGAGATCCATCGACTGAATGAGGAAGGTAAACTCAACGAAGATCAGTGGCAGTTCACGGCCCGGCACAAGCCGCTCGAAGAGTTTTACGACACCGAGAACGATCCTCATGAGATTCATAATCTCGCCGGCGACCCGAAGTGGTTTTCCGAGATGGCCCGGCTGCGTGACGCTCACGAGCGTTTCTATCTGATGCTTGGCGATCTGGGCGAACTGCCTGAGACCGAACTCGTGAAGCATCTCTGGCGGCCCGATGGAGAACAGCCGGAGACAGCTGTTCCCGTGATCAAACAACAGGGCGATAAGATTCAGGTCAGCTGCGATACCGAAGGCGCATCGATTGCGTTCCGACGACCCGGCGATAAGAACTGGCAGCTCTATGTCGAACCGTTCACTGCTCCGGAGGGAGCTGTCGTGAAAGCACAGGCGATTCGACTCGGCTGGAAGCCAAGTCCGACGGTCGAACACAAAGCCCGGTAGCGGCCCGGTAACAGCGGTTGTCAGGCGCTCAGGCGGTTTGGGCCGCTCTGATCCCCTTCGGGGAATTCGAGCGTGTAGCCGTGTTCCATGTCGTCGTAGTGATCGAGCTCATCGAGAAGCTTGAGCTCCTGTTCGATCTTGTCGACGAGTTGAGCTGCGGTCAATTCCTGCAGCTTGGCCGGTTCGAGCTGGTTGGGCACCACGGAGTGATCGAGCGTGGAGCGTTCCCGGCGCGGTGCAACCGAATCGGTCGTACGGAGTTCGTGTTCGACCTCGGCCATCAGATATTCGAAGCGGTAGGTGCCAATCTGAAACTGGTCGCCGGGACGCAGCAGCGCTTTTCGAGTCGCTCCGCCGTTTACGAGCAGCTTCGGCTCGGGGTGCAGGGCTTCAATGAGATGCCCGTCGGTGTCCGGGGTGATCATCCCGAACATCATCGGAATTTCGCCAGCTGACAGCTGCAGATGACAGGTGCTTCCCGCTCCGATGAGGTACTGCTCGACATCGAGCGCCCGGACCGGAAATTGAGTCTTACCACGTACGATTCGAAGTACCGGCTTGTTGATCCGCATCTTCATGTCAGCATCCTGCTTAAATCTCGATCCATCAGTCGTTTGCCATCAACGTGCAAGCGCAGCGGGCGTACCCCGGCCACTTCAGATATATCGACCCGGGATTGAGCAAATCTCAGGGAGGCTGCGAATCTTAACCAGCAAATTCGGAACGTCTCAATCGCAATTCAGTCAGGGTCAATAGGGGGAATGGGGTAGACGGGTGGGACGCGTGTTGTGGGCCGGCGTGCAATGTGAAGAAATATCGATTGCGTCGAGAATGTGCTTCATATCGATTCTCCGGGTCGCCGATCTAGTTTACAGGCCTCGTTGCGCCCGCATTCCGAATTGACTGTTCTCTGATTCCGAAGCGTTCTATGTCACGTCCCGTCGATTTCGAGCTCGCCCTCCAGCTGCATCAGCAGGGGGATTTTTCCGCCGCGATTGACATCTACGATCAGCTGCTGGAGGCGAGTCGCTCTCCGGTCGTGCTGCATGTTCGTGGACTGGCCGAGCATCATCGGGGGCAGCCCCAGGCCGCATTGCCGTTCCTGCTGGAGGCTTTGCAGGGCGATCCGCAGATCGCAAAAATTCACAATAATCTCGGTCTGGTCTATCTCGCTTTGCAGCAGATGCCAGAAGCCGAAGCGGCATTCCGGCAGGCGACGGCTCTGAACCCCGATCTGGCCGAGCCGTGGCAGAACCTGGGTCAATGTCAGCTCAAACTCGGGCAGGCTGCCGAAGCCGCGGTCAGTTTTGAGGCGGCTCTGAAGCGGCATCCCGAAGACCTTGCGGTTCTCCGGTTGCTCGGCACGGCCTACGAACAGGCGCGGAATCTCGTGCGATCTGAACAGGTGTGTCGCCGGGCACTTGAGCTGGCCCCCAACGATCCGCATTTACTCAACGATCTGGCCAATGTCCTGTGGCAGCAGCGGCGTCCTGCCGAAGCCGCCGAGATTTACGGACTGGCAACGCAAATCGACGTCGGCCACTCCCGCATCTGGTCGAACTACGGAGCCGCTCTCCACGAACTGAAGCGCTGGTCGGAAGCGGAAACGGCCCTGAAGCAGGCGATCCGACTCCAGCCCAACTACGGCGGAGCCCACTTCAACATCGCGAATCTTTACCGCGACATGCTGAAGCATGAACTGGCGCTCGAGCACTATCGGCAAGCCGTTGAACTGAGCCCGAACGTCAAGGATTTCCGGCTCAACTATGTCACCATGCTGAACACGATGGGCGACTTCGAAGAGTCCGCCGTGCAGTGTCGTGCACTGATCAGGATCGATCCCGACTTCGCTCCGGCCTACTACAATCTGTTCACGTTCAACTCTTCGAAGGTTTCGGAAGAGGAAGTTGCTCAACTCGAGAGACTCCTTCAGCAACCCGGGATCAATGTTGTTGATAAGGCGAATGCCTACTTCAGCCTCGGCAAGCGATGTGATCAGCTCAAGCGGTACGACGAAGCGATTATCCACTTCCAGAAGGCCAATACCCTCACGCCACGACGCTATCAGTTCCGTTACGAAGACCTGCAGGCCCAGCTGACACGAATCCGGAACGCATTCTCCCCGGAAACCGCTCCCTGGACACGTCTCCGCGGGGCCGAGAGTGCCCGGCCGATCTTTATTCTGGGAATGCCGCGTTCCGGGTCCACTCTCGTCGAGCAGATTCTGACCAGTCACCATTCCATCGGTGGTGCCGGCGAGTTCGATGGCATTCGGCATTTGATCACCAATTTTCTTACGCTTCCGTTCCAACGTCGAAATCCGGACTTTGCCGGCTATCCCGCCAGCGTAGAGGAGATCACGCAGAGCTACCTGGACGAGATGGCCGATGTTTACCTGAACCGCATGGTCGAAACCGCGGGGGACTCGGAGCGGATTACCGACAAGATGCCGAACAATTCGCTTCAACTCGGGTTGATCGCCACACTGTTCCCGAATGCAACGGTGATCTACACCTGCCGCGAGCCACGGGACATCGCGCTGTCGTGCTATTTCCAGAACTTCACAACTCATCACGAGTTCAGCTACGACATGCGGAACATTGGCAAGTTCTATCGTGAACATGTTCTGATGATGGACTATTGGCGCAAAGTGCTGCCGATCACCATTCACGATATCGTGTACGAAGAACTGGTCAGCGACCAGGAAGCCAAATCGCGATGGCTGGTCGAGCAGGTCTGCGGGCTACCGTGGGACGAGAACTGCCTCCAGTTTCATCGAAACGACCGCGCGGTTCACACCGCATCGCTCTGGCAGGTCCGACAGCCGATCTATCGCCAGTCGGTGCAGAAGTGGAAGAACTACGCGTCTCTGCTTAAGCCGTTTGAAGAAGAACTGGCCGTGCTTGAACAGCACCGGTCATCCGCTTCCGTGTGAGGGACGAAGGAGTCGTTCTTCCCAGATTCAGAATTTAGCCAGCGAGGACAAGGACGTTGACTCGCCCATTCGATCAAACCCGCACTCAGCCCGTCGATTCGCAATCCTCTTCCGGAGAGCGAACTCCGCATATCGCCTTGCCGCATGATGCGCTGTCTCTTGCCATGGCGACGCATCAACAGGGAGACCTGGCAACGGCGATGCAGACGTACGAGCAGATTCTCGGCCGGGAGCCGGATCATGCCGATGCACTGCATCTTTCCGGAATCGTCCTTCATCAGCAGGGCGAACACCGGGCGGCGATCAAACGGATTGAGCGGGCGCTGCAGTTGAAGCCGACGTCAGTCCTTTATCGAAAGAATTTGGCTTCGGCTACCCGGGCCGCCGGCGATCTCCCACGGGCACGTCACCTGTGTGAAGAAGTGCTCGCAATGGAACCGAACGACGCTGTCGTTCAGCAAATGCTCGGCCGGATTCTCGAACAACAGCAGGAGTTTCGTCAGGCTCTGGAACGCTTTCGCAATGCGCTCGAAGGCGAACTGAGTGCCGATGACCGATTCGATGTGATGATTCATGCCGGCGATTGCTACTCCCGGCTGGGAGAGCGAAAGCAGGCGATTCGAGTTCTGCAGGAGGCCCACGCAGAGCGTCCGAATCTGCTGATTCCCAATCACAACCTGGGGCGAGAGTATCACTTCGCCGGCGATCTTGAGCAGGCGGAAAAGTTCTATCTGCGCACTCTGGAGATCGATCGGAACTGCGCCTCGGCCTGGAACAATCTGGGCGTCATCTATCAGACTCGAGCCGAGTACCAGAAATCTCGCAACTGCCTGGAAGAGGCGATGCGGATCATGCCGCAGCTGGCTGATGTCAGTAACAACCTGGCGAACATCTACGAAGCCTTCGGCCTCGAAGATCGGTTGCAGCCGCTCTACGAACAGGCCATCCGTCTGCGTCCGGAGTACGCCGAAGCGCATCATTCGCTCTCGCAGGTTCATCTTCGCAATGAAGAGTTCGTGACCGGCTGGGAGCTTTACGCCTGGCGGCGGCGTAAGCAGGAGCACGACCATCGTCCTTATCAGCATCCGGTCTGGGACGGAACTCCGGTCAATGACGGCCGACTGCTGGTCTTCTCGGAGCAGGGGATCGGCGATGTCGTCATGTTCTCGACCTGTCTGCCCGATCTGCTGAGCAAGACCGGCAATGTGACGCTGGAAGTCGATCCTCGAATGGAGGGACTGCTCGCCCGCGCATTCCCCGGGATCGAAACGATCTCGCGGCCGAACGTTGACCTGGCGACACCGCTGACGGTGCCCGGTGTCGTCTCTCAGATTTCTCTGGCCGATCTTCCATCCCGGTATCGTCTCAGTCGCGAAGACTTCCCAAAGCAGAAGTCGATTCTCGTCGCCGACGAAACGCTCAGAAGTAAATGGCGCAGCCGACTGGCGGAACTGGGAGACGGATTGAAAGTCGGGATCTCCTGGTTCGGCGGAAAGAACGCCGACTTGCAGACTCGACGTGCAATTCCGCTGCGGCAATGGGGGCAACTGCTGCGGATGGAGGGCGTCCATTTCGTCAATCTGCAGTATGGCGATCATCAGTCAGAGATTGAAGAAGTTTGCAGCCGCGAAGGGGCCACGCTTCACAACTGGTCCGACTGCGATCCGCTGACCGATCTGGAAAACTTTGCTGCTGAGATCGCTGAGCTCGATCTGGTGATCTCGATCGACAACGCAACCGTGCATTTCGCAGGGGGGCTTGGAACGCCGACGTGGAGTCTGCTGACAAAACTGGCCGACTGGCGGTGGTTTCACGACAACGAGTCCACACCCTGGTATGAATCGGTCCGCATCTTCCGTCAGGACACGCAGGGTGAGTGGGAACCGGTCATGCGACGTGTCGCGGAGGAACTCGCTCAACGGGCCGGAGGCGTTGCCATTCCGGAAGCGACGAAACGATCCGAGAACGTTCCGGCCATTCCGAATCAGCCAATACCCTTAGAAGTTCCAGTGAGTTCCGAGCTCAAGCCGCGATGTGCCGTCATCTCGCCGGTCGGGCCCGGACATGCTGAGATTTACACTCAGGCCGAGAGCTCAATTCGCAACGCGGCTTTGAAGTCGCCTGGACCGTTTCGTGAAATTGTTCCATTCCGCATCGATGACACGGCAGGACAGATTGGTCGATCCCGCGCCCGGAATCATGCCGTTCGGAAGGCCGCCGAGATGGGGATCGAATGGGTCTTCTTTCTCGATGCCGACGATCTTATGGTGCCGGGCGCGTTCGCTGCGGTCGCCCCCTATCTTGATCGGTACGATGCAATCTGGGGGCAGATATTCAGCTTCGAGGATGGCAGTCAGCACGCCGTGCAGCGGGAGAATCAGCTTGGTCAGACCGACCGGTTCGACGATGTTCTGAACTCTGATCCGTTTCTGTCATTGCAGATCGGTCACTTCGTGAAAACGGAGGTTGCGCTTCGGCATCCGTTCAATGAGACACTCGATGTCGGAGAAGACTTCGACTACTACCTGCGGCTCTGGGAATCGGAACGATGTATCAAAACCGATCAGGCGTTCTTCGCGAACCGCCGCGGACGGCATTCGACAGGACCGCGAGCAGGGACCGGCCGCGACTGGACCGTTCGTGTGAACGAGATGATGCGTCAGCGTCGCGTGAACCGGTTGACCGCTCCGGGGAACCAGTTGACTTCCACGGCCAACGTCGCCGCGCCGATGAAGGTTGCCATCTATGGCATGATGCGAAGTGGAACCACGCTGCTCTGTGACAAGTTGACCGTGCCGGGACGTGGTGTTGTTCTGCTGGAACCGAACATTCATATGGCCGGCTGGCCATTCCATATCTGCAAGCAGTTGAATGACTTTGGGATCGACGTTCAGGAAGAGGACTGGAAGCGGGCCTCGCAGTCGGAATCGTTTCAGTCGTACTTCAATCGCGAAGTCCTGCCGCGTCTCAAAGAGCTCGACTACTGGGGCGTCAAAATGGTGAACTTCGCCGACAGCGACAAGTTCCTGTCCGCCTATCCGCCCGAGCATCTGATTCTCTGCGTCCGCGATATGCGGGACGTTGTACTGTCCGCTCAGGATCTGGCACCGAAGCTCGGCAACTTTGTCGATGAAGCATGGATCGAAAAGCGGGCACTCGAAACCGCAGCGGCTCTGGTGAAGATGGCTCGCCGGCCGCACACACTTATGCGCTACGAAGACATGTGCACGCGTCCGCGATTGATTGAAGACCTTGCTGCTCGTATGGGACTTCCGCGACCGGGCGAGCATCGACTCAGTCTCGAAGCCGTGCCGCATCGTTTGTATGAACACACGAAGCATGAAGGCAAGGTGTCGAGTAAATCGATCCGAAGGTTCGACAGCGAGCCGGAAGGGCCGCGGAAAGAACTGGCCCGCAAAGTCTGGGAACAGTGTGGCGAGTTCAACGAGTTGTTCGGATACTCCACTCGAGTGAAGTCAGCTCCAGTGGGCTCCGCTCCCGAGAAGAAGACTGATGCGAATATCGTTCAGCATCTCGACAGCTTCTGGAAGCAGGATCAGCTGGCCAACATCATTCCACAGAATGAAGAACTCGGGGCCTTCCCCGAGGGCTGGGATGTTCGTCCACATCTTTGGGAACTGCTGCGGATTCATTTGCAGCGACGGGTTGTCGAAGTGGGGTGCGGTTACGGCCGGCTCTGTCAGGCCTTCCCGACCGACTTCTATCTCGGCGTCGACATCAATCCCGAAGCCGTCGAGCAGGCCGGCCGGCTTCATCCAGGATACGAATTCCAGACCATCGACTTCTGCGACGAGTATCCCCGGGCCGACGCGATCATGGCCTACACCGTGCTCCTTCACATCGACGACGACACAATCGGATCGATGCTCGAACGGATCTGCCGGTCGACCGATGTCGTTCTCATCGCTGAGATCATGGGCAAAGCCCGCTGGCGTCGTGGCGGCAATCCGCCGGTCTTCAATCGCGACGCTGAAGAGTATGTCGATCTGATGCGAGAACAGGGATTCTTCCTCACCTGTCAGGAGGAACGTCCCTACAAGCACTATCCGGATACGAACATCACTTTCCTGAAGTTCGAGCGTTCGAATCAATCCTGAGGCTTCCATCGGAGCCGGGGTTGTTGGAAATAACTTGTCGGAATCACCGTTAGAAAGTTGAGGCGATTATGGGCACGGGATATTTGCCTGATGACGTTCTGAGTAATCTGATGAACGAACTGGTCAACGTTCCAGGCGACTTTGCGGAAGTCGGCGTCTTTCGGGGCGCTCTGTTCAAGCGACTTGTTGCTGTCGCGCATGTGCTGAAGCGGACTGTCCACGGCTTCGACAGCTTTGTCGGCATGAACGAACCGACTGCTCATGATCAGGGACGGTATCAGAAGGGCGAACTCAGCGTCGGAGGCGTGCAGGCTTTTCGTCACATCATCGATCAGTCGGTCGCCCAGCATCGTCAGTTGTCGATGCAGTCGAACGTGGGGGCGATGTCGAACGAGATCCGCGAAGACCGCTATCAGTTGTGGGAAGGCTACGTGCCCGACTGTCTGACGAAGTGCCCCGTTCAACAGTTCGCATTCATCTATGTCGATCTCGATCACCATGATCCGACCGAGCAGGCGATCGAATGGGCCTGGCCGCGTTTGGCTCCCGGCGGCATTCTCGGGTTCGATGATTACTTTCCGGGCCGCGATCGCCTCGCGTCTCCGCCGATCGACCGTTTTCTGGAGAAGGAGTTCAAGGAACTTCGTCTTGTCCAGTTCTCCAACAATCAGCTGTTCATCCGCAAACGAGCCGCGGCTGGCGAGCAACGTCATGTGGCCTGAGAATCGGCACAGCCCGATTAAGCCGCCTGATCGCTAGGATCATTGCGACTGCTGATGCCACGGCACTGCCCGAACAATTTCGAGCAACCCGACTCATGTCGGCTGCGGGATTCGACCGGTCAGGTCGGGAATGCCGATAAAGAAGACTAGCGCGAACCGAATCGGAAAGCGGCCGGACCGCTCGCGATTTCGGAATCTTCCCTTCAATTCGACTGGAACCCTCGACGGGATTGAGTCATGTCAGGCTTCAGCATCTCGACCGGACTGATCAGCGGTCTCGACATCGCCGGGCTCGTCGATGCGCTGTCTGCCAATCAGCAACAGGCGATCTCAAGGCTTGAAGCTCGAACGGAAGAGTTCACGATCAAGAAGACGGGCATCAACGCCCTCGAAGCCAGCCTGCTGACGCTCTCGACGACAATCGCCTCGCTGAAGAACAAGGTCACCTTCGAGCAGTTGAAGGTCAACAATGCCGGCTCCGATCAGTTTTCGGTTACTGTCGACAAAACGGCCGTCCCCGGAAGCTATGTATTCCAGACCGTGCAGCAGGCGTCGGCTCAGCAGTCGTTGTCTCGTGGCTATGCCGATACCACGACTCAGACGATCGGTACCGGGACCATCACAATCGCCCAGGGGGGATTTCTGGATGAGTCGACCCTGCTGGAGACCCTGAACGATGGCTCGGGAATCCGACGCGGAATGATCCGCGTCTCCGATCGGTCAGGAGCTTCCGCAGTAATCGATCTGACTGACGTCATCAGCGTGGATGATGTGCTCGACAAGATCAACGACAACGTCGACATCTCGGTATCGGCGCGGGTTGTCGATGGTCGCTTCATTCTCGAAGACACGAGCGGCAGCACGGCGTTGAACTTCACGGTCACCGATTTGAATGGGGGCAAGACCGCGACCGATCTGGGGATTGCCAAGTCGGTTGCGAACTCGACCCTGACAGGTGACGACGTCTATGAAGTCACCGAGAACTTTTTGCTCGAACAGCTCAACGATGGCAACAATGTCCGTCTCCTGACAGGCGCAGCCGATATCAGCATCAGCCTGGCGGATGAGTCGACTCTCGAGGTTAACCTCGATGGCAGCAAAACGCTGAAGGACGTTCTGGCCAAGATCAACGATCACGACAGCAACGGCGGGAAGGTAACGGCCGAGATCAGCAATGGCCGCCTGGTTTTGACCGACAACACGGCCGGAAGTGGCTCCCTGGCTGTTACCGATATCAACAATGCCAAAGTGACTCGCCAACTCGGGCTGGATGCTACGAGCGCCGGAGGAGTTCTCACCGGCAACCGCCTCACGGGCGGCCTCGATTCCGTACTTCTGCGGAACCTTCGCGGAGGGCAGGGGATTGAAACGCTCGGCGAGATCTCGATCACCGATCGTTCCGGACAGACCGCGACGATTGATCTCACCGGGGCAGAAACGTTGAACGATGTGCTTGAAGCCATCAATAACGCCGTCGACGACGTGAGCGGGGATCCGCTTAAGATTCAGGCTTCGATCAATGGTCGGGGCAACGGGCTGGTCATTGCCGATACGTCGGGGGAGACCGCCAGCAATCTCGTGATTTCCGATGTCGGCGGTTCGACGGTCGCTGCTGATCTGGGGATCACAATCGACTCGGCAGCCGACGAGGTTGAATCCGATTCCCTTCACCTGCGGTTCGCCAACGAGGCGACCACTCTTTCGGATTATGCTCCCGACGGTCAGGGCATTCAGGTTGGAATGTTCCAGATCACCGACACCGCCGGCAACGTAGGCGTCATCGACATCACCTCGGCGGTGAAGACCGTGGGAGACGTGATCCAGCGTATCAACGCCAACACCTCGATTTCGGTTCGAGCCGAACTCAATGAGACCGGAGACGGGTTCGTTTTGATCGATGAAGCAGCCGGAGCCGGGACGCTCGAAGTTGCGGAATTCGGCGACACGACCACCGCTGCCGACCTGCGTCTGCTGGGAGAGTCGTACACGGGCGACGACGGGGCTCAGCGGGTATCCAGCAGAAAAGTAACGCTCATCGAGGTCGAAGAGAGCGACACGCTCAACGATCTGGTCACCAAACTGAACGATGCCGGATCCGCTGTGAAAGCGAGCGTGTTCGACGATGGATCGAGCTTCAACTCCAAGCGATTGAGCATCACGTCTTCAACGACCGGAAAAGAGAGTCGGCTGCTGATTGACGATGGTGGCCTGGGACTCAAGTTCGGAGCCGTGGTCGAAGCTCAGGATTCGCTCCTGCGCGTTGGCGCCAATCCCGCGTCCGCGTTTCTGGTTTCTTCGTCCGACAATCGTTTCGACGATGTGGTGCAGGGCATTGATATCGACGTTCGCAACATCGGTCAGCAGGCGGCGACTGTGGAAGTCGCTGTGAACACCGAGAAGGTGAGCGAGCACATCAACAACTTCGTCTCGATCTACAACACGTACGTCACGGCGGCCGATGAGCTGACGCTGTTCGACGTTGAGAACAACAAACGAGGGATTCTGCAGGGCGATACGTTCGTGCTTCGCGTCACGAACCGTCTGACGCAATCGTTGACTTCACGGTACAACGGCGTCTCGGACACGATCAATTCCCTGTCAGGGATCGGACTCAAGATCGGCTCCACTGGAAAGCTCGAGCTCGATGAAGAGAAGCTGGCCGATGCCCTGCGAGATGATCTGGACAACGTGAAGAGCTTCTTCACAACGGCTGAAAAAGGGTTCGGCGAGAAGTTCGAAGCGACCTTGAAATCGCTGACCGACATCGTGGACGGGACGTTCACCAACGAAAAGAACGTGCTCGATGCCTC
This sequence comes from Planctomycetaceae bacterium, assembly GCA_017795105.1. Classification (GTDB taxonomy): domain Bacteria; phylum Planctomycetota; class Planctomycetia; order Planctomycetales; family Planctomycetaceae; genus Rubinisphaera. Next base: position 4,917,698 of record CP051247.1, read on the forward strand.
CATCGATGCGACGACCGAACGGATCTCTGAGCTCAATGTTCTGCTGGAGAGCAAGAAAGCCCGGCTGCTCAATGAGTTTGTGCAGATGGAAAACATTCTGAGTTCGCTGCAGTCGCAGCAGACGGCGTTGTCGTCAATCTCGTCTCTTAGGGTGAACCCGGCTCCGACCGGGGTCGCCTGATAACAAGTCGGTCCGAACCGTTGCGGCAATCGCCCGCCGGCGGCTCGGCCAAATTCTGATTTAACGACTGGAGAATTCGATCATGTATGAAGACGCCTACCTCGAGACTCAGGTGCTGACCGCACCGGGACCGCGGCTGCATCTGATGGTGGTCGAAGGAGCGTTGCGGACCGCTCGACAGGCCCAGGCCGCCCTCGAACAGAAAGAGTTCGAGAACTCCCACCAGTTGCTCAGCCGTTCGCGAGAGTTCGTCTCCGAGCTGATCGCCGGTCTGAATCCGGAAATCGCGCCGGAGATGGTCGGTTCTCTGAAACAGCTCTTCGCCTACATCTACCGGGCTCTGGCGCTCGCCGACATCGACCACGAATCCGACCACATCGCCGAAGCCATTCGCCTGCTCGAAAGCCACCGCGATACCTGGCTGGAATTGCTCGAACAACTCCCCAAAGAAATGCTCCAGAGCAACGACCCGGAAACCAACTGGGAAGGCTAAAAGTCGACTATTGAGTGCGGGTGATTGGAGTCACCACAGAGGCACAGCGGGGTGGCGTAGCCACAAGAGGTCGCGCAGATCCCGTTCGATGTCCTCATTTCTCTGAAGTCGTACGGTGAACGACGAACATCTTGCCGACTTCGTCGGCCCCGGTAGCAGAGCAACCGGGGCTACCCGCTAAAAGTCGAGTGGGTGATTGGAGTCACCACAGAGACACAGAGATCACAGAGGGCTTTCGAACCATTCCGTGTTCGATCCGAAATCGTTCGACCGTAAAGAGGCTTACGATTCAGTTTGGGTCGTATTGAGCCAATACATTCTCCGTGTTCTCTGTGTCTCTGTGGTTAAAAAACTCAGAGCACCCGCCTGCGGATTCCGTCCTTCAAGACTGGAACATTGAAGTTAATGAGCAGGCCAAGCTGCTTACTGCTCAATCTCAGGTAACTCAATAACTGAGCTTCATGGACAGGCTAGATACGATCGACCGATTTGATCTCAACAACGACGAGATCCGCGACCAGCAGATCGATTCGATACCCGGCATCCAGCTTCAGTCCCTTGTAGCAGATGGGCAGCTCCAGTTGCCTCTGAAAGGGGATCTCCTGCAGACCCAACTCTCTACACAAGCAGAGTTCGTAGGCCGATTCAAGAAGGCCGGGACCAAGGGCCCGGTGTACTTCAATGGCCGCTCCGATGATCTGTTCGGTTAACTCGCTGCCAGTCACTGATTCTGGGCTCCACCGCGAGTCACGCTACTCCTGCGTCCAGTAGTCGACAACCAGAACGTCTGCCAGGATCGGCTTCAGTTTGACGGTGAAGGCCTGATGAGCCGGGTGGGGGAGATAGGCGTCGAGGTCGGCTTTGCTTTTGAAGGTGACCATGAAGCAGTGCGTGAAGCCCTTGGAGAGTTTCTCGGGGCTGACGTCGGTGCCGTGTTCGTAGCCGATGATCGTGTCGATCTCATCCTGCAGCGAGCCGAAGGCGTCGACGATTTCGTCGATCTGTTCCTGGGAGGCGTCTTCCTTGAACTTGAACAGGACGACGTGTCGATAGAGCCGTTGCGAGTCGGCCTGCGTTGATTCTGCTTTCCCCGGAGCGGGATCTCCCTGAACCATGCCAATCATTCCTGCCAACAACACACACGCGGAAAATCCAACGAACCTGAGCATGCCCGAGTCTCCTGGCGAGCGACGTCCAACGACGCCGAAATCTCTGAAAGTGAACGTAACTCCAATAACGCCGCAGCCGGTCCGGACACTTCGCCAGAGTGTTCCAAAGCGATACGGTTCGGGCACACCGAAACAATTGTGCCCGTCCGACTAGGGTAGCGATCCCGATTCTGGCTTTCCATGGGCCATCCTGGGAAATCGATAAAAACCGGCTGATGTCAGATGCCCGAGCAGCTCAGCTCAGGCGAAGTTCGCAGATATCAGCCAGGTGCCGATAGTCGTCGTTGTAGTCCAGCCCGTAGCCGACGACAAAGTGATCCTCGATCTTGAACCCGTAGTAATTCGGCTCGATCGCATACGTCGTTCGGCACTGTTTCCAGAGCAGCACGGCGGTTTTCAGCGAAGCGGGATTCAGCGTTTCGATTTCTTCCGTGAGCCGCTGGAGAGTCTGTCCCGTGTCCAGAATATCGTCGATCAGCAGCACGTTGCGACCGGTCAGCGAGGGAAGAAAATCGAGATTCACCGTCAGCTTGCCTGAAGTGGTCGACTCGCCGCAGTAGCTGGAGGCCTGAATGACGCCGACCTGGTGGGGGACTTCCAGGGCACGCATGAAGTCGGTCAGAAACATCAGGCTCCCGGTCATCACGCCGAGCAGCGTGATCGGCTCGCCCTGCAGGTCTTCCGAGATCTCAAACGCCAGTTTACGGACCCGGTCCTGGATGACCTCAGCCGGAATCATGACGCTCAATTGCGGATCAGCCATGGTGAGAATGCCCGAAGGGATCGGGAAGAATTAGTCGTTGGCACTCGCTGGCGGTTCGAGGATATCTTCCCGCCATTTCATGGCCCGATCCATCGGTTCGATCCGCAGCACCACCACGCCGTCCTGAAACAGTCGCACGGTTCCAGTCGATTCCGAGACGGCGATCGCGATCGCTTTCGTCGCCTTCGAAATCGCGGCCGCCGCCCAATGGCGGGAGCCGAGTCCTTTCGACAGCGTCAGACCTTCGGCCGGAGCATCGAGGATGCGGCCGGCTGCGACGACTGTGCCGTCTGACCCGATGACAAACGCTCCGTCGATCTGGGCCAGTTCTTTTACACTTTCGCGAACACGTGGGTTCCGGAGCTTGCAGTCTTTCCGACTGTAGCCGCGAAACGGATCGTGAACCTGTTCGTGCGACATCTGCATCACTTTGCGGTGATTGCCGACCACGAAAAGCGTGCCGACCGACTTTCCTTCGCGTCCTTCCCGGCCGATCTCACAGGCGAGATCAACGACGAGTCGCAGTGTTTCCAGCGGGACCTGGGTTTCGAGTCTCTGCAGATCGCGGGAGGTGAGTCGCGAGAGTTGTTCGCCCAGCGGAATCACGCTGATGGTGTCGATGTCGTCCCGATCATAACCGGCGTACAGCGTCACGACCGTGTCGCCGGAGCTGATCAGTTCGTCGGCAATCCCCTCGAGCAAGGCCTGACCGAGTTGATTCTGCCGGGTCCCGGGTTCCTGCAGCAGTTCAATCAGGTCGATGTCGTCTTCTTTGACGGCGTCCTGAATCTCCTGTTTGTCGGCGGCGACAATCAGCCGGGTGTCTTTGAAGGTCCGCTGGATCGCTTTGAAGTCGTAAGCGGTTTCGGCCATGATGAGCACGGCATCGAGTTCGAGCTGATCGGTCAGCAGCTTCGCCGCTGCGAGGAGGCTGCCAACGTGTGTCGAGATCTCGGCGCGCTTGTCGGTCACGGAAAACTCCGGAGACGTTGCTCGGGAGGCAACAGAGGAGTGGGGAAAAGACATCAGACCGCAGAGGCATAGCCGCCTGCGGTCTGAGTGAGTGTAGGCAAACGGGATGCTCCGTCAAGCAGTCCCGATGGTTCTGCAATTATTTCTGCGAGACCTTCTCGGCTTCCGCTACCGGATCTTTCTGTTCGATCAGCTTCTCGACCCGATGGCTCTGAGCTTTGACGAGCGTTCCGGAGCCAAACGCTCCGACGACCTGGTCATTCACATTCTGCTGCCGCGAGAGCATCACGCCCCGCTTCATGTCGAAGGCGATCGAGCCGGACGGCGTCATCTGCATCAAGCGCGTCTGGACTGCTGGATCGCGCATCAGCGTCGCCAGCGCGGTCGAAACATGAATCGTTGCGACGTCCCCTTCCACGCCTTTCAGCGTGTACTTCCGAATCAGCTTCACCTTTTCCTTCAGGCTGTCGGTGACCGGGACTTCGACTTCGAGGGTCTGATTCCAGGTATCGCCGATGGTGATTTCACGGTCCGGGAAGACGACCAGAAAGTTGATCGCCGGGTCGTTCTTGGTATCGGTATTGGCCTGAAGCCCCTGAACGTGGACCAGTTCGCCCCGGTTATTCACTCGCATCCGGCAGAGCGGCACGTTGATCGAGTCCATGATCGACTGCATTTTGGCCGGCTGCAGATCGGGATTGGCACTGTCGAAGAGCGTGGGGCTCGAGTCGTCGAACTGAGCCATCATCCGCACGCGGTCGATCATCAGTTCGAGCGTCGCTTCGTTATTCTCATCAACGCTGACGACTCGATAGTGACGCCACTGCTGCGATTCATTGCGAACCGTCTCGGCGATCTCGTTCTTACGGGTGGTGTAAACCGAACGATCGTGCACCTGGTACTTGACGAACTCGCCTTTCTCGAACTGATACGACAGGCGATAGGTCTGCTGATCCGTTTCTTCCGCGGCGGCGGACTGTTCGCTCTCGGCTTCCTCGGCTGCGAAAGCATTCAGGTTGAAGCCGGTAATCAGGCAAGCTGCGCAAAGAATGTAAAACCAGTTGGATGTCTGCCCGGGCATGGCGTCGCGTCCCTGCAAGTGTCGAGATTCGGCGGAAACTCCGAAATCCTTTCTCGGAGCGGCCGGATCGTAGCAGACATTGCCGATGCGGACGAGGCCAATTTGCAGGCACGACCGGTCAGGGAATGATGAACGCCATGCCAGTGACGGCGGTCAGTTCGACGAGGATCGCCTTGTATGTCCATTCCGGCTTTCGCGGAGCGTACGGCGTGACGGAGCCGGGGTCGCTCTCGGACAGCTCGTACTGCACCGAGTTTGGCGGATCGATCGTCATCAGCCCCGGCAGCAGGGGGGCCGTGGTAAAGAACTGCACACCTGAAACGAGCGGCTGCCAGTATCCCCGTGAGTAACCGTACCGTTCGAGGTTCGGCTCTTCGAAATACAGGGGAGCATGTGTCGTCTGTGGGGCATTCCAGTGCTGCTCGTGAGCACACCAGTCCCGCTGCGTTCCCGGCAGATGCACAACGACCGCCCGTTCCGGCTGTTTCGCTGTCCGATCTTCCGGCATTGGACCCTGCTTCGGGCTGATATCGAGCCGAGCTTCGGTCAGTGGACGATCGTCGTCCCAGCGAGCCCGATTCAAGGCCGGGACGCGGGCTCGGCCTTCGATCGGAGCACACGGATTGAGTGGCTCCAGATAACTGGTCGACCCCGGCACCTGTTCTCGCTGAAAGACGTTCGGCCAGACGGGGCGACGACCGGCGAAAGACCGGCTTTTCGGGATCAGCAATTGAGCCGGTGCGAGTTCGTCATCCTCGTACCAGACCTGATGCGGGGACGACATTCCGGGGAACAGCGGCTCGGACGGCGTGTTGCGAAAGCAACGCGGTCCATTGTCCAGCCATCCGGCCGGCATCACGGTGTCTTCCGTTTCCGCCAGGTCTTCGCTGACCTCGTAGTCGGCGTGCTCGGCTGTCTCGGTTTCGACAACAGCATCGCTGTCCTGCCAGCCAGCCGGGCTGACTTGGGAAAATGCCTTTTCCGGTGCGTCAGAGGCTTCGCTGGCAAGTGTCGGCATGGCGGCGTGGGGAATTCGTTGCGGATTTGTCCGAATCCAAAAATCGGCCGGAGCCTGAGCATCCTCACTGGAGAGCGAAAGCCACGCGGAATCGCCGGCAGTCGGGAATAACGGAATCGTCGTCCGCCCCGGTGGTTCCTGAACCTCGGCTGCAAAACTTGATGCGACGAACAACATCATCAGCAGGGCCGGCGTCCACGACGGGACGGACATCGCGACTTGTCGAATTCGCCAACGGTCCTTGGACATGCTGTTCAGGTGCCAGTTCAGGTTTTCTGTGCCGTCGTCCGCTCATTAATTGTGCGCATTCGAACAGCGCACGCGGTCCCTCTGCCATCGTCATCGGATCCGGGGAATCGCAAAGCTGAGAGAATTCAAAAAAACTGATACAAAACACCTATCCTGCCGGAATTTCTTGCATTTGCGGGCGTTCAGACCGGTAAGATGAAGTCCAACGTGAGTCGCGGGCCAGAGGACATCGCAGCGGCTGCTTGACTGCGATGGTGATGTGTCAAATCGGAGTGAAGACACAGTTTTCCGGGAAAACCGGGCGGAATCTGGCCCCTCAGGACGGCTGCATATGCCAGAGTTAATCAGGCGCCAGATCTGCGCGAAGGGGACCGGTGCGCCTTAACCGGTCGACACGGACGATACCCAGTCGTGGCGAGACAATACGGCCGATCAATGGAGAGGGAATACGTGCAACGGAATTCGGACAGCCAGTGGACGCGGGAGCAGGGAGTCGCCGGACTCCTGCTTAGCCGTTTCGGACTGCGGAAGTCTGCTCAGCGAGCCACGTCTGCATCGCAACCGGAGGGATCGTGGGGCGACCTGTTTCTCCGCTGGCTCGGGCAACGGCAGCCCGTGCCCGCCCTCGTCCCGGTTCATCGCCCGCTGCGAACCATTCGCCTCGAAGAACGCCGCCTGCTGAGTGTGACCGCCGGCGTGAATGGCAACGTGCTTGAGATCGTCGGCGATGGTCTCGGCAGCGATGAGACCGTCCGTGTCGAAGTCGACTACATGGCCGATACGCTCGAACTCTTCGACGAACTCAACAACAACATCCTGATCGACGGCAACCTGTCGGTCTCGCTCGGATCGATCATGGGCGGCCTTGAGTTTGATCTCAAGGATGGAAACGACACAATCATCACCGCTCCAATCGAGTTGATTTCGATTACCGTGATTGACGATCTCGGTACCGACGACGTCCAACTGACCGGCGACAACACAGTCACCGGCGGAGCAATGAATATCGCAGCCGACGAGATCACGGTCACCGGCGACTTCGTGCTCGGCGGCGACTTCACGTCCAATGGAGCGGTGGAAGTCCTGGCCGCCACGACGTTCAACGTCACCGGGCAGATGAACTTCACCGATACGGTCACTTCTTCAACCGGTTCGGAATCGTTGAATCTGACAACCACCGGCTCGGTTACGTTTCAGGATGCCATCTTCGATCTTGGTCTGCTGACGATCGATTCCCAGAGTTCCGTCTCGCTCGAAAGCCTGCAGCACTCCGGCAACACCGGTCAGCTCGATATCACGAACTCAACCGGCGTGCTCGTCACCGGGGCAATTTCGGGCTTTGAACAGATCGATGTGCAGAGTTCCGGACTGGTCGACTTCAACGATGCAATCTCCCAGGCTCCGGCCTTCGCAGCCGGCAGTAATATCGATATCACGGCTGATTCCGTTGACTTCGACGCCGATGTGAGCGGCTTCAATTCGATCACTGTCGATGTCGGAACCGAGCTGCGAATCGCAGCCGATCTGTTCGGCATCGATCAGTTCACCGTCACGGGGGCGGGGCAAACCCGATTCAACGGCGCGGCCATTCAAAGCGTCTCGGCGGACCAAATCGACATTCAGGTCGACACGGTACTCGATCAGCACGTCACGCTCGACGGCGAATCGTCCGTCACGCTGGCGAACGTGGCCGATGGGGGAGCTGTTTCGAACCTGACAATCGAATCAGAAGAGATCACCACCGGTGGTATCAGCGGCGTCGGCACGATATCGATGACCGCCATCGCCCTCGGCCCCGCCGGCGGCAACATCCTCGTGCAAGGGGATGTGACCAACGTCGTAGATGTTTCGCTGGAAGCGACGCGACTGGTGACCTTCGAGCAGACACTCACGGGAACGGGAGCAGGCACGTTCGAGCTGAAGTCGGCGACGACGGCCACCTTTAATCAGAACTCCGGCGGCCTGTCGGGCTTCACCCAATTCGATGCCACGGCTGGTGACGCCGTGTTCGTGGGAGCTCTTTCCTCGCTTGGTCCGGCCACCGTAACCGTGCAGAACAGCGTCGACTTCCAGAACACGCTCAGCACCGTCGCGTCCCTCGCGCTCGATGGCAACGGCACGGGGGCATTCGGAGCAAACGTGTCCGTCACCGGGAACATCGACATTACACTGGCCGGCAACACCGACTTCGATCTCGCGACTCTGTCCGCCCAGAATCTTTCGGTCCAGAACACGGTTTCCGTCAGCAACTCGGCGAACTTCATCATCGGCAGCCAGCTTTCGCTGATGAGTTCTCTGACCGGAGCGGCTGGAGTCAATTTCACTGCCTCGGCGGATACCGTTTCAATTGACGGGGCCATTCAAACCTTCGATCAGCTGCAGTTGACCGGGACCACTTCGACCTCTCTTGCTGGGAACATCTCCGGCGTCGGAGCGCTGACGCTGCTCGGCGGCCCGGTTGAACTCTCGATGGCGACAATCACCGCTGACAATGTCGCGATCACGCCGCAGGTGACGGTCGTCAATTCGCTGACGATCGATGCCGATCAGGCCACCTTCAACGGAGTCGTGCAGGACAGCGGTGCCAGTGTGACGCTGCAGCTGATCGACGGCACCGATTTCGACTTCAACGCCAATGTCACCGGCTTTGATCAACTGCTCATCACCTCGGCGGCCACCGAGTTCAACGGTGTTTCCAACATCAATACCGTTGCTCTCAACGGAGCAGGAGTTACTCGCATCGCCGGAGATCCCTGGACCAGTATCGGGGAAGCGACCTTCTCGACCACGGTCGAACTGACGGGAGCGATCACGTTTGACGCCGTCGATCAGCTGCATTTCCTGAACACGCTGTCCGGCGTCACGATGGCCGATTCCCTCGAGATTCTGAACGGCACGGCAGTCGATTTCGTGGCGATTGATAACCTCGTCACGCTCGATGTTCAGGCGACCGATACGATCGACTTCAATGATACCGTCACGAATGTCGGTGACTGGATCACGGATGCCGGCGTTCTGACCACGGTCGACTTCGCTCAGCTTTCCGTCGACTCGGCCGAATTCCACGGTCCGGTTGAGTTCACTCAGACTCTGGAAATTCTCGCCACCAACAACGTCCTGATCGAAGGGCCACTGCAGGGAAGCACCGGAGCAGAAGACTTCACGATCGACGCGACCGATATCGATCTCGGCGACTTCAGTCAGATTTCGCTGGTCACCCTCGACGGCTCGGATTCAATCCGCTTGAGCGGAACCCAGTCAGCCGCGACGTTTGCAGCCACGACCACCGACTTCACCGGCGAAAGTCAGCTGACAGTCGGTACCGGCACGCTGACGGTGACGGCTGAGACAATGGACATCACCGGCACCGCGACTCTGACCGCCAACGCGGGAATCTTTCTGATTCCGTTGAACACAAACACTTCGGTTGGGCTCGGTGGAACAATCGGCGATCCGGCGGCAGGAACCTTCAATCTGACGGCAGCCGAGATCGGTCGGTTCGCTTCGACCGGCACCATGACAATCGGCCGGGCTGATCTCGCCGCGACGATTACGACCCATGAACTCGACCTCAGCGGCGAACAGTTCGATCTCACGCTGCTGGCCGGAGCAGGGAGCGATCTGAATATCCTTCAGGCTCTGACGATGGGGACGAACAATCTCCTCGTCACCACGCCCACGAGTATCACGAATGCCGACGCAGTCTCAGCCACCGGAGCAGCCACGATCGATCTGAATGCGATCGATGCGATCACGTTCACCAACAATGGATCTGCTTCCACGACCACCGGTCAGCTCGAGTTGACATCCGGCAATACGATCACCTTCGAGCAATCGATCGTCGATGTGCTGTCAACCACGGGCGGTCAGCTGCATCTGATGACGAATGAAGTGCAGATCGATGCAAACTCGGCCTTTACGACCGGAGCGGCAGGCGGGAACATCGTGCTCGATTCTGCCGTGACGTCGCAGTCGAACAGCCTGTTCGATCTCTCCCTGACAGCCGGCACCGGCACGGTCAATTTCAACGATGCCGTCGATTCGCTGGATGCGTTGACCGTAAACTCAGCTGACGATGTCGTCTTCACTTCAACAATTACCGACCTCAATCTGCTCGACGTGACGGCTGACAATCTGACCCGTTTTCAGGGCGATGTCACCGGCGTTAGCCAGTTGATGACCGCTGCAACGGGAACGACTCAGTTCGAGACAGGCATTTTCAGCGTCGGCACGGCGAACTTCGGTAACGATGTGCTGCTGATGACCTCCGTTGATTTCACGGCGACCGGAGCGCTGACGTTCGCGAGCCGGGTCGATGGCAACGCGGCGACGCATTCCCTCGTGATCGATGCCGATGGCGACGTTCGTTTTGAAGACGAGGTCACCACGCTGGACGAACTCAATGTCTCAACCGACGCTGGTCAGGAGATCGTCTTCGTCGGGCAGGTCTCGATGATCGGAACGCTTACGACCGGAGCCGGCGGACGCACAGTCATCGAAACCGATCTGATTTCCGCGGACGTTGCTACGTTCAACAATCCGACTTGGATCGAGAACGATGTCGTCATGCAGATCAATGGTGCATTGCAGTTCACGGATGCAGGCGAGTCGATCAACTCCGCCAGCAGTGGCTCGCTCGATATCACAGCCGGCTCGACGCTGGTGGATGGTTCGATCTCCAATCTGACGTCCCTCGACGTGACGGCCGCCGGCGAGACCCGCTTCAATGGCGACTTCACGAATGTCGATGCCGTGCAGACTGACGGCGGTGGCGAGACTGTGTTCGGCGGAATGCAGACGCTCGACATTGGAACGGCCACGTTCGTCGATGCCGTCCGCATGCTCGATGATGTGACGATCGATGCCAGTGGAGCGGTTGAGTTTCAGAACACGCTCGATGCCGATGGAGCCGATGTCGAGCTCGATATCACCTCCGCCTCCGCCACTTTCACGGGGATCGTGAGCGACTTTGCTTCGCTGATGGTAACCGCAGCCGGGACGACGCGATTCAATGCGAATGTGACCGATGTCGACGTTCTGCAGGCCGATGGCGGCGGCTCGACCGTCTTCTCAGGGAATCAGACCGTAACCATTGGCACCGGGACCTTTTCCGATCAGGTTGATCTGGAAGGTGATGTGACCTTCGATGTCGGAACCTCGCTTGGGTTTCAGAAGCTGATTCAGGGAACGGTCGCTGACGTCGATCTCGTCATCACGTCAGCCAGTTCCGCTCCGGTGACGTTCGGGGCGGGCATTGCCGATCTCGAATCGCTGCTCGTGACAACCGCCGGCACGACCCGCTTCACGGGCGATGTGACGAACGTGAATTCGCTGCAGACCAACGGCGGCGGAAACACGCTCTTCACCGGCACTCAGTCGCTGCAGATCGGGCAGGCGACGTTGAACGATGCCGTCGAGCAAGAAGGCAATGTCGACATCACGGCGACGGGAGCCGTCTCGTTCCTGAATGGAATCACCGGAAGCAATGCAGCCGAGCTTGCGGTCGATGCAGCCGGGACGACGCGATTTACGGGAGACATCACCGATCTCGCTGTTCTCGAGACAACCGGTGGTGGAGAGACGGTCTTCACCGGAAACCAGACGCTCACGATCGGCTCGGCATCATTCGACGACAATGTCCGGCTTGAAGGCGACGTCAATCTGAATGCCACCGGCGCGGTCAACTTCAATGGAGAACTGGCCGGCGACACGGCCGCGGAACTCGGTATCAACTCCGATACCGATGTGACGTTCCATGATGCGGTGTCCGACTTGGGGCTGCTGGATGTCACTGCCCTGAACGAAGTGCGGATCATCGGCACGGTCACCGATGTGACGACTCTCGATGTTGACGCCGCCACCCGAACGATTCTGGAAACGCCGAGCATCGCCGTCGGCACGGCGATGTTTACCGGCGATGTCACTGTGCGAACCTCGCTGATGCTCACCGCGGCTGGCGATGTGACGTTCAATGATCCGATCAGCGGAGAGGCCGGCACGGAACAGCTGCAGATCATGTCCGGGGAAGACATTGTCTTCAGTGACACCATCTCCCGGCTCGATACGATCACTCTAAACGCGACTGACACAATTCTCTTCTCAGGGAATCTCACCGATATCGGCACGCTGATCGCGACCAGCGGCATGGGGACGACACTCGATGCGGCCAGCTTCAATATCACGGATGCGACCTTCAGCGGCGATGTCCTGCTGGCCCAGGATGTGACGTTCGTCGACGGGACTTCGCTCGTCTTCAATAACAACGTCCAAGGCGTGACGGGAGCCGAGTCGCTTTTCATCGGGCCGACTGCCGGGGATGTCACTTTTGTCGGCACCGTCAGCAATCTGACCGATCTGGTGCTCAACGGCACGGATGATGTCGATTTTCAGTCGGCGGTCACGGTCTCCGGTCTGCTGCAGATCATCGGGGCGACCGGCAACATCAACTTCAGTGGGCCGGTGAGTGCCGGCACGATTTCACTGGCAGCCGACACACTGGAGATTCACGATGACATGACCGCCGCGACGGGTGGCGTCACGCTTTCCGCCGTCGACAGCATTCTCATCGACGCGACCATCGAAACGACTGCGCCGGCTGCCGCCGCGATTTCGATCGAAGCCGGCCAGCTGATCGAGTTCACCGCTCAGGGGCAGGTCATCAATCAGACCGGCGGCACCACTACGCTGACAGCCGATGATTCCACGCCTGCCGGCACAGGCCAGATCCTCATGGCCGATGGCTCGTCGATCGAAACCATGGGCGCGATCGAGATGAACGCAGCCGGGGATATTACGGTGGCTCATGTGCTGTCGGATACGTCGCTGGTGAATGCGATTACGGTAACGAGCCGCAATGGAGCGATTATCGATGCCGGCGATTCCGCTCGGGAGTTCGTGACAGACGGGCGGCTCACGATTCAAACGGCGACGGGCATCGGTTCAGCCGACACGCTGGAGATCAACGTCGGTGAAGTGGATTTGGAAAACGCAGCCGGGAACATTCAGCTGACCGATGCGACGACGCTCGATATCGTTAGCATCTCGCAGACGGGACTCGGCAATGTCTCGGTCATCACAGAAACAGGCCCGATGACGGTCCTCAGCACTGGGACGGGGGGCTCGACTGTCGGCGGTTCGATCACACTCGATGCCCAGGGGGGCGGCTCTCTGCTGATCGAACAGCAGATCAGCTCGCTGGGCGGCGATGTCATGCTGCTGGCTGATACGGGCATTCAAACGGGGATGAGCGGAGCCGTGGTGACGACCGGTAACGCCGGAGCGGATGGCGGTGATCTGCAACTCGAAGTTCGCGGCACCGGCGATATTCTACTGGAACAGCGGCTCGAAACGACGGCGGCCAGCGGCGGAGCAGGTCCGGCAGGAAATGCGGGTAATGTCACCATCACCACGGCCGATGGGAGTATCTTCACCGATCGAATTCTCGCGAATGGCGGCACCGCAGCCGGCGGCGATGGGGACGGCTCGCTGATCACGATCACGGCCAACGGCGGCTTCATCGAACTGCGGGGCGAAACAACGACCGTTGGCGATACTGATGGCGAAGTCGTGATGACCGCAACCGGATCGATTCTTGATCGAGCAGATGGTCAGACGCTGATTACCGCCGGCCGGGCTTCGTTCACGGCTGGTCAGTCGATCGGCGAAATCACCGACTTCGGGATGGCGTCCGGAAACGCGATCGATCTGCAGCTGTCAGTCGCTCTCGACCAAGCAGAGGTTCAACAGGCGGGCGGCGAGATCCATCTGCATCATACTGGCGATCTGGTCGTCTCGAATGGAGCCATTATTCTCGACGCCGATGGAGCAGCCGATCTGGTAATCACATCGACCGGTGGACTCGACATCGGTACCGATGGCACGGGGCTGATCACATCCAACGGTGATGACGTGCATCTGGTATCAGGGACCGATCTGGTTCTGCAGGATGCCGGCATCAACGTCGGCGACGGTCAGCTGCGGTTGACCGGCGTGAACGACATTCGCGACGCCTCCGGCCGTGAACTGGGTCTGCTGACCGCGCAGGATCTCTTTGTCCTCTCGGGAAGCGCTGGCGGGGAAACACGGCTGCTGACGAGTGTTGATACGCTCGACGCGGAACTCACGACGTCGGGACGGGTGCTGACGGTGATCGAGAACGACGCCATCGTCCTCAATCGCGTTCATACGGTCGACGCCGATTTCAATCTGGAAGCAGCGACGGTCGCCGCTGGTGATATCACGGTGGTCGATGTTCAGGTCGGGACCGCGACGGTGGAACTGATCGGCACCGACAACGCAAGTCGCATCGTCGACGGTGGGGGAACAGCGCGAACGATTCAGGCCGAGTCGCTGGCGATCTCCGTGACGGATGGCTTGGCTGACAACGATCGTCTGGCTGTCGAAGTTGACAACCTCGCAGTGGAAACCGCACGAGGTGACATCAATCTGATCGACCTCTCCGGCGGCCTGACAATCACGAACGTCCGCAGTGTCTCCGGAGTGTCGATCACAGCCGGGGATGCCAATGATGATATCGATATTCGCACGGTCGGTTTGATGCAGGTCGATTCCGAGGTTCGGAACAATGGCGGCGGCAATGTGCTGCTGGCTGCGACCGGCGAAGCGGATGCCGATCTGACGGTTGATGCTCGCATCGCTGCCGAGAACGGGAGTGGAAATGTCACACTCACAGCCGTTCGCAATATCACGCTCGATGGAGCGGCGGCGATTGAAACCGATCAGACAGGTGAGATTCTCGTCAGTGCCGGCGAAGACCGACTGCTGACCGGAACGGCCGATGGTGTCACCGACGCTGCGATCTTCATGAATGCGACCTCGACCATCGCCTCCGATGCCGGCAACGTCCTGCTGCGAGCTTCGGGTGATGTTACGATTTCTTCGATCAATGCCGATGCCGACGCGAGCGGCGTGCGAGGGGATGTGACGCTCATCGCGGACTTTGCCGGGGTCGATGGGACACTCATGCGAGGTCAGGGAGCCGTCGCGGAAAGCACGCCGGAAGGTGTGACCAATATCACCGGTGACGCTCTTGAGATTCAGGCCGCCACGGGGATCGGCAGCGGAGATGATCTGCGAACCGACGTCACAACCCTGCTCGCGGTGAATGATGTTTCTGGCGATGTCCAGATCTTCGAGATCGCCGCAGCAGGCGACAACGACCTGACTGTCCTCGGCATCACGAACACAGCCGGCAGTATCGATGTGATGACCGGAGACGGCTCACTGCAGGTGACCGGAGCGGTCTCAGCGACGGGTGCGGGGCAGATTCGGATCGTCTCTGGCGATGCCGATGTCGATGGCAACGGCGATCTGACGATCACTGCTGACATCACCTCGGAAACAGGTTCCATCGCTCTGCGGGCAGACGGCCAGCATTTGACCGTTTCCAACGACGCCCAGATCTCGACAACGGATGGCAATATCGTGCTCCGTTCGGGAGCCACAGGCAATGGTGACATCACGCTCGTCGATGGAACAGGCGTGAAGACGGGCACCGGCACCGTCTCGCTGACGGCGTTCGGCGATCTCTCTTTGAGCCGCGTGGAATCGACGACTGGAACCGCGATCCACATCATGGCTGATGGGGCGGTCATTGACTCGGGCGATCAGGGAACGCACGATCTGGTGGCCGAGCAGGGACGTGTCACGATCACGGCTGGTCGGGGTGTCGGTGCCGGGAATGCCCTGGAGACGGCCATCGGGCGGCTGGTCGTGACCAATGGAACCAGCAACATCGAGGTCTTTGAAAGCACCGGCCTGCTGGTCGATGGCATCAGTCAGGGAGCAGGGGATGTCGTCCTCTCCAGCGGCAACGCCTTCACCGTGACGGCCGCGGGGACGGGGATCACGACGACGGGCGGCAACGTTGAACTGACGATGCGGGGAGCTGGCGAGCAGTTTGCGTTGAACCAGGATCTGCAGACGAACGGTGGCGATGTCATGATTAACTCGGCCGGCGGAATCGGTCTGGGAGCGGGGACGGATCTGCTGACCGTCGGAGGAACGCTGAACGCGGAAGCCGCCGATGCATTCGTGATGAATCCGACTTCACGGATTGATACGCTCAACGGAACCATCGACATCACAACCGGCCAGAACATCGTTGTCAGTCAGGTCGGCACGACCAGCGACATCACGCTCGATTCCGCGAACGGTGGCGTTGTGAATGCGATGAACGATGTTACCGTGAATCTGCGGGCCGAGCGGCTGGCGATTTCTTCCGCGACCGGTATCGGTTCGGCTGCGGCGATGCAGACGGACGTCCGGACTCTGGCCATCGACAACGATCAGTCCGGATCGATTCGCATCGTCAATCAGAGTACCGATGAACTCGTGATCGGTCAGTTTGCCGGCGTGACGGGGATTTCCAACCGGGGCGGAAGCGCGGGCGATATCGATCTCTTCAATGAGGGATCACTGACGGTCAGAAACGCGGTCAACAACCTGAGTGGCGGCGATATCACACTCACGGCCGATGCGAACGCCGCGGCGACCGATCTCACGGTGGACTCAATGATCTTTGCCACACCAACCGGTGCGATCACGCTCAATGCCGGGCGAGACTTGTTCATCAACGACAGTGGAGCGGAGTTCGATGTCTTCGGCGGTTCGATCACCGGTTCGGCCGGCGATGACGTCGAGATTGCCGACGATGTCATCATCCGCAGCCGCACCGGTTCGGTGGTGCAGGATCTGCCGCTGCTCGAGAACATCGTCACGCCTCAGGTACTCGCGACGGGTGATGCGAGTGTCTCAGGCGACTTCGGACGTCTCTTCGAGCAGAACTACACAATCTTCGTCGACTGGGCCGATGGCACGGTCGATGCGAACTTCGAGAACAATCCCACGCCCGACAGCTTTACCTACAATCACACGTATGACGGCAACCCGAATGCCGCCAATCCGGCCGCTCCGATTCCGATCACCGTAAGTATCATCGATGACCCGAACATCACGTTCTTCGAAGGGGGCGAAGAGGTACTTCTGCCCTCGATCACGTCGGTCGCCGACGTTCCCGGGGAAGGACTGGCGTCGGGGTTCGTGTACGATCTGAGTATCGAAGTTCCTGAACTCGGAGCCGTTTCGAGCACGTTTGCCGAGGTGATCGAAACGGAACAGACCGATGCAGTGCAGGATCAGGAAACGAGCGAAAATACTGGAGTGACGGAGGAAGTTCAGACGCTCGAAGAACGCATTGTCAAATTGCGAGTCTTTAACGCCGCTGGCGAGGTGGCCGAAGAGATCACTTTGAAGGGGGATAAGGCCCTGATGATCCTGAACGACTTTGTCGGCTTTGTCGAAGAATACGATTTGCCCGACGGTCGCTACCAGATTCTGCAGCAGGAGCCGGGGGAATCGACGCCCCGCGTCGTCTTCGATTTACTCTTGAGAAACGGCCGGCCTGCTGACAATAGTGATGGTTTGCAGGACCGTCCGCCGACGGCTGATGAGTTTATGCAGCAGGACGGAACAGCTCCTCTTCCGCCGGGAGACGCTGGGATGCCGCCAGCAGCCGATGATCCGTCCGATCCCGCTTCTGAGGTCAACTCGAAAGATGGGTCGAACGAGGTTCAGCCATAGTTCCGTGCTGTGAGCGCGGGCTGGTCTTGAGCCGTGCAGCGAAGACGTTCAACTTGTAAAGTGATCTTTATCCAGTCCGCGGGCCACGCGGGAGTCCCAATCGGATAGCATTGTGAATTCCGAAGACGAATCCATCCAGCAGCGTCGCGACGCGGCCGATGACTCCCGGGGAGATGAAACGCTCCCCGAAGGGGATTTCCCCGTCTCGTCCGAATCCACCGAGGAGCCGGGCGATCAGACGGTCATGCTGCCCGATGAGCCAACCATTGATCCGCCCGAAGACGATCCGCAGAAGACGCTTGTCGATGAAGACGCGTTCCCGGTGCAGCCGCGAGCCGATCAGCAGACGATTGTCGAAATGCCCGAAGGGCAGTCAACCGACGAACCGGACGATGGAGCGGCGACATTCATTTCCGATGACGACCTGATCGATTCCGGTGCCGCAACTGTCGTCTCCGATGAACACGGCGAACTCGGTCCCGATCAGACCATTGTCGATGACAGCGGTATGCACGACTCCGACCTGAAGACGATGGTCGAAGACGATTCGCATGTCGGCGAGAACCAGGATCTGAGCAAGACCTGGGGACTGCAGATCAATTCGATCACCGATCCGGGAATGACGATCCGGGCCGCGGAGGCGAGTCCTTCCGTTGCGATTCCTGCTCATTACTCGATTCCCCGGCGTCATCTGGCGGAGGGAGATCAGCCCGAAGAATCGCGTCCGGAATACGAGCTGCTGAAGGTCCTCGGTGAAGGGGGTATGGGCGTCGTCTGGGAAGCGCGGCAGGAGTCGATCCAGCGCAGCGTTGCCATCAAGATGATCAAGGGGAACATCGCTCAGAAGCCCCGGCAGGTCGAGAAGTTTATCGCCGAAGCGGTTGTGACGGGCGATCTCGATCATCCGAATATCGTCCCGATTCATGAACTCGGTCAGGACGATGAGGGCAACTTCTTCTACGCGATGAAACAGGTCCAGGGAACGCCCTGGAACAAAGTCATCCGCCAGAAGTCGCTGCACGATAACCTCGATTATCTGCTGCGAACCTGCGACGCTCTGGCGTTCGCCCACGCACGCGGCATTATGCACCGCGATCTGAAACCCGAGAACATCATGCTCGGGGAATATGGTGAAGTGCTCGTGATGGACTGGGGTCTGGCTCTGCCGACCGACGAGTACACGAAGAAAGATCTGATCTGTAGCTTCCACGGCATGGGGGGCACGCCGGCCTATATGGCTCCGGAAATGGCGACTGGCCCGCTGCATCGAGTCACTTATGCCAGCGATATCTATCTGCTCGGCGCGATTCTCTACGAGATCATCACCGGCCATCCGCCGCATCGGGGACGGACCTCGCAGCAGTGTCTGGCGGCGGCCATGCGGAACATCATCCAGCCTTCCAAAGAACAGGGCGAGCTGGCTGAAATCGCGATGAAGGCCATGGCGACCGATCCAGCCGAACGGTATCAGACCGTGAAGGCGTTTCAGTCCGCGATTCGCAACTATCTAGCTCACGAAGAGAGTCTGCAGCTGTCTGCTCGCGCCGGTGATGAACTGTCTCGAGCTGAGTCGACGCGAGACTATGCCAATTACGCCCGCAGCCTGTTCGGCTTCGAGGAAGCGATTGTCCTCTGGGGAGACAACGAGGAAGCTCGGGCCGGACTGCGGAAGGCACAACTCGCTTACGCGGAAGTCGCTCTCGACAAACAGGACTTCGACCTGGCCGAGTCGCTGGTGCAGGCCGATGACGACGCCTTTGCCGATCTCGTCAAGCGAATTCGAGACGCTAAGCTCGACCGGCAGGCCCGCAAGCGGATGTTGCTGCTGGCCAAAGGAGCGATTGCCGCTCTGAGTCTGGCGATTATCTTTATCGTGGGGACGTCGTACTATCTGATCAGCAAGGAAGTCGAACGGGCCCTCGCTGCGGAAGAGAATGCGAACACGCAGAAGAACATCGCTCTGGAGGAAAAGAAGGAAGCAGAACGGCAGCGGGGCATTGCGCAGGAACAACGGGACAAGGCCGAAGAAAACCGGATGCTCGCTGTGGCGGCTCGGACCGAAGCCGAAGAACGGGAACAGGAAGCTCGCGAACAGCGTCAGATCGCCGTTGAACAGCGGACGGCTGCCGAAAAAGCCAAGCAGGCCGAACAGTACGAGTCTTACATTGCTCGCATTGGACTGGCCGCGGCCAAGGTCGAGGAGAATGCCTTCGCCGATGCCCTTGCTCTGTTGCTGGAGTGCCCACCCGAGTTGAGGAATTGGGAGTGGGGGCGGCTGATGTATCTCTGCAGTCAGAGTGCGGCCACCTATCGTTCCGATGCTCCGGTCGACAGCCTGGCGCTGTCGCCGGATAACACGAAATTCGCGACCGCGAGCTGGGATGGACGTGTCCGCGTCTGGGATCTCAACTCGGAAAAAGTCGTTCAGACGATGCCCCACCAGGGGATCTACGTGCACGCAGTTGCCTGGTCGCCGAAAGCAAACGTGATCGTCACCGGGAGTGCGGATCGCGATGGCAATGTGAAGGTCTGGAACACCGAAACCGGAGAACTGCTGTACCAGATTCGGGGGCACGAGGATGCAGTCGTCGGAGTTCGCTTCAGCGATAACGGTCAATGGTTGCTGACCTGTTCGTACGACAACACGGCGACGCTCTGGAAAGTCGGTGCGGATTTTGGCCTGGAGAAAGCCTGTTCTTTGAGGGGACATACGTGGTGGGTCTGGGACGCGGCGTTCATCCCGAATTTCGATCCGTCATCCGCCGAACGCAACCGCGTCGTCACCGTCAGTCAGGATGGAAAAGCAATCGTCTGGAAGATTTCTGCGGATGCGAAATCTGCTGCTCCCGTGGTCGAATATGTCGAACACGACGGTCCTGTTTACAGCGTCGACTTTCATCCGGCCGCCGACCAGATTGTGACCGCGGGATATGATCGCAGCATTCAAGTCTGGGACCCGACCAAGGTTCGTCCCTTCGATTTCGATGCGGCTGTGCAGGGAGATCAGGTTCCTTCACAGGAGTATCTGAAGTTTGAAGAGCACACCGGACCGGTTCGCAGCGTCCGTTTCGCCGGCAATGGAAAGCTAATCGTCAGCGGGGCTCAGGACAATGCCGTAAAGGTCTGGGATCTTGAATCGGGACGGGCAATCAAGACTTTTCGCGGGCACGACAGTGCCGTGCGGGATTGTCATATGACGAACGATGGACGCAGCCTGCTCTCCTGCTCGGAAGATCAGAAAACGATCCGCTGGTCGGTCGATGACTACGCCGAAATTCAGACGCTTAACGGCCAGAAACTCGACGGACATCGTGATGCAATCCTGTCCGCTCAGTTCACGCCGGATGGCTCTCAGGTGCTGACCACCAGCCGTGATCGCTCGGCCTGGCTCTGGAATATTAACTCGGGAACTCCAGAGGTGATTTTCCAGGAAGGGCATCGGTATCTCAGTTCATCGGCGCTGTTTCTGAAGGAAGAACGCTTTCTGGCGACGGCAGCGGCGGATAACTCGGTTCGACTTTGGAATACGGAAACGGGGACGGAAGTTTTCCGACTGCCGCAAACGGGACGCTCGGGACTGGTCGCGATTTCCTCTGACGAAACCCGTATGGCGACCGGCAGCGAAGAAGACAGTGTGCTCGTCTGGGACATCTCCAGGCTCGAACAGGAAACGCAGCCGAAGCTGCTCGGCGAATTGCGGGGGCACAATCATCCGGTCACGGCTCTGGCCTTCGTTCCCGGCACGCATCAGCTCGCTTCCGGCGATGCTCATGGGCGTTGCATTCTCTGGGATACCGACTCCGAAAAGCCGATCTGGTCGGTCCGTCACAACACGCTGAAGATCTCCGAGCTTCGCTGCACGGGAAATCCCCCGGTGTTGCTGTCGGCCAGCCACGACAACACCATTGGCGTGATTGACGTCGCGAACGGCAAGGAGCTGCTGGATCGGGTCATGAAGCATGATCACGCGGTAATCTCTGTCGATATCGCCGCGAAAGCGAATCGGCTCGTCTCGGTGACTTCGCCGCCGCAGGAAGAAGAGAACGCCTCGTCGAACTCCAAGCTGCATCTCTGGGACATCGAAGCGGGCAAACTGCTGAAGACGATTCCGCTGGCGGGCTTTGCGGTTAACGACATTGTCACGACGGCCGACGGCAGTCTCTGTTACGCGACGTGCAGCGACAACACCGTCAAGCAGATTGACGTTGAATCGGGCAGCGTCGAACTTCTCATCGACGGTCATCGTCACGGCGGGCTCCTCTGGTCGTCACTGCTCAGTGGCGACGGGCGTCGGCTGTTGACTGTTGGCGGGATTGATGCCCGATTGTGGGACGTCAACTCACGTCGAGAACGGATGTCGTTCGGACCTCACGGTGCGGTCGCCGCTGCGGCGGTTCACCCGAATGGGCAAACGGTCGTGACCGGAAGCTGGGACCAGTCATTGAAATTCTGGGATGTTTCGACCGGCCAATCCCGGCAGAGAATCCCGGAAGCTCACAATGGATACATTAACAGCGTCGATTTCTCGCACGATGGCAAGCATCTCGTGACCGGCGGTGACGATGGCGTGGCCATCATCTGGGACTATGCGAACGCGAAGAAGGTGCGCACGCTGGAAGGACATCGCTCCGGCGTGAATCTGGCGATCTACTCGCCGGATGATAAGGTAATTCTCACCGCTTCGCGGGACCGAACGCTGCGACTGTGGAATGCGAACAACGGCGATCTGATCCAGGAATTCGCCGATGGCCATGAATGGGCCGTCCTCTCCGCTGGCTTCTCTCCCGACGGTGCCCGCATCGTTTCCGGCAGCGAGGACAATAAGGCCGTTCTCTGGGATGCGATGACCGGCGAGCAGATTGCCCAGATCAAGGGACACACGGCTGCGGTGACTTCGGTCGCGTTCTCCAACGACGGTCAGCGAATCCTGACCGCGAGCCGCGATAACACGGCGAAACTCTGGGACGCCTCGCCCGGCTACGAAGGGCAGGAGATCCTGACGCTGAAGAACCACCAGCAGGAAGTCACTGCAGTGGACTTCTCCCCGTCCTCCCTGCAGGTGCTGACCGGCAGCCGGGATGGCACGGCGATCATCTGGCCGGCGGTGAACT
Source organism: Planctomycetaceae bacterium (assembly GCA_017795105.1). Taxonomy (GTDB): domain Bacteria; phylum Planctomycetota; class Planctomycetia; order Planctomycetales; family Planctomycetaceae; genus Rubinisphaera. Next base: position 4,940,336 of record CP051247.1, read on the forward strand.
GGCGCGAAGAACGACCCCGGGTGGTCGATGTACTGCCAAGGCCGTAGGTCGGTCCGCTATTCGCATTGACTTTTTGCGAAGTACCCATTCAGCACGCCGCGATCGATGTTGTTTAGGGGCTGCGTGCAATTCTACGTTGGCAAGGTGCAGGAGATGAGCTTTCTCGAATGGACAGTCGAGGCGGAGATCTATCTCAAACGGCTGAAAGCGGAATGTCCGTGCGAGTCTCCCTGCGATAACGTTATTCTCCCAGCCGTTCCGAAGGATCAGATGTCCTGGCCGACGCTGAGCGGCGTGGTGAGGGAAATGGCCTGCGAGTTCTACGATGTCTGCGACGGACTCTACTGGCCCGATGTTTGGAACGGTTACTTTCTCAAGCGAGCGTCGGAGATTGGAACACCAAACGATCGGTTTGACCCCACGTACGTAGTCACAGATTCGAGCTTCGAGATTACGACCATCGGAAGCACCGGAGGCGGTGGTTTATTTGCTCTTTTGAACGAGTCTGGTCGTGTCGCGTTTTTACCGAATGCCAGAATTGAAGAGAACAAGTACTTCGACGATGATCGCCAGGTACGAATAGTTGCGGGGTCGCTCCGGGAATTCGCTCACCTCCTTTTGTCAGACCTGCGATGTTATGTCGAGGACACGCGTGGTCATCAATTCCTGGACGGTGGAGAGAATACTCAGTGAACACACAGGGCAAGATTCAGCTCTATCGCATGCTCATCTTTATCCCGCAGGCGTTTCGCAGGAGCTAGAGCAGTTTACTCTTTGGTGTGACCGTTCCGTCCGCGAAAGATACAGCGTTTCAGGCCAGTAAATGTCCATTCGCGGACAGACGGTAGAGCGTTCCGCTCTAACTCAATCATCGCAGGACATGGACGTCCATGCGACAGCTGAGCAGCATGAATATGCTCCAAATGTGATCGTGAAGAACCGGTTTGCTGGACAGTGGCACCCTCGAAGACAAGCCTCTTGTCGCTGAGGCGACACAGAGATGAATCTCTGTGCCAACCCGACTCGTTATCCCAGCTGTCGGGTGATGACGTCGCGGGCTTCTTCGCAGAGGGCTGTGGCATCGTCTGATGTGGGAGCTTCGGAGATCACGCGGACGATCGGTTCGGTGTTGCTGGCGCGAACCTGGACCCAGCGGTCGTCCCAGTCGAGTCGAAGTCCGTCGCCTTCGGTCGGTACGGCTGTGCTGTAATGGCGGCTCAATGCCTGGCAGGCTGTCGGCACGGCTTCCCGCGGGCAGGTCAGTTTCGATTTCACGATTGCGTACTTCGGAATCGAGTCCACCCACGTGGAAAGGACCTGATTGCGAGCAGTCAGGCCGGCCAGAACGTAGGCCATCGAGACGAAGCTGTCCCGCACGTAACCGACGCGCGGTTCGATCACACCGCCATTGCCTTCTCCGCCGATGAGGGCATTAACTTCCAGCATCTTTGCGGTGACGTTCGCTTCGCCGACATGCGAACGATGGAACGGGCAGCCGTGGCGTTCGGCCAGATCGGCAGTGACCCGGCTGGTTGAACCGTTGACGACCACCGGCCCCTTCTGAGTGCTGAGCACGTGATCGACGGCCAGTGCCAGCGTCAGTTCTTCGCCGATGTATTCTCCCGTTTCGTCGACGATGGCCAGTCGGTCGGCGTCCGGATCCTGAGCGAAACCGACATCGGCTCCGACTTCACGGACTTTCGCGGACAGACTGGTCAGATTCTCGGCGAGCGGTTCGGGAACGTGCTCGAACTGTCCGTCGGCAACGCCGCCCATCACAATCACTTCGCAGCCGAGTTGCTCAAGCAATTGCGGCGTGGCGACGGCTCCCGAACCGTGATTGCAGTCGAGAACGACTTTGAATCGTTTCTGTTTGATCGCGGCGGCGTCAACCAGTTTGAGTACCCGTTCGATATGCGGTCCCGCGGCATCGGCGAGATGTTCGACGGTGCCGATTTGATCGTGCGGGACGTAGGCGAACTTCTTGGAATCGAGCAACGAAAGCAGTTCCAGTCCTTCGGCCTGATTGTAGACGGACCCGCGTTCGTTGAACGGTTTCAGTCCATTCCAGGGGACCGGGTTGTGGCTGGCCGTGATCTGAATCCCACCCTGAGCGTTATAGTGCGTCACAAGCACGCCGGCGGTCGGCGTGGTGGCGATGTCGGCGTCGATCACTTTGCATCCCGTGGCGAGCAGTCCGGAAAGAACGGCGTGCTTGACCATGGTGCCGCTCGCACGGCCGTCGCGGGACAGGACGACAGTTCCGCCCTGTGCGCGGGTGCCGACGGCGGCTGCAAACTGGCAGAGGAAATCGGGGTCGAGTCCATCGCCCGCGATCGCTCGGAGTCCGGAGATGCTGAGGATGCGTTGCATGAAGTTGATTCCTTCCTGGAAACTTCAACGTCCGCGTTCGGCTCCTGCCGGGACAGGCAACTCTCTACCGGACGAAGGCATAGTAGTAGAAGATGAGTCCAGTGATGGACGTCATCGTCAGGTCAATGGCACTGGCCCACCCCAGAAACGCGTGCTTGCGACTGTGTCGGGCAGGCGTGACCGGACGGGGGAATTTCCGCAGCGCTTCGAACATCGTCCACCCCCAGAGGAATGGGGTGGAGATCGCGAAGACGAGGTGAATATACAGAACCTGCGCGACCTCGGAAAGCTCTTCTGGCGACATCCGAGGCTTGGAGGGATCCTTATTAATAATCGCCTGCCAGCCTCCGTGCAGTTGCATATCGACCTCGAAGAGCAGAACGGCCACGAGCAGCAACAGAGACAACAGAATCTGCAATTTCTTGTGCAGATGATACTGGCGGCGGAACTTCACCGCCCAGATGCTGTAGCAGAGAACAGGGACGATCAGCACGAGGGCGCACACGACCACGTCGAGCATCAGCGACGCGTCATAGCCCAGAAAACCTCGATACATGCACGTCCCTCGGGAGAAGCCAATAAAAAAAGCCGCATGCAACGATGCGGCTTTGTGTCTCAAGCGACCGTTTAGCTGGCCGAGGCAGCCGGCTCGATATTGATCCGACGACCGTCGCGGTCGAAGTAAACCGTACCTTCAGTCAGAGCGAACAGCGTGTAGTCGCCACCCATGCCAACATGCTTGCCAGGATGCCATTTCGTGCCGCACTGACGGATCAGAATGTTGCCGGCCATCACCGATTCGCCGCCGAACTTCTTCACTCCACGACGTTGTGCGTTCGAATCGCGACCGTTACGAGTGGATCCTTGTCCCTTCTTATGTGCCATTGCTCAAATCTCTGACGTTCTACGCGGTTATGGAAATATGTCTGGAATTCTTCCGTGATTATTCAGGGCTCCAAATAATATCGGCCACCGATCCGGCTTTCAAGACCGCAGCCGGGTCCTTTCCCGCGAATTCTGGTTGCTCGATCATCGACCACTTCCCCCACGGGGCGGCTGAACGGAAACCGGGACCTGTTGCATCGGTCTATGCCGATGCGTTCGTTCCTGAAACGGCGGACGAGTCCCCGGTGGTAACCTGTAGGACTTCTGACGGCTGTGCCGCGACGAGTTCCGGAAATCTGAAGCCATCGGAGGCTTTTGGTTAAGTTGCCTCAACCCCCGGGGCTATCCTTGAGGAAAAATCGGAACACCGATGATGAAAACGGTCAATATTCGTTCCGAGCGAGGAATGAGGTTTGCATCGTCCAGCTCACCAGGATGATAATGGACGGTCTTAGGTCAGCGAATCACGTTTTTAATGTCATGCTGCAGGAGGTTGCATTGGCTGAGATCAATTTTAGCAACTGTGAGGGGAGAGGGATAAATGAAACGCTTGATTGCTGGGGTTGCTGTCCTTGTGATGGCGATGTCGGCTGGGGTCGCCAACGCTAATGGCCTTTGTGGCGCATGCAATTACAACTGCTGTCCGCCGGCCGCCTGTCAGCCGTCCTGCTGTTACACCACCTGCAAAGTTGAACGTCAGACCTGTTATCGAACGGTCTACGAAACTGTCTGCGAGCCGCAGCAGTACACCGCCTGCCGAACTGTTTACGACACGGTTTACGAAGACGTTCAGCAGACCTGCTACCGAACTGAGTACGAGCAGGCCTGCCGCACCGAAACCTATGCGGTTCAGCGGCCCGTCTACGAGACGAGCTTCCGTGAGCACACCTACACCGTACAGCGTCCGGTGTACGAAACGGCTCAGCGGGAATGTAGCTACCAGGTTCAGCGTCCTGTCTGGGAAACGCATCAGCGTCAGGTCCAGCGGGTTGTCTGCCGCCCGGTCACCGAAACGATCAATCGTCAGGTCTGCCGCACCGTTTACCGCAACGTAACGGAAACCGTGAATCAGACTCGCTGCTACACCGTCATGCGTCCGGTCACGACCTATCACACGGTTCGCCGTGACTGTGGTCAGTGGACCTGTCAGCCGGTTCACATTCCGGGACCGCGTGTTCCCCGCGTTGTCTGCGATCCTTGCGGCATGCCTCGCGTCTGCATGGTCCAGTGCCCGGGTTACACCGTTCAGCGTCGCGTGTGGTGTCCGAACGTTGTTGAGCAGCAGGTTCCCTGCACTCGCTACGTGCCCCAGGTCGTTCAGCAGAACTGCCCGGTTCAGGTGTGCCGCGTCGTTCCTGAGCAGGTTGTCGAGAACTGTCCGGTTCAGGTGACTCGCCTTCAGCGGGATGTCGTGACCGAGAATGTTCCGGTTCGCGTCTGTCGCTGGGTCACGGAAACCAAGACTCAGATGGTGCCGTACCAGACCTGCCGTATGGTTGCAGAACAGAAGGTTTGCCGCGTTCCGGTTCGGACCTGCCGTATGGTCACTGAAGAACGGACCCGTCAGATTCCTTACTGCGTTGCCAAGCAGGTGCCGTACACGGTCACTCACCGCGTTGCCAAGTGCGTGCCGCGTCAGGAAAACTACACCGTCACCCGTATGGTCGCTAAGACTGTGCCTCGTCAGGTGGCTTACGAAGTCTGCCGCCTCGTCCCGGTCACCGTCTGCAACGACAATCCCTGCAACACCGGCTGCAGCGACTGTCAGAACAGCGGCACCTACGAGTCGAACTATCTGACTCCGGGCACCATCTATGAGAACGGCAACATTCAGCCGACTCCCGATGAAATCGGTGGCGATGAAGCCTGAGTGAACGGGAGCTGATGCTACAACGATGATACGTCTTCCGGCAGACGACCTTATTCAAGGTCGTCTGCTTTTTTCATTTTTATGGAGAGAGCGCTGGACCGGTTCAGGAAGAACTCGACCCCACGCATCCATCCGGGTAGACTGATCGACAGACGTGATGATCGGAACACGATGTGTCGCGACCGGGACTGGGACTCAGGAACGTGACAAAGCGGCTTCCCTATTTCTCCCGCCAACCTGAGTGCGATCAAAACGTGAAGGAAGTATTCCCGCGGCAACAGAGCCGAACGAGCGAAGGCGACCCGACAAACAGAATCGGCTGACATGGACAACCGAGTAGACAGCACGACCGACCTGCCCGCACGCGTTCAGCCGCGGAACTCCGGTTCTGAAACCTGGCTTCCGGTGGAAATTCCGGGGATGTCGGTGCTGACGCTGCTGGAGAGTATTCTCAACAATACCTCGCTCGTTCTCTGGGTCATCGATGCAAACGGAACGTTTCTGTTATCGCGTGGGGCGGGACTGAAGGATATCGGGCTGGCTGATGACGAAGTCATCGGTCAGTGCCTGTTCGATCTCTACGCCAATTACCCCGATGTTTTGGAACAGATGCGGCGTGCTCTTCGTGGCGAGACATCTCACGAATTCACGGATGTCGAAGGCGCGGTCTTCGAGAACTGGTTCTGTCCGCTCGTCAGCGAAGATGGCGAAACGCTGGGGTTGGTCGGGATCTCGAATTCGATCACGGAGCTTTCGCAGACCCGGGAGCGGCTGGAAGAGAACCGGTCCCGATTCGAAGCGATGTTCAATCAGGGCCCGACGATGATGGTTCTGGTTGCGCAAGAATCCGGGAAGATCATCGAAGTCAACGAGTCGTTCACGAGCCTGACTGGCGTGTCCCAGGAGGATGCGGCGGGCAGAAAGTTCGACGAACTCGACCTGTTCAATTCGGCCAGCCTCGAAACTCTGGACAATCCGACAACGGAGAACGAACCGTTCGAGTTGACGACACGCGCAGGGGAACACCGACTGTTCCGGTTAAACACTCGCACCTTTCGGTATCAGGGGGTTTTGTCCTGTCTGGTGATCGGCCAGGATGTGACCGAAGAGGAACAGGCCCGGGCGGCTCTGTTCGAAAGCGAGATTCGCTTCGAGAGTCTGGCCATGCAGGCTCCGGTCGGAATCTTCCAGTGCGACCACAACGGCAGAATGTTTTTCGCGAACCCGTATTTCTGGTCCTGCTTCGATTTTGAAAGCCTGAAGGAGCACTATCCCGCTCTCGATGAAGGGACGATCGACCCGGAACTCGATGTTTGCTGGTTCGACCTGTTTCAGGACGAATACCAGACTTTGCAGACTGTCTGGCGGCGACGAATCAATCAGAAGACGCCGTTCCGGATGCGGCTCAGCCCGTTCGTTCCCGCTCGCGAAGTCGAGACAGTTTCGGTGCATCTGCAGGAGTCCGACTCTGGCCGGTTTCTTGGCACGTTGATCGACATGACCGGGGTGGCGCGAGCAGAGAGTGTTTCTGCCCTGCGACAGCGGGAACTGGAGAAAGCGGTTCGCTCCCGCACCGCCGAACTCGATCATCTGAACCGGAAGCTCACTACGGAGGCCGATTCCCGGAAACGGGCAGCCGAAGAGCTGCAACTTTCTCAGGGGCATTTGCAGGCCGTTCTCGAGAATGCCGTCGATCTGATTTGCCACGTCGATAAAGAAGGGCGGATCAAATACATCAACCGCGTCGTCACTCCAGGCGTCCGACGTCAGGATGTGATCGATTCGATCGTCTTCGGCTTTATGAAGCCGGAGTACCAGGAGCCGTCCCGGGAGGCGTTACGCGCCGTCATCGAGCAGGGAAAACAGATCGAAATTGAGATGCAGGTTCCCATTGGTGAAGAGGATCGCTGCATCAATTCCCGCTGGGGACCGGTCTACAGCGGGGGAGAGATTGTCGGGGCCACGATCGTGGGAACCGACGTCACGGAGATTCGTCGGCTCGAGGCAACCGCGAAACAGCGGCAGGATGAACTGGCTCACCTGTCACGCCTCAGTCTGATGGGAGAAATGTCGGCTCGGCTGTCGCATGAGCTCAAGCAGCCCCTGATGTCGATCGGAGGCTTCGCTCGAGGATGTCTCTATCGCGTCCGGTCAGGAGAGATGCAGCAGTCCGAACTGGAATCGATGTTGGAGCAGATTGCCGATCTGTCGCTGCAGGCGCGAAAGATCGTTCAGCAGACGCGAGATTTCGTTGCCAATCGGCCGTTTCAGAAAACGCTTAACGACTTGAATGAGATCATTAACCGTTCTCTCGAACTTGTCCGCACCGAGCTGTCCAGCGTTCCTCACAGTATCCGCGTCTCCGTACCCGACGATCTTCCGCAGGTGAATGTCGATCCGACTCAGATTCAGCAGGTCTTCGTCAACCTGTTGCTCAACGCGATCGATGCGATTCGTACGAGTAAGAAGGCGGTCAGTCACGAAATCTCTGTCTCCGCGGCCAGGGAGCGGGAAGGCTACGTGACAGTTCGAATTCGAGATACTGGGGATGGGATTCAGGGAATCGACAACGATCGGCTGTTTGCCGCGTTTCAGTCGACCAAAGAACATGGTCTGGGGATGGGACTGGCGATCTGTCGCGGAATTCTGGAGAATCATCTCGGGGATTTGCGGCTCGTCTCGACGTCCGAAGAAGGGACCATCTTTGAAGCCGATCTCCCCGGCTGACCACGACGCTTCTCCTGAAGAAAGGCTGACCTGTGGCTGAAGAAAAAACGATCTTCGCCCGGATTATCGACGGTGAAATTCCTGCCGACATCGTTCATTCCGACGATCACTGTATCGCGTTTCGCGACATCAATCCGCAGGCTCCGGTGCACATTCTTGTCATTCCCCGTAAGCCCATCGCTTCTCTGTTCGATGCGACTCCGGAGGACCGCGAACTGCTCGGTCATCTGATGCTGGTCGTGCGCGATCTGGCTCTGAAGGAAGGGCTCGACGACGGATTCCGCACTGTTCTCAACACAGGAGCGGGCGGCGGACAGGAAGTCTTTCATCTGCACTTCCATCTGCTCGGCAAACGGAAGCTGACCTGGCCACCGGGCTAGAGTTTTAGCGACCCTGCTACTGCGTCGGCGGAGCGAACAGATCCCGCGGCAACTCTGCGGCTCGCGGTGCGTTTGGTGGTGGCGTGAGTACCGGAACAGCCGACTGCGAATCGTTTGCAGGCTCGTCCGTCGGTTTGGGAAGCGGGAGTGGAGCCGGCGTCTGTTCGAAGTACTCGGCCGGTAACTCGTGGTGAGCCGGTTGTGGAGCCGGCACAGCCATCGGTTCGCTCACGATCACGCGAGAGTTCGGATCCGACGTCGTGCCGTGACTGATGATGTTCGGCTCGTTGATCCAACCGGGCAATTCTTCCCGCGGGGATTTGCGACGTTCCATCCGAGCGGCATGGGCGTACGCATCGTCGGTCCAGGGACCTTCCGATACATGAACGGCACAGTATTCGAGATAGGTTCCTTTCTCGAAGTGCACGTTCCGAACGGCGAGATTGTATTCCAGAACAGAGAGATAGTAGGCGCTCTTCGCAGCCGAGTATCGACGCTGAGCTTCCAGCAGGACGTTCACGGGAGCCTGATCGGCTTCGTAGGCGGCCATCAGGGCGTTCACCTGGTCGGCTGCCGCTTTGAGTCGATTGCGGACCGTTTGCAGAACTTCCCAGGCGCGGACGGCTTCGGTCATTGCGTTACTCAGGTCGTGAACGATCAACCGCTCCTGTTCCTGAAGCAGTTTGCGGGAACGAGCGACCTGAAACTCCGCATGCCGAACGCCGGCATGAGCGCGGCGGTTCCCGATCGGAATGTCGAGTTCGACCCCGAGTTCCCATTCCTGGAATCGACCGGTTGCCAGATCTCCCCAGGCGTTGTCGAATTGAGGAGCGCCGCCATCGCTCGGATTGGTCAGCGTTTCGCCGAAACCTCGCCAGCGATACAGACCGACGGCATCGAGTTCTGGCAGCAGCAGTTTCTTCGCCGCGACCAGTTCAAGTTCTTTCTGTTTGACGACCCACTTCTGGCGACGAAGTTCAGGACGCTGTTCGACCGATTCGAGCAAGCTGTTATCCCAGTCGAAGCAGACCGGAGCCGCCAGCGGTTCATCGCAGGGGCGTAACAGGCAGCAGTCGTTAATTGGCAGGCCGATCATGTACCGCAATCGACGCTCGGCTCGCAGGACGCCACCATTCCCTTTGAACGCGCCTCCTGCGGATCCATTAAAGGCCTGGGTCCCATCTTCGGGCTTGCCGTTCAAAGCGTTCTGGACATCTTCCTCGAAACGATAATATTGCTCGCGAGCCTGAGCTTCTTTGTCGGCTTCGCCGCCGGCTCGACCGAGTTGCTTGAGCGTATCGATCCGCCGCCAGAGTTCGAGAGCAGAGTCGCGAGCTGCAATTTTGGCGTCGAGATCGCGATAGGCGAAGTAAAGGTCCCAGTACGCATTCTCGACATCGGTCAGAAAGTCACGAACCGAGATTTCGAATTCACTCTGCGAGATATCGGTGTTGGTGCGCGCGACAAGAACGCCGTTATACAATCCCGGCGTCTGACTGTTTCCGACCGTCTGCCAGTAGTCGATCCCATAACCCTGAAGCAGCGGCTGGCGGACTTCCGTCTCCAGCAACGAAGTCCAGGCTCCCGGGAAGCGGTTTCCGGGGGCATTGTTCTTGTCGTAATCGGTGATGTTCCGCAGATAGTATTCGGTACCGACAGCACTCTGCTTGGCGAGCTGAGCCTGAAACACGGTCGCTTCCTGTTGCAGGAGTCGCGTGCCGCCGCCGAAGAACTGGTTGTTCAAAGCCCGGTCATTGTTCTGATGAAAGACGCTGGCACCGAACGAAGCATCGAACGCGCTCAGGGCCGCCTGGACTCCGAATCGAGGATCGGTTTCGCGGATCGCCGGGTCGAACGAGGTTGTCACCGCTTCTGGAGCCCGAAGCACGGTTCCGCCAAGATTCCGCATCACTTTGGAATGTTCCAGAGCGAGATGCACGGCTTGCTGCAAAGCCAGGTCGCGGTAGCTGACCGAATTCAAGTCGGTGATCAGGCTAATCGGCGAGGTGTTGAGCAACGCATCGCTGGGAACGGGCTGTTCCAATTCCGGATACTCAACCTGGCTGGCTCGAGCGATGTAGTGCTCGTGCGATTCGGTCGTGACGCTGGCCGAATGCTTCTTTGTTGACTGACAGCCGGTCAGTGGAGCCAGCGCGACTGCCAGAACCACGCAGCTTGCCCAGAAGGCGCAGCGAGGGCCAATCCCGACGCGGTTCGTCGAGATTGAGCGCGATGGCTGAGGTTGGCTGGAATGAGAGATCAAACTGGAGCCCCGTCCCTGGGCTGGTGGAAAACTTGGGTTCGCATCCATGCATACCGTATCGCCCCGAACCGACAGCGCAGACTCGGGGCAGTCTTTTCCCTTATCGATCTATCGGTTGTACAGGGGCAGTGCGTGATAGATTCCCCCGCCATCCGGCTCATACGATCAGAATGACCGTAGAACTCCGCCTGAAATACCCAGTCTTCCATCCTTCGCAGGCTGACATTGAATCGCCGAGACCTTCGTGAAATAAGACGGTCAGTCTGGTAGAAGAGATCACAATTCGGACAATGTCATCAACTCGCACTCTCGTCTGCACGTCCCGGTAAGCTCGTTCCATTCATGAGTCTCTCTCCTGACATCCAGCAGGAAATCCGCCAACTACTCGGCTCCTCGACGGCCTGGCTGTTCTGGAGCAGAGCGGGAGCGGAGTCGTTTGTGCTTCGAGCCACTCACGGTTTCGGTGGCCGGGATATCGAATCGCTGCAGATCGAATGGACGGGCCATGCAGAACTGCTTGAGCAGAGCCTGGAAGCCGGTAAGCCTCTGAGAGCAGAAGCCCGGACATCGGCAACCGAGGACAGCACCTCGGCTGTGGAACTGATTGCGATTCCGTTCTCCATCGACCAGCAACAGGGCGTGCTCGAACTTTGCTTCACGTCTGCGGAAGCCGCCTCGCAGTTCCTGCGTTCAGAGCAGCTCAACGCCATCGAACGACAGGGACCTCGATGGCTCAAGGGGGACTCTCAGAGCGAGCCGTCTCCAGGGAAGGCCCCGAACTCGTTGTTGCGAGACCTGAACCGAATCCGGGAGGTCACTCCCGCAGCCGAGACTCTTCAGGCCTGTCTGGATGAACTTGTCACACGCCGGGTGGCTGACCGATGTGCGGTCGCTTCAAGAAGCCAGGGAAAAACACGGATTCTGGCTGTCAGCGGAGCCGCCTCTCCCAACGCCCGCTCTCAGGTGATCCGCTCCCTGCGATCGTTTGCGGAGTCGATCTCGTTCGACGAAGCCGAATCGCCGCGGCAATACGCGTCAGACGACCTGTCCACTCACGGTCTTTCCGCTCGCTCGGCAACTGTTTACGTTTTGCAGACAGCAAATGAGGTTCGTCGTCCCGACTTGCTGCTCATCACGGAGCACTTTCAAGGCGCATCAACCTCGGGCACCAGTGAGTTCGAAGAGCAACTGCCACTGTGGAAGCTGGTTCTTGCGGGAGCGGCGAACAGTCATCGCACGCATCGGCACGGCGGATTCTGGAACTGGAAAAGCGGGCTGGCGGCTGTGTTACTCGTGGCGGCCGGATTCCTGCCGGTTCCATTTTCGATCACGGCGTCGGGGGAACTGGTTCCCGTTGAACGACAGAATGTCTATGCCCCTCAACAGGGGCTGATCCGCGGCGAGGATCTGGAACTGCCCGCTGGCGGACACGTTTCCGCCGATGACGTCCTGCTTCGGATCACCAGCCCCGAACTGCAGCGGCGTGTCAGCGAAGTTGAAGGCGAAATCGCGACTGTCAGCGAACAGATTCGCAGTTTGCGTAACACACGTCCCGGCCTGGAGCGAAGCCCGGGGAATGATCGGACCGTGGACCTTGATGTCGGAATCCGACTGGCGGAACTGACTGCTCGCCTGGAAGGCTTGCAGGCCGAGAAGCAATTGTTGAATGAACGCGTCGAATCACTCGTCGTCCGCAGTCCAATCGATGGCCAGATCCTGACCTGGGACGCGGCTCGTGTTCTCAAAGATCGTCCTGTGGAGCGAGGTCAACTATTGTTGACAGTTGGTGACCCCGCCGGAGCCTGGGAAGGGATCGTCAAGATTCGTGATCTCGACCTTCAGTACGCTCGGCAGAATCTGGTTCAGGAAGGTGCTGTCGAGATGACCGCTTCGGCAGAATCTCAACGGAAGTGGACTGGTCAGGCCGTGCGGATTGCCGGAGTGGTTGAAACTGATCCTTCCGGGCGAGCGTTCGCCCCAGCCGCGATTGCCGTCGGCGATGTCAATTCCGATCAATTGCGACCGGGGATGCGGATCGAAGCCCGATTCGACTGCGGTACTGCGCCGCTTTTCTTCGTGCTGTTCCGCGGTCCCATCGAGACACTCCGCAGTTACTTGGTGTGGTGACGTTGTAAGTGGCTACGCTGCAATGTGTTGCGGAGATTTGTTCGCCCGGTTTGCATGCGAGTTCGTAAGATATGCAAGAGTCGTGATGTGGTCGCGAGCAACTCGGCCCACAAGATCTGGTGGCTTTAATTTAATCTTGCACAAAATCATCAAAACGCTTTACAGGCCGCTGGGGCGACGATAAAACTGCGACACCTTCATCGAACTGATCTTGACGAGCCCGTAAGGATGCGGGGGGCGATGAAGGCGAACGAATGTCGTTCAATCGGCGCAAGCTGTCAGGGAAGATAAGCATGCCGGGGTTGCTTCCAGCAGACCGATCGCTTTCGGCTGTTGCAAACAGGCTTCCGTTTGCTCACTGCACTGACCGTCCGTCTGATGCGACGTTCACTCTTCTGCAGACCTTGAACTGATCGATTCCGATCAACGTGTGACAGGACGTTGCGGAAACTCTTCGACAGGGCAGGGTGTAGAATCAGCCTACGGAAGGATCCATCATGTCGACCAAACCCATCATCGGAATTAACTGCGACTTTCGGCCCGCTCGCAAAGATGCGATTGCACTTAGCTGGATTAACACCGGCTACTACGACACCGTCACCGCTGGCGGCGGAATCCCACTCGTCTGCCCGCCCTACGCTGACGACAATGACCTGAAGCAGTTTCTCAATATGGTCGACGGCATCGTGCTCACCGGCTGCAAGCTCGATCTCGATCCGGTTCGCATGGGGCTCGAAAAGCACCCGGCGACCCGCGTCATGCCCCAGCGTCGGGAAGACTTCGACCGTCGTCTGGCCAAGATGGCTTACGAACTCAAAATCCCCGTGCTCGCCATCGGTTCGGGCATGCAGCTGATGAACGTGATCTGCGGCGGCTCTCTGCACACTGACGTTTCCGAAGCCGTGCCTCGTCCGCTTCACCACCGCGACTATGTCGAAGACACCCTTCGCCACGTGCTCGAAATCGTCCCGGGAACCCGCATGGATGACATCTACGGCCCAGGCGAAATTCGCGTCAACAGCGATCATCACATGGCCGTCGATCAGCTTGCTCCGGTCTTCCGCGTCAGTGCAACGACTCCGGACGGCGTTATCGAAGCCTACGAAACGATGAGCGAAGACTGGTTCTGCCTCGGCGTGCAGTTCCATCCGGAAAGCGAAAGCGCGTCCGCACTCGACATGCAGGTTGTCGACGCCTTCCTGGAAGCCTGCAAAGAGCCGGCTCCGGAGTTCCTCAGCTTCACGCAGGGCCGTGCAGCCTGAGTCGCGTTGACTTGATCAACAAGGAATCCAGCAAGAAAGCTGCGAGCATTTGTTCGCAGCTTTCTTTATGCGCTCCGCGCGTTTCGGACGAAGGTGTCGACGAGATCGCGGCTCTTGAGGCCCTTCTCTTCGACGCCGCTGGCCGTGTCGACACCCCAGGGGTGAACGGCGGCGATTGCTTCAGAAACGTTCTCCGGAACGAGGCCCCCGGCGAGGATCAGCGGGGGAAACGCTTCGCGATCGTATCCCGAAGCCAGTGCGGGCCAGTCGACCGTCACCCCACTTCCGCCGAATTGCCCCGGCACGCGGGCGTCGATCAGGCAGGCAAACGGGTTGACGCCCTGCTCGGCGAGCTGCTCGAGTTCCAGCCGAAGCGGATCGAGCCCCTCGGCGCCGAGGCGATGTACCCAGATCACCGAACGGTGAGACAGTTTCCCGGCATCGGCTGCCGTATAGTCGCCGTGCAACTGGACATGATCGAGCCGAAGTCGATCCGCCAAAGCGTCGATTTCCTCCGGTGGTGTGTCGACGAAGACCCCGACCCGGGCGATATTGGAGGGAATCTGGTCCGAAATTGCTGCGGCTGTCTCTTCCGTGACGAATCGCGGCGTCTTCCGGTAGAAGTTGAGTCCGATGGCATCCGGAGCAGCCGCGGCGACGTCCGGCGCTTCTTCAGGCGATCTCAATCCACATATCTTGATCCACATCGGCAGGGTCTCTCTCGGAGCGCGACACGCACAACGGCGTGGACGTTCGGCGGCGGATAATTTGTTAAGCCGGGGAATGATCACTAAACTGCGGCTGGAGTGCAAACGTCACTCGCAGGACTGGATAGAATTATGAACGTCGTCATTCTTGGAGCAGGCACGGTCGGAACCTCGATCGCGCAGGTGTTGTGTGAGAACGGGCACAACGTGCGTCTGGTCGATTATTCGGCCGAGACCTTGGAACGCTCGGGAGAAGATCTCGACATCCAGACCATCGTCGGCTCCGCATGCGATGCGGTGACGCTGTTTCAGGCCGATGTCCTCAACGCCGATCTTTGTCTTGCCGTCACCAGCGACGATGAAGTGAATCTCGTCGGAGCTTCGCTCTGCAAGGCGATGGGTGCCAAACGCAGCATTTCCCGGATTTTCGAGCCGCGTTACCTCGATTACAGCACGTTCGATTATCGGCGCCATTTCGCGATCGACAACCTCCTGTCGCTCGAACAGCTGACCGCACTCGAATTGGCCAAGACCATTCGCGCCAACGGACTGTTCACACTTGAAAGCTTCGCTCGGGGTGGGATCGAAATCCAGGAAGTCGAAGTTCAGGCGGGTTCCAAGGTGATTGGCCAGTCGCTGAGGGCGATTCGCATGCCGGCGAACGTTCGCATCGGATTGGTTACCAGCGGCAAACGTTCGTTTATTCCGCATGCCGACGACGCCTTTGCGGAAGGCGACCGAATCACTCTCGTCGGCGAACGAGCCGAGATCCGGGGCGTGGTGAAGCTCTTCCAGATCAAGGCTCCGCCGCATCTCGATATTATCATCGCCGGTGGAGGCAAAGTCGGTTTCTACCTCGCCAAATCGCTGGAGCGGGAGCGCTACCGCGTCACCATTATGGAGGTCGATGAGGAGCGATGCCACGAACTCGCCCGGCAGCTGCCCGAGGCGACCATTCTGCATGCGAATGCAACCAGCCAGGCGGAGATGCGCGAGGCCCGCGTCGGCAAAGCCGATGTCTTTATCGCGGCGACGGGACGGGACGAAGACAATATCATTTGCGGCGTCGAAGCTCGGGAACTCGGTACGGCCCGGATTCTCAGTGTGGTCCGTCGGCCCGATTATGTGAACGTGCTGGAAAAGCTGCAGATCGATTTCGCGGTCAGTCCCCGCGTGGTGATGGCTCAGCAGATTCTCGGCATGGTCTCCGGAGGCCCCATTCTTGCTTCGGAAGAGACGGCCGATGGGGAAGTGCTGATCTGGGAAGTCGAAGTGCAGCCGAACTCGCCCGTCACGCGGATTCCCCTCAAAGAGCTTTCGTTGTCGCAAACGCTGATCGCCGCCATTGTGCGGGATGATTACGTGCGCGTGCCAACTGCAGACGATGTCCTCAAGCCGCACGACTCGGCTGTGGTGCTGGTCAACCGGCAACTGGCCTCTGAAGCCATCAAACTGTTCACGACAACAAAGGACTGACTTGTTGACTTTCGCACCCGGTGCGTCGAAGAATTGCCCATGACCGAGCCCATCGAAATCACATTGAACGGAGATTCCCGGACCGTTGCGGACGGAACGTCGATCGCCGATCTGCTTCAGGAACTGAATCACGATTCCCGCTATCTGGCGGTCGAACGCAATCGTGAACTTGTGCCCCGTCGACAGCACGCCGCCTGTCAGCTACAACCGGGAGACGTGGTGGAGATCGTGACGCTGGTCGGTGGCGGCTGATGTCTCATTCCGCTGTCGCCTGAAACCAAACTCTCAGATAGCTCTCGCCCAACGAAACAGAATTATGTCCGACGCCTCCTTTGCAGACCAGCCGCTTCAGGTTGGCAGCCATACCTTCACTTCCCGCCTGATTGTCGGCACCGGAAAGTACGAAACTTTCGATTTGATGAAGGACTGCCTCGAGCTCTCGGGGGCGGAAGTCATCACCGTAGCCGTGCGCCGGGAACGCCTGATCGATGCCCAGGGACGCAACATTCTCGACTACATCGATCTGAGCCGGTATACGATTCTCCCGAACACCGCAGGCTGTTTTAACGCCGAAGACGCTGTGCGTGTCGCCCGGCTGGGCCGCGAGATTCTCGAAGGGCTCGAAAACCCGGGGGCCGACTGGGTGAAGCTGGAAGTGCTGGGAGACACCAAAACACTGCTCCCGGATCCTGTGGCGACACTCCACGCGACCGAGCAGCTGGTGGCCGACGGATTTCAGGTTCTGGTTTATACTACCGATGACCCAATCACCGCCCGCCGTCTCAAAGATGCCGGGGCCAGTTCGGTCATGCCGGCCGGGAGTCCCATTGGCAGCGGGCAGGGAATCCTCAATCCGAACAATATTCGAATCTGCCTGGAGTATCTGAAAGAAGACGATCCCGACTACCCGGTGATCGTCGATGCCGGCGTCGGCACCGCCAGTGACGTTTGCGAAGCGATGGAGCTGGGCGTCGACGGCGTTCTGCTCAACACCGGAATCGCCGGCGCAAAGGATGCCCGACGGATGGCAACCGCGATGAAACTCGCCTGTCTGTCCGGCCGCGCCGCCAGTGGAGCGGGCCGCATTCCGCGGAAACTCTATGCGACAGCGTCCAGTCCGGAGCAGGGCACGATCACCTGATCATCCACGGCGTTTCGCGCACCGTTTTCCCACCATTAAGAGTCCGGCGAGTCACGCGTCGCCGGGCTTCCCACCGAAATTTATTTTTTCCCCGACATCGGATCATTTTGCTTTATTAGATGCTCTCTGTTCACTATTATCCGGGAAGTTCGCAGTTTCTCTATTTTAACGGATGTGATGGACGGAGCTTCTCCTCCCCCAGGGAGGTGATTCCTGAACTCTGGTTCTGCCCCTTGGGCCAGTTTCAGGAGATCCCCGGTTGACGCAGAGCCCCCAAGTTGTTGCGTGCGTGTTCGAGAATGGGGAGCATTCAGCCAGTGGAATGAAGTGGCAGTAATGGAAAAAGTTGTGAGTTACGTGGTGTAGCTCACAGAATTCATGTCCCAAGCTCGTAATAGTTCCAGCGATAAACGAACCGCGTTTTGAGAACGCGACGGTCCGAAGGCATGAATCATGCACAAGGTCACATCGGAGATTGTCCGGCAGGCATCAAGCAGCTTTTTGCCTGTATTTCAGGAGACGAAGGAGAAATGATGCTGCAAATGTTACCACGGATTGCAAAAGTTACAGCCACGATGGCGATTGTCTGTGCACTCGGTTCGGTGGCACAGGCCGGTTCCCTGAAATGGGAAACCAACTACGAGAAGGCTCGCAAGCAGGCTCAGACCGAAGGCAAGCCGATGCTCGCCATGTTCACCGCTTCGTGGTGCGGTCCCTGCCAGCGGATGAAGAGTTCGACTCTGTCGGACAGCCGGGTGGAACGTCAACTCGATGAGAATTTCATCCCTGTGATGATCGACACCGACGCGAATCCTCGTCTGACCCGGAAGTTCGGCGTGACCGCGATGCCGACAATTGCTGTGATCGATCCGGTCACCGAAGACGCCGAGAAGTCCCGTGGCTACCAGGGCACGAGTGAATTTCTGTCCTTCATGGACCGCAACAAGATGGACATCCAGCTGGCTTCCGCCAGTATGCCGGCTGTCGAACAGGGCAATGGCGAAACGCTGACGAACTACTGCCTGGTCAGCGCCGTTGAAGAAGGCAAGCTGGTCGTTGGTGAGAAAGACATCACGGCCACCCACGAAGGTTTCGTTGTTCGCTTCGCTTCGGAAGAGAACAAAGAGCAGTTTGAAGCCAATCCTGAGAAGTACTGGCCGCAGATCTCCGGGAACTGCCCGGTGCATTTGGCTGAGACTGGTAAGCTGGTCCGCGGCGAAGTCCGCTGGGTCATCAAATACGAGAACAAGCTCTACATGTGCAACTCGGAGTCCCATGCCGACCAGTTCGTAAAGTCGCCGGCGAAGTTCATCGACGCTGTCCGGACGCGGCTCGGCTCCGCTTCTTCGGAAGGCGTGCGTCGCTAAGCCATCAAGCGGCTCTGGCCCTCAATCAGAGCTGACTGAATCAAAACAGGCGTTCCTGAGAAATCGGGGACGCCTGTTCTCTTTGATGCATGGAGTCTACCGGGGTGACCGGGCCAAGGGGCGAGGAACGCTGGATCTATTTATCGGAGAATCTTCAATGAACAATGTTAGGGAGAAAGCCCCGACAACTAACTTCCCTCGCCCCCGTGGGGGTGAGGGGGAAATGCGGGTGACATGCTCCACGGACCATTGATTCTCATTTGTATGGAGCATCGCTGGTTGATCGCTCCCTCTCATCCGCCCTTCGGACTTACTGCTTCTGGCAGAGTTATCAAGTCGCTTCCCCTGAAGGGGGCGAAGGGACACGAGTCGCCTGGCTACCAACGTTGGGCATGCTATTGCGTCATCTGTTCAAAACCCTTTGAGTCGTAAATCCCACGTTCCACGCCACAGCAGGTCTGGCGAGACGCTCCTGATTGGGATGAATCGTCGAAACCTCTCGCCGACTGCGTCGGCCCCGGTAGCGGAGCAACCGGGGCTACCCTAAGACTCTCGTTGCGGTGAGTCCCGAATGGTGATGGCGTGCCTCTTCTCGATGAGCGACCCGGCCAGGATTGGGCCCGGCTCACCTCACGACGGTGAAGCTATCAGGAGATCACCGCGTTACTTACCACCGGCCGTGAACTCGCACAGCTGTTCCAGTTTTGCGCGGGCGGCTCCGGAGTCGATGGCATCAGAGACCATCTGTACGCCTTGCTGGAGTGACTCGGCTCGTCCCGTTGTCCACAGACCGGCTGCGGCGTTGGCGACGGCGAGATTGCGAGCCGGGCCGGCTTCGCCATCGAGGATGCCGCGAATGATCATCGCCGATTCCTGAGCGGTCGCGACGCGAACGTCTTCCACCTGGCAACGGGGCAAACCGAAATCTTCCGGCGTCCACTGGTGCCGCGACACCGAACCGTCCTCCACCAGGAAGACATGCGTCGGTCCCCAGAGGCAGACTTCATCGAGTTCGTCGTTCCCGCAGACAACGGCCGTTCGCGTGGTGCCGAGTCGGCTCAAGGCGTGAGCCAGCTTCTCGGCCCAGGAAATCCGGATCGTTCCCAGCAGCTGGAACTCGGCATGAGCCGGATTCGTAAGTGGTCCAAGCAGATTGAAGATCGTGCGTGTTTTCATCGCCTTACGAATCGGCACGACATGCTTCATCGCCTGATGCAGCAGCGGAGCGAAGCAGAAGCCGATTCCGACTTCATCGATGCAACGGTCGACCTGCTCCGGCGTCAGTTGAATGGTGACGCCGAGTTGCTCCAGCACATCGGCGCTGCCGCTCGTACTCGATACGGAACGGTTCCCGTGTTTGGCGACCGGCATTCCGGCCGAGGCGCACAGGATCGCGGCCACCGTGCTGATGTTGAACGTGTGCAGTCCGTCTCCGCCGGTGCCGCACGTGTCGAGCAGACCGGCTCCCGATTCGCGAATTGGTGTGCATTTTTCCCGCATGACGCGAGCTGCTCCGGCGATCTCGGCAACATCCTCACCGCGATAGGCCAATACGGCGAGCAGGGCGGCGACGGGAACCGCATCGCTGCGGCCTTCCATGAGCTCGTCGACAACACCCCGCATCTGCTCTTCAGAGAGAGTTTTGCCGGCCATTACATCATTCAGAGCCGCGTGCAGAGTATCGTCCATCAGCAGAATCCAGATACGCGAGAGTCGAAGTGCGAAATCAAAAGCGAAATCGCATTATGACTGCTCATCCAGTGGGGGCAACCCGACTCGAGCACAGACATCGAGCAGCGGGCATTCAGAGCACTTCGGTCGGCGGGCGATACAGATCTTACGACCATGATGAATGAGCCGGTGCGAGAAGCCGATCCATTCCTCTTCCGGCAGCAGTTTGATCAAATCCTGCTCGATCTTCTCCGGCTGTTTCGCGGTCGTCAGGCCCAGAAGCTGAGAGATCCGCCGCACGTGAGTGTCGACGACCACCCCAGTCGGGATGTTGAACCAGGTGCCGAGCACGACATTGGCCGTTTTTCTTCCGACGCCAGGTAAGGCGACGAGCTCGTCGAGTGTCTCCGGCACTTCACCATCGTGCCGCTCCATCAATCCGTTCGCCATGCCAAGGAGGTTGGTGGCTTTCGAACGGAAGAAACCGAGCGGGCGAATAATCTCTTCGACGTCTTCCTGCTTCGCTGCAGCCAGCTTGCGAGCGTTCGGATACTTCTTGAACAACGCGGGCGTCGACTGGTTCACGCGGGCGTCGGTGCACTGAGCCGAGAGGATTGTCGCGACGAGCAGTTCGTACGGATTGCGATGCGTCAGTGCGCATTCGGCGACCGGGTAAGTCTTGTGCAGGCGTTTGAGGATCTCGGAAACGGTTTCCGGGGCGACCTTCCGCTTCCGGGATCCAGTTCGCTTCTTAGCTGGCATGAGAACAGTACGGTGCAGCGAGAGCCCTGTCAGAGATGACTTCAGGGGATGCTCGCTGCGTCGCACTCTCCTGCCATGAATTCGGAATGGAGTTCCGAACTGTGCCTAGCTGAAGTCGCCCGGGTTGCCGAACAGACCGCCACCGGTCCCTTCGCTGATTCCCCCTTTGAGCGTTTCACGACGCTTGGCGGCTTCTTCACGCCGACGGCGATCTTCGGCGGCATCGGCTTCACGGCGGGCCTGCTCTTCCGGCGACAGCTGAGGCTTGGCCATGTTGGCCTTCAGCGACAGGGAAATCCGCTTCTTGTTCTTGTTGACTTCAAGAACTTTGGCTTCGACTTCCTGTCCGACCGACACCACTTCAGACACGCGACCGACCCGCTTGTGATCGAGTTCGCTAATGTGGATCAGCCCTTCGAGTCCCGGCTCGAGTTCGACGAACGCACCGAATTCGGCCAGCTTCTTTACGGTGCCTGTAACGACCGTCCCCTTCGGATACTTCTGATCGGCGTATTCCCAGGGATTGGCCTGCAGCTGCTTCATGCCCAGGCTGATCTTCTTCTTCTCGCGGTCGATGTTGAGCACTTTGACTTCGATCTGCTCCCCTTCCTTCACAACGTCGGAAGGATGATTGACCCGAGTCCAGCTCAACTCACGAACGTGAAGCAGACCATCGACGCCGCCGATGTCCACGAAGGCACCGTAATCTTTGACCGACTTCACCGTTCCGGTTCGCTGCTCACCGACAGTCAGAGCGTCCCAGATGACAGCTGCATTCTGTTCCTGTTCTTCCTGCAGCAGCGCCTTGCGGCTGACGACGAGATTCCGCTTCTTGGGATTCACGTCGATCACGCGGACCGTCAGCTTCTGGCCGACGAACGGTTCGAGATCAGACACGAAATGCGTATCGACTTGCCCGGCGGGCATGAATCCACGCAACTGGCTGACCATCACCGACAGTCCGCCCTTGTTTGTTTTCTCGACGGTACATTCAACCGTCTGTCCGACGACCAGAGAATTCCAGTCGCCACCGGCGCGATGCACCGATCGAGGCAGAATCAGATGGATGACGCCCTCGGCCGTATCGACCGACTCGACCATGACTTCGATTTCACTGCCGATTTCGGGGACTTCGCCTTCGGGCAGATGGCGACGACCCAGGATTCCCGAAGAACGGAAACCGAGTTCGACAACAATCTGTTCCTCGTCGACTGACTCGACAGTGCCCTTGAGTTTCGTACCAGGCTCGAGTTCGGAGATGTCCTGTGGCATCCGGGCAGCCGGAGCATCGGAGGTGCCTGCGGCCGTCGATTCTGCGGACGATCCGCTCATGGCGGCTTCAAGCTGCGATTCTAGGTCGACGTCGAGGTCTTCCTTGCCGGGGATTGCGACCGGGCCGCGATCTGGCGTCGCCTGGGCGGAAGCAGGCTGAGACGCGACCGGTGCGGCTCCCTCTTCGGCCGGCTGGTTTGCGTCCATTGTCTTTGGGGCAGCCGGGGAGATCGAAGGGATTGCCTTCGCACTCTCGGCGTCCACCTGTGGATTCAGCTGAATCTTTCGTTCGGGCGCCGTAGTGGACTCCACTGCGGAGGACTCGGGCGTCGCCGGTGCATTTGCGGGAGCCTCAGTCGCGGCCTCCGCTGCTACGGGTTGCTCCGTGGCTTCTGTCGCCGGAGGAGTGGCGGACTCCTCTTCGGTCTTCACAGATGGCCCGCCCGTTGGGGCTGGCGACGTGGAGCCCTCAGTTGCAGGCGTCGTGGGATCGGTTTGTCCCGCCGTGTTTTCTGTGACGTCCTGTTTCGTACCCGATTCGCCGTTCAACGCTTGATCGTCCAAACTCATGACTTCTCTGCACTGACTCAGGTCAGCATTAAAAAGGAATTGACTTACTCGTCCCGGGGACGAATTCGCAGCAGTTCAGTCGGCACCAAGGCGGCCGACGCTGGCACAGATTCTAACATGCGCTTAAATCGGGCGAAAAGCATAGGAACGAAAATCCGCGAGGGATTTTAGAAATCGCTCGATGATAAATTAGCGAATCTTCACGAGGAAAATGTCAGGTTTCGAGTCATTCTCGACGTCGATTTCCCCGTCCGCGTTACTCCGATGCGAGTCCTTCAAACAGTCCCGAACCGATGCGAATCAGTGTGGCACCCTCTTCGATGGCGATCTCGAAATCACCCGACATGCCCATCGACAGCTCGTTCAGAACTTCTGGAGTATGGAGCCGGACGCGAGCTTCATCGCGTAATTCCCGCAGGCTTCGGAAGGTCTTGCGAACCACATCGTCGTCGTCTGTGTGAGGGGCCATCGTCATCAGGCCTGCGACCGTTGTGTGCTGCATCGCGGCGAGTTGACTGCAGTTCGCGAGGAAATCTTCCGGAGTCATTCCGTCCTTCTGCTCTTCGCCCGCGACATTAATCTGCAACAGAACCGATGCCCGCATCTGCAATTGCCCGGCGAGATTGTCGACTCGTTCGAGGAGTTTCCAGCTGTCGACCGAATGAATGAAGGCTTCGGTTTCGAGGACGTGGCGAACTTTGTTTCGCTGCAGATGCCCGATGAGATGCCAGCGGATGTCAGACCGGGATGACAGCAGGTCTTTCCGCTGAGCCAATTGTTGAGGGCGGCTCTCGCCCAGCTCGCGGCAGCCGAGTTGAAGCAGGGCCTCGACCCACTCGATTTCGGCGTATTTCGTCACAGCGACCAGTCTGGGGGCAGGGCCATCGAGCGGGCGGCGCTCCAGGGCGGACGCCATCTGTTCATGAATGCGGTTCAGATTGCGACTGACAATCTGTTCAATCTCAGGTTGGGAAAAACTCATGGAACGTTCGTGATCAACCGATTTTTCGCGTCAACGATTCATGGGAACGGTGCTTCCGGCACGCGATCTGGTCGGGAATCGGGAGCTGACTTGAAAAAAACAGGGTCCGGGAAAAGAATTGGGGTTCGCAGTCCGCCAGCCGGACTGTCACTTCTCTGACACCGGGTCGCTCTGCGGAAAGACATCGCGAACTAATGTACGATCAACTCAGCCTGATGAGCGGACGGGCCAATCCCGCTCTCGCCCAGGAAATTGCCAGTTACCTCGGAGTCGAACTCGCAGCGGTGTCGATTGGCAACTTCCCCGACATGGAGTTGTCGGTTCGCCTGGAGCAGAACATTCGCGGCCGGGATGTCTTTATCCTGCAGCCAACCAGCCCGCCCGTCAATGATCATCTGATGGAACTGCTGATCCTCATCGACGCCTGCAAACGAGCCAGCGCCGAACGGATCACCTGTGTCGTGCCGTATTTCGGTTACGCCCGGCAGGATCGCAAAGACGCCGGTCGCGTGCCGATTACTGCCAAACTGGTCGCCAACCTGATCACGAAAGCGGGCGCTGACCGCGTTCTCACCGTCGATCTGCACGCCGCTCAGATTCAGGGATTTTTCGATGTCCCGGTGGACCACCTGTATGCCGCCCCGGTGATCGACCAGTATTTCCAGTCGCTGGAACTCTCGCCCGATCAACTCGTGGTCATGAGTCCGGACGAAGGGAGTATCAAACGGGCGTTGAAACACGTCGACCGCATCGGCGGCTCGCTGGTGATCGTGGACAAACGGCGTTCAAACGCTCTGGAAACGAAGCAGGCGAACCTGATTGGGGGACCGATTGAGGGGAAAACGGTCGTGATCTTCGACGACATGATCGCCACTGCCGGTTCGATTTGTGGTGCGGCCCGAATCGCCATGCAGCATGGAGCCCGCGACGTTTTTGTCAGTGCCACACACGGTGTTCTGTGTGGACCGGCTCCCCAGAAACTGGCCGAGGCTCAGGTTCGGGAGATTGTGGTCACGAACAGTATCGCTCTCAAGCCGGAGCAGAAGCTGCCCAACGTGAAAACGATTTCCATCGCCCCCCTGCTCGGGGAGGCCATTCGCAGAATTCATCGCAACGAGTCTGTGAGCTATCTCTTTTCCTGATACGGACAATATGCTGTTGATTCTCGATAACCGGCACAGAGGACCGGTTTCCGTATCAAGCGGTTCAGGACGAAAGACATGACTGTGGACGAAGGTTCTCCGAAATCGGACCTGCGGAGTTCGCCTTTCATCAATGGCATCATGACCGCTGCTGCGGTCGTTGTGGTGATCGGCGGGATTCATCTGGCCCGGGCGATCGTCATTCCATTTCTGCTGGCGATCTTTATCGGCGTGATTATCTCGGCCATTCTCGAATGGCTCCGCCAGCGGGATATCAATACGGGAGCCGCCATCTTTTTGATGATGGTCTTCATGGCCGTGTCGTCTCTGGTCGTGATTTCGGTCGTCGCGACCTCGGCCAACGAACTGGTCAGCCGGCTGCCGGAACTGAATGCGCAGATTAACCGGGCCGAGGAACGGGTCGTCGACTGGCTTGAAGCCCGCGGGTTCAGGGTTCAGCAGCAGGACAACGAGCAACCGCCGAGTCAGTCGCTTGAGATTTCGGTTCCCGGTCTCGTGCCTCTGCCTGAAATGTCGAGTGAAGCGCTTCCCGCTCCGGAAGGAACTTCTCCAGTTCCTGCTCCCCAGGGAACAAGCGCGCCGTCGCTCCCGACGGAAACAGGTCTCTTGTCTCCTGAAGGGACTTCGGCGGTTCCGGAAGCCGAGATGCTGATCGATCCAGACGAAGCGATCGACGGAACGAACGATTCGACCAATCCGAACATGGCGCCGGATGGCTCCGAAATCGGAGATTCGTCTCGACCGAGCCGGGCGGACAGGGATGATCCGAGTGTCAGCGAACCGATCGTCGTTGAGTCACAGCCAACAGGTCCGCTGGGAATTCCAGGCTACATGTTCGGCGAGCAGCGGCACGTGATCGAGTTTCACCCGACGTCCGGGCGGAGCACCGCGACTCGAAATGAGGGCGTGCTCAACGTCCTTTCGCCGGTGCAGATTTTCCGCTCGTTCCTGGAGAGCGTCATGGGGATGCTCAACTACACGTTGATCGTGCTGTTGATGCTCCTGTTTCTGCTCTTTGAATGGTCGCGGTTTGGCAAGAAGCTGGAAGCTCTGCCGGGCGGGTCCCAGCTCTCGATGGCTCAGGTGACCGCGGTTCTGGCCGCGATTCGCAAGTACATGCTCATCAAAACGATTGTCAGCGTGATGACCGGTCTGCTAATTGGCTTCGGTCTCATGCTGCTGGGGACCGACTACGCGGCTCTCTGGGGCGTGATCGCGTTCCTTTTCAACTACATTCCGACCATCGGTTCGATTATCGCCGGCATCGTCCCGGTGCTCTATGTGCTGGTCGATCAGGATCCGTGGGCCGCCAGTTATGTGGCTGCTGTGTTCCTGTCAGTCAACTTCATCATTGGCAATGTGCTGGAGCCGCGAATCATGGGAGAAGGGCTGGGGCTGTCGACGTTTGTCGTCTTCCTCTCCCTCATCTTCTGGGGTTGGGTCCTGGGACCAGCCGGGATGCTGCTGGCCGTGCCTTTGACGATGGTGGTGAAGATTGTCCTGGCCAGCGACGAGCGAACACGCTGGTTCGCTCTGTTGCTGGGCTCAGGGACAGATATGGAATCGGTTTCCCACATCACCGAGTGACGGACGGAATTATGCCCGATTCTCGGCTTTGAATTCGCAGGCCTTGTGGCTGCCGTCGCAAAACGGGCTGTTCTTCGAAGCACTGCAGCGACAGAGGGCCACGTTGGTCTTTCCCTGCAGATCGATGGGATTCCCGGCACCGTCGATCAGTTTGATGTCGCCGTTAATCAGGATGGGTCCGTTGTCGCGGAGTGTGACAGTCACTTCAGACATTGTTGAGCCTTCGCTAGAGTGAAGTTTTATCTGGCTGTCGGCGGACGCCCGCCGAGGTTCGTTCGTCAGTATGGGGGATGCCAACGTCGAAGACCAGCGTTCGTTCAATGAGGTCCGCAGGAAGATCTACCACCGATGTCGACTCGCTTTTATTGCCCGTCACCCTGGTCAACTCTCGTAGAAGTTACCGGCTCTGAGGCTCATCATCTGCTGCACGTGATGCGACTGAAGCCCGGCGCGGAAGTCGAAGTCTTTGACGGCAGCGGACGATCGAGTCTCGGCATCATCGAAGAAACCGACCGGAAGTCAGCCCGGGTGCGACTGATCTCTGGCAGCGAACGCATCGACCCCGAGCCGAGTCGCCGGCTAATTGTCGCGACAGCCATTCCGAAAGGGGATCGGCTCCGCTGGCTCGTCGAGAAGTGTACCGAACTTGGCGTCGACGAAATTCTTCCGCTGGAGACCGCCCGCTCGGTTGTCTCGCCACGGGAATCGAAGATCGACAAGCATCGGCAATACGTGCTCGAAGCCTGTAAGCAGTCGGGACGTAATCGAGCTCTGGAGCTGCACGACATGCAGAGCTTCGAAGCGTTCTGCGAAACGATCGCTGCTAATCAGCTGTGCCTGATCGGCACGCTCTCCGATCAGCCCATGGGGCCTCAAGTCCTTCAGGACGAGTTTTCCAGAACTGAAGGCCCGGTTTTCCTCCTCATTGGTCCGGAAGGGGGCTGGACGGACGAAGAACACGAGCTGGCCTGCCAGTCGGGAATGCGACCCTGCCACTTGCCCGGGCATGTTCTGAGAACGGAAACGGCCGCCGTCGCCCTTTCTGCCTGTCTGAAGATGCTGCTGCCCTCGCATTGATTGCGGGGCATGAGGGAACTTCGCGGTGGCCATGATAGTTCTGCTATCAGGGCGGCGCAGCCGTGGGAGGCTGCCGTTTGGCGAAGGGGAGAAGTCCGTGCTGCTTCGTGTTTATTCTGGATGGAGGCTTTTCTCAATAATCCGTCCAACTCCATTCTCCGACGGCTGCGCCGCCCCGAAGGAATCTTTTGGGGCCAGCCCGGGGGAGGGGCTTTCCCTCAGCGCATGAAAAAACGCAGTGAACCGCGGAGGTCCACTGCGTTTGAGTTCTAACTACCGGTCGAAGTTACTTCGTGGCCGGGAGCTTGTTTTCCTTCAGCAGGTCGCCGAAAGTCTTGCCAGCGACAGCGCTCGGCTTGGCTTCGACGTCCTTCAGAGCCTTTTTGATCTGTTCGACGTCTTTGGAGTTCTTGGCGTTCAGGGTCATGCCGTAAGCCATGCCGTAGTTGTTCTTATCCTTCTTGCTCTTGCCTTCGTGGCAGACGTTGCACTTCTGCTCATCGAGGCCAGCGACATCCGGATACATATCTTTGAACTCAGAGTAGTACTTAGGACGTGCTTCTGCAGTTGAGAGGGCGAAAGTTGCACAGAGTGCGACACAGCCCAGGCTCAGAATCGCTTTCTTCATTTGGTCATCTCCCAGTTTTACATTCCAGACGTACGACGCTTTCGTGACGCGATGGTGCGTCCTCCACGATGCCAGTTTCGAGAAACGTCGTATTTCTCCCACATTAAAAAGCACTGATACGGGCAAGTCAACCGAGGCCTGAAATGGCTATCCACAAATTGTGAACAATTTACAAGCGTACGCATCGCGCTTCGCATTGGACTGACACAGGCGAATTCCATGCCAGAGCGACTGCTGCCGCAACGGCAGCCGGTTATTCTTTCCCTGTCTGGTCGAGCAGGGAAGACATTTCCAGAACCGTACTCATCACATCCTGCAATTCGCTCTGCAGATCCTCACTGCGACCGGCATAACCCATTCGTCTTGCCAGATAATCAAATTCATCGGTTCCCGGGCTCGGAACCGTGAGCTCACCTGCGTTTCCACGGACCATTCTGAGCGCATCGATCAGATTTCGTAAAAAACGGTAACAATCCCGCAATTTGATTCGCTCTTCGGAAGTCAGCACGCCCACGGCTTCCAGCTGGCGCAGGGCCTCGCGAGTATTCGTCGTTCGCAGGCTCGGATGCTGAAATGCGTGGCTGATTTGCAGCCCCTGGACAAGATACTCGCAATCGACCAGGCCCCCGGGGCTCAGTTTGGCGTTGATCGTTCCCGGCTGGACGAGCTGCCGCACCTGTTTCTCCCGCATCCCCCGCATCGCGGTGACATCGAATGGCTGCCCGGTGTAAACGAGCCGATCACGCAGAGCGACGACCGTTTCGGAAAAACTGTCGAATCCCACAATCGGCCGCAGCTTGACCAGCGATTGCCGTTCGTAGGGCCAGGCGGCTCCTTCGGGGCCGAAGTAGTTCTCGAAGGCTTCGAGCGAAACGGCGAGACTTCCCGCATTGCCATAGGGACGCAGTCGTAGATCGATTTCGAAGATCCCATCGCTTTTCGCGCGGATCATCGCTCGGAAATCTTTCACGAGCCGCGAGTAAAACTCGACCGCGGTAATGGAACTGACACCGTTTGTCACTCCCTTGTCTTCGAAGATGAACATCAGCTCGATATCGGACGCGAAGCCCAGTTCCTGGCCGCCGCCTTTTCCGAGGGCGGCCACGCAGTAACGGCAGGGGCTGCCATCGGGCAGCAGCGGCTCGCCATGTTCCCGCTTCAGATTCTCATAAGCAATCTCGACCGCCTGCCGCGTCACGACTTCGGCGATGTTTGTCAATTCGATCGAGAACTCGCCGAAGGTCGTGTTGTATTCGAGAATGTGCCGCATGTCGCTGCGGACCAGTTCGCGATCCTTGAACGCATTCAGGATTTCAATCTGCTCATCGAGCGATTCAATCCCCTTGAGTTGCTTACGCAACTCCGTTTCGAGTTCCGGCTGCCCCTTCGCAATCTTCAGGCTGTCGATATCCGTGACCACGGGGAAGAGATTGGCGTACTGTAGTCGCAGGAAATCTTCCCAGAGGAAATCGCTGCCCCCGAGAACTTTGACCAGCGCATCGAGCACGGAGGGGCGTTCGAGAGAAGACAGCTGATCGGCCCAGTCGGGCTGGTCGAACAGTTTCTCCAGCAGGTCGCGGAAGTGGAGCAGTGCCGATTCCGGGTTCGAGGCCGTCGGCAGAATATGAGCGATGTGCTTAATGAGCACGATGACCGTCCGCAGCAGTTGCAGCTTGCCTTCGTCTTCAATCTTTTCCCCGCTCAGCGACTGCACGTACAACCTGTCGCGAACACGTCCTTCCGCCGAGTCGATGATCACGCGGGTAAGCTGCACTCCGGAAAGTGCCAGTCCAGTGGTCAGCCCGTACAGAAACCCGGGGACATCCTCGCCCGAAATATCGATGGCGGTGGCGTATTCGTCGACATCGTTCCGGATCTGAAGTTCGACTGGCAGCAGGGAACGGCTCGGGTTGGGTTTGTTCTCAAGAGCCTTACCAACGCGGCGGGCCAGAATTCCCTGCACATCCCTGATCTGATCGCGATGCAGCATGTGGCTGATTTCGCGGCACTCGGTCAGATACTTGTGCCAGACTTCGTCACCGGTCTCAGGGTCATTGGCTTCCACTTCCAGAACGGTCACGAAACGACTGTGAGCATCCCGGTATTTCTCGCCGGAGCTTTCGCGGGAATACTCAGTCGGGAACAGTCCGGTGAAGACGTGCCCGCGAACGATGTCGAAACCGTTGGCGAACAGCAGACCGCAGGTGACCGAGAACTGGCCGACAAGATCCTTCCCCACCACGATCAGCCGCCAGCTCTTCTCAGACAGTCGATGCGTGGCGATGTGAATGAATTCTCCGTCCGGCAGTTTGTCAATCAACTGAGCGTGCAGCTGAATCTCAGTCTCGGAGAATGTTGACGCATAGTCAGGCTGGGCCTCGGCCACGAGTTCGAGCAGCGGTCGGGCGAATGCGATTTCCGTTTCGACATCCGCGTACGGCTTTTCGAGATACTTCTCGTAGATGCGACGAATCGAGGCAGAGTGTCGTTCATAGTACGAGGTGAACGTGGTCGAATCGGGGAAGTCGAGCTTGCGGGCGAGATAAGCCAGTTCACGCGGTTCGCTCGGGATGTGATGAATCTGCTTGTAGTGCGTCAACTGCAGCGCGTGTTCGATCGTCCGCAGGAAGACATAACCGTCGGAGAGGTGCCGGAACTCGTCCACCTTGATCAACTTGTGTTCAACAAGCCGGACAAGGCCATCGAGCGTATTGATGCTGCGAACGGTGGGATCGTCGCGGCCGGCAATCAGCTGCAGATACTGCACGCAGAATTCGATATCGCGAATTGAACCTTTGCCCCCTTTAACCTCTCCGTACCGCCGCCCCTGTTTCTGCAGTTCGCGTTCGATGTTCCGCTTCATTTCCAGAACATTCTTGCGGATATCTTCCGGGGCACTGTCAAAAACGATCGGTTCGATTCGCTTCAGGAACTGCTCGCCGGCTTCGAGATTGCCGGCGATGGGCCGCGCCTTGAGCAACGCCTGCTTCTCCCACAGCATTCCATGCTTTTTCAGATAGCCCTCGTAAGCGTCTTCTGAACAGACGAGCGCTCCGGAGCGGCCCCAGGGCCGCAGCCGCATGTCGACCCGGTAGAGAAAGCCGTCGGCCGTCGCTTTGGTGATGGCTTCGATCAGCGTTTGCCCGAGCGGCCAGTAACGGGACGCATCGTTCAGGGCCACGAAGACCAGATCGATATCGGAACTGTAGTTGATCTCTTCGCCGCCGAGCTTGCCGAAGGCCAGTACGACGAACTCATCGGTCGGGAGGTTTTCTTTCTCTGAAGCGAATTTCAGGCAAATCTGCACCAGAGCATCGGCCAGCAGCGAAAGCTGCAACGTGATGCTCTTGAAGTCCATCAGGCCGAATGAGTCGCAGGCTCCAATCCTGAGCAGTTCCCAGTGTTGATAGTGACGCAACGCGGCGATGCGGCCGTAGAAATCGGTCTCGTTTTGCGTGTAGTTCTTCGCTTCCTCGTAGAAATCGCTGCGGCTCTTGAAGTCGGCCAGTCGTTTGTGGTTCGTCAGATCCTCGAGGTAACCGGGATTGCGAAGCAGAATCTCAGTCAGAAACTGACTGCCGACGAACAGCCGCATGAGAATTTCGACCGCCCGGGGATTGGCCGCCAGAAAGTTGAGTAGTTCTGCCCGCTCGCCGTACCGCTGCAGGTAACGCTCGAAGTTCAGCAGTGACTGATCAGGATTGGCAGACTCCGACAGGGAATAAAGAAAGTTGTTGAAGCAGGATTCGAGTGTGCGGCGCTGCTCATCGTTCTCACAGATTTTGAGCATCCGCTGCGTCGCGGTCTTCAGATCAGTGAAACCGATCTGAGTCAGAATCGCTTCGCGTTGATCATCCGGACCGTTTCCGAACAGAAGGAGTTCGGCCGGATTGCCATCCCAGGACTCGTTCACAACTTCGCTTTCGTATGGCTGGTGTCTTTGGACTGATGACTCAATCCGGGTTGCTTCGTCGCGGCTATTCCTCATCCGGACGGTTTCGCTGCAGAATGCGATTCGAATTCCTGCCCAGGCCCGGGGGCACGACTGTCAATCTTACAAGCGATTGTAGCAATTGCAGAAATCAGCGGCAGTAAGGTCGGCGAATGAACCTCCAATCGATGTCAGACAGGCTCTTCGACGTCGCCGCGGAGCCATTCAGCTCCTGCGGACGGTTCGTTCAGTGGAACGGGCAGGGGCTTCCCAGGTCTCCACGGTTTCCATGGTTTTCTAACCGGATCTTTATCGGGCTTGAGTTCCCGCAATCCGGACTGCGACAGCTGCAATTCACGGCGACCGGCAATCGGGGTGCTAGATTTGAATGTGTTCTTCGTGCCGCCCGGTGTCGGCAATGACCTGAGCGCCTGCCATGCAGGACGGGCACCGATCGGCGGGACACATTCTTCGACAATGACGTTTGAAACGAATTTACCGCCAATGCGATGTCGAGTCGGAGAGTCGAGCTTTGTCTCAACAGTTCACGATTCCGAATCCGCTCTCCTGAAAAACTTGTTCTAGGTTTGGAGTGAGTGGAAAGTCACCCGAGGGTGACGACGACCCGATCGGGTCGGGAGCGAATCTGAATTGCGTGCAGAGAGCTCACACAGGATTGGTGGGAACGTGCTCGGGCGTTCCTCCGGAAGGCCGAATTACTCGGTGCTTCTGAAGTTTGACTGGGCGTTGAAAGAACGGATCACTATGGGATTCCTCAAGCGAATTATCAAAAGCACTCATCGCGATGGTGCACTGGCTTCGCAGAAAAGCAGCTTTGATCACCTGACCGAAGAGCAGTTGGAACACCATCTCAGCATCTCCCGCTACGGGAGTTTCAAGCTGACCGACGCCGTTCGTCCGTCGTACAACCTCGACGTCGTGCCCAGTGCCGGCTACCGGAAAGACAAGTACTACGACAACGAAACCGGAGCCGAGATCCCTGTTCTTCTAATTGCCCAGACCAGCGAGCGACTGATGGATCTGTTCGTCGATCTGCTCGATCCGCTGGGCGAAGAAGTCGACCTGGTTCTGGAAACCAGCCATCAGCAGGCCGCGGGCGTGCATCGCGATCTTTACCGGGAATCGATTGATGCCCCGGTGCTGAAGAGCATCCTCTGGGACCACGAGGAGATTCTCCTTAACGACGGCTGTGCCGGCATGGCCGTGCTCAATCCCCGCATCCCGTACGAAGTCCAGTTCGACGAGCACAAGCTCATCATTGTCTACGGACAGGAACTGACTCCGTTCGAAGCAATCCTGCGGGAGCACGGTGTTGACTGCCGCCGCGAACTGAAATTCATTACGGAAGCCGAACACGTTCATTCTTCCACGGCTGAATACGCCGAGGAGTTTGAGCAGCTCTGTTACACGTTCGGGATTGAACGTTAACCGCGCGGGAGTTCGGCTCCGCGCAATACTGAATGTGGCTCTTCCGGCAGGACGTTGGGAAGCCGACACTCGAACCGGTGCGATAACGCAAACTGCTCGTGGATGAGCAGAGTCGTCCGGCTCGAACGAAATCCACTCACGATGCGCATTGAGGCAATGCATCATGTTCGCACGCTACAACCGCAACCGGCGGCGGGAGCAATGCATCCGGGACGCTCAACAGCAGCAGCAAAACGCGCTGCCGGACGAGAGTACCGATGTCGCCGCAGAAGATTCTTCCCCCGAAGCTGCCATCGAATCCACTGCCGTGGAATTCGATCGTAAGCCTGTCCCGAAGAAGCCTCCTGCGTCTGTGCCCCGACCTCAGCGAACGATGCCTCCTGCTCCGAAGCGCTCCAGAGCGAGCACTCGACCCATGTTTGCAGTCCTTCGCCATTTTCTGGCCGTCGCAATCCTTTGTGCCTGCGGCTACGCCTACCAGAAGCATCAGATGATGAGCGCGCCGGCCGGCGACGAAACCGCTGAGGCCTTTGATCCGTTCGCTGAATGGGATCAGTACGGCGATGCCCCCGGGTTCGGCTCCGGCTCCGATGCCATTCCGTTCAACAGCGACGATCTGCCCGATCCGATTCCTTTTCCGGAAACAAACTCGCGATCATTGCCGACCGATCTGGTGAGCCATGGGGAAACGACAGCTGAAGACGTCCTGAACGGGCGGGCTCAACCGCGGGTGACCCAGAAGCAGAACTCCGGGGGATTCTCTCCATTCGATAACCAGACAGAACAGCCGACACCATCGAGACGATCGGGTTCAAAGAAGTCCCTCTGGGATGAACCAGTGGTCAATCGAGGGACCGAATCGATTCCGAAGTTCGAAGAAAAGCAGAAGCCTTCAGCGGGAACCCGGCCCACGACGCCGGCTCCACAGAAAAAGGGAGCCTTCTCGGCCTTCACCGATCAACTGACCGATCTGTTGCCGGGAAGCCAGAAGTCGAAGCCATCGACGGTCGAAACGGTCAGTCCGCCGCAGAAGCCCAGCCACTCCGCTCCAGCTGTTGCCGAGTTCTGGCGTCAGTTCACATTGGGAAATGGCCAGGAGCGAACGGTCTGTGTCATCGACGAATCCGTCAGCCAGGATCCGCTGTTGCTCTCGGCCATCTTCACGGGTCTTCGCCGAGAATGGCTGGGAACCGACGGCCAGAGGACGCTCGACATTCTTGTTGAGCATCCCGAAGGCGGAGCCGCTGGTCCGGAGGCGCGATTGAGTGAATTGAACCCGACTCGCGTGGTCCGCGTTGTTCAGGGACAGGAAGACCGCGGATGGATGCGGTTCTCTTCGGAAGAAGAATCGATTGCCGCTCTGGTCTCCGTGCCGGGAACGTATCGTGTTGCCTCGCTCACGGATGCCCAGGTCGCGGGAGCACGGCGAGAAGCGACCTACCCGACCGTCGAAGTCGAATTGCCTCGGGGCTCGAGCCAGGGACAGGCCGAGATGGCTCAACTCCTGCATGCTGCACTGATGGGAAACTGGACACCGGGCTCGTTGACATCGACGCCGCGAGTCAACAAAGCTCCTGTCAATGTCGCCGGGAAATCAGAGCCGGTTCCGAATAAGAACGGAGACGAGCAGGCCTGGAATCCATTCGAGGCACTCAGCGGAATTCCGAGCATGCTGCTGGAAATGGAGAAGCCGAAGAGCGATCGCAGTCAGACTCATCAGGTTCCGAATCCGACACCGGAGCCGGAGCATGTTCCGAAAAACGAGTTTGTCGAATCGCTGCCGATCCCGAACGCTCCCCGAAACGACAAGCCGATGAATCCGTCTTCATCGGAGGGATTGAGCGGTTTCCGCTCGACCGACGAGTACCTTTCGAGCCTGCTCAAAGATCCGACGTCACGGGCGATGGAGAATACGCAGCAGAACGTCGAGAAGATACTCGAGGAAACGCAGGCGGTTGCCCGGAAGATCGGAGCGGTTTCGAAAGTCGAAGTGCTTCAGCCACCCCCGATCTTTCAGGACAAGGCAATGGTTCCGAAAGAACCTTCGCCCTCCAGGTTCTATCGACTGCCGCCCCCGCCGGCCGGAAACTAGAACACATGCCTCGACCAGGTCCGTGAAACGCGAAAAAGCCCCGACCTTCTCTTGAAGGCTGGGGCTTCTTGTTCATCGGATCTTCGGCGAAAGCGGGGGTTAGTCTTTGTAACCTTCGCTCACCGGTTCGTCGCAGCCGATGTCACACTGGTTGTTGTCGCATTCGTCCATCGTGTCGTTGAATGCTGAACCTCGTGCGTAGGCTTTGTAACCGTAGCCCATCGACTTCTTCGAGGAGAAGCCGGAGTACATGTAGCTCTGGTTGAGGCTACCGACGGCATCGGCAACATCGTTCATTTCGCTAACGACGGCATGCTGAACTTCGCTGAGGCCCACGATGAGTCCCAGAACGACCAGAGTCGCGATCAGAATCAGCTCAGCCGAGACGATGAAACCTGCTTCATCGTTAAGGAGTTGTGCAAACATAATGAGGTCCTTTGACCAGAAGTGCTCGAATCTTTCAACGTGATACGGAATGATTCTGCTCAAGCAGCA
The DNA here is from genome assembly GCA_017795105.1 of Planctomycetaceae bacterium. Lineage (GTDB taxonomy): Bacteria > Planctomycetota > Planctomycetia > Planctomycetales > Planctomycetaceae > Rubinisphaera. The sequence goes on from CP051247.1 coordinate 4,976,593, forward strand.
TCGCAATGATCGCGATGTTTGTCATCGGTCAGGCATCCCTGTCGGTCGCATCCACGACTCACTAACCTCGACCTCTGCATTCGAGACTCAGGTACCAGTGGTTGCAAGAAGGCAGGAAAAACGCAGGGGCAAAAACCTGCGTCCGAACTAGTGAGATTCCACCTCTGCGGACACGTTGCCAAATGGCAACGCTAATGTAGCCGAATCGCTACAGTTTTCAGGCTGTTTCGAGACGAGACGGCTGGCCAGCCTTTGCAATTTCGATCGGAATCCTATCGCTGATCCCGCAGCAGGCGGGCGGCTTCCACGGCGAAGTAGGTCAGAATCCCGGAGGCACCGGCTCGTTTGAAAGCGACGAGACTTTCGAGCATCGATTTGTCACGGTCGAGCCATCCTCGTTCGATCGCTCCCATGATCATCGCGTACTCGCCGCTCACCTGATAGGCGAAGGTCGGCACTCGGAATCGCTCATGGATTCTGCGAACGATATCGAGATAGGGCATCCCCGGCTTGACCATGATGTAATCGGCTCCCTCGGCGATGTCGAGCTCGACTTCGCGGAGCGCTTCGTCGGTGTTGGCCGGATCCATCTGATAAGTTCGCTTGTCGCCCGAGCCGAGATTCGACTTCGAACCAACCGCATCCCGGAAAGGCCCATAAAACGCCGAAGCGTATTTGGCGGCGTACGACATAATCTGAACCTGCTCGAAACCGGCGTCGTCCAGAGCGATGCGGATCTCGCCGATGCGACCATCCATCATGTCCGAGGGCGCGATGATATCGCAGCCGGCCTCGGCCTGGACGATCGCCTGCTGACAAAGCATATCGACCGACTCGTCGTTGACGACGTACCCATCTCGGACCAGTCCGTCCTGTCCATGACTTGTGTACGGGTCGAGAGCGACGTCGGCGATGATCCCGAGGTTCAGGTCGAACGATTTGATCTTCCGAATGGCACTGTTTATCAAATTATCCACATTGATTGCTTCCTCACCCTCCGGCGTTTTCTTTTCGGCAGGAGTGGCTGGAAACAGGGCAATGGCCGGAATTCCCAGCTCGGCGGCTTCGCCGAGAACCTCTTCCAGACGATCGAGCGAATGCCGATAGATTCCGGGCATGGAATCGATCGGCACCTGTTGATTGGTCCCCTCACAAATAAAGACGGGCCAGATCAAATCATCGACCGACAGTTGGTTTTCCCGGACCATGCGGCGGGACCAGTCGAACTGACGCGGACGACGGAGTCGAGTTTGGGGGTATTCAGTCATAAATGAGCTCGGATTTGGCAGGGAGTAAAGTCAAGCGATCCTCAGATGCTGCCCGGATCCCGGTTCGGTCCACTGGGGATCAGCATTGAGAGTTCTCAAGTTTTTCATTATCGTAGAGTACGAACTAAATAAACGGGCTTGAAGAGTTGCCAGTCAATTAAAGAGGTTTGTTATGTCAATGTCTCGCGCCGAAGCGGTTGCCGAAATTCTGTGGGAACTGAAACGGGCCGATAAGCTTGGAACGTTCACAGAAATCGCCAACCGAGCCGGCTTTAACCCAGGCGCCAATGGCCGCACGATGCTGTCTTGTCTGAAGCTGGTCCGAAAGGACTGGCCGCATCTGCAGTGGTTCCGGGCCATTGATGACGATTTGCGCATCAGCAAGGGAAGCGAACAGGAAGTCTGCCTGAAAGAATCGGGATATCCTCTCGAAGAAACCGATGATGCCGAAACGCTCGTCCTGGCGAATCCTGAAGAAAATCTGCTGAACTGGTCGGCTGTCGAAGCTCAGTAATCGTACTCCGCTCACGGTTCCACTGCGTCAGCTGAAGTGAGCTCGCGCAGTTCGCTCGTCCGAACATCGAACTGGTACAGCCTGCGCGCCGGGAAGAGCTCCCGCAGCTGCGGGATGTCGAATCGATCGGTAAGCCGGTGCGCGCGAAGCACTGGTGCATCCAGTGCTGGATCGTTTACGACGTAGTCGAGATGCAGATCATTCGGGTCCGGCACGATAAACACCACGGCCGGCGTGTCCGGAATGGTCGCGACCATCTTGTTGAACGTGTCGTGTTTTTCGCGGGCGTACCGGATTTCGCTAATTCCAGCCGAGAGTGTCGACTGCCAGAACGGCTCGAACGTCGTGTAGCTGATCAACAGTCCCAGAGCCGGAAGTCCCAGCCACCAGCCTGCCAGCCAGGGACGGTGCAGCTTCCAGCTGTTGCGAACGATTAACTGCATGTCGCGGGCGAAGATCAGCGCCAGCAGGGGAGCGGCTTCGAAGACGTAGTGCCAGTGCATAATCCCGTCGAACCAGTAGGGAAGATGCACCAGATGCAGAGACAGGATCGCTGCGGGGATCAACCACCACTCGGGATGATCGCGATGCCCGATGCTCAAAAAGAAGAGAACCGCAGCTAGCGTCGGGATGATGCCGAGCGTCCATTGGCCGGTTGAAACGAGTCGATTCCGCTCATTCTGAATGGCCCCCCGCATGGTCAGGTTTGTCGCCCAGCGGTCGTAGTTCTCCACGATCGGCAGTTCCACACCAGCCGCCGCCTGCTCCGCGATCCAGGCTTCCCCGCGAACCCGATTGTCGAAACCGTAGACGTGTCGTGGGGTGTAGTTCTGTGTGTACTGCTGATACGGCGTGAGAAACGGATCGCCGGTGGTTGCCGCATTGTACGGCAGCAGCATCAGCAGTCCGACGACGAGCGGGCCGCTCATGGCTGAAGTTTGAATCAGACGTTGTTTCCACGTCCGCTCACGAAACAGGCCGGCCACAAACCAGATCCCGTACGGCAAGCCGATTCCAAAGGCAGTCATCGGGCGGCACCACATCGCATATGTTAACCCGATTCCAGCGGCCAACGCATAACTCCACTGGGATTGGATAATGTTGCGGTGGAACGCCCAGAGGAACAGCGAAAGGCCGATTAACCCGGGGTGGTGAGCGAGCAGTAGATTGCTGAACAGCATCATCCCCGGCATGAGCGCGGTCAGCAATCCGGCCAGCAAACAGGCTCCATTCCCGGCCAGATCTCGAGCCAGAGCCGCAATCAGCCCTGTAATGAGCCCCTGTGCGATCGCGTATCCGAAGTACGGAATGCCGAACGCAAGGAACGGCGTCAGCCAAAGCCCGGTTCCCGGGAAATAGCGACTGACAAAATGGCCGGGTTGCAGATTCAGAACATGAATCTGATCGAACAGCTCGGGAGCAGGTTCAAAGCGAGGGTTACTCAAACGCCCCTGCAGAAAGGTTTCGGCTTGAAACAGATAGCTGTATTCATCGTGAAAGGCAGGAGGAAGATCGTCAAACCGGTGTCCCACCGCGAGTGTGTTCAGAAAGCCGAGCAGTCCCATCGCTGCGGGCAGCACCCATCGCCCCTTATGCGGAGCACGGGCGGCCAGATCCCGTTCACGAGCGGTTCGGGTAAAGAACGTGCCCGCGTGAGCCCACGCGAGAAAGCCCCGGGGTGTCGCTTCGAACTCGGGGACCCTTTTCATCCGCCAGGCCAGTGGGAGCAGGAAGAGCCAGAGGAAAAACAGAGAGGTTTCTCCACTGAAGTTGGCCATCCAGGCGGTCAGCGGCTGCGGACTGTTGAATGTCCGCTGGTAATGCTGCCACTCGATCGGAACGATGAGGATCAGCAGGCCAGTCAGAGTAATGCCGGCTGCGATTAACAGTCGTCGTGAACTTCGCAGCGGATCGGGACGGGACCCGTGGGGGGGCTTACGAACTTCAGGCGACGGCTTTGGATCTGGCGACACGAAAGAACGGCCTCGTTCAGAATCTCAGGCAGGCAGAATCATTGATTCTTCGTTTATATCACAACCGGCTCTCAGAAAAAGGTTTCGCACTGAGATCGGAGTCGATTCCTGCGTTCTGGTCGCGCATAAAAAGAGCCCTCTGTCCTTCGACAAAGGGCTCTGCAAGCAAATCACTCCCTCGATCAGCCCGCGTTGACCTGAATACGGACTGGCTGGGCTTCCCGACGTTTCGGCAGCGTCACGGTGAGGACACCATTTTTCACGGTTGCTTCGAGAGACGTCGGGTCGACTTCTTCCGGCAGCCGGAAGATGCGTTCGTAGAGTCGTTGATCCGACTCCTTGTAGACGTTCTCAAATCCTTCCGGTGCAAACGGTCGGGTTGTCCCTCGAATCGTCAGCACCTTCTTCTCGACAGTCACTTCCGCCGAGCTTTCATCAATCCCCGGCATGTCGGCCTGCAGCAGATAGGCCTGGTCGGTTTCGCGGATATCGGTTCGCGGCCGCGTCATGATTTGATGGGTCGTTTCCGGGATCTGCTGGACATCACAGTTCGATTCTTGAGGATCGGTCATTTTTTGAAGTTCTGACATGGGAAAAACTCCTTCAACGATTGTGTGAACGGTGAAGAGCAAGGCCGACAGATTACCGGGGTTTCACCGGGATTCGCTTCGGGGCCAGGTCTTCCGCCATGACAAGTTTCAGTTCCAGGACTCCGCGTTCATAGCTGGCGACGGTCTTCGAGGTATCGATAGGAGTGGCGAACTGCATCTCTCGCTGCAGCCGGCCGAACGGACGTTCCTGCTTCAGGTTTTCACCGTCCTTCTGTTCCGGAGCCATTCGTTCGACGGTAATCCGCACCTGATCGCCAGCGACGTCGACTTCAATGTCTTCCGCGGAGACGCCGGGCAGTTCCAGACGAATCAGGAACTCGTTGTCCTTTTTATAGACGTTCATGCTGAGGGCGCCCTGCGAGGCCATCAGGCCGTTGCGGAACTCGATCAGTGAACTTTGAAGCTCTTCCTGAAGACGCTGACAAACGTCCGGGAGTCGCGATTGTTTTGGCAAAGCAAATGAACCCAACATGGTTGTTTCTCCTTTGCATTTCGGGTCGATTTGAATCCGGTGCCGAAGTCGCATCGGACAGCATTTTTAACATGCAACGAGCGTGCCATATTTGAGTCTATGCGTCTTGTGTGTTTGTAAGTCATTATTCGGTAATAGTTTGTGGGGCGTTCGGAAGGGTGGGTGTCCTCAGACTGCCGGTGCCATAATGGCATGCCCGGGCGATAGGGAAGATCGATGGCGTGGCTGCCGTTATGGCATTCTGGCAAGCCTTAACGGTTAGGAAAAGGTTGACAGCCGGGACGGGAAGAGCGATGCGGAACGGTTGAAATCATTGCAGCCCGCCCGGCGGGGATTTCGATCTGAAAGATACGATCCGGATTGCGGTTCCTACGGACAGGATGCGCCCGGAGCGTGCGTATTGAGACTGATGGACCAGGGAAGGTCAGCAATGAGTGTCAAGTTTGCCGGGTCGCGCGCCGTCGACGACCGGCGTCGCCGACGTCTTGTCAGTGAGAACGAAAATCTCCCGGAAGCTCCCCAGAAAGCGAGCCGGTCGGGGGGATATTGGCATATCCGTCGACTCGATGAAGAATCGTACGATCGCCCCCGCTCTCCGATTGCCAGCCTGATTCCGTTTAATCCGGTCCGCATCTGGCTGGTCTGCTGTCTCCTGCCAGTCCTCATGCTGGCGCTGGTGTTGATTTGTGCCGCCTGCCCGTTGCCTGCCGGACATCCGCTGCATGTCTCTTTTGATCTGCAGTCGGGTCACATCTGGCGATTCCTGACCGGGTTGATGCTCCTCGCATGCGCCTCGGCGTGCTGGCTGATCAGCTGGTTTCGCGCGGCCAGCGTGAATGATTTCGAAGGCTGCTTCAAATCGTGGTACTGGTCCGGATGGGCGTTCGCGATCATTGGACTCGCTGCCGGGTGTGAACTGCACAGTATCTGCAGCTCGATGGTGGCCAGCTACGCCCGCATTGAGATTCCGCTCTTGTGTGCCGTGCTGTGGCTTGTGCCTGTCGCGGGAATCATGGTCGAACCGGTGCGGGCCTTCACTCGCGAAATGTGGCATTGTCGACGAAGCTGGCTGATGCTCTTGCTTTGTGCCTGTTCGGCAGTGCTTTACGCCTACGCGGAATGGATGCGGTTTCAGCCGGAATACATCACTTTTCGGGATGTCATCGGCACGATCCTCTCCGCAACCGCCCTGTTGACCCCGACACTGATGCTCTCGGCTCTGGTTTCGCAGACGCACTACGTGATGTACGTCTCGTCGGATCCGGTGCGCAAGCGACAGAGCTGGCTGATCAGCGGGATGCTGCAGGGATACGCCGGTTTGAGCAAAGGCATGGGTTCTGTCAGAAAACGTCGCCGGATGACGATCGTCGAATCCGAAGTTGCCGCCGAGGAGGCCGAAGCCGAAGCCGCCCCCGCGCCAAAGTCGCCTCGAAGAAAGGCTGCTGAGGCGAAGAGCGAAGAAGTCGTCGAGAAGAAGCCGGTCTCACGGAAGCGAAGCAAGGCAGCTGAACCGAAGGCGGATTCTGAAGAGGGGGCGACTGATGAAACGGCCAGCGAAGAACGTCCTGCTCGACCGGGGTTGATGAGCCGTCTGTTCGGGGCTCGACCCGTTGTCGAGTCGGATGACGAAGAAGGCGAAGCCAAACCGACTCGAGCCGAACTTCGACGCCAGGCTCGTGAAGCCAAGCGTGCGGAAAAAGCGGCCAAGGCTGCCGCCCGGGCAGAGGAAGCGGCTCAGAAAGCCGAAGCGGCCAAGGCGGCTCGCGCTGCCAAACTGGCCGCGGCTGAAGAATCTCGCAAAGCGGCCATTGCGAAAAAGGAAGAGGCCAAGCGGGCTGCTGAGGCGAAGAAAGAGGAAGCTCGACTGGCCGCCGAAGCGAAGCGTGAAGAAGCCCGACTCGCCGCCGAAGCAAAGGCGGAAGCCAAGAAGGAAGAAGCTCGTAAAGCGGCCGAAGCTCGAAAGCAGGAAGAGGAGCAGCGAGCCGAAGAAGCCCGTCAGGCTGCCGAGCAAATGGCCACCGAGCGAGCCTCGAAGAAAAAGAAGCCACGCATTCGTGTGAAGAGCGCAACCCGTAACGAAGAACCCGACCAGCCGGATGTCGCTGAAGAATCGGTGCCGAATGAGCCGGCCGCCAGTAAACCGGCTGGAAAGACGGTTGCTGCGAAGAAAGCCGTTGTCGATGACTTCCCGCAGTCGGACGACGATTACGACGACAGCGACAACGACGGGGATTTCCCACAGGGCTCGATCGATATGGAGAAATACATCAGCGGCGATCAGCTTGATCCCAACTCGCTGAAAGGGTTGAGCAAGAAGGAGCGTCGTCGACTGCGAAAACAGCATCGGGATCAGCAGCGGGCCAAAGCCGGCTGATCGGTGGACGTCGTTTCTTTCCGAACCTGGGATTACGAGCTAAGATGCACGGGACAGCCGTGGAAAACCGATTCCGCGGCAGACCGTGAATCATTCGGAAAGAAGCGACGGGTCGGATGCCTGAGAATAGCGTTGAGGTTGGATCCTATCGGTGTGGACGCGGCGAACCGCTGCTGTTTGTTCTTGGTCCCTGCGTGATTGAATCGCGGGAGATGATTCTCGATGTCGCCGGTCAGATCCGCGGCATCGCCGATGAACTCGGCGTCAACGTCATCTTCAAATCGAGCTTCGACAAGGCCAACCGCACAAGCATCGAAAGTTTTCGGGGCCCGGGACTGGAGAAAGGTCTCGAGATCCTGCAGGCCGTTACCGAACAGTACGGTCTGGAGACGACGACCGATATCCATTTGCCTGAACAGGCAGCTCCCGCAGCGAAGGTCTGCCGCATTCTGCAGATCCCGGCGTTTCTTGCCCGTCAGACCGATCTGCTGGTCGCCGCCTCGGAGTCGACACAGTCCAACGATGGCGTCATCAACGTCAAGAAGCCGCAGTTCATCGCCCCCGCTGATATCCAGCACGTTGTGAACAAATGCCGTGAAGCAGGGCAGTCCCGGGTTCTGTTGACCGAACGGGGAACAACCTTCGGCTACGGGCATCTTGTAAATGACATGCAGGCCATTCCGCTGATGCAGGAGACCGGCTGTCCGGTTGTGTTCGATGCCACTCACAGCGTGCAGCGTCCGGGCGGTAAGACGACCGGCGGGAATCGAAAAATGATCCCGCACCTGGCCCGGGCGGCCGTGGCTGCCGGGGCCGACGCCGTGTTCATGGAGACACACCCGAATCCCGATTCGGCTCCCAGTGATGGTCCAAACATGCTGCCTCTCAAGGATTTGAGAGAGATTATCCAACAGTTGACCCAGATTCGCGTACTTGTCAACGAGTGGTCGAAATCCGCCTGACGGATCGATCAGACATCCTTCATGCCGCCGACGATCCCCGGTGGTTTCCCTTCTGAGACTCAGCAGAGCTGTAACGACACCATGGTGCGGCACCTTCGAAATACGATCGGCTGGAGCATTCCAGTTGTCATGATGCTGGCGATTCTCGGCTGTCAGAATCAGAGCGAGACCCCCAAATCCCAGACGGAAGAAAAGACCGGCTCCAGCCAGGCGCGAGAGAATCTGGAGCGGCGAAGAATCTGTAAGGCCAACCTCGATAAGGTCTATCAGATCCTCCGGCCCAGTGCCGAGAACATGGACAGCGAACCGACTTCGGCTCTGGTCATTCTGAACCAGTGGTTCGGCAACTGTGCCGAGATGCCGGAAGAGAAGCTCGATGTCTCCGTGCCTGCCTTTGCGAATCTTGGCGATTCCGAATCGCTGGCCAGTCTGAACAATAGCTCGGCTTCCATTGCCGATATTTACTATCTGCGCGACCAGCTGCTGATGCGGCAGATGGCGACCGAAGTGGTGAAGTATTCGCCGACCGACCTGGAGAAGGTTCGGGCCGTGATGGCGTATGTCCGACGGAATCTTCCTGTCGACGACCTTCTGATCGACCGCCGTCTCGCCTCAGCCGGATTGATTCCCCAGGAGACGCTCGATCAGCTTAATCCGTTCAGCATTCCACGCGCCCTTCAGGATGTGGCTCTGGCCGGTCGCGGCTTGCCGTACGACCGTGTCTGGATGACGGCCGCGATGCTGAAGCAGCTCAACATTGAATCGCTGCTGCTTTCACACGATGCCGATTTGACGCTGCAGCCGGAGATCCCGGCTCTCCTGTTGATTCCGCTTGAATCGCAGGTGGTCATCTTCTGTCCGCAGCTCGGAATCGAAATTGAACCGGCAGGCGATGCCGAAGCGTGGGATCTGGCAACACTGACTCCGGAGTTGAAGGATCTGTTTGTCGGCCTGGACGAAGTCAGCTGGCCCGACGATTCTCCCGTCACGCGGATGAAGAATGCCGACTGGACCAAAGCAAAGGTCTTGCTGCCAGTCGCTCCGATCGCTGCCTCGCCGCGGATGGAAGCTCTGCAGATCGACTTCGTCGGAGACATGGCTTGCAATCTTCACCAGCCCGCGGAGGTCCGTGGGGACGAGGGACTGAAGAACTCGCTCGGAACAGTCGTTGGCGATCGCCAGCTTGAATTCTGGGCGTATCCGCATCGGATGTATCGTGGTCTGCTCGATCCAACTGACGAAGAATCACGACTGCGTCAACTAACCGTGGCGACGCTTCTTAAAGAAGTGCAGTCGATTCGCGCCAGCCAGGATCAGAATGAGAAAACCTCCTACCGGGTAAGCATGGAGCGGAAGATGCTGAAGGCTCGCGTCGAGCAGTTGATCGCACGCGATGTCGAGGCCCTGCAGACCTACATGCGGATTCGATTGCAGTTCCGCGTCCCGGGGCAGGGGGCTCAGGTGGAACTCGAGAATCTGATGCGTTTCCTGCAGGCCGAAGATGCACACTACTGGAGTGCAGTCGCTCAGTTCGAAACGGAGCAGTACCGTTCCGCCAGCGATACACTGCAGAACTATCTCGAACGCTATCAACAGGGGCACTGGGTGAAATCCGCTCGAATGCTCTGGGCTGAAGCGGAAGCAGCCGAAGGAAATCCCGAACGCGCGATTGAGATTCTCCAGCAGGGCGAATTGCAGGACGACCAGAAGGTCCGTCGTGAGCTGTTGATCCAGGAATGGAAGCCGGCCAGCTAGGTTCCGACGACTTCGCAGACCGTGCCTTTTGCACAGGCGGAAAGTGTAAGACGATTACCCGATTTCTGATTCAGCAATGGTTTCTGCTGGCCCTGGCAATCCTTCTGCCGGCCGGAGTCGTGCTGGGGCAGCAGGTCCCCGGGTTAGATCAATTCGTCCGCGAGTCGGTCAACACGAGTGTCATCGTTTTCTTTGTTCTCTTCGGAATGGCGTTCACACTTCCGACCGGGAACATCCGCACGATCGCCTCCCGCCCGACCGGTGTCATCGCGGCGATGTTGATCAACACCGCGCTGTTGCCGCTGCTCAGCTGGGGACTGGTCAGTGTTGTGCCGTTGGGATCGTTCTCGTCCGGGCTGCTCATTCTCGCGGCGGTGCCAACGACGCTCGCCTCCGCAGCGGTCTGGACTCGCAAGGCGGGAGGTAACGACGCGATCCCGCTGATCGTGACTCTCGTCTCGAACGCGTTGTGTTTTCTTACGGTGCCGTTCTGGCTGACGCTGACTCTTGGTCAGTCGGTTCCGATCGAGCCTGTTCCTCTCATTCAACGGCTGTTGATCGTGGCCGTTTTGCCGATGGTGCTTGGCCAGTGTTGTCGGGCGATTCCTTCACTGGCACGCCTGGCCACGGAGAAGAAACCGCTGATCGGAGCCGCGGCTCAGATAGGGATCCTCGCGATTATCTTCGTCACCTCGATTCGCACCGGACCGATCTTTCAAAGCCACGCCGAGGGGCTTTCGCTGTTGCAGTTCGTAACCGTCTTTTTCTGCGGCCTGTTCATTCACCTTGTCGGCCTGGCTGCGGGCTGGGGACTGGCCCGGGGCTTGAAGTGCGATTGTGCCGACTCGATTGGCGTCGCGTTCTCAGGCAGCCAGAAGACGCTGCCGATTGCCATCGAAGTTGCGACGGCTCCGCTCATTCTGGCCAGCGGGATCTCCCCGGTCGCCATCATGCCCCCGCTCATTTATCACGCGACACAGTTGGTTGTTGATACGTTGATGATTGCCAAGTTCCGCAAAACGTGTTCTGATATCGCGGCAACGAATCCGTAGTCTTTCGTTGCGACTGTGAACTGCTGAAACCGTGCTGTGAAGGGTGATCCCATGATGCGTTTGACCGGGAAAGTTTTCTGTTTGGTCGCGGCCTGCCTGCTCGCGACATCGATTGTTCAGGCGGCTGATGAGAGCAAGCCCCGGGTGTTGATGGTGACCCAGAGCAAGGGATTCGTTCACAACCCGGTCAAACGGGCCGAAGATTCACTCGCGACTTCCGAAGTCGCCATGATTCAACTTGCTCAGAAGTCCGGGCTGTTCGAAATCGACTGCACTCAGGACTGCGCTTCGGATTTTACGAAAGAGAATCTGCAGAACTACGACATCGTCATGTTCTACACGACGGGCGAGCTTCCGATCGCTCCGGAAGACCGGGATTACTTCATTAACGACTGGCTCAAGCAGCCGGGGCACGGGTTTATCGGCTTTCACTCGGCTGCTGACACGTATCGAGCCGGAAACCCACAGAAGAATGAGGAATTCCGCTGGTACTGGGACATGGTTGGTGGCACGTTCGCCGGGCATCCCTGGAACGCCGGCGCGACCGTCACAATGACCGTCCACGATCCCGAGCATCCCACGATGCAGCCCTTTGGCAAGGAGTTCACCCATCAGGATGAAATCTATCAGTACGTGAACTGGCAGCCGGAAAAGGTGCGGGTTCTGATGAGCCTCGACATGTCCCGTTGCACTCCGCAGAAGCCATATCACGTTCCGGTCGCCTGGGTGAAGAACTGGGGGCAGGGGAAGGTCTACTTCAACAACCTGGGGCACCGGGACGAGACCTGGACCAATGAAGCATTCCTCGGTTCGGTGGCGAATGCCGTTCGCTGGATTGATGGACAGGTCGAAGGCTCGGCCGAACCGAACCCGGAAGTCTCTGCAGCTGAAGAAGATAAGGCCCGCAAAGTCGCCACAAAATAGCGCGATTTGGGGATCCAGGAAGAATTTTTGGATTCTCTGTCTTAATTTTGGGCGGGGAGGGGCGTAGGATGAGAGCCTCGACACCTGTACTCACCTAAGTTCTTCCCAGGTTCCCCAAAAATGCCAGTTGCTACGATTCTCGCTCAGACTCTGTCCCGACTTTTCTGCACCGCAAAGAGCCGTCGGCACCTTGGTCGCGATTGCTGCCTGACGGCTGGAGAAGTGCTCGAAAGCCGTACGCTGCTCGCCGGAAATGTGTCCATCTCGCTGAGCCGGGGACACATGGAAATCAAAGGGGATGACGCCAGCAATGATGTCTTGATCATCGCTGAGAATGGCAATCTCATCGCCCGCGGACTCGATGGCACGACCGTCAACGGCCAGACCGGCGACGTGACGCTGCTCACCGGTGCCACCTCGATTGAGAAGAACTTGAAAGCCCGGATGAACGGCGGAGATGATGTTCTCACTATCAGCGGGGTTTCGTTTGGCCGCAATGCAAAGATCTGGGGCGGTTCCGGGAACGATAAGATCGGTCTGAATGACGTCTTCGTCGGCAACGATCTGAAGATCTGGACGCACAACGGAAACGACGGCGTCTGGTTGAACGATGTGACCGTCGATGACGATCTGCGGCTCGTTACCGGAAAGGGGGACGACACCGTTTTTGTCGACAGCACGGCGACCGGTGATGACATGCGAATTATCGCTCGCAAGGGGTCGAACGATGTCCGCATCGATTCCGCTCAGGTTGGCGATGATCTCAAGCTGAAGACCGGCAATGGAGCCGACGACGTCGCAATCAGCGATTCCACGGTCGGCGATGATCTCAAGGTCAAAACCCGCTCCGGCGATGACGTCGTGCAGGTGACCGGCTCCGCAGTGGGTGATGATCTCAACGTCAAAGCCGGTCGGGGATCGGATGCGGCTGAGGTCGGGACCGATGTCACTGTCGGCGACAAGTCCAAAACCGGCTCCGTCGAACAGGGAATCACTGGAACGACCGCCGAAGACCGTCTCGATGATCCAACGACCGGACTGTTTGCCGTGACGGATGCTCTGGCTGCGGAATTCACGAGCCGAATTTCGCCGGCCGACCTGACTCTCACGCTCGATCTGCTCTCGGATCGCGTGGTTCAGTCAAACGGAACCCTGCTGACCGACACGGCTCAGTTCGTGATTGAAGGCACGACGACAGCCGGCGCGACCGTGGCCATCGATGCCGATGATGATGGTGAGTTCGACGATGGCACGGCTGTGGCCGATGCGACCGGTCTGTTCTCAATCACCACCACGCTCACGCACACCGAAGCCAACAACGGTGCGAATCAGATCACGGTGAAGGCGACCGATGCACTGAACCGCGAAGTCGAGGAAGAGATCGACGTTCATTACGCGATGGGCACCGTGAGTCGGTTCGTGACGTCGGAAGGGACGTTCGATGTCGAGCTGCTCGATGCTGACGCGCCCATCACCGTGCAGAACTTCCTCAACTACGATGATCGCTATACGAACTCGATTATCCACCGCTCCTCCTTCTCGCAGAGCGGAGGTGACTTCGTGATTCAGGGAGGCGGCTTCGTGCTCGATCCGAATCTCCAGGCGATCACGACCGACGCCGCCATTCAGAACGAGTTCAACGCGGCCAACAGCAATGTCCGCGGAACCCTGTCGATGGCTCTGGGTGCCTCGCCGCAATCGGGAACGAGCCAGTGGTTCTTCAATACGGTTAATAACTCCTTCCTGGACGCCAATCAGCACACGGTCTTTGGCCGCGTGATTGGCACCGGAATGACAGTTGTCGATGCGATTCACGACCTCGACACGTTCGACCTGCGAGGGGTGTTGAATCAGCCGGCGCTCGGGGAACTCCCACTCGACGGCTACACCCAGTTGACCGAAACGATTTCCGGCACGGTTTCAACGACGCTCGGCAGTGCGACGCTGACCGGAACCGGGACCGCCTTCACGACCGAACTGGGCGTCGGCCAGCAGATTCTGGTGGGCGATGAAATCTTCTTCGTGCAGAGCATCACAAGCGATACCGAACTGACCTTGAACGTCGCTGCCCCAGAAGCGGTGACCGATGTGACCGTCCGCACGGACGCCGAGCCGGCAGCCGATGAATACGTGACGATCACGGACATCAACAACGCTCTGTTCAGCTGATAAGAGCGACGAGCACTCTTCGATCAACGGCCGGGGCTGAGTTCAGTTTCCGGTCGTTTCTTCTTTGAACAGCCCGTGCCGTCGCGCTTTCCAGTAGGCAGCAAGATGGTAGACCATTCCGCAGCTTGCGTTGTGCTCGTAATCGAACTCGCGACAGGTCGTCGCCAGCGAGCGACTGAACTCGTCGGGCAGGGCGGCGGGATCAACCATCAACACGACCAGAGCTGACTCGCCGACCTCACGTGTGAGATGCCAGACTTCGCGAAACTCGCCCCACTGCGGATTCTGGTAGCCGTTCTGATTCCGCCACTCACTGACAGTCCGCCAGTCCGGGCCGCACATTCTCAGTTCATCTTCGGTTTTGTGCCGCAGGCGTTTCTGCACGTGTTCAAAGCGGGCCAGAGCCAGTTGCCGAACGTACTGCATGGTCTTGTGGATCGCCTGCTTCAGTTCAGGGTCTGGTTCCAGCGTGTGCAGCAGTTCCAGCGAACACTGCATCTGCAGCAAAGCGTACGCGGGAGTTGAAGGAGCGGGGGTGGCTGATTGTTCGACCGCTGCCGCGATGTAGTGACGCCATCGTTCTCGGTAATCTTCGTTGCCCGTCGCTTCCCAGGCGGCTGCGTAAATCATGGGGAGACGAGCCGCTTCATGGGCCTGGACGTTCCACATCCGGCAGATTCCAAGTGGGCACCGTGTCCCATCGGCCCGACAAAAATCATAGTCGTTCTCGGGGACTACGAACTCAATCATGCGGTCCGCGATCGCGGAGAGAATTCGGTCGATGTCTTCTCGAGTGGACTCATCTGCAAGAGGGCTTCGAGCGTATTTCCAGAGCCCGTGGACGAAGTGTGTGTATTGATCGCGCGACGAGTTAATGTACACACTGGTCTGATCTTCGCGACATACGTTTCGGGCGACGAATCCCGGAACTTCGTGCACGGTGGCGCAGCGTTTCAGGCCTTTGAAAACGTCGGCGGCCTGTGCTCGCAGTGCTTCGTCCCCCGTGACAGCAAAACGGTCGCACAGGATACTGAGCATCGCGCCGCCCAGAATGACGCCATCTTCCATGCCCGTACTGTACCCGCATGGATTCGGGTATTGCCGCTTGACTTCCTCCGCGGTCGGCAAATGCTCCTGTTCCTCACCCGGTTGATAGCTGCTCAGATAATCGCCGAAGGTCCGGGTCTCGGGAATAAAGAACCGCTGCCAGACGACCGACCAGGCGCGATCCATCTGAGTCGACAGGCTGCCTGGGCTTCGATCGTCAAACGCCAGTCCATTTGCGGACCTCACCGGGAAAGGAATCAAGACGATGAGAGCGAGGATTGAAACAAGGCGAAAACTGAAGCACGGTTTCATGTCGACTCTCTTCCCGCGTGAGTTATTAACTCCTGCAAACGGTGCAGCAGCTCCGCAGTTCGCTCCGGCTCGTTGACAGCGAGATTGTTCACGTCGAAGCGGTCGTCCGGCTTGATGAACAGTTGCGGCCAGTCGGTTGAGAATTCGAGTTCCGCGGGGGCTTCGAGCAGGTCGCGGGGAACAACTAGCAGCCGATCGGCTGTCCTGAGGCCGCACGTTTTATTGTCGCTCAGCACGAGTTCGGAGCGATGCGGCTCCGTGAAGACCGAGACTTCCGAAGATCCATCTGCCGGGGGGATTCGCAGCAAGTCAAAGATCGTTGGGATCAGATCGGTGGCTGTCAGCAGCTGTTGATGACGGCGGGCATTCCGGTCACGTTCGGGGCTGACAATGATCAGCGGAGCCCAGAGCTTTCTGGTCAGGCTCTCAGAGAACGCGGCTGCAAAGCGGGCGTCAAAATCCTGCCATTTCGCAAGATCTCCACCGCGATCAGCCGTGATGATCCACCAGCAGTTCTCCGGAGCCGTGATCGACTCGAGTACGGCTTCCAGCAGCGCGTCCACAGCGTCGACTTCTGGAGCAGGACCGAGGTTAAGTTCAATCTGCGTGAACGAGTGGGGCTGTACCGTACGGTTCTCGATGTCGTCCGCGGTCTCGACGACGATGCGATCACATGCAAAGCCCGCGGAGTTCAGAACTTCGGTCAGCTGGTCGAGCTGGGGTGTGAGTCGCCCGGGCTGAGCATGATACTCGTACAAGATATCAGCTCGCTTGAGCAACTCGTCGAAGTGGGGCGTCCGGGCATCCTCGTTGCCGTATGCGGTCAACTGAAGTGGGGAGAGGCTGTTGAAGGTCAGCAGGATGAGCGCGGCATCGTCGTCCATATTCATCCTTCTCTCGGATCCGGTCCCTGGCCACGAAGCCAGCGCTGAGCTTCAGGGCTGTCTGGCAGAGCGAACTGGATATGGACCTGAAAGGAGTTGGAAGGCTGCGGCACCGTTCCCGGAATCTGCTCCTGAGCATACTGTTTCTTCAGGGGAGCAACGCGACTGGAGTCGACCGAGGGGAGGATCCACTGAGCGTAGGTGTTGCCGTCCGTCACGATGCTGACGGCAAATGTCAGGCTCCGCAACGGATTCATATTGCGAATTCGCCCCTGAACTTCGAGCAGGCCGCCCCGGTCCTGCCGGTTTAGCGCAGTCAACTCGATTTCGGCCAGTCCCCTTTGGGCATTCAGATACCCCGGCTTCTGCGGAGGCTCGCGAACATCCCGTTGTCGTCGCATGGCGGTCCGGAGAGCGAGATTGAAGTCCTGTCGGAGTTGCTGAAAATCTTCGCCGAAGTGTTCGATGAATTCCTGAGTACGCGTCTGATCGTCTTCTTTGGCAAGCGGTTCCTTCTCGCCCAGCATCTTCACGTATCGGCTGTATTCGTCAGGGCGTTCCGTGACCAGCAGCCAATGCAGGCACCACGCGAGACAGTAGGCATCGCCCGCCATCACGTCTCCCTGGAAGGCCAGATCTTTGGAGACAAGATCTTCCCAGCTGACCTGCTCGACCGACGACACCTGAGCAGCGTAGCGGGAATGGACCTTCGCGGGGCCCGACCGAATACGGTCTTTGTTCGCTTCAAACCCGGTGGCAATTCCTTCATTGAACCAGCTGGGGATTGGTGCGAGACGCTGCAGAATCCCGCGATTGTAGACCTGCTGATGAATGGCCTCGTGGAGCGGGACTTCGAATGTTGCACATTCGGCCATGCGAATGGCCAGGTAATTGGTCATGCCATCGTAAAAGCCCGAGATCCTGTTGACCGAAAGCCCCTGACCTTTGGTCACGCTGGCCGCGTAGTCATTGAAGTCGCTGTCGGATTCAAAAATGAGCAACACGAGCGGCGTGTCCGGATCTTTCGTGTCGAGCCGCATGTCCCGCGCGAACGACGAGAAAACGTTGTTGACGTTGTTCATGAATTGAGCCGCCTTCCGCATGAACCCGCTGGCGGGACCTTCCGCGGAACGGTCGAGTGGAGCCATGAGGACCATGCCGATCACGAAGTCATCATCGACATGACTGCGAAACAACTCCGGCGTGAATCGTTCGGTCAACTGGTCGACCATTTCGTTGGTCGTGAAGGGGGTCCAGTCGACTGTGTTGTCTCGCTCAATCAGGGCTCCCTGGGCGATGACTTTCATGCTTCCATCGCGACGCTCAATCGCGTAGGCTCCCTGTCCACTGCCGTGGAGACGTCCGACAAGTTCGGTCTTCTCTCCGGTTTCGTCGACGAAGACGAAACGATCGGCAAGCAGTGCGGTGGGGGAGAACAGCAGGCAGCCTGCGATCACAGAACCGAGTACGGCGATGAACCGCGAGCGCGAACTAAGCGAGCGGAGTGCCGGAATGGGGTGAAGCATGGGACGAGCTCGTGTCTTGCGTCGGGAAACTGTCATCTCAGACAGTGACTGTTTAAGATGCTCGACATGCGAACTGATCGCAGCCGGCGACCCTGAAAAGGATGAGCGATTCTATGGCCGAATTCAACGGTAAGTCCTCTGCAAAAGCTCTCTCGCACGCGAAGTCCAGTGCGATGGGCTGCGGCTGCTTCCTCTTTTTCTTCTTCGGCATCTTCTTCATCGTCGGTGTGTTCGGCTGCATGATCACGATGTCGGATCTGCTCTTTCCTTATGTCGAGGTGCTCGGCTGGTCCGAAACACCCTGTACGATCACCGAATCTCAGGTCGATGGTGTTGGAGATCTCGTGCTGGAGTACCAGTACACGTACAAGGGGATCGAGTTCGCCAGCACGGAATACACTTACGACGCGGGAGTCACTGATGCACTCGACCCGGAAGAATTCGTGGCCGAGCACCCGGTTGGTACGGAAACCGTCTGTTATGTCGATCCGGACAATCCCATCGAGGCCGTGCTCAACCGAGAGTTCCGGTCCGAGATTCTGTTTGCGTTCATCCCATTGCCGTTTGTGATCGTCGGGCTCGTTGGCATGATCGTGGGGCCGATTCTTTCCCGAAGAATGTCTCGCAAAATGGATCAGCTCGATGAGAAGTTCGATCTGCCTGCGACGGCCGCGAAGTTTTCCGCCGTGCTTTCCAAAGGTGATCAGGTCGAATGGCGCGACAACGAAGTACCAGGCGGCCCTCAGGAGTTGAAGTCGACGCAGAATCCGAAGGTGGCGTTCTTTGTCTGTCTGGTATTTTCGATCTTCTGGTGTGCCGTGGTTTCCTTCCTGGTCACCGAGGTCATCGACGGCTGGAGGAACGGCGATGCTCCGATCTTCCTGACCTTTTTCGCCATGCCGTTTGTCGCGGTGGGACTCGGGGGCATTTGCTTTTCGGTCTATCTATTCCTGAAGATGTTCAATCCCGTGCCGAAGCTCGTTGTCAGCGAACGCAAGGTTCCGCTGGGAGATACGATCCGCATCAAATGGGTGATCGATGGTAAGGTCTCGTCGATTCGCAAGCTGACCGTGCGGCTCGTCGGAAAAGAGTGGGTTCAGTACCGGCAGGGGACGAACACGTACACCGACACCGACGACTTCTACAGAAACGAGATCGCCGTACTGGAAGATCCTTACGCGATGGAAGTCGGCGAAGCCGAGGTCACGATTCCCGCCGGAACCATTCATACCATGCGGGCTCCCAACAACCAGATCCGCTGGGAGTTGCAGATCAAAGGAGACATCGGATGGTGGCCCGACATCGACGAGAGTTTCTCTATTACGGTGCTGCCCCAGGCGGTGCGCACAACGTGAATGAATTCCGGTCACATATCTGTCGGTTTATGTGTGCGGCCGCTGCTCCAGACTGCCTATTTTTTAGAACCGTCATATTGAATTTTACCATACCCATGTTACCCTGTTTTTCTGGCCTGCCAGTGCTGAAGAATGCATTGCAGCGTCTTTAGAGACCTTGTCAGTCGGCCAGATGTTGGTCGGCGCGGCACTGGTTTGTCCTGCCAGGATGGCTTGAGGTTAGTAACAACACATCAGATGAGGGGGCGGTTCATGGTCAAGTCAGGAGTGAGTCTTGCCTGGTTGAAGGGCTTGGCAGCAGTGATCTGCTGTGCGGCTCTGGTCTGCGATACGGCAGAAGCCCGTCGCTGGGGTTCGTCGGGCAGTAGTGGAAGCAGCGGCAGCAGCGGCAGCTGGGGTAGCAGTGGCAGCTCCGGAGGAAGCAGTGGAAGTCACGGCAGCAGCGGTAGCCGTGGCCGTCGCTGGGCCTCTTCGGGATCGTCTGGATCCTCGGGATCTTACGGTTCCTATGGTGGAGGCTACTACGGTTCGAGCGGATCGAGCGGGTCTTCGGGCGGCTATGTGACGAGCTACTACGGCTCCAGCGGTTCGAGTGGCTCCAGCGGATCGTCCGGTGGTTGGTACGCTTCGGGTGGAACGAGTTATGGTTCTTCCGGCGGATCGTCGGGAGGATACCATCATGGCGACGTGATCTATGATCATGGTCATGATCCGATCCACCAGCCGGGACACATCGTTCCAGGCGACATGATTCCTGAAGGCGATGTCCAGCCGATGCCGGAAGGCGAACTGCGCGGTCCTGCCGACGATGACTCGGCTCAGATTCTCGCTCCGGGCTTCCCGACGAGCGCCGTCGACGAAACCGTTCGCATTCGCATGTCGGTTCCGGAACAGGCGGACGTTTATCTGAACGGTCAGAAGATGACTTCAGTCGGATCGGTCCGAAATTTCGTTTCGCCGAAACTTTCGACCGCTGGTCCCTACGTCTATCAAATTCGAATTGAATTAACAGAAGATGGTCAGGAACTTGTGACCGAGCATCAACAAAAGGTAACCACTGGCCGACAGTATGAACTAACCTTCGCTCAGCAGGACGGTGCTCTCGTACTCGTTCCCGCTGATCAGGACGCCAAACTGGCCAGCCGTTAAGGTTTGACCGGTCGCGCGTCCGCCACGAGCAGGACGCTCGTTACGACAAAAGACCACGGAGAGGAGGTCCGTACCTTCTCTCCGTTTTTTCAATTTTGCAGATGAACTCTCATTCGGGGGTTCAAAGAACGAGACGTTTCAGCACGGGGTCGGACAATGACTTCTGACATGACAGCAACACCGCCGGTGGCACCAGTGGACGAGGCACGTCCTCGACGACGCGGCTGGTCGCTGGCCGGATTCGTTCTGCTCAATCTCTGGATCGTCTTTCATTTGCTGGCGGTTGTTTCCGCGCCGCTGTCGGTTTCTCCCTCGTCGAACGTCGAGCGGGGACTCTGGATGGCAATGTCACCCTACGTACAGATTCTCTATCAAAATAACGGCTTTCATTTCTTCGCTCCCAATCCGGAAGGTTCGAACTCCGTTCGATATGTCCTCGAATTCGAGGATGGCCGCACGCTCGAAGGGAAGTTCCCGAATCGCGATATCTGGCCCCGACTCCTGTATCACCGTTACTTCATGCTCTCGGAAACACTGGGAGCCCTGGGAGGCGAGGCACGGGAGCGGATGGTACGAGATTTTGCCCGGCAACTCTGCCGCGATTATGGAGCCGAACGAGCCACGCTGTTCCTGGAATGGCACGAGCTGGCTCGTCGGGAGCGGATTCTGGCAGGGGGATCCCTGTATGACGATGACCTGTACCAGGTGACACCACTGGGAACATTCACATGGGACGAACTGTCCAAATCATCCAACGCGAATGTCGCGACTACCTCGGCCGAGTAGTCGATAACTGGAACGACTTCTGGTTCACGCCCCGCGATCCCTTCGCCATGTCGGTGATGCGGATTCTGGTCGGCTGGATGGTGTTCTACACCGTTCTGGTCTGGGGCATGCGGCTCGATTCGTTCTTCAATGTCGACGGCTTCAACTCGATGGAGATGCTCGAGAAGCATCTGTTGGTCGAGGAAGGTCCGTTTGCACTCTCGTTCTGGTACTGGGTGCCGGATTCGATGGTCTACCCGGTCCATTATCTGTGTCTGGCCGTCACGTTCTGCTTCATGGTCGGTCTGTTCACGCGATGGACCTCGATTCTCTCGTTGATCATCGTGATCTCGTATGCCTACCGGGCCCGTTACGCGAATTACGGACTCGACCAGATCAATGCGATCCTAACGCTTTATCTCTGCATCGCCCCGTGTGGTGCGTACCTGTCGGTCGACCGACTGCTTCGTCGCCGGCGGCGACAGAAAAGCAATCCGGGCGTCGACGTTGCTCCGGAACCGGTCTATCCAACGCTGGCGACGAACATCGCCACGCGAATGACGCAGGTCCACTTTTGTGTCATCTATTTGGCAGCCGGACTGGGCAAACTGTTCGGTGAGACCTGGTGGGACGGCACCGCCATGTGGCGGGGGCTGGCGAACGCCGAGTATCAGACACTCGACATGACCTGGCTGGCCTACTTCCCGTGGTTCACCGAGTTGATGACCCATATGACGATTGCCTGGGAGGTTTCGTTTGCCTTCCTGATCTGGCGCCCGCTGATGCGACCGTGGATGCTGCTCGTCGGAGCCAGTATGCACTTCGGCATCGGTTTGATGCTCGGCATGTGGACGTTCGGTTTCTGCATGATGTTCGGCTATCTCGCGTTTCTCGATCCGCTCAAGCTGCGTGCCGTGCTTCAATATGTCTTCCGCACATCGTTCGGCCCGGATGATGTGGTCGTTGTTCCGCCCGCAACGACCCGTCCTGTTCCAGCCGGAGCGGGCACGCTCGAACACGTTGTTCTGCTCGATCACTCTGAAGAGTCGGCTGGAAAAACGGCCGCCGAGCTGGAACGACTTGGAGCAGGGGCTCGTGTCGTCAGTGGCCTGGATGAACTGATGGGGGCCTTGGAAGACGAGCCCGATTCGGCCGTGATTGCGAACCTGCAGAAAGTTTCGGCGGAAGATGTCGAGCGTTACTTCTGTTCGCTGCAGCCGCTCGCTCTCCAGAATCGAGCCTGCGTGACGCTGATGCGTCATCGGCAAACCGGCTGGCTCGACTCCGTGTCGATGCCGGATCATCATCGGATTCTGATTTTGCCCTGCGACCGCAAAGACGTCATCAACGAGCTCTCCAAGGCAGCCGCCTATCTGAGTTCGCAGGAATCACGAAGTCGAGCCGATCGTGCGCCGGCTGTGGGCATGGCGAGTCTTTACTAACAGCTGACTGAAACGATCGGAACGTGTGCCCGCATCCGGGCGTCTGATGATCGACCATTACACCAGAGGTAGTTCGCATGCGATGCTGTATGCTTTCCCTGATCTTTGCCGTGGCTGTCGGCAGCCTGGCTGGCTGCTATGACGTCGACAATCCCATGGTCGGCCGACACAAGGCTCTTCTGGCCGAGCAGCAGCAGGACTATGAACGCGCGATCGCCTATCGCGAAGAGGTCCTCGAGAAATATCCGGACTACCCGTTCCGCTGGGAAGTGACCTACGAGCAGGGGATGGCTTACCTGGAGATGGGCCAGCCGGAAAAGGCACTGGAATACTTCGATCGCACGATCGAGATCGATCCGCTCTACAACTTCGCCTACATCCGTCGGGCACAGTGTTACGAACGGATGGGCGTGACCGACAAAGCAATTGCCGACGGCAATCGTGCCCTCGAGATCAGCGACATCAGCAATGAGTTCGGTGAACTGTTCCTGACGCGAGGCAGTGCGTACGCACAGCGCGGCGAAATGATCCGTGCCTCGCACGACTGGAACCTCGCTCTCGAAATCATGCCGAATTCGACCGAAGCTCTGTATCAACTGGCGAGTTACTATCTGGGGGAAAACCGGGCCGGCGATGCCCTGCCGTTGATCGATCGCTATCTGGAGATCCGGAATCAAGATGCCGAAGTCAGTCTGATGCGAGCGATCGCACTGGCGGATCTGAATCGACCGGAAGAAGCCGCTGCCGCGCTGGTGCGGGCTCGCGAACTCGATCCGGAAGGAGAGATGCAGTTCCCTGAGACAATCGAACAACTGATGGCCGAAGTCAATGAGCCGGGCCCGGGTGAACTCCCAGGCGAGTCGAATGTGGAAATGACCGATGCGGGCACCGATCAGGCCCTGCAGGAAAACGCCTGTGAAATCAGCCGGGAATATCTGACCGAATCGGGCTATCAGTGTGCCGATCAGCAGCCGGGAGACTTTGATTTCATTCGCTGTGAGAAAGAGGGCGAATCGTATTTCATCCGTGTGAAAGCGGTCGTCAAAGCGGACGCCGGTTCTTTCTCTCTGACCCAGAGCGAACTGGACGAGATGATGCAGCAGGATCCGCCGGCCGGGCTGATTGTCGTGACCGGTCTGGTTTCGAGCCAAGATCCGAGTTTTCCCGTTAGCCCGGGCGGACGCGTTTCGGCGTTCACGAAGAGCTGGCGACCTGATCCTGCTCGACTGCAGCCCGTCGCTTATCAGTATCCGCTGCCGCAGCCGGAGAGCGAATAAAAAACCGTTCGCAATGATTGAACACTGCGAACGGTGGCTGTTCTCGATCCGCGAGACAAACTACGCGGCGTCGGCGTCGTAGTAGTCGGAGATGCGGTTGGTGATCGGGATGATCGACATGTTCGTTTCATCGACCAGACGATACCGCATGATGTAGGCGTCTTCGCAGGTGTCGTCGTAGTGGTTCCGCAGCACGGTGACGGCCATAAAGTTCTGCTGCTTGAAGAAGAGCTGTGCGGACAGATTGCGTTCGCGAACTTCGAGCAGGATTTCCTTACGACGCTGCAGCGACAGCTTGTCGATGAGTCGCTGCACCATCTTTGTTCCGATCCCCTGACGGCGGTGTGAATCGGCGACAGCGAAGTTCAGCACGTGCAGGTTCGACTTGTGCAGTTCGTAGATCATGAAGCCGACGATTTCGTGGTCGACTTCCGCCACCATGCCGATGCAGTTGCGCTGGCGGAGAATGCAGAGAAACTCTTCTTCGGTCCAGGAATACTCGAAGCTTTCCTGCTCGATGGCGAGGACTTCCGGCATGTCCCGACGAATCAGCCACCGGATTTGAAGAGAAGATTTTGGATCACTGAGATGACTGAAACTCACCGCGGCCTCCTTGCCCATCGATAGGTATCGTCGCTCCGAAGAGCCATCATTGTCTTCGGTCTGGCACCCCCTGAGGGGCTGTTAACGGGAATCCGGATGCCGTTCGCAAGTGATCGCGTTGCTCACGGGGTTCCTTGTTTCCCAGCTCTATTCCATCAAGCACCAGTCGAGTCATAGTCATACCAGCATCATGAGGGTCTGGCAAGACTATCAGGCCGATTTGTAACACTTACCCATTTAGTCTCGTCATTGTCGAGACCCTGTTATCAGGGGTTTTTTCTAATCCACGCGAATTGCAAAAAATTTCTGCATGAGGTGAACGCCGCATCGGCCGACGCTCCGCCATGTGAGTGACGGATTGGGCAGAAGGCATCTTCTGAATTTCGTGGGGCTTTCCTGGGCCAGACGGCCAGTTTGTTTGCCTCTCGACGAGAACGCACCATCCCTGCAAAGCAGCTCTCGGCCGGGGCCGGGGATTCACGCGGGAAAGCATTGAAAGTGAGAACGTGGTCGGGAAAGCGAGCGGTGGCTCGCTGCATCCGAGCATCTTCGAAGAACCGATTCGAGCGGATGAACAGAACGACATCCGGCATGGCGGGAGAGAAACCGGCGCTTACGCGATTTCCAGCTGGCGGGCGGCAGCGCGACGTTCTTCGATCAATTCCTTGATCTTGCAGCGGCAGCACATGCAGCCGGTTCCGGCTTCCGTCATCCGGGCAACCTGTTCGACGGTGTCGGCCGAGAAGATCGAGATCGCTTGTTCGACGGTCTCGCGGGAGACGCCGAGACAGCGGCAGAGCGGCTTGGATTCTGACACGGGATACGCCTCGGGGAGTTACAACAAACTTGGGCGGGATTCGCGGGGTCTGCAATTGAGACTCAGTCTCATTAGCGGAAATTGTCTGCATCCGGGGACGCTCCGTCAATCAGAACTTTTGCATATTTTGCGAAATCGGTGAAAAGACTGAGAACCTGACCGGTGCACATGTTCCCCAGCTCTGGCCCGTGGAATCGGCGTAAGTCCTTCAACCGGGAGAGTTTCGCGCGAGCAGTCAGGCGGCTTTCGGGAAACCGCGACTTCCCCGCTGCTCCGTCAGACCTGTTCTATACTTGCAACGTTGAGTGATGCCGCGCAGCGACGTCCGCTGGCCCAAGCTGCGCATCCTTTCTGGAGTCACTCGTCGCCCGATTCTCTCGATTGATCGATTGCACAGGACATTTCCCCGATGAAATGGCAGCTTAAAGCCGGTATCCTCAGGCATTTAAGTCGATGGCCGGGTGGTAAGAACGCTTACCTGGCGATTCAGCGACTGCTCGGCACGACTCGGCCGCAATCCCGCCGGGATCTGACGCGTGCGATCGAACTTGTCGAGCTGATCCGAGAAGCTGGTCAGCAGGTCGAAGGACATCGTGTCTTCGAAATCGGCACCGGCTGGCATCCGTTCACACCACTCGCCCTTTATCTGGCAGGGGCTGATCACATCGAAACTGTGGACGTTAATCCCTGGCTGTCGCTCTCCTCGGCCAAATCGGCCGTCGACAGTGCGGAACGGGACCTCGAGTGGTACTCCGAAAAGCTCCAATTGAACCAGACAGCCGTTCGCGATCGCTACGAACGCATCGATTTTGAAGCGAAGAATCTGGACGACTTTCTCGCTTCATTTCGATGTCACTACGTCTACCCCGGCGACGCGACCGCTTCCGGGCAACCTGCGGACAGCTTCGACTTTGTAGTGAGCTCGAACGTCCTCGAGCATATCCCGGAAGAAATCCTGCGTCAGATCAGCCGCGAGAGTCTTCGTATTCTGAAACCGGGCGGTCTGGCCGTGCACCGTTTCAACCCCGGCGATCACTACGCGAACGATGACTCCCGCATCAGTACCGGACATTTCCTCCGCTTTTCGCCTGACCAGTGGGAGCATTACGGCAGCGGGCTGGCCTATCACAATCGTCTTCGCTGCAGCCAGTACTCGAAACTGTTCCGCGAAGCTGGTTTTCTTTCACTCATTGAGGAAACGCGCGTCGACCCTCGGGTGCTCGAAGAAATCAAAGCCGGATCTCAACCGCTGGCTCCGGAGTTCGCCGATCTGCTGCCGGAAGATCTCGCCGCCGATTACATGTGGACGGTCGGGATGAAGGGGCATGTCGAAATGCCCGCCACGGGAGCCAGTCCCGCAACGCGGACACCGACAACTCAGGACGTCTCGGAAACATTCACCTCCTGAAGGGAAATCGCATCATGGTCCAGGCACTTTTCTGGGTATCGATCGGTCTGATCGTCTATTCCTACGCGATCTATCCCCTGTTTCTGTTTGCCATGGTGAGGCTGCAGCGGAAGAGCGACTCGGTCGCCTCCGCGCCATCCCCGCATGAGCTGCCGAAGATCTCGCTGATCATCGCGGCTTACTGCGAAGAGGACGTGATCCTGCAGCGAGTTCACAATGCCCTGATGCTCGACTATCCGGCTGATCGGATTGAAGTTCTCATCGGAGTCGACGGGAACCTGGATGCCACGGGAGAACTGGTCGACTCCGTCGAGGACGACCGCATCAAGCTGCATCAGTTCCCCATCCGTCGCGGCAAAGCCTCGGTTCTGAACGACTGTGCCAAAATCGCGACCGGCGATATTTTGATGTTCTCGGACGCGAACACGTTCTGGGATGCCGATGCTGCGAAGCGTCTGGCCATGCCGTTTGTCGACGAATCGGTCGGAGGTGTCGTCGGACGACTGATTCTGACCGATGCGGCGACCGGGAAGAATTGCGATGGCCTCTACTGGAAGTACGAAAATGTGCTCAAAGAATGGGAGGGGCAGATCGGAGCACTGCTGGGTGCGAACGGAGCGATCTACGCGATGCGGAAGTCTCTCTGGAATCCAATCCCCGCCCATACAATCGTGGACGATTTCCTGATCGGTATGCGAATCCATCGGCAACGCAAGCAATTGCTCTACGACAAGCAGGCGATTGCCCGGGAAGAAACCGCGCCGACGATTCACGACGAATTCCGCCGCCGGGCTCGAATCGGAGCCGGGGGCTTTCAGTCTCTCTTCTGGATGTCGAAACTGCTCTCGCCGACCTATGGCAAAGTCAGCTGGGCTTTCTGGTCCCACAAAGTGCTCCGCTGGATCGGCCCGCTGCTCATGGTCATCGCCTTCGGGGCCAATCTTGTCCTGGCGGATCAGCCTCTGTATTTGAACCTGCTCATAGCACAGGGCCTGTTCTATGCCATCGCTCTGTGCGGAGCGTTGCTCCCGTTCCCGGGAGCGGTCGGAAAGCTCGTACGGGTCTTCTGGATGTTCGTGAACATGAACGCAGCTCTGGCGGTGGGTTTCTTCCGCTGGCTTTCCCACGCTCAGTCGGGAACCTGGAGTCGCACGAATCGCTCGGCCAGTGAACTGCGGGTTGATCCCGCCGAAGCCGTGCTGAAGTAGCGGATCACTTAGCAGGCAGGAATGAAAAAGAACCCCGGAAAGAAAAACTCTTTCCGGGGTTCTTACAGTGCAGGACCTGTGTCCGGGCCACTACGCGACAGGTGTATCGCGCCCCGAAGCAACTCGCTGCTTAGTCGTTTCGGGAGGACTTCACAGATCCTGCAAAGTTCGCTGCTGGCACCTGAAACGGAGGCCCTTTCTGGAATCTACACAGAAAAAGAAAAAACCGACGGAAAAGTTTTCCCATCGGTTTCTGCGACTTTGGAACCAGTGATTCGCCGATCGCCTGTTCACTCAGGGACTTCGCGAGGGGCAGCCGGTTCGACGTCGACCGGACGGTTGGGATTCCCCGGCGGAGCGGGAGCTTCAAATGGAACCTCGGTCGTGTCGACGGGATCCGGGACTTCATCCTCGGCTGCCCCGGGGGCGGCTCGCGGAGCAGGGCGAACGACCGCTCCTTCCGGTAAATCGATCGATTCGAGCATCCGCAGGGCCTCCTCTTCGTCCCATTTCGACTCTTCCATGAAGAGGAGGAACACGACCTGTTCGCCCCCGTCGCCCGGCAGCAAACCGCTCACGGCTCGGATATCGATCGGCTCTTCCCCTTCAGCTGGCTTGGTGCGACCTTTGGAGAAGGTGAATTCAACGTCCTGGCCGTCGATCGTGACGATCCGCGTTTCGCTCTCGGTCACTTCGTAATCGGCATTGCCGACTCGCTCGCGCAGTGATTCTCTCACCTGCTTCATGAATCGTTCGTCTTGAGCAAGCCGGCCCTGCATCCCGACGATGATCAGGGCTCCCTGATTCTCACCCACTTCGACGACGGTACCGCGAACATTGCCCAACCCCATCAGGTTCATCGAAGCCGACATCTCCGGGCTGTAATCTTCCGGAAGTTCGATATCGATCAGGTCATTCAACGTGTCCTCGGCGACCTGCGGATCTTCATCGATAGTGGGGGCCAGGGAATACAGCGAGATGCCGACGCCGCAGCAACAGAGCAGCATGGCCGCTCCGATTCCGGCCAGCCCCAGCAGCAGGCAATTCATTCCGCAGCCCCGTTCGGAACGTCGGGGCTCCTCTCCTTCAGGACGAAACACATCGTCGTCGTCAGCAGCCATGAGTTCACTCTCAGTCAGTCGGTTCCTGGCATTCCGGTCAATCCCCGCTGGATTGCCGTATGCCTCGATTCTAAATCGGCCGTTCGGAAATGGCAGACCAATTTCGTCCGATGACCGCAGATCGAGGGCTCTGTTGTCAACTGGCCTCCATCAACGACAAAAGCCTCCACACCAAAATGGCGAGGAGGCTTTTGTGATCTATGATGATCAGATCTTATCAGACCTGTTTTTTGGGCAGCGCGATTGAGTAAAGCACCGTGACTGCACCGAAAGCGAGAAGTGAAAATGGCATCCAGTCTGGAGGAGCCAGCTCGTGCTGATGGTCTGAGTTCAAGGAGGTAAAATTCTTCAGCACCGGGATTTCGCTGACCTGCGGGTAACTGGCGTCGAAGACAATCCGATCGGTCACGAGAAACATGCCTCCGCAGAGGACAACGAATAATCCCAGTGACAGAAATACGGACCGGATCATGGAAACGCAGTTGGTTCGTGAAGTGCGGTTGGTAGTCAGTTTGATCCCTGAAACACCAGTTTTATCGGCCACGATCGCGGCTCGGGCTGATCGGGATCGCTCGATTCAGGCATTTTCGTCGCTTGCAGTTCCGACTGTGACGGCTATGCTTGCAGGTCAGAAAACAGCGATCCTGTGGGCCGTGCTCTCTGCTTGCCGACAGGATCATTTCCTTTGACGACCCTCAAACATCTGACTCACTGAGAAAGCTTCTGCGATGCGTGCGAATCTGGTCCTGTTGCCCGGCGATGGAATTGGCCCCGAGATTGTCGCTGAGGCCGAAAAGGTGTTGCGTCACATCGCCAGCGAGCACGGACACGATTTCGAATTCACCACCGGCGAAATCGGCGGCTGTGCCATCGATGCCTACGGCGACCCGCTACCGGAGAAAACGCTCGAACCGTGCCGCACGGCCGATGGCATTCTGCTTGGAGCCGTCGGCGGACCGAAGTGGGACGATCCGAACGCCAAGACCCGCCCGGAAGTTGGTCTGCTGAAGATTCGCAAGGAACTCGGTCTGTTCGCCAACCTGCGTCCGATCAAGCCTTACTCCGCTCTCATCGACGCTTCGCCGCTCAAGCGATCGATCATCGAAGGCGTCGACATCCTCTTCGTTCGCGAACTGACCGGCGGCATCTACTTCGGCGCCTCGCGCACCGAACAGATCGACGGCGAAGAATCGGCCACCAACGAGATGACCTATCGGGTCTCCGAAGTTGAACGCGTTGTGCGCGTTGCCGCCAAAGCCGCTCAGACCCGTCGTCAGCATCTGACGTCCGTCGACAAGGCTAACGTCCTCGAAGTTTCGCGCCTCTGGCGTCGCACGGCCAAGAACGTGGTCGACAAGGAGTTTTCGGAACTCAATTACGATGTTGTCCTCGTCGACGCGATGGCCATGCATCTGATTTCCCGTCCGCGCGATTTCGACGTGGTCGTCACCGGCAACCTTTTCGGCGATATCCTCACCGATGAAGGCTCGATGCTGCCCGGCTCGCTGGGACTGCTGCCGTCCGCTTCGCTGGGTGAAGATGGTCCGGGACTTTACGAACCGATTCACGGCTCCGCTCCCGACATCGCCGGCAAGGGCATCGCCAATCCACTGGCAACGATTCTTGCCGCCGCCATGATGCTGCGTCACTCGCTCGGCCTGCAGACCGAAGCCGATCAGATCGAAGCCGCGGTCGAGAAGGTCCTCAACGACGGCCATCGCACCAAGGACATCGCCGCCGGCGGCACCGCCATCAACACGACCCAGATGGGCGAAGAAGTCCTCAAGGCGCTGCAGGCCGCGAAGTAGTTCCAGCAATCCTGGCACAGCGCCGGTTTCCCACCGGCCGCCACCGCTGATAGAATCAATCATCCCGTATGGCAGGCCGACGGTGAGTGTCGGGCAAATCGTATCCCTTCGCCCCCTTCAGGGGGAGACTGAAAATAGTCGCTGCGAAACGCAGCAGGCCCGAAGGGCGGATGAGGGGGCGATCAACAAGCGACGTTGTCCTTAAATTGAAATCAACGGCCCACGAAGCATGGGACCCGCATTTCCCCTCACCCTAAACCCTCTCCTCCCCCACGGGGGAGAGGGGATTCAGGCGAACTGATACTTTTTGATCGACTCGCCACTACGCGAGTTGACTGCCGTTGGGCGTGCCACTGCCGGCTCGTCCAGCAGTGCGATGATTCGACCAGTCGTGAATGCCAGGAGATTCTGATGCGTGCTCCATCGTTCACCGAGGCGGAACTCGAACAGTACCGTCGCGACGGGTTCCTGCTCGTCGAAGACCTGCTCGATCCGGAAGAGACGTCGCTTCTGCAACAGGCGGCCCGAGCCGATGCCGTGCTTCAGCAGGCCGCGATGGATGTCAAAGATGCCTCCGGCCGCAAGACGAATCTCTCGCTCTGGAATCATCCCGGCGACGATATCTACGGCACCATCGCCCGCAGCGAGCGAGTCGTGAATCGCATGGAGCAGCTGCTCGGCGGCGAGGTCTATCACTACCACTCGAAACTGAGTGCCAAGCAGCCTCGCGTCGGCGGCGCCTGGGAATGGCATCAGGATTACGGCTACTGGTACAAGAACGGCTGCCTGCTGCCGACGATGGGCAGCTGTTTCATTGCCATCGATCCGGCCACCAAAGAAAACGGCTGCATGCAGGTGCTGACCGGCTCGCATCGCATGGGGCGGATCGATCACAACTTCGCCGGCGAACAGACCGGAGCTGACCTCGAACGGGTCGAACTGGCCAGGCTTCGCTTTCCCCTCTTCTACTGCGAAATGAAAGCCGGCACGGGGCTCTTCTTCGACGGCAACCTGCTGCACCGGTCCGATGCCAACCTGAGCGATCACCCCCGCTGGGGGCTCATCTGCTGTTACAACACCAAAGAAAACGACCCACTGATTCCGCATCACCATCCGCAGTACACGCCACTCATCAAGCTGCCGGACACCGCCCTTCGCGAAGTCGGCGTGAAAACGGCGACCGAAAACAGCAAATTCCTCCGCCAGGCCGAAGACCGCACCTCCCGCGTCATGGATCAGTGAGCCCCTCCCGTACCGGCGGCATCCTGCCGCCGAATGGACGCCGAATCTGAGTAACCTGAGCAACTCAATGCGATACGCATCAATGATAAACATAGTCAACTGGGGTGGCCCGTCCGCTTCAGCGGGCGGGTCGCGATAGCGACAAGAGGCTGCACCATTCGCGTCTTGAACTGGAATCGTGAGGTCTTCGAGATTCAAACCAGCGTCCTCTGATCTGCAACATTGATTCGGCGGCAGGATGCCGCCGCTACGGAAATGAACTTCCCTGAGTCTGGAGCCAACCATGATCCACTCCGGCGACTACCAGCTCGACATCCACCCGCATCTCCCGGAGAATCGCTCCGTTCCCATCGGCTGCATCGGAGCGGGCTTCATCATGGCTGACTGCCAGCTGCCGGCGTACCTGGCGAACGGACTGACACCCGTCGGCATCGCCTCCCGTACGAAGTCATCCGCGGAATCGGTTGCGGTTCGACATGGCCTCAAAGTCTACGACTCTTCCTCGGCACTGCTGGCCGATTCCTCGATTCCGGTGATCGACATCGCTGTGCCGCCTGATGTGCAGATCGATGTGATCCGCGAAGCGGTCGAGCAGCCGCACATTCGCGGCATCCTCGCGCAAAAACCTCTCGGCATGAATCTGCAGCAGGCTCGCGAAATTGTCGAGATGTGCGAAGCCGCGGGAGTCACACTGGTCGTCAATCAGAACATGCGATACGACCAGTCGGTGCGAGCGGCGAAGTCACTGCTCAATCAGAACGCCCTCGGCGAACCGGTTTTCGCCACGATCGATATGCGAGCCGTGCCGCATTGGATGCCCTGGCAGGAACGCCTCGGCTGGCTCACGCTCCGCGTGATGTCGATTCATCACCTCGACACATTCCGCTACTGGTTTGGCAACCCGCAACGCGTCTTCGCCAGCATCCGCACCGATCCCCGGACGAAGTTTCCGCATCAGGACGGAATCTGCACCTACATCCTCGAATACGAAAACGGCCTCCGCGTCAGCAGCTGGGACGATGTCTGGGCGGGACCGATTTCCGACGGACCGGGCAAGGACATCGGCATCAACTGGCGGATCGAAGGCACAACCGGCCTCGCTCGCGGCACCATCGGCTGGCCCGATTATCCCGCCCGTTCCCCGAGCACGCTCGATTTTGTGACGACCGCAGACCCGGAGACATGGCATCAACCCCGGTGGAACGAAGTCTGGTTCCCCGACGCCTTCGCGGGCCCGATGTGCGAACTGCTCCGCTCCCTCGAAACCGGCACCCCCGCCAACCTCAACGCCCGCGACAACCTCTGGACCATGGCACTGGTCGATGCCTGCTACCAGTCCGCCGAAGAACACCGAGCCATCGAAATCGCGGAACTGATGAGCGAATAAGGATGGCCCAGACGTGCACGTCTGGGTTCCGCAGGAACAGGAAGCCGGTCACCGACGCGGATGAAAAGACCAACGCCCCAGCTGTTTTGGGATCCGTTTAGGGCGATGGGCGGACTTCCTGATAGTTATTCTTTTCTGTCTCGAAGACGTTGGATTATCGAATCCCAAAGCTGCGTCGAATCTTCGCCGGCTTCCACGTAACCCACTACGCCGAGTCTCTCATCGACAGAAGTGCCGTTCTCGTAGACCGAAAGAAACTCCGTCAATGCCTGTTCCCGACGCTTGTCGTCGCCGGCTTCTGAAAGAGCGGCTTTCAGAGCCTGGCGGGCGGCCCAGTGGTATTGCTGCCTCACAGCCGGATGAGGATCCGTAAGGCCTTGAGCGAGCAGATCGATCAATGGGATCAACTCTTCCGTGGGAACACGCCCCCTCTGGATGAGTTTGCTCATGTGGACTGCGGCGAACGCCCGGATGACGGCGTTTTCATGCTGCAGCGAAGTGGAAAGCATCTCGGCGGACCAGTGGTCGGTCCTGCGAATGCAACCGTATGCATAGCTGGCCATTCCGCTATCCGAGTCCTCCAGAAACTCTTCCAGGATCACAAACAGATACGAGGGTAACTGTCGCACCGCAGGACCATCGCACTCCCGCTGCAGGGCCTCCATGGTCACGAGGCGCACTGTCGTATTCTGATGCAACAGCAACCGACGGGCAGCAGTTTCCGAAGCCTGGAGCGATTCCAGAATCTGCCGACGGATTCGGCTCGCATCTTTCCCATCGGCCTCCAGGCCAATATTGCCTGGGTCATTCCAGCCGCCCCAGTCAACGCCATTCGTGGTGCGGAGCTCTCCAGATCGGCGATGAATTCGTAAATAGTTGTGCTCCACAGGAGGCGGCGAACGGTACGACATATCGACGAGCACATAGTCGGCGAGCTGGCGTTCCAATTCGACGGTGTCGAGAGAGGATTGAGGTTCCTCCCTGGCGAGAACGAACCCAATGATCAACAACAGAATGAGTGTTCCGATGACAGTGTTGGATTTCCGAAGAACTCGCATCACGTCGCTCCTTGTTGAGTCACTGTGAGTCTAGTCTCCCGGGGTCAGCAGGATCACCACCGCAGCAGCGACGAGCCCGAAACCAATCTGCCAGGTTCGCTGTCCGTTCGCCGTTAATCGATCGTAACCAAAGAAGTGCGTCGGTTGAAACCCGGGGCCGGTCTGGAAGATGTACGAGAACAGAACCAGCGTGAAGCCGCCGGCGAACATCAGGATCAGAATGGCGAGGGTGAGTTCGAACGGCATGCTGACGATGAAAAAATGAAGAGGAGTTATTACTCAAAGTCTGAACGGTATTTTAACCGGTGTCTCGTGCAGAAAGCGAAAGGGAAATATCTTGAGGCCGATCTTAGATGACGTTCCTTCTGCTGAGGATAAATGGAAGAAATGGTATAACCAGGGCGAAAAGGACTCCGAAGATCAACTCAACAAGTTCGCTCGTTTCTTCGGGCACCTCTCCCGTTAAGAGCGGAAAGTAGAGCATCATCGGAATGAGAATCAGTGGAGTAGCGACCAGTATCGCGGTGAGGATCTGGATTCTGTACCTGCTTCGTTCGACCAGAGAACTGATGATCCACATTGACGCGAGCCAGAGCAGTTTGCTGGACGCGACCAGCAGAATCAGCGCGTATTTGGGGATCGAATCCATAAAGGCGAATCTCCCCGAAACCATTGACTGGGTCATTAACCAGATGATCGTCATCAGGTTTAGTGCATAGAATGGCGCCGATCCTGCAAATGCGAAGAGCACTCGGTAGGCGTGTCTTCGGTTGATATCGTCGGAAACCATGGGGTCGTTCTGGTTCTCGTATGCGCTGGTCATGGACGATTCTGTTTTTGCCAATCATTAGCCGAACGAAAAAATGTGCGTGCGGTTCACGAATCGTCAGAAAACCAGTGTCGTTTCCGGAAACGACTCCTGAAATGCCAGCAGATTCGACAACGGATGCCGACAGCCTCGCAGACTGACGAACTTCAAGCGACTCAGGTCGCCGAGTGGAATTGAGCATTCGTCGCAGTAGTCGAGGATGAGGTTCTCCAGGGGCTTTCGTGCGATGACCCGGATCTGCTCGGCCTTGATCGATGTCATGGAAACATCCGCGTGCTGCAGCGATGTGTGTCGCGTAATCAGGTCTTCGAGTGCCACTGACGGTAAATCTGTCGCTGAAAGATCGAGTAAGCGAAGTTCCGGCGAATGGAAGGATAGTTCTTCGGGCAAACGACATTCGCAAAGAGAAAGCATCTTCAGTTGATCAAGCTGTTCCAGATCGGAACCTTCAATTCCACGGAGATCGGACATGTGGAAGAACAGTTCATGAACATGGGTCAGTTTTTTCAAGGCCGAGAGAAAGGTCGGTTCAATAACGGCATTGGTGATCACCAGGCGGTGATAAGGCGAATTCTTCAACAACCGGACCACGGCGACTCCATCGAGCAGATTGTCCACTGTTCTGATCTGTTCCAGTTGGCTGAGGCGGTCAGCCCACTCAATGGAAAAATTCCGGAACACGTACAGAACGTAATCGGGCAGAGCGTGACGGTCGCGGCATCGTTCCAGTTCTTCCCGGTAGTAGCGATCAAAGAGTGATGAGGGGAAGCTGTGCGGAAAGGTTGTATCGATTGGGGTCGGTAGAGCCTTCGTATACTTCCTCAGCGCCCGGGATACGATTGCCTGACGCAAGTCTCGAGCCGTGAAAAAGTGACGTCGCGTCCATCCGCGTCCATAAACGACGATCCGGCTTTTCTTCTGGTTGACAGGAGAGAAAACGAATGGTTCGCCAAGGACCCAGCCGAGATCAAAAAGTGGTGGGATCGGTTCGTTTCCTTCGAAGACGTATTCGACTGGAGTCGCCGACTTCAGAAAGTAATAGCTCCGACCTTTCTGAAAGTAATCCATTTGGCGAGGCGATTCAGCCGTGTTCAGTCGGGTGTCGACTCAGCGGAGCTGACCTAATTAAGGACGCTTGAATGATAGAGGTAGTCAAAAAATCGCACGAATGAACGGCAGGTATCAACCTTGATGACGGGCTTCAATTTCGTGAGTCACGCCCTAGGCGTAGGATTCTGCGAGATCCTGCTCCGCTTCTGGAACGATGACCAACTTAACGGCCATAACGACTGCGAATTCTGTCTTTGACTTCGTCCCATGAGCTTCCCGACGTTGGATGCTTCATGAGGTTCGCTTTTCTGCGAGCAAGTTCTTCCAGCTGCCATTCGTGAACGGGCACGTTCTCGGGGATCGCTGCCAGATCGTCCCAGAGATCCGCGACTAGCTGAAGTTTCTCGGACGGACTCAGATCAAAAATCGACAAATCACTCATCGGCGTTTCCACCATGTTCCTCGGTGAGACGGGGAAGATTTCGGATTCGAACCTTTCTTTGATTCAGAATACACCAAATCCTGCGTCTCTGTTATCGAATCTCAGCAATTGTCTGTGCCGCAGCAAAAGAGAATTTCCATGCACAGCCCAGTCACCAATGATTCGTAACCCTCGTGCATCATCGCTCATAATCTCTCTCATTTGCGATCCTCGAACCCAACGACAGCGAGATGGCCCAGACGTGCACGTGATCAGCAGGAACAGGAAGCCGGTGACCGATGCGGATGAAAAGGCAAAGGTCGAACACTCGCGTCCTGTGGCTTCGCCACTCAGACGCACGCGTCTGAGCCATCCCTTTCGAAAGAACATCGCAGTGCCCGCGAACCGCACCTAATCCAGCAACGGCTTCAGTACCTCTTCAAACGCGTCGGCCTGTCGCCAGAAGCCGAGGTCGGTGGGGTGGGAGCTGTCGACGGTGCCTTCGTTGTCGTCGCCGAGGAGGTGTTCGCCTTCGAGGTAGTAGAGGTGCTTGACGCCTTCGGACTGGAGTTCGTCGTACATCTTCTTCAAGGCTTCCCGGCTTGTGAGATTGCGTTCCCGGTTCGAGGTGACCAGGAAGCTGTTGGAATAGCTGCGGTCTTCAACGAGCAGAATCGGCGTTTCGGGATGTGCTTCGCGGAGGATGCCGACGACATCTTTGGTGCGTTCGAGGACTTCCTTGGCGCCGATGTTCGGCAGGCAGTCGATGACATACACGGCGGCGTCAATCTCCGCGATCAGTTCGGCGACTTCCGGTTCCATGCGTCCGTTGCCGGAGAAGCCGAGGTTGATGACGGGACGATCGAACCGCCGACCCAGAATCGCGGGGTGTGGCATGCCGGGACGGGAGGCACAGGCTCCGTGCGTGATTGAGGTGCCGTAGAAGATGATCGGCTTCTGATGCCCTTCCGGACGCTCCGGACCGGGAGCGATTTCGTTGTTGGCAGGAATGCCGACTTCCACGGACGTGACGCCGTTGTAGAGCGGGAGGTAGATCATGTATTCCCGCGTGCCTTCGGGAATCTTGCTGATGGCCGTCGACGTATTCTTCTGTGCGGAGGGGCGGGCACAGTTGAGCCAGCGCCATTCGCCCGCGTCATCGCGGACATACAAGTCGATGCCGCTTACGCCGGTTGCCGCCATGTGGGGCATTTCGAGCCGCGAACTGGTCAGCTCCCAGCGAAGGTCGATCTTCGTCGCATTCGTGACAAACCGGGCCGCAATCCCAGCCGAGTGACGGCTCAGACTCCAGACGGAATCGCGAACGGTTTCTTCCGCTTTGGGAGGCAAGCGATCGTACGGAGCTTTCGTTTCGGACCAGCCCTGGCCCTCGATCGTGAGCAGCTTGGCGTCGTACCAGGCGATATCGCCTTCGCCCATGGTCGACTTCGAAACGTCGAGCCAGTTCGGTTCGGCGGCATGGAGGGCGGGGGTAATTAGCAGAAGAGACGTCAGCAGAGCCAGGCTTCGGAGCATCGGAGGGACCTCATCGCGGGAAGAGTCAGGATGGAAATGCGCATCGGCGACGAATTCCCATCATACCGGCTCCACAAACCGAGATGTAAGTCACCCGGCCGCAAACCACGCCATCCCGTAGCGGCGGCATCCTGCCGCCGAAAGAGCGCAGAGAGTTCTCACGCGACGAGCCGCTAACCAGCGTCACACATGCAAGAAGTCCACATTAGTGGACA
Organism: Planctomycetaceae bacterium; assembly: GCA_017795105.1. Taxonomy (GTDB): domain Bacteria; phylum Planctomycetota; class Planctomycetia; order Planctomycetales; family Planctomycetaceae; genus Rubinisphaera. The sequence continues at coordinate 5,015,127 of CP051247.1, forward strand.
TGAGGTGTGATCCGTTCCCTCATCCATTCGGCGGCAGGATGCCGCCGGAGCAGGTCTTACTCCTGAGCATCGGGAGTGAACTGCGGCTGCTGGCGAGCCGGAAGTTTCAGTGTCTCGGGCAGTTCGGGGACCAGCTTCTTAAGTCCCTGGACGTCTTCGGTTCCGTTGAGATACGACCAGGTCTGTCCCTGGTCACTGGAGATGCCGATGAGGTACGACTGCGACTTCAGGGTGCCGCCAGGGACTTTCATTGTCAGGTCGAAGGGAACAGTGAGGAACCACTTCTCGCCGCCGGCGATGGGAGCGGACGGTTCCGCAACCGTGGCGTTCTGGAACGAGAAGCCCTGCTTATTCATGTTCTGCTTGCCGGTTTCCATGAGGCGAAGCATCGGCTCGCGTCCCCCGGCGGCCTGAACTGCGGGCGGATACATCAGGTCGACGACGGTTTCAAACTTGCCTTCGATGATGGCGTTGTTGATCTTGTCGACGTCCTGCTTGACCTTTGCATTCAGGGCGGCGTAGTCAGCCGCCTGCAGCGTGAGGCAACAGGTAAGCAGGATGGCGATAACGGAAAGGTTGGCTCTCATAACTGACTCTCGTATCCGACAGAACTTCGCGTGAATTCCCGAGGCAGCGACCGTCTGTCCGCCTCGACTCGATTTAACATAGCAGAGTCAATCTCCCGGACAAAGAGGGATCGCACAACTGACGCAGTTTCCGGAGCCGGGGGCCGAAGCGGTGTCTCGTCAAACTAAATGATTGAACCTGTGTCGGGTGCCATGCATGCATCGCCTCGAAGAGGCAGGGCAAGCATGCCGCTGGGGCATCCAATAACGAAGGTGTCGACGGAAATGCCATTCGGACAGTTCCATCGGCGTCGAGAGAGTGAGGCTCGTCAACTGGCATGCTTGCCCTGCTTCGCGATGCAAGCATGGCACCCGATTGAGTATCGCATTGAGTTGCACTGGCGAGACGCCAGTGGTACCCCGTTGCATTGCAGACGGAACGAAGTGTCAGGCGGCTTCGCGGTCGGTGCCGTTGTCGAAGCGGGCGGCTTGTACGATCTCGACGTCACAGCGAAGGCAGCGCGAGATCTCTTCGTCGGTCAGGCCGGCGGCGATCAGTTGCTGAAGACGTTCCTGGTTGACCGGTTCGGAGGTCGATGACGCACGCGACACGCTGAGCAGATCTTCGAGTCGCGTTACTTCGCTCTCGGCGTCCATGATCAGCCGATCGAGCAATGTGAGCGTCGTTTCGACACGGCCTTCGACCTCCCGGCCGTAGTCGAACAGGCGGACTTCCATGTCGTGAATAAGAGCTTCCGGCGACTGGGATTTCTGTTCCCGTTCCCGCGCGAGGTCGCGGATCGGGTCCTGCCGGGCGATACGATTCCGGGCAGCGTTCGTCTTCCACAGCAGCAGTCCACTGCAGAGGAGGACGGCGCCGAGCATGATGAACGCGGATTCCATTCCATTGAGCATTCGAGGGATCCTCCCGGGAACGCGGGCAAAGACGTTGAGTGGCTATTTATCGTGATCGTGATCGTGATCGTGATCGTGATCGTGATCGTGATCGTGATCGTGATCGTGATCGTGGTCGTGGTCGTGGTCGTGGTCGTGGTCGTGGTCGTGGTCGTGGTCGTGGTCGTGGTCGTGGTCGTGGTCGTGGAGCGCGGCAGTGGACTGATGCTCGGCAAACACGCTTTGAGCGGTTCGATAGACATCCCTCAGCGGAATGTCGTGCTCGCTGGCGGCTTTGGCACAGTCTTCAAACTCCGGCTGGAACCATTCGCTGCGACCGACGGGGCGGGTGACCTTGCCGCGAATCGAACCGTAAATGGTTTCCACGGTGGCGATGGATCTCGAGAGCGTGGCTCGTTCCAGCGGCGAGATGCGGATGCCGAGGGTGCCGGTCTGTTCGAAGATGATGTCCTGCAATTCATCAACGAGCAGCGGCTGGCAGAGGACACTCAGGAGTACGCCGGGCCGGTTTTTCTTCATGTCGATCGACGTGGTGTAGACATCGAGAGCACCGGCTTCTTCGAGCAGCTGCCGCGTGTAGCCGACGACTTCCGGCGTGGTATCGTCGAGATTGGTTTCGAGCAGCACGACCGTTTCGCGGTCTTTCGTGGGAATGCTCTGGCCGACGAACAGCCGCAGCAGATTCGCCCGCTGCGGGAATGTCTTCGTGCCGGCTCCGTAGCCGATCTGCTCGATGGTCATCGGCGGACGCGGCCCGAATCGATCAACAAGAACACGAACGATCGCGGCTCCGGTCGGCGTCGTCAGTTCGAATTCGACCGGGACATCCTGCAGTGGAATTCCCTTGAGGAGTTCGGCGGTGCCGGGCGCGGGAATCGGGCAGATGCCGTGATCGATGTGAACGAGACCGTGTCCGGTTGGAATCGGACTGCAGCAGATCAGATCGACATCGAGCAGATCGAAGCCGATGGCCGCTCCGATGATGTCGACGATGGAGTCGATCGCCCCGACCTCGTGAAAGTGGACCTTATCGACAGTCGAGCCGTGAACTTTAGCCTCGGCTCCGGCGATCGCTTCGAAAATCTGCAGAGCCAATTGTTTCTGGTTGTCGGTGATGACATCGGAGCGGGAAAGGATCTCGCGAATGTCGCTCATGTGCCGATGAGCGTGCTGCTTCGGATGCTTGACCGTGACAGCCGTGGCGGCAAAGCCCCCCTTCATCACTTTCTCGACATGCAGTTCGACTCCTTCGAGTTTCAGGGAATCGATGCCGGCTCGGATCTCGTTGGCATCGACGCCGGCGTCGATCAGAGCGCCGAGCGTCATATCGCCACTGATTCCCATCTGGCATTCGAGATAAGCAGTACGCATGTCGTTTCAATTCAGGGCGAAAAGAGATAATGTGCAGCGGGGGCGTAGTGTAGTAATCCCCGGAATTAGTCTGAAGATCAGTTTCATAAAGGAAAAGCGTGTCGGAAGGAACTGTTCCGAACTGGAAAAGTGTCTGCGTGTTCGCCGGTTCGCAGCTGGGGAAGGGGAGCGAGTTCCGCGAGGCGGCTCAGAACCTGGGCCGGCTGCTGACGCGAAACCGCTGGTCACTCGTCTACGGTGGCGGCAGCGTCGGGCTGATGGGAGCGATCGCGGATGCCGTTCTGGCGGAAGGAGGCTCGGTGACCGGGGTCATTCCGACTTTTCTGGCCACGAAAGAGCTGCTCCACACCGGCCTGACCGAAGTGATCGTCACGCCGGACATGCACACCCGCAAGGCGAAAATGGCCGAATTGTCGGACGCTTTCATTGCTCTGCCGGGCGGTCTCGGCACGTTCGAAGAGTTCTTCGAAGTGATGACCTGGGCCCAGCTGGGCGTCCACCGCAAGCCGCTCGGTCTGCTCAACGCGGGCGGATTCTACGATCCGCTGGTGAATCTGGTTGAGCACTCGATTGAATCGGAATTCGTGCGGCCGGAACACCGGAATCTGGTCAGCGTGGGGGAGAATCCGGAAGAGCTGATCGGCAAAATGGCAGCCTACGAACCGCCGCCGGTCCCCAAATGGTTCAGTATGGAGGAAACCTGATGGAACAGGCCATTCACCCCTGCCGGCTCGAGGAAGAAGATCTGCTGGCCGAATGCGAGATCAAACGTCAGCGCCGCAGTGGCCCCGGCGGGCAGCATCGCAATAAAGTGGAAACGGCGATTCGCGTCCGGCATCTGCCCACCGATCTGTCGTCCATGGCGAGCGAACGCCGGTCGCAGATCGAAAATCAGAAGCAGGCCATCGAGCGGCTGCGACTCCAGCTCGCCCTGTGGCACCGCACGCCGGGGGAAGCGTTGCCCGATGAGACTTTGTGGAAATCCCGCGTTCAGGGCGGAAAGATCGTCGTCAGCCCGCATCACCGCGATTTCGCCACGCTGCTGGCCGATGCTCTGGACGTTCTGCAGGCAGTGGATTGGGATCACAAAGCAGCCGCGGAGCGACTCGGCGTGAGCAGTTCCCAGTTGATCAAACTGCTGAAACAGGAGCCCGAATCCCTTCGGCAGCTGAACGACCGTCGCAAAGAACAGGGCCAGAAACCGCTGACGTGACGTCCGGTTCCGGTTCCGCCCCTCTTGTTACGTCACCCTCAGCCGGTGGCACAGACATTCCTGTCTGTGGACAAAAACCGTCGCGGCGGCAGTGTGCCATCATGGTGAGGTAGATCTACACCCCACTCGATTCGTGTACCGATTCCGCACAGGCAGGAATGTCTGTGTCACCCTGCCGGAGTGTTTCGAGCTTCTGGGGAAACCTCGGTTAAGGTCTGCCATCATGGCAGATTCTGTCTTCTGCCAGATGTCGGCCGGAAATCGGCCTCCGGAGCTCTCCGTACAGAAAGCCTAAAAAACAGGGGTTTCTTGCGGGTGCGAAGCGTCCCGGCTCACGTTCTCTTCATTTGGCACGGCTGTTGCCTTAATGATCCGGCGTGGAAATATACGCCCCGTCTGACGTCCATTTTGGCAGCGGGGTGATTGGGTTTTTCTCTCTTAACGAGCATCAGCAAGCAGACATCAGGAGCATGTCCCATGGCAGTGAGTTCGGCAGTGAAGATCGTTCCTCTGGGCGATAAGGTCGTTTTGAAGCGACAGGAAGCAGAAACCAAAACCGCAGGGGGAATCGTTCTGCCCGATTCCGCTCAGAGCAAGCCGCAGCGTGGCGAAGTCGTTGCCATCGGCGACGGACACACGAAGAGCGACGGCACCAAGCTGCCGCTGACGGTCAAAGAAGGCGACAAGGTCATCTTCAGCTCCTACGCCGGCGATGAAATTAAGCTGGGCGACGAGACCTACCTGCTGCTCCGCGAGAGCGACATCCTCGCGACCTACTAGTCCTTCGGTCTGCTCGGATGTCTTTCAATGGGTGCCACTGCTGGCTCGCCCAGCAGTGCTTTACCCAGCCAGATTGGACGTCGAGAAACTGATAGAGACACCAAACTGAATCCAGCCGGCGGCCTGCTGGCCCGGCGCTCGCCCGAGTGGGCTCTCCGCCCGACCTCGATTGCGATTCGAATACTCAAGACTTAAACCTTCAGGAGAGATACAGATGGCAAAGATGATTGCTTTCGATCAGGAAGCACAGGAAGCGATGCGTCGCGGCGTGAGCAAGCTGGCTCGCGCAGTCAAAGTGACGCTCGGACCCCGTGGCCGTAACGTGATTCTGGAAAAGAGCTTCGGTTCGCCGACCGTCACGAAGGACGGCGTCTCTGTCGCCAAGGAAATCGAACTCCAGGATAAGTTCGAAGACATGGGCGCCCGCATGGTTCGCGAAGTTGCCAGCAAGACGTCCGACGTCGCCGGTGACGGAACCACGACCGCGACCATCATGGCCGAAGCCATCTTCAACGAAGGTCTGAAGTCGGTTGTCGCCGGCGTCAATCCGATCGACATGAAGCGCGGCATGGATCAGGCCGTTTCGGACATCACCGCCGAACTTCGCAATATGGCCATCGAGTGTAAGACCAAGAAGTCGATCGCTCAGGTTGGAACCGTGGCCGCCAACGGCGACACCGAAATCGGTCGCATTCTGTCGGAAGCGATGGATCAGGTCGGCAAAGACGGCGTCATCACCGTCGAAGAAGGCCAGAGCCTCGAAACCAACTTCGAAGTTGTCGAAGGGATGCAGTTCGATCGCGGCTACCTGTCGCCGTACTTCGTCACCGATTCGACGAACATGGAAGTCAACTTCGACGACGCTTACGTTCTCATCCACGAGAAGAAGATTTCCAGCATCAAGGACCTGGTTCCGGTTCTGGAAAAGGTCGTCAACTCCGGCAAGCCGCTGCTGATCATCGCTGAAGATGTCGAAGGCGAAGCTCTGGCGACGCTGGTCATCAACAAGCTCCGCGGCACCTTCAACGTGGCAGCCGTGAAGGCTCCGGGCTACGGCGATCGCCGTAAGGCCATGCTGCAGGACATCGCCATCATGGTTGGCGGTCAGGCAATCTTCGAAGACCTGGGCATCAAGCTGGAAAACATTCAGCTGAGCGACCTCGGTCGTGCCAAGAAGGTCGTTGTCGACAAGGACAACACGACCATCATCGAAGGTGCAGGCAAGACGTCCGACATCAAGGCTCGGATTGATCAGATTCGCCGCGAACTCGAAGCTTCCAGCAGCGACTACGATCGCGAGAAGCTCGAAGAGCGGATCGCCAAGCTGTCCGGCGGCGTGGCTCAGCTCAACGTCGGTGCAGCCACCGAGAGCGAAATGAAGGAAAAGAAGGCTCGCGTTGAAGACGCCCTGCACGCCACCCGTGCAGCCGTCGAAGAAGGCATCCTGCCCGGTGGTGGAGTCGCCCTGCTGCGTGCTTCTTCCAAGGTTGAAGGCAAACGCCTGAACCATGACGAGAAGGTCGGCTACCAGATCATCCTGCGTGCCTGCCGTGCTCCGCTGACTCAGATCGCCAACAACGCCGGTCTCGACGGCAGCGTGATCTGCGAGAAGGTCCTCGATCAGGAAGGCAACGTCGGATTCAACGCCGCTGTCGACAAGTACGAAGACATGGTCAAGGCCGGTGTCATCGACCCGGTCAAGGTGACCCGCACAGCTCTGCAGAACGCCTCCAGCGTGGCGACTCTGCTGCTGACCAGCGACGCCCTGATCGCCGAAGCTCCGAAGGACGACAAGCACTCCGGACACGACGACGACCTGTACTAAGCCGAACCCGCGAAACGCGGATTCTAATACGAGAAAGGTGCACTCCCCGGAGTGCACCTTTCTTCATGCGCGGACGGATTTCGAAAGACCGCCCCGGGTGCCATGCCCACGCTCGCGTGGGCATGCAATGTCCTCGGTGAGCTCAATGGGATGGTACAGAGATTTATCTCTGTATTGCGAAGCAACAGGAGGCTGGGAAAAGACGTTCAACTCAACGAATCGGTCGTCACAATCTCCACCCCGACAAACTGCCGAAGCTCATACCATCGCGCTGAGCTCCATTTCCAGTCGATCGGTCTCTCCACCAGACCTGCACGAACCGGATTAAGATGCACGTACTCCAGCTTCTCCCGGTATTTCTCCATACTTTCGATCGGGAAATCGTAAGAGCGTCGCTGCCAGAACGGATCACCTTCCGGGAGTTTCTCGCTCAGTCGCGGCAGGAACTTTTTGATGGCCTTGCGGGCGTGGAACGAAGTCTGATGCTTCCACTCCCGTAGAAATGAACTGATACGACCCGCTTCTTGAAACTGGACGAGAAGATGCACATGGTCCGGCATCAGGACAAAACCGTGACAGTTGCCTTTGTACTTTTTGAGTTGCTTTCCAAGGTTGCCCAGAACGATTTTGCAGATGCGGTCGTGTTCGAGGAATCGACGGCGTCGGTAGCAGGAGAAGGTGATGAAGTGGACGTAGTTCTGGTCTTCGAACTTTCGGGGAAGTTTGGACATGCTTGCATAATGCCTGATGTACTACGCTCAAGACACGCCTCCTGTTGCTTTGCAACACAGAGATAAACCTCTGTGCCAACCCTGCGATAATTTGGCAGCAGCTTCATTCACCCGTCGGAAAGGAGGCTTCTATGCGTAGAAGGATCCTAAATATTTTGTACTACGTCCTGGTCGTATACTTCACTTACACGTCCCTGGCCTCATTTGCATTCTTCTTCTTTCTCCACCGACACAGGACAGACGTCCTGACTGTGGGAATCGTCTGTTTCATTCTTCTTGTTCTCCTTGTCGCTCTGAAGCAACTTGCAGTGAAGAAGCACCCAACTTCGAATTCCAAATCTGGTGATACTGCCTGAACAAATTCCGGATTGACGTGGAGGCTGAAAACGACATTGCGTGAAGCTAATGTATGCTCAAGACAAGCCTCTTGTTGCTTTGCAACACAGAGATGAATCTCTGTGCCATCCCCGGTATTCGTGTTCATACCAATCGGAATGTTCCGATGGCTTGGTCGCTTTTGCTTCCGCTCTCTGTCAGAATAACGCCCTCATCTCGACTTCTCGATGAAAGGGTTTCTGATGTCGCTTCGCATGCTGGGGTGTCTGCTGGTTCTCTGTTCTCTCGTCGTGGGACCCGTGGCCCAGGCTGCTGAGGATCAGCCGAATGTGTTGTTCATTGCTGTTGATGACATGAACGACTGGATCAGTCGGCTCAATGGGCATCCGCAGGGGAATACGCCGAACATCGACAGGCTCACCGAGATGGGCGTGCTTTTCTCGAAGTGTTACTGTGCCGCTCCGGCGTGTAATCCTTCTCGGGCGGCGCTGATGTGCGGGCGGCGGCCGTCGACGACCGGGATCTACTTCAATGGGACGCCGTGGAAGCCGGCGCTGGAGAGCATGACGACGCTGCCGCAGCATTTTCAGAAGAGCGGCTACTACGCGCTCGGCTCCGGGAAGATCTATCACGGCGGCCATCCGCCTTCCTGGGATGAATACGCTCCGTCCAAAGAAAAGCACACGTTCGGAGCCGACTTCAAATGGCCGCACAACGTGAATGGCCTCGACAAGTCGCACTTCGACTGGGGCCCGGTCCAGCAGCCGTCGAGTGAAATGCCCGACAGCAAAACGGTTGACTGGGTCATCAACGAGATGAACAGGGAACGGGATCAGCCCTTCTTCCTGGCTTGCGGCTTCACGCGGCCGCACCTGCCGTGGTTCGTGCCGCAGGAGTACTTCGACAAGTATCCGCTCGATGAAATCCAATTGCCCGAAGTCAAAGAGAACGACCTGAGCGACATCCCCGCTCCCGGGAAACGAATGGCTCGTCCTGATGGCGATCACGCGGCTGTCGTGAAGGCGGATGAATGGAAGAAAGCGGTGCAGGGGTATCTGGCCTCACTTTCCTTCACGGATGACATGGTCGGCCGGGTGCTCGAGGCATATGAGAAGAGTCCGAACCGCGACAACACGATCATCGTCTTCTGGACCGATCACGGCTGGCACCTTGGTGAAAAAGAGCACTGGCGGAAGTTTGCGCTCTGGGAAGATACGACGCACGTGCCGCTGGCGATTGTGGTGCCCGGAACGACGAACGCGGGAGCCGTGTGCGATGTGCCGTGCAATCTGCTCGACATCTATCCAACGCTCATCGACCTGTGTGGTCTGAAGCCAAATAAAGATCTCGATGGACAGTCGCTGGCGAAGTTCCTCACGAATCCGAATGCGAAAGAGGATCGGTTCAGCGTCACGACGCACGGGAAGCACAATCATGCGGTCCGCTCGGCTCAGGGACGGTATATCCGCTATGAAGATGGCTCGGAAGAATACTATGATCATGCCAGCGATTCGAACGAGTGGACCAACCTCGCCGGCAAGGCGGAGCACGCCGAGGTGATCGCAATGCACCGCAAGGCGCTGCCTAAGGTCAATGTCGACGAGATCGGCAAGGACGGAGAGGCGAAGAAGCGGGCTGGCAAAAATCAGAACAACAAGAACAAGAAGAAGTCGAATTCCAAGTCGAACTGAGCACCGGACTGTGTGGCTGATATTCGGACTGGCGGTCGTCGCCCGTCTGATTGCAGCCGCGGTTCTGAACATCGCCCTTGATCGGATTCCCGACCGTCAGTTTCTCATTGAAGGAGACGCGTCAGGATACTGGATTCTTGCGCACAAAATCGTGGCGGGCGAAGACTTCTCGCTGTACAACCCGCCGCGATACGTGATGCGGATGCCGGGCTTTCCGGCTGTGCTGGCCGGCTCGATCACGGTTTTTGGCGACAGTCTTCATGCCGCCCGGTATTTGCTGGCGTTTCTGACGAGTCTCGCGGTCTTTCCCGCCTGCTGGCTGGGATTCCGCCATTCGAAGTGGGCCGGCTATCTGGCCGGGCTGATTGTGGCGGTGATGCCCACATTTGTGGCGTTTTCGGTGACGATCCTCAGCGAATGTCTGTTCGCGGTGGCGATCATCTGGAACATCTGGGCGATGGTCCGCTGGATGGAAGCGGGCAGTTCCTGGAAGACCCAGCTCGGCTGGGCGGCTCTGACCGGGGTGCTGGGGGCGATCGCGGTTTACATTCGCCCGAGCTGGCTGCTGTATCCGCTGGCGATGGTTCCGATCATCGTGCTCTGGTCGAAAGCGAAGCTGGCGATGCGACTTCTATCGCCCCTGGCGATGGCGGCTTGTCTGTTCCTCACGCTGCTGCCCTGGGGGATTCGCAATCAACAGGTGACGGGGCATTTTGTGCTGACGACGTTATGGATGGGGCCAAGCCTGTATGACGGGCTGCATCCGCAAGCGACCGGCGATAGCGACATGACGTTCTTCGAGCAGGACAAAGTGCTCGAACGAATGAGCGAATACGAAATGAATCAGTACTACAAAGACCTGGCTCTCGACTTCGCGAAGGCAAATCCGGGCCGGGCGCTGGAGCTGGGGCTGATCAAACTGGAGCGATACTGGAACCTGCTTCCCAACGCGGCTCAGTTTCAGCATCCCGGAATTCGCTGGATTCTGGCTCTGACGGCGGTCTTTTTGTTCGCCGGGGCGATATACGGCATCTGGGTAATGCGGAGATCGCTGGGGTTCGTCTTCCTCTGTACCCTGCCTATCGTGTATTTTTCCGCTCTGCACACGCTGTTCGTCAGTTCGCTGCGATATCGGCTCCCGGCGGAGTACTCGCTGGCGGTGATCACCGCGATCGGATGGATCGCGCTGGCGGAACGATTCCGTCGCACGAATTCCGAGCAGCCGCAGACGACCACCGACTGAGTTTCCGTCGTCCGACGGACCGATTTCGACAGTTGAACAGGGACGTTCCATGTCGCGTCAGACCTCTCTTCTGCCTCCGCAGAGCATCCGGTTCGCCGCTGGAATTCCCTCCCGAACCGCGATTGGCAGCGTCATGCCCGCCGATTGCGTCGATACCTTTCCTTAGAGACAGCTGTGTCGCAAGTTGCGGCACGCCCATGATTTGACCCTCGGGACATTCCGGCCAGATGCGTTTCCGACGATCCAGACCGAAGCCTCCGCGTGAGACACAGCCGCCCAAGAAGCGGCGGCGCTCGTGGTTTGGCTTCTTTGGCGAATCGCTGATCGGTTTCGTGTTCTGCGCGGCGATCGTTGCGGCCATTGGCCTCGGTCTCGTGATGTGGGGCTGGTCTCAGCGGGACCATTTCCTCACGCAGGAGATCCGTAAAGCTCTCAAGTCGAAGTTCCCGGAAGCGGAGATTGAATTCGCTTCCGCCGAGTTTGATCAGCGGGGGCGGATTGTTATTGCCGATTTCCGGCTCGCTTCCGAGCCGGGAGCTCAGCCGATTTTCGCTGCTCCGGGAATTCGCATCACGGTTGATCGCGATCTCTTGCTCAAGCAGCAGAAGGTCGATGTGCAGACCGTGGAACTGGATCGACCCGAGTTGACCATCGTTCGTCGCCCGGATGGTTCGTGGAACTGGGAGCAGTTCGCCACCGCTGGCGGAGAAGACGCGGCTCTGCCGTTGATTCGTATTCGCGATGCCGGCATCGTCCTGCAGTGGGAGCACGAACAGTTCAGCAGGGCGATGCGGTTGAAAATCGATGCCGTCGATACGGACCTGATTCCAATCGCCCGGCACCAGTATCGGTTTTCGGGCATCGGTCGCGAAGAGATGCTGGGAGCCTCGCAGTTCTACGGCGAGATCGATGTGCTGCATAAAACCTGGGATCTGTCTGGGGAACTGTCGCAGTTGAGGATCGACCAGCCGCTGCTCGAAGCAGCCGCGATGATTTCTCCGGAAGCCAATCGCGTCGTGACTCAACTTCAGACCGGCAGCCGCCCTGCGGAAGGAACTCCCGGCAAGTTCGCGAAAGGGGAAGTTCTCGAAGATCGCACAGTCCTCGTCGATGCAGCTCCCCAAGCGGCGGAAACATCGCTGGAACTCACCGCCAGCCTGCAGTTTCATTCCTCGCGGGCAGCGGGGAAGCCGCCTGAGTATTCCGCGTTCGCTCAACTTGTGAACGGCCGCTTCCGTCATCCGGATCTGCCCGTGCCGCTCGATCAGATTCGCGGAAGTATAGCCGTCGATGGTCTCGGTCTGCGGATCGATGACATGCTGGTCGCTTCCGGGAAAACGTCTGTCAGGCTCGCCGGAGCGTGGGGCTGGCAGCAGGGGATGCTTCCGGCTCATGTCAGCGAAGGGGTCGATGTATCGCTGGTGAATTACGCGGTGACGCCGGAAGTTCGCGACTTCCTCCCGAAGAGTCTGCAGACCGTCTACGACGAACTCCAGCCGCGGGGCAGCATAAGCGCAAAGCTGAGGGTCATCCGCAAGCCGGATGCGACCATCGGAGCGAGTCTGGTGAATGCGACCGTGCATGAGGGGAACGTTCAGCACGAGATGTTCTCCTATCCGGTGCACGGCATCAAAGGGACGATTACGCGGACCGACGACGATGAAGGCCCGGAAACGTGGGCACTCGATTTTCGAGGGCTTGCCGGTGACCGTCCGGTGAAAGTGACCGGCACGGTGATCGACCCCGGTCCCGACTGCGAAACAGTGATCGATATCACGACCGAGAAGATTGCCATCGACGAGCAGTTCTATCGAGCCCTGAACGACAAGCAGCGCGAAGTCATGCGGCATCTCGAACTGGCGGGAACAGCCGATGTGCATTGCGTTGTGTTGCGAAAGCTGAGCAGTGGCCGCAAGCCGATCGTGCGGCTCGCGATCGATCTGTACGACGGCAGCATGCGGGTTAAAGCGTTTCCGCTGGCCATTCGCAATATCTCCGGGCATCTCCTGTTTGATGAAACGGGCTGGCAGTTCACCCGCGTGATGGGAGTGCACGGCGAAACTCCGATTCGCGGCTATGGCACCGTGGTTCCGGTTGGCAAAGAGTGGAAGCTCGAGATGAACGTGAGTGCAAAGAATGCTCAGTTCGATCGGGAGCTCTATCTTGCCAGTAAGGCAGCCGGCGAGGAGTTCGTTCGCGTCTGGGATATTCTGCGGCCGCGTGGTTCGTTCGATATCGATATGCGGGTCAACTGGACGACGGGACAGGAGGTCATCACCGAGGTCCCGTTAATGAAGCTCAAGAGCTGTGAAATCAATCCGACCGCGTTTCCGTATCGACTCACGGAAGTGGAGTCGACGGTGACTGTGGGACGGGATCATTCGGTCGCGTTTCAAAACCTCACGGCTCGACACGATCAATGTCGGGTTGAAACGTCGGGTTCATTCACGCCGCACCCGGGATACTGGCAGCTGCGGTTTGAGCATATCGACGTCGACGATCTGTTCCCGAACCACGAATTCCTGGCGGCACTGCCGGGACGAATGCGCGAGATTCTGGAAACGGCTCAATTACGCGACCCAGTTTCGTTGGCCGGGCAGGTTGAGTTTAAGGGCGACTATTCGGGATCGTCCGTTACGGCCGCCTGGGACGGACAAGTGGTGCTCAACCAGGCCGATTTGTTCCTGGGGCTCGACGTCAATGATGTCAGCGGGACGGTAACGATGGCGGGGCGGATGGACCGGAACGGCGTCGTCGTGGCTCCTGTCGGAAAACTGGCGATCGATTCCTGCTGGGTGATGGGGTATCACGTCACCGATGTGCATGGGCCGTTTGTGATTACCGAAAACAAAATGACAATCGGCTCCCCGAAGATGTTCGAGGGGGAAGAAGCGGGCGAGGAGTGGGCGACCGTTTCCCGAGAAGAACGTGTCACCGGGCGGATCTTCGGTGGCGAACTGTTCCTCGATCTGCTTGTGCATCGCACGCCGACCATGCCGTATCTGTTGCGCTGCACGCTGAGCAGGGCGAGCCTGGAACAGTGGGCCATTGAAAGCAACTACGGGCAAGCGAACATTCGCGGGGAAATGAACGGCTACATCGACCTCGCGGGCGATGCCGTTTCTACCCGGCAGATGATGGGTAACGGACGATTGCTCATCAGCCCGGCGGCTCTGTATGAAGTACCGGTGCTGTTCCAGATGTTCCAGTCGCTGCGGTTTGCCCCGGCTGATGACACGGCCTTCCGTCACGCCTACGCCGAATTCCGGGTGCTGGACGAGAAGTTCGTGTTCGACGAAATTGGTCTGCTGGGTGATACGATGAGTTTGTTTGGTCAGGGGCATATCCGTTTCGACCGGACGATCGATTTCGACTTCGTCTATCGCCCCCCGCGTCGCGGCGGCATCAATCTGGCCAGTCAGGTGATGAGCAGGCTTGAAGGTGTGCTGCCGGTGTTGTTCACGGTTGATGTCGACGGCACGGTCGATGTGCCGCGAATTACGGTGAACGACGGCATGCGGGAAACTCTTCGAGGCTTCCGCCGGCTGCTGGAACAGGCTCCGGGGAATATCCGTCCGCCGAAGATCCTGCCGCCGCCACGGGTCCAGATTCCGCAATCGAATCCGGCCAATCCGGCTGGGGTGCCGATGGCTCCGTAGAGTCCTGACGCGAATTCTCTCCGACTTACGCCCGGGCACGGCCCCTTTCTGCTCGCTGCCAAGATGGCAGCTGTCCCGTTCTGGCAAGTGTCCTCGCAAACGGCACTAAGGCGGAAACCGCTGGAAACAGGGGATTTCCCGGCTCTTTCCGGCTCTGGCACGTGAGTTGCGTTCTTGTCGGGCGCAAGAGAAGTAATGTGCCAATCCTGCAGCCCGACTGCGGGGATGTGCCATTTCTGCGTAGACCTTTGATGGCTGATTGTCCGGACGCTCAGTGCGAAATGAACCGGGAGTCATGGGACACAGCGGCGGTCGATTACGGCAAGCGATCGAATATAAAACTGGGTTTTGGAATCTGAAGTAGTGAGGAAAAGCCGTGGCTAAATTGTTGAGCTTTGATGAAGATGCGCGAAAGCAGCTCCTGGAAGGAGTGACCAAACTCGCTAACGCCGTCAGCAGCACGCTGGGGCCTCGCGGACGGAACGCTGTGCTGGACAAAGGCTGGGGCGCTCCCAAGGTGACGAAAGACGGCGTGACGGTTGCCGAAGACATCGAACTGGAAGACAAGTTCCAGAACTGTGGTGTTCAGCTCGTCAAGGAAGTTGCTTCCAAGACGGGTGATGTCGCTGGTGACGGCACCACGACCGCAACCGTGCTGGCTGAAGCGATGTTCCGCTCCGGTCTGAAGTACATCGCTGCCGGAGCCGACGCCATGTCGCTCAGCCGCGGGATGCAGAAGGCTGTGACGGCCGTGACCGAGCACCTCAGCTCGATGTCGAAGCCGGTTAAAGCCAACGATCGCGACGCCATCAAGACTGTCGCTTCGATCGCCGGTAACAACAATCCGGAAGTCGGCGAGATTCTGGCTGACGCTCTGCTGAAAGTCGGTAAGGACGGCGTCATCACGATTGAAGAAGGCCGTCACATGACGACCGAAGTCGATCTCGTCGAAGGGATGCAGTTCGACCGCGGATTCCTGTCGCCGCACTTCGTGACCGATCAGGACAAGCAGACCGTCGAACTCGAGAACTGCCACATCCTCATTCACGAAGAGAAGATCAGCAGCGCCAAACTGCTCGTTCCTCTGCTCGAAAAAGTTTCTCAGGCCAATGTGCCGCTGCTCATCATCGCGGAAGATATCGACGGTGAAGCTCTGGCAACGCTGGTGGTCAACAAGCTCCGCGGTATTCTGCGGGTGGCAGCCGTGAAGGCTCCCGGCTACGGCGATCGTCGCAAGGCGATGCTGGAAGACCTCGCGATCCTGACCAAGGGCACCGCTCTGTTCAAAGATCTGGGCGTGAACCTGGAAACGGTTGAGCTCAAGGATCTTGGCGTCGCCAAGAAGGTGTTCATTACTTCGGACAAGACGACTGTCGTCGAAGGAGCCGGTTCGAAGGCTTCGATCGAAGGTCGTGCCGAGCAGATTCGCCGCGAAATCGATGCGACCGATTCGGAATACGATCGTGAAAAGCTGCAGGAACGTCTGGCCAAGCTGGCCGGTGGTGTTGCTCAGATTCGCGTCGGCGCAGCAACCGAAACCGAGATGAAGGAAAAGAAGGACCTCGTCGACGATGCTCTCGCCGCAACGCGAGCCGCCATTGAAGAAGGCGTTGTCCCCGGCGGGGGAACGGCTCTGCTGCGTTGCCGTGAAGCTCTGGAAGGGCTGAAGCTGAAGGGTGACGAAGCTCTGGGAGCTCAGCTGGTTGAAGGCGTGCTCGAAATGCCGCTGCGAAAAATCGCTCAGAACGCTGGCCAGGACGGCTCCGTCGTCGCTAACCGCGTTCGTAAGGGCAAAGGTAAGGCTTACGGATACGACGCTCTGAATGATCGTTACGGCGATATGTATCAGTTCGGCGTTGTCGATCCGGCCAAGGTGGTTCGCACTGCTCTGCAGAACGCCTCCAGCGTTGCTTCGCTGCTGATGACCACCGATTCCATCGTTGTCGATGCTCCGGCTCCGGAAGCCGATCACCACGACGATCACCACCACGACATGGGCGGCGGAATGCCGGGCATGGGCGGTATGGGTGGCATGGGCGGAATGCCAGGTATGGGCGGCATGGGTGGCATGCCGGGAATGGGTGGCATGGGCTTCTAAGCCCGTGAACGAGAGTGGCACTGGCTCTGTCAGTGTCACCGCTCGGAAGTCAGGGGCTCCGTCGCACCGGCGGAGTCAGTGGCACCTCACCAGAAACAACACAGAATCAACGGTTCTCGCGGGAACCATTTCGAATAAAAGTCAAAAGCAAATCCTAGAGGAGTTCTTTCAATGCAGTTGAATCCACTTGATGACCGTGTCGTTGTGCAGCCTGTCGAAGCTGAAGAAGTGACCGCTGGCGGCATCGTGCTGCCCGATTCGGCCAAGGAAAAGCCGCAGCGTGGCAAAGTTGTGGCCGTTGGCCCAGGTCGTCTGCTCGAGAGTGGCGAACGTTGTGAAGTTGCTGTCGCCAAGGGCGATGAAGTTCTTTACGGCAAGTACGGCGGAACCGACATCGAAGTTGAAGGCACCGAGTACAAGATTCTCCGGGAAAGCGACATCCTGGCCAAGGTTGTCTAATTGACATCGCTTACGGGCATCCATCGGTCAACTGCGGTGGATGCCTCTCCAAGCCTGTCGCTGTTCCAGGTTGTGCGAGAACTGTTCATCGAAATAAACAAACGCCGGTCTGCTTAGTTGCCCCGGCGGTGCACATTGAGGAGATACAACGTGGCAAAGCAAATGCTGTTTTCTGATCAGGCTCGCGTCAAGCTGCAGCGCGGCGTGCGAGTTCTGGCAGACGCCGTCGCCGTGACGATGGGCCCGACCGGACGCAATGTCATTATCGACAAGAGCTTCGGCAATCCCGTCGTAACCAAAGACGGTGTGACTGTCAGTAAGGAAGTCGAACTGTCCGACCCGTACGAACACATGGGCGCCAAACTCGTCAACGAAGTCGCCTCCAAAACGAGCGACATCGCCGGCGACGGAACGACGACCGCAACCGTGCTCGCTCGGTCGATCTTCGAGGAAGGTCTTCGCAGCCTGACTCTGGGAGCCAACCCGACCGTGGTTCGTCGCGGTATCGAGCGGGCTGCTCAGGCGGCTGTCGAGAAGCTCGAAAAGATGGCCAAGCCGGTTTCCGAGAAGTCGGAGATCGCCAGCGTCGGTGCCATTTCGGCTAACAACGACGACACCATCGGTGAGCTGATCGCCAACGCGATGGAAAAGGTCGGCCGCGACGGCGTCATTACCGTCGAAGAAGGCAAGGGAAATGAAACCACGCTCGAACTGACCGAAGGGATGCAGTTCGACAAGGGATACATCTCTCCGTACTTCGTCAACGATCCGGAAACGATGTCCTGCATCCTGGAAGATGCTTTCATCCTGCTCTTCGAAAAGAAGATCGCCAGCCTCCGCGACATCGTGCCGATTCTGGAAAAGGTTTCCCAGACCGGCCGTCCGCTGCTTATCATCTCGGAAGATGTTGAAGGGGAGCCGCTGGCGGCTCTGGTCGTGAACAAGCTTCGCGGCGTGCTCAACATTTCGGCTGTGAAGGCTCCGGGCTTCGGCGATCGTCGTAAGGCGATGCTGGGCGATATCGCTGTTCTGACCGGCGGAACCCTGATCTCGGAAGATCTGGGACTGAAGCTGGAAAACATCGACGTCAGCCACCTGGGTCAGGCTCGTCGCATCGAAATCACCAAGGACTCCTGCACCATCATCGAAGGTGCTGGCGATCCTCAGGCGATTCAGGCTCGCGTCGATCAGATTCGTGCTCACATCGAGAACACCGACAGTGATTACGATCGCGAGAAGTTCCAGGAACGCCTCGCCAAGATCACCGGCGGCGTCGCCATCATCTCGGTCGGTGCAGCCACCGAAGCCGAAATGAAGCAGACCAAGGCTCGGATGGAAGATGCTCTGCACGCCACCCGCGCAGCCGTCGAAGAAGGCATTCTCCCCGGCGGTGGTGTCGCTCTGCTTCGTTGCATCGATGTCGTCAAGAAGCTTGAAGCCGAAGGCGATGAGCGAATCGGCATCGAGATCGTCGCCCGCGCTCTGCAGGCTCCGATTCGTCAGATCGCAGAAAACTGCGGTGTTGATGGAGCCGTGATCGCTGACGAAGTTCTCGGCATGTCGACCAATGAAGGCTACGACGCCAAGCGTGGCGAGTACGGCGACATGGTCAAGAAGGGCATCATCGATCCGGCCAAGGTGGTGAAGACCGCCCTGACCAACGCCGCTTCGATTTCCGGCCTGATGCTGACGACTTCGGTTCTGGTTACCAAAACCGACGAAGACGACAAGGGCAAAAACGTCGAGGGTGTGATCCGCTAAAGACGGACAGCGTTCGCAAGTCACGCAGGGCAGGCTCCTGCCTGCCGTGCGAGTTTCATGCGAACGAGTCCACTACGGAACTCACCGGAAGTAACGGGAAGGGTCATCGCGTTTCGATGACCCTTTTTTTCTGAACTTGAAGGGTCTTCGCCCGCTGAGAATGATTCGGTGACTGCGCAAAGCCGGACCAATGGATTTCAGCTGGCGGCTCAAACCCAAAACGAGATAAGCGATGATGGTCGATAAGCGAGATTACTACGAAGTGCTCGGAGTCGAACGGACGGCGACGGTAGAGGAAATCAAGAAGGCTTACCGGAAGATCGCGGTGAAGAATCACCCGGACCGCAATCCGGGCGATGAAGAAGCCGTGGAACGCTTCAAAGAAGCCTCCGAAGCCTACGACGCGCTGAGCAATCAGGAGAAGCGGGCTCGCTACGACCGCTACGGGCATGCCGGCCTGGGAGCCGGGGCCGGAGGTGGCAGCCAGTTCCACGATATCCAGGATATCTTCGATGCCTTCGGGGACTTCTTCGGCGGAGGCGGTCGCAGCCGCTCACGTTCACGCGGACCAGCACGCGGCGATCACCTGCAGGTGCGTCTCACCCTCGATCTCATCGAAGCGGCCAAAGGCTGCTCCAAGACGGTCAAGGTGAAACGCAACTCGCTCTGTCATACCTGTGACGGAAGCGGTGCCAAACCGGGCACGCAGCCGGTCACCTGCGAGTACTGCGGTGGAGCCGGGCAGGTCGTTCAGAGCCAGGGCTTCTTCCGCGTCCAGACCACCTGTCCCAATTGCGGCGGGCAGGGCAAGGTCGTCGAAGAGAAATGTCAGACCTGCTGGGGAAGCGGGTTTGAGTCCGAACAGGTGGAACTTGAAGTCAAGATTCCGGCTGGGGTCGATACCGGCATGCAGCTTTGTTTGCGGGGCGAAGGAAACCCGGGGCGTGGCGGGGGACCTCGCGGCGATCTGTTCGTGCAGATCCAGGTTCGCGACCATCCTCTGTTCCATCGCGAGGGGACGCATCTGATCTGCCGTGTGCCGATCACCTATGCCCAGGCGGCTCTCGGAACCGAAATTGAGATCCCGGTTCTCGATGGCAAGACAAAACTCACCATTCCGGCCGGCACGCAGCCCAACGATACCATCCGACTGCAGGGCCGCGGCATTGCCGACCCACAAACCGGCCGCGTGGGCGACCTGCATGTTGAGTTGAATATTGAGGTCCCGAAGAAGCTGAACGCCGAGCAGCAGCGACTGCTGCGGGAATTGGCCGAGCACGATCATGTGCACGTTTCGGCTCAGCGAAAGACCTTCTGGGATCATGTGAAAGAATTCGTGAACTGGGATGCTGACGACGACGCCAGCTGATCCATCTAATAGAGACAACGGGAGTAGAAGTCATGGCGCAGGATGTTGAGCGCAATGAAGATCCGGCCGAACAGCCACAAACGGACGTGCAGAACGCGGAAACGCAGAATACCGACGAGGCTGCCGGCCAGGATGTGCACGGCGAAGGGGTCGCAGCCGGTGAAGAAGCGGATGAAACGGTCGCGTTGAGCCTTCAGGTGGCCGATCTGCAATCGGAACTGGCGGAAATGGAAAACCGTCTGGCCCGCTCGCATGCGGAACTGGCGAACTTCCGCCGTCGAGCCGCTAACGAGTCTGAACAGTTTCGGAAGTACGAAGGAATCAATCTGATCCGCGATCTGTTGCCGACGATCGACAATTTGCGGCGTGCAATGGATGCCGCTCAGCAGGCATCGAGTATTGAAGATCTGAAAACGGGAGTCGATATGGTCACCCGCCAGCTGATCGATACGCTCGGCCGCCATAATGTCGAACGGATTCCCGCCGAAGGGGAAGCGTTTGATCCGAATCAGCACGAAGCGGTTCAGCAGTTGCCGTCCGAGGAGATTCCCGCCATGCATGTCATGCAGGAACTCGAAACCGGATACCGTTTGCACGACCGGATCGTGCGGCCGGCGAAAGTCATCGTTTCCACGGGGCCTGCCCAAAGCTGACCCGCTGCCTACAATTAGGTTGATCTCCCGTGGCTGTGCTACTGGACCAGGCAGCTGCGGCGAGATTTTTCGTTCACAATTGTTTCGCGAGAAGCACGAATGCCGACTTATGATTACATCTGTGGCGCCTGCAGCCACACTTGGGAACTTTTTCAGTCCATTAAAGCCTCGCCGGTTCGCAAGTGTCCGGAATGCGGCAAGCTGAAAGCCAAACGGCAGATCGGCACCGGGGCTGGCGTCATTTTCAAAGGGTCCGGGTTCTACCAGACCGACTATCGCAGCGATTCCTACAAGAAGGGAGCCGAGGCGGCCAAGAAGTCGGAATCAAGTTCCAGCAGTGACTCGTCGACCAAGTCGGAATCGAAGTCGAGCAGCACCGCAAGCTCAAAATCGAGCGACTGATTTATGATCAAACCCCTCACGTGTCCGGTCTGTCGAAAGTCCTTGCCTCCCCAGGTGACCGAAAAAACGGAGACGTTTCCATTCTGCAGCGAACGGTGTCGCAACGTTGATCTGTTTCGCTGGTCGGAAGGGAAGTACTCGATCGTCGAAGATCTGGCCGATCGCCCGGACGTGGTCGAAAAACATCTCGAGGAACTTGAGCAGGCTCTCGACGATGAGACTCCGGATGAGGGAGAGGGCTGGTGAGTGACGCAGGTGACGGGCGTGTTCTCATCGTCTGCGCGATCCGGCTGGAATTCAATCGCTTCTGCAAGTCGCTCCAGGGAGTTCGACGCCATCGAGACGGGGATCTGAACTGGGCAGTCGGCCGGTTCGGCCATGTTCCAGTCGTCGTCTGCCTGACGGGGGTCGGAGAGAGCGGCGTTTCTTCGCGGTTGCCGCAAATGCTTGCACAGTTTCCTGTTCGCCTAGCGATTGTAGCCGGCTTATGTGGAGGGCTTTCCAGCGACGCTCCTCTCGGCCGAGCCTGTTGTCCCCGGTTTCTGCGGCACATCGATCAACTCGATGAGATCAATCAGCCACTGGCCGATGCGGTCGATCTTCCCACATGTACGGCACTGGTGACGGTCCGTGAGGCTGTCACTTCTATCGAAGAAAAGCAGCGACTTCACGCCGAAACAGGCGCTTCGCTCGTCGATATGGAAGCCTACGCCGTGGCCCGGATTCTTCATCAAGCCGGCGTCCCCTGGCTGGTGATCAAGTCGGTCAGCGATGATGCACGAATGGCGATCGATCCTCGGATCAGCCAGTTGCTGCAGCCGGATGGAAGTGTGAAGTGGAATGCTCTGTTCTGGGAACTGCTGACGCATCCGTCACTGGTTCGGGAACTGAAGCAACTGGGCAAAAGCAGTCACGCGGCGATGAAGACTCTGATCCAGGCCGTGCGGGAGGTGATCGCCAGAGAGGCCGCACCGGTCTGATGGGAAAGCCTTTCTGACGGGCTGCTGATTTGAGACAATGCGATCGTACACGATGTGTTCGGGAGAAAGAGAATGGCTACACAGGTGCAGGACTGTCTCCAGGAGTGGATCCGGTCGCGAGTCGATGAGTCGGTCGGATCCTGGATTGACGAGACGACGCAGAAAATCGCAGCCGGTGAGTCAAAGCCCCTTTATCTGCGATTCGGGCTGGCTGCTCGCAAGGTGCCGAAGTCCGATCTCAACCTGAAGGAACAGGAACTGGCCGCGGCGGAAGCAGTTCGGCCCGGCTGGAGGCCCGCCAACTGGAGTCTGATCGATGCGGTCCGGACACTCTTCGTACTTTCGATTCCCGCGGATGAGGAGTCTCGATATGTCGCGACGCTCGACCGGCTATTCGCAGCCGGGGAAGTGCACGAGCTTGTCGCGCTTTATCAGGCGCTCCCGCTTTATCCGTTCCCGACCGCTCATGTGAATCGGACCGGCGAAGGCATCCGCACGAACATGCGGAGTGTCTTCTGTTCGGTCGCTCACGATAACGTTTATCCCTCCGAGCAGCTTCCGGAAGGGCTTTGGAACCAGATGGTTTTGAAGTGCCTGTTCGTGGAAGCAAGCCTGTTTCCGGTCGTCGGTCTGGAGCAACGGAACAACGTCACGCTGTCTCAGATGCTCAGCGATTATGCGCACGAACGCTGGGCCGCGAAGCGGACCGTTCATCCGGAACTGTGGCGATGCGTCGATATCGATCGCTACGAACCAGCCGCAGCTGATTTGGAACGGGTGCTGAGTGAGGGTAACAACGTCGAAAAGCAGGCCGCCGCTCTAACGCTGAAAGACAAGTCTTCTTCGGCGGCCGAAAAGCTGCGAAAGGCGAATCCCGAACTCATGGCTAGGGTCAACTCGGGTGAAGTGACGTGGGAAACCGTCTATCACCAGCTCTTTGAGTAGCCTGGAATGTCGATTGTGATTGGCAGGAATTCAGGCTGGGGTGGATGGTGTTGAGCGATTCGTCGCAACCGCTGTGAGTGACATCGCTTCGGCGGCAGGATGCCGCCGCTACGGGTTAGTCGCTCTTGTCCGCGAGACAAGTTTGGTTCTTATCTCGAAGGGCGACCCGTCCGTCTCTACGGGCGGGCGCGATCGCGACAAGAGGCTGCGCCATCTGCGTGTTGTACTGGAATCGTTCGCTCCTGGATGAGAACCCGCTCATGGTGCGGCCTCTTGTGACTTCGTCACCCGCCCGTGCCGGACGGGCCACCCAAATTCGTGGCAACAACAATGTGGAACGTCCGTCACGGATTGTTTGCTGACCGAGGGAGAATGCGGAGATTTGGGACGCGGGTCCGCTGCAGTTCGCTTTCCAGCGTCTGGACATTCTGGTCGGTCGTGCGGACTGCCATTCCCGGCTCAAGAATATCGAGATTGGTCATGACGACCTGATCGCCTGATTGCAGCCCGAAGGAGACGAGTCGAATCGACTGGATATCGGCGACCTTGTCGATCAGGGCCTGAGCAACTTTGCCGTCGCGGACCACGAGAACGGAATCGTCGAGGATGGCGTCGCGAGGAATCGGTACCACGTCCCGATAAACTGGCCCTTCAATCTGTACGGTAACGAACGTGCCGGGGAGTAACGGAGAATCGTATTGTTCGTTGTCGACGACAATGAAGACGTCGACGGTTCGTGTTTCGACATCGGCTACTGGCGAAGCACGGGTGACAACGCCGATCCATTGTGCATCCTGCGTGCTGCGGGAAGAGATGATGGCTCGGGGGTAATCTCCCTTCCGAATTCGCGGCACCATCTTGAGATAATCGGCCATCGCCACGCCAATTGGAATCTCGACCTGCTGCGTGCTCGTGACGGTCACGAGCGGATCTCCCACGCGAACGTACTGCCCCCGTTCGACATTGATCTCCGAAAGTTGTCCGTTAATCGGCGACTTCACAGCCGTGCGTTCGAGGTCGAGCTTGCTCAGGTCGAGGTCGTTTCTCTGCGTTCGCTGCCGGGCTTCGATCTGCAAGATCTTTTGAGGCATCAGCGCAAGTTCGGTTTCGATCTGGACCTTGGCGTCTTCATATGTGCGAAGGTCGAGTTCAGCTGCCGTGAGGTCGCTGGAACTGGCAATGCCCTGCTGCACGAGGGATTCGATGCGAGCGTATTCTTTCTGATAGGCTTCAAAGTTCTTGCGGGCGATTGCCAGTCGCGTTTGCAGGTTGGTTTGTTCCTGCTGCAGTCGAGCCAGTTCCGCTTCGTTTTCGTTCAACAGATCTTCCGACTGTTCGACCCGTTCCTGATAGGTTTTCGGATCGATGCGGGCGATCAGATCGCCGCCGGAGGGGCGGGAAACTCCATCGGTTCCCGTTTCGAAGGTCGCAGCCGCGACGGGCTGTCCAATCTTCAATGGCATCATCGTTTCGACGATTTCTCCGGCGACCTGAGCGGAGAGAACAACCTCCTGCATTGCTCGAGCGGTGCCGAACGCAGTCACGAGTTCCTGAACGGTCGCCGTTTCCGCAGCGAACGTCTGCACGGTCTGAATTCGTTCAACAGGCTCGGCTCGTCTGGGGGCTTCCCGCATCGAGGCGATGAGATAGGTCATGGCCAGACCGCCCGCAAGAATGACGAGGACGAGAACGACGGACAGCAGTCCCCGAGCAATCCCCCCGCCGTGATGGGCCTTTCGTGGCCGGGCCGGGCTGGACGGCTTGGCGTCCTCAGTTGTCGTGTCGTCCGGGGCGCCTTGAGATTCGGCGACCGTAGAATTCTGCACGGAAAAGTCCTCTGGCCGGGTGGAAATGTCTGGATGGGGAGGCAAAATGGTCCCCTGATTATAGTCGTTTCACAGGTTTCGTCAGTATCGATTTCTCATGCCCGTCGTTCCAATCGACAATCTCGATGATGACCGTCTTGTTGTTTACCGCGATACGCGAAACAAGGCGTTGCCCCGGCAGTCCGGGCTGTTTATTGCCGAAGGCTGGCGGGTGGTCGACCGACTCTTGGATAGCGGATTCACCGTCGAATCGGTACTCATCAGCGAGCGTCGAATTGACGCACTCGGCCCCTTATTCAGCGAGCGAGCGACGGTGTTCGTGCTTCCGCAAGCCGAGGCCGAGCAGCTTGTCGGCTTCAACTTTCACGGCGGCGTAATGGCCTGCGCGAAGCGTCCCGAGAACTGCTCACTCGATGCGCTCGCTGCTCGACCGGGATTGATTCTCTGCTGCCCGAAAATGACCTCTCCCGATAATCTTGGTTCGCTGGCCAGGCTGGCCGCCGGATTCGGAGCCGCGGGGCTGCTGCTTGGGGAAAGCTGCTCTGATCCATGGTTGCGACGGGTCGTGCGGGTCTCGATGGGAGCGATTTTCACGCTGCCGGTACGAGTCTCAGCCGAACTCAAAGACGATCTGCTGACGCTTCGCACGCAGGATTACGCTTTACTCGGTGCCGAATTGACAGGCGACTCAAAGACCTTGAACGAGTTCGCCGATGAGAGCTGGCCATCGCGAAAGGTTCTACTGCTCGGGAACGAAGCCGAGGGGCTGGCTCCAGCCTATACGGAACTGCTTGATGCCACGTATCACATTGCGATGGCGGAGACCGTCGATTCGATCAACGTGACCCACGCGGCTGCGGTGTTCCTCTATGAGATGACGCGAAGCTAGTCAGTCCGAGCTTGTCTCCGCCGGCTCGCCAAGCGGAATATCGACCCCTTCGGTGTCGGGAGGATCGGCCAGGACCGGATTGTCTTTGTCGACCAGCGTGATGACCTGACCCGAGTTGCCCATGCTTGCGGTGAGCGAGTTCACAGTCCATCGGCCTTCCGCGAGGGTAGCCTTGATGAGCAGGCGGGCACTTCCCTTCGGGCCACCGATGGGAATGGTGCAGTCGGCGGTACCATTCATGTTGTCGTCGTCCGCTTCGATGGTGCCTTCGGTGATGAAGCCTCCTTCGATCGGCTCGCCAAGTTCTTCGACAACTCGTTCGTTCTCCCGGGCCAGTTCCACCACTTTGCTGTGGAGGGGATTCTGGCGAATCGTCTGGATCAGATTCATATAGATCAGCCCGACGCAGCCGCCGCAGAGCGAGAAGACCAGTGCGAGAACGATCGGGACCATCAGAAGTTTGTGCTCCCAGGCCCAGTCGAGGAAATAAGGGGAGTGGGGCTGGCGTGGCGGCGGCGGTGGGGGCGGAGTTTGTTCAGACAACGGAGAGTTCCTCAGGGATTAGCAGCGAATCGAAACGGAGAACGGATCAGATCTCCGAGGAGCCCTGCAGAGTCAGGATGAGACGTCGGCGGCCGCCGTGATTGCGGTGTTCACAGAGGTAGAGGCCCTGCCAGGTGCCGAGCAATAGCTTCCCTTCGCGAACGGGAACCGTCAGCGAGGTCCCGATCAAAGCGGCTTTCACATGAGCCGGCATATCGTCGGAGCCTTCCATTGTGTGCACGTAAGGAAAGTCCTCGCGGGCGATTTTGTTCATCGCCATTTCGAGATCAGTCTGCACATCGGGATCGGCGTTCTCGTTGATCGTCAGCGAAGCCGACGTGTGCATGATATGCACGTGTAACAGGCCGATCTCGACATCTTTGAGCTGAGGCAAGGCTTGTCGCACGTGATCGGTGATCAGATGGAAACCGCGACGAAATTCGGGAAGAGTGAGTTCTGTCTGGTACCACATCGCACTTATTCTCCAGCCGGTTCGAGCCCGTCGCAGATCTCGGAACACTGGGCTCGCCAGCGAAGCAGGTGATCGGCCAGCGTGATCGCGACCATAGCCTCGGCCATGGGGATGAAACGAGGAAGCAGGCAGGGATCGTGTCGGCCTTTGGTGCTGATCGTCGTGGCTTCGCCCTCGCGGGTGACGGTCTTTTGATCGCGAGAGAGGGAACTGGTCGGCTTCACGGCTGCCCGTAACACGATGGGCTGGCCGGTCGAAATACCGCCGAGCATGCCGCCGTGGCGGTTTGTCTTCGTATCGATTCCCGGATTGCCCGGCACGAACTGATCGTTGTGCTCGCTGCCCCGCATGGTTGCACAGCCGAAGCCAATGCCATATTCGACACCCAGCACGGCCGGCAGGCTGAAGAGGGCTTTAGCGAGATCAGCTTTCAACTTGTCGAAGACCGGTTCCCCGAGACCAGCCGGGATTCCGCTGGCCACAATTTCTGCTGCTCCGCCGATTGAGTCCTGATCCATCCGCATCTTGTCGATCAGTTCGATCATCCGGTCTGCGGTCGCTTCGTCGGGACAGCGAACGATGTTCGGCGAGCCGTCGCTTCGTGTCTCAACCTGTTCGAGCGTGACTTCTCCAGGCTTGGCAATCTCGGCTTTGATCTCTCCGACCTGAGTCACATAGCCGATGACCCGGCCGCCGCAGAGCTGTTCGAGGATCTTCTTAGCCACAACACCCGCAGCGACGCGAACGGTCGTCTCGCGAGCACTGGAGCGTCCGCCGCCCCGATAGTCGCGGAAGCCGTATTTGGCGTCGAAGGAATAGTCGGCGTGTCCCGGACGATAAACATTCTGGATGTTGCCGTAATCCCGACTTCGCTGATCCTGATTTCGGATCAGAATCGCCAGCGCGGTCCCGGTTGTACGGCCTTCGAACACCCCGGCCAGGATTTCGGGCACATCGGCTTCATTCCGCTGGGTGACGATTTTGCTCTGTCCCGGACGGCGGCGATCGAGATCGACCTGAAGATCTTCAACGGACAGCTCGATTCCCGGGGGGACTCCATCGATGATCACAACGTTCCCGGGGCCATGGCTTTCCCCGGCGGTGGTGATGCGGAACGAATGTCCAAACGTATTTCCCGGCATGTCGATCTGTTTTCAGCTGTGAACCAGAGGTCTGTTTTGCCTGTCGTCTGCTGCGAAGCGTGCATTCTCTGACGAAACGGCGGTCTTCTGGCATTCTAGCGAATCCGAAGACGGGAGCCAGCCGGGTAAAGTATTTGGTCGGCTTGACGGACCGCCAGAATCACGGACAATCCGCCCGAATTCGGCCCCATTTGAATGATGGAGCCGGATCGACGATAATCGTTCGCGGAACGCCGGGGCGGACCAGTCTTCAAGGTCGACCGGTGCACTCAAATAATCTTCCAACTCCAGTATTTGAAGAAGAAACTACTCCGCCATGAAATTCTCTCCCGCCGTCTCCCAGCTTGCTCCCTCCGCGACGATTGCTGCCGCCGCCAAAGCGAAGGAACTGAAACAATCGGGAATCACGGTCTACGATTTCACGCTGGGAGAACCCGATTTCAACACCCCGGACCACATCTGTGAAGCTGCGACCAAGGCGATGTATGCCGGAAAAACGCACTACACACCTGCCGGAGGACTGCCCGAACTGCTTCAGGCCGTCTGTGATGCCGCGAAGCGGGATTACGATCTGGCGATCGAGCCAAAGAATGTTGTCGTCTCCAATGGCGCCAAGCACTCGATTCACAACGTTCTGACTGCCCTGTGTCATCCGGGTAGCGAAGTGCTGATCCCAACGCCGTACTGGGTGAGCTATAGCGCCCTGGTCGAACTGGCCGGCGGGATTCCGATTCTGGTTGAGACCGACGAATCGTCCGGGTTCCTCCCGACCGTCGAGCAGATCGAAGCCAAGGTCACCGGCCGGACGCAGCTGATCATGTTGAACAGCCCTTCGAACCCAACCGGCGTCGTGTTCCCAAAGGAACTGATGCAGGCGATCGGCGAACTGGCGGTGAAGCATGACTTCTATGTGCTGTCCGATGAGATCTACGACAAGCTGATTTATCCGGGGTGGGAAGCGACCTGCATGATGACACTGTCGGAAGAGATCGCTCAGCGGACGATCATCGTTAACGGCGTCAGCAAGGCCTACGCGATGACCGGCTGGCGAATCGGTTGGACGATCGGCGATCCGGCTCTGATCAAGGCGATTAACAAGCTGCAGAGTCAGCAGACATCGAACCCGTGCAGCGTCAGTCAGTTTGCCGCCATCGCTGCTCTTACCGGTCCGCAGGACTGCGTGACCGAGATGCTTGCCGCATTCACGAAGCGTCGCGAATATGTGCTTGGCCGCCTCCGCAAAATTCCGGGCCTGTCGTTTGCCGATCCGGGCGGAGCGTTCTACGCGTTCTTCAATGTCTCGGAATACTTCAACAAGCCGCTGCAGAATGGCGTGACGGTTTCCAACGCCTCCGACTTCTGTACCGAACTGCTTGGCAACGGTCACGTGGCTCTGGTGACCGGCGATGCCTTCGGAGCTCCGGGGTTTGCCCGACTGTCGTTCGCGACCGATATGAACACGCTGGAAGCCGGGCTCGATCGGCTCGAGAAGTTCCTCGCCGGTTAAGCATTCGCAAAGGTCCTCCTGCGGTACAGTTCCGCCGCAGGAGGTCTCTCTCGACGATTTCGCAGGCCGTCGAAGGCCTATTGCTTGGGGAAACCGGGGTGCACCCATTCGGTGGTGCCGTCGGACCAGTGCTCCTGTTTCCAGATCGGCACAGTCTTCTTGATTTCGTCCATCAGGAACTGGGTGCCGGCGAAGGCTTCAGCCCGATGCGGAGAGCTGACGGCGATCGCGATTGCGGTTTCGCCAAGTTCCAGATGCCCGAGTCGATGCACGATGCCGACTCGCTTGAGCGGCCAGGACTTGCGGGCTTCGGCGACAAGTCGCTGCAGTTCGCGAATCGCCATCTCGTGATAAGCCTCGTAAGCCAGCGAATCGGTCTGGCGTCCCTGCGTGAATTCGCGAACCGTGCCGAGGAAGAGAACGACTGCTCCACAGGCTGAGTCGCGAACCGAAGCCGTGAGGGCTTCGTGGTCGATGTCGCTTTCGGTCAGCTCGATGGTCAGGTCATTTTCCGGCGACTGATACGATCGGTGTTCCATGATCAGCCTCCGCTCACGGGAGGAATGAACGCGATCTCATCGCCGGCGTTGACTTCCGTTTCACCGCTGCAGTAGCTGCCGTTGCGGGCGATGAAGACCGACTTCAGGTAAGGACGAAGCCACGGGTACTCGACGGCGATCTGCTCTTTCACCTCCGCAACCCGCATCGCCTGCTGACAGAGGAGTTGCGTCTCGCCCGTTCCAGCCAGATCCTTGAGCTGGGCGAAAAAGCGGACCGTGATGTTCGCCGTCGATGCCATGAAACTTACTTCTGTGCGACGCGGGCCTTCTTGTCGGAGTCGAGCGACATCAGCCCATAGGCCGCCGCCAGAACCTTCAGTGGATGCAGAATATTCTTCGTCCCGGGATGCTGCATCTGCAGTTGGCAGGCGGCGCATTCACTGCTGCCGAGATCGAAATCATCGTTGATGACCGCGTCGATCAGTCCTTCGCCAATCTTGACGGACGTCTCGAAGTTGGCATGCGTCAGGCCGAAATGGCCGGCCATTCCGCTGCAGCCCTGATTGATGAAATGCAGCTTCAATTCCGGGATCAACGACAGCAGTTTGACGTACGGTTTCTGATTCCGCAACGACCGCTGGTGACATGGTTCATGATAAGCAATCGTGTTCGGGTACGGCGAGAACTTTGTCTTGAGAAGCCCCTGTTCGTGGAGTTCGACGAGAAACTGTCCCACTTCGACCGTCTGTTTGGCGACGGCTTGAACGTCCGGGTTCTTGAGCAGCATCGGGTACTCCTGACGCAGACAGACCGCGCTGGCCGGTTCGACACAGAGAATCCGATGGCCTTCCCGAGCATACGGACCGAGCACGCGGATGTTCTGCTCGGCCTTCAGGCGAGCCGGACCAAGGTCGCCGACATTGATGAGCGACATCCCCGAAACAACCTGTTCTTCCGGCACGATGTAGGGGATATCGTGGTGCCGCAGAATTGCTTCGATCGCGAGCATCGACTGCGGATCGTGATAGTTGGCGAAGTAATCGACGAACAGCACGACCGGCTTTGTGGAGCTTTCATTTTCAGTGCTGGCAGCCTTCTTGCGGTTTCGACGAAGCACCTGCTCCAGATACGGCTTCGAGGCCAGATCCGGGAGTTTGCGGCGGGAGTCGATGCCGATCGTTTTCTGCAGGAACCAGCGACCAATCGGACTGCGGAACATCTGATTGACGAGCCACGAGAATCGCCAGCCAAAGCCGGCGAGACGATCGACTCGAGTCAGATACCAGTCGGCCCGGCTCAACCCCTGTTGCTGAACCGAATTGGCTTTGGCTTCCAGCCAGAGGTGGGGGATATCGACTTCACTGGGGCACTCGAGTTGACACTGCTTGCAATTGAAGCAGGAGTTGAGCACTTCCTCGGGACTCAATGTCTTCAGCAGGTCGATGGCTTCCGCCGGATCGACCTGCGTGCTCTCGAACAGGTAGTTGCGAATCGTATTCGCTTTGCTTCTCGGAGACGTAAACTCGTTGCGGTCGATATGGTGGAATGGACACATGCGGAACTGCGGAAGCTGCGTCTTGCATTGCCCGCAGCCGTTGCAGGCGGAAGCTTCGACGGCCATATCGGCCGGAGTCCAGTTGAGCTGCGTTGTCGCGTTCGTCGACAGCTGAACCAGATTGCCATCGGGCCGCAGATGCCGAATCGACAGGTGCGGATCGCCGCTGATGATTTTGTCGGGGTTCAGGATCCCATGCGGATCGAATAACTGCTTGATCTGCTGAAACACACGGTACAGCGGCCCATACTGCGAGCGAATGAATGGCGTCCGGGAGAGGCCATCGCCATGTTCCCCGGAGATTGAGCCGCCCGCTTCATTCACGATGCGATACAGATCGCGGGCCAGCGATTCGTAGGTGTCCTGATTGTCCTTCGACGGCAGCTCCAGAAACGGGCGCAGATGCAACTGCCCGCTTCCGGCATGTGCGTAAAGCGAAGCCGTAACCTGATAGCGCTGCAGGGTCCGTTGGGCATTATGGAGGAAATCGCCGATGCTGCCTGGTGGGACCACGATATCTTCGATGAACGGAACCGGCCGGGCGGCTCCCTGAATACGGGCCAGCAGCGGCACAACCTGTCGCGGAAGCTTCCAGAGGTTCTCGACCTCTTCAACGGTGTTCGCGTGCAGAAGAATGCGTCCCCCGGGAAGGTCGTTGTCGAGATAACTGCGGAACGATTCCATCCGCTTTTCGAGAGCCGCGGCTGTGGAGTCTTCGAAGGCGACGATCAACGCGGCTGCTGCGTGTTGTGGAATCAGATCGGCATAGGCAACCGACGATTCCCGGGCCAGCGTGAGCAGGCGTCGATCGAGAAGATCGCAGGCGACGGGTTCGTGCTCAAGAATCCCGGAGACACTCGAAGTCGCTTCATCGAAACGCTGAAAGGCGAGCAGAAATCCGTGGCGATGCTCCGGCAACGGCAAGGTGTGCAGTTCCGCCTGCGTGCAGATGCCGAGTGTGCCTTCCGAACCGACGAACAGCCGCGGGAAATCGAGCACTCCGCCCCGCAGGACATTCCGCACCATATAGCCGGCACAATTGCGGGCCAGAATCGGCTGATGCGTTTTGATGAGCGGCTCGTTCTCTTTGAGGATGCCAGCGAGTCGCCGCAGAATCACACGCACGCGAGCGAACTGATCGTGATCGCCAGCAGTGAGTGCCGGAGTGGACCCGTTCAGTCCCAGGTCGATCAGTTCTCGGGACAGTTCGTGTCGAGAACCATCGGAGAGCACGACGTTGAGCGACTTCACGTGGTCACGCGTCGACCCGACTCCCACAGCATGGGCCCCGGCTGCATCGACACCAATCATTCCTCCAATGGTCGTGATCGCTGCGTTGGAAGGGTCCGGGGCGTAGTAGCGTCCGTGCAATCGGAGTTCGCGATTCAAATCATCAAGGACGACTCCCGGCTGAACGACAACGGAGCGGGAGCGGATTTCAACAATTCGATTCATCGATCGACTGAAGTCGATCACGATCCCCGTCCCGAGACATCCCCCGGCCAGACCAGTTCCCGAGCCGCGGGGTAAGACGGGAATCTGATGATCGGCTGCGTAGCGGACCACGGTGGCGACGTCTTCTTCCTGCTCAGGAAAGACGATGGCCAGCGGTGTCGACTGGTGGAGACTCGCATCGGTCGCATAGAGCGACACCGTACCGGTATCGGTCCGGACCAGACCGGGAAGCAGGCCACCAAGATCCTCCTGGATCTGTTGACTGAGTCGCTGTTGTTGCTCGGAGGTGTATCTACGCACGTCGGGTCAGCAGGAGCGTTGTGGCACATTGCAGGGAGAGTCTTGCCAGTCGCGCAAAGAGACCGGTCACGGGCTCCAGAGTATCCCCAAAGCGGCTGGAATCATCTCGAGAGAGCTTAGAGCGGCAGCTTCGCGCCGGGCAGAGCGCGTTGGATGGCATTATAAGGTGCGGCAGGGGGAAGAATAAGATTCTCCCGAAGTTATTCCGCCGAAATTCGAGGGCCTTCCGTTCCAGTCGCGCCAGTCGAAACGCTTTTCCGCCGCAATCTCTTCGCAGGCTGCCTCGCCCGCATAACTGGACAAATCGCTCCCGGCGAGGCTTCAGACTTCCCAGCCGACTGCGGCGTGAGTTTCGCAGAACTCGGCGATTCGTTTCAGGAAGATCTCGGCGTACTGATCGGCCTTTTTCTGTCCGACACCCTGAATTCCCAGGAACTCGGGCAGACTCGTCGGCCGGCGGCGGACCATGTCGACCAGCGAGGCATCGCCGAACACAATGAATGGAGCGATCCCCTTTTCTGAAGCAAGCTCGCGGCGAAGCAACCGGAGTTCGTCGAACAGCTCGCGTTCCACGGGAGTGAGTTCGCTGGTGTCTGGCTTTGCTGCTCGGGCCTTCTTCTCCCGGGCCGCGGCCTGCAACAGTCGAGGTTCGTAGTCGCCATTGAACACTTCGCGACTGCGTGGCCCCATCGCCAGTGTCTGGTATTCGCCGTGGCGAATGAGACAGTCCTGATCGATCAGCTGATCGATCCACTCCCGCACCGTCGTCTTCCGGTAACCGGGCAGCAGGTTGTAGGTCGACAGTTCGTTGTGTCCGTTTTCCAGAATCCGCTGGTCTTTGGAACCAGTCAAAACGCCGGCCACGTAGTCGGCCCCGAAGCGCTGATCAACTCGATAAACGCAGGAAACGATTTTCTGGGCCACGACCAGAGAGTCTTTCATCAGCTCGACTTCGCCGAGGCAGACATCGCACGCTCCGCAGTTTCCGCCCTCGTATTCCTGACCGAAGTGCTCGACCAGGGCTTTGTGCCGACACTGCAGCGAGTTGCAGAACCGGGACTGCAAACGGAGTTGTTCGTCGGCGGCCTGGGCGGCTTCGCCCGTCAGATCGTCGAGCATGCGTCGCCAGGTCGCGAAGTCGTTGCCGCTGTGAAAGAGGACGCATTCCGACGGTAACCCGTCGCGGCCCGCCCGGCCGGTTTCCTGTTGATAGTTCTCGATTGACTTGGTCGCCGAGGCATGCAGCACGTAGCGGACGTTCGGCTTGTCGATCCCCATTCCGAACGCGACCGTCGCGACCACGATGTCGGCTTTCTCGTTGAGAAACGCATCCTGTGCCTGTTGTCGGTCTTCGTTCTCGAGCCCGGCGTGATACGCGACCGCTCGATAGCCCGACTGCCGCAGATGAGCAGCCAGCTCGTCAACCTGCCGGCGGCTGATGCAGTAGATGATTCCCGCTTCATCTTCGTGCCGGTCGATCACCTCCTGCACCTGATCGTGCAGCTTCTTTCGACGCTGGACCCGATAGGTCAGATTCGGGCGATCGAAGGAGCCGACGAGAACCATCGGGTCGTGCAGATGCAACTGACGGCAAATGTCCTCGCGAACCTGCTCGGTCGCCGTGGCAGTGTAGGCGTGAAAATCGATGTCCGGCAGATGCTCGCGAAGTTCACCGAGCAGACGGTATTCTGGCCGAAAGTTGTGCCCCCACGAACTGATGCAGTGGGCTTCGTCGACGGCCACGGCTGAGATCTGTTGCCGCTTCAGGAAGTCGATCATCTTCTCGGTGCAAAGTCGCTCCGGAGCGGCGTAGAGCATTTTCAATTCGCCCGACTCGACCCGCCGGACGATATCGCGGCGTTCATCGAAGGAGAGCGAACTGTTCACTGCGGCAGCCGGAATGCCGATTTCGGTCAGGGCATCGACCTGGTCTTTCATCAGGGCGATCAGTGGCGAAACAACGACCATCAGGCCGACTCGAACCACGCCGGGCACCTGATAGCAGAGCGATTTTCCTCCGCCGGTTGGCAGCACGACCAGCGAGTCGTGCTGGGACATGACCGCTTCCATGGCCTGCTGCTGAAGCGGGCGGAAATCGGGGTAGCCCCAGTATTTCTTCAACGCATCCCGCAGGGCGTCTTCATGTTGTCCGGCGGTGTCTTCAGAACTCACGGGGATCGACTTGCGGAGGGCTGGTGAGAGAATGGAACGACTGGCTTCGGAGGTGCCGCGGCGAACCGAAAGTTTCCGGAGCGGGTTGCTGGATCATTTCCGGCGGTCCAATTAGCATCTCGCCGACACGACGTTATGATAGTCTCTCGACTGAGAGATCAGGAAACAAGTGTTCCTCTGCCCCCTTGAAATCGGCGGAGTCGAATACCGGAAACCGCTGCAGCTGGCAGCGATTGGAATCAGACGCCCGAACGGGCACAAGGCTTGAGCGAATGACGGCAACTCCTCGGATCTGTGTACTCCGGGCTCCTGGCACAAACTGCGACCCTGAAACGTGTTACGCGTTTGATCAGGCCGGAGGGGCAGCGGACAATGTTCACCTGTTCGAGCTGCTCGAAGCACCGCAGCGGCTGCGGGACTACCAGATTCTCTGCATTCCCGGCGGCTTCAGCTATGGAGACGACATCGGAGCCGGCGTGATTTTCGCCGCTCAGATTCGCCGCCAGCTCGGCGATCTGCTCCACGAGCATCTCGATCGCGACACGCTGACGCTCGGAATCTGCAATGGATTCCAGGTCCTGCTGAAGTCGGGCATTCTCCCTGGCGGCTCCAAAGACTGGACACCCGGTCCGGAGTACGAGCGACAGGCGACGCTGACCTGGAACAACAACGGAAAGTACACCGCCCGCTGGGTCGAACTGGTCGCCGACAGTCCGCAGAACGTCTTTCTGAAGGGGATCGATCGCATTGAGATGCCGCTGGCTCATGCCGAAGGCAAGCTTTGCGTTGCTGATCCTGCTCTGGTCGACAACTGGCGGGAGAACTCCCAGATTGCCCTGCGTTACTGCGATACCTCGGGCAAGCCGTCGGACGATATTCTCGACGAACAGTTCAACCCGAACGGCTCGGTCGCCAATATCGCTGGACTCGGAGACGCCTCCGGCCGCGTGCTCGGCCTGATGCCCCATCCGGAACGCTTCATCAAAGCGACCCACCATCCGCAGTGGACACGCAAGAACCTGTCGGGCGAGGGAGATGGTCTGAAGCTGTTCCAGAATGCTGTTCAATACTTTGCGTGAGCTGGGGCCGGCTCGAATCCAGGGTGACCCGACCGGGTGACCAAGCCGCCTGAAAGTTTCCAGGCGGATGGCGCAGCCTCTTGTCGCTGGGAATGTGGGATATGGGTGAGCTTCCTGCGACGCAACGATTGTCTCGTTATCGAGACATGTCATCAAGACCTGGCAACCTAAGTTCCCTCGCCCCCGTGGGGGAGAGGGTTAGGGTGAGGGGGAAATGCGGGTGACATGCTCCCCGAGCCGTTGATTCTCCTTTGAATGGATCATCGCTGGTTGATCGCCCCCTCATCCGCCCTTCGGGCCTTCTGCTACAGGCAGAGGTATCAAGCCGCTCCCCCTTAAAGGGGGCGAAGGGACATGATTCGTCTGAACTGAGATGCAATGGCTACTCTGTCACCTGCCCAAAACTCTTTGAGTCACAAGTTCCCCGTTCCACGCGACCCGACCGTTAGGCGGTCGGGCCACCCCCTTCTTGTAAACCGCCTTTCTCGCACACGCTGTGCCGGTCGGACAAGGTCTTGACCCTCTTTGGAAAGTTCGCATATAGTCCGCGCCTTGTCGCTGCCCACAACTCACCCGTAAGTCAGGATGACGGTTCTCCATGGTGAAAATGCAGAAGGACTACGCCTCCTTCCGTACTCGTCCGGCACGTACTCAATATTTGCATGACCAGTTTGGAAGCGTTCTCAAGGGAAAGATTCTCGATGTCGGCTGCTATGAAGCGCCTTTGCGCGAGATGCTGCCCGATGAGGAGTATTGGGGGATCGATATCGTCGGGAAGCCCGACCAGGTTGTCGATCTGGAAAAAGCCGAGTCTCTGCCTTTCAAGGACGGAGCCTTCGACTGCGTGATCTGCATCGAGGTACTGGAGCATCTCAATAACCTGCACGATATGTATGCGGAACTGTTTCGTGTCAGCAGCAGCGATGTCATTGTCTCACTGCCGAATTGCTGGTGCGGAGCTCGTCAGAAAGTTGGCCGTGGTAACGGGGAAATCCTGCATTACGGTCTGCCTTCCAAGAAGCCGGTCGACCGTCACAAATGGTTTTTCAATGTGACTCAGGTTTCTGAATTCTTCTCAGCGGCCTGCCCGGCTGATTACGAACTGGTTGACCTGAGAGTTGTCGAAAAGCCTCGCAGTCGTGCGCTGCAGTTGTTGCGTAAGTTCTGGTTCTCGACCAAAGCCTACGACAATCGATATGCCCACACCGTTTTCGGCGTCTATCGACGTCGCCAGGCCCAGAAAATGGCTGCCTGACGAACGTATAAGTCACAGATACTGAACTATCGCAGTCCCGATCAGGATGACCAAGGATGCGGCTCCACAAGCAAGATGTTTTCCCCGGCTACATGTCTCAGGCGGTCGGTTTCTTCAAGGACCAGCCAGCCGGACAGCACATTCTCGATCTGCCTGCGGGAAACGGCAAGCTGACGGCCGCCCTGCGTGATCTCGGGCACACGGTCACTCCGGCAGATATCAATCTGCAGAAGAGCGACTTTGTCTACGCCGATATGACAAAGCGGTTGCCATTCGACGACGAAACTTTCGACGGCGTCATTTGCCTCGAAGGGATCGAGCACGTTCTCAATCCGTTTCTGCTCCTGGGCGAACTGATTCGCGTCTCCAAAGTCGGCGGGCACGTCGTCGTTTCGACGCCAAACATTATGAACATGTGGTCGCGCCTGCAGTTCCTGTTCACAGGGACGTTCTATCAGTTTCATCCTTCTCAGCTGCATGACTACGAGCCGGAAGAGGCAGTCGATCGTTTTCACATTTCGCCGATGTCCTATCACACGATGCGATATCTGGGCGACTACTTCGGAGCGGATGTCGCTGAGGTGCGGGGCGATAAGGCCAAGCGGGGATTTCTCTCACCGCTCTACCTCGGCATCAAGGCGGCCGGTTCGTTCTGGTCTCGCTCGCTCTACTTCTCGAAGAAGTACGAGCAGTACCGCGAACGCAATGCTCGAATCCATCAGCAGTCCAACTCCTGGCCGGCTCTGACGGGGCGTTCAATCGTCATGGTCTTTGAGAAGAAGCGGTCCACGCGGGTCGCTCCCACGGATGTGTTCCTGAATGAGGAAGCGGTGAAGGCCGCCTGATCGCAGTTAAACAATCGGGTGTCCGGCCTGCCGCTCACGCAGGTGACGACTTGGCATTATTGCTGAAGAACGGGGCGATCTTTCTGCACATTCCCAAGACGGGCGGAAAGTGGGTCGCCGATGTTCTCACCCGCTCCGGGCATGTGAAACGGAAACTCTCGCACAAGCACTGCGGGATTCATCAGCTCTATTCGCCGACTAATCGCGATGCTCCCCGAACGCTCAAACGGTTTCTGCGCGGAACGGGCCGGGCGTCTGTCTCCGGCCCCAGGCCGTACCTGTTCTGTTTCGTGCGGAATCCGCTCAGCTGGTACGAATCCTGGTTTCGGTACATGTCTCAGCCGGAAATGAACTGGCGGAACTACGGACACGAGATCGATCTGCGTCGCTGGCATCCGAATTCGATGCTGAATGGACTGGGAGCCGCGGATTTCAATCAGTTCATCCGCAATGTCATCGCGAAACGGCCCGGCTATGTCACGGAGTTGTACGGCTGGTACACCACGCCTCAGGTCAATTTCATCGGCAAGCAGGAATCGATTCGGGAAGATCTCCTGGCCGTGCTCAAGCAGATGAACCTGAGCGTCGATGAATCGCTAATCTACGAGTCGGCGAGAGTCGGCGCGAGCAAAACGCCCCGTCAGAACGTGACCTGGGATCCTGCTCTGAATGAGGAAGTGAAGCGGCTCGAGTATGCCGGGCTCGTAAGGTACGGCTACGCGGACACTGCTGCAGAGACGAGGGCCGCGTGAGGACCGTCATTTTGAAAGAGTCTGGAAACCGGGATTGATCGATATCCGCGATCTTTCGTATAAGCCGCCCGTGTCATGGAATACAACGTCTTCGGATAATGAATCGCATCGATTAGACGCCATTGCGGCTGAGCAGGAGGAACAAAATGGAGTCTGTCACTCAGCCGCCTTTCTCCGCCGCGGTCATCTGTTACAACGAAGAAAAGCATATCGCCAACTGTCTTCGCTCCCTCACCTGGTGCGAGCAGGTCGCGCTGGTCGACTCCGGTTCGGAAGACCGCACGCTGGAGATCGCCGCCGGGTTCCCCAATGTGGAAATTCATACCCGCCCATTCGATACGTTCATCAAACAGAAGAACTACGCGTTGTCGCTCTGCCGCAACGAATGGATTGTGTCGCTTGATGCCGACGAAGTGCTGACCGAAGAAAACATCGCGGAGATTTCCGAACTGCCGCTCGATGTCTCGGGGTATCGCATCGGACGTCGCTCGTTCATCGGCGACCAGGAAATCCGGCACGGTACCTGGAGCCCGGACTATCAGCTGCGACTCTTCCGCAAGTCCTGCTCGCAGTGGGGCGGCACCAATCCTCACGAATCGATTCAGATTCACGGCGACGTCGGACGACTGAAGTCGCGGATGCTGCACTACAGCTACGACAACTTCGATCAGTTCATCGCCCGCAACACCAAATATATCCACATGATGGTCGACCATCTCGAACAGTCTGGTCGGACCACGAATGCCGCCGAGCCGTACGTGCATTGTGTCGGCAATTTTCTCAAGGCCTACATC
Source organism: Planctomycetaceae bacterium (assembly GCA_017795105.1). Classification (GTDB taxonomy): domain Bacteria; phylum Planctomycetota; class Planctomycetia; order Planctomycetales; family Planctomycetaceae; genus Rubinisphaera. The sequence goes on from CP051247.1 coordinate 5,055,210, forward strand.
CTGAGAAAGGGATTCCTCGACGGCGCTGCCGGCCTGTTTCTGGCCCGCCACATTGCCGGGGGATCGTTCCTGAAATACCGACTGCTGGCCGAACGATCTCGCGAACGGCGAGCCGCCTGATTCATTGTTAGTTCCAGAGGGAGTGGCGAATGCCGACCATCTTCAAAATCGCAGGAAGCAGTGTGCAGTCTCTCAAGAAGAAGCTGAAGACTGCCCGCCGGACCGCTCGGCTCCGCAAGGAAATGCGTGATATCGATCCGGCCGACCTGGCGATCATCGAACGGGTTTCGCCCTTCACGATGCTCAGCCCGGATCGGATCTACGCCTTCATTCAGGCGACCCAGCACATTACCCACGCCGGCATCCCGGGCGCGATTGTCGAATGCGGCGTCTGGAAGGGCGGGGCGGTGATGTCGTCGCTGCTGGCCATGCGGAACCTCAACCGCAGCGATCGGGACTATTATCTCTATGATACCTTTGAAGGAATGCCGAAGCCGTCGGAAGCGGACAAGAAGTTCGACGGCGATTCTCTCGACCAGGCCTTCGCGGCCCGTCAGTGTGGAGAAGATGCTTCCGACTGGTGCCGCGGTGAGTTCGGCGAAGTGCACGAGAACGTGCTCGGCACCGGATACGATCCGAGCCGGATTCAATTTATCAAGGGTAAGGTCGAAGACACCATTCCCGGAACGCTGCCGGAGCAGATCGCGATCCTGCGTCTCGATACCGACTGGTACGAATCGACGCGACACGAACTGGAACACCTTTACCCGCTTCTCGCACCCGGCGGCGTGCTGATTATCGACGATTACGGTCACTGGCAGGGGGCACGCCAGGCCGTTGATGAGTACTTCGCCGCTCACTCGATTCCCATGCTGCTGCACCGCACGGACTACACCGGACGGATCGGCATTAAGGCGGCATAGGTCACCAGAGCAGGGTGCCATGGCCACGCTTGCGTGGCCATGCAAAGAGCGAGGATGGACGAAGCAAGCTGGAATTCTGTGGGGCTTCCAACCTACTACGAACGGCAGAATCTGTTAGCGGCATGCCCACGCGAGCGTGGGCATGGCACCCGACGATTAATGAGCCCACGGGGCTAAGAAATAAGAACAAGCACCCGATCGACCATACGACAAAACACAGTTCGACATCGATTTTGAAAGGACTCAGGCCGATGCGACGATGCTCGGAAACTCTGGAAGCGGAAATGACGCCTGGCGAACAGGAGTTTCTGCAGAACCTCGTTCGGACCGAGAACTTTACCGGCTCTCATCTCGAGATCGGTACGGCGGCCGGCGGAACGCTCTGCCGGATGATGTCCTGTTTCAGCGATGAAGCTCGCCCTCGATTTGTCGTCGTAGACCGGATGACCTACTTCCCGAATCAGCAGGGAATCGTCAATGACAACCTGCGGAATCACGGCTTGAACCCTGAGTTGGTCGACTTCCGAACGTCGACAAGTTCGGAGGCGTTTCAGGCTGCCAGTCGGCAGGAGGATCGATTTGACTTCATGCTCGTCGATGCGTCTCACAAGATTCGAGCCGTCATGTCGGACCTGAAGTGGACCCGTCTGCTCAACGTCGGTGGAGTCGCCTGTTTCCACGACTACTGCGACAAGTTTCCAGGGGTGAAGCTCTCGATCGATCGTTTTCTCGCTCAGCATCCGAACTACGAGAAGATCGGACTGGTCGATTCTCTGCTCGCAATTCGAAAGAAGTCGGCTTCGTCGGCTGCGGAAGTGTCGTTTAACGACAGTGCCTACAGCGTGCTCATGTACGTTCCTCTGGAAGTCGACCGTAAGATCAAAAAATGGAAAACGCGTCAACGCAAGGCAGCCTGAACGTCGGGCCGAACGCGATTCCATCGGTTTCGTCCTCGCCGAACCCCGTCCGGTCACAGTCTCAGCCTGGCGACTCCGGTCGCTTCCTGCGCCTCGATGCGGCTCGCCGGTCGTCTGCCTCGCGGGCATTGCGCGTCGCTCTCATTCGACAGCAGTTTCGACTCGATGGCGGCGGGGAACGCATTGTCGCACAGATGGCTCAGGTGTTGCAGAATCACGGCCACGAGGTCACTCTGATCGCCCGCAAGTGGTCAGGAGCCTCCGGAACCGTGTTGCGGTGTAATCCACCAAAGTGGACTCGCGTGCAACGGGAGAAGCGGTTCGCTGAAGAGGCTATTGAAATCGCTCGCCGGAAGAAGTTCGACCTCGTGCAGAGCCACGAACGAATTCCGGGCTGCCAGGTTTATCGTGCAGGCGATGGCGTCCACGCCCACTGGCTTCAGCAGCGTTCGCGAACGCTTTCGAACTGGCGAAGAACACTGCTGATGCGGAACAGTTATCATCGTTACGTGATGGACGCCGAGCGTCGAATGTTCGAGCATCCCGAACTTCGTGCGGTTATCTGCAACGCACGGATGATTGCTGACGAGATCGCGGAACGCTTCGATATTGCCCCATCGAAGCTGAACGTCATCTACAACGGCGTCGATGTCGATCGCTTTCATCCGGAACTGAAAAGTCATCGTCAGCAGATTCGCGAACGGTATCAGATCAATCTCGATGCTCCGCTCGCCGTTTTTGTCGGCTCGGGCTGGGAACGCAAGGGGCTTGGCGTTCTCTTGCGGTCGATGAAGCATGTTCCGGCCATGAATCTTCTGGTGGTTGGCCGAGACAAAGCTCAGCGTCGATTCGAGAAACAGGCGGGCGAGCTTGGCGTGGCCGAACGTGTCCGCTTCGCCGGGGTGCAGTCCGATGTGGCTCCCTTCTACGGTGCGGCTGATCTATTCGTCTTGCCGACGCTTTACGATCCTTTTCCGAATGCCGTTCTCGAAGCCATGGCCAGCGGCTTGCCGGTCCTCACGACAAACAGCTGTGGTGGAGCCGAGTTCATTCAGGATGACGTTAGCGGATTCGTTCGAGACGCCCTGGATGTCGATGGCTGGATCGATGCATTGCAGACCAGCTACGATCGCGAGCAGAATGAGCAGAGAGGCCGCGAGGCCCGGCGGATCGTCGAACCCCATACAACGGATGCGATGCAACAGCAGTTGACTTCGCTCTACGAACGACTCTTGCAGGAAGCATAATCATGACAGGTCGTCGCCTGAAAATCGTCCATACGGAAAGCTCCTGCGGGTGGGGTGGTCAGGAAGTCCGCATTCTTACCGAATCGCAGGGGATGCTCCGTCGAGGGCACGATGTGCATCTGGTCTGCTGTCCGGAATCGGTGATTGCGGAGAAAGCCGCGGACTATGGGATTCCGGTTACGACACTTCCAATTCGCAAACGGAACTTCCAGGGACTGACGGCGGCCCGGATGTGGCTGATGCGGAACGAAGTCGACGTGATCAATACACACAGTTCTTCAGACAGCTGGCTCTTCACGCTGGCGAGTCGGTCGTTGCTGCGGCGTCCACGAATCGTTCGCACACGGCACATCGGGGCTCCGGTGAAGGTGAATCCGGGATCGAACTGGATCTACGCCAACGGAGCCGATCATGTGGTCACCTGTGGCAACAACATGCGTCAGGCCCTGATCGACCGGAATGGCGTTTCGCCGCATCGCTCGACATCCATTCCGACCGGGATCGATCTGGAGCGATTCACACCGACAGACAAAGACGCGACGCGCCAGACTCTCGGTTTACCGACCGATCGCAAGCTCGTTGGGATCGTTGCGGCTCTTCGGCGGGAAAAGGGGCATCAGTATTTATGCGAAGCCACCAGACTGCTCGAACGCAAGGATTTTGATCTGCTGATTGTCGGCGATGGACTTTCCAAAGACCTGCTCGAAAAGTGGATTAGCGAAAACGGGCTGCAGGAACGGGTGCATCTGGCCGGAAATCAGAAGGATGTTGTTCCTTTTCTTTCAGCAATGGACATTTTTGTACTCCCATCATGGGGCATCGAAGGGGTGCCACAGAGTATCATGCAGGCGATGAGTTGCCGCCTTCCGGTCATTTCAACCACCGTGGGCAGCATCGAACAGGCGGTGCTGGATGGCAAAACTGGTCGACTGGTGCCGCCACGAGACGCCCGGGCACTCGCCGACGCCATGCAGCTCCTGCTCGACGACGAGGAACTCTGTCAAGGTTATGCCGAAGCAGGGCGACAGCGGGCGCTCGAGGAGTTCAGCATCGACCGGATGCTCGATCGCATGGAAGCCGTGTTTCAAGACGTGATCCCGGTCCGGCGACAGGCCGCGTAAGCTCCGCTCCAGCGGTGCCAGACTCGTGTCGATGACACGCTGGTCCCGATTGTGGCGGGGGGAATCGCTGCGGCGAGCCGGGCGTAATTCCGGAAAGCAGACCTCATGACCACAGCCTGGAAGCCGGATGGCTATCATTCCGTAACGCCGTATCTGGTAATGAAGGACGCTCCCGCAGCGATCGAGTTTTACAAGAAAGCCTTCGGAGCGACCGAAGTGCTGAAGCTCGAGTCTGAAGGGAAGATTGCCCACGCGGAAATCCAGATTGGCGACTCTCGCGTGATGCTGGCCGATGAACATCCGGAGATGGATGTCGTTGGCCCGAATCCCGAGCACGGCACCTCCTTCTCGCTGATGATTTACGTCCCAAACGTCGACGAAGTCTACGAATCAGCTGTTGCCGCCGGAGCCGAGGCGACACGCTCCGTCACCGATATGTTCTATGGTGATCGCTCGGGCACACTGACCGATCCGTTCGGCCACGTCTGGACCGTCTCCACGCATCAGGAAGATGTCTCGCAGGAAGAAGTCGATCGCCGATTCCTGGCGATGCAAAACGGCATTTCCGGAGAGATTGTCTGACCGAGAAGGTCTGGACGCGATTCGTGGACCTGGCTTATACTCCGCCGCCTGTCGGACCGGGATGGTCGCGGCACGTCTCATCATGAACAGTCATCGCACGGAAGCGGGATCTCATGTCGATTATCGAAGGTTTTGTAAAGGTCTGGCCCTATCTCCGCCGCTACCGCGGACAGATCGGCATGTCGATCGTGTTTGCCGTGCTCGTCGGCGTTCTCTGGGGAGCCAACCTGTCGGTAATCTATCCCGTGACCACGGTCCTCATGGAAGGCAACCTGCAGGACTATGTCGAAGGTCAGCTGACCGAGCTGCAGGATCAGACCGACGTCACGGAGCAGCAGATCTCCGCCATCGATGATGAACTGGCGACTGGTTCGTTGTCTGAACTGGAGAAGGTCCGCCGACTCGAAACCAGGGCTGAACATCAGGAACGAATAGCGAGAGCAACAAGAAGCATACACTGGTTGAACTGGTCCAAGGCCCACCTTTTACCGTGGGTGCCGAGAGACCAGTTTAATACGGTGGCCCTTCTGTTTGGACTGCTCGTGCTGGCGACGGCTCTCAAGGGGCTGTGCATCTTCGCCCAGAATATGCTCGTGGGCAGCGTTGTCGAGAAAACGACGATTGATATGCGGAAAGCCTGTTTCCGCAAATGCCTTTCGCTCGACTATCAGACGCTCTCCCTCGAAGGAACTCCGACTCTGATGTCGCGGTTTACCTTCGACATTCAGGAACTTTCTTACGGCCTGTCGCTGGTGGGCGGTCGCATGGCTCGCGAACCGGTAAAGGCCATTGCCTGTATGGGAGCCGCGTTCTTCGTGAACTGGCGACTGACTCTGCTTTCAATGATCTTTGTGCCACTCGCCGGGTACATGTTTATGCGGTTTGGCAAGATGCTCAAGAAGGCCAGCCATCGCATGATGGACAGTATGTCGCGCATCTACCAGGTGCTCGAAGAAACGCTGAATTCGATGCGGGTCGTGATTGCCTTCGGAAACGGCCGTCGCCATCGCCGAAAATTCCATCAGGAGAACCAGGCTTACTACGAGAAGGCGATGCGAATTCGTCTGATCGATTCCTTCACGAATCCGATCGTCGAGCTCCTCGGCATCGGAGCCATCTTCGTGACCGTTCTTCCCTGCATGTATCTGCTGCTGCGGAAAACCACCACGATCTGGGGTGTTCAATTGGCCGATGAGCCGCCCGATATTCCAACGCTGATGCTGCTTTACACGTTCCTGGTCGGAACCGTTGACCCGATTCGGAAGCTCTCGACCGTCTATTCGAAGCTCAAGCGTTCGGTGGTCGCCGCCGATCGCGTGACCGAGTTCCTGGCCAGCGATTCCCGTATTCAGGAGCCGGTTACACCGCGAGTCATGCCACGGCACACAAAAGAGATCGAGTTCCAGAACATCCGCTTCTCCTACGCCAGCAAGGAAGAATCGAATCGCCCGGATGCTCTCTGCGATGTCTCGCTACAGGTCAACTTCGGAGAAACAATCGTCGTGGTTGGCAGCAACGGGTCCGGTAAGTCCACTCTGGTGAACCTGCTGCCCCGCTACTACGATCCGAACCGGGGACGCATTCTTGTCGATGGTGTCGACATTCGCGACGTTCCTTCGCGGGCACTGCGCAGCCAGCTCGGCGTCGTGACGCAGGATACGTTCCTGTTCAACGACACGATCTATGAGAACATTCGCTACGGCAACACCGAGGCGACCCGGCAGGAAGTTGAAGATGCCGCTCGCCAGGCAGGGGTGACGCAGTTCATTGAACAGCTTCCGCTCGGCTTTGAAACGATGATCGGCGAAAAGGGAGCGGGACTCTCTGGCGGTCAGCGGCAGCGGATTTCTCTGGCCCGGGCATTGATTCGTAAGCCGTCGATCCTGATCCTCGACGAAGCCACCTCGGCAATCGATTCCCAGAGCGAGTTCCACATTCAGCAGGCCTTGAAGAACCTGTCCTTTGAATGCACGACGTTCATCGTCACGCATGCGGTCAACCGATCGTTGCTCGAGCTGGTCTCTCGCATCGCTGTGATGCACGAGGGCAAACTCGTCGCCTGCGGAGGTCACGAGCATTTGCTTGAGACCTGCCCGATCTATCAGGATTTGTTCCACGCACAGGTGCGACAGAAGGCGGCATAAGTTCGGTCTCGTCGGCAAAACCGGGGTACGGCGAGTTTCGAGCGATCGGCTCGCCGAGACGGTTCGCTTTGTAGTCCTCAACTGCTACATTGGACTGCTTCCGCACGACCGAGTTCCCACCCGCCGAGAATGCCTGAATGTCCCTCCCGTATCTGATCCAGCTGGCGCAGACGATTCAGTCTGGACTGTCGAAGTATCCGCCGGACCGGTGGGATCGGCATCGCGATTTCCTCATGGCTCAGCAGTGTTCCGACGGAGGCTTCCGCGGTCGGGAAGGGGACAGCGATCTGTACTACACCGGCTTTGCCGTTCGAGCTCTCACGTTGATCGACGGACTGAATGCCGAAACGCTGCTGCAGCTCGATGGCTACCTTCGCAAAGAGATTGATCGGACCTACAGCCCGGTCGATGTGCTCAACTGGATCGCCTGTGCCGTCGCGGTCGAGATGGCAGGCGGACCAGCCCTTCTCTCCGACGACGTGAAGACCCGGGACTGGCTGGAGAAGGTGTTTGCCGATCTGGATCAGTTGCGTTGTGAAGACGGCGGCTATGCCAAGGGACCGGAAGGCAAACTCGGCAGCACCTACCAGACATTTCTCGTTGTGATGACTCACGATCTGTTGAGCCGTCCGATTGAGAATCAGGATGCGATCGTCGATTTCATGTTCGACCGCCAGCGAGACGATGGCGGATTTGTGGAAATCGCTCCGATGAAACGCAGCGGCACCAATCCAACCGCAGCGGCCGTGGCGACTCTCAAGCTATTCAACGCTGTCGACTCGGCTCTGATCGCCGATGTCCGGGATTTCCTGAAAGATGTTGAACAGGACGACGGAGGGATCGCGGCCAATACGCGGATTCCGTTCGGCGACGTGCTGTCGACTTTCACCGCACTGGTCGCGAAACGCGATCTCAGTCTCGATCCGGGAGGGCTGTTGTTTTCTGCTCAGGATTTCGTGAAGCACGGCCTCGAGTTCCCGACCGGCGGATTCCGAGCCGCTCTCTGGGATGAACAGGCCGACGTCGAATACACTTATTACGCCCTGGGTGTTCTCGGTCTGACTGCTGCAGCTGCTCAGTCGTAGTTGGCTGCTCTTGAAGAATGTTCTCGTTCACATCTTCGGTTCAGGCTTGGGCGGGAGCGTCGCGGCAATTGTGCAGAGGCCATCGGATTCATCTTCCCGATCGACAGTGAACTTGTACGCCATTAGCGTCGCTCGGATGTCGGCCAGAGACAGCCGCAGTTTGTCGTAGCTCGACTTCTGCACGTCCCAGCCGTCGGCCGTCTTGTTCAGGATGATGTCGTGCACTCCGACACGGGTGGGAAGGTACTCTAAGAACGTAAGCATCAGCTTCTCGTCTTCGAGACGTACCGGAAGAATACGGTCCGTGCCGGTGCGGTCTTCCGACAGGTCGCGAAAGGTAAAGATCAGCCGACCGTTCTCGTTGAGCCGATAGTCACGCAGGTGCTCAATCAATGTGAATACCCTTGCCGTCGACTGCAGATGCGTCAGGGTATCGCCCATGCAGACGATCACGTCGAAACGCTCGGCCGCATCTTCCTGGCCGGCGTAGTAAATCATGTCTTCCTGCACGGTCTCAATGGATTGATCGCCAACGCGTTCGTTGAGTTCCTTCAGCAGTGTCGGACTGACATCCACTGCAGTGACATTCAGTCCGCGACGCGCCAGCGCCAGCGATTGAATGCCGGAGCCGCAACCCAGGTCGAGTGCGGTTCCTTCCGTAGGAAGGTCCAGGCTGTCGAAGAGTTTCTCCGCTTGAGACACCCGGTCTTCAAAATCCCCCAGCATCCAGGTGTAGTTCTCGGCCAGCAGCGATTCGTAGTGATCGTGGATTTGCTGAGCATGTTCAGACAGGTTTTGCGTTGTTTCCATAAGTGGCTCCGTTCCTTCACGAGGCGAACAGGGGGCGGGCGTCTTTCTTCACCGTAACGCATTCTGCATGGGCAACAAGGGGCCCCTTTGCCGAACGGCTCGATTGAATTCCGTCCGGAGACCCTGCAAGATACCCGGAAGACCCATCAACGTTCGCTTAAGGATCATCCCATGCTGCGAGTTCTCACTCTGTTGCTCGTGTCGCTCTGCTCCGTGTCGCCCTCGACTGCAGAGGAGTCCCGTCCCAATATTGTCCTGATTATGGCCGATGACCTGGGATTCGCTGATCTGGGATGCTACGGCTCGGAGATCCAGACGCCTCACCTCGATCGTCTGGCCGGAAACGGGTTGCGCTTCACTCAGTTTTACAACACGGCCAAATGCCATTCCTCACGGGTTTCGCTCCTCACCGGGTTGTACTGTGATCAGGCGGGCAGCGAGCAGCTTTCCCGGGGAGCGACCATCGCCGAAGTCCTGCAGCCGACCGGTTATTCGACCGCGATGGTCGGCAAATGGCACCTCAGCAAGCAGCCAACCGATTTTGGTTTTCAGCGGTACTGGGGGCACCTCTCCGGGGCGACGAACTTTTTCACCGGTGATGACACCTTTCGTCTCAACGGGAAAGACTGGGCTGTGCCGAAGACGTTGAACGGACGACCGTTCTACACGACCAATGCGATCGTCGATTTTGGGATTCAGTTTATCGATGAGATGCGGGAAAAAGACGATCCCTTCCTGCTCTATGTCGCTTTCAATGCCCCCCACTATCCACTGCAGGCTCCCAGAGAAGCGGTTAAGAAATACGAAGGTCGTTACGATGCCGGCTGGGACGAGATGCGTCGGGAGCGGCATGCGCGACAGCTGGAGATGGGACTTCTTCCCGCGAAATGGGAGCTGAGCCCCAGGCCGGAACATGTCCCCGCCTGGGATTCTCTCTCGAAGCAGGAGCAGCAGTGGGAAGCTGATCGAATGGAAGTCTTTGCCGCCATGGTCGACGTGCTTGATCAGAACGTCGGGCGACTGGTGAGTCATTTGCAGGAGACAGGCGAGTTCGACAACACGTTGTTTCTGTTCTGCTCCGACAACGGTGCCTGTCCATTCGAGCGGACTCGGGGGCGAAACCTCAAGCCATGGGATCCGAAATCATACTGGACTTACGACGCAAGCTGGGCTCACGTAGGCAATACGCCGTTTCGGCTCTACAAGCAGAATCAGCACGAAGGAGGAATCTCTTCGCCGCTTATTGTCCACTGGCCGGCTGGCCTGAAAGCCGAGAAGAATTCAATCACCACTCAGCCGGGACATCTGATCGACCTCATGGCGACGTTCATCGACATCGCCGGGGCCGAGTATCCGGAGCAGGTGGGAGATCGGATGATCGATCCACTTCAGGGTAAGTCGCTGGCACCGATCTTTGAGGGCGAACAGCGGGAACCGCACGAGACGGTTTATTTCCATTTCGGCACCGACCGGGCACTGCGACAGGGGGACTGGAAACTGGTTTCCGCCAAGCTCGGCCGCTGGGAACTCTACAACCTGAAGGACGATCGCACCGAACTGCATGACCTCAGCGCCCAGCATCCCGAACGCGTTGAAGCGATGGCCCGGGAGTGGTTCCGTATCGCCGAGAATGTAGACCGCCTGCCGAAAAAACAATTGAAGCCCGTGAGTAACAAACGAAAGTCGCTTTCGTTCCGCAAAGACACGAGCGATCAGCTAAAGGACTAGAACCGGCAAATCAGGAGCTGTCAGCGAAGGGCTTCTTAGCCAGATCGGCGATCCGCCAGTGCGGCAAGTCGCACCCTGCCATGAAAAAAGGTCTCCGTGTCGTTGGCAGACACAGAGACCTTTTTATGTTGGCAGCGAGGCGTGCTTAAGGTTCGTTGGCTCGCCGGCGGCGGGGATCTTCGCCCTGATAACGATTGACGCCTTCGGCTTCTTCGGGCACCGAGAAATCGATGCTGTCCGCGTCGTCCTCCGGAAGATCCTGTTTCATCTCATAGCCAATGAAATAGGTTTTGACCGGTTCGACTTCGACGGTCTCGTCTTCAACCTGTTCGGGGCGCTTTTCGTAGGCAGTGATCAGAGCCAGATATGGCCCGCCCGTCACACCCTTGCCGGGAGCGGTTCCGGTGTCGTACTTACCGTCCACGATCTCGGCATACCCTTTCGGCCCGGTATTTCCGGCTTCGGAATCGGGGACGAATTCGATCTGGCCATAAGTAATCGGCTGGCCTTTGTAGGTGACCGTGCCGGAGTAGTCGTAGACATCGACCGAGCTTCCGCCACAGCCGAGACAGATCGCAGTCAGCGCCAGACCGGCGACAACCCTCAAGCTTTGCATTGTGTTCCTTCCAATCGAGAAAAGACTTCCAGAACGGACGAGGGTGCTCTGGAAGTCTGAGTGAGCGATTTGGATCGGGAGAGCTCCAATTAGAACTCGCCGATTACCATTTCATCCTGCATGTCGGACAGGTTCATGTAGGTTTCGAAGTCGATGTTCTGCGACAGGAACCGGACACTGGCATCGCTCAGAAGGAACTGAGCTCCGCCATCGTGCTGGCTGCTGGCACCGACATCGTTGAACCGCCACAGCGGATCGGCACTGATGTAAGTCGAGGGACGCTGATTGATTGTCTGCTTGATGTTCTTACAGCAGTACATGGCGGCGTTTGCACCGGAGTTGCTGGCTCCCTGGTGCCAGGGACGGAACGTCTTGGTGCCGTTCGTCTCCGGGCGACCGGAATACTCGCCGACCAGCAGCGTATTGGAAGTTCCATCGACGATGTCGGAGAAGTTCCGATGCTCGTTCATCGTGAGGACGCCGCACTTCGCGATGCCGCCGTGACTGTTGGCACTGCTGCCGGCAAACTCGTGGTTTCGCGTTGGACTGGTCCCGGCGATCGGGCCGAATGGTCCGGCGATGCCGAGATAATGCACGGCCCACTGACCCGCTTCGTTCGACTCGTGGTCCACGTTGCGGGCACTCGGGCAGTAGTAGCCGTCGACCTTGTTCATGGCCGCATCTTCGTTGACCTGAACGTCGTAAAACATGTTGAAGTCGAACTGATCATGGATGGCAGACTCTTCCATCATCGGCAGAATTTGCACGTGCCAGCTGAAATTGTTGGTGCGTCGCTGTTCGCCGGAGCCGACGGGAGGCTGTCCCATGGCTCCCTGGGGGAATGTCTTATGGGTGTCGTGATAGTTGTGGAGGGCCAGACCCAGCTGCTTCAGATTGTTCTTACAACTGCTGCGTCGGGCGGCTTCGCGAGCCTGCTGAACGGCAGGGAGAAGTAAGGCAACAAGAATAGCGATGATCGCGATGACGACCAAAAGCTCGATCAGCGTGAAGCCCCGGCGAGTTCGAAAGGCGTGAAACACAGGCATCTTGAAATTTCCTCCGAGTGAATGACTGGAACGGAATAACGAACTTCAATCGACGATTGAGTAAATGTAAGACGGGAGTCTTCCGACAGGGCGGAAGCAACAACCTCCTTGCAGAACTGCATGAGGTTGAAACAACAGGAATCGACTCCTCCAGAATAGCCATATGTGCACTCTGGAAACAGCCGATTCCTGATCGAGATCGAAAAACTATTCCATTAAGGGCCGGATACGCATTTTGCGGAATTGAACTCCTCCACCGTGGCCGCACAGTCGGAGATACCCCGAGTCCCGTTCGAGGCCCGGATGCTCTTTTCCGTCGATTGTTTTTCCATCCGGGGCGGCTTCATCAAGGTTGGCATCGACGATGACCTGGTCGTTGACCGTTACCTTGATGTTGCGACCGTCGACGACGATCTCCTGGGTATTCCATTCTCCCGGCGGCTTCAGCGAGCCCTGTTTGGCCGCGACGATTCCGTAAACGGAGCCGTGATGCTGCCAGTCCTTAATGGTGTCGTATTTGGGATCGGAGTCGTCCAGGCATTGGATTTCCATCCCGCTGTAGGCTGCGTTCTGTCCGCGAGCAGAACGGATTCCGATGCCGCTGTTGGCACCGGGAGCCTGCTTAAACTCAAAGCGGAGGATAAAGTCGTCAAATTCCTGGCCGATGTAGCAGCCATCTCCGTCGAGGTAACCCTCTTCGGTCTCGATGACGCTGTCTTCCCAGAGATGTTTTCCCTCGACAGGCATCAAAGACACGAAGCCTTTTTCCACCTTCTCAGCCAGGCAGGTCTGGAGGGTTCCGATCACGAGAATCATCGGCAACAGAGATCGGGTCAGTCGAATCATGCAGCGGTTCCATTCACTTAAGGTCGTTCTTTTCGAAGTCGAGCCCGTACTTCTCATTCAATACTACTGATCTGAAGTTTTAACCGAATGACGAAAAAAAAACGAGATTGCCGCACACTTTTCGGCAATCTCGCATCAAGTTGTGAAAATCAGTCGGAGCGGTCTGTCAAAAGGTCTCAGCACCACTCCAGTTGAGCCTTAGAAGGCGTTGCCGCCCTGAATGCGCTGGAAGAACGCAACCATCGAAGCGCCTGCCTGGAAGGTTTCGATCGGAATCCGCAGCGAACCGGCACAGCCGCGCTCAGTCGTGCTGACCGACATGCCGATGTAGCTTCGCTGAACTTCCAGATCTTTCAGCGACTCCTGATCGAACGGCATCGGCGGCAGGTTCGGGGCATCGGCTGCGATTTCGAGTGCCTGCTTGATCATCGACTGCAGATCGATCAGCGCCACGAAGTTGGTTTTGCCGAGCGGAGCCAGATCGCGAGTGACGATGCGGTCATCGCCGGCTGCTCCGGCTTTGTACGCTTCAATCGCGTTTTCCATGGCTTCCGTGTCGCCACCCATGGTCTGGATGTAGTCGCCGTCTTCCATGTAAGCGATTCGGGTTTCAATCGTGTCCCCGCCGTACAGGAACTGATTCATCTGAGCCTGCAGGCCGCCGAACTGCTGGTTGTCATCGACAATCTGACGAGTGGTCAGCAGGTCGACCTCAACGCCTTCGATTTCTTCGTGCGATTTCTCAAGGCTCATTTCCTGAGTCACACCAGAAATATCGAGGCCATCCATCAGCTCAGCCGTCTTCTCGAGGAAGGCACGGAACTTATCGTTTGGCGAAGCCGAACCGGTCACAACGGTCCGCAGCAGTCCCGATTGCAGGTCGCCCAGAGCGAACGAAGCACTGCTGTCTTGGAACTTCACGGCTTTGATGTCTTTGCTCAGGCCTTCCCATTTGGCCTTCTCTTCGTCGTCCATTTCGAGCATCTGCGGCAGCAGCCCCATTCCCCAGGCGTTGAGGCTGGTCAGGTCGCCGTTGATGCTCCAGTAGGCGAGCTGATCGGCCGGCAGCTTTTTGAGAGTCTCAGGTTCGGTTGCCGGATGATTCTGCAGGAATTTGGCAGCGCGGGAGTCTTCGGCGAACTGCAGGAATTCTTCGAGTTCGAAACCGTCGTCGGCCAGTGTGACCGAAAGGCAGTAGCCTTCAGAATCCTCGACAGCGACCACGATCTTGTCAGCCGCTTTGCCCATCAGATCGGTCAGGAACTCCAGGTTCATGCCCGGCACTTCGAGCATTTCGTCCTGAGCTTCCGACAGGCCTTCCATCATCTCTTCGCGCATCTCGTCGAGTTTGTCTTTGTAAGTCTCTTTGAGCACGACCAGATTGATGCCGATGGCGACATGCGAGCCTTCGAACATGCTGGCGATCTTTTCCGAAGCGACGGAAGCGGCCGATTCCGAAGTGCGGGACTCGAGATGCTTCTGCATCATCTCGATGGCTTCTTCGTTGTCGCTGTAGATACCGTAGTCATCGTGAGCAACGAACGAGAAAGACTCGTCCAGAGCTTCCGACATCGCATCGGTGTCGGTGGCGGGAATGACGAAAACGACGGCCGGGTCCTGATCTTCTTCTACGAAGACAGCAGCCCACCAGTCGCGGCTCTGATCAACGCCCTGCATCGTCGGGTTCGAGATGGCGATGCCGAGCATGCCTGCCTGGCCAAGAACCATCTGGCCGTAACCCTGCTGCACCGAGTCGACAAAACTCGAAGCCTGTTTCAGTGTTTTCTGCGGAGCCATCAGCTTGACCACGGCCGCTGATGAGCTGGGGATCAGTTCGGGGCCTTCGGCCGCCTTCACGCTCGGAACGATTAACAGCAAGCTCAGGCAGCAAAGTCCCAGTCGGTTCATCATACGCATTGCGAAATCCTTTTTAGAGTAGCGTGTCGCGTCTGGTTTCCATCCACCTGCGGTGCAGTATCACGTTCACCGGTACGCAGGTGCCCCGAGTATAACGGGTGACGGCGGTCTTGGGATCAGGCGGCGCGACGAATTTTATCTGATCGATCCCAGTCGCCTATTCGTTTAATCACGGAAAGTCTTGCTGAGGGCACTCGTTTCCCTGTCCGGTGAATCAGCATTTAGCAGGAGAGTTGAGGCGATCGCTTCGACAGACGCGGACCACGTCCCAGTTGCTGCATTTGTCCCAATTCACGAAGCTGACCCCCTTCAATTTCTGCTAGAATGGGGTAGCGGTCAATCCCAATTCCGCGATAACCTCCCCACAATTCCTGCCCGTGTGACCTCCTCGTCTTCACCGAACTGTTGTCTGTTTCCCACGAAGTACAGGATCATGAAACGGATCTTCCTTCCAAGTTTCCTACCCTCTCCAATGACTCTCGGATTCAAGAATCGTCTGGTTTTGTCGATCCTGATTCTGAGTGCTCTGGCTGCGCCTGGATTGGCTCAGGAAACGCCCCCCGCGTTGCCGGCCGACGTTGACGTCGATCCGGAAGCCGAAGCACTGCAGAAACGGCGGGATATCGCCGTCGCGCTCAACTATTGCCGCGCTTCGTTTCACCGCATTCGCAAGTATCCCACGCAGCAGGTGATGGAAGAAGAGCAGGAAAAGATTCTTAACAATCTGAATCTCAGCGGGATCAAGAATCCGGAGATTATCGGGCTCTACACCGAAGTGCTCGACGAAATCGGCCAGATTCAGCTCAGTGAGAAAGAGACTGAGCTGTACGATGTCAAATACAAGCGATCGCTGCGGCAGGAACTGGCATTCGATTCCCTCGCAATCGGGCTCGATCTGTTGACGGCTCAATACATCGGCGCGGTTCGTACCGGTGCGGCCAGCTGGTGGGACTACCGGAACTTCAAATGGACCCGCGATAACGAAGTCTTCAAGCTCGAAAAAGCCCGGGTCAACTCGGTCGTCAAGAAGTCCTCGAACTTCCTCGATACCTTCTGGAAGCTCTGCCAGGAACATGAGATTCCGGATCGCTGGCTGGTTCGCTCAACCGATCTGGATCAGCTTGAGGTCGCCATGAACGAGCCTAATCCGGAAGTGCGTCTGCGCATTCTTCAGCGGATGGAGCCCTTCATGGAATGCTATCCGCCGTACTGGTATTACCTTGCGAGAACGCATCAGGCGACCGGAGAGCTGGTTGCATCGCTGCGAGATTACGGTCAGCTGGAGCATCTCGGAACGCATCATTTTCGTCGGGACGATATGCTCGCCAGTGCATTCGCCAATCAGGCGGTGATTCAATCCTATCTCAACGAAGGGGATGCCGTTGCGACCGCCCGCAAGGCGCTGTCGTATTCGACCGATGTCTGGGAAGCGAACCTGGCCTGCGCCCGAATTCTCCAGCATGCTGGCGATCTGGCAGCCGCTGAAGACGCGATCCTTCGCAATCTCGATGTCGGTCTCGAGGAAGAACAGAGCACGGTTACGTTGCTCACGTTCTACCACGATACCGGCAACAACACCCAGCTGGCTCGCCGTCTGGGGGACAGTAAAACCCTGGCTCACGTGCCCCCGCCGGTGCTGATCCGGTTTGCGTCGCGGTTGTCGGTCGAGGAAACACCGCCGATTGTCTGGACCGCTCTGGCGACCTCGGTGCGCATCTATCCTCAACTCGGCTTTGGTAACGACGATGTCATTATGGCCTGTCATCCGGTCTGGAAGATCGACCGCAGCAAACTCGCACTCATTCGAGACGATGGCACCAAGGTGGCCGGGGAGTACTTCCGCCAGGGCGATATCGATGTGGTCCGCTTTCCCAAAGTAGCCGATTTCGGCGGGTATGTGACCGGGCCATCGGCGTTTCCGCAGCTGAAACTCGCCGTGCAGTACGGCGATGCCAATCCGATTCAGCTCGCCTTTTCGGATGAAACTCCGAGCAATGAACAAGGCAGTCCGACGTCTGTCGCGGCTCGAAATACCAGTGATCCTCGCAGTTATCATCTGGTCTCTGCTCAGTGGGGAGATCGCAGCATTGCAGTGCTTCGCGATTACCCCCGGACAGCTGCGATCTATCAGCCCGTACGGAACTTCGCAACCGCGGGGACGATCGGTTCCAAAGCAGGAGACGAGGTCAAGTCGGCCGAGCAGAATGAACAGCAGTCGTCCGATGATGACGACACGACGATCCGCTGAGTCTTGTTCAGATCTGGCGACTATTATGCGTTCCGCAGTTGAAGAACGCAGTTTCGGTCTGGTGTTTTCGCCGCTCTCCTTTATGGTCCAGATTTGACCGACGCAGAGGAACCGTCAGAATGAAGGCGGACTCTGGGAGAGTGAGGAGTGATGAGCAATCCCCCCAAGCAGGTCGTCATATCGAAGAATCCGTACTCCGGATCCGGACTCCGCGAACCGCAGCTGATGCGGCTGACCAAGCGTCTGAGCGAGCTGGGCCTGGAACCGTGCGTATTCACCGATCGCGATGCGCTCAAACAAGAGCTGGAGAACGAAACGTTTCGGCGTGAAACCCGCTGCATTGTTGCTGCCGGCGGCGATGGGACCGTCGATGATATGATCAACCGGTATCCCGGGGTTCCGCTCGCCGTCCTCGCCATGGGTACGGAAAACCTGCTCGCCAAACACTTCGGCATGCCGCGAAACGGCGGCGAAGTCGCGGAGATGATTGCAGCCGGAAACGTCGAACAGATGGATGTCGGCGTGATCAACGGTCATCGTTTCGCCGTGATGGCCAGCTGTGGATTTGATGCCGAAGTGATCTATCAGGCTCATCTGGCTCGCTCCGGACGAATCACCAAGTTGCATTACGTGCGGCCGATCTGGAAGACAATTCGTACGTTTCCCGGGCATCGGTTGACTGTTTCATCGCCCGATCTGCCCGAGCCGGTCGAATGCGATATGGTCGTAGTTTCGAACGTGTCCCGGTACGCCTCCAACCTGCCGGTCAACCCGGGGTCCCGGCACGATGACGGCCTGCTCAGCGTCTGTATTCTTAAAGCTGCCAAGCCCCTCGATCTTATCGGCTATTCTCTTCGTGGATTCCTGATGCGGTCGATTCAGTCGACGAAGATCAGCCGCTTCATGACGACCGCGCTGACGGTCGAGACCGCGGAGCCAGTCCGCGTTCAGGCCGACGGGGAATCGATCGGGCATTCCCCCTGCGAGATCTCGATTCTCCCCGCATCATTGAGCCTGATCGTCCCTGCCCGCTGGGCTGAAGAAGCGAAGAAAACCCGCCTCTCGGGCATCCGGGCGGTCCGGGCACAACAGCTTCCGCCATTGCCGGCCGGTCAACCTGAGTAGACAATTCGCAGGGACGCGTCTGCGCGGCAATCGGATCGACGCAAGCAGCAGGTAGGCTGGGATAGCCGTCAGGCGTATCCCAGCAAATGCGCGTCCCTCTGAAGTTACGAGGCTCCCGCCACGGACTCTCCCTCGAGATCCTAACCCGAAGCGTGCACGATCGTGAAACGAACATGGCCACGCAATTGCGTGGCCATGTGGGAATCTCGTTACGAGCCGAGCTTACTTCAGCTTCCGGACGACCTGCATGATCTTTTCACTGTCGGCTGCGGCATTCACCGACGTGTCCTTGTGGACGACTTTGCCATTCTTATCGATAACGAACGTCCAACGGTTGGCCGTCACGCCGCGGGTCAGGACGAAGTTCTGGGAATCGACTGTTCGCTCGATGCTTCCGCCGGGACGGACAGGCACGCCAAACGCTTTGGCGACTTCCCCTTCGGTGTCGGCGAGCAGGGTGAAATTCAGGTCGTAGACCTTCTTGAAGAGCTGGTGCGATTCCACGGTATCGCCGCTGACGCCAACCACTTCGACGTCCGCGCCCTGGAGTTGCGCCATGTCGTCGCGGAATCCGCAGGCCTGTTTGGTGCAACCGCCGGTCATATCGGCCGGGTAGAAGTAAACGACGAGGATTTTCTCGCCAACGTGGTTTTCCGATTTCCAGGCATTGCCCTGGTCATCTTTGGCAGAGAACTTAGGCGCATCGTCGCCGACGTTCACATCGGCAGCGAAAACCGACTGCCCGAGCGTCATTCCCAGAAACAGACCGGCGACAGCCAGAGCAAGCGGCCGAACGAATTCAGCATGGCGGGACTTCTTCATTGTGATATCCTTCGAGTAGAGAGTTGGGATCACGATCGAATCGTGGCTTCACTCTACCATCTCGGCTGCTGCGTTGGTAACGGACGGCGCTCGATTCCGCAGTGGTTTCTTCGACAATTCTTCCCGGATGATTCATGCTCTTTCGTGTCAGCACAGCCATAACGCTCGCCTCCACCGTCGCCGCGACCGCTTTGCTGGCTGCGGTGCTGTTGAACGATTCCGTATCGGCCGTCTGGTCCTACCTCGCCCTTGGGCTGGTCATTTCGATGCAGGTTGTCCTGCTCATACTCGTCGTGAGAACCCGGCATCGGTATCTCGACAAATTGACAATGCCGGAGCTCAACGATCTTCAACAGGCCAAACGCGATTTCGAAGAAGATCAGGTTCGGATTCGTCGGGAGATCGAAGCCGAGACAGCCCGTCTCGAGCAAATGTCCCGCAAAGTGGCCGACCGCTTTCGAGTCATTCACGAATGGCTCGATACACCCGAGTTGATCGACCTTCGGGATTCCCGTTCCGAGCCGCTCGAGACACAGTTCGCCGCTTCGCATTCCATGTCGCACGTCGATCGGGACCGGCTGGCGGAACACGACCGGAAAGTGGCTCAGATTCTGGAGACGCAGGCCGAAACGATCTACGAGAAAATCCGTACCAACTACTACGCGCCGGCTCAGAAGTTCGATCTGCACCTTTTCCGTGAAGACATGATGACGCTGGCGATTCAGATTGCTCAAGTCTACAAACCGGGCCTCGACAATCCGCTGCTGCGAACCACGCCCGAACAGCTCGCCCGAGCGCTGAATCGAATCGGACTGCATCTGCTCGTGGTCATGGATCAGCTGCCAATCGATCTGAAATCGTATGACATCCAGACGACCTACGACACGGTTCGCAAGGCGATCAAAACGTACGGCCATTACACGAAAGCCTCCCCGTATCTCGACTGGGCGTCCAAGGGAATTTTCTTCGGGCGAATGGTCACGAGCGTCAATCCGTTGACGCTGGGCATCTGGTGGGGAGCCACCGAACTCGGCAAGTTCGGAGCCCGGAAGTTTGCTTCTCGGATCATCGACCGACAAGCGGTTGGCCTGCTGCAGAGTCTCGTTCGCGTCGTCGGCTACGAAGTTGCCGCGATTTACGGCGGCGATTTTCGACATCGCGATCCGAACTGGGCGTATGGCGTCGAGATCTCTCAGATGGTCGGAATGCTGCCGACTTCACGGGCCAGCCTGCAGTTTGCTCTGAAAGAGATTACGCGGCTGGAGCTACGCAACGAGTACGATCGTCTGACGTTGTTTCGAGCGGTCTCAGCCGGGAAGGCGATCGGGCGGAGCCATGTTTATGTCGACATGCTGACTGAAGAAGAGCGGCGGCGGATTCTCGAATTGCTCGAACATGCCTATCAGGAGTTTTCGCACGGTCGTTCGAGTAAGGAATCGGACCAGTGGCGGAAGTCGGTGCAGGAGCACCTCGGATTGCAGTTCTCCCTGAAAACCGGCAGCGGACAGAAGACAAAGTCTCGAGACCTGGTTCAGGATCGGGAAGTCCTGCGTTGCGTGATCGCCTTTCTGTTCCATGTGAAGCAACTGTCAGTGACCGAGATTCGCGTGCGGCTCGAAGACATCAAAATTTGTGAGCAGCTGCAGATGCAGATCGCCCCGAGTGAATGTCAGCAGCTTGTCCAGGAGCTCCTGCCTGCGGAATTGAATAAGCCCGGCTGGGAATTGATGCCTCCGGATCTCGATCCCGACGATCGCCGTGTGGCCGCGATGCTCGACCTGCTGACCAGCTGGAACGCCAGCATCCCGCCGCACTCGCCGGAAGCCGAGGGGGTTCTGGTCGAGCTCGGTCTCTATTACCGTCGACCACTCCGCGACATGGAGGAAAAGGTCTGTGAGGCGTACCAATCGTTTCTCGAAGAAACTTTTCCTGCGGAAGCCGAGCGGATCGGCCATTTTTCGCCGCTGGAAAGCAGGGCGGTCGAGTACCTCAAGGAGAACAGCCAGCTGTCGGGGCTGCCTGATCAGATCTACGGGCGGGTGACGGTCGCCTGGCGGTTCTTTAACGACGCCCTCCAGACGCCCGGACACAAGGATGACGAACTGAGGATCTTCGTCGTCGGCGAGCAGATTGTGCTCGTCGACCTGGGAGGGCTGGACAATGTGCCGGAAATTATTTGGCAGGCAACTCCGGAGACGATTCTTGAGAACCAGTCGAGCGTAATGACCGCCATGGCATTGCTGCGGAACGGCAAAACGCTGGCCGAGCCCGGAGCAGCCGAGATCACGGCTGTCCGTATCGAAGCACCCATCACGGCCCGGTATCAGTCCTTCTTCGCCGCGCTGATGCGACGCTTCGCGACCACGTGAAGTCGATGTAAGAATGTCCCTGAAAATCTGCACTGGACCTGTTTGGCAAGACGCTTTATAAGCCTCTGCTGCTCGCGAGGTTCTGTCAAAACTCCAGGTGGACGTACTTATGAATTCGACCGTCAAACCCCGTCCCGCAACGTTCCGTGCGCTCGGTCATCAGGAGCCGCCGTTGGAGATCGTGATCGACGGCACGGTTTTCGAACGTCTGGACGTTTTCAAGCACGATTCCTGGGCCGCCACCGCTCAGTATCGGGGACCGGAATTCGACACGGTCTGCAAGTTCAATCGTATTCAGCCGATCGCGGGTTTGACCACGAAATGGATCGGGCGTTTTCTGGCCAACCGCGAAGCGTTCGCTTACGGCCGACTGGCCGGTATTCGAGGGATCGCCCCCGGATGCGAAACGATCTCGCTCCACAACAAGACACTGAAGAATGTGGTCGCCCACCAGTTCGTGCCGGGGCATCCGCTCGGGGCGAAGGAAGAAGTGAACGACGAGTTCTTTCCGCAGTTGCTCGCGATTCTGAAGGCGGTTCACGATCGCGGTTTCGCCTATGTCGATCTGCACAAGCGAGAGAACATTCTCGTTGGCGATGATGGCAACCCGTATCTGATCGACTTTCAGATCAGCTATTACTCCTCTCCGGATCGGCTGCTCAAGATACCGTTTTCCGGGACCACGTTGAAGGTGTTGCAGTTCGCTGACCTGTATCACCTGACCAAGCATGTCAAACGATTGCGACCCGATCAGGTCGATCAACTCGGGCTGACCAAATACGCCGAGAAGCCGTGGTTCATCCGGGCTCATCGCGTGATCGCCGTTCCGTTCCGAACGATGCGACGGAAGTTCCTCAGCAAGATCGGCGTTCGCGACAGATCGGGCCGCTCCGGAACCGAAGTCTTCGCCGAACACGCATTTCGCGAAGAGACTTCAAAGAAAGCCGCCTGACCTCTCGCATCCTGTGAATGCCACTGGCTCCGCCAGTGCGCCTTGAACTGAGAAACCCTGTGAGGTTCAGCTAATCAATGGATGGCTCAGACGCGTGCGTCTGAGTGGCAGAGCCACAAGAAGTCGCTAACCGACGTTCTCGACGCTGCCCGGAAAGAATTTCAGCATGGCTGTCGTGGGTGTTGTTCCGCGATCAGCAACTGCTTCCTGTGCCTTCGTCACCCAGACGTGCACGTCTGGGCCATCCATTCAGAGTGAACGTTGGACAATGATGTCCAACTCTACGCCCGCTCTTCCAGGTGTTCCCAACGGGCGTAGAGTTCGGCCACGCGGGCTTCCACCGCTTTGAGCTGATCGGACACCTCTTTGATCTGATCGGGACCTTGCTGGTAGAACGCCGGATCAGCCATTCGTTCGTGCAGTTCGGCCTGTT
The DNA here is from genome assembly GCA_017795105.1 of Planctomycetaceae bacterium. Taxonomy (GTDB): domain Bacteria; phylum Planctomycetota; class Planctomycetia; order Planctomycetales; family Planctomycetaceae; genus Rubinisphaera. The sequence continues at coordinate 5,078,141 of CP051247.1, forward strand.
CGGCTTCAACCTTCTCCATCAGTTCCGGCAGTTGTTCGAGCTCTTTCTGTTCTTTGTAGGTCAACTTCGCTGGACGAGTTTCCGCATGGGCAGCTGCTTTGGCCTTAGCCTTCTTCGATGACGATTCCAAAGATGCTTCAGCGGTCTGGCGTTCCTCGTACCGGGCGTAGTCGTCGTAGCCGCCATCGAACTCGCGGATGGTGCCATCCCGATTAACCGCCAGGATGCCGGTGCAAACATTGTTCAGGAATTCCCGGTCGTGGCTGACCAGCAGGACCGTGCCCTGATAGTTCATCACCATCTCTTCAAGCAGTTCCAGCGTCTCGGCATCCAGATCGTTCGTCGGTTCGTCGAGGACGAGCATGTTCGACGTCCGTTTGAACAAGCGAGCCAGCAACATGCGGTTCCGTTCGCCTCCGGAAAGATAGCGGGCCGGGCGGCGAGCCCGTTCTGGAGTGAACAGGAAGTCCTGCAGATAGCCGTAAATATGCCGGGAGGCACCGTTGATGACGAGCTGCTCCTGACCTTCCCCCACGTTCTCAACCACAGTTTTCTCTTCGTCGATCTGCTCCCGCAACTGGTCGAAGTAGAGCGTTTCGAGTTTGGTGCCGTAGCGGATCGATCCTTCCTGCGGCTCCAATTCACCGAGAAGCAGTTTGAGCATCGTGGTCTTACCGGCTCCGTTCGGACCGACGATACCGATTTTGTCTCCACGCGTGATGACTGTCGAAAAATCGTTGATGATGGGCTTTTCGCTGTAGCGGAATGAAACATCTTCAGCCGCGATGACCAGGAAGCCGGATCGTTCCGACTCGGCAACGTGCAGCCGGACGTTGCCAACTTTCTTCCGCCGGGCGGCTCGCTCTTCCCGCATCTTCTTCAGAGCCCGCACGCGTCCTTCGTTACGGGTCCGACGGGCTTTAATGCCCTGTCGGATCCAGCGTTCTTCCTCCGCCAGTTTCTTGTCGAACAGTTCCTGTTGTTTCTGTTCGGCTTCGGTCGCCGCCTGTTTTCGTTCGAGAAACTTCTCGTAACTGCAGGTCCAGTCGTAGAGATGGCCCATTTCGATCTCGACGATCCGGCTCGCCAGCGACTTCAGAAACTGACGGTCGTGCGTGATGAAGGCCAATGCCCCGGTGTAGCCGCTGAGGAACTTTTCGAGCCAGCGAATCGACTCGATATCGAGGTGGTTGGTCGGTTCGTCGAGCAGCAGCAGGTTCGGCTCCTGAATCAGCGCCTGCGCCAGCAGCACGCGGCGTTTCATCCCGGATGAAAGCGCGGAGAAATCCCATGTCGGGTCGAGCTGCATCTTCGTGAGCACTTTGTCAACACGATGGTCGAGCTCCCAGCTCTCGGCTTCCACCTGATTGCTGTCCTGCGAGATCGTGACCTCGCGAACCACGGAATCGACCGTGCCCTGCGTTCCCTGAGGCACTTCCTGCAGCAGTCGAACAACCCGCAATTCCGGGGAACGGATGATAGTTCCCGTATCCGGTTCCATTTCCCCGGCAATCATTTTGAGCAACGTCGATTTGCCGGCTCCATTGCGGCCGATCAGACCAATCCGATCGCCGTCGGAGATATCGAAGCTGATGTCATCGAACAGCGGCGGCTGCTCAAATCCGAACGTTACGTTATTGAAACTGACAAGTGCCATGGTGAAAATGAATAGTGAACAGATGGTGTGGAGGCAGGAAGGCGGGACACGTACTGGCGGTAATGTACGGGAGAAGACCGCGAACGAATAGTGTGAGACCGTGAACTCGTTGTCTGCCAGAACGTCGAATGTCGTTGGATTCTGAGCGTTCAGCGCGAATCACTAAGGTCCCCAGATTGGAGGATGACGAATCAGAACGACCGCTGGAGGCGGGAAAATTAAAGGCGTCGGAGATTCGGCGCGGGAGTTGCTTCAGTCGTTTGTAACCAAGTGGCGAAATTTTTACGCACTCGGAGAGATTTTTATGAGTACTAATCAGCCCGCCAACGATTATTCCCGTCACTTCGATCGAGACTATTTCCCTCCCGATCCGCCCTTGGACGGGACAATGAGTCCGGCCATGCGATCAACCTTCGCCGCTCTGGTGGCGTTGTGTGGTCTCTGGTTCGTCGGAGCCGGGATTTTTGAGATTGCCGGAGACGATTTCGCCTCCGCTCGAGTTCTGACCTTCAGTGAACCGGATCTTACGGTGGAGTCGGTGGCGGATGGACTGACGACGACAACAAACCGCGTCCACGGTGGACTTCTGATTGCCTCCGGGCTGACGTGGTTCGCGTGTGCGGCTGGAATCTTACGATCGTCGATTCCGGTCACCGTGCTCGCTGGACTGGTCGCAATTGTTCTCAGCGTGATGAGTAAGCTTTAAATCACGAAGCAAACTGCAACGGGGAGGAAGCAGCCCCTTGATCATAGATGAGCCCCGTTCGGTTTTTCCGGGCGGGGCTTTTCGTCATCCCGCGACCCGTCCTACCGCTGCCCTGTCAGGATCTGTCGGGCCGTCTGTAAGTTCTCGACGAACTGGTGTTCGGCATCGATGATCTCCGATCGGCCGTCGGCGAGCATCGCGGGCAGGCAGTCGCGAATGGCCAGGTTCAGGTAGGTATCCGCCTTACCGGGATCACGTTTCGCGACGTCGAGAGCAGCCCTGAGCTGGGGAAGTTCTGCGTTGACGGAGTTCGCGAAATTCGACCATTGCGCGGTCGTTGCCGCAGTCTCTCGTAGCGTCTGCATCTCTGTGTGGATCTCGACGAGTCGCACAAAGACCTCACGAGCTTCCGCCTGGGCATCAGGCAACGACATGTAGTACCCGATGCCCGCTGCGATGGCGATCACGACGACCAGCTTCTTCAGAATTTCGGGGCTTCGCAATGCGGCGAGAATCTGACCGGCGACTGGAGGGATTTCGATCGTCCGTTGTCGGCGGCGGCGTTTCTTCTTTGGGGCTTCCTCAACTTCGTCTTCGTAGTATTGCACCCGAGCCGGCAGTTTCTGTTCGACGACGGGGTCGGCTTCGATATCGTCCTCGTCGTATTCGAACCAGTCCATCTGATTCGGCAGAAGTTCATCGGACAGATCATTCGCGCTTCCGATTTCCACTTCGTGATCACTGGCATCGATTGTCGCCATGCCGGCTGACGAGCCCGCCAGTGAGACGCCGTCGTATGCCGACTGGCTGGCTTCCTGTTCCGAGAGCCGCAGCTCTGGCTTGCTGGTTGCCGGAACCAGACGCAGGGCGATTGCCCCGACAACAATGCGGTCGTCCAGCTTCAGCTTTGCCTGGTTCACGTTCATCCCGTTGACGAACACGCCGTTGCGGCTGTTGAGGTCGCGGATTTCGATGTGGTCGCCGGTTCGCTCAATCAGGCAGTGCTTTCGGGAAACACTGGCATGGTTGAGATACAGATCCGACTCCCCCTTGCGACGTCCGATGATCGTTACGCCTTCCCGCAGCGGTAGAGTGCGGCCTGTCTTGCTGATCAGCAACTCAACGTCGCTGGAGACGGCCTGTCTGCCGTGGGAGTTCCGAGTTGGATCGCTGTCTTGACCTGACATGAAATCCAGAATTCAAAGCAAAGGTTGAGCGCGGGCCATCCGTGGGGAACGGAGTCAGTGTTTCCTGGTTGTGCTCGTACTGGGTGACCCCAGGCGGCACGGGGCGCAGGAGACGCCACTGCCTATTGTGCCCAAATTTATTCGCGTGTCCACTACACGGGCAGGCGGGACCGTGAACTTCCGCCCGGAAGATGTTCGACGCCAGGAAAAACAGGAATCAGGCGGACTCAGTTTCCAGTGATCACGCCGAGGAAATTCTTCTTGGCGTTCCCTTCGCGAACTTTGGCCTGGATCTGAGCGAGCAGTCTCTGAGCGCGCCGTTCTCCGTTCTGAGCGGCGTACTGAACCGCCGACTTGATGCTCGTGTTCAGCGTCTGCAGCGACTTGTGATAAATCTGATAGTCCCGAAAGGCCTGCTCCATGCCTTCGAACGGCGTCTTCGACTCAACGTAGTTCTTGTAGGTTTCTTCGAACCAGGTCCGTTGTCCGGCCGCACTGGTGAAGCCGATGTCGTAGTCCTTGAGGTTTCGGGCCAGTTTCGTTGAGCAATCTCTCAGCCAGCGCCGCGCGTCCTGCCAGTCCTTCTTGTCTTGAGAGCTTGAGAATGTCCGTTCGTCGGTATTGAGATCCCGATTGAGCGTCTTCAGTTTGCTCTGCATGTCGACGAGCCGTTTTCGCTGACGATGCAAATCAGCCTCGATGTTCAAGCTTGCGTTCCATTCGGCGTCGATGCCATCCAGCCATTCGAGTTCCTGTGCGGTGGGCTTCCGGTTCATCGCTTGCGCAACTCCGCGAGGAGCCATCTGGGCCATCGGCATCGGGGCCGCTGCTCCCGGAGGCGGAGCGACGGGCATCGGTGGGGCAACCTGAACCGGAGCGACGCACATGACGTAGATCTGAGGATCCGTGCCGGGAATGGCCGGCGGGAGCGGCTGGTCGAGCAGCGGATTTGTCCCCTGAGCCGCGTCGAAGGTCATTCCGTTCACCGCCCAGGAGATGATCGAAGCGGGGGCAAGCTGAATCGCGTCGAGCAGCATTCGCATCGTCAGTTGAGGGAACGCCGCCCGGTTGACGCCCTGCGGAAACGCCAGCACAACGCCCATTGGAAACGTCGCCGGTTTGAACCAGACCCCGAGCGTCAACTGAGGAACCGCCGGGCAGGGCACCTGTTCCCATCCGGTCGAAGCCGGTCGGCTCGAAAAGTCGATTCCCTGGGAGCGATCGTCTGACATGGGCTGCCCTCTGGCTGGTGAAGAATGGACCGAAGACGGGCACGCGTCTTCAGCATTCATTCTAATCAGCAGGGATCCGCGATCCAAGATGGCAGAACGGTCGTCAGCCGCCTCATGTATGAAAAACGGATGAAAAACAGGGAGGGCAGGCCGCCGTCAATGCTGGCGGTTCAGCAATTACTCATCTGCAGAATCGAGAATCGCCGGCACGATGAAATAGCGTCCATCGGTTTTGGGAGCGTTCTGCAGAGCCTGCTCGATCGAGAGCATCTCAGTCGGCGTGTCGTCCCGAAGGACGTTCTCGACTTCGATTGGGTGAGCGAGAGGTTCGACGTCAGAAGTGTCGACCTGTTGCAGGACATCGACATAGTCCAGGATGGCGCGCATATCGCCCTGCATCTGGACTAGTTCGTCGGGGGAGAACGTCAGGTTGGCGAGTTCGGCGACTTTCCGAACATCATCCAGCGATAATTCTGACATTCTCCCTCTCCGTAGCTTTCAGCAGTCGATCAGGCGTTGTCTTCAGCATCCGGAATCGTGAACGGCTCGCGAACGACTGGCTTCTGAATCAGGCCAGCGCGAATCATGCTCACTGGAACCCAGCGACGCACGACTTTGCCGTCTTCGACGACGCGGATGCGCTGCAGGTTCTTGCGGAAGTAGCGACGAGTGATGCCGGTCGTTTTACGGCCGTTACCGCCGAGGTACTTGGGCTTACCGCGCTGAGACAGCGAGTTGCCCTTGGCCGGGGTGTTGTCCCCGTAAAGCTCCCGCAGCTTGTCGCGTTTTTCCCGTTTGTGCTTCTTATGAGTACTCATGGCTGACCGTGCCTCTCGCTCCGCGTCGTCAACTATTTATGAATGGGATTGTCCGTAGGTCGGCAGAATATAAAGCAATACGTCAAACTTTCAAGGCCGCGTCGCACGGATCGTGCCGATTTTTGCCCGCCGCATTGTGCATTTTGCCATCCGGACGGCCTGACCACGTCCCATATCTGCAATTCGACCCGCTGGGATTTGTAAGAGGTACACTCTTCAACAGCTTTTGAACCTCTCCGGTTTTCTGTTGTGTGAAGTGTAAGTGTTTGTCAGTAAGTCGGTTGCGGAAAAACAAATTGGTTTTCCCGGAAATCTTCCGGCCTCTTGGCACAACGTCTGCAAATACCCCCTTACGTTCTCGACGGGAAGTAAGGAGCCCTCGGGAATCTTAGACGAGAGACTTAAAAAAACAGGAAGGGCGGGGCCCGAACGGCTGCCGCCATCGAAAAGGAGACGAAAGATGCTGGTTCTCACTCGCAAAAAATCTCAGCTCATTCAAATCGGTGACAATATCGTGATCAAGGTCATCCGCACGGGACCCGGATCGGTCAAACTCGGAATCGACGCTCCCAGCCACGTCCGAGTGATGCGGGGCGAACTCGATGAGAAGCTCGCTCAGACCTACGAACTGGTCGAAGCGGGAGAAGCCGACGGGGAAGAGTCGGCGACGGCCGAAGTCGAATGCCGGCGGGGAGACCGCGTTGAAGACGACGAAGTGGTGAGTCCCAAAGCGGTCAGCCGCAAAAGCTCCCGCACCTCAGTTGTCTGACCCATAAAACCCTGAATCCCGCGGGTCAACCGGACCGACATCGCCCTGTTGACCCGCGTCGCTTACTGCCAGGCTGCCCACTTGGCTGGTCGGCGCGTGCGACTCCTCGAGAACTGGCGTAATCCCTGCCCATTGGAACGGCCCCGATGCGGTAGCGATTCCCGACCCTGATCCTTCCGCCTGAGACATGCAGGCAGGGATTCGCCAGTTCACCGCACCGCCGACTTTTTTCATGCGCTGGCAGAATCGCTCGTTCAACGTGAGTGCCACTGGCTCTGCCAGTGCCCCCAACAAACGACCCGCCCCGTAGGCGGGGATCGAAGCCGTATCCTCAGCAAATAGGCGATGACGTCGGCTTCGGCGATCCGCACCATGCTTAGACAACAAGGGTGGCCCGTCCGCCACAGCGGGCGGGTCGCGGCAGCGACAAGAGGCAGCACCATCCGCGTCTGAAACTGAAATCGCTCGCTCCTCGCAAGGTACGCGCTCATGGCGCCGTCTCTTGTAACTCCGTTACCCGCCCGTTCCGGACGGGCCACCCGCTGATGTAAATGTGCAATTAGTTCGTGTGCCACTGGCTCGGAGCGAGGGATTTATCACTCAAAGGGTTTTGAACAGATTACGTTTTCCCTTGTCCAATCTTTGGTAGTCAGGCAACCCATGTTCCTTCGCCCCCTTTAGGGGGAGAAGGTGCCCGAAGGGCGGATGAGGGGGTGATGAACCAGCGATATTCCATACACGTAAGAACAAATACGAATCAAAGGCCCGTGGAGCCTGTCACCCGCATTTCCCCCTCACCCTAACCCTCTCCCCCAACGGGGGCGAGGGAACTCACTTACCGGTGCGCCCCCTCAAAGTTGTTCATTGAAAACCCTCTGACCAATAAATCCCACATTCCCTGCCAGTGCCTCTTCGATTCACAGCCAAACCGCGTCGCACGCGCCTTCGGCACACGAATCAACCATCAGTCGCTTCCATTTCCCCGGCGGATCGTGAGAATGAGGGAACTGATTTCCCTTCCTTTGTTTCGCGAGTTCTCCGGTTTCTTTGATGGACGATCAGAACGAGTTTCTGCTGCAGCGGTTTCATGGCCAGGAGGTCGTGCTCGATCTGGAGAGCATGTACGTCTGCGTCGGCACGCTGCTGGAAGCCGATCATCGCTATCTCGTTCTTGAACAGGCCGACCTGCACGATCTGCGGGATACCTCGACGACGCGGGAGCGGTATATACTCGATTCGAAAGTCCATGGCGTCCGTGCGAACCGGGAACGGGTGCTGATCAATCGCAGTCAGGTGGTTGGACTCTCGCTGCTGGATGATGTCATCGCATGACGATTTCTCTGCTCAACTTTGGAATGCTGGCCGGCCTGATGGCGGTGACGATTCCGATCGTCGTCCATCTGCTCAACCGCCGGCGGTACGACGTTGTTGAGTGGGGAGCCATGCAGTTTCTCCAACTCGGCGAGCGGACCCGGCAGCGGATCAAACTCAGCGACCTGCTGTTGCTCCTGCTGCGAATCGCCATGATCGGCCTGCTCGTGCTGGTTTTCACGCGGCCTTTCGTGAAAGGGAATACCTTCATCCGCAGCCTGTATCCCGAGCCGATCGATCTGGTGATTGTGATCGATGGGTCTTACAGCATGGGCTGGACCGGAGAAGCGATCACGCCGCACGCGCGGGCCATTCAATACACGCACAATCTGCTCGATAATCTCACCACGGTCGACCGCGTTGCCATTATCGATGCCCGGTCGCGGCCCGATCTGCTCACGCCTGCTCCTCTGACCGACACCGCGACTGCCCGGCTCGAACTCGAAAAGCTGCAGCGGCCCGATGGCTCGGCAAACTTGATCGCCGGGGTGACGGAAGCCTGCAAGCTGTTAACGCAGTCGTTCTCCACGCGGCGAGAAATCGTCGTGCTGACTGATCGGCAGGCGATTTCGTGGGAGAATCCCGACAGTGCGGCCTGGAATGAGTTCCTGAAACTCCGCCAGGCAGCGGCTGTGCCGATTGGACTGGCCGGGATCGATGTCGGTTCGCCGTCGATGAATCAGTTCGAGAACTTCCACGTCGGCAAGCTCAAGCTGAATCGCGATGTGACCGTGACCGATACCGTGGTCACCGTTTCCACGCTTGTTGGCTACAGCGGTTCAAAGAGCGAAGCGGAGGTGGAACTGCTCTGGTCGGTCGATGGCCAGCAGTTGAGCCGCGAAACCGATACCCTGCAGTTGAAGCCGGGCGAGGAAGTCGTCGCCGAGTTGACGACTCGTTTTTCCGATCCCGGCTCGCACGTGATTACCGCTTCTGTAATTGACGATTCGCTCCCCGGCGACAACGTCGCCCAAATCGTGGTCGATGTCCTCGAACAGATTCCGGTCGTGGTCGCGGTTCCGAGTTCCGAAGAGCCCCAGATGATTCAAGGGCAGGAGCCGGAGTCCGACTTCTATCTAACGCGCGTCTTCGGCAATCCCGATGTCGAACGGGTCTGGGTGAAGTCGCGGCGGATTCCTCAGGACAAAATCGATGCGACTTTGCTTCGCGAGACTCGTGTCCTGTTCTGGATCGGTCCTGGAGATGACAACACCGACTGGGACATGCTGACGGATTTCCTGCTCAACGGCGGCTCGGTTGTCGTGCTGCCGGATCACGAATCGACCGCGAATCAATACGAAGTCCAGCGGAACAGCTGGCGCTACGAAGATCAGCCGGTCCTGCCCGTGCGGTTTGCCGAGAAGGTTGTTCGTCGCGGCGAAGGGGAAACACGCGCGAAGTTTGATCTGCTCTCGTTTTCCTCGGCGTGGCTCGAACCATTTCGCGATGCTGAGAAAACCGATCTGCAGGACGTGCTGATCAGCGAGTACTGGTTGCTCGAAACACCAGACAAAGCCGAAGACACCCCGGAGAAGACCAAAGACGAACTGAGTCCGGCCGCCACGGGGGCGAAGTTCGACAGTGGGCGTCCGTGGTTGATCGAGCGGAATGTGGGACGCGGGAAGGTCGTTGTCTCGTCGATCGCAATCGATGGGCAGTCTTCCGATCTGGTTCGCCAGCGCGGCTTCGTGCCGCTGATGCACGAGATGATCTTCGGGCTGACGCAAACCTCTTCGCAGCGAAATCTCGAACTCGATGAGCCGCTCATCGTTCAACAGCTTCCCTGTCAGCCGCTGAATCTCACCGTGCTCGGCCCCGATGATCGGAAGCTGAAAGCACAACGTGCAGGCAGCGGTGATCGGCTGACCTGGCGGCTAGGCAATCTCAAGCTGTCGGGCATCTATCAGGTTCAGGTCGACTGCGACGGAGCAGGCGAAACCACCGCGAGCGAGATGCCCTTCTACGCGTTTGCCGATCGTGAGGAATCCGAGACGGCTCTGTTGACGACCGAAGCCCAGCAGGAGTTTCGCGAAGCGTTCGGCATGAACTGGCGAGTCAACTCCGGTGAAGTGCTGGAAGATCTGGCGACCGCCTCGGGCGGCATCGAAGTCTGGCCGTTCCTCCTCTTCTTCGTCACGGCCATGCTGGTCGGCGAACTCTTCATCACTAGACGAATGGTCCAGGGCGGGCACCATCAGGTCGAATTCGACCAAGACCCGGAACCCGAAGCAGAACCGGAGCCGGTCGTCGCCGTCGAGTGATGTTCTTTGGACGGGTGCCATGCTTGCATCGCGAAGCAGGGCAAGCATGGCGTTGAGTTTTGCTTTCAGACGGGCGAGGAAGGATCTGTGTTCGCCCCTGCGTTTTCGGTCGATTGTCGAAGGCATCCCTTACCACGTGGTGCGGAGTGGTATCGGCCATCGACATGCGGAGTTGCACTTGTCCGAGCCTGCGAGCGAATCCCAACCCGAAGCGTGAGCGAGGGAATTCGGCGTCGAGAGCCCAGCGGCCCTCGCTCACGCTTCGGGTTAAGAAGTCGATAGCACTCTGGTTGAGTGAGAACCATCAATCGGTCCACTGTTTGACGACGCCGGAGACGATGCGATGCGTCGTGAGATGATCGCGGAGGATGAGGGCTCCGGTTTCGTCGATGCCTTCGCAGCGGCCCATCAGGAATTGTTCGTCGTTGCCAGAGCCGGCTTCAATGGTCACGAGTTGACCGTCGAGCAGATGGTCCCGCTGCCACATGCGGGGGAACATCTGCTGGCGGAACGCTTCGTCTTCGAGAGCTCGCTGCATGGTCAGCAGAAGTTGACTCAGGATGGCCGTGCGATCGAGCGGACTCCCGGCCAGGTCGATCAGTGAGACGGCTGACTCTCGAATCTCGTCAGGCATACCAGCCGTCGAGTTATTGACGTTCAGCCCGATGCCTATCACGAGTCGAGGCGGCTGGGAGCCGGTTTGTTCGAGCAGAATTCCGCTAAGTTTCCGGTTGCGGAGATACAGGTCGTTCGGCCACTTCAACTGATAGTCGGCCGAGGAAGTCAACTGCAGTGAGACGACCGTTTCACGAACGACGGCAGCCGTAATGAGCGAGAGCAGGGGCGTTTCTGTCGCGGAGATCCCGTACTGCTGCGGCTCAATCAGAATCGAAAACGTGAGCGAGCCGGCATGCGATCGCCAGATATTGCGACCTCGACCCCGCCCCGCTGTCTGAGACTCGGCGACGATGACCGCAGGCGTCTGATAGCGAGCCGCTTCATCGCGTGCATGGCGATTGGTCGAATCGAGCTCGGCGTGGATATCGATCGTCCAGTCGGGACAGTTCTGTCGCAGTCGAGGGAGATCGAGGGCTTTTGAATCGCTCACGACTGTTGCCTTCGTTCCATCAGAATCAGGCCAATCATGGTGAGAATCACGCCGGAGATCAGCCAGAAGGTGAGCGGCTCCATGAAGATGAGGACGCCGGCAAGCGAGGCCATCGCGATTTGCGAGGTGTTGATCATGTTGACCTGATTGACCGGCAGGTGCCGATAGGCGAACCCGATCGAATAGAACGCGATCGCATTGAAGAAGCCGGCAAGCAGCATGATGCCGGTCTCGCGGGGAGTCGTCGCCAGCAGTTCTTCCATCGGGATCCGCAGCACCGCTGCCAGCGTCATTCCGACCAGTCCTGTTGTGCTGATGAGAAAGAGTGTCGCTGAGACCGGCAGGTTCCGAACGTTGCGACGAATAACGACCCCGGAGACGCCATAACTGGTGCCGGCGATCATGGCCACGGTAATGCCCATCGCGATCTCCCCGCCGGAGGCGGACGTGAGAATCGCCTGCGAGGCCTCGCCGGCTCCGAAGCTGAGAATCGTGACGGCTCCCATCAGAAAGGCGAGAGCCAAAAGGGTTCGCCCGGTGATCGGTTCGCCCAGGAAGAAGCGGCTGGCGACGGCTCCTCCGGTCAGGATCATGGAAAAGCAGATGGGCACGGTCATTGCCAGCCCGATCAGGCCGAGGCTGTACTGGAACATCATATTGCCGCCAAACTGCATGGCCAGGCCGGTGCAGATGAGTGGCAGAATCAGTTTTCGCGGCGGAAAAGCGACGGCTCCGCGGAAGTGGTTGGTGAGCACGATGGACCAGGTCAAAATGAATGCTGGCACGGCTTTGTGAGCAGTGATCCAGATCGACCAGTCGATGTCGCCGGGCCGGGCGCTTTCTCGAAGTGCGATATTGGCTGCCGTGTAGCCGACGGCTGCGATGAACCCGAACGTCACCCCAATCCAGGCCTGAGCAACGCCATGCGGAGGCGTCACAATCTCTTGCTCGACGGATGGAGAATCGCAGACTTCGGACATCTGGCAGGCTTTGCTGTTAGGCGGGAAACTCAGCAGCAGGGTAGGTAGTCGCGGTGGGAAAGTCCATTGTGAGCAACGAGTCAAATGGACTTCTCGGCATGGTAATCTGGTGAGAGCGGGTCCGGATCGGTAGAGTGTTATCGCACTTGAGAATGCAATCTGAAACGGGCCTCAGCGGGATTTTGACATATGCTCTGCATTTCTGTTACGCCGACTTCACGCACCCTCGCTCGCGTCGACCTGCTGAATGCATCCCGTCAGGGAGATATCATCGAGCTTTGCCTCGATCATCTGGCCAAAGAACCTGACTTCAAAGAGCTGCTCGACGGCGTCAGCAAGCCGGTCATCATTTCCTGTAAACGCAAGCAGGACGGCGGACAGTGGCAGGGAACCGAAGAAGAACGTCTCACGCTGCTGCGGCAGGCGATCGTCGCCGGACCGGAGTACATCGAGCTCGACCTCGATATCGCGCCCAAAGTGCCCCGCTTCGGCAATACACAGCGGGTGATCTCCGTCACGCGGCTCGATCGTCCTGAGTACGACATCGACGCGTTGTTTGAAGAAGCGGTCATGCATAAGGCCGATGTCATCAAGTTTCGCTGGCCGACCCGCACGCTCGATGACGCCTGGCCGCTGCTGGCCGCCGTGAGTCAGCGGCGTGGCCTGCCGATTGTCGGGCAGGGGATTGGTCGTCCCGAACTGACATTTTCACTGCTGGCTCAAAAATACGAATCGCCCTGGATCTACGCGGCTCTGGAAAAAGGGATGGAAGATCACCCCGGCCAGGCCACGGTTGAGGAACTCCGCGAGATTTATTCGATCAACGAGATCGATCGGCAGACGAAATTCATCGCGGTCGCCGGCTTTGGAGAACTGGAAGAGGAGACGGTTCGCGTGCTCAACGCCGGCTTTCGAGCCGTTCCGGTCAACATGCGATGCCTCCCGGTCGAAATCAACAAGCTCGATCGGCTCGGCAAAATGTTCGATATTCTCAAAGTGCGCGTGCTTCTGGCGAATTCGGACCTCGGGACTCGCCTGCGACCGTTTATCGATGTCGCTAACGAGGCCGACTCTTCGACCGGCTTTTTCGATGTCCTCTTGAAGCAGGCCGATGGCTGGCATGGATACAACACGTTGCGACGGAGCACGCTCCGCCGGCTGGAGCCGAAGCTCAAGGAGGCCTTTCCGCACGAAACGATGCTGAATCGAAGATCGGCTCTCGTCATCGGGAACGGGGGCCTTGCCAGAACAGCCGTCAGTATTCTGAAAGAACGACAGGCGGTTATCAGTCTGAGCGGCCCGGATGAGAAGCAGGCTCAAGCCGAAGCGGCAGAGCTTGGACTCCGTCATGTCCCGTTTCAGTCCCTGTACGATACGCATCACGACATCGTCGTGCTCGCCGATTCCGCTCTGCAGAAGGGATCCGGTCGCCTGCAGTTCAATCCCTCCTATCTGCGGCCCGATCTGTTCGTAATCGATTTTGCCAGCCTGGGGCACGAGCATCCACTTGGAGCCGAAGCACGCGAGCGAGGCTGCCTGGTCGTAGATGGTCGACAAATTTGGAACGACCTTCTGGCTGCTCGATTCAAGACGATTACCGGGAAAAACCTGAGTGTCCACGCGGACAATGTCTAGGGTTTTTGGCCAGGGCTGCCTTGGTGTTCACTGCTTTGTGCGCATGTTTTCGCACTGGTTTGTGGCCGCGTACCGATTTCTCCCTAAGTTTTCCCGCCGGCCCGAACGCGCAAGCGTAAAATTATATGTTCGGCGTTCGGGCATGGCTGTTGCTCCGTCTCAATGAATGATACGGCTGATTTGCGCCCGCCGGGCATGGCTTAAGGGAGGATTCATGTTCAAAATATCGATGCTCGCGATCGCGTTTATGAGTACGCCCATGGAAGTCGATCTGGTCAACCGTTTCGATCAGCTTCAGCTGGACAACGGTTTGTTTCTGGACCGGGCCAGCGATCGCACGACGGTCAGTTCGGCTGCGACGGGACTTGGTTCGTTCGCGCTTGCCCACGCCGCGACGCGGGGACTGCGCGATCCGCGCGAAGTGACGGAACGGCTTCGCGAAGCCTTTCAGGTGACGATCAGTGCCAATCCGGTGCAGAACCGGGGCTGGCTGAGCCATTTTACCGATGCAGAGGGGACGCCGAAGTCGTATTCCGAGGTTTCCACGATCGACACCGCCCTGTTTTATCTGGGCATGGAACGGGCAGCCGAACTTCTAGGTGAAGATGAACTTCTGGCCGAGATTCGGTCGAAACGCGACGAGATCGATGTCGACTACGTGATGCGGAACGGGCAGTTTCTGCACGGCTTCTACTGGCCCGACGATCCGGCTCCGTCGGGCGAACGGAAGCCGGTATTCATTCGGCATCGCTGGAACGATTCCTCCGAGGGCTTTGTAATTTACAAGCTCTTTGAACTCGAGTTCCAGTTCGAGATCCGGCGGATCGATTATCCACTGTTCGTTTACCTGTATCCGTTGATGTTCTTTGAGGATGAAACTTATGTCGCGCTGCTGGGCGAAGCGCTCCAGTTTCAGATTCAGGAATATGGCTACAGCGGCGTGACCGCGACCGATGGCCCGGATGGATACACGATCTACGATCAGAATCTGATTTCGCCGCTGCTGTTGTCGGCGGTGGGATCGCGATTCCCTGCTGCTCTCGAAACGATCGAAAAGTATTCGCTCGATCCGGCAGTTGCCGCCTACTATATCCCGAGCGGCTGGGTCACGACCGACGATCTGACGATCGATCTGGCCAGTGCCTATGTGCTGCTGGTGAAATGGAATGCCTTCGAGACAGTGACTGAAGTGACCGGAGAGCCGGAGACTCAGGCTGTGCGCGTCGCTGAGAAGCTCGAAAACTGATGGACTCCTTCTCCCCCGGGCGGGCTGAAAGTTCTTTCGCCCCCCGGGGCCTGCTTTTGCGGTCTCGGCTGCCCTCTCGGTTGTCGCCAGAATCGGACATGGTATAAGCGCTGTACCTTCTATCAGATCCGATGAGCACAGGTGACGAGCGATGACGGAATTCTGGATCATGATTCTGCTGGCCACTCTGGCCGGAGCGGCGATGCCACTCGGTGGGCTGGTGGCGTCTGTCGAACGGATTCGTCCCAAGTGGCTTGAACAGGAGTTTCGGCATTCGGTCATCGCCTTCGGCGGCGGAATTCTGCTCTCCGCAGTAGCTCTCGTTCTTGTCCCCGACGGGATGGAGCGACTCTCCGTAGTGCCTGTCGTACTTTGCTTTACCGCTGGCGGAGTGGCGTTTCTCGGCGTCGATGTGTTGCTGAGTCGCTCACAAAGTTCGGCCAGCAATCTCGTGGCGATGCTGACCGATTTCATCCCGGAAGCACTTGCATTGGGAGCCGGGTTTGCCAGCGGAGACAGCACCGGCTATCTACTGGCGCTGCTGATTGCTTTCCAGAATTTGCCGGAAGGCTTCAATGCGTATCGCGAAATGATTGCCGGCTCTCCCGGGCAATCGTCGCGCAAGATCCTGCTGCTGATGCTCTGTCTGGTGCCGCTCGGTCCGTTGTCGACACTGCTCGGCTATTACGTTCTGGCACCCTATCCAGCCGTAGTGGGGGGGCATCATGCTGTTTGCCGCGGGTGGGATTCTGTATCTCACCTTTGAAGACATCGCTCCGCAGGCCCGTCTGAAAGATCACCGCAGCCCGGCTCTCGGTGTGATTGCCGGTTTTCTGGTCGGCATCGTCGGCCAAATGCTGCTCGCGTAAGAGAGCGTCTCAGGTCTTGATGCGGTACTTCGCAAGGTTGAGGTCGCGCTGGATATCGGCCTGAACGTCGGCGATCGGTCGGTCGCCTCGCACGGAAATCACGAGTTCCTTGCGGCGGAACAGGTTCAGAGCTGGCAGAGTCTTGTCCTGATAGTCCTGCAGACGCTCGCGGATGGCGACCTCGTTATCGTCCGGACGGCGAATCAGTTCCCGGCTGCTGCAGGCATCGCAGACTCCGGGGACCGTTGGGGGAGCGGATACGAGATTGTAGGTTGCGCCGCAGTTGGCACAAACGCGGCGGGAACCGAGCCGCTCGACGATCAGATCCGCGGGGACGTCGATGTAGATGACTGCATCGATGTCGTAACTCTCGAGAAAGAACTCGGCCTGGGCTTCGTTTCGGGGGAAGCCATCGAGCATGAATCCGTAATTCCAGTCGTGGTCCTGCAGCCGCTTCTGGACGATGTTTTCGACAAATTCATCGGGAATCAGTCGTCCGGTGCTCATCAGCCGTTTGATGCGGGCGGCCAGCTTGGTGTGGTTCTTAATGTTCCAGCGAAGGATGTCCCCCACGCTGATATGCACCAGGTCGAACCGCTTGCACATGATTTCGGACTGGGTTCCTTTTCCACATCCGGGCATTCCCATGATCACGTATTTGTGCATCGACGGCTTCCAACAGCATTCATTCTCAGGTTGCATTACGGCGGGGCGGCATCAGAGTCGCCAACCCGGATCATATCGGCAAATTGATTTGCGGTTCAACTCCATCGATTTGATCGGCTGTCGGAAAGCTTTATAATCAAGGAACTTGAATGTGTTCATCTCTTGGTTCCCTCCACGCTCGCCTGGCGCGTTCCCCCCGCAAGGACTCGAAGCCAATGCCGCTCGCCGATCTCCTGCGATCATTCCCCGCAACGTTCCTGACCGCTTTCAGTCTGCTCCTGTTGAGCGTGACCGCTGAAACGCGAGCGGAGAAACTCTCGTTCAATCGGGATATCCGTCCGATTCTCTCCGAGCACTGCTACGCCTGCCACGGACCGGATGCCGAGACCCGCTATGGGGAACTTCGCCTCGACGATCGGGAAGACGCCGTTCGGGATCGCGACGGTTATCACGTCATCGACGCCGGAAATGCCGACGACAGCGAACTGATCGCCCGGGTTTCGTCGGACGACCCGGATATCGTGATGCCTCCCGCCGATCATGCTGAGGCACTTTCCCCAGATCAGATCGCCACATTGAAACGCTGGATTAACGAAGGGGCTTCCTACGAAGTCCACTGGTCATTCGCGCCGCTGCAGGACGTGTCGACTCCGGAAGTCGAAGGCGTGGAGAATCCGATCGACGCCTTCATCGCCGCCCGTCTGCAGAACGAAGATTACGAATTCTCCCCGGAAGCGGATCCTCGAGTTCTGGTCCGTCGGCTGAGTTTCGACCTCACGGGACTTCCGCCGTCTCTGGAAGATGTGCAGACTTTCGTGGACAACCCGAGCGAGGAAGCGTACCGGGCGTTGCTGCAGAAGTATCTGAGCTCGCCCCACTACGGCGAGCGGATGGCGATCTACTGGCTCGATCTGGTGCGATATGCCGACACGCTCGGTTTTCATGGCGACCAGGAACGGTCGGTCTCGCCGTATCGCGACTATGTAATTCGAGCCTTCAATGAGAACAAGCCATTTGATGAGTTCACCATCGAGCAGCTCGCCGGCGATCTGCTGGCCGAGCCTACGCTCGAGAGCCGCGTGGCATCCACCTACAACCGATTGAATCGAGCCTCCGGTGAAGGGGGCGTGCAGCCGAAGGAATATCTGGCAAAGTACGCGGCTGATCGCGTGCGGACGCTGGGAACAGTCTGGCTTGGAACGACTGTCGGGTGTGCCGAGTGCCACGACCACAAGTTCGACCCGTATACGATCAAAGACTTCTACAGCTTCGCGGCCTTCTTCGCGGATATCAAAGAGCAGGGGATTGTCTCCGGGGCCCGCTATATCGAACAGCTGCCGGTCCCGACGCCGGAACAGGACCGGAAGAAGCAGGATCTGACGACCCGCATTGCTGCTGCCGAGAAGAACTATCAGGCCGTCAGTCCGGAGCTCCAGGCGAGTTTCGACGAATGGCGTGGTCAGACGAAGGATGCCCAACCGCAGTGGACCCCTCTCGTTCCTGAACAGGCGACCTCGGCTGGCGGAGCGACACTGACGATTGGGAATGAGGGCGAAGTGCTTGCTTCGGGGAAATCTCCGGATAAGGACACCTATCGCGTCGTGCTGCCGCTCAATCAAAACTCCGCTCAACCAGTTCGGGCGATTCAAATCGAGGTGCTGCCCGATCCTTCATTGCCGAACAACGGACCGGGCCGAGCCGGGAATGGCAATCTCGTGCTGCAGACTGTGAAAGCGTCTGTAGCGGGCAAGCCGGTGACTTGGACCAAAGCGACGGCCACGCATGCCCAGGACGGATTCCCGGCCGATAACCTGCTGAAAGGAAACCGCGGCTGGGCCTTGCTGCCGGAGACCGGAAGGCGGCAGGCGCTCACGCTGATTCCGCAGCAGCCGATCGATCCGCAGAGCGATGAACTCGTTCTCGAACTCGTGCAGAATCACGGCTCATCCCACTGCCTTGGGAAGTTTCGCGTGCTGGCGACGACGGATGATCTGACTGATGGGCTCGCCTTCCCCGAGGTCTCAATCGTTGAACTGCTCGCGAATCAGTCCGAAGAAAAGTCGGCTCAATTGCTGGAATACTACCGCAAACATACCCCATTGCTGACGAAGGAACGAAATGAACTCGCTCAGCTCAAACGGGAGCTGGAAGCTCTGGAGAAATCGATCCTGACAACGCTTGCGGTCACCGCGACCGAACCTCGGGAGATGCGAGTCTTGCCGCGAGGGAACTGGATGGATGACTCCGGCGAGGTCGTGACGCCCTCCGTTCCTGAGTTTCTTCCGGCCATCGAATCACGTGGCGATCGGGCCGATCGGCTCGATCTGGCCCGCTGGCTGGTCGCAGCTGAGAATCCGCTGGTCGCGCGAACCTTTGTGAACCGCGTCTGGATGCTCTTCTTCGGTCAGGGGTTGTCCCGCTCCGTCGACGATCTTGGCGCACAGGGAGAGATGCCGAGCCATCCCGAACTGCTCGACTGGCTGTCGGTCGAGTTCGTTCGCAGCGGCTGGGATGTGAAGCAACTGGTCGAAATGATCGTCAGCTCGCAGACGTACCGGCAGTCTTCCGCGGTCAGCCCGGAACTGCGGCAACAGGATCCGTATAACCGCCTGTATGCCCGTCAGTCGCGCTGGCGGCTTGATGCCGAGATGGTTCGTGATAACGCCCTGTCTGTCAGCGATCTGCTGGTCGATTCCGTGGCCGGGCCGAGTGTGAAACCGTATCAGCCAGCCGGTTACTGGGCTCAGCTCAACTTCCCGAAGCGTGATTATCAGCACTCCAGTGGAGCCAATCAGTATCGCCGTGGACTTTATACGCACTGGCAGCGAACGTTCCTGCATCCGAGTCTTCTCGCCTTCGATGCTCCGCCTCGCGAAGAATGCACGGCTCGCCGCGAACGTTCCAACACGCCGCTGCAGGCTCTGGTGCTGTTGAACGATCCGACGTATGTCGAGGCCGCCCGGGCCTTGTCCGAGAACATCCTGCAGCACGGCGGCGAGACGTTCGAAAGCCGACTGGACTGGGCCTGGGAGCGTGTGCTGGCTCGGAAGCCGACGGAACTGGAAACCTCGACACTGCAGACTCAACTGGAGAAGACCCGGCGTTATTACGAGCAGCATCCCGAAGAGGCGGCTCAGGTGGTAAAGGTCGGATTGTCTCCGGTATCGAAGGAACTGCCTGCGACCGAAGTTGCCAGTTGGATGACTGTCACGCGGACACTGCTGAATCTTCACGAAACCATTTCACGGTATTGATGCCGCAACGAGTTCTTTTGAACGAGGGCTGAACATGACTCCTCAGGAAATGGCACAACTGGCCGCATTGCGGCAGAACCGTCGCAGCTTTCTTCGCCAGAGCGGAGCAGGCATCGGTGGGCTCGCGCTGCTGTCGATGCTCAATGGCGAACAGACCGCCGACGCGGCTGCATCGTTGACGAACGGCGTGATCAAAACACTGCATCATCCGCCACGTGTCAAACGGATGGTTCACCTTTGCATGGCCGGCGGGCCGTCGCATCTGGAAACGCTGGACGACAAACCGGTGCTGCGGGAGAAGCATGGTCAGCCGATGCCGGAGTCGATGACCAAGGGGCAGCAGATCGCCCAGCTGCAGGGGAAAGAGCTGAAGTGTTTCGCACCGCAGTTCGAGTTCCAGAAGTACGGTGAGAGCGGGCAGTCGATCAGCAGTCTGTTCTCGAATATCGGGTCGGTCGCCGATGACATCTGCATTCTCCGCTCGCTGCATACCGATCAGATCAACCACGACCCGGCTCATACGTTGTTCAACACCGGCAGCGGGAACTCGGGCCGTCCCAGCATGGGCGCCTGGCTGTTGTATGGTCTTGGCCAGGAAACGGAAAACCTGCCGGGGTATGTGGTGCTGACTTCGGTCGGCAAAGGGGGGCAAGCCCAGCCGATCGCTGCCCGGCAGTGGCACAGCGGCTTTCTTCCCTCCCGTTTTCAGGGCGTGCAGTTTCATTCGACCGGAGCCCCGGTGCTCTATCTGAATCGCCCGGATGGCGTGCCGCTGAAGCATCAGGAAAATCTGGTGGAGACAATCAACACCCTCAACGGAGAGTTCAACTCGCTGGTGGATGACCCGGAAATCTCGACCCGCATTCAGCAGTACGAGATGGCATTCCGCATGCAGACCAGCGTGCCGGAACTGATGGATTTCAGCGGAGAAACGAAAGAAACCTTCGATCGTTACGGCACCCCGGGAGGCGATGGAACCTATGCGTCGAACTGCCTGCTGGCCCGTCGTCTGCTTGAAAAGGGCGTGCGGTTTGTGCAGGTCTACCACCGCGCCTGGGATCATCACGGCGGAATCAAACGCTCGATGGAGATTACCGCCAATGAAGTCGATAAGCCGACCGCGGCTCTGATTCAGGATCTGAAGGATCGAGGGCTGTTCGAAGACACGTTGATCGTCTGGTCGGGCGAGTTCGGACGGACGCCGATGGCACAGGGCTCAGGACGCGATCACCATATCAAGGGCTTCTCGATGTTTCTGGCCGGCGGCGGGATCAAACCAGGATTCAGCTGGGGCAACACCGATGAGCTCGGTTACAATGCGGTCGAGAATCCGGTTCACGTGCGGGATTTCCACGCGACGATGCTGCACCAGTTCGGCATCGATCACAAGAAGTTGACCTATCGTTTTCAGGGGCTCGATTTCCGATTGACCGGTGTCGAGGAGGCGCACGTTGTCAAAGAGATTCTCGCCTGACACAATCGCCACGGAGCCGCGCCGGCTCCCTGCGAACGCCGAAGTCTCCATTGGGAAGTGAAATGGAAAGCACAGGGACGAAACGAATTCTGCTGGCGATCATGCTGATGCTGTCCGGGCCGCTCATGGCTGCCGGAAAGATTCCGCCGCCCGCCAGTCCTCCCGAGTTGAGCGAATCGCTGCGGAAGTCGGCTCTGGAATCGCTGGACGCTCCGGAATTTGGGCGAAGAAACGCGGCTCAGAAACTGCTCGAACAGGGGGGGCTCGAAACGGCACGTCTGTTGCAGGACTATGTGCAGTCCGCCAGCCTCGAAGGACGAGTTCGAGCCGTGCAGATTATCGAGCAGATCGCACTCCGCATGCTTCGCAGTCAGGCCGATGACAAATACGAAGAGCTGATCCCAATTATGGATGAAATGCGGCTTGTCGATGAAGCGGTGATTGGTTCCCGTCTTGAAGAATTTCGTTCCATTCATGCCCGGCTGATCGAGAGCGCCAATATCAGGGCGTTAATCCGGCTCAATGCCGTTGTCGACTTCGAAACGTCGATGGAAACGGTTCCCGGTTTGTCGCAGCGGTTCAATACCGAGTTCATGGTGCGCATTTATCTGGGGGGCGATTTTGCGGGGACCGAGGACGACCTGCGGCATATCAGCGATTTGCTTCTGCTGGGAGAACAGCAATTCGGGAACAGCCGTGGTGTCTATCACATCGGAGACTGCCCCATTCCGATGAAGACGCTGCAGGAACTCGTGGCCGGAATGCCAGGTGTGCAGGTGGTGCATCGGGGGCCGGCCCGCATCGGCATCATGAGTTCGAACAGTTCGCTCAACAACGGGAACGAGAACTGGCACATTCAATCGGTGCAAAATGGGTCTTCGGCCAAGTACGCCGGGTTGCAGATTAACGATGTCATCGTTCGGCTCGATGGCAAGAACGTCGGCGGTTTCGAGAGCTTTGTCACCGCACTGGAAGCCTACGAGCCGAACCAGACAGCCGAGTTGCACGTGCAGCGAAACTTTGCCGAGCCGGAGAAAATCACGCTCACACTCGGAGAAGATCTCGAAACCGGAATCGAAGTCGACGAAGACTTTCAGCGGTTCGTTCTCATTCGCAGCGTCGAAGCCGACAGCCCGGCGGATAAGGCCGGCCTGTCGAACATGTATCGGATCGACCGCGTTGAGAATCAGCCGATGTTCAATCTCGCCGATTACGAACTGGCGATGGATCGACTGCGGCAGAGCAACGTGCAGCAGATCACGCTGCATGTTCGGCCGTTGGAAGAAGTTCCCGTTCTACTCCGCGGCTGGGTTGGTCCTTATCGTTAAACCGACCAGCTGGGCGTACACGCGAATTCTCGCAGTGCGGTCTGAGCGACTGGGGCAGGGCACGACCAGACCAGAAAGAACATCGACTCCCGGATTGTTCTTTCTGCCAGATGTCCGCTGACAAAACCGCTGCCCTTGGCAGCTGTGAGATACGCCTGAGCCGCCCGCAGTACCAGTGAGTTGGCCCGCGTGCGAATCGACTGCGGCGTGCACTGATCGCCGGGGCCGGGCTCTCCGGTTTCGGTGGCCATGATATCGGCCACGAGCCGATCGCATTCCTGCTCGAACTGCCGGGCCTCCGGCTCAAGATCGGAACGGGACGAGGCTTCTTCAAGCAAAGCACGGACCGCCCGCACTGCCACCCCGGTTGCGATGACACTCGTCGTCAGGGAACCGGTTCCCCCGCCGCCCGATTTCATCACCTGCTCCACGGGCCCGGCGACAACCTGCCACGGATCGACAAACACATTGTCGAGATTCAGATTCCCCGTCGCCGATGCGGTTAGAGCGAGCATTTCTGCCGTCGTGCCGTATCGCAGTCCCTCCGTTTCTGAAGGAATGGCCACAAGAACCTGCCGACCATCGTCCAGAGTTCCGCCCGTCACCAGCACATCGGCATGTCGAACGCCCGTGACCCAGGGAACGAATCCGTTCAGCACGAATCCCTCGCCCTCGGAGCGGGCAGTGACCGACGGGGTGCCAAGATGCTGACGAGATGTCGAAAGATGCGAAATACCGACCGTGGCCCAACACTCTCCGCTCGCCAGTCCGGGCAGCAGACGGGCTTTCAGTTCTTCATTCCCGGCGGCAACGATTCGCTGTACTGCTGCGTTGCGTTGCGAGAAAACGAACGAAGTCGTCAGGCAGGCCGCGGAGACGTCGAGAAACATTCGCGACATCTGCGTCGGTTCGGTCGGCGTGCCCCCGTAGTGTTCGGGGATATCCCAGCGAGAAACGCCGGCCTCGGCGAGTTGCCGCAGTTGAGCGTTCGGCCAAAGTCGTTGCTGATCGGTTTCAGCGGCCAGTTCGGCAATCTGATCGAGCACTTCGGAATCGATCGACTCGGAGTATTTCGCATCGGGCATGGAGGATACCTGCACGGCTGTGGGCTAAAGACGAGCGTACGCGGGCGGAGACCCGGAAGAACCTGGGGTGGGAATTGATCTCCACGATTCTATCATCCAGTGTAGTCGCAGTCTGGCGGCTCTCCTAGAGGCTCCAGGCTTCGGTTTGAGGTGAACCGGTGACGACGACCGCGGACGAAGCGTTTCGCCGGTGTTGCGTCGGATTCTGAGGTCGGACAATTGTAATGGCGATGGCGGGATTCTACCCTGATGCTGCATCGCGGGGCTTCAAAGACTCCGGAATCCCCGAGACCGTCGAACCGGCACCAGTGAAGTTCCTTCCTGTACCGGGCAGCGAACTGCCCCTGCCACTCTTTTTCCGCACGAAAGTCTCACCATGAAACTTCTGTTTCCCATTCTCTTCGCCTGTGGTACTGCCCTGTGCTGGGGACTTTACGGCCCCACGATTCAAAATGCCCGCAGCACAACCGGCGCCTGGAGCCCGTTTAAGCCTTACGTCTTCATCGGCGTGGCGTATCTCGTTTGGGCCTGTGGCGGCGGGCTAATGGGAATGAAGTTCAAGCAGGATCTGTTCACCTTTGGCGGGGCACAGAGCCCGGCCATGATCTGGGGCTTCCTGGCCGGAACACTGGGAGCCATTGGAGCATTGAGCCTGACTTCGGCGATGCTTTCGGGAGGGAAACCGCTGTTCGTCATGCCGATTGTGTTTGGCGGGGCGGTCACGGTTACCGCCATAGTGTCAGTCATACAGATGAGGGACGTCAGTCATACCAGTCCGCTGCTGTGGTTGGGCATGCTGATGGTGGTTTCCGGGGTTGTTCTCGTCGCGAAATATACGCCACACGGACATCCTCCGAAAAAGCCGGCCGTGGCGACCGAACAGGCCGGGCAGGCGGACGTTCCCGCTTCGAGCAGCCCCTCGGACCACTGACGCCGGAACATTCGATGCGCGGATTGTTCATCACCGGAACCGATACCGGGGTCGGGAAGACCTACATCGCCTGCCAGATTCTCAAGACCATGAATCAGGCAGGCGTTTCCGTAGGCGCTTATAAACCCGTGTGTTCCGGGAGCCTGCCGGATGCCTCCGGTAAGCCGCGTTGGGAAGATCTCGATCACCTCTCCGCGGCACTGGATCATCGCTTTCCGCTCAAGTGGATCGGCCCACAACGCTTCGATGCAGCGGTCGCTCCGCCACGAGCGGCTCGTCTGGAGAGCAGTCGCGTCGATGAGGATCTTCTGCTGCACGGCCTCAACCCGTGGAAAGAGCAGATCGATTATCTGCTCGTTGAAGGGGCAGGGGGACTGCTTTCGCCGGTCTCCGACTCGATGAGCAATCTTGATCTGGCTCTCAGTCTCGGGTTTCCGCTGTTGATTGTGGCCCGGGCAGGGCTCGGCACGATCAATCACTCTCTGCTGACGATCGAAGTCGCCCGATCCCGCGGCGCCCGGCTCGCGGGGTTGCTACTGAACGAATCACACGCCGATTGCGACGACATTTCCCGGCAATACAACTGCGAAGACCTCGCTTCCTGGACGGATTGCCCCGTGCTCGGCTGCTGGCCGCATGACGAATCGGACCTCGTTGATGAGAACGGGTTAACAGTCTCGGTCGATTGGTTGAACCTGTTCGACTTATCACCCAAAGTCGGGTAAAGTGGATGGCCCAGTCAGTTCGGAGTAAGTTCGAACTCTGGACCGGCTCAGCATCGGAACAGACTTCTCGGAGTGTCCGTTCCAGCAAACGACGCGACTGCTGTTCCGCGGCGTTCGAATGGCCCCGTCTGCTGAATCTGCCGATGTTTTTGTCTGTTGTGATGAACGAGAAGACTTTGGAGTTGCGCGTCTATGTCGGATGAGAATCCTGATTTCAGCTTCCTCAACGAGAAAAAGTCGGATGTCGAAGCTGCTTCTGGAAACACGAAGAAGTCGGAAGAGACCGATCCGTCCGGAGCTGAAGATACCGATCATATCATGTCGGAACCGGAAACCCCGACGACGTCGGAAACGGGTTCGGGCCTGAAGTGGATGGACGGTCCGTTGCTCTATCAGGAGCCGGACAGCAGCACGCGGTTTGCATCGACGCTCGACAAGTCTTCTGAACCGAAATCGGCAACCGACCATCTGAATAAGATGAAGCAGGAGTCGGGGAAAGACTCGGAAGAAACGGCCTCGGCAGTTCCGGATACTGATCCGCCTGTCGAAGAAGCGTCGGCAACGAAAGAGCCGGAAGCAGCTTCTGAACCGTCATCGGAAGACAAGCCGAAGAGCCGGGAAGAGGACAAGGTCGAAGCAGCATCTGAGCCAATCGATCAGGTCGCCGTCACGCCCCCGGTCACCCCGCCAGCCGACAAGAAAGACGAGAAGGAGAAGCCGAAAGCTTCGAAGAATCCAGAGAAGAAGCCTGAGAAGGACAAGCCAAAGGCCAGGCCGGCTGCTGCCAGGACGGGCGATCGCAAGACGGTCTCCAGTCTGATGCTCACGTTGCTCGTCAGCTACGCCAGTGCCGTCACGCTGATCTGTGCTTATCTTGTGATGCAATCCTTCAGCGGAAAACCGCACGACCTGGAGAGTCTCCCGGATCTAAAGCCGCCGATGAAGGATGATGAAATCGCCTATCGGCTCGTCCCCGAAGGAGCATCGCTACCGCCGGGGCACACGCTTCGGCTTGGCGAATCGCGCCGTTTCGGCAATCTGCTTGTTACGCCGTTGCGGGTCGAGACCAGCGATCTGAAATTCGAGCACTACACCGGCGATCCAGCCCGAAAACGGGAGTCGGTTTCGGATGTGATGAAGCTGTGGGTGCGGTTCGAGAATGTATCCGACGACCAGAAGTTCGCCCCGCTCGATCGCACTCTGGTGCTAAAACGCATTGTCGATCCCGATCAGCCCGGACGGCTGCGGTCCAATCAGTTTCTTTCGACCGTGGGCGACAAAGGCAATCTCGATCGCACGTTCCTGCTCTACGATCTTGAAGAGTACGGCGACTGGAACTTTGCCGGAATCAAAGATGAGCCATTGCTCGGCCCTGGCGAAGTTGTTGAGACCTATCTGCCAGCCGCACCCGCTGCCGATGACGAACTCGATGGCACAGTTGTCTGGCGGATTCAGTTTCGCAAAGGGTATAACCCGAAGTCAAAACGAGGCGTGACAACGCTCATTGAAGTTCGCTTCAAGAAGAACGAGATTCAGTCGGCTTGAGTGACTGACTCGATTCGTGGCGCAATATGTCGTTCAATAAAAACGCGGTTCATACAGCTGAGATGACCGCCGTAATGCCAGTCGCGGAGCATTGAGAAGCGATACGGCACCTCGACATACTTCTGTCGATAGATTTCGTAGCGTTCCCGATCGCTTTCGGGCGGAAGAATGAAGCCGCGATTTCCTGCGGACGTGCCAAAGCGTCGGTCGAGCGTACCCATCGTCCAGGTGCCGAAGCCCAGGAAATACCAGTCGAGCCGCGATCGGTAACAGTACAGTTGACGTTCAATTCGCTGTAAAGCCGGAGCGAGGTTGTAGCCGGGGCTTAACGCCGGGGCGATCATGACCGCGCTGTCGACGGCAATCCCGGGAGGCAGAGCTTCAAGAGCTTTGGGGATCATGGCTCCGCCACCAGAGTGGCCGATGATCGAAACCGGTTTGTCCGGATACTGAGCCTTGTAGTCGCCAATATGCTCAGCGATACGGGCGGCGAGTCGCGAGGTCCGGTTTGGCAGCCAAAGATTGAAGACTCCCGGTTTGACGCTGACCGTCCAGTCGAAGATCTCCAGGGCGCGATGGACTCCGCCGTCATTCAACCCGTGCGCCACCGAGTGCGAAAGGGAACTGAGTCCTTCGATTCCGGGCAGGATCAGCACCAGTCCGCGGGCGTACCGTTCCTCGGTGAGATAGGGGAGATCTGGCAGCCGATAGTTACCGAGCAGCGCCCGGGGATAGGACAACGTCGCTCGAAAGCCTCGATGAAACGAAGTCTGTTCCCCGTTGCTCCTGCTCGCATCTAACATTCGTCTTGATTCCGTTTCGATCCATCGCTTCGTTACAAACTCGCAGCCAGAGCGGATTACTCCGCTGGCTTTTCTTCGGCAGCAGTCGCTTTCCCGAACTCAATCACCGGGGAAATGGCCGACTGCAGCACTTCCTGCGAACTATCATCTTGGACGAAGGCGACGACACGCAGCTTCGAGAAATCGTCGGGGACGACATCGAACTTGAAGTTGCGGTTTTCCTGGAACGCAGCAATCTCGTCGAGCACTTCCTTCTTCAACTCGGTGACATTGCGAGTCGTATTGTAGGTCCCGCTCGTTCCTTTGATCGCGACGCCGTCGGCGCCTGTCGGAATATCGCGGACAACCATTTCGTGCAGACGAATACCGTTCGGAGCCACGAAGTGGACCAGCGGATCGACGATGAGCACGCGGAGCTTGACGGCGTTCCGGTTCTCGGAAACCCCTACGACGTTGACATCGATCTTGAGCGAATCGCCCTCGGCTGAAGCCTTCAGATCGATTGAAATCGGCGAAGTCATCGAGAGCAGTCCGCGGGCCTGCGATTCTAGGTTTTTATAGTGATCTTCCGCATGGAATACGAAGCCACCCACGGGATCGGACGGGCGACCGTTCACTCGCATTGTGGGAGTTCCGCCTTCCCCGTAATAACCGAAACGAGCTTCGCCATCGGACGTGGTGAGCGGGTCCGGCCTCGGAATATGCTGGTGATAACGAACGGCAATCAGTTCCGGAGCCGGGAACGTTTTCTCCAGTCCTCCAAGAGCCAGGTCACCAGCCACGCAGGGCGGACAGGCCGATCCGGTGAAGAGTTCAATCAGAGGGACGCGACGATTCTCTGGCAGATTCGGTTTCTCGTCCGACTTGTTCACGAAGTAGAACGCATTCTCTTCGTAGGACTGATCGAGTTTCTCCTGCAGCGCTTCCCCTTCCAAGGAGCTCAGAGCTTTCGTTTTCTCGAGTGGACTTTGCGTTTGTCCCTCGGTGTCCGTCGGAATCTGCACCATGCGGTTCAATCCGGGCAGCACCGCCAGGCGGGCGTAAATGTCGACGGCCTTATCTTTATCGCCGGCGTCTTCGTAATGACTGGCCAGTGAGACCCAGCCGTTGATTTCAAACGGACGCTTCTCCAACAGGCTGCGAAGCTCTTCGGCTCCCTGTTGCTGTTCCTCGGCTTCAGCGGACGAAAGCAGATACTGGCTTTCAAACAGATCGAGCCGCTGCTGATAGACTTCCGGCATGTTCTCGCCAACTAGACTCTTCACTTTGTCCAGACTGCTGCGGGCGATCGAACGATACTTGGACGAATCCTTCGTCAACTGCGCGATCTGGAAGAGCGTGTCCGGCAGGAGATTGCTTCCCCACCGCTGCGCGGACTGAATTGCTCCGGCTGCAATGGCATCAACCTCTTCGACCGGCAGATCGTTCTTAATTGCCGTATCGAGGAGAGTGAAGTAGGCCGTGTTCACGAGCGGCAGATCAGGATTGGCTTCGACGAATTTCTTTAAGGCCTCCATTCGATCGCCAGATTTCAGGGCGGCTTCGAGATCTTTGGTTCCATCGGTGATCTGAGGCGTTTCGACGTCGGACATACTCGTCGACGAAGTCTTGATCAGCCGAGCAGGAGAAACCTGCACTTCGCCCTTGGGGAAAATTCCCCCGAGGATGACATCGCCGTGTCGCTGTCCTTCGAAGTTGAGAGTGACCTGTCCCGTTTCGATATTCAGGAGGATGTTTTCATCGCGAAACACGGCCTGATTAACGTGCCAGCTCTGGAACTGCTGCATCGAAGCGGTATCGACCTGCCTGACGCCTTTCTTTCCATCCTTTTCCGCGATCTGGATCAGCAGCGGATGAAAATCAGTCGTCTCTTCGGTAATGACGAGCATCCACCGGCCAATCCAGGGCGGTAATTCTTCCACGTCAGCCGGATCGCCAGTCTGAGGGTCGACGGCTGCCGTCGATGTGCCTTCCGGTGAATTCTCCGTCGTCTGCGTAGGAGCTTCACCCGATTCACAGCCGGAAAGAAACGTGAATACGAGACCGGCGCACAGGCATGTGCTGAACAGGACAATCCCTTGGAGGTATTTCATGGTGTGTAGCTTCGTTTAGAGGAGCGTTGCTTCTGAGCCCAATCCGCTTACGGCCGCGTGTTCGCAGCTCTCGCGATCCAGTCGGACCGAATAGTTCATTGTAGAGACAGAATCGCGACGGGGCAGCCGTCCTTTTGAGAAAAGTTCTTCATCGAGATGGCGGCCGTCGCAGGCATATCAGTCCTGAACTGCAATACGAACCCGGCGGATCTCCAGTGGAAAACCTTCGGCCTGGAAACCGATAAATCCTTCTTTTCGAGCAGCGGGCTGGCTCTGACAGATCTGCACGCCATTGACGTAGGTGGTCAAAGCGCCATCTTTCGACACGGCTTCAATCGTGTTCCATTCCCCCACGGGACGGCGAGCCATTTCGCGGGCGGACTGGTCGTCCTGAATGACGACATCCGGGACGCCTCCGTTGGCTTTCACGGATGCCATCTCGCTGAACTTGCCCTGCACCTCGACCGATTCCGGCCAGATCTTCTGTTCCGGAGCGATGTAAACGAGCAGCCCCGTGTTGCTGAGCGGAACCTTTTCTTCACTCAGCCCTTTGCGGGGATAAAAGCGATACTCGAAACGAATCGTGAAGTTCTCAAACGATTCTTTCGACTGCAGATACCCCTTGGGTTCGCCGGTGGTCACGATCGATTGTTCCACGGCTTTCCAAGTGTCTTCTTCCGCGAATACGGGTTCGAATTCGGCGAACGTGAGAACTCGATAGCCTTCTTCGGGCGTGAATTCATCGGGTTCAACGATCGGCATGTCAACTTCCGACTCGCTTACGGAAGTCGTTTCCGGAGCCGGCGGGTCAGGTTCAACCGGCGGAGCGGGCGCTTCGCAACCGGCCGAGATTAGAAGTCCGAGCATCAGGGGGAGCATCCC
Organism: Planctomycetaceae bacterium; assembly: GCA_017795105.1. Classification (GTDB taxonomy): domain Bacteria; phylum Planctomycetota; class Planctomycetia; order Planctomycetales; family Planctomycetaceae; genus Rubinisphaera. The sequence goes on from CP051247.1 coordinate 5,108,766, forward strand.
GAATCGCATGATGTTCCTCGTGTCTGGAAGGGAATTGAGCGGGGATAAACGACTCGGGGCTGGTCCCGATTCGCTGAGGTGCTGACCGGAGTGTATCGGTTGCGATCGTGATTGAGCAAACGACACTCCCTCGGGTATTCCTGATAACCCGAACCACTGGCAGGACTGATGCAGAAGTTTTACTCCCCGCACGCTTGTCGGAGTTCCCCATTTCTCTGGTCTTCCATGGCGAGAAAACCAGTCCGACTGGTCGATAAGAGTAGTGGATCGAAACACCGAACCGACGCAATCAACCAGTTGCGTTGAGCCGCCCGCGTGGATGTCCGCTGAAGTGGACTTCAATCGCGATCGATCTTCTCCCCCAAGTGCAGTCTACGAGCGATCATATTCTCCCCCCTGGAAGCATGACGATGCGACGCGAACGGCGTCGTCTCGGCGTGAGGAGTTGTTCAACATGCAATGCGAACATGGAATGCAGCTTCGAATCGCTTTCCTGGAAGCCCTGAATGAGCAGCTTCGCCGTGAAGCGGCTCAGAACAATCGCTCCGCCAGAACCCGTGCCCCATACTGGCCGATGTTTCTGGTGAGCGGTCTGGTCAGTATCTCCGCCTGGACACTCAGCTGGATCAGCTGATCGATGTGTCTTTGAAGGAACGCGAAAACGAACGATGAAAACACGACGGCTGCGATCGCTTCTGGCAATCGCAGCCGTATTTCGTATTCGCTCGCAAAGCAAAGTCGTTCGGTGAACGGAGCCCTACCTGGAAGTCACCGGTTCGAGGGTGTGCAGCAACTTGCCATCTTTCCCGTTCCAGATTCTGACGACTCCATCGTGACCGGCCGCGATAACAAGCCCCTCATCATCGGTCACGGCGACCGTGTTCAGGAAGTGCTGAGAACCGGACATACTCCGATAATTGCGACCATTGCTCGCGGTCACCATTCGTACGGTTTTGTCGCCGCTCGAGGTGGCCAGATTGTCGCCAACGCCAATGTACTTCACGCCGGTCACCTGCTTGCCGAAACTGGTGATCGTGCGAATCTGCGATCCATCAAGCAGATTCCAGACTTTCACCGACTTGTCAGCCGAGGCACTCGAAAGTGTCAATCCATCGGCGGCCCAGTCGACGTCCAGAACGTGCTCGGTATGTCCTTCAAAGGAAGCAATCTGATTGCCTTCAGGCACGGAGAAGACCTTCACGAACTTGTCTGCCGAACCGGTCGCCAGATGAGAACCGTCTTCTGAAAACGCGAGGGTGAGAACAACGTCGCTGTGCGCCCCTTCCACCTTCTTCGCGACCTGACCGGCACTCCAGTTCCAGTACAGCAGTTCGCCATCGCGAGACGGGTCCCCGCCTCCGGTCGCCAGAAGAGATCCATCGGGAGAGAACGCGAGAGCAGTGACGCGGTCGATGAACGGATTCGGTTCAAGATTCTCGCCCAGGCGAGCCTGCAGCGTCCAGGGAGCGTCGAGTGTCACCAGCGTCAGTTGTCCCTGTTCCTGGATTCCACAAAGCTGTCCGTCAGACAGATCCAGAACATTCACGACCGGTTTCCAGTCGTTCAGAGAAAGCGATTCAATGGGCGCTCCGGTGGAGAGGTTCCAGATCGCGATTTCCCCGTCACTCGAAGTGACCGCGAGTCGCTGAGGATCCAGGAAGCTGGCCGCGACGGCTTGAAACAGTTCCTCGTCCATGCTCTTCTTCGCGGCCGCCAGATCAGCGGTGAGTTTAGTGACTTGTTCGGCCGTCTGTTTGACGTTGGCGTCCCGTTCCTTGAGCAGCACTTCTGCTCGCGAAAGCGCATCCTGTTCAAGCTTGAGCGTGGTTTCGGCTCGTCGATGTTCTTCTTTCGCGGCGTTCAGCTTCGTGAGAGCTTCGTCGCGAGCTTTCGTGGCGGCTTCCTGCTTTTTCTTCAGGTCGGCAGAATCGGGAGTCTTGGCCAGAGCCGCGTCTGCTTCGGCCAGGTCTTTGACGGTTTTCTCGTGCGCGGTATTTGCTTTGGCGAGTTCCATCGCCGTGGTTTCGAGAGTCTTCTTTGTCGTTTCAACCGAAGTTTGCCGAGTCTTCAGGTCATCGGCAGACGCTTTCTGCAGGGTCGTGGCGTTGGTGGCGAGCGCCTTCCCGACGGCGAGTTGTCGTTCCAGAGACTTATGGGCAACGACACGATCATTCTTCTGCTTGAACTCGCGAACCTGCTTGCCCTGTTCGTCCCAGACTCGCACGCTTCCCGATTCGTGAACGGTCGCAAAAGACTTGCCGGTCGAGTCGGCCGAAATGGACATCGCATCCGCTCCGGCGGCCCAGCCACGGACCGCGGCTCGCTTCTCCAGATCCCAAAGCGTGGCGTTGCCGTCGTCGGAAAGAGCGAGAGCGGTGGATGGAGCAGTCAACTGCAGTGCGATAATCGGCGAGTCGTTTTTCTTGAACTCCGCTCCGGAGGCAATCCAGGTTGGCTGGTCGGCCGACTTCTCCCAGAGTTGAAGCGTTCCATCTCCGTGAGCGGACAGCAGTTTTGTTCCGGCAAAGGCAAGTTCGGCGATCGGTTTGGCAGCGGCAATCTGAACAGGCTGGTCCGGCGCCGCGGTCGGGATGACGGCAATGCCGGCCGCGTTGGCAACGGCGATCGAGGCAGCCGCGTCATCGATGGCGACGGCGAGGGCTTCCGTCAGTCCACTCTCAATTGATTTGAAGCCGGCGTCGCTGCGATAGACGATTCGGCCAGACTGACCGATCGCGACGATGCCCTTGCCATTCGTGGAAGCCGCGGCCGCCTTGACTGGTTCGTTGAGGGCTCCCTGTTCGATCAACTGGTAGGGTTCCTGCTGCCAGATCTTGACGTTGCGATATCCGGAGGAGGCGATGACGCGACCCTGAGGGTGCACGGCAACGGCGTTCACAAAATCGCGATGAGCGGCGGGAAGTTCCGGATCGACCAGTTCGACCAGGTGCTGCGGATCGGTCAGTGAGATTACCTGCAGGCGGTTGCCTCGGCCGAGAGCGATGCGGTCTTCACGCGGAAACAAAGTCATCGAATACGTGGGCTGCAGATGCGAGGGCATTCCCGACCAGGTGATTGTCTTATGCCCGGCTCCTTCGCCTTCCGGGGCACCGATCTCGATCCAGCGTTTGAGCTTCCAGACTTCCGCTCCGGTCAGCTTGTGGGCGTTCATATTGTTTGGAAGCGGCGGCATGACCGGCTCGCTTTCCCGGCTGGCGACCAGATAAAGATAGCTGGCATCCGGCTCGCCTGGCTCGATCGAGGCACCGCTGTCGCCTCCTTTCAGCATCCCGGCGACGGTCTCCAGATTCAGCGAACCTTCCGATTTCGTTGTGTTGTGGCAGGCGAGGCAGTTCGCCTTGAGGACCGGTGCGACATCCTGGTCGTAGGTGACTTCGCGTCCCAGTTCGACCGGCTCAGGAGTGATGGTTTCGTCGGCCAGCACCGTCGATCCGAGCAGTGTCAACAGAAGTGGAACAGAGCGGAGGCTGTTGAGGAGAGCTGTCATGGTTCCGCAGTTTCTGTGAAATCGACGCATTCGGGCAGGGCGTCGGAAAGGTCAGGGAATGGTAATCGTCAGGGGGGCGTCCACGGCCAGCGTCTGCTCTCCCTGCTGGCACAAGGCCCGCACGGTGCAGAGAGTATGCTTTCCGCTCGGAGCATCCGCTCCGGCCATCAGGCGAATGCTGGCGGTCTTGTCCTCGGGGCCAATCGAGACCGGGGCCCAGCTGAGTCCGGACAAACCCGGCGGCAGAGTGAAGGTCAACTCAGCCGGGAACTTCGCATCGCCTTCTCGAGCCAGCTCGACTTCGACTTCAAGCGATTCTCCCTTTTTGAGACTGATCTCGGCTCCCGATTTGGAAGTCAGCTTCAGTGGAGCCTTCTTCACCAGAAATACGAGCCGTCCGCAGTAGTCGATCTGCTTCAGAGCGGCTGGCTTCTGTTCGTTCTTGACCTTGTCGAGCGTCTTCTTCGCTGCATCAACTTTCGGTTGAGCGGCTTTGAGTTCGGCCGTGGCGGTTTCGACGTTCTTCTTCGTCTCGGCTACACGAGCGGTCAGGGACTTCACCGTGGCGTCGAGTTCCTGAACGGCTGCCGTCAGTTTGGTGACTTCTGCTTCGGCAGCGGACAGCTCTTTCTGCTTTGCGTCTTTTGTCTTTTGCAACTCGGCCTTCGCTGCTTCTTCCATCTCAGAAGTGAGCTTCTGGTCGAGATCGGCGATCACCTTTTTGAGTTCTGCAACTGCAGTCGTGGAACTCTTGAGAGACTCTTTCTGCTGGTCGAGGGCCGCCTGCTGCTTCTTCAGGTCGGCTTCAGCAGTCTTGACGGATTCTTCGGCTGTTTTCACCTTCGCCTGAGCCGTTTTGACGAGCTCAGTCAGGCGGTTGAACTCCGCTGCGGCGCGTTGCAGCGCGGGGGGATTTCGCACGAACTGGACCGTCGCCTCGCTGAGTAAATCGCAGGTATGCCAGCCCTCTTTCGTGTCCGATTTGAACTGGAAGCGAACGTTGCTCTGGGTCGCTTCTTTGGCGATCTCCGGAGTTTCGACGGTGATTTTTGCGTTATTGTCGAGGCCTTCGGCCTTCAAGGTGACCTTGTCGGTGAAGCCTTCACCTCGCTGGATCGTTAATGGAGCCCACACCTGTTGAGACTGGGTGACAACCTGCACCAGCGGAGACTCTTGCGGTTGATAGTAGACTCCTGCCGGTGGTTCGATGACGGAAGTCACCAGTTGATGCCCCTGCCGCGAAACCGCTGGATTATTTCCCTGGCTGGACTCGACCAGTTCAACCGGAACGATCGACTGCTCAGTAACAAGTCCGGTTTCCGCCAGCGTTTCGGGATCGACTGATTTGGCGATGAGTTGCAGTTCGGCGAAGCCAACCGGAGCATCCGCCGACGCGTAAAGGACGAGATTGGAAGTCGTCGTTCCGGGAGGGATCAGCACGGAAGGAATCTGCACGCCGGGCGGGGGATGCGGGGCTTCGACAAGGATTCCCTGGTTGTAGCCATGAGTCGTGCTGACCGCCAGTTTGATCAACGCCGTTCCCCCGCGTCGGGCCACGCAACCAGCGGGCGTGTCGACCGCGAGTTTGCCTGCAACGGGCGGCTGGGCATAGGCAAAGACCCGAAAGCCCGGCTCTGGCGGAGAGACTCGCAATCGATAGTGAGAGTTCGTTTCATCATCCTGAACCGCGTATCGATTGCGGACCGTAAGGTCGTACCATCCCGCTTCGGGAGCCGCGACTCTGAAGTCGATATCGTCGGTGAGTGTGTCGAACACATTCGGCACGAGATTGGTCGCGATGTCATCGGGAACATTCACGGCTTTCCGCGTTTCCTTACCGTTCGCATCGACCGTCACATGCTCCAGAATCGCGAGAGGATCGAGCAACTGGCCGTCCCGCTGAGCGAACAGCTGCAGCCAGAGGACGTCCCCTTTTTGAACCGGAATGCGGTAGCGGTCGATTTCATCGATCGCGTTGAAGTAGCCGATGACGTCGCAGTTGTTCGGGATCTCCTGCTTTTCTTGCAGTTCATTGTTCGGTTCCTGCTCGCTGACCACGGGCTTGTCGGTCGTTGGCAGAGAGCGGATGACGGTCATCTCGCCCGGGCCGGTGAGCTGAGCGGTCTGACGCGGAACCAGGATCTCACGCGGGTTGATAAATCCAGCGAGGACGGTTTGCGTATTCGTGCCAACCGGAGTGACCTGCAACGGCACGGCGGGTTGATCGGCCGGTAGCGTTTTCCCCTGATACTCCGTCGCACCTTCGGTCAGCATTACGGGAGGTTCCACAGCCGTGGGGGTGAGTCTGTTCGTCGCCAGCAGGCGATAGCTGTGCGAACTCGAACCCGAAAAAAGAAAGTCGTACACCCGAATGCGATAATCTCCGGCGACATCCGCCTGGAAACGCACCCGGGGTTCGACATCACCAATACGACGAGCGTAAACGACTCGGCGTCCGTGGGGATTGACGACTTCAAGGACTGGAATCATCGGAGAATCGATGGAAAGGCAGTCGACCTGCAACTCACGCCACTCGCCGGCGGGGATGGTCAACTGATACTCATCAATATCAGCTCGGCCTTCGCAACGGCTGTAGACCACGGTGTCGACGGGCAAAGCCAGCGGCTGGTCGTTCTGCCAGTCCTTTTCTTCATGGGTGACGACCGGCTGCGATTCGACCCGGAACATCCGCGAGTTGCTGACGCCGAAACGCCCCTCAACGCGGATTCCGTGATATCCGGCCGGGACGTCCTTCGCGACGTTCACTTTGAATGAACGCGGGTTCGTCGTCGGGTCGGGGCGCTCGAGTTGAGTGATCCCCCGGTGCGAAAAAACGACCCCGGAGAGCTCGTCGAGATCGGTGCCACCGACGATGTTGACTGTCGTTTCGGTTCCCGCCTGGGCTCCGGGAGGGAAGACGCTGCTCAGCTGCGTGATTGGCAGCTGAGCGAAAAGCGGGCCTGCTGAGCCGGAGAAGATGACCAGCAGAGCCGTCAACCATCGTAGTTGTCGCATGAAAATGCCCGCGTCAGGAGGGAGTGATGAGGGTTGTTCAGGAAGGATCGTGGCGCGACTCCGGGATGTCAGTGGTTGAACATGAACTCCTTGGAGTTGACCAGGGCCCAGATCACATCCTCGTAGGAGATTTTCGGTTCGATGCCTTCACGCTTCACGTAGCTGACGGCGGCGTGGAGCTCTTCTTCCCGAGGCTCCCGGGCATACGCCCAGAGATACAGTTCTTTGATACGGTCCTCGTGAGGCCGAGCTTCGTCTTTGGCAAGCTGGGCGGCTCGGCCGCGTCCGTCCGAGATCTTGCCCTGGACTTCCTGACTGTTGAGCAGGTGCAGCGACTGAGCAAGGCTCGCATCGCCGGACCGTTCGCACTCACAGGCCGTTTCGCCCTGCGGCTGGCCGAAGACTTTCATGAAGTAAGGAGCCGTGCTGACATCCCGCATCTGCAGAGCGGAGTAGCCGGCCGGCAGCCCGTTCATCTGCGACGGAACACCCGCGATCTGATGCAGAGCATCGTAAAGACTCTCAGCGGAAAGACGCTTCGGGTAGTACCGCGAGAAGTTCTGCTTGTCCTTCAGGTTGTACTCGTTTGGCAGAGCACTCAGCTGATAGGTCCGTGAGTTGCAGATCAGTCGGACAAGGCCTTTGAGGTCGAACCCGGAGTCGACGAACGATTTGGCCAGACTGTCGAGCAGTTCGGGGTTGGCGGGCGGATTCGTGGCCCGCATATCGTCTTCCGGATCGACAATGCCGCGTCCGAAGAAGTGCTTCCAGTAGCGGTTAACCAGCGTGCGAGCGAAGAACGGATTCTCCGGATCGGCCATCCAGGCGGCCAGTTCGACCCGCGGATCCTGATCCGGAGCCAGTTCAACGGGCTCGCCTCCCAGACCGCATGGTTTCATCGCTTCGCCCGATTTCGGATTCTTCGCCGTGGCGGTTCCGAAGTTGTGGAACACGCGACGATCGCGGCCCTTGGCGTTTACGTTGCCAGCCTGAGTCTTCTTGCCAATCCGGCTGAAGAAGGCGGCCATGCCGTAATAGTCATCCTGACTCCATTCTTCAAACGGATGGTGATGACAGCGGGCACACTGAATGCGGACGCCGAGGAAGAGCTGGGCACAGTCTTCCGTCAGACTCTCCGCATCGGTCACTTCGCGATACCAGGTGACGGGCGGATTCTGATCGATACTGCCAGATGCGGTGATGATCTGGCTGACCATTTCATCGTATGGCTTGTTCTCGTAGATCGAGTTCCAGATCCACTGATAAAACGCGTAGACGCCATACAGGTCTTCCGGACGCTGTTTGCGGTTCCGGAGCAGCAAACTCCATTTGTTCGTGAACAGGTCGGCATACTCGGGTGTGTCGAGCAGTCGATCGATCAGCTCGCTGCGTTTGTTCGGATTGGTATCGGCAACAAACGCTTTTGCTTCCTCTGCGGTTGGAAGTGTCCCGGTGATGTCGACGTAAACGCGACGGAGGAACGTTTCATCGGTTGCTGGTGCGGAGGGCGGAATGCCGAGCTGTTTGAGCTTCGAAAAGACCGCTTCATCAATCAGGTTTGCCGGAGCGGGGATCGATTGCGTGTTTGCTCCCAGCGGAATGGTGGAGCGGAACGTGTCGACATAGCCCTGATAGCGAGCCATGATGGCAACTTCGCCGCTCAGCTGGCCGGTGGTCACGAGACCCGTTGGGGTCACTTCAGCCATCTCGGCGACGTTCGGTTCGAACAGAGCCGTGCGAGTCACGTCTTTGGTGTGGCCATCGCTGTAAGTGGCGATCACGGTCACCTGCTGATTGACATCGGTGCCCATGATTCGCTGCTTGGGGAAGCATTCAATGCCCGTCAGAACCGGATCGGAATCACTTCCGTACGGCATACCCTGTGCAATCCAGCGGTAAAGCAGACGGTATTCGTCACTGTCCGGTTTCAAAGGGCTGCCGCCCCCATGGGGGACCTGGCCGCTTCCTTTCGTCAGCAGCAGACTCTCTCCCGGAGCAGCGGGGGAGAGGCGACGGCTGCGGCTCTCGTAAACGAGATACTCGTAATCATCTTCGGGATAGAAACCGAGCAACGAGAGTTTAAAGCCGTTCTGGCCGCTCGCCTTGCCGTGACAGCCACCGCCGTTGCAGCCGAGCTTCGAGAAGATCGGCACGATCTCGTGCTTGAAGTTGACCGGCTGAATCGTGTCCATTCCGGAAACGGTGATCGGCCGCTCGGCCTGCACGCCGAGAGTCGTGCGAATGGTCAGCTTGCCATTCCCGTTGTCCAGCGGCAGGATAAGACCATCGCCCAGAACTCGAGCAAGCGTCGGTGGTTCAATAGTCCAGGTCACGTCCCGTGTGTAGTCGATGTTGCGACCGTCCCGCATTTTCGCCGTCACGATCAACTGCTTGCGATCGTCGGCTCCACGAAGGGTGATCGCCCCATTGGTATCGTCAGCCAGATCAGGGCCGATATTGATTTCGGCGATGGTCAGCGACTCCCCAGCCGGTTCATTGCCGCGAGCGGAGGAGAAAACAACCAGAGACAGGGAGAGCATGCAGACCGTACGGAACAGTCGTGCGGAGAGAAGGGCATTCGTCATAGGGACATCCTAATCAACCTGCGAATACGTATGTCGAACCGACGGAAGCCGGTTGTATCTGTATGGAGAACAGTGCTTGGGGACTGTTCGTATCAGGCAGGTTCCGCGAAGGTCAGGTACCAGGGCGGGACGGCTGTGGTTTTGTAGGGCTGGTCGAAACGAGGTCTCAGGCGAGACTGTACTTCGAGTGAACCGATAACATCGGCATGATCTCACTCAGAGAACATATCAGTAATCACTTGATTGTCAATATTGAATCGTTTCTCACCGCTGAGGAAGCGACGAGGCTCGTACGAGCGCGACCGAGGTACGAGGATGTCTGACAAGGCAGGGGCGTGTATCTTATACCGCTGGCAGGAGCCATGAAAAGGAATCAGGATGCATTGTCGCGATTTTTTTCATTTCTGGAGGATCTCGATAATGCTGTCGATTTTGCAGCTGCTGATTGTTCGTTGTTGTCCACAGGAGTTGAGTTCTGGTGAGTGAGTCCACTGCAGAAAACACCGTCACCACGTTGAGTCGTCGCGAGAAGATTGCCGCCGGGATTCTGCGGGTGATCGGCTGTGGCGGGCTCCTTGCTTTCCCGGCGATCCTGATGCCACTCGAAGCAATGACGGCTATTCACTCCCGGCTCGGTCTGGGGGCTGTGTCAGCAGCTCCGATCGTCGAGTATCTCGCACGCACAACGTCGATGTTCTACGTCGTGGCCGGAATCATAACGCTGGTGATATCTTTTGATCTGCATCGCTATCGACCTCTCGCTCGATTGTGGGGCTGGCTGGCGGTCGCGAAGGGACTTGCCGTTCTTGTAATCGATCTCGATGTCGGACTCCCCGTCTGGTGGACGGCGGTGGAGGGGCCGTCTTCGATTCTCATCGGCCTGCTGCTGCTCTGGCTATTACGAACCGGGACGGCTGATGAACCGAATTGACGCAGTCGGGCAGGGCTGGCTTCTCGTCGGCTGGTGACGGTCGTAGAATCAAAACGAGTTCACGTCCGACTGATCCTCTCTGACTGTAGACCGACCACGCTTATGTCCGCGCGATCCCAACTGATTCTGCTCCTCGTGCTAGTGCCGGCGATTCCGTTGCTGGCCTGGGCGAGCCGCCCTTATCTGGCCCCGCGAAAACCGGAGCCTGACATCTTCTCCGGCGGTAAGGCTTATCCGCCTTCGGAACTCGCCTTTACGAAGCAGGCGATCGGTCCGGAACCAACGGGGCTGCCGCTGATCACCAACGTGCAGGTTGTCGACGAAGATGGCGACGGGCAGAACGAGATTCTTGTCTGCGATGCCAGTCTGAATCAGATCACGGTCTATCGCCGACAGGGCGAGGAGTGGAACGAGGAAGTGTTGATTCCGCTCGTCTCCGCCCCGGCTCATGTCACGCCGGTGGATGCCGATGGCGATGGGGATCTCGACATGGTCGTCTCGGTTCTCGGAAACATTATGCCGGACGACTCGGTGATCGGCCGCGTCGAGTTGTTCGAACGAACTGACAGCGGATTCGAGCGGCACGTGATCCTCGACAATGTCCGCCGCATTGCCGATGTCCAGCCGGGAGACTTCGATCAGGATGGGGACATCGACTTCGCCGTCGCCGAGTTCGGTTACAGCCGCGGGGCAGTTCGCTGGCTCCAGAACGAAGGGGACTTTCAATACCGCGACCACGAGCTGTTGAATGCTCCGGGAACGATCCATGTGCCCGTCGCCGATTACGATGGCGATGGCGATCTCGATATCGCGGCCATCGTCTCGCAGGATGAAGAAGAGCTCTGGGCGTTCGAGAACGCGGGCGATGGAACCTTCACGCCGCGCCGGCTGTGGTTCACGATCAATCTCGACCTTGGCAGTGCCGGGCTGGTCAGTGCCGATCTCGACAGCGATGGTGATCAGGATCTCATTCTGCCGGCTGGCGACAACCTCGAAGATTTCGATGCCTACCCACAGCCTTATCACGGCTGCTACTGGTTCGAGAACAAGGGGGACTGGACCTTCGAGATGAAACGTATTTCCGACCTCGGCGGAACTTATGCCGCGGCAGCGGGAGATCTGGACGGCGATAACGATATCGACGTGGCGCTCGTGAGCATGACAAACGACTGGTACACGCCGGGGACGGCCAGCGTGGTCTGGCTGGAGAACGACGGCGAACAGAACTTCACGAGCTGGCAGATCGCCAGCGATCCGATTCACCTGGTGACGGTCGCCATCGGAGACATCAACGGCGACTCCCGGCTCGATGTCCTCGCGGGAGCGTTGAACTTTCGCAAACCGTATGAACGGGTGGGCCGCGTTTCGGCCTGGCTCGGGCAGCAGAAAGGAGGTGCGAAATGACAATCGCTCTGCGTCTCCTCTATGTCATTGTCGTGGCTGAAATCCTGGGAGCCGTGCACTGGGTTTCGCGGCCGTCCGAGCATCTCCCCTCCCTCATTCCGCCGGTCACTTTCAGGGATCCCGTTTACGAAGCAGAACTGCGCGACCTTGCCGAAAAGGCGAAGCCAGATGATTCGGCTTCGATCCGCCAACTGGCCGAGGCTCTGGTCGGGCACGGCTTCTATGCCTATGCCGAGCATGCCTACCGCTGGGCTCTGGCCACTGATGAAGGGGATCTGTCGTCGCAGTTCGGACTGGCCTTCTGCCTCGATCGCACCGGTCGCGTTGCTGAAAGCACCGAAGCCTATCGCGAAGTCACGGCAATGCAGCCGCGAACGGAGAGCGAGAAGAATTTGCCGCTTTACGCGTCGTATTCGATCGGGCGGAACTTCCTCCGCGGAGAGAACGCCGAGTCGGCCGAGGCGTTGTTCCGGCAGAAAATCAGTTTTCTCCCCGCCCGCTATCAGCTGGCTAAGTTGCAGATTCGCTCCGGTCGGGCGGCGGAAGGTCTGCAGACGATTGCACCGGGGCTGGATGAATTGCCATTCTCGCTGGGTCTTCATCATCTGCGTTACCGGGCGTTACAGCAGCTCGACCAGCCGGAGCGAGTTGCGGAAGCGGCTCGGCTGGTGGAACTCTCGGCGTATCTGCTGCCGATCAATTTCAGCACCGATCTGGTGCGGCCCTTCGCGGAAGCGTACGGCTTCACTCGCGAGCTCGCGGTGATCGACCAGGAACTGAGGCAAGATCAGACGCAGCAGGCCGAACAGCATCTGCTGGCTCTGCAGGACAAGATTGGCGATCGACGTATTCCGCAATACGTGACAGCTCGACTCACGCTGGGCGACATTTACCTTCGCACACAACGGGCGGATGAGTTGAAGGAAACGACCGCCGAACTCAAGGCGTTCGAAGTTCAGCCGGCCGAGCTGTTGCTCTGGAACGCCGGAGTGGCCGTCTTTGAAGGGCGAACAGAGGACGCAGCCGAGTTCTGGAAACAGGCTCTTCTGGTCGAGCCCGATATGCAGGCGCACCTCAACCTCAAGGACTACTACGAGAAGCAGGGAAATGCGGAGCAGGCGGCGTGGCATTCGTCACGGGCGCTTGTCCTTCAGGGACGGGCTCTCTTCCGCAGCAATCGTCCCGATCAGGCCGACGCAATATTTCAGCAGGCGGTCGAGGACGATCCCCAGAATGCGGAAGGCTGGTTCTTTCATGCCGAGATGAACAATTATCTGGGAAACGTCGAGGTGGCTCGCTCTGCCTATGATCGATGTCTGGAACTCGACCCGCTGTACGGAAGGGCCATTCAGGCTCGGAAGTTTCTGCCCCAGCCATCGCCTTGATTCGGCTGCCGGGAGCTCTCGACCGGACTGTCGGGATTCTTGCGGTAGCTTGACACTCATCAGGGAGGATGGATAATTTCGCCGCACCTTCATGGGCGGCCATCCCAGATCCAGCCGTTCCACTGACTTCCAAACTCTAAACCGAGGATGTCCTCTTGTTTCGCTCAGCCGCTCTGCTCATGCTCCTCGCTCTTATCACATCTCCTCTCGTCGGTTGCGGCGGAGGGGGAGCTTCTGACCAGCCGGAACTCGGTCAGGTCTCCGGCACCGTCACGATGGATGGCCAGCCGCTTCCGAATGTCACTGTCAGCTTCGTCCCCGAGACAGGGGCTCCGTCAAACGGCGTGACCGATGAAGCCGGCAAATACGAACTGACCTACAAGGGCACCGAACGTGGGGCCGCCGTCGGACAACACAAGGTGTCGATCACGACGCCGACGGAAGGGCCGCCCGCCCCGGGTTACAAGGATCCCATTCCGGCCAAATACAACGAGAACACAACGCTGACGGCGACCGTTGCGGCTGGGGACAACCCGCCGATCGACTTCACTCTCGAGTCGAAGTAACTCGCGCTGGAATCGCAATTGGGCTGGTAAAGCTGGCACCATCCCAGGGCTGCGGGGTATTTTCGTGATTTTACGGAAATTCCCCCACTCATTTATTGATTCGCGCCCATGGGACGTTATTGTTCCACATCCACAGGTCTGCATTAGCTGATGAATGCAGCCGTCGCTCCGGTCGACAGAGCAGTGCTTTTTTCTGAGGTGCCTCAGAACTGTCGACGATCAGGACTCTCATTTTCATCGGAAAAGGACTGCGCTTAGATGCGGACAAACTCCCTTTCACTGGCCCACCACAACAAAACTCGCCAGCGGGCCTTCACGCTGATCGAACTGCTCGTCGTGATCGCCATCATTGCGATTCTGGTGGCGCTGCTGCTGCCCGCTGTCCAGCAGGCTCGGGAAGCTGCCCGTCGCAGCTCCTGCAAGAACAATCTGAAGCAGATCGGTCTGGCTCTGCATAACTATCACGACGTCCACAATGTCTTCCCGCCGGCCTTCATTCACGGCGGCGGCGGTGGCTACGCAACCAGCAACACCTACACTGCTGCTCAGCTGTCCAACGGCCTCGGCTGGCAGACCCACATCCTGCCAATGGTCGAGCAGTCCGCTCTGTACGATCAGGTTGGCAGCCAGACCAATGGTTTCGCTGTCCACTGGATGGATAAGAACTTCGACGGCACGATCAATGACCCGATTGATGCGTCGCGTCAGATCATCTCTGCCTACAACTGTCCGTCCGACCCGATGGCCGGACTGAACTCCAAGCGTCAGGCAAGTGGCGTCTCTGTCGGTAAGACCAACTACCTGGCCGTTTCCGGGACCAGTGCCGCCACGAACTTCAACGGGACCTTCTTCGTCAACTCGCGAATTGGTTTCCGGGACATGACCGACGGAACCACCAACACCATGATTGTCGCTGAACGGTCGACGATTGCTGACCGTTCCGACCTGCTCACCTGTGGAACTGAAGCCTGTAACTTCACGGGTGGCGTCTGGATTGGTCCCCGTTACATTTCGCTGACCGCCGGCGGATGGCACCCGGGTGTCAACCCGCAGGACGTCGCTGCCTTCGGTGGGGCAACCACCTACCAGGTCGCACGGTCGAATCAGCCTTGGGGCGACGACTGGATCTTCTCCAGCCCGCACCAGGGCGGCATCCAGGCCTGTATGGGCGATGGCTCGATCCGCTTCCTGTCAGAGAACATCTCGCTGACCACCTACTCGGCCATCGTGACCCGCTCCAACAACGAAGTCGTTGGCGAGTTCTAATCACGATCCGCTGAAAAATACGAAACCCGGCCGTTCGAACGAACGACCGGGTTTTTCTTTTGCGCGAAAGGGTGCCATGCTTGCATTGCGAAGCAGGGCAAGCATGCCGATGGACGAGGCCCTGAGTTCGGCATCGAAGGAACGGTCATCCGCCCTTCGGGACCGACAGAGTTCTGACTCTCGCTCATTCAAAACCGCGGGGCGATTCGCGGCACACTTTCCCGCTGAATCGCTAATGGATTATCAACGCCATCCACCCATGCCCTGGCACTCGACCAGAACCAGTCCACCGCGTAGACACAGAGTCCACGTCTGATTGGATTCTGGTGGATATAGTCGATCTTCTCGTGGATATCCTGGACGGACCGGAGATTGCGGTCGTATCCGCCGCCCCGCTGCCAGAATCGAAAGCCCTCGCTTCGTCCGACCTCGTTCTGCTGAAGCCAAATATTAGCGCGACGTGAGACGCTCTGCTTCAGTGTTTTCAGAATCGACGCGATTCTCACGTCTGGCCCGGGCAGTAAAACGAGATGAACATGTTCGGGCATGATGACATACGCCCAGAGATCAAACAGTCCACGATCCTGACTTCGCGCGATTGCCTCAATCATCCAACGTCGTGAGCGATCCTTGCTGAGATAGGGACGCCGCTGATCACATGAGAACGTCAGAAAATGTCGATCTCCGGGAACGTCGAATCGCTTGCACTGCTTTCGATGTTTTTCGGGCATTTAGACGGTCCAGGAAACTTCCTTCATCGTTGTGTTAGTATTGGGTATTCATTGGCATGCTTGCCCTGCCTCTTCGAGGCGATGCAAGCATGGCACCCGATATTCGACGACTGTCTCTCACTCACGACCAGTACTTGCGGTCCAGGCTCCGATAGTTCACCGCTTCGCTCAGATGAATCTCGGTGATCAACTCGCTTGCTTCGAGGTCGGCGATCGTGCGGCAGACTCTCAGGATGCGATCGTGGGCGCGGGCAGAGAGGCCGAGTTCTTCCATGGCAGCTTTGAGGAACAGTTCGGCGTCTGCTGTCAGTTTGCAGTGCTCACGGATCTGCCGTGTCGTCATGCGGCCGTTGATGCGATTGGGGGCGGACGCGAAACGGCGCTCCTGAATCTCCCGCGCCTGCAGGACCTGCTCTTTCATCTGAGCCGAGTTGGTCCCCTCCTGTTTGTCGGCCAGTTCGCGGAACGGCACGGCCGGGACTTCGATGTGGATATCAATCCGGTCGAGCAGCGGGCCACTGATCTTCGAAAGATACCGTTCCATCGCCTGAGCATTCACGCGATGCCCCCCTTCCGGGCCGTAGCCGCTGGGGCTGGGATTCATCGCGGCGATCAGCATGAAATCGGCCGGAAAGGTGGTGCTGCCGATCGCCCGGGTAATCGTCACGTTCTGACTCTCGAGCGGCTGCCGCAACACTTCGAGCGTTCGCTTGTTGAACTCGGGCAACTCATCCAGAAAGAGAACCCCATTGTGTGCCAGCGAAATCTCCCCCGGCTTCGGCACGCTCCCGCCACCGACCAGTCCGGCTTCACTGACCGTATGATGCGGTTCGCGAAACGGACGCTTCAGAATCAGCGATTCGCCATTCGACAGCAGCCCGGTCGCCGAGTGAATCCGGGTCGTTTCCAGACTCTCGTCCTGCGAGAGCGAGGGAAGAATCGTCGGAATGCGAGACGCCAGCAGAGTCTTTCCAGAGCCAGGCGGGCCGATCATCAACAGATGGTGACTTCCGGCAGCCGCGACGGTCAAGGCGCGTTTGGCAAACTCCTGTCCTTTGACGTCGGCGTAGTCGATCAGGTAACGCCCGTATTCTTCCACCGCCTCTTCCCAGCGGAAGGGAGCCGGTTCGATCGGCAGCTGGCCATTCAGGAAGCCGACCGCTTCGGTGAGCGACTGGATCGGAATGATGTCGACCCCTTCGACCACGCTGGCTTCGCGAACATTCTCGGCTGGGAGAAGCAGTCCCCGCTGCTGATGATTCCGGGCTTCCATCGCCATCGAAAGAGTGCCGCGCGCGGGGCGGAGCGACCCATCCAGCGCGAGTTCTCCCACGGCTGCATACTGAGACAGCAGTTCCTGATCGAGCTGCCCGCTGGCCGCAAGAATTCCGAGGGCAATCGGCAGGTCGAGCGAGGCAGCTTCCTTGGGCAGGTCAGCCGGCGACAGGTTAATCACGATTCGATCGATGCAGCGGACGTAACCACTGTTGACGATCGCCCGCTCAATCCGATGCGTACTCTCCCGGACGGCGGCTTCGGCGAGCCCGACAAGAATCGTCTTCGGCAACGCTCCTGGCGAAATATCAACCTCGACCTCCACCGGCCGCGCATCGATGCCATACAACGTAAAACTGAGAAGACGCGCCAGCATGAGATTGGAGAACGTTCGCAGAATTCAAAGTGGTCGGACAACAGCAGACTGACGAGGACACCCGTCAATCGCTATCCTGCCACAATTGTTCAGCAATTGCCAGCCAGCAAGAAGCACGGCCCCATCCATGGGTGGCCCGACCGAAACGGTCGGGTCGCGCAGCGACAAGAGGTCTCATCATGTGCGGCCGGTTACTCGTGGGCCGCACATCAACCGTCAGCCTCGAGTCCTTCCGGCCAGCGAATCGGGACACCGACTGACTTGTTCAGCAGACACTATCGAGCGGAGCTGAACGGGTAGGCCTCAGGTTTCGCCCATCGATGCGTTTAAGAGTTTGTATGGATAGGAGTGGATGCTAGGCTTCGAACGCGGATGCGGACAGCCTCTTGTTGCTGCGCAACCCGGCTAGGTGGCCGGGCCACCCTTTTATGGCACGGCCTTAATACGCGGACCTATCCGTTCGAGATCGCCGGGGCTGAGAAGCCGGGTGGCCCGACCGAAACGGTCGGGTCGCGGAGCGACAAGAGGTCTCATCATGTGCGGCCGGTTACTCGTGGGCCGCACATCAACCGTCAGCCTCCAGTCCTTCAGGCCAGCGAATCGGCACCCCGACCGACTTGTTCAGCAGATACCAGCGAGCGGAGCTGAACGGGTAGGCCTCGGGCTCCTCCACCAGCCCCGCTCGAAGGGGATTCAGATGCATGTAGTCGAGCTTCTGTTCGACTTTCCCACGGGACCAGAGATTAAGTCCGTAGTATCGCTCTTGCCAGATCCGGTCATCAGGACCAGAGATCGTCTCATAGGAGGAGAAGGCTTCGCGGTAAAGCTTCTTGATCGAAATGGAAGAGGCCGTCTTCCAGTGATTCATGAACCGGCTCAACTGTTCGGGCTCAGGGAACCAGACCATTGCATGCACGTGATCGGGCATGATGACAAACCCCAGGCAGATCCCGTTCCGTTTTGCGAGGGAGCTTCCGAGGTGCCCGATTGTGATTCGTTTGGCGCGATCGGAATCGAGGAGACGTCGTCGTTTGTAGCAGGAGAATGTGACGAAATGAACGTGCCTGTCGCTGTCGTATACTCGGCGTTTCGTCACAGCTAATCCCATCGATGCGATTAAGGGGTTGCATGGGGGGAGTTGATGTTAGGCTTCGGACGCGGATGGGGAAAGCCTCTTGTTGCTTCGCAACCCGGCCAGGTGGCCGGGCCACCCTGCGATTACCGGTCAGCGGGAAGCACGGCCCTGCCCAAGGGTGGCCCGACCGAAACGGTCGGGTCGCGCAGCGACAAGAGGCCTCATCATGTGCGGACGGTTACTCGAGGGCCGCGAATCAATCGTCAGCCTCCAGTCCATCAGGCCACCGAATCGGCATCTCGACCGACATGTTCAAAAGACAACAACGTGCGGAGCTGAACTGTAGGCCTCAGGCTTCGCCCATCGATGCGTTTAAGAGTTTGTATGGATAGGAGTGGATACTAGGCTTCAGGCGCGGATGGTGACAGCCTCTTGTTGCTTCGCAACCCGGCCAAGTGGCCGGGCCACCCTTCTATGGCACGGCTCGAATACACACCACCTCTTCCTCATTCTTCAGCAGCACATACCCGTTCGAAATTGCCGGGGCTGAGAAGGCTGGTTCGGCCAGCAGGGGTTCGGTCGGTTCTTTGAGTTCTGTCAACTCGTGTGGATTGGTGCTGATGACGGAGATCTTGCCGGATTCTCCGTAGAGGAGGATCGAATCGCCGGAGATGACGTGGGTGCCGCGGCCGAGGCGGCCGTTGTATTTCCAGAGGAGTTCGCCGGAGGCCAGGTCGACGCAGCGAAAACTCTTGTCGAAGAAATGCCAGCCATACAGGTAGCCGTCGCGGCAGGTGAGCGGGTTGAACTGACTGACGAGCGTCCGCTTGTCCTGGCGGATCTCTTCGTAGCCTCGATCGGGCAGAATGCGAAGGTACTTCGTGCCGGCCTGATAGGCGGTGAAGATGACGACGTCGCCGTAAACGACCGGCGAGGTGGCGTTCACGAAGTCCTCGGCGATCGCCTTGAACGGGAACGACCAGTCTTCCGCTCCCGTGTCGGGATTCAATGACATCGCGGAATCGGCGGCGAGAACGAAGCAGAACGATTTGCCATGAATCGTCGCCAGTTGCGGCGTGGCGTAAGAAGCCGTGTGAGTGGTGCTCGTCCAGCGGGTTTCCCCGGACTGCTGATCGACGGCAATCACGCCCGCTTCCGGTTCTCCACCGATGTTGAGAATGAGCATGTCTTTATAGACAGCCAGCGTATGCCCAACAGCGAAGACGTTCTCGGGGACCTTGTACTCTTCGCTCAGGTTCCGTTCCCAGATTGTTTCTCCATTCGCGAAATCGAGGCAGCGGAGCATGCCCTCCGCACTCTGCACGTAAACCCGGCCGTTGAGAATGAGCGGGGTGCTGTACGGTCCACTGCTGTGGGGCGGGTTCGGGCAGACGTAACTGGTCGGGTCGCGGCGTTCCCAGATGACGTCGCCAGTGACAAGGTCGAACACCGATGTCAGTTCTTCATCGCCGGTCCGATGCAGCACGACCGCTTTCTGCTCGGCGATGACCGGGGAGCTGTAACCGGCGCCAATCGATTTCCGCCAGACGACTTCGGGAGTCGATCCATTCCAGCCGAGTGTTTCTGCGCGATTAGCCGGGACAATGCTGTCGGATTGCGGACCGAAAAGACGGGGCCAGCCTTCCATCAACTCTACAGGGGCGGCTCGGTCGACTTCTCCGACTTCAATAGGAGCGAGGTCGTCGAGTGTGTTTGGTCCGACCGGGCGAGAAATGAGGAGCGGCGTCAGCGAGCCGGACCCGATGGCGGCGATTGTCCCCAGGCCGAGACCGAAAAAGACCAGCATGACGGAACGGAACGTGCGCGAGCGGCTCATTTTCTGGCGTCTTTACTGCGAAGAAGGTGAAACCGCTCATCTTTCGATGCAAACGGGGCGGCGTCAACGACCGCTGAGTTTTTCGCCGATTCTTCATGAATTCAAAGAGACACCCTCGTTCACGGACCGATTAACTCACTTTGAAACAATCTCCGTCGCTCAAATTGCGAATTCGTTTTCGTTTCACTATCGTCAACGCGAAAATATCTGTGAACTCAGATATTTTCACTGGACACCGATTTCTCACGAGACCGACAAGACGAAAGTTGCTGCCGACTTATGAAACCGATTACCAAGCTGCTGGTTGCCAACCGGGGTGAAATCGCGATCCGTATCTTCCGTTCCGCCACGGAGTTAGGAATCCGGACCGTCGCCATTTACTCCTACGAAGACCGTTATGCACTGCATCGGTTCAAGGCCGACGAAGCCTACCAGATCGGCCGGGAAGGGGAGCCGATTCGGACCTATCTCGACATCGAGAGCATTGTCCGCCAGGCCAAAGAATGCGGTGCCGACGCGATTCACCCGGGCTACGGCTTTCTTTCCGAGAACCCCGATCTCGCCCGGGCCTGCGAGAAAGCCGGCATCACGTTTGTCGGACCCTCGATCGATTCGCTCGAACAGCTCGGCGACAAGACGACTGCCCGTCAGCTGGCCAAGAAAGCCGGTGTTCCGGTTCTCTCGGGGAGCGGGGAAGCGATCGCCACCGAGGAAGACGGACTCAAACAGGCCGAGAAGGAAGGCTTCCCGATCATTCTGAAGGCTGCCAAAGGGGGCGGCGGACGCGGGATGCGGGTGGTCAACAATGCCGAGGACTTCAGCTCGGCGTTCCAGTCGGCTCAGCGGGAAGCACTCACGGCGTTCGGCAGTTCCGATGTCTTCATCGAGAAGTTTGTCGAACAGGCCCGGCACATCGAAGTGCAGATTCTCGGGGATCGTCACGGCAATCTGACCCACCTGTATGAACGCGACTGTTCGGTGCAGCGGCGGCATCAGAAGGTGGTCGAAATCGCCCCGGCTCCGAATCTTTCCGACAAAGCCCGGCAAACGCTGCTCGACTCCGCTCTGAAAATCGGGAACGAAGTCGGCTACTACGCAGCCGGTACGGTTGAGTTCCTGGTCGACGCCAAGACCGACGAGGTTTACTTCATTGAAGTCAACCCGCGTATTCAGGTCGAACACACGGTGACGGAAGAAGTGACCGGCTTCGACATCGTGAAGTCGCAGATTTTGATTTCGTCAGGCCACAAGCTGACCGATCCGGAAATCGGCATCGACCCGGCCAATCCGCCGAAACCGAACGGTTTTGCCATTCAGTGTCGTATCACGACCGAAGATCCGACCAACGGCTTCATGCCCGATTACGGTCGCGTGTCGCACTATCGCTCGGCCAGCGGGATGGGAATTCGCCTCGATGCCGGCAGTGCATTCTCGGGAGCCGTGGTGAATCCGTTCTACGATTCGCTGCTGGTAAAGGTGACCGCTCACGGCCGTACCTATCGCGAGACGGCTCGCCGGATGCTGCGTTCGCTGCAGGAATTCCGTATTCGCGGCGTGAAGACCAACATCCCGTTCCTCGCGAAAGTGGTCACGCACGAGACCTTCCTCGAAGGGAACTGTACGACCCGATTCATCGACAAGACGCCCGAGCTGTTCAAGTTCCCGAAGCGGCAGGACCGGGCGACCAAGGTCCTGAAGTACATCGGCGAAACGATCGTAAACGGCAATGCGATCGTGAAGGATCGTCCCAAAGCCGTCCGCCGCATCGAGGCACCGGTGCCGAACTTCGACAACAGCCAGCCCCGTCCGGAAGGAACCCGCGATAAGTTCCTCGAACTGGGAGCCGAGAAGTTCTCGAAGTGGGTCACCGAACAGAAACGGCTGCTCATCACCGATACCACGTTCCGCGATGCCCATCAGTCGCTGCACGCGACCCGCTTCCGGACACGGGATCTGGTGAATATCGCCGAAGCGTATTCGTACCTGTGTCCGTCGCTCTTCTCGTTGGAAATGTGGGGCGGTGCGACCTTCGATACCAGCATGCGATTCCTGCATGAATGCCCCTGGCAGCGGCTCGCCGATATGCGTGAAGCGGTGCCGAACATTCTGACGCAGATGCTGCTGCGTGCCTCGAACGCCGTCGGCTACACGAACTATCCGGACAACGTGGTGGTTGAGTTCGTGAAAGAAGCGGCCCAGACCGGGATGGATGTCTTCCGCGTCTTCGACGCCCTCAACTGGGTGCCGAACATGCAGCTGGCGATGGAAGCGGTCATCGACTCGGGCATGATCTGCGAAGCCTCGATCTGCTACACCGGCGACATCCTTGATTCGAAGCGGTCGAAGTACAACCTGAACTACTATGTCGATCTGGCCAAACAGCTCGAGAAGATGGGTGCGCACATTCTGGCCATCAAGGATATGGCCGGTCTCTGTAAGCCGGACGCAGCCACGCTGCTCGTCAAGACGCTGAAGCAGGAAGTCGGCATTCCGATTCACTTCCACACGCACGACACAGCCGGCATTCAGGCCGCGGCCATCTTCAACGCGGCGGAAGAGAACCTCGATATCGCCGACTCGGCCATGGCTCCGATGTCGGGCGGAACCTCGCAGCCGAACCTGAATACGGTGGTCGGTGCCCTGCGGTTCAGCGATCGCAATCCGGATCTGAATCTCGATGCCCTTGATGATATCGCCACGTACTGGCGAGCCGTCCGCGAGTTCTATGCTCCGTTCGAGAGCGCAGTTTTGCCGGCGACGTCCGACCTGTATCGCCACGAAATGCCGGGCGGTCAGTACACGAATCTTTTCGCTCAGGCTCAGGCTCTCGGCCTTTCCGATCGCTGGACGGACGTCTGTGATGTCTACGCGACTGTCAACGATCTGTTCGGCGACATCGTGAAGGTAACTCCGACTTCGAAAGCGGTCGGCGATATGGCCCTGTTCATGGTCGCGAACGATCTGACCGCGGAGGACATTCTCGACCCGTCCCGCGAGCACGCCTATCCGGCTTCGGTGATCGACCTCATCGGCGGCATGATGGGACAGCCGCCGGGCGGATTCCCGGAAGAGATCAAGAAGGTGGTTCTGAAGGACAAGGAAGGTCTGACCGATCGTCCTGGAGCCAGTCTGCCGCCGGCGGATATGGAGAAGGCGAAAGAAGAACTGACCAAACTTCTCGGCCGTGCTCCGCAGAATCGCGAAGTGATCAGCTATCTGCTCTACCCGAAGGTGTATGCCGACTACGCCCGCCACACGCTCGAATACGGCGATGTCAGCATTCTGCCGACGCCGGTCTTCTTTTATGGCGAAGAGCCGGGCGAAGAGATCGCCGTCGAGATCGAGAAAGGTAAGACGCTGATCATCAAGTACTTGACGAAGTCGCAACCGCATCCGGATGGAACGCGAACCGTCTTCTTCGAACTGAACGGCCAGCCGCGTGATGTGACGATTCTCGACAAATCGCTCGAAGGGGATGCCGTCCAGGCGGTCAAAGCCGATCCGAACGACCCCAAGCAGGTCGGAGCCTCGATGCCGGGTATGGTGGTAACCATCGCCGTGAAACCAGGCGATAAGGTCAAGAAAGGCCAGAAGCTCTTCAGCCTCGAAGCCATGAAGATGGAGAGCACCATCAACGCAGAGTCTGCCGGGACGGTGGCAGCCGTGCACATGAAGCCCGGCAGCCAGGTCAACACCGGCGATCTCGTGATTACCTTCGAGTAGAGCCGCGTAGAGCGGGTGAGCTTCTTCTTCGGGGCAGGGCGATTGCACATGGCGTCGCCCGCCCCATCCTGCGGATTGACTCAGCGTCTCACTTCACGAACATTCGGACCTTTTGAGTACAGGAATCTAATGGATCTCAAACCGCTTTCCCGCCTGGCCACGCCGCTCCTGGTGCTCCTGAAGGTTCAGATCTTTGTTCTGATCATCGCCGTTATCTTCGATGTCACCCAGATTTATCTGTTTCAGCAGGCGAGTCAGGGAGTTGATGTCGTCGACTCCCTCGAAGCTGTCTTGAACGGAAATGGCATTGTCGGACTGGTGCAGGTGGCTCTTTTCCTCGTTATTGGGATTATCTTCCTCAAGTGGAAGTATCGGGCCAATAACAACCTCCGCAACTTGTCGACGCATGAGTTCGAACACACGCCGGGATGGGCGGTCGGCTCTTACTTCGTTCCGATTGTTAACCTTGTCGCTCCCTATAACGCGATGAAAGAGATTTGGACCGTTGCTCATCAGCAAGAGGAAAATACCAGATTTCTGGGGCTCTGGTGGGGAGCCTGGATTGTTTCCGGCGCTCTGGGGCAGTTGTCTTTTCGGATCAATATGCGGGCGGATGATCTGGAGTCATACACTTACTCGGCTGCAGCTGATTTCGTCTCCGATGGGTTTGATGTTCTGTTGAATTTGATCGCCATCGTGCTTGTGTCGCGGATCACCACGGCCTATCAACAAAACTATGCGGAGGCCGGAAGCCAGGATGGCGAGAGAAGGGATGAGTTCACAGACGATGCATCCGGCTTCTGAGGAACTTACTCCTTACTTTCTGCCAGATCTCGAAGCATTCTGACGGCCGAGGTCTCGAACAACTCCTGCCATTCGGGGGCGACCAGCGTGTCGCAGTCTTCCTGGGCATAGCCGGTGTTTGTTCGCTGGGCGACTGTGGGCGTGTAGTAGATGTAGCCGTTGGTGTAACCGGCGACGAACGCTCCGGGATCATCGATCTGCTTTTTGATGTTGAGTCCGACTTCGACGGTTAGCTCTCCGGGGAAGGTGACCAGCTTGAAGTCGCCAATACGTAGGGCGCACATCTCGACCGAGACCGTGCTGCTGTCGGCTTCTTCGGTTTCCTTCTGGTGCCGCTTCAGCAGTGCGAGATTGGCGTTGAGTCGCGTCAGCTCTTCCATGACCTTGATGTTCGCCAGATAGGCTTCGACCTGGGCCTTGTTCTCGGCATCGAGCCGCTTAAGGTCGTCCCGTTCGATCTGTTCGTCGTGCAGATATCCCTGAGCATAAGCGGAGGGGAACTCGGGGTTCATCTTCTGTTGAATCAACAGCGGCATGAACGTCTTGAAGTTAATGTTCGTGCGACGGAGCGAGTTGACGAGTTTGTCGCGTTCGGTTTCGATGGCATCGATGCGCTGCTGATAATCGGTCGCCCGGGGAATGGTGAGTATCTGATGGTCGATCTCAAGCGATTGACTGTCTGATCGCGGCAACTCCTGGGCGGCGTCCAGCACGCGCGTTCCGAGGAAGTAGCCGAGCGTCTCGGCGTCCGGTGGTTGATGGACTTCCTTGTAGCGGACCGGATTAATGTCGCCGCCGCAGCCCTGAATGAAGAAGGCCATCGCATCACCATCAAACGCGGTCTCCACCAGAGTGGACGCGTAGCCGGGGAAGTCGGCTGACGAGCCTTTGCTCGGCGGATTCATGATCGGATGGCAGGCGAAGTTGTAAACGACCGCGAGCGGCCGACCATCTTCGCGGTCGAGTCGCAGCAGTCCAACTTCCGGATCGATCGGCCCGACTTTGGCAATGTCCTCATCCCAGGCGAACGAGTACGCCCGCCGCATATCGACCTGACTCCCATCCTTCAGATAGACACGACGATTCTCGCTGATCCGCGGCTCGTGAGCCGTGCCGACGGAAACTCGCACCGGCTCCATCTGTTTTGCGGCTTCGCGAACAATCTTCACAACCAGCTGATCAGAATCGGAACGAACAACCCCGTGGCAGTGGCTCGCATTCACGACCAGATTCTCAGGCGAAATACCGGGATCCTGGCGGAGTTCGTCGCGAACGGTCTGCATGAAGGAATCGGGGATCGCTCCAATGCCGCCAATCGCGACCGCATCGACGGTAATCAACACCGCGGTCGTGTCCCCCTGCTTGAGCACGAGGGCCTTGGCGTAACAGGGATCGTTGACGCGGGCGATGTCCGGTTTCGTAATCTCGATCCGGGCGACCCCGGCGAGAAGGGGCTCTGCTGCAGTGGACTGGCTGAAAGCCGGCAGGCAAAGTGTGAAGACGAGAACGAGAATCGCGGCAGACTGTCGTCGATTGGGCATCGTTGTTCCTTGCGAAGGTCGGCATCGGAGGAGAGCAAGCGAGGGCATCGACTTTCAGCCTACCCGACGGCCTTCGAAGAAACGAGCCTGGGGGAAAGAATAGTCGCTTCCGTTTTCATGCGATTCGGACTGGCAGTGTGAGATCTATTCTGAGAAGGTTGTGGAGGTGTTGTTCGCTCGCATGCGGTCTTTTTCCAAGTGTGTTGAAATGTCAAAAGTGATGCCCGCTCTACGTTTGTTGGGATTCGCATCGCTGGCGTTAGCGATGTTCGCGGGAATCGGGTACCTCGAACATGCTGAGTGGCTGGACATCGCGAGTCATGATCCCAAAACTCCGCTGCCTGTTGTGGAAACAAGAGTTCTGTGTTTCGTTGCAGTTGTCCTTCTCGCGATCACTCAATGGGATCGAGTCTGGGCTGTTCTGGGATGTGGTTGCTTCGGTCTGACGGTAGGGAGTTTCCTCGTTCCCCACACATCGTCGACTGCGGAAACTCACTTTGAGTTGATTCGTGATGGGGATCTTGCGGCATTTACACCTTGGGGAGTATGTATTGGCAGTTTTGTTGGGGTTTTGATCGGCCGAAAGCTCAGAGAGATTCGGTTTCATCTCAATTCGCTTAATGAATCAACTCGCTCGGGGTGATCCAAGTCGCCTGCTCCGCAATTGTTCTTCCGCCTCAGCCATTTTGCAGCGACGAACGTCTGAATCTGATAGAATGCTTCGAGTACGCACAAAGTTTAACTCTTGAAAGTTTCTACAGCGGAGTTGGTCATCGGGGCTCTAATCAAGGGGACAAGCCATGAGCACTGTCGAAACCCATTTGAACAAAACCTGGGCGACTCGAGCGATCAGTTGGGAGTATGGAGCAGCCGCCAGTCCCGATCTGATTGATGTGCCGATTGAGCCATTCCCGGCGAGCCTGCACGAGATCGATGAAACGAGCATCATTCCGCTCGATCTCTCGAATGTGATCGGCACGCCGTGGCTGGCGACCACGCCCAGTTTGCTTGCGCACTTCATCGCGCTGCAGTCGGGGGGATCGGTGCAGCTCGCGGAGAAGACATCGTCGGAGGTGTTCTTCGTGATGCGGGGAGCCGGGCGACTGATGACCGATCAGGGAACACTCGAGTGGAAGCAGGGCGATGTCTTCACGTTGCCTCGACACGATGCCGTCGTTCTCGAAGCCGATGAAAACTCGGCTCTCTACTGGGTGCACGACGGCCCCCTGCTGAGATACCTCGGCTCGGAGCCTCAGCAGAAGCGGTTCGAGCCGGCGTATTATTCCCGCGAATATCTGCAGTCTGAAGTCGATCGAATTCGGCAGGCGGGGATTGATGAACAGCGAAATCGCAACGGCATCATTCTCGGCAACCCGGCCAGTTCGGATACGAAGACCATCACGCATACCATGTGGTCGCTCTTCAATGTGCTGCCCGCTCGATCGGTGCAGAAGCCGCATCGGCACAACTCGGTCGCCGTCGATCTGGCGGTCTCCGCGGCTCCCGGCACCTACACGATGATCGGAAAAGAAATCGACGCGAAGGGGAATATCATCAACCCCGTTCGAGCCGACTGGAATCCGAACTCGGTCTTCGTCACGCCGCCCGGCTGGTGGCATTCGCATCACAATGAATCCGATGAAGACGCGTACGTCTTCCCGGTTCAGGATGCCGGGTTGCAGACGTTCCTGAGAACACTCGATATTCAGTTCGTTTCTTAGAGCGGACCACTCGTTCGCGATTTCACGGCAACACCATTGAGTTCACTGCTTTGAC
Organism: Planctomycetaceae bacterium; assembly: GCA_017795105.1. GTDB lineage: Bacteria > Planctomycetota > Planctomycetia > Planctomycetales > Planctomycetaceae > Rubinisphaera. The sequence goes on from CP051247.1 coordinate 5,136,564, forward strand.
GCCGGAGGCGACCCAGGTTGACCGCTGTTTTACTTTCGCTTTTGCCGCTGCTGGTCGTCGGCATTCTGCTGATCGGCCTCCGCTGGCCGGCGGCTCGAGTGATGCCGCTTTCGTACATCACAATTCTGCTGGTCGGCTATTTCTACTGGCAGTTGCCGCCGGCCCAGCTGGCCGCGGCGACTGTGAATGGATTGATCGTCTGCGCGAGTCTGCTCTACATCATCTTCGGGGCAATTCTGCTGCTCAACACGTTGAGTGAATCGGGCGGACTGGCCCGCATTCGCAGCGGATTCCTGGCGATCTCGCCGGATCGTCGTGTGCAGGTGATTATTATTGCCTGGCTGTTCGGTTCGTTCATGGAAGGCGCCGCCGGGTTCGGAACGCCAGCCGTCATCTGCGTGCCGTTATTGATCGGCCTCGGTTTTCCCGCGAGGGCGGCAATCATTGCCGGGATGATGATTCAATGCACGCCGGTCTCATTCGGAGCAGCCGGTACGCCGATTCTGATTGGCGTCGATAAAGGACTCGCGGCGACGGAGACTTTGCAGCGCGAGTTGACTTCAATCTACGGAACTCTCGAACGCCGCGAGATTCTGGAACAGATCGGTCTCCGCGTGGCGGTGCTGCACGGAGTAATCGGCACAGTCATTCCGCTGGCGATCGTGTCTACGCTGACACGGTTGTTCGGCGAGGAACGCTCTTTCATGCAGGGGCTGCGAATCTGGAAATTCGCCATCTTCGCTGCTCTGGCAATGATCGTTCCGTACGTGACGATCGCCTTCCTGCTCGGCCCGGAGTTTCCGACGTTGATTGGTTCGCTGATCGGACTCGCAATCGTCATCCCGGCGGCCCGCAGTCGGTTTTTGTGCCCGGAAGAGCCGTGGGATTTTCCGCCGAAGGATAACTGGTCGGACGGCTGGACCGGTGACTATGCGATCGAGCCGCAACTTGGGACTCAGATGCCGCTCGCGGTTGCATGGGGGCCGTATCTGCTGACGGCTGCTCTGCTTGTGCTGACAAGATTGCCCGGCCTGGGGCTCGATGCCTTTCTCAAAGCCTATACGCTCCCGCCGACAGGAGAGCCGCTGCAGAATCTGTTTGGTTCGAGAATCTCGGCTTCACCAATTCCATATCTGTATCTGCCAGCGGCTGTGTTCATTGTGTCGAGTCTGTTCGCCGTGTTACTGCATCGCATGCCGGCAGCCGGGTTTCGCACGGCTCTGTTTCGATCGTCCAGGCTGATGATCCCGACCTCCGCCGCGCTCGTCTTCACCGTTCCGATGGTGCAGATCTTCATCAACTCCGGCGGAGGCGCGGGAGTGGAGCAGGACATGCCGACCGTGCTCGCCAACGCAGCCGCTCAGGCCTCCGGAGCGTGGTGGCCGCTCTTCTCGCCGGTGATTGGCGGACTCGGAGCCTTTGTCGCCGGAAGCAACACGGTCAGTAATATGATGTTCGCCCAGTTCCAGTTTCAGACCGGCGTACAAATTGGTGTCAATCCGCTGTGGATTGTCGCCGAGCAGGCGGTCGGCGGTGCGGCTGGAAACACGATCTGTGTGCACAACGTCGTCGCCGCTTGTGCGGTGGGTGGGCTGTTCGGTCGCGAGGGCGGAATCCTCCGCGTGACGTCGTTTCTGTTTCTCTACTACGTGGCTGTAGCCGGGCTGATCGGTCTGTTTCTGGTCCGCTGATTGCAACGGAAGGTTGTCCGATGAACGAAGCTGCTCAGGTTTTTCGAGGCTGCATTCCGGCTCTGATGACGCCCTGCCAGGCCGATGGGACGCCACACTATGAGGAACTCGTGGCGACCGCTCAGCGGTTGATCTCGCGCGGAATGCAGGCTGTGGTCTACTGCGGATCTATGGGAGACTGGCCGCTACTGACTGATGAGCAACGCATGGAAGGCGTCCGGCAACTCGCGGAAGCCGGCGTGCCGGTTGTTGTCGGCACGGGGGCCCAGAACACGAAGCAGGCGGTGGCGCACGCGGCTCATGCCCAGGAAGTGGGAGCAGCCGGCCTGATGGTCATTCCCCGCGTATTATCCCGAGGTTCGTCGGTCACGGCACAACGGGCCCACTTCGCCGAGGTCCTCAACGCGGGTGGAGAGCTGCCCGCTGTCATCTACAACAGTCCATACTATGGTTTCGAGACGAAAGCCGATCTGTTTTTCGATCTGCGATCAAGCCACGAGAATCTGGTCGGGTTCAAGGAGTTCGGCGGAGCAGACTCGCTGACTTATGCTGCCGAGCAGATTACGAGCGGGGATCCCGATCTGGTTCTCATGGTTGGCGTCGATACCCAGGTCTTTCACGGCTACGTTCGCTGCGGGGCCCGAGGAGCCATCACCGGTGTCGGCAACGCTCTGCCACGGGAAGTCCTGAGACTGGTCCAGCTGTGCGAGCGAGCCGCCGAGGGGGATCCCGAAGCCCGACGTCTTGCCCTCGAACTCAGCGATGCACTGGCCGTGCTTTCCAAGTACGACGAAGGCTGCGATCTGGTGCTCTACTACAAGCATCTAATGGTCCTCGAAGGACACACCGGATACACGCTGCACTTCAACAGTTCCGATCGTTTATCAGACAGTCAGCGGAGTTATCTCGAGGCTCAGTGGGTGCAGTTCCGCAGCTGGTGGAGTACCTGGCCGGGAGCGACCGACCAGCCGAATGAGGTTGCCGATGCGGTTCATTGATTCGCACACGGAAGGCGAACCAACCCGGGTCATCATCGCCGAGGGACCGGATCTCGGGTCAGGCCCGCTAACAGATCGCCTCGCTCGTTTCGCCAGCGGCTTCGACCACTACCGGCGCGCCGCCATGCTCGAACCTCGAGGGGCAGAATCGCTCGTGGGAGCATTGCTGTGCGAGCCGGATCATCCGCAATGTGCTGCAGCAGTCATCTTCTTCAACAATACCGGTTATCTGAAGATGTGTGGCCACGGCACGATCGGACTGGCGGTGACGCTGGCCCACATGGGGCGTCTGGAAACGGGAATTGCCTCAATCCAGTCGCCAGTCGGAATTGTGAACGTTGAACTGCTGAGTCCGAACGAAGCCGCCGTCGAGAACGTCCAGAGCTATCGCTATCGGAAGAACGTTGAAGTCGACGTCGAAGGGGTGGGAACTCTTCAGGGGGACATTGCCTGGGGAGGAAACTGGTTCTTTCTGGTCAACTGGTCTCCCGCTCCTTTAACGCCGGCCAATATCCCGGAACTGTCTCGATGCGCTCGACTGATTCGGAGAGAGCTGGAACGACAGAACATCACCGGAGCGAATGCCGAGGAGATCGACCACATCGAATTCTTTGGGCCTCCAGCGGCGGCCGATGCTCACAGCCGAAACTTCGTCTACTGTCCCGGAGGGGCGTTCGATCGCTCGCCATGTGGAACCGGCACGAGTGCCAAACTGGCGTGTCTGGCAGCGGACGGAAAACTCGCCGCGGGAGACGTCTGGATCCAGGAAAGCATCATCGGCAGCCGATTTCGGGCTTCCTATCGCATCGGAGAATCAGGGGCGATTATTCCCCGAATTGTCGGCACGGCCTTCATTTGCGCCGAGGGGCGGTTGATCCAGCAGCAGGGGGACCCGTTCCGGAACGGTATCGTTCTCAGCGAGGAAACCTAAGGAGCGGGATCTGAGGAAATTCAGGAAAATACGGATTGGATTTCCGGGAAAGTGATCTAGGTTGAATGTTGGGACTTCCCCATTCGGAACTGGACGAAGCGAAAGGAGGTTGCGATGAGTGCGACCGCCGCCACATCTCGCCTGATCAATCAACAAGTCGTCAATGTTTTCATCGTCGACGACCATCCCATTGTGCGGCAGGGCTTGCGACAGCTGATCAGCCAGGAAGACGATATGGCTGTCTGCGGCGAAGCTGAAGGGATGTCTCAGGCGATGCAGTTGTACTTCGAGAAGAAGCCGCAGGTGATGCTGGTCGACATCTCACTGGAGAACGGCAACGGCATCGAACTGGTGAAAGAGCTGATGGCACACGATCGGGATTTGAAGATCCTGGTCTGCTCGATGCACGATGAATCCCTCTATGCCGAACGTGCTCTCCGAGCTGGAGCAATGGGCTATATCAACAAGGAAATGGCGACCGATCGGCTTATCGAAGCGGTCCGTCGCGTGGCATCCGGGCAGATCTACCTCAGCGAAGAAATGACTCACCGCTTCCTGTCGCGGCAAATCGGGCAGGGGGAAGTTGCGCCTCCCAGTCCGATGGAGTCGTTGTCGGATCGGGAACTTGAAGTCTTCGAGCAGATCGGACATGGGATCAAAACTCGTCAGATCGCCGAGCGACTGCACCTGAGTCCCAAAACCGTCGAAACGTATCGCGAGAACATCAAACGAAAAATGAACCTTGCGAATTCGGTCGAGCTGACGCAGCACGCGGTTCAATGGGTGCTGGAGAAGACGTGAAGTTCGTGAATCAAGTCGAATGGCCGACGTGGCTCACGCCTCGCCGCGGCCGGGATAGCCCTTTTTGATGATGAAATCGATCCCGGTCAGTAATTCGTCGATGTCGGGTCTTGTGAAGGGCATCGTCTGGATCGACGCTGCATAGAGCTCACCGTCGGGCCGCACGATGAAGAGCCCGGGTTCGCTGAAGATCTCTGGTTCTTCGGGCTTAATGCTCTTCGAAATGTAGAGCCCCCACTCCCTCGCCTCTTCGATCGAGAAACCGTATCCGACCGGCAGGTTCTTGATCTTCCACTCTTCGACCGACTTCTCCGCTCGTTCCTGAGAATCGCCGCTGATCGCGATGGCCGCGATCCCGCGTGAGCTGATTTCGTCCATCTTCTCATCGATGCTGTTCAGGTACTTCCGACAGATCGGGCAGTGATAGCCCCGGTAAAAGAACAGAAACGTAAAATGCTCAGGCGACTGATGTCGCAGATTCCAGTCCTGACCATTCACTGTCCTCAGCGACAGTTCCGGAACCTGTGTTTGCGGTTTCAGCATGAATGGTCTCCTGAGTGTTCGTTTGAGAGTGACGGGCTTATCTGCTACAGGACGCCCTCCCTATTCTATCGCGTTCGTCTGAGAACCAATCCCGAATCAGCGGATCCGCTGGCTCTTGCAGGTTTCGATTCAATCGAAGCGTCGCTCCGAGAGCGGTGGCAGCGGAGGAGAATAGAAATGAAGGGTCGCCAGATCGGTACGGGACTCCGCTGCGTTTCCACAGCAGTGGATCTGTTGGTCTCCACGGCAGAGCACCTCCCCGGGGTGTAGCTGGCAACTCGAGACTTCCATTAGCGAGCCGCCGGGCGGATGCAGGTAGTCGCGATTTGTGAAAATTCCGTCGAGAACGAGGACACAGCAGGCCGTGCCGCGATGATCATGCACGGAACTGAACTGCCCGGGATGCCAGCCGATCAGATTGACCTCGAAGTGAGGCGATTCAAAGAGTGTCTGGAAGCAGAATTGTTCCGCGGAAAATCGGAGTCGCGGCCTGTAGTCGGCAGGCGGAATCACGACACGACGAACGAGCTCATAGAGTTCGTCCAGGAGCAGCGGACGGTCGCAGGCCTGCAGGCGAGCGAACAGTTCGTCGAGGGTCTCAATCTCTTGCGGACGGTGCATAGGTCTCAATGTCTAGAAACCGGCGTATTCGAGACCGACAAGGATAGCGATGAGAAGAGGAATCGCAATCGCGATAAACACGCCCTGGCGTACGCCAAGAACCTCATGCAGCGTCAACTTCCCGTAGTTGCCCCACTCGCTCACCGATGATCCACCGAACTTCGACGAGAGAGCGAACAGGTATGACCCCAGAAGAAGACCGGCGACTCCGGTGATCGCGTCGAGATTCCCCTGGCCGACCGCGGCTGCGTTGGTTCCCGGGCAATAGGCGAGCAGGGCGAAACCGGCTCCGAAGATCAGTCCGCCAATGAGGTTTCCTCCCAGCTTCGTTTCATTGATCTTCAGCTCGATCCGACCCGTCTTCCGCAGGAAGTAGGTTCCGATCATTCCCACGATGATCGCAGTCAACATGATCTTCACGACGACGAAATTCTCCAGAAGAAGCACACCGAGCAGGATGTCGAACTTGGCGACTCCTCCCTTCTGCAGCAGGAAGCCGAATACAACGCCGAACAGAAGACCGGCAGCCAGTTTGCCGGGAGAAGTTTCGAGCCAGCCCCACTGACGCGGGTCGGTCCTGGTCGAATCGTCCTGTTCCGGGCCGGCAGGTTGTGACTTGCCGGTCTGCGATTCAAGCGAGTGGAGAGTGGATGCGGTATTCATAGCTGAAATTCCCGTTGACTACAGACGATAAAGCATGAGCGCCACTGCAATGCCTCCGACGAAGAAACAGATCACGGAGATCCATGAGCTGACAGCCAGTTGCAGGGTGCCGCTAATTCCGTGACCACTCGTGCAGCCACCGGCCATGCGGGCACCGAACGCCATCAGCGCTCCGCCTGAAAGGGCAAAGACGGTTCTCAGGACAAAGCTGTCCGCTCCGAATCGCGCCACCCACAGATCCTGAAGGTAAGCCCCGTTAAGCTCGCCGCCGGTCCACGCGGCAACGCAGGAACCGACGATGGCACCAATGACGAAAACCAGCGTCCAGCCGATCATCGGTTTGCTCTCCCGATAGTACGGGAGGGACGCGATATGACGGGGCGCGACGACGCGGCCAATCAAGCCGGCTCCATCGGAATAGGCGCTCGAGGCCCCGACCTTTTTGCTCGCAAGGGATAACGTGAACAGAACCAGAGCACCAATCAGGCCGCCGACAAGATAGGGCGACCACGCGGGCTCCGGATACGGATAGGGGGCTGGAACTTCATTGGCAGCCTGCACCACGGCGGGAAGCAGGGCGACCGCGACAGCGGAGATGAGAGCGGAAACTTTCATGATAGTTTTCCTCGTTTCCGGATACCGACAAGCGTCTCGCTCGAGAACACTCATCGCGTCCGCATTGGAGACCCGTTCGAATCCAACTATTTCTCGACGTCCAGGCCCAAGCTTTTCCATGCCGACATACTTCCCGGCACGTTGTAGACGTGCTCGTAGTCCTCGCGCTGGAGGAGGCTGGCCGCGATACTTGCTCGATATCCGCTGCCGCAGTAGACCGCGATGGGACCGTCCCGGTTGAGCCCGAGATCTCCATTGACGCCATCGCGCATCTCGCCAACGAACTTGTGCGTCGCGCCGGCGATGCGACCCGATTCGAATTCACTCGGCGAACGAACATCGAGAAGCTGAAAGTCGTCCTTATGTTCGGCGAGTTCCTGAACGGGAATCTGAGGCAGACGCTGTAACGGCAGCCCCTTGTTTTCCCAGCCTTTCATGCCCCCGGCAAGGTATCCCGCGAACTTCGTCAATCCAACGTAAGCGAAGTGCCAGGCAATCCAGTCGAGGTCTTCCTCATCTTCGACGACGAGAAGAATTTCCCGATCGTACGAGAGCATGTCGCCCGCCCAGACCGAGAGCGAAGGGCGGTCGCCGATGTTGATTGCTCCCGGAATATGTCCTCCGCCAAACGCCAGCATCTGTCGCGTATCGACGAGTTGGCCCGCATTTTTCTCAATCGCCTTGTTGAAGTCATGAGCGGACAGCGGCGGAACCACGGGAGAACTTCCAATCACCTCCGGTCCACGAGCGTTGATCTTCTTCAGAATCGGGTAATGCTGCGGAACCGGGGGAGCTCCTTCCTGCACGAACGATTTAAAATCTTCGTAGTTATCGTGCTGCAGGAACTGGTTTGTTTTTCGCTCGTAGCCGATCGTGCTCATTGGGCGCTCTCCGATATCGGCTCCGCAGGCCGATCCCGCCCCGTGGCAGGGATAGACGATCACGCCGTCGTCGAGCTTGAGGTAGTAGTTCTGCAGCGTATCGAACAGCTTTTTGGTCAGCTCTTCGGTTTCTTCCTCGCCAAGGAGATCTGGTCGTCCAGCCGATCCGACAAACAGCGAGTCACCCGTCAGCACGCCCCAGGGAGAGTCGCTGTCGTTCTGAGCGAGCTCGTAAGAGACATGCTCCGGAGTGTGTCCCGGGGTGTGCCGCACGGTCATTGTTACCGAGCCGAACTCAAAGCGATCGCCAGCGTGAATCCGCTCCACCGGGAAGTCGTAACTGGCATCCTCTTCGCCACTGGCGTAGATCTTCGCGGTCGGAATCCGGTTCTGAAGCTCGCGGGCTCCACTCATGAAATCGGCATGGATATGCGTTTCGAATATGTGTGTGATGGCCACGCCTGCCTTGCGGCTCAATTCCAGGTAGATCTCGACGTCGGGACGGGGATCGATCACTGCCGCGACCCCCGTGCTGTCATCGCCAATCAGATAAGAAATCTGCGCAATTCCTTCCGTCTGCACTCGTTCGAAGACCATCGTCATGATCGGTTCCCCTGTGTGATTATGGAAGTTCCCCGCTTGAATCGTTGCTTATGCGAAAAAGCAGCAACTGTCGTACCGTTCCGGTTAATAGAGAAATACGTGCGTGACAGGCCCGATTTCCGCCGGGATCGGATCCCGGGCTGATATCTCCAGTGGGAGCCGATCACTCGACCGGAGCGATGAGAGTCCAGAGTCTGAAGGCAGGCGTTCGGTCTCCCGCAGCAGCGTGGGCGATGGCGGCCCGCTTCCGGCGGTTTTGTATACGCCCATTCTTGAACGCCGGCGGTGACGCATCTGCTGAGTTGCGATTCCTGCGTTGTGGGTCGGGGTAAGGTGAATTGTTAGGCATCGATTGACCGGCGATCCTCGAACGTCGATACTCAGGGACCCGTCTTCCTGTCTTGCGCATTCGACCGGAGAAGTACGATCGTGCTGAAGTGCCCGTCCGAGTTTCCAGCGGCCTGTCGTTGCCGTTACGTTCTGCGCGGTCTGCTGACCGTTGTGATTCTGGCAACATTGATCAACTCCAGTGGAGCCGAGGAAGCGAACGACCGCCCGAACTTCATCGTGATCTTCGCCGACGATCAGGGCTATCAGGATCTTGGCTGCTTCGGGTCGCCAGACATCAAAACGCCCCGGCTCGATGCGATGGCCGAGCAGGGGATGAAGTTCACGAGCTTCTACGCTCAGCCGATTTGCGGTCCGTCCCGGGCCTCGTTGATGACCGGCTGCTATCCGATGCGAGTCGCCGAACGCGACCACACGAAACAGGTCCATCCGGTCCTTCACAGCGATGAAATCACCATCGCCGAGGTCCTGAAAACCAAAGGCTATGCGACCGGCTGCTTCGGAAAGTGGGATCTCGCGAAGCACGCCCAGAACGGATTCTTCATCGACCTGTTGCCCACGAGACAGGGCTTCGATTACTTCTATGGGACGCCGACCAGCAACGACCGTCTGGTGAATCTCTTTCGCAATGAAGAGCTCATCGAGAGGTCGACCGACATGGCGACCCTCACGCAGCGATACACCGATGAAGCAATCGCGTTCATCGAGAAACACCAGGAGCAGCCTTTCTTTGTGTATCTTCCCCACACGATGCCGCATACCCGGCTCGACGCATCCGCGGATTTCAAAGGCCGGAGCAGCCGTGGCCTGTATGGCGACGTGATCGAAGAACTCGACTTTAACGTCGGACGAATTCTGGATCGTCTGAACGAACTCAAGCTGGCCGAGAACACCTATGTCGTATACACCAGCGACAACGGCCCCTGGCTGAGTAAGAATCGAGGTCATAAAGACGGGCATCGGCCGGGAGATCATGGCGGCTCAGCGGGACCTCTTCGCAGTGGGAAAGTCTCGACCTTTGAAGGGGGCGTGCGAGTCCCGATGATTCTCTGGGGACCGGGCCGCGTTCCGGCGGGGACCACCTGCGAGTCGATCACCTCGACGATGGACATCCTGCCGACGCTTGCCACGCTTGCCGGCGCGGAGATCCCGACTGATCGCGTGATCGATGGCGAGGCAATCACTCCTCTGTTTCATGGCCGCTTCGACGAGGCGAATCCCGACAAGACCTATTTCTACTACCTGCACGTTCACCTTCAGGCCGTTCGGCAGGGACAATGGAAGCTGCATTTGCCGCGAGCGAAAGAAGCGGTTGCGTCTTCTCCGTTCAGTCAGAATCCTCACATTGCACCGGAAGATCGAGACGGGTTTGATCAACTCTTCCTCGTTGATCTAAGTAACGATCTCGGCGAGACGACCAATGTCGCCGCGAAGCATCCGGAAGTCGTGGAACGGTTGCTCACTCTGGCGGAATCAATGCGCGATGACCTCGGCGATTACAATCACGTTGGAAAGAACATGCGGTTCTTCGACCTGCTGGATGAACGTCCCTGGACGCCGCCCTATCCCCCGCCACGCTATCTGAAGCAAAAGAGGCCGGCAAACGCTGCGAAGTGAACCAGTCCATATCCGCACGTCGTTCCGATACCCAAGATTCTTTGGACGAACAACTGATGAAGCACACGTTTTACCGCCTGACTCTGATCTGCATCGCTTTCAGCACCGGTTGGGTTGAGCGTGCTGAAGCTCGCGAACGTCCCAACATCATTCTGCTCCTGGCCGACGATCTCGGTTACCGAGACCTTTCGTGCTTCGGTAGTCCCGCCGTCGAAACCCCTCATCTCGATCGGCTCGCTGAAGACGGGATGAAGTTCACGCGATTCTATGCCGGTTCAGCGGTCTGTACGCCCACGCGAGCGTCGGTCCTGACCGGCCGCTATCCGTTGCGGTTTGGCATCACGAAGCATTTCAATGATGTCGATCGCTGGCTGCCTGAATCGGCGACGACGGTCGCGGAACTTCTCAAAGGGGCCGGTTACAACACGGCTCATGTTGGGAAATGGCACCTGGGAGGCCTGCATGTCGACGACCAGGGCCGTCGCCTCGACAATCAACCGGGGCCTCGGCAGCACGGGTTCGATTTCTATCAGACGCAGATCGAGCAGCAACCGGTTCGAGGCCGCATGGGAAGAGAACGAACGCTGTTCCGCGAAGGAGGAACCGTGCTGCTTCGCAACGACGAGCGGGTTGGGATGAAGGACTCGTATTACACGAAACATCTGACCGATGCGAATGGCGACTTCGCGGTCGAGCTTATCGAAAAGTTTGCAGCGAAGGACGAGCCGTTCTTTCTCAACGTCTGGTGGCTCGTGCCGCACAAACCATATGAACCTGCTCCCGAACCGCACTGGTCAAACACCGCTGCACAGGGCATCAGCGACGATCAGCATCGGTTTCGTTCGATGGTCCATCACATGGATGCGAAGATCGGAGGCATTCTCGATAAACTTGAAGAGCTCCAGATCGCCGAGAATACGCTCGTGCTCTTCACGAGCGACAATGGCGCCGCTTATGAAGGATTCATCGGCGATCTGAAAGGTGGCAAGACGGACCTCCACGATGGTGGACTGCGAGTGCCAATGCTGGTCCGCTGGCCGGCTGCGATCGAGAGCGGAGCGACATCCGACGCATTCGGACATACCAACGATCTGCTGCCCACATTCTGCGAAGCCGCCCAGGTTGATCTGTCGGAGGACCTGCCGCTCGATGGGGTGAGCTTGCTGCCGCATATGAAGGGCAAGCCGGCCCCCAGCGATGAAGAACGGGGCACGGTCTTCTGGCAACTCGATCTCTACCGAAACCTGCAGCGACACTATCCCAAACCGAAGCCGTATGCGACCGAAGTCGCCATGCGAGGGAAGTGGAAACTGCTTGCACTCAAAGGACAGCCTGTCGAACTGTTCGATATCGAAGCCGATCCGAATGAACGGCGGAATCTTCTCGACGATCATCCTGAACGGGCGGCTTCGATGACAGCGGAGCTGAGAGACTGGCTGAACGCGCCACGGACGACAGCGGAATAATTGCGCGGCAGCGGAAATATCGACCCTCTGAATTTGTGTGAAGGGACGTCATGGATAGATCGCTCAAAGCTTTGTTCCTTGTTCTGCCGTGTGCCTTGTTTAGCATGGCCGCTTCAACGGCATTGGCAGAGCAGCCCCCGAACGTGGTTCTCATTTTTGTCGATGACCTCGGCTACGGCGATCTCGGTTGCTACGGGGCCACCAAAGTCCAGACTCCCAACATCGATCGGCTGGCGACCGAGGGACGCCGGTTCACGGACGCGCATTCGGTCTCGGCTGTCTGTACTCCGTCTCGTTACGCGTTGTTGACAGGGAAGTATCCACTGCGGGCGAAGAATGGCGAAGGCGTCTGGGGACCTGCTCCGATCACCTCGCCGCTGCTGGTCGACACGGAGAAACTCACAATTGCCGATGTCTTCAAGCAGAGCGGCTACGACACAGCCGTGATCGGCAAATGGCATCTGGGATTCAAAGAGGGCTCCAACGAATGGCAGGAACCGTTACGCCCCGGGCCGCAGGATCTCGGTTTCGATTACTACTTCGGCATGCCGGTCGTGAACAGTGCTCCGCCGTATGTCTATGTCGAGAACGACCATATTGTCGGCAACGATCCCGACGATCCTCTGGTCCTGCTCGGGAGAAATCGTGACGGGGCCACCCCCATCACTCCCATTCCGCCGGAAGCCGCTCAGCGTTCCCCAAATCGATTCGGCGGTGCGAAAGAAGCTCACAAGCAATTCAACGACTATCAGGTCGGGACGACGTTTGCGAAGAAGGCGGTCGAATGGATTGAGCAACGGAATAAGAAGCCGTTCTTTCTGTATCTCGCGACGACCAACATTCATCACCCGTTTACGCCAGCGAAACGCTTTCAGGGGACCAGTCAGTGTGGACTTTACGGCGACTTCATTCACGAACTCGACTGGATCGTCGGCGAGGTTCTCGCCTGTCTCGATGACAACGGCCTGAGCGACAACACCATGGTGATCTTTACCAGTGACAATGGCGGGATGTTCAACCATGGGGGACAGGCCGCTTTCAAGGCGGGGCATCGACAGAATGGCGAACTGCTCGGCTTTAAGTTCGGCGTTTGGGAAGGAGGGCATCGTGTTCCGTTCATTGTCCGCTGGCCGGGCAGGGTGGAGCCGGGCACGGTTTCCGATCAGTTGCTCGGAAACGTCGATATGCTGGCGACATTCGCCGCGGTGACGGAACAGGAGTTCGACAAGACTCAGTTGGGCGACAGTGTGAACATGCTGCCCGCGATGATTGACGATCCCGACGTACCCGTTCGTGACCATCTCGTGCTCGCTCCCCATAAAGGGACGCATCTTTCGATTCGCCATGGCAATTGGATGTACATTCCACGGCAGGGGAGTGGCGGCTTCGGAGGGAGAAAGCTGGGGGATCATACGTTCGCCGGGCCACCTGCGGCCAGTTTTGTCGGCTCGATCAACAGCGACATCGAGAATGGAAAGATCCGGGAAGACGCCCCGCCTGCTCAGCTTTATGATCTCGCATCAGATCGAGCTCAAACCGAGAACCTGTACCGCAGGCATCCCGATGTTGTCGAGAAGCTCAGCTCGCTGCTGAAGCAGTACAGCTCGCAGATCAAGCGTTCTGATTCCGGGAATGCGCGTCGGCCGGAAGGCGATCCAGCGAAAAAGACACCGGCAGGCCCGAGCCCTCGCACCGCGGCGTTCGACTTCGAATCGGGAAAGCTCGCTCCCTGGAAGATTGTGGAGGGGGACTTCGGTCATCCTCTCGGAAGCCGATCGGAGTTCTTCAGAAGTCAACGCGAGTATAACAAGCAGGGGGAGTACTATCTGACCACGCTTGAACCTTCCCCCACTGCGGAACGTGGCCAGGACAGCCAGACCGGCATCATTGTCTCGCCGCTGTTCATTCCCGCAACTGGGTCGATGACATTCCGCGTGGGCGGTGGACGCGGTTCGGCAACATACGTCGCGCTCTGCACGGCCGACGGAAAAGAGGTCGAACAAGCTCGCGGCGTCAACGATCAGGTAATGCAGAACGCGACATGGGATCTGACACCGTACGCGGGGCAGAAGATGTACCTCAAAGTCGTCGACAAGTCGACAACGGGATGGGGACATCTCACCGTGGACGACTTTCAGTTCGATGCCGAGGTGCTCAACGAATATCCGAAAATCGCTTCCCGAAGAGAGTAGCTCCTGCCGTTCGGGACCAGTTCAGAGATCCTGATGATGTCGACCTTGAGAGCCGTCATTTGCGATGTGTTGCTTTGCTTCTGTCATCCACTCGAAGCCGATGACAACTGGCCTCAGCCAGCCGGCCCGAATGGCAACTGGCAGGTCGAGGGCGATCCTGCCGTGAGATGGAGCGTGACTCGAGGCGAGAACATTCGCTGGCGAACGCCGATGCCCGAAGCGGGAATGAGCGGCGTCACAGTCTGGGGAAATCGTCTGTTCGTTACGACTCATGTGCCGATAGAGACCCTCGAAGAGAAGGATTCGGTGACCGACATCATCGGATTCTGCCTCGATACTGACTCGGGGAAATTGCTCTGGCAAGTGACCTTGCCCGGTTCGGCCTTCATCTCGCTTGCCGGTGGCTTCACCGATGGCACCGTCTTCGCCCCGATAACCGATGGCGAACATGTCTGGTTCTTCAACCGGTGTGGTGCAATGGGCTGCTACGACATGAACGGCCGTCAGGTCTGGCTGCGGGAATGGACGCCGCGATTCAAGCACAACAACCGCCAGGCCGAACCGTATCTTGTCGGCAACACCATTCTCTATGTGGAAGTGGCCGACAAAGAACTGGGAGCCCGAGTTCAGAAATGGGCAGCACCCGGGGTGAAGGCTAAGAGTACCGACGTGCCGGAAGGTGTCGACGAGAAAGCTGTGTGGACTTATCTGCACGGCATCGACAAACGCACGGGCGAAGTTCTGTGGCGTGAGAATGTGGGAACCGTCATTCACAATACTCCGGTTGTGGGCACGCTACCCGATGGCAGGATCGCCGTTTCCCATGCCCGTGGCGGTCCTCATCAGCCCTTCGAGAAACCATTTGGGCACAGCCTGACCAGTCTCGCGTCTGGCGAGGAAGGCAGGACGCTCTGGAGTACCGATCTGCGGGGATACGATCCTTCGTTCGCAAGCCACTGGAACAGCAAGTATGTCTTCGGTTTCCGCCGCGGACATCACATCGTTCTCGATACCGCTACCGGAACACTGTTGCGAGACCAACCGCTCTACACCGGGGCCACCGTCTGGAAGTGGAATGCGAGAAACAACGACTGGTCCCGGCAATCCAATGTTGCCGTAAAGGCGGGTAAAGGACACCCCAATACGAACCAGGCCAACATCGTTATCGGGGACTGGCACTGGTTTCTGTCGCACAACGTCCACTACCTCGGACGCGTTCATGTCGAAACCGGTGAGGTCGAATATCTTGAACTGCCGGCCCAGCTGATGGCTGACGAACACTCTCGTGAACATGACGTTTGGCTCTGGGGACAGGGACACGACAGCAATCTTCCTCACAACGCCGCTGGCTTTGCCGTCGGAGATCATGGCCAGACCGGAACCGGATGGGGGCACATCTCGGCGGCAAGCCCGACCCGTGTCGGTCGATACCTGTTTCTACCGGTCGTAACCGGAACGGTGTATGTCATTGATATGACGGTCGAATCACTCTCGCCAGAAGCTCTCGTTGCCGTCAATGATCTCGGTCCTGGCGGAGAAACATGGACGCTGGCGACCGTGACCTTCGCAGGGAATCGTCTCTTTGCGCATACGATGAAGGAGATCATCTGCATTGAATCCCCCGCTGAATCTGGTTCGCAAACACAGCAGGGCGACTGATCCCGGCCGAGAGTCAACCAGCATTCGGAGACGGCGAGTTGTCGATGACGACCTTCCCCATCGCCTGACCACTTTCCAGCCGAGCGTGCGCTTCGCCAGCCTGTTCCAGAGAGTAGTGGTTTTCATCCAGGACAGGCTTCAGTCCACCATCGTCAACGATCTCGGCAAGTCTCGTGAGAATCTTCGCATGCTCTTCCCGTCGGAAGTTATGCAGCATCGGAATCAGCATGAAGACGACGTGAAGTGAAAGCCCTTTGAAGTGTGCAGGATTCAGATCGAGTTCGCACATGGAGACCGTCGTTGCAATC
>CP051247.1:5160000-5595000 GCA_017795105.1 Planctomycetaceae bacterium
CGATATCCAAACCTCGGGAATTCGCTTACCAGTTCCAGGATTGCGTTGACGATTCGAGCCTTTAAACGCGAAGGGCCTCAGCTTTCCAGCCTCTTAAGCCGTTCTTCAATGTCGTGAAGAGTTTCACCTTCTGCTCCGTCCATTGCACGTCGGTACCATTTATTCGCTTCGTCCGGATCAGTCGATACACCAACCCCTTCTTCATACATGACGCCAAGTCGGAACTGTGCCCGCCAATACCCCAGTTCCGCTGATTTCAGGCACCAATCAAATGCGTTAGAATCGCTTTGCTTGCACCCACGGCCAGTCGCGTATGATTCCGCCAGGTGGTATTGAGCCACCGCATTGCCCTGTTCGGCTGCCTTGCGAT
Source organism: Planctomycetaceae bacterium (assembly GCA_017795105.1). Classification (GTDB taxonomy): domain Bacteria; phylum Planctomycetota; class Planctomycetia; order Planctomycetales; family Planctomycetaceae; genus Rubinisphaera. The sequence continues at coordinate 5,160,371 of CP051247.1, forward strand.
ACCATGCGACGGCCTTCGAGACGTTTTTCTCTCCTCCATCACCCGTCGAAAACAGAACACCAAGGTTGTTTTGAGCCGTAGGGTGCCCTTGTTCTGCGGCCTTGCGATACCATTCTCGCGCCTTTGCGTCGTCTTTCTCGACGCCTATTCCGTCGTCGAAGTAAAAGGCCACTTTGAACTGCGCGTGGGCATAGCCCAGATCAGCGGCCTTCATGTACCACTCGTGCGCCTTCACAGCGTCAGGAGCCACTCCTTGCCCTTTTTCATACATAATGCCTAGATTATAGAGTGCTGGAATGTATCCTCGATCAGCTGCTTTGGAAAACCACTTTACTGCACCGTAGTTATCCTCGCTTACCCCATCCCCATTATCTAATGCAATTCCAAGGCTGTTCTGTGCACTCGGATGGCCTTGTCCTGCGGCAAGCCGGTACCACTTGGCAGCCTCGGCCGGGTCTTCCTTCACTCCTCGACCACACTCGTACATCTCTGCGAGATGTGCCTGGCCCTCCGCGTGGCCCTGTTTTGCAGCCAGGCGAAACCACTGGACCGCGCCATTCTGGCTTGCCCAGAGCACTCCTTTGCTCTCGCCGATCATTATACCGAGCCGTACCTGCGCCTCAGCGAATCCCTGTGCAGCAGCTCTTTGATACCACATCGTCGCCGTGAAGTGGGCCTCAGTTACCCCCCATCCATTCTCATGCATTTCCCCCAAGAGAGTCTGTGCTAGCGGGTCCCCTGCGTTTGCCAGATCCGTTAACTTGTCCTTTGCAAGACTGCACCAGTGACATGCTTCAAAACGATCAACCCTAAGTCCCCCAATCCCCTTTCCATGATGCACACCAACCAGCGCCTGAGCCCTCGGGTCTCCGCGGCCTGCAGCTTGCCTGAAAAGGGTGTAGGACTTCTCCCAGTCAATAGGCCCTTGGTTGCCCAGGTAGTAATGCATCCCCATTGCAAAGTCTTTATCCTGTGTCGCTCCAAACTCGAAATCTCCTGTAATTTCTCCTCTCAACGCAGGAGTTTGAATCTTTCGCCGATTTCGTAGAACGTACGCCTTGGTGTTGTTGTAGGCATATTTGTAGAGTTCCAGGAGAGAGACCTTATGGTTTCGATTGCCCTCTTCTGCATCCGCCGCTCCGCGTAGCCCTTGCAGGATATAATTGATAAACACGCCATGCTTGATCTGTCCGTCTTCCCAAGAGACCTGGCCCGGCGCGCAACTGCTCAGGACTAAAATCCCTGAGGGAGGATTCTGTAAAGTCTTGGCAAACTCTCTGGTCTCGTCTGTCGCTCGCATTGATTTCTCGCCTTCTGGACGCGGATCATTGCGGCATGCATCGACTACCAACAATTTGATCTCCGCCGGGCACAATTCGAGTTGCCGGTATAGTTTTTCGAGCGCGATCATCGTGGTCGGACGATCGACTTCGGTGTCGGCCGGACAAAAATAACTCTGACTTCCGCCATCAGGGTGGATACCGTGGCCGCTGAAGGCGATTACGATCATATCGCCTTTTTCAATGATGCCTCGTTCAACGAGTGTCTCACCCTTGGCATCCAATCGTCCGAGCAACAAGTTGAGTTCCGTTTCGATATTGGACTTGAACGGACGGTATCTCCGTTCGCGGGCCTCATCATGCATGAGGATAATATGGTCTTCTCGGAAGCCCGTCGCAATCAGCTGTGCTTTGAGTGCTTCCATGTCATTTCCGCAGAAACGCAAATCGGCTGCGTTGATGTAATCGTCCACGCCAATCAGAATTGCCCATTTGCTTGAAGCCGCCGGCTCGACAAGGAGAGCTCGGTCCTCCGCATTCAGGCCGACTGAGCCCGCGAATGCTATCGACAACAATGCCATCACAAGGTCACGAAGGCAGGCGGGGTTGGCAGGCATGAAAAGAGTCCTTATCAGAGTTTAAATCTGGCACAGCAAGTCGCCTGAGCACCTCACGGTAAAGCCGACGAACAGATGGACGGACAAAAACTGAACTACCGTCATACTATTCCCGCTCAGAAAGCGTTTGAATGCCGGCCTCGTTCGGGGCCGTCCGATCGGCAGCGTGGTCGTAGAGACCTTCTTGTTTCAGCTTGATGCAAGTTGCTATGGCGTCCAAGTCTGGAATCTCATTTCGATCGAACCAAATGGCTGATCTCCCTTCGAGAGTGCCACTCGAACCTGACCTAAAAACGATTTCTGTCGTCATGTTTCACGCCGAAAACAACACTTGACAGTACTTACGACAATGCGGTGTCTGAACGATCCGACGTCACAGGACGTATGAGTAAACCTAGATAACGTTCACGGCAAGAGGGGCTCTTGAGGTTTTACCATTCGAGACACCATACTATTCGTGCGTTTTGCGAATCTCCGATGCCTGCTTAAGTAGCGTTTCAGCTTCGACTAACCTGTCCGTCACTTTGTACACTTCTGCCAAATTTTCAAGGCAAAGCGCGACGTTGGGGTGATCGCTGCCAAGCGCGTTCTTCCATATGCTAAGTGCACGCTTGTAGTGTAGCTCAGCCTGCATGGGATGTTTCTGAAGAAGACGAACCCCTGCGAGATTGTTCAGGCTGGTGGCGACATCGGTGTGATCTGAGCCTAGTATCGTTTCTTGAATTGAGATTGCCCGTTCGTAGTGGTCCACTGCCACGCTATACTTCCCCTCACGCACGCAGGCGCGGCCCAAATTGTTTGTCGTTATGGCAACGTGAGGATGGTCCTCTCCCAATGAGCCCACCTGAATCACCCATGCTCTCTCGAAGCACTTCTTAGCCAGCAGGTGCCGCGCTGTATTCAGGTGAATTACCCCAATTGAGTTGAGGCAGTCTGCAACAGCGGGATGATTCCTGCCGCGAACTTTTTCCGTGATTTGCAAAGAGCGATTTGCATAATCAATCGCCTTGTCGTAGTTCTTCTTGCGTATATGGGCAACGGATAGGTTGTTCAATATTGTGGCAACCTCCGGGGCATCCGCTCCAAACGCTCTCTCATTTATCGATAATGCCCGCTCATAGCACGACAAAGCGTTATCATGATCCGAGTTCTTGCTATATGCTACCCCGAGGCTGGTCAGGACCATGCCGACATCCGGATGGTCGCGCCCCAGTGTCTTTTCCAGGATTTCCAAGCTGAGCCGATGAAATTCCACTGCATCGGTGTATCTTCCTACCTTCTCATAAGTTACAGCCAGGTTATGCGCAGATAACCCGGTATCGGGGTGGTCGACACCAAGGACGACTATTCGGATCGTGAAGCAACGTGAATGGCTGGCCTGTGCTTCTTTGTATAATCCGAGCATCTCATACATCGCACCCAAGTTAGAAAACGTTGTGGACAAATCCACTGTCCATTCTTCGCCATTCCGTTCAGCCAGTGCGATAGCCTGTTTGCCAGTGTCAATTCCTTTTTTGTAATCTCCGCTCTTGTGACATTCCACCATCGTTTGATTCAGGGAACTCACCGAATCTGTGTTGTCCTGGGAATAGGAAATATCTGAAAGGGACAGCGCTATGAATAGGAATATTGACGAACACCACGCGAGATGTGTGTGGGGGTAAGAGCAAAGAACGTGCACAACTGGAAGTGTACGGAGTGCAGCCGCGCGAATAAAAAGCGTTTGCATCTCTTCTGATCCTTTGTTGTTGATTGGAGTGTATGCGGCTCACCAGTATTGAATACTATCTGCTCGTCGTAGACTGACTACGGGCTGAGCGGCAGAAAAGGGAAGCTGTTTCCCTTGGAGTAGGAGTGGACGTCGTGGCGGCGGCCGAAGTAGCTTTCCATCAGTCGCGGCACGCGGCCGGCTGCGTAGGTGATCCAGTCGTTCACCTCGGCCACGCCATCTGGATTGTTTGTCGTCATGGGCTCTCCCACTAGAGGACCACCATCGACACCCTCGAAGGCGGCCAGAAGTGTGTAGGACAACACACCATGACGCAGTTCGTCCACTTCCTGCGCTTTTGACGTCGCAGCAGCAGCTGCGATCGTATAGATCCCCGAAGAACGAGACTGCCGCTCGATCGCGCCTCGGAACTGGAATGGATCCCGAGCCTTGTTGGCATCCAGTAATGCAAAGTAACGATCGGCTGATGTGACGGCTCCTCCCGCGTAACACGTATCCAGAATCAGAACGCGCTTCAGCGCCGGACTCCTCGTCATCCAGCCATAGATGCGATCGTGAGGGATACCTCCCTGGCGAATCGCTTCGTCGATGTCTCCGAATTCAGGAATCTGAATGTCATATGGTAGGAAGAAATAACGCTGTCCCACCATCTTCCCGTGGCCAGACAGCAGCACCATCAGAACGTCCTGCGGCTCGGCCTTCTCACGAACTTTTTCCATCGCCGCGTGCAGATTCTCCGAGGTCGCTTTGGAGTCAGTTAACAACTGGACATGCACCGACTCGTAAAGCGACGATCCCCGCGTGCGGCACAGCGCTGCAATCTGAGTGGCGTCATTGTCGGCATAGCTTAGATCGAGCGGATCGTGCTGGTAGTCGCTGACACCCACAGCAACGACAAACAATTTGGCACGATCCAGCGGCTTCTCGTACTTCAGGACGAGTTCGGCAGGTTCCGCTTCCATCGAGCCATCCCGGCAAAAGGCCGTGGCTCTTAATCGGTTCTCTCCTTCAACCAGGTCAACAAAGAACTCGCGTGTCACGCCGTCTTCGTTGCGGATCTCTTCGCCTTGCGTGATCAATCGGGCGCCGTTGTGGTACAGGCGGAGGCCGGAGATCCCGCCTCCCTGATCGGTCGCGGTGACCTTGAAGGAAACCCGACGACTTCCGGCCTCTTCGGGGTTTGTTCTGGCGAGGGTGACGGTTGGAGGCGGAATGAGACCGATTGCCTGCTCCGGCAGGGGCCGCTCGCCGGCCGCAATGCTTGCAAGCAGGCCAGGGCGGTAGAAGTCGTTAAAGAACCGATCGACCGGCACGACGTTGAGGCCGTCACCGATACGGAAGCAGACCTTCTGCATCGCCGCTTCCGTGCCGTCAAACAGCCCCTCAGGAGTTACTGCCAGCCAGTCCTCTTCGCCGACGGCCAAAAAGCGGATGATTTCCTTGCAAGTGGAGACATCCCACAATTGGATAGCTTTGTTACTGCATCCAATCGCAAGAGTCTTACCGTCGTTGATGAAACGCAAGAATGAGATGTCGTTGCGAAATCCATCCATGCTGCAGGCGCATTTTCCCGTCTTTAGCTCCCACACTTTCACAGTATAGTCATCGCCAGCAGAAGCCAGATGTGTTCCAGTCGGGTTGAAAGCTACAACTCTTAATGCTCCCTCGTGGGCAGCAAACGTCGAAAGTGTCCGACCGCTCTCCGTATCCCACACTCTAATGGTCTTGTCTGCACTTCCTGAGGCGAGCACCTTTCCGTCGGGCCCGAAATCCAAAGAGCGAGTTTCTTCGTCATGGCCATCCAACGTCTGGAGCTGCTTGGCATTTCGCGCGTCCCAAAGGATGAGCGGCTTCCCGTCGGTAGCAGATGCAAGTCTCTCCCCGTTTCGATCAAAAGCCAGAGCCGCGAAGTTTGGCTCTAAGTAGTTGCCGTCGTCACTTTCAAGTGTCACGATCTGTTCGCCGCTCTCAACGTCCCAGATTGTTATGTTGCTGAACTCGTTTCTTGCCACCAATCGCGTCCCATGGTGCCCGAATGCCAAGGAAATAGGCGCTCCATTAGAAGATTTCAGCACACGCAATAGCTTGCCAGTTTTGACCTCCCATAGAATTACCTCATCGAAACCGGTGCCAGCCGCGAGAATTGTCCCGGAGGGACTGAACTCCAGGCATTGAAATTGTCCTGCATCCCACTCTTGAGTCTGGTATCTACGACGATCGCGTATGTCCCACAATTCGATGCTATTTTGGGGCCCGACTGATGCGTGGAAGTGTCCGTCTGGGCTTACAGCAACTGGAGTGGAGGTCTTCCTGGTCATCCCCGTACCGTCGATGCGGATGCATTCTCCGCTTTCGGCATCCCACAGTCGGAGTGAGACGTCTTGGCTAGCTCTGATCGCATCCGCTCCACTTGCCGACAACACAGTCGTGCCATCAGGTGAAAAGGCTACAGAAAACACCTTGCCTCCATGGCCTTCGAGATCGCGCAATCGCTTTCCACTCTTCACATCCCACAAGTGAATATCTTGTGTTGCCGCACGTACAGCCAGGGGATTAGGCTTTCTTTCGCGAATGCTTCTTGGGAGTCCTCCCCCACAAGCAAGTGTCGTGCCGTCTGGGCTAAAACAAATGGACTCGACATTCTGTAGCACCAACGAGGTTTCAAGTACACGACTTTGCTGACCGCTCTCGGGGTCCCACAGTCGCACTCGACCATCATCGCTTCCGGATGCGATCAGATTTCCATCGGGGCTGAAGGCTACTGCATTTACAGGGCCGGCATGACCACTCAGAGTATGAAGCAAGCGTCCTGTTTGCGCGTCCCATACTTGAATCAAATGGTCGTCGGCGCCCGAAACGATTGTTTTCCCGTCAGGACTGAATGCCACTGATTGAACGGCTTCATTGTGTCCTTTAAGGACACGAATCTTTTGCCCGCTTGCGACGTCCCACAAACTGACGGCCTGATTCTGTCCACCTGAGACTAGCACGGATCCGTCAGGCGCGAACGCGACTGATTCTTCGGAGCCTGACGGAATACTTCGTAACAAATGGCCGGAGCGAATATTCCATAGCTTGATGGTATTATCGCTGCTGCAGGAGGCAAGCGTCGTGCCGTCGGGAGCCAGGGCGATCTCATTGACTCCTTTGGCATGTCCTTCAAGAACACGGAGTATACGCCCTGAGCTGGCTTGCCGCACTATAATTGTACAGTCTTGGCTTCCGGAGACGAGTATTGTGCCGTCGGGAGTGTATACTGCAGAAGAAACGGTAGAGGTATGCTGTTCCTGAAGGACCAGCTCTGGTTCTATCGCGAGCGTGTTACGTACCGCGAGGTCGGGCGAATCTACCGGCTTCATTTCAGAAAGACGTGACGCACGCTCATCCTTTGTCTGTTCAAGGATGTCTTCATTGCGGGGTGGCAATAGCCACAATTTGCCATGTTGCCATTTTTCGATTCGGACGTTCGCGTAAGTTCCTCCGTCAAGGTCTTTGTCTTGCAGCCATTGGCCATCTTCCATCGCGTCTCTTTGTGCTTCAATTGCCTCCTCGAATTTGCCGGACATGGCTAGAACACAGGAAAATGCATTAAGGGCATAGGCTGAATCGCTATGCTCAGCTAATGCTTCTGCCGCAAGGGTGGTCGCGGCTTTTAAGTCTCTGGATGCTTCGTCGGGGTGTGTGGATAGGACAAAGCTCATGTTTGCCTTTGCGTATTTATTCGAACCAATGTCTATTGATTGTTTATAGAGTTCGAGTGATTTGTTGTAATTGCGATCGGCAAAGTAAATAGATCCTTTGAGGTTGTAATAATCGGAATTGTTGGAATTCTTTTGGATGGCAATGTCGATGTCGTTGTGGGCACCGCGAAAGTCGGCGAGTTGTCGCCTTGTGTAGCTCCGGAAATAGAAATATGAATCATCGTCTGGATTCAGCTTGATTGCGTGATCAAGATCAGATAGAGCCAACTGGTATTGCCCTTTGGCATGTTTCGCTCGGCCTCTCAAGAAATAAGCTGGAGAAAAGTCTTCGTCCAGTGAGATATAGGTATCGAAGTCCGTAATGGACGAATCGAAGCGGTTGAGCGAGAAGTTAGACAGTGCTCGCTCAAAGTAGACAAATGGATCATCGAGTTCGAGTGCGATCGCGCGGTCGTAATCGTCGATAGAGGCCGCATATTGCTTCAACATGCGTTTTGCATTTGCGCGACTGCGGAAGAGGGAAGAATTATCAGGATCGAAACGCGAGGCTGCGTCATAATCTGTTATTGCGTTGTTGTAGCTGCCTAAGGCATAATGCGCATCCCCCCGCTTCTTGGATATTTGAAATGTGTCGCTACCAAGAAGGATTGCGTTGTTGAAGTCGTGAATGGCTTTCTGGTACTCTTTGAGGTCCATGTATTTCAGGCCTCGATTGGAGTAAGCCAGGGCGTATTCCTGATTCAATTCAATGGCTTTGCTGAAGTCCTGGATTGCTCTCTGGATGTCGTTCAGGCGATCGTATGCGACTCCTCTATCGTTATGAAATCTCGCATTGTCCGGTTCGATGCGGATTGCTGCGTCATAGTCTTTAATGGCCCCTTTGTAGTTCTCATTTGCCATCTTTTCGTCCCCGCGATCAATGAAAGTGTTTGCGGAAACAGCCTGCTCAAGAGAAGATTTGAAGACCCAGCCCTTTTGCTCACCGTCGCTAATGAGAAGAAAACGATTGTCCTCCTCAAGGACATCATAGAGCCTATTCCGGTCGCTGAATTTCCCCGCGACAATAATCCCATCGCCGGAAGAGTTGATCCGGCCATAACTCACGGGGGATCTTTTAAGCCTAGCGGCCAGCCATTCTTCAGCATGCACTGTCGAAGGAAGAACGAAGCAGCAGATCAATGCAAGCAGTGTTTTCATGGCAATGGCCTAGTCGTCAAAAGTGGGAGAGAGGAACTTGTGGGGGTTCATCGGCATCGCATGTCCGTGTGTGTATTTCAGTGTCTTTTGGTAGCGCGGGATATGTCCGCAAGCCGGTGCCGTTGATAGTGGCTCTAAGCACGCACCGTTGTTCTTCAAAATGCCGGCGATTTTAACGCACCTTCCAGACTGATCACTCATCCTTACGGATAGAGTACGATGAACTGGTTTGGAGTACAGCGTTTCGCTGGTCCTGGCCTGGCCACTTTGGGACGCGACGCGTGCCGTCGAATCTATCTTCGCTGTTAGGGTTACCGTGGGTTGGCAGGTCAAATGCGGGAATCGGAACAACGTTATGTAACACGTCAGAGGTGAACCCATGAGTAACCGGTGACCTCGGCGGATTCATCCCATTGCGAACAGGACTATCACTCGAAAACAATTCCATCATTCCGCTTCGACATATCGAATATGCAAGGTTCCGAGATAGTCACCGCGCTTGAATCTGACGGTGTTCAGGATGCGATGACCTGAAGGGATTCCGGCGGTCCCGACAGCTTTATCGCCGCCCTTCGCAAAGAATGTGGCCGAGATTAGCCCGATCTTGTCTGAATATCCCATTCGGCTGGCGTCGGCGTGATTGACATCGACGAACTGGAAGTATTCGAAGCGTTTCTTCACCTTTCCATTCGACGGAGAGGCAGTGCCGTCCATATCGAGATAAAAGCCGCCGGTTCTGTCAACGGTGTTGGGCTTGATAATCCACCCACTTCCCGCCTCGGTCCTCGCGATGTTCTTTCCGATCGTATTCAAGCCGTCGACCAGAAGGACCATCTCAATGTTGTCTCCATAACTGTGCTGGACCTCGATCTCGAAGAGTTCGCCTTCGCGAGCCTCGATCATTGCGATTTGAGGTGAAAGGTCGTCAGCCGCATCCGGTGTTGTCTTAATGAAGTCTTTCGGGGATCGATGAATGACCTCGCCCTGGGCGTTGCGCTGGACTGTGTTGATTGTCATCGTAATCGGAAATTTGGGGTCAAAGAGCGGATGGCGGGTTGCTTCCTCCGTGGCGCGGTCGACAGCATCGCTTGAGCAAATGGATTCGATATCGTGCCGGATAGCGTTGATGCTCGTGCCCGTATCGGCCAATGTGGTCAGGCACAATGGAAGGCGTCCCGTCGGGCTCGTCAACTTTGTACCGTCCAGGCTGTAGAGCCGAGATTCCAGCAGCAGGGCATACCCGGCGCGTTCGATTGGCCCGGAGACAACCCCATCGACACCAAGATGCTCTTTGAGCCGCGAAAGTTTAAGCGGATTGCCGGTATCCTTGGGGCCGAATGTAAAGTGTTGTTCCGACATAGATTTGGCCAGATCCTCCTGCGTTGCAATCAGATAGGCCCCATTCGCGAGCGAACGGAGTTCTGAAGAAATCAGCTCGGAGCAGTAACGATTCAGGGGAACGTTCTCCAGTTCAGACGTGTTGTTGTGAAATTCGAGGACGAGTACCCTGCTTAAGTTGTGCCGACGAATTTCGAGGTCGAGCTCCTCCGCCAACCTGCGGCACACGGTTTCCGGTTTCTCAGGCTGTAGGCTGAGCATTACGGGATTGCCGCCGACGCTGGGACTGTTTATTCGCATGGGCGTTTGGTCTCGCTCGAAGACCACACGGGCAGTCTGGCTGACGCGTTCATGTACGTAATCGTAGATTTCGCTGAACTTGAGCTCTGCGTCACTGTTCGTGTTGGCTCCACCCTGTAAAGCTCGAGCTAACCAGAAACTGAAAAGGCCCTGTTTGCGCTCGCTCCATTCAATGCTCAGCTCCTCCTCCTTGCAGCTTGCGAGAACGAAACAGCCCTTGACGCCTTCAATATCCAGCCCCTTAGCAATTGCCGAAGACGATGGTGCTGTCGAAAGCGACTTGGTGCCGGCTGCATGACAGCAATCAAGCACGAAGAATTTCGTTTCTGCTCTGCATCCGTTGAGTATGTCGCGTAGTGTCGCAGCGGGGACTGCAGTCTCGGCGATGCGGTCAGATTCAAAATCACTAGGAACGAGATAGGTTTCGCCGGCTTCAATCACCCCGTGGCCGCTGAAGTAGACAAAAACTCGGTCGTTTGGACCGGGTTTCTTCAGGAACTCACGGACCGCCTCGATCATATTCTGTTTCGTCGGCTCCAGTGCATTTCGCTCGATCGAGAGGACCAGCATGTTCTTAAGCGGTATTCCAGCGTGGTCAAAGAGTACCTCGCGCATCAGCCGGACGTCTTCGTCAGTGAACCTGAGGTTGAAGCGTGATGATTCCTTGTGCTCAGTTACTCCGATTAAAACCGCCCATTGCGTGGGTGTGGCCTCGTCTGCACGAGCGAGGCTGCAAAGTGATGCCAACAGAAAAGAGAAAACAAGAATTCGGATAGTCTTTATCATTACGATCCCCGGAAGCTATCTGTGCAGTAATCGATGTCGCGAGCTTAATTGGATTTAGGGATGAAAAAAAAGGGAGCAGTGAGATCACTTATCAGAACGCAGGTTTGTTTCGTATCTGAAGGCAGTCGCTCAGCGGCCACCTCCCGTGCGACACGTGCGTCAACTGATGCTCTAACGTGGTTGTAGAACTCGTTGAGCGTGAGTGGTCCGCTGTTACGGTCAAAAGCGCTCTGCATTGCGACTCCGAGGAATGATCCTGGACCATTGTTCTGTTCCCAGGCCGACTGACTCTTGGAGGACGCGGCCAAGACGGCAGCATCTCGCTGACCAATATCTTTCACTCGAAGTACAAGATCTTCAGCTAAGTCGAATCCATCCGTGTCATTTAAGATGGCGCCTGCGTTAAATCCATTTGCATTAAACTGCGGTCGCTTTTCGTTTGTCGCCAACCCGCCTGAGAAGCAGGTACCGGCTATGAATACAACCCGTCTCCCATCCAGATCCTGAATCCAACGCCCCAACAGGTCATCTGAGACCATAGTGTTCCGAATCGTCTCCATTGAAGACATGTCGGTATCGTATGGATTCACCAGTTCGTCCACTCCATCCTGCTCATCACCACCCGTATCAGCGAGCGTTGAACCATGTCCTGTCCAGAATATGACGATCTCATCCCCCGGTTTAGAATGATTCACCAAGCGTGCAAAACCAGCCCGAATGTTCGTCAATGTCGCGTTTGAATTTGTGAGAAGTTGGACGTCATCAAAGTTGCATTTTCGCTTAAGGGCCTGCGCAAGGTTGATGGCATCTTTATGAGCAGTGGTCAGTGGACGGATCCTTGAGTCTTTGTACTCGCTGATTCCAATGCAGAGAGCCAAGCGTTTCACTGCCTTTGGCTGACGTTGATCTTTGGGCACGGTGCGAATGCAGATAGCATGCTCGGCCCAATCCTTATTTGACTGTTCCGTACCTTCGACAAAAACGGCCTTCAGATCTCTCAGTCCGAGTTCGAGTCCAAAGTGATTTCTCGCCTCTACGACCTTCCCGCTTGTAAGTGGTTTCAGGGAGACGACAGCTTTCAGTATCTCTTCTCCCGTTGGCTCGCCCACGCGCAGCCGAAAGTTGTCGTTTGCTGATGGTACTGGGATTTTTCGGCCAGCCTGAATGCGGTTGTCTTTCTGATACTTGTTTGGATAGAGCAGGCTTGCTTCTCCGGTGGCATCCACGTAGATGAGGTAGAGGTAGCCTGCCTTCTCTGAGACGACAGATACGTTCATGGTCTCGCCCACTTCATAAACGTGATCCGGGTGATCGGCCTGAATTCGGACCATAAACTGAGGGTCGCTGTTTCTTACTTCTTCGACCACTACCGCCTTTACGTCATCAAAACTAGCGGCCGTTGTTGCCGCAAGATCCGCGAGGCCGGCAAGAAGGAGAGAGAACCCCCAAATTAGCATCTTACGGTTCGGTTGAAACATTTCGGATGTCTTTCTTCTGCAGTTGGAATCCATTTGAAAACCGTCTGGCTTAATGCCTTTGCTTCCTACTCGACGAGATAAAACGGACTCTGCATCTCGTTTACGAGAGTGCAGGTTTGTCTCGAATTCGGGAAGTTGTGGCGGATATAGGTGTCGACCTTTGCAGCCATTCGCCCATGGATATCTGGGAGCGAAAGAGGCATGGCGCCTGCAGTTTCGTTGACTACTTCGAGAAGCGCAAATGTCATTACCGACATGTCTCCCTGGCGACGAACGTAAGAAATTTGGTCCTTTGAGGAAGCGGTAAGGACTGCTGTTTCTGTTTGGCCGATATCCTTCGTTCTCTTGACCAGATCGCCCATGAAGTCAAAGCCGTCCGCTGCCTCCTCGACGGTACTAAATGTAGAAGTGATCCCTTTCTGCAGGACTTTCTCATTAGTGGCCATTCCCCCTGAGCAACATGTGTCGATAATGACTACGAGGCGGCGGTTGTCGAGATCCTGGACCAGGCGACCAAACTCATCATCTGTAAATGCCGTTTCGTTTTTGGTGGTTGGCGTTGAGGTGTCGTAATCGTGCGGGACAAGAAACTCATCTCGGCCATCTCTTTCGTCTCCACCAGTGTCAGCCATGGAGTCGCCGTGCCCTGACCAGAAGATCACAACTTCATCTTGCGGCCTGGTGCGGTCGACGAGTCGGCGAATTGCGGACCTGACATTGGCGATTGTTGCATCTTGATCAGTCAATACTTCCACTTCGGTAAAGCCGCCTCGTCCGCGCAGCGTTTGAGCAAATGCGATCGCATCTTTATGGCAGACACCCAAGTTTGAAACTCTCGGATCCTTAAACTCGCTGATCCCGATGCAGAGTGCAGTTCGTTTTACTTTCCGAACGGTTCCCTGTTCAGGATTCACCTTAGTGGTGGTGATCTGAATAACGTGTTCCGCTCGTTCCCCGCCTGATTCATCCTTTCCCTCCACGAAGATCGCGCGGAGATCCTTAGCGTTTACTTCGAGCCCAAAGGCTTCCTTGGCCGCAAGAAGTTTCGCCGATTCGAGCGGCTCTTGTGTAACAATGGCGCCGATCAGTTCCTTCCCGACTGGTTCCTTTACCCTCAAACGGAATTTGTCGCCAGATGCGGGAACGGCCACCGCATTTCTCGCTTGAATGCGATTGTCTGTCTGGTATTTGTTGGGAAACAGGAGTGACGACGTCCCCATTGCGTCGACGTAAACGACATAAAGGTAGCCGGATTTCTCTGACGTTACCGTCACTCCCATTGTGTCGCCGACTCTGTAGAGCCGACTCGGGTGGTCTACGTTTATGCGAACCAGAAATTGAGGTTTCTCATTTCGTATTTCCTCAATGACAACCGCTCTCGTCTCGACTGGTTCGGCAGCGTCGGTGGCAAGCGAGGTTGCGAAGCACATTACCAATCCGAAAATAGCACGCTGAAAAATGGTATTCATAAGTTAGGGTCCAATGGCTGTAGAATGACGCAGATGAATGTCTTGGATGTAAACTGGCTGAGGCAATTGTGAGTATGCGCGATCTCATTTCTCTTCGGCGTTTTCTGGCTTGCCCTGGTTCTGCGCAGGATCCATTCGTCGCTGCATGAAAGAGTAAATAATCCGGTCCTGGGCAAATGGGCCAATTAGTGCCGTGACGTCGATGGGGATGAAGTCTTCTTTTGTAGGCGATTCTTCCTGACCACCTTTAGCAAGCTCGTCTTGCAAGACCATTCGCAGAGAAGGATTCCAGCGAAAAGAGACTTCGCCAAGTGATTTTCGGGACGCTTGGGTTTGATCGATCTGTCTCGCAGCGTCTTGCTGCTGCTGACCGGTCGAATGGTCCAGGCCACTGAGGAAAATGGGCTTTTCTGTGACAATCGCTGTCAGCCGGTAAGTACCTTCAGGCTTGTCTGTGTGGACCCCATCGAGCTGAAATGGTTCTTCAGACCGGATATGGTTGTCATCATCGTTTCCGACTGGGAATAACAAGGAGAGGGAATTGTCTGGGGCAATCTGGAATATGTAGAGGTAACCATCTTGTTCGGATGCACCTCTGATCTGCAAAGCTTCGCCGGGGCGATAGATTTTCTTACCGAAGTCGGCAAGGTAGGTGTCGAACTCAAAACTCGAAGTCTTGTTCTGCAGGAGTGTTACAAGATCATTTGGGCTTAACATGGCTGCGTAGAGCGAACTCTTGTCGGAGTCCTGTGCTGACTCGTTCTCGCCCTGTTGACCGGTTGGCTGGCCGTTTTCCCCATCGGGGTTAGTCTCGGTGCCTGGACTCGGTTCCGTTGGGCTGAAACCGAGAAGTTCCGTCACGATTGGATAATCGATCTCCGGGTTCTCGGGGCGGACGATGTAGGGATACCATGCGAAGTCAGGATGGTCATTGACGCTCTGGCCGATCCATTTTCCGGATCCCATTGCGATGCCACCATCTTGTTCCTTGTACGAAAACGTGTAATGGTGAACCCGTTGCCGAATTCCGACAAAGTTGGCCGATACGCCATTGTCGGCCATCCAAAGCGAGAGCCGGGCGTTTCTTTGCCCCACTTGTGTATCGTTTAATCGAGTGACGCGATAAGCGTACACGGGGTAATTCCAGACTTCCTCGCCTGCCTCGATGTCCAGGACTAACGGAACTTTTCGCTCTTTGATGTGCATCCTTAACAATCGCCAGAGGACGTCGGGAGCCAAATCGTTCCGGTCTTCACTTCCGATGCCGTCTCCGAATCGATCTCCCCAGGAATTTGAAACGTCATTTGCATGACTTGCTGCCAATAAACCCTTTTGGTCTCCAATCTGCAGGCTGGCCTTTCGGTGTTCGCGTTCGACACGACGAGCATGCTTCGGTTCATTTTCCAAGATCGCCGAAGCTGCCCAAGCGTGGCAATAGCCGAACCATTTTGGAACGTCCGGTCCCGACGGCTTATTCGATTTCTCCCAGACGACGGCCTGACTCTCAGCGAGAAGATCATATTTTGAGAGTGGACGTAACATCGCTGCTTCTCTCAGCGGCCACCAGTATCCAGACCAGGGGGTATAAGCAGCTTGTCCTGAGTCAATTGTCTTTGTGCCATCTGCCACAATGTCACCGAGTGCAACCAAGGAAACAAGAACAGACAGGGATAGTACTCTCAATAATGTTTTCTGACACATTAGTTGGGTATGCATAAAGCACCTATATTTACCAAGAGGGGGTGAACCGTAGCCGTTTGACATTGGATATACAGAACGAGGACACTTTACTCAGGATGCTCACCGCGATGGAAATCGACCAAGCGAGTTTCAGTTGTCCCATTGTTTGACCAAGACGGCCATGGCAGTCCGGGATGCCAGAGTTGACGCACCTCCCGATCAACGGACTGGATTCGTACGTCAATCGGATCGGCACCGCCCCCTAGGTTCTTCTGGTAGCTCTCCCCCAGCAGGCTTTTGACGACAGCGGGCTCAGCAGTGCTGCTCTTCTGGGTTACCGAGTAGATGAAAGCGATATCGTCAACAGCTTTCTTGCCTGGATATCCACTCACAGCCTTGTATTGGTACGACTGCTGAGGTTTCTGCTGGGATTGTTGAAAGACCGGGAAGTCAAGCGGCAACGCTGACAACGGAGTCAACACTGGGGAAGCTGTGTTGTTCCCAACTTCGTAGTGTTCTACCAGTTTTTGAAATCCGTTAGCGGTGGGGAGTTCCATTTCGAGCTGTCTCAGTGCGTAAGACTGGGCGTCGACCAGTGCGACGATCTCAGGTTGTCTTCCGTCCGCCTGGCATCTGATAAACAGCTTAAACGTTGGCCGACCTTCCAGCGACATCTTCGACTTGACTTCAAACGTCCAACGAACCCTGGCTTTTGATTCTCGCTCATTGCGGCGCTGTATCTGAACGGTCTCCGTCTCTACAGTCCACGTGTCGCCAACTTGCCACTGGATTCCGATCTGTTCCGACTCAGAACTCCCTCCAGGCTTAGAAGTTGATTGCCTCGCCTGGGGCTTCCCGGTCGCTTGAGGCAGATCACTTGCCTGGTGTTCCGGCTTCGCCTTCACCTTGATTGTCGGCACGGATTCTTGCATGACAGGTTGCTGGGGCGGAGTTTGTTGCTTGGGCGATTGGGGGTCATCGCCAGCCCCGCCCGCACATGCGACAAGAGTGCAGACTACCACGGCGGTCACGCAGCCGAGTAGAGATCGAAGATGCGTAGAATTCATAGCTGTTCCCTGTTTGAGTCGGAGTTCTGTTGTCTATACAGAGGCTCAAAACCACAGAGATTGCGCACAATCTCGCATATTGAGCAAAAAGGGAGCATCGACACCACTTCACACAGCTTCACGGTTTGAGCGGCAGAATGGGGAAGCTGTTTCCCTTGGAGTAGGAGTGGACGTCGTGGCGGCGGCCGAAGTAGCTTTCCATCAGTCGCGGCACGCGGCCGGCTGCGTAGGTGATCCAGTCGTTCACCTCGGCCACGCCATCTGGATTGTTTGTCGTCATGGGCTCTCCCACTAGAGGACCACCATCGACACCCTCGAAGGCGGCCAGAAGTGTGTAGGACAACACACCATGACGCAGTTCGTCCACTTCCTGCGCTTTTGACGTCGCAGCAGCAGCTGCGATCGTATAGATCCCCGAAGAACGAGACTGCCGCTCGATCGCGCCTCGGAACTGGAATGGATCCCGAGCCTTGTTGGCATCCAGTAATGCAAAGTAACGATCGGCTGATGTGACGGCTCCTCCCGCGTAACACGTATCCAGAATCAGAACGCGCTTCAGCGCCGGACTCCTCGTCATCCAGCCATAGATGCGATCGTGAGGGATACCTCCCTGGCGAATCGCTTCGTCGATGTCTCCGAATTCAGGAATCTGAATGTCATATGGTAGGAAGAAATAACGCTGTCCCACCATCTTCCCGTGGCCAGACAGCAGCACCATCAGAACGTCCTGCGGCTCGGCCTTCTCACGAACTTTTTCCATCGCCGCGTGCAGATTCTCCGAGGTCGCTTTGGAGTCAGTTAACAACTGGACATGCACCGACTCGTAAAGCGACGATCCCCGCGTGCGGCACAGCGCTGCAATCTGAGTGGCGTCATTGTCGGCATAGCTTAGATCGAGCGGATCGTGCTGGTAGTCGCTGACACCCACAGCAACGACAAACAATTTGGCACGATCCAGCGGCTTCTCGTACTTCAGGACGAGTTCGGCAGGTTCCGCTTCCATCGAGCCATCCCGGCAAAAGGCCGTGGCTCTTAATCGGTTCTCTCCTTCAACCAGGTCAACAAAGAACTCGCGTGTCACGCCGTCTTCGTTGCGGATCTCTTCGCCTTGCGTGATCAATCGGGCGCCGTTGTGGTACAGGCGGAGGCCGGAGATCCCGCCTCCCTGATCGGTCGCGGTGACCTTGAAGGAAACCCGACGACTTCCGGCCTCTTCGGGGTTTGTTCTGGCGAGGGTGACGGTTGGAGGCGGAATGAGACCGATTGCCTGCTCCGGCAGGGGCCGCTCGCCGGCCGCAATGCTTGCAAGCAGGCCAGGGCGGTAGAAGTCGTTAAAGAACCGATCGACCGGCACGACGTTGAGGCCGTCACCGATACGGAAGCAGACCTTCTGCATCGCCGCTTCCGTGCCATCAAAAAGACCCTCAGGCGTCACCGCCAGCCAGTCCTCTTCGCCGGCGGTCAGAAGCCTGAGCAGCTCTTTTCCCGTCGGGACATCATAGAACGATACAGCATTTCCTTTGACGCGGGATACCGCTAATGTTTTGGAGTCAGGGCTGAAACAAATATTCTTCGCCACTGCCAGAGTGTGTTCTGGCTGCGAGGGCAGTAGTTTGCGGAGAAATGTTCCTTCGTGCGCGTCCCACAATTGAATTGTGCCGTTCTGCAGTCCGGCGGCAACAAAAGCTCCGTCCGAGCTGAAAGCCACGAATGAAACGGAATCTCCCGTATTGAGAATATTTAACAACTGGCCGGTCTCTGAGCTCCACAGTTTAACCGTATTGTCTTTGCTGCCAGATGCTACTATTTTGTCGTCGGTAGAAAAACAGATTGAAGCGACTTCTCGGTTATGGGATTTGTTGTCACCAGAAGCGAAGAAATCCACAAGTGAAGTAGAATGATCTCGCTCCGAAATCATCCATAGAGAGAGACTTCTGTTTCTAGAGAAGGCAGTGCAGAGTGTGTCGCAACTCATGGAATGGAATCGGCCAAGGCCCGGAGGGGGGTGAACAGTCTTCACAATCTTTTCAGAGCTAATATCGAATACTTGAAAAGAGACCCCAAATAAGTCTTTGCAGGCGATGAGGCGGTCACCGGACGGCGTGTATTTCAGTGCAACGAAATTTCCTGTAGGGCTCTCGTACTCGCCGGTTTTGATTCCACTGGTGACGTCTTGGACGCATATGGTGTTTCTTAGACCGAAGGCCAAGTGCTCTCCATCTGGGCTAAATGTTAGGGCCTGAACGGTGTCTGTAAATGTATCGTTCGTGTAGGTCATTTGTCCGGAAAGAAGGTCCCACAAAACGAGTCCGACAAGGCCCTTCTTATCGTTTCTCCATTTGTTGAATGCAGCTGCTAGGTGACTCCATTTGGGATTGAGAGACATATCTGCCAGTTCCGAACCGTTAAAGTGTCCTGGCAGGACACAAAAGGTTCGTTTTCGGCTCGTGTCCCATATTTTTGTTGAATTGGCATAAGTGCCAATGAGTACGGTGGAGCCATCATTGGAAACGAGTGGAGATATGCATCCATCAGTGCCTTCTTTGTGTACTTCGATTGTTCTCCCTGTGGTAATGTTCCAACGTCTGATCTCCCCATCATCATCAATTGAGAGTAACTCGCTGTCGTTATTGATAAATGCAATGCTATCGATACGTGCCCGGTGACCTTCTACGTCTTGCCGTAGTGGCTTTCCTGCCACGTCTAAAGTGCGGGTTAATCGACCGGTGTGAACGTTCCACAGGTCGATTGTGTTATCCTGCTTTCCGGCCGCAAGGGTGGCGCCGTCGTTGCTAAATGTGATACATCCAATGGAATTATCGATTCCTTCGTATTCACGGATTAGTTGCCCCGTCTTGACATCCCATGTGCTGGCGAGATGTTTTCTAGGTGCTTCAGTGAGGAATACGAAGACGTTTTCTCGTGGGGGTAGGTCTTTATCAATCTTGTTTTTATCAATCTTCACTGGGCAGCCGTTTGTGGCTATCAAGTTTCCGTTTGGGCTGAAGTCAATCGAGTGTACGGATTCACCGATTTCGAGTTCATGAATAACGCGTCGACGTGCGAAGTCCCAAATTCTTAACTTTCTGTCGTCTCCCCCAGATGCCAGAAGCGTACCATCTGGGCTGAAGGTAACATTCCGGATTGAGTCGTCGTGGTCGGTAAACTCGCAGATGTGTTTCCCGCTATACACATCCCAAAGCGATACGGTGCCATCTGCGCCGCCAGATGCGAGGGTGTTTCCATCTGGGCTGAAAGCTAAGGAGAGCACGTAAAAGTTATGACCATTCAGGGTTCGAAGCAAACGCCCGCTATTGAAGTCCCAAATCATGATTGATGAGTCGCTGCTGGAAGCAATTAAGCTTCGATTATGGTTCAAAGCCAGCGCGTTTACCCAGTCGGTATGTCCAAATTGCAGGACGACCTCGGGCTGATTGGAGCCGGGGCTACGGGGCGATCCGAGGAGGGCAATCGGTGACAGAGCGTCGAAAAATAGGCCGGATAATAAACAATAATGAAACAAGAAAACGTATCGAGTGCGCATTACAAGCTCCCAGAATGTATTCGTGTGTCGTTTATCTTTCTTGAATTCGTCGTATGTCTTCTTTCAGGCTTCCGTCTCGCGTGTGCTCCATCAACTTGAGCCAGTGAGGTCTTGCCTCAGCCGGTTTTCCCATCGCCTCGAGAGAAATCGCTCGGTTCACCATTGCCTCAGTGAGTGTTGGATTTAATGCAAGTGCCTGTTCGAAAAAAGACGACGCTTTTTCGTAGTCACCGAGGGAGAATGCTACGATTCCCTGTCCCATTGCGGCATTTGTGTTTGCGGGATCCATCCGTCCGGCCGCAGCAAAATGATCGCTTGCAGCGGAGTAGTCTTCGACAGACAGAAGAAAGTGTCCGAAGTTGAGCCGAAGGGAGATGTCGTCTGGGAATTCGCGCACGGCATCCTCGTAGGCTTGCTGCACACCTTTCTGATGGGGTGTAAGCGTCTTGGGCTCAGCTGCGGGGCCGATCGATTTCGTCAGTGAGCGTCCGTCGAGGGTTACTGCCAGCAGCTGATCAAGTCTAAGTTGTGCAATTGCCCCAACAAAGCTGCGTTCACCCCGTTCGGCTTGTAGTCTGAGGTTGGCCAGTTCAGCAGTGCGGGTAATCGCTTCGGCTTTCTGAGCAACCGATTTGGCTTGATCAAAGTCGCCCGCACGCAATGCCTCCACTCCAGCTTGTTTTGCCGCATCTTCGACGATTTGTGACAATTGCCGACGTGCCTGTGAGTCTTCTGTCTGCTGCAAGGCGATCAGCGCATCTCGTAACACCGAAGTGGGCTCGCCCTGCTGCAGTCGTTTCTGAAGAGCGATGACTTGTGATGGTCGTGTGGCTCCCGATCGGAACACGATCAATCCGAGGGTACCTAATAGAAGGCAGGCGACCACGGTTGATATCAAAGGTCGATCGTTGGCTGCCGCCCCTCGTTTTGACACCATGTCTCTTCTCAACGGCGAGACCGCTGGTTCGTCTCCTATTAATGGTTGTGGCTCAATACCTTTCACCAGGGCAGCACCTGGAGTGAATATCCCATCGTTGATCCAGGAGTTCAATTCTTCGCAGCATTCGTGGCAGCCGGCGAGGTGTGTGACAATCCTCTTACGATCTGGCTCGGTGAGTTCCCCCAATGACCACATTTGAAGCAAAGGTTCGTCATCGATGATGTGGTCTCCCGCAGTTGCTGATGTGGCGTCGTCCAGCGCATTCTTTAGCATCTCTTGAATCGCCTCATCGAACAGTTCGGGGTTGTGATTCTCGCCACTCATTGGAGCTCCTTTCCAGAGAGGCGTGAAGCGGCCGTGGACTCTTCATCGTTGATCAACGAGCCGAATAGAATTCCATTACGAAATGCATCGAAGAGTTCTATGAGGCACTCATCCGCTGCTCGCCCTTCAGTGCGAAAGAGAATCTCAAGCTCTCTTCGCAACCTCTTCTGGAGCTTTTCGATTCGGCGTGCGACCGTCCCGGGATGGACGCCGAGAACTCCGGCAATTTCGGTCTTCGACTTGCCTTGCAGAATTAACCTGAGCAAGAGCTTTTCCTCGATGGTCAAGGAACGGACAATCCGTTTGACCGCCTGTAAGAGCATTGACGTCTCTTCACGCTTATCGCTCGCAGGCGAATTGTTCGTCAAAGCCTCCGAAAGGGCATAGCATTTCGCATTTCTGCAGTTCTGCAGTTCGTTTCGCCATGCTGCTGTTTCCTCGGGAGTCAACAGCGAGGGAACAATTCGAATAAACGATCCAAGATCGGACTTCTCGTATCTGGTTTCGACGAGCACGACGAGCTCCTGAAACCGCTGCTCGCCCAAAGCGTTCTTTAGCGCATCGCGTCGTTCCCCGGGGGTCAAACCGCGGATCTCGCGGTGAATCGGCTGCTCCCCCCGCCGCAACTGTCTGCAATATCGTGACCAGGCACGACCAACGAAACCTCGAAGGCTCCCCGGCTCTCGGAACAGGTTCAGCTTTCCTGTTGCTACGAAGTCGTGGAAGAAACCTGACCAATAGTACTCGACATCGCGCGTGATGAAGACAGGAATGGACTTGAGATCTCTCGCCGAGGCACACTCACGGGCCATCGTAGCGATGGCCTGGCCACGCCGGCCACGCGAAACTTCAGGCCCCTCACATGCAGCGGTGACCAAGAGGTGTTCCCACAAGGGGTTTCCAATTCCGGCTTCGTATCCCCAGTGGACAACAAAGTTGATCTCCGCCGGAGCCTTTCGCAATTCACCATTAGGGGAAACGCGCGTCCAACGCTCAGCAACGAACGGCCAGACCGACGCCGCGAAGGCTACCTCTTGCCCCGTAAGTGGAACAACGACACCGACGCCCCGGTCGCCTCCCGAAGGAGCGATATGATCGATATCGCAGTCAAACCGCCAGACTAGCTGCACCAGTTCTGCCGTGATTCGAGTGAAGTCTTCACTTACGCAGCCAAAGTGACGAGCAAGTGACGCTCCATGAGTCGACACTGTGTCGACCAGCTTAACGAACCGTTCATCCTGAGCGACTTTTTTCATACGGAAGTCAATATGATGACGATCCGGCATGGCCCCACGCGGAGAACACGACTGCACCGCCCGCACCTTATTCATACTGAAGAAAAATAGAACGACACTCTTTTTTATTCGGATCGGTAACGATCGGCAAGCACGGAGTTGCTGGATCCGTCTCCCCAGTTGACTCGTTCGATGTAAGGGCCTCCGCCGATTCGGCTGCCTCGTCTTGGTTAACGCTTTCACCGGCAATTGCTTGTGAAATAGCAATCAGGCGTTGCTCGACCGCAATCAAAAATCGATTCTCTACACTGTACAGAACGAGCAGTGTAGCTGCGACTGTAAAAATAAGCGTATTGAGTAACTCATCGTTATCCATGTCCAACTCCGACTCCGTGTGTTCGATACTGCATCACACCCGAAGAGAGCTCCGAGCCGTCGAGATATTGCGCCAATTCCCTCGCAGAATTCATAAAACACCATGTTTTAGGTCATCCACCGTCAAAAGGGGGGCTCCTCAAGGGAGAGCTATCCGCAATTTGCAGCTCTGGCCTGCGAGGTGACGTACGGACAATGAGAACTCATCGAGGGGAGAACCTAGGCTGCGACATCTTCTAATCCATTTTGGCGAAACTTCACCGATTACACCGCCAGATGCGCAAGTAAAGACTTGTTCGTCTTTCTGGGAAGGTAGCTGGGGGCCTACTAATTGGGAAAGTGGTCGTTGGGATCGAGTGCATCTACCGATGATGATCTTGCTCGCAAGGGGGCATACAATGAGTAAATCGTTTTCAGAACTTGAAGACTTCCTAAAACGTGAAGATCTCACGTACAGCGTGCTGCGTCGAAGACTCGGTCGTCGAACTGGGATTTGAAGGCATGCTTGGCAGTATTATTGTCCGCGTTTTTGCAGACGCTAAGGGTATGCTGCAGTTCTTTGTCTTGGCACCAATCGCGATTTTTGGCGGGTGTCGTACAGAGATCGCCCGAGCGCTGACGCGAGCGAACTATGACATGAAGATCGGTAAGTTCGAGATGGACGATCGCCGATGGAAGCCTTCGTTTCCTTTCGATCCCACTGTTCAAAGAGACGCTGCCTGGAGACGAGTTGATTGATCTTGTTCTGCACGTTTCGGCTAATGATATGGGGCAGGTGTACGCAGGTGTTCATGTTCATTGTCTTTGCAATTGAGCGTGCTGAGGAGGCGATTGCTCTGGTGGGAACATCCTGATCGTCAATAAGAAATCGTAGCCGCTTCTTATCGCGCCGGTTGTTGAGGTAGGAAGGTTGTTTTGCAAAGTCATTCAACTCAAAAAACCTGTAAGAGATCCTGCTAATAGCACTGGAGATTGAGGTGGTGCAATATTCCGTCCAAGACTGGTCGTTATTGAAGTCTGCCTGGTTCCGGCGTCCGACGGATGAATTTGGCGCATTCTCGAACATGGCGAAATCGTATCCATTGCGAGTTCAGTCATTCACCATCGGATCGTCGGAGCATCTGTACCAAGCGATGCGATACACTCACGAACCGGAAATCCAGCAATATGTGCTGAAGGCGAAGTCGCCAATGGCTGCGAAGAAGATTTCTCGTGACTGGAACGAATTCACGCGTTCAGATTGGATGGATATCCGCGTGGATGTAATGCGCTGGGCTCTTCACGTAAAACTGGCGAATCATTGGGAACGGTTTGGATGTCTGCTCCGGTCAACCGGAAATCGTCCGATTGTGGAGTGGTCCCGGCACGACAATTTTTGGGGAGCTGGCCCAGTCACAGATGATGTTAATCGTGGACAGAACGTTCTCGGGAGATTGCTGACAGAACTTCGAGAGTCTTTTCTTGAGGATCCGCAAACTCTGCGGAAATTCCCGCAGCCACTCGTTCCGGATTCAAAGTTGGCGGGAGGCAGAATCTAGCTGTGACAGCATCACTTCTTGAGGAATATTGGCGGCCATGAGTACCAAATAGTAGGGCTAGCATCCGATGGCAACGCAAAGATAACATCCGAAGGCAGCTGAAATTCCTGTCCACCTTCGGGGCAGAGCTGTTCCGCTCGGGACGGCGCGCTCATGGGGGCTTGAAACCATTGGCATGCGAGCATACGACAGTCACTCCCCAGTTCGAATGGGTGGGCTCCATCTAAACACGATCAACCCCCACACGGTATGCTCCCCGCAGCGCAGTGCAGCCAACTGGCACAATGTCGGACATGTTCGGGGAAAGTGCATTTGAGGAATGCGAATTGTTCGAAGGTGTGTAATGAGATCAGAAGGCCCTGACGCCGATATCTTTTGTTATTTGATTGCTGGTGACTCTTATGGTGCTTCAGCCAAACACGTTTGGCCCCAGTGGAGTAGATGGGCACTGCACAGTGTCTGCCCGAGCCGAGGTCTGGAGACGCTCAGAAAGTGTGGCCGGATCAATATTTATCCAGAAGTGAACGCCCTTATTGGAGTGCCTCAGGATCCTGTGTGGCACCCTGAAGGCGATGTCTGGGAGCATACGTTGCTGGTGTGTGATGCAGCCGCAGCAATTGCCCGCCGCGATAAACTGATAGATGGCGAGAGGCTCGTATTGATGTTTGGGGCCCTGTGTCATGATCTTGGTAAACCTGGCACAACGAAATTGATCGAAGGGCGTTGGAAAGCACACGGGCACTGCGATGCGGGAGTACCTTTGGCCCGCAGCTTTCTGCAATCGATTGGCTGCCCAGAGGAAATTGTCGAACGAGTTGAACCTCTCGTGGCCGAACATTTGGTACATGCCCTAGTTAAGCGAGATGCGACTCCGCGGATGTTACGCCGTTTGATTGAGCGGTTGGGAGAAACGAGTTTGGAACAACTGTTCCGACTCATTGAAGCCGATATGAACGGACGGCCTCCAATGCTTGGCGGATTGCCCGAAGGGGCGAGAATTCTGCAGCAAGTTGCACGTCAATCGCGAGTGGCAAGTTCGGCCCCGAAACCGATTGTTTTGGGGCGTCACTTAATCGCCCTTGGATATTCTCCAAATGCGTGGTTCGGTCAGATTTTAAAGCGGTGCTATGAAGCTCAACTCGATGGTGAATTCGATAATGAGGATGCGGGAGTCCGGTACCTGCAACAACTCATTTCCAATCGGCCTTGAAGCGGCAAACGACTTGGCCGCGGTTTGGGAGTGAGTGGCGACGAGGGCTTTATTCTCACGAATAGGTTGAGTGCAGGAAATCGCGCCGGGAAGTGTGAGAATTGTTCCGGAATGACTACAGGCGTTGTCATCGGCGAAAGAGATTGTGAGTCAACGGCCCCAATAGATCATCAGTTCGCGCGATAATGCGGCGACCTCAGGACAGTCAGGAATCTTTCGTGGCGAGCCGATCTTGCTGGAGTGGACTCGCCACATCATTGGGCGATCATGTTCTTCGACGTGATCGGCAGTCAGGAGGGCGAATTCACAGAACGAACGAAGCCTAGTGTGAAATGCTGCAAAGAGAAAGTCTCAATCGGTCGTTGCAGACCTACTAGATCTTCTGCTCATCGTCTGGAGAGATCGACTGCAATCATGGATTTACTTTGGGCTTCTTCAAGTGAGCGGATTAACCAAGCCGTACATTTCATCGGCGCGTTTGAACGCGGATTGCGTAGTCGCGATTGCGCATCTCCGCGTTGCGGACTCTTCCACGTCGGTTGACTGTCGATACAGTCTTGTACATGCACCTTCTTTAACTCGGATAGGGGGGCGCTTCGCACATGCTGGTCAACCAGTAAACAGCATCGTTGCGATAGCCCTGGCTGAACGAACTATTCGCGACGCGTCGCCCGCAATGCTGCAAACATTCCGAACAGACTTGGCGACCTTCCAATGACTGCGGCTAGACGTCGAGCCCCGGTTCGTCCATTTCAGCTTCGCACGAGTCAGCGCAATCTCGGCTTCACGCTCCCGGCCCTTGCCACGGCTTCGGTTGCCGTCCTCGTTGAAAAGCGGGATTCGCTTCTTGGTCCCCGGCTCCGTGTAGTACAATGAGTCGGTCTGCTTCCAGTGCCAGGCCGATCTGTGCGACTGTCAACGCTGCTTTGGTCCTCGTTTCATATTGCTCTCCGTGATCGTGGAATTGTTCGGCAGTCGATTGACCATCTAACCGGATCGATTGATACTCGGTCTTTACACCAGTGTTTTACACATACAACTGGAGAAAAACTTCGTGACGCTTCGCCCCGCGATCGCATCGACTGCTTCCCTTACTCAGAGGACCTCGACGGTCTTTCTGACCGTGGTCTTGGTCGCGTTCGTGATTGGATCCCGTGCCTCAACATCGGCTGCCGAGCGGCCGAATATGCTCCTCATCTACACCGACGATCAGGGGTATGGCGATGCGAGTTGCCTGAACGAGGAGTCGAAGTTTGAGACTCCGAGTCTGGATCGTCTGGCTCGAGAGGGAATGACGTTCACGAATGGGCATTGTTCGGACACGGTCTGCACGCCATCTCGATATGGTCTGCTTGCCGGGCGTTACAGTTGGCGGACGACATTGAAATCAGGGGTGTTCGGAGCCGAGGAACCGTGTCTGCTGACAGATGATCGAGTTAACCTGGCGTCGTTGCTAAAGGAGCAGGGATATCACACGGGGATGGTTGGCAAATGGCATCTCGGAATGGATTTTCCGGGGACGTTTGGTAACCGCGACTGGAGCCAGCCGGTTCAGGATATGCCGCTGGACAAAGGATTTGACTACTTCTACGGCATTCCGGCTTCCATGAACTTCGGAGTCCTCGCCTGGTTCGAAGGGCGTCATACCGACGTTCCTCCGACGTTGTTTACCGACAAAAAGCCGACCGATCTGGCAATGAGCGATTTCCGGTTCAAGCCGCCTTACGACAGACAGCCTCCGAATAAGAAGGCCATTGAGGTCGCTCCGGACTTCATCGATACCGCCTGCCTCACTCGCTTCACCGACAAAGCGATTGAGTTTGTCCACTCCAGTGCAGCGGGCGACAAGCCGTTCTTTCTGTATCTCCCTTACACCTCTCCCCACAAGCCGGTCGTTCCCATCCCCAAATTTCGGGGGCAGGGCGAAGCAGGAGGATACGGCGAGATCATGATCGAGACTGACTACGACATCGGTCGAATTCTCGACACGCTTGACGAACTCGACTTGACCGAAAATACGCTGGTCATTTTCTCGAGCGACAACGGTCCGGAGAGTACGTATCCTCTTCGCGTCAAAAAGTATGGCCACGATAGTGCCGGCCCGTATCGAGGTGGAAAACGGGATGCCTACGAGGGGGGACATCGGGTGCCATTCTTCGTTCGCTGGCCGGCTGTGGTCGAGGCGGGACGAACATGGGACGGCCCGATCTGTCAGACGGATGTTCTCGCGACCGTGGCGGAGATCCTTGACGTCGTACTTCCCGACAATGCTGGAGAGGACAGCGTCAGCTTCTTACCCGTACTCAAGGGAAAGACGGCGATCAAGACACGACCACCGATGGTGCACCATGAGGCACAGGGGCGGTTTGCCATTCGGGATACTATCGACGGCAAAGAATGGAAGCTGTTGATGGAACATCGTCGCGACAAACGCGAACTTTACAACGTGACCGATGATCCGGCTGAAGAAGAGAATCTTCTCAATCAACACCCTGAGATTGTCCGGCAATTGACCGACACGCTGACCCGCGTGGTCGTCAGCGGTCGATCAAATCTGGGACCGGATGTGGGCAACGACACCGGCTGGTGGAGCGATTTGACGTGGATCGCCGAAGACGAATATCCGGCGAAATAAGGTACGGACATCAGCGGTAGCTCATAGAAAACTCCCCGACCATGTTGAGGTCGGAGAGTTTCTTGTGTTATGGAACTATTGTTTGCCGCGAATCGAGAACAGTTTGCTGCCAGTTCGCAAGACGATCACGCCATCGACCATGGCCACTCCGTAGACGACCGGGCGGGAGAACATGGCGGCGGCCGCTTTGCGACGTTCGTCCGTTTCTTCCGTTTTCGGCAGGTTGTTGACAGGAGGGGTCTCTTCGGCCCAGAGGCTGTTTTCGGCCACGATTTTGAATTCCGAACCAGCGGCCAGCACGGTGGTCAGGCCGTCGCGTCCGAAGATGTAAATATGATTGCCGACCCCAACGGGAGTGGCCCAGGCCGATTGCTGCAGGCGTTCGGTGTAAGCCTCTTCGCCGGTTTCGGCGTCCAGACAGTACACTACGCCTGCCCGGTTGACCCAGTAAGCCAGTCCCCGATGTTCAATCGGCGAGGCCCAGGAGGGCACGGGCGAAGGATCTGTCCAGACGAATGCCGGTTGGAATCCGTCATTGATCTGTTGAACGGTCATCACACCGTTTGATCTCCGAGCCAGTTCTGCATTCTCCCCTTCGCGCCCAGGAGAAGCCCCGACCAGAAACCGATCGAGACCAGCCGGTCGAGGTGTGGTGCCGGTATTGCCACCAATCTCATCGAAGCTCCACAACTGCTGACCCGTTTGTGAATCGTATCCGTCAACACTTCCGGCCGAACTGCAGACCACATGGGGCTTGCCGCCGATTGTTAGGACGGCCGGTGAACTCCAGCTGGTACGCGGTTTGCGATCGGTCTTCCAGACGACGGAGCCATCCTTCTTGTTGAGCGCCACCAGATACGCAGCGGCCGGATCGTCAATGAGGATGATGATGTGCTCGCCCACCTGCACTGGCGACGCAGACAGACCGAACTCGTTGGTGGGGTGCCCATATTCTTCGGACAGCGACATTGCCCAGAGCTGTTTTCCATGATGATCGAACGCCAGTACGTCGCCACTCTCGAAGTAGGCGTACACGCCGTTTTCGTCGACCAGCGGAGTGGGAGCGGCTCGACTGATATAGACGCTGTTCTTTTCCGGGAAGGTGGAAGTCGCCTTGTAACTCCACTCCTGTTGTCCGTCGGCCAAACGATATGCGGATACGAGCAGCTCCTGCTTGGTGTCACCATCGACGGCCGTCAGAAAAATCTGGTCGCCGTAAATGACGGGGCTGGACTGGCCATAGCCAGACAGTTCCTGCGTCCAGGAAAGAGTTTCAGGCGTCCACTCAATCGGTAACGTATCAGCAGTAATCTCACTGGAGCCCTGACCCAGAAAACCGGGCCAGGTTTCGATATCGGCCGCCAGCTGCAGGGAGCAGAACAGCGACGCGGTCAACGTGATTGCGGTAAACATGAACGTAGCTTTCAAAAGGTGAACGTTGATATCAGCAGGCAGGCTGTCGGCGGAACGAGATCAAGGCTCCGTCGGGATGGCTGCTGAGGATGATAGACGGTCCGATCGACGAGGCCAAATTGATGACCATCCCAAATCGAGACCTTCGTGTCCGGATTTAGCGATCGCACAGAAAGCCTCTGCGCTGGCGACTTTGTTCTGTTGCGGATTCCTGACAACGGCAATCCACAACGGGTAGCCCGGCCTGGTCGGCCCGGCTACCCTCCGACTCACCGAGCCGATCAAAACTCGCCAATCACCTTGCCATCGTCGCGTGCACCCAGGTTCTGCCAGGTGACGTTGTCGATGTTCTCACTCACAAAACGAACGCTGCCGTCCGCCAGAAGCGCCTGCACGCCCCCTTGATGTCGGCTGCGTGCGCTCTTGATCGCAGCTGACCGGGAATAACAATCGTTCTGGTAGGAGTTCGGACTCCGGAACGTCTGGAAACCTGTATCGCCGACCGAACCATCTGCCCATTTCTGGCCACGAGTGAAGGTGACCGCCTGGCTATCGTCGAGACACCAGCTGTCGGCCACGGTTGATGCGGTCGCGTTCCAGACCATCGCCAGATTGCCTTCCGGGGTGAGGTTGGCAGCTCCGCGAGTGGAGTTGGCAGCTCCGGAACCGATCAGCGTTTCTGACATGGCGACGGTATTTGAAGTGCCGTCGGTGATGTCGCGGAACTTTGTGTCGGAATCGATAAAGAAGATGCCGTCGGTCTCCTCATAAAGGCCCCCGTCGCGACCGCTTCCCTGACAGGCAACATAGTTGGTGCCTCCCCAGTCGTCGCTGTTGCGTTCGTTGGTGTCGCTGGGACAGAGGAAAACGGGCACGGTAATCTTGACCCACGGCCGGTTGTCCGTATGCACAAAAGACGGCGCATAAGCGGGGTCAGGGGCTCCCGGAGGGAGGAACATGAAGAGCGGCACGCGCAGATTCAATGAATCGTAAATGTTGCTCTGCTCGAGCTGGGGAGTCATCATCGCCAACGGCGACCAGCGATAGAATCGCGGGTCATGTGTGGGAGCATCGGGGGCTTCGTAGGTCTTCCGCTGCGAGGGCAGATGCCGGAAGGTCGCTTCAAAGTTGTGCAGCGCCAGTCCCAATTGCTTGAGATTGTTCTTACAGGACGAACGCCTGGCGGCTTCGCGGGCCTGTTGAACAGCGGGCAAAAGCAGAGCCACCAGGATGGCGATGATGGCGATGACAACCAAGAGTTCGATTAACGTAAAGCCAGAAGCGCGCGATCTGCGCGCAGTCGAATATGATCTCATGAAGGATCTCCTTCGTAGGATGCGAAATAAAATCAGGAACTGACAGTGAGTCAGATCTCTGGAATTCAGGTCGGCAATCGGAATCTAGAACTCGCCGATCACTTCGCCGCCCGAGCGGGTGGCCAGGTTTCGCCAGGTGGTCAGGTCGATGTTCTCGCTGACAAAGCGGCAGCTGCCATCGACGAGTTCGACCTGCACGCCTCCCTGATGGGCGCTGCGGGCGCTGACTAGCGCGAAGTTGTGATAGCCGTTGTGGCAATCGGCGTTCACCGCTGAGTTCGGGCCATACCAGTGGTTATACATGGTGTCGGCCAGGTGACCGTTGACCCATTTCGCACCGCGTTGTCCCGACCATGTGGTCGCCGTGGCAGGATTGCAGGCAGCGGGCGTGGTCTGCGTGCCCATGCTCAGTTCGATCACGCGGCGTCGATAGTCGCCCGCATTCGGAGCGGCGTTTGTCCCGTCTCCCAACATTTGCTCGCCGAAGGCAATCGTGTTGCTTGTGCCATCAGTCACGTCGCGAAAGCCGGTCTTCGAGCGGGAGAAGATGATGCCATCGGCATTGCTGACTGACCCATCGTCTGCTGTTCCAGATCCATTGAGTCCCGAGCCGGCACAGGCGGGATAACTGATGCCGCCATAGACGGAGCCGGCGACTCTCTCTTTGTCACTCGGGCAGGTCAGGATCGCCAGCGAGTTCTGAGCGGCGGTGTCATTCTGAGCGACAATCACCGGATCATACGAACCGGCGAAGGCGTTCATCGGGGGATAGTCATAGTTCAGCAGATTCTGAAGTCCTGCCTGTTCGACGTAAGGCAGCAGCTGTGCATGGGCTGACCAGACGAACGGATAGCCGAGGCCGCCGGGTGGGAAGACGCTGTGCGTCGCTTCATAGTTGTGCAGCGCGAGCCCGAGTTGCTTGAGATTGTTCTTACAGGACGAACGCCGGGCGGCTTCGCGGGCCTGTTGAACAGCGGGCAAAAGCAGAGCCACCAGGATGGCAATGATTGCGATGACAACGAGTAGTTCAATCAATGTAAAACCCTTAGCACGCATGCGGCGCGCGGGAGAAGAAAAGGCCATGGAGGCTCCTCTTTGAAAGACGGAACGAGGGCGCAAACCGGCGACGTGCCGGTGCGATCGAATAGCTGAGACAAAGCTCAGGGATCAGATCGCGATTCGTTCTGGAGGAGGCGTCTCGGGCAGCAGAGCATGCTGAAGCGGAGGGGGATCGGACAGGACGAGGGCCTGACCGTTCTCATCGGCCGGTTGCGTCTTAATCACGGCTGGTAAAATCCGTGGTTCCGCATTGATGAGCATATCGAAGACGATGGTGGCTCCACAGGTGCAGGCATTCCAGCCGGCCGGTTGAGGCGTTGAGGGAGAGCCGGAACCGCCACTGCAGCAGGACTTCACGGGCGGCGAAGAATTCTCAGGCTTGGAACAACAAGAGCGCGTCGAGGGCTTCGAGCAGCAATCCGAGGGAGCGACCGGACTGCAACAGGCAGGCTTCTTCGGGACTTTCGAACAGCACGACGCCTGTTTCTCGCCGGCACAGCACGAGGTGCTTTTTGAACGGCAGCAGCCGCAACCCTCTCCCGACGAGCAGTCGCCACAGCGACAACCCGATGTCGGTGCTCCAGCCGGTTTGAGTGGCAGCCCCATCGACGAACTGACAAACGCAATCACCGTCAGTACACAGAGAATTCTGTGCCTGTCGCGAAGACGTCGAAGGTGAAAGCAAAATCGCCGATACATGGGGGAGGTTCCGGGCGGGAATTTCGGAAGGTGTACATTAAACGAGAGGCCCACCTGATGGAAGCCGCGCATAAAAAAATCCGCAGAGGATGAGCTCTGCGGATCGTTCGATTTTCAGGGCGTCAGACCGTTAGTCTTCCAGAGCAGCCTGAGCAGCAGCCAGGCGTGCGATGGGAATTCGGAACGGTGAACAGCTGACGTAGTTCAGGCCGAGCTTGTGGCAGAAGATGACCGAAGCCGGGTCGCCGCCGTGCTCGCCGCAGATGCCGATCTTGAGATCGGAGCGGGTGCTGCGACCGCGTTCGACGCCGGTCTTCATCAGATCGCCAACACCGTTCTGGTCGATCGTCTGGAACGGATCGTTCGGGACGATGTCGTTTTCCTGGTAGTAGCCGATGAATCCACCGTAGTCGTCGCGGCTCATACCGAGGGTCGTCTGCGTGAGGTCGTTGGTACCGAAGCTGAAGAACTCAGCGGTCTTGGCGACTTCGTCCGCCCGGATGGCGGCACGCGGGATCTCGATCATCGTTCCGACGGTGTAATCGATCTGCTGTCCCTGTTCCTTCAGGACTTCTTCGGCGACCTGGCGGACAACCTTTTCCTGGTTGTCGAGCTCGGTCTTGAAGCCGACCAGCGGAATCATGATTTCCGGATGCACGTCGACGCCGGCCTTCTTGACGTTGCAGGCGGCTTCGATGATGGCCCGAGCCTGCATTGCCGTGATTTCCGGATACACGATGCCCAGACGGCAACCGCGGTGTCCGAGCATCGGGTTCGATTCCTTCAGCTCTTCGACGCGACGGTAGATGAACTCCTTGCTGGCGCCGATCATGTCGGCAAGCTTGTGAGCCAGGTCCGGCTGTTCGTGCAGGTGGTGTTCCGAGAGGAACTCATGCAGCGGCGGATCCAACAGGCGGATCGTAACCGGGCGTCCTGCCATTTCCTTGAACAGGATCTCGAAGTCTTCCCGCTGGAACGGCAGGAGCTTGTTGATGGCCTTCTGGCGAGTTTCGACTTCTTCGGCCAGAATCATCTCGCGGATTTCGTCGAGGTGGCTGAAGAACATGTGCTCGGTCCGGCAGAGACCGACCCCTTCGGCACCGAAAGCGACTGCCTTCGCGGCATCGTCTGGTTCGGCGTTGGCACGCACGCGAAGCTTACGGGCTTCATCGACCCACTCCATCAGCTGAGCGTACCGCTGGTACATCTCGGCTTCTTCCGGCTTCTTGGTCTTGTGAATCAGCACTTCGATAATTTCCGAAGGCTTGGTTTCGACCTTACCGGCGAAGACTTCTCCGGTGAATCCGTCGATGCTGATCCAGTCGCCAGTCTTGAGAACCTTGTCGCCGACAGTCAGGGTGCCGTCGTGGTAGTCGATTTCGAGTTCCGAACAACCAACAATACAGGTCTTACCCATCTGGCGGCTGACCAGAGCGGCGTGAGAGGATGCCCCACCGAAGGCGGTCAGAATCCCCTTGGCGATTCGCATCCCGCGAAGGTCTTCCGGGCTGGTTTCACGACGGACGAGAATCAGCTGGACGTTAGGATCTTTCGCGTACAGTTCTTCGGCATCTTCGGCGTGGAAGCAGATGACTCCGGTCGCTGCACCCGGACCGGCGTTGATACCGGTTGCCAGATAGCTGCCATCGTCGACGGCCTTCTTCTTGGCGGCGGGGTCGAAGATCGGCTGCAGCAGCTGGTTCAGGTCGTCAGCCGGAATTCGCTTCTTGCTCAGAGCCTGCTTCTTGTCGATCAGGCCTTCGTTGACGAGGTCGACAGCGATGCGGACAGCGGCGAAACCGGTTCGCTTGGCGTTACGAGTCTGGAGCATCCAGACTTTGCCCTTCTGAACCGTGAATTCGATGTCCTGCACGTCTTTGTAGTGCTGTTCGAGAGTCTGGCCAATGTTGGTCAGCTGCTCGAAGGCGTCCGGCATATCGTCTTTGAGGGTCTTTTCGATTCGCTTCGGGGTGCGGATCCCGGCCACGACGTCTTCACCCTGGGCGTTGATGAGGTAATCCCCGTTGAAGCCGGGCGATCCCATCGAGCAGTCACGGGTCAGGCCGACACCGGTCGCACAGTCGTCGCCGAGGTTACCGAAGACCATGGCCTGAACGTTAACGGCTGTGCCCCACTCGTGAGGAATACCGTACTGACGACGGTAAACGATGGCACGGTCGTTCATCCAGCTGCGGAAGACGGCTCCAACAGCGCCCCAAACCTGTTCCATCGGATCAGTCGGGAAGTCTTTGCCGGCCTTGTCGCGGATCAGCTGCTTGAACTTCGCGACGACGTCTTTCAGCTGATCGACGTTGAGCTGAGAATCGTACTCGACGCCAGCGTGTTCGCGAGCTTCGTCGAGGATCAGCTCGTAGCCGTCTTCTTCTTTACCTTCCGGGCGAACTTCCATCACCACGTCGCCGTACATCTGGATGAAGCGGCGGTAGCTGTCCCAGGCGAAGGCCGGGTTGCCGGACTTCTTGGCCAGAACTTCGACGGTTTCGTCGTTCAGGCCGATGTTGAGGACGGTATCCATCATCCCCGGCATCGATTCGCGAGCACCGGAACGGCAGGAGAGGAGCAGGGGGTTTTCTTTGGAACCGAACTCGGCTCCCATGGTCTGCTCGACCTGCTTCAGAGCGTCGTTGACCTGCTGCTTCAGCTCGGGCGGATAGGTGCGATCGTTGTCGTAATAATAGGTGCAGAGCTCGGTCGTGATCGTGAAGCCGGCTGGCACGGGAAGGCCGATGTTGCTCATTTCAGCCAGGTTGGCGCCTTTGCCACCCAGCAGATTCCGCATGGACGAATCCCCGTCCGACTTCCCACCACCGAAAAAGTACACATACTTTGTACCAGAGGACATAGTTTGTCTTGCTCCAGATTTGACCGAAATACAGGCGTAAACGTAGTGACGTAGCGCGAACCGTGCGCAAACTTTGTGAGCCGAAACGGTAGCAACCGTGGATAACCGTTGCAAGGGAGTGGAATTTCGAGCCAGGCCGTACAAAGACGCAGGCGATAGCGACCTGCAGACGGTCACCCCGTGAGCCCGGCGACTGTTTCGATGAAATCTCGATGAGAACGGACTTTCAGTCCCATTTTGTTCCCTGCAAACCTGCTGCAGCTCGGTATCATTTTCTGGGAATCCGTTCACAACCTGGAGAACAACTATGCTCGCTCGATTCCGCTTTCTTCTCGCATTCGGCCTGACGACTCTGCTCGCTCTCGGCCAGACGTTCGCAGCCGATAAACCGATCCATCTGTTCATACTCTCGGGGCAGTCCAACATGCGGGGCATGAACCCCGAACTGGGATTCGTTCCAGAATTGACCGAGAAGTTCTCCGATCGGGAGACTGCCTACATCAAGGTCGCCGAAGGCGGAAAGCCGATTCGGTACTGGTTGCCCAACGATTGGAACATGCTGGCCGAGCGATACAACCTCGATAAAAAGCTCACCGGGGCGTCTTCAGAGAAGAATTACTATTCCCAGATCCTCAACGAGTACGAAAAATTCACTGAGAAGAACGGATGGCCCGATCACGTCACGTTTTGCTGGATGCAGGGGGAACGGGATGCCCGAGAGCGGCTGAGTTCCGCCTATGCCGACGCTCTCAAACTGTTGATTGGCAACCTTCGCCGCGACCTGAAACAGCCGGAAATGACCTTCGTGATTGGACGACTGAGTGATTTTCGAGCCGATCCGCAACGGGCTCACTGGGAACTGATTCGGCAGGTTCAGGAGCAGGTCGCTGAAGACGATCCGCTCGGGGCCTGGGTCGATTGCGATGATCTGAACAACAAGAAAAAAGACGAGATCATGACCAACGACCTGCACTACACGCGGGAAGGTTATGAGCTTTTGGGGCGGCGTTATGTCAGGCAGGCCAAAGCTATGGCCGAGGGCAAGAAGCCGGCCGATAACGGGCGACCGGAATAGTGGGGAAGGGCCCTAAAAAGCGGAGGTCGGAGCCATGAAACACTCCAGGGCGGAAGATCATCACGAAGATCTGCGACACGAGGACTTTGAACCGAAGCGGAAGTCGCTCAAGGGGGACTACGAACGAGTCGCCCCTGGGAACAAGAAGCCTAAGGAGGAGCCGATCATTTCCGACGAACCGGTCGGCTGGGGACTCGAGAGCGAGGTCTCCCAGGCTCCTTCAGGGCGAGCCATGCATCAGATTGCCGGCGGTTTCCTGATGATCATTTTCATGTTGATGGTCGTTGGTATCGGAGCCTACGTGATCTACGAACTGATCCAGACGTTCGACGGTTATCTGCAGGACGAACTCTGAGCCGTCTTTCCGAGCGCACGAAAAAAGGGGAGCAGAATATTGGTTCTGCTCCCCTTCTCTTATTTCACGGTTCGTGGATTACGACTCGGAAGGAGCCGGCAGACGAACCATCAGCCACGACTCGGTAGCGTCCGGTCCGAAGTGAACCAGGACGGTGGTTTCTTCTTTCGTAAGATTGAAGAAAGCCGTTTCCATCACGACGTCGCTGTTTTCCTGATCAGCGAAACGCCAGACGGCACGCTGAGTGTCAGGATCGACTTTGCCGCGAAGCGGATGCGACTCCTGAGTTTCCTCATCGTAGAAGGTTCCGGAAAGGACGCCTTCCTTGTTGATGGCCAGCTGAATGATCAGGCTGGGATCTTCCTGACTCTCTTCGGTTGTCAGGGCGTAGACACCCAGCGGCTTCCATTCGTGCTTCCTGGCGTCATCCTCACTGTAATCGGGAGCCATTCGGCAAATTCGAACAGCTTGCTGGTAATACTGTGGGCCAGTCACGTAACGGTCGCCATTCATGTAGACGTAACCGTCACGGTAGTAGACCGTACCACCTGGTCCGTAGCTGTAGTAATTCGGACGTCCCCAGTTTCCGACAACCCAGCCAGTCAGCACATCCGCCGGAGTCGGCTGCCACCAGTAGCCGCGGTCGAAATTACGTCCACGATTGTTATACGTTCCGTAGAAGTGGTAGTACTGATTCCGGCGATTGTCGCGAATCGACTGCTGCCAGAAATCCTGGTCAAATCGCGGTCCGCGATACTGATTTCCGTTGATGCTGGCTCGAATCCGAGCAGCGATCTGTCCGGAGTTATTCCACTGACGCAACTGACGCTGAGCAAAGTCGCGCCGGTTGCCATCGCGGAAGCGGTCATCACGATCCCGGTCGCCCCGGTCATCGTCATCCCGTTCTCCACGATCATCTCGGTCGTCGCGATCACCACGTTCGCCGTCTTCACCTCTCAGGCGATCACGGAAACGATCAGCTGGAGTGCGATCTTCGACGTCGTCGCGGTCGCCCCGGTCTCCACGATCAGCTCGGGAATCGCCTTGAGTTGGACGCCAGTTTCCCTGCAGGTAGTTCCGCAGGCGCTGCGAACCATTCAGATCCCGATCTCCCTGTTGACGACCCTCACGATCGCCACGGTTCATGTTGGGACGGTCTCCATCGGGACGGTTTCCGTCGCGATCAGTGGGACGGAATTCCGGGCGGTCGCCGTCGCGTTCGCCACGTTCTTCCCGATCCATGTTACGACGCTCTTCACCGTCGAGCGGACCTCGGAAATTTGATTCTCGGCGTTCGCCATCGCTCTCACGGTCCGGGCGTTCCATATTCCGGCGTTCGCCACGATTCTGCTCGCCGCGAAGATTGTCACGAGCCTGATCGGCACGATCTCGTGGACTACGCTGACCGGATCCCTCGCGACCGGAACCGCGTTGTCCGGAGTTCCCGTCCTGAACGGAGCCACTGCCGCGTGCAGAACCCTCGGCTTCGACTGAACCACCTCCACCCTGGGCTGATCCTCCACTCTGAGCAGAGCCGCCGCCTTGAACAGGACCTGCGCCCCCCTGGGCAGAACCTCCGCCCTGGACGGAACCACCTCCGCCACCACCTTGGACGGAACCTCCGCCCTGTGCTGAGCCGCCACCCTGAGCGCCTCCTTCTTGTGCGTACAATCCGCTGGCTGCGAATGCGGCCAGGCCGCAGATCGACGCTGCGGTGATTTTCCCTAATGTTCTCATGGTCATCCCTCTTTCAATAATGTCCTTCGATGTGGGCAAGCGCACTGCCCGCGATTAACTCCGGCTGCAACGGGCATACCGATCATTCAGGAGCTGCGTGAAATCGAAGAAAATCGCGAGGACAAGAGGGGAGACTGTTCGCCAGGCAGTCAACAGCCGCGACTTGGGCTGGTTGCTGAGCCGCCATGATGATCCGAGAACGACTGACCGGTCTGAAGAACGGTCCGCTCTGGATCGCGTAATGCGCTTCGTCTCAAAAGAGGACGAATCAAAAAGCGTTTGCGAAGAGGGGAAGCACGTTGACGTAAACGCCCCATCCCCCGGTAATGAGGAAGCCGATGCAGGAGACCAGCAGACAGGCATCAAACAACAGAGATGGCTTGAGTCGTTCTTCTGTCTGCCAGTACCGGAAGAAGAGCGCGCCAATTCCGATCATCGGAAGCAGCAGGGCCTGCATGATGCCGGCAGCCAGCACGGCCAGGTCCGGCTTCACATTCATGCAGAAGATCGTGAGGCAGAGCACGGGCAGGATACAGCCGAGTGTCGAAATCGAACGCCAGTGTTTCACGCGGTCGCCTCGGGGAATCCACCCAACCAATTTGAAAAGGTCGGTGTATGTCCGAGTGTGACTGGCGTTGGCCACCAGGAACGTCGAGTACAGCACGGCGATCGCACCGATCAGGAACAACCAGCGGGCGTAGTCTCCGAACATCGGGACGTAGGCTTCGGCCAGGGTGCTCGTCATCCGCATGCCTTCCGGGTCAAGCCCGTAGCGATACAGCACGGTTACTCCGACCATATAGAAGGCAACCGTCGCGACCGTGTAGACGATCATCGACAGAAAGACGTCGATATGCATCACCCGCAGCCAGCCTTTGGCGCGATGATACCAGGCTTCCGAGCCATCATGGGGACCGGTATGCAGTGCATAGCCCTTTTCCAGGCACCAGTAAGGATACGAAACCAGCTCGGCTGCCCCGACCCCGATGATGCCGAACGTCGCCAGCGCGGTTGCGAGCGGACGCATTCCTTCCGTTGTGGGCGGCAGACCGAACGAGAGCCCCTTTGAAATCTCAGCCCACGAGAGACTCCACTCGGCAGTCGACTGCAGGGCCAGACAATTCCCGATGGTCACAAAGGTGAACATGACGACGAGAACGGTCGTGATGTTCTGAATCAATCCGTATCGTCCCCGGTAGAGCAGGGCGATGGTGATGAGGGTCGCCGCCAGAGCCCAGTACTTATCGTCCCAAGTGTAGGGGTCGGGGAGCGGTTTGCCGTCTCGCGTGGCCTGTAACGCCGTGCTGCCTCGATCACCGATGGCCTCCAGCTTTTGCCGCAGCCGTTTTCCGCCTTCAATCACGCGCTGTTGTTGAGCCGGCTCCAGCGCTTCGAAACGATCCGGTGCGTTCAGTCGTCGTTCTTCCCAGGTTACGAGCCATTTCAGCTCTTTCGACGACGGAACGGCGATCGCATCGCGGTAGTCCCCGGTGATCGGCATGGCGATCGCGGCGGCCTGACCCACTCCGCCGACAATTCCGCCGAGCTGGACGATGCCGGAGACCATCATCGCCAGCCAGAACCAGACGATCCAGTTCAGCGACAGAAACCGTCCCGGCACCTGATTCAGGGCCTGCAGGGCGGTTTGTCCATGGATGATCGTGTGCCGTCCCAGTTCGATTTGAACGAAGACCTTGATGACACAACCCAGGATAATCAGCCATAGCAGCGAGATGCCGGCCTGAGCCCCGGTTTTCGTCGTCGCGATGAGCTCTCCCGAACCCACGATGCTGCCGGCGATAATGAGCCCCGGACCGAGCTGTTTCAGCGTCGACCAGACCGCGGTCGGGGCATCGCGGACTTCCTGCTCCGGACGAATGTCGACAGGGGGAAGTTCGGATGCTGATTTCATGGTGCAGGACTCGAAGAGGGGCCGAAATGCGGATCGCTGAAGCCAGATCTGCAGAATTGCAAAAGATCCATCAAAGTGTGTGAATATTTGAGCTTATAACGCCGAAGGGAGGCGAACGCAAACGGGCTGGTGAACATCGGCCGAGACCCCTGAAAACCAAGGATTTCTGAGATTGAATGTCAGTTGGCGAGGAACGGTCAGGACATCTTGAATTCCATTCAAGCCAACACTAGCATTGGGAACGAATAAAGAAGAGAAAGCACCGCGGATTTCCGGGATGCTTGAGTGATAGGATCAGATTGACCTGACTCCATTCGGAACAGCCCGTCGTTGAAGGACCAGCTATGCCTCATATCGTTTGCGAACCCTGTAACAACTGCAAATACACCGATTGCGTCGTTGTCTGCCCCGTGGAATGTTTCTACGAAGGCGAAACGATGGTTTACATCCATCCGGACGAGTGCATCGACTGTGAGGCCTGCGTTCCAGAGTGTCCCGTGGAAGCAATCTTCCACGAAGACAACGTTCCCGACGAATGGAACAGCTTCATCGAGCTCAATGCCGAGAAAAGCCAGAATCTGCCGGTCATTACCGAAAAGAAAGAGCCGCTCGCCGAAGGTTAAGCTTCAGGGCGACTCAGGCGGTTCAGGCCGCGAAGACAAGGGGCCAGCTATCAGGGGCTGGTCCTTTTTTCATGCGCCAATCGTCGGCGGAGGGCTTCGCGTGAAGTTGCTTCCTGCATCTGATATTCTGCTGACCGCTTTGACTACCAGCAGAAATCTCATGGGAGGCATTCGTGTCGATCATTGTTCAGAAATTCGGCGGAACCAGCGTTGCATCTGCCGAGAAGATTCGAAACGCAGCTCGTCGGGCTGTCGCGGCTCATCAGAACGGGCATCAGGTCGTGGTCGTCGTCAGTGCCCGCGGCAAGAAAACCGATGAACTGATCGGCCTGGCTGCGGAAATCACTGATCGTCCCGCTCCCCGCGAAATGGATGTGCTGCTGAGCACAGGCGAGCAGGAAACGATCGCTCTGATGTCGATGGCCATCCACGCTCTCGGCGAAAAGGCGATCAGCCTGACTGGTCCCCAGATCGGCATCGTGACCGACGAAGCGAGCACGAAGGCCCGGATTCGCCAGATCGATACCAGCCGCCTGCATGACTATCTGGATGCAGGGAACATCGTCGTTGCTGCCGGGTTCCAGGGAATGGACCAGCACGGCAATATTACGACTCTGGGCCGCGGTGGAAGCGATACCACGGCGACGGCTCTGGCGGCTGTGCTGAATGCTTCGCTCTGTGAGATCTACACCGATGTCGAAGGCGTTTTTACGACCGATCCGCGGATCGTGGCCGATGCTCGTCAGGTGCCGAAGATCTCCTACGACGAAATGCTCGAACTGGCCAGCCTGGGAGCCGGGGTGATGCATTCCCGGTCGATCGAGTTTGCCAAGAAATACCGCGTTCCCCTTCGGGTGCGCCCCTCGTTTAACGACGGAGCAGGGACCCTGATTGCGTTGGAGCCGCAAGATCCCGCTCCGGTCGTGACCGGTGTCGCTCTGGTCAAGGACGAATTGCGAGTCAGTCTTCGCGGCGTGCCCGACCGTCCGGGCGTCATGAGCCTGATCTTCACCAAGATGGCGGCTCGCAAAATTCCGCTCGACCTGGTCGTGCAGGACATTGCCGAATCAGGCATTGCCGAGATTTCCTTTACTGTCCCCCGCGCAGACTTCGCTGATGCTCTCACCGCGGCCGGAGAGGCTGTGGAAGAACTCGGTGCAGGAACGGTGCATCACGGGACTCAGCTGGCGAAGGTTTCGATCGTCGGCAGTGGGATGCAGACGCACTCCGGGGTTGCCGCCCAACTGTTTCAGACGATCGCCGACGCAGGCATTAACGTGCTGATGATCTCCACCGGCGACATCAAGATTTCTGCGTTGATTGAAGCTGATCGGGCGCTCGATGCCGTCCAGGCAATTCACAAGAGCTTCGCGCTGGATCAGGTCAAGAACATCACACCTCCGCTCGGCTCGACCCTGCCGGGAGCCGCCACAGAAGCGATTCAGGTCGACGAGAAACGTGAACGCCAGGTGGTCCTTCGGCTCGCCAACATGGAAGACATCGTGGTCAGCGACGTCCTGGTCGATACCAATCAGGCCCGTGTCACGATTCTGAATCTCGCTGATGAACCGGGGATTGCCGCCGGGCTGTTTACCGTCGTGGCCGAAGGTGGCGTGATGATCGACATGATCGTTCAGAACGTGAGTCAGCAGGGACGTACGAACATCACCTTCACCGTTCCCCGCGCCGATCTGCAGAAGTGCCTCGACCTCGTTCGCGGAACCATCGATCTGAGCGACGGTGTCACTTTGAACTGGGACGAGGATATTGCCAAAGTGTCCGTGGCCGGAATCGGGCTTCGCAGCCATACCGGTGTCGGACAGAAAATGTTCCATGCCCTGGCCGAGAACAACATTAACATTCTTCTGGTCGGCACGAGCGAAATGCGGATGACGGCTGTGATCAAACGGGATCAGGCTGAGGTCGCCGAGAAAGCACTCGCCGCCATGTTCTTGAAGACTGTGGCCACGAATTAAACGGGGATCCCCCGGATCGTTATGGAATCCCGGTCACTCTCGCTGGAGTGATCGGTTTTTTTACGTGTTCCGTTACAGGCGTCCAGTTGACATTTGATCGTAAGTCGTTGTGCAGCCT
This sequence comes from Planctomycetaceae bacterium, assembly GCA_017795105.1. Lineage (GTDB taxonomy): Bacteria > Planctomycetota > Planctomycetia > Planctomycetales > Planctomycetaceae > Rubinisphaera. The sequence continues at coordinate 5,203,960 of CP051247.1, forward strand.
TGTTTTCGCCGATTGACGCTTGGCGTTTAGTCATCTAAGATTATTAATGTCTTAATGTTGTCATTCCTCCGCCGGGCCGGACTGCTTTTCTTGCACTCCGCGGTTGGGATTCATTCGTTTTCCTCAATTTTGATAAAAGGGTGTACACATGAGTGCGCAAATTCCGCAGTCAAGCCGCGGTCAAAGGTGGGCATTTACGTTGATCGAACTACTGGTGGTCATCGCGATCATCGCTATTCTGGTCGCATTGCTCCTGCCGGCCGTCCAGCAGGCACGTGAGGCTGCTCGCCGCAGTTCCTGCAAGAACAACCTGAAACAGATGGGGCTTGCTCTCCACAACTACCACGACACGTACAACATGTTCCCGCAGGGACAATTCTACATTCAGGGCGCTTCCAGCTGGCACGGTCACAGTGCCTGGGTTTCGCTGCTGCCGAACCTGGAGCAGGGGGCCATCTTCGATCAGTGGGATAACTCGCTGCACTGCTATAGCGGGATCAACAATACCCTGCGGCAGAACAAACTTTCGGCCTTCCGCTGTCCGTCGGATACCGACTTCGGTTCCGGTGGCGGTCCGGGGAATAACTACGCCGGCAACGCAGGTTCGACATTCAACATCTGGTCGAACAACGACACGCACGGCGTGATCGTGAAACGGAAGTGCGTCGGGATGCGTGACATTCTTGATGGAACTTCCAACGTGCTGATGGTCGGTGAAATTCTGACCGGGGACGGCAGCCAGGGACGTGTTTCCGACAGCGACATCGTTCGCCTCGGCACCGCTCCGACGTTCGCCGATCCAGAGTTTATCACCGAAGCGGAATTGAACACCGCCGGTGCGGCCATCGATGCCGAAGACCCGGCTGCAGCTGGTTCCTACAGCAACTGTGGTCGTGACTGGGCCGCTGGTCACTCCTACCAGACGTTGTTCAACACAGCCGCTCCGCCGAACTGGAAGCACCGCTCGGCTGCTTTCGGTGGTGGTTTCGGTGAATGTGCGGACCGCAGTGGTCTGTTCGTTTCCCGCAGTCGTCACCAGGGCGGAGTTCAGGGATGTCTGGCCGATGGCTCGGTCCGCTTCATCTCGGAAAACGTCGACCTGATGACCTGGCATCGCCTTGGTATTCGCGACGATGGCGAAGTGCTGGGTGAATTCTAATCCGCTTGATGGACTTTCTTGATTCTTCTTTACTTGCAGAGATGGACGGACTGATGATGCGAACTGGACTTTGGGTGTGTCTGCTGGGAATTGGACTTCTGCTGCCCGGCTGTGGTGGTGGATCGGTCACCGACCAGGAGTTGCCTGCTGGTTCGAATGCTCCCAGCCCGACTGAGAATGTCCGCGTCTGGCTCGAAGGCGTCGCCGAAAGCGGACAACTCGACAGCGGCATCTCGATGATGCATGAAGAAGCCGAGAAGATGAAGGCGAATGGCGTGGCCAATGCCGAAGAGATTGCTTCGGGTCTGAAAGAGCTGGAAACGGCAACCGGGTCCGCGATCAAGTCGAAGGCTAACTCTCTCCTGCAGAAGCTGCCGAAAGAGTAAACCGCCTGAGGAATGACAAAGCGACAGGCCACCCAATCGGGTGGCCTGTTTTCATTGAACGGCAGTGGCTGTGGCTCAATGAAAAAGGCGGCGAGGAAACTTCCTCACCGCCTTTTTTCGATTCTTCGGCTGTCGGTGGCTTTAGCTGTTCTGCTGATCGGGCACGAAGGTCATTGTCGGCTCGGCGACTTTCCGGTAGCCGAGGTCACGGATCACTTCGAGAACTTCGCTCCATGTCGGGAACTGGCGTCCGCTACGACGTTTGTAGTTGTCGATCGCCCGCATGAACTCGACTTCGTCGCCCGAGTAGTCGCGTTCGCAGGTCGTCGGATCGATCTGGCGTCGGCGTTCGACCTTGCGTCGATCCCCTTTGCGATTTTCCGCCCCGTCCGGGCCCTTCTGATTGTTTTCCTGGCGACGATCGCTCATTGCGCGTCGCAGCTTTGTGCGACGATCGGCAACGAGTTCATCAGCCGTTACGTCCTTCAGCATTGTCCACCTCATTGTGGTCAGAGTCTCTATGCAACCTCCTGCGCGCCGTGATAACGGATTATCCCACTATCAATCAGCGACAGCACATTGCAACTCTGCCACACGCTGGCAGGATTGGCAAAAAGGGAACGTGGTAAGACCAGCGGAAACTGCGTCCCTGCGCGGAGTTTTAGCGATTCTGACGATTCTCACGAGGCCGGATGTTGCCCGATTGCATCAGGCAGGCGGAACCGTCTCGCGAATCGTCGCCGCTCCTGTGCCCTGTTCGATCTGCCGAATCAGCCCCGCCATCTCCCAGGCGGTCACGTAGTGGTAACGGAATCGCGGATCCTGCTCGCTTCGTTCACGCAGCTTCTGATGGAATTCGACCATCTTTGGGCCGAGAAGCATGTCGATATTGCCTTCCTTGCACCCGTGCGTATGCAACTTCACGAACTTCCAGTTCGGCTTCCCGAGAGCATGCACGTTGGCCTGCAGCCAGAGGTCGAGCCGATCCATTGTCGGCGGACGAGTTCCGTGCAGATCGCCATTCTCGATCCGAGGGAAGATGCCGAGCTTGGGATTCTTCCAGTCCGGCACGAGCGGCCCCTGAACCATCAGCAGCGATTCCTCAGGCGCCTTGCGTCCGACTTTCACGCGTTGTCCCGTCGCATGTGAGGCCGGCTGTCCCGGGCGATCCCACGCGTGATACAGGCTGTTGATTGTGCAGACCTGCGTTGGCGAAGGAGCGGACGGCATCGTGAAGTCGGCATAGCAGCCGGTTTTCCGCAGGATCGTCAGTTCTTCGTTGACGCCGCAATGCCACCCTTTGGGGTGAGAATTGCAGAGCGCCCAGTTCCCGTGGATAAATCCATACGTGATCTCGCCGGTGATCGGATCGCGCCGCAGCAGGCCATGCCGGTGAAACAGTGTATCGCGGAATGAGCTCAGCTTTTCGGTCAGGCTCTCCGCGGTATCGTCTTCGTGATGCAGGTGAATATCGACATCGCCGAATCCGGCTTCGCAAAGCCCGCGCAGGGCATCCAGATACTCCGGCTGATACTCGTCCTGCGGAAAGAAAAAGGTGTGCTGCGGTGGACGACCGGTCACGTCGACCAGCTCTTTGAACTGCTTCGGGTATTCGTCACACCAGCGGTTCACCAGTTCCAGCGCCTGAGGTTTCGGCAGATTGCCCCGTTGCGGTTCGTAGTGATCGCAGATCGCGATGAAGACATCGATCGGTTCATTCGGCAGATCGACTGGGACTTCGCGGTCGGTCGGGAAGTAATAACTTCCGATCCAGCGATGCATTTCCCGCTTTCGCAGCGCAAGCAGATAGCAGCCGGCCAGACCGAGAACGATCAGGGGAATCAATGGGAGCAGATACCACATGCGGCTGTTGTGTTCTTGTGTTCTGGGAAGACAGAGACTGACCGAAAGCGAAAACGAGTTTCGACTCAGGAGGATACTAGCGAATCCGTGGCAATCGCAGAATGCGGTTTCTTGTCGCGTGTCCCATTCGATGCCCCGTCCGTCAAACTCGAGAGCATTTCCGCCAGCTGCTCGGCTCGTTGTCTCCGCCCGTAAGCAGCAGGCGACCACACGGCTCGTTCGCTTGAGATTCCCGCCTGATGTCGCTCCATTTCGGAAGCGAGACTTAACGCGATCTGTTCTGGTTTCAGCGGATCGCAGGGCAATGCGTACGGGCAGTCGGCCGTCATCTCCCACATATCGCCTTCGGGCGAAATCAGCAGGAACGGCTTCTCGCAGGCGAGATACTCGAAGATCTTCCCGTTCACGATCCGTTCGGCATCCGGAACCGGAGCATTGAGCAGAGTCAGACAGTCAGAGGTTTGCATCAGTCGAATCGCTTCGTCGTGACTGATGAATGGCAGGCGAACCAGATGGCAGGACGTCTGGTTCAGGCGATCGAGGACGGCTTCCTGGTCGGGTGTGCGGCGTCCGGCAATTACCAGCTCCAACCGACTGAGAACCTGCGGAGAGGTCTGCTGCAGCCGTTCGATCGCCTTCACGAGCGGTTCGATCGGATTCAGATTCCACAGCGTGCCAACGTAGGCAAGACGGAACAGATCGATTCCATTGCCGTAATCCCGGCGGCTGCCGGCGGATCGGACGAAATCGTCGGGATCGAATCCGTTGTAGATGTATTCGCATCGGACAGAGGAGCCGGCTGCTGTCGCTGAGTGCTGAACCGACTGTCGGCTCGACGGCGTCGTCGCAATCGCCATTGTCGCTGCACGAAGCAACCTCGCCTGCATTCGTTGCTGAATCCGCTGCGAGAGTCGACTCTGCTGTTTGTTTTCCCAGTAGGTGTTGCTGATCCCCCATTCGTCACGATAGTCGAGGACCAGGGGGATGCCGAACTTCTTTGCCAGCCGAGCTCCCACGCGAAACGACGAAAATGGCGGAGCAGTGGCGACGATCACATCGTGCGGCGTGCGACGCAGCAGCTCGCAGCCGGCCCGATAGGCATTCGGTCCCCAAAGCACCTGCATGTCGGGCTGGAAGAGCAGATTGGCGGCTCTGCGGGCCATGCCTTTGATCATCCGAGCCGGATTAAAACTGGACTTCTTGGAGTCCGGGGCAGCCGCAATCGGAGCGGTCGGGGCCTTTGACTTTCGACCCGAAAAGCGTTCCTTGAACTGATAACTCGGCTCCAGAGTGCGGGCGCGGACGATCTCTGTCGAGTGGGGAACGTCTTTCAGCAGCGACTCGTCTTTCAGCGGAACCGACGGGTTGGCCACGGTCAGCACTGAACTTTCCCAGCCGAATTCTGGGAGATACTTGGTGAACTTCACCACGCGGTGCACACCGATTCCTCCGGAGGGAGGAAACTGATAGGCAACAAAAAGAACTTTCCGAGGTGTCTGCACCACAATGGCCCTGTCTGCGTGTCACGGATCGGGCCCCGCCTCCGCACGGCGAGACTGTTCACTTGATTCAACGCTTCAAGTATAGGTCGCAAAACCGGATGGTGCAGAAAGGCAGCAGTTTCTCTATCGGGTCAGGTTTTCTGTCGAATTAGAATTAGTTGCAAATCAGCCCTGATGCGTCGGCGGCAGCGAGTTCACGATCTCGAGAATCTCTTCGGCCATGTCGTCCCAGCTTCGAACGGCTGTGTTTTCTGCACCGACCTGATAGCTTCCCAGAAGGACTTCGTCGATACCATCAACCAGTGCTCCGGTGTCTCCCGAAGGAACGAGCACGGAATATTCTTCGCCGGCAATCTCCGCAATGCTCCCAACATCGGTGCTGACAAACGGCGTGCCGCACGCCAGCGACTCTCGCAGCACATTGGGCAAGCCTTCCGAATGACTGCAGAGGACCGTGGCATCAGCGGCCTGATACCAGGTCGGCAAATCGCGGTGGCCGACCGATCCGATTACGGAGACGATCGATTCGAGATCCTTCTGGCGGATTTTCTGTTCGATCTCTGCACGCTGAGGCCCATCGCCGACAAGGCAGAGGACGAAATCGTCGCCCCGATTGGCTTTGATCTCAGCGGCGGCAAGCAGCATGTTCAGATTCTTGATCGGCACCATCCGACCGACCCAGACCAGAAGCGGTCGTTCGGGATCCATTCCGAGCCAGGCCCGGGCATTCTCTTTATCAGCCGGTCGAAAATGTTCGGTGTCGACGCCCTGATAGACTGGGAAGACCCGCGATTCGGGAGTCTCGAAACTCTCGACGACATCGGCCAGCCCCTGACTCACGGTCAGGACCGCATCCGATTCGTGCAGCACCTGCATGATCGGCTTCCGGCGGGAACGGTCCTGCGGAAGCACGAGAACGTCGGAGCCCCCAATGATCACACCACAGGGCTTGTTGAGCTGTCGAGCCAGCTGCAAACCGGCGTCGCCATCGGGATGAGCCCAGTAGGAGAGGATGAAGTCAGGATTCCAGCCGGACATCGTCTCGGTCAACGCCTGTTGAATCGACTTCCAGAAGAAGTGGCCATATTGAGAACGCAGGATCTTCGGCGGATACCAGTAGGTTGGATACTGGACCGGAAGCTGATGATTCGTCAGCCCCTCGGTCGGCTCGACCTGGTTGTTCCGCATCTTTCGGGACAGCATTTCCGGCCAGGCCTGCGGAGCAATCACGCGAACGTCAACGCCAGCTCGTTTGAGGGCGCAACAGGTTTCGTAGTTGAACGTTCCTCGCGAAGGGTTCTGCGCGTCGGGAAAGATCGAACTCAGAAACAGAATGTTCATCAGCGGGCCCGCACTTTCAGGTCTGAAGGTCAACTTCACCGCGTGCCGCCAGCCGGGAGATGGATTCCGACGACGACTCCAATACTAGAGCAAATTCACGATTTCACTGAAGGCGTTTGCAGGAGCAAACGTAAGTATTACAGCCTGCAGACGTCCATGCGACTGCAGCGGCAGCATGAAGGTGCTCTAAACTTTTCCCCACGATTCCGACATTAAACTGCGATACAGCGACTCGTACTCTCGGATCATCCGGTCGATATGAAACTTCTGTTCCACCTGATGCCGGGCGACCGTTCCCATACTCTGCCAGGTATCGCGACGTTCGAGATGACCACAGATGGCTTCGGCCAGTTGTTCAGGCTCACCGGGGGGAACGAGATACCCGGTCACATCCGGGGTCACAATTTCGGGATTGCCGCCGACCGAAGTGGTAATGATCGGCAATCCGACCGCCATCGCTTCCAGCAGAGTCAGCGAGATTCCCTCTGTCGAAGAGGAGGAAACAAACATGGCCGACTTCGCCAGCAGTTCCGGAATGTCCGATCGTTCGCCGAGGAAGGTCACGATGCCGCCGAGGTTCAGTTCGGCTGCCAGCTTCTCCAGAGATTCCCTTTCTTTGCCATCGCCAACGAGCGTCAAGCGGAAGTCAGGATGACGGTCCGCGACCATTCGAGTCGCCTTGAGCAGAGTCGAAAAATCTTTCTCCGGGCTCAGGCGGGCCACACTAATGGCATGCGGCTGTTCCACCGGACCGGAGTACGCGAACCGATTGACGTCGATCCCGTTCCACAGCGGTTCAATCTTTCCTTTGCTGAGCCGATCCTGGCCACGACAGATCCGTGCCGAGTCTTCCGAAACCGCCAGCACGCGATCGGCCAGACGATTCGCCATAAGAAAATGCAGCCGCTGCTTCCAGTGACTGCCGCACCCGCGACCATGCTGTGTATTGATCGCCACCGGAATCCCGGCCGCCCGCGCGGCCGGCGTCGCGTAGAAATGAGCGTACGTGTTGTGCGAATGGACGACATCGATCCCATTGTCGATGAACAGTCGTCGCAGCGCGGACCATTTCGCGAAGCGACCAGTCAGCTGATCTTTCAGCGAGATCACTTTGCAGCCGAGTTCTTCGATTTCGACGGCCGGCTGGCCGATGTCTCCGAGAGCCACGAAGATCGTCTCGAACTGCGTCTGATTGCGACGCCGCGCGAATTCGACGAGCAGTCGTTCGAGACCTCCGGTGCTCAGACACATGCTCACATGACAGACGCGGATGCGGGATCCGTCGGTCGAGTTCAAGCCGGTCGTTCGCGGAGTATCGGTTGCAGGCATGGCGACGCTCTTAGTCATTCTGATCTACTTTCGGTGAGCGTTTCACGAGTTGCTTTAGCTGTCGCAGCTGATCGCGAACGGTGAAGGCGAGTCGCTTTCGTTCGCAGGTGATCCACTGAAGTTGATTCGACGACTTGCCGAGGTTCTCTTTGTGGCGTTTGTCTCCGACGAGAAAGTCATAGGCATCGTAGCCGCGCACGAGTGCTTCGTTCATGCACAGATAATGAGACACAAGACCGGGACTGGAGACCTGATCGAATGAGGCAAATCCAGAGACGTAGTCGAGCAGTCTGTTGCGATCATTCAGCAGATAGAGGCAACCGATCGTCTCTCCGGCTGAGCGGATTCGTGTCAGCACGACCGAACGCTGTTTGAATCCCTGCTCAATCAACTGCCGCTGGAATTGATCAAACCGTGGGCTGGCAAACGCACCCGGTTCGCCAACCGCCTGCCAGCGTGCCTGATGCAGTTCGACCAGTTCGCGGTAAATGTCGCGGGCCTGATCGAGCGATTCGGCCCATTCGACCTCGATGGGCTGAAGTTGCTTCACGCGGCGTTTGAGGTTGGAACGCGTGCTCCGGCCGAGCTGTTCAAGAACTTCGGCTCCGCTTTCACGGCACGCCTGCAGGTCGAAGTACCGCGACTCACGAGAGCGAATGGAGGCGTCTTTTGTTCGGTTGTCAGCTGGCAGGATCAGATCCTGGTTATTCGATTCATTCACGCCATTGAGAACGAACTGGTCCCAGTCCGTTCGCGAAGCCAGCAGTTGATGGAGTGCGGAAAGGAACGGCTGCCGATAGTCGGGCTCGGCAAGAAGTTCGTTGTACTCGACGCAGACACTGTGACCGTGCGGCTCGCCAGCCGTGCCGAGATAGAGACTGCGAATCGGGAACACTCCCAGCAGCTTACCGCGAACTTCACTGAGCAGACAAAGAGCGCGAACGGTTCCTCCGACCGTCCCCACGGCAAAGATCGGCCGAACCACGTTGCTGTAATTGGCCAGCCAGGTCGAAGTCCACAACCACGAACAGGTCAGCGGAACATCGGAAATTCGGAGTTCGAGATCTTCCCAGGCGGCTTTGACCTGCGTGTATTCTTCCATCGAGTAAAACGAGACGGTCATCGCGGACTCGTTCGAGTCGCCGCGCGGAAGGTTGTCTCGAAGGTGTGAAGTTGCGACCGTCGTGGCGGTCGACTGTGTCGTAGTGTCGATCATCAAACGGTTTCCCTTCATTGGTTCAACAAAGTCGGAGCCGGTTCGGGCAGGTCGTCAGAAAGCTTCAATCGTTCGGCAGCAGCCAGGCCAGCCAGCAGCACAACCAGCGCTCCAGCGAGGATGCCGAAGACATGCAGCCACGTGGCCTGAGGGTGCAGTCCGTCGATCAGCATCGAGTAAGTCAGAATCATGCTCAACGGCAGCAGTTGTGGAACGATGCCCCGTCGCAGGATCTGTCGCACGGTGAGCCCCAATTGCCGGGCCCCCATGGGCAGCAGGATGCCCCCTTCGAAGACCACGAGCGGAACGAGCGTCCCGATTGCGACGCCGTAAACGCCCAGCCAGGGAAGCAGTGCGAGAGAAAGGCACAGGTTCGTGACCGCTTCTGCCAGGAACAGGAGAGCCGGCAAACGAACAAATCCCGTACCTGTCAGAACATGACGAATGAGTTGTGTTGGCAGAGCGATCAATTGTCCCGCCAGGAGAATGAGAAGCAGCCAGCTGCTTTTCAGATAGCCGGTGCCGATCCAGACTTCGATCAGCAGATGGCTGAAGTAATACACGCCGATCAATGCCGACGCCGTCAGCACGAACGCCAAACCAAAGCCGCGACAGACCAGCGACTGGAGTTCTTCATCCTGACTGGTCGAGTGCAGTTGACCTGCTCGTGGCATGAAGACATAGCCAACCTGGATTACCGGAGCGCGAATCATCTCGCAGACGCGTGAGGCGATGTAGTACGGCACCACAGCCAGCGGCCCCAGCAGAAAACCGATGACGATCGTGTCGGTCATGTAGATTAGATGTTCGGCGATCAACGACAGGAAGGTGAACATGCTGAAGGAGAGACAGCGCCGGTAAACACGTCGCCGCAGGTGTCGGAAACGGAATTGCAGCGTCGGGACGAAGCGAAACGCGCAGATGCAGGTCGCGGCGTTTTCTGCGACCGTTACTGCGAGGAAGATCAGAGCGAGCGTCAGCAGATTCGGCTGGACGTGCAGAAACACGAGCGTCAGCACGAGCCGAAGAATGTTAATCGAGATCACAATCGAACGCTCAACGTCGAATCGCTGAATCCCCATCAGAATCCCGCCGAAGGAGCTGCCGCCAATCGAGATGGCTGCGTTCATCGCGAGAATCAGAATCGTCCAGCGGATCTCGCTCAGAGCATGTCCGGGCCAGTCGTTGATGTACGGAGCTGCGATCGCCAGACCGACTCCGAGCAGAAACGCAATGCAGCCCGAGATTAGATAAATCGACGTGATACAGCTGAAGGTTCGGTTAAGCTCAATCCACTTCTCTTCGGTGTGGTACTTCGACGTGAACCGTGAGATTGCCTCACCGAAGCCGAAGTACAGCAGACCCGCGTGTCCCGCGATCGAGTTCAGGAGCAGCCACGTTCCGTACGTACTGTCCCCAACGGTGTGCAGGATATACGGCATCAAAAGGAAGCCGATTCCCAGCGTCACCGCGTGTGCGAGCCAGCTGATTAGAACATTGACTTTGACCGACATCGAAGAGTGTCTTTTTCAGTTCTCGACTTAGAAACGGGCGAAGATTTTGGTGGCGGTAAACATGGCGACAAACACCAGCATGCTGCTGGCCAGCCAGCGCTTGGCCAGCGGGTAATCGAGTCGCAACACGGGACGTCTCGGGTAGAGATGAATCCCGGTGATATTCAGATACGCGGCTGCCATACCGATAATCGTGTAGGTTGGCGTCGGGTAGCAGCGGGACAGCGAGAGGAACCCGGCTGCCCAGGCGGCGATGATGGCGGCAACGAAGGGCTGGAAGTATTTCAGGTCGGCGTCGTAAACGGTTTCATCATCCCGTTTGAGTCGATAGAGACCGTAGGCGGCAAAGAACAGGCAGCCGACGAACATCGACCCGCCGAACAAACCGAGTTCAACAAAAGAATGCACGTAGGAGTTGTGAGCGACGTAGTCGGTCAGTCCTTCATACATTCCCTGCCCGATGCCGAAGAGGATTTTCGGAGACTGAATCGCCTGGAACCCTTCAGCCCACAAGCGAATTCGCTGCTGCCCGGTTCCGCCGGAAAGATCGAAGTTGGCCATTCGCCCCAGCATCAGCGGGGCGGCTGCGACGCCACAGCAGATGGCGGTAATTGCAAATGCTCGTCCCCGTTTCATCGTGAGGTAGGCCATGATGCCTGCCGCAGCGGCAATCAATCCGCCTCGGGAATGTGTATCGTGAATCGCGAGCAGCAAGAGCGGAAACGCCGCCAGCCAGAGCAGACGCGCCCAGCCCCAGTGCCGATCCATCAACTGAGACATGCAGAGGAATCCGGTCGTGATGATCAGCAGCGACATATCATTCGGATCGTGAAACATGCCCAGTCCGCAAAGGCGAATCAGAAATTGATCCTGCCCGGACGGGGAGTAGCCGATCCGCTCTTTGATATGCGTGAGCGATTCGATCTTGATCAGGTCGTGATAGTCGGCATCGGCGATCCCAATGCTGATCAGGCCGCAGATCGCGAGTGTCATCAGAAAGGCGCGGAAGCGCCGGGTGGAATCAACCACTGCGACGAGCACAAGATAGTACACGACCGTCTTGAGCATCATCACCGTCCCCTGGATGGCTCCACCCAGGTAGCCGTTGGCCAGATGCGAAAGAGGCACCGCAACCAGGACGCCGAGGACGCAGAGCGTAATCGGCTGCGCCAGCAGGCATCGAGCTTTCACGTGATGCTGGATCTGCTTGTAGCTCAGCAGGCCAGCCGTCAGAATGAGAAGTTCATAGACCTGAAACCCTTCCAGCTCGGGCAGCACTTCCCACGGGCGCACGAAGATCGTTGCGTTCGCAAGCACGAACAGAACAAACCCGATCTGGGATGGCGTGACGTTCATGAAGTCGGTCGATCTGGAGTTTCCTGGAACTGCCGGCAAGCATTGTGAATGGTCTGCTCGGTGCAGACTCTCGCCGCTGTGTCGAAGGAGACGTTCCCTTTTGGAAACATAGGTCACTAATCTCCACGTGGTGACGAAGTTTCCCGAGGCCTCGCTGAATTTCGTCAACGACGGATGCGACCACGGTATCGTTGATGTCGATTGGGGCAGTTGAATCAATTACTCGGTTCCCACCGGAACGCGGAAAGGAAGAACGTATGCTGGGACTGGTTTTGACGGCTGAAGGCCTGACCGTGGAGAGGGATCTCCCTGAACCTCAGCCGCTCCCCCGCGAAGTCGTTCTCGACATTAAACTTGCTGGCGTCTGCGAAACGGATCTGCAGCTGGCCCGCGGTTATATGGGGTTTGAAGGCATCCCCGGCCACGAGTTCGTCGGCATCCCTCAATCGGGACGCCTGAAGGGACGGCGCGTCGCTCCCGATATCAACTGCTGTCTGGCCGAGGACTGCGAATACTGTCCCGAGAATCGGCACCATTGTCCGAACCGCACCGTGATCGGAATCCTCGGTCGAAGCGGAGGCTTCGCCGAACGGGTCGCGGTACCCGAAGAGAACCTCTTTGAGATTCCCGACAGGATCCCGGATGAGCAGGCGGTCTTTATCGAGCCGCTCGCGGCCGCCTTCGAGATTCTGGAACAGATCGAGATCCCGCCGAAGACTCCGGTGACAGTTCTCGGCGATGGCCGACTTGGTTACCTCTGCGCTCAGGTGCTCGCCGCAGCCGGCGGAAACGTCACCGTGGTCGGCAAGCACGCCGGTAAGCTGGAACGATTCCGTGCGCGAGGGTTGGACACGATTGTCCTCGACGATCTTGTTCCCGAACGGAAGGCCGAAGTTGTGGTCGACTGCACAGGATCGGAATCGGGACTGGAGCTGGCCTTGAAGCTCGTTCGTCCCCGGGGAACAATTGTGATGAAGACGACAGTCGCCGGCCGATACGATCTCGACATGGCACAGATCGTTATCGATGAGTTGCGACTGGTCGGCTCGCGCTGCGGCCCCTTTCCCCGGGCTATTGAAGCGTTGGCCAACCAGGAGATCGAAGTGGAATCGCTGATCACGGCACGATTCCCGCTGGAGCAGGCCGACCAGGCCCTGGAGACTGCAGCCGAGAAAGGTCAGCACAAAGTTCTAATTATCATGGACTCGAATACCGAAAGCAGTAGCACGCGATGAAATACGCTCACCTTCTCGATGAATACGCCGCCGGCCCCGATCAACTCGCCGAGATGATTGCCGACATGACGCCGGAACAGATCAACGCCCGGCCTGTTCCCGGGAAATGGTCGACGCGCGAGGTCGTCTGCCATCTGGCCGATTTCGAACCGATTTATGCCGACCGCATCAAGCGGGTGCTCGTTGAAGACAAACCGCTCCTCATGGGAGGTGACCCCGATACCTTCGCCGAAGGGCTCGGCTACGACGTGCGGAATCTGGATAACGAACTCGTACTGATGCGATCCGTCCGTCAGCAGGTCCGTGAGATTCTCAGCAGTGTTCCGGAAGAGGCATTCCAGCGGGTCGGCCAGCACTCGCGGGATGGCGAGATCAGCATCGAAGTCCTGCTGAAACGGATCACCGGTCACATCCCGCATCACGTCGCATTGATCGAGGAAAAGAAACGCGCCCTCGGCATCTACCCGCCGCAGCCGTAGTCATAAGCCCCAAACGACGCCACACCTAAGCAGCCCACACCGGGATGGCACAGAGATTCATCTCTGTGTTGCAAAGCAACAAGCAGCTTGTCTTCAGCGTCTCTCCCACCTTGAACGGCGATGGTGGTTGCCACCCCTGTCGGTCGTACAGGAGCTCTCGGGCGAGATTATCGACGATTGCGGAATTTCTGCGAACCCTGAGCTCTGCTACGGCTGCAGAACGATCGACTCCCCTTCGAGCTGCTCGGGCTGAAGTTTGTCGCGGAGGTCGTCTGGCTCGAGTGCGATCAACGGGCTGATTTCGATTGTTGCGTTCTCATCGACGTTGTAACCGGCTTCACCCAGCCAGCGATGGGCGCGGGCGTTGAGGGCGGCCTTCGACGTCGCCGGAGAGTCGTCCCCCTCGGCGTTCTTTACCGGATTGAACTCTTCCTGACGCGAGGTCTCAATCACCAGCGGATTCTTCGCCAGCGGAATCGAATCGAAAATGAATCGCTCGAACTTGTAGGCGTTTGGCGAGTCGGCTTCTTTCTGAGAGCCATCCGAAAGAACATGGCTGACTTTCTTGTGAGCGATATGTACCGGCAGTCGAGTTTCCCCGGTCGCGAGTCGCTCCAGCAGATCACGGTTCATCACGTGAATTGCGATGTTGCCGGCCCAATACTTGAGTCCACCCGTTTCATCGGTATCGCGGGACATCTCTTCCGACAGGTCGCTGTATTCAATGATCATCTGCGTGCCATTCACTTCCGCCAGCACGCCCACCTTTTCCCCCGCATTCCGCTTGGCGACAACTTTGGTCGAGATCTCGGCGTCGCGCTGCTTGTGAAATCCGAGCATGGCCGGATCACACATCTGCACGCAGGGATTATCGACCTGATGGTAATACAGATACTCGATGCCGCGCCGCTGCATTTCTTCAAACAGCTTGGCACGATGCAGGGCATTGAGCAGCCCCCCGTGTCCATCGGGGCTCATTGCAATGGAATGCTTTTCGCTAAGCAGGATTTTCCCCTCCTGATCATCCACGGCTGGCATCGTCCCCTGCTTGAAGAGGAAGACATCCTCTTCGGGGTAGCCAAACCAGTCGTTTTCTTTCAGGAAGTCGATTGTCTCCTGATGCGTCGCATCGCTCGTCATGATGAAGTACGGAATGCGAACGCCGTGCTTGTTCGACAAGGCGACAAGCTGCTCGAAGAAGATCTGGAACAGGGTGCGATCCGTCACCGGGCCGACGGGAAACATCCCCTTCGGATGCGGGAATCCCAGACGGCTCCCCTGTCCGCCGGCAACGAGAATTGCTCCGACCTTTCCGGCGTCGAGCATTTCGTGACCCGTCTGGCGGGCTTCGGTCCAGGCCTGTTCTTCGCCCGCTTCGGGCAGACGAATCGCCTGCGTGAGCGGACTGATGGCGGCTGGATCGATCGACTTGTCGGAATCTTCATCAAAGGCCTGTGCGATCAGCTTCTTGAACTCGTCGAGTTCAATGCTCGAACACTGCTCCTGCAAATGCTGGCGTTGCGAATCGTTTAGTTCTTCCCAATGCCGCAGCAGATGGTCCTGTCCATGTTTTTTCAGCTGATCGACGATTTGGGAATCACAGGAAACGGGCATCGGCTCTTCTTTCTTTGGGACGATCTCAATGTTGCTGGTGAAGTCGACGTACGGCCGGAAGGTTCGAGTCCGCTCAGATCACGCGGACGTTCTCACAGTGCTTCTGCCCGGCAGCCAGAGTCGCGAGACGGACTCCCGGCATCAATTCGGCATGCGTACCTATAAGGTAGTCGGCTCGAAGCACTACGCAAGAGCATTTGCTCGGAGCCAAAGCATGAAGCTGTAGACGACGACGGCTCCCACAACGATGGTGCCGAACAACAGCACCATGCGAGCCAGTCGAAGATTCTTCGTTGCAACAATCTGAGCGATCACGCAGACAACCGTGACCGATGCAAACTTGAATCCGACGAAGCCTTTCCGGCCCCAGCGATCAAGGAAGTATTTCGCAATCGGATTGGATTCGCGGAAGCCGTCGCCGGAGAGCAGAATCCACGTCATGAAGATATCGAGGGCGCTGACGAGGATGAAAATCGTCGTTTCCGACTCCAGCGGAAGTTGATTCCGAAAGAGTTTCTGGAACAGAGATTGATCAGAATTTCCAGATTTCTTCACAACGGAATCCTGCAGGCTGATCCGGTGAAATTGAGCGGAATGCTTTAAGGTTCCTGACTCTCATCGATGTATAGCAAGGCTCCACAACTGCTGCAGAACAGAACAACGCCGCTCTTGATCTGAATTCGCTGCTGGGGGGTCAAGTTCACATAACAGTTTCCACAGGCTCCGTTGGAAACGGCCGACATGGCCTTCGCACCGCGACTGGCGACGAGACGGCGATACTGTTCCTTGGGCTCGCTTGGCAGCAGACGCTCGAGGCTGGCCAGGTGCTTCTCCAGTTTCTGAATCGTATCGTGAAGTTCGCGGGACTTGGTCTCAAACTGGGCGCGAAATGCGTCACGATCCTCTTTGGCCTTGGCGACGTTCTGCTCGTACTCCTCCTGACGGGCCGTCTCGGAGTCGATTCGCTCCATGATTTCGAGGATCTCGTCTTCGAGGACCGACATCGCCATCTCGTCGGCTCGAATCTGCTCTTTGAAGATATCGAACTCACGATTGGAAGCGGCTGAGTTCAGTTTGACCTTGAGGTCGGTGATCTTTTTTTCCAGGGATTGAAGATCGAGAGATTTCTGATCGGCGAACATCTTCTGCCGTTTCAGCTCGGCATGATAATCTTCCAGCTCCTTTTCCCGTTTGCGGACGATTGATTCGCGGGCTTTGATCTGAACCGGGCCTCGTTCGAGCTGATGCCGTGCGTCCTCCAGTTGTTGATGCGTCTGGTGAAGTTCTTTCAGTGAATTGGTGGCAGGCATGCCGCGTTAACTCCGTTCCTCTGGCTGACGGACCGATAGACAGGGATGCATGAAATGCGCGCTGGAAGCAGACTGTGGCAGCCAAAACAGCCTTGCGTGCATTGTATCGCGGGATTGAAGGCAGAGCCAACGCTACGGCTCAGCTCTGGGAAAACCGCTGCGGATCCGTGCAACGTTCGGCGGAATTCGAGGGCTTCTACGGTTCGAATGAAGCTGAGACTTCAGTTCATCTTGTCCCGTTCGGGCGTAACTGACAGAATACCGGGATCGCTCAACGCCGGAAAACTGTGCAAACTCGTAAGGATAGATGGTTTTCGAAATGGATCTCGAAACGAATATTTCAGGCCCGATCGCCGTCGTCGGAGACCTGCACGGCCAGGTCGACAAGCTGGGCATCATTCTCGATCGTCTTCAGGACGCGCCCCGTTTCGATGAACGCTGGATCGTGTTCGTCGGCGATTTCGTCGACCGCGGTCCCGAGACTCGCGAAACAATCGACATGCTGCTTGAGTTCATCGACTATCACCCCAGAACGACTGCGGTTGCCGGGAACCATGATTTTGCGATGTGCGCATCGCTCGGACTGATCCCTGCGCCGGAGTATTCCAATTGGGCGGGCCGCTGGCTTGACCATTACGATTCCGAAGCAACCTTCGCTTCGTACGATGTTCCTTTCGGCGATCTGGAAGCTCTCAAAGAAGCGATGCCGCAATCGCATCGCGACTTCCTGGCCAACCTCCCCTGGGTTGTGGAGCATCCCGATTATCTGATCGTTCACGCCGGACTCGATCCGCTAACGTCCACCGAAATGCAGCTGCGGATCTTGCGGCAGAAGGACTTTTCGCTGAACCGTCCGCAATGGTTGTGCGAGAAGAAGTACGCCGACGATCCCGTCCCCGATGACTGCCGGCAGACCGTGGTTTCCGGCCACGTCTGGTTTCGCGATGTCGTTTTCGGCGACCGGCGTATTCTCTGCGATACCACCGGCGGACGCGAAGGCGCGTTAAGCGCCGTGCTTCTGCCCGAGAAAAAGGTGCTCACTTCGAGCCGTCAGCGACGGACCGTTTCTGCCCCGCCGCCGGAACCGGTTGGCTATGGACGGGCACCGGAGCCGGCTCGCAGCTGGTGGAAGTTCTGGTAAGAGCTCCGCGTTACTGCTCTTTGACAGGCAGACCATCGTCGAGGACATCGCCATTGGCGGTGAACCCGTTGCCATCGACGTCGACGAAGATCGGATTGCTGATCGCGGTCGGCTGCTGGGCTCCCCATTTCGGGCCGAGCACGGGGCCGAGCTGAGAATTCTCTCCGGCTGCAACGACGACCAGATGCGTGTCTGCAGAGAACGTATGACTGAGTGTCTGCTCGAACTTCACCGTGCCATCGCCGAACTTTTCGGCATTCTTTCCACGGCTGAAATCGAGCTCGGGAACGTTCCGACCGTTCGCCAGAACGAACACACGATCGACGTCGAACCAGTTCGGGCATTGGACGGAAATCGTCAGTTCGACCGTTCCGTCTGGGCTGGCGAATTCTCCGCCGGGAAGAATGGCATCGCCATCGTTATTCCCCGAGGGGCGGGCTTCTACGGTGAGGAATGGACCATTCGACATGATCACACATCCTTTAGTGACCTGTTCGACCATTTCGTCCGTACTGATCTTCGCCGGAGTATCGGTCGAACTCTTCACCCAGTTCCGCAGCCCGCCGGAGCCATGGAAGTTGTAGTGAGCATCGGTGTTGACCACGCCGGCGAAGCGGTATCCCTGGTTGAGTAACTGCAGCCAGTTGAAAACACGGTTGCTGTTGGGCACCGAAGATGAATTGTTGAGATCGGCCGGGATCTTCAACACGGCGGTCGGTGGATGAATCTCGATGCAGTCGATGTAAGGGAACGACTGGGAGTGTCCTTCGTCTCTCACACCGTCTCCGTTCTTATCGTAGAAGAGCCAGCCAAGATCGGGATGATTCTGCTGGACCACCTTTTCGCTGCGGTCATCCCAGAGAGCGACTCGCTGCAGCTGAGTTTCCGGGCTGTCGTCGGTCACCGGGGCTCCGCCATCCTGTTGACCGGGATGATGTTCCAACGGGAAAACGTTCTGATGATTCAGCGGCAGCGGCTTACCCGTCAGTTCCATGCCAGTGCAGGTTGCCAGCTGGTCTTCAATTTTGAGCGCCTTCAAGTGCGGCGAGTAAGTGTCGATGCGGTTGTGCTCGGTGCAGGGAGCGTACTCAAGATGTTCGCAAAGCAGATTGAGGACCCGGCCCATCTGATGGCTGGTATTGTCCCCGGATGGACTGCTGTGGCTGTGAAACTCGGTGCTGACCCAGCCGGTGGTATCGACACTCCGCTTGAGTTGAGCCGTCAACTGCGTTGCCTGATCAGCCTCGACGGTCACGTTCTTGAACGCGGCATCGAACTCGGGGCCATGGCTGATGATTGCTTCGTACTCGCCCGTCGGAAGCAGAATGTTTTCTGTTCCGCGCGGCAGATACACCAGATTCTTTACCTGCCGAATTGCCGACTCCGGACCAAGATCGAGCGGTGTCGATTCGCCGCGACGACGCAACTCAACCTTGCAGGGCAGAGGTTTGCCATCGGTTCCGTCGACGTCGATTTTCAGCGTGCCGACTTCCAGCGGGACATCCAGATCAATTTGAGAGTTCTCTTCGGTCACGGCGAACGGGTAGGAAGCTCCGACGGGAATTCCGCAGAAAGAGACCGCGAGCGCGTAGTCTCCCTGAAGCAGCTTCTGATCGATCCGCCCGCTTCCATCAGCCCAGAGCGTGCCGTAATACTCACCGTCCCGCGTCAGCTCCACGCGGGCGTTCGGGATCCGCCGTCCACCACCGATGACCGTAACGGTTGCGGGAATGGGACTGGCATCGCCTTCGCTGGATGCATGCTGATTTCGCAGCGTACACGCATTCCCGGCGACGTACAGATTCAGTTCGAGCGAGTACTGTTCGCCCGGCTTCAGCGACAAATCCGGCTGGCGACTGCCGCGACCGTAACGCAAAACAGACAGCCGCGATGTGCTTCGCGAAGTGACTTGCCGCCCGGGAATCGAAACGCCATACGCCTGCCCCCAGAAACGGTCTTCGACCAGATACAGATCCGACTTGCCGTTAGCGGTCTTGAACGCGTCTTCATTACCGGCGTCGTAACGGAGATCGTCGCTCAAGAGGACATCGACATCCGATTTCGCTGTGTTGCGGAATGTCTGTCGAACAATCAAATGCGGGCTGTCGGCTTCGAGTCGGTAGGTGACATGCAACTCGGGCCGGTTTTCCACAGCCGGTGCGATCATTGTCAATTCGATTGCCTGCTCGTCGGAGAAGGTGTTGCGGTCATCGAACTCCAGGGATTCGTGGGCAGCATTACGAAGTTGAACCGAGCGGAACGGATAAGCGCGGCTGCCGGGATAGTACGCGGTCAACTGGTCCGCTGGGTGCAATCGGGTTGTGTAGTCGATCAGGCAACCGCCGACGGCTGGCGTTGTCATGTTCGCGTTGCGGGTCGCGATCGGCTGAGCGACGACGGCGACAACATGGTCGTTGCGAAGAACGAAGTCGCCATGGATGGCATCGACTTCCTTGCCATCCGGGACAATCTCGTCCCAGTTTTCGCCGCTGATGCGGTAGACTTCCACCGGTCCGGCGTGACTGAAGCTCGTTGAGATCAGAGCGACAAGGAGAAATGCAAGTGACCGAACGAATTCCGAACGCATAGCGCTGCTCCTCGAACCCGGGGCAGACTGCCGTCGCCCGGGTTGCAGTGATTCGGTAATGACCGTCCGGGGGTGAGCATGCCGGTCGGCGGGAAACTCAGGCAGGTTGGCGAAGACACAAACACATGTCTCCGCGTTGAATCGAGGCTAATCGAACCATACCGAATCTGCAATTGAACACGGCGGTCTCCCGCAGCAAATCTGCGAAGAGAACGCGAGTGGTTCAGGAAGACTTCTTCTTCGTCTTCTTCTTGGTCGAAGTGCCGGTCTTGCGACTGGCGGTCGATTTGGTGCTCTTTGAAGAGGCTTTCGTGGAGCTGCCGCCACTGCTTTTCGTGGCCTTCTTCTTTGTTGTTTTCTTGGTGGTCTTCCCAGAAGAAGATTTCTCGGCGGTCTTGCTTTTTGACTTCGAACTTCCCGACGACTTCGGGGCGGCTGGCTTCACCTTACCGTCGAGCAGGTCTTTGAGGCGCGATACCGATCCCTTGAGCACAGCAAGCGGATCGTCGTCGGCCGGAGCCGGCAAACTGGTGAAGATCGGAGTGTAGGCCGGATCGTTGGCCAGTTCATGAATGAGATGGAAGAACTGGGGGACATCGGCTTTGCGGACTGCGGCTTTCAGCTGATCGGAGCCTGTCGAAACATCGGCGTCTTCCGGAAGCAGGCCAAGCCAGATGCAGCATTTCAGCAGGGAGGTATCGACAGGAACCGTGTGCGTTCCGAGCGTCGACATCATCGTGTGCGACATGACGAACGGAGTCAGCGAGCTGATCTGCTTCAGGTACTTCTCGGCTGCGTCGAGATTCTTCTTCTTGAAATCTTCGAGGTCGTAGCTGTAACGCCCTTCGAAGACCTGTTGCAGCGATTCACGAACCCGCATCGCCCGCCATTCCGGCTCGGATTCGTCGACGAAGACATGCTGCACTTCGGTGATTGAACTGACACGGATTTCGTTGTAGTCGAAGAAGGCTTCGTGCAAACGGGCGATCGTTGCCTCGGCACGTTCATGCGTAGCGTCTTCCAGGCAGATCGCGAACAGCAGCGAGTCCAGAACATCGTGGTCCGTCTTCGGCACTCGCGAGCCGTACTTTTTCTTCAGCTGCGTGACGACCTGTTGACAGACTTTCGTACGGTCAGCGGCTTTGATCCGGTTTGTTGACATTATTGCAGGTCCACCTCAGTCGGTATGTGTATGTTCGCTTCTGCCTGTGAATTCAGCTCCCGGCTGTCAGGCGTCCTCTCGGGACTCAGAGTCGTCTGAATGATCCTCGTCTGTTGTCGGCGAATCGGATTCGTCAGCCTCGTCCGCAGAGAGTTCCTCGTCGGAGACGACATCATCTTCAGGAGGGATCTCGCCCCGCTCGATGGCCAGCTCGCGGAGAAGTCTGGACGTCTCGATGCTCTTCTTGACACTGTCATCGAGCACGAAGGTGAGGATGGGGGTGTAGCGTGTGTCGATGCGGTCGGCGACGAGTTTTTGCAGATAGCCGCGAGCAGAGTTGAGGCCGTGAAGACTCAACTGCTGCGACTTCTCGTCGCCCAACACGCTGACATAGACCTTGGCCGAACGCATGTCCGCGGCGACATCGACGTCGAGGACTGTGACGTTCTTGATGCGGGGATCGTTCAGTTCGAACAGGATCGCCGTGCTGATCACTTCCCGCACGGCTCGGGAAGCTTTAGCTGTTCGACGTGTCGACATTCAGTGCGGATTCCTTCTAGGGAGCTAAAACAGTGAACTCGGTGATTACGCCAGCCAGCATTAATCATCCAGTGTCCGCTGCAGCTTATCGATGCGATATGCTTCCAGCAGGTCGCCTTCCTTGATGTCGTTGAACCCGTCGAGCCGGATTCCGCATTCCATGCCTTCACGAACCGACTTCACATCTTCCTTCTCACGACGCAGCGACGCGATCGGGTAGTTGTTGATAATGGTCTGGTCGCGAATCACGTGGACGCGGTCGTTGCGGTCGATCGTTCCATTCAGCACACGGCAACCGGCAATCGTACCGGTGCGGCTGATGCTGAAGGTCTGCAGGACGATGGCACGTCCCGTCGAAACTTCGACCGTTTCCGGTGCCAGCAGTCCCTCGAGAGCCCGTTTAATATCTTCGGTGATCTCGTAGATGATGTTGTACCGGCGAATATCAACGCCTTCGTTCTGGGCCAGATGAGCGGCCCGATCTTCGGCGATAACGTGGAACGCGATAATGATCGCACCTGACGCCGCGGCCAGAGACACGTCGCTCTCGTTAACACCCCCGACGTTGGCATGCAGAATTTCGGTCCGGACTTCCGGATGCTCGAACTTCTCGATCTCGCCGCGAAGGGCTTCGATCGAACCAGGCGTATCGGCCTTGAGAATGACTGGCAGCTTCTTCTCGCCGCCGCCACCCAGAATCTGTTCCAGCGTCTTGGGACCGCCACGGCTCGCCAGGGATTCGGTACGACCCTGATGAATCCGCTGTTCGGCAATCGCCCGTGCTTCTTCGATGTCGGACATCACAAAGAAGTGGTCTCCGGCAGCGGGCACGGTATCGAGTCCGGCAATTCGCACAGGTTGGGACGGACCAGCTTCGGTCAGTTCCTGATCGTAGTCGTTGAACATCGCCCGCACACGACCGTAGGCCGTTCCGCACACGACGACATCGCCGACACGCAGAGTTCCCTGTTGCACGATCGCCCAGGCAATCGGACCGCGACCTTCGTCCCGGAACGCTTCCAGACAGGCTCCATAAGCTTCCGCCTGCGGTGCAGCCTTGTACTCGTGAAGCTCAGCGGTCAGGAGAATCGTTTCGAGCAGGTCATCGATACCAATGTTCTTCAAACCCGACGTGCGAACGACTTCGACATCGCCACCCCACTCAGAGACGAGCACGTCGTGGGAAGCGAGTTCCTGAAGAACCTTCTGCTCATTGACGTCCGGAAGGTCGACTTTGTTCATCGCGACGATCAATGGAACACCAGCCGCTTTTGCGTGACTGATACATTCCACGGTCTGTGGCATGACACCATCGTTGGCGGCGACCACCAGGACAATGATATCGGTCACGTTGGCACCGCGAGATCGCATTTCCCCGAACGCAGCGTGACCCGGTGTATCGACGAAAGTGATCTTCTGATTGTTCTTTTCCACCTGGTAGGCGGCGATGTGCTGGGTGATTCCCCCGGCTTCCCCGGCAACCACATTGGACGTACGCAGCGTATCGACCAGTGTCGTTTTCCCGTGGTCGACGTGACCGAGAATGGTCACAATCGGCGGGCGGGAAATCAGTTCGCCTTCTTCGAACTCCTGTTCCCGACGCTGAGCGAGCAGGTCTTCGACGCTTTCTTCACTCTTGATCGTCAGGTCGACGCCCAGTTCGATCGCCAGATCCATCGCCGTCTCTTCATCGAGCGAGTCGTTGATCTGGGCCATGATGCCCTGCTTGAACAAAATCGTCAGCAGGTCCTTGGCGGGACGTCCCATCGCTTCTGAGAGGCTT
The DNA here is from genome assembly GCA_017795105.1 of Planctomycetaceae bacterium. GTDB lineage: Bacteria > Planctomycetota > Planctomycetia > Planctomycetales > Planctomycetaceae > Rubinisphaera. Next base: position 5,227,477 of record CP051247.1, read on the forward strand.
CGAACCGTAATCGGCTGTTCGATCGATGCAGCCGACTTGTATTCAACGTTGCGATTGCGACGCTGACGAAGACCGCGGCGGGAACGCATCGAGTCATCACGGTCATCATCTGTTCGACGACGCCCACGCTGGCCACGGCGGATCTCCCGATCGGCCATGCCACCGAACCGACCGCGCGTCTTTGGACGATCGTCGGATTCCTCCGCACCCGGCTTTCCGCCTTTTCCTCGTGTCTTGTCATCGCTGTGCTTGCGGATATGAGCCGCCAGCGGACTTTGACCATCCAGAATCTGGGCGGTCAGTTTCACGTCCGGTTTCTGGGCGGGAGCCTCGTCTTTCTTCCGGACAGGCCCTTCGGTCTTGAACTTCGGAGGCGTTGCCAGACTCGGCATGGCGGGACGAGGCTTCGGTTTTGGCTTACGCTGTCCGCCTTCCTGAATGCTGGCCCGAGGCTTCATGTCCCGAATCTTGGAAGCCAGGTTGCCGGTCGGAGACACATATTCCGGCTTTGTCGGAGCGTTTTCATCAGGGGTGTCGATATCGTCGCCGTCATCATCCCCAGCGACGTCGTCGCTGTCGGCTTCGTCGGAAACCTCTTCCGCTTCAGCGGTTTCTGCAGGCTCTTCTTCGACTTCCGGTTCCGGAGCAGCGGGAGCTTCGGTCTCGGCGACGACTTCCGGCGTCGGAGCTTCTTCCGGAGCGGCCTTCGGCTCTTCGGGCTCGGCTGCGACTTCCGGGGTCTGGACTTCTTCGGGCTCTTGAGTCTGCTCGACGGGTTCAGCCGGAGCGGGAGTCTCGGCAGCCGGAGGAGTCTGCTTTGGCTCTTCCTGACGTGGACTCGGCGTCGGACGCGGCGTCATCGTGCGAATCGATCGAACCTTGCCGACGGTCTTCTCGGGAGCGAATTCTGGAGACGGAGTCGGAGCGGACGATGGGGACGCTGTCGCCACCTTGTTGCCCTTCAGCGAATCAAGGTAGTTCAGCAGATGATCCCGTTCTTCCGGAGAAATGCTGGCCAGAGCCGAGCTCTTCACAGGAATTCCTGCATCGTTGCAATGTTTGATCAGCTCTTTACTGTCGTAATCGAGCTCTTTCGCCAAAGCGAAAATCCGTATCTTCAAAACGCAACCCCTCTGATAAACCCTCTGTGAACCGGATCAGTTCAATCACACGCAGCGAATGCTCTGTCCTGTTCTTACGTCTTGTCCAGTTCTTCAGGAAAAATGACAATCTGAGACGTGCCATTACCTGATCACGCCTCTTGTTCCGGTTTCTGATCGTCTTCCTCGACGCCGCCTTCGGCTCCGGGCTGAGTCACATCCTGAACTTCTGCCTCTTCGCCAAGAACGGCTTCCTCTTCAACAGAGGCTTGCGGGTCAATCCGCTCCTCAGTCGATTCCGGAGTGACCTCAGTCTCTTCCGCTGTGGCGTCTTCGGCGGCTACTTCTTCAGTGGCAGTCTCTTCTGCAGCCTGCTCAGCCGGTGCTTCGCCAGTCTCAACCGCGGTTGACACTTCCGAGGCCGGCTCTTCGGCGGTCGGTCCGCCTCCGCTTGAAACCGCCAGTTTCTCCTGGGCGCGAGCCGTTCGAGCCGCGGCTTTGGCGATTTTCTCTTCCTCTTCGAGACGCAGACTTTCGACGTCTGCATACTCAATGATTTCATCACACTGTTCAGCAGACAACCCGCTCAGTTCGATCAGGTGTTCCGGTTCGATCACCGACAGGTCGTCAAAGCTGAAGAAGCCTTGCGAGACCAGCGACTCGGCCAGATCTTCCGAAATGTTCGGCACCTGCGAGAAGGCTCCAACAGATCGTTCGAGCTGTTCGTCGAGTTCGTCCCGGGTCATGACTTCGATGTCCCAGCCGACCAGCTTCGAAGCCAGACGCACGTTCTGGCCTTTCTTGCCAATCGCCAGCGACAGCTGGTCGTCCCGCACCAGGACGATCACACGTCCGAGCATCGGGCAGAGAATGACATCTTCGACCTCGGCCGGTTGCAGGGCATTGGGAATCAACACCTGCAGGGAGTCGTTCCAGCGAACGATATCGATTCGCTCGCCGCTGAGTTCATCAACGATGTTGCGAATCCGAGCACCACGGACGCCGACACAGGCTCCGACGGCATCGATACTGTTATCGTAGCAGGAAACAGCGACTTTGGTTCGATAACCGGCTTCGCGAGCCAGCGAACGAACTTCAATAATGTTCTCGGCGATTTCCGGAATTTCGATCTCAAAGAGCCGACGCACAAAATCGGGATGCACGCGGGACAGCACGATCTTGATGCGGCTGCCGGCCTTTTTGATGTCCAGGATCACGGCACGGATCCGCTCGTTGACCCGATGGCTCTCGCCGGGGATCTGTTCGCTGCGGGGCAGAATCGCTTCCGCTTTTCCGATGTTAACCGTGGCCACGCCGTATTCGAGGCGAGTAATGGTCCCGGTCAGCAGCTGACTTTTCTGTTCGATGAATTCGTCGTAGAGAGAATCGCGTTCGGCTTCGCGAATCTTCTGGATCATCACCTGTTTGGCGGTCTGGGCGGCAATGCGGCCCAGGATATCCGGATCCAGGTCTTCTCCGTTGTGGGTAACGGTCGGCTCGCCAGAGTTTCGATCGATGACCACGGAGAGTTCGTCTTCTTCGCCGTAGTACTTTCGCAGTGCAGTCAGGATCGCCTGTTCGATGCCCTCGAACACAATCTCCTTATCGATGCTTTTGTCCCGGTGGATGGCATCGACGATTCTGAGGACTTCACTGGCGTTCATGTTTCTCCTTCCGAACGAAAGCGCGATGATCTCATCGCGTCATTCTAGAGGTCGCTGGGGAAATTCCGTCCGGGTGACGTTCCATCCAGCGACGACTCGGCAATTTATTCCGCTGTAAAAATAAAAAAGCGGGTTCCAAAAAACCCACTTCTATCGAACCGTTCCGTGCCATCGGCAGTTCCAGGGAACTTCATGCGATGACTGAGATGGGGAAAATCCCACATTTCGGCGCTCACATAAGAGTTGCCTTTCTGCTGATTTGCTTCACGCGAAGGACAGCAAAACGGAGAATTGCCGCAAGAATGACGGTGACGATCATTTTTGACCTCGATCGTTGGTCATCTCACGCAACTCCACATTGCCCGCTCCTCACACGCTGACAAACAGTCCAACGAATTCCGGAGAATTCGAGTGGATATTGACTCTAATCGCAGTGCCGCAGCCGGTTTACGTCGGGCCAGGCAACTGCAAATCATCAATCAATGCAAAAATATCGAAGCGCAATCTTTGCAGATTGCACCGCAGTACTTCTATAAAATTATCCGGCAACTACTGAACTGTCAATCGTCTCCGGCGGCTCAGCGGGCAGGAAACGTTGAATTTCGGCGTCACTCCAGTAGATTTTCGCCGGAGCGAACAACTGGTCGACTTCAGCTGACCGACACGGCCAGAACAACCGAAAAATCACCGACGTTGACGCTCTTCCCGTCCTCAACGCTCTCCTCGCGAGCGAGTGAATCGGCCAGCGTTTCGGTTGAGATGTAGTCCTGCCAGGTCTCGACCATTTCTCGAACGCGGGCTTCCTCGGTCGCGTATCGGATCTGAATGCGGTCTTCGATTTCGAGGTTGGCGTCTTTCCGAGCCTGCTGGACATGCCGCACGAAGTCGCGGGCCATCCCTTCGGCAATGAGTTCGTCGGTGAGAACCGTCGAGATCGCGACCTGGACACCCTGTTCGTCAGCGGTGCCCCACTCGCTCGACTGTTCCGTGCTCACGAGCACATCATCCGGCTCGAGCGTGATCGAATCGCCGCTCAGGTCGATCGTGACCGATTCTCCGGCTCGAAGTGGTGCCAGAGCCTGCGGATCGAGAGCGGGAAGTTCTTTCCGAATCTTGCCGAGCAGCTTGCCGTATTTCGGACCGACCGTTTTCAGGTTCGGCTTGAACGCGTACTGCACGATGCCATCGAGATTCTCCACGGCCGTGATCTTCTTGACGTTCAGCTCGTCCTGAATTACGCCAGCCAGCTGTTCGATGGCGGCCTGCTGTCCCGGATCGCTGCAGGTAATGCGAATCTCAGCCAGAGGCTGACGGACCCGCATATTGGTCATCTCGCGAACCTGATGCCCAAGTTTGACGACGCGCTGAGCCGTCGCCGTGCGGGCATTCAGTTCTTCATCGAGCAGCTCCGGGTTTACCTGCGGGTAATCGCAGAGGTGAACCGACTCCGGCCACTTCGAATCGGCTGGGGTTTCCGTCTCGCCTGCAACCAGATCGCGGCCGAACACCAGGTTTTGATAGATCCGCTCAGAAAGGAACGGGATCACCGGAGCGAGCAGCTGACAGAGCGTGACGATGACTTCGTGCAGCGTCTGATAAGCGGCTCGCTTATCGCTGTCATTGACATCCTTGCTTCGCCAGAACCGGCGGCGATTGCGGCGGATGTACCAGTTCGACAGATCGTCGATGAACTGCCCGGCAGTCGTCACGAAGCGGGACGTGTCGTACGCCTGAAAGCTTTCATGAGCGACTTGAATCAACGTCTGCAGGCGGGACAGGATCCACCGATCGATTTCCTGACGCTCCGCGTACGGCACTTGCTCGTCGTTCGGATTGAACTCATCGAGTCGTGCGTAGTTCACGAAGAAGGCGTACGAGTTCCACAGCGGAATCAGGAACTGGCGGCGAATCTCATCAGCCGGCTTACTCGTCACCTTACAGGTCGGCGAGCCTTCCTGAGTTTCGGTGATCGTCCCGTCCGGCGTTTCGAGAGCAACTGGCTGGTCCTTGTCCCGCAGGCCAAACCGCAGATCGACCGCCGGGTTCTGATTCAGATACATCCAGCGAAGTGTGTCGACGCCGAGCTGTTCGGCGGCTTCTTCAAACCAGATCGCGGTCCCGTCCGACTTGTGCATCGGCCGACCGAGTTCGTCCATCACCAGACGGTGTCCGAGCAAGGTCTTGAAGGGCCGCTTCATCGCCGGATCGTCAGTTTCGTCGTAGCGCATCATCGTCGAGAGCGACAGCAGCGAGTAGAACCAGTTTCGGAACTGGCCGGGGAAACACTCGGTGACGAAGTCGGCCGGGTACCACTTCTCCCACATGTCGCGATGCGTGTTGTAGCCCATCGTGGAGAAGGGGGTGATCCCGGCGTCGAGCCATGGATTGCCGACGTCTTCAATCCGGGACAGAACAGCGCCCGTCTTCTCGCTCTTGATTTTGACCGCATCGATCCAGGGACGGTGGGGCGTGTTGCCTTCCAGAACGTCCCAGCCCTCGACAGCCCGTTCTTTCAGTTCCGCCAGCGAACCGATGACTTCGAAATCGCTAGGGTCTTCCGGGTTGATCCAGATCGGCAGCGCCAGTCCCCAGAATCGTTTCTTGGAGATCATCCAGTCCCGCATGTTGGTCAGCCATTCGACCTCGCGGTTCTGGCCATCAATGCTGTCGGGCAGCCAGTCGATCTGACGGGTCACGTCTTTAATCTCTTCCCGCCAGTCCATGTCGATGAACCACTCATCGACGAGACGGAAGACGAGCTCATCGCCCGTCCGCCAGCAGTGCGGATAGATGTGCGGATACTTCTCGACCGAAACCAGCAGACCCTTCTCCTGCAGTTTCTCGATGACGAGATCAACCGTTTCCTGATCGATGGCGTTTCGGCCGGTGAATTCGCCGAAGCCTTCCTGGAACAGGCCGTTCTCCCCGAGCGGAGCGATGCCAACGATGCCCAGTTCGATCCCGATTTTATGGTCGACATCCCCGCAGCCCGGAGCAGTGTGGACGATCCCGGTTCCTTCCCCCGCGACAACATGGGCGTTGCCTTTGGAATCGCGACCGCCATCGACGACCAGATGGCAATCGACGGCTGTCTTGTCCATCAGATTCTTCTCTGGAGGATAGCCGCCCGGCTGGCTCTGAGCAGGGAGTTCATCGAAGGGGCCGGTGTATTTCCAGCCGACCATCTCGGCTCCCTTAATGGTGCCGAGCTCTTCGAAGCCGCCCTGTTCCTTGAGGATCTGAGCCAGCGTCTTCAGCTTGCCGATATCCTCCGGCCACGACCATTCCGGCCGTCCAAAGCCTTCCTTGAACTCCTTGTCGAGCCGTTTGTAGTTCAGGTTCTCTTTGGCGAAGTAATAGATCTGCCCGTCCCGCTTCATCTGGACTTTGAGGTAATCCAGCTCGGGATTCACTGCGGCCGCGACGTTGCTGGTCAGCGTCCATGGCGTCGTCGTCCAGACAAGCAGGCTTTCCTTTTCCCGCTCTTGCAGGGGGAACTTCACGAACAGCGAACGGTGGACGGTGAGTTTCCGGCCGTCGGCGATTTCCATCTGCGAATAAGCCGAACCGCTGCGGCCCGACCACGGCATGACATCGTGACCACGATAGACCTTGCCGCGAGTGAAGCACTTCTTCAGAAAGGTCCAGATCGTCTCATTGTTCTCGGTCGAGAAGGTGAAATACGACCCGCCCCAGTCGGGATTGCCGAGCTTCGAAACGAGACGATGAGCGGCATCGGCGACTTTCTCGCCCCGAGCGGTTTCATACTCGACTGGTTCCTCGGAGCCGACGTTCTCAGCCAGTTTTCGCAATTCGTTCGGACTGTCCCATTCCATCCAGTAGCCGAGCCGTTGCGACTGTTCGGTCTGACGAGCCGCGAAATTCAGCACGCGACGCTTGCACTCATTCACGAACTGATCGATGCCGTAATCGTTGATCGCGTTTTTGGTTCCGAGTCCCAGCTGCTTCTCGACTTCGACTTCGACCCACAAGCCCTGGCAGTCGAACCCGTTCTGATAACGAAGTTCGTGGCCGGTCATCGCGAAATATCGCTGAAATGCGTCCTTATAGGTCCGTCCCCAGGCATGGTGGACACCCATGGGGTTATTGGCCGTGATGGGGCCATCCAGAAATGACCACTTCGGGCGTCCGGCGTTCTTTTCACGCAGCTTGCGGAAAATCTCGCGGGTGGACCAGAACTTCAGAGCCGAATGTTCGCCACGAATGAAGTCGGAATCGGAGACCTTTTGAAACATTGTGTGCAACAGCCTTGTCGGTCGATGAAAACGGGGTTCTGGGAGTCGGAGACGTCAGACCTGAGAACCGTACGGAATCGGCTCGCAAAATGAAAGCGCAGCCCCCGGGTCAGTGAACCTCAGATGGCTTTCAACATCGCAGCCCACCGTCCGGGACACTTGCCCGACGCGATTGTTCGGATCATCCGACATGGGCCGGGAACACCGGTTCTGCGGCTCCAGGAAACCGCTCTCGTCCCATGCTCCTGATGTACGGCCTGTAAACACCTGAGGGGACCCGGAATATTCGGCGTGGTCAGCACGACCGACAGGTTCGATGCGATCGCAACCGGCAAACCCGTAACGAAACTTTCTTCCAGACAGGGTCGGTATTTTTACCTAAATCTCAGTTCCGTCGCCAAAACGCAACACACGTTTAAGACAGGAGACCCGGATGTCTCCCAACGTCTAAAGTCTGAATTACGGAGTAGGTTACGGATGTCCCTCAAATCTCTTTCGAGTCGACTGGCCCCGTGGATCGGCGGAGGAGTCACTCTTCTGATCTGCCTGGCGGGAGTTCTCCTGATCGAGAGCTTCGAGAACGAACGCTACCATCACGAAGTCCGTGCAAATGTGGTTCAGGAACTGGGGCTGATACGGTCCAGGGCCGAATCGGCTGTGAACGCGCGGATGTCGCTCACGATTGCGCTGCGAGCCTTTGTCTCTTCGGATCCGAGTGTCGCCAGCGATCCGGAACGATTCGGCCGCCTCGGCGCGACCATGATCTCGGCCACGCCGGGCATTCGCAATATCGCCCTTTCTCGCGGAACGACGATCTGCAATGTCTGGCCCTATGAGCCCAATAAGGAAGCTCTCGGAGTCGATCTGCTGGAGATTCCGCATCAGCGGGAAGCGATCGAGCATGTCATGTCGACGAAAGATCCGGTGCTGGCAGGCCCGTTGGAGCTGATCCAGGGGGGCGGGAAGGCCTTTATTAACCGAGCCGCCATTTTCACGCCTGATCCTGATAACCCCGAAAAGGGGGAGAAATACTGGGGAATCGCGGCGATCGTGATCGATGGCCAAACGCTGCTGGACGAAGTCCTTCAGGCGGCTCCGAAGTCGCTGGAAATTGCAATTCGTGGCAAAGACGGAATGGGAGCCGAAGGCGAGTACTTTTACGGGAATGCCGGGATCGAGCAGCGGGAGCCGATTTGTCAGTCGATCTCGCTCCTGGGCGGATCGTGGCAGATTCTCGCCGCTCCGATGCATGGCTGGCAGGCGCATTCACCTTACGTGTACTCAATTCGCATTCTGGGGGGGATTGGCTCGATCCTGATCGCTCTGACTCTGGGATGTCTGATCACGGCCAATATCCGCTCCCGCGATGCCAAGCTCGTCGCCGAAGATGCCTCTCGGGCCAAGACTCAGTTTCTGGGACGCATGAGTCACGAAATCCGGACCCCGCTCACGGCCATCTCCGGCTTCACGGAAGAACTTCGGAATGTCGTGAAGTCTGAAGATGCACTGGAGCATATCGAAGTCATTGAACGGAACAGCGATCATCTGATGCTGATCGTGAACGATATTCTCGACGTCACGCAGATCGAATCGCGCAAGATGAAGATCAACCATACCCGGTTCGACCTCATCTCGCTGATCAACGATGTCGTTGCTCTCTACAAACCACAGGCTGAGCGAAACGGCGTCGAATTCAGGGCCGTCATTGCTGACGACGTGCCACGGCAGATTCTGTCTGATCCCGTCCGGATCCGTCAGGTACTCATGAACCTGGTCGGCAACGCGATCAAATTCACGAACGAGGGCCACGTCGAGATTGCGGTTAAGTCGCGGTCTCTCGATCTGGCGATGTCTGAAATTGAGTTCGCTGTTCGGGACACCGGCATCGGGATCTCATCGAAAGTTCTGCCGGACATCTTCGAGCCTTTCGTTCAGGAAGATGCTTCAACAAGTCGCCGGTTCGGAGGAACGGGCCTCGGCCTTGTCATTTGCCGCAGCCTGTGCCGCTGTCTGGGCGGAGACGTCTCGGTGAAGAGCGAGATCCAGAAGGGGAGCGAGTTCATCGCCACCATTCGAGCCGAGGTTCGCCCGGAACGTGCCTTGGCTGAGGACACAAGTCGTTCGCGACGATCTTCCACGGAAAAGGCTCTGGCCGGTCGTAAGATTCTGCTGGCGGAAGATGGCATCGATAACCAGCGGCTCATTCAGTTCATTCTTGAAAAAGCCGGCGCCGAAATGGTGGTCGTCGAGAATGGCGAGGAAGCTCTGGAGATGATGAACTCGCGGGAAGGGGCAACCGTCGATCTGATCCTGATGGATATGCAGATGCCGATTGTCGATGGTTACACCGCGACCCGTCGACTGAGAGAACAGCAGCACATTTTGCCGATTATCGCGCTGACCGCCCACGTCTTTCCCGGGGAGATCGAGCGATGTTTGAAGGCCGGCTGCGATGTCTATATGCCTAAGCCGATCGATCGCCGGGCACTCATCGAGAAGATTCGCGAGATGATCGGCAACGCCGCTCAGGGAATCGCGGGCGGATCGATGCGGGATCAACCCAGCTGGCATCGGGTCCGGAACAACAATATCCGCATGGATCGGCACGGCTGATACCGGGAAGTAACGCAAAAAGGCTGGGACGACGGCGTCGATCCCAGCCTTCTTGTGTTGATGCAAAACCGCTCTAGGACTCGGCTCGCATTTTCTTTTTCCAGTCGTCCGGCATCTCGCGGATGTCTGAATCATCCTGATATTGCTTAGCCAGTTCGTCGAGCTTCTGCTTCATCTCGGCGATCTTCTCGGCATGCTCTTTCTTGCCGTACAGGTTCGTTAGCTCGTCCGGATCTTCTTCGAGATCGTAGAACTCCCATTCGCCGAACTGATAGAAGTGAATCAGCTTGTAGCGATCGGTGCGAACGCCGCGATGCTTCGCCACCATGTGCACGCTGGGATACTCGTAGTAGTGATAGTAAATCGCATCCCGCCAGTCGTCGGGCGTTTTGCCCTTCATCAGCGGCACCAGCGATTTGCCCTGCATATTCTCAGGAATCTCGGCTCCGGCCATGTCGAGGAACGTCTCTGCGTAGTCGAGATTCTGGACCAGATCGGTATTCACCGACCCCGCTTCAATCACGCCCGGCCACTTCGCGATCAGCGGCATCTTCAGCGATTCTTCGTACATCCAGCGTTTGTCGTACCAGCCGTGATCGCCGAGATAGAAACCTTGATCGGACGAGTAGATGACGATTGTGTTCTCATCGAGCCCCGACTCTTTCAAATAATCCATCAGCCGCCCGACACTGTCATCAACGCCCTTCACGCAACGCAGGTAGTTGCGGATGTAGCGGTGGTATTTCCAGCGGATCAGTTCCTTGCCGGTCAGGTTCAGCTTCTTCAGTTCGTTGTTCTTCATGTCGAAGACAGCGTTCCACTGCTCCAGCTGTTCCGGCGTCATCTTCTCGAGGTTCTTCGCGCCCGATCGGTCCACCGACTTCCCGGCGTACGGATCCCATCCGTGAATCGGCGGGCCGAAGCAGTCGAAGACGATATTCAGATGCCCGTCGATTTCCATCTCCTGATGCCGGGCCGGACTGGCATTGTCTTCCCAGTTGTCGAACAACGTCTTCGGCTCGGGAATGTCGACATCGTCGTACAGCGTCAGGTAGTGCAGGGGAGGCATCCACGTTCGGTGCGGGGCCTTGTGCTGGCACATCAGCATGAACGGCTTCGAATCGTCCCGCTGTTCTTTGAGCCAGTTGAGGGCTTCATCGGTCACGAGATCGGTGCAGTAGCCTTCCTGAACTTCGCGACCCTTGGGCGTCTTGAAGGCGGGGTTGTAATAGTCCCCCTGACCGGGCAGCACCTTCCAGTGGTCGAAGCCCTGCGGATCGGTGCCGAGATGCCACTTGCCGAGCATCACGGTCTGATAGCCGGCCTTCTGCAGCAGCTTGGGGAACGTCTGCTGATCGCCATTAAAGCGGTCGCCGTTGTCCATGAAGCCATTCAGATGGCTGTGCAGCCCCGTCTGAATCACGGCCCGGCTCGGTCCGCAGATCGAGTTCGAGCAGAAACTGTTGCGGAACAGCATGCCCTGTTTGGCAAGCTTGTCGATGTTCGGCGTCGGATTCACATTCTGCAGCCAGCCTTCATAGGCGCCGATGGCGTGCGGGGCGTGATCATCGGTGAAGATGAATAGAATATTGGGCCGATCGGCAGCTGCCAGCGGGGAGGCAGACGCGAGCATCACGGCGAATAGAAACGCAAAGACTGTTTTCACAGGGACCTCTTCTTCCGGTGAGCGAGACAGGAATTCCTTAATCTGAGCGACCTTAATCTCGGGTTCGGTCGCCGCCCATTACGATAATAGTCTCCACCACGGATGCAACTCTCCTGCCCTCTGCTGGTGATCAACTGTGGTGGACTTTGGAATGGCGGTATCTTGCCGCAGAATCCGTCGGGCCACGAGTTGCGATGCCCTGTTATTGCGAATCTTCGACGTCGTTCGAATTCATCATCGGACCGCAAATCCTTAGATTCCCTGAAACCTGCCGCGGGGTTCGGTGGTTAAATCACTAAGACGACTTCCTTCAATCGACCGGGAATTCACGATGCGAGTTTTTCTAACTGCCCTGACAATCTGCCTGCTGCTCCCTCATGCTGCCTCGGCTCAGAGAGAGCGACGGATCTCGCCGGAACGGCTGCAGCAGATTCGCAATTATCTGGCCGGCCGAAACGAAGAAACGATTCCCGCGCAGATAGATCCCGGGAATTCCGAGCTCTATGGCACTCAGGCCGGGAAGTTCTCGTTCAAGGCACATCAGCTTGATCTGGACGATGAATCACGCGGAAAAACAATCCCGCTGCGGATCACCGTTCCGGATGTCGAGGGCGCTGTCCCGCTGATCGTGCATTGTCACGGAGCGGGCGGCTCGCGCGACGGTTACCAGCCGCTTGTCGAGCACTGGGCCAGTCACGGCTACGTGGTCATTCAGCCGACATTCGGCGATTCGATCTCGCTGCTGACGCCGGAAGAGCGTCGCGAATTCACGTCCCCTGCCAGCTTCGTGAATTCCGCCGTGGTGACCCGCCAGTGGAACGAACGGCCACGGGATGTGATGTTCGTACTCGACTCGCTCGATTTGATCGCAGAGAAGGTCCCTCAGGTGAAGGGAAAGATCGATCGAGAAGCGATGGCGGTGACCGGCCATTCCTATGGAGCCCACACGACGATGATGCTCAGCGGTCTGAGCATTCCCGTTTCGGGGCAGCAATACTCCGAGCCGCGATTTCAGTGTGCGATCGCCATCAGCCCGCAGGGACCGGGTGGGTTGTTTCAGCCGGACGGTTACCAGTCGATTCGCGGCCCGATGCTCATGGTCACCGGTGATAACGACGGCACACCCCAGCGCGGAAAAGAAGACAAGAATGGAGAATGGCGGAAAGAGGCGTACGATCATCTCGCCCCCGGCCAGAAGTATCTGCTGTGGATCGACGGTGCTCATCACAACTTCGGCGGCATCAGCGGAGGAGAACGGCGGCTCAATACCGGCCCCGTCGCTCCCGATCATGCGTTGCTGCTGAAGTCGACGACGCTGACCTTTCTCGATTGTTACCTGAAAGGCGATTCGGTTGCGAAGGAGGCGCTGCATTCGCCAGAATTCCGCCAGCGAGCCGCCGACTTGGCCTCGCTGACCGTGAAGTAAACCGGCCCAGGCGAGGATGGACCCATTTCGACCGCAACGATCTTTCAGCGTGAGCTCGAACGATGGGGGCCCGCTGCTCCGTCCCGAACCGTCACGCTGGCCCAGGCCGAAGAATACACGCGGACGCTCGCTCACACGCACTACGAAAACTTCCCGGTCGTTACGAAGCTGCTCCCCCGCGATCTGCGGCAACCGTTTTACAACGTCTACGCCTTTTGCCGCTGGGCCGATGACCTGGGCGACGAGGTCGAGTCGAGTGAGGAATCGCTTTCGCTGCTGGCGTGGTGGCGAAGTGGACTCGAAGACTGTCTCAACGGCAGCGCCCGGCATCCGGTTTACGTCGCTCTCGGTGAGACCATTCGTCAGCGGAACGTGCCGCCCGAACTGTTTCACGATCTGATTTCGGCCTTCGAGCGCGATCAGCGACAGACTCGCTACGAGACGTACGCCGACCTGCAGTCGTATTGCGTGCAGAGCGCGAACCCGGTGGGGCGAATTCTTCTGCACCTGGCCGACGCAGCAAACGATGAGACGCTGCGGCTTTCTGACAATGTCTGCACCGGCCTGCAGCTGATCAACTTCTGGCAGGACGTGCATCGTGATTGGCAGATTGGAAGAGTCTATCTGCCGCAGGAAGACCTGAACCGTTACGACGTCTGTGAGAACGATCTGGCGACCGGCCGCTCGACGCCTGCCTTTCAGCGACTGCTTGCATTCCAGGTCGACCGAGCCGAGCAACTGCTACTCTCCGGCGGCCCGCTGGCTCAGCAGGTGCCGCGAAACATCCGCTTCGACATCCGCCTGTTCGCCCTCGGCGGCCTGCATCTCTGCGACAAGATCCGACAGATCGACCATCGCGTGCTCGAACAGCGCCCCAAGCTTTCCAAAGCCGATCTGCTCAGCCTCGCCTGGAAAGCCACCACCGGCACCGGCTTCCGCAAATAAAACCGTACCGGCGGCATCCTGCCGCCGAGAACGCGTTGCCTGTCTCGAGCCGGTGCGACTCTATGGAACGTCACTTTGGAGTCCAACACCTCCACAAGACAGGCCATGTCCCTTCGGCGGCAGGATGCCGCCGCTACGGGGGGGCTCCGCGAGCATTGTCCAGCGACCACGGGGATCGGGAATATATTTCGTACCGGCGGCATCCTGCCGCCGAAAACGCGTTGCATGTCTTGAGCCGTTGAGACTCTATGGAACGTCACTTTGGAGTCCGACAGGTCGACAAGACAGGCCACGTCCACTCGGCGGCAGGATGCCGCCGCTACGGGGGGGCTCCGCGAGTATTGTCCAGCGACCATGGGGATCGGGAATAGACTTCGTACCGGCGGCATCCTGCCGCCGAGAACGCGTTGCCTGTCTCGATCCGATGAGACTCTATGGAACGTCACTTTGCAGTCCGACACGTCCACAAGACAGGCCACGTCCCTTCGGCGGCAGGATGCCGCCGGTACGACGGGGAGTGGCGCGAGTGTTGTCAAAGTCTGCCGGCTTCCCATAATGATATTGAGTCGCTGCTGAGCGTCAGCTCTCTCATCGACTCGAAGGAGTTGGTGGCCCGAAAGATTCTTTCGGCGCGGCGAAGCCGTGGGCGAAGCGCTTTTGATCGTAATTCGACAACTGGACATGCCCCCGGTAAGCAACGGCGACTCATGACAGTGCCTTCGTACGCCTAAGAGCAGTCTCCCACGACTGCGCCGCCCCGATAGCCGAGCTATCAGGGCCACTCTGGTTTCGACTGGCCGCGTGCCTGTTGTTCCCGGGGTGTGATAAAACCAATCGCGAGAGAATATCCACATGAAAGTGATCCTCATGTCCCGCCTTTTGCTGCTTGTCCTCTGCGGACTGTTCACCGTTCCCGCCCTCGCCGCCGAGCCGGATGCCAAGGAGCAGGAATCGCTCCTGCTGTCCAACACCCGCCAGCTGACGTTCGCCGGGCGACGTTCCGGCGAAGGTTACTTCAGTGCCGATGGCTCTCAGCTCATCTTTCAGAGTGAACGCGAGCCGGGGAATCCGTTCTTTCAGATTTACGTGCTCGATCTCGAATTGGGCGATGAAACCCGAATCTCTCCGGGCTCGGGGAAAACGACGTGCGCGTGGATCCACCCGAGTGGAGACAAGTATCTGTTCGCCTCCACTCACGCCGATCCCGAAGCGGTCGCCAAGCAGAAGGCCGAGCTGCAGTTTCGGGCAGAGGGAAAAGAGAAACGGTATTCCTGGGACTACGATCCACAGTACGACCTGTATCAGTACGACAGCGAAACGGAAGAATACACCGCACTCACTGATGAACTCGGCTACGACGCGGAAGGTTCCTATTCTCCGGACGGCAAGCTGATCGCCTTCGCATCGAACCGGCAGGCGTATGAACGCGAGTTGACTCCAAAGGAGAAGGAGCTGTTCGAACTCGACCCCGCGTCCATGATGGAGATTTACATCATGAACTCCGACGGCTCGAACGTTCGCCAGCTGACCGACACGCTCGGCTACGACGGCGGGCCGTTCTTCTCGCCAGACGGACAGCGGATCTGCTGGCGACGCTTCAATGAGAACGGAGCGGTTGCCGAGATCATGACGATGAATATCGACGGCAGCGACGTGCAGCAGATCACCGACTGGGGCGTGATGTCCTGGGCTCCGTTCTATCACCCGTCCGGCAAGTACCTCATCTTCACCACGAACCGCCTCGGCTTCGCCAACTTCGAACTCTACATCGTTTCGACGGACGGCAAGTCGGGCCCGATGCGGGTGACTTACACCGACGGCTTCGATGGACTCCCCGCCTTCAGTCCCGATGGCGAACAACTCGTGTGGACTTCGAACCGCACGGGCAGCAAGGACTCGCAGCTGTTCATTGCCAACTGGAATCATGAGGCGGCTCTTGAACTGCTCGGCTCCTCTGGACTGACGGACGCTGAGGTGGCAAAGTCGGCTTCCGAAAGTTTCCGTCAGTCGGCTGCCGATTTCCGCGCTCCCGATATCGCCCGGCACGTGAACTTTCTCTGTCGGGAAGAACTGGCGGGCCGCCTGACCGGCACCGAAGGCGAACGGCTCGCGACGCAGTATGTCGCCACCTATTTCGAAGAGCTTGGGCTGGAGCCGGGCGGCGATGGTGACAGCTATTTTCAGAAGTTCGAATTCACCGCCGGAATCGATCTCGGCGACAATAACCGGCTCACGTTCGACGGGAACGAGCAGAAGCTGCATGAAGCCTGGCGGCCGATTTCATTCTCGGAAACCGGCGAGTTCAAGTCGGACCAGTTCGCCTTCGCCGGCTACGGCATCGTCGCCCCGGGCAACGACACTTACGAGGAGTACGACTCGTTCGTGCATCTTGATGTCACCGACAAATGGGTTGTTGTCTTCCGCTATCTGCCTGAAGACATCACCCCCGAACAGCGGCAGTACTGGGCAACGTATTCATCGCTCCGGTACAAGGCGATGGTTGCTCGCGATCGTGGTGCCAATGGATTGATCGTCGTCTCCGGACCGAACTCGCAGGTCAACGATCAGCTGATCGAACTGCGTTACGATGGCTCGATGGCCGGGACGAGCATCCCCGTCATCAGCGTGACGGATGAGTTCGCATCGACACTGCTCGGAAACGCGAAGAAGTCGCTCAAGGATTACCAGTCTGAACTAGACTCCGGGAACCCGGTTATGGGCTTCGCGGGTAAGGGGAAGGAACTGGCCGTCAACATCGACATCAAGCAGGTGACAAAGACGGGCCGGAATGTCATCGGCATCCTCAAGGCGAACGATCTGCCGCATCCGCTGCCAGCCGTGCTGGTGGGCGCTCACGTGGACCATCTCGGTCGTGGCGGCACGTCGTCGTCACTCGCCTCCGACAAAGAGTCGGAGCAGATTCACTACGGAGCCGACGACAACGCCTCCGGCACGGCGGCCATGCTGGAGATCGCCGAGTATCTCGCCAACTCCGCCAAAGACAAGAAGCTTAAGCTCGAACGCGATGTCATCTTTGTCGCCTGGTCGGGTGAGGAACTCGGTCTGTTCGGAGCGAATCATTTCGTGAAAGAGCTCAACAAGGAACTGGAGCCGTTCAAGAACTTCGCTCCCAAGAAAAAAGACGGCGAGAAGAAAGAGGGCGATGAGAATCCACACGAAATGGAAGTGACGCTCCGGATGATCATTGCCGCCTGCCTGAACATGGACATGGTCGGCCGCTTCGACAAGGCACTCGTCCTGCAGGGCGTCGGCTCCTCGTCGATCTGGAAGTCAGTCATCGAACAGCGAAACGCTCCGGTTGGCCTTCCGCTCACGCTGCAGAACGACAGCTACATTCCGACCGACGCCAGCGTGTTCTTCATGAACGGCGTCCCGATTCTCTCGGCTTTCACCGGCACACACGAGGATTATCACACCCCTCGTGATACGCCGGAGAAGATCAACTACGAGATGGCCGCCAAGATCGCCCGACTGATGGGCCTGATCGCCCGCGGGCTGGCGACGAGCAAAACGACCCCGGATTACATCAACCAGCCTCGACCGGAAGAACAGCGTCGGGCGAACCTTCGCGCCTACCTCGGCACCATCCCGGATTACTCAGCCTCCGACGTGAAGGGCGTTCAACTCTCCGGCGTCGGCAAAGGCGGCCCGGCCGATGAAGCCGGCATCCAGGGGGGCGATGTTATCACCGAACTGGCCGGGAAAAAGATCGAGAACATCTACGACTACACCTACGCCATCGAAGCCCTGAAGATCGGCGAAACGGTGAAGATCCAACTCCAGCGCGGCGACAAAACCCTGAACCTGGAAATCACCCCAGGCTCCCGGGATTAACGCCGAAGAGTCAACCACAGGGAGCCAGATGAGGTAAACATTCGATTCAATCAGGCGGCGACTTCCGACCATTGATTGACCTTCGGACTAAGCATTCGCGTAGCGATCGCGGCGATCAGAATTCCATTGCACGAACTGATGAAGTCGATATCGTGGTCTAATGCTTCATAGAAGTACAGAAAATCGACTTTTCCCTTGAGTACGAACTCGCACCCATTCTGAATGCCATTCCAGAAACGGATCTCATCTGTCAAGAGTCCCGTGGATGCTTCGGGCAATCTTGCGTTTTCAAGTGCGGATGCTATCCCAATCGAATAGAGAGCATCGATGTCGAGCATTGCACGATAGATGTCCTTTAGATCTTTGTCGACTGCAAAGATCGCCTGTCTGGGGTCTGATTCGTAGTCAAGAACTGCCGTTGCAACGCCTTTTAGCAGTCGGAGCCACTCCCGTTCGTTGGGACTTAGATCGAATTTCCCCACGATTCGATTGCCGTCGCTACCGTACCTTCTCATAGCTCTCTCTCCTTTGCATTTGGGTGTCAAAATCTGGATTAACCTAACGAACAAATTATGCGACAAGAGTCAGCCAGATCGAGAACTTTTAAGACGATGCAACTGAGATTGCCAACACTCCGGACGAACCTGACGATTGCTGATTTTAAAAAACGGATTTTGTAAGATTTGTTGGAAGCTCAGTAGGTCTGTCAATCCCTTACGCATTCGCACAGCGCTGTAGAATTCAATGACGATACTTCGTCGAATAGTCTGCCACCTGCTGGAGAAGGGAGTGTCAAATGGGATATACGTCGACTGCAGCTATTTTGCACATTAGCTGCTTCATGATTCTAAGTTTGAGCCTGTTCGCCGAGAACGACGATCCCCCCGAAGTCGTCGCGATGAAACAGAACGCAAGCCGCATTCGTCCCAGGGAGTTCACCGCATCCGGGCGCATGGTTGTGCAATTCGGCTCAAAGAAGAACTGTATAGCCCACGAAGATGTCGACAGCTTGCTGCCGCAATTATCGTCGGAGCGATCGTAATCGTATTTGACAGCTGATCAGCCGGGTGCCATGCCCACGCTCGCGTGGGCATGCTTGGGTAACGATCGAACATGGCCGAAATCGACTCAGAAAGCCGCAGGGAACTCGTAGTAACTTTTGATGAGTTCCTGGAAGGGAAGATCTCCGTCCATGATCTTCTCCTTGAATGCGAGAGTGCCGAAGGCTCTGTTGACCGGGGACTGGATCACGCGGCACAAGAGATCGCAATTCTATATCAACGAGACTTCGCGAATGAAAAGAGAATATTTCACCGAGGCGAATCAAATGAGTATACGAAAGAGATTCGACGCTTCCTTCTCTCGGAAGAACCAGAGTTTCCTTCGACTCAGTTCACTCCGTGGGGGTGTCTGGGAGTAGTTTTCTACCAACTCCTCGTCATCGCGGTCATCGTTGGAGTGGTCGCAATAGCATCGGATCACTGACCAATTCCGCAGGAGTCAGTATTTGACAGACGTCCCTCCCAAAGATGACCGTCTTTTCGTCGCCCTGTTGCCATTCACGGTGCCATTCTGTTTTACAGTCGGCTGGACTGTTCGGGGGCTCGCTCAATCAGTGATCTTCGGTCAGCCAATCGACATCCTCTACACGTACATCTTCATGTTGTTCGCAATCATTCCTGCATTTCTGGCCGGATTGATTGTCATGGTGGTCTGCCTCAAACGCGATTCCATCAACCGAGATCTGGCGGAACGTACGCTAGTGGGAGCAGCCCTCGCGGGATTTGTATTATTTTTTTCGCTTGAGTAACCGGGGCGGAATTTCACGGAACGCCGTCCCAAAGCATGCTCACGCGAGCGTGGGCATGCTGGAGACGATGATTCATGTGCGATATTGACCGAGTTCGTCGTCGAGAGCTTGTGGATGACCTGGATGAGTTTCTGGCGGGGAAGTATTCGGTTCACGATCTCTTGCAGAGATGTGATCAATATTTTGGTTCTCAGGACGTGGGGCTCGACCGAGCGGCTCGCGAAATTGCTTCGCTCTACATGAATGACTTGGCCAACGAAAAGAAACTCTTTCACAACGGGGAGACCGATGAGTACACGCTGCTGATTCGAGAATTCCTCCTCTCGGAAACCCCGTGTTTGACTGTCCCTCAGGATTCGCCCTGGCCCTTATTGTTGCTCTACATTTCTCCGATGCTGATTGCGACGTTGATTGTTGGGTTGATCATCTTTGTTTCGGGTACTTGAGTTACGCTCCTGAGAAATCGATTGCGATGTCCAACATGGAGGAATAAACAATGGGGCAAGGACTATTCGTTTTTGAGCATGACGCCAACCTGTGCGCGATCGAACATCCGCGAAAAGCGATGAAGACACGTCAGCTTCATCTTGCCATGACGAGTGAGATCGCCCGTCGTGTCCTGGCAGCGGTGAATGCAGCGTTGACACGGGAGAGAAGCACGAAAATCGTGCTGAGGTGTCAAAATACGGTTCCAGAGAACAGTGGGATTCAAGGCCTTGAAGCATTTCCCGAAGTAATATTCTCCGTAGCCGAGCGAGGTTGCGAAGGAACAACTGCTGTTGCCATCGAAAACGGAGTATTGGGGGTGAACGTGCCGAGATCTTGCATCAGTGATCTCATTGAAATCATTTCCGCCATCGAACGCGGAGAAAACGATATCAGCTTACCATTGAATGAAGACACCACAGTGTGGGGCTGGAGCACCTGGAGACCTTAATGGATCACGAGCACAGTTTGAGCCGGTTTC
Organism: Planctomycetaceae bacterium; assembly: GCA_017795105.1. Classification (GTDB taxonomy): domain Bacteria; phylum Planctomycetota; class Planctomycetia; order Planctomycetales; family Planctomycetaceae; genus Rubinisphaera. Next base: position 5,247,779 of record CP051247.1, read on the forward strand.
CCAAAGCATGCCCACGCGAGCGTGGGCATGGCACCCAGCGCCCGATGTTGCGTTGTTCGCGTTAGTTCCGCGAGTCGCTTCCGCTCAGGAGGTCGTCGTAGCTGGGGCCGTCGGAGTAGTCTTCGAAGGCTTCGTCGTCTTCGTCGATCATGACCGGGATGTCGCTGCTGAGTTCGTGGTCGTAGTGGACGATCTCGCGCGAGTCGGTCTTGGAGTCGGTGTTGTCGCGGAAGGGGACGCCGTCGTCGGACAGGGGCGGAGTCGGCGGCGGGGCGGCGGCTTTCTGCTTGGGAGCCGAGGCGTCGAAGAAGGTGTAGACGACATCGCCGACGATCAGTTCGTCACCCGAGTTGAGTTCCTTCGTTCCGGAAACCCGCTTGCCGTTGATCTGCACTCCGTTCGTGCTGCCGAGGTCGCGGACCAGAAACTTGCCGTTGATCTCAGCCAGGCAGCAGTGCTTTCTCGAAACCTTGCGGCTGGTGTTGATGACCAGATCGCACTCCGGGTGTCGGCCGACAAACAGAATCGGTTTGTCGACGGAAACAGTGCGAGTCGAATCTAAAGGTTGCAGACGCGCCGGCATATCGAGGATCCTTCGAGTAAGTGCAGTGGCCGCGATTCGCAATGAGAGTTCCCGGCTCGTACGATGTGTCGATCGTACTCACGCGAAATCCATTCTCCAGTTCTGAAACGAAGCGGATTGGAGAATTCTGCGCATTTGACGCGGCCCGGCCCTCTTTCGATTATATCGGTCCAGTCCGGGCTTTGAAGCCTGCTGTTTGCCGGAATTGACCGAATGCCGACACTGCCGATCGCATCGGTTCTACCGATTTCGCCGAAAAACACCTGATGAATGGACAGTATGTCGAAGCTCAAGCCGATCGCTTATCTCAACGGACGAATCATCGACTCGGTGGATCTGAAACTCCCCGTTTCGGACATGGGCATCGTGCATGGCGTCTCCATTACCGAGATGCTGCGGACCTTTCGCGGGCGGATTTTCGAGTGGGATGCACACTGGAAGCGGCTGGAGAACTCGGCTGCTGTGCTTGGAATTCCGCTGCCTGATCAGAGCCGCGTGGCCGAGGCGGTGCAGGAGATCGTCGACCACAATTTTCAGGGGTTGGGCGAACACGGAGAGCTCGGCGTGATTCTCTCGGCGACGCCCGGACCGAACCGGACGTATGTCGGTGCAGGGGCGGTTATCGAGCAGACGTTCTTTGCCCACACCTTCGAACTGCCGGGAGAACTCTGGGCTCCGGCGACGCTGCAGGGGCAGCATCTGGCGATTTCGAGCGTGCCGCAGGTGCCGGATCGCTGTGTGCCGGTCGCGGCGAAGACCCGCAGTCGGGTCAGCTGGTATCTGGCCGACCGCGATGTCCAGCAGCGATATCCCGGATCGCGGGCGATTGTCTGCGATCAGTTCGGCTTCATTCGCGAAACGACGACGGCCAATCTGTTTCTCGTCCGCGATGGCGAACTGCGAACACCCGCTGAAGAAACCGTTCTGCCTGGCGTGACACGAGCGATCACGATCGAACTGGCAAAGGAACTGGGCCTGCCGTTTTCTGTGCAGGAGATGACGGTCGATGATCTGCTGCAGTCGCAGGAGATCTTTACGACGTCGACGCCGTATTGCCTGCTTGGCGTCTCCCGACTCAACAGCGCCGTGGCTGGCTTATCATGCCCCGGGGAGTTCACACAGAAGCTGCTGGAAAAGTGGAACGAACGCGTCGGGCTCGATATCCACGAACAACTCCGGCAACAGGCGGCGAGCCGATAGCGTTAGACGCGGGGGCATCCCCGTAGCGGCGGCCTCTTGTCCAATGTCGCTGATTTCGACTTGCAGGCTATCCCGGCCTACGTGGCTGAAGTAAGCGTCAAGCGGCGTTCTCCGACGGCTTCGCCGCCCCGATAGCTGAGCTATCGCGGCCACCCCGGGACTCGCCGGCAACAGGCGGCGAGCCGATAGCGTTAGACGCGGGGGTATCCCCGTAGCGGCGGCATCCTGCCGCCGAATGAGCGTGGCAACTCTCACGGTGTGAATCTGGAGATCGCTCGGATTAACTGTCGGACAGATTCGGCGTGTTTTCTGGTCGAATGTCCCTTCGGCGGCAGGATGCCGCCGCTACGAGGCGGTTAACAGCCGGGACCGCTACGAAGTCACCTTCACGGTCAATTCATTGGACGTTGCTCGACAGTTAAAACCTTGCCAAGTATGCTGACTCGGTGATGCACTGTCGCGAGATATCGTTGTCCCGAACGAGGAGCCAGAGAGATGAGTCAGACACCGGAACAGACTTCTGCCGAACAGGGTTTCCTCAGCAATCGCCGCACGCTGCTGCAGGGAGCGGTTGCCGCTTCCGCCGGGTTGCTCGTTGGACGTCAGGCGGTTGGGAAAGAAGCCGCCTCGGGAAAGGTCGCGAAGAATGGTCGCATCAAGCAGTCGCTGGTTCACTGGTGTTACCGGCCGTATTGGAATGTCGAAGAGATGTGTCAGCTGTGCGTGGAAATGGGGGTGCCGAGTATCGAGCTGATCGATCCGGAGCATTGGCCGACGCTGAAAAAGCATGGTCTCACCTGTGCCATCGCCGGTAGCCACGGCTTTAAGGTCGGCCCGAACGATCCGAAGAACTGGGAGACCTGCGAAGAGATCCTGACAAAGCGAATCAAGCAGGCCGCCGAGTTCGGCTGCCCAAGCGTGATCACGTTTACCGGCATGAGTGGCGATCTGACCCCGGAAGAAGGGGCCGACAACTGCGTGAAATTCTTCAAGCGAATCATGCCGCTCGCCGAGAAGCATAAGATCAACGTCTGCCTGGAGCATCTGAATACTCGCGATGACAGCCATCCGATGAAAGGGCATCCCGGGTATCAGGGAGACCATGTCGAGTACTGCATCGATCTGTGCAAACGCGTCGGTTCGGATCGCATGAAGCTGCTTTTCGATATTTATCACGTGCAGATCATGGATGGCGATGTGATTCGCCGAATCCGTCAGCATAAGGATTATCTGGGCCACATTCACACGGCTGGCAACCCGGGGCGGGGAGAACTCGACAACACGCAGGAGATCAACTATCCCGCCGTGATGCAGGCGCTGCTGGATGTCGGTTACGAGGGCTACGTCGGCCAGGAGTACATCCCGACGCGCGACGCTCTGACCGGGCTGCAGCAGGCCGTTGCCCTGTGTGATGTTTAATTCACTGCGGGCCGCCTGAGACAATTTAGCAGAAGTGAGATGGCAGGGAGCCATCGCGAATCCAGCGCTGGAGTGGACCTCGCTGGAAGTGCGTTTAAGCCGGGAGTCTGTTTTGAGCCTGATTGGCGAGAGTCTGGTCCTGTTTCCGACAGTGGCCCATCACGATGCGACGACGGAGACGTGGCTGGCGGATGTGCACGGCTGGTGCTTCAACAGCGTCGAAGAAGTGCAGTTTCAGCGGGCTCGGGCGGCCATCCTCCGGCGGACTCTCAAGCTCGACCGCGGGGTTCCCGATCCCCCCTATTTTCGCGAGCGGGCCCTTGGGTTTGTTGTTGATAACCGCAAGAAAATCGTCGTTGAAATTGCGGATCGGGAAACGGTCAAACTGGCGGTCAAGTCGAAGCGGAACGGGCATTTCAAGTCGGCTCTCAACCTGGCGCCGCCGATCGAAGATTTCTCCACCCAGACGCCCTTCGGAAGTCTGAAAACAAGCCTGAGTGCGCTGCGGACCGATTGCGATCTCAAAGCCGCTGGCGATGTGTATCTGATCCCGCCGACGGGACTGTCGGTCATTTCCGATATCGACGACACGATCAAGTTTTCGAATGTCGCCAACAAATCGGAACTTCTGGCCAATACGTTTCTTCGACCGTTCCGTGCCATCGAAGGGATGGCGGAAGTCTTTCAGAAGCTGGCTGCCCGTGACAGCAGCTTTCATTACATCTCGGCAACGCCCTGGCAGATGATCGCGACGGTCTCTCGATTTCTGGGGGAGCATGGCTTCCCGGAAGGTTCGATTCATCTGCGGAAGTTCGCCCTGAAGGACGTGACGTTTCTGAAGAAGATTTTTCCCGCGCACAAGAAAAAGCGGAAAGTCATTGAGAATCTGATGGAACGGTTTCCGGACCGGCGGTTCCTGCTTTTCGGCGATACCGGAGAGAAGGATCCGGAGATGTACGGCGAGATTGCACGCCGGTATCCCGATCAGGTGCTCGGCATCTGTGTTCGCAACGTGACGCCGGATCCTCCCGATTCGCTGAGGTATCGTCGGGCGTTTGCTCAGGTGCCGTCTGAGAAGTGGACGGTCTTTGAGGATGCAATGCGGCTCGAATCGATTGTACTGCCCGAACTGCTCGGGAGAACGCTTCCCTGAACCGACAGCCGGATGCCCGGTTGACAATCGGTGAAAAGTCGCTCAATATAAATGAATTCTTATGTCGATTTTCTTATTGTCGACGACGATCAATTCGAGTTGAGTTTCTCAGAGTTTCGCTGGTTTGTTTCGAGACGGTGGCGTGAATTCGAACGACTGTTTCGACAGTCTGTTTTCGCGTGTAATCTGATGCAAGCAGTGATATACTCGTCCCCGTTGTTCTTCACAGGACAGAAGTTCGTCAACATTCAGCGCTCCATTCCGGTCCTCGTCCTTTCTGAGTGTGAGATCGGGGTCTTGTCTGTCGGATAGTCCATCTTCGACAGGAGCGTCCGGGACTTTCGACTGTCATCCCGGAACCTGAGCGGCGAACGCTCTGCGGGTCCATTACTTTAGTCGTGTTAGGAAGAAAAATATGGCAACAGGCCGACGCATTGATGTCGAAGAAGTCGGTGATGTGACAATCGCAACTTTCGTTGATCGCAAGATTCTGGACGAGAACAATATTCAGCAGATCGGCAGTCAGCTGTTCGCGCTCGTCGAGGAAGATGGTCGCAAGCGAATCATCCTCGACTTCTCGAATGTCGAGTATCTGTCCAGTGCCGCACTGGGAAAATTGATCACGATGGACAAGAAGGTGAAGGGAGCCGGCGGCAAACTGCGGCTGTGCGCCATTCGCCCCGACATCTACGAAGTGTTCGCGATCACCAAGCTCAACAAGCTGTTTGATATCAAAGACACTCAGGAAGACGCCCTGCAGGGCTTTTAACGCGAAGCCTGTCCCTGCGGCTGGTCGAGAGTGTTGATCGGCGTCCGGAGGGCTCAGGAGCGGACGCGGTCCGCGATTCGAGGGAACAGCAGTTCCCGGCTGTCTCTGAGGGTCCAGGTTCTCGGATAGCTGGGAGGTCCCATTCAGCGGATTCCAGAAGCGTGTTGTGCGGTTGGAATTCGAGTTCAATTTTCCGGCAGTTCGCGCGACGCGGTAACTGGTGAGATGATTTTGGCCGAGAAATTCGACGAATTCTTCAGCGAACGGATTCCGAGCGACACCGCTCGCGGGCAGGAAATCCAGGAGCGGATCATCGCTCTGATGGAGAAGTACGAGTTCTCTGAACGGGACGTGTTCAGTACACGCCTCGCGCTCGAAGAAGGCATTATCAACGCGATCAAACACGGCAATCGGATGGATCTGGACAAGACCGTCCTGATTGAGTGGGGGATCACGAAAGAGGTAGTCAAGGTCGTGATTGAAGATCAGGGCGAGGGCTTCCGTCTGGAAGACGTTCCGGATCCGACGGCCGATGAGAATCTTGAACGGCCTTGCGGGCGCGGCATTATGTTAATGCGGGCCTTCATGGATGTCATTGAGTACAATTCCAAGGGCAACGTGCTCACCATCGAGAAACGTCGGGGTGACGAATAGCCTGCAGCCGGCTCCGTCGGCTTCCTGGTTCCTTACTGATTGGACTCCCTGATCGACATCTTTCCGCGGGCCTGGGAAAGTGACGGGATTATGCAACAGCCGAAAAGTACACAGTCTTCCAGTTCCGGCTGTCTGACGACTTCACGCGTGGTCATTCCCAGCGACGACGCCTCTGCGCTCGATCTGCAGGATCAGATCATCGAACAGATGGAGCAGCAGTCGTTCAGCTCCCGCGACCTGTTCAGCACGCGGCTCGCACTTTCTGAACTGCTGACCAACGCCATTCGTCACGGCAATCGAATGGACTACGACAAGTCGGTGACCGTCGAATGGAGCCTGACGGCAACACGTATTGACGTCACCATTACCGATGAAGGGGAAGGCTTTGATCCTTCTCATCTGCCCGACCCGACCGAAGAAGAAAACCTCGAACGCTGCGGCGGCCGCGGAGTCCTGCTGGTCCGCAGCTTTCTCGACGAAGTCTGCTACAACGACCGCGGCAATTCGGTCCACATCGTCAAGCACGCCAGCTCCAGCGACGACGCCTGACATCGCCTCGCCCGCTCAGCTCTAGGTAAGCCACGCCCAACCGGATGGCACAGAGATTCATCTCTGTGTTGCGGAGCAACAGGAAGCCTGTCTTCAGCGATCCCACGAACTTTCGTCGCTGCCTGGACGTAGCATGAGGATGGCCCAGACGTGTACGTCTGGGTGACGAAGTCACAGGAGGAAGCTGTCCGACGCTGCCGTAGTGTGAGAGTCTGGCGATTCCGACACGGAGCCTCGGTCAACCACTGGGATGGCACAGAGATTTATCTCTGTGTTGCGAAGCAACAGGAAGCTTGTCTTCAGCTCGACTTAACGTCAGGACGAATCTTCTCAGACGGAATCGTCGAGCATTCACTCAGTAAGAACGCCCCCGAGGCGGGATCCACCCACAGCTGCGAGCGACATCCATTCGGCGGCAGGATGCCACCGCTACGAAGAGTTTGTTGCAGGCGTTTTGAACTGAGTCGTCCGATTCCGTTCTCCGACGGCTGCGCCGCCCCGAAAGATTCTTCCGGGGCTATCCGAAGAGGTTGCCCGGCGTTGCAGCAGGGTGAGAGTCTGGCGGTTCCCATCTGGGACATCGGTTAGCGACCTCTTGTGGCTGCGCCACTCAGACGCACGCGTCTGAGCCAACCGCTTTACAGCAGAGTTCATTCGGCAACATGCCGCCTCTGCGGAAGGGAGTCAGCTTTGGTTGACGAGCTTCAGGGCTTCGGGGAGTTCGATCGTGCCTTCGTACAGCGCTCGGCCGATGATGGCGGAGGAGACGAGCGGGCTGCGTTTCTCGATTTCGAGCAGGTTCTCGATGTCCTTCAGCGTCGTCACACCGCCGGAGGCGATGATGGGGATGCCGCACTCGGCGAGTTCTTCGAAGTCCTTCAGGGTGCCCTCATCGATGCCCTGCATCATGCCGTCGTTGGCGATGTTGGTGTAAATAATCGCGGCCAGTTGCGTCCCTTCGAACTGACGGGCCAGGTCAATCGCCGAGGTCTGGGAAACATCCAGCCAGCCGGCCGTCGCGACCATGGAGTTCTTGGCATCGAGCCCCAGAGCCAGATGGCCGGGATGTTCTTCGATTTCGTGGCGGAACCAGGCAGGCTGCTTCAGGGCCTGGGTGCCGATGATGGCCCGGTCGATGCCGAGGTCGAGGATGGTCTTAATCGACTCGCTGTTGCGGAGTCCGCCGCCGAGCTGGCATGGGACGTCGACTGCTTTGACGATCCGCGAGATGACGTCGCCATTGACGACCTTGCCTGCTTTGGCACCGTCGAGGTCGACGAGGTGGATCCGTGTTGCTCCCTGATCGGCCCACTGTTTGGCGACGGCGACAGGATCATCGTTGAAGACGGTTTCCTGATTGTAGTCGCCCTGACGCAGGCGGACGCAGCGGCCGTTCAGCAGATCGATTGCCGGAATCAATTCCATCTCGGGAATACCTCGTAACAGAAGCCGGGCGTAATAAGCCCTGCGAAAAAGTGAAAATGGGAGTCCGCACGCTATCGTTCGGGCAGATCGGAATCAACCCAGCAGCGGAAATCGGCAGCAGCCGATTCGGGCAGTTTACTGCAAGGTGTAACCGTTCCGTCCGCGAATGATAGAGCGTTGCAGGCCAATCAACGCTCATTCGCGGACAAACGGCAGCGCGATCCGCTCTAGATGGCGGCGAAGTTCTTCAGCAGGTGCAGGCCATGGTCCTGGCTCTTTTCCGGGTGGAACTGAGCGGCGTGCACATTATCCTTCCAGACCATCGCCACGACATTCTCGCCATGCTCGGTTTTCGAGGCGACGACGCCCGCATCGGTCGGAACAACGTGGTAGCTGTGGACAAAGTAGAACCAGGCGTCGGCGGGAATTTCCTTGAGAATTGGATTCTCCGGGCGGACCTCGTTGAGCTGATTCCAGCCCATGTGGGGGATCTTCAGACCGGGGGTGTCTTTGAAGCGAACGACTTCGCCGGGAATGATGCCGAGGCCTTTATACTCGCCGTCTTCATAGCTGACATCGAACAGCAGTTGGAGCCCCAGGCAGATGCCGAGAAACGGACGACCGGATTTCACGTGCTCCAGAATCGGCTCGACAAAGTTGCCGTCGTTGAGGTGAGCCATCGCATCGCGGAAGGCCCCGACGCCGGGCAGGACGAGATGATCGGCGTGGCGGATTTCCTCGGGGGTAGTGCAGATTTTGACATCTGCTCCGACCTTCTGAAAGCCTTTCTCCACCGAGCGGAGATTTCCCATGCCGTAGTCGATAATGTGAATCATGATTCCTGTTTCTCTGGACGAAATTCCGGAGCTGAGTGAGTCCGTGGAGCGTGACGGGCGGCGAGCTCGGGCCTTCTCTCTACCCTATCGACAGTCGCCTCGCCAGTGGCGTTCGTGCAATTTTCCGCGACTGGCCGCGATTCCGCTCCAGGAACGCTGTTTCCAGTCGGTTGGCTGCCGGTCGTTCTTGTTGCCCATGTAGAAATGGAGCTGATCGGCGGATCGCCAGCCTCCTTCTTCGTCCACCCAGGCTTCGATGCCAATGAGCCGCTTGAGCAGCTGCAGGGCGAAGAGCGACATCACGAGGAAGACGAGCATCAGCCCCGCGAACATAATCAGCAGCGGGCCCATCATGAAGATGCGTTCAACAGCCGGCCAGATCTGCTGCCAGCCGAAAACGACGAACAATGTCGCCAGCGACAGATACGGTCCGTAGGGAAGCTCGGCCGGGAACTTCCAGAGCGAGAGGCTGCGGAGAATCGTGACGATCAGAATCACTCCGAGGGCCATGACGGGGGCCATGAAGAAGACGATTACGACCGGCTGCCAGCCGATGAAGGAGCCGATCATCGCCATCAGAATGACATCGCCAAAGCCCATCGCTTCCCGCTTCAGAACGAGATGCCCGATGATCCGCACGGCCCAGACAATTCCGCCGCCGACGATGAATCCGGCCGTCGACATCGCCAGGGCGTGCCAGTGGTGGTTGTACAGAATCCATTGCGGGAAGTAGCCCATCTGCGGCCAGAGTTCGAGCACTGGAAAGAGCTGCTTCGAGAACTCGACCATCGACGGATCCTGCACCCAGACCGGCAGCATAAAGAAGCCGACGCCGAGAAACTGGCCGATGAAGCCGACGAACATCGCTGGAACAGTGACGCCGTCGGGGATGATCCACAGATCGAAATCGATGAACGTCGCGACGAACAGTGTCTCGACCAGAATCAGGAAGAAGATGAATCGGCCCCAGCAGAAGAGCGGGGAAAGCTCCTGCCAGCCGAACAACTGTTGAGCGTTGAAGCTGCTGACGACACTCGCCTGTTCGCAGCCGCCCCATTGTTCGGGCGGCATCAGACAGACAAACGTGATGACGACGAGGATTCCGTTCAGGATTTCGAGCCAGGGCTCGCGGCTCAGTTTGCGACGGCCGCTGAAGGGGGACCGGCCGATAATCCGGGACGTTCCCCAGACTGGCAACGCATGATGCCAGCTCGACTTCGGGTAATGCCCGACACGTTCTTCTTTCGAGGCGACCCATTTCCAGGCGGGCCACACATGAAAATGATCGGGCAGCCGGATGATGCAGCGGTTGAGGAACCGTCCGAGGATCAGTCCCAGCAGAAACAGTCCGCCGCAGATGAATAAATACGGGACGGGCCAGGTCATTGCGAACCGTCCTTTGCCGCCATGTCATTGATTCGGCTGAGAATCTCGTCGACGAGACTCTCCGGATCGCGGTTCGTGGTCTCGACCTCGAAGTCGCTCACGTCTCGATACAGCGGCTCCCGCTTCTCGAGCAGTGAGCGAATCTCTTCTTCAAAGCTGAGGTCCGTCAGAGCGGGGCGGCTGCCGGCCGTGGTTTCATCGCTTTGCATACGACGGGCAATCTCGCTGACTTCGGCTGTCAGCCAGACGACGGGACCGGCCTGCTGCAATCGCTTGCGAGTGTCGGCGTTCAGAATCGCTCCGCCGCCCGTGGCGATGATCAGCCCCTCGTGTCCGCAGAGTTCGGCAATTGCTTCGGCTTCGAGACGACGGAACTCGGCCTCGCCGCTACGAGCGAAGATTTCCGCAATCGTGCAGCCGGCTCGTTCTTCGATCACACGATCGGAGTCAACCGCTTTCATGTGCAGCCGTTGTGCGAGCATGCCAGCCAGCAGGCTCTTTCCAGTGCCGCGATACCCAACCAGAGAAACGATCATGGTCTTACGATTCGGACTCAGAGTTCGGGTTGGTTTTGACCAGGGAGATGGCTCCCCGCAGCGAGCTTCGCATTTGTTCGAGCGGAGCTTTCTGTCCGGTGAAGCACTCGAACTGGGCGGCTGCCTGGCGAACGAACATCTCCAGTCCGCTGGCGATATGACAGTTCCGCTGACGGGCGTGCTTGATGAGCAGCGTATTCTCCGGATTGTAGATCGTATCGAAGACGACCATGTTGTCCTTGATCCAGTTCGGTTCGAACGGGCTCTCGTCCATGTTGGGGAACATGCCGATTGGCGTGCAGTTAATCAGGACGTCCGGCGTCTGTGCCCCGCGATTCTCCCAGGTGCAGTGGAGGCATTTGAGGTGATCGGCCAGTTCTTTGACCTTCGAGCGAGTCCGCCCGGCGATGGTGAGATGGCCGCCGCCGTTAACGATGCCGAGGCCAATCGCCCGGGCCACGCCGCCGGTGCCGAGGATGAGCACCTTCCGATCCTTGAACGATCCCTCGGGCCAGCCGGCTTCGGTCACGGCCTGCTTCAGCGTCGCCATGGCCGCTTCGTAATCGGTGTTGGCGGCGAACCAGATGCCGCGATTGTTCTTGTAGAGCGTATTCGAAGCTCCGATGGCCGAAATCTCGTGATCGAGGTGGTCGGCGAAGTTCAGCACCCGTTGTTTGTGCGGGATGGTGACGCTGTATCCGTCGACATTGAGTCGCTTGAGAGCTTTCAGGGATTCGTCGAAGTGCTGCTCGGAGATGCGAAACGGAAGATAGACCGCATTGATGTCTTCGCGGGCAAACGCATCGTTGTGAATCCGCGGGCTGTAACTGTGGGCAATCGGATCGCCGAGCACGCCGAAGACGCGAGTCTCGGAATCGATGTTCTGATACCGGTACAGCTTGAGCATCTCGGTGAACGAAATCTGTCCGGGGGCGAGTTCCCGTTCGCTGCTGAAGCTGGCGTAAGTGAAGGGGGAACCGTATTTCTTGCAGAGAATTCGCGTGAACAGACCGAACTCGCCCATGCAGAAGCCGACGGTAGGCTTCTCAGCCTTGGCGACCAGTTCGAGCATCCGCACGCCATCGGCCGGGCTGTTGGCCATGGTGACGATTTTCAGCACATCGGCGTCATGATCGGACATCTCTTCGTAGATGTCGTTGAGATTGGCCGGTGTTTCCTCGAAGTTGTGGTAGCTGATGATTCGCTTGGTGCGGCCGTAGCGGGGAATCTTCTTCGCGATGTCGACTTCGAGATCGACGAAATCGACGCCATCGACAATAGCCGATCTCAGAAGCGTCTGCCGCTCCTCTTCCGTGCCGCGCCAGCGACCGCGATCTTCCGCCCGCCGGCAGGTAATGACCGTGGGCGTGGGCCGATTCTTCAGCAGCACCGAGATATCGCTGATCTGCTTAATCCAGTCGAGCCGTAACTCGACCAGCTCGGCTCCTGCCTGAGCAAGCGCTTCATGTTCCTTACGCATCATTTTGAGGCGTGTTCGTCCAACGCTGACGCAAATCATCGCAGATCTAATTCCGGTTAACAGGTCGACAGGCAACAGGGCTTCGAGGTGAAGGGTGGGAGAAGACTATACTCAAATGGAATTCGAGGGGGAATGCAACGGTCTCGGCGAATGTTGTGGGGGGAACCGACCAACTGGGGTCGTCGAAGTCTATCGACATCTTACCTCGAAGCGTCATCGAGGTGCGGACGACTTCCCCTCTGGATCCCGCATCGAATTCGCCTTCAACCCCCGTAGCGGCGGCATCCTGCCGCCGAATGGACGTCGCCTCTGCAAGGTGCTGTAAGGATTTCTTGACCTGATGGGTCAGCGGGGTAGGGACGACTTCCGCGCCTCGCTGACGCTTCGGGTTGGGATTGGTGTTGGTATCGACCCGCGACACCTGTCACTGCGGGTGTATCGTAGGACACCGGAAATCCGGCAGGGTGGCACAGACATTCCTGTCTGTGCGTCATTCGATGCTGGATTGTCTTGGGGCTGCAGCAGGTTAGAGCCTTCGGGACAGCCGTTACCCGCTGCGACGGTCCATTTCCACAGACAGGAATGTCTGTGCCACTGGCTGGGGATGACGTTTACTCTCTGTCGGAATTGTCGATCACGGTGGCCGCGTTGTTCTTTGCTCTTGTGACGCGGACGGTGGCGTTGGGCACGGCGGAGAAGATGTGTTCGATGACCTGCTGGACGCTGTCGTCGTCTTTGCAGACGCCGAACATGGTCGGGCCCCAGGAGGATTGGGCGATGCCCTGGATGCCGGCCTGCTGGAAGCCGTCGAAGATAGTCTCGCAGACCGGGTGCCGGAAGCGGCCGCCCTGGACGGGGGCGAAAGTATCGCCGACGAGGTTGCCGAAGCGTTGCAGCGTTTCCGAGAATATGTCGAAGCTCGTACCCTCATCTTCGATAGTCTGCAGCAGCCCTTCGAGTTCGTCGAGACGATCGGGGGCAACTTCCGGCATCGACTGGAATGCTTTCTCTTCCCGTTCACCCGAGTACCCCGCGATCTCGTCGGGGGTGACGAGCACGAACCGCCAGGAGTCCGGCACGGTGGCAGCGAAGCGGTAAATTCCGGCGTCATCATCGGGGCCGATGCCGCGATCGATCAGCAGTCCTCCGCGATGAAATCCGAAGGTGCCGATGCAGGAGCGTTTGCCACGGCCGAGAACGCGTGAGAGTTCCGGAGCGGAAACATCGAGGCCGGCCAGTCGTGTCCAGCAGGTGCCAATGGCGAGGTCGAATTGCGTGCCCGCTCCGAGACCGGCGTGAAACGGGATGAGGGAATCGAACTCGACGCCGATCGACAGCTTCGCGTCGGGCCAGTGTTCCTCGCAGCGTTCGACGATGCCGAGAAAGCGGTCGCGGATGAGATCGGCGGGAAGGTCGACGCCGTCTTCGGCCAGTTCATTAAGCAGATCGGGGGAGTAGCCAAGTTCGTGGTCGTCGCCGTCGATACGTTCGGCGAGCAGATCGAAGCCGGGCTCGTCGATCATCAGACCGAAGCCCTGGAACAGCTTTCCGCCGGGGCGATGATCGGAGAAGAGACCGCAATGCAGGCGGGCTCCGGTGGAAACCGAGACGCTCGTAACGTGTGGACCGGTCATCTAATCATCCCTGGCCGAATCTGCCTGGTTTCCGGATTGCTGTGTTTCGGCGTGAATGAAATGAACCAGCAGGTCAAACGCGGCTCGACCTTCCGCATCCGCAGTTTTCTCAATAAGCACTTCAAGGCGGTCGAGTTCGTGAAGAATGACGTCCCGCTTGAGAATGTGCAATCGCGACGCCAGAATCGCCGCTTCGATCACGGCGTGGGCTCCGCGATTGAAGCCGAGGAAGGGACGCAGGTCGTGCGACTGAACGACTTCAGCCGTGAGGACCATGCGCTGTCCCCTTTCGTCGCGATCCCGAATCCGGAACTCATAAGCCTGACAGGCTTCGGGGAAGATGAAGCCTTTGATCGTCCCGGTGTTCTTCCAGTCTACTGAGGTAGAGTCGAAACTGCGGGTGATGGCCTGAGCCAGCGGCAGCACGCGATCGGTGATGTGGAAGACGCCTTCCGAATGTTCGACCAGATTCCGGTAGGTTCGCGAGTCGGGGAACGGGCGGAAGATCAGCTCCTGAATGCGGCCCTGAGCATCGAGCGTGGGGATGGGCCCCATGGGGGCGAAGTTGACGTGGCCATCGCTTCGGAGCGTTGTTACGAGGCCTTCGAGGACGTAGGGCACGGAGACGAACCTTCAGTGCGCGGGGAAGGAGAATGGACCGGTAGGTTGAGATCGTGGGAAGAGGGGTGGTATCCTGCCAGACATCGAAGACCGGACATACGAGCCGGTCACCTGACCGCAGTCCATCGTGACTGTTCCACAATGATTCCGCAACAGGGGCCCCCCATGCAAGTGAACTCCACACCACGCCTGTCCCTCCTCCTCTCCGCAGTTGTCGCCGTGCTCGCCGTGACTGCCTCGCCGATTCTCGCTGAAGAGAAACTCAACACGCCCCCGAAGGGCTTCAAGGCTCTGTTCAACGGCAAAGACCTGACCAACTGGCAGGGACTTGTCGGCAACCCGAAGACCCGAGCCGAGATGTCGGACGAAGAGCTTGCCGAAGCTCAGAAAAAAGCCGACGAAGAAATGCGGGAACACTGGAAAGCGGTCGACGGCATTCTCGTCTTCGACGGCAAAGGCAAAAACCTGTGCACCAAAAAGAAGTACGCCAACTTCGAACTGTACGTCGACTGGAAGATCGAGCCGAAGGGCGACAGCGGAATCTACCTGCGTGGAACGCCTCAGGTGCAGATCTGGGACCCGACGGTTGAAGTCGAACGCAACGGCGTCGGCTCCGGCGGCCTGTTCAACAACAAGATCCACCCGAGTACACCCACCAAATGTGCCGACAACCCGATCGGCGAGTGGAATACGTTCTGGATCAAGATGGTCGACGACAAAGTCACCATCAAGCTGAACGGGGAACTGGTCGTCGATAACGTCGTGCTGGAAAACTACTGGGAACGCGACAAGCCGATCTACCCGGAAGAAGCGATCGAACTGCAGAACCACGGGAACACGCTCTACTTCCGTAACATCTACGTGAAAGAGCTGCCGTAACACAACCGACGGGTGTCATGCCCACGCTCGCGTGGGCATGCGTGCCTTGGACGCAACTCTAGTAGCGGCGGCATCCTGCCGCCGAGAAAGCGTGATCGAAGTCAAGTGGCGTCGGGGCTGTCTTGTCGCCAGGAGGTCAGGCGCTCTCGCGCTGTCTTGAGCGTTTCCGTCAGGCGGTGCCTGACCTACTGGGTACTGGATGTGATCGACGTGGTTTGAGGTGGTGCGTCCATTCGGCGGCAGGATGCCGCCGGTACGAGGGCCCATCCTAACCCGACGCGTGAGCGAGGGACGGGCGTCTTGCCACCTCGCTGACGCTTCGGGTTAAGAAGGGCAATGAAGGGATGCGTTCATTTAGCGGAAGACTGTCCTCGAATCCGTAGGGTGCGTTTTAACGCACCGATCGGAGCGAAGTTCCGGGGGTGACTCGATGGTGTTGTCTGGACGTAATCGAATGAGATTGTGTGGCGACGTTGGTTGAGTTCACGGGCGTTAGTTAATTGGTGCGTCAAGACGCACCCTACTTTTAAGACCGACGCGTACCGGGTGTGATCGACGTGGTTTGAGGTGGTGCGTCCGTCCGGCGGCAGGATGCCGCCGGTACGAGGGCCAATCCTAACCCGACGCGTGAGCGAGGGACGGGCGTCTTGCCACCTCGCTGACGCTTCGGGTTAAGAAGGGCAATGAAGGGATGCGTTCATTTAGCGGAAGACTGTCCTCGAATCCGTAGGGTGCGTTTTAACGCACCGATCGGAGCGAAGTTCCGGGGGTGACTCGATGGTGTTGTCTGGACGTAATCGAATGAGATTGTGTGGCGACGTTGGTTGAGTTCACGGGCGTTAATTGGTGCGTCAAGACGCACCCTACTTTTAAGACCGACACGTACCGGGTGTGATCGACGTGGTTTGAGGTGGTGCGTCCGTCCGGCGGCAGGATGCCGCCGGTACGGGTTTGAATCGTTTGCCGGGAAGGGGTTTCATGCTGGAGATTGAACTGCCGCGGTCGCCTGCTCATTTTGAGCCGGGGGATGTTGTGCCGGTTGATGTTTCGTGGAGTCTGGTGGACGACCAGACGCGGGTCGAGCTGCGACTTGTCTGGAACACGGTCGGCAAAGGGGATCAGGATCTGAGCATCGAACAGACCTGGGTCTATGAGAACATTGGCTTGAGCGGAGAGAAGCACAAAAAGGTGCAATTGCCCGACGGGCCTTACAGTTGCTCCGGCAAGTTACTGTCGCTGGTCTGGGCGTTTGAGCTGATTGTCTTTCCAAGTGCCGAGTCGACTCGCGTGGAGTTTGTGATGGCTCCCGGAGCGAGTGAGATTCTGCTCCACTCTGCGGCTGAGTGACGGGAGGCTGACATGCCCGTTCAGGCGGCTCGCTCGAATCCGTTTGCGACCGAACATCTCGCGAAGATCCGCTATCAGTTCGAGGGCGATTCGCTGACGGGCCTCGTTGAACGATTCGCTTCGCTGAACCAGAGGGCCGCTCTCGTCGGGCCGGAAGGGCATGGGAAGACGACGCTGCAACGCGAGCTGGCTGCTCATTACGAAGCCCGGGGCGTGACTGTTCACTGGATTCGTCTCACTCGCGATTGTCCGGTGCTGCCGCGAACTGCGATCGCGGAACTGCGTCGCCTGCTGACTCCCGATGATCTGCTCTGCATCGATGGAGCCGAGCAGATGAACTGGTGGACCTGGCGAAAGCTGATGCGGTCGTTGCCGGCACAGACCGCGTGTCTGATCACGACCCATCAACCGGGGCTGCTGCCCACACTGAAGCAGTGTCAGACGACGCCGGAACTGCTCGACCGGCTCGTGAAGGAGCTGCTGCGAGCGGAGTATCCCGACTGGAACGTGCCGACGGCGGACCTGTTCGCCCGGCATCGCGGGGACCTGCGGCAATGCCTGTTCGAGCTGTATGACGCTTACGCAGCGGGAGAGCTGCACGAACTGCACGCTTCTTGAGTGGCGGCAATGGTATTTCTTTAAGAGTTGGTTATCCTTAAAGAGAAATCTTTTCTGAGGCGGTGCGGTTAAACGATGTTTATTGATGAAATTACGCTGATCTGTCACGCCGGTGACGGTGGTCGAGGCTGCATGAGCTTCCGACGCGAAGCTCACGTTCCCCGCGGCGGCCCCGATGGGGGTGATGGCGGCGACGGTGGCGATGTCGTGCTCGTGGTGAACGAACACCTCAACAGCCTGGGGCATCTGGCGGGGCACATTCACTGGAATGCTCAGCGGGGCTCACACGGCGAAGGCTCGCTCTGTCGCGGCAAGAACGGCGTGGACGCGATTATCGAAGTTCCGCCCGGAACGATTGTCAAAGATGCCGAACGTGGGCACGTGCTGCGAGATCTGGCCGAGATTGGCGATCGCGTCATCGTGGCCAAGGGAGGACGCGGCGGGCGAGGCAACAAGCGGTTTGCCACGCCGATCAATCGGGCTCCGAAAGAGTTCGAAGTCGGTGAAGAAGGCGAAACCCGTCGCATCTCGCTCGAACTGAAGATGATCGCCGATGTTGGTCTGGTCGGAAAACCGAACGCCGGCAAGTCGACGCTGCTCAGCCGTATTTCCCGTGCGACGCCCGAGATCGCCGATTATCCCTTCACCACGAAGACGCCTAACCTCGGTGTTGTCCAGGTCGGCTGGGATCAGGACTTCGTCGTTGCCGATATTCCGGGGCTGATCGAAGGTGCCCATGCGGGCGTCGGGCTGGGGCATGAGTTTCTGCGTCACGTTGAACGGACCCGGCTGCTCGTGCATCTCGTGGAGCCCTCGCCAATGGATCAGACCGATCCGGTTGAGAACTATCATCAGATCCGCGAAGAGCTGCGGCTGTACGATCTGAAACTCGACGAGCGGCCTGAAATCATCGTCATTACCAAGGCCGAACTGCCTGATTCCGAAGCAGCCGCCGAGCTTCTGCGGGAAACGGTGAATCAGCCGGTGATGATCATCTCGGCTGTGACCGGTCAGGGACTCGACGACCTGAAGCGAACCATCGTCCGCAAGCTGGCTGAAATCCGCGAATCGGAATCGCAACCGACTTCGTCCGAGTAGTGCGATCGGCCCTGGTGCGATCGCGGTCTGTCTCCGCTCCTTTCTGAAGGATCCTGATATGCGACATCTGCTGGCCGCTGTGCTTGGTCTACTGCTGCTCGTTCCCGCGTTCGTCCAGGCGGCCGGCAAAGAGGGGAATCCCTCGAAGCTGCCGTCCAACTGGTACGCGAACTTCGGCTACTGGGAACTGGAGGACGATTCGCTCGTTTGTCGCGAGCTCAAAGAGGACAAGCATCCGGGAGCGGCTCGCCTGCGGACGCCGATGACCGACGGCACGATTCGCTGTCGCGTGAAGTTCGATGAGGGAGCGAAGTTCTTTCACATCGGCTTCGATCCCGCTCGCGGAGAGCTCGACAAGAAAGGGCATCTCTATTCGCTCGTGCTGACGCCGCAGTCGGCAATGATCAAAAAGCATCGCGACAAGAATCAGGACGATTCCAAAGATGCGACGCTGGCCAATGTGCGTTTCGAGAAGCCGCTGCAGGGCTGGCATACGATCGAACTGACCGCCTCCGGCAAGGATGTTCGTGTCAGCATCGACAACCAGTATCAGCTGAAGGGGACCGATGATTCGTTCGGCGTGAAGAAGCCAGGTGCGGTGTTTCGCGTCGGTGGAGGCGACGTGCACGTCGATCAGATCGAAGTGACGGTCGAGAAGCCATAGTTCTGCCATTCCGCTTCGAGAACGAGACGTTACACTTCACGTCAGGCCTCAGCAGAGGCGATGACATCCCGCCGGCTGATCGTTACGATCGCCAGCCACGGACCACATCAAGAACTTAAGGAATGACCTCGTGCCAAGCCGTTTGAACGCAGACGACTTCTATCCTCAAGAGGAACGGCACGAATCGGGCAAGGAGTCGGAGTCCCCCGGGACCAGCCGACAGCAAAGCGCCCAGGAGTGTTCACCGTTGATGCATCGACTTTCGCTCAGTCAGATGACGACCAAGAAATGGAGCTTTGAAGACGACCTGGACGCCGTCCAGAAGCTCGGCCTTCGGCACATCGGTCTCTGGCGATGGAAATATGAAGAAATGTCCGAGCAGGCCACGGCCGATCTGCTCGAAAAATATCAGCTGAAACCGTCCAGCATTTCCTGGGTCGGCGGCTTCACCGGAACCAACGGCTATCTGCTCGAAGATGCCCTGGCCGAAGCCGAGGAAGTGATCCGCTTCGCGAGCTGGATCGGAGCCCGAAACGTGGTCGTTTCTACCGGCGAGCAGGGGCGGCACATTCATTCACACGCCCTGCGTCTGGCGGTCGAATCGCTGAAGTATCTGGGCGATTACGCAGCCGAGTATGGCATCGAACTGGCCGTCATGCCGATGTCGGCTTCCGCCGCTTACGGGTGGACTTTCCTGACCTCGCTGCGAAAATGTAGAGAATTGATCGAGGAGTGCGATCACCCTTACGTCGGCGTCTGTCTGCACAGCTACTATGCGTTGCAGGAACGTCACTGGAAGAGTGAGCTTCGCAATCTGCTACCCGACGTCAAACTGGTTCGGCTCTGCGATGGACAATCGTCGGCCAAACCCCGTCGGCAATGCCTGCCGTATTCGGGGAAAATGAACCTGACGGGCTGGCTGGATTTCCTCGAAACGAATGGATACCGTGATATCTACGAGATCGACACGTGGTGCGATGAAGTGTGGCAGAGCGATCACATCGAGCCGTTCCAGCGATCTCTCGAAGCCCTCAACGCTCACTTTCCTTCCTTCCGCGACGAAGGGTAGATCGCGTTGGTCGTCGTAGCGTGTGTAAGCCTGACGCCGTTTAAGGATGTTCAACACCAGCCGCGATGATTCACCGGACAAGGTCTAACCGCGTCGCAGCGACTTGCCAGGCGACGCGAACAGAATGTCCAGCCCCCATCTTCTGACGATTGAGGAACTGGCCCGCGAGATGGGCCGCGATCTGCGTGAGGTCGAACGCCTTGCCGCCAAGGGAAACATTCCCGGCCGCCGTGTCGATGGCAACTGGGTCTTCCAGGCCAACGAGATCCGCGAGTGGATCGAGAAAGAATTCGAGAACTACTCGGTCGATCAATGGGAAGCGCTCGAAAGCTCCCAGCAGTCTGAAGAAGTCGACCAGGAATGCCCCGTCACCAGTCTGCTGCAGCTGGAAACGATGGAGATTCCCATTCAGGCCCGCACCAAACGCTCGGTTCTCACGCGGCTGGTCAAGCTGGCAGGCAATTCTTATCAGGTCTGGTCGCCCGACGAAGTTCTCAAGGCGGTGATTGAACGCGAAACCATCCAGAGCACGGCCATGGAAGAAGGGGTCGCCATCCCTCACCCGAGAAACCCAATGCCCGACGCGATCGGCGAGTCGATCATCGCCTTCGGCAGCTCCAGCAACGGCATCCCCTTCGGCGGCACTCGCGGCCTGACGCACCTGTTCTTCCTGATCCTCTGCCGCGACAACACCACGCACCTGCAGGTCCTGGCCCGCCTCGGCCGCCTCTTCAAAATCCCCGGCTTCCTCCGCGAACTCAGCCACGCCGAAACCCCGGAAGAAGCCTACCGCATCATCGAAGACGCCGAGAAAACGCTGTCGTAGCGGACAGAGGTTGGTCGGCATCAAACGGGTAGCCCCGGTTGCTCCGCTACCGGGGCCGACGTAGTCGGCAAGAGATTTCAAAGATCGATTCGAACTGAAAGCGTGTTGACAGACCTCTTGTGGCTTCGCCACCCCGGTTGAATCAACCGGGGCTACCCGGTGGGCGGCTCAACGTCCGATACGAAAGATTCGCTCGGTCCCGCTCGATGGATGACGCGATACGTCGCCGTCAACTTCAGTCGGTGGCACAGACATTCCTGTCTGTGGACGGAACCCCGGCTGCGGATTCAAGCCGCTGTGAATACGCAGCGACGATGAGCGTCACGTCTCGTATTGATCGACCGCGAACAAGATGAAACGTCGATCACGCACAGACAGGAATGTCTGGGCCACCCATTCGGAAGTTCGGCGGGTCACCGAACCCTCGGCGGCTTCGGTGCGTCTCCTCCGCGTTATCCCTGTGTTTCTTCCCGGCTCCCGCCGCCTGCCATCCGGCGATCACCGATCAACGCGTTCGCTTGCGTGACGGGGGCGAAAAGCGTAAGAACGTGGCTTGAGATCTGATCCATCGAACCAGAAAGAAGAGTGATGTCTGCTCCGTTGAACAAGTACAGCTCCAAGATCACGCAGCCCCGCAGCCAGGGAGCCTCTCAGGCCATGCTTTACGGCACCGGCATGACCGAAGAGGACATGAACAAGGCTCAGGTCGGCATCGGCAGTGTCTGGTACGAGGGCAACACCTGCAACATGCACCTGCTCAAACTGGCGGAGAAGGTCAAAGAAGGTGTGCAGGCCGCCGATCTGGTGGGGATGCGGTTCAACACCATCGGCGTGAGCGACGGTATTTCGATGGGCACCGACGGGATGTCCTACTCGCTGCAGAGCCGCGATCTGATCGCCGATTCGATCGAAACCATCATGGGGGCTCAGTGGTACGACGGCCTCGTCACGCTGCCCGGCTGCGACAAGAACATGCCGGGCTGTCTGATCGCCATGGGCCGGCTGAATCGTCCGTCACTCATGGTTTACGGCGGCACCATCAAGGCCGGGTGTGGTCTTAAGAAGGACGAGAAGCTCGACATCGTTTCGGCGTTTCAGTCCTACGGACAGTACCTGGCCGGGAAGATCAGCGACGAAGAACGCAAAGAGATC
The DNA here is from genome assembly GCA_017795105.1 of Planctomycetaceae bacterium. Lineage (GTDB taxonomy): Bacteria > Planctomycetota > Planctomycetia > Planctomycetales > Planctomycetaceae > Rubinisphaera. The sequence continues at coordinate 5,269,677 of CP051247.1, forward strand.
GTGAAACGCAGCTGTCCCGGTGCAGGGGCCTGCGGCGGAATGTACACGGCCAACACGATGGCTTCCGCGATTGAAGCCCTCGGCATGTCGCTGCCGTACAGCTCGTCGATCCCCGCCGAGCATCCCGACAAGCTGCAGGAATGTCTCGACGCCGGTCAGGCGATTCGCACGCTGCTCGAACGCGACATCAAGCCGCGAGACATCATGACTCGCGAAGCCTTCGAGAACGCTCTTGTCATCGTCATTGCCCTGGGCGGGTCGACGAACGCCGTGCTGCACCTCATCGCCATGGCTCGCTCGGTGCATGTTGATCTTGGCATCGACGACTTCCAGGCGGTCAGCGATCGCGTGCCTCTGCTGGCCGACATGAAACCGTCTGGCCTGTACGTGCAGGAAGACCTGCAGAGCATCGGCGGCACCCCGGCGATTCTGAAATATCTCCTCGCAGAAGGCTTCCTGAATGGCGACTGCATGACCGTGACCGGCAAGACGCTGGCCGAGAACGTGGCCGAGGTCCCGGGCCTGAAGGAAGGTCAGAAGATCGTTCACAAGGTCTCTGAGCCGATCAAGAAGACCGGACACATCCGCATCCTTCGCGGCAACGTCGCTCCTGAAGGAGCCGTCGCGAAGATCACCGGCAAAGAAGGGCTCACCTTCACCGGCCCGGCTCTCTGTTACGATCGCGAAGAAGCGATGCTCGCCGGTCTGGAGAAGGGCGAAATCAAAGGCGGCGAAGTCATCGTCATCCGTTACGAAGGCCCGAAAGGCGGCCCGGGGATGCCCGAGATGCTCACGCCGACCTCGGCCATCATGGGAGCAGGACTCGGCGACAAGGTCGCTCTGATTACCGACGGCCGTTTCTCAGGCGGTTCGCACGGTTTCATCATCGGCCACGTGACACCGGAAGCCCAGGCCGGCGGCCCAATTGCACTGCTGCAGAACGGCGACATGCTGACCATCGACGCCGAGAACAATCGCCTCGATGTCGACCTGTCCGACGAAGAGCTCGCCAAACGCCGCGAAAAGTGGACCGAACCTCCCTACCTGTTCAATCGCGGCACCCTCTACAAGTACATCAAGAACGTGAAAACGGCCAGCGAGGGCTGCGTGACGGATGAGTAGGGGTTGGGCGTTGGGCATTAGGCGTTAGGAAAGCAGGCTGGGATAGCCGAAGGCGTATCCCAGCAAATCGACGCCCAACAATGAAGACGATCCCCGTTGGGGCTGACGAATTCGACACGAGCTCGTCCCTCAACGGGAGTTGAGTCCTGGTAGGGTGCGTCTTGACGCACCGTGCGAAAGTGAGTCCGTCCAAGATTCTGGTGCGTCGAGACGCACCCTACTGTCTGCGAGTTGCAAACCATGTTCAGCCCAACCACGATGGACGACCTTCAACAGTGGTGGCAGAACCGCTCCCCGGAGCAGGGGCCTATTCGCTGGATGCAGTCCTGGCCGGAGGAACCCACGACCGAGCCGGAACTCTCGCTGCAGAATCTGCGGAGCATCGTCGACTATCCGCATCGTGATATGACGATCACGGTCGAAACTGGACTGACGCTGGCCGATCTGCAACGAACCCTCGCCGAGCACGGGCAGCGGCTGCCGTTGAATGTCCCCGTGCCCGAGTCCACTACCGTGGCCGATCTGATCTGCCGCAACTGGTTCGGTTCGCTCGTCTGCGGACACGGCACCCCTCGCGACTGGCTGCTTGGCATCGCCGCCATCGACGGACGCGGCCGCATCTTCCGAGCCGGCGGTCGGGTCGTGAAGAACGTCGCCGGCTACGACGTCCCCAAGCTACTCATCGGCTCGCGGGGCCAACTCGCCATCCCGCTCGAAGCGTCCTTTAAAGTGCTCCCGGTCGCTGAATCCAGCCAGACCCTGCGGATTGAAACGGACAGCTTCGAACAGCAACAGAAGGTCTGGACCGCACTCCGAGAACTTCCGTTCGATCCGGTCATCTTCGATGTTCACTCCCACGAGCGGTCCCTCATCCTCGGCGTCGAAGGCCCGGCCAGCGTCTGCTCACGACTGCTCGAACAAATCGAAGCAGCGGCTCGCTCCACCGGAACCGTGCGAATCCTTCCCGACGATGGCCAGACCATCGACAGCTGGCGAACGATTGAGCAGGCTCTACAGGAGTTGAATGAGCCTCCCGTGGTCCTTCGCCTCGGCGGCCGCCCGTCGCAAACGATCCCCCTCCTGGAACTCGCCGAACAGTTCGGCCTGAACGCAATCGGCCACGCGAGCCGAGGAGCCGTCACGGCGTTCGGTTCCGCAGCAACTCTTCAGGGACGCGAAGCCGAGCTGCACGAACTTCTGCGATCGTTCAAAGCAACCGCAGAGGTTCTGACTGGCTCCGCCGAACTGCAATCGCGACTCAACAACGATCAGACCACCGCCTCCGACTGGCCAATCCGCCAGGACCTGAAAAGCGTCTTCGATCCCAACGGCCTGCTGGAACCACTCGCCACGGCAGAACCCGCCCAATAACAACGGGCTAGCCGGATGCGGGCGGTTCGCGACCCTCACCCTGGATAACACCAGACGTTTCCGTCAACTTCAGTCAGTGGCACAGACATTCCTGTCTGTGGACGGAAACCATGGCCGCGGAAGCGAGTCGCTGAGAATTTGCGAAGACCATGCTGGTCTCGTACTGTGTCAATCGACTGCAGATAGGGATGCAACGCCAATTGCGCACAGACAGGAATCAGTAGATGCCAACTTTGTCGGAATGCCTCTATGTCACCGTCAGGGGTGGCCCCGAAAGATTCTTTCGGGGCGGCGCAGCCGTCGGCGAAGCGGTATTTGACGTCTCGTTGAGAGGTGGTGCAGTCATCTGGAATACCAAGCGAAGGTTGTCATCCAGGCCCGCGGAAGGTGCGTCCTCCTACGGCTTCGCCGCCCTGATAGCACAGCTATCAGGGCCACCCATAAGGTCTGCGTCTATAACGACGTCCTGAAATTGGAGGCTACCGAGGAATGTCTGTGCCACCCTTTCGGATGGTCAGACCGGCATCCCGATCGGAATCAAAGACCTTCCCGCTTCTTCGCGGCAGCCTCGAGTTCCTCGGCATCAACGAAGCCGTCGCGGTTGATATCGATGAACAGAAAGATTGCGAGCCATTTGGTCGGGACTTCCTTGCGGGAGATTTTCCCGTCGCCATCGGCATCCAGCCGGGCAATCAACTGATCGGCTCGGCCTCCCAGAGCAGACGAGGCCGTCTTCTCGCCCCGGATCGGCACGGCCAGGTCAAAGTAGCCGATCATCATCTCTTCCCAGGTCTGATCGCCCCACTTCACCGTCTTGTCAGGATCGGGATTGAACGGGTTCTCTTCCGAGTTGTCGAAGTGAGCGGTGCAGAACAGCTGCGATCCGGCCTTGATCGTCAACGGCTCTGTCAGCCGATACGACGTCTGCCAGTTGAAATCGTAAGCCGGAACATCGAGCAGCGTTTCCTGCTTTCCGTCCGGTGTCCGAAGCTCGTAACGGAATGCCTTCCCTCGCAGATGCATGTGAGGCATCATCGTCAGCAGTTGGACGTCGGCCTGTGCTCGCGGCGAATTGGCCGTGACTTCGTAGTTGCCGTCGCCAGGAGGAATCTCGAAGTTGCGATTGGTCGCGCTGCTCGTCACGATCTGATGCGTGACCTCATTGGGATCGGCAAAGATCAGAGCCATCTCGGTCAGATCCTCAGCCGCCGAGCCGACCGGCGTGTAGTGCATCTGAAAGACAAGTTCGGAGTTGGCTGGAATCTTCTTGGCCATGCCGGCCGGATAGGGCTGAGGAATCAACCCCGGAACATAAGCCGCCAGGAAGCCGCCTTCTTCACCGCCGCCACGCCGTTTCGATTCGCGATCACGAGCGAACACGAGCACATGGTGGACGACCAGGGCATTACTCGGACGGATCTCGGCCGCCTGAATCCACTTGTCTTCGGTGAAACCCGGATCGACCGAGTAGTATTGATATTTCACGGTCCCATTCGCCGGCACCTGCACGGGTTCTTTCGTAACCGGGATCACAACATCCGGCTTTCGAGGCAGCAGCCATTCCGAAGGGTACTCCTTCATGGCCGGCATCTCAGCGGGATCGCCTTCCGGAGCCCCAGCCGCGACCCACTGGTAAATCAGCTGCTTCTCGTCGGCGTTTAGGGAGCAGTCATTGGCGAACTCGGCATGACCGGGTGCGGCGTGCCAGGGGGGCATGCGACCTTCACGAACGACTTCCTCAATCATCCCCGCCCAGCCAGCGACTTCGTCGTAGTCGGTCAGAGCGAACGGAGCAACCTGCCCTTCGCGGTGGCAGTCGATGCAACGCTGCTGAAACAGCCGGACGATCTGATTCGAGAAGGTGACCGCAGACGAGGACTTCGGTTTGGGCTCCCGCCCTATGATGCAGCCGACGGCTTCAGTCCGCGGTGTCCCGATGTCACGACCTGCCAACAGGTCATCGATGGCATTTCTGAGGTCATGATTTCGCGGTCGATCGCGGTAGGTTCCGACACCGAACTGGTCGTCAATCCGGCCGCGATAGACGATCTTCCGCTCATCGTCGAGCAGGTAGGCTTCGGGAGTTCGCTCGGCCTGGAACTGATCGGCAACCCGGTTGTGCACATCTTTGAGAACCGGGAACGTGAGCCCATGTTTCTCGGCATAAGTGCTGATGTTCTCGGCCGAGTCGTGCTGGTTCGACATGATCCCAAGCACGGCCAGCTGTTCGCGCTCAAACTCGTCGAACATCTCCTGTAACCGGCCGGCGTAGAGCTTGGCCAGCGGGCATTCGGTCCCCAGAAAAACCACGACGACGGCCTGCGATTCGATCTCAGCCAGAGACCGGGTGGTGCCATCCTGATCCCGCAGCACGAAGTTGTGGACCGGGCTCGGCGAGCTGGCATCTTCAGCGAAGGCAGCCGCATGAAACAGAGTTACGAGCAGGGCCAGAGCCAGAGGGGGAAAGCTTGCCTTTTTCAATGGGAACTCCAGTTCCAAATGCCGATATGATTAGGGATGGCAGTCTACTGCAGTGGGGTTGAGGACGGGCGTACTCCATTCCCCGATATGCCACTCTCTTCTTTCAACTACCTCACTCCGGAGAAATGGTTTCATCCCTTTACCCCTGGCGTTCCGGAATTGGCAGGTTTTTCGCCTACAGGAGCGAGGAGTGATCGGTAAAAATAATGATTTTCCACGCGAGTTGACTGTTTGTCGTGAAGTTTGTTCAAACAGTAATGATATTTCATTGACAGGCAGCCGACACTAATTGAAACTCTCTATATAGGCAAGTTCCGATCAGTTCTGGTCGAGGATGATCGCTTATTGACGGACTCGGAGATCGCTTTTCCGAGCATCCATTTCAAAGATTTTTTCGCTCATGTGTCCATTCGGACAGTTTGCGCACACCATTTGCTGACAGTTCCAATCGTTCCTAGTAACAGGAGGGCCATTCTCAGAGCCGAACCGTCATTTCAGGCGGTTTACGGCTGATCACGTATAAGTCACGACTAAAGCCTTCTCCGCCCGTAAGGACGCTCTCACCCTGATAGTGGCCGCGTGTTTTCTGGCGGAATGATTCGGGGGAGACGATGCCATGGGAGCTAAGGGCCAGGCGACCGTGTATACAGTCTTTTGCGAAGATGCGCTCACGACATCCAACGTCGAACATCTGCAGAACGCAGGATTTGGTGTGAGGCATCTTGTTGACGTGGAGGAACTGTCCAAAGAAATTCGACCTCACACGGTCGGCTGTGTATTGGTGAATCGAAGCCAGGAAGGAACAGAACCCGAGCAGGTGCTTCGTGCCCTGGGGGCACAGCAGTCTCTGCTGCCGGTTATCGTTCTCTCGAGCCACATAACCGTCGATTATGCCGTTCATGTGTTGAAGGAGGGGGCCTGGTCGGCCCTGATCGCTCCCTGTGAAGACCGGCAGCTGCTCCAGAATGCCGAGGAGGCGGTGGAGGAATCGCTTCGTCGCTACGAGATCCGAGCGCAGGATCTCGACCTGATTGAACGCTTTCGCAGTCTCGATTCCGACGAGTTCAATATTCTTGAAGAACTCGTGCAGGGCCGAATTAGTAAAGAGATCGCGCTGCGACTCGATATCAGCACCCGCACTGTCGACCGCCGCAAACGAGCGTTGTTCGACAAACTTGAGATCGACAGCCTGGCCGATCTCCTGCTTTCCTATCTGCGGTGGCAACAGGTCGATGCCTCGTTCCGCAATTCGCCGAATCACTTCCGCTAAACCGAGCCGTCGCCTCTCGGTAGACCGCTCATGCGATTGAACAGCCCGTATCGGTCATGCTGTCTCGGCACTCTTGAAGGCACAAGAAAAGGACCTGCTGCTCGTTGAGCAACAGGTCCTTTGTCGTTTCAAGTTGTTGGTTCGACCGGCTTACAGATCGGCCAGCAGGTCGAGCAGGCTTTGATCACCGAACGTTTCGTTCACGTCGTCGACGGATTCCGAACTCACGTTCGAAGTCGAACCAGCCGGAGTGCTTCCTTCGTTCGATCCACCCTGCGTCTGATCTGCGGACGAGGACTGGAATCGTCCCGCCAGGTCGGCCAGGCTCGCCCCATCGGTTGCCGGAGCCATCGGCGGAGCCGGCGGAATCGGAAGGCCCGGAGCGTCGTATTTGCCTGTCTGGACGCCGACCCATGTCAGAGTCGGATCCCACACCGGGCCGGACTGCGTCGTGAAGGACGATCCATCGGAGATCGAGTACCACCAGCGTCCGCCCGTGCGAGTCGGCTGACCATTGACCAGCGTTTGGCGCTCGGCTCGTCCGGCGAGATCGGCTCGTCCGTCGCCATTGAAGTCGCCGATTTGGACGTCTTCCCAGAGAACGCTCGAACTCCAGCGGGTCCAGTATCGCGTGGTGAAGCTCGTGCCGTCGGAAATTCCGACCCACCAGATATCGTTGGCAGTGCGTCCGGCGACATCGTCCAGGCCGTCTCCGTTGAAGTCGCCTGCCACGATATCCTGCCAGCCAGCGGTCGCCTTCCAGTTCGACCAGGAGGTCGTCTGCAGCGATGAACCGGTTGACAGTGAGACCCACCAGCGGCCATTGGCTGCCCGGCCGGCGATATCGGTGCGTCCGTCGCCGTTGTAGTCGGCAAAGGTCACATCCTGCCAGCCGGCATTGGCCGACCAGACGCCGAACGAGCTGAAGGTGAAGTCGCGACCGTTCGACAGACCCATCCACCAGCGACCGCTTGCGGTCCGCAGGGCATAGTCCATGAAGCCGTCGTTGTTGAAGTCGCCGACTCCAACGTCCTGCCAGCCGGCGTCGGCCTTGCGGGCGATCTGAGCCCAGCTGACATTCTCGAACTTCGTTCCGCGAGACTCGGCGATCCAGATCTTTCCGTCGATTTCGGCCAGGCCGACGATGTCGTCACGACCATCGCCATTGGCATCGAGCACGCGGATGTCGGTGAAGGCGGTCGTGGTGACTCGCCACCGTCCCCAGCTCTGGATGTCGTAGTCGCTGCCGGTCGAAATGCCGACGAGCCACTCGCCATCGCTGGCCATCACGGCGAGGTCGTCGCGACCATCGCCGTTGAAGTCGCCGGTCAACGATGTCTGAACCGTGCGACCATTCAGATCGAACATGCCCCAGGTCCGGGCGGCGTAAACACCGTTCGAGCTGGTGTTAACCAGGGCTCGGGCATCGCCGTTGTGCAGGCTCAGTCCCACGATTCCCGAGACGCCGGCCGGAGCCATCGCATCGGAGCCGTAGACTTGGATCTCGTCGAACGTCATCCCTTCAGAGGGGAACGAGTTCGTGCCGGTTTCCTGCAGTTTCACCCAGACCGTGCCGTTGAGCTGCAGGCCAAGGCCCTGAGCAATTGCCGACAGGTTGTAGACGAAGTTGTTGTAAGTTCCGTTCGAAATCGGATTAACGAAGCTGTCGAGCCGATGCCAGGTGTTGCCATCGATGCTGAAGGAAACCCCATCGCCAATTGTCGAGCCGGTGAAGACCGCCGGCAGAGGATTGTCTCCGTCGGCCGTTTCCCGCTGCCAGAAGTCGAGAGTGATGTTCTGGTAATCGGCTGCATCGAAGCTGAAGACGGCTTCGTTGATCCCGGTCGTTCCACTCGTCGAGTGATCCATCCCCAGGTGATAGGTGCCAGCATGCACCTGACCCGAAGTCGCGTTCGTCGTCAAAGCACGAATGCGGCCCGAATTGGTCGAGCTGGTCGTCAGCTGACCGGTTGTGCCCGATTCGAAGCCTTCGTAGAACAACTGCGTTTGCGTCTCGGCAACGTTCTTGAGCACAACCGTCACGACGGCGGTGTCGGTCAGTCCCGGTGTGCCGCCATCGGTCACCTGGACGTTGAGTCGGAAGACCGGGTTGGTCTCGAAGTCGAGAGCAGCCGCATTGTTGACTCGCAGACGACCACTGCTCGGATCGAGCGAGAACGCATTGTTCGTATTGCCGCCGGTGATGGCATAAGTCAACTGGTCACCCAGGTTCGGGTCCTGAGCATCCAGATAGCCGACAATCAGATTCGGGATCGAATTCTCATTGATGAAGAACGTCTGATCGTTCAAGACCGGCGGCTGATTGTTACTCGGCGAACCGTACAGCCGCAGGTTGTCGAACGCGAATCCGTCCGTTCCCGTCGAGGTGACGCCGTAATCATCGTACTGCTGGAGCTTGATGAAGAAGTTGCCGTTCAGGTTCAACCCATTGTCCGAAGCGAACTGCGTCAGGTCGAACGTGTTGGTGGTATACAGCGAGGTTGAAGCCGAGCCGGTCAGACTGATCAGCCGATACCAGGTGTTGCCGTCCGTACTGATTGCAACCCCATCGTAGTTCCCCGAACCGACGAAGGTTGTCGGCATCGGGTTATCTTCGTCGAAGAACTCTTTCTGATCGAAGTCGAAGTTGAGCTGGGAGATCCCGTTGGCGTTCACTTCCAGGACAACTTCGTTCAGCGACGCGGCAGTGCCTTCGTTCCCCGAATCGAGAATCAGGTGACGATTGCCGGTTCGCGGCTGGAACTGGCTGGTTGTGTAAACTCGACCGCCGGTCGTGCTGGAGACCACATAAGGGGCTCCAACCGGAATCAGATTGCTCGGAGGAGTCGAGTTCGGGAAGTCTTCGAAGCCGTCGAAGAACGGAATCGTGACTCCGTCGAGCAGATCAAGCACGTTGATCGTGATCACAGCCGTATCCGACCTGTTCGGGTTGCCATCATCGGTCACCTGAACAGTAAGATTGAACGTCGGCTGAATCTCGAAGTTCAGAGCGTTCTGGTTGTTGACCGTAATCGTGCCCGTGCCAGCATCGATGGCGAAGGCATTGTTCGTGTTTCCGCTGAGGATCGCGAACGTGAGCCCGTCGTTATCCGGGTCGGTGGCAACCACGGTGCCGACGACCGTGTTGTTCGGGGCCGACTCTTCGACCGAGAACGTCTGATCGTTAACGATCGGCGTGTCGTTGACATCGTTGAGGAAGATCGTTGCGGTTGCGTCATCGAACAGTCCGCCGGCGTCGGTCACGCGAACCGTCAGGTTGAAGATCGGAGTCGTCTCAAAGTCGACGGCACTCGGATTGGCAACCGTGATCTGTCCGGTCGTCGCATTGATCGTGAATGCACCACCAGTATTTCCGCCGACGATCGAGAAGGTCAGCATGTCGCCAGCATCCGGATCGCTCGCCGACATGGTGCCGACAACCGTTCCGACAGGAGACTCTTCATCGACGACGAACGAAGCATCGTTGATCGTCGGCGTCTCGTTCACGTCGGTCAATTGAATCGTGATGTCGGCCATGGCGACCAGGTTACCCGGGCCGTCATCGGTCACGCTCACAACCAGGTCGAACTGCGAGATCTGTTCGAAGTCGAGTGCGGCACTGTTGTTGACTGTGATCTCACCGGTGTTCGGGTTGATCGAGAACGCGTTGTTCGTGTTGCCCGAAACAATCGCGTAGGTCAGGTTGTTATTGTCGACATCGCCAGCCACCACGGTTCCAACCGAGGTTCCGAACGGAGAGTTCTCTGGAACGCTGAAGGTCTGGTCCAAGATCTGTGGCGGATGATTGATGATCTTCCGCAGCACGTACTCGCCCTGTCCGGCAACCGCCTGGACCTGAACGGTATAGGTACCGGTTTCCTGAGCGACGATCACCAGTTCGGCATTCCGTCCGTCTCCGGCCGAATTGTCATCCGCTCCGACCGACAGGCCACTCGGAGCGATCACGAGCAGACGTGGGTCGAGCGTGTTCTGCGGATCGTGCAGCGGATCATCGAGCGGAGTCGAGGTGACCAGATACAGAGCCTCGCCGGCGTTCAGATCCACCGTGTAGTTGTCGTAAGGGACGAAGCCCTGTTGAACCACGGTGAACTCGTGCAGGCTGTCGAGTCCGTTGTTCGGGCCGGCTACAGTGTTGAGCAGGTTGAACGACGTATCGCGGATGCCGGTCAACGCGTTGCCTTCCAGCGTCAGCTGGTAGTTTCCGTTCGGCAGCGGTGAGAAGCCGGCTGAGATCGTCAGCGTGACCGTCGCGTTGCCATCGAAGGAAACCGTGACCGGAATGATTTGGTCATCACCGGTGCCGAAGATGCCGTCGTTTCCGGCTTCACGCAGTTCAAAGTTGTTGACATCGGTTGCCGTCGAATCGAGCAGAGCTTCGTTGAAGACGATCTGCACGGCTGTAATCGAACCGGACTGAATCCCGCCGATTGGCGTGATGCTCTGCACCCGCGGTCCCACCAGATCCGTCACGTTGGTTCCGGTCGGAAGATTGAAGGCGATATTCGCCATCGAGTTCTGGAAGCCGGTCAGGCCCGTACTCGGAGCGAACTGTTCGAACTCGAAGTCGACGTCGACATCGTCGAACGTGCCGAACGTCTGATCGTTTCCAACACCAACGATGTTGGCCAGGTTGCCCTCTTCGTCGGTCAGGCTGGCCGAGCCGTTTGCGTTGTTGGTCGCGAAGTTGCCGAACAGATAGCCCGCTTCGCGAGAGACGATGTTCCCCAGGCCGACGCCGACCAGATCGATCATCGTTGCTCCCGGTCCGAGGTTGAACCGGTTCAGCGTGGTGGCGGCCGATCCCGATGCACTCAAACGATCGAGGAGCACGACGCCGAGTTCATCGAGCACCTGATTGCCGATGTCATTCGACTCAGCGAATCCGGTTCCCGACAGCCCAAGCTGGAACTGCGAACCACCGACAACGATTCGCGTCACGTTGCCGCCATTGCCTGGATCGACATGGTCGCGGCTGTTGAGGATCTCGATGTCGAAGTCGCCGTGGTTGAAGGTCGTCGAGAAATCGCCATTGATGCCGGATGCACGAACGTCATCGGAAAGATTCTCGGTGACCGTCGCCAGAATGGAGTCAATCAGGGCGCTCTCTTCGAACGAGCTCAGGCCCCAGCCGCTGAGGTAACTCGACAGGCCGCTGAGGAAGACGGTTCCGTTGGCACTTCCGAGTCGACTCGAATCGATGAATTCCCCATTGAAATCGAGGAATAGAATCTGACGGGCTCCCGCTCCCTGTTCTTCCAGAACCGGACGATGCACATCGAGATTCAGCTGGTAAGCCCCCGTGCCGCCAGAGATTGAAACAAAGTACTGCCCCGGAGCGTAAGCCGTGTAGGGCAGGGTAATGTTGCCGAAATTCTGCAGCGGAGATGTCGCCGGCAGGTCAGATGTTAGATCCTGCGTCGAGGTGGCCAGTACGTTTCCGAACTGATTGTAGAGTGTCAGAGTCGTTCCGGCCCCGGTATTCCAGGCGTTGATGACATCGCCCGCTTCCAGATCGACGGCGAACGTATCGACATCCTGCTGCTGGCCATTCAGACCGATGACGATCTGGTAAGCACCTTGGCTGGCAACGCCCGTTCCTGAGGACGAGTCGAACGGATCGGTCTGGAAGTTGTCGCCGTTTCCGTAGCCTCGGACGACCACGAAGTAGTCGCCATTCGCGGCGGCAATGTAGGTCAGGAAGCTGTCGAGCGATCCGCCGAAGTCGTCGTTCGAAGCGACGAGGTTTCCAGCCGAATCGTAGATGCCGACGACAGAATCGAGTGAACTGCCGGTCGTGCGGGCGTTGATGTCGACCGAAATCGCGTCACCCGCGTTGACATTGCGGACGGCGTAGAAATCGTAGTCTCCGTTCGTGGTCGAGAAGGGGCCATCGCCGATGAAGCCGGATCCGACGGCGAAGCGGCCATTCGTAACGCCGGTTTCATTCGCCAGCAGGATGGAGCCATCATCTTCGGCCGTCGTGAAGCTCAGCGGGGGCAAAGGCACGCTCAGATTGCCATCGATGACAACCGAAGTGCTTTCCCCGGCGTCGAAGCCGAGCGGAGCAGGATTGGCCTGTCCAACCGGGTCGTTCGGTTCCGACTCGGTCATGTTAATCGGAGTCGTGTTCGGCGGAGTATTGGCCGCATCACTGCTGCTGTTGACCGGAGTTCCGCCGGTTCCCGGAGTAGTATTCGGGGCACTCGGGGCAAACGTGTTTTGATCGAGGTAGCCCACAATCGCCTTCAGATCGGTGATGTCGCGATTCGCCTGACCCTCGTTCGGCTCGGTTTCGAAGCCGGTCGAATCCGTTGTCACCACGAGGGCGTAATCGCCGGTCGTGTTCGCGTTGAGGATTCGCAGCTGATACAGACCGTCGCCACCGACCATGAAGTCGAGGATACCGAGGTCGTAGTTCGTCGGATCGACTCCCAGCGGCATGTTCGAAGCAGTTGCCAGAACCGTTCCGATCGAGTCGGTCAGCTGCAGAGTCGTGCCGGAGAAGTCGGCGGAAAGTCCATCGAGAACGACGTCAATCGTCTCGCCAATGTAGGCACTCAGGTCAATCGTGTAGAGCTCACGGTCGTCCTGGGCTCCGATACCATCGATCGTGCCGAGAACAGCGAATCGCTCGTAACCCAGATTCGTGTAGGACGGATCAATCGCCATCTGGTTGGCGTTGCTGGAGTCTTCGACGAGACTCTCCAGCGACGTGTTGAGATAGCTGTCCATCGTCAGCGTGGTCGGATTGACCGACGGCTGGCTGGTTGTCACGCGGATCCGATAGCTCTGCGAGATCGGCAGCAGTTCAGCGGACACCGCCAGCGGTTCACCGGCGTTCGAAACGAACGACTGACCGAGTTCAACGATTTCCAGAAGAATGACCGAGTTCGGATTCGACGATTCGACATAAGCCGAGAACTTCTCGCCTGCCAGGGCGTAGAAGTCGAACACGACTTCGGTCGTCGTGCCGTCGATATTGAAGGTCCGGTTCAGATCGCCATAGATCTGCGAGCCGAGCGGATTGAGCCGCTGGAAGTCGAGGTTCGGGCTGTTGGTGACATCGATCGTGACGACCGAGGTCGAGGACAGCATGCCGGTTCCGTCATCGGTCACGCGAATCTGCAGAGCGAACTGCGGCATCGTTTCGAAGTCAATCGCAGCCGAGTCGGCGACCGTGATTTCGCCCGTGTTCGCGTTGATCGCGAACGCTCCGCCGGCGTTTCCACCAACGATGGCGTAAGTCAGGTTGTCGTTATCCTGATCGGTCGCGGCCACGAAGCCGATCGAGGTGCCCACAGCCGGGTTCTCGACTGTCGTGAAGGTCTGGTTGGCCGTAATGACCGGCGTATCGTTCACGTCATTGAGGTTAACGGTGATCGTGGCGGTGTCGGTCAGCGTCGGGTTACGACTGTCGGTCACCTGGACCGTCAGAGCAAACGATGGTGTTGTCTCGAAGTCGAGTTCCGCAGAGTTGGCCACACGCAGCACACCAGTGGCGGCATCAATCGCGAAGGCACCGTTCGTATTCCCTGCGGTAATCGCGTACGTCACCGGATCGCTCTCGGCGTCGGAAGACTGAACGATGCCGACGATCGTGTTGTTCGCCGAGTTTTCGTTCACGGCGAAGGTCTGATCGTTGATGACCGGAGCGGTGTTCGGGCCGAAGGCGGCATCGATGCTATCAGAAGCATCGGCAAGAGCCCAGGTGCCGCGGCCGAGCGTTCCGGCGACGAGCACGTCGTCGCTCGCGTCGTAGTCCATGTCGAAGACGAGGACGTTCGGCATGTCGAGTCCGAGGGGAACCCAGGTACCGGTTGCAGTGAGCGATGAAACGAAGATGCCTTCGTTCGTACCAGCGATCACGACCTGATTCGCCCCGGTATTGGTGAAGGAGAGCGAACGGATTTCATCGGCGTAAGTGAGCAGGTCGCCGGTGATGTCGGACCAGGAAGCCCCGGTGTCGGTCGTCATGAAGACCTGGTTGTTGTCAGCGACGAAGGCGTTCGACCAGTCGTCGGCGTTCACGGCCAGATCACGGATGTCAGCCGTGGTCGGATCGGCGGCCACGGCGGCCACATTCCCGGTTCCCGACGTGCGGACGAAGACGTCACTGTTCGCGGCTGCCCAGACGAGGTTGGCATTGTCGACGCCACCCTGGCGTCCGCCGTAGATCAGAGCGTTGGTCCAGATGTCCGAATCGCCGGTTGCGCCAGAACCGATCTGTGCAATCGTATTCCCGCCGTCGAGCGATTCGTAGAGAGCGTTCGCTCCCTGAATCAGCAGCCGTCCACCGGCCACCATGTTGGTTTCAACCGGGTTCACGAAGTTCGGAATAAACGCAGCCCCGCCGCCGGTCACCGTCAGGCCGGGGAAGGTCTGGCCCACGAGGTTACCAGTCGAGTCCCAGACGGTTCGTCGGAACGCGCCCAAGTTCTGGAAGCTGGTGTAACGCACCGACTGGTTGCTGCCGGCCAGCTCGATGTTGTCGATGGCGATGTCGCCCCCGTCGGCCGTGGAAAGCGAAACCCACTCCAGAGCTCCTTCGCTCGGCTGGTAGGTCGAACCGGTGTCCTGGTTGCCGGACATGGCGACATTGCTCAGCGAGTCCCAGGCGACGTTGTGACTTTCCGTCACCTGCAGAGAGCCGGTGATCGAGAACCAGTCGCCTGTGTTGGACTGCGGATTAGTGCGTCGATAAACCCCACCGTCGTCGACTTCGATGATGTTGCCGTTGGCGTCGAAGGTCATTTCACGCGAGTCGGCATGCGGAGCACTGCTGCTGGCTGTTCCACCACCGGCCGCTCCCAGCGTATTGCTGTGCGTCAGATGCACGAACTGACTGCCGGCCGGCTGGCTGGCATCGCCGCGGAAGAGACGGCCGGTGAAATCCCGGGCTCCGATCGAGTTCGGGAATCCCCCCGTGTCTCCGTTTGTACGCGGCTGGCGGTCGCCACCGACATACACGATGTTGGCGTTGGTCGGATCGGCCAGAATCGAGAAGTGAATGCTTCCCTGACCCCCGGCGATCTCTTCGGGGGTTCCGCTGGTCGGCCCCTTGCTGCCGCGTGGGTTCAGGCCGACATCGGTGCCGTTCTCATTGGTCGATGGCGTATCCATCTGGGTCCAGGTCGCTCCCCCGTCCGGAGAACGGAACAGCCCAGCCAGGTCGCCGGTGTTGATAATCGCCGCGTACACCTCGTTGCTGTTACCAGCCGCCAGTTCGACGTTACTGGTTCCACCGCCGAACAGCGCGTTCATGGCGGCGGTACCAACCGACGTCCAGGAAGCACCGCCGTCGGTCGACTTGTAGATGCCGTCGCCATTGCCGGAGTTGAAGGCGACGTTCGTGTACATCGTATTCGGGTTCTGAGGATCGACGACCAGGTCGTAGCTGGCCCCGGCTGGCAATCCGGTCGCAGAGCCATCACCCTGAGAAACCTGCGTGAAGCTCGCCCCGCCGTCGGTGCTGCGGAAGATTCCGATGTTACCAAACGTAAAGTTGTCGGCCACGTTCACCGAGACGACGACGTTGTTACCGTTCGCAGCGATCCCGGAGATATTCTTTCCAGTCAGGTCGCCACCACCGAGAATCGACCAGGTCGCCCCGCCATCGGTCGAGCGGTAAACCCCTTCACGGGTGTTGCCCGTCCGACCGAAGCTGCTGTAACGACCGACGCCGACATAAATCGTCTCGTTCGTCGCATCAGCCGAGTCGAAGGCCATGGCTCCGATCGACTGCGAAGGCAGGTCGTCGGTCAGAGGAGTCCAGTTCGGGCTGACAGCGGTCGCGTTGTTGGTCCGCCAGACCCCGCCGTTCGTGGCTCCGACATAGAGAATGTCGGGATTGGTCGGATGCGCCAGGACGGTGTGAATGGCTCCCACGATCGTGTCGTTCGGAGCGATGTTTTCGACCTGACCGTCGGTCGCAGAGAACGGTCCCAGCGGATCCCAGGTTCCCTGCCCGGCGAGAAGCATTCTCTGCTCCATTTCTTCGACCAGTTGGACGAAGCGTGTCGTCGAACCACTTTGCCGGGCGGAGCGGGCAGCTCGCTTACCGGGGAGACGCTTGAGAGACGATTCGAGCACGAGCGAGGAAACGCGCGCAAAGAGCGTAGGAATTGGCATTGATTCACCTTAATCAACCGAGCTGTGGTTGGTGAACTGGAGTCTTCGAGGTGGACGGGGGTATGAACAGATCATCGCCTGTTCATGAACCACGATCCTATAATGGCAGGTTTTGCGAATTCAAGACGGTACATCGTAAATTCACGGATAATTGGAGTATCTCTCCCGGATTGCGCAGGGTCCGCAAAGTATTCAGTCGCAACGGTCCTGTAAAACACTCGCACAAAACCCGAATTCGGACGAATTCCGTCCGAATTTGGCGGTCGCACCGGCGCGATTGGGCGAATTGTAGCGCCCGGGACAGTTGTGGCGATTGAGAGCAGGCAGCTGTGACCGCTGTATTCCGCGTGCGGTCAGTCCAGGAGCGAAGGCTCAAAGTCCGAAAATCCAGCTGTCCGGCTGCTCCCTTTAACGAAAACGGGAGCAGCTCGGAGAATTCGACATATTTTCACAGATTGATGTCAATGGACAATTAGGGATTGAGTCCCTGCAGGTCGTCGGGCACGAACTGGCCATCTTTGCGGATCAGTTCGTCATCGAACCAGACCTCGCCGCCGCCGTCCTCGGGCTTCTGAGAGAGAATCAGATCCCAGTGCACACCGCTGCGGTTGCCATTGTCGGCCGTGGTGTAGGCGTTGCCGGGGGTGAAATGCAGCGACCCGCCAATCTTCTCGTCGAACAGCGTATCGAGAATCGCCTGCTTCACATTGTAATTGACCCCGAGCGAGAACTCGCCGATGTAACGGGCTCCCTCGTCGGTATCAAGAATCTCGTTAAGCCGCTTCGATTCTCCGGCACAGCTTGCTTTCACTATGCGGCCATCTTCGAAGTCGAAGCAGACATCGCGGAACACCGTGCCGCTGTACCGACTCGGAATGTTGTAGTGAATCCGTCCCTGGACCGAGGTCCGCACCGGAGCTGTGAAGACCTCGCCATCGGGAATGTTTCGCCGACCAAAGCAGGGGACGACCGGAATGTTCTCAATCGAGAACCTCAGATCGGTATCCGGGGCGACGATGCGAACACTCTTTGCCGCATTCATTCGCTCGACCAGCGGCTTTTCCGCCTGCTCCATCGCCGCGTAGTCAACAGTCGTGACCGAATAGTAGAAGTCCTCGAAGGCCTGTGTGCTCATGTTCGCTGATTGAGCCATTGACGGCGTCGGATAGCGAAGGACGACCCAGCGGGTTTCTGGCACTCGAACTTCGAAGTGCACCGGCTTCATGTACTTTGAAGAGTACATTTCCATCACGTTGGAAGGCACATCGGACAGCTCAGCGGAATTGTCCGAAGCCCGCACGCCGATGTAGGCCTGCATTTTCTTCATCCGGTCCGCGTCGATCGCGGCGGCTGCTGACAGGGTCGCTTCGTCAGCGGTCAGCAGCCAGGTGCGGGTGATGGCATTGCTGCGGAGCTGCACGTGCGGAATCGCCCCGACGTTGCGGACTTCGCGAACGATACACTGCAGCAGATTCATATCGGGCAGATCGAACGCTTCGATCAGAACCTGCTCGCCAGACTTCAACTGGCAACTGTGGTTGACGAGAATATGAGCGAGCTTCTCATGGCGCGGATCCATGGCGAATTCCTTCTCTCAGGGCCGGCTGCGTGGTACAGCGACGGCGGGGATTACTTCTCTGAACGGTTGGTCTTGTCCGTCAGTTGTATCAAATCCCCCTGAGATTTGCCCCCGGCTCCAGCCGCGAACTCGCAGGAACCGCATCCCGGGCCACCTTTCCGCAGCAGGCGACGCACCAGCAGAACAACCGCCAGCGCGACGATGAGCAGGGCGACCGCGGTCTGCCAGTCGAAGTTCATTGCTCAGCCCCTCAGAAAGAGCATGCCGATCTGGTAAGTCAGCAGGGCCCCGACATACGCCAGCAGCGTCATGTAGGTGAACGAGAAGATTGGCCATTTCCAGCTGTTGGTTTCGCGTCGCATGACCATCAGCGTGGCGCCGCACTGAGCACACAGAGCGAAGAAGACCATCACCGACAACGCGACCGGCACGTTGAACAGAGGCTCTCCGTTCTCATGACGGGCCGCCCGCAGGCGATCGATCAATCGTGTGTCGCTCTCGTCGACATCGCCGCCCAGGCTGAAGATCGTCCCCAGAGTTCCGATCACGACTTCACGAGCCGGGAACGAAGCCAGCGTGCCGATGCCGAGACGCCAGTCCCAGCCCAGCGGACGAACCACCGGTTCAATGGCATGTCCCGCACGGCCAAGGAAACTATGATCGAGCAACGAGGCTGACAGCTGTCGCCGCTGATCTTCCAGGGCTTCCTCTTCAGGAGTCCCTTCTTCGACGTCCGGGCTCTCGAGTTGAGCCATGACCTGATCGAGCTGGGAATGATCGCCGGGGAAGTAACCGAGTGCCCAGACAATGACCGTGGTCAGGAAAATCAGCGTACCCGCACGGCTCAGGAACGCCTTGGCTCGATCGTAAACCCGGTAGAAAACGACTCGCATCGAAGGGAATTTGAAACTCGGCAGTTCCATCACGAATGGAGCCGGCTCACCCTTGAACCAGGTCTTCTTCAAAATCCAGGCGACCGGAACCGCGACCACTGCTCCCAGCAGGTAAAACGCGAACAGCACCACGCCCTGCAGATTCAGTACGCCGCCGAGCATGGCTTCGTTCGGAATAAAGGCGTTGATCATCAGCAGGTAAACCGGCAGCCGAGCCGAGCAACTCATCAGCGGAGCGACGAGCATCGTCACAAACCGGTCCCGCCGGTCCTCAATAGTTCGCGTCGCCATGATGCCCGGAATGGCACACGCATACGACGACATCATCGGCACGAACGACTTTCCGCTCAGACCGACTTTCGTCATCAGTCGGTCCATGATGTAAGCGGCTCGCGACATGTAGCCGCAGTCTTCGAGGATCGCGATGAATAGAAACAGAAACGCGATCTGCGGCAGGAACACGACCACCGATCCGACGCCGGCGATGAGACCATCGACGATGAGACTGCGAAGTGCTCCCGGAGCCATGGCGGAAATTACCGCGTCTGCGGCAACACCCTGAACCGATTCAATTGCATCCATCAGAGGGCCGGCCCAGGTGTAGATCGCCTGGAACATCAGGAGCATGATTCCAGCGAAAATCACCGGCCCCATAACGCGGTGCGTCAGCCAGGCATCGAGGTGATCTTTCTTCTGCTTCAGGTGTCCTTTCGCCGGTTTGGTGATCACACCATCAAGCAGTTGCCGGGCCCAGCCGTACCGAACTCGCGGCTCGATCGCCGGGATCGGACAGTTGTTCTGGGCCAGTTCGTCGCGCAGTTCATTGATCAGCGGATTGAGGGAACGGTCTTCCTGCAGGATTTCACGTTCGGTTTCGCCGTGGACATCGAGCAGCAGCCGTTCGGCCAGATAATGGGGCAGAGCACGGCCGGTGCGGGTTTCGACTTCGGCGTGAAGCTTCTGCTGAGCCGCGCGAAAATTTTCCGGGAACAGCTCCGGTCGTTTGGAGACTTGCGGTTTCGATTCATCGAACAGCTCGACAACCGCGTCCTTGATCTGATCGACGCCGATCCCTTTGCGGGCCACGGTGGTAATCACCGGAATACCGAGGCGTTCCTGCAACTGAGCGACATCGATACTCGTCTCGCTCTTCAGCACCTCATCCCACATGTTAAGCACGAGAACAGCGGGGACGCCAAGATCGAGAATCTGGCTGAACAGATACAGGTTCCGCTCGAGATGCGTCGCATCGACAATGCAGATTGCCGCATCGATCGGCTTCTCTTTCGGCTGCGTGCCGAGCAGGACTCGCACGGAGACCATTTCATCAGCCGTGCGGGGAGAAAGGCTGTAGGTTCCCGGCAGGTCGATCAGATGAACTTCGTGCCCGGCATGTCGGAATCGGCCGACTTTTTTCTCAACAGTGACGCCGGGATAGTTGCCGACACGGGCGTTCATGCCGGCCAGCGCATTGAACAGCGTACTTTTGCCGGTATTCGGATTGCCGATCAGCGCTACATGGACGGAGCGAGAGTCGCGCGGATTCGACGGATCCTGAGACGGTGGGGTGGATTCAGGCCTGGCGATCGATCCCGACATGCGGCGGTGTCCTCGTGGAGGGATCCGGGTTCCGGGGGAACGCGGAATTACTCAGGGGAAGCGAAGCGAACCGACACGCGGGCCGCTTCGGATTTGCGGAGAGAGAGCTGGTACCCGGAAATGCGAAATTCCAGTGGGTCTCCCAGCGGAGCCCGACCGATCATCTCAATTTCCTCGCCGGGAATAATTCCCATCTCCATCAGTCGCATGGCCACCGAATCGGTGCCTTCGACGTTTTCGATGACGGCGATGTCCTGCTCTTTGAGTTCATTCAGATTGGGCATGGGCGATCCGTTCGCTGCCGATTCGCCGGGCTGGCTGGAGAATGTATCATTCGACGTTCAGGTTGCGAATCGATCGAGCCGTCCATGAGGTACGGTGTGACGATTCGGGCCTGAATTCGATCTCTGGCAGGGAGGCAGGGCGAGTATCAGACGAGTTGGGAAGCTGCTTCAACGGAAACAAGAATCATCGCGGCCTGGCCGCAGCGAAGCAGGATATCGTGACCATTAATCGTCAACAAGGTCGGGCAGTCCTTCCGCTTCACTGTGAATTCACAGCCGCAGCGAACGCCCATCTCCGCCAGACGACTCACGGTCTTTTCGTCGCCGGAAACGTCGACAATGACACCGGATTCGCCGGAGCGAAGAACCTCAATGGGGACAACTTCTGGGCCGCAATTCATACAGACTCTCTTTTCCCTGAAGGTGAGATTCAATCTCAATGTCGCCATGGTAGGGGCTGTCCGGCCGACTTTCAACGGTCATTGTTGTTGAAACCGCCCGCAGAGCAGGAAATGCACGTCCGGATCTGATCTCAGTTATCGACCTCGGGTGGCTCTGAGATTGATTCGCACCGACACGGATTGGAATTTGGAAGCGATCTGCGGCTTTGTCGATCGGCTCGCTTGTGAGTCGACCGTTTTGCCGTTACTTTTCCTAGCTTCAGATGAGAGGAGTACCGAGCCCTGCCCGGGGCTGGAATCACCGCGAAAAGCCGGCGTTGCAGCCGGGGTGATCAATGGACCGTCGACTTCGCAGCTGAAGTCACACCCTTTCGTCTCTTCAGAGGCGGCAGACACACTTCTGCCCTGCAGGATGGATGAGCGGATATTTCAATGGCGGACGGAAATCCCAACAATGACCGAATTGTGATTACCGGGGTGGGGTTGACCTCACCGAATGGCAATTCGCTCTCGGAGTTTCGCCAGAATCTGCTGGCCGGCCGCTCCGGTGTCGTTCCCTACGAAACCCGGTACATGGGACCGGTTCTCGCCGGCGTCTGCGATTTCGACACCCTCAGACATCAGAAACGCCGCGATTTGCGACGGGGAACCCGCGTCGGTTCGGTCTCCGTCTATTGTGCCAACGAGGCGGTTCTCGATTCCGGTGTCGACTGGGAAAAGACCGAGAAAGATCGCGTCGGCGTCTATCTCGGCATCACCGAGCACGGGAACGTCGAAACCGAGAACGAAGTCTACGAGATTTCGAAGTTCGAGTACGATACATCGGTCTGGACACACCATCACAATCCCCGCACCGTGGCCAATAACGCGGCTGGGGAAGTCACAATCAGCCTGGGAATCACCGGGCCGCATTTGACCATCGGGGCCGCCTGTGCAGCAGGCAACGCCGGCTTCATTCAGGCCGCCCAGATGCTCCGTCTGCGGGAAGTCGACCTGGCAATTGCTGGCGGCGTCTCCGAAAGTATTCACACGTTCGGCATTTTCGCGAGCTTCCAGAGCCAGGGAGCACTCGCCCGCCACGATGATCCCGCGAAGGCGAGCCGGCCGTTTGATCAGGATCGCAACGGAATCGTGGTCGCGGAAGGGGGCGGGATCTGCACGCTGGAACGCCTCGATGATGCTCTGGCCCGCGGGGCGAAGATTTACGGGGAAATCGTCGGCTACGCGATGAATTCCGATGCCAAGGATTTCGTTCTGCCCGATCCGAAGCGGCAGGAGCAGTGCATTCGACTGGCCCTCAAGCGAGCCGGACTGGAACCGAATCAGATCGACATTGTCAGCAGCCACGCCACTGCCACCGAGCAGGGCGATATCGAAGAATGTAAGGCTCTGCGGGCGGTCTTCGGCGAATGTACCAATACCCGGATCAACAACACGAAGAGCTTTATCGGGCACGCGATGGGAGCGGCGGGAGCTCTGGAGCTGCTGGGGAATATCCCATCATTTGAAGACGATACCGTTCACGCTACAATCAACCTCGATAACATTGACCCGGACTGTGCTCTGGATCAACTCGTCGTCAACCACCCCGTTCACAAACCGAACGTCGAGTACATTCTCAACAACTCGTTCGGGATGCTCGGAATCAATTCGGTTCTGATTGTCAGGAAGTTCACCGGTTAGACCGGCACCTCCTTACCACGGGCGTGTTCTCTGTACGGGCCACGTAGCTGACCGAACTCCGGCAGTTTCCCCGTACCTGCGGACTTCGAGGTCGCACCAGTTGAAGCTGTCACAGGCTTCCGTTGCGTTTCCTCCGATCCGATTTCACGAACTCAACTTTCGATACCATTTGGAGAAGTATTGCATGACACCGGCAGAAATCCGGCAGGTTATCATCGACATCCTCAGCAAAATCGCTCCCGACGAAGACCTGTCGAATCTGGACGATGAAAAGCCCTTCCGCGACCAGATGGAACTCGATTCGATGGACTTCCTCGACATTGTCATGGAACTCCGCAAGCAGTACCGCATTCAGATCCCGGAAGAAGACTATCATCATCTGGTGACGATGCAGAGCACTGTCGATTACCTCACGCCACGTCTGAAAGACGCCTGAACCGCTTAGGGGCGATGCGAATTGCCGGTCGTACGTCATCACGTTGAGCGGGGTGGCGGACATGCCTGAGTAGTTGAAGATTTTAGCAGATCGATTCAGACGAGCATTTTGAGGGCGGCGAAGCCGTGGGAGAATGCATCGGCCACGTTCCGCGGCTTGCGAGGTCTCGCTGATTCTCAGGAGTCTGGGCATCTGGGACTGAAACAGGTCAAATACCACTTCGCCAACGGCTGCGCCGCCCCGAAAGAATCTTTCGGGGCCACCCGTTCGAGGGCACTTCGGCAAAGCTGGCAGCCACTGGCAAATCTGTGCCTCTCCGTCGAATGCTGAACCGGCCTCACTGGCGCTTGTGAATCTTGGAGCCTCATCGTTGCATTACGATACGATTATCATCGGCGCCGGTCTTTCGGGGCTGGCCGCCGGGATTCGCCTGGCTTACTTCGATCAGAAGGTCTGCGTTCTCGAGAAGCACTGGACGATTGGCGGTCTGAATTCGTTCTATCGTCTTCGCGGTCGCGATCACGATGTTGGCCTGCACGCCATCACCAACTTCGCCAAAGCCGGCACGAAAACTGGGCCGCTCAGCAAATTGCTCCGCCAGCTGCGGATGTCCTGGGACGACTTCTCCCTTTGTGAACAGAACGGTTCGTCGGTTGTTTTTCCAGGGGCCAAGCTCCGCTTTGATAACGATTTCTCGCTGCTCGAATCGGAAATCGCGGAGCATTTTCCCGCACAGATCGATGCGTTCCGTCGGCTGCATCAGTTCCTGCTCGACTTTAACGAACTCGATCTGAGTCAAAAGGCTGTGTCTGCTCGGGAAACCGTTTCGAGTTACCTCAGCGATCCGCTGCTGGTCGACATGCTCTTCTGCCCGCTCATGTTCTACGGCAGCGCCCGGGCCGACGACATGGACCTGAACCAGTTCGTCATCATGTACAAGAGCATCTTCATGGAAGGCTTTGGCCGCCCGTTCAAGGGGGTGCGACCGATCATGAAGGCATTGGTCAAAAAGTACCGCGGGCTCGGCGGCGAGTTGAAGCTGCGAGCCGGGGTCGAAGAGATCGTCGTTGAAGACGGCCGAGCCGTGGGAGTGAAACTTGAAAACGGCGAGGAGCTGACTGCGGACCGCGTCCTTTCCTCAGCGGGACTGGCGGAAACTGCTTCCCTGTGTGGCGATGGCATCCCGGTACCGACCGAAGAACGACTGCCCGGTGTGGTGACATTCAACGAGATGATCGATGTGATCGACGTGCAGCCGGCTGATCTGGGGCACGAGGAAACGATCATCTTCTACTGCGAGAGTGAGCAGTTCCATTACCGGAAGCCGAACGAGCCCTGCGATCTGCAGAGCGGCATCATCTGCTCGCCCAACAACTTCCGATACGATGAACAGCTGCCGGAAGGGGTGATGCGGATCACCGCGCTGGCGAATCACGACTACTGGCTCAGTCTGCCCGATGACGAATATCAGGCCGCCAAAGAGGAATGGACCAGAAAGATCCGCGACGCCGCGCTCCGGCATCTGCCGGACTATCGCGAGCACATTCTCGATACCGATGCCTTCACGCCCCGCACGATTCGCCGGTTCACCAGTCATGTGAATGGCTGTGTATACGGTGCGCCAGTGAAGCGGCTCGACGGGACAACGGGGATCGACCGCCTCTATCTGTGCGGGACGGATCAGGGCTTTCTGGGCATTATCGGCTCAATGCTCTCCGGCATCACGATGGCCAACAATCACTGCCTGATGTCTTGAGCCCAATCTGCGTTCCCGACCCAGCTTGAAGGCCGGCGGTCCTACAACCGTCTCGCTCGGTATTTCGCGTAAAGTCGATCGAATCCGACTGCCGATACAATGAGATACCCGGAGTAGTTTCAGGGTGTGAAACTGCTGAGAATCGACCACGACTCCATGGAAGGATGTCGATGCGACCACGTCTTAAGCTCTACACTGGCGAACAGGATTGCGGTGCTGTCGAAGAGCCGCAGGTCAAAGTCCGGCTCGGCGAAGTCTGTGCTGCTCTCGCGGACGCCACTCGCTTCCGCAGAACCTGGCTGACCGACTTCGAAGACGATGAGATTCAGGTCTCCGAGGATCTGTACGAAGTCCTCTCGGCTTACTGGCAGCTCCGCCCGGGTGCCTGAACGACGTCAGGCCATTCAGAGACGCGTCATGCAACCGCGTAAGCGTTCGTTCTCCGAACTACTGGCAGTCGGACTCGTCGCCGCCGGCGTGGCACTTCTGACGATCGGTTATCTGACGCGGTTCGACGGCTCGATGATCCGCACGCGCGCTCAGGCCTATCTCACGGGGATGGTCAGGCATGAGGCTCTTTACGGGGCCGGAGATCCTTCCTCCGTAGCAATCCACATCGAGGATGTGGAACGTGCCGGCTCTTCCGCGATCGTCACGGCGAAGCTCAAGCATGGCCATGACTGGATTCGCACTTCACTACAGATGAAGCGGGATTACCGCGGTAGCTGGCGAGTCGCCGGCGTTCTTGAAATTCAGCCCAGCTCCGGCATTCTCAATGAGACTCCGGAGGCTGCTCCGGAATTCGACGCACCTGCACAATTCAGCGAGCAGGTGCGGACCGCATTTCAGGATGCGGACGGCGTCGAAGTGCGGCGATACTGAGATGGTTCGGTCAGCTCTTAAAGATCGCTGAGGAACTTGTCGTAGGCATCGTCGTCGTTTTCGACCGCTTCCATGTCGTTGTCCGACGTCACACCGGCCAGGAACGAGTCGGAATCTTCATCTTCGTCGATCAGATCTTCGAGCTCATCCTCGGTGAAGCTCGGTTCGGCCATAGAATTCTGCTGCTCATCGGCCGGGACGGTCTCGTCGCCTGCACCGACATGAGAGCTGCTTACGTGGCTGTCGAGATCACCGGTGAGCGTCTCATCGGATAAAGACGAGATCGTCTCGTTCTCTTGCAGTGTTTCCGATTCATGAATGATGTGCACGGAAAACGCAGCCGGTCCCAGCTGGATGGTATCCCCTTCGGTCAGCTCGTACGGCTGATGCGCTTCGAGCTTCTTGCGGTTGAGATACGTCCCGTTCGTGCTGCCGAGATCGATCAGGTGAGCATCTTCATGATCCACTTCGATCCGGCAGTGCTCGCGGCTCAGTTCGCCGGAAACCACACGAATATCGCAGTGGTTCTGGCGACCGATAATGGCACGTTCCCGGATCACAAGCCGTTTGACGTTGGATCGTTTATTGCTGACTTCGAGTTCGATATGCATTGCGTATGGTCCGGCGGGAATCTCACTTCATTGGGGCGTGGAATGGCACCGTTACGCGCAGCCTATCAATAAATAGACATGCTTTCAATGCCATTTTTTATCGCGGGGAATGATGTGGATTGTTCCAGAAACTTTCTGCAATGCAAGAGGAGCAATTCACAGACTCGACGAAATCCCGAATCTCCGGATTACTCCGATTCGTTCTCCACCCATTTTACCTCGTACTTCTCGTAGATATCCGAGTTCCATTGCCGTACCAGATTGCGAGAATCCTCGTAAGTCATCATCTGGAACGGGGAAAACGGCGAGAACAGGCTGCCCTGAGCCGCGAGGAATGAGGCCCGGGCTTCTTCGAGATCCGTTCGGTTATCGACGCGAACCACGTGCAGGTAACGTCCGTCGGCACTCTCGGTGACGCCAATTTCGCCCGGTTCGAGATCACGGAACACGGTTTCCATGAAATCCTCGCTGATCCCACCGAAAATCATCGGGAGTTCCGGCAGTTCCAGCGGGGGCGGAGCAAACGGGTTCGGGTTGGCCGCCGAAGAGCGAGTGAGCCACGTGAAGGGGCTTGTGTAAGCCACGTTCAGCTTCTGTCCGCCTTCCTTCCCGGTTTCTGTCACGTCGGTCAGGGCTTCCTTCCAGGTTTGATCTTCGGCATTGCGAAGGATCTCGGCGATCTTGTCGGCACGTTTGTGAGCCAGTTCGCGAGCTTTGATCGTCACCCAGGCTTCCCGAACTTGTTCTTTCACGCCTTCTTCGTCCCAGGTCGGAACGTGCTGAGGCTTGAAAGCGACCTGCCAGTGCAGGAATCGGTTCAGTGTTGAGGGGTCTTCGGCATCGAAGATCAGGTATCGCTGGCGTTCAATCGAGGCCAAATCCGGTCCGCTGAAGTGTTGCTCGACCACTGTCCGGGCGTTCTCACGCTGGAAGCGAATCGAAATCGGCTCGGTCGAGCCACCGATCGGGTGGTCTTCCGATTCCTGCAGTTCTTCCGGAGACAGGAACGGGGTTTCGACGTATCGCAGACCATTCTCCTTGGCGTAGGCCTGAGCAGCCTGCTGGATTTCGGCGGCGATCTCCTGCTTGTTGTCTTCGTCAGCGTTGGCGTACTTGGCGACGATATTGAACAGTCCGCCACGGGCGCTCTGCGTGATTTCGTTGATCCGGGCCATCACTCGCTCACGCTTGATCTGGCTGCGGATCCGCTCTTTCAGGGCGTCGTCGAGCGGCTGGAATTCCGGCAGCGGCTCGGCAGCAGCCGGAGGCGTCATCGTGGTCGTTCCTTCCGGAGCCGGTGTCGACGTTGTCGCCGGAGGCGGAGCAGTTGTCGTAGCCGGAGCAGGCATCGATGTCCCTGCCGGGGCAGGAGCAGTCAGTGCGGGAGCCGGTTTCGAAGTCGATTCCGGAGCCGGCGTCGTGGTCGATGCAGGCGGTGGAGTCGAAGTCCCTGCCGGAGCAGGAGTTCCGTCCGTTGGAGCAGGCTGATCCTGAATCAAAGCAAAGGACTTGCCAAACGGGCGGGTTTCAATCGCAGAGGTTGTTCCATCCGGAGCAGGCGTCGAAGTCGATTCCGGCTGCGGCGGGTTCGAAGGTGTTGCAGGAGCAGGAGTTTCCGAAGTCGAAGCCGGCGGAGTCATGGCCGGACCTGGCAGGTCGCCCGTTTCGGTTGCCGGGGTATCGGTGCCCACTGGAGCCGGCAGTCCCGGAGCAAGCATCGGAGCATTCAGTCCCGGGGCTTCGAATGGATTCGCGCCGTCCACGCCTTCCATTTCCTCGCCAAACTGCGACGGGAACGGATCGGCGGTCTGGTTGCGGTAATCCTCTTTATTGGCTTCGTAATAGGCTTTGACTTCTTCGTCGGTCACGTCCGGAACGGATTTGGCGACGGTGTCGTAGTCGACTTCCAGATAAGCCAGTTTGACGCGCGGCGGCTGGCGGAATCCAGGATCTGAACCCGAGGGGAAGTTCTCGCGATGCTCTTCGAACAGGGCCTTCAGTTCGTCGTCGGTCGGCTCGCCGACTTCAGATTTGAAGGCTTCCACGGCGACAGAAACAGTCGCCAGTTCCTGTCGAACGTTCATCTTCTGGTAGTAGTCCCAGAAGTTTTCCGGTGTGGCGACATATCGCGGCATCAGCTCGCGACGCAGGCTCTGGGAGGCGATCTGTTCGCGAATCAGGTTGAACAGTTCATTGTCGCTCAGACCCATCTGGCGAAGAATTTTGATGTAATCGCCACCGCTGAGCTTGTTCGAGGTTGCCTGGCTGATGTAGTCGGAAACCTGCTGATCGCTGACATAGAAGTTGACTTTGTCGGCTTCCCGCATCATCAGCATGTGCATCAGGGCTTCCTGCTGCGGATCGCCGTTGCCGCCGAACAGATAGTTCTGCAGCATGAACATCTGAGGATTCTCTTCGCCGGTATGAGCGGCACGGAAGGCCTGCACCAGGAACTGATTGACTGTTTCCCGGCGACGAGCGGCATTCTGCAGTTCGACCTCGGTGATTGATCCAAACGACGTTGTGACCGCTGCCTGAGTGGTCGAGGTGGTCTGGAACTGCAGACCGATCAATGCTCCGGCGATCCCACCAACCGAGAGTGCAACCCAGGTGTATTTGGAGTTTCGCACGATCAGCCAGCCGAGGCCAACACCCACCAGGGCACCGAAGATCGGTGGGAAGGCGGCCATGTTCTGCGTCAGAGAGTCGAGGACAATGAACGCAAACATCGCCAGCCCGGTGAGGGCGACCATCAACACTTTCTGGTGTTTGCGAAAGACCGCGAACGGAGACTTCATCCTGTATCCTTACAAACTGCTCTGAGCGAAAAAACCGCCATCACTTAGGATGGCGGAAAGGAGTCGAAGCCGGACTGTAATTAATTTTTGCATCTTCCGACAAGCGAGTTTCGACCATTCTTGCCGAGAGTCGCAGCCTTGACAGTCAGCCCTGCAATCATTTAACCCTTTGTCGATTCCGCCCGCGGTCCCCGTCGAAGGAACAGATGGAGCGACAACGCTCTGCATTCGGCAGGATCGCGCCGATCGAGTGTAACCCAAAGACGCAATCATGGCCGATGGTCGCGTCGCGATGGAGGCAAGCTGCGCGCTTATGGTGGCGAAGAACGGGAACTACAAGGCGCTGGTGATCGTCGAATCCCCAGCGAAGGCAAAGAAGATCGGCAGCTTTCTGGGCAACGATTACATCGTTCGAGCCAGCGTGGGACACGTACGTGATCTCCCCGCCAAGGCCGCGGATATTCCCTCCAAGTTTAAGAAGGAATCCTGGGCCACGCTCGGCGTGAATCCGGAAAAGGAGTTCGAGCCCCTTTACGTCGTTCCTTCCGACAAGAAGAAGCTGATCAAGGAACTCAAAGACCTCCTGAAAGAGTCTGAAGAACTCATCATCGCGACCGATGAAGACCGCGAGGGGGAAAGCATCGGCTGGCATCTCGTCCAGCTGCTTGAGCCCAAAGTTCGCGTCCGCCGCATGGTCTTTTCGGAAATTACGAAATCCGCCATTCAGGAAGCCATTCGGAATACCCGCGATATCAACGAGGACCTCGTTGAGGCCCAGGAAACGCGACGTGTTCTCGATCGTCTGTACGGCTACACACTCAGTCCGCTGCTGTGGAAGAAGATCGCCCGTGGCCTCTCGGCTGGTCGGGTACAGTCGGTCGCCGTGCGTCTGCTTGTTCAGCGGGAACTCGAGCGGCTCGCCTTCCATTCCGCGACCTACTGGGACTTGAAGGCGGCTCTTCGAACCGAAGCCGGAGGGCAGTTCGAAGCCATTCTGCACTCCGTGGACGACAAACGACTCGCGACCGGGAAAGACTTCGATGAAGCGACCGGCAAGCTGAAGCCGGAAGCCGATGTGCTGCTGCTCAATCAGCAGGAAGCCGAGTCGCTGCAGGAACGTCTGCTGAAGGCGGACTGGTCGGTCGGCGAAATCGAAGAGCGGATGTCAAACCGCAAGCCGCCGGCTCCGTTTATCACCAGTTCGCTGCAGCAGGAAGCGAACCGCAAGTTGAACATGACGGCCCGGCAAACGATGCAGACCGCCCAGCGGCTGTATGAAAACGGTTACATCACCTACATGCGAACCGACAGTGTCGCACTCTCTTCCGAGGCGGTACAGGCAACTCGCGGCCGCATTCAGGATTTGTATGGCGACAATTATTTGAGCGACAGCCCGCGGCAGTACACCGGAAAATCGAAGAACGCACAGGAAGCTCACGAAGCGATCCGGCCGGCCGGAACTGACATGCGGACTGCGGAAGAATTGCGACTCAGCGGAGCGGAAGCCCGGCTCTATGCGTTGATCTGGAAACGGACCATGGCTTGCCAGATGGCCGAAGCCCGCTTGAAATTCCTGAACGTGACCGTTGAAGTTGATGATGCGAAGTTCCGTGCCACGGGCCGTCAGGTCGTCTTCCCCGGTTTCTTCCGTGCTTACGTGGAAGGCAGCGATGATCCCGAAGCGGCTCTCGACGACCGCGATTCGATGCTGCCGGATCTGAAAGAACAGGAGCCGCTCAACTGTTCCCAGCTCGATCCGATCGGCCACGAAACCAAACCGCCCGCCCGCTTCACCGAAGCCTCGCTCGTCCGCAAGCTTGAAGAAGAAGGCATCGGACGTCCGTCGACCTACGCCAGTATTCTGAGCACGATTCAGGATCGCGGCTACGTGCGGAAAGACAGCAATCAGCTGATTCCCACCTTCACCGCCATGGCCGTGACCCGGCTGCTGGAAGAGAACTTTCCAAACCTGGTCGACACGCAGTTCACGGCCGGCATGGAGCAGACGCTGGACGATATTTCCAACGGTCAGGCGCAGCGGGTTCCGTATCTCGGCCGCTTCTACGGCGGGGACGATGGTCTGGTCGAACAGGTGAAAACCCGCGAGGAGAAGATCGATCCCCGCAAAGCCTGCACGCTGGAATTCGCCGGGTTGGACTCCTCCGTCCGCGTGGGACGCTACGGGCCCTACCTCGAAAAAGAGGAGAACGGCGAGCAGAAGACCGCCTCGTTGCCGCAGGAGATTTCTCCGGCGGATGTGAACCAGGAACTGGCCCAGAAGTTGTTTCTGCTGAAAGAACAGGGGCCGCAGTCGATTGGCATGCACCCCGAAGAGGGACTTCCCATCTTCGTCCTCAGCGGTCCGTTCGGTCCTTATCTTCAGTTGGGAGAGGTGCAGGAAGACGGCACGAAGCCCAAACGAGTCTCGATTCCCAAGAACATCGATCCGACAAAGATCGAGCTCGAAACAGCCATCAAACTAATGGAGCTGCCACGAACGCTGGGGCAGCATCCGGAAGACGGCAAGGTCGTGAAGGCCGGCATCGGTCGCTTCGGCCCTTACGTTCAGCATTCCGGGAAGTACAAGGGACTGCCCAAGGATGTCGATGTGCTGACCGTGGGGCTCGAACTGGCTGTCGAACTGCTCAAACAGGCCCGCACCAAGGAGGCGCCCAAGCCGATTCGTGAACTGGGCAAACATCCCGAGGACGAGGAAGTCATCGGCATCTTCGAAGGTCGCTACGGACCGTACGTGAAGCACGGCAAGATCAACGCCACGATTCCCAAAGACACCGAGCTCGATTCCGTGACGCTGGAGCAGGCGCTGGAGTGGATTGAAGCCAAGGCGGCCAAGTCAGGTAAGAAGAAGGCCGCGAAGAAGGCAACGAAGAAGAAGGCGACCAAAAAGAAATCGGCCAAGAAGAAGAGCACGAAGAAGAAGGCCGCCAAGAAAAAGAAGGCCGACGACAGCGACTCCTGATTCATCCTTCGGTGACAGGAGTCAGTCGTGTCGCAGGGCGACGAACTCGCCGGAGTGAGTCGCACAGCATTCCCCGGCGGAGGAGAGTTCGGAGGTCAACGAAAGTTTGCCCCGGCCTTTCTTCTGGTACATCTTCAGGAACTGAGCCCAGGCGGCGGCATCATCAAACCGGCAGGTCGCTGTGAAGCTGTCGGCGATCGGCTTCAGGAACGACGTGTTGCTGTTGCGGACGACAAGTCGCGGGGATTCGTTCATTTCCCGCATGCGGATATTAAACAGCAGCCAGCAGACGAGGATGCCTGCCGTCGAAATGCTTCCGCCAAACGCAGTCTCTCGGTGATTCAGATTCTCAGTCAACGGAAGTTGAATCACCGCCTCGTCCGGCTTCGCGGTCAGAACGGTAATCGCCATGGCGCGACTGACCGGAATATGTTCGTGAAGATAGCGGGTCCATTCTTCAGGCGAGAGCGAAGACATCGATTCGATTTCAGGCAGAAGTTCACAATGCATTGGCCGCTCAGATGCGAGCGTGAAGACGTGCAGCCGTCATCTTACGAACGCCCGTCAATCGTTGTCACCCGCCTGGAAAGTGCGAGTAATTTGAACCTGAGAATCGGCTGAAGCTGAAACGATTGTGCCGATCACGCGGCCTCATTGTTATTCGTGAGCGTCGATGATTTCCTGACGCTGCCGCGTCAGTTTCTCGACGATTTCCGGGTGTTCGAGCCAGAGATTGTCGACCTCGCCGCGATCATAAACCATGTCGTACAGCTGTCCTTTCGGCCCACCCGGCTGCGGTTTGTCCTTGCTCGGCTTCGAGAATCCTCCCGAGCCGAGATGAGTGATCAATTTCCACGAGCCGGCTCGAATTACGCTGCCGCTGTGATGTTGCAGCATAACCCGTTCTCCACGCGGCCACGGCTCCTTCGTCGGAAGATCGAGCAGGGCGGCGAAACTGCGTCCATCGATGCGATCAGTCGTATTGAGTTCGGTCCCGGTGATCTCCGCCAGCGTGGGCAGAAGATCGATGAAGCCGATCAGTTCCTCCGATTCCGAATAGCCCCGGAGTTGAGCCGGCCAGCGAATTAAAAACGGCATCCGGTGTCCGCCTTCCCACGCATCGCCTTTCATGCCTCGCAGCGGACCAGTGCTGTCGTGCTGGAAACGCTCCTCGTCGTTGTCGTACCAGACGGGGCCATTGTCGCTGGAAAAGATGACCATCGTGTTGTCAGCTTCGCCGCTGGCGTCAACCGCATCGACAACTCGCCCAACCACCGCGTCCACATGAGCGACGAACTCGCTGTAAAGCCCGGCTCCTCCACGACCGTTGAATTCTTCGGCCGGTAACCAGGGCGTGTGCGGACCGGTCAACGCCAGATAGAGAAAGCTCGGCTCCTCTTTCGAGAATGAGGTCTCTACCGTCTCGACCGCATGCCGACCAAACTCGTCGAGCACGTCTTCCATGATGAAGTTGCCGGCTCGAAGTCCTTCGCGCCAGAACGCACCCTGAATCGGACTCCATCCCGGTGACGCATTGGCCGCGATTGGCAGGGTGGGCTGGGGCGAAGCTGTTCGTCCTTCAATGTAATAGTAGGGCGGAATATCGAGCGAAGCCGGCATGCCGAAGTAGGTCTGGAAGCCGCGATCCACCGGGCCTCCGGTCAAGCCTTTCGCGAAGTCGTAATCGGGACCATTGTCGAAACCGAGATGCCATTTGCCGACCATGTGCGTCGTGTATCCGGCTCGCTGCAGCATCTCCGGAATGGTCTCGTCGTTCTCGGCGATCAACGGTTCGTGGCGCCAGTTGCGTTGATGCCGGAACGGATATCGTCCCGTCAGCAGACCATATCGGGACGGATGGCAAACTCCCCCGGCCGCATGAGCATCGGTGAACTTCATCCCCTCGGCCGCCAGTCGATCGATGTGCGGCGTTCTGCATTTCGACTGCTGGTTGTAACAACCCGGATCGCCATACCCCATGTCGTCGACGAGAATCAGCACGATGTTCGGTCGCTGGGGAGTCTCCGCCGAACAAGCCGGCATTCCATTTAGTAATGGAATTAGCAGCGTCATCGTCGCGATCAGGCAAGAACGATGAAGCCGGAAGGGGATCTCAGAAAAGCGCATGCGGAAATCTCTTCACGGAGGAATATCGACGGGTGAAATTATCCATCGAGTATCATCGACATCCCGCATCCCGGCAAGTCAGTCAGCGGCTTCCATTATGGCCGCTGGCTGAGTGCGTCGCCGATATACCTCGCCACTTCTTTTCCAAGCTCCATGTAGCCGTACTCGGTGAAATGGATGTCCGAAGTAATGTGCAGCGGCATCGAATGCCCGGCTACAAAACTGTTGAGATCGTGAATCGGAATGCCGAGTTGAGCCATGACGTCCGTAGCAGCCTGATTGAAGAGATCAACCGTTTCCGGCGGCCGGTTGGGGGCTCCCTCCGGAACGGGAGTGGTGTTCGCGAAGATCACAGTTGCTCCCGTTGACTGCAGGAGAGCCGCGATCTGCATCAGGTTCTGCTGATACTGATCGAGCGGTGTCCGGAAGCTCCCCAGTTCGGGCGTCGTTCCTTCACCATTCTCGTCGACATACACCATGTCGTGCAGTCCGAAGTTGAAGTAAATCACATCCCACCGGCTGCTCCCATTCACGGTGATCCATTCACTGAGATGCTCCAACCCGTAGGTGGTCATCCGACTGTTGTCAGACGGGCGATGCACATTGGCCACGCCGGCGAGTTCCTCGCGAACCGTCAGCGTATAGCCAATCGAGATCGAGTCCCCGATGATGAGTACGCGAGACAGATCGGAATTGTCATCGACGGGAGCGACTGCTTCGGCGTACCCGGCCGCTTTCCCGCAAAGGGGAAGCTCATCTGCCGGCCCGACATTGTTCCAGAGCGTGTTCGGATCCCAGCGGAAAGCAACCTTTGCCGACGTGGCGTAGTCGAGCCCGGTTTGCGATGCGACGGAGGGACGGATCAGTTCAGACGAAACCCAGACGCCGGTCAGGGAATTACGGCCAATTACCTGGAAGTTCCCGGTTCCCCGCAGATCGACGGTCGAGACATCGGTCCATCCGACATGTTGAGCCCACTTGCTAACGCGGCGGACGACGAGCCTCCCATCAATCCGTTCGCCCAGAAACCACCACCCACTCGCCACGTGCCGGGCCAGAACCATCGGCGGTCGTTCGCTGTCGGTGTCGATAATCGACCAGTCGGTCCACTCGGCACTGTTCGAGTACTTGCCGTAGCTCTGGGTGATCGCCCCTTCGTCCGTGCTCAGTGTGTTCCACCAGACCTGAGCATTGGCGTTACGGGCGAGAAGTTCATCGCGACCGTCGTGATCCAAATCGACAATCGTCACATCCTGCCAGTCGACCGAAGTGGACCACTCGGCGTAGTAGGCATAGGTGAAGGTCGGCTGAGCCTGTCCGTCGGACTCGGCGAGCATCCAGCGACCGTTGTGCAGATCGCGGCCGATCAGGTCGTCCGAACCATCTCCATTGAAGTCGCCGACGCGGACATCGACCCACGTTCGGGAGGTCGGCCACGTCCCCGCCACGGCCAGTAAGAAGTGCTGGTCGCCGGTGTTCGCGCCGACGACCCAACGACCGGTTCTCGAGTTCCGCACGGCGACATCATCAAGTTGATCGCCATTAAAGTCGCCGACACGGACATCGACCCACGGCACCTGCGTTCCCCAGTTGCCGTACGACTGGACCTGCAGCGTTGCCTCGCCATTAAGAATTGCATCGTCAATCAGACTGACGTAAAGCTCACCCCGTTGATCCACGCCAAACAGGTCGGCCTTTCCGTCGCCATTGAAGTCGCCGGTGCTGATGTAGCTCCAGGATTTGTCGGGGGTCCAGACACCGATCTCCCGACTGATCATTTCCGAGCCATCGTGCCGACTCATCGTCCACATCCCGGTTGCCAGATTGCGTCCCAGAATCATACTGCCCGAGATCTGGAGTTCGGATGTGACTCCGCCTCCCTGATCGTCGGTCGCTCCGCTGAGAAGGAGTCGGGATTCGCAGACTTCCGAAGCCGAGCCGAGCAGTGAACGACCTCGCAGGCGACGTGGCGGCGCAGCAAAAACGGACCGCCAGTTCGCGGTCAACGGTTGATTCTCCGCCGAACGGGAAGCCTTTCCACGGTTCCACAGAGTCCGGAAAATCTGCAGCACTCCGGTCATTCGCCCCTCAATCACCTTGCAGTCAGAAGTTGTGAGTCTCGGATCGCTCCGTTCTCGACAACAGCCTGTGCAGACGCTTGAATTGGGAGAACGAAGGCGGTATTCCTCATTCCCGACGATAGAACTCGCGCACACCCAAAAGCCAGAAGAAAGTTCAGAAAAGTATCGACATTTGTCGAGGGGGTGCGGTTGGGGATTTCTATCCCAGTTTCAGCAGCCAACGGAGAGCTGGATGCCATCGCTGACTCGACGAGTGCTGGATCTTCTCGGCCAAGTCGGAGTCTGCTGTTTCGCGATTCTTGCTGGATGGACGACCGTATTGTTGCTGTGGCTGGGTGTTTTCACACTTGTTGAGCACTTGAACGCTCCACGCCTACTTATTTACATAGTGCTGTTGTTCGGCGTTCCATTGGCTTTCATCACTGGAACCGCATATTTCATCTGGACCGTTGCGAGACTTCGACTCACCTCTCCCTGGGCAGAATACGCGCTGGGCATTCTCTACGGCATCGGAATCATCTTCGTGTTATGGTTCTGTTTGCTTGAGACGGATCATCGCACTTACAGTAACGATGGTTTGATCGGAGCAAACAGCGGAAGAGATTGTGACTATGCCATTCGAGTCACCAAAAACACGGAGGCAACGATCAATAAGATAATTCCCCCGGCAAAGCTCCGGGCGTATCCGCGGCGCCATGCAGCTCTTGCCAGCATGTTCCCGCAGGCGTATCCACAGGCAAGTCCCAGAATGATGATCGAGAACAACGTGAACCCGAAAACATAACCGGATGCCTCGACGATGCTGACAAGTGGGATCATGGTCTTCTCGCTGAGCCACTCGAACGTCTCAACTGAGAATATGAAGCTGAAATTCGTCATGAAGGCGGAAAGAAGCCAGAACTCAAAAAGCCAAGCGAAGATCCAGCCGCAGATACCCGCATACGCTTTGATGTTCGACGAAGAGTCGTCCAGAGTTCGAGGTTCTCGACATGACTTGAACATCTCTATAACCTCGCACTCTCAAAAAATGCCATCGCGTACCCCGCCATCATCGGTAACGAAGAAAAACACAGAAACGATCACGTATGTTCTGCGAATGCGTGAGTTCTATTCCAATTCCGACAGGAATCGCACTACAGAAGTTCTGTTCTTCTCCCGGGCGTAATCGAGCGGAATTCGATCGGCATCATCTTCTGCGTTCGCATTTGCCCCCGCGTTGAGGAGCATCTTCACCACGGCCGTAGAAGTATTCCGCATCGCTGCGACGTGGAGCGGCGTTCGTCCTTCACGATCCCGGGCATGCGGATCGGCTCCCCGGCTCAGCAGCCATTCAACCGCTTTGACCGTTCCGCGATTGGCCGCCCCGTGCAGCAGAGTGCGGCCCTGTTCCGGAGGGATCGCGTTGATGTCAAACCCTGCTTCGAGCACGACCTCGGCGACATCGTAGAACGGCTCGCCGGAACGCTGGTGCGGTTCGAGGCAGTGTTCGAGTGTCTGATGAAAACGCTCAGGCGTGACGCCGCCGTCGGAAATCAGCAAACGCATGATTTCCTCGTTGCCCCCGGTCCAGGCGCAGAGAAACGCCGGGAAAATCGGCAGTGCGTTTGGCATCTCATGCCGAGCCTCCACGCCGTGATACAGGAGATGTCTGCAGGTCTCCGTCAGCTGTTGCTTCATCTCCGGATCATTTCGACCCAGTCCGGACTGAGCGCAATTGAACAGCAGATTGAATCCGTTCGCATCACGCAGCGAGCCGAGGTCGACGTTTAGCGACAGTCTCATGAGTTCGCCAACGTCGCCCACCGAGGCCCAAACGAACGGATCGTCCGGCAGCCCCTGCTGACGCATCCGCTCGATGATCGCCGAATTCCCGGCCGCGGCTGCAAGACAGACGACCGACTGATTCAGCCACCCCGCACGACTCGAAAGATCGAGCTCCGCATCGAGACACCAATCCAGAATCCGCTGATGCCCGGGCGTTCGCTTCACGGTCCGAAAGTCGGTCACAGCGAACTCGAAAATGGTCGCAAGCGTCTGCTGATCCCGCTCGAAATCCCGACGGATCAGTTCTTCGAAGTGGCCGTGTTTGGCCAGCTTGATGATCGGGAGTGATTCTATGGGTGAAGCCAAGAGTTACTCATTCGTAGAACAATAATGGAGAGGGCAGTCCAGGCCGCCATGAACGCGATGAATTGTCGGAGGTAGCCGCGTCTCCAGGCGGCTCTCGCAACGAATCTGCACAGGCAGAAACCGCAAAGCCATGTAAGGGCGAACCCCGCCAGGAATGTCGTCAGCAACACCCCAAAGCCGACATTCGAGTGTCCTGACGTGAATAGGCCAGTCAGACTATGCACAGTCCCATGGGGAATCGACGGGTAGAAAAACTGAAGAATCTTTAGGAATGCCAGTCCGCTTGCGAGAAAGATCCAACCGCAAAACAGGAGTCCGAACCACATCGAGGAAATAATGACAAATGCCCTCATCGCGTGGCCCTGTTGAGCCAGCTTGTTGATCGGGAGTGAATGATATGGTTTTGTCATTTGATTTCGACAGCAGCGCGAAACGATGATTGAGGTTTCATTCACTCAGCAACGAATGGCACCAGAGGAGATCCTTCGCCGCCTGGGTCTGATCGTAGCTGCTGAATTCTTCTAACATGATGCACGTCATCGCACGGCGTGTCAGCACCATCGTCGTGGCCGTTCGGAATTTCTCGTCAACGTCCGGTTCCATAACCACGGCTTTCAGCAGTTCACGGCCTTCGGCAGTTTCTGATAAAGCTTCCAGCATGGATAATGGCCAGAACGTCATCCCTTCGGGCTGCAGGGGGACGCACCATTCGAGGATCCGTTGATGGAGTAGATCCTCTGGCACGTGATACGCTTTGCCGGCCGCGGCCAGCAACGTGATCGCCTCAGTGGCCGGGCCAAGTTCCGCGTCCTTCGCAGCAGCCAGAGCTGTTCCGATCTGCTCGTGGGTAAGTGGGGCTTTCTCGCTCAGACGCCGGTAACCGGCCGCCAGGGTTATCTGCTGTTCGGAGTGTTCGTCATCGTTCCGGATCGATGGAATTGTTCGACGGGGGACTCCGGTGGCGTACGCGTCCAGCTCGTATCGGCTGGGAGCCCGATGGACTCGTGGCTCCGTCACCAAAGGGCCAGTCGTCAGTAGATAAAAAATGTGGTAGCCCGGAAATGCCCCCACCTTTTCTTCGAACAGCGTGTTCCTCATCCACATGTCGCTGCAACTAACGGGACTTGAATTCCCGAAACCATCTCGAGTTGACAGTCTGATTTCATAGCACCGACGCGGTAACTTTCTGAGAACATCATCGGGGGCGTCATTTCGAATCCGATTGGAACGACGGCTGTTCTCCAAACAGAGATTGCTTGTTTCACCGATCGCGTCGCGGCCAAGCGGTCTACGCTCGCTTGGGAACCCGCTTTGCAACGCGTATTGGAACTGCTCGGCAAACCGCCTCGGCGCAGGAGGATCGCGTAATTCCTTCTCAGCGATCACCGCGTTGTCAACAGCCTGAAAGAGAGGCCCGGGCGGAATCACTTTTGTGCCGGTGAGTCCTTCTTCAAAGCACTTGAAGAGGATTCGAGTCCCTTCGGGTTTCTCGATGAGAACTTCACCCAGAAACGACTTGAACTGAATCGCTTCATAAGGAAAACGGAGCCCGATCCGAACTGCGGCTCCCCCGTCGTCAGTGAGAAGGATTGTCCTCCTGACACGGCTGACCGAGATGCTTGTCGGTCCTGCAGGAAACAGACCCTCAAGGATGTCCCGGAAGTTAATCGCGATTGAACTCTTCTCGTCGTCGTCCTTTGAGATGGGGATACTTAACTGTGCAAACTGACCTTGTCTGGTTAGAGTCAGACCAGATTCGACGTGAAAACAGACGTTCAACTCTTTTTGGATTGTCCCGTGGATTGTGGCCGGGAATAGCACTCGCTGCTTGTCGACGACCACATCAAGAAAGAACCCATAGCCCTCCGTCATTCCGAAACCGACGCGGTCATGAAGTCGTTCAAGGAAGTAGCGAGTGGGGATTGATTTCGCTGCGGAGTCAGTCGTCAGGATTTCGAGCCGGAACGTTCCGGGGACTTCTCTCTTCGAATCAAAGCTCCATGAGACGTGGCTCAAGAGTTCGTCCCAGGTCAGAATCTCCCTGGTCAGCAAAAACTCGACATTGTCGGCCTCCCTGCGGAGTCGCTGAATCTGGTGATCTGGTGCCGTCAAAGACTCTTCGGCGTGTCCCACACCCGAGCCAAGTACGAATAAGATGGCAACCGCCAACAGAGCTGCCGGGACTCGTGAAATTCGTAAGGGCATTGCACTTCCGTCCAACCGGTAACTATCAGTTTCTTACGGGGGACAATAGTTCATTGTTGATTAAGCGACCACCGTGGCTCCCTCAAATCGAACGACAGTGGCATCAGCGTTGACTGATCTGGTACGCTGGACAGGTCCATTACACACGGAATCGGGATGCTGGGCTCATGATGAATCGAATTGCTTTGTGCTGCGGGATTCTTCTCAGCGCTTCAACGGGAGTGGAGGCGAAGGAGAAGGTTGATTTCAGCAGTGATATTCAGCCGCTGCTCTCGAAGAACTGTCTGGCGTGCCACGGGTTGGACGCCGGAAGTCGGAAGGCCGATCTCAGGCTCGATCAGCGGGCGGCCGCCGTGGATGCCGGGGTGATCGTGCCGGGCGAGCCGGACGAGAGCGAGCTGGTCGCGCGGGTGGAAACCAGCGATTCCATTCTCGTTATGCCCCCCGTCGATTCGGGGCATTCGCTGACAGAACAGGAGATCGCCCTCTTCCGCCGGTGGGTTGCTGAAGGAGCCGAGTACGAAGAGCACTGGTCGTTTTCACCGCCCGTTAAAGTCGAGCCACCACAGGGTGAGCAGTCCGACTGGCCTGCCAGCGCGATCGATCATTTTGTGCTCAGACGACTTGAAGACGCCGGGCTGAAACCTCGGTCCGAAGCTGATCGCCTCACGCTCATTCGCCGGGTGTCGCTCGATCTGACCGGGTTGCCGCCGACGGTTGAGGAAGCCGAGGCGTTCGTTGCGGATCAGTCGCCGAAGGCCTACGAGAAGGTCGTCGATCGGCTGCTTGCGTCTCCGGCTTATGGCGAACGCTGGGCGCGGATGTGGCTCGATCTGGCCCGTTACGCCGATACGAAGGGCTACGAAAAGGACCGGCATCGGGACATCTGGCGGTATCGCGACTGGGTGATCAACGCCTTTAACGACGACATGCCTTACGACCAGTTCACCATCGAACAGCTGGCCGGTGATCTGCTGCCGGACCGCACGACCGAGCAGATTCTGGCGACCGCGTTTCATCGCAACACGATGACCAACGAAGAAGGGGGCACCGACAACGAAGAGTTCCGCGTGGCCGCCGTGAAGGACCGCGTCGATACCACGCTGCAGGTCTGGATGGGGCTGACGATGGGTTGTGCGAAATGCCATTCGCACAAGTACGACCCGATCACGATCAACGATTACTACTCGTTCTACGCTTTCTTCAATCAGACTCAGGACGCCGATGCCGAGGCTCCGTTCTACCCGACACCGACAGCCGAGCAGGCCCGTCAAATTGAGTTGCAGCAGGTGAAACTGCAGGAGTTGAAATCCGAGCCGGAAACGGACGAGGCGGCGATTAAGGAAGCCGAGGAAGCCCTCAAGGCGATTCAGGAAAGTATCCCGAAAACACCGGTGATGCTCGAACTGGCTCCGAAGAAACAGCGACTCACGAAGCTGCATAACCGAGGCAATTTTCTGGATCAGGGGGACGAAGTCCAGCCGGCCGTGCTGACGGAATTTGTCGATGCTCCCGAGGAGGTCGAACCGAATCGGCTGGCCGTCGCGAAGTGGCTGATGCAGGCGGATAACCCGCTGACGAGCCGGGTGATGGTCAATCGACTCTGGGCTAGGCTGTTCGGGGTTGGTCTCGTCGAAACCGAAGAAGATTTCGGCACGCAGGGAACACCCCCGTCGCATCCGGAACTGCTCGACTGGCTGGCGGTCGACTTCCGCGAGAACGGCTGGTCGATGAAGCAGCTGCTCAAAACGATTGTCATGTCGCAAACCTATCGACAGGATTCCGAGACGACGCCCGAATTGATCGAAGCCGATCCCCGCAACCGACTCCTCTCCCGTGGACCCCATTTCCGCCTGCCGGCCGAAGTCGTCCGCGATCAGGCACTGGCGGTCTCCGGCCTGTTGACCGAAAAGATCGGCGGCCCCTCGGTGATGCCGCCGCAGCCGGAGGGCATCTGGAAGTCGACCTACAGCGGCGAGTCGTGGCAGAACGCCGAGGGACCGGATCGGTATCGTCGCGCTCTCTACACCTACCTGAAACGGACGAGTCCCTATCCCGCGATGATCACGTTCGACGCCGGCAGCGGCGAAGTGTGTCAGGTGCGGCGGGTGCGAACGAACACGCCGCTGCAGGCACTCGTCACGTTGAACGACACCGCCTTCGTGGAAGCCGCGGGGGCTCTGGCGAAGCGGATGGAAGAAGCCGGCGATACGACTCGCGCACAAATCGCCCACGGCTTCCGGCGTGTCCTCATTCGACCAGCCACCGAAGCGGAACTCGATCGACTCGTCGAGCTGTATGAGTCTCTTGATGGCGATCTGCTCGATGCCGGGGAACTGCTGAAGGCGGCAGGCGTGGAGCAGGGCGACGCCCGGCTCGTGGCCGTCGCAAACGTGCTGCTCAATCTCGATGAAACGGTAATGAAGCCATGACGAACGAACCACTCCCCCTCGGACTCGAATCCGTTCGTGCCACCACCCGCCGTCATTTCTTCGGACAGGCCGGACTCGGACTCGGTGCGATCGCTCTGAGTTCACTGTTAAACGGCGAGTCCACAGCCGCGACCAACCCCGCCTGGAAGATTCCCGCGAAGGCGAAGTCGATCATCTATCTGCATATGGCCGGGTCGCCCTCGCAGGTCGATCTGTTCGAACACAAGCCGGACTTGCAGCGGCTGCATAACACCGAATGTCCGCAGGAATACCTGGAAGGCAAGCGGTTCGCGTTTATCAAGGGCGTGCCGAAGATGCTCGGAGCTCAGTTTTCGTACAAGCAGTACGGCGAAACGGGGCAGTGGGTCAGCGATCTGCTGCCGAACCTCACGACCATCCTTGATGACATCTGCGTCATCCGTTCGGTGCATACCGATCAGTTCAACCACGCTCCCGCCCAGCTGTTCATGCACACGGGCAACTCGCTGCTCGGCTATCCGGCGATGGGATCCTGGGTCACGTACGGCCTCGGCAGCGAGAACGCGAATCTGCCGGGCTTTGTCGTGCTGTCCTCTGGCGGGAAGACGCCGAGTGCGGGGAAGTCGCTGTGGGGCAGCGGGTTTCTGCCGACCGTCTATCAGGGCGTCCAATGCCGGACCGATGGCGGCGATCCGATTCTGTTCCTCTCCGATCCCCCCGGCATGTCGCGAGCGGCTCGTCGGAAAACGCTCGACGCGCTGGCCGATCTGAATCAGTTCCAGCATCAGAACGTCGGCGATCCTGAAACAATGACCCGCATCGCCCAGTACGAACTCGCCTTCCGCATGCAGCTGTCGGTTCCCGAAGTGATGGATATCGGGCGTGAGACGAAAGAGACGCTCGAGATGTACGGGGCTCAGCCCGGCTACGTTTCCGAAGCGGAGTCGGCTGCCGATCCGCGTGTTCTCTACAAAGGGGATGATCCGACCTTCGCCAACAACTGTCTGCTGGCCCGCCGGCTGGTTGAAAGCGGTGTGCGGTTCGTGCAGTTGTACGACTGGGGCTGGGATCATCACGGCTCCTCGCCTGGTGAGTCGATCGATGAAACACTGCCGATCAAGTGCCGCCAGATCGACCGCGCGGTCACCGCACTCATTACCGATTTGAAGCAGCGGGGGCTGCTCGATGAAACGCTCGTCATCTGGGGCGGCGAGTTCGGCCGCACGCCGATGATGCAGAACAACAAGAACACCGAACTGGTGAAAGGCTTCATCGGCCGCGATCATCACCCGTATGCCTTCACCATGTGGATGGCCGGCGGCGGCATCAAGCCGGGTGTCTTCGGCTCGACCGATGACATCGGGTACTACATCGCCGAGAATCCGGTCAGCGTTCGCGATCTGCAGTCGACGATCCTGCATCAGATTGGCATCGATCCCCACCGATTCAGTTTCCCCTATCAGGGTCTCAATCAACGCCTCATCGGCCCCACCGAAGAAGGCCGCGTCGTGCACGAGATCCTGACCTGACTCTCCCC
Source organism: Planctomycetaceae bacterium (assembly GCA_017795105.1). Taxonomy (GTDB): domain Bacteria; phylum Planctomycetota; class Planctomycetia; order Planctomycetales; family Planctomycetaceae; genus Rubinisphaera. The sequence goes on from CP051247.1 coordinate 5,314,463, forward strand.
CAATTGATCCAGCCTGGAGACTTCCCATGAGACGATTCCTGCCCGCCGTTTTGCTCCTTCTCCTGCTCGTGGCTCCCGTCTCAGCCGAGGTCGTGCTCACGCTCCCACCGGGCGAGGGCAATCCCCGCAACAGCGAAGGGGATTTCATTCAGCTCGAAAACGGACGGCTGCTCTTCATCTATACCCGCTTTACCGGAGGCGGCAGCGATCACGACAAAGCCGATCTGATGAGCAGAGAGTCGACCGACGGCGGCGCGACCTGGTCGACCGAGGACAAGCTGGTCGTGAAGAACGAAGGCGACATGAATGTGATGTCGGTGTCGCTGCTTCGCCTGGCCGATGGGCGGATTGCGTTGTTCTACCTGCAGAAAAACTCTCTGTCCGATTGCCGCCCGATCGTTCGCTTCTCAACCGACGAAGCGAAGTCCTGGAGTGAACCAACCGAGACCATCCCCGAGAGCGATAAAGGCTATTACGTCCTGAATAACGATCGAGTTGTCCAACTGAAGAGTGGTCGTCTGGTTCTGCCACTGTGCCTGCACAATCGCCCGGGCTGGGAAAAACCGGACTGGCTGGGACAGATCCTCTGCTACTTCTCCGACGACGCCGGGAAGACATGGCAGGCGTCGGAATCTCTGCTGAAGGGAACAAACAGCGACGGCAAACGCGTCGTAACGCAGGAGCCGGGTGTCGTCGAACTGCAGGACGGGCGAATGCTGCTGTGGTGCAGAACCAACGCCGGCGTGCAGTATCACTGCTACTCCAGCGACGGCGGCAACACCCTCTCGGAGTTGAAGCCGATGGGGCTGGCCTCGCCCGTGTCGCCTGCTTCGATTGAACGCATTCCCGGGGCCGGCGATCTGGTCGCTGTGTGGAACGATCATTCCGCGTTGCCTGTCGCTCAACGAAGAGCCCGAACACCATTGACCGTGGCGATCTCCGAAGACGACGGAGCAAGCTGGAGTACGGTCCGCACAATTGCCGATGCTGCGGACGGCTGGTACTGCTACACCGCAATCACGTTCGCCGAGGATCACATGCTGCTTGGATACGTGGCCGGCGAACAGAAGCCGGGGCAGCATCTGGCGACGACGAACCTGTCGCGTATCGAGGTGGCTGATTTAACCGCGGAGTAGGTGCACAGTCATGAACGAGCAGCAGGCGGAACTCGACTTAGATCGCACGAGCGCAGCGCTGCGTGGCCATGCACTGGAAATGGAGCGACTTGCACATCCCGGGATTGAACAGTGCTGCCAGCTGATCCGATCCGAAGACCCGAATCTTCGGTCATTGGGAGCGACCCGGCTCTCCAACTGGATGTGTTATCGCAGCGTGCTCGGCTCCCAGATCTGGAAAGCGGTCAGGGAGCTGGTCCTTGAGAATCTGGATTGCGATGAAACGCTCGAGGTGCTGATTATCGGCTTCATCGAGCCTGCGACCGAGGAGCCGGTCCATCCCGATGATCGAGACCAGTTGATGGAAATGCTCGTCGACGAGCGAATGGCAATGGTCGTGTTTACCGCGTATGACCGGGACGGCTTTCCAGAGCATCTTCATCAGGATTATTCGCGCTGGCGGGTGTTGGTGGAGAGCCTGGATCGGAAAGTGCCCGACTTTCCGCAGTTACAGCTTGAGACGTACATGGAGCAATCTCGGCGCCCGTGAATGAGATGCAAAATCTCTCAAGTCTTTTGCGTCATTTCTCATTTACAGGTGTTGATGCATTGCGACAATTGAACAGCGTTGGCGGTGGCTCGAGCCGCCGGAGTCTTTGATTCGTTGATACTGGAGTGGCCGCCGTGCTCGACCTGTTACGTCTGCTTACAATCGTTGCTTTCTGTGCGATGTCGTTATGGTCCACTCCCGTGCAGGCCGAAGTCCGGGGCTGGAAGACTACAAAGATTCACGGCGACTTCTACGCCGAAGGGGCAGCGGTCGGCGATCTCAACGGCGATGGCCATGCGGATCTCACGAGTGGCCCGTTTGTCTTCCTTGGGCCGGAGTTCAACGAGCGGATTGCCATCGATGAGCCGCAGGTCTTTCCGGTCGCCGGTTACAGCAACGCCTTTTTCAGTCACGTTGTCGATCTGAATCGCGACGGCAAGAACGATGTCCTCGTAATTGGCTTTCCCGGCCGCGAAGCTCGAGCGTATCTCAACCCGGGGGATATGTCCTCAGACACACCCTGGCAGAAGGTGGTGGTCGCCGATCAGGTCTCGAACGAATCACCGGCGTTTGTCGATCTCATCGCCGGCGGACTGCCGGAGATCGTCTGTTCGCGGGACACCGCCTACGGCTACTACGAAGCCGGCGACGACCCGCTGCAGCCATGGCAATGGCACGCGATCTCGGAAACCGGTATCGCTCCCAAACCGTTCGGCCACGGTCTCGGCGTCGGCGATGTCAATCAGGACGGGCGGCTCGATATCGTCGATCGGACCAGCTGGTGGAAGCAGCCGGAGAATCCGCAGGGGCAATGGCCAATGCAGCGGTGGTGCCTCGGTGAATGTGGTCGCGGGGGGGCCCAGATTCACGTGGTCGATGTCGATGGCGACGGCGATCAGGACATTGTCACGTCGCTCAACGCACACGGCTACGGCCTGGCCTGGTTCGAGCGGCAGTCGGAAGCGCGATTCGAACGCCACGATATCATGGGCGAGACCTCGATTCTCAGTCCGTACGGCGTCGCCGTCAGTCAGTTGCACGCGGTCGAGATGGTCGACGTCGATGGCGACGGTCTGAAGGACATCATCACCGGCAAGCGCTGGAAAGCCCACAACGGGCATGATCCTGGTTCGCGTGAACCTGCGGCTGTCTACTGGTTTCGCTGCGTGCGGTCCGACGACGGCGTCGATTTCGTCCCCCATCTGATTCATAACAACTCGGGTGTTGGCACCGAAGTGAAGGTGCAGGACCTGAATGGAGACGATTACCCGGACGTCGTTTCCTCAAGCAAGAAGGGGCTGTCGATTCATCTGCAGTCCACGGAAGTGGATCCGGTGGTCGCCGAGAAGTGGCGGTTTCCACATCGTCCCGTCGAGGAATACACCAACGGCTTTTCCCCGGAAGACGCCGCGAAGAACATGCAGGTGCCCGAGGGTTTCTCGGTCGACCTGATCGTTGCCGAGCCGGAACTGACGCAGCCGATCGCAATGTGTTTCGATGCCCGCGGACGCATCTGGGTGATCGAAGGACACACCTATCCGCAGCGTGCACCGGAAGGCCAGGGGCGGGATCGCATCCTGATTCTGGAAGATACCGACGGCGACGGCAGCTTCGAGAGCCGCAAGGTGTTTGCCGAGAACATCAATCTCGCCAGCGGAATCGAGATTGGCTTCGGGGGTGTCTGGGTTGGGGCGGCTCCGCAGTTTCTGTTCTACCCGGACCGCGATCAGAACGATGTGCCTGATTCCGAACCCGTCGTGTTGCTCGATGGCTGGGGATATCAGGATACGCACGAGACGCTCAACAGTTTCACCTGGGGGCCGGATGGCTGGCTGTATGGCTGCCACGGCGTCTTCACGCATTCCCGTGTCGGCAAGCCCGGCACGCCGGATGAGCAGCGGATTCCGATCAACGCTGGCGTCTGGCGGTATCATCCCACGCGGCACGAGTTTGAAGTCTTCGCCCACGGTTCGAGCAATCCCTGGGGCGTCGACTTCAATGAAGATGGCGACTGGTTCATCACCGCCTGCGTGATTCCGCACCTGTATCACGTCATTCCTGGTGCCCGATATTTCCGGCAGGCCGGCACGCATTTCAATCCGCACACCTACGCCGATCTGCCCACGATTGCCGATCACCTGCACTACGGCGATGGGACATTCGCTTCCGCGTCGAATGGGAAAGTGAACCGGGGGCTGGTGCGGGACAATCCGGCCAGCACTTCCGATGTCGGCGGCGGCCACGCGCATTGTGGGTTGACGATCTATCAGGCGGATGAGTTCCCGTCGCAGTACCGGGGCGATTTGTTCTTCCACAATTTGCACGGGCATCGCATGGTACGGGAAACGGTCGAGCCAGATGGCTCGGGGTACGTCGGGCGGCATCGGCCTGACTTTTCGTTGTCGCACGATCATCAGCAGATCGGCGTGACAGTCATGCAGGGACCCGATGGTGCCCTTTATACATCTGACTGGCACGATCCCCAGACCTGCCACAACCGCACGCCGGAAATCTGGAACCGCACCGACGGGCGGTTGTTCCGTATCCGTTATGGCGACTTGAAGCCGTACCGGTTCAACCTCTGGGAGAAGAGCGACGCCGAGTTGGTGAAACTCCTGGACGATCCGAATGCGTTCTACGCCCGTCAGGCTCAACGGATTCTGCAGGAACGGGCAGCGGAGGGAACGCTGAATCAGGCCGAAACTCTGGCGAGTCTACGCGAGTTGATGGGCGACGATCATCCCCGCGTGCGCCGATTGCGAGCCTTCTGGACAGCCTGGTCGTGCCAGCTCTTAGATACTGAGAGTGTCGAGGAGAAGCTCGATGATGCCGATCCGGTCGTTCGCAGCTGGGCCGTGCAGTTTCTGGTGGAAAGCGGGAAGGGCGTCGAAGCTCCCGTGCTGCAGCGGCTTGAGGAACTGGCAAAGTCGGAGCCCGAAGCACGCACACGGCTCGCTCTGGCCGCTCAACTGCAGCGACTGCCTGTTGATCAGCGATGGGGCGTTCTCGAAGGGCTGACATCCCATCGTTCCGATGAACTTGATAAGAACATTCCGCTGCTCGTCTGGTATGGAGCCGAACCGCTGGCCGATGTCGACCCGGTTCGACTGTTGAACCTCGCGCGGAAGAGCGGCTGGAAGCAGCTGACTCAGTTTGTCGTGCGGCGGATGTCGTCCAGCGAGGAAGGGCGGAATCTGCTGACGGAAATGCTGATGCCGAACGTGCCGCGTGAGTTTGTGCTGCTCGTGCTGAACGAAATGCAGGCGATTGTCATCAGCCGGGCCGGGGCGCCGATGCCCGGGAACTGGCGGCAGGCCGTGACCGATCTGCAAAAGCGGTCGGATGCCGAGATCGACCGTCTGGTGCTTTCGCTGGGCATTCGATTCGGCGATGAATCCGCGTTTCCGCATTTCCGATCACTCGTGCGGGATCGCAGCAAGCCATTCGCGGCTCGTCGGGATGCTCTGCAGTTGCTGGCGGAAGCCAAGGATCCTGAGCTTGCCAGTCTCGCTCTCGAACTCCTGGATGATCCTGCGTTGCGAAGTGAATCCATTCGCGCCCTGGCCCGCGTCACCCATCCGGAAGCCGCTTCACGGTTGCTGAGTGTTTATGGTCAGTTGCCACCAAATCAGAAGACCGAAGTCCTGAATGTGCTGGTCTCCCGAAAGGGATACGCGGAGTCGCTGATCAATGCGATGGAAACCGGAGCAATCGATCCGACGACGGTTCCAGCTTACATCGTGCGGCAGGTGGTCTCACTGGATGATGAGAAGCTGCTCACGCGGCTCGAAAAGGTCTGGGGCAAAATCGGAACCGCCTCCGGCGATAAGGAAGCGGCCTTTGCGAAGTACCGGAAACTGCTGCAGCCTCGGGCGATCACCGGAGCCCATCTCGGTGAAGGTCGCAAACTCTATGAAGCGAATTGCGGGAAGTGTCACCGCCTGTTCGGTAAGGGGGGCGAGATCGGTCCTGAGATCACCGGGGCGAATCGCAGCAACATCGATTACTGGCTGGAGAACATTCTGGAGCCGAACGCGGTGATCGGCCGGAACTATCTAATGACGACCTTCGTCACGACCGACGGGCGAGTTGTGAACGGGCTGATCAAATCCGAGAACGATTCCGCCGTCACGATTCAGACCGTCAACGAGGTGCTCGTGCTGGCGCTGGATGATATTGAGATTCGCAAGACCTCGGATAAATCGCTGATGCCGGAGAACCAGCTGGAGCCCATGACCGATGCTCAGGTCCTGCAGCTGTTCCGCTATCTGACGGCCACCGAAGACGCCGCGACGTCGAAAGAAGTCCAGCTGTCCCGCGTCCCACCCGTGGAACCAGGCGTGCTGAGGATCGAAGGAGAGGCGATTGCCAGTTCGGCGAAGTTAACAGCTGGCAATGTCCGTCCGCAGCCGATGGGAGGCTTCGGACCCTACTGGTCGGGGGGCAATCAACTCTGGTGGACCGGTGGAGAGCCGGGCGACAAACTCACGATCAAACTGCAGAAGCTGCCGCCGGGGCCGAGTACCGTGACCTGCTTCACCACTACGGCTAAAGACTACGGTCAGGTTTCGGTAAAAGCCGGTGAAGCAGTCGGCACCGCCGACCTGTATACCGCCGATGTCCTTCCGGGGCCGGAAATCGTGCTGGAGAACGTGAAGGTCGAAGAATCCGGGGAACTCACGCTGACGGTTGAGATCACTGGAACGCATCCCAAGTCGTTGCCGCGATTCATGGTCGGGATCGACCGCATCGAAGTGCGACCGGTTGCGTCCAATCCGACCAACGCGTCACGCGAGTGACCGTCAGTTCGACTCTGTTCTCGGCTGAGCCTGTTCTGCGGTCGGCCGCTGCGTCAACGTCCGGGGCTGATCGACCTGCCCCGGCGGACGGGTATGCTGCCCCGGGTGGTCGCCATCGCCAAGATCCTGTCGGCATTCCTCAATGAGGATCATCAACTCGGTCATCACTTCCGGCTCTTCATCGGCGACGCTCCGGGTCTCGCCGATATCATTGGCCAGATTGTAGAGTTGAGGCTCAAAAGTTTTGCTGGCTTTCGTTCTGGCCGGTCGAACATGCAGTTTGAAGTTCTCATGTCGGACTGCACACAGGTGCTCGCGGTAGTAGTAGAACATTGTCTCTCGCGGCGATGTCTCTTCGAGCGGATTGCGGAGCAGAGCGGAGACATCGTAGCCGTCGATTTTACGATCGTCGGGCAGCGGCTGACCGACGATGGCCGAGATCGTCGGCATGATGTCGAGTGTGCTGACAATCTCCCGAGAGACCGTCCCGGCCGGAATCGCAGCTGGCCATTTCATGAGACATGGAACACGCATGCCGCCTTCCCAGGTCGATCCCTTAAAGCCCTTTAGAGGCAGATTGCGCCCGCCCCATTTCTGAGCGGCTCCGTTGTCGGACGTGAAAATGACGAGCGTGTTCTGCTCGAGATTTCGCTGGCGAAGCGCGTGAACGATCTGCCCAACCGACCAGTCGATCTCTTCGACCGCGTCCCCGTAGAGTCCATTCGCACTCTTGCCTTTGAATTCATCCGAGGCGAACAGCGGCACGTGCGGGAAGGTGTGGGGCATGTAAATGAAGAACGGCTGGTCTTTGTTGGCTTCAATGAAGCCGACCGTTTCCGCCGTGTAACGCTTCGTCAGCTGGCTCTGGTCAGGTTCTTCTTCGATGACCTGCTCGTTCCGCATCAACGGGAGTGGAGGATAATTCCGGCGACCATTTCCAACGCCCATGTCGTTCGAATAAGGAATCCCAAACCAGGTATCAAAGCCCTGTCGAGTCGGCAGGAATTCTGGCTGATCCCCGAGATGCCATTTCCCGATGATGGCGGTCACGTAACCCGCCTGCTTCAACTGCTCGGCGATGGTGACTTCGTTTGGATTGAGCCCCTGTCGATTTCCCGGGAAGAGCACCCACTGATTCTCTCCGTTGCTGTGCATGCCGGTCCGCTTCGGGTAGCAGCCCGTCATCAACGAGGACCGCGAAGGAGTGCAGACGCCGGAGGTGACATAGAAGTCGGTCAACGTGAGGCCGTCGACGGAGAGCTGGTCAATGTTTGGCGTGCGATGCTTCCGCGATCCCATGCAGCCGATGTCGCCATAGCCGAGATCATCGCAGTTGATCAGGATGATGTTCGGCTTCTGCACATCGTCAGCGACGGCTGTCGCCAGAGAAACGGAGAGAAGGGCAGCACAAATCACGAAGGTCGTACGCAGCATGAATTCGAACTCGGCAGAGGAGCGGCTATCGTTTACGTCGGAACTTTGTCTGAGCGGGATCCTCGAAATCATCCCGTTCGTCATAAGGACGTTGCTCAAGATACCACGCTTTCCAGTCTTTGTAGAGACTGTCCTGCCATTCTTTGACAATCGGCTTCACGTCGACGGCGACATCGTAATCGACATATTTCGCCGTGGGATCCGGGACATGCCCGAGACCGTTGGGCATTCGGGAGATCCAGCAGAGCGAATAGCGGGCTTCAATCGCCACGCCGAGATCCGGATCCTGCAATAAATCGACGAGCGCCGGAACACATTCCATGTTGTCGGTCTTACCCAGTGCCCAGGCGGCTATCTGTCTTACCTGCGGCTCGGGCTGTTCGGCCATTCGCTCGAGCAGATCGACATCACCGACCAGCTTTTCAGGATCTGTTAGGTCGACCTCCAGCTTGTCCGAATCGTCTTCTTCCGATTCCGGCAGCTCTATCATCGACAGCCCGGCCAGGATCTTGTTGAAGTCTCCGAGGGCTGGCTCTTCTGTCTTCAGTTTCCCGTTCTTGAACTCGACTTTGGTCAGATCGTCCGGTAATCCACGGCCGCCGGCCAGGGTTCCGGCTCCCAGATCGGTCGGTCCCGAACTTGGTTGAGGAATCAGCTTCGTGGTCGCCTTCAGAAGAAAGAGCGTACAGAAACAGGTGCCGCTGGGGGCGTACTGCTGGTAAGTCGCCGCTTCGGGAAACGATCCATTCGCGGCCTGACGGGCGAGAAGAATGTCGACGCCGTACGGGTACCATTCGACCGTGCCGAACTTCGTCCAGCCATTCAGAGCCGCCGCCCGTTCCATAGTGTAAAAATAGTAGTAGAAATTCCCTTCAGTCGGCTTGGGAGCGGCAAGGGGAAAGTTTCTCGTCATCCATGTGTAAGACGAGTCGATGGTTTTGTCGATCTGAGGACGAATTGGTTTCGGGGGACGTCGCTCACCTCTGCCTTTGCCCTGGTCGCTGGGATTGAGGCGTTCCAGAAACTTCAGCGGGTTTGCCTTGTTCTCCAGAACCGGTTCCGGAATCGCGCGGTTGAACAGAATCGTGCGAATGATCGCCAGCGAGCCGATCCCGGCCAGCGTCATCGTTCCTCGGATCTGCCGGTTGATCGGGTTGTCGCCGGCCGGGTGATATGTGAAACCACCGCCGGGAGTCTGCGTGCCGAAGTGCCACTCAGCAGCTCGCTCGAAGACTTCATTCTCAATCCGAACGCCGGCTCGATCGGCGGCCCACAGGCCGAGCAGGGCATACTGAGTAATACTCGTGTCTCCGAGTCCTCCCTTTCGCTCCGGGTAGAACCAGCCGCCATGCTTCTCCTGTTCAGAGAGGAGATAGTTGGTGATGATCCCGATCTGTTCGAGATACAACTCGGGGTCGGCGGCTTCGAGGGCAAGCAGGTCAATCGTGGCTTCGTAAATGTGATGCCCGGATGGGCGGTATTCTCCGCTGTCTTTTCGACACTTGCCGACAATTGTTTCGAGGCCTTTGGCCACGGCGGGCGATTCGGGATCTTCACCGGCAGAGAGCAGGGTGTAGGTCACCAGTCCGACCACAAAGGGACGATCGAGTTTGCTCGTTTTGAGGTATTCGACCGCCCGGGCAATCGAGGCATCGACCCGCGGATCGCCGGTTTTCGGAGCCGCTGCCTCGATCCGCGTGATCGCGCTGTTCCAGACGAGCAACAGGCAGAGCACGAACGTCAGGGAGCGTATCCCGCGCGAACAACGTTCGACGAGCTTACTCCTGCGGCGGCGGGAAGTTGCGGATGTGGCTGTAGCGGATGTAGCTCTCATAGATATCACCCCCGTCGAGGACTCGCGGGTCGCCTGTTTTCTTCAGGTAGTCATTCAATTGACTGGCCAGCTGCTGCAGAGTCTGTCGAGCATTTGGGTCTTCGACCAGATTCTTGATGCAGCCGGGGTCCGACTCAATATCGAACAGTTCGAACTCAGGACGTTTGTCGACAGACAGATGGAAGAACCGGCTGATCTCCGCATCATCCCGATTCTCGACCAGAAAAGTTAGTGAAGGGCCGGCATCGATGTCGTGATATCCGCCGTGAGGAGGACCGGGACGCCCTTCTTTATCGAGCACCTGCGGAGCACCAGCAGGCCAGCGCTCGGGCCGGAAGTTGTGAATCAGCAGGTATTTCGAAGTGCGGATCGCCCGTTGTGGGTACGTCAGATTATTATAACGGGAAGAAGAGTGACGTTCCCGCGCCGAATAGACCGCTTTTCGTGACGGATCCAACACGCCCGACTTCTCGCTGAGAAGCAGATCCTGAAAACTCTCACCCGAGAGTCCGAATTGGTTCTCCGGATATTCGACGCCGGCAACGTCCAGGATAGTCGCCGTGATGTCGACGAAGCCAATCAGATCATCGACTGTTCGTCCTCCGGGCATTTTGGCCGGCCAGCAGATGGCAAGCGGCATATGAATCCCATACTCGTAGCAATTCGCTTTGGCCCGCGGGAAAGGCATACCGTTGTCTGAGGTAACGATGACGAGTGTGTTCTCCAACTCGCCTCGCTTCTTCAGAAGATCGAGCATGCGGACCAGATGGGAATCGTAGTATTCGATTTCCATGTAGTAATCGAGGATGTCGGAGCGAATCTCTTCACGGTCCGGCAGGAACGAGGGGACTTCTACGGCATTGACGTCGCGTCCCATTCGCTTGCCGAGACCGTTGTCGTAGGGACGATGCGGCTCCTGGGCTCCGAACCAGAACAGGAAGGGCTGATCGTCCTGCTTTTCTTCCATGAAGTCCTGGAAATTGGCGGCGTAGTCGAGGTTACTCATCTTGGGCGGATGGTCCTTCGTTCGCCGTTTGGAGTAGTTCGGCCCGACCGGATTCTGTTCCCAGCCGGAGATTTTGTAGTTTCCCGGACCCCAGCCTTTGCCGGTGTAGCCGACGTGGTAACCATCGGCAGCCATCAGGTCGGTGAAGACGGGGTACTTCTTGGGAAAGGAGCTTGCATGAGTGCCCGCTTCTTCGATTTGCCAGGTGTGACGTCCCGTCAGAATGGCCGCGCGGCAGGGGCTGCATCCCGGCGATGCGGCGATTGCGTTATTGAACAGGGCCCCCGCCGCGGCGACGCGGTCAAACCCCGGCGTTTCAATACCGGTGGCTCCGTAAGCTGAGGCATGGAGCCAGCTTTGGTCGTCGCTGATAACAAAAAGGACATTCGGGCGGGAGTCGGCGGCTGCTGCTTCAGAAGCGACGGCAACGAAGCTGAGGAGAGCCAGAAGTAGTGTGCGGATCGAGGGGAAGAGCTTCATGGGGTGTATCCAGAATGAGCTGGCAATTCGGCGGGGCGACCGCCTTAAAGTGCCCAATTTCCAAAAATTGGAGTCAAATCGACGACTGGACTGAGAAAATCCCAAGTGTCAATGAACAATTTTGTGTTCAGATTCCGTCGTCGGGGGCTGCGATAAACGGTCGCAAATGCTGAAAAAGTCCAATGAAAATGGCTGCGAAGGCGTAATCAATAATACGGAGGGTGATCAAGAATTCCTGACAATGTGCGGATGAACAGACCTCTGCGGGCTTGCATTCGCATTGGTGGTTGTTGATCATACCTTGCCCGCCGCGGGTCGCCAATGCAGCAGGCGTTCCGAGCAGACCCGGGGCGGCGGAATATTGTCCGTAGAAAAAAACAGGCAACCAGAAAGTTGGCATCCGTGACACGTACAGATCGCTTGGAAAGACTGAGGGCACAACTCCTCGCTCGACGTGATGAACTCCGCCGCCGTGCGGGAGGAACGTACAACAGCAATGACTCGGCTATCGGTGACGCCGCTGACATCGCCCAGTACAACGTCTCGAGCGACTTGAACACACATCTGATTTCCATGGAAGCGGATGAACTCTCCGAGATTGAAGCCGCACTGAAGAAGTTCCATGATGGACAGTATGGAGTGTGCGAAGTCTCTGGCCGTCCGATCCCGATCGCTCGTCTGGAAGCAATGCCGCTGACACGTTACTCCGTGGAAGCGCAGCGTGCGATGGAAGAGCAGGGCTCGAACTGGTAAGCCGCCAGCACGAACGTCCTCACAGCCCCCGTTACCAAAAACGCCACGTATCGATCTGACATTGCATCAGATCGAGCCGTGGCGTTTTTGTATTTCTTTCGCACGAATCGGCCATTGCAACTTTCGTTGACAGTAGCGACGAGTCCGCCGTAAAAGGCGCTCTCCTTCCACATCGAGCATTCGCTCACCAAACGACATCTCCCTCCCCCCTTAGGAAATCTCGGGGTCCCCCGCATGGCCCCGGAATTGCCTTTTTCATGCCCGTTCCCTCACCCGGTATCCACAACGTGAACGATCATCTCCGCCGGCGAGATTTTCTCCGGGCGATGGTGCCGTTCGCGCTCTCCCTGTGTGGGTGTCAGACCTCGGTCACAAACACCACGCCGGATGGAGAATCATTCCTGCCACCGTTACGGCCGGGAATGGATACCGTGCAACTCGACATCGTGTATGTCGAACGGGATGCTGAAGATCCGCTTCTTTCTCAACTGGTCTGGGATGACATCGACCAGGTCGGCACGGTCGATCTCAAAACGCGATCCAAACTCCGCGAGTATGGGTTCCGAGTCGGGCTGGTCGGCATGACACCTCCTCGAACGCTTCAGCGACTGCTGGGGCTGAAAAACGATCTGACCGATGCAGCCGGTACGTCCCGACATACCGATCTGATCGGACGTCGAACGTTCCTGCCGTCTGGCGGGACGACAAGTATTCAAACCAGCCTGCCGGCTCCGCAGGTGAAAGTACAACTTCCCGGTTCCGACCAGGAGAAGGTGCTAGAAAACGCGCACGGAGTCCTGCAGGCCGAACTCGAACGTCTTCAGGATGGCTGGGTGCGTCTGCATCTGATGCCGGAGATTCACCACGGTCTGGCTCAACTAAGGCCGGTCGCCGGTCGTACGGAGTTTCAGTACGAAGGGGGGCAGCACATCGAGCAGCTCCGCGATCTGGAATTCACCGTCACGATGAATGTGGGTGAGATGCTCGTCATTTCCGCGGACAGTTCCTCGGCTGGAAAGCTTGGGGAAACATTCTTCGTTAATCGTAATGCTCAACGCCCCCGACGCTACATGGTGGCAATTCGATTGACGGATATGAAAAAGATCCATCCGCTCTACGAAGAGTAGATGCGGGTTCATGGCAGAGCATCGCTGCTGCGAATGAAGCAGGCCCGTTGCGAACATCTCTTGCTACAGCGTGTCTTGTCGTGGCTGCGAAGTCGATAGCAGGGATCTTCCTGAGGGCATCGACGCAACGTCTGTGTTTCGTGGCGTAAACGCTTCGATACTGACAGCCGACATAACCGGACGATTCGCTATCGACGGTGGATTGAGTGCAATGCGGGAACGCGTGCAATCGTATGCTTCGGCATGGCTGGTGCGAGTAGTCCGCAGCGGAACATTGTGTATGCTTGGCATGATTGCTGTGACTGCCGAGTGGTCTTCGAACATGGGGGATTTCGCCACGTCTGCGGTGCAGAGGATCTCGGGCCGGCGACGATACAAGCTCTACCAGTACGCTTTGCAGGACGCAAGTTCGATGATGGCCGCTCGTGTGGGACAACGACGTCAATACGGTTATCACATAATCTCGACGCCGCCGACCGAAACCGCGATGATCGGTTTCAGAGTAAAATGAAAGCCTTGTCATGACTCGCACTCCTCTGCGTCCCCGGACCCGACGCCGACGCCTGTCGTCCTCGGTTCAGAATCCCCTCGAAACTTACCTGCGTGAGATCAACGAGACGGCTCTGCTGACAGCCGACGAAGAGAAAGATCTGGCGCGCCGCATCGCCATGGGCGATTGCGAAGCTCGCGACCGAATGGTCCGTGCCAATCTGCGTCTGGTCGTCAACATTGCCCGAGGCTATTCGAGCAAGGGCCTGCCGCTGCAGGATCTGATCGAGGAAGGGAACCTGGGATTGCTGCGGGCCGTCGAAGGGTTCGACCCCGACATGAATACCCGATTCAGTACCTACGCCAGCTACTGGATCAAACAGTCGATCAAGCGGGCACTCGTCAACTGTGCCAAGACGATTCGCATTCCCGCTTACATGGTCGAGCTGCTTTCGAAATGGCGAAAAGCCACCGCTCGTCTTCAGGACGAACTGAATCGCACGCCAACGGCCGAAGAGGTGGCTCGCGAGCTCGATATTCCGAAGAAGAAGCTCGGCATCGTCAAGAAAGCGATCCAGCTTTATAACACCACGCCGCAGTCGGACGACGACGAAAACGGCTGGTCGCTCGGCGAGATGGTCGCCGATACGCGAGAAGATGGGCCAGAAGCCGATCTGCTCAATGCTGATAATCTGATGCACGTTTACCGCATGCTCGATGAGATGGAAGAACGTCAGGCGACGATTCTCCGCATGCGATTCGGTCTGGACGATGAAGAGCCGAAGACGCTGAAGCAAATCGGCGAAACACTCGGCCTGACTCGTGAACGGGTTCGCCAGATCGAACAGGAAGCGCTCAACCGCCTGAACCGCGGATTGCTCGGCGACTGAATCCAGCCGCCTTGAGCCTGAACTCTCTCTATCCCTTGGGGTCAACTTGGGATCGCACCGTCGATGCGTGGGACGCATCGACGGTGTTTTTCTATGACCTCGGCTGCACTTCGCGACTCTCGCATGCAGGCCGGTTTCGCTCTAAGATGCAGAGGCAGTACCGGTTCTTTTGTCAGCTTATCGAAAGCACTTTGCCTTGCTCGGTCTTCCCTACAACACCTCGGTGGTTCTCATCGGCACCGCTCTGGTGGGAGCGACCTGCGGCGTTGTGGGCACATTCGCGGTCTTGCGGCGGCGTGCCCTGACCGGAGATGCACTTGCTCACGCGGCTCTCCCGGGTGTTTGTGCCGGCTACTGGCTGGCCGGCGGACAGAATCTTCTGCTGCAGTTCGCCGGTGCGTTTCTGACCGGACTGCTCTCCGTGTTTCTGATTCGCGTTCTGCCGAGAATCAGTCGAACCCAAACCGAGACCGCAGTCGCAGGCGTTTTGAGTGTCTTCTTCGGAGCAGGGGTTGTCCTTCGAAGAATGATCCAGAATAGCGGCCAGTTCACCGGAGGCGGGGGATTCGACGCCTTTTTGTTCGGCTCGCCCGGAAGTCTGCTCATCCGCGATGTCTACCTGATCGGGGCAGTTTGCATCGTGACGGTGCTCGTCGTTGCCTTAACGTTTCGGCTCAGTGTCGGCGTCGCGTTCGATTCAGGTTTTCTTTCCGTGCAGGGGTTGCCGACTGTATGGATCGACTGGATGCATCTGCTGTTGCTGACGACAACGATTGTCGTCGGGCTCCCGGCGATCGGCGTCGTGATGATCGTTGCCCTGTTGATCACACCGGCGGTGACCGCTCGACTCTGGTCCGATCGGCTGCGAATCATCATCGTAATAGCTGCGCTGATCGGAGCAGGATCGGCAGCTGCAGGGGCTGTCTTTTCTTCGCTCGATACTCGCGTGCCTGCCGGGGCGACAACCGTGCTTGTAGCCACGGCTTGTTACGCGATCAGTCTGGCGATCCGCCGTTCGATCCGCTTTCAGGATGCCAGCGAGCATTCGGCTCAGGCCTGAGCCGTTGAGACGTTGTTGAGATCGGCCATGTCGACCGCTCGATCGAATCGATCGAGGCACGAATGATCGTGGGTGACGAGTAGCAGAGCATGATCCCCTTCACGGGCAACTCTGAGCAGTAACTTGAGAACCGTAGCCGCAGTTGCTGGATCCAGGTTTCCTGTCGGTTCATCGGCCAGAATCAAGCCGGGATCGTGAAACAGCGCGCGAGCGATCGCGGCTCGTTGCCGTTCACCATGAGAGACCTGATGCGGATATCGCCTGAGCAGATGATCGATCTCGAATTGCTCGGCCAGTGTTAAAATGCGATCGCGCTTCGTCGTCTGACCTTTCAGTTCCCCGAGTCTGAGGGCAACGGAAATGTTGTCCTGCAGCGTGAGGTATTCGATGAGTCGAAAATCCTGAAAGACTATCCCGAGATGCTGCAGTCGAAAGCGGTTTCGCTGCTCGGGGGAGAGAGCGGTCAGTTCACTGTCCAGGACCCGAATCCCTCCTGTCGCAGGGGACTCAATTCCCGCAATCAGTGAAAGCAGCGTGGTCTTGCCGGATCCGCTCTTTCCGGTGATCGCGAGTGATTCTCCGGCATTGAGTTGCAGAGATTCGACGGCCAGCCGGAACTCCTGGTTCGGGGTGGTGTAATGAACCTGGCTCAGTTCGACGATCGGAGAAGAATCGGGCATGCGGAGCTCGAAGGAGACTTCAGAAGCGGCTATTCGGAGCACGCGATCGCTGTGGCGGTCGCGTACTCTTTGCCGTGGGAAATGGAGAGCAGAATCTTCACAATCCCGCAATCGGCCGCGAAGCGTTCCGTGTCCCCCGAGAGTCGGACATCGGGGCGGCCGGAAGGCTGGGAGATGACTTCGATTTCAGTCCAGTGGATCCCCTTCACGAACCCCGTCCCGAACGATTTCATCACCGCTTCCTTTGCGGCCCAGCGGCCCGCGTAGTGCTGCGTGGCGTTCTTCTTGGTCGAACAGTATTCGATTTCCGACTTGCTGAACGTCCGGTCGAGAAAGTGGTCGGCGTGCCGCTCGATCATGCTCGCAATGCGACTGATTTCGACGATATCCGTCCCGAGTCCGAGAATCTGCATGGGGGTCTTTTCAGCTCACTACGTCGTGACGACGTCTATTCGGTCTCGTCAGTCTCAGCTTCGTTTTCCGCCAGTGACTCATCAATCTGGCACCATTTCCGCAGTACGGCCAGATCTTCTTCGGTCAGTTTGGCTTCCGGGTGCAGCGGTAGGTAGAACCAGAGTGGCATCTCTTTACTCTCGATGGAGCCCCAGCATTCGTCGAGGAAGAACTCCGGTGTCTCTTCAGCTTCGTAGTAATCGCCCCACTCGGAGAAGTTCAGGTAATCGCGACCTTCGCGAACATCCTTGGCCATCAGCCAGGACCCGGGAGCAATGTAGCTGTACCAGGGCCACTTGGTTTCATTCGAGTGGCAGTCGTAACAGGCTCGACGAAGAATGTGCTTCACGTCATCCGGAGCATTGATATCGGCCACGACTTCCGGGTTATGGCGATCGACCGGAGCGAGCTGCAATGCGAGAAAGACAATGATCGCCACCACAACAACGCGGCGAAAAATGCTTCCTTTTTTGGGGCGAACGAGGTCGGGCGTCTGGGCTTCATCAGGATTTGGAGAAGTCTGATTCATGGGAACCTCCTGTTGAAGAAAGCGGTGGGATGGTGGGGTGGTGGGGCCATCATATCGATGGATTGTTAAATGATACACTACTCATCGCCGCAGGTAAAATGCTACGGGATTCCGAAAAAAACGCTCTTCGAGCCTGAAATGCCAGCCGTCCGCTCTTACCGGAACCTGCAGAAGAACGACGCGGGAACCAATCCGAGTGGCGGTTGAATCGTCAGTTTTCCAAGTCCTGAGACCTGAACATTCAGGTGCCAGTCGTTGCACTTCAGCGAGTCCTCGCGAGTTGATTTTCGGGTCGAATTCCTCCGCTTGGGAAGTGATGGCTGGTTTCCTCGTCATGAAGTGTTGTAAGTCTTTTCGCAGAATGCGTTTATGGCAGGAGCTCGGGCTCTGAAAGAATTCCGGGCTTTTCCCGACACCTGGGGCGCTTGCGCTTTAGCGCATCTGCGGGAATAAGTTGAACTTACAACATTTTCGACGGCTGTGATCGCCGTTGACCCCATTTTCAGCTTTCCGATAAACTTCGGCACCATGATTTCGTATTCAGCCAGGACGGCGACCCTCCCATCTCGTGCGGTTCCGATTTGCGACTGAACTCTCCATTCACCGCTGCCTCGATCGCCTGCTAAATGTTCTCGATTAAGCGCTCCCTGAGCAGACGCTTGCAGTCTGTCGGCCTGATGCCGGCAGTGCTGTTGCTTGCGCTCGCTCTGGGCACTCCGCTTCGAGCTCAAGGGACGGATGCTTCTCCCGGAATCGCCTCAGTCGAGGGGCAGGCACAAGTTTCCGACAACCGGCCGACTGCCAGCGATCCGATCGTGATCAGCTGCGATATGCTGCACGAGCACACGCCAGCTGCAGTCGACATCACCGATCGACTCTACGGTAGCAGCCGAGCCTCGTCTGGGCCGACGGGGAACGAACGCGTCTTCGTGCTGCGGGGGAATCCGTGCCGCATTCGCCAGGGGAAATCGGAAGTCCGGGCGAGCCAGATGGTCGTCTGGCGGTCGACGGTGCAGGTCCACAATCGAACGATGGAACGACTGGTCGTCTACGGCGAGCAGGATGTCCTTCTCGTCGAAGGTCCGGAACAGCAATCACGCCCGACGATCTGCCTCGAACTGTACTCCACCACCGTTGAGGAGATGGCCCGCTTCACCAGTCAGCAGGTTTCCGGGGGCAGCGATCCGCTGCTCGAACGAGCCAGGGCGGCTCGTGAACAGCATGCGGCTACAGCCATGAATCAGCCGCAGCTGCTTCCGCCTACTGACGCGATTCCGCTGAACGAGGGCACGATCGATTTCGACAGTCTGGCACCGCCGGTTGAGGCGAAGCCGACGCGGCATGTGATCATCTCGCCCCGCAGCTTCGGCATCGGGTTCAACGTCGACAGCTTCCTTTCACGAGAGTCATCCCCGCCGGAGCAGATTACGGTCATCTCGCAAGGCGTGAACATCGTGATCGAAGGAATCGGCCCGGTTCAGGGACTTGATGTCGGCACGCTCGATATCTCGGCCGATCAGGTCGTGATCTGGACTCAGGCCAACAGCGAGGGAGCATTCACGGCTGAGATGTTCCAGGATGCCAACGCTCCACTGCAGTTGTATCTGGAAGGGAACATCGAGATTCGTCAGGGGAATCATGTTCTGCGGGCCACCAAGGCTTTCTACGATATCCGAGAGGACCGAGCTGTCCTGCTCGACAGCGAACTGCGAGTTCATATGCCGGAACTGCAGGGGGATATCAAACTGCGAGCCGAAGAGATTCGCCAGATTTCGCACGACAGCTTCCATGCTCAGAACGCGTGGCTGACCGGTAGTGAATTTGGCGTGCCGACTTACCGTATGGAAGCCGGCGATATCTTTATCGAAAACCGTTACGACCGCGGCTGGGTTGGACGTGGCGATGCCGAGATTGACCCGGAAACTGGTTTGCAGATTGCCCGCCCGAAACCCTGGGTGACAAGCCTGAATAACCGTTTCCGGGTTGGAGAAACGCCGCTGTTCGTCGCTCCCTACATCAGTGGACCAGCCGAAGATCCCCACATCCCTCTGGAAAGTATGACGCTGGCTCAGGACAGCATCTTTGGCGGGCAGGTTGAGACGGTCTGGAACCTGTCGAAGTTGCTGGGAATCTGTCCGGATGGCGAACTCGACTGGAATCTGCAAGCCCACGTTTACACCGAACGCGGAGCCTGGCTGGGCACCGATGCCATTTATGCCGGAACCGAGCCTTTGGGAACGCCGGGCAGCTACTTTGGGGAAGCCGAGGGAGTCTGGATTAACGACTTCGGCAACGATAACCTCGGCCTCGATCGCCGCGATCTCGATGTACCACACAACACGCGTGGCCGTGCCCTCTGGCGGCATCGGCATCACTGGACCGAATCGCTGTCGGTAACAAGCGAACTCGGCTTCCTCAGCGATCGCAACTTCCTCGAGCAGTATTACGAAGAGGAATGGGATTCCGGGAAAGACAACGAGACTCTACTTGGGTTGAACTATCAGGAAGACACGGTTGCGGCCTCGTTGATGACGCGGTTTCAACTGAACGAGTTCGAGTATGAAACGCAGTGGCTGCCGAAAGGGGATCTGACGATTCTGGGCGAACCGCTGCTCTGGGATCGACTCGTCTACAGTTCCCGCAGTTCAGCCGGTTACGGGCAGATTCGTCCGGCCGAAGCCCCGGACAATCCGAACGATCTGTTCGTTCCGCTGCCTTACTATCCGGAAGCCGATGGCGTCGTGCTCTCCTCACGTCATGAACTTTCGATGCCATTCAATCTCGGCCCGGTTAAGGTCGATCCCTATGTACTCGGCGAAGCCGCCTACTGGCAGGACGACGGCTACACCAATAACAGCCTGAACCGTTTCTACGGCTCGGCCGGGGTGCGAGCCAATCTGATGCTCTGGAAAGCCTATCCGCACGTCTTCAGTCCTCTGCTTGGACTGAATGGGCTGGCCCACAAGCAGAATCTCGGTGTTGACTATTACTTCGCCGATTCGACTCAGGACCTGAGCGATGTTCCGCAGTACAACGAATTCGACGAGAACTCGCAGGAGCGATTCCGAACACGACTCATCTTCAACACGTTCGGCCTGAACAATTACGGCTTGCTCTCCGACAAATACGACCCGCGTTTCTATGCGGTCCGATCGGGGGCGGCTCGGAATGTCAGTTCGCCTTACTTTGAACTGGTCGACGATCAACAGGTGGCCCGCTTCACCTGGAGCCATCGTTTGCAGACCAAGGTTGGCCCGCCGGAACGGCAGCGGGTCAAAGACTGGATGACGCTGGATCTGGGGCTCTCTTACTTCCCGGATGCCGACGCCGATAACTTCGGCGAGAACTTCGGCCTGCTGACCGCGAACTACAGCTGGGATGTCGGCTCGCGAACCAAGTTCCTGGCCAACGGCCAGTTCGACTTCTTTGAAGATGCTCCCCAGACGTGGGATGTTGGTTTCCTCACGCAGCGAAGCGAACGCGGCAGTATGTATGTCGGGTATCGCAACATTCAGGCCGGTCCGCTGGAGAGTCAGCTGATCACCGGCAGTGTGAGCTATGCGATGAGCGAAAAATGGATCGCGACATTCGGCACGGCTTACGACATTGCCGAGAACCAGGACCGCGGTCAGTCTCTGACAATCACCGGTATTCGTTCCGATTTCCTCATTCACCTGGGGATGTCGGTCGACAGCAGTAAGGGCAACTTTGGTGTGGGCTTCATGATCGAGCCGCGACTCGGTCCGCTGGATTCGTCCTCGGATCGACTCAGTTCGCTGCTCGGCACCCAGTATTGATGGATCTTCGGGCCGAATGAGGGCAGGGCGATGAGCACGTCCCATATTGATGAGTTGCTGACGGAGCCGTCTGAGCAATCAGAGGGGCGGCCGCGTTCAGCATGGCGACAGCGTCTGGTTGCAGCCGAACGGGGCTTCACCACCTGCTTCCGTTCAAGCAGCACGCTTTTCCTCTATTTCTTTGCCGTTTGCACACTCGTCAGTGTCGCGGTGGTGGTCGAACTTCGCGTCGTTGAGTGGGCCTTGCTGATCTTCTGTGTTCTGACCGCCCTGGCCGCGGAAATGACGTATGATTCAGTGCAGAAGTTCGTGCATCTGGAGAAGAAACGACTCGGCGTGCAGACGATTGAACTGCTGAACGTGATCTGTGCCGCCTGCATGATGGTCATCTGCGGAGCGTCCAGTACGGTTCTGTTCGTGTTGATTGCGCGGATCATCGAACTCGACTGGTTCTGATGTCGAGTGTTCGGTCGAGTTGCTGAGAGGGCTCGCGTCGGCTCTGCAAAAACGCTGCCGAAGTGCCGTTGAGTCTTGAAACGTCCAGTTCAGCCGACCACAATGACCCTTCGTCTGTTCTCCAACGAGCAGAGTCAGAGGCGCTCCGATTCCTGTGGAGTGTGCGATTCTGCCATTCCCATCGTTGAAACGACATCAGATTTCTCAGTATCTTGGACTGCAATGGATCAGTCACGGTTTATGGGTTTGTTCCCATCTCCGTTTTGGAGTGAACCGTGCGTCGGCTCCGGGATCCTGAGAATTACTCAGAGACTTAATAGACAGCAGGATTAACTATGCAATTTCTCGAGGGAAATACGGTCGGTATCGACCTGGGAACGACTTACTCTTCGCTCTCTCAGCTCGACGAACATGGCAATCCCATCGCCATCCCGAATGCCGACGATCGTACCATTACGCCATCGATCGTAATTCTCAGCGAGGAAGGCCAGGTGGTTGTCGGGCCGACCTTTGAACGGATGTCGGTTGAGGATCCGCAGCGGATTATCGAAGCCGTCAAACGGCAGATGGGTAACAAAGACTTCTTCGTCGTCTACCAGGGCAAGAAGCTGACCCCGGAATTCATCTCCGCTCTGATCCTGAAGAAACTCAAGCAGGACGCCGAGGCACGCATCGGGCCGGTTGCCAATGCCGTTATTACCGTGCCTTACTACTTTAACGATGTGCGTCGTAAGGCGACCCAGGACGCCGGTCGAATCGCTGGTTTGAACGTGGTCGACATTATCAACGAACCAACCGCGGCGACGCTGGCGTATGCCTGGATGAAGGGCGAACTTGGCATCAAGAAAGCCGACTCCAAGCCAAAGACCATCATGGTGTACGACCTCGGGGGTGGTACGTTCGACGTGACCGTGGTGCAGTACACGCCAACGAACTTCAAAGTGCTCGCGACCGATGGGGACGTGATGCTCGGGGGGCTCGACTGGACGCGGCGTATCGTCGACCATGTCTCAGAACAGTATCTGCAGAAGCACGGCAGCGATCCTCGCGAAGATCCTGAAACCCTGCTCCAGTTCACGCAGGAATGTGAAGACGCCAAGCGTCAGTTGAGCCAGAAGTCTCAGGTGCCTGTCAGTCTGTATTATCAGGGCAAGACACTCACTGTCGCTCTGACTCGTACCGATTTCGAGCGAATGACGGGCGACCTGATGCAGCGGACCCGTGACACGACCGAGCTCGTGATGCAGCAGGCCGGTGTTCAGCCGGGGCAGCTCGATGACATCGTGCTCGTCGGTGGTTCGACCTACATGCCAGCCGTCGAAATCATGCTGAAAGAGGTTGGTGGCCGCGAACCATCCCGCGACGTTTCTCCGGAAGAAGCCGTCTCCCAGGGCGCAGCAATTCACGCCGCGATTCTGGAAGCTCGAGCCACCGGCGGAGAATCCCGCATGGCCAAGGCTGCAATCGATCGACTGAAATCTGTCGAAACAGCCGACGTCAACTCGCACTCGCTGGGCATCAAGATCACCGACCCCAACGAGCGGTCGCGCAAGATCAACCACATCATGATTCCGAAGAACACGCAGATCCCATTCAGCGTGTCGCAGCGGTTCGTGACCAACGCTCCGAATCAGCGGTCGATTCACGTGCACATCCTCGAAGGGGAAGCCAAGGATCCGGCCGCCTGTACGTTGATCGGCGATTTCCGGATCGTGGATCTGCCGCCGAATCTGCCACAGAACTCTCCTGTCGAAGTGACCTACAGCTACGACGCCAGTGGTCGTATTAACGCCACGGCTCGCGAACTGACCGGGAACAACGAGGCCGCCACTCAAATCGTCCGGGATTCCGGACTCGACTCCGGTGGAGTCGATGCGATGCAGGTTCTGGCCACCGAATACTCGGTCGAATAATTCGCTGTCTCTTCACGAACTGGACGGTTTCGGCCGTCCAGTTTGCTTTCAGGGAGTGATCCGTCGTGGCAATTGATGTCTATAAACAGTGGCTCGGCATTCCGGAAGAATTTCGTCCGCCCAATCACTACCAGCTCCTGCGGCTGGTCGATTTCGAAGATGATCCCGAAAAGATTCGGGGGCATTACAAGAAATTGAACGCTTTGGTTCGGCAGTACGCGACCGGCGAGTACATGCTGGAATCGCAGGATCTGCTCAACGAGCTGGCCAAGGCGATGCTCTGCCTGACCGATACGCATCGCAAGCGAGAGTACGATGAGAGTCTCGGCCGCGAGTTCGAAGAACCGGAATCGAGTGGCGGCCAGCCGTTGCTGCGATATCTGGCGGTGAATGGCGAGATCAGCAAAGGTCAGATCTCCGAGATCAAAGAGTTCGCCGATCGTCGGGGTCTCACGCATCGCGATGCCGTCGTGCAGATGAAGCTCGTCTCGCCTGACAAAGCCGCTGAAGCTCTCGCTCAGGAACTGGGGCGTCCCTTTGTCGATCTCGAATCGACGCTGCCGGACGACAACGTCCTCGACCAGGTGCCCCGCAAGCTGGTGAAGCGATACTCGATTCTCCCGCTGTTTATCGACGACGACGTCGTCCTGATCGCGGCAACCGATGAGCCGGACCACGAACTGGAAGACGAATTCCGACTGCGCTTCGGCAAGCCGATGCGAGCCGTGATCGCAACCCCGCTGCAGATCAATCAGGCGATCGCCAAGTACTACGCACCCGGCGCCCGCGATGAAGCCGTCGCGATTCAGAATGTTTCCGGGGGTGGCAAAAAGCCCAAATCGAAGTCGAACAAGGCCAGTACAGCCGCGTCTGCCGACGATTTGACCGACGCCCAGAAACGCGAAAAGAAGATGCTCGGCTACATCATTCTTTGCTGGGCGACCATCGGAGCGGCTCTCATTGATCAGTTCGTCATCAAAGAGTATCTGCTTCCCCGTTGGAGCTTCTTCGTTGGCCTGGTTCTGATCGTCCCGCCGATCACGTACTTCCTGATCAAAGACAGTCACCTCAAGTTGAAGTGACGTCCGCGCATCAGGGCGGTCGAGGTGAAGCCATATCTCGGAAGGATCGCACAATTGCTGGGATACGCCTGGCGGCTATCCCAGCCTACGGTCAGGTCGTTCTGATGCAAGATCGAGAACTTTCTGTCTGCCAGAGACGTGAAAAGAAGATGTTAGGCTACATCATTCTCTGCTGGTCGACGGTCTTGTCTGCGTTAGTGGACCAATTTGTTCTCATTCCGTGGCTTTGGGGAATGAGAGGTTGGTTCCCTATCCTGGTGCTGATCGTCCCGCCGACCACCTTCTTCCTGATTAAAGACAGTCATCTCAAGGTGAAGTGACGTCCGCTCAGCAGGGCGGGCGAGGTGAAGCCGTGTCTCGGTAGGATCGCACAGTTGCTGGGATACGCCTGGCGGCTATCCCAGCCTACAAATCGTCGTACGGTCTACTTTGGTAGACTGGTGCTTCGAGGGTGCCATGCTTGCATCGCGAAGCAGGGCAAGCATGCCGATCGATATGGCTTTGTCTGCAATCGTGGAAGCTTTTGCTTTCGGCGTTCCAGCACGGGTGGCCCGTCCGCGTCAGCGAGTGGGTCGCGGAAGCGACAAGTGGCCGCGCCATCCGCGTTTTTTCAGTGCAATCATGCGGTCTCAATGAGGTCTTACCGAAGAGGCAAGCACTCCTGACTGCATCACTTATTCGTGTCGAGCGATTTATCCCAACCGCTGCGAGTGGCGTCGCTTCGGCGGCAGGATTGCCGCCGCTACGGAGACGCCGTTTCGGCATTGAACGTCCGATTGCTGGGATACGCCTGGTGGCGATCCCATTCTACGGGGCATCGTAACGTCTACTCCAGTCGAGTTACGGCAGCGGTTCACCGTCCAGGTCGGCCAAGGTTTTCTGCAGAAGTCGCGGCACGTACGAATCAGTCCGGGGCGGCATCTTCTTGACTTTGGTCGGCAATTCCGCGATCTGATCACGGACCGATGAGGCTTTGCCGTCGAGATTGTCGAGGGCATTCAGGGCGGCGATCGCCGTGTAGACATCGCTCTCTTCCAAATTCGCGGCTTTGACGAGAACCTTCAGGGCTTTCTGCAGATCCTGATCGTTCCCGTACTGTCCCAGGGCTTCTGCTGCGGCAACGCGGACACTCGATGACTCATCATCCAGACGTCGGACCAGTTGATCCCGGGAGCGGGAGACGCCGTCTTCCTTGTTGATCAGAGCCCACTGGCAGGCCCAGTAACGAACCGTATTCTCAGGATGCGAGAAGGCCATCTGAATCGTCTCTTTAGTCGCCGTCTCCACGGGGGCCTGTGAAGCAGCCGCTGCTGCGAACAGGACTTCGCCGTAGTTGTCGAGCAGCTGCCCGTTACGCTGGGCGTCGTAGGGAGAACCATTCGGCACGCGGGCGTGCAGTTCGGCTTCCGGAATGATGCCCAGATCCTGCGTGGAATTCATGTGGCTGAAGAGTGCGTTCCGCATCTTTTTCAGCGTGTCTCGGTATTCCGGATCATCCGCCAGATTGACGACTTCATCGGGATCATTCTCGACATCGTAGAGTTCTTCAACCGGTTTGGTGTTCCAGAAGTGATCCTGTTCCGGCGTCAGTTTTCCGTCGAGGTGCATCTGATACCAGACTCGGGTCGTCGGTGTCTGGAACATGTAATGGACGAACTGCCCGTACGGACGATGCGGCTGAAACTGGCGAAGATAAACGAACCGCTCATTTCGTACGCTCCGTACGAGGTCGATCCGTTCATCCATGCGGCCGCGGAATCCGTAGATGAAGTCGGGATCATCTGTCGCGAACTTGCCGGCAAAGGCTGAACCCTGCAGCATTTCGGGAGGCTCGATGCCGCAGATGCTGAGCACGGTCGGAGCCAGGTCAACAAAACTGACCAGACGCTCCGAGACCCCATTGGCCGAGTAACCCTCCGGAGCGAGATGTTCGTATTTCTTTGGGAAGTAGACGATCATCGGCACGTGCAGACCACTGTCGTAGGGCCAGCGTTTGTGCCGCGGCATGCCCGAACCATGATCGCCGTAGTAGAAGATGATCGTGTCTTCAAGCAGATTGCCGTCTTTGAGTTCCTTGATGTTGTTGCCGACCTTCTGGTCCATTTCGGTCAGCTTGTCGTAATACTGAGCCCAGTCCTGACGCACTTCCGGGGTGTCGGGATGATACTTCGGAACGGTGACGCCGGCCGGATCGTGAATAGCCGTGTGCGGACGTTTGCGCAGCTGGCTTTCGTGGCTGATGGTGTGGTTGAACACGGCGAAGAAAGGCTGGTCGTCATCGCGCTTTTTCCAGTGAGCATTTCGACTGCTTTCGTCCCAGACCTCTCCCGGCTTCTCGAGGTTGTAGTCTTCCTTGCTGTTATTGGTGCAGTAATAGCCCGCTTCCCGCAGATACTGGGGGAACATCTTCAATGCCTTTGGCATGTTCAGATGCGACCGCATGTGCTGAGCCCCCATGCTGGGCGGATACATGCCGGAGATGATCGTTGTCCGAGCCGGTGCGCAGACCGGAGCATTGGACCAGCAGGTCGAATACCGCATTCCCATCTCGGCCAGAGCATCGATATTCGGCGTCGTGGCGTAGTCATCGCCATAGCAGCCAAGCTCGATCCCGTTATCTTCACTCGTGATCCACACGATATTCGGCCGGTCAGCAGCCAGCGAAGAAGCGAAGGGCATCAAGAGAAGCAGTGTCAGAGTGAAGCCGAGAAGTCGCATATTCCGATATCCGTGGAACAGAGGTCAGTACGGAGATTCAATCGAGACGAGCGGCCGATTTCATATTGCCGATCGTTGATCCATCATCGCGAACTGGTGCACCGGTCGCAAGTCATCTATGGTGCATACTGACAGTTCAGGGTTCGCAGCCACGGAAGCGAAGTGAGACGCAATGATTAACTGGCATCAGACGGAGGGCTGGCACGATCCGCCCGGAGTCAGCTGGATTGAGAAACAACAGGCGTGGAACTTCGTGCTGTATGCGGAGAAGGCGTCCCGGGTCATTCTGATGCTCTTTTCGCAGGATGACTACGAGAACCCCGAGCTCGTTTACGAATTCGATCACTTCGCGAACAAGTCAGGTCCTGTCTGGCATTGTCGCATTCCCAAAGCTCGGGCGCCGAAGGCATTTTACTACGGGTATCGGGTCGATGGACCACAGCGCAACGCCCCCGGATTCCATCGATTCGACTTCGACAAGCTCCTGCTCGATCCGTACGCCAAGGCCGTTCATTTTCCCCCGGGGTTCGATCGGGAACTGGCCAAGAAGCCGGGATCCAATATCGGCAAGGCTCCACTCGGGGTGATTGACACCGATCATGCCTTCGACTGGGGCGATGATCAGTTCATCCGCCACGACTCTGATCTGGTCATCTACGAGATGCACGTTCGCGGTTTCACACAGAACGCGAATTCCGGCGTCCCGGAAGTTCGACGGGGCACTTATGCGGGCATCGTCGACAAGATTCCGCATCTCCGGGATCTGGGCGTGACTGCTGTCGAACTGATGCCCGTGTTTCAGTACGACCCGGCTGAAGGGAACTACTGGGGATACATGCCGCTCAACTTCTTCTCGCCGCATCACGAATACGCGATGAACCACGAGAGCCGCGATGTGCGGGACGAGTTTCGGACGATGGTCCGCGAACTGCATAAGGCGGGGATCGAGGTCATTCTCGATGTGGTCTACAACCATACCTGCGAAGGGGATGATCGCGGGCCGAACTACAGCTTCAAGGGAATCGGCAATGCGATGTACTACATGCCGACGCCTGGCGAGAATGGCGAAGCCGATTTCGCGAACTTCTCCGGCTGCGGCAACACGCTCGATGCGAACCGGCTGGCTGTGAAAAAGCTGATTGTCGACAGCTTGAAATACTGGCGCGACGAGATGCACGTCGATGGGTTTCGTTTCGATCTGGCGTCGATTTTCGCTCGACGCAGCGATGGTTCAATTTCAATGGATCGTCCGCCGATCTTTTCCCAGATTGTGACCGCCGAAGACTTCCTCAACGTGCGGTTGATCGCCGAGCCCTGGGACGCAGCGGGAACTTATCAGCTGGGCTACTCGTTTCCCGGCTGGCTCTGGATGCAGTGGAACGGACGCTACCGGGATGCCCTGCAGCGATTCGTCGCCGGTGAGCGAGGAATGGTCCCGGAACTAATGACCCGGATCTACGGCAGTGCCGATCTCTTTCCGGACGATATTCAGCATTCGTGCCGCCCCTGGCAGTCGGTGAATTACATCTCGTCTCACGACGGTTCAACTCTCAACGACCTCGTCACGTACGAAGGCAAATACAATTGGGACAACGGCGAAGAGAACCGCGATGGCTCCCACGAGTTCAAATGGAACTGTGGCCATGAAGGGGAGGAGAAAGTTCCTGTCGAAGTTATGCATATGCGGAAGCGACAGGTGAAGAACTTCCTCACGTTGTTGATGATTTCCAATGGCTCGCCCATGATTCGCATGGGCGACGAGTTCATGCAGACCCAGAATGGGAACAACAACGCCTACAACCAGGACAACGAAACGAGCTGGCTCGACTGGTCCCGCAAAGAGAAGTACGAAGACATCTTCCGCTTCACGAAGCTGATTATCGAATTTCGCAAGTCCTTCAACTCGATCTGTCGTTCCCGCTTCTGGCGAAATGAAGTCAGCTGGTACGGGCCGGATGGCCCTTGCGATCTGAGTGGCGATTCGCAGGTGCTGGCCTTCAGTCTGGTCGGAAGCCAGCACGATTGCCGCGATCTTTATGTGATGATCAACGGCGCCTCGCAGCCGATCGATTTCAAGATCATGGAAGGCTCGGCCATCACCTGGAAGCGGATTATCGACACGGCTCTCGAGTCGCCTCACGACATCTCGGAACCATCTGGCTGGCAGGTTCTCGAAGAGCCGACCTACGAAGTGCGAGACCGCTCCATCGTCGTCCTCTGTCGGGATACGTAATCGACTGGAGTCGATCCCTCCGTGAATCCGCAAGAACGTTTCGCAACCGAAGAACCGAGCCGTTCTAGTTCTGCATCACTTTTCGCATCAGATGCAGACCAACCACGGCGGTCACGGCATTGGCGACCCACATCACCCAGGCGGCATCGAGGGTGCCGTTTTTGGCCTGGTTCATCGAGAGCATGACGATCGGGTAGTAGATGAACACGATCGGCATGAACACGATAAAGAACGTGGTCAGGAACTGTTTCTTGGCCTGAATGATCGAGAACGGGCTGCCGACGAGGACGAAGAAGAAGCAGCTGCCCGCCATGGCGAAACGGCCGTGATATTCGGCTGTCAGCTTGTGTCGCCGCTGGGTATCGACCATTTCTCCTTGAATGAGATCGGTGAAGTCGTGCATCGTGAACTCTTCAAAGCGGCCGGTCGTCAGGCTCATGGCTGCTGAAATGGCCCGCTCCGAGGTGCGGTATTCCTCGATCTCTTTCAGCTCTGCCAGCTCGGTGGTAATGTCCTGAGCCGCCATGTGGCGGGCCTTCCGCTGCTTGTCGATCATCGGTAAGGGGAACGGATACTCTTCTTCCCGGATCCAGGCTCCGCGACCGTCGGACATGTGAATGTAACCGCCGACAACGCGAATCTTGGCGAGTCGCTCCTGCAGATTGAAATGGATGTTGGCCGAGTCGGCCTGAATCGTGAACGTCTTTCCGTTCTTGGTGGTGTAGCGAATGGTCGGTTTGACGAGTGTTTTGCCGTCGATGTCCATCACGGTGATGACGAGTCCGCCATTGGCATCGATGAACTGATGATCGCTGCGAAGCTGATCGAGAAAGATCTTCTCCATCTTCAGGAGCACGGTTTCCTGAATCTTGTCGATCGACCACGGGATGACCTGATCGGTCAACACCAGTGAGCCAACGCTCAGGCAGGCCCCCATCAACAGCGAAGGCCAGAGTAGCGAAAGCAAATTGATCCCTGCGGCCCGGGCGGCAATCAATTCCTGATCGCCCGACATGCGGCCATAAACCACCGTGACCGTCAGCAGCATCGTCGCCGGAATGGTGATTGGCAGCAGGCTGTAGATCACGTAGGGGAGGATCTGCAGAACTTCCATCGGTCCCAGACCGTTGTCGGTCGCCTGCTGAAACACGCCGACAAACACCAGCAGAATCGAAATGGCCAACAGGACCATAACGAAAACGCGGAGCAGCTCGAGGGTGATGTATCGCTGTAAGAGACGCATGGAAAGGAAGTTAATGAGAATATTGCGGTCAGAATGGTGGCGGAGTAATAGGAGAAGTGACCACTGAAGGTCAAGATCGGATGGTCCCGATTGCGCCGGCTGGAGAACGGGAAATGTCGCCATTTGGGCTGGGAGAACGGGAAACAATCTATCTTTTCGTGAGTTTTCCGGATGTAGCCGGGCGATGCACCAATCTCGGCCTATGTTTGAGGAAGCGTGCAGGACTGATCGGTCCTGTGAAGAACCATGTCCGAGCTCGGAATCCTTTCCGGGGCCGGTTCGTCAGCCTGTCTGACGCCATGCATTGTCTGAGTTGAGGGGAACTCACAAATGCTGACAGATTCTCAAGTAACGTCGAAGATCTGCGACTCCGACACGCCGGAGGCCGCACCAGTCCGCTCGTTGTATGCAGCGGATGAGGATTTCCAGGAACTGCTCGAATACTTTGTGAGCGCACTTCCGGAACGCCGCATGCAGCTGCTGGCCAACCTCGAAGAAGGCGATGTCGCCATGCTTAAGGGGATCGCCCATCAGCTCAAAGGGGCAGGGGGCGGCTATGGTTATCCCGGGCTCACCGAAGTCGCTCATCGTCTTGAAGCGATCTGCAAAGCAGGGCACACCCGGGATGTTCCGGCAGCTGTGCAAAGTTTGATCGACTATATGGAACGGATCTGCCTGTAACGGCAGGAGTTCCGAAGACGGGAATAACCCGCCTCAGGCACTCAGGTTCGGGTTGCAAGCAGTCGGTCCGCACGTCACGATATGGACACGGTGCATGAACTTTCTATGCAGTCTGCTTTGCAACTTCTGAGTTAAGGTGTCTGGTAATGCGCGTGATGTCTCAAGCAATGGTTCAGCGGCTCGTCTGTTCCCTGGCGCTGGTCGGCGTCGGGTATTTTCTGGGCACCTCGGACGTCCTGCAGCCGTCACATACCTCCGCTCAGCCTCCGTCTGCCAACGAGGACGAACAGAACCAGGCGATTCCGCTGGCGAATGAAACCGTTCAGCAGATTCAGATGGCGTCTGAAGTTCTGACTCAGGCCATGGAGACGCTGCGACTCGAAGGTCGCTACAACCCGGCAGCCGTGCCAATGAATCCCTTCCTGATCCTCACCGGTGGCGGAGATGCCATTGAAGATCTGGAGCAGGGGAACGGCGTCGATCCAATTACCTTCGCTCAGCTTTATGCCGGCATGGCGATGCGGGAAGTTGGCGATGAAATCACCCGCGATGAACAGAATCGTCTGCTCTACAAGGGACGCCTGATTCGCATGTACTCCATCGAGCGTCTGCAGAAACGCTACGAAATGCATCAGCGGATTCTTGAGAAACGCGTTCTGCCGTAACGATCGCTTTTCGACTGACAACAGAAAGAAGCTCGGCTCTCAGCAGCCGGGCTTTTTTTATGCCTCTAGCGCTCGGCTCCGCCATTCACATAGAAGACCTGGCCGGTCAGATAGCGGGCTTGATCAGACACCAGGTAGCGGACACAGTTGGCGATATCCCCCGGCGTTCCCCAGCGGTTGAGAGGCGTTTCTCGCAGAACCCGCTCCTGCCAGACATTGCCGGCCGTTTCGCCCCATGCGGTCCGAATCCAACCTGGAGCAATACAGTTCACACGGACATCCGGAGCCAGAGAGAGGGCCAGCGACCGCGTGAAGCCCATGATGGCATTCTTGGCGGTCGCGAACAGTTCTCCGCTATCACCTTCCATGCCGCGCTCGGCCTGATCCCAGCCGATCGTGATGATCGTACCCCGTTTCGATTCGGCGAACCGCCTGCCGGCTGCGCGTGAAAGCAGGACCGTGCCGCGAACATCGATCTCGAAGAGCCGCTGCAGTTTGGTTTCGTAGGACCAGTCCTTCGCTGCCCCGGTCAACAGATCAACGCCGGCGTTGTTCACCCAGATATCGAGATGCGGAAAGGCGGTGAAGGCATCTTCGACGAGCTGCTCGGTGGCAACCTCGTCGGCGAGATCGGCTCGTAGCACGACCGCAGTTTGTCCGAGGTCACGAATCTGCCGAGCCGTTTCCTCAGCACCTTCTCGGTTGCTGTTGTAGTGCACAACGAGGTCGGCTCCGCCGCGAGCCAGCTCCAGGGCAATCTCGCGACCGATCCCAGACGACGAGCCGGTCACAATGGCGGCTCGGTCGTTCAGGCTGGCGAACTGGTTTTCCGGCATGGCATTCTCCAGCGGCTGCTTAGAGCACATTGCTCTACCGAGTGGCGACGTATGAGCGTTAAAAGGCCTGCAAATGACCATCTTACGTCGCTGAAGGCCGCTACTCTTGTACGAAGTCTGATCTAGAAGCCGTCATCGACCCAGCCACCTTCCGGCTGCGACAGTGGACTGTAATCCGCGAACCGCAGCTGCTGTTTGACCCATGTCAGGTGGGCATCGCCGATCGGACCACTTCGGTTCTTGGCGACAATCACGAACGCTTCGCCCGGACGGTCTTCCGGATCGTACGCTTCCGGACGGTGCAGAAACATCACGACGTCGGCGTCCTGTTCAATGGCCCCCGATTCTCGCAGGTCGGCCAGTCGCGGGCGTTTGTCTTCGCGCTGTTCGACCCCTCGGTTCAGCTGGGCCAGAGCGATGACGGGAATGTCGAGGTCTTTGGCCAGGAACTTCAGTCGTCGTGTGATGGATGAAATCTGCTGTTCACGAGGCTGATTCTTGTCTTCGGCTTCGATCAGCTGCAGGTAGTCGATAATCACGATCCCGATGTCATTCTGACGCTTCATACGTCGCGAGACCGCCGCGATCTGCGACATCGTTCGTCCCGGGGCATCGTCGATGAAGATCGGGAACTGGCTCAGCTCGGTCGAAGCTTCCAGCAGAGCGTGATGGTCCATCTCATCGAGATTTCCCTGACGAACCTTGTGGCCATCGACACGAGCGTGAATACACAGCAGACGTTCAGCGAGTTCCGCTTTCGACTGTTCGAGGCTGAACAGCAGCACGCCACTCTTGGCGATTCCCGAGACCGCGAGTGTTGAGTTACAGACGAACGCCGTTTTCCCCATGGAAGGGCGGGCGGCCAGAATGATCAGTTCGGAAGGCTGGTAGCCGCTTGTCAGTTCGTTGAGTCCGAGGAAGCCCGAGTGGAGTCCACTGACGGTGCCTTCCTGGTCGCGACGGCTGTTAATGCGGTCCCAGGTTTCCATCAGAATCGACCGCATGTCGATTCGGCTCAGTGACTCCTGCTGCTCGGCGATCTGGAAGATCTTCTGCTCGGATCGCGAGAGAATGTCGTTGATGTCGTCCGGCGAGTGATGAGCTTCTTTAAGAATCTCGTTGCAGGTGTAGATCAGCTGGCGCTGCAGCCATTTCTCGCGAACGATCTTGGCGTAGTACTCGGCATGGGCGGCGTGGGGAACCGTCTCCATGATTTCGAGCAGCTTGGCGACGCCGCCGGCTGCATCGAGAGCCCCGCGTTTGCTCAGTTCGTTGGCGAGCGTGACCGCATCGATGCCGCGGTCGCCTCGCTCGTACATCTCGGTAATCGTCGCGAAGATGCGGCGGTTCTGGTCGTCGTAGAACTGGTCGACGTGCAAAATGCCGAGGACCTGATCGACCGTGTCGTTGACCAGCATCAGACAGCCGAGAACACTGTTCTCGGCGTCCACATTGCTGGGGGGACGCATGCTGGTCAGGCTCTGCATCGCGTTCGATTGTGCGTCGGTCGACATGGACACTCCTGCAAGTCGAGTCGGCGACTCCCGTGTTCAGCATTCCGTTTTCGCCGAGGAGAAAACAGAGTCCGTGTTCGCTGAGGGCGTAAAAAAGGGATGTCGATTCCTGTAAGAGTCGACACCCCGGATTCTCTGCGACTGGGCCGGTTCGATCCGATCAGTTGACGGTTCGCGGCCGGCAGTCGTGCCTTACTTTCTGCTGCTGACGGGCACCACCCAGACTTTGACGTCCGAGGTGACTTCCGGGTGCAGCTGCAGCTTGACCGTGTACATCCCCAGTTCCTTGAGGGGACCATCCAGACGGATGTGCTCCGGGTCAACCTGGTAACCGGCGGTAACCAGAGCCTTGCTGATGTCTGCAGCCAGAATGGAGCCGTACAGATGGCCTTCTTCGTTGGCGTTGGCTTCGAGCGTCACCGAGTACTTCGACACGGAGTCGGCCAGCTTGCGGGCACCCGACTTGCGCTGCTTTTCGACCTCTTCGAGGCGAGCGCGGTGCTCTTCGACAGCCTTCTTGTTTTCTTCGGTGGCGATCGTGGCCAGTCCGTGAGGCAGCAGATAGTTACGGGCATATCCCGGCTTCACGCGAACGATTTCGCCCTGCTCGCCCAGAGAGGGAACGTTTTCTGCCAGCAGCAATTCGACTGCACTACCGGTGCGAGGCGAATAAACTGGTCTACGTTTGACTTGACGCATAATCACACCTTGAACGTCTGGATTGTAAAAGTATCGATAGATCTGCCTGGTCGCGTCTTCCTGAGTTCTTCCCTGAAATCGGCAAACACGCAGCGGAAATTGTTGTCTCTCTGGTTCCGGCGGTCGTTTTCCGTCGTTCTTTAGAACGGAACGTCGTCTTCCGGGCCACTGTCATAGAAGGAATCGACCGGTGAGGGCGGCATGTCATCGTCACGGGAAGAGTAACCTCCTCCTCCGCCACCGCCTGCGCCGCCGGCCTGAGATCGCTGCGATCCACCGGAACGACCTCCACCTCCGCCTCCGCCGCCACCTTCACCGCGTCCACCCAGCAGCTGCATGGTCTCGCCGACAACGCGAAGCTTGCTGCGTTTCTCGCCCGATTGCTTGTCTTCCCACTGGTCGAGCTGCAATCGTCCTTCGATCAGCACCGGGCGGCCCTTGGACAGGTATTCGCCAGCCACTTCCGCCTGACGTCCCCAGAGGGTGACATCGACAAAAGTGGTTTCTTCACGCTTCTGATTCGACTGCTTATCGTACCACTGACGATTGACTGCCAGACCGATCTCGCTCACGGCTGTGCCCCCGGTGGTGTACCGCACCTGGGGATCGCGAGTGAGATTTCCGACAAGGACGACCCGGTTAAAACTGGCCATGGTTGAGCTCCTGCTTTTCCGTACGTTGCCCGTAAATAACGTTCTTGCCCGGGGGCAGCACGTCTGTTCGACGTTCAGATCCGGCTATCAACGAGCAACAGTGACAGCTCAGGCGTTTGCGGCTTCTTCTTTGGTAGTTTCTTCGCTCTTCTCGTTCTTTTCGCCTTCTTCGCTACCGCCTTCTTCCTCTTCGGAATGGCCGTGGCTGGCGTGTTCGTCGAGCAGGGCAGCAGACATCGGCTCGAAGAGCTGTTCTGGCGGAACAATGCACATGTAACGGAGCACGACGTTGCTCAGGCGGCACATCCGCTGCAGCTTCGGCACTTCGTTCGAGTCGGCTTTCACGTAGGTCAGGTAGTGCAGACCTTTACGGTGACCTTCGATCGGATAGGCCAGCTTGCCATCCATCCAGGGGCGAGCCGTCACGATTTCTGCACCGATCTTCTCGAGCATGCCGTGAATCTCGGCAGTTACGCCATCCGGATCCGTTGCGTATTTTCCGCTGTCGAGCAGAAACATGATTTCATAACTGCGCAGTGCCAACGTGTCTCTCCCAATCGTTTCCGTGTCCCCTCGGGGACTCCACTTGTCCGCGTCCCGTGAGGGACTGAATTTGCCGTCCCCTGTGGGACCTTATTCACAATCGGGCCGGTCGAATCGGATGACTCCTCCGGCTCTGATCAAATCGTTATCCGTGTGCGGCGTTGCAAAACGTTAGATTAGCGAAATTCCCCACAGAATCAATGTTCGGCCTTTGGAGAATCTTCACACCAGTCGTCACGTTTTCTGATTCACACGGTTCATGGCTTCAACCGCTCCCGATTGAATCCAGAGTTCCACACCATCCGCCGCCCGCTGAATCGCATCTTGAATGGTGTCATCTTCATCGCTGCTGAATTTCTGCAGAACGTAGGCCGAAATGTCCATCGGACCATTCGGACGCCCGATGCCAAAACGCAGTCGAGCGAATTCCTCCGTTCCCAGTCGCAGGGCGATATCCTTGAGACCTTTCTGCCCGCCGCTCGAGCCCGACGCCCTCAGGCGAAGCTGACCGGATGGCAGATTCAGGTCGTCTGAGATGACCAGCAGGTCTTCCAGCGGCAACTTGTGAAAGTTCACCAGGCTGGCGACTGCCGATCCGCTCAGGTTCATATACGTTTGTGGTGCGGCCAGAAGAACCTTCTCGCCTGCCACGAAGATCTCTTTGATTTCCGAGTCATGCTTCAGCGACGAAGGCCCCGCGGCATGGCGCCGCGCCAGTTCGTCCAGGACCAGAAACCCGATGTTATGTCGCGTTCCCTGATACCGGCGTCCGGGATTTCCAAGGCCAACGACGGCTTTCATGATCGGTGCTCGGCGGATCTGAACGCTCGCCGGTAAAGTCGAATCGCCGCAAGGGAGTTCCCGGGAGGAATTCCTGCGGCGAGGTCGATCAGATCACGCTGCCGGTCGAGCCATCTTCGAAAAAGGTGAAGAACGGCGATGATTACTCTTCGTCGGCTTCCTTGTCGGCTCCGACAACTTCCGGTTCAGCCGAGGCACTGGCATCGGCTTCATCGTCGAGGACCGGGGCTTTGCGCGGCTCGACAATGTGGACGACAACTTCTTCGCCTGGAAGAGAGGTCGTGCAGTCCTTTGGAAGTGCCAGATCGCTGACATGCACGGCCTGTCCGAGTTTCAGATCGGTCACGCGGATGACGATCTGTTCCGGCAGACGAATGACCGGGCATTCGATCGGCAGATAGTGGTGTGTCTGTTCCAGAATACCGCCGGCGAGAACGCCCGGGGCGATCCCGCGGACAACGATCTCGACATCGGTGCTGACGCGTTCGTTGGCGTCGACGCGAAGCAGGTCGAAGTGCTGGACGTACTGGGAGAAGGTGTCCCACTGAACGTCCTGGATGATGGCTTTTTCTTCTTTGCCATCCAGGTCGAAGTCGACCACTTTGTGGCCAGAGGCGATAATCGGACTCAAGGTATCAGAAGAGACAGCAAACGCGATCGTTTCTTCCTTGTGACCGTAGATATTGCCTGGAACCAGACCTTCGCGACGCAGCTTCTTGGTCGCACTACTGCCCAGCGATTCGCGACGCTGAGCCGTCAATTTGGGATCATCTGACATTGCTGTTCGACTTTGTGTGATAAAAATCGGCTATGGAATCTGTTCGTCTACCCGGCGATCAACAGGGAGTCTCCCCGTTGTTGCACGACCTGCTGGTCACTCCGTTCCGGCAATCGCTGGGGACAATATCACCGGCTTCGCAGGAGAAATTGGGCTCGACGCAATTGGCAGCGGAGCTAAACTTACGTCCCGCAGAAGAAACCGAGAGGATAGAGTCGTCCCGCGATTTGTACAAGCCTTTCATCAGGAACAGTTACTAAAAATTGAGGGAACGGCCTGTCATAGCCGAGACAGACAGCAGTCCCGACCCCAAGATCGCGTTGGCAGGGCTGTCGACACTGTAAAACTGCTCATTACGTTTCGTGCACCGACCGGAAGGAATCATGATCGTGTGCTCGCCAAAGTTTACCATCACGCGCCGCCTGGCAGTCCCGTCACTCCTGATCGTGGTCTTCACGCTGGTCGTGCCGCTTCGCCTCTGGGCTCAGCTTCCCATTCCGCGGCCGCAGCGACCGTATCCGCCTGTTATTCCACCGGGCAGACCGATCCCGGGAGCTCCGGTAGCCGGGGCGCAACCCCCTAATGCCTTTGTTCCGCCTGCGGTTGAGCCGCCCGTTGATTATCGGGCCGCCTACCAGGGAGAAGTGCATCTTGAGTTCTCCGAGCAGGCTCTCAAGACGTTGCTTGCCCGGCAGGACGTGAACAGTTCTCCGATTCAGGAAGTGATTCCGGGAGCCGTGCTTGATGGCCTTCAGACAACGCAAACCCGAGTCGATATCGATTGCCAGCCCAGTCAGGAGGGAGCGAAGTTCCTGTTCATCGTGAATGGGCATGTCGAGTCGACCGTCACAGCCCGGACCCCCCAGGCAGAGGTCCTGCAGCAGGGGAATACCGTTTTCACGGCAACCAAACCGGTTCTGCTCGACGGGGAGAAGATCCTGACGCAGAAGGCGGTTATTCAGGTGTTACCGAATCAGCGAGTGATGAATGCCCGCACGCCGCAGGGAAGGATGCCGATCTTCGGGCGGCTGGCTGATCGCATCGCATACAACGCGGCCGTCGCGCGGACGCCGCAGTCCAACATGATTGCCGGCCGGCGTCTGTTGGAGAAGTTGCAGCCGCAACTCGACAGCGAATTCGACAGCCAGCTTTCTCAGGCAGACCGTAATCTACAGGAGAACCTTTGGGCTCGGCTCGAAGAATGGAATGTCGCGCCTCAGCAGAAAGCCGCCTTTTCCTCGGCCGATCGTCTTTTCTGGGACTATCGTCTTACTGAGAAGGTGATTCCGTTTGCGGCTGCCGAGGCGTTACCGGATCTGTCGCAATCCGTCGATCCCAATATCGTTCCTGCACCGCCGACGTCCGGGACCGATCTGGAAGTGCATCTGCACGAGAGTCTGTTTGCCACGATTGCCGCAAAGCGCTCGTTGGGCGGACGCGTGGTCTCATTGAACAATCTAAAAGCGATCGTCGACCGGTTTCTCAGTTCTTACACCGATGAAGATGTCGCCGATCAGCAGGAGTTCCCGGTTCCGATCGATTTTCGCTTCGCAGACACCGCTCCCCTGGTCGCGCTGTTCGAAGAAGATCATCTTTCCGTGCAGCTGCGGGGAACCTTTCAGGCGGGTAATCTCCCCGGCACCGAGATTCAGCAGATTCATCTGAAGATCACGGCCAGTCTCGATGACGAGCACATTGTGCTGCGAACGACAGCCGTGGACGTCTTTGAAGAGGACAAGGAGGGGAATCCGCAGTCACCGGGGTTGACCCAAAGTGCCATCGCTTCTCAGCTCAAGGCTCAACTGCAACCGATGCACCTGCCGCGTACGATTCCGCTGCCGCAGGAGCGATTCCCTGGCAAAGCGTTTCGCGCTGCCGAAGTGAATTCCGGCAATGGCTGGCTGATTGCCGGCTTCGTCCTGGCCGATTCTGGAATTCCGCTGCAGTCACCGGTGACGCCTGTTCAACCGCTTACGCCGCCGTCGAATACTCTTTCACCCATCCCCGACAACAGCGTGCCGCCGAAAACGTTTGAAGGAACCCCGGAGAACGGCCCGCTCTTCGCACCGATGCCTTAGGTGCTGCCGGGCCGGTCAGTTCGCGGTGATGCCCAGCATCTGACTTTTCAGCTCGACCGGTTTCATCTCGGCTGCCAGCTCGCCATTGAAGCGGAAAATCTGGACTTCGAAAGACTTCTCCCCGTTGTCCATCACGACGACTTCCGAGAGCGGTGTGAACAGCTCCTGCTGCTGCCGGATTTGATCGAGCGCACGCTGGCCAAGTTCGTTGTCGGGTTGAACGACCAGCCAGCGAATCTGGAAATCGTGAGCCGCCGTTACGAGCGACTGCTCCGACTCCCGCAGAGCGTCATCACCGCGAACGTTGAACCGGACTCGCTCCGGATCGAGCAGACGCAACTGGGCCGTGAAGAGATGGTGGTCTTCACCGAAGCAGCCGAGGTTTCCTGATTCGTTCTCTTCGAGGCACGTTGTCAGCAGCGGCTTCATCTCATCGTAGCCACGCGGCGCGTTCATTGCGTTCAGTCGAGCCGAGTTCACCCCCAGTCCGGCCAGCACGAGCATCGCGACGATTCCCACAGGGCGAGCGTTCGTCGACAGCCAGGCAGCAAACGTTGTGGCCAGAATGGCCAGGAACGGAGTCGCGTAGGCGACAAAACGGATTTGTTTGTTGTCGAAGTAGGAGAACATCAGGTACCAGCATACCAAGCACCAGAGCCACAGTCCGTTCTGTTTCAGGCGATCGCGACTGCTGAGCACCACCAGGATTCCCGCCGCCGCACAGCAGAGGACGGGGATGGCGAACTGAGTGGGGATCAGCTCCAGATAATAGGTCCAGCCTTCGATGCTCCAGCGGTCGGCGACCCGGTGATGGTCGACGTAAATATTCCCCTGATTGCCAATCGACTGGGCAATATTGACCCGTCCGTATTTCAGGGTGAATGCCGCCAGCGGCAGTGAAAGCACGATCGTGCTCCCGGCGGCAATCCAGGTGCGGGCGTCTTTCAGCAGGTGGCGATGGCTGACCAGCAAATCGATTCCCATAGCCGCGAGCACGAACACAGCCGGCTGCTTCGTATACGCGATCGCTGCACAGAGTGTTCCCGCCAACACCGCCTGCGACCAGTGCGTCCAGCCGTTGTTGGTCGTGACGTTTCGGTAAAGCCAGAGGGCCAGAAATGCCATCGCCATCGACGGGACTTCCAACATGGTGGTATTCGTCAGGTCGAACATCACTGCAGTGGACAGGGCGAGCCCTACCGCGAGAACTGCGGAGACAACGGTGCTTTCACGTCGAACGGCGTAGAACATCGCCACAGCGAACAGAGCCGTGAAAAGGACCATGGTCAAACGGACGGCTTGAAGATCGGGACCAGTAGCCAGCATGACGGTTCCGGCTGTGGCGTGAAACAAAGGTGGCCAGAAGGTGAGACCGAGCGCCGGATACTGGCGTTGATAGTCGAACGTGTAGCCAACCGGGTCCGAAGGGAGATCGTGAGCCATGTCGTGAAAGAAGATGCTCGTCATCACGTTATGAGCCTGATCGAGTCCGTCAATCTGTTGACGGTTCAGACTCCAGCCGGAAAGCACACAGGCCATGATTAGAACGGACACGGTTCCCGCTGTTGTGGCGAGTTTCGATCGAGATGCGGTTGTTGACTCCGCTTCCGGGGTTTCCTGTATCGTGGCCGGAGTGGACTCTGTCGGCAGGTCATTCTTTCGGAACGCGAAATGGTTGCTCAACAGGTAGTTCAGGGCAAATCCACTCAGGATGCCGGCAACGGCGGCGACGATTGGCGAGTGAACCACGGACGCAGCGTAATGCCAGAGCGCGGTCGAAACACCCCATGAGATCAGGGCTCCGAGAGAGCAGGAAAGGCAAAACTTGAGGTATTGTTTCCAGGCGGATTCCCCGCGACGATCGGAGAACGTCAGCCAACGGTTGCCTGCGAAGTTCCACGTCATCGCGCCGGCAATCGCACCGGCTCGTGCAATTGGAAACTGAACCCAGAGCATGAGCAGAGTCAACAGCAGCAGATCAACAATGACGCCGGAAGCACCGACGACGGCGAACGCGAGCGGCGTGAACCACTTCCCGAGCTGGAACTTGTAAAGACGCCCCAGGTGACGGATGTAGTTGAGCTGCTCTTTCAGCGAGAGTTTGCTTTCGCCATGCAATCGGTCGCGAAAATGGATCGGCACTTCGCAAACGTTGCGGCAGCCGCATTTCACCATTAGCTCCAGACCGATTTTGTATCCAATCGGATTGAGAGCTTCCGCGCTCTCGAAGGTTGATCGACGCAGGGCGAAGAACCCGGCCATCGGATCCTTTGCGTTCGTCAGTCCTCGCGAGAGCCAGGTGGCGACCTGAGAGTTGATCCAGCGGAACAGACTCCAGTCATCATCGGTGGTTCCCCCAGACACATACCGGCTGCCGATGACGAAATCGCCCTGTTGTTCCAGAATCGCAGCGACCAGTTCCGGGACTTTCTCCGGGGGGTGGGACAGATCGGCATCCATGACCAGCAGGACATCGCCGCTGGCGTGCCGCATACCGTGAATGACCGCACTGGAAAGACCACGGTCTTCGGTGCGAACGAGCAGCCGCACCGGCCACGATTCTGCCAGTTTGCTGCAGGCTTCGGGGGTCGCGTCCGGGCTGTTGTCGTCGACGATGATAATCTCAAAGCTGATCCCCGATGTCTCCAGTTCTCCAGCGACCTGCGGCACGAGTACAGGCAGGTTTTCCGCTTCCCGGTAAGTCGGGACGATGATGGAGACAATGGGAGCGGCGGGAGCGTCGGAACTGCTCGCCGCGATCTGAGTCTCGGAAGTCTTCGAATTCGAAGCGATGGTCATGATCAATTTCCAACGGACGATGAGGGATGACAATGAGTCGACGACTAAGGTAAAGCGGGGGGAGAGCGGTGAAAGACTTCTTTCAGGGGCGCTCACTGATCTTTCGAGCATGCCGGCAGGTCGTGCCCGTCTCGCCGGGTGTGACAGGCTGTTGCGTTCTGGCAACATCGGACTCGAGAGTCATATTGACCGAATGCCACAAATCGGTTAATCCACCGCATTTACCGCAATCTCCCGGCTGTAGTCCTCTGCTTCTCATGGTCTCCGAAACTGCTTCCCAACCTGTTGCCGTCAACCTTCTCGCGGTTGGTGCGAGCTGTCCGGACTGGGATCACCTTGTCCAGCAGTTGAAAGTATGCGGTCTCCAGCTGGTCGAGGCGCAATGGGTGGCCGAATTTTCCGAAGCGTTTCCGTTCTTACGGTCCGAAGCCTGGGATTGTCTTGTCATCACCGTCGATCGAGACCAGCAGATCGCTGTGGAGCGGGGCCTGGACGCGCTTCAGGAAATGCAGTTGCAGCCTGCCACGATTCTTTCAGGAGCCGTCGATGTCGAACGCTGGCTGCCCGTCTGTCGCCGTGTTGAAGCAATCCTCTCAACCGAACCGGAGAGCTGGTTCGGTGATCAGATCGGCCTGCTGATTGAACGGGCACTGCGGGCGCAG
Organism: Planctomycetaceae bacterium; assembly: GCA_017795105.1. Taxonomy (GTDB): domain Bacteria; phylum Planctomycetota; class Planctomycetia; order Planctomycetales; family Planctomycetaceae; genus Rubinisphaera. Next base: position 5,357,813 of record CP051247.1, read on the forward strand.
GCGCTTCGCAGCGAGTTGCGAATGGCTCGACACGAACTCCGGCTGCGGGCCGATCGTGATCGGGAAGAAGCCGAGCTGATTCTCTCCCAGCAGCACCGGCTGCTTCATGAGATCGTTCGTCCGGAACCGGAGCGGGCCGAAACCCCGCCCATCTCTTCCAGTCTCATTCCCGCAGCCGATACGCCCGAATTGAGTCGCTTTCAGCCGCGTTACGATCAGCTACTGAAAAAGGTGATCCTGGACGGAATGCGAAGCAGTCAGCAGGAGTTGAGGTCAGCCATTGCCGAGTTCCGTTCAACGCTCGCTTCGCCGGGGCAACTGCTCTCGGTACATCTGAAAGCCGTGGAGTCGTTATTGACCGGAACCGGAAACCGCAGTTCGCGGCACATTTTGCAGCGAGCCGATCAATTGCTTGTCGAGGCGATGGTGTGTCTTGCAGAAGACTACCGCCGAAACGCCGCGTGATGGTGGCGGACTCATCTCAGAGTCTGCAGTTAAGTCTGCATGAGCTGAGGTAACGGCGTTCCTTCACACAGATAAAGCGGACGACCGATCGGTGTCATCAGCTCTTTGTCGGGATCGATTGAAAGCTGACTCAGAATGGTCGCATACAGGTCCTGGATCTTGACCGGATCGGCTGGATCCTTGTTCTCACCGGTCGGATCGGTCTCTCCGATAACAACACCCGATCGCAATCCGCCGCCGCCGACAACCGCACTGAAGCCGCTCGGCCAGTGATCCCGGCCGTCGAGCGGGTTGATTCGCGGGGTTCGACCGAACTCCCCGATGCAAAGGACGATCGTCGAGTCGTAGAGATCGCGTTGCCGCAGATCGTCGATGAGAGCGGCGAAGGCCGGATCGAGTTCGGCTGCTCGACTTTGATGAGCTTCAAAGTTGTTCGCATGCGAATCGAACCCGCTCAGCGTCACTTCCACGGAGCGGACACCCGTTTCAATCAATCGACGCGCGACAAGGCAACCTCGCCCGAAGCGGGTGTCTCCGTATCGCTGACGAGTCGGCTCAGGTTCATCTTCGATTTCGAACGCTTTGAGTTGATCGGAGTTCATCATCGTCAGCGCCTGTTCGACAGTCCGCTGATGCATTGTTCGATCGGCCAGCTGGCCGCGACCTTTGCGGAAGGAATTCGACAGCATCGACAAACCTTCGATCCGATTGTCCTGCCGACGGTCGCCGACGCGGGGCCGCATGTTGTGCAGCCCCTGACCAGGCTCGAAGATCCGGAACGCGTCGTACTCATCACCCAGGTAGCCGCCACGGCCGGGCCACTGACCTCCCCCCAGTGAGACATAGGCGGGGATCTCCAGCGATGAACCCTTCAATTCATGGGGAATGAGCGCTCCGATCGCCGGATGACGTACCGTCGGATCGGGACGATATCCTGTCTTCACAAAATAGGTCCCTCGTTCATGATCACCTTCCTTGCTCACCAGCGAACGAATGACCGAAACGTGCTGCAGCTGTTCTGCCATCAACGGAAGTAGAGCGGCAATCTGAGTGCCCGGAATCGTTGTGTCGATCGCCTGAGTTGGACCCCCAATTGCGGTGCCGGGATGCGGATCCCACGTTTCGAGCTGGCTTGGTCCGCCGTGCATCCAGAGGGTAATCAACGATGTCGCGCGTTCGTGACCACGTTTGTCGGCCGCGCGGCTCGACATTCCGGGAAGGACGAAGGACAACCCGAGTCCGGCAGAGAGCGAGAGCAACTCGCGACGCCGCAAACTGCTGTTCCAGGTGTCCGTCGGTAGAGAAAAAAGATTCATCGGTCGATTCCGTGGGGATCAATGGTTCCAGGAGAACTCCGGCGAGTTGATCAAAATCCAGTACAGATCGTGTGCACGTTCGCCCGGCTTCCGCGAATTGTCTTCCATCCATTCGTCGAGAAAATAGCGAGCCTCGTCCGCGTTGGGACGTCGGGAGAGACAGGTGAGGAAACAGGTCTCAAGGAGGACTTCGGGAGAACCGGCGGCGATCGCAATCCGAGGCGTGGCATTCAACGGATTTGGTTTGATCGAATCTCCGAACAGTCGGCCGTTCATGCGAAGCAGGGCCTGAGGAACCGTTCCCGACCGCTCTTCGAATTCCTCGGCTCCCAGATCTCCGTACTCGTTCAGGAAATCATTTTCGTTAATGAGCCGGAGCGTTCGCGTGAGCAGATGCGAGTTCTGGTCGAGCGTTTTGATCGAAGTCGCCTGCATCATCGAGCCGACGATCTGCTCTGGCCGCAAGCGAACCAGCGGGAAGACGGCCCAGTTGTCGACATGCACTTTCAGCTCGTCGTCGGGAACATCGGTGATCGACGACAGACGGAAGACATCCAGAGCGGCGATGGTCTGGACCATGGCCGCGACGTCGAAACCAGACTTCACGAAGGCGTCGGCCAGCATATCGAGGGGAATCGGATCGGAGGCGGCATCTGGCTCCGGATCGGGCAGGTCATCGATCCGGGCGTAATACGGAGCCCCTTCCGACCAGGCCTTTCCGAACATCTGTGCCCAGATGCGATTCACCGCTGCGCGGGCGAAGCGCCTGTTATCGGGGCTTGTGCACCAGGTGGCGAGTCGCTCGCGTCGGGTGCCCTGATCCGGTTTCCATTCCGGATTAAACGGCACGGCAGGACTGACTTCGCGATCTTCAAGCGTCTGCGTGTCTTCAATGCTGTAGACCGCGTCGGGATCATCGGCGATGCCGAATGGGGAGATGCGAGTCTGTCCGTAGAACGCCGCGAGCTGTTCGAACTGTTGCTGTTTCCAGTCGGCGAACGGGTGGTCGTGGCACTGAGCACAGTCAATTCGCTGGCCGAGGACGGCTCGTACCGTTTTGCCGGCCAGCTTGTTCTCGTCAATGTCGCCATCGTTCACGGCATGGGTGACGAAGTTCGTCGCTGGCTCGCCGGTCCACAGTCCTTCCCTGGCGATCATCTCGCGGATCATCTCATCGTACGGGCGGTTGTCCTGAATCTGTTCGGCGATCCAGTTCTTGAACCGGTCGCGACGAAACACGAGGAACGGCTCCTGCTGTGTCCCGACGAAGGCTCTGGTGAGTCGTTCTGCAAAGTAATCGCCATAGCGAGAATCGTTCAGCATTTCCCGGCACCAGAGTGCGAGCCGTTGTGGCCGACGGTCGGCTTCAAATCGCCGGATCTCCTCAAGCGACGGGATTGTTCCATGCAGTGCCAGCGAGAGGCGTCGCAGGACCGTTAAATCATCGGCAACGTCAGCTCGAATGAATCCCTGCGCTTCCCAGGACTTCGCATACCAGGCGTTAATCTGGTCGATGACCGACTGATTCGGAATGGCTATCTCACGCGGGGCGTCGTCAGCGATTCTCGCTTCGACGGTCGGGAAGGCGGTGGCACGAATCATCGCTCCCAGCGCGATCACGAGGGCCAGAGCCGGTCCATAGATTTTCAAGCGTTTGAACATCTCCGCTCCACCGGAGAGAGGGGCGTTTGTTGGAAAGGATACTTATCTTACCTTTCCGGAAACCGTTCCGGTTTCACGATTTCGCAAAACCGGAGACGATCAGGTTGGGTAATAATACGCGGGCAGGACAGCCTGCCGAACAATGCTCGTAGTTCCGTACGCTGGCTGATTCGATGGCACACCCGACCCCGGCAATCATGACCGACGAAACAAGCGACGATCCGATTCCGGCTGGGGCTTCACGCGTCGAGATTTCCGAGAACCCGAAGCGGCTCCGGCGGTCCTCTCGCGTTGTTCGTCTGGTTCGGGGAGCCGGCCGAACGGTGAAGAAGTTTCTCGTCGCGGCGTTCAGCCTCTTCTCGCTGGTCATTCTGCTGGCCGTTGTCGCTGCTGTGCCGATTCTAAACCTGTGGGCGCTTGGGTATCTGATTCAGGCTGAAGGAAACATCGCCCGCACCGGTCAGTTCAAATCGGCATTCCCGCTACTCGGACGGGCCCGCCAACTCGGGGGAACGTTGCTCGGAGTCGCCGTGATAATTCTGCCGCTGCGCTATCTCGGCGGATTTGCCAGCGACATGGCGTTGATCGACCCGACCTCGGGCTCGACTCGTTTTCTGCAGGTACTGACGACCATTGCCGCAATCGCAGCCTTCATTCATTTGACGGCTGCCCTGAGCGTCGGGCAGGGAGGATTTCGATTTTTCCGGCCGTGGCGAAATCTAAAGCGGCTCTACCGCGAAGGACGATCGGGGGGCTTCCTCGAAACACGCTCAACTGCAGTTGCGGAGTTCGTGAGCGATCTGGAAATCCGACGAAACTTTATGCTTGGTCTGCTGGGCGCGGCTGGCGTACTGATGTGGACGCTTTTGCCAACGGGGCTTTATGCCTCGGCGAATGCTCCGCAGGGCCCGCAAATCCTGGTGACTCTCTTCGGCGGAGTGCTCCTGGCTCTGGTTTGCAGTTGGGCTCCAATTCTGCAGGCGGGATTCGCGCGCGACGAAAAGTTCTCGGCTTACCGACATCTTTCGGACGCCAGGTCGCTCTTCCGAAAGGCTCCACTTCTGTGGACGCTCGCTTTGCTCGTCGGTTATGCATTGAGTCTGGTGCTTTACCTGTTCAAGATCGTTGCTCCGCCGCAGGATGCATTGTGGATGATGACCATCGTCTTCATCGCAGCCATCTACCCGGCCCGACTCTTCGTCGGCTGGGTCTACTACTGGTCGACCACGCGAACGAAGGAGCCGCATCGCCTGTGGCGCTGGTTCTGGAGCCTCGTTTCCCTGGCCGTTTGCGGCTTTTATGTCTTCCTGCTCTTCTTCACACGGAACATTGGAGCGCAGGGAAAGCTGGTCCTCTTTGAACAGCCACTGCTGTTGATCCCCTCACCGTTCTAGATTCGTACCGGCGGCATCCTGCCGCCGAATGTCTGTTGGCACGGGAAAGAGCAAAACCTGCTTCTCGGAAATTGGCCGTGATCGTTCCCGAAAAGCCGAATGCGGTGAGACGTGTCCATTCGGCGGCAGGATGCCGCCGCTACGGGGCGTTCTTTTTGAGGCGTTGATTGCAGTGGGGGATCTTCTGGTTCGTGAAACCGCATTGCATGCCCACGCGAGCGTGGGCATGGCACCCTGAAGATGAGAATCGCGGGGGTATCGATCTATTCCGGCAGTTCGCGGCCGCGGGTTTCCGGGGCGACGATCAGCGTGATTGCTCCGACCAGGAACAGGGTGCTCATTGCACAGGCGGCGACCGGGAGTGTGAACCAGGAGTACGTGTCCTGCATCAGTCCGACAACGAGCAGCACGGGGCAGGCGACCAGACGGCCCGCGTTGAAGCAGAACCCGGTTCCGGTGCCTCGCATACGTGTCGGGTAAAGCTCAGGGAAGTAGACCGCGAACCCGGCGTGCACGCCGAGGGTCATGAAGCCGAAGATCGGCAGAAACAGCAGGTTCATTAGCAGCGAGCCATGGTAGTACAGGACACCGAACAGAATCAGTCCGCAGACGAAGCCGCCCAGGTAGTAGAGCAGAAAGGCGCCGCGGCGACCGATTCGCTGGCTGATTGGTCCGAATGCCACGAGTCCGATCCCGCCGCCGAGGGTGTTGAGCAGCATGCTGAGCATTTCCCAGCGTTTCAGTTCCGGCTTGTGCGGAGCGAGCAGTTCTTCTTCCAACATCGATTCCGCATCGGGCGTCTCGGCTTGAGCTCGCGCGAGAACGTCCTGTCGAGCCTGGGCGAGCAACAGGTTCTTGCCGTAAATGTGCACGCCCCAGAATGTCGCCATGGCGGCTGCGGCCAGCGTGACTCCGATCAGGGTAACTTTCAGATAGCTGCGGCTGAACAGGTCGGAAAGTCGTCCCATCTGCTGGCTGGGATCATCGGCCGTTCGGGCTCGCTCGCGAGCTTCCTGCCATCCCTCGGGTTCCTTGAGGCTCAGTCGGATCCAGATAATCAGAATCGCGGGCAGCACGCCGAGCATGAAGCCGAGACGCCACGGCACGGTGGTCGGATCGACGTATTCCGCAATCCAGGCCATGTCCGGACTCGTGGCCCAGGCATAGACGGCGGCATTACCAATCAGGAACGTGCCGGCCGCAATCGCCAGGAAGGTGCCGAAGACGCTCGAACCATGAAAGATCGAACCGACGTGGGCCCGGGCTTTCCGGGGGAAGACTTCAGCGACCATGCTGCTGGCGACCGCCCATTCACCGCCGACACCCATGGCGACCAGAAACCGCAGGCCGACCAGATGCCACCATTCCTGCGCAAACGCCGACAGGCAGGTGAAGAGCGAATAGAAGAGGATCGTCAGCCCCATCGTTTTCTTGCGGCCGATGCGGTCACTGAGCATGCCGAAAAGAATGCCACCCAGCGAGCCGCCGAGCAGGAAGGCTCCGTTCGCGAGGTAGTTGTAATAGCTGATTGTCCCGGCATCGGTCCCTTCCGGCACGAGGGAGGGCATCGCCTCCTGCATGCTGGCGACGAAGATCTGCCCTTCGAAGACATCAAAGATCCAGCCCAGCGAGGCGATGAAGAGGACAAACCACTGATACCGGGTAATCCCCGAGTACCACGTTTCGGAAGTATCGCCCGGCTTTGACATCGATGTGAACTTCACTTTCGCAGAGAGGAGCCCATAAATCGAACCCGATGGGAACGGTCCCAAGTTACGCGGTTCTGTGTGAGTGTCAACTTACGGTGATCGGTTCGTGTCTGTGTCGCAAGTCTGTCAAAACGATGAATTCAATAAGGAGCGAAGTGTTCACGATTGATCCGCTGTGCGATTTTGTCACAATACACGGCACCTTCAGACCCAGGAGACGGGATCATTCCGTGCCCGGGATTCGCCCGTTGGAGCAGATCCCGGCCTGTTGAGGGTCCCACCGAACCAGAGATTGCCAGGTTTTTTCCGGTATCCGGAAGCGATATCGGGAAACGTCTCGTCCCTCACGGAAAGTTCATGTGCGCGAAGCAGGGTCCGTCGGTCCGATAAGGACTCGCCCCACCTGAACTTCTCCCGAGCAGCCAGAACGGTGTGGCAGAGTGTGTCTGTTGGTGTTTCCAGATCTGTCCCTCGCAGAACTTAAGCGAACCAGGCCGTGGGAAGGTCGTTGGAAACTGGCATGTTGCCAGGATTTGATTCAGCAGAAGAGGTGCTGTCGTACCGCTCCGAAGGAGCCGGAATGCAGCACATTGAATCAGAGCCCGCAAGGGCATCGCGGTTAAAAGCAAGTGTTCGCAAACCGGTTGGAGGCGCCCGGCAGGTCGTCGGTGATCCGACCAACGGAGGAATAACGTGTTTAATACTGTTGCAGTCGTCGGAGCTTCCGGCGCCGTGGGCCGAATCATTCTCGAACTGCTCGAAGAGCGTAATTTTGAAGCGAAGGAATTCCGATTCCTGTCGAGTGCCCGTTCCGCCGGCACCGAAATCACGTTCAAGAACAAAGCCTACACACTGCAGGAACTGACCGAAGACGCCTTCGAAGGCATCGACCTGGTCATCGCTTCCACGCCCGACGACATCGCCGCCAAGTATCTGCCGGCCGCCGTGAAGGCGGGAGCCACCGTTATCGATGAATCCGGCTACTGGCGAATGAAGGACGAAGTGGCCCTCGTGGTTCCCGAAATCAATCCGGAAGCCGCCATCAACGCCAAAGGCATCATCGCCAGCCCGAACTGCTCGACCACGCAGATGGTGCTCGCCATGAAGCCGCTGTACGACATCTCGCCGATTCGCCGCGTCATCGTCAGCACCTATCAGGCGACCAGCGGAGCAGGGCTCGTCGGCACCGAGGATCTCATTCACGGCAGCCAGGCCCGGCTGCAGGGAGATGATTATAAGTACAAGGTCTTCGCCCATCCGATCGCCTTCAACGCGATCCCGCAGATCGGCAGCCACAAGGTCGATGGCTACACCAGCGAAGAAATGAAGATGGTCTACGAGACCCGCAAGATTCTCGGCGATCCCAACATTCAGGTGAATCCAACCTGCGTTCGAATCCCGGTCTGGAACTGCCACAGCGAAAGCATCACCGTTGAAACCGAGAAGCCGATCAGCCCGGAACAGGCACGCGAAGCCTTCGAGAAGTTCCCCGGTATTACTGTGGTCGACGATCTGGAGAACGGGCAGTACCCGATGCCGAGCAACAGCGACGGCTCCGATGAAGTCTTCGTCGGGCGAATTCGGAAGGACATCTCGAACCCGAACGGACTGTCGTTCTGGTGCGTGAGCGACAACCTCCGCAAGGGAGCCGCCACGAACGCGGTCCAGATCGCCGAGCTGCTGAGCAAGCATCGCGGTTAAGCGACCGACAATTCGACTGTGTGAGATCAGGACGAGCATTCCCTTTGTGAATGCTCGTCTTTTTTATGCACTTCTTCTGAAACGATGGGCGACGGTCACGACATGCAATCCGATCGGCAGAAGTTCATGCTGGAAGGGCCGATCGGAGCCGCGTTGCTGCGGCTTTCGTTTCCGATCATTCTTGGCAATATGCTTCAGGCCGGCTACCAGCTGACCGATGCGTTCTGGGTCGGACGATTGGGAGCAGCCGCCGTCGCTGCCGTCTCGATTGGCTTTCCCGTTACGTTTCTCGTCATCGCGATGGGTGCGGGACTCGCCATCGCGGGAGCTACGTTGACGGCTCAATACATGGGAGCAGGCCGGCAGGACATGGTCAATCATGTCGCTGCTCAGACGATGCTCATGGTCGCGTTCACCTCCGTGATCCTCGGCACGGCCGGCTATTTGCTGGCGCCAAACCTGCTCACCTGGCTGGGCGTTGCTCCGGAGGTCTATCAGGGAGCGCTCGGCTTCATGAGAGTTTCCTTTGTCGGCATCGTTTTCGTCTTCCTGTATGGAATGTTTCAGGCGTTGATGCGGGGTGTCGGGCAGACGCGAATTCCACTGTTCATCGTGCTCGGCACGGTGTTGCTGAACTTCGTGCTCGATCCGCTCTTCATCTTCGGATGTGGGCCATTGCCTCCCCAGGGCGTGAGGGGAGCTGCCCTGGCCACGCTGAGCACGCAAGGTCTAGCCGCTCTGATTGGAATGGTGATCTTCTTTGCCGGCCGGCATGGGATTCAACTGCGGTGGAAAGACTTTCGTCCTGATCTGCCGTACATTCGCAGAGCGTTCTTTCTCGGATTGCCCGGTTCGGTCGAACTGTCGACACGAAGTCTGGGAATGGTGGTGCTGTCGTTCATCGTCGCGAGTTTTGGCACGGTGACACTCGCCTCGTACGGTGTCGGCGTGAACGTGATGCAGTTTGTTTCCATTCCGGCAATGGGTCTGTCGATGGCCGTCGCGACTCTGGTCGGGCAGAACATTGGAGCCGGCCAGTTTGACCGGGCTGAGAAAGTCGCAATTCTTGGAGCTGCCTGGGGATTCGCGATCCTGACCGTTGCCGGAATTCTGGCATATAATTTTGCTGAGCAGATTGTCGCAGTGTTCGTTCCGGATGATCCTGCCGTCATTCAGGCAGGCAGCCAGTTCATTCGGGTGATGTGCTTCGCCTGGGGTGGAGCAGGGCTCCAGTACAGCCTCGTGGCTACCTTTCGAGCCTCCGGCAACATGTTGATCGCGATGGTCATTGCTCTCGTTTCCCAATGGATGCTGCAGTTTCCGCTTGCCTACATCCTGTCGAAGCATACGCCCTTAGATGAAGCAGGGATCTGGTGGTCGTTTCCGATCACCAACATCATCGTGGCGCTGGTTGCGATCGCCTGGTTTGCCCACGGCGGCTGGAAAACGACCCGCATCACCGAAGAAGACGAACAGGTCTCCGCAGTCACGACCGAGCAGATATCAGAAGAGGGGATTCACTGAAAACGTCGGGCCACCCGCGAGCTTTTCGTCAGGGCGAGTTCTCCAAGGGCTCCGAGCGGTTCAGTTGATCGAGTTCCGCTTGAGCTCCCTGATCACCCAGTTCGACCGCTTTCAACAACCACTCACGGGCCTGCTGCTCATCTTTCTCAACGCCGTCTCCCCGCAGGTAAAGCAGCCCCAGTGCGTGGCAGGCCGGCGGATATTCCTGACGGGCTGACTGTTTCAACAGTCCGAGGGCACGTTCCTGATTTGCCTTCACTCCCAAACCCTGCTCGTAGCATTTCGCAAGTCGATACGAGGCTCGTCCCGAGGTCGGCGCGATCTCATGGTAGAGATTCAATGCTTCGTGCGGCTGGGCATCGAGGCCTTCGCCTCCTTCTTCGTAAATCATCGCCAGAGCAAATTGAGCTTCCTGATGCTTTTCGGAAGCCGCAATCTTCAGATATTTCACCGCTGTGCGCAGGTCAACGGCGACTCCTCGGCCATCGCTGAAGCATCGACCAAGTCGGTAGCACGCAGGGATGTCTCGCTTCGCGGCTGCCTGGGCATACCAGTACGCCGCATAAGTGAAACTCTGTTCGACGCCGCGACCGTTTTCGTAGCACAGGCCGAGATTCCCCGCTCCTCGTGCATCGCCCTGACTGGCCGCATGGCGGAACCACTCCACGGCCGTCTCCAGGTTCTGCTTGACCATCTGGCCTTCGGCGTAGAGATGGCCCAGATGATTTTGGGCGAGAGGCAATCCTTTCCGGGCGGCTTGTTCGTAATTTCGGACAGCCAGCGAGAAGTTCCGGTCGACGCCGCGACCCCGTTCATACGCGAGGCCCAGATTATAGAACGCGTGAAGATTCTCCTTCTCAGCCGACCGAAGATACCACTCGACACCTTCCTGCAGATCCTGCTTGACGCCCCATCCATTCGTGTAGGAGCGGCCGACGTTGTTCATGGCGTCCGCATGGCCTTGCTCGGCGGCCTTCAGGGACCAGTTGAATCCGTCAACAAGATTCCTGTTGCGTCCCCAGCCGTTCATGGCACACATTCCGACGCGATACTGGGCTTCCGCATGCCCCTGTCGGGCAGCCTTCAGGAACCAGTGGTGGGCCTGCTCGTTATCGCGGGTCGTCGCCTCGCCCAGCCAGTACATCATTCCGAGTTCATATTGGTCATCCGCGTCTGCGGGCAGCGACTTTTCGGGATGCAATCTGATGCCAGCGGGAGGCGGAATCTCTTCAGCCAATGCAGAAAACTGGGGCAAGACCGTCAGCAAAAATGCGGCTGCAAACGCCTGAAACGATGGGCGAGACATCAGTGAACTCCTTGTCGTGGAAAAAGCACCGCGACAATCTAGGCCACTGCGGAACATCCGTAAACAGTGGACAGGTGAGCTTTGTCTCTCTTTGTTGCTTTGCTCGTTCTGGCGGGCGGGTTATGCCGGCGGTCCTTCGAAAACCGCGCTTTCCCCATCGTTCGCCGCACCCGGGCCGAGCTCGATAACCCAGTCCGCCTGCCTTGTGACCTGCGGCTCGTAATCGATCACGACCACTGAATGTCCCTGTTCGACCAGACGCCGGAGGGCTTTGAGCAGAGTCGCGATATCGCTCGGATGCAGGCCGCTGGCCGGTTCGTCGAAGAGGAACAGCATCTGGGTTCCGCTGGCAGCGTTGAGATACGAGGCCAGTTTCAGTCGCTGGGCTTCTCCTCGGGATAACGTCCGCGTCGGCTGGCCAAGAGTCAGATAACCGAGGCCGACGTCGCGGAGCAGCTGCAGCTTTCGCAGGATCAGCTGGTGATTTCGGAAGAAGGCGAAGGCTTCGTCGACGGTCATCGCGAGCACATCGGCGATGTTGCGGTTGCGATAGCTCACTTCCAGCGTGTCCTGGGCGAAGCGGGTTCCTTTGCATTCGGGACAGCGGACATTCAGGTTGGCGAGGAACTGCATATCGATCTCGACCGAGCCGATCCCCTCACAATACTGACAGCGTCCGCCGCGGCTCGTGTTGAAGCTGAACCGACTCGGCTTGTAGCCACGCGTCTGGGCATCGGTTGTTTCGGCGAACAGTTTGCGGATGTCGTCGAAGACCTTCAGATAAGTCGCCGGCGTGCTGCGGGAGGAGCCGGCGAGCTGGGTCTCGTTCATCAGCACACAATCGCTGATTGTCTCTGCTCCCGTGATCGAAGCGACCGAGCCAGGCGGAGCAAACGGATCATCGAATTCCGGCGGCTTGACCGTCGATCCTTCCCGGCTGGCGAGTTGTTCGATGAGAGCCGGGTAGAGCGATTCACAGATCAGCGACGTCTTCCCGCTGCCGCAAACTCCGGTGACAACCACGAACCGTCGCAGGGGAATCGTAACCGACAGATCCGATAGATTGTGACAGGTAACGCCGGTCAGCTGCAGTTGACCACCGTCATCGGTCGTGAAGCCTGCAGGTTCTTCCTCGGGCATCGAGAGTCGATACTCGGCTGCCGGAACCGATGCAGTAATCGTTCCGCCATTGCTGCCCGCTTCGGGGCCGAGCTCAATCACGTGATCCGCCGCCTGAACGACGTCCTCATGATGTTCGATCGTGATGACCGTATTGCCCTGATCGACGAAACGGCGTAACCATCCGCCAATGCCCGCTCGATCCCGCGGATGCAGTCCAGCCGTCGGTTCGTCGAACAGGTAAAGCGTATTGACGAATTCATCGTTCAACGCAGCCGCCAGGCCTAGCCGCTGAAATTCGCCGGTCGAAAGCGTGCGTGTCAGCCGACTCAGCGACAGAGAACCGAGACCGAGAGCGGCAAGTCCTTCGAGCCGTGACCGCAACGATCGGACAATCGACGCCTGCGGGCCGGTGATCTCTTCCGGAATCTCACTCAACATCTCGGCAATGGTTCGATGCAGGCATTCTGCGAATGTCAGCTGCGGTGATTCGTCAATCAACTGCAGCTGAGTGAGGCGAGGCACCGTTCCGAGGCCCAGGCCATCACACTCGGGGCAGACGAGCTTCTTCTTCGCTTTGTTCTGCACGTAGCCGTGGCCATTGCACTTCGAACACATGCCATCCGGGCTGGTCGTGCGGAACAGCAATTCATCGAGCGGAGGCAGCGTGAGTCCACAACTCGGACATTCCGGCTCCCGATAGAAAAACCAAGCGGTCCACTCCCGCGACTGCTCGTCGGCGATCGCCTGCGAGTATCCAGAGTAATTGGCTGCTTCGGCGGCAGCCGGTTCGACCAGCAGAATGCAGCGTCCGAGGCCCGTTGAAAACGCCTGTTCGACGCTTTCCGCGATCCGCGCTTCGTCACCGCCTGACTTCAGTCGGTCGACAATCACCAGAAAGGCGGGCAGATTCTTATTTTCGCTCGGCAGATCGAGGAAACGCTGAAAACCTTCGCCATCCCAGTAGCGTTTCTCTTCGTCGATCGCGTTTGCTTTGGCTCCCGATTTCATCAGCGCGGGGAAGCAGACCTGAAAGCGGGAGCCCTCAGGCAGTGAAGCGATGGCTCGCAGGGCATCGGGAGCATTGCTGGTTCGCACCGGAATCCGGCAGTCAGGGCACTGCAGTTGACCCTGCTCAACAAACAGCTGGACGAGCAGCGATTCAATGCCGGTTGTTTGTGATACGCGGGTGATGCCGCCGCGCGGTTGCTGTTTCTGGCCAACGGCGATTGTCGCCGGGAGATTGTCGATGCGATCGACATCAGGCCGTTCGAGCTGATCGAGATATCGGCGCGCCGCGGTGGAAAGAGTCTCAAAGTAACGCCGCTGCCCCTCGGCGTGAATCGTGTCGAACACGAGGCTGCTCTTGCCGGAACCGCTCACGCCGGTGATGGCCGTCCAGGCGTTAAGTGGGATCGAGACGTCGATGTTCTGCAGGTTGTGCATCCGGGCCCCGATAATCTCGATGGTGGGGCGGGGCTGCGGCTTGGGCATGATGCAGTTTCTGTCAGTCTTCGAAGTCGTCCTGGTCATCCTCCTCGTCCGGCTCTTCCAATTCCGGTTCCTCAGCAGCGGACTCGGCGGCGAGCTGCGGGGGAGGCGTGGACGGAGCATTGTCTTGCTCGAAGACGTTATTTTCAAGCGGAGGCATCAGCCAGATTTCATCGAAGTCGACGTTCTGCTCGGCTCGGTAATGATGGTGGCGGAGCAGTTCCAGAATCGCCAGGAACATCCCGATCACTTTGCTGCGGTCGTCCTCCTTCTCGAACAGCGACTGGAACAGCACGCGGCCTTCTTCCCGCACCTGCTTGCCGATCTGGTCGACGTAGATGTGAATCGGCGTCGCATCGAACCGCAGCAGTTCTTCCCGCTCGGTCGACTTCTTCTTCACAATTCGCGAGAAGGCCCCGACAAGGTCCCAGATCTCCAGATCCTTGATGAGGTCATCGGCGATCGAACGCTTTTCGTGCGGACGTTCATCGGCGAGCCGGGGATAGCGGTCCTGCCAGGCGAGGGCCTGTTCCTGCAGAACATCGGCGGCTTCTTTGAGCTGCTTGTATTGCAGCAGATGCTGAATCAGATGCTCGTTGGCATCCGACTCCTCGGCTTCTTCTTCCTCTTCTTCGACCGGCTCGGTTTTCACGAGCGCCATGCGGCTCTTGATTTCGACCAGAGCAGAAGCCGCGACAACGAAGTCAGCCGCGATGTCGAAGTCGATGAACTCGAGCACTTCGAGATAGGTCATGAAGCCATCGACCAGCTCACCGAGGGAAACCGAGAGTATATCGAGTTCCTGTTTGCGCACGAGGTACAGCAACAGGTCGACAGGACCGTTGAAAAGCTCCTTCACATTGACTTGGTAAGCGGTAGTCTGCATAACGGTCCACGAGTTCTCGTTCCGGGCGCTCTCGTTTCTTATCGGCATTACAACCGGCACAACGTGAATCTCCACCGCCGAGTCCCCGCATTGCCCAGCTTGCCAGCTTTCATGAGTTTCCATGGATCTTTCGATCATCATCCCGGTCCTGAACGAAGCCGAGCGGATCGGGCCGCTGATCGAGTCGCTGAGGCAACTCTCTGATGTCTCAGAAGTTACGACGGAAATCATTATCGTGGACGGCGGGAGCACCGATACCACGCTGGAGAACGCTCAAGCCGCAGATCTCGTTCTGATCAGCCCCCGCGGCCGTTCAAAGCAACAAAATCTTGGAGCCGAACGGGCTCAGGGAGAGGTACTCCTGTTCCTGCATGCCGACTGCCAGCTGACACGCGGCTGCCTGAAAGATGCTGTCACAATTCTGAATCATCCCCGCACCTCGGCTGGCTGTTTCACGCAGCAAATCGATCATCCCCGCCGTCGATATCGCCTGATGGAGCGGGGGAACCGCCTTCGCACACGCACGCTGCAATGGGCCTACGGCGACCAGGGGCTCTTTTTGAAGCGGGCTCTGTTCAACGAACTCGGCGGCTTCCCTGATGTCCCGTTTCTCGAAGATCTGCTCTTCTCGAAAACGCTGGCCCGTCGGGGGAAAATTCGGGTCTCGGAGCAACGCATTGTCGTAAGTGCCCGTCGCTGGGAACGACAGGGCATGCTGCGACAGACGCTGAAAAACTGGGGCATCATCACGATGGCTCACGCGGGAGTCTCGCCGCACTGGCTGGCCCGGTTTTATCCCAACGTGCGGTGACAATCCGTGCCGGCGGCAAGATGCCGTAATGTGGTTCCGAAGCTAAAGGCAACCAACCTTTCCGGCGGGTGGCACAGACATTCCTGTCTGTGCGAAATCGATGTTCCATCTGATTTCGCCGTTGATCAACGCAATATAAGGCCGTCCCTCGCCTCAAATTGTGAGTGACTTGATCCCGCAGCAATGTCTTTCGTCCACAGACAGGAATGTCTGTGCCACCGACTGAAGTTGACGGCGGCTTCTGTTGCCCTGCGCACAATCGGCGGCAAGATGCTGTCGGTACGGGCGTCCTTCCGAAAACCTGCACGAGGGTGCATCGGGAAGGCGGGCGTGATACCATGGCGTTCGTTGATATGTCGCTCGCCTCCGACCTCACCCACCATTCAGAGAAAGACCGGATTCATGGACACCCCGAGTCAGGATTCCCGCCGCAACTTTCTGAAGAGTACCGCTTCCGCGACGGTTGCTCTTTCGATGGCCAGCTTCGTTCCCGCCAGTGCCCTCGGCCGCGATGGCAATACCGCCCCCGGTGACCGAATCAACCTCGGCGTCATCGGCATCGGTCCCCGCTGCACTTACGATTTGACGGCGATGCTGAAGTTCAACGACATCCGCTGCGTCGCCATTGCCGATGTGCAGGAGAGCCGTCGCGAGAAGGGGAAGGCCCTCGTCGATGGCACTTACGGCAACAGCGAATGCAAACTCTATCGCGACTTCCGGGAACTGCTCGCTCGGCAGGATATCGACGCCGTGCTGATTGCCACTGGCGATCGCTGGCATGCCGCTGCTTCGATTGAAGCCGCCAAGGCCGGGAAAGACGTCTATTCCGAAAAGCCATGCGGCATCACCATTCGCGACTGTCAGGAACTGGCCGATACCATTCACGCCGAGAAGCGGGTGTTCCAGGCCGGAACACAGCGTCGCAGCGTGCCGAACTTCAAGGACGCTGTCGAGTTCGTCCACAACGGCAAACTTGGCAAGATCAAGGAGCTGCACGCTTCGGTTTACATGCCGACGCTCGACAACACCTGGCTGGCGGCTGAACCGCAGCCGCCGCAGGATGTGGTCGACTGGAACCTCTGGCTCGGACCAGCCGCCTGGCGTCCGTTCAATCAGCAGTATGTGAACGGCAAATGGCGTGGTCAGTGGGACTTCGATTCCGGCGCCCGTCTGCTCGACTGGGGCGCTCATACACTCGATATCTGTCAGTGGGCGAATCAGTCCGACGACACGATGCCGCTGACCTATGAGCCGACGCAAGAGAGCATCATCTGCACCTACGCGAACGGCGTGAAGCTGATCATGGACTTCCTCCCGGATCCGTTCAGGGATCGCTCGCCACAGTACACCACCCGACTCGGCACCTGCCCGGTCCGCTTCGTCGGTGAAAAGGGTTCGGTTGAAACCGGTGATGAGGGCGAGATCGTCGCTTCGTCCGACGAACTCCAGAAGCAACTGCCGGAAGGCACGAAGCGCGTTCGCGGCATCGATGTCAGCGCGCATGCCCGCAACTTCTTCGACTGCATGCGATCCCGCGAGATGCCGGCCGCCAACCAGGACGTGATGCGCCGCTCGCACATCGCCTGCCACGCCGCCGCTCTGTCGTGGATTCTGAACCGCAAGCTGACGATCGATCCGGTGAAAGAAGAATTCGTCAACGACGAAGAAGCCAACCTCCTTCGCGCCCGAGGCCGCCGCGAATGGGCATGAGGTTGAACTGAGAGAACGAATCGAAGCCGCTGGTCTGCAGAGACCCGCGGCTTTTTTTAATCAGGGGCGTTAGTTCGGAGGATGGCCCAGAGATTTATCTCTGGGTGGCGCAGCCACAAGCGGCTGGTCTGTCGCGTTCGTCAGAGAAGTTACCTAGACAACTAGAGAAGCTCTGAAGACAGGCCTCCTGTTGCGGTCGCAACACAGAGATGAATCTCTGTGCCATCCCTTTCTGGAACGGTCTGTTTGCTAACGCGGCGGTGAGGCTCCGAACCTGTTCTTCTTCTGTCGTGTCTGCTCTGCAAAGGCGGTGGAGTACCGTCGGACACAGTCAGGACGATGACATCACAAAGAGAGAACTGAGATGCCGGATACCGAACCTCTTCCCGAAAGATTCCGACAGGCCTTGAAGGAGGCCGCCCGCGTCGTTGAACGAACCGACAACTGGCTTGCTGCCCACAACGCGCTGTTCGGTGTAGGGGCCATTTACGGAAAACTGTTTCCAACGCGGGAAGACCGTGATGCGTTCATTGCGTCCGACGAATACGGACAGGTTTCGGCCCTGCTGAGCACCCGGACGCTCGTTCCCGGGGATACGGACTGAGTTCGGCAGACATTCCGTTCAGGAGACGAACCGGGAACGGACCACCTGATTGCCCGGGAGTCGTTCGACAAGTTTCTTCATCTGCAGGATCGTCAGTGTCGACAGGACCCGGGACGCTTCGATGCCCGATTGTTCGATGATGGTATCGACGAGCATCGGCGAATTGGTGATCAGGTTCAAAATCTGCGTCTGCTGGTCACTCAGGTTGAGCTGACGTGGGACCTGGACCTCGACCGTTTGCGTCGGCTGCGGGGCTGATTCGCCGGAGGTTTGTTTGCGGGAAGTCGGGGGCGTGTACTGCATCTGAACGGGCTGCATCAATGGGCCGAGTTCTTCGAGCACATCGTCGACGCCGCGGACGAGTTGGACGCCGTCGCGGATGAGCTGGTGACACCCTTCGCTTTCGCGGCTGTCGAGTGGCCCCGGAACGGCGAAGATCTCGCGTCCCTGTTCCATCGCATGTCGAGCCGTGTGCAGCGTGCCGCTCGTGCGCGAAGCTTCGATCACGATCACTCCCAGGCACATGCCGGAAACGATCC
This sequence comes from Planctomycetaceae bacterium, assembly GCA_017795105.1. GTDB lineage: Bacteria > Planctomycetota > Planctomycetia > Planctomycetales > Planctomycetaceae > Rubinisphaera. The sequence continues at coordinate 5,376,050 of CP051247.1, forward strand.
GGTTTCGCTGGGGGAACAAACCTCGACTCGCGCTGCGGAGCAGGGGGGATTCCGAGATCACGGCTCCCTGTTGCGCGATCTCGAGCGCGAAGTTCGTGTGTTCGGGCGGATACATCTTGAGCAGTCCGCTGGCACAGACGGCAATGGTTCGACCGCCCGCCTGCAGAGCGGCTCGATGGGCAACCGCATCAATGCCCCGGGCCAGTCCGCTGATGACCGTGATGCCGGCTCGCGCCAGTCCGCCGGCGAACTGCTCGGCCATACGACGTCCATAGAGCGTGCAGTTTCTGGAGCCGACAATGGCAACAGAAAGTTGATCGCGCGGTTCGATGCGTCCACGGCAGTAGAGCACAAGCGGCGGGTCGGGAATCTGTCGCAGCAGCGGAGGATAATCCTGGCAGTCGTGCGTGATGACCGACAGGTCGTTCGATTCGCAATCGGCGAGTTCGCGACGGGCCATGTCGCGATGATCATCGAGCCGCATCGTGTCGATGATCTTTTTGCCGATCCCGGGCACGGAAGACAGCTGAGCATCGGACGCTCGTAGAACCGCTTCCGGGGAGCCGAAGCGTTCGAGCAGACTGGTCTGCAATCGCGGACCGATTCCCTTGACGAGATTTAACGCCACGAATGCATCAATCGGCCCGCTCGATTCACCCGGCATGGATCAATGTCACTGCTGTTGACTGGCGGTCTGCAGACGCCGAAGTTCTTTGGGCAGCGGGAACTTCACGTTCTCTTCCTGAATCGTCCGCTGCGCGACTTCCGCTCCGTACTCACGGACGATGTAGTCAACGCACTCCTGCACCACGACTTCCGGTGCACTCGCACCGGCGGTGATCAGGACGGTTTCAACCCCTTCAAACCATTCCGCTTTAATCTCGTGTGCTCCGTCGATCAGGAAGGAACGTTTCGCGTTATCGTCGGCGAGTTCCTGCAGACGCTTGCTGTTCGAACTGTTCTGGCTGCCCAGCACGAGCACGAGTTCCGCTTCCTGAGACAGAATCGAAACGGCTTCCTGCCGGTTTGTCGTCGCGTAGCAGATGTCTTCTTTCGGCGGCGATTCGATCTGCGGAAAACGCTCGCGGAGAGCGGAAATCACCTGGCTGGCTTCCTGCACGCTGAGTGTGGTTTGCGTCAGGAATGCGATCTTTGCATCAGCCGGGAAGTCGAGCTTCCCGACATCTTCGGCTGTTTCGACCAGCGTGATGCTCTCGGGGGCTTCGCCCATCGTGCCAATGACTTCGTCGTGTCCTTCGTGACCAATCAGGATGATGTTGTACCCTGCGCGAGAATACTTGATCGCTTCGAGATGCACTTTCGTGACGAGCGGACAGGTGGCATCGATCGTCTGCAGACTGCGTTCGCGGGCGATGGCGCGAATGGCTGGCGAGACGCCGTGGGCACTGAAAAGGAGAATCGATCCTTCGGGGACGTCTTCCAGTTGATCAACGAACGTCACGCCTTCACGGGTGAAGCGATCGACCACATAGCGGTTGTGGACGATTTCGTGATACACGTAAATATCGGAACCAAACATCCGGACGGCTTCTTCCAGACATTTGATTGCCATGTTCACCCCGGCACAGAAGCCGCGGGGATTGGCGAGGATTACTTTCATTTCAGTTCATCCAGTCCCGGAAGTTTTTGATCCGGATCGGTCGTTGTTTCGTTATCACCCGAGCGGCGGCTTCGCGGGAATGTCCTCAGAATCGGACTTTCTGGTGACGATCGCCGCCGATGGAGGTATGATAGTCTCGACTTTCGTCTGAGGAAACCGGGGACGGAGATCTCGCTCATCCGTTTCTGCGGGCGTTCACATCCCTTAATTCACAGCACTGCAGAGGACCATTTTCTCATGGGATTCTTTGACAAGCTCCGTGCGGAACTGATCGACATTATCGAGTGGATTGACGATTCCCGTCATACCCTCGTCTGGCGGTTTCCGCGGTATCAGAACGAAATCAAGCACGGCGCCCAGCTGATTGTCCGTCCCGGGCAGACCGCTATTTTCGTGCATCGCGGCGAAATCGCTGACGTCTTCGAACCCGGTCATTATACGCTGACAACCGACAACCTGCCGATTCTTTCTACCCTGCAGGGCTGGAAATACGGATTCGACAGTCCGTTCCGTTCGGAAGTCTATTTCGTCAGTACGAAGCAGATTACCGATCTGAAATGGGGCACGCCGAACCCGATTATGATGCGGGATCCCGATTTCGGGCCGATCCGTCTGCGGGCGTTTGGAACGTACGCGTTACGGGCGATCGATCCCAAAGCTTTGCTGAAAGAACTCGTTGGTACCGATGGACAGTTCGATGCCGACGAAGTGACCGAACTGATGCGGTCGATGATCAACACCTCGCTGGCTGATATGCTGGGCGAGAATCAGATCGCCGCGCTCGATCTGGCCGGAAAGTACAACGAATTCTCCGAGCAGCTTCGACAGTTCGTCTGCGAGCGAGTCGATGATGAGTACGGCCTCGACGTTCCGCAGCTCTTCATTATCAATATCTCGCTGCCGGAAGAAGTCGAGAAAGCGATCGACACCCGTTCGAGCATGGGCGTCATCGGTGATATGAATAAGTTCCAGCAGTTCCAGATGGGCAATGCCATGATGGCCGCAGCCGAGAACCCGGCCGGTGGCGGAGCAGCCGAAGGCATGGGACTTGGAATGGGCTTCGCCATGGCCAACCGCATGGTCGGATCAGGCGGAGGATTCACCGGTCAGACGGGAGCAACGCCGCCACCTCCACCTGGGGGCGGTGCCTGGCACATTTCCCATAACGGACAGACTCTCGGACCATTCACCAAAGATCAGGTGTTGCAGGGGATGGCAGCCGGTCAGGTTCCTGAGGGTTCGTATGCCTGGAGTGCCGGGATGTCGTCCTGGACTCCGATTAATCAGGTTTCCGAGTTCACCGGTTCAACTCCGCCTCCTCCGCCGCCCCCCACGCCGCCCGCCGGCAACTAAAGCCGAAACTCCAAGGAGCGCTCATCGAACACCCCCACCTTCTCCCCACAATAAAGTGAGATAGATGAACTACGCCCCCACCCTCCTCGTGTCCCTCATTCCCGCCTTTCTTTTTCATCTCCTGCTTCCGGTCGCGAATGCCGGACCACTGGAACCGGAAGCAGCTCTCGGGGAGTTTGAACTCCGGGAGGGTTATGAGATCCGGCTGGCCGCCTCCGAGCCAGCCGTGATCGATCCGGTTCATCTGACCTTCGACGAACAGGGGCGAATGTGGGTCGTCGAGATGCGCGATTATCCCAACGGACCCGGAGAAGGGGAGCCCCCGAAGAGTCGGATCAAGATCCTGCGGGATAAGGATGGCGACGGCGTGTACGAATCGGCGACAGTATTCGCGGATAATCTGCTGTTCGCGACAAGTCTACTCCCGTGGAAAGACGGTGCAATCGTCGCTCTCAGCGGCGCGGTCGAGTTCATGGCCGACACCGATGGCGATGACAAAGCCGATTCGCGGGAAATCTGGCTGACCGGGTTTATGGAAGAGAACCCGCAGCTGCGAGCGAATCATCCGACGATTGGACCGGACGGCTGGATCTATCTGGCGAACGGAATTCGTGGCGGGAAAGTGGAGGTCGCTCATCCGGCGTGGCCGAAACTCGAGGAACCAATCGATCTTCGCGGCAAGGATCTTCGATTTAATCCGCATACCGGCGAATGCGAAGCGGTGGCCGGAAACGGCCAGTTCGGTATGAGCTTTGATGAGTTCGGGAACCGGCTGATCTGTTCGAACCGGAATCCCTGCATGCAGGTGATGTTCGATTACGGGAATCTCGCGCGTCAGCCGAAGCTGCGGATTTCCTCGCTGATTCATGACGTCTCTCCTTCAGCCGCCGATTCCAAGCTGGCTCCGCTGACAGGCAACTGGACCACCTCGAATCTGCATCAGGGCCAGTTCACTGCGGCCTGTGGCGTCTTGAGTGCTCAGACGGAAGCGCTGGCCGATGCGACGAATGAGAGTGCGTCCGATCCCGGTGTCAAAGACACATTCATTTACGCCTGTGACCCGACGGCGAACCTTGTCCATCGCGATGCGATCGAGTTTCGCGGTTCGACGCTGGCTGCCCGCAATCCGCATCAGGAGCATGAGTTTTTGGCCAGTCGCGACGAATGGTTTCGGCCCGTCAACTGCAAGCTCGGTCCGGATGGCTCGCTGTATGTGCTCGACATGTATCGGGCCGTGATCGAACACCCGCAGTTCATGCCGGACGAACTCAAGCAGCGACCGGACCTCACCCTCGGCAACGATCGCGGTCGCATCTGGCGAATCGCGCGGAAGGATTTCAACGGCGGCTTCGATGTCCCTGGCGAACTTGATCGCCAGCAGGTACTCACCTGGTTGAAAAGCGAAAACGACTGGCAGCAGCAGACGGCGTGGCGGCTGATTGTCGCCGAGAACGACCCGGCTCTCGCGGGTGAAGTTGCCATGTGGATCGACACTGAGGCCACGCCCCAGGAAATGAATGCCGCGCTGCAGGTGTCTGAACTGTTCAACAAACTGACGGCCGATCAGCTGCGAACAGGATTGCAACACGAAGATGCCCGCGTCCGTGTTCAATATCTGGCGGCAGTGTCCCGGCTGGCGGCGGATCCGTCCTTTGAAATCCGAACTGAGTTGGGCGAGGACCTGCTCAGTTGTTTGCAGGATTCTCGCGGTCCTGTTCGCTTCGAGGCGATGCTGGCTCTGCAGCGGATCGCTCCGCTCAGTTCCAAAGAGCTCAATCAGGTCGTGAACGCGGTGGTCGAAAAGGGGGGCGACGAGTGGGCCATTCGAGCCGCTTTGCTCCTGACCGAAGAAGCCCAGTTGCCGGAATTGCTGCAGTTCGCTCTGAAATCTCCAGCAACGAAGGCCGAGCTTCGAAGTTCTCTGTTGACCGAAGCGGCCGGGTTGCTGGGGATTGTGAACGATTCAGCGAGTATCGACCGACTGCTGATTTCTCTGTTTGACGGAGAGGACTCCACCTCGGTGGAAGATACGACCGTCGTTCTGATGGGGCTCGGTGAAGGACTGCGCTCTCGAGGGCAATCGGTTTGGAAAAAGCTGGAAACCGTCCGCTCAAACGGAAGCGTCGATGAGAAGCTGGATGCCTACGTCGCGACACTTCTGGAACAGGCGAAGCCGGGCAGCGAAGAGTCCGATCGGCTCACCGCCATTGAGATGTTCGAATATCTGGGAGGAGCCGAGATTCACGAGCTGTTGTCTGATCTGGTCTTCGATCGGACAGAAGCGATGAATCTCCGGACGGCTGCGCTGCGATCACTCGATGGGGCGGGGTATTCCGTCTCTGCTGAAGAGACTGAGGAATTGATCTCGCTGATTCGTCAGGAAACGCCGCTGATGCGTCGGGAACTGGTCGACTTTTGCCTGGGCGATTCGAGCCGTACGATCGCGCTGCTAGAGACAGTTCAGGACGGACAGCTGCGCTTCGGGGAGTTCGCGGCTGATCAAAAAACGCGGTTGAGTCGCTCTCGCAATGAGCAGATTCGGAAGCTGTACGGCGAGCTTCAAGCGTCGCAGACAGTCGCGAGCCGCGAATCCGTACTGACGGCCTATCGAGACGTTTTGACAACGGCCAAACTCGACCGCCCGACGGCGATTCGCGGGAAGGAGCTCTTCAAACAGCAATGCTCAATCTGCCATCAGATCGGGGACGAAGGGGTCCGTGTGGGGCCCGATATCAGCGATACACGAACCAAACGACCCGATGAACTGCTCGTTTCGATTCTCGATCCGAACCGGGCTATCGATAACAACTACTTCAGCTACACCGCGGTCACACTCGACGGCAAAATCGCCACGGGAATTCTTGCCGAGGAAACGCCTCATTCGATCACGCTGAAGCAGAGCAAAGGGACGTCCCTGACGCTGTCACGCGGCGACATTGAAGAGTTCGGCTCGAACGGGACATCATTCATGCCGCAGGAATTCGAGAAGCAGATCAGCCCTCAGCAGATGGTCGATCTGATCTCGTTCCTGAAGAACTGGCGGTATCTGGCCGACGGAGTTCCCTTCGTCGACTCCACAGCCGCGCCGGCCGGCAAGTAGGTCGATTCGCTTTGCCATACCCTTCTCGGCTCTAAGGCCAGAGAAGGGTGATGGTGAGGTCCATCACATTGGTGTGTGTGGGACCGATGCGGAGCAGGGAGTTGCATCGATCGAGCAGGGAATAGGCGTCGTGTCGCTGCAGATGGTCTTCGATGCACAGGCCAAGCTCGCTCGCACGATGATGGACCTTGTAATCGGCGTAGCCTCCCGCGGCATCGGTCGGGCCGTCTTCTCCATCAGTCCCCCCTGCCAGAACGGTCAGTCGATCCGTCAGATCTGGATGGGCCCGCATCGCCAGAGCGGCGGCTAACGCCACTTCCTGATTGCGTCCCCCTTTCCCCGGAGTTTCGACATTCGCCAGGGAGACCGTCGTTTCTCCCCCGTGGAGGAAACAGACTGGCTGCCCGCCCGGACTCGTCTGAGCGGCCTGTTCGACAATGGCTTTTCCGAATTCGTCGGCCGGTCCCTGGTTTTCCGAACCGCAGATCTCGACGCGAAAGCCCAACTCTTCGGCTCGGGCCGCGGCGTAGCGGATTGCGCGGGCATTGTTCCCGATCACAATGTTTTCGACCGGCGGCGGTGTTCCTTCCAGACGATAATCGTGAGGACCATTGGCGAGGTAATGTTCTACTCGCGGAGGAATCTCGTTGATCAGGTACTTCCGGAGTACGACCAGAGCCGCAGTCGGCGAGCGGAAGGTTTCGACCGTCGGGCCAGAGGCGATCGTTTCGAGCGGGTCGCCAATCACGTCGGAGATGATCAGCGTGATCAGTTCCTGACCGCGAAAATGGCGAATCAATCCGCCCCCTTTGAGCTGCGACAGACAAGTCCGCACGAGGTTCAATTCCTCGATCGAGGCTCCGCGCCGGCTGAGTTGCTGTGTCACGCGGATCTTGTCATCGAGTGTGATTGCTTCGACCGGGGCCGGCAGAAGAGCGCTTCCTCCGCCGGAAATCAGTACCACGCAAAGGTCGAGCGGATCGGCCTGTTGAATCAGCTCGATAATTTTTTGCGTCCCCTCAACTCCTTCGGGCCGCGGTTCGTTCACGCCAGCCGGTCGGGCGGCATGACGGACGATCGGGGAATCGATTGGTTTGCCCACGCAATCGGCGGGAACGTTGACCCAGCCTCGGACGCGTGTCTTCAGGAACTCATCCGGCAGGCGAGATTCGAGGCCGGCGACCATTCCCTGACCCGCTTTGCCCGCTCCGACGACGATGAGGTTGCGAAAGCTGTCGAGCGGAAACGCTTTGCAGCCGATTCGCAGGGCATCTCCGTCGAAGGTCATGGTTTCTTCCACTAGCCTTCGCGAATCAATCGCTTCCACTCCGGCTCGCCAGATGCGAGTGGCCAGACTGCGACGTTCGTCGGCACTGATAAGCTGCGACACAGATATTCCCTTGCTGTTCATGATGAGTTTCACGGTTGATCCGGATTGTACCGGTTAGGTAAGGCTCATGAGAACAGAGGTCCGCCCCGCCTCTGCGGTTCGTGACACTCACTGGGGCGGTTTTTGATGCGATTTCGTCGACGAAAAAAGGTCGGCATTGCATTTTCCCGGGAGGCGGACCACATTATACCTCGCACTCAAAGGCTTTCTGTCACGCGGGTTTCCGCCGAGACCCGTGTCATTGAACCAGTTATGAGAAATCTCTGAAGGAACTCCGCATGTTGTTCTCCGGTCTGCGTCGGTCTGCTGGATTTGTTGTGCTCGCAGCCACGCTGTTCCTGGGGACCCTCGCCAGTCAGGCGGCGGCCCAGGGGCTTGTCTGGAATCTGCCGGAATCCGGTACCGCCGTTCGTTACAGCGGAGAATACCGTCAGGTTACGTTCCGGCCTCAGAGTGATCTGGGGGATATCTCGCTGCAATGGCAACGCGTCCTGGAGATTCGCTGTCTCGATCGAGAAATGGCCGAATTTGAAGGCGAAAACGTTTCCTGTGTCTGGCTCGAATATGAAGTCACCACCGGCCAGCAGGTCGATGGCGTCCTGGAATCAGGACCGGGGGCCACTCGAATCTACAAGGTTCTCGTGCCAGAATCGGCCATCAATGGTCTCGAGTTCTTCCGGGCCGATGTTCCTCACGCCTTTGTTCCGGTCGTAAAGGGCTTTCAGAAGATCGGCGATCGCGATGCCGAACCGTTCGCTCTCCCGGTGCTGCAGGTCTTTCCGCTGCTATCCCAGGTGTTGCTGAACGAGCATTTGACGGTGGCAGGGGAAGAAACCGTGAATGTTACCGCCGGTGAATATGACTGCCAGCGAGTCGATTGCCAGACGAATATCGAGGACCTCAGTTCCCGTGTGACGAATTTCTCTCAGGTCTGGGTCTCCGACGCGATGCCGTTGGGTACTGTACAATGGAAAGTTCGGATCGACAGAGAAGTCAAAACTGAAGGAGACAAACGAGACGAATTCCAGAAACGCTCAGAGATCACGATCGACATGCAGGCCGTCGAGATCCTGAATGACGCCGTCTCTAAATTGAACATGCAGTAATCGCCGGCAGGTTCCAGCGAGAAACCAGTCAGAATCGACTCCCTTCCGGAGTCGATTTTTTTATGCGCGAAAGAAACGGCGGCGGCCCGGCTCGCTTCTGAACCGCTGGCTCATCTGTTGGTTTGTGTACGGAATTTCATTGGAGGTCCGCGTCAATTGGCGAATATGAGACATATCCAACCATGCACTGCTGGACGATGAAAGAATTGGAGACGGACACCTCTTCAACACGTCACATCTCAGGTTAGCTCCATCTTTCATTCTGAAAGAACCAAGTAACGATGATTCAAGCGGGAACCAATCGATTTCTCACCAGTACTAACTCGACTCTAGATAATTTCCCTTCTCAGCAGATTGCCCATCCCACCGCTCTTCTTTTTCCGCAGCATCCCTTCGTGGCCGAAGCACTGACGCGCGCCTTCCGGGACGCAAACTGCGGTGTGGAAAATGTCGATGCGATGCTCGCGGAAGAGTCATTTCACGATTTCAGCGACAGACGAGTTCTGGCGGTTGTCGATCCTGAAGATCACCCTGCGCACACCCGGCGATTGCTGGAGCGGTTGTCCGAGCATCGCGTGCCGTTTGTGCTGCTCGCCCGCAATTTCAAATCTTCGTGGCTCAGTTGGGCCATCCAGTACCGGGCCCGGGGGTGCATCTCCCTGAACAACACTCCAGATGAGATCGTCTCGATTGTCGAGAGTCTTCTCGATGGTCGCATCAAGCAGTACTGGGCCTTTGAAGTGCGACGGCAGCTCGATGTGAGTGGCTCGAGACTCAAGCTCAATGCCGATGCCATCGAAACGGTGCTCACGCAGCGACAGCTCGAAGTCTTCATCCACCTCGCAGAAGGGAAGACGGTCAAAGAAGTGGCCCGCGAAATGAAGCTGTCGCAGAAATCGGTCGACAGTCACAAGTATCGCATCATGCAACGACTGCAGCTTCATGATCGCGTGCATCTGTCCCGTCTGGCGATTCGAGAAGGTTACATCGACGCCTGAACGAAAAAACTCCGCAGCTCTGATAGTCGGCTGCGGAGTTTTCGGTTGTCGTGATGTTCGAAGCTGGAAGACAGCATCGAAGAAGTCGTCTTAGAGCAGTTTAATTCAAGCTAAGACCGTTCCGTCCGCGAAAGATGCAGCGTTTTCACGCCAATCAACTCTCATTCGCGGACATACGGTAGAGCGATCCGCTCTAGACTTCTTTGGAATCGATCCAGCTCATCATGCGGCGAAGATCGCGACCGACGCTTTCGATCTGATGATCGCGTTCGCGACGACGGACCGACTTGAAGCCAGCCTGGTTGGCCTTGTTTTCAAGAATCCATTCGCGAGCGAAGGCACCGGTCTGGATTTCGCTCAGGACCTTCTTCATCTCGGCCTTGGTTTCTTCGGTCACAATGCGAGGACCGCGAGTGTAGTCGCCGAACTCAGCGGTGTTGGAAACACTGTACCGCATGTAGTTCAGACCGCCCTGATAGAACAGGTCGACGATCAGCTTCAGTTCGTGCATACATTCGAAGTAGGCCATTTCCGGCTGGTAACCGGCTTCGACCAGCACTTCGAACCCAGCTTTGACCAGAGCGGACACACCGCCGCAGAGCACAACCTGTTCGCCGAACAGGTCGGTTTCGGTTTCTTCTGCGAAGGTCGTTTCGATCACACCACCGCGAGTACCGCCGATACCCTTGGCGTAAGCCAGAGCCAGCTGACGGGAGGTTTCCGAAGCGTTATCGCCCAGAGCGATGAGCGAAGGAACGCCGCCGCCCTTCACATACTCGCTGCGAACAAGGTGGCCAGGACCCTTGGGAGCGACCAGAGCGGTATCAACGCCTTCCGGCGGGGTGATCTGGCCGAAGTGAATGTTGAAGCCGTGAGAGCACATCAGCAGGTTGCCCGGCTTCAGGCGATCTTTGATCTGAGCGCGGAAGACGTCGCCCTGAACTTCGTCCGGCAGCAGAATGTTGATCAGGTCGCCGGCGTCGGTGGCTTCGTCGACGGGCATCGGCTCGAAGCCGTGCTCGACGGCCAGATCGTAGTTCGGGCTCCCCTTGCGCTGACCGATGACTACGTTGCAGCCGCTGTCACGCAGGTTCTGGGCCTGGGCGTGTCCCTGGCTGCCATAGCCGAGAATGGCGATGGTCTTGTCTTTCAGCAGGGAGAGGTCAGCGTCCGCATCGTAATAAACTTTGATCGACATGTTGTGTTAGGCTTTCAGATACTGGAAGAAGAACGACTGTGGTGTCGAAATTGTGGGTTCAGGGGGACGAAAAAGCTTAGACCGGGGTGCTGACCGACTCGCGGTCCCGCACGGCTGTCAATTCAATATTCTCGCGAGTCAGAGCGATCCGACCGGTGCGAACCAGTTCGATGATGCCGAACGGGCGCATCACGTCGATGAAGGCGGCGATTTTCGATTCCGGGCCCGAAATCTCGATCATCACCTGGTGCGGCTGCACGTCGACGATCTTTCCACGGAAGATCTCGACCAGCTCCTTGACCTGCGTCATGGAGGTGCCTTCCGTGCGGACCTTGATCAGCATCAGGTCGCGCTCGACGTAGTTTCGCTTGGAGAAATCGATGACCTGGACCACGGTTACGATCTTCTCGAGCTGCTTGCGGACCTGGTCGAGGACCCGGTCATCGCCGCTGACCACGAAGGTCATCCGCGAAAATTCAGGAATGTCGGTCTCGCCGACAGCCAGACTCTCGATGTTGAACGCTCGCGAAGCCAGCATTCCGGAAATGTGCGCCAGAACGCCGGGCTGGTTCATCACCAGAGCCGATAACACATGTTTCATAGGAAATCTCGTCCGAATTCAGAGGGGAGCGACGGTCCACATCACTCCGATTGCCTGGGAGAGCGGAGACCGGGAGCGTACATCGCGCCTCGGGTTCTCGCTACAAATGCCAATGGCTGTCAGGACACAGCGAAAGCAATTCGGGCTCAGTCTAACCACTGGAAAAACGATTCTCAACTGGCCGATCAACCGCCCGCCGTCGAAAACCGGTATTTCCTGCAGCCGTAGCCGAACACTCGACGTCAACGTCCCGTTAAGGCGTCTCTCGGGCTGACAGATCGGATGTCGCCGATGCGACGTGGTCGGGATTTGCGGCAGGATCCCGTCATCCGAGCCAACGCATTGACTGATCTTGGCGTAGACCTCGATAACTGGACCCGATTCGATATGATTCCCAGCCGGACCTGCTGATTCGAGTTTCAACCCCCGAGGCCACCGCATGTCGCTGAAACTGATCTCGATCCACAAGAGCTACAAGGAACCGAGCGGGGAGAACCTGCCCGTCCTCGATGTTCCCGAATTCGAGCTGAAAACAGGAGAACAAGCCGCTCTGGTTGGCTCCAGTGGCGGTGGCAAGACGACACTGCTGAACATTATCTCCGGCATCACCACGCCCGACTCGGGGCAGGTACTGATTGACAACGTCGAAATCACCCGGTTGCCCGAAGCCGCTCGCGATCGCTTCCGAGCCGAGCGAATCGGCTTCGTCTATCAGACCTTCAATCTCCTCCCGGCTTTCAGTGCATTCGAGAACGTTCTGCTGGGAATGAGCTTTGCCCGGGGCCGTGCTGATCGTAAGCATGCGAAGGAACTGCTGGAAAAAGTCGGTCTGGGACACCGCCTCAGTCATCGCCCCGGTCAACTTTCGGTGGGCGAACAGCAGCGGGTTTCGATCGCCCGGGCTCTGGCGAATCGCCCGAGCCTGATGCTGGCCGATGAGCCGACGGCGAGCGTCGATCCGGCCAACCAGGATAAGATTCTCGATCTGATTCAAAGTATGTGCCGCGAGCATAACGTCTCGCTGCTGCTGGTCACCCACGCTCCCGAAATCGCTCAGCGATTTGATCGCGTCGTTCAGCTGGCCGAATTCAATCAGGTCCTGCAGAAGACATAGTTTGCACCGCCGACCTTCTTCATCTTCCTTCCTTCTGTCACGGTCTGCCTGCTCCCATGAATCTGTTTAACATCGCTCTCAAAAGTATTCGTCAGCGACTGCTCGCGTCGTCTCTTACTGCTCTGAGTGTCGCCCTTGGCGTGGCGTTGATGATCGCCGTACTCGTGGCCAATAAAATTGTCACGCAGTCGTTCGACCTGCAGCGGATTGGGTACGATCTGGTTGTCGGCCCCAAAGGGAGCGAGCTCGATCTGGTGCTCAATACGATCTTCCGCATCACGCCACCAATTGAGAACCTGCCGTGGCGGTATTACGACGAAGTCAAAGAGAACAAACACATCGGCGTCGCGATTCCGATTGCTCTCGGCGATTCGACGGAAGAAGGGGGCTTTCCGATTCTCGGTACGACTGTCGAATACTTTGATGTTGAGTATGCCGAGGGCAAACGGTTTCAGATTCATAAAGACGACTCCTGGCCACGCGGCAAATGGGAGTCCGTCATTGGAGCAACGGTCGCACGAGTCAACGGCTGGAAAGTTGGCGATGAGTTTCAGATGGTACACGGCGGTCAGGACGACCACGTTCACGAGGAGAAGTTCAAAATCGTCGGGATCCTGGCACCGACCGGCACGCCGAACGATCGCACCGTGTTCGTGAACCTGACCGGTTTCTTCGCCATTGCCGGACATGAGAAGCCCGTCGAAGAAGCTATTGCTCGCGAAGCTGAGTTCTTTGGGGAAACCGTCGAGCAGGTTCGTGCCTACCACGCCGATGACCTGAAAGAATTGGCGGCTCATGCCGACCACGATCATACCGGCCACGACCATGCTCATCACGATCACCCGACGCCCAGTCTGCAGAGGGAAGTCACCGCCATCCTGGTGCGAATGAAAGAAGACCCGAAGCGGCCCACGCTGGCCCAGTCGCGGGCCATCGAATTTGCCGCTCAGTTGAGGGAAGGCTTCAAAGCTCAGGCCGTCAATCCAATCCGCCCAATGCAGCGGCTCATGAACAATCTCGTCGGCAACGTGCGGATGATTTTGCTGTATCTGACCGCGATTATCATCGTCGTCTCCGGCATCAGCATCTTCGTGAGCATCTATAACTCGATGTCCGAGCGGAAGCGGGAAATCGCCATCATGCGAGCTCTGGGAGCGGACCGGATGCAGGTCTTCTCGATCATCCTGACCGAGTCGATCATTCTTTGTCTGATCGGCGGCCTGGTTGGCATTCTGCTGGGGCACGGGCTGATCATCGCCGCCGCCCCGATCGTGACTGCCCGCACGGGTCTGGTGATCGATCCGCTCATCTTCGAACCTCTTGAGCTGACACTGATCCCCATCATGATCGGCCTCGCCGCCCTCGTCGGCTTCATCCCCGGCCTCACCGCCTACCGCACCGACGTCGCCGAAAACCTTTCGAGCTAGACGCCCCAGCCACGTCGGCAGCATTCCAATCCTAACCCGAAGCGTCAAAGAGGGAGATGCGTCCTCCTCCCTCGCTGACGCTTCGCGCGATTCCATCGTAGCGGCGGCATCCTGCCGCCGAAGGGACGTCTTTGGCAGAGAACCCGCGAGTTCTGTCACGGCACTTGAGTGCGGGACATTCAACGGCGATTCACGCCATCGCTGCAGTCACACGCATTCGGCGGCAAGATGCCGCCGGTACGAGCTATGACTTTCCCAGCAGTTGCTGGCGGATCTGCTTCAACAGCTCGCGGTCGTTTGATTCGAACGTCGCATACACCGGCACGCCGTCCGCTTCTTCATTGTCCCACTCCTCTTCATCGGGAGCACGGACGGACGTCGCACTCTGAATGCCCTCGGAGTCGACGGGGTACAGATGCAGGAACCACGTGTTCGCCGGAGCAGGGCGGCACTGCTGGACGGTCGACATCGTCGCATCGAGTGGTTCAGGAATGAAGATCCGTTCGTAACGCTCTTCGTCACCATTGAACTCGTGCACATAGAGGACGAGCCGTCCTTCTCGCCGTCCGAGGACCTGTTCCAGTCGGACGAGAATGTCTTCGTCGGCCGCGAGATCAATGATCTGCCGAGCCAATACGACGTCCAGCGTGTCGGTCTCCGACCAGTCGAACAGCGGGCTGTCGTCCCGCGAAGTCCGGTCGTCAATGAACTCTTCAAACGTATCAGCGACGATCGTCGCTTCCCCGGGATCGGAATAGTACTCGAGCACAACCGGCTCGGCGTCCGATCCACTCTCGTTGAAGTCGAGCAAGTACTGCCCGCCGAGATGCTCATCGCAGCCAATCCAGAAGGCCAGGTTCGGATCGTATTCGTCGATCTCCTCGGCGAGTTCATGATCAGCGAACTCCCAGAATTCGGCGGAAGGGGGAGCGATCTCATCAAGACGATGGATCCTCAAGTCCTTCCCGCGAAGCACGAGACCGCCGTTCTGGATCAGTAGTGCATCGCGCAGCAGAAGCGGCAGAGAGACGCCATAATTCTGCTCCCAGTCCGCGAGTTCTTCCGCCGTGACGCCGGCATCGTCAAAGTGATCCAGCCAGAACTCCGTCGCGTTCGCCATGTCGTGACCTTTCGCAAGCGATTCGCCCACGCAGGGCGACTGGATACACCGTCAGCAAAGCAGACAGGACTCGCCGGATATACGCACGTTTGAGTCTTCTTCAAATGATGGCGGGGCCGCGGCCTCGATACCACAAAAAAACGGCAGCCCGAGAACGGGCTGCCGTCGTTGATTTCAGATTGCTGCGGGCAGTTTAGAACTGCTGCATTTCAAACTGAGCAGCCCGGTAAGCCGACAGGTGGCTGACGCCAGTCTTGAGGGCTTCCTGGAAGTAAGGAACAGCGGCATCGCGGCTAGTCAGGTTCGAGGTCCGCAGACCGATGAAGTAGTTGCCTTCACACTTCTGGGCAGCAGCGGCGTTCGGGTCTTCCGGGTTGACCTTGGACAGCAGCACTTCGCCATCGATCTTGCCCATCAGATACAGCGTGGCCAGATCGATCCAGTCCCGTTCGGTTTCCGGCTTGGCGACGGTTCCGGCGAAACGATTGTTGGCATCCTGAGCGCGACCGGACAGCACCATCGACGCGTAGATCCACGGATCGAGGAATCGCAGGCGACCGTTGATGTTGATGGCCTGGTCAAACTGCTTGAAAGCCATGTCGTACTGCTTCAGGAAGAAGTAGGCGAAGCCGAGATCGGCGTGAGCCATCGGGTTCTTCGGGAACAGTTCGATCGCCTTCTGGTAATCGGTGATGGCATCCTTGGAGTTACCCTGACGCAGCAGAGCGTTGGCGCGCAGTGCGTAGACGGCAGGATTTTCCGGCTGCAGGGCGATGGCGTTGCTGAAGCTCTGCTGAGCAGCGGCCGCCTGACCGGCTTCTGCCAGCATGTAGCCGAGGTTGATGTGAGCGACGAAGAACTTCGGCTCCAGTTCGACAGCCTTGCGGAAGTCGGCCACGGCCTGATCTTTGTTGCCCATGTCCTTGTGGAACATTCCGCGGTTGTTGTAGCCGATCGGATGTTCCGGGAAGGTGGTGACAAACTGATTGAACGTTGCCAGAGCTTCTTCGTTGTTGCCCGACATCGCGTAAGCGTCTGCCAGAGCGGTCATCGAAGCCATGTGCTTCGGCTCGAGATTGATAGCGGCCTTGAAGTCGGCTGCTCCGCCGTCGATGGTTTCATCGACCTGCAGTTTGGCCAGTCCACGCTGATAGAGAATGCTCGCACGGTGCTGCGGAGTCATCTCCAGACGTTCGAGAATCTGATTGGCCACGTTGATCGAAGCCTGAGCATGTTCATCACGCTCTTCGATCAGTGACAGATTGGTCATACCGTACAGATACGGCAGATAGTATTCGGGCTTTTTCGACTGCGAAGCTTCGATTGAAGCACGGGCGTCTGCAACGCCATCGCGAATCATGGCCGCGTTACCGGTATCGATTCCGAGTTCAACGCGGGCGCTGGCTCGCAGGAAGAGGGCACGATCCTGGTTCGGGCTCGACTTCAGGACTTCGTTGGCCAGAGAGATCGTCTGATCATACTTCCGGCTGTCGTAAGCAGCTTGAGCGGTGTCGAGAGATTTGACCTGCTCCTGGGAGAGGCTGACCGATTGTGCGGAAACACCCTGGGCGTACACGGCAGGGGCAACGATGAGCGCTGAGAGTGCAGTCGCCAGTCCGGACTTTCTCAAAAGCGACTTGAAACCTTGAATCTTCACTTTCATCCCTTCCCTGGAATAAAGATCAATCGGCCGGATCCACGGCTCGGTTCGAAATCGCTTGACGCACTTTCGAGCGACACCACGTCCCCTCAGTGGTTCCACGTTGGAGACCGCCGGGGGCTGATTACCGATTGCATGTTGATCAGGACACTATATCGCGTCAATGTCAGATTTTAGAAAAATCGGCACAACACGGCGTTTCCCCGCACTTTGTTTTTCCGATATATTCGGAGTTTTCGCACAGGCCTGCTGCCCTCTCTGCTGCACAAGAGATTTTATCAAATTGAGCTCAAGTTCCCGTCGAATTCTGTACGTCGTTCCCACTCTCGATCAGTCTGGAGCCGAGAAGCAACTGACGCTCCTTGCCACCGGGCTGGCTGCCAAAGGAAACGAAATCGAGGTCGTGGCACTCAACCGGGGCGGTTATTTCGAAGGGCAGCTCAAGAACGCCGGCATCCCGGTCACCGTATTGAACAAGCGGTTGAGGGTTGATCCAGTCACCCATGGCCGGCTGCGGCAGGTCATTCGCCGGTTTCGGCCCGATATTGTGCACAGCTGGCTCTTTTCGGCCAATACTCATGTGCGGATGCTGCACTCCCGTCGCTCGCCGTGGAAATGTGTTGTCGCGGAACGTTGCGTCGATTCGTGGAAAGCTTCCTGGCAGCTGTTTCTGGATCGCCGTTTAAAGACCTCCATGGATGCGATGGTTGTCAATTCCGAGAGTGTGGCCGAGTTCTATCGCGATCTCGGAGTCCCGGGAGAGCTGATCCATGTGATTCAGAACGGAGTCGGCAAGGCCGATAGTGAATCCTCCGACGAGTCCATTCGCACCGCCTGGCGGAAGCTGGTCGCTCTTCCCAGGGGAGCGTTCGTCGTCGGTTCCATCGGTCGACTCGCCCGCCAGAAGCGGCTCGACAGTCTGCTTTGGGCGCTGCATCTGGCCAACATGGCCGAAACAGACGTGCACGGAGCCTTTGCCGGCGTGGGTCCGGAGAGGGAACATCTGCTCGAACTCTCCGAGAAGTATGACATCTCTCACTGCACGAAGTTCCTCGGGCATCAGGAAAGCTCCGACGAGTTTCTCGCTGGAATCGATGCCTTCTGGCTCGGCAGTGAATTTGAGGGGCAGTCGAACAGTTTGATGGAAGCGATGGCGGCGGGCCTGCCGGTGATTGTCTCCGATATTCCCGCCAACCTCGAACTGGTCACGCACGACGAAACCGGAATCGTGGTCCCGCTCGGCGACAGCGCTGCGTTCGCGACTGCTCTACGGAAGTTGAAGTCAGATCCAGACCTGGCGGCTCGGCTCGGAGCAGCCGCCCGGCAGAAGATGCTCGACGAGTTCTCCGTGCAGGCCATGATCGATCAGCATCGATCACTCTACGACGAACTTCTCGCCGGCGACGCGGCCTCGTAGAGTTCGACGTTCTTCTTCGAGCACGGCGACGAAAGACCAACCATGTGCGGCATCTGTGGAGCAATCTGGACCAGCAGCGGACAGGCCGTTTCGCGCGAACAGCTCTCGCAAATGACAGCCGCGATTGCTCACCGTGGACCCGATGCCGACGGACTGCATGTGGAGCAGACATCGACTGCGGGCGTTGCACTCGGACATCGCCGGCTTTCCATCATCGATATCGCCTGCGGACAGCAGCCGATGTGGAACGAAGATGAATCGATCGGCGTCATCTTTAACGGCGAGATCTACAATTACCGCGAACTTCGCGAAACGCTGCTCAGCCAGGGACATCGATTTCATTCCGACAGCGATACCGAAGTGCTCGTGCATCTTTACGAACAGCACGGCACGGAGATGGTTCATCATCTGCGAGGGATGTTCGTCTTCGCGATCTGGGATCGTTCGCGCTCACGACTAATGCTGGCCCGAGATCGTTTCGGGCAGAAGCCGCTGGTTTATCGTCAGGAAGCCGACCGACTGCTGTTCGCCAGCGAGATGAAGGCCATCCTTCAACTGCCCGAGATCCCGCGGGAAGTCGATACCGAGTCGCTCAACCATTACCTCACCTGGCAGTACGTGCCGGCTCCGCGTTCGATTCTGAAAGGCTTCAACAAACTGCTGCCGGGACATTTCGCGGTCTGGTCGAACGGCGAGCTTTCAGTCGAACAGTACTGGTCACCCCTGTCGATGCGCGACCCCGTCCCTGAACGGCAGGTGCTCAGGGACAGCTATCGGAAGTTCACGCCCAAGCAGGCTCAACAGAAGTTGAAAGAAACTCTGTCCGAAGCCGTGCGGTTGCGTCTGCGGAGTGATGTGCCACTCGGCGCGTTCCTTTCAGGCGGGATTGATTCGACCTTGATCACTGGGTTGATGCAGCGGGAATTGGAGCGGCCTGTCGAGACATTTTCGATCGGTTTCGATGTTCCCGACTTCGATGAACGCTCTTTCGCCCGCATGGCGGCAAAGCATCTGGGGACGAATCATCACGAGAAAGTCGTTTCGCCCTCGGCTGTTGACTCGCTTCCGTCGCTTGTCTGGCAGTATGAAGAGCCGTTCGCTGACAACTCCGCCATTCCAACGATGGCCCTCTGCCAGTTCACACGGGAAGCCGTCACTGTCGCCCTAACCGGCGATGGCGGAGATGAACTCTTCCTGGGATACGACCGCTACCGAGCCGTGCAACTGGGCGAACGACTCGACGCTCTTCCACTTCCGTTGCGAATGCTGGTCAAGAATCCGCTCTGGCGAAAAATGCCCGCTTCGATCCGGCAGAAAAGTTTTACGCGTCGACTCAAACGGTTTCTCACGACAGCCGCCCTCGATCCACGGCGGCGTTACATGACCTGGATCTGCTACTTCGATCCTCAGCGGCGGAGTGCACTCTACTCCAGCGACTTCGCGGCTTCGTTGCAGCAGTCAACTCCGGAAGACTGGATGGATCAGCTCTACGATCTGACCGAGCCGATTGACCTGGTCTCACAAACGGCCGGCGTCGATCAGATTTCGTATCTGCCTAACGACATTCTTACCAAGGTCGATATCGCCAGCATGTCCGTCGGGCTGGAATGTCGCAGCCCATTCCTCGATCAGCACGTCGCCGATCTCGCCTGTGCATTGCCAGTCGATTTCAAACTGCACGGAAGAATCGGCAAACGAATTCTACGCGACACCTTCGGCGATCTGATTCCTGAACCGATTCTGCAGCGGGCCAAGATGGGCTTCGGCGTACCCGTCGACCACTGGTTCCGGGACGAACTTAAGCCGCTGCTCTACGACATTCTTCTCAGCCAGCGGGCTCTCGATCGCGGCTATTTCACCGAGCAGGGAATCCGCAGTCTGGTCGATCAGCACGTCAGCGAGCAGTTTGATCACAGCTCGCGACTCTGGGCCCTGCTGGTCCTGGAAGTCTGGCATCGCATCTTTATCGATGCCGACAGCGTACCGCCTCAAATGGCCGAGACCGACGTCCGCCGACTCTAAACACTGATAGAGTGCGACTGGCTTCGCTAGTGCATTCTCCGGCCCGCGCTTAAACTTAACCGGTAGCTGGGTAGCCCCTGTTGCTCCGCTACCGGGGCCGACGCAGTCGGCAAGAGGTTTCAAAGACTGATTCGAATCAGGAGCTCGTTGCCAGACCTCTTGTGGCTTCGCCACCCCGGTTGAATCAACCGGGGCTACCCCAAAGTCGATCATTTATCTGGGGGAGCGTCGCGTTCCCGATCAGCGAACTCTCCGAAACGCACACTCCGGGGTTACAGCAACAGCTGCAATCCGGAATCAGGCAGCGTCGCCGGCGTGTTTCTGCCGATACAGCTTCACCCCACGAAAGGTGTATTCGATTCCGCTGTAAATGGTGATGGCCACCGTGGCCCAGATGAGGCCGTCGCGAATCAGCAGGAATGTGGCGGAGTCGGCGAGCGATGGCAGCAGACTGAGCATGCTGGCCGGAATGGCCGCAGACTGCAGGACCATCTTCAGCTTGCCGCTCATCTTCGCCGAGAAGTCGATCCCTTCCTGCTCGAAGAAGCCGCGAAGGCTCGTGATGTAGAGCTCGCGGACAACGATTGTCAGCGTGATCCAGGCGTTGATGCCTGATCCGGCAATCTGTTGCAGGAAGATAAAGGAGCCGCAGATGATGATCTTGTCGACCATCGGATCGAGAATGCGGCCGAAAACAGTGACCTGGTTGTATTTTCGAGCCAGATATCCATCGAGGGCATCGGTCGCGACTGCGATAACAAAAATGACCGTCGTGGCGATCCACCAGTCGGTCAGCTGAATCATCGCAAAGACCACAAATGCGAGCACGAGCCGCGTCAGGCAGATCAGATTCGGAGCGTTCAACATAGGTGTCTTCTCGGTGAAGGGGAAAACAGTCGTCCTGTCCAATCCTCTGCAACCCGCGTTCCGAACGCTCGCAGGGTGCGACTTGACGCACCATCAACCGACGGATCAATCCAGCCTGCCGGAGTGGACTCGCGTCGCTCGGCAGCATGCCCACGACTGCGTGGGCATGGCACCTGGCGTTTACTCTTCGTCTTCGCTGACGACACCGACCAGGTCGTAGTCCTGAGAGTCAACAATCTCGACCGGCACGAACTCGCCAATCTTCAGTCCTTCGCCCTGGACGTAAACGGTCCCGTCGATTTCCGGGGCATCGGCGAAGCAGCGACCCTGCCAGAGGCCCGGCTCGACTTCTTCGTCGATCAGGACATCGAGTTCGTAGCCGACGAGCGAGTCGCCGAATTCGAAGGCGATCTCCTGCTGGTCCGCCATGAGCGTATCGACCCGCTGCTGCTTCACTTCTTCCGGCAGATGCCCATCGAGTTTCTCAGCTGGGGTGCCCGGTTCGAGAGAGTACGGGAAAACGCCCATCCGCTGGAAACGGGTCGCCTTCACGAACTCGCGCAGTTCTTCGAACTGTTCCTCGGTTTCGCCGGGGAAGCCAACGACGAAAGTGGTTCGCAGCACGAGATTCGGAATCCGCTCGCGGAGCTTTTCGACCAGTTCGATCGTTCGCTCACGATCGACCCGACGCTGCATCCGCTTGAGAACGCGGCTGTTGATGTGCTGCAGCGGCATGTCGAGATACGGCAGAATCTTGTTCGACGTAGCGATCTTGTCGATCAGGGCGTCGGTGAAGTTGACCGGATACAGGTACATCAACCGAATCCAGTCGATCCCTTCGACCTGTTCGAGCTCTTCAAGCAGATCGCGGAGCCGAACTTCGCCATACAGGTCCATGCCGTAATAGGTGGTGTCCTGAGCCACCAGAATCAGCTCGCGAACGCCATCGGCGGCCAGTTCTTTGGCTTCGGCAATGATGTCTTCGATCGGCTTGGTGACATGCTTGCCCCGCATCTTCGGGATTGAGCAGAATGTGCAGGTCCGGTTACAGCCTTCGGAAATCTTCAGATACGCATAATGTTGCGGCGTAATTCGCAGACGGGCCCGGTCGTCGAGGGCACGAATCGGAGCAGGGCGGAAGATGTCGACCTGTTCCCGCTGGCTGCCGATGATCCGGTCGGCGACTTTGGTGATTTCATCGCGACCGAAGACGCCGACGACATGGTCGATTTCCGGCAGTCGTTCCCGCAGATCGCCGCCAATCCGCTCCGGCAGACAGCCGGCGACAATGACGCCGTTCGTTTTTCCCTGCCGTTTGAGCTCCAGCATTTCTTCGATGACGCCGAACGATTCCTGCCGCGAACTGTCGATGAACCCGCAGGTGTTCACGATCACGAAGTCGCTCCCCTCCGCTTCCGAAGTCAACGCATAGCCTTCGATAGCCAGAGAGCCGAGCATCTTCTCGCTGTCGACCAGATTCTTGGGACAACCGAGAGAAACAAACGCATAGCGGCCCTTTACCCCGCTGCTTTCTGGAGCAGAAGGAGATGCGGAGGGAGCGGTCAGATCAAGAATTGGCAGCTGGCTCATAACAGTTTCGTGCTGGCGTAGCGGAAAAGGGGCGTTAAAACGGGCCATTATATCGAGAGAATTGCTGAACGGAAGGAGCGATCAGATCAGTTCCGCGGCGATTTCGTCCGCGAAGAGGAGTCCTTCCGGAGTAATCCAGACCCTTTCGCGGTCGAATCCGATCCATTTTCGAGCCGCGAGATCGTTCAATTCCGTCCCACAAAGCTCGAAGACGTCGAATCCGGTCATATCCTGAATCGGCTGAACCGGGAGCCCGTCGCGTTGTCGGAGACCGATGGCGAGGAGTTCCCGGGCCCTCTCTTCCGGGCTGAGGTCATCGCTGGAAGCGACCGGAGATTCGCCCGCTTCCAGCCGCTTCATCCAGGTGAAGGAACTCCGGTGGTTCGTATGTCGCTGCCCGTTCACAAACGAGGCTGCACCGGGGCCGAAGGCCAGAAACGGGCGGCCTGACCAGTACGTGGCGTTGTGACGGGACTTCATCCCGGGACGTGCGAAATTCGAGACTTCGTAGTGCTGGTAGCCGTGGTCCTGCAGGAACTGAGCAGCGAACCGGTACATTTCGACTTCGATTCCGGTATCGGTCTGCGTCAGCAGGCCTTTGTCGCGGTCTCCCCAGAAGCGGGTCCCTTTCTCGAAGGTCAGCGCATAGGTCGAAATGTGGGGCGGCTCGAACTCCATCGCCTTTCGGAGAATCTGCTTCCACTGTTCCAGTGACTGCCCGGGCAGGGCGAAGATGAGATCGATCGAGTAGTTTTCAAAGTGATCGCGGACGGACTCGATGGCCCGGACCGTCTCAACGGCGGTGTGAGTTCGTTCCAGCTGGACGAGCTGCTCGTCGAAGAATGTCTGTACGCCGAGACTGATGCGGTTGACGCCGAACTCTTGCAGGACCTCGAGCTTTTCTTCCGTGAGTCCATCCGGGTTGGCTTCGATGGTGTACTCGGCTGTCGGCGTCCGTTCGAACTGTTCATTTAAGATTTGAAGCAGTTCCCGCAGTTCCGCAGCAGAAAGCAGAGTGGGGGTGCCGCCGCCGATGTAAAGTGTATCGACGGAATGCGGTCGACGATTCAGCCACGCACTGCTTTCGATCTCACGACGAAGAGCGGCCAGGTATCGCGGCACAAGTTCGCTGCGGCCGGCGATGATCGCGAAGTCACAGTAGCCGCAACGGTGACGACAGAAGGGCACGTGAATGTAAGCGGCCCGCGGTTCCGGCCAGGCAATCTGGTTTGCCGATTTCGCCGGATGTGTCGTAGGAGGGCTCAAGGTCTTACTCGCGCGGCTCCCGCAGGCGGATGCCGTAGATTTTGATCGGTTTGGGGCCGTATTTCGTATCGTACGTGCCGAGAATGATGTCGCCCGCCTCATAGTCGGGCAGGTCGAGGTCTTCGATCAGTGTGCGACGGCTGATGGAGACCGTCAGCTTCCCGCCAGCAACCCGGATCAGAATGGGCTCATCGCCGCGGCATTCATAGCGGGCAATCTCCTGGTCAGTCCCTTTGAGACCATGTCCGCGAGCGAACTGACTGACAAACCAGGGGCTGCCACTCGTCTTCAGGGTGACATTATACAGGCCATGGCCCTGGCCGTCATTGTAGCCATAGAGCAGAAACCAGCCGCCTTCGCCTTCGGCGTTGATTCCCATCTCCAGTTCAAAATCTTCCGCACGTCCCAGCTTGATGGCCGCGCTGCGTCCGTTGGCCTGATGCAGGACTCCTCGGGTCACCGCCCAGGTGCCATCGACCTGCACCTGATTCAACCGAAAAGGATCGGTCGCCATCTCGCCAGTGATCGTGAATTGATCGAGCGGCTGGAACGGAAACTTGTCGTCCGACAGCTGTGAAATCGAAGTCTTCGACGAACCGCGATAAAGGACTTTCCACGGCCCGAAACGAATCGGAGGCTCGTCAGCAGAAACAACTGCGGTCGTTGCCAGCAGACAGGCGACGATCAGGGGGAGGCATCGAAACTCGGACACTGCTCGGCTCCTCGACATTCAGGACTCGTGTCGACGGAGATCGGGAAGGATCTCCACGGGGCTATTCGTGGCCGCTCAATTGATGATGAGCGATCGCGATTGCCTTGAGCAGGCCTTTTGCCTTGTTCAATGTCTCTTCGTATTCCGTTGCCGGAACACTGTCGGCGACGAGGCCCGCACCTGCCTGAACGTACACTTTTTTGCCCTGCTTGACCAGTGTCCGCAAGGCGATGCAGGTGTCCATGTCTCCGGTGAAGTCGATATAGCCGACCGCGCCGGCGTAAGGACCACGGCGATGCCGCTCGAGTTCGTCGATGATTTCCATGGCCCGCACCTTGGGCGCGCCCGACACAGTTCCGGCGGGGAGGGCGGCTCGAAGGGCGTCGAGAGCGCTGAGTTCTTTGCGAAGTTGACCGGTGACGTTCGACGTGATGTGCATCACGTGGCTGTACCGTTCGACGACCATGATGTCTTTGATTTCGATCGAGTTGTACTCGGCAACGCGGCCGATATCGTTTCGGGCCAGATCGACAAGCATCACATGCTCAGCTCGTTCCTTGGGATCGGCCAGCAGTTCCTTTTCGAGCCGAATGTCTTCCTCGGCAGTCGCTCCGCGTGGTCGAGTTCCCGCCAGCGGGCGAACGGTCATCTCTCGATGCTCGACACGCGTCATGATCTCCGGGGAGCTGCCGACCAGTGTTACTTCCGGCGACTTGACCAGGAACATGAACGGACTCGGGTTCACGACCCGCAAGGCGCGATAGATGGCCAGTTCGCTCGCCCGGGTTTCAAGTTCGAGCCGCTGGCTGAGAACGACCTGAAAGATATCGCCCGCCCGGATGTATTCCTTGCAGGTTTCGACGGCGTCTTCGAACTCTTCGCGAGTGTAGTTCGACTTCCAGTCGAGAGAGCGGTTGTCATCGAGACGAATCTGTTCGGGAGGCACCGGGCTGCGATTGTGTTCGAGCTGCAGGCAAATCTCGGTGAGTGTTTTCCCGGCGGTCTTGTAGGCGGCTTCGAGATCTTCCCCTTCGACGGCGGCAAGGACAACGACGAAGACGGTCTTGTTGATGTGATCGAAGATCACCATCCGGTCGTACAGGCCGAACAGCATGTCCGGCACCTGGCGGTCATCTTCCGGAGCATTCGGGAGATTCTCAGCATAGCGAACGACATCGTAGCCGGCGTAGCCGACTGCTCCGCCACAGAATCGCGGCAGTTGAGGGTGCGGGGCCATGCGATAATCGCTGAGGAGTTCTCCGAGTAAGGCGAGCGGGTCATCGCTGACTTCCTTGCGGGTTTTCCCGTTCTCATAAATCGTGACGTCGTTGCCGGCCGCCTGAATAGTGAGAAACGGATTGGAGCCAATAAAGCTGTAGCGGCCGATCCGCTCCCCGCCGACAACGCTTTCAAACAGAAACGAATGCTCTCCTTTGTCGAGACGCCGGAAGGCTTCGACCGGAGACAGCGAGTCGCCAGTCAGCTGACAGTAAACCGGGACCAGAGTTTGACCTTCGGCCTGAGCGGAAAACGTTTCAAAGTCGGGCAGGGGATCGATCATTTGTTAACCATCAAAGCAGTCTATGGATTCCTGTCGGCAGCCGGGGGACGCTGTCCGCCAGCGGCGAGACAAGAGTTCCCGCCGCTGAGTTCGGAACATCGCGTACTTGTTTCGATCAGCGGGCGAATTCGACGGACCGGGTTTCCCGCATCACGGCGACTTTCACTTCGCCCGGATACGTCAGATTCTCTTCCACGGCCTTGGCGATATCCCGAGCCAGCGCTGCCGCCTGACGGTCATTGACTTCACGTGGATCAACGACCACTCGAACTTCGCGACCTGCCTGAACAGCGTAGCATTGCTCGACTCCCGGGAAGCCGCACACCAGGGCTTCGAGTTCTTCGAGCCGCTTAACGTACTTCTCAAGCGTTTCGCGACGGGCGCCCGGTCGGGCAGCAGAGATCGCATCGGCTGCGGCGACCAGGACGGTGTAGATGAAATCGGGGCGGATGTCATCGTGATGGCCGGCTGCGGAATGGACCACTTCTTCGCCTTCGGAATACCGCTTGAGCAGGTCCGCTCCGATCGCCGGGTGTCCCCCTTCCATTTCGTGGTCGGCGGCCTTCCCGATGTCGTGTGTGAAGCCACAACGACGGGCCAATGTGCCATCGAGTCCGAGCTGCTCGGCCATCATGCCCGTCAAGTGAGCCACTTCAATCGAGTGCCGGAGAACATTCTGGCTGTAGCTGACGCGGAAGTTGAGGCGTCCCATCAACTGAATCAGTTTCTCGTGCAGTCCCTGAACGCCAGCTTCCTGAGCCGCCTCCTGGCCGAGTCGCATGATTCGCTCGTCCATCTCCTTTTGGCACTCGGTCACAATCTCTTCGATGCGGGTCGGATGAATACGACCGTCCTGAATGAGTCGCTGGAGAGCCATCTTGCCGACTTCTCGGCGGACGTTGTCGAAGGAGGAAATGATCACCACGCCGGGCGTGTCATCGACAATTACGTCAACTCCGGTCAGCTTCTCGAAGGTGCGGATGTTCCGACCTTCGCGGCCGATGATCCGGCCTTTCATTTCGTCGCTGGGAATATCGATGCTCGCGACGGTCATTTCCGAGGTGTGAGCCGACGCGTACCGTTGCACGGCCATGCCGATGATCTCGCGAGCTTTCGAATCACAAACCTCTTTGAGTTCGGCCTCGTGCTTGAGAATGACTTCGCCGGTTTCGTTTCGAAGCTCCGTGTGCAGCCGGTCGAGGAGGCGTTCGACAGCCTGTTCCCGTTTGAGTCCGCTGATCTTGTAGAGCTCTTCCTGCTCCTCCTTAACGATGCGAGAAAGCTCGGACTCTTTCCGCTCGGCATTCTTGAGCCGTTCGGTGAGCCGGTTCTGCATCGACTCGATCATCCGCTCCCGCTTGGTGACATCTTCCTGAAGATCTTCGAGCGAGCTCTCCCGTTTGTCGAGTTGCCGTTCAAGATCCCGCAGTTCGTTCCGCTGCGAGTTCAGCTCTTTCTCAAGCTCTTCGCGGCGCTTAAGCACTTCTTCCTTGGCTTCGAGCTCCCCGTTCTTGCGAATGGTCTCGGCTTCCCGGCGACCGTCTTCGAGCAACTGTTCTTTGGAGCGATAGCCGGCTCCCAGTCGAACCCGTTCGAAGGCGTAACCTACAATCCCGCCGATCACCAGGGCGATCGCGCCGGCAATCCACACTTCAGATCCCATCGGTATGACTCCGACTGGGAGACCCGCAGCTGATCTTCGAATTGTCTATTCAGGCAATGCTTCCGCAGAATGGGCGCGAAAGGGAAAGAGAAGGGATCAAACCTGAAGGCGCACCGGGAGCCTGAACCGTGATTTCTGACTCGTCATGGCCCCGGCGACGGCCGGAGCGGTGAAAGCCTCGGGACGGGACGACAACCAACAGGTGCGTAGCTTCGCCAGATTGTCGAGAGAACGCGACCAGATCGGTCTCGCGAAAGCCCTCATGTCGCTTCGCGGACGTCGTCAGCTGGTCAGCCGCCGGCTCGCCACTGAGTGCAATACTCAGCAGCAGCCCAAGTCCCAACAATGTGAATAGAAGATAGAACATCACTCTTTCACTTCCGGCAGTTTGATTCCAGCCATTCCAGTCATCCTGAACTGGACGAATTCCACCAGCCTGTCTTCGTAACGACAGACGGTACAGGCGATCTTGAACGACAGAGCCCTCGCGAAAACTCAATTTCGCCGAACTCAGTTCCCCCTGCCGTTCAGGCTGACGAACGCCTCTCAGTTCCAATAGATTGTTGATGTCCAGCCTGATCCGGGGCCATGACGCGGCTGCCCGAAAAAAGTGGACGAAATTTCCAGCCTGCATATTAACGCTTGCCCCGGTATTATCAACTGACGTCAATACGGCCGCCCGGTGCGGAAGATCGTTGCCAGTTAGGAACTTGCTGCAGATGCGACCTCTGTTTGAACGCCATTTGTCCGATGCACTCGCCTCGTTTTGTCGACCGGGAGACCGCGTGCTGGTGGGCGTCTCCGGCGGTGCCGACAGCGTCGCACTTCTCCGCGGCATGGCAGCGATTGCAGGTGATCGCCACTTCAGGCTGGTCGCTGCTCATTACAATCATCGCATTCGTCCGGATGCCGATGTGGACCAGCGCTGGGTGGCAGGACTCTGTGAATCGATTGGCGTGCCCCTGGTCACGAACTGGGACGTTCCGGAGGACTTGGGCGATCCGTCAACAGGCGAAGCTGAGCTGCGAACTGCCCGCTACGAGTTCTTGACGAACGTGGCCCGGAATGAAGAGTGCCCCGTTCTCTGCGTGGCTCACCACGCCGATGATCAAGTGGAAACCGTGTTACACCATTTGATTCGCGGAACCAGTCTCCGGGGGCTGGCCGGAATTCGCGCTGTTCGGAAGATCGAAGAGGGGCTCATTCTATGTCGCCCGCTATTGCAGATCGGTCGGGAGGGAATCCTCGACTACCTTGGGGAGCTCAAACAGGACTTCCGCGAGGACCCGACCAATCAGGAGATGATCTACACGCGAAATCGGCTGCGCCATGAACTGATTCCCCTGCTGGACGAACTCAATCCTCACTTCGGCGATCATCTGCAGGAACTGGCGGCTCAATCGGCGGAGGCGGTCGAGTTCCACACCAGTCTGGTCGAACAGACGCTGGCGAAGGGGGTAATTTCCAGCGATCTCCATCAGGTTCGGCTGCTGGTCACTGACGTACTCCGATTGCCGCCGTTTCTTCGCCGCGATTCGCTCGTTGAACTCTGGGCTCGGCAAAACTGGCCGCGACAGAAGATGGGAAGCAAAGAATGGCGAAGTCTCGCCGATCTGCTGGAACTGAAGAACGGGCGGCTCTGTTTCCCAGGGCGAATCACAGCCGAACGCACCGGGGCAATGCTGCGGTTAACTCGCGAACAATAGAAATCGCCCCGAGTGAGCTTATGCTCCGAGTCGACCAAACTGGCGGTCGAGGTCTTCGCGGCTGAGGACCAGGGCCGTGGGGCGGCCGTGGGGGCAGTGGTGGGCATCGTCGATCATTTCGCGCTGGGCGAGCAGGGCAACGATTTCATCGGCGGTCAGTCTCTGACCGGCTTTGATGGCGGCTTTGCAGGCCATCATATGGAGGGTTTCATCGAGGAGTTCGCGGCGTCCGACGGTGGACGAATCTTCGAACTTCTCAGCGAATTCGTTCATGACTTCTCGGATATCATTGTGTCCCAGAAAAACCGGGTGGCTGTCGACAGCCAGCATTCCGCGGCCGAATGATTCGACGCTGAAGCCGATCTCTTTAAGCAGCTCCGCCTGGTCCAGCAGCAGGGACATCTTCTTCTCGTCCATGTCCATGGTCACGGGCATGAGCAGTTTCTGCACTTCGACCTTTCCGTCAAGAACTTTCTTGCGGAACCGTTCATACAGAACCCGTTCGTGCAACGCGTGTTGATCGATGACCGTCAGACCCTGATCGGTCGACAGGACGATGTAACAGTCATCGACCTGCAAAGCCTGAATGCTTGAGACCGGCGGCAATTGCGTCGAAGCGGTTGCGGGCACTCCCTCTTGAGTCGGCGGTGCATTCGACTCTGCATCGCTCGCAGGAGCCGCTTCGGTTGCGATGGGATTTGTCGTCTCTTCGGAGGCGGACGGGATGTCCTGCTCCTGCTCCGGCTGCGACGTGCGGGCGACCGACCCGAGCGCGGTTTCCACGGCTGCCTCTGCACGTGCACTCAACGGCTCGATGAGCGGACTTGCGAGAGAATCCGAGGATTCGACAGGCTGACGCTGCACCTGTTGTTCGAGTTGCGTCCGGGCCCAGGAAACAAGATCTTTCTCGACCTTCTGCTGACGGGAGCGAAGATCCGGAGTCGGTGCTCCGGCTGCCTGTCCAGCAGGGCGGATATTTAATTCGCTCTGCAGGTCGGATTGCAGAAACTTTGTCCGCAATGTTGAAAGCAGCAGCCGAAACAGGAACTGCTGATCCCGAAACCGCACTTCCGACTTGGTCGGGTGCACGTTCACATCGACCTGATCACTCGGCATCTCAAGGAACAGGAAGGCCACCGGGAAGCGACCGGTCATCAACAGGCCCCGGTAAGCTTCACCGAGCGCGTGCTGCAGCGAACGGTCCTGTATGTAGCGGCCGTTGAGAAACAGATACTGCGATTTGCGGGTCGACTTATTGAGACTCGGATGTCCAACATAACCCCACAGTCGGATGCCGTTGTGTTCGGCTTCGACCGGAATCAACTTGTCGACTGTCTGCGAGCCGTGAAAGAGAATGAGTCGCTCTCTCAGTTCCTGATTGGCCGGCAGGCGATAGACGTTTTTGCCGTTGTGCGTGAGCGACAGCTGCAGCCGCGGAGAGGCCAGAGCGACCCGCGTGAACTGCTCAGAAATGTAGCCGAACTCGGTCGCCGACTTCTTGAGGAATTTGCGACGGACCGGCGTATTGCAGAACAGCTGACGGATCTCGATCTGCGTCCCGGGAGCACAACCAGTGGGCCGGATCTCGCTGCGATCACCACAGATGACCGACATCTCAGAGCCGACATTCTCTTCGTGAACGCGGCTGCGGATCTTGAAGTGACTCACTTCCGCAATGGATGCGAGTGCTTCGCCACGAAAGCCCATCGTCTGCACGCAGAACAGATCATCGGCCTGACGGAGCTTGCTGGTCGCGTGGCTGGTCACGGCGAGGGGGAGTTCGTCCGCGGGAATTCCCTCGCCATCATCGGCAATCCGAATCAGTTCGGTGCCGCCCTCTTCGATATCGAGATCGATGCGGGAGCTGAGTGCGTCGACACTGTTCTCCAGCAGCTCCTTGATGACGCTGGCGGGTCGCTCAATGACCTCGCCGGCGGCAATCTTGTTCACAACTTCGGGGCTGAGCACCTGGATGTGGCTCGTCCGTCCCATGGAATTCGCATCTCCGATCAGCGTCTGGCAAATCGGTATTATAGACGACGCCAGAAAAATTCAATCGGGCAGCAGGCACGACTGATCGTCGGTATCGCTACCGGGATATCTCCGCGCTGGCCGGGACCGTTTCCCGCGTCACCGCTGGGGTTGCGGGGGCAGAATCCGTGGTCTCGTTTTCAGCTTGTTTCGCACTGTCATCGAGCGAAAACTCTTCGCGGATCTGTTCCCGACGGATCGCCACCTGCCGGTCGAATTCGGCCAGAGCGTCCAACGCTCGGTCGCGCGAGGTGACCAGTCCGATGATCAGATACTGCACACTGGCAACACCGAAGCAGATCCAGCCTTCCGGGCCCGGGAAGATCGTGCACAGGATCGCAAACACAGGCGAGGAACGATTGAGGTGCTGACAGATCAGTCCCTTGCAAATCGGGCGACACTGCCTGCTCAAGCACCTCCAGAGTCCGAGCTTCCGGTCGTATTTGAACTTCGGCGGCCCCGGATGAATGATTGCGAACAGCTCCTGGTCGGGCATCATCTCGATCACGCCGATCGCCATCATAATTCGCAGGCCGGTGATCCACGGGTTGTCGAGAGTGTCTCCAGCTCCGGTGGTCGAACCGATGATCTGGTCGAGCCAGGAGAACATCGAGGTCTCCAGGTTCTTTGTGGCAGCGAGCAGAACAAGAGAGCCTTTGAACCACTGCTCAAGGTCCTTCTCAAGTTCCGGATCCAGTTCCTGCACGCGGAAGAAACGGCGGAGGATGAAGCGGAAGACCGGGATGGCGATCAGGCCGAGCAGCAGTCGGAACAGGGGCCGGAGAATCGGCGAGAGGATTTTGACCTGATACAGAAGTCGAAACAGACTGCCCACAGCGACGGGAATCCCGAGAAAATTAACACGAATCGGATCCAGCTTCAGTGCCGTTATAAACAAATCGCCATGCGGGGGACAGACAAACTCTCGCCGTCTCCCGCCCGCCTCGTAAGCGGAAACGGATTCAGACGGCATCGGGCTCAGCGAATTCACAGACTCATCACGGAAAATTGCGAAGCTCTTCACTGGGACTGTGCAGACTGTGCACCGTGGAGAACCTGATGAACGATTCCCTCGTGACATTTCAGCAGCTCAAATCCGACGGCGTCGCCGCCTATCGCCGCAAGGATTTTGCGAAAGCGGCGAGCTGTCTTCAGCAGGCATTGGAAATCGATGGGGCTGATCCATCGCTCTGGGAACTTCTCGGCATGGTTTCCCTGCAGAACCAGCAGCTGCACGATGCCCTCGATGCTTTTCAGCAAGCGATTCGCATTAATCCCCATCGGGCCCTCGCCTACATTAACATTGGGGCGATCTACAACCGCCTGCGGGAGTACGATTTCGCGATCGATTTTCTGCAGAAGGGGATCCAGAGGGATCGACGCTCGATTGAAGGTTTCTACAACCTGGGCATCGCCTATCGACGTCAGGGAGAGCACACACTGGCCGTGTCCGCCTTAAAGGAAGTGCTGCGACAGAATCCGGTCGAATGGGAAGCGTGGTATCAGATCGGGAAAATCTACCGGGACCAGGGCAACCTGACGCGAGAGATCGCCAGCTACCGCAAGGCGCTCGAAATCGTGCCCGATAATTCTCGCGTTCAGAAATCACTCGCAGCTGCCAAACAGGAACAGAGCCAGCAGCAACAGCAGGCGAGTCCGTTTGGACGTATGGTCGAAACCGATGCCCCGCGCCAGACGACCTCGACCACGATGCTTCCTGCTCTCTCCTCAGTGGAGCGGATGGAAGATCGAAAGATCATCGGCATGTGTGCGCTGGCTGCCGAGATCTCGGGACGCGAACTGCACGCGGCTCTGCTGACCATGCGGCCCTTGCTGGAAAAGCTGACGACCGGCGTCACCTCCGGGAACTTCCGAGCGTCGATGTTCCGCCAGACTCAGCAGAATTACCGTTATGCGGCGCGCGACATCGCACGCAAACGCGAACTGCTGCAGCAGAAAATGGTCCAGCTCAAGACGCACGAGAACGAAGTTCTGGGGCTGCTCGAGCGAAAGCTCGGCTGACGAATCCGAGAACGCGATGCTTGCTGTTTGCGTCGGGTTCAGTCCGCTTCGGGGGCCGGCTTCTTGACGGGATATCCGCTCCAGATGAACTTCTTGGCGGCCTTGGACGTCTGGCCCGATTCGAGCATCTTGAGGATCTCGCGAATCGAGACGTTCGTGTGCAGAACCTTCTCGATCTGCTTGTAGGTATCCTGAGGCACGTGGTGAACGCCGTTGCCGGGCCCACTTTCGAGAATGGATCCCTTTTGATTGAAGACGGCATACAGAATGGTGCGATCGTGAATCTTCGTGCGAGTCTTCACCGATTCGGCCATCTTGCCCTTGGCCCGATTGGCATTCACCGAGTAGGCGTCGGGCCGCTCGAACATGATGCCAATAACGTTCCAGTCCTTACCGCTGCTGAATGGCCACATCGTTTTGATCCTCGGGGTCTGCTCAGAAGAGAAGGGCGATTGCCTGCGGCGGGATGATATAACGAAACCCGCCCGAGCCGCCAGTCGCCCCGTCGATTAAGGATTGTTTCGGGGAGGACGCCTCGACTGCTTGCGTGCGTTCGGCATGAAGTCATCGTCCCAGTTCCGCAACTGTTTCTTCATCTCACGGAGGTTGACGGTCACCGGGATAATGATCTGCTCGCCGTAAGGATCGTTCCCCAATTGATCGGGCATCTCGAAACTGCGAATCTCCTGATCGAGCATCCGCAGCCACTCGGGAACTTCGAGTCCGGTGCCGAAGGTGCCGTCCTGATAGATCTCGATCTGCACTCGTAAATCGTCGAACAGTTCGCGACGACGAACTTCGTCGCTCTCTTCCATGATCTGTCGCACGAGCGCCAGCATGCGGTTCACCGCGAGCGGCTTTACGAAACGTTCTTCGATGTGATCCGTGAGTGCAGGCAACTTGACGCCGTACTGAGATTCCAGATCGTGCAATCGGGCCAGATGTTCGTCGGCCTGATCGGCCGAACGCCCGGCCATGATCTGCTCCCAGTCCTGAGCCGCCTGCAAACGGCCAATGTCGATCAGCGCTTCGTGAGCAATCTTGTACGGCGTGAAGTTCCAGTCGTCGCGATCGTAAGCGGCTTCGAGACGAACGAAATCGAGGAAGCAGTCAAACCGCTCGCCGTAATCGGAATGGGTTGTTGTGCTGTTGTATTCGAGGAACCGGTCGAACTTGTCGATGAGGATTCCGTAAATCGTTTCGAGTTGAATCGCCGCTTCGGCTCGTTCAATCCGGCCTTCGCGAATGTCTTCGATCAACGGGTTGGGGTTCAACGGATCCTGGGTTTCATCAAGATAGTGCAGAAACTCTTCAACACCCCCCTGAACGATGGCTCGCACATAGCCGAGCGTCAGATTGCGGGCATGGAACAGGTCGGCCCCGTAGCGGTGAATGAACTCCCGCGTGCTTTCCCACAGACGCTGCCGCGTTAACGTTTCCGCCGCGGAGAGCCGCATCGTGTCGCTGTGTTTTCGCCAGATCGTGTGATAATGGTCGACGACGCGAGAAAGGATGTCGATCAGCTCATCATCTTCGAGCTTCCCGGACCGCCAGCTCTGCGAAGACTTCAGCAAATTCGACAGCGTGTTCGACAACGCCAGTCGGAAGAGACGGTCGAATTCCGTGATCGCGGGGCCGCCGGGCCGTGACGAGCGCTCCATCTCGTAAGCGGTGACCATCACCTGCCAGCTTTCCCGGTACATACCGAGCGCGGGCAGAGCCGTGACCAGGAATCGCAGCAGAGAGTGCAGTTCCTGTGCATCCGCGATCGAGCGGGGCGTTCCGCCGTTTTCGAGCGGGACATACAGCAGTTTTCTGCGGGAAAGTCGCTTGAGCGATTTGGGCAGCAACTCGTGAATCCGCTCCGTGTCGTGACTCAGAATGGCGTGCAGAATCTGAGTGAGCCATAACTCGCGGCTCGGCAGTTTGCTCGATTCATCGAAGAGTAGAGCATCGGCCAGCCGCCGCACAAAACGGAGTCGGGTCAACGTCCAGATGACGTTGTGCATCAGGTAGAGTTTCGACTGCAGTTGAATATCGAATTCAATGTTCGCGTCGTGAGCACCCGAAGGCGGACTGAGTTGACGCAAATGGATCTCGTGCAAGAACTGCCCGAGTTCCCGTTCAAAGCCAAGCAGCGTCTGCGACCAGTCAGTGATCGTTTTGCGAACCGCGGCGAGCGAGTCGGCAGAGACTTCTCCTTCCGGGGCGGAAAGCAGACGGGCTCCGACGATGATTGCCTGCTGCTGAAGCTCGGCCACACTCTGCAGGAACTTCATCTGCGGTTCGTACTGCCGGGACCACTGCTCGAACTCGTTGTTCTCGAACGGATTTCGCGTGTCCGACAGCGAACCCTCCTGACCATCGTCTGCGGAGTCGCGGAACGTCACGTCTTCATAGGCGGCAGCGAACGGATTGTCTTCGTCTTCGTCGTCGTCGTCCTCTTCATCCTGGTCCCAGTGGCCTTCGAGAGCGGGTTCATCCCACCAGCCCTGATCGTCCATCTCTTTGGAGGTCGTCTCGGTGTCGAGCGTGATTCGCGGAACACCCCAGCGTTGTCCGGCGTTCGCTTCAAGCAGTTCCAGTGTTCGCCGATATCGCTCGAACAGCTGCCCGTTATCCGTCTCCGCCTTTCGTAACGCCTGGGCCCACTCCAGTAGAGAACCGCTGAACGTCTCGTCGAAACTGATCGTGTCTGACTCATCGACCTGGCTGAGCCATTGCATCAACAGGCCGAGCGCGGCGTTGAAGTCGTGCTTCTCCAGCAACACATTGACAATGTTGTGATAGGCCATTTGCGAATCGAACAGCTCAACATGCTGCCGCCAGAACATCAGGCTGTTTTCCTGAGGATCGGACTGCCGCCAGGCGAGCAGCGTTTTCGCGACCACGAGAGCCGATTCGAACGTCTTGACCCCATGCAGTCGAGGAATGTCTTCGACCGTTGTCGTGGCATACTCATCCCAGCGTTCGGCCAGGGCGCGGAATGGCACGCTGATCTCGGAAATGAGCTGTTCGTTGCCAACCATCGCTGCTTCAGTCAACGTTTCGGCATAGAGCGAGAAGATCTGCTCCATGATGTCGATCAGAATCTCGACCCGCACATCGGGAACGGAGTCTTCGCGATTCGCGAACAGCGTGAACTGTCCTTGGAAGCCTAGAATATTCCACGGATCGATCAACGCTCCACATTCGATCGCCCGCTGGAGCAGGTCATCGATCTCGCCGAGAAGGACGACGGTCTGCCCGAACTCACCGGCTCGGTTGTGTTGTTGAGCGATACGTATCCGCCATTGAATTTCGGTTTCAAAGCGGATGGACGTCGCGGGAATGATCTCGGCCTGCTTGCGGCTTTCTTCGGCGTAGCCCATCCGCGCAAACATCAGGGCGAGCTCTCTGTTCCGAACCTGACGGGCCCCGTAGCTCGACAGGAACATGTTCAGCGCGTGCCGCACATGTCCGAACGGCTGTTGTGTTACCCGAAGATGATGCTGGAGTCGTTCGGCTCGTTCTCCCTCGAGTTGCGACATCAGATGCT
The DNA here is from genome assembly GCA_017795105.1 of Planctomycetaceae bacterium. Classification (GTDB taxonomy): domain Bacteria; phylum Planctomycetota; class Planctomycetia; order Planctomycetales; family Planctomycetaceae; genus Rubinisphaera. The sequence continues at coordinate 5,413,133 of CP051247.1, forward strand.
CATAGAAGAAGTCGCGCTGCCGGGCGACCAGAGGGAGCAGTGAAGAGAGCGAAACGTTGGAATCGAATGTATCCGGCCCCGATCCACTGATCGAAGAGGCCATGAGGACTGTCCCGCTCAGAGCGGCTGCGGCATCAAAGAGTGCTTCCTCGTAAGGAACGTTGCCCACGCTGCAGGCGCCGTTGATCCAGTCGATCAGGGCATCGAGAATCACGCTGCGAACGACGAACCGATGGTAGTAGCCATCGATCCCGATCTGATGCGGGTCCCATTCGCCGAACAGGTAGTTCGTCCGCTTGAAGACCGGGTGATTGTAATCGTAAGCCCGAACGTCCAGGCACAGCTCCTGAAGATTCTGCAGATAGAAATGGGTGGCGTCGACGACGGACTGCGGCACCTGCTGGAGCAGTTCGAGCGTCTTGACGATCAGATCGCTGTATTTTCCGTCTGCCGCTCCAACTCCGCTGACGTAAAGCGGGATGAGCGCAAAGCGTTCGTGCGCATACGGTTGGACCAGTCGGCCGTTCTCCAGAACGGCCACGGGACGATAGCCGAGATAGTCGTTGACCTGTGCGATAGCGCCCTCAACGATCCGGTCGATCTGTTCCCAGGGTTCACCCTGGGCCAGGATCGCTTCGGCCAGAACGGCGATGAACAGCGGCTGTTCCAGCTCCTTGCGAGAGACATGGAAAAGTAGATCGCGGTGAAACTCCTGGTAGGCGTCGAGGAGGTGCCCGAACAGAAGTTCAATCACGTTTTCGGCCTGGGCCGTTTCCTGAAAGGCCGAGTTATCCCCGCGCAGGGCCTCCAGCTGCTGCATCAGGTAGTGACGTAACTCGTCTGTTTTTCCTGATTTAAAGTGCTGGAACAGGGTATTCCAATTGCGGAAGGCTCGCTGGTCGCGAGCTCCGTTGGAGAAGTTCAGGTAGCCCAGAAGTTCACGCGCGGCTTGTTCAACGGGATCATCGGGGCGACTTGCTGCAGGGGTGGACGACATTGAGTTAACGTGTGCTTTCTCACAGACGAACAGGTCCGGACGAGGCCGAAATGCTCACATGACTTTAGCAGATGCCGGATACGATTACAGCCTCGTCCTGAAACGTGTCGATGGGAGCTCTTTTCATTAACTCCGTAATTCCGTCGCGGTCAAATCCCCAATTGACGGAATTCGCCGCTTCGATGGAATCCGACGAGAACTCGACTTGCGGGGGCCTCGGGGCACGTCGGGCCTTTCGGTTGTGTCGACGCGCGTTCCGCTATAATGAGCCTCCCTTTCGATCGCTGTGAATCAAATTATCTTGTCCGCGCGGCTCCACCGGCTTCGCTGAACGGAAATGAGGATCTGATGCAGGAACTTCCCGAACCGCTGGACGTGATCGCTGTGGGCGCCCACCCGGACGACGTCGAGATCGGCTGTGGCGGTACTCTCGCCATGCTGGCCCGGCAGGGATATCGCGTCGGAATCGTCGATTTGACCGACGGCGAGCCGACGCCACTCAGTCCGGGACCGGAAGTTCGCCTCGCCGAGGCTCAAAAAGCCGCCGAGATCCTCGGAGTCGCTGTCCGCGAGATTCTTGATTTGCCCAATCGACGTCTGTTCGATTGTTATGAAGCTCGAGTGGCTCTGGCGAAGGTCTTCCGGCGATATCGGCCGAAGATCGTGCTGGGGATCGCCGATAAGACTCCGCTTGCCTCACCGGATCACTGGCAGGCTGTCCAGATTACCGATGCCGCCGTGTTCTATTCCCGTCTGACGAAGTGGGATGGCGAGTTCGACGGCTTGCCAGTGCACACAGTCTCCCGGCAGTTGTGGTATCCGCTGGGGTTACGACGCATGCCCTATCCGGAAGGTTCGCGACACTTCGTGACCGATATCTCCGATGTACTCGATATCAAACTGAATGCCATTAAGGCCTACGAGACGCAGTTCCCGGAGTCGAAAGCTCACGTCTATCAGATGGTGGAGAGCCAGGCGCGGTTCTTCGGGGCCGCAGCGGATTATTCGGCTGGTGAGATGCTGATCAGCCCGATGGTTCTCGGCGTCCGCGACCTGATGAAGTCGCTGCTGTAACGAAACCTGCTGTCGGCAAAGTCGACCGGCTGATCACGCGTCGGATCGGACCGTCAATCGAAGTCATCAACTCGTAAGTTGCGTTCGGTTGGCCAGTTGGTCAGAATATGTGAAGTTCGCCCGCTGCAGGCGTCTTTCGGATTCTTCTCCAATCCAACCTGTTGCCTGGCGATGTCGGCCGGTGAACTTCGAACGATAGAATCCGCACTGCCAAGTAGTCTTATCATTATGCCTGACCTCCGATTCGGCCAACTGAGTATCACGGGTAACTTCAGGAAGAACAACGAAGATAATCTTCATGTCGACCCGGAAAAGCGGTTCTTCATCGTCGCCGATGGGATGGGGGGCCAGAGCGCCGGCGAGAAAGCGAGCCAGCTGGCTGTCGAGCTCGTCCCCAAGAAGCTCAACGATCTGATCGATTTCATCGACGACACGGATGAGCGAATTCACCACGCGATCGACGAAGCGGTCGGCAACGCCAATGCAGAGATCATGGCCCTCGGCCGGATCGATCCTGAACTGCACAACATGGGCACGACCATCGTGCTCCTTGTCTGGGTGGCCGACACATTCTACATCGGCAATGTCGGCGACAGCCGGGCTTACCGTTTGCAGGGTGGGAAGTTTGAGCAACTGACCAAAGACCATTCGCTGACTCAGGCTCTGCTGGAAGCGGGAACGATTAACGCCGAGGAAGCTCGCTCGCATCGTTACAAGAACGTCCTTTATCGTTACCTCGGCTCCAAAGAAGGGGGCGAAGGGGTGACGATGGCCGATGTCGCGGTCCAGACCGGCGACCGGTTCCTCCTCTGCACGGACGGTGTGACCGACGGTCTTTCCGACGAAGAATTGCAGAAGGTTCTTGAGGAAGAAGGCGATCCGCAGAAAGCTGCCGATGCCGTGATCCTCGCCGCTCAAAAAGGCGGTTCGCGGGACAACATCACCTGCATCGTGCTTGATGTCGTTTAGGTTTCCGCCGCGGTCGTATCGGCGTCATTGAATTTTGCGAAACGGACGGCCGCATCGTGTCAGCTTCGAATCGACCGGCAGAATCATCGAGTCTGGAGACTCAAGCTCCGGAGACTTCGCGGGAAGAAACTCCGTCTCGTCTCGGCTGGCTGCTGGCTGTCGGGGTGCTGGCGACGACTCTGTTGCAGGTGATCGTGCTGAATCTTCCGGCGATTCCGCTGGGCGTTCCCGGTGAATGGACCTGGCCGCGAATCGAAGAGGACTCGCTGCAGGTCATTGAACTCATCGTAGCGCTGGTCCTGCTAGCCGCGATCGGTGGTCTCACCTTCTGGGGACTGCGGTTTTTCTCGACGGACGAAAAAGATGGCAAACCCCAGACAGACGACCGCATCATGCGAGTCGCCTGTCTGGCCGGAATGGTGGTGCTCTCCTTTTTCATGATCGGGGCAATCCGGGCGGTTCCGATTGGCATCCACGGCACCACCGGCACGACATGGGTCACGTACTATCCCCGGATGTCGGGCTATTACACCGAAGCGATGAAAGATCCCCGTCCGGTGGGAGAGTTTCTGGCCGGCTATGAAGAGGTCGTTCGCGAAGGGGATTTTCTGCACCAGGGAACGCATCCACCCGGGTTGATTCTCTACTTCAGAGGACTCAAAGGACTTTGCACGAGCTTTCCCGCGTTGACGTCGAGCATTCTGGCGATGGAGTCCCCGGCCCTTTCCGATGGTCTTGAGATTTTGGACCAGCTCTCCGTTGCCGGGCCGTTTACGTTTGGTCGCCTGGATCGAGCCGTGCTCGTTCTGAATCTCTGGGTCACTGAGTTCCTGGCCGCGTTAACGGTCGTGCCGCTGACATTGCTGATCGGTCGATTCTGGAGCCCAAGGGCAGGGTGGCTCTCTGCCGGGTTCTGGCCGCTCGTCCCGGCACTGGCTCTCTTTCTGCCGAAATCCGACCTGCTGCTGCCCCTCTTCGGCATGGCGACGGTTCTGTTTTGGATCCTCGCCGTTCAGAAACGCAGCTATGTTTTCGCGTTCCTCGCGGGGTGCGTGCTCTGGTTCGGGCTGATGATCTCTCTGGCGTTGCTAGTCGTTCCGGTGATTCTTGCAGCGTTTATGCTTCTCTCACTTCCGGCTCGGATTGGGCCAATGACGGGAGCCGAACGGGTCTCATTCGGGAAGCTTGTCAGCGGACTTTCTCCTGCGTTTATTCTCACTGCGGGGGCGGGCGTTGTGCTTCCCTGTCTGCTTCTGTGGGGAGTTGCTGATCTGAATCTGTTCACGGTTTGGTGGTTGAATTTGGAGAACCACGCCGCCTTCTACGATCATAATCCGAGGACGTGGTGGAAATGGCTCGGCGTCAATCCGGTTGAATTCGCTTTCGGCCTGGGGCCTGCGGTGAGCGTTCTGGTCGTCGGGAGTCTTGTTCAGGCGGTACGCAGCCGGCTTCGAAGCCAGGCGGATGCGTTTGTTCTCGCTGTCCCTGGAGTCTGGGCGCTGCTGTGGCTGAGCGGAAAGAACATGGGCGAGGCAGCTCGGCTGTGGATCTTCCTGATGCCGTTGTTCGTTGCCTGTGGGGGACTGCTGATCGCCCGGTGGCAGGAGGGAAGCGAAACCCGCAGCCTGGCTAGAACCTGGGGGATCTGCCTTCTTTGTCAGTTCATCGTTGCCGTCGCCACGGTCACCGGAATTGATGGCTTCGACTTCTCCACATTCCTGAGATAGCCGACGAGCTGGGCGAGTTGACTGCGGGTTGTGACGGTTGCAACGGCGCCGCGGGTTCTTCTGCAGAAAGCGACCATGCGGATCGATATTGCCTCCAGAGGTCCCTCCGCCTTCTCCTCTGCAAGCTATCGTTGAGTATGAGACTCCTTCTACCGACCCTGCTTCTCGGACTGCTCGCCCTCACCGGCTGTGCAGAAGAGGAGCGTCTGTTCCATGAGGTGAAACATCCTCGTGAGATCCTCAAGGTCGCGGAAGTCAATCAGTACCTGAAGATCGTTAACGAACTTCCTGACAAGCAGTTGCCGCCTCTTCCTCCGCTGTTGTCGCCCGTTCCGCGATGGGACGCTGATCGTGAGCTCTCCGTGCAGGGGCTCGTCAACGAAGAACGGAAACGCAATGGCCGGCAGTGGCTTTCCGAGTCTGTTGTCGTTGAACTTCAGTCCGACCGGTGGCTGCAGAAACTGCTGGAGAAGAACGGGCTTTCGACTGAGCAGTTCCTGGGACTGGCCGAAACGATCTGCACGGCAGCCGCTCGAACACGCTTCCCGGAGGTCGACGAACTTCGCCGGACTGTGCACCACGGACAGGCTGAGATTTCGGATCTGCAGCAGCGAGAAGAAGTTTTCTCGACGCTTCCGCCGGAAGAACAGTACGAAGTTCTGCGGCAGGCCGCCTGGTTGACCCGGGTCGATCGAGCTCAGGATCTGCTGGCGGTGCCGGACGAGAATGTCGCGCTGCTCGAACGGCATTGGGAAGTGATCGCCCCGTTCCTGCCCGACGAAGTGAAACAGGATCCCCTGGCAGACATCGTCGATGTGCTGCAGGAATTCGGGATCCCATTCGAGGAACTCCCGGGCACAGGTTCCGATGCGGATCTGGTCTGGTCGCCCGATGAGGGGGATGCTATCGTCGGCCACTCGGCCCGTTCGAAAGCCATCGAGATCAACGAAGTCTCTTATTGAGTTGCGCGCACGGAAGCGCAGCCGGATCGAATCTCCAGCAGATGGCGGAGCCATGGAAACAACTCTTCATCAGCAGTTGAAGGCCTGGTATTGCCCGGATGCCTCACTGTATGAGCAGCAGCTCGGCTCGTACCGTATCGACGTGCTCGAATCCGACCGTGTGATCGAGATTCAATGCAGTTCGCTCGCAGCAATTCGTGACAAGGTGCGGACGCTGTCTGCCAGTCATGATGTTACGCTGGTGAAGCCGATCATCCGCCGGCGAATGATTCAGCGCCGCCGCTATTCGCAGGTCCTGGGACGCCGCCTGTCACCGAAAGTCGGAGAATGGCTCGATGTCTTTGAAGAGTTCGTGCACTTCGTCACGGTGTTTCCACAGCCTCGACTCACCCTGGATCTGGTGATGGTCGATGTCGAAGAGATCCGCCGTCCTCCCCGTCGCCGCTGCCGGAAAGGGTATCGCGTCGAAGATCGAATGCTGCTCGAAGTGATCGAGACACGGTCTCTTCGATGTGGAGCGGACCTTTATTCGCTGTTGCCCGCTCCGTTACCGCCGCAGTTCACGACCGCAGAAATTGCAGAAACTCTTCAGCAGCCTCGCTGGGTCGCTCAGAAAATCGCGTACTGTCTGCGAGAGTGCGACGCCGCAAACGCGATCGGGAAGATCGGCAATGCAATTCAGTATGAGCGCACTGATGAGATTGCCGATCGACCAGGGTGCGATGTAGCCGCTTAGATCAGACTTCTTATAAGAGTAGCGGCCTTCAACGACGTGAGATGATCATCTGCAGGCCATTTAACGCTCATACGTCGCGACTCGGTCGGCAATGTACTCTGCCGACCGGAAGTCAGGCTTCAATCAGCCCTTCACGGATGGCGTATCGAGCGAGCCGAACGCGATCGTTCAGCTTAAGTTTCTTCATGATGCGGTACTTGTGACTGTCGACTGACTTGGCCGACAGATGCATCATTGATGCGATTTCCTTGACGGAGAATCCTTCGGCCAGCAGGCAGAGGACCTCCCGTTGCCGATCCGTCAGACCGTCATCTCCGTTCCGCCTGTCCTCGAGACTCGGCAGTTCCTGCACGGCGTTCATCACCAGTTCAGAGCGATAGGTCGCTCCCAGACAGACACTGTGCAGACAGCGATAAATCACGTGAGGCGAATCAGCCCGCGTGATGATCCCCGCCGGCTCCTTTTCCATGAGCGCTCGAATGGACGTCGGATTCTCATCGGCAATGAGAAGGACAACCACACGGTGCGGAGCCCCGAATCCCGAGATCTGCTCGACGATATCGCTGGCCGGCGTCGAGCCCCAGCGATCCACCAAAAACAGAACGGTCTCGGAGAGTTCTCGAGCGATCTGTATCACTCGGGGAAGCCCGCATGCGACATCAATCTGTTCGAACAGCCCCCATTCCTTGACCAGTGCCCGAATGGCTTCGCAAACAAATGGGTTGGGATCCGCGACCACCAGCGTCTCCCCGCATGTTTCCCGTACTTTTCGACTGTCTATCATGAACGTTGACCCTCCGCTCACCTTTCCGAACTGCCGTCCTGGCCTGATTTCGGTCCGCCTTGGCCCGACTCCTACTTAGATACTTCGGAAATTATCCCTCATGATTTTGATGGATGTTCAGTAGGCCGCGTTCGCTATGACAGGACTTGTCACACCTAACGGAAGCCGTCCGTGGTTTGACCCACGAATCGTACCTTAGATGTCTATTTTTACACGTTAGGGTGTACATGGGACTTTATTGATTACAACTGTTTTCCGGGCTCAACTGGGGTGCACTCGGTATGAATACGGATGGGAAATGCGTCGAACTGTCGCCATTTCAAGATATTTGAGAGTGACAACCCGTCAGGTTTTTCCCTGTAGTTGCATTTCCCAGTGACATTTTGCCGCAGGCTGAATCGCTCCGCAGGTGTTCGCCCTACAACGATTATCGCAGTCCGTAAGGCATAAGTCCCACACGGGTGTTCAGATGGAGCAACGTTTTGCTGCAACAGCGTGGAAAAAAGGCGACATCGCGTGAGATTCTGACATAGGTTTGAAGCGAACGTTCTGCCCGAAGCGGGTCATCAGTCGAGCAGGACGGGAAATTCATTCGGAAGAGGTCAATCTCATGAGAGTTCTGCTCGTCGATCGGTCGCAAGCATGGCGTTCCCTGGAACAGTGGTGTTTCGAGGAACTGGGAATTCGCAGCGTCGTAGCTACGGAAAGCAATGCCACGGCCTGGAATCTGTATCAGGATCAGAACTTCGACATTCTGTTTATCGATGTCGACTGGGCCGATCCCACGGCACTGGAGCTGATTCAGCAGATTCGTGCCGATCAGGCCGAGTTGCCCATCATTCTGCTAATTAACGAGTCGGACATGAGTCGTCTCGTCGGCGGGCTGCGAGCTGGAGTCACTGATTACCTCGTTAAACCGTGCCGCCCAGCCATGATGCGGGACAAGCTGTCGCGCTGGGCCGGTTGTTTCGCGTAAAGAACTCAAGGCGGCCTTTGGCCTTCCGAACGATATAAGCCATTCTGATTCGTTTTGCTCAGGAACAGTAAGATGTTTGATGCTGAAAAGATCTGGAAATCAACCACGCTTCCGACGTTGCCGGCCGTCGCCGTACGTCTGCTGGAGCTGGCTCGAGATCCAGAGACCGAGATGACCCAGATCGTCGATCTGATCAAAACCGATCCCGCCATTGCCAGCCGAATCCTGCAGGCAACTAATTCGGCTTTCTTCAGTTTCTCATCGAAAGTGAACTCGATTGACCGAGCCGTCCCTCTACTGGGCACGACCGTTGTCACGTCACTGGCGTTGAGCTTCAGTCTGGCCAGCGAATCGATCAGCTCGGGACCTCTTCAGGACTACTACCGCAGCTACTGGAAGCAGTCGATTATTCATGCAGCTGCCGGAGAAACCATTGGCAAACGCTGCCAGGCCGGACTGGAATGTGAGTACTTCCTGGCCGGGTTGCTGGTCGATATCGGACGGCTCGCAATGCTTAAAGCCGTTTCTCGTGAGTATTATCCGGTGCTCGTGACCAGCGACTCTCAGACTCGTCCCTTGTACGAGGTCGAGCATGAATTCCTGGGGCTGGATCACTCTCAGGTTGCTTGCCGGCTGATGGAGAGCTGGGGGCTGCCCGAGAACCTGATGGACGGCGTGCGGATGCAGAACTTCTCGTTCGAAACGCTGATGGAACAGTTAGAGCCCGGTAAGAACTCACTCGAAGCCGCGATCGTTCTTTCCAATGCCATTGGCGACTACTTCATGTCTCCAGTCCCGGGCAAATCAATTCAACGAATTCGCCAGCTGGCCGATCACTTCTTCGATATGAAGGGAGCCGAGGTCGACCGTTTCCTGCAGGAGGTCCGTCAGCGGGTTGATGATGCCGGAAGTCTGTTCGCGATCGATATGAGCGACGTGAATGATCCGAGCGAAATCATGTCTCAGGCCAATCAGCAGTTGCTTGAACTCACGATGCGGGCTCAGAGCGAGACGCTGCTGGCCAGTGAGCGGCAGAAGCAGATCGAACGGGAAAAACAGCAGTTGGAGAGCCGGAACGCGGAACTTCAGCAGAAGGCGACCCGCGATCCACTGACAGGTGTGTTCAACCGGGCTCACTTCGATGAAGCCCTGAAGAGTGCTGCTCGCGAAGCCAGCGATCGCTGTTCGGCAATCTGTGTGATGTTCCTGGATATCGACAAGTTCAAGGGGATCAACGACACCTACGGTCACAAGTTCGGCGACGATGTCCTCAAGAAGTTCACGAAGGTCGTTGCCCGAAGCCTGCGACAGTCGGACATTTTCTGCCGGTATGGCGGCGAAGAGTTCGTGGTCATTGTCCATCGACCGACCGAAAAGGGCGTCGAGAAACTGGCCGAACGCGTTCGCGCCGCGATCGAGCGTGAAGATTTCCTGTTCGAAGGAAAGCGGGTTCCCGTGACGTCGAGCTTCGGCACCGCTCTCGGAATGCCGGGACGGAAGGACTACAATTTCGGGGAACAACTCCTGCTGCAGGCCGACGAGGCTCTGTACGATTCCAAAAAGAATGGCCGGAATCAGGTTCACCATCGTTGTCTGATGAACAACGACGAGCGGGAACTGATCAAATCGGTCAACGGTCTGAAATTCAGCCGCTGGCTTGTCTCGCGGGAAATTCTCGATATCCCGACCGTCTCCCGGATTCTGCTTCAGGTTCCGCCCGATCAGCGATCGCTCGGGGAACTTGCGGTCGATCTGAAGATGCTCGAGCCATTGGACATCGAGGTGATTGCGGAAAAACAGAGTCAGGGAACGAATCAACGCTTCGGAGAACTCGCCGTCGAAACCGGTCTGTTGACTCAGACGCAGCTTTACCTGCTGCTCTCGTTCCAGATTGAACCGCCCGATCGACTGATGAACGCACTGACCGCCAACGGTCTGTTCTCCGCGGAGCGCAGCCGCGAGCTTTGCAACCAGTTCATGAAAACGATTCCGGCCGAATCGATTCCGATTGCGATCGTCTGAGGCAGGTGAGCGAAAACATTCTCATCGGCATCACTTGACGGAATTCAGATATATCAGATGATTCGCAGCCTCAATTTGAGGAGGCAGGCACTTCTGCCGCGCGGCACGACTTAGCAGGATGTGGAGACGAGGTTCGGGATGGAACAGGCGCACAATACCCTTGAATCGCAACGGAAACTCAAGAAGCAGGGCATCATCAGTGTGCTGCTGATGATCTGCGCGTTGGGGGCCTGGGTTGGCTACGAAGTGAGCCAGCCGCCCGCAGCCCATCATGACGAACATCCCAATATCGAACCGTCGATTACCACCGGCGAGGAAACTCCTGCAACGCCTCAGGACACCGACGACGTCAAGGAACAGCTCGACGATCATCATGAGCACGATGCCCATGACGAAGGCGCTCACGAAGAAGAGCATGCCGAAGATCATGCGGCCGAGAGCCATGCTGATGAGCATGCTGGCGAGGAACATGCCGAAGAGCATCATGTGCCGGCGGCTTACAGCGTGCTGCCCTTCGTTGCCCTGTTGCTCTGCATTGCGATCCTGCCCCTGTTTCACACGACGGAGCACTGGTGGGAAAGCAATCTGCACCGCTTCCTGGTCGCTGCCGGGCTGGGGCTGATTACCCTGGCGTATTATGCCTTCATTTTCGGTCATGGCGTTCACGATCACATCGATCACACCGTGTCCGATCCCGGAATCCCGGCTGCAATGACCGTTCTCAAGAACGCGCTGATGGCCGAGTACATTCCGTTTATTACACTGCTCTTCAGCCTGTACGTGATTACCGGCGGGATTGCGATCGAGACGCGACTGGTCGGTAAGCCGTCCGTGAATACTGCTTTGATCGGCCTCGGGGCACTGCTGGCAAGCTTTGTCGGCACGACCGGAGCCGCGATGCTGCTGATCCGCCCGCTGCTGGCCGCGAACGCCAAGCGGACCCATGTCGCTCACACCGTCATCTTTTTCATCTTCGCAGTCTGCAACACCGGCGGCTGCCTGCTGCCCATCGGCGACCCGCCGCTGTTTCTGGGCTTCCTGCGAGGCGTCGACTTCTTCTGGACGTTGAACCTGTGGCGTGAATGGCTGTTCGTCAACATCGCCATCCTGATTGTCTTCTTCATCTACGACAAAGTCATGGTCCGGAAGGAAGAAGCCAAGGCGTTCATCGTCGAAGAGAATGGCAACTCGAACTTTGCGATGTACGGCAAGATCAATTTGCTCTGGCTCGTCGGTATCGTTGCCTGCGTGGCCACGCTCGATCCCTCCAAGCCGTTCCCGGGCACCGACTGGCACGCCCCACTCTACTTCCGCGAACTGCTGATGTTTACCCTTACGATGCTTTCGCTGGTCACTACGCCGAGCGAGGTTCGTCAGAAGAACGCATTCAACTACGCCGCGATTCTCGAAGTCGCTGCCCTCTTCTCCGGAATCTTCATCTGTATGCAGCCGCCGGTTCAGATCCTGAACGTCTACGGCAAGACACTCGGCTTCGATACGCCGATGAAATTCTTCTGGGGAACAGGAACACTTTCGAGCTTCCTCGACAACGCTCCCACGTACGTCGTCTTCTTCGAGACCGCCAAGACCATGGAGCCGGTCGGCAATACCGTGGCCGGAGTCTCCGAGATCTTCCTGGTCGCGATCAGTCTCGGGGCCGTCTTCATGGGGGCCATGACCTACATCGGCAACGGTCCGAACTTCATGGTCAAGGCGATCGCTGAAAAGAACAACATCCGTATGCCCAGCTTCTTCGGGTACATGTTCTACAGTGTTGCGGTTCTGGTTCCGATCTTCCTGGTGACGACCTTCATCTTCTTCTAGGGTGAAGGCCCGTGGATGGCTTCGTAGAGAGCGTCTGTTTTCTGAATGTTTGATTTGGATGACAGCCAGGAACTGGTTAGACTTCTGACGTCGAAAAGAGCAGCCTCGCTGTTTGCTGAAGGTTGTATTTCCTGGACTCGAATCGAGCGTCCCTATGCCCAGCCTGGTCATCCTGCAGAACGGAAAAGCAATTACTCACAAGCTCCCGGAGCAGGACGTCGTCATCGGACGTCTTCCGGAGTGCGATCTGCAACTCGACTCCAACATGGTGTCGCGGCGGCACGCAAAGATCTCGCGGGGAGTGAAGGGGCTGCAGCTCGAAGATCTCGGAAGTGGTAACGGGACCTTTCTGAACGGTAAGAAGATCGATGCGCCGGTCGCTCTCGTTCATGGCGATCGTCTGAAGCTCGGACCGATCCTTCTGCGCTACGAAGATTCCGCGACCGCCAAGACGCAGCCGGAAGTGCAGACCATTCCAGACGGCCCTGAATTCGATGTCGATCTGGGACACGAACAGGATACCGGTACGATCATGGGAACGGTCGATAACAGCTCCGGCTTCGGGCTGCTCGACGTTCGACCGGAAGTGAAGCTGAAATCGATCATCGAGATCAGCCGGGCGCTGGCCGGCTCTCCCAATCTGGAAACGTTGCTCCCGAAGATTCTCGATACGCTGTTCAACATCTTCCCGCATGCCGATCGCGGCTGCATCCTGATCAAAGACGAAGCCACCGGGAAGATGATCCCTCGTGCGATCAAGCATCGTCACAATACAGGCGACGATTCGGTCAAGCTGAGCCGCACGATTATGAATGCGGTGATCGAAGAGAAGAAGGGCATTCTCTCCGCCGATGCCGCGACTGATTCCCGCTTTGAGGCCAGTGAATCGATCTCGAATCTCACAATCCGTTCGATGATGTGCGTCCCGCTGCTCAACCTCGAAGGGGAGCCGCTGGGGATCATCAACATCGATACGCAGAACCCGGTCAGCCAGTTCCGGCAGGAGGATCTCGATCTGCTGCTCGCTGTGGCCGGGCAGGCTGCTCTCGCGTATGAGTCGACCCGATTGATGGTCACCTATGCAGAGAAGCAAAAGCAGGACAACGAAATGCGAATCGCCCGGAACGTGCAGCAGGCCCTGCTGCCGAGCGAGTTTCCGGAGCTCAGCAACTACGAATTCTACGCATCTTACGAAGCTGCCCAGGAAGTCGGCGGCGACTATTACGACATCGTTCAGCTCGACGACGATCATATTTTCCTGGCCTTTGGCGACGTGGCCGGGAAAGGGGTGCCGGCAGCTCTTGTGATGTCGCGGCTTTCAAGTGTGGTTCGCAGCACGGTCAGCTTCACCAAAGATGCCGGCGTCGTCATGGGCGAGATTAACAATCACATGTGTGCGAAGGCCGTTGAAGGTCGGTTCGTCACCTTCGTGATCATTCTGCTCAACGTTCGCGAGAACACGATGACGGTTGTGAATGCCGGTCACATGTCGCCGATGATTTTGAAAACCGACAAGACGATCGAAGAGTTTTCCGAAGAGAGTGTCGGAATTCCGATCGGTGTGCTCGAAGATTATCCATATGAGGTCGTTCACCGGTCGATTGAACCGGGCGAGATCGTCACCATTTATACGGATGGTGTCAGCGAAGCGATGGACCCTCAGAACGAGCTTTATGGCATGGAGCACCTTCGCTCTTTCATTCAGTCTGCCCCCTCGAACGCGACGGATCTGGGCAAAGCCGTGCTGGCCGACGTCAAACGCCATGCTGCCGGGCGACCCCAGAACGACGACATCACTCTGATGTCATTCGGCCGGACCTGATCTTCTCTCTGAGCGCAAAAAAACATCCGGAACCACTGCTGGTGATTCCGGATGCTTGTATCTCGCTTCGCGGTTTGCCCTACGCCTGCCGCATGCAGCTCTGGCGTGACAGCATGGCCAACTGTTGCAGTGTCGGCGTGTCGTGCGTTCCGAGCCGATCTTGCTCAAGAAACGGCACGCGTCCCTGTTGAATCACCTGAATCAACTCACTGCGCTCCATGGCATGGATCTGCTCCATGGTCAGATCGGCTACCGATTTCACAGAGTGGGTGAGCGGGGATTCCTGAACGGACGAGAACATGCCTTTTTTCTCCAGTAACAGTTGGGTTTGAAAACGGGTGGGATCGCGATGGTTGGCGACAGATTCGATGGAACAGTTCGCGCGGAGAGCGAACGGTGCACTCCATCTGGTCGAACCTTGAGCACGTGGCGTGCCAGTGGGCCAGAAGATCGTAGGCCGTTGCTTCGTGAACCCAAGTCCTTACTTCATAAGAAGGACACATTCGGCGGGGAAAAGGCTCGCTGTCTGTACGGAGAAATCCTGAAAGTTGCCGAGTGAACAGGCACGATCGCTTGTGATTCCGGGACTGAACTGGGATCATCGTTTCAGTCGCGCGATCTTTTTTGAGATCGACTGCGATCCGACGAACTGAAAATTGTCGAATTGTCCGGGAGACGTCCTCAATGCGTGTCAAATTTGCACTCTGTGCCCTCTTTGTAATCATTGCGGCACAGACGACGGTCGCAGCAGATCGTCCGAATATTCTTTTCATCTTTACTGACGATCACGCTTCGCATGCCATCAGTGCTTACGGCTCGAAGATCAACCAGACTCCGAATCTGGACCGGATCGCCAATGAAGGGATGCGGTTCGACAACTGTTTCTGCACCAACTCGATTTGCGGACCATCCCGAGCCGTAATTCTGACTGGGAAATATAGCCACAAGAACGGGTTCTATCGGAACGGCAACAAGTTCGATGGGACTCAACAAACCTTTCCGAAGATGCTGAAGACGATCGGCTACGAAACGGCCGTGATCGGCAAATGGCACCTGGGCGAGCATATGGAGCCGACGGGCTTCAGCTATTCCGAAGTGCTGATCGGGCAGGGCCCTTATTACAATCCGACGACGCTTCGCGATCCCAACGGCAATGGGAATCGGGAGCGGATCAAATACACCGGCTACACAACCGACATCATCACCGATCTCGGGCTCACTTGGCTGAAAGAGGGCCGCAACCAGGATCAGCCCTTCATGCTGATGCTGCAGCACAAAGCTCCCCACCGAGAATGGTGTCCCGGTCCCGATTACCTGACGATGTACGACGATGTCGAAATTCCCGAACCTGACAACCTGTTCGACGATTACTCAGGCCGCGGAACGGCTGCTCGCACACAGGATATGACCATCGCGAAGACGATGACCGAACGCGACCTGAAGCTGGTGCCGCCACCGTATCTGAATGAAGAGCAGCTGAAGGTCTGGAATGCCGCCTACGAGCCGAAGAACAAGGCGTTTCGTGAAGCCAACCTGAAGGGGAAGGATCTGGTTCGCTGGAAGTATCAGCGATATATCAAAGACTATCTCCGCTGCATTGCGTCCGTCGACGACAACGTGGGGCGGGTGCTCGACTATCTCGACGATTCTGGTCTGGCGGAAAACACGATCGTGATTTACTCCTCCGATCAGGGCTTCTACCTCGGCGATCACGGCTGGTTCGACAAGCGGTTTATGTACGAAGAATCGTACCGTCAGCCGCTGATGGCTCGCTGGCCCGGCAAGATCAAGCCGGGAAGCGTCAGCAAAGAGCTGGTGTCCAACGTCGACTTTGCCGAGACGTTTCTCGATGTCGCCGGTCTCGATCCGACCAATGAAATGCAGGGAGCCAGCCTGCTTCCGATCGCCAAAGGCAACACGCCCGAGGACTGGCGAGACGCCCACTACTATCACTATTACGAATTCCTCGCCGATCGTCGCACCGCACACATGGTCCGCCGACATCGTGGCGTCCGGACCGATCGCTACAAGCTCATTCACTTCTACAACCTGGGCGAATGGGAGCTGTACGATCTGGAAAAGGATCCGCGGGAGATGAAGAGTGTCTACGGCGATCCCGAATACGTCGACGTTCAGCAGGACCTGAAGCAGGAGCTCGCCCGTCTGACCGAGGAGCTCGAAGTTCCCGACGACAGCGGATCGGTGCCAAAGAATCCGCCCAGCCTGAATGCGGCTCCGCGCAAGCGGAATCAAAAGCCGAAGCAGGACAAAGCAAAGTCGTAAACGAATTCCAGAGAAGCCGCCCGTCGCTATGTTGCTCGACATTGCGACGGCCCTTTTGATGACACCCGGAGTCTGAGAGTCCCTTGGTCAACTTGCTGTTTACTGTCGGGTGCGTCGTTCCGGCTTTCTTGATTTCGCTTCTCGTGACGCGGCAGATGATTCGCTGGGCTCCGTTTCTGGGTCTGGTCGATATCCCCGCTGAACGGAAGGTGCACGTCACTCCGACGCCATTGGGCGGAGGCGTCGGAATCGTCTGCGGCGTGATTGTTCCGCTGGCTTTGGCCAATGTGCTCGTCTGGGCAATCACCGCGGGGTATCTCCCCGATGGCTGGCTTCCGGAAACGGTCCGTATGCATTTGCCGGGCGTCCTTTACCGGGCTCCACAGATGTGGGGACTCCTGACGGCCGGACTGCTGCTGGGCATTATCGGATTGATCGACGATGTGAAGCCGGTTTCCTGGCGGTTGCGACTGGGGATTCAGTTTCTCGTCGCCTCAGCCGTGGTCGCTGCCGGAGCACGGGCCACGCTCTTTGTTTTGCCCGATCCTATCGCCTGGGCGGTGACGGTTTTCTGGCTCGTGCTGCTGATCAACTCGCTGAATTTTCTGGACAACATGGATGGACTCACCGGTGGCATCAGTTTGATCGCCGCCTCGATCTTTGCTCTGATCATGCTGACGCAAACCTCAGAGCCACGCTGGCTCGTCGCCGGCATGCTGCTGGTGATTGCCGGGGCGTGTGCCGGGTTTCTGGTCTGGAACTGGACGCCGGCGAAGATTTTCATGGGCGATGCCGGCAGTACCTTTCTCGGTCTCATGCTTGGTTGCCTGACAGTTCTCGGCACCTTTTACGATGAGAGCAGTTCCGATACGCATGTGATTCTGGCCCCTCTGTGCGTGCTGGCCGTCCCGCTTTACGATTTCATCTCGGTCATGTTCATTCGACTGAAGCGGGGATTAAGTCCGTTTCACGCTGATAAGAATCACTTTTCACATCGGCTGACCGATCTCGGGCTGTCCCGCAAGAATGCCGTTCTCACGATCCACCTTTGCACGCTGACGACCGGACTGGCTGGGCTGCTGCTCTATCGGCTTCCCGGTTGGGGATCGGCCTGGACGATTGTTTTACTTGTCGTCTGTGTCCTCTGCATCATCGGGATTCTGGAAACGGCTGGACGACGGGCTGCCCGGACTCGCGCTGCGGAAAATCCCGTCGACGCGAAATAGCGAACGGAACACAAGAGGTAAGCTCAGCATGCAGGCGGCATCCCGGCGACAATCCGGTTCTCAGGACAAGGTTCCGCCCGCAGTTTCGGCTCGCTGGCTGGCATCGGCCTGGTGGGCCCTGAATGCGCTGCTCTGGGCTCAGTTATTCGTTCCGCCGGAGGCGACCGTGAATGGAGATCTTGTTCTCCTGCACGCTCCGTGGCTACTGGGCCTCGCAATCTTGGGCTGGTTGCTGATCAAATGGCGGAAGCAACCGCTCGCCTTCGACGGACTTGATCTCTGTGTCCTTCTCCTCGGCCTGGGACCAGTTCTTTCATTTGGAATGCTCTGGGCGTTCGGTGGCCAACTCAGGGTCGGTTTCTTCGTAGTGCTCGGTTGGCTGGCGACTGTTGTCAGCGTGCTGCTGTTTCGCCGCTTTGCAGACTCGCAGTCACTGAAGCTGCCCCTTTGCCTGCTGCTCTCCGCTGGTGCTGTCCATTCGATACTCGGGATCTACCAGCACTACGTGTTCTACGATGCCGCGGAGGCGGAAGTCCTTCCGGTGATCGAAGAGTTTCAGGACGTCTCGACCCAGATCGAGGTCGGAAACGCCTCCGAGTTTCTCACGACGCGGCTGGAAGAGAAGCGAGCCCTCCTTGAACGGGAGTTGACTCAACTGGGAGTGCCACTTGAGCCCCACGCCCAGCAAATGTTTCTCCAGCGATTACGGGACAGCCGGGAGCCTTTCGGCTTCTTCGCCCTGGCCAACACGCTGGGAGGCTTTCTTGCCGTCGGGCTCGTGCTGACCACGGGGCTCTTTCTCGCCACCGAAAAGGGACCACGAGCGATCGCCTTTCGCATCGGCATTGCAGTTCTGTGGATGTTGCTGGCTTATTGCCTGCTGCTGACGAAGAGTCGTACTGCGTGGGTCGGCGCGGCGGTCTCGCTGGCCGGGCTGTTTTTCTTCCATGTGTTCCGCAGTTCGAATCGAACGAAGTTGCTCAAGTATGGGCTTGGTCTCGGAGCGGTGCTGGGGATCTTCATCGCGACTGCGGTCGTCTCCGGGAGTTTGGATAAGCAGATCGTTTCCGAAGCGGGAAAGTCGTTGCAATACCGGCTCGACTTCTGGCAGGGCTCTCTGGCGATGCTCACGGACGCACCTTTGTTCGGTGCCGGGCCGGGGAACTTCCGACAACACTATCTGGCTTACAAACTTCCTCGCTCCAGTGAGGAAATCCTGGATCCCCACAACCTTTGGCTCGATGCCTGGTCGGGAGGGGGGATCGTCGCGCTGGCCGGAGCGATCGGTCTGCTGCTCCTTGTGTTGCTGCGTGTATTGCGACGACCGGAGAACGCAGATCGTTCGGCGGAAGCGACCGCCCCGCTCAGTGGCTATGGTGTCTCCGTTGTGGCTTGTGCGGCTGTGCTGCTGTCGAGTGTTCTCAGTCCACCAGAGTCGGCTCGCTTCATTGAGGAGACTCTGCTTTGGACGCTTGTCTCGGGATCGCTCGCGTTGCTCTTCTGGCTGGTGATCCGCGAAACGCGTCTGCCCTCTTCAATCTGGCGTTGGGCGGGACTGGCTCTATTCATTCATCTGCACGGAGCAGGCGGCTTCTCGATGCCCGTCATGATTCAGCTGCTGCTCGTCCTCACGATGGGCATTGAACCGATCCGTCCGCGCATTGCGATTTCTGCCCGAACGACCGGCCTGGCTTTGCTGGTCGCGGGTGGAGGCTTCTTTGTGGCCAGTCTCATCCTTGCGGTGCTTCCTCGGTTGAGTGAGTCGGCGGCCATCGCGGATCTGCAACGTTCGCGCAGTCCCGGTGAGACCATCCGTCGGAGCCAGGAATGGGCGGATGCCGACTTCTGGAATCCGCAGCCGTGGCAACAGATCGCAGCCGTGAAGGCTCCCCCGCGAGGAGAGAATGCGAGTCCGCAAGCGTTGCAGGAGGCACTGGCCGCGACGCAACACGCCATCGAGCGGGATCCGCGGAGTTACCAGTTCCAGTCGGAACTGGGACACCTGTGGCTTCGGCTCTATGACCAGACTGGCGACCGCACAGCGCTGGAGGAGGCAATCGCTGCCCGAAAGAACGCCATCGCCATCTATCCCGCGCATTCCGAACTGAAGCTGAAACTGGCGGAAACACTGGCAAAAGCAGGCGAGCAGGAGGCTGCGGAACAGATCGCGGCCGAAGCGCTCGAACTCGATCAAATCAATCGCAAGTACGGTCACACCGACCGCTATTTGACGGAGGACCAGCTGGCCATCTTGCGGAAAATCGTGGAGAAGGGCCCAGACAGTCCAACATCGACTGGGAATTGACGTAATTCCATATGAGGCCTGCGCATAAGATCTGCGCCGATCTCCCCCAGGGTGGCGTCTGACCATCGATTGGGTAGAATCAGCCAACCTCATGATTTCACGCTTAATCCCGTTTCTCGCAATGACTTCAAACACATCCATGAACTGGACTCGAATGAAGACTGATCCTTTCCACAGCTGGTGTTGGTCATTCACGGCCGTAGCTTTTTTCGTCGTCACGATCGCCGGTTGCAATGGCGAGTTGAGCGTCTCGGAAGAGACCGAGAAGAAAGCTGAACTCAGTCTGCCTCCGGGGGCGCCCGCCCCGTCCGTCGTGGTCGATGAGCCGATTCACGACTTCGGAAATATGGAGATCGGGCAGACCCTGAAGCATGAGTTCACGATTCGGAATGAAGGCGAAGGTGTCCTGAAACTGGTGAAGGACCGTTCAACCTGCAAATGCACGATGGCCGACTTCGAAGAACGCGAGGTGGCTCCCGGCGAGTCGACGTCTATTACACTGGAGTGGATCGGTAAGGTCGAAGACCCGGCCTTCAGTCAGGCCGCTTACATCAAAACAAACGATCCGGAAAACGAAGAGATTTCGTTGACCGTGACCGGCCGCGTGGATGCGACGTGGGAAATTACCCCGTTTGGCGTCTGGAATCTGGGAGAACTGTCCCGTGAGAAGCCGACGCCGTTCAATGGTTCAATTTCGTCCCGCGTCATTGGCGATTTTGAAGTCGTGAAGGCAACCAGCGACAGCGAACTGGTCACCGTCAGTGTTGAGCCGATGACCGAGGAGCAACTGAAGGAGAAACTCGCCAAGGGGGGCTACAACATTCAGGGGGAAGTCGCTCCCGGCGCTCCGATTGGAGAGTTCGTTGCTCATGTTACGCTTGATCTGCTGGTCGACGGCAAAGACGAAGTGACGACCTTCGAGTTGCAGGCCTACCATTCCGGTCCGGTGCAGATTCTTGGGCCGTCCGGCTGGCAGGCATCGAACATGTTGCTCGTGCTCGGCCGGTTCGACAAGCAGGAAGGCAAATCGGTCAACCTGTCAATGTTCGTCCGCGATAATAACGGGGCCCCGATCAACGTGACGAACGTCGAAGCGGATCCGGAATTCATTGAATTCGAGATGTCGAAGGATGAAAAATTTCAGGCAGAGAACCGTGAGCGGTATAAGATTCAAATCACCGTGCCGCCGGATTCACCATCCATGAACCGTGATCGCATTAATTCGGGGAAAATCATCGTAACGACCGACAACGAACTCGTGCCGAAGATGATTTTCAACGTCCATGGCCTGAGTTACTGATCGGACGTTCTCAGCAATGCTGCTGAAAAACCGGTTTGCCACAATTCGGCAGATTCGGTATCGTCCCGCCGTTCAAAGAACGGGCTGCTGGATCGAAACACAAAGGACTGAGTTCGATGTTTTCTGCATCATCAAGAAGGTTCTGGAGAACCTGCTGGCCGCTGTTGATGGCTCCAGTGGTTGCCATTGGCTGCTGGTTTCAGGGCGTCAGCCAGGACCAGACCGATTCCGGAATGTCGAACTCTGGTTCCGCCGCCCGACCTGTGGCGCAGGATGAGGGCCCACAGCCGATTGTTAAAGACTGGTCGGAACCTGAGCTGGCCATCGTCTTTACCGGCGAAGCGCACGGGTATATGGAGCCTTGTGGCTGCTCGGAAACTCAATCGGGCGGCATTTCCCGCCGCGCTGATCTGTTTAACCAGCTGCGGGACGATAAGGGCTGGAATGTGATCGGTCTTGATCTCGGCGACTTCGTGAAGCGAAATCGTCGGCAGGATCAAATCAAGTTCGGCGTCATGCATACCGCTCTGGCCGATATGGGGTACGACGCCATGACGCTCGGCCCTTCCGATCTCAAGCTCCAGGTCGATTACCTGTTCTCGACCGTCTCCAATTCGACTGATCCCGAGACCGAGCTTCCCTACATCTCCGCCAACGTCGTTTTCTACGACACCCCCGATATCGGCAGCCCCGCGCGATCTCGTGTGATCGAAGTCGACGGCACGAAAGTGGGGGTGACCGGTGTCATCGGAAAGAAGTTTGCTGAGAAAGTCAGTGCCGGTTCAGACAACAGTCTCCTGCGGATCGATGATCCCGTGGCCAGCCTGAAGCCGGTTGTTGAGGATCTGAAAGCACAAGGTTGTGAACTGCTCGTTCTGCTCTCGCAGGCATCACGGGCAGAAACGGCCGACATTCTGGAGCAGGTGACGGAGT
The DNA here is from genome assembly GCA_017795105.1 of Planctomycetaceae bacterium. Lineage (GTDB taxonomy): Bacteria > Planctomycetota > Planctomycetia > Planctomycetales > Planctomycetaceae > Rubinisphaera. The sequence continues at coordinate 5,435,073 of CP051247.1, forward strand.
TTGACCTCTGCCTGAGTGGTGGCGGTCCAGAAGATCCCAACGGCATCCCGCAGGAAGTCGGCGATACGACCGTGATCGAAGCGGGACGCAAAGGGAAATATGCTGGCGTGCTCGGCTATTTCCCGGATCAGGAACAGCGGTTTCGCTACGAGCTGATCGATCTGGACAAGGAACGCTTCAGCCGCACCATGGCGATGGAGAACCACATGGCGTTCTACCAGGACCTGCTGAAAGAGCAGCAGATCGTGCAAAGCGAGCCGAGTGTCCCGCATCCCGATGGGCATACGTTCGTCGGCTCCGAGAAGTGCGGCACCTGCCATACGAAGGCGTTCGCCAAGTGGAAGGAGTCGAAGCACAGCCATGCGACCGAGACACTGATCAGCGGGCATGAACGCTACAACGAAGTGCCCTGGATTAACCGCGTACACGATCCGGAATGTCTCGCCTGCCATTCGGTCGGCTGGAATCCTCAGGAAGTCTTCCGATATGAAGGCGGCTTCGTGAGTATGGACGAGTCGCCTCATCTGGCCGGGCAGGGATGCGAGAACTGTCACGGACCGGGAAGTCATCACACGGCTCTGGAAGAAACCTTCCGCGAGAACGGTGAGAACACCCCGGAGCTGGCTTCTGCCCGAGAGGCGATGAAAATCGATCTTGTGACGGCCGAGAAGAAGCTGTGTGCCAAATGTCATGACTTCGAGAACAGTCCGAAGTTCAACTTCCAGACGTACTGGCCGAAAGTGCAACATCGCGGCAAGGATTGAGCCGGCGGTCCGGTTGTCCCGACAGGTGGGATTCGCAACAATTCCATCACCGAACCGCTTTCCAATTTAGGTTCCACGGCTGATCGAGTCGTGGGAACGCTGCCCGGGAAATCCCGCGATGAGTGTGCCACCTCCGGAGAATATTACTGCTCGCACGTCCGATCACGTCCTCGTTTGCAGCTGGACGGCTGATGATCGCCTCGAGGTTCCGTTTCGCATGTTGCGGGGATTGTGTCCCTGTGCGAACTGCGTCAACGAGTTCACCGGGGAGCGAACGTTTTTTCCGGAAGACGCCTCCGAGGACATTCGTCCGGACAAGATGGAGCTGGTCGGCAACTATGCGGTCAAGGTCTACTGGAGTGATGGCCACAGCAGTGGACTGTATACGTGGAAGTATCTCCGCTCGATTCAGTCCGAACTGGCCCGCCAGGCCGAGCAGCAGCAACATTGAATTCTGGAAACAGGGAGAAATAAGCCTCCGTGATGCACTACGAAGTTGAAGTCAAATATCCTGTCCATGATCTCGATTCACTTCGCCAGTCGCTGGATGAACTGGGGGCTGTCTATGAAGACTCTCTGGAGCAGGAGGATCTCTACTTCGGGCATCCGCTGCGCGACTTCGCGTCGACCGACGAAGCGTTTCGGATCCGCCGTACCGACGACCGGAATGGTATGACCTACAAGGGGCCGCTGCTCGACGCGGAAACCAAGAGCAGACAGGAAGTCGAAGTCGAACTGGGCGACGGTATTGAGCAATGCCGGAAGATGCAGGTCATTCTTGAGCGGCTCGGCTTTCGTGTCGTCCATTGCGTGAAGAAAACACGTGAAGTGTTTCATCTCACCGGGGAAGAACGCGACGTCGAGGTTGTCATCGATCATGTCGATGGGCTTGGCACGTATGTCGAGCTGGAATGTGTCGCTGAAGAGTCGGAGTTCGATGCGGCCCGTCAGTCGATTCTCGATCTCGCCCGCCGGCTGGAACTCGGCCCGCAGGTGGAACGCCGCAGTTATCTCCGCCTGTTGCTCGACCGACTGTCTGAGTCGACGGCATCCTGACCGATCCGGATTTTCGAGGCGAATTAAAATCGCACGACCCGCACTCCATCGCTTATAATCGCGCCACCGAATCCATCGATAAAGCGACAGAAATCTCTGTCCAGACTGATTGGCTGAGTTCCCATGAAACCATGTTCCGTCTGCTCCAAGCCGGCTGTTTACCACGTCACCATGTTGAAAGATGGCGATGTGAAGGAATTGCACTTCTGCGAGTCGCATTTCTACGAATACATGCACAAGTCGGATCAGAAGTCGCCAGAGGAATCGTTTGTCGAATCCCTGCTTCCGGATTCCGAGATGGATGAACGGACAACGGAAGACGAAGGGATGGTGTGTCCCAACTGCGGCATCACCTACAAGGAGTTCCGTGAGTCGGGGCGATTCGGCTGTCCCCACGATTACGAATCGTTTCGAATGCGACTGCTGCCACTCCTTGAGAATATCCACAACGACACCGTGCATCGTGGAAAACGTCCGCAGCGGGCTCCGCTCGACAGCGAGAACCAGTTCCGTCTGATTCAGTTGCGGCGAGATCTGAGTGAAGCGGTGGAACAGGAAGATTACGAGCAGGCCGCCCAGATCCGCGATGAGATTCGCAAAGTCGAAGGCGAACTCGGAGGCTCCGCAGGCAAAAAGGGAGCCTGATTCGTGGGAATGTTCGCTGGAACGCCCTTCGATCGTCCGCCGCACTGCGAGCGATGCGAGCGGCTCGAATCGGAATGTGTCTGCCCGCCTGAAGTCCCGGCCACCATCTCGCCGGCTTCCCAGAAACTCAAAGTGAGTCTGGAGAAGCGGAAGCGGGGCAAATCGGTCTCGGTGGTTCAGGGTTTCGCCGACGATCCCCCCGCCGTTCAGAATGTGCTGACGAAATTAAAAACCGTCTGCGGGGCAGGGGGAACGTTGAAAGAAGGCGTCATCGAAATCCAGGGCGATCACCAGCCCCGGATTCGCAGCGTGCTATCCGAAATGGGTTATGTCGTTCGCTGAAGCCGCAATGCATGCCCACGCGAGCGTGGGCATGTCACCCGACGGTCCGATCAGTCTTCGAGGACCATCAGTTCGACTTTGCGGAAGTCGATAGGATGGCTTTCGGACTGCAGCGAGATCGACCCGCCTTTGAGCATCAGCGAGCCCTGTTCATCGGCCAGCATTTTGGCATGCTCATCGCGAGGATCGAGCTGAGGCTCGAAGTATTCGAGCACCAGTTCGCCGTTCACGAAGTGACGAAAACTCTTGTCTCCGAGGACTTCCACTTCCACGGTCACCCACTGGTCGCCGTGGTAGGTTTCGGAACTTGAGCTGGTGCAGTGCGGGGTGAACAGCTTGTCGTTCATGACTACGTTCGTGCCAGGCGTGCACAGGTTGGCCGTCGTGCGGTCTTTCTCGCCGTTTCCGCCGAGGAACTGGACTTCGATCGAAGTCGGGAAGTCCTGATCGACGGTCATCTTCTTCGGATCTTCACCGTGCAGCATTGCTCCGCTGTTCCGCAGAGCCCAGCCTTCGCCGCCGGGGCACTGGTCGCCGACAAATCGATACTCGACCCGCAGTTTGTAGTTGGAATACGGCGTCTTGTAGAACAGATGCCCGAACTGGCGATCGAACTTCTCGTACTGATCATACCGAACCTGCAGCAGCCCATCTTCAACGCGGAAGGTGTTGCCGAAGTTCTCGCCAAGCGGTTTTCCCTTAATTTTCGGCGTCCAGCCTTCCAGATTCTTGCCATTGAACAGCTGGATCCACTTCCCGGACTCAGCCGGCTCGGCGGCAGACAGAGAAACGGCGGAGAGGCCCAAAGTGGCGATACAGAGAAGTGCGACGAGAGATCGGCGAAGCATAGGAATTCCCATCAGACGAGGATTAAACAGCAGTTGTTGATCGGTTCATTGTGTAACAGACGCAAGCCGGGGGCAAGTCTGCTGCGGGTGTGGGCGGGCATTCGCGGCGGCCGGGCAGATTCCCGTTGAGTCAATCGGCGGGAATCGATACTTTACCGCCGCATTTTCCCGTCTTCTGGATGTCGTACACTCAAACTGGACAAGACCGTGCGAGCAATTCTGACTGTTACCGCCGCCCTGATCCTGTGCCTGTCGGGGCTGACTTCGAACCTGTCCGCCCAGGATTACCGCATCTATACCCGCGTTTTCCGCAACACGGCCGGCGACCAGAATCAGCGTCCCGAAGTGATTTCCCGCAGTTTGACACTCTGGCACGCCGGAAAAGCTTACGACTGGATCGATATGGTTGGCGAGCTCGTCATCTACGATCCTGCTCAGCAGCGGTACACCATTGTCAGCGGCAGTCATCGTAAAGGCTGCACGGTCGAGTTCAGCGAGTTGCGTCACTACCTCAAAGTTGCCCGGTCGAAGGCGAGCGATTACGTCGATGAAGTCTCCCGGACTGATTCCGCCGATGCCGCCGCCGAGATCGAGCGGATTCGCTTTCAGGTCGATCCACAATTCGAAATCACCGATGGCAACGCGCCCAACGAGGTCGTCTTTTCCAGTCCCGTCATGCAATATGCAATCCAGACCGTACCGGCTCCGAATCCCGACGTCGCTGAGACGTTTCGCCTGTATGCGGATGGAGCCGCCCAGCTCAATTACATGCTCCACGGGCAGTCGTCTCTGCCGGGGCCACGGCTTAAGATCAACGAAGAACTGGTTCGGCGGAGCCTGCTGCCGGTGCGAGTTCAGCTAACGCTGAAGGATGAAGCCCGCACGGTGCTCACCGCGGAGCACAGCATTCAGTGGAGTCTCAGCACGCAGGACCGGACCCGCATTCGTGACTGGCAGTCGATGCTGCAGGATCAGCACTTCGAGTTCGTGTCGTTTCAGAACTACCAGCGAGCCATGCTTGAGAAACCGTAGTTGCGATGAGTGTTGAGGACGAACGGGGACCAGAAGCAGAAAAACAAGGTCGATCACTCAAGCGGCTCGCGATTGCCGTTGTGTTGATTCTGCTGGTGCCGATCGTCCCGTTTCTCGTGCTCGGTGAAGTCTTTGAAGCCAGTCAACTGCAGTGGCTGAAAGACTCGGTCACGCCCGCCCGAACTGCGAATCTGCTGTTGCTGCTGCTCGCTGTCGATATCTTTTTGCCGGTTCCGTCGAGCGGCGTGATTACCTACGGCGGCAGCCAGCTTGGATTTCTCCCCGCCGCGCTGTTCGCGACCGCAGGTCTGACGCTTGGAGCGGCCATCGGATACGAACTTGCCCGGGCGGTTGGGCAACCGGCTCTGCGACGCTGGGCGAAGCGGGAGGATGAACAGATTCTCCAAAGATTCGTCGCGAGCTGGGGCCTGATTACGCTGGTCGTCTCGCGTCCGCTGCCGATTCTGGGAGAAGCAGCCGTATTGATGCTCGGAGCCGGAAAGCTGCGACGGGTGCTGTTCTACCCAATTCTGGCTCTCACGAACCTCGCCATCGCTGTCGCTTACGCGGCTCTCGGCAGTTGGGTTTCAGACAGAAATTTCCCGCTGGTGATCACGATGTCTCTGCTCATCCCGCTGGTAGCCACTCTCTGGATCAAGTGGATCCTTTCAAGCAGAATGCGTCCGGCCGAAGAAGAGCAGAGCACCTGAAAATCGACCTAGGGGCAATCTAATTTGCGTCCGGCCAGAATGACGATCGGAAACGAGAAGTGGATCTTTCCGTCCACTTCAGTCGTGTCGACTCCGAGAGAGTTCTCCGTGAGATCACGCGTAAAGACTTCTCGGATCCGAGGCACATCGGCCGGATCGGGAAATGATGACGCAAGCAACGCATCAAGTTCGACCGGAACCTTATAGAAGCCCGTTCGGACATTCTCCAGTCCCTGACTCTGGAACATCTCGAACAAGACGCCAAGTTCAATGGCCTGAACGTGTGACGGATCTCGTAACTTCTCGACCGCGTCGTAGGCGATCCTCTGTTCGGGAGAGTTTGTGAACACATCTGCGACGCAAACAGTGTGGCCGGGACGGCAGACGCGGACCATTTCGGCGAGAGCATCCGCGGGATGGGTCATGTGATGAAACGCGTATCTTGAAAGAACCACGTCAAAGCTCGAATCAGCAAAGGGAAGCGGAGCAGCCGTGCCAATGTGCCAGGTCAGATTCGTCAGCCTGAGTTGCCGCTGTCTCTGTTCGGCCTGAGCGATCATCGCGGGCGTGAGATCAATGCCCGTCACATGCTCAGCCAGTCGCGCTGCCGCACATGCAACCAGGCCAGGACCGCAGGCAACATCCAGAACCTGCTTTCCCGCTGAGACACCTGCGATCTCGAGGAGCAAAGTCAGGGAGTCCTGTTCGGAATGAGCGGGCAGTTCCGCGAAGGGAAGAGCCTGCCGCGTAAATTGATCAATGACAATGTCGTCGTGCTGGTCATCGGCCATCAGAAGTCCTCTCGATTCAAGGGAAAGAATTACCGAGAGGATCGTAGCTGGCAATCACGAGGCGTTCTTGAACGATCTTGCTCTTCTGCGGTACGAGCCTGGATTTGCTCCGACAAGCTTTCGGAAATGCCTCGTAAGGTGGGACTGGTCCGCAAAGCCGAGAGAATAAGCGACGTCAGCTGGCGGCTGTCCTTTGCGGAGCAGTTGTCGAGCCCTATTAACGCGGCATTGCAGGTGAAACGCCTGTGGCGGCATCCCAGTGATCTGCCGAAACGTGCGGGCGAAATGAAAGGTCGAAACACCTGCCCGCTCACTAAGTTCGGCCAACGGAACTTCGCGATCGAGTTCCCGAGAAAGCAGCAGTTTTGTTTCGTCGATCCAGGAAACAGAACGGATGCCCGGTGAATCGCCCGATGTTTTGATCTGATGGAGTTCATTCATCAGAACGTGAAGCACCCTGGACTGCTGAGACGACTGCTTTTCACGAGCGATCAGTTGATGAAGCTCACGGCATGCTTTAGCACCTCGTGGGGAAAGCCTCTCAACTTTTTGCTGGCTGAGATTGGCGAGTCGTGGTGTCATCGTTGTTATCGGAAGATAAACCGTGACGAACTCCCAAGGCTGTTGACGGCAAGGCTGCAAACGATGAATGCAAAGCGGGGGAATGACGACTCCCGTCGTTTGCGGAACAACATGAGCGGAAGTGGTGTCGTAGACGATCCCGGAGCCGGAAACAGAGACACTGATTTGAATCTCATGGTGCCAGTGAGCCGTCTGCTGTTCTGAGCTCCAGCAGGATGACCAGGCTTCGAGGCCAGTTTTATAGCCCGGCCAGAATTCATTCCGGTTATCTCGCATCGAGTTTTCCCGTAGCGGTCCGATATGGCAAAAGATGTTGCCGCACCGACACCGCAGGAATGCGAAGAGTTCGCAGCAGAGGCCGGCTCCAGGGGAAAATCAGCGGGACTTGACCTCGAACGTCGCGATGACGGGGAAGTGATCGGAGTAGCCGATGCGATCACGGTAGTCGTCGATCGGCAACGGGATCTTGCGACCGTTGAACGAGCGGCGATCGTTGATCATGAACGAAGGGCGGTACACGTGCGACTTCTTCCATTCAATCGCTCCGCCGGAGACCGCCTGCTGGTTGATCAGGATCTGATCGAAGCAATGCAGGTTCATCGTGCTCGATTCGCTGTCGTAATGCCCGTGGGTCCAGCGGAGGTTCTCGGAAATGCTGGTCATCGTGTTCCGCAGGCCCTGCTTCTCCAGATACTTCAACGATTCATCGGTCGGGTCATCGTTGAAATCGCCGACGACAACGACTGGAACAGGGCGACCTTCCGTGGCGTAAATCAGTTCCTGAATACAGTCGGCTGCGGCTTTCGCACAGGTGAGCCGCAAATTCTCCCGGGCGTCGTCCCGACGACTCTTCCAGTGATTGACGATGACATAGAACGGTCCGCCGGTCGTGGTGAAGCGGGCGACGAGCAGATCGCGCGGAAAGTCGGGGACATCAAACGTCTGTACCATGCAGGGGAATCGGCTGAGGATTGCACAGTCGATGCCGCGAGGATCGGCTCCGTCGATGAGCGTGAAGTACTTGTATTCGCTGCGGGAGAGATAGCCGCTGACGAGTTGACGCAGCAGGGCCATGTTCTCGACTTCCGCCAGCCCGAGGATGTCGGCATTCAGGCCACGAATCACCTCGGCGTCTTTTCCGAGTCGCTCGCGAACGGAACTCGAAGAAGCCTTCTCATCGTAGGGGAGCAGAGGATCGTCGTATTCGTCGAGCAGGTTCTCCACGTTCCAGAAGCCAATCGTCAGCTCTTCGGCTGAGGCGGGAAGGGCAAACAGAAGGCTTCCAAGTACTAGACAGCAGACCGAGCGCAACATGGAGAAACCTCAGAGCTGGAGTTGTCGGTGTTCTTTGAGCAGTTTACTTTAGGGTGTTACCGTTCCGTCTGCGAAAGATGCAGCGTTTCAGGCCAATCGACGCTCATTCGCGGACATACGCTAGAGTGATCCGCTCTAGATGTTCAGCCATTCGCGGAACAGGAATTCCAGACGGATGGCGAGCAGCGCGATGCGGCCCATCACGGTCATACCGAACATGGCTCCGAAGGTCATCATGAGAATCCAGATTCCATACTTCGAAACGCCGCCGACGACCCCTTTGTGTTCGATCGAGAAGAAGAAGTACGTCAGGCACGCCAGCAGGCTGAGGACCATGAAGATATTCGTGAGCGATGTCGCGTAATCAATACCGCTTCCGTTTGCGACCAGGAACGGCAGGAAACTGTTCTCGATCTGGCTGAGGAAGTCGGCTTCGAGATAAGCCACCATGCGAAGCCCGGCTGTCGTTCCGATGATGAACGCCAGCGGCCAGACGGAAATCCAGCTCATCTTCGGCACCAGTCGCATCAGAAGCATGATGCCCAGGATCAGCGGGACGATGTAGAACAGGCTTGTCGCCTCGGGTTCAGGCGACATCCCTGGCATTGCCCACTGCTGCGTCATGCCGGGCAGCAGTTTGGCGAACAGGTTCGGCACCAGCGTCGACCAGAAACCGACCACCATGTAGTACGCCGCGGAGACCCCCACCACCGTCGCCTCGGCGACCTTGTAGAACGGGTTATCGCGATACAGAAACGAGAAGATGCAAAGCGTGAAAAACGCAGCCATCCACAGTCCGAACGAGCGGGTGTAGCTGAGCTCGGCAATCCCGGCTCGGCGGTCGATCTCATCCGCGTCGACCCAGTGGCCATCGACCTGCTTCACGTAATGTCGCCCGGCCTTGCCTTCCGGATCAGTGACCGTGCGATAGGTCACGAACAGAAGGAAGACTGCAATCAGGCAGGTCCAGATGATGCGTTCGTTCATAATGGCCGTCTTCTCGGCTACTCAGGTTTTGGCTCGGTTCGATTGCAGGACATACAGGACGTTACCGGCGATGATCAGCCCGATCATCAACAGGTGAGCCACAAGCTGGGGCCCCATCCGCCGGCGTCCTTCCTGGTAGAGGGCGCGCGGCTCTCCCTCGATGTATTTCTCGGTGACGAGCGTCTCGTACTCCGCGGCGCCCTTGATCGCGCCGAGCAGACCGATGATCTGCTTCGGAACATACGGATAAAGATACGGAGCCTGCACGCCAGTGACGCCGGCGACCAGGTTAATGCGTTCCGGGAAGGCCGCCTTCGCGTACTGCACCCATTCCTTGGCCCCGGGATAACCGGCACTCACGCAGATGATGAGATCCATATCCTGCAGACTTTCCACGCCTTGGCACATCGGGATCTGATCGATATTCGTGCCGCGAGTATCCGTCGTGAAGAGCTCCCGTAGATTGGTGATGATCACTTTGATCACCCCTTCGTAGCCCGGTTTGAATCCAAGGTCGACGTAGTCTTCACCGTATTTGAGTTCCGGGTAGTCGGTCATCAGCACTCGCTGGATCGACTGCTGAATCATGGGTGGTCCACCGGGGTAGAGCGTCAGGAAGTACATTTTGACGTTCTTCTCGGCACAGTGCATGACGAACGAAGAGGCCATCGGACCGAGTTCACCTTCCGAGCTCGGATCGTAATCGAGAGCCAGCAGCACGCGGTCGCCTTCTTCGAGTCGCTCGACTTCTTCGAACACGTTGATGGCCTGCTCGGTCGGGACTTCCGGAAAGGTGAGGTCCATGAGAATCGGAATCGCGACGGCCAGCAGCATCATCAGAAAGATGTATCTGCGGTCGAGGCCGGCCAGACGGTTCACGATCGATTGGTACGAAGACATGATTACTCTTCTCCCGTGCCGAGGTACGAACGGTCGACCCCAAGCAGGATCTTCAGCGATGTCGAGACGATCCCCAGTGAAATCCCGATCATGATGGCCCGGTTTCCCGCGGTGTTAATCACCGACATGATGAATACGGTAATGTTTTCAATTTTGAGAGCCGCCAGGGAATCAGGCAGCCAGCTTGTCAGCAACGGACCGGCATAGGTTCTTCCGAGCAGAATCACAAAGGCGGTGGCCAGCAGCAGAAAGGCCTCGAAGTTCTTGGCCCGGAACGCCCGGAAGGCAGCCGAGGCGACATAGAATGCGAGCAGCGAGAACATTGTTGCTGTCAGCGGGGTGAATGCGTATTCGTAGAGCCACCAGAACGGGGAGCCCGGTTCGACGTAGTTGCCCGACCACCGATATTTCACCTGATGAGCGGCGATCATCAGGGCGTGCATCTGTTCTTCCCACTGATGCTGCTCTCGGTAAGGGGCGAGCAGGAATTCGTACTGTTCGTCGGAGAGCGTCTGATCATCCTGTGTCAGTGCTCCGGCCAGCAGTCGATTGCGTTCGCCAAGAGTGGGGGTTCCCTCCAGAAACGCCTGCAGAGCCGCAGCCTGGCTCTCGTTCCATTCTCCCCGGCTGGCGAGTTCCGGACCGATCTGACTCAGGTCGACGTAAGGATCCGTGACGACTTGCCGCAGATATGTTTTCTGGTCGTCAGTCAGAGTGACATCGGGACCGGCCGGGGGCAGGGAGGACTCCAGATTCGTCTCGCCGGCCTGCCGTTCGGCCAGCAGTTCACAGGCCGACTTCTCGCCGGCTTCGGCAACCCCGGCCTGGTCGATCGTGTTGATCAACTGGTCGGCGGTCCAGCCGGATTCCAGCATGCCGGGCAGCATGTTCTTCTGGTCGTCCGTCAATCCGCCGGGCAGCGAGGCCAGTTCATCAACGAAGGCCTGAATCTGTTCGGCCGTCAGCGGACGTGTATGCGGGAAGACATCGGCCAGTTCGTTCTTCATCTCGATACTGATCGGACCGGTGACGCTCAATTCTCCCTCAACGACTTCGATGCGGTCGAGCCAATCGTCTGACGTCGGGAACGCCGGAGGCGGATCGGAAATCGCCATCGTGGTGACATGACGGCTTCGTTCAACAAGCAGGTCCACAGCCGTCGTCCAGGCAGAGCCTCCGTCGAGATCCCGCAATGCCTCTTCGGCCTCCTCCGAAAGCGGGCCGCTGGCAGCGAGAGAGCGGTGATCGGCGAAGTAGAGCACCTCGCCGGCCATGTCATCGTCTGGGCGAGCCTGTTGCGCCAATTGTTCGACGGCACACTGCCATTCGAGTTTGAGGTGGTAATCGTTGAGATCGTTCTGCTGCCCGGGCGTCATCCAGCCGCGGAACTGCAGTTGCGTGACGTTCTCTCCTTCGGTGGAGTAACTCAACTGACTGCGAACGGAAGCGGGCAGTTCTTTCTCGAACCACGCGGCTGGCAGTGCGACATCGACGCTGTAGGTCAAATCGTTGGGGAGTTCTTCCACGGTCAATGGCGCGAAGCTCAAGCCATAGAATTCCTGATCGATACTTGGCGAGACATCCCACTTGAGAAGGCCGACAAACAGCGTCAGCAGAAACGTGACCACAGTGATTAGCGAGTAGGCCCAGCCTTCTTTCTGATCGCTGACCTTCTTCAGGTGAATCTTCAGCAGGTTCCCGCCGCCGAGAATGAAGGCGATGGCCGCGAGAATGTCGAACCAGACCGCGGCTGTTTCGCCCCAGCTGACCGTAGCCGGGATGAAAGCCGTGAAGATCAGGACGATCCCACAGGTGGCGGCAATCAGTAACGGAACCGTGCGTCGCACCAGTTAGACTCCCGGTGATCGTCGAAGGTTGAAGAAGTTGGCGAACGAACCCGGATGCAGCACCGAGTAGAGGAAAAACGCGGCTCCACAGAAGGCCAGCACAATCGCGGCAGCCGGGATGAATGAGATGTCGACCGTGACTGAAAGACATCCGGCGAGAATGCCGATCGCCACCAGAATCTTCCCGACATCCTGTCCTTTCAGACTCCCGAGTTCTTCGGGGGAGCCGGACAGGTAGGCGGACGCTGCGAAGAGTTCTTCGCCAATCAGCGTGTAATCGCACGCCGCGACGAAGAACGGCAACTGAGAAGGTTCGGCGGTTCCGGCGACCTGAATGGCACCGATTGAGTTGCCGGTTTCCGCCAGAATCAGCGATTCGGCAAAGAACGCTCCGAGGTAGAAACAGGCGGCCGGCTTCTCGCGAACCATGTTTCCGGAAACATACGCGACGTAGCCGAACTGTTCGTCGGTGACGTAATAGGCGAGGTCCGGGTTGTAGGCATCGGGACGGCCGGCGGTGAGATACGATCCCTGCAACGTTTCCCGGGCAGCCGTCATGACGAGAGCTCGCGAGGTCGGAATCTCGACATCGGCTTCATACTCGGCTGCCACACGTGCGACACGCGAGAGGATATTCAGGCCGGCGATTGTCTGAATGTCGTTCATGTCCTGAATGCCGGGGATGTAGAGGACGGAGCGGCCCATTTCGGTCGCACGCCCAACGGCTTCGTCGACCGCTTCGAGTCCGGCAATCTTGCGAACCTTGAGCGGGCGGCCCCGCTTGGCAATCTCGATGAAGTAAATGACCGACCCGCAGATGATGAAACCGACGAACGCCAGCGGAAACTTCTCGCCAAGGAACCATTGCCGATGCGTCTGCACGGCCTGTTCGTTCTCGGCAATCACCTGCGAGTCGCCCGCTTCAGAAACCCACTGAGCCCGGAAGAAGTAGTCGGATCCGAGTTCGAGTCCGGAGACCTTGCAGGTGATGGTCTGCGCTGCCTCGTCGAGCGTCCAGGATCCATCGTTGGGCGGAATCTGAGCGACGACTTCATACGCTCCCGCATATTCTTCCGAAATCGCGAGCACGAGTTGCCCCGGCGTCGTAGTCTCATCGGCCAGGGCGTCGGCGATTGAATCAGTCAGCGGGACGGTAACTTTCAGCGAGTCGCCGTTATCCCAGGGGAAATCTTCAATGATGAGCGGGACCGGTTCCTGAGCCTGCAGCGGAGTCGTGATCGCCAGCAGCAACGTGGCAATCAACGCCAGTGCAGGCGAGAAAAACCAGCGTGCGGTGTTTTTATTCGGATTGTCGCAGTTTGTCGGCATGATGACTTTCCGTCACTCCGCGATGATTTCGACGTTGGCCCGGGGAACGATAATCTCCGCCCCATCAGGCAGACTCACACTGAGGACACGGGCTTTGGAACCGGAATCGAGCACCTGTGGTTCTGGCGGCAACGCGGCGACGCGGCCGATCTGCCCGAAGTACGGATCACGAATGAGCCGAACATTCACGCCGGGCTCGAGTAGTCCTTCCACAACACCTTCGTCGATCGTCTCGGCATTCCGATGTTCTGGCAACGGGATGACAATCTCCGGCCGCATGACGCCGGCGCGAATCTGCGTGGCTCCACTGACGGACGCCTGCTCGTCTTCGCGGGAACAAAGCAGATCGTACGTTCGCTGAGCCATCGCGATATCGCCGAAGCCTTCGGTGATGATCAGCGTCGGGCCGATCTTCTCTGTGCCGGTGATCGCCACGCCCAGGTCGTAGCCGAGAATGGCCTTCAGATCCTGATCGTCAATCCCGCCGGAAACGACGGCTGCCGCTCCGACCTTGATGGCCTCGGCGATTCCTTCCGAAGTCATGCGGGCGCCACCGATAATGACTGCCCCCTGCATGTCGGCCGTGATTTTGTCTTCCGTCAGTTTGTCGTGAGGCGACGTGCAGGCAACTTTGACGGGGCCGTAGGCTTCGCTGCCGATCCCGAAGATGCCCTGGATGAAACTCACGCTCGATTCGATGACGACGCCGTGCTCGGGCATGATGTCAACGACTTCGCCTTTGACGTAGGCTTTGACCTGCACGGGAATCGGCTCCCCGCGAATGATGACCTGCCCGGTAATTTTGGAGACCGTTTCAATTACCCCCGCCGAACGCGAATGGTAGGGCGTCTTAAAGAAGCCGAAAATGCCCTTCGACTCGGCGATGCGATCGCCGACTTCGACGCGATCCCCGACTTTGACGTGCATGCAGTCTTCGATGTCAGCCGGCGAAATCGCGAGCTGATTGGCGAGGTTCACCGGATAGACGTTGCCTGGGATAAGTGCCTCGGCGACCACATCCTCGGCTTCGACCCGCTGGCCGCGTTCCACATGGACTGTGCCGGCAATGGGCAGGATCCGCTTAACACGAAGATTCGTGCAGTCGGTCACTTTCAGTCCGGGGGTATACGCGTGGGCCATCGGGGAAGTCTACTCCAGTGGTTATCTCTGTTAATAAAGGTCGAGGGCTTTGATCCAGCGGGCAACATCGGCTCGGCTGTAGCCGGATTGCTCTTCGCCCACGACAAGCGGACGTCCTCGGCCATCGAGAATCAGTCCGACCGTGCCGCCGTGCACCTCACGCTCGACCGGCTGGCCTTTGCCATTTCCAAGATCTAGCTTGCGATTTGGTTTCACCACGACAATGGCAGTTTGCTCGGGACCGAGCGGATACCGTTTGATGTCGCCGGCCATCATCTCGCCCTGCGCCTGCAGGTCGCCGGTAATCTTGTACTCGAAGGCGACTTTGCCCGACTGCGGTGCCCCTGCTGCGGCGACACACGTGCCGAGGTAGATCAGGCAGTCGCGTTCAAAGACTTCCAGAGCCGCCTGCGGATGCACCTGGGCCAGCACGCCAAGGTGCGGCATCATGAAAATGCTGTCCTTGGCCAGCCGCGTGAAGCCTTCGGGCTCAAACGCATCGATCAGCATGGCCGTGGTCTGTTCCATCCGCGGAGCATGCGAGAGTACCCCGCCGGATGCGACAAGCAGATCGAGCTTCATATTGTTGACGATGGAACGTCCGCTGCTGTCCTGGACGAACAGGTCTCCAACGGTTCGCTGCTGCTGCACGCCCTTCAGCGTCGTCGCGAACTCTTTGTGTTGGACGTAGGCGAGACGCAGGGCTTCCCGGGAAACCGCCTGCTCGAAGATCAACGCCTCCAGCGACTGTGGAATCGTCGTCGGGCGGATCATCTTGTTTTTTACACGATTCCGCAGTTCGCGTTCGTCCATATCGACGTGCACCCAGCGGAGAATCATCGGCATGGTCGCTTCGGCACAGACATTCGAGATGGAATAGCTCATCCCGAGGTTCGCACTCACGGTCCGGTTGAACTCACCGTCAAACACGCTGAAGACATCGGTTGTCGCTCCGCCGATATCGACTCCGACCGCGTTGATGCCCGACTGATCCGCAATGCTCTTGAGGATGTTTCCGACCGCACCCGGAGTCGGCATGATCGGGGCATCGGCCCATTCGATCAGGCGGTCGTACCCCGGAGCGTGAGCCATGACGTGTTCCAGGAACAGGTCGTGAATCTTGTCCCGAGCCGGGCCGAGGTTCTCCGCATCGAGCGTCGGACGAACATTCTCAACCTGTGAAAGCTCAACGGATTCATCAAAGGTATTCTGCACCAGCGGCCAGGCCTGTTTGTTGCCCGCATAAATCACCGGCATTCGGTATTCGCTGCCGAAGCGGGGCTGCGGCTTGGCCGGGGCGATGAGTTCCGCCAGCTTGACGACGTGCTTCTCGGTGCCGCCATCCGTGCCGCCGGACATCAGAATCATGTCGGGACGAAGTTCGCGAATTCGCTGGATCTGCTCGAACGGCTTGCGCTTGTCATTGGCCGAAATCATATCGAGCACAATCGCCCCGGCTCCCAGGGCGGCTCGTTTGGCGGAAGCGGCGGTCATCTCGCGGACGACCCCCGAGACCAGCATCTGCAGTCCACCGCCGGCACTGGAGGTGGAGATATAGATATCGCAGCCCTCGTTGCCGTTGGCGGGGCGGATGATCTGATTGTTTTCATCGAGCAGACGGCGGCCGGCGAGCTCGCCGATTTCTGCGATGGCATTCGTCACGCCGATCGTGACGTCAGCCGCGGGTTCCTCAACCGTAGTGGGAGCTTCCCCGCGATAGGTCTGACGATAGTGCCCGTCGATCTTCTCGATCATGATGGCCTTCGTTGTGGTGCTTCCACAATCGGTGGCCAGGATGACGTTGATATTTTCAGGGGATATCACTGGCAGCGGTTTCCATACCGTTGGACGTATCTGTCAATCTGGGCTGCGTCGCGAGGCTGGCGAATCAGCCGCTTCAGAGGGTAATGGATTCTCCGAGTCCGTGCCACTCTCCAGAGCATCCAGACGGGCACAGAAAAGATCGACGGCATCCCGCCGCTCCAGAAACGAGGAGAACTCGCGGTACTCCTCAGCCGAAAAGATCGACGTCGCGATCGGTTCGAGAAAGTGCAATCCCTGCGAGCCGATGTAGGTGAGCGGGCGGGACAACTCGAGAAACGCTCCAGCGGCGGGCGTGAGTCGCCGCTTCTGAATCGCCTTCGCAAGCCGATCGAGCATCTCTTCCTGCTTCGGCGTCAGCGGCTCCTTTTCTTTGGAACCGATCGCGAAGGCATGTTTGAGTCGTTCCCACGCCATGATGAGTGTTCGATGTCTGGTCTACGGAGGTGGAGTATTTCTCGTAGCGGCGGCATCCTGCCGCCGAACGCGGGTGAATTCAAAATGTCAGTATTGAGTGGTTGAAAAAGGTCGGCAGCAAGACTGCATGAAATCCCCACGCGGTTCTCAGTAACAGCGTCTAATCGGCGGGAGGATGCCGCCGGTACGTTGCGGTTAGCTGAAGATGTCCTTCAGCACATGAGCTTCTTCCACGCCCGTTAGACGCATGTCGAGGCCCTGGTATTGAAAGTACAGCTTTCGCCAGTCGATCCCCAGCATGTGGAGCATGGTTGCGTGCAGATCGCGAACGTGGACTGGCTTCTCTACGGCGTGATAGCCGAGTTCGTCGGTGTTGCCGTAGGAGGTGCCGCCCTGGATACCGCCGCCCGCCATCCACATCGAGAAGCCACGGATGTGGTGATCGCGCCCAACGCCGCCTTTGCCCTGGAACATTGGTGTGCGGCCGAATTCACCGCCCCAGATAATCAGCGTTTCGTCGAGCATGCCACGCTGTTTCAAATCGGTGAGCAGCGCATACGTCGGCTGGTCGGTCAGGCCGCAGCAGACTTTCATGTACTTGTCGAGACCGCCGTGATGGTCCCAGCCGCGATGGTACAGATGGATAAACCGCACGCCGCGTTCGGCGAGACGTCGGGCCAGAAGGCAGTTCGACGCATAGGATCCATCGCCGGGCACGGCTCCGTACATGTCGAGGATGTGCTTCGGCTCGTTCGACATGTCCATCAGTTCGGGAACCGACGTCTGCATCTTGAAGGCCATTTCGTAGGCGGCGATGCGTGTGTCGAGTTCCGGATTTCGAACCGTCTGCTGCCGATGGCGATCGAGTTGATTGATCGCCGAGACGAGCTTCTGCTGCTGAGACAGGGAAACACCCTTCGGCGGCTTCACGTAGTAAACGGGATCACCACTCGAGTTGAACTCGACGCCCTGGTATCGGCTCGGCAGGAATCCGGCTCCCCATTGACGCGAAGCGATCGGCTGCGGGTTACGGCCGCCGACGCTGGTCATCACGACGAAGCCGGGGAGATCGTCGGCTTCGGCGCCGAGGCCGTACTGAATCCACGAACCCATCGACGGACGACCGGAGATCGCCGTGCCGGTGTTCATGAACGTGTGGGCGGGGTCGTGATTGATCTGCTCGGTGTGCATCGATTTGATGACGCAGATGTCATCGGCCATCTTGCCATGCCATGGCAGATAGTCGCTGATCTCCAGCCCGCTGGAGCCGTGCTTGCGGAACGGAATCAAAGGGCCCTGAGCTTTCAGTTCCTGTCCCTGCAACTGGGCAATCGGCTGGCCTTCCGTGAACGAAGCCGGCATGGGTTGACCGCTGATTCGTTCCAGTTCCGGCTTGTAGTCGAACGTCTCCAGATGCGACGGCCCGCCGGCCATGCAGAGGAAGATGACCCGCTTGACCCGCGGGGGAAAGTTTGGAAACGATGCATTCGCCTTTGGCGTGGCACTGTTCGCGAGCCCATCCCGCTGCAGCAGCGACGTGAGTGCAGCCGCTCCGAGGCCGACGCCCGAGCGGGCCAGAAAGGCACGGCGATTAATGCGTGTCGCCAGATCGTGTTCGAGGGACATGACAGCCTCTTTATTGTTGATCTTATTCGAATGATTTTGCCGCGGTCGTTCTCAGGTTCGCACTGCTGGGCAAGCCAGCAGTGGCACCCAACTGAATTCAATTGCAGTTTCAGCGAGGGGCCATCCCATCAGTTGCGGGTGGTAACTTCACTCAGGTTGAGCAGCACCCGGCAGACCTGCATCCATGACGCCAGTTCCGTCGGATTCAGTCCGTCAGGGGATTTCGCAAGCCCGGTCTGCAGGGCCTGCTCCTGTTCCGCGGGGTGCTGCTGATAGTATTCGTGTTGTTCGTGGAGCAGTGTGGTGAGAATCTGCTGCTCAGATTCATCGGGAGTGCGAGACATTGTCAGCCGGCAGGCGTAGTCGAGGCGACTTTCTTCGGTATCTCCGCCTTCCTGAATGACACGAGCGGCCATCATGCGAGCTGCTTCGACGAAGCTGTCATCGTTCAGGAGCGTCAGAGCAGCAAGGGGCGTATTCGACCGCGGCCGCTCGGCGGTGCATTCCTCGCGACTGGGGGCATCGAAAGCTTTCAGCATCGGATGCAGGAACTGTCGCTGCCAGTGCACATAGACGCCGCGTCGCCACTGGTTCGTGTCTTTGTCCGCGGTGTACTTCCGAGTCGGGAAGTTGAGATGCCGGTAATAGCCCGCCGGCTGATACGGCCGGGCACTGCGGCCGCCAACTTCGGTGACAAGCAAGCCGCTGACTGCCAGCGCGTTGTCCCGCACCATCTCGGCGGGAAGGCGAAAACGCGATTGGCGCGAGTAGAATTTGTTATCCGGATCGTTCTGAAGCTGTTCGACGGTGGCGAGCGAGCTGAGCTGATAAACGTGACTCCGGGCCATGAGCCGGATCATGTGTTTGATGTCCCAGCCCGATTCGACGAACTCAATAGCGAGCCGATCGAGGAGTTCGGGATGCGTCGGCGGCTTCCCCTGTCCTCCGAAATCGGTGAGGTCGGCGAGACCGCGACCGAACATGATCGCCCAGAGCCGGTTGACCATCACACGGGCGGTCAGGAGTCCGACGCCATTCTCGTCATCGACCAGCCAGTTGGCGAGATCGAGCCGCGTGGCCCGGTCGCCTTCGGTTTCAATCGCGGGAAGGAATTCAGGCACCGCCGGCTGGACAATCGGTCCGGAATCGTCCATCCAGTTGCCGCGGGGCAGGACCCGCATCACGCGGGGTTTGATCGACTTCGAGATCATCGTCAGCCGGCCGGATTTCTCGAGTTCCCTGATCTCTGCATCGATCTTGGCGATCTGCTGAGTCTGTTCGGCCAGTTCGGAATCGTCCTCGGCAGAGCTGGCGAGTTTGGCCAGTTCAGCCTTCGTTTGAAGCAGCCGGTCCCGTTCTTCACGAAGTTCGGGCGGAAGGACGAGCATCTCAGGTTCGCGTTTTGTGGGCAGGGAATTGCCCCCCGAAGTGAAGTGCTTCGCTTCATCAAGATCTGCGAAGAATGCCGCCAGAGAGTAGAAGTCGGTGATCGTATACGGATCGTATTTGTGCGTGTGGCATTGAGCACATCCGACCGTCGCTCCCATCCAGACAGCCGAAATATTGCGGACGCGATCGGCTGCGTAGATGGCAAGATATTCCTTTTGCTGCAGCCCGCCTTCATGCGTCGTCTGCAATAGTCGGTTGTAGCCGGAGGCGACGAGTTCATCGACTCCCGAGTCCTTCACCAGATCGCCAGCGAGTTGCTCGCGGGTGAACTGATCGTACTTCATATTGTCGTTGAATGCGTTGATCACCCAGTCGCGATAGGGCGAGATGCTGTGGTCCTGGTCGCCGTGATAGCCGACGGTGTCGGCGTAACGCACCAGATCGAGCCAAACCATTGCCATTCGCTCGCCGTAATGTTCCGAAGCGAGCAATTCGTCAATCAATGCATTGACCGCGGCGGGGGAATGATCCTTCTCGAAGGCGTCGATCATCTCCAGTGTGGGAGGAAGTCCCGTCAGATCGAAGCAGAGGCGGCGGAGCAGGGTGACTGGATCAGCGTCGCCAGCAAACGTCATCCCCTGGTGCTGCACTTCCGCGGCGACAAAGTTGTCAATGAAGTTGTTGCTCCACTCCGGTTGAGAGAGCTCAGGTGTGTCCGCAAGTTCCGGGGTGACGTACGCCCAGTGTGGTTCCCACTCGGCTCCCTCGGCGATCCACTGCTGCAGCTTCTCGATGTCTTCAGGCGTGAGCGATTTCTGTGAATGCTCGGGGGGCATCTTCAGGTCGTGATCGGTTTCCAGAATGCGGGCAATCAGTTCGCTCTCGTCTGGCTTGCCGGGAACGATGGCGGCATACCCGCCTCGGTCTTCAAATGCGGCATCCCGTTCATCGAGCCGAAGATCGGCTTCGCGATGCTCGTCATCGGGGCCATGGCAGCCGATGCATTTGTCCGAGAGAATGGGACGGATGTCACGATTGAAATCGAGTTCTGCAGCGAGAGTGGGGCTGGCCAGTCCGCAGAGAACGACGCAGATTTGCAGGACGGTGTGCTTCATGATCACGATTCGCTTGGCGGAGATGGAGGTGCGATGGCAGGAAACGCGGCACGCTCGATGGCAGGCGAGGATTCCGTTCAGGCGGGTTGTGTCGCCCGAATCTGTTGGATTGTATTCATTTGAGGCTGTTGATGGGAACCATTTCTCTGAAAAACCGGTCCTTCTCGCAGGAGATCAGGCGTTTTTTGCGGTTTCAGCACCCGCTCGATCGAACCGGTTTGCCTGAACATCTACAATCGCCCCGAACAACGAGAGTACAAAACCCAGGGAGCAACGAATGGCGCGCACGGCCACGATCAAACGTCAGACCGGCGAAACACAGATTGAGTTGACGATCGACCTCGACGGCACCGGACAGGTTGACATCGATACCGGTGTCGGCTTCCTCAATCACATGCTGACGCTGTTCGCCAAGCACGGCTGCTTCGATCTCACGGTGAAGGCGACGGGCGATCTCGATGTGGACGACCACCACACGACCGAGGATATCGGGATCTGTCTCGGCAAGGCGATTCACCAGGCTGTCGGCGACAAGAAGGGGATCACCCGTTACGGATTTATGATCCTGCCTATGGACGAGACGCTCGCCACGGTCGCCCTCGACTTGAGTGGACGCGTCTGGTTTGAGCAGAAGTTCGCCTTCCCAACCGAGAAGATTGGGACGTTCGATACGCAACTCGTGGCCGAATTCTTCCAGGCCCTGGCCGCCAACGCTCTGATGAATCTGCACGTCGTATTGAATTACGGACAGAACAGTCACCACATCTCCGAAGCGATCTTCAAAGCGACGGCTCGGGCGATGCGTCAGGCAGTGACCATCGATCCCCGGCAGACCGGCGTGCCGTCCTCCAAGGGAACGCTGACCGAATAACCTGACGGGTGCCGTGCCCGCGTGGGCATCCCGGGATGTTGCCGTAAGGTACACGTTCACGCGGCTTGCGATTTTTCGTTGACAGTCTCGTCGCTGTCGTCGTCTTCGGCCGCATTTTCGGGCGGAGTGCTTTCCGCTTCCGAGGCGGGCGGCTTTCGGAGTTCCGCGTAGTTCGGAAGCTGGTCGATGCGGCGGATGCCCATAAATTGCAGGAAGGTCTTTGTCGTCTCGTAGAGATACGGACGCCCAAGGGAGTCGTCCTCGCCGCCGATGCGGATCAGCTGGCGTTCCATCAGTTGCTTGATGACTTCCGAGGACTGCACGCCGCGAATGGCTTCGACATCGGCTCGCGTAATTGGTTGTCGGTACGCGATGATCGTGAGTGTTTCAAGTGCCGGCGGCGTGAGCTTCAATTCCACATGACGGTGGTGAATGCGGTCGAGCCACTGCGAGTATTGGGAACGCGTAAGCAGCTGGTAGCCGCTGGCAACCTGTTCGATCCGAAATGGCGACTGATCATGGTCGTACATCTCGTTGAGTTGTTCGACCAGCTGATGGCACTGGGCGGTGTCGATCAACTTGGCGGCGTCGGTCAACTTCCTGGCAGAAAGCGGAGCGTCGGCAACGAACAGCGTCGCTTCAAGTCGCGCGAGTTGCGGCGTGCGAACGCAGCTGAACGGTGCGGCGGTCGCAACCGGGCTGCTTCCAACCGGACGGCGTTCGCGG
The DNA here is from genome assembly GCA_017795105.1 of Planctomycetaceae bacterium. Lineage (GTDB taxonomy): Bacteria > Planctomycetota > Planctomycetia > Planctomycetales > Planctomycetaceae > Rubinisphaera. The sequence continues at coordinate 5,457,325 of CP051247.1, forward strand.
TCAGGTTGATCGGAACGCGGCGGCCAGGGATAGGCGTTGACCCATGGGATTCCGCAGGCTCGTTGTGTCCACATTTGCACGAGCGGACTCCTCTCAGAACGAAGTCGGAGAAGAGCTGGCGGCGAACCAGGGAGCAACCTGATCGAGTGTCTTGCGCAGAGCTTCGAGCGGGGTGGCTCCTTCGCCTTCGAAACGAATGACCGTCGCGCTGTTCGACTGACGAGAGTAGCAGGCGAAGTGAGTCGTTCCGGGCTGTACGCCCGGCTGGACGCGATATTCGGTGATGCCAAACGTTGCGAGCTGAGCCAGGGCCTGATCCCACGTGAGGGTTCCGGAGGAGGAACTCTGTTGAGGAATCGCCATGGAAGCCGGGCCATCGAGACCGGCGGTTTGAACGGGAGTGGAGTCCTGCGAAGCGAAATCAAACGGAGCAGCTTCCTGTTCCGCGGAAGGAACATTGCTGAACGCGGGAGCCGAGGAGTCGTCCCAGCTGGGGGCAGAGGACTCGGCGGCTGGATCCTCAAGCAGAAAAGCGGTTTCGTCGGCGGTCGACGCGAATGAATCGAACTGCGGGATTCCGAAAATCGACATCAGCGGAATGGCGGCCAGCGGCAGCGCCATAAAGACAGTCATAAAAAATCCGGCAATGCGTCCCTGCATCTATCGCTCCCTGAATCCTGAATCGGGGAAGGACTTATCCGCTCCTGGTGGCTACGAATGACTCCTTCGCAATGCTCCAACATCCCCATGTGGAGCAGGGCGGGTTGTAGTGAATTGTTCTGATGAAGGCAACGGAGATTTCCGCCAGGTACTGGACAGAGATTTGCATAAAAAGAGGAAGCCGGCCTCGCTGGGCCGGCTTCCTGCTTCTCGAATGATCACTGTTTGGGGCTCGAGAGATGGCTATTCGGCCTTCTTTTTCTTGCCTTTGGCGTTCTTCTTTGGTTCACGAGCTTTCGGCAGCTTTTCGGCCTGTTCATCGGTCAAAACGCTGCGGACTTCGGCAAGGAACTCAGCTTTGATCGTCTGCGTTTCTTTCCGCAGTTCAGCGAGCTTGGCGACGGTGTCCGCCGAAAGAGAGTTGTCGAGCTCCTTGAGAATGACACGGATCTCGGCCTGCGTTTTGCCTTCTTCCTTGGCGGCTTTCGTCGCTTCGGCCCGCTGCTTGCGGACTTCAACCGGCATCAGTTCCATGGTCTTCCTGCGATTCTCGGCAGCACGGTCGGCGTACTTTTCCTGAATCTCTTTCACATCCTTCTGCTGCTCAGTCGTCAGTTCGATCGAATCCGGAAGCTGCAGAGCCATCGGCACGTTCTGTTTGGCGTTCTTCTTTCCTTTTCCCTTCTTCTTGGCGGCATCATCCGCGCTCACAGAGCCGACTAAGATCCCCATCATCGCAATCACGGCCACTGCTCTCGACCACTGTCCAAGGTGTCGCATCAACGTCTCCTCAAAAGGAAGCACTAAGAAGGGCCGATCGCCACATACGACCGGCCCGTAACGATTTCAGCTTCAGTCGGGCGTTTACGAGAAGAGTTCGGGAAGCACATGCCCGTCGCGAACGATCATAACCGGCCGTCCGGTGCTCGTGTGATATTCCTTCTGGTGGTCGATGCCGAGGGCATGGTAGAAGGACGCGGCGACGTCGTCAGGCGTGATCGCTTCATTGAGCGGTCCCATTGCTTTCTCGTCGCTGGCTCCGATCACACGGCCGCCGGAGATGCCTCCGCCTGCCATGAGCATGAACATTGCTCGCGGGTAATGGTCGCGACCGACCCGCTCATTGTTGATCTTCGGCGTTCGTCCGAATTCCCCGGAGACGAGAACAACGGTCTCTTCCAGCAGGCCCTTCTGTTCGAGCCCGGCAAACAGAGCGGCCAGCGATTCGTCGAACGGCGGCAGCAGTCGAGTTTTGAGGTTATTCCAGTTGTCGCGGTGCGTGTCCCAGCCTCCCGTCGAGATCGAAACGAAGCGGACTCCATTGTCGATGAGGCGGGTCGCGAGCAGGCAGCTCTGGCCGAACGGAGACTCACCGAACATCTTCGCGAACTCTGGCGATTCCTGGCTGACATCGAACGCATCGCGAGCTTGTGGAGACGTGATCATATCGTAAGCCTGCTGCGAGAAACGGTCCAAACCGCGAAGCAGGTCGTTGTTCTTTTCGAACTGAAGGAACGTCTGGTCCAGATCGCGACGCAAATTCGTTCGGCGTTCGACATCGGAAATCGTCAAGCCGTTTCGCAGCTCCAGGCCACGGACGCTGAATTTCTGCCCGGCTCGAGGAGTGGCCCCCGTATGCAGCGGCGCGTACTGCACGCCCAGATAACCGGGACGCTGAGCCGTGTTTGGAATTGAGACGAACGGCGGTAACTCGGGGCGAGTTGGCAGTTCTTTCGAAACGACCGCACCGTAGCCCGGGAATTCCAGAGCCGGAAGAGGCCGGTTTCCGGTGTTGATGTATTCCGAACCCAACCGGTGAGCGGCCAGGGTGTGCGAAACGCCGCGAAGAATGACGAACTTGTCCATCACCTTGGCGAGATTCGGGAGATGCTCACAGATCTGAATGCCGGAGACGTTGGTGTCGATCGGATTGAACTCGCCCCGGTATTCCGAAGGAGCATCCGGCTTCATGTCGAACGTGTCCATATGGGTGGGACCGCCCGGCAGATTGATGAAGATCGCCGACTTGGCTTTGGCACCCGAGCGGATTTCGCCGGCCTGGGTCAGGTTCAGATAGTTGCCCAGCGACAGTCCCGAGAGACCCAGAGCACCGACCTTGAGAAAATCACGCCGTCTGGCTCCGTCGCAGGTCCGATGTAATGCCATGATACGAGCTCCCAGAAATAGGATGTAAAATGAAGGCTTGTTTGAAAGAAGTAGTCGAGGCGTCAATTACGATCAGTGGTTGACGATGAATTCCTTGGTGTTCAGCAGCGCCCAGAGCAGGTCCCGCATCCCGACGACCGGCGTTTCCGCACTCCGCACGGCCTCGGTTCCGGTTGCAAGTTCTGACTCAGAGGGGAGCCGGCTCAGCGTTCGCAGGTACGCTGTCTGAACAGCTTCTTCATAGTCGACAGCGTCGACCTCTGCGGTCTGCGAAGCATTGGAGTCGCCATCGGGGTCGCCGTACTTCTCACGGTAGGCTTGCAGCCGATTCTTCACTTCCTTGATCTTCTTGGCATCGCCCTGCTTCTTAACCTTCTCCAGATACTTCTCGTAGCGGGCGATCACTTCTTCATAGTTTTTTGGACGGTCGGCGTTACCTTTCGACGGTGCGGCCACTTTCCATTCGCGAGCCAGCTCATCGAGCCACCCGCGTCGCGATTCGATCGACGAGAGCAGTTCGTTGTCGTTGTTGAGATAAAGAGTTTGCAACAGAGTCGGCTCGGTGGAGCGTTCGCAGTCGCAGTTGTTCTCGCGAGCTGACTTACCGAAGATCGTCAGAGCGTAGTTATTTCCGCCGCGACCCTGGGCGCTTCCCGGGATGGCGATGGCGCGTCCGTCGAGCTGCGTCTGGTAGCTGGCATTCTTATCCGAAGCGGAAGTCGCCTGAGCAATTGCGTCGAGAGCCACTTCAGCATGAATTCGTCGTGGTACGGCTCGACCGAAGTTGCGTTCGTCGTGAATATTGGTGTCATTCGGTTGCCAGCTGAGCTGGTACGTCCGGCTGTTACAGATTTCACGATGCAGCCACTTCATGTCGAAGCCACTGGCAATGAAGCCTTGAGTCAAGTGATCCAGAAGCGCGGCATTGCTTGGTGGATTGGCCTTACTCAGGTCGTCCGTCGGCTCGACGATGCCGCGATGGAAGTAGTTGGACCAGACGCGATTGACGAAGGCCCTCGCGAACAGATCCTGCACGTCGGTGCGCAGCCATTCCATCAGTGGCTCGCGGGGGTTGTCGAACTCATTCAAGTTGAATGGTTCGCCGCCGAGCATGCGAGCGGTCTGCTCATTGGCCTTTGCATTGCGGCGATTGTTTCGACGAGGAGCCGTATCGACCAGAACGGGGAAGGGGACGGTCTTTCCCTTCTTCAATTCTTTGGCCAGTTCCCGCCGCAACTGATTGCCACGGAGGGTGTCATCGACATCGATACTGGCCAGGAGTTTCTGATACTCCTCGCGATTCGTGCCGTTCTGTGAATAGCGAGTTCGGTTGAAGACCGGCTGGAACTGCACAAAGTCTTCCTGAGTCCACTGATCGAACGGATGCTTGTGGCACTGGGCACATTGAATCCGAATTCCCAGGAATGTGTAGGCGAATCCGATGGCTCGGTCTTCGTCGTTCTGGAAGTTGCGACGTGCCCAGAAGTAGGGGAGTGAGTCCTGTTCGGCGAATGTCTGGCACGACTTATCGAGGAATGACTCCGACATCCGAGCCGAGTATTCCTCGTAGGTCTCGTCTTCCTTCTGGCTCGAAGCGAGCACGATGCCTTCGACAATTTTGTCGTAGGGAACGTTGCGTTCTACCCGCAGCCGCACCCATTCGAACCATTCTTGGGCGACCTTGTTGTTGTCGTACGAAACATTGTTGAGCTGGTTGACGGTGTTGCCCGTCATGTCGTTCAGACGGGTCGCCCACCAGGCGGAGTAGGCAGGCGTTTCGAGAAGCTCATCAATCTTGGCGGATCGCTTGTCCGGATTGGTGTCTTTGACGAACGCCAGAACCTGTTCCGGAGTCGGCAGGGTTCCACTGATATCGAGCGAGACGCGGCGAAGAAACTCTTCGTCGGTGCAGACGTCGGACTGGACCACGCCGAGTTTGCGGAGCTTTTCGACGACCAGTTCATCGACCCTGGTTGGAGTCGCAACCTGCGGGTACTTTTCACCCACCTGATCACTGACTGGTTGAATGACCGGGATCGCGTAAATTCCGTTGTCGTAGAAGACGACAACATGGGAATCACCGACAGAGGCAGCCGTGATCTTGCCGTTTTCATCAACTTCCGCGATTGAAGTATCGTTCGACTGGAAGCGGCAGAGCGGCGTGACATCTTCGCGAGTTCCGTCTTCCCAGACGGCCACCACGTTCACCGACTCCGACTGTCCAGATTTCTTGAAGACGATCTCGCTCGGCGTGACTTCGAGGCGGGTCAGCTTGTGTGGCTTCTCCGCACCGGCGGCTCCCGATTCAATCCACTTGAGAAAGACATGGTACTGCCAGCTGTCTTTGACAATCCGCTCGCCCCCTTCGTGTTCTTCGATATTGGTCGCCTTGTGCAGCGCGTAGCTCTCAAGAGGATCCTCGGTGTCGATCCGCTCGGTCAGCCCCTTGTGGTCCATGTTGAAATCGTACCCGAACAGCGAAAGCTGGAAGCCGCCCCGCCCCTGAAAGGAGCCGTGGCAGGAGCGTCCGTTGCAGCCGATCTTGCTCATCATGGGAAGCAGATGCCGCTGGAAATCGGGCACTTCGGTACAGTTCTCATCGAACCGTTGATCGATGGACGGAATTGTCTCGGCTCGGCTGGTGGCCTGAAAAACCAGAGGCAGAGAGAGACCCAACGCGAGAGCAAGCCATCGCAATTGCATAACCGACGTCCTTACAAAAGCACGACAAATGAGAGCGAAAATGTCCGAGAGTTCTTCCCACGTGAAACCGGGCGTCAGGGGCCGGCCTGTTCATTCGGTGATGTGGGGGGATACGACTTGCGAATACGCTGAAGCTGTTTGGCGATGTTGTCTTTACCGTTCTTCTTCGCCTCAGCAATCGACTTCCTGATCCGGTCGAGCCGCTGCTGGGCGGCCCGTTCTTCCGACTGCAGGAGCTTGAGTTGCAGATTCTGCTTCTGCGTGATCGTTCGTTCGATTTCCGTCATCGCGGTGTCGTAATCTTCCGCCATCGGCAGAGAGGCGATGAGAAGATTCAGTCGGGAGTTGACTTTCCACAGATCGAGCTCGATCTCGTACCGGTCGGGCGTGCGGGATTTGATGCGGGCGAGTCGTTCACTGACGCGGAAGATGTCTTCGATGGCACGTTTGAACTGCTTCTTGTCCGCTTCGTGGAGCGCATCGAGCAGGTTCCGCAATTCGGGGTGGTGCAGTTCCACGAACTTCAGCGCAGCGGCTTCACGCTCAGGGGTAATCTCCCCCATGTCTCCCGGCGTATTCCGATCTGCCTGACAGACGACATTCGAACGACCGGGAAAGGCAAAGGCGCAGACGCAAAGCAGGGTGAAAAGCGACTTCCTCATTTCTAGAGTGCCTCCTGCGGAGCTTCGTCCGAAACTTCCGGAAGGGCAGGAGGACGACGCTGCGACTGCAGAGCCGCGATCATCCAGTTTGGCACGTTGAGTTCTTCCACTTCCGCCGAGTCGGCAGTCACGATCTCGAAATCCGGGTCAACTTCGTCGAGGACAGATACCTGAATCTCGTCGCTGCCAACATCCGACTGCAGATCGATCCAGGCCGCGGCGATGAGAGCCGTCCGATCTCGTTCGGAAGACGTTAGGGGCGTTGTATCAACGAGCGAAGCTGGGGGAGAAGTCGGCACCGAAGAACGTCCCAGAAACAGGCCGACAACAAATGTCAAAGCAGTCGCCAGCAACAGACGCGACCAGCCAGTCGGCATGATTCGCGAGGAAACCGGCAATTGGGGCCCGGCAGAAACTGTGGCGTGATCCGCGCTCAGAGCGGCGAGCACGCGGGAGGTTTCTCCGAAGGCTTCGGCGACCTGTTCGTCTTCAACGAGGAGTTGCTCGAATTGCTCCTGCTCTCCGGCGGTCAATTCGCCAGTGAGATAACGGAGGGCCTGCAGTTCGTAATCAGCTTCGGACATTGCCGTGGACCTGTGAAAAGGCGAGTCGTCGCCCTGGGGAAATGAAATCTGGGATGGTGTAGGATCCCGTTCTTACTCGTCGCTGTCGGAGGTCAAATCGTGGAGAGCCACTCTCAAGACTTTGAGAGCTCGGGCCATCCTGGAGAGGACCGTTCCCTGAGGGAGTTTGAGTAACTCCGCGATCTCAACGAACTTCATGTCCTCGTAAATCCGTAACTCCACGACAACTCGCAGAGTCTCCGGCAGCTTCCGGCAGGCTTCGCGGACACGCTCGGCCTGTTCGGCTTCGATGAGTAAATCACGATCCCCGGAACGGAGTTGGACCAGAAAGCTGGCGATCCGGGGCTCGTGTTTCTTCTTTCTCGCCTGCTTTCGTTGAACCAGGAGAGCTTCGTTCTTCGCAACGTGATACAGCCAGCCGGCGTGAATGTGAAAGGATTCGCCGTTCTGACTCGCTTTTGTTTTCTGTTCCTGAAATCTCCGGAAGGTCTGCTGAAGCACATCGTCGACCTGACTGGGGTCGTGCAGCTGCTTCAAAAGAAACATCCGTAGCCCGGCTGCGTGTTGCTGATACAGCTCAGCAGCATCGAAGGTCGAGGAAGAGTCTTCCCCCGCCTTCGCGTTGTCCACAGGGTCAGTCATATCATGGTGTGGATGAGTGGCGGGCCGGGTTACCTGATCAATGCGCACGCATTCCAGAATATTCCCAGATATTGATCAGTTTTCCGGAAATTAAGAGAAGATTCGTGTCCGGAGTTCAACTTGATCGGCGATGGCGGATCTGATCGACGAAGACCGCGGTAATGATGATTCCGCCTAAGATCATGTCCTGCAGGGGGTTACTGATCCCGAGCTGAGTGCAGCCGCTCTGGATGGCCGCCATGATTCCCGCTCCAGCCAGGGTTCCGAGCACCGTTCCGCTCCCTCCGCTCAAACTTCCGCCGCCAATCACCACGGCTGCGATAATCTGCAGTTCCTTCCCCAGCCCGGAGGTCGGGTTGCCGACTGAGAGCCGCGAAAACTGAAAGAGTCCGGCCATCCCGATGAACAAACCACCCACGGCGTAGACCAGGATTTTCGTCCGCGTCACGTGAATGCCGCACAGGCGGGCCGTGTTCTCGTTCGAGCCGAGTGCGAAAACATGCCGGCTGAATACGGTGTACTTGAGGATCGCCGCGACGATGAGAGAAAGAATGAGCGCGATCCAGACCCCGGAGGGTAATCCGAACACCAGAGCGTCCTCCCGTGTGCTCAGAAACTGCCGCATCCACTCGGGGACCTGTTCCAGGCGGTTCGGGCGAACGGTCGTTTCCCTGGCGATTAGCTTCGCCACGCCGAGATAGATCGACATCGTTCCCAGTGTCACGATAAACGGAATCATCCTCAGACTGCTGATCAGGATCCCGTTAATCAGACCGCAGACGCAACCCGTCAACAGGCAGAGCCCGAAGGCCAGCGAAGGGGCCATATCTTCTTTTAAGCAATACGCCAGCACCGTCGCGCAGAGTGCCATGGCCGTTCCCGCAGAAAGGTCGATTCCCCCGGCGATGATGATAAATGTCATCCCCAGAGCCGCCACGGCGACCGTCGCCATGTTGACCGACATTCGCTGCATATTGCTGAAGCTGAGAAACTTACCGCCGTTCGGCTGATAGGCATCGGCAATGCCGAACAGCATGACCACGACCCCAAGCGCGATCAGCGGGCCGATCGCGGTCATCAGATGAGTGAAGTATCGACGGGCAGCCGTTTGCATGAAATATCCGGGTGTCTTGAAAATCAGCCGTGGGTGGAGTAATCGTAGCGATAGTCGTAACAGAGAATCGACATATATCTATCACGGTTTCCGCTCGATTCAAAGTCTCGACCTCGCAGAAGCCCGATCACTGGAGTCGTTCCCGGATTCTGCACTCGATGTTTCCGATGTCGACCGCGACAAAAGAGCTGCGACTTTCGCCGAGCTCGTCGCCTTCAATAGAAAGCCTTCCGAATGTTTCAACTAACTCGTGCACTGTGCGCGACGTTGCTGTCAACGCTCGTTCTCTCGGGCAGTCTTGATGCTGCCCAGAAGAACGTCGTCCTGTTCATCGCCGATGACCACGGTTTCCAGATTGGAGCCTACGGCGATGAGGTCGCCAAGTCTCCCGGGCTCGATCGTCTCGCCGCGGAAGGGACAAAGTTCACGCGGGCCTACGCAACGACCGCCAGCTGTTCGGCGAGTCGGTCGGTCATTATGTCGGGCCTGCAAAATCATGCGACTGGGCATTATGGCCACGCACACAGTTACAACCACTTCAGCACCTATCAGACCGTCGTGCCGCTGACTCAGCATCTGGACAAAGCCGGTTACCGCACCTGTTCCATCGGCAAATACCATCTCGCTCCGAGGGACGTTTACTACTTCGAAAGCTACGAAAATGGAGGCATCAAGGGGGGCTCGCGTAACCCCGTTGGCATGGCCGAGAACGCAGCCAAATGGATCAAGCAGGACGATGACCGTCCCTTTTTCCTCTATTTCTGCACGTCCGATCCGCATCGCGGCGGTGGACCTGGCAACTTCGCGAACTTCAACAACCGCGACAATCCGTATCCGGAAACCGAACGCCATCTGTTCAAGCCCGAAGACATGAACGTGCCGGACTGGCTTCCCGATACGCAGGAAGTCAAAGAGGAGCTCGCGGAGTACTACCAGGCCTGCAACCGAGTCGATCAGGGCATCCAGCGGCTCTACGAGATTCTCGAAGAAACCGGGCATCTCGACGACACGCTGTTCATTTTCACCAGCGACAACGGACCTCCGTTCCCCGGAGCGAAGACGAACCTGTACCAGCCGGGGGCCAACCTGCCGTTCATCGTGCGTCATCCCGACCAGAAAAACCGCGGCATGACAACTGATGCCGTCATCAACTGGACCGACATCACGCCGACCATTCTCGACTTCTGTGAGGTGACACCGGGCAAGTATCCGCCGGTGCAGCCGGGCGAAAACGATCAGCCGATCCGCCGCAAGAACGAGGTGAAGTACCAGTTCCACGGCCGCTCGTTCCTGCCGATCCTTGAACAGGAAAACCCTGACGGCTGGGACTCCACCTTCCTGTCGCACACCTTTCACGAGATCACGATGTACTACCCGATGCGGGTGGCCATCGAAGGCGACTACAAGCTGATCTTCAACATCGCTCATCAACTGCCCTATCCGAATGCGTCCGATTTGTTCGCCTCGCCAACCTGGCAGAGCGCGCTGAAACGCGAAGAAAAAACCTTCGGGCAGAAGACGATTTACGACTACGAAAATCGTCCCCGCTTCGAGCTCTACAACATTGCCGAGGATCCGTACGAAGGCAAAAACCTCGCCCTTGATCCGGAGCATCAGGACAAGCTGAAAGAACTGCAGGAGAAACTGCAGGCCTGGCAGAAGGAAACCAAAGATCCTTGGGAACTGAAGTGGCGGTATGAGTGATCGACTCACTCGATGCTCAACGAACGCCAGTCATCTCATTCGAACGAAAGAGCTCATCGTGAGAACAATTCTCTTCACTCTTGTTCTGTTTGCATCCTGCGTTTCCTCGGCCAGTGCCGCTGATCGTCCCAACGTTCTCTGGATCTATCTGGAAGACGTCAGCGGCTGGTTCAGCTGTTACGGCGATACGCTCATCGACACGCCGAACATCGATGCACTTGCCGAACGCGGCACGAAGTTCACCCGCTTCTACACGCCGGCCGGCGTCTGCTCGGCAACGCGTTCGTCCATCATCACCGGGATGATGCAGACCTCGATCGGTGCTCACAATCATCGCAGCTGCCGGGAATCTTTCCGCGGGAAGTCGATGGGAGAGTACGATCGGAACGTGCTGCCCGAAAGCGCGACGCCGCTGCCGATCCGTTTCCGTCAGGCCGGCTACTGGACCTTCAACGAAGGCGGCAAGGACGACTACAACTTCGAATGGAGCAAAGAAGAGTTCTACGACTTCGAACGCAGCCGCGGCGGCTGGGGACCGGCGACGCTGGTCGCCGGCAAATGCTGGGCAGGGAAGGGGAAGGATCAACCCTTCTTCGGACAAGTCCAGCTCGGCGGCGGCAAACTTGGGGGAAGGGCTCCCTCCGTCATCGATCCGGCTGACGTTCCCGTCCCGCCTTACTATCCGGATGTCAAAGAAGTCCGCGATGAGATCGCCCATCACTACGACTGCCTGCTCAAGACCGACGATCAGGTCGGCGAAGTCATCGACGCGCTCAAGCGGGACGGCTACTACGACAATACGCTGATTTTCCTCTTCAGCGATCACGGCATGAAACTGCATCGTCACAAGCAGTTCCTGTTCGAAGGGGGCATCCACATGCCGCTTATCGTTGCCGGGCCGAGAATCGCCAAAGGTAAAGTCCGCGACGATCTGATCTCCGGAATCGATATCTCAGCCGCTTCACTGGCCGCAGCCGGGATTGAAGTGCCGGAGACAATGGAAGGCCGGGACTTCCTCGCGAAAGACTACGAGCCACGCGAATACCTCGTCGCCGCCCGCGACCGCTGCGATTACACCATCGAGAAGATCCGAGCCGTGGTCACGCCGCGATTCAAATACCTCCGCAATTATCTGACCGACCGGCCCTACATGCAGCCCAGCTACAAAGATCCCTGGGAGGTCTCACAGAAGTTCCGCCAGATGATGGCCGACGGCGAAATGAACGAAACGCAGCTCATTTTCTTTGGCGATACCAAACCAGCCGAGGAATTCTACGATCTGGAGAACGATCCGCACGAGATCAACAATCTCGCTGACGATCCCGAATTCCAGAGAGAACTGACGCGGCATCGCAAACTGCTGCAGGAGTGGATCGTCGAAACCGGCGACCGGGGCCAGCAGCCGGAATCTGAAGTCGGCATCCGCTGCGTCCTCAAACGCTGGGGCGACAAATGCGTCAACCCCGAGTACGACGCCGTCCGCAAGTCCACAGCCGCGACCTCAAAATAAATTTGTAGCGGCGGCATCCTGCCGCCGTTTGGACGTAGCTGACCAACACATCGATGCATTGCCAATAAGTCGTGGGTAGGCTGTGATAGGCGAAGCCGTATCCCAGCATCGAACGCCCATTTAGCTGGGATTCGCAAGGCGCCTATCCCAGTCTACGAACTGATCGCAACGTGCTCGTGTGCCACTGCTGGCTAGTCCAGCAGTGCTCCCCATCACGTCTTGCCAATTCGCGGCGGCGGCATCCTGCCGCCGACTGGACGTCCCTATCCAATACGTCACTGCATCGCAGATAAGCGCCCGTCAACAGCTCCTCCACTCAAGTGGAAGCCCCGCGATACTTGATCGTTTCCACCGGCCGCGTGAATTTCCGCGCGACCTGCGGCAAGTCGTCGTGATGTCCCAGAATCACGACGATGTCTCCGGGATCCAGAACCGTGTCTGACGGCGGATTGAGCAGCGCTCTTCCATCCTCATGACGAATGCCGACGATCAGAAATCCGTGGTTTCCCCGGACTTCGATCTCGTTGAGCGTCTTCCCCGCCAGTGGAGAGGAGGGGAGCACGGGGACCTCTTCGAACTGCAGGCCGACTTCGCGAAGCTCATCGCTCACGTGCCGCTTGCTCGCAATATCCCCCAGCAGATTCTCGGCTGTCGGCCGCAGAATTAGTTGAGCGACGCGCGAGGCTCCGATTGCGGTCGGCAACACCACCTGATCGGCTCCACAACCAAGCAGTTTCCGCTCGGTGCGGGGATTTTCTCCACGAGCGATAATCGTGATCGACGGGTTCATTTCGCGAGCGGTGATGGTTACGAAAACATTTGTCGCATCTTCGGAAAGAACCGATGCCAGTACCGAGGCCTTTTCGATCTGAGCCAGGCTCAACAGATGCTCATCGCTGGCATCCCCCTGAAGCACGAGATAGCCGAGATCCTGGGCGGTCTGCATACGGTCTTCACTGTTGTCGATAATGACGAACGGCTTCCCCGCAGTCTGCAGCTCTCGAGCGAGAATCGTCCCCATCCGCCCGAAACCGCAGATGATGGTGTGACCGTCCAGACTGGAGATTTCCCGGGTCATTCGTCGTGCTCCCAAAGCCTTATTGATCTCGCCATCCACGAGCATCTGCATAAAACCGCCGACCGTATAAATCACGGCTCCATAGCCGGCCACAATCACGGCAATGGTTAGCCCTCGCAGTCCGGTCGACTCGATCGGCTGCACCTCGCCATAACCGACGCCGAAGATCGTGATGATGACCATGTAGATGGCATCATCGAGCTCCCAGCCATGAGCGATGTACCCCAGCACGGCTACAAAGCTGACAGCCGCAAACAGCAGCAGACCGGTCACGATCTTTCGCAGGGGATCGGAGGTCTTGAGTGTCGAGGACATGGCTCGCCGGAATGAGAGAACATCAGCGGATCCGGACGGAACGGCCGGACAGTCGAAAGCGGGCGAGCAACCCGATTGTAAACATCCAGGCCCTCATCAGACCAACTTCCCCGGAAAAAAATCGGGAGCCCACCTTCCCGGCGAACATCCCGCAACCCGCCGTGTCCTTATCGAGAGTCCCGAGGACACCGAATTTATCGAAGATTCCGGCGTGAGAATTGGCTCTGAAAACTGTTAAAAATCCGAAGCACACGGACTTGCGACTCGCCCCCGGATCTGCCATATTACGGCTGCACGAGGCAAACGCCCCATGCCACGCACCCCTAGCTCAATTGGATAGAGCATCGGTCTACGGAACCGAAGGTTAGAGGTTCGAATCCTCTGGGGTGTAATGACTTACGACAAATGGCCTCTCGGGTGTACCCAGGTACTATTTAAGGCCCAGATCATGGTCGACTACAAACTTGTATTGCGTCGAAAGTCTGGCGAGCCCGAACTCTGGGAAGTTTGCCATTTGAGCGGAGGCGGTGCACGCCCCTCGACCGACGACCTGATCGAGATTGGCAAAGACGATTCTCAGATTGTCGAAGGCGAATATTTTGTGAGTGGCCCCAAACTTCTCCAGCTAAGAGAAGCTGTGCCTCTGGACGAAGCAATTGATTGGCTTGTGAATCTGCACGGGAGCGAAGGGAAAGAGGCGGGGAACGGAATGAAGCCATACACGGTGTACCGTGTGCGAGCTTGATTTTACAGCTCGCCCAGCTTTTCCCGTAAGGACTTGCAATCGTTTTGAACATTTCCTGGTGCATAGTGCTTCTGGGTGGTTTCCCAAGATGAGTGCCTCATCACTCGACTGATTACGAGCGGAGGTATGTTGGCGTTCCGTAGCCGCTCTCCACAGGATCGTCTCAGGTCGTGAGCGGAGACGAACTTTTCCTCCTTGCTTTGAGATTCATCGGCTTGGACGACAATGATCCCGGACGCCTTTCCAATCTTGCTGATGATTCGTCCGACCCACTCCGATGTTGGACGCTCGTGCCTAGTCTTTCGACCAAGTCGGCTTTGGAGAGATCGGGGATTGAAGATCCATCCATGTCGAACTCCGGCCGGAGTTTCGAGGAGAAGTTGTTCAAATCCAGGAAGGATTGGAATTGTGTCGTGGGTTCCGTTTTTCTGCATGTCGGCCGGAATCTGAAGAACGGGGAGTTTTCCATCATCCCAGATCGGTCGAGTCTTCCCGGGTTGATCCCACGAAACGTTCATCAACTCGTCGATTCGCAAAGCGGATTCCCAGAGCCCCCTCAGAACATACTCCCAGGATTCCGCTGCTTCTTGGCCCACGACTCCGGGGACCGCTTTTAGAAGTCGTTCGAATTCCATTTCATCGATGGGTCTCCCTTTCATCGGGTTTCCCTTCGGTGTTCGGAGTCGGGGCAGCTTCGGTTCCCGCTCCAGCCAGTCCTGACGATACGCCCAGTTCAGTGCGGCCAGCACAGCCTTCATGTAGCCACGAACGGTATAGACTGAGCGAGGTCGTTTGTTCCTGCTGTGGTCTCCGGCGAGGAGCCGTGCCTGGAGAGTTTGCAGAACGGGTGTCTCCGCCATTTTTCCGAGAGTCTTCGGCTTGATGATTCGTTCGGCAATGTCGAGTTGGCTCTCGGCATCTTGGGCGGTCTTGTCTCGTACTGTGTTGAGATGCAGGCAGCGATATTCCTCCCGGAAGTCTTGCCAGTCCATCTCGGGACCACGAGTTTTCTCGGACTGAGATTGGACAGAAATCCCCAGCAAAAGCCGAGCTTCGACTTCTGACTTCAAAGCTTCTGCTTCTTCCCAATCTCGACTACCCACAGAAAGCCGGATTTCACGAACCTGCTGGGGACAATGATAGCGGACCTGGAGCGGGCGTCCGGATGGAGCTGCAATCCGTACCTTCGGAACGGGAATCGGATGAACGGATGGTTGCTTTCTTGACATGTCGTAAAATCTCCGGAGTTCGTTTGAAAATATTTCCAGGTTCTTCCTACGAACTGACGGAGGTGGGACCATTATCTTCTTGATTCGTTGTCGAGCTCAGAACATACTCGATCCAATCGCGGCCAAGGATGTACCCCTGCTTGTGCAGATAACGAACTCGGAGACCATTACGCCGTGCCGCCCGCAAAGTGTGGTCTGAGATCTCAAGCCGCCGCTTAAAAGTCCGGAGAGTATAGAGCTCATCAGGAGTGATCACCCCGGAGTAAAAATCTGCTGAATTTACCATGGGAAAGAGGACCTTCAGGAAAAGAGTGTCGTTTCCCAACTGGAAATATTCTCAATTACTTGCCTCAAGTTCTTGAAGACTTCCTAAGTGCTTTCTCTGTGAGCAGTTGCAGCGAAGCAGTGCGGCTCGTGATTATTCCGCTTCCTTATTTGAGTGAATATTCTTTTTAGCCATACTTTGGTCGAACAATCGCTTTAAATAAGAATATGTCTCACCATGGCTAAACATGGAGAGGTACTGTTTTTGCCCTCCTCTTGGGAAAAGTCTGTCCATTCTCTTGCTCACCTTTGATTGGTTCGGTCTACCTGTGTTCTTCGAAACCCATTTGAGCCTTTGTGCTATCTCTGTCTGTCGTAATGGTCCCAGTTCGACGTCAGTGTCCCGTTTCCGCATGTCGTGAGACAGCAAACACAGCATTAGTTCGAAGTTGTCATCTTCAATTCGCTGAGCTTTAGTTCGTGACGTTCTTCTCCGCTCTACTGGCTTTGCATGGCGTTTCCCTTGTTTTTTTAGCTCAAGAATTCCCGCGATGATATCTGCAGCGGCAGCTGTTGCTCGCAGGAACTCACCGCAAATGTTATTGCCGACGTCGAGTAAAAAGGCGTCAATCGCGGGCGGTAGTGTGCATTCTTCTCGAGCAAACCTGGCGGGCCACGCCTCAAACGATCCAATCGCCCCTTGCTCGTGAGTAAGGATTGGTCGAGGGTTCGCATCCATTGGCCGACGTAGGCGGATCCATGGGTCGAATTCTCTCTTGCGATATCCCATGTGGTACTCGACACTCGCGTCGAGATACCATTGATCGAATTCCCATGCCAGGAAGTAGACGACGTTCGACCAAAGAATCAGCGGTCGATCGAATCGATCGAGCGTTTGGGGAAGTTCGTAGTCTGGAAGCAGGCCCGGTGGAACGTCCTTTAACCATTTAGGAAGCTGCCGAATAAGTGTTCGAAGAGAATCGAGGGCTTGTTGATCGCCAAAAAAAATGTGTGCATGAAACTCGCAGCCGCGAGTCGGGGTCTCGATGGTGGTAAGATGCGAATAACCGTCGAGAGCCGGCTCTAAATAAGGGATCACATTTTTGCTCTCCTCTGCACCGTCAAAGGGAGTCATCAGATTCGCGTGGAACAACTTGAGATCTTCGTTGATCAGGCTCCGTAAATTGTTTCCGAGTTCATAAAATGGCTTCTTCCAAGCTCCTCCGGCCATGAGTTGTCCCTTCCGGGTGACTGAAAATACATTGTCGGTGACATACTGTTGTCACTGGCCAATGAAGTATACACATGCTGCAGTCAGAAAAGATCTGAGCAGCGTTATTTTCGGATTGTCCGTATAGCGGTGAGGAACGTTTCAAGCGACGTAGCAAAGGTCTCTCCATCTTTCAGAAGCTGCTCTGCGGCACTCTGTACATCATCGGTCGAGGAATTAACGATATCACTCGGTGACCGAGATTCTTGTTTAGCAATTGGAAATTTGTAGCCTGGCCGAACTCGATACGCCTTCAGTCTTTCATCGAAGTACCACGGGACGCCCGCCAGGCTGAGGGTTTGCAAGAGTCTAAAGACCGTTCGCCTTGAGCAATTCAGTTCTTCGGCCAATGCGTCCGCGTCCCAGCGGCCACGGCCCATGATCAGATGCAAGGTTTGCATCAACCGGGCCAGGCGTTCGCATTGGCGAATTCTGCGGTCGGCGTCGCTGCGTTCTGTCTGTGGCTTCTTCTTAACCATTCCGATATTGGAATGGTGTCGGGTGACGGCTGTGGGGCACTGCTTTGTCAGCCGGTGACAACTCTGAGTTTTGTTGTCTGTTCTATATCACGCTGTGACCCACGGCTGGCACTGCTCGGAGCGAATCTGATGGAGATCTCGACCACTTTCGATCCTCTCAGGAGCCCCGGATGCTTTCTCGTCAACTTTCCAAAGACCTCATTGATAAGCTCAAACCACTGCTGTCAAATATCGTTCCGGATCGCGACCTTCAATGCGAGATTCGCAGCGAGTCGGTCACGATCTACTACCGGGGAGCGGCTTTAATTCGGAATCTGCACCTTGAGCGGGGCCGGTTGGCGGGCGAAATCCACTACAAATACGTTCCACTGCAGCGTCCGAGTCCGCGGCCTTACGTGCAGTTCGCGAGTGGCCCAAGCGGTCTCGAATTCCACGCCGTGCCAGCCCCGCTTCCTCTGAATGATTTCGCTCCTGAAGTTCTCCAAGAATACAAGCGGATGATGAGATCCGTTTCTTTCAATCCGGAAGCTTCTGTCATCCATGGGATCGTCACGCGGCCGGAAAACCAGATCGTTGACCAGGAGTTGAAATTTCAACGATCCGGTGAAAACCAAGCCGATAAGATCGATATCTGCCATTTTGATACCGATCAGCAGTGCATCGCCCTCGCCGAAGTCAAAGGAATCCACGATCCGCGGCTGTATTCTCGTGACGGCGAAGTTCCCGAAGTTGTCGAACAGCTTCGGCGTTACCGAGGACAGATTGCTGATTGTCGTGACGAGTGCATCGTGAATGCTGCTGAGGCATGTATCTCACTTAAACGAAAGCTGGGCTTTGGAAATCGACTCGATTCTACTCCGGCACTGTCGAACCTCCGGCTGATGAAGAAGCCGGTATTGGTGATCGGTGATTGTTCGAAAGAGGATGTCCGCTCGATTCTGAACCGAGATTCCCAGTGGGTGATGCTGATGGAGGGGCTGCAAGAAGAGGCATCCAAGCTCATCTTGTGCGGAGCTCAGGGATGCAACCTGAGTGCTCCCGATGGCAGCCAAACCCACGTCTTTGATCTATCCTGCTGGACTAATCGCGGCGAACGGGTCGCATTGAAGCAAGGGGATATTTTTCAGGAGACCCTGGAGAACCGAAGCGGTCTCGCTGTTGTGTTCGGCCATATCGGTTTCAATGAGATGAAATCTGCGTGGAAAGCCTTCGCAAGACGGCTGGAACTCGCAGAGGACAGCGATCCATTCTCTGGGCAATACGGCTTGGAGAATCCACTCGTGATTGATGGGCAAGATCAGAAATGCCACGTGGTCTTCATCGCTGAAGAACAGAATCACGGTATGTCGGACGAACGCCTGGCGGAATGGATCGACGAGATCAGACGGCGGATTCAGAACAACGGGTACTCCCGCTTTGTGACCAATGGAGTCATGAATGTCGATCACGGTCACGATCCCGGGCTTAATCGGATTAGTGAAGATCGTCGGGCCCAGTGTTTGATCCGCCACTTCTCTGAGATTTGCGAGTCATTGAACGTCCCCGTGACGTTGATCAGCATGAACGACGTCTTTATTCGCCAGGAGTAGTGGTACGTGTTCTCGGCTAAAATTGTCAGCGTTCATGCGACAATATGGGGAACGCCATCTGTCAGAAGAGCGACGTTCCCGAAGTGGGAACCGAACCGTTCCGGTTCAAAAGTGTGGATCGGGACGATCATTCGAGGGTTGATCTGATTCACGAACCGCACGATGTCGGCGGAGTGCATGTGGCCACTCGTATGAACTTCGTGCAGAGTCCCTTGGGCCTCGACCAAACGTTCGGTAGTCACTTTCCAGTCGGCATTTGTCAGGTAACCGTGCCACCTCGAATAAAGACAGGTCGTTCCGGTCGGAAAATCTCCGTCAAAGTCGTCAAGCATTGAAGCTCGGAATACCATTAGGAATTCTTCAGGGGAATTTCTGATCTCTTTCATTTCGATTTCTGCTGGTCGAAATCGTTCGAGCTGCTTTGAGATGCCTTTTCTTTTGGCCGATTGCTCGAGCACCTTTGGGAAATAGACACGAACGGGGCCTCCGACCTCTGGTTGGGGTAGTGAAATCTCATTCTTGAGTAGATGCATGAGGAAAGCCGTGTAGACATCAGCCACAAAAGTGCGGTTCGTCCTCTGGGTAGTGCGAATGAAGGCCACGAGACGATCGATGTGCTGCGGTGAGAATGAGGCCAACACCAGGCTAGAACATTCCCGTACCAGTCGCTCGATCTCACCTTCGAGCTCGTACTCTGTCTGTGAATTCCCATCAGGAAATCCGAAATGAGTTCCTTCCATCATGAGGACATCGATCCTCTTCCCCTGACACACTTCGACCAGCTGCCGTTCCATGCCGGGCTTACGACCGTGGCTGCGAAGATCTCCGCTGTAGAGCAATCGTTGGCCGTCAGCTTCAATCATCAATGCGAGGCAGCCGTAAATACTGTGGTCGACCGAGAAGCCGGTCACAGTAAAGTCGCCAATCGTCAACGGCTGGCCAGGTGTAATCGATTGAAATCGATCTCGCGGAAGTTCCACCTGGCGAGCGAAGAGAGCCCCGGCCAGCATCATCTTGCTCGTTCCCGAGCTCGCATATACTGGCACGGAGGTGGGCGTGTGTTTCAGCAGTCCCGTATGGTCCAGGTGGGCATGCGATAAGAGAATCGCATTCGGTGCAGATCCGTCGGTGAAAACGCCTTCTATATTGGGAAGAATGCCTTCGCCCCGGAGTTCTTCCGTTGACATTCTTCCCAGGGCGAATGTATCCAGGGGATCTCGGTTCGATGCAAATAAGGGCATTCCGACATCGAGAATAATCCGGCTTTCGCCACTACGGATTTCGACGCAGCTTCCTCCGACTTCGTGAGTACCGCGATGGACCGTCAATTCCACGTCGATTCCTTTATTCCGGTTGAGGGTGCCGTTGGTGGCCAAGCCGATGTTGAGGGCGAGCCGATGCCGCCGTTCTTCTTTGAACATTCGTAACTCTGGTTTCTCCCAGTCCTGTCCGAGTTCAGCACGTCGTTCGAACCAGTCGAAATCGTCGTCCAGCATTCTTCCGTCGCGGGAAGGAATCCACCAGTCGGACAAGGTCGCGGTCAGCATCGCGGCAGGGAGAGTGGCACCGAAGTAACCGTTCTCTCCCATGATCTTGACCCAGATCTCCCGACGTTCGGCAGTTTCAATTTCAATGACCGGGCCAATCGGAGCATCTTTTTTGGCGTAGATGTACTCGATCACCGTTTTGATCAGACGTCTTGATTCTTCGTCGGTCAATTTCATTGATCTTTTTGCCGCCATTTAATTTCAGAATTATTTTTCTCGATTGGAATTTCTCAGAAAAATCGTTCACTCACAAACCATTTTTTCTCGTGTGAGTTCCAAGTCAGACGGTACGTTGTCAGTTTTTCGATGGGCGTTCCAGCCTTCGATTTCCATTCGATGGCCACATTGAACCGATAGGCCGGCCACTGTTCCCAACCCTCCGGAAGATCCTCACTGAACGCTAAAGGATCTGGACTCTCCGTCGTGATACTACGGACTTCGTAGGAGACCGGGGCCAGGAGAGCCCCGATCCGAAATTCCTGGGTTGTGACATCGCTTTCTCGGCCAGCGATCCACTCTTGGAACTCCTGATTGAAATGATTTCGTGCAGAGGCTTCAGAGCCCTCTGGCACGACCGCCGAGCAGCCCAGAACAACAGTAACAGCCAGAGAGAGAACCGCAGTAATCGTCGTTCGCATGAGTGCAACTTCCTTTCAGAAAGAGGTGTAAGTTGCACTTGATACCCCGTATTTCTGACAGAGGCGGGACAGTGGTCTACGTATTGGTCGACAGACCCTCTTGAAGCTTCCTCCGATAAAGTTCTCGGAGTTCACGAGGTGTGACAATTTCAACGTCTCCGGTCCAGGTCAGGATCCAGCGAACAATTTCGTCGAGTCCATCAATGACAAACTTCAGCGTCACAGCACCATCTTTGTGTGTGGTCGCTTTCTGAGTATGGTGCCATTCAGTTTCTGTCACGATTCTGGCAGCTGTGGAAGCGAAACGAAGTTCGACGTCGAACCTGTCCTTGCCGCGATAGACCGACCATGCATTCCCAAAATGTTCCCGAAGGTCGAAATCCTCGGGCACAGAGGCCGTCCGATCGAGCATTCGCAGGGACTTGAAGCGAGCGATTCGGAACGTCTTGGGTTCCGGATCTCCATCGACATGCCCGATGATGTACCATGCCCGTTTCACGAGGCAGAGCCGGTAAGGATGGAGGGTGAGCTTCAGTGACTTAGGCTCGTAGGGAGAATTGTAAACGCCCGTGATGACCTTCCTCTGGAGCAAAGCCATTTGGGCGGTACGAATTTCAGCCTCTTGTCCGGCATGATTCACGAGTTTCAAATCTAAAGCTGCCATCAGGCGAGACGCATCGGCCAGGATCTCTTTGATGGAGTCCTTGGAAGTGGTCGAAAGTTTGTGAGTGATGGATGTCGTTCCTTCACTCCAGTCGAGCCCTGGAACTTTCGTCAGCGTCGTTGCCAAGACTTGTCCGATTGCCTCATCCGCAGTCAGGGCCAGCGTGGGAAAGCGAAAGTCTGGCCGGACGCGATAACACTGATCCTGTTCGTCGAAGTACCACGGAATCCCGCTGAACTCCAGAACTTCCAGATCTCTGAAAACCGTCCTCTCGGAACAGCCGAGTTCCTCTGCGATCGCTCGGGCGTTATACCGGCCTCGGGATTGGATCAGGTTCAGTACCGCGAGCACACGAGCCATCCGTTCGCTTTGCCGGACACGACGATCCCGATCCGGCCGTCGTCGGACTTCAGGCCCGGGAGGTGCTTGCTGCTTTGTTTTCTTCTTGACCATGGGGATCGATCCTCTTCTGGAAGTGCGTGAGTGTGGCACTTGTCACTGCCAGAAGCGGGGCACCCGTTATTTCCGGATTCGAAGATCCAGCTATGGGCTTGGTCGACCACCTTGGCCAGGAGCGGGAGATCGTCTCGTCCGAATGATTCGGTTTGTCGCCATTGATCGCCGTCTTTGTAGAGGCGACTGACCGTCACGTTGTGACGAATCCCATTCGCGGTATCGTTTTCCCAAATGGCAGCTTTGACGGCTCCGAGACGAATTTCGTAAACAGGTTGCTCCTTGGATCTAGTCATTTTGAGAGTTCCATATTCGAGTTGAGGTGTGCTTTCCCTTGCTACCCTGAACTTTCGATGGATACTCGTGTCTGCCAAGGATATTGACTAAAACCTATTTTCTGAGCTTAATCGGATCACTTTCCATGGACGCCGCGACATTTTGGAAGAATTTTCGAATTGGTGAAGAGCTTCACATAGCGGGCAGATTTCTTTTCAACGGCCTTCGGTGCTGCCACGAAATGGAGTCGTTCCACCATGAAGATGAAGTGTTTGAGTTGTTGTATCACGTGTCAGTCGGACTTGAGCGATTGCTGAAAGTAGCAGTCGTAATGGCTGAACACGATGATACCTCGGTGCCCAATGATTTTGAGAAATCATTGATTACCCATACTCACTCGGAGCTGTTGACGAGAGTCAAGTCCAAGCACAACCTCTCGTTCGGTTCCGTTCACAACGAGTTCCTTCAGCTACTGGCAACATTTTATAGGAGTCAACGCTATGGTCGATTCAATGTACGACCGGACGCTTGCGGAGAGAAAGAGGCGGTACGTCAGTTTATTGAAAAGCATTTGGCACTACCTGTCCACGATGATTTCCCGTTCGATATCACCCCTAACTCAACTCGCATTCGAAGATTCTTTGGGAGAGTGATTGGCAAGATTTCTACTGAGCTATTTACGAAGATTCAGTCCGATGCCAGTCGACTAAACATTTTCACGGACGAAATACGCCCCTCGTCGAAGGCTGCTAAAGTATTCCTAGACAAGGAGTTCACGTTTGAGAACGAAGACATCTTGGTCAAGGAGTTGATCCTCCACTTCCTCACGACGGATGCCAATGCCGGTCACCTTGGACTTCTCAAGCAATTGGCTCCTTTGGGATTTGACCCTGGACTTGACGTCGAACACATCCAGGCATTGCTGTCCGACGAAAAGAAGATTGAGTCAATGGGTGAGTTGGAAGCTCTTTACGACGATATAAAAGACAAAAAAGCTCGATTGCAGATCCTCGATCTCGTAGGGCAAGATGGCGTGTGTCTCGACTCGGACGAGGAGGACGATGAAGATGTCAGTTGCTAATAACTTCCATTTCTTTTCCTCACGTCGTTTACCTTGAATTCAAGGTACTGAAGTAGTCCGTCGATCAAGGTCCGTTCCGGTTTCGAGAACCAGCGTCGTTGCTGACTCAAGATGTTGGTGGTGTCTTGGTATCCCAGTTCTCCGATGAACGGGAGCTCGGGCAGGTTGTGTAATCGTTCTCCTTCCGGAATTGAAGCCCTGAGTTGAATTTCATCTCGGTATCTCTGGACCAGGGGATTGCCGGTAGTTGGAGTAAGCAGTATCAGGACAAAATCGCGTTGTTATCTCTCGAACAGTGTGTCCTCTCGAAACCAGCCATTCTCTCTCAGTCCCACGCGGGCATTCCGGATCAGTTGGTCCGCTGGGAATCCGGTCGACCCGTTGTTGTGGTTAGTGTTTGTTGAGAGCTGTGAACCGTATTTCATCTCGATGAACACCGTTGTCTTCGGATTCTCCCATGTGATCACGACATCAACCTCGGTTCGGCCTTCCGCCCATTCCAGATGTTGCCGGGGATACCTGCGTTGTTTCTCCCAGAGTCCAATCCGGAGATCTCGAAAAACCTGTCGCCGAAATCTTTCTTCTCCCAGAGCTTGATTGAGTAAATCCGAAAGCCACCAGCGAGGATTGAGGGCTCTCAAAACGCCGAACAGGTTTCCCGTAACTACATCTTCACTCGTGGGGCGAATGATGAGGGGGCAACGCAGATCGCCACGCCGGGCCGGTTCGCAGAGACATCCATGTTTTCCGCCGAGTTCCGTCAGCAAGATTTCGCACCGTTTAGCGTGTACGCTGCCTTCGCTGGATTCACCGCATCCATTGGTTTCGTCGCGTCGACTGCATCGATCGCACTTACCACGTCGGGTTTCCATTCCCGACACGGCTGGCGGTAGGGACACGTTGAACAGTTCAGTGGGGTCTCGATCGGAAAGAAGACATCGTTGGCAATGGCTCGTTCGATCTTCTGAACGACGTCCCCGAGACGTCCAAGATCCTCTTCCGTTCGTGCCGTCTTCAACCGCTGAATTTTCGGCGTCTTCGTCTTGACCAGAACTGTGTATTCGACCGTCGGCAGTGTTCCGGTCATCTCGACGACTGCATTGACATAGCAGGTGGCCTGGAGCGACGTTTCGACCTCGAAGTCCCCGTAAGCTCGTCCTGCAGTCTTGAACTCGGTCACCTTCAGCGTGTCGGATTCCTCGGTGATCAAATCGGTGAATGCCAGGAGCGGTGTTTCCAGGTATTCTCCGTCACTATTGTGGAGCGGCACGAGAAAACGCTGCTCGATCGCCACAACATTTTGAGGTGGCGGCTGCTTCATGTACAGCTGCAATAAGGCCAGCCCTTGATCCATCAGCTCTTTGGGGGATTCGTTCGCCTTGTACTCGACGGTTTGTTCCTCAGTCTTCGAGACCCAGGTTTCGAGGAATTCTTGTCGTACCTGCTGCTCAACCGGATCTTGTCCCTCCATGAGATAGCGATGGTAGACTGCCAGGGCACCATGAACCGCAGAGCCAAGGACCAGCCCACTGCTGATGGAGGGTTGAGGAAGCTTGAGGATTCGCTGGAAATAGTACTGGAGAGGGCAACGGAGAAATTGGTTGATTGCACTGTAGCTCCAGTGAGGACGTGATTCCCGCTTCATTGATTGTTCTCCTCGTTCTGAATCTCCCTTTGAATTCTCTCGCAGACGAACTGACAGATTTCTCGATCCCAGTCATCCGATAAGACTCGGGTCAAAGGCTGAGGTGGAAAACCGCCCCGCCTGAGCCACTCCATCAGACTTTCCGCTGCTTCGGAAGCTGTAGTGAAATCGTATGCTGCAAGAGCATCGAGCATGTCTTCCCAGGTCAGTTGTGGATCCATCCGGGCGACTCCTATCGCCGACGGGAAGAAGGGGCGGCGTCTCCGGCAGTCAACTGATCCAGCACCGTGCCGGCTTCTGACTTAGACAGGTCGTAGAGATCGACATCCCGTCCAACAATCTCTGCCACTCGCTTCCGAAGCTGGGGGGTGGTCAGTCCGTGCCGCTTTGCGAGATTCGTCATGAACGAAATCTGCTTGTTGCTCGCGGGAACGAAGCCGCCATCATCTGTCGATCGAGGAATTCGGTTATTCTCAGCACGCTGAGGCGTCGAGTGAGTCCTGCGTCCGTTCTCGCGTTGATCACGGTTAGAACGCGGTGGTGAAGTCTGAGTATGCTGAGTAACAGGAGCTTCATCGCGACTCGCAATCGCAGATTCTCCTTCGTACCGTTCAATCTGCTGATTGATCGACTCCTCGGCCAGATCGTAGAGTTCCTGGATCTTTCCAATGATCATTTCGGGGTCGTCGAGAGGGGCAAGGACCTCTCCTTCCAGGTTCACGCTGAACCCGGTGCTGTTGTAGTCGCGTGAGACTTTGCGGCTGAGGCCAACATTGACTTTGAGCATGCAGGAATTCCTTCCGTCCAGGATGGTTGTCACTGAACTGAATACCCCGCAGATCACAGCCTCACTCGGAAGCTGATTGTGGCACTCCGTTGACGGTGGTGGCTTTCGCACTCTGTCGGCCTATCAGTCTTGTTCTTCGGCAGTGTTTCAGATGAACGAGCTGGATTCAGTGAGATTCAAATGAGAGTAGTAGAATTGTTCGTCACCTTTCTCAGTAGTCTGCCACATCTGACGCGACTTCACTTCGAGAGCTGTCAGCTTTCCGCCAAAACCGCAACCGGTATCGATGCATAGACAGAATCCGTAATCTCGGATCGGTCCCGGGGTATGGCCGACGACAAAGCTTCTTCCGCTGAGATGCTTTCTCGGCGGTTCTTCTTCCAAGGAGATCCAGCGAAGAAGAGAGGAGGGTTGGTCTTCGATGCTCAAATACCGGCAGTAATTTGCGTGAGTGAAGACGAAACGTTCCGTTTCGTAGTACGGGCGGCAGGTTTGAAGAAAGTCGCAATGGGTCTGCGGAACATCGTCGATCCCAGCGTTTCGGCCGAAAGATGCCAGAGTTGCATCACCGCCCTAGCTCTTTCACCGGAGTTCCGCATTGAGGAGCATCTCGGCTATCGAGCATCATTTCTTCGTGATTACCGAGAATTGGAATCAGATTACAACGGTCATTCAACTCGATCAGGAGGTCGAGGACAACCAAGCTTTCCGGTCCTTTGTTGATGCAGTCGTACTGGCGACAAACGTATTCCCTGGCTGTGGAACAATCTCCTGATGCAGCCATTTCAGAGTAGCCGAGTGCTCTTCAACTTCGCCAATTTCCAGACAAGCAACTGGAATCTGGAGACAATCCTGTCGAGAGAATAGCATGTGATCCTGATGCGAAGGGACCAAGTCAATGCGTCCACTTGCTCGTCCCGGTGCAGATCCTTTCCTGGGACAAGGTCTTACTCGCTAGTCCTCGTAAAGGCTTATCTACGGCTAATTTAGATGAGAATCGGGGCTCCCGGGATTTGTTTCTGGTATTTCGATTGCAACGACGCTTGCCCTACTGTTCAATACGGATCGGATAAGTGCTTCTAGTCGAGGGGCGGCTATCGAGGCCCCAACCGAGATTACAAATGAAAAACACGCTTCCGCAAAACCCATTCCTAGCGATGTATTTGCGATAGGATCTACGTTATGCACGACGTCGAGTTCTTGGATCTGTATTCGTAGTGAATCTGCCGTGATTTCCTCGGTGGCGGTGGGGGGGAAGCCAACTCGCACTTCATAAGTTTTATTCAAGACTGAGTTCCTTCCACTTTCGGTGTTTATCTAGACGTTCATTAAAGAGTGTTCGCACATGTTCTGAAGATACCAACTGCTCGGCAATCTCAGAAGAGACTCGGTCAAACCCAAGAAAAAGATGTGTGACGTCAGACTTGGTCAAGAACGATTTGCAATTCCCAGTTTGAGATATCAACAGTTCCTTAAGGGGATTGTGGTCATCGAGTTGGCTTATTCTGTCGAAGCAAGGCCAAAACACCTGGTCAAGATAGTCCGCCCTTTTTTCCAGCTCGGATATAAGAGTGTCGACACCGTCCCCGAGTTCAACTTTCCGAGACGTTCTATTACTAAAAGGGAACTCAAGCATCAATGCTACATTTATGAGTCGACATCCGGGGAGCGGGTAGAACGGCATTTGGCCAACGGTGTTGTTGTATTCGTGAAGGACGCTCATGGCTACCCAGGAACTTAATAATGTGACACGAAATCCAATGAGTTTGGCCGGACCGTCTAGGTGTGCTATGAGTTTATCTGTCTCTATCTCACATCCTAAGCCATTCGTTTTCGCTGTGATAGGATCTAGGCAGAAAGTGTGTCCGGCTATCAAGGTGATTGCCGTTCCGTCAGCGTCAAGTTCTCTTGCAGATGCGAGGTTGTTTTTTAGCGTGTTTGGTTCCTTCTGTACTTCTTCCCAGAGGCCTATGTGGCCACAGATTAGGTGGCATAGTTCGTGTGCTACGGTGAATCGCACAGAAAATACCCACAGTCGGACGAAATACGAGTTGGTGAAAACAAGTCGCGTGGAATAGTCTTGGATGGAATCGGAGCATGCTTCTCGGAGAACGGTGGGATTATGAAAGATGACATGTAAGAGTCGCCCCAAGAATCCCGTCGAAATGTCAATCGAGTAACAGTTCTCACGAGTAGAATCTTTTACGACGCCTGCGATCGGCTGCAATGTCTGGAGAATCCGTATCTGTATCGCTCCGATTTCCGAAGTCGAATACGGATGCGATAGGATTTGGTCAACCATGAATCGGCACTCAGCTAACGCAATCTCAAGTAGCCTCTCTGGAACCTCGACTACGGCGGTGAATGGGTCTGCTGACGTCATATCTGTCCTACTTGTCTATTCGAACGATCTGGGGGCGTCCAGCTTTTCTGAGGCCTTTGGCGTGTAGGCCATCGCAGATCGACGGACAAGCGTTCGATGCTCGGCGGAAAAATAAGCGGACCTCCACGGCCTCGGAATGCTTTGCACGTATGTTAACCTTTGTTGTGCAGTTAGGAAACTGGGTGAGCGTGCAATAGGAGAAAGGAACCGTAGGGGGCATGACGCTGGGTAAATGATGAATCGCTCTCCAAGTGGAACGGGAGGTTAGGTCGCCATTTCCTGTGCGAGTTTCCATGCTTCCGCTTTTAATCGGCTTCCTGAGCCGAACCAGGCTGATTCCAAACGGCGGCTTGCTCGCTCTTGCTCGGTTCTACCGCGGGTCGACCGGTGGTGGTCGACGTATTCCGTGACTGCGTTAAAGGCCGCCCAAGTCGTCAGTTTCACCTTGGGAATATCTTGTCCACGACCGTGTTCGAACAGGCGAAAGAGCTCGTTGCGAACATTCTCTGCTCGTCGATTCTTGCTGGCTTCTCCGTCAGGGTAGAGCATGGTGAAATATGTCTCCAATTGCCCTTTGGTCGGATAGTGCCACGCCAGGCGGTTGATCCGCTCGCCCAAGTCGTCGTAAAACTTCTTCGCGAAGCCGAGGATCTCCTGAGCTTCAGCGACTTTCTCCGTCAGATTGCCTTTATGAACGATTGCCACTCCCTGGCCTCGACTTTTCCGTTCCGCCATTCCCAGAGTATTCGCACAGACGACTCGAATCGGCGTGAAGAAGACTCGAAGGGCGGAGCTGCCGTCATGAGAATTGCTCAGGAGTAGGAATTGTTCCGTAACATCATCCGAGTTCCGGACTCGGAGTTCTCGCGGCAGTTTGGCAAGCATCCAGACTTTCTCACCTCGTCCGAGAGCACCGGCTGTGTGGTATCTGAGTTTGCCATCCTGGACAACAGAATCAAGGAATCCGAAGCACTGGTGATTCTGCACCGGCTGGTAGCTGTTCCCCACGACGCCGAGGATCTCGTTTGAATCCGTCCGTAGCACGGCTTTCCGTTGGGGAATCGGGATGTCATCATCGGTTTCGATCGGCCTAAGATCGACTTGGTAATTTAGTCCAGCTGCCTGAATGGCTTCAGCAGCTGTCGCCGGCTCATCGAGCTTCGTTCCGAGTCCGTGCCAGGGAGTCTGCCCGGCATACATCATTGCGGCCTGGCCGTTCGTAGTCGCGAGATCGTGTGACATTGGGATGGTTCCTTGTAAAGAAGGTTTCTATACAAGAAAATACCCTTATTGGTACCACGTCACTCTGAGGCAACCGCTGGATCATTGTCCCGGTGTAGGAAAGATGCTAGCGATGGGGTGTTCGAGCCTAAAGAATGTCGGTCAGACTACGGGCTGCAACATTCTTTCGTCACCAAAGTTAATAAGGTCATGATCCAGTCCACGGAGGCATTCGGTCAGCTGATGCAGTTCTTCGCTGGTGAAAACAATGGTTTGTTGGTTGTGCTCACCAGACGATGCTCCCCGCATCATCAACTGACCAAAGCTCACCTTGTTGGCACTCTGTTGGCGAGGCTCATCGAAGATCAGCAGCCCTGGATGGTTCGTGTTCTCCGAGCGAGCCAACTCCTGCATCCCCATTAAATATGCCCAGATTGTTCGTATCAGGTCGCTTGCGGAGATACTCGCTTGTAAGTCGAAACCGTCGTGTTCCGGGAGATACGAGTCTGTAGAAATGTAAATTTCATCGACTGGAAGGCTTGAAAAGCCGTAGTCGCTGAGCTGTTTTCGGAGTATTTCTGTCAGCGTCGCAATCTTGGATTTATCTGCTGTTGAAACATCATCTTTGGGTAACGCCTTCAGGTCTGACTCAATATTCTTCCATTGTTCCGCTTTTCCGGCCAGTTCCTCAAGCACCTCCTGAAATCTTCTTTCAACTTCGCTGTACTGCTCGATTGACTGCTCCAGCGTGATTCGAGTTCTGATGGCTGCTTCTGACGGGAGCCGTCCGTCTGACACTAATGTCTGGTGAATACTTCTTATTTGGGAACGAAGCTCAGCGGTTTCACCACGGATTGCCGACACTTGTCGCTCTCGAGCCGCAACTGCCCTTTCTGCGTCGCCCAGTACGAGTTCGAACGTCTTTTTCTGCTCCTCAAGAAAGTCGATGTTTTCATCCAACGACATCACAGGCTGCTTCGACTTGAGCGGAACGAGCGAATCAGGGATAGATTGGTGACATACGGGGCAAGTACCGCGATTGAGGTCGAAGTCTTTCTTTGACCCCATTTCGTTGAGCGTTCTCGCATCCTTGTTTTGGATGAGATCCTCCTTGATGGCTGACAGCCGTTTCCGCGTCGCCTCGACTTCTTCTTTCTCCAATTGCAGCGTATTTAGGAGGCGAGACAGTAGCACCTCTCGCTCTCTCACTACCGTCTGTAGATGGCTGAGTTCCGATTCCGCAGTGTCAGAGATTTCTTGCACTTTGGGAATTTCTTGATTAACAAGACGATTTCTGTGCTTCTTTTTCTCGGTGATGGCGTCAGTGAGATGAATCCAATTGTCGTTTGATGGAATTACGATTGCCGGCGAAACTTCCGGGGGCCATTTCGCTGTTGGAAGTTTCGGAAGTCTGCGGATCTCTCCTTGTATCGTACCAGCAGTTCCAGCTGCTTTTTCGTGCAAACCGCTCCATTCTGTGATGACCTTCGATCGGTCAGTCCTTAGCTGCTGCCTTCGAAGTGCTATTTCGTAGGCATCGAGCCTGAGAAGGAATTCAACCACCCGATGATGCGGCTCACGAACGCCAAAGCGAGTCGGAAGTGGCGGCTGAATCGTAGACCATCCTCTCTTCTGCTCAACAAAAACGAAGGGAAAAATTAGCTGAACATAAAGCGGACATTCTCTGTCGTCATACGTGGAGACCATGGGGAGACTCCATTTCAAAAACTTTATCAGCTCGCGGTGGAAGCCGGCTTCTCTTGTCGCTGCACCATCCCGGTTCACGAAGAAATCCGCTGAAGCGTAATGACCTGGCTCACTGAGAGCCGGTCCATAAATGATTGTCATCAAGCGTCGGTCTCGCTCGCCTTTTATCGTTCGATGTACGGTGATCGTCTCTTGAAAATCATTCTCGATTTCTAAGTAAACGTTGGATTCGAGAACATCGTACTGAACTCCATTCCACTCGATTTTATTCGTCACAGCGGGTGTCAACGGTAGATCGGACTGGCTGGTCGTCAACATTGCTTCGAGACCTAAGGCAACGAGAATGGACTTGAAACAGGTCGACTTTCCGCGAGTATTGTCCGCCCGGATAACCACTAGCCCGTCTTTAAACGGAATGTTTGACTCGAATGAGCCGCCTGCTGACTCCACCGCAATCTTTAGCCTGCGTAGTTTCATGACCATTCTCTTTTGAACATCGATTGCACAAACGCTTCATTGACACGATATCCTACGGCGTTAATAAACCGCTTTTCGCTGGCCAACAGCAACGGATTTTGCATTAACTCATCAGCGAATTTCTTTCCCGCAGAAGTCAGTTCAAGCCGGTCCTTCTTGCCACGTTTTACGAGTCCTTCTCCAATGGCGTAGTCGATCGCTCGGTTAAGTGCGGGTTCAATTCTGACAATGACGAGGCCCGGAGGGATGACGTTTTCAATGGCGTCGAGGAGCGTCTCCGCCACTTCTTTGGACCTAGCGGCCGAACTCAGAACGTGTATTCTCCGTAGACTGGATTTGTCTCCTCGACAACACTTTCGCAGAAGCAGTACGAGAAGACTGACTCGCCATAAAGGCCGAAGATCGCCAGGTAAGGCCGCTGGTCGTTCACGGAAAATGATTGGAACGTCGAGTTCGGGGATGGTTAATTCATCCATCGAGTTCTCCTTCCGGAAAATCAAGAGGACAGCGGAGCATCCAATCGGCGACAGCTTCGAGTGCGAGGGATTTCACGTTTAGCTGCGAAAGGGCTTCAACTTCGTCGCTCAATGTCTGCTGGAAGTCTAATCGAGTCTCCTTGAATATTCGGGCTGACTCCGTAGTCTCCATTTGAATTGACGCTAATAGATGTTCATACTGCCCTTTGATTTGCAGGATCTGTTCGTAACTGGTGTTCGAAAAATGCCTGATCTTGTCGAGCAGGTTTTGTCCTTGAATATGCCAAATCAGCACGTCGCGGCGGAACTTCTCTCGTTGCTTAGGAAGTGCGACCGTGCTGAGACGTGTGAGCTTCTCGTCTAATGACTGCAAGAGGCCAGGATTTCCGTCCATCCACTCGATGATTGCCTGATTATCGGGTGAATCGAGGGAGATGCAGATCGACTGGGATTTGTACGAGAGGAGTTTGTCACGTTCGGTTGCGAAATGGTCTTCGTCGCAGACAGTGACATAGAAACTCTGATCAGCATATGGAAGTGCTGCATCACGAACTTCTTTCGTCATTTTGTTGGTATGGCCGATCAGTTCCTTTTGGCTCGTGATCGGCACGATCAAAGCCCAGCAAGTGATCGATGTTGGTCCGAGCATTTTGGCCAGCAACTTCTTGTTATTGATGAACTTGGTGATGTCTGTTGTCATTTTATCCCGCTGAGCCTGATACAGCTGCTTGACGGTCTTCCCAGGCTCTGCCCCGTATGCTTGATAAGCATGACCTTCTTTGCGAGTAAAGCCTTCAAGGCCGCCATCCCCCGACGTATCTGGGACTTTCACGTAGTTGGTGGGGCCATAATGCTCCGTGAGCAGCTGGTTTGCCCAAACCTGCCATTCATCGCCATGCATGGGAAGGCCAAGACCCGTCATTCGTCACCCGCTCCCAATTTGTGAATGAGGTAATTCACGAGTGTGGCGGAAATTCCAACAACCAGCATTGCATCTTCCCGAGTTGGATCATTCCCTTCTTTCCCGTGCCGAGCGTTCTCCGAAGCAAATCCCCAGAGCTTTTCCACAGCTGAGTCCACTGGCTTGGGGAACAGGTCAGGATGGCTTTGGATCAATTTTCCCAATGTTGGCTTGTGATCCTTCGCAACATCACGGGATAAACATTCAAGAGCAGCCATCGCATGCTGAATTGCTCCCGAGGTATCAGCGAAAGGACGGCGAGAAAGGTCCTGCATTGCCTCTCTCAACTCAGTAAGAGCTGTTGGCCGCTTCGCTTGTTCCAAGTTCTGCGACGCCTGTTTCAAGTATTCTTCATAGCTGTCTTCGCCTCTGGCGGTGATCTTCTCGTCGTTCAACTTCCAGCCAATTCCGAATTCAGCCATTAGTAGGTTGATTTCATCTTCGAACCTCAATTGACCTATTGAGCCTTCTCCAAGAGAAACTGGGCCCTTGGATGCCAATGTTCGGGAGATCGCTTCGACAATGTCGTACACTCGATACCAAGGACAATGCTCGATGTGTGACTGCACTTCTCCCCACACGTTTGGGTAAGCGGACCAATTGCTCGGATCGGGTCGTTTTCGCAATACTTTACAAACGATCTCTCTCAGATCATGTGGGTCGAGTCCACCTTCATCTCTTGCTACAGCGAGGACAGCATGCCGAAAATCCTCGGGAGCGTCCTCCCAGATAGAGATTGGGGGATTGTCATCGTGAAATCCATGTCTTCTTGAGAATGAGTCATTTGGCACAGTGCTGGCCCTTTCGTTTAATCGGTTAGCTCAACCCCCAATAGTCCCTGCAGGTCTGTAGGACGACGGCTTTGAGGACTTCGAAGGGGACGGTGGCCGCTTGGCCTTTGAGTTTAGTCATCGCTTTGTTCCAGACGGTGTCGTTTCGGGCTGCGTCGAGGAATTCGTGTCCGGCCCACGTAAGTGATCGAGGTTTCCATTCGAATCCATGCATTGTTGACAGATCGTTTGCCTCGATGAGCCCCGCCTCTGCGAGAAGTTTTACATGGTAGCTGACCGCTTTGTCGTCATGACCAGGAAGGGTCAGGTCGATTAAGCCTTGTGTGTTGTCACTTGCTTCGACGGCCAGAAGGACTTCTCGTACCAGCTCAAAATCGCGTTTCATTGTTCGACCTCCCTCTTCTCAGAATGGCGTCGCATCATCATTCTCCTCCGGTGGGGCTGAGTGCGTCGATTCGCCCAGGTTTGCGTGGATGATTTGGTCGCAGGTCCGAACAATTCCGTCGAAGGTGATGACTTCAATGTTCTGAAGATGAGAGTTGTACATCCGCAGTGCGAGTCGCTTCTGTTCGATGTCCTCCTCGGCATCGTCAATTGTCCCGATGAGGACTTTTGCCCGGACCTTGTACAGGTCAGTTTTGTATCTGGCGATGAAGTGGTCTCGCTGCCTCTCGATTTCGGAGATATAACCTGCGGCTTGGTTGACCGCGTCATTGACCTCGGAGGAGACGATCCACTTATTGCGGTGCTGTTTGAAGAGAGTTGCGTTACTGCGTTTGAGTTCGATGATG
The DNA here is from genome assembly GCA_017795105.1 of Planctomycetaceae bacterium. GTDB lineage: Bacteria > Planctomycetota > Planctomycetia > Planctomycetales > Planctomycetaceae > Rubinisphaera. The sequence goes on from CP051247.1 coordinate 5,491,937, forward strand.
TCGTAGCCGCTGTCGGCTGTCTTGAGCATCATGTCCAGATTCTCTTCGTCGGTCCAATGCCGTTTGGGGATGTGCTCGACGTACTGGGCACCGAGCATCCACCAATTTTGGTCGAAGAGTCGTTGGAAGAATCGTTCCTCAGCCTCTGACTTCATCAGTTCCCGCAGTTCTTTGAGGGCTGCCGTTCGATGAGAGGCTCTCAGGGCAGAAGCCACCATTCTTCGGTGATCCGTTTCTCCGAGATTGGGCAAGTCCTGGAGATCTTGAGCACGGTCTGCCAGTGCCGAGATGAGGCCACTGAGATTGTTGGTGTCGAAATCTGCCAACAGATCAAGGAGCTCAGAGGCCTTCGGATCAGGTCGGCCTTCAACTACGGTGTAGTGACTTGGAGCTGTCGTGCCGTCGATTGCGGTCAGAAACGCGATGACTCGATCGATTTCTTCGTCTTTGCATTTCCAGTGCTTAAGTCGGTCTTTGACATCCCACTGGACCCCTGTATCTACATAGAAGGGGTAGTCGTTGAAGTGCACCTCTTTATGAGTGATCTCTCCTGATTTGGGATTTTTGAATTGTAGGACGCTCACTACCTTGTAAGTGTTCCTTCCCTTGTGGATCACTGCACTCTGACTACAGTCACAGTTTATGATCTTCGAGGTCCTCGTTTTTATCTCAAGAAGGAACTCGTCCTCGCTGGGATGTTCGAATCGCTTCTTAGCCATCGCCATCTCCGTTGAAGATCTTGTTTAGAGCAGAAGGAAGCATCGCTGATAAAGCTAGCGAGGACTCGGACTGCTGAATTTCAAGAAGATTGATCCGATCGTGAACAGCTTCTATGTGTGAGACGACCCGCTGTTGCTGGTTCAACGGAGGCAATGGTATTTGTATCCCAGAGAGCAGCTTCGTGTTGAAACCTGGCCTGGTAGCACCCCGAACCTGATCGAAGATCTGTGCTCGAACAAAATGTGCTCCGCGTAGTGCTGCAAGCAGGTATTGGGGAAGGCATCTTGTATGGTCCAACCGAACACGGAAGAGGTGTCCAGACATGATCCACCCGTCGCATTCTGTTGGGACAATGCAAACTTTCCCCAATGTGGCCCCAGACCTTGCGAAGAGTATGTCATCGGTCTTGATCGAGTATCGGTTGAGTGCTGCGGCCTTCTCCTCTGTGACATGATCGAGACGGTCGAGGCGAATCCCACTTGGCCACACGTTTCCGACGTTGAGTACCGGAACTCCAGTGTCGACATATTCAGATGAGTGCAGTTGGGCACCGAATGGACCAGTTTGAACTGGTCCTACCTTTCCTACACCAAGTTCACCAATCGGGCATGTTGGGAACCGATCCAACCTTGCATAGGCTCGGGTTGTTTCTGCGAAGATGAGTGCAGCTGTTTGTTCATTCGATTCTATACGCAACTCCTTTGCCTCCTCGACTCGGGTGGCCACGGCGTCGATCCATTCGACGATCTTCTGCTGCTCGGACAGCGGTGGGAGGGGGATCTGATATTCAAGAACATGCCCCGGTCGGATTGCTGCGTAGTTGGTCGATCCTTGGGCAGAGACTTGATCGAAGAATGCAGGAGTTTGGATGTAGTATCCTAGGAATCGGCGATCAAGCCGTGCCAGATCGATTTCAAAGAGGAAGTAGTGGCTGCTGACAATCGCCCCTTCAAGATCGTCTGGGACGATCCCATATCCCCCGTGCTTCGCATCGATCTCAGCAACAAGTAGTTCACCGCTACCGCAGACCTGTTGTTTCTTTGTCTTGATCTCTGCTCCGTCAACATGGTCTCGGAGTACAATCCCGCGTGCGTGCAGTTGCACCCGACATCGCTTGTATCTCTCGAAGTCGTCGATCTGAATGAACTCTTTCCTGTGAGAGATCACATCCCGAAGTGGAACCATCGGCCATTTGCTCATGGTTTCCTCCCTAGGAGTTCCTTGATCTCCTGCATGATCTCCGTGATGCGAAGTTCTTTGGTGAGGATGTCGTCCACGAGTTGTTCGGGTGGGAGGTGTTCGAAATCGGGAGCGGCGTTCGGGTTCTTCCGATCGAGGTTGCAGTTGTCGTCCAGAATTTCCTTCGCCGTGACCTTCCAGGCTCGGTCGGTTTCCTTCCGTTTCTTCCACCACTTGATGCAGTCGGAGAACTCTTCGTGCTGGAGCGGCTTGGTTTTGGTGTATTGCCTGCGGTCTTCCGGGAGCGGCTGTTCGTAGAACCAGACGTCTTTCGTCGGCCCGGTGCGATCAAAGAATAGGAGATTCGTTGGGATGCTGGTGTAGGGAGCGAAGACGCCGTTGGGCAGTCGGATGATGGTGTGCAGGTTGAACCGGGTCAGGAGTTCCTGCTTGATGCGGGCACAGACACCATCTCCAAAGAGGGTTCCATTGGGAACAACGACCGCAGCCCGTCCGGGGTTGGGGGTCGTCTTAAGCCGTCGCATGATGAGTTGCAGGAACAACAGGGCCGTTTCCGATGTTTGCTTGTCGTCCGGGAAGTTCCCCTGAATCCCTTTCTCTTCCTCGCCGCCGAAGGGGGGGTTGGTCAGGATGACGTCAACGCGATCCTTCTCGGTGATGTCGGTCAGCTTTTGAGCGAGGCTGTTCCCTTTGAGGATCTGCGGGGACTCCAGCCCATGCAGGAGCAGGTTCATCTCGCAGAGCATGTAGGGGAGTGTTTTGGCTTCCCCGCCGAAGATGCTTTGTTCTTGAAGGACTTTGCGTTGCTCAACCGTCTTGCACTGTTTCTCCAGATGCTGGAAGGCTTCGCAAAGGAATCCCCCGGTTCCACAGGCCGGGTCCAGAACGGTTTCCCCAAGTTGCGGGTCCATCAGTTCGACCATCAGCCGGACCACGGACCGGGGGGTGTAGAACTCGCCGGAATCTCCCGCTGCATCCCGCATCTCTTTGAGCATGCTCTCGTAGAGATGGCCGAGGGTATGGATTTCTTCTGTCGAGTCGAAGTGGATGCCGTTGACTTTGTTGATGACATCCCGCAGCAGGTAACCGCTTTCCATCCGGTTATTGACGCCAGAGAAGACTGAGGCGACGACGTCTCGACGGTCATCCCCGTTGCTGCCTTGAAGGCTTCGCAGGTAGGCGATTAGTCCTGGTCCTTTGGTGCCATCTGGCCGGACTGCTTCTTCATGATCAACGAACTTGATTAGGGCATCACCACTGAGTCCGTCTTCCTGAGCTGCCCAGTCCCGCCAACGATAGGGTGTTTCGATGACCGGTCGAAACTTTTGCTTCTTCAGCTTCGCCCGTTCCTCTTCGATCTTCTCCTGATCGTCCAGGAACTTGAGGAACATGACCCATGTGAGCATCGGCAGCCGGTCCAGGTCTCCATTGAGACCTTTGTCCTTCCGCATGATGTCACGAGCCGATTTGACCAGGCTCCCCAGTCGTTGTGCGGTGGTGAGCGGCTTCGGTGCTTTCTTCTTGGTGGCTGCCTTCTTGGCCATATTGATTTGTCCGACTGTGGCTAATCTTACTTTACGTATTTCCGAAGTTTCTTTTTATTTTCATCAGTGAGCTGTGTCTCCAGAAAGTCATCAATCCGAGAAGGCACGCCCTGCTCCTGCGATGCTTCTACCAAAAACTCCCATTCCGAATAGTTATTTACGTCTTCAGGGGCGATTATGAATCCAACACCGTGCCGACTTGCCTCCTCAGAAATCGATTGAACGAGTTCGCGTTTGTCCTTCCGCTCTTCTTCTGACATCGACGCTATCAAGTAAGCTCTTGTTCCTGCTCTCAAATGTGAAAGGGCTTCGTAAACTCCTGTAATATCAAGACCATCTCCGGTCTTAACTTCAAAAGTGATTACATCAACGAACTTTCCTGGGAGATTGAGGTAGTTGGCTACGTTCACTACGACAATGTCAGGTCGAGTCCATGTCCCTCCTGTATCCCTTCGCCCCTGCATTGCTGTGACCTGCACAATGAATTGCTCGAACTTAAGTTCTTTTGACCATTTCGCCTGTAACACATCAGCGAGGGGAGCGTACAGTGAAGATTCTGCTCTCGATGAAGGGGCGACCGGTTCTACTTCGGGTTTGATCTCGTCGGAAGGTCGCACATCTGTCCGGAATATGCTCCCTCCTTTTCCACGCCCCAAGCCAAGAATCTCTTGGTCGATTAGAGGGTTGCGAACTTCCCAGTATTTTTCTTCGCTCCAACCGAGCGACTGACGTAAAGACTTGTTTCCAATGCTGCTACCGTCAACAGGCACTTTGCCTAGAAGAGTTTTTTGATCCTCTGATAACCTATCTGACATGCTTTGGTCCGATTTGCGTCAAAGTGTGTGGGGATAGCAGCTATGCTGCATAAAGCAGGAGTTGTAATTGCCTGACGGCAGAATTGAGTTTATCGGCACCGCCGAACTTTTTCGCGATCTCCACCACATTTCCGTGGGTTGAGATCGGTGGTACTTCCAGAACATCAGGGACTGAGAACTGGCCTGTCCCGTGTTCAGCGTACTTATTGAGCAGCTCTTCCAGGATGGCTCTTGCTTCTGGGCCGAAGTTGTCGAAGAAGTCCTGCTTTTCTTTTCGCAGCTTCTCCGCTCTCTGTTTCCGGGTGAGCAGTGGAGCGTTGAACGCCAGGTGACAGAGGAGGTCGTACGGGTCAGCATCCGGGTGTCCCGCCTGAGCAGCCAGTTCCTGAAAGTCGATCCCGCGATCCTCAAATTCGTCGACGACGGACGAGCGTTGTTCGAAGTCTGACCAGAGCGTTCTCAAATCATCTGGATTGGTGTAGAGGGTGCGTACGGTGTCAGCCACGTATTGAGTGATCTGAACTGTTCGAAGTTTCGAGCCGTCGAAGTCGAGGTCCATTGTGACTTCGGTGTCAATTCCCCCCGGTCCTCCGTGCACATAGAACTTCCTCGGTTCGGGATTCTCATCGTCGAAGTCTGGATCTGAGGTTTCCTCTTCGTTGGAAGGATCGTCCTGTTCTTCCTCGACGTGTTCGGAGCCTTCGATGGTTTCACCGTCTTCGTCAATCTCCTCCTCGGACACAAGAGCAGGCTCGCCGTCGAACTCCGGATCGGCGAACATCTGAGTGGCCGAGCCTGTGTAGTCCAGGATGTTGAAGAAGAGTTTTCCATTCTCCTCTCTCACACGAGTTCCACGCCCGATGATCTGCTTGAACTCTGACATGGAACCCACCGTCCGAACCAGAACCACGTTTTGACAGGTCGGAGCATCGACACCAGTCGTGAGCAACTGGGAGGTCGTGAGAATGACTGGATAGCGTTCTTCAGGGTCTTGGAACTTCCCGAGGAAACCTTTACCGATTTTCCCTTCATCCGATGTGACGCGAGCGACGTATTCTTCACCGGGTGGGATCTCGTTGAGAAGATCGGTGTTCAGGTTGTGAAGAGCCCGCCGCATTTGGTCGGCGTGCTCCTGATCCACACAGAAGACGATCGTCTTCGAGTGTCGATCGGTCTTCTTCAGGAAGTCGGTGATGTGCTTGGCGATGGCCTGCGTTCGTGCATCAATCGAGATGGTTCGCTCGAAGTCTTTGGTGTGGTATTCGTCATCGGGCACAACCCGTCCGAACTTGTCAGTTTGTCCTTTGTCTGGTCGCCAACCAGTTGCATCGAAGGTCGTCAGGATTCTGTGCACGCGATAGGGTGACAGGAAGCCGTCGGCAATTCCTTGCTTCAGGCTGTAGGTGTAGAGTGGATTACCGAAGTAGAGATAAGTGTCTCGGTTGTCCTCACGGAGGGGAGTGGCCGTCATTCCGAGTTGAACGGCTGGCTCGAAGTATTCCAGGATTTCCCGCCAGTTGCTTTCGTCCCGAGCACTCCCCCGGTGGCATTCGTCGATGACGATTAGGTCGAAGAAATCAGGTGCGTACTCCCGATAGAGTCCAGGTCGGCGTTCGTCCCTCGCGATCGCTTGGTAGATCGCGAAGTACATCTCACGGCTCTTGATTGCCTCCCCCTCGATCTTCCAGCGGGCTTTGTCGAAGGGAGCAAAATCCTTGGCCATGGGATCGTCGACCAATACGTTCCGATCGGCCAGAAACAGGATTCTCGTGCTGCGGGTGGGGTCTTTCTTGATGTTCCACTTTGCTGCCCAGAGTTTCCAGCAGATCTGAAAGGCGACGGTCGTCTTTCCTGTCCCCGTGGCAAGCGTCAGGAGATTTCGCCGTTGGCCGGTCAGGATGGATTCGATGGCTCGATCGATCGCGATTCGCTGGTAGTATCGGGGAACTTTCTTGGGGTTGTGGAAGTCCGGTACGAGCCGAGCATCAACCAGATCCCCTGAGAGTCCTTGACCAATCTGGTAACGGTGCCAGAGTTCATCCGGAGTTGGAAAGCGTTCGACCTCTTGTTCGAGTCCTGTGAAAAAGTCGTACTCGATGATCGTGTTGCCATTGGTGGCGTAGGCAAACTTCAATCCCAGGATGTTTGCGTAATCTTTGGCCTGTTGAAGACCATCCCCTGCTGGTCGTTTGTTGGACTTGGCTTCGACGACGGCCAGAGTGATGTCGCGGGTGTAGCGGAGCAGGAAGTCGGAGAACTTCTTCTTGAGCCGTCGTGGTTTTCCTGCTGGGACGATGATCCTGCCGTCGGTGAAGGAAATCTGCTCGCTGTAGAAATGCTTGTTCCCGTCCCAACCAGCTTCTTCCAGCTTGGGGCGAACAAGAGTTCGACAGGTTTCGGCTTCGTTCATGGTGGCGGTCTCTCAGGAGTTGCTCTGAGAGCCAGGTCTCATGAAATGCCGATGGCACCTTGAAACGCCTTCTTCGCGACTGACCCACGTCGAGCAGGGACACTATACGAAGAGCCAGATGGGACGGCAACTTCACGTCCTTTCCTCCAGTCAAGACTACTAATTCGGCTGTGAATCTGCAGGTTCCCAGTGGCATGCAGGCGAGTCAAGCAGCTCACGACTGATGGCGTCCCATTGACTCATCGAAAGCCTCGCTTTTCCCCAGACCACAAAACCATCGTATTCGAAATCCTTTTCGCGAGCATTTGCTCGTTTTCGCATTAATCGCCAGCTGTTCTTAAACTGACGGCTCAGAACTCTGAACCAAGCGGCCTGCCGCTTGGAGATCAAACGTTGAACGTCGGGAGAGGGAGTCGAGAAATTGAGACAAGTTATGGGATTTAGGTACCAATAGCCCGGAAGTTGCTGCTCTCTAATCTGTACGAACCGTTCAAAAGCAGCGTACCCGAGACAATCAAAGTTCGGGGTCAACTCCTCAAGGGATATGACTCCGCTGGGGAAGGGCTTGGTGTGGTGCCTTGACGGCGTCGCTGGCGAAGTCATTGGATTCTCCGGGAGGGTGTAGGCGTTGAATGTGCACCCACTTGGGTGTGGCAAGTTCATTGGGATTTCGCGTTCTCATTCACATTTGAGGCCGTCAAGGCCGACTCCGGGTGAGGAGAGGCGGTGCCCAGGAACCATGCCAGGAATTCTTTGAGGGACATGTTGGACAGCCTGGCCATGTGGTGCACGTGAGCGTGAACACGCGACGGCACCGGAGCACTGAGCCAGTTGTATCCTGGAGGTAACACACTACTCTTGGGTCTCGTGGCTCCCGTTGGGGCCTTAACTTCAAAGTCTTTATGCACTGACGGCATCTCTTCAATCCCTTTAAATGATAGCTAACAGGATTAACGTCTTCACAACATTTCAGATCTGTTGCATCTTTGATTGTGAATCTTGTCATCCATTTATTCGAACTAATTCCTTTTTCCTATACCTGTACCTTTGCAATGTCCATTGCCTGATTCTTGTTCCGTTACTTTTGATTTGTCCATTGCCATTTAATTTTCTGGTCCTATTTCTTTTTCTTCTTCTGCTTCTTCTACTAATTTGTCTGTCTCTCGGGGGCAAACATAATAATCATTGTAAGTCGGGGGACGCTGGAGGTTGTCACGCTTTGCTCTTTTGGCAGCTAGCTCACCATTTTCTGTGGTGTTCTTTTCGGCCGGTTCGAACACCGTTTTCTCCATCTGCTTTACTGTCGTAGTGAATGATATGATGGGCCGAGGAAATGTAATAAATTTCCGCAAGCCACGGATTCCTCAACCGCCAACGCCTCATTCACTGCCGATCAGCTTGACTGGCCGGGCTTCAAATCGAGCCAATGCTGTTAAAGTGAATCTCACCGATGGCCAGTGTGCCTTGTGAAGACTACGGTCGACGGTTCCATGTCGGATACCCGATCGGGTGCGAGTGAGCTGCCGTCGAATCGGATTGCTTTCGCGGAGTCAGCCACGCGAGATCGACTACATTGCAAATTGACTCGAACGGCGTCTCTCTTTCTAAGTTGCCCAGAGCTTCTCAAGCGTAAGCTGATCACGGCCATTATTACGCAATATTAGCATCGGTGTTAAGAAATTGTCATCGTACACGCGGATCATGATGAGCGTTCCGTCCCCTGCAATATCTAGCTTCATCTTTGTGCGTAGAAGTAATCCTGACCGGGCGTGTCTTTTATTTGTGCTAAGTTGTATTACGTATTTGTCCCGGAGGGCGTAGAGCCTCGTGACTGCCTGGAACGACTCCACATCGTCGTCCAAAACCCAAAGTCCTTTCCATCCTTGAACTCGAATGATCTCAATGCACATTTGCGGACATGGGTGCTGCGTGCCGCAGTAGCTGGAGTCATCATTCTCTGAATCCCAAGGCAGATAAAGCATTTCACTGTCGTCATTCTCGGTGGCGGCGTAGTTTTCGGTCCATGCACGGTTAAGTTGTACGCGGACCCGTCGGCGATGCTCCAGCACGTCCGTTTCTTCGCTTCGCCATTGTGCTCTCAGGACTCCCCGTCGTTCGAACCACTCAATGTCCGCTTGCCGAAGGTATCCGTCTCGTTGCTCGTTCCAGCAATCGCCAATCTTAGCCGTGATCAATGCGGACTCCTTCGTCGAGCCGAGGAAATGAACGATATGGTTAAGTTCGATCCAGATGCCTCTTGGGTAAGGGTACTTAGAGAGGATGACTCGACCTACGACTCTCTGGTCATTGATCAAAAGGGTGCTAGTGCTCAATGTTCGAAGCTCTTCTTTTTCCTTGTTCGTCATTTCATATTCCTATCGATAGTGCGGTGTGGATGATGGTCGCGGCGTTGTGCGACGGTTCTCAAGTGGTATCGGTGTGTGCTGCGATGAGAGTTCCCAGGAGGCACGGTGTAATGTTGGGGAATATCACTGCAGCAAGTGCGGTTCTTTGACGAGGTGTGCCTTTGAGGTCGCAATCGATTTCCTCTGAAAGCTGCTTAGGAGCTGTGGACTCTGTGGCAAGAGCGAGCAAGTGTTCGTGACACGTCGAGCAACGACTGGCCACGTGGGGCCAATCGTTGTTCGTTAGAAGCCAAAGAATTGGTATTACGAATCTTCGTCCTCGGCCAGTTCCATGAACATATCGCGATTGTTGAGACCATCGTCGATCTTTTCCGCGTACGTCATGGACGCCCGACGCTGCTCATCAGCTAGATCGTCGATATGCACGCTCCACTGCCGTGCAGTATTCGTACGAGGCTGCCGTTCGATGATGATTCCTTCGCCCGAGACAATTGTGGCGACCTCACTGAGGCGGCTACTGAGCCATCGGGCATTCTTGGGAAGGTCCTGAAGACCGATCGAATCTTCGTTTTGCTGAGCGAGGTGGCGGAGTTCATCCAACAATTGCTGGGCAGAACCCTTCCACGGCAAGTGTGATTTGTATTTGATGGCAAATGCCTTCAGCGTTCTCAACATTGGCATCGAGTCGATGATGTCATCGTGCTGCTGCCGGAGGCTCGCTCGATACGCCAGATCGAACTCAGTTGCATCCTTGCCGATCGCGACCGCCAATGCTCGTCCGAAATGAGCGAAGTCCGCCATGCGGAATTCGCCACACGGTTCGGTTTGAGGCAATTGCCGAAGCACCTTAACCAGCAGATCGAGCAAGGCACCAAACAGTCTCGGTCGAGCCTCGGAAAACGCTTGATCGAGTTCACGCAATGGACAGAAAGAAGTCATGCGTTTGCAGTTGATCAGGAGGCAGCGATCGAGGAAGTCTGGGCGAGTACTTGGAGCGTCTATTCCATTGATGATGATCGCTCGTCGGAACGAGTAGAGTACCTGGTCCGAGTCTGTGAAGAGTTTTCGCCTTTCTACGCCGTTACCGGTGACTGCTCGGCAGAACATATCAGCCCCGCTGCGGCTGAAGGAGCTTACGTTGTCAAAACACGGAACCGCATGATGCTGGAATGTCAGGAATAAATTCGACATCTCAAGGTCACCAAGGACTGGTGTCAAACTGGGGTCCGTCAAATCTCGCAGTCGTAGCGAGCGAGTCGTCTTTGCTGATCCTTGGGTTCCGGTGAGTGTGAGAATTGGCGATGGGATCTCCGGATTCAGTGCTGAGAGGAGCCAAGAGAGCACCAGGAGTCGCTCGCCGTCGGTTTCGAGGGGGACGAAGTCAAAGAGCTTCAACGGGTCGCCATCAGGCTTCGGGAACGGCAAGGGTCTTGAGTGGCGAGGGCGAAAGAACAGGGGCTGTTGCTGAGGGCTTATGCTCCACCCTTCGGCTGAAACGGTGACCATGTTCCATTCGGGATCGCCTAAGTCGATTGCGATCTCTTCGCCTGACGATCGTTGCCGATTTGCCAGCTCTCGGGAAGGTTCGGAGATGGCAAGAATCTTTGCCGTGTCAATTGCTTCTTTGATCACTTTCGCCGATACGGGGTTGACCGAATACTGCTCCGCCAGTTGAAGGACACGAGCATGAAACGCCCGAGACGTGAGAGGGAGACATTCGAAATGAGTCGCGTCTTGACCGACCGGAATCCACCCGAAAGAATTATCGTGCTGGTCATGAAAGAACAAGACCCCGGCATCTTCACGCATAAGCGAGATCAACTTTTCACTCGTGAGTGTCAACGCTTGTTTCTTGAGTGTGCGTGACGGACTCTCTGCGATCTGGACATGTGTGGTGACCGCAACCTCGGAAACGGACTCGACCGCTGCGTCGAAAGAGTCATTCGTGCGACGATTTCTCCGCGAATTTGATTCGGTGACCCCAGCGGACTCCACATCATCACCGAGACGTTGATCGGAGGACCAATCACTTTCCACGGCGGAGGATTCAGGAGTACTCTTTTGGCGAACCCCGATGGTGTGGGAAGTTGGCCTAGCGGCATTCGCCACCACGGTGTCCTTGTTGACGTCAAGCAAGTGTGCAGGCATGATGAACTCCAAGAAAATGAGCGGACTCGGGCTCCGAACACTCGTCGGAAACGCATTTCAATGGTGCCGAGACGCAAGCTCTATCTCTTGGGGCATTTCATTCATTCACGCTTCGCTTAATCTATCGGGTCGACGTAAGGGACTGGCTCGTCGAAGGTTGCGGTGTGTCGAAAAATCGCTTGCAATTCATTTCACTACATTCACCTGAATCGCTCCCCGTGAATAACGTGAAACCGGCCTTCAGTTCCCACTGTCCATATGGAAGCACTTGGAGAACTCCTTCTGCTTCGAAATGCTTGCTAGAAATTAACGTCACTCGCGTCACAAATCAGGAAACTCTCCCTGGCAGCGGATTTATGACGTGACGCTATGCGGCTAACTCAGCGTCATTCTGCGTTAGCATTAACGTCACGACGTCATCCGGTCGGTCAGAGGCAAGATCGGCGGGCTAACGTGGCAGGCGAAATCCCTTTGTTTCACCGCCCACCCTCGGGATTGGCGACTATGCAGCCTTCCTCGTGAATGATTTCACGAGTCCACCCACATGGGACCGCACTTCCAGTTCATGGAGAGTCAACTTCTCCACGTCACCAGGCAGATCTCGAATCGGCGGAAGATGATCCCGCTCGATGTGGCTTCGATGGTAATTGTAGTAGTCGCTGAATGAAGCTGTGAGATGGTCAAGATGCCGTCTACCAAAGACGATGAATTTGTTGAGGCACTCGAGTTTGATGGTTTCGATGAATCGTTCGCAACGACCGTTCAAATTTGGTGACGCTTTGGGTAGGGGATTGGTCTTCATTCCCTGGGCACTGACCGTTTCGCGGAACTTTCGCGTGAATTTGGTATCGAGGTCATGCACGACAATTGCCGGTTTCTTGTCCCGCTCTCGGGTCTGCTCCGCAAACCTTTTCATCTGCCGACAGACCCAGGCTGAGTTAGGGCGGTAGGTCGATTCGGTGACGATCGCTTCGCGAGTCTGCATGTTGAGGAAGACCATCATGTAGAGGTCGCGGATTCCCCTTGGGGTGACCGACTTCACTGAGAAAAAGTCGCAACCCCATAGAGTTTCACCATGTCGGTTCAGAAACTCCGTCCATGAGTCTGAAGTCCGGTCTGGCCCGGGCTCGATCCCATTTTCCTTCAGGATGTTCCGGACCGTTTGTCGACTGATATTCTTGATTCCAAGCTTCCGGAGTTCTCCGATGATTCTGGTGTAGCCAAAGCCGGTGGTCTTTGCGATTTCGATTACCAGTTCGCGAAGCTCTCGTGGCTTTCGTCTCCTACCTTTTGGACAGAGTGATTTCCGCGACCCGCGTTTGTCTTCTCGCACCCATCTTAAGAACGTTGCCGGTGAGACAATCGTAATCAATTCATGAATGGCCTGGCCGAGTGGTCTGCCAAACTTTATCAGTGTTTCTCGTTCTCTGGTCGTCGTGTGGATCTGTTTCGGCAGACGAGCCCGCAGAATCTTGTTCTCGTGTTTGAGGTACTCGATGTACCTGGCCAGTTCACGGTCAGTCGCGGAGGCGATCAGGGCAAGCAGTGGGTGGAATATTCGAGCCATGTTGGTATCGTGTGGAGATCATATTTTGTTGGGTAGAACACATTATTTGAACAGGACCCTAGCCCCAGTTTTTCGTCCGATTTAGGCGACGAAATCTGTTGGGGGCCATCCTCAGAAACGGATGGCAGAAGCGATCGATCCTGATCTTCAGAGAGCAGGTGTACCTACTTTCTTGGATCAACGAGTTCAGGACTTCGGTCCACTGGGACCGATGCTTTTAGCGGGTGGGTACAGGTCCGAAAACTGTACCCAGTTTGGCCGAGTTTCGCTGCTCAGTCGGCCGAGAGTGCTTCAGGAATTCCCGTGTTTTCAAGCAAACGAAGGGTATCCGGAGTGTACCCATAATCCAATCGAGGGCTACGGAACCGAAGGGGGAGCGTGAGGCCTACGTGGCGGGTCTGGTCTTCGGAGCGGGTTAGTTCCGGAATTATTGGCTCTGGCAACTTCTGACAATTTTGGATTTTTGCGGGAAAAGCGATTGCCAAAGTGGAGTCTGCCGCGCAAACATACTACCTACACAACCTGCGATCACGCTTATCTGATCGCGTCGGCGGCCCTGAGTCGCAGCTACTCCACCACCTGATGGTCCGGAAAGCCCACACGATTTCGTAGAAAGCTGGCGCCGATTCGCGCAGTTCCTCGGGATGCTTCCTGACCCGCTTAGCACTCAGTGCTCTACGTATTCGTCCGAAATCAAACTTTCCACAACGAACGTCCTGATCGGCACGCGGAGCGACAGCCTTCCTGAAGGTCTTCAGTGACGCCAGCGATCTTGGGCTTGTCCGATCGGACTGATTTCCCGATCGGATGAAACCTCCATACTCTGACTCCTAGATACCATCTGTCTGGTCTCTGATTGAGTCGTTGGTGTACTGCCCGGGAAAAAATCCTGTTCTCGTACTCGCGAAATCGCATCGAGATTCAGAGACCCTCCCGGTCACCTGACACACTGCTTGGGAACTAGTGAATAAAGTCGCAGAGTCGGATCGCAATAGCCTTCCAAAGGTTGCGATTCCGCGCTCGCCAAGTTCCTGTACTTCCACAACAAGGGAACACATTATGTCGAAAGTCACGCTCAATGGAATTTTCAAAAATTGGATGGACGAATCACACCTGGAATCCCTGGTGGGGATGTAACAAGGTCTCTGAAGCCTGCAAACATTGCTACATCGGATCGGTTATGCGTCGCTCAGGGAACGAGCCATTTCACGGTCCGAAGCGGACGAGTAATGCAACCTGGCGGAAGCCCGTCATTTGGAACCGAAAGGCTGCGGAAGGGGGTGCGCGGCTGCGGGTCTTTACATGCTCGATGTCGGATTTCTTTCATCCGGCAGCCGATCCCTGGCGGCCGGAAGCTTGGGAAATGATCCGGAATTGTGACCAGCTTGACTGGCTGGTTCTCACTAAGCGCCCCGAACTGATCCAGAAACGGTTGCCTACTGACTGGGGGAATGGATACCCCAATGTCTGGATGGGCGTCACCGTCGAAGAACAACGCTGGCTCACTCGCGTCGATATTCTGAGCCGGATTCCGGCGGCGATCCATTTCGTGTCGGCTGAACCTCTACTAGGACCATTGCGTTTCGACCGTCGGATCAAGAACCTGGATTGGGTGATCACAGGTTGTGAGCGAGCTGCCAAGGCAAAGCGCCGACCGATGGAACTGGAATGGGTTCAGAATATTCAGTATGAGTGCGATGCTGCATCCGTGGCTCTATTTCATAAGCAATATTACCGCGGTGGACAGCTTGTTTATGACGGCTTGATCGACGGTGTGGTGCGGCAGGAATGGCCCGACACCGTTTGTCCGTAGCTCTTCCTTTCCTGTTTACTAAATGCAGGAATCACCTAATGTGATTCCTTGATGGTCTTGTGGTCCGCGGCCTCATGACGAAGCCGCGGACCGATTCTTTGATCGACCGACCTACAAGCGCTTCGAGGGATAAAGCGACGAAGTTGGCAGGGGCGTGGGGAGCTCAGGAGGAGCTTCCCGCGTCTGCCCAAGTCCAGAAAGACGGAATCTCGCCGACAAGTCCCGATCTCGGACTCCAGTTCACCGAAGGATGGCGATGGAGTCTGATCTGGGGAGAACCGTCAGTACCTGAATGGCTGAAGAATATTCTCGTTGCCGTGAATGACGATTTCGCTATTCGTGAAGAAACGTGGCTTCTTTAAAATGACCCGCGGGCCCATGATGGGCCGACTGGTCATTTTCGAGAGGAGAACGCCATGACCGTTGTGATGTTAAATGAAGACCTCCGTGCCCGACATATCGAAGGCCACGCGTTTGCCGGCTCCTGTTTCAAGTTTCCCGTTCGCAAGCTGGCGATCGATGGCCTCAGTCGTGAGGATCTCAAAGGAGCATCCGATTGCTGGCGCGTCGATGACTATACCCTGCTGCAGGTTCCATACACCACCCCGGAAGGCACGCTCGATCATGCCTTATGCATGCGAAGCCTGATGCGGATCGCGTTCATGGGACCCACGCAGGAGTTGCTGTCCCAGGAAAGGGAGGTAAGCGTCAAGAGTATCGCCAAGTTTAAGGACGACTGGGCCTGGGTGATGCATGGTCTGAATTTTCAGCTCGTCCAGCCGAGCAACCAATCGATCTTCGTCGAGGACGAGATCGGTTGCGGCAAGACCTTCCTGGCACATAAATCCTCAGGCATGCTGATCGAGCGGATCGCCAAGCGACTGGTGAAAAATCGTGTGATCAACGAGGATGAAATGGAGGAGATCCTGGAGGCTCATGAAGCCGAAATGGAGGAGGAAGCCGCCAGGCCGATTCGGCGCTCACGGCGTTTCAGCGAGAAGAAAGCCCCCTGCGGACCTCGGTGGTAGATGGCATGCTCCTCGTCGGGCAGATGAAGGCGCTTTGTCTGCGAGACTCAATTGGCAGCGGTATTCGGTTCACAAGCTTGTTTTGACTCTCCCGATCGTGTGTCATGCAGGAGCGGGCGTCGCGTGCGACGGCCCGGGATGTTCCGTCTGCAGATGGCCAGAGTCAGTGAGGTTTACGCCGATGTCCGAGCAGCTTTTGATCCCTGAGACTGTGCGCCAGCTCCGCAGACTCTGGAAGCCCCATAAAGAACGTCTATGCGACGGGAACGGTGAGCATCCGACGGTCATTCGTTTTCATCGGGCGTGCAGCTGGCTGCAGCGGGTTGAACAAAACGCCGAGTGTCCGGATCTCGATGTCGACCTGCTCAGTCTGTGGATTGCCTTCAATGCGCTGTATGGTCAATGGGACGAGCAGCGCGGGGAACCGAGGCCCGACCGGGAGTGCTGGAGGCAGTTCACGGAACGAATTCTCCGCCTGGATGAGTTCGGCGTTCTGGCTGGTTCGCTGACGGAACACAGGCGGCTCGTCTTGTCGCTGCTGGAAGATGAGTACCTTAGTCGCTACTTCTGGCAGGAGCCCGGAGCGGCCAGCGCTGGTAAGGCGAGGAAGCTCAAGCACGCTGCCCACGGCTGGTACCAGGAGAAGCGTTGGCTCATGATTCTGGAACGCGTGCTGGACTGCGTCTACTTCTTGCGGTGTCAGCTCGTGCATGGGGCTTCAACCCATGGTGGAACGCTCAATCGGACTTCGCTCAAGCGCTGCGTCTGGATGATGCAGAAACTGCTACCGGCATTCCTGATGGTATGGATCGAGTACGGGGCGGACGAGGACTGGGGGCCGCTGTGTTATCCGCCGATCGGGGCTACTGTCGGCCGCTAGAACCTCTGTCGCGCAGACAGCTAGCTCCGCCACAAGCGAGTCCGGGTGTAGTCGCATAACAGTGATAACGCGCGAGAGCCGGGTCCGTTTAACGCCCGATCTTTAGGTGCTATCTCGTACAGCCTCCAAGCCTTCATTCTCTTGAGAGTGTTTGGGAAATCGTTCTCGCCATAAGCCAAGAGTCTTTGAATAGTGTCGTTCTAGCTTTTGTACTTCCTCGTGTCTGGAATCGGCGCTTTCAAATTGGCAAAAAGAATCAATTAAGATCGTCCGCGATCGCACTCCGCTTCAATCCGGAAGTGAGAATCCTTTTACGACACCAATAAAAAAATTGCTCCCCAATTTTTCATGTCCATTGAAGAAGAGTTCCTTTGTCGCGTCAACAAAGCGAGGACAGCGAATGCCGTCGGGGAGACTTCCGCAATCGACTTCGCGAAATGAGTCAAATGAGGCACTCGGCGTACTTCTTCGGGCAAAGACGAGCAACGGCGGTGAAGAGGGCTTCTCGATCATCCACAGTAGGGTCAGCCGATCCTTCGAGAGGAACGGCCACGTTGAGAACTGGCTTACCTCCTTTTCAAGCCGGGGCCCCAGAAGTGACTTCGGCGATGACCAGGTTGCCGTCCTGTTTTTCCGTTCAGAAACGACGATTTGCCCATCCGTCCCTGGCGTGCGGAAATAGATCATCAGCCCGTCTTCACTGAGGCACGGGCACTTCGGATAGATGAGGTTCTTGAATTCCGGGATCTCCACTGCGCGAGTAAACGGCTGATCGGAATTCCGACGACGGGCCGAGCAGAGCGTTCTCTGTCGCTGAGCGTTCATTCCTAGAAAGATCAGCTCAGTGCCGTCGCCAGAGATCGTCGGGTGACGGCCCGGAAACAGGCGGGTGATCTCCGTGAAGTACTCATCGGCGGTTCGCCGGTGTGCTGTATAGATCCACAAACCGTCATCATCTTTCTTCTCCCAGAAAATGATAAGGCCGTCGGCAGTCAAACTTGGATGTTCGCCGGCAATCTCGGCGATGATTTGAAACTCGGGCTGGTCACCGTGAACGGCACGATTGCAGTTACAAGCTTGGATGCGTCATCAACGGTGACGCGGGCAGGCATGCCTGCTTTCAGTTCTGACGATCTTGATCTGGCACGATCGATCTCGACATCGACCTTGGGAGCGAGATTCAGCTCGACCGTCGTCTGGCCCAGAGGGCCGCTGTACGTAAAGCCGATTTGCGTTTCTCCACCAGATTCGATGGTTCCTTCTATCTCTGCACCAAGCAGGGGGAAGGGCAACATCAGGGGGAGCGACAGGACCAGTGCCATCAGAGGAATTCTCATCGAGGCTACCTTTAAAGCTGCGGAGAGATGATCTGTTCGTGTGGCCACTCATGGTGACTCGTTTGTGGACTATGGTCAACGGACGTGCGGCCGGTTGCCTGCCATAACACAGGGATGTTTGGTGATCGCCTTTGCGCAGCCCGATTGAAAGCAGAGCTCTCGCAAGAAAAGCTTGCCTATGAAGCGGGGCTTGATCGCACCTACATTTCTCATCTGGAAAACGACAAGAAGTCGCTGACGCTGGACTTGGTGTTTCGGCTGTGCCAGATGATGGGGATCAAGGCTTCGGATTTGGTCCGGGAAGTCGAATAAGACCCGCAGCTGAGTGACAAAATGCCCTAATTCATTTGAACATTGAGCTAGGAGTCGAGAAACACGCGGCAATGCAAATTCAGCTACCGAATGAGAATGCGGAAATTGATCCCGTTCCGACCAGCGGTGGCGAACGCAAGCCGGAACCAGAGTTGGATCGGCTTTCGAGTATTCTCCGAACGTTCAATGACCAATTCGGCAACATCATCTGGACCGACGACGACCGCGTTCAGAACGCTAATTACCGAAGGAATTCCGGCTAAAGTTGCTGCTGATCCAGCTTATCAGAACGCTCAGAAACAGGGCGATAAGAGCAAAGCCCGCATCGAACATGATGCCGCTTTGCTTCGAGTGATGGTGGGACTGCTGAAGGACGATACAGAGCTCTTCAAGCAGTACAGCGACAATGAAGGATTCAAGCGATGGCTTGCCGACACGGTCTTCTCAATCACGTTTGGGGGAGGTGTCGCCTGAGTGGATAGCGCTCTCTTCTAACGGAACTGCAGCACGTTGCAACAATTTAGGATTAACTCAGCACCAGCTTGTCCGAATAGGCCGTTTTTCGGCCCTCTAAACGGTGCTCCGCAACTATCGTCACAGTCCCGATAACGTGAATCTTCGCTGACTGCCCGAGAGTGATCGCTCAATAATCAAGATGTGCAAATCTATTCATTGACACTGCACGGGAGTTTTTTGAGGATATGGATGTCCACACGGGTATCATTCAGAAAACGGGGTTCCGGGGCTGTCGATGGGGCCAAACGACTGGGCGAACGCACTTGACCATTTCTGGGGCGACCTGGAGCCGGGATCGCGTGCGCTGCTGATGCTTGAAAAGTCTTCCTTAGTTGAAGTGGCGGGTTATGTCGGCGTCCAATTTGACAATGATGACGAGGCGGAAGAGGACTTTCTAGCGGCTGTAAAGTGTTATCTGGGTCGCAGATGTCATCGCACTTGGGACCCGGAACCATATGTTCCCGGTCGACCGCCTCGGTTCTTGCTCCAATTAGCGATTCAGGTTTACGCGGCGTCAAAGATGGCGGCGGACCCCGATGGGCACTTTACTGATCGTGCCTACCACCCACGTCTGGAGGAGTTGATTGGAGAACAGCTGAGTAAGCGGCGATTCAATCTCAACGAGCAAGCTGACTACCATCAAAAGCTCTGGCGGGAAAGGCTGATGGAATGGGTGTCCCATAAGCAGTTGGAACTGACCCTTCCCGAGGACGGAAGTCGCTATCGTAACCACGTATCGCTACCTCTTTCGCAAATGGTGTTACGGGCCAGCGATCTCCAGCAACTGCCAGTATTCTTCTGTGAGGCAAAGTTTGAACCAGTATACGTTGCGGCTGACGAATCGCTTGATCACTCGAACCTAAATCGCATTCGGTCTGAGCTTGGCTGGCGCAGATACGATAGCCATTGCTTCTCGAAGTGGGCTCGAACCGTTCTCCAGGACGACTACAAGTTCGAGGTAGCGGTCCATCAAATCGAGGAAGCCCTGCGAACGTGGGACGGCCGGCTTTGGCTATCGCCGTCTCGTCGGCGAGAGAACGGTACCACAAAGAAGTCCCATTGGCTCTGGCTCAGCATCTCTCCCGGTCGTTACGGATTGAAAGGTTGGAGAGGGCGGTCACTCCCATCAGCAACCAGGGTCAGTCAATCCGAGTTGGGCAAGCTTTTTTCAGGGGTAGCAGTCGACGAGTTCGGTCTTGCGATGCACGACGGGATTGCATTGTTCCGTTACGAAGAGGATGACGCGGCATTCAAAGATGCCCCCTATATCGACGCTGGTGACCGCGGCCTTCTCGTTGTCGGGCCTCATTTCAAAGGAAACTGGAACCAGCTGCTTTCGGGAGACGCGGTCTTTCGCTGTCCAAAGCTATATGCCTCCGAGGAGTCGAGTTCTTCTGAACAGATCCGTGGTATTCCTTCCGGTTGCATGCTGCTTGAATTTCAGGTGGTTGAACGCCTGCCAGCAATTGAGTCTGTACCAGAAATATGGCGACCTTTTTTGCGGTTACCCCCCGCCGGGCTTTCACTCGCAGGGGGGCTCAGGGTGGGGCGCCGAGAGAGATTTGTGGTGGGAGCTGGCCCAAGGTTGAAGATTTCAGGGAATACTCTTCCTCGATTCGTCACCGTAGATGGCGAGAAAGTTCCCGTTACGAGTCGCACGCTTCAGCTGGATCAGTTTTCTGCTCGCGGAACACACGAAATCGTTGCGATTATTGATGGAAGAACAATCTCTAAGCGGTTCGAGGTCATCAATCCAACCAGCGCTGTTCCCCCAGGCATGCCAGAGCGTGGATGGTGGATAACTGCTGAAAAGTGGCCGGAGTGGGTTTCCGACGGTGAGGCAGCCTCGGAAGCATCAACTGTTGTAGAGACTAAAGATTCGCAGCCAAGGCTGTTCGGAGTGATGAGTCAAGGTTTGGGACCCGCAGGTATGGCGAAGATGCCTGTCGAAGATGCGCGGTTAACCGCAATCAGGCTCCTGGTTGGGATGCCCTCGGTGAACGGCATGAATACGCAGTGCAGCCATCCTCTGGTGCGGTACCTTCTTACCAAGAGACTTCAGCGTGATGCAGAAGAGGGAAGAGTATGAGTACGCTTGCGGAAGATCTGATCGGTGTGCCTTTGGCCTTCGCGTTGGCCCAAAAGCCACATATGCTCGATAGCGGAGAGTATATTGCCACGCTTGCACCGCTAGTAAACTTACACACGGGGGAACTGCTCTCTGCAGATCCGGCGTCTTTCCCCAGCAGTGGATATGTTTTCTGGTGGGCCGTCCCCAACGGATCGTGGAATCCTGGGGATATCGTCGTTGGCACTCTCGAACAATCACGTAAGTACCAGATCCCAGAGCAGGATTGGTATCAGTTTCATAGTAGCCGAGGACACGCCGCTCAGAGCGAAGTCTTTGAAGCTGTGAGAGTTTACGGAAAGCCCTCAGATAGCTTCCGCTGGTTGGTCGACGGCAGTTTTCGATTTTCCTGCTCAACGCGTCCCAATGCAGTTTTCTATGTCTGGACTGATTCGGATCTAATTGGTCCGTTTCATGCGGCCGATGTAACATCCGAAGGGAACCATTTCACCTATTTTTGTGCCCCTGTTGACGTCAATGGCGGAATCGTAAAGCGATATCCGAATTCCGTGATCGAATCCGAAGGCAAGAAGTGGAATCTTAGTCAGACCGTGACAGTTTCCCTCAATGACGCTTCGCCCCGACGCAGCAATAGTGTTGATGTCGATCGACATTACTGCCTGATTCGTCGTGAAGATCTGGAGAGATGGCAGTCAGAGGCAATACCTATCTCTCTTCTGCCGGACGAGCTCGTTATCGCGAGAGCATGTAAGCGTATTTCAGGTCGAGCGAAGCAGCGAGAGCTTCGTTCCCAGCTCGAATCCTTACTCGAACGTCTAAAAGAAGAGGATGGAACTGACAAAGCGATCGAAGATGGGCTTTCGGAGATTCTGGCTAAGGCGAGGTTGTCTGAGGCAATGACCGATCAAATCGTCGATTCGCTGATTCAGAGTGGTGAATTTGGCGAACGAATTAACTTAGCAGTATCTGCTCAGATCGACGCGGCAGTCCGGCAAAAAGCAGGTGAGATCGAAGAACGTGCAGAGGTCGAAGCTTCAGAACGTCTTGAAGACTTGAACAAGCTTGGCGAACAGATTGCATCGCTAAAGAAAGATCGCGAACAAGCAGAGAGTGATTTGCGTAAGGTGGAAGAGAGTCGAATTGAATTGGAGCTTCAAGCCGAGCAGATAGTCTCTTCTGTGAGCGACAGGTTACAGGCCGGCCGGAAAGAATTGATCGGTGATCTTGCCCTGTTTGGACCAATTTTCCAAGGCAACGGGCACACACCAGCAGAGTACAACGGTTGCGCCAGAATCTCCGAGGCTCCCATTGGGACAATCGGCGTGGCGTCCCAACTTGAAGGAACTGAATCTGTCTCCGTCGCGGTCACCTCACCGGAGCTTTCCGACGCAGAATTTATCCGTGGGCGTCTTTGGCCTTATCTTGTCAACCATGGCTGTTGTCTTAGCGAGAGGGATGCTGAATTCTTCCATATCGCCGCGTTGAGCAGTCGATTGCTTAGTTTGCCCCATCCAGGCTGGGCGGCGGCTTACGTAGACGCGATGGGCGGTACGGCGTCTATCACCACCGTTTCGGTCGCTCCATCTTGGTTGGATTTCGATAGCGCGTTTCGCGGGGAACTGGCAAATTCTTGGAGGCGTGGCATTCGTGACCCTGATCGCCTCCATTTCATTGTGCTGGAGGGAATCGATCGGCCGCCGTCACATGCATGGTTGCGTCCCTGGTTATCCATTCTTGCCGGCTGGACGCGGTGTTTGCCCGGTGACGATTCTCTCAAATGGCCAGAAAATATTCGGTTGTGTGTTACCGAGGAGAAGTCGGCGGAGTGCTTTACGCTGAGTAATGACCTTTGTCAGTGGATACTAAGTTGCAGCGGTTCGGCCACTGATAACATGCCGTCGCCGGTTCAAGATGGGTATTTCCCGATGGAAAAATGGACTCTTCAAACCACGGCACATACAGACGAACCGTTTGATGGCTTTATCAAGTCCTTGGAATTGCCGCAAGGAGAACCTTACACCCGGGCTCGGATCGAACTCGCGATACGTCTGAGGGCTGCTTTGCTTCGCTGTGAAACAGTGGATGCTGATCGCGTCGAGGCAATCATTACTCGACGCTTCTTTTCGTGCTGGTCGAAGGAGTCCACCGAGTGATGACTAGCGAGCCGGATCTAGCGAGAGTGAATCGGTGGGATAGTTTATTGGCGTGGCTGTCGGCAAAGCCTAAACATAAATGGCATAACGTGAAAGCCGCCAGTCAGCGTTTGTCTGCAATCGACGGAATTGGTGAGCAGTGGTCTCCAGTGGGCCACGCGAGGCATTGGGCGACCCCATTAATCCGTTTAGGACATGCGGAATTTGATCCGTCGAGAAAGGTCGTGTTAGCCGTGCCGCCTGGCCTGATGATTAGACCAGCGACGAACAAAGCAATCCTTTATGGGCACTGGTGCCCTCGTCAACTCAGTAAGCTTCGGGGCTTGGCTCGGCTTCGCCGTTACGTGCCGAGATCTGGGCCGACCATTCGCGTATGTGATTTAGGCTCAGGTGATGTAAGTGAAGTGTCCGAAGAACTTGGTGTCTGGGGTTCCAACGACCGCAGTAAAGAAGTACTGAGTCGCTTGCCGGTTCTTGCAAGTCTGAAGAAATCGCTCAAGCCGTTTCGTGCGGCATCGGAAGGTCACTGGGAACGCTTTGATTATCGATCCAATACTTACGGTCGCTGGCGAGGCTGCGACGACCCACTTTCGGCACCAGGACTCTATCGCCGAATGCAAGGGCAAAGGCTGCAAGTGTTTGTTGACGATGAAATCAGACCGTTTCAACTGCAAACCATGGACGAGAAGAATGCGGCTAAGTGGTGGATTGATCAACCTCGTTGTGATTGGCAGTTCGACGCAAGACGGCAGGTTCTGTTGATCCCCTACGGATCTCCGTCAGTACCGCTGTTGGTCTCGCGCTGCTTGACGATTTCTTCGGCACGATTGCCAGTGAAAATATCGTTTCGCGGCCGTCCATTCTGGAAGTATCAAGCAGTCGGAGAACGCCAGGTTGAGGAAGCGTCGCGGGTTATGGAGCGAACTTTAGAAGCAAAGAACATCGAAGATGCCTGAAGCTGCGGTCATCAACAATCCTATTTCTCTGACAAACAACCTCACTGAGTTGTATCTCAGATATATCGATAGTGCGATTCCGCTACGGGATGAGGCGTTGCATCGGGAGCGTGCTGAACTGCTTCGTGAAGCCGGACGCCTGAGTCAACCTCCCCGGATTGAATTTTTACCCCGATACGTTGAGACGAATGACCTGCAGACAGTCTGCAAACGGCTTGGGCTTGGACACGATCTTGCTGACTTGGCTGGTCGTGGTCTTTTTCCCGCCGGACGTAAGCTGTACAAGCACCAATCGGAGGCGCTCGATGTTGTAGTAAACCAAAGAAAAAACATGGTCGTGACGACAGGGACAGGGTCCGGAAAGACCGAATGCTTTCTGTTGCCGTTATTTCAGGCCTTGGTCACTGAATCGCAGCGGTGGTTAAATGCTCGACGGTCTCGAGCATTGAGATCATTGGTCTTGTATCCCTTGAACGCACTGGCTGAAGATCAGATGGTTCGGTTAAGAACCGCGCTGGACAGTCCGAATGGACCGCTAGATTCGGATCAGGGTGCTCGCTCCTGGTTTGCTGAAAATCGGAAGGATCGATTCTACTTTGGTCGGTACACGGGTCGAACGCCCGTCTCCGGTCGGCGTTCCACGTCGAAGGAAAAGGAACTCGCCGATGAAGAGAGTCGGCTAAGGCGACAGGCTCGCGGAGTAGAAGGTGATTCGCGGCTTCGGTTTCAATTCCCGAGTTTGGACGCTGATAGTGGAGAGCAGTGGCATCGGTGGTCGATGCAGGACTCGCCTCCCGACATCCTGATCACCAACTACTCAATGCTAAACATCATGTTGATGCGGAGCATCGAAGCACCTATCTTTGAAGCTACCAGGGAATGGTTACAAGCGGATGACCGAAATGTTTTTCATTTGATTGTCGACGAACTGCACGCGTACCGAGGAACTGGTGGCACAGAGATCGCGTTGTTGATCCGCTTGTTGCTTGATCGGCTTGGACTTACGCCTGATTCACCACAGATTCGTTTCATTGCGTCGTCAGCGTCAATAACTGAAGATTCAAGGAGTGAACAGTTCCTGTCTCAGTTTTTTGGTACGCCGAGCAGCTCTTTTTCGATCGTCGCCGCATCCAAGGTCGAACCGAGATCAGAATCAATTGTAAATGTCCGGAAGCATGCCGACGGATTCCGCCAATTCTTTTGCTCTGGCGGCTTCGCAGATCAAGACGCATTCGACGGTTTGGCAGAGAGTGCCGGCTGTACCACTTCCCTATCTAACTCTTTGTCAATTCGAGCCTACGAAGTGGTTGAACGGACGGAGTCCGATAAAGCTGCTTTGGCTGGATATTGCGTTCCAGAGACAATTGATGAGCTTGCTCGCCGAGTATTTGGTAGATCCAATGAGTCGGATGCTGCTAGCGGTATGCTTCAGGTACTTGCGCAATCTCGTGTCGAGGAGTCTCAGTACGCCCCTGCGCCACTGCCGTTCCGTGTGCATATGATGTTCCGGAATGTCAACGGTCTTTGGGCCTGTTGTAATCCACATTGCTCCGCAATCGAGCGGCGGGTTGGAGTCGATCGACGAGTTGGCAAGCTCTATGCTGCGCCGAGATTGGTTTGCGACTGCGGATCACGGGTATTAGATGCCTTAGTGTGCTCGCAATGTGGTGACGTTTATTTGGGAGGTTATCGACAGCGCGATGAGAGTGACCCAGATGGTTCGTTCAACATGGTGCACGATCAGCCTGATCTCGACAGTCCGTCCGCGGCGGGGCGGGAACGTTACTACAATCGTTACGCCGTGTTCTGGCCTTCAGGCAATGAAGAACCTCTTTGCGATCCATCTTGGGGCCAGGGTGTTCGATTCGGGGGCAGAAACAATCCGATCACGCGGATTTGGACGCGTGCCCATCTGAACCCGGCTACGGGCGAAGTGACGTATGGAGCCCAAATCGACGACTCGGCGAATGGCTGGCTGTATCGGATTAGAACGGAACGACTGTCCGAGGAACTAGTTCGCATCTTGGCGGCGAGTCCGTCGCGTTGCTGCCGATGCGATGAGGACTGGACGAGAATTGGAGGACAACCAACCGAAGACGCAACTTCAATCGAAGAGATTGCCAGCCCCATCATGAGACATCGCACCGGATTCCAGAAGGTGAATCAGGTGCTCGCTGACGGATTGATGCGTGAGTTACAGCCACTCGATGTCGCAGCGAGAAAGCTAGTGGTATTCACAGACAGCCGACAGGACGCGGCAAAACTTTCGGCGGGTATCGAACTTGATCACTACAGGGACCTGGTTCGGCAAACGCTTCTTCAGGGCAAGGATAATCTAGGGGGGGATCTTGATGCGTTCTTGCGAGTGCTCGACCGTGATCCGAATATGACAGACGAAGACAAGGTCGCTTTTCGGCGTTTTCGAGAAGAAAACCAAGTAGATGCAAATGCACTTCGTGACTCTAGAGACGGTATTGCAACTCCAGAACAGCACCAGCGAGCCACGGAACTTCGACAATCAGGCAAAGGTCCTTTTGCGATTACATCACTCTCGCGGCGAGTTCAAAATGCGTTGGTGCAACTTGGCGTTTCACCCGCTGGACCTCTGCCTTCACTTGAAGCTCGCAACTCAAGGCGATGGTCCTATCTATTCGAGTGGCCTGACGGATCACCAGTCACCGTGAAGCAGGCGAGCGACCTCAACACCGCAGATTCAACTTGGCTACAACAGCTCCAGGATCAATGCAGGATAAATTGCCTGAAAACCATTTTTTATCATCGGCGCAAGTCGATCGAGGCGTTGGCACTTGGAACGGTTGTTGTCGATCCAAGCATGAGCGCTATTCAAATTGATGGATTGACTCAGCACGAAAGCTCGGCATTGTTGCTTGTTACGATCCGTATGCTTGGTGAGAGACTACGTTTCGAGTTTGCTCCCTTTGCTTACGACCAGCAATCGCTACCAGTTCCTCTGCGGAAGTACATTGAAAGCGCGGGGCACGGCGATCAATCGCAACGAATCCTTTCCGAGCTTCAAGACCGGATGATCGAGAAGCAACTGCTGACGCCTACGATCAAGTTGCAGGATGACCGACTTTATCTCGCTCCGGCACGAGCAGATGCCCCGGTCTGGAAATGTCTGCAGTGTGGACTCAACCACCTTCATCGTGGCTTAGGCATTTGTATCGCTTGCTATCAGCAACTTTCTGCAGAAGCGAATCAAAGTCCAGCGGACAGCGAGCACGACTATTACGCTTATCTTGCATCTCCTGTGTCGTCCGCTTTCCGGCTTCACTGTGAAGAGTTAACTGGGCAGACGAACAAAGAACTAGCTGGTGATCGCCAACGTCATTTCCAGAGCATGTGTCTGGGAGACGAAATCGAGCGAGTCGATACGATCGATCTGTTGAGCGTTACGACGACGATGGAGGCCGGAGTTGATATTGGTCCTCTGGTCGCCGTAATGCTCGGAAACGTTCCGCCAAGACGATTCAACTATCAGCAGAGAGTTGGGCGTGCTGGCCGGCGTGGTGCAGGATTCTCAATTGCTCTTACCGTTGGGCGCGGTCGAAGTCACGACGATACCTATTTTGCTAATCCATTGCCGATGATCTCCGGCGATGCTCCGTCTCCCTACCTTGACTTAGATCGTCATCGAATTGTTGCTCGCATGCTTCACAAGGAAGTTCTGCGCAAGGCATTCCAGGTCATTAACGCGTCGGAATCCGGACATGGTGGCCATGAACAAGGTCCTCAAGTTCACGGAGAATTTGGGAATGCTCGCGAATGGCCAGCTTATGCCCCGGACGTGCAAGCGTGGATCGACGAGAACACGAAGGAGATCGAACGTACCGTTGACTTGTTGCTCCGCGGCACGAACCTCACCTCAGAGCGTCATGATTTGATTGGATTTGTGAAATCCGGGCTAGTAAGTAAAGTTACCGATTGCGCGGCCGACGATGAAAGTTTCGTTCAGGATAGTTTAAGTGAACGATTGGCGTTCGCCGGAGTTCTGCCAATGTTTGGCTTCCCGACCC
The DNA here is from genome assembly GCA_017795105.1 of Planctomycetaceae bacterium. GTDB lineage: Bacteria > Planctomycetota > Planctomycetia > Planctomycetales > Planctomycetaceae > Rubinisphaera. Next base: position 5,519,828 of record CP051247.1, read on the forward strand.
GCGTTCGCAATCTTTACGCCACTGAGCCCCGACAGTTTCCGCCAAAGGATGTCGTTGATCGACCTCTCGATATTGCAATTAGTCAGTTCGCTCCAGGTAGCGAAACTATCAGAGATAAACAGGTTCTCAAGAGCGTTGGTGTAATCCACTATGAGCCTGCTCACCCCAAGCCTCGGAGCGTCGACGGGAGAGGATGGCGAACTCGTTGCGGAGTTTGTAAGCACTGTCAAGCACTCGTGAGAAATCCTCAGGAAACGAATTGCTGTCCCGTTTGTGCATCTACATCCCAGTATAAAGTGGTCGAAGCGTGGGAGCCGCATGGATTTACTGTCGATTCAGGACCGGGGGTTTCATTGCCCGATTTTAACGGCAAGTTTGAATGGCAGCCGAGATCAACAGTGGCCCGGATGGACTGCCAACCCGTCGGCGGCTTTCAGGCTTTGGACGGTACCAATCTTTTGCTTGCATCAGACGCCGATCTATCGGTGCTAACTGTAAACGACAACAATGGGAGGCTATTCCCGTTCCAGTGGATGAGGGGACTTCGAGCGTGGGTTGTTGGGGAGAGTCTGAGCCTACAAAGACGAAGGCAGTTGTCTGACGACCCCGTGTGCGAAGCGGCCTTAGTCGCTCGAAAACAGACTGACGTTCTGCTGATTAGAATTAACGTCGACTCTCCCGAGATCTCACTTGATCCGCTTGATACGCACAACGGATCGGCAGTTCGCGCGGCGTATCTATCACTCGCACATTTGATTCGACGACAGGCCTGTTTGGCACTGGATATGGAAGCGGATGAGTTGAACGTCGGCGTCCGACTGGTGGCTGGTGAAGAAGCCCGATATTTCGAGATCTATCTCGCGGACACACTCGAAAATGGCGCCGGCTATTGCGCCCATTTGGGTAAACCGGAGAACTTTTCTCAACTGATCCTCAAGCCTCTGCTCGCCGGCGGTGAATCTTACCATCGGCTTCTCGAACATGGCTCAAAGTGCGACAGTTCTTGCTATGATTGCTTGCGGGACTATGGAAACGCTGGTGAGCATACGCTGCTGGATTGGCGATTGGCGTTGGACCTGCTTCAGATTGCTGCGACCGCTGAACCTGTCCCACCGACACTTGACGGTCACTGGGCCCCCGTCGTCAGACTTGCAAGTCAAGCTTTGGAGCGAGCCTTCGTCGACTCAACGATCGAAGAGCTCGCCGGATTGAGCTACATCGTTCATGACGGAAAAGTGAAATGCCTTCTAACACACCCTCTCTGGCCGATTTACCACGATGCCATACGGAGGGGGGCTGATCGACTTGACCACTCGGTGAATCGATTGCCGACAGCCAATGTCTTCGATGCGATACGTCGTCCCGGAATGATCGTCAGTAGAGGCGAGAGATCGTCAGTAAACTGGAATCGCGCACAAAGTTCTGCTGGGAGCAAGGCGAAATCGGGGAAAGAACCTTTCACGCTAGACGATCTGCCGTCGAAACTTCCGCAACGCGGCCAGTTCCAAGTGATGATGACGGACGGACGTCTAGAGCGGATAGCCGCTAAGGGAGAACTCTTGATATTTGATAAGCTCAGCAAAGACATGAATCCAGAAGAGCTTCGATCGAAGATTGTCATCGTAGAGGACCCCAATAAGAAATCGAAAGCGCTTGTCGGAAAGCTCCACTTGCAACCGATGCAAAATACTGAGGGGCGATTGTCGGAGATTCGCATTGCATTGCGTCCTCAAACAAAGGGTGACTACGAAAGCTACAAATGGTCTGTGCCAATTGAGCAATGGCCGTCTTCGTTTTATGCAATGGCTTGTCTGGCAGACTGACCAATCCCTTAATTATCGCAAGATCCTTCCATATGGCTCGCCTCTTCCCCGACTGTGACCCCGAGTCAATCTCGCTTAAACCCGAACGAGACGTGGCTCGCGCACTTGTTCGTGATCTTCCGGAGAACTGCGTGATCTATCACAGCTATTCGTGGCTGCGGCGTGACGCGCATGGGAATCGGGAGACCCTCCACGAAGGAGAGACAGATTTTGTAATTCTCGATCCCAACTTCGGCATCTTGATTTTGGAGGTCAAAGGCGGAGACGTGCGGCATCGAGTCAGGAACGGAAAGGAAGAATATTACCGGGTTCTTCCCGGAGGCGGGGAGCGTGACCCGGGCAACGCCTTTGAGCAGGCTCGGAAAAGCATGCACACAATCACAAAGATCCTCGGTATAGCAGATCTCCCTTCGTGGTACGGAGGCAGCTTCGGATATGCAGTGTGTTTTCCGGACCAGACTAACAAGGGATCAGTTCCGAATAACGGCGATCCAAGTATCTTATTCCTTGCTGAACATCTGGAGGATATGGGGCGGGCCGTTAAAGGCGCGTTCAGACGCTGGTCCCGCCGTGAGAATCCTACGCTCAGTCCCGAGGCGATGCGAATTTGCCGAGAGCGGTTGCGTCCAGTCTTCGGGCTCATTCCTGCGAAGTGGCGAGATCTCGAGAAGGACGAAGAGCAACTAGTCACGTTGACAATCCAGCAGCAACTGGTGCTTGATGGCCTGAGTGATAATCGGCGGCTTGCCGTTCGAGGAGGAGCCGGGACTGGGAAGACCATGCTAGCGCTCTGGCAGGCCGTCGAGCATGCACGTGCTGGAGCCCAAACGCTCTTTTTGTGCTTTAACCGACAGCTAAGCCAATGGCTTAATGATCGAATGAATGAGGAGCTCGATCCCGCGACGCGTAAAAATCTAAACATCAACACTTTTCATGGGCTGTGTCGGGAGTTTTACAGGAGAGCAAATCTGCCGTTTCAGCCACCAAGGCTTCCCGAGGATGCTGGTCAGTTCTGGGGCAGCACTGTCCCGGATAAAATGTTCGACGTCTTACTCGACGAGGTCCCTGACATACGATTTGATGCAATTGTTGTCGATGAAGCGCAGGATTTCAGAAGCGACTGGTGGTTAGTCATCGAGTCTCTCCACCGAGAATCGAATGGACGCCTGGCAATCTTTCACGATCCAAATCAGAACATCTATACCGACGAGGTTACACTGCCGCAGACCGATGCTGTTTTCAGTTTAAAAGTAAACTGCCGCAATACGCAGGCGATCCACGCACATTCGATCCGTAAAATGAAAGTGGATGTTCAAGCGAGTTCGCGCGTGCCTGTTGGAGTGTCGCCGGTCGAGTTTGAGGTTTCGGGACTACGTGAGCAACGAGAACGTTGTGAAGCATTGTTAAAGCAATGGAAGTCTGATTATCGGCTCGGTCCGAGGCGCCTTGCGATATTATCACACAGGAAGTTAGAGCGTTCCTGCTTCGATGGCGTTCCCCGTGTGGCTGGATTCCCGATAACGACCGACCTTGTCGAGTGGAAGAGCGACAGGGGTGTGTTATTTTCCACGTTTGCCGCCTTCAAAGGACTCGAGGCAGATGCAATCGTCCTGCTGACGTCTCGCCCCTCGCCACCGTCTCCGAGCGATTACTACGTCGCATCGTCCCGTGCCAAGCATTTGCTTGGAATAGTGGAAGCGATCGACAGCTCCGCGACTTTATAAAATGGAAAATTCGATTCCCGTTTGATGATCGACAGAAAGAAGTAACCAGTCCATGCCCCGCATTCCCTTTCCAATCTCAAAGAGCGAAGCTGTACTGATTGGCCGTTGTGTTGAGTTCTACCTCCAAGCGAATGAAAATGGGTTCACGACGCCTTTGTCGGCGGTAATCGACCATTATCTGAAGCCATTTTTGCCCGCCCAAGAGCCCTTTGAGGTAATCGAAAGTGTGACGCTCCCCGCCGACGTCGATTGGATTGTTGAGCCGGGGGAGGGTAACAGAACGGAGATCTCATACAGTCGTGCAACACCATCGGTAATTTACGTCAGGACAGGTAGTGTTCAGGGGGCAGTATCATTTGGTCGCAAGAAAAAATTTCTCGATCAGTTATTGATCGAATGGGTTAAAGAATTGTTGCCTAGCGGCTACGAGCGCTGGTTTCTGACTCCGGAAGAAGAACTGACGGCGTTCATTCGAGACGTCAGCAATCCACGAGTGCAAGATGAAGGCGTAGCAAGTGAAGAGTATAAAGCGATCGCCGATGAGATCGAGTTGCTTTTCTCAGGAAGTCTAAACGAATCTACACGCGAATGTTTTGAAGTTGGGAAAACTCTTGCTCAGCTGTTGATCGGAGTACAACGCGTACTCTGTGACATTCAACAATTTCATTTCGTTGGCTATCCGCAGATAGGAGAATTTGATGACGAAGACAGTCTAATCTTCCATGCAATTGCGGATTCTCAAGCCATCGAACCACTCTGTTTTCGGGAGTTCATTTCTCCAGGGGAATGGGCCACTGAAAGCTTGGTCAATCTCACCAAGCTTGCGGAGCTGGAATGTGTGGAGCGATGCACTCAAGCAGCACTATGGCTTCATAAGCTAATCCAAGATGTTCGATTGCTTCCTGAGGACCTACATGATCCGGTGTCAGACGGGTTGGGACTTGGTGAATTCGGAGATTTTATCTGCTTGGCACACAATATTCGAGGATTTGCGATGTTACTGCAGGGCGAACTGTCGGGAAGACATCACCAGGAGGACGACGAGAGAGCAAGGCTGGATGCACGAAGCTTCTGCCCGAGAATGTTGAGGCTTTCAGCGAATTCTCAACTTGGTAAAGTTCATGGAAGTTTGACTTATCTTCAGGATAACTATTTCACGTCAATGATCAGCAATGATCCTGGAATGGTAGTGACCTTACTCAAAGATGGGATAGAGGCGATTATCAAAGCGATATGGCCATCGGATTTCGAGGGGAAAACGACGCTGAGCGTAGTTCTCAAGCGCAGAATAGCCACGGAGAAGGGAGCCGCCTTCATGTTAGCTCAAACCGCGATGCACCTTCATAAGACGTACCGAAATCCGTCTACCCACGAGTTCAACACGTTCAATGTCACACTCGGACAGGCGTACGCTTTCGTTGGGGAGATGCTAGTAATGGCCGAAAGTGCCGAATCGATCCTACGAGATCGTGGCGTAAAGAAGGTGTGAAAAGGGGCAATCTGGGAGGATATTCCTTCCTAAACGTATCTTCTTTCTGATTGTATTTCACCGAATATGCCAAGCACTACTGCCCGCCGAGAGTGGTGATCGTGAGTGCCATTTTGAAGCGAAGCGCCTCTCGATGAGCGTCAACTGTGGAAGTAATAAGTGTCGGGGGATAAAAAGCGTATTGGGGTGAGTATCCGACCTTCCCATCTCGCCGATGGAATCTGTTCCCATCCATTCGATATCTGTGGGCCTCTCCTCAATCGGGATACTCTTTGCTCTGAACCCATCCAAATTTGGAACTAGCGGCCATCGATCGCGAAACAAATTCTTGCGACGCCATGGTCGTCCATAAAGAGAAATACTTATGAATCCATTTACCCTTTTCCCTACCGAGGCGATATTGGTGGGACTGTGTCTCCAACACTATCTGGAGTTGAGACAATACTATCCAAGCGCGGCGTTTTTTCCTGCAATTAATGAAGACGTCGAGCTTGCCGCAGGTCTCAGCAACGCTGACGCAAAATGGGGGATCAATACTCCCTAAAACCTCAACAATAAAATTTCGATGAGCCTCGCATTCTGACGGACTCGCACCAGCTGTCGTACGCGTCTGATTTGCCGACCAGATCTCGAACATCGCGTCCGCATCACTGATCTCCGCAGGTCGAATATCGAAGCGTTCAAGGTTCGTAACCGCGGCATTCACTCGCGTTTGTGGATCGGTGGCGTCGCTTCCTTCCCGAAGCGTACAAATTGCGTCACCGACCCGCAATTTTGCACCGACGCTGGCCAGGACCTCGTGTACTGTTCCTGACACGGTCGCTGCGATAGGGTGAATTGCTTTGTCTGATTCAACCAAAGCAATCTCCTCACCACGTCGCACTGGGTCACCGGAAGCCAGCTTTAACTCCACCAGTACAACGTCCTGCAGCCCTTGACCAAGTTCAGGTACCACGATTCGCATTGATCATTCTCGTCAGGGTAATACATAATCCGGGAAGCTGTGCGCAGTCCGAGTTCTGGAGTGTTAAGAACAGTCCATGTGATTCGGATGAGCGCATCTGGTTCGCATTCGCACGTCGGTACTACGATTCTTTCGCAGAGGCTTTCAGGATATTATCGTCTTCGTTAGACGCTGGCTTGTTTGTATCGCAGCGCTTATCGCTACCGCATTTTCCGTGAGTTCCCAGATGACTCAAGACCATGACATAGAGAAAGACGCTGATTGCCTCTATTTGTTATTCAGCAAGGCATGCTACAACCATGAAAAGCGACTTTCACTGTTGTGCAAGGCTTGTCATCGGCTCGGAGTGGAACCAGTTCCGTTGGAGATTGGAGAATTTGATTATTCGTGTTGGGCGAATCTCGGTTCCGGTCCAAGGAATATGTTCTACAACGTGACTCCGTTCTCGCATGATTTGGAGCGGATCTGTATTCATCGGAACATGACTGGATTCTTTGTCCAACCTTCACACACAAATCACATCCTCTCCTCGTCGCAACTTGATGTGGCGTTGGCTTCCGCAGGGGTTCCGGTACCACGGACCGTCGTCCGTGGCTCGAATGATCGGAGCTTGCTCCGCAAATATGTAGAATATGTCGGAGGATTTCCGCTGATACTGAAGGCTCCCGGTGGCTCGAGAGGAGTGGGCGTTGTTAAAGTCGAGACGTGGAACTCACTGACTTCGTTGGCAGACCTGCTAAACAACCTGCAAGTTGAGTTCTCGATCAAACAATTCATTGAGAATTCCGGAACGATCCGTGCGATCGTGGTGGGGAACAAACTCGTCTGCTCCGTCCTTCGGCTCAATCGTCCAGATGATTTTCGTTGTCTCTCACCCTCCTTTGCTAATAAGGTGAAGCAAGAAGAGCCGAATCTGAGGCTGGTGGAGCCGAATCAGAGGCTGGTGGAGCCGAATCAGAGGCTGGTGGAGATTGCTTTACACGCTGCTCGTGCTGCGAAATATGAATTCGTCGGGGTCGATGTAATTCAGGACGATAGTGGTGAATACTATGTTCTGGAAGTCAACTTCCCCCAAGATTTTGCGACGCCTCAGGAATTCAGTGGGATCGACGTCGCATCGGACGCTGTCTCGCATTTGCTACTGAAGTCACGGGTAATGTCTCAGGCCTAAGTCCTTCCTGGCATTTTGTCTGGAAGTGGTCTCGCTTGATGCGTCGAGATTATAAGACGCGTTTTGGGTGAAGCGCATTTCACTCTTCAGTTGATCCGGCGGCGACTCGGAGTGCTGCGATTTTCCATTCCCCGCTAGTTTTCTGCATCACTAGAAACGAAGACCCGGATTTGGGGTCAACGTCCGATCCTTCCAGTTTGTACGACCAAGTGGCGTCAATTAATGCTGTGTCGGAAGTCAGCATGCGAATCCGCGTAACGTCTTGCTCGATCTTCGCATTCCTGAAATTGCCTGAGGAAAAGAGCGATTCGTACATTCGCTTGAGATTCTTGCGGCCTGCATAATAGTTGCCGGCTGAGTCGACGTAATCGGCGTTTGGCGTAAAGCCGTCAGCCAGTTCTGCGACGTCTTCACGCGTCCATGCTTCGTTTCGCATGGAAAGCTTCTTGCGAATCGCTACTTCGTCATCGCCTGCCAATGGTTCAGCACCAGTGCAGAACGATTGGGTGACAATCATCACTCCCAGGAAGCATGCGACGAATAATCGAGACATTCAATCGGCCTTTCATGTCGGTCAGAGAATAACTTGCAAACTCAGTAGGTTGCTGAGGCTCTTGTTGCATTTTAACAACGAGAACCTACGTTCGCACTGCATACCGTGAGATGCTTTCTTGTCTCCTTTGCTAAATACCGTGTGAGTCAAATGCAAAACGCATTAATCGGTGATAGATCACGTGGGGTGTGATCATCGGTAGGGTGCTTCCCGTGGGCATTGCTGTCATTCATGAAATCTCAATCACGCAGACGTCCTCATCCAGTTAGAGGGGGGCTCGCCGGCAGGTCCCCCTCTCGCGGGCAACTAATAGAACGTGGAGACAGCGGACCGTCGAACATCCAGCAGCTGGTGAGCTGTTAGCGACATCGCATCAGTAAGCAGTCGTCTGTGGTCACTCTCAGCAGGAGTCTATCGCGGAATCTTCCGAGACCGACATATGGGTGGTGGAAGCTCTCATGTTGTCGATTTGTCTCCTACTCCACACCGTGAAAGAGTCGACAATCGGTGAGCGAGTGAAAATCGGTTCCTTCTCGCTTGGAATTCTTGGGTGCGTACAGTACAGTCAAGCCGTACACGTAGTGGGCATGTGTGGGCCCTGGGCCATTGCTGTACTGAGTGAATTAAGGCAGGGCTCCTAATGCGCTCGAAGTATAAGTCGTGAGCCCCCCTAATAATTCGGACGTCAGTCTGATTCTAGAGCGAATCGGGGACGGTGATTACGCCGCAGTTGAGCGGCTTCTCCCCCTTGTCTACGAGGACCTGCGGCGGCTGGCTGCAGCCCGTCTCAATCGCGAGCGTTCTGGACAGACGCTGCAGGCTACCGCGCTGGTTCATGAGGCCTATCTCCGCCTGGTCGATGTCAGCGAATCTCAGACGTGGGAAAGCAGGGGGCACTTCTTCGGAGCAGCCGCTGAGGCGATGCGTCGCATCCTCGTGGACAACGCTCGACGCAGAAAACGGGTCAAGCATGGTGGAGAATTTCAGCGGATTTCTATCGAGCTGACTGACATCCCCCAGGAACAATTGGACGAGCAGCTGGTCCTGCTGGATGAGGCCCTGACGCGGTTTGCCGAAGTCGATGAACTGGCCTGTGAGCTCGTCAAGCTTCGGTATTTTGCCGGCATCCCCCTGACTGATGTGGCCCACATGTTGGACCTTCCGCCTCGGACCGCTTACCGCCTCTGGGATTATTCTAAAGCGTGGCTTCTCAGAGAGCTCCGGAAATGAGGGTGCTCATCACCGTTCCATCCTCTGGTTAGCAACCATGCCCCCTCCTCAGCCCAGCCAAGAAACATCAGTCAAAAAGTTCTTCCAGATTCTTGGCAAAGATCGCATTCAGAAATCGCCACTACTAGCAAAGGGTTCTCGAACAACACTTCGGTTCTCCGAGTGTCAACTTTCGGAACTGACCGTCATGACCGAGCGTGAAATTTTTCTGGCCGCGATTGAAATCGCAGATCCCCAAGAGAGGGAAGAGTATCTCGCTCAAGCTTGTCGCGAGAACGAGGATTTGAAGTCACAAGTGGACGAGCTGCTACGCCTTCATGGGGAGGCGGCGGATTTCCTTGAAGCGGCACCGGTCCCGGGAGTGATTTCGGAGCCGGGGACTGAGGATGTTGAGGCGATGAGTGACGGGAGATCTGAGTTCGTTCAGTTTCTCAGCCCTTCGGAGCGTCCCGAAACTCTCGGACGACTGGCACATTATCAGATCGAGGAAATTCTCGGTCGCGGAGCATTTGGAATCGTGGCAAAGGCCGTTGACGAGAGATTGCAGCGAATTGTCGCCATCAAGATGTTGTGCCCAGCCTTGGCGGTTACTTCGCCCCCACGAAAGCGTTTTCTGAGAGAAGCCCAAATCGCGGCCGCGGTCACTCATGAGAACATCGTGGCCATTCATGCTGTCGAGGAAGAGCCGATTCCCTATCTGGTTATGGAATATGTGCCGGGTAACACGCTGCAGCAGCTTCTCGATAACCAGGGGCCCCTCGATGTGCGACAAACGCTCTCAATCGGACGCCAGATTGCGACCGGATTGGTAGCTGCCCATGCGCATCACCTGATTCACCGGGACATCAAACCTTCCAACATTATTCTCGCGACGGAACCGGAAAACCGAGTCAAGATCTCGGACTTTGGGCTGGCACGCGTTATTGACGACGGCTCGTTGACCGCCAGTGGCGTCGTTGCCGGCACGCCGCAGTATATGGCCCCGGAGCAGGCTCGTGGAGAACGCCTCGATCACCGGGCCGATCTCTTTAGTCTCGGCAGCCTCCTGTATCAAGTTGTCAGTGGGCATCCGCCCTTTCGGGCTGGCAATGCGGTCGCGGTTCTCAAGCGGGTCTGCGAAGACACCCCGCGGCCTCTTGACGAGGTCATTTCTGATACGCCCCCTTGGCTCTGCGGAATTATCAACTGCTTGATGGAGAAAGATCCCGATCAGAGATATCAATCGGCCCAGGAGGTCGCTGAAGTATTCGCACGCTGCGAACAGGAGTTGAATGAGCACGGGACGGTTCAGAAAGAGACCTGGAACAAGCGGCTGGCTCATTCGGCTGGGAGAAGTCCTTCGGACACGAGACGTAAGGGCCGCCCAGCCAGGCCCATCGGCTGGTTGGTGGGGCTGATCGTCGGGATTGCTCTGACGGTCCTTTTGTCGAGATTTAGCGGGGTGAATGACGCCGGGAATCGTCCAAGATCCGCAGAGACCAAGAGTGAGTTTGTTGCAGTAAGACCTGAAAACAACACCGTTGAGAAAGCAGGCTGGCACGGCTGGTCTAGCGATGCTCCGACACATGCGATTGTTCCCTTCAGTGCAGATAAAGCTTTGGCTTATCAGCAGCAATGGGCTGAGTACCTCAAGGCTCCGGTTGAGTTCGAGAACAGCTTGGGCATGAAGTTTCGGCTGATTCCGCCGGGCCAGTTCGTCAGGGGGAGCACACCTGAGGAGATAGAAGCCGCGGTTAAGCGAGCCAATGAGAATGAGTTCTGGAAAGTCCGCATCGAGAGTGAAGGACCTCAGCACGAGGTCATCCTGACGCACCCCTTTTATCTGGGAGTGACTGAGGTCACCCAGTCTCAGTTTGAGTCTCTGATGGGAGAGAATCCGTCCCACTTCTCGGGTTCAGGCGAGGGTAAAGAGATAATCGCTGGTCTCGACACGTCGAACCATCCGGTCGAAATGGTGAGTTGGAAGACAGCGGCTGAGTTTTGCACGGTGTTGAGCACCCGTGAGGACTTGAAGCCGTTTTACTTTCAGTCGGAACAAACGGTGACATCGCTAGAGGGCAACGGATATCGCTTGCCGACGGAAGCGGAGTGGGAGTTCGCCTGCCGGGCAGGCTCCTCCACGCGCTTCTGCACGGGTGATGACGACGACATGATGCGTGCCGGCTGGTGCGGCATCAATTCAGGCCGGCGATCCCACGGTGTCGGCGAAATGCTCGCGAACGCATTCGGGTTGTTCGACATGCACGGGAATGTTCAGGAATGGGCACACGACGGATGGGAGCAGGACTCCTATCTCCATTTTGCGGAGTCCACAGCTATCGATCCCGTCCTGCCATTTTCTGAAACGTCTCGCTGTGCTCTGCGCGGTGGCGGCTTCTACGCCTACCCCACGCACTGCAGTTCTTCCAGCCGTTTTGCACAACTGCGAACAACCAAATTGTAAGGCATCGGCTTCCGGGTGGCGCTGGAAGTCGAAGCTGTGAAGCTGGCCGTAAATCGTTGACGTTCTCGAATCGAAGTTGGATCACTCCTTGAAAGGCTCCTGCTATGTGTGCTCGAAACAGACTCTCGCGTCGTCGCCGGTTGGGTTCCTGTCTTGCTGCTGAGGTTGCGCTCGAGGCGCGGGTACTGCTGGCCGCGACTTTGGAGAGCGGGGTTACTTACAGTTCGGCCATAGAGTCAATTGGTAATGTCGATGAGTATACGTTCACCGCCTCTGCTGGTGACAGCATCTTTTACAATCTCTATGAGATTGACACGGAGATAGAAGCCCGCATCACCGTTGTCGCTCCCAATGGGGCCATTCTGCATAATGCGCATCCCAGCATGGCGCAAATTGGTCAGTCAGTTCAACTAGCGTATCTGGCGCAATCAGGCACCTACAGCATTTTTGTATCGGATGATGGCTCAAACGACATCGGGGCATATGCCCATACATTCGTGCGTGTACCCGGAAATCACATCCTCCCCCATGGCGAAGGCCTGCTGACTAGTGGAGTAACTCGCGAGAACACCTTGGACGCTGGTGACCTGGATGTGTTCACGTTCACCGCCTCTACTGGTGACAGCATCTTTTACAATCTCCATGAGATTGACACGGAGATGGAAGCCCGCATCACCATTGTCGCTCCCAATGGGGCCATCTTGCATAATGCGTATCCCAGCATGGCGCAAAACGGTCAGTCAGTTCAACTACCGTATCTGGCGCAGTCAGGCACCTACAGCATTGTTGTATCGGATGTTGGCTCAAACGACATCGGGGCATATGCCCATACATTCGTGCGTGTACCCGGAAATCACGTCCTCCCCCAAGACGAAGGCCTGCTGACTAGTGGAGTAACTCGCGAGAATACCTTGGACGCTGGTGACCTGGATGTGTTCACGTTCACCGCCTCTGCTGGTGACAGCATCTTTTACAATCTCCATGAGATTGACACGGAGATGGAAGCCCGCATCACCGTTGTCGCTCCCAATGGGGCCATCTTGCATAATGCGCATCCCAGCATGGCACAAAACGGTCAGTCAGTTCCACTACCGAATCTCGCGCAGTCAGGCACCTACACCATTGTTGTATCGGATGATGGCTCAAACGACGTCGGTCGATATTCACACGAACTTACGTTGGAACGAAGCGCGACAACAGCAACATCGCTAATCGGCTTCGTCAACGGCAACTGGTGGATGACGAGTGCCAACACCAATGGCAACTACTCCAACCACGTGGCTGCCTCAGGGCCGGCGAGTTCATTTCGTCAAGTGCTGCAGGGTGACTTCAATGGTGATGGACTTCAGGATGTGGCGGCCTGGTTGCACAATGGTCAGTGGCAGGTTGGACTGGCCAACGGCAGCGGGCGATTTACGTTTTCGACCTGGACGACCTGGACTCATCCCAACATCAAAGAGGTGCACGTTGGCGATTTCAACGAGGACGGGGTCGATGACATCATCGGTCTGTTCAAAAATGGTGATCGCGGTCGCTGGTGGGTGGGGCAGTCGAACGGTACTCGCTTCATTAACCGTCACTGGGGGGATTACGGGAACTACAACGGCATTCATTCCGTGCTGGTCGGCAACTTTGATGGTGTGAAAGGCGATGACCTCACGGTCATCGCCACGTCTGGCGTGGTCTGGATGGTTAAGACGAGTAATACCCGTTTTCAGTACCTGAACTCACATCGCTGGAACCTGTCCAACGGCTTCGAGTTCGCCCAAGTCGGGAACTTCAACGAAGACACCCGCGACGACGTGCTGGCGGTCTTCGGGACAGGCGTGAATCGTAGCGTTTTTGTTGCCAAGTCGACCGGGCCCGCCACCGGCTTCCACAGCAGTAAGTGGAGTGACTGGACTGTAAACCAGTCTCTCGATGCGGTTGTGGTGGGTGATTTCGACGGAGATGGGCGTTCCAACGTAGCGGCCTTGTTCAACGGCACCAAGCTCTGGTACGGCAAATCCAACGGAACCAGTTTCGCCATGCAGTTCTGGCTGAATTGGAGCGAAGTCTCTGGGGGCATTGTGGATGTCTCGGTTGGGGATACAAACGGAGATGGCCTGGCCGATATCCTCGGCCGCACGTCAAACGGGGCCTGGCACACGGCCGAATCAACCGGCCAGGGGTTAGTCGACCGCGTCTTCGCCCGCTGGTCACCCACAGCTTCATGGCAGCATGTGATGTCCGGGACGTTCACCTATCCGTCTGCAGCGATGTCGGAGGCCGCTGCGTTTGAGGTCAACCAGGCTGTTTCGCTGGAGTCCGAAGAGGCCCCCGATTCCGAGGACTATGCTCCGTTCGGAGCTCCGGATGTCATCGATTTGCTGTTCAAAGCCGCTTAGTTTCTTTCAAAGCCTCATTTCACTTTAACTGACAGGCGGCCCAGTTCTTTCCTGTCAGTTAGTTCTTCTGAAAGCTCGGTATGTTTCGTCCTCCTGTTCAACGAATGTGTTTGACGCAAATCAATCCCGCGAAATGGGTTGAGCCAGAGAGACGAAGACGCGGACTGCGTCGGATAAGAATGGAAAGCAAGAAGCGAAGCGATTGCGCAAGGGCACCGTCGCACGCAACGAGTTTCTTGTCGTTCTACGCCGCCTTCCTCCCGAACGACTTTACCAGCCCGCCCACGTACGACCTCACCTCCAGCTCGTCGAGTGCGATCGTCTCAACGTCATCGGGCAAAACTCTTATGGCGGTAAATGATCCCGCTCCATGTGGCTCCGGTGATGGTTGTAGTACTCCACGAACGAATCCGTCAGATAGTCGAGATGCCGTCTCCCGAAGACAATGAATTTGTTGAGGCACTCCAGCTTGATCGTCTCAATAAAGCGCTCACAGCGACCGATGAGATTTGGCGAGGCCTTCGAGAATAGATTGGTCTTCATGCCCGCTGCCAATGCATTCGGAAAAGCAACCACTGGTTCGATCCGCCGTCTGACGCCTGCGCGGCCGCGCTCTAGGTGGTATGGACATTCGGACTTGTCCGGGATGTTGGCATTTGTCAGCATTGGCTCAGCTCAAGGAGGAGAACCAATGCGTCGACGACATGAACTGGCTGATGCTCAGTGGGAAGCCATAAGAAACTTGCTGCCAGGCAAGGCGGGCGAAGAAACGCTACGACAAGGTGGTTTACAAGAACCGCAATCGTATCGAACGGTTCTTTGGTCGAATCAAACGCTGTCGTCGTGTGGCCACTCGTTACGAGAAGAAAGCCAAGAACTTCGCAGGTTTCATCTGGCTTGCCGCCCTCGTGACCGACATGATTTGAATGTCCATAGGACCTAGTCCGCGTACGGCTGATGGCCGTCAAACGTTAGCTGAAGAAACCGGGCATGAATTTCTGCTACGTAGTCGAGCAGAAGAATTCGGAAGCCATGTTGTTTAGTCGGGCGGTGTGGGAAGTGATACGAAGTCGAAAGTCAGCAAAGCGTTACGGCATCGAAATCCATGCCAGAAATGAAGACAAGAGCCTGCAATTGTGGGACTGATTATTGGAAGCGAGGCGATTCAAGGGTGAGTCTAAATTACCATGCTCCGCTAAATTTGGGTAAATTATCCGGAATGTAACAGTTGCTGAGACAACTCGCTCTCCTGAACGCTGTACAGAAAGAACTGGCTCAGTCTGAACATGCCTCTCTCCCGATAAGTTGATTACAGAGAGCGTCACAACGCGTGGTCGTTCGAGTTGGCTTTACTTCTGCAATCGGGCCCAATGGTATGATCCGAAGAACGCTGCAACTGATGGCAATGGGGGCGTGTCTATGGGCGACTTCATCCAGTCAGCTGGAGGCTGGGGAAGATTGCCTGTTTTTCCGGACGGATGCGCTCCTGCTGAATCGCACACAGCGTTCGGATACACCCCTGGTGAGGCAAAACGCCCCGGGGAATCCCATCCTAGACACGGCTGATTCGCTTCAGTTCCCGTATGAAGGACTGCCGAGATTCGTCTTTGGCTATCAGAAGGATCAATCAACCTTCGAGGTGAGCTACGCTGGTATGGTCGACTGGTACGACGCGAGCTCAGTCGCGGGTGTCAACAACTTGAGTGTGCCTGGAGATCTTGGCCTTGCCTCTCTCGACTATTTCGCTGCAGATCTGTTCGATGCAACTTACTCTTCCGAATTCCATGATATCCAGGCTAACTACTACCGCAGCCTCAATGGGGGAGATTGCTGCACAGGTAGCTGTTTTGACGTGGAAGGCATGGCTGGTCTACGAGTGTTTCTGCTGGACGAGCAATTCACGCTGAGTCCGACTGATGTAGACACGGGAAATCAGAGTCTGTATCGCATCAACACCGAAAACCATCTCATTGGGCCGCAGCTCGGTCTGCGGATGACGGCCAGCCGCGGCAACTGGTCTTTTCAGGCGATTGGCAAGGCGGGAGTTTTCGCGAATCCACTTTGGTCCCAGCAGTCTGTCAGCGATTTGAACGACACGATTTCTCTGCGTAATGTACGGACAACGGATGAAAAAGTGGCGGTCATAGGCGATTTGGAATTCGTGAGTCGCTATCGCGTGAATAGCCACTGCAATCTGAGATTCGGTTATCTCTTCAACTGGATCGAAGGAGTTGTCTTGCCGACCGATCAAATCGACTTCAGCAACAACGTCACCAGCGGGACCAGCACGGACGCCAGCGGATTCCTGCAGCACGGTTTCGTATTTGGCTTTGAAGCTATTTTCTAAGCAAGGTTCGATATTCGCTTGCCGTGGTGAGCACCAAATGAGCAATGTCTGCGAAGGTTGCTTCCGCAGGGTTAATTTTGCAACTCTCTCGCCGTTCTGAACTACGAGAGGAACCAAAATCGATTCGACTTCGATTTCAGCGATCGCCGATGGTTCCTCTTCGATGGCTTATCCCACGATGAGCTCGTATTCGCCAAGCGTGGCGGGCCAAAGCGAGAGAATTGTCAGCGCATTAAGAGCCTATCCGAAAACCACTGCGGAGCATTGGCGGTTGAAGTAAAAGGCGGACCCTCCCATTGTGGTGTTATCAGACATCACACAAAGGAGAATCCGCCATGGAACGGTGCTCGATCTTTCCCCAGTTTCTGACGTCAGAGGACTCTTGGCAAATGATCCGCCCTCTGCTGCCCAATTATCCGACCTCCCCCAAAGGAGGACGCCCTCGCGTCCCCTTCGCAATGTGGTCGATGCCACCTTTTACAGTCTGCGAACGGGCTGTCAGTGGAAAGCAATTCCGAGCACGTTCTGTTCGGGCAGTACGGCTCATGCCTACTTTCAGGAGTGGACTGAGCTGGGGATCTTTGAGCAACTCTGGCGAGAGGCTCTCTGGAAATACGAGGAATGTGTGGGGCTGAATTGTGACTGGCAGGCGATTGATGGTTCGATGACCAAAGCCCCGCCAGGACAAAAAAAAACAGGTCGAAACCCAACCGACCGTGGCGAGCGGGGCGTCAAGCGTTCGCTGCTCACTGAAGCGGCCGGCATTCCGTTGGGGCTGGCCGTAGCGGGCGCGAATGTTCATGACAGCAAACTGCTGGAAGCCAACATTGAGAGCGTTTGGAAGTGACCTGCTGGGCCGGTCGGCCTCGTGGGGATCACCTGTGTCTGGACAAAGCGTATGACTCCACAGCGGCCAGAGATCTTCTTTCCGCCTGGAGCTACCAACCCCACATTCGCTCACGTGGAGAGGAGCACCAGGAGAAGAAGCGGAAGGGAACCAAAGCTCGCCGCTGGGTGGTCGAGCGGGCTTTCTCGTGGTTGAACCGTTACCGGCGATTATAAATCCGCTGGGAGAAGAAGGCGAAGAATTACGAGGCCTTAATTCATCTCGCCTTCGCTCACATCATTCATCAACGATCAACGGTTTCCGGATAGGCTCTAAGCTTGGTTTTGGGCGCTGACCAAGAAAGCCTGCTAGAAGAATCTACCCTCCCATTATCCTTCCTCTACTACGTGCTGGAGACAGTTCAAGCACTTGACCGAGTCTGGTCACGTTTTTCCAAACGTGGATATCGCTGCTCCAATTGCACCGGCAGATCGACGGACTCGACACCACCACACTGCTAGGGGCCGCAATATTTTGTCCTGCAAATGTGGGGGCCTGAATGTCGGTAAAACCAAGATCGGCAAAGGCTCGAAGGTGATGCTACTCACCGACGCTCAGGGGCTCCAGCTAGTACTACAGTTGCACTTCCCTAATCCGCGGGGATTTTCTACCTTCTGATGGATCTGTCAGGAGGGCAACGATGGTGCTGGTTGAGGATGTCGTTCAGTGGTCGCGGGAACTGGAGGTTGCCGCCGAGCGGATTGGCCCGCGATTCTCTCGCAAAGATGTGCGGGCTCGTGCCGGACAATATTTACTAGGCCTGACCAGTCGGGGTGAGCGGAAGAATGGGTGGCAACTGGCTGAAGAGCTTGGTGAAAGCGCTCCCACCAATATTCAGCACTTCGTGGCCCGTGCCGAGTTGAGCGCCGATGAAGTCCGCGATGATCTCCAGCAGTACGTGATCGAGCATCTGGGAGCCAGCAATGGAATTCTCATTTTCGATGAAACCTGCTTTCTTAAGAAGGGGATCAAATCGGTCGGTGTCAAACGCCAGTATTCGGGCACGGCGGGGCGAATCGAGAACTGCCAGATTGGCGTCTTCCTAGCCTACCGGAGTGATGCGGGGCACGCCTTGATCGATCGGGTTTTGTTCCTTCCGCAGGAGTGGGCTGAGGATGTGGCTCGTCGCCATGAGGTCAGGGTGCCGGATTCGGTCGAGTTCGCGACGAAGCCTCAACTGGCGCGTCAGATGCTTCAAAACGCTCTCGCGTCTGGCATACCGGCCTGCTGGGTCACAGCCGACGAGGTGTACGGTTCGGACTCGAAATTCCGACATCTCTGCGAAGAACACGGACTCGGATATGTGGTCGCGATCTCCTCAGGAACACGATTGTTCCGGAACGGGGTGCGGACAAGAGTCGGCGAGCATGCGAGTAAAGTTCCTGCTGGAAAGTAGCGCACCCTCTTCTGTGGAGCGGGTGCCAAAGGAGAGTGGCTGTATGAATGGGCGTGGCTTTCCTGGCCGCATGCGGAGAACGACCGCTTAACTCGCGGGCTGCTGGTGCGTCGGTCTTTAAACGACCCGGAATATCTGGCTTACTACTACCCTTTAGCCCCAAGTGGACTCCACTCTCGCGACTGGTGGAGATCGCCGGAAGTCGCTGGGCGATCGAGGAATGCTTTGAGCAAAGCAAACAGGAAGCCGGCGTGGACAAATACGAAGTCCGTTCGTGGCACGGCTGGTACCGGCACATCACGCTCGCGATGCTAGCTCACGCGACCTTGTCGGTGATTCGTTCCCGGCAACGCGGAGAACCTCTCAAAAAAGTGACCAGTCCCTGATTCCGCTGGCGCTTCCGGAAGTCCGCCGACTGCTGGTCGAGATCATTCTGAAGCAGGCCGCCCCAGCCGATCGTGCAATCATCTGGTGAATCTGGCGGCGACATCATCAACGCGTGGTGCAACAGTGTCACTATCGAAAGCGAGGCCCCCCTATGGGCAAAGTGCAACAATAGTGCTAAAGCGTCTTCACTGCGGCTCGCTTACGAGAAGGGCTAGACAGTTGTTGAGTTCACGTGTTTCAACATCTGAATGGCCAATGACAAATCGGCAACCAGCTGCTTCAAACGCTCGTTCTCATCTTCCAGTTCCTTGAGACGCTTGGCCTCCTCCGACTTCATCCCGACGTACTGCCTCCGCCAACGCTCGTAGGTCGACTCACTGATCTCTAAAGCCTGCAACACCGCTGCCAACTCCTGGCCGGATTTGAGCATCGCATCGGCATCCCTCAGCTTTCTAACAATCTGCTCGGGTGTATGACGCTTCCGTCGCTTCGTACTCACCGCAAAGGTCTCCTTCGCCTGTCGCAGGCCACTGAGACCTTCATAACACATGGATCAGAAATTCAAAGGCAGACCACTCCGCTATCGCGTTGAACGGACGTTTGTCTGCCTGACCTATTACCGCCGCCTCAATGTCCGCTGGGAATGCAACGTTCGCCTCTCCAAACGCTTCTAGCAACCCGCCTACCTGTTAAGTATCCTCGAACGGCTATTTATCTATTGCTGGTTTCCACCGAGTTAGTAGGATCGCACGATGGGAGGAGAGTTGACGCATAACATAAGAACCCGTACACGTTATGCGAAACCCTTGGACAGTGATTTTGAGATGGGACACCGGATTCTTAGAAATGAAAAATTCTCGACACAAATCGTCGCGATTCCGCAGGAGACATCCATGCAGAAAAAAACAGACACTTGCATTTCAGTCCAAGTGTCGGTACGTTCATGTCGTCAGTAGCGGTAATATAGGGCGTCTCGGAAGGTTGTTCTGAGGCTCTCGCGCCAATCGCTCACTCCGCCCGAAGCCCTACAAAGTTAGTATCTGTCCATCTCAGAACGTGATTCAGCGAGGTAACCGGTGAAGTAATGGAGCGCGCCATCATCTAGGTGTATGCCAAGCCACAAGATCCACGATCCAATGGTGCTCCAACACTTGTCAATCTCGGTCATCAGAGGAGTCCTTGGCATATGATCCACCCTCTGCCTACCCAATATTCGCATCTTCCCGCATGGGAGGCCTCTCGGCGGCTCACTACTGTTTACGTAATACCATATACCAACTTATCGTGTTTCCCAGCGAGCTTTCGGTGGAAGTCCGTCCGGGACACGCTTTATCCGGGCATTAATGTGCCTGAATGTTTTCAGCTGCGCACCGGGGGGAGATACCTTGAATTACTCTGGTGTGGGGCTTTCTGCAAGTATGAGAACCGCTTGAGACGGTACTGCGGTTGGCAATCTGTCTATAGTTCGAGGACCGAAGCACTGCTGAGGAACGAAAGCACGGGCGACGCCCCCACCGAGTCGGCCAATTGGGACTTAAGTCGCTCTCTCTCAGCTCAGGCGGCGTGCCTCCCGTGGAGACAAGTCGGTCTAAACGCGACCGTGGATGACAGTCGACAGTCCCAACGCATCAGAATAGATGCCAACTACTGGGCGAGTTACCCTCGTCGAATCTCCCGTAACTTGGTGAGGCCCACGGCTCGGACGCCAGCAAAGAAGCAGTTGAGTTTCAGCCACGCTATACCACGCGTCGCCGAAACACGAGTATTCATCAAAGCGGGCAGCGTCGAGCCGTAATCAATCGATTTGCATTCAATCCCGTTCACAAAGATATTTGCCTCACTCACACATGACCGAGACGGACGATTCCGTTCCACAAAGAAGGACTCCGAACATGCGGTGGTTATTTAGCAATTTGTCATACAAATCGACACATCGCAAATCCTATGGCACACGGAGGCGGCGGGCTATAGCTTCCTCAACCCCCTCTACGCTTGAAGAGCGTATTATGCTCGCTGCGGATTTGACTGTTTTCAGCGGCAAGTTCGGCGACGCATTCAACTCCCTGCATCAAGAGATCGTGACGTCGCCGCTATTAGACAAGAACTTGCCGGTCATTGGTCGAAATCTGAACGCGTCAGTATTGAACACTCAGCTAAATTCTATCGAAAGTAAGATCCGCAGTGTTGGTAGCGGTATCAGCAGTACTTCACAGTTAGAAAGCAGATTTAACGATGTCGTGGACAGCGCTTCGTTCAAAGGAACGTTGACCCGGCTGCCAAATTCGGATGCCAATCCGGATACTGAATTTTTCAGAGTCAACTTGACTGGAAGCGTTCCTACAACATTGGCATTTTCCCTCGGACTGCCCGCGCTCGATTTCGGTCTCAATGGTAGCGTCAGTGCTGCTCTAAGCTACGACTTTGACTTTGTCGTTGGATTGGAGACCGTAGGCAGTTCGACGATATTTCTACTGGACACATCTGGTGCAGATGAATTTAAAGTCCATCTGGATGTGACGGCCCCAGGCCTCACGGGGAAAGTGGGTACTCTCGGGCTTCTCTCCATCAAAGCGACTGATCGTGGGACCTTCCTGGGCGGTGACTTTGTAGCAGATCTGGAGTCTCGAGGAAGTGCGGTAATAAAAGAAACCAATCTATCTCGCGACATTAAGATTGGAGGTTCAAGTTTTACGGGCCAAGCGGGAGTGGACTTACACCTCGAAGCGAACCTAGGAACGTCATCAGCAAAGTTGGGCCTGCAGGCGGAGTTGGTTGTAGAAAACTGGACTTTCACCGATACCACTCCGAATGGAACTATTCCGAACGTTTGCCTCAAAAATGTCCAGGTCGACGTCGGAACCTTTGTGAAGAATGTAATAGGACCAACACTGAAGAAAATTCAACCGTCTGTACAACCGATACGTGACGTCGCACAAGGGCTGAGTCGGAAGGTGTTCCCGGGAATCGAGAACTCCAGTTTATTCAAAGAATTTGATCAAAGTCTGCCTGGCTCTGAATCAACGCTGAAAGACTATCTGAAAAACCTGGACTATCTCGACTTAATACAATTTGGCGCCATTTTCGCAAACTACAACGACCCGAGCGCATTGCTCAGCCTTTCCGAACTTCTAACCTCCACGAGTAGCAAAACTGCGTATCTCGACGGGATAGTCGTGTTGGACCGCTTGTTCAGCGTAATTGACAGCTCAAACGAAAGCGGCCAGATCCTGTTAACTGTTGCAGACGAGATTTGCTTCAACAATGACTTGAGGAGCAGCGGCGCATCCCTGGCGTTTACTCCGAAAAATGCGCGTAATAACATTCTTGATAGTGTTAAGGCGGGTAACCTCCAGTTCAGTGAGTTCCATTCAGTGGCCGCAGGGCTGGATACTAACGATGGCGGCACCACAAGAGATGGGGGACGAGGGGACCGCGGCTATTTCCGTTTTGACATCTTCGATAACTACGAAAACATCATCGGTCTCTTTCTGGGGCAAGAGACGCAGGTCTTTTCTTACGCCATTCCCGAGCTGCAATACAAGTACCAAGACTCATATCAAGTCAATACTGGGTGGTTCGCGTTCGGCGTCGACGGCGGATTTGAGCTTTCAGGGAAGTTGAGTGGTGGTTTTACCATCACCAAGGCCGGTGTCAATGGCGCAAGAGCTGGCGACAGCAATGCAGTCGTCAATGAGGGGATATATATAGATAGTACTGTTCCGGTTCTGGAGATAAAAGGCCTGGGAAGAAGCGACGAGTTGCTAAACATGAAAGCAATCGGCCTGGGCGGCACATTCACTAAGTCAATCGACATTAACCGAGAAGTCGGCAATGCTTCGGTTTTCGCGAGTGGTAAGGTCGACGCGGTTGCAGGTGTTATCATTGTCGATGGCAAGGTGTTTGGTGGCCTCTCAGCCACTGTCAACGACCCAAATAACGACGGAAAAGCCACTCTTGGCGAAATACGCAGCTCGAGCGCGCTAGGCTGTCTTATTGAAATCGCCGGTAATCTGGACTATAGCATCGAGGTGAAGAGCGCTATCGAGTTTGAAGGCGAGGTGTCAGTGGGTGGGACAATTGGATTCAGTGCATGGAATCCCCAGGAAACCTACGACGAATTCAAGGAAAATCCGGGGGATGCCTTTTCCGGTGCGGCGGATCAACTAGGAAAAGGATGGAATGATACCGTCGTAGGGCCCGCCCAAAAAACTATCGATACCGTCAATGAGTTGAAGGAGGGCATCAAGAATAGTGGCATTCCGTTCAATGTCGAGTTGGGTGGCGAGGTGAAGATCAACAAGGACGGTATAACAATATATGCAAAAGCTGGGGCAGAGACGTACATTCAGATCGTGGAGTATGTCCCGAAGGAAAGTGGCGAGTTGTTTAGCTTTTCGACCAGCTGCGCTACGGATGAAGGCGAACTCATTAGTAATAACATTTCACCGGTATTAGCGGAAGTGGTCGACGGGACGCTATTGCTATTCATGGGAGAAGCATACGGGTATAGGCGTAACATATTTTCTTCCGAAATCAACGAATCATTCGAGGTTAGCCGAATATCTGGGACTCCAGGGACCGTAGAAGGTGAATCTGTCATTGTTTCTGCGTTTGGCGTGTCGCAAGTATTCGTGAGGAAGGGAATCCTTAGGGTCGAAGCACACGCTGGGACGGGGAATGATTCGATAGCCATCGATCCGGCTCTTCAGTCTTTTGTTGCACTGTGGGGTGGAGATGGAAATGACTTTCTTAGCAGCGGCATTGGCGGAGGATTTCTCAATGGAGATGGCGATGTTGATGTGATCGTAGGAGGTGACTCCTCAGATCTGATCTTTGGCGGGTACGGCAGCGATTTCATCTATGGTGGTGGTGGCGATGATAGGATCTTTGGTGACTCTGCCCAGTATACCGTGTTTGATGGAGACGACATCATTGTCGGAGGGAGCGACAATGACACACTTACCGGCAACGGTGGCAACGACGTCATTTCCGGCTCTTCAGGGAAAAACACCTTAGTGGAGTATGCTGACGCAAATTATATTTTATCTGATGCATATCTTGAAGGGGTTGGGACTGACCAGCTTAGTGAAATAGGAAATGCAGTTCTGACTGGTGGTGCGTCGGTAAATACATTCGTCGTGGGCAACTGGAGCGGTGTGGCAAATCTGTATGGCGCTGGGCAGAAAGATCTATTTGTTACGAGCTTTAATGGTTTCGGGACATCGGCCGTCAATGTGTTCGATGATTTGGTCGATGAGAATGTCTTGCTTTCGTTTGGCACGTATCAGGCAGACCGTTTGACACTCTCTCAAGGGAATGTCAATTTAATCAACGAAAATGTAAATTATTCAGGGATTAGGTCGGCAATCGTAATGGGTATCGGGGGTGTGGATGCGATTACACTTATGAATTCCTCTGAGACTGAACACTATATCCTTGGTGGAACTCAGAATGATACGGTTCGGATTGGCGTAGGTTATCTCGACTCTGTTAGTACATTTGTCTTCGTCTCCGGTAATGAGGGGATAGATAAGCTAATTTTCAACGATAGGATGGACAGTAGGGATAATCGTGGTAGGTTGACTGCTGGGAGGCTCGAAGGATTGGGGCTTTCGTCTAGCGGAGTTAGGTTCGACAATACGAATGAGCTTGTCTATATCAACCTTGGCAGCGGTGGCGACGATTTTCTGGTACGGGAGGTCCTGAGAGCCGCGAATGGTCAGACAACAGTCAACGCAGGGGGCGGTAAAGATACCGTATCAGTCGGGTCACGAGACGAAGACAATGATTCCATTGAAGATGGTAACTTGGATGCGATACAGACAAGACTGTTTATCAATGCGGAGACTGGAAATGATTCGGTGTTTGTCAATGATTTTGCAAAAGCAGGTTTGACGGCTTACAGTCTATCCCCAGATCGGCTGGTGAAGATCGACGACCCGACTGCTGAACGGGGAGCGCATCCTGCATTGCAAGCACGTCCTGAGTTCGCTGGCATTTACTTTAACGGCACTGCCGAGCACCTTACGCTCGTTGGTAACGACGAGGTAAATCTGTTTAAGGTGCGTCCCAGCCGCGACACGGAATTTGCGGTGGACGGTCGCGATCCGGTGCCGCTTGATTGTACTCCTGGTGGTGGCGATTTTCTAAAGCTGGACTTAGGTGGGGCCCCGCCGAACGATCCCGATCCCGTAACAGGGCAGAAGATTACGTTTACGAAGGTCGTCGATGGACGTCAGGTCGCCGGTTACTGGTCGTTTGATCCTCCACATCTGGATGTGAACTTTGAAAACATTGAGAGATTCAATTTCGTCGATAAGCTCGTTGTCGGAAAGGACGCAGGGACTGAGTTCAATGGTGACATTGATGTCTTTGACGCCGCCAGCGGGCGATTTGAGCGACGGATCACTGTTTTTCCTTCCGCCAGCTTTGAGGTCAATGGTCAGCAAATCAGTGCTGAGTACATTGGTGGAGTTCGAGTCTTTTCCACGGACGTCAACTGCGATGGAATTCCTGACATTATCGCGGTGAGTGGTAAGCAGCACCGCCCTGAACTCAAGGTATTCAATGGAATTAATGGAACGCAGATCGGGGAAGCGATACCACTAGGGGACGCTTCCTACGTGCATGGGGTCTCAGTTGCAGCAGGTGATCTCGATTTTGACGGTCATACCGAAGTGGTAACCATGCTCGATCGAGTCGCCGGACCTAAGCTGGTCTCGATCTATGAATTCAATCATGACCAATTGCAGTTCGTACGAAGTGTTGATTCACTTCTGGATGAAGATCTTCTGACGGGAGGCACCCTGGCCGTGGGAGACTTCAACGGGGACGATCGGGGAGAAATCCTGGTCGGTTCCGGGCCGGGACACTCCCCTGTTGTCAGAATGTTCTCCGATTATGGAACGCTGCTGCAGACCCTCTACCCGCTTCCCCAGGATTTCAGAGGCGGCGTGCAACTGAGCACTGGAGAGGTTAATGACGATCGCTACGACGACATCTTGCTGACGACAGGCCGCGATGGGCAGTCGCTGCTCTACGTTTTCGATGGTCAGGCAGCTTACAACGGCAATCTAAAAACCCTGGCACCTGTGACGACATTCGCATCAGGCGCTTCGTCTTACCAAGCCCCGGGAGATGTCGTCGGAAAAGATCTGGATGGTGATCTTGATATTGAAATCTTCACGTCGCAGCAAAGTGATGGTCGAACTCGCGCGATTCGTGGATGGGATGTGCTTCCCAACTCAACTCTTGTTGAAGTAGCAATTCCGAACAGATTGACGCCCGGCCTTCCAACTGAGCCGTGGTCTCAGTCGCTTGTTGGTGACTTCGATGGAGATGGGAAAGAAGATTTGGCGGTTCGGGACCTGGCGACTGGGAATTGGCATGTCGCGATTGCCGGGACCGGTCGCAGCGAAAGTTGGGGCCGTTGGTCAACCGCGGCGAACTGGGATTCCGTTGTCGTTGGCGATTTCAATGGTGACGGAAAATCTGACATTGCTGGTCGAGCCAACGGGACTTGGTGGGTCGCCATCTCCGACGGTCACGCGTTTACTTCCAGTCCTTGGGAGAAGTGGTCGGATCAGGTTGCATGGGAGGACGTTACTGCAGGAGATTTCAACGGTGATGGGAAAACCGACATCGCCGGACGTGCCAACGGAAACTGGTGGGTCGCGATAGCTGATCAAGACCAATTCTCGACGTCTCTCTGGGCCAAATGGTCTACATCTCCCGTTTGGAAAGACGTGCTTGCAGCAGACTTTGACGGCGATGGCAAGACTGACCTTGCCGGCCGCGCCAATGGCAACTGGTGGGTCGCCACATCAAATGGAGGTCGTTTCTCTACAAGTCTTTGGACTCGATGGTCTCGAACAGCCAATTGGGAAGACGTCCTCACGGGCGACTTTAACGGAGATGGCAAGGCCGATATCGCCGGACGAGCGAATGGGAAGTTGTGGGTTGCTTTGTCTGATTCCGGACGGTTTGAGAATCGCCTTTGGGGTTCTTGGTCTACTTCCGTCAATTGGCGTGATGTTTCGATCGGAGACTTCAACGGTGACGGCAAAGCCGATATTGCGGGGCGAGCCAATGGCAACTGGTGGGTGGCCCTCTCGGACGGGAATCGCTTTTCAACAAGTTCCTGGGGTCGCTGGTCGACATCGACATCCTGGAATCACGTCCATGTAGCGGACCTGGACGGCGACGGGCGTTCGGACCTTATTGGCCAGTCATCCAATGGCAAAGCATGGTTCTCACGGAGCGAATTTGAAGAGTTCGCTAATAGTGACCTGCAAGATCTGCTTAACTACTCTTTGTGGGCAAATCGTAGCCAGTCCAAATTGCTTGGATAGAATTGCCTTGCCGGACGACTTGGTGGTCGACGAGCCACGGGAGCCCTCCGTGCTGTGTGTCACAACAATGCTGCGTGTCACAGCACTGCTGTGTGTCGCAGCATTTCGGTGTGTTTTGTCCGAGTTCTCGGGCGCGTGAGGCGAGCCGCGATTCGATGTGCTGACACGGAAAATCAACGCCTCGATTTATCAGCCACCCTCCTGTTCAACAGATGTGTTTGACGCAAATAATTCCCGCAAAATGAGTTGAGCCGGAGAGGCGAAGCCGCGGACTGAATTGGATAAAAAGGGAGAGCAGGGGAAAGGCACAGGTGATCGCGCAAGCAGATCGTCGCGCAACGCGTCGCTCATCGATCTTCTACGCCGCCTTCCGCGCGAATGACTTCACCAGCCCGCCCACGTACGATCGCACCTCAAGCTCGTCCAATGCTATCGCATCCACGTCTTCGGGTAACTCTCTGATCGGCGGCAGATGATCCCTCTCCATGTGGCTCCGGTGGTGGTTGTAGTACTCGACGAACGAATCCGTCAGTAATCCAGATGCCGCCTCCCGAAAACGATGAACTTGTTGAGGCACTCCAACTTAATCGTCTCAATAAAACGCTCGCAGCGGCCGTTGAGATTCGGCGAGGCCTTGGTCAGCGGGTTCGTCTTCATGCCCTGCAACTTCACCGTTTCGCGAAACTTCCGCGTAAACTTCGCATCCAGGTCGTGCACGACGATTGCCGGCTTCTTATCCCGATCCGACGTCTCCTCTGCGAACCACTTCGTCTGTCGGCAGACCCAGGCTGAATTTGGCCGATAGGTCGACTCAGTCACAATTGCTTCTCGAGTTTGCATGTTGAGGAACACCAGCATGTAAAGATCACGCATCCCTCTGGCTGTCATCGACTTTACCGAGAAGAAGTCGCACCCCCATAGCGTCTCACCGTGTCGGTTTAGGAACTCTGTCCAGGAATCAGATGTTCGATCTGGCCCTGGTTCAATGCCGTGTTCTTTGAGGATATTCCGGACCGTCTGCCGACTGATGTTCTTGATGCCGAGTTTACGAAGCTCGCCGATGATGCGGGTGTAACCGAATCCGGTAGTTTTCGCGATCTCGATGACGAGTTCCCGAATCTCCCGTGGCTTTCTCTGACCGCCTTTCGGGTTCGCAGGCTTCGCTTTGCTGCCGTTCACTTCCCGCACCCAGCGCAGGAAGGTTGAAGGTGAGACGATTGTGATCAACTCGTTAATGGCCTGGCCAAGTTGCTTTCCGAATTTGAGCAGTGTCTCCCGTTCCCTGGTCGTGGTGTGAATCTGTTTCGGGAGTCGGGCCCTGAGAATCTTGTTCTCCTGCTTCAGGTACTCGATGTATTTGGCCAGTTCCCGGTCAGTAGCCGAGGCGATCAGGGCGAGCAGTGGGTGGAATATTTTGGCCATCTGGGTATTGTCTGGAGATCGTATTCTGGACGGTGTGACACATTCATTGAACAGCACCTTGGGACCGAGAATCTGCCAGAAAAGTAGCCGGTTTCAAGCGAGATGAGAAGTGGCCTCAACAGGATGGAGCGGTGGGGCGAGGAGCGAGTAATCGGCGCCAAAATCGTGGCCTACTCGGGCACCGAGACGCGGAATTGGTATCCGCA
The DNA here is from genome assembly GCA_017795105.1 of Planctomycetaceae bacterium. Taxonomy (GTDB): domain Bacteria; phylum Planctomycetota; class Planctomycetia; order Planctomycetales; family Planctomycetaceae; genus Rubinisphaera. The sequence continues at coordinate 5,548,607 of CP051247.1, forward strand.
CGTCAGATGATTGATGTGGAGAGTGGTTGCCGATCACTTTGGACGACGATGAGCGTCCAATGGAAACGCGATCTGCCGCGGAGAGAAGGGGAGTGGCAGTCAGCCCATCGCTGGAGCTGACTGCCTGGAAGAGAAATACGGCGGCCAGATCCGCGAAAAGTTCCCCCCACTAATCCCCCCACTAATGCGTGTAATCCAAGCGTGAGCTAAGTGTGGTCCAAGCGTGGTCCAAGTGAAAGTGCTACAAAACAGGCCTTTGGTGAAGCGTGGGACAAGCGTAAACCAAGCATGTTTTGTCTACGGAACCGAAGGTTGCAGGTTCGAATCCTGCGGGGTGTATTTGCTTTAAGTCCTACCGAACGCTTCACTTAGCGTACCTGCCATGGAACCGGCAGAGCGGTCTTTTGGCTCTTGTTTCTCCGTAATCTACGGAGCATCCAAGATTTCAAAGGAGCGTCTCATGCCCCGCAAACCCCGAGTTCCATCCTATTGTCTCCACAAGGCGTCCGGTCAGGCTGTTGTACGGATCAATGGCCGCGATTGCTATTTGGGACCCTTCGGCTCCGATGAAAGTCATGCCGAGTATGCCCGCCTCATCGCCGAATGGCGGTCTGGCCGTCAGGATATTGCTGCGTTGGCGTCCGCTGCATCATCGGTAGCCGATCCTTCCATTTCTGTTTCGGAAGTGTTGTTGAAATATCGTGATTTCGCAAAGCGGTATTACTCGAAGGACGGTGCCACGCCAAGTGTTTTTGTGCTCGGAGGGGCGGAAGACCCAGACATCCAGCGTTTTATCGATTTCGCCTGGCCGCATCCTGACGACATCGCCGGGCCGCATTCCCGTCAGACGCTGCAGTTGAATCATGGTCGCCACCTGCGGCGAGACAACGGACAGAATGGGATCGACGTGCTCGTCCTCCACCGGCTTGACCGGATCTGTTTCCCGAGCCTCAGTCCGCCCCCGCTTCAACCCTGGTACGGTCCGCAATCCCTCGTAGACCGTGGACGGGACCAGTTCTTCAGAAACGGCCCATTTGAAAAACCGTTTGATCCGATTCTTGATCACTCCCCGAGAAAGATCCGCTTCAATCATGCTCTGACGAACGGCCTGCAGTTTGAGCGGACCGAATTCACGGGCAAGCGTATGGCCATAGAGCTCACGGACCGGTTTTAGAGCCATCCTTAGCGAGATTGCATCGGATTCCGAAAGTCAACAGCTGACGCACCAACTCAAGTCTTTCCAAGAGCAAGCTGACAAGCTCCTGATCGGGGAGTTCGCCGACGATGACCCCCGCGATCTGGTATCGGCAAATGAAGTTCTGACGAGCGTGAGCTCCCGTTGGATCGAAACCTCAGCTGAACCGCCAGAAAAGCTGACGATCGTGTCTCCGTTTTGGCCCGAAGGCGTGACGGCGGCTAATGCTTTGGCTGACTTGGTCAACCGGTTTCAGTCACCAAGCACGATGGAACTGGTTTGCCGAGGGGGACCCAGCCCAACCGGCGCAACATGGTTGCCCGAGTTCGACGCGGACATCGCTGCCGCGCTCAAACACAACCTGACCGGTCGGCTCTATCTCCGGCCGGCGTTACCGGATACCGGCCGTGATTCCGCTAATGTCGAAGACGACGAAGCGGGCGACGAACTTGAGGAGCACGAACTCGGCCGGAATGTTGCACCCCAAAAATCGAAGTCTGATGAAGTTCAACGTCCCTTGCACGCCAAGATGTTGCTGTTGGATGGTCCAGGCGGGAGTGTACTTTACGTCGGCTCATCGAACTGCACCCGCCGCGGACTCGGCCTTGGCGGACCAACAAACTGGGAAACTGGATTCGTCTATCGACTGACGCCGAAACATCGCCGGCAGCTCGATCCGCTGCTGTCGTTCTTCGGACCGGCGACGGAAGTGCTTCCTGATAAACTTCCGAAGACTGTGAAACCGGCCCGTGAGGAAGATGCACCGGTCCCCTCGTTTCTGTCGGAGGTCACGGCGGAAGGTACGAAAGTCACAGTTCGCTTTCGTGAGGGTGAGAAACGTCCCGATGATCTTGTCATTCTGATGGAGATTCCGTCGCGCCTGAGCGAAATCGGCTACTGGTTGGTTCATCGTCAGTATTCGACATCCGAAGCGAACGAGGAGATCGTTCGCGACTTGGCAAACTGTCCGCGATACGACAAAGACCTGGTTGTACTGGCACCGGACGATTTCACAGGACCGTTGCTTCCTCATGTCGTCGTCGAAGTGCGCTGGGAGGGCCACAACGCAACATTCCCCGTTCGATTCGACGACAAAGCTACACTCCCGTTGCTGCTTGTCGGCAGGAAACCAACTGAGGGCGAATTGATCGAGTATTTCCTGTTCGGGCGGGAGCCGGGCGATGACGATGGAGACGGAGGTGATGGCAACGGTTTACCAAGGCCAAAGCCGGATGGCCCGATCGACACCCGCCGCATACTCGCCTACTTCATTCGCCGTTTCGTCCAGGCGATCCCAGGCATTGAAGCGGAGCTTCAGCAAGCCAGCTATTCACGAACGGCATTGGACGCTGCTCTGCGAGGACCGACAAGTCCATTGGAACTCGCCGAACGTGCGTTTGACAGCGTCGGAAGACCAGCAACGCCCTACGAACCGAAGAAAACTTCCACGGCTGTGGGATTTCAGCTCACCGAAATCTTGGCGGCCTTGCTGAGAAGCCGAGCCAAGGTCGAGGATGAATCACTGAAGGAATGTTACGAGCCAGTGATTAGTCGTTGCCGTGAACTCATCCAGAAACTTCTTTCGATCCATCCGCAACTCGCCGAGGGAGCCTTCCATGTCTATCAAGATCGCTTCGTGGGAGGTGGCGCATGAAACTCTCAAGGAACATCGACTTAGGCAAATCGCTTCGGCAAGTGTTTGGCGATGACCCGGAATCCGCAGAGCAGGTCGAACATGACCGGGCGAGGCAAGAGCAAACGACGAACGCGATACTCCAAAGATTTCTCGCCCGAGCTGCGTCGAAACGCCGGGAACTGGCAATCCTGGCCGACGAAGTTGGACTGGGAAAGACTTACGTCGCCTTGGCTGTCGCCGTCTCGCTGCTGGATGCGATTCGCAGTGGCGAAACGCCAGATGGATTGCCACCCAACAAGCCAGTCGTCTTGGTGCTGACCCCTACCAACGATGCGTTGTTCAACAAATGGATGCGTGAGGCCGAGGGCTTCAAGACAGATTGCGCCAAAACGGACGGAGATTTGGATTGGCTCGACATTCGCTGTCCCGTTCCAGGAAAAACGAAATCCGGGAACATTGTTGATTTGGCCGCTCAGATGAGCGAAGCATCCCGGAATCGCCCAATGTTACTGATTGCCAAACACAGCGCGTTGGGCGCTGCTCTCAACGATCGGGATTGGTGGCGGATTCGGGCACTTTACACGGTGTTTCGGTATTTCAAAGTTCAGACTCCTGATCGTCGATGGTGGTGTCGCCGTGGCCGAGTTTTCGACAATCTCGGCGTCCCGGATCTTCCCGAGTTGATTGACTTCCGCCGATCTGGGGTTCTGTGGGAGGACGAACCTTTTCCCAATCTGAAGACGGCGTTCAGAAAGGCTCTGTCCAAATCGCCGAAGTTGCAGAAGCGGCTTCGCGAATCCTTGGAATACGGAGATTGCGACAAACTCAAGAAGCGGTTGGATAACCTGATTCGGCGTGCCATAACGCGGAAAATGCCGAAGCTCCCGCTGGTGATTATTGACGAGGTTCACAATCTCAAGAACGAACACGTGCAAGCTCGCAAACGGTTGGAGGACCTTTTGACCGGACGGATTTGTCGCCTCCTTGGACTTTCCGCGACGCCGTTTCAACTTCGCCAAGACGAGTTGCTCAGTATCCTGAAACTCAGAAACATCTTGTCCCTGCCTCCGGAGAGACATGAAACATTGGATCTTGATGTCGAACGGCTCGCAGAGGCGATGAAATCGTCCCGTGACTCAGGAGACATTTTCAGACGGCGTTGGCGTGCGCTCCGTCCCCGCGATCAGTCGGCGATCGACGAATCCTGGCAGGCCGTCATAAGTGCTGCCCCAAACGAACAAACCGCATTGGCATGGCAGATTCGGCCACCGCGAATCGCTCATGCCCTGGAAGCAGCACTGGAGTTGGATCAACTAAACACGGAACTGCAAAAGCATTTGCATCCTTTTGTGATTCGGCACCAGCATGCTCGCGGCTACCGTGAGCATTTTGTCGGTCACAACGCCGAGGTGGGCCACGAAAGGGGATCGCCGTATTTCAGTTGGGCTCCGGGCTTGGAAGTTCAAGGCAACGATGAGCTAGCTCACTACCTCATGATGCGAGCGGTGGCATTGGCCAAAGATGAGAAGGGCTTGCCGGGATTGGGAGCAGAGTTGACCGGGAGCTATCGCCATCTTGTCGAGACTGCAGCAGTCTGGAAACGCTTAGCTCAAGCCAAGAATCCATTGTTGCAGGATTACCGAGCCGTACTGGATACCATGATCGGCCAACGGACCGAAGACCACGACCCGGACCAGGAACATCGCAAGGTTCAAGCCACTGCACAGCGGGCACTGGACTTCTTCAAGCGGGGACAGAAGTCGCTGATCTTCTGCGTGTTTACCAAGACGGCCGAAAGCGTTCGCGACCAGGTGAAAGCCGAGATCGCCAAGTATCTCCGCGAGGTTCAACAACGGGTGTTTGGCGAGGGCACCACATTCGAGAACTTTCGGAAACGGTTTTTCAACCGCCGGGAACCGCTGTTTTCATTGATCCAAGACCACCCACTTCTTGGCCACATCCGAGGTGGCGAACAAGGCATCCCCTCAGCGTTGCGGTTGTCGAAAAGTCATCTCAACCAAGTTGCTGAGCTGCTCGTTGCTGGAAACGAAGCCGCAACAATCGAGAAACCCGACCGGCGGCTTCTGCTTGCGGCAACCGAGCACGTTGCCGTCAACGCCTGGCGGGAAGCCGAAGCGGGCGAGCGATGGATTGATGACGTTTTGGGCAACTGCCCGGATCTCGTTGACCGCATGGCCGATCCAAGTTGGCTTGAAGCGCGTGAGCCTCTCTCCCGCAGTGAACAGGCCGGTCGCGTGCGAAGGTCCCTTGATCCTGAAGCACAAAATGACACGGTCGATCCCCTGGATGTGGAGCAGCTTGATGAATCGGCTGCTCCATCTGAGGGCGACGCATCACAGCAAAACGAAGTTGCTGCTTGGGTGCGGCGACTCCGGCAGGAAACGCTCGGCGTGATGATTGCTCCGTATTTCCGAGCGGACTTGATTCCCAGCACAAGCGGGCGACTTCCGTTGCTGGCGGAGCATCATGGAGACTTGCTGGCCAAGTTCGACTTAGCCACCCGGGCCGTTGCGGGACAAGTCTTTCGCCGAACATTGATGGCTGAGGAGTTTCTGCTGAGGTACCTCGCCGACGTCGAACGGAACAACGCCGAACATTGGGTGGATTACTTGGCCGATTGCTACGTCAAACCGCTGGACGGTCACTTGGAAACGCTCAAAGATCGGGTTCATGCGTACCTGGAGACCCTCGTCCGCGCGAAAAACAACAAGGCTCTGCTCGCGGGATACCATGACGCCGCCGAGAACCGAAACGTCGTGCAGTTGGTCAAAGGCGGAACGCAGAACCGGGATCGGTATTTTCTCGGTTTCAACACGCCCTATCGTCCCGAAGTGCTGATCTCCACGTCCGTTGGGCAGGAGGGCATCGACTTGCACCGAGAGTGCCGGCATGTGATCCATCATGACCTCTGCTGGAATCCGGCCACGGTTGAACAGCGCACCGGCCGAATCGATCGTATTGGCAGCAAGGTCGAACATGAGCGTCTCAGGGCAAACGGGGAAGTGCCGCGCACTTTGGAGATGTCGGTTCCCTAACTGGCCGCCACATACGACGAGCGAATGTTCGAGGAGTTGTACCGACGAGCCCAACTGTTCGAGGTCAAACTCGGAGGCGACATGCGTGTCGAGGGGCGAATCGAACCCGAAAGTGTGAAGGGCGAGAAGAAGAAACGAGAGAAAGCAGGTATTGGAACGGACGATGAAGATCTGGGCTCGGAGTCAGAAGACACCGGAGCTGTCGATTTACCCAAGGATATGGTTGAGCGATTGAGAGTTGATCTAACAGTTTGGAGATCTTAATGAAGGTGAACTGCGTGTTGAACTTTGCGATCTGGCGGTTGAATATAGCCTGACATCCTACTTTGCCTAAACGCTGTTTTGCCCTCTCCTGTCCAACGGATGTGTTTGACGGAAATCTATCCCGCAAAATGAGTTGAGCCTGAGAGGCGAAGCCGCGGACTGAATTGGATAAAAAGGGAGGGCAGGGTAGAGGCACAGGTGTTCGCGCAAGCAGATCGTCGCGCAACGAGTCGCTCGCCGATCTTCTACGCTGCCTTCCGGTCAAACGACTTCACCAGCCCGCCCACGTACGACCGCACCTCCAGCTCGTCCAACGCGATCGTCTCCACATTATCGGGCAATTCACGGATCGGTGGCAAATGGTCCCGCTCCATGTGGCTCCGATGGTGGTTGTAATACTCGACGAACGAATCCGTCAGATAGTCGAGATGTCGTCTACCAAATACGATGAATTTGTTGAGACACTCCAGCTTGATCGTCTCAATGAACCGCTCACAACGGCCGTTCAAATTCGGCGATGCCTTTGGCAAAGGATTTGTCTTCATTCCTTGCAGCTTCACCGTTTCGCGAAACTTACGCGTAAACTTCGCATCCAGGTCGTGAACTACAATCGCAGGTTTCTTATCTCGCTCCGCCGTCTGCTCTGCAAACCATTTCGTCTGCCGGCAAACCCACGCTGAGTTGGGCCGATACGTCGACTCGGTCACAATCGCTTCCCGAGTCTGCATGTTGAGGAACACGAGCATGTACAGATCACGTACGCCTCTGGCGGTCATCGACTTCACTGAAAAAGTCGCAACCCCACAGAGTTTCTCCGTGCCGGTTCAGAAACTCGGTCCACGAGTCGGATGTCCGATCTGGTCCCGGTTCAATGCCATGTTCTTTGAGGATATTCCGAACCGTCTGCCGGCTGATATTCTTGATCCCCAGCTTCCTCAACTCTCCAATGATCCGCGTGTAACCGAACCCTGTCGTCTTCGCGATCTCGATCACGAGTTCCCGGATCTCCCGCGACTTCCGTTGGCCGCCTTTCGGGTTCGCCGGCTTCGGCGTGCTCCCGTTCGCTTCTCGCACCCACCGAAGAAACGTCGATGGCGAGACGATCGTGATCAGTTCATGGATCGCCTGGCCGACCTGCTTGCCATACTTCAGGAGCGTCTCGCGTTCCCTGGTCGTCGTATGAATCTGCTTCGGAAGGCGAGCCCGCAGAATCTTATTCTCCTGCTTCAGGAACTCGATGTACTTGGCCAGTTCCCGGTCCGTGGCGGAGGCGATCAGGGCGAGCAGTGGGGGGAAAATCTTGGCCATCTCGGTATTGTCTGGTGATCGTATTCTGGACGGTATGACACATTCATTGAACAGCACCTTGGGACCGAGATTCTGCCAGAAAAATGGCCGGGTTCAAGCGAGTTGATGATTGGTTGTGAGGCATGAAATGGGAACGGGGATTTACGGGATCTTAGACTCCGTAATCATCGATTTGGATGTGTCTGGGGCCAGTGGGTAATGAAGCCACGTCAGTACACAGGCCGTCGGTCGAGGGTGCTGCCAATCCAGAAGTCCACACGCGGTGGGTGCCGATTCGGATTCGGTCACAATCAAAAGGCTACACCTGTTTATAGGAATCGAGGATCGCCAGGATTGCTCGCCTGGCAGGATCGGGCAACGTCGACCAAGACCTGATCAGGTTGGAGAGAGCGGGGTCGGTGCAAATTGAAGCGAAGTGCTGAGAAGTGTCGGGCACCGATTTGGGCACCGTGGATTTTGGCCGTCGACTCAAGTCATTGGAGTGTTTGGTACTTAGAATTTCTGAGTCGCAGTCTACGGAACCGAAGGGGATACCATAAAAATACGCTTGTCGAAATCTTCGGACTCGTAGGAATCTAAGCTCTCGACTGAGTCAAGCGTTAGCATTCAGATTTCTCGGCAGCTTCAACAGCTGTCTCTCGATTTGCTCCCAGTGAGTTGAAAGATCGAGTGTTTCCCAGCGGATCGCGTGACCGTGAATCATGACGGTCTCGGTGAGAGATCGTCCGGCCGTCGGGTAGAGCAGGATGCCAGTGGCTCGGCGGTGGTGTCTAGACCGGTCTTCCTGGGATTTCAGGTAAGCATAGATCTGATAAAGGTGGCCAGATTGGAAAACCTTCTTGTCCCACTGATTATTCTGCAAAGCATGCGGCGTGAACTTGGTGTCAAGAATGATTAAGTTCCCTGTGGGTTTGTGCTGCATCGTGAGGTCAGGACGCATGATCGGCAGGAAGCTTGAGCCACTTTCGCTTGGCCAGTGCAGAGTCTGTTGGGCGATCACTTTCCAGTCATGGAGGTGATGGATGTAGAACTTGGCGACGAATGCTTCGTAGACCTGGTGCAGAGTAAATGCATCTCGGTCGAGGATGGGGAGTCCGGTGAACCCTGCCTCTTCTGTCGGCATCTGTCTGCGAAGCAGAAGATTACAGATCGCCAGCATCAGTCCGTAGTCGAAATCGTGCCGTTGCAATTGTTCCCGTCGAATGAAGTCGACTGTCAGCTCAACCATGTCGATCTCATTGAGCTCTCGAACCAGGTGTCGCAATCGGTTCCGAAGTTGAGCCGCTTTGGACTGATTCTTGCCGAATTCGCCCAACTGGACCAGACGGGCCATCGAGCTGCGGATCACCTGATTCTTGGGAACGTTGGCGCTATAAACCTGATACTCGCAGTGAGCCCGTCCGTGGGGAAACGACATCCGGCGAAGACTCTCACTAAAGTTCACTCGACCTCGGACACCAGCGATCTCCGATGAGCGAGAGCGATAGTTCCGTCCGAGACCGATTCGCATTCGCTGCTCTATCAGGTTGGCTAAAATAGACGCCAGCAGAGCATCCAGATTTGGGGAGTCTTCGATGTTCGATTTCCACTGCGACTTCAGGTGCACCGCGTCCCAGGCATAGAGCAACATATACCAGAGATTCCGAATCGGAATCCTGGCTTCGGAACTTGAGAAGCCTGGACCTGCGGGGGAACTCATTTCGCGAGCAGTCCTTTTGCGGCCAGTTCGACCTTCGCGCAGTTGTCGAACCAGTACTCTTTCAAGAGGGGAACGATTTCGGTCTCGACGATTCCGCTATACCAGGTCCAGTCCAGCTGGGAGAAGTCATCCCCTTTGGGGCAGAAGAAGCTGTGCCCAATCTGATAGTTCTCACCAAGTAGCGGATCGTCCGCGATTTGCTCGTTCAGATCTCCCATTCGTGAGGCGATCAGCTCTGCTAACTCTGGTTTCATTTGTCTGTTGCACAGCCAGTCTGTAAAGGCGGCGCTTGAGTACTGCGGCACAAGGGTCTTGAAAGCAAACCGGCGTCGTAACGCGTAGTCCACGATGGCCAGTGATCGATCGGCCAGATTCATCAGTCCGATGATGTAGACATTCTCCGGGACATGGAATCGATCTTCTCCAGCCTTCTGATAGACGAGTGGAACAGCAAACTCCGGGCCTCGCTTATCAGCTTCGATTAACATCAGCAGTTCACCGAAGATCTGACTGAGGTTCCCCCGGTTAATCTCGTCGATGATAAACACGTAATCGCGATCCGGATCTTCCTGAGCACGCTTGCAAAAACGGTAGAAGATGGCGTCCTGCAGCCCGAACGTTCCGGCCTGATCGGGGAGCGGACGATACCCGCGAATAAAATCTTCATAAGAGAACGTCTGGTGGAATTGCACCATCTCAAGCCGATCGCTCGCTTTCTCTTCCATAAGCACATACGCCAGCCTCCGGGCAATGAATGTTTTCCCGACTCCAGGAGCACCTTGTAGAATCAGATTCTTCTTCGATTTGAGCCGTTCAAGTACCTGTGCGATCTCGATTTCGGGAAGAAACACTCCGGCACTAATGAGATCCTCGATGCCGTAGGGGTCTACGGCTGCGACCGAATCGTCATCGTCATCTGGATCAGTCGTTCCGGGAATCTCTTCGGAATCAAGCCATCTGTGGTAGCACCACTCAATGTCCTGATCCTCTCCGTTCCAGATAAAATCGATCAATCTCCTCGATAACTCCTGATGCTTATAATTCGCGTCAGTGCGGATTTTCGCGATCGTTCGCCAGTCGGCTGTGAAGAACCAGTCTTTGGGCGCGAATTCGGGCTCCCATTCAACTTCGACCGTTCTCCCATCCCCACGGTTTGCGACCACGGTTCCGATGGCTTTGATTGTCATCTTTGAGATCGTCTTACCGTGCGTATCGAATGGCAGGTTCTTCTTCTGGGTCGATGTCGATTTGATGGCGATTCGGTCACCCACCTTGATCGATCGAACCTTATCGAGATACTTGTCGGTATAGCCATTCTGCCAGATTCCTTCTTCTAAGAATCGGTCAGTCTGGTCATGCGGGTCTGATCCCTTCCAGTATGCTCCCGAAAGCCAGTGGCTAACCACTTCTTTCGATCCTGTGTCGAGCGGTGTTTTGCGTCTCTTACTCGCTTGGGTGCTTGATCTGCGTGCTTCGTAAGCGAGCTCTGGTAACGGCTTCCCATTCTTTTTAGCAGCCTCAATGGCGCCGAGGTAAAAGTCGGAAGAAAGTCCGTCCTTTGGCAGGTCGAGTTCCAGGTATTCCCGGCAGTAACGGTCCAGACTCAAAAAGGTGTTCGGCCGAATCCAGAACAGCCCTATCGTAAGATTCGTGGAAACTCCCCAGACCTTTAGGGCAGCATCAAACGTTTCGGCGAATGCTGCTGATTCGAGAGGCCTGTCGGCGAGGGCGACTCGAAAAAGCTCCCAGAGCTTGGCGATGTCGTCACGCCCACGTTTGGCATCTTGTGCAAAGAACCAAGACTTCTTGTTGTTTAATACGGGAATGCCATCGAAGTCATCGGGAAGAGGCTTTTTACCTCCCAGTAGTTTCTTGACGGCGGCCAGTACGGATAGACGCTCGTCTTCACGCGTTTGTCTATTGAAGGACCCGAAGAAGGTAAAGGGATCGATCTGACGAAGTCGAAAGCTTGAACCGTCTTTATCTTTATCGATCAGTCTGGTGACTTTGACCCCCTCCTGATGCAACTTGTCGAGACAGTCAATAAGTTCGGGTTGTCGGTCTTCCCAGTCCGCGAGAAGAGTGGCGAGTTCTTCGTAGAGGGGAATCCAAGTAAAACTCTGCGTCATGGTGTAGGGTCCGGGAGCAAGCTTCGTAGCAGGTCGGCAGACAGTGATCATACAGAACAATCGGGAGAGCTTCACCCACTGCCCGTAGTTCTCCAGCCGAGTGCAAGACCTTCAGAATCTGACGTCTCTGGCGGGTTTCCGTAGTCAGCACACTGCAGGAGTGATGATTGGATATCGGGCGCAGAGTGGAAGCAATGGCGGGAATCGGAGTCAGCGATGACGCTGAAGCGAAGTTCGGGAAAATCCTGCTTGCTGCCAAGAATTTTATTGTGTGACCATGCGGGATGCGGTCCAATGCTGATCGACGGAAAAGTCCTAGGCTCTAATCCAAGCCCCTCATGGTGACGAAATGTCGTTCGTCAAATCAATGCCGAACCCCCGGCGCACTCTCAGTCTATTTGATCGTTGAAGCTTGCGAGCTCTGATCTTACCTGTCTCTAAGGGGTTCGAGCACATCCAGCCAATATGGACTGGCGCATTGCCGAGCAGCCTGCGCCGCTCGCTGCCTACAGCGAATTGTCCGATCTGAAGGATTCCTGGGTTGGGTGAAGACTGTACCCTGACTCCCCGAGTCCATAGCCATGGGCTCTGCTTGAGTCGTCCGTGTCCTTAACGGGTGATGCCTGCTCTCATATCTGCGATTCGCATCGAGATATTGAAGAGCTTCCCGTCAGCATGGCACGAAATGGAACTTGCAATCAAAGTCACAACGTCGTCTGGCGAGCAATCTCGAAGGACTGCGATTCCACATCCGCAAAGTTCCTGTACCCCGAGATAAAGGAACAAATAAGGTTGAAAGCAACTTTTCATGGAATCTTCAAAAATAGGTTGGACGGATCACACCTGGAATCCTTGGTGGGGATGTAACAAGATCTCGGAAGCCTGCAAATTCTGCTACATCGGGCAGATCATGCGTCGCTCAGGAAATGAGCCCTTTCACGGTCCGAAGCGGACGAGTGATGCAACCTGGCGGAAACCCGTTGTTTGGAATCGAAAGACCACGGCAACGGGATCGCGGCCGCGAGTCTTTACATGCTCAATGTCGGATTTTTTTCACCCGGCAGCCGATGCCTGGCGAACTGCAGCCTGGGAGATGATTCGGAGTTGTGACCAGCTCGACTGGCTTGTTCTCACGAAAAGACCCGAGCTGATTAAGGAGATGCTGCCTGCTGACTGGGGACGCGGCTACCCCAACGTCTGGCTGGGCGTGACCGTTGAAGAGCAACGCTGGCTCACTCGTGTCGATACTCTGAGCCGTATTCCTGCGGCGTTGCGTTTCGTATCGGCCGAGCCGTTACTGAAGCCCCTGCGTTTCGGGCGTCGGATAAAGAACCTGGACGGGGTAGTCACAGGCTGCGAACGCGCCGCAAACACAAAACGCCGTTCGATGGAACTGGGATGGGGTCGAGACATTCAGCACGAATGCGAGGAGGCTTCCATTCCGCTGTTTCATAAACAGTATTATCAGGGAAGCAAGTTAACCTTTGACGGCTTGATCGACGGTGTTGTGCGGCAGGAGTGGCCAAACTCCTATTGCCGGTGATGCCGCGTTTCCGGTTTACTGAAAGCAGCAATCACAGGATGTGATTACCTGATGGTATTTCGGTCTGTGACGTAACGACGAAGTCGCAGACCGATCTTTACGCATTCGACACCCAAGTTTTCTCAATGGATCAACGATGGAAGAGGAATCATTGGCCTGGCATATCGCGGGTCATGCCCACGGCGTTCTGAGCTTCGGATTCGACATTCATGCCTTATCACTGGACGGATTCACTCGCGAGGAACTGGATGATGCCAGTAATTGTGTACGCCTTGACGAATGTACGTTGCTCCAGGCCCCTGAGGTCTTTGTTCCGGTCGGCTGCTACGGCCACACGCACGCAATGGAGAACCTCTGCCGAATCTAGCTGCTCGGACCGATCAGCGAACTCCTTTTTCACAAGCAAATTCCCAATCGAAGTAATGTTCAGAATTACGCACATGATTGGGAATGGGCGTGGAAAGCAGCCGCGTATCAGCGACGAGATGAAGGGCTTCGCATGGCCTACCTCGAAAAAGAAATCACGCGCGGTGCGGTCTTCATCGATCATGATGGCGCGAGGCCCGTCGTGTGGCAGACGACGCTTCTGTTGCTCGCTCAGAGGCGAGTGACCGGCCTGGAAGCGTTTAAACTGTTTCACCGTCTCGACGACGATGAAGAAAGCGATGAGGCCAGCACAGATGCGGAGTCATCTACGGAGACGTCCAACGTGCGGTAGTCATCTGTTGAATGGGGGGCATTGCCTAAAGAAACAATAACACGTAGGACATACTTTATTGTGAGATTCTGGTGCATTGCCGCAGTCATTGGATCGCTCTCGCAGGCAATTACTGGGTCGCACTGATGCGTCTGATGGAGGAGTATGGTCACAGAATTGATGGTGTCGTTCCCTCCGAACGTGGGAAATATCGCCATCTCACAACGACTCAGCTGTTCTCACTCTCTTCGCGAAGCGTGTCCAGGGCGACCTTCGGGGTGAGGATCTCTGGATTCACTAACGGACCAGGGACGGAAACGTCAATCCGCTTGTTGTTCCGCCTCGAGACTCCGTCAGCGCCACCGGAGCCCTTTCGCTTGTGGCACTCAGTGACTTCATTGATTCCAAGGAGTTCTTCTTTGGGCTCACGCCACCGGGAACCAACTTCTGCATCCGTGGAATTATGCCAGTTCATCCGAGCGTGGTTGAATCTGGCTATTCGATTCATCCCCAGTCGGCGGAGTACGGCACGGCGCCGGCCAATTTCGAGCTTCGAGGTCGCCCGGCGCTGACCAGGCGTGTGGTTTGCGAGGTCGGCTGCCGCCGTATTTCTTTCTGACTGGGAATGGCATTTAGTTCGTTGACGCAGGATGGTCCATATCTTTGTTTGGTGGGTCCATGATTTCACCAAAATGACGAATCGTGACTTTCAATTGGGTATCAGAGAACAATTCGGGGCATTCGTGATCGTGAGCCGCTTCATTCCGGCAGTGAGAATCCTTTTACGACACCAATAGAAAAATTACTCCCCAACTTTTCATGCCCGTTGAAGAAGAGTTCCTTTGTCGCTTCAACAAAGCGAGGGCAGCGTATGCCGTCGGGGAGACTCGCGCAATCGACTTGGCGGAATGAGTCAAATGAGGCACTCGGCGCGCTTCTTCGGGCAAAGACGAGCGACGGCGGTGATGAGGACTTCTCGATCATCCAGAGAAGGGTCAGCCGATCCTTCGAGAGAAACGGCCACGTTGAGAACTGGCTTACCTCCTTTTCAAGCCCGGGCCCCAGAAGTGACTTCGGCGATGACCACGTTGCCGTCCTGCTTTTCCGTTCAGAAACGACGATTTGCCCATCCGTTCCTGGCGTGCGGAAAGTGATCATCAGCCCGTCATCACTGAGACACGGGCACTTCGGATAGATGAGCTTCTTGAATTCCGGAATTTCCACAGCGCGAGTGAAAGGCTGATCGGAATTCCGACGACGGGCCGAGCAGAGCGTTCTTTGTCGCTGGGCGTTCATTCCGAGAAAGATCAGCTCGGTGCCGTCGCCGGAGATCGTCGGGTGACGGCCCGGAAACAGGCGGGTGATCTCCGTGAAGTACTCATCGGCGGTGCGCCGGTGTGCCGTATAGATCCAGAGACCGTCATCATCTTTCTTCTCCCAGAAAATGATGAGGCCGTCGGCAGTCAAACTTGGATGTTCGCCGGCAATCTCGGCGATGATTTGAAACTCGGGCTGGTCACCACGAACGGCTACGATGGCAGTCACGAGCTTGGAAACGTCATCAACGGTGACGCGGGCAGGCATGCCTGCTTTCAGTTCTGACGATCTTGATCGGGCACGATCGATCTTGACATCGACCGTGGAAGCGAGATTCAGCTCGACCGTCGTCTGGCCCAGAGGGCCACTGTACGTAAAGCGGATCTGCGTTTCTCCACCAGATTCGATGGTTCCTTCGATCTCTGCACCCGGCAGAGGAAAGGGCAACATCAGGGGGAGTGACAGGATCAGTGCAATCAGGGTTATTCTCATCAAGGCTACCTTTTTAAAGCTGCGGAGAGATGATCTGTTCGTGTGGCCACTCATGGTGACTCGTTTGTTGACTATAGTCAACGGGCGTGCGGCGGCTTGCCTGCCATAACACAAGGATGTTTGGTGATCGCCTTCGCACAGCCCGATTGAAAGCAAAACTCTCGCAAGAAAAGCTTGCGTATGAAGCGGGGCTTGATCGCACCTACATTTCTCATCTGGAAAACGACAAGAAGTCGCCGACGCTGGACGTGGTGTTTCGGTTGTGTCAGGCATTGGGAATCAGGGCTTCAGAGCTGATTCGGCAGGTCGAAGAGGACCTGCAGTCAGGTGACAAAAAGCGCTAAGTTATTTGCCGACGATCAGTGTGCTGGCTCTCGCTATCAGGCGATGAAGCACATGCTGACCTTATTGAGGAACGATCACGATCGGTCCCTCCAGTTTCCTCAACATGTTTGGGAAATCTGAGTAAGTTCCCGCACTCGTCACGATTAATCGGGTGCGGCCGCGTCTTGTGATCAATGCGGAGCAGAAATTTCTTTCCTGGCGTCTACTTCACTTGTATACTGTTATACCCCGGTGGAGTGTATTCGCTCGCGGAGAGCCGTTTCTGAGAATTGTAGATGCAGATGAGAGGCAAGAGTCTCGTCTGCCCGATGTGACAGTTGGGCCTGAATGCGTCTGGGTAAGTTGTTGGTCTATTTCGAGACTTCTCCAGCGCTGAAGCTCCTGCAGGCACGAAATGCTCCCTACATCATCGATTTTCTGGATCGCGTCTTTAAGCAGTCCGGTCAAATCGCGGTGCCACATTCGGAACTGCTCGCGAGCCTGGTCCTGTACCAGGAGGAGCTGCAGGAATCTCATCCCGAGAGTCTGATCGATAGGCCAGAGAACTACCTCGCTGACTGGTGTTCGTCCGAGCGACGTTGGTTGCAGCGATTCCTGGAAGCCGGCCGGGATGAAGCGGTTTATCAGCTGACACCCTACACCGAAGACGTCTTTGCATTCCTGAACGATGTGCTGGATCGAGACCTCGGATTCGTCGGAACGGAGTCTCGTCTGCGGCTGGTGATCGACACGCTGTCCGATCTTGTCGTGGGCGCTTCCGATGACCCTGAAACTCGACTGTCGCATCTGCGCAAGGAACGGGATCGTCTGCAGGCTGAGATTGAGCAGATCGAGCGAGATGGTCAAATCTCGAAAGACCAGCCGGCGCTGATCCGGGAGCGTTTCAATCTTGCCGTCTCTCTGCTGAGACAGCTTCAGGGAGATTTTCGGGCAGTGGAGTACTCGTTCCGGAGCATTTCTGTCGACGTCCAAAAGCGTCAGCAGACAGGAACTGAGAGTCGAGGCCGCATTTTGGAATACGCCCTCGATGCGGAGGATTTGCTCAAGCAGGAAGACCAGGGCGTCAGCTTCTACGAATTCGTGAAACTCATCCTCTCGCCGAGCCAGACAGAGCGACTCGACAAGATCATTTCCGAGGTCCGGAAGATCCCCGAGCTTGTCCAGCAGCAGGAAGGGCTGGAAACAGTCAGGAACATGATAACGCTCTTGCAGAATGAAGCCGAGAAGGTCATGCGGACCAATCAGCGGCTATCGACCACGCTCCGGCGACTACTGGATGGAAGAGCGTTCGCGGAACGGCAACGGGTGGCCGTCCTGCTACAGGAGATTCAGGCATTGGCGATCGAGAGTGGAGGTCAAGCTGAAGGTGAAGAGCTGGGGATCTACCTCGAACTGGCGACTTCCATCGAATCACCGTTTCGCAGAACCTTCTGGGTTGAGCCGCCGCAGTTTGAGGCCGTCGATCTCTCTGAGTTTGAACCTGACTCCGCTGAAAGATTGGAGGTCTTCGAGGATTATGCCGCGCTTCGTCACCTGGACTGGCAGCAGATGCGTGAGCATGTTTCTCATCTTCTCTCAACACACGACATGCCGACCCTGTCAGAACTGCTCGACCGCTTCCCGTTGACTTCCGGCGTTGTTGAGATTGCGGGATACCTGCAGATCGCTTCAGAAGACGGGCATCTTGTCGATGCACTCACACATGAAAAGATCCTGATCTCGGCATCTGGTCCTGGTGAACGTGCTTACGTTGTCAAGGTGCCCCGAGTCACTTTCCTGCCGCCAGCGAGGCACTGAAATGTCGGGAAATTACCCGGAATATCGTGACTGGAGTTTTCCCGCGGTAAGTCTTCTTCAAGGCGTGATTGAGCGTGAAGACGACCGCGTATGGGATCTTTTGTTGTCAAATTCCACTCAGGTGGAGCAGTACCTGGCCAGGCTCGGTTTGCAACTTGTTATCGACGAAGCGGAGGGACTCGCTTTCGTCAGGCAATTTCCCGAAGAGGAGCTGCCGGACGGATACGAATCGATTCCGAAACTGTTTCGGGCCTCACGGCTCAGTTTCGGGCAGACAGTTTTAGCCGTGCTGCTTCGAGAGGCGTTGCGTCGATTTGAAGAAGCACAAACCTTCGATGCACGGTGCGTGGTCGAAGAAAGCGATCTGCTGGAATTGTGGAAGTCATACTTCCCCGATCAGAAGGACGAAGTTCGGTTGCAGCGGGATCTCCGAGCGACCCTCAACAAGTTGGAGGAACTCGGTTTCGTGCGTCGGTTCGGGCAGGAGTCGGGGAACTGGGAGGTCCGTCGCGTGCTCAAAGCTCGTTTGACCGCCGATATCCTGGAACATCTTCACGAGAAACTGCTCCTGGCGGTTCGACGCAAACAGAAAACGAGCTCCAACGAAGAGTAAATTGTCAGCCAGAAGGATTATGGAGTCCTTGATGTCGAGTCATGCCTATCTGCC
This sequence comes from Planctomycetaceae bacterium, assembly GCA_017795105.1. Lineage (GTDB taxonomy): Bacteria > Planctomycetota > Planctomycetia > Planctomycetales > Planctomycetaceae > Rubinisphaera. Next base: position 5,566,752 of record CP051247.1, read on the forward strand.
GTTCACGAACGCGGGTCCCAAGGGATACCGTCTTCACCAACTTGAACTGCTCAACTGGGGAACCTTCGACGGTCAGATTTATACCACTCGACCACACGGAGAGTCGGCGCTGCTGATCGGAAAGAACGGCACGGGTAAGTCAACACTGGTGGATGCCCTGTTGACGCTGCTTGTCCGTCCAGGAGTTAGGAACTTCAACGTGGCGGCTGGCGCGAAGAAGCGGGAGCGGGACGAGAAATCGTATTTGCTGGGAGCCTTCGACCGCGGAAGTGACGAGGACGGGCAGGGGGTTCGGGTCAAGCATCTGCGACCAAAAGGCGAGCAGCCCGCGATCATTCTGGCCTGTTTTCGGAATGAAGATAGCGGGAAAGCCTTCACGGTTGCGCAGCTATTGTATCTGGCGTCCGATCACAGCGTCGAAAAAATCTACTGCTTCACGGACGAGGAACGTTCCATTCAGCAACACCTGGGAGGATTGACGTCTTCGGAAAGCCTGCTCAAAACACTCAAGAAACGAGGATTTCGGGCGACCAAAACATTCCTCGAATACGAAGGCTGGTTTCAACGTAAAACCCGCGTCAAATCGAAGGCGATGGAGGTTTTCAATCAGACTGTCGCGGTCAAGGATATCCAGAAACTCAACGATTTCATTCGTGACCACATGCTGGAAGCTCCCGACCGGGGCGAGAAGATCGACAGCCTGTTAAGTCACTTCACGCAGTTGAGCGAAGCGCACGACAGTCTGGTCAAGGTGAGGCAGCAACGAGACCTGCTTGAACCGGTGGTCCGGATTGGCGGGGACTATCGGGAGCAGGCTGAAGCTTTGGAAACGGCGGAACGGCTGCAGGTTGCTACGGAGACTTATTTCGCTCAACGGACCGTAGATCTTTTTGTTCCCGCCATTGAAGTCAAAGAGCAAGAACGCGAGCAGCTCCAGCGCAATCAGAAGTTGCTTGCTCTGGAGATCAAGGAGCACCAGGAACAGTCCCGACTGCTGAAGAATCAGATGGATCAGGTTGGAGGAGATCGACTCCGAGAAATCGCACAGTCGATGGACCTCGAACAAGAACGAAGGAATCGGAAACAGGAGCTTTCCGGATCGATCCAAGCCGCACTTAGGAATCTGGCCATCGCGACAGAGATTTCGAATGAGAACACGTTTGCGACGATGCGTTCACTGCTACCGTCGCTGGCAAGAGAGCATGAGACCCAGCAGGACGAGATTCGCCAACAGCGGGATGAGTCCGTCCTGCGACGAGGCGAGGTTCGCAAGCGTTTGACGGAGATGAAGTCGGAACTGGCCGGGCTGGAGCGACGCCGGGAGAATATTCCGGAGTGGTGCGTTCAACTGCGGCACACGCTTTGCAACGAACTGGGGCTGGCCGTGCGTGATCTGCCGTTTGCCGCCGAACTCATGCAGGTTCGCGCTGATCAAGGGGAGTGGGAACCTTCCATCGAAAAAGTCCTACGTGGGCTGGCACTGAGTTTACTGGTTCCGGACCGTTATTATTCGTGGGTGTCGAGCTACGTTGATCGGACACGACTGGCGGCACAGGGACGTGGGCAGCGGCTGGTTTATCTTCGCATTGCTGATCAAACGCAGGATCTGCGCAGAACTCCACCTAGTCTTCAGTCGATGATTCATAAACTGGAGTTTCGCGAAGGACAGACACTGCTGCCTTGGCTCAAAGCGGAACTGAGTGCCCGGTATGATTACGTTTGCTGCGACACGGTCGAGGAATTTCAGTCAACCCGCGGCCTGGCGATGACACGCAACTGTCATGTTAAGACTGGGCCGCTGCGTCACGAGAAAGATGACCGAGATCGCTCATTCGATCCCAATTCCTTCGTACTGGGTTGGGACAACCGTGATAAAAAGCGGCGACTCGCTCAGGAGATTCAACGGCTCACCGAAGAGGATCAGAGTTGGACAACCAGACTCGAATGCAATGAGCAAGTTCTGTCCCGTCTGCAGAGTCAGCTCGGTTCCATTCAGATGGTTTTGAAGATCACTCGATTTGATGAGATCGATTTCGTGTTTCATGAGCAGGAGATCAAGAAGCTCGAACAGGAGCGAAAGGCCATTGAAGAGCAGTCGGACACGTTGCAACTGCTCAAGCAGCGTTTGTCCGAATCCGAGGCTCGTTGCTCAGAACTGCAGATCAACAAAGACCGTCTGATCGGCGACGAGCGATCATTACGAGATCAGATCGACAATGCCCGCAAGATTCTCAAGAAGTCTAAGCAGGAACTGGCCAAACGGCATGCGGATGGACGCTTTGACATTCAACAGGCATCGTTCCATGAGATCGACACCGAACTATCTGGCTCGCCGCTCACGCTGGAGAATCTCTTCGAGACCGAGAAGAACTGGCGGAACAGGTTGGAACAGCGGATCAGCAGGATGCGACGCATGATTGATCCCATTCGCGACAAACTGACCGAGGCAATGTCGAAGTTCCTTCGAGTCTGCCCTGAAGAGTCGGTGGATTTACGTGCGGCCATTGACTACCTCGAAGGCTTCATCGATCTCCGCCAGCGGATAATGGAAGACGATCTCCCGCGACATGAGCAGCGATTCAAAGAGCGGCTGAACGAAAAAGTCATCCATGAAATTGCGGTCTTTCGTAACGGACTGGATCAGGAACGTCGGGAGATTGAATCAAAGATCGAGTTGCTCAACGACTCATTACGGAAGCTTGAGTACCGTCCGGGCACGCACATTCAATTGCAACCCAGGCCCATTCGCGACGCCGAAATCACGGATTTCCAGTCGAGGTTGCGGGAGTGTATCGAAGGAAGCTTCGATGACACGCCGGAAGCGAATGAAGCTCGCTTCACTCGGATCAAGGAATTGATCGTCCGCATGCAGGCTGATGACACGCGTCGCTGGAGAGATAAGGTTACGGATGTCCGCCGCTGGTTTGATTTCGTCGCAGCCGTGATTGATGTTAACACTCATGACGTGGTTTCGGTTTACCAGGACAGCAGCGGGCAATCGGGAGGTGAGAAAGCCAAGCTGGCCTTCACGATTCTGGTCGCCGCAATTGCGTATCAGTATGACCTGGACCCGGATCACCCGGTGAGCGACCGGTTCCATTTTGTCGTCGTCGACGAGATGTTCTCCAAGGTTGACGACCAGCATGCGGAGTACGCGTTGAACCTGTTTCGACAGTTCGGCCTGCAACTGCTGATCGTCGCTCCGCTGGATGCGAAGGCTCGAGTGACACAGCCTTACGTTGGTTATTACCTGCATATCGTCAAAAAGGAGAATCGGTCAGCTCTGTATGAAATGACGGCTGCTGAGTTTGACCAATACTCAGTCAATGAAGCGGTCGACCAGCCGGTCTCGGGATCGATTTGATCATGATTGATCCGGAACAAATCAGACGGAAGGCCGCTAATCTATATCCTGCATGGCAAGCAGCATGGCTAAACGATGAGCCCTTCTTTCCGAAAGTCATTCCATGCAACAAGCGGCTCGACGAGAACCTGAGCGTGGCTATCGAATCGATCCGAAGATTACGGGCAGGTTCCAAAGAGCTGCTGGGATACGGCTATTCGTTCAGCTGGAAAGAAAAGAATTCACGACTGCACGGTCGCAACCAGTTTCCGGAGCAGATTTACTTGGAATCGCCGGAAGATATGCTGCGGCTGATTGGCAAGAAGAACGAGTTTGAGGCATTCACTACCGCTGTCGAGACAATCCGAAGACGGTTCCCAGCGCTCGATTCTTGGATACGCTGCCATCGCGCGGAATTGGTCTCCTCCGCTGGAGACCTTGAAGGCTTGCTGGCGGTTGTCGATTACTTCATTGCCAACCCTCGTCCCGATCGGTTTGCTCGTGAGCTGCCGATCCCGGTGGACACGAAGTTCATCGAACGAAATCGGCCAATACTTCGATCATGGCTGGATCTCCTGTTGCCGCCTCACACAATTCGGGCTCACGAAGAGCACTTCGAGCGTCGCTTCGGACTGCGTTACACCGAACCGCTGATTCTTGTTCGTGTTTTGGACGATGAACTTCTGGAACGGGCTAAGCTCCCATGGCACGAGTTTGCGGTGCCACTTCACACCCTGGCAGATTCGGCAATTGAGTGTGACCGAGTGTTGATTGTTGAAAACAAGGTCAACTTGCTGACCATGCCGAAAATCTCAGGTGCGATCGCATTGGGAGGACTGGGAAACGCGGTAATAGATCTTCGCTACCTGACGTGGCTTGCAGGCAAGGCAATCTGGTACTGGGGAGATCTCGATGTGGAAGGCTTCGAGATCCTGTCCCGTTTGCGTTCGGTTTTTCCGAGAACCGAAGGTCTCCTGATGGATGAAGAAACCGTTACAAAGTTCTGCGATCGAATTGGAATCCCCGGTAGCGGCAGAAATCCTTCGGCTCCTCCGGGCCTGCATACAACCGAACGATCAGCATTTCAGACTTGCGCGGCTAAGAATATACGCATTGAGCAGGAGAGAGTTTCGCAGTTGGCAGTGGTCGAGGCCTTGCATCTGACTGGCCTCGGCTGACATTCCTGTACGCAGGATTGGTTCCATCATCCAGTTTCAGCTGCAATTCATGATTAGCCGATCCCAGTCGGAGGAAACCCTGCGACTATCCACCCGTGGTCACACGCTCTCCCAAGGGCTTGAGTCGACCGCTTTCGAGGTCGTCTGTGAGTTGGGCTTCGATTCGTGCCTTGATCTTTCCACCGAGACGACGGAATCCGAGCTCTCGTGAGATCTGTTTGATAAGGTCTTCGATCGTCATCGCGCCAGCCTGCGTTAGCACGTAGGCTGCTGTCGTCTGAATCACCGTGCTAGGAACCTCGTCGATACTTCCGAAATACGGGAGTTCTGGCTTAGCTGCCGATCGCTTCTCGACAAACTGCGGTTCAAGTTCATCGTATTCTTCTGTTGAGACATGCGGTTCGTAGATTGGCGGCGAAATAGCTACGGCTGCGTCGTATTCGCCAATAATACGGTCAATCTGTCGATCGGGGTCCCGTATCCAGTCAGTCGACCAGATTCGCACGATTCGCCAGCCGAGATTTTCCAGAATCGTCTGACGGATGCGGTCACGGTCTCGAGCGGTGTGCGAGGAATGGTAAGTTGCCCCGTCGCACTCGACCGCCAGGCAAAACTCTCCCGGTCGATCTGGGTGCTTTAATGCGAGATCGATACGGAAGCCCCCGCACCCGACTTGCGGAACAGGTTCGAGTCCACGTCTGATGAGGGCGGCGGCGACCTCCTCTTCAAAGGGGCTCTCGGCTTCAGCCGAGAACTCATCGATCGTGATTCCGAGCGTATCGACACCCTTCTCAGCGTAACTGAGATACGCCTTTAAGAGATGGGCTCCTTCGCTTTTGCTCCCGGACAGGTCCATGTCAGCCGCACGCACTGATGTGACAAAAACGAGTTCCTCTCGTGCCCGCGTCACCGCGACATTCAGCCGACGTTCTCCGTTAGGCTTGATGATAGGGCCGAAGTTCTTATGGAACTTTCCCGCGTCGTTGTAACCGAATCCCATCGACAGGAAGATGACATCCCGTTCATCGCCCTGAACATTCTCCAGGTTCTTTATGAACAGTCGCTCCTCAACACAACCGAAGTAGTTACCACCGTTGAACAACGAGTCGATTTCGGGGCGTTGTCGTCTGAGATCGTAGAGAGTGTCCTCAATCGTCCGCTGCTGACTCTGGTTGAGAGCGATGACGCCCAGAGATTTGTCCGGCCTGTTCTTTACGTGATCGACGATCATTTCGACGATCCGTTCAGCTTCTTTCAGATTCTTGCTGTCTGACCAGCGTCCTTCGGGAACGAGTTCATGCCGAACGCCATCACCTCGGGCGTCGTAGACGCTTGGGAAGGTGACCAGTTCTCCATCGTAGAAATGACGGTTAGAGAATGCGATCAGCGGTTCTCGTCTCGATCGGTAGTGCCATTTGAGTCGCTGATTGGGCATGCCGATCGACTTGCAGAGCGACAGGATGCTCTCATAATCCCCGATGTCATCTTCGTCATCATCCGATTCGGTGTCAGCACGATTGAAAAAGTTGGTTGGCGGCAACTGCTTATCATCGCCAGCAACGATCAGCTGCTTTCCACGATAAATCGCTCCGAGCGCATCCCACGGGAAGACCTGCGAAGCTTCATCGAAGATAACCAAGTCAAACCGGATGTCGTCGGTGTCGAGAAACATGCTGACCGAGAGCGGGCTCATCATAATGCACGGTTTGAGACGCTGTAGAACTGTCGGAATCTCAGCAAACAGTCGTCGCAGTGGCTTGTGCTTTCGCTTCTTGGCAATCTCCTTCTGCAGGATGCCTAGCTCGCTGGAATCGGCCCCGAGAAAGTTGCTCGACGGACGATCGCTTCGACCAAGTTGATATTGTCGAATGCGGCTGGCGGACGCTTTCACTTCCCACTGGTCGAGGAAGCGAAATCGTTCCCGAATCCGCTCGTGGTCATCGATGTCGAAGCTACCCAGCTTACGATCCGTCGCCGCAAGGCGGTCAAAGAGCTGTCGATAAAACTGGACCGCAACGACGTCGGCTGCATCCTGCGGTTTGAACCGATGCGTGATCAACTCCTCGACGACGGTCCCGAATCCGGCTTCTGTGACGTCCTGTTTCCACGCGGCAAACTTGAGCCACATATCGAAGCTAGACATCTGAGGGGAGAGCCACGCGAGTTTCTCAGCGAGTTCGCTGAACGGCGTTTGGGAGATAATCACGCCATCTGAAACTTCCGAGTTGAGATCAAAGAGCGTCTTGAGAAAGCTCCAGCTTTCCATGAAATCCGCGTTCTTGAGGATGGATTTCGATTCATCCAGTGCCTCAATGACTTGCTGTCGAACAGTATTGTCCGATGCAACCGCCTGTTTAAGAGGAGTGAGTGTTCCACTTGAAACTGATCGGGCGAGCCACTCGGCGGCCTCAAGATGGTTCGCCGTGACATCGGAGATGCCAAGAATATCCAGCTGTGATCTGGCTACTTCGATCGCGGGACCTGTAGCTCGCAGCTCAGAAATGCTGCCAACGATTGCTTCGAGCTCCCTTAACTCTACGTCTGAGTCCGTTCGTAGCGAATCAGAAATCGATTCAAGGTGTGTCTGGTCTACCTCAAGAGTTTCAATCGTTCGACTTATTGAATGTGCCAGCCCACTGAGCGATACGGGATTAATGTTAAGGCCAGCTGAAATCAGTGCGGCCTCTGACGCTGAAGCCGCGTCTTCGAGTTGTTGCCCTGCGACCTCCCATGTTGTTCGATGATTCCGAAACTCATCACTGCACCAGCGTGCTTGTAGCCGTGACAGATCGATACCTGTGTTGCTGAATGACTCGACGGCATCGATGCCGTCGCGAATGGCTTGCCAGCTCGAGGCTGCAGTGGGAGCGGAGTCCGTTGGTAACCATTCCGCATATCTCTCTGCGGCAATGTTCAGCTCGGATTGACGCTTTCCGTATTTGACCAAAGCGGAAATCAGCTGATCGAGTTCAACGAGAGAGCGGATGGGGCGAAGGGTAAACTCCTCGCTCTTGTCCCATATTTCCCCCGTATCGCTCAGGACGGTTTCACGGTCGGACAGAAGTTGCCTGATCGACGAAACTTCTTCGCTCACGAGTAAGGGAAGCTTGAGCTGATGGCCGGCAGTTAATCGGTTGTACTCGCTAACTGCGTTCTTGAGTCGCACGGCTGGAGTCGTCAAACTGCCCGGTGAAATGACATGAGGCTCGCTTGGCAGTGAAGCGACAACTGCGGGCCAAGCGGTTCTCAACCTCTCGAAGGCAGTAGCAGCCGATTTTAGTCGGCTCCAAGAGGTGATTTCTGAAGCCATAAACTCGCCGGAGACGTGGGGCTTTAAGGCTTCGGCTTGATCTTGCACATCGCCAACGCGACGGTGGTACTTCTGGAGGGTCGCCATGTCGCTGGCCACAGCCGCTCCTTGGGGGACTTCGCCGTTGTACAGTTCTGCGGCTTCGCTTCGGAAGGTTCCAAAGCCACTGAACCATCGTTTCCATGCGGATGAATATACGACTCCCCGCGTCGCTATGACGCCGGACGATTCCCGAAATGCCCGATGAGACAGTCGGTCGCCCAGGGAGTCACGAATCGCAGCCGCATCAGTCAGATCAGCAACGGCGTCATCGCAGGCACGCACTAGCGGGTCTCGGACAGAGGTGTCTCGCCATGAGCCGCTCACAAAGCCTGCGGCCTCAAGGTCTTCGAGCGCTTCAAAAATCTGCTCCAGAGGGGCTGTCGGGATCGCGATTGCCTCTTGAGCTGCGTCGCCACCTAACGAGGACGCAATCTGCTGTGAAGCTTCCACGATTTCATCCACAAGCATTCGCGCCTTCGCGATGCTGGCGCGCGTCGTGTCCAGGTTCCTTCTGTCAGAAAGTCCTTCTTTAACTGCAACAGATATGGAATCGGACTTCTCACCTGATTCCTGCACCACGTCTGAGAGAAGTGTCAGCTGCTCGGTAGTAATCAGGTCTTCTAGTTGCTCACCCAGCCTCGCGTTCTTATTAGCGAATGACAAAGCGTTTTCCGCCAGCGTCCGTATCTGTTTGGCTCTTTTCAAGTCAAACCAGTGAGGGCGGGCACGGCCAGCGGAAGCAGCAAGACGAGTTGCCTTTCCGGTTTGCCCCAACCGCTCGATCGTGGCATACCGATCGAGGTCCAGTTCGGTCGAAGACGTGAATGCAGATTCCGCACTCTGTAGCGTTTGAAGAGACTCCGCCAGAGGCTTGAGATGTTTGATCGCCGCTTCCGTCTCGCCAAGCCGTGGCCTAACGGTGGTAGCCGTTGGAAGGGTCAATCCACGGATCACATTCTCCAGCGGGCGATCGGCTACTCTGGCGATCATCTCAGCAGACTCAACGGGAAGTCGATCCTCGACATCGTCGACAAAGCGTCCCAGTTCACTCAAGATCGTCGAGCGTCTCGCCTCGGCTGACAGCAGGGCGACAACGCCTCGTGAAATGTCGCCAGGAGCATCGAACCATTCTAAGGGTGTGACCGGAGCGTTGACTGCCTCCTCGCAGGCAGGGAGCGTCGAGTGGAGATTCGCGCCCGTCAACGGGGATACCAGATTACGTTCGACGAGCCCAGCAAACTTCCGGACAAGACGATTCAGTTGCTCGCTGAGAACTTTGAAATGGTGCTGGATGTCGTCGTGAATAGATAAAGAGCGGACCGTGTGTTTACAGCCTCTCCAAGGGTGCTGATCGTGTTCAACGATGACCGTTTCCACGTCGCACGCTCGATTGAGTAAACGCATCCACGAGTCGAACGTAGGTCGATCAGTATCTATAAGACTGGGCACTCGACAGCGTGTCAGTTGAGCGAGGCCTCGACTCGTCAAGCGGCTTACTCGCCCGAATAACTCGAACGCCGACAACCCGAGAGGCTCGCGGGGCTTGTGAATCCGGCGAACGTAATCGTTGAGTTGTGCCCTCTGCTCTGCGAGCTCGTCCAGTTTCGGAGCAGTATCCTGATACACCTCTGCCGGCAGGTCGAGACAACGTTCGAGTTCAAACAGAACTGACCGTCTATTAGCCTTATCGGAATGGCACTCCAAGCAAAAATCATCGAGTTGACGAGCTTCGAGACGTTGTTTGACCACCTCCAATGCGGAGATTTTCTCACTGACAAACAACACCGTCCGCCCGACCGACAATGCATCAGCAATGATGTTAGCGATCGTTTGGGACTTTCCAGTACCCGGTGGGCCATCGAGAACGAAGCTGACTCCCTTACGGGCCGCGACGATTGCTTCTAACTGGCTTGAATCGCAATCGAGGATTGTCTTGATCTCGCCTGGCGGGACGACATCATCGAGTTCTCTGGCCTTCGGCACTTCAGGGACAGGACCAAATGACTCAACGCCAACCGCACTCTCGTCTCCTCCGAGTGCTCTGCAGAGAGTATGGTCAGTGACCGAGATCCTGTGATCCCCGAGGTCCATCCACATCGCGATCTTTGGGAATGCGAATCGTCCGATGACGCACTTATCCACGACTTCCCAACGCTCGTGCTTCTCGGTGACGGATCGGACTTCGTTCAAGAAGGCCTCCCGGGCTCCTTCTTCTTCAAGTTCGTTGATCTCGGGAAGAGGCGGCAGTTCAAGTTTGAAGTCCTGCCGCAGACGCTGTCGGAGACAGAGATTGTCGACCGCGTTATCTTCGGCTTCGGTTAGCTCCCAGGGAGCGCTCGTCGAGTCACGTGAGAGCGTAACCGGAACGAGCATCAAAGGGCTGTACCGTTCTTCTGTGGACTCTGTCGACTCGTACCACTTCAAGAAGCCGAAGACGACGTACAGGACATGGACACCCTGCTCAGACATCGCGAGACGAGCATCCCCATCAAGGTTACGGAGCTTTCGGTCGAGCACTCTGTCGGACTTGTCGACGAGCAGGTCGTTCGCCCGTAAATGCGGCGAGTTCTTGCACGCTGCGAATGGTGGATTCCACTCTCTTCGCTTGCGTTTGCGGAGCGTTGCTGTGATGCGTACTTCGGGCTTTGTCTCGGCACCGTTTTCGGACGCCTGGGTGTCAGTAGCTCTGTCCGGAGAAGCATGTCGATTCAGTTTCTCGGCGATAGCCATCCCGAGTGTATCGCCAGCTTCTTCATCTGTGCGATGATCTGACTCCACAGGGGAGGGTGTGGCGGGATTGGCCGCTGAACTATTTCCGTCTGGCTCATCTTCGTATTCTTGCCAGTCGGGCGGCGGCGGGACCAAGTCTCGCCGCCAGGGGAATCGCATGGAATCAGCGCCAGCTTCCGACTCGGCCGCGAGCCTTCGCCAGATTTCCTCGGTCGATGGCGTATCAAACTCGATGACACTGCTGCGTTCAGAGAATCGCGTATTGATCAGGGCATTGCGGCTTCCCAAATCCAGCAGCCTGTCTCGCCAGGATTCAACCTTGGCAGCAAGGACATCTTGGATGTCCTCGCTTTTGTTTGAATCATGAGCGACGATCTCTTCCACATCTGACATGGCCCACCCGCGTCTTGGTTCCCCAGCTTCTTGGTGCCAAGGGCGTCAGTCGCTCAGGCACAGTCATTCGTTCATCAGTGTACCGGGCCATGGTGCCGTTTTCCACGACTTGGCTGCACTCCCATGCAACGGGCAGTTGTCAAACTGCCGCATGGAGCGATTGAACCACAGGCAATGATTACGCCGCGTCCCGATGGAAGGATTTGACGAGCTCGCCGACAAATGACTTGATCTTGATCTGCTCAATCTTTAGCAAGTCGACTTCTTCAGGAAGCTCGTGTAATGGTGGCAAGTGGTCCCGCTCCATGTGGCTGCGATGGTAGTTATAGTAGTAAACGAAGGACTCTGTCAGATGATCGAGGTGCCGCCTCCCGAACACGATGAACTTGTTGAGGCATTCGAGCTTGATGGTCTCGATAAACCGTTCACAACGGCCATTCAAGTTCGGTGATGCCTTCGGCAACGGATTCGTCTTCATTCCCTGCAGCCTTACAGTTTCGCGAAACTTCCTCGTGAACTTCGCATCCAGATCATGCACGACAATCCCTGGCTTTTTATCCCGCTCCAAGGTCTGCTCTGCAAACCACTTCGTCTGTCGGCATACCCAGGCTGAGTTGGGCCGATATGTCGACTCCGTAACAATCGCTTCGCGAGTCTGCTTGTTGAGGAACACCAGCATATAGAGATCACGCATCCCCTTGGCTGTCATCGACTTCACCGAGAAGAAGTCGCATCCCCAGAGCGTCTCGCCGTGCCGGTTCAGGGACTCTGTCCACGAATCGGACGTTCGGTCCGGTCCAGGTTCGATTCCATGTTCTTTGAGAATGTTCCGAACTGTTTGCCTGCTGATGTTCTTGATACCAAGTTTCCGCAGCTCGCCAATGATCCGGGTGTACCCGAAGCCGGTTGTCTTAGCGATCTCGATCACCAGCTCGCGGAGCTCTCGTGGTTTCCGCTGACCACCTTTCGGGTTTGCTGGTTTGGGTTTGCTGCCGTTCGCCTCCCGCACCCATCGCAGGAATGTCGATGGTGAAACGATGGTAATCAACTCGTGAATTGCCTGGCCGAGTTGCTTCCCGTACTTCAGGAGCGTCTTGCGTTCCCTGGTCGTGGTATGGATCTGCTTCGGGAGGCGAGCCCTCAGGGTCTTGTTCTCCTGCTTCAGGTACTCGATGTATTTGGCCAGCTCCCGGTCCTTGGCGGAGGCAATCAACGCGAGCAGTGGGTGGAATATTTTGGCCATCTCGGTATTTTCTGGAGATCGTATTCTGGGCAGTTTGACACATTCATTGAACAGCACCTTGGGACCGAGATTCTGCCAGAAAAGTGGCCGGTTTCAAGCGAGTGGGTAAGGGAGGATGCGGAGCCATAATCGGCGGCCAGAGAGGGCCTGCCGGGGCTATGGGGGGCGAGAAATTACTCTGATTCGGACTTACCTTCGGTTGGAAAAAAGACGGGCCCAATCCGTTACGGAATGTACGGGGAAACTCGCCAATTACGGAGCATATTCGCTACGAAATGCGTCGGTTTGCAACGCTTTGCAAAAATCAGGGTTCGACGTAAAATGCCTGCGTGTTGAGCTTTAAGACCGCTCCGCTGAAAATCGCAAGTCGCCTACGGAACCGAAGGGATTACGCCAGTACCTCCGAATTAGGTTCTTGGCTCGGGCTATCCGATTCAACCCGAGTCAAGGTAGTCCCGTGAGACACGACCGGGCGTCTTTGACCTTCGAGGTCGCCCGGTTCTCGGTGGGGTTTGCTTTGCGAGGTCGGTATTGACCGGATTCGAATAGCGTTCGTTTGCTGTTGTCGTTCATAGTTCCTCGAGCGGTATTTCCCTAGTTGTCGGCCCCGTGAATGGCCCCAAGAAGAACGGCCGATTTCGTTTGTGGTCAGCGCGAAGATTCTCAGCCCCACGCTGAGAATCTTCGCAAAAGAACCTCCTTGCCCCTTCAGCACGTCCGAGCTGAATCGAACTTTGGACGCTTGCGTCGACCGGCAATCAGAATCGAGAAGGTCGTGTAGGCAGTCAGCGAAATTGATGCCCAGATCCAGCGAATAGCAGGAGGATCGGCAGGCCACCAGGTGCCTTCGGTGATCAAGACAAAACACAGACTGATGGCGATCAGTAGGGTCAGTACAACCGAGTTGCCGATAATGGTCGCCCGTGATTTGCCTGGCATATTCTCCACGCCTTTCTGATTCGCAAAACAACAGCAGATGGAAATGTGCGACCGTCTTACTGAGGTAGAACTTCAAACGTGGCGACGTAGGTGAGTCGTCGTTCCGATGCCTGACGGAAGGTCGTCTTCTGATCGGAGTGCGAAGTTTCGAGCCAGTACATGCCAGGTTCGGACCAGTGGACGGTGACAATGCCTTCGGCATCCGTGGTCAGTTTCATTTCTTCCTGCGAGTTGCGGTAACGGGTCGCTCCGCGGACCACTTCGACTGCCAGGCCGGCCTGCGGCTTGCCGTCGACGAGGAACTGGAAGCGGGCTTCTTCGCCGGCGTAAAGATCGTTGGGATGCGTTTTGGCGACGAGTTCCAGACCCTTGCCGCTGGTTTTCAGTGCGTCTTTGGTCGGACCGCCATTCGTGACGAATGTCTCCACGCGGCTCATGCTCTCAGAAACTTGCAGGTTCTTCGCATTGGCGGGAACTTCCGTCTTGAAAGACTCGGCGCTGCCCCGCCACCGGCGACGCTGGCCGTCTTCTTCCCAGGAACCAAACAGTCCGGCAAACGGAATTGCGATGCGGTATGTGCCTTTCTGATCCAGAGCAACGTCGAAGACGCTGCGGTACTTCAGAGTCGCTGCATTTTGAGCTTCGACCTTCGAGCCATCTGGTGCGGTGATGGTCAGGTTGTCGAGCTGAAGAGGGAAGTGGTTGAAAAAGAACAGGTCATTGGAGACGGCGGCATCGACTGTGATCCACGGATCGGAGCCGGAAAGAGTCGTCTGAGATGGCAGCAGCCAGAACTTGTGTGCGAAAGCGGGCAGGGGACAGGACAACGCAATAGCGATGGCAATCAGCAGGATACGGGGCATTGTTTTCTCCGTGATCGAGAGGGATATGAGTGTACGAGCAGTGTGGCCGGGAGCTACGGCTGGATCGTCAGGCCGATTGTTCCGAGTTCTTCCTTGCCTTCGACGTTGAACGACTGAGACTTCTTTGCTGGCCAGTCGAACTTGATCTGCAGCAGTTCCCGGCCGCCGACTTCCCGGGAGGCTTCGACGTTCAGTGTGTATGACCCGGACTTTAAGTTGGTGAGTCGTTCGTCGTCGGCAGAAAAGATCAGTTTGTGTTCGCCGACCGGACGAGTCGCGCCGGTCAGGCCATCCACAGGGAGTTCGAGACTGCGGCCCGACTTGCGCCACCATTGCCGCAGATCGGGAAGCCATTTGGTCCCGCTCTGATCCGTCGGATGTTTGAGCTGATACCAGACGGTCAGATTGGCTGCGACCTGATTGTCTTCGTCTTCGATCCAGGCAGCGATATAGGGACGGTGGTATTCAGAGACGCGGAGCTGCGGGATCTCGATGGTGACTTTCATCTCCCCCGCAGTAGCATCATTCTGGAGAGCAAACATCCCCGCCAGAATCAGCGCCCCAGTAGCTAAAACTCTTCGCATATTCCGTATCTCCGAAGGATCTTGATCAAAGGTGTCAGTGAATGAGGAGAATCGCCATCAACAGGGGGACGATCAGTCCCAGTCCGACCAGCGGCCATGTCATCCTTCTCCGTTGTGCGTGCAGGACAAGCAGGAACAATCCGGTGATGCAGAAGACGAGCGTGGCCAGAGAAAAGACATCGATAAACAGTTTCCAGCCCGCTCCGGTGTTTCTGCCTTTGTGCAGGTCGTTGAAGTAGGCGATCCATCCTCGCGATGTCTGCTCAAATTCGACCTCACCGGACTCGCGATCAATGGCCAGCCAGGAGTCCAGCCCAGGGCCGGGCATTGAAAGATAAACTTCGTAGTCGGACCACTCAGCAGGGCGCGAACCGATCGATTTGGGCAGCTGACTGCTGAGCCAGTTCACCAGGTCCGGCGGCATCGCGGCTTCACCATCCACTGGCCCTGTTTTCACGGCTTCCTGCAGTTCAGCAGGAAGCTCGAGCACGATGTTCTCGACTATGGGGTCCGACTGAATCTGGCCGGCATGATTGAGTGTGATGCCCGTAACCGCAAACAGCAGCATGCCAACGAGGCAAACGGCCGAGCTAATCCAGTGCCACTGAATCATCGTCTTCAACCAGAAGCTGCGCCAACTCGGCTGACGTGGTGCCTGGGATACCGTGGATGGCGGCTCACTCATTCTGAAACACACTCAGGTTGAAAGAGTTCTTACGAGGACGGCTTATTGGCGGTTTTTCGATGCGGTACGGACCTGTCCGCTTCTCCCCGCTCAATGCGTACGTCGCGGTATACGTCCAGCGTTTACACGTTGCCTCTCAAGTCGGTCATGAACACTCTTGATCGGAACGAAGGAAGCCGACGGCTGTTCTATTTCGACATCCGGTCAAAACTTCCACTTCCATCGTCGCTGGAAGTTTTCCAGGTGTAGGTGGCCCCCTCGTCGTTCTGGTTGATTTTGATGTCGTAGAACGTGCCATCCGATCCGGTGCCTTGGGCGACGTAGTTCCCATCTCCGCTTGTGGACATCTGCAGAGAGCTCAGCTTTAGCTCATCGCTGATAAACAGTTCGAGTTGCATCTGCGAAAACTGATTGGGGTTCGCCGGTCCTGTCCCGGGGGGAGGGCCGGTTGTCGACTCGGGCTTGCCGCAACCAGGCAGCATGGCAGAGAGAACAAGTAAGCAGACAGCTTTCTGCATCTGATGACCTCGATTTCTTCAACGTGTTATTCAGTCAGTCTGCCTTTGAGAGCGTCGTGCGACGAGACGGGCAGGAGTAGGCGGCTCATTCCAGCACGGCAGCGGGGGCGGAGGATCGATTACAGCCGGTCTTCAAACTTCGGGGCGAAAGCGGCTTTCCCCGACGATGGCGAACGCCGCTGAGAAACTTCGATTCTCGAAATCGCTCCGATTAGAACGGCGCTTCGACCTCGCCACCATCGCGTGTCCATGCACCGCGGTAGACATCGGTGTCGACGGAGTCGCTGATGAAATGCACGCTGCCGTCCATCGTCACGGCCTGGGCACCACCCGTGTGATAGCTTCGGGCGGCTGTGATCTTGGATGAACCGGTGACTGCATCGGGAACATCACTGTTGGGTGTCAGGAATCCGTTCATGACCGGGCCGAAAGGGACAACTCCGCGAAGCCAGGAGGTCAGGCGATGTCCGTCGGTATTGGGGTACGGGGGAGCGGCAGCGACTTCGGTGTATCCGCCAGACATCCTGTATTTACGAACATCGTTGTCCGTACCTGTGCCTGTCGTCCCCGGACCGCGAGTCGATTCCGCGAAGGCGATGGTGTTCGAGGTTCCGTCGACACAGTCACGAATCTTCGTGCGTGAAGAACACCAGAACAGGCCATTCCCCGGATAGATGGGATGGATCTGATTGGTTGGCGTAGTCTCGATTCCGTCGCTCTGGTTGGCGGCGTAGTTGCAGCCAGCATACTGAAAGGTGTTCTGGTAAGGCTCGGTGGCAACTTGAGGTGCAGGGTCGCTGGGGCACATGAACATCGGGATGATCGTTCTGGCGACGATGTGCATCTCGGTCGGCAACGGTTGAGCGGCAGGGTGTCCCAAATGCAGATCCCAGTCGATCAGGTCTTGTAGATTCGCCTGTTCGCAGTAAGGCAGCAGTCGTGCCAGCGGTGAATAGTCGTCCGGGTAACCGCCTGCCAGGGTATTACCGGCACTCGGAAGGGTTTCAGCGAACGTGCTCATGTAATTGTGCAGAGCCAGTCCTATCTGCTTCAGGTTGTTCTTGCAGGACGAACGGCGAGCCGCCTCGCGGGCCTGCTGAACCGCAGGCAACAACAAAGCCACGAGAATAGCGATGATCGCAATGACGACTAGAAGTTCAATCAGCGTGAAGGCGCGGCGGGACCGGGGTAGGTTGGGGTTTGGCATGAAATGCTCCAGAAAAAGAAGAAGGCGGAGATCGTTCCGGCTCATCTGGCTTGCGTCTCGAAGCGGTGAGACTATTCTGGCGGGAGCAGGATGGGGAGTAGAGACTGAGTCTCAGTCGCAACATATTTAACGGGGGACGACGCGTATGTCAAATCCCCTATCTCCATAAAAGAAACAAACGTCGTACTTCTTTGCTCCTGCCTTCAGGCACATCTTATGCCTTTTGCGAAAGACGTATGTTCTGCTGCCTTTCCAGACTCAAACAGGCCTCCAATGGCGACATTCTCGCCGCATGCGGCGAAAGATACGCCCCTTTTCGAGGTCTAGATAGGTTTCAATATGCTTTCAGGTTTCAACAATTCTCGACTTGTGAGTCTGGCCGTTTTTCTCGGGGTGATTCTCGCATCGGTTCAACTTGCCATGCCGAAGGAGCCTGGATCGCCCGCTCTAAAAGTTCTTGACAATCGTGTGGGATCTCTCGAACGGACTCGGGAGTTTGATGTGCAGTCCTCGGCCGGGAAGGAGTATCGTCTCTTTGTGGCCGAGCCTGGAGAGAGAACCCCATCCGGAAACCTTGCCGTTCTATTACTGCTGGATGGCAATGCGAGTTTTCCGATTGCTGTGAGTGCATACCGTCAGCATGCCGACAGTCTAAAACTGGTTCCCACGCTGATCGTTGGTGTTGGATATCCCACTGAGGATCGCTTCGACTTCGTCAGGCGAACCTACGATTACAATCCCCCTGCAGATCCTGAGAAGCTCCCGAAGCGCCCGGGTGGAGTTCCCTGGCCGAAAAGTGGTGGAGCTGACGAGTTTCTCCAGTTTCTGCAGGATGAATTAAAGCCGTGGCTGAACGCGAAGCATTCGATTGATCCTGATCGGGAGGTGATCTTCGGTCACTCCTTTGGAGGTCTGTTTGTGCTTCATGCCCTGTTCTCGAAGCCGGACTCGTTTGATCACTTCATTGCAGCCAGTCCTTCGGTCTGGTGGAACGACTTCTCGATCACGGAGTCGAAGCAGGATTTCTTGAAACGCGATCATACCCGGAGAAGGCCTGTGACTCTCCTGGTCACAATCGGTGAACTTGAACTGACAACGGATGCCGGCCCCGCTGCTTCACTGGCCCCCACGCCTGCCCGCGAGCGTTTCGGCGATACCAGACAATTCGTGGAGAGGCTGAGAGATTCACCCCCGGAATTCCTGAAGGTTGAGTACGTCGAATTTCCTAATGAGAGCCATGGTTCGGTCATTCCGCTGGCAATTGACCAGGCCATCCGGTCCTCGCTTGCTTCCCCTTGATGTCGCTAGATCGACACGAGATCGTAAGATTTCGCACCTTTGCGGTGAAGAAGTCACCGCGACTGGTGATGCTGTTTGCGCTGCCGGTCCTGCGAGCGTGATCAGAATGCATTGAACCCCCCGATTGAGCCGATGAACCACTGCGCCGAGCTATTTGCCACGACTCCGTACAAGTTGCACTCCAGTGTCCAACGCTCATCCGATTTCTCACCCAGCGACAACGACGCGATCAGTCAGCCTCTCCTCAGAACAGCCATCATTGGGAGAGTCTGTTTTCATCCCGTCGCAGTGTTTCTGTCTGACTGAGCAGGCACACCCAGCGACCGGCTGCATTCCACATGACCGCTCGAATCTGTTCCACTTCCATGAGACGATCGGCGTCCGCGACTCCATATCGCGCCCAAGGAGACGGACATCAGTTCCGAGCACCTCGCTGTACATCGCTTGAGCTTCCGAGGCAATCTCGTCGGGATCGACCTCGGTGGATTCGTAATCGAATCAGAAGTAGTCGGCGTTCGGTTTGTTGAAGTCCTCGGCAACTGATTCGGATTCACTGAATCTCATTGCCGCGGCTCGGTGCATTCGTGGGCGAAAGCAAGTCGTTTTAGTCTGCCAGCGCCCACCGGGAAGCGTGAGGGAGCCAGCTTGAATCTGTCGCCCATTCTCAGGCCGGTCTCGGTGAGAAAGTGATGCAGGACGAGTGCACCTCGTCCCAGCTCGGCGATCTTCATCGCTTCTGCGACGTTGCCGGTGTCGCATTCGGCATCGAACAGAGGAGTTGGTCCGGCGGCGCACGAAATCCTGGGCGGCGAAGTCTTGGCCGCTTATGGCGAGATATTGGCCACGGAGTCTTTGGTAGGGGCCGGATATTACGGTCAAGCAGCGTAAGTCATTGTTCGGCACTCGTTTTGCAATTCTCGAACCAAGCCAAACATCAGAGCAGCCTGCTCACTGGTGTAACCGTTCCGTCTGCAAGAATTGCTGCATTTCTTGTGCTAAGCGCGTTTGCGCAGACATGCGGAAGAGCGCCTCGCTCTAGCCAACCTCTGGTCACGGTCCGTAATGCTGTCTGTCAGTGGAATTGGACCGTCCTCGACGCGCCCCTTGCTCATGCTAGAGACATCTATGAATTCAGATACGGTAACTTCTGTTGGAAGCAACTCGCCCACCGCGCTCATCGAAGTCAACGAAGTCACGAAACGATTCGGGAACGGGATCGCCACAGTCACCGCCGTTGAGAACGTCTCATTCACCGTGCCCAGTCCCCAGTTCCTGGCAATCATGGGAGCCAGTGGCTCCGGCAAAAGTACACTTTTGCACCTGCTTGGAGGACTCACGCGACCGGATGAGGGCTCCGTCTCCGTGAACGGAACCGAAATCACAAAGCTGCGGGAACCGAAGCTCACGTACTTCCGGCGTCAGGAGATCGGCATCGTCTTCCAGGCCTTTAATTTAGTCCCGACGCTTACTGCCACTGATAACGTGGCTCTTCCAGTTCTGGCCGGAGGAAAGCAGGGGACTCAGTCCGTCGCCGAGTTGCTCGAGCTGGTGGGGCTGACTGATCGCCGCGACCATCGTCCCGATCAACTCAGCGGTGGCGAACAACAGCGTGTCGCGATCGCCCGCGGTCTGGTGACTGGACCACCCATTTTGCTGGCGGATGAGCCAACTGGAAACCTCGACTCGGTCAACGGCACCCGCATCTGCGAGCTGCTGCAACGGTTGCGTCGGGAGCAGGAGCGAACGGTCATTGCAGTGACCCACGAACCAGAAGTCGCGATGTGGGCGGATCGAGTGTTGGTTCTCAAAGATGGGGGAGTCGTGGCGGACTTCGAGACAGGGCATTTTAAGAATGCTCAGGATCTGGCCGCTCACTATCACGAACTCCTGCATGCGAACGACGGTGAGCCGGCTCTCTGTTGAATGTTAAACGCATTCAGCATCTGTTCTCCCCTTGTTTGTTCCGCCTCTAGAGAAGCCACTTCTGATGAAAAGTCTTCCTCTGATGTTCAAGCTGGTGATCCAACAGCTGCGACTCTATCCCGGTCGAGCCCTGGTCACGATCGCCGGTATTATGGCGTCAGCCTGCGCCGTGGTCTGGGTGGTCAGTGGCTACGACGCCCTGGTCTCGCAGTTCGATGAAAATGCCGGGAAATATCTGGGCCGCTACGATTTGCTGCTGATTCCCCAAGGCCCGCCGGGCGGTATGAGCTTTGTCGATTCCGGACTGATCCATCAACTCCAGCAGGACGCCGGAGTACTGGAGTTGAATCCGATCAATCAATCGCGAATCACGCTGGCTCGCGTCCCTCAGCCGGGGGATGAGGAGGGGGAAGCGACGGCGCTGGGATTGCTCGTCGGATCACGACCTCCAGTGAATGGCGCTCCACCAATCGATCCGATTCTCGTTGGTACTCCGGCAGCCGAGCCTCCCTACGAAATGGAAGAGGGCAGGTGGGTTGATGACGATGCCGTGGTGGTCAGCTCAGCCGCCGCGAAGCAGTTGAAGATCAGAGTGGGCGATGAAGTCCTGATTACAACCTTGGCCAATCAGGTTCGCGTTCCCGTCGCTGGAATCATTAAACAGGCTCCGGATGCCCCGTCACTCGGCGGTGGTCCGGGCGGTCGTGGAGCCAGTTCGGGGCGAGGACGGGGCGCTTCGCAAGGCGGCCCTCCCGAACAAAACCGTACAGCTGGAGACGGATCTCGCGGAGGCGGTCCCGGAGCCCGAGGACGCAGAGCGGGGGGAATGCTCCCGCAATTGGTGTCAGTCGGAGCCCCCGAAGGCACGTCGTCCAACACAGCTACTCCCAAGCTTGGACTGCCCTCAGCCTTTGTCCAGGGCGTCGCGACCAACGCCATTTATGTTCGCCCGGAAATGGCGGCAAAGATAAACGGTTTCGAGAGCCGTCCCACGCTGCTGCAGGTGGTACTTCGAGATACGATTGACTCAACACAGTTCTCGGAGAAATGGAAAGAACGACTCAGTCAGAATCGGCCACCGCTCACGATTGTCGACTTCAGCACGGTTCGAGCCGGCATGTCGAACAGCCGCAGTGTCAGCTCGCAACGCGCTCAAGCTTACGCGGCAACCGGTTTTGCATCGCTGGCAGCGGTATTCATTATCTTCTCGCTGTTGAGCATGGGGGTGAGTGAGCGCACCCGAGAATTCGCATTGCTCCGCGCCGTCGCGTTTACGCGGCGGCAGATCGCGGGGATCGTTGCTCTGGAGAGTCTGATTCTCGCAGTCGTTGGCTGGGTCGGTGGACTCATCGTCGGCTACCTGATGATCCTGAGCGGCTCGCGGTGGATGCCAAGCCTGTTTTCGAGCGCAGCGGAACTGGGATGGACGTGTCTCGGGCTGACCGGGGTTACGGTCTTCGCCGGTGCAATCGGAGCCGCAGTAATTCCCGCATGGAATGCGACTCGCGTTCAACCCGTTGAAGCGATGTCATCGTCAACGACATCTGCTCCTCCGGCGGTGATCAACAGCTGGATCTCCTGGATCGGTCTGTTACTGGCGATCTCCGCTCCGCTGACAGTCTTCATCCTTCCGTTGCCGGACGACTGGCGTGTCTGGTGCTATTCCATAATTACATACCCGGCTCTCCTGATCGGCATGGTCCTGCTGACTCCGGCCATCGTCATCCTGACGGAGCGAGTTTTCGGCGTAGTGGTCGCTCGTCTGTTCCGTCTGGAGCCGCGACTGCTGACCACACAGATGTCGACCAACCTCTGGCGGACCATAGGAGCCACTCTCGCCCTGTCGGTCGGACTCGGGCTGTACGCCTCGACGCAAACCTGGGGCTATTCCATGCTCCAGCCGTTCCTTCCTGGCCCGTGGCTTCCGGACGTACTCGTTTCTTTTCAGCCTCGTGGATTGGATGAGCAGGGGATCGAAGCTGTTCGACAATCTGAAGGCGTGAAGACCGTTGCCCCGCTGGCGATTGAGCAGGCTCTTTTCGACTGGGGCGATAGCGAAGCCCCGGAACGATTGCGCTATGACAATGCGGTCGTCTTCGGCGTCGACCCGGCAGCAACACTCAAAGGTTCCAATGCGATGATTCCTCTCGATTTCGTTGAAGGGGATCGAGACCAGGTCGTCGAAACGATCTCGAAAGAGCAGACCTGCATCATATCGCAGGATTTCTCGGTCTCTTCAGGACTTTCGATCGGCGATACCCTGACGCTCATACCGCCGAACGCGGACTCGGAACGCGTGACGTATCAAATTGCGGGAGTCGTGACTCTGCCGGGCTGGCAATGGGTCACGAAGTTTTCCGGCGTCCGCCGGCATTTTGTCCGAACGGCGTGCATGATTTTCGCCGAACGTTCGCAGGTCATGAACGACTTTCATCTTGAACGTCCGGAGTTTTGCTGGCTCGATCTTAAACCTGGCGCGAATCTGGCGGACGTTGAGGCGACGATGCAGGCGATTGCCGAAAAACACGCGGCTGGCAATTTCGAAGCCGACGGCCTCGGTGAGGTGAAGTCATACCGGGCATTCGCTCGCTCCACGGCGACCGAAACCGTGCGAGAAGCAATTACGATCCTCGCGAATGATATGATCTGGGGGATGAGTCAACTTCCGTTGATCACGCTGTTCATCATGTCGCTGGCCGTCGTGAACGCGGTCATCGCCTCCGTCCGTTCCCGGCAATGGGAGTTCGGGATCCTGCGTTCAGTCGGAGCCACGCGAACACAACTCGTTCGACTTGTGATCGCCGAGACTCTACTGATTGGTATCTCTGCGAGTCTGCTCAGTCTGATATTTGGACTCATCGCGGGCTGGTGCGGCGTCGGCATGGCGGCTTTCGGCCGTTTCGGCTTCTATCAGGGACCGCCGACGCTCATCATCCCCTGGTCTCACCTGTCGTTGGGATTCGGGATCGCACTGGGGCTCTGTCTCATCGCGGCCGCGTGGCCGGCCCTGCGGATCGGACGGACGGAACCACTTCGGCTCCTGACCGCGGGGCGAAGTGCACATTGACAACTCCTTCAGTTTAGAGGTTTTCGCTGACTTCGTTCGCTTCCAGATGGGAGCTTTAGGATGGGCCCAGCATAACCATTGCTCACGCCAGCTTTGAACAACCGTATCACCTTGGTCGAATAATCGCAGCAGGAGAAATCTTCAATGTTCGCAACGATCCTATTAACCCTGGCGTTCCTAACGCTCTCTTCAGTCGCCGACACACAAGCTGCCGACAACTCCGTCGAATCGCAGCGTGTCGAGATCGTCAACAAGGCGCTGGAGTTTCTGCGGAGTCGAGGACAGGATGCCGAAGGAGCCTTCTCGCCACGCGTCGGCACCGGGGTAACTTCGCTGGCAATTACCGGCGCCCTGCGTAACGGTGTGCCGCTCGACGACAAGTTGGTCGTCCGAGGGCTGCAGTACCTGGAAAGCAAGATCCAAATCGACGGCGGCATCTATGCGAGCGACCGACTGCGCAACTATGAAACGTGTGTAGCCATCATGGCATTCTCGGAAGCCAACAACGTGGCCGGGGATGGCCGCTACGACACGGTTCTGAAGAATGCGGAGCGGTTCGTGCGCGGTCTCCAGATCGGCTTTGACGATGGGACCAAGGAGTCTAATCCTCATTTCGGCGGCGTCGGCTATAGTGGAAAAGAACGGCCCGATCTCTCCAACACAGCATACTTTGTGGAAGCGCTACACGCGCTCGATACTCCGGGCAGCGATCCAGCCATTCAACGGGCGCTGGCCTTCGTTTCCCGTTGCCAAAATCTCGACGCCGAATGGAACGATACCCAATTCGCCAACAAAGTGAACGACGGTGGGTTTTATTACGTGATCCCCACCGAAAAAGTCGATCCTTCGACGTCTGAAGCCTACACCGCGAACGGTGGACTGCGCAGCTATGGGTCGATGACCTACGCCGGCTTCAAGAGCCTGGTCTATGCCGGCCTCAGCAAGGGGGATCCCCGAACCAAGGCTGCTCTCGCATGGATCTCGAAGCACTATTCCGTCGACCGCAATCCTGGGCAGGGGAACGCAGGGCTCTTCTACTATTACCATACGTTCGGATCAGCTCTGGATGCCTCGGGGCTTGCAGAGATTTCGACGCCCAATGGCAATCAGAACTGGCGTGCGGATCTCGTCAACAAGCTGAGCACGACTCAGAATCAGGACGGTTCCTGGACGAACTCAAATCAACAATGGTTCGAGAATGATCCCAATCTCTGTACGGCGTTTGCCATTCTGGCGCTGGCTCATGCGAAGGAGTCTGCTCGATGACATCGAGCGGCGAACACCCTCTTGATCGCCCCGGAGTTTGTATGCGGGCTCCCGGCGTTGAGAGCCGAGGTTTATTATCGCGATGGCTAATACGCGTCCTGACGGCGATGAATGCCGTCGGGTTGCTCGCGCTCGCCTGCTGGCTCTACTTTCAACCGGACGGACACGCCGAAGTTTCTCCGTTTCTGGCGAAACTTCGGTGGTGGTCGTATTTGGGGGGCCGATATGTTCCTGTCATTGCCCATCAGGCCGAATCAGCCGCATCCGAGGCTGTGCTGTGGATCGGGTGGACTCTGGCCGGGATCACATTGATCGTGCTATTCGTCTCGGTTGCCAGGAGCCGAGGTCGTGAGCGTTCCGTTCAGATCGTACTCGGTATTCTATGCGTAATCGGCTGGCTCTGGATGGCGACGAGCTGGGATACCATTCGTCTGCGCGGGCAGTCCGCTGGAATCGTCCGCTATGCCAAAGCTGCCCGAGAGTTTGCCAGTCAGCTTAGCAATGACTGGCCCTCGCACGGAGGGGACATCAGTGGATTCGGTGCATTTCTGGCCTATCCCTACTGCACACCGCGCACACTGCTGATGCTGGGAGACGCGTTCATTCCAGGAACGCCGTTACGAGTCGCTGCGGTTGAACGCACACCCGGCGAAGCGATCCGATTTCAACTGTCCGGCGAAGGAGCTGATCTCTGGTTGGAGTGCCGCAGCGATGACGGCGTGCCAGCAAGATTTCGGAGTGGTCTGCAGCCGGTCTATTTCCCCAGCTCACTGCTGAAGATCACGCCGGATACCTTCGTCGTTCGTTACGTCGTCGTCGTCGAAGACTGAATGTGCTCCTCGTGTTCTACCGATATGTTTGCCCCAGAACGATCCTGCGAAAATGAGTTGAGCCAGTTCTCCTTCCATTCAGATCGGTCGAATCTTCCCCGGCTGATCCCGCGAAATATTCATCAACTCGTCAATTCGGAATGCTGATTCCCAGAGCCCCCTCAGAACATACTCTCAGGGGGCGCTGCCTCTTTGCTCAAGCGAGTGCTTCGCGTGTGGCCGCGGAAGGAACGGTTGTCTTGGGAACCGATTGTTTGGCGTAAGGGACGACCAGTGACCAGCAGATTCCTCCGGTGATGTAGATGATGGCAAACAACAGCAGCACAAGATTCCAGTTCGATGTCCACTCAAAGAGGAGGCCAACGAGGATTGGGCAGGCGGCTGCAGCCAGGTTCCCACACATGTTGACCAGTCCGAGCAGTTGCGGAACGCGGCTGCCTCCGACATCAATCACTGTTGCAAACGTCGGCGGGCCAGCCAGGGCGGCAAACAGCGAACCCAGGGCTAACAGCGTAATTGCCAGCGAGACTTGCTCGACAAACCAGGCGGAAAGAACGAGCAATCCACACACCAAGAGTGCCATCGCTCCGACGCCACTTCGGCTGAGGCGGAGATTTCCAGTTCGTCGCCAGACCCAGTCGGTCAAGATGCCTCCCAGTAGACTACCCGTCAGCGTGCCAGTCAGCACCAGTCCCTGCAGATATCCGGAGGCTTCGATGGAGATGCCGCGGGTCTCCTGAAGAAATGTAGGGAACCAGCTGGCAAAAAACATGTATCCGGAGGCACGGCAAATTTGCTGCCCACATATAAAGAAAATGGCTGAAAGTCGAACGCGCTCGGCCGGCGTGGGAACTGGTTCAGTCTTTTCACGACCGGTGTCCGCTTCGACAATGTGTTCCTGCCGGTGCTGGTTGATCAGTGATAGCTCGGAGTCATTCAGTCCAATGGCTTGCTCTGGCCGATCTCGAAAGCGGATCAGAAACAGTCCGGACCAGATTAATCCGGGAATGGCGAGCAGGAAAAAGATCCATCGCCATTCCATGATGGTGAGCAATGTTCCCGTCAGTCCACTGGCCGTGATTGCCCCGACTTGCATGCCTGCTCCCAGCATGCCACAGGCGAGAGACCGTTGGGACAGCGGCATCCAGTGGCCAATCGAGCCGACCGCTGCGGGGAAAATTCCCGCCTGCGAAATTCCCATCACGAGTTGAGCGGCGATCAGTAATTCCAGGCTCTCTGCCGTGCCCATGCAAAAGCAGGCGATAGACCAGGTGAAAGCGAAGATCGCCAGGGCCCGGCGGGTTCCGTACGCATGAGCAAACCAGCCGCAGGGAACCTGAAATAAGGCATAGCTCCAGAAGAAGGCTCCCAGGAACCAGCCCGACTGTTCCAGCGAAAGCTGCAAGTCCTGTCGGACGGTGCTTTCTGCGACGCCAATCGAATTTCGACAGAGGTAGGCCAGGGCTGAAGCGACAATCAGCCAGGCCATCATGCGATAACGAATCGTTGTGGGGCGTGCTTGCATTTAGAGTAATGCCTGTAGTCGAGAGAACAGACGATCCACTTCCGCAGCCGTCTCGGAATCCAGGGTCCAGGCGACGGGTTGTCGCTGGATCGTGTTCTTGAATAGCCCCCGACGCTGGAGCAAATGTTTTTCGATCGCAAGAAATCCGTCCAACCCTGCGGAAAGCTGCAGGGCGACGATCGCACTGATGGGCAAGGCCAGCTCGTAGATGCGATTCTCGTCGCCCGCTTCTAAAGCTTGCCATAACGCCACAATGCCATCGAGTAAATCGGTCCCCGGCATTGTTCCATGAATGCCGCGGCGGTAACAGTCGACCAGGTTGATTCCCCCCGAGCCCTCGAAGATCTTTGCTGTGCCTTGCGTCACTTCGCGAATGCGGGAAAGGTTGGGACCAAGCGGGCTGGCTTCCGGTTTGAAGTAAATCCGTTCGGCTCCGAATTGTTCGAGAAGTTGCACATACACAGTCGGATCAATCGCAGAGCCAACGTATCCAGAGGCATCCTGCACAATGAGCGGAATAGAAATACTGCTCGCGATGGCGGCGAAGTATTCCCGCGTTGCCGCAGACCCGAGCCGTGTTGCGACCGGGGGAATGGCCATGATCGCGGTCGCTCCTTGCGCCTCGGCATGCCTGGCCAACTCGACCGCCGTTTTTGTGCTTTCCGCTCCCGCGCTGATAATGCAGCTGCCTCGGTTACCAGCCTGCTTGCAAACGTGACTCGCCAGCTCGCGGCGCTCCTGTTCGCTTAGTCGGAGGAGCTCACTCACCATGGCGATCACCACGCCATCAGCACCGACCGAGAATGCCCAGTCGATTTCCGCGGAAAGAACGTCGAAATCGAGCTGGTCCTGCTCGGTGAATGGGGTTTGTAGAACCGGCAGCACGCCATGCAGCGATGAATTAGGTGTGGAGGATGTCATCAATGGCCTCAACGAGGGTGTCAATCATGGTTTCGAGCGCGCCGCGGTCGAACGGTGTTTGCCAGACGGGATAAATATCGACGTCGTAGAGTTCTGCCGGAGCGAGGTAGCCGATCGTCCCGTTGATCAGGTTCATGCAGACGATGGTGTTGTCCGGAAAACGCCGCCGCAGTTTCTGCTGCAAAATTGAATAGGCTTCGCAGCAGCTTCCCACCAGCACCGCATCTCCCATCCGCCAGATGTAGAGCGGGAGTGAGAATGTCCGGCCGTCCCCCAGGCGTTTACGCACGTCACGTCGTCGAAGTAGTCGTTCGGCCAGAACACGGTCGGTGCATTCCTGGCGTTGTCGTTCCAGTTCGTCAGCGCTGGGCCAGTCTTTCAAC
>CP051247.1:5605000-6090282 GCA_017795105.1 Planctomycetaceae bacterium
TCGAAGTAGCGGATGGAGATAACTCCGCCAATTTCGAGCTGACCTCTCGATAGCTCTCGCAGCCTCAGAACAAATCGTAAGGGCAGAACGATGGCTCGGGCGAAATGGCGTGGGATCATTTAGCACACACGAGGGAGCGGGAAACGTCTGGTAATGGTCTGCTGATCGCCGGCTATTTCTCGACAAGTTCGGGATAGATGACGCGACCGTTCCTGCTCACCGCGAATTCGGGCAATGTGTGCACAACCGCCCGGTCTCGAGAGAGAATATCCAGGACGGTCCATCCACGTGTGGTCATCGCATCGGCGATGATCTGTCGATGGCATCGCCAGGGGACGGCCTCTGAGCACATGATGGCCGAACGGGAGTTGGCTGCGATCGACTCCATCTTCAGCAGGGCGGTCCGAAATTGCATGCTCAATGCATAGTCGGCATAGGCATTAAACGACTCAACTCGCCAGCCTCCATTGGGCGAGTCGGAAAGACGTTCCTTTCGTCGGCCGCCCAAGTCCGACATGTGAACGTAACTGATGCCGGCTACCTCGAGAGATTTGGCGAGATGTTCCCGCTGAAAGTGTGGTTGACGCTGTGAAACCGGGAAGCGACGTACATCCACCAGTGTTTGAATTGAGAAACTCTCCAGCAGCTCTAGAAATTCAACGATCTCGTAGTCCGCGTGCCCGACCGTCCAAAGTTCAATAGTCATCGTCATTCACCGTTCGTCAGAAAGGAAATGGGATCGACACGTTTGGTCAGATTCAGAACAGCAACTGTTCCTCGCGTTCCGGCACGAGAGTAAGCCCCTCGATGCGAAAGCGCCTCAGCCCTTCAGGAGTGTGCCACTCAATCTCATCGCCGATGCGATAGCCCAGTATGGCAGTGCCGATCGGAGATAGAATCGACAAACGTCCGTTGGCAGTGTCGGCACGGTTCGGATAAACGAGCGTGTACATTTCCAGAGAATCGTCGTCGAGATCTCGGAGAAGCACAGACGAATCCATCGTCACGATGTCTGGTGTGACGTCTTCCGCATCGACAATTTCTGCCCGCAGGAGTTCCGCCTGCAGACTGCGTCTCAGGCTGGGCTCGGCCGTGAAGGCGAGAGGGCCATTAAGCAGGAGCCGTAGCCGCGAGTGATCGACCCTGGAGATAACAATCCGTTCGGTTCGCATGGGAGTTCCTAAGAAAGATCAAGGAGCTCCTGATGAGATGGCTAATGTTGTGCCAACCGGCGATGAACGGTCTTGTGGTCGGATTCGACGCGAGAATCCGAAGTGTTTCGTATCTGGAATGGCAGCACTGACATCATTTGAGGACGAGAGCGTCAACTGCGGGTGACACCGGTCGTGATGGCAGAATGTCGTTGAACAAAGAGAGACACAGTACGCCTCAGAAAGCTCAGAAGCCGCTTTCCAATGCATGCCAGTATGGTGTTGCATAATCGCTTACGCGATGCAGTCTCACTGCTGACGACGACAGTCATAGCGTCGGCGGAATCTCTGGTGTCTTTCGGCGGCCCGGAGCAACTCCGTACAGGAAGCAGTCGACCAATGCGTCGGCCAGTTGCGGTGTGAGTGTCTGCTCTGAATCGGTTCGACGCGACAGCGTATTGGCGTGGTAATCCATGATGCTGCAGAACAGCAGAGCCAGCGAGTGGGCATCACCGCCGTGAAGTTCACCGGACTCAATGGCCTCCTGCATCACCCTCGCTACGATGCCGAAGCGAATGTCGGCGACTGCCTGCAGGAAGTCGGTGAGCTCCGAAACGACCGGCCCATACGAGGTCTGAAACATCAATTGCGGGACTCGGGGATCGGCCGCACAAAACTCGAATGTGCTTCGAATGATCGTCCGCAGTTGTTTCGCGACTCCCTTCGTTGCCCTGACCGTGGCATCAAGTTCCTTGTAGGCGTTGTCATGTTTCCAGCGGACGACGCGCTCGAACAAGTCCTGCTTGCTATCGCAGTAGTAGTACAGGACCGGCCGAGTGACACCGGTGGCTTCGATGATCTCCCGAACGCTCGTCGCGGCGAAACCTTTCGAGGCGAACAAGGTCAGCGCCGAATCGAGCAGACGCTCCTCGGTCTGGTTCCGCGTTGATCCCGGCTCGGTATTTGTCGAGGAAGTCACTTACTCGTCCTCCGTGCCGGCGACTTTGGCTCGCGGTTGCCGTGCGTCGTGCTGCAGGTTGTGGAAGATGACGTGGATCAAGTCTTCGGTCCTCTCGGCAGAAAGCAGGAAGAAGCAGAAGAGCATTTCATCGTCGGTCTCTTCTCCCCAGGTCACTCGCTTCGGCGGTGAACTCGGATTCATCGCGTTGGCAACCGAGTTGTCAAAGACGGCGTCGACGGTAAGTTTCGTGCCCGCCGGAAGTTTGAAGGGCCGTTCGTAGTAGTACTCATCCTGCCAATTGTAATTCCAGTTACGCACATCGATCAGCGTTTTCTCGATGGGATCGCCGTTGTCGACCGGCAGCGTCGCAGTGACTTTCATCGACTTGCCCAGCAGATGCATGTGGGGCACGACGCCGACCATGACGACCTCTCTGGGAAGCGTGTAAGTGGTCGTTCGGCGGTAGTTGCTCTCGCCGGCGGGGATATCCATTTCATAGTTCGCCATCCAGATACTGCCGACCAGCCTGGCTGGTTCCTTAAGCGTCTCTTCAACCGGTTTGTCGATGAAGTACAGCCCGACTTCCGATTGGTCGACTTCTTCCTTGCCGGTCGGATGGTAGTGAATCTGCATCACGAGATCGGAGCCCTTCTGCAGATATCGTCCCATGCCGCCGGGCAGGCGTCGCGGCGTGTTGCCAACCGACCAGCCGCCAAGCGCACCGGTCGGAGCGAAGCCAGGTCCGCCGAAATTGGAATAGCCCGGTTCTGGAGTCGCTTCATCCAGCTTTCGGGCAACACCATTGCTGTCGAGGAAGAGAACGCTGTGATGCACGACTCGCTTGTTCCCCGGATGGAACTCGATCGCCGCAACCATCCGATCCTCGGGAATGTCGACCGGAATCACAAAGTTCTGAAACAGATCGGGACCGTTGGCGTAGACCGTGAACGGCTCGGGCATCTTTAGAATCAAATCAGGTTCGCCAAGACGCCAGCCTTCGGCGAATTGCGGCTTGGGCGGCAAATCAGCTTTGTCCCCTCGGGCCCGGCCGGACTCGGCCCAACGCCTAAGCAGAGACAGCTCTCGGTCGGTCAGCCATCGCTCTCCAACAAACTTCTGATGCCCCGGATGCGGAATCCACGGAGGCATGATTCGATCTTCCGTGACCGACGCAATCCAGTCAGCACGTTTAGCGACTTGTTCGTAGCTTGCGAGCGAGAACGGAGCCACCTCACCATCTCGGTGACAGTTCATGCATCGTGAGTAGATGATCGGCGCGATGTCCCGATTGAATGTGACCGATCCGTCGTCATGCCCTGCTGAGAACGACTCAAACAGACAACCGACCGGTTTCGTCCTGGCAAGCGGTACGGGCATCCCGGTTACGATGGCCGTAATCGCATCCGACAGATAGTGCTGCGACGCCCTGGCACGGCGGCGTCCAACGCTGCCCCATGTATCATCAATCGCACCCCGATAGACGAGCGTATCCGAAGCATCTAGTACAAACGCTTCCGGCACATGGGTCGGCTTCAGCATAGCGGCCAGATGTCCTGCAGGATCAAAGAGCACTGGTATCGCTAGCTTGAATTCCTGAAAGTGCTTTGCCGCCTCCGCCCGCGTCACGGTGGAATCGGTCACCACGCCGAACAGCTCAACCTTCTCCGTATCAAGGTTACTCTTGAGTTTACTGAGCGTCTGCAGATAGCTGTTCGAAACGGGACATTCGGTCGACAGGAATACAAAAGCTCTGACAGCACGGTGATCGTTCTGGCCTAACTCGTGAATGGTCCCCTGAAGATCGAACAGTGGAACGGTGAGTTTCTTCTCGGAACCTCGTGCGGGAATTTCTGCCCAAACTCGGTGCCTCGGTGCAGGAATGACGCATACAACAAGCAGCAACAAAACGCTCGACCGTGAAGACATGGCAATTTCTCCGAAGATTTCGAATGACGGACCTCGTTGTACCATACTTACCTAACGAACGGTAGGTTTCATCAGGATACCGGAAATCTTCAGAATCCGGAAACACATTTCCGATGCCAGGTACCGCGTGCCCACGTACGATCGCACCTCAAACCCGTCCAATGGGATCGTCTCCACATCATCGGGCCACTCCCGGTTCGGCGGCAGATGATCCCGCTCCATGTCGTTCAAGGAGTTGATTGAGTTCACTCGCTTTGGCCGAGTCGAGCTCACCTTCCAAGTAGCGGGTCCACATCTCTTCGAACTGCTGATTCATGGAAGGGCCTCCGCGGCTTTCTTCCGCTGAATGCATTCGTGCAGCTTCAGGCGCAACGTGAAGAGATGCTTCTTGATGGCACCGACGCTTCGGTCGGTCAACTCGGCGATCTCTGCGAGGGGAAGCTCCTCCGCGTAACGAAGGTCGAGAATCTGTCTCGGTTGAGGATCAAGTTCCTTCAGGCATCGACGTAGAAAAATAAGGAGTTGATTCGGGTCGTCATCGGACTCGGCTGCTCGTCGTTCGATTTCCCGATTTAATGCGACCGGTGCGTAGCGGGTGTGGTAGTCCGCCAGTCGTTTGAGCCGCGTGCATTCGGCCATCATCTGATACCGGGCTATGGCGAAGAGCCAGGCTCGAAAGTCGGTTCCGATCTCGTAATCGTCGATTCTGCGAAACGCCTGGACGAACGTCTTTTGAGCAACTTCGTCGGCATCTCCCCCTGGAAGGCACCGCGAGACGACCCAGGCACGAACCGGACGTTCATAGATACGCACGATCTCAGCAAACGCATTCAGATCGCCCGCCTGAACCTTTCTGATCTGATCATCGACTTCCAACCGAGCTCGTCCTTCCTCCAGCGTTCAAAAAGTATACCGCACATCGTAATAGCAGCAGCGAACGCCCGGTTACCACGAATGCGGGAAAAGCAAATGGGAATTCAGGAATCGCAACTCGGGGCCGAGATTCTGGCGTAGACGTAGCTGGCATCAAGCGAATGAAGAGATGCCGTGGAGCGATTACAGCAAGCGGGAATTCGGCCGATTTCTGCGCCAATAGCGGTTACTCTTGGGATTGCTTTCGGGATCCAGCACTACTGTTTTGTGAGTGTTTGCGAGAAAGTCTGTGTGCGTTTGAGACATTCGCTCAATCGACGCAAGCTATCGCCGCTCGCTGTTCGTCGGCACATGGCGATAATCATGGGAAGTCACCATTTCGCGAATTGTATTCGCTTCATACACGCGTAGCTGTTGTGGAGTCGGCTTGTGGCAGTCGGGAAATCTCCCCGCCCAATCTTCTGACCTGACCACTCGTCGTATCTTCCCTGCTTCAGGCCGGTAATCTTTAGAATTGTTCGCAATAGAAAGTGAAAGCGCGCTCGTTCGATCACTCGTCAAGCTTTGCTCCATGCCGATCTCAGGAATTGGTAGAGATCTCGGAGATTTGTTTGGTTGCAATTCCAATGGGACGGTCCAGCGGAACTCCAGCGCAGCTCAGCAACGTGGACAACAAGTCTCCCTGATTCCCTTTCACGTCTGGCAGGAAGCGGCCCGTGTTGATGGAGCCGCCGCCGCGACCGGCGATGATGAAGGGGAGATTTTCTCGGGAGTGTCGGTTGCCGTCTTCCAGGCCGGAGCCCCACATCATGATGCAGTTGTCGAGGAGCGTGCCGTCCCCCTCGCGAAGGTTGGCCATCTTGTTGACCATGTAGGCGAATTGATCGATGTTGAACTTCGTGATCGCCGCCACCTTGCGAACCATCTCCTCCCGGTTCTCGTGGTGCGTCTGCGAATGGTGCTTGTCCGTGAATCCCAGTTCGGGGTAAGACACGCCGTTGGGCGTGGACCCGATGTAGGTGCTAACGCGAGTCGTGTCGGTCTGAAACGCCAACACATTCAGGTCGCACATGACCTGCATGTACTCGCTGCGTTTGTCCCCCTCGGGGATCTTGACCTCGATGGGTGGCGAGTCGCTGTCATGGCGTTTGGTTGAACGGACGCCAGCTTTTTCGAGGGCTGCCTCCTGTTGACGCATTTCGATGGCCGCAATTCGTCGTTCGACGGAACGCACGCTGTCGAGGTACTCGTCGAGCTTCTGCTGGTCGGCCCTGGCGAGCGTCTGTCGCAGATCCCGCGCACCCACGAGCACACGGTCAAGCATCTGCCGGTCCAGCGGATTGGCCCTGGTCACGCTCCCCGCGTCGCCCTTCTTGCCGAAAAGCCGATTCAGGACGTTCCGGGGATCGATCTCCGCAGGGACAGGCTGCGTAGGAGAGCGGTAGCTGCAATGCGAGTAATACGCCTCATGCAGGCCCGCCTGATTCTCTTTCCATGTTTGCGGCATGGTCGCCAGTTCCAGGGAGGGAAGCAACGTATGGGCTCCCACATAGTTGGCCATAATCTGGTCGGCCGAGATCGCGATATTGATGCGGCTGCGTGTATCCGCGTCCGGGAGGGTAGCCGTGAGCCAGGTCGACAACTCCAGCGCGTGCGGCGCACCGCTGAACGGTGAGGTCGGTACGCCGGAAATGCCCTTCATCATCAGGCACTGGTCCAGGATCGGACGCAGTGACTCGATCGCTGGCGGCGGCGACGTGTGATACGACTCCGGGCTCTCTGGCCAGAACTCATCCATGATGACGCCGTGCGGCATATACATGAACCCCATCCGCACGGGCGGCTGGGCAGGCGTGTTACCCGTCGCCCAGCCTGCGGAATCCAACAGAGGCAGCGCGAGGGAAACTCCCGCTCCCCTCAGAAAGGTGCGACGATTGATCGGAGAATGGATATTCATGGTTCATCCTTTAACTTTGCGATGCGTGAACAAGTAGCTGGTGATGACTTCGGTGATCATCGTCCGCATTCTGTAATCGTCTTGGGCGATCTTGACCATCAGTTGGTCGATCACGAGTTCATCGTAGCCTTCCAGCTGTCGCCCGAGTGAGTAGGCCATCAACCGCTCGGTCAGGTTTCGAGCCAGTTCTGCCTTTCGCTTCGCCAGCAGACTTTTCAATTCAGCGGGAGTGGAGAAGCTTTCTCCATTCGGAAGTGTCCCCGCTGAGTCGATCGCGACGCCGACTTCATCTCGTTCGCGCCATCGTCCAATGGCGTCGAAATTCTCTAAACCGAAGCCGATCGGATCGAGAACCTTATGACAGTTCGCACAAGTCGGTTCTGATTGGTGCAGTTCCGTCCGTTGACGCAGCGTCAATGCCTCGATGTTCTTCTGCTCCTGCTCCAACTCTTCGAGTTCGGGAACGTCCGGCGGAGGCGGTGGGACACGTTCTCCAAGAATCTGTTCGAGGACCCAGACGCCACGCTTGACGGGACTTGTCCGGTTAGGGAACGACGTCGTAGCCAGCGTGGCCGGCATGCCCAGGATTCCGCCCCGGTTAGGGTCATCGAGCTTTACCCTCCGCATGGCCGGACCCTTTACGGATTGCTCCAGCCCGTACAACTCTGCAAGCGGCTCATTCAGGAAGGTGTAGTCGCTGTCCACAAATCGGAACACGCTCTGGTTCTCACGGATGATGCTCTCGAAGAACAGACGTGCTTCTTCGACCATCGCCTCTCGCAAAGCGGGGGTCATCTGCGGGAACATGTCCGGATCAAACGTCTGACGCTCTAGCCCACCCATGCCCAGCCACTGCGCACCGAAGCCGTCGAACAGGGCTCGTGAACGCGGATTCCTCAGCAGACGCTCCGTTTGTGCTCGCAGCACTTCGGGCTGGTGGAGTTCGCCCTTGTCGGCCAGCCCGGACAGTTCGGCATCCGGCGGAGCCGACCACAACAGGTAGGAGAGCCGGGAGGCCAATTGATAGTCGTCTAGCGGCACGATGGCGTCTTTCGAGTCGACTCCTCCTGCAGGCGTGATGAAGAGGAATTGCGGAGAGACGAGGATCGCCTTCCACATCAGACTGAGAGAATCCGTGTAACTCAGATCGTTCTCGCGACCAAGATCGAAGACGCTTACCAGCACATCCAGCTCTGCCTCGGTCGGGGGACGACGATAAGCGTTGCGAGCCAGGTCGCGCGCGATCTTCCGCGCTGCCTCACGATAATCCGCATCGTTGGAAGGTGGTTCTCCAAAGAGGCGTTGCTGGACTTCGGTCGGTGGTTGACCCTCCGGCGCCACAACTTGTTCGACCACCTTGTTGGCAATGTCGAGAAACAACTCCGACTGCAGCGGAGAGATCGAATTGAGATACCCCGCACCGACGACTTCTTCGGGCAGGCTGTCGGCGATGGATGGGGCCACACCGTACAAGTCGTGGAGCGTTTTGGCGTATTCCACCTTACTCAAGCGACGGATGACAAAGGGCCCGGGGTCGCGTGGCGCCAGGTACTTGAGCTTGCCGATCCCCTCGATGAATTGGTGTCGCTCCTCATCGGTTGGAATGTTGTCGGCATAGTCGGGCGGCATGTCATCCACCTTGACGTTCGCCACCGCCTTCTTCCAATGCAGGAATGAGGACGTAGCGCCGGGAGTTCGGAGTGCCGACTGAAGGTTGATCCCCGCCTCAGGTCGGGTTCCGTGACAACTGATGCAGTACTTCTTGACGAATGGTTCGACCTTCTTCTTGAGAACTTCCTCAGCGTCGGCCCGTAGTTCTGCTTCGGTCCGTGCTTCATCCAACTGAACAACGGGATCGTGACTTTCGTCTTGCTCCTCGGCAACGGCAACAGAGGCAGCGCCCGGCAACAGTCCGGCGACCAGGCTGCACACCAAAAAGAATGCAGCAGTCCGGCAAGTGAATCGAGTTTGGTGTGACATGTTGATCATTATTGCATCTACCGCCGTTGTTGTCTTCCCGCTTTCCCGCGCGAGCAGTGGCTGGAGTGATTCGGTATTTCTTGACGGTGTCGAGACGTGGGAAGAAGATGAGTAATGGGCAAGCGGAAAGTTGGTTATCTACTCGAAGACTGTTCGGTAGTGTGGAAAAAATATGGGATGAAATAGCAGAGTAGGTCACGCACAAGAATGTGGCCAGGCTTGTTCATGCAGAAACGGAACGTACTGACGATGAGTTGAACGTAAGGCTGGCGTTCCAGCAGGATGAGCATCAGGAGAATCATAACTATGAATATGCTCTCGAGAACGCCCGCGTCACGCTACGAACGAACCGCGAAACCGAAAATGTCACCAATCGCCAACAGCAAATCGCCAATGGAAACGAGTGGAGTGAAGACGAAACCCACACTGATGGTGGCTGTTCGTCACCGACTTGTCGGATACGATCGGCCTGTTCAACGAATGTGTCATTCGTTTTAATAGCTCATCTTATCGCAAATTACCGTTTCGATGACGGGTTCTCCACTGCGGGACCACGATATGTTTGGCCAGCGCGGTCATCTCTCGCGGCAGTAAAGCTTCGAAGGCTGTATTGAAGCGAACTTTCAATGCCCGAGCAGGTGCTGCCATCATCATGATGGCGACCTCGGAGCAAATCTTAGAGGCAGGTGGTTCAGG
The DNA here is from genome assembly GCA_017795105.1 of Planctomycetaceae bacterium. GTDB lineage: Bacteria > Planctomycetota > Planctomycetia > Planctomycetales > Planctomycetaceae > Rubinisphaera. The sequence continues at coordinate 5,614,545 of CP051247.1, forward strand.
CGGCTCTTCGTTCGAATGACATCACCAAGCCACCGACGTACTTCTTCACATCAATCCGTCCCGACTTGATCTCCGAAACATCCTCGGATTCCTCGAGCTTCATCCTGGGTTGTGCACAAGCCGTCCGGAGACAGCAGCTCTTGCATGTGGCCAATTCGTGTAGGGCGGCTTGGCAAAATCTTGACCCGTCGTGAACTAGCTTCGCATGTGCTGGAGATAAAGCTGTTCCAGGTCCTGGTGGTCGATTTCACTGGCGAGCACGGTGTCGATCAGTTTTCCCGATCTCATGATCCCCAGTCGCGTGCCAACTTCTTTCGCTCGAAACAGGTCGTGAGTAGCCATCAGGATAGCTGCTCCGTCGTCGCGTAACGATTCGAGGAGCTGGGAAAACTCGTTCGCAGCCGACGGATCGAGACCAGATGTCGGTTCATCAAGCAGCAGGGCTTTCGGCTGCTTCGCGATCGCGATCGCAATCGCCACCTTCTGGCGCATCCCTTTGGAGTAGGCTCCCATGCGTCTGTCGATCGCTGCGTGAGGGAGGTGAACACGCTCGAGGAGTTCCAACAAGTCATTCCGGCTCAACTCCCGTAGCCCCGCCAGGGCAGTGAAGAACTGCAGGTTCTCAAGCCCTGTCAGATGACCATACAGGTTGACGGTTTCGGGGATGTAGGCCAGCTCGGTTTTGGTCGCGAGGGGATGCTTCTTGACGTCTTTGCCATCGACCAGCGCCTGGCCCGACGTGGGGGAAATGAAGTTCAGGAACAGGTTGATCGTCGTCGTTTTGCCTGCTCCATTCGCTCCCAGCAGACAAAAAATCTGGCCTGCATCGATGGAAATATTGAGCTTATCCAGCGCCGTGAACCTGCCGTACGCTTTTGTCAGATCGCAAGCTTGTAGTACCGGATTGCTCATTGTTGTGCCCTTCATTTAAGCCATGTGTGATCTGTGTTGAATGCGACGATAACCGATCGCTCCAACGGCCAGCGTCCAGAGCAATAGCACCAGCAATGCGGTCCCCTGCAGGCTCGCATCTCGCTCAAAGGCGAGTGTTTGATGTTGAAACGCCGGCATCTGGTCGTAGTCCTCAAGCGTCAACTCTTCTCTCGACATCATGCGGGGCTGGAAGAACGTCTTGAAGTCCTCGTCGAATTCACTGGCCCGGAGGCAGAACTGGACGTGCTGGCCAACACTCGTGCCGCTCAGATCATCGAACGCGAGTTTGCAGGCTAAAGCCGGCGAGCCAGCCATTCCCCACCGATGAATTCCGAAGCGAGCCTCAACCTGAGCCAAGGACTTCCGGATTAACGGTTGCGTCTGACGATCTGTCTCCAGACGAACGATATCCCAATGTGTCTGGTTGTACCGGTCCTGTTCGTGCGATGGCCGCTTTACTTCAGGATGCTGCTTGTAGTAACGGTCTTTCAGTTCTTTCCCGTCCCGTTCTGCTGCCTCGCGGAAAGCACGCTCACTTGTAATCAACTCTTGTTGAGACAGCACGGGCTGTCGAGCCTGGGCGAATTCGGCGACCCCATTGGGCACAACCGCCACCAGTGCGAACCAGAAGACCACGAGAACGATGCCATTATTCAGTGAAGATCGACCGAGGCCGACGACAAATAACGAGACAGTCATCCAGAACAGGCCATAAACCGCAACCAACAAGCCCCAGAACGATGCCGATGTCGCCACGGTCTGAAACTGGTCGGAGCCGTAAGCCAGGATAATGGGCAGCAATGAAAACGGCAGGACCAGAACGATTGCAGTCAGACTGCGCACCAGCAGATTGGCCAGTACCCAGTGATCCAGTCGAATCGGATTCGACAGTATGATGGCGAGAGTTCCTCGTTCTCGATCGTCGGCCACGACGTTGTAGGTGAAGGCCACGATCACGAGAGGGAGCAGGTAGACGACTAACGTGGTCACATCCCAGACGCCCGCTTCCAACTGCCAGGGACTGGCGATGTCTTCCCGTTGCAGGTTCCTGCGCTGGGAATAGGCGGTGATTGTGAACCGGTCCGGCCATAAGTCGCTCGCTCCGGACGAGAGGATCATCATCGGCGAAGGCGAAAGCAGCGCGTTAAAATTGCCTCCCGAGTAGGCGAGCGAAGTCGGCAGCGTCGCAATTATACGCTGAATGCGGGCCCGCCCTCGCTCTTGTTTCGTGACAGGTCTGCCGAGGGCGACTTCTGGATCTTCAATGCCCTTCAGCGAAGCGATTTGCAGGGTTCTGTTCGTCTGTGACAGTGTCGCGGCCTGTTCAATGACGGACAGTCGGCGCTGATACGTTCTGTACCCGCTGAAACTGGCAATGGCGAGAAGAGCGACAAACACCAGGCAGAGCCAGCGAGCCCCTGGAGATTTCCAGAATCCCCAGAACGCCAGACTGAGTAGCGAGCGACTTGAAAGTGAGGACTTGGAAGAAGCCATGGGACAAGTTCGTGGTTGTAGGGTGAACAAGAACTTCAGGACGGGAACGTAGGACTGCTCACGGGCAGGTTCTTGAATGACCGGCTCGTCAGGAGAAGTGGTCAACCGGAGTGAAGAGAAGTGTCAGCGAGATTCCCAGCCAAACGATCAGGACAATCACAGGAATCCACAATGCTGCACCCAGCTCTGTCAAAGATGGCGGTTGATAATGAAATTCCCTGACTGCTTCCCACAGGGCTGTTCCGCGAAGTGCGTCAGGCGTTTCTTTCTGCGAATCGGCCTGATTCACAACAAGCACGAGATGCCTGCGATACGCCTCTGCCTGTTGATCAAAATGGTTGTGATGCCACTCATCGGTTCCGGACAGGGACATCGACACGCGATGCATCGCCAGGTACGGGGAGACGTAACTTCCCATCGCGATGGCCTGCTCATACGGCCGCATTAAGCGCGCGAGTTGATCGGCGTCCTGTTGAGCAAACTCATCCGTCACCTCTTCGGCAGCCATCATGTACAGGCCGTCGAAATTGAACGGCAGCTCTTCGATCGAATCGACGTTATGCTCGGCGAGCAGTTCTTTTTCCAGGTCTTCGCGAATCGTGCGAAAGATGTTCCCGGAGGAATCATCGCCATATTTCTTACGGTCTGACCATTTCTTCGCCTCTTCCTGGGTCGGCAAGGGAGACGAGATGGCCACCAGATTCGTCGCCAGCGGCGGTAGACAGAAAGTTGTGACGCTCCAGAACGTTAACAGGACCGTAAAGGCCATCGATCCCGTACGTGTGCGAGCAGAAACGGCGACGACAAACAAACTCCAACAGAGCAGGTAGAGCCACGCCCCGGCAAGCAGCAATAATGCCCGCAGGAACACATCCTGACTGATATTGACGGTGCTCCACATTCCGGGCGATGTCAGTTGAGTCCACAGCAGCGTCCCCCAGTAAGGAGCTGACAAACCGAGCGCGACCAGCCATAACGAACAGACTTTTCCCAACACAACTGTGCCCCAGGGAACTCCCAGACTGCGAATCAAGGGCAGTGTCTTCTGCTGTCGTTCACGTGCCAGCATTCCGCAGCCTAATAAAATCAAGAGCAACGGCAGGCCTCCCTGCAGCAGCGCTGCCGGGCTCAGGAATGAATTCCTCAGCACGTTGACCGCGTTCTCCGCGGGGCGGTTCGTCAATCGGTGACGCGTGTGCGCTTCGATACGGATCGTTGTGCCGGAATAGGGAAACAATCCCGGCTCGAACAGGCCGAGCGGCGAAACGGGCTTGAACAGAAACGTGCCGTGATGAGCCGCTCCGTGCGGATCGCGATCGCCTTGATTCAGCCAGTTCTGACGCGCTTCGCTTTCTGCCTTCTGCGTTGCTGCTCGAAACTCATGCAGGTCACGCGAGGTCAGGAACAACTCGCCGGCCAGCATCAGACAGAATGCCAGGCAGCTGAGCAGGATCCACCGCTCGCTCGTCAGGTAACTCAACTCGAGTTTGACGAGCAAGGCGAGAAGTCGAATTTGATCGCGGAAGTCATTCATTCGCGGGACGTTTCTCACTTTGCCTCGACTTGCGTTGACTCCGCCCGCGGATAGTCCAACAGGCTTCCCCCCAATAACAGGCCGCAACCAACGCCACCCCAAATGGCAATCGCCGTGTCAGTGGAGAACAACTGCTCGACGTAGACACCCGGAATCAGAATCACGACAAGAATCGGAAAACAGGCCCCCCACAAGAGGCCTGCAAGCACCGCCCGCGGTATTCTCCAGCCAGAGCCTGCGTGTCGTTTTGTCCCTGAGTTGACCACCACAAATCCCAATCCTCCCCAAAGCAAAGAGTGAATTGCAGAAGCGAGAGACAGGTTCTGGAATCCGACCGTCTGCAGGCGAAAGGCCAGACAGGCGAGCGTCAGGCATGTTCCGCCAATCGTTACGGCCAGGAAGAACGATCGCAGCCGACGCCAGGACATCCCGGGCATCGTCTCACCCGTAAGGGCAGTCATTCCCCAAGAGGCGAAGAAGAGGAGTAACGCAAGCGAGATCCCCGTCGTCAGAGCGTTCGCATAGGCTTGCCACTTCAGCAGCGATGCCAGGCGCACTGAGACTTCCCGTGATGGTCTTTCGCCAGCATCGACCGCGGCTAACTCTCCAAAGGAGAAACCATTCGCGGCGGCCATTGCGATGACTGCTCCCAGCAGGCTTGCCGTTACAACGAGTGCAACCGCTTTGGCTGACCTCAGCGGGTTTGCAGTCGTCGCTCGGGGCGACGGAGGAGCCGTCGTTGTTGTTTCTGGATCCAACACTTGAGTCACGGTCGGCTTTCTTTATCGCAGTCACGAAGGAATGGCCCTAAAGCTCGTACCTGCACTCTTTACTCGGACGTTTCTTCACGATTCTGCTGGTCGTATTGCTTGGCGGCTTCTGGGCCGTACTGCAACTCGATCCTGCGTCGGCGTTCGGCTTTTTCACTTGCAGACATCCCAGGGGGATCAATCAGCTGTTCCTCCAGAACCGCTTCCTGCTTTTCATCCTGCTTCTTCAGGACTTCAGGCGACGGGCCACATCCCGACAACAACGCGAGTACGAGCAGACTTAAAACACAATTCCTCATTGCAGCTTACCTTGAAACAAATGGAGAGATTCATTCATGCGAGGCGCGAGCTTCAGGGGAGGGGCTGCCCCTCAACCGATCAACACACTCGCCTGTCGGACAGAAAGCGTTCGATCCAGGTTGACGTCACTCATTCTTCGGCGACGCAGCCGCCTACGGCTCACAGTAGCAGCCCCAGGCGGTTTAGAACTCGCCGAGAACCATCGCATCGTTTCGAGAACCAAGTGCCCACCAGGTGACTGTATAGAGATTCTCGTTCACGAACCGAACCGACCCATCTCCCATGAGCACATTCACACCCCCGGCGTGGGCGCTGGCAGCGGTTGCTCCACTGTCGCCGTCCCATTCGTGAACTTTATCTGCCCAGCCTCCGCCGGCACCGATATCGAAATAACAGCCGCGGGTATTTGGCGTCATCAAATGGTTGTAGGACATGACAGATCCGTAATGGGCATCAACCCAGCGTTGCCCAATGCTCGTTGACAGCGAGTCACGCTCGCTGATGGGCAGGCTGAGACAGACACTCATCAGGTTGGGCAACGTGTCCGGTCCCGTACTCGTTGGCCCGCTGTAGATAGTTCGCGAGTCAGGAACGCTGGCGTCCAGATAGAGCGCTCCGTCGTTCTTCAACACTTCGCTATAGGCGGCGGTATTGGTCAATCCATCAGTGACATCGCGCGGCTTGACTTTGATCGTGGGGTCGCCTTTCGCGGCAGCCGAATAGGTCGAATTGAAATTGTAGTCGATCCCCAGCATTCCATTCGGTTTCGGCCATTCGTCTGCTGTCATCCCACGTTCGCCGCTCACACCGGTGGCATTCCGTGGCCAGCCGAAATTTCCAAGATAGTTGACATCGCCGTAGTTACCGAACCAGCCGTTCGTGTTCTGCACCGGATCTGAAGGACAGATAAAGCCAGGCACGGTCGTCGCGGCAATTGCCATATGCGCTGCGGAAAAGTCGCCCCACCAGGCCTCCTCAGCAGGCAAATGCTGAGCAAGAGCAGGATCGATACTATGCAGAATTCTCAACAGCGAAGCGTTGTAATTCCCAGACGGCGAGTTGGCGGGGAATGAACCGTACATGTCGACGTGATTATGCATCGCCAGGCCGATTTGCTTCATATTATTCTTGCATTGAGTTCGTCGTGCGGCTTCTCGTGCCTGTTGCACAGCCGGTAGGATCATCGATACCAAAATCGCGATGATCGCGATGACCACCAGTAGTTCAACCAACGTGAATCCGGAACGAAGATTTGACTTTGACGGGCGAGGGTGGGAAATCATGGGTGAGGGCCTTGGAGTACGATTTTGCTGTTTGGTGACAGATGATTAAATGATGCCCATGCTAAAAGACGTTTCCCGACTTGCTGTTAGCAAGACGGAGGTGGTCCAGACAATTTTCCAACAGAAAAGTTTCGAGAAACGAGTGGGATACGTGGAAGTGGAAGGAAACGCGAGGTCCGTGAGTGCTCCCGAATAATGGCATTCGGAGTCAGCTGTGTTCTTGCGTCGTACAGGTTGCTCGATTGTCAGGGGCAAGCAGCCAGACTGGTTCCCGGAATGCGCGTGAACGATTTCTCGATCTGGCTTTTAACGGCTGTCGTGTATATGAGCATCAATAATGCAGATGCAACGGTATTGCAAATAAAATCTGTGGTCCAGTGTCGCGACGTATTTTTTGTGAGAAGCGGCTATCGCGATCGTCTTCTGTGTCGTCGACGCGTTTCTGCGGCCACAAAAGGCCGTTGATCCGAATCGATCGAAGGAACAAAGCTTCTGTGCGTCACAGCATTCCGGTCTGTTCCGCGAACCTCTGACAGGGATGTGCGTTTTTATTCCTGGTACCGACTGAATGGCGCAGAAAATTTCTGGAGACAGCTCGTGGTTCGCGTGCAGTTTGTGACTGCTTTCGGTAATCTACCGTGACAGTTGTCTATCTATATTTCCGTGGTGCTGGCATTTCTGCTTGGATACGACGTCAGTTAACTTATTGCAGCGATTGAAACAGGGGGGGGCATCCTCTGCCTGGACTCGCTTTGTTGAGCTTTATGTGCCCCTGATTTTCTACTGGGCCCGGCAGCACGGACTCACTGCCGAAGACGCCGCCGATCTCGTGCAGGATGTTCTGGCGACGCTGGTGGTCAAGTTGCCGCAGTTCGAGTATGACCCGGCTCTGCGGTTTCGCGGCTGGTTGCAGACAATCACGTTGAATCGGGCGCGTGATTGGGAGCGACGCCGGCGATCGCGGCCGACGACCGGCCATTCCACCTTTTTTGAAGATCTCCCGCAGGCCGACGGCAGCGACCTGTTCGATGCGGCGGAGTATCGTGCTTATCTGGTGCAGCGGGCCCGCAATTTGATCCAGTCGGAATTCCGGCCGATCGACTGGGACGCCTGCTGGAAATACGTCGCTGAAGATCGTTCCGCCGAAGAGGTCGGACGGGAGCTGGGGATCTCGGCCAATGCGGTCCGAATCGCCAAGTGTCGCGTGCTGAAGCGGTTGCGCCAGGAGATTGACGGCCTGCTCGACTAAGCCGCAAATTCTCCAGATTCTCTGAAATGTTTGACGGGACCGGTGCGTAGTCCTTTCCGTGTGCTGCCACTTTCGACATTGAAGAAAATGATCATGACCCGTTCGTGTCCCGACCCTGATGATCTTGAATCGCTGCTCGATGGCCAGTTGGTCAGCGAGAGAGCGCGGGATCTCGAACTGCATGTTCTGGAGTGTGAGAAATGCTCCAAAGCAGCCGAAGCCCTGGTTCCGATCGATGACGTGACAGCGATGGTCGCCCGGGGAGAGACGAGTCGAGTCGCTCCCGCTGATGCCGGGATTGTGCAGGCGTTGATCGAGGAAGGGAGCCGTCTTGCGGATCGGCCCTCCGCCGGCACCGATGAGCTGACGGTCCTTGGCAACGAGGTTGAAGATACCGCAACTTCCAAACAGAAAATGTCTAAGCAGAACTCGCCGGAAGATGCGACCTTCTTTCTGCGACCGGCAGAGCAGGAGGGCGAACTGGGACGACTCGGTGGTTACCGGGTTCTCGAAGTTCTCGGGGCCGGCGGGATGGGCGTCGTTTTCCGGGTCGAAGATCCCCGCCTTAAGCGGCAGGTGGCTCTGAAGGCGATGAAACCTTCGATCGCCGCCGATCAGCACGCCAGGGCGCGCTTTCTGCGAGAAGCCGAGGCGACCGCGGCTATCGAGCATGACAACATCGTCACCATCTATCAGGTCGGCGAAGATAACGATGTCCCTTTCATCGCGATGCAGCTGTTGAAGGGAGAATCGCTGAAGTCGCGGCTGAAGCGGGAGAAGCTGCTTCCTCAGGGAGAGGCGACCCGCATCGGGATGGAGATCGCAGCCGGACTGCAGGCAGCTCACGAGCGTGGGTTGATTCACCGCGATATCAAGCCCGATAACATCTGGTTGCAGGAGGGAACCAACCGCGTGCGGATCGTCGACTTCGGTCTGGTCCGCAACAGCGCCGAAGATGTCGAGCTGACAACGTCCGGTGTCGTCCTGGGAACCCCGCGATACATGGCTCCGGAACAGGCCCAGGGTTTGCCGGTCGACCACCGTTGCGACCTCTTCAGCCTGGGGAGCGTGCTCTATCGGCTCGTATCGGGACTCGACGCGTTTCAGGGGAATGCGCTGACCGCGATTCTGATCGCTGTGGCTCATGCCAATCCGATCCCTCTGCGAGAACTCGATCCCGCGATCGATCCGGAACTGGAGCAGATTATCCACCGGCTGCTTTCGAAGAATCCCGGAGATCGCTTTGCCGATGCGGGCGAAGTCGAGGATCGGTTGCGAACGATCTTCTATCGTCTGAATCAGGCTGATGACTTGTCGGTTACGTCGGTGATGCCGGTGACATTGGCGGACCGCCAGAAGCCCAGGCGGAGTCTGGGAGTGCTTCTCGGAATGATGGGGATCGGAGCAGCCGTGTTCGCGGGGATCGTGATCACGGTTCTGAATTCCGACGGTTCGCGAACTCGCATCGATCTGCCACTCGATGCCAGGGTGGAGATCTCCGCAACGTCCACTCCGGTGATGACCTCGGCTGCCGATGGGAAAACGATCAACAGCACCCCCAAGTTGGTCAAGCCGACTTTGTCTCAGTCGATCTTCTCTCCGGAGCAGACCGAGTTTTTTGAGCAGGTTGCGGGGCTTCCGCCGGACGAACAGGTAGCACGGGTTCGGGCGAAACTGCTGGAGTTGAACCTGGCGTTCAGCGGCGATCTTCGGCACGAAGTGCACGAGGGGAAGGTCACCGTTCTTGACCTGACCGCCACAGATCTGGAAACGATCTGGCCCGTGCGAGCCCTCGCCTCGCTGGAATCTTTGATTCTACAGGGGGACGAAAATGCTCCTCCAGGACCATTACGCGACCTGACCCCGCTGCGTGGCTTGAAACTGACGTGGTTCTGGATGAACTCGTTGCAGGTGTCGGATTTATCACCGCTTAGCGGCATGCCACTAGGGGGAATTACGTTCAAGCACTGTCTGGTTGAAGACCTGTCACCGCTGCAGGCGATGCCTCTGCAGCTCATTGAATGCCCCAACAACAAGATAACCGATCTCTCCCCTCTGGCGAGACTGCCGCTGATCTCGCTGGATGTGTCCTACAACGCAGAAATATCTGACTTCACTGTGCTGCGAAAGATGCAACTGCAGACCGTAAATCTCGTCGGAACCCAGTTCGTCGATCTTTCGCTTCTCAAGGGGCAGCCGATCTCGTTCCTCGAAGTCAGTAAGACGGCAATCACCGATTTCTCGGAGCTGCCGAACTTTCCACTCGTGAAGCTCGGCTGCTGGCGAACACTGCTTAACGACTTTTCCATTCTGGGCCGCTGCCGAAACCTGCAGGACCTCGGCTGCACCGTGCGCATGTACCACGAACCTGACTGGCTCGCGCTGCAATCGCTCGATCTGCAATCATCCTCTCCCTGGGGCGACGGAGAACCGTATGACGAACTGTGGGCCGCACTCGATCGACGAAAGACGGAGTACGAAGAGTTTGCCAAAACGGTTTCGTTGCTGCCTGCCGAAGATCAAATTACAGCGGTGACAGAACGATTCCAGCGGGCGAACCCCGAGCGAACGATTTCCGTGGAACACACAATCGAAGGGGATGAACTCGTGCAGATCACCCTGACAATGTGTGAGGAAGTTCACGCGATCCACGCCATTCGTGGATTGAGCCGACTGAAGAAGCTGACGCTCATCGGCGGCATGCCGAGCCTGGATCTTTCGGCGATCAACATCCTGCCAGTCGAAGAACTGAACTGCCCCGAACCATGCTTGCTGAGAAACCTCGATGTCCTTCGCGGCATCGCCTCCCTCAAGACCATCAACGGCACCTCGGCAGCCGATGCGCTGGAATGCATCAGCTCGCTGCAGGATGTCCGTCTGGAGCCCCAGATCAACGGTCGTTGACCTCCCCTGACTTCGCTCTCCATTGAACACGACAACGCGACAATCGCCGTTGCGATCGCATTACGCGCCCCGTGCAGGATATATGCGGACGCAGTTTAATACGAATATAAAATGGTGACAGTAGAGAACGTTCCTTGTTCATCGAGAGAGGATCGGTGGTGATAGAGGAGAGAGCGGTCGGGTATAGGAACTATATATCTGCAGGGATGTGCCAGGTTAATAGCAGCCTGGTATGGATTAAGGTGTGATCGCATTGTGCGTCACGAACAATGTCTTTTAAAGGCTTCAGGTGAGTTATGGCGCAATTCAATTCTTTGGGTCAGCTTGTCGGGATGTTGTCATTACGGAGGCGTGCAATCTTTGAAGCCATGTTGCGGGGCAGTCGACGGCGGAAAGCCCGTCAGGCAGCGCAGGCCCGTCAATTTGCTTCTGTTGAACTGTGTGAGCCGCGAACGTTGCTTTCGAGTGTGGACCTGCTGTCGTTCAATGATCCCGCTAATCCGGGCGATACGGCCGGTGGCTTCAGTCCTTCGGTCAGTGCCGATGGCCGTTACGTTGTGTTTGTCAGCGACGCGACGAATATCGTTTCCGGTCAGGTCGATACCAACGACGCCAACGACGTCTTCCTGCTTGATCGCCAGACTGGAGCGATCACTCTGGTCAGTCACACGGGCGATGGTGTGACCACCGGCAGTGGCGAATCTGGCAGCGCAGTCATCAGTGCCGACGGGAGCGCCATCGCTTACGAAAGCTTCGCCAACGATCTGATTGCCGGTCAGGTCGAATCCAATGGTTACTACGACGTCTTTCGTTTCGACGTCGCTTCGGGCACGAACGAACTCGTCAGCCACAATGGAGATCAAGTGACGACCGGCAACGGGGGAGCCTATCTGCCGGTCATCAGTGCCGATGGGCAATCAATTGCTTACGTCAGCTGGGCTGATAATCTCACCCTCGAGACGACAGACGCGAATAATCAGCTGGACGTCTTCCGCTATGTCGCCGGTTCCAGGACCAATCACCTGGTCAGTCATATTGGGGATGGTGTGACGGCAGCCAACAGCTGGTCCGATCGACCAGTGATCAGCGCAGACGGGACGGCGATTGCCTTTGAATCGGCTGCGTCGAACCTGGTCAGCGGCGTGGTCGATGCGAACGGCTTCCTACGAGATGTGTACCGCTACTCGGTTGCCACGGGCCAGAGTGAGCTCGTCAGCCATACCGGGGATCGGCTCACAACGCCCAATGGCGATTCACGCAATGCGGTCATCAACGCGGACGGAACGGTTGTGGCGTATCAGAGCTGGGCACCTGACATCGTGCCGGGAGTAACCGATGCGAACTCCGCTGATGACGTCTTTCGTTATGATTCGGCGACGGGAGCGAATGTGCTGGTCAGCCGTTCGGGTCTCGGGAACGCCCCGGGCAACGCTCGTTCCGAGAGTGCGGTGATCAGCGCGGACGGGCAGATCGTCGCCTACCAATCTGTGGCAACCAATCTTGTGAGCGGGGTGTCAGACGTCAATAACTGGGCAGATATCTTTCGCTTCAACGCCGCGACGGGGACGAATCAACTTGTGAGTCATGCCGGGGACGGAACGTCAACAGGCAACAGTGAATCGTATAATCCGTCGATGAGTGCCGATGGACAGACCATCGCCTATCTTTCTTATTCTTCAAACCTCGTCGGCGGGATGACGGACGCCAATCATGTTCCTGATGTCTTCCGGTACGACGCTGGAACCGGGACGAACCAACTGGTCAGCCACACCGGGACTGGTTTGGTTACGGGAAATAATCAACCGTCGTTTCCTGTGGTTAGTGCGAACGGAAGTGCAATCGCGTTTTCGACATATGCGAGTAACGTCGTCGCTGGCTCGACGGACGCCAACGACGACCATGATGTCGTGATCAATATCACGGCAACGAACGTTAACGAGCTGGTCTCCAGGGTCGATCCGGCAGATCCGAACCGTGCCGCGGGGGCAACGATCTCGTCTGTGAGTGCCGATGGTCGCTACGTCACCTTCGTGAGCAAAGCCACGAACCTGGTCCCGGGACAGATCGATACCAATAACGGGGAAGACATCTTCCTGCTCGATCGGCAGACCGGCCTCATCACGCTGGTCAGTCACACGGGTGACGGCGTGACGACCGGGGATCATTCTTCGACCGAGGCCGTGATCAGTGCTGACGGAAGCACGATTGCATACTCAACCTACGCGTCAAACATCCTGGATGGCGTGACGGATGCCAACTCGGGATGGGATGTGTTCCGGTACACAGTCGCTACAGGAACGAATGAGCTGGTCAGCCACACCGGTGACGGATCCGTCACTGGGAACTATTCCTCGTTTGGACCGGTGATCAGTGCCAACGGGGAAGTGATTGCCTACCATACCGACGCGACCAACCTTCTGGGCGGAATCACAGACAATAACAGTTCGACCGATATTTATCGCTACTCAGCAGGCAATAATGAACTTGTCAGCCGTCGCCAGGATTCCATGATGACGGCCGATGGCCGGTCCTATAATCCAGTGATTAGCGCCGACGGAAGTGCCATTGCATATCTCACGACAGCGACCGACCTTATTATTGAGGCAACGGATATCAACGGCGCTGCTGACATCTATCGATATTCATTGGGGTACAATCAACTTGTAAGTCATACCGGTGGGGGAATGATAGCCGGAGATAATGGTTCTTATCATCCAGTTATCAGTGCTGACGGTACGAAGATCGCCTATCAGACCTATGCAACGGACATCCTGATTACGGTGACGGATGTAAATGGGACATCTGGCGACATCTATCGTTATGACGCAGATACCGGGGAAAACCGGCTCGTCTCTCATACCGGGGATGGGGTTACAACGGGGAATGACTGGTCCGATCTGCCAGCGATGAGTGCCGATGGGAATTTCATCGCCTATGAAACCAGTGCGACGGATCTCGTGGCTGGTGTGACAGACGTGAACGGAGCAGGGAGAGACGTGTACCGCTACTCTGCGGCGACCGGAGCGAACCAGCTGGTTAGCCATACGGGAGACGGTTTTACCACGACGAATAGCTCGTCAGATCTCGCCGTGATCAGCGGCGATGGCAGTGTGATTGCTTTCCGGTCCTATGCGACGAACGTAGTTAGCGGCGTCATCGACTTCAATGGTGAAGCCGAGATCTACCGCTACTCGGCTGCCACGGGAACGAATCAGCTGGTCAGCCATATCGGGGATGGCGTAACCGCGACCAATGGCAACGCACACAACCATGTGATCAGTGCGAATGGTCAAATCGTGACGTTCGCCTCGCACGCCCCAATTTCCGCCAACGATTACAATGAAGGCTACGACGTCTACGGCTTCGATGCCAATGAACCTCCGACGGTGTCGTTGCAGAACGTGGCGATGTCGCTGCCGGAGAATCTGGATACGACAGCGGCTGTGAAGGTGGCGGATATCGTCATCACCGATGATATCTACGGCACGAACACACTGAGCCTGACGGGTGCCGATGCGGCTCTGTTCGAGATCATTGGATCGGCGTTGTATATCCGCGCTGGAGCCGTGATTGACTTCGAGACGAATCCGGTCCTGGATGTCTCGGTTCATGTCGATGATACCGAGGTCGGCGAAACGCCGGATGACACCGTGGTGCTGTCGATCGCCGTGACCGATGTCAACGAACCGCCGACGGTTGCGTTGCAGAACATCACAACCAGCCTGCCGGAAGACACGGATACCACGGATCGGATCAAGGTGGCTGATATCGTCATCACTGACGACGCGTTGGGCATTAACACCTTGAGCCTGACGGGGCCGGATGCGGCTCTGTTCGAGATTGTCGGCACGGAACTGTTCCTGCGTTCCGGAGCGGCCTTGGACTTTGAAACGAATGATTCGCTCGACGTCACGGTTGAGGTCGACGACAGTTCGCTGGCTCCGTCTCCCAATGATACGGCCGGTCTTTCCATCAGCGTGACGGACGTGAATGAACCTCCCACGATCACGCTCCAGAACGTCATTCCGACGCTGTCGGAAAACGCTGACACGACGGCTCGCATCAAGGTGGCCGATATCGTGGTCAGCGACGATGCACTGGGAGTCAACACGTTGACTCTCACGGGAGCAGACGCAGCTCTGTTCGAGATTGATGGTACGGAGCTTTACCTCCGTGCCGGCACGGCTGTGGACTTCGAAACGAATCCCTTGCTGGATGTAACGGTCGAAGTGGACGACAGCGAGCTTGCACCCTCGCCGAACGATGCCGCTCCGCTGACCATTGCCGTGATCGACGTGAACGAGGCTCCGACTGTCTCGCTGCAGAACATCACGACCAGCCTGCCGGAAGACACGGACACCACGATTCGGGTGAAGGTGGCCGATATCGTCATCACCGACGATGTCCTGGGCACGAACACCCTGAGTTTGACAGGAGCCGATGCCGATCTGTTCGAGATCGTGGGCACGGAATTGTTCCTGCGGGCTGGGGCGGCTCTCGACTTCGAGACCAATGCGTCGCTCGACGTGAACGTGGAAGTGAATGACGATTCGCTGGCTCCATCTCCCAACGATTCGGCGATGCTGTCGATCGCTGTGACAGATGTCAACGAAGCTCCGACCGTGACGCTGCAGAATGTGATCACGACGCTGCCGGAAGATACGGACACCACGGCTCGGATCAAAGTGGCCGACATCGTGGTTACGGACGACAATCTCGGCACGAATGTGCTGAGTCTTTCGGGAGCCGATGCTGCTCTGTTCGAGATCGACGGGATGGAACTCTATCTGCGGGCAGGAGCCGTGTTAGACTTCGAGACGAATGCATCGCTGGATGTGAACGTCGACGTCGATGACAGCCAGGTCGCTCCTTCGCCGAATGACACGGCAACATTGTCAATCATCGTGACCGACATCAACGAAGCTCCTACGGTTTCTCTGCAGAACGTGAAGACGACGCTTTCTGAAGATACCGACACAACGGCCAGGGTGAAGGTTGCCGACATTGTGATTACCGACGATAACCTGGGCACGAACGTGTTAAGCCTGACCGGCGATGACGCGGCTCTGTTTGAGATTATCGGCACCGAATTGTTCCTGCGTGCCGGAACGACGCTGGATCTCAACAGTAACCCGTCGCTGGATGTGACGGTTGAGGTCGACGATGACTCGTTGGCACCTTCGCCAAATGATTCGGCAGTGCTGTCGATTATGGTCACGGCCGGCAACGCGGCTCCGACCGTGACGCTGCAGAATGTGACGACGACGCTGCTTGAGAATGTCGATACGACTGTTCGCATCAAAGTCGCTGACATCGTGATTAACGACGATGGACTCGGCACGAACGTCCTGAGTCTCTCCGGGGCTGATGCTGGTCTGTTCGAAATCGATGGCATGGAATTGTTCCTGCGTGCCGGCGTGACGGTCGACTTCGAGACGAACCCGGTTCTCGATGTGACGGTGGAAGTCGATGATCCCGAAGTCGGATCGACGCCGGACGACTCGGCGATGCTGTCGATCAGCGTGACCGACGTGAACGAGGCTCCGACGATTACTCTGCAGAACGTGACCATCTCGCTGCCCGAGAACGTCGATACAACTGCCCGCATCAAGGTGGCGGACATCGTGGTCTCTGATGATGGCCTGGGCACGAATGTGCTGAGTCTGGCGGGAGCGGACGCGTCGCTGTTCGAAATCGAAGGCTCGGTGTTGTACCTGCGAGCCGGTGTTACTGTCGACTTTGAAAGCAATCCGTCTCTCGATGTCATGGTGCAGGTCGATGATGCGGCGATTGGATCGACTCCCGACGATTCGGCCAGTCTTTCGATTTCTGTCAGCGAC
This sequence comes from Planctomycetaceae bacterium, assembly GCA_017795105.1. GTDB lineage: Bacteria > Planctomycetota > Planctomycetia > Planctomycetales > Planctomycetaceae > Rubinisphaera. The sequence continues at coordinate 5,630,852 of CP051247.1, forward strand.
GTGAACGAGAGTCCGACGCTCACGATCACGAATGTCACGACAACGCTGCCGAGAAACGTCAATAACTCGAGCCGCATTCTTGTGGCGGAGTTCTCGATCTCGGATCCCGATGCCGGGCCGCATACGAACAACGTGCGCTTGACCGGAGTCGATGCGGTTCTCTTCGAGATCTCGGGTAATCAGATCTACCTGATCGCGAATGCCGGTCTGCAACAGAGAAGCAATCCGGTCCTCAACTTCTCCCTGGAACTGGATGACCCGAGTCTGGGAACCGGGCCGGAAGCGGCTGCTGATCTGTCGATCGTTCTGACGTCTCCCACTCCGCAATCATCGCTGCCGTCATCGTTCATTGGGTTCACCAACGGAAATCTGTGGCTGTCGCGACCGGATGAGAACGGGACCTATCGGACGAAACTGGCCGCCCGCACGACGTTCAGCGCGTGGAACATCCTGCAATCCTTCCAGGGCGACTTCAACGGCGACGGGCGGGAAGACATCGCGTACCTGATGCGAAACGGCGAAGTTCAGGTCGGCATCGTGGCGGCCGACGGGACGTTGAGTTTCAACCGCTGGATGAAAATGAAAACGCAAGACTTCAAATCGATCGAAGTCGGCGATTTCAATGCCGATGGCCTCGATGATTTGATTGGCGTCTATCAGTCGGGATCGAAAGCCAGATTGTGGGTGTACGAGTCAACCGGCACCGGCTTCGCGGCTGATGATTACGGTACCTATGGCAGCTACTCCGGGATTCGAACGGTTCGCGTCGGCAATTTCGACGGCGTGAATGGTGACGATCTGGCGATCTTCAACACGAAGGGAGAATGGTGGGTCGCCAAGTCCGATGCAGCGGGAACGAGATTCAGCTACGGCGGCTCGGCCGGAAAGTGGGATCCGACGCGAACGATCACGAACATTTCGGTGGGCGACTTCAACGGGGATGGTGCCGATGACCTTCTGGGCGTCTTCACCGGCCTGACGAATCCGAACCAGCGCTCGTTCGTGGTCGCCGAGTCCCAGGGAACGACCTTCAAATCCACGGTCTGGCGGTCCACCACGCTCTCCGGAAATCCGGATGCTCTGCTTGTCGGCGACTTCAATGGCGATCAGCGTGATGACATTGCGATGCTGATCGGCAAGCAGTGGACGCTGGGCCTGTCGCATGCGACCGACTCACGCTTCGCGTTCTCGAAGTGGGGAAGTTCCAGCTTCGACGGACCAATCCAGACCATCAGTGTGGGCGACACCAACGGCGATGGCAAAGCGGACATCCTGTTCCGCGACGCCGCGAACCGTTGGCAGTCGGCCGAGTACACGCCAACCGGCTTCGCCACGCGGCATCTCGTGCAGTGGGCGCCAACGGCCCTGTGGAACGAGGTCAAGGTCGGGAACTTCGGCGTCGCTCCGCAACCGACAGCTTCCAGCTTCGAAGCATTCGGCGACGAATCGCTGCTGGGGCAGTTGCACAACCTGTAGGATCTGAACGACGTTCTCACTCAGTGTTCCGAAGGCGATATACAGCCCGCTGTCGAAAACCGACAGCGGGCTGTTCTTTCGCTCTCAAGAATACGCATGGGAATGTTCGCAGCACAGCTGACGGGCTGACTCGTAACCGAGTGGCGAGACAGGATCAGGCATTGTCAGTACGTGCTTTTGCAAACTGCAATTCGAGACAACTGGCGTTGATATGGGGTAAAGATATTGGAGTAGAACCACTCTCGCGACTCTTGTTCGCTGAAGACCGAACGAGTGAAGCGTATGGATCGTGGCTCGCTTTGTTCTGAGCTGCGGATCTTTGTGGGGAGGCGCTTGTTTAGACCAGCATGCGGGGTGATGGGGTAAGATTCGTCGTGAACAGAAGATCGTCCGTCAACGCTTCCTGGGCCAGATCAACAAGATGCTGGTGGTGTGTGAAGAATATCACCTGGGTCAAACGCGAGAATTCCGCCAGCATTTCAAGAGTCGCTCTTGCTCGGTCGTCATCAAACGTCAACAGAATGTCGTCGACGATTAAAGGCAGCGGTTCATGATGTTCAATCCAGCTTTCCAGACTCGCCAGTCGCAGAGCCAGATAGAGCTGATCGCTGGTCCCGTCACTCATGGCGGCGACGGAAACGCGTTCGTCGCCACTTCCTCGCACACCAGTCAGCACGGGTTCCCCCGATTCATCGAAATCAGCTCGGAGCTCCGAGAAGTTCCCCAAAGTGATGTGGCGGAAGATTTCGCTCGCTCGGGTCAACACGGGGCCCTGGTGCTTGCTCCGATATTGCTCGATGGCAACGTTGAGGATCGCGGTCGCGAGGCGTAACTGGGCGAATGATTGAACTCGCTCTTCCAGACGGGATGCGATGCTCTCGCAATCGAGTTCACGTTCCGAGGCCATCGATCGACCATCGATCCTATTGAGTTCGAGACTTGCCGCCTTGATTTGCCCAACGACTATCTCACGCTGCTCTTCGAGACGATTCAGGCCATCGGCAAGTTCCTTGAGTCGCGGTTCAAGTGTGTCGAAGTTGACCGTCTCAGATTCGACTTGCTCGACGAAAGCCGCAAACTCGGTTCCGCCGCTGTTGCTTCCGATCACCTCTTCCAGTTGGGCCACCGATCGTTCCAGTTCCCGACGGCGTCGCGACTTCGCAGAGGCGTTTGAAAGTTCTTCAGACGAATCGCACGAAGCCTGCCGGCACATCTCCTGCAACAATGCTTCCGCTTTCGAGATCCGGGAAACAGCATCGTCGAAACGGCCCTGCTGTTCCTTGAGTTGCTCCTGAAGCGACTTTCGCTGTTCTTCGGACGTCTGGGCGTCCTTGAGTCGAGCAACCAGATGTGTCACCGCCTTGTCGGTGGGCGAGTCAGTAAGATCGGGCAGGGTTCGTCCCAGCAGATCTTTCACATCGGATTCGAAGTCGCTGGCTTCTCGATCGATCCCCTCGATCCGCAGGCTAAACTGAACCGATTCCTGCTGCTTCTGAAAGAGCCGATTAATGTTCTGAAGCACGTTGTTTGCCTGAGAGGGAAGCGCATCGTCGGACAGTCCCAGCTTTTGCATTTCGGCTGCCCAGCTCGCCTTCCAGGCTTCAACCTGCTGGTCGGCTGCACGCAGTGCTTTCTCTGCTGTCTGCAACTCGTCTTGATGAGACTCCTGCTCGGCACGAAGCTGCTTGAGCCGGCTTTGAATGGAAGTGATGGCATCACAGGCCTTCTTCGCACAGCTTACGAGTTCTCTCAGCGAACGTTGCTCCGTGGTGGCGTCCGGGACAACTCGTTGAAGTAGTTCCTGCATGGCCTGGCGATAGTTGGCAATCTGAGTCGTGAGATGATCGACTTTGCCGGTCAGGAGTCGCAACTGACTCGCCTTCGCGGTGAAGTCCTGATGGTGGCGCAGCCAGTCACGCATTTCGGCAGGTGTGAGAGCTGATACTCCGAGCGATTCCCAGAGTTCACGCCACTGTGAGTGAAGTTCGGTCTGTTCCGTCTCGGCCTGTAGAAGCTCTTCTTCCAGCGTTTTCAAGTCCTGTTCGCATTGAGCAATCTCGAACTGCGTCTTGACCTTGGTAGCGACCCGGTCAGCGTCAGAACGGAGCTGATCGCTGATCTGGTCGGTCACGTCGACTGCACGTCGGTAGGCGTCGGAGAGGTTTCTGGCGGGAGGGTAGTCATCGATGAACGGAGCGGCTGCTTCGTCGGTGTCCTCACTGTCCTGCCAGGCTCGAAGAATGATCTGCCAGCCCTGTTCCCGGCGTTCGCGTGCAGAGGTGAGTTCATCCTCTGTCGGGACCGGGCGTGTGAGTTCCAGTTCAGCCAGCTGTTTCTCGAGTCGACGCTTCTGGGCGACTTTTTCGTCCATGCGTACCTGAAGCGTCCGCAGTCCGCTTTGTTGCTCCTTGAAGTGGTCGGAATACTGGTCGATGGTCGTCACGGAAGGAGCACGAAGCTGCTCCATCTCCGAGCGTGTGCCCGACCAGGAACCGAGCGACGTGAAACTGGTTTGAACCTGTTCTTCCAGTTCGCGTTGTTCTTCCTGACGAGAGGCCAGTTGAGTCTCCAGGTCCCCAGCGAGCTGGATCTCGGCGATAAGACTGTTGAGCGCTTCCGGCTCTTCCGGGGCGGTCGTGCTGGCCAGTTCTTCCTCGACTCGCAAGAGTCTTCCGCGGATTCTGTCGCAATCGCGCTGCGCCGCTTGCTGCCGCTCGATAAGGGCTTCGTGCTGGTTCCCGAGGTTTTGAATTCGGATCGTCCTGTCGGCGGGAATACGCAGGGTCTCGACCTGCGAGAGATCCGGCACGCGGCCGAGGTCTTTAAGTATCTCCAGAGCCTCATTCTCGGCCAGCTGACGAGACGTCTCCAGCTTGGGCCGATCCGCCATCGCTTTACGGTAGCTGCCCAGTCGGTCGCGAATGGCTTCCGCAGCATCGGCCTCATTCAGCAGTCGATCAGGAATGACGAGCCCCGCGATCTCTTCGGTGAGCCGGGTAAGGCTGTTCTCGGCGTCGACCTTTTGCTGTTGAGCCGTTCGTAGATCGACCAGCAGGCGTTGGCTTTCGGCTTCAAAGTCGTCGGACAAAAGTGGGAATGCCGAAACTTCACTGAGATCGTCCTTGGCTTTTCTCCATTTGGCGATCGTCGTGATGGAATCGCGAATTCGGGTCAGTCGGTTCTGCTCGGCTCGTTGCTGCCGGATCTTCTCGTCGAGCTCGTGCTTCTCCGATTCGGCAGCCTTGAGCGCGGAATCGTATCGCGTCCAGGCTTCCGCGGTGATCGTAACGCCTTTTACTTCGTCGCGAGCCGTGCGGTACTCCTTGATGTCGTCTGCAATCTGACCGGATCGGCCACTCGGCTTGAGCAGCAGGTTGGCTTCTTCCCGAAGAGATCTCTGCACCGTTTGCAGATTGGCCACGCCGGCCCCGGCGGAAAAGAGCAGTTCGCCGACGCGACCATTCCCCTGAACAATTTGCTCGCCCCCTTGCCGTAACCGATGGTGATCGATTCCGAACATCAGGTGGAACAGATCGCGATCGATGTCTCCCAGAAACCTGCCGAGGCTGGACTCGTCCTGAGGTACCGAATCATTGCCGTCGAAGAGCGAATTCTTGGTGGCCTTTCGGCGGATGATTTCGAGAGTCGAGCCGTCGCTATGCTGGAGGACCGCTCCGATTCGGAGTTTCGGATAGGGGTGAATAAAGTCGTCGGGAGTTCGGGCGGGAATGCCGAAGAGCAGGTCGCTGATCGCCCGCAGGGACGAGCTTTTGCCGGCTTCGTTGGCTCCATAGACAATGTGCAGGCCGTGGTGTCCTGGTGAGAGATCCAGTACCTGATCGGAGAACGGTCCAAAGGCTTTGAGATGCAGCTGAAGGAGTTTCACTGATTGTCCTCCGTGACGATTCGGCTGAGCAGGAGCGATTCTGCGGAGTTGACTGTTTCGGTGAGCCAGGCGGGGTCATCGACGGGGATCTGGGATTTCAGTTCCGATGGCAATTTCCGGATGATGTCGGAGAGGTCGAATCCTAGATCAGAGAGGCCATCGGGGTTGGAGCGGGCAGTTTCAAACAAGGAAATGAGCTCGCCGATGGCGTCGTCAGAGACCGTGCCGTCAATCTGACGCTGGGGGCGATCCGACGTCAACAGCTTCAGTTTTTCGATCCAGACGTCGCCCTTTCCGGCATCGATCGCGATCGAGCGGATTTCGTTGATCCATCGAAACTTGTGGGCGTGGAGTTCGCGGTGAATCGGGCCCGTGCCCGTCAATTCAACACGAAGCGCGAGCAGACGTCCCTCGGCGTTCCCATGGTGTTCTTCGATAGCCTGGGTGATTTGGTTCAGAACCTCGTCGATGTTCTGAAGATCGCTCACGTCCTGTCTGAGGACCTCCCAGCGGACGACGTCCAGAGCATGAAATTCCGTCTTCAGGGACCGGTCATCATCGACGGTGACCAGCAGACAGCCTTTGGGACCGGTCTCGCGAGCATGGCGTCCCTGAATGTTGCCCGAGAAAGCAATGTAGGGTGATTCTAAGAGCGTCTCTCTCTGGTGGATATGACCGAGGGCCCAGTAGTCGTATCCCTTGGAGCAAAGGCCTTCCACAGAGCAGGGGGCGTATCGCTCATGCCCGTCCTTTCCGGTCGCACAGGTGTGAAGCATGCCGATATTGAAACAGCCCGCGACTGGTAGCGGATAGTCTTGAGAGAGATCGTCGTAGACGGCTGCGGTCGCGAAACTCTGGCCATGAATGGCAACATCAAGATCTTCGATTATTGCACTTCCCGCCGATCCGGTGGGGAACATTTCGACGTTCTCCGGCAGTCGGAGCTTGCGGGTCATTCGATTGGCAGCGTCATGATTGCCCGAGATCAAATACAAAGGGATGTCTGCCTGTCCGAGACGTTGGGCCTGGCTGATGAAGTACAATCCCGTGTTGTAGTCGCGCCAGTCCCCGTCGTAGATATCGCCGGAGATCAATACAAAATCGACGTTCTCCTCGATCGCCAGATCGACGAGATTCGAGAGGGCGCTGCGAGCGGCTCCGCGAATCTCAGCGACCGGAGCCCCTTCGTAATTCTCGAGACCTCGGAGGGGACTATCGAGATGGATGTCTGCGGCATGAATAAACTTGAACACAGCCCGTGGGCCCTTCGATCTTCAGGTTGGTCGGAATACAGATGGGAATGTTTGGTACGGTGAGTCCAGGCAGACCGCGGCAGTGACGATCGCCCCCATGGGAGGAATCTTCGTTCGATCAGTTCGACGGACGACGTATCGCCCGCTCGGCGGAAGAGACCGCGAATTGAAGCCCCGTCAACTACCCGGAAAGTGGTGCCGTGTGCAGTTGATCACAGTACCATACGCAGGAAGAGACAACAATTCGACGCGAGGTACCGAACTCTGCGATGTGACGCGTGATCTTCGCGTGGCGATTGTCCTTTGGATCTCAGTGTCAAAGGAACTTCCCTGCGTTTATCTTCACGTTTCCACTCGTCTCCGCTTCATTCGGACATCGAAAGAACGGGTTATTTTTCGGAGGCAACAGCGGACGAGGATTCGACCATTTTGTAAGCTTCGACGTTGCCGGCAAGTCGGAATCCGATGGTCATTCCTGATTGGACATCTTGTTCGCAGGAAATGCGATAGCTTGCTCGCGAGTGGTAGTGCCACCACCAGAAATCGCCTCCCCGGACGACTCGGCTGGTCAGGTCCGTGCTGGTTGCTCCCGTCGGATTGACTGAGATCGGACTTTCGGCTTCCGTCGGATGTTTGGAGTCCCAGCGGTCCTCGACAAACTCGTGGACATTGCCCGACATGTCGTAAAGTCCGAAGGGATTGGGAGAGAGTGAGGCAACGTCAAGAATTCCCCCGTGCCTGTTCCCGAAATTCTCTTTTTCCGACAGGACCTGTTCATCATCACCGGTCCAGAAGCGTGTACTGGCTCCTCCGCGGCACGCGAACTCCCATTCGGCTTCGCTGGGAAGACGATAGAACGGTTGATCGGATGCTTTGCGAAAATCACCGAGATCAGACAAGAGTGCCTCAATGAACTCCTGAGTCTGATTCCAGGTCACGCCTTCCACGGGAAAATTGAGTGTCGAGGTTTCTGCCAGTTCCTCATTGTTCTCGGAGGCGTAATACGACGGATTGAACGACATTATTGATTCGAACTGACCCTGCGTGACTTCCTTCGTCGACAGATAAAACGGTTTCGTCAGAGCCACTCGGTGCTGCGGGCTTTCGCTGATCAAACAGGTCTTCCAATACTCACCGCCGCTCTCTCCGTGCACCATCAGTTCGTCAAGCTCGGCTTGAGATGTTCCCATGTCGAACTCGCCAGGGGGGATCAAGCTAAACGTGAAGCCGAACTTGTCCGTGAATTCAACGGGAACATCCAGGTATTCGGCCCATTGCTGCTGAAGTTCTGAAGCGTTCTGCGGATCAAACGGGGCAATCGCCGGACGAGGGGCATCGATGGGCAGGTGACGCCAGTGCGACCGTGTGTCGGCAGCGACGTGTTCGACAGGTAAGGCCATCGTTTGATCGGGCACTTCTGTTTGATCTGCACGCCGCTGCCAGTTGACCACGTACTTCACCGTTCCATTGTCGAGATACGAACCGACGCAATGCGGACGCCAGACGGAGAGCCGTCGCTGTTCGAGCAGGGACTCGTATTGGTCCTCCGACAGATCGAACGAGGTTTCTGTCGTGAAAGCGTTCTTGTCCTCACAGAACGTGCAATTGAATTTGAGGGTCGATGTGCCCGACTGCAGTTGAAAGAAATGCAACCTCCAGTTCTTGTCTTCGAACTCGGCATTCTTTTTCCGGAACTCTTCCAGCGTCAGCCCGACGAAGGACTGATGTTCGACATCGAACCGTTGATGCCCCAGGAAGAAGTTGTGTTCCTGACCAGCCGATTCCGTCGTGCAGAGCGACATCGGAAACCACTTGCGACGCTCGTAAAAGTCGACGGCTTCCTGGAACTCCTGGTCATGGATGTCTCTAGGGTTGTAGGTTGTTTCGCTGTCTTCCCGACGAATCCTCAGCCCCGGGCCTTCCTGCGGCGGCACGCCCGCTGTCGGAAACAGGAGCCGCCAGTAGAGGGCGTGCGACCACCGGTACTTCGAGGAGAACTCCAGAGATTCAGAACTGTTCTCGAAAAAGTTGACCACCCAGTTGTTCCCCGTTGAATCCGCTTCGGCCGTTGCATCGAAGATCAGGTCTGATGCTCCCCACCGCAAATTGATATGCAAGGGGATGTACTCGCCGCGAATAGATTTCAGCCACGCCTGAAGTTGAGATTTCGACGCTCCATGGACCTCGGCAAAGTCTGGCTGTTCATTCGCCGAGCTGGCCTTGGGAACGGACGTGGAACTTCGGTCCACGAGCGAAGGCCAAGGCTGGATCGTCAGCACGTTTTGCCCTTTTTTGACGACAGTGAACTTCTCGGGATTACGAATGAGCGTATCGCCCTGGCGAACCTCGTAGCCATATTCGCCAGGAGCGACGCTGATTTTAAATTCAGGACCATTGATGTGATGAGTCTCGCCGTCAAACGTCAGTGTGAGGTCGCCATTCTTAAGCAGCTCGTCGTCAGTTTCGACGAGCAGGGTCACATCGCCAACGTCAATCAGAAGCGTAATCCCATAGAAGAGTCCGCCGAAGCCGATCAGAACAGTGAGAACCATGAGCAAGAGCGTTGAGAATGTTTTTGCTTCCTCAAGGGGAAGCAGTTCTCCAGTCTGACCAAAGACATATTCGCGACGGTCCACCGAGACGTGCTGATAGGATTTCAGGGCATGGCTGAGATCTCGTGCGAACCGATTGTTCGGCTTGATCTCCAGTAGACGTTGCACGTTATCGTCGATGCCCTGGAATTCCCTCGATCGCACACATTCCCGGAGGTCCTTGAGGAGCATGTCCGCTTCATCCTGCAGGTCGATCGCTTTATTGAGCAGCTTTTCAACGGATGGAGAACGCATCTCTTGCGGAATCTGCTGCAGGATCTCAGCGGCCTGCCCGTAATCGTATTTCTGCATGAACTTTCGAGCGGTTCCCACGAGTGCCGGCACTCCGTCCCGGACCTTCTGCGGCAGCTTTCTTACGCGATTCAGTTCCTCGCGCGCCCAGCTGGCATAGCCGATGGCATCTGGATCTGTCGTCGCACTCATCTTTTCGAGTAGACTCACCGCCTGGGCATATTGTCCGCGCCTGACAAGATCGGTCACCTTTTGCTTCGCGCTCTCGAGCTTCTCGAGACGACGGGTCTTATCGTCTTGTTTGGCAATCTGCTCAGGAGTCGGTTCAGCCGCGTACTGATCGAGTTGGTCGGCGACTTCTTGCATCGACTGCGGACGATTCTCTGGCTTCTTCGCCAGCATCTGTAGACAGAGTTCACAAAGCCTGGCGTCCGCATGCGGGTTGATATTGAGCGGGTTCCGGGGTTTATCGCGGGTGATCTGAGCGAGAATCGAGTGAATACTGCCACGAAAAGGCAGATCTCCGGTAAGTAGTTCGTAGAGAATGACGCCCAGCGAATAGATGTCGGTCGCTGGGCCAATCTGATCGGACTCGGCTTCAACCTGCTCGGGAGCCATATACCCGGGCGTGCCCACCAGTGCTCCCTCCAGCGTAAGCCTGGATTCCTCGGTCTGGTCGGCTTTGCGGGCAAGTCCGAAATCGGTCACGATTGGCTTACCCTGATGATTGATCATCACATTGCCGGATTTGAGATCTCGATGAATGACTCCCATCTGATGAGCGTGTTGGAGTGCATCTGCAATTTCGCGGACGATCTCAATGATCTTCTTCTGGTCGAGTTCGTTAGTGCCGACGAAGTGAGAAAGGGGCAGTCCATTGATGTAGGCCATTGTGATGTAGGGCCGACGGGAAGACTCTCCGAAGTCAAAGACCGAACAGATCCCGGGGTGATCTAACTTGGCTGCGGCCTGCGCTTCCCAGCGAAAGCGAGCCAGAAAGTCATTCTGCTCCCCGTCTCGCACTTTGGGGATTTTCAGCGCCACTTCCCGATCCAGCTGGGTATCGACGGCCAGATAGACCGCTCCCATGGCACCTTCTCCGAGCTGCTTCTCGATTCGATATCGGTCGAAGAGATGTCCGATTAAATCCGCATCGGTATCGTGCGATTGGGATGGACGGACTGTGTCTCGATACGCGTCGAGCTTTGAAGTGTCGCCCGGACGGAGGAGGTTCTGGACCAGAGCGGCCCCATCAATGTAGGCTCGAATCTCGTCGGCAATTTCCGGATGGGCTTCGCAAATCGCGTTCACATCGACCTGCTCTCCGGAATCGACTCGACGCATGTAATCAGCCAGAATCTCTCCCGTTTGATTGTCAGTCATGGTCGCCTCCGGAAATGCTGTCTGCTGCGTCAGAGTGGATCGGTGTCCAGAAGTGTTTTGAGCGCTGCCACACCTCGATAGATAAGCTGGGCGGCCGCCGCAGGCGATTTCCCGAGCAGTTGAGCGACCTCCTCAATCTTCCGCTCTTCAAGATGTCGGAGGCGGACAGCTGCCTGCTGAGACTCGGGTAACTGAAGCAGCGCCGCTTCGAGCTTCTGCTGTTTTTCTGTCCGCATGGCCTTCTGGCTGGGAGAGCTGACCTTGCCGGCAAACTCATCAGCAACGACGTCGCTATTGTGTTGTCTGGCGTCTCGACGCTGAGCCTGATGGGTTCGGGCGAGGTCGATAAACGTGTGCTGCTGAATGCGTTCAAGCCATCGCCAGAACTCTTCGGTTGTCGTTCCCCGGAACTGCTGGTCGAAGACCTCGACCGCTCGTACACAAGCCTGTTGAATGACATCGGATTCGTCGATCCGACGCTGAAGTGGCCCTCGAACCTGGACATCAATCGTTTCTCGAAGCTGGGAACGGAAATGATCAAGCAGCTGCCCCAATGCCGTCCGATTCCCTCCGAGTGCTGCATCCAACAGGAGTTGAGGATCAATCGGCTCAGACATCGAGAAACCTGGCTCTAAAGGGTAAGACGGATTTGACTTCGAGAACTAAACGGTGTGACTGGGGCAATCTTGAAAAGAGTCGAAAATCATAAGACTTTCAAAAGGCTGATCGGGTGAGCCGAGCGCGCTGGATCGCAAAGGCTTTTCGCAGGCCGCTTGCATTCTTCGTTCTGATCTGTTCAGCCTCCTGAGGCTAAACCCGGTGACCGGATATGACATTACTTCGCTAGACTCTGAACCAGTCTCTCAGCCGATTGAGGATAGTGAACAGACAGGCAAGTTGCCAGAAGCTTTGAACGGGGTGAGCGCAGTCGTCCCAGAAGACCTGGTCCGGGCGGCAACGGCTCCGTTCGACTGGGGTCGCCTGGTGCGACAGCGAAGATGAGGATGAGTATTTATCGCAGATGTCGAGATAACCGGCGTGCTTTTCAACTCTTCGTCGACCGGAGATGGCAATGAGACTCAAGCGGCCGTGTGGGACTCGTTCTCAGTTTGTGCGGTTGTCGTAAATAGTGTCTACAAGCTGTCGACAGGAATCAGAGGTGCGATCGAACCCATTTGACTCTGTAGCGAAACATGCCACACGGTCCGTTCTGAAAAACTAGAAGGTATTTGCGTCTGGTCTTGGTAAGATCGAAATGTTCGAGTCAGGGTGATTGACAGGAGAAGCGGCGGGAAAAGCAATCGTTCGATGTCGGTCGACAGGAGCGGTCACGATGAACCGAAGAGATCTACTCGCATGGGGGCTGTATGCGACAGGGGCTGCCTGGACGTCGAGAGCCGGAAATGCTGCGATTGGCGAGCACGATCATCGTTCGAAACCGCTGATGCACCTTGGTTCGCAGCGTGGGCCGACGAGCCCCGAAACGCAGGCCTTTCTGAAGCGTGACGCAGGCGATCACGTCATCAAGAAGACCCAGACGCCAAACAAGCCCTCGCTCATCGCTTTGGCGACATTCAGAGAATACTGCACGCTCTTGAGCAGATCCCACGAAAACCTTTCCCAACAAGGAGTCCGTCGAAATGAGAATCTCCGCGCTGCTATGTCTATTGCTGCTCACTTCGACGACGTCGTTGTTCTCTCAGGAGTTCAAGGCGGGCGATCGAGTTGTCGTCACCCACGAGTGTTCCATCATGGAGAACCGAAAGCCGGTCCACGAAGTCACCCGTGGCTTTCCACTTGATGTGATCGCGGTCGAAGGGGATCGTCTCAGAGTCAAGTCGCCCCGTCCGGGTTGGGTTCCCGCCTCGAAGGTCGTGCCGCAATCGGAAGCCATTGAGTACTTCTCGGAACTGATCGAGAACGATCCGACCAACCGGGAAGATCTGTACGCCCGAGCGATGGTCTGGCTTTCGATCGACAAGTACGACGAAGCGATCGCCGATTTCACCAGACGAATTGAAATCGAGAAGGAGTATCGAGATTTCAACGAGCGTGGTTATTGCTGGATGATGAAAGGAGAAATGGAGAAGGCGATTCAGGACTTCGACATGGCGGTCAAACTTGCCCCCGAAGAAGCCAGTATGCGGCTCAACCGAGGTCTGGCACATCGGCAGGCCGGCAATAACGATCGTGCCGTCCAGGATTTCAGCGACGCGATTAAGCTCGATGCATCGCTGATTCCCGCGTACGAGCATCGTGGAATGATCTATCTCAACAACAACGATCTGAAGAATGCAGTCAGTGACTTCGACGTTGTCATTCGACTGAACCCGAGATCGACGAGATTCCGCGAGCTTCGAGGACGGTGCCTGATCGCATTAGACGACTCGGTTCAGGCGCTGTCTGACTTTGCAGAAATCCTGAAGTTGGATCCGGGGAACGTCAATGCGATGTTCTATCAGGGCAACGCCCATTTTGATCTCGGGCAGTATGACAAAGCTGCCGAGGACTATAGTCAGGTCTTGCAGGTTCTTCCCAACAATGGAGTCGTCTATTTCCAGCGGGGGAGAACTTATCACACCTCCGGTAAACTTTCAGCTGCCCTGGAGGATTTGAATCAGGCCGTTTCACTGGATCCCGAGAATGTGCAGTTCCTTCGTAAGCGGGCGGAGATTCTCGAGCAGTCCGAGCTGTATGAGGATGCAGCTGCCGATTTGACGAGGCTTCTGGAGCAAAGTCCGAACGGTGTGCCGGAACTGATTGCTCGTGCCAATTGCCTGAAGAAGCTCGATCGTCCGAAAGATGCGATTCGCGATCTGTCTCGCGTAATTGAAGTTGTTCCCAATCACCAACTCGCTCCTCTGGCCCATTACATTCGTGGGAACCTGCATCGGAAAGCAAAATCGTATGCTCTCGCCATCGAGGACTACGATCAGGCTCTGGCCGTCCAGCGGTCCGCCGAGATCCTGTACTGGCGAGCCAAGTGCTATCGCGAACTCGGCGATGCCGAGAAAACAGCCGCCGGTTTGCAAGAAGCCCTTGCGATGAACCCAGACTATCTCGAAGCCCTCAACGACCTTGCCTGGCTGCAAGCGACCTGGCCGTCGGAAGAAATCCGGGATGGAGAAAAGGCCGTGGCCAACGCCCGTCGGGCCTGCGAATTGACGGAGTGGGAGCATCCTCTTCTTCTGGACACTCTCGCGGCTGCCTATGCCGAGGCTGGCGAATTTGAGTCTGCACAACAGCAGCTGGCAGCCGCGATGGAATTGATGTCTCCAGAAGTCCAGGACAAAGCAGACGTCAAACGCAAGGCGAAGTTGTACGCATCCAACAAACCCTATCGCGAATCGACACTGCCTGAAAAATGAACTGAATTTCGAGCGATTACGATCTGCTGAGCGACATTTCGCTAAGTGACTTTCTTAGCGAAATGTGTTTTCAGCAGACCGATGAACAACGGCAGGTCATCCTGTTGCGTCCTCAGTGATGTGCACTTGAGTATCACTTGAGGTTCTCGGCAATGGGACTTGCGCGACCCGTGAACTCGAAGTCGAGTTGGTGAGCCTTAATCGACTGGATTGCCCTGGCCATCGACCGGGGCGACGACGGTTACACGATCACCGAGCATTGTCAGCAGTTCTGGCAGGTCGTACTCCCGCAGTACGCCGTGGACGGCATTGACAACCTGGTTGCGGGTCAGCTTGCCGCGAATGACTTCGGTCCACGAGGTGAGCGGACGGATCAGTTTGACCTCGCGAATCAACTCCGGTGCGAGGACAGTTGCATGCAGGGCCGGGACGCAAAGTTCATCGGTCGCGACCAGTGAGATCGATGCCTTCGACTTGTCCTCTTCAGCCCTGACGAACTTGACGATCGCCAGGATTTCTTCTGTTCGCTGAGCGACCAGAGATGTTCCGCACAGGTAGGCGATGACCGCGTTCCCCGCGTTGACGCCGAAGCTATCGCTGTACCAGCGCTGACCTTCCGGCTGTGTTGTACCGATTCCGGATATGTCGATGGCCAGAACGGACTGTCCTGCTTCGACTAGTGCTTTGAGTTCCGCATCGTCCTCAACGGCCTTTTTGGCGCCGGCCGCATGCAGATACAACGTCGTGCCGGTTGACGCTCCGTTCGGTTTGACCCACGTCCCGGTAAGCGGTACTCCCGACGTTGTCGTGAGCAGGACCTGTTCCTGCTGTTCGGCTTCGCTGTCCGTTTCAACGACGTTCTCAGGCTGAGCCGGGGCAATTTCTTTCAGTGTGGGGACGCCCAGAGTCTTGCGAATCCGCTCGCGCGAATCTGCCGGTGTCTCGCTGCTCCACTTCTGTTCTCGAATTCTGGCCAGCCGCTCGGCTTCTTCCATGTTGAGGTCAAATGCGGAGCGTGCACCGGGCAGCAGCATGACCTGTCCGTTCGGCGTGGACCACATCTCCTCGTCGGACAGCAAATCGATTTCCGGTTCGGTGACTGCAACATCGCGGTCTGCCAGCCAGCGAAGCATCCATCGAGCGGCTGCTTCCCGCAGCGGTTTCTTGAAACCGTGAGTGTCGTCATTCTCGGCAAGATCCACTCGCTCGCCGAATCCGAATCGCATGTAGACTCGCTTCGCATCGCGGAATGCATTCCAGGAGCCGCTGATGTCGAAGAAGTCCTGCGTTGCGGTGCAAAGCAGCGTCGGACGCGGCGCCCGCATAATGACATAGTCTGCGTGGTTCATTCCCGCGGCCAGTTGTCCGAAGATATTCTGCTCGGCGTCCTGAGGTCCAATGGTTGTCAGGAGTTGTTCAAAACTCGTGATGTAGCAGCTGGGTGCCGCAGCGACGATCCGTTCGTCCAATGCCATCAGGTAGGACGTCTGCGTTCCACCACCACTGTTGCCGAAGCAGCCAATCTTCTTACCGTCGATATCCGGCCGTGACTGCAGATAGTCAATCCCCCGGATGCCATCCCAGATTTCAAACTGAGCCGTGTTCCAGCCAAGCAAGATCGCCCCAATGCCAACCTGTGTGTGACCGGTCGTGGCACTGCCGATGACAGGCGTCCCGTCCGACTTCAGCAGCTGCTTTCGCTCTCCCTGACAAATGGGATCGATAATAAATGCAGCGATGCCATTGAGTGCCAACAGTGCACAGGACGCCTGATATCCTTCGTAGGCCTTCCCGTTGGCAGAGTGGCCACACACCACCAGGACGGCGGGGTAGGGGGCAGTGAACTCGTTACTCTCTGGCACAAACATCGTCCCGGTGACGTAGTGTTGCGGCCGGCTCTCGTACATGAGTTTCTCAACGCGATACCCTTCACGCTGTACGGTCCCTGTAATCTGCGGATTGAGCGGGGTTTTCTCGGGGAAGCCGCCGATCGCCTGGACGAAGTAGTCCTTCAACTGCTGTTGATGAGTGCGAATGTCATCCACACTGGTTCTCTGTTCGTAAGCTTCACGACGGTCGGCCAGCAATTCGAGAGACTTCTCGAGCAGCTGATGATGCACGATCTCGCTGGGGGCAATGTTCGCGTCCTGGGATGGCTCGGCTGCAAAGGCGACGAACGGAAAAAGAAGAAGGCAAAGCGTCACGAACAAACGGTGAAGGGGCATGAAGTGGTCTCTCATCGTGAGGAGGAAGGGAACTTGCGGCAGGAGCTCAATAATCAGTGAGCGTTGATGAGATTGTATTTGTGGCAGGATTGAAGAGCAAGCACGAGAAAGGGGACCGCGTCGCCTGCTTGATCGTTGGCGGGCGACTCAGGGATTCACCGCAGAATCACTGGTTGCTCTCACCCATTCTCGCAACGCCCCGAGCAGCCGTTCTCGATTGTTTTGATGCTCGGAGACGGCCGCGAGGTTCCGCATTTCGTCCGGGTCAACGCTAAGGTCGTACAGTTCCAGAGTCGGCACAGTTCCGCCAAGATTCTGCGGGTCCATTTCAGCGAGAATCTGGTACTGTTTAGGAAACGTATCCCTTAGCCGAATCGTTTCCGCATACGTTCGATTGCCCCAGACTTTGAACTGACGACTGTCAGCATTCACCTGCCGCCAGGCAGTTTCCACGTTTTCGCGATAGATCAGCTTCCAGCGACCATCGAAGACCGAACGTGCCTGCATGCCGTTGTTCGGCAGTGGACCTCGGTGGGAAATCTCCGCGAAGATGAAGTCGTGTCCCTTCGCGTCCGTGTCGCCTGTCAGCATCCCATGGATGGACTGGCCGTGAAGTGGATAGTCGAACGTCTGTTCGATCCCGCACAATTCCAGGAGAGTAGGAAGCAGATCGAGTTCGCTAACCAGTTCGTCGCAAACGGCTCCCTTTCGTATGCCGGGACCGCGAACCACGAGCGGCACCCGCAGGCCGAGATCGTAGAGTGTCATCTTTCCGTGCTGAAATGTCGGCCCGTGATCGCTCATGAACAGGACGATGGTGCTGTCGTTCTGCCCGGACTGCCTGAGCACTTCGATCGCCTGACCTGTCAACGCATCGGCCTGTTCGACTGCAGCGAGATACTCGGCCCAGTCTTTGCGAACGACGGGCGAATCCGGCAGGAATTCCGGCAGGCTGACGTCATCCGGATCGACGCCGATCGGAGTCTTGTCGCTGTTCGGATAAGGCCGATGAGAGTTCGGGATGTTGACCATGAGAAACCACGGCTGCTTCCGCGCTGTTGCGTTCCGGATGAACTCTGCGATCTCGGCCCGTGAGCCATGGAGGAATTCGTCGTACGGAAACTTCTCGTTCGGCAACACGTGCAGCTTGTGCGTTACTCCCTGATAGTATCCGTTGGCTTTCAGAATCTCAGTCAGTGTCAGGAACTCACTTCGTATGCGATTGGTGCGAGCGAGCTTAAGGTTCCGCTCGGCTTGCGTAACCTGAGCGGCCGGCTTATGGAAGTTATGCGTGTTGTTCAGAATGCCGTTCGTGTGGCTGTGCAGCCCCGTGAAAATGGCCGCTTTTGATGCCGAGCAAACAGGGTAAGCGACGAAAGCGTTGCTGAAGTAGGTACCGGACTTTGCCAGCGCATCCATATGGGGCGTGTTCAGCCCCGGCGTTCCGAGAACGCTCAAGTGAGCGCCCTGATCTTCGGTCAAGACAAACAGGATGTTCGGCTTTTCTGCCGCTGTTGCAGCACCCGCAAGAAGGAGGCACAGGACCGCGCCGATGTGAGCTAATAAACGGGACACGGATTCGTCTTTCTGCTCTTGGGGGCGTCTTGCTGCTGCCTCAGGGCAGGCGACGGCTTCTGTTATTGTGAGTTCGATGCTGAAGGTGCGGACGGAAGTTTCAGGCGGTAGTGTATCGCCCCATTTTCGCCAACCAGTCGAATGTCGGAAATCTCGATCGTCCCCTGACCTCGTGAGGGATCGATTCGCACAGCGAGCAGTGGATTCTCTGTCGCGAACTTGACGGCGTACTCGTGCGTCTTGCCGTCGTGCTCGACATCGAAGGAACGACTGCGCTCAGCAGTGAATGGACCGGTTGATTGTTCCTGCCAGTAGACCTGACCTCTGCCGCTCGAATTCGAGGTCATGGTGATGTGCAAGGTGAATGACGTTTCGGCGACTGGCCTGGGCAGTCGATGGCTCAGATACGGGTCCTTCCCTGAGCTGTTAACCACGAGTGCTGCCTTCGATGCGGACACCATGCAAGTTCCGCCCGGCTGCCAGCCGGCAACCGGCTTCGCTGTCGGGGACGCTTTGGGGGGCTTCGAAGTCTTCCCGCTGCCTTTGAGTTCAGCCTTCCCCTCCTTCGAGACATCGTACTTCGACGGTTCGAATTTCGGGTTGGGCAACGGTCGAACAGCCTGAGTGTCGACAAGGTGCTGCTCAATCAGTGCATCGAGTTGGTTAACCATTTCCGGAAACTCGTCTGCAAGATTGTTCTGTTCGCCGATGTCGTCTCTGAGATTGAACAACTTATATCGGTGCTCGTAATTCGTGCCCCCATGAAAGATGCGAATCAGCTTCCAGTCTCCCCTGTGAACGCTGACCGAAGCAGGCAGCCAGTCCGGAACGCCTGGAGCGTGAGGGAAGTAGGTGAAAATGCCTTCTCGATCGAGCGCCTCGCCCTGTAGTGCCGGAACAATGCTGATGCCATCAAACTCCTGATGCGGTTGAGCGTCGATTGACAGCATTTCCAGCAGCGTTGGATAGAAGTCGCTGCTCTGAATGATCTCGTCACTTCGGGAATCGGCTTCAATCGATCCCGGTTGCACAATGATTGCTGGTCCTCGCACCCCACCTTCGTACATCGTCGCCTTGCCGCCCCGCAATGGTGCATTGCTCGTCGCCGTCGTACCATCGACTTCGTTATACATATTCCCGCCATTGTCCGAGGCGAAAATGATGATCGTGTTGTCCGCCAGTTTCAGTCTGTCGAGAGTGTCGAGCAACGTACCGACGGCATCATCCATACTCTCGATCATCGCCGCGTAGGTGGGACTGCGCTGCGGGTCTTTCGGATCAACCTGTTTACGATACTCGTCGATCAGAGACTGCTTGGCATCGAAAGGAGCATGCACGCTGAACATCCAGTAGTTCAGAAAGAACGGCCTGTCTGCATGCTTCTCGATGAATCTGACCGCTTCTTTGGCCATCCGGTCCTCAAGGTGCTCATCGGGCATGTCCGGATCGTGATCGAAATCTTTGAACTTCCATGGAGCGACGTAACTGCCCGCCGGTCCCGGACCGGGATGGTGCGGCACATCGACATCGAACCCGTGTTCCAGCGGCGAGTAGGGCTCATGTCCGAGATGCCACTTGCCAAAGTGACCGGTCGCGTAGCCATTGTCCTGGAACATCTCTGCCAGTGTGTAATAGTCGGTATCGAGTCGCGACACCGACTTCGGCAAGGTCGAAAACCTGTTCGGTGGACCGTTTGTCGTCTGAACCGGCTTCAGAATTACACTCGGCAAATGGCAGGTCGGGGAAGTGATGCCATGCCGTGCCGGACTGAGCCCTGTCAGTATGCTTGCCCGTGTCGGCGAACATAGCGGACTTGAGGAATAGGCCCGCGTGAAGGTCATCCCGCGCCGTGCAAGCCGTTCGATATTCGGTGTCTTGTAGAAACTCGTCGTCCCAAACAGCGTGGTGTCACTCCAGCCGAGGTCATCGGCGAGAATGAAAACCACATTCGGCTTCGACTCCGCTGCTTGTGCGAAAACGTCGCTCATGGTGACGAGCAGCAGCAACGGCAAGAGCGTTCCTGGAGACAAACGAGGAATCAGTGGTGCGTTCATAAAGGGGGCAATCGATCTGAGTGGTCTGACTGGCTGCGATGCATTCAATCGCTCGACGCGGATGGTCTTCGAGAGAACCGTCTCTTTCACGCCATGGTGCATTCGTCGTTAGAGACACAACCCGGCCCGCCGTCGTCGTCGGCCTGCTCCTGAAGTCAGGATCATACCCACTCAAGTTATCGATCAACGAGACAATGAGGAAGCGACGGCGTTGCGGAAGCAGCGGGCTCGAAGCGAAAGAGAAGCTACGAGACTCGAATGACACTGCTGAAACCCGAAACTCTGTGAGTCTCTACAGCAGGGCAGCGTTTTCTGCTAACGCTGGCTGTGTTCGATCATCGCGAACTGATCCGGTACCTGAGCAACAGAACCCGGCAACGTTCAGACGCGCTCATCACGTTGACGTCTCAGGATCGCTGCACGAGCCAAGCGGAGTCTCGCGGAAACGGCTCCCGACTGGCGGCAAGTCTCGTGCACACAACACGAGGGACAAACTTGCACGCCAGCGGTGACGCCAGATTTCGTCCGCTGAATTCCAAAGTGCCTTAACTGAGAGGAGAGTCCCAGTTCGGTTACGGAGCCAGGTCCAGTCCCCCGTTGAATTCGATCACGCCGGTGTTGCCACCGCCGGTCGAATTGAAGTTCGGGGCGATGTTGCCGTTACCGGACAAGGTGCTGTTGTTAGTCTCGATGGTGTAATACGCTCCAGCGTTGTTCACCCAGGTGTTGTTGAGTGAGAAGACAATCCCGTTGATATCGATCGCGTCATCGTTGACTGCCGAAATCGAATTGTTCATGCCGGTGATCGCGATCGTCCCGGGACCGTTTGCATCCAGGGCGATCATGAAGGCAGAGGTTGCATCCAGGTTACCACCACTGAAGTTCAACGCCGTTGTTGACGCGTTGTTCACAAAGCCGATTGCCGTGAAGGTGGTGTCGAAGGTCGTAGTGGGTCCGGTAAAGTTAATCGTCGTCCCTGAGTTGTTATCAACGTACAAACCGGTATCTCCGGTCATAATCACGTCGTCATTGAAGTTGATAATTCCTCCGGTGTTGTTGTCGACCAGGATTGCAGATCCGTTACCAATAACGTCCCCGTTGAAGTTGACGGCGCTGGAACTGCCGTTGCGGCCGGAAACGCTGACCACGTTGCCGCCGCCAGACGTATCGATAATGGTCGCGTTTATCGTGACCGCACCGGTGCCGCTGTCGACATCGATCGCGGAACCACTTCGACCTTCAATCATACCGCCGTTCACGGTCACGCTTCCTGCGGAGTTCTGAATTGCCAGGCCGCGAACCGCTGTCGCTGTGGTGTTATCGAGGCTGTCGAACGTCAGGCTGCTGGTGCTACCGGTGCTGCGATAACGGAGATCGCCCTGGTTCCAGAGACCGGCGATGTAGGTATCTCCGAAGCTGATCGTCTGGCCGCTGCCGTCCACGGAAAATGCCCGGCCCGCTCCTCCCGTACCAGCTGCTCCCAGGAATACCTCACCGAACGTGATGTTTCCGGTCTGGTCGAAGGTGCCGCTGCTGATATCAATTCCGGTCCCAACCGTTCCGTTGCTTCCGATCGTGGTCGTTCCAGTGACCTCAAAGTCGCCGGACATGGTATTCAACCGAATCCCGCTGGTTCCGAACGAGTTTTGCAGGACCGTGATTTCGTCGAAAGTCATATCCACGGTTGTATTTTCGATACGAACCCCTTCTCCATTCGTCGTATAAATGCTGTTCCCAGTACCGGTCACGTTCACGTTTCCAGCGTTGCGGGCATACAAGCCAATCCCGGTGGTGGTATCGATATCGAGTCCGCCATTGAAGCTGGTCGTCGATCCCACGTTGTCTTCCAGGTGGATCGCCGTTGCGCTACTCGTGTTCGCCGTAACCTGACCATTGAACGTGGTCGAGCCTCCGGTTTTGTCGGTGATGTTAACCGCGTTCTGGGCCGTATTCTGCGTAATCGTACCGTTGTAGGTTACGTTGGCAGTGCTGTTGGATTCCTCGAACGCCGCGCCACCGGTCGTGTTGGTAATGCTGGTGTCAGCTGAGAAAGTGAACGTTCCGGACGAACCGTTCGTAATTTGAACGCCGTCGCTGGTCCCGTTGAGATTCGTCGTGCCGTTGAAGTTATACGTGCCGTCGGCATTGCTGAAGACGAGGCCGCTACCCGCGGTTGACGAGATGTCGCCATCCATATTCAGCGTTCCGGTGTGGCCTCCGATAACATGCACAACAGGCCGGTTGGAGTTGTTGGTAATCGAACTGTTCGCACCAAAGTTCACCGTGCCCGACCCACCGGTGATCAACAGAGACGAGGTTGCTCCCCCGCCCAGATTGATGTCGGTATCGGCGAACGTGTTGGTGCCATCCGAACCCACGACGAGGAGACCGAACAGGCCGGTCAGCTCGGTATCGGACTGGAAATTGATGTCCGCGTCAGTATTGGAAATCCAGATCCCCTGGCCGCTGTCCTGAATGGCATCCGCTGCAGTGGAGTTAAACAGAACGGACTGGCCAGCCCCCGACCCGCTGATATCGATCGCGACGCCATCCGAGTTCTGAATTGTCCCGCTGTAGGTAAAGTCCAGGTTGTCCGCATTCGCCAGATCCATGCGAATGGCTTCGTCTGTCGTATTCGTGATGCTGGTGTTCTCCGAGAAGGCGAACGTACCTGCCGAACCATTGGCCACGTCAATCCCGCGGGTGGTCCCGTTCAGATTGGTCGTGCCATTGAAGTTATAGGTCCCGTCGGCGTTATCGAACACGATGCCGTCGCCGGCGGTTGACGAGATGGTTCCATCCATATTCAGCGTACCGGTGTGACCGTTCTCCACAGTCACGACAGTGCGGTTCTGGTTGTTCGTAATCGAACTGTTGCCGCCGAAGTTGACCGTGCTCGAACCGCCATCAATCCAGAGAGACGGATCGGTGCCCGAACTCAGGTTGATGTCGGTATCGGCGAAGGTGTAGGTGCCGGTCGAATTGGTAATTTCCACCCCGTTAGAGCCGGTCAGCTCGGTATCGGACTGAATGTTGACATTGGCATTGGTGTCGGCAATCCGAATCCCTTCCCCGCTGTCCTGAATGGCATCTGCTGCGGTGGAGTTAAACAGCACGGTCTGTCCCGTTCCCGGGCCGCCACTGATATCGATGGCGCGGCCGGTGGAATTCTGGATCGTTCCGCTGTAGGTGAAGTCCAGGTTGTCCGCACTCGCCATATTCAGCTGAACCGCTGAGTTGAGCGTATTGGCAATGCTCGTATCTTCTGAGAAGGCGAACGTGCCAGCCGAACCGTTGTAGACGCGAATACCGCGATCGGTGCCGTCCAGCGTGGTGGTTCCGTTGAAGTTGTAGGTACCGTCCGCATTGTTGAATTGCACACCCGCCCCATCGGTGGAGGAGATCGTTCCATCCATCGTCAGCGTGCCGGTGTGGCCACCCTGGACCATGAGAGCAATTCGATCCATATCGTTCGTGATCGAGCTGTTAGCTCCAAAGATCACGTCGCTCGTCCCGCCATCGATCAGTAATGGAGCGATCGCTCCTGAGCTGAGATCGATGTCGGTATCGGCGAACGTGTAGGTGCCGTCGGAACCGGCAATGATCAGCCCGGACGACCCGGTCAGCTCGGTATCCGACTGAATGTTGACGTCGGCATCGGTTCCGGCGATGAGAATACCAGTGCCGCTATCCTGAATGGCATCTGCTGCGGTAGAGTTAAACAACACCGACTGCCCGGAGCCAGGACCACCGGTAATACTGATCGCCCGGTCGGTGGAGTTCTGGATGGTGCCGCTGTAGGTGAAGTCCAGGTTGTCGGCGGTGGCCGTATTGATCCGAATGGCTTCGTTACCGGCGTTGGCGATGCTCGTATCTTCCGAGAAGGTGAACGTGCCAGCTGACCCGTTAGCGACATCGATCCCGCGGGCGGTTCCGTTCAGGTTCGTCGTGCCGCTAAAGTTGTAGGTGCCGTCGGCGTTATCAAACACGATTCCATTTCCCGCGGTCGCGGAGATGACGCCGTCCATATTCAACGTACCCGTGTGGACATTTTCCACGCGAACGACGTCGTGGAGCTGATCGTGTGTGACCGAGCTGTCCGTGCCGAAGTTAACCGTGCTCGTGCCGCCGTCGATCCACAGGGCCGGATTGCCTGCGGAACCTTGCGCAATGTCGGTATCAGCAAACGTGTAGGTTCCAGTCGACTCGCGAACGGTCACTCCACCGGTGCCGGTCAACTCGGTATCGGATTGAATGTTGACATCCGCATTGGTGTCGGCAATCACGATTCCTTCTCCACTGTCCTGAATGGCGTCAGCTGCGGTGGAGTTGAACAGAACCGACTGTCCCGTACTCGGGCCACCAAATACCCCGATTGCCAACCCCGTCGAGTTCTGAATCGTGCCGCTGTAGGTGAAGTTCAGGTTGTCGGCATTCGCCAGATGCAGCTCGACTGCTGAATCGACGGTATTGGCGATGCTGGTATCTTCCGAGAAAGCAAACGTCCCGGAGGAACTGTTGATCACGTAGATCCCGCGGTCGGTCCCGTCGAGCGAGGTCGTGCCATTGAAGTTGTAGGTGCCGTCCGCGTTGTTGAAGACAATGCCATTACCCGCGGTGGACGAAATGTTTCCATCCATATTCAACGTACCGGTGTGACTATTCTGGACCATCAGAGTCGTCCGGTTCTGGTCGTTGGTGATCGAGCTGTTGGCACCGAAGTTCACCGTGCTTGAACCGCCGTCGATCGTCAGAGTCGGAAGCACTCCCGAGCTCAGATTGATATCGGTATCAGCAAAGGTATAGGTCCCGGTCGAGTCGGTGATCGTGACTCCGCGGGAGCCCGTCAACTCAACATCCGACTGGATGTTGACGTCTGCAGCGGTATTGTAAATCGAAATCCCGGTGCCACTGTCCTGAATCGCATCCGCGACAGTGGAGTTAAACAGAACGGACTGTCCCGTCCCCGGGCTCCCCGTGACCGAGATTGCGGTCCCGGTCGAGTTCTGAATCGTCCCGCTGTAGGTGAAGTCGAGGTTGTCAGCATTTGCCAGGTTCAGGTCGACTGCGGAACCGGTCACATTGGCGATACTCGTGTTTTCCGAGAACCCGAACGTTCCGGAGGACTCGTTGAACACATAGATCCCGCGAGTGGTTCCGTTCAGGTTGGTGGTGCCAGTGAAGTTGTAAGTTCCGTCCGCGTTGTCAAACACGAGGCCATCGCCGGAGGTGGCTGCGACGCTGCCATCCATGTTCAATGTACCTGTGTGGCCACCTTCCACTTGAATGGCAGACCAAGTCAGGTCATGTGCAATGGAGCTGTCCGTTCCAAAGTTCACCGTGCCCGAACCGCCGTTCACATACAGCGAAGAATTGAAGCCGGAACTCAGATTGATGTCCGTATCAGCAAAGCTGGCTGTACCGGAGTAGTTGGTGATTCCCAGGCCGATAGAGCCGGTCAACTCGGTATCTGTCAGAAAGTTGATGTCTGCACTGGTATTGGTGATCGAGATCCCCAGATCGCTGTCCTGAATGGCATCCTCTGCCGTGGAGTTGAACAGAATCGATTGTCCCGTTCCTGGGCCTCCCGTGATAACGATCGCCAGCCCGCTGGAATTCTGAAGCGTTCCGCTGTAGGTGAAGTCGAAATTGTCGGCGTTCGCCAGGTCCATTTCGATCCCGGTTGACGTCGTATTGGCGATGCTCGTGTTTTCAGAGAACGAGAACGTCCCTGCGGACCCGTTGCTGATCACAATTCCGCGAGTGGTTCCATCCAGCGAGGTCATGCCGTTGAAGTTGTACGTGCCGTCGGCATTGTTGAAGAGCAGACCGTCTCCGTTGGTCGCCGCAACACTGCCGTTCATGTTCAGGACGCCGGTGTGGCCGTTCAACACATCCACGACGGAGCGGTTTTGGTTGTTCGTGATCGAGCTGTTTGCACCGAAAGTGACGTTACTCGATCCGCCGTCGATCGACAGTGCCGGATCGGACCCGGACCCCAGGTTGATGTTGGTTTCAGCGAAGGTGTACGTTCCGGTCGAATCAGTGATCATCACTCCGTTCGAGCCGGTCAATTCGGTATCGGACTGAATGGTGACGTCCGTGCCGGTATTGGCGATTGAGATCCCTTCGCCGCTATCCTGGATGGCATTTGTGGCGGTGGAGTTGAACAGCACCGATTGTCCTGTGCTGGACCCACTGATATCGATGGCCCGGCCGGTTGAATTCTGGATGGTTCCGCTGTAGGTGAAGTCCAGATTGTCGGCGTTTGCCAGATCCATGCGAATCGCCTCGTTGGCAGTGTTGGCGATATTCGTCGTTTGCGAGAACGTGAACGTACCGGCCGATCCATTGGCGAGGTCAATACCCCGGGTGGTATTGTCCAGGCTGGTTGTGCCATTGAAGTTATAGGTACCGTCGGCGTTGTTGAACTCGATTCCGCTGCCGGCTGTCGAGGAGATGTTTCCATCCATCGTCAGTGTGCCGGTGTGGCCGTTCAACACATCCACGACGGAGCGGTTTTGATTGTTCGTGATCGAGCTGTTTGCACCGAAGGTGACGTTACTGGATCCGCCGTCGATCAACAGTGCCGGATCGGAGCCAGAGCTCAGGTTGACGTCGGTATCGGCGAAGGTATAGGTCCCGGTCGAATTGGTGATCATCACCCCGTTGGAGCCGGTCAACTCGGTGTCAGACTGAACGTTGACATCTGCGTCGGTATTGGCAATCCGGATACCCATTCCGCTGTCCTGGACGGCATTATCCGCGGTGGAGTTGAACAGGACAGACTGCCCGGTGCCGGGGCCGCCCGTGATATCCAAGGCCATTCCTGTGTTGTTCTGGATCGTTCCGCTGTAGGTGAAATCAAATCCGTCGGCTCCAGTCAGGTCCATCGCGACAGCTGGCCCCGTCGGATTGACGATGCTCGTATTCTCCGAGAAGGTGAACGTGCCCGAAGAGCCATTCGAGATTTGCACGCCGCGGTTTCCGGCATTGAGACTGGTCGTGCCGTTGAAGTTGTACGTGCCGTCGGCGTTGTTGAAGGACAAACCATTTCCAGCTGAGGACGTGATGTTTCCGTCCATCGTCAGGCTGCCGGTGTGTCCATTCTCGACATTGACGACCGTACGATTCTGATCGTTCGTAATCGAACTGTCCGTGCCGAAGTTGACTGAGCTCGAACCGCCATTGATCGACAGCGGCGCATCCGCGCCGGAACTCAAGTTGATATCCGTATCGGCGAAGGTGTACGTTCCGTTGGAATTGTTGATAACAACGCCGCCGGAGCCCGTCAGCTCGGTGTCGGCCTGAATGTTGACGTTGGCATCAGTATTGGCAATCCAGATTCCTAGTCCACTGTCCTGAATGGCATCCGCGGCGGTGGAGTCGAACAGGACCGACTGGCCGGTGCCGGGGCCGCCGGAGATATCGAGTGCCCGGCCGGTCGAGTTCCGAATCAAACCGCTATACGTAAAGTCAAGATCGTCCGCATTCGTCAGATCCATTCGGATCGCTTCGTTGTCGGTGTTCGCGATGGTCGTATGTTCCGAGAACGCGAACGTTCCGCGAGAACCGTTGGCGATATCAATCCCGCGGGTGGTGCCGTTGAGGTTGGTCGAACCGGTAAAGTTATACGTTCCATCGGCGTTGTCGAATTCGACACCATCACCCGCAGCGGATGCGAGAGTTCCCTCCATGTTCAACGTTCCGGTGTGTCCGTTGTCCACGCGAACCGCCGTCCGGTCCAGGCTGTTTGTGATCGAGCTATGCTCGCGGAAATTGACTGTGCTCGAGCCGCCCTCGATCAACATTGCTGCGCCGGTGCCGGAGCTCAGATTGATATCCGTATCCGCGAAGGAATATGTGCCCCCGCTGTTGTTAATGGAGATACCATTGCTGCCTGTCAGTTCCGTGTCGGCATTGATGGCCACATTGGCATTGGTGTCGGCAATCGAGATTCCCTCTGCGTTGTCCTGGATCGCATCCTCGATGGAGGAGCCAAACGCAATTGATTGCCCGGTGGCCGGTCCGCCTGAAACCTGAATTGCATGGCCGTTGTTGTTCAGGATCGTGCCACCGTAGGAGAATCCGATATCGTTGACACCGGCCAGATTCAACGAGGCGGCTGCATCTCCGCTGCTGGTGATGCTGGTGGAAGTGCTAAAGGAGTAATTTCCCCCGGCATTAGCAAGATTGAGCGCGTTGCCACTGGTGCTCTGAATATTGTTCGTGCCGTTGAAGACGTAAGTTCCTGTCAGGCCGTTGAGGAACGAGAAGCCCTGGGCGTTTGTGGTGGAGATGGAACTGGTTGTCGGGAAGAGAACCGTGCCCGAATGGTTGTCCTGGATCGCGACGGCGTACCCGTCGAAAACGGAAAGGGAACTTCCGCCGTAGAGACCACCGAATGTGACGTCGGCTGAGCCGCCGCTGATGAACAGTCCGCCATTGGTCGAATCGACGATGTGGACATCGCTGAAGGTATAGTCGCCCGAACCGCCGTTGATGTGGATTGAACCGCTTCCGGTGAGGCGGTTGACATTGACGTCGCCCGCGGCGTTATTGAACAGCAGCGTGCGCGAAGCCTGCTCAATATCGAAGTTGGAGATCTCCGAGTTCCCCGCAACCATGATCGGCGTGGTTCCGCCACGAATGATCGGTCGGGCGCCTGCGGTTCCATTCACTTCCGGCAGAAGAATCAGGCCGAACTGGTCGGTCATCAACTGATGCTGATTTCCGCCCCCTTCACCCAGCAAACGCTGTCCAGGTGACATCTCGTAGCCGTCGTTGGTGTACGTCGTGCCGGAGTGGACGTAGACAATGTCGGCGGATGAGCCATTTGCCGCGGACAGAGATGTGTACGGATTCTCGTATGTTCCGGCATCCCCGCCGTCGCCCGTGTTGACGTTGTTGATATGCGTGAAGGTGAGCGTGTTTCCGCCCTGCGTGAGGGCCAAATCGGGCAGCACGGCGCGGCTATCGACGGTGTTGATGATTGCCTGATTGTGGCGTTGGACCGGCATGATCAGCTGGTCGGCCAGCGTGTGGGTCTGGCTGCGCGACGGGCCACCCAGAAACATCGTCAACCCG
The DNA here is from genome assembly GCA_017795105.1 of Planctomycetaceae bacterium. Taxonomy (GTDB): domain Bacteria; phylum Planctomycetota; class Planctomycetia; order Planctomycetales; family Planctomycetaceae; genus Rubinisphaera. The sequence goes on from CP051247.1 coordinate 5,660,002, forward strand.
CCGTACAGACTGGTGCCGAAGACGTTGTCTTTACGGACTTCGAGGTTGGCAAACAGTCCCTGGCTGATAAAGCCGCGCACGCCCCCTTTGATGCCGTTCGCGTCTTCGCCGACTTGTCCGAGATAATGGTATCCGCCGAGATAACCTTCGGCTGCATAATTGCCCAGGGCGCGAGCGACTTCGTATTCCAGCCCGGACATCCCTTCTTCCGACAACTGTCCGGCTGACTGATTCGTCATCAGATTGTTTCCGGCAAAGAAAATGTTGCCGGTGGTTGTGCCCAAATCCTGGATGAGGAAGGAATCGGGGCCGACGGCGAAGTTGCCTTCGCTCCGAACGATCCAGTTGTTATCGCTTGAGAACCATTCTCCGGTTACCGCGATCTTCTGGAAATCATTCTCGAAGGCAGAACGAGTGAGGTCGTAATGACCTCCCAGACCGATGATGCCGCCTCCCAGCCAGAAGCGACGGACAACGCCGGCGTTGAGGGAGTGATGTCCGTTGTGATCGAAGCCGAACTGGCCGTAGTTCAGCCACAGTCCGTTGCCGTTCAGCGCGTCTTCATAGCGGGTCGCACCGAACTGTGCCTGCTGCGTCCCCTGGGCCCAGTCATCGCCTCCTTCATACTGCAGATGAAAGTAGGTGTTCGTCAGTGGCTCCAACAAACTACCGGAGTAACGATTCGCCTGTGCTTCCACTGTCCTTACCTGTAACGCACCGACCAGAAGGAGAAGCAGTGCGGGCAACAGATGAGTAGACGGTTTCCATACCGGGCCGCGGTCGATCATAAGCCAGTTGTCCATACAGTCGATTCAGTTTGCAGAAGCGCAATAGGTGGGAGCAGTCCTACTACTCCATCGACTGACAGACCTTCTCGTTCTACAAACAGCCTCGCAGACGGAGCCCGTGCGGGAGAACACGTGTGCCCCCTCCCGTAAACCTTCTGAAAGTTGTCCGTCTTACCCAGGTGGCCTGCTTCGTCGCTGGTTCCGTGGTGAAAAAATCGCCAAAAATGAGTGCATTGCGGGCGCTGGTTGCAAAGACGAATGACAGCGACAGTGGGGGCGTTTCGCGGAGTCGGATTCCACCGAAAGTTTGAAAGACAGCAGTTCTGTTGAACTTCGGAATCGGCATGTCCGAGCGGTCGGAGTTTATCCGCGCTGGCCGGCAAGGTAAGCCGCGACGGTCGGGTGTTGCGGGTTGTCGAAGAGCTCTGTGGCGTTGCCTTGCTCAATGATTCTTCCTGCTTCCCCCTCGTACCAGAAAACGGCGAGATGATCCGCGAGTCGTCGCGCCTGGGCAAGGTTATGCGTCACGATGAGGATCGTGTAACGTCCTTTGAACGACTGGATCAATGATTCGACATGAGCGGAGGCAATCGGGTCGAGGGCACTACACGGCTCGTCCATCAGAAGAACCCGAGGTTCCAGAATGATCGCCCGGGCGATACAGAGTCGCTGCTGCTGGCCGCCGGAAAGACGGAGTGCGGGCTGATCGAGCCGATCCTTCACCTCGTCCCAGAGTCCAACATCCCGCAGGGCCGCTTCCGTCCGCGACTCCAGCTCCGGTCGTTGCCGCACGCCATGCTCGCGGAGTGCCAGTTGAAGATTCTGGCGGATCGACAACGGGAATGGGTTGGCCTTCTGAAAGATCATGCCGATTGAACGACGCAGTAGGGCAGGAGAGATGTCGTCGCCGTAGGTGTTCTGCCCATGAATTCTCACTGTCCCCTCGGTACGGGCTCCGGGAATGAGATCCGTCATCCGATTCAGAGCAGCCAGGAAGCTGCTTTTGCCACACCCCGAGGGACCGACGATGGCCGTAATCGTGCCCGATGGAGCGATCAGGGTCGCATTCTGAACCGCAACTCGTTCCCCGTAGAAGACGCTTAATGACTCCACCTGAATCAATGGTTCTTCTCCAGGCTGGGGTTCAGTGTTAAACCAGCGATACGAGTCAGTCGCACCGCGATGCCGTTGATCACAAGGAGTACGATCAGCAGAGTCGCCGCCGTTGCGTACGCACGCGGATTTCCTCCCGGAACATTCATCGCCAGATCGTAGATGTGCACGCTCATCGCACGGCCGGAATCGAACAGTGATTCGGGGCTCCGTGTTACATAACCGGAGGTGAAGATCAGAGCCGCGGTCTCCGAGAGAGCCCGACCAATGCTGAGAACGAGGCCAGCTGCCATCGCCGGCAAAGCGGCCGGGAGCACGATACGAAACAGCGTCGTCCAGCGACTCAGCCCGAGACTGGCCGCCGCGTGTCGATATTCATCGGGCACAGCTCGGATCGCCTGTTCGGAAGTTCGGATCAGCAGAGGCAGGACCATGCACGCCAGAGTGAGCCCGCCGGCCAGAATTGAGTAGCCCATCTTCAGGTAAACGCAGAAGAAGGCGTTTCCGAACAGGCCGAACACAATCGAAGGGCAGGCGGCGAGGACATCGAGCGAACGTCTGACGAGCCGATCGAAACGGACAGAACGGCTCCGTCGTTCGGCCAGTTCGACCGCGGTGGCTAACGAGACGGGAACAACGATGATCAGTGTGATGCCAAGGATCATCAGCGTTGAAACCAGAATCGTCGAGATACCGCCCTGTCGACCGGCATCCTCGGGGGCGGAAGTCAGAAACGCCCATGAAAACTGCGTAAGACCATGGTAGAGAATATCCGCGAGAATCCATCCGAACATTCCGGCGACGACGAGGGCGGGAATTCCAGTCAGGACGGTCGCCAGTTCGGGGCCGAACCGACGGGAAAAGGAAAGCGACAGACGATCGTTCCTGGTCTCAGAGTTCATGCGGACTCCTCTTTCGTACCTCGGCGACGAGAGCAACGCAGGCGACAAGGCCCATCAGGAGGAGACCGGAAGCAAACAGAATGGAACGATGGGCGGTCGTTGCGTAGCCCATTTCTAAAGCGATATTGGCGGTCAGTGTTCGCACGGGATCAAGGAGCGAAGTCGGAATCTCGACGACATTTCCGGCTACCATCAGCACTGCCATTGTTTCTCCAACGGCACGAGCGGTGGCCAGCAGAATCCCCACGCCGATTCCGCCCCGGGCCGCCGGGAGAACGATCCGTCTCACGACGGACCATCGATTCAATCCGAGGGCCGCTCCTCCACGAAGTAACTCCGGTGGAACTGCGGCCATCGACGAACAGGTAGTCAACATCACAGTGGGGAGGATCATCAAAGAGAGCACAATCATGGCTGTGAGCAGGTTTTGACCGCTGCCGCCGAGCTGTCCGATGAAAGGGGCGAGTTTCACCAGACCCCAGAGTCCGAAGACAACCGAAGGAATTCCGGCCATGAGTTCGATGAGCCGCCGATACCAGGTCGCAAGGCCCCGCGGTGCGAAGTACACGCAGTAGATCGCTGCAGCCAGTCCCAGCGGTGTGGCGATTACAACTGCGCCCAGAGTTGTGAGGACCGTTCCCATTAGCATCGGCACGAGGTTGAACTGTGCCGAGAGCGGATGCCAGCTGGTGTCTGTAAAGAAGCGACTGATGCCGATGTTTGCGAGGGCAGGGGCCGCTTCCTGAAGTAGGAAGAGGAAGATCAGCAGGATGACAGCTGCCGAGAGGACAGAACTGGCCCTTGCAACCCACCTGAGAGCCAGGTCACGGCGTGACTGGGACGAAGTATTGCGAGACCACCAGGTCATGAACTTCCTCAGATTGACAATACGTGATGAACTGACGGGCCAGATCGCCAGGGGAATCTGCGGTCACCAGATTGAGTGGTCTGCTCATCGGGAAAGACCCATTGCCGACATTCTTTGTTGTCGCTTCGACCGCTGCCAGTGGAAGGAGCCGAATGGGAACACCCGCCTGGATATCCGCCTCAGCTGTTCCGATTGAGACGTAGCCGATTGCCCCTTTCGTTCCGGCCACGGTCTTAATGCCGTGCTCGTTATCGCCCACGATGACATCGGCTTTGATACTCGGGTTCTCCAGATCGAAGTACTCCAGAAAGACTTCCAGCGTAGCCCGACCTTCGGCCTTATGCACTACAGTAATCTGCAGGTCCGGTCCGCCAACTTCACTCCAGTTATTCGATTCGCCCCGGTAGATCCCGACAATCTGCTCGGCAGTCAATTCAGGAATCGGATTGGAACTGTGGACGATGATCCCCACGCCATCCACCGCGATGGGGTGGATCGTCAGGTCCTGTTCGTCTTCTGCCAGAGCACGACTGGCCATTCCGATGTCTGCTGTGCCATTGCGAACATCGGCGATTCCCTTTCCGCTTCCGCCCGTTTGAACATCAACTCGAACCTCCGGGTGTTTCAACTCGAAGCGCTTCGCGATCTCGGTGACCAGTGGAGCAATGGTACTGGAACCAGTCAACTCCAGTCGCCCAGAGAGTTGCGGAGTAGGACTGGCCTCACTGGATGGTGCCTGGATGCCTCCGCACCCGGTGATCAGGAGCAGAATCAGCGGTCCAAGGATTCGAATGTCGTTCATCGAAAACCTGCGAATTCGTGAGAACAAGGAGACACTGCCAACCATGGCATCTTCGCAACACTCTGACAATCTTAGCAATGTCAGAGTGTTGATGCCAGCAGTGGGGCAGCGCTTCTCGGAACAGGGCGGGCGACCGAGGGTGAGGGCTGATGCCTCATGTGGCGCGTGGGGCACTGCTTTCTGAACGGAGCAGGAAGGAGTAGAGAACGGGGATGACGAACAGTGTCAGGATGGTGGCGAAGCTGAGGCCGAAGATGAGGAGCCACGCCAGACCTTGCCAGAGCGGCCCTCCGGCGACGGCGAGAGGAATCAAGCCGCCGACGGTGGTTGCGGTGGTGAGAAAGATCGGCATCAGCCGCTGTTGACCGGCATCAACAATCGCAGCCGTGATCTCGGATCGCGTCAGCCGATGGTCGGAATCTGCCCGTTTCTGAGCGAGGACGATATCGGCGAATTCGACAAAGAGAATCGCGGAGTTCAACACGATTCCGAACAGGGCAAGCACACCGAGTTGGGGCATGAAGCCAAACGCGTTACCAGTGAGCCACAACCCGAGCAGCGCTCCGACCAGTGCCAGGGGAAGCGTGACGATGATGATTGACGTGCGCGCCAGGCTGTTGAACTGAATGATCAGCAGGAGAATAATCGCAATGAACGACATGCCAAACGAGCTGAACATCTTCCACTGAGCCTTCATCGACTCTTCGAGTGCCCCGCCAATCTCGATTCGATACCCGGGAGGCAGGTCGGCGCGAATCTTGTCCATCCCCGGGGAGTTGAAAACTCGACTGGTAATATCGTTCCCAGAAGCGCCCGTGTTGACCCGCGAGCGGACTTCGATCGTGCGATTTCCGTTCCTGCGGTCGATCAGTTCTGGTCGCCATTGCGGCGTGACGGTTGCAATAGCCGCGAGCGATGTCTTTCCAATCCGACTTTCGATGTGCGCGTCGTTGATGGCTCCAAGCGACTGGCGACTCTCCGGCTTCAGTCGGAAGTAAACGGGAATCTGGCGGTCATTTTCGCGGTAGGTGGTGAGCAGCTTCCCGGAATAATAGGCATCGAGTGTTGAGGCGACCTCGGCATTGCGAATACCAGAGAGGCTGGCCCGGTCGGCATCGACATCGACGAAGAGCTGCTGTCCGGGAACACCCCAGGAATCGTTGACGTCCCAGGTATCGGGTTCCGCCTCGACGAGTGCTTTCACCCGATTGGCAATCAACTGAAGTTGATGCATGTCGGCCAGTCCGTTGCCGACAATTCGTAGCACGACCGGATCAGCTGGCGGCCCGAGTGCCAGCTCGATCGGCACCACGCGGGCCCCCGCGATCGGTGAGATGCCAAGTTCTTCGTCTCCCTCTCGGGCGACAACTCGCAGTCGTTCGGCGAATTCGTGGGTGACCAGACCGTCGGTCGTATGAATGAGAATCTCGGCGTAGTTCGGTTTGAGTGGCTCCGGTTCCCAGGCGAGATACCAGCGGGATCCACCCCCGCCCACCACGGTCCGCATATTGAGCAATTGTTCGCGTTGCTTCCCCTCTTCATCAACATAAGGGCTGAGCGCGCGAATCATGCTTTCGACCTTCCGGGCAACTTCGTTTGTCTGCTCGATCGACGAAGATTCGGGCAGGAAGATTTCGACCGCGAACTGATCCCGCTGTGTCAACGGAAAGAACTCGCTCGAGATCGGCAGGCGCGTCGCCATCACGAAGGTCGCAACGGCGAGCAGCAGGGTGATGAACCGATGGCGGAGCGTCCAGGCAAGGGCGATACCGTACCAGTAATAGAAACCGCCGCGTCCGGTGTCGCGACGTTCCTGCTTGGAAGAACGTCTCATAACCCGTTGCTGCATCGCTTCCAGTTTAGTGAGCACCCACGGAAGTGGAGCGGTGGGACGACGAGGATCTTTCGGCGGACGAATAATCCAGGCCGCGAGAATAACGCAGAAGGTCATCGCCAGCAGCCAGCTGACCGCCAGCATGACAGAAAGCGTAATCGGCAAACTGTAGATGAATTCGCGATTCGCTCCGTCCATCGCGATGAGCATGGGGACAAAGGCGGCAATTGTCGTGGCGGTCCCGCTCAGCATCGAGGGTCCCAACATCTTGGCACCTTCAACGGCTGCGTCTCGTGGAGACATGCCGGCGATCTGATTGGTACGCGTCTGGTCACAGACCTGCACGGCATTGTCGACCAGCAGACCCAGAGCGATGATCATCGAGGCCAGAGACATCTGCTCCAGTTGAACGTCGAACAGGGTGATGATCGCCAGCGATGAGATGACCACAAACGGAATGTTCGCCGCCATTACCGCTGCCGTGCGAAATCCGACCACGAGATAGACGAGCACGACCACGACGAGGACCGCTTCGATGATGTTCACGCCGACTTCGCGAATACGCTGCTTCACGCTGTCGGACTGGTCGGAGATGATCGAGACGGCCAGATCGGGAGGGAGAATACCAGTCGACTGCAGTTGAGAGACGCTCGACTTGGCGTTCTCGCAGATGTCGATGATGTTGGCACCCGACTTCATCGAGACCGCCAGGATGATGGCCGACGTTTCGAAGTCGGGAGTGCCATACCGGCAGATCCGTTGAGGAGGATCGTCATATCCCCGGCGCACGGAGAGGCCCAGGTTCTTCAGCAGAACCTGATTGAATCCCGCTTCGTGTTCGCCGCCGGTCGGAACGACACCGACGACCAGTGAGTCGAACGCCTCGACCGCGCTGACATCACCGCTCGGTTTGACATAGAACCGGCCGTCTTCTGCATCCATGCGGCCGCCGGGAGCGACGATATTCTGGGACTGAGCCAGGCTGGCGATCTGCTCTGTCGTCAGTTCCAGCCTCGACCACGTCCCCTCATCGGTCTCGACATAGATGGCTTCTTCCTGCACACCAAACCGACCGACCTGAGAAACGCCGGGAAGCAGGCGGAGGGAATCGCGGATTCGTTCCGAGAAACGATCGAGCTGGCGGTGAGAATACGCATACCGCGGATCGATCTCAGACTGGCCTGCCAGCGGCTGTTGATGCACAGCGTAGAGTAGCACGCTGGTGTCCGCAAATTCGTCGAACAGAAACGGTGACACGGAGTCGGCTGGCATGGAGACGTTGCGAATTCGAGCCCGTACCCGGTCCCAGGCATCATCAACTCGCGCACCGGGAACCCAGTCTTCGAGTTCCACGTAGATGACAGACAGTTCGCTGGATGAGGTGGAGCGAATCAGACGAACTTCTTCGAGACCATCAATGGCGTCTTCCAGCGGATCGGTGATCAGCTTTTCCACCTGTTCGGCCGACGCGCCGGCCCACTCAGTCGTGACAACCGCAATTTTGAGGGTGAACTCGGGGTCTTCACGGCGGGGCATGGTGAAATAGCTGGCCCCTCCCCAGCAGACAAACAGCAGCACCACGACGATGGTAATCGTGGGACGCTGCATGGCGAATTCGGGAAGGCCTTTCATTGCTCGCCTCCCGCCATCGGGGAGATCGAGACGCGGTCGCCATCATTCAGGTAGTGAGTTCCTTCGGCGACGACTTGCAATCCTTCCTGTAAGTCTCCCGGTACGCTGGCCTGAATTCGCAGCTGAACCGATTCGTCGATGATCGACTGGGACTGAATCACATCGACGAAAATCCGCCGGGCGGTCAATGTGCCGTCTGAATCGCTCACGACATGAATGAACGTCTTGCCCTGTTCTTTGCGGACGGCTTTCATCGGAACGTAGAAGCCTCGATCTGGTTCATCCCTCGACAGGGAGATCTGCGCGACATCGCCGGAACGGAGCAACCACCGCTGGTCATCCAGCAGGACCCGGTTGAAAGTCCACGTTGCCAGCGAGGGGGCAGGGGCGGAAGGAACGAGCGGCTTATGCGGACGATCGGTTTCTATGTTCTTAAAGAACAACTCACCGGTAAGCAGATCGCTTTCGATGTCGATACTGAGATCCGGATCGAGAAACTCGATCGCAACGAAGTTCCATTTTCCGAGAAACGGGATCAGCTCACTGGTGACGCGAACTGCGAGTTTCTCGACTTCAAGAACACGATCCCCAGGCGTTGTCGCTTCTCCCCATCGACGATTCGTAATTCTCCAGACATACGTTTGCCCTCCGATATTGTGAACGGCCGAATGCTCGACGAGCAGGCGTTCGTCCGCAGTCACAATCGGACCAATGTTCAATGGCATGATCTGCTTCGTCCAGGCAAACGGGCCGCTCTCCTGGATCCTCCCTTCGTCCGACTCATCCAGTTCATTGCGAACGTGGAGGGTGACGGTAAACGTCCGAGCGTCGGGATCAGCAATCGCATCGACGTGGTACACGATCGCGCTCAAGATGCGAGACTTTCCGCTCTCGGCGGTGACCTGCACCGAAAGAATGTCCCCGCGACGATACCGGCGAGAATCATGAGCCGTCACTTCGAACTCGATCGTCATCGGATCCATCATTTGAACGGTGACAACCGGATCCCCTTCCTTAACGTACGTTCCCGGCACTGCGTGTACCTGGGACACCTGAGCGGGAAACGGGCTGTAAAGGACGGTGTTGCGCAAATTGCGAACCGCTTCAGATAACTCGTGTTCGGCCTGGAGCACTTCGGCCTCGAGGGCGAGGTGCTGGGCTTCCGCTTGAGCAAGATCCGCTTTCGCACTGGCGACCCGGGATGTCGTTGTGGCGATCCGCGTCTGGGCGCTGTCGAGTTCCGATTGCGAGATCACATTCTGTTGAGAAAGGCGGTTGGAGCGTTTCATCTCCGAATCGGCCAGCGCGGCCTCCGCTTCAGCCGAGGCAATAAGAGCAGGCAGACGCTGTGCGATGGCCACCTGGTTCGCCTCCCGGTTTCGTCTGGCGACAGCGACGCGTGCTCGAGCGGCTTCGACGGCGATCCGAAGGGGCTCATCATCCAGCCTTGCCAGCGGCGTTCCCTCGCTGTGGTCGTCGAGACGAGGTACAACGATCTCGTTCGGTTCGATGACCTCGGCAACACGTCCGGCCTGCTCGAAACCGATTCGCTCCAGCTTCCAGGGAACCACTGTTCCCGTCACGGTTCTCTTGTGTTGCGGTGATGTCTGTCGAAGCAGGAAGATGGAGACGGGCCGGGGCGGTTTCACAACCGGTTGCGACGTGTCTTCCGACGGCGTGCAACCTGCAAAGAATGCGACCAGAACGACGAACAGTGAAAAACGAATGTTCATATGCACAGAAGGCTAGCGGCGGCGGGATGCGTTATCGTGATCAGTGATGGCACGGCTCCGTTGGGGGAGTCGACCACTGACCACCTAAAAGTAAACTGTCGAGTGTAATTTAGCTGATGCCCAAAAAAAGTAAACCGGAAAGTGTACCTTCTGTTGCTGATTCGCGCGATCGCTTAACCGATCGCAAGCGTGCCGCCATTGTCCAGGCGGCGGTCGAAGCGTTTCACACTTACGGGTATTACGCGGCGAGCATGGACGGCATCGCGAAGCGGGCCTCGGTCAGCAAGCGGACGTTGTACAACCACTTTGCCAGCAAGGAGGCCTTGTTCGATGCGATTGTCGAAGAGTTATTCACGCGGGTTGAACAGTTGCCCGCCTGTGAATTTGATCCCTCCCGGGAACTCGGCGAACAACTGACGGAGCTGGCTCGAACCGAGGTCAATTTCCTGATCTCTGAAGATGTGCAGGCTTTAGCGCGGGCAGGACTTTCTCGCGTCCTGGCCGAACCGGAGGTCGGCCGCCAGGTCGATCACCGCAGGCTCCTACGCCGTGTCGAAACGTGGTTTCAGCAAGCACAGGCAGCCGGCTTTTTGATTGAAGCGGACGAAGGAACAGCCGCGATGCAGTTCATTGGTCTGCTGCGAACCTTCGCATTCTGGCCGATGATTCTCCATGGCGAAGCGCCACCGACCGAACCCGAACGGGAAGCGATCGTAGCATCGACGGTCGAAATGTTTCTCCGTCGTTATGCGACGCAGCGGGGGCGGTAAACGTGTGAGACGGGACCTGAGCCCGGTTTCAATGAGGTTTCGTGCGATAGGATCTGGCTGCAGCGCTTTCGGGGAGGGGCATCGATGTGGAGTTTTTTGCGGACGCTGATCCGTTCCGGGAATAAACCGATTCGGTTGCCCGAATCATGGCAGAAGATCCTGAACGCGAATGTCCCTTATCGGCGTTCGTTGAACGAGGAGATGAGGAAACGGCTTGATGCACGGATCGTGCGGTTTGTCGAACGCAAGTATTGGGAAGGATGCAACGGTCTCGATCTTACGGACGAGCATCGCGTCACGATTGCGGCCCACGCATTAAGGTTGACGCTCGGATTCGATGACGACCATTTTGACAACGTCAAGACTGTGCTGATTTATCCGACCCCTTATCGGGCAACGACCAGGGACCATATTGGAAGTGGGGTCATTATCGAGGGGCATTCCGACCGCCTCGGGGAAGCATGGTATCGCGGTCCGGTGATTCTGGCCTGGTCCGACATTCAGGACGAGATTGCCCAGTCCCGACAGGAACGCAATGTCATCCTGCATGAGTTCGCCCATCAACTCGATTTTCGCAATGGTCCCGATGCCGACGGAGTTCCTCCGATTGAATCACACGGAGATGCGGAGCGCTGGTTGAGTGTCATGGAGCGGGGATATGAGCGACTCTGCAACGAGTGCCGTCAACGACGGATGCCGGTCCTCGATTGCTATGGCACCACGAATCTGGCGGAGTTTTTCGCGGTCGCCACGGAAGCGTTCTTCGAGACGCCCCAGGACTTGAGCCGGGAGTGGGCCGATTTGTACGCGGAACTTCGCTGGTACTATCAACAGGACCCTTTGCAGACAGCATAGGCTCGGTTCAACCGATGAAATGCAATCGCATTTCCTGTGTCCTTCAGGCAAAAGACGGCCGACCGGAGTTGCTGACTTCGGATGATTGTCGCAGTCTGCTCAGTGATGGTGTGAATCGTCCGATAGAAACCGTAGATACCTTTGTTCTCCCACGGGCGCATCATGGTCATTGATGCAGCACACCATATGAGTCAACCGGAGTTCACTTCATCAGTCATCGCTGAATTCGCAGTCGTTTAGACTTGTCAACGCAGTTTCGAATCATGATAACGGAGCCTGACGAAAATCACTGACTGCTGCCGCAACGAATGATTGCAAGCACCTGATGAAGGAGCGATTATGAAAATTGTCCGACTCGAAGATTTAAAAGATACCGACCGCGAAGTGATCAGCCCGGACGGCTGGACGAGCTACCGGTTTCTGCTCGCAAAAGACGGGATGGGGTTCTCGATGCACGAGACCGTCTTCCCCCCCGGCCTCGAATTTCCCATGTGGTACAAGAACCACCTGGAAGCTGTGTACTGTTACCAGGGGACGGGCACGATTACCGACCTTGCCACGAACGAAGTGCATGACATCGCTCCCGGCACACTCTATGCGCTCGACAAGCACGATCGCCATATCCTGAAGGCCCACACGGAAATGAGACTTGTGTGTACCTTCAATCCGCCCGTGACCGGTCGGGAGATTCACGACAAAGACGGCGCTTACGCTCTTCCTGAGCAGGCCGACGACTAAACAGCAGGAACGACCTGAGAGAACCGGCAGGGCGAAACGCCCTGGCCTGGTTTCTCAGGGCAATCGCTTTCTACTCAACCATACCGTGGCTTGATCAATGTCTCATGCAAGACCTTCAGCGCTGCATCGGCCACAGCATTTGACACGGCGATGTGGAAGCAGAGCTGCGACGGACTCTGGTCGATCATAACGATGGGGATATGCACGTTGCCCAGTGCGCTGAGCGCCTGGATGATCGGGTAGGTATTGTTCTTCAGACCGATCCCCACCGGCGTAAGGATGGACAGATTGTAGATCACGTCCATGAAGTCGGGCTTGAGTTCCTTTTCGATCGCCCTTCGCAGGTCGTTGATGCTGCCCAGCAGATCGTCCTGGTTGACCAGGACCGCGATATCATCCTTGTCGGTGGGGTAGTGGTACGTTGAAATGCCGAATTCCTGGAAGATGCGCAGCAGACTGGCGGTGAAACCGATCTCCTCGCCCAACACATCTTTTTCCAGGTAGATATATGACATGTTGTCGAGCCGAGCGATGCCGACGATGTCTTCTTCCGGCACACGCTCGTTGAGAATCATCGTGCCGTCGGTCGAGGGCGCATTGGTGTTGCGGATGTGAATGGGAATCTTGCGGTTGCGGCACTTCAACATCGCATCCAGGTGGAAGACGTTGAAGCCCTTGGAAGACAGCAACCGGATTTCCTTGAAGGTCAAACGCGGAATGGCCCGGGCGTCGGCAATAATCCGCGGATCCACTTCGTAGACACCATTAACGTCGGTCCAGTTCTCGTAGGTCTCGGCTTCCAGAGCGTACGCGATTTCCCCCCCGGTGAGATCGGAACCGCCGCGTGAAAACACGGCAATCTCACCGTTTTCGGTCACGCCGTAATAGCCAGGCACCACGGAGATGCCGGAGTACTCGGACAGGCGGGCGATATTGTCGTAAGCCGGAGCCAGAACTTTCGCATCGAGGCAGGCATTGCTGACTAAGAAACCGAAGTTCTCCGGCAACTGAGCTTGCGCCTCCATGCCGCGCCGTTGAAAATAGGCGGCGATCAGGCGGGCGTTGTAGTGTTCGCCCCGCGAGGCCAGGAAGGCGATGCGTCGATCGCCGGTCAGGTCCGTCTCCAGATCCAGTCTCAGCGATTGCAGTAATTCATTGCCATCGAGTTCGAGTTCTTTGGCGATGGCACTGAATTTATTGATCACCGCCTCGCGGCTTCTGGCGACAGTCACCGCGATGTGCTGCTGGCGAAAATGTGCGCCGGCGGTGGCGATATTGATCAGGTGATCGGTCACCTTGTGCTCATCGGCACCACTTTTTCCCGGTGCCGACACGACCACGACACGCCGCCGCGCGTCCTGTTCGACAATGGCCCGAACTTTTTCAATCTGTCCCGCGTTGGCGACCGAACTGCCGCCGAACTTGCTGATAATCCAATCACTCATATCTTGTATTAGCCTTCACCGGTCATGAGGTTCTGACGATTTTGCACCAGGGTGGCGAGGCAATCGCGAATGATGTCCAGGCCTTCCCGCAGAATCGTCTCCTCAATCAACAGTGACGGCAAGAACTTCAAAACCTGATCATCGGCCCCGGCTGTTTCAATCAGCAGACCGCGTGTGAACGCTTCCTGGGAAGCTTCGTTGGCCATGCCTGGAGCCATTTCCAGTCCCCAAACCATGCCCAGGCCGCGTACGGTTGGCTTGAGTTCAGGGAAATCGGCCACCATCTGCTGCAGCATTTCCTGCATGATGTTGCCCTTGTACTCCACGGCCTGGGACATGTCATCGTTATCCCAGTAGCTAAGAGTTTGGGTCGCAGCTACGAATGCCAGGTTGTTGCCGCGGAAGGTGCCCGTGTGTTCGCCGGGCCGCCACTGGTCCAGTTCTGGCCGCATCAACAGCAGCGCCATCGGGAGACCGCCACCAATCGATTTGGACAGGCAGACCATGTCGGGATGAATTCCCGCACGTTCGAAACTGAAGAACGTTCCGGTTCGACCATTGCCGACCTGGATGTCGTCGATGATGAGCAGAATATCGAACTCGCGGCACAGAGTTGCCAGATCCTTCAACCACTGAACGCTGGCAACGTTGATGCCGCCTTCGCCCTGGACGGTCTCCACCACCACGGCTGCAGGCAAATCGATACCGCTGCTGTTGTCGCTCAGAAATTGACGCATGTAATCGACCGAGTCGACACCTTCGCCCAGGAAACCGTCAAAAGGCATGAAGGCGGTATTCACCCGGGAACCGTAGGATTCATCCTTGTAAAAGTAGTTGCCGGTAGCCGCCAGTGCGCCCATAGTCAGGCCGTGGTAACCGTTGGTGAAGGCGATGATGTTGGAACGCTGCTTGACCATGCGCGCCAGCTTCAAAGCCGTTTCCACCGAATTCGTACCGGTGGGGCCGGTGAACTGCACCTTGTACTGCAGGTCACGGGGGCGGAGGATAGTATCGCGGAACTTGGTGAGGAACTCTTTCTTCGCCACCGTGGCCTTGTCCAGCCCGTGCACAATACCCTTATGCTGCAGGTAATTGATCAAAGCTTCGGTGATGCGTGGGTTGTTGTGGCCGTAATTGAGCGTCCCGGCGCCGGCGAAAAAATCGATGTACCGATTGCCGCCTTCATCGAACAGTTCCGCACCCTCGGCACGGTCGAAAATTGCGGGGAAGGAGCGGATATAACCGCGGACTTCCGATTCCATTTCGTCAAAGATTCGCATGATGAGCTAATTCTTTAGATTAAGTTTTTGGTGTCGGTCAACGTGTTGACGTTGATTCAAGTTTTCTCAGCGACAACGGGAGCGGTCCCGCGTCAGCTCGACTGGGCTGAGGCACCGGCTTTGTCAGACGGTTAAGCCAATGACTGCACGTCTTCCACGCTGAACGGGCCGAGACGCAACAGTGGCTCGGCTTCGTGTCCGTGCCCGTCGCCGGGGAAATGTTCAACTTTGAACAATTCCTGTTCCTGCAATTGCGTGTTCAGGCGACGCGCCAAACCGTTGAATAGCGCTCGTGAAGCCTCGTTGGACGATGTCACGGTCGTGTCGAGAAAAGCAATGCCGTTCGGTGCCGAAGATTTCAGCACAAAGTGCAACAGGCGTTTTGCCAAACCCCTGCCGCGCGCTTGCGGCGAGACTCCCACCTGCCACAGGAACCAGGTATCGGGCCTATTGTAAGTGCGCAAGCCCGTAACGAAACCCAACAATTCGCCATTGTCTTCCGCAACCGCGCAATAATCGCTGAATTGCTGACACAGCAACACGTACATGTACGCCGAATTGTGGTCGAGAGTGCCGTCCTGCTCCACCAGTTGCCAGATAGCGGCGCCGTCGGCGATGGAAGGGTGGCGGATCCGGATGTTGTCCGTCTCTTGCTCGGTATCTCTGCTCATGACTGTCGTCTTGTAACGAGTTGCTGTGCTGATTGGAAACGATGAACAGTCGTTCGCATGCTGCCAGAGCTGTCAATTCGCAAGCCGCCGAATATTTCAGGCGTTTTGCGCGTACAGGGTCTGTCGGTCACGAACGAGGGGGTTCGGACAGTCTGTCGGGCGCGGGCGACGAATTCAACATTGTCGCACAAGAATCGCGAGATGGCAGACGCGTTTTAGAAAAATTAGTCTGCGGGGACTAAGGGAGCCGGGGAAAGCTCATAGCGAAGTCTAACGGTGTATCAGGCTGGGATTGTCAGTCAGAGTCAATGGGCACGAGGGCGGGCCGTGTGGTGGAAAGCATAATTCGTCGATGAGCCGGGCCGCAGGTTCGCTGGCTCAGAGACGGAGTAAGTCAACTTCGTGAAGCTCTAGAGTGGAGTCGCAGCGAATGGTCCACCCGAGTGGTGCGATCGCATCGAGCCACCATTGTCGTTCCGCACGCGGCAACCAATGGTGCGATTGCAGATTCCGGAATGGCGAGAAATGTTCGGAGTTTTCATCCGGCGATAGAAACGGTGGGGAGCGATGTTAAGATGGGAGCGAATTGTGCGCGGTCTGAACTCAGGCCTGAGCCACTCGGGAAATCGTGGCTGAAAGCTCTCGCCGATGCGGCCTGACATGAACAGGATGACTTCGCCGTCAGCCCAAGATCCCTTTCTGTTTACGATCCTGTCAGAAGTAGCGCATACTGACTCATCTTCTCATCGAGTCCACCCGCCCGCCTCATCCATAAGGCGGCTCGCCATTATCCCCAGAAGGAGTTCCTGCCATGTTGCGATATTGTCTTGTTCTGTTGGCGTCTTTGACCATTGCCCTCCCATTCGCTCACGCCGAGGACGATGGCAAGTTACGCATTATCTGCTTCGGGGCTCATCCCGATGACGCGGAGTACAAGAGCGGTGGCACCGCAGCGATGTGGGCCAAACAAGGGCATCATGTGAAGTTGGTCTCGGTGACCAATGGGGATATCGGACACTGGGTGATGTCCGGCGGGCAGTTGGCCAAACGCAGGACCGCGGAATCGGCGGAGGTCGCCAAACGGCTTGGCGTCACCTCAGAAGTGCTTGACATTCACGATGGCGAATTGATGCCGACGTTGGAGAATCGCAGAACGATCACGCGACTGATCCGCGAATGGAAGGCGGACATTGTTATCGCCCACCGCCCCTGGGATTATCACCCCGATCACCGCTATGTCGGAGTGCTCGTCCAGGACGCAGCCTTTATGGTCCAGGTCCCGTTCTTTTGCCCGGACACTCCACCGCTGGAGAAAAACCCGGTGTTCCTCTACTCAAGCGATCGATTTCAAAAGCCGTATCCCTTTGAAGCGGACATCGCAGTGGCGATTGACGACGTGTTTGACCTGAAGGTCGAAGCACTGACGGCTCTTGAGTCCCAGGTGTTTGAAGGGGGAGCGCTGGCCGGTCCGGAATACCTGACGAAAGTCCCGCCAGCATCCAAACCGGAACTTCGCAAAGAATGGCTGAAGGAACGCTGGGACAGACGGGCCGGCGCTGAGGCAAGCAATTACCGCTCGGCTCTCATCAAATGGTACGGCCAGGACGAAGGTCAGAAAGTGAAATACGCCGAGGCGTTCGAGATCTGCGAGTACGGCCGTCAGCCAACGCCTCAGGAGATTCGCCAGTTGTTTCCGTTCTTCCCGGAACCCAACACGGAGTCGGAGTAGACCTGAGGTACATATTCGAGCCGAAAGTGTTAGGCTTTGGGACACGTTTGCGGTGTCCCGCGAACTCGTTTGGACGGGCTTCGAACTGATGGAGCAATCCTCATGGATCTTCCACTTCGATGGACGGCTTTGATTGCGATTGCGGCTTTGGTCGGGATTGCAGGACGCCAGTCGGTCGCTGTCGGCGCTCAGCGACCTAACTTTGTCGTGATCTTTGCCGACGATCTTGGTTTCGGCGATATCAGTTGTTACAGCCCAACAGGCGTGGCCACGCCCCATCTCGATGCTCTGGCCGCGGAAGGATTTCGCAGCACGGATTTCTTCGTTCCGGCCAACGTCTGCAGTCCCTCGCGAGCCGCTCTACTGACGGGGCGTTATCCGATGCGGTGCGGCATGCCGGTCGCCCGCAACGAGAATGTGGAGAAGTACAAAGACTATGGCTTCGCATCCGAAGAACTGACCATACCAGAACTTCTGCGGCCCGCCGGCTATCGCTCGCTTATGGTTGGCAAATGGCATTTAGGGATGGACGTTGACGGTTCCCATCCACTCGATGCCGGCTTTGATGAACACCTTGGAATCCCGAGCAATTACGAACCGAAACGGGGCGCAAACTACAACACGCTGTATCGCGGTTGGGACATCGAACAAGAGAGTATTCGTTGCCAGGATCTGACTCGACGTTATACCGATGAAGTCGTCGATTTCATCGGCCGGCACAAAGAGGGCGATCGCAGTCCGTTTTTCGTTTTTGTGTCGCATCACATCGTGCATTCTCCGCTGTTGCCGAGCGAGCCGTTCGTGGGCACATCGAAACACGGCAAGTACGGCGACTTTATCAAAGAGCTGGACCACAGCACGGGGCGAATTCTGAAGGCGATTCGAGACGCCGGACTGGATGACAACACGCTGGTCGTCTTCACCTCCGACAATGGTCCGACCCGCGCAGGTTCGACGGGAGGTCTTGCTGGCGGCAAGTACTGCACGATGGAAGGCGGGCATCGCGTCCCTGGCATCTTTCGCTGGCCCGGAAAGATTCCGGCTGGTCAGGTCTCGGATGTCACGCTCACCAGCATGGATTTGCTTCCTCTGTTCTGTGCGCTGGCGGGCGTGGAATTGCCGGCCGATCGCAAGATCGATGGAAAGAACATCTTTCCCATCCTCCAGGGGCAGGGCATCGAAACGCCTCATAAGCGGCTCTATTACTACAACGGCACGAATCTGCAGGCCGTTCGAGAAGGCGATTGGAAATTGCATCTGCCGCGCACTCCAGACGATCAGCCGTTCTGGTCCAAAGATCCGCGTCAGAAGTGGAAAGGGTTCGTCAGGCTGAACGAATTCCGTCTCTACAATCTGGCCAGCGATCGCGGGGAGAAGAGAGATATCGCAGATCGTTATCCCGATATTGTCGCTCGCCTCAAACAGCGAGCCGAGAGCATTCGGGAGGAACTGGGCGACGTTTCGGTCACCGGCTCCGATCAACGCAGGATCAATCTTGTCGATCCCCAGGAGCGGTAGTCGCCCGAGTGGATTTATCCTTTGAATCTGACCGAGATGTGTGATTGCTTGATCGGGAGAACCTCATGAAGTGCTTACCTTCCTTTGCCGCGGTGATTCTCGTGGCAGTCGTTGCGGCTGCGGAAGAACCTGCCCTTAAAACGGTAAAGGTGACGCACGTGCCGATTCAGGGGATCGGAGCAGAAGCGGATGTTATGCGACGGGATCCAAGCGATATCATCAAAGTCGGCGATCTCTATTACGTCTGGTATTCCAAAGGAAAGATCTCGCCTGGATACGACGCGACCATCTGGTATGCGACCTCCGAAGATGGTTACACCTGGTCTGAGAAAGGCATGGCCCTGTCGAAAGGCGAGCCGGGGAGTTGGGAAGGCGCGAGTGTTTTCACGCCCAATATTCTGTTTGCTGAAGAACAGTATTGGCTGTTTTATACGGGAACCTCGCGGGAATACGGCAAGGGATTCATTCCGGACTCAAAGATTGGAATCGCCGTCGCTGATTCGCCCGACGGTCCCTGGCAGAGGCTTTCGACAAATCCCGCCCTGAAGAACAGCGACGACCCGGATGACTTTGACAGCCATCTGGTCGACGACGCCTGTCTGGTCACGAGGGAAGGGAAGTACTGGCTCTATTATAAGGGGCGTCAACTCGGGAAGAGCCCCGGGCAGACACAGATGGGCCTGGCTATCGCCGAGCATCCTCAGGGGCCCTATGTCAGACACGAAGACAATCCGGTGATTCCGGGAAATCATGAGGTTCTGGTCTGGCCTCAGGGAACAGGAGTCGCTGCGATGATCGGGACGACAGGGCCGAAACAGATTACCAATTCGATCCTCTATTCCGAAGATGGCGTTCACTTCTACAAAACTCACCGAGTGATCAACGGTCCCTGGGCGGGGGGAGCCTACCGGCCGGAAGCGTTCACCCAGAGTGACGAAGGCCGCATCCCGGAATGGGGCGTTGAGATCGGACGGAACAGAACTGGAAAGCAACGGCTGCCATTCATTCAGCGATTTGAAGTCACGGTGGAGAACTAGGAGAAACTCAATGCGCTCAATGTCAGTGATCGGAGTGGTTGCAGCCGGTTTGTTTCTTGTGGCGAGGGGAGCAACGGCAGGTGAGGGGTTTGCAGACGATGTCGCCTTCATGCGGAATCATACAGAGATCATCCTGTTGAAAGACCAGGATGCTGCCGTCGCGATTGCTCCCGCGTATCAGGGACGTGTGATGACCAGCACGTTTGACCGAGAAGCGGGGCCGAGCTTTGGCTGGATCAACCGGCCGGTTATAAAGCAGGGGTTGCTTTCAAAGGACGAAGAGAAGGGCAGGCTCGAAGCGCATATCTATATCTTTGGCGGCGAGGAGCGATTCTGGCTCGGACCGGAAGGGGGCCAGTATGCACTGTTCTTCGAGCCGGGTGCGAAGTTTGAGTTCTCCGAATGGGCGACGCCCCCAGCAATCGACACCGAACCGTTCGCGATTGTTGAGCAATCCGAAATGTCCGCGAAGTTCAGCCACGAAACCCAACTCGTCAATTACAGTGGTGTTGAGTTCAAGGTTGGTATTGAGCGGACGGTGAATCTTCTGGGAAAGCAGGAAATCGAAGACCGCCTGGGTATCGAACTGACCGACGGGCTGCGACTGGTCGCCTATGAAACCGACAACCGGATTACGAATCAGGGCTCAAACGCCTGGCAGCCGGACACAGGTCTGTTATCGATCTGGATTCTGGGGATGTACAACCCGTCGCCCGAAACGACAGTTGTGATTCCGTTTAAAACCGGCGACGAAGAGGCCCTGGGCCCCCGGGTGAACGACACTTACTTCGGGAAAGTTCCAGCGGAATATCTCAAGATCGAAGACGAACGTCTCTACTTCCGGGGGGACGGCACTCGTCGCGGCAAGATCGGCATCTCTCCCCAGCGATCGAAAGGGATTGCGGGTAGCTACGACGCCGGTGGGCAGGTGCTCAATATTGTCACTTACAATGTGCAGGATGCTCCTCATGGATTCGTCAATTCGACATGGGAGTTGCAGGAGAAGCCGTATGACGGCGATGTGATCAATTCCTACAACGACGGCTCCCCGGAGGCCGGTGTTGCTCCACTGGGACCATTCTATGAACTGGAAACGTCCTCGCCCGCCGCAGCCCTCAAGCCTGGCGAGACGATGAAGCACATTCAAAGGACGTTCCACATTCAAGGCCCGGAAGACGAACTCGATGGACTATCTCAGCGGCTTCTTGGCGTTCGGCTCGAGGCGATCAAATCGGCCTTCTGAAAGAATGACACAATTACGTCGAACGGCTCTCGATTACGCCATGCGGTGAAGGGATCTCCAATGACCTCTCTGCATTCGCAACTCCACGCGGACGGGAGCAACGACTGACGACTCTTGGTGAGAAATCGATCAAAGTGAATGTTTTTCTGATTTCTTGCGTTATCTGCATGCCCCAACGTCTAATTACTATTAGAGGAGTTTGCTCCAGGAGCCAGCCGTAGTTAGGGGAAAGTGACCATTCACCGGACGACAGCAGAATCTGACGATCAACCCGAGTTGGAAGCAGAAGGAAGGCTCCCAGCGAGCGATCTGGATGAACGGTTCGTAGGGCTGGTGGCCCGCCACCAACTCCCGCTCACCGCGTTTCTGCGGACTCTTCTTCGCACCGCATCCGATGTTGAGGACGTTCTGCAGGAAACGAATCTGGTTCTCTGGCGAAAACGAACCGAATACGATCCCAGCCGCCCGTTCGCCTCCTGGGCCTGTCGCATGGCGCAGCTGCAGGCCCTCGCGTTTCTGAAATCTCGCGGCCGCAAGCCTCATGTTTCGCTGAGTGAAGGCGTTATTGAAGAGCTGGCCTGTCAGGCATCGTTGCAGCTTGAGCAGTTTGATCAACGGTCTGATGAACTTCGTCGCTGTGTCGACAAACTCCCCTCCGCCCAGCGGGACATTCTCAAGTCACGGTATCAGAACAATCTTTCTGTCCAGGAACTTTCCGAACGCTGCGGACGAAGTCCCCAGGCCGTTGCGATGATGTTGTATCGCCTGCGGAATTCCCTGAAAGAATGCGTTGAGCGGGCTCTAAGGGCGGAGGTGGCGGGATGAACAAACCGACCGGACAATTGCAGCTCGAGTTCGAACGACTGATGGTTCGGCTGCTCCAGACTGAATTGACGGCCGACGAGGATGCCCGCCTGACGGAGATCATCACCGCTTCTCCCGAACTTCGGCAGATCTATGTCGACCAGATTGTTTCAGACACGCTTCTGGGCTGGACGTACGCGGATGCATCCAGTGTGGCTGCATCGAGGCTGGACTTCGAGCAAGCGTCGCAGCCGGAGCTCATTGTCGAAGCAAATCCCGGGGCCTACTCAAAGTCTCGCTCGCTCAACTGGAGAGGAGCAGGGCTTGTTCTGGGCGGGGTGATCGCGGTTCTGTTGATTCTGGTAGCACCGCCTCTCTGGGGCCCGCATGACAACCCGGAGCCGCTTGTTCTGGATGAAGTCGCTGATTCGGAATCGGTTGCGATTCTCATTGACAGCGAGGATGCGGCGTGGGAGGAGCCAGGGGGCGAGCTCGCTTACGGAACCGCGTTTCGCCGCGGGGATCGTATTGAGGTTCAGTCCGGCCTCGTGCGACTCGCTTTTGAATGCGGAGCCGGTGTCACCCTTCAGGGCCCAGCGGAATTGGAGCTCTGCTCAGCCTGGCAGGCAATGCTCCATCGGGGCAAGCTGGCGGCAGTGGTTCCCGATGAAGCTCGCGGCTTCACGGTGCTCACTCCCGATATGCAGATTATCGATCTGGGAACGAAGTTCTGCACCGAGGTCGATGCTCAGGGGCAGGCGAGTGTGCATGTCTACGAAGGGGAGGTAACAGTCCAGGCCCGAACGCCTCGGACCAAAGAGAAGGCGTTTCTGTTGAGTTCCGCAACCCGGTCGCGGTTTTCTCAATCGCGATCCGATCTGACGGAGATTTCCCTTCAGAGTGTCGATTCCAGCGATCGCGTCTCTCTTCCTTCGCTGGAACAACTGCGACTTGCTATCGCGGGAGAGTACCCGGCCGTCCTCCATGCGGTGCCACTTCCCGGCATCCAGCAGAGGCTGAACCCGTCCGTATCTCCGCTCCGACCCGCGAATCAGGAAGAGGCGTGGCTCTTCGAAGACTTCTCGCCTTATGCGACCGGGGATGCACCGCTGACCGGAATGCACCCCTGGATTGTGGATGGCCGGTTTGCTCGCGTGACCGTCCTGGAAGGTCCGCTCCAATGGCAGTCGGTCCGGGGGGATCACTCGGTGATTGAGATTGACGGCCGAGATCCAGCGTTTCCTTCGATTTGCAATCGCCTGGAGACTCGCCTGCCGAGGCCGTTGGATCGCGATTTCTATTTCAGCTTTCTCGGTCGGTATCAGGGGCTGGATGCAGACGATTTCTTTGCCCTCTGGTTCGACAATTCCCTGGGGCGAGATATCAGTCACTCCACGATGCCCAATGCCGGTATTCGCTTCGGGGATTACTTTGCTCGAATGAAGATCGATCACCAAGACACCCTCCCGGTGGCGGGGCCGGATGTCCATTTCTTTCTTGTCGGACATCTGCGGAAGATTCGCGACGAGTGTTTCAGCGAACTGCAGTTGTGGGTTAATCCAGACATCAACGACATGGCCGCTCCCGATTTGCAGATCGAACTTCCCGATCGGGAAGGCGTGGCCGCGCTATCGACTCTCGGAGTGCGAATGGGAAAAGACACCGAACCGACAGACAAACTGTGGCTCGATCGTCTCCGCATTGATTTCGACCTCTCCGGCGTCCTCGAGAGTGCAAGGCCGACCGAAGTTCCATCGGGCTCCTCACGTTCCTCCAATGTCAGCAAAGTCATCAACTGATGAAGTTTCTATTGCGACTCAAACTGGGCCAGCATCTCGTCGGCCCTCTCTGCGGGCTCGGGGCCGTGTTTCTCGTTGCCACTGCCTTCGCGGCTCCCTTTACACTGGTGACCGAACGGTTCGATCAGAGCGGGGAGATCGAAACCGATCCCTCCTCGTCGGATACTTCAACTGGATGGCGGGGAGGCTGGAAGCTCTCGGGATTCGCGCCGGCCGTATTCGATCCCGCTTCGGAATCCGACTGGCCGCCGGTTCTGATTCACGGCACGGGGGGCAGAAACAATCCGCTTCGACGGCAGTTGAGTCGAGTCTATTCAGATGACGAACTGTTCGTCGGATTCAGATTTGTCTACGAGCCAGCACGGTTTCCGAAGGCGTCCGATCCCGAATTCTTCGTTCTCTGGCTCGATCGGACTGAAGGCAGCGATCAGGCCGTTCACAATGCCGGGATCCCGAACATCGGTATCCACCACGCAGATCGCGGTCCCAGTAAAGGGCGGAACGTCTTCATGCTGCGGTTTGGGTCTCGACAAACCGCCTGGAGCCAGCACGAGCTCGAACCCGGCAAGACGTATCGGCTGATCACGCGTCTCTCCAAACAAGTTCCGGGAGAACGCAACGACTACAGCCAGATGGAACTGTGGATCAATCCGGAAGCCGAGTCTCGCGAGCAGCCAAACCTGACGATCAGTAAGCAGACCGGGATCCATCAGATTCACTGGCTCGGCTTTTCGACCGGTGTCAAAACCGAAGCTGAAGACCGCATTCGCGTCGGAGATCTCGTCCTTGCTCCCAGTTGGGACGAAGCGTTTGAGTTTCTCGATTCCTCTCCTGCGACGAATCAGGCCGCCCCGGCAAAGCCGAAAGTCGTCTGGGACCAGACGGTGGAGTTCAAACGGGATATCTATCCGTTGCTTAAGGAGCGGTGCTTCGATTGCCATGCCGGGGAGTTTCCGGACTCCGGGTATCGGCTCGATGTCCGGAATGAACTGCTCGGCTACAGCACCGGGCATGCTCTGGTGGAACCGGGAAACAGTCGTGACAGTCCTCTCCTGAAAGCCCTGGCCTCCACATCGGATTCAGAGCGGATGCCGCCGGGCGGAGATCCCCTCACCGAGAAGCAGATTGCGCTGATCACCGCCTGGATTGAACAGGGGCTCGACTGGGATGACGAATTGCTGCCGGAGCCTCCCGTTGAATCGTCTCACTGGGCGTTTCAACGAGTCGAACGTCCGGACGTTCCCGAACCTAAGGGGCCGTTGCCGGGGAACTCGATCGATGCCTTCCTGCTCTCGCATCAACAGGAGTTGAACCTGACTCCTTCGACTGCAGCCGACCGGCGAACGCAGATACGACGCCTGTACCTCAGCGTGCTCGGGCTCCCTCCAACTGAAAAGGAAATCGAGTCATTCCTGAAGGATCAATCGTCAGACGCGTACGAACGCCTGGTGGAGGATGTTCTGGCATCCCCCCATGCCGGCGAGCGTACGGCGCGAATGTGGCTGGATTTGGTTCGCTGGGGAGAAAGCGAAGGTCATCAGCACGATATTCCTCGGCCGTTTGCCTGGCGGTATCGAGACTACGTCATTGATAGTTTCAATCGTGACAAGCCGTATGATCAGTTCCTCAAGGAACAGCTTGCCGGCGATGAACTTCAACCGGGCAGCGACGAAGCCGTCATCGCGACGGGCTTTCTGGCAGCCGCCCGGATCAGCGGAAATCAGATGGACAAGGATCTGCAGCGGACGGATATCCTGTTCGACATTGTCGACAATACATCGAGCGCACTGCTTGGACTGACGATGGAGTGCGCTCAATGCCACAATCACAAGTTCGAGCCGATCACGCAGCGCGACTACTTCCGGTTCCTGGCGTTCTTCTCCCGAGGTCAAATGGGGAACATCCGTCTGCAGGAGACCGAGAATCCCCCAGCCGAAGAGATTTCCAGGTGGTTTACCAAAGGCTCCTACGAGTTCTATCTCCGGGAGGCGAAGAAGCTCAAAATCGATCCGGCTGAGTATCCGGCACACACCTGGGGCTTCTACTCTCCGATCACCGGGAATCCCGAGTTGGAGTATTTGCCAGTCGTCAATCGCTCGCCGCTCCCGTACTCTCCCGATTACCTGAGAAGAGTCGACACTCACATCCTGATTCGGGGGGATGTCAAAAGCCCAGGCCTTCGTGTCGATCCCGGCTGGCCGGCTGTGTTGGGGACCATTCCTTCGGAGCTCTCTCCGACGCCTCGACAGGCTCTGGCCGAGTGGCTTGCCAGCCGTGACAATCCTCTGGCTGCCCGCGTCTGGGTGAACCGTCTGTGGCAGATGTATTTCGGTCGCGGGCTCGTTTCAACGTCCAGTGATTTCGGGACTCACGGGGCAGCCCCAAGTCATCCGGAACTGCTCGACTGGCTGGCGGCCGAATTGATGGAGAACCGCTGGAGTACTCGACATATCCAGCGGCTCATCGTCTCATCAGACGCCTTCCGCCAGAGTGCTTCGCCTGATGCCCAGAATTTCGAAATCGATCCAGAAAACTTCGCACTCTGGCGATGGCCTCAACGACGGCTCCAGGCGGAAGCCATCCGTGACTCGCTGCTCGTTGTGACGGGGGAACTCAACCGCAATGTCGGTGGTCCCAGTGTCGCCCCTCATCGTGATGCGACTGAACTTCGCCGAACCATTTATTTGTCGCAGCGACGGAGTGAGCTTCCGGATGTGATGCGGATGTTCGATGGTCCGGAAGCGCTTCGCAGTTGCTCTCGCCGAGGAACATCGACGGTTGCTCTGCAGCCGCTCTATTTGCTCAACAGTCCTTTCGTCGTGGAACGGGCACGCGTTCTGGCAAGTCAGATTCGCACTGCGGCCCAGTCCGATCGTCACCATCAGATCGATCTGGCCTTCTCACGAATCCTGGGACGGGCCCCCTCAGACGTTGAACGGGAACGTTCCCTGTTGATGCTCACCCCGAAGGAAACCGGAGCGGAAGCCGAGCAACGCGCGTTGACTCAGTTTCTGCATGCGTTGATGAACCTCAATGAATTTGTTTACCTGCCCTAGTTGCTGAAGGGTGATGCCCGTGTTCGACATTTCTCTTAACCGTCGAGTGCTGTTCCGTGACGCTGGTTTCGGAATGGCCTCGATTGCTCTGAATTCGCTGATGCAGCAGGAAACGATTCTGGCTTCGCCGCAGAATGCTGCTCACGTTGCTCAGCCTCATTTTCGCCCCACTGCGAAGAACGTGATCTTCCTGTTCATGTCCGGAGGGCCGGGGCATGTCGATACGTGGGACCCGAAGCCTCAGTTGCAGCAGATGGACGGCGAATACGTTCCTTCCAGCATCGTGGCCAACGTGCCGAATATTCCCCGGTCCGGCGTCCACTCCAAACTCATGGCGTCCCCATTCTCGTTTCAGAGATACGGAGAGAGCGGGATCGACGTTTCGAGTCTGCTTCCGCATACGGCTCGCCATGTGGATGACCTGTGCGTGATTCGTTCGTTGAATCATCGGATTCCCGTACATGGGCCGGGAGAGTGCATCACGCTCACCGGTTCGGGGCTGGGCGATCGTCCCAGCATGGGGGCGTGGATTACCTATGGTCTCGGAAGTCTGGCTCAGAACCTGCCGGCTTTCGTTGTGCTCTCCTCGCAGGCGACGGGCCCCGCACCGCAGCGTCCCGGCTGGGCCTCTGGCTTTCTCCCGGCTCGATATCAGGGAACGCTCCTCGACGATCAGGAAGGGATCCCATACTCCGAGATGCCGAACCTGTACTCTGAAAAAGACCGCAGACAGCAGCTCGCTTTTATTCGCTGGATGAATCGGCAGCATCTCGAACAACAATCCCGTAATACCGAACTTCAGGCGCGAATTGAATCGTACGAACTCGGCTTTCGAATGCAGATGGAGGCTCCGGAAGTCCTGGACCTGTCGACCGAGTCGATTGAAACGCAACAGGCTTACGGCATTCATGACAAAACCACGGCGGCGTTTGGCCGCCATTGCCTGCTGGCCCGCCGCCTGGTCGAACAGGGCGTTCGCTTCATCCAACTTCGCAATGGAGGTTGGGACGCTCATGGCTCCCTGAAAGGGAATCATCTCAATCGCTGTAAGGCGACTGACCAGCCGATTGCGGCACTGCTTGCGGATTTGAAGCAGCGTGGATTGCTGGACGAAACGCTCGTCGTCTGGGGTGGCGAGTTCGGTCGCACGCCGACGACCGAAGGAAGCCGAACGGGCGACAGCCGAGGTCGTGACCATTCGCCTGCCGGATACACAATGTGGCTCGCCGGTGGAGGTGTTCAGGGCGGGAAGGTGATCGGCACGACCGATGAACTCGGTTTTGTTCCGGTCGAACAGCCGCTCTCTCCGCATGACCTGCATGCGACTGTCCTGCACACCCTCGGTCTCGATCAGCATAAGCTGGTCTATCCTCACAACAATCGCCAGGAGATTCCCACGGTCCTCGGCGGAGAAGTCATCCACAATGCTCTCAAAACCGGATAACGATCCTCAATTCGAGAGAAGACGCTGGAGTAGACGTGCTGGGGGCGATTGATTTGATCGCAGGATCTCGGATATCGTGAGAACGTCCGATTCCATTCCTCAAGCAGTGGGGCTATCGTGGGGAAATCAGTCGACCAGAGGGCTGAGTCTATGCCCGAACAAATCGCGTCGCCGGAAACATGTCGTACGCTTCGCCGACGCTGGAAGCCGCACAAGGAACGTCTTGGTGAGCAGGGGGATGACCAGCCGACCGTCATCCGATTTCACCGCGCGTGCAGCTGGCTGGACCGGGTTGAGAAGAATGCTGACCGTCAGGATCTGGACGTCGATCTGATCAGTTTGTGGATTTCTTTCAATGCCCTTTACGGCCAATGGGACGAACAGCGGCGGGAGCCGGTCCCGGACCGGGAAAGCTGGAAGAACTTCATTAATCGAATGCTCAAGTTGGACCAGACGGGCTATCTCTCAGCAGCTCTCACCGAACATCGGAGGCTCGTTCTGTCGCTACTCGATGACGAGTATCTGAGTCGACATTTCTGGCAGGAGCCGTGCGCGGCAACGGCAGGCAAAGCCCGGCGATCGAAACACAGCGCCCACTCCTGGTATGTCGAGAAACGCTGGATCATGATTCTCGAGACGGTGCTGGATCGCGTGTATTTCATGCGTTGTCAGATCGTTCATGGGGCGGCGACACACGGAGGCAAACTGAATCGGACCTCGCTCAAACGCTGTGTCTGGATGATGCAGCGGTTGCTGCCGGCGTTACTGTTGGTCTGGATCGACCACGGGGCCGACGAGGAGTGGGGGCCGCTGTGCTATCCGCCGCTCAAGAACGGTCAATGATGCCTTCGCTCTTTGCTTCTCGACCACGCGGGACTGTCCTTGACTGCATCGCGAGGTGTCTCCCGAAGGCGGTTTTTCGATCAACCACGCCGTGTGCCACCGCCGGGAGAACTGGCCTAAAAATCGATTCTCCTTGTCATTGTGCAAGTTCGGTCCTATACTTTCACTAGCTACAAATGCTGCCGACGGTTTTGCTTTGATCGCTGTCGGGATTCGCCACCAGACGCTTGGGGTGGTGATTGCTGCTTTTGCTCGGATGAGGACGACCGCTGCCTTGTCACTTTTCGCTCACAGGGAATGGATCGACCGTCCCATGGAGAAGTGTTTCTGCTCAGACAGGTTTTTGGGCCTTTTGCTGACACCATGTCAGTCAGCCACATTCGATGGCGATGGTCCTGAAGCAGCATTGCAAAATAGCCGCTGAAAAAGCACGTGACTGGCAATTTCTTTTGCCAGAAGAAGTTTTGTGCCGTAAACCAGAGTTGGAACGGTACGCAAATAGAATTAGGAGAAGGTGTCTACCAATGACATGGAATGAAATTCAGGAAAACTGGACAGAACTAGGAACTCTCATCCCGCAAAAGTGGGACAAAATTCGAGAAAGCGATCTCGCGAATATCAATGGACAGCGCCGCGTCATGATCCTGACGCTTCGTGGCCGCTATGGCTGGAATCAAGTCGAGACTGAACGTAATGTCGACGAATTCGCCGATGGCCTTCAGCTGCAGGAAACTTCCCCGGAAGCAGCATAAAGCCTTTCCTGGGTTCAATCAGACCGCGGCCTTGGCGTCCATCACTTCGAGTGGTCGGCCTTCCAGATCGGCTTGCCCCGGTAAATCGTTCCGATGGGATATTGCTTGCTGGGGCGGGGAGCGGACCCCATGAATTCTGACATTCGCTTGACGATGTCTGGATGACTGGTCGCGACATCGTGCTTTTCTCCGATGTCTTCATTCAGATTGTAGAGCTGAATGTTGCTGCCTCGACCGTGTCGGATCCCTTTCCAGTTCTTCCACCGAACGGCCTGGTCATAGCGTGGCCGGCAATGGCCGTAGTCCCAGTAGAGATAGCCGGCTCGTTGCATCGGCTCTCCCTTCAGTGCTCGAACGATCGACTCACCGTCGATTTCTGTCGGTGGCTCGACTGCCGCAAGTTCGGCAAAAGTCGGTAACATGTCCTGAAACGCGATGACCGCATCGCTCGTCTGGTTTGCGGGAATCGTTTCCGGCCACCTTGCGATGAAGGGCACTCGAATGCCGCCTTCAGTGAGGTCCCGCTTGTAACCTCGAAGCGGACCACTGGTGTTGAACTCTTTCCAGACGGTTGCGTGACCGCCGTTATCGCTGGTGAAGATCACCAGGGTATTCTCACGCAGCCCCCGCTTGTCGATGAGGTCGACGATTCGCCCCACGTCCCGATCGAGCAAATGCACCATCGCGGCATACTTCTTCGATCGCTCATCCCAATCTCGATTCGAATACGGCTCCGTCGACGGGATCGCGAGGCCGTGTTCATCTTCGTCTTTGGAAGAAAAGTGAGGCAGGGTGTAAGCTGCGTAGAGGAAGAAGGGAGTGTCCTGTCTGGATTCTCGGATGAACTTCAACGCTCGCTCTGTGAGGAGGTCGTGACTGTAAATGCTCCGGCTCTTGTGGTTGTCGGGAAGCTCGAGTCGTCCTTCGTCGTCGTCGAGGTAATCGGTGAAGTAGAAGTGTGCGTGGTCCTGATTGAGGTAGCCGAACCACGTGTCAAAGCCCTGATTCGTCGCCCGTCCCACGGTGCCGGCGTCCCCGAGTGACCATTTGCCGACGCCTCCGCAGCGATAACCGGCCTGCTTGAGGACCTCAGCGATTGTGACGTCCTCCGCCTCAAGGTAGCTCGGGTAATGCGGGACATTGTCTCGAGCCGGCGCATGACCATTATGCAGTCCGGTCATCAGCACGGCCCGCGACGCCGCACACACAGGGCCACCCGCGTAAGCCTGAGTGAACCGTATCCCCTCCGTTGCCAGGCGATCGATATTGGGCGTCTGGATCAGCTCCTGGCCGTAGCAGCCAAGATCGCCATAGCCCAGGTCATCGGCCATGATGAAGACAATGTTAGGAAGCCTGACGTCATCGGCATGGCTCGTCGCCGAGAAAAAGGATAGGCAGATTATCGCAAGCACGAGAGCGATTCTCATCGGCTGTACTCCATTGAACTGAGATTGACGTTGGCATCCCAACGAGACCATGCATTGCGGAGCTTCTTCACGATCGTCGGATGCTGTGTCGCCACGTTTCGTTGTTCCCCAGGATCGTCGTCCAGATTGTAGAATTCCGGCTTCGCGCCTTCTTTTCGCAACCCGACGAGCTTCCACGGGCCGCTTCGCACTGCGAGTTGCGATCGCGACCGCCAGAACAAATCACGGCGTGGGAGTGCTTCACCTTCGATCCAAAGCGATGCGAGATCGATTCCGTCCGTCGGAACCGGATCGGCCTCGGTCAGGCTGAGTATCGTGGGAAGCAGATCGTTGGAATGGGTGATCTGGTCCGATACTCCGGGCGGAATGCGACCCGGCCAGGAAACGATGAACGGAACGCGGTGGCCTCCTTCGTAGAGCTCCGCCTTCTGTCCACGCCAGTGGCCGTTGCTGGAAATGTTCCTGAAGTCCTTACCGTAAGTCAGATAGCCCCCGTTGTCTGAGGTGAAGATGACCAACGTGTCGTTTGTGAGTTTCCATTGGTCGAGTGCTTTGATGATCGTTCCGACGCTGTCGTCAAGTGACTCGATCATCGCTTCGACATGCAGTCGCACGTTGCCGCGATCGGGAATCACCCCCCACTTGTCCTTGTGCCAGCTTCGGCCAGCCGTGCGATGAGGCGGATCCTCAGGACCCTGCCATGGAAAGTGAATCGCAAGGTGCGGCAGGTAGAGAAAGAATGGTTCATCGTGATGTGCCGCGATGAAGTCGACGCTGTACCTGGTCAGCAGGTCGGTGGTGTAGCCCTCATCCATTTGGATTCGATCGTTGTGCCACCAGTCCTCGTTTCCTGAGCGGTCGATCTGCGTATGGAAATCTCCGTCGCCGGAAACGAGCCCGCGAAAGACGTCGAAGCCCTGGTTCGTCGGCAGTAACGCCATTTGATAGCCAAGGTGCCATTTGCCGAAACAACTGGTGGTGTAACCCGCTTCCTTGAGCACCTCCGCGATTGTGATCGCCTTAAGCGGTAGGCCGAGATTGCGTTGAGTTGTCCCGGAAAGTGCGGCGTCGAAGATCTGGCCGAATCGTTGTGGGTAACGCCCGGTTAAGATCGAGGCGCGCGTCGGGCTGCACATCGCCCCTGCGGAATGGAAGTCGGTGAATCGGAGTCCGTCTTCGGCCAATCGATCGATGTGGGGTGTGTTGTTCGCGCCGCCATAGCAGCCAGGATCGCCATAGCCGAGATCATCAGCGACGATGAGCACGATGTTCGGTTTCGCCTCGGCGGCGACTGTCCCGGAATACGATCCGAGGAGCAATACGGCGAGAAGGGAAAACGCTGGCATCAGGAAACGCACAGAGATCACCCTTCGAATGTGCCGGGTTTCAGGTACGGCTTGAGTGACTGCCAGCGCCATTCGATTTCGGCGACCTCGTCCGGGGACAGGCTCAGGTCGCGAACGATCGGTTTGGCGGGGATGCTGTTGCCTGGTCCGTATTCGCGTGAGAGTGAATTGCGGAACACGCCCCGCAGTTTCAGCAGATGGAGACTGTAGCCCCGCAGATTCCCGGGATGGGTATGCTGCAGGTTGAACATGAATGTCAATTTGGCGTACATGTCCTTGAGCGCTTCGGGATCGGACCCACTGCGCATCAGTTTCCAGATTTTGGCGAGAACATCGGCATAAACGCTGCGTTCAGTGACAAGCCCTTCCGTTCCAATCCGAGATTCATACAGCCAGCCATAAGCGCCGCGTGCGCTGAAGACGCTGCGGATGGAAGGAGAAGCAAGGAGAGACCGAATGCGAGGGATAACCGGACTCGACTCTTCTTTCACGTAACCGAAATTTGGGAACTCTTTCCCGAGTTCGATCAGCAACTCGGTTGAGGGCGTAGCCGCTCCCCGACGGCCATGCGTCTGAATCATCACGGGACGATCGGTGATGACCTCGGCGAGAGCTCGCCAGTATTGTCGCAGATCGTCCTGGGTCTTGCCGGTATCGGGCGGTCGTGAAATGACCGCGGCGGGCCCCAGCTGTTTGACATGGCGGGCATAGACCAGCATGTCCTCGGTATCGTTGCCTTGCACTCCGAGACACAGGGCGGTTGTCTTCATGTTACGAGACGTTTTGGCGAGCGTCTCCATGCCTTCCAGTTTCTCCTCGCGAGTCAGCAAGTCGATACTGTCGTTGGACTGCGGCCAAATCACGCCGGGACTCTCGCACCAGTCGACAAAGCGTGCCGACCTGGCCAGGACGTCAAAGTCGACCGCACCGGAGTCGGTGTAGGGAGTCGAGAGAATCGGAAAGGGGCCGCGGAATCGAGGATAATCGGGACTTCGAAGTTTGACCGGAACCTGGGCGGCAGAAGTCTCTGGTGTTTTAGCCTGATTCTCGGTGGGGATAATTGTCCCCGCCGCCACGGTTGAAACGCCGATCGCGGCGCTCTTCAACAGGCTTCGTCTGCTTATCCGATCATCGTTGTGCATGGGCGGCTCATCCGTTCTTCGTCGTGGTCTAACGATTCGATGCAGTTCTTAGGGGCTCACCGACTGGTCGTGCTGGAGCGCGGCGGCTCGTTAAGAACGGGGCTGCAGCGATGATGTACGATCGCGGCCGCCCGCTCAAACAGCTTCCCGGGGCTTTCTGTGTCCTGAAGATCAACCAGCCTACGCCCCCAGTTTCGGATCGTCCAGTGCACGCGGGCAGTCAGAAGCCGACTCAACCTCCGGCGATTGGCGTCTGCTGAATGATGGGCAGGCTGATAAAGAACTTGATGACCATGGCGTTGAGCAGATCGACAAAGAACGCCCCGACAAGGGGAATTACCAGAAAGGCCTTGAACGAGGGACCGTATTTCCGGGTGACCGCGCTCATATTGGCGATTGCGACCGGGGTGGCACCCATTCCCAGTCCGCAGAATCCGCCGACGATCACAGCCGCTTCGTAGTCCCTGCCCATGATGCGGAAGATCACGAGCACGGAGAACAACGTGATGACGACAATCTGAATCATCAGCACGACGGTGATCAGGCCGAACGACCGGGCGAGAGACGAAAGATCCATGCTCATCAGGCTCATCGCCAGAAAGAGCTGCAGTGCGATTTCTCCGACCTTATCGAAGGTGTTTCCTGGCAGCGGTTTCCCAGAGCGGTCCGCGACGTTGGTGATGACAATCGCCACGAGCATGGCCGTCAGAAATCCAGGCAGCTTGATGTCGTTTGCGAACAGCCAGCGGTTTATGACTTCTCCCAGAGACAGACAGACCGCAATCACGAGCATGATTCGCAGCGCCATTGCAAGCGAATAGGACTCCTTGTTCTCTGAATCGATTGGCGTCATGGCCGCATCTTGAGAGGACGCCGGCGCGAGGTCGTTCCGTTTGATCAACCATTCGGCTATCGGACCGCCCACGATTCCGCCGGCGATCAGTCCGAAGGTCGCGAACGCGATCCCTGCCACTTCAGCATGAGGTAACCCCGCAGCCGTGGCCTCCTTCCCCCATGCGATCGCAGTCCCGTGACCGCCGGCAAGCGAAACGCTACCGGCAAAAAGACCGTACCCGGGATGAGCACCAAAAGCCTGGGCCAGAAGAACACCGGTGACATCCTGAAGAACGAGGAAGACGGCCGCACAGGCGACGAGAACCCCTAATGCTTTTCCTCCGGCCAGAAGACGCGAGAACTTGGCCGAGACTCCGATCGTCGTAAAGAACACCATCAGAAGTGTGTCGCGAATCGTGAGGTCGAACGTAATCTGCGGACCGCCCACCGCACCGATTGCCGCAACCAGAAGGCTGCACAGAAGCCCCCCGGTCACTGCGATCGGGATGCTGTACCTGCTGAGAAAAGGAACGAAACCGGTGATCCGGTTTCCAACCCAAAGCACTGCGATGGCGACGATCACAATATCGGCGCCGGAAACCTGAATACTGTCCATCGTTTGGTGTCATTCCTGAGCTGAGCTGCGACCGCGTTTCACCTGGTTCAGCGTTTAATGTTCTCTGCTTCCCACGCCCGCACACGTCGCCGCGCCTCATCGAAAATCCGCTCGTAGTTTCCCTTCAGCAGTTGCTGTTTTGCCTCGGGAGTCAACTTTGCCAGCAGAGGTTCGTAGATCCTGTAGGTTGTCAGATACTGCTCCTGTGTTTTCGGAGCAACACTGTCGGTTCCAAACAGGAAGCGGTCGGGATAGCGGTTGATGAGATCGGTGGCCACCTCGATCGTCTCAGGGCTTTCGACCAGATACTTTGCGGTCTCGTCCCACGAGATGTCGAAATGGACGTTCTTCGTCCTGGGAT
Organism: Planctomycetaceae bacterium; assembly: GCA_017795105.1. Lineage (GTDB taxonomy): Bacteria > Planctomycetota > Planctomycetia > Planctomycetales > Planctomycetaceae > Rubinisphaera. The sequence goes on from CP051247.1 coordinate 5,695,384, forward strand.
CGGCCAGTGCTCGCTCCAGCATCCCGATCTGGTCTTCCACCGGACGGACGACACGCCCGAGCCCGATATGAGCCCAGACAATGACGGTGTCGCGATGACGGTCGGCCAACTCTCTCAGCTTCTTGACGATGTAGGGATCCTGGTTCGGGCGAGGGAACGGCGTATTGACATCGCAGTGGAGCACGACCGGCATCCCGACCTCGGCTGCAAAATCGAGAATACGGTCCAATGCCCGGTTTCCGAGCGTCGCGACTTCACCAGAGACCTTCGAAGAGACAAACTCTTTGTGGATCGAGAACTCGCCGATTCCGGAGAAGACTCCCGGATAGGTGATCAGCACGCGACGAATGTGATCGGCTGCGTACATATCCGTGGGGTTAAACCCGGTGATCATCGGATCGAAACGCAGGCGTTCTTCTGGCGTCAGCTGCAGATACTGATGCGCGATGATCGCATCGGTGAACGAGTAGTAGTAAAGCGGCGCGTCAGTCTGCGTGTAGTAGGTCGGAGCGAAATCTCCGGTGTTGGCGTACATCCACTTCTGCTGCAATGGGATGCCGCTGAGCATGCTGCGGCCCACCTTGTCGTCCATGATCTCCAGGAAGCGGCGGATGTCCGTCCCTTCCTGGACGTAATTGGTGAGATGAAAGTGCGAGTCGTGGAAGAGGTAGCCGTCGTCGCTGACCGGAACTTCCTCAGCGAGTATTGATGTGGGCCGAACCCCTCCGCCCAAGAGAGACGCAGCGCACAACCCGAGAAGTGACATCACGAGCCGAAGTTGCGAGGGCGTGAACCTTGCCATGAGTGTGAGTTCCCCAGGATCGAAAGTCGTTGATGTGCGCAGGCCGGAGTAGCAGTCGAGTGAACTCTAGGAGTGAACGCGTCTTCGTGATAACAATAGCGGGTTCGGACCACGAACCGTGATGTTAATTATGAACTTGAAGCAAACTTCGGTGTAGAACCCCAAGCTTTGGGGAATAACGAAGCATTGTCTCCGGATCCCGAATCTTCGCTCGCTCATTTCGAACAAGCTACAGCGATCCCTACGACGATTTCAAGCGGGGAAGCAGATACGGTGCTCAATACCGACGCGGACGCATCGATAGAGTTCAGAGCCCGATCTGGAAAGATGGTCCGTCCTCGACTGTCGGGCGACAGCGAATGTCGAAGTTAGGCAGGTCGACAGCCGGCCGAGTTGATAACAACTCGGGTGGACCTGTGCGATCAGGGGAGCATATAGAAAGTGCGAGCGGCTGTGATGCCTCCCCTTCAGTTGAGATCCAAGTTGACTCAACTGAAGTTTTCAGGAGCCCCGGGAGGACGGAGACGAATTGATGCCGAGTTGTTCGAAAGGCTCTTAATATTCCTGGAAGAACGAACGTGGTGGCTTGAAGTTGGAATCAAGCTCGAAGTCAAAGGTCGATTCCGGCCCCTTGACGCTGGCAGCCTGGACAATGGAATGCGGCTTGAACAGGTTGTAAGCCGGGGGAATCTGTTCTTCCATCGCAACCTGGCCTCGTTGGGCATCGGGGGGGAGCGGCGAGCCGTCCGGCTGAGTGATCTTGGAGAACGTGACACCGTACTCTCCCGGCGGGCAGCCGGGGTTCGAATGATAGTCGGACAACGTAAACCGGCCGGAGTCGTCGGTCAGACCGAACCCTCCGTTCCCTGCGGTTTGCCCGGTGGGATGAAACTCAACCATCGCCCCGGCGAGTGGTTTGCCATCCATCATTACGGTTCCCGAAACGGGAATCATCTGGATGCCGGGGCCAGCCTCCGAACTTCCGCATCCGGAAAGCGAGAGAAGCGTGACCGCAGCAAGCAACGCCAATGTGTAAGTCGTTGTCCTCGTTGTACGAAAGCAGACGCTCATGTCCATCCACCAGAGGCAAGGGAAGCAGGGTTGAGAGGAACGATTCCGTCGCTCACGAATGGTGGCATCCATGAGCGATGGAACCTCTGAAGAAACCGGTCCGAACTCAGAGCTCTCCGAGTGGTTGTCCATCCTGAATTCGGGAGAGTCGAGTGCGGGTCGTGGAGTCGATGTTCTCGCTGATGAAGCGAACAGCACCATCGGCCAGAACGACCATGCATCCGCCGGGATGAGAACTTCCGGGCATGCTGTACGTTCCCAGGACTCCAGGCTGCTCAGTCATTGGAGGCGTCCAGGAACAGCACAGCCAGTAGTTGATACCGCGGCTGTGAGCCAGATTGACACCATTGCCCGCATAGACACTGCATCCCCAGTAGTTCCCGGTTCCGTCCCGGACGCGACGCGTCGTTTCACAAACCATCACCGTGTTGCTCGTGCCATCCTTGATCATCGAGATCTCGGAATTGGAGTTCTCGCCGAAGAGAGCTCTCGTGGTCGTTCCTTCGTCACGCCACAAGGCCCAGGGGCCCGTACCACTGCTGACGCTGAACCCGTAGTTCGTCATCGCACTGCCTGAGACACCGCAGCCATAGTAGGACGTTGCAGAGTTGTAAGTTTCTGCGTTGGCATCACTCGGACACTGGAAGACATCGATCGTCTTCTTGGTCAGCTCTGCGTTGGCGGCAATCGCCGCTGCCGATCCCATCACGGTCCCCGCGCTGGTGGAAGACCATCCACTGAACAGGCTGTCTCGCTGAGCGGCGGTGAAATCGAATTGATCGTAAAGGGCAGACTGTTCCAGATACGGCAGCAACATTGTCCAGCCCGACTGATTCAGGATCTGATCGCCAGACTGCTTCCAGACCATGGCGTTGTTGGCACTTGAGTAGGGAAACTTGGAGTGCGTGTCGTGGTAGTTGTGCAGAGCCAGGCCAATCTGCTTCATGTTGTTCTTGCAGGAAGAACGGCGAGCCGCTTCGCGAGCCTGTTGCACAGCAGGAAGCAGCAAAGCGACAAGTATCGCGATGATAGCGATCACCACCAGAAGCTCAATCAGGGTGAAGGCTCTGATGCGTCTCTGGACGATCCTGGGTTTAAGCTGGGGACGAAAAGAGCTGACTTCGGATGAACAGTTCATGATTTTGTCCTGTTGTTCCAGTGGAAAGGTATAGCGTGAGGACTTCGATCGCGAAGGGGCGTCGGGCAGACGTCAACACGGGGAACACAGCTTCTTCTGTCGAATTGCTCTGTTGCAAAGAACGTGCCGCTAAGAGTATTGCGGAATGCAGGCTCAACGACCCATTTTCCGAATTCCGCAATTCAACCGACTTTTAACGCTGCATTTTAAGCACAATCTGAAAACGATGATTTTGCGTCTCTTGAACTTTTGATGGTTGTCTCGACGGAGGTCGCCCTCGGAAGTGCTCAAACTCGAAGAAGAATGCCAGTTTATTTCGCACACGATTCAGCGGGAGCAAAGCGTAAAGAAATGCATCGCGGAATTCCGGATGTTGCAAAGTTGGAAACGATACCGCTCCGCTGGATTGATCGCTTCTGACGGAGCGTGTCATACTGTTTCCGGCGCTCGCCTTTCAGACTGTTTCTCGAATAGGACCCGAGCTTGTGCGTGTATTTCGGCTGCTTCTGATTCTGGCGGTTTGCGGCGTTCCTCTGGAGTTGTGTCATGCTGAAGACGCAAGAACCTTCGCGGTAGGAATTGCCAAAGTTAATATCACTCCGGAATATCCGGTTCCCCTGAGTGGCTATGCGGCTCGCGGATCAAAGCTGTTCGATCGCGTCGAGCAGCGACTCTGGGCCCGGGGAATTGCGGTCATTGATCCGCAGGGGCGGCCCCGGGTTCTGCTGACCGTGGATACCTGCGGCGTTCCGGCGACTGTCACGAAACAGGTTCTTGAGAATCTTCAATCCGAACAGGAAACGACCTCTTCTGATCTGGTCATCTGTTCGACGCACACCCACTCGGCTCCGATGCTTACCGGAGTCTTGCCGAATCTCTTTACCAAAGATTTGACATCCGACGAGCAGGCAGTGATCGCCCGCTACACGCAGGATCTGGTGACTTCCCTGACACAGGTTGCTGAACTGGCCATAGCCGATGCGAAGCCGGCTTTCCTGGAGTGGGGAATCAGCACCGCAAGCTTCGCGAAGAATCGCAGACAGGAGGCGGGACCTGTCGACCACGATGTTCCCATCCTCGTGGTCAGGAGTCTGGACGGCGAGCCTCGGGCAATTGTCGCCAACTATGCCTGTCACTGCACGTCGCTTTCACCGGTCCCGTTTATGTCGGGGGACTGGGCTGGCTGTGCCGTCGAAGGAATTGAAGCGGAGTATCCAGGCTGCATGGCAATGGTCGCCATCGGTTGTGGCGCTGACCAGAATCCCAAAGTCCGCGGAGACGACCAGGGAGCCGCCCGGGTGAACGGCTTGGGAATTGTCGACGCGGTTCGTCGGCGGCTGGACACTAAGCTGACGACCATCAGCGGCGATCTGGTCACGCTCGGCGATGAGATCACGCTGCCCCTGGCAACGCTGTCAACCGAGGACGAATGGAAAGCCCGGGCACAGCAACCGGGGATCACCGGATATCACGCACAGAAGAATTTGAAACGTCTCGAGCAGGGCCAATCGTTGCCCGACGAGATCGAGTACCCCGTGAAAACCTGGATCTTTGGCGATGATCTGGCGATGGTATTCCTCGGGGGCGAAGTGGTTGTCGACTATTCGCTGACAATCAAGAAGACATTCGGAGAGAAGGTGTGGGTTTCGGCCTACGCGAACGATGTTCCCTGCTACATTCCGTCGGAGCGAGTGTTGGAAGAAGGGGGATATGAAGGACGGAACGCGATGGTCTGGTACGATCTTCCCGGCCCGTTCGCTGCGGGGCTGGAAGAGAAGATTCTGACCGCGGTCGCCTCACAGATCCCCGCCACCTATCGACCTTGTGACGATGTGAGCCAGACGGGGGGCAAGCGTCCCCTTAGTCCGGAAGAATCGATCTCCCGGATGAACGTGGCCGACGAACTGCAAGTCGACGTCGTGGCTGCAGAGCCGCTGGTTGTTGATCCTGTTGCCGTGGAGTTTGGGCCGGACGGAAAACTCTGGGTGGTCGAAATGCGCGACTACCCGCAGGGGATTGATGGGAATCTGAAGCCGGGGGGCGTCGTCAAATATCTCGAGGACCTCGATCAGGATGGAGTCCACGATCAGGCGACCATTTTTCTGGAGGATCTCGCATTTCCGACCGGAGTGATGGTCTGGAAGGAAGGCGTCCTCGTCTGCACGGCTCCCGATGTCCTTTACGCGGAAGATACGGATGGCGACGGGAAGGCGGACATCAGGCGAAAGGTGCTGACCGGCTTTGCGACACACAATTATCAGGCACGGGTCAACAGCCTGGTCCCCGGTCTCGATGATTGGGTTTACGCTTCCGGCGGCCTGTTCGGTGGGGTGATTGAGTCATTCAACGGGCAGACGGTCAACGTCACCAATCGCGATTTTCGGTTTCGGCCCGATACCGGAGAATTGGAACCAGTCAGTGGTCGAACTCAGCAGGGACGAGTCCGTGATGATTCAGGGGCCTGGTTCGGTTGCCGTAATGGAAGCCTCTGTCTGCACTATCCGGTGGAAGAATCGTACTATCGCAAGAATCCGTACGTTGTCTCTCCGCCGGCGGAAGTCGCCGTGCCGCGAGGTCCTGATGGCAGTCAGCTGTATCCGGTGGGGGAACTGGTTCAGTTTCACCTGAGTGGTCAGCGCGGCCGACCGACTTCGGCCTGTGGGTTGGGGCTCTACCGCGACGTCACTCTCGGCGAGTCTTTCTATGGCAACGCGTTTGTCTGTGAGCCGGTCAATCAACTTGTGCACCGCCGGATGCTTCGGCCCGAAGGCGTGACGTTTGCCGGCTATCGCGCGGAAGAAGAGCAGGATCGGGAGTTCTTATCTTCGACCGATAACTGGTTTCGTCCTGTTCAGATGCGGACGGCTCCCGATGGTTCGTTGCTCGTTGTGGATATGTACCGTTATTTGATCGAACATCCCAAGTTTCTCTCGCCAGAATCGGTGGAGAAGTTGAATGTGCGAGCGGGCGAGACACGCGGGCGGATCTACCGGGTCACACGAAAAGGGCAGCAACTCAAACCGATTCCCGATTTGAGAAAGCTCGAAACACCGGAACTGGCTCGGCTGATGGAGAGTCCAAACGGAACCTTGCGTGACATGGTTCAACAGGAGTTGTGCTTTCGAAACGCCCAGAATGCGTCCTCTGTATTGAGCAAGGTTGCTGCTCAAGCCGATTTTCCCGCTTCCCGGCTCCAGGCACTGTGGACATTGAATGCGTTGCAGACGCTCGATGCAGAGCAATTGCTGCCACGGATCAGCGACGATGATCCGGCAGTGCGTCGGACGGCAATCCAGCTCGCCGAACCCTTCCTGAATCAATCGTCGAAACTGGCTGAGGCTGTGTTGGCCCAGACCGAATCTGAGCAGGACGAGACCGTTCTTCTGCAACTGGCCTATTCGCTGGGAGAGTTGAATGGGAACAAGGCAACAGCCGCGTTGTTGGATTTGATGCAGACGCATGCCGACAACGTCTATATCCGCTCGGCAGTGCTCACGAGCTTTGACCCCGCCCGGCTCGCCTCTGCGATCGCGAATCTGTTGCCTCAAGTCACCGAGAATCCGAAGCTGTTGCCCCTGTTGCAGGCACTGACCGAGATGGCCATCGCAGCAAACGAACCACTAATTCTTATTGAGATTGCCGGGGAGCTGGCCGCTCACGCTGTCTCCAGCACGAAGGTTCAGGCGTGGCAATGGACCGAGCTGGCGAAGTTACTGCAGTCGTCGGGTTTCGGATCGCTGGATCAGTCGGAAACCGTGCAGCGACAGCTCACAGAACTGAGCGAACAGGGCCGGAAGCTGGTCTCAGATGCGGATCAGCCGGTTGCACAGCGAGTGGCGGTGCTGGGCTTCCTTCTGAGTCTCAAACAGAATCAGGCCGACCTCGAGTTTGCTTCCGAGCTGCTTGCTCCGCAGAGCCCGTTGAAGCTGCAGATTGCCACCGTGACGAACTTGATCGCGATGCAGAACACGGATGCTCTGGCGCTTGTCTTCGACAACTGGAGCCAGTTCACGCCTGCCCTGCAGCAGGAAGTCCTGAATCAGTTGCTTCTGCGGGAAGCAACGACGCAGGAATTGCTTATCAGAGTCGAACAGAAACAGGTCCGGCCGCCCCAGATCGATTCGACGAATCGTCAGCGATTGCTCGATCATCAGAATACCGAGATTAAGGAGCGGGCTCAGAAGCTCCTCTCTGCAGCCAGTAGTGCCAGTCGGGAACAGGTCCTGAAGCAGTATCAGTCGATCGATCTGAAGCAGGGCGACCTCGAGCGAGGGCGGCTGGTTTTCGAGAAGCAGTGTTCCAGCTGCCATCGCCTCGATGGGAAAGGACATGCCGTCGGCCCTGATCTGGCCGCGTTGACCGATCAGTCGAAGTCGTTTCTGTTGACCTCGATTCTGGATCCCAACAAAGCCATTGATGGTCGTTACGCCTCCTATCTGGCTGTGACCGAGGATGGAAAGCTCAATACGGGAATCCTGGTCTCCGAACAAAGCAACAGCATCACGCTCAAGGCTCAACAGGGAAAGGTGTTGACAATCCTCCGGTCTCAGATCGACGAACTGGTCAACACCGGTAAATCGCTGATGCCCGAAGGATTGGAACGGGATATCCCTCCGGCGGCGATGGCCGATCTGCTGGTGTATCTGCAGGAGCACAGTGCACCACTGAGCTACAAATACGCGGGAATGGTCAAACCCGACGCCAGCTACCCGGACGATCCGGCGAAACTGAAACTCGTCGACCGCATGAATGGCACCGACCGCTTCAACGATCGACAGTGGGTCGGATTTCGGTTTGCCGGCGAACAGCCTCAGCCGCGTATTGAACTCGACCTCGGGACGAAGACGACCGTGCAGTCACTGCGGATTGTGTATGGAGTCAATCACGAACCCGGTTCGATTCATGCTCCCCGTTCGATCGAAGTCTCTTTCAGCAACAACGGTCAGGAGTTCGGAAACGCAGTGCAGTTCTCGGACTTCGATGATCATCCGGATGGCCTGGGGCTGTACGAGATCGACCGCCGCGTGATCGAGATCAAGCTGCCGGAACAGACGGCTCGATTCATGCGGATTGACTTCCAGAGCACAGGTCATTGGCTGTTTCTCTCCGAAGTGTCGTTGTCCAATTCCGCTGTGAGCGATCAGCATCAGGGCGTTGCTGTCAGTTCCACGGCAACGAAGCCGCCTAAGCCGGATGTCGACCCGGTGGCAACCATCCGGTCGCTGGTGGCAGATGTCGAAGTCGGAACGGCTGATGAGTATCGTCACATCCCGGAAATCTGGCGACAGGCGATTGCCGTCGGGAAGCGGAATCAGAGCGAGGAGCTGGAGCGGTTGCTGGCGGCCTCGCTGCCGGGGTTTGGAGAACCGCTGCAATGCTGGCAGGCGGTTGTTCTCGGCGGTGGGATCATCAATGGACTGACGATCGCCGGCGAATGGCCCCGCGATCGGATTGAGAAGATCCTGAAGGCTTCTCCTCCTCTGGAAGTCCGCTGGAAACAATCTCTGCATGCCGCCAGCAGGATGGCCGATGATCCGACCATCAAGTCGGGGACCCGCTACGATGCTTTGAGAATGGTCGCCATGCTCGATTACGAGAAGTGTCAACAGCAGTTGAAACGCTACCTGGCCGATCCAAAGCAGGCCGAACTACAGATGGGAGCCGTCAGCGGACTGGGAGACATCAATGTGCCTCAGGCGACTGAGACTCTGATCGAGGCGTTACCCGATCTGACGCCGCGGAACCGAAAGATCGCCGCGGAAGCACTGATTCGGAAAGACAGCCGAGCAGGGGCGCTCTTGCATGCCATAGAAAATGGTGCCCTGGCAGCGGAGCTGATCGAGGCGTCTGCTCAACAACAGTTGAAAGAGTCTGGGAATCCTGAGATTCGTGCCCGGGCGAATGCGGTTTTCCCGTAAGGTTTGGCTCAAGTCAGAACCCGACAGACTCCCGGAAGGGGAAGGCGTAGCGGGCTGATTTCGTTAATGAGTTCTGAGCACGTATTCGTAAAGTTCGCTGACGAACCGGGCCCGGTCCTCCCGGCCCAGTTCGGGGTTCTCCTGAGCGAAGATGGCGACTGTAATCCCCTCGTTGAAATGACGTCGAACGAGGTTCCGGGCCGCGGTCGTTCCACTGCCGACGCCGCCATGCTCGGCGATCAACAGCTCGCCGTCTCTATATTTCATCCTCCAGCCGAATCCGTAATCGACTGGTGTGCCATCGTCGAGACGGGCTTGTTGAAAAAGCATCTCGTAACCAGCCAGCGATAGGAGTCGAGGATCCTGATCCCAGAGAGCTCGATCCCATTTAGTGTAGTCCACTAGAGTGGTGCGCATGTTTCCAGAGCCGTTGAAGCGTGTGCTGTCGGTCGTTTCCGTCATGCCAAGAACGTCGAAGATGCGTCGCTTCTGGAAGTCGTGGAAGGACTCGCCGGTGACCTCTTCGATGATTCTCGTCAGGAGCACATATCCGGAATTGGTGTATTCGTGTTCCAGACCGGGAGGCCGCCGGACGTCCATGGTCGTCAGCCATTCCGCGTGCATTTTGTTGGTCAGAAAGTCCAGTCCGTGCTCGCGTTTGAATTCCGCAATCGACGCTCTTTCCCTGGCTTTGATGAAGTTGGGGAGACCGCTCGTATGAGACAGCAGGTCTTTCACATGAATGGCTCGGCCTTTCGACGGCAACTTGAGATCAGGCAGGTAGTGAGAGACCGGTTGCTCCCGCTCGAGACGGTTCTCTTCAATAAGCATCGCGGCACACATCCCGGCGAACTGCTTGGTAACCGAGGCCAGACTCAGCGGAGTGCGAGTCGTCAATCGTCGTCCTTTGACGAAGCCGTAACCTTTCCGGTGAATCACGTTCCCGTGTTCGGTCACCAGGACAGCGACGCCACCGGGGGAGGTGAGGGGAAAGTGCCGTTGTACGATCGGATCGAGACCGTCGAGCTCAACGGCCTGCTCGTCGTCCAGTCCCGCCAGCCAGTGGACAGCGTGGTTGAGCATTGACTCCTGTCCGTCGGTCAGCTCGGGATGCGGGGAGAAACAGAATACGCGGCCGGAGCCATAGTCGGCTCGAACGATGGCCGAGGTGCCGACCATGATCCCCTGCGGAGCACCATTCTCAGCGATCTCGGTGTTGAAACAGGCCAGGCTTTGATAGTCTGGGACTGCCGGATCATCCCATTCTCTTCGACTCAGCAAAGGCCCCTGTGCATAGTGGATCTCCAGAGTCTGTGGGACGTGACCAAAGAACGAGGCTCCGGTGGAAGAAAGCTTAAGCTCAACGGTTCCTTTCCCGCGGGCCCAGTGACGGCGATCAACAACTTTGGCGTCGATCAGGTTCAGCGACCAGGAATACTGGTTCGTTGCCAGGTAGCTACCCGCGCAGACGCCGAGAAAACCTCCGCCGCTACGGACGAAGCGACGCACTTCTTCGCGACCCTGTTGACCGAGCGCCTTTCCCTGCCTGCTGCCACTTCCACCGGGATGAATCAGGACATCGAAATCGCGAAGACCCTGTTCCCTGATTTGCTCGGCCGTGATTCGATCGACGACGATGCGATCACCATCCTGTTTCAGCGCCTGAAGCAGGTCCTCGACGCTTTGGCCAACCCCGTCCCCTTCGAATACAGCTGCTCTGATCGGACCTTCCGCTTGGGCGACTGAGCTCAGCAACAGCCAGAGAACGACCATCGCGCACTGAACGAGACTCAACCGGGGCTGTTTCTTGGACATGAGATGTCCTCTCGAACTGGAACTGGATCGACAACGACGGTTGGTTGCCGGGCTGTCCCCAATATCCGCTATCGAGTTGGAGCTCGTCAATCGTCCACTTGAACCGACAACGATCGACAGGTCGTGCCGCGATCGACTAGAAGTGACTGAGTAACGAGGACGGGGGCCTTCAGCGATCCCGGTGCGGCGAGCCCGTTATCGAGCGGAATCGTTTGAGCCCTGGGCGTCCCACTTGAAAAGGCTCACGGCGTTCAGCTCTCTGACGACGACGTCGTTCGCGCTCACTGCAATGTGTGCCCAGGTCTCCTGCTCACTGACCGTTCTTTCGTCGATAAGCTCGAACTCTTCCGGCGTGGCTCGAATGAGCAGGAGAATCCCTCGTTCGTCCAGGGCAAGGATCAGGTCCTTGTTCGTGACCATGCTGCAGTATTTGCCGAATGGCGGGGAAGTCCATGCTCGTTCGCCCGTTTGCAGGTCGATGCAGGTAAACCGCTGATTCTGCAAATGAAGATAAGCATGGCCGTCAATCACCACGGGAGTCGACATGTATCCCTGAGCGTTATTGCTCCATTCTTCCGAAGACGCGAATTGCCCGTTCGACTTCGAGATGCTGTACAGCCACGCTTCGTTCTTGTAGGAACTGGTGAAGACGCCATCTTCAAAGGGGACCGGCGTCAGAATGTTCATCCCGCGGAAATTCGGAACGTCCTGCTCCCAGAGGATCTCGCCGCTTCGCAGATCGACACCCGCCAGCGTCGATCGGGTCTGCACGAGCAGCTGCCGTGTGCCGGCGAGGGTTGCGATCGTCGGCGACGAGAAGGCACTTCCCATCATGCCGCCATTGTCTTTCAGTGTTCGCCAGACGATCTCTCCGGTCTTTTTATCGAGCTTGATGAACGATGCTCCCGCCTGAACGTAGAGGAAGTCGCCGTCGAGAAGGGGAGAGCTGGCGAATCCGAATGCCGGGACTGGGGTCTCCAGCTCTTTCACGAAGTCGACTCGCCACTGTTCTTCGCCCGTCTTGGCATCGAGCGAGACGAGCACGTCCCGCATTCCGGCGACATACAGGCTGGACCCATCGTAGACAGGAGTGGCGCGAATCCAGCTGCCATTGGAAGCGGCAAAGAAGGGGACCGTCATCGAGCCGGCCCATTCGGTTTTCCACAGCTCCGCTCCGCTGTCTCGATCGAGGGCAAGAACAACCTCGTTCTTTTTGTCTTCTGTTCCAGTCACGAACACTGCCCGGTCGGACAGGACGGGACCGGAATAGCTGGGCGGAAGTTCGACACGCCAGCTTTGTTCCAGGGAGTCTTCATCCAGGGAGCGAGGCCAGGCAGGACCGTCAACGATGCCGGTTCGATCGGGGCCTCGCCACTGGTTCCATGCCGGCAGATCATCCTCGCAAAACACGAACGACGGGGTGAGCAGGAGGAACAGAGCCGCGAACGAGGCACGGAAGCTGTCTTGAGTCATCGATGATCGTCCCCTGATTAGGATGAAAACCGTGAGCGGCAACCCCGCTCGTTTTTACAGGAGAGTTTAGACCGGTCTGTTCGTATTCCAATCATTTACTCGGGCGATTTGATGCGGCCGTAAACTCCAAGAGAAAGGCTCCAGGTCACATCCTGCTGAGGAGCCTGGAAGACCGTGGTCCAGTTTTGACCATCCGTGCTGCGACGAATGTCGTAACGATTTCGCTCGATATTGATGATCGTTCCCGTTTCCGCCTCGAGAAAAGACCCTCCCGGAGTTCCTGCCGGAAGTTCGTGCCAGCTGATGCCATCTCGACTCCGGCGGGCCTCTTTTCCGTTTCGAGATGTCAGCCAGAACTCGTTCCGAACAAAGCTGAGCCCCCTCCAGGATAGCCGGCCGGGGATGCCATGCGGATGCAGAGTCCACGTCTTTCCGCCATCGGACGAGCGTGCGACCACGTCGGGAAAGCTGCAGAGAAACACGCCATTGCCGTAAACGACGGCGTCCTGTCCTTTTCCCGCTTCTGCAGGGATTCTGGAGTGTTGCCAGGTGGTTCCGAGGTCCTGACTGTAAAAGACATGCTGCTCGTCACCGACAACAACGAAAGTGCCATCGTTGTAGTTCCCGTAGCCGGCGACCATGTGATGCGTTTTCCCGCCGTCCAGCAGCGGCTTCACGCTTTCCGTCCGCCAGTTAGTGAATTCGGAAGCGATGGCCATCGGTTGCCATTGCGAGGCGGAGGTCAGCATCACCCCTTTCCCGGCAGCCGCACTCCAGGCCCAGATCTGGTCTTTTCTGGACTCGGGCGGTAACAGGCTCCCCCAGTTTTTTCCATCGACAGTGCCGATGTAGTGCCCCGGTTTGCCCCATCCCGAAAATGCGGCAATAACTCCCTCGGTATAGGCCATACCGTAAACTGCATGATGCCCATGCCAGCCTCCGTCTTCCTGGTCCTCGGAACCGAGATAGACCTGACGCCATGTCTGTCCGTCGTCGCGGGAAAGGAGAATTCGCATCCCCTGTTTGGATACCACGGCGAAGACTGGTTCCTGAGGGGCTGGTTCAAGCGGAGAAAGAACGGGGATCTGGGGAGACGCATCGTCTCTCGGAGCTTTCGGCTCAGCTGACACCGCCAAATTGCCAAGGACGCCGAAAAGAACCACCAGGCCCGGCATTAAGCGTCGACGACAGGTCGTTTGCATACAAGCTCCTCACGGCACGGGATACCGAAACTGATCTACGTGAGCGTACCCGACGAACCTCCGGCCCGTCTACGTTTACCGATTCTCCCGGGACAGGTCGCGTGCTCGCGGAAACTCATTACGCGAGGAGACAGAAAAAGAACGGGAGGACGATCCGAGACAGAAGAGGCTGCATCGTCTATAATCAACGCATTATGATATTTGCTCGCGATATTTCGATACATATGCCCACTTTTCTGGCGATGTTGTTGATCTCCTCCGGGGCGGCGACAGCATTCGCTGCTGATGAGGTTTCCTTTTCACACGACGTGTTGCCGGTCCTTTCCGACCGATGTTTTCACTGTCATGGACCGGATGAGAGTCACCGGGAAGCGGAGTTACGCCTCGATCTGGAGTCGGCCGCCAAAGAGGATCGGGGCGGCTACGCAGCAGTCGTGCCCGGAGATCTCGAGCAGAGCGAGTTGTGGCAGCGGATTGCGACCGATGATCCGGATTTCGTGATGCCGCCCGTCGACTCGCATCGCACGCCCATCAGTGAAGCGGAACGGGAGGCGATTCGACGCTGGATTCTCGACGGAGCCAAATGGGGAAAGCACTGGTCGTTTGAACCTCCGGTCAGGCCGGAGCTCTCCGAAAGTGCCGGCCATCCCATCGACGAATTGATCGAACGTAAGCTGGCTGGCGAAGGTCTAACGCTTTCTCCCCGGGCGGCTGCTCACACTCAGTTGCGTCGACTTTCGTTCGCGCTGACCGGGATGTCTGCTCCAGTTGATGAGACCCGTGCCTTCATCGACGAACCGACGGATGAGGCGTGGGCGGCTGCGATCGAGCGGATGCTGGCTTCGCCGCACCATGCGGAGCGAATGGCCATGTGGTGGCTGGATGCGGCTCGCTATTCCGATTCCGACGGATTCCAGCAGGACGCGACCCGCGAGAACTGGCCATGGCGGGATTGGGTCATCTCGGCGTTTCAACAGAACATGCCATTCGATCAGTTCACGATTGAACAATTTGCCGGCGATTTGCTGCCGGAAGCAACTGACGAACAGATTCTGGCGACCTGTTTTCATCGTAACCATATGACGAACGGTGAAGGCGGACGGGATCCGGAAGAGTCGCGAATCGATTACGTCATCGACCGTGTGAATACCACGGGAACGGTCTGGCTCGGCCTGACGCTCGGTTGTTGTCAGTGTCACTCGCACAAGTTCGATCCCGTCACGCAGCACGACTATTACTCACTGTCCGCACTCTTCAACAGCATCGATGAAGATGGTCGAGCCGGGAAGGGGGCCAAACCGTATCTGAAATATGAGTCTCCCCACGTCGAAGATCAGATCGCGGCTCTGGAGAAATTCGTCTCGAAGTGCACAGTCGAGGAGGAAGCCGAGAGCACTGCGGCCGAGCAGCGGTTCAAAGCGTGGCTGAGCAAACAGCTGAATGAGTCGGGCAGCAACTACGCCACGTGGCGATCGCCGCGGCCGATCAGCGTCGTCAGTGCGGAAGGGACAAGGTTCGATGTCTCAACGGACAATGTGATCCAGACATCTGGTCCTGATCTGAAGCAGGATGATTACCGAATCGAGGTCCCGGTGCCGCAGGAGATGTCGCAGATCAGCGGCTGGAAGGTCGAAATCTTTCCTCATGAGTCGCACGAGAACGGCATGTTCACGCGGCACGGTACTGGCGACTTTATTCTGACCAGTGTCAAAGTTCTGGCGAAGCGGGCCGGCAGTCCCACCGAAGAAGACCTGGAGATCGCCGGTGCGGTCGCGGACTATGAAGCCTCCAAGAAGCGGGAGTCGAACTGGGATCTGCGCTATTCGCATATCAAGGAGACACTCAACGACGATGCCCGGGACGGCTGGACGACTGAAGGAGCAGAAACGATCGAGCCGCATGTCGGCGTATATGAACTCAAGAGCCCCTTCGAAGTGCGGCCGGGAGATCGCCTGGTTTTCGTTCTGCAGCAGCGGTCCACGCTCGGACACGCAAACATCGGACGATTTCGGATTTCGCTGGCCAGTGAGCGGGGCGAAACGGTTCGCCAGGCCGACGGGTCTTCTCCGATTCAGGAACTGCGTGATGCCGACATTTCGAGTATTGAAGGAGTGTCTCCGGAGCTGTTGAACCGATTGAGAGCACAGTACCTGCTCGGCGATCAGGAGTATCAGCAGGTTCGTCAACGACTCGAACAGGCGAAACGTCAGCTTAAGTCACTCCGCGGGCAGGCGAAGCCGCGGTCGGTTATGGTGCTGCAGGAACGCGAGAAACCTCGCGAAACGCATGTTCTTGTGCGCGGCGTCTGGGATGCGAAAGGAGACGTCGTTCAGGCGGGAGCGATTCCGAGTGTGCTCGAATGGCCGGAAGGGGCTCTCAATAATCGTCTCGATTTTGCCCGCTGGCTCGTCGATCGCGATAACCCGCTCACCTCGCGCGTCGTGGTCAATCATCTCTGGCAGATCATGTTCGGCGTCGGATTGGTGCGAACGCCAGACGACTTCGGCCTCCAGGGGCAACTCCCCACGCATCCCGAACTGCTCGACTGGCTAGCCGTTGAACTGATCGAACACGACTGGGATCTGCGGCATATTCTGCGGCTGATTGCGACGAGCGAAACATTTCGGCAAAGCAGCGTCGCTTCGGCCGGACTGCGAGAGCGTGATCCCGACAATCGGCTTCTGGCCCGTGCCCCGCGGTACCGGTTGCCGGCCTGGATGTTGCGGGACAACGCTCTGCGAGTCTCGGGCACCCTGAATCCGACTGTTGGCGGGCCCCCTGTTTATCCGTACCAGCCGCCTGGAGTCTGGTCTGAGATCACGATGGGGCGATTCAAGTACGAGCCGAGCCTGGGGCCGGACCAGTATCGACGAACGGTCTATTCCTTCTGGCGGCGATCGAGCGCGCCCACGTTTCTGTTCGACAGTGCTCAGCGACGCGTTTGTGAAGTGCGGATCAACCGCACCAATACGCCGCTGCAGGCACTGACGCTGATGAATGACGAAACGATGTTGGAAGCGTCTCGGGCCTTGGCCGATCTGATCAATCAGTCAGACGAGTTCGCCTCGGGGGCAACGATGCTCGGCGAGCGGATTCTCGGTCGAACATGGTCGGCGGACGAACTCGCTCAGCTGCAGAACGTCTACGAGAACGCGTACGAACATTTCTCGGAGAATCCCAGAGCTGCCCAGACTTTTACTATCGTGGGACAACAGTCTGAAGTCTCGCCGGAGCAGGCTCCGACCACTGCTGCGTGGATGACCGTGGCAAGTCTGGTGCTGAATCTTGATGAAGCGATTTCCAGCGAGTAACCGTAGAAGAGTATATGATGAGTTTTTCGATGCTGGATAACACCCGACGTGAGTTCCTCGCCGCAAGCGGTTTGAATCTGAGCGCAATCGCTGCCGGCTCGCTGCTTGCCGCGGAAACTGCGGATGCGTCAGCCGGTTCTTCCTCGACTTCGCTTCCGGAATTGCCGCACTTTGCTCCGAAAGCGAAGCGAGTCATTTTTCTGACGCAATCGGGCGGTCCCTCGCAAATTGAATTGTTCGATTACAAGCCTGAGCTCCACAAACTGGCCGGAACCGAATTGCCGGACAGTGTGCGGCAGGGACAGCGTCTGACGAGCATGACCGCCAATCAACAGCAGTTGATTCTGCCGCCCGTGGCGAAGTTTCAGCGTCATGGCGAATCTGGTGCGATGGTCGGGGAATGGCTGCCGCACATCGGTTCGATTGCGGACGAGATCTGTTTCGTGAAGTCGATGGTGACCGATCAGATCAATCACGCTCCAGCGATGACGAAGTTCCTCACCGGACATCAACTGGCCGGGCGGCCGAGCTTTGGCTGTTGGGCCAGTTACGGATTGGGCAGCATGAACCGCAATCTGCCTGATTACGTCGTGATGCTTTCACGGATGAAGCGACCGAGCGATCAGCCGTTGTATGATCATTACTGGGGCAGCGGCTTTCTGCCGTCGAAACATCAGGGAGTCAAGCTGCGAAGTGCGAAAGACCCTGTCCTTTATCTGAACGACCCGGGGGGCTTTCCGCCGGAGCTTCGCCGCGAGATGCTCGATGGACTCGGGGCTCTCAATCAGCAGCATTTCGAGAAGACGCGCGACCCTGAAATCGAAACGCGAATCGAACAGTACGAGATGGCGTTTCGAATGCAGACGAGCATCCCGGAACTGACCGACCTGAGCGATGAGCCGGAATCGACGTTCGAACTCTATGGGCCGGACTCACGACGGCCGGGAAGCTACGCCGCAAACTGTATTCTTGCCCGTCGGCTGGCGGAGCGGGACGTGCGGTTCATTCAGTTGTTCCATCCCGACTGGGACCACCATTCGCGGCTCAGTTCGTGGTGTGTCTCGCGATGCAAAGATACCGATCAGGCCAGTGCGGCACTGGTTACGGATCTCAAACAGCGTGGGCTTCTCGATGACACTTTGGTCATCTGGGGAGGCGAATTCGGCCGGGGTGTCGCCGGGCAGGGGAAATGGAACGATCCCAACGCGGGACGCGATCATCATCCGCGCTGTTTCACAGTCTGGATGGCGGGAGCGGGAATCAAGCCGGGCTTCAGCTACGGAGCGACCGACGATTTCAGCTACAACGTCTCCGAGAACCCGGTTCACGTTCGCGACCTGCATGCGACGGCTTTACATCTGCTCGGCATCGACCACGAACGCTTCTCGCACCGTTATCAGGGGCTCGACTTCCGCCTGACCGGCGTCGAGCCGAGCAGGGTCGTTAAAGAGATTATCGCCTGAATCGTTCCGGACGGCTCCTTACTTGCCGATCGCGTCGGCGGGAATCTGAACGTACTCCGGTGCGAACAGAATGCTGGCGTAAATCAGCAGGAGAAAACTGACGCAGACGATCGCCATGCAAAGCACGAATCCGGTGATGAACCGTGTCTCGTTTGATTCCGTCACGCAGGAGAGGATTTCCGTTTCCGAGGACGGGCGACGAGGCTGAGATGCGATGGAGTCTCCGCGAGGCTTGAGAGTTCGCGGGCGGGATTGATCGATGAGATTCGTTGACATGAATGACCTCGATTTCTGGAGTTTTCAGTCCAGAGTCGCAATCCGCAGGCCAACCGAATGATTCCGCACCTGTTTTGCAGCAAGTGTCCCGATTTCAGTGATTTTCAGGGGGAATAACCAGCAGATCGCCGGTTAGTGCCGCTTTCACTCCGGAAAAGAAGCGGGTGAGTGTCAACTCCAGATGTCAGGGTGACGCATTGCGCTGACACAAAATGCATCCGCAGATGCGGCCTGTTTTCGCGACTGACAGCCTGTCGTCGCCAGTCGTTCACTCTCGGAAATCGGCCGCATCGAGTCCATGCCGAGTCAACAGCTTGTGCATCCCCTGTCTGGAGAGCCCCGCCTGTTGAGCTGCTTTGGAGACGTTGCCTCGGTGCTTCTTGAGCAATGTTGTCAGGTAGTCCTGATCGGCATTGTCGAGAGCTTCTTCCCGCGAAATCTCCGAGGTGGCCGCCGGGGAAGTCTTCGTATGGTCTTCGAGAATCTGTCGGGGAAGGTCGGAGCGTTCGACCGTTTCGGTTCGCGAGAGTGCGACGACTCGTTCAATCACGTTCCGTAGCTCGCGGATATTGCCCGGCCAGTGATAGGAACGGAATGCGTCCGCGACGTCTGCGGAGAAGCCGGTGACGCGGGGCGGGTCCTGCTGAAGATGGTGGAGAAAATGATTCGCCAGTAGCAAGACGTCGTCGTCTCGCTCCCGCAGCGGAGGAAGTTCCAGATGGATCACCCCGAGGCGATAGAACAGATCCTGTCGGAATCGTCCGGCGTCGACTTCTTCCTGCAAATCGCGGTTGGTTGCGCAGATGAACCGTGTATCGACTCGTCGCAGCTCGTTCTTTCCGACCGGAGTAAATGCCTGTTCCTGCACGGCACGCAGCAGCTTGGCCTGGGAGTCGAGCGGAAGCTCGCCTAACTCATCGAAGAAAGCCGTGCCGAGATGACTTCGGCTCAGCAGGCCTTCCTGATCTTTCACCGCTCCCGTGAATGCGCCGCGAGCATGGCCGAAGACGACCGACTCGAACAGCGATTCCGGGATGGCCGTGCAGTCAATCACCTGAAAATTATGATCTCGACGACCACTCACATTGTGAATCGCCCGGGCAATCACTTCTTTACCCGTTCCACTTTCGCCGGAGATCAGGACATTGGCGTCGGTTCCGGCGACACGATCGACAATCTCCAGAACCTCCTCCATGACCGAACTGCGGCCGATGATTTCCGGGAACCGGTCAAAGAGCGTGGTCTCACGATCGCTTCGTTCGCTGGGCGGACGACTCGTTCGAGCCGAGCGAGCCAGAACTTTCTCAACACTGGCCAGCAAGTCTTCGTACTTCACCGGCTTGAGCAGATAGTCCGCAATTCCCAGTCGCACACTTTCGATCGCCGTGGGTAGCGACGGGACTCCGGTGATGACAATCAATGGAATGTTGGGCCATTCCGATCGCCCCTCCCGCAGCAGTTCGAGCTTGAGATTCCCCGGCATGTTCAGGTCGGAGAGAATCAGGTCGAACGGTTCGATCCGAAGTTTTTCCAGTGCAGCGTCCCCGTCGGAAACACAGACACATTCGTAGCCGGCTCGGCGCAGTAACTGGCCCGTCGTCCGCAGATACAGCGGCTCGTCATCGGCGATCAGAATTCGTTTGGTCGATTGGGCGTTATTCATCGCTGTGAATCAGACGCGGCAACGTGATTGTCGCACATGCGCCCCGAGGGTGATGGTTTTCGATGCGGATGGCCCCTCCCATGGCTTCGACAAGACTTCGAGAGACCGACAGGCCGAGTCCCATTCCTTCGCGGTTCTCAGACTTCGTACTGAAGAATGGTTCGAACAGGCGGGCGGCGATTTCCTCCGGCACGCCTTCTCCGTCGTCAATAATCCGAATGACGACTCCCTGGGAGCGGGTTGTGATATCGATCTCGACATGGCCCTCGGATGGCGTCGCCTGGACAGCATTGCGGAGGACGTTCAACATTACCTGCTTCAATTCGCCCTCGCGTAGAATGACCTCGGTCGGTTCCAGTTCCCCCGCAGCGACGCAGTCGCTGGCTTCCCAGCGGACTTCGACGTTCGCTTTCCTGGCGAGCGGCTGGACGAGAATGACCACATCGGCAATCGTTCGCCGCAAATCGAACTGTCGAGGAGCCTGCTGACTGGGGCGATAGAGCTGATACATCTGGTGGGTGATCGAACTGATTCGGTCGATCTCGCCGTCGATCAGATCGAGCAGTTCGTAGTCCTCATCGTCTGGCGGAAGGTTGCTGCGGAATAGAGCGAAGGCGTTGCGGATGCCGGCGAGCGGGTTGTTGACCTCATGGGCCACGCCGGCTGCCATCTGACCGAGTGCCGCGAGTTTTTCCATTCGGAGTCGCTGCTTCTCCAGTTGAGCAATTCTGGCCGTTCGCTCCTGGACCAGTTGTTCGAG
The DNA here is from genome assembly GCA_017795105.1 of Planctomycetaceae bacterium. Taxonomy (GTDB): domain Bacteria; phylum Planctomycetota; class Planctomycetia; order Planctomycetales; family Planctomycetaceae; genus Rubinisphaera. The sequence continues at coordinate 5,716,276 of CP051247.1, forward strand.
ATGCTGATTGTAGAGTCGCAACTCTTCTCGAAGTTGATGACGTTCGGTGACGTCGCGAATGCTCGCGCGGAACCCACGATTTCTTCCCGCCTGATCCGACATCGGCTGCCAGGAGACAGCCGCCCAGCGACTGGAGCCGTCCCGGTGGGCAACCTGGAAATCAACGTCGTTCCCACTCCCTCCGGAGATCGCGTCCTGAAGGATCAACTCGATTCGGGATCGGTACTCGCTGCCCACCATCGAGAGCGGATAGTCGTCCATCTCCAAACATTCACGCGGGCTGTAGCCGGTAATCCGCTCCACGGCCGCGTTGACCCAGAGCAGCTTACCGTCTTGCCGGTGCCAGCTTTCCCAGTCGTAGGTACAGTTGGCGATTGCGCGAAAGACCGAGTGATCGTTGAACTCGGCATCGCGTAAATGTTGTGAATGCTGACCGGCCATAGCTCCATTCTATCGTCGACAGCTCCGGTGTCATCAGAATGATCGGAGCACGATCGCCAATAGCAGAGTAAGAATCACAACGAGCAGTCCCAGAAGCTGTTCGGTGGGAGCCAGTCCCTGAAACCGATCGGAAGGGGGCAGCTCATTCAAATTGTTATGGACAGGGTCGACTTGAGACATGACGTGTATCTCCCAGATGAAGTGACGGAGTGAGAGTTCCATGCCGTATGTAATTCTACGAAATGCAAGTCCCGTGCCGGTGAAGAAAACAGCGAGTTTCGTTCTTCAACGGAAGAAAACAGTCTTCCGGGGATGACACTGTCAACGGGAAGCGACACGTGGGGAGTTTGCGTCCAGTCGGTTCGGCCGCCCGTGAGAATGGCTAAAGTTGAAATTGTCCTTCCCGCTCAGGCTGCAGGGTGACCGCCTCGATTCGCACGCGACGCAGTCCTGCCGGGACGCGCCATTCGATGACATCGCCGGCGCTGAAGCCAAGAATCGCCGTTCCAATTGGCGATAGAATCGAAAGCCGCCCTTCGGCGATATCGGCCCGGCTGGGATAGACCAGTGTGTACACGTCGACCGAGTCGTCTTCCAGGTCTCTCAGTTCCACGATCGAATTCATTGTGACAACATCGGGAGGCACCTCAGCGGAGTCAACGATCGCAGCTCGCTGCAGTTCTGTATCGAGATCGCGACGTGTTTGTGGATCGGCTGCCTGCGCATAAGAGCTGTTCAGGACCTGTCGTAACCGAAAATGATCGGTCGCTGTCACGATAATGCGTTTTTGACGCATGATGATTACCTCAGAAGAGAATGAAAGTCGATTCACTCTCGAAGCGAGGCAAATGTCATACCAGCTGACGGAATCAGGTTCGGGGCATGTCGACGTCAGATTTCTTCGTCGACGAGAACGACATGGCGAAAATGACGCTGCTCTTCAAACGAGGCTCCAAGTGCCCCGATCACGATTCCCAGCGAGCCGACGATGGTCGCCATTCTCAAGTAGTGTCCCAGCTGAAGAGGCCGATCGATCGAAGCGGTCCAGCCGTTAACGACTTCCGACGGAAAGAGTAGCCAGCAGGCCAGCAGCGTGAGCAGGAACAGAAGTGAGAACATGATCGACATCCCCACACCGACAATCGCTGCAGCGGCGACGTTGCTGGTCACGATCTGTTCGGTAAGTCGCCGCCTGCCACGGCGGAGGAACAGCTGCTGCCGACCGGCAACATAACCGGTCGTCAGGATCAGCGTCGAAATGAGGAGGCCGACCGCGACCGATACAGGCTGTTTGGTCGCCATGTCCCATGTTTCGGCGGTCATCAGGAGAACGAGCATGGTGGAGACGGCCGCGGTTGTCAGTCGACTGAGTCGAAACGGAAACTGCCACGGCTGGGCACGCCAGACGGCATCGATAATCTCGCCACGGTTCTCCCACGTGGCCTGCAGATAAAAGAGCGGGGTCCAACTCTGCGTCGCCCCCGCTCGTTCTTCCAGTCGCTGATCAGCGATATCGGCCAGGAACTCGTTCATTTGATCGAGCTGGTCTTGTTCGAGAACGGTCGCCTGATCCACATCCGAAAGACCCTGCATATCGAACATGATGTTCCGGGGATCATCGACATGATCGAGCCTGCACCAGTGACCGAGTGCGTGCAGAATGATCGTCTGCAGGCGTTGTCCAAGCTGCTGGATACGACTCTCGTCGTCAGCCGACGGTTCACTCGCCCGGGGGTCGATTCGAGCCGTGGAGAAGACGACCGCATCGAGACTGTTGGCGACCGCTGCGTAACAGAACGGCTTGAAATGGCTCACGAGCTCGGCCAGCGTTACGACCAGGGCCACATCCCATCCTCGCTCGTCCCGATCGCTTTGAGAGAGCAGCAGCAGATCGGTCGGCTCAGCGACACGAGTGGAACGCCATTCCTCCCGATGCAGAATCTCAATCTGCCAGTCGAACGCCGGGAGCGAGTCGACGAGTTGTTGTCGAACGGTAGTCACCACATTGTCGATCGCCAGCCGATCGACTCGCTCAAGAGGACCTGCGATCACGAGTCCGATTTCAATAGGATGGCGAACGGTTTCTGTCATCGAGCAATACGGGACGTTCAGAATTCAACAGTGACGGGAACATTTGATCGACTCTTCTTCGAGCAGCCGTAAACCGATCATCCCGCAAGTCGTGTCGAAATCAAGAGCGGCCCTGGTCGATAGCCATTCTCCCTGACGCATTTCAAGAAAACGCGGAGCGGTTTCGAGATCGTCGTTGAGCTTCGGGCGGCGATCCGTTCGCTTACTCGGCCGAGAGCAGAATTCTCATCTGATCCCAGTGGTCGCCGGCATAGCAGGAAATGACAAGCGTCCGGCGGTCGGGGCCAATGACGAACCAGTCCATCTCTTCCGGGACAGCATCGAGTCCGTGTCGAGATAGCCCGTGACTCGGCGGCCCATACTTCGTATGGCTACTGCGGAACAGGTAATCCGATTGCTCGAGAAACGCGGTTTGCGAGATAACACCCAGAATTGGAGACGGGAATCGAATACTTCCTTCGAGACGAAATCCCTTCTTCTCGGAGGTCGAATCGAAATGCAGGAAATAGCTCGTGAGCCGGGTGCCCTCTTCGATGGAATCGCGTCCCGCAGTCGGACTGTTGTCGACATCTGCCGTGTTATAGACGCCGGGCCGGCTGCGATTGACCATCACGGGGTTTTCCGGTGTGACGAACGACTGCTCTCGGAACAGGAACATCATCTCATCGGATTCCATTCGCCCGGGTGCGATTGAGGCAGGCGGAGCGGTGAGCAGGCGAATGTTTCCACTTACGTCCGGAGTCTCGGGATCGCAGGACGGAAGGATTAAGAATTCCGGAGTCTGAGCAGGAGCAACAGTCACTCGACTTGCCAGATCAACCTCAAGGGTTTCCCCGCGAGCAACCGAACGGGCGTTGCTAAGCGATCCGTTATCCCAGGTCAGGCCGATGTTGCCTTCGCGGACCTGGATCTGCGTCTGCCCCGGATTCGCATTCACGCAGAACTCCGTGCCGAGATCAATCAGTGAAAGTTTCCCGGAAGCGATTGTGAAACCATGCGCGGCAAAGGGCACGCGAACGGCGTAGCGGCCGGCCAGCACCTGGACTTTCATGGCATCTTTAACGTCGAAACGAGCCGGGGCTTCAACAAGAAAATCGACGCCACTGGCGAGAGAACAGCGGACGGATCCGGCTTCCAGTTCGTAAACACCTTCCTCCAGAGAGTCGCCGAGCCCGTTCGGCCCCGAACCCTGCCAACGAGTATCAGCCGACATGTCTGTCACGATCGCCATGCGATTGTCCGTGAACTGGTCGCTTCCAGTGAACCCAAAGTAGAGTCCGGCGATCAGCAGACAGGTTGCCATAAGACCGGTCAAAGCAGCCGTGCGACGTGTGATCTCAATTCTACGAGTTGGCTTTGAGGACGAGGGCGCTACGATCTGTGCTGGAAGCGGTGAGTTGGCGGTGGTTGTTTCCGGAGAGCGATGCAGGACCCAGTTGAGCTGCGCTTCCATTTCGAGACGATCGAGGTACAACTCGCAGGCGGCTGGATTCCCCATCATGATCGCGTTCATTTCGTCGAGTTCTTCGTCGGAAATGATTCCGTCAACGAACTGATCGATCAGGTACTCCAAGCGGTTATTCGGAGTCGCTCGAGAGCGAGATACCGTATCCATAATCTCTTTCACACTGTCGTTATTCAGGTCTGTTGTTGACTCAGGCGACGTTCGACGCACAGCCGAAGCTGTTTGCGAATGCGACGAAGCATCTGCGAGATCGCACCTGCGGTTGTGTTCATCTCATTCGCCAGGTTCTTGACGGACCCGTTGGATCGATACCGCTTTCGCAGCAGGGATCGTTGATCGTCATCGATATGTTCCAGGCAACGCAGGAGAGCGTCGAGGCGAGTGGGCGAGGTTGAAGCCCGTTCCGCCTGTCGTTCCGCCAGGTAGGAAAGAAGTTGTTCTTCGAGGAGATGTTCTTCTTTAGGTCGGGCGCGCCGATCGGCCAGCACATGGAAGTACGCGATCGAGGTGCTCCAGGCGAGGAAGTTGGTCCCCTCTTCAAAGTCTCTGGCTTTCCGTAATACTGTCAGATTGACGTCCTGCAGGATGTCCCAGGATCGATTGTGATCGCCCACGAGCGAGTAGATATAGCCGAACAGAGTCGGCTGACTGGACGCAAGCAGCCCTGCAAATTGCTGGGAATCACGATCCACTGCGGTAGGTTCTCACAAAGTTGAAGTCCGTCGTGTACTTATGTCGCCAGCGTCGGCGATCTGACGCGGAAAATCCTGAGGGCGCTGAAAAAACAGAAAGTCGCAGAAATACGGCGAAAGAAAGTTCCTGATTCGGTCGGAAAACGAATGGATTCAGAAAAAATCAAGAAAAGGATGAGAAGTTGCGTCAGATTTTACGCCGTCGCAACATCATATAAAAACGCTTTTTTGTCAAGGAATGCCTGATTGCCGCTGTCGGCATCGGAACATGGCACTGAATAAAGAGATATCGCTTTCGGAGGACTGCATGAAAACCGCCCGTCAAGGATTTACGTTAATCGAATTATTGGTGGTGATCGCGATCATCGCGATCCTGGTCGCCCTTTTACTCCCCGCTGTTCAGGAAGCCCGTGAGGCTGCCAGACGCTCCAGCTGTAAGAACAATCTGAAGCAGCTGGGTCTGGCGATGCACAACTATCACGACACATTCTCTGTCTTTCCCCCGGGCTTTGTCTCGCAGCGAGGATTTAGCCAGCCCGGTCTGAGTGGCGATGGAGCCGCGACCACCTTCGGTAACTGGAACTGGTCGGCATTGATCCTGCCGTTCGTCGAAGAAAGCGCAATGTATGAGTTCCTGCAGCCCGGCGATCAGCAGATCTCGCAGATGATGAGTGATCCGGCTCAGCGTCAGCAGATCCAGCAGGCGAATTACTTCTGGCGCTGCCCGTCGGATTCGGGGCCTGATTTGAACACTCATCCCGCTCGTAATATTTCGCAAACCTGGCCGAGCGCTTCGCTGCCGGCTGCCAACGAGGGTCAGCTACCGTCGATGAATTATATCGTCGTGAACAATGCGTCGAACTCCGTGCGGACCGAACAGGACGTCTCGCTCGGTATGTTCTGGCGGAACAGCAAAGTGCGGATGCGCGATCTGACCGACGGGACCAGCAACACGCTTATGCTGGGCGAACGAGTGACGAACTTTGTGCCGCCGCTCTCGGGGAACCCGGTTCCAGGGGCCGGAACGCTTTACGCCATTCGCGGTCGAGCCGGCAACAGTGCAGGTGGTATGTCTGCCGCCGCCGGATCCGGGGATGTCAAGATTAACTGTCCGGAGAACACGGGCTGTAACCAGGGATTCTCGAGTAATCACCGTGGTGGATCTCAGTTCGTGCTGGCCGACGGAAGTGTCCGTTTCCTGGGCGAGAACCTTGAGCACAACACGAGTCGTCCTGATCCGGATATCCCGGATTCCGTGTTCGATTTCCTCTGTGCACGCGGCGACGGGAGTGTTGTCGGCGAGTTCTAGTCACTGGTCGTCCGCTTGTTACGGGCCTTATTCGAACCTTGCCATTCGCGGTGACTCATGTTGCCCCTGTGCGAAGTCTGCCAGGGGCAACTCAGGAACTCAATTCTGAAAACAGAAGCTCAGTCCATGTCTTTCGTGCGTAACTCAGTCGTGTTCGCTTTCAGCTTGCTTCTGGCAGGCAATCTTGCCGTCGTTCAAGGAGCGGACCGCCCTAACATCGTGTTTCTATTGACGGACGATCAACGATTCGACGCCGTCGGTTACGCTGAGGGTGATCCCCATCTCAAAACTCCGGCCTTGGACCAGCTCGCCGCTGACGGCACGGTCTTTGAGAACGCCTTCGTGACCACGTCGATCTGTGCAATCAGTCGAGCTTCAATTCTGACCGGGCAGTACGAAAGTCGTCATGGCGTCCGCGGGTTTGGGCGTCCGCTCTCGCCGGAGCAGCTCGACAATTCCTTCCCGACCCAACTTCGATCAGCGGGATACTACACCGGCTTCATCGGCAAGTGGGGACTCGGCGGACCGATTCCCGTCGATCGTTTCGACGTCTGGAATGGTTTCGGCGGGCAGGGGGCCTACTTTCCGAATGGACGTCCAGGCGGAGACGGTCCGAAGGACGACGGAACTGGAGACGAGCATCTGACTGATATCCAGACCGACCAGGCGGTCAGTTTCCTGGAAGGTGCCCCAAAGGATCGCCCCTTCTTCCTGCAGATCTCGACCAAGGCGGCTCACGTCAACGATTCGACGATGTGGGACCATCCCTTCCCGACGGCTGCTCGTTTTGATTCCGTGCTTCAGGACGCTGTGATCGCCCGTAAACCAACCGATACGCCCGAGGGATTCGAGGCGTTGCCGGAAGTGCTGAAAACCTCCGAAGCCCGGCTGCGTTGGGAATCGCGATTCGGCACGGAAGAACGTTTTCAGCAGAACGTCAAAGACTATTACCGATTGATTCTGGGAATTGATGAACTCGTTCAGCGTGTCCGCAACCGGCTTGAAGAACTGGGGCAGGCGGAGAACACGGTGATCATTTTCTCATCCGACCACGGCTTCTATCTCTCCGATCGCGGCCTGGCGGGCAAATGGTTCATGCACGAAGAATCGATTCGTGTTCCGCTCGTGATCTACGATCCTCGAGCCGGATCATCGTCGACGCGAGAGTCGGCTGAGGAGATCGTGCTTAACATTGATCTGGCCCCGACGATTCTCGACTACGCGAACGTCTCTGTTCCTGATGTCATGCAGGGAGAATCGCTCCGCGATTTGACAGCGAAGGCCGATCCCGACTGGCGCACGGAGTTCTTCTACGAACATCACTTTGGTTACCCGACGATTCCGTTTCTGGAAGGGGTCCGTCAGAACCGCTGGAAGTACGTTCGATACGCCACGCTCGAAGAAGAGAATGAAGAGCTGTTCGATCTTGAGAACGATCCACTTGAGTTGAAGAACCTCGCCGCTGATCCGGCTCATGAAGACGACCTGGATCGACTGCGTTCGCGGTGGCGCGAACTGCGCGAAGAGGCGAAGTAGTTCTGAACATAAACACGCATTGAATAAGAAGAGAGCCTACCAATGATTCGATTTTTTCCATTATGCCTTCTGGCGGTCCTCGCGGGATGTTCCGGGGCCGATTCAACGGGAGCGACCCTGTCCGGATCGGTGATGCTCGACGGGAAACCGCTCGACCGCGGACTGATCACCTTCACCCCGGTTGGGAACAGCGGTTCGAGCGCATTCGCTCAGATCGACGAAGAAGGAAAGTACTCCGCAAAGATGAGTCGGTCGCTCGTTGGAATCGCACCCGGGGAATACAAAGTCGGGATTGCGGCCTGGGAAGTCGAGCCGGGCAGCTGGATGCCGGACGGCTCGATCGTCGAAGAAGGGGTGCCCATTACCCCGAAGAAGTATCACGATCCTGAGCAAAGCGGAATCGTCGTTCAGGTAAGTCCCGAGTCCGAAAACGTTGAAGACTTCACCCTCGTCTCCGAATAATCGTGCCGGAGCGGGAGTCAAGTCAGAAAAGACGGTGCAGCTTCTGCTGGACCGTCTTTTTCATTGGCGGGTGTTCGTTCCTGAGTGCGTTCAGGAAGGCCACTCGTAATCCTGCTGCTCGCGAAAACCGGTCACACGGATCGACCCGTCGGCGAACAGGTCCATTGTTGAGTAACCGTTATTCTCAGCTCCTGAGCCTTCGACCATGGCCCGATGTACGCAGTAATGAATGCCGTTGATTTCTTTCAGGTCATTCTTATGGCTGTGCCCCTGAAAGACCGCCAGCACGTTCCCTGAATCTTCGAGGACCTTTCTGACTTCCGCGGCGTTCTTGATTCCGTAACTGTTGCTGACATCGAGTCGCTGATGGACGAAGACAATCGTTTGTCGCCCGGATGCTTTGAGATCCTCAGCAAGCCATTCGACTTCGTTGCTGGGGATGTTCGGATCGGTCCACTGGAAGTTCCGGCGGCCATATGAGATGCCATCGCTGCGGAAACAGGCATCGAGGATGACGAAATGAAACCCGCCGGCATCGAATGAGTAGTACGAGCGTTTCTGGCCGACTTCACCCAGAAACTCCTCTTTGGTGAGCGTGTCGACGCAATGGTTGCCCAGCACGTAATGCTTCTGCCCGGGCAGAGCAGCAAACGCTTTGTTGATCCGTCGGAGATATCTCTTCTCCACTTCGACGGAGTCGGCGGCGTCAATGAAGTCCCCCAACTCGACAACGTGAGCCGGCTGGTCCTGTTGGAAACGCACTGCTGCTTCCTCCAACTTCGCGAGCGTTTCCCGATAGTGCCGCGATCCTCCGGGAGCTTTGTCAGCATAGTGAAGGTCGGTCAGAAGTCCGATTCGCGTCTGCGGACGTTCCTCTGCTGCAAACAGATTCCCTGTTCCAAGAGTTGCTGCGGTCAACAGGAGAGAACCGTTCTGTAGAAAGGCTCGCCGTCCGAGAGTCTGAAAGTCGCTAACTTGTGCCATCTGTCTGCTGAGTCTTTCTTATTCATTCACGTCTGCGGAGGAGGCAGCCGGGTAGGCTTCATTTTGCCGGAAGAACAGTTTCGAGTGTGAGTAAGTTCGAGTATTCAGGGAGCCGGCACCACGGAGACCATGACCGAAGTGTCCGGAGCTTCGCCGGAGTAGAACGAGACATAGTGTGTATCCCCAATCACGGTCGCATTCGCGTTGCCGGAGTCCCATGCGATCGGACTCGCCGTGGCAATGGCTTCGGAATCTGGCCAGCTCAAAGGGTTGTCGAAGACTTTATTGGGATCGACGACGCGACGACGGAGGATTCCTCGTCCACGTTCATAGTAGTAGTTGCTGACCAGGCCGGACTCGGGATCAAGAATGAGCGTGGGAGTCGAGGCGTGAATGTCTGCGATGTTTGTTCGCGCCCGGGTCCATGTCGCTCCATTGTCGGTTGAAGTCAGCTGGAACTGCGATGGTCCACTTTCAGTCCGTCCGATGGCCAGTATACGCCCATTTCCGAGAGAGACCGCCGACGGTTCAGTCGGCCAGTCGGCCTTGAGCAGTCCTGATTCGATCGTTGTCTGAGACCACGTCTTTCCGTCATCGCTGCTCGTCATCACGCCCCACGAATGAACGGCTTCGGCACTGTAGTTCCCGGCAAACCAGAGGGTTATCAGGCCGACATCGGGCACGGCGAACACGTCGGTGATCTGCATCGGCTGGACTTCCAGATCGGGTGTCGCGATCAGTTCGAAATTCACTCCATCAGTCGTCCGGTACAGGTCGTGGTTCCAGTCTTTTCCAATGCGACGCACCCAGAGGAGCATCGCTCCGGTTGAGTCGAGTCCCTTGCCGACGGTGACCTCACCATAGCCGGGCGTCTCGGCGACGACGGTTTCCTTGGTCCAGGTTTTCCCGCCGTCGGTCGATGTTCGCGCATAAACCCCACGCACATCTTCGGTGATTGTGTGCCCCGTCCCCCGGCTGTAGACACAGACCAGCTTGTCTCCGATCGCCTGAATCATCGGCCAGGAGTTGTAGCCGCTGACATCCTGCACCACCTGTGGCTCGTCAAGAGCATCGATTGGCGTGACCTTCACGAGGGCCAGCCCTGTCGGACGGGTGAACGTATCCCCGGGAAGACCGGGCTCCCGCTGAATTCGGACCGTGAGCGGGGCATCGGGCACGATTTCGTAATACGACTCCAATAGAATCGTTCGTGTGTGAAACCGTGCGGCTGGCAACGCCGTGCAAACCGGCTTTCCGAGCGAGTGACGATCTGTGAAGGGAGCGTTGGGGATCATCTGCGAGAGATGCACCCGGTAGACATCCTCAAACTCGGAACTTGTCTCGGGATCGTTCGTGGTCACGACGATCTCGACTTTCACGGCGGCGCACTCCCGAGGGATTCCAGCGACGACTCCCGCCACCGATTGTCCCGGAGTTCCACCTGAGAGTGACCACACTGGAATGTGTGTCGAAATGCTCGACATCGTCACCAGAGAGGGGTTTCCAGTCGCGATCGAGAGATCGTTTGCGGTCAGAATGATCGGAGCCCGCTTGGGACGACCCGCATCAAGTGACGGTGTGCTTGTATCACCTGCGAAGAGGGGATGAGCGGCCTGGATGCTGATCCCAGTTGCTGCCAGTGTCAGGATTAGAATTGCGCTGACGCGTCGGTTTGTTCGGCTCATTTGTTTTCCTGGTGCTTTATCTGGGGCAGGCAGCAAACTTTGGCTGCGATGGTCGGAGGGCGGCTGGCAATCCGTAGTTCTTGCATGAAGTGCCCCTCGTTGCAACCGAGTCCAATGTGGCTCATTGCAATTGGTCGAGTCATTCAGAACGATTATCAATTGATGAATGAACCGCTAATTCTTCAAGCGAGCGCATCACTCTCGGTGCTGTTGATCTTCGAGGAGTCCGCAATGGTGAGCGATCATCAGGGCGAGAAGGAGCTGGAGTTGGGTTGCTGGAAATAGAGGGATGTGCAAGAGTGTACGCATCACTGTATCTTCATCTCTTCACGTTTTTGTTCGGTGTAGCCGTTGTGCAATTGAGAATGCTCATGAATGAAACCCTGCGACGTCTGATGTTGCTTGTCGCGGTCGTCTTACTTTCCTGCGGACAGGACGGACTCGCAGCCGAGCCGCTCTTGCAGTGGCGATTTGATGGGGAAGCTCAACCGGGAGCCTGGGAAGGAGCATTCGGAAAACCAGCGGAAGGGCCACGATCGCCTCGTTATCCGACCTTTGGTCAGGAAAATCGGGCGACTTCAGTTAATGGCCATGAAGGCTGGATTGTGGTCAAGGATCACGAGCGCGGTGGATTCACCGATGTTCGCTTCGGTTCGGGAGACACGTTCGGCTTTGAAACCTGGGTGAAGTTTCGTTCGATCGGTTCCGGACAGATCGCATACGTCCTCGGCAAAGGACGTCACCCCAATCATGGCGAGGATTATCCTGAGCAGAATCAGAACTACTCCGTTCGTTTTCAGGGAACCGGAAACGGTGCTCAATTTGGTCTTCTCTTTACGAGCGAGGACCCTGAATCGAAGAAGCGGGCATGGCATCGCTGGTGGAGTGACCAGACCGTTCCCACGGCTGGATGGCATCACGTCGCGTTGCAGTATACGTTCGGAAAGAGTGACAGCCTGAAGGCATGGATCGACGGTAAAGCGGTTACGGGCAGTTGGAGTGAGAGTGGTCCGACTGATCTGCCTCCGGTTCAGGATGCCGACGATCTGGTGATCGGAACTGGTTTTACCCGCGGTGAATCGTCGTCATTTCGGGGCTGGCTCGACAATCTTGCCATTTATCGGTCCGGCTTCGATGCTCAGGAAATGGCGGAACGCTATGCCTATGTACCGCCTCCGCCGCCTGTCACGCGAGAGATGATCCCTTCGGGCAAGGTCCTCGTTCAGATCAGTGAAGAAGGCGTTCCCGAAGCGAGCGGCTGGCCGAACGAACCTCAGGTCACTGAGACCTACGAGGAAGACGTGTTCGGCTTCTTCGAGGTGCCGCACAAGTACGTCTCCACGGGAGTCCGTGGCGATCGGGCGAATCCTTCCCATGTCCGTGCCTCGGCGATTGTGTCATTGCCGAAGGGGACTCATCGTCTTCTCCTTCGCGGTCGTGGGCTTTCCCGGTTGTTCATCGATGGAGAAGAGCTGCTCGAAACTGCACCACGCACAACCGAGTCGAGCGGGCACACGCCGTTGGCGGTGCAGGACGACTATCTGAATCTGGGGCCGGACTTTCGGTTCGTTCCACCCGGGAACCAGGAAGTCTGGTGCGAGTTCACCACAGAGGGTGGCGACCACTTCGTGATTCTGGAAACGATGCTCGGCAACGTCAAAGGTCGGCACAAGCAGCGTCCCGAACTGGGAGAAACTGTCGCCGCGATCTCGCTCGAAGGAACGGAATCGTGGTCGCTGCTCTCGCCGGGAGAACGTCAAGTTTCTTATACCGACGAAGGATGGCGGGCGTACGAAGCAGAACGGCGGGAATGGCTGGCCGGGGTGAATGCGAAAGCGCGGGCGAACTGCCGAGCCGCCCACGCCGGCTATTGGAATCAGCGACGCGCCGCGGCAGACGAGTGGTTATCTCAAACTGAGCAGGTCGATGTGCCGGTTCTGCCGGACGGTTATCCGGCTCAGAACGCGATCGATCATTTCCTCGGAGCCAGAATTGCCGAAGCCGAGAAAACGTCCCGACAGAGCGAACAGAGCGGGGTCGCGTATTTCGAGCAGATCCGCCCGCTTCTGGAAGCCCGCTGTTACTCCTGTCATCAGGGGGGGAAAGCGCAGGGAGGTCTTCGGATTGACGATCATGCCTCGATGTTGAAGGGGGGCGATTCCTACGGACCGGCGATCGTCCCGGGACACGCCGATGAAAGTTCACTGATTGGCCGCATCGCGACCGACGACGAAAGCGAGATCATGCCGCCTAAAGGCGATCCGCTTTCAACGGAAGAGATTGCTTTACTGGAGCAATGGATTGAAAGCGGAGCCGTGTGGCCGCAGTTCGATGTTCAAAGTTTCGAGCCGACGCCATTGACCGACGATCTGAGCTTTCTGCGTCGCGTGACGCTCGACACCGTGGGCGTGACCCCGACGGAAGCCGAGATCGAGGAGTTTCTGAGCGACGATCCGGCGAAGCGGCGAAGCAGGGCGATCGATCGATTGCTCGCTGATCAACGTTGGGCCGATCACTGGATGAGTTACTGGCTCGACGTTCTGGCGGAGAACCCGAACATCATCAACCCGACATTGAACAATACCGGACCGTTTCGATGGTGGTTGTATGAATCGCTGCTCGACAACAAGCCGGCGGATCTGTTCGTAACGGAATTGATCCGCATGGAAGGCAGCGAGCGGTTTGGAGGCCCCGCCGGGTTTGGCACCGCGGCTCAGAACGATCTGCCGATGGCCGCGAAGGGAATCATCGTCAGCAGTGCATTCCTCGGTGTCGAGATGAAGTGTGCCCGTTGTCACGATGCTCCCTCACACGTGTCGAAGCAGCAGGACCTAATGCAGCTGGCCGCAATGTTGAAGCGGGGATCGGTGAAGCTCCCAGCTTCCAGCAGCGTACCTGTCGACAAACTGCATCAGACGGGACGCAAACCGCTGATTGAAGTCACGCTTCAGCCCGGCACGGTTGTGAAGCCGGACTGGCCGTTTGCCCGTTACTGCGATGAATCGGTCGCCGATGCATTGGCCGAGCAGCCGGACAACTCTCGGGATCGACTGGCTGCTCTCATTACGGCTCCGCAGAACGAACAGTTCGCGCGGGTGATGGTCAATCGCATCTGGCAACGGCTGATGGGGCGTGGCCTTGTCGAAAGCGTGTCCGATTGGGAACGGGGGGAAGCCTCTCATCCGAAGCTGTTGAAGTGGTTGGGGCATCGCTTTGTCGAATCCGGTTACGATGTCAAAGCGATCAGCAGGCTCATTCTGAGTTCACATGCCTATCAGCGAGCCACGGACGCGACGTTGGATTCGACCAGTCCACTGTATATCGCGCCAGCTCCGAGACGGCTTTCGGCTGAGCAGATTGTCGACTCCGCATTCCAGGCGACCGGCACTCCGTTCGAGCTGGAAGAAGTCAGTCTCGACATCGACAGTGTTCGGGAGATCCCGAATGCGCTTACACTGGGCAAGCCCCGGCGGGCGTGGATGCTCGCTTCGACTTCGAACGAACGCGACCGGCCGAGTCTGTCGCTGCCACGAATTACGGCGGTTGCCAGCGTGCTCAAGGCGTTTGGCTGGCGCGGTGCTCGACAGGATCCAAGAAGTCTTCGCGAGACCGACCCCAATGTTCTGCAGCCGGCGATTCTAGCCAATGGTGTCATGAGTATCTGGCTCACACGTTTGAGCGAAAAGCATGGAATGACGGAGCTCGCATTGAAGGATCAGTCGGTTGAGCAACTCGTCGACCGCGTTTTTCTTCGACTGCTGACACGCGAGCCAACCGATATTGAAAAAGAGCAGTATGTCCGCCTGCTGTCGGAGGGATACGAGTCGCGCGTGATTCCTGTCTCCGACCGCGTCGTTCCTCCGCAGGGAAAGCGGGAACGGGTCAAGTACATCAGCTGGTCAAATCACGTCGACGGTCCCGCGAATGCCCTGGCCGTGGAACGAGAAGCCGAGGCCCGTCGTGGCGATCCTCCCACGAATGCCCTCAGGGACGACTGGAGGCTGCGGATGGAAGACTTTGTCTGGGCTGTTCTGAACGCCCCGGAGATGATTTACAGACCTTAGGCCGATTCCGTTTACGAGCAATCTGGCAGTGAGAACAATCCCCTCGGAGTCCTCTGGAGTTGATATGGATCGTAGAAGTTTTCTGATGAAATCGGGTGCTCTGGCTGGAGCCGCAGTCGCCGGACGGACGGCACTGGGATCGCCGGACGCTGCTCAAATGCCCCGAGGGAAAGCCGAGCACGTGATCTTTCTGTGGCTTGGCGGGGGAATGTCCCAGATCGACACATTCGATCCGAAGCGTCGCGGCAACTCGAAAGCGTCTCCGAAAGTTGCGGGTTCGGAATACGCAATGATCGATACGATCGTGCCTGGCGTTCAGTTCTGCGAACATCTCCCCCGGGCGGCGAAGCTGGCCGATCGACTTACCGCGATTCGAACGATCAATCATCATCTCGTCGATGAGCATGCGTTCGGGACGAACTTCGTCCACACCGGACGGCTCATCAGTGGGAGTATCACGTATCCCTCGATCGGCTCGATTGTCGGACACCTGCGGGGACCAGCCAATCCAGACGTCCCGGCCTACATGCTGATCGGTTACCCGAACGTGAGCCGTGGCCCCGGATTTCTCGGCTCGAAGGGAGGATTTGTTTATCTCGTCGATACTGAAAGCGGCCCGGCCGGGTTTTCTCGCCCGGACGACGTCACAGCCGCTCGGGCAGAGCGGCGTCGGCGCTTGCTGGAACCGCTGGCAGAAAGAGTCCCGCAGGGATCGGTCATGGAGCAGTATCAGGCTGCACAAGCCGATGCGATGCGGCTGGCGGGCCCCGATTTCATGCGTCACTTCAGGCTGGACGATGAGCCGGCTGACTTGCGGAACGCTTACGGCGGCGAGTTTGGTCAGCGATGTCTGCTGGCCCGGCGGCTCGTTCAGGCCGGGGTCCGGTTCATTGAGGTTTCCCATAATCTGAACTTCATCAACGGGACGGGCTGGGATACACACAACGAAGGGCAGCAGAACCAGCACATCCTCATTGACGAACTGGATATCGCGCTTTCGACTCTCATTACCGATCTCGAACAGCAGGGGATTCTCGACAAGACTCTGATTGCAATCGGGACTGAGTTCGGACGCCCCGCTGCTTACGATGGCCGGGGAGGACGAGGGCATCAGGGAACCTGCTTCAGTCTTGTGCTGGCCGGCGGAGGTCTGAAACATCAGGGAGCTCTCGGGGTGACCGACGAGTTGAGCAAAAAGATCGTCGAACGTCCGGTCTCGATTCCCGACTTTCATGCGACCATCCATGCCGCCATTGGCATCGATCCGACGCACGAACTGTACGATGGTTCTCGACCTGTGCCCATCACCGATGGCGGTCAGCCTGTTGCTGAGCTGTTTGCCTGATTATGCTGGCCCGGTCGCGGCTTTGACCAACACTTCGAGAGTCCACGAGAGTGGATGGCGCTCGCACGGCCGCTCGCTCGCTATTTGAGAAAGGCAACCGGGCAATGAAACCCAACACGCTTCTTCAATCAGTCACCTGGCTCGTATGTCTGCTCCTCATCACGCTTTCAGCGACGATCGTCCACGCGGCCGAACCGGTCGGGGGAGCCAGTTCGGAAGAAGCCGCACGTCGGGAGAATCTTGAGTTTCGTGCAGCGATCTGTGCCCATCACCTTGCTTCCGGGTTATGGGTTGTCGGACGCGAGTATCATCGAACACCGGAAGACGTGCTCGCTCAGGACATCGAACCGTATTCGTATTTCGGCTGGGCCGATGATTTCGAATACGAGGTCGATGACGAGAACCGCATCGTCACCGTAACCGCTCCCGGGGCACCATCTCGAAGTGCCCGTTACACCGGCGATCAGGGAAGTTCAATTCTTCCCCGCAGAGCCAGCGATGTCTTCTTTCAACCGGTTTCCGTGCCGCGAAACCTTCCCGATGCCTCCAGCACGGCCTGGCCGATGGGGGACCAGGGAGCGACAGACCCGGTCCCGGGAGTCGATACGGAAGCCGTAGCTGCCGCACTCGACTGGGCGATGGAACAGGATGATCAGAACACCCGGGCGTTCGTCGTCGCTTATCGCGGCAAGATTATCGGCGAGCGTTACGCACCGGGCTGGACGAAAGACACGCCCCAGATCAGCTGGTCGCAGGGGAAGAGCATCACTGCCACGTTGATTGCCATTCTGATCCAGCAGGGGCTCCTCGAACTCGATCAACCTGCTCCTATCAGCGAGTGGCAGGGGGCGGATGACCCGCGTAAGGAGATCCGAATTAGGGATCTGCTGCAGATGAGCAGCGGACTCGATTTCACGAATCTTGGCTTCCGAGGACCGGAAACCCTGATCTCCGACAACGAGCATATGCGGGTCTACTTCGACTCGATCAACGTGTTTGATCATGTCGTGAACCAGCCATTGAACGTGCCGCCGGGGACGCGGAACTCGTACCTCAACAGTGATCCCCTCAGCCTGGGCCGGATCATTCACGATACCGTCGAAGCCAACGGCGAAGACTATCTCACGTTTCCTCAGCGTGCGCTGTTCGATCGAATTGGCATTCGCAGTGCGGTTCTGGAAACGGATGCCTGGGGCAACTTCATTCTCTCTGGATACGACTACCTCTCCGCTCGCGACTGGGTTCGGTTTGGCCTGTTGTATCTCAACGACGGTGTCTGGCAGGGCGAACGCATTCTGCCGGAGGGATGGTCCGAATTCGTCGCAACGCCAGCCCCTGCCGATGCTTCAAAGAACTACGGCGGAATGTTCTGGCTGAATCTCCCGCCTCGCATGGATCAAGTTCCCCAAGACACTTACTGGGCCGCCGGCTTCATGGGGCAGGTGACGATGGTCATTCCCTCTCGAGATCTCGTGGTCGTCCGGATGGGACCAAGCCCCGGGGATGTCTCGGTGTATCCGTATCTGAATGAAACGATCGGTCGTGTTCTCGAAGCTCTTCCGAAAGAGTAGCTGTTGATACCGGGCGGACGAGCTAAGGTGAAAACTCAATCCAAGGCCGATACGATCAACGTTGAGAAAATGGGCTTACGACACGCGCGTTGACCTGGATCAGACAACTGCTCCTGATCCAGAATGATTTCGACGAGGTGTCCATGATTCGAAAGCAGAAAGTCAGCGATGAAGGCGAGACGTCATTCCACCGATCGGGCTCTGTTCATCGTGCTCGCCATTTCGACGTTCCTTGCGGCCTCTGTGTCTGCCGGGCCGCTGGAAGACATTGAAGTTGCTCCCGGCTTTCAGGTCAGCCTCGTGGCAGCCGAACCGCTCGTGATGGATCCGGTTGATTTCGACTGGGGCCCCGATGGAAAGCTCTGGATCGTCGAGATGGCCGACTATCCAATGGGGATGGATGGGCAGGGGGAACCCGGCGGACGCGTGCGTGTGCTCGAAGACCGTGATCAGGATGGCTCCTTTGAAACATCAACACTGTTCGCAGATCGACTGCAGACGCCGAATGGACTGATCGTATGGCGAGACGGAGTCCTGGTGACTGCGTGCCCTGATGTGCTCTTTCTCCGGGACACCGATGGAGACAATCAGGCCGATGAAACGACGGTACTCTTTTCTGGATTCGGCGAAGGAAACGAACAGCATCGCGTCAATGGTTTGCGCTGGGGACTTGATAACTGGCTGTACCTGGCCAATGGGGACAGTGGCGGCAAGATCGTTTCACATCAGACCGGGGAGGTTCTGGAGCTGGGAGGCTTTGATCTCCGAATTCGTCCCGATAGTGGCGAGATGGAACTGGTCTCCGGCAGAACTCAATTCGGTCGCAACCGCGATGACTGGGGCAACTGGTTCGGCTGCAACAATCCGAATCCGATCTTTCATTTCGTGCTTGAGCAGAAGTATCTCGCGCGGAATCCTCACTTCGTCTCGCCCCCGGCTCGTCGCGATATCCGCGTCGGCGATTCGCGGGTCTATCCCATCGGTCCGATTATCAGTCACTGCGATCCCAAGTACCGGGCGATCGGTGCAATTCCACGATTCACCGCCGCATGCGGAACGATTGCCTGCCGGGATGATCTGTTCGGCCCGAACTACGCGAACGTGACGTTCACCAGCGAGCCCGTTTACAACATCGTCCACGCTCGGAGACTTGTTCCCGATGGCGTGACCTTTCAGAGTCACAAGCTGCGCGAAGGCGAGGTGGAGTTCTTCCGCTCGAAAGATCCGTGGTCTCGTCCGGCGGGGCTGCACATCGGTCCGGATGGAGCGTTGTATGTTGCCGATATGGTCCGCGAGGTCATCGAGCATCCGCAATGGATCGCCGATGAGTTGGAGAAGACACTCAACGTTCGCTCTGGGGAGGACTTGGGACGGATTTATCGAGTCGCCCCCGAAGGAGCCCCAAAGCGGGCGTTTCAGCCGTTGCACGGTCTCAGCACCAGTGAACTTGTCGCGGCTCTCGATTCTCCCAGTGGCTGGCAAAGAGACCTGGTGCAGAGGATGCTCCTTTGGCGGAACGGTCCGGCAGCCGGGAAACCGTTGCGGAAGCTGATTCACGAATGTGACCGTGCTCAGACGCGGCTGCAGGCGATGTGCACGTTGGATGGGCTTGGACTGTTAACACTGGACGACGTGCTCATCGGCCTAAATGACTCCCACCCCGGCGTTCGCCGGCATGCCGTGCGCTGTTCGGAAGGACTGTTGTCCGATTCATTCGATGCGAATCAGCTCAAAGAAGCATTCGTTGCACTTGTCGATGATGAGCCAACTGTCCGACTCCAACTTGCTTACACGCTCGGTGAAGTTCGCCTGCCGTGGGCCGGTAACATGCTCGCGGAACTGCTGCAGCGAAGCGAGGGCGATCCGTATCAGATCGCGGCTGTCATGAGCAGCCTGAATCGTGACAACATCGAGACCGTGATCTCGGAACGACGGCGGGCCGATCCCTACGCCGAAGAGGTCCCCTCCCTGACCGCCGTCGCAGTGAAGATGGGAGCGACAGAACCGGTTTCAAACTGGATATCAGACCTGTCGTTCTCGAACCGGACGGGGAAGATCCTTGGACTCTGGTACGAACAACTTGGCTCTGCTCGAGGCACACTGAACGACGTCTTGTCAGCAGAGGCGTCGACTCGGTTGGAGATGCTCATTGCCGAAGCTCGCGAGATCGTCTCCGATGAATCGCTGCCGTCGACCGACCGCGTGGCGGCCACGCGAGTTCTCGGGTATGAATCGGATCGCTACCGTGCCGATGTCGAACTGCTTGCGGCCCTGCTGACGCCGCAGTCACCGCCTGAGTTGCAGAATGCAGCCGTGGCGACCCTGTTGCGGATTCCGTATCAGGCCGTACCCACTCAACTGCTGAATTCCTGGAATGGCTTGAGTCCCGGCCTTCGTGGCAGCATTGTCGATGGAATCCTGTTGCGAGAGCCCTGGATTCCGCACTTACTCGATGCGATTGAGCAGGAAACGGTTCCACGGAATGCACTGTCGCTGGACCAGGCACAGCGGTTGACTCAACATCGACGTCATGAGATCAGCGAGCGAGCCGGAGCGCTGCTGGAACGGGTCGATCCTGATCGGGCAGCCGTGCTTCAGGGGTATCAGCCCGCTCTTGAACTCATTGATGCAGGCGGCCGTTCTCTGGAACAGGGGCGGTTGCTCTTTCGAAAGAACTGCACTTCGTGTCACCGTCTGGAAGAGCAGGGGAAGAACATCGGACCGGATCTTCACCGGTTGCTGAACCGGTCGCCCGAAGCTCTGCTGACAGCGATCCTCGATCCCAACGCCGCTGCGGAAGCGAAGTATCTGCAGTATCAGGCGGTCACCGTACAGGGGCAGATTTTCACGGGCGTATTGCAGGAAGAAACAGCGGCGAGTGTGACACTTGGACTTGCGAACGGAGAAACGAAGACGATCCCGCGAGCTGAGATCGAACTGCTGAAGGGAACCAATCTGTCCCTGATGCCGGTTGGCCTCGAGAAGGAACTCTCCGTGGAGCAGCTCGCCAATCTCATCGTGTACGTGATTGAGACAACATCCAGAAATCAGGCAGAGTAGGGCAGGGAAATGATTCAACGGGCGTTGCTGATTGTTGTGGTTCTCGTCTCGGCCGCGGTCCATGTGCGAGCCGAGCAGATGCAACCATCCGGCTCCTTCGTGCTTGGCTATACCGACGAGTTGAGCTATGCACCGGGGGAGACGGTTTCATTTCACTGCTCCTCGTCGGCAGCCGCGTATCATCTGGCGATCGAACGCGTTGGTGCGAAGCGGGAGCGGGTCTTTGAGAAAGACGGGATTGAGGTGACACAGCACCCGATTCCGGACCGGGCGTCTTCACAAGGGTGCGAATGGCCTTCGTCCTTCGAACTGATGATCCCGACCGACTGGCGAAGCGGATATTACGAGGCCGTTCTGAGTATCAACGACGAGCAGCGGGGCAAGGCACGCAGCTCGCTGTTCTTCGTAGTTCGCGCCAGCGAGCCTGGTTCGACATCGAAGATTCTCCTGCAACTCGCGACGAACACGTACAACGCATACACCAACTGGGGTGGACACTCTCTGTATTCCTATCACGATCGCGATGGACTGCAGGGGCACCGGGTATCGTTTGATCGTCCCCTGAATTCGCAGTACGCAAAATGGGAACTGCCATTCGTGCGATGGGCCGAGCAGAACGGTTTCACACTTGAGTACGCTGTGAACTCCGACCTGGAGTTTCGTCCGGAGCTCTTGAAGTCGTATCGCCTCGTGCTGAGTGTCGGACACGACGAGTACTGGTCTTCGCCGATGCGAGATCATCTGGAAGCGTTCATCGAGGAGGGCGGGAACGTGGCGTTCTTCAGTGGCAATACCTGCTGCTGGCAGGTTCGCAGTGAAGATGAGGGGCGAGCGCTGACCTGTTACAAGCAGTGGTACAACATCGATCCCATCTACCGCCGCGGCGATCACAAGCTGTTGAGCACGCTTTGGGGACATCATCTTGTCGGACGACCGGAGAACGAGATGACCGGGGTCGGTTTCCTGTTCGGCGGTTATCATCGCAGTCACGGTCAGTTTATGGATGGACCGGGCAGCTACGAAGTGCATCGTCCCGATCATTGGATCTTTGAGGAGACGGAGCTTGGGAAGGGAGACCGTTTCGGTGGCGAAGCGACCATCGTTGGATACGAGTGTGATGGTTGTGAGATGGAGTGGCGGGACGGACTTCCTTTTCCCACGCATCGGGACGGCACTCCGGACTCGTTTAGCATTCTCGGCACCTGTCCGGCTCGCTGGCATCCCGGCGACAGTCTCTGGTATTCGGAGTTCCCCAAAGATCGGGAGGGATCCGCGACGCTGGGAGTCTACACCCGTGGAGGAACTGTCTTCACGTGCGGCTCGACCGATTGGTCCCACGGTTTGGCCGGCAAGACTCCTGTCGTCGAACAGATTACGAGAAATATTCTGGAACGCCTGAGCCAGTGAGCCATCGCCTGTTCCAGATAAGAATCCGTCCAGAAAGAGTCGAGGTTCCCCTTCCGTGAAGATCGCCCGCATCTTTGTTCATCGTGTCGAGCTGCCCCTGGTCGAAGGTTCGTACAACTGGTCGGGAGGGAAGTCGGTTTCTGTCTTCGACAGCTCGATTGTTGGAGTGGAGACCGAGTGCGGCCTCACAGGCTTCGGGGAAGTCTGTCCGCTGGGACCGTTCTATTTGCCGGCCTATGCCGAAGGTGTTCGAGCGGGAGTGCGAGAGCTCGCTCCGCATCTGCTCGGCATGAATCCCCGCGAGTTGGGGGTACTTAATCGCCGGATGGATGCCGCCTTGAAAGGACATCCGTATGTGAAATCGGGGATCGATATCGCCTGCTGGGACCTGCTCGGGAAGGCGACCGGTTTGCCGGTCTGTGAGTTGATGGGGGGACGGTTTGGCGAGCACGTGCGACTCTATCGAGCCATCTCGCAGATGCCCCCCGAGGCGATGGCTCGAAATATTGCCGGCTATCGGGATCAGGGTTATACCAGGTTTCAATTGAAAGTCGGGGGGGATCCCGATCAGGACATCGAACGCATTCGAGCGGCACGGGCCATTCTTGCTCCCGAGGAGCGACTCGTTGCCGATGCAAATACTGGCTGGACACAGCACGAAGCAATGCGGGTGGTCCGAGCCGTCCGGGATCTGGATGTCTATATCGAGCAGCCGTGCGAGACCTATGAAGAATGCCTCGCCGTTCGCCGGGCGACCGATCATCCCTTTGTACTCGATGAGAACATCGATTCGCTGCAGATGCTGCTTCGAGCCAAAGCCGACCTGGCGATGGATGTCGTCAATCTGAAGATCAGTAAGCTTGGCGGATTGACCAAAGCTCGGCAGGCTCGAGATCTGTGTGTGGCCATGGGGATCGCCATGACGCTGGAGGACAGCTGGGGCGGCGATATCACGACGGCCGCGATTGCTCATCTGGCACACAGCACGCCGGAAGAATTCCGCTTTACAAGTACCGACTTCAACAGCTATGTCACAGTCAGCACAGCCGAAGGAGCTCCCCAGCGACAGCAGGGAGTCATGAAAGCCGGAGATGCTCCCGGACTGGGCGTGACTCCGCGTCTGGATGTGCTTGGGAAACGTGTCGTCGAAGTCTCGTGATCTCAGGCTGCGTGCCTGGGCACGAAACGCTGCCACAATGACGAACTTGCATTGTGAAAGCGCTCTCAGTTGTCCAGGCTGGGGATTGAAAATGATTCGCTGCAGCTGTTACCGTAGACATCCCTCCAGCCTCACCCACAGGAGTCCCGCTGATGAACTCTCCCGCTGATAATGAACACGGCTGTCGTGGATTTCGGGCGATGCCCCGCCGACAGATGCTTCAGGCCGGTGTCCTTGGCACCCTCGGCCTTTCAATGGCGGATCTGTTTCGTCTGCAGGCAGAGGCGGCTCCCTCACATGCAAAGAACGCAGACCGGAAGATTGAACCCCGGGCCAAGAGCGTGATTCAGATCAATCTTCCCGGAGGCTTTCCGCATCACGAGTCATTCGACCCGAAGCCGGAGGCTCCAGTGGAGTACCGCGGTTCTTTCGGCGTCGTAAAGACCAGGACCGGAGAGGTCTTCAGCGACAACTTGCCAAAGCTGGCGGCTATCGCCGACAAGATCTCCGTGGTTCGTTCGGTCGTCGGTAAGATTCCCGATCACGGACTTGCGACCTATCATCTGCATACAGGCTACACGCCGTCGACCGTGATCGACTATCCGCAGATGGGATCGGTTGTCTCGCATGAACTCGGTCCTCGAGGTGAGCTTCCCTGCTACATCGCAATTCCGGGAAAGAATGCGTCCGGAGGCGGGACGGGATTCCTTCCCAGCAGTCATGGGCCGTTCGAAACCGGAGGCGACCCGGCCACCCAGAAGAAGAACTTTCAGGTTCGAGACTTTTCGCTGCCGTCGAATCTTTCGCTGGAACAACTGCAGCGGCGCAGTGCCGTACGAAGCCTGGTCGATCAGCGGATTCGTTCCCTCGAAGCTGACCCCGTGCTGCTCGACACGATGGATGAGTTTCACGCCAACGCGTATTCGCTGCTCACTTCCACCGATGCCCAGGGGGCGTTCTCGTTTGAAGAAGAGACTGATGAGACGTTCGAGCTTTATGGCAGTGAAGTGACCGGAGACGTCAACGGGCCTGACGGGCGTCTGCATCCGAAAGGACTGGCCGAGCGTCTGATTATCGCCCGTCGGCTCGTCGAAGCGGGAGTCCGGTTCGTCACTCTCGAGTATGGCTCGTGGGATTGTCACAGCGGTGTCGAGAAGGCCTGTCGCGATCAGATGCGGCCGTTCGATTACGCGGTCGCCGGACTGGTCGAAGACCTCGATCGGCGAGGACTGCTCGACTCGACAATCGTCTGGGTGACGACTGAGTTCGGTCGCACTCCCAAGATCAACAAGGAAAGCGGCCGCGACCATTGGGCACGCAGTTATTCGATGATGGTTGCCGGCGGCGGCTTTCACCGCGGACTCGTGCACGGTGCCAGCGACTCCACCGGCGGGGAACCGGCTCGCGATGCCGTGACGCTGGAGAATCTCATCGCGACGATCTATCACCAGCTGGGGATCAATCCCAACAAGGAACTGGTCGCCTTTGGCACACGTCCCATCGAGATCGTTCGAGATGCTGAAGTTGTTCAGCAACTGATCGGCTGACGTTCGCCCCCCTGACGCCGATACCAACCCTCCACGGGAGCCCTTCCCAATGCGTATGTTCCGCTGGATGATCTGCCTGTCAGCATTCATCGTTTTCTACTCGAATGCGACGCTTCTTGCAGACCCCTGGATTGCCGGTGTTAAGCCGCGACTGATTGAACGAGGTTCAACCAGCGAGATCATCATCGCTCCCTGGCGACATGAAGCGCAGGAGTTGATCTTCTATCCGGCAAAGACAATGGGGCCGGATGTCGGAAACCGCGAAGCGGCCGGCATCCGTTGTGTAGAGACCAGGTTTGACGCCGAGAAGGATCAGCTGATCTGCGAGATCGAGGTGGCGACAGACTGCCAGCCGGGCGAGTATCCATTTCGCGTATTGACGGCAGTTGGGCTGTCTTCGATGGGAACGGTGCATGTCGGCCCATTTCCCGTTATCGATGAGGAAGAGGTCAAGGCCAACACAAACGATACGATTGAAACGACGCTACAGGTCGAACCGAACGTGACTGTTCGCGGCACACTCTCGAACAGCGCGGCCGATGACATCGACTGCTTCCGAGTTTCCGGAAAGGCGGGCCAGCGACTGTCGATCGAGGTCGACATGGTCAAAATGGGCGATGATCTCCGGTGGAATCCTGTTCCGGAAGGTTACGACTCCGTTCTTACGATTCTCGACCCGTCCGGAAAGAGGATCGCCAGGAACGATGATTCGACACTCAATCGGCAGGACCCTCTTCTCTCGGTGCAGTTGCCTGCCGATGGTGATTATACGATCGTCCTGCAACGCTCCATGTTTATTCCCGAGGCAAGAGAGTATGCAATTCACATCGGCCAGTTTGCTCGTCCGCTCGTCGCGTATCCTCTCGGAGGCCCGGCGGGCGAGGCGCTTCAGGTGCAGTTGCTAGGCGATCCGCTCGGTCCCGTGGCTGAAACCGTGGAACTGCCCGAGTCTGACGGCACCTACCCTCATTATGGTGAGGCCCCGTTGCCGCTCTCTCTGCGTTCCAGTCCATTTCCTAATGTGATGGAAGCCGTGGACGAATCTGAGACCCGGGTCAAACAGGTGCCGGCCGCCATCAACGGGATTCTGGCCGAGCCGGACGAGACGGACCGGTTTCGGATCACCGTCAGGAAAGGGGAGCCACTTCAGGTCCGCGTCTGGGCCAGTGCGCTGGGCTCGCCGGTTGATCCCGTGATCAGACTCCGCCCGATCGATTCGTCGGGAACGACAGGTTCCGTTGAACTCGAAGCGGATGATGCCAAGCTGCATGATCGCGACATCTTCGGCGGGCATGGGGACTTTCTCGATACCTTCGACCCCTCGGTGATCTGGACGCCCAGGCAGGATGGCGAATACATCCTTGAGCTTTCCGATTCGCGAGGTTTTGGAGGCCCGACCCACGTCTATCGCGTCGAGATCGCGCCGCCAAAGAAGACTCTGCACATTGGCCTGTCGTGGGAGGATTACAAGCCGGAACGTCCGCGGAAGACCTCGCTATCGATTCCGCGCGGAGGACGGTGGACTGTTCGACTCTCACTCTATGCCGCCCAGGGAAGCAGTTTCAGCGGCCCGCTCGAACTCGATGTCGAGGGACTGCCGGCCGGCGTTCGCATGGTCTCACCACAGCTGCCTTCGTTTCAGTCGGTCTGGCCGATGACCTTCATTGCAGAGGACGATGCTCCACTTGATACCTCACTCATTCGCATCTCGGCCCGTTCAGCAGATGGAAGTGAGTCGTTCCCCACGGTGAACCAGCAAAATCTCCAGCGAGTCTCTTATTCGCACTATCCATGGCGGAACATTCGTGTCAATCAGTTTGCGATGGGCGTTTGCGAACCGACCGGCTTTTCATTGGAGATGGAAGCTCCCACTCAGCCATTGATGCGAGGCTCTGAAATGACGATCCCGGTTAACATTCATCGGCAACCGGGGTGCGACGAACCGTTGGAGATCCAGTGTGAACTGGCCCCGTCCGGAGTCGGCGTCTCACCTGCCGAGATCGTTCCTCCCGATGCGACGACGGCGTATCTGACGCTCTCAGCCTCGGCCTCCGCCCGGCTCGGAAGTTCGCCATTTTACGTTATTGCGACAACCACTCAGGCCCGCGGTGGAAAAGAGAACAGCCGCGTGCGAGGGGATACGAATCTTGGTTCTGAACGAATCAGAGTCTCGTCTGAGGTCGTTCCGATTCAGGTGGCCGATCCCTTTCTTTCTCTGGCCAGTGAGCCTCAGAGCCTCCGTCGCGGCGAGAAAATCAAATACCGCTGGACGATCAGACAGCTGCGCCCATTCGAAGGTCAGGCCAGCGTCCAGATGCTGGGACTGCCGGTCGGCGTGACTGCCGTGGGGCCCCCTCCAGTGATTGACCGGAACTCCACCGAAGTGGAATTGGAGCTCGCCGCCAATGACGAAGCGTTGCTTGGTCTGGTCAGCGATCTGCAATGTGACGTGCGGTTCACGGTTGCCGACGAAGAGATACACCTCCGGACGGGCTCCGGGAAGGTGCGAATTGACCCCAGGCTTGAGAAATAGCACGAGTGGGAATACGGACTATAAAAACGCGGGAGACAGCACTGTGCGTGTGAAATCAATCTGGATGCTGCTGTTGGCAGGCCTGACTGCAATGTCGAATGCCGCCTGCTTTGCAGCCGAGTCCAGCGGCCAGGCCGAATCCGGCGACTCGAAGCCCCCGAGCTTCCGGCGAGATGTGATGCCGGTCTTTTTTCGGGCGGGGTGCAATGCTGGCACCTGCCACGGCTCGGCCCGTGGCAAGGATGGCTTCATGCTTTCGCTCTTCGGTTACGATCCGGATGGAGATTATCGCCGCACTGTCGAGGAGATTCCCGGCCGCCGACTCAATGTCGCCGTTCCCGAGGAAAGTCTTCTGTTGCTCAAGGCAATCGGAGCCGTACCGCATACGGGGGGCAAGCGGTTCGACCGCGACAGCGAATTGGCGAAAACTCTCCTGACCTGGATCGAAGAAGGGGCTCCCGATGACGTCGGAGAGGTCCCGGATGTCGCCGACATTTCCGTTTCTGAGCAGTCGCTGGTCTTCGAGGGAGCGGAACAAACTGCAGATCTTCGAGTGACGGCGACCTATACCGACGGATCGGCACGCGATGTCACTTCGCTGGCTCTCTTCGGGACGAATAATCCGAGTGTCGCCGAGATCGATGCGAACGGACGCGTTACCTCGAAAGGACCGGGCGATACCACGGTGTTCGCGCGATTCAGCCGTTTTACCGTAGGGGCGGAGGTCATCCGACTGCCACCAGCGGAAGGATTCGTCTGGCCAAATCCCCCCGAGAACAACTTTATCGACCGACTTGTTTTTGAGCGGCTCAAAAAGTTGCGGATCGCCCCGGCGAAGCTTTGCGACGATGAAACGTTTCTGCGACGGGTGACGCTGGATCTGGCAGCCCGACCGCCAACGGTCGAAGAATATAAGTCCTTCATGGCGGATACATCGACCGATAAACGAGCGCGAAAGATCGACGAGTTGTTGGCCGGTGATGATTTCACGGACTATATGACTGCGCTGTGGGGGGAGCTGTTCCGTATCAACAGCCAGGATTACACAGGTCGGGCAGATTCCCACAAGCCGGCCAATGCGTTCTTTTCGTGGATTCGAGATCAGATCGAAGCCGATCGTCCTTTCGATGAAGTCGTTGCCGATATGACCACCGCGGTCGGCAGCACGAATATCAACGGCGAGACCGGTCTTTATACGATGTTGATCAAGGACTACCGGCTCAATCCGAAGGTTCTTGCAGCCGATTACTCTCAGCTCTTTCTCGGCGTGCGGATGCAGTGTGCCGAGTGTCACAATCATCCGTTCGACCGTTGGACGATGGACGACTACTACGGCTTTGTCAGCTTCTTCACCTGCGTGGAGCGGAAGGCGGGCAGCGACAGTCGCGACCGCCGCGTTATCTTCGATCCTTCCGCAGCCCCGGCGAAGCATGCTCTGGACGGTCGCCCTGTCCCCGCGAAGCTGCTCGGGGCTGTCGAACCGGTTGAGGGTTACGGAGATCCGCGTCGGGCACTGGCCGCGTGGATCAAGGACCCGGATAACGATCTGTTCAATCGGAACATGGCCAACCGTCTCTGGGCTCATTTGCTCGGCGTCGGTATTGTCGATCCGGTCGACGACTTTCGGGCGACCAATCCCCCTTCGAATGGACCACTGCTGGAAGCTCTGGCGTCTCGGTACGCTGAGCACGGACGAAAAATCCGGCCTCTGATCCGTGACATTTGCAACTCGCGCGTGTATCAGCTCTCCGTTGAACCGACCCCTTCCGGAAAGAACGACCAACGCCAGTTTTCTCACGCCCGGCTGCGTCGGATGCGAGCCGACGTCTTTTTGGATTCGATTGTGCTCGTCACCGGCGAACCTCGGTCCTTCTCCAAGGCCCCCACCGGAACCAAGGCAATCAGCTATATCAATCGGCGGCAGGCCTACTCCGATTCCGGCGACTTCGTGCTCGACACGTTCGGCCAGTCGCCCCGCCGGTCCGTATGTGCCTGCGACACAAGTACCGAACCCTCTCTTTCACAGGTAATGCATCTCCTCGTTGGCGAGACCGTCGACCCCCGAGTCCGCACGGCGGCCAAAAGCGGCGTGTTGAAAGAGATCATCGAGAACGCTTCAACTTCCGAGGAAATCATCGAAGAGATCTTCATTCGCGTTCTTTCCCGCCGGCCAACTCCCACGGAGATGGATTCCATACTCAGGCTGGCCGATGTCGAGGATCCTTCCACTGTGTACGAAGACATCTTCGCCGGATTGATCAGTTCCAATGAGTTCCTCTTCAATCACTGAGTTCATCGCGCATCATTCTGCCGGAACCACTTGACCAAACCGTTCGGAATCAGACATGAGAATTAATAGCTGCCAGGCCGTCTTGCGTTCCCTGTCAGGGGCGCTGCTGTTGACTGCCGTTACGGTGGCGCGTGCGGAGGAAGATGGCAACACGGTGGTCACATACGAAGACCATGTTGCCGCCATCCTCAAGAAGAACTGCGCTACGTGCCACGGAGACGGGAAACAGGAAGCAGGCCTGAACCTGGCCAATTACGCCGATGTGGTGAAGGGGAGCGGCGGAGGCGAGATTGTCGTCGCCGGCCGATCCTCGGCGAGCCGGCTGATTGAAGTCATTACGTCGACCGATGCTGGCGAGCAGATGCCGCCGGACGGGGAACGCTTGTCGGACGAATCAGTCGCTCTGATCAAGACATGGATCGACACCGGGTTGCGGGAGAACTCCGGGAGTTCCGTCGCTGAGATGAGAACACTCGGCTTTAAGCCGGCTGACTCGACAACAGAAACCGGCCCTGGCGCCGTTCCTTCGATGCTGACCGAGTTCGCTCGGAAGAAGACGCTGCGTCCCTATCCCGTTCTTGCTTTGGCGACAAGTCCGCGTGCTCCCGTAGCTGCCAGCAGCGAGTACGGCTCGATCGAGTTGTTCGACCCCGGGACACAGAGTCCTTATGGCTCAATCGAGTTCGCGGAAGGGGAGCCACTCGTGCTCACTTTCAGCCGATCAGGTCGTCTGCTTCTCGCCGCCGGCGGGAAACCGGTCCAGAACGGAGCCGTGGTGCTATTCGATGTTGCGACGGGGAAACGGCTCGCGAGCGTGGGAGATGAGCCCGATGCGATCATCGCAGCCGATCTCTCCCCAGATGAAAAGCTCGTGGCGATCGGTTGCACGAGCCGGCTTGTGAAGCTCTTTTCCACTGAAGATGGAAGTCTGAAGGCGACGATCGACAAGCACACCGACTGGGTGACAGCGGTCGCCTTTTCTCCCGACGGCAAGTATCTCGCTACTGGCGACAGGACCGGAAACATCCATCTCTGGGACGGCTCAACCGGTGGCGTCATCCTGCCTCTGTCTGAGCATAAGGAATCGGTTCGTGCATTGTCCTGGCGGAGCGATTCTGCTGTTGTCGCTTCCTGTGCGGAAGATGGCACCGTGGTCTGGTGGGACGTGAAAGACGGCTGGCCGCTGGAAACGCAATCGAATGCTCATCAGGGCGGAGCGCTAGACTGCCGGTTCGGTCCGAACGGAGAGCTTGTCACCTGTGGTCGCGATGGTCGGGTAAAGATCTGGTCGCCCGATGGCAAGCCGTTGAAGAATCATATCCTGGGCGCTCCGGCCGAGGGTCAAACGACCGTTCCCCCGGGAGTTCGTCTGCTGCCTGCACGCGTCGCCATCTCGGGCGATGGTTCGACAGTGCTTGCCGGCGACACGGCCGGGAATCTGCATACCTGGGAGCTCCCCTGACATTCAACAGTCGACAGCCAGCGATTGAGTTCTGCGACTCTGTCCCGAGTGGAGTATCTTTGACTCAATACGGCAATAAGTTCTCAAAGAGACTCAAGAGAGGTGGCGGTGTGATGCTGAGAAAAGACTGGAACGTGATGTCGATCAATGCGGAGCAGGACGACCTGCCTGCGCGACGCGTTCGAATGGGGAGCCTGCTCGTTATCGCGGTGATGCTTGTGGCTGGGATTCGCACCACAGAGGCGAGAGATGCGAAGGAGCAGCCTCAATATAACGTCCTGTTCATCATCTCCGATGATCTGACCGCGACCGCTCTCTCGTGCTACGGCAACACGGTCTGCTCGACGCCGAACATCGATCGGCTGGCGGCCAGGGGAACCCGCTTCACAAGGGCTTATTGTCAGGGGACGTACTGTGGTCCATCGAGGGCTTCGTTCCTGACCGGCTACTATCCGCACGCAACCGGCGTTCTCGGGTACAACAGTCCGCGTGAGGCCATCGGCGATCGTGCGACCTGGCCGCAGCATTTCAAGAATCACGGCTATTACACCGCCCGCGTCAGCAAGATCTATCACATGGGAGTCCCCGGCGGCATCGAAGCCGGAACGGACGGGGCCGATGATCCTGCTTCGTGGACCGAGCGATTCAACAGTCCGGGACCGGAGTGGAAAGCCCCGGGGGATGGAGAAACGCTCGAAGGGAATCCCGACGGATCCAAACCGGTTGTCGGCGGCAACACGTTTGTCGTTGTCGAGGCCGACGGCGATGACATGGTGCATTCCGACGGCAAGACTGCAGCCAAGGCGTGCGAGCTGATCGCTCAGCAACGTGACAAGCCGTTCTTCCTGGGCGTTGGCTTCGTGCGGCCGCATGTGCCGTTTGTCGCGCCCCGTTCGTACTACGAGCCGTTTCTGCCTTATAGCAGTATGACTCTGCCGGAAAAGATTGAAGGCGACTGGAACGATATCCCCAAGGCGGGGATCAACTACAAGACCAGTCTCAACATGAAGATGGACGAACGGCGGCAAAGAAAAGCGGTCGGCGGGTACTACGCCTCCGTCGCATTTATGGACGCGCAAGTCGGGAAGGTCCTCGACGCTCTGAAAGACGCCGGCCTCGAAGACGAAACGATCGTGATCTTCACCAGTGACCACGGGTATCATCTTGGTGAGCACGACTTCTGGGCCAAGGTCAGCCTGCATGAAGAGTCGGCTCTGGTACCGCTGATCATCCACGTTCCGGGACAGGAACCAGCCGTTTGTCGTTCGCTGGTGGAACTGATCGACCTCTACCCAACGGTCGCCAGTCTCTGCGGCCTCGAAGTTCCTGAACGACTGCAGGGCGAGGATATCAGCCCGTTGCTCGAAGATCCCACGGCCAGCGTGCGCGACGCCGCTTTCAGTGTGAACGGCCGAGGATTTCTTCTTCGGGAAGACGGGTGGGCTTACATTCAATACGGAGAAGAGGCCGAGCGGGGCATCGAGCTGTTCGATATGAAAAACGATCCGCGGCAATACACGAATCTGGCCGAGAACCCGGAATACGCGGCGGTCGTGAAGACGTTTCGGGAGAAGATGGCCGCAAGGTTGAAGGCCGTCCGCACAAACGATCTCGGTCGCCATTGAACGCCAGATGATGTCTACCGGCTGAGTCTCAATAGCGGGAAAGCACGCACTATTCTTATTGCATGCTTACTACTCCATAGTGGACTCATCGGGTTTGAGGACTGTGAAGATCCTCGCTACGATCTATCAGTGTGACTGCATGCGTTCGCGGTCTGGTTATTTGACGTTGTCTGAGGTTGTTGCTTTATGAATTGTCTACGCTTCCGCCGTTTATTAATTGTCGGTCTCTTCTCTTATGCATCACTGATCGTCTCGATTCCCAGGGTTTCCCAGGCCGAAGACAAGTTGCCCGGCATTCGTGTCGAGAATGTTCGTCAGGTGTTCGACAATGGCGAGCACAATGCGTTCACCGATCTGATTCACTGGAACGGGAAGTTCTGGCTCGTCTTCCGCAGTTGTCCCGACGGGCACATGGTTTCTTCCACGGCATCGGTTCTGGTTCTCAAGAGTGAAGACGCTAAGAATTGGGAGACCGTGCACGAGTTTTCGGTACCGCTGCGGGATACACGGGACCCCCACTTCCTGGCATTCCAGGACAAGTTGTTCATCTTCACCGGTACGTGGTACAGCGGCGAGGGGAAGCTGCCTCGCGAGGACTACGATATCAACAAGCATCTCGGCTATGCCGTCTGGACGGACGACGGAGCAAAATGGAGCGAACCTCGTCAGATGGAAGGGACGTACGGGGCTTATATCTGGAGAGCAGTCAGCGACGGAGAGAGTGCTTATCTCTGCAGCCGTCGCAAACGAGATTATACCGAAGCTGAATCGGGGGCCGGAGGACCTTCTATCCTTGAAGGTGCTCTGCTCGAAAGCCGAGATGGACTCAACTGGACATACCGGTCGCTGTTTCAGACCGAAGAGGGGAACGAAACGGCCTTTCAGATCCTGGCCGATGGCACAATGCTGGCGCTCAGCCGCGAACGCGGAGAGAAATCCCAGCTCGCTCGTTCCACTCCGCCTTATCGCGACTGGGATCGCAAGAAGCTGCCGCACTATATTGGCGGACCGCTGATCACGGCCTGGGGCGATCAGACTTTCGTCTCGGGGCGAAAGAATACGTCCAACGGACCAAAGACAGCCCTCTACTGGCTGGTTGATGACGAACTTCAGTTCGTCGCGGAACTCCCCAGCGGCGGAGACAACTCTTATCCCGGCTTTGTCGAAATCGACGAACAGCGGGGGCTGATCTCCTGGTATTCAAGCCACGAGAAAGACGAATCGGGCAATCCGATCACTGCGATCTATCTGGCCGATCTCATTAAGGAATAGGCCGTCTCGCCTCGCCTCGCCTCGTGAACGGAACTCTCATCGGACGGGACCACGCAGGCCCCGTCCGATGATGCTGCCTTCTTCAGTTCGCTCGCCAAAGCTCCTCGTAATCGCCTCCCGCTGATCCGACGGTTGAGGCGATTCCGCTTCTCACAATCTGGCCTGTGCCGGAAATGCCAGACGCTGGAGTTGGCTCTCGTCCACTTAGCCCCAGTTCTGCGCGATCTGGCCTGCGCTCTTCGCAGCCGATGCTTACTTGAATCACTTCTACCTTTCCCGGCAAGCTACTTCTCTTCTGTAAGATCTGAGCGGCCTGGTTCGAGAGCACATTGAGATCTCCATATTAGAAATGTTGTCATTTGGAGACATATAAAATCATGGGTGACGAGAATATAAAAACTCTTAAAATGTCGTTGTGAACCGTGTAGTTCCGATGTACACTGATCGCCCTTGCGCACTAGACAGACATGTGCTGCTTAACTGTTCTGTCGTGACGCTGGACAGCAAACGTTGGGCGTTTCAGTGAGCCGTCCGCGAAGCATCTTTTTTAGGGTTTCCAAGACTGTTCATTGGGTTCGCGGAGAAGGAATGCACGACGTTACGGTGATTTTGAAGATGGTGGATGAGGGGGGAGCATCGATAGATGACGACCTGTTCCCACTCATTTATGAAGAACTCAAGCGGATCGCTCAGCTTCGGCTGCAGAATGAAGCGGTCGGTCACACGCTCCAGGCGACGGCACTTGTTAATGAATATTACATGAAGCTGGCACGTTTGGACTCTGAAGCGGTGGCCTGGAGCAGTCGCAGGCATTTCTTCCAGGCCGCGGCTAAGGCGATGCAGAGAATCCTCGTCGACCATGCGCGGGGCAAGAAAAGACTGAAACGAGGCGGAGGGCAGCACAATCTCTCGCTTGATCAGGACCCCGTGGATTCTGGAACGGACGATGTCGATCTGATCGAACTCGATGACGCTCTCAAGACCCTCGAGCGTGAAAGCCCCCGCGCAGCCGAAGTCGTTCGGCTCAAATACTTCGCCAATCTCACCATCAAAGAGGTCGCTGAGAGCCTCGATATCTCCGCCGCCACCGTCGAACGCGAGTGGGCTTACGCCAAAGCCTGGCTCAGACTCGCTTTGCAGTCCTGACGTTTTTGCAAACTTCTGAAACTGCGTGAGGGAGTTTGCAAAGGTTTGTCGCTGATGCGAATGGCGGCCCGTTCTCCGAAGTTCAGTTGGCATTCGGGCCATTCTGCTTTCGATTCTCATCACGAGCGCAATGAAGGAGGCGAAGAGAGATGCCCGTTATCTTGCGAGACTCACCGCGAGCAGCCTTCACCATGGTGGAAATGCTCGTTGTGTTGTGTCTGATGGCGATCTTTATTTCGGTGCTTCTGCCTGCGACTCAGGAAGCTCGAGAAGCCGCTCGCCTGACGGCCTGCGAGAATAACCTGCGGACGCTGGCAATCGCGCTGCACAATTATCATGAGAGTCACAGCGTTTTCCCGGCGGCTTCTGTGTCCTGGGATCGGCAGCGAACTCCTTCCGATCCTCTCCAGGACCGTCGTCAATGGTCGTGGATTACCGCTGTGCTGCCGGAACTTGGTCGTGACCACCTTTTTGAGCAGATCGATTTCGATACCGATCTTCGCTCCCCGTCCAATCGTCCGGTTCTGCGTCAGAAGATCTCGACACTTTACTGTCCGTCGATGCCGATGCTCGGCTACGTCAATATGACCGATCGGATTCCCGGAGATACCGATGCGGCGACAACCGACTACGCCGCAGTTTCCAGTCATCTGCCGACCGTTCTGGGGCCGACGTTCTTCCGTCGGAATGAAAGCGGCACCGGAGTGCTCGCGGCCAATGACTGGCCGAGCCGAAGCGAAATCTCCGATGGCCTTTCCGTCACACTGCTGCTGAGTGAGACACGGTTCGATCAGTTTCATGCCGCCATCGGCGGTCGGGGAGCCTGTCTCGTCAGTCCGGACTGTTCTTTTGGCCTCGCCTGGGGGCGAGGGGCTTCCGTCACAACCGGCGATGGAATTAACAGGCAGGAATACCGAGCTGATGGCACGCCAAGCTGGCGGTACCAGATTCTCACTCCTCATACCGGCGGCGCACAGTTCGCGTTTGTCGATGGCCATGTCTCGTTTCTGAACGAGGAGATTTCCCCCGAAGTTCTCGCGGGTTTGACGACACCGAACGGCGGCGAGTTCGTGCCGGAGTTCTGAAGACAGCGGATCAGGGCAGAAAGTAATCCACAATCATGAGTTATCAACGGGACGCAACGATGAAAAAACGACGCGGCTTCACACTGATCGAACTTCTGGTTTCGATCGCCATCATTGCCGTGCTGGTCTCGCTGCTGCTCCCGGCGGTGCAGCAGGCCCGCGAGGCAGCTCGGAAAACGCTCTGTAAGAACAACCTCAAGCAATTGAGCCTGGCGATCCATATGTATGCGGATACGCACAGTTATTTCCCGTCTGCCTACCAGAAAAGTCACCATACACCGCGGAGGCAGCTATGGGCCTGGCCTGCCCAGATTCTGCCGTACACGGAGAATTCAGCGGTCTATGCGAAGATCGATGTCAAGAAAGATGTCCGGGATGTGATTCATCGCGAAGTCGTGAAGACGGCTCTCCCTTTGCATCAGTGCCCTTCGGCGCCTGCTAACCATCTGGTCCGGTTCTCGATCCATACCTCTGAATGCGGACAACTGGCGGAAACGAACTACGTTGCGATTTCAAGTCACGAGGAGTCGACGCCAGACGCGCTTTTTTGGCAAGGATCCGGAATTATGCATACCCAGGTCTACGAACCGACTTCGTCTGTGCTCGATGGGCTAAGTATGACGCTGTTGTTGTCTGAGGGGGATCAGACATTTCCCAAGAACGACGGTGGCCCCTGTGATGGGACCGGGTACATCGGCTATCCCTGGCCCAACTTCGCACATGCGACGACACGAAACGGAATCAACAACGAGAGCACCTGGATCTATGGCTTGAATGTTTACAGCTACCATCCAGGTGGCGCTCAGTTTTCATTCGCCGACGGTCATGTGGCTTTCATCAGCGAGAACATTGATCAAAGTCTGCTCGAGGCAATGACCACCCGAGCCGGCGGCGAAATCATCGGCGAGTTCTAGTCGCACGCTTCATTGAACCACTGATTGAGAGGGGGCGTTATGCGTCGACAAGGCTTCACACTGATCGAACTGCTGGTGTCGATCGCGATCATTGCCGTGCTGGTCTCGCTGTTGCTGCCGGCTGTTCAGCAGGCGAGAGAAGCGGCTCGGCTTTCGCAGTGCAAGAACAATCTGAAGCAGATCGGGCTGGCGATTCACAATTATCACGATCAGCACGGTGCCTTTCCATATGCGGTTGGCGTTGATCCCATCTCTCCAATCGCGGAACGGGGTGGGAACTGGGCGTGGAGTGCTCTGATCTTGCCGCAGATGGAGCAGTCCAATTTGCATGATCAGCTCAATTTCTCTCATTCCTGGAACCATGCTGATCAGGAAAAGGGAGTTTCGAATTACGTCGCGTCGTATCTATGCCCGGCTGCGCCAGGTCCAGGCCGAGTGAAGGGACCGGCCGCCTATCCGGCTCTGCACGCGATTGCCGAATCGAACTATGTCGCGATCGCAACCACGCGGGATCGTGCCTTTCACACGATGGCTCACGACTGGAGTGGTGATGGAGTGATGTTCAACCTCAGCATGACCAGATTTGGCGATGTCATCGACGGGACTTCGTCGACATTGCTCGTGGGAGAAAGTGATCTCGATCAGGAAGATGCCTGGAAAGTCAGCACCGGGTGTGCGAACTGCCTGATGGCAAAGTCGTGGTGCTGCGTTGCGAGCGCGACCACGGCGTATGGAATCAACTCTGTTGCCGGGAATGAACTCGACCGGGCAGGTCTTCAATCTCACCACAATGGGGGCGCCCAGTTCGCTTTCGTGGACGGGCACGTCGCGATGGTCAGCGAGAATATCTCTCAGGAAATCCTCGACGCGCTCGCCACGCGGGCCGGCGGGGAAGTGATCGGGGAGTACTAAAAATGAGAGCGACGATGAAACGACAAGGCTTCACACTGATCGAACTGCTGGTGTCGATCGCCATCATTGCCGTGCTGGTCTCGCTGTTGCTGCCGGCGGTGCAACAGGCGAGAGAAGCGGCTCGGCTCTCGCAGTGCAAGAACAATCTGAAACAGATCGGGCTGGCATTGCATCAGTATCACGAGCAACACACGGTGTTTCCCTATGGTTCGGCGATGGAAGTCTACTACCAGACGAACACTCAGTACGGGAACTGGTCCTGGTCGGCGTTGGTGCTTCCGCAACTCGGTTACGGAAACCTTCACAGTCGGATTGATTTCAATCAGCAGGCGAATTCCCCGGCTCAGGCGAAGGCGATCCGAGAGTTCGTTCCGGTCTATCAGTGTCCGAGTGCGCCGGAGAACCGTCTGATCGAGTTTACAGGGAATATCCCGGGCAATAAGGATGCGGCAGAAACGAATTACTGTGCTGTGTCGAGTCATCGAAGACGGTCTGGCGGTTACTGGCCGCATGCGAATGACCCGAGAGGCTCGGGTGTCATCTTTGATACATCGAGCACCGACTTCGGCGATATCGTCGACGGGACGACCTCGACTCTGCTGGTGGCTGAGACCGATTTCGACCAGGAGGATGTCGATTACAAGACGGGACTCTCTTGTCCAGATTGCTGGGTGGGGCGGAGATGGGCCATCTACTCAAGTGTGACGACAGGCTACGGCATCGACAGCGAAGAAGGGGACGAACTGCTCAACTCTGGCATCCAGTCACACCACCGCGGCGGAGCCCAGTTCACGTTTGCCGATGGCCATGTTTCCTTCATCAGCGAAAACATCGATCAGAACCTGCTCGAGGCTCTGACGACGCGAGCTGGTGGCGAAGTGATTGGAGAATACTAAGCATGAACGTGATCAAAAAGAGAGAAGCATTCACACTGATCGAGCTGCTGGTTTCGATCGCCATCATTGCCGTTCTGGTCTCGCTGCTGCTGCCGGCCGTGCAACAGACGAGAGAGGCGGCTCGGCTTTCGCAGTGCAAGAACAATTTGAAGCAGATCGGGCTGGCATTGCATCAGTACCACGACCGGCACAACGTTCTCCCTTTCGGCACAGGCCCGCAGATGCCGCCGAACTCGGGAAACTCTAATGCGACAAGCTGGGCCTGGTCAGCGTTGATCCTCTCAGACCTGGAACAGTCCGCGATTCATGACTCAATCAACTTCGATGTCGACTTCTGGTATGGGACGGGGAATGTGCAGGCTATACGCAAGCACGTTCCTGTCTACCAGTGCCCGTCGTCTCCGAAAAACGAGATCATTTCCGCTTCTCTTGCAATTCCTGGTGAAAGAGATGCCGCCGAGACCAGCTACACGGCGTTGGCGGACCACAATCCGGTGCGAAGATACGAGCTGCTTAGCCCTGCATGTTCAGGAGTCCTGTTCAATCGCTCTAGCACTCGATTCCGGGATCTCACCGACGGGGTATCGAACACAATCGTCGTTTCGGAATGGGATTCTGTCAGAACCGATGATCCGCTCTACGGTGGTTCATACTGCCCCAGTCGTCAATGTGAATTGGGAATTCCGTGGGCATACAACAATATGGCTACGTCAGGATTCGGGATTAATTCCCGTCAGTTTACGCAGTGGGCCGGCATCCAGTCTCATCACCGAGGTGGAGCACAGTTTTCCTTCGCCGATGGTCACGTCGCATTCATCAGCGAGAACATCGATCAGAACCTGCTCGAGGCTCTGACGACGCGAGCGGGCGGCGAAGTGATCGGAGAATACTAAGCATGAACGTGATCAAGAAAAGAGAAGCATTCACACTGATCGAGCTGCTGGTTTCGATTGCGATCATTGCCGTGCTGGTCTCGCTCCTGCTGCCAGCTGTTCAGCAGGCTCGCGAGTCTGCTCGTTTGTCCGAATGTAAGAACAAGCTGAAGCAGATTGGAATCGCTCTTCATATTTATCACGACATCCATTCGCGGCTTCCTGCGACATCGATGTATTGGAATTCCACTCACATCCCATCTGATCCGTATTTGAATAAATGTCTGTGGAGCTGGAATACGGCAATACTTCCCATGCTTGACCAGGAGCCTCTTTACTCGAAGATCGATTTTCGCCAAGACATGAGAAGGCCAGAAAATCTTCCCATACTGAGAAGGCGATTGATGGCATACCGATGCCCGTCGATTCCAGACTTGCCCTATGCGGACATCTCGGATCGAATTCCTGGGGACGCAGATGGGGCGATTACGGACTATTTGCCGCTGTCGAGTCATTTGCCGTGGGACGGGCGTGCTATGGCGTTTCGCCGGGATCAACTTGGTACGGGAGTTCTGGTTCAGGATGCACATCCCAAATTTGCAGAGATTGCCGATGGGCTATCTCAGACGGCTATCATCAGTGAGTCGTACTTCGATCAAGGAAACCGTTTGAATCCATTGCTGTGGGCATGCACGACTGATGAGTGCGCGGCAGGTGTTGCTTGGGCTAAGGGAGGAGCCTTGTCGACTCACTTCGGTATCAACAAACCGATCGTCCGTCCCGACGGCACCACAAGCTACAAGCCACAAATCTTGTCCACTCACCGCGGCGGAGCCCAGTTCACGTTTGCCGATGGCCATGTTTCCTTCATCAGCGAGAACATCGATCAGAACCTGCTCGAGGCTCTGACGACGCGAGCTGGTGGCGAAGTGATTGGAGAATACTAAGCATGAACGTGATCAAAAAGAGAGAAGCATTCACACTGATCGAGCTGCTGGTTTCGATCGCCATCATTGCCGTGCTGGTTTCGCTCCTGCTGCCAGCCGTTCAACAGGCAAGAGAGGCGGCTCGGATGACGGCGTGTAAGAACAATCTGAAGCAGCTTGCTTTGGGAGTGATTCAGTACACCGAGCTTCATCAGGCTTTTCCACGGGCATTTCATGTCGAGAACGCTGGTGGCAGCAACCGTCAGCTGTGGTCGTGGTCGGCGAAGATCCTGCCTTTTATTGAACAGGGTGCGCTCTACGAGAAAATTAATATCGAGGATGACTGGCGAACGGCTGAGAATTTGCCGTCAGCCAAAACCAGGATCGAACTCCTGCAGTGTCCATCGGCTCCACAGAATGCCATCACCTCTTCGAGCGCTGCCGTTCCGGGATGTCATGACGCAGCCGAGACGAACTACGCGGCGATCGTCGGTCCAGAGCGATTGCCAACTGGCTCGCCCTATTTCTGGAGTACATCCGGTGTCTGGCATGACGGAGGCGGTGTTCGCACGAATCAGCTGACCGACGGCTTGACGTCGACATTGCTGATCGGTGAAGCCGATCGCACAGCCGATCACCCGGACTATCCGGAATGTGCGGGGCTGGAAGGTTGGAACTGGGCCTACATCTGCCGGGTTTCGGTCGGCTACGGGATCAATCACCCCCAGCAACATCCGAGCGATCCGCATGTGTTCGCATACCACCGCGGCGGAGCTCAGTTCGCGTTCGTCGATGGGCATGTCTCCTTTATCAACGAGAATATTGATCAGTCTCTCCTGGACGCACTCGCCACGCGAGCGGGCGGCGAAGTGATCGGAGAATATTAAGCATGAACGTGATCAAAGAAAGAGAAGCATTCACACTGATCGAACTGCTGGTTTCGATCGCCATCATTGCGGTGCTGGTTTCGCTCCTGCTGCCGGCCGTGCAACAGGCGAGAGAGGCGGCTCGGATGGCGGCGTGTAAGAATAATCTGAAGCAGATTGGGCTCGCGCTGCACAACTACCACGACATCCATTCGCGGCTTCCTGCTGCTCAGATTCGATGGAACCAGGCCATTGTGGCATCGGATCCGATTGTCGATCGCGCCCAGTGGAGTTGGGCGACAGCGATTCTGCCTCAACTTGATCTTGGGAACGTTTACGATCAGATCGATTTTTCGTCTGACCTTCGCATCCCGGCGAATCGAGAAACGTTGCGGCGGAAGATTGCCGTTTATCGATGTCCGACCATGCCAGAACTCGGTTATGCGAATATCACCGATCGCATACCAGGAGATACCGATGCCGCGATCACGGATTATGCGGTTGTCGGACATCATGAGCCCAGCGTTCCCGGAAATACATTCTTTCGACGTCCCTACGGCGCAAGCGGTTTGCTCGCTCAGAACGACTGGGCGCGATTCGCTGAGGTGACTGATGGTCTGACGCAAACTCTGGCGGTGACCGAAACACGCTGGTCGCAGGTGCATGCGAATATCATTGGGCGAGGCAGTTGCCTTGGGAGCGCGGATTGCTCGTTCGGCTCCCCCTGGGGGCAGAACGCAGCTGTCACGACTGGGGACAAAATTAATCAACAGCTTTATTCCCCCAGCGGAATCCCTGCCTTCCGCTATCAGATTATATCGCTGCATCGCGGCGGAGCTCAGTTTGTCTTCGCTGATGGCCATGTTGCCTTCATCAGTGAAAACATCGACCAGACCCTGCTCGATGCCCTTGCCACGCGGGCGGGTGGCGAAGTGATTGGGGAATATTGAATCGCTTGATTGCGATCGGATGGATCAATGAATGCACCAGATGATGGTATGGACGAGCAGGCGGTTTTCTACGAAGCCGCTCAACGGTCCGGCGAAGCCCGCGAACGTTTTCTGGCCGAGCAGTGCGGCGATGATATCGCCAAACGTCAGCGACTCGATCAACTTCTTGACGCGATTGACAACGCGACCGATTTCCTGGAAGAGTCGCCGGTCGCCCGGCTCGATATTGCTGAGATTCTGAATACCGAAGAGAAAGCCCGCGAGATGTCTGCAGAAAGCCCCGATCAAAAGGCGGACCAGAAAGAGTTTTCATTTCTTACGCCGTCTGATCAACCGGGCGTACTCGGCCTGCTGGAGCGGTTCGAGATTCTGTCGGTGGTCGGCCAGGGAGGGATGGGCATCGTTTTCAAAGCCAGAGACCCTGAGCTCGATCGCATCGTCGCGATTAAGGTCCTGCATGAAGAGAACATCGCTCCCTCGGCTCTGGCGGCGTCCCGGCAGCGCTTCATTCGGGAAGCCCGGGCGATGGCCACGTTTCATTCCGACTATGTGATTCGTATCCATGAGGTTCATAAGAACCACGAACCCCCATTTTTCGCGATGGAGTACATACACGGAAAGACGCTCCAGCAGAAGATTGAACGTGATGGGCCGCTGGATGTGGAGGACTTGTTGAGGATCGCGATCGAGATTGCCTCCGGGCTGGCCGCCGCTCACGAGTCTCCGAACAAGCTGATTCACCGCGATATTAAACCGGCCAACATCCTGCTGGAGAACGGCGTGGAGCGTGTGAAAATCGTCGACTTCGGTCTGGCGAAGGAGTCTCTCGAGACCGGAGAGGGGCTGACGGTGACGACCCGTGGGGAGATCCTGGGGACCGTGCCGTTTATGTCTCCCGAACAGGCCCAGTCGCGGCGTATTGATACGCGTACCGATCTCTTCAGTCTCGGGGCGACGCTGTACTATATGGCGGCCGGCCATCCTCCGTTTCGCGGAAAGGATCTCACGACTCTACTGCAGAAAGTTGTCTACGAGGATCCAGTCGGACTGGAGCATGTTCGACCGCAGCTGCCGCCCGAGGTGTGCGACATCATCTCGCGGCTCATGAAGAAGAATGCCAGCGAACGCATTCAGTCGGCTCAGGAACTGTTAGCTCTTCTCAAGAAAGAACTGACGCGAATCCAGGAGCCTCACTCCTTCCGTGACTCAAGCTTTGAAAAGACTGTGATCACTGATCACGCCGAGCAGGAATCGGTGGGGAAGCAATCCCGCTGGTACCACGTCAGCGGAAGCTACCTCAAAGTCGCCGGCCTGGTTCTGCTGGCGGGCCTGCTTACGATCGGTGCGGTCTACTACATCAATACGCTCCCCGATGCCGACCGGATCGATCCGGGTGAATACTACGTGAAGTAGTGTCAGATAGAGCTGACTGATAAATGTG
This sequence comes from Planctomycetaceae bacterium, assembly GCA_017795105.1. Lineage (GTDB taxonomy): Bacteria > Planctomycetota > Planctomycetia > Planctomycetales > Planctomycetaceae > Rubinisphaera. The sequence continues at coordinate 5,760,284 of CP051247.1, forward strand.
AGGCGTCCCTGGGCAGCGTGTGCGCAGATATCTGATGGATATACAAATAAAATATGTCCATAAACGATACTGGATGTTGGAGGGAGGTGCAGGGGATATTTCCGAAACGAATGATCTAAATGTTCTCTTAATGAACTTGTGGTAACAGAAAGGTATCTATCTCAAGTTCATTATTTTGGAGTAAGCATGAGGGGATGAAGGCGGCAATGTCGCTGTTACGGGAAGACGGATCATTGAATTTCGTGTTCGTGACGTTCCGTTGAGCCGTCACCAGTTCCTTCCTGCTCATTTTCGGAGAAGTCCATGCCCTCGTTTTATCGCTTTCCCCAGCCGCGTTCCCAGAAAGCCAGTCGGCGTCGACGCCGGGTGGAACGGTTAGTCTCTGCTTCTCCCGCGATTGAGGGTCTCGAATCCCGTCAGCTGTTGTCCGGCACCGTGGTCGATGATCAGCGGGATCTGGTTGTCTCCCCGGCCAACTCAGGGACGTCGATCAATTATGAAATGCGACTCGACGGGCTTGGGAATCTGATCATCAATGCCAACGGGGCGACGGCCGTCCAGAAGCAGCTGACAGAAATCGATTCGATTACGCTGAATGGCAGTAGTTCGGATGATCATTTCCTGGTCAACTTCGCCAGTGGAAGTATTGATCGGCCCATTTCTATCAACGGGCTCGGCGATTCAAGTACGGGCGACAGGTTAACTCTTCTCGGAGGGAGTTTCGAAAGTGTTGTTCATTCGATGCAGTCCCCCGGCGTGGGGGCGATTGCACTTGATGACACGGCGATCGATTATTCTGGACTCGAAGCGACTCGGGACATAACCGATACGGTCACGCGGGAGTTCAGCTTTCTGGGGGGAGGAGAGCTCGTAACTCTTGACGATGATGGCGATGCAGCCGATGGGGAATCGGCGATTCGGTCGACGCAAGGAACATCGACGACGTTTGCGACACCATCCGATTCGGTCATTGTCCGAACCACCGCCGGGAGCGGGGCCGACTTTATGTATGCTGTGGGGCTCGATTCCGGCTTTGATGCTTCTCTTCAACTGTTTGGAGACAGCCAGATCGACGAAGCGGATCAGATCCGGTTCTTCCAGACTGTGTCTCTGAACGGTGGATCGCTGGTCGCATCGGCGAACTCGATCGGCGTTCATGGTACGATCGATGTTGGTGGAGTTGGGGAGATTCAGTTGGCCGCAACACGGTCAATTGCCGTGTCGGCGAACGGCAGCTTGTCGAGCCTCAGTGGAGCAATTGCGTTGGAAGGCAACAAAACCGGATCGGCGAGTGGAACCTTTGAAGGTGTGACGATTCTCGGTGGAGTTGTCGAGTCTGAGAGCGGGGCGATTTCCGTGATCGGGCAGGGCGGCGATACCGACGACGGAACTTCCAACGATCGGAATCGCGGGGTGGTGATCGAGCAGGGAGCCAGAATCGAGACGGATTCCTCCGTGATCACGATCCTGGGAACATCTTCGACCGCTTTTGACGACGGAGTGTCGATCAAAGGAGCTGGGACGCTTGTTGCTTCGGCAACGGGGGCGATCGTGATCGAGGGAGACTCGACCAGTGAGAGCGGGGACGATGGCGTCGATATTCGGGACGGGGCAACGATTCGGTCGGAAAGCACAGGCCCTTCCGCGAACGGCATCACAATCGTTGGAGAAAGCTCGAACGGCGAAGGATTGATCTTCTTTGGCGGGACCACGGTGGAAGCGGTTGACGGTTCGATCGAACTGACGGGGACGACGTCAGGAACGTCCGGACTTTTCTTCAACTCGTCGGCGGTGGTCAGATCGACGGGGGTCGGAGAATCGGTCGGTTCGATCACCTTGAATGGCTCTTCCGAGGGAAGTGGGGATGGAATCTACGTCTGGGGAAACAGCCAGTTCTCGGCGGTTGATGCAGACATCCTCCTGGAGGGGCAGACGAGCGGAGATGATGGAATCCATATTGGTGGCGGTGCCGATGTGACTTCAGCCGGAAGCGGTCCGTTCTCCGGAACAATCACGATTCAAGGGGTAAGTACCGGACACGGTGATGGGATCACCATGTTCAATTCCGGAACGACAGTGACCTCGGTCGACGGTCAGATCAGCCTGGTTGGTCTGAGTGAGGGAACATCGGGGATCTATACGAGTTCCGGAGTAGAGATTTCCGCAACCGGCTCGGCCAGGATCGAACTTCGCGGTGAAACTACGGGCTCGCATTGGGGACTCCATCTGGGCAACGAAGTCCTGGTCACGCCCCTTTCTGGACCGGCTTATCTGACGGCGGCTTCGACGGGGGCCGGCGATATTGTTCTTTCCGGACTGGGAACGGTCTATGGGACTCTGGGCAATCGAGTCTGGCTCGATCGTGATGGCGACGGGATCCGGGACAACGAGGACGACGGGATCGCCGGGGTTGCGGTCAGTCTGTTGGATGATCAGGGGAGAGTTCTTCAGACGACGACCACGGGAGCCGATGGGTTCTATGGATTCGTGAACCTCGAGAGCGGCGACTACTACGTCCGTTTCAACGATGGTCAGGTGGTCGAGTATACAACGCCCAATGTGGGAGGCGTGAACGACAGCAACGTGACCGGGACCTACGGTCCGGGAACGACCGATCTTGTCTCTTATCAGCCTGAAGCTCCGAATCTGACAATCGATGCGGGACTTATCGGGACTGGCACCGTTAATTTGCCTCCTCTGGTCTCTCTGCAGAACGTGACCCAATCGCTTCCAGAGGACGCCGACACGACGTCGCGCATCAAGGTCGCCGACATCGCGATCACTGATGACGTCCTTGGCTCGAACCTCCTTTCACTCACTGGTGTGAATGCCGATCTGTTCGAAATCGTCGGGACAGAGCTGTATCTGGTGGCAGGAGCGGAATTGGACTTCGAGACGCAGCCGGCGCTGAATGTGACCGTTCAGGTCGATGATGAGGCCATCGGGGGGACTCCCGATCATACCGTGTCGCTGTCGTTGCAGGTGACTGACGTCGACGAAGGGCCGGTCCTCCAACCCGAGTCGACAATCGCCGGATTCGTCAACGGCCGATGGTGGGTTTCACGGCCGGATGCCAGCGGGAACTACACCAGTCATGTTGCCGCCAGCGGGCCGGCGAGTTCCTTTCAGCAGACTTTGCAGGGCGACTTCAATGGCGATGGCTATGACGATCTGGCCGTCTGGCTGCACAATGGAGAGTGGCGGGTTGGCCTCTCGGATGGCGACGGAAACTTCACGTTCACGACCTGGACGACCTGGGCTCACGGCGAGATCAAAGAGATCCACGTGGGAGATTTCAATGGCGACGGTCAGGATGACATCATCGGGTTATTCAAGCAGGCGAATCGAAATCGCGGAACGTGGTGGGTCGGCGTGTCCGATGGCACGCGATTCCTCAATCGTTCGTGGGGAGACTACGGCAACTACGAGGGGATCGAGACCGTTCTTGTGGGGAACTTCGATGGGGTGAAGGGCGATGATTTGACCGTGGTCGCCACTTCCGGCGTGGTCTGGATGGTGAAGACGAGCAACACCCGGTTCCAGTATCTCAACTCGCACCGCTGGAATCTCTCCAACGGATTTGAGTTTGCACAGGTCGGGAACTTCAACGGCGACACGCGGGACGATGTTCTGGCGGTCTTCGGAACCGGGCGAGATCGGCACGTCGTGGTCGCCAAGTCGACCGGGGCGTCCGGCGGATTTACCAGTGGACTCTGGTCGACCTGGACGGTGAATGATTCGCTGTCCGGTGTCGTCGTGGGCGACTTCGATGGCGATGGACGCGACAACGTCGCAGGCCTGTTCAATGGGACGAACGTCTGGTACGGGGAATCGACCGGGCAACGTTTCCGAATGAAACACTGGCTCGACTGGCGTCAGTCTGCCGGCCGTCTGCATGAACTCAAGGTCGGAGACAGCAACGGTGACGGCCTCAGCGACATCTTCGCCCGGGCCGTTGATGGTCAATGGCACTCGGCCGAGTCGACCGGAAGCTCGTTTGTCAATCGGCCCCTTGCTGGATGGTACGCCGCTCTGGATTGGCAATACGTGCATGTCGGCCGCTTCGCATCACCACTCACTCCGCCGGTAGCCGAAACTCCGGAAAGCCGGGTGGCTGCTCCGACGAATAAGAGTCGGGGGAATGACAACTTTCCAATTGCTGACCGCTGGGGAGGACATGCCGGGGATCCGACTTCGCTGAGTTCACCGACAGAGGTTTCATCACCTCTCGAGTTGAGTCTGGTAACTGGCGATGAGTCGGCTTCGAATTACGATGAGTACGGCCGAACGGATCTGCTTGACTACCTGAGCGGAATGGTCGGCCAGGACTAACCAGAATCGTCGATTGAGCTGCGGGAGCGCATTGAGTGTGCGACCGCAGCTCATTTCGTGTTCTGGTTCTCTGCCAGGCGAGCTGCCGAAACGTGTCCTTTGAGAGAACTTGTCTCAAGATTCCCGGCCGAAAATCTGTTCATTGGATCGACGGCGCAAGCCTGATCGACGAAACTGCGGCTGTCGCATTGTGGCAGTTCGATCCTTTTGAAGAGAGCAGTGACCGTGAGCGCCCGCAGTTTCGTGCTATTCGCCCTTTTGTCCCTCCTGATGATCTTCGGAATGGAGAAGCCAGTCTCCGCTGCAAAGCAGCCGAATTTCATTCTGATTATGGCAGACGATCTCGGAGTGGAAGGCCTCGGATGTTACGGCGGCACGAGTTACGCGACCCCTGCTATTGATCAGCTGGCGTCGGAAGGTCTGCGGTTCACTCACGCGTATGCTCAGCCGCTTTGTACGAATACCCGGGTTCAGTTGATGACCGGGCTGTACAATAACCGTAACTGGCGATATTTCGGCGTGCTTGATCCCGAAGCGAAGACTATTGGCCATTACATGCGGGAGGCGGGGTACAGCACCTGTATTGCGGGCAAATGGCAGCTGCAAAGTTACGATCCGCCCAGTTACCCCGGCGCTCATCTGCGACGTGGTAAGGGGATGAAGGCGAGTGAGGCCGGCTTCGACGAGTACAGCCTGTTTCACGCCTGGCACTCTGAGGACAAAGGCTCCCGCTTCGCCAGTCCGACGATCTTTGAGAACGGGAAGCTGCTGGAGGAGATCGAAGGGGGCTATGGCCCTGATCACTGGGTGGAGTTCATCAACGACTTCATTCAGCGAAAGCACGAAGACGAGAAACCGTTCTTCGTCTATTACGCAATGGCGCTGCCGCATCGTCCGTTCGTGCCGACTCCCGAGAGCGAGGCCTGGGCGGATAAGTCTGCTCGCTCCGAAGAAGACGTGCGGCACTTTCCCGATATGGTCGAGTACATGGATCAATGTGTCGGGCGGGTTGTTGAACACGTGGAGCAACTGGGGTTGAGCGATGAAACGCTGATTATCTACTACAGCGACAATGGAACCCATCAGGCGATCACCTCGCAGACGATCAACGGTCCTGTGGTCGGCGGGAAAGGCCGCACGACCGATGCGGGAACTCACGTGCCGCTGATCGTACGCTGGACAGGCAAAATCGAGCCCGGGGTGAATGAGAATCTCGTCGACTCGACCGATTTTCTGCCCACGATCATGGAAGCGGCCGGTGAGCCGGTTCCGCGTTCGGCCAATCTCGATGGCATCAGCTTCTATCCGCAGTTGTTCGGAGACTTCGATCGCGTCCGTCCGTGGGTGTTTTGTCATTACGATCCCCGCCCCGGCTGGGACAAAGACCAGTTCCGGAAGATCCGCTTTGCCCGCGATAGAAAGTACAAGCTCTACGGCGATGGGAAACTGTACGACGTTCCGAACGACAAACTGGAACAGGACCCGATCCTGGTATCGGAGGATACCCCGGAAACCCGCGAAGCGCGAGAGCGATTGGTTGCTGTGCTTGAAGAGATGCCTAATCCTGATCCCGAGCCGCGTGATGGTGATCCACGAGAGTCTGAGCAGCGACTTTACCTGGCGGCTGGGGGGCATCTTTCCGTCTTTCAGGTGAATAAGCAGACGGGCGAGTTGACCGAGATACAGAATCTAAAACTCGAGGGAGCCGGCCCGTTCACGTTTGCACCGAATCGAAAGCTACTCTACGCGGCGGCGACGAAATCGGAAGGATCGAAGAACGTCCCCTCGATAGCAACGCTGCAGATCGAGAAGGGGGGCGCGCTGACTCTTGTGAACAATGCGAAAGTCGATCTCCGTCCCGGCTATCTGATGACCGATAACAACGGCGAGTTTCTGGCCGGGAATCACTACGGCCCCGGCAAGGCGACCATTTGGAAGATTGATCCGATCTACCGCGGTGTCACAATTGAAGAACTGGCGCTGGAGCCTAAGGCTCACAGCACGGTCTTTTCGCCGGACAATCACTGGCTGCTCGTGCCGGCGACCGGGCCCAATAAAGTCTTCATTAATCATTTCACTGCGCAGGTAGGGAACGCCAGGCCAGCCGATCCTCCGTTTGCGAATAGTCCCATAAGGGAGAACGACGCCCGCCAGCCTCGGCATCTGATCTTTCATCCCAATCTGTCCGTCGCTTACACAAGCAATGAACGCGATGAGCCCGGCGTTGGAGTGTGGCAATGGGATACCGAGAAGGGGGAACTGACGACGGTGCAGAACATTGTGACGCAACCCGCCGGGTTTTCAGGCACGATCACAACGGCCGACCTGCATCTGACGCCCGATGCGCGGTTCCTGTATGTATCGAATCGCGATATTACCCAGCGGAATGCGTCGACCGGAAAGGACAGTATCGTCGGCTTCCGTGTCGATCCTCAAACCGGACAACTTTCGATGGTGGGACACACGGCCTGTGAACGCATTCCCCGGTCCTTTACGATTGATAAACTCGGCAAGTATCTCTACGTCGCTGGTCAGGGAGATGCCCGGTTGGGCGCGTATCGGATCGAAGATTCCGGGCAACTGACCAAGCTCGGACAATACGACGTCGAATCTCGTCCTGTCTGGATTGAAACATTGGCCCTTCCGCATTGAGTAGCGAGAAACGATTGTCTCGATGCCTTGCTGCAATGCGGATCGGCGCTCACGAACGGAACATCTCATGCGGTACTTTTTGAATGCGCTTTTTCTGCTTGCGATCTGCTCGCTCGAACTCAGCGGGGCAGAGCGCAAACCGAACATCCTCGTTATCTACACCGACGATCACGGTTACTCCGATCTGGGATCGCAGCACGTCGTTGATGACATCAGGACGCCGCATGTCGACCAGCTGGCCGCCAGTGGAGTCCGCATGACGGACGGTTACACGACAGCGCCGCAATGTGTTCCCTCGCGAGCCGGGCTGATCAGCGGCCAGTATCAGACGAAGTTCGGGTTGGAGTCGAATCCGCAGTACACCGACGCGGCAGTCATGCGACGGTTCCATGAACTTCAGACCATTCCCGAACGGCTCAAGAAGGCTGGCTATACAACGGGGATGGCGGGCAAATGGCATCTGGGGACCAACCGGGTCAATGCGATTGCCGCTCATGGGTTTGACAAAGTCTTCTTTAAGCACAGTGCCGGTCCCGGTCACTGGAACATGGATCTTGAAGGGAATGACATTGAACCTCAGTCGCAGAAGGGGGGCGGCTATCATCTGGATCTGATCTCCGAGTTTGCCTGCTCGTTTATCGACCGCTTTCATGATGAGCCCTTCTTTTTTTATCTCGCGTATCGAGCGCCGCATGTGCCGCTCGATGCTCCTCCGAAGTATCTCAAACGTTTTCCCGGAGAGATGCCTGAACGTCGCCGTCAGGCCCTCGCGATGCTCTCGGCTGTTGATGATGGCGTCGGGCGGATTGTCTCAACGCTTCGGAATCACGGACTGGAGGAAGAGACGCTGATCTTTTTCATCAGTGACAACGGCGCTCCCCTGAAAATTCATAAGGTTGATGCTCCCGGGGGAGGGCCCGGCTGGGACGGTTCGTTAAACGATCCCATGAACGGCGAGAAAGGGATGCTGACCGAAGGCGGCATTCGGGTGCCGTTCGTCGTCTCGTGGAAGGGAAAAATTCCCGGCGGGCAGGTCTATTCGTCGCCTGTGATCACGCTCGATGTGGCCGCAACGGCGTGTGCACTGGCCGGGCTGCCTGTCGATCCCGCACTCGATGGCGTCAATCTGATTCCCTATCTCACCGGGCAGAAGACAGGCGTTCCCCATGAGGTGCTCTACTGGCGCTGGCTCGGGCAGTCCGCGATCCGAAAGGGAAAGTGGAAGTATCTGCGCAGTGATAACCGTGAGTATCTCTTCGATATGGAAAGGGACTTTGAAGAGACCACGAGTCTGATAAGCCGCCATCCGGAGATCGCTTCGGCGTTACATGCCGAATTAAAGGTCTGGGCCGCCGACCAGTCTCCCCCTGGTATCTGGGCCATGAAGTCGGAACCAATGAGTCGGAATGCGGCTCAATTTTTTGACTGGTACATCGAAGGGGGCCGCGAATCTTCGCCCTCAACCGACTCCTCGAAGTGAAAGGCAACAATGTCAAAGGCGGAGGACAGCCGGTGAATCCCGATGCTGATTATCGCATCAAGGATGCAGTCTGCCCCGGTCATTTGATGTCCTGAATGAGGTGAGGACTCGGGAGAATTCCTGAAAAATAAGCCTCATTTTCACGTCGGAGGGTGTAAAAAATGCACGCGGCGAAAGGATCTAAGGCGATTAGGTGACACTGCGGCACTTGACTACAATCAGGCGGCCTCGAAGTTCAAGAACGTCTCGCGTTCCCCCGCCTGAGTAAGTCCTCCCCCCAATGGTGTTTCACGGATTAAGTTCAATTCGGCGATGGATATCGCTGATGGTGCTGCTGCAGATTGCGATTTGCGGCTGCGCCCGACGCGAGGTCGTCGTGAAGTTTCATCCTCCACCCGATTCATTCTCGGAGACGGGCGAAGTCGTTCCGTCCGACCGGTGGTGGACTGAGTTCGCAGATCCGAACCTGAACCATCAGGTGGAAGCCTCTCTGAGCGGAAACTTCTCTCTCGATGCGGCTCTGCACCGGTTTCACGCCGCCCGTTTTGTGGCACGTCGGGAAGCTTCTGACTTCTTTCCGGACGTCGATTATTTCACCGGATTCGATGGGCTCATTCAGACCGACGGGCCCGACACGGGAGAGTTCTTCTTCGGTCTCGACATGGCCTATCAGGTTGACCTGTGGGGCGAGATCGAGTCGCGGGTCGAGGCCCAACAGTTGCGAGCGGAGGCGACGCGGGAAGATTACGATGCGATTGCGCTGGCTCTCTCCGCTGAAGTCGCCGCGACTTACTTCACGTTGATTCAGTCGCACGCCGAGTATGCATTGCTTCAGCAACAAACGCTGGCGAACAGCCTGGCTCTGGCGAATCAGGAATATCGTTTCCGTGTCGGCCTGATTCGCAGTCCCGATGTGTTGCGACAGCGACAGCTCGTCGATTCGACCCGAGAGCAGGAAGTCGTCGCGCTGGCCCGAATCAAGGTGCTTGAGCACCGACTGGCCGTGCTGCAGGGATTGCCGGCCCAGAAAGTTGAGTACGATGTCGGGGAGAACCTGCCGGAACTGCCGCCGTTGCCGATGACCGGTTTGCCAGCGGAACTCGTGCGGCGTCGCCCCGACGTTCGTAGTGCGTTTTACGCGGTTCAGGCCGCCGACCGGGACCTCGCCTCGGCCATTACCCGGCAGTATCCGCGGCTGAATCTGACTTCGACCGTTCTGTCGACGACCGAAAGTGCCGAGTTCCTGTTCAAAGAGTGGATTGTTTCGTTGAGTGCTCAGTTGATTGGTCCACTGATCGACGGAGGAGAAAGGCGAGCAGAGGTTCAGCGAAACAACTCTGTGGTTCGGCAACGACTTGACGAGTACGAAGAGACGGTCGTCAACGCCTTCCGCGAAGTGGAAGATGCTCTGTCGCAGGAGCAGTATTTATTACAGCGGATCGAGCTCCTCGATTCCCAGCTGGAGAACGCCAGGCTGGCTTCTGAACAGTTGAGCAAGCAGTACTCCGTTTTTGATGTCGACTACCTCGACCTGTTGAGTGCCACACAGACTGAACAACGCTTGCAGCGTGAAAATCTAGCTGCCAGACTGGCGTTGATCCTGAACCGTGTTCAGCTCTATCTGGCACTCGCGGGGAGGATCGATCCTCGTTACTACCTGCCCCCTGAGGCATGTCCAGTGGAGAGTCCGGGCGATGGCTGAAGCTTCCACGCGGAAACCCAAACGATTCTGGCTTCGAGTTGTCGGCTCGACAATCGCATGTGCCTGCATCCTGGGCGCGGCTGCCGGTGCGATTGTTGTGATCAACAACACCCAGCCGACGGCCAAGCAGACCAAGGCGACCCGAAAGTCAGCCGCGCTGGTTGAAACGACCATGGTGGAGCGGGGGACCTATTCCCCTCGAATCTCCGTGCTCGGGACAGTCGAACCGGCTCAGGAGGTCGTGCTTAGTCCCAGGGTGAGCGGACAGATCACCTCGCTTGCGCCGAATTTTGTCCCCGGGGGAATGGTCAAAGCGGGCGAACTGCTTGTGCAGATCGATCCGACCGACTTCCGGAACGCGCTCTCGATCCGGAAAAGCGAACTGGAACAGGTCGAAGCCTCTCTGCAGATTGAAGAGGGGCGTCAGTTGCTGGCTCAACAGGAGCTCGAGCTGCTTCAAGATACGATTAAGGACCTGAATCGATCGCTGGTCTTGCGCGAACCCCAGATCGCGTCCATTCGAGCCGAACTCGCCGCCGCGAAGGCCGAACTGGAACGAGCTCAGATCGATCTTGATCGAACCGATGTCACGGCCCCCTTTGATGCACAAATCATGAGACGCTCGGTCAATGTCGGCTCGCAGGTTTCGCCCGGCGATGAACTCGCACGACTTGTCGGTGTCGACGAGTACTGGATCATGGCGTCTGTCCCGATGCGAAGCCTCCGCTGGATTCAGTTTCCCGGGACCGATGGCGAAGCCTCCGTGGTCACGCTTCGAAATCCAGAGACCTGGCCGTCCGGTGCGGAGCGAACGGCCAAAGTCGCACGGCTGATCGGATCCCTTGATGAGCAAACCCGTCTGGCTCGAGTCCTGATTACTGTTGCCGATCCTCTCGGCCGCCAGCAGGATGTTCCTCCCCTGATCCTCGACACCCTGGTCGAAACCGAGATCCAGGGACGTCCGCTCGAAGATGTTGTGCGGATCGAACGCGAATATATCCGCGACAACGACACGATCTGGATATTGAAGGACGATCAGCTCGATATCCGCGAGACCGAAATCATTTATCGAGATGCTCAGTACGCCTACATTGTGTCTGGGGTGGAAGGCGGCGAAGAAGTCGTGATGACCAATCTGGCAACAGTTGCGGAGGGGATTCGTCTCCGGAGAGTCAGTAACTCTGAGCAACCGACTGAGACCCCGAATGAGGATGCGGCAGAGTGAGTGTTGATTCTGAAGCCGCCGGGCAGCATCGCGGCCCTATTGCCTGGATGGCCCGAAACTCGATTGCCGCCAATCTGCTGATGGTTATTCTGCTCGGCGGCGGGATCTGGTCGGCCTATTCCATTCAGAAAGAAGTCTTTCCGCAGTTTCAACTCGACATTGTCGAGGTCAACGTCGGTTACCCAGGCGCGGCTCCTTCGGAAGTCGAACAGGGAATTCTCCGCCCGATCGAAGAAGCTGTCCGTGGCGTTGAGGGGATTCGCGAGATCACCAGCGAAGCCCGGGAAGGTCGCGGTGAAGTGCTGATCGAACTGGTCGCGGGCCAGGATCGGATGAAGGCGTTTCAGGATATCGATCAGGCGGTTAGCCGCATCCGCACGTTCCCGGATCAGATCGAACAGCCGGAAGTCAGTCTGCAGTCCCGGCAACAGGAAGTGATCGAAGTCGGCTTGTACGGTGACGTCGATGTCTGGACGTTACGTCAACTTGCCGAACAGCTGCGCGATCAGATGACAGCGCACGAGCAGATCACACAGGTCGAATTGGGACGCGTGCCGGAATACGTGACCCACATCGAAATTCCCCGGCAGACTTTGCGTGAGTACGGACTGACGTTACCGCGGATTGCTCAGATCATCCGTTCGAACAGTCAGGATGTCGCGGCTGGTTCGGTTCAGACGACAGCCGGTGAGATTCTGTTGCGCGTGAAAGCCCGGAAGCAGTGGGCTCGGGAATTCGCCGAGATAGAGATCGTGACCGCGCGCGACGGGCAGGTCGTCACGCTGGGCGATATCGCATCGATTCGCGATGGCTTCGAGGAGATTGGATTCCACTCTCAGTTCAGTAAGACCCCTTCGGTTGAACTCAATATCTTCCGAGTCGGTTCGCAATCGCCCATCGAAATTGCGAACGCGGTCGAAGAGATCATGGCCGATTTCGAGAGTTCTCTGCCTCCCGGCGTCACATGGCGGATCGACAGCAACAATGCCGAAGAGTTTCGGAGGCGACTCAATCTCGTTATCGAGAATGGCGTCATGGCGGTCGTCATCGTTCTCGTTATTCTGGCGTTGTTCCTGGAACTGCGGCTCGCGTTCTGGGTGATGATGGGGATGGTTGTCTCGTTTATCGGAGGCATTCTGCTGCTGCCGATGGCCGACATTTCCGTGAATATGATCTCTCTGTTCGGCTTTCTGGTGGTGCTCGGAATCGTTGTCGATGACGCCGTTGTGGTCGGAGAGAATGTCTATGAAGAACGGCAGACTCAGAAAGATCACAACGCGGCGGCCGTGACCGGAACTCGCGATGTTGCCGGACCGGTCACCTTCAGTGTTTTGACGAACATCGTGGCCTTCGTGCCTCTGCTGTTCATTCCCGGGGAGACCGGGAAGTTTTGGTATCCGCTTCCCGTGGTCGTGATCATCGTGCTCGCGGTCTCTCTGGTGGAATCGCTGTTCATTTTGCCCTCGCACCTGGCGCACGCTCGGGAGGCTGGTCGAAAGAAAGGGCTTGGCTCCTGGTTGCACGGGGGCCAGCAGGCGTTTACCCGCGGCTTCAGTCGGCTGGTCGAGTTGGTTTACCAGCCAATTCTCTCGGTTTGTCTTCACTTTCGTTACGTCACGGCATCGATTGCACTGGCTCTGTTCTTGATCATTGGCGGCTATGCCACGAGTGCCCACATGGGCATGATTCTGATGCCGGAAGTCTCGGCCGATGAGATTGAAGCCGGCGTGCGAATGCCGGTAGGAACGACGAGGGATCAGTCGGCCAGGATTGCTGAGGTCATCACGCTGGCGAGTCTTCGAATGTTCGAAGAGCACAACCTGCACGAAGTCGCCGAAGGCATCAAGACGAACGTTCGGGGGCAGAATTTTATCGATGTCGAGATCGTGATGCGGCCTCCGGATGAACGCGACATGACAGCCAATGAGGTGATTGACCTCTGGCGCGAATCGATCGGGGACTTGCCGGGCGTCGATCAGATCACGTTTGAAGCCGAGAGTGGGCCGGGAGGATACCGGCAGGATATCAGCATCGATCTGAGCCATAGCGATGTCGATATTCTCGGAAAGGCGTCCCAGGCATTCGTGGAACGGATGGAAGAGTTCTCCAACACGCGTGATGTGAGTGATAACTACAACAAGGGAAAGACGCAGTACGACTTCCGTCTGAAGCCGGAAGGTAAGGCGCTCGGGTTGACCGACGAAGATCTGGGAGAGCAGCTGCGAGGTGCATTCTTCGGTTCACTCGCACTCCGTCTGCTGCGTGGCACGAATGAAATCGAAGTCCGCGTTAAGCTGCCGGAGGATCAACGGGAAGATGTCCACAATTTGGAAGATCTCGTAATTCAGACGCCTGATGGACAGGAAGTTCCGTTGCTCGATGTCGCTGAGGTTGTGAAAACCGAAGCGTTTACGAGCATTGGTCGCCGTAATGGGCGACGGGTTGTGAATGTGTCGATGGACGTCGAACCAAAGCGGGCCATCACGCAGGTGATTACCGCGCTGCAGAATGAGGTCCTTCCGCAACTCCGCGATGACTATCCCGGCATCACCTGGACGTTTGAAGGAAGCAACGCCGAGATGCGCGAGGCGACGGCTTCTCTGTGGGGGTATTTCGGTCTGGCTCTGTTTGTGATTTACGCCCTTCTGGCGATTGCCTTCCGGCGGTACATTCAGCCGCTCGTCGTTCTGGTTGCGATTCCGTTCGGAATTGTCGGAGCGGTGATCGGGCATATCATGCTCGGTTACGACCTGTCGCTGGTCAGCCTGATGGGGGTCATCGCGTTGTCGGGTGTTGTTATCAACGATTCGCTGATCATGATCGACTACGCCAACCGCCGCCGTGGAGAGTCTTCCGCTCGCGAAGCCATTTCGCAGGCCGGTCTACGTCGTTTTCGTCCTATTATGCTGACGACCCTGACCACGTTCGGAGGACTGATGCCGCTGATCTTCGAGACATCGCTGCAGGCGCAGTACATCATTCCGATGGCGATCTCACTCGGGTTCGGGATTCTCTTCTCAACGGTCATCATTCTGGTCCTCGTTCCCTGCCTGTATCTGATTCTGGAAGACATTGAAACGCTCTTCCGGCCAGCCACGGAATAGCCAGGTTTTCGCGGAGATCGCTTTCATTTCTCCGCCAGACTGCGCACCTCGCAATCGTTTCGCGAATCAGTCGGTCTCGCAGCGGGATGTGCGCACGTCTGCTCAGGCTCGGAGGGGAACAACGCGTGCTATCCTGCTGCTGATGGCAAAGAACCGGCCAGAATTGCCACGAAGTTGGCGAGACGAAACTGGCGAAAGCTGCGGCATCATCTAAACTGCGACAAAGAGGTCAGAAACATCGAAAGGACGTCCGGCTCGCGACGCTCGAGGCGGACAGAAATGGATAGCGAATCAATGACGACACTTCGGAGCGACAAGACTCTTAACTATCTCGTTGAACTTCTCGATCTCGTGGTTCGGGAACAGGTCGGGGAATCACTGGCTGACACGATGCAGACCATTCGGAGGCTGGCGATCGAACGTCGGGCGGGGTTGCCGGATGCCGAAGGGCGTCTCGTCGAGACTTTGAAGACCCTCGACAGTGATGAATTGCGCGCGGTTATTCGCTGGCTGAGTCTGTTCTTTGACCTTGCCAATGCCGCCGAAGAGCGGACACGGATCGAAGTTCTCAATGAGCGCGATCATCAGGCCCGGATGCAGAAGGTTCCACGGGCGGAGTCGATTGCAGCTGCCGTGTCCGAACTGGCCGGGCAGGGGCTGCCTGCTTCTGAAATGCAGCGCTGGCTCGACCGGTTGAAAATTGAACCGGTCTTTACGGCTCATCCGTCGGAGGCCAAGCGTAGGACGACCCGGCAGTTGTTGCGTCGAATTCGTCAGCTGCTGCCGGAGATCGGAGCCGATGCGCCGATCGATGTCGAACCGGAGATTGTCGCCGACCTGACCGTACTGTGGCAAAGCGATCTGATCCGCCCGGAACGTCCACCGGTCATGAGTGAGGTGAGTCGCGGATTATACTTTGCCTCGACGCTGTGGGATGTTGTGCCGCGCGTCTATCAGGAATTGCGGGGCGCGCTGCGCGATTCGTACCCGAACCACCATTTCGAGATCCCTCGCTTTCTGTCGTTTGGCAGCTGGATTGGCGGAGACCGGGATGGCCATCCGTTTGTCACGGCCGACATTACTCGCCAGACATTCGGCCGGTTACGTCGAGCCGCCCTTGAGGGGCATCTGGAGATGTGCCGCCATCTTCGCAATCAGATAGTGATGTCGGATCAACTGATTCCGTCTGAGCCGAAGCTTCGCGAGACCATCGAGGAGTGCTGTCAGCAATGGCCGGCGCTGGAAGAGGCTATTGCCTCGGTTTCCCGGCAGGAAACTTACCGTCGGTATCTCGGAATGCTGGAATACCGTCTGTTGAAGACACTCGAATCGATCGATACGGAGACCCTGGCCGCCGGCGCTTATCGTTCGATCGATGAGTTTCGCCAGGAGCTGGAACAGTTCCGTTCCAGCATTGCCCAGAACCGGGGCGAAAGAATCGCGGAGCAGTATCTTCAGCCGTGGATCGACGTTGTTCAGACGTTCGGATTTCATTTCGCGGCTCTCGATGTGCGTCAGAATTCGGTCACGCACCGTAACTGCCTTGAAGAGGTTCTGGCTTTACAGGGGCTCAGCGATATCAGCGATGCGGTAACGAAGGACGTTCCCGCCAGCATCGATGCGGCGAAGCTGGGAGAGGAAGCCGCCGAAGTTTTCAGGACGTTCATGCTGCTGGCTGAAGCGTACGAGTCGTGGGGACACGAAGCGATTGGCGGCTACATCATCAGCATGACGCATTCTGCCGACGATGTGCAGACTGTCCTCTGGCTGTGGCGAACCGCGTGGCGGCAGTGTCACGGCGAAGAGAAAGAACTGCCGGGCCTGCCGATTATTCCGCTATTCGAAACCATCGACGACCTTCGCAATTCCGCCGCGATTCTCGATGAACTGATGACGGATGAACGCTATCGAAACTACCTGACGGTGACTGGCCAGAAGCAGCAGATCGTGATGGTCGGTTACTCGGACAGCACCAAGGACGGTGGTTATCTGACAGCGTGCTGGGAGCTGCATCAGGGACAGGCTCAGCTTGCAGAGATCGCTGAAAAGCACCACATTCAGCTGACCATTTTTCACGGCCGCGGCGGAGCACTCGGTCGTGGAGGCGGACCGGCTGCCCGGGCCATTCGATCGCTTCCTCAGAATGCAGTCGATGGTCGTCTCCGCGTGACCGATCAGGGTGAAGTTCTTTCGGAGCGATACGATGACCCGGTCATTGCCCATCGTCATCTGGAACAGGTTCTCAACGCAACTTTGATGGTCAGCGCGGGGACGAAAGAGACTCCGGATCCGATGTGGTCGACAATCATGGACCGGTTGTCGGTCAGCTCGTTGACGAAGTATCGCCAGCTCATCGAGCATCCCGGCTTCCTCGACTACTTCGATCACGCCACGCCCATCAGCGAGATTGAGAATCTTCCCATTGGTTCACGCCCCTCCAGACGTCGGGGACAACGGCGAGCCCTGAGTGACCTGCGAGCGATTCCCTGGACCTTCGCATGGACGCAATCGAGACATCTGCTTCCCGCGTGGTACGGAATGGGAACGGCAATTCGGGAGTTCGTTGATCAGGACGAATCGACCTGGTCACACATCCGGGCAATGTATCTGCAGTGGCCCGTATTCCGGGCGCTGATCGATAACGCGGAACTTGCTCTGACCAAGGCCGATATGGAGATTGCACGCGAATACGCGTCGCTGGTGCCGAAGGAAAGTGGCTCGGAAGTCTGGGACATGATCTCGGCGGAATTCGAGTTGAGTCGCGGGGCAGTGCTGATGATCAAGGACAGCCCGGAACTGCTTGCCGATGTCGAATGGTTGAAGACGTCGGTTCGCAGTCGAAACCCATACGTCGACCCGCTTAACATCGCCCAGATCATTCTTCTGGAACGGATTCGCGCTAACGACGCTGGCAACGATGAACTGACTCAACTCGTGCGGCTTTCCATTCAGGGAATCGCCTCCGGACTGCGGACGACCGGTTAGTCGGGAACGAGTACGAGGTTCGAGGAGCACAATGGGATTGTGCCGGGGATCGTTGCGCCTAAAGTAAGGTCGAGTTTCGTAAGTTCGGTTTCTGAACGCTGAGGACTGACCGGTGGTCGATATTCGCGGGCACAATCGCAAAGCGTGGGATCGGCTCGTTGATCAGCAGAATCGCTGGACGCAGCCGGTCAGTTCAGAAGAGATCGAGGAGGCTCGGGCTGGCCGTTTCACAATTCTGCTGACACCGACCCGCCCCGTGCCCGGCAATTGGTTCCCTGAGTTGAGAGAGACTCCGACTCTCTGTCTGGCGGCTGCCGGCGGGCAACAGGCTCCGTTGCTGGCCGCGGCAGGAGCCGTGGTCACGGTTCTGGATAACTCGCCGAATCAGCTGGCTCAGGATCAGCATGTGGCCGACCGGGAAGGCTTGCAGCTGGAGCTGGTCGAGGGGGATATGTGCGACCTGTCTCAGTTCGCCGATGATTCTTTTGAGTTCATCATTCATCCCTGTGCCAACGCGTTTGTCCCGGACGTGAAACCGATTTGGCGAGAGTGTTTTCGAGTTCTGAATGCCGGCGGTCTGCTCCTGGCTGGCTTCACCAATCCTGTGCGTTACATCTTTGATGACGAACGCACGGAGAACGGCAATCTGGAAGTCCGGTATTCGCTTCCTTATTCGGACGAGCGCTGTCTGCCTCCTCGCCAGTTGCAGGAGTTGATCGAGGCCGAGGTTCCGCTGGAGTTTGGGCATACGCTGGAAGACCAGATCGGCGGACAACTCGAAGCCGGCTTTATGATGACCGGCTTCTACGAAGACAGGTATCCGGAGAAGGATGAGGATCCGCTGTCTCGGTTTATGCTGACATTTATTGCGACTCGCAGCGTTAAACCGTAATCATTCAATCCCAGCCGAAAGGCAGTCATGAAGTCAGACGTGATCATCATCGGAGCTGGACTGGCGGGGTTGTGCTGTGGGCGAGTTCTGGAAGAAGAGGGCGTCAGTTTCACGATCGTGGAAGCGTCCGACGGTGTCGGCGGGCGAATCCGGACCGATCTCGTCGAGGGCTTTCGACTGGATCGTGGCTTTCAGGTCTTCCTGACGAGCTATCCGGAAGCCAGGCGAGTTCTCGATTACTCGGCTCTCGATCTGAAACCGTTCCTGCCCGGCGCTTCGGTCCGTTTTGCGGGCCGATTTCATCAGTTGACCGATCCGTGGCGGCAACCACTGAGAGCATTGAGTTCCGTCTTTTCTCCGATTGGGTCCCTGGCCGATAAACTTCGCGTCGCCCGTGTACGCAACCGCGTTACCGGCGGCTCACTTGAGGATCGCTTGCGTGATCCGGAGATGACAACGCTCGAGGCGTTGAAGCAGGCAGGGTTCACGGAGGCAATGATTGACCGCTTCTTCCGCCCATTTCTCGGAGGTATCTTTCTCGATTCCACCCTGCAGACATCGAGCCGGATGTTTTCCTTCGTTTTTCGCATGTTCTCGCTCGGAGAAGCTTCGCTGCCGGCGGAAGGAATGGAAGCGATTCCCAGGCAGCTTGCCGCGGCACTGCCCTCAGATCGGATTCGCACATCAACGAGAGTGACTCGGGTCGAGCCACAGCGAGTCACGCTTGAATCTGGCGAGACGCTTGAATGTCGTTCCGTGGTCGTGGCGACGGATGAACCGGCTGCCAATCGACTCCTGAATCGAGAATCGTCAGACGTGGGACAAGGGGTGAGCTGTATTTACTTTGCAGCGGATGAGCCGCCGATTGAGGAACCGATTCTGGTTTTGAATGGCGACGGAACAGGCCCTGTCAACAATCTCTGCGTTCCGACGAATGTCACGTCGACCTATGGACCGTCTGGCCAGAGCCTGATTTCCGTTACGGTGATCGACGTTTCTACCAACGAAGCCGAGATGCTTGGCAGCGTTCGGCAACAGTTGTCTGAGTGGTTCGGTTCGTCGGTTGAGCAGTGGCGTCACCTGCGAACGTATCGAATCCCTTATGCCTTGCCGCAGCAGTTCCCTCCCGCTCTGGCTGAACCTCGACGTCCTGTGCGTGTGGAATCCAATTTGTATGTGTGCGGCGATCATCGCGATAATGCCTCGATTCAGGGAGCCATGGTCTCTGGACGACGAGCCGCCGAAGCATTGCTGGAAGATCTGAAGTCATGAACGAAATCGTTCTCCGCACGGTGTTGTTGTCGCATGCAGCGGCAACGCTCTACATGACAGGGCTGATCTGGTTCGTACAAATTGTGCATTATCCGTTGCTGGGAATGGTGGGGAACGGCGAATTTACTGCCTATGAACAGCGGCACATGACATTGACTTCGTGGGTCGTGATTCCGCCGATGCTCGCCGAGGTTGGGACGGCTGCTCTTCTGCTCTGGTATCGTCCCGCCGGGATTCCGAGCTTCTTACTCTGGACCGGAGTGGTGCTTCTTGTCGTGATCTGGCTTTCGACATTCTTACTTCAGGTCCCCTGTCACGAGAAGCTCGCTTCCGCGTTCGATCCGCAAGTGCATCGTCGTCTGGTTTCCACGAACTGGATCCGAACGTTCGCGTGGACTCTGCGCGGACTTCTGGCACTGGGGATGATTTGGGTGTTCCTGAAGCCGAGTTGAAGCCGAACACAATCAACGCGGCAATCAACGGCAGTCGAGAGCCGGTCGCTATTGCGGCGAGGTATGCGTCCAGTCGAACATGGCCGCTTCAGCAGTCAAGCCGGGGCCAAAGCCGAGAAGGACGACAGGCCCCCGCACGTCCTGACGGATGCGACTGAGCAGGAACAGAACCGTGGGGGACGACATATTCCCGTACTCACGTAGGACGTCGTGAGAGTAGCGACATTGCTCGCGTTCGAGTTCGAGCGCCGTCTGGGCGGCTTCAAGGATGCGGGGCCCGCCGGGGTGAATGGCCCAACCGGCAATATCCCGAATTGAGTAGCCGAACTGGTCGAGCCATGCGGCCATCCAGTCCCGCAGATGGTGTTCGATCAATACGGGAACCTGGCTGGTCAGTTTCATTTCGAAGCCATGATCTCCGATCGTCCACGACATCTCGTCTCGCGAGTTGGGGATGCAGCACGATCCTGTTCCGCGAAGCGTCCATCCCTCCTGCGGTTGATCACTCGCGGCCAGAAGAACCGCGGCGGCTCCATCGGCGAAGAGCGCATTTCCTTTCACGGCTTCTGCGTCCCAATGCATCCGATAATGGATGCTGCAGACTTCGACGGCGACAAGCAGCACGACAGCGCGGGGGTCTTCCGCGGTCAGGGCCCGGGCAACACGAAGTCCATTGATCGCACCGTGGCACCCCATGAACCCGACCTGGACTCGCTGCACGGTCGGTCGCAGTTCGAGCGCATCGCAGAGGGACTCGGGGATGCCCGGCGAAGAAAATCCAGTGCAGGAGACGGTCACCAGATGGGTGATCCGCTGCGGATCGATCTGCTGTTCGGCGACGGCGTTGCGGGCAGCGTCGACAGCGAGTTTCGAAGCATGAGCTTCGTACATCTGCATCCGCTCGCCGGTACTCGGCCCCCGCTGCTCGTGACCTCCGGAAGGAGACTGCTTCCACTCGTAGCCGATCTGCCATGGAAGGACGGTGTGTCGTTTCTCGACACCTGAATGAGAAAACAGGACGCGCAAAAAACGTTTCTGAGCCTCCTTCTCGCAGACCAGTTCGCTTGTCATTTCGAGGGCATCGGACTGTCTGACAGACTCAGCAGGTACGGCGATGCCAAGCCCCAGCATTCGATTGTTCATCGACTTTTTCCCGGTTAATACTTCGGATGACGGTGCGGCCGAGTACCGGTACGGATACGGTCGCGCCCATCGCCAGCCGGACCAGTAATGGAACTCGCAACAGTCGCGTCAGCATGTTGCACGGCCAGCGACGGATCACATCTCGGCGCATCGTGAGAGTCCACTGATCAATCAGACGTGGTTCCCACGACCGCACTGCCGACTCCGCGAGATCGGTCACGGCTCGAGCTCCTCGCAAGGCGGTCGCCATGCCTTCTCCCGTAAACGGTTCGACATAGCCAGCCGCATCGCCGACGACAAACAGGCGTTCGTCGGCCAACTTGTTGCGGGTTCGCGTGAGACCGACCGTGCCCTGCCAGCTTTCGGCCGGAATGTCTGCAGAGAAGGGGACCCCGCTGTCCGTAAGGATCTTTCGACAGACGTCGGCGGGAGATCCGTCCTGCAGGGCTGAAGGAGTGATCGCGGCGGCCAGGTTGATCAGGCCCGATTCTATGCGAGCCAGGCCGACATAGCCGCTCCGTCCCACGGCCATGTGAATGGAAGGTGACTTCGGAAAGTCCGGCACATCACTGATCGTGGCCTGAACTCCGATGCGGCTGTTGTTTGCCGTCGCAAAATCAAACTGCGGTTGGTTGCGGAGAGGATTGCCGGAAAGCCCGGTCGCCAGCAGCACGAGCTTTGTCTGAATCGGTAGCGACTCGCCTGCCCGTCGACATTGAATCGTTCGAAACTCATGCTCGGTATCCACCGGCTGAATCTGTGCGGAAGTCGTTGGGAGAAAGTCCGCTCCCGCCTCAATAGCTCGCCTGATCAGCGCGGCATCCAGACTGTATCGGGAGAGGCCCAGCCCTGGCGGCAATGAAAGCGAAAGATGCCGCCGCCCGTTCCACAGGTCGAAACGGGAATACGGTTCGCCGCCGAGAGCCTCGATGGTATCGAGTACACCCACGCCTTTAAGGTGGTGCAGCGCTTCGGCATTCAGACACCCGCCGCACGGCTTGTTACGGGGGAACGATTTCTGATCCAGCATCAGCACTCGCAAATTGCGTCGCGCAAGTTCGAGTGCCGCCACGCTACCAGCCAAACCGCTTCCGACCACCACGATGTCCCAGGGAGAGTTCGCGGCCGAGCCTAGAGTCGTTGTTGCATCGATCATGCTTTCCTCCAGGTCAACAGAAAACGTTCCGGCCAGTGACGCCGGATGGAAACGTTTTCCCAGCCGGCCTGAGCCGCCAACTCGCGTGCTTCTTCGGGGTGGAACGCCGCTCGAACTGAAAGGGGGCCATCGATATGACAGATGTGCGACCGTGTCAGCAGTCGAATCCCCACGTAGGTCATCACGTAGCCCCACTGTGAACGATTCAGGTCGCTGATTAAAACCATCTGTTTGGCAGCCTGTCGCATGTTCGTCAGCAGACGAACCGCGTCGGCATCATCGAGATGATGCAGGAACAGCGTCGAGTAGATCACGTCATAACCATCGGGCAACGGTTGAGAGATCGCATCCTGCTCGAAAAAACGAACGTTTACGCTGGCCGCTTCGGCCCTTAGAGTCGCATGCTCGACAGCCGTGGAGCTAAAGTCGCAGCCGTGCACTTCAACGTCCGCGTTCGATCGACGTGCGATCCGTGCCAGCGAGATGGCGGTGTCTCCACCCCCGCAGGCGACATCGAGAACCCGGAGCGGTTCCGATCGATTCCGGGCGATTGACTTGATGGACTTCCAGAGGACTGGAGCCGTTCGGCTGAGCGTGTTGACTCGGGCCAGACCATTCAGAGCTTGTGCATGCAGCCTCGAGTCGAGTCCGGGTTGGTCCATAAGTTCCGGTTCGCGGTGCCGATGTCGAAGCGAACGACCAATCATAAGTCATCCTCAGTCGTCGCAGGTTTGCTCATCGTAAACAGACCATACTGCATCGCACCGGTCTGATAGGCGGCGAGGATGCGGAACAGCGTTAACGCGAAGATGCGGTTCGTTTGAGAGCGATCGAGCAGGACGGCCCGATATCGGCCTTGAGTGCAGACTTTCCAGGCGAGTCTGCGAGCGCAGATTCTCCAGGTCTTCCGCACGTTCCGCCCGATCTCCGTTTCTCGTTCAAGCTTCAGCCCGGCATCGGAAATCAGCGAGACGACTTCAGGAGCGGTGGCCATTCCGGGAAGTCGTCCTTCTTCGCAGATCGGTCGAAGCAGATACTCGGTGGATAAGCGACCGGCGTCTGGTGCGGCCAGCCAGACCGCCATCGCCGCCCGCCCGCCAGGTTTCAGCACTCGAGCGACTTCCTGAAAGAAACGGGGCTTGTCATCGATATGGCTGAGACATTCGATCGAAATCAGAGCTTCGAATGAGTTATCGGGAAAGTCGTTTTCCAACCAGTTGCAGAGTTTGAAATCAACAGAGTCGAGGCCCTCGGACGCTTCGAGCGCATACTGGCGTTGATTCGACGAGACCGTGACACCAGTAACCGCGACATCATACTCTCTGGCGAGAAGTCGGGACGTTCCGCCGTAACCGCATCCGACATCGCAGACGCGGTCGCCCGAGCGCAGGTTCAAGTCGTCAGCCAATGTTCGCGCGAGTCGTTCGACTGCATCAGCGGGGCTTTCCCGTCGTGTCTGCCAGTAACCATGATGCAGGTGTTCTCCCCAGACATCCCGGTAGAAGGAGTCGAGTTCATCATAATGTCGTGCCACGCCTGCTGCATCGGGAACTCGATGGGGAACGATCATCGAAGGGTCTGTCTCTGAAAGGGAACTGCAACGCGTCGATACTCTGTCGACGTTGCCGTGGAATCGCGGATTGGGAATCCTTTCTATCTTAGAGCAGCTTGACGAAACGCCAGCCTTTTTTGTGTGCGTCCCGGGACAAATCGACGGAATCGCGGCAGCGAGTCGGCGAGAAAGCGAATAGGGTTTAGGATGCTCGTGGCAGGTCGTGCACGTCTCGAGACTCTAAAGAATTGCACTCTTACGAGGTCAACCCGATCTCACGGACGGTTTCTGTAAATCTGAAAGCAGCCCATGTGAGCGGACTGGAGTTGATCGATCAGAGTCTGACCGGCCTCACTAAAGCGGGAAGGAGCCAGGGCCATTGCGCGACTGGCATGATGAAAGGCCTCTGCAGTCTGCTGCTCTTCTTCGTAGAACTGCGCGAGCAGGAAATGAGTCTCGGCGGAGTCGTTAATCTCAAGCAGTTTCAGGTAGGTCTCTTCGGCCTTTCGAGTCTGTCCCTGTCGATTCTGAGCGTGAGCCATCCCTCGCAGTGCGCTGGCGAGGCCTTCCTGTTGATTTGGCGTGGCGTTCATTGCCGACCAGAGTTCGAATGCTTTGTGATAGGCCTGCTCGCTGTCGGCCCAGCGTTCCTGCCGTTGAAGAATCAGGCCGCAGGTGTCCCACGCAAACGGCGATGGCTCGGCGGTATCGAGATACGGCTGGATCGTCCTTTCGGCTCCAGCGAAATCATCGAGTTGAAGATATAAACTGGCAACGAGTCCCGGATTCGACTGTGCCTCGGTCGGGCTCAGCCGGTTCAGGGTCGTCTCGATTCGTTCCACTTCGCTGATAAGCTGCAGGTGAACTCTCCGCAACGATTGCCCGTTCCAGCGGTCGTCCGGGGCGAGGTGACCCCATTGTTGCGTGACCGATTTCGCCAGGGTGAGCCGCTGGTTTTTCAAGGCCTCCGTCAGTTGTGTCTCGTAATAGCTGCCCAGGAACTGCCCGTACGTAAAGGGAATGAGCGTGGCCAGAACGATTCCGATCCCCAGCGGAGCCCACTTCGATCTGCTCGCGATCTCATTGTGGTTCAAACTCCGCGTTGCGGCATCGATGAGGAACGCGACAGGATACGCGAAGGTCAGCGAAGTCAACAGCCGCGACAGATCTAGAGCGATTGGGTTCTGGGGAACCGACCCCGGCTCGTCGACGACGAGAGACAGTATGATCGCCAGTGTCGGGGCGAGTCCAAGCAGAGTTCCGCTCAGCAACGGATGAAACAGTACGGGAACAACTGGACGGGCGAGGAGAAGCAGGCCAGTTGCCGTGAAGATCCGAACGGCTGCATAATCGAACGAGACCAGAAGCTGTGTCCACAGACTGGACGAATTCGACGTCAGTTCGAGCGACGCAAGGCCGAGGATCAATGTGAGGGCTGCCATTGCCAGAACTCGCATCAGACTGAGCTCCCCTCTGCAGTTCGGCGTCGTGGCTTCTTCCAAATGATTCCGTCGAAACTGTAATGGAGAAAGGCGGCCATCAGATTGATGGCGGCCCAGAGTTTGAACGCTCCCTGTTCGAGCATCCAGGCCGATGCTCCCAGGAGGACGACGAAGACCACCAGATATCCGAGCCAGCGGGAACCAACATGTCCGAACAGATCCCTACGGCTTGCCGTCTTCCCTGAGTTCATCGACCAGCTGACGATCGCCAGGTATTCGACCGCGTGGAACAGAGCCGAGGCAAGAGCCAGTTGCAGCACCATCTGTTTGGCATCGAAATGCACGGCAAGCAACATCGCTGAGAACAGGCTGAGTACACTCGCCGTATAGATCAGTCCCGACCAGGAGCGTTTCAGGCCACGCTCGCATTGCAGGCCGAGCACAGCCGCGGGGATCAGCAGCATCCACAGGTCGCAGGAGTGGGCCAGTTGAGTGAGCTGCTCGTACTGCCAGCTCCAGCCAGCCACGCGGGCGATCACGTAGAGAATGAAGAGCCGAAACAGCCATTTCTCGGCTTGGACCAGCCAGGCCCGTGCCTCGCCGTTCTGACGGGAATAGATTCGGTAGATCCCATGATGCTGGGCGGCGAAGTGCCACGCATTCCACAGGTAGTCAACCGCCATCAGGCAGAGCAGGGACCCTGTTGAAAGCCAAAGCAATGACACGCTGCCCACGACCAGAATTGCGATTCCTGCGAACAGACCGCCGGAATGCTGGAGTCTTTCCCGATCGCCGAAGACGAGAAAGAGCGTAATCCACCGGTGTGGAGTGGTGACGAAAAAGACCTGCCAGAACAGCAAGGTTTCGTGTGCCCGCAGTCCGCCCCAGCCTTCGATCAAAAGGAGCAGCGGCCAGTACAGGTTGCAGACAAAGAGCAGGTCGAACCATGGGGTCACGAGATATCGTGCGGAGGGCTGCACCTGGTCTACAGAAGTTGACGTCGTCGGCGAGTTGAGCGGTGCGACTGCGGTGGCCATTATTGGTCTCCCTGGACTTCGTGAACCACGCGGATCCAATGGTCAACGAACTCGATTCCGCCGCTCCACTGTTGCTTCGGCATGTGACACTTCACACAGTTGGACGACGCGAACTGACTCGATTCAATCTCTGCACAGTGGACCTGTTCTTCCCGTGAATGACACTTAAGGCAGGCGTTGCGGTATCGGGTGACATCGTGGGATGTCGCATCATGCGAATCATGGCACGTGCTGCATGTGAGGGCGGCTGGGTTGTTCTGAAAGCAACGCGACTGTTCCAGGCGATAAGGTTGAAAACGGACCCGGTCGCTTTCCGCGATGGAATCGTCGACTTCCTGAGTTCCGCGGTGACACTGAGCGCACAGGGCCATTTCGACCTGGGGATCTTTCAGATTCACCATCGGCTGGACGGCGTCGGCCTGCCCCCGATGGGCCGCCAGAACATGCTGTCTCCGTGGGCCGTGACAACGTTCGCAGTTGATGTTCGGATGCCAGCGGACTTTCGCGAGGGGTTGTCCCGGAGCAGGGCCGAACGTCATGTGGCAGGAGAAACAGTGCACCACATCGTCGCCGGTCATCTGTCGGCCGTCGCAGGTGTCAATGGGATCGCTGTTTCCAGCGAAGTCAGGCTGTCCCGGAGTTCGACCCAGCTCGTTGCGATGGGCAAGCCAGGTCCAGCAGTGCTCCAGCCCGGCATTCGTTTCGGGAAAGATGCTAACGGCAGTCTGGGCGTGAGCCGATGAGCCGAGCAGCCAGTCGACCCGATTTCGCACGGTTCGTCCCGCGTGATGCACTTCGGCGAAGAAGCCTCTCGAGCTGAGGCGGAACGAAACTGTCCGGCCGTCCTCGGGATCGGTGTAGTGCGTGCCATCGAGCTGGCGGGCCAGTTCTGAGTCTTCCATGCGGAAGGCTGTTTGCGAGTGGCCGGATCGCTGGTGAGCGGCTGACTCTTCGGAGTGGCAGACTTCACAGGCGTCGTCGCCAGCAAACTCGGTCGCAATGATCGATTCCCATTGGCTCTGCTGAGAGGATCGGGAATCTGCGACGGACTGATCGGAGACATCCGGAGCAGATTCTGTTCGCGATCGCCAGAGTGTCCCCAGCACTGCCAGCAGAAGCATCAGCAGCGAGAGACGGAACACTCTGGACGACGGAACAATCGACATTGCGGCCTAAACTCAGGAAGAAATCATCTCATATGCCGGCACTACTGAAGTGGAGCGTCCTTGATCTTCCATTCCTGACCTTCTTTTGACAGGGTCCATGTGACGTTCCGAGTTTCCCGCGTGTCGGCCGCTTTGGCACTGTCGCCCTGACTCGAATCGGCGAAACCGGTCGTGACCTGCACTTCCGCGGTCGCTTCATCACCCGAGATCGCGGGGTCTCCGACCACTTCATAGATGCAGGTCGCGTAGTCTTCACGAGTATCGGGGGCAGCGCCTCCGGCAAACACCGAGGCGAAGGCTTCTTCGGTCATGGCAGCATCGCCCAGAGCGGCAATGGTTGCCGTGACTTGTTGATTCTCATCGAGTGAAGCCCGGTAGTTGCTTCCGCAACCGACAACAGCGATGGTCAGGGTCAGGCCGAGCAGAACAGCAAACGGTTTGGTGGTGATCGTAGAGAGCATCGAGTCCCTTTTCTCTGAGGACGATTGAGAGTGAATGAAAAGAGAACGCCGGGATGCCGACGTAAGCGGTCAATCCCGGCGAAACGGTCGGGTTTAGAATTCGCCGATGACTTCACCGCCACGCAGGGTGTTGAGTCCCTGCCAGACGCCGATGTCAATGTTCTCAGACACGAACCGGACCGAGGCATCGCCGAGGGTGACGTTCACACCTCCGGTGTGATAGCTGCGAGCGGACGCCGTCACGGTTTGATCATCGGTAACCTCGGTCGAGCCGCAGTACATGATGTCATCCGAGTCGAGCGTGGTATCGCAGGAGGCGATGATGTCGTTGACGCGTGAGTTCGGCTCATGGGCAGCCGAGAACGTAGTGGCTCCCATCCCCGGGTTCATCCAGGTTCCCCGCAGGTCGGTCGAGTCATCGACGACACGCAACTCGGACAGTAGAACGGTGTTGCTGAGCCCGTCGGTAAAATCGGAATCGTTGTTCCCCTTATGCGACTGGAATCCGTCCCCGCCTCCGCCGACTGCTGGAGCGACTTTGTTCTCGGCGACCCGGTAGCAACCAAAT
Source organism: Planctomycetaceae bacterium (assembly GCA_017795105.1). Taxonomy (GTDB): domain Bacteria; phylum Planctomycetota; class Planctomycetia; order Planctomycetales; family Planctomycetaceae; genus Rubinisphaera. The sequence continues at coordinate 5,788,905 of CP051247.1, forward strand.
GCACCGCGGGTCGACTCGTTCTCCCAGGAAAGCATGTTGCCCGTACCCCAGCTCGCGGCGTAGGTCCCTTTGGCCAGCGCTTCGAGACCATAAGATCCATTGGAGAAGTTGTCACGGATTTTGGGGTGAGAAGGGCAGAGCAGGAACTTCAATTGTTCACGGCCCACGTTGCCGAAGGAAGAGATCGCTTCGCAATGGTCGGAAGGGTTCGAGTCCTGATCGGTCGGATCGCCCAGCATATCGTCGTTGCAGGCGGTGATCTGGTCGTAGCGAGCCGGCTCTTCCATGTAGGGCAGGATGTTGCAAACCCAGTTGAAACCGAGCCGTCTGATGCCTGTCTGCCATCCGCCGGTGCGAAATCGATTGGCGGGATCATCGTCAAAGCAGACGTAGCCTGGCGGGAACGCACCATGCGTATCGAGATGGTTGTGCAGGGCCGTTCCCAGCTGCTTCATGTTGTTCTTGCAGGATGTTCGTCGGGCTGCTTCGCGAGCCTGCTGAACGGCTGGGAGCAGCAGAGCCACTAGGATAGCGATGATCGCGATCACAACCAAAAGTTCAATGAGGGTAAACGCTGATCGCAGCGCGTGCCGTGAGCCTGACAGTTTCTTCATGTGTTTCCTCTCCCCAATTGGAATGAAATGCTGAAAGTAAATGGATGGTGTCCGAAAAATCGAACACGTCTCGGTCCAGAGAACCAGCGAGCTTGAGCCAGGGGCGTATGGGGGGCACACGACGTGTGCCCCAGAGAGAATCATCGGGGAGAAATAGAAGTAGACTCATCCCCTCAGCGCCCAGGAATCTGGCGAGCCAATCGCTCGGCTCTAAAACTCTCCGATCGTTTCGTTGTTGCGAATCGTGTTCAGAGCTCTCCAGGTGTCGAGATCGATGTTCTCGGAAATGAAACGAACCGAGGCGTCCGCCATTGTCGCGTTGACTCCACCCGTGTGATAGCTCCGAGCTGCTGCGGCAACGGTTTCGTTGTCGGTAATTTCTGTAGTTCCGCAGTGCATGACGTCGCCAGTCGGAATGCTCGTGTCGCAGGATGCGATAATGTCGTTAATCCTGGAGTTCGGACTGTTCAGAGCCGAGAAGATCGATGCTCCCATGCCCGGATTCATCCAGACACCCCGCAGGTCGCGTGCATTGTCGACGACGCGAAGCTCGGAGAGCAGAACGGTATTGGACATGCCATCGACAAAGTCAGCGTCGGAGTTCCCCTGGTGGGCCTGGAAACCATCGCCCGATCCGCCCACTGCGGGAGCGATCTTGTTCTGGTTAACATAGTGGCAACCAAAGGCTCCCCGGGTTGATCTGCCCTCCCACGACAACATGTTGTTCGACCCCCAGCTGGCTGCGTAGGTTCCCTTCGCCAGTGCTTCCAGGCCATAGGTTCCGTTGTTGAAGTTCTCGCGAATCTGCGGATGTGAGGGGCAGAGCATGAACTTGAGCTGATCGCGTCCGATGTGACCAAAGGCCGAGGAATGTTCGCAATGATCGGAAGGATTTGCCGTGTGCTTTGTAGAATCGCCAAGCATGTCTTCGTTACAGGCCGTGATCTGATCGTAAAGTGCCGGTTGTTCCATGAAGGGGAAGATATTGCAGACCCAGTTGAATCCCATCTCGTTCACACCGACCTGCCAGCCACCGGTGCGGAAGCGATTCCCGCTTTCGTCATAGTTTACGTAACCGGGGGGAAACGCATCGTGTGTATCGAGGTGATTGTGCAGAGCCGTCCCCAATTGTTTGAGGTTGTTCTTGCACGACGTGCGGCGAGCCGATTCACGAGCCTGCTGCACGGCCGGCAGCAGCAGGGCAACAAGAATAGCGATGATCGCGATCACGACCAAAAGCTCAATCAGAGTGAACGCATTTCTCAGAACGATTCTGTTAGGACGAAGTCTTCGCATCGTTACCTTCCGGAGGATCTCTTGGCAGGTGTGAAGGAAAGAACACTCACCTGCTGAACGTAGGATGAAACGGAACTGCGCGTGTCCGTCGCAGCGGATCACGTCAACAGACGAGGCTTGCAGGCTGCAATCTCCCCGTGACAGACAATTTCAATCTGCTCAGCCGACTTATCGTTTGCGCGGGCGGGATTGTTATCACGCGAAGTTCAACTTCATAGAAACTTCATCAGATGCCGGCTAACACGCTCGGAGCCGGGCGTGTTCAGTGTGCGAATGTTAAGAAGTCTCCAGGGAGGCATCGGTATGACTTGATGAGAGTGGATTGCTCTGGCTCGGCTGATCCAATCGGGACGGCAAGTTGTTATCCTCCAGAGAAAGATCCAACTGCGCAGTTGCGCCCTCTTGCTGGAGAGATCCATCGATCAGTCGTTTTGTCCGCTTTGCCTGCAGGCGGAAACGGTTCCCTTTCATCACGATGAAAGACGGGAGTACCGTTCGTGCCAGATCTGTCGACTCGTTTATGTGCCGGAGCGTTATTTCCTTCCGCCCGAGGTCGAGCGACAACAGTACGACTTTCACGAGAATGATCCGTCCGATGCAAACTACCGGGCGTTTCTGAGTCGTCTCTTTGACCCGTTGGTCGAGCATGTTCCCCGGGGAGCCAGCGGGCTCGACTTTGGTTCCGGTCCGGGACCAACGCTTTCTGTCATGCTGATTGAATCGGGTCGCTCCGCCATCGTTTACGATCCGTTCTATGCTCCTGACCAGAGTGTCTGGGAAAAGTCTTACGATTTCATCACCGCAACCGAGGTGTTCGAGCATTTGCATCGCCCAGCCGAAGAACTCGGCCGAATCTGGGACCATCTCCGGCCCGGCGGATGGCTCGGCATCATGACAAAACGTCTGCCCGATCCCGGCCGATTTCCAACGTGGCACTACAAGAATGATCCTACACACGTTGCCTTCTTCGCCGACGAGACGTTCAGATTCCTGGCCAACCGCTGGCGAGCCGATCTGCAGCTGGTTCGGAATGACGTCGTGTTGATGCGCAAACAGGACGCCGCGTCCTGAGCTGCGGTAAAGGGCCGCATTTCCCCGGATTGACTCGATCTGGCGTTGATCTCTCGAGCCGGGATGTCTTAAATGCAACGACGGGGTCGAGTTCGTAACCTGCTTGCGGAAAAGCACTTACGTATTTGCATGTCTTGATCCCGGCTGCGTCCCGCCTCTCAACCCCACGAAGTCCTGCCTATGTCGACCACGTCCTGTTCTCATCCCGTCTCCAACACCGCCGTCCAGTCTTCGAGCGGAAAGCTCTACTATGGATGGATTATGCTGCCGCTGGCGATGCTGGCTCTGGCCGCAAGTGCGCCTGGGCAGACGTACGGGGTGATGATCTTTAACGAGGACATCCGAACGGGATTGGGGCTGTCCCACAGTCAGTTTGCTTTGACGTACACGCTCGGAACCATCATCGGCTGCTTGCCGATTACGTTCTTTGGTACCGCGATGGATCGGTATGGGTTACGCCGAACGATGCTTGTCATGGTTGGTCTGTTCAGTCTGGCCTGCTGTCTAATGTCTCTGGTCAACAACTGGCTGTTGCTGCTTTGCAGTTTTACCTTTCTGAGAATGCTGGGGCCGGGCGCGTTGGCGTTTCTCAGCAGTAACACGCTTTCTTACTGGTTTGAACGGAAGCTCGGGACCGTTGAGGGAGTGCGATCGACCGGAACAGCGCTTTCGATGATGGTCGCTCCGCCAGTCGGTCTGCTGTTGCTGCATCAGTTTGGCTGGCAGAACGCCTATCTCTGCCTCGGAGGAATGGTGGCGTTCGGACTGCTGCCACTGTTCTGGTTACTCTTCCGCAACAGTCCCGCCGAGTTTGGTCGGGGCCTGGACGGAGTCGAGGCGGTTCGGGAGACGCCGGTCGCCGATGGGAAGATGGAAGAGACTCTGGCCGACAACGACTTCACACTGGCCGAAGCGATGCGGACGCCGGCTTTCTGGATCTTCGGTTGTGGCAAGGCTCTTTACGCACTCATTCAGACGGCCCTGTTCTTCAGCCTGGTTCCCATTCTCAGCGAGCGAGGATTCGGAGCAGCCGAGGCGGCTACTCTGACGACCGTGTTCGGCACGACGCTGATCTTCATGCAACTGATCGGCGGCGCTTTGGCCGACTACTTCTCACCGCGTTTTCTTTTGAGCGCCGGTCTGATTTTCTTTTCGACTGGCCTGGCCCTCGTGTCGTACGCGTCATCCGGCTGGATGGTTGTGCTTGCGGGGATGATTTTCGGCTGCGGGCAGGGGACCTTCTTCGGAGCGATTCAACCGCTGTGGGCTCGGTATTACGGACGCAAGCATCTTGGGAAAATTCGCGGGTTTCTGATGACTCTCATGGTCGGCTGCTCGGCTCTGGGCCCCCTCTTCGCGGGCGCCACCTTCGACCTGTTCGGAAATTTCTCCGTCGCCATGAACGTCTTCACCCTCGCCCCGATCCCCGTCGCAATCCTCTGCCTCTTCGCCCCAAAACCCGTGAAAACAAACTGCGAACGCCCGCTGAAACAACTCGCCCCCGCCACAGCGTGAATCCAGCCGACGAACGACGACGAGGCCGGTGTGGCGGATTCACTTCTCGCGTTCTCGCTCCCACATCGCCTGTTCGGTGGCGAGCATCAGGGCCATGGCTCCGCCGCGGTCGTCTTTGCCGAGAATGGCAGTGCGGTGGAAGTAGGCTTCGAGGTCTTTCTGTTTTCCTGTTCCTGTGCAAACGTCGGTTAGATCGAGGCCGTTCGTGCCGATGCGTTGCTTGATCGCCGCCCAGCCTTTCGCGGCCGGTTCGCTGTAGGCATTCTTGTCGAGGACGCCGAGACGCATGCCGCGGAGCATTGCGAAGGTGATCATGCAGGTGCAGGAAAACTCGCGATAGCTCTCTGGAAGATCGATCACCTGATGCCACATCCCGGTTGCATCCTGATAGGGAAGCAATGCGGCCAGATGTTGCTGGAAGTCGTCTTCCAGCCCCGACCGTCCCGGCCAGTCCGACGGCAACTCACTGAGCACCAGCGCGAGACCCAGGGCGGGAAACCCGTTGCCGCGTCCCCAGGCGGCCTCATCAAGTGGGGAATGGCTATAGAGACCATCGCGGCGGAGGCAGAGCTTTTGAATACTCCGGACATGATTCAGGCACGCCTGGTAATAGCGTTCGTCACCTGTCAGTCGACCGGCGGCGGCAAGCAATGAAGGATTCATGAAGACTGAGTCGCTCATCTCGCTGTGATTGGGCACGACGTCGACAGGCTCGCCCGTCTTCTTAAGGCCGATTGATGCGACGGACTCGACAATGGTTTTCGCTCGGACATCGGATGTGCGGTCGAATGCGTCGGCGAAGACGAGATAACCGGCTACGGTCGACGCACCGGGGACTTTGCCTGACGCTGGGGCATGCTCCCGCTCCAGCCATGGAGCAATTACTTCGTTTGCCTTCAAACTCCATTCCTCGTTGCCGGTCAACGCTCCCAGACGCTGGCGTCCGATCACAGCCAGCGACGGAATGTAGGCGATGCTCGTAAGGTGACCGCCATAGTGAGCGGAAAGGGCCGAGGCAATCTCGATCGGCGTTCGGTTATCTCTCGCGCGTCGTTCGGTCGCTGCGTGCTCAGGGCGAGTCGCTGAGAGTGAGGCAGAACTGAGGATCTCAGTGAGCTCTTCGGTCGAATTGACGACGGTACAGGGGACCGAGCCCATTCTGGCGACGTTCTGATTCTCGAGAGCGGTCTTGAGCGCCGTCGAGCGATGGTCTCCGACGATGATCACCCGGTCGAAGGCTTCCGTGCCGATCCATCGCCACAAATAGAGACTTTCGATCTCTCCGGCGTTGTAGGCTGTACCCGTTGGCGGGAATGTTCGGCCCTGGAGCGGAAAGTCGATTGAGGAGATGGCGAGGTTTTCCGCAAACTCAGAGCTCTCTGCAGATTCGCTCCCGTCCCCGGCATTCACGACGAGGACGCGTACTGCAGATTTGCTTTCTTCTTCAGGAATCCGGGCGGTCAGCGTTGAACCGTTCGCTCCGCGGCCAATCGGAAACTCGATCCATTGCGCCTTGAGCGGGGAGGATGATCCATTCAGACAGAAGGTGAATATGAGGAGAGCGAGAAGCCTGGTTCGCATGTTGTTCGGCATTGAAAGGTTGACCTTGCTGGGGCAGACAGCGGGATTGCGTTGGCGGGGGCGATTCCTGCGTATTTCTGCAGGAGTCATTCCAGCGTGCCCGCCCCGTCACACGCTTGCAGTCACTCAAAGCGGCTACTCTTTACTGGCGTCGATACCAAGTTCTTTGAACGCCTGAAGCAACTCCTGCCGCGCTGCCTGAGAAGCACGGCTATCATCGTCCTTTCGGATTGGATGTTGTTCCTGAAGGTCTGATTGCATGTGGAAGAGTCGGCCATCGTTGTACAACTTCCAGTCGCCGGTGCGGACCCAGCGGAGACCGCTGCTCGTGCCATCAGGTTCGGTGCCGCCCGGCTTCGGCAAGACGGCTTCCTCAGCATAGGACCACTGGCGTGGTGACTCGCCCGTGCCGAGAAGTCTGGGGGCGAAGCTGATCCCGTCGATCTCTCGATCCTGTGGGAGCGGGGAGCCGGTCAGCTCGGCGAACGTGGGCAGGTAGTCACTCATGTCGACGAGATCATCGACGACCTGACCGCCGCGAATCTTGCCGGGCCAGTTGGCAATCAGCGGGACATTGGTGCCGTCATCGGTCAGTTTCTTCTTGCCGCCCGGGATGAGTAACCCATCCTGTCGGGAGACGACCGATTCGCGAATCAACTCCTTGCCTTCCGCTCGGATGATGATCTCGGGCGGGGTGCCATTGTCGGCCGTAAAGATAATCAGAGTATCCTCACGCAGGTTAAGAGCTTCGAGAGCCGCAACGAGTCGACCGACGTTTCGATCCATCTCGGCTACCATCTCAGGGTAGCTGTCGTATCGGTCGAACGGTCCGTGCGGCACGGGCGGATCAAGATCATCGGTCACCTCGTGACACACAGCCATGGAGTAGTAGGCGAGGAAAGGGCGGTCCCGGTTCGCTTTCATGAACTCGATGAGTCCACGCACGTAGAGGTCCGGTCCGTAATGCCCGAGCGTATCCTCGCGGACCGTGTCGTTGCGATAGATCATCGGCTCGTAATAGCGAGGGCCCTCGTGCCAGCCGAACAGATCGGAATTTTGGAAGCCCATTCGTTGAGGATGGTGAGGATCATCCCGCAAGAGGCAGAGTTGCCATTTCCCAGCGATGTATGTTGCGTATCCATTGTCTTCCAGCAGATTCGACCAGGTATACGGCTCTTCGTCCTTCGGAAAATCGCCCCAGGTCACCTGGCCGTGCCGAAACGGATACTTGCCAGTCATCAGCGTGAGTCGTGTCGGGTGACAGACTGGCATGCTGAATCCGTGTCGGAACTTCATTCCGGTCCGGGCAAGCTCGTCGAGATGAGGCGTGGGATAGGACTGTCCGCCGTAGCAGCCGAGAACCTCCTGGCCCACGTCATCGGCCAGGATGAAAAGGATGTTTGGTCGATCACTGGCCGAGTGAGCAACCCCAGGCGAAAAGAAGGAGATGAGGGCGCAGAGTGGGAGAATCAGTCTTCCAACCATGATCGGGCCTTTTGCGGAACGCGAACGCGATGTAACGACGAAAGGGGCTCACTCGTCCCGAGTGCGGTAGAGAAACGCGTCGGAGGTGAGCAGAGAGACGAGCAGGGCATCCATGCTGCCACCGCTCTGTTTGTAGGCCTGATAGGCCTCCTGGAGAACGGGAGCATCGTTGAGAGTTTCGTTGCGTCCCATCCAGAACCGGAACGCGTGACGGACGAAGACCTGCTCGGTCCGTTCACTTTCGGCCAGCTTCTCGATGAGCTCGATCGCGTTCGCGACTTTGCCGTCGAGTTCAGGTTCGCCGGAGTCGATGATCTCCCCGGTTGTATCGACCGGTTTGTCGAGTTCGAACTGCCGATAGATGCCGGCGTGGTTGTACATCTCGAACGGGAGCCCCAGCGGGTCCATCTTTTTGTGACAGGTCCAGCAGTACGATTCTCGAGTCACTCGCATGCGTTCACGAAGAGTATTCTTCGGTTCATCGGGAAGCATCGCGTCGACGGTGATCGGAACATCGGGAATTCCTCCGCCGAGCAGACGTTCGCGAATCCAGCGGCCTCGACGGATGGCGTGATTGTCCATCGCATCGGAATGCGACACGAGCCAGCTCGGATGGGTTAGAATTCCGAGACGTTCCCCTTCCGGCACGGTGGCGAGAACGCGCTCCGGTTTCATCGAACCGTCGCCGAAGCTGCGACGACTCACCCGTGCGAAAAGTTCAGGTCCCGATAGTGAGACTTCGGTGACCTTGTGATTGACTCCGTTGCGGCGATTGTCTTTCTTCTCAAGCTTTTGCTTTGCAGCGGCAACTGCCTTCTGTTTGTTGGCGAGCTCTCGTTTCTTGCGATCCGCTTCGTCCGGATTGGCTTCCAGGAACTTTTCGAGTTCCGCCAGCGCAGTCTCGGCAGCTTCGAGCGCGGCTGTTGCCTCTTCCTTTTCTCGAGCTTCCTTTTGCTTTTCGGCTGTGATCGAGGCCCGGACTTCTTCGTCGGAATTTCTTTTCCCGAAGTAGGTGTTGTCGGCCTTGGTGGCCACAACCATTTTGGTGGTGAGCAGCCGCTTGAGTACGTCCTGATCTTCTTCGAGGATAATCTCGATCAAACGATCAGTGCTCGCGGTGGCGTTGAACATGGCCTGATAGTGAGCCGTGCCCCGATTGTTCGCACCGGTATCGGCCAGCGCTCGCGAATCCTTGCAGATGTACCCGCCTCGATCGTAGTCGAAATAGTCGCGGAAGAACTGCAGAATCCTCGGCTTGCGGATGCTGTCATCGGCCAGCATTCGTTCGACTTCGCGTTTCACGTCCTCCCGAGTTCGCATTCGACCTTCGACGATAGCTTTGCGGAGTTCGTCGTCTGGTTTGATGTAGCGGAGAGCATGATTGACCGCGAGGCCGAGCTCCCAGTCCTGCAGCATCACCCGTCCATGTTTGTCTGGAGATCCATACTTCACCAGTTCCGGTCGGAAGAGAGCATCGCGGTCCAGGAAGATCGGACTCAGGCCGAGAACAGCTCCGTCCTTCTTGCCGAGCGTCTCGATAGACTGCTTGAGAATGGCCAGATAGTCGTTCGATTCTTTCTCACTCGGCGGGCGAAAGGTGAGTGCTTCGAACAGAAAGTTGACGGCGTCCCGCATCTCGGCTTCTTCGAGATCGTCGTCTTTCAGTAATTCGTAGACCGGTGTGAGCGGGCGGACCACTTTCGTGCTGTAGACGAGACTGGTCGGCAAACCGCGAATGTCGCCTTCCATGTATTCACGGGCCGCGTTGATGTTATCGGTAATCTGATGCGGCTTGGCGATACTGAGAGGACCCTCGGCCATGTAGCGGATGATGTCTTCGGCGACGCTCATGATCTGAGTCGCTTCCGCGCTGTTCACCGTGTAAAAGTCGGGGTAGTTTTCGAGACCATGATCGCGAGCGGTGGAGAGGACTGCCGGCACGCTCTTGACCGCTGTTGCGTAAGCGACGGTTCCGCCCTGCCAGTAAATGATCCGATCGGTCCCGAAGTAGAGCTTGAGTTCGCCCCCATGATTGGTCGGGACGGCGTCGCCGTGCGTTCGCAGCCCCGGCTTTTCGGGATCGTACGTCGGTTCGGTGTTGATCAGCTCGTTGAGCCGTGTGATATGCTCCTGCGGCGTCACACGCCACAAGCGGGCAGGCGACGAGGTCGGCTTCAGCTCGATCCCTTCCGGTAGCGGACCGAACAGAAGTTCGTGATCGACGAAGTTGCCTTTTTCGGGATCATGAGGAGCTCGGAATCCGCCCTGGTCCTTCATCTCCAGATCGAGTTGACTGGCCACCCAGGACGAAAACTGCAGCCGTTCGATCACTCGCGGCTGGTCCATGTCTTTAGGGGGCATCTCTTTGAGAGTGACCTGTGCCCAGACCGACTCCCAGACCCCGGCGTTGACTTCGTCGACCGGACCAAGATCGTGAAGGGAAAGGTTACCTTCCGGCTCGGTATCGCCGTGACAGTCGACGCAGTACGAGGTAAGGAATGGCCGAGCGAATCCGGCGAAATCCTTCCGTACCGACTCACCGGGAGTGAATGGTTCCGCACTCGCAACGGAGAGCAGAGTCCACGAGATGGCGACGACGGCGATTCCCACTCGGATCATGCCAGCAGTTCCTTGATCGGACCGACGCCACTATCAAACTTCTGAGCCAGCTTCTCGTTCATGTTGAAGCGTTCGCAGTTCTGGCCCGCGGCCTGCAGGATCGTGGCATACAAAGCATTGATCGGCCGCTTGCCATCGAGCTGAGTGAAGCATCCCGTCTTGAACGCCCCGTCGAAGTTCCCCAGCAGCATCACGGGCCAGTTGGCTCCGCTGGTGTGCTGGCTGTCGGCGTTGTTGCTGGTGTAGACGATCAGCGTGTGGTCCATCATCGTGCCGCTGCCTTCGGGCACGGCATCGAGGGCTTCCATGATGCGGACCAGCATGCGACTGTTGTACTGACGGATCTTGATCCAGATCGGATTTCCCGGTTGCTCCATGTGGCCGAGATTGTGTCCCTGCTGTTCGACGCCGAGACCTTTCCAGGCTCCGAAGATCTCACCACGACCCGATCCAATCGTCAGCGTATTGGTCACTCCCGAGGTCAACGACGAGATTCCGAGGTCGAGCAGAACATCATGCCAGTCGGTTTCGAACTCGGGATTGGTGTATCGGCTGTCGACTTCCGGAGCGAACTTTCGCAAATGATCGGAAACCGTTTCCAGGCGATCTCGCAGGCCGTTCACATCTCGGAATCCCTGGACATACTGGCCGTAACGCTGCTGATCGGAAGTCGGCAGAGCGTGCCCTTCCGCAGCGGCAAGTTTCTCGATCTGGTTGAACACGTTCGACCGTGCTTCATGGCGACGTCGGATCTCTCCCGACGAAATCCCGCCGTAAAGCATCTGATAGAGGTGGTTCGGGTTGGAGTGCATGAAGATCGGCTGACCGGCTCCACTGGCGGATAGCGTGGCGATCGTCGGCTTGGTCTTCATGTTCTCGATCGAGTCCATGCCGATGCACAGGTGCGGCAGCATCGTTTCCGGCAGAATGTTGCTCAGCTCGTAATCGACGGTCGCTGCACTCGGTGGCACGCCATCACTGCCACGATAGCCCCCGAGGGCTCCGAAGAATGCGCTGTGCGAAGGACTGGTATGCAGACCGTGCAGTCCGTTGATGATATGCAGGCGGTCTTTGTACGGCTCCAGCGGGCTGATTGGCTCGGGCAGTTTCGCCTTGGCCAGTGATCCGCTTCGCTTCATTCCTTCGGGAATGCAGGTCTCCGGGTCAAATCCCTGATTCTGCATGAAGAAGATGACTCGCTTCGGCGTGGTTGTCAGGCCCGGGGATGCCCAGAGCTCGTGTCCGGGAAGCAGAGAAGCGCCAAATGCGGCACCGACGCCAGTCGCCATTCCTTGCAGCATCTTTCTGCGATTCAGCATGATCGACCTTTCAACAGTCTGAAGGCGGGTGATGGTCTCAGTCGAGTCTAAGACGCGACCGATCGATCACAGCAGAGGGCGACGTGAAGTCACACGCCGCAGGTGGAGGGCCAACGGGAAGTTGGACGCATAGTTCGAGCCAGCACCACAATTCTAACATCTGCGAAGGTTGATGCAATAGCATTAAGACCAGCACTGGCCAAGAGTTCGGACTGAGCTTCGAAAGAAGGGTGTCGCCGCGAAAGGCTATTTCTCGTTCAGCTCAGTCGGCGAAACTCTCCGGGTTGAGGCGGCAAGCTCGAAGACCTTCTGCAGATCAGAAAGCTCGGCTGGTTTGACCAGATGGAGATCAAATCCGGCCTGTTTGCTCTTTCGCCGGTCCTCTTCCTGCCCCCATCCAGTCAGAGCGATGAGTGTCATGTCGGCTCCCCATTGCTGACCGCGAATGTGGTGGGCGGCGTCGTATCCGTTCATTCGCGGCATCCCCAGGTCCATCAGGATGACGTCGGGCCGAAAATTTATCGCCTCCTCGATCGCTTCCACGCCATCGCCGGCATAGCGGACTTCGTGGCCCAGCGATTTGACGATGCGCCCCAGCATGTCGGCAGCCGATTTGTTATCGTCGACAATGAGGACACGATACGCTGTGTCGTCCGCCCGGGGCAGCGGAAGATCCCGTTTGATCTCGGAGAGCTTTTGGAGAATGCCCAGCCGAAGGCGGAAAGTGCTTCCGCGATTAGGGCCTTCACTTTCTACGGAGATCTGACCGCCGTGCATTTCCACCAGCGATTTCACCAATGTCAGGCCGATTCCCAGACCAGCGTAAGCCTTCTCGCCACAGTGATCGATCTGAGTGAACATCTCGAAGACGCGGGACTGCATTTCTCTGGGAATCCCGATTCCGGTGTCGGTTACATCAATAAGGACATCAGCCTTCTCCTGCGTGACCGTCAGTGAGATACGTCCGCCATTGGAGGTGTATTTGGCTGCATTGTTCAGCAGGTTGGAGACAACCTGTGCAAGGCGATGGGGGTCTGCCTTAAGATGGATCGGTTCTGCGGGAATCTCGACAGTGAAGTCGTGGTTCGCTTCTTCGATGAATGGCTTCGAGGCTTCGATCGCGCTCTGCAGAACGTCAGCAAGAAGGACTTCGCTCGTCCTGAGTTCCAGTTTCCCGCGGGTGATTCGCGACACGTCCAGAAGGTCGTTGACGAGGATGATCAGCTGCTGGGTCTGCCGTTCCATCGTCTGACGGACCTGCTCCAGCGTCTCCGGATCATCCTGACAGAGTTTGAGGACTTCGAGTCCGGTTCGGATCGGAGCCAGCGGATTTCGCAGTTCGTGAGCCAGAGTTGCCAGGAATTCGTCCTTGCGTCGGTCGGCAATGCGAAGGGACTCCTCATCCCGCCGTCGTTCGACGGCGATTCCCGCCGTACGAGCAAGCACTTCCATCAGGTTGAGCTGGTCGTTGGTCGGCTGGGACGGGCGGGGGGCATAGACCGCAAACGTTCCCAGAACGTCGTTTGTCGACGAGAAGATCGGAGTCGACCAGCAGGCTCTCAGGCAGTGCTGAAGGGCGAGGTCGCGGAAGTCTTTCCAAAGCGGATCGTTTTCGATGTCGGAGACGATGACCGTCTGTCCGCGAAACGCGGCTGTTCCGCAGGAGCCGTTGCCCTCAGCGACTGAGACTCCATCGACCGCCTCACTGTAAGCGGGCGGAGCTCGATGGCCGGCGGTCGAGCGAAGGCACCCTGACGACTCTTCCACGAGGAGAATCGTGGCGATAAAGTTCTGATCGCTTTGGCCTTCAATGGCCTCGCAGAGGGCATCGAGGACATCTGACAGCGGGGCTCCTCGGACCAGCAGTTCGAGCGCCCGCTTCTGAGCGGCGAGGACGGCTTCGTTGCGTTTCCGCTCGCTGACGTCGCGGAAGTAGACTGAAATCCCCTCGGTGGCGGGATAAACATGGACCTCGTACCAGCGGTCATGATCGGCGTAATACGAGGTGACTGATCGCGTAATCAGTTCTTTCGCCGTCCTCCGGTAAGCCTCTTCAAACTCAGTCCCTTGCAGGCCAGGGTACTCCTCCCAGATCACGCGACCAAGCAGGTCGGACGCCCGACGATTCAACAGATTTTCCGCCTGGGTATTCAAATAGGTGAACCTCCAGTTCTGATCGACGGCAAAGAATGCGTCCGAAATACTTTCCAGGATATTCCTGGTTTTCTGCTCTTCCTCCCTCAGTCGTGTTTCGGCCAGATTTCGATCGGTGACGTCTCGGGTAAAGCATCGACTGTGGGCAAATTCCCCGTCTTTCCAGCGGACACTGGAGTCGATCAGCACGTCCTTAAGGGATCCATCTTTACTGATCAGCCGGGAGGGGTATTCATGCAATTCCTGACCGGTCTTCAGGCGATCGAGAATGTCGTCAATGACTTCCTCTTCAGCATGGAAGTCGCGGATCGACCGGCCGATGTATTCGTCCCGACTGTAGCCGAGCAATTCCAGTTCGGCCTTATTGGCTTCGAGGATCGTCCCATCTTTGGCCACCCAGTGCAGTCCGACGGTGGCGTTCTGAAAGAAGTCTGTGAGCTCATCGAGACTTTCCCGCAATCGTTCTTCAGCCTGCATGCGTTCGATGAACTGAGCCAGATGGCTTGCAACGTTTTCTGTCATCTCGAGCAGATCGGGATCCGGTTCCAGGATGCGGGTGTTGAAAAACTCGATGACGCCAAGGAATTGATCGCTTACGACGACGGGACAGGCAAAGGCGCCGTGCAATCCATCGTTGGCGGCGGATGCGGCTCGGGGGAAGTGCGGTTGATGGTTGACGTCGCGCATCCAGACGGGACCCCGTTCGGCCCAGACGCGCCCGGGGAGGCCTTCGTTATGCCTGAATCCCAGCTGGTAACTGGCGTTTTCAAAATCGGTCGCCGTCAATTCCGCCTGACGGTAGCAGTTTTCGCAGTTCAGAATGCCGGCCTGTTCGTTCAGTCTCCAGAAGAATCCGATTTGCCAGTTCAGTGTTCGGCAGAGCGTTCTCAGCACGCCGTGAATACCCTGCTGGACCGAAGTGGCCGTGGTGAGAACCTGCGTCGCCCCGTGCCGGGCATTCCGATACTGTTCGATCCGTTTGCGTTCGGTGATGTCTCGAATGTAGGCGGTGAAGAGGTCCGCGTTCCCGACCGAGAGTCCCGTCAGGGTGAGCTCAGCTGGGAATTCTGTCCCATCTCCGCGGCGAGCGGTCAGTTCCAGACGCTTCCCGGATTGAACGCCTCGTTTCATTTCAAGAAGACTGGCAGGGCTCGGACCGATCTCGCGTTCGCGCCCGTCGACGAGAATCAGCTCGTTCAACTCCCGGCCGATAACATCGGCAAATGAGTAGTCGAACATTTTCTCTGCAGCTGGATTGAACTCGACGATTCGATTCGAATCATCGATCGTGATGATGCCATCAAGAGCCGATTCGAACATGGCCCGCTGACGTGCTTCACTCTCTTCCAGCCGTTTCGCGGATTCTCTTCTCACGGTGACATCGTGGAACACCAGAACCGAGCCGATGACCTTCCCATCCCGAGAGAAGATCGGAGCCGCGCTATCGTCGATCGGTCGCTCACGTCCCGCTTTGTCAATCAGCAACGTATGGTTGGCCAGCCCAACGGTTGCACCTTCCTGCAGGGCACGCAGGGCCGGGTTCTCGACCTCTTGACGAGTCGTTTCATTAATGATCCGAAAGACGTTCGCGAGCGAGACCCCACGAGCTGCTTCGAGCGACCAGCCGGTGAGCTCTTCAGCGACCGCGTTCATGAGTGTCACTTGACCCTGGGTGTCAGTCACAATGACACCATCGCCGATGCTCGTCAGCGTCACATGCAGATGCTCGTTGCGTTCCTGGAGTTCCTCTTCCAGCGCGATCCGCCCTTTGATCTCTTCGTGAAGTTCTGCGATCTTTTCGTTGATCAACTGATAATGGCGGACCGAATGTTCTTTGGGGGTGAGCTTGAGAAGCAGCGTCGTCTCGCCCCCTTCGGATTCGTGGTGGGCCAGCATTCCGTCACAGCGACAATCGATATCTTCGTTGTTGTGTCGCAGTGTCACCGCACCAATGACCGGCTGGCGGCTCCGGGAGCAACGTCGCAGAAACTCGCGGACTTCGTCGGGGGCGGTGGCTGAGAGTGCGCAGAGGTTGGCACCTTCCAGAACACGAGGTTCGATTCCGAGCTGCTGGACCCCGTTATTGGCGGCTAGAATACTGCCATCTTTGGCCAGTAAGAGGACCGCTTCGGAGAGCAGAGAAGACCAGGTGCGAAACTGCTCAGGAGTCATGCGTTCTCAGCCTTGATAATATTCGCGACCGTCAACGGCTTTAGCCTGTTCAGTTGGCTTCAGGTGGACGACAACCCGGCAACCGGCATCGCCTCGAGCAATCGCTTCTTCGATCACCACCTTGGAGTAGCCGAGGTTCTCCGCAGCGATGACGCCGAATACGTTCGAGGTCATCATGCACAGCGACGGTCGATCGCGGACCTTCTCGGCAAACGGGCAGGCACGATTGCCCAGGACAATCTTCTCATCGTCCTGCTCGATGATGTAGAAATCGCCCTGTATGCGCTGCTTGAGGTCGACAAGAACATCCGCCACCTGCTCGCGATTCAGTCGATCGACCTCCAGGGCCGTGAGATACTGATCATTGATCTGCTCTCCCATTCGCTGGCCCACAATGCTGATGAATCCGGAGGCTTCCTCCAGACCAACGACCTGTTCCAGGGAGCCGGAAAGTTCTCTCAGCAGGGTACGGAGAAATCCGTCTCGTTCGAGAGCGACCGGCAATTCTTCAAGCGGTTGATCACTGTTCTGCATGAGTGGACTTCCGTGACTGGTGAGACTCTCAAATCGCGATCGCACCTTGCGAGCCGCTTCTTTGTACCACAACCTGGCTCTCACGCAGGAAGAATTGGATAGAAAATCCCTATTCCGCATGAAACTCAAACGGGTGGCGGTACACGTGATCATACACCCGGGTTGGCGTGGAATAAGGCATATCGACGAAAAAAAGACGGTGCCGCCGAGCAGCACCGTCTTCTGAAATCGATTGAGCGCGAAGTTACCGCTTGCGGACTTCAATGACGTACTTCATCAGGTCATTGAACTCGTCGCGATTCTTGAGCGTTCGCATCAGATTGGCTGGCATCAGCGAGGTGCGCGAATCGACCACATCTTCGATATCATCCTGCTTGATGACGATCGGCGACGGCTGAGCCAGGTTCCTCAGGACCAGTTCGTCATCATCCTCGGAAACTCGAATCCCGGTGACGATCTTTCCGTCGATGGTGACGACGGTGATTTGGGCGAAGTCCTTGTCGATCCGCTTGGACGGTCGCAAGACCGAGTCGACGAGTTCGTCCGGTCTCAGGACCGAGGTCAGCTTCGCCAGTTCCGGTCCGATGCGTGGTGCACCCGGCGCGGGATCATGGCAGGAGGCACAGGCGGCCGCCGATTTGTAGAAGAGCGTCTTGCCGCGATCGGCGTTGCCGCTCTCCATGGCGATCTTTGCCAACTCCGCCGGATCGATGCTGAGAAGTTCGTTCTCCAGTTTGACGTTGGAGAGCTGTTCCTCCTGAATCCCGATATCGGCCAGAACGAGTTCGGCTTCGAGGGGGTGCTCGGCCAGAAGTTCATCCGGATTCCAGAAGATGGAACGGTCAGCCGTGGCTGCTCGGACCTTGGCCACCTTCTCTGGCGAGATTGTTGACGCTGCGTTCCCCCAGGTATTCCGGACGAACGTCAACACGGCGGCCATCTCTTCGTCGTTGAGCAGATTCTTGAACGCGGTCATCGGCGGGACACCGCGGGCAGGATCATACGTCTTGCCATGCACGGTCAGTTTGCCCCACATCCCGTGCAGAGCCATCTTGATCAGGCGTTCTTCACTGCCGTTGACCCAGGCACTGCTGACCAACGACGGATAGGTAATTCCGTTCCCTTTTCCGTGAGCCAGATGGCAGGTCGCACAGTGAGCTTCCCGCTGATAGACAGCCGAGCCCAGCTCGTAAACCTTCTGATCGTCCGGGCTCAGATGCTTGGGAGGATCGTACTTCACGAATTCGATCTCGGCCGGAGCCACGAAGCCGCTCGCACCCTTGGCATCGACGTTGTACCAGAAGTGCTCGACCGTTTTGGCCGCGACAACCGCATGCTTGACGCTTGAGTTGAGCAGCTTCTTCAGCAGGTCGTCATTCTTGACGTTGAACTGCTGATGAACCCAGAGCGCCTCCAGCAGATGATGCGCTTCGGTTTCGTCGTTCGGATCGAATTCAGCCATCCATTTTTGCGTGGCGGCGATGACCTTCTTCGGTTCGTGTTCACTCAGCTCGACACGTGTGCGATGACGCACTCCGTTGACCGGATGCTTGAGGTTGTCGAGCAAGTCTGTGATCGATTCGCCTTCGATGTCGACCGGCTTCTGCAGCGGACGATCCTTGACGGTGAGTCGGAAGATGCGCCCGTGCTGGTGGTCGCGATTGGGGTCACGGATATTGTGCTGCATGTGCCCGATGATGACGTTACACCAGTCGGAGACGTACAGGGCACCGTCGGAACCGACGACGGCATCGGTCGGGCGGAAGTTGCGGTCAGAACTGTTGAGCAGTTCCATTCCGGGCGTTCCCCAGACTTCGCCGAACTTGCGATCCTTGCCGTCGCCATCGCGATCGAGGTCGTACTGTTTGACGCCGAGGAAGCCGATCGTGTTGCAGATCAGGAAATCCTGCTGCATGTCTTCGGGGAAGTGATTGGAGGAAAGAATCTCATCGGCTGCGACCGGACGGAATTCCTTGGTCAGCAGCTCGTGCATCTTGAATCCCTTGCCTTCCGGCCGAACCTGATAGGAGCGTCCCCCAGTTCCGTCGTTGGCGTAGCAGTAGCCCCAGTAGTCGAAACTGGTGCCGTGCGGGTTCGGCGAGTTGCCGGCGTGCGGCGTAATGACGAACGTCCGGGGATCAAAGCGATACATCCCGGAATCGCCGATATTCAGGTTCTGACGCCACGGTGTCTCGTGGTTGTGCACGAGGAAAATTCCGCTCTGCCAGTAGATGCCTCCGTCCGGACCGTAGATCAGGTTATTGGCGGCGTGGTGCGTATCGGAAGTTCCGAGCCCCTGCAGCAGAATCGTGCGTTTGTCGGCTTTGTCATCGCCATCGGTGTCTTCCAGGAAGAGAAGATCCGGACCCGACGTCACGACAACGCCCCCGTTCCAGAATTCGAATCCCAGCGGATTATGGACATGGGCGAAGATCTTCCGCTGATCGGCGACACCGTCGTTGTCGGTGTCTTCCAGAATCATCAGCGTGTCGTTCATCTCCTTGAGCGGTTCCCATTTGGGATAGGTGTTCCAGCAGGCCGCCCAGAGACGTCCCTTGCTGTCGACCTGCATCTGCACCGGGTTGGCCATCTCCGGGAACATCTGCTCGGAGGCAAACACATTCAGCTCGAAGCCGTCCGGAACAGTAATCTTTTCGAGACTTTCTTCGGGGCTCAGATATTCTGTGCTGCCCTCTTTGTCCTTGTTCGAACTCTTGCTGCCACCACCGACGTTGGAGATGACCTTGACCGGTGGCGGAACATTGCTGTCATCCGGCTTCAGATTGCGACCTTCAACAGCGGCCCAGATGACGGAATCCCGGTTCGCGGTCATAACATCAAGCATGATCAGCTCGTGCTTGAGGACATCCGCGTTGCTCTGGTTATTAACGAAGGTGAGTGTCGATCGGCTGCCCCAGACATCGTTCCCGTCGGTGGCCCGATAACGATTGTGCCAGTGCCAGTTCTTATCCTCAACGGCTGCGTACACGTCGCCGAGGCTCTCGGCGGGAGTGGCCGGCTTCTTCAGCAGGGCTCGGGAGATGATCCCCGCCAGTTCCTTGTATCCCTCTTCATTGAGATGAATCCCGTTGATCGTGAACTGTTCCGGGCTCGATGCAAACAGCTGAAACGTTGGGAAGTACAAGTCGACGAAACTTGCTCCGGCAGCATCCGCCGCCCGGCGTGTGGCCTGGGTATAAGCAGCAAGGTTAGCGTTCAGCTGCACGCCATCCGGCAGATTGGGATCGCCTGTGTTTTCATACGCGATCGGGCTGAACAGGACGAAGCGAGCATCGACGCCGTCTTCTTTGCGGAGGGCGCGATACTTCTCGACGAGTTTAACGAGCTCTTCCTGGTAAGCGTCTGCGCCTTCCGGGCCGGCGAACGATTCGTTGTAGCCGTACATGATGAAGACGACATTCGGTGCGACGTGCTGCAGGTATTCTTCATCGTTGGTGAACCCTTTGTTTCGGGGCCGCCGATTGACCATGTCGCCGGAAAAACTCATGTTCCGGAAGCGGACATTCATTCCTTCCAGGTGACTCTGCAGAACGGTTTCCACCCAGGGATCGTGCTGCATCCGGTCGGCGAGTCCGTTTCCGTAGATCGCGACGACATCGTCCTTCTGGAACTTGAATGGCTCAGCGGAATAACTGACCTGTGCCGCCGTTAATACGGGAAGCAGGAACAGCATCAGATACGAAAACAGAGATAAGGCAGGAGGTCTTCTAGAGATCATGGGCGCAGTTGAGCCTTGAGCTGGGTGCAGGGAGACAAAACAGATCGAGCCTTCGGCTCAGTCGCGGGCGGGAAACAAAACGTATGAGAAGTCCCGAATACGTTGAGATTATGCCGGGCGGCCCTCTTGAATCAAGCCAAATGATTCCGACCCTATCCGAATACGGTCTACAAGAGGTCGCGAAGAACGACTGTCGATGCAAGAAGCTCTGGCGGAAAACTCAATGCCAACCACATCAGGAACTCGCACTGTCGATTAATTAATCGGGGCGTTGTTGCAGGATCTCGACCAGCGAGGCATGCTCTATGAGACACTCGTCGTCTTTGCATCCGAGTTCGGACGGACACCCGGTTCGCAGGGAAGCGACGGTCGCGTTCATCACGGTCATCCAATTGACGAGATCATTGCCTGAGAGCGCCCGGTCTGACGAAGAAGGAAGTGATTCGATGATGATGTTACCGCGAGCGTTCCTTCGTAGCCTTCGCTTGAGCGGCTGGCAGTCTCTGTTTCCCATGCTCGTGCTGAGCACCGTGGTATTTGCAGAGGATCGAGATCGACTCTCGTCCGATTCGCCGGCTGAGCAGGACATCGTGTTTCCGGAGGATAGCGGTGTCCTCAATGTACTGAATTTCGGAGCCGTTCCTGATGACGAACGGGACGATACCGCAGCGATCCAGAAGGCTCTCGACCTTCATCCGAACGGAAATCGAATCGTCTATCTTCCGGCGGGAACGTTTGTAATCAGCGATACGCTCCGCTGGCCGGACGGACCGCACGGCGGAACGAAGCAGAAGCGAACGATTCTCCAGGGGCAGGGACGGGATCAGACGATTCTCCGCGTACCGGACGAGACTGCAGCCTTCAGTGGTGTCGATGGTACGTCCCGCGCGGTGATTTGGACCGGCAGCAGCCCGGCGCAACGCTTCCGGAACGCGATCCGCGACCTTACGGTGGAAACCGGGGAGGGGAATCCGGGGGCGATTGGAATCCAGTTCAACGCCAGCAATCAGGGAACGATCCGAAATGTCCGGATCGTTTCTGGCGACGGTCAGGGGCGGATCGGGCTCGATCTGGGACACACCGACGAAATCGGTCCGCTTCTCGTACGAAACCTGACGGTTGACGGATTTGACGAAGGGATTCGCACGTGGTGGCCGGTGAACTCCTGCACCTTCGAGCACATCACTCTGCGGAATCAGAATGTTTACGGCTGGCACAACTATCATCAGATGATTTTCGTGCGAGGTCTCAAGAGCGAGAATCGCGTACCAGCGATCTTCAACCGAAAGGACTCGTGGGGGACGGTGACCCTCGTCGATTCTGAATTGGTCGGACTTCCGGGAGCAGAGAAAACATCGGGAATCCTTAATCAGCGGCAGCTCTACATTCGCAACACGCGGATCACTGGATATGGGAAAGCCGTCGACAATGCCGACAAGGGTCGCGACAAAGGCGATATCATCGAAGCGGGGCTGATTGCCGAAGACACCTCTCATGCCAACGTCGCGACCTGGTCCAATGACCTCGACGGAACTCTGCCGGAAGATCGCCGTCATCTGGAGGCGAAAGAAACACCTGAAGTTCCCTGGGGCGATCTCGAGCATTGGAAGAACATCGTCGAATTCGGAGCCGATCCCACCGGGAAGACGGACTCCTCGCAAGCTCTGCAGGCAGCCATCGATTCCGGCGCACGAACGGTGTATCTCCCCGGTGGAGCTCACTTTCTGTTCGATGCCGAAGTTCGCATCTGCGGAGCATTGCAACGCATCATCGGTCTCGAAGGACGTTGCAAATTCGGGGACAACGCCGTCTGGCGACTCGTTGACGACGACGATCAGCGGCACGGTCGAGACGCACCCGTGGTAATCATTGAACGATGCTCAAACCAGAGTGGAGGGCAGAGCGTCACGATTCTTCATGAGTCGAAACGAACCCTTGTCGTCAGTTCGTGGATCGGCGCGCACGTCATCGGACGTGGCCGTGGCGAGATTTTCCTCGATGACTACTGCGGTCGTCTCGATCTGGAAAGTCCGCAGCACCATGTCTGGTGCAGGCAGTTGAACACGGAACGAGAAGGGACAATGTTGACCAACAACGGAGCGTCCCTGTGGATCCTGGGAATGAAGACCGAGAAGATCGGAACGATCATCCATACCAGAGCCGGAGGCTTCACCGATCTTCTGGGGTGCTTCATCTATTCGAACCGAGGATGGGACAACGAGATCCCCGCATTCCTGATCGAAGATGCCCAGGCGAATCTCTGTGGTCTCAACGAGAGAAACTTCAATCGGCAACCGTGTGAGTTCTGGTTTCGAGAGGCGGTCGGCGGCGAGGAGCGATCGAGAAAACAGAGAGCGTGGGTCTACCTGAGTCACGAACAGGCTGAGTCCTCGAGAGACAAATGAGCGGCAGCGGCGCGATCACCTTACTCGTTCCATGGCGGCTGGATAGTCGAGCGAGTACGGACTTGCTTCGCTTCAGTGACAGGCTCGGGGTTTTCCTTTAGAGTTCAGTCGTCTCATTTGAACGAACGCTGATGTGAGGAACCCCGAGAATGTCTGTTATTCGGATGCTGTTTGTGTGTGCTGCCAGTTGCAGCGTTCTTGCATATTCAATCACGGCTCAGGCCGAAGTTGTTCCGGTCCCGGAGGAAGTGACGGCGGAGAAGGTCGATGGAGTGAAGCCGCGAAACGTGGTCTTTATCCTTTCCGATGACCACCGCTACGACGCGATGAGTTTCATGGGACATCCGCTGGCGAAAACGCCGCACATGGATGCGATGGCGAAGAATGGCGCCCATCTGAAGAACGCCTTCGTGACGACGTCTCTCTGTTCACCGAGCCGGGCTTCGATTCTGACCGGGTTGTATACGTTTCGGCATCGTGTCATCGATAATCAGCGTCCTGTTCCCCAAGGGACGCAGTTCTTCCCTCAGTATCTGCAGGATGCCGGCTACAAGACCGGGTTCATTGGCAAATGGCATATGGGGCACGCCAGCGACGAGCCGCGTCCCGGCTTCGATTACTGGTTCAGTTTCAAGGGGCAGGGGAACTACTACCCGCCAAGCGACAAGTACACGCTCAACGACAACGGCAAGCGGGTTCCGCAGGACGGCTATATCACCACGCTGCTGACCCGCAAGGCGGTCGAATTTCTGGAACAGCAGTCCGATTCCGAGCAGCCGTTCTTTCTGTACCTGTCCCATAAAGCCGTGCACGGTCCCTTCACGCCGGAGCCGAAATACAAAGGCACGCTCAAGGATGTTCCGTTCGACCTTCCGGAATCGAGCGAGTTGCTCACCGACAACCTCCGCAATCGCCCGCGATGGCTGCTCGATCAACGGAACAGCTGGCATGGGATGGACTTTCCGCTGCATACCGATACGCCGGTTGAAGACTACTACAAGAGTTACTGCGAAGCCCTGCGGACTGTCGATGACAGCATCGGCTCGGTGATGGAGCAGTTGAAGAAGATGGGGATCTACGACGACACGCTCGTCATCTACATGGGCGATAACGGCTATATGTTCGGCGAGTATGGCCTGATTGATAAGCGGGTGGCTTACGAGACCTCCAGCCGGGTGCCGATGCTCATGCAGTGTCCCTCGCTCATCAAAGGGGGCACGGTGGTTGATGAGGTCGTCGCGAATATCGACATCGCGCCGACGGTCATGGAAGCAATGGGCGTAAAGAAGCCGGCCCATATGGACGGCCAGAGCTTTCTGCCGCTTGCGCAGGGCCAGTCGATTCCGTGGCGCGATTATTTCCTCTACGTCTACTACTGGGAGCAGAACTACCCGCAGACGCCGACCCACTTCTCGCTGCGGGGAGACCAGTACAAGTACACGACCTATTACGGCCTTTGGGACACCGACGAACTGTTCGACATCCAGGCCGATCCGATGGAGCAGACCAACCTGATCCATGAGCCGTCTTACGAGAAGATCAAGAACCAGATGCAGGATCGGCTCTACGAGATGATGGACGAACTCGGCGGTATGCAGGTCCCTCTCAATCCTCCACGGGGACGTCAGCAGATCAAGCGTCTGCGGGATCGTAACGGCGTGAAGTCGGCCGACTTTCCAGAAGCTTTCATTGTTGATGAGCCTTTGCGAAAAGAACTGGTGGACTAACCGCCTGGAGTTCAACTGCCGTTGATAGCCCTTCTTGACTGACCTTTCAGTGGAAAGCTCCCATGACTCGTCTTTCGATGGTCGTTCTCTTGATACTGGCCTGTCACGCTGGACTGGCTCAGTCGGAAGAAACTCGCCCCTGGGCGTCCCGGGAGAAGACTCGCTTCGCTCCGACCGTGCATCATCCCAACATCAAGAACGTGACTCTGTTCGCGGAAAACCCGGACATCGTTACGCCCGTTGGGATCGCGGTCGCGCCCGATGGCCGCGTCTTCGTGCAGGAAAATCACACGCACAAACGCAACTCCGATTACGAAGGTCCCGAAACCGATCGCATCCTCATCTTCGAGGATACCGACGGCGATGGTGTTGCTGACAAGAGTTCCGTCTTCTACGAAGGGCATACCTTCAGTACCGATCTGCTGTTCGGTCCGGATGGACACCTTTACGTGAGCACCCGCTGGTTTATCGGCCGCTTCCGTGACGCCGCGACGAAGTCGAAGGCCGAGGGCGAACCGGAGAAGCTGATCATCTGCGAAACAGAAGGGGATTACCCGCACAATGGCGTTGGCGGACTCGCGATCGATCCTGCTCATCCCGACTGGCTGGCGTTTGGTTTCGGAGAGAACCTGGGCGTTGACTACGCGTTTGTAGGCAGCGATGGCGTGCGGCTGGCAGGTGGCGGTGAAGGGGGCTCAACCTATCACTGCCGCACCGATGGCACTCAACTGGAGCGCCTGAGTACCGGCCACTGGAACGCGTTCGGCATGGCGTACGATCTGGCCGGGAACCTCTATTCCACCGACAACGATCCCAACGCCACGCCGCCAAACCGGTTGCTGCACATCATCCCCGGCGCCGATTTCGGCTACGAGTATCGCTATGGTCGCTCGGGCCAGCATCCGCTCGTCTGCTGGTTCGGCGAGAATCCCGGCACGCTCGGAATGTGTGGGGCTCTCGGCGAAGCCGCCTGTGGCGTGATCGCTTATGGTCCCGAGAAACTGCTCACGGCATCGTGGACCGATAACCGTGTTGACCTTCATTCCTTGAAGCCGGATGGCGCTTCTTTTGAAGCGACGCGTGAACCGTTTCTTAGCGGCCCTGATGACTTTCGCCCCGTTCATTTTTCGTATTCGAACGACGGACGCTATCTCTATTTCACCGACTGGGTGAAGATCTCGTACCCGGTTCATGGTTACGGTCGCGTCTGGCGTGTCGAGTTCGAAACGCCGGTTCGTCTAGATCCTGAAATGCCACGGGAGACTCCATCCGTTCCCGCTCCACAGCAGGCACTCAAGCTGTTGGGGGCCGATGATCCGTATGTTCGCACGCAAGCGATGCATGTCCTCACACAGCATCCGGACGTTCTGAGCGGTTTCGACTGGCAGAGCGACGAAAACTCACGTGTCCGATCGCACGCCGCCGTCACGCTCAAACGCATTGATCCGATCGGAAACTCGGATGTTGTCCGCGACCTGTTGACCGATGAGTCTTCCGATGTCCGCTTCGTTGGGATCAAATGGATCGCCGACGCGGACCTCAAGCAGTATCGACCAATGCTGGAGAAGTTGCTTGATCGGTCCGATCTGACGCGTCGCGACCTGCGTGCTGTGATCGCCTCGCTGGCCAGCATCGGAGGGGAAGCGGGACGAGAGTTCTTCCCCGACGACCGACTCACGGAAATCGCCCTCGATACGAGTCGGTCTTCCCGATTGCGGGCTTTGGCACTGCAAAGTGTCAACTCGAGTTCAGGGCGGCTCCAGGTCGACTCTCTCGTCTCTTTAAGTCGGGAGCAGGATGAACGGCTGCAGCGGGAAGCGATCCGACTTCTGGTGATTCATCCCGATCCCGGTCGGGCGAAAAGGCTCGCGGAAGTAGCCACCGACGAGTCACTCGATGATAGTCTCAGGACGGACGCAATTGCCGGACTCGCACCATTCGCCGAGCAGTACAAAGCGATGCTCAACGAACTGGCGGCCAGTTCCAGCGAAGCTGTCGCATCCGAGGCGAGTCGGACTTTGTCCACGACCGAGTCCCAGCAGCGCATGCTCGAACCAAAACCGGAACGCAGCGATCTCGCGGCGTGGCAAAAGCTGGTTGGTGAAGCCGAGGGCAACGCGAATCCCGAAGCTGGTCGCCGCCTGTTCTTCCATGCCAAACTCGGAAACTGTTTCAGCTGTCATACCATGAATGGTCGTGGCCACGATATCGGGCCAGACTTGTCGACGATACGTAATCAGACGGGCGTCTCCTCCGACTGGCTGCTCAAACACATCGTCAACCCGAGCGCGGAGATGGCACCCTACTATCGGCCGCAACAACTCATCACCATCGACGGCAAGGTCCGCATTGGTCTTATCGTCGGCCGGGAAGGGCAGAAGCAGGCCTATGTCGGCCCCGACGGCCAGATCTTCCTGCTCGACAAGAACGATATCGAAGAGCGACGCGAACTCACGACGTCTGTGATGCCCAACGGTCTACTCGACCCTCTGCGTCCGGAAGAGATTCGAGATTTGCTCGCCTATCTTCTGGAGGGGGATGAGAATTGAATCTCATACGCACCAGTTGAGTGTGGACCGGCCACCCGGATGCTGTTGCCAGAGACTTTCTAAACGTCATGCCAGTGGGCGTTCAGAATCCCGCAGGGGTATTCACGGTCGCTTCGCGAATCTGACTTTCGGTCGGGTCTCTCAGGATCGCCAGTTCGTCGGAGTCAACGTTGAAGTCGATCAGACCGAGTTCGTCGAACTGGCGAAGCCACTTCTCCATCGGCCAGAGTCCCCACTTCTGCCGGAAGCGTTCGGCGTTGATCAGGATCGAACGAAAGTGGTTCAGCGGGGGCTTGCAAACGGCGTGATGCTGGTGATAGGCCCGGGCCGCTGCGAAACCGAAGCCAATGCCCTGTTCGCGAGCCATGAACGCGAAATCGGTATCTTCCGCTCCATAGCCGGCATAGTTCTCGTCGAAACCTCCGATCCGCCCGAACAACTCAGCCGGGATCGCGAAGTTCAGGGACCAGAAAAGTTCGTAACGATTCGACGGCAGACAGTCCGCTCCGTCGAGCTTCGGAAGCAGGGGATGTTCGATGGCCTGCTGGGCGAGGCCGTCGAAAGTCCAGTCTCCCGAAGCAGCGTCTCGAGGAAGATAGCCGATTGTCCCCATCCAGATTTGCGAAGCCCGGCTCATGACATGACTGAACGTCTTTAAGAGGCCCGGCGAGGGGATGCAGTCGACGTCGAGAAATATGAGCAGCGGGTTGGATGCCAGTGAAGCGGCTCTGTTTCTGGCCAGCGCGAGTGGGATCTCGCCCTGTCCACTTGAGTTCACCCGTCCCCGGCGAATCGGAAAATGAGCGGACTCAAAATGGGGAGGATCTTCATCCATCCCGATGATGACCCATTCCTTCGGCGGAGCGGTCGACTTTTCCAGTCCTCGAAGTTGATTTTCGAGATGAGGACGCCGCCCTTTGACTATGGTCAATACGCTTGCCTCGATCATGCCATCACCCCGGACGCTGGCTGATCAATCCGTTGGAAACGAGCAGCCGACCAGTCCGCGATTTCTTCGATCAACCGGGCCGCCTGTTCGGCTCCGTTGCTTGAGAAAACAGCGTCCCATTGACTCAAGTCAAGTTGCATCGCTCGATCCAGAAGGTCCGGCCAGTGCTGCGGCTCGGGCCACTTTGTCTGGCCGATGGCGAGTTGCTCACGATCGAGGACGGCGACTTTGCGTTCCTGTTCTCGGAACGGACGGTCTTCCGGGATGGCGATCATCCGCACTCGGTCCCGGCCGGCTTCCATCACGCTGTTGTGGCCAGCCGCGGTCACCAGAATATCGCAGGCGTTGATGTAGACCTCGGGATTGCCGACCCAGCCGTGCCAGATGACGTTCTCGGGGAAGGAATCGGCATCGTCTCCATCGATCCCTCCAATCACATGCCATTGCCAGTCCGGCGTTGCTCGGGCGGCTTCGACAATTTGGGAGGGCGTTCGTGCGTGCCCGCCGCGACCGGTCATGACAACGACCACGCGTTTCTCGTTCGAAAGTTGAAGGTGATCGCGCGCCTCGACTCGACTGACAGGCGTGACCGAGCGGGCAAATCCGCCAAGGTAAAGTGTTTTCTGCCGCACCCAGTCCGGGGTAATTTCATCTTCCAGCATTTCCGGGAATGGTGCGAGCAGACGTTCCGCAGCGTGATAGGCATTCTCGTGAGCGGCATCGTCGCGCTGACCATGCTGACGCATCACGATCTGTGGAATCGATGCCATGCGAGTCAGAAGAGAAATCTCCACCGACACATCGACCACGATCAGCGAGGGGCGTTCCGTCGCCATCCATGCCGTGTAGTCGGCGATCCGCTGCCGGCAGTTAGGAGCCCAGAGAGGCACATAATGCACACCGGGAACATCCCCGCTTCGCGTCAGCCCTTCTTCGAGAAGATCATCGTCATCGCAGGGGAGATCCAGAAATTGCGTGCCCTGGGGGGCGTCCCAGTCTCCAGGGTTCATTCGGCTCGAGATCACCCAGGCGGGATTGCGAACGTGGGCGAGGATTGCTTCGGCGCGCCGCTGGTGTCCGAAACCGTGGTAGTGGGTGTAATATCCGATCAGAGGGAACGTCAAGGGGCCAGCTCCAGTGAAGTCTCGACGAGACGGTTATCAGAGGCAAAGGTACCGGACAGATGTTGCCGGTAGTAGTCTTCATAGCGGTCCATCATTGCTGTGAGCGAGAATCGCTGCTGAGCAACGTGACGGCACTGTGACGAGTCGATAAGACGGCAAAGACGAATCGCCCGGGCCAGAGAACGAATGTTGTTCGGTCTGGCGAGATGCCCCACTTCGGGCGTGACCAGCTCGCAGAGTGCACCCCGGGCAAAGGCTGCCACCGGTGTTCCGCATGCGAGCGCTTCCGCGACGACCAGTCCGAATGGTTCGTCCCAGCAGGGGGTAACAACGCAAACCTCGGCCGCACCGATGATGCGACAGAGTTCTTCATGGCTGGCATGTCCCAGATAGCGATCGGCAGACCGCAATCGGGGCATCACCATCTGTCGAAAATAGTCGTCATCGGCAATCGGTCCGGCCAGATCGATGGGAATTCCAGCTTCATGGGCGGCATCGATTGCCCAGTGCGTTCCCTTGTCGGCCAGGATTCGTCCGAACCAGACAGCTCGTCCGTTACGCGGTCGGGAACAATGTTTCCAGAACGAAGTATCGACTCCGTTCGGAATCACAACATGATCACCGAGCAGCGGCTCCCATTCCTTGCGATTGACTTCGGAGATATTCACGAAGCTCCCGCAACCCCGTGCCGGTTTCTCGAACAGTTGTTCTGCGAGTCGCGGAAGTACTGGCACGTGGACCGTGGTGACCATCGGGCAGGGGAGTTCATCAGCGCGTCGGAGTGGCGTGGGATGAATCGAATGATTGTGAATCAGGTCAAAATCGCTGTGCCGCAGCCGATCGAAGAGCCGGTCATACGCGAGGTCTTCCTGGTATTCAACGCGATTATCGCGATCATTACCAGTAGAGTTCTGCAGCAACTTCGTCGCGGTCGGCGTGATCGGGGAAACATTCAGTCGGGGATCAGAGTCTCCGCTGGCAAACAGGGTGACGTCGTGGCCTCGCTCCTGCAGCTGTTCGACAAACTTGGCTGTGAAACTCTCGAGACCGCCCGCATACGGTTTCGAGATCGGGTACTTGAGGTGCGCAACGAGACCGATCTTCACAATGTCACATCCTGAAAACAAAAGAGGCAGGGGAGGCTCGGTAACGAGCCGAAAGGCGGGATCGCGAGGCGTCCACGTTGGAGTGGCTCAGCAAGGTCTATACCAATCAACCTGCGTCGATCTATAAGCGGTGCTCGCTCACGCCTTTCTGCAGCATTGGCCTTGGATACTCCGACAATTGTCTTATTCCAGAGAGCGGTAGGCAAAACCGAAGGGAGTGCGTGAGCGCGGTCGAATGCCGATCGGCAAGGGAGCCGGGCCGTCGGGTCACCAGTCAGGAGCGATGACTGAGGCGTTCTCGGTTGAGGGTTCGCACGAAGCCGAAGAAAAGGACGACCGCCTGCAAGATGGGCCACCAGATCAGAACACCCCACCAGACGATCAACGTCGGCTGCTCATACTGGGAATAGAGCGAGAATCCAACCGCGATCAGCACGACGGCGATGATGGCCGCGATTAATAGAATGGCAGCCCGCCCTATTCCCTTCAGTCCGGCAGCAAGGATCTGAGACACGAAGTCGAACAGAGCGAAGATGGTGGTCAGTTTCAGTAAATCGCTTGCGAGCGGCAGGACGGTCTGCTTTTCCGTTTCGGTTAATTCGGACCCCATCAGCCCGGTAAACAGTTCCGGGGTGATGAGAAACGGGATGACGTACGTCAACGTATAGACGGTTCCGATCAGCATTCCAACGGCGGTTGAGCGCATCGAGCGAAGAAGCCCCTCGGCTGCAAAACGCTGCGCCGATACAACGGTCACGGCGGAAGCCAGGCCGATAACTGGCGTGCAGAAGAGCTGGTACAGGCTCAATGCGGCCGACGTTGCGGCCAGTTCCACGGCTCCAATCCGGCCAATCGAGATCAGCGTATAGCTGAAGAGGGCCGATTTGATGACCTGTTGCACCCCCAGTGTCGATCCTGGTAGCACGATCGACAGCATCGTGCCGAAACGCCATCGAATCGGAAAGCCGGTAAAACGCCCGTGATAAGCTTCGCGGCTCAAAAGCCATCCATAAAGCGCGACCTTGAACCACATGGCCAGCGAGGTCGCAATCGCTGCTCCCGAGACGCCCAGCCCGCCAAAAATGAGCCACCAGTCGAGCGGAATATTGAGGATGGCGCTGGCGACATTAATTGCCAGAACCCGTCCGGTCAGTCCTCGACCCACGAAATAGGCCGAAAGGCCCGCTTCCAGCATTGCCCCCGGCGCGACTGTGAGAAGCCAGCGGAAGTACTGGATCTCCATTGTTCGCAGGGCAGGATCGTGATCTGGCCCGAAAATCGATGGTGCGGAGACCGCCACCAGTCCGAAGTACGGGAGCGTTATGATCGAGATCCATACCGACTGCCAGACGAGATTACTGGTCTGATGCCGGTCGTTTCGCCCGATGGCCTGGGCGATTAACGGCGTCACGAAGCCGAGCGCCGAAACCGGGATACATGCAAAGGCCCAATATGCGTTCCCGGCCGCAATCGCTGCTCCGGCAGAGATCGGCTCATACCAGAGCAGAAACGTCCGATCGACGAACATCGTGAGCGCAAAACAGCCAAGCGATGCGATCAGCGGCAACGCGATTCGCAAGGTCAGCCGAATCTCGCCGAGCCATCCGGATCCGTCCGAGTGATCTAATCTCTGATCTGGCAAGGCTTTCGGAACCAAGGATGACCGCTTCCGCAGAGAGTTTCGATTTCCCATCCCAACTCGTTGCGACGCTTGGGAATGGCATCAGATATGCAGCACAGACAAGTCCGACTGCCCCCATCAAAACCATGATTGTGTGACGGATTCAGAATGATGCAATTGGGATCGAAAACATTTCGGACGCTATTCGGAGATTTGGGAGATCTGGTTCGCCCCGACAGGCACATCATGAACCGAACCCGACGTCCGATCACGAACGACCTCCCAGCCTGGTCCAGCTTCAGCGACCAGGGGATGGACATGATCATCAGCGACCTTGGTAACCTTCCGGTGAACCCACTTCCGACTCGACCGAATCAAAGCGCGAGTCGACCGAACGCACATTGAACGGGAAGTTGTTTATCGAGGGCGTTGCGTTAACTCACGTCCCGGTGGCTTTGTGCTTGATCGTATTCGGTTCGCGGGCGTTGGAGATAGCGGTGTCGTAGGTGATCTCGCCCTTCAGATAATAGTCGAGCAGGCACTGGTCCATCGTCTGCATGTGATGCTTGCGGCCCGTCTGCATCTCGCTGTAGAGCAGGTGGGGGTGCATTTCGCGAATCTGATTGCGAACCGCGGGCGTAGCGACGCAGACTTCACAGGCCAGAATCCGCCCTTCGCCGTTGGCTCGTGGTAGCAGTTTCTGCGCGACGATGGCCTGCAGGCTGTTAGCGAGCTGCTGCACGATGGCATTCTGCTGAGAGGGTGGGAAGACGCTGAAGATGCGTTGGATCGTCTGCACGGAATCGGGGGTGTGCAATGTTGCCAAAACCAGGTGACCGGTCTCAGCGGCGACCAGTGCGGTCTCGATTGTTTCCAGGTCCCGCATCTCTCCAATGACGATGACGTCCGGGTCCTGTCGCAGAACATGGGTGAGGCCTGCTCGAAACGAAGTCACATCGGTCATCACTTCCTGCTGCACAACGATGCTCAATCGATTCTCGTGGACGAACTCGACCGGATCTTCAATGGTGACAATTTTAGCGCGGCGGTTGTGGTTGATCGAATTGATCATGTAGCTGAGCGTCGTCGTTTTCCCAACGCCCGTGGGCCCCGTCACAAGGATCAAGCCGTTTGGACGCCGAGTCAATTCCTCGACCACCGTAGGAAGTCCCAGCTGTTCGCGAGTCCGGAACGTTTCCTCACAAATGCGGATTGAAAATTCCGGAACGCCACTATGCTGATAGACGCTCGCGCGGAACCGTCCGATCTTTGGCCAGAACATTGAAAAACAAAGCTGCCAGGTTCTGGTGTAGGTCTCGCGTTGCAGAGGATTGGCCAGCGTTTCGAGCAGATCGTTGAGTTGTTGCGGTTCAACAGGGGCGGCCTGGATGGGCGTGATGTCGCCGTTGATTCGCAGAACTGGCGGGATTCCACGAATCAGATGAACGTCGCTGGCCCCATGCTTTCGTGCAAGCTTGAGGATGCGATCGAAGTAAGCCCGACTTTGCTCAGACGATGGAGCTAGCTCCACAGCCGGCGGAGACGATTCCATAATGTTCCTTCACCTCGGTCAAGTTCGCGCAGCCGACTCAGGCTGTCGCTGTGTTGGGGATTCAACTCCAGAGTCGTCTGAAAACTTTCACGAGCTTTGCCCGTCATCCCCAGTCGTTGTTCGGCCAGGCCTTTCAGATACCACGCATACGGGGCATCGGGCCCATTTTCAATCGCGATCCGCAGACTCATCAATGCTCGACTCGTCTGCGAGTAATGCAACAGAATCAGACCGATTTCCGCAGAGGTGAGCCAGTCGGGATTCGCCAGTCGGGCTTTGTCGAAACAGTCGCTGGCGAGATTGCTCTTGCGGGCCGTCAGGATCTCGCCCCGAACCGTCCATCGATAAGCCGATTCTCCGGTCATTGCCATCGCTTTGTCGATGGCGCCCATGGCGTCGCCCTTCTTGTTCTGCCGGGACAGGGAATGTGCATGCGACGCCACGAGATCCCCGCTTCCCGGGAAAAGTTCAATCGCCTTCTTGCTCCAGAGTTCGGCTTCCGGATACTCCTCGAGAAAAATGAGCATCTGCACCTGACCGCACCAGGCGGTTACAACTGATTTGTCGGCTTCGAGACAACGGGAGTAGAGCCGGAGCGCCGACTCATAGAGTCCGGCTCGCCGGGCGTCATCGGCCTGGCGGGCCCAGTCGTTCTTCAGATTCCCCTGAAGTGTGAGCTCGCTTTGTGCGGACTCTTCGTCAGGGAGTTCCAGTCGTTTGAATCGGGACATAGATCGTATTTCAGTCAGTCAATTCTTCCCATGCGATAGAACGGAGCGATGCGATAGCGGATCACGGAATTCACATTCGATCGGGGGATTTTTGCAATGCCGGCGACAGCCGAACGCTCTTGAGAATTCAGGACGATCTCCGAACTTGGAAAGATCAACACCTGATTGGATGAGACCGTTGTCTCCATATCTGGCAGACGAAAGGCTTTGTTGAGTGGCTGATACTGGCTTGGCTCGCTGTTGACCAGGACTTCTCCCTCTTTCACCTGCACCTTATCGCCAGGCAGCCCAATGATGCGATCGATGTGCGGGCCATCGATCCGATAGATCCGTCCCGGCTGAGGAATGTCAAAGCGATTGGGAATGAACACGACCACATCGCCTCGATTGAGTGGAGTCTCCGCAGTCACTTCAGAGGTGAGAAACGTTTCCCCTTCACGAAACGGAGGCGTGTCCATTGCCAGGACGATGGGATTGGTCCAATTATAAATGAAGTGCGAAAGCGGCAGATAGACGCCGATT
Source organism: Planctomycetaceae bacterium (assembly GCA_017795105.1). Lineage (GTDB taxonomy): Bacteria > Planctomycetota > Planctomycetia > Planctomycetales > Planctomycetaceae > Rubinisphaera. The sequence continues at coordinate 5,823,290 of CP051247.1, forward strand.
CCGATCAGGAAGATACAAAGCAGCGACGAGACCATGCGTTCTCGCGGGTCAGCTTCACGACTTCGGAAGAGACTGGCAACCGATGTGGCATGGACGGCGACCGCCATCCCGAAGAAGAAGCCTGCGTAGGCCGTTCCGAGTGTGAGGAATGAAACCAGGAGCAGCAGAAAATAGCTGAAGAGATAGGCCAGTCCCCACGTTGACCAGCCGCAGTAAAGATGAGACCAACCGGGGATCAACATTCGGAGCAGGATTCCGAATTCCGTCACATGGCCGGGGACCTGCGTTCCGACGTGAACGCGATCGCTGAACCAATCGAGGATCGGCCTGAAGAATTCGCCAGCGGACGAGGTGCTCGGCAAATAGTTACGGACCCATTTCTGTCGCTTCGATGCTCGGGGCGGGAGTACATCGACTGCGACCTGTCCGCCAGTCAGCATCGAGCCGCAGCGTCCACATTGCGTGAGCCCCGGCATGTTCTCGAATTGGCAGGACGGACACTGCATCTTTCACGTCGCTTACTGATACTTCTGATGAATCCCGAGATGCTCGCTCTGGGACTGATCCTGTTCGTAATACTCGCTGGTCAACTCGCGTTGTTCTTCTTTCCCAACAATTAAGGCCAGCATCTCCGCGGCGTCGAGGCAGCGAGCCCCTTTGATGCCGATCGTACGGATGGTTACCTTGCCGTCTTTCGAGATCTGAATCTCAAGTTCTTCGTTGGCCACCTTAATCTTCTCCCAGTCGAGTCGTGAATCGGTGTTTGATCGTTACCAGTTCTTGACGCGGATATGCACGGTCTGGTCCGTATCGACTTCCTCCGACACGATCGTCATGTTCTTGTTCTTCATCTCGGTCATCACGCGGTGATACACATACTGCTGCGTGACGCGGCCCATCAGTTCCTCGCCGATCTGGTGAAGCTCGGCTTTCGTATAGCCTTCGCCTTCCATGCAGAGCGTGAGCGAACCACGGGCATCCCGTTTGAAGCGGGCAGTGACACCATCGCGAACCACGGTCATCTCTTCACCGAGTTCAGTTCCGGCGGACAAAATCTCGCTGTCGTCGAGTTCAATTTCTGTCTTCGTGGCGTTCTTTGAACTGACACGCACATCGACACCGGCAGCGGCTTCGGCCAGGGTGAATCCCATACTGCCGACGGCTCCGGCAACTGCGGCGGAGATCACCGGCCAGTTGGCGATGATGATCGGAGTGACAACCATGACAGTGCTCATCGGAACGTCCTTAACAGGCAGAAGTAACGAAGCGACTATTCCATTTCGAGTTTGCGACGCGGCTCGGCGGACTGGTGGGCATCCGGTGTACTGGCCGGTCGGGCCCGTCCGCTTGCCCAGCTTCGAAGCCGCAGCAGGTCCTCTTTCATCGTTCTGGAAAGAGGAACCGTACCTTCAATTGTGGTGAGCAGGGTTTTCGTTGTGAGATCAGACTTCTCACTGAACGCATCGAAGAGCGCGGAGATCACCGCTTCTTCGATTTCTGCTCCACTGAAGCCCTCACTGGCCGCGGCGAGGGCCGACAGGTCGAAGGCTTTCGGATCGCGGCGACGCTTCAGCAGGTGAATACGGAAGATGTCCTCGCGTTCGGTTCGGTTGGGAAGATCGACAAAGAAGATTTCATCCAGACGCCCTTTCCGGAGCAGTTCCGGCGGCAGATGGCTGATGTCGTTCGCGGTCGCGATCACGAACACCGGCGAAGTCTTTTCAGAAAGCCAGGTCAGCAGCGTTCCGAACACTCGCGACGATGTGCCACCATCGCTCGCACCACCGGATCCCGCACTGGAGAGAGCCTTGTCGATTTCGTCCACCCAGAGGATGACCGGGGAAACACTCTCGGCGGTCTGAATCGCCTGGCGGATGTTTTCCTCACTGGAACCCACCAGACTGCTGAACATGCGGCCAAGATCGAAGCGGAGCAGAGGGAGTCGCCACATTGCCGAGACGGCTTTGGCACTCAGGCTCTTCCCGCAACCCTGAACCCCAAGCAGCAGCACCCCGCGCGGAGCAGATAATCCAAAGCGAGCCGCCTTTTCGGTGAAGGCGATCGACCGCTTCTTGAACCAGTCTTTCAGATTCTCGAGCCCGGCCACGTGGGCCATCTTCTCATCGGTTTCGTAGTACTCGAGCAATCCACTTTTGCGAATGATCTGCTGCTTCTCGCTGTAAACGATGTCGATATCGTCCGCGGTCAGGCTGCCATCCATCACGATGGTTTTGGCGAAGACGTTCTCGGCTTCACGAAGTGTCAGACCCCGGGCGGCGTGCAGCAGACGTTCGCGATCCGGCTGAGAGATCTCGATCTGAATCTGGCTGGTTTCGCGAACGTCGTCGATGATGCGATTGAGCAGGGCATCGAAATCGTTCGGCTTCGGCAGGTCGAAATTCACGACCGTCAGTTCCTTCTGCAGACCGGGAGCAATCTGCAGAACCGGAGAGAGCAGGATGATTGTCTTGTAACTATCGCGAAGTCGATTGGCGGCGTCGCGGAGGCGGCGATGAATCGAGATGTTGCAGCGATCGTTCGACGTGAACGGGTGAAAGTCCTTAAAGAGATAGATCGAGGCATCCATCTGGTCGATCACCGCGTCGAGGGCGGCGACCGGGTCGGCCGTTCGAGACGACTGTTTCGAACGCTGGATCTCCTGATCAGCCGAGAGAATTCCCTCGGTGATCGTCCAGGTGAAGAGCTTCTTGTTCCGTTTATTGGCGATCTCTTCCAGGACCTGCTGAACGCGGTCTTCTTCCCAGCTCGTTACATAGATGATCGGATAGCGGGCGCGGATGAGCACTTCAAGTTCTTCGGCCGGCGACAATCGTCCCGGCTGAGTCCGTCGTTTGCTCTCAGCTGCAGCGGGCTTGGCAGGCCGCTGTGTCTGACCGTTTGGACGTTGGGTCGCTGCTGTGTCTTGCGGTGAGTTCATTTTTCACGTACGGAAACGCCGGCTTCTGAAGAGTCGGTCGTTGAGAGAGGAGTATTGGCACCGGACGAGTCGGTATGGTCCAACTCGTCTGGAGAAACGAGCCCCGAAGACTTCAGGACTTCCAGAACTTCTCGCGACGTGCCAAAAACAAGAATGCGACCATCCGGAGTGATATGCAGCTCCGAAATCGCCGTCTCGTCGTCGGCCTGTAGGTGCTTCTTCATGATAAACAATCTTTGATCAGTGTACCAAAGCTAATCCGGCTGAGAGAAGATGATTCTTCGCTCTCGCGAATTCCGACCGGGTCACCATCCGGTTCAGAGTCTCATCGCGCTGCGCACGCCATTTCGGTAAATAGCCCGAGAGCAAATTGATACGGGCCTCAGGGAGATGCTCTCGGAGCCAGCTTGTGATTGGTTCCACGCAGCATTCGAAATGCCCGGGCAGCAGGAGATGACGAATAATGAGATCGGACGACTGGGACGCCAGCAGCAGATTCCGGGTGACGATCTCAAAGTAGTTCGGCACCGAGGCGATCTGTTCGGCGCAGGCGTTATTGCCGAATTTGAAGTCGGCGACGAACCAGGAGACCCAGGGCTCGAGCAGAGCAATCGTTTCGGGTGTCATGTAGAAGTCGGACTTCCAGACCACGGGCGGCAACTGGTCGACCGACTTCATGCATTCGAGAATGCCGGGAGCATGGATCGTTGGTTCCCCGCCGACCCATTGCAGCGTCCTGGCTCCCTGACCGATGCCCCATTGAATCGCGTCGTTCAGGAACGAGGGCGTCAGCAGCGTTCCACGGGACGGATCGAACGCGTTCTCTTCGGCAATGCAGAACGCGCACCGGAGATCGCAGCCGGATGTATAGAAGAGGTGACAGGGGAGCAGCTCGGGCTCTTCGCCGTATTCAATGCGATGCCGAAAAACCCGGACGCTCGCGTCGGCTTTGCACGTTCCCCGTTCGCCGGCCTGGCGGTTCACCAGACAGCGATGTTCGCAGAGTGCGCAGGATTGGTAGAGACTCAACATGTCGTGCCGTGTCGAAGAATACAGGCTTACCGGGCGAACGCCCATGCATGCAAGGATAGCGATGCGTGACGAGTAAAGACATCAGAAATCCAGTCGATTGCGACTTTCCTCAACGCAAAAGGGCAGGCGACCCGATTGGATCGTCTGCCTTATGTCTTCCGTTTCGACTCGGTTACTTCGTCGTGTCTTGAGCCTCAGGGGTTCCCAGAGCGTCGTCGATCAGCTGACTCGCTTCTTCAATCTTCCCCGCTTCAATCAGCGGACCTACCTTGCCGAAGAGTTCATTCATCTCGTTCAGGTCTTCCCTGTTCTGGGCCATCTTCTGAGCCTTCTGCTGCAGGCGTTTGATCTTGGCGGCGAGTTCGGCCGGGATCTCAGCGGCTTTCCCGGTCTGCTTTTCCATTCCCAGCATCCCGATGACCTGATCGAGCAGGGCTTCCGCCTCTTGGACACGGCCGGCCTTCATCAGTTCCGGGAGCTTCTGCATCAGACCGACGATCTCGTGCGGCTGCTCGCCCGACTGCACCTTTTTCTGAACCGCCGCTTCAATCCGTTGCAGCTTGGCTTTCAGACGCTGCTCGGTCTCTGCCATATTCCGTGCCGAAGACTGCAGCTCTTTGGCGACCTTCAGTTGCTCCGAGGTGAGCAGATTGCGAATCTGAATCATGACCTTGAAGTGCACCCGCTTTTGTTCGCTCTCAATCGCGATTAACTGATCGAGTTGCTTGAGAGCCGCGGTTTCGTCGACCTGATCTGCAGACAGGGTCTCGGCCAGTTTGCCGATCTGCTCCTTTCCCTGTTGCTGCAATTCCTGGGATTCTTCCCGAGCCTCTTCCACGGCTGAGCGGATCTGTTCCGTCTGCTCTTCCGACAAGGCAAGCTGTTCCTGATGGCGAAAAAGCACCTCCGGATGAACGAGCAGCGACTGAATCGAGTCTTCCGCCGATGCCGATTGAGATAGGCCGACGGTCAACAGGGTGAGCATGCAAACAAGAATCCATTTCATAGTCTGTTCCTTAGTGAAAACTACACCCCGGTCAGGGTGGTGAAAACGGAAGAGCGAGTCGGTTCGTCCAACTGGAGAATCCACCAGGGGACCGACTCTTCCTCCTGGTCGGGATCGAGCGAGAGTGAGAGCAGCGAATCGGTGCGGCTGGACCAGACCGGCATCAGAGTTTCTTCCTGCGCAGCAGCAACGTTTCGAAAATGCTGATCGATCAGGGTTTCCAAGGCATCGAAGTCAATCTCGGCCAGGAGATCCCGGGTGCCTGACGGAGAGCCTATACGGTCCCGTTCTGCAGTCTGAATGTCCGGGGCCTCGGGGGGCCGGTTCGAAGGAAACGCGAACCAGGTGATCGCAACCAGAACAACCGCTGACAAGGCGATCAACAGCCGTGGACTGCGGAGCACTGGACGCGAAGGTCTTGAGAGACTGTTCCCATTAAGAACGCTTTCAAACGAAGGCGTGCGTGCAGGGTCAGTTCGTTTGACCCGCTGGACGAGTCGTCGCAGTGTTTCGTCATCGGAATTGTGATTCATTTGGACGATCCAACAGAACCTGTAGCGAAATGCGGAGTGATTCTTTGGCACGGGCATAATGTTGTCGCGCCGCGCCGACAGTTATGCCCAGGACCTTCGCCGCGTCAGCGACGGTGAGGTCTTCATAGAACACGAGATGGACGATCTCCCGCTGCCTCGGCGGCAATTGAGACAATGCGTTCCGAATCGACTCGATCTCTTCTTCGGCTTCGAGTCGACTCCCCGCGGACTGGGGTTCTTCCTCACGGTCAACCGACTGGGCATCGAAGGACAAGGCCCGACGCCACCACCGAGTGCGTCGATGATCGCAAGCCGCGTTTCGAACCACGGCAAACAACCAGGTTCGGAACTGAGACCTCTCCTCAAACTGTCCACGACCATCGAGGACCTTCAGGTAAACCGACTGCAGAACATCTGCGGCAACGTCGCGATCACGGCAGCAGACAACCGCCCAGGCGAATGTCGCCGGGTGCATCTCTGCCAGAGTCTCTCGAAGCTCAGATCGGTCCATCATTCTATTAGACGCGTTCTGAGCCGGTTCGTATGACAGCGATTTTTCACAGGAGTGGAAAAATGGCTGAGTCGCTCCGATATGTGTACCGAATTCCCGAGTCTCTCTCCCAGACGCGATTCAGGAACAAGACCGCATGTCGTCCGGAACGTCGAGCAGGGCTTCCTCGGGGAGTACGAAGGTGTAATTCAGCAGAGCTTCATCTTCGTTGATCAGGTCCGGCCAGACTTCGTTCGGAAGCACGTTGATGGCGAAGACTTCCTGTACGGCATCTTCGAAGCGAAGCCAGGCGACCGGTTCGCCGGTGATCAGATCAACCACCGCGACGCCCGACCAGCGCTCCTCCTCCGGCCGCTGGGCGATGGCGATTCCACTGAAGATTGCGCTTTCCCGCACCTGAGAAAGTCCGATGAACGCGTATCGGTCGTAGATGGCGAAGCCTCGCGTGAAGCCGGGCAGGGTGGCGACCGGCTGATATTTGCCGGATTGCGGTTCGATGATGCCGATGCCACCATCACCGGAATTCAGGACCCAGAGCTGCTGATTAAACAGCCGAGGCGAGTGTGGCATCGACAGGCCGCGGGCGACAATCTCGTTGCTGTCCACGTCAATCAGAATGCCGCCGGTGGCCTTGTTATCCCGCCAGCCAGCCGGGGCATCTGTTTCACCAAGCGCACTCACAAACTTAGGCCGCTGGTTCTCCATGCAGAGACCGTTGAGATGACAACGATCCTGCGGCGCAATTGCCGAGATGAACTTCGGTCGCCAGCGGGGGACGAACGTGTAATCGCTGCCACGGACGCAGAGGCAGGAAAACCGTGTATTCACGAACCAGAGTGTCGGTTGAGCGTCGGCCCCGGAATCATCGATGCCCCAATCCATCTCATGGATTTGAATATCCCCCGTGAAATGAATCGATCGGGGCATGTAGCAGGCATCCGGTGTGCGCTTGTCATCGATCTTGTTGGCCACAGCCGGCACGTTGCGGAACTCCGTGATTTCACGTTTTGAACCGACGGCAAAACGATCCCGACCGTGGGCGATTCCCATGGGCTGCTGGAAGTAGCGGAAATGTGTGTTGATCCGCTCGCCTTCGGAACGCAACAGAATGAGTCGGTTTGCCTGATAGGTCGTCACCGCGAGCGAGCAGTTAAGGGTCGAGAGCAATTGAGGAAAGTTGCTCGTATGCACGCTGCGAAGCGGCGAAAGCGGTTCCGCCGCAGAAGAGTCCGGCTCCGAGTGTTCCATGCGTCTGATCCATTGCTCGCTGAAGAAGGGCTTCCTGGCCGCTGGGAAGATGGGGAGTCGTGCAGGGCGGGCTCCCGATCGAACTGTTCTGTTCAGTCTGACACCGAGCCGATGTGATGACAATCTTTCGGAAAGCCATGTCTCGACGAACTGGGAAATGAAGGAAGAGAGTGACTCACCGTCTGATCAGTGAGTTTGGGATGTTCCGTTGCGATTCGGCAACATCGCCGCTGCAGACTTTCGACAGTTCGGAAGCTGCGGCATTAAACGTGGTTTCCGGCAGGCCGATGTGCCGATTCTCTAATTGACTCAGCTGTACCTGCGGATAGGATGGCCACCCATCAGGCGAGCTTGAGAAACGGGCCGAAGAGCTCCGCCGAATGCACCGGAAATCCGCTTGAGTCTTCCGGTCGAAAGTCGCGATCCAGCCGTGCGAATCGATACGGCTCGGTCAGCAGTTCTGCTGTGTATTACGTTGATGTCTGCAAGTACGGAGCGGTCATGCTCGTTGAAAACTGGTTGAGTTTCCTTCTGAAGCGAACGACGAGCCATTCTGCCCGGAAGATCAGTTCGACGTGGAATGCGATGTCGAGGCGACGCCGCCACGGTCGTTTACGGATCGCTGAGCAACTCGAACTGCGGGTGTTGCTCTCCGGCGACGACGATCACGATCATCATCACACGGCCGGGGTCGATGTGCTTGAGGGTTATTACACCTGGGAAGAGTTCCTGGAACTGGAATCGACGGAGTTCGCTGTTCCCCCCGGAATGCCACCCGGGGGTGAGTACCAGGCTCAGCCCGACGGAGGACATGAAGCCGATGTCCTCACCATCGTCCTCGATTTCAAAGACTCTGACGATGCGACATCGACCGATCTGTTCGGCAATGTGGTTGGGGAGTTTGATGTCACCGCATATGGCTTTACTGTCGGCGACTTCGGAACGATTGTGGACGCCATCATGGAAGAGGTCGACGACGACTTCTTCCACGAGCTGATCGGCACGGTCGCGAATTCGTCGGAGCAGGATCTCGCAATCGACTTCGTCGTCGGCGATGTCGGAACGCCTTACGCTGGCGCGAGCGAATATTACTACGTGCAGATCGGCACCGGGATTTCCGGCGACCATACGAATGGGGGCATCCTGGGAGTGGCCGCTGCCTCTGCTGTGCGCGACGAGGACGGAACGGCAAATATCTACTCGCTGGACAATGGAGCGATCGTCGCCTCGATTTTTACCGACATCATTCAGGGGATGGGGGGATTGACGCCCTCTAACGCACTCTCATCGGGGAATCTCGAATACACGACGCATGCGATCACGGGAACGCTATCCCACGAAATCGCGCACACGCTGTCGTTGTCTCATATTGACAAGTCTGGTTCGACGCAACCGACCGCTGGGGCCTCACCGCTCATGGGGACGGGAGCAATCGATTTGCCGAACCAGGATCGAATCACCGATCGTGAGTTCTCGTTGTCGGGCGTTGATGGGCAGAACGATGGTGCTGCTCGGAATCATGTGCAACAACTTGTCGACGCAGTCGGGCTGCACGATGCACCGAACGATCCGCCGACCGTGGCTCTGCAGAACACCACGACGTCGTTCCCTGAAAACACCGATACCTCGAGTCGGATCAAGGTGGCCGATATCGTCATCACAGACGACGGCGCAGGTGTGAATACGCTGGCCCTTTCCGGAGCCGATGCGGGCCAGTTCAAGATCGATGGACTCGAACTGTTCCTGTCTGCCGGAACAACCCTGAACTACGAATCACAGGCAGCACTGGAGGTCAATGTCACGGTCGATGACACCGCGGTCGGTAACACGCCCGATGACTCGGCTGCGTTGACGGTCACAGTGACCGACGTCAATGAGACACCCTCTCTGACGCTGAACGATTACGGCCTCACTTTCGAAGACGAGCAGGGAGTGAGTCAGCGAACAGCGGTGGCGGAAGTGACGGTTGTCGACGATGCCCTGGGGGAAAACGTTCTCACACTGTCAGGGCCGCACGCGGCTCTATTCGAACTGGAGGGGAATGTTCTCTTCCTGATCGCAGGAGTTGATCTGCGAGATTACGCGGATGTGACGTTGTCGGTCGTTATCGAAGTCGATGATGAGTCGGTCGGGGGCACTCCGGATGCGTCGGTGAATGTGTCGATCGATGTCGATGATGTCGATGTCTTCATTACCACCCGGCAGCTCAAGGATATCGCCGATTCGAAAACCGTCGGCGGCAGCAATCTCCGGGAGATGGGGGGGCAACTCTTTTTCACCGCCTCGATCTCTCCCTATGGAACAGAGCTATGGACGAGCGATGGAACGATTGAGGGAACAACGATTCTTAAAGATATCCTCATCGGTGCGGGATCCGCTTCACCTGAGGATCTGACCGTCGTGGGAAATCAGCTCTTCTTTACCGCGATCGATGCCGAGAATGGCCGAGAGCTCTGGGTAACCGATGGCACGCGCGAAGGAACGGTCCTTGTCAACGATCTGACTCCCGGTCTTCAGAGCACCACGCTTGTGGAGAACGCGGCTGCGGGCGGAATGTTGTTCTTTGTCGATTCGCTTTCGAATCTCTGGGTATCGGATGGAACGGAAGCGGGAACCAGTCTGGTTCGCAACGCAAACGGCGATCAGCCCATTGGTCCGGGAGAACTGTTTTCCACTGGCAACCGAATCTTCTTCCGAGCGGCGGGAAGTGGAACGGGCGACGAACTCTGGACGAGCGACGGGACTGCTGAAGGGACGTATCTGGTCAAAGACATCCGGGCCGGAGGAAATTCATCGTCGCCGCAGGAGTTCGCGGTTGTCGGCAATCTGGTTTATTTCCAGGCAGACGACGGGACGAATGGAGCCGAGTTGTGGGTCACGGACGGCACGGAACAGGGAACGACCCTGCTTAGCGATATCAATCCCGGAGCCGACGGTTCTACGCCAGCCTTGCTTACTGTCGTGGGGAGTCAGGTCTACTTCCAGGCCGATGACGGAATCAACGGAACGGAACTATGGGTGACCGACGGAACGGAGCTCGGTACGCGGCTGGTCAGAAACCTCATGGCGGGAGATGTCTCATCGTCGTTTGAAAGCCTGACGGCCTTCGATGGGCGACTCTTCTTCGTCACGAACGATGGCCTCAACGGCAGTGAAATCTGGTCGACTGATGGGACGGAGCAGGGGACAGCCCTTTTCGCCGATCTTAATCCCGGAGTAGCCTCGGCTTCACCTGCTCAGCTGACCGTGATCGGCGATCAACTCTATTTTCAGGCAGATGACGGTTCCACCGGCGTTGAGCTGTGGAGTACCGATGGAACGCAGCTCGGAACAGCTCGAGTCGATGATCTCAACTCCGGCAGTGGCTCTTCGAATCCGACATCCTTCACGATGGTTGGTGATCGACTCTACTTTTCCGCAAACGATGGCGACGGGGACCGGCTGCGGTACCTTGACGGTGAAGCGATCGAAGTCGTGCAGACGCGACTCGAATCCTCGAATCCAACCGATGTGATCACATTCGGCGACTGCTTCTACTTCTCGGCGTTCGACCCGGTTTACGGTCGTGAGCTTTGGGTGAGTGATGGCACGGAAGCTGGCACGACCTTGTTTAAGGACATCAATCCCGGAGCCGGATCGTCGACGCCGGGTTATTTTGAAGTCGTTGGAGATCAGCTGTTCTTTGTCGCCAGCGATAATGGAAATGGAACCGAGCTGTGGGTGAGCGACGGAACGGCCGCGGGAACTCTGTTGGTCAAGGATATCCGGCCAGGCAGCGTCTCTTCGACGCCTCGCGATCTGACCGCCGTTGGCGATCTTTTGTTCTTTGAAGCCTACGACTCGACGGCCGGCTACTCTCTCTGGATGAGCGATGGCACCAGCGCGGGCACAGTACTGGTAAAAGACATCAACGCCAGCGCTCTGACCGGGACACTGAATAACTTTACCGCTGTCGGGGATCTGCTCTACTTTCAGGCGAGCGACGCGGCGACCGGAACCGAACTCTGGGTGAGCGATGGCACCAGTGCCGGGACGACGCTTGTGAAAGATATCAACAGCGGAAGTGCGTCCTCGTCCCCGGCCAATCTCCTGGCTGTCGGTGGGCAGTTGTTCTTCTCAGCTGATGATGGCGTCAATGGACGTGAGCTGTGGGTCACGGACGGGACGACCGGAGGCACGCGACTCGTCAAGGATATCTATGCCGGAGCTGACGCATCGCTCCCCACCAGCCTCGTTGCTCTTGGCGACTCCGTCTATTTCCGGGCGAATGACGGAGTCAACGGAGCCGAGTTGTGGGTCAGCGACGGAACGCTCGAGGGGACTCAGCTGCTGAAGGACATTCGCTCTGGCAACGAATCCTCGAGTCCCCAGTATCTCACCGTTATTGGCGACCAGATTTACTTCTCTGCTGGCGATGGAACAACAGGGAACGAGCTCTGGGTGAGCGATGGAACCTCGGAGGGGACGCGGCTGCTCAAAGATGTTCGGCTGGGAGCAGAATCGTCCACTCCGATGGACTTCACCGCTGTGGGAGATCAGCTCTTCTTCCGCATGCTGGAGCAAGAGAGAGCGTTCCCGCAAACAGACAGTTTTCAACTGTGGGTGACCGACGGTACGGAGACGGGCACGCGGCTGGTTGACGGTTTGTTCGAAGGCCCATTTGGGGTCGATCCGCAATACCTGACGCACTTCGGAAGTTCGCTTGTCTTCCGCGGCTTCAGCGACGAGAGCGGATATGAGCTTTGGGTGGCCGATGTGAATCACACGCCGGAAGTTATTGCACCAGTCACGGTCGCGCGGAATGAAAGCGATAGCGAGTTCATCCTCGATCTGACTTCGGGGACGACCGATGTCGATCCTGGCGATACGCTCAGCGTGAGCAACCTGCAACTGGTCTCAGGCGATGACAGCGGCGTGACTGTAACGGGGAACAGCCTGACCATTACGCCAGCCGCATATGAATCGCTTTCCCAGGGGGAGACCGAAGTTCTCAGCTATTCCTATCGGGTTGTCGATCGCTTCGGCAGCCGAGTGGATCAGACGGCGACCATCACAATTACCGGTGTCGATTCGCCGCCGCGAGTCTCCTTGCAGAATCAGGTCTCGACGTTGAGTGAAGCAACCGATACGACGGCTCGATTAAAGGTGGCCGATATCGCTGTCACCGACGATGGCGGAACTCCCCTGCTGAGTCTCAGCGGTACGAACGCGGCGAGCTTTGAGATTGATGGGACCGAACTTTATCTTGTTGCCGGAGCCGAGCTCGATTTTGAGACGGCACCGTCCCTCACTGTCACGGTGGAAGTTGATGACGCCAGTATCGGCGGCAGTCCAGATGGAACGGCGGTGCTGACGATCAGCATTACCGATGTGAATGAGGCTCCCAATGTTCGGATTCAGGATCCTCTAAATCTCCTGGCCGAAAGCGCCGACACGAGCAGTCCGATCAAGGTCGGCGAGATCGTGATTGTCGACGATGCCATGGGACTGAACGTGATCAGCCTCACGGGTCCTGATGCCGCAATGTTCGAGATCAACGGGAGCGAACTCCGTCTCCGTGCCGGTGCCAGCCTGGACAAGGCGACCAATCCCCAACTTGAAGTCATCGTGCAGGTGGACGACCCGAACGTCGGAACAACGCCGGATGGATCGGCCTCTCTGACCATCGACATCAACCAGACGCCCGCTGTCGAACTGCAGAACGTCGTGGCGAGTCTGACAGAAGATGCGGAGACCACGTCTCGCATTCGAATCGCCGATATCACGGTCGATGACGACGATCTCGGAACGAACGTTCTCCGACTGTCGGGAGCCGATGCGGGACTGTTCGAACTCGACGGAAATGTCCTCTATCTTCGGGCCGGCACAGCACTCGATTTTGAAACGAATCCCGAATTGGGCGTGACGGTCGAAGTCTATGATTCGACGCTGGGGAGCGAGACGGACGATGTCGCGTTGCTTTCCGTTGCCATTACGGATGTCAACGAGGAGCCGAGTGTTGCTCTGCAGAATGCAGTGACGAATCTGCCTGAGGATACGAATACGTCGACTCGCCTGAAAGTCGCCGATATCGTTGTGACCGACGATGCATTGGGAACGAACACGCTGCTCCTTGGTGGCGAAGATCAGGCTCTCTTCGAGATCGAAGGGACCGAGTTGTTCCTCAGGGCCGGCGCGGTGATTGACTACGAAACGAATCCAGGCCTCAACGTCATCGTCCAGGTTGATGATCCTTCTTTGGGGGCGACCGCAGAAGATGAGGTCTCGCTGGAGATCGCCGTGGAGGATGTCGTCGAAGGTCCACCGCCGATCCCGACTTCCTCAATCGTTGGTTTCGTGAATGGGAACTGGTGGCAGTCGAGTGTCGATGTCGACGGGAACTATGCCGCTTCGGTCGCGGCGTCGGGCCCGGCCAGTCTGTTCCGTGAAGCCGTCCAGGGGGACTTTAACGGAGATGGCGTTCAGGACATCGCGGTCTGGCTGTTCAATGGAGAGTGGCGCGTCGGGATCGCGAACGGAGCGGGGCAGTTCACCTTTACGACCTGGACTTCGTGGACGCATCCCGAGATCAAAGAGATCCATGTCGGCGACTTCAACGACGACGGCCGCGATGACATCATCGGACTGTTCCGAAGGGGCAATCGGGGTCGCTGGTGGGTGGCTCAGTCGGATGGCTCGCGTTTCGCGAATCGGCACTGGGGGGATTACGGGAACTACGACGGCATTGAGACGGTGCTCGTTGGCAATTTCGACGGCCTGAAAGGGGATGACCTGACCGTGGTCGCGACCTCAGGAGTCGTGTGGATGGTCAAGACAAGTAACACACGATTCCAGTACCTGAACTCGCATCGCTGGAGTCTTTCGAACGGATTCGACTTTGTGCAGGTGGGCGACTTCAACGGGGACAACCGGGACGACGTCCTCGCTGTCTTTGGGACTGGAGTCAACCGCAGTGTGTTCGTTGCCAAGTCGATTGGTCCGGCAGATGGCTTCTACAGCAGCAAGTGGAGCGAATGGACCGTGAATCAATCTCTGGATGCAGTCGTTGTCGGCGACTTCGACGGAGATGGCCGTTCGAATGTGGCGGCTCTCTTCAATGGCACGAAGCTCTGGTACGGCGCTTCTGACGGCCGTCATTTCATAATGCGGTTCTGGCTCAACTGGAGCGCGGTCTCGGGGGGCGTTGTTGATGTGACGGTCGGAGACTGGAATGGCGACGGACTGGCGGATGTGTTCGGCCGAACCTCGGACGGGAAATGGCGGGCGGCTGAATCGACCGGTTCCGCCTTTGTCGATCGCTTCGTCGTTGCCTGGTCGTCGTCGGTCACCTGGAACCATGTGATGATCGGAAACTTCACCACCACTCAAGCGGCTGCGCCCGTTCAGCCTCCGCGGTCAACCAGCGACGACTCCGTGGCTGCGCCGCAGGCGTCTTCAGACGACTTCTCAGCCTTTGGGGACGACGCAACGCTGGATCTGCTCTACGACTGGAGCTAATCGCGAAGTTTCATCGCTGATTGTTTGCGTCGGTCGTGCCGTAGATTGAGAAACCGAGTGTTGTCTGAGCGCTTCGCAGGGTGATGAATCCTTGCGGAGTTCGATCAGACGGCTCGTTGAAGATGCGAAGCGGCCCGCCGGAACGTTCGCGAAGCATGAGTGCCGTATTGCCGCCTCCCCAGAGATTAGCGGCGTCGTAGACTCCGAGACCGACCATCCAGTCCTCGAGTGTGTCTGTCGTCGTGCCAGTCGCGGTTCCGGGGGCGCGGCCATCCACGATGAGTAGCGTGATGTGCGTTCCGGACTCATCGATGCCGATTGCCGTTCGAGGATGCTGGCTTGTCGCCGTACTGGAGTCCCCTTTCGAAAGGCGGCAGGCGACTCCATTCTCGACCAGCTGACCTGTATGTGTTGGGAAGACATGTTCGGCATCGTCGGGAACCGACAGCGACGGGCCAATCGAGAAACGCCCGTCGCGATGCATAACCACGACTGTCGCCCGGCTTTCCTCGGGCGGCGGCGCAAGCCATCTGCCGTTGATCATCGTGCAGGGATACGCTTTCCCCCAGCCGTCCCCGGCGTTGCTGCTTTCTGGAGGCTGCACGAGAACTCCCGCGTTCACCGCGATATCGAACCGCATCCGCTCCGCAGTGGCAAGGACCGTCAGGTTGGTCGCATGGAACTCGCCAGGCCCGTCGGGATCGGGACCACCCAACGAGAACGAGGGGCGAATCTGGGCTTCGGTCAGATCGAGGTGAACGGCGTAGACGGAGCGGGGAACTGGATCGCGGAGCTTCCAGATCTGGAGTTCCACTCCGGGGGCAAGAGTCGTCTCTTCCGTCGGCGGCGGAAGGGGATCGGCGTATGCCCGTTCGATTCCGCAAAGCAAAGCCAGCAGGAGTGTAAGGCGGCCGGCCCAGCGCACATCGGCGTGATCAAGAGCCTGAAATAGTCGCTTCATGGCAGACGCAAAGTTATTCCGAATGGTAGGGGCTGACAGACGCAAAGGTGGGACCGAGTCGAAGTTCATCGAAGTCGGTGGAATAGCGGCCTTCGATGAGAACGCTGCGGAGACGAAACTCTGGTGTGGTGAAGTTGAAGGCCGCCTGGGAATCGGCAGGGATCGTCGACAGCTCTGGATTCAGCCAGCCATGCACCTGTTCCCGGCCCGGTTGAAACTGAATGCGGACGACGTAGAAAACGGCTTCATCAGCCGGAATCGTACTCGCATAAGGACCGTCGAAGTCCCCGTTGTTCTGGTCAACCTCGACACTCCAGAGACTGGTGTCCGGTCCGGGAAGGCGTCCGAGCCGAAGTCCCGTGTGCTCATTTCCAATACGGAGAAACGCGTACCGAGTTCCGCCGGCACTGCCATAGGATTGTGCAAGAAAACTCAGCCAGACGATCGAGCCGTCCGCACCAATGCCGTGAGAATCTCGGGTTTCTTCCGGCCAGGCCTCGAGATCGATCTTTCGCTCAGAGCGGCTCTTTGAACCGAACGAAGTTCGCAGCTGACCACCCGACGTTCGGAGCAGATATCCCCTGGGATCTCGGAAAGACAGGCCTTCGATGTCTCTCCGATCCTGCGATGTACTTCGCCGCAGCGGAGCGTGATCAACACTTGAGCCGAGGCTGCCACTCTCCTGCCAGCAGGCTTCCCAGCCCCAGCCACCATGTTCAAGGCTGATGCCCGCATGTGTGAACTTCGAGCTGGTCGGAAGAGTTTCGGGGTAGTCGAAACCTTCATAGAGCAGGGGGGCGTCGAGAGGCTGGGGATAGGATGCGTTCAAAGCAGACTGCACGCGGCCCAGTTGCCGATTCACCCAGTCCGACTCAACGGCGATCACTCTGCCACCTTCAATCCAGACGGCCTGTCCGGCAAGCAGCGACTGGTTGCTTCCGGATTCTCGTGGCGGCCTGTGCTGAAATTCAACTTCGCCATCGAGGACGGAGAGAACGGTGCCGGTCTCGGAGGAGGTGTGCAGAACGAAGCGGGTTGACTGATCGACGAACAGGGTCGCGTTACTGGTTCGCATCTTCCAGCTCTGCGCATCTGCACCGTCGCCCCAGGCCACGCCGCATCCTCCTTCGAGCAGTGAGAACTCCGCCTGACCGAGTTTGGCGAACCGGGCAGGACCGGTCACGACGAAGCGGCTGGATGGTCCGATTCGGTACTCCGCGATTCCGGTGGTCAGCGACTTTTTCTCATTCAGAGCCCAGCTGGAATAGAGCGGGTCCGGAGCTTCGGTAGCCCAATGAACTCCAGCTGAGGTCCGGTGTTCCGGGCCCACGACCCTGGGCTTTGGAAGTCCTTCATGATTTTTAGGAATATCGATCGCCTGGTCACGCTGTTGGGGAAGCAGCAGAACCAGCGAAGTCGTGATTCCGGACACGGCGGCGGCAATCAAAACGACGATGCCCAGCAGAAGCATCCACCGCGGACTTGGCGGGGGCTCTGCCGGCGTTTGAATAAAAACGATATCGCTTCCGTTTCCGCCAAGTCGTGGCGGGTCCGGCTGTGAAAGTTTGCGGCTGAGCAAGACATGCAGCATGACTCGCTGAAAGGCGCGATCGGCGTTGTCCGGATCGTCTCTCAGCCATTCGGTCAGCTCGGCGGTTACTTCCGGGGGAAATTCATCCTGTCCGTCGAGGTGATCATCGATGACGCGGAGAGCATCGGACTCTCTCATTTCTGGCCCTCCTGCTGCATGCGGCTCTCGATGCATCGTCCCAATGCGGAACGAATCCGATGCAAAAGAACGCGGACCGTGCCCGATGTGGTTTCCATTTCGTCCGCAATCTCCGCCGGAGAGCAGGCATCCCGATAACGCAGCTTGATCAACTTTCGGTTCTTGCTGCTCAGTCCTTTCAGGCACTCGTCGAGCGCATCGGACTGATCCTGCAACTTCAATGACGCGCGACAGGCCGCCTCGGCCAGCGGTTCCAGAGCGTCTCCGACCAGGAGATGGCGATCGCGGTAGGTGCGGCGGAAGAAGTCTGCCGTCTTGATCTTGGCAATCCAGAGCGCCCAGGGCGGAAACGGGCGGTTGGGATCGTAATCTTCGAAACGACGTGAGACTTCGAGGGCCACTTCCTGCAACACATCGTCGGCGTCGCAGGACTGCGGGAGAGAAGCCAGCAGAAACGCCTTGACGACCGGCTCAGCCTGAGACCACAGGTCGTTCAAGACACTGCGGTTGGACATGATATCCGAAATTGTCGATGCGTTCTCTTGGCTCATTACGGAAACCGCATACTCGCCACTTTGGCCGCTTTCGGTCCCGGGGACCAGAACTGTCGTGCTCATATCTTTGCGGGGATCGCTGGAGGGCATTGTCACACTCTAATGGTCGTTCGATTGTCCCGATCGTTAACAGGAAAAACTCCCCCGGGGAAGAATTCTGACATCGAAGATTAAGAACGGATTAACTTCCAGCGCGCTGCTAACAATTTTGAACGAATTGCGACAGTTCATGCAGAGTTGCCAGTCATTCGCGTTCGTGAATGGTCGCACCTGTCTGTATGCGTGTTCCGGTTTTACGGGCGACTCATCAGTATGCGTCGATCAGTGCGCCGTCTGTACAGCAATCGTTGGCCGAACGTCGGTTAAGTGCAGGTGGGAAGCTGATCGCGAGGCTGTGAAGAAGTAGAAATGCGGATCGCGATAATCGCGATGGTACGTCCCCAATCGGGCAACTTGCCGGACGGAGATGTGGTTGTTGATGATGAAGAGTAAACTGACATTTTGATGAAGAACCCTCGGCAACGAGGCACGGAAGATTGATGCCAGCGTCAATCGTCGTGAAGATGAAACGCGTGGTGTAAACGACCGTTGTGGCAGCGGTCGGCGGCGCGGAGGAATGTACGGGAGAGCGGAGTGATTCGACAAAATCTGGCCCTGAGAGACGTTGAACGCGTCGCGAACAGTCTTGCAGTGTTGGCCGCTATCGTTCTCGGATTGCTGTGCGGCTTCTCTTCGCAAGTCGCGGCCGCAGACGACTCCAGTGAGTTGGTGGTTCGTCTGAATCATCCGCCGCGAGAGACGGACCGTGCTCCGGTTTCGATCTGGACGGAATCGACTCAGTCGCCAAATCCATTGGCCGCGTCGTATATGCGGGTCGATCTGCACTCGCCGCTGATTGAGTTATTCGTGATGGTCGCTGAAGATCCCGATGGAGAGGGGCCGGCGGAGGCCACTCTGACGATGCCGGTCGACCTGCTGAATCAACGGAAAGGTCTGGCGGCTGTGAATGCCAATGCATTCAGCAAGGTCCATCCGGAAGATCGCTTTCTCCCCTGGGCCGAAGGCATGCACGTCAATATGATCGGTATTGCCGTTTCGGACGGAGAGTTCTGCAGCCCCCTCGACAATCCGCGGTACTCGAACAGTCAGGTCGCGTTCTGGCTCAACCGGTTTAGCGAGCCGCAGATCAGTCGCCCGGCCGAAACGATCGATGTACGCCAGGCCGTCGGGGACTTCTGTGCTGTGCTAATTCGCGATGGACAACTGATTCCCGAAGAAGGGGGCCCTCGACATCCGCGGACCGCTCTCGGCTTCGATGACAGTCATCAGTATCTGCTGCTGGTCGTCGTTGATGGACGACGGAACGGATACAGCGACGGGGTGACGATGCACGAACTCGCCCAACTGCTGATCGATCACGGCTGTCAGAATGCGATCAACCTCGACGGAGGCGGGAGTTCGATCATGCTGTCTCGTAACACAGAATCGGAGGCACCGATCACAGTCAATCGCCCGTCCAGTAACGCCCATCGTCCCATCCCGGCCATGATTGGCGTGAGGCGTCGAGTCGCCCGCTAGACAAACAGGCCTCGTGTAGACGGCGAAGAAGTCATCCTCCATAATTGCCCGTTCGACCAGAAAACGACAGGGAATGAGGCACCGGGATGTCCTTCTATTGGCAGATGATCCGTCCAATGCTCTTTCGCTTCGATGCGGAATGGGTTCATCATCTCACGGTGGAAGCATGTCGGGGCGTTGGCAGAATGCCGGGCATGGCGAATCTCGTCCGGTTCTGTTGTGAAGCCGACGAGCCGCTGCTTCATACGGAGGTCGCCGGTCTTCGGTTCGAGAATCCCATTGGACTGGCCGCGGGCTGGGACAAGAGTGGGCGGGCATTGCGAATGATCGACGCGCTCGGCTTCGGCTTCGCGGAGATTGGTTCTGTTTCGGCATTGCCGTCGTCGGGAAACCCCAAGCCGCGGCTGTTCCGCCTGCCGGAAGAACGGGGCATCATCGTCAACTATGGACTTCCCAACGACGGTGTCGAAGAGGTCGCCCGCCGGCTCGCCAGGTTTCGTCCGCAGCATCCGCTCGGTGTCAATCTCGTACGCACGAACGGGGGAAAGGTCGCTGCTGCAAGTAGCGCTGAAGAGATCCTTGAGGATTATGCCTGTTCGGTGAAGGCAACCCATCAGTTCTGCAGTTACCTGATGCTCAACTTGAGTTGTCCGAATGCCGAGGGAGGACGCGACTTCTTCGATCAACCCGGGCATATCGCCGCGCTGCTGGAACGGATCGCCGCACTCGAAGTCACGTGTCCCCTCTTTCTGAAAGTCACGCCGGTCGACGATCCCACGCGCCTCGTGCGGATGCTCGATGAGTGTGACCGGTTCCCGATCGTTCGCGGTTTCTGTTTCAACCTTCCGTCCGGGAAGCCGGACTCGTTGACGCTCAACAGTTCCCGCGACGCGTTATCGGCACGCCCTGGTGCCGTTTCCGGCGTTCCGGTGGCAGCCTTGATCAACCGCTGCATCGCCAGCCTGTATCGTGAGATGGATCGCGATCGCTATTCGATCATCGGAACCGGAGGCGTCTTCACTGCTGAGGACGCCTACCTCAAGATGCGGCTCGGAGCGTCTCTGGTTCAGCTCTATACGGCTCTGATTTATGAGGGACCGCTTGTTACGAAGAGAATCTGTCGGGGGCTCGCGGAGCTAATAAAGCGGGACGGGTTTGAAAGTACCGCCCAGGTCGTCGGAACGGCTCACGAAGAGTCCGGAATGGTCTTGTCGGCTGGCCGTTCCGAGTGATGGTATGCATCGATGTTCCTGGTCGTTTAGCTGCAGACCAGTCCATCTGCAGCAGAGGAATGACCGGCGAGTTCAGGGCGGTTCTTAATGAGAGTGACCTCGTTGCCGTTTGAACTGTATGAGACATGATCGAGAAACGACCGCATGAGCATCACGCCGCGTCCGCTGGGACGGAGCAGATTCTCAGGATCCGTCGGGTCGGGCAGGGTGGCTGGATCGAATCCGGGACCTTCGTCTTTGATGGTGAAGCGAGCCTGCGGAGCCGAAAGGCTGACGGTCACATGAACGCGACGGTCGCGATAGGGTTCTTCCTTCATGCGTTTCTGACCGAGTTGGTGATAATCGTTGTTGCTGCCTTCGCGAAGTTTCGAATCGAGTTCGAGATTCCCGTGGTCGATCGCATTGATGAGGGCTTCGGCCAACGCGGTTGAGATTCGAAGCAGCGTTGAATTATCGCAGAAGCCGAGCCGTGTCATGCTTTCTCCGATGAAGCTGATAAGAGCCTGAGCGCCACCAGACTCGTATCCGAGCACGAATCGGGATTCTGTCTCCTGATGAAAATGACGGACCAGCTCTCGCTGCTGCTCGGCGCTGATCACCGAGATGACCGTCTGCAGAGCCTGTTGCAGATTCTCCCGGAAATTGGCTTTGGGGACGTAGCTCGATGCACCAGCCTGAAGGGCCTCGACGGCGATCTGTTCGCTGCCGAACGCGGTCATCAGGATGATAGGAAGCGTGGGATGCGAAACGTTAAGGCTTTTCACCAGCGCCAGCCCGTCAATCTTCGGCATGTTGAGATCGGTCAGGACGATGTCGGGCCGATCCTTGCGGATGGTCTCGAGAGCTTCCTGGCCATCGACGGCGTAAAGAGGACTGCATCCGGCTTTCTGCACCCACGTTCCTGCGATCTGTCGATCCAACGCGGAGTCATCGACAATCAATACCCTGGTCACGGCTCAATCTCCAGCTGTCTGTTTGCTTGGTCAACATTCCTGTGAGATGGTTTCAGTTAGTTCTGCGGGATCAGTTTCGATTCGAGAGCTTCGGACATCTCCTGAACGGCGGACTTCAATGGTTCCAGGAGTTGCTCAGCCTGCTCAAGATCCTGGTCAGCGGCCGCTCGTTCAACGGCCTGAGCGGCATCGAGCAATCGACTGGCTCCAAAGTTTCGTCCAGCCGATTTGATTGTATGGGCGTAACGGCGAGCTTCCCCCGCGTTGTGACTCTCCAGCGATTCGACTAATCCACTCATCAGTTTGGGCAACTCGTCCAGGCAGGTGTGGATCAACGCCTGCAGCAACTCCTCGTCCTGATCGACAACGTCAAGAACGTGAGTCCAGTTGACCACGGAAGATTCGTGGACAACGTTGTTGTTCGAGGCAGAATTGGCGTTATTTGTCTGCTGCCGGTCTACTGTCGGGCCGAAGAGGGGCAGAAGAGCAGCATGCAATTCGCGCTTCCGGACTGGTTTGGAGACGTACTCATCCATCCCCGATTCAATGCATTTCTCCCGATCGCCCTGCATGGCTCGCGCTGTCATGGCGATAATCGGGATGTGCTGTCCGGTTTGCTGCTCCTGCTCCCGGATGGCCCGGGTCGCTTCGAGGCCGTCCATCTCCGGCATCTGGACGTCCATCAGAATCAAATCGAATTGCTGTGCACGCCATTGATCGACAGCGAGCTGGCCGTTCTCGGCAATCGTTACAGTGTGTCCCCATTTGGTCAGGAGCGAGCGAGCCAGCAACTGGTTCGCCAGTCCGTCTTCGGCCACGAGAATGTTCAATGGAGGGATCTGCTGGTAGTCGAATGAAGCTTCTGTGCTCGGAACAGACTGAGCGTTCTTGCCGACTGCGACAAGAATCGCCTCGAGCAGCTCCGACTGCTTCACTGGCTTCATCATGTGCATCTCGATGCCGAGGTCTTCGCAGCGAGCGATATCTCCGGCTCGTCCTCCGGAAGTCAGCATGATGACCTGCGTCTGTTGGAGTCCGTCGATCTGCCGCAGTTGACGCACGAGTTCAAAGCCGTCGATTTCTGGCATGTGCACGTCGCTGAGGAGCAGAGGCAACGGCTCGCCATTCTGCACACGATTCCGCAGCACGCTGATCGCCTGCCAGGCGCCTTCCACGGTCGTGACCGGGATTCCCCAACTCTCGAGCATCTCTCGCAGAATCCGGCGGTTCAGCTCATTGTCGTCCACGACCAGCACAGGGACGTCGCTGAGATCGGGCGGTTCAATGGCGACCGCATCCTCGGGCTGCTCGCTCACGGGGAACTCGGCGGTGAAGGAGAACGTGCTTCCTTTCCCCGGAATGCTCGTCGCCCAGAGCTCACCGTGGAAGGCTTCAATCACGCGTCGCGTAATGGCCAGCCCCAGGCCGGTTCCTCCAAACTCTCGCGTGGTCGACGAGTCAGCCTGTTCGAACGGAGCGAAGACCTTTTCGAGTTTCTCGGGTGAGATCCCAACTCCGGTATCGCGGACCGATCCCCGCAAGCGGGCCTTTCCTCCCTGAACTGGTTCTTCCAGTTCGATATCGACGAACACCTCTCCGTCGGAGGTGAACTTGATGGCATTCCCGACCAGGTTCACGAGCACCTGCCGGAGTCGGATCGGATCTCCGCGAAGATAGCGGGGGACACTGGGATGAACACGCCAGGCGATCTCGAGCCCTTTGGCGTGCCCTCGCAGCGCCAATGACTTCAGCGTATCGCCGACTTCTTCGCAGAGATCAAACGGGATCGACTCCAACTCCAGCTTCCCGGCTTCAATCTTGGAGAAGTCGAGGATCTGGTTGATGATGGCCAGCAGTGTCTCGGCCGATTCCAGAACGATGGTGATGTAGTCCCGCTGAGTCCCATTAAGATCGGTATCGAGCACAAGTTCAGACATGCCGATAATGGCGTTCATCGGCGTGCGGATCTCATGACTCATGTTCGCCAGAAAGTCACTTTTGGCCTGATTGGCCTGTTCGGCGGCTTCCTTTGCTCTGCGGAGCGTTTCTTCAGCCTGCTTGAGCAACGTAATCTCGAACACGGTTACAAGAACGACCTGTTCGTCGTCGAGCATGATGGGATTGAGTCCGAGCTCAGCCGGAAACTCTGTCCCATTGCTGCGGCGGCAGAGAAGTTCCCGGCCGGTGTCGATCGCGGATGTGGTGTTCTCTTTCCAGAGAGCCGGGCGATACTGCTCGTGATCTCCAGAAGCCTGTTGCGGGACGAGAAGTTCAATCGACTTGCCGATCAGGTCTTCACATGCATAACCAAACGTGCGTTCTGCGGCCGCATTCGCGACGCGGATAACGCCATCCCGATCGACAAGGAGAATCGGCGTGGGAGCCGCGTTGACGACCGTGCGGGCCCGTTCTTCCGCCCGCTTGATCGTGGTCACATCGTGCGAGATCCCAAAGGAACCGACGACTTCGCCATGACTGTCGCGCAGCGGAACTTTGGTGGTGATCACGGTCGATTCCGTGCCGTCCGGCCAGTGAGGATGTTCCTCTTTTCCGACCAGTGATTCTTCGGATTGCATCAAGTCGTTCTCGTCTGCTTTGGCCTGTGCGGCATACTCTGCGGGAAAGAAGTCCGCGTCGGTGCGACCGATGACTTCGTCCGGGGAGCAGCCCAGCCGACGGGCGAGAGTGTGACTGACGCGGGTAAAACGCGCGTCACGATCCTTGAAATAGATCGCGTCCGGAAGATGCTCCAACAACTTCTGAAGCAGAAAACGTTCATGGCTGAGTTCGCGTGTGCGGGCTTCAACGGTTTGATCGAGCGTCTGATTCAGGTCGTTCAACTGCCGGTTCATTTCAATGATCTCATCTTCGGCTTCGAGATAAGCGCGAACCGCGAAGGCGAGGGCAGCAAGGTAAGCTGCCATCCGAAGGATGTGCCACCACCACCAGGCGGCGTCCCAGAGTGCGGAGAACTCGAAGAGGATCCCGGCGGCACCGAACAGAACCGTATGAACGCCAAAGAGCCAGTCCTCATGACTGTTCTTCGTGACAAAACGCTGGACGAAGAATCCGCCAGCGATCAGGAAGCCGATGCCGCCTCCGATATTCAGCAGGCGAGCCAGAAGGGTGAATTCACCATCGACAACCATGGCCGGAAGCGTTGCATGGGAGAGGCACGAAACGACGCCGAAGATCACGGTCCCGATGACGATCAGCGAAGGGAGAGTTCTCGGGGCATGTTTCGACAGCGAACTCCGGCCGAGCCAGACAAAGGCAAACAGAAACCCGCCAACAAACGTTGCCGTACTGTGCAGCCAGACGAAAGTCTTGCCGACGTCAACTGCGGCGTGGAACAGGTCCAGCACACCCATCCCGGCCAGAGCCGCGGCCATCCAGGGGTAGTGGCCACTGTCCTCTTTTCGTGACTGCTCGACAGTCAGGATCGCGGCAATGGCAATTGCCAGTAGCCCGCCGCACGCTTCAACCAGCGAATGGATCGGAAGATTGGCGAAACGGGACTCGGGAAGAAAAATCGAGGAAAGAACGCTGCCCAGCAGTGGGAGCGCCAGCGACAGGACGACGCCTAAGGCGATCCATTGAACTCGTGATTGAACCCGCATGCCTTGAAATCCCCTTGATTAAGAACAAAGCAAGGTGAACTTCAGCTCGATAAGATGTGAGACGTGCTCTCAGTAAATCCCAGTATGACCAGAAAGCAGCCCGCTGTCATGGACTGATTTGAAGAAGTTTCGCGGAGAAGCCGTATTTGTCACTTCGTAGTAAAAAACACCCCCGAACCTGTTGCGTCGTCATCCGTCTATTGTAAAGGCATGCAGTCCGTTAAAAGCGGACAGCGATTCGCAACATGTCTCATGAAAACAGAACGACAGATGCACGAAACACGAATGGTCGATCTGCGTAAGCTCAACAGCGCCACGAAATACCCTTCGATTCCGACGTTCCATAAGCTTGGGGACAAGGGGGCATTGCTCGATGAGACGATCGCGTTTGATTCGTCGCCTCTGATTGTTACCGAGAAGATCGATGGGACTAACAGCCGAATCATTCTCATGCCTGACGGCTGCTATCTGATCGGAAGCCGCGAAGAACTGCTCCATGCTCAGGGAGATCTGATTCACAATCCGGCACTCGGAATCGTGGAGACTCTCAGGCCAGTCGCCGAGAAGATCGTCGGCTCATTGTCTCATCAGAAGGGGCTGATCACGACTGTGTATCTCGAAACCTATGGTGGCAAAACGACCGCCGCCGCAAAGCAGTACACAGGGACACGCGAATTCGGCTATCGGATCTTTGACATCAATCAGGTGCCTGTTGATCGTCTCAACGATGAACTGGAAGCAATCTCAAGCTGGCGGGAATCCGGAGGCCAGAGTTTTCTCTCCGAGAACGAACTGACAGACAGGGTCGCGAAGTTCGAGATTGCTTTCGCTCCTCGCCTTGCGATTGTCGATGAACTCCCAACGGACATCCATGAGACCCATCAGTGGCTCAAGTCGATGATTCCCGAAACGCGGGTCGCACTCGACGATCAGGCTGGGGGACAGGCCGAAGGTGTGGTCGTCAGGACTTTCGATCGGTCTCAAATCGCCAAGATTCGCTATGAAGACTACGAGCGGCACGCCAGGCGCGAAGCGAAGAAACGAAAGTGACTCAGAGACCGTATCAGGACACGTATTCAGACTTTCATTTGCTCCGGGATTCCCGCTAACATATCGATGTCGTCTGATGTTACGGCGAGAACTTCTCAGCCGAGCTGAGGAGTTGCGATTCGAGTTCTGCTGCGGGCGTGTTCATGAAATGTTTCTGTTTGGTGTTGCTCGCGTGCCTGGCCGGCACGTCGGTCGGTTTGGCCGAAGAGTCGTTCGAGGTGTTTCTGGAGAAGCACTGCGTCCGCTGCCATGGACCGGAACTGGTCGAGCGTGATCTGCGAATCGATCAGTTATCCCGCGATTTCAAGTCGGGTATCGACGGTCATCTCTGGGCCGAGCTGGTTGAGCGGATCAATTCCGGCGAAATGCCGCCGGAAGATGAGCCCCAGCCGAGTGAGGACGAAATCGCCTCGGTTATTGCTCAGCTCAATGGTTTGATCAGTGAAGGGCGGGCGGCTCGTCTGGCAGCTCGCCCACTCGTGGCGCATTATCGGCTCAGCCGGAAAGAGTATCAGAATACGGTCTACGATCTGCTCGGGGTTCGTTACGACCCGACGAAGCCCGGGGAATTGAACGAAGATCCCCGCTGGCATGGATTCGAGCGAATCGGCTCGGCTCTCTCGCTGTCCCCCTCTCATGTGGAACGCTATTACCGGGCAGCCGAGATTGTGCTCGATCGAGCCTTTCCGGAGAAGCCGATTGAAACGAGGACCATTCGCAAAACCGCCGCTGAGATTCGCTACAACGGCGGCCAACAGCAGCAGGAGTATTTGAAGCGGTTTGGAATCGAGAGACCGCTGCGAGCACTCATCTTTCCCGGTCGCGAACTGCAGGCGTTGCGCCCTCACTGGTTTGGTCGTCCCGGTCCAGAGCAAAGCGGGCTCTATCGAGTCCGGCTTCAGGCGAGTGGTCTTCAGCCGCCGGGTGGTCAGCGGGCTCATCTTCGCATTGGAGAACGGACTGGCGAAGGGACCAACGACGGACTCGTCGAATTTGATATTCTGGCTCCCGAAGACGAGCCGGAGGTCTTCGAGTTCGAGGTCTTTCTCGAAATGCCGGCCAGCCTCGAGTTCAACGTCATTGCCACCGACATCATCTCCCGCGAGAAAGGGGGACATCATCGCAATATTCTCAGCAGTCAGTCCTACGTCTTCACGCATACCAGTGAAACACGTTTACTGAACCCGACCGGTCCGAAGCTGTTCGATGAAGACGGGAACGCGATTTTCTCGTTCGTTCTTCTCGACTGGATCGAATGGGAAGGACCGCTTGAGACAGAAGCCGAGCGGCAAACACGCGACGGCGTCTTTCCTCCGGAAGATGCTTCTCCGGCGATTGTCGCCTCGCACCTCAAACGATTCGCCGAACGGGCGTGGAGACGTCCGGTGGCCGAGGTCGAACTCGAGCCGTATCTGTCGGCGTTTCAGGCGGAACGTGAGTTCGGCGAAAGTGTGGCGTCGGCGTATCAGGTGGCTCTGCTCGGGGTGCTGACTTCGCGAAACTTCACCTACATCGTTGAAGGAGAAAGCGAGCCGAGAGAACGTTTGACTGACTGGGAGCTGGCGTCCCGTCTCTCTTATTTTCTTTGGAGCTCCATGCCTGACGAGTCCCTGTACGCAGCCGCCCGCGACGGAAGTCTCACCGAAGGCGGCCTCGCATCGCAGGTTGATCGCATGCTGGCTGATAGAAAGATCGAGCGCTTCATTGAGGATTTCCCACGCCAGTGGTTGCAGCTGCATCGGCTCGGCATGTTTCCACCCGACAGCAAACTGTATCCCAAGTACGATGTCTGGCTGGAAGCGAGCATGCACGAGGAAGTGGTCCAGTATTTCCGCCAGCTGTTCGTCCAGAATGAATCGATCGATCAGCTGATCGCTTCCGACTGGACCATGGCCAACCCGCGGCTGTGCGAGTTCTATGGACTGCCCGAGCCGAAGACCGCCGGGTTTCAACGGGTGACGCTGCGTCCGGAAGATCACCGGGGTGGCCTGCTGACGTCCGGCGCAATTCTGGGGCTCACTTCCGACGGAACGCGGCATCGGCCCGTTCATCGTGGCGTCTGGGTGAGTGAAGCGATCTTCGGTAAAACGCCACCTCCGCCGCCGGCCAACGTCGATCCGATCGAACCGAATCCGCCGGAGAGTCCCAAAGCGACCATCCGGCAGAAGATTGAAGCTCATGCAAACGATGCGAACTGCGCGGCCTGTCATCGCAACATCGATCCGCTCGGCCTGGCGTTCGATCAGTTCGATGCCATCGGACAATGGCGAACGCACGAACGTGTCGAGCAGGGAACCGGCGATGATCCACCCGTGAATGCGAGCGGAACGATGCCGGACGGTCGGACGTTCGCCAACGCCGAGGAGTTTAAGCAACTGCTGCTCGAAGACCGGGATCGCTTCTTGCGAGCGTTTGTCGAGCATTTATGTACCTACGGACTGCGTCGCGTTCTGACAGTCGACGACCGGAAGGATATCGAGGCGATTGTCGCGGAAGCGAAGCAGAAGAACTATCGCCTTGAAGATATCGTTCGCGTGGTTGCGCTGTCGGACCTGTTTCAGAAACGCTGAGAACCGAAGAGTAGATTCTATGAAACACTCCTGGATGATCGATCGCCGCCACGTGCTGCGAGGACTCGGCAGCTTCATTGCGTTGCCGCTGCTGAACTGCATGCGGCCTCTGGGGGCGGCCGAGGTTGAAGCGCCGCGCCGCAGCGCCTTTGTCTATCTGCCGAACGGCGTCAACACTCTCGACTATCAGATCACGACTGCCGGAGCTGACTACGAGTTTTCGCGGTCGCTTCAGCCGCTCGAAAAGCATCGCGGTGTGATCACGCCGATTAGCGGGCTGCATCACCCAGGTGGACTCGGACACCACCATAACTGCCAGAAGATCTGGCTGACGGGGGGCCAACTCGGTCCGACCGATCGCAATACGATCTCGGTCGATCAACAGATGGCGGAAGTCACCTCACCGCACACACGTTTTCACTCGCTGGAGATTTCGAACAAGGGGGAATCGCTGGCCTGGACGGCTGATGGTATTCGACTGCCGGGGATGAGCCGGTGCAGGGAGATCTTCGCCTATCTATTTGAAGAACCCAAACATGGTACGGCGGCCCAGCGTCGAGCCCTTCGTCGCAAAGGAAGCGTGCTCGATGCCAATCTTGAAGAAGTCCGCTCGCTCGAACGCAAGATGGGAGCGGAAGACAAAGGGCGGATGAATCAGTATCTCACGGCTGTCCGGGAAACCGAGATCCGCACCCGACGGGCGGACGCCTGGCTCGACGTTCCGCGCCCGGAGATTGCGGAGGCGGATCGCAAGCGGGGCAATCGGGACGTGCCGCAGACTCAGGCGGGCGAATACTTCCGGACCGTGTACGACTTGATCGTGCTGGCCTTCCAGACCGATGCCACGCGAGTGGTCACCTTCAGCAGTGGGCTCGAAGGGCAGGGCCTGGCGATTCCCGAACTTGGCATCTCACAGTCCCGACACGAGTTGAGCCATCATAATGGCGATGCCGGGCATATGGAGAAGCTGACCCAGAGCGACACATTCAACGTCGAGCAGTTCAGCTATTTTCTTACGAGACTGGCCGAGACACCCGACGTGACCGGTCAACCGATGCTCGATACCACGATGTCCCTGTTCGGCAGCGGCATGGCATACGGACACAGTCACGGGAATGCGAATCTGCCCCTCGTACTGGCCGGCGGCAAGAGTTGCGGGCTGCGGCACGGCCGCCATATCGATCTGAATCAGGGGCACTTCGAGGGCTACGAACTTGAGAACCCGGGAAAGCACTATCGCCTCTGCAGTCGTCCGGCCAACGAGAAGGCGCACATGAGCAATCTCCTGTTGATGATGGCTCAGAAAATGGGTGTCGAAACGGAACGCTTCGCAGACAGCAACAGTGAACTGGACCTCGGATGATTCGGCGAATTTTTCTTTGCGTCATGGTGCTCACCATTTCGGCTTCCACCGCCTTCGCAGCTGATCCCTTCCGGCCATCGCGCGGGACATTTCCGCCGATCGAGAAGGCCACGGCTTATCGCGGGGAACTGGTCTTTGTGGACCACGTCAATCGACGGGGCAGTCTGCGGCTGCACGTCGACGGACATTTTCGCGAAGGACGCCTGCACCATTTTGCAATGCTTCCCTACGGAGAGATCTACTACCGGGGCGCACCGGCCGACCTGCGCGATATTCCGATTGGTACCGTGCTTTATGGGCTGTTCTATCTTCCTCCCGAGCCGGAGATTTCCGCCGTTCCGAACATTACCGGGAATGATCCGACTGCTCCGCCGGAGAACCATGCGATTCTGCTCGAAGATGGCCCAAGCCTCTGCCTGAGGGAAGGGAAAGCCTGGCAGCTGAAAGAGATTGAGATTAATGGCGACGAAGGTAATCTGGTGGCCAGTCTGGAACGAAAAACCGAAGGCGTCGGTCTCGATGGTGAGCAGACGCTGACGATTGATCGTTCGACGAGGATTTGGCGCGGAAAAGAACTGCTCGGGCTCGACGATCTCGTTTCCGAGGAAGCGTGGCCGGCTCAGGGGAAGAAACAACTCGAAGGGCAAACGGCGCAGCTGGCTCTCGCGTGGCATCCGCGGTATCTCTATCAGCAGTTTCACGTCTCCGATATCTGGCTCGATGAGATGGCGATGAATGTCGCTGCCGAGCGGCAACGCCAGCGCCACATTCGTCTCATCCGCACCCGCTGGATGCCGGCAATAGTGCAATCTGCCGATCACGACAAATTCGGCAAGGCGACGGTGACGGTCACACTCTTTGGCGGGATGTCTGAATCGCTGTACGCCGACTTCAAACCGGGCCTTGGCGGGAAGATGGCTGCCGCGGAGAATACGCTCCGAACCTGGTGGCCCGATCACGACGGCATGGACGGTCGCATCGTCGCTGTCACCAAAAACGAAGAGGAGCCTCCCCGAGGAAGCAGCGGAATTAGCGTCAAGTTCGAAGTTCCGTTGATTCTCGAAGGCTTCCGTCCGGGAGCGATCGTCCGGCTCCGCCCGCAAAACTGGCCAAACGTCAAACCACCCGTCGAAGAACGAGTCCGTGGTTTTGAAGACCGCTGGCCCAGTCCCGATCTGTTCCGCAGGTGAGTCGATCATCACCTGGCGCGATCTGGCAGAACGCAACCGGACCAGACAATCGAATCACGTTCCGGAGAGCCATTCGCCGTCCGTGAAGAGGAGACTTATGAGATCGCTCGTAATCGCTTTACTCTCCTTCATCGCCCTGAGCTCTGGTGCTCGCGCTGAAACCGACAGTTCGGTGCAACGCCCTAATGTGGTGTTCATCTTCGTGGATGATCAGGGGTACTACGATCTCGGCTGCTATGGAGCGACCGAGGTTGAGACGCCCCACATCGATGCGATGGCCGAGGCAGGGACGTTGTTCACCGACTATTACGCAGCGGCTCCGATCTGCAGTCCGTCGCGAGCCGGGTTGTTGACCGGATGCTATCCGCGGCGGGTTGGCAACGCGGTCTGGGTGCACCGGGCCGACTCGTCAACGGGGATTCATCCCGACGAACTCACGATTGCCGAGCTGTTCAGAGATCATGGCTACGCGACCGCCTGCATCGGCAAGTGGCATCTCGGATTCCACGAGCCGTTCCTGCCTCATAACCAGGGCTTTGAGCACTACTACGGACTGCTGCACAATCTCGACCCGGTCGAAACGGTTTATTTTGAGCAGGAAGGCGGCGTGCCGCTGCTGCGAAACGGCGAGGTCGTGAAGCGGTCTGCTGATCCGGCCGAGCTGACGAAGCTCTATACCGACGAAGCGATTCGGTTTATCGAAGCCAACCGCAACAATCCCTTTTTTCTCTACCTGCCCCACACCATGCTCCACAATCCGCTTGGCGTGAGCGAAGAATTTCAGGGAAGTTCGAACTGGGGCGATTATGGCGATGCGATTCAGGAGCTTGACCACCACGTCGGCCGGCTTTTCGATTCATTGAAGGCGAACGGTCTTCACGACAATACGATTGTCGTCTATGCGTCGGACAATGGCCGAGGCCCAGGAAGAACGCCGGAACAGAAGCTTCAGGGACGAAAGCTCTCAACTTTCGAGGGGGGTATTCGCGTGCCCGCGATCGCCTGGGGGCCAGGTCTGGGATTACAGCAGGGCGTGAAATCGACGCAGCTCGTGCATGCGATGGACTGGTATCCGACTCTAGCCTCTCTGGCCGGGATCGAAGTTCCTTCAGACCGTGTGATTGATGGGCGGGATATGAGCCCGCTACTGAAAGGCGAATCGAAGATCGTTCCGCCGCCCGGACTGAAGATGTCGTTAAACGCACAGGTGCCATTGCGGCGGCGCTGGGATCCGCCAGGTGAGTGGGCTTCGATCATCAACCGGCTCGAATACAGTAGCGCGTTCTTTTACCACGGAGCGCAGGGCTCGCTGGCAGCCGTGCGATGGCGAAACTGGAAGCTCTTTCTCAATCCGTCTCCCGAACTCTACGACTTGGCCAAAGACCCGGGGGAAACAACACCGGTTCGCAACGGAGAGATCATCCGAAAACTTCGTGGTATGGCCGTCTTGTTTCAGGAAGAAATGCAACTCGATGCTCGTCCCGCCGGAAGCATTGAGACTCGATCGGATGGAAGAACCTCGATTTCGCAATCGACTCTGGACAATCTCAATGCCGAGCTTGATGTCACTTACGCCCGCTACGGCGACCGGACGTTGGAGATGGACATCTATCGTCCGAAAGAGGCATGGGGCGAATTGCCCGCCGTGATCTGCATTCATGGCGGAGGCTGGGCGAAAGGGGATCGGACCAGTCACGGAAAAATCGCCCAGGCATTGGCGGCTCGCGGCTTCGTTGCGGCAACGATTTCTTATCGGCTGAGTGGCGAGGCCTCATTCCCGGCGGCGATTCATGACTGCAAAGCGGCAGTTCGATTCTTGCGCGCCAATGCGAAGAAGTACGGCATCGCTTCTGACCGTATCGGAGCGATTGGATTATCAGCCGGCGGTCATTTGACGGCTCTCCTGGCGACGAGCGGAGATGTCGAGGAGCTTGAAGGGAGCGGTGGAAACGCCGAGTTCAGCAGTACGATTCAGGCCGCCGTGCCGATGGGGGCCCAGTCCGATCTGCTTTCCGATCGAACGAGAAGAATTTCCGCGGTCGAAGAGCGGGGAGCAATCTGGCGACAGTTCCTCAGTGGCTCGCAGGAAGAGAACCCGGACACCTATCGACTCGCTTCGCCCCTGGAGCATCTCGATCGCAATGATCCACCCTGCTGGTTCATCACCGGCGAAACCGACGATCCGAGCACGCACGCCGAACGCTTCCGAGAACGAATGCGCGAACTCAAGATCGATCACGGGCTGACCATTATCAAGGATGCTCCTCATGCGTTCGTTGGAAAGCAGGTCTGGTTCGACGAAATGCTCGATGTCGCCGTCGATTTCTTCAATGAGCACCTGGGCGACTGATCTGCCTCCTCAGGCCATCAATGGGATTCTTCGGCAGGTGGTTCACGGAGCGCCCACATCAGGATGACCAGAACGAGGCCGAGCCCCAACGTCACAACCGCAGCTGCGTAGCCCATCTTCTCCGGGCCGGGCTGACCGGGGATCAGGCTGGTTGCTGCCAGGTTCGTGGTGATCCAGGCAAAGCTTGTTCCCAGCATGCGACCACCGACGTTCGCAGCCATGCTTTCACCTGTGCCGCGAAGGTGCAGGGGAAAGACGCGGGGCAAGTAGTTCCCCCAGAAACTGAACTGGCCGACGACAACGAAACCGCCGAGAAAAATCCAGAAGCTAACCGTCGACAGCGGCAACGAGAGAAACTCGCCATAGGAAGTCGAGTGACCAGCCGCCATCTGGTAGAACAGAACAGGCAGAACAAAGAGAGCTGGAATCGCGAAGATGGCAAAGAGTCCGCGTCGCGAAATGATCAGCACCGCAAGAGTCGCCAATGCAACCCGTCCGGTTAGCCCTCCGATTTCCTGAACCTTGGTGTACTCCGCAGCAGCTTTCTGCTGATAGGCTCTGGCTTTTTCGGGAGGCAGTTCGGCAGCGGCCGCCTGGACTTCCGGCAAGTTGGGAACGATCTGTGGGATCTGCTGCAAGCCCCCGAAAGCGAGCCCGAAGCTCGCGCCGACCAGCAGCGTCGTCACAATGGTGGTCCGGCGAAGTTGCGGCGTGAAGAGTTCTGCAATCGATGGACGTCCCAGCGTGCCTGCCTGTTTCTTCTCTTTCCATTTCGGAGATTCCGGCAGAAACGGACGAACGATCACCAGCGGGATTGCGGGCAGCAGCCCGGACATCAGCGTGTACCGCCACACGGCATCAGGATCGCCCACTTCTCCGAAGAGCGAGGCCATCATGCCAAGAAATGGCATCGTCGGAAGTTGTCCTTCGGTCGCGAGGGAGGCCAGCCAGCTGTTGACCAGCGCGACCAGAAGTCCTCCGACCGATGCGAATGCCTGGGTATAACCGATGACCGCCTCCCGCTGTCGGGGATCGTCGAACAACTCGGCGAGCCATGCGATCGCGGCGACAAACTCGACGCAAACACCGATGAAAACGAGGCAGCGGCAAGCGAGGAGCATCTCCACGGACGTGGAGTAACCGGAGACAAATGCCGCCCCGGCATAAAGAAAGATGCTGCCGGCAAGGACACGTCGCCGTCCCAGGCGGTCTGTCAGCCAGCCTCCCAGCAGGCCAAAGATTCCGCCGGCAAAAGCGGGGATGAAGAACAACCGCCCGAGCCACATCTGGAACTCGGGACTGCCTGGCGAAGCGCCGATCAGCTCCTGCAGGGCTGGCCTGAGGACCAGTGGCAGCATCAGAAGTTCATAGGTATCGAACGCGAACCCAACCGCAGCTGTCGCACAGACGAGCCAGCGCACCAACGTCATCCGCTGCATTTTGCACCCTTTGATCAGGCAAAAATATTCGCAGCAGATTACCCTCAACTTTGGAATCCACAAGCGATCGCCCACTTGCTGTCAAAAAATACTGAGACGCATCCCGTCGCCGCTTCGGCAAGACCGTCGGGGTGCACTGCCCCCCGTTTCGAAATGCCAGAGCTTTCCATGGTGAAGACGGTCACTTCGCTCCGTTCGGCGATGAGGAGAACGTCCGTTTCGCCTACTGCACGCCCCTGAGATCTTGCTTGCCTGAGAGCCTGTGTCACGGTCGTGCATTCCGCAGAATCGGCAGATGTTGAATTTTTTCAACCGTACGTCGTTGAAATTCAACTGTGGCGTTTAGTACACTTCTTGGAGTAAGAAGGTAAGTACGGAATACGGTAAGGAATGTGCGGGTGATCCCTGCAAAATACGAGCTACGGATTGGGGACGGTTTCATGGCTTGCTCTGTGCAGGCAATCATGGCCGTGTGCCCCCTTTGCCAGTTCCGCAGCGTTCAGGAAAAGTCACTCCTCTACGGGGTGGAGAGGGACGTCGAGGATTTGCGACTTGTCTCCGATTTTTCCGACTCCGTTCTCCGTCGCGAACGATACCTTCCCCGCGCTTCTGTTGTGCGCGGCCTTGCTTCTGGGTTGCCTCCTCTCCTGCACGTAGCAGGGAAGGCTCTCAGGTACGTGAATCAGCCTTTGCGCCGATTCGCCTCCCGGCTGCGAGTTAGAAGTGCGCGTTACCGAGCTTCAGAACTCCCACCTTTTGTCTGCCCGCGACAGGTCTGCCTCGACCAATGCTGCTCAGCGCTTTGAGCACACCAACCTTCCCTCCCGATTCAATAGCTGAATAGTAACTCGTTTTTGAAGAATCCTATAAGGACTGCGATCACCTTGCGCGCTGAGGTATGCAGTTATCAATGCATATGCCTAGGTGTCTGGCATCAGTAATGTGCGTTTTATGCTATTGACTTCGTGAAGAATATGTCATGTTTTATCGGATATCCGTGAATGTACTGAATCGATCAGTTTTTCAGAAATGTCGGGAGATTGCCGATTGCATCAGCTTAATCGCGGTGATATGACAGAATTCAACCTTCCAAGTTTACCGCCTTTAGCTCCCGCCGCATTCTTCCCCGATGACACGACTCCGAGATGAAACAGACTGTGGTAACAGCGAAAAATGATCTGTTTAGGCAGATTGCCGTGAATGTGTCGATTTTCCGACAGATCAATGCGTTGTTTAGGGATGCATAGAGGCGCAATCGGGCAGTATGCCTAAAAAAGTACCTCGACAGGGATCTCAGTTGCGGTCTTTCGTCGGGACGGATGAATGTCAATGTCTCTAGGTCTCTAGTTTAGAGGGCACGGTGCAATGTTGCGTCTGGATCGCGTTGCGCGCTCAGTTTGGTCTAATTCCATGTTTCAAAGTATTGCTATGCGGGCTATGGCTCAGGGAGCTCGTCGACGGCGAAAGTGCGGCGAGATTGATGTCGCCAGTCACGTGCGGAGCGAGTTGCTGGAACCGCGAACTTTGCTGTCCGCAGTGAATGTTGTCGGCGACGCGACTGACGAAAGTTTCAACGTGTTCATCGACGGTGCAGACCTGGTCGTCGAGCGGAACAGTACAGAAGTCAATCGTATTGCTCTGGCGACGGTGACGTCGCTGAACATGACCGGCGCTGGCGGGAACGATTCCTTTACCGTCGACTTGACGGGCGGCGTCGCCAACCTGGCGCTGAACATCGATGGCGAAGGCGACACAGACGATATCAGTGTGACCGGCGATCCGGGCAATGGGGCAGACCTCACGGCTGAAACGCTTGTCCTGAATTCGGATCTCTCCGGGACGGTGACCGGCGGATCGGATTCTGTCCAGGTCAATGCGGGCGCGAGTATTCAGGACGGCATCGAAGCTGCGATTGCCGGGGGAACGGTCAACATCGCGGCCGGGAACTTTGTTGAGAATGTGGTTCTCAACAAGCAGGTGACGCTGAGCGGAGCCGGGAGTGGCGACACACCAGCTGACACGGTTATTACGGCTTCGAATCCCAGCAGTGCCGTGA
The DNA here is from genome assembly GCA_017795105.1 of Planctomycetaceae bacterium. Taxonomy (GTDB): domain Bacteria; phylum Planctomycetota; class Planctomycetia; order Planctomycetales; family Planctomycetaceae; genus Rubinisphaera. The sequence goes on from CP051247.1 coordinate 5,860,700, forward strand.
TCGAGTTCACGGCTGGGGGAGCTACGGCGCTGGACCGGCTCATCGTTGAGAACCTGCGTGTGACGGGAAGCGGGCAGCAGGGGCTTCGCTGGGGCACAACGACGTCATTTACGACCGTTCAGAACGTCGTCTCCGATACGACGACCAGAGGCATCGAGATCCAGGGGAGCGGGACGACAACGGACCTCCTCCTCGATAATGTCACGCTGTCGAACAATACGACAGGATTTCGAGTCTCTACGACTGCTGCTGTTGTCGGTCTGACGATTCAGAACAGCACGATTTCGAACAACGAATACGGGATGACTGTTTACGCATCGAACAGCTTCACCGACAACGAAAATCGTTTCGATGACATCACGATCACGGACACGGTCGTTTCTGACAACCTGAAGAAAGGGCTTTACTTCGAGAAGCTCAACGACGCCGTGTTGTCGGGGCTGACGATCGCCAACAGTGGAACCGATGCCACGTATGCCTTCAACGCCGGCATCGATATCAATGTGAAGTATGGGAATCACCAGAACATTCAGATTCTGGATTCCACGTTCGACAACAGCGGTACGTTTACCACCTCGCACAACGGTCTCGATTTCTCCAGCTCGCTCGGCATTAAGTCTCGCAACGACGCGCCCTCTTACGGCAGCAATCCCGGGACAGTCAGCAACATTACGGTCTCCGGCAACGTCTTCACGAATGCCACGACCGCGATCCGTGTCGGTGAACCCGGCAAGACCAGCACGGGGGCCGCTGATCTCGAAATCACCAACAATGCGTTGACCGACGGCAGCTTCGTTGGTGTTGACAATGGTACCACAACCGGAGTCAACGCCCGCGGAAACTGGTGGGGAACGACGAATACGACGCTGGTCAACAATCTGCTGACTCGCGGAACCGTCGATTTCAGCACCTACCTCGTGAGTGGAACTGATACCGATGCGGGCACAGCTGGCTTCCAGGGGGATTTCTCGGTTCTCAACGTCACCACCCAGGGCGAAAAGGTCGGTGATGGCCGCATTCAGGGAGCCGTGGATCTGATCGATGTTGGTGGCCAGATTAACGTCGGCGACGGAACGTACGTTGAGAACGTCCTGATCGACAAAGATCTGACATTGCTGTCCGTCAACGGACGTGGTAGCACGACCATTGAAGGGATCCCGGGCGTCGGTGCTCTGGGAACCGTTCAGGTGACGAACAATACGACCGGCGTAACGATCGGCGATACCGGCAAGGGATTCACGATCATCGGGATCGACAGTCCGAATCCGGGGCTTGAGAACGCCGCCGTGTATTTCCAGGGCTCACACTCAGGAGCCACGATCCGCGATAACGAGATCCGCGCCAACGGTGATGCAGGTCTGCTCACCGAGTATGCCGCGACGATCTCGGACTTTGTGATCGACAACAACGAATTTTCTGGTCAGACGTTTGCTGGTACTCAGGCGGGCGGTATTGGATTTACGACACAGTTCACAACGCCGAACGTCCCTCGCCAGCTCGTTACGATCGGGAACGGAGGCGGGGACCTGGGATCAGCGAATGCCACGAACATCACCTTCACCAATAACCTGATCAGCGGGACCGCCGGTGGAATCAGCTCCGTAGACGGGACCAGCGAGCAGGGGAACACGCTGGTGACGATCGACGCCGGAAGCTCGTTGATCGATTCCAATACGTTCGCCGGCACGACGACACGCTACGGTACCAGTCTTCGTCTTCGTCGGCCGGACACGCCAATCACGAACAACACCTTCGACAGCTCCGGGCTGGGCGAGAATGCCGGGCATATCTTCGTTCAGAATAGCAATGAAACGCTGGACGAGATCGCCCGTGAGAGTGGCAACATGTTCGACCGGGCTGCCTATGTCGATGACGCTTCCGGCACGATCGGCCATGAAGTCGACAATATCAACAGTAATGTGATCGTCTTCAGCAACACCGCTCAGTTCCAGGGCGATGTGGACATCACTGATGCCAGCACATTCGAAGGAACTCCGGACATCGTCGGAACGCTGAGCACAAGTGCCGCAGGGGCTGTTGTGTCGCCGGGAACTGATGAACCGGGTGTGATGATCGCCGACGGGCTCGACCTGATTGCAGGTTCCTCGTTCCTGGTAAATATCGATGGAACGGCCGGTCCCGGCGTCGTTGGTGGTCACAGCCAGCTGGAAATCTCTGGCCCAATCGATCTCGGCGGTGCGACCCTCGACCTCGAAACTGAGATCTCTGCGGTCACAACCGGCGATTCCTTCATCATCATCAACAACACGGGTGCGGGGGCAGTGACCGGTACTTTTGCCGGTCTCAACGAGGGAGACACCTTCCTGCACGACGGCCAGACCTATACCATTTCCTACACCGGTGGGGATGGCAATGACGTCGTGGTTACTGTCGGTAATGCTGCACCGGTTGTGAACGATCAATCCTTCGGAGTTGATGAGAATTCGAGCATCGGCACTTCGGTCGGAACGGTTGTCGCTGCTGATGACGACACCGCCGACTCGTTGTCTTACGCGATTACCGGCGGGAACACCGGCGGGGCATTCGCCATCAACGCGATGACCGGAGAGATCACCGTTGCAACGCCGGCAGCCGTCGACTTCGAGACCAACCCGGTCTTCAGTCTGACTGTGGAAGTGACCGACGACAGCGGTGCGATGGCTTCCGATACCGCGACCGTGACGATCACGCTCAACGACGTCAACGAGGCGCCGCAGGTGGAACTGGTGAATACCGTCACGCTCATCAGCGAAGCGGCGGATACTTCGTCCCGCATTCGAGTGGCCGATATTGTCATCAATGACGATGCTCTCGGCAGCAACACTCTGAGTCTCTCGGGGACTGATTCATCGCTGTTCGAGATCGACGGCAACCAACTCTTCCTCATTGCAGGGGCTTCACTCGACTTTGAGACCAAACCCGTTCTCGATGTCACGGTGAATGTCGACGACAGCTCAGTTGGTAGCACGCCAGACGATTCGGCCTCGTTGAGTGTCAATATTGGCGATGCGAACGAGCCGGCAACGCTCAGCGTCACCAACGTGACCTCGACGATTCCGAAGAATGTCAACAACTCGTCGCGACTCTTCATTGAAGACTTCACCGTGACGGATGTGGATGCTGGTCCGCATATGAATAACGTCACCGTGACGGGGCCGGACGCCGGACTGTTCGAAGTGATTGGCAATCAGGTCTTCCTCAAGGCAAATGCCGGCCTGGCTTCGCGGACCAATCCGCTGTTGAGTGCCTCTCTGGTCCTCGATGACCCAGGCGTGGGAACAGGACCCGAGGCGACCATCGACATTTCGATGATCATTACCGATCCAACGGCTGCTCAACTGCCGGAACTGGCGACTTCCTTTACCGGATTCGTCAACGAGAACCTGTGGTTGACCAAGCGAGATGAGTTCGGCAACTACGACACCGATCTGGCCGCGGCCACCGCGTTCCCGGACGATCGCATCCTGCAATCGCTGCAGGGCGACTTCAACGGAGACGGTCGCGAAGACATCGCTTTCCATCTGACGAACGGCGAAGTCTACGTCGGAACGTCATCGCCCGACGGTCAGTTCGGCTTCGCACTTTGGGGCGATATTCGTACGTCCGGAGTCAAGATGCTGGAAGTCGGCGACTTCAATGCCGACGGCCTTTCGGACATCGTTGCTGTCCTCCAGAACGGCTCGCGTTCCCGTCTCTGGGTCTATGAATCGACTGGAAGTCAGTTCCTGCCGGATGAGTACGGCAGCTATGCCGGCTACACGAATATCGTGACCACACTGGTGGGCGACTTCGACGGCGTGAACGGTGACGACCTGGCGATCTACAACGACATGGGAGTCTGGTGGGTCGCGAAGTCGGACGCAGCCGGATCGAACTTCCGATTCGGAGCCGCCTTCGAGAAGTGGGATGCATCCCGAACGATCACCGACATCCAGGTCGGCAACTTCAATGGCGACGATAAAGACGACATCATCGGTGTCTTCAACATTCCGTCCCAGCCGAACAATCGTTCGTTTGTTGTTGGTCTGTCCGAAGGGGATCGATTCCGCTCCCGCGTTTGGCGGAAAGCCACGCTGACAGGTTCTCTGGACGCCGTTGTTGTTGGGGACTTCAACTCGGATAACAACGATGACTTCGCAATGCTGACGGGGCAGTCGCAGTGGACCGTCGGTCTGTCCAATCCGGGCAGCTCGCAGTTCGCTCTGTCCTCGTGGGGAACCAGCAGTTACTCCGGTTCGATTGAAGACATCGGAATTGGAGACAGCAACGGCGATGGCCGGGCTGACATCTTCTTCCGGGATTCGCTGAGTCGCTGGCAGTCGGCCGAATCAACCGGTTCGAGCTTCGTCACTCGCGAACTCGAACAGTGGGGTTCCTCGGCGAATTGGCAGCATGTCAAGATCGGCAGCTTCGGGGCAGCTCCTGCCCCGGCGGCTCCGGCCTCCGACTTCGACACCTTCGGGGACTCGTCAGTCCTGGATCTGCTGCACAACGTCAACTAGGGCGTAGGTTGTCTGCAGTCGGAGTGATGTCCGGCGAAGAGAGATAAAGGAAACAGAAGCAGCACGTTTTTTAGACGTGCTGCTTCTTTATTGGGCTCGTCGATCATGTTCCCTTTTTGATGGATGCACATCGACCAGATTAATGATCTTGCTAGCGAGACTATCGTGTTCTTGATCCTCGCTCTTCCCGCCTGCCGGCATGCGATTGTGTGCAACCAGCCGGAAGATTCCGGACGACAGAAAGTATCGTAAACTCACTGACTTTTTTTGCATTTCTCCATCTGGTAGCGTGTGGACTAGACGATCCTCCAGCTTCATGCTGGGCAATAGAGAGACTTTCTGTCTCAGAGGTTGAACATCGTGATCGTTCAGGGCCCCATATGGATACAGATCCTCTGGATATTGATTCCGAGATTTTCAGCGGTCTGAGACATGCTATCGATGACCCCGACCGCTTCCTTAACGCGTGCACTGAGTTCACGGCTCGCAGTTATGACCGTGTGAAGAACTGGTTCGATCGGGAATTCTCGTTTCTGAGAGCGGATGAACGGGAAGATGCGATGCACGACTTCTTCCTGACCCTCTCGAAACGCCTGATGACCGAGTACGTTCAGGCCCGTATTCGCCAGTTTCGCGAAGACCGGGAACAGGGACGAACGCGGTTTCGCCGCTATTTGAAAGTGACCGCCGTCAACGCCGCCCGCGATTTTGCCCGGCACGAGCGACGACGAAAGGGGATCACGCTTCGCCCCGAGTTCCTGCAAGAGCTGGAGTCGCGAACCGAGAAACTCATGGATGAAGTTCTGGCGGAGGACTCCGAGCTGGTGTTGTCCGAGATCAAGTCGATCGCCGGAGTCACGGATCGGGAATGGGAGGCGTTCCTGTCGACTCTCGACCTGGTGAGCGGCGAACATGAGGAAACGTCTCGGCAGGCGACGTACGCCGCGGCTTCTCGCGTCAGGAAAAAGCTCGTTCGGGCCCGCCCTATTGTCCTCCGAAAGTATGGTGAGATCGGTGATTTGCTACTTACCGAACACCTTGCCAGCAACTCGCAACCAATCGGCTGATAAACTAGCACGCTGTGATTGATCAGGCTATCGCGATATCCCTTCTTCGAAGCTTGATTTGCTGACACCGCAACAGCCCCTCGGACAGTCCCATGTCTCACCGGAAGCAATTCCTGTCTCATTTTCGCCGACGACTTGGCGCAGCCTTTCAGACTGGATCTTCAAACTCGCGAAAGCTTGCTCAACTGAGTGAGGAACTTCCGACAGGAAGCAGGCTTGCCGATTATCGGATTCTGCGAAAGATCGGACAGGGAGGGATGGGGGCGGTTTATGAGGCAGAGCATGTTAAGCTGCGCAACAGTGTCGCCATCAAGAAGCTGCATTCACATCTGGCTGAGTCCACAGAAGTTCGCGAGCGTTTTCATCGCGAGGTCCAGACCAGTGGCGCGATCTCGAATCCGCACATTGTTCGGGCTTACGATGCCCGCGTCATCGATGGCGAAGTGATTCTCGTGCTGGAGATGCTTCGCGGTGGCGATCTGCGACAGGTGCTGAAATGGCGAGACACGATCTCGATCGGAGCCGCGTGTGAAATTGGACGCCAGGTCGCGTTGGGACTGAATCATCTCGACAGCCAGGGAGTCGTTCATCGCGATATCAAGCCTTCGAACATGTTCCTTGACATTCAGCTGGACAAAGAAGGGAATATCGAACAGTGCCTGGTGAAACTGCTCGATTTAGGGTTAGCCCGCCTTCGTCCCACCGCGGCCGACCAATCTCTGACCGGCGATGGTCAAATTATTGGGACGGAAGACTACATCGCCCCTGAGCAGATCCGGGGGGCCGACGTCGACATTCGAGCCGACCTCTACTCGCTGGGTTGTTCGCTGTTCTATCTCATCACCGGCCGTTCCCCGTTCCGCGATGTGAAGAGTACATATCTCAAACTGCATGCTCATCTTTACGAAGAGCCGCCGCGGCTGAGTTCGTTCGTTGAAGACGTTCCCGACGGGCTTGAGCAACTCATCGACGAGTTGCTGAGTAAGTCAGCCAATGAACGGTCTGCCTCGCCGCGGGAGGTTGCCGAACGGCTCGCTGCGTTCTCGGATCGGCAGGAGTTCTCCGATCTGGCTCGCGATTTCGCTGAGTTCCGCGGCATGCATGACGTTCCAATCGATCGCGAAAGCAGCACGGTCGATGTCATTCGGCCCGAGAATTCGCCGGTAGCCGCTGATAAGCCCCGTCGGAATGGGCCAGTTCGTTTGCGTTGGGCGGCCGGGCTGTTGCTGTCCGTCGTCACGTTCGTCACGACGTTCATGGTGAATGATTCCTTTTGGCGAAGGAGTGAGCCCGTTGATCAAGCGAGAGTTATGTCGTCTGCGCTCACTCGGCCTGGTCGGATTGCAGCAGAAAGTGATTCCCCTGAGCCGTCAGCTGAGGAATCTCGTTTTTTGTTCTTCGATGGTGTTGATGACTGCATTAAAACCCCCTTCATTCTTAAAGATGAATACCACTTCACAATGGAGATGTGGTTCACGCCGTATGGGACGTTGGATCAACGCAAAAAAGAGTTGATTTCGAATGCTGAGGCTGCAGGCGTCTCGATTGGAATGAAGTACGATAGCGAGCTTGGTTTCTATCTACACAATGGTGCGACGTACATGGGAGCCTCGCTCGAGGATTCGGTTCGGCTGGGCAAGCGAACGCACGTTGCCGCCGTGTACGATGGCATCTCATTGGCTTTCTATGTTGATGGTAAGCCGCACGGAACGAAGACTCCGTTCAGAAAACGACATCGCGCTTCGCCAATACCTCTGCATCTCGGTGCGAATCCGGACCCGAAGCTTGTCGGTCGTGAGGTTGCAACGCTCCGTGATTGCTTTCTTGGAGTCATTCACGAGTTTCGGCTGACATCAGGCGTCCGGTATGCCGAAGCATTCGAGCCCCAGAGGATCCTTGGCTCCGATGATTCGACAGTCATTCATTATCGTATGGACGGTCGGGCGGATGGTGATCTGATCACCGATCTCAGCGGGAACGAGATGCATGGCACAATTGTCGGTGCGACCTGGCTGGACGAAGCAGATCTGAAAGAAATTGAAGCTGTCCCCACCTTTGAATGGTCTGCGGATCAGCCTGATCCCGCGATTGCTCCGTTGACGACCGACGAAGCACGAAGAATCCAGGCCGATTGGGCGGAAGCGTTGTCTGTTCCGGTCGAGAGAGAGTTCCTTATTCCGGAGGCCGAGCCGCTGGTCGTTCGCCTGATCCCACCGGGAGAGTTCATGATGGGATCCGATGAGGGCGATCTCGCGAAATATCGGGCAGCCATTGGCGGCGAGCTGGCCGAAGAGGACAGGCTCCGATTTGCGTATGAGTCACCCCGTCATAACGTGTTGATTACCAAACCGTTCTACATGGGGGTCGATAAGGTTACTTATCGTCAGGTCCTCGCTGTCTTCAAACAACGGGGGCGGGAGTGGAAAGCGTGGAACGAGTATGTTGAAGGAATGAGCCTGACGAGAGAGCAAATGGAGTTGGAACTCTCGAAACCGGCGACGCTCCTGACCTGGTATGACGTTTCGTTTTTTTGGATTTCTCTGAACGAGCAGCAAAAGGACTTCTTCGTTACGACGCCCACTGAGGCGCAATGGGAGTATGCCTGTCGAGCGGGGACCACCTCGGATTGGTCCATAGTCGATGGCCATGGACAGACGCTTTTCGACCTGACCCCGGAAGAGGCTGTCGAACCGCACGCCGATTTATTGAGTGGCACCGCCAATGCGTGGGGAATTCGCAATATGCACACCTCCCCGTTGGAATGGTGTGCCGATGCGTTTCGACGTGGAGCTTACGGAACGAGAACGCGGATCGATCCGTTCGTCAGGCCTGTCGATGACTTCCGGAACGTTCGCGGCGGTGATCCACTGGGGCGACCGGCTTTCAGTCGTTCCGCTCATCGCCACCTTGGTCCATCGAAATATCCGAATCCGTCGACCGGATTTCGAGTCATTCTGAAACTGCCGGATCCCGCTGAGGAGGCCGAATAGACGTCAACTGCCCCGCACTTGATCTCCTTTCGGTTCGCATTCAAGCGTGCTCGATTCGCGAGCGTGCTGGTTCAAAGCCAACCGTTATCGCGGTTCGAAGTCAGCGGGGCCAATCCTAAACCTCTGTGCGACAGCGACTTGTCGCAGTGGCACATCGATTGCACTCTTCGACAGGTCTGCTGACAGGCGTGACAGCGGGAGGCGAATCAATCACGCCGATGATAATCAGGCGTAGAGGTTTCGCGGCTATGATCGATTTCGGACAACGGGCTCAGTTGTGTTCTTCTGATCCGGGATTTTCGAGAGGACAACAGGCATGGTCGGAAGGAATTCTCGATTGTATTGGGCGAACGCCGCTCGTACGCCTTTCGCGATATCTCGATGAGTCCTCTCCCGAATTGCTGGTCAAGCTCGAGTCAGCGAATCCGGGGGGCAGCGCAAAGGATCGGCCGGCCGCTCTGATGCTCGCTGACGCGTTGCAGCGAGGCGTGATCGATGGACAGACAACCGTCGTTGAGTCATCGTCGGGGAACATGGGAATCGGACTGGCCCAGGCCTGTCGTTATCATGGGCTGCGATTCCTGTGCGTCGTCGATCCTCACGCCCAGTCACAAAATGTGGCTATCATTCGAGCCTTGGGAGGGGAAGTCATTACGGTGAACGAACCGGTCGACGGAAGTTACCTTTCTGCTCGCATTGCTCGCGTGCAGCAACTGCTCGACGAGACTCACAACAGTTTCTGGCCCAACCAGTATGCAAACCGCTGTAACCCGACTGCACACGAGTTGACCACCATCCGAGAAATCGATGATGCGATCGGTGGCGAGTTCGACTACCTGTTCGTTGCGACCAGCAGCACGGGGACGGCTCAAGGATGTCGTGATTATCTGAGGAAACGGGGACGCCGCACGAAGGTTGTCGCTGTCGATGCACATGGTAGCGTGCTGTTCGGCGGCTTGCCCGGAGAAAGGCTCGTCCCGGGGCTGGGAGCGGGGCGTGTGCCGGAGCTCGCCGAAGGACAGGAGTTTGATCAGATTCTTCGTGTCTCTGACCTCGACTGTGTGGTCGGTTGTCGTAGAGCCGCCGCACGGGAGGCAGTTCTTGTTGGCGGATCGGCGGGTGGTGTGCTTGAAGCGGTGCGGTCGCTTCAGCACGAACTGAAGACATCACGCGTAGTAGCCATTCTGCACGATTCCGGCACGAGATATCTCGATACGGTCTTCAACGACGAGTGGGTCGCATCGTCGCTGGGAGTTTCGCCTGAAGTTCTCGCAACGCGCGTCAATGAGTCCGCACTGCTACCGGTCAGTCAGGATGTCGGATGAGCCGGGGCGTCATCTTTCCGAAGCGAGATCGTGGCAGCGATCGCGGCTTACACGATTCAGGCGGCACATCAATCGCGATCGTTGGTGGAGGCCCCCGGGGGCTCTATTGTCTACAATCTCTTTTAGACGAGATTCGTGAACCGGGCTCCCCGATCGATCATTGTTCGATTACGGTTTTCGAGCCGGCGTCATCTCTCGGGGCGGGGAACATTTACGACCCGAAGCAGCCCCACTATCTCCGGATGAACTTCGCGGCTCGGCATATCGATGTCTGGCCCAGGGACGATCATGAGAAAGGGACCTCACGGCTGACGCTGGTCGAGTGGCTGGACGGCGATGCGCCCAGTCGGTACGGAGAGCACAGCTTCGTTCCACGCGCACTCGTGGGGAGATATCTCCACGAATGCTACCGGCTGGTGGAAGAGGAATTGAGGAAGTGCGTCAACTATCGTGTGGTTCCTGAGCGAGTCGAAGCGATTGAGCCGGGCGTCGATGGCTGGAAAGTCCGACATGGTGCAGCGTGCTGCCAGTGTGATGAGGTTGTTCTGACCGTCGGACATGAGGGGTGGCGCGGGGGCCCAGTCAGCGACGACGCATTACCAATCATTCCGACATTCCCCACCGCAAGGCAACTCTCGACGTCGCAGATTCCCGCTGGCAGCCTCGTCGGCGTGCGTGGATTCGGACTGACCTGGATCGATACCGCGTTGGCTTTGACGGAAGGGCGGGGCGGGGAGTTTGATTGTCATGCGGGGAACTGGAGATATCACCGTACCGGAGAGGAACCGCGAAAGATTCTTCCCTTCTCCCGGACCGGACGGCCGATGCTCGCCAAACCTGATGAGACCCGATTTCCGCAGCCGAGAGAGCTGGATCCTATCTGGGCGGCAGGACGCGACAGGCTTCTCAAGATGGCGTCCCCCGGCGAGGCTCTTGAGAGCACAGATCCACTTTGGGAGACGATTCAAACCGCGGCGGCCGAAGCACTTCGCGTTCTCAACGGGAGTGACGTACGTCTGGAGACCATTCAATCCTGGTTTGAAGAATGGATTGGCGCGGAGATGTCTCCCGAGCGTGCACTCACGACGATGCGAACGTCCTGTCGGGTCGAGACGGGGCAGTCTCCTCCCGACATCGGCTGGGCTCTCGGAGCCGCCTGGCGAAACCTTTACCCCGCGCTGGTCAGCGTTGTCAGCCATGGTGGACTCGCAGCGATAGCGTGGACACAGTTCCATAAGATCGCCTGCGAGATGGAACGGATCGCGTTCGGTCCGCCAGCAGAGAATCTGGGACGAATCCTTGCATTGGAAGAAGCCGACATTGTTGATCTGAAATTTCTTCTCGGCGACATTCGGTCGTTGGATAGTCGTCTGGTGCTGTCGAGTGGGGATAAGGAGATCAGACTGAATTCGTGCGTGAACGCTGTGATTCCATCGCCCCGGGAGTTTTACTCCGGCGGTCCGCTGCAATGCTTGCTCGATCACGAAATGATTTGCAGGCTCGAAGGTGCGAATGGCATTTGCGTTGATCGAGCCGGACGGCCGCTGAAGAACGGGCGGCGAATGGCCGAAACCCTGGCGATCTTCGGCCGCGCAACCGAAGACTGTGTCCTCGGAAATGATACACTCAGTCGAAAACTGCACGACCATCCGGTGCGATGGGCGCAGGAAGTCGTCGCCAGGATGCGTACTCGAAAGGACTTTGATGTCGGTGGTTGAACCTGAAGCCTCTGCGAACTCCGAGCCGAATCCTCATCCGCTGCGCAGCTTTTGCAAGGGGACGCCGCCGCTGACGGCGCGACTCGAAGAGTGGATGATCTCTTTGATGGAGAGCAATACGGATGTGCTGCGGAGTGCGGTCGCCGAGTACGGCTCGCCGCTGAACGTGATCTCAACCGGTCCGTTTCGGCGTCACGTAGAATCGCTCAACAGCGTCGCTCGAAGGCAAAATGTCGACTTCCGTGTTTTCTTCGCGCGCAAAGCGAACAAGTGCCTTTCCTTTGTCGATGCGGCTCTGGCAGCCGGCGCCGGCGTCGATGTGGCGAGTGGACCGGAGTGTGCCCAGGTATTGCAACAGGGGGAAGCCGGTCGGGACATGGTCTGTACGGCTGCAATCAAGCCGGAAGGGCTGATTCGGCTCTGTATTGAGAATCAGGTGACGATCGTCATCGATAACTTCGATGAACTGAAGACTGTGAGCAGGCTTGCGCAGTCGTTGCAGCGGACATGTCCGCTGGCATTGCGAATTAGTGGGTTCGAGCATGATGGCGAAAAGCTCTTCTCCCGGTTCGGCTTCGATATCGATGAGTTCGGTGCGCTTTGCGAGGTGCTTCCCGTCGTGTGTCCCGAACTCCGGGTGGTCGGTTTGCATTTCCATCTGGACGGATACTGTCCCCGGCAGCGTGTCAGTGCCATCGATCAGTGCCTTCCGCTGATTGATCAGTTGAGGACTGCCGGGCACTCGATTGAATTTCTTGATATCGGCGGGGGATTGCCGATGCGGTATCTGGAATCGAAGCACGAATGGAATTCCTTCTGGTCCGCGCACGAGGAGGCGCTGCGCGGTCACAGGACGCCGTTGACCTGGCGAAATCATGGGCTTGGTCTGCAGATCAACGGGGAGCAACTCACAGGGAAACGCAATCTCTATCCGTACTATCAGGAACTGGTGCGGGAGGACTGGCTTGAAGCCGTACTTGCCAGTCCGGGAACCTCGTCTCCGACGATTGCCGAGGCCATTCGTCAACGCGATGTGCAGCTGCGTTGTGAACCGGGGCGAAGCCTGCTCGATGGGAGTGGCCTCACCGTCGCCCGCGTTGAATTCTGTAAACGTCTTCCCAATGGCGACCATTTGTTCGGGCTGGCGATGAATCGGACTCAGTGTCGAACCGGAAGCGACGATTTCCTCATCGACCCGATTCTCCTGAGAGATTCTCAAGCCGTTGAGGAGACGGCCCGGGAAGGGTATCTCGTTGGCGCGTACTGCACGGAGTCGGATCTGATTCTGATGCGGCGGCTTCGCTTTCCGGCGGGAATCGGACGGGGCGATTTGATCGTGCTTCCCAATACCGCTGGCTATCTGATGCACTTTCTGGAGAGTCGCTCGCATCAGTTTGAGCTCGCCAGGAATCTCGTATTGGAATCGGACACTCAGCTCCGGCTCGACGCAATCGACGCTTAAACGTCGTCTCGGTCGATCGCGATTTTGAGCCGCGATTCAGAAATACGCAGACTTTCATTCAACAGAACAGACTGGGGGCTCGTACCTCAACAGGGAGATGTTCTGCGTCCAGGTCGTTGGGTTTAAAGGACTTTTTCCCTTGTAAAGTTGACCGACGCCTCGCATAATCCGCAAAGCGACTGGTCGGACGCTGGAGTAAATTGAGAGACAATGCGCCTCGCACACCGACCATTTCTGATCATGCTGCTGATCGCAGGGGTTGCTTCCCTGTGGACTGGCGGAAATGCCTGGCACGTTGTGACGTGCGGGCATCACGATCATGGTCGGTCCGCAACAGTGGAATCGACTTGCTCTCATTCGGCCTGCTGCCATCACGCTCATGCTGCTCCCGTCGAGAACGAATCGGGCGATAAGCCGCTGGCTCCCGATCATGACCACGACTCCTGCCCGGTTTGTCAGTGGTACACGCTGCATCACGCGTCGGTGATCGCAACCGTCGAGCTGGTCTCGTCGGAGCTTCTTGCTTCTCAGGCTGTGTTGCCTGTCGTTCCTCAACTCCCCGGCGAGCTGGTCCGCTTTTGCCAGCCCCGCGCACCCCCGGAATCGGTCTGAACGTCCTGCCTGAAGATGATTGGTTGCGGGGTTCGCAATTGATGCGGCTCTTTGCCCCATATCGCGCGGCCATGATCTGGCTCGCCTGAGCAGGACCACGCAGAGTTTTTCACACGTGCATTGCGCTCCTCTGGATGATCTGCGCTGAGCAGGAGCTCGGCGGAGAACGCTGTCTGGAGAATCGCGCTGTTTCTCTTGTGAGAAGTCCCTTCGTCCGCGGCGCGCGGTCCGTATTCGAACCCGACCAGTCCGAGAGGGCGGTGCGTTCGCGGCGAAGGCTTCCCGCAGGATCGCTGCACATCGATCGATTTTCTATTTTGTCCACGGAGTATGGGGATGCCCTCTAAGCGATACGGTTTTACTTTGATCGAGCTACTGGTTGTCATCGCGATCATCGCGATTCTGGTAGCTCTCTTGCTGCCTGCCGTTCAGCAGGCTCGGGAAGCGGCTCGTCGTTCGAGCTGCAAGAACAATCTCAAGCAGCTTGCGCTGGCTTTGCACAATTATCACGATACGCACACCGCGATGCCGAATCAGTCCGGCAGTTCGCTCTACGCTTACTCAGCTCTGGCCCAGCTCCTGCCGTACGTCGAGCAGGGAAACCTGCAGGACCTCATCGATTTCGACGAACCGGTGAATACCGGACTGCCCTGGGCTCCGGTACAGAACACAGCGATCGAGTTCGTCGCCCGGCAGCCGCTTCAGGTGATGCTTTGTCCGAGTGATGCTGGCAATCCCATCTGGGTCGATGACAATTCCGATGTCTGGGCGGGCAGCAATTATCTGCTCAACGGCGGTTCTGGACGACAGATCAATTATTGCAGCAGCGACAACGATGGTCTGTTCTGGCGGGGATCCCGCACCCGCTTTCGAGACCTGACCGATGGAACAAGCAATACCGCCCTGATGGCCGAAACGCTGTTTGGTTTGCGACAGGCGGATACCACGACGCTGCTCGATCCTCAGCGTCAGATGGCCCGCATCAGTGGTGGCGGGGCCTGCACGGTCGATGCCGATGCGATGATGACGAGTGCCGCGTCCTCGACTGATTTTGAAGGGCGTCGAGCGGGTGCCTGGATCAGCAGTACCGGCTACCACACACTGATTCATGGTTATCTCACGCCAAACTACCATCGGCCCGATGTGACTCACCACGGTGAAGTCCTTTCCGGGCCCCGAAGTCTCCACCAGGGGGGCGCCCAGTTGTCGCTGTGTGATGGAAGTGTCCGCTTTATCAGCGAGAACGTTCACGGCGAGACGCTCCGGAACCTCTTCAGCCGAGCTGATGGGGAGGTCCTCGGTGAGTTCTAAGCGAGGGCGGGAACGATCTGTCCACAACAGCAGGCTGCCGTTCATGCTCACACTCGTGATGCCGCTGACTGCCGCATTGTCTGGCTGTGGAGCCGGCTCCGAAGACGCGAAAGAATCGTCAAGCCCGATCATGATCCCCGAAGTGATTTCCGCGGAGGGGGTTGACTGGACACGGGCCGACGAAATGCTGGACGCGGATGAAGAGCGGTTATCAGACTTTTTTGCGAAGAATCCGTCTCTGACCGAGAACCCGCGGATCTCAAGCCAACCGCTGGTCTACCGCGGCCCTGGCGGAAAGTCACGTTTCTACTGGGTGGACGACTCCCGCTCACCTGTTGAGTGGAGTCTGATCGAACTCGGTTCGGGAAAAGCACACTACGAAGAAGGGCAGGGAGGCCCGTTCTGACAGTCTTCAACCACTCTTTGTCCGACGCGTGCGGACAACTTTGAAAGATAAATTCATGATGTTTCACAATGCTCTGGTGAGCCTGATACGACGCACCTCGTGTGCACTGGCGTGTGGCGGAATCCTGCTGCCTTCGATCGCGTTCGCAGCTCCTCCGGTTCCGTTGAGTCAGTACGATCTTGAAGAACGTCCGGATCCTGTCGTGCGAGTCTTCTGGCAGGACCGGGAGAGCGCGAGTCTGAAATGGGCGGATATCACCAAAGGTGAAGAATGGTCGCTCGCCCCGGCTTCGGTTGATCAGTTTCCAGAACTCGATCCGGAGCGACAGAACCTCGTGCAGATGGACATTCTGGATGGCAAGCTACTCGTCGGCGTTCGAGATAACGACGATGGGAATCTGGAAAGCGGATGGGTCGCGGTGGACACCGGCGTCGTGGGGCATTCTCACGGCGATCATTACGACTGGCACTTCGAACATCCTCCGGAAGTCCTCAGCAAGAGACTCGACACCGAGCAGGGGAACCCCGCTCATCTCTACACCTACAACGGGGCGTTCTACCTCGCCAATGACAGGAACGATGGATTCACGCAGTTCTTCCCGGACGCTCTCGAACGCCGTTCCCGGAAGGCAGGGCGGTTCTTTTCAGGCGGGGGGAATCACATCACCATGGCGGCCGTGAAGAATCGCGTCGCCTATTCAAGCTGGATCGACGGTGGCGGACCGAACGCAGGACGCGTGGATGTCGTGAATCTGCGGAAATCGGGCAGTCAGCAAAGCGGCTATTCGATCACGCTTCCGTCCGGGGTCATTCATGGGGCGACGGCCAACTCGGGCCGTGTCTTCTTTGCGCCTGCGGGGGGTGTCTGCTGGGTCGATGCGGATTTGAACGTCAAACGGAGCCCGGAAAACGTCAAGATTCATCACATGGACCTTGGAACCGATCCGGAAACTGAGAAGCCGTTGCGAACCGGGGCCTTCTCGACGCATCGCAATTACGTCCTGTTCAGCACGGGAACGGGGGATTCCTCGGCTCTCTGCCTGATTGACTCGAAAGCCGATGAGCCGGAAGTTATGAAGCTGTCGATCGATGTGGCCGACGGGCTCTCGCTGACAACTCCCCAGACCGTCCTGACTGCGGCCGGAAAGCGACTGGCCTTCCTGTTTCAGGACCGGAAAGTTGGAGAAGGTGAGGAACTGTTGACGATTGTGGATCTCGATCCCGACGGAGACCGCGATTTCAGCGATGCGAAAGTCGCTCGGACGATCGTCGTCGGGCCGACAACAATCGATGGTCACTTCGGGCATCACTCGATCGCATTCGACAGCGACGGGGCCTATGCCTGCCTCAGTAATTCGGGCGATGGGACCCTCTGGCTGGTGTCACTGCTCGATTTTGAAGTTCTGGCCGAGTTTGATGTCGATGGCTCCCCGGGAAGTGTGCTTGCCATTGGCGCAAAAAACCGACATTGATTCGGATGGACGACAGACGGCGGTTTTGTCACATTTGCATCAAGCGGTGCTTGCTGCAGCGAGTACGACAAGCCGCTGGAGTTTCCTATCTTGGCTGGCGAACAGCCGAGCGATGTTTCGATGAATCTGAAGGATGCTTTCTTTTCCGTTTTACCGATACCTCTGCAGGAGGATTGCTGTGAATAATTTCATCGCGCGACGCGAATTCCTAATCTGGACCGGAGCACTGGCTCTACTGAGCGGAGCCGGCTCTGTCGGCTTTGCCGCAGAAGCGACCGGCGCCGACGGAGTCGAGCAGAATGCCGGGAACGATCAGTACACGTATTACGTGTTCTACCGGAACGACGATTCCCTGACCCGCCGGATGCAGTCAGCGGTCGAGTCACACGTTAAGGACCATGCTGAACAGGCCGCCTCGCAGAAGGTGCATGTCTACAGCAAGGATGATTCGGCCATTATCGACAAGTTCGACGCTCGCCGACTCCCACTTCCGTCCGTTATCGGTGTCGCTCCCAACGGAGCCGTGACCTGCATCTATCATCGCAAGGTCTCGGCCGCTCAGCTGAAGCGATCCATTCTTTCGCCGCGATATGCCGATGTCGTTCTGGCCCTTCAGAATGGGAAGATCGCCGTTGTCAGTCTGCTTCCCGATGACGATGTGGAGCCGAGCTCCGCCGCGAGCAGTTTTCTGAAGAGTGAAGACTTCTCGGATCGTTCGGAGCACATTCAGGTCTCGGCAAAGGATCCGGAAGAACGGGACTTCTTCGCCAGAGTGAAAGTGAGCACCGATCTGGAACAACCGAAGACGATCCTGTTTGCTCCTCCCGGTCGGCATCTGGGTACGTTTGATGACGATACCACATTCGACGTTCTGGCCGAGAAAGTGCATTCGTCGGGAAGCTGCAATTGCGAGAAGTGCCAGAAGAATCAGGGCCGCTAGGGCGGAACTGCGGCCCTGGCGAAATCGGTCGATGGGAGCAGCCCTGAAGTGACAGTGGCTGCTTCGGCCGATTGCTGCTGATGCTGAATGAACAGCACGAACGTGATTCGATATTCCCTCGATTAAGAGTGAGATGACTATGACAATTCGGTCTCTGGTGTGGAAAGAGATCCTGCAGCGGCCCGCTCCCACGGTCGCGGCTCTGCTGGCTGTGGCGCTGGGCGTTGCTGCTCTTGTGTCTGTACAGAGCATCGCGACGTCTTCGGAGGCTCAGGTCGCGCGACAGATGAACGAACTGGGAGCCAACCTTCTGGTTCTTCCAAAGTCTGCGGATCTTCAGGACTACTACGCAGCCGACCTTCATAACGAGACGCTGCCCGAAGAGTACGTCACGACCATCATTCTGGCTCAGGCGGTCGGCGTGGAAGAGATGGCGCCGAAGCTGTGCCTGCAGACCACGATTGATGAGAAGGACGTCACGCTGACGGGGATTCTTCCACGCACCGAGTTCTTCGAAAAGTCTTCCTGGCAGAGCGTTGATCTGATGTTTCAGGAGATGGAGGAAACACAACTCGGGAGCAAACACGAGAACTGCACGGGACGAACCTGCCAGCTGACCGATGCGGATATGCAGGATCTGAAGTCTTATGCAAAGACACGGGTCGTTCATGATCTGGCTCCGTTCTCGATCCTCGTCGGAGCCGATGCGGCTCGTGAACTCAACGTGAGTGAAGAGGACGAGGTTGAGATCATGGGGGAGTCATTCAAGGTTGCGGCAGTCCTGCCAGCCTCGGGAACGGTCGACGATCAGCGGGTTTTCGCTCATCTGCATACGGTGCAGGATCTCTCGGGGATGGGGCCGGTCGTGAACGTAATCGAAGTGATGGGCTGCTGCGAGGACGTGACCGATGGACTGGTGGCTGAGCTCGAAGAACTTCTGCCGGATGCCCGAGTGATTACAATCTCGCAACTGGTCGAAGCGCAGGTCAGTATGAATCGGCTGATGAGCCGACTTTCGTACCTGTTGTTCGCAATCCTGATGCTCGTTGGTGGTGCCAGCATTGCCAGCGTGATGTTTGCGAACGTTTCTGAGCGACGCCGTGAGCTCGGCACACTGTTGGCTCTTGGAGCCACACCAGCCCTGTTGCAGCGACTGGTTCTGATGAAGGCGTCGTTGATTGGCGTGGTCGGCGGGGCGGTGGGGCTGTTGTTTGGAGCCGTGCTGGCGTTTGTCTGTGGTCCGATGGTTGTCGATGTTCCGCTTGACCTTTCGCTGCAGGCGATCGGCTGGGGTTTGATCTCTGCTCTCATCGTGGCCATGCTCTTCAGCTACTTCCCCGCTCGAAAAGCCGGACATCTCGATCCGTCTGTCTGCTTCCAGGATGTGTAAGGCTCACAGGTCAACCATGATTCAGATTGAAAATGTCTCCAAAGAGTATCAGCGTCGCGGACGAAGCGTTACGGCCCTGCAGCCAGCAACGCTGTCGGTTGAGCAGGGGGAGTTCGTATCGATTGTCGGCCCGAGTGGAAGCGGAAAGACGACCCTGCTTTCGATGCTCGGCGGCATGCTCGCCCCCACATCCGGAACGGTGATGGTTCTTGGCGAAAACCTGTATCAGCTCGATGTCTCGGCTCGTTCGCGATTTCGTAACGAGAAGATCGGTTTCGTCTTTCAGAACTTCAATCTGGTTCCCTGGCTAACGGCGCTGGAGAATGTTCAACTTCCGTTGACGATCGGCCGTGCGGAAGCCGCCGTTCAACGGAACAGAGCTCTGGAGTTGTTGGAGCGATTCGGTCTCGCTGATCGAGCGGATCATAAGCCTTCAGAACTGAGTGCCGGTCAGCAGCAGCGAGTGGCTCTCGCTCGAACTCTCATCTCGACGCCGCGACTGATTCTCGCCGACGAACCGACTGGGAATCTCGATCCCGATTCCAGGGCGATGGTGATGGAGACGCTGCGCGAGTGCCAGAAGCAGTTCGACCAGACGGTTATCCTCGTGACGCACGACAGTTCGATCGCCGAATCAGCCGAACGCAAGCTCCGCATCACGGAAGGGGTTCTCACCGAAGAACAACCTCGGCTCAATGTCGCTTCTGCCTGAAGCTGACGACGGGAATTATTCCGTCGCTTCGGCTGGGTAGATAACGTGGTCCTTTTCCGGGACCGCGAAGTCCGGGAGCTGGTGCTCCTGAGACCGGTTGGCCGAGAAGATATCCCAGACCGTCCAGCCGCGGGCGATTAACGCATCGGCGATCAGCCGGCGATGGCACCGCCACGGGACCGCTTCGGAACACATTAAGGCGCAGCGTTTCTGAGTCGCTACGGACTCCAGTTTCGCGATCGCCTGCTGAAAGTCGTCGCTTAGCGTGTAGTCGGCATATGCGTTGAACGCTTCGACCCGCCAGGCACCGTTGGGGGAGTCGGGCAGCCGCCCGCTGCGTCGTCCACCGAGATCGACCCAGTGGGAATACTCGATGCCAGCCTTCTCTAATGCGGTCGAGAGCAAGTCCTGCCCGAACTGCGGATGCTTGCGCGAGCCGGGGAAGCGACGAACGTCAATCAGTGATTCGATCGAGAAGCTCTGCAACATTTCGAGCAACTCCTCGAACGGACGATTCGAATGCCCGATTGTCCAGATTGAGCGGGTGTGTTCTATATCGGCCTGTTCGGAATCTGTCGATTTGCGAGCGCACATGAAAGCAACCTTGAATGACGAGCGACGATCTGGAAGCAGGATCTGCAAACATCGTGCCCGGTCCAATGCGTTCCGGTCGATCACATCGGATTTGAGAACTCGGAGAGACCTCTCTAGACTGACTTCTGTTTCCAGCCCGACTCATGAGGCCCCGATGATGATGCGTAACTCGATTATCGCTGTGATGGTGGTGCTGGCAAGTTCGATGCTCGCGGAAGCAGCCGATCCCATTCGACTGCGGATCCTCAGCTACAACATCCATCATGCCGAAGGCGTCGACCGTGAACTCGATCTCGAACGGATAGCGTCGGTCATTCGGTCGACCCGACCGGATCTTGTTGCCGTGCAGGAGGTCGATCAGAACGTCGCTCGTTCTCGTTCGATCGATCAACCTGAGGAGCTTGCCCGGTTGACGAACTTAGAGAGCATCTTCGGACCGAACATCGACCTTCAGGGCGGGCGGTACGGGAATGTGGTTCTCTCACGATTTCCTGTTGTTCGCCATAAGAACCATCCGTTGCCGAATTTCGAAAACGGGGAGCAGCGCGGCGTCGTTGTTGCCGAAGTTCAGTTGCCGAACGGGAAGGAATCAATCCGGTTCTTTGCCACTCATCTCGACCATCGTGGGAATGAACAGGAGCGACTCGCTTCGGCCCGAAAGATCAACGAACTGCTCAGAGAACAGAACGGCCCGGCCATCCTCGCGGGGGATTTGAATGCGACGCCGGATAGTGAGACGTTGTCGCGTTTTCAGGAGCAATGGACGGTCACGAATTCCGAGCCGCTGGCGACCGTTCCTGTGAAAGAACCGAAACGTCAGATCGATTATGTCCTGGTCAGCCCCGCGAACCGCTGGCGCACGATTGAAGTGTCAGTGCTCGATGAGAAGGTTGCTTCAGACCATCGGGCCATTCTCGCTGTTGTTGAACTCGTGCAGGCAGGCGATTTCGACAGCGAGCAGGGCCCCCTTAAAAGCGAAGGAGACGAGTCATGAGCCGCGCACTTCTGGTGATCGATGTTCAAAACGAATACTTCACCGGCGCATTGCCGATCACCCATCCGGCCGGACATTTGGAACAGATACTGGAGGCAATCGATGCAGCTTCCGGACGGATTCCCGTTGTCGTGATTCAGCATCATTTCGACGATCCGGACAAACCGTTCTTTCAAAAGGGAACGCCGGGATGGGAGCTGCATCCGGAGATCCGTAAGCGTTCGCATGATCTGCTCGTTGAAAAGACGATGCCCGGAAGTTTCACCGGAACGAATCTGGAGAACTGGCTGAAAGAGCAGCAGATCGACACGGTAACCGTCGCCGGTTATATGACCCATATGTGCTGCGATACGACCGCCCGACAGGCGGTGCATCGGGGCATTAAGGTCGAATTCCTGAGTGACGCGACGGGGACGCTCGATCTTTCGAACGAAGCCGGCGAAGTGTCTGCCGAAGAGTTGCATCGCTCGATTCTCTGTTCTCATCAGATGCTGCTGAGCGACGTCCTCGATGTCGACAGCTGGAAAGAGCGGCTGTAGCATTTCCGGCGAGCATCGGCGCGTTGCCCGGCCGGAACTGCGGTTGACAGTTCGTGAGATCGCGTTGATACTTGAATTATGAAATTCTGCCTGTTCCCACTTCTGATGATTGCGATTCTCGCCTGTCCATTCCGCTGCATGGCGGCAATGGCCAGCTACGGGGATGATGTGGGGACACGCACGTGCTGCTGTTGCTGCACTCCGAAAGCGGGCGATCATCCTGAAGAATCTCCCGAAGCTCCGGTGAACGACGATTCCTCGGCAGATTGTCTCTGTCAGGGCGCAGTGGTCGCCGGGGAGACCGTTGATCTGCAACTCGACGACGTCACGAACGTGCTCGCCTCGCTTGATCTCGTTCTCAGCTTGCAGCTTGGCTTGGAAGACCCTCGGGAGTCCTGGAGCGAAGCTCCTCCCGGCCCGTCTCCGAGCGGAGTTTCTCTTTGCATCCAGCATAACTTGCTGTTGATCTAGCATCCGCCGAGGGCATTGCTGACGCCCTCGTTTCTCTGCGGAGTATGCGTTCGTCCTGGACCGGACCGTTACGCAACCACGCTTCGCCTATGCCTGCGCTCAATCGGTTCGTCCGATTCCCCCTGTACGCGATTGCGCACCACCGTGCGCGCTACGACTCTGATGAAAGGAAGTTCTCATGTTTCGCCTGCTCTGCTGCGCCGGCCTGCCCGTTATGGCTGCGTTGGTCTTTGGAATGCCCAGTTCCGTTGATGCTCGGGAGAAGGCAATGCCCACCGTCGTGCATGTCGACGAGATGTGTGGCGGCTGCGTCAAGAAGGTGCATCGGCGCTTCGATGACGACGAGAAAGTCGGCCGGGTGGAATGCGATTCGGAAGCCAAAACCGTGACGTTCTATCCCCCAAAGAACGAGTCGTTGAGTGCTCGCTACCTGTGGGTGGAAATGGACGAGATCGGGAAGACGCCGCTCAAGTTGGTCTGTCCGCAGGGCACGTACCGCTCGAAGCCGAGAAGGTAGGTCATCGCCATGTTTCGGAAACGGTCTCTTCCCTGGGAATACGGCGTTCGCAATCTGCTGCGACGGCCGACTCGGACTCTGCTCACACTCGGAGCCTTGTCGACGGTGATTCTGTTGATTTTCGTGGTTGTTGGGTTCATTCGTGGACTGGAACGTTCGCTGGCCATCAGCGGCGATCCGTCCGTGGTGCTCGTCTATTCCCTCGGGGCCGAGGAGAACATCGAGAACTCGGCCGTACCGGCTCGGACGCCCTCACTGCTGAAGGCCAGTCTCGACGGGATTCAGCAACGGTTCGGCGTCGATTACATCTCGCCGGAGTTGTATCTCGGGACCCGTGTGCAGACAGGCCGTGATGAAAAACCGGGACTTGGCCTGATTCGAGGTGTCACACAGGCTGCTCCGCTGGTTCGCCGGAATGTTCGCCTCATTGAGGGGAGCTGGCCCGGACAGGGCGAAGTGATTGTCGGCAAACTGGTCGCGGCCAAGCTGGGCTGTGCTCCGGAGGATCTGGCCGTGGGGCAGGAGATCACAATTGAGAAACAAAGCTGGACGATCAGCGGCCGTTTCTCGGCGGGCGGCGCAGCTTATGAGTCGGAGATCTGGTGTCGTCTGCCCGATTTTCAACAGGCGTTGAAACGTCAGGACATCAGTGTCGTGGCCATGGCACTCACGCCTGGAACGTCCGCGGCGACGGTCTCTCTGTTCTGTAAGGAACGGACAGATCTGGAGCTGCAGGCCGTTGGCGAAGTCGAGTACTACGCGTCGCTGCAACAGCATTACAAGCCGATGCGGATTCTGGCCTGGGTGGTCGTGCTGCTCGTATCCGGAGCCGGCGTCTTTGCGGGATTGAACATGATGTATGGAGCGATCGCAGGCCGCATTCGCGAGATCGCGACGCTCCAGGCGGTCGGATATCGGCGGCGCGCGATTCTGGTCAGCATTCTCCAGGAAGGCGCACTGATGGCGGCGGCGGGCTCACTGCTCGCCGCTGCGGTCGCGCTAATTTTTCTGAACGGGCTGGCGGTCCGCTTCACGATGGGGGCGTTCGCTCTCCGGGTTGATGGCGTCTGTCTGCTCGTTGGGTGCGGTGTGGGTTTGCTCCTGGGAGTTCTTGGGGCGTTGCCACCCGCCATCAAAGCACTGCGGCTGCCGGTCGCAGAAAGTTTGAAAGCGATTTGAGGTTACTGTTACGGCCACTCTCCCATCCAGGAGAGATCACAAGAAGGTTTGAAAGGAAGATCATGAAAAAGGAATTGTTCACTCTGCTCGGTTTCGCGGCTCTCTCGACCATGCTTGTTGCCGGATGCGCCAAACAGCCCGGCGAGCCTGCTGCGTCTTCGGGAGTTCCAGATACTCCATACCTGACGAACTCCGAACCGGTCGGAGCGCTTCCCGTCGGCGAAGCGCGTGAATCGAGTGGAGACAAAGACGATGTGGTCCTGATGGGACGGATCGGTGGATCGGCAAAACCGTTCATTGACGGGCTTGCCGCCTTCACGATCGTCGATCCGAAGGTCCCGTATTGCGCGGAGGACGAAGGTTGTCCGACTCCCTGGGATTACTGCTGCGAGCAGAATCAGGTGAAGACCAATATCGCGATGGTAAAAGTGGTCGACGAACAGGGGCAGCCGGTCTCTCAGGATGCCCGGGAACTGCTCGGCGTCGAGGAGCTGAACATGGTTGTCGTGAAGGGAACGGCCCAGCGCGATGACGATGGAAATCTGTCCGTACTCGCGAATCAGATTTACGTGAAAGAGTAAATGAACTTCGGAGAGGGAGCCGCCCGTATCCCGGGCGGGCTCTTCGTCTCCCGGATCTGGAATCGAACTCATGACATCTGCCACTCGACCTCAACTCGACCTCCGCGAGCTTGCGCTGGACCGTCCGAATCAGGCGGAAGCCAGGACGAAAGCGCGGCGAAAGCCGTTGCTGACGCGCTACCTGATTCCCGGCGGGATCGTGCTCGGCTTCGTGGGGCTGATCGCCGTCGCGGTCAGCGATCAGCTACTGCCGCGGCACGAAGTGACGGTGAGTCCGGTTGTTGTTCGTCGGGCAGAAGTTCAGCAGGAAGGGACACCGCTGTTTCAGGCAGCCGGCTGGGTCGAACCTCGCCCCACGCCGATCAATGTGCCGGCACTTACGGAAGGCGTCGTCGAGGAGTTGTTGGTCGTGGAAGGTCAGCCGGTTAATAAGGATGAGCCCGTGGCTCGGCTGATCGACATCGATGCGAAGCTGTCCCTGCGGCAAGCTCAGAATACTCTGCAATTGCGGAAAGCGGAGCTGGAGAGTGCTGAGGCGGAACTTAAGGCGGCTGAGCTCCGTGTTGAGTTTCCCGTGCATCTCGAAGCGGCCCTGGCAGATGCGGAATCTTCGCTGGCGCAGGCACGAACGAACCTGGCAAAACTGCCTCATCTCATTAAAGCGGCGGAAGCGCGGGCCGTGTACGCGGAGCAAAACTACGAAGGCAAACGAGCCGCCGAAGGTGCAATCGCGGGACGTCTGATTCAACAGGCGTTGTCCGAACACACCGACGCCGAATCACAGCTGACGGAACTGCGAGAGCGTGGGCCTTACCTTCAGAAAGAAGTCGCGACTCTGGAAGAGAAAGTCACAGCCCTGAGATCGCAACTCAATCTTCTGATTGAAGAATCCCGGCAGTTAAGGGACGCCCATGCGAAAAAGCAGGCAGCCGAAAGCCGCGTTGCTGAAGCCGAACTGGCCGTTGAAAAAGCTCAGCTGAATGTTGATCGGACGATCGTTCGCAGCCCGGTCGCTGGGCGCGTGCTGACGCTGGTCGCCAGTCCGGGGGCTCGGGTGATGGGGCTCGACCCTGCTGGCGGGTACAGTTCGAGCACGGTCATTCAGATGTACGATCCTGCCCGGCTGCAGGTCAGGGCCGACGTGCGGCTCGAAGATGTTCCGCTCGTTCAGCCGGGCCAGCCCGTTGAGATCGAAACGGCGTCTTCGGCGACCCCAATCAAAGGTCGCGTGTTGCTGCCGACCTCGACGGCGAACATTCAAAAGAACACGCTGGAAGTCAAAGTGGAGGTGGAAGATCCACCACCGACAATCCGGCCCGAAATGCTCGTGACGGCCACGTTCCTGGCTCCGCCGACGCCCGAATCCCAACTCGATGAAGTTCAGGAAACCGAACGCCTGCTGGTCCCTCGCGATCTCGTTGTGACGTCCGAGCAGGGAACGGCGGTGTGGATCGTGACCGCCGACGGTACAGCGGCGCTGCAATCGGTCACACTCGGAAAGGCAGGAACTGAGGAACTGGTCGAAGTCGTTTCCGGGGTCGATCCCACGTCGAAGATCATTGCGACGGGTCAGCAGGGGCTCGAAGTCGGAACCGCTGTCGAAATCGTCGGCGAATCCTCGGCCGGGAATTGAGACTAGATCAGAGCGTTCATCAGGAGCACATGTTATGGCACTTGTCGAAATCAGAAACCTGTCGAAGTCGTTCAGCAAAGGGGACGAAGTGATTTCCCCACTGGTCGATGTCGATCTCGATATCCATCAGGGAGATTTCGTCTCTTTGATGGGGCCGAGCGGAACGGGGAAAAGTACGCTGCTCAATCTCATTAGCGGCATCGATCAACCCGAGCAGGGAACGATCGTGGTTGATGGTGTTGAAGTGACGAAACTCTCCCGCAGTAAACTTGCGGACTGGCGGGCCGCCAACCTCGGATACATCTTCCAGACGCACAATTTGATTCCGGTCCTTACGGCTTACGAGAACGTCGAACTGCCGATTCTACTTCTGCCGTTGACCGCGGGAGAGCGTCGTCGCCGCGTCGAGATCGCCCTGGAAGCGGTCGGATTGAGCGACCGGGCCGATCACTACCCTTGGCAAATGTCCGGGGGACAGGAGCAGCGAGTCGGCATCGCCCGGGCGATCGTCGCGCATCCGAAAGTCGTTGTTGCCGACGAACCGACAGGAAGTCTCGACACGAAGACCAGTGATCAGATTCAGGTTCTGCTGAAGCGGTTGAACCAGGAACTGGATATTACGCTCGTTATGGTGACTCACGACAGCGAAGCGGCTGCAATCGCGTCCCGGCAGATGATTCTCGATAACGGCAAGATTATCGAGAGTATCGCTGAGCACGCCAATGGGGCCAGTTCGGAACAGCATGCTCAGATGGTGAGGGGGAAATGATGTTTCGTCTCAGTTCGTATGTCATCAAAGGGATCTGGCGACATCGCGCCCGAACGATGCTCACGGTCAGTGGAGCTGCGGTGGCGATGTTCGTCTTCTGCTTTGTTGGCTCGGTGCAGGAAGGTCTGGAACGATTGACCTCTGACGAAGACGCCCAGCGAACCCTGATCGTGTTTCAGGAGAATCGTTTCTGCCCGACAAGCAGCCGGCTGCCGGAAGACTATGCCCGCCGCATCGCCGAAATTCCCGGCGTCAAAGACGTCATGCCGGTGCAAGTTTGGACGAACAACTGCCGCGCCAGTCTCGACATTGTTGTCTTCAACGGTGCCCCGCCGAAGCAGCTGCAGACGGCACGCAAACTCGAGTTGACGTCCGGGAACTGGGGGGAATTTGAGAGTCGTCGTGACGCCGCAATCGTGGGAGAGAATGTCGCGACTCGCCGAAATCTGAAGAAAGGCGATCAGTTCTCAATCGGAGATCTCGATGTGCAGGTCGCCGGGGTGTTTACGTCACCGGTCCCTGCCGAAGAAAATCTCATTTACACCGGACTGGAGTTTCTGCAGTACACACGAGGTCTCGACTCGGCCGGGCTGGTGACACAGCACGAGGTCCATCTCACGGAAAATGCGGATCCCGATGAAGTCGCATCAGCAATTGACGAAGCGCTCCGCGCAGGGCCAGTGGCCACAACCACTCGACGCAAAGGAGCCTTTCAGACAAGCACCCTCTCCGATCTGGTCGATCTGATCGGCTTCGCTCACTATCTTGGTTACGCTTGTGTCGGTCTTGTCCTTGCGCTCGTGGCGACAACAACGGTGATGGCCGTGCAGGATCGAATCAAGGAACATGCCGTGCTGCAGACGCTTGGCGTTCGACCGGCACGTGTCTTTCGAATCGTCATTGCCGAGAGCCTGCTCCTTTGCTTTGCGGGAGGGATTCTCGGAACCGCGGTCGCACTGGCAATTCTCAACTGGGGCGGACTCGCCATCGGTGCGGAAGGAGTGACGATCGCGTTTCGTCCGTCGATCCAACTGGCGGCTGTGGGACTGTTGGTCTCCGCGTCTGTAGGCATACTGGCGGGGATCATTCCCGCTGTGCAGGCGGCCCGGACTCCGATCGTGACCGCATTGAGGCAACCGTAGACATGCAGATCTCCGATCGTCAGAAAGCTCTCGGGCTCGCAGCATTCACGGTGCTCTACAACATCGGAGAAGGCGGCGTCGCGATCCTGGCCTCTTCGCTCTCGGGAAGCTCGGCTCTCTGGGGCTTTGGGCTCGACAGCTTTATCGAGTCGCTATCCGGCTGCGTCATCCTCTGGCGATTCGGTCGTCACGGCGTCGATACGCTCGAACCGGAAGCCGAATCGATTGAGCGACGAGCCGAGCAGCTTGTCGGTGTGACGTTCCTGATTCTTGGCACATACGTCTGTATCGACGCCGGGCTGGCTCTCTGGAATCAATCGCCCCCTGAGGCCAGCGGGATCGGGCTGATCCTCGTGCTTGCATCCATGGCGATCATGCCGGTTCTCTATCTGCTCAAAATCCGGCTGGGCCGACGCATAAACAGCCGCAGCCTCGTCGCCGATGCCAAAGAGACTCTCGCCTGCACATCGCTGACAGTCGCCCTCTTGATCGGACTCGGAGCAAACTATCTGTGGGGACTCTGGTGGCTCGATCCAGTTGCCGCCCTTGTGATTGCCGTGCTTGTGTTGCGGGAAGGACGCGAAATGCTGTCCGGCTGCGATCATTGCGAGAACGACTAGGTCGGATTCCGCACGAGAGTTGCACTCGTCAGCGATGTCAGATCAATCGGCAGGCTACCGATCACTCAGAAGTCGCGACTCGGTTGAGCGAGCTCTCGTTGCGAAAGTACAGGTTCGGAGCATCGTCGGGAATTGCGGGCTCGACCAACAGGCAGCTGACGACGGAATGCTCGTCGCTTTCGAGTTCGCTCCACGGAATTGTCGAAACAAGTCCGCCGGGCCAGTGGACGCGAAGTTCCTGAGGAGTGACTTCAGGTTCCCAGTGCCAGTGCAGGGCGGTTTCGTTCGTCGAAAGATAACTGCCTCCGCCACAAAAGTGTCGCACCTGAGTCCCTTTGTCGGTGACTAACTCCGCCCACGTGCCGATGGCGTCTCGCGGCGAGTTGGTTCCGGAAAGATGCAGATGCAGTCCTTGAGCCGTCTCCTGCTCATCCTGCGAGTGACTGCGGTTGTAGACCAGGACCGCCGGATCGTTCGTGTTCACGAAAACGAGGTCGAGCAGACCGTCTCGATCAATGTCACCCGTTGCGAGACCGCGGCCGAGGGAATGCTCCGCGAAATAGCCTCCAAGTTGCTCAGGAGCGATCCGCTCGAAAACGCCTTCGCCTTCATTGGTCAGCATCAGCGGCTGTTGCCTTACGGGAGCATTCAGCGGGCGATGGACGACATGTCCGTTGGCCACGGTAATCTCTTCGTCGCCATCCGCATCGAAGTCACCGGTGACGCAACCGAAGCCAACGAACAAATTGCCGATGCGATTCAGGCCGGTCATTCGCGAAGCATGCTGAAATGTCGCCGCCCCCAGATTCTGATAGAGCGCGAAAAGTTCACGCTCGTAGTTGCTCACACCGATGTCGGGCTTGCCGTCTCCGTCGTAGTCGAGAATCGCCAGCCCCATACTGCCGTTCGGCGTTCCCATGTCATCGAGAGCCAGACCGCTGGCGAGACCTTCTTCCTGGAAGTTGCCGCTTCCGTCGTTCACGTAGAAGAAGTTCGGCGTAGTATCGTTTGCAACGTAGCAGTCCATGTCGCCGTCAATATCGAGATCGGCCGTCACGACGCCAAGGCCTTTGCCGGAAGGGATCAGGCCGGCTTCAGCGGTTGCGTTGCGGAATGTCCCATCGCCGTTGGAGAGATAAAGAACATCGTCGAGCCCCTCAAACCGCCGGGGCGGGCAGACATCCCGAACTCCGCTCGGGCCGTTGCATTCCGGATCGTTGTCGAACGACCAGTTGACGTAATGCGTCACGTACAAATCAAGTGCACCATCGCCATTGAAGTCGGTCCAGGCAGCGCTGGTGCTCCACTCTTGGTCGTTTAGTCCTGCTTCGTCGGTGCTGTCGAAAAAGGTTCCGTCTCCCATATTCACCCAGAGGGTCAATCCGTCGTATCCGGTGATGAGCATGTCTGGAAAGCCATCGGCGTTGAAGTCGGCGACCGAACAGCCATGCGAATAATGGTGTGGCTGGTCGATCATCGCTGCGGCACTGGCATCGACGAACTGGTCCTCTCCGGTTTGACGCAGGAGGCGACTTGGAAGTCCGCTGACCGTTCGATCTTTCAGGACGCCGCCGGCGGGAAAGCAGAGATCGATCTGGCCATCGAGGTCGAAATCGCTGATGCCGACGCCGCCCCCAAGCGATTCGAGGATCGAATCGTGGCCGGTATCGACGCTGTTGTGATAGCGGACATCAGCACTGGCGATACTGTCGGACTCTGTGAACTGAATCGGGGAAGCGGCGGGAGACTCAGCGGGCACGTTATCCTTGGATCCGATCGGATCCGGCTCGCTCGGGGAGCAACCGGTCAGAGCCAGCACCAGGGCCGAAACAGGGACCAGTGAGAATGTGATTCGCTTCCATGCCTTCATTTTGTTTCTCCCAACCGAGCCTGTTCGGCGTGATAGGCCGCCAGGCGGGCATACTCTGAGTTCTCGCCCATGTGCATCGTGAAATACTCGGCCAGTTTCTGATGGGTTTTCACGTGATGGGGATCGTATTTCAGCACACTCTTCAGCCAGACCAGACCATTGTTCTCCGACATATGATCCATCAGGATCAGCCCCATCTCGTAGCGGGCCTCGACATCAGAAGGATCTTTGCGGACGGAGTCGATCAACAGGTCGGCTCGTTCGAAGGCTGTGCGGGCGTCCTCGGCCTGGGCAAGATGCTCGGCGGCTCGTTCGGCTTCTCCGATTCTCTGCAGCGTTTGCCCGTAGAGAAAACGGTTCTTCCAGTCGTTGGAATCGGCCGCGAGGGCTCGTTCAAACCATTGAATGGCTTCTTCCGGATGATTCTCGGCCAGTTCGAGTTTGGCCATCTCAATCGGAGCCTGTGCAAGTGCCGTTTCTCCTCGTGCCCCCACGAAGCGGTAGGCATCGACGAGATCATCCTCCGGACGTTTCAATGCCCGTTCCAGAACTTGGCGGGCCTCGTCGAGGTTTCCCTGGTCGCGATAACACCGCGCCATCCCGACGAGCGCCGGTTGCGGTTCCTCCATGAACGCGGCGGCCTGTTGATACCAGCCGATCGCCGCATCGTAGTTCTGCTGATCGGCTTCGACTCGTGCCAGCGCCACCAGAGCCGGCGTATGGTGTGGAGCCCGGTCGATGGCCCGTTTCAGTGCGATCGCCGCTCCGTCGAGGAACGTCTGGTACTCCAGAAGTCGGCCTTCGAGAAAGTAAGGCTGAGGATCGTTGGGGAAATCGGCTTTCCAGACTTCGATGATGCTCATCGCCTGGTCGATCCGAAACTGCATCATCAGGCCAAGAACGTAAGCCTCGCAGATCGCCGACAGGTCTTCACCGCGTTGCAGCAGGTCTGGAAACTGCTCATCCAGCGTCTGCAGATCGCCCAGTTGGGCCCGTTGCAGCATCCGTTCCAGTTCCAGCCTCTCTTCGTCCATTCCCTGAAGCCTGGCAGCCTCCAGATATCGCCCAAATTCGCGGTTCTTCCCTAACTTCCGAGCGATCCTCGCCTTGAGAAACATCCGTTCTTGTGACTTCCACGGGATCAGACGACTCTGCTCAAGCCACTCTTCGGCCTCCGCCAGATTGTGCAGTCGGATCGACTCCCGAGCCTGCTGCAAACACCACGGCGTCCAGCTGAGGAGTCCCACCCCGATCAGAACGGCGATGAGAAGACCTATCCTGAGCAGTCGCCTCTTCATGTCGTAAGTGGTTTCTGTGGAGCGGGTTACGGGGGGATGGTGCGAGTGGAGACTCGCTTCCAAACATCAGCTGCTGATCCGTTGATAGCACAATCGGTTCCTCGGAACAAGCAGCCTGGCGACGCGGAATAACAGTCCGTCTCGTGCGGCTGGCACCGGTGCAGGGGCACCGATGCACAGATTGCCCGAAAATCATTGTATCCCCGCAGTGCGGTTCAACTTGCAACACATGCAGACGCGATCATATACTTATTAACTCGTTTACTTGTTTGCCCATTTTTCAAAAAAGGAAGCTTCGATGGTGAAACCGATCGACCGTTCGATGCGACTGGCGTTCACATTGATTGAACTGCTTGTCGTCATCGCAATCATCGCCATTCTGGTGGCGTTGCTGCTTCCGGCCGTTCAGCAGGCTCGCGAAGCCGCACGCCGGACATCTTGCAAGAACAATCTCAAGCAACTCGGCGTGGCAATGCACAATTACCACGACACCCACAGTGTCCTTCCTTACGGACACATGGATGGGCGGATGCTGGATGGTTCGCTGCATACCTGGCGCGGATGGAGTGGCCTGGCCATGATCCTGCCGTACATGGATCAGGGAGCCCTCTACGATAACTGTAATTTCGATTACGGAATCATCGGCGACGGCCCGACCGAACAGCTCAATGTCGACAATACGACGCAGCGAGTTGCCGGCTTCCGTTGTCCTTCCGATGTCGATCCTCCGGGAACCTGGTACGGTAACCCATGGCCGGGGAACAACTACGCCCTGTCGCGTGGTCCAACGTTCGACTGGACGACGACCAACAACGGCGTCGGGATGTTCTATCGCTACAGCCGCATCAAGTTCCGCGATGTGCTCGACGGAACCTCAAACACGATCATGATGGGCGAGATCTGCGTGGGACGTGGAACCTATGATGTGCATGGCAGTGTGGTCCGTGGCGTCGCCTGGACCGGCGGAACTCGTGAAAACCCGGGCGAAGCTTCGGTGAGGGCCTATGCGGCAGCGATCGACGCGGCTTACGCCTCGAACCCGTCGAACACCCATCATCACACCGGCCGTATGTGGGCACTGTGTCAGTCGGGACACGGCCTGTTCAACACGCTGGTTCCACCCAACTTCAAAACGCCGAACGGTCAGGAATGTACCGGATGCGGCTGGATGGACAGCCACGGTTTGTTCGCTGCTCGCAGCCGGCATACCGGCGGGGCTCAGCACCTGTTTGCTGATGGCTCGGTGCACTTCATCTCGGACAACATTGACATGGGAACTTATCACGGTCTCGGAACTCGAGGCAGCGGCGAAACAGTTTCGTTCCCGTAAGCAAGACCGCTGCTCGTAGAGAGTAATCTCTACCAGTTCGCTTCAGGCAGGAATCCGGGCCGCTCCAGTTGTGAGCGAGCCCGGATTCTTTCGTTTGAGGAATGGATACGAGAGAGTAGATGTCGACCTGTGACCATTAGTTCGGGATCTTCCTGAGGAATATCTATCTATTGGTTGCGATTCAACTTGCAACATATGTGGGGCCGATTATATGATGGCGGCCCAGTCTATTTTCTCATCCGTGATTCAAGAAAAAGGGAGGCTCTCATGGTAAGACCGCTCGATCGCTCGATGCGTTTGGCGTTCACGTTGATTGAATTGCTTGTCGTCATCGCGATCATCGCCATTCTGGTGGCACTGCTGCTTCCAGCCGTACAGCAGGCTCGTGAGGCTGCCCGTCGGAGTTCGTGTAAGAACAACCTGAAGCAGTTTGGGTTGGCACTGCATAACTATCACGATACTCACAGCGTATTTCCTCAGGCCGCTTACGGTTCGATTCATGACAGCGGAACACCGGGCGGAACGTATGCTTGGCGTGGCTTCAGTGTGCATGCCATGCTCCTGCCATTTATGGATCAGGGACCGCTGTACGACCAGTTCGATTTCGACCTTCGGTACGATATGGCACCGAACACCAATCTCAACAACACGCAGGTCACGGGATTCCAGTGTCCTTCGGACGTTCCGTTCCCGGGGGCAGAGCCTGGTGTGAACTACGTCGTCAGTGCCGGACCGTCGCTGTTCTGGCAGCGGAGTATCGCCGATTCGGTCGGTATGTTCCGTAACGAGAGCACGATCAAGTTCCGCGATATTCTTGACGGTACCTCGAACGTGATCGCCGCCTCGGAAGCTCTGCATGGGGACAACACCGGCAGTGCCTTCAATCCGGATCAGGACCTGGTGCGAGCTCAATCGATCTCATTTCCTAATGTGAACGCGACACGAGCCCAGCTCGATGCCTACGGCACGCAATGCATCGCCGGTTCCAGTAATCATCACTCGCACACCCGCCGCGAGTGGGCTAACGGGATTGGTGGCCAGACTGTGTTCAACACCTTGAACACACCGAACTCAGCCAACCCGGACTGTCACGAGTGTGGGGGATGTGGCTGGTACGACAGCCGCGGGGTCTGGACTGCCCGCAGTCGTCACAAGGGGGGCGTTCAGGTGCTGCTCGGTGACGGTGCGATTCGGTTTATCAGCGAGAACATCGACTTCAACACGTGGCAGAACCTTGGACACATCAGTGACGGAGAAGCCATCGGCGAATTCTAGAACACTGAAGAGTCTTTAAATCGAACTCCAACAGGGCGAACTCGAACAATCCGGGTCGCCCTGTTTTCGTTGGCAGTGACTTGGTGTTTCAACAATTGATTGACCTTGGAGAACATGATGAAGCGCGCTTGGGGATATTGTGCCTTACTGGCACTTGCTGTATCGGTGATTCCTGGTTGCGGAGGAGATCCGCCGCCGGCCGACGCCGGAAAGACGGCCGATGAATTGAACGTGACCACAGACAAGGCAGACCTGAAAGCCCGGCTGGAAGAGATGGCGGAAAGTGGCGTGGCGGGCAGTGCCCTGGCCGGTATGCGGGAGAGCATTGAAAAACTGCAGTCGTCCGATCCAGACCTCGCCAACGAGCTTCTGCCGCTGCTGGAGCAACTGGAATCGGCCAGCAGCGAGAGTCAGGTCAAATCGACCGCCAGACAAATGGCTGACAAGCTGTAGTTGACCGTCAGCTAGGTTGTTTTCGGAGCCATTACGACCAGCAGCAAAGCAAGCCCGATAGAAGCTCAGTCGATTCGGCTTGCTTTGACTGCGACTCCGAATCGCGACTCCTGTTGCCCGTCGGGAGTCGTGCCGTCCTATTCGGCGGCCGGTTCCTGAATCTCAAGGACCTGATCGACGGAAACATCGCTGAGTTCGGTTGTCCGTCCCGAGGGCCAGTCGACTCTCAATCGTTCGATCTTTGTCGCGTCTTCCAGTCCGAAGGTTGCGACGAGTTCCGATTGGGTAAGGTAGCCGCGAGTCGGCATTACCACTCGCTTCTGGATTTGCCCATCGCTGACGATTTCAATGCGGGCTCCGATCGCCTCCCGGCCCGAAGCGGTGCCGCGAAGTC
This sequence comes from Planctomycetaceae bacterium, assembly GCA_017795105.1. Taxonomy (GTDB): domain Bacteria; phylum Planctomycetota; class Planctomycetia; order Planctomycetales; family Planctomycetaceae; genus Rubinisphaera. The sequence goes on from CP051247.1 coordinate 5,896,265, forward strand.
GGACCCTTAGCCAGTGATGCCCAAGCTGCTGTTGGTTGCGGAACAGTTCGGGCTCGCCGTTGAGATTGGTCAGTAGGAAGTCGACATCACCATCCGAATCGATGTCAGCGTACGTTGCGCCGCGACCGACGATCGGGTGGAAGAACTCGTCCCCCAGTTCGGTTTCACTCAACAGCAGATACTCAGTGACACCCTGCTGTCCAGCGTTCCAGAAGAGCTGGGGTTCCTGTTCGTAGTTCTGGCTCGGGAGCACGCGATTGATTTCATTCTCAAGGTGACCATTGGCTGTGAGCAGATCGAGCCGCCCGTCGAGATCAAGGTCGAGAAATGCTACGCCGAAGGTCAGCGACAAACGAGTCTGCGGACCGAGTCCGTTGGAGACAGCTTCATCGGTGAAGAAGAGATCACCTTCCGGAGAGACATAAAAGGCGGTCATCTCGTTGGAGAAGTTGCCAATCGCGATCGCAGTCGCTTCCGAATTGCGGATCGCACCGATGTCGACCCCCATCGCTCCCCGTGCATTCCCGTCGATATCAAAGGCGACACCGGTCGACATCCCGATTTCTCGAAACGGTTCCGGGAAGCGGTTCTCGAACAGGAAGTTCGGCACGGTGTCGTTCGCCACGACAATGTCCAGATCCTGGTCGTTATCGAAGTCGAAGAAGGTCACGCCGAGCGACTTGGCCACGGGGCCATCTGTTGATGGATTTCGCACCCAGAGCCCCGCTTCCTCGGCGATCTCCCGAAAAGTTCCGTCTCCCTGGTTCTCGAAGAAGAGAGGGAATGTTCCCCCAAACGACTGCGGCCGCCCATAGGCTCGTTCATTGCCGACCAGCTTGAAGCTCTGGGATTCATCGTACTCCCGCGACCAGACAACGTAGTTGCAGACGAACAGGTCGAGATCGCCATCGCGGTCGTAGTCGAACCAGCCGCAACTCGTCCCCCAGTCATCTTCGCCCCCGGCCACGCCGGCCGCAGCGGTCACATCCTCGAACTTTCCCGCGCCGAGATTCCGGAACAGAAAGTTCGGGCCGACGGACGTCAGATACACATCGGTCAGGCCGTCTCCATCGTAATCCCCGAAAGCGCACCCCATGCCATAGGCCGTGATATCGAGGCCGGAACCAGCCGAGATGTCGGTAAACTGTCCGGTTCCGTCGTTCTCATAGAGAGCGGACGTCGCCGGGGCCGCTTCGTTGTCATCGCCGGGCCAGTGCCGCGAGTTGACGAGCAGAAGGTCCTGATCGCCATCGTTGTCGAAATCGAAGAAGCCGCCCCCGCCGCCCATGGTTTCGGGAAGAAGCTTCGCACCGTTCGCCCCGCTGACGTGACGGAAGTCGATGCCGGCTGCTCGCGAAATCTCATTCAGCGGAATGCTCGGCAGTTCGACGTCGCTTCGCTGACGCGTGGCTGCGGTGCGGATCGTCTGCTCAACGACCTGGGGTTCCGGACGAAAGTAATAGGAGCCGAGAACGGCAACAGTCGCCAGTGAGGCCAGCACGATCAGTCCAATGGCTGACCAGCGGAAAGCCTGACGGAGAGGAGTCGGTCTATTCATGAACGGCAAGTCAATCGGTTTCGGTAGGAGCGCGGAGTGGGTAGATGGTCACCGGGTCAGCGGCCAGATCAGCCAGCGGATACTTCTCCCGGGCCAGTCGGACGGCTCGGTCCTGAGCGTTGTAGTCCGGCAGGTATCGCTGATGCAATTGCTGGTGATGTTCGCTCAGCTCGTCCTCGCCAAGAGCTCTGTAGATGAGAGACAAATTGTAATGCGCCTGCAGATGCTCGGAATCTTCCTCGAGAACCTTCAAAAACTCATCGCGGGCCTGTTCGAGGGCCGCCTGTGCGTTCTGAGCATCTCCCTGAGCCTTCGCCCTGCGGGACTGGTCGAAGAGAACCGACCCCAGATCGGCTCGCACCAGATAATCGCGTGAGAAATCGAAGTTCCGACGCTGGGTTTCGGCGGTCACGTCAGTCAGCACCGAACGGAAGGCCTCCTCTGCTTCATCGAGCTCGCCCTGTTCCTGGCTGATAATTCCGGCCAGATAGTTCACGGTCCAGGGATTGGGTTTCGATTGTTCGCTGCTTTGCTCGATCGCTCGCTGCAGCGCTTCGCCTGCTTCGTCGAGCCGACCTTCGCGGTAATAGACGCGGGCCAGATTCACGGGGCCGTCGGTGTAGCCGAGTTTTTCCACTTCGAGAAACGCCTGTTCGGCCTGGCGGAGTTCTGCTTTGCCCTTCAGGAATGCGCCAATGCCGTAGTCATTCCATCGCTGCCACAGCGGATAGGGGGAGGGGACTTCGGGAGTCTCTGCAGACGCAGCCTCTTCCGCAGTCCCAAGCGGCAATGTCAGAGTGTCTACGGCCATCACGGTGATTGGCAACTGATTCCGATAAGGACCTTCGCCATCGTCTCCGCGGAGTGGCTTCCCGATCTGTCGCGAATGTTCGGCTACGAACTCCATGTATTCCGAGTCAAACTTTCGATACAGCACGCGGGCTCGAAGCTGGATTTCGCCACTGAGTTCCGGCGGCACATTCAGTGCGTAGTGGACCGACTGGCCCGCTCCCGGAGGAATCTGATGGTCATAGACCTTCACGAAAATATCCTGCGTATTGCGGCGGGCGATGCGATTGCCGTGTCGGTCGATGACGAAGGCGTTGATGAAATGCGACTCCGGATCGACTGTTCCATCTTCCCTGATCGCACCGCTGTGGACGATCACGTTGTCCTCGTGCTGAACTTCGACCTCCAGCCAGAGTTCGTTGGAATCGGTCGTTCCCTGCGTCAGGTGATGCCCGAGTGTCAGCGTGCGAACGACGACTTCGAGCAGATAGTCCTGCCCCGGAACAACAACCGGGATCGTTGGCCGCAGGGGTGCGTGCAACTTCCCGTCGACCTGATGCCCTTCCCGCAAACCGAACAGGTCGACCCGGACGGTCTTCTCGAGAAACTCCTGGTGTGCACGGATCGTCTCTTCGTCGTTTCGCAGCCAGGCGATCGCGGTATTCGCGGCGAGGAAGAGATGGTCATGAACGGCTAGTGGCCCGTCGGGCTCGAGCTGCCGAGCCGCGACGTCATTCGAGGTCTGGGACGGCATGTGGCAACCGTTGCAGTTCTTCTGGGCAACCGGCGGATAATAGAAGCTGCGGGAACCATGTCCCGAGACGCCGCTAAGCAGATAGCTGTCGTAGTGATTCTGTCCTCGCAGGAAGTCCTTGTAGTGGTTCAATTCTTTGGGGAGCGACACCTTATGACAGGTCGAACAGAATTCAGCCGTCTTATGAAACGGTTTAAGATACGTCTGCTTGTGCAGGGCCGGCTTGGCTTTGATCAACTGACGGCTGATCCAGCGGAGAGTCGCGAAACTGCTGTCGGTAAACGGATACTGTTCCGGTTCGTGCAGAGTGTAATCGCCGTTTCCTTCGGTCGAATCGACATGGCTCATTGCATGACAGACGGTGCAGGTGATTCCTGCCTGACCGGTTTCGTCGCGAACCATGTCGAACTCCGGATCGGCCAGGCGACCGGAGAAGAGCGGGACAGGATCGTGGCAGCCGGCACACCAGTTCATTGCCTGTGTATGACCGTCTCGCGTGAGAAGGATATCCTTCGTTTCGGAGATCGATGCCAGGTAAGCCGGGTTGTTGAAGGAGCTGAACTTGTGAACGCTGTCTGACCAGCGGGCGTGAACATCGGGATGGCATTCCACGCAGAATTTGTCATTCATGAGGACGTCGGGGGCGATGTGATCTCCCGTTGCCGACTTGGCCAGCGAAGGACCGAACTGCTTGTCGGCCTCGTCCAGATTCGCCTGGGTGGCTGCAAGAGGCACGGTCTTCGGCTTCTGGGACTGGACCTGATGGGCCCCCAGGAATCCGGCGAAAACCGCCGCAGTCGCTGCCCAGAATTGCCCCGCTTTCTTCCAGTTAATTCGTCGGCCGGCGACACGATGCAACCAGAACATCCAGACGGCCACGAACGGCGTCACGACGTGGAGCCAGTAGGTGATCTGTCGAGCCTGCGGTTGATTCAGCTCGGCGATTCCGACCAGTCGCACGAGCAGAATACCAGTGATCGTCAGCACTGCCAGGATGACCCCCAGTCCGATTCCCAGCTGTCGCGCAGCCGGATTCGGAAAGCGGTACGAAAGGCGGTAGTGCCATGCGATAAAAACCGCCATCGCCGCCGCGAAAAAGATTCCGACGACAATGTGCAGGAGAAACATCACATAATAGAACCAGGACTGCAGAGCTGCTCCAGTCCAGTATTCCACCGAAGTGACTGTCCACAGATAGCCCGAGTTGGCGATTAGAAATAGCGTCAGAAGACCGATCGCGAAATAGACGGGGCGCAGTTTGCTACTGATGACCGGACTGTTTCTCACTCAAAGCACCTGTTGATCTAGAGCTGCCATGAATCGCAGTGATGAACCGACAATGACCGGGCGAATGCCCGCAATGTGTACACATTCTGGCTGTTTGATCACGAATCGTCTACCTTTTACCGTCGCGCTTTGCCGATTGCGGCCTAAGTTCGGATCTCCTGTCTTTTATTGCGCTCGTCAGAAATTATTCCACTGAAATGCAGAAGTCACTCATCGTTGCCGCTCTGGTCCTGCTTGTATTGATCATCGTCTGGTTCGCGTTCATCCAGAACCGCGACGGAGGAAAGCCTGGCGAGCCAGCCGAGCCACTGACGGTCGAAGAAATCGCGACCGGACGAAATCGCAGCCTGGCGCTAATGGAGAATCAGACGCCCCGTGAATCGTTGCCGATTCTCGAAGAACTGCTGGAACGTGCTCCCGAGCACGCCAGCTTTGCCCGGCAGAATTTGCTCGTCGCGATTGCCCTCGCACTTGAACTGGAGAACGCCGAAGCCGATCCGCAGCCGTTTCAGGATCTGTTCGAGCGAGCGGAAACGGTTTTGAAGAATGCCTCCCCCGAGGGACCGGATGAAGCGGAAGTCGCGATTCTTCGAAGTCGCATCGCCCGGATCGAGGGGGATCTGAATACGATGGTGGTGGCCGCCCGGAAGGCGACGGAGCTTGCCCCCGATGCGCCGGCGAACTGGTACGAGCTCTATCTTGCCCTCAAGCAGATTCCCTCCGCAACGAATGATGATGTTCTTGAGGCATTGGCTCACTGCTGTGAAGCGGCTCCCGAGAATGTCTGGGCGTTGTCGGAGTACTTGACCGAACTGAGTCAGGTCAAGAGTCCGGAAGTCATTGAAGTTATTCAACGGCTGCAGGCCGTGCTCGGGCCTTTCGCCCCGGCGATGCAGCAGCGATCCCGGGTCGATGTCGTCAAGACGCTGGCCGAAACCGAACAGGCGGCCCGCGAGGGGAACTGGAGCCTTGTTACCAGAAACTCCCGTCTGTTGATCAACGTCTTGCGGCCGGAAGATATTGCTCAGAGTGACCGGGCTGTACTCGTGCCCAATACGCTTGAGTTCGTCAGCACCGAGATGCCGGATGATTTTGCTCGGGAGCTTCACTCGCATTTGCGCTCCGCAGAACGATTAGATCTGGAGTTCACGCCGCAGGACTTCGCGCTGCCCGAGTTGAGCGGGAATGTCCTTCAGTGCGAAGTGGCCGACATGAATCTCGATGGCCGTTTCGAGCTGATCGTTCTGACAGAAGAAATGTTCGTGGTTTACGAGAACAAAGAGCCGGAATGGTCAGTGCTCCTTTCTGAACCGATTGCCGATGGACATTCCAGATTCATTCTGGCCGATCTCGATCAGGACGCCGATGCGACCGAGACACCGACCGTGGAAGGGGCTCCGTGTGGGATGGCCGACCTCGATGTGGTTCTCTTCGGAGGGCAGGGGGCGAAGATTCTGGAGAACCAGCTTCGCACAGCCGGTCAGCTGGTATCGCACGAGTTGGAAGTCGACGGGGATGTCGAATTCATAACACCTGGAGACTTTGATCTGGATGGTGACCTGGATCTTCTTGTCGGCAATGGCAGCGAACTCCGGTTGCTGGCCAATTATCAGCAATTCAGTTTTGAGGATATCTCGAATCGGTCGGCCTTCCCGGAGGGCATCGAATGGCGGAAGGCCATTGCCGTCGACCTCGATCGCGATATTGATCTGGATGCCGTGCTCATTGCGTCAGATCAGATTGGATATCTCGAGAACCTTCGGCACGGCGAGTTGCGCTGGCACGCGCTCGATCTTGGCCTCGCGGCTGGTTCAACGATTAGCGATGTTGCCGTCGCCGAGCTGAATGCCGATGCCCGCTGGGATCTGCTGGTTGCAGTCGATGGCGAAGTCCGGGCATCTCTCAGCGAATTCGCGATGCCGGGGCGAGTGGCGATGAAACCGGCTGTCCCAACGGGGGCCAATGGCGACCAATTCGCTCTATGTGATGGTGATAATGATGGCTGGCAGGATCTCGTTGTACAGGGCGCCGGCGGAACGAACAGGAGCTTTCTTCGTCGCAGCGGAGAGGTTGAATTCTCGGACGAAGATGGACTTTCGGAGAATGATCTCCAGACGGGGGGAATGCTCGTCGAAGATGTCGACCAGGATGGGGACCTCGATCTCGTTAGCTGGTCGAACGACTCGGTTCGATGGCATGACAATCTTCATGGCAACGAGAACGGGTATTTGAAGATCACGCTACTCGGACAACAGGTCAAAGGCGAGCAGGCGTCTGCCTCGGGCCGCGTCAATCAGTATGGATGGGGAAGTCTGCTGGAGTTGAAAGCGGGGACTGTTTATCAGGCCCAGGTGGCGAGCCGGCCGACATCGCACTTTGGACTGGGAGATCTCGACGATGCTGACGTGCTTCGCGTCGTCTGGACGAACGGAATCCCTCAAAACGTGATCGAGCCGCAGCGGAACAGTATCCTCTGCGAAGAGCTCAAACTGAAGGGCTCGTGTCCTTACCTCTACACATGGACCGGCGATGGTTACGAGTTCTACACCGATCTGCTCTGGGCCGCCCCGGTCGGCCTGCAGTTCGCCGAAGGCGTTCTTGCTCCGACGCGACCGTGGGAGTATCTGCTCATCGAAGGCGATCGTCTTCAGGTCAAGGACGGTACTTACCGACTGCAGATTACCGAAGAGCTTTGGGAAGCGGCGTATTTCGATCAGGTGGAGCTGATCGCCGTCGATCACCCGGCCGAGATCGAGGTCTACTCGAACGAAAAAGTTGCGTCGAGTATCGTGCCCGAATTCAAAGTTCACACCGTGCGAAACCCGCGTTCGATTGCGGCAGCGACTGACTCGCACGGGCGGGACGTGCTGTCTCAGATTGAAGCTCGGGACGAAGTTTATACGCGGCTGTTCGACTTCAAGCATTATCAGGGCGTGACGAATGAGCATTTCCTGGAGCTCGATCTCGGCGACGTCGACCACGACCAGGCGATCAAACTGTTTTTGACCGGATGGGTGTACCCGTCGGATACATCGATCAATGTGGCGCTCGGACAGAATCCCGAGGCTCCCTCCGGTCGTCCGCCGTTTCTGCAGGTTCAGGATGAAACCGGGAGCTGGGTGACGGTCAACCCGAGTATGGGATTCCCGGGAGGAAAGACGAAAACGATCGTTGTCGATCTGACGGGAGCGTTCCGTGGACCGTCGTCAAAGGTGCGGATCGCAACCAGCATGGAAGTCTACTGGGACCACGTCTTCTTTACGGCTGGAGAGACGGAACATGAAGAGTCCTTGAAGTTGCAGCCGCTGCAGCTTCTCTCGGCCGATCTCCATTATCGCGGCTGCTCTCGGCTCATTCGGCATTCGGGAAATGGCCCCGAACGGTTTGACTACAATGATGTCATCACGACTCCCCTCTGGCCCGCGATGACGGGGCCTTTCACGACCTACGGAGACGTCGCCGAACTGATCCGTGGAGAAGACGATACTTCAGTCGTGATGGGGGCAGGGGATGAAATGACCGTCGTGTTCGCCGCTCCGGAGAAACCGCTTCCTGAAGGCTGGAGACGCGACTTTATCCTGCATAACGTCGGCTACGATAAGGATGCCGATCTGAATACCATCTATGGTCGCACCAGCGAGCCATTCCCGACACGCGACAATCCGATCAACCCGTTGACGGACAGCGAAGAATCGGCCTCACGGCAGAGCGGGGCTCTCCAGAACCGCCTCTTCCCTCAACGACGGTTCTGGTCGGATATTCTTCTTTATTCGGCCGGGGAGTCTGCAAACAGCGACTGAATCTTGCCCTCAGCAGAGATGACGAACACGTCTCTCGCCCGTGGATCGGCCACGAAGAATTGCTCGCCATCGGTGCAAATTCCGACGGGGCGTACGAGTGGTTCACCGGAAACAAACACCTCGGGAACGCTTCCCGCTTCGGTGCCGCACTTCCAGACGGTCGAGGCGTAGTTATCGGTGATGTAGAGAGTGTCGTTCAGCACAGCCAGCTGATGGGCGAACTGAAACGGCTCTCCTTCGATCAGCCGCGAGACTTCCCCACCGGCGTTGATCCGGCCGAGCGGGAGTTGTGTGTTTCCAACGAAGAACAGCGAATCCTCTCCTGCGGTTGTCAGTCCGCGAACGATGAGGTTCCTGGCCATCGCTTCCGGCTTCCCCCCTTTGGCCGGAATACGGACAATCTGTCGATACTCCAGATCGGCGGCGTACAGCGTGTTCTCCTGAATCGCGAGGTCGACCGGGACGCCGATTTTTCCACCGGTCAGTGGAATGATTTCGTCCGGTCCGTCGACTCGATAGATCTCGCGCGTGGCGGAGTCTCCGGCGAAGAGGCGGCCTTCGTCATCAACAGCGAGACAACGAACAGCGTTGAGGGGAGTCCTGAGCTTCTGCTCGGCTTTGAAGACGACTGAGAGCGTCTTGTCCTGATACTTCCAGATGCCCGGAAGTCGGAGATCGGCAATAAATACGCTTCCGTCCTCCGAGACCGCGACATCAATCGGATATTTAAGTTCCTGACCGTTTACCGAAGCGACAGTGCATGCGAGGTGAATCGAGAACAGAATGGATAGCAACAAGGTTTTCATGGATGGGAATCTTCAGCCGACGCAAACGAAATAGATGATGATCTGAGAGAAGAGTGTAATGGCTGCAAGCCGTTCGGTTAACTCTGCTCGCGTTCTCGGTAGAATCTGAAGGAGGAGGATTGAGCGATGGGAAAGAATGAACGGCGTGCGCCGCGGAGACCGGCCACGAAACTCCCGAATCTGCAGAAGAAGTTTCAGAAGAACCAGGCCAGGAAAACGGACGGGCCGAAAAAGTAATTCCGAGTCACACCACGATCGACGGAGATCAGAAATGCAGCGTTCTGTCTGGGCAATGACCATCGCAACCGTACTGTCTGTTTCGGCGATGCTTCCAGCTGCTGAACCCGTCGAAGTCCTGCGAAAGGACAACCTCGTGGCCTGGTGTATCGTGCCGTTCGATGCAGAAAAGCGTGGCCCGATGGAACGTGCGAGAATGCTTAAGGAACTCGGGCTAACACGGTGCGCCTACGACTGGCGGGCGGAACACGTTCCAACCTTCGAGCAGGAGATTCGGGCGTATCAACAGGAAGGAATTGAGTTCTTCGCCTTCTGGTCAGCTCACGAAGATGCATTCCGGCTCTTCGAGAAGTATGACCTGCATCCGCAGATCTGGCAGACACTGCGAGATCCGGGGGAAGGAACGCAGTCGGACAAAGTCGAGCGAGCTGCTCAGGGGCTTTTGCCGCTGGCGAAGCGAACGGCGGAACTGAATTGTCCACTTGGTCTGTACAATCACGGCGGCTGGGGCGGCGAACCGGAGAATCTCGTTGCAGTCTGCCAGCGGCTCCTCGAGTTGGGACACGGTCATGTCGGCATCGTCTACAACTTTCATCACGGCCACGGTGATATCGACGACTGGCGGGCATCATTCGACCTGCTTCAGCCCTGGTTGCTCTGCCTGAATCTCAACGGAATGAATCCGGAAGCCAATCCCAAGATTCTCGGGATCGGCAAGGGGCAGCATGAACTGGAGATGATCCGCGTCGTGATCGAAGCCAGTTACGACGGGCCGATCGGGATTCTTGACCATCGTTCCGAACTGGATGCCAGGGAGTCGCTGCAGGAGAACCTCGACGGGCTCGAACAGATCCGCCGGAAACTCAAAGGCGAACGAAAGTAATCACAGCAGTCCGCCGAGCGATGTGATCTCGCCTGCGACATCTTCCGCGAGTCCGACCGCTTTATCTGCTGCGTCCTTCGTTGCTGCCCAGCCGAGTTTCCCGGCGTTGGACGCGAAGTAGAGACCTTTCTTAAGGTTCTTGCCTGCTTCTCCAGACAGCCATTCGGCGACGTCCTGAACCTGGGCGGGAGCTGCGAGAATCTCGTTCACGCCGTCCTTACCGAACCGCACCACAAACCGCCCCGTGGCGACATTGGTGGCCTCGGCCCAGGCATAGTCGAGAGCTCGGGAGCCAAAGGACTTGACATAGACGATCCCCTTGATTGCCGCATTCGCGACATCCTTGAACGAGTTGAACAGAATGTTGTGGCTGGCGATTCGCTTCAGCAAGTCTGTGACAGCGGAGTCGATGTCTGTTAGCGGCGTATGAATGGTGCCAAGGCTCATCCCGAATGCCCGGGCGCTCACCGAGGCGTTCAGTGAGTCGGCCGATAAACCTGAGGTGCCTCGGACTGCAATGGCAGCCGAGGGTCGAATGCCGAACATTCCGGCAGGGGCTTTGATCGTGAAATCGCCGGTGACCGAGACGGTCTGCTTCGCGAAATCGGCATGGGCGAACATCATTACCCCGGTTCCGAGCACTTTCACATTGCTGCGAATGTCGAGTGTGGAGTTGGTCAGCACGAACTGGGTTTTCGAAAGGTCGTTGTCGAGCAGTCCCGTGATGTTGATCGAAGGGCTCGATGTCAGACGGCGGATGACTCCATCGATATTGCCCTGCGTGCCGCGAACGAACGGGATGTTGCTGAGAACGGTCCCGGAGAAGGGGTTTTCGGATTGAGCCCGGAAGTAGAGAGTGTCCGCATCCCCCTGATAGATCAACGATCCGGAGGCGAGTGGAAGATTCACCGAAAGAGGCAGTCCATTGATCTGGACGTACTGATCGATTCCTTCGTTGAAGTTGAGCCGTCCGTTGATCCCGATGGCCATCTCGGAAAAGTCGAGATCGAGCACCTTGTCGATCAGCACTGCATTCCAGAGAGCGGCGTTGAAATCAGCGGGAGCAGCGGTTCCGTCAGCCAGCTTCAGGGTGATCGAACCGTTCGCGGTCAGGCCGAGTTGCTTAATCTTGATGCCATCGACGGCTGCAAACAGATGTCCTGAAAGGCTGTTCTTGAAGTGGTCAGGACGAGCGGCGGGCGTGTAGAGGATTCGACCGAGGCGCGAGGCACCGACGGTGAACGTCTCGTCGTTCTCTCCCGGGAACTTCACGAAGACCGTTTCGTCATCCGGCTGCATGACGATCGTCACGCCTTGACGATTGTCGCCGCCCGTAATCCCGCCGACACTCACACGGCTGCCGCGATCAATATCGAGAATTAGATACGGGCGGCCGCTTTCCAGAGGAAGACTGCTATGAGTCTTCATGATCTCGGCACCCGACTTGATTGCGAACTGAACCGGATCCGAGCCGCTCGGCAGGGAGATCCCCATGTTCCGTGCCAGGTCGATCAGCGGGGAAGGCAGACCGGAAATGGAAGGCAGAGTAATCGTAGCCTTGGCGATCTGGCGGAGAGCTTTGGGGTTCCCTTTCGATGTAAACGTGACCTTCTTACCGAAGAGGTCGATTGTAAGACTGTGCTGGCCCTGGATATGCGTGTCGATTTCCACGCCAGAAAGACTAATTGGCAACTCACTGCCGTGCGGAGAGACAGTGCTGATGACGCCATGCCCCTTGTATGTCTTTCCGGAGAGTGTCCAGCCGTCGGCAGCTTTCAGGCTCATCATGCCGGAACTGCCAATCAAATCGAGCGTGTCGCCGGCCTGTCGAACATAAAGAGCGGTGGTCGACTCGCGGGCGATCACATCATCGCCGAACAGCGTCTGTGTTTCCGAACTCTTGAGCTTTGAGTTGAGGAACGAGGCCGGCCCGGCGAACATGAGATCGGCGCCGGCTCCCGGAGTGGTGAAATCATAGAGCGTTCTGCTGTGGATGACGTCGTCGCCGTTTCCGCCCTTCAGGAACTGCGGCGTGATGAAGTCGCTCAGCTTATGAAAGCCGGCAGATCCGCCATCGAGCCAGTCGTTTCCGTCGCCCCCTTCAAGACGATCGTGGCCGCCGTAGCCGTATAAGCGATCGTTCCCAGCCCCGCCGAGGAACCAATCGTCGTTGGAACCGCCCCGAAGCTCATCGTTTCCATCACCGCCGTGGGCTTCTGATCGTTTGGATGTGTCGTTGAAGAACACATCATTGCCGCCGTTCCCGTGGAACACGATCTTCGAGACACTCGAAGAACGGAATGTGCTCTGCTGATTGTTCGTTTGATCTCCGACGACGATGGAGCCATTGGCCTCGGAAACGTTGACGTGATCCGAAGCGTTATCGCCGGTGATGGTAAGCACGCCATGCGAGAGGACGGACGTTGAAGTGAGCAGGTCTCGTGCTTCCAGGACTTCGGCGACACCCGGCGCGACTCGCAGGAGATGACTTCTCTTGGAGGGGCTGGCAAAAAGCGTGTGGAAGAGTGAATTGTGTGCCCGCATTCTGGCTCCGCTGAACTGGATGGTCGAGTTGTTCGAAGCAAAGCTAGAACAACGACCTCGGGGGGGCTCTGCGGAACGAGCCGAGCAGGGGTTTTTACGGAAGCGAATTCTCTGTAAGGCCCGGTTCTAGCGATCCGTCGCCTTTCCCATACAAAGATGTGGTCTCGAGACCACAGTTGTTGACTTTCCGCAACATCGTGGCGAAAAGACAACGTGTTGTGCGGCGCTACTTCAATGACAGCAGATAGGCGATCAGGTCGCTGATCTCTTTGGACGAAAGTGTTTCCGCAAAGTTGGCTGGCATCAGGGAAAGAGCCGTCTTGCGGGAGTCTTCGATCTCGCTTTCCGCAATACGAATCTCTTTACCCTGAGAATCGGCGAGGACCAGGATCTGGCCTTCACGCCGGCGTTCGAGGCCGGTGTAAAGCTTCCCTTCGCTGGTTACGATCACGCTGGTCCGGAATGCGGCGTCGACGTTTCGGTTCGGATCGAGCAAGTCTTCAAGCAGCCGGTCGAGCCCCCGCTTTCCGACCCCTTCGAGTTGCGGCCCGACAATCGGGCCAGTCGGGCCGACACGGTGGCAGTTCCCACAATGCTTTTTGAAGAGCTCCTGGCCATTCTCGATTGAGACCGTCGCTGACCCGAATTCGGATCGCTGGCGAGAAATGATCTCAGCCATCTGTTCATTGGCCGGAACAAGATTCTCAGTCAATCGCTCGGCCCGCTTCCGATCAGAGACAGTGCCACGGGAGGCAACGACGTCTGCTACGGCGGGAGTCCTCAAGAGTTGAGCAGAGGCTTTGCCGGCGGCAATCACTTCCAGCAGCGTCTGAATGCCCGTCGGGGTCTGGCAGAGTGACGCCGCAAACTCGCGCTGAAGTGGGGCAGGGGCCACGGTGAGTGAGGCGACGAGCGTTTGCCGAGCCGCCGGGCTTTCAATCGCACCCAGTTCGCCGGCGGCGATCGTGCGAAGCTCAGGCGATTCGGTCGTCTCCGTAACGATGGTCTGGAGCAATGCCAACTTGTCTTCTGCAGAGAGGATCGGACCAGCGGCTTTCAGTGCGGTCGATCTCAACGCGGGTGACTGCTCTTTCGCCGTCGCGATCGCCACCACCTGTTGACTGACAGAATCGATACTCAATAAGCCTGCCAGTTCGACCAGCCGGAGCGATTCCTCGCGAAACCCCGGCGAGGGCACGCTGATAACAGGGGGATCGAAACGACCGGCTGCAATCCAGGCGTACGCGGGAGCTGCAAACGCATCGACGATCTCAAAGTAAACTGCCTCGCCGGCATGGTCTGGCAATGACCAGACGCAGAGTCGGGCGGTGTCGTTGCGTGGCGGTTCCTGGCGGGCGAGTTCTTCACCGGTCTCAGCTGACACCAGTCGCACATGGTTGACGGGAGCGGGATTCGTTCCCGGCAGACCGTTATGTCCGCAAAGCCAGAATGAGAAATCGTCCGGCAGATTAAATTGAGGGCTGCGGAGAATGCCGGTCAGCTTTTCTCCGTTGGTAATGCTGTCCCAGTATGGCGAGTTCTCTCCATCGGTCGAATTACGATGTCGAAGCCCAAAGGGCGAAGCAGAATGCGGCAGGCCTTCGGCCGGGAGTGCGGTCCAGTCGCCGGGGTGAGCGATAACGGCTTCAAGCCGTTCGGGAGCCAGCCGGTTGTACCAGCGTTTCAGGTCAGTTTGTGTGGACAGTTCGATCCCATTCTGCTCCAGGCCCCGGCAGATGGAAGAGAGTAACTGCAGCTGACGACTGGCATCATCTGGGAACCAGTCGGGGGCCAGAGAGACGAACTCTCGGAGCTCTTCGGTGGACCCGAAGCGGGCGATCAGTTCCGCGGCCTGATTCAGCCTCGCGGGCGGTGTCGAAGCCGGCGCAACCAGAGAGAGAAGGATCGGGATGGATGCTGCATCGTCCGTTGCAGCGGCAATCTCGACAAGTCGAGGACGCAAATCGGACCGCCATTCTCTGTTCAGCAGATCAGCGACAATCGCAGCATTGCGGAGATGCGTTCGCAGCGCCATTCGGCAGGTATGAATCAGATGTGTGTCCGTATCAGGAGCCGTCATCCAGCTGTTGATCAGCAGTTCGACATTGTCCGCGCGAGGATGTCGCCCCAGTCCATCAGCCGCGGCTCGCATGACGAAGGCGTTGTTGTCAGCGAGGCCGGTTTGAAGCATGCGGAGTTCTGTCGAGCCGATCTCGTTTCGCTCCGCGAGGAGCTTCATCGCGTGAGTTCGTACCAGCGGAACGGGATCGCTGGCAAACTCCTGAATCTCGCCTGGAGTTATGGTCTTCAGTCGTCCGAGCACCCACATCCCATGGGCGCGAACTTCAGGTTTCTTCGATGATCGCATGGCATTCCGCACGGCTGCGGACGCCGAACCCGGGAAACGATCGACGAGCAGGTTTGTCGCCAGTGTCCGAATCTGAAGATTCTTATGCCCCAGTTCTTGAGCAAGCTCTTCGACGGTTCGGGTTGTGAGATCGGGACGTTGCGGCGTGGCGATTTTGCCATCGTCTCCTTTCCAGACTACACGCCAGACTCGCCCCAGTTGACGGTTCCGTCGGGGATGGTCGAGCGGAGCTTCGTAATGCCCGATGACAGCATTGTAGAAGTCAGCGATGTAGAGGGCTCCATCGGGGCCGACAGTGAGATCGACCGGTCGGAAGAGCAGGTCGTCGCAAGTCACGAAGTCGGCCTGCGTGTCGCACTGGTAAGTGGAGCCGTATTGCTTAAGACGATCGCGATGGATTCGGGATGTCACCGGGTTGCAGATGAAGATGTTGTCGCGATACTCGGGCGGAAAATGTTCGGCCGCGTAATACGCAGGGCCGCAAATCCCGGTTGATCCATGGCCGTGATCGATCATTGTCGGACCGAAGCCGAGGCCATCCGGCTTGCTTCCGAAGTGAGGGTAGCGGGCGCCGCGAAGCAGCATGTAAACCGGCATCGAGTGGCAGTCGCTGCTGTAGAGATTGCCCCAGGGATCGAATGTCAGTCCGAACGGATTGACTTGCCCCCAGGTGAACTGCTCGAACCGAGATCCATCTTCGCGAAAGCGATATGTGTTGCCGGAATCGAGAACGGTTGTTTCTCCAGAGCCATCGACGATCTCGCTGTGGTTCGCGAATCCATGGCAGCCGTAAATCCAGCCATCGACCCAGCGACGGTAGCCGTTGCTGTTGCCGTGGACATCGATGTTGCCAAACCGCGAATAGACAGGTTGTGTCTTGTCAGCCCGGCCATCGCCGTCGATGTCCGACACGCGAAAGATCGAAGGGATGCCGTACACAAGAGCTTCACTGCCGTCGCCGAGAGGGGTGTGGCCAATCGGAATGTTCAATCCGGTTGCGAAATGGGTGATACCGATTGCCTTCCCATTCGCATCAATGCCTTCGACAACAGTCAGCCGGTCGCGTGGGGAATGCTCCCCCTGTCCCTTGAAGCGGGTGCGGGGTTCGACTCCTTCGCTGGTCGCCGGATACGGATACTCAATCGAATGCGTGACCCAGAGGCGGCCTCGGGCGTCGAAGGCCAGATTCATCGGCTGGCCAATGTCAGGATCGCTGAGCACGAGCTGGATCTCGAAGCCAAAGGGCAGATGAAACTTCGCTTTCTGCTCGGCTGGAGTCAGGTCCGGTCCCGGAACAACGGCTTGAGCAAAGGCGGCGTCCGCAGAGGCCGTCAGCAGGGCAAGGAACAGGAGGAGATAGCGTGTTCGATCGGACATGGCGAGAGCAGCAGCTGATCGGAGGAACCGGCACGAATCTGTGCGGTGAATGCAGAAATCGTCTCTCTACAATCGCTGCCGGGGAGCGAATTGTCCAGCGAGTGGCGAATCGGTCGCCCATTCAAAATCGCTATTGATCGAACCCGGGGGGAGGTCTATCATATGTTTCATACAGTTGTTTGAAACGTGTGTATTATTTGCAAAGCTCGCACCCCATGCCGAATTCCGATGACTCCACACGGGTTCGCCTGCTCGATGCCGCCGGGACGGTTTTTGCCGATCGGGGCTTCGACAAGGCCACCGTTCGCGAGATCTGTACCAGGGCGGATGTGAATCTGGCCGCAGTGAACTATCACTTTGGAGACAAAGCTCGCCTCTATGTGGAGACGCTGCTGCACGCCCATGAAGTGGTTTTCGAGCAGGTTCCGCTGCCGAAATGGTCCGAGGACACCCCACCCCAGCAGAAATTGGCCGATTTCATCGAAACCATGCTGCAACGCATGTTGCTGGCCAGGTCTCTGCCCTGGCAGGCTCGACTGATGATGCGGGAGTTCGTGGCTCCGACGACCGATTGCCGGGAACTGGCCGAGACCTACATCCAGCCACACAACCGAATTCTGATGGAAATCATCGGGGAGCTGGTTCCGGCCGAAACGCCTGAATACAGCCGCTTTCAGATCGCCTTCAGCATCGTCGGACAATGCATGTTCTACAAGATGAATTCCTCCCTGATGCAGGCGCTCGTGCCGGAAGAGCAGATCGCCGAACATTTCGGGCCGGCAACCCTGGCCCGGCATATCACAGCGTTCTCGCTGGCTGCACTCGGCCAGCCGGATCATTTTCAAAAGTATCTTCAGACTCTCTCAGAAGAGATTGCGACATGAAATCACTGCGTAAGTCATTTCAGGAAGTCTTTCGCTTCACGCTGCCCTTCTTAATTCTGGGCATCGGCGTTGCCGGATTCGCGGCTCTTCAAAGCCAGCGGGAGCAACCCGTGTCCGTGCCGGCCGAGGCGACGCTTCCGCTTGTGGATACGGTGTCGATCCAGGCTTCCAGTGAAGGGCTCGATGTCGACCTCAACGGTATGGTCGTACCTTTCCGGGAGATCCAGCTCTCTGCCGAGGTTTCCGGGCGTGTTACGCAGAAGTCTTCGGAGTGCCGGGCCGGGCATTATGTCAAAGCTGGCACGCCGCTGCTGACGATCGATGAGCGTAGCTACCGGCTCGCAGTCGAACGACTCGAGGAAGAGCTGGCTCAGGCCGAGAACTCTCTGGCCGAACTCGAGGTCAAGATCGAGAACTTCGACGCGTCGATCGCACTGCTCGAAGAAGATGTTCGTTTGAAACAGGAAGAGCTCGAACGGGCGAGGCAGGTCTACTCCCGCGGAGGTCTGAATGAGAGTGAACTCAACGATTTCCGGGCCAATGAACTCGCTGCCCGCAATACACTCGTTTCGACCCAGAACGAGAAACGTGTTTCCGAAGCAAGCCGCGAACGACTGAGCAATGCTCGAGATCTCGCTCAGGCGAAACTCAAAGAGGCGGAACTCGACCTGGAGAAAGCTCAGATCGTCGCACCGATCGACGGCGTTATCGTCTCGGAGGAGGTCGAGGAAGGGAATTATGTGGCGGCCGGAACGAAGCTCGTCACCATCGACGATACCTCGGCTGCGGAAGTACGCACGACGCTCCGGATGGAAGAGCTGAACTGGATTCTGCGACATGAGGCGAGTCTTGGTCACGCCCGTGAAGCCGGAGAGCAGAACGATTATCAATTGCCCCAGGTTCCGGCAACAGTTTCTTATCGCCTGGGGTCTCAGACCTATCAGTGGCAGGGCTACCTGTCTCGTTACGAGGGAATCGGGGTGAACGAACAGACGCGGACTGTTCCCGTCCGGCTGCTCGTTCCGGAGCCGCAAAACGTCCAGCGGAAGGCGACTCAGGCTGTGGGAGCCATCGGCGGTCCGAGAGCCCTGGTCCGGGGAATGTTCGTGGATGTCACGCTGCACGTGCAGCCGAACGTCGGCTTTGTAGAAGTGCCGGAACGAGCCGTGCATCCGGGAAACAAGGTCTGGGTCGTTCGTGATCAGCGTTTGCAGGAGATCGAACTGAGTCGCGTCAACTTCGAGGACGGCAAGCTGCTTGTCCCTGAAGGCGAAACGGAACTCCGGACAGGCGACGCCGTGGTCGTTTCACCGTTGCTGGTTGCTCAGGACGGACTGCAGGTTCAGAGTCGAGACACCGAAGCTTCCGTAGCCGACAAAGGAGCTGCAGGCGAAGGATCACGGAACTGATGAATAATCTGATCCGCGGCGCGATTAAGAATACGCCGGCGATGAATACGCTGATGGTCGCGATTCTAGTCGCCGGTCTGTTCAGCCTGTTCAATCTTCGTCGCGAAGTGTTCCCGGAGTTCGAACTGGAGACAATTCTCATCTCCGTGCCCTATCCCGGGGCCAGTCCCGACGAGGTGGAGACTGGGATCTGCGAGAAGATCGAGGAAGCGGTCCGCTCCATCGACGGCATCAAGAAGGTGACCTCGGTCGCCCAGGAAGGTTCGGGCTCGGTCGTGCTCGAACTGAATACCGGAACGGACGCGCAGAAGATTCTCGATGAAGTTCGGTCTGAAGTCGACCGAATCACAAGCTTCCCGGAATTGGCCGAAGACACGGAAGTCAAGCAGGTGGTGACACGCCAGCCGGCGATCACGGTTGGAGTCATTGGACCGAACCTCGACTCCGTAGATGCGGAACTGCAATTGAGGGAAGTTGCCGAGCAGGTGCGGAACGATCTCCTTCGTCTCCCCGCAGTTTCTCAGGCGGATATCTCCGGGGCGAAAGACTATCAGATCGACATCGAGATCAGCGAAGAAACGTTGCGGCGCTATGGTCTCTCTTTGAAGCGAGTCGCGGAGATCGTTCGGAAAGAGAACCTCGAACTCCCCGCCGGAACGATTCGGACTGAGTCGCAGGAGATTCTCGTAAAGGGAAAGAACAAACGGACCGTCGGAGAGGAAATCGCCCGCATCCCGTTGGTGACACTTCCCGACGGAACGGTACTTACGATTGATGATCTCGGCGATGTTCGCGATGAGTTCGCCGATTCCACGGTCTCGACTGTCATCGATGGACAGCCAGGCATTGCGATTTCGGTGACGCGATCCTCGACCGAAGACCTGCTCAAGATGACCGATGCGGTCCATGAGTATCTGGCGACGCAGGAAATGCCTCCCGGGTATCGGCTCATCTACTGGGGGGACCGTTCGGTCGAAGTCCGCGATCGTCTCGATCTGCTGGCCGAGAATGGTCTGCAGGGGCTGCTGCTGGTGTTAATTTTCCTTTCCCTGTTCCTGAATCTTCGCCTCGCCTGGTGGGTTTCGCTCGGCATTCCGATCTCGATTCTCGGAGCCTGCGGAGCTCTCTACCTCGGTGGAGAAACGCTGAACATGCTTTCGAGCTTCACGTTTGTGATGGCACTCGGCATCGTTGTCGACGACGCGATTGTGGTCGGCGAGAATGTTCACGCTCATCGACTGATGGGCAAGTCTCCTCTGCAGGCGGCCATCGACGGGACCGTGGAGGTTGCTCCGTCCGTCGCGGCTTCGGTCAGCACGACCATCATCGCCTTTCTTCCGCTGTTGTTTGTGACCGGAGTGATGGGGAAGTTCGTGGCAGTGATGCCGATCGGTATGATCGCGATTCTCGTTTTCTCGCTCTTCGAATCACTCTTCATCCTCTCCTGTCACCTCGCTCATGAAGAGGATGAATCGCTGCCGCAGAGTTATCCGGCCAAGGCTCGACGTTTCCGGGAGAAGCTTCCCCGCGGAACACGCTGGACGATCGGAACGTGTCTGCTAGTGGCCGGATACATTGCCGAAGTGTTTGCCTATCCGGTTCGGCAGTTGAATCGGGTGGTGACCTACCTCAATGGTGGTACGCAGTATGTCATGGACAAATTTGTCAACAGCTTCTACGTCCCGGCCTTGAAGCTCTCGCTGGCCAATACGCTTTCAACAGCCTGCCTGGCGGTCACTTTGCTGATGCTTACCGCTGGCCTCGTGGCCGGAGGATTCGTGCCGTTCATTGTCTTCCCGAAGACCGACAGCAATACGATCGAAGCGACCATTACCTATCCCGATGGAACCCCGGTTTCGGTAACAGAGCAGGGGACTGCTCAACTTGAAGCAGCAATGCGGGCGGTGAATGAGAAGCTCGAACAGGACGGCCAGCCCGTCGTCGAGTTGATCCGACGCTCTGTCGGATTCGCCACGATGCGGAGCGGTCCAGCCACAACGACGGAGAATTCCGGAAGCCACCTCGGACTGGTGACCGTGGAGTTGAAGGATGTCTCGGAGCGGGAGTTGAACTCTCAGCAGATCCTCACGGCCTGGCGGGAGGCGGCGGGCGAGTTCCCCGGCGTGGAGCATCTCTCCTTCGGCACCGGAGAAATGGGGCCTGCGGGAACGCCCATCGAGTTTAAGCTGCTCGCTCAGGGCGATGATTTCGAAGACTTACAGGTCGCCGTCGAAGAGACCAAGGCTCGTCTGGCCGAGTTTCCAGGCGTCTTTGATATTCAGGATGACTCCGCTGCGGGGAAGTGGGAGTTCCAGTTAACGGTCAAAGACTCGGCTGTGGCGACCGGCATCAACCTGGAGCAGCTCGCGGAAACCGTCCGGGCTTCTTACTACGGCGAAGAAGTGATGCGTCTCCAACGCGGTCGGCATGAAGTCAAGCTGATGGTTCGTTTCCCGGAAGACGACCGTCATTCTCTATCGGAGTTTGATCAGATCCGAGTACGAACTGACGATGGGGTTGAATACCCTCTGACCGAACTGGCCGACGTGCAGGTTTCGCGAAGTTATTCGGAGATCAACCGTGTCGATCAGATGCGGTCGATCACCATCTCGGCCGATCTCGACGAAACGCGGGCCAATGCCAGTCAGATCGTCGGCTCGTTACGGCAGGATTTCATGCCGGGGTTGCTTGCGAAGTACCCGGCCGTCGACGTTCTCTGGGAAGGTCAACAGCAGCAGACCACTGAATCGGTGCAGAGTCTTCTGCTGGGACTCGCTGTCGCACTGCTGGCCATGTTTGTTCTGTTGACGTTTCAGTTCACGTCGTACGTTCAGCCGATTGTCATTATGGGGATTATTCCCTTCGGCGTCGTTGGAGCGGTTGTCGGTCACGCTTTGATGGGGCTGCCGATCACCCTGTTCAGTCTTTTCGGACTGGTCACGCTCACAGGGATTGTCGTGAACGACTCGATCGTCCTCATCGACTTCATCAATCATCGTGTGAACGATGGAATGCCGATCCGCGAAGCGCTGGTTGACGCGGGACGACGACGTCTGCGACCGATTCTGCTGACTTCGGTAACAACCGTGGCCGGTCTGTTCCCGTTGATTCTGGAGACCTCGTTTCAGGCCCAGATTTTGATTCCGATGGCAGTCAGTATTTGCTTCGGGCTGATCGTCTCGACGTTGCTGATTCTGTTGCTCGTGCCGACGTTCTACTATGCCGTCGCCCAGTTGACACGCCCGGACGTGGTTGAGGCGTCGTAACTCCGGACGAGTTAGAGCCGGCCAAGCTCACTCTCTACGCATGTATAGAGGTTGTCGGAGAGACCCTTATTCTTTATCCGAATTCAGGATGCTGTAGATCCGTTTGATGACTCGGGACTTGACCAGATAGATGGTGTTGGGAGTCACACCGAGTTCATCGGCGATATCATCTGCGGGACGGCCCTTGCCGAGATATTCAATCAGAATCTTGATGTCCCGATCCGAGAATTGAGAGCGTAGCAGTGCCATTTTTCGCTCAAATTCATCGATGGCCTCCGCCGATGGTCCATCAGCCTGCTGCTCGGGGCCGTTTGCGGCCGTGTTCTCGACGAAGGATTCGGGACACGGCTCTTCGCGATTACGTTTGCTTTTTCGGAACAAGTCGGCGATTCGCGACTGCGTGACGATGAGCATCCATTTGCGAAACGATCCATTCCGCTGCCTGTCGAAGTCGCCGACGGCCCGAAAGATCTTGAACATCACTTCCTGGGTGATGTCGTCGGCATCCGCCTCAGATAGCCCGGAGCGAAGGCAGTGGCTCAACAGCCAGCGGCGATACCGACTCTCGAAGCGCGTCCAGGCCGATTCGCTGCCCTCGGCCAGTTCTCCGAGCATAGACAGCGACGTTGTGAACGTTTCGTCGTTCTCAGCTTCGAACTTCGACTCGTGATCGGCCATACTAAATATTGTGACAGATGCGAACGGTTATTATGCTGGAAGGGTATTCGCGGAAGAGTCCTGAGCTCCCCTGAGGTCGGGCTTCTGACTAGCCTTCGACACGGAAAGTTCCCAGAGTGAATGACTCAAGTTTTCTACTCACTCAATCATACCAGAGCGATCTGCCTTCTGAAACACTTTGTAGCGATTTCGAATCGAAATGGCGCTCATTGGAAGAGCCGCCGCGGATTGAGGATTATCTCGGCGACACCGCTGGTCCTCAGCGAAGCACGTTGCTCGCGCGACTGATCCTGATCGAACTCCGCTACCGCTTTCTTTCGGGAGAGACCCCCGAGCTTGCTGAATACGCTCGACGGTTCCCTCAGGAAGAGACCCAAATCGAGGGACTTCGGCCGAGTTATCAGAGAGTTCGCGATGAGGTCGACAAGGCGACTGCAGAAACGCACGTCACTCCTTCCGCCCGAAAGGTCCTCGGGAAGTTTCAGCTCATGGCCCGCGTCGGCAAAGGCGGCTTCGGGGAAGTCTGGCGGGCCTGGGATCCGGAGCTCCGTCGGCTTGTGGCCATCAAGATTCTTTACCGGGACAAGACCGCGCTGGAGCATATCGACCTGGCGCGGCACGAGGCGAAAGTTGCCGCTCAGCTGGTTCATCCGAACATCGTGCGGATGTATTCCTTCGAAGACGAAGAAGAGTGCGTTTATACCGTCTCCGAGTTCATCGATGGGTTTAATCTTCGCCAGATACAGAAGCAGAATCGCCTGAATCATGTCGAGGCCGCTCGAATCTGTGGCCAGATCGCCCGCGCTCTTCATCACGCTCATCAGTTCGGGATCGTCCATCGAGACGTCAAGCCGGCCAACGTGATGCTCGATATGGCCGGGGCGGCGAAACTGACGGACTTTGGCGTCGCTCACTGGGCCAGTGCAGAGCAAACGCTGCGGGTGCGGAAGGATGTTGTCGGTAGCGCCAACTACATGTCGCCCGAGCAGGCTCGCGGTGCCGATGTAACACCAATGAGTGATGTCTATTCGCTGGGCATATTGTTTTACGAAGCCGTAACCGGAGAGTTGCCCTTCAAGGGGCCTGCCAAACAGATTCTCGTGGCCCACCAGTACAACGATCCCCCGATGCCACGGAAGAAGAACTCCGCCATTAGTCGAGATCTGGAGACGGTGTGCCTCAAGGCGCTGGAGAAGGATCCCGAGCAACGCTATCAGACAGCCGAACAGTTTGCGGAAGATCTCGAAGCGATCGTCAAAGGGGATCCGGTCAAGGCCCGGCCCGTAAACTGGCTGGAACGCCGATGGCGAGCCATTCGCCGCAAGCCCTATACGACAGCCGCAATCCTTGGATCGGCCGCGATGGCTTTGACCGGAGCCGCGCTCGCATTACAGGCGAGTGCCACGCATGACGATGGGAAGCTGGCCATCCAGTTCGACGGAACTCCGGGGGCACTCTATGTTGTTCATCACGTCGATCCGGAGACGGGGCTGGCGGTAAAGACTGGAACAATCGCAGAAATCCGAGATCGGTCTGCCGTTCTACGGCCTCAGGAAGAGGAAACTCGCCGCCTTCGCCTCCCGCCCGGATTCTACTCGGTGTCTGGCTTTCACGATGACAGCATGGTCGAGGTCTTTCGTACCGTTCCCTCCAGCGCTACTGAAATACCATGGGCTCGAAGCTACCAGATGTTTCAGTATGTGACTGAGAACACCATCGAATGGCCCGCTATTCCGGTTAGAACGTCTCCCTTTGAAAACGATTTTGTGACCATTCCGGGTTATAAGTTAGACTTTGGGAACGAAGAAGATGGAACACGTCACGCGAAGGAGGTTATCTCGTTTCTGATTGCGACGCGAGAATTCTCGGTCGCTGATTATATTCGCTTCCGGGGAGAGATCCATCCTCGGCATGAGGACGTGCAGGACCGGGATTCCCCGCAGGCGGTTCGATTCGATGAGGCCATGAGCTGGGCGGAACACTCAGGCGCCCGCTTACCCACGGAACATGAGTTTGAATATGTTGCTCGTCTGAAACAGATGGCTCGAGAGCGAGATTTTGAAACTCTGGAAGCAGTCGCCGCCAGTGGGAATATTAGTCTGGATGAATTGCTCAGACGGCTGGCGCAGGTGAAGGGGATCGACGACGGACCAGCCGAATGGGTTATGGGGGCTCCTGCCGCTTACTGGAAGATCGCCGGGAACGCCGCTCCACGCGAATGGGGAGAGGATTTCCACGTGCTAAAAGGGGGCGTCTCTTCGGCGTTCACCGATTCTGATATCGAAACGCCTGTGCCACCGGACTATCGCGAGGTGCTTTTTTACGCAATAAAGCCGGATCAGACGATCTCCTTTCGGCTTGCGAAGAACCTGTTTGTTACCGGTCCGGCGAACAAGCAATGACCTGATTCCGGAAGGGATTTCGAATGCCGGCTTCTACTCCGCCACGGCTTAGCGTCTGGGCGTTTCTTGGGTTTAGCAAGAACGAGTATGAGAAGGATCTCCGCGACGCGGTTTCCAGATGTCCGGTTGTTGAAGTAATCGCTGTCGAGTCGTCACATGTAAACGGGGACGACTTACATGTGCGTAGACTCGCTTCGGATGCCGGAGGAGATGAGTTAATTGCTTCCATCCCGCTGGCTAGTCTCGTCGAACAGTTCGCGCAGTTTGTCTCAGCCGCTGAAGAGAATTCGCATGCGGATTCCGAAACGATCCGTGTTCTGCTCGTCAGTTCCCACGGCCAGTCGGGGACCTATTTCCTACGCCGACTGGAAGCGGTGTTGAACGAAGTCTCTGGGCAAAGCGATTGTTTTCGGGAACGCATCGCTCAGCCTCTGCAGTTGACGGAATTCCGCAAGAGCGTCGAAACGGTTCTCTCCAATACCGATGAACTGCGACAGAATCCGCTGATCGATATGGGAGCGGTGGAACAGATCTTTTCGGCTTACGGCCTGTTAGACCGCAATCTGGTGGATGAGAAGAAAGATGCGGCGATTCAGCAAATGTGGGACCAGACCTGGGGGGCGACCGACTTTGAAGTCCGCGACTTCTTTCTGGGCGGAATCAGCCATATTACATCGGGGAAGTCGTTGCTGGGGATGGATAGAGCGAACGACAAATCAATCAGCTATTCCCAGGACCTCTCGATTCAGGACGTGAGGAGAATTCTGCGAACACTGGATGCTCCGTTGGATCTTCTGATCCTGGGATGTTGCTCTCTCGGAACAATTGAAGTGGCCTATGAACTGCGTCATGTTGCCTCATGGCTGCTGATGAGTCCCTCACTTTTGTACGGATTTATCGGCCTGAGCGCCCCGGCTGTCAAGGTCCTCAGTGATGCCAGACTTGGCGATAAGAAGGACGCAGGTCGTGAACTGGTCGAGGAGATCATCCGCTTCGAGAGTTTCAGGAGAGAAGAAATTGAAATCCGGGGGCACAATGATTGCCTCAGGCGCGGCGCCGCATTTGTAGCAGTCGACAATGAACCAACCCGACCCGAGAACGAGAACGAGGCGTTAGACAGTTGGAATAATGAGAAGTGGGAGGCGTTCCTGGTCGCGTTCGATCAGGCATGCGAAGAGATCGATGCGTTTCTTGATAGCGATTCGTACCAAAGTGCGATGGAACTGATGTCAGACTTCCACGATATGGTGCGGGACAGCTCCCTCATGGCGAGCCGATGTAATTGCAGTTCTGATGATCGACGCAGCTTCTTCACGCTCACCCGAGATTTGCTGGCGACGTTCCACGCGATCCTGTTCTGCCTTCGTCCGGTGACTCCGAGCTACCAGTCGAGCAAACTGAAATCACTCAGCGAGGAGAATATGAATATTGTGCAGTTCTTCACTGCCAATCATCGAACGAGCGTTGGTTGTCGAAGCCAGGGGCTGGGAATATTTGCTCCGGCTTCCAAAGATCGGCTGTACTCCGTCTATAACGGTACCGACGCCGGAGGATTGTTCGAGTTTCTGAACAGGGACAGCCGCGGACGCCAGCGTTGGCGATCGGTTCTGGAGCAGGGGCTTATCGGCGAGCAGGTTGGATTCCCAAAAAAGAAGACCGGTCATGCCAGGTGAAGAAACTGGGCACGGCCGGTCGTCCGTTTGGAGTCTTTCCGATTGCGGATTACTTGCACTTCCATTCGCTGATCTCGGAAGTGAGGAAGCAAACACAGCGTTGATTGCCGAACTGGAGTTCGACTCGATCGTTGGCTAAAACCTTATTCCCCTTTTGGTTCACGGGGGCCCAGTTAAGCACGGCGGCGTCCAGAATCGGGTCATCTTCATTGGCTTCAATCTCATGCGCCTGACTGACGAGAGTCTCATCGTCGGAGAACTCAATCGTCATGTAGAAGATGATCACGCCTTTGTATCGAGGATCTTCCCCTTCGCAGGCAGTGTTGACCCTGTATTTCAGAGGTTGGCCAAATGGATTAATCCGATCCCTGTCGAACGTATTGTTTGTAAACCTCAATGAGTCCAAGTATGTCGAATTGCGCGTTGGCGGGTCAGCCGCGTCCTTCGCTGCGTTTTTCTCGGTTCCTTCGTCCTTCTTGTCCGTTGCAGCGTCATTCTCGGACTCCGCATTTGCTGGTAAGCAGTTTGGGCAGAACATCACCACGTTCGGGTCATCGTAATTGAACGAAATGAAGGTCTTGTCGACGCAGTCTGCTTCATGACGCCATGCGTAGTAGTCATATCCGCCCCCTGGATTCGGTCCCAGATAATGGAAGGGACAGATGCAAGGGAAGTCAGCGAGCGCGTTTGTTGGAGCCAGTTGCAGACAAACCGCCAACAGAATCAGAATTTTCGCTTTCAAAGCAGTCTCCTTAGGCCAGGTGCTGGTTGAAAAACGATCAAAACTCGCCGAGAACCTCCCCGTCATCGCGCGTCGCGAGAAGCTTGACCGTCCTCAGATACATGTTCTCACTAAGGAAACGTACTGAGCTGTCACAAAGTACGACCTGTACTCCACCCTTGTGGGGGGAGAGCAAGGAGTTGTTCGGGCCGGCGGAGGTGCTGGTGCCTGGAACAGGGGTTCCACCCCGGACGAGATCTCTGGTTCCGATGGGATAACGGATCGAAGTCAAGTTGTACGCGACGTTGGGGAACGGTGTGCCCATGTATCCGGATCCTGGCACACCACTGGCCATTGTTCCGGCAAACCAGCCGGCCTGATGTCCGCCATCCACTCGGGATTTGTTCGCCCCGTTCCGTCCATAGTTGGAAATCTCGCCCACGATCATCGTGTTCGAAGTGCCGTCGGTAACGTCGCGAAACTGGATGTGCGTCCCCGGAACCAGCGTCCCGCCTGCGCTGATCTGACCCGAGTTCGGAACTGTTGTTTCGAGGCAGCATGCGGTGACGCGATTCTCTGTGAAGGATCCGTCCGGGTAAGCCGGGTCATTGGAAGGAACGGCTCCTGCGATGCCGACGTAGTGCGGCATCAGGACGGCTGCGTTGCCCATTAATGGCACATTCACCTTCTCCGGCAGCGGGCTCGAAGGGCAGAGAATGGTCGAAAGGTCGGCTGTCTGCACAGCCTGCGCGAACGTTACCGACAGGCCCGAACCTGGTGCATCATGCGGAAAAAGGTCATAGATGGCGGGTTGTTCGATATAGGGGAGCAGACCGACGTACCAGCTCGGCCCCATGGTGAATCCGCTTGTCCCCTGCCGCCGGGCTCCAATCGGAAAGCTGTTGTACACATCATGGTAGTTATGCAGCGCCAGCCCGATCTGCTTGAGATTGTTCTTGCAGCTGCTGCGGCGAGCAGATTCACGCGCCTGTTGAACCGCGGGAAGCAAGAGTGCAACCAGAACCGCGATGATGGCAATTACCACGAGCAGTTCAATCAAAGTAAATGCACGGCGATACCAGTGTGCACGAATGTCCCGCATGGTGATCAGCTCATCCTATTCAAAGGGGTAACGTGAACGCTGAGTGAATATGTCAATTGACGGGACGCGTTTCAATGTGATTTTACGTGCTTCTTCGGAAATTTACTGAGATAGACGCTTTATCACGCTATTTACCCAGAACCAGGTAGACAGGAGGATAGTGGCGGGAGCTAGGGTGTTTTAACAACTGTTGTCGAGTGCAATATCGACATCTCAATTGATCCCCAAGGCGAATCATGTCATGGGGTAGCCCTTAGCCTTAAGTCTGGCAGCACGCATGATCAGGTGAAGAGTTCCGAGACCACCTTGCCTCCCTCGGGGCCTGTGAGGCGGTGATCGCGTCCTGCGTGCCAGTACTTCAGGTCGTTCGGGGGGAGTCCAAGGGAGTGGAGGATCGTTGCGTGCAGGTCGCGGAAGTGGACCTTGCCTTCGACGGCTCGGGATCCGGTCTCGTCGGTCTTGCCGTGGACATGGCCTCCTTTCACACCCGCTCCGGCCAGCCAGAAGGTGAAGCCGCGGGAGTTGTGGCCGGTGGCGTCGCTTTTGTCTTCCGGCTTGATACCGGGCCGCCCGAACTCTCCACCCCAGACCACGAGCGTATCATCGAGCATGCCACGAAGCTTCAAATCGTCGAGCAGGGCAGCAATTGGGGCATCGGTAGCCTGGCAGTTGGCGGTCAGATCGCGGCGATGATTCTTATGCTGGTCCCAGCTACCGTGGTTGACTTCGATGAACCGGACCCCGGCCTCGGCGAAACGTCGGGCCAGCAGGCACTGCCGCCCGAAATCACTGGGTTTGCAGGTGCCAATCTGCTTGTTGTTCTCGCCGACTCGATATCGTTCGAGGGTCTCTTTGGTTTCGTTGCTAAGGTCCAGGAGTTCCGGAGCAGCCATCTGCATACGGAAACCGAGTTCCATCGACTCGATGACACTTTCGAGCCGCTGATCTCCATGACGCTGCTCCAGATGAGTGCGATTCATCATCTGTGTGAGCTCGAGTTGTCGTTTCCGAGTGGAATAGCTCAAGTGATCGCTGGCGATATTACTGATCGTCGCCCGCGACATATCCTCACCATTCACACCGATCGGCGTCCCGTTATAGATCGATGGCAGGAACGCGCTGGAATAAATAGAGCTCTTAGAGGTATTAAAGCTGACGAACCCCGGGAGATTCTGGTTGTCGGTTCCCAATCCGTAGGTGATCCAGGAGCCGAGGCTGGGACGCTCCCGCAGGCGATCACCGGTGTGTAGCTGCAGAAACGACTGGGCATGAATAGTGGTATCCGCATGCATGCCATTGATGACGCACAGTTCATCGGCGTGCCGGGCCGTTTCCGGGAGCAGTTCAGAGACCCAGAGCCCACTCTCCCCATGTTGCGCGAATTCGAACGCCGACCCCGGATGTGGCTTCTTCCCGGTTTGCGGCTTGTAGTCGAACGTGTCCATGTGGGCGGGGCCGCCGCTCATGCAAAGAAAGATCACCCGTTTCGCGCGTGCCGGATGAGCAGGGACCTTCGTCGTCAGCCCTTCCGCTCCGAGAGCCTGATGAGGTTGGGCACATAAGGCCTGCAGGGCCAGATAGCCGAAGCCGCAGGAAACAGTTTGAAGCATGTTGCGACGCGTGGGAATCATGGGGGCGGCATCTCCAGAAGGAGGGTTAATCGACGTAACGAAACTCGTTCGTCATCAGCAAGGCCTGGCAGAGCGTCGCCCAGGCCTTGGTCTCGTTGTCTTCTTCAGCTTGCGAATACTTCACAAGTTCGCGAGCCTGCTCTTGTTCCGTCGGCGAAGGCGAACGGCTCAGGACGCGTTGGAAGATCTGCTCAATCCGCGGATCGGTCTCGGGAATGTCGGTAACAACGGCCTGGGCAAGATGCTCAGCCTGTTTGATGACAAACGGATTGTTGTAGAGGAACAGAGCCTGTCCGGGCACGGTGCTGCGATCTCGCTTGCCGGTTACGGCAATGAATTCCGGCAGGTTGAATGCGGCCAGTTCCGGGGGCGGCGAATTTCGCAGGTAGCACAGGTAAATACTGCGGTGATCACTCGGCTCGTGAAGATTCCCGGCCAGATTTACGAGAATGTCGCGGTGTCGAATCAGTGAACCATCCGGCGGAGTGAGATCAAGACGTCCGCTCGCCAGCAGCATGCTGTCCCGCAGAGCCTCGGCATCCAGACGCCGTCGATTGTGACGGGCGAGGAGTTTGTTCTCTTCGTCGGCCTTCACGAACTGTGATTCTGCGAGGCTGCTCAACTGATAGGTTCGGCTCAGGACAATCTGGCGGATTAGAGACTTAATGGACCAGCCGTTCTCGACAAACTGCGTTGCGAGATGATCGAGCAGTTCCGGGTGCGTGGGGCGTTCGCCATAAGTGCCAAAGTCATCGGGTGTGCGAACGATTCCCTCGCCGAACAGATGCTGCCACACCCTGTTGACGATGACGCGGGCCGTCAGGGGATTTCGATTGTCAGTCACCCACTCGGCCAGTTGCAGACGTCCACTGGTGTCTGCGGGAATGCTGAACTCGTCCGGCTCTCCGAAATCGCACACGGAAAGAAATCCCCGCGGCACGGCTTCGCCGAGCTTATTGGATTCTCCGTTGATGTTGATCTGGCAATCCTTGGGTTCCTTTCGGTCTTTCACGCCCATGGCCAGTGGCGTGCCCGGTTCCCATTTCGACTTGGGAATCGCCTTCGGCTTGCCGGTGTTCGATTCGAGTAACACGACCGTTTCGACGAAATCTTCAGGGGGCAGGACGTTCGCAGCCGCTTTGAGAACATGAAGATCGGTCGGAGGGGCCGTCAGTTTTTCGTTTCCGGCGACGCCCCACATAGTTTCACTGCTCGTGAAGAGGCCGGCCATTGCGTAGTAGTCGCGAGTCGGAATGGGATCGAACTTGTGATCGTGACACCGGGCACAGGCGATACTGATCCCCATCAACCCGCGACCGACCACATCGATCTGATCGGCGACGACGTCCATGGCGAAGTTGTTGTTCATTGCCTTGGCCGGTTTGGCAGACATCGCAAGGAGACCGGTCGCGACCAGGTATCGGTCTCGCTCTTCCGGCGACTCGGTCGGGAGCAGATCGCCGGCCAGTTGTTCCTTGACGAACTGATCGTAAGGGACATCGTTGTTGAATGATTCAATGACATAGTCGCGGTAGCGCCAGGCATGTGGAAAGGTCGGGTTCCGGCCAAGTCCGTCGTTTCCATTTGATTCGCCGTAGCGGGCCACATCGAGCCAGTGACGGCCCCAGCGCTCTCCGTACTGAGGGCTTGCGAGCAACTCATCGACCAGATCGCTGACTGCTGTCTGTCCCTCGGCTTCGTACTGTTCGACGAAACGGTTGACCTGCTCCAATTTCGGCGGGAGGCCAACAAGGTCGAAGGAGAGTCGGCGGATCAGCTCGCGCGGTGTGGCATCGTGAGTCGGAGCCAGGCCTTCCTCTTCGATTCGCGTCAGTATGAACCGATCAATATCGCTCCGTGGCCAGTCCTCGTCGGCGACTGATGGTACGACGGGGGCAGTCACCGCCTGCAGCGACCAGAGATCGGATGTGATCGGCGGTGTCGCAGAGGCCGGCTCTCCAGTGTCCTTCCGGGGATCGGGGGCATTTCGGCGAATCCACTCAACGAAGTCGTTGATGACCGGTTCAGGCAAAGGCTCTTCCGGAGGCATCTCGGTGCCGTCATAGCGGAGCGCCTGAACGATCAGGCTGTTGTCGGGATCACCTGGAACCAGAGCAGGGCCAGATTCTCCCCCTGTCCGCACTCCGGCATGCGTATCGAGCCGAAGACCCCCGCCAATTTCGTCAGAATCTGCCGAATGACAGGAGTAGCAATGTTTGACCAGAGCCGGCCGTATGCGGTTCTCGAAGAAGGCGATGTCTTCCGATGAGAGTTCGCCGGCGGGAAGCTGAGCGGTGCTCAAGACCAGGCTGAGCAGGAACCAGACAGACAGAAGCGTGGTACGTGGTGAGGTCACGGCGTTCGTTTCAGGTGGGATGAAACTCGGGTGGGCGCACTTCTTATCAAAGTGAGCTTATCAGTCGTCGAGGCGAGCCTCAACCCCGTGATGTACAGAAACTGACAGAATCGTGAAGGTGATTTCGTAAGTCTCTTTCTGGAAGCGGGTTGTGGATGCTGGCGGCAGCGGTGGCGGATCTTATTTCGATGTTTTTGAGAAAGTTCGACGATTTTCTGGCGAGAATTGAGCGATGCGGGGATGACTCCTTATATAAACGACTGTTGTTGTACGTGGCTTGAGGACAACTGCACATAGATCGACAGTATGGAATTTTCGCGGGAGAACGAAGAGTTCGTAAGGCTGTATGCCCGTCATGAAGGGCGGCTGCGTCGGTATGTGTCCGCGATGGTTCCGATTCCTTCGGATGTCGACGACATTCTTCAGGACACGGCTGTCGCGCTCATGCGGAAATTTGATCAGTACGATCACGAGCAACCGTTCTTTAACTGGGCGAGTCGGTTTGCGATGTTTGAGGTTCTGCAGCATCGCAAGCGAAACCGTACCCGGAAGCGGCACTTCAGCGACGAGGTTCTGGAAGCAATCTCCGCTGAGTATCAGCAGCATCAACAGTCTGCCGACCGCCGACGTCAGGTGCTCGCCGAGTGCGTCCGACAACTTGCGGAGCAGGACCGAAGACTGATTGAACTGAGATATGGAAGTACGGAAACGATCGACAATCTGGCAGCACGAATCAACGAACCGGTCGCACGTCTCTACCGTTCACTGGCTCGGATCCGGAATTTGCTGGCGAACTGTGTCCGACAAAAGCTTGCCGTGGAGGGGAATCGATGACTGAACTCCAGGCAGGGAACTACGATCGAGAGCTTTCCGAGTTGCTGGCCGGACTCCTCGATGAGAATCTTTCGGATGCTCAGTTCGAGCGACTGAACGAACGGCTGCTGAATGAGCCGGCTGCGCGACAGAAGTATCTCGACTACATCGAGATCCACGACGAACTTCCTGACGTCGTTGTTTCTTTGATGGATGGGGCTTCGCATGGCGAGGTCGATACGGAATTGAATTCCACTGCTGTTGACAGGTCTCGGAAGCAGATCCCCATTCACTCCTACCGCACCGCATTCTGGGCGGGAACAGCCGTGGCGGCGATGCTGCTGGTGGGCGTGACGCTGAATTGGTTCTGGCCTGAAAATACGGGGGCTCCAGCGATCGCCGATGTGCAGTCCGAGGTTCATTTCGCGAATCTTGCCCACGCCCGTTTCTTTGGCGAACTGACTCCCTCAATTCGTTCCACACCGGTCATCGATCGAGATTACGTGTTGCAGGCCGGCATGGTTGAACTCGCGTTTCCCAAGGGAGCCACGGCGATCATTCAGGCGCCGGCCGTGTTCCGGGTGAAGTCGGAAGAGCATCTGGCTCTGCATGTTGGAAGCTGCAGCGTTCACGCTCCTCCGGGAGCCGAGGGCTTTCACGTCGAGACACCCGCGACCTGCGTCGTCGACCGCGGGACCCGCTTTTCCGTCAGTGTTTCTGAGACAAATGCGACCGAGGTTCAGGTCATCGAAGGAGCAGCCGACGTTTATCGGCGAACTGGCGAAGCGAAACATCCGAGTGAGAAGAATTTTCAGGCACGCCTGGTCCGCAATGAGGCCCAGCGATACAGCTACGCCGCGGAGGCTCCTGGCGAAGTCATCCCGTTCAATTCCGCCAGCTATCAGTACGCACTTCCGGATCGTGTCGTGTCTTACACGGCTACGGCAAAGGAAGGGGAGGGCGTGCGTGATCTGGTCGGCGTGACAGTTCAGCGGGACGGGCGACAGGTGGAGATTCCTGTTGGTGAGTTGATCCCGGCGGAACTGGTCTGGTTCAAGTCGCCCTCGGGCATGGGGAATTTCGCCGGTGAAGAGCAGCTGCCGGAACCGCGACGCGAAGCCTCGAGCGATCTGAGTCTGATCACCGGGGCGATCAACCCGGGAGGAAGTCAGGAACCACTCAAGAGTGATCCTGTTCTCTCCGGCAAGGCCGGGACACCGGGGATGGCAATTCGTTTTCAGCAGCCCGTGATCAACGGACCCGGCCCGGATGTGGTTGTCTTTGAATTGCAGGGCCCCGTCGATCCGACCACGGGAGACAGTTTTCACGTCAGTCCACTCCAGTTTCGAGCGGGGTTGAAATCACACACGGTCGAGACATTCGATCTGACGATGGAGTCACCTCATGCTCTCGAACTGGCCGACTTCTACGTACACATGTTCAGCGAGCCGCCGTTGAATCCCGAAACACTGGAGACGATCGAATGTTCGCCCGTACTGCAGGCGCTTAAATTCCGGGCCCTCGCGGTCGGGATCGATCTTTCCGACCTGGGTTATGCACCGAACGAAAAGGTCGACGGGCTGTTCATCCAGGACGCACTCGATGACAAACACACTGTTGATCCAGTCTTCATCGGAGGACTCCCCCCGCTCGCAGAGCGTTAACGAAGCCGTTGTGCCCCAGACGTGGGGCGATTGACCTGCCTCATGCCCACACTCCTAACTCCGATCACTCAAAGGCGATTTCCCACCATGCTCAGAGATTGTCGGTTCTTTCATCTTGTTCTCGCAGCACTGATGGCGTCCCCTATCGTTACGGGGACAGTCCACGCCAGTGACCCGTCGTCGCGGCCGGAGGATCTGTTCGAGATTCACGTCCGCCCGACTCTGGTCGCGCACTGCATACAATGTCACGGCGAGTCGAAGCAGGAAAGTGGATTGCGGCTGACGACAATTCAGGAGTTGCTTCAGGGGGGCGACTCAGGTCCGGCGATTGTTCCCGGGAAGCCGGAAGAGAGTCTCCTGCTCGAAGCGATGCGATACGAGTCCTTTGAGATGCCGCCGGCCGGCGAACTCGACAGTTCGGTCACCGATGGAATTGAAGCCTGGATTCGAGGCGGTGCCTACTGGCCTCAGGATCTCGTCCTGAAGCCGACCCCGAAGATCTCCAGCGATGATCGGGAATGGTGGTGCTATCAGCCGATCGCCAATCCGCCCCTTCCGCAAGTTGAGGGACAGGAATGGTGTCGCAATGAGATCGACCACTTCGTTCTGGCGAAGCTGAACGGGGCGTCTCTGTCGCCTTCGGATGAAGCGGATCCTGCCCAGCTGGCCCGCCGGGTTCACTTCACGTTAACGGGACTGCCGCCGTCTCCGGAGCTGGCTGCTGAAATTGAAGCAGGCCTCGATTACGAAACGCTCGTCGATCGACTCCTTGCTGAGACCGCGTATGGGGAGAATCAGGCCCGGTTCTGGCTCGACCTGGTCCGGTATGCCGATTCCGATGGCTACAACGCGGATCACTCTCGCCCCGATGCCTACCACTATCGCGACTACGTCATTCGGTCGTTCAATGAAGACAAACCATACGATCGATTCATCATGGAACAGCTTGCCGGTGACGAAATTGATCCCGGCAATCGCGATGCTCTGATCGCAACGATGTATCTGCGCCATTGGATTTACGAATGGAATCAGCGGGACGTCGAGGGACAGTGGAACGAGATTCTGAGTGATATCACGGTCACGACTTCGGACGTGTTCATTGCCCAGGGACTGAAATGCGCCCGCTGTCACGATCACAAGTTCGATCCTCTGCTGCAGAAAGATTACTACCGGATGCAGGCGTTCTTTACGCCGATTCAACCCCGGGAAGACCTGCCGATTGCTGATGTGGAAACACGGTCCGAATACTTCGAGAAGCAGAAGAAGTGGGAAGCGGCCACCGACGAGATTCGCGCCCGGCTGCATAAGATCGAAATGCCGGTCCTGATGAAGCATGCCACTCGTGAAGGTGTCGACAAGTTCGTCAAAGAGATCCAGGACATGATCGGCACTCGCGAAGACAAGCGGGGACCGTACGAGCAGCAGATCGCCTCAATGGCGGCGCGGCAGTTTGACCTGCACCCTGAGAAACTGGACGAATGGTTGACCGACGAGCAGAAGGCGGAACGGGAGAAGCTCCTGGCGGAACTCGCCTCGTTCGACGACATCAAGCCGGAGCCGTTGCCCACGTTGAAGTTTGTTGCCAGCGATGTCGGTCCGGTGTCGCCGCCAACCTACATTCCGGACGTCGCCGATCCCACGGATATCGCTCCGGGATTCCCGACCATCCTTCAGGAAGATCCGGCCGAAGTCATTCCGCCCCCCACGTCTCTGCAGTCGACCGGACGACGGACCGCTCTGGCGAAGTGGCTGGTCGATCGGCAGAATCCATTGACGGCTCGTGTGATCGTCAATCGGATCTGGCAGCAACATTTCGGACGCGGACTTGTCGAAACATCCAGCGATTTCGGGCGGCTCGGCACGCCGCCATCGCATCCGGAATTGCTCGACTGGCTGGCGACCCGTTTCATGGCCGACGGGTGGAGCCTGAAGAAACTGCATCGCCTGATTCTGACCTCGGCGACTTACCGTCAATCGTCTCAACGCCAGATGGACGAGCAGTTGCGGAAAGTCGATCCAGAGAACCTGCTGCTGTGGCGGATGAATCCACGGCGACTTTCCGGCGAAGAAATTCACGATGTGATCCTGTCTGCCTGCGAGGAACTTGGCGAGAAGGACCGAGCGATCTACAAGACGGTGAAACGCAATCGGCTCGACCCGCTGCTCGCGTCTTTTGATTTCCCGGATCGCGTCGACAGCGAATGTAAGCGGCATCGAACAACGACCTCTCCTCAGGCGCTCCTGTTGATGAACAGTGCCTGGTTGTATGAGCGAGCGACGTCTCTCTCGACGCGACTGCGAGGCGTTGACCTCGATGAGATGCTCGAAACGGTTTATCGCCGTCTCTATTTCCGATCGCCGACTGCGGAAGAACTGGCGATGGCAGCCGAGTTTCATTCGTCCTATCGGACGGTCACACCCGACGTCGAAGCTCCGGACTGCCTGGAGCCATTAAAGGAAGGACTTCTCGGGATCGACATGAATCCCGAGAAGCCGACAACAGTCGAAGTGCCGGCGTTCGATTCTCTGCCTCAGGGGGATTTCACCGTTGAGGCAGTGGTCCTGTTGCGTTCGCTGTACCCCGACGCCTCGGTTCGCACGATTGCGACCAGCTGGACGGGAAGCCAGAAGGATTCCGGCTGGGCGCTCGGCGTAACATCGACCAAAAGCGGATACAAACCTCGCAATCTGATCCTCCAGCTCGTCGGAGATCGCGGCACAGGTTCACCTGAATATGAGGTGATTCCGTCCAATCTCCATCTGGAACTGAATCGACCGTACTATGTGGCCGTGAGTGTCGATCTGGACGATACCTCAGAGCAGGGAATCACGTTCGTGATGAAGGACCTGTCGATTGAGAATGCGGAGCCGCAGATCGCGCATGTCGCTCACCACGCCAAACAGGATGCCCAGACGAAACGGCCGGTCGAGTTTGGTGGCCGGGCGAAACGACAGTTGTGGGACGGGCTTATTCATCGAGTCCGTATGCACGATGCCGCCCTGTCTGAGGAAAACCTCGACGGAACTCATTCCGATAATCTCCTCTTCGATATCCAGTTCGCCGACCGCAAACAGATCGGACGGGACGCCTCGCCGGCTCGTCGCGATGCCGTGGTTCACCTCCCGAGTGGCCCCCTTGTGAACCCCGCCCAGCGAGCCGATATCGCCGTCCTCCATGCACTCTTGAACTCCAGTGAGATGATCTATGTCGACTAACTTTCAACAGCCGCACGTTCATTCGAATCTGTCTCGTCGTGAGATGCTGGTTAAAAGCGGCGGCGGCTTCGGCGCTCTCGCTCTGGCGGGCCTGCTCGGTCAGTCCGGCTCGGCCAGCGCTGCGCCTTCTCCGCTGACATCCAAGCTCACGCACCATGCCGCCCGTGCCAAGAGTGTGATCTTTCTCTTCATGGATGGCGGGCCGAGTCATCTCGATACGTTCGATCCGAAGCCGGCTCTCGACAAACTGGCCGGTAAGCCGATTCCCGAAAGCTTCGGCCGTGTGATCACCGCGATGGGGGAGTTTGATTCGCCCATTCTGCCGTCGAAACGAAAGTGGAAGCAGCACGGCGAGAGCGGACTCTGGATCTCCGACTGGCTTCCTCACACCGCCGAAGTCGCCGATGAGCTGGCCGTCATTCGTTCCTGCTGGACGAACGGCATCAACCACTCCGGGGGGATCTGCCAGATGAACACCGGCAGTCAGTTCGCCGGACGTCCGTCTCTGGGGAGCTGGGTGACGTACGGACTCGGTACTGAGAACGAGAACCTGCCGGCTTATGTCGTGATGCAGGAAGGGAAGGGGAATGTGATCAATGGTGCCCGCAACTGGGGCGCGGGCTTCATGCCGGCTGTCTACCAGGGAACCAAGTTGGAGAAGCAGGGCGAACCGTTTGCGAATCTCAGTCCCCCCTCCGAGATCCGTGAAGTTCAGCAGCGGACAGAGCTTGATTTTCTGGCGCGTCTGAATCAGCGTCATGCGGCCGAGCGGCAGGACAATACCGATCTGGAAGCCCGCATTCGCAGTTACGAGCTCGCCTTTCAGATGCAGTCTCATGCTCCCGAAGCGGTCGACCTGTCTCGCGAAACGGCCGAGACCCAGAATCTGTACGGACTCGATGATCCGAAAACCGAAGCTTACGGACGCCATTGTCTGCTGGCCCGGCGACTCGTTGAACGCGGAGTGCGCTTTGTGCAGTGTTATCACGGAGCCGGCAGTAAATGGGATGCTCACAGCAAGATCGAAGACAACCACACCCGGATGTGCGGCGGCATGGACAAACCGGTCGCGGGGTTGATTAAAGACCTGCGGCAACGGGGGCTTCTCGATCAGACGCTCGTTATCTGGGGCGGAGAGTTCGGTCGCACGCCGCAGAGTGAGAAGGGGAATGGTCGTGACCACAACCCGACCGGATTCACGATGTGGATGGCCGGCGGCGGAGTCCGCTCCGGCTATGCGTATGGCACAACCGATGAAGTTGGCCTGCATGCGGTCGAAGATCGTCTGCATGTTCACGACATCCATTCGACGGTGCTGCATCTGATGGGCATCGACCATCGCAAGCTGGTCTATCTGCACAAAGGACGCCCCGAACGAATCGATCAGAACGAAGGCCGCGCCTACAAGGAAATTGCGAGCTAGAACCCGTCGCTCTCCCGTGTGAGGACGAGTGAGTATCAGGCGACCTGCCCTCGTGAGCGGTGATCGCTGATGCGCGCTTGCGCGTTGCGGTGGATCTCAGCGGGGACTCAGTTCCCGCCGTTAGCCGAGATGGAATCGACCGACGTTTCCTGGATGGCCGCTACGCCGGGGTGCTTCAGCTTTCGCTCAATCGAAATGGCGTAGAAGCGTTCGACGATTCCCTCGGCCAGTCCGATGCGGTGGAGGCCGTACGTCGATTTGACCTCGTCTTCGATAATCGCCGGTATTGCCAGCAGGCCAGTGCCACGGCTGCCGGCGATCTTGAGCATCGCACTGTCGGCAAACTCTCCCTGAATGAAGGGCGTCAGTCCACGCTCGTGGAACCACAGGTCGAGGGAGCGTCGCAGTGTGCTATCGTCGGTCGGCAACAAAAACGGAGCACGATCGAGCGAAGCCGGGAAATTGCGACGGTACTTTCGAGCGAGTTTTGCCGTGGCGACGACGAGGACGTCGGATTCCGTCAGCAAATGGGAATAGGCCCGCACGCGGTAGTACGGATCGAGAGCGGTGTCGGAGAGCACGACATCGAGGCGGTAGACGGACAGGTCTGCTACGAGTGCCGATGTGTCTCCCTCGTGGCAAACAAGCTTGAGTGGCGGGTCGAGGTCGAGAGCGGGCTGAAGGAGTTGATACGCCAGCAGTTTCGGCATCACATCCCGCACGCCGACGCGGAACTCGACGGGGCGACCGGTGGGACGTCCCTTAACGACTTCCATCAACTCCCGGCCCGTCGCGAAGATGTCGGAAGCGTACTCAGCGACCTGCTCACCCATTTCGGTCAGGACCAGACCGCGTCCCCGTTTCTTGAACAACTTGACGCCAAGCTCCCGCTCGAGTTCGCGAACCTGCAGGCTCACGCTGGCCGGAGTGACGTAAAGCACTTCGCTCGCCTTCTGCACGCTTCCCTCCCGGGCGACGAGCCAGAAATTCAACAAATGGTGGTAATTCAGCCAGTCCATCGCACGTTTCAACAGTTAAGAAAAACTAAACAATCATCGCCGTGGATTTAAATAATCCTAAGGCGGCCTGCGACGTATAGTCAATTGTGAGCGTTGAGTTTCTTATCGTGACTCCTTTGAAGTGGAGAAGATTATGCACATGACGCTTCGATGCAGTGGTGTCGAAATCGCAGGTCATCGTCGAGATGCCTATCGCGAAATTCTGCTGTCGTCGCTGGAACGGTTTCAACACCGGCTCCGACGGGTCAGTCTGTATCTGGAAGATACAAACGGGCCGCGGGGAGGCGTTGACAAGCAATGCCGCTGTGTCCTGCACCTGACGAGGATGCCCCCCATCGTGATTCAGGATAAGGACGAGAGTCTTTCGAACCTGATTTATCGGGTGGCGAACCGCGCCAGTTATGTTCTCAGTCAAAAGGCGGACCGTCGAAACAAACGAGCCCTCCGTGACCGGGGACGAATTCGAGTGGCCTAGCAAAATCAGTCCCTGATAGACAGGGTTTTCCAGAGCGGTGAATGCGTCGTAAGACGGGTTCACCGCCTTTTTTTGTTGGTCGGTCCGTGGAGTGTTACCCGGCATCCTCCGTGAATTCAGCGGCGGGAGTTTTAACCAGGAAAACCGAACAGGGAGCTCCCAGGGTGACCTGATAGCTGAGCGTCGCCAGACTCTGCGCCGGATGCTCAGGATCGACCGGATGCGAACTCAGGATAATCAGGTCGACGGCATGGGCATTGGCCCAGCTGATTACCTCGGCGACACGGCGTCCGGTGACGACATGGAAATCGACCGTCAGGCCGATGTTGGAGAATGGCTGAGCATATCGCTCCAGATCGACTTCCGCCCGCTGAGCACAGCGCTGAAGGAATTCCTGGATCTCAGCATCTTCCGAGGCCGAATCAATCGACTCGACGACATGCAGCAGCGTCACCCGGGACGAGTTCACCTGGGCGACTTCGATCGCCACATCGACGGCCCATTGATTTCGCGGTCCAAAATCGACGGGAACGAGAATATGCTGATATCGCGATCTCATAAGACATTCCTGACCAGAAGAAGGAGGGATCGAGAACAGCTCGCGTCTTCTTCATGATTCTGACAGAAACTGCCCACACCAATCAAATCTTTCTTTGTTTTCCTGAAAGCGACCACGCCGTGTTGCTCTGGGTTTTGAAAGAATCCTCAGATTTGATGTCGATCGAAAAGGGCCCTGTTCGACTGACTGGTGTGACGGCTCTCGATCCCCAGCGGATCGAATGAGTTCATCGTTCTGACAGATCTGTTTCCATTCGTTATGCAGGAGTTCCCGATGTCCCAGACCCTCGTTGAACCGTATCTTTTCTTTGGCGGACGTTGCGAAGAAGCTTTGGAGTTCTACAAACAGGCGATCGGAGCCGAAGTCGAAATGCTGCTCCGTTTCAAAGAGAGTCCGGAGCAACCTCCCGAAGGTTCGGTGCCGCCGGATTTCGACGACAAGATCATGCACACGTCGTTTCGTGTGGGGACGGCTCGAATCATGGCATCAGACGGCTGCGGTGAGGCCACAGGGTTCGCTGGCTTTTCGTTGTCGCTGGCCTTTCGCACAACGGACGAGGTCGATCGAGCATTCGCCGGTCTTTCTGAAGGCGGCGAGATCACGATGCCACTCGGAGCCACGTTCTGGTCACCGCGTTTCGGCATGGTCACCGACAAATTCGGAGTCGGCTGGATGGTGACCATTCTGACTGAAGAGCAATAAGAGATTGGTCGGAAATTCGCGAAGCCTTCACCAGGCTTACTCATCATTAGTACAAACGATCGGATGAAGTGCAGATGTCCAAATCGAAGATCGCTGGTTGGGTGCTGAGTGGTCTCCTCAGCGCGTTTCTAATTTTCGGCAGTGCCGGAGGGAAGTTCACCGACTGGGAAGGCAAGGAGAAGATGCTTGCTCATTTCGGTTTCACAGCCGAGCAGATGGTCGAGATTGGATATGTAGAGGTCGCCATCGCAGTCCTCTATCTTGTGCCGGGAGTCGACTTCATCGCGACCATTCTGTTGACCGGCTACCTCGGCGGCGCGACGGTCACGCACGTTCGCGTCGAGGATCCTTTTTACATGCCCATCGTCTTCGGCGTCGTTGCCTGGATTGGCCTGGGATTGCGACGTCCGGAAGTTTTTGGAATCGCATTCGGATGGATGAAAACGTCGGCTCGGAATGAGGCAGAATCGACGGCCACGAATTAGAATGGAGACATGCGTTGTGATCTTTGAAAGAGTTTGTCGGAGTAGCAGATGAAAATTTCTGAGTTGATGATCGAGGAGTTCGATCGAGAGATGCCGCGGACGCGAGCCGTCCTGGAAGAGATTCCTGCTGATAAGATGGGTTGGTCGCCGCGAGAAGGATTGCATACGATCGGCTGGAATGCGAATCATCTTGTCGACATCGTGAGTTGGACACCGGTGATCGTGCACGACACGGAATGGGACATGGCTCCCGTGGGGCAGGGGCCGATCGAGCCGTTGTCGCTGGAAGATCCTGAACAGTTACTGACCCAGTTCGACGAGAAGGTGGCCGAGGCTCGGGAAGCTTTGAAGGGGGCCACCGCAGAGGTTCTGAACGAACGCTGGTCACTGAAAGCGGGCGGCGAGATCCTCTTCACGATTCCCAAAGAAGAGTGTTTGCGAACCTGGCTGTTCAATCATGTCGTGCATCATCGTGCTATCTTGTTGACCTATCTGCGATTAACAGGCCTCGACATCAAGTCGCCGTTCGAATAACCCGACCCACGACCTGCTGGCCGCCGAATTGTTTTGCATCACTGACGCCTGATGTGTTATCACATCACGGGGGTCGTTGCCTGTCGGGCAACTGATGTCGAATTCACTCGGCTGGGGACTGGGATATTGCGAAGTCGATTCAACCGAACGCTGATCGTCGGTCTGTCCGTCTCACTCGTGTCCACCACATTGCTGTTTGGTGACGCGAAGCGGGCGGAGGATCGATTTCAAGCCGAGATCGCTCCCATACTGCAGCGACGCTGTCTCAGTTGTCACAACGAAGAACGCATGCAGGGAGAATTCTCTCTGCACGCCGCCGAGGCAGTTCTCGACTCCGGCTACGTCGAACCGGGAGATTCGGCTGCAAGTCATCTGCTGGACGTCATCACGCCAGTCGATGGCAAGGCTCGCATGCCACGCGATGCCGATCCGCTCACATCCGCTGAGATTGAAGCCATTGAGTCCTGGATTCAGGAGGGAGCGTTCTGGCCGGACGGACTGATCCTGACCGAACTGCGGGTCGATAACTTCGACTGGTGGTCGTTCAAGCCGCTACGACGCCCTGTCGTCCCTGAGTTTAAACAGAACTGGGGCCGAACACCGATCGATGCCTTCGTCGCCGCTCGACAACGGCAGGCGGGAATGTCTCCAGCGCCGGAAGCCGACCGTCGGACGCTCATCCGGCGGGTAACGTTCGATTTGACCGGACTTCCTCCCTCGCCGGAGGAAACGGCTGCGTTTGTTGCTGATCCAGATCCGAAGGCCTACGAGAAACTGGTCGATCGACTGTTGGCTTCTCCGAGATATGGGGAACGCTGGGCTCGGCACTGGCTGGATATCGTCAAGTACGCCGATACGTGCGGCTACGACAAAGACAAGCTGCGGCCGAATGCGTGGCCGTACCGAGACTATGTCATCCGGTCGTTCAACGAGGACAAACCGTATGCCCGTTTCGCACAGGAGCAGATCGCCGGAGATGTCCTCTTCCCGGGCGAGCCGGACGGAATCCTTGGCCTCGGTTTTATCGCTGCCGGACCGTGGGATTTCATCGGTCATGTCGAGGTCCCCGAGTCGAAGATCGACGGCAAGGTCGCTCGAAACCTGGATCGAGACGACATGGTGTCGAACGTAATCAACACGTTCTGCAGTCTGACCGTTCAATGTGCTCGCTGTCACAATCACAAGTTCGATCCGATTACCCAGGAACATTACTACGGATTGCAATCGATCTTCGCGGCTGTCGACCGGGCCGAGCGACCTTACGATCTCGATCCGGAAGTCGAGTCTCGCAGGCAGGAACTGGCGGCGGTCATTCGAGAGGCGACAACCAGCCTTGAAGAACTGTACA
The DNA here is from genome assembly GCA_017795105.1 of Planctomycetaceae bacterium. Lineage (GTDB taxonomy): Bacteria > Planctomycetota > Planctomycetia > Planctomycetales > Planctomycetaceae > Rubinisphaera. The sequence continues at coordinate 5,941,028 of CP051247.1, forward strand.
AGGAGATCAAACAGGCCGGCGGCGCACGACTCGAAGAATTGAATGCTGAAATCGTCAGACTGGAGTCGAAACAGGGGATCGAGAAGGAACCGGCGTTCGGTTATCACAGTGCCATCGCGACCGCAGCGGAAACGACGAAATGGGTCGAGCTTCGTCTGGCCGAGCCGGCCGATCTCACCGGGCTCTCTCTGCATCCCTGCCACGATGAGTATGCGGGAATCGGCGCGGGGTTCGGGTTTCCGGTGCGCTTTCGCATCGAAGCCGCGGAAGCAGATGACGAGTGGATGACAATCGTCGATCAGACGGAAAGTGATTACCCGAATCCGGGGCTCGACAGTTATAAGATTTCGATCGATCTGCCGAGAATCGAGCGGGTTCGAGTGACGGCAACGAAGCTCGCTCCACGCAAGGGGGATTTCATTTTTGCGCTCGCCGAACTGCAGGTCCACGCTCGTGGAGGAGAATCGACAGACGACCTGCTGCGAACTGCAGAGGTAACGAGCCTCGATTCGATCGAGGCGCCGGTTCGGTGGTCTCGAAAGAACCTGATCGACGGAAGCTGGGCGGAGTATGAGAATCCTGAAGCTGCAGCCAGGCTCGGAGAGACTCACGCAGAACGGACCGCTCTGTTGAAACAGATCGAGACACCGTCCCGAGTCGAACGTCGTCAGCAGTTGAAGACTACCGTTGAGACAAGTCGCGAGGAACTGAAGGGCCTTCCGGCTGGAGCGATGGTCTACGCGGCAGCAACGCACTTCCCGGCACAGGGGAACTTCAAGCCGACGGAAGGAACTCCACGCGAGGTGCACGTTCTGCATCGTGGCGATGTTCAACAGCCCGGAGATCGGGCAGCCCCCTGTGTGCTGCCTCTTTCGCAGGGGGAGAATTGTCGCCTGGAGAGCGGGCTGAATGAGGCGGAGAGGCGTGCGGAACTGGCCAGGTGGATTACCTCGGCGGAGCATCCGCTGTTCTGGCGATCGATTGTGAATCGAGTCTGGCAGTACCATTTCGATCAGGGGCTGGTGGCGACGCCGAATGATTTCGGGCGTATGGGAGCCGAGCCCACCCATCCGGCGTTGTTGGACTGGCTCGCCTGCGAATTCCGCGAGTCGGGAGGATCATTCAAGACGCTGCATCGCCTGATCGTTACGAGCAGTGTCTATCGGCAGTCATCGGGGCATAACGAGACGCATGCGAGTATCGATGCCGGGAATCAACTTCTGTGGAGGATGAACCGAAGGAGGCTCACAGCCGAGGAGATTCGTGACGCGATTCTGATGGCGAGCGGTGCGATTAACTTTGAAATGGGTGGTCCCGGCTACTATCTGTTCGAACTCGAGAAGACTGCTCATTCGCCGCACTACGAGTATCATTTGTTCGACCCGAATGATCCGGCATCGCATCGCCGCAGCATCTATCGGTTCGTCGTTCGTTCTCAGCCTGATCCCTGGATGACGACGCTCGACTGTGCCGATTCTTCGCAGAGCACCCCCAAACGGAACGAAACCCTGACGGCGCTGCAGGCTCTGTCGTTACTCAATAATCGATTCAATCTGGCAATGGCCGAGCAGTTCGCGGAACGACTGCGATCGGAGACCTCGGTCCCGGCCGAGCAGGTGGTGAGAGCCGTTGAAATCATCGCTCAACGCCGACCATCTGAGTCCGAGCAACAGGCGTTGGAGCAGTACGCAGCCGAGCATGGCTTGCCCAATCTGTGCCGCGTGATATTCAACCTCAGCGAGTTCATGTACATCGACTGATCGGATCCCTCATGATCAACCGCAGAACGTTCCTTAATCAGTCCGGACACGGTTTCGGAGCGCTGGCTCTTGCGACGATGCTCCACCGGGAATCGCAGGCAGCGACGTCGGGAGTGTTGAAGACGCTTCATCATCCTCCGAAGGCGAAGCGGGTGGTCCAGCTGTTTATGGCGGGGGCTGCCAGTCACATCGATTTGTTCGATCACAAGCCGATGCTCGACCGCCACCATGGAGAGCCATCCGACTTCGGCGAACACGTTGAGGCGTTCCAAAATGGTCTCGGCCCCTGGATGAAGTCTCCGTTCGCGTTTAAACCGTATGGAGAATGCGGCAAGATGCTCAGTGACGTCGTGCAGCCGCTGGGCGACTGTGTCGATGAGATCGCCTTTGTGCACAACATGGTCGGCAAGACCGGTGTTCATTCCCAGGCGACGTATCTGCAGGCGACGGGATTCCAGCGCCCCGGCTTTCCGGGAATGGGATCGTGGGTCAGCTACGGACTCGGCTCCGAAAACGAGAATCTTCCGACGTTCGTTGTTCTGCCGGACCATCGCGGATTTGCAAGCAATGGTCCGAAGAACTGGGGATCGGCTTTTCTGCCCGCCAGTTCGCAGGGGACGGTCATCTTTCCTCAGCGTGAGAACCCGATCGATGATCTCCATGCGAAAGCCGATTTCGTCACGGCAGAGGGGGATCGCGACGGCCTCAATCTGCTGCGGGAGTTGAATGGAGCCTTTCAGGCCAACCGACCGGGCGATTCACGACTTGAGTCGCGAATTCGATCGTACGAACTGGCTGCCGCGATGCAGCTTAGTGCTCCCGAGGCACTCGATCTCTCGCAGGAGCCGCTGCATGTCCTGAAAGCGTATGGAATTGACCGGGCGGGGGCATCGTATCCGGATCAGATCAATGCCCCGGAGGAGGAAGAATACTTCGGCCGTAAATGTCTGATCGCTCGCCGTCTGCTCGAGCGGGGCGTTCGTTTTGTTCAGATCTGGTCGGGCAACGACAATGGCTTTCCCCGCCGCAACTGGGACAGTCACGAGGACGTGAAACGCGATCACGGTCCACTGGCGCGAGGTATGGCACGAGGAGCGGCTGCTCTGATCAGGGATCTGAAGGATCGGGGTCTGCTTGAGGATACGATCGTGCACTGGACCACGGAGTTCGGCCGCATGCCGAGCAGTCAGGGAGGGAAGGGCCGCGACCATAACCCGTACGTCTTCACCAACTGGCTTTGCGGCGGTGGGATTCAGGGCGGCATCAGCTACGGGCCGTCCGACCACTGGGGGTACAAACCGCTCGATCGCGCACATCCCACGCAGGTGTATGACATTCATGCGACGATGCTGCATCTGCTCGGCATCGACCACACCCGCCTGTCCGTTCGGCACGATGGGATCGATCGACGCCTGACCGATGTGCATGGCCATGTGGTGACCGATCTGCTGACGTGAAGCAGCTGAACAGAACGTGGGCTGCGCATGCAATTTCGCGATTCACGGTCGGCGTTGGCTGGGCTATCCCCCGCAGTTTGACATCCCGATCAGGGGATTTCCTGATCACGGACCGATTGAATCGGAGAACCTCGCCCTGAATGGCCGAAAACCTTAAATGAGACAGTTCTCCAACGGCGGGGAAAGAGGGCGGATTCAGGAAGAAATCCGCAGATTTGGGATCGGAGATCCACGTGATGAAACGTGTTACGTTCAGTTGTTTCCTTCTCGTTGCGGTTCTGTCAGCGATCGTCGTCCACTCTTCTGAACCGACTGAACAGGTTTCGGGTTCCACGCGGCAGGAAAGTCACGGGCCGCTCATGCTGGCCAAGCTGGCCAGTTCTCAGGCCGTGCTTGAAGGGCTCGTCTCCAAGGATTTCGACAAGGTTGCCGAAGGAGCCGAAGACCTCGAACGGATCTGTCGGACGATTCACTGGATCGAGACTGACGATCAGGTCTACGATCATCATCGGACGGAAATGCACCGATTGACGCAGAAGATCGCGCGGACAGCGGAAACGCAGAACCTCGAAGGAGCCGCCTTCACCTACATGCATATGCTCAACGTCTGCATCAGCTGCCACGAGCATTGCCGCGATGTGCTGAAGATCGCCGATGAATCACAGCTCGAACTGCAGGTGGTTCCGATCCCGGTGACGGAATCGCCGGAGGCTCCGCTGGATCGCCCGCTGCGACGTTAGACGTCACGGATTGGGAAGCGGCCGGCCGTCTTCCCGGAAATTGTTGGCGATGTCGTCAACGAGGATCCCTCGCACATCGCCGGGGTTCTCGAATTGCCAGATGCGGACCGAGGCGATTGAGACCGTCGACTTCTCCCAAGGAGCTGGTCCGGCCCATTCGGGGAGCCAGATGCCAAGATTCAGCTGGGCGGCCATCGCGGGAACGTATTTCGTGTGCGTGGCCACGTGTTGACCGTCGATCCAGTGCGAAACGCTGTCTCCGCTGTAGAGAGAATATTCATCAGGTCCCATCTTCTTGAGCGGGTTGCCCAGGTACGTGTCGAAGGGAATAGACTTATCCCGAATCCAGTAGTAGCCCTCATGCTCGACGACCTGGTCATCGGTCAGATTCGGGAAGGGCTTCAGCTGAGTGGTCCACTCGGTGGTGAAGATGTGGTATTTGCCATCGGTTGCGGCTGAGACGTCGAAAAGATTCGGATCGTGCCTGCTGTTGCAGAACGTGTTGTAGAGTCCGCGAGTGAAGTCTCCACCCTTTCCAAACTCCGGAAAGTCGATCTCCGACCAGTACTCGTTCGCTGCGATTCCGTACGCCGGAATGTGAGGATTGTACAACGGCGTACCGGGGAGGAACTGATCCTTCCGGTCCGGATCGCCTTCGACCCAGCGATACGCGAACGTCCAGATCGCCGGGATCGATCCACGCGGATGAGCCGGATTCTCCGGGCCACCGGGAGCAGGGCTGGTGCTGCCGACTTTCATCACGACCTCGAAGCGGCCCGAGGCGAAGAAGCGTTTGGAAACGATCACGCCGCCAACCCGTTCCCGTTGACCTTGCAGACCGACAACGTTGCCGGAATATCGATCGCCGTGTGCTTCACAGACAAGAACGTTCTGTGACTTTCCGTGAACGAGATCCTGCTCAACGCGGATATTCTCAGGAACGACTCCGTTGTTTCCGTGCCCCCATTTCTTGCGGAGACGATACCACTTCCGTGGATCGATCTTGCCGCTTGCCCAGTCTTCCTCGAAGTCTGCAGGCTCAGCGATCTCTGGCAAAGGTCGAGCAGTCGTGGTATCCGGCGGACCGGCGTGTGCGACCGCCCCCAACAGAACGGACAGAATTAGAACACAGAACGGAATCGTGGTTCGGTTCATCGTTGGTCCAAAGTCGAAACGCGAAGTTAACCATCCGTGGAGACGGCGCCGGTAATCTCGGTTGAGTAAAGATTCATGCGATGAACGACATCCATGAGATCAGCTTCTGAGCAGCCTCGCTCTTCGAGCACCGTCAAGAGATGGCCGACGAATGCACTAAAGTGAATCGCCTTGATGCCGCGGCCCGCGTGTGCGTGCGCCAGATCCATTCCGCTGTACTTTTCAGGTCCCCCCAGCGCGGCACACATGAACTCCGACTGCATGGTTCGCAGTTTGACCATATCGATGTTCTCGAAGAAGGGCTTGAGCAAAGGGTCGGCGAGAACGCGGGAATACAGGCCGTCGACGACTTCCTGGATGGCATCGGGCCCGCCAATGCGATCATAAAGGGGCTGCTCAGGTGCGTTCATCGAATGGCCTTTCATGCAGACGAAGATCGGAGTTGCGGCGCTGGCATCATACCCTGATTATGGGAGCCGAACACGAAGAACTCCAGTGCAACTGGCGCGGTGAAGTGTCGCACCGGGGGCGAAGGCCGGTCTGTCTTTCCGTCACGGTCAAACGCAAGACCTTCAGGAGCCGGAATCAGCGGCTCTGATCTTCGTAGGCGATTGTTGTCCGTGGTTGCCGACCGTACAGTCTGCGCGGTTCTTCTGTTACCATCTCAGATGATTCTGACGGGACTGGTTCAGATTGGCGGGCCGCCGATTCGTCCTCGTGATTCAGAATGATCCCCTTCGTCGTTTTCGGGCCGCGCTATAATGCTCGAACGACAGAAGTCCCTTTTTCGTAGTATGGAGACCGTGATGCTGAAAGCGATTCCTTATCTCCTGTTGCTGACCGTCTGGACCGCGGATGTGTCTGCGGGAAACTGGACCCACTGGCGTGGACCGACCGGAAACGGGACGGCTCCGGATGCGACGCCCCCCGTGCAGTGGTCGGCGACCGAGAACGTGAAATGGAAGGTTGAAGTTCCCGGACTTGGTTCCGGCTCGCCGATCATCTGGCAGGATCAGGTGTTCGTCACGTCGGCTGTGCCGGTGGAGAATGCTGATGCCGATGGAGACCCCGTGCATGAATTTGTTCTGTACTGCTACGATCGAGCGACTGGTCAACTGAACTGGAAGCGTGTGGCCAACCGCGAGCAGCCGCACGAGGGAACCCATTCCACCAACGGATTCGCATCGGCCAGTCCCTGTACCGACGGCGAACGTGTCTACGCTCACTTCGGCTCTCGTGGACTCTACTGCTACACGATGGAAGGGGAGCCAGTCTGGAAACGCGATCTGGGAGACATGACCTGTCGCGGCACTTTTGGTGAAGGCAGTTCCCCGACGCTGGCCGGGGAGAAGATCATCGTGCCGTGGGATCATGAAGGACAATCCTTCCTGTTCGCGCTCGACAAACGCACCGGAGAGACCGTCTGGGAAGTTGAACGAGACGAGCCGAGCTGCTGGGCAACGCCGCTGATTATTCAGCACGGAGGCAACGAGCAGGTCATCATGAACGGGCAGAATTACGCCCGCTCTTACGAGCTCGAAACGGGCAAGGAGTTGTGGCGATGCGGCGGTCAGACGATGCGTCCCGTTGCCTGTCCCGTGGCTGCAGAAGGACTGGTCTATATCGGCAGCGGGTTTCGCGGGGCGTTCCTGGGAGCATTTCAGCCGGACGGAAGCGGCGATATCGCAGGCTCCTCGAACGTGGTCTGGACGATAGAACGCGATACGCCGGATATTGCTTCGTTCCTGCTTTCGGACGGGCGGATTTACTTCTACAAAGCGAAGTCAGGGCTGCTGACCTGTGTTGATGCCAAAACAGGAGAGCCGCACTATAGCACGGAGCGGATCGGCCTCGGCACGATCTACGCTTCGCCCGTGGCTGCGAATGGGCACATCTATCTGACTGATCGCGATGGTAAGACGGTCGTCATCGAAGACGGGCCCGAGCTCAAGGTCGTCGCGACGAATACCGTCGACGAGACCGTCGATGCCACTCCGGCACCGGTCGACAACCAGATGTTCGTCCGTGGCCAGAAGCATCTGTTCTGTTTCGAGAAGCCGTAGCCGATTCTGGTACTTGCCGGAGCGATGTATGCTCTACCGAGTACCGACTTATGAGCGCCAAAAGGCCCGCAAACGATCACCTCACGACGCCGAAAGCCGCTACTCTTAGACGAAGTCTGATCTAGAACAGAAACGCCACTGCGGACTTGCCGGCAGTGGCGTTTCTTTTTTCCGAAAGAGTGATCGCACCGAGGCGGTTCTTATGGCATCGTCTCAAACAATTTGTTCGGGCGTGTCCAGCGGATGCGACCGATCAGAACATCGCCGCGGGCATTGCGCCGCGGCATCCATTCGCCGACGGTGACAATCGACTCGAACGGAGAGACGTTCGTGACATCGAAGTTCCCCATCAGGGCGACTTCGTCCGGGTTATCAATGCCATCTCCCACGAGCGGCAGCACCACCTGTTCGGTGTCGCGGATCAGACAGAGCTTCTCCGGATCAACCTGTGCCACCCAGAGTGGACTGCGCCACCGCATCACGTTCTTATTCGAGTCGTCTTCTCGGTTATAGACGAGAAACAGTCCGTCGGAGTGCGTCAGCCAGTGCTGCTGGGTCGTCGACATGGCAATCGACTCACCGTCATCAAAAGCCCAGGCCGTGTTCTTGCGATAGTTGATTCCATCGTCACTAACGGCGACATAGCCATGACCGTCTTCGGCTCGAATCGTTATGTAGAACTTGTCATTAAAGCGAGTAATTGAAGGTTCGAGAAAGCCACGGCCGGCACTGTTCTCCAGCGGCGGTCCGACGTCAAGAACTTTAAGCTCGTCACCATCGAAGGAGCAGCGAACGCCTGCGACTTTTCGCGGCTTATTCGGATCATCACCATAGCTGAACGTGAGCATGACATCGCCATTTGGCATGATGATCCGCTGGCCACAACCATTCGTGTAGATCGACGAGCCTGCCGGATTGTCCCATTCCAGGATCTTGCGTTCTGACCAGCTGCCATCGGGGCGTCGTACGGCATAGATTGGATAGCGAGCCAGCTGATCTCCTCGAGCGAACCTCGGGCCGCGGTAGAAGACCACATGGCCCAAGGCAATGACCGACTCGGTCTGCGGATGATATTGCGGCGTGACATCACACACCCCGGCTTTCAGACCGGGATGTCCCGGGACATCGATACGGCCGAAAGCCTCAATCGGCTCGGGATCCGTCCAGGTCTTCCCAGCATCCATCGATTCACTCCAGTGGATCTGGCCGAAGTAGTCCGAGCCACTGATCTCCTGCAGGTTCATCAGACAGGTCCACTCGTCGTTCTTCTCGTCGGGGACCATGCACGCTCTGGGGTGGAACCATGTCAGGCTTTTCCCATCGCGATTCTGCCACACCGTTTCCTTGCTTGTCGACTCGATCAGGGGAGTCTCGGTCTTCGTGGAAGCAACCCAGCCACCGAGCTGGGGTGTCGCCTCGGAAGTGACATCGTCGTACCAGTTCTTGAGCTGGCGAAGCAGACTTTGGGCCGTTTCGGGATGTTCCTTAGCGACGTTATTCTTCTCGCCCGGATCTTTCTCAAGATGGAAGAGAGCTACGGCTTCATTCTCGAAGGTCCCCGGAGTGGCTTTCGGGTGATGCACGGTCAGTTTCCAGGGGCCCGATCGCATTGCTTCCGCGCGAGCCCCGTTGTTGCCCATTGAAGCCCAGAACAGCGGGCGGTCTGGTAAGGAATCCTGTCGCAGCAGGACGGGCGAAAGATCGACACCATCGAGTTTCCCAGCATCGTGTTCAACCCCGGCCAGCGACAGGAGCGTCGGCATGACATCGATCGAGATCATCGGCTGGTCGCTTTCGCTGCCGGCCTCGATTGTTCCGGGCCACCAGGCGATCGCGGGCACTTTGTGGCCTCCTTCGAAAACGGTCCCTTTGCCCCCACGGAGTTCGGGACTGCCACTGGGAAAGTCGGACGACGGGCCGTTGTCGGAAAAGAAGAGGACGAACGTGTTCTCCGCGATCCCCAGATCGTGCAGAGTCTTCCGAAGTTGACCGATCCCTTCATCGATCGGCATCGTCATTCCCTTGTACTTCGCGATTCGCTCTTCTTCACTGACTTCCTTCCATCGCCAGCGATCCCAATGCTCTTCGGTGCGTCGCACGGCGTCGCCCGGAACCTGAACCGGGTTATGAATTGCTTCATGAGCCACGTACAGGCAAAACGGCTGCTCCTCCGCCGCATGCCTGCGAACAAAGTCGAGCGTGTACTTGTTGATCAGGTGGGTTGAATAGCCTTCTTCCCGTGTCTCCTCTTTGCCATGCCACCAGTCATGTTCGTTGTGATCGCCCACATGACTGACGAAGTCGATGTTGCCGCTGTGGTAGCCGATGAACTCATCGAAGCCGTGGTGCTGCGGATGGTAGTCTGAAGAGTTGTGCGGATAACCCTGATGCCATTTGCCGATCAGGCCCGTGGTATAGCCCTGTTCCTGCAACAGCTCGGCGAAGGTCGTCTCGCTGAGCTGAAGGCCTTTGCGATGCTCCGGGTGATCGGCAACCGGATGGATGACCGCTTCGATGCCGGTACGCTGCTGATAGCGCCCGGTTATCAGGCCGGCTCGCGTGGGAGAGCAAACCGTGCCCGACGAGTGAAAGTCGGTCAGCTTCATGCCTTCAGCGGCCAGACGGTCAATCTCGGGAGTTGTGAAATAGGGATTCCCGAAACAGCTGACACCTTCATAGCCCATATCGTCGACCATCACCACAATGAGATTCGGTCGGGCGGCGAACAGGTTGTGAGGGGCGAGGAGTAGAGTCAGCCCGAGTAGAGCGGAGAACAGCAGAGGAATCTTTCTCATGGGGCAGGTCCTTCAGCGTGGGGTGGTCGAATCGGAGATTGTTGATTCTATCGAGCTGGCGGCGATCATGATAGAATCCCGGACGCGCCGTCTGCTTCTGAGACATTCAGCTTTGGGGATCGCTATGACTTGTTTGTCAGTTCGCCGATTTGTCGTTGTGCTGCTGGCCTGCTGTTTTCTTTCCGCAACCGCCGTGGCCGAGGTGACTCTCGAAGAGAACATCGTCTACGGGACGGGTGGAGGCGAAGAACTTAAACTCGATCTGGCGCGTCCAGACCACGAGGGCCCGTTCCCGGCACTCGTTTTCATTCATGGGGGCGGCTGGCACGGCGGATCGCGTGCAGGTTACATCCCCGCGATCAAGGAAGCCGCTCGGCGAGGTTATGTCGCCGTCACGATTTCGTACCGGCTGATGAAATTCGATCAAACGAAGCGGGAAACCACGACGGCAACGCCGATCTTTCCGGCTCAGATCGAAGACGCGAAGGCGGCCATCCGCTGGGTGCGTGCCAATGCGGACAAGTATCAAATTGACCCAGACCGAATCGGTGTCACGGGAGGATCAGCGGGCGGCCATCTTTCGCTGCTCGTCGGCCTGACTGATGAGAACGACGGACTCGAAGGAAGCGGGGGGAATCCCGAGCAGTCGAGCCGCGTTCAGGCCGTGGTGAATGTCTATGGTCCGACGGAGATGGCTCGCTGTTACGAGACCAGTTCTGTCGACTGGATCTTTCGTCTGTTTCTGGGCGGCACGCCCGACGAAGCGGCGGAGCTCTATCGGAAGTCGAGTCCGGTGACGTATGTCAGCAGCGATGACCCGCCGGTCCTCACGCTTCATGGCGACACCGATGCGCTCGTCCCGGTTGAACAGGCTCGGCTTCTCGATGAGACAATGAAGGCCGCCGGTGCGACTCATGAACTGATTATCTTTGAAGGGCAGGGCCATGGATTTCAGGGCGAGGCGAGCGTAAAGGCGATCACAGCGATGTGGGACTTCTTCGCGGAGCATTTGAAACCGTAGCTCCGTGGAATAGCATTTGCGGCCTGTCTCCGGAAACGCACTCTCGATCCGGAACATAGTCGGTCAAGCTCGGACCGGCACAGACAGGAGACCGCCCCATGACCGGTCACGATCCCCATCAAGTGAATCGCCGTAAGTTCCTCTCAGCAGCGGGAGGACTGGCCGCCGCCGGAATGTCGAGCAACGCGCTCGGTGCCCCTGATGGAAAGTCGCCGGACGACCGAAAGGTCCAACTTAACAATCCGCAGGTCGGCCAGCCTGTCAGCCAGACGGCCAAAGCGCGCGATGGGAAACCACTCGTTCCGGAGCCGCCGCCGAAAAAGTTGGGGTATTGCATCGTCGGGCTCGGAAAGTTCGGCGTTCAGCAGATTCTTCCCTCGTTTGCTCAGGCCGAGCATGCCAAGCCGGTTGCTCTGGTCAGTGGGGATCGGGACAAAGCCGAAGCGATCGCGGCTCATTACGATATTTCGTCGAAGAGCATCTACAATTACGACAACTTCGACGACATCGCCGACAACGATGAGATCGACGTCGTCTACATCATTCTGCCGAATGCGATGCACGCTGAGTTCACGATTCGGGCTCATGAGGCGGGCAAGCATGTTCTCTGTGAGAAGCCGATGGCCACATCCGTTGAAGACTGTCAGCAGATGATCGACGCGGCCGATAAAGCAAATCGAAAGCTGATGATCGCCTACCGCGTGCAGTACGAGCCGTACAACATGAAAGTGATCGAGTGGTCACGCAGCCAGAAGTACGGTCCACTGCAGATGATCGTCTCCGACACCGTGCTTGATATCGGCGGGCCGAATCAATGGCGGCTATCGAAGAAGCTGTCCGGGGGCGGATCGCTGATGGACATCGGCATCTACAGTCTGAACGCGACTCGCTATATCACCGGCGAAGAGCCGATCGCCATCAATGCGATGAAACGTCAGAACGAGAACGATCCCCGCTTCTCGGAAGTGGAGCAGTCGATTCTCTTCCAGCTGCAGTTCCCGAGTGGTGTGATGGGGAACTGCTCATCGAGTTACAGCACGGCTGAGGTCAATCGTTATTGTGCGATGTTCCAGGACGGCTGGATCAAACTCGACCCGGCGACGACTTACACGGGGCATCGTTTCTATCACGGCTCCGGCAAGAAAGAGGAGCAGCTGTTCCTGGAGCATGTCAGTCACTTCGCAGCCGAGATGGACCATTTCGCCGAAGCGATCAAAAACAACAGCGAAGTCCGCACTCCCGGTCAGGAGGGACTGAAGGACGTGAAGTACATGAGGATGATCTACGAAGCCGCCGAAACTGGGAAGACGGTGAAGGTAAGCTGAGTTGGATCTGGACAGGATCTCTCACGATGTCCCTGCACGTGTGGTACGAGTCGATCAGTGATCGACCATGCTGGCCAGATCCTTATTTGATCGCCGTTTCCAGATGAAACCGTCGAGGATGTAGTGCGTAATCTGCGGAACGGCGAGCAGTGGAACCAGGAACGGTTCCCACGCATCGAGATTCAGCACCGTTCCGAACAGCCAGGGACGCTCGTGCCACAGGCCCGTGTCCCAGAGCAACTCTTCGAAGTAGGCGAGCATCCACACGATCCCCAGAAAGCTGAAGACTGCGGACCAGCGGCTCGTCCCTGTCTCCGGCTGTCTCATCCAGCGATACCAGAACACCAGCACCAGGTAGGGGATGCCGTGAATGATGACGTTGGTCACCGTGAAGGCGTAGTCGGAGTTGAGAGCAACGATGCCGAGATACCAGCAGAGGGCCGTCGTGGCGACGACGATGTCTTTGCCGGGGTTGTATTCATTCTTCACGATGCCGCGATAGATCGCCCGGAGTACGTAGCTACCGAGAGCAATCCAGTAGAGCACCTGGAAAACGCGAGCCGTGATTCCCGGAAGCGAGAGAAAATCGCCTTCAAGAAACCAGTTGAAGTTGCGCGGTGATGCGGCGTGCCAGTAGACGAGCGGGTAAATCGTCGCCAGATAGATGGCGCACGTATCAACCCAATATCCGAGACGATCCGTCTCACCACCGCGGGCACGGTATAACGCGACCCAGCCGTATTGCTGCCGGACGAAGTGAAAGACTGCCAGATAGGCCAGAATCCGCCAGAACCAAAGGGAACTCTCCGAGTAGATCGCCGCTCCGATGAGAAACGCCAGCAGGGGAGCCAGCCCATACAGCCACGGATTCCGGCGAAGCTCCGTCCGATCAAAATAAACGCGGAACCCGGTCGCATACACATGAGCGACGTCGATCATCAGAATGGCCGGCACCCACATCCATTCCGGCGTATCATCGTGCAGCAGCCCGAACTGAGCACCGACCAAAAGTAAACCGAGAGCAACCGCTGCGCTTCCGAGAAACGTGCACAGATCGACCACGGGCGAGAACAGCCATGGAAGTGACTGTTGTTGAGTGCCCGTAGGTAGAGAAGCAGGTGCAGTCATGGCCTCAGTCGACAGCTGCAATACAAAGATCGCGAAATGTTATTATGGGTGTGGTGAAAACCATTCGAGAGTCACTGAACGAGGATTTCCAGTGGACGACGAGTTCATCGTCCGCACCCGGAAAGTTCGAGAAGTTAGCCTTCCCGAACAACATACACCCGTCCAATGGCACTTCTGTGCCCCAATCCGGTATCGCGTACGCATAATCGAGAAGGTCTCCAGCTCCTCGTACTTCCTCGCACTCTGGGAGGTTCAACAGGCGAGTGTAGAGGCTTCTGAGTTCGTCCAAGTGGTTGCGCATGTCAGCCAGTCTCGATTCGTCGTGAAAAAGCCCTCGAAGACGTCGAACTCTATGAGCACCCTGTGAGCGGAGAATACGACCGAGAATGGAGGTGGAACTGAGTGATGCCAGAAGTGGCCTTCGGCGAATCGCGAAGGACAAAGTGGGCGAATACTTGATCTCGATATCCTCAATTTGGGTGAGTGTCAATTCGATCTCGAAACAGGTGCCGCCGTTAGGGATCTCAAAATAGTAATAACTGCCAGGAGCATGACGATCATGGTCGAGAACATCCTTCGCTGAGTAACATTCGGTTGAGCCAGATGGAGCTACTGCAGCTAATGGATGCCGCGAACTCGTGAGCGCAAGACAATTGCCAACGATGCTCTCTCTGAGCTTCTCTGGTGCACTTGAGAACAATCGAACATTCAGATAATCAAACACCATTACGTCGCTATCATTGAGCGGAATTCTGTTCCGATTGCCGCCAGCACTTCCTCAGCGGCTCGCAGGCCGTGATAGAAAGCCTCCTCCATGAGAGCCAGGCCGCTCAGGTCGGTGCCAGCGAAGTGAATGGAACCGAACGGTTGCCGGGCTTGCATTCGCGCTTCACCGGTTACAAATCCCGGGCGGGGTTGAACCATCGCGTGTCCCCAGCGCATCACGTCAATCTTTGTCAGGTACTTTCTGAGATCCGGGTGGGCGGCGTCGAGGTCCTTCAACACAAGGGCGGTCCAGTCCTCCCAGGTTGAGTTGAGCAATTTTTTGCGAGCCTCGGCTGGAATCTCGTCACAGAGTGGATAATACCATGTCCAGACCGTCGGGCCGAAGTCGGAACCGAGCTGATGGGTGGCCACAACATATCCGAGGGACAGACTCTCGAACAGGACGTTATCCCAGCTGAGCGGGTAATCGCTTTCCGGCGGTCGACCGGAGAGATGCAGGTTCGCCACCACCCAGGATCCGTACTGAAACTCGCGGGTCGCCGCTCGTCGTTCTTCGCTGAGCGTCGGAATGAGAAACAAAGCCATGAACTGCGGCGCGGCGAAGATGACCTGTTTGGCGGAGAACTCTTTCGCGGTCTGCGTCTGCAGATCAAAAACCGCAACGGTCGTCCGTGTCTCACCGGGCCGAAGATGAAAAACAGCCTGGCCTGTTTCGAGCTGAGGAGCGAGCAAAGCAGAAAGAAAGTCGACAATCGCGCCATTTCCCGCCGGCCAGGTCAGTATGGGCAACTCCTCTTCCGTAGACTTCGTTTTGCGGGAGGCAAAATAGAAAATTCCCGCCCAGGCGCTGGTCTGGTCGACGTTCAGTCCGTAGTCATCGCGGCAGCAGTAGTCGACGTACCAGTGGATCAGATTCGACGTCACGCCGATGCGGTTGAGCCATTCGGCCATCGTCAGCGCATCGAGCCGAGTCACTTCCGCAGCCGGGGAGCAACGATCCACCGGAATGGTGAAGGCCGGTCGTCCCTCCGCATCACGCCAGTCGATCCAGCGATTGATCTCGGCTTCGAAACGCTCCCATTGTCGAGCATCCTCTTGAGTCGCGAGATGAGCAGGGAAAAGACCTTCGCCCCAGCGTCCCCCAGCAAACAGTCGCTCCTGTGGAGTCCGGCACGCGACTGATTCTGCGGCTCCCCATCTTCCGTCGGGCCTTTGTGAGACGGCTCCCATCTCTTCGAGCAGCTGAAGCAGGGCCCGGTTTTGTTCATTCGGAAAGGGAACGTAATGGGCTCCCCAGGGATAAGCCGTGAGATCAGATCGGTCGGAACGGGATGTTCCGCCGGCGACGTGCTCCATCTCCAGGATGCGGAAGTTCTCCATGCCAGCTCGCTTGAGACGCCAGCCAGCCGAGAGCCCGGCGATACCGCCACCTACGATCAACACGTCAACCTCTTTCGGCGTTCCCTCCGGAGTCGGAGGCCGGAAGCCGTCTCGGATCCGGTGTCCCAAATCGAACGATGGACTCAGCATCTCGCCTTTAAGCGAAGGGGGCGATTCTCCGCAACCGCACAGCCATGGAGTCGTTGCAGCCAGCAGAGCGGATTGAAGCAGCTCGCGCCTGTTCGTTCGCCAGTCGCCGGGCCAGCATTCGCTCATTCCCATCGGCTCCATTCCCGCTCGTAGTACTGAACGAGGATTTGATTGTTGAGCTGATTCACCTCCGCATCGACCGTCTGAATGTCTCCGGGGGCTTCGAAAAGTCCCTGCATGATCTCGGAGTTCAGAAACCGACACTGCGAAACAATCTCCGGATCCATCTCGGTTGGTGGATCGGCCGGAACGCGGGTGGCGAACGCGTAGCCCCAGATGCCGAATGTGGGAACCGCGGCGTGATAAGGCTGCACGTGAAAACCTGCCGCTTCGAGGGTACGGAGGATGCACCAGTACGACTGTGGGGCAACCAGTGGAGAGGTGCATTGGATCGTGATGCGGGCATCGTCGGTGAGCCGCTGCTGCAGTTTGCGGTAGAAGAAGGTGCTGTAGAGTTTGCCTACGGAAAACGTGCCGGGATCGGGGAAGTCGACAATCACGGTGTCGAACTTATTACTTTGCTGATCGATCCAGATGAAGGCATCCTGATTGATGACCGTGACCCTCGGATCGTCCAGCGAATGATCTGAAAGCTCCGCGAGCGGCGGAAATCGCTTTGCCAGCGATGTCATTTTCGGATCAAGGTCGACCAATGTAATCTGCTCGACTTCGGGATAGCGGAGGATCTCACGAACGGCCAGACCGTCGCCCCCTCCCAGCACGAGCACGTTCCGTCGCGGCGTAGGGGCAGCCATGGCCGGGTGAACGAGCGCTTCGTGGTAGCGATATTCATCGAACGAGTTGAACTGCAGGTGTCCGTTCAGGAACAACTGAAAGCCGGTCTTGTTCTGGGTGATCAGAATTCGCTGGTACGGCGAACTCTCGGCATGAATGATCGAGGCGCTGAGCTGCGATTCTTCGGCGTAAGAGGTCAGATCATCAGCCTTGATGAACGCCGCGGCGAGTAGCCCAATGACCAGCGTAGCCCGCCCCCGCAGTCCGCCGAGTTCGCGATCCGTCAACAAGGGACGCAGAAGGAACGTTCCCCAGAGGCCAACCAGAGCATTGAGGATGCCGAAAATCAGCGACGTGCGAATCAACCCCAGTTGAGGGACAAGCAGCGTCGGGAACAGGATCGAGGCCAGTAACGCTCCGATGTAATCGAACGTGAGCACGCGCGAGACCAGGTCGTTGAAGTCGACGTGATCTTTCAGAATCCGCATCAGTAGCGGAAGTTCCAGTCCGACGAGCGTTCCGATCAGGAAGACCAGGCCATACAACAGAACCTGAAACCAGTCGATGGCCCCGAATGCTAGGAACAGAAACGGAGCCGAGGTGCCGCCGAGGAGTGCGACGCCGAGTTCGACTTCAATAAAGCAGCGAGCCAGCTTTCGTTCGACAAACTTGGAAAGCCAGGCGCCGACGCCGAGCGCTGACAGGTAGATTCCGATGACCAGGGAGAACTGCGTGACGGAATCGCCGAGCAGATAGCTGGCCAGGGTTCCGGCCAGCAACTCGTAAATCAAACCGCACGTGGCAACCGCGAGGACGTTCAGGTAAAGGAGAAAAAGAGGCGCTCGGTTCATATTCCGTTACGGGACTTTCTCAACCGACCATCGCAGCGGAAATGATGATCGAAATTCCGATCACCAGGGCGCCAACCAGAATGGCCAGTGCGGTGTTATGGTCTTCTTCGATCTCCTTCACCATCGAGAATGGTGTCAGCTTCTCCATCAGCCAGATGGAGAGGAACAGCACGAGGATGCCGAGTACCGAAAAGACGAAGACGGCCAGCATCTGTCGCAACAGGTGCGACAGCACGCCGGTGTCAGCGACTTCCTCGACTTCCTGTGCCAGCACGAGACCATGAGACATCAAAGACCACAGACCACTCATTTGCCCACTCCCCAGAAGCCCCCGCCGGAACGACCCGTGCTCGAACCACTCGATTCGGGCAGCTTCCAGCCGGACGATGCGCCAAAGATAAACAGGATGCAGATACCGGTGCCGACGGCGAGGTAAAACTTGGCGAGCCACGTTGTCAGATTAGGAAACACCCGCTCCCCTCCTCACTGGACAGTCACTGCGAACGATTGATGGTTGGATAAAATATGTTGCGAGCCTGCAATTCTGGCTCACTCGGAATTGTACGGGCTGTAATCGCTGTTCCTCCACCGCTGCACCTCGAAGTTGTGCTGGTAGATGAAGGTCCCGACCGGCAGGACCGACATCACGATCAGCATGACAACGAAGAACCCGCCGTCGATCGATTTCGACGTAATGGCCGGAACGATGGCAAAGAGCAGAAACATCGCCAGCAGGAATAAGCCCCACAGTTGATAGACACCCGGATGCCGCGGTTTGGGTTGAATCATGCCGACACCGAACGGCCGCATGATGTTCTCCACCTTGAATGCCTCCTGAACCTCTTCGGTTGTCAGGTAGGTGCTCAATGAGACATTCACTTCTTTATTGGTTCCATCGTCTGTCCGCTCGAACGACAACATTCGTGGCGGACAAATGAAATCGGACATGTTGACCTGCTCGCCGGTGGTGACCTTCCAGTAGAACTCGCCGATCACGTAGCGCACGAACGCGGTCGCCTTGTCGTAGAGACGATAGGTCTCTCCGTTGTAGGTAACGAACTGTCCCTTTTTCTTCGCCTCGGCCACCGAAACCGGTTCCACAAAGGCCCAATGACGGTCGTTGTGAGTCAACCAGCGGAATCCGGCATCCGGGTTGTAGAGGAGATATTCGGTCCACGGATAGGTCTGGCCTTCGTACCGGACGAAACGCTCCATGAATCCGATCACCGTATAGTCTTTGTCGTGAAGTGTCCCCACGGTCCCAAGCGGAATCAGCGGTCGAACGCGGCGGACTTTGGTCAGCGTCTGCAGATATTCGAGCTTGCCGTGATTGCAGTCGAGCAGTGAATTGCAGCTCGGACACGCGACTCTCTGAGTTTCATCGGGCGCATGCAGGGAAAGCGGTCCGGCACACTGAGGGCAGTTGACCGAGACAGCTTCGATTTTCTGTCCGGAGGGGAGTCCGGTTCCGGTCCCGTCCATCCCCCAGCCTTCGGCCAGTTCGAGTTCTTTGAGCTCGACTTCTTTTCCGAGGAAGAACTTCGGTTCATTGTCGGAGTAATCAAGGGTGATGAAGGTCTGCTTCGGCCCGTACAGGTCGGCGAACCGATGCGGAATGCCGGGTTCAAAATCCCAGGGGATCTCGCCGGCTGCTGCTCCTGTCGTCGCTTCACCGATTTCCGCCACAACGGCTGGTTCGTTCGAGCCGAACTTGACTTCTTTGCCCGGCACGAGACTCTCGAACGGAGGAATCTCAATCGACTTCGAGACTCGTTTTTCGAATGTGAGGTAGAACTTGCCCTGAGCCTCGGCGAGCCAGCCCCATTTCCCATTAGAGAAGGCCAGATACCATTCATCCCAGACGCCGCCCGCCGGGTGCTTGTACTGGACACGGCCGATCAACTCGAACTTACGACCGCGATACTTTCCGGTCACACCGAGTTGCAAGGGGGAATTGGTTTGAACGAGATCGGCAACCTTGCCGTGATCTTCAATCGCTTTATCGGTGCGGGCAACGACGCAGTTGCAGAACTCGCAGATCGTCACCAGGGAAGAGCTGACGCGGAACTCAACGGGACTGCCGCAGGAGGGACAACTCGCGATCTTTGCTTTCATGCCTGACCTCCTTCATCGTGCAGAGAGGCGGGAGCTTCGACGCCGCGAGAGAGGCAGCGGATTTGGACGGCAGTTGCTCCAAGATGCTTCCGCAGTTCGTCCTGCCACGGCCAGCAAACCTGGGGACGACAACAGTAGAGGTTCAGTGTCGCCAGTTCATACTCGGGGTAGGTGTGGCAGGCCAGATGCGACTCGGACAACAGGTAGAGTCCGGTCACGCCACCCGGTTCGGGGAATTGATGCCATTGCGGATCGCCCACCACTTTGAGCTTCAGGTCGGCGATGATCTGTTCGCAAACAGCTCGCAGCGTTACCAGGCTCGCCAGCCGCTCGGAGCAGCAACCGGTCGCATCAACGACCCATTCGGCTCCGCTCTCAACCGTCAAGGCAGATCCGCAGGTCGTGAAGCGATCGCCCGACGGCTGCAGTGTTCGGCCTGTCCGCTCACTCAAAGGTCTTCTCCCGATGCCGTACCTGATGTTCCCCTGGTGCGTGCACTGTAATCATTTGTCATCCGGAATGCGATTCTTCTGGGGAAGAATGCGAACCGTGTGTGACCCCGTGTCCGAGAACGGACAAATTCTGCCAGGGATTGCTCGAATACGAAAAGTTCGATAGGAAATGCTAAAATTGAGGGATCCTGCTCGCAGGATTCGAGGATCGCTGTTGCATGGAATGAATCTTCGGCGATCATTTCACGAGACGTTTAAAGGATCTGCTCTGCATTTCGAACTGGGCCAGACATCAGGCGATCAGGCCAGTTCGTGAGAGCCGCAAGGAAAAGTGATGACACAGGAAGAGCAGAAGGGGCAGACGGATCTGTCACGAGCACGCACGGTGGGGCACGAAGTCAAGAATCATCTGTTCGTTATCGGGATGGGACTGGAAACGCTGAAGACGGCCCGCCAGAACGAAGAACAGTTCAACGATTTGCTGGACATGGTTCGTAAGAACGGGTTGGAGCCTCTCAAGGCTTCCGTAGCCGAGCTGATTGCGTTGATCGACGGAGAGGAACTGCCGGGCGAACGAATAAACTGCGACTGATGCTTTTCTGCGGTCGTCAGATTGCTTACCTTGGAACCAGTCGGACTCGTTAGTGGTAATTCAATCCGCCAGCGGGAGCGAATCTGGTACACGTGCGAGACACGCTGTCTTGCAAAGGAATAAGGTGGCATGTTGACGAAGTTTCCGACTGGCCTTCGAGGTGTTCGTTCGGTCGTCCCCGCGCGCTATCTGCTGCTCGCCGTGAGTGTCGTCGCGATCATGAGTTGGGCCAGCACTGTCTCGGCTGCGGACCCCGCGGTCAGTTTTGAGAACGATATCTCCCCACTGCTCGAACAGCATTGCATTCGCTGTCATACTCCCGGCAATGAGAAGGGCGAGATCTCTCTCGCAACGATCTCGGATCTGACTGAGAATGGCTACATCGACCCCGGCAATGCGGATGGCAGCTATCTGATCGAGCTCGTCGAGGCGGATCAGGACGGCGAGGCGCAGATGCCGCAAGAGAGTCCGCCATTATCGGAGGCAGAAGTGGCGCTGCTCCGGGAGTGGATTGATTCGGGAGCCGGTTGGCCAGCGGAGATTGTTGTCGAAGAACGCTCGAAAGCCGACAGCAGCTGGTGGTCTCTTCAGCCGCTGAAAGAAGCTCAGAGCGATGTCTCGATCGACGATTTCATCCGGCGAAAGCTTCACGAGAAGCAATTGACGTTGAATGACGCTGCTGATCGCCGGACGCTGATTCGGCGGGCGACCTATGACCTGATCGGATTGCCTCCCACGCCGGAAGAAGTTGAGCAGTTTGTCCACGATACCGATCCCCAGGCTTATGAGAAGCTGATCGACCGCTTGTTGGCCTCGCCACATTACGGAGAACGCTGGGGACGTCACTGGCTCGATGTGGTCCGGTTCGGGGAGAGCAATGGGTTCGAGCGGAATGTCATCATAAACACGCTCTGGCCATTCCGGGACTACGTCATAGAGTCGATCAACAGCGACAAGCCATTCGATCAGTTTATCCAGGAACATCTCGCCGGCGACGTACTCGCTCCGCACGATCCTGAAGTCGCGGTGGGCTCCGCGTTTCTGGTCGCCGGGCCTTACGATGACGTCGGCAATCAGGATGCCGCCCAGGCGGCTCAGATTCGTGCCAATACGCTTGATGAAATGATCCGGGCGACCGGCGAAGCTTTTCTCGGTCTCACCATCGGCTGCGCCCGCTGCCACAATCACAAGTTTGATCCAATCACTCAACGGGACTACTACGGTTTCTATGCCACTTTTTCCGGGGTGCGTCACGGAGCCGTGGAGCTGGCCACGCCCGAAGCGAAAGCCGAACGGCAACGTCGGCTGCAGCCGCTCACGAAGAAACGCCAGGAGCTCGAACAGCAATCTCGGGAACTGCGGGCGACTGTGCTCGCTCGCGGTCGCTCCCGGCTCGCCGCACACGAAGCGAACTGGACGCGGCCTCCGGTAGATCGCACCGGCACCGAAGACCGCTTCGAGCCTGTCCGGGCAAAGTTTGTTCGTCTGATCTGCGAAGCTCGCGATGGCAATCCGGGCACGGCGGTCGGATTCCGCATTGACGAATTCGAGGTCTGGTCCACTGAAGAGGAACCCCGCAATGTGGCGCTGGCTGCCAACGGAGGGAAGGCATCCGGAGCGTCGCGTCAGATTGAAGACTTTCCGAATGCATACGGGCCGCAACTTGCCATCGATGGAAAGACCGGCGCTCGATTCATCTCCGCTGGCGACCGTCTCACGATCGAACTGGGTGACGCGGCCGAGATCGACCGCGTTATCTTTTCGAGTGCGAAAGGGGAGTCGAATCCTGAGCACCGTAAGTTTGAGTTCGTGGCCGATTACTACATCGAAGTCTCTTCGGACGGCAAAGAGTGGCAGAACGTGGCCAGCAGCCGCGACCGCCAGCCAGTCAATCGAGAAGGCCATCTCGATGTTCGTCTCTGGCGGCTCGAAGCGAGCGAGCAGGAACAGAAAGAGTTCGCGGAGTTAAGCAGGGAATTGAATCAGATCAACCGGGAGATCGCGGCGATTCCGCCACTTCCGTCGGTCTGGATTGGCCGGCGCAGTGCAGGGGACGCGAAGGGCCCGTTTCACATCTTTCTTGGGGGCAGTCCTCAGAAGAAAGGGAATGAGGTTGTTCCCGCCAGCCTTGCTTCACTGGATGAGACGGTCTCCCCGTTTGAGCTTTCGGCCGGAACGGACGAAGCCAAACGGCGGCTGGAACTGGCTCGCTGGATTACCGATTCCAGGAACGCGTTGACGCTGCGCGTTCTGGCCAACCGCATCTGGCACTATCACTTTGGAACGGGCATCGTCGATACGCCCAGCGATTTCGGCTACATGGGCGGACGTCCGAGTCATCCGGAGCTGCTCGATTTCCTCGCCGTCAAACTGAGAGAGAATGGATGGCGACTCAAGCCGATGCATCGGATGATCATGCTGTCGGACACCTATCGCCAGTCTTCCGAGTTTGACGCCGGGGCCGCTCGCGTCGATGGCGATGCCCGGCTGCTCTGGAGATTTCCGCCCCGTCGTCTTTCCGCGGAAGAGATTCGTGATTCGATTCTGCAGATCGCCGGGAAGCTGGATGATCGGATGGGCGGACCCGGGTTCCGGCTTTACCATTTCATGCAGGACAATGTCTGCACCTACGTCCCGCTCGATCAACATGGTCCGGAGACCTATCGTCGAGCCGTGTATCACCAGAATGCTCGAGCGTCTGTTGTCGATCTGATGACCGACTTCGATCAGCCCGATTGCGCCTTCTCGACACCGAACCGGGCGGAAACCACGACGCCACTGCAGGCACTCACAATGCTCAATCACAGCTTCACAATGGATATGGCGACCGCTTTGGCCGAACGTCTGCGGGGCGAAGCTGGCGACGAGTCGGCGGCTCAGGTGATGCGAGCCTATCAACTCTGCTATGGCCGGCCTCCCTCGGGGTCGCAGTCTGCGGCCTGCTGCGAGTTTGTTGAAGAGCATGGTCTGACGGCCTTGTGCAGGGTCCTGCTCAACACCAGCGAAATGATCTACGTGGAATAGGACATCGTTCATGCCTCAACCTGCCCAGACATTACGGGAGTTGACTCGTCGTCGTTTCCTTGGCGACATGACGACCGGTTTGACCGGCGTCGGATTGCTGCAGCTGCTCGCCGGATCTGCTGGCGCGAGTCCAGAAGAATGGCAGCCGGGGCGGGGACAGACTCATTTCGCTCCCAGGGCGAAGCGGGTTCTGCAGATCATGTGTCCCGGCGCCGCCTCGCATATGGATCTCTGGGAGCACAAGCCTTCGCTGGAGAAGTACCACGGCCAGCCGCTTCCCGGCGAAGAGAATCTGGTCTCCTTTCAGGGGAAGAACGGGAACCTGATGCGAAGTCCGTGGGACTTCAAGCCGGCCGGGGAGTGCGGCAAGATGATCAGTTCGATGCTGCCGTATATGGCGGAGCATGCCGATGACATCGCCTTCATCCATTCGCTGCACAGCAAAACGAATACTCATGGCCCCGGCTGCGTGTTCATGAATACCGGCCATGAAACGGAAGGATTCCCGAGTGCGGGGGCGTGGATCAGCTACGCGCTGGGCAGTGATAACGAGAACCTGCCGACTTACGTTGCGATACAGGATCTCCGTGGCGAGCCGCCGAATGGCAAGGCGAACTGGACGAACGGCTTTTTACCGGCTCGACATCAGGCCATTATGATGAGCGATCAGCAGCCGATCCGGAACCTCAAGACACCAGAAGGAATCGCGCCGAAGAACGAAGCCGCGTCGCTGCGTCTGCTTGACCAGTTGAATGAGCAGTATGCGTCTGCGCATCCCGCCGAGTCTGATTTGCAGGCAAGAATTGCAGCCTATGAACTGGCGGCTCGGATGCAGCTGTCTGCTCCGGAAGTCTCTGATCTCTCGCGAGAATCAGTTGAAGTCCATCGAACGTATGGAACCGATGACCCCAATAAACTCAAAGCGGCGTACGCTCGTAATTGTCTGCTTGCTCGACGTCTGCTGGAACGGAACGTTCGGCACGTCAGTCTGTACTGCGCCTCCAGGGCTTCCGGTGTCGATGGCCTACTGAACTGGGATGCTCACAAGACGCTGAAATCGGACTATGAACGGCACTGTCCGATCTTTGATCAACCGACAGCCGCGTTGCTGACCGATCTGAAACGATCCGGGCTGTTGGATGAGACGCTGGTGCTTTGGACGACGGAGTTCGGCCGCATGCCGACCCATCAGGCCGGAACGTCTGGTCGCGATCACAACCCGAACGGCTTCACCGCCTGGATGATGGGGGCGGGCGTGCAGGGCGGGATCAGCTACGGAGCCACCGATGAATTCGGACGCCGTGCAGAGGTGAATCCGACCACCGTCTGGGACTTTTACGCAACGGTCCTGCATCTACTTGGTTTCGACCATGAACGCCTGACTTGGTACCACAACGGTCTCGACCGCCGCCTGACCGACGTTCATGGGCATGTCATTCGCGATATTCTGGTCTAGGCTAAGCAACAGGTGGCAGCTGAAATTCAACCCGAGGAACGACTGTAGAAGAGAATTGCGGTTTCATCGCTACCTTTGCCCGGATACGTCGCTCCTACAGGCACGAAAATGACCGAACGGCTCGAATCGGGAGTTGAAGAAGTCTGACCATATCGGGATAATCCCTGTTTGCATTCGGGATTTTATACGTGGTCGAGGCGGACGCTCGCTCTGATCGACGACGAGCAGGGATCAGACGTGAGCCAGAACGAGACGATCGGGTTTGAGATTCTCCGAGCCATTCGACGCATCCTCAGACGCACGTCCGAGCATTCCCGATCCATTGGCAGGCATTCTGGCGTCAGTGTTCCACAGATGCTGTGCCTGAAAGCCATCGCGGATCTTCCCGACGCAACGGTTGCGAAAGTTGCGGAGATGGTCCAGCTCTCCGCACCGACCGTCTCACGAATTCTCGACCGTCTGGAACGAGATGGGTATCTCATCCGCGAACGGAGCACTTGCGATCGCCGGAAAGTGTGTCTGTCTCTGACGGACTTCGGGCAGCGCAAGCTGGAAAACCTTCCGATGCCGCTGCAGCAGCAGTTTCTCGAACGGCTGCAGGAACTGGACGAAGCTGAAGTTCGTCAGTTACTGGCGTCGCTCGAATGCATCGTCCAGCTAATGGGAGCAGGGGATATCGACGCGTCGCCAATGCTCACACCGCAAGTCGAAGTCGACCGGTATGGCAGTGGCGACGCGTCAAGCTATCCCGGATAAGCGACTCCTGCCTAGTTCGGCTTGAGCGGCGTGATTTTCCGCTCAGCGAGATATTCTGGTCGCGGCGGGCGATCGCAGAACGGTTCGACCAGCCCGTTGTTCACGGCATTGTAAACGGCAAACACATTGTTCCGCGGCGTCGAGCTGAGATTTCCCGATGAGCCGTGCATCGTGTTGCATTCAAAGAAGATGACGGAGCCGGCCGGCCCTTTCGGCGCGACGATGCCGTGTTCGTCGATCATCTGTTCCAGGGCTTCTGCATCTGGGACACCATACTTCTGACGTCGCAACGACTTCTCGTAATGGTTCGAGGGAGTCTCTCCGATGCAGCGGATGTAGTGTTCGTGCGAGCCTGGAATCAGCATCAGCGGCCCGTTGAATTCATGACTCTCCGTCAGAAGCAGAGAGACGCTAATGGCTCGCATCCGCGGCATGCCGTCTTCGACGTGCCAGGTTTCAAAGTCGGAATGCCAGTAGAATTCCTTGCCTTCAAATGCTGGCTTGTAGTTCACCCGGGACTGAAGAACGTAGACGTCTTCGCCCAGCAATTGGCGAACCCGGTCGAGTAGTCGGGCGTCCTGAAACAGTTCCTGAAACACGCGACTGTATCGATGCATTCGAAAGATGGAACGCACGGTTTCAGACTCAGGCTCCTTCACGATTCCGGAACGATTCGCCGGCCAGTTCTCGACCAGCGATCGCGCTTCGGTCAGCAGCTCGTCAACTTCGTCCTGTGAGAACAGGCCGGAAGCAAACAGGAAACCATCACGTTTGTAATGGTCAACTTCGGTGGCACTGAGCGGACCGGAAGTCCCCTCGCTGACAATGGGATCGATTCGAGGAACACGCTCCCAGTCGGAACTGGTCCGTGAATGATAGGGATCGTCGGTTTTGTAGATGGTTGCGGTCATTTTGTCCTGCCTTCGATTCGAGTTGGTGTCTGGGATCTGGGGCACGGTCAAGGCGACGGAGTTTACGCCTCGCGCAGCAACGGCAATGCACCGTTGCATCGTGAGTTTTCAGGCCGGTCGCAGGCGTGTTGAAAAGAGAACTCAACTGCAGCTGCTGTTCGGCAATCAGAAGAAGCCTCTCGTTTAAGGAGAGTGCATACTTTGTACCAAGAGTGATCTCATGTTCTATGTCGTCGTCAACGTCCTTCGGTTTGCCTTGCCATCCTGTGTATGGAGAGCACCTGGCCGCGGCAACTGGGGGATGAAATGGGTATGAAAGAAGAGCAGGCGGATCGAATATTCCGACCCGCCTGCTCGACGTACTTAAGCAAAATTGCTTCAGGAAGCGACAAGATCTTTGGACAGTGCCGCTTCGAGGCTCTCAGCGAGAATCGAAAGTCCCTTCTCGAGCTGCTCGGAAGGAATCGTGAGCGGCGGCAAAGTTTTCAGCACTTCATCGCTCGGTCCGGCCGTCTCGATAATCAGACCACGTTTGAATGCTTCATGAGAGACCTCATTGGCCAGTGAGGGGTCAGCAAACTGAACGCCCTGAATGAAGCCACGTCCGCGAACTTCGCCATCGGCCTGTCCCGCGAGATCGAGCAGGGTATTGCGAATGATACGCGCGTCCCGATTCACTTTCTGGGTCAGAGCGTCGTCTCGCCAGAACTGATCCAGAGCCGCCGTCGCGGTGACGAAGGCCGGATTGTGACCCCGGAAGGTACCGTTATGCTCGCCCGGATTGAACACATCCAATTCGGGTTTCATTAGCGTAATGGCGAAGGGGAGTCCGTATCCGGAGAGTGACTTCGACAGGCAGACGATATCTGGCTCGATACCGAACGGCTCGAAGCTGAAGAACGGGCCGGTCCGACCACATCCGACCTGAATGTCGTCGACAATCAGAAGGACATCGAACCGTTTGGCGAGCTCTGCCAGAGACTGAAGCCAGGTACGGGAGGCGACATTGATGCCACCCTCGGCCTGAACCGTCTCCAGAATAAACGCAGCCGGGAGATCCATCCCGCTACTGGTGTCTTCCAGGTATCGCTCCAGAGCGGCGATCGTGTCGGCTTCGGTGCCGAGGTAATCGCAGTACGGCATGTGAGTCACGTTGCTCAGCGGCACGCCGGCACCAGCTCGCTTGCCACCGTTTCCGGTCACGGCGAGTGAACCGAGCGTCATCCCATGGAAGCCGTTGGTGAAGGAGACGACGTTAGTTCGTCCGGTCACCTTGCGAGCCAGCTTGAGAGCGGCTTCAACGGAGTTCGTTCCGGTTGGCCCGGGGAACATCACCTTGTATTCCAGGTTCCGTGGCTGCAGGATGACTTCCTCGAACGTGGTGAGGAAGCGTTCCTTGGCCTGGGTGGACATGTCCAGCGCGTGGGTGACGCCATCGCTCATCAGATAATCGACAAGCCAGCGTTTGATTGACGGCGGGTTGTGGCCGTAGTTGAGTGCGCCGGCACCGGAGAAGAAGTCGATGAATTCTTCGTCGTGTTCGTCCACCAGAACGGCACCACTGGCGGTTTTGAAGACGGTGGGAAACTGGCGGCAATATCCGCGCACGTTGCTTTCAAGGCGTTCGAATGTATCGGTCATGGCGATTCCTCTTTATGAAGAAGGAGTGCCCGCGGGAGCTTTCGATCCATCGAGAGGTCCAAGGCGGAGCAGTGGTTCTGATTCGTGGTCTCCGAACAGGAAGTCTGAAGCGGAGAAGCCTTCGCTTTCGTTGAGTTCCACGTCGAGGTGTTTAGCCAGCGAGTGAAACAGCTTGCGAGAGGCGAGGTTCGAAGGCGCTACGGTCGCCTCGATAAAGCTGTGGCGGCTCACAGGACACCGCGTGGCGAGATCCTGCAGCATACGCAGTGCCAGACCGCGTCGCCTCATGGAACGGCAGACACCAACCTGCCACACGAATAGAACATCCGGGGTTGCAGGAGGGCGATAAGCAGTGACAAAGCCTACAATTCGCGAGTCTGCTTCGGCCACAACGCAGGTCTCTGCGAAGTCTCGACAAAGCAGCATGTAGAGGTAGCAGGAATTCTCGTCGAGAACTCCCGAGTCGCTGACCAGCTTCCAGATCGCGGAAGCATCGGCGACAGTCGGCTTGCGAATCGACAGCGTCTGAGTGTCGGGCTCCGTAGAGTCAGGCATTCTGAGCTTGTCATGTACCACACGAAAAATCGGGGACACGCTCCCGCTTGATTCCGTGCGTTAGAAATAATTAGTGTTGCAATTATTTGCTCAGCAAAGAATATACGCTCCTGCAGATGCGTCAAGGGCTTTTTAACGGACCTCTGCCAGCAAACTTCCGATTTCCCGAGATTGCCCTCTCATTCCGGAGATCTGGTGAACAATCGATGGGAATTTCATGAGTATGGTCATCATCAGTTTTCTCTTTTTTCTTCTGGTGTTTGTCCTGATCGGGGTGGCATCGGTTCGGCAAAAATCGAACAGCACGGGCGATTATCTGCTGGCCAGTCGCTCCGTGCCGCCCTGGCTGGCGGCTCTTTCCGCGGTCGCAACCAATAACAGCGGATTCATGTTCATCGGGCAGATCGCCTACTCGTATCGGGTTGGTATTGAATCAGTCTGGATGATGATCGGCTGGATTGCCGGGGACTTCGTTGCCTGGCTGATTGTGCATCCCCGCGTGCGGCATCAGTCGGAAGAAGCCGACGTGGCCACGTTGCCGGCCCTGCTGGGACAATCGCGTCAGGGGTCTCAAAGACTGGTCGTCGTCCTGGCCGGTCTGCTTACGTTTCTATTGCTTGGCGTGTACGCCGCCGCTCAGTTAAAGGCGGGAAGTACGGCCCTGCAGACGCTGTTCGGATGGGACCCGCAGGTTGGGGCGATCATCGGCGCGGTGATCGTCGTCCTTTACTGCTTTTCCGGCGGAATTCGAGCTTCGATCTGGACCGATGCCGCCCAGTCATTCGTCATGATTATCGCCATGGTCGTGCTGCTCGTCGCGGCCAGTTTTCACGTCGGCTCGCCAGCCGATGTCTGGGCCAATCTTCGCGAACAGGATCCGACACTTGTCCAGTGGATTCCGCAGAACCTTGCGTTTGGGTTCACGATGTACCTGCTCGGCATGATCTTTGGCGGTTTTGGAGCAGTGGGCCAGCCTCATATTCTGGTTCGCTTCATGGCACTCCGCTCGGTCGACGAAATTGCCCGGGCCCGCACAATCTACTTCATGTGGTTCGTGCCGTTCTTCATCGCCAGCATTGCAGTCGGACTGTATGCCCGAGCCTTCATGCCGGACCTGCTGTCAATCCCGTTGACGGAAGGCATGTCGGTTGCCCAGGCGACGGAACTGGCCATGCCAGAGATGGCCCGTCGACTCCTTCCCGATGTCCTGCTCGGACTGGTTCTGGCCGGACTGTTTTCGGCAACCATGTCGACGGCCGATTCCCAGATTCTGGTCTGCTCCGGCGCTATCACGCAGGACATCAATCCGAACTGGAAAGACTCTTACATCGCCGCGAAGATCGCGACGCTGGCCGTGACATCACTCGCCTTGTTTGTTGCTCTGTACGCCGGGCAGGGAGTCTTCTCGCTCGTGCTGATCTCCTGGTCGGCCCTGGGAGCAGGCCTGGGCCCTGCGCTCATTCTGCGGCTTCTCCGTGTGCCGCTGTCAACATCGACGATCACGTTGATGATGTTCGCAGGGGTGGTCACGGTTGCAGCCTGGAACATGTCGGGCTACGACGGCGACATCTTCAAAATGCTGCCCGGAATGGTCGCCTCGATCGCCATGTGGCCGATCGGAACGCTGATCGACCGCATCACTCCCGGTCCGACTGCGATCGAACAACATGCCGAACCGGTGAGTGAACCAGTCGAGGAGTAGAGCACATTGCTCTACCGGGTCGCGACGTATGAGCGTTAATAGGTCTGCAAATGACCATTTCACGTCGCTGAAGGCCGCTCCTCTTATACGAAGTCTGAACTGGAGCCAGTCGCTCAAACGCAGATCCGCATAAGTTGTCGCCCGCAACGCGGCAACTCATGCGGATGGAACGGCTACGAAAGCGAGCAAACTTCTCTAGATCATCTTCGTGATGTGGAAGTGCAGATCCGGGGAGATCTCGACATCAGAAAGATGATCGGCTCGTTCGAAGATGCGACGGCAATCCGGGTTCAGGTTCTGCAGATGCAGCGTCTTGCCTTCCTGCCGGTAGCGTTCGGCGAGCCGATTGATCGCCTCGATGGCAGACTGGTCGTAGACGCGGGAAAAGTAGAAGTCGATCGCCACGACGTCGGGATCGCTGGCTGGATCGAACAGGTCGCGGAAGCTGCTGATTGAAGCGAAAAACAGCGGGCCGTGCAGCTGGTAGACCTTCTTTTCGTCTTCGAAGTGAATGTCGGCCATCATATGCGTCGCATGATTCCAGGCGAAGATCAGGGCCTGGACAACGATTCCCAGCAGAACGGCGATCGCGAGGTTGTGGAACAACACGGTGTAACCGGCTACGAGGACCATCACGATCACATCGCCGGCTGGCACCTTGTTCCAGGTCCGCAACGTGCTCCATTCAAATGTGCCGATCACGACCATGAACATCACACCCACCAGTGCCGCCATGGGCACCATCGAAATCACGGGCTTCAGCACCACGACAAGAACGAGAAGTCCCACAGCAGCCACGATGCCGGAAACGCGACTGCGTCCACCGGAGTTGATGTTGATCAGCGACTGGCCGATCATCGCACAGCCCCCCATTCCGCCGAACAGGCCGCAAACGATATTGGCTGCCCCCTGTCCGATACATTCCCGGTTTCCATTCCCGCGGGTTTCGGTAATCTCATCGATCAATGACAGGGTCATCAGCGATTCAATCAGACCGACACCAGCCAGGATGAGAGAGAAGGGGAGGATGATAAAAAACGTCTCCCAGGTGAGTGGGGCGAGAGTGTAGCGCGAGTCCAGAAAGAACAGCATCGGCAGCGGTTCATCGGCTGCTGTAACGCTGGCGACGGCTGTGTCGATCTGCGATTGATTGAGCCCGGAAATATCGACGTGACCGTGGGCATCGGTCGTCGCGATTCCGCTGTGAGCTTCGGCTGCCGCTTGCTGGACGGCTTTGGCTCGCAGGTTGTTGGCAACCAGATCGTCCACGGTCTGGACGACATTCGCCTGCCCAGCCGGCGCCCAACTCTGCGGAGCGTACTGATTGATTCCGATCGAGATGATCGAGACCACGATGATGGCGGCCAGCGAACTTGGCACCGCACGAGTAAATCGCGGCAACAGAATGATGATCGCCATCGTCAATGCGACCAGAGTTCCCATAACTGCCAGTGGAATGCCCTGCAGATACGTCATGGCACCGTGGGAACCCAGCGTCTTGAAACTGCCGAGCTGGGCCAGACCGATGACGATGGCCAGTCCGTTCACAAAGCCAAGCATCACCGAATGGGGAACAAGGCGAATCAGTTTCCCCAGTCTGCAAATACCGGTGAGAATCTGGATCAGTCCACAGAGGATGACGGCGTAGAACAGGTATTCGATTCCGTGGAGTGCAACCAGGGAAACGACAACCACCGCCATGGCTCCGGTCGCTCCGGAAATCATCCCGGGACGTCCACCGGCGATTGCGGTAATCAGGCCGATGAAGAAGGCGGAGTACAGCCCGACTGTCGGCGGAACTCCCGCGACGAAGGCGAAGGCAACGGCTTCCGGCACGAGAGCCAGAGCCACGGTCAGGGCAGCAAGTACATCGTCTTTGAGCGAAGCGGAATGCTTCGTGAAGTATCCAATCATCAGGTATTCCGTAGAGACAGATCGAAGCGAGTGGAGAATCTCCGCAGGGAATCAGCGCGGACGACTCTCGTCTCAGAAAGCATGTAAGACCGAGTGGAGCTCTTAACGGGAGTCCACTTCAGATAAGCAGGCGGAAGCATCGGCCAGCATTGATGCGGGCATCAGATCAGTTAGCCGAAAATCGCAATATCAGTCAATTACATCGGTCGCAGAGAAGGATCCGGAGAAAATTCGCGGAAGGAACATGCTCTGCACGGTATCAGGCAGAGGCGAGGCGAGACTTGTAAAGCGTTCTAACGGATCGACGGAGATTTCTAAAGCTGTAACTGCCCGATTCTCTTCGAAAAACCTCGAATCCAAAAATGGCGATCTATTCAATCGTTCTCGATCTGAACTCAGTTATGCTAAGAAATAAGCAGTCTTGGATGCGATCGGGGTGAAACAGTGGATCGGACAGGGCAGGAGAGGAGCCGGAAATGTCAGACCATTTTTCCGAGAAACGCGAGCGACTGGTCGAGCAGGAATTGCGAGTTCAGGGAATCGAATGTCCCCGGGTTCTGAAGGCGATGCGAACCGTTCCACGCGAGAAGTTCGTTCCGCAAGACGTCCAGGATGTGGCTTATCGCAACGCTCCATTGCCAATTGAAGAAGGACAGACGATCTCGCAGCCACTCATTGTGGCACTGATGGCTGAGGCTCTCGAGTTGACCGGCAGTGAGCGGGTCCTCGAGATTGGAACCGGTTCTGGTTACGCGGCTGCAGTTCTGGCTGAGCTGGCCGGAGAAGTCTACACGGTCGAACGGTTCGGGTGGCTGGCCGAAACGGCGGAAACGCGGCTGAAGGCGCTGGGCTATCACAATGTTCATGTCCTGCTGGGAGACGGAACGCTCGGCTGGCCCGATCATGCCCCGTACGACGCGATCGTTGTCGCCGCTGGAGGGCCCGACGTTCCCGAGACACTCACACGGCAACTGAAGGTGGGCGGCCGTCTGGTCATTCCGGTGGGGGAGCAGAAGCACCTGCAGACACTCGTTCGCGTCACGCGGACCGGCCAGGATGAGTTTGAGACAGAGGATCTTGGCAACGTTCGCTTCGTTCCTCTGGTTGGCCAGGAGGGCTGGGACACGGGCGACGAAGAGGACGAACTGCCGGTCTCTCCGAAGACGGGCAAACGTTATTCGAACATGTCTCTGCCGGAGTTGATCCGCGAAGCGGCCGAGTCCTTCGAAAGCGTCGACGAGGCTGATCTGTCGGGAGTCCTTGAACGCATTGGCGATTCCCGTCTCGTCCTCATCGGGGAAGGCACGCACGGAACCTCCGAGTTCTATCGGATGCGGGCCCGCATGACCGAATCGCTGATCGAGCAGAAGGGCTTTGATTTTGTAGCCGTTGAAGCCGACTGGCCGGACGCCGGGCGAATCAACGACTATGTGACCAACGGACGATCTGGTGAAGCCAGAAAATGGAATGCTTTCGATCGCTTCCCCGAGTGGATGTGGAGAAATCATGAAGTGCTCGATTTCGTCGAATGGCTGCGTGAGTTCAATCTGAAGAGGAAAGACAAACACCGGCGAGTCAACTGGTATGGCCTCGACCTGTACAGTCTCTTCACTTCGATTCGTGTCGTTCTCGACTATCTCGAAAAGGTCGATCCAGAATGCGCGGAGTTGGCCCGGGAGCGTTACAGTTGCCTCACCGCCTGGGAGCCCGATCCACAATCCTACGGGCGGGCTGCAGTGCTGGGGCAGTACCGCTCATGCGAGGAGGACGTTGTCCACATGCTGCAGGATCTCTTAACGCGGCAGATGGAGTACGCCCGCTACGACGGCGAGTATTTCATGGACGCTGCGTTGAATGCCCGACTTATTGCTAACGCCGAGAAGTACTATCGCGTCATGTATCAGGGAGGCGACGACTCCTGGAATCTGCGCGACCAGCATATGTTCGAGACTCTGGAGTCTCTGCTGGACTTTCACGGAGCCGGGTCCAAGGCTGTTGTCTGGGCCCACAATTCCCATTTGGGGGACGACGCAGCGACAGAAATGGGACGCAGCGGCCAGATCAATCTGGGGCATCTCTGCCGCAAACGGTTTGGGGATTCGGCATACCTGATCGGGCAATTGACCGATCGAGGAACTGTGGCAGCCGCTCCCTTCTGGGGTGAGCTGATGGAACGGATGCAGGTTCGCCCCTCTCATGAAGAAAGCTACGAGAGGGTGCTTCACGATGCCGGCTTGAAGCAGGCGTTCCTGCCGTTGAAAACGACCGAACTGCCTGGCTTCCAGGAACGGGTTGGGACATCACGACTCGAACGGGCAATCGGTGTCGTCTATCGACCTCACACTGAGGTGCAGAGCCACTACTTCGAGGTTTCCCTCACCGATCAGTTCGATGAACTGGTCTGGTTCGATGAGTCAACGGCCATTCATCCACTCGATGCCGCGTCGATGAACTTCGATCCCGACCGACATCCGTTCTCGCTCATTGATTGAAGGAAATTGCTTCGTGATACTCGGGCGTCAGTCGCCCTCTGACCGGTTTGGATTCAATCCGTATTTGCGAATCTTCTCTCGCAACGTCTGGCGGTGCAGCCCGAGGATTCGGGCAGCTT
Organism: Planctomycetaceae bacterium; assembly: GCA_017795105.1. Lineage (GTDB taxonomy): Bacteria > Planctomycetota > Planctomycetia > Planctomycetales > Planctomycetaceae > Rubinisphaera. The sequence continues at coordinate 5,976,103 of CP051247.1, forward strand.
CCTGACGATTCCCGCTGGTCAACTTGAGCGCCTCTTCCATAATGACCGGCTCGGCCGCAGCGAGAAACGCTTCGTGCATGCCTTCAGCAGACGAGGCATCGTCCGGGTTGTAGGTCTCGTTCCACCATTCGCGAACTGCATCCGCCAGTTGAGGACGCCGCCCCACTTCTTCTCCTCGTCGCATGGGAGGTGGAAACGATCGTGGCGAGATTTCTCCAGCCCTAGTCACGATCACCGCATGCTCAATCACGTTTCGCAATTCGCGAATGTTCCCATTCCAGGGGCGGGATACCAGTTCTTCCAGAGCCGAGGGAGAAAGCCTGATCGCTCGCTGCGGATCGACATTCTTCATGAAATGACGTGCCAGCAGAGGGATATCCTCCATCCGTTCCCGCAGCGGAGGAATTTCAATCCGAAACACACTCAGGCGGTAAAACAGGTCCTCGCGAAACTCCCCTCGGGCGACCATCTCTTCCAGATTTCGATGCGTTGCCGCGACGAGACGGAAGTCGGACGTGTGCTGCTCATCCTGCCCCACGGGCGTGACAACCTTCGTTTCCAGGACACGCAACAGTTTGACCTGGGTCGGCAACGAGATGTCGCCAATCTCATCGAGGAACGCCGTTCCGCCATCGGCGGCCTGAAGAAGTCCCCGCCGCTCGTCGACGGCTCCTGTAAAGGCTCCCCTGGAATGGCCAAACAGCTCACTTTCAAGAACCGACTCGTTCATCGCAGGGATACAGACCGGAATGAACGGGCCGCTCGACCGGTTGCTGTAGCGATGGATCGCGGCAGCGACAAGTTCTTTTCCCGTACCACTTTCTCCGGTGATTAGAACCGGGACATCGTGGGCGGCGACCATCGCGATCTTACGGAAGACCGCCTGCATTCCCGGCGAGGTCCCGAGTAGAGTCTGCGACATGTCTGAAGAGGCGGAGGGTTGATCATCGGCAGGCAACGCCGGCTTCGAACCCAGCGCTCTGCGGACAACCTGAATCGCATCTTCCAGATCGAACGGCTTCGTGAGATATTCGAACGCTCCGCGTTTGATGGCCTGGACCGCCGTATCGAGGTTGCCGAACGCCGTGATCATAATCACGGGAGTATCGCGCGTGACGTTCTTCAAGGCTTCCAGTGCTTCGAGACCATCCATCCCCGGCAGGCGAATGTCCATCACCACGGCATCGGGACGCATCCGCCCGGCGATCTGTAACGCTTCCTCAGCTGTCGAGGCCGCCACCACATCGTGGCCGTCGTCTGTCAGGGCCTGCTCCAGCGTCCAGCAGATCGATGGTTCATCATCGACAACCAGAATACTACTCATACACCTTCTCTTCGTGACTTATCGCTTGAAATCAGTCCGGCTGCCCGGTTATCCGTGACCGCACTGTCGACGGATGAAGAATCCGGAATCGTCAACCGAAACTGTGTTCGCTCGTTAATTCGATCATACTCAAGAAAGCCCCCGCAGTCTTCCACGGCCCGCGTGGCCAGAGCCAAACCGAGTCCGACACCCTCTTTTTTCGTGGTGAAGAAGGGCTGAAAGATTTCCTCGATCACTTCCGCGGAGACTCCGGGACCGTTATCGATGATGTCGATCACGATCGTCCCGTCGGATTTTCGCGCATGCAATTGCACTTCACCGCCCGGACCAGCCGCTTCGGTCGCATTGAGCACAATGTTGAGCAGCGCTCCACGAATGGCATCGCCGTCAGGGGCCCGAACGTTCATTCTCTCCAGCTGAGAATCGAACTGAATCTTCTGATGAGCGCAAATGGGCTCGATCAAAGCAACCACATCCTGAACGACTTCCGCCAGGCTGGTCGAAACCTGGGGACTGGTTTCCCCTCTCGAGAGACGCAGCAATGCTTTAATCTGCTCCTCAGTCAACGTGAGTTGCTTCAACGCCATTTCGATGGCGGGATCATCCCGTGTCGCACAGTGACGTTGATGAAGTTGCAGCGAAACTCGGGCCCCCGTGAGCGAGTTCCGGAACTGATGAGCCATTCCGCCCGCAAGCTGAGTCAGCATTTGGGCCCGCTCATTGTCGCGAATCCGTTGCATTGTCAACTTGAGAACCGAAGCCATGCTGTTGATCGATTCCGCCAGTTCGCTCAATTCGTCTTTGATCGGCAGGGCAGGGAGGGGCTCGAAGCTTCCGCCGGCAATCCGGGCAACATGACGCTCCACCGTACGTAATCGATCTGCGATGCGGTGAGAAATCCAGATCGAAGCGAAAACAGTCACGAGAAGGAACAGCAGTCCGATCGCCAGCGACGGAAGCATGGCGGCATACTCGGCCTGTTCCCACCGACTCTCCGGATAGAGAATGAGAACGTCGCCAAGCTCCGTGCCGACCGGTCGAGTGACGACTTCGGCGAAATAGCGTTCCCCTCCGAGTTTGAGTTCGGACCGTGTTCCGACCGATTCGCTGACCGACGCGGCCGCTGTATCCAGATCCGGAAGCAGCGGCGGCACATCGCTGGAAAGAGTCGAGGAACGGAGTTGTCCCTGGCTGTTGTAAACGACGAAATGAGCCTGGGAGAGATCATGCAACTGAGCCAGTACGCCCGCTGTGAGCGGATAAGCAGCCATACGGACCGTCGAAACGACGCTATCGAGGCGGCCCGCGATCTCCTCCTGAGCACGCTGGACCGCGATCCAGGCCGAGGAGATCGTCACGGCGAGAACTGTGACGATCTGTATCGTGGCAACGGGAATCAGAATCTGTAGTCGAAGGGGCCAGCGCATTGCGATTTCAGAGTAACCCGTTTCCGAGGATGGTACGAATGCAAGGGCGGCGAATTATTCGCCAGTCGCGATTGGTTTCTCGCCATTCCGTTCAAGCCGCAGGACTGTTCGACAGCGGATCACGCTCTCTCCGCAGTACGTTTTGACCTTGGTACACCACTTGCAGATGATCAGCATATCCAGCAAACTCGACCTGTTCGAGACAGCTCCGGAGTACTTCCTGCCCGCAACGACAGTCTATAAGGTTTCACTTTGTCACGATTCGTCCGCCCACGCCACGCCTTCACGCTCATCGAACTCCTCGTTGTCATCGCAATCATCGCCATCCTGGTGGCGTTGCTTCTGCCTGCCGTGCAACAGGCACGTGAGGCGGCTCGACGTACCCAGTGCAAGAACCATTTGAAGCAGTTGGGACTCGCCCTTCACAACTATGCTGATGCGAACACGGTCCTGCCCCCCGGAGCCTCGGTCAATACCGACCTGTCGACCGGTGCCGCGAACGGTTCCTGGGGCGTTCACGGCCGGATTCTTCCCTACCTGGAGCAGGGCAGCCTCTTTGACGCCGTCGACCTCACGACCGGCTGGGACTTTCAGGCACCAATTGATGGCTTAAAGATCCCGGTCTACGCCTGTCCGAGCGACCCGAAAAGCGATGAAGCTCGCGATCCCGGAAGCGGGAAGGTGACTCTCTACCCCACGACCTACGGATTCAATTACGGCACCTGGTTCGTCTTCGATCCAGCCACCGGCCGAGGGGGAGCGGGACTGTTCTTTCCCAACTCGAGTCTCACCTTTCGTGATGCCGTCGACGGCTCCTCAAACACGCTGCTGGCCGCCGAGGTGAAAGCGTGGACACCCTACCAGCGAAACGGCGGGCCGTCGTCGACGACCATTCCACCCACAGCCGTTGCCGCCGAAACGATCGTCGCTTCGGGGGCTCAGTTCAAGAATACCGGACACACCGAATGGCCCGATGGCCGCGTGCACCACAGCGGCGTGACTGTCACGTTGCCGCCCAACTCCAAAGTTCGGTATACAACCGGTGGAACCACCTACGACGAAATGGACTACAACTCCTGGCAGGAAGGCCTGGACGGCAATGCCGGCAACCCGTCCTACGCGATCATTACCTCCCGCAGCTACCACCAGGGGATGGTGAATGTCGTCCTGTTCGACGGCTCCACCCGCTCGATCAGCGAGAATATCGATCTGTCCATCTGGAGAGGCCTCGGCACTCGCGACGGCGGAGAAGTCCTCGGCGAGTTCTAATCAAGTCGATTCCCGGCTTCGGTCCAGTCTCGAATCGATCCGGAAGAAGTCTCGCAAGCGGCAGAACCCGAGGAATCGGCGTAAGCTCTCTCCGTGCCGAGACTTAAATCGCGAAAAATTCCGCTCGACATCGCTTGATTTCATTTTAACGAGCCATTAGTATTCGCGAACCTGACACGGACAACCACTGTCCACCAGTCAGCAGCGGGCATTCTTGCCCCACCACAATCCCCTGTAGCTCAGTTGGTAGAGCAAGCGGCTGTTAACCGCTGGGTCGTAGGTTCGAGTCCTACCGGGGGAGCTAAACCATACGGGGACGAACATGTTGTACCCCGGAGTTAACGAAACGCCGAACGAGAGATCGTCCGGCGTTTTTGCGTTGTATAGGCCTATTTTGTAGGACTTTCGCTCGCTGACGGAATAGTGAGAGTCGGCTATGGATACTCTCTTGGCAACCCGCTCGCTCGGCTTTGCCTCGCTCTCGCCGAGACTCTCGAACACTCCCGCCGAATTGGGCTCTCCATTTAACGCTTCAGTCTGGAAAGGGGGCCTCAAAAGGAAGCTCCTTCTTCAGCACCCGCACGAACGCTAACGTACTATGTTGTTTGCCATAAGTTCTGCGTGCCGGATCACGAGCTGCGTAGCGGCTTCCTGTGCGTCGGGTGGGTAGCCGTATTTGGTCAGCAGCCGACGAACGGTTCGTCGAATGTCCGCTCGCACCGTTTCGCATTGCGTCCAGCCGAGCGTCGCTTTCGCCTCAAACCGATCTGAGAGTTCCCGGGCGATCCTTTGAAGCGTCTTGTCCTGCAGGGCTTCACCTACGGACCCGTTGGCTCGCCGCGTTGGATCGTGTCGCGGATCGTTTGAGCGAGGCCGATCAGTTCCTCGATGACCTGTGCCGTAGTGATGGCCCGGTTGGTGAACCGCGTGAGCGTTGCTTCCAGCGATTCTCGGAACGACCGCGACTGGACGATAATCACGCGCTCCCGCGACCGAAGTTGATCGTTGAGCAGCTTGCGGAGTGTTTACGAGTTTTCGAATCTGGTTCGAATGCGTCTGCCCATGGGCATCGATGAGAATGAGCCTTCCCGCGTTGAGGACAATTGCAAGGCCTTTGATGCGGCGTGGATCGATGCCGGCTACATGACCGAGACCGTCTACAAGTTCAGTCGAACCACACAGGGGATCTTCCCGGCGGTTGGACGAGGCGCGACGCAGATCTCCACCCGCTGGGACCAGCCCTCGAACTCGAAGCGGTCCCGTCTGCGAGGCGTCGGCGAAGGGTATACCGGCAACGACCTGCTTGACCACGGCGTCACTCTGCTGGAGGTCAACGCGGACCACTGGAAGAACTGGGTGCATCAGCGGCTGACGACACCCCTTTCCAAACCGGGAGCCATGCGTCTGTTCCAGGCCCCGCCGCACGAGCATTTGAGTCTGGCCAAGCACCTGACGGCCGAACGGAAGATCGAGGAGTTTGTGGCCGGGAAGGGGATGGTGACCCGCTGGGAACGGATCCGGAAGAACAACCACTGGTTCGATGCGCTATACAACGCGTGTGCGGCCGGGCATGCCGTGGGCGTGCGATTGTTCGATGCCGAACGGATCAAGCCCCAGCCACGACGAAAGTTCAGTGAGATTGCTGCCGAGAAACGGGAACGTGGGTTTGTGGACCTGGAGCGGTGGCGGGGGATTCGCTCGAGGTAAGCTGCTGAGGCATTCGCACTGGCAACTTGCGGCTGTCCGAACACTCTCTTCTTGATAATGGGACAGGGCTCCCCTCCAGAGCGAACGTGTCCAGGCCGTCGGTGTGCCAGCCGGTGTGGAGAGAATGACACATCCGCGCAGCAAAGGTCGTTTTATCGGGAGATGATGACCAGTTGTAAATTTCGAGAAAAATGTGCGCTAGATATTTGGCAGCTTTTTGCCGTGTTCACTAGAACGCCAGTTCACTCTGCGGATGTCCATGGCGTGCCATCGCGACGCTGTCCATCGTCACCGATCATTCATCCTGCTTGAAGGAACGGATTCATGCTGTTGCGGCCGTGGCTGGAACTGTTGCCGGTAAAACTGCGCTGGTTGTCCCGATATGGTCATCACGTTTCCAGGCGGGCCCGCCGTCCCCGGCGACTGCAGTTCGCAGGCGAGATGCTTGAACAGCGGACGTTGCTTACGACGTTCACTGCGACCGATGATGTCTTCGTCGGCGAGTACAACCGGACGGGGACCGCTCTGGACCTCGCGGTGCTCGATAATGACGACATCGATCCAACGCTTCTTGACGGCAATTCGGCCAATGGCGAGGTCACGATTCAGCTGCAGGGTTCACCAGCCAACCTTGCTGTCGTTGGCAATCTCATTCAGTACACCCCGGGAGTTACATTCGAGCAGACGGTGGAGTTCGACTACGCGCTGTTTGATGGGACCACAACCTCGGTGGCGTCGGTGACCCTTGAGCTGTTTGATCGGAATAGCACGACGTCGCCGGTCGTTGATGACGAATTCACAGTGCGTCGAGTTGATGATCTGTTTGGAGCCGACGGCACAGCTTATGAGTTCCTCCAGAACTCCGATGGACGGCAGGTTCTGGATAGTCGTTCAGAACTAATAATCAACGGGCAGGCGAGCGGATCGAAGACGGGGAAGGGCCCCATACTGGGGGAAGAGGTCGTCATTGATGCCACTCAGTCCTATACGTACTCGGGCTGGTTCCGTGCCGGAGACGAGGTCAACAGTTCCGGCAGTTACTCGCCGAGTAATACGCAATATCTCGGGTTTCGAGAATACGATTTCGACGGCAACGAGATTGCGCCCATCCACGTGCTGCGGTTCTCCGGGAGTGTGGATGCGGTTCTGGCCGAAGACTTCGACCCCGCGACAGACACCCAGATTGTTCTGGTGGGGACTGGATTGGGATGGAGCACCGGTGGTGCTGGACACACGCGCAATGTGGCATTTCTGAATTATACGACGTCAGATGGGATCACGCATGCCGACTACACGCGTCACGTGACGACCGCCTATTCCAGTGGGATGTGGACGACATCGGGCATTACGGAAGATGTCGCCAACAACCGCACCTACATCAACTTGTCTGCTAGTGCGTCGGCGTCGCTGGATGTTGTTCCCTCAGGAATCATCACCGCGGGGACCAAGGTCCGCAACGCCTCAAGCGGGCAAACCTTCAACTATTCATTGGGCTCGGCAGTCACGCTGATCCGAGACGCGTCCAATCCCGTCGGATGGACGTATCGCACCGCCGTCATTTCTGGTGTGAAAGACCCGAGCGATGTCGGGCACACATCGTTTCGTCCGGGAACATATTCCATTCGTCCAGCCATTCTCGCCAACCACACCGACAGCGGTGGCGGCAGTCAGGTTCTGGAGTACCGCGACGTTCGCTTTGGACTAACGCAGCAGGCCATGATGGGCCTCGAAGACCAGGTTGGTTTCCAGGCGGTGATCCCGTTCGGTGGAGCGACGCTGCAGAGCAGTGACCAGAGCGACGAATTCCTTGGCGACGAGCTCGTCAGGGTCGATGCAGCCAAGTCCTATGCGCTCACCGGGTTTATCCGTTCCGGCGATGGTGCAGGGGGACAATTCAATGCCGCCAACCAACACTACATCGGGGTGGAGCAGTACGACGCTCAGGGACGCTTGCTCGGGCGGTCCGGTCAAACCTTCGTCAACACGGGCGATCAGTGGGAGCTACTGACGCTGCTGTTCGGTGGCCAGACAACGACAACCTCAGAGACGACGTTGAAGCTTCGTCCCGATACCGCTTACGTCCGGCCGATTGTGCGGGCCAATGAGTCAACTACCGGCAATTTGTTCTCATGGCGAGATCTGACTGTCAGCCGGGCCGTTGATCTCTATCGGGACGGGACCGTGGGGCTGACATTTGGCGGGCAGACGACCTATACCACGAGCACCGCTCGTGATGAGATCATGTCCGATCAGCTGCTGCCCGTGGACACGGATCTCCAGTACGAGATCGCTGTCGAGATGCAGGCCCAGCAGCAGTCGGGAGCGGCAGCCGAGCGGCATTACTTCGGATTTGCCTCGTACGATATTGACCTGAATCTGATCAAACCGATCCACGTGCTGACCTACGGCAGTTCGCAGGAAGCGACTCTCGCCGTGGATTTCGATCCAAGTGCGGGCGGGACCATGTACCTGTCCGGAGACCTCTCCGGTTGGAGCACCGGCGGAGCGGCTCACACTCGCAATCTGAGCTTCATGAGTTATGCGGACAGTACCGGTCACGTCCACAGCGACTATTCCCGATACGTCACTCAGAATTTCAGCAGTGGTGGAATGTGGGCTTCCGGGGGAATCTCTTCGGCCACCTATCAGGTCGACGGGAATGGAGATTTGATTCTCGACGCGAATGGGGCGCCGATCGAAGCCTCCAGTGGATCAACGGTCACACTCTGGAAGATCGCTGTCAACGGATCGGTCAGTGCGGCGATCACCGATGGCACAGACGGACTGTTGGATGGCAATGGAAAGATCGCTGCCGGAACCAAGGTCCGGAATGCCCAGAGTGGAACAACATACAACTACGCGCTTCTGCACTCGGAATACATCAACTCGGAATGGACGAACTATCATACGGTCATTGGAGGCGGGACGATCGCTCCCGGGGGAGCCGAGCCGAACCTGTTTCGAGCAGGGACGGCGTATATCAAACTGGTGGGAATGTTTAACTGGGCGTACTCCGGTCCCGACGACGATCTGACGCTGACGGCAACGGAGGTTTCGTTCCGCAACGCGTCAGTGGCCCAGCTGAGCCATGTTGATGGTGTGGTCACGCTGGATCTGGATGTTCTCAAGAATGATGGCATCGGTGCCGATCCGGCGTCGGTGAATATCACATCGGTCACGACGCCGGAGTTCGGAACCGTTTCAGTCATCCACGGAAATGGTACGACGACAGTCGACTGGCTGCAGTACTCAACACCGGCCTGGTTTGCGGGAACAGATCTCTTCACGTATACCGCCACTGACGGTGACGGGAACGAGTTTACGGCCGAAGTTCGCGTGCAGGCGGTGGGGCATGACGTAGAGGTAAGCGTCAGTTCTCAAGGTAACCCGGCGACCAATTGGGAGACCCTCCGTACTCAAACTGATCCAGCGGCAAACACGGTTGCTCCCACGGCTTTGGATGAGAGCTATACCGTCGCGATGTCAGGTGAGCTGACGGTCAACACGGCTGGAACTTCTCTGCTCAATAACGACTCGGTCAATGACGGTGACCTGGCCATCACACGGCTGGTCAGCGGCCCAGCGAATGGAGCATTGAAGCTGAGTCACGATGGGACCTTTGTCTACAGGCCGCGTCCCGGCTTCATGGGGACCGACTTCTTCACCTACGCTTTGTTCGACGGACTTCACAGTTCCGAAGCGACGGTCGCGATCACGGTCACAAACCAGGCCCCCATACTGGCGGACACGACGGTGTCGCTGGATGAGAACTCCGAGCTCGGGACTGTCGTGACCACGCTCGTAGGGACCGATAGCGATGTGGGCGACAGCCTGAGTCATGCAATCACCGGCGGCAACACCGATAACACCTTCGTCATCGACGAGCAGACGGGGGTGATCACTCTTGCGACTCCAGATCCGGTCTTAAACTTTGAGGCGACCCCGACATGGGACCTGCAGGTCCAGGTGACCGATTCTGCGACGAATGTCGACACGGCCACATTGACGATCGCGTTGACCGACGTCAACGAGGCACCTGATCTTACCTCGCCGACGACCGTAAGCGTGGCTGAGAATTCGACGAATGGAACTGCGGTCGCGACACTCACCGCGAGTGATCCCGACGCCAATGACACAGTAACGTTCTCGATCAAACCGGGATTTGGCGATGATGCGTTTCAGATTGTCGGCAACCAGCTTCAGGTGAAGAATGCGGCCTTCTTCAATCATGAAGTGAATCCGACGCTCATGGTCACAGTCATCGTGAAGGATGCCGGCGAACTCGCAACGGAGCATGAACTCAGGGTGACCGTCACGGACGTCAACGAGGCACCGGAGTTCTCCCCGCTGTCTGAGGAACTCGTGGCCTACGTGGGAAGCCTGAGTCAGTCCGTCGTCGGGACGGTGCTGGCCACGGATCCGGATCGTGCTGATTCGATTGCCTTTTCTCTGGTGGGCGGGACTGGGCAAGGCATCTTCTCCATCGATGCCGCGACGGGTGTCATCCGCATCGTTGATGCGTCGGTCCTTGATCCCGAGGTAATGGCCCAATACGACCTGCAACTGCGGGCCACGGAAACGGCCAGTGGACTATACACCGAAACAACGGTCTCGATTGACGTCGCTGAGGCGATCCCGGTCGCGCAGCACGATGAAGTGATCGTAGCCGCCGGAGGCACCGTCACTGTGGACCCGCTCGCCAATGACTCCGGCTGGGATGGTGCGTCAATTACGCTTTCCGGATTCGATGAACAGACCGTTCTCACGCTTTCGCATGGGAAACTGGCCTATCAGCCGAAGGTTTCTGACCCGCTCCTGGCTGAGTTCGAAATGGCTGGTGGTTTAGACGTGTGGGGCACGTTGCGAGCGTATGTCAACGATCGGTTCGCCGACGAGGATCAGCTCTCGGTCGACTGGTTCGCTGAGACGATCGACTGGGAAGTGGAGGATGACGACGTTTTCGAAGCAAGTCTGGGCCCAATCGGCAAACTCGACAACGGGTTCGACAACTACTATCGGTCCGAAGGATCACCGCTCGACCGCGGTAAGTACGTGCTGTACTACGTGGCCACCGATCCACTGTTCACTGGATCTGAGTCCGTGAGCTACACGGTGATTGATGAGAATGGTCAGGGAAGCGCAGGAACGATTGCGTTCACGATCACGGCGGATGGTTTGGCAGGCACCACGCCCCTGGCCGTCGCTGATCAGTACGCGTTGAGACCAGACCAGGTACTGAATGTCAGTTTGCCAGACTTCGGACTGTTGGCCAATGATCTTTATCAGCCCGGATCGACCACCGTGACGCTGGTCGACGCTCCTCTCCACGGCCAGGTGATCGTGCAGAGCGATGGAACGTTTACGTACACACCCGACAGCGGCTATTCAGGACGCGATGGCTTCACATATACGGTTACCAATGGCAGCCAGATTTCATCCGCTCAAACGGTATTGCTCGACATCAGCGATGCCCATCTTGCCGCTCCAGTCGCGGCTCTGACCGTGGAGCAGGGACAGACCGGCAGCCTGAATCCGCTGCTGGATCTCTACCCGTCGGGCATGGTTGATCGCGAGGTCCCGGACGATTCCGTGGAAGATCGGATGGGCTATGAGGGCCAATGGCGACTGGTGGCAGTCGAGGCGGCGACACAGGGGACGGCAACGGTCGGCGTTGAAGTCCCCGAAGCGCTGGTCGCTTACTATGAGAGCACTGGTGGGGACCAGCGTCACGGTTCTCTCGACGGATATATCGCGGACCATTACGGGAGTTTGGAGGATTACATTCGGGACTACGGAACGATCAACGATCGGTTGCGCTATGTCATCGAATACGAGAACTCCACTCTTGCCGACGGCCAGCAGGAAACACTCGTTTACGTGCTGGAAAATTATCGTGGCGAACGTTACTTCGGAGAGGTGACAGTTACGGGGACGGCGTTTGTGAATCATGCCGTGATCGCCACCGACGATACCCTTGAGGTTGACCGGGATGGGTTCGTGAAGTTCGATCCTCGCAACAATGATACGGATGTGGACGGGGATTCTCTCGTCTACACGATCCTGGGTATCCAGGAACCGGATCCTGAAGCGGACCCGCTGGATGTGCTTACCCGGGAGGGGCTACATCGCGACTATGATGGCAGCATCCTGACACCTAACGGCAAGCTCTCCTTCGAATCCGACGGCTCATTGATGTATACGCCGGAGGCAGGCTTCGAAGGCACGGAGACGTTCGACTACGAAGTGACTGACGGACTGACAACTGCCACGGCGACCGTCACGATTACCGTCCGGCACGGGATCACAACGAACAACGCGCCGGTCCTTACCGACGCGAACTTCAGCATCGCCGAAGATGCGGCTGCGGGCACTTCTGTTGTGCCAAGTAATCTGGCGACGGACGCCGACGGGGATACACTGGCCTATCGGATTCTGAGTGGAAACAAGGACAATCTGTTCGCCATCGATGCAGCGACGGGGGAGATCACCGTGGCTAGCGGCGCAGTCCTCGACTTTGACACCGTTCCCGTGCATACGCTGATTGTGGAGGTCACGGACGATGGCTTTCCGAATGTCTCGACGAGCGCGACCTACACGATCTCACTGACGGATGTCAATGAGGCTCCGGCAATCTCGACAACGACACTGATCGTCGACGAAGACGCATCAATGGGCACGGTCATTGGAACGATCGTGGCGTCCGATCCTGATGTGGGGCAGAGCCTGACCTACGCGATTACCGGGGGGAACACGAACGATGCCTTCGCCATCAATGCCGCTACTGGCGTCATCAAGGTCTTGAATCCTTCGGAAATCGATTATCTCACGACCCCGTCATTTACCTTGGAGGTGTGCGTTACCGACGATGGTTCCGGGACGCTACAGGCGACGGCAAACGTGACCATTCTTGTCGCTGGTGCCGGTGCGAATGCGAATCAGGCTCCGGACCTCCAGAATATCTCGGTCCAACTCGCTGAGAACAGCGTTGGCGGGGATGTTGTCGTTGGGGGCAACCGGGCAACCGACACCGACGGAAACTATCTCACTTACCGGATCGTGTCCGGCAATGAGTCGGGGTACTTCGAGATCGATCCCCAGACCGGTGAAGTCACCGTGAAACAGGATGCGCCGCTTGACTATGAAACACTGGCGGATCATACGCTGGTGATCGAAGTCACCGATGATGGCTTGAGACCACAGAGCCAGACCGCCGAATACACGATCACACTGACCGATGCCAATGATGCACCCGTGTTTGTGATCACGTCGCTGTCGATGTTGGACGACGCACAGCAGGGAGACGTTGTTGGTGCCGTACAGGCGAGCGACGTCGATGACGGCGCGGTGCTGACCTATTCACTGCTCAATGACGCCGGCGGGTTGTTCGCGATCGATGCGGCGACCGGCGTTGTAACTGTCGCGACGGCCGCGCCGGGATTCGATGCCGATGTAACGGGCGAGTATACACTGCAGGTTCAGGTGAGTGATGGGACGAGTTCCCAGACCGTCGATCTACCGGTCGAGGTCAGAAAGCAGACCAAAACCGACCTGACGAAAACTATGGAGCAACTGCTGACATACGGCAGCTTTGCCGATGATCCGTTCGAGGCCCCCGTGGCACTTCCTGAAACTGGGGTGATTCCGGAGTTTGTCTCGGCCGACGTTCCCGAGTATCTCAGCGAGATGATCTCGGAATGGAATTTCTCCGCTGCTTATCCGGGCCAGGCCAACGTGCCCCAAACGATCACGTCGTACGCCGACAGCCCCGCCGATGAAATCGTGGATCTTCCGCTTGGAACGCTCACCATCAGCCAAGTCATCACCGGGGACCGAACGGTATTGGGGAGTTACGTCGATGCCGACAACTGGACCTACACCGAAGTGATCGATCGAAGCTCAGTCTGGACGCTGGCGTTCGATTTGAACCAGGATGTTGATGGAGAGATTACGTTTGCAGGGGCTCGCTCTCGCACCGACAAGTTCGGTTGGCGTATCGAGATGGACAATGGTGTCTTCGAATACGCACTCTACAAGCTGAATGACGAAGAGATGCGAACGGACACATTCAGCTTCAGCCTGGATGGAACGGTCACCTTCGTCGATGACGATGAATGGACAACCACGCTGGACTTCAGCGATCCGAATGCAATGGGCAGTGGTCCCTATGAGACCTCCGGCACGCAGACGATGTCTCTGGTCGCGGATGGATCCGTCGACGAAACCGGTGCGGTTCCTCACGTCACTGAAAACTACGCGTTGAACTTGGAGGTCTCTGGAGATTACGGCTATGCCATGCTCACCAGTGTGGCGGCGCCGATGGTCTCGGGCGAAGAGGGTACGACGATCATCGTGACCGATTCGTCGAATGGATCTGCCGGATGGTCCTTCGAGGGAACGCTGAGTTTAACCGGTGACGGCACGGACGTCCTCACCAGCGATGAATCCTATAAGTTTAGCGGAAACGGAGACGATACCTTCGCATTTCTGTCGACGTCTGACTTCAATGAATCGGAAACGACAACCGAAACGGTGACGGCGGAACCGGACGAAGAAGGGGGCACGGGCACATCGGAAGATTTCACGGTGACGTCGAAGCTGATTGGCTCGATGGATATCAGTAGTGACGGCACCTCGGCTTTCGACTTTGAGCTCATCGGAAATCGGGAGTCTGGCCTGACACCTGATCTGGTGGAAACAGTAAATTTCAAAATCCGCAGCAGCAGTTTCGGGAGCTACGGAGTCGAGGGAGATACGCTGACAACGCTGGTCGGTTTAGGAGCCACGAGCGGAGAGATTACCTCGATTACGATCACTGAATCGATCGATGACAGCGGGGACTTCACATCGTTCTTCGGGACTGGAGAAGCCGGCGGATACGCGATTTCGAGCAGTGCGATCAATGCTGATGGCAAGCGGACCGGTCAAGCCGCATCGAACTACGTGGAGTCCGGCACCAGCCTGTCGAACTACGAAGTCGGTGCTGACACGGAAGTGTGGGAGAACGCGACTCTTGACGCAGTCGGATCGATCCAGGGCGGCGATCGCGTGTACCACTCGAAAGAGTACTTCCGGACGCTGACCCCCGAGTCGGCCCCAAGCTCCTACGAAGTCTCCGACACCCGCTCTGCGGCTTACACCCCGGCTGTTTCGGCGGAAGAGACCCTCTCGTTCAATACGGCCTTTACCTCACGCGGCACCGCGCAGACGGTTTCTTATTACTACGAAGAGCTGAGTCCGACTGACATGGTCGAGACTGACGAGAATGGAGCCATAACCAGTTCGACCGGACATCAGACATTTTATGATTACTTCTCCGGCACCGATAACTGGAATTCAACTGCAAGTTCGAGTGGGGCAATCACCTTCGACCATTCGAACGAAGAGACGGTGACATCCGTCGCGACCCTGTATGACGATCAGAGCGATGGCACGTTCAATTACGGGACCTCCCTCAATCAGGATTCCTCCTCGCACCAGAATGGTGATGAACTTGCCGGCGGCGGCGTGGGAACGGCGACATTGTTTGAACTGGATTTCTTCGAGGGGACTGTGAAGCTCGTCGAAGCGACGGATCCTCATGGTGGAACGAGTCTGCCCGAGGACAGTGAATTGAATGAAGTGGCCACCGGTCCAATGAAGTGGAGCAGTCACTTTGGCGGCACCGGTACGTTTACGTTAACGCTGTCCAATGCTGATGTGGACGGCGACGGAGTCGTCGAGGATGGTGAGCAGGAGGCCGAACTGGAGATCTATTCTCGCGACGACTACAGCGGAATGACTGGGAAGGCCGACGGATTGACCGAGAAGAATGTCTATTCAAGTTCGACGGTCAGGGCCAACTCTTTGGAGACGGAAATCACGGACGGGGTGACGAAGCGCAGTAGATCATCAATGTCCGAGTCTGAGTCAGGTTTGAAGGAGATCAGCGAGGTCTACAGCGGATTTGTTGAGTATGACGTGACGGATACGCTGACCACCGAGAATGGCTGGGACGACGATGAGCAGGCCGAGCCAACTAGCACGGCGGTCGTCAATACGACGATGGATGAGAGCTACCGGTTTGACGAGTACTTCGATTACAACGCGAGCACAAAGAGCACCGCACGATACAACGAGTCGGATGAGAACAGCCAGTCCCGAGTTCGCTACTCATCCGGGCAGTCGGAAGGAAAAGGTGACGGAAGAAGGCACTACTGGGAGACAGAGAATCTCGCACTCGACGCCGATGGTCGGATCACGGCGAGAAGTGAATCCAACTTCACTGACGAATACGTCTGGGGACGCGGAGGCTATGAACGCCTGACATCTGTCGAAGATGAGATTTCCGATGAGATCTTGCTCACGAACCAGGCAGGTTATCCCTACAAAACGGGTTCCTTTACAACGACCCGAGGATCTTCGACCTGGTCCGCGACGACCCTGTTTCAGGAAACGGCTTCTTCCGTGTCCGAGACTATCGGCGAGAAAGTCGTGCCGGACGATGTTGTCACGGTTCAATCGCAGGGTGGGGGGACCCCCAGCGAGTACAAATACGATACGAAGTCCGCTTTCAGTCATTGGATTTCAGATGTCGGAAATCAGGACGTGAGAACCCGAGAGTTCTATACGACCGAGGCGTTCGATCTGATCGACGACGGAAGTACGACAACGGTCACGACTCCAAGCACAACAACGACCACCGTCGGTCCAGTCGCTCAGTTGCCCGTCATCGGTCATCTGCAGACGAGAGCGGTTGCGAGTTCCCAGGGACTAGGCCCGATCAAGTACAATGCACTAGCGATGAGCTATGCTGATGCCGAGACGACACTGACGGCCGCGGAGGTCAAGGCCAGTGACGGCATGACGCTCAACAGTTGGAGCGACGCCTGGTCAACTTCGGATGCTGGACAGAATTCGGGCGAATCCTACGACCATAGTGAGTCCGTGCAGCTTCTGTCGAATGAGAGCAAGAACGAGAGTGCCAATCGAATCGACCGAAAAGACTGGATGTTCTCGTCAAAACAGCACCAGCTGGAATTCAGGAGCGCTCATGCAATCGTTGACACGATCGCCTACGGTGACAACGTCGTGTCGTCTGCAGAATTCAGCCCGGAATTCCCCACCTTCTACGATACGGATTCATTCGAGGACAACTACGAATCGGAAGAATCTCGGCAGGCCACGATTGTCATCACTGGCCGGGGGACAAGCTCGACCGATCAACGGGAATCGGTCAGTCGTTCCCAAGGGCACTCGAACACGATCACCGGTACGGGGCGCAACCGTACCTCTGAGGTCGTGACACTCTCCGGAGGCGATCACATCATTTCCGCGGTTCTGATGTATCGGACACACGTCTACGCCCGCTGGGATGATTATGTGGAGATTAGAGCCCGCAATGGCCGCGTCGATCGCAAAGTTCTCGCAGACGACTTCCACATGGTCCAGATCGACTCGGAGTTTGAGTGGAACGTTTTGGGGACCGTTTCCAATCAGCTGCCGCTGAAGTCAAGTGGTTCTCGAGGCAGAACCCAAACCGCCGCCTACAAGTCCGAGATCGAAATTTCAAATTACCCGGGCGGCAAGAATTCAGTCAAAGAGACTCTTGGACAAACTGTTCTGGACCGAATCTCCCTTCAGCACCAGCATGAGAACGCTGATGCGGCCGACGGGTACGATGCCATGTCGTATTCCGAGTTTGCCACTGGAGGTATCAGTGTCGACGCCGAGGGGAGTTACGGCGACGATGGCAAGATCGATTACACCGTGACCGGCGTGGCGGCGGCGGGTGCGAAACGTGCGGTGAGTCCCAGCGAAATGATGGGCATGTTCGACGAAGAGCATTTCTACGAGCCCCCGCTGTCGAATCCGAGCATCTACGAGCAGGAAGACATCTTCTACTATGATGACAGCTCGAACTGGACGGCTCCGGCCGAATACCATGATGGCCTGGCCGTTCCGGAGTTGACTGAACAGATTGAGCCAAGCATCCAGGCCCTTGAGTTGGCAATCGATAACTCGCATCAACCGGCCGGCTTTGACGTGAGCATTCGTTTTCCAAACGCAATGCTACAGAAGACCAATAACGCCCAGAAACTCGGCTCCACAGACGACTATGAAGGATTCGACATCTGGGACAGATCGGGACCGGCAAGTCGACAGCACCCCCAGTTCTCTATGGAAGGAGACGGATTCCCGGGGGCTGCGAATTACTACACGCCGGCATGGGAATTCACTCAACAGATGCCAACACCAGCCGGTGATGACAGCGGGACTGGTGATGGAACGACCGGCGGCGAGTCGGACGGCGAAGCTGATTCTTGCGATTGCGAATGCCCGGTCGAGTTCCAGGATCTCGATGAGATCTGGTATCTGGAGTACTATGACGATAACGGGACGCCCGACGACGACTCAGATGACATATTGGTCGGATACGGAATATTTGAACGTTACGACGTGGACGGATTGGGGGTCGCCGGCGCTGAGAATCTTACGCTCTATGACACCGATGGAAATCAAGTCAGCGCGATGGGCTACGACTATCGCAACGCAGTGATCATCCCGGTGGACGACGGAACGGAAGTCGGCCAGGCGGTTCCACCGGCGGAAAAATCGGACTCGGTTACAAAATCTGACGCATACCAGATCTCCGAAGTTGCTGGAGCGATCGCGTCATTCGCAGGAATGGTATCGGGTTTCTCCCAGATGCCAGTCAAGATGCCGAATGGAGAAAGTGGAGGCAATCCTCACTTTGAAGTGATCGACGAGAAAATGTGGAACAACGACGGGCTGCGTGTAATTCGTAAGAGAACAGGCAAAGGGGCCGGTGGGATTATCATCTATTCTCTTCGGAATAATCAAATCGTCGACGCGATGTTTATCCCGAAGAACCAGATTGCAAAGGAGGGACAGGAAGATGAAATCATACGTAATCTCGAAACTAGAAATAAGGCGTTTCGGATTATCGTCAATGAGACCAGCGGTGATATTAAGATCGGACTTGATCGAACTGTATACTCCGCAATCTTTGTCGCAGGGATTCTCGTACCAGGACCTGACGATGCCATTTTGGCAGCGATCCTTTCGAAGCACGGATTGCGAATTGCTGGGACGGCACTTGAGAAACTTATTGACGGCAAATGGGTCAAAATTGCAGATGATGAACTTGATGACGCTGTTAAGACAATCAAACAGGATTTAGAATGTGCGAAAGCCCCAGCAAGAGTTCCTACCGGACAGATTCACCACCCCATCGCAACGAAGGTTGGAAGAGAGCTTAATCAGCACCCGACACTTCGTGGTCACTATCAGCCCCGTGATCGGAGATTAACGACTCAAGCCATCGATGGCGCTGCCCATCGGGGTTACCAACGATGGCACCGTGATTTGGATGATGAAGTCGTCAATTGGCTTCGACGACCAGAAAACCGCAATGCGACTCCTCAACAATTCGAGGACTGGCTTCGTTGGCGATACAACCAGCCTGACCTTCGTGAACGATTCCCGAATGGATTTTAATTAGGGAAGGAATTGTGATGTTCTTTGTTCTCCGCAAACCCGAAGTGGACAGTCCCGAAGACCGTATGGGACGAACCGATGCCATCAAAGAAGAAGGATTCAACGTAGGCGACTGTATTCGCTGTCCCACGTGTAGTCGTCCGCTGTCGATGCTCGAATGGTTGCCGCCGTATCGAGTTGAACTGGAGTCTTGGGGCAAGCATTACGGTGATGTTGCTGACATCGGTGATGTATTAATCGTTTCCGAACGCTTTGTGGACGTATTTCGACATCACGAGTTGCGTGGGTTGGAGAGCATTGAGCCGGTTGATCTTGTCAAGGTGGTCCACCGCCGTGTGAAGCCAACAGAAACGGCTCCCCGCTACTTCAAAGCGACCGTCGTGCGAAGCCCGACGATGATCGATCAAAGAGCGTCGGGATATGTGTGGCAGGATGAATCAAAAGTGTGCCCTGAGTGTTTGTTCGATACGCTCAAGCGATATGATCGGCTTGTCATCAAGGAAGAGACGTGGAACGGCGACGACATCTTCTTTCCACGTGGCGGCAATGGACCGATCATCAGTGATCGGTTCCGAACGACCTTCCACGAACAAGGCTTAGTTGGAGCGGTCTTCATTCCCATTGCTGAAGACCATTACGATTTCTTCCCGTGGGAATCTGCGGCTGAACCAACACGTTAGGTTGTCTGTCAATTACCGTTTCACGCCCCCCGCATCGCTCTCGCCAAGCCAAAGTCCTTCCCGCACTGCCCGTTGTTCTCTGAGCCATTCGTGAAAGCTTCCCTGCAGAGAGCCATGAATATCTGCACTCCGGACGTTGGCCGGTGCGCGTGAAGTTCATCGGATGGAGCAGAGGACCGGGATCGGGGTTCTCGCCAGGCCGGATTGTGCTCTCCAAAATACGCGCGCGTCATTCGGAGAGTCTCGAAAATGCGCGCAGCCCTTGATTTCTATTAACCAGCCAGTTGTTAGTTCGTATCCGTCCGGTTCGGTTTTTGGGGGACCATTCGAGACGCTTTTCTCGTAAGTCATTGCCAGCACTTCAGTACAAACTTTGGACGCGGCGCGTAGGGTTCGTAACTCCGTCCGGAAAGAGGAGGTGCTTCTCATTGAGATTGGACGTATCATGGACCGAAGTTCGTGAATGGGCCACTGCCTGTTGCTGCGCAACCCGGAGATAAACCTCCGGGCCATCCCGCCACTCGATAACGAGCCGCTCACGGGATTCTGGAATCTGCTCCGGTCGCTAACATCCCCGGAAGACTCCCACAACGACGAACACCATGAGGCATACTATGCAACCACAAACGGCAGCGACTCTTGAACAATTAGAAAAGGCGGACTGGTTCGCCAATGTCGGCACGTTCAATGGCATCCAAAATCCAAGTAAAGTCATGTTGCTTCCGACTTGGGAAGAAGCGGTCAACCAGTGCAGTTCGATAGCATGGGAGAACTTGTGCCTTGAAGCTGCAAACCAATACCGTCAGCGGCTAACAGAACGATCACGAGAACAGTTCAGCCAGTGGAATGAAATCGTCGCATCGTTGAAACCGATAACCGAACCACTTGTTCGACAGAAGATCGAAGCTGTGGTGCGTGAGCATGATCTTCCCAAGGTCTTTGAGGATACGGTCCAGTGGGACATTCTCCACGTCTGCATGGAATCTGAATATGCCGACGTTTTTCAGCCGGGTTTCTACGCCAGCCAAGCGTACTGGTATGCCAAAGGGCACTTCCCGTGCGGATGGGAAGGAGAGTTTCCGAATGGAACGCTAATCATTTTCTGATTGCTCCCGGCATCACCAGAGCAACGCCGGGCGTTCGCTTCAATGCTTTCGCCGCTGGCAGCGCTTTGAGCGTCTAGATCGACGATACCTCGGGCTGCTCGCTCTTTCCTTTGGGCTGATCCAACGGGTTGATGTTGCTCATGCCGAGCTGAGTGAGCGTGCCATCCCCAAGCCACAAGCCTTGGCGCAGTCGCTGCCGCTCTCTCAGCCGTTCGTGAAACGTCTTCATGTCAGTATCATTAGCAGCATTGGATCGTGGCATTCTCGTGCGCTAGCGATTCGCCGTGCGATAGAAGCAGCATCGCACGGAGCTGGCGCAACACCGCGTGCGACCACCCTGGCTGTTGGAAGAACGTCTGGAATTGTTGGGTTCGGATTTGTAGCGACCCACTTCCGGCTAGGAGGAGTTGCAGCCGCTCGGACTTCGTCGTCCGGATGTTCTTCGGCGTCGGGCTCTGAGAAGTTCGTTCTCCATCTTCAAATGGGCCAGTTCCTGGTGGGTGACGGAGGCCAGCATCACAAATAGCGGATGCCTCTCAAGAATATGCATGCATCATAGGGAGAGTCTCGAGAATGCGCAGTCCTTGATTCCTGCCAGTCAGTCATGAGTTCGCATCCGTCGGATTCGGTTTTGGGCGGATCGTTCGAGACGCTTTTGCCGACAGTTGTTGCCAGCACATCAGTGCACGCTTCCGGGGCGTCGCTTAGGATTCGGAACTCCGTCGGGAAAGGCGAGTGAGCCGCAGTGGGACAGACGTGTGCGTTTTACATTTGACATCGCCTTCTCAACTCGACATCGATTCTGGAGGAACCGTCTCATGTGCCGCTCTCTCTTTAAAATCGCGTGTCGGGGTCTCAATCGCTCAGCAGTCCGCGCCCGCTTCCGACGGCGTCTGGATCGTTCTGTTTGTCAGTCAGATGTGCTGGAAGACCGCGTTCTGTTGACGATCTACACCGTCAATACGATTCTCGACCAGCCCGCCAATGGAGTGGGTGTCACGGATGGCCTGATCAGCCTGCGGGAAGCGATACAGGCAGCGAACACGAACACGGCTTTTGGAGACGCCTCAGCCGGTTCGTCAAATGAGGCCGACGAAATTCACTTCGATGCCAGCTTATCGGGCCAGGTGATCGATCTGGCAGGGAGTCAACTGACGATTACAGGTTCGCTTGTAGTTTCCGGGTTGGGGCGAGATAGCCTGAGTATCGATGCGAACGGCCAATCGCGCGTCTTCAATATTGCTCAGGAAGCTGAGGTAGAACTTGACGGTCTGAGGATTACTGGGGGGACAGACACTTCGTCCGAGGGGGGCGGGGCCATTCGGAACGCGGGAACGCTCACTGTCACAGACTCACGGATCTCCGGGAGAACGACAGAGGAGTTTGCAGATGGTGGAGCGATTCATAACGCTGGTACCCTGCATTTGGTCGGCTCGTCCTTATCGGACAGTACAGCGATGGTTGGGAATGGCGGTGGATTGTTCAACTCAGGCTCAGCCAGCATTTCGGAGACAACGTTTCAGTGGAACTATTCGTCGCGCGGCGACGGAGGAGCGATCAGTAATGAAGGGCAATTGACCGTCGAAGGCTCTTTATTCGAGAACAATTATGGTTATTCAGGCGGTGCAATTCATAATTCCGGCTCGCTTACCATCACAGGGACAGCTTTCAAGCGGAACATCGCCTACGAACGAGGAGGGGCGATCGATTCCAGCGGTACTCTCAAACTCCAGAGCTCTTCTCTAAGATTCAATAATGCCCAGTACGAGGGGGATGGAGGAGGGATCTTTTCTGCCGGAACGACCACGGTCATCAACTCTACGATCAGCGCTAATCGAACCGAGGGAGGAGATGGAGGCGGTGTCGCAGTCGCCGGTGGGAGTACGGTGATTCGCAATTCAACGATTTCCGATAACCAGGCGCAAAGTCGATACGTGGACGGTTATCCCTTCGGCGACTACGTACCGGGCCGCGGTGGTGGGATCGCGATCGTCGATGGCAACGTGACGCTGCATAACACAATTGTCATCGACAATGATGATTCAGATTTTCCGACAGTGGGGCCCTGGGTTGGTCCCAACGATATTGCTATAGGAGATGTTTCTGGTGAATCCAGTCACAACATTGTAGGCGTTCCAAACTCGGGCGGTTTAACGGACGGCGTTAATGGAAACACTGTTGGCGTGTCCAGAGAAGAAGTGATCGAGTCGACGATCACCGAGATCGATGGTGGGACCTCCTTTTTCGCGCTGATCCCGAATTCTCTCGCGCTCAACGCCGGCAGCAATTCCGAAGCCGTCGATGCAATGGGGGCTCCTCTCACGTCCGACCAGCGAGGAGTAGGCTTCAAAAGAATCTCTGGTGGAACCGTGGATATCGGTGCGATTGAAGTTCAGTACGACAAGCCCCGAAGTTCAATTGTCGGATTCACCAATGGAAACTGGTGGGTCAATACGCCGGATGACGATGTGGGGTTCAACGTCGCCACATCGACATCGAGTCCGGCCTCTGTCTTTCAACTGACAAGGACGGGGGATTTCAACGGCGATGGCGTCCAGGATATTGCTGTCTGGCTGAATAACGGCGACTGGCAGATCGGTCTGGCCGACGGCATGGGAAGGTTCACCTTCTCAAGATGGACGACCTGGCGCACGACGGATATCAAGGAGATCCATGTCGGCGATTTCAACGACGACGGCAAGGATGACATCATTGGCCTGTTCAAAATCGCCAATCGCAATCGTGGTCGCTGGTGGGTCGGCGTCTCCGATGGGACGAGGTTTGCAAGCCGTTCCTGGGGAGACTACGGGAATTACGCCGGCATCGAAGCTGTTCTCGTTGGCAACTTCGATGGCGTGAAAGGCGATGATCTGAGCATCATCGCCTCATCCGGGGTGGTATGGATGGTGAAAACGTCCAACACGCGATTCCAGTACTTGAACTCGCATTCCTGGAACATCTCCCACGGATTCGACTTCGTTCAGGTCGGTAACTTCAACGGAGATACACGAGATGACATCCTGGCCGTGTTCGGGACGGGGAAGAACCGTTCGATCTTTGTGGCAAAATCGGTTGGTCCGGCTTTGGGATTCTACAGCAGCAAATGGACCGATTTGACAGTCACTCAATCACTCGATGCCGTGGAGGTGGGCGATTTTGATGGGGACGGGCGCGACAACGTCGTGACGATGTTGAACGGTACGAGACTTTGGACGGGCCGGTCGGACGGTAAGCGATTCTTCATGAGTCACTGGCTCAACTGGAGTGAAGCAACGGGCGGTCTGGCCGATCTTTCGGTGGGAGAAAGCAATGGCGATGGCCTGGCCGATCTGTTCGGTCGGGCGAGCGACGGTATGTGGCACGCCGCGGAATCGAACGGCAGTTCCTTTGTTGACCGCGAGATTCTCCAATGGGCTCCTCAGGCCACCTGGCAGCATGTTCGAATCGGGCAATTCACAGCGGCATCGGCGGAGGCAAGTTCCAGCGCCATTGCCACAATTGTCCCAGCACCCGCTGTTCAAAGCGTCTCCGACTCAGTTCGGGACAGGGTAAACACATATCGCTGGCAGATACCGCAGTCGAGTCGAAGCCAGATGATCAGCAATAGCGTTGGCGAGACTCCCACGGCTGTATCGAGCCCAGACGAACCGAACGGGACAGGTGAGCGACCCTTGGCGAATTCTTATCTGGGTATTCATAACCGGAATATCTGGCTCGGCCAGCGGGACGCGACCGGCGAGTACAGCACGAAGCTTGCTGGGAGAGTGCCCTTCGAAACAAGTGACGTGATCGAATCCTTCCAGGGCTATTTCAACGGTGATCCCCGCGAAGACATTGCATATCTGCTGAGCGACGGTCGGTTGCTGGTTGGCATTTCCAATCCGGACAGCACGTTCACCTTCTCGAAATGGACTACTCTGCGAACTACAGGCTATCGATCGCTGCAGGTGGGCGACTTCAACGGAGACGGACTGGACGACATTCTGGGGGTCTATAAGTCGGGCGATCAGTCGCGGCTCTGGGGTTACGAGTCGAATGGAACCAGGTTTTACCCCGATGAGTATGGAACCTACAGGAATGCCACGGGGCTTCGAACCGTTCTGATCGGAAACTTTGATGGTATGAACGGCGACGATGTCGCGATTTACAACAGCAAGGGAAGGTGGTGGGTCGCCAGGTCAGATGCGACTGGCTCAAGATTTAGGTACGGAGATGCCTGGGAGAGATGGGATCCTGATCGTCGAGTCACGCATCTCCAGGCAGCTGACTTCAACGACGACGGAGCAGACGACATCATCGGTGTTTTCGATATTCCGGGAAAGACTCTTCCCAAGACCATCGTTGTTGCGACATCTCAGGGCCTCTCATTCGATTCCAACGTTTGGGCTCAGTTCATACTGTATACGCGTCTGCAGGTCTTCCTTGTAGGAGACTTCAACGGGGACTCGATAGTCGACTTCGGGGCTTCCGGTTCGACTGCTACGAAAACTGGGATTGGTGATCCTGACAATTCTCGGTTTGTCGTCCGAGATGGACGATATGCGCAATATGGTCTTTCGAGTGATCCCGTGTCTGGTGTGGCCGATACCAATGGCGATAGTTTCAACGACATTCTGAGCATGCGCCGTTTTGGGAACTACTGGCTTTCGATGGAAGCCAACGAAACGTCGGCGTCGAGATCCGATATCGATGAGTGGAGCCGATTAGCCGACTTCGAATACCTGATGATCGGCAGCTTCGCCGGTCCCCCGCCGACGATCCAGACAGATTTCGCTGCCTTCGGTGAGGAAGAATTCCTGGACTTATTGTTTGTTTCCTAGATCCAATCAGATCAAATCGAACCGAGACGTGCTCTCGTTTGTAGTCCATCCAAGTGAACACGTACTCTTTCCGTTTCGCCCGATCGATTGCCAGCTCCTGGGACCAATAGAAGCTTCAGAATGAGCTCTAAGAACGCCGCTCATCTCATGCATCAGAGGGGCACTCGAAGCAGATAGGCAACCCCCAAGCGTCTTCGCGATCCTCACTCGCCGTTCGTGGATTGGTGGAGACTCCGAATAAAAAACCTTCCAGTGCAGTTTGTTTTTGTTCTGCCCCCTGTGTCCTGTTATGCTGGACAGGTTTAACTGCCTGCCCCGGGGAAGTGCGAGGCTCTTGCAGGGTTACTCCGAATAGCGAACGGCATTCCCCGGTTCAACACGTGATGCGAAATTGTCGACTTGAAGATGAAAGTCGGCGACCAATCGGAGCCCGCCATGACTTCTCTGCACTTCCTCTCCCGTTTTGAGAAGCAACGTTTCCAGAGAATCTCCCATCTCTTCAAAAGCCGTCGTCGGAACGTGGCTTTCGATGGAAGGCGGACACTGGGACTGTGGCAGAGCGAGACTTGCGAACAGCGGGTCCTGCTGACAACGCCGATCTTTATCAACGAGTTCCACTACGACGACACTGGCGCCGACGCAAACGAGTTTGTTGAGGTTGCCGGGCCTGCCGGTACCGAACTGGACGGTTATCTCATTGCTCTTTACGACGGGGCGACGGGAAGTAACTACAAGACCATCGAACTGAAGGAGGCCATCCCCGATCAGGATGATGGTGTCGGCACGCTGGTTTTCTATGCGGAAGGGATCCTGGATTCCGTCGGTGGGATGGCCCTTGTTGACGATCAGGGGAGTGTGCTGCAATTCCTGAGCTACGAGGGAGCCTTCACCGCCACCGACGGGCCTGCGCAATCGATGATGTCGACCGATATCGGGCTCGACGAAGATCCAGCCGTTTCCGAGGGGCTTTCGCTCTCGTTACAGGGAGCAGGGGGAGCGTACGAGGACTTCCTCTGGGGCGTCGTTACCGCGACGCCTGGAGCGAAAAACAACGGGCAGAATCTCTATCCCGAAATCGCTCCGTCAGTCATCACCGTTACGACCGCGGTTGACGAGAATGATGGGCATCTTGATTCCACGACGGGAACTGGCGTGTCTTTGCGAGAGGCCATCATTGCGGCCAACGAGAACCCGAACCTCAATACGATCATCTTTGACGCCTCCCTAAACGGCACGCCCATTCAGCTGACGCTTGGCGGCGGAGATGACGTCGCGGCCGTCGGGGACCTCGATATCACCTCGCCCGTTTCCATCGTCGGAAATGGTATTGCGAATACCACGATTAGTGCCGGGGCAGATATCGACGATCTGGCGAACACACCCGGAATTCAGGATCGCATTTTCGATGTGACGACCAACGGGACGCTTTCGCTGAACGGTCTTGGGCTCACGGGAGGAAACTCCGGAACGGGCGGGGCAATTCTCGCTCGAAACAGTGGCGCGCTGAACCTGACCGACACCCGCGTGTTCGGCAACTATACGAGCTCGGGGGGTGGTGGACTGAGCATCTTTCTTGACTCTGTCGTTTCGATCATGAACTCGACGATCGAAGACAACCGAGCCCAGGGCACCGGAGGCGGAATTTTCTCCCGCGGTCAGATTACGATGACCAGTTCCACTTTGAGCGGCAATGAAGCAGGAACGAGTGGCGGAGGCATCTTTCAAAATCAGAACGGTGTGTTCAACACGGAACTGAGCACGATTTCTGGCAATACGGCGACGGATTCGGGAGGAGGCATTTATGCGAATACGCCTGGAACGGTCAATCTGAGAACCACAACAGTTTCGGACAATATGGCCAATTTTGGGGCGGGACTGTTCAGTCGAGCAACGGTTCTGATTCGCGATTCAACCTTATCTGGAAATCAAGCCAGCGAGTCGGGAGGCGGGGCTCACTTCGCCACCGGAACGGTCAAGATCATCAATTCGACCGTTTCCAGCAATACCGCAGGCTCCTTGGGCGGCGGAGTCTACAACGAAGCCGCCACCGTCACTGCACGGAACGCCACGATCGCGATGAATGTGGCCATGGTTGCCGGCGGTGGGATTTCTCTGGGCAGTAGTACCTCTGGTGACACGTTTTCCCTGTTCAACACGATCGTGGCCGGGAATACCAAACAAGGCTCAACGCAGAGCGATATCGAAGGTGACGATGTCCATGCGGCGTCCGCTTACAACATTGTCACCGACTCGTTCTTGACGGCGGGAGGAATGACGAACGGTCAGAATGGGAATCAGATTGGGCGAATTCTCACCTTTGTTATTGATCCAGCGTTGATTGACAACGGAGGACCAACTCAAACACACCGGGCCGTTGGATTTGCGATCGATCGAGGAAGCAATGCCTTGGCTCTCGACGAGAACGATCAGCCATTGGCGACCGATCAGCGAGGCGAGTTGCGACGCCGCCTCGATGTCGTCGATATCGGTGCCATGGAAGGTACGTCGACATCTATCGGAGTGACCACAGCCGCGGACGTCGTTGACCAGTTTGATGGAGTCGTGTCTCTTCGTGAGGCAATTGTCGCGGCCAACTCAACTGCGGAAGCTGCAACCATCAGCTTCGATGCCAGTCTCGACGGAACTCCTATTGTGTTGAGCCGATCTGGCATTAATGAGGACGAGTCAGTTTCGGGAGATCTTGATGTTAGTTCGGATATCACGATCGTGGGAAGAGGGCGGACGAACACGATTATCGATGGCGGCGCTGATATCGACGATATCGCCAACACACCGGGAATCGGCGAAGCCGTCTTCCATGTACTCAGTGGAGCCAGTCTGCACGTCGATGCGGTGACAATCACGGGTGGCAATCGGGTCGCTTCCTCCGGATCGAATGTAAACGGGGGTGGTATTTACAGCAGCGGTAGCGTTGTAACGATCGTCAATTCTGAAGTTTCGAGAAACCTGGGCTATCGGGGGGGAGGAGTTCATTCAGATCACTTTCTGACCATTACGGACTCTGTCATTGCCAATAACCAGGCCCATACCGGAGGAGGAATTCACTCCAGTCGACGTCTGACTCTCTTGGGAACAACAGTATCCCACAACATTTCGCAGGCGTTAGGCGGGGGCATCTACGCGCGTCGAACTCAGTTCTACGAATCCGAGATTCGACAATCGACTATTTCAGAGAACACGGCGGGTACGAACGGTGGTGGCATCGCAGTCGATGTCGGACTGATTATTGATTCAACGCTTTGGGGAAATACTTCACAGTCCGGTGGAGGCGTGTACGCGCTGGGAGAAGATGCAGATCTGACGGTAATCAATTCGACGATTTCCGGAAACTCGGCAAACTACAACGCAGGGGGAATTGGACTTATTTCTCTTGACCCGCAGCGGCTGCGAGTCGTGAATAGCACCATCTACGCCAACAGGGCAGGAACTGGAGCGGGAATACGACTGTCGTCAAACTCGACGGCGACCATTGACAATTCCATTATCGCGGGGGGGGAGAATGGATCTGATATTCAGATATACTTTGGAACGACTCTGACGGGAACGCACAACATTATCGAAGATGGCCAGAATCTGGGCAGCCTTACGAATACCATTACCGGCGATCCGATGTTGGGAACGCTGGCCGACAACGGCGGTCCGACTTTAACGCATGCACCCGTCCCGAATTCTCCGGCGCTGAACCGCGGGAACAATAACAAAGCCGTCGATGAAAACTTAGCCCCCCTGTCGACTGATCAGCGAGGGTCTGGTTTCGACCGGATTATTACCCGCGTCGACATCGGAGCGTTCGAGGGGTTTATTGATCCCCGGACATCCATTGTCGGATTCACCAACGGCAACTGGTGGCTCACGCGGCCTGATGGCTCGGGAGATTACACCACAGCCGTGGCGGCGTCTGGACCCGCGAGTTCCTTCCGGAAGGTTCTCACTGGTGACTTCAACGGAGACGGCATCGACGATCTCGCGTGCTGGCTCAACAACGGCGAATGGCGAGTTGGTCTAGGCGACTCCGAAGGCAACTTCACGTTTTCGACCTGGACGACCTGGACTCATCCCAGCATCAAAGAGATTCACGTTGGGGATTTCAATGACGATGGTCTGGATGACATCATCGGACTGTTCGAGATCCCGAATCGCAACCGTGGACGCTGGTGGGTCGGCGTGTCGGACGGGGACCGCTTCGCCAACCGGAGCTGGGGCGACTTCGGCAACTTTTCGGGACTGCTGGATGTCGCGGTCGGTAACTTCGACGGAGTGAAGGGAGACGATCTGGCGCTCATTACCGCGACCGGCAACATCTTTATGGTCAAGACGAGTAATTCCTCGTTCCAGTATCTGTTCTCCCACAACTGGAGCGTGAACTCCGGCTTCAACTTCTTTCAGGCCGGAGACTTTAACGGTGACGGTCGCGATGATCTGGTGGCCGTCTTCGGCAATGGAGCGGACAAGAGTATTTTCGTCGCCAAGTCTCTGGGGCCGGCGACCGGCTTTGCAAGCCTCAAGTTCGCGGACCTGACTGCCACCCAGTCGTTCGACTCGTTTGTGGTGGGCGATTTCAACGGTGATGGTAAGGACGATGTCGCCGCGCGACTCAACACCACGAAATGGTGGCTGGGACTGGCGGGCGTGAATGTCTTTAACTTCACATTCGGCACCACATGGTCGTTTGCCAGTAACGGGGTCCACGACATTCACGTCGGCAGTACGAATGGAGACGCCAACAGCGACATCCTCGGACGTGACAGCAACGGGAACTGGTACAGTGCCGAAGCCAATGGGACGAGCCTGGTCAACCGCGTCGTGGAAACGTGGGCCTCGGTCAACTGGCAATACGTCAACGGCGGCGACTACAGCACGCCCCCTGCCGCTCCGCCGAGCTTGGACGGCACGTTCTCACCACAAGCCGCGATCCAGACAACGGATGTCCAACCTGATCTCGCGAAACGCTGGAGTGCCCCTGCTGAGCCGGGACGAGTGTATCACATCCCGAGCGATTCAGTTCAACTTGAGATTGGCCTGGAGCATCGACCGACAAGCAATCCAGAAGACTATCGTGCCTTCGGTGAAGAGAAGTTTCTGGATTTGCTGTTTGATGCGTAGATGAATCATCGAGTGCTCGTGGTATCGGTACATGTCCATCAGGGACCGCGCCCGGTCGTGTCTGCTCTCAAGAACGCGCGTAATTTAAAGAATCTCGAAAATGCGCTCAGCTCTTGAGTTCTGTTGCGCCCCCATTCGTAAGTTCGCATTGGTCCGGTTCGGTTTTGGGGCGACCATTCGAAACCTTTTGCCGTAAGTCGTTGCCAGCACTCCCCCAGAAGAAGCTTGGAACGGGGCTGCCTGGAAGGAGCAGGCGGATTGGAACGCGGGAAGATCGCGGACTCCGGCTCCTGCAATCGATTTTCAGTTCAGAAGATCGCACCGCACTCGCGAAGCTCTGGACAGACAACTCGCAGGACTTCTATAGCGACTCCGGCAGTAGAGAAAGTGGCTCGTCAGCCCGCTAGCCCAATGGATAGCGAGACCGGAGAGTCAGACTACGGCAAGATCGGCCGCGTGCACCTGCTCGAGTATCGAGACGGAATATCCAACGTTCAACCCGCGCTGGTCGAAAAACGCTTCGAAAGCCTCGCTCAAGTACCCTAAGAGGGTTTACTTTCTCCAAACAGAAAAAAATCTCCGCAATGTTATTCTTGTGTGAGGGAAAGTCGCGACCGTTGTCGCTGTATTATTCGCCGTGGTGAATGCACTCCGTTTCATGACACGGAGCACAAGCATGGTTCTCCGAGTATGGCATTCTCTCTTCACATCAAGAGACGAAGCGAAGGTTCCAGGAGGATGAATAATCGCAATATACATTATCAGTCGTGGATGGTTGTGACGAAGTTAAACAAATAGCCGTGGTTGCATGTTTGTGCACGTGACATTAATCTCCTGAGGCTGGTCGAATGGTCTGATGCACATCCAGCGATGGTATGGATAGTATTTCGCAGACAGTTTGGGGTACACCCCGATTTCGTCGTAAAGGCCGCTACGGACGAACGACGGGACAGCCGATCCGAGTCAAGCGAGAGGGAAATCACCGACATGAACTACCTTAATGTTGGCTCCGGCCCGTGTGGGCCAAGCTGTGAGCGTGAAGTGATAGTTTCCATCGCTCAATCTCATCCGCGATTGACCATTCAATAGCCAGGCGACGATGTCCTCATAACCATCTCCGTTGAAATCTGCGGTGAGCGCCTTTGTGAATGTGCAGGCAAGCCCCGAAGTCGCGAGACTTGCCTGGTACTTGCTGCTTCTGTCAGTTGCGATCAGCCCGATTTCCCATCATAGAATCCTGCGGTTGATGTCTGTGGGACGAAGAACAACTCAGACGCACCGATATCGACGTGCTCATCTATAACGCGGTCATAAATACCAATCCCGCTGTGCTTACTCTCTTAGCCGAATGAATGTCCATGAAGTCCAATCTACCGGTATGTTGCAGTCAAGCGATACCTGCAAGCATCCTCGCCTGTTTGCTGACTCTGTCGGGGTGTGAGGGAGCACATACGTCCCCATCAGCTCCTGCGGTAATTGATCCCGAGACGACTGTTGAGACCTCGGTTGCTAAGGTCCCAGAACATCTGACCGAGAGCGAGCTGGTCGCGTTTGGCAAGATTGCGACCCAATTGTATGTTCGGAACGGAAATGTTCAGGAACCCCTTTTGGAGGCAGATTCAGTAGATGAATTTTCTAGAAGATCTCTGACACCGGTGGGCAAAGATGTATCGGAGCGGTTGAATGCATGTCTTAAGCAAGTTCAGCTGATCTATGACAAGATCAACGAGTCGATTAGGGTGGAGGATTCCAGGAAGCAACATCAATACAAGGCCTTCGGTTACGGACTTCTGGCGGTGCTGGATGACGAACACCGCTCTGCAGATACAAAGGATGCCCTCAGCAATGCTTTTGGGGCCGTCTTCGACTCTGCTCGACTTCAGCAGCTCTGCACCGAAATTCGTGATCTCCGCCTGACGATTGAACGGAGGTTGAGACCGGATGCTTGGGAAAGGGTCCTGCCATCGCTCGAGTATTTACATTCCGGAGTTTCCGCACGAGCCCCTTTGGCGTTTTCGGTAATGCCTTACGAGGAATTGTCCGAAGCGAGGGCAGGTGGAGTCATTGTTCGTGCTCCGACGGTCCAGCGACGGACAAAGGTGAAAAATGTCTCTTCGGCAACTTTGACCAGTGCGTTCGTCCAACTCAGCATGAAGAGCGTCGACGAAGCATTCTCGGTGCCAGAAGGGATGCGGTCTGGACTGCCCGCGACGCACACGGATTACTTCTTTGTTGAAGAGTGGAGAGCTGGCGAAGAGATTGTCTGTGACATGGGTGAAGCGTGGAACGAGTCTGCAGAACAGCGCACATATCACCTGTCGATCCGTCTCTGGTCGAAAGACGCAACCTATCAAGAGGACGACGTCGTCCAGGTGGCGAACTATGAGCGTTATCTGACTGATACTCTTGAGTCGTGCCTCACGCTGTATGCCGACGGGGAGTTAGATAGCGCACTACGAACAGCCGAGTATCTAGACCTGATCACCATTCGCTCAAGCGAGCATTCCCAGCAAGTCCGAAATATTAAGTCTGAGCTCATTTCAGCGATAAGAGATCGGGAACTGCTCCATTTAGCCCTTGAAGACAATTCAAAGTTCGAGCTGGACTGGACGCTTGGTAAGCACAGAGGGCAACTTGGGCTGCAATTCGTCGGGTACACGAAGGGCGATCGAGGTCCAATTGGCATTGGCAATGAGGCAGATCGATTTAAGGCGAGGCTTTACCTGATCGCTTCCCCAACGATTTTCAGCACTGTTGAGGGCGAGATTCGATTCGGTGATGACAAAGGGCGTTACCAGTTGCACATTTTGAAGAGGGCCGACGGCGTCAAGTACGATGATCGCGGGGGACGCTACGATGCGAGAGATATTGTCGATCCACGCGAGAATGTAACGTTCCTGCTAAAACATCACAATCGGGGATTTGCCTTCTGGTATGAGAATGGGACGTTTGTCGGATCGGACAGTGCCGGTTCCCAGTTCTGCGAGATCGGCAAGACTACGCCGGATGCTACTAATGCAGAGCGTCTTCTCTCGTCGCGTGCGGGAGCAGCCGGTGGCTATGGGATTGTCTGCCCTGAAGAACTCACGAATGCGCTTTCCCCACGTCTCGAATGTCCATTGGAATACACCGAAGGCGAGGCTTACCGTTTGCATGTGGATCAGTTTGATCCATATGATCCTGCCACAGGCGACTTCGTTCATAATGTGATGTATTCGAGTCGCCGACCGACCGTTTACTGTATTTTGAATTACCGATTGTCGGCATGGGACGTGGAGTCTTCCGCCGGTCGTGTACTCGACAATGAGTACACTTACACCTCGATTACCGAAGACGGTCGTTTGATTGCAGGCGCAACTTATCAGGGCAAATTGCATCTGATCGACACAGGCGACGGTAGTCTTCTCCACGAGTATCCCGAATCAATGGCTTCCCACTGTCTTTCAGGCGATGGAGAACGAATTTATCTTGCGGATCACAGCGGGAAAGTCTACCTGGGATCCACGAGATCTCCCTTCAAGTACAGAGAGGTGGCCAGCCATCGTTCCGCTGTCAGAGGATTGTGCGTCAGCAGATCTGGTTCGAAGTTGCTCTGCTGTTACGACAAGAATCTGATTAGTACCTGGAGCGGAAATGAAGAGAACCTCAGGTACTCGGGCGAATACACTGTGGCGGAGGATGGCGAAGCCCATCTACAAACGGTGTTAAGCGAGGACGGCAAGCGCGCGCTGTCTATCGTTTATCTCGGAAGCAATAGTAAGTTCGAACCGTTGGGGCCGTTTCGAGTCAAAATCTGGGACGTAGGTTCCCATGAGATGCTACACCAGGCAGACATCAGGACGAATGCATGGAGTATCGCGGTCTCGCCGGACTGGAAAGTCTTTGCGCTCGGTCTGAGGAATGGCCAGATTTCCGTCGTTGACGCGACAACTGGGCAAGAGATCAGACGGCTACACGGACATGCAGCGATTGTAAGCTCAGTCAGATTCTCTGCCGATCAGAGGTTCCTCTTGTCCGGGTGCTACAATGACTGGGTTATTGCATGGGGATTGCCGCAGGAAGTATGGAATGACCGACGGTCGAATACTACCGGCAGTCGCGGTCCAGAGAAAACTCGCAGTGGGATTAGCGAGACGATGCCAAAAAATAAGTCGGTCGATGCTGAGTACGTATTCAAGAAAGAAACAGCAAATATTACGACGAAGCTCCGACTGATCGAAAAACGGGTCAAAGATAAAGACGAAGTATACTTGGATGATCCATATGTCCTCGACATCCAAGAGTCAATGACGCAACTTGCGGCGATCAGCGCGTGGTCTACCGAGCAAGAAAAAGTCATCGCAGAGTTGAAAGAGCGAGTTGCAGCCCTTCCTCTGGTGAAGCGACCTCGAATTCAGATCGAGGACGTCAAGTAGTTCTCCGAGGGTGAATAAATCTGTTAATGAGTAGACGGGATCGGAACTGATCATCGACGCGGCGTTCGGTCTGGCGGTGCAGGCGGAGAGCCAATTGCGTCGCATTACCCGAAGATGTCGGCGTGCCGGTGCAGAAATGCGTCCCAGGAATCGTCATCCCGCCGGGGCTGGGGGCGTGGCCCACGGCTTTGATGATGTTCCGAAATGTGCTGCGTGAGATCCTTTTTCGGAGGCTCTCAATCCGGTATTCCATTAGCGCGCAGCCATCGCCCGTCCCTTCGGCCATGTGACAGCCGACATGTCTGACCGTGAACTTTCTCCGGTTCGGTTCTTCTCGGCTTCACCCCCCCCCCCCAGCGTTCCTCTCCTGGCGGATGAATGAAATCAGCTCTTTGAACCATGTCGCAGCAGTTGCAGTCGCTCTGACCTGGTTATACGGATGTGCGGAGGCAGCTGAGCCCGGAGAGTTTCGTTCTCATTCCTCAGGTCGGCCCGCATCACGAAGAGCGAATGCACGTACGTCGCATGCCGATCGTCGATTGATTTCATTGTCAGTGGAGCTTCTTTTCATGTGCGAAGAGCATTTGCCCCCAGGAGTCAGTCAGTGTATGGGATTCTTGGAGCCATGCGCCGGATGAGTTCGCCTCAGCGTGGGATCTTTTGCTTGGCTCGGCGGGTTCATTCTCGGCAGAGAAACGTGACGCGGCTCGTCAGGGAAGATGGATGTCGATTGATATTGGCCAACTGGACAGGGATCTAGCTCAGTGAGGCGATGTTGGTTAACATTCTGACAGATGTCACGGGAGTTCTGACCATCGGCCTCTTACCCGGTGTCACGCGGGGTTTCCAAACCCGTGACCGGCCATCAACCGTGTGGATGGCGTAACTGCATCCGTTCTGAATCCGAAACATCGCCCTGGGAAACATGGGTCTGTCTTCTGGCCAAGTCGTGGGACTCCCTGAATCATCGGTCGATCAGGTCCTTTGACTGGGAGTTCCATGCTGGATGAACGACACGCAAAACGTCACGCAGATTCTCCATAACGTCGAAGCGGGAGATCCCTCGGCCGCTCAGGCGTTGCTGCCGATTGTGTATGACGAGCTCCGTCGAGTCGCGGGTGAGAAACTCGCCAACGAAAAGCCGGGGCAGACGCTCGAAGCCACGGCGCTAGTGCATGAAGTCTGGTTGCGACTGGTTGATGTCGAGTACGTCCAGCACTTCTCGAGCCGCCGGCACTTCTTCGGGGCCGCAGCAGAAGCGATGCGGCGAATCCTGGTCGACAGCGCTCGCCGCAAGAATCGCCGGAAACACGGTGCCGACTGGCGGCGAATTACGATCCAACTCGACGATGTCCCGGTTGCCGCCGGTGACAGTTTGCTGGAATCTCTCGACGAGGCCCTGCAGCGTTTCCAGCAGGTGGACTCGGTCGCCTGCGAGCTGGTCAAGCTGAGGTACTTCGCGGGGCTGTCGCTGCGGGACGCTGGTCAGGCTCTCGAACTGGCTCCCCGAACTGCCGATCGGCTCTGGGCTTATGCCAAGGCGTGGTTGCTGCGAGAGCTCCAGCGTGATCCCTGCACTTCCTAATGATTCATCCCGCCTCAAAATTTGTTCCATTTTCCTGGCGCACCTATAGGAAAAAGATCGCCACGGAAATACAGACGGAACTCTTCGATAACAACCATGCTCGCCACATAGTGCCGGAGTCAGCGGAAGGCTATTTGAGTGAACAGTTCGCGGGACGACATTATGAACGAACGAGACATTTTCCTGGCCGTCATCGAGATCAGCGATCCAGTCGAACGCGCGGCCTACATCGAACGGACCTGTGGCGACAATTCCAGGCTGCGAGGCCAGGTCAAGGAACTGCTCAAAACCCACGAGCAGGCCAGCAAGTTTCTGGAAACGCCGGCCGCAGCAACCGATTCAGTTGTCGATCGGACAGTTCTGATCGACAACTCCGATTCCGATGAGGATTCCGATGACGAGGCGGTCTCAGGTGAGGCTGAATTCCGCAAATACCTGCAACCGGCCACTCGCACGGGCTGGCTGGGGCATTTGGGACATTACGAGATCGAGGCGATTCTCGGTCGCGGGGCGTTCGGCATCGTTGCCAAGGCTTTCGATGAAAAGCTGCACCGGGTTGTGGCGATCAAGCTCATGAATCCCGAGCTGGCGGCCACATCACCGCCTCGCAAACGGTTCCTGAGGGAAGCCCGGACGGCTGCCGCCGTCACGCACGAGAATATCGTCGCCATTCACGCGGTGGAAGAAGAACCGATTCCCTACCTGGTGATGGAATACATCTCCGGGCAGACTCTGCAGCAGCGGATGAATGCGCAGGGACCACTCGAAATCCTGGACATCCTGCGGCTCGGCCGGCAGATCGCGAGCGGGATGGCCGCCGCGCATGCCGTAAAACTGATTCATCGCGACATCAAGCCGTCGAACATTTTGTTGGCCGACGGTCCGAACGAGAAGGCGAAGATCTCGGACTTCGGTCTGGCTCGCGCGGTCGATGATGCCACAATGACTGCCAGCGGGGTGATAGCCGGAACGCCGTTGTACATGGCACCCGAACAGGCGCGAGGAGAGACGCTCGACCACCGCGCAGACCTGTTTAGCCTGGGCAGCGTACTTTATCAGATGGCCGGCGGGAGGCCGCCGTTCCGCGCCGCCAACACGGTGGCCGTGCTCAAGCGGGTCTGCGAAGACGCCCCGCGGCCTCTCGGTGACGTGCTGCCCGGAACCCCCGACTGGCTGGAAGCAATCATCTTCAAGCTATTGGAAAAGGAACGCAACGACCGCTACCAGACCGCTCAGGAAGTGGCTGATCTGCTAGAGCAGTGCGAAAGCGAGTTACGCCTGCAAGGTTTTGTCAGCTGTGTGCCGGAAGCGAAGAGCTTCGTTCAGAAAAGCTACCCGCCCAAACGGTCAACAGCTGTCAAGAAAAAGACGGATAAGAATGCCATCGGTTGGATCCCAGGGGCAATACTCTGTATTTCCGTTCTGCTCGGTCTGATCTGGGCCGCCAACAGTTCCAGCAGGAACACTCAGGAAGTGGCTTCTCTCGCTTTCGACGGTGAAAACACTTACGTCTGGTTGCCCGACTATGAGTACCGGACGGATACCAATCCTTACACAATCGAAGTCTGGGCAACGCCGACCGGTTTCCCAAAGGGCGGACGACATCACGAAACCGGATTCCTGTTCGGCAAGTCGGAGTCGGCACTCCGTATCGAACCAGATGGGCATTGGTTGTTCTCCCGCAGAGGAGCCAACCCTAAACCAGGGCAATACCCCTACCAATTGAAAGCGACACGGCCCGCACGACTGGGGCAAAGAGCCCACCTCGCAGGAGTATTCGAGAACAACACGCTGCGTTTTTACGTCGATGGAAAGCTGCAGGAAGAAGTTCAAGACGTAGAGATCACCAGCGAGAACTCCTGGTTCGAGCTCGGTGCCATTCCCGCAGCGAGAGACCAGCAGCGGATCCGCCTGTTTCACGGCACGATCGACGAAGCTCGGTTCTCCTCCAGTGCGAAGTACACGAGCGACTTCACGCCCGTTGACGAGTTGCCTCTGGAGAATGACACAATCGCTCTCTACCACTTCGACGAAGGGGACGGGACGGAGCTTCGCGATTCGAGTGGCAACCGACACCACGGAAAAATCGTCGGTGCGACGTGGGTGAAACCGAAGAGCGGCACGATTGAGTCATCTCCTCAGTAGACCGTTTGGCCCGGCTGGCCCGCCGTTTCACGCTCTCTTGCTGGTCCGTGTCGTTCAAATGCTTCGCGAGGAGGTTGTTGATATGATCTTCGTTGGTGCGAGAGACCAGTTCAGAACATCGGACACAACGACGAGGGGCTTCCATGCGGATTCGGATTCTTGTTTTCACTTTGATCGCGATTCAGTTCGTCACGACTTTTCAATCGTCCTTCGCTGCTGACGATGATGTCATCGCGATCGGCAGCCGGCGGGAACTGATGGTTGATCATAACCTGATCGACACTCTGGAGAACGTTCGTCTCGTGCTCAACCAGCCGCGGGATGAGGGCGTGGCGTTGGAGTTTGATGAACCCTGGGAGGGGCTGTTCTGCGGATACTGCACGGTGATTAAAGATGGTGACCTGTACCGGCTCTACTATCGAGGCAGTCCGAAGGCTGGTGCCGATGGCAATCCGAATGAAGTCTACTGCTGTGCAGAATCGACCGACGGAATCCATTGGACGAAACCGGAACTCGATCTGTTTCCGTTAGAGGGACATGCGAAGACCAATATCGTTCTTGCCGAGGCGGCTCCGGTCACTCACAACTTCTGCCCGATGCTTGATACTCGCCCCGGGGTTCCGGCTGATCAGCGGTACAAAGCGATCGGTGGCACGATGAAGAGTGGGCTGATTGCCATGACCTCTGCCGATGGCCTTCGCTGGGAGAAACTGCAGGACGAACCGGTGATCACCAGAGACATGGTCCCCTTCAAGTACATGTTTGACTCGCAGAATCTGGCCTTCTGGTCGCCTCACGAACAGAAGTATGTCTGTTACTTCCGGGTGTTTGAAGGCGGGATCCGCCGGATCTGTCGGTCGGTCAGCGACGATTTTCTCAACTGGTCGTCGCCTGTGTTAATGGAGTATCGCACGCCTGACGGGGAGGCTCCGATCGAGCATCTTTATACCAATCAGACACATCCGTATTTCCGGGCCCCCCATCTGTATGTCTCCATCGCGGCGCGATTCATGCCGGGGCGACAGGTGCTGACTGAGAAGCAGGCCAAAGAGATCGGCGTTTCACCGGCCTATTTCAAGGACACATCCGATGCAATTCTAATGACGACTCGCGGGGGACGTTTTTACGATCGCACGTTTCTCAGCGGCTTCATTCGTCCCGGCCTGGGAGCAAGGAACTGGGTATCTCGGACGAACTATCCGGCGTTGAATGTGGTGCAGACCGGACCGACAGAGATGTCGATCTATCTAAATCAGGATTACGCCCAGCCGACTTCACATCTGCGACGATACTCGCTTCGTTTGGACGGCTTCGCCTCGGCCCGGGCTCCCTATCGCGGAGGAGAACTGCTGACAAAGCCGCTGACGTTCACAGGACGAGAGCTGTCCATCAACTTTGGCACCTCCGCGGCTGGCAGCATTCAGGTGGAGATTCAGGACCCGGCCGGGAATCCAATGCCCGGCTTCTCTCTGGCCGACTCGCGCGAGCAGATCGGCAACGAGATCGACCGGGTCGTCAGCTGGAAGCAGGGAGGCGATGTGTCTTCTCTGGCCGGAAAGCCGGTCCGACTCCGCTTCGTGATCAAAGACGCCGATCTCTACGCGTTCAAGTTCAACGAATAGATTGGGACGGACTTTGCTGGGATATGGCAAGGCTCTCCCAGACTACTTTCTGACTGACGGTTTTCTGCGCCATCGACTTCCTAACCCGAAGCGTGAGCGAGGGAAATGGACAATGCTGGGACAACCGGCCTTCGCTGACGCTTCGGGTTGGGATTCCCAGGTAGGCAGGGGGAACGGTATCTCGAGATGGACCGTCCATTTGCTGGGGACGTGTCTGACCAGATGGGAAGGGGGCCCGTCCGCCGCAGCGGGCGGGGCGCGACAGCGACAAGAGGCTGCGCCGTCGGCGGTGTTATCCTGGAGTCGTTCGGCCTCGGTTGAAAGCGTGCTTACGACGCAGCTTCTTGTGACTTCCTTACCCGGCTTTCCGCAGGGAACACGCATTTGCTGGGATACGCCTGACGGCTATCCCAGCCTACCTTCTGACGGGGACGTAGCTGACGTGGCCGACGGGCCCCCACCGTTGATCGTGCCCTCGTTCAATCGGGTTGAGATCGTGGGGCACATTTCGGCTCAGGAGATTGCCCCGGCGAAGCCTTTGCAATTGTCCGCCGCATTGCTCTCGCGACGACTGGCATGCACGAAGTGAATTGGGCTCAATCGCCGATGAAACGGCCGACGGTGTTGTCGATGAGTCGGTCGAACAGGCGGCGGCTGTACCACCAGGGGTCGGGGTTGAGATAGATGATGTCGCCGGGTTGGATCAGAATGGTTTCCTGCGGGCTGTAGCGGGCCTTGATCAGATCGACGCGGACGAGCAGCGGCATCCCGTCGTCGCCCATTCGGTGAACGGTGACCGTTGTCGGGGAGTCAATCGGGTCGATGTAGCCGGCCATGGCGACGGCTGTGACAACGTCGACCTCGCGGTCCGAGGGCAGCAGCAAACCGTTGCCGATTTCCCGGTCGCGATCGCCGACGGTGAAGCGAATCCGATTCGATTCGCTGAGTGGCCCGACGACATAGAAGACTTCGTCGACTTTCCGCGGAACGACGACCACGTCTTCCGGGTTGAGCAGAACATCGGTCGGGCTGATCTCGCAGAACTCGCCCCGCAATGGAATGCGGACGATTGAATCAGGCTGTCCCGGAGCGTATGTGATCGCTGGTCCTGCGTAGGGGGCCGGGTATCCGGAGCCGGCTGCAGGAGATTGTCCTCGGATGACCGGCTGAGCGGACATGGTCGCGGGGCGAGCCTGCGTTCGGTAGCTTCCGAACGGATTGGAGCTCGATCGGACAGCGGGGCGAATGGTTCGCGGCATGGTGGGCGTGTTACCGCCTGTGTTGTGCATCTGTGGAAGAACCGGTGCTGTCACTCCGGGACCATACAACTGAGGCCCGGGCATCTGTGAATGCGGAGGACCAATGGCTTTGGAGGGAATCATCGGCGCGTAACTGGGACCGATTGGTCCCTGCGGCGGCATCCCAGCCGTGAGGCCTGACCGTCGATGAACCTCGATCACATCGCCGGCGTCCTCGGCCAGCCCACCTGCTGAGGCGAGAGCATGGGCAACATCGTTCTCGAACCGATTCAGGGCGTACACACCCGGCTTTTCCACCGCTCCAAGAACGACGACGTTAATCTTGCCTTTCTCGACGAGGGTCAGCGAAGCGCCCGGGTGCCGAAGATAACCGCGAGCGAGGGCCTCGTTAATTCTCCGTTGGGCATCGGCTAACGAAAGCCCGCCAATCTGCACCGGTCCCACTCGTGGCAGAAAGACTTCCCCGGTCTCGAGCAGCTGAACCTGGAAGGGGCGCGCTTCTCCAGCCTGAATCAGGTCGGGAATCGTGATCTCAAGGACATCTCCGGTGCCGAGGGTATAAACCGGTGGAGCAGAGGCCGCGAGCAGGGAGTAGTTCAACGGCTCGCCACTGGTACGCATCGGGTACCGGAAGTGATCCGGAAGCTGTG
Source organism: Planctomycetaceae bacterium (assembly GCA_017795105.1). Classification (GTDB taxonomy): domain Bacteria; phylum Planctomycetota; class Planctomycetia; order Planctomycetales; family Planctomycetaceae; genus Rubinisphaera. The sequence continues at coordinate 6,018,733 of CP051247.1, forward strand.
CAGCAGGGATTCCGGGCGAACGGACGGGGGCGTAGCAGCCGATCATCAGGCAGGCGAGCAGGGCGACTGAAAGCAACCGCTTCGCTATGACATTCCGTGCTGATCCCACCCGGCGCTCCATCATCATGTTCAACGTGATGTGCGCGGTCCCCTCACGCACACTGCTAGAATCGGACGATGAGGGAGGGCTTAATCAGCAAAATCTGCAATAACGGCATAATCGGCAAGGTTTCGCGTCAGGGGAGGCATCTCAACGGATGTGCCCAGCCTTCTCTACTGTCAGATGAGCTGGAGGCGAAGCAGGCCGAGGGTTGTGGCGCGACCCACGTTAATGCGGTTCAGGGAGAGTGGATCGGCACTCGGCAGGCGGTTGATGCCGCGTCGGGTTGAAAATGCGAGGTCGAAGCCGAGTTCCTGCAGAGCCGAGCGGGCGGTCTCGTTCATGCCGCCAGCCGGGAAGGCGAGGACACGGGGGATTGCCGCTTCAATTTGCTGACGTAAATCTTCCCAAGAGCCCAGAATCTCTTTCAAGGCAAGTTCGTGCGGCACGCGATTCAACATCGGATGGGTTTGCGTATGCGGGGCCAGGGTGACGCCCTCTTGGTGAAGTGAGCGAAGCTGATTCCAGCCCAGCACGTTGTTTGTCGTCGGTTGATCCGGAATGATCCGAGAGACTTCCTGCATCGCAGTCAGGAACTCTGTATGAGGCAGGAGTTTGAACTGCTCTTTCAGATTGCGGAACAGACGTGAACGGTCGGGCGGACTCTCCACCGTGAAGGTACGGTCCGCGATTGTGAACTCGGAACCGTCCGGGGAATGAAAGATCGCCCGGTACAGTTCATCCCACCAGAAGTGCCGTTGAGGCTGATCGGGGTAAGCAGTGGGAACGAAGAGCGTAGCCGGGAGTTGATGCTCTTTGAGAATCGGCCAGGCGTGTTCGGCGAAGTCGGTCGTTGCATCGTCGAATGTCAGCAGCACCGCCCGAGGTGGCAGTACGACTTCCCCCTGGAACGCTGCTTCAACGTCGGCCAGAGAGACCACATCGGCGTTGGATTTCAGAAACTCGATCTGACGGGCGAACTCCGTCGGCGTCGCACTCACCAGTCCAGGGTACAAAGCAGGCGTCTGATTGGGATCATCGATCCGGTGATAGGCCAGCACTCGCAATGAAGCCGCATGAAGGGCGAGACGCTCGGCATGGTGCATCATCCGCTGGCTGAGCCGGGAATCGGCAAGGGATCCGACAATCCGTTTTACAGCTTTGAAGCCCATCGATCTCATTCCTCGAAGAAGGCAGCCTTTAAGGTCAGGCGATGTTCAGGAGACTGGTCATTGTCAGTTCGTCGGAGCCGAAAGAGACCCGGTTCGACTTCAGGCGAATTCCGAAGCGAGTTAGAGCCTCGGTTTCCAGTCGGTTCGTCATCGCGGTGGCCTGTTCGGCGTCAGTTTCCGGGAGCAACATCAGGAACTTGTTTCCGTCCCGGGCCAGAATATCGTGCGACTTGGTCTCAACGACCAGCAATTGCCCCAACGTGCCGAGCACGCATTCGTTTTGTGCGCGAACCACCATCTCATTCAGCAGCTTGCCAAGATCGAAGTCAGGCGTGTCCTCAACCGACATGGTGACCACCGTGAGAGGCCGTTCATGCCGTCGAGCGCGGCGGATCTCTTCCGACATTGCCTGCTCGGCTTCGCGGAGCGTCGGAACCGACATCGCTTTCATGACATGCAGCAATTGATCGGACGAGTGGACGAACTCGTCCGCTGATTGCGCGATGTTTCGACACAACCACAATGTGACGGCAACAGAAGTCATCTCGAGGAGAGTGAGCGGAAGCGATTCGACATTCACGTTGTAGCCGAGGGCGCATTTGGTCACGAAGGCTACGACCACAAACGCGGAGGCGACCATGCCGAACGGCCAGTTGCGAATCCGGCGGACCGAGAGCATGCAGGCCCCGGCGGCAGTGGCCAGCACATAGATGAACGAAGCGATATTGACTGCCGGAATGAGTCGTTCGATGTTGAACAACAGGAAGAACCAGCAGAGCGTGGTGGTGATCCACAGGCGGTGTGTTTGCATAGATCTCTCTTTTGGTCAGTTCTCAGCAGGCGCCGCGGCGTGCCAGGACCGCTGTAAGCGTTCCGAACAACAGCTGGACATCAAACCATAGGCTCCGTTTGCGGATGTAAGCGATGTCGAGACGGAGCCGGTCGTCAAAATCGACATCACTGCGACCGCTGATTTGCCACAATCCGGTTATTCCCGGCAACACTTCCAACCGTTCCGTATGCCACAGAGAGTATGTCGAGGCGGCGAAGGACGTCGGTCGTGGGCCCACCAGGCTCATGTCGCCCTTGATGACGTTGAAGATCTGCGGGAGTTCATCGAGGCTCGTCTTGCGGAGGAAGCGTCCGACTTTGAGGATTCGTGGATCATTCGCCACCTTGAAATCGGGCCAGGTCAACTGATTCAAGTGCATCAGCGACTGCTTCAGTTCTTCGGCGTTCTTCACCATCGTGCGAAGCTTGAACATCCGAAACCGGCGACCGTAGCGACCGGTGCGATTCTGGAAGAAGAAGACCTTCCCCGGATCTTCAATCCAGATGGCGGCTGCACAAAGCAGGATGACCGGCAGCACGATCGGCAGCAGCAACAGACAGATCGTCAGATCGAGAGCCCGTTTGGCGACATCGTAGTAAGGCCGGTGCAGCGTGAACGCAGGGCGGCTCAATTCGACGGGTGTCGGAGCGAGCAATGGACGTGCGATTTGAGCGTTACTCATGAAGTGTCTCGTTCACCAAATGGCTTAAGTCCGCCTGAGGTGTTTTTCTGAACTAGATTTAAAGGGGTTTGCCTGACGGGCTGTAAACGACGCAAAACAGGTGCCAATCGACTTACAGGCGAAAACCGGCATCAAACCCGCTGCAATCCCTGCTACCCGATTACATGCGATGCTTTCTGGCAACAGACGCGTGGCGAAACGGCAACACAAAAACACTGTTCCTTCCCTGGGACGTCGACGGACAATCATGAAGCAGAACACCGCGCGGAATTCGTTAACGGAATACGTGGACTGGAAGTTCCTGGGACGCTGCTGGCCACTGCTCCTGTTGGGGGCCGTTGGGGCAGGGATCCTGGCCGCCGGCTATGTGTCGCAGATCGATCGCATTTACGAATCGAGCGTTCGCGTTGTCGTGCAGAAAGTCGGTCTGGGAATTGAAGGCCCTTCGATCACGAAGACACACGACAGCGAGTTCCTGTCGACCCAGGCCGAAATTCTGATCAGCCCGACCATCATTGCCCGTTCTCTTCAGATGCTGCCGTATCCGACATCGGGAGATGCACCTCAGGACGAAGCTCGAATCGTCGAAAAGATTTCAAAGAACCTGCGCGCGAACACACTGGCCAAAACCGACATCGTTCGTCTCACGTATCAACACGAAGATCCACAGGAAACGAACGGACGGCTGGAAGCCGTGGTCGAAAGCTACCGGGGGCACCTTCGCGAAACGGAACAGACCGCCGCGAGCCGATCGGCCGAGTTGCTTGCGGGCCGCAAAGCTGAACTCGACGCGCAGATTGAAGAACGAAAACGGGAACTGGCTCAGGCTCGGGAATCGAGCGGGGAAATTCAGTCGTCCGAGAATCCACTCCTGCGCGAACTGACCCGTCGCTGGGTGGAAGTGCAGACCGAACTGGCGACCACCGAAACAATGCTTGCCGAAGCAACCAGCGGATCGGGCAATCGTCCGCGACTGCGGACTCCTGATCTGGCCAATGCCGAACGGGAGTTACATACGGCTCGGGCAGAGATGCAGACTGCTCGCAATGTCTACGGTCCATCGCATCCGGAATTCGTCGTTCGAACCGGTCGGCTGCAACTGGCCGAGCAGCAGTATCGCGAACTTCTGGCCGGTCAGCAGACCGATCTTCAGAGTCAGCAGCTGCGACTGCAGCAGGAAGCGACCCGGCTGAAGGGGATGATCGACACCGAGTCGCAACGCCTTCAGGGGCTGGCCCTTTCCCAGTCGGATGAAGAATCGTTGCAGGCAGAAATCGCCCATCTGATGGAGATGCGCGACTCGGCCGCTGCGACACTGGAAACCATGAAACTTGCCGACCGAAGTCTTGCCAACGGGCGGAGTTCAGTCTTCATTGACGTGATTGATCCGTTTCTGCTGCCGGACGAGCCTGTCTGGCCGCAGCCGGTTCCGATCATTGCTGTTGCATTTCTGATTGGCGGCCTGGCGTCTCTTATCGGACTGATCCTGCTCGATTCGTTTCGGCAGAACAAGACTCCTGCGACTCAACCGGGGTGGTCATCGTCCATGCCGGAGCAGGACCTGATGCATCAGGTGAATGAGCTGCGATTTGAAAGCATCGTGGGAGCGGAGGACCGCCGCGCTGCACTTCAGCCGCGAGGTGCCCAGTGAGTGCGGTTCCCGAACGGGCCCCAAAATCAGAAGCTGATCGCAGCATCAGCAAACAGGTGCGCGGCTCCACTCTGCTGCTGAGCGGACGGGGGTGCTCGCTGCTGCTCAACCTGCTCACACAGGTGGTCATCATCCGTAGTCTTTCCAAAAGTGACTACGGATTGCTTTCTTACGTCTTGTGTGCGGTCGACCTGGTGTCGATTACAGCTGTCCTCTGCATGGACAAAACGTTCTCGCGGTTCGGGGCGATTTACCACGAGCAGAACGACCGACCACGTCTAGCCGGTACGCTCCTGCTTGGGCTGATGATGCCCGTGGTGCTCGGCGGTCTGATAATCGGTGGCATCTGGGGACTTGCCCAATGGTTCCCGTCGCTGGTCCCACTCGATGAAACAACATGGCCGTTGATGATCATCCTGGTGATGCTCATTCCCAGCAACGGGATCGCGAGCGTTGCACTGTCGTTAATGACTGTCGTGCGCGGGGCACGTGAAGTCTTCTTCCGGAAACATCTGCTCGGCCCGATCCTTAAACTTGCCCTGGTCGGCGCGGTCCTAATTGGTGGAGGCAAACTGAACGGCGTCGCGTGGGCACTCCTGATTGGCAGCCTGCTGATGCTGGCGATCGACCTGTGGCTCTGCCTCAAGCTCGCCCGCGAAGAACGCCTGCTCGAATGTTACGTCTCCCGCGATGTCATCGTTCCGGTTAAAGAATTGCTGAGCTTCAGCCTGCCGCTGCTCGTTTCCGATCTGGCCTATCAGGCCCGGGGGACGTTACTGATCGTCATGCTCGGCTCGATGGCGACCGCTGAAGATGCGGCTGCGTTTCGAGCCGCCAGTTCGCTGGTGCGAATCAACGAACTGGTGCTGATGAACTTCATGGTGATGTTTGTTCCGCTGGCTTCACGGCTGTACTCGACCGGAAAGACGGCGGACTTCTGGCGGATGCAGGAACAGACCAACCTCTGGGTCCTCGTGATGTCGTTCCCGTTCTACGCCGCGTGCGTCACGCTGGCTCGACCAGCCGTGCTGGCCATGTATGGATCAGCCTATGCCGACGTTGTCCCTTTGATGATCCTGCTTTCGGCGGGGTACTTCTGCAAAGCCACCTTCGGCTTCAACGGTCTCGTTCTGCGAGTTCTGGGACGCATGCGAACACTGCTCATTATTGAAGCGGTGGTGGCCGTCGCAACGATTGGAGCAGCAATTGCGCTGATGCGTCAGGGGGCGATGGGAGCCTGTCTCGCAGCTTTGATCGGTTTCGGAATTCAGTGTCTACTGAAACACATCGCCGTTCGACGTACATCCGGCTATCAGACATTCGGCGATCAACTCTGGCTTCAGACCTCAATCGTTTCGCTCGCCGCCCTCCTGGCCATCGTCTCCTGGACTGCGAACCTTGGCTGGATCGATGGCGCTCTGCTGGCCGTCACGGCTTCGCTGACCGTGCTGGTAATCTCACGCCGAAAACTGGCGATCGACGAGAGCTTCCCGGAACTGAAGAAGCTGAAAGTTCTGTCGCGATTTCTCGCTCCGGCCCCAGGCTGGCCCAAATGCAAGCAAACGACTACAGAAAGCTCGACCATGCGAATCGGCTACATGATGTCCCGCTTTCCAAAGCTGACCGAAACGTTCGTGCTGCGGGAGATGATCGAAATGGAGAGACTCGGCCTTCCGGTCGAGGTCTATCCGCTTCAGCGGGAAAAGGCTTCGACCGTGCATCCTGAAGCGGTGCCATTCGTCGAGCGAGCCCGTTTCACGCCCTGGATGAACGCCACAATCCTGCTGTGCTGCCTGCGGACGTTCTGTCGCAAACCATTGGTTCTACTGCGAACGCTGACCACACTCATCAAAGCCAACTGGGGAAGCCGGCGTTATCTCTCTGGAGCGATTCTGTTCTTTCCCAAAGCACTGTATCTGGCGGAAGTCATGCGGCGGGATCGCATTACGCATCTGCATGCCCACTTTGCCTCGCATCCAGCGATGGTTGGCTGGGTGATCCATCAATTGACCGGTCTGCCATACAGCTTTACGGCTCATGGATCTGACCTGCACCGCGATCGCCATATGTTGCGGGAGAAGGTCGATGACGCCGCGTTTGTCGCTACGATCTCCGACTACAACCGCAACCTGATCCTCGATGAATGCGAACACGCTCCTCAAAGCAAAGTCCATGTCGTCCACTGCGGAATCGACTCGAGGGTCTTCCCGGAACGCGACTCTCCAACACCATTCGACCAGGATAACGGTCCACTGCAGTTGGTGTGCATAGGCACGCTGCATGAAGTCAAAGGTCAGGAATACCTGCTGAGGGCCTGCCACCTGTTGCAGGAACGCGGCATCGAGTATCGCTGCCATCTCATTGGCGACGGGCCCGATCTCTCAGAACTGACCCGCCTTGTAAATGAGTTGAATCTGACCGAGTCGGTTGTGTTTCATGGACGTCTCACCTCCGATGAAATTCGCGAAGTGATCCGTGAAGTCGATCTGATCGTGGCCCCCAGCGTCCCAACCAGCGATGGACGCCGCGAAGGAATTCCCGTCGTTCTGATGGAGGGCATGGCTTCTGGTCTGGTCGCTGTTGCCAGTGATCTTTCTGGAATTCCCGAACTCGTCATACCGGGAAAGACAGGCGTCCTCTGTCCGCCGCGCGATTCTCGGGAGATTGCCGATTCGATCGAGGCGTTGGCCGCGAGCCGTGATCTCAGAGAGCACCTGGCCGCCGGCGGACTCGAAATCGTACGCGAAGAGTTCGATGTTGCCCGGAATACACGGCTGCTCCCCGAATTGATCGAGAACAGCCGGGCGCAGCACGATTCCCGTCTGCAGGATGGCGAAATGAGCGAAGAAGCGGTCCCCTCGGAAGCAAAGGAAGAACTATGTCACTCCTGATTGGTCTCTATCTCTGCTGCCTGGGGCTCGTGATTTACACGTTGTTCGGATTCCCGCTGCTGACGATGGTCTGCGGTCTGCTCGTGCGACGCCCTTATCAGAAAGCAGACATCACGCCGCCGGTCTCGTTGATCATCTGCTGCTTCAATGAAGAGCAGAGCATCGAGGCGAAGCTCAATAATGTGCTGGCACTTGATTACCCGGACCATCTGCTGCAGGTCGTGGTCGCCTCGGATGGTTCCACCGATCAGACCGAAGCGATTGTCGAGCGATTCACCAGCGACCGGATTCATCTGCTGTCGCTACCGCGATCGGGCAAAGCGACCGCCTTGAACGCCGCCGTGCAGCACGCGACCGGCGAGGTCCTTGTCTTCTCAGACGCCAACAGCATGTATGATGCGAACGCCATTCGCGAACTCGTGAAGCCGTTTGCGGAGCCGAACGTTGGAGGCGTGGCCGGAAACCAGGTTTATCGAAAGAGTTATCAGGAAGGCTCGGCAGCGGCTGGCGAGCACTATTACTGGGACTTTGATCGCTGGATGAAAGTCTGGCAGTCCCGTTCCGGCAACGCGATCTCCGCAACCGGGGCCATCTATGCGATTCGTCGTTCGTTGTTTCGAACCGTTCCCGCCGGGGTGACAGACGATTTCGTGACCTCGACCCGGGTTATCGAACAGGGGTATCGACTCGTCTTTGCTCCGGAAGCGATCTGTTACGAGCCGGCTGCGGGAAACTCCAAAGCCGAATTCGGTCGGAAGACGCGAGTCATCACCCGTGGACTGCGGGGCGTTCTGATGATGCGAGGGCTGATGAACCCCTTCCGTTATGGATTCTATTCAATTCAGCTCTGCTCCCACAAAGTCCTGCGACGGTTGATCGTCCTTCCGCTGCTGGTGATGGCCGTGCTGAATCCGCTGTTGTGGAATGCCGGGCTCGTCTTTCAGCTTGCGACCATCGCTGAGATCGCGTTTCTCGTTGCAGCCTTAGCCGCTCCGATACTGAGCTCGCTCGGCTTGCGGCCGCACAAGCTGCTGACGATCCCCTCCTACATCTGCATGGTGAATGCCGCGGTGCTGGTCGCGATCTGGAATATCGTCCGCGGTCAACGAATTACGGTCTGGAACCCCAGCCGGGGCATGCCCCAGGCCGCGGGGTCCCGCTGAGCAACGTTCTGGATGATCCTTCGCACTTTCCAATGAAACTCTGATGTCGACAATCTCTCATTCCTCACCACCGACCGATCTTCAGCGACTCCTTCCCGTGGGAGTGGTGATCGCTGCTGCAATCGCCGCCGGAGCTCTGGGAGGAATGTTTCCGCTGGCCGCCGCCTTCGGAATTGCCGTCCTCGCGGTGTCCGCAGCCGTGCTGCGTTCGGTCGACTGCGCGACCTACGCGGTCATCTTCTGCCTGTATACAAACCTGCCGGCGATCGCAGTTCGGTTTCACGGCGCCCCCGCAGTTGTTGCTCATGCGGTGGTGGGGCTGCTGTTGATTCCGTTGACGTACTTCATTGTCATCAAACGTCAGCCATTGATCGTCGGTCGAGCCGCCCCGTGGATTGCGGGGCTGGCAATCGTTCAGTTACTCGGTGCTCTCTTCGCAGAACAGCCGGAGAATGCCTGGGACGAGTTCATGACCTTCATGATGGAAGGTCTGCTGCTCTACGGATTGCTGGTGAACGCCATTCGCGACGAGCAGACGCTACGCGGTGTGCTGTGGAGTCTGTTGATTGCTGGTGTCATCATGGGCGGCGTTCCGCTCTATCAGCAGGTCACGGGCACATTCGACAACAATTACGGCGGCTTCGCTCAGACCGGTGACGAGCCTGGCTTCTCGTCGGGCGACCATGATCGCCTTCAATTCCGCCTCGCGGGGCCGATTGGCGAGAAGAACCGCTACGCTCAGATCATGCTGATGCTGACTCCGATTGGACTTCTGCTGATGCGGCAGGAGCGATCGACGCTGCTCAAAGCCCTCGCTGCGGCAGCATTTCTCTTTGCCTGCGCGGGAGTGTATCTCTCGTTCTCGCGAAGCACGATTCTCTGTGCCGGGGCGATGATCGGTTTGGCCGCCATCTGGGGGCATGTCGATCGAACGAAAGTGTTCGCCGTCGGCATTCTTGCGTTCTGTGCCTTGATGATCACTCCGGAATACCGCACGCGACTGACATCTCTCCTGGAACTGGGAGACATGTTCACGGCTGGTCGACATTCCGATGCCGATGGAGCTCTGAAAGGACGAGCGACGGAGATGGGGGCAGCCGCTCTCGTGTTCCTCGACCATCCGTTCGTCGGCGTGGGGCCCGGGCAATTCAAATACTACTCACGCGAATATGGAGAGCGGATCGGTTTGCGATCGCTCGCTCCCGAACGACAGGCTCACTGCCTGCCGCTTGATGTCGCGGCTGAGAACGGCCTGCCCGGCGTGATCTGTCTGTTTGGACTGTTCCTCACGCTGGGGGGAGGGCTGCTGCGTAAGCTTTCTCTCGGTGATGAAGCCCGCGGACTGCCGGCTTACTTGTTACGGATTCCGCTGTACATGCTCGTCGCCTACGGCACGACGGCATTGTTTCTTCACTTTGCCTACATCCGGTACTTCTGGCTGATGATCGCTCTGGTCGATGCGTCGCTCTGCATCGCCAGACGGAATGAGGTCGAGCAGCGTTCGGAATCGGAGGTCTCTGCAGCATGAGAATCTCTTCCAAAAACATCACCGAGCTGACCGAACCGGAACGGGATCGCTGGCGGTCGTTATGTACCCGTCCGGAGTTCAGCAGCCCGTTTCTGCATCCGGAATACGTGGAACGACTCTCGCCCAGCAGGCCACAGGTCGAAGTTGCTATCTTCGAACAGAACGATCGATTCGGTTTCTTTCCGTTCGAACGCCATCCCGGTGGTATCGGGCGACCGCTCGGCGTCAAACTGGCCGACTTTCAGGGGATCGTCTGTGACGGCGAGATCTTCTTCTCTGAGAGTGAGTTTCTCAAAGGCGTAGGCCTGCGATGTCTGCACTTCGATCATTTGCTGCCGATGACTCCGCGTCCGACGGGCGTCGTTCGAGCCGATGCATCGCCGTATCTCGCACTCGAACAGGGGGTCGAACATTATTTGAAAGACCGCCGAGCCCAGGGGAATCGTTCCCTGTCGCAACTTCCTCGGAAGCAGCGGAAGCTGGAACGTGAAGTCGGGGCCGTCGAGTTTCGCTGGCACGACGACGATCCGATCGCGCTGGAGCGTCTCTTCGAATGGAAATCGGCTCAGCGAGAGCGAACCGAGACTGTCAACATTCTCGACTATCCGTGGGTTCGTGGCTTTCTTAACGAGCTTAGTCAGCATCAAGGTCCGGGCGTATCGGGCGTGCTCTCGACGTTGCGAGTCAACGATCAGGTCGTCGCCGCCCATCTGGGGATCCGCACTTCTACCTGTCTCCACTACTGGTTCCCGGCCTACGACAACGAAGTGTCCCGGTATTCCCCCGGACAGATTCTGCTGTATCAGATGGCCGTCAAATGCGAAGAGCAGGGCATCGGCAGAATCGATCTCGGCAAGGGGGACGATTCCTATAAAGACAGCTTCGCCAGTGGAGCCACGGAAGTCTGGACGGGAACCGCTGAACTCAGTACCGCTCGACGACTGATGAGAACGTCGATGCATTCCATGAAATCGTGGCTGAAGCAGTCCCGGTTTCGATCCGCGTTGCAACTTCCGAAACGAATGCTGCGGCAATGGCAGAGCAATTCCACCATGGGGGCGTCATGATGCGATACTCCACACACTCCGTTTACGAGCTGTCCGCAGAGCATTGGGCAATCTGGTCTAATATCCTGGAGGAGCAACCTTCGCTCGATGTTCCGTTCCTGCGCCCCGAGTTCACCCAACTCGTTGGCGGCGTTCGGTCTGATGTCGAAGTGGCCGTGATCGAGCAGAATCGGGAACCGGTCGGCTTCTTTCCGTTCCAGCGTAACGGCCGTCAGGCCCATGCGGTCGTCGGGCGGCTTTCCGAATGCCATGGGGCGATCGTGCGGGAAGGAATCGACTGGGACGGGGCAGAAATGTTCCGTGCCTGTGGACTGCGGTCGTGGCATTTCGATCATCTTCCCTCCACTCAGGTGGAATTCTCCCGATTCTCTTGGGGAACCAAGCCGAGTCCGTATCTCGATCTTTCTGAAGGATACGAAACCTATCGCGAACGCCTGAAAGCGAGCGGCTCTTCGCTTTCCCAGGCCGAACGGAAAACCCGCAAGCTGGAGCGTGAGCAGGGAACGCTTCGTTTCGAATGGCATACTGAAGAGGACTCTGTTCTCGAACAGTTGATCGCCTGGAAATCAGCGCAGCATCGAAGAACCGGCGTGCTGGAGATCTTCGAACATGACTGGGTGTGTCAACTGCTGAAGAACGCTCGGGCCACCCAGACCGGACAGTTCTCTGCACCGTTGTCGGCGCTCTATGCGGGCGATCGGCTCATTGCCGCGCACCTCGGACTGTGCACGCGATCGAATCTGCATCTCTGGTTCCCAGCGTACGATTCGGAGTTCCACCGCTACTCGCCGGGGTTGATCATGTTGCTGATGATGGCACAGGCGGCTTCAGAGCGGGGCATCACGCGATTTGAGCTTGGCCCGGGTGAGGAGCCTTATAAACAGCAGTTCAAATCCGCGGACCACATGATTCACGAAGGGATCGCGGGACCACAGGGGTTGACCTCGACCTGTCGCTCCGTCTGGTATCACACCAAGCGTTCCATCCGCAGCTCGCGATACCGGAACTATCTGGAAGTTCCATTGAATACAACGCGGCGGTTTCGGCAGTGGATTGCATTCCGTTAGGGCGGACGAATCCACGGGAGTGAATGACCGGGAGAACCCTCACAGAGGGGACCGTTCGATATCTCGGTCAGGAGTTCACCTGAGTTTCGACCCGGATCTCGGCAGGGAAGTCCCTTTATGAAGAGTTTGTGAGCTAGAGTTGAACTTGAAGAAGAGACTCTTCCCGCAGTCTATTTCTCAAGCCGGACATTGAGTATCTCGATTCAAACTGAGAGGTCACGGATGCGAAATCACGTCGCAATGGCAATCGTCTACGGACTTCTGGTCGCCTATTCGATCGTTCTTCTCGGAATCGAATGGACGACCTCCCAGGACTATGTCCGAAACTTCTTCACCGATGTTACCGGCCCCGTTCCATTCTACGCGGTTAATACGACGCTCAGCGTTTCATTGCTCTGGGGGACGGCTTTACTCTTTGGCGTCTGTGCGTTCTGCAGCCGCGAACAGAAGGCAACTACCGCTCAGAACTTCTACCTAAGCCAGACGGCAATCTTCTTCTGGCTCGGCTTTGACGATCGGTTTCAGTTTCACGAGAAAGCGTCGGCCTTCCTAACGATTCGGGACGAATGGATCTTGCTGGCCGTCGCGGGGCTTGAGCTGGCGCTCCTGCTGAAGTACTCCCGGGTCTACTTGCCGAAATCTGCCAATCGGTATTTCATAAGTGCTTCGCTGCTGTTCGTCGGAATGATCATTGTCGACGGGCTCTTTCCGCACGATCTCGTACTGCGCCTTTCCAGTGAGGACATTCTGAAGACCTGGGCCTGTTTCCAGTTCGCACTTGCTGCATGGAGCACTGTAACATTCCAGATTCGCTTGCTGAGCGGAGGGGGAGAGGAATCGCCCGATGGGCTTCGGAGTAGCAGCCGCCTTCTGGGCAATTCTGAACAGCCTGTGGCCCGAAGTCACGATCGGGTTCAGATCCTCGCTGTGCGGAATCATTCATGAAAGCGTCGCAGGTTTCGAACACTCCGGGGCCGGTTCTCATTCTTGGAGACGACGCGCGGACCGTGCTTCCTATCGCTCGATCGCTCGGTAAACGAGGAGCCGAGATTCATCTGGCGTGGACGTCTCGTTCCGGAATCCTGACTTCGAGCCGATATATCGAGCGCACACACGATACGCCGCTTGAACCGGGAGATGCAGCAGGAACACTCGCTCTGCTGACCCAGCTTCTGCACCGCCATGAGATCGAAACCGTGTTCCCGGCGACAGAGAACGCGACCGTATTTCTCTGCCGTCATCGCGACCAGCTTCCGAAAGACGTTCGATTTGCCATTCCGAATCGACGAGCAGCTGAAGTTGTTTTCGACAAACATCGCACGCAACTGCTCGCTCAGGAATTAGGCGTCCCGATTCCTGCAACGCATTTCGTCGAATCTCAGGCGGCGTTGCTGAAGGTTCTCCGTGATCTCAAGGGGCCGGTCGTGGCCAAGCCTCTTTCGTCGACTTCCCAGTTGTGTACCGAGAAACAGTTCGTCCGAGTGTTCGAGAATGCCGAGGCATTACGGTCGGGCATGAGAGCCCGGCCGAACTATCCGGTTCTCATTCAGGAACACTTCCAGGGCGAAGGGCAGGGGATTGGCTTCCTGGCCCGGCGAGGTGATATGCGACGTTTCACCCAGCATCGCCGCTTGCACGAAACCACGGGGCATGGAAGTACCTACCGGGAAACGATGCCAGTGAACCCGGAGCTGGAAACGGCGGCTCGAAAGCTGATTGCCAAACTTGAGTTTGATGGCGTCGGCATGTGCGAGTTTCGTGTCGATCCGAAATCCGGCCGATGGATTCTCATGGAGATCAACGGTCGCTTTTGGGGATCGTTACCGCTTGCCACGGCAGCCGGGGTTGATTTCCCCTGGCTCTACTATCAGCAGCAGCACGATATCGACGTCGAGTCTTCCGGAACCTATCGCGTGGGAGTCCGCGCGCGAATGTTCCGCGAAGACCTTCGCTGGATGTGGCGAAGCTGGAGACGACACGACCAACGGAACACCGGCGATGACGGCTGGAGAATCTCCCAGATCTCTCGAGGGCGTCTCTCCTACGATCTATTCAGGCTCCTCACCGGCTTCGACTATATCGACAGCTTTTGCTGGTCCGATCTCCGCCCTTTTCGCACCGAAGTGAGCCTGCTCGCTTCCAAACTGCTTCAGCGAAAACAACGACCTTCGTTATAGGCGGGCGTCGCCTGCGACTTGCCAGTTCTGGCACCGGGAAACGACCTGCGGAAAGACGCTCAGGTATCCGGTGAGTGAAACTCTCTGACGGAATCTGCTATCATCCGAGACGTGGGGCAGAAGGATCTTCCCATACGATGCGACTGTTCGCTCGTCTTTCAGATTGCACCTTTCTTCATTGAAGAGTTTCCATGTTGAACGCACTTAAAAACCACCTGATGGCGATTCCGTTGGCAGTTGGACTGGCTGTTTCCGCCCTATCGAGTTCGAGCGCTCTGGCTGAGACCCCGTTGCTGGATCGGGAGTTGTTCTTTGGCAACCCGCAGATTTCGAGTGGCCAGCTGAGTCCGGACGGGAAGTTCATTTCGTTCATGAAGCCGTTTCATGGCATTATGAACGTCTGGGTCAAAGAGTTCTCGGAGCCATTCGACAAAGCTCGTCCGCTCACCGACAGCAAACGCCCCTTGTATGGGTACACCTGGACCGAAGACGGAAAGTACATTCTGTTCGTCAAGGACTCCGATGGGGACGAGAACATTAATCTGTTCGCTGTCGATCCCAACGCGAAGCCGGCTGAAGGCATGGAAACGCCGGAGTCGCGGAATCTGACGCCGATGAAGGACGTGACTACCCGAATCGTGCACGCCAGTCAGAAGAATCCGGATCTGCTCTGGGTTGGGCTGAATGACCGGGACAAAGCCTGGCACGATCTCTATCGCCTTAGCATCTCGACCGGCGAGTTGACTCTGGTCTATCAGAACGAGGATCGCATTACCGGTTACGAATTCGACTGGGACGATAACCTGCGACTGCTTAGTCGAACGGACGCGGCCGGAAACGAGACGCTGCTGCGGAAAGACGGCGACGAACTGGTCCCGATTTATGAAACGTCCGTGACTGAGAGTGCGAGCGTTCGGGGCTGGGATCCAGAGAACGAGAACTTCTATCTGACGACCAATAAGGGCGATCTGGATCTGACGACTCTCTTCGAGATGAATCCAGAGACCAAAGAGCTGACCCTTCTTGAGAGCGACCCGAAGAATCGAGTCGACTTCGGTGGGCTCCGCATCGATCGGAATACTCGTGAGATAATCTCGACGTCCTACACCGACGATAAGACGCGATACTACTGGCGGGATCAAACCTGGGAAGCCAACTACAAGTTTCTCCAGGAACAGTTCCCCGGTCGAGAGATAGCGTTTCAAAACGCGACCAACGATTACAGTAAGTTTCTGATCGCCGTGCATGGCGACAAGTACGCCGCCGAGGCGTGGTACTTCGACGCGGAAGAACGGGAGCTGATTCACCAGTACACGCCGCGGCCAGAACTGAAAGAGGTCGAAGAACATCTCGCTCCGATGAAGCCAATCCGGTACGCGAGCAGCGATGGTCTGGAGATCCCGGGATATCTGACTTTGCCGACCGGCAAGGAGCCGAAGAATCTGCCTGTTGTCGTTCTCGTTCACGGCGGCCCCAAAGGTCCGCGTGATTCCTGGGGATATGATTCTCAGGCTCAATTCCTGGCCAACCGTGGGTATGCGGTGCTGCAACCGAACTTCCGGGCCAGTGGTGGTTACGGGAAGAAGTTCCTCAACGCGGGTGACCTGCAGTGGGGCAAACTGATGCAGGACGATATCACCTGGGGGGTGAAGTATCTCATTGATGAGGGAATCGCCGACGAAGACCGGGTGGCCATCATGGGCGGAAGCTACGGCGGCTATGCAACGCTGGCCGGACTGGCCTACACGCCGGAACTCTACGCCTGTGGAGTCGATATCGTGGGCCCGAGCAATATCTTCACCTTGCTCGATTCCATCCCTCCGTACTGGGAAGCGGGACGTGCGTTCCTGTACGGCATGGTCGGAGATCCAAACACCGAAGAAGGCCGGAAGCTGATTCGGGAAGCCAGTCCGCTCTTCAGTGCCGATAAGATCTCGAAGCCGCTCTTGATCGTCCAGGGAGCGAACGATCCCCGCGTGAAGCAGGCCGAGGCCGATCAGATCGCAATCGCATTGCGAGATCGGGGTCATGAAGTCAGTTATCTGCTGGCCGATGACGAAGGCCACGGCTTCGCCAAACCGGTCAATCGGATGGCCATGTACGCCGAGATCGAAGCCTTCCTGGCCGAACAGATTGGCGGACGCTATCAGGAGGATATGCCCGAGGATGTCGCGGAACGGCTGGAAGAATTGCGGGTCGACGTAAGCAAGGTCACCTACGAACCGGCTGCGGAAGAAAAGTGACGCGCTGACGGAGTTCGGCCATCGAGCGATGGTCCCAGGGCCCGTGAACTCTCAGCGGCCTTCGAGAGTTGAACATGGTATCGCACGTACGAAGTGCCGGGAGCAGGTCTCCGACGGGCAACCGTATTTGCGATACCATTTGCTTGCGCGAGATAGATATCTCGCCGATCGGAATCGACGAGTTTCACCGTCCTCGCAGGCGTGTAACTTCGGTCAAAAGGATGAATGCTGGCACTTCCTGAGGCAATAGCCGTTTGATCGGATGTGCCTTGCTGCGCATGCAGGTATCTTTGATAACGGTCTTGAGCAGCTCATGCGAATTGCTCGAAATCAGGGCGTCAATAAAAAGATTCTCAATCTCCCGAACTTTGCAGATTTCCTCGATTCTGCCTTATAAACGGGTTTCCCCGTTCGTTATTGTACACTGGTCCGATTGCGGGGTGACCAGATGTGAGCGTTGCGTCATTTCTCGGAGATCGCGATCCCGAGCCGATCGCAGGCCCCTCGATTCTCGCATCACATGCGATCTCGCCTCTCAATGCTGCCCAACGCTCCACGCCAGGATGCTAGAGACAAGGTTAAAGACAATGTCGCGCTGGACCTTCCTTTCCAAAACTTCACTCTTCGCTCCGATGTTCCAGGGGATCGCGTTTCGTGCACTGCGGCAGGGGGCGGCCCGGCGACGTTCACGACAGATGCGCCAAGAACAGGCCATCGGCGTGGGAGATGAGTGTGAAGCCCGCATACTCCTGGCGGCGATCACAGTCGATGACTCTGGAGGAAGCGACTTCACCACGATTCAGGCCGCCGTGAACGCGGCCGCCGCCGGGGATGTCATCACAGTCAATGACGGCACTTATAACGAGACGGTCTCGCTGCAGAGCATCGGGGTGGGCGGCACGCTGACGATTCAGGCGGCGAACCCACAGCAGGCCTTCTGGAATGATGCCGGCGCGGCACTCACGGCCAGCGGTATCACCGGAAACTTCGTGATCTCAGGCTTTGATCTGGGGACTGCTTCTTTAACCAACGTGACCGGTGTCGTCACTCTGCACGACAATCTGTTCGACAGCGTCTCCGGTGCCGCAGCCGTGTCTGCGACCGTTACCGGCACGGGCGATATGGGACTTTATGTACTCGATAACGACCTCACGTCGATTTCTTCGGGCCTGGTCGCGGCGATCGACGTTAATACTGACACTACTGATGGCGGAAGTTTTGATCTGAACATCGAAGCGAATACCTTTACAGGCTTACAATCCAATGGCATTCATGTCGGTGGAACCACTAACCTAGCTACGAAGGGCGGGACGCTGACAGCACGTGTCACCGACAACGTGTTCAGCGGTCGTCAGGGAGCTGGAGAAGATATTGGGTTCTTCGTTGGTGGAAACGACAGCAACGACTACTTCGCCTCGATTCTGATCGACAACAACCGCACCAATCTTGCCGGGGTTCCGAGTCAGATTACGGACGCTCTCTCAATTGATTTCGATGGGACGAATACCACTCTGTATCTGACTGTCGCGAACAATACGTTCAATCATCATGACAACGGCATGTTTATTGATGCGGATTCCACTCAAGACGGTGGACTCTTCAATTCTCGTTTCGAGGAAAACACGCTCAATAACATTCAGGAAGAGGGAATCCATATCAGGCCATTCAGTGAACCAGGAGGAAACCGGGCAGTCTGGAATGCCGTCCTGACAGGGAACACGCTGACAAACATCAACTCCGATCTCAGTGCCGGACATGGTGGGATCGAAATCGAAGTCGACAACACCAGCGACGCGGATTACACGATCAATCTCGACGTCGTCGGGAACGTTGTTTCGATGGCCGGTGGGAGCCCGGCTGCTTCGTTCCTGGTTGATGCGAATTCGACAAATACTGCGACCGTAAACATTGAACGGGACATCGCTTCGAACAACACGGGATCCGTGACCGTTGACGATCCAGGGATGATGGTCACGATGCCATCGGCGAATGCGGTGACGGACGATAATGAACTCCGCACGATCTCTGGATTCGTGTTCAACGACAGCAACGAGGACGGCGACCAGACCGGAGAAGAGGGCGTTGGCGGCGTTCCGGTGACTCTGACCGGCACTCAGGCAATTGGCGGTTTCATTAACCTGACGACCTACACTGACATCAACGGGAATTATTCATTCCCGTCCGTCGTCCAGCCGAACGGAGCGGGGTACACACTGACTGTCGGCACCACGGCTGAATTTGGCCAGTATACATTGCAGGATGCTGTCGCAGATAGCATTGACAGCGATGTGAATCCCGCTAACGGCCAGTTCAATGTGATGTTCGTAGGTGCTGGAACGGCCATCGACGTCGACGCGGGATTAACGGCGTCAATCGCGGAAGTGAATCTTTCCGTGGACGTGAACAGTGGCACCGAAGCGGCTGGGACAGTTGTTACCGTGACTGCAACCGCAGATGCCGCAGTTTTTGGCGATCAGACTGTGGATCTCGGCGTCACCGGCACGGGAATCACGGCGGGGGACTTCACGCTGTCGAACACCGCGATCACCATCCTTGATGGACAGACGACCGGCAGCGTGACGTTTACGATTCTCGATGATGGCGCGCTGGAACTCACCGAAATCGCCACTCTGACAATCAGCAATCCCTCTGCCCGAATTGAGCTCGGCAGCACAGTCAGCCAGAACATCACGATTGCCAATAATACTCCCGCAACGCTCGTTGTCGATAACGTCGTCGATGAGAGCGACGGAGACTTTTCGAACGGAGATCTGTCCCTCCGCGAAGCACTCCTGCTAGCCAACGAGAACGCGGATGCGAACACGATCACGTTCGACAATTCGCTCTCTCAGCAGGCAATCACACTTGCGGGGACCGAACTGCTCATCAGTACGGAAGTGACAATCCAGGGACTCGGGGCAGAGAATCTTACGATCGATGCCGACGGGCAGTCTCGCGTTTTTCAGATCGACGATGGAAATGCGGGGAACGAACTCAACGTCAGCATCAGCGGGCTGACGATCACGAACGGGCTCACTCTGAATTCCGATGGCACGGTTAACGCCGGGCGCGGAGGAGCCATTCATACCTACGAGAATCTTGAGCTCACCGCCGTTCACGTTTCGGACAGTGAGGCCGATTCTGACGGCGGAGGCATCTGGGTTCGCTACGGCGATCTCGATGTTGTCGACAGTACGATCTCCGGGAATATCGCGAAGTTCCACGGAGGCGGGATCTACAGTCGCTCAAACACGACCACGATTTTCAACAGCACGGTCTCAGGAAACACATTGACGGCCGGTAACTCCGCGGTCGCCGGCGGCGGAATCTACGGGACCGGGAACACCGTCTCGGTGCAGTTCAGTACGATCACGGGCAACACGGCTCGGACGGGAGGCGGATTGTTCGGAGTCGATACCTTGTCGCACTCCATTGTCGCCAATAACAGCGCTCCGGTCGGACCGGATATCACCGGATCGTTCGTCGCCAATTACACGCTCATCGAAGATCCGACCGATGCCACGATCACGTCTGGCACCGGAAACATCCTCAATGTCGATCCTGACCTGGGAAGCCTTCTTGATAATGGAGGCCCGACACCAACCCACGCATTCACATCATCGAGCCCTGCGTTCAATGCCGGGGATCCGACGTTCATGGCCAACGCCGGCGGGGTGCCCGAGTTTGATCAACGCGGAACCGGATTCAGCCGCGTTGTCGGGACTGCCATCGATCTCGGAGCCTACGAAGCCGCTTATAGCGACCTTTCCGTCACAGTCTCGGATAGCACTGATCCAATTGGCCCCGGACAAGATGCTGTTTATACCATTGTGTTGACCAACAATGGGCCGAGCGATGTGTCCGGAGTGACGCTCAGGAATGTGATCTCGTTTCCAGGGATCGTCGACCAGGCGCTGATTACATCGACCAATTTCACTGGTTCGGGATCATTCAGTTCCTTTGAAATTGGCGCCAACGGCCCGCTTATCCACGGGATTACACTCACCAGCGGATCAGTCCTCACTGTCTCACTCAACGTATCGATCTTCAGTGGCGGCGGAACCATGACGGTGACGTCCGATACTCAGGGCGGTTCACCGTTCGATAACAACACCGCGAACAACTCGGATGCGGAAGAGACGCTCGTCATCCCCGAAACCCTGCTCGTCGATCTTGCCACCGACGAGAATGATGGTGACTATTCAGCCGGCGATCTCTCGCTCCGCGAAGCGATCATCCTGGCGAATATGCTGAACGATGCGAATACGATCACCTTCGATCCCAGCCTCGACGGCACGGACCTCATACTCTCGATTACTGGTAGCAACGAAGAGTCTGCCGCAACGGGGGATCTGGATATCACGACCGATATCACGATCGATGGTCAGGGGCAGGACATCACGATCGACGGCGGAAGTGATCGTGCCACGGGGGGAATGAATGACGGGATTTCCGATCGCGTACTCCATGTGCTGAACGGGGGCACGCTGACGCTCGAGGGAATCTCGGTCCGCGGAGGTCTGGCCGCTGACGGAGCAGGACTGACGGTGAATTCGGGTGGGGCCGCGACTCTCAATCGCTCTGAAGTGGTCGACAATCTTTCGTTCTTATTTGGTGGCGGAATCGCCGTCTATGGAGATCTGACCGTTCTGGAATCGAGCGTGTCTGGCAATGTCTCCTCCGATGATGGCGGCGGAATGTACATCAGTCCGTCTGGGACCGCCGAAATCTCGAGCTCGACGATCTCAGGAAACTCTGCGACGGATTACGGTGGGGGAATTGTCAATATTGGAAACCTGTCCGTTATCAATACGACCATTTCGGGAAATCAGGCGCGCGATGGCAGCGCCATCGCGAACGGGGCAACTTCAGCTCTGACGAACTCAACCGTTTATCTGAATGAAGCAAGCAACGGCGAAGCCAGTCTCACCAGTCTTGCAGGCACGTTCACGCTCAACAACACCATTGTCTCTGGAAGTGTTGGTGGAGATCTCTCCGGGAGTTTCTATGGTTCCCACAACCTCATCGAAGACGGTCAGAACCTGAACAGCCTGACAAACACCGTGACCGGTGCCCCAAACCTGGGCCCATTGCAGGACAATGGCGGGCCGACCCTGACTCATGCGCTCCTGGGGGGATCGCCAGCCTTTAACGCCGGAAACGATGCTCTCGCGATCGATGCCGATTCCAATCCGCTGACGACCGATCAACGGGGCACGGGTTTTGATCGCGTTGTCGGCACGGTCGACATCGGAGCGTTCGAGGTTGACGCACTCGCCGATGCTGTGCGGTACGGATCGTCAAACAGCGACACGTTCAATGTCTTTCTGGACGGTGCGGATCTGGTCGTGGAACTCAACACTGTCGAGATCTTTCGGCAGGATCTCGGTTTCACCGACTCGCTCACCTTATACGGCCTGGATGGAGACGACACTTTTAACGTCGATCATTCCGGCGGGATCGTCAGCATCCCAATTATCATCGCGGGAAATTCGCAAACCGGCACACCGGGTGATGTCCTTAATGTCTCTGGGGGTTCGTTCACCGATGTCGTCTACGGCTTCACGAACGCCAACGATGGTTCGATCAATTACGACGGCTCGTTGATCACCTACACCGGGCTCGAACCGATTACTGATACCTCGACCGCAGTCAATCGCACCTTCGAGTTCAATGGAGCAGCGGAAACGATTCAGCTGTCGGACGATGGGGACGTCGGCGACGGAGAGCTTCTGATCGATTCCACGCTCGGCGAATCGGTCGTTTTCGCGGCTCCAACCGGTACGCTGCGGATTGATTCCACCACCGGCAGCGGAGTCGACGAGATCGAAGTTCTCGGAGTCGATTCCACGTTCTCGGCCAACCTGACCATCGTCGGAGATAGCGACAGCGGTGAAGAAGATACCGTGACGATCCAGACCAACGCTCTCGATCTTGGCAGCGGGAACCTGGATGTGACCGCGAATGAAATTGTGGTCACGACCGATGTCACGACGACGGGGAGTGTGTTGATGACAGCCGGTTCGGGGATCGGGATTGCCGGAGCGATTGAGACGGCAGGCAGCAGCGCCATTCAGCTCGACGCTGATGTTGAGATCAACATCCTGTCCGGCTCCCTGACAACTGCAGGGGGCGCCATCACGTTGAATGCGAACGTCTCAGGCACCGCAACCGGCGAGAGCGATGGGATCAACATCGTCATGGGGACGATCTCAACGGCGACAGGGGCGATCACACTCACCGGAGTTGGCGGTGATACCGATGACAGTAACGGGATCCGCGTGCTGAATGGAACCGTCGTTGAGTCGACCGGGAGCGGCACGATAACGATCGATGGGACGGGGAAGGCGACCGGCAGCGGTGTGGTGATTGCCCTGGCCGATACGCAGGTCAGTTCCGTGACGGGGGCGATCTCCATCACCGGAAACAGTGCTGGTCCCGAAGGTGTCTACATTGGTTACGGAGCAAGCGTTGTTTCGACCGGAACTGACGCCAGCGCAGCCACGATTACGATCAGTGGCACGAACGTCGGTGGTGACGACGGCATCTACATGTCGGGCGAGAACACGACCGTCAGTTCGGTCAGTGGGAATATCTCCATCACCGGCGAAACCAACGGATACAATGGTGTCTACATCGGCGATGGGGCAAAGGTTCAATCGACCGGCACGGACAGCAACGCCGCGACGATTTCCATCGGTGGAACAACGACCGGCACGTCTTCCGGCGGCGGTGGTGAGTACGTGAACGGAGTCTGGCTGTATGGAGCAGATACGGAAGTCAGTTCGGTCAGCGGACTGATCACGATCACCGGGAACAGCACCGGAGATAACGGCGTCTACGTCGACAGCTACGCGACTGTCCGTTCGTCTGGGACGGGGGCGATGGCGGCTCCAATCACAATCACCGGAACGGCCACCGGCGATTCCGATGATGGGGTCGAGATCAGCTACGACGCGCTGATCGAGTCGATCGACGGCAAGATTACGATCACAGGGAATTCGGAAAGCGATGATGGAGTGAACCTGCAGACGGGAGGCATCATCCGTTCGACGGGAACCGGAGCAAACGCTGCTGAGATCTCGATCATGGGAACGGGGACAGCTGCCACCGCAGACGATGGCATCGATCTCGACAATCTGTTCCAGATCACGTCAACGGCTGGAAATATCGAATTGATCGGAACAACAGCTGGCGATCGAGGAGTGACCGCCGGTGGAGGTGTTATCGCAACGGACGGAACGGCCTCGGTGACAATCGAAGGCACCGGCGGTGCCACGAGCCCTGGCGACGGAGTCAATCTGGACTTCGCGACTCAGATTGACCTGACCGGAACGGGAAATCTCAGCGTTACCGGGACATCGTCATCCGGAGAGGAGATTCGCATCGCACTGGGAGCTCTTGGCTTTATCAGAGTCGATGGCGGAATCGCGACCTTCAACAGCAACGTCCTCCTGGCGGAAGACAGCGACATCGAAGGGCTCACGATTGATTTTCTGGATGGTGTCTCGGGATCAAACAACTTGACCGTAAGTCCGACTGGCACGGTCACGCTCGCTGCGTTGACGACTTCTGATTTCACGGGCACTGTTACGATCCAGTCCGGCACCCTCCTTGTTCTCGGCGATGTGACAGATACTGCTGCGGCAATTACGATCGCCAATGGCGCAACTCTGGCCGGAACAGGGGCGATTCAGGCTCAGGTAACGATCGAGAACGGTGGTACCCTCGCTCCGGGACAATCGCCGGGCCAGCTCGGAACAGGGGATGTCACGCTGGAGTCCGGTTCAACATTCGACGTCGAGATCAATGGTGCGACTGCCGGAACACAATACGATCAGGTGCAGGTGAACGGTGCGAATCGAACCGTCACGTTGAACGGTGCGACATTGTCGGTGACGATCGATAGCGGTTACACACCCGCGGAAGGGACAACGTTCGTTCTCATCGACAATGTCGAGGCGAGCTCAACGGTGACGGGGACATTCGCGGCCCTCGCGGAAGGGGACAGCGTCACGATCGATGGCTACGTGTTCCTAGTTTCCTATGCTGACGGAACAGACGGAAACGATGTCACGCTAACCCTGTCTTCAACGCCGGTCCTTGCGGCTCAGAACTTCAACGCGGCAGAGAATCAGACGTCCATTGGAACGGTGGTCGCAACCGATCCGGACCTCCCCAACGACATGCTGACATTCTCATTGACCGGCGGCGGAGCCGATGCGGCTCGATTCTCGATCACTTCCGGCGGGGTTCTAACGTTTCTTACCGCTCCGAACTTCGAGACTCCCGCAGACTCGAATACCGACAATGTCTATGAAGTCGAAGTCCAGGTTGAAGATGCCTACGGCAACAGCACGATGGCCACGATGCTGGTCACTGTAACGGACGTCAATGAAGCCGCCACGCTTACTGTCTCGAATGTCACGAGTACCATTCCGCAGAACGTGAACAATTCGGCTCGCATCTTTGTCGAAGAGTTTGTTCTTACGGATGTCGATGCCGGAATGCAGGCGAACAATGTCACGCTCGCCGGGGCGGATGCGGGGTTGTTCGAGATCGATGGCAATCGAATCTATCTGATTGCCAACGCTGGTCTCAACGCGGCTTCGAACCCCACGCTGGACGTTCAGATTGTTCTGGATGACGCGACCATCGGCAGTGGTCCGGAGGCGGTGGTTGATATCTCCATGATTGTGACCGATCCAGACGCGAATCCTCTGCCGGAGTTGGGTACGTCGTTTATCGGGATGACCAACGGCAACTGGTGGCTCGGCCAGGGCGATGCGAACGGGGACTACAACACCACTCTGGCTGCACAGACCAACTTCGATCCCGCTGACATCACGCAGTCGTTCCAGGGAGACTTCACCGGGGATGGACTCGAAGATACCGCGATTTTGCTGACGAACGGTGAATTGTACGTCGGTGCGGCGACACAGAACGGTGAGTTCGTCTTCAGTCTTTGGACGACCCTGCGAACCTATGGAATCAAGACGCTGCAGATCGGCGACTTCAATGCCGATGGAATGGCCGACATCGTGGGGGCTTTCGAGTCAGGCACTCGGGCTCGGTTGTGGGTCTTCGAATCGACGGGCACGGAGTTCTTGCCCGATGAGTATCGCCTCTACAACGACTACGCGGGCATTCAGACCACGCTGGTCGGGAACTTCGATGGAATCAATGGTGACGATCTGGCGATCATGAACGATGCCGGCGTCTGGTGGGTGGCCAAATCGGACATCGCTGGAACCGAGTTCCGCTACGGGGATGCCTGGGAACAGTGGGACAGCAGTCGCACGATTACGAACTTCAACGTGGGGGACTTCAACGGCGACGATGTGGACGACATCCTGGGCGTCTTTGATATCCCACTTGATCCCAACAGGCAGTCGATCGTCGTCGGACTCTCCAGTGGCAGCGGATTCGATTCGAAGGTCTGGCGGAAAGTTCCCGTTGATGGTTCGCTGGATGCCTTCCTGATCGGAGACTTCGACGGCGATGACAACGATGATTTCGCCCTGCTGGACAACTCCGGCAACTGGCGGACTGGTCTGGCTGATCCGACCAATGAGCGATTCGTCGACGCGAACTGGGGAATGTCATTGATCTCCGGCTCGATCAGCACCATTAGCATCGGGGACACGAACAACGATGGACTGGCCGATATTCTTGTGCGGACCGACGCGAATCTCTGGCAGTCAGCCGAGTCGACCGGTACGACATTCAACACGAGAACGATCGAACAATGGAGCCCGACCGCGACCTGGCATAGCGTCCAGATCGGAAGCTTCGCCGCGGCTCCGCCTTCCGTAGCAACCGATGTTGCAGAGACTGACGAAGTCTTCGGCGACGCCGGATTCCTGGATCTGCTCTACGGCGGTTAAGCGATAAGACAACACGGGCCAGGCAGTTCGGTGCGAAACACCCGCATCCCCCGGGCGACGAATCGTCAATGTTTCATCATCAGTGATGCGCCGCCGACTTGTCCGTTGAAGGAAGCAGGCGTTTCACACCGGTGACGATCAACAGAACGATCGATCCGGCCACGAGGCCGATGATCGCGTTGAGCAGCATTTCCGTTACGCTGGCGAGAACGACGCCGACCGTGGCGATCTCTGCGGCATGATGGACGCCTTCCTCGATGAGATGATGCAGAACCGGAATACCGTGCCCGATGATTCCGCCACCAACCAGGAACATCGCTGCCGTTCCGGCGATCGACAGAAACTTCATCAGATAGGGAGCTGTTGTCAGGATCCCGTAGCCGAGCTTCTGCTTGAAGGTCGACTCAGGTCCTTCCGGCCCCGATTTCACGAGCCGTGTTCCGAGGTCGTCCAGCTTCACAATACCGGCGACAAGTCCATAGACGCCGACCGTCATCAACATCGAGATGGAAACCAGAACCAGTAATTGCGTGAGAAACGGCGAACTGGTCACCGTTCCCAATGTGATCACAATGATCTCCGCCGAGAGGATGAAGTCAGTCCGAATGGCGCCTTTGATCTTCTGCTTTTCCAAGGCGACCATATCGATCTCGGGCTTGACGACGGCTTCGTGCAGTTCCTTTTCATGAGCTTTCGCCTCGGCGGAATGAAGGAACTTATGGGCCAGTTTCTCGCATCCCTCGTAGCAGAGGTAGAGCCCGCCGATCATCAACAGGCTGACGATCACCCACCCCGGCGTAAACGCGCTCAACGCCAGCGCTACTGGCACCAGAATCGCCTTGTTGACGAGCGATCCCTTCGCTACGGCCCACACCACAGGCAGTTCCCGACTGGCATCGACGCCAGAGACCTGCTGAGCATTGAGAGCCAGATCGTCGCCCAGCACACCAGCCGTCTTCTTGGCCGCAACTTTGGTCAGGACAGCAATGTCGTCGAGAATCGTCGTGATGTCGTCGAGCAACATCAACAAGCCGCTTGCCATGCGTTTCCTTTCGAGCGGAATCTTCGTGGGAGACCGTATGGCGGGAAGTGTAGCAGCGGACGTGGCGACCGTGTACCGAAACCAAACTTCGAGGAGGGAAGTCGATCCGGCAGATCTTAGCGAAAGAGAGCTCTTGTCCTCGCCAAGCCCGCCGTCCGTTACAGGCGATGAATACGAGCGTCAGGCGTGCGCGACGGAACAATCATCACAATCAGACGTCCTGTAAGAAGAGGCTTTCACTTCTCAGGGGCCGCTCTCGATGCAGGGCTGAAGCTGGGACCTGTTTTTGACAGAGCTGTTTTTGGAACTAGGTTTGAGAATACGTTACGTTTCTCAATTGAAGAAGTTCCATGGTCGTCGATCACGCCCTGAATCCGCCGATGTTGATTCCGGTCTCGTCTCCGTTGGAGTCGTATTCGCGGTCGTATTCGGCCCGCGTAACGATCGATGATGAATTCGTAATCGAGACAGTTCGGTCGGTTTCTGCCCTGGCCGGGTATCTTCCGGTCTGGAAACAGCTCGCCCAGAACACGCTGATTTCGAATCCGTTCTACGAGCCGTTCTTTTTGCTGCCGGCTTTGCAGCGTCTGCCTCCGGATGGCCCGCTCTGTTTTGCATTTGTATTTCGAAAAAGTACGTCGAACGATCGGGCCGATGAACTGGTCGGCGTTTTCCCTTTGGAAAAGAGATCGAACGGCGTGCTTTCGTTGCCGCGCTGGAGACTGTTGACCAACAGCCTGATGCTGAGAGCTGTTCCGCTGTTGCATGAACTTCAGCCCGAGCGAACAATTGCGGCGTTCCTTAAATGGGCCTCGCTGTTCGATCTTGGATTGCTCGAGTTTGATCGAGTTCTCGCAGAAGGTGCCTTTCAGCACGCGCTGATCTGCGCGTTTCATGCCACCGGTATCGCTCCCTATATCGTGGGGCAATCGACCAATGCTGTGCTCACAAATCGAGCCGGAAGCGAAGAGCCTTCCAAAAAGGCGATGCGGGAGACGCAACGAAAACGCCGCCGCCTCGAAGAGCTGGGTCACCTGGAGTTTCGCTCGCTCGACGAAACGGAATCCTTGGACGACTGGCAGTCTGAGTTTCTTTGTCTGGAAGCATCCGGCTGGAAAGGGCGAGGCGGGACAGCGATGGCTCAATCGCAGGCAGAACGCGATTTGTTCCTGACCGTGACGCGTCAGGGATGGGCCCGCAAGAAGCTGCAGATGTTTGGATTGTTCCTCGATGGACGCCCGGTCGCGATGAAATGCAATCTGCTCTCTGGACGGGAAGGGATGGCCTGGAAGATTGCCTACGACGAAGCTTTCGCAAAGTACTCTCCTGGATTGATTCTCGAGGTCGATCATAAGCAGGCATTCAATGAGCAGACCGAACTGGATCGCATCGACTTCTGCGCTCGTGCCAGTCATCCTCTCTGTCAGCGAGTTCCCCACGAACAGCTCTGCATGCAACGCCTGCTCATTCCCTGTGGGTCAATCGGCAGTGAACTCTACTGCAGCACCCTTTCATTCCTGCGGCGTGTGAAACGACATGCGGAACGA
Source organism: Planctomycetaceae bacterium (assembly GCA_017795105.1). Classification (GTDB taxonomy): domain Bacteria; phylum Planctomycetota; class Planctomycetia; order Planctomycetales; family Planctomycetaceae; genus Rubinisphaera. The sequence continues at coordinate 6,047,782 of CP051247.1, forward strand.
ACTCGTCGAGAGTTTGCGTAGAAGGGGACCGGCCAGGGCGGTCTCAGCCGACGGATTCGAGCGGGCATGCTTTCCCACTGGATCTCATTTTCTACTTCTCAACGCTCGCGGAACTCGGTAATCTACCAGAGCGTGCTCGCCGGTCAGGTGTCTCTGTCAGACATCCCTCACCTTTGGAGTCCTCAATGGAGTTTCACGCCCCTACCTCATCTTCCCACCCTCCGGGAGCATCCTTGCTCTCACGACGTCGAACGTTGCAGGCGATCGGTGCCGGTCTTGCTGCTTTTTGTTCTCCGCTGACCGCGCTCGAATCCCGGGTTCAGGCCGCCGTCCGCTCCGGCAGTGCCAAACGCGTCATCATGATCTTCAACTGCGGCGCTCCCAGTCACATTGACCTCTGGGATCCGAAGCCCTTTGCCGATTCGACGGTCAAAGGCGAATTTCAGCCGATTGAGACCAGTGTGCCGGGCATTCAAATCAGCGAATTACTGCCCGAGATGGCAAAGCGGATGGACAAACTGGCCATCGTGCGGAGTGTGCATCACAAGCATTCGGCCCACAACTCCGGAATGTACTGGTCGATCGCGGGCCGCCCGTACAAACAGGATTCGACGCTCATCAATCCCAGTCCGGCTGATCTTCCCGGCTTCGGAACGTTGATCGGCTGGCTCGCCCAGCGGGATGGCTACAGCAAAGCGGTGCCGCCATATGTCATCACTCCGAAACCGCACTGCGACAGTTTCGTTTATCTCACGCCGGGGCAATTCGGCGGGTGCCTGGGAATCAAGTACGATCCGTTCGTGGTCAACGAGGATCCCAATTCCAGCAAGTTCAAAGTCCGCGACCTGGCATTGTCGTCCGACATGACACACGACCGTTTCGAAAGGCGACTCGACTTTCTCAAGCAGATTGGCTCGCTGAATGAGCCGATCCATTCCCCCACCGCAACCGAGATGGATACGTTTCGTGCAGAAGCGTCCCGCGTGATCACGTCGGGCGAGGCGGAACAGGCCTTCGATCTGTCACAGGAGCCGGATGAAGTCCGTGACCGATACGGCCGCCATAGTTGGGGGCAGTCGCATCTGCTGGCGAGACGTCTTGTCGAATCGGGAACGAAGTTTGTTTCCACCGTCAACGGGCCGAGCATTACCTGGGACACGCATAAGGACAACTTCAACGGTCTGAAGAACCGTCTCGTACCTCCGATGGAAAAGGCTTACGCGGCTCTGCTGGACGACCTTGAGGAGCGGGGCCTGCTTGATGAAACGCTGGTGATCTGGATGGGAGACTTCGGTCGCACACCGAAGATCAACAAGGATGGCGGGCGCGATCACTGGCCCGGCTGCTATTCGGTCGTTCTGGCCGGCGGCGGAGTTCGCGGGGGACAGGTCATCGGCTCGTCGGACAAGATCGGAGCCGCCCCGGAATCTCGTCCGGTGACGCCAGGAGATCTTCATGCCACCGTTTATCGGGCCCTGGGATACGACCCGGCTGCAATCACGTTTCAGTCGTCCGACGGTCGTCCTATCCCGCTCACAGAGGGGACGCCGATTCCCGAGCTGCTCGCCTGAGAGAGACGAAACGAGACTCAACTTTGGGGCTGGTGACGTTCTCAAGTCGCCAGCCCTCTTTGTTTGCGCTCGTCAAATTCGTCTCGCTTCTCGCCGTGACCTCTGACTGTCTTCAAATCTGTGTTCGTGATTCGATATTCTTAGAGGGGTTAAGCGAACAACTTCTCGACTTCTCTGTGAGTATGCGATGGCGATTCTGAATCAACTTTCGACTGTTGTCTTCGTTCTGATGTTCTCCTGTAACCTCGCGTGGAGCCAGCCTGAAGCTGAGGAAACGATCAGCGGGTTTCACGAGTTTAATCGTGGACAGGGAAGCGGAGACGCGGAGAACTGGATTCAGGCGATCCGCGTAACTCATCCCGAACCGCGGTCGGATGTGTCGGGCATGGTCACCGTTACCTTCCACGCGAGGGGCATGGACCAGGCGACAGCGTATTGCTGGAAGCAGGACGCTTCGGGGGAATCAGAAGGTTGGGGCCGTGACGAGAATCTCACGTCGAACGGGATCTCCCTCGACCGTCGCGGTAATGGTTCGTTTCGCTTCAATGCCGATGAATTCCCGCACGGGCCGATGATGGTCCGCATTTATGCTCGGAACAGCGACGGGCAGAAAGACATCTATGAACTTCAGCTGTTCAACTCCAGTGGGGTGGTGTGGAAGCACGGAATTCCTGACGAGGTTCCGGCTGGTGCGAAGGGGCTGAAAGTCGCATTTGAGGATGACTTCGACGAACCGCTATCGGTCTCTAATGATGGAAGAGGTGCCCGGTATCATGCTCACAAGCCGGGAGGCGGGGATTTCAGTGGATGGCAATTCTCGGATGTGCTCGGCGACGGCAAACCTTTCGAACAGCGAGGGAGCTTTTTGAAGATCGCCGCCCGGAAAGACCGGGAATCGCCGGAGGGGCGAAGCGGACTGATTGCCTCGATCGACGCCGACTATCGTGGCATCTGGGCTAAGGCTCCGTGTTACTTCGAGTGTCGTTTCACGGCTCAGTCAGCGATCGGCACCTGGCCGGCATTCTGGACGCTCGCATTCGGAGACGACAACCAGTCGGACGAGCTCGATATCATCGAGGCCTACGGCGGCAGAGGCAAAGGAAACCCGAATCATCCGGGCTATTCGATCGTTTCGCACTTCTGGAATCAGAAAGATGCGAATGGCAATAAGAAGAAAGCGTTCTCGACTCGCCCCGACATCATGTCGACGGGCAGCCAGTCCTACTGGTCAACCACGTTCCACACCTATGGCGTGTCTATCGGACTGGACGAGACGATCTACTACTTCGACGACATCGAGGTTTTTCGTCACCCGAGTGGAGAGATTTCCGCAACGCAGCCACATTGCTTTCTGGTCAATCTCGCCATCGGCGGCCTCAGCGGCTGGCCGATCGATCTACGACGCTATGGGAACGGTTCGGATATGTGGATTGACTACGTTCGCGTCTTCGCCGAGGAACCGCTCGGTCCGGACTACCTTCCCAATCTGGGGCCAGAACCGGAACTTCTCAGCGGGGGGATCGCCCTCAATTTCTGCCCGAGCGATAACGCAGCGGCTCGACTTCGTTCCGATCTGACTGCGGGAGTGGAAGCGGTCTCCCAGCGAAACTGGAACAATCTGGCCGGACCGCACGGCGAGAGCAGTACCCTCGTCGATGCTTCAGGGGCGACAGTCGACAGGGCGAAGGTGAAATGGGCCGTGCCGAAGAACGATCAGGCGTGGCGATCGCGAACGGCGAGTCCCTGGGGATTCAAGCACGGGGATCTTGCTTTGCAGTCCGGCTACATTCAGCTTGGCGGAGAAGTGACCGTCACGGACATTCCCTATGAGCAGTACGATGTTTACGTCTACGCCGGAGCAGGGGACCAATCGGGCGCGGGGAAAATAGAGCTGACCAACGGGGATGGCGAAGTCGAAGAACGTTTCTACAGGATTGGTTGGACCGATGGGCGATTCAAGATCTCGTCGGCAGCGACAGAAAGCGATCCACAGCGAGAGGGGAACGTCGTTGTCTTTCGGCAGTTGAAAAGCCGCAAGTTCACGATTGACTGGCAGGGAGATCTCGAAGGGGGCTGGACCGGAGTTACGGGAGTACAAATTGTGAGAGTCGACTCTGAATGACGAAAAACCGTCCATCAGAAAGAGTTTTCTCGCCGTATGATCTTCGTCCTGCGAAGTACGGTAAGAAGCGGACGGCGTAGTCGCTGAGACGCCAAAGGGGAAGGGATTCACAGCAAATTCAAATTCTTTACTCTTGTATTGCTGGACTCCCTCTCGCATAATTCCCTGAGCGACTGGTCGGACGCTGAAGAGTCAATGTGTGATATTATGCGCCCCAGGTACCGATCAATTCTGGTAATTCTGCTCACCGCCGGGATTCTTTCCCTATGGACGGGCGGAAATGCGTGGCACGCCCTGTCGTGTTGCCAGCATCACCAGGCAGAATCGGCGGCTGCCGAGCCATGCGGACACTCCTGCTGTCATCACACCGCTTCTGAAGCTTCCGACCCGCAGCCTGAAGAAGCCCCGCTTCCGCTCAATCACGATCATGACGCCTGTCCGATTTGCCAGTGGTACATGCACCATCAGGCGTCGATCGTTCTGGCTGTTGAACTTCAGTCAAACGGGGTCGTCTGTACTCAGCTGGAAGCAACGCTTCAGCCCATTCTTGATTCCACGCTGGTTCGCTATTGCCAGCCCAGGGCTCCACCGCGACTTGGATAGTTCCCCAATCTCGCTTCTCTCGGCGTGCGCATGTTCGCTGCGCCTCTGTTCGGCCGGAATGTTCCGGCAATAGAACGGTCTGGTGCTCGCGACGTTCCGCACATCGCTGGTCGAAGGGGAACGTCTTTGCCCCAAGGCGTATCGCGTGTCTGTTGCTCTTGCTCCCTCGGCGGAGCCGGTGTGTGACGCGCGTCAGATCGCAGCCCTAGTCATACCCGGAAAAGAGCAGAGCGTAGACAGATTGAGTCGTTTCGCGGCGCGCGATTCCTTATCGAACCCGACCAGTCCGAACGGATTGCGCGTTCGCGATAACGACTCGATCCCCTCATACGCTGGCCTCGTCAATGATGGCCCGTGCGCTTTCCGCCAGGCTAGAGTCGCGATGATCGCTAAGTACAGCCAAGGCATCGCTGATGAGCGTTGCCGAACCCGATGATTCAACCTTTGGAATGAAGCCTTTTGAAAGGCTTCGAGGGCGAAACGATCATGGGGGGAGTCCAGGAGGTGTCCATATGGCGACGGCTGCTCGTGAAGGAAAGCTGATTGCGCGGTTTGACCGCGTGTTGAATTACGACTTTTGCCCCTGGGCGAATCGCTGGGTCTATTGGATGAAGCATCCCCTGGTGGGGATGGCTGTTGTCGGACTGACCGCAGGGACCTGTGCCGTATTTGTTTCACCGCAAGCCTGGCTGCTGGCCTTTGGCCTGCTTCTGGTCGCGGTCATTGGGCTTGCCTGGCCGCTAATCAGCATCTGGTCCGTTCAGGCCGAGGTTCATTTCGAGAAAGCCTGGACGGAGGAAGGAGCCGAGCTTCCCATTCGGGTCATTCTGAAGAATCGGCTGCCGATTCCGATGTGGGGGCTGTCCTTGTCGAGTCAGGAAGTCGACAACGAGTTGCTGGTCTCCTTCGCTCGTGTGCCTGGGTGGAAAACGACCGAGTACACCTGGCAGTTCACGCCGCGACTACGCGGTCGATTTCCGTCAGAACCGCTGCAACTGGAGACCGGCTTCCCATTCGGAGTCTGGGCCGCCCGCAAGCCGGCGGACGTGACCGGAGAGATGCTCGTCCTTCCTCGACCGGTCAACGTCGATGCCATTCCGGAACTCGATTCGCGTGGCGGAACCGACGAAGTCTATTCGGAGCATCGGACGGGGGATTCCGGAGATGTCACCGGCACGCGCCCGTTTCGCGAAGGGGACTCTCTGAGACGAGTTCATTGGGCAATGACGGCCCGACTGGGAAAGCTGATCTGCACCGAAAGACAGGCTGCCATTCACGCATCGGTGACATGTGCGGTCGATCTGACCGCCGAGCATCATTCCGGGCAGGGGCCAGACTCCTCGCTGGAGTGGAGCATCCGCGTCTTTGCCGGAATCTGTCAGGAGCTTTTGGAGCAGGGAATCTGTGTCCATGTCCAGATCGGACCTGGCCAAATGCGACTGCAACCGGGACGAGCCGGAATGCGAACTCTGTTGATTGCCCTGGCACGTGTCCCGCGAGGCGGATACGGACAGGATTCCCGGAGTGGGGGACGATCAAGAGCGGATATCGTCGTGGCGACAGATCGCTCTACGGCATCGGCCAGTCCTATGACCGTCGTGCTCGTCGCAGAAAACTTTCTTTCGGAGGATAACGAGACCGACGCTGTCGAACCTGTGATCGCGAGTGGGATAAGCGGAAGCGTGATTCTTCGAAACCGTGCGGAGATTCAGAATGGGTTCTGCACCTCGTGGAGAAAGGCCTGTTATGCGGCCTCCTGAGAAGTCGACAGTGGTGCTTCACCCTGGCTACTGGCTTGCATGCGGGCTGGTCGTGATCGCTCATCTGGCGACTGAGATCGTGATTGGGGAATCGAGTGGCCAGATTCTGCCGATCGTCGGGAAGTTCTTTGCGATCGCAATTCCGTTCGGCGTGTTCTGTTGGCTCTCCGTTCGCAACAGGTGGTCGGCGAATGCGGTCACAACCTTGCTCGCATTGATGGCGATGGGGCTTCCGCTCGTCGTCGAACCGGTCTGGCGATGGGTTTTCCAGAATGGTCACGCGTTCGAGATTCAGCTTCTGATCGGCTTTCGTAACCTTTCGCTGTTAAGTCTCATCTGGGCTCATGCTCCGCGGTTTGAACGGCTCGCCGTCGTAACCAGCCTGTTTACGGTCCTGTTCTGCGTCACCACTTCTCAGGACCAGAGCATGGGCTGGATCTGCGGGCTATACCTCGTCGGAGGCGTGGCCTGGCTGTCGACCACATACTGGTCGTTGTTGAAGACGGACCGACTTTCCGGAAACAGCAGCACGGCTCCCTGGCAGATGATCGCCGCCGCCACGGTGCTGCTCGTCGGCGTCATTCTGACGATTGCCTTGCCTGCGTCCGTGAGGTTGCGAATGGTGCAGGGATTCATGCCGAGCTCAGGTGGCACGGGGGAAGCCGATCCTTTCGCTCGCTCCGGAGTTGGCGATGGCGATGCGGTTGTCGCTGCGACTGAAGAAGCGCTCACATTCGCACCGATTGAGGATGCCCCGTTTCTCGAAGGAGACCAGCCGAGTCTATACGACGTCTACCAAGATACCTACAGCCCACCGAAGCCGCCCAAGAAATTTGCGCGAGCGATTTCACTTCCGCCTGAACTCTTCAAACAAAATCACCATCGCATGGCGCAGGCGCGAAAGGCCTCGCGATCCTTCTCGCTCGATCGAAAGCAGAAGCAGTCGAAGGAGCATCGTCATCTGGATGACACCGAATCGAATGCTCTCCTGCATCTGGTTGGTCCCGTTCCTGCCCATTTACGGCATACGGTGTACGATCTGTTCGATGGATCGGAATGGTATCCCGCTCCCAGGCGTCCCTTGCATCAACGTGCTCTCGAAGTGGAGTCGGTTGACGGGAAGCCATGGATCACTTGGGCCGATCATCCTCATGCCGTCACGAAGGTTCGACGAGAGAGACACGCCTTGAGGGTCTTGAGCGTCGACAACAATCGTATCGTTGCTCCGGCAAATCTGAACGGGGTACACATCGATCGTTGCGACCGCCCCGATCTCTTCGAATGGGCCCAGGAGGATGTTCTGGCGATGCGTCGAGAATCGCTGCCGCCAATGACAGTCATCCATGTCAGTTCAACGCTGCTCGACACTCGGGAACTGATTCAAAACAAGGCGATTCTCGGCTTCGGACGCGAGGAGTACCGCGCGATGCCCGAAGGGCCTGGGATGGACGAGATCCGGGAACTGGCGCAGAAGTGGACCGTAGACGCCACGTGTGGCTGGGAAAAGGTGGCCGCGATCTGCGAAAACCTGAGGGCCAGCTACGTTCACGATCCTGACATTCGCGTCCCTGACGGATGCGAGAATCCCGTGCACTGGTTCCTGACCGAATCACGCCGAGGTCCCGATTATCTCTTTGCCTCCGCGAGTGTCATGCTGTGTCGATCTTTGGGAATCGCCAGCCGCCCGGTCAGCGGACTCTACGCCGGCCCCGATCAATACGACTACTCAACTCGACAAACTTCTGTGCTTCCCTCGGATGCTCACTGGTGGGCCGAGGTGTATATCGGCAGTCAATCATGGGTAACGATCGAACCGACTCCCGGCTTTGACGTCCGAACGTTCCCCCGTGGCTTCTTTGCCACGATGGGCATCTGGGCGTGGCAGCTGGGACGAACGGCTTTGATTTACTGGCCGATCAGTCTGGCTGCGTGTTGCGTGATCGTTTTGAGCGTCTGGAAGCGAGCCGCGATCCTGGCTCGTATGCGGACCTGGTGGTGGGACTGGAAATACGATCGTTCCGAAGCCTCTCCCGGACTTCTGAGAACCATGATGATCGATACCGGAGATTTGCTTGACACCAAATTGCGGCTGGCGGAAACGCCTCGCCCCGCCTCGCAAACACAGGCCATGTACCTGAAGAAGCTGATGTCCTCGGCACAGTTCGCTGTAGAAGATCAGCAGCTGTTGACTCGAGCATTCGACTGGGCGGCTTATTCGGAAGCGGACCCGGAACAGCTTGGACTTTCATTTTCTAGACTGCGGCCGATCTGTCGATCGCTGCTACATGATTCCGGCCCGCTGGTCACCCGACTGCGCGGATCGGTCGAGACAGGACAAACGGTATGAGTACGGCTGAAGTGGAAGCTCCAGAGTCATCCGCAGGGGAACTTCGTGAGAAATTGACGCGGCTGCGGCAACTTCTCAATCACACGCTCAAAGGCAAGGCGGAAACCATCGAACAGGTTCTGGTCTGCCTGCTTGCTCAAGGTCACTTGTTGCTGGAAGACCAGCCTGGTCTGGGGAAAACCACCCTTGCCAAAGCGCTGGCCCGGGGGGTGGGGGAGCGGTTCGCGCGAGTTCAATGCACCCCGGATCTGCTCCCAAGCGATGTCACCGGATTCAGTATCTTCAACCAGAAGAGCCACGAGTTCGAGTTTCGCCAGGGGCCCGTGTTTGCTGATATTCTGCTCGCCGATGAGATCAATCGCGCGACGCCGAGAACGCAGTCTGCCCTTCTTGAAGCGATGGCCGAACGCCAGGTGACAATCGACACCGAGCGATATCCACTCTCACAAAGCTTTTTTGTCATCGCGACACAGAATCCGATTGAGCAGCACGGCACGTATCCATTGCCTGAAGCTCAGCTCGACCGGTTTGCAATGAAGCTGAGCATCGGTTACCCGGAAGCCGAGGATGAAGTCGCCATGCTAAGGCATGCCGTCGCAGCGGAAAAGCAACGCGACGATGAGATCGAGACAGGCTTCGAGCAGGGCGATCTCCTGCTCCTGCAGAATCTGGTCGCCAGCGTTCCGGTCAGTCGGAATATCCAGGAGTATCTGGTTGCGCTGGGGCGACTGACTCGGAAGCATTCGCGTATTCATCTCGGCTTAAGTCCACGTGGGTTGATGATCTGGCAGCGGTGTGCCCAGGCCCGCGCCTTTCTGGCGGAACGTGAGTTCGTGACTCCGGATGATCTCCAGCACGTGGCGATTCCGGTTCTTACCGTTCGTCTCGGTATCGACGATCTCAATCCCGAACAGGTGATCCAGGAGATCATCAACGAAGTCCCCGTTCCCGTCGCCCCGAGTCCAGAAGAGGCCCGAAAATGAGAATGCAGTCTAAGACCAGAGCGTTGCTGGCGATGACGCTAATGTTAGCGGCCGCTTCCGGGATAGCCGGCTGTGCGGGAGCTTCTCACGAAGAAGAGGAGCATGCTGATCACGTGATTCCTGCTCACAAGCCTGCAAATTTCGTCGAAGCCGTGAAGGCACTTGAGTCTCGGTTTGCGAGTGCCCCGGAATCACCGGAAGCCGTGCAGGAGTTACAGGACATTATCGACTGGCTCCCGGAACTCGCGGCTCAGACTGATCTCGAGAAGGCCGACTGGGATCGCGTTCAGGAGATCTCAATTGCGCTCTCCGGAACGATGAAGGAGAAGCAGACAGCCGATGATCAGGTGCGGCGTCAGCTGGACGAGTTGCGAACTCTGGCCAAACGTGCGATCGAAGTGGATCGGTTTAACACCTATGACGAGAAGGATGTGAGCGATGTTTGAGGCGATCTCGTGGGGAGCCGTACTGCGTGTCGCACAGTCGATCAGTCAGGCCGCTCCATTCATTCTGACCGGGTTCATCGTCGCGGCCGTCTTTCGCCGATGGATCGGCCCAAAGGGCCTGAGGAAACTGTTTGGCGACGGCACTTGGCGTTCTTTACCTCAGGCTTGGGCCCTGGGGATGTTGCTGCCTGTCTGTTCGCTCGGTGTGATCCCCGTCATGCGGGAAATGAAGAGAGCGGGGCTTAGCGCGGGAACGATTCTTGCTTTCGGGCTAACGGCTCCTCTGTTCAATCCGCTCTCCGTTCTTTACGGGCTGACTCTCTCTGAGCCATTCACGATCCTGGCGTTCTCGCTCTGCTCCCTGGCCGTGGTCACGGTGATTGGGCTGGTCTTTGACCGTCTCTTCCTCAACACGGCTGAAGCTCCCTCCGAAGAGCCACTCGTCCCCTATGGTATTCGACGGATTCTCGCCGTATTCGTTTCGATGGGGCGTGAGTTCTGGAGCCGATCGACGGTCTACATTCTCGTGGGGTTGACCGGAATCGTTCTGCTGAACGTTATCCTTCCCAAGGCTTCGTTTCAGTCTTCAGTCAATGGCGGGGACCCGCTGGCCCCGATCCTGATGACCGGCGTTGCCATTCCGGCTTATGCCACACCGATGCTGGCGATGTCGCAACTCGGATCGATGTTTCAGCACGGAAACTCTGTCGGGGCAGCCTTCGTGCTGTTGATTCTGGGAGCCGGGCTGAACTTTGGAATCATGGCCTGGATGCTTGCCACTTATGGCTTGAAGCGGTCTGCCGGCTGGATGGTTCTACTGCTTGGAGTTGTCATAGGTCTGGGGTATGGACTGGAGAAACCTCTTTATCCGACCGACATTGAAGCCGCTGACCATTCTCATGCGTTCGACATCTACTGCTGTCCGTTCGCGATCGATCAGAGCGGGTACGCCTCCCAGGTCCTGCAGAAGCTGAAAGACGATATTCGTCCGGAGGAGATCTTCAGCCTCTATGCCCTGGCTGGTATCGCGGTGATCGGGCTGGTCGTTCGGGGAGTTGAGCGATCCTTCGCTCTCGAACAGTGGCTGACGAAGTCTGATGCTTCAACGGAGACGGAGTCGACCCGCTGGGACCTCGTGCTGCCAAACTGGGTTCTTGGTGGAGTGTCGATTGCCGGTCTTGTGGCCGCCAGCGTTGCGATGTGCTTCGCCTATTATCCGTCACCTGACGAGTGTCTGGAGGAGATCTTTATTATCAAAGGGGAGGTCCTTTCCGCAGCGTTGAGCAACAACGTCGATCACGCCCTGTACTGGCTTCCGATTTGGGAGGACTGGAACCGCCGATTGCAGGTGGGCGTTTATCTGCGAGAGATGTCGCTGAGCGATTATCACCGAATGAAAGCCCGAGTCGTCCGCGATCATCTGGAGTTACTCGAGCATGCTCTGGAGGACGAAGATCGGGAAGAGATCTCTCAGTACTCCAGAGAACTTGCTCGCGCTTATGCGAGACTCACAACCGCCTATATGTCGGTCCAGAAGGGTGATCCGCGACTAACGGAGCGATAGGGAATGGGCACGCGTCAGTCCCAGCCGTGTCAGTGCGAGCCTTCCACCATTTCGAACGAAGTCATCGCGCCGGAATGGTATCACAGTGAGTCGCGTTTGTTGACGAATCGCGAGTCAACAAACCTCACAGGCTAGGTCTGGCCGTGTTCCCTGCGGAATCGGCTGGGCGGCTGGCCGAACTCCTTCTTGAAGGCGACCGAAAGATACTCCTCGTTCTGAAAACCGCAACGTCCGGCGATCTCCGCAATCGTCAATTCGGTTTCAATGAGCAGGCATTTGACCCGAGCCATTTTCACACGGACGATTTCCTGGTGCGGAGATCGTCCGAGGCACTTCTGAAAACGATGCTCCAGGATCCGCCGCGAGAGCGGAACTTCCCGCAAGACGTCACTGACATTGATCCCCCCCACGGCATTCTCGCGGATAAAGCGAACCGCCTGAGCGATGTCCGGATCGTTGATGGCAAGAGTGTCAGTCGACTGACGTGTCGAGGTTTCGATTGGATCGATGAGCACGGGATCGTCTGGCACGGGCTGGCCGGACATAATCTGATCGAGCAACTGAGCGGCGATGAAACCGGCGCGGTAGCTGTTGCATCGAATGCTTGAAAGGCGGGGAACGGCCAATCCGCAGAGAAGCTGATCATCGTCGACGCCGAGCACCGCGACTTCTTCCGGGACCGCCACGTCCAGCTCGCGACAGGCGTCAAGCACGGTGCGAGCTTTGATGTCGTAACAGGCAAAGATGCCAACGGGACGCGGAAGTTCGCGAATCCACTGCATCAACTCCTGTTGTTCGTCACTCCATGAGTAGCGCGGGTCGTTTCGAGAAACGGAATCGTGCGCGAAGAAATTGCAGCCGGCCTCTCGAACGCGTTCGGCGAAGTACGTGCCCCGCCAGATCGACCAGTTGAACCCTGGGTCACCACAGAATGCCAGGTTCTGGAAGCCGCGTTCCATCAAATGGTCTGCCGCCATTGTTGCGATGGCCTTGTCGTTCGTTTCGACCCAGGGAATGCCCGGGACCAGACGGGCGGCGCTGACATCAACAACCGGCAGGCCAACCCGGTCGATCGCTTCGGCTATGGCGTCTGTTTCGATACGGGCGATGATTCCGTCGCCCTTCCAGTTCTCGAGCCACTTTGGCGGAGCCCCGCCACGCTCCTGCTCGGGAAGGAAAACAGACCACCCTTCGTGATGGGTAATGTAAGCGGTAATTCCAGCAAGAATACCCCGTGCGTATGAATTGGACGTCTCCACGAGGAGCGCAACTGATCTTCGCCGGGGCATGGGTGGACTCAACAAAAGTTCAAAGGCGTGATCCCGCCCGCGCGAAAGGGCATTCAAGACGAAGGCCTACAGGACAGGAAGCTGCGGCCCGCTGGCGAGAGTACGCCACGCGTAAAATATCACAGGAAGTTTAACGCAATAACACATGGAAGTCTTTTGATTTGACGGTAAATTTTGGAAAGTCACGTTTCAATCATTTCTCACACCATTCGGTATCTTATCTCTCTTCTCCTCGGGAGGCTTCCAAATGTTCGCTGCAAAACGGAATGCGTTCACACTGATCGAATTGTTAGTTGTTATTGCGATCATCGCTATACTTGTTGCATTATTGTTGCCCGCAGTGCAGCAGGCCAGAGAGGCTGCTCGTCGCAGTAGTTGCAAGAACAATCTGAAACAGATCGGTCTCGCGCTTCACAACTACCACGATGTCAACAACATGCTCCCGCCAGCCGTGAACCAGTGTCGCAACTGGAGCGGTTCACTCTGGGACCATCGCGGCTGTCCCGGCTATGCGTTTCGGATTCTGCCCTATCTGGAGCAGTCGGCTCTGTACGACACCATTACCTGGGGCGTGCTTTTCGAAGGGAGTTCCACGATCAATGTCGAACAGCGAACCGCTGAGATTCCGGTCTTTCACTGTCCGTCGGACACAATTCTGCTGACGGAAGCCGGCTCGAACACCTGGTCAGGCCTGATGCGAAACTACCCGGTCAATCTGGGGACCACCGATTATGACCAGTCGACGCTCACTCAGAACGGAGTCACATTCACCCATGAGAAGGGGCTTTTCGAGTTCTTCAACAAGGCGGTTAAGTTTCGGGATTGCACCGACGGGCTGACGAATACCTACATGGTTGGGGAGATTATCACCCCGGACAGTGTGAATACGTGGACCGGCATGGGCCGTGTCCACCAGAACATGGGAACCGGATTCACGGCCTTCTACACGCCGAACTCTTCGAATCAGGACATCGTGGCGAACGGTTACAATCGACTGGGAGGAGAGAACCCTGCTCAATCGGGAATCGCCGGGAACTGGTGGGATGCGATTATCACGCTTCGCAGCCACCACAAAGGGGGCGTCCAGGTTGCCCTGGGAGATGGTTCGATCCGGTTTATTTCCAGCAATATCGACCTCGGGACGCACCATGCTCTGGCTGGACGATCCGATGGCCTCGTCGTGGGTGAGTTCTAACGGAAACCCCTCTGGATGTGCGCGGCCGCGGCGTTCGTGGTCGCGCTTTTTTCGTGCTTCAATCCCAATGGAAACTAGTCGAGGGCCATTCTCTTGAAGGCGCAATCAATCGTTTTGCTGGTGCTGTTCTGCGGACTGATCGGGTGCTCGGGCGGCGACGGAAAAGTTCTCGTCTCCGGGACCGTGACCTGGAATGGGACCCCGCTCGATAAAGGAAAGATCCTTTTTCTGGAACCGGGCGAAAGTTCTGAAGCAGCCGACATAGTGAATGGCGAGTTTCAAATCCGCACTTCTCCCGGCGACAAGAAAGTCGGGATTACCGCATTCAAAGAAGTGCCGGTGTCAGGCGGTCGCCCCGGTGAGGTTCGAGACCACCAGATCCTCCCGGCCATTTACAACGAGCAGTCGACGCTGATTACGACAATCGTCGATGGTAGCGACGCCCTGGCGTTTAAACTGGAAGGGACGGAGGTCGAAGTTCCCAAAGATGCCGGCGAGTTTCAGGAACGCCCCGCCGAGTCGGACTCCGGGCGTTCCCGAGATTCACGCAGTACCGAGAATCGTCGTCCCGGGCGTTAAGCAGTTTACTGCAAGGTGTAACCGATAATCAACGCGTCGTCAGTCGTCACCCTTCCTGGAAATTCCCATTGCCCGGAGGCGGGAGTTCAGGGTTGTTGGCTTCAGATCCAGGATCTCGGCTGCGCCGCCGGAACCATAGATCTTCCCTCCGGCAGCTTTGAGGGCTCGGCGGAGGTTCGAGCGTTCGATCTCGCGAATCTGCTGATCGGTGAGTATGTCTGCTTCTGTCGTCGGCACGGTGCGTTTCGCCGGCGGCGGAGCAGTCTGCAGGTCGAGTCGTAACGGCCCGCCTTGTGAGAGGATCACCGCCCGTTCAATCACGTGCTGAAGTTCGCGGATGTTGCCCGGCCATTCGTAGTTCTGCAACTGGCGTCCAACCGCTTGGGTGAGGCGCGGCGTCGCCACTCCGAATCGACGGGCAGCGTTCTGTAAGAAGTGCTCGGCCAGCAGAATGGCATCGTCGTGTCGATCGCGGAGAGGGGGGAGTTCAATCGGGAACACGCCCAGTCGATAGTAAAGGTCTTCCCGAAATCGGTGCTGCCGGGCTTCTTCACGCAGATCACGATTCGTGGCAGCGATGACCCGAACATTCACATGGCGAGTCTGCTCCTCTCCAATCCGTTCGAATTCGCCTTCCTGAAGCACCCGTAACAGCTTGCTTTGCAGATCGAGCGGAACTTCGCCGACCTCATCGAGAAACAGCGTGCCGCCATCGGCCAGTTCGAAGCGACCGGTTCGATTCCGTAGTGCCCCGGTGAATGCTCCTTTCACATGCCCAAAGAATTCACTCTCGAACAGATCGCGAGGAATTGCAGCGCAGTTCACTTTGATCAGTGGTCGACTGGCCCGGCTGCTGTTGCGATGCAGTTCCCGGGCGACAAGCTCTTTCCCCGTGCCACTTTCCCCCAGAATGAGGACTGTGGAATCGGTCGGTGCAACGAGCTCGATCTGTTGAATGACGTTTCGCAGGGCCGGGCTCGCTCCCAGCATCTCGCCGAAGCCTTGTCCGCCAGACGCTTCGAACTGCAGGTACTCATTCTCGTCTTCGAGTCGCTTGCGCAGTCGCTGCACTTCGTCCCAGGCATAGGAGTGAGCGATCGCAGCGGCCGCGTGGTCGGCGATCATCCGCAGCCAGTCCAGGCAGGCATCGCCGATACGGACTCGACTGAAGAGCCCCAGAACGCCGAGCACCTTGCCATGGTGAACGAGCGGCTGGCCCGCGAATCCGGTGATTCCCTCTGAATCGATCCAGTCCTGATCGACAATCCAGTTGGGTTTCACCGACAGGTCAGGGACCTCGATCGGTTCGCCGGTTGAAGCGATGCGGCCCACCTTCCGGACGCCTATCGGAAAGCGGCGAAAGCGACCGTCGAGGCGTGACAGATCGGACTCTGGCCGCACAAGAGAACGGCCATTGCTGGCGACCAGATGAAGACATTGCGTCTGGTCGGGGCATTCAAAACGAAGCGGACATGTTTCACACCCCGCCCCCGGCTGGACCAGCCACAGGCGGACCAGAGCGACTGCTTCAGAACTGCCGATTCGCGTGACCAGCAGATTGAGCAACGCCGGAAGGTCTCGCTCCTGGGCGAGATCGAGCAACAGTCGCCGAGGGGCTCGTAATAACGGCGTGTCGGAATTGAGAAGCGTCATACCGCCGAGAATAGCGAGATGTCGTTCCCGCAACAACGGTATTTCGTTGTTAACGGAATCTCGTTGCATGACGGTGATGGGAGGGGGTTTCATAACTACTTTCTGGAAAGCGTGTTATGGCTTTCCTGGCAAGTGGCACGGGCACTGCGTAACGGCAGTCATGTCAGTGCTCGACTGTCTCAATCTACTTTCGAAAAGGAACAAGCCATGTCACGTCTGCCACAAATCGCCGTCAACGAAGCCACTCCGGAACAGGCTGAACTCTTTGCCGCCGCCAAGGCCAAGTTGGGATTGGTTCCCAATATGCTCCGGGCGCTGGGGAATTCGACTGCAGCCTTGAAGGGCTATCTTCAGTTCTCCGGAGTCCTGGCGACAGGCAAGGGGCTGAGTGCCCGCCAGCGGGAGATCATCGCCCTGACCGTCGGGGAGGCAAACGGTTGCGAGTATTGCCTGGCTGCTCACTCGACTCTCGGGAAACTGGCGGGGCTTACGCCGGAGCAGATCGAAGCGGCCCGTCGTGGGGAGGGGGACGGATCTGCCGATGCAGCCGTTGCCCGATTCGCTCGACAGGTCCTTGCCGTCAGAGGGCGAGTCAGCGACGACCAGCTCAGCGCGTTTCACGAAGCCGGCTTCAGTGATGAGGCCGTCGCCGAGGTGGTCGCCCATGTCGCTCTGAATGTCTATACGAACTTCTTCAATAACGTGGCGGAGACGGACGTCGATTTCCCGGCTGCTGAGCCGCTGGCGGACTCGTCCTGTTCAACGTCGTGTGTGTCGCATGCCTGAGTGGGTTGCGCTCCGGCTCGTCGTTTGGCGGGCCGGAGCCCGTTTCTGCTTCCCTTCTCTCTGGAGTTGACTGATGCCTGTTATGATTTCTCTTTCCCCGCCCTTTACACGTGAGACTGCGATCGCGAAAGTGCGAGGCGCCGAGGATGCCTGGAACTCCCGTGATCCGGTACGGGTTTCGCTTGCCTACAGCGAGGATTCGATCTGGCGGAATCGCAATGAGTTCGTCCGCGGCCGAGATCAGATTCGTGCGTTCCTGACCAGCAAATGGAGCAGGGAACTCGATTATCGTCTGATGAAAGATCTGTGGACGTTCGAAGACAATCGGATCGCGGTCCGCTTTCAGTATGAGTTCCACGATCTGCACGGCCAATGGTGGCGAGCCTATGGCAATGAGCTTTGGGAATTCGATCCCGATGGCCTGATGCGGCGACGCGAAGCGAGCATCAACGATCTGCGAATCGACGAAAGCGAACGCAAGTTCGACTGGCCCGGCGGACAAGCTCGCCCAGCCGAATCGACGCTGCTTCTCGCGGTGAAGTAAGTTCTTCGCGGATCCCCGCTCCTCAGATCCGCTTCTGTTCTCCTCCCGCCGCTGTCTTTCCAGAAGAGGGGCAGCCTGGGGGGAGGAGAATCGTCCGTGCCATGAACTCTGGCGAACAGCTGCTCTCCGACTGACGGTCTACCCGAGTCGATTCATTTCCTCGGCACGCTGGAACTCGTCGGGCATGTCCGGCAAGATGCGTTCATGGTATGGGCGTGAGCAGGTCGCCGATCTGTCAGCGCCGTTTGACGTGAACGACGATTCTTCAGGAGCTGCAGCATGATTCGAACACTCGGATTTCTCTTCGCAATTTCAGCTGGCATGGTCGGGAGCACTGTTGCTCAGGAGACGCCCCCACAGCGGGGCAAACAGGCCGCGAAGCTGCCGGGGGCTCGACCCGAGATCAATGCGGCTGAGTTCTCCTCGTTGCAGGCTGCCTTCGATGCTATTCCGGAAGAAGGGGGCGTCGTCCGCATTCCGCCTGGAACATTTGAGATTACCGAGCCTTTGGTGGTGTCTCGTGGCGATGTGCTGATCGAAGGAGCCGGGACCGCGACGCACATCAAGAACATGAACACCGAAGGCAAGCCGGCTTTGCTCGTCGCACACCCGGATGGAGAGAAGGTCAAAAGCGCCGACAGGCTCTGGCGAGTCATGCTGAGCAAGTTTCGAATCACGGGGCAGGAGAAAAGCGGACACGGCATTGAAGCAGTTTTCGTCAATGAAATCTTTCTGCATGGCGTCACGGTCAGTTATCACGGCGGTGACGGCATCCGACTCGATCGCTGCTATGAAGACCCGCGGGTCAGTTCCTGCCTGATCACCTACAACAAAGGAACCGGGCTCGATCTGCCGGGCTGCCACGATATCGTCGTCAACGGAAACCAGTTCGAAGAGAATCAGGATGCCGTCCATTGCTTCGATGCGTTTAACCTGTGCATGACGGGGAATTGCGTGGACGATCACCTTGGTGATGGCGTGGTGATTGAAAACACCTACGGCTCAGTTATCTCCGGGAATATGATCGAAGAATGCGAGAAGCGTGCGATTGTCCTGGATCGCGATTGTTACGGCATCACCCTGTCCGCCAACGTCATCGCTCATAACGGAGGCGGGATCGATCTGGTTGATGCTCACGGTTGCGCTGTCTCGGCCAATACGTTCCCTCTCCTGAAGTCGCCGATCAAGCCGAAGGATGGTTCCGAACCCACGCTGGTGACGACGGGCTGCCTGCGGATCGGTCCGGATAGTGGGCGGATTACAGTCTCCGGAAACAGCTTCAGCGACAGTTACATTGGCGAAGGAGCGGTTCGCCGGAAAATCGACGACCAGCTTTCGGGCGGAATGGTGCTGGAGCAAACCCGTGACGTGAATATCACTGGCAACACGTTTTCGAGCGTGCCGAAGGCCGTCGAACTGCGGGGAGAGAAGAGCGAGAACGTGCAGTTCAACGATAACCTGCTGATCGATGCTCCGAGTGATCTTGAGTAAAGCAGCTTAGGAAAAGAGGTTGGCCGGCCGGCCGATTCTCCGAGCCGGCCAACAATTCCCTAAGTGCTCTTACCGCAATTTCGCGAAACTTGCACCGACGAACTCACGACCGTCGTCCAGTCGACCGGAGAGTTCTACAGCCACATTACCGCGGCTCAGTCCTGAGCGATCGAAATCAAACTGCACGATCAGATCTCTGCGACCATCTCGATTCACGTCCAGGTAGACGAATCGAATCCAGCTCGTCCACCCCCACGTTGCGAGATTCATCTGCCGCCCGTCGATTCTGAGTTCCAGACTTCTGACATCGACATCGCGCAAATCGAAGTCAGAAGTGGAGAGCAGGGCGACAGTCACCGAACGGGTACTCCGCAGACGAATCCGGTTTCGAGAGTCGAATGGTGAGACGTCGATATCAGCGGAAATGCTCTCAGCTGCGTCTTCCAGGTTGACGATGACGTCGGCTGAAGCCGTAAGGCTGCCATCTGACACCGTTACCACGAGGTTGAACGTCGGCGTCGTTTCGTAATCGAGAGGAGCCGAATCGATGACGGTGATTTCTCCCGTCATTGCATTAATCGCAAAAGCACCCGCTTCGTTGCCCGAGCTGATGGAGTACGTCAGTTCGGAAGAATCGATGTCCGCTCCCGTGACGACTCCGACGACAGTCCCGACATCGCTGTTTTCAGCGAGACTGAATGTCTTCGACGAGAGTGTCGGAGCGTCGTTCACCGGAGTGACGTTCAACGAAACAGTGGCCGGGGCGGACGTGGCCGTGCCGTCGTCTACGACGAAGGCGAACGTATCAGGGCCAAAGTAGTCCGCGTCTGGCGTGTAGTTGTAGTTGCCGGAATCGGTGAACTGAAGCGTTCCGTGCTCAGGCTGTTCGACAACAGTAAACACGATTTCGTCGCCATCGACGTCGCTCCCCTGAACCGAACCGAAGACATTGCTGTCTTCGGCAACTTCATTCGTGGAGTCGGAAGCGGTGGGAGCATCGTTGACGGAGCTGATGCGAATCAGATACTCGGCGACTTCCGAAGTGGCGGCTCCATCATTGGTGACGAAGGTGAAATGATCGTCGCCGTGGTAATTCGCATTCGGCGTGAACGTGTAAGCTCCGTCGGGGGAAAGCTGCAGCGTCCCGTGGGAGGGCCCGCTGACCAGCTCGAATGTCAGTTCATCACCATCCACGTCATTCCCGCTTAACTGACCATTCACGACACCATCTTCAGCAAGCAGAGCGACTCCGCCGAGTGCTGTCGGAGCATCGTTGACCGAGACGACGTCGATCTCGACCGTCGCAACGTTGGAGTCGACCGTTCCGTCGTTAACCCGGAACGAGAACGAATCGGAGCCGTGGTAATCGGCGTCTGGAGCGTACGAATAGCTGCCGTCCGGGTTAAGCGTCAGCGTGCCGTGGCCTGGTTCCTCAACCACGGAGTACAGCAGCTCATCGCCGTCGATATCGCTGGCGCTCAGTTGTCCGGTTGCCGTTTCATCTTCGTTGGTGCTCAAACTGGCGTCCGTGGCGACCGGCGTATCGTTGGTGGGAGTCACGTTGATCGTCACAAACCCAAGGCCGGACTCCAGCGTGCCGTCAGTGGCTCGATAGGTGAAGCCGTCCGTTCCGGTAAAGTCAGGATCGGGCGTGTAGTCGAATGAACCATCCGGACGGAAGGTGAGCGTTCCGTGTTCCGGACCGTCGACGAGAAAGGCGCTGATCGGATCGCCATCGAGATCAAAGTCGTTGAACAGAACGGACCCGACGTCGCTGCCGTCGAGATAGTTGAAGTTGATCTCGCCAGTCATCAGTGGAGCGCTGTCGTATGAGGCGTACCAGAATGTCGCGGCGAAGTTCTCAATCGAACCATCGGCTCCGGTGATGAGCTGGGTGATGGTGAACTCGCCGACCGAGGTGTTGTACCCCCGATGTTGTCCACTGATGGCGATGCCCGGATCTTCCGCATCCTGGAAGGGATAACGAGTTGCACCCGTGTATGTGCCCACTTCCAGTGACTCACCGGCCGGAGCGGCGAAGTTCACGCTCCAGTAGTCACTCGTATTGGTGAAACTCCTGATCCAGAATCCAATGGAGTTGTTCGACGGAGACCGGCTGACGCTGAAGTTCGCGTTCTCCGGCGAATAGCTGAGGGTCTGGCCGCCCCCTACGTATTCCCCCGGTTCGCTGACGAAGCTGAACTCGGTCTGGGGGACGATGAAGCTTAAAGAACCATCTTCGGGGACATCGTAACTGTCCACAATGGCGACTGGAGCATCATCGACCGGCGTCACCGAGATCCGCACCGTTCCCTGGCTTGAACTGTAGAGCTGGCCATCGAAAACGGAGTAGCGGAACTCGTCGGTGCCGTAGTAGTTCGCATCGGGCGTGTAAGTGAAGCTTCCGTCACTGTCGAAGACGAGCGTGCCATTTGTCGGCTGGGTCGTGGCGGCGAATGTCAGGACGTCTCCATCAACATCGGTACCGACCGCCTGCCCGGTGATGTGTCGATCTTCGGGCGTGCTGAAGTTATTGAACTGGGCCGAAGGCCGATCGTTCACAGAGAGGACATCGAGACCAATCAGCGTTGTCTCACTGAAAGCCGTGCCGTCGGTCACTCGGTACGTGAAGAAATCGGCTCCGTTAAAGTTCGGATCCGGCTGATAGGTAAACGTGCCGTCCGAACGGAATGTGAGCGTGCCGTTGAAGACATCATCGACCAGTTCATAGGTCAGTGTATCTCCAGCGTCGGCATCGCTTGCCAGAACCTGTCCGTTCAACAGGGTATCTTCGTTCAATTCAAAGACGGCCGTCTCAGCGACCGGAGCATCGTTGACCGAGGCGATGTCGAAGTACATCTGCTCTTCAGTGGTTGAGTTCCCGTCGGAGACTCGAATCCTGAATTGATCAAGCCCATGAAAGTTAGCATTCGGTTGATAGCTGAATGTTCCATCGGGCTGGACCGTCAGGCTTCCGTTCTGTGTCGTGGTGACGACCGAGAAGGTCAATGGATCGTTCTCGGGATCAGTCGCGAGGATCTGTCCACTCACGCCAGAATCTTCGAACCCTTCAAAGAACTGGATCGGCACATCCGGGGAGCTGTTCACATCGCGGACGTTGATATACACCGTCGCCGGGGCGGAATCGGATTGTCCGTCGTTGACTACGTAGGTGAAGGTGTCCAGACCGGAATAGAAGTCATTCGGGTTGTAGTAGAACCGGCCGCCCTGACTGCTGTACTGCAGGAACCCGTTTTGCGGCATGCTGATGACGCGATAGGTGAGCGGGTCGCCATCGGCATCCGAGCCGACCATCTGGCCATTGATCTCCTGCATCTCATTGGTTTCAAGGTGCAGGTCCTCGGCCACCGGGCGAGCGTTTCCGGTCGTCGATCCGTCAGTCGGCTGATCGACCAAGAAGCCAATCCATTTCAGACTGTCGTTACTGCCCGACCCCAATGTCATGGATACGGAAATGCGGTCCCCGGTCTGGAACGATCCTTCGGCCAGGCTCGTAAGATTGAAATCGTGCATGTCCCACAGTTCGCCGGTGGTCGCTCGACTCTGTCCCCGGCTCGGGACGGAGAATCCATCGAGCAGCGTCGGCGTATCCTGGATAACCATCGGCGAAGAGAGTGAACCGCTGACGTTGAAAGTCAGCGTGGAATCGACGTGGGTCTGCCCATCGGCCACGATCAGCTGGGCATTCAGATCGCCCCCGTTGTAGAGCATATCCGTTGCCAGCAACTGCTGGAGACGTCCCTGATTTCCGAAATGCAGATAAAGGTCGCGATTATTGCCAGCATCGCCATCGTTGAAAATGACAATCAGGCTGGCTCCATTGGCGGAGTGTCCTGGTTTCGCCGAAAGATGGTCCAGCTGATAGACGCCATTGCCTGTGACATACTGCCGGACATCGGCCAGAAATGTCTGACTTCCTCCCGGTCCCCAGCCGGCGGTATCGCTCGTGCCACGGGAGAACCCCGTCACCGAATTTCCGTTGAACAGGATGGTGTCGTTATCGTAGACGCCGTCGCCACCCCAGTTGGACTGATCAATCCCATGCCAGACAAGCCAGGCACCGGAGACGGTGCCGGTCACGCCATCGATCTGGATCTCGGCGTCGCCTCGACTGATCGGGAGATTGGCCGTCGGAGATTCGTCAGAGTAACGCGAGATCCCTGCAACGCCTGATGATGTCCAATCGATGTTATTGAAATACTCGAAGGGTAAAACAGAGTTGAGAACGATGCGTTGTTCCAGAGCATCAACGGATCGCAGAACAGAACCGTCGCGGCGGAACCGTCGTTTTCGCTGACCACGAAACAGGGCAAGACCACAGAGCGAGCGCAGTTGGATTGACATCACCAACTTCCTCCCCGGCTGAGCAAGGCAGCATTGAACATGCCACGGGTGTCGTTAGTTTCCCGCCAGAAAAACGGGATAAGAAGATGCCCAAAACTAACAGCCGCTTATAAGTGCAACAACCTGGGTAGGGCTATTTTGACTGAGAACCTTAGAGATTTCATAGCTACATACAATTGCTGATGAACACCGCAGCGGGCGGAGTTGTTGTCGATGAATTGTAAGGAAAAGAGTCACCCCTCTATATCGATTCGAGCTAAGGGAATTGTTTCAGGTCGGGGGACACAAACGTGTGTTTGGCTTTGAAAGAGACGATGCGTTCGCGCGAGTAGTAGTCAAGCAGCACTCGCTTCTGAAGAAGACGAGGGTGCTGCTCGCAGAATTCTCGGGAGTTGCACGGTTCCGCATCGATAATTGCTGACGCGATCAGCCGCATGAAGGCCTGCGTGATCGTTTCGTGATAGCCACGTTCAAGCGATTCCGGCGTGCCGTGAGACTCGTTCAATCGCTGAATTCGTGTTCGCACCAGTTCCAGGGCCTCTTCAAAAGAGAACTGCCGAAGATGCAGATAAGCGATGCGAACGTGTGCCTCGTGGTTCCAGTCGTCGGGCGAGACGGAGGCGTCAACAAAGGAATCCCAGAGTTCCCGGTCCGTGCTGTCGAAATCGGATGGTGTCCGCACTAACTGATCCCTCACGCCATTGTCGAAGTCAACAGGACGGTCGAGAGCGATTAGCTCTTCGACTCTGACGGGCGGCTGGCGACTTCATTGTCGGCACGGCCGGTCGCTTCAATCTGTTGCAGGTTGTGAAGCGTTGTCGTGGCAATGGCTTCCAGGGCTTCATGAGTGAAGAACGCCTGGTGTCCCGTCACAAGGACATTCGGAAAAGTAAGCAGACGGGCCAGCACGTCATCGGCGATCACACGCTGCGAGACATCTTCGAAAAAGTACTCGGCTTCCTCCTCGTAGACATCAATTCCGAGTGAACCGATCTTCCCTTTCTTGAGACCTTCAATCACAGCCGGGGTGTCGATCACTGCTCCTCGGCTCGTGTTGATCAGCATCACATCCTTCTTCATCTGACTGATCCGTTCGGCATCAATCAAATGATGCGTCTCTGGAATCAAAGGACAGTGAAGGCTGATGATATCGGACGCCGAAAGCAGTTCGTCGAGCGAGGTGTATTTCATGCCGATCTTCTCGCAGTCTGGATTGGGGCGAAGATCATAGCCGAGGACACGGCAGCCGAATCCGGTCATGATGCCCGCGACCAGTGCTCCAATCTGTCCGGTTCCAACAATCCCGACCGTGCGGCCGTGCAGGTCAAAACCAAGCAGACCGTCCAGCGAGAAGTTCCCCTCGCGAACGCGGTTGTAAGCGCGATGAATCTTTCGATTCAGTGTCAGCATGAGACCAACCGTGTACTCGGCCACCGCGTGCGGCGAATAGGCAGGGACGCGGACGACTTTGATTCCAAGCCGCTCGGCTGCAGCGAGGTTAACGTTATTGAAGCCGGCACACCGCAACGCGACGGCAGTCGTTCCCCCTTCGGCAAGGCGTTCCAACACCGGTTCATCGAGGACGTCGTTCACGAAGACACAAACCGCGGGAAAGCCGGCTGCCAGACTGGTGGTCTCCAATGTGAGTCGCGGTTCAAAGAAGGTCAGGTCGTGGCCAAATCCGGAGTTTGACTCCTCCAGAAATCTTCGGTCGAACGGTTTGGTGCTGAAGACGGCAACTCGCATCGATGCTCCTCGTGAAGACGTGACCGAAGTCCTGTGCCCCGCCCGGGCAAGGTCGAAGTTAAGTAGCCAGGAGCAGATTGTCTACGCAAACTCCGCCAGGCTCTGCGGGATTGTAGAGCTCCCGTCCGAAGTGCAAACCCTGTTCACGCTGCGGTTCCGGAAGTCGCTTTTCAACGGTTTCCGGGAGCCGTTCCGGCAGAGAATCGAATGGCTTCGCGGAAAACCGATCGGACCGTCTATTCTTTACCTGCAAATTGATGGCTTAACGAGCCGGAATCGAATACAAAGGAAGAGATCAGCCCCGGTTGTCCGGGATCAATTCAGCAAACCCGTTCCGCAAATACGAATAGATCCGTCTCATGGGAAGAAGTTTCGAAAACCGCAAGCATTCCATTGCGAAAACCGCCGCACAGAAGTCCAAGCTCTACTCCAAATACGGGAAGATGCTGTATGTCGTCGCGAAGAATGGGGTGCCCGAACCGGAATCGAATCCGCCGCTGAAGAATATGATCGAAAAAGCGAAGCGGGAACAGGTACCGGCTCACGTGATCGAAAAGGCGATTGAGAAAGCGAAAGGGGCAGGGGGCGAGGACTACTCCGAAGCCCGTTACGAAGGGATCGGCCCCGGCGGCAGCCCGGTCATCGTCGATTGCCTGACTGACAATCCGAATCGAACGATCACCGATGTCCGCAACTGCTTCGTGAAGGGGGGCGGAAAGCTGGGCAGTGCCGGTTCGGTCGCTCACTTCTTCGACCATCTCGCCGTGCTTTCGTTCAAAGGGGACGACGAAGACCAGGTCCTCGAACTCATGCTCGAAGGCGACGTGAATGTCGATGAAGTCGAAAGTAACGACGGACAACTGACTGTATTCGTCTCTCCCAACGACTTTTTCAAAGCCAAAACGATCCTGCTCGAAGCCTTTCCAGAGATCGAGTTCGACGTTCAGGAGATCGCCTTCGTCTCGCAGACAAACACCGTCCTCGAAGGGGAAGATGCTGCCGCCTTCGAGAAATTCCTCGAACTACTCGACGAATGCGATGACGTGCAGACCGTACACCACAATGTGGTCCTGACACCGAGCGAAGCGTAACGGCGGGACGTATGTCCTCAATCGCGAGTCTGATGTTTTATCTCGCCTGAACTCCTTTTTCTCCGGAACTCCACCGACGTCCGAGCCGACCTGTCGGGTTGAATTCGCAGACAAGCTACGGCAGTTCGAATTCCTTCAACACGGCCAGCTTATGATCCGGCGAGAAAGTCGGATGCCCATTGAAGAACAGTTCATGCGTTTCCGCAACGTAGCGCGGGCAACTGATGTAGGGTGGGATCAAGTCGTTCTCGAGTTTCTCCGCTTCGGTGAAGGGGGCATCGGTCGACTTGCGATGCAGGACCATCGGCTGTGGAGTGGAGGGCGTATTGATCATCGTCAGCAGCGTAAGGCCGTCGTTGCTCAGTGAAGGCCAGCGGAAATATTCACCGCTGCCGGCGGCGAGTTTCGATTCGAGCAGAGGTTCTGGACGCGACCAGCGGGAGGTCAGCGTCCGCCGACTCGAACTTACGATTCGCGGAGGACGGCTACTGGTGTCGCGAAAGCAGATGGTCAGGCCATCCGTGCTAAGAAATGGGTACTCGGGGTCCGGAAATCGCACGAACTCGGAAACCGGGCGAGCTCTCCCGAAATCCTCGTCGAGGCTCTTTCGTTCTGACGAGTGCAGAATGGTCTCTCGTTTGCGGTTCTGATCGAGATAGACAATCTCCAGACCATCGCCAGAGACGGTGGGCGATCGACCAGGGAACAGCGGGCGGGCGTCCATAAACTCCGATCCAGGATCTTTCCGCGATGCCGTCCAAATCCAGCTGGCCTCCTCGTGAGGCTTCTCGTAGAAGATCGTCAGGCCGTCCGCTGTGAGACTCGGATATTCTCCTTCCAGCGCAATGGATTCGAAAGCCGGTTCGAGACTGCGGGCAAAGAGCTCGGTGATGGTGCGATTCTCATCGAGCGTCAGCCGTGCTTCCATGCCAGATTTGACTTCAGCGAGAGTCGCGGGTCTTCCGTTGATCTCGACTTGGAGCATCGGCGAGAACCGGAGATCCGACGTCGCCGGGCCGAGAACGCTGTCGTGTGTGAACCGGATCCCGTCTTCGGCGACGAACTCGACAACGCCCTTCATCTCAGATGCCTGAGCTGAAGCTGCCGCGAGCAGGAACATGAACAACGGAATGACCGCTTGAAGGCGGGATCGCATGTGATGACCTTCCGAAAGCCGAGGAATGAATCTGGACGGATGGTCATTCATGGTGGCGGCTCGATCGACGGCCGTCAAACGAACGCGGGAAAGGGGAGAGATGCGACGAGGTTGGCGTCGGGCGGATCAAAGACCGGTTGCCGCGGAAGCCATGCCGAGGGCCGCTGCGTAACGAGCTTTCGCGACGTGGTACTCACGCAGCGCTTTGACTTCGCTTTCGGCGGCTTCGATTGCGGACTGCTCTCGGAGAAAAACGGTGAGGAGATCTGTCTCGCCAAGCTCAAACTTGCGTCGCTCAATGCGGGCCAGTTCCTCAGCCAGTTCCCGGGCCTGCCGGGCTTTCTCCGTACGAAGATAAGCCGCTTCCAGGCCAGTGTAGACATTGCGAACTTCGGCGGCGATTTTGTCCTGCATTAACGAGGTCTTGAACGCCAGTTGCGTCAACTTGGCTTCGACCTGCTGAATCTTTCCCTTCGCCTTCCGCCGTTGCAGCGGGACATCGACCAGAACGCCAACCTCGAGTTCGGGATCGGTCTTTGTGTCGGGCAGGCTGGTCGGATTGCCGAGATCGTTGGATGATACGATGAACGTATCGACGTTCGCCATCAGATCGTTTCGAGCTTCTGCGAGATCGATTTCCAGCTTCCGACGGTTCAGGTGAAATGCATAGAGTTCGGGACGTTCCGTCAGCGCAATCTGGATATCGGCTTCGAGCCGAAGAGGATCGACCGGTTCAGGCTTCGGGAAATCGACGAGGTTGTTCAGGTCGAGGATAATGGGAGTCGTATCGTAGCTGCGAAAGAAGATCGAAAGCTTCACCGCGGCCTGTTCGACCAGACGTTGCTCATCGAGAAGCGTCGCTTCGCGGAGAGCGATTGTTCGGCGGTTATCCTGGAGAACCGGAGGATCGTATGCTCCGCTTTCCACCAGCCGTTGAATTCGCCGGTTTCTCTCCACCGCGACATCGAGAGCCGATCGTCCGATCTGATAGATCTGCCCGTAGGCGACCCAGTCCCAGAACGCAACGGAGGCTTCTTCCACGGCGGAAATTACCTGAGCTCGGATCTCCGGCTCGGCATTCCGGATATCGAATTCAGCTCGCCAGATCTCCGCGCGACGAGAATCGATGGAACGATTGCGAGCCAGAGGCTGTTGAAATCCAAGCTTGAACTCGCCGCCGGTGTTTGTTTGACGGTCTCCGTACCAGTCGGGGAAGCTGCCGCGACCAAGGCGATAACCGCCATAGATCTCTCCGCCGCCCATCAACGGCTGAATCAAGGCGATGTTCTGGCGGTAAGTCTTGTAGTAACTCAGCACCCGGTTCTCGGTCGAACCTTTGAGCTTGGTGTCGAACGAGCCCCAGGCTTCGATTGCGTTTCCTTCGGCAAGCATCGTTTCCAGATACGCGCTCTGGACGAGCGGATACGATTCGTGCACCGACTGAACGACTGCGTCGAGGCTAACGCCAGGCCTTTGTCCATCATTGAGACGTTCTGGAAACGGAGCCAGTTCCGCGTCGTCTTCGACGGTGTCGGGGACTGGGATAACCAGCGAGTCCTCTGCGGGAACCTCTAACTGCGGACGGGCACTTCCGCTGCCATCGGAGTCGACCTCCAGTCCCACCGTTTCGATGCCGGTCGAACGGGCCGAGTCGTCTGACATCTCGTCAGTGGCAATTGCTTCTGCCGGGACGCGTGCGGCCCCTGACAGGGTGGCTTCCGGTCGATCGGTGAACTTCTGAGGAGCAGAGCGGCACCCTGCCATGGCAGCGACCAGCATCATCGCAATCGAGACTGCGCGACGTTGCTTCAATTCCGTCGCTGATCTGCGGAGCATGGTCGTAATCCGAACATCCATTCTCGGGGAAGACACTTCAGGCGGCAGCGCTCCTTCCTGGAGACTGATCCTATCGGTCTCATCGTCAACGACCGTCGGTGAGCTTCAGCAGACCCCTGGTCGCCTCTGAACAGGCTGCAAGGAAAACCGCTCTCACCCGCACAGATTGCCATAACCACCAGCGACGCCGAGGCTACGGCTTGGGAAGTTTGGGAACTTTGATGTCCTTGCCGTCTTCGACATCGATCGACGGCGGGAAGCCGTTCATGCGACGCCAGATCTCGTACCACAACGGAACCTGATCCAGCAGGACCCAGGCGTTGACGCGAACTCCCTGCCGCAGGTAGTGGTCGTCTGGCCATTCGTGGTCAACTTCATCCGGGAGGACGAGCGTACGGAACTGCCCCTTGCCGTTGTCAGAAGCATCGACGGACACAACCGTTCCGCCAAAGGTGCCCACGGCAACCGAAGGCCAGCCGGCAAACTGAACAGCGGGCCATCCTTCAAACTGCAGTCGAACGTGTCGCCCAGGCGTGACCAGGGGAGCATCGCGTCCCGACAACAGCACTTGGACGGCTCGATCCTTTGTGGCCGGAACGATGGTGCAGATTGGGTCGGACTCTTTGAGAATCTTGCCTCCCTGGTTTGGCGTAATCTGAGTCAGAAAACCGTCGAAGGGAGCGGTGATCTCGTTCGGCTGGCGCGCGACCTGAGTTTCGGCCTTCAAAAGGTTTTCCTGCGCCTTGTTGACCTCCGATTCCGCCTTGGCCAGTTCACTTTCTGCTTTGGCAATCTCGGCCTGAGACTTCTGAACCGCGGCCAGTGCATAGTCGATGTCGACCTGAGCTTTCTGAGCTTTGGCTTCTCGATCGTTTTTCTTTGCTTCTAACTCGTTGTTTGCCGACTCGACGTAGTCCCGTGACTTCGCGATCTTGGCTTCCGTTTCCCGGAGTTTGCGTTCGGCTTCCTGGAACTTGAGTTCCGAAACGATTCGCTCTTCGAAGAGTTGCTTCTGCCGGTCGTAGTCGGCTTTGATCTGAGTGAATGCCGCCTGGTGTTCCGCGAGTTGATTCTCCTCCGCGGAGACTTTGTTTCTGGATGAAGCGACATCGGCATCGGCGGAGGCAAGGATGACATCCTTCGCGGCTCGATAAGACCGCAGCTGAGCTTCCTGAGTCGCGACCATCGATTTAACGACCGAGAGATTTCTCTCGTTCGCATCGCGAATCATCTCAGCGGCTCGAAGCTGAGCTTCAGCCGCGGTTCGCTGGGCTTCCAGTCGGTCGCTGTAGGAGGCATCGATGTCTTTCACGACCGCGATCAGGTCGCCTTTGTGGACAAAGGCATTCTCGTAGATTCCATCGCCCCAGCTTTCGATCCGCCCCTTAATCGGCGTCTCGATCACCTGTTGCCGCTCTCCTGGTGAGTAGGCAATTACGTTTCCGGTGCCGGAAATCGACTGTTGCCACGGAGCGAACGCGACGAGGAAAAACAGAAAGATGAGCGTGGCGAGCAGGACCCGTCCGCAGAGTCGGGCAATGCGTGATGATCGAGCCAGACGCAACGACGGCATTAACGATTCGTCGTAAGCGACAGGTGCCAGAGGCGAGACGCGTTGGCGAGTCATTTCATTCATGGCTAATCTCGATCAAGTGACTCGATCAGTGTTCTCTGATTTTAGACGGCTGCAGGAGTCGATCAATGCGTGGCAATGGGATCCTGCAGAGTCCAGACTGAGTTCAAACAGGCCGCGATGTCGCGGCGACCCGTCGTGACGACGGTGACAAGTTGCCGTTTCGGGTCGAGGAGGCATTTCATGGCACGCTCAAGATCATCATCCGGCAGATTGTCGAGGGTGC
This sequence comes from Planctomycetaceae bacterium, assembly GCA_017795105.1. GTDB lineage: Bacteria > Planctomycetota > Planctomycetia > Planctomycetales > Planctomycetaceae > Rubinisphaera. The sequence goes on from CP051247.1 coordinate 6,078,768, forward strand.
GATTGATCAGCAGGATGTGAGGCCGTCCCACCAGGGCTCGGGCCAGCATCAGCAACTGGAGTTGATTGCGATTCAGCGGGTGCCCCGTGGAGTTAATTTTTGTGTCATATCCTTCCGTGAGATGAAGGATGTCGTCGGCGAGTTCAAGTTCCGTCGTGATCTCGCGCACGGCTGCTGGAGAAATCTGAAAGCGATTAAGATCGACATTCTCTTCGATCGTTCCGCTGAAAATTTCGATGCCATCAACCAGAGCGACACGTTCCCGCAGCGTATCGAGACGGAAATCATCAGGCGAAAGTCCGTCGATGAGGATGTGTCCGTCAGCCAGGTTGTTGAACCCGTAGATGGCCTGCAGCAACTCTCCTCCACTCATCTGGTTCTCTTCCAGAATCGCCAGGCTTTCCCCCTGAGCGAGAGTGATCGAGCGAGGACGTTTGCCAATCACCACGTTCTCAAGTTGCAATGAGTGCATGTCACCGGGCGGCGAAATCAACCCGGAGGGCTTTTCGGTCTCCAGGTCGAAAAGAACGCCAAGCTTGTCGACTGAGGCCAGCAGGTCGTAGAAGCTGGCGAGGTGCTTCCCGAGCTTCGCGAACCCACCGACAATCACCGCAACGATGAGCTCGGCGGCCACGAGCTGTCCGAGAGTCAGCTCGCCCGAAATGACCAGCCAGCCGCCCAGTCCCAGCAACAACGTGCTGCTCGCGGCCTGCAGGAACAAAGCGAAGATGATCTGTCGCATCAGCACCGAAAAGTGTTCGCGGCGAGCCGAGAGATACGCCGAAATGATCGAGTTCGCGCGATCCAGAGCCAGTTCACGGCCGGCTGAGGTGTGGAATGCGACCGGGCAACGGGCCAGTTCCTCGAACCAGGCGGCTGCGGCGTACTTCTTCTTCGACTCATCGATCGCCGATTTCACCCCGCCGCGTCCGAGTACGAAAATGATAAAGGTGATCGATGCCAGCAGAACAACGTCGAAACCAAGCAGAAACGGGTGATAGAAGGCCAGGACGACCATCCCGATGAACGTACTCAGCAGCAGACCAACGCCGTCGAGGAGGAGCGATGTGGTTACCTTCTGAGTGAGCGCGATATCGAGAAACCGATTCACGGTTTCGGGCAGGTCACGTCCCTTCAAAGGATTCTGGCTGGTTCGCGGAAGTCGATAGGCCAGGTCAGCCGCGACGCGGGCGAAGAGACGCCGTTCGATGATTTCGACCACATAAGTCTGCAGACCAATCACGGCTGCCGAGAATGTCAGGAACGACATCAGCAGAATCGCGAGTACGATCACCGGCTGCAGAAAACGGCCGAATGCCACGGTGTTGACCAGCGATTCGACCGCAATTGGAGTCGCCAGCGTCAACAGGCCAACGACGAATGCGAATACGACCACCAGCCAGATATCGGAAGATTCGGGTCGCAGGAGTTGCCAGACTCGCTGTAGCGGTTTGAGTTTGCTCGGCCCGCTCGCCTCGACCAGATGCTTCTGATCAGGATCGATGACGACACAACGAATTGTCCCGGTTCCGCCGCCACTCTTGAGCAGCGACCGAACATCTTTGAGGCGGACGTTTCGCCGATGCCCGTCCTGCCGGAGGGAGATCGAGCGCTGGGAGCGGCCATCGATGACGACCGGATGAATGCCTTCATCATCATGGTCCGGAGCGCAGAGGAGGATTGCTCCTTCGCGAGCCAGCTCGATTGCTTCGGCCACGGTACTGTCGACGGCCTGGGCGCGCACGCCGACACTGTCGAGCGTTTCCGAGGTCCACCGCCACCATAGTTCCCGGGCATCTCCGGGCCAGAAGTTCGTCGCCGAATGAAACGCACGTCGCAGTTCCACCCGGCTGATTTCCGGCATGTGAACAACGAACTGCTCAACGGCCTTCAAGACCTCTTCTTCGGCCCCGGGGCGACTTTCGACTGGATCCATGACTGACATTCTGAACCTTTTATTCTGCCTGCTCTCACATTGGAGCGTAAACGCTATCGTCATGATAGAACTTTGGAAGGTCAGATCGAGTCCCACCGACCTTGTCCGGTGTACTGATAGAATGAATTGTGCTCCAATGCAGTCACATCCAACCAGTTCCCATCAAGGAGTTCCGCGACAGCTGGATCCTCATCGAGGACTGCCTGAATTCGATTTCGGGATGCCGCAATGACCACCTGCAGCCTCAATGGGAGATGCTGCAGCTTTTCTCCATTGTGCAGAGATTGCCAGGGGAGTCCCGTCCTCAGATCGCCTCCGTTTCCGGAAAGAATCCCGAATCGCCCGACGACATTATGAAGTGTCTTCGTGCCACTCCCGAAGTATTGATGATCGACCGTAGAGGCGTAGTACTGCATGTTGATCCAGTGTGCAACGATCATCGGAGCCGTCATGATGGATTTTAGGATTGACCCATCAACGTCGCTCGATGAGTTGTAGCTATGCAGAAATACACGTCCATCCAGGGCCACCCCTTTTGTCAGCGACCGGGGGCCGATGACGAACGCCGCATTTGCAGCCAGTCCCCACTCCGGACGGACTTCCGACCAGTCACGGGCCTTCTTCATGAGATCCGAAACGCTATCGCAATCTACGGAAGGCATGCGTTCGGACTGCGAGATTCGAGTGGCAGCCTTCAGGGCCCCCTGTAACTCTTCAACATCCTTCCGATGCGATCCTGGGACGAGTCGCAAGTCCTGCAACTCGATCTGGTCGGTTGTCGTGTTGTGAACGGCGGCAAGAAAGTGAGTCTCCTCGGGGATCTCGATGCCGCGCTCCCGAAGAGCTTCCCGAACGCCCATCTGATTCAGGAGCAGTGCCGCCAGCCGAGCGTTCGGCTCCCCGGAATGTCCACCGCAGGCTCCGCAGTCGAGGCTGGCAGCCAGAGGATTGTTTTCGGTTCGACTGGTGTGTCCACAGAAAACAATGAGTCGAGAGAACTTCTCGGTCATTCCTATGTTTCGCAGCATTCCTTCGACTAAATCCGCCTGTTGCGGGATCGCATACCCCTGGCTTTTCAGCCCCCGAAGCGTGGGCCCGAAAATTCCGGGGTCGTCTCCATCGACGCCGTCCTGAGCCGACAGAGACCATCCCGACAGGCCACCGGCGGAGTGCTTAGCCAGTCGCACGCCAAACCAGAGGCCGCAGCTCTCGACAAAGGAGAAGCAACCGGTGGCCGACCCCTGTAGGCCTTTCCACAACTTCCGCCACGAACGGGTTCGCTTTCGTGTGAGGATAGACTGGTCTTCCTCGTCCTGGTCCAAAGGATGGAGCCCCTCCTGAATCCGCATCTGTGGCTTCAGCAGCACGGGGACGTGAGATTGCCCGCAGGAGTGCCCGAGAGGGACATACTCAATTGGCATCCCAAAGAACCCGGCGAAGCCAATAGTCTCGATCCCCTCGGAGACCGTTTCCAACGCCCGTCGCATCCGTTCCGAGCGAACGTCGATGCAAAAGGCCATCTGAACATTGACCGTTGAACGTGATTCTTTAACAGGAATGGACTTCTGAATTTGACCGAGGAGCCGGTCGCGAAATGCAATTTCCGTGGCACGGAGCAGCAGAGTCCGCAGTCGGGTATCGCGATCACTCGCTTCCGGATCTGGGAACGAGTTCCATTGAATACAGAGCGGGACGGATTCCGCGAGCGCGGTGTCGTATGCCAGCCGAATGGCGAGCAGTGAGAGAAAGTGGTCTTCGCGATTATCGCTATCTTTCCATTCTGTCTGATACTTCGCCCAGGAAGACCATCCGGGGATGGAGTAGACCTGACAGAGCAGAAACGTCTCCCAGCGTTGTTCGGGAACACCGAGCTTCTTAAGGCATCCCAAAATGGTCACGGCTGGAGTGTGGGGAAGCTCGGAAATGAATTGCCGCAGCCCCGTGATGCCAAGAATTTCCAGGGTGCGGTCATGCACCGCCGTCTGACGCCAGGCCTGAAAGACGGGAAGATGCTTTGCCGCGGTTCCCCAGATCGCCTGGCCGTCGTCGTAATAAGCGGCACAAAACTTTCCGACCTCGTCGCGAATCGACTCAGTCCAGTCAAACTTTCCGTACTGGCTGACGAGCTCAGCGACTGTTCGCATTCGGAGTGTTGGCTCCTGCTCCATCGCAGAGTCCCAATCGACTCCCTTGAGAAGCACGATCACCTCGCCCGTGCTCAAGCCGCGTTGCCGCCCCGCACGAGGTTGTTCGGCCACCGCTTTCTCGATGGCCTCCACCGTCAGTTCTCCGGTCGAGTAGAGCTTGGCGTAGTGCGAGATCGGCATCAGCATATCAATCTCGGAGAACTTCCGTAAAAAAGCCCGCGTTTCGAGGAATGAGCGCCCGGTCAATCCCGCGAACGGGTTCACGGCGACATAATCCTGGAGCGGCCAGACCGGGCCAATCGCTGCTGCGACTCGATCAATCAGCTGTTCAAACTCCCTGACATCCTTCCCGTGCCTGGGTGCGGCCGGGAGAACTGCGGGAGAGAACTGTTCATTTTCAGACAGCGGGGCAGAGGTAATCATGGCTCGATGTTCCTGTTAGGAATGATTGATGAATGAGGGCGACAGATTTAGGCGGTAAGCAGTGAACCGAAGACGCGTCGGACGATCGCTTCGAAGTAGAAGCCATTTGAGGCATGAATCTGCAGACGGTTCAGCCACTGCGGTTTCACGGACCGAGCGAGGCTCAGATGAAGCCCGAACATTGCCAGGAAGCCGGACACGACAAGAATCGTGTTTGCCAGCTGCCAGCCTCCGAAATCGATTTCAGGCAGGGTGGGAGCGACCAGGAAGTCGGTGGCGAGGTATGCTGCCGCGTAAGCCGTGAACAGTCCGCCGATTGCCATCAGCGTCCTTCCCATCAGGAAGTAGGAGCCGGTCCGCATGGCCTGGACAAACCATTGTGTCATCGCAACTCCCAGAATTGCGGCCAGCATCATCCCGCCGGGCTTGTGGAGCGGATCGATTCCCAGGCTGTAGAAGACAAATCCCAGCATTGCGAAGACGAGCCCCGCAGATCCGAGAATGTGTCGCCAGCTAACGGGCAACGTCGAATCGACGGCTCCCTCCATCGCGGACTTCTCCTGAAGTACGGAGCCGCTGGCAAGGAAGGCATGAGCCTTGTAAAGCGAATGAGCAACGATGTGCAGCATGGCTGCCGTGTAAGCTCCGATACCACATTGCAGCATCATGAATCCCATTTGAGCGATCGTGGAGTACGCCAGGGCTCTCTTGACACTGGATTGAGTCAGCATGATGACTGCACCGAAGCAGGCCGTGACCCCACCGATGACCGCAAGCATCGCAAGGACCGTAGGGCTCTCGGCAACGATTGGGCTCATTCGAATTATTAGAAATCCACCCGCGTTCACGACGCCGGCATGCATGAGGGCGGACACTGGTGTGGGCGTTTCCATTGTCTGAGGCAACCAGCTGTGAAACGGAAACTGAGCAGATTTTGTAGCCGCCCCGAGCACCAGCAGAAACGCAGCCAGTGCGAGTGTTGCCGGGTTGGCGGCGTTCGCACCTGCGTCCGCGAGCAAGGTCTCGAAGTTGAGCGCCCCGAACTGCTGATACAACGCAGCGATTGCTCCGACCAGAGCTGCATCGCCCACGCGACTGACCGTAAACTTATTCCAGGCAGCTCGCTGTGCGGCCGGTCGTTCGTGGTAATGCGTCAGCAGCTGATGAAGCGCGAGACTTGTCATGACCCAGAAGCAAACAAATACTAGCAGATTGCCGGAGAGCACCATCAGCGAGACGGCCCCGATCGTGACTCCCATCCACCGGTAATACCGCCCCTGAGCCAATTCGCCGTCGAGGTACCGAATTGAGTAGCGGGAGACAATCCAACCGACGAAACTGATCAGAGTGAACATCAGAGCCGATATTCCGTCGTAGTAGACCAGCGTCATCTTAACGGCAGGAAGGACTCCGCTGGCCAGTGCGGCCAGGCCTGCAACACTCACGATGAATTGCAACCCTGTCAGCAGTGTGACGACTTGTCGAACGATACGGCGATGTCGATTGAGAAAGAAGGATGGCAGAATCAGCAACAGCATGAGTGTTGCTGGGAAAACGAGGAGAGAGGCGGGGATCAGCGTATTCATCGATGACTCCTGAAGAAAAGAAGAACTTCGTCACGCGACTTGTAATACACGACAACATTGTCGTCAATAGGGTGTCGTGTATTTTGTGTCGTTTTCTTCAGTTCGATTGCCTCGCTGTGCGCGATTCTTCAAGAAATCATGCTGATCCCTCAGGTCCGGTGATTTCGTGAACTTTCTTTCGCGAAATCACCGTGTATACTTCATTCAGCGTCTTAACGCCTTGTCTGCAAAGACTTACGACGATCTGTGTTTTCCGTCTGACGGATCCTGTTTTTTGACTCACAAGAACTGATTATGCCCCGGAAGAAAACAGCTGGATCTTCTCAAGAACCGGAGACAGCTCCGCAGAATGTGTCTGCAACGTCGCTATCTCCCTCAAACCGATGGACGTTCCTGACCAATCATTCGCATGTAATGATTGTGCTTAAGGCGAATCCGGACATGGTATTACGGCAAGTCGCCATGCAGGTCGGGATTACTGAACGAGCCGTCCAGCGCATCGTACAGGACCTCGAAGACGAGGGGTTCCTCAAGCGGGAGAAGGTGGGACGCAAGAACCACTATGAGATCATTACTGACCAGCCGCTCCGGCACCCGCTTGAGTCACATCGGACGATCGGCGATCTGCTCAATCTGATCACCGATTAATAGTTCGGATAGGAAGCAGGGAAAGCTGGGGATCGAACTGTGTCCCGGACCGGGGATTACTCGCCGATGCACCAGAGCCCTTCGGTCGTTCGAATGAAGAGCCGGCCGTTGGCCACCGCCGGGGTCGAGTTGGAAGAGCCAGGAAGCCTGTTTCGGCCGACTTCCTTGAACGCGGCGGGATCAGCCTGAAAGACGGTTGTGATGCCATCCTGGTTCAACCCGTAGATCAAATCTCCGACCTGAACCAGCGACGCCCACATCGTTCCGGTTGCTCGATCCTGCCAGGCGATCTCGCCCGTTTCGGCATTCACACATTCGACCGTTCCCGGTCCCGCATTCGGACGGATGACATGTCCTTCGATCGCGACGCCACTGCCGATACTCTGCGGCTGGCGTTCCTTTCGCCAGACTCGGTGAGACGCTGTCACATCCCCTGAACCACCGAGCCGTATTGCCATGGATGGTCCCCGAAAGCCTCCGGTGACGAAGCAGAGATCATCAACAATCACCGGTGACGAATACGCCAGATCCCCTCGGTCATGGCCAAGCCCTTCGCAAGTCCAGACCCGCTTGCCGGTTTGAGGATCGTAAGCGACTACGCGTGTGCTGTGCATCACGATGAGCGTCGTCCGGTCCCCCTCGCGGGCGAGAACCGGAGTGCTCCAGGATCCCATGTACTCGCCCGCTTCATTCCGTTCGCCCGTTCCGGTTTGTGGTTCATTCTGCCGCCAGCGTTCTTCACCTGTTTCGAGATCGAATGCGGCGACGAAGACCTGCTGGCCCGGTCCGGTGTGCAGAATGACCAGGTCTTCGTACAGAACAGGGGAGGAACCGAATCCCCACATGTGTCGAAACTCACCCAGGTTGTGCGCCCACTGCTCATTCCCCTCGTGGTCGTAGCAATGCAATCCCGCCGAGCCATGCCACACGACAACCCGGTTCCCATCTGAAGCGGGCGTCGTCGGAGCATGCGGATTCGTTTTATGCGTCGGCATCGCTCGATCGATGGCAACGGATTTCTTCCAGAGAAGATCCCCGTTCCGTTCGTCGTAGCAGAGGAGACTTCGTGTTCGCCCTTCCACATCTTCCGCGGTCGTCGCAAAGACTTTTCCAGCGGAGACAATCGGACTTCCGTTCCCCGCTCCCGGAAGGGGGGCCTTCCACAGAATGTTCTCCTCGGCCGACCAGCTCACGGGGGCGGAACTCTCTTTCGCCACTCCGTTGAGCTCAGGCCCCCGGAACAGCGGCCAGTCTCCCGCAGACGCGGAGTTGAGCAAGAGCCCGACAAACAGCAAAACTAAAGACGTGAGTCGTAACATGCCGTGGTCTCCTCGTAAGGGAATCGGGAGGCTCCATCATATCGATACGCTTGTGAAAATACGCCCTCAACGACACTATCAGGATAGGAACGTCCACTCTCGCGAGCATCGCTTCTCCAGCATCGAGGTCTGACTCATGTCCCGCATTCTACCGCTGCTTCTGATGTCGCTATTCACGTTCATCTCGGCCAGCGCCGATGAAATTCCCGAGTTCAAATGGCGGACGGTGGAGATCGATACCATCCAGATCGGCTACGGGCTCCAAATTGCCGATGTCAATGGCGACGGGCGGGACGACATTGTTCTCGCCGACAAGAATACTGTCCAATGGTACGAGAACCCGGACTGGCAGAAGCATGTTATCGCGAAGAACCTGACCGAACGGGACAACGTCTGCGTCACCGCTCGCGATATCGATGGAGACGGAAAGTGCGAGATCGCGGTCGGCGGCCAGTGGAACTATCGTGAAAGCCTGAAAGACGGAGCAGTCTTCTATCTGATTCCGCCGGAGGATCGCACTCAGGAGTGGACTCCCGTCAAACTCTATAACGATCCAAGCACGCATCGCATGCACTGGATCCGTTCTCACGGAGGCGAGTATCGACTCGCGGTCAAACCGCTACGAGGACGAGGAAGCGTTGATGGAGAAGGTCCGGGGCTGCGCGTGCTCGAGTATATCAAGCCGGAGGATCCGAACTCTGAATGGGAGTACAAGGTCATCTGCGACTTCATGCATCTGTCCCACAACTTCCATCCCGTCAATTGGGACGCTGACGAGGAAGAAGAACTCATCGTTGCCGGGAAAGAGGGGGTCTGGCATTTCGATCGCGAGAAGGACGGCTGGGACGCGGAGCGACTGACCGAGAACTTCGCCGGAGAGATTCGCGATGGTCGCCTTCCGAACGGACGCAGGTTCATCGCGACCATCGAGCCGATGCATGGATCGGTCGCTGCGGTGTACGCTCGACCTGAGAAGCGATTCGCTGACTGGGAACCGCTGAAGGTGCTTGATGAGGCTCTCAAGGACGGTCACGCTGTAGCCTGTGCCGACTTCCTCGGCGTCGGCTCGGATCAAATCGTTATCGGCTGGCGGGCGATGAATGATCCGGGTGTCCCCGGCATCAAGCTGTTTACTCCATTGGACCAGGACGGAAGTACGTGGCGTGAGACGCAAGTCTCCGGCGAGGAGGTCGCGGTAGAGGACATCAAGGTGGGAGATCTCAACGGCGACGGCCGCATCGATATCATCGCTGCGGCTCGTCAGACCAGGAATCTCGTCATCTTCTTTAACGAAACATCAAAGTAGCGTCCGCCCGAAGACTTCAGGTCGAATGTCCCGGAAAATCTTTGATCGTCAGTTCGAAGTCGTGTGTGAAGCCGGGGGTCGCTTCGATCTCGACAACCTGTCGGGTCTGCTCAGGATTGCTGAGCTGAGGTGGCAAGGCTTCCTTGGCTCCCATCGCCATGGCGTCGGCGTCGGTGGTTCCCGGGGGAACCGCCGCTCCGTCGGGCATCGTCAGGCGGCTGATCGTCACTTTGTAAGTTCCCGGAAGTGCTCCCGATGCCTGAGCATCGAGTCCTCCCGCTCTGGTGGTCACGAGTTGATAAAGCCCGGTTTCATCCGTCATGGCCGTCGCGGTTTCTCCAGGCTGATCCAGAGCCGCCGGAGAGAACGTGATCAGAGCTCCCGGCAGGGGCACCCCGTTCACGGTGACTTTGCCGGTAACGCTGACGAGATCAGCCATGAACTCGGGCTCGGAACGACTCTGTCCGCAACCCAGTAACAGAACGATCGACAGGATAGAAAGACGCCGAAGGGGCGCTGACATCATTGTTGACTCTCCTCAATTGTGCGATCACACCACGGAAGTTGACTTAAGAATCGTGAAGGCAACACGCATCTAGAACTCGCCGATCACCGTGCCGTCGGAGATTCGTTCGAGATAAGTGCGAATGCTGCTCGCGACGTTTTCGCTGAGGAATCGTACGCTCCCATCGGCGAGGACCATCTGGATTCCGCCATCGTGGTAGCTTCCTGTCCAGGCCCAGTCTCCCAGGTTCGGTTTGTGATCGGTCCCCGATCGTACGGTGCTGTTTGGCGGTGCCGACGCCAGGCTCAGTCCAACCTGGACCCAGCCGCGGGCCCCCCAGTTCGCATTCTGTCCGTTACCACAACAGGCCTGCCGTGTTTCCAGCACCATGGCCGTGTTGGTCGTGCCATCGGTCACATCCCGAATTCGACACCGGCTGCCATCTTCGAACATCGCTCTCAATGTATGAGAACGGGAGGTCCAGTAGTTGCAATTCTGGTAGGAGCTGCGATAGGTGCTGAAGTCGTAGTTCGTACGGTGTTTCTTGCCCTGGTTGGGAGGATCATAGTAACTCGAGATCGTCTGGCTTAGCGGACCGGGATCGGACGGGCAGGTGAAGATGTCCAGGTCGCGATCGATTATCGCTGCATTGGTTGTCGCTTCCCCACTGGCAAGAGGGATCCCGCTTTGAACCTTGGTATGGAAGGCGCGATTGAAGTCGAGTTGATCATACAGGTTCGCGTGTTCAAGTCCCGGCAGCAGCATTACCAGGCCGTTAAGGTTCATGGCGACATCGGGAGCGGTCCCTGAAGAATCACAATCGCCAGCCCCGATCTGCCCCGGGGGAAACACGCTGAAAGTGTCGTGGTAGTTGTGCAGAGCCAGGCCGATTTGCTTCATCTTGTTCTTGCAGGAGCTTCGGCGAGCCGCCTCACGAGCCTGCTGGACAGCTGGCAGCAGCAGTGCAACCAGTATCGCGATGATCGCGATCACAACGAGTAGTTCAATGAGAGTAAAAGCAGTGCGTCGCTGCCGTGAGAGCAACATCGAGAGACTCCTGGAGCTGAGAATAATCCGAATGAATCGTTGAAAAACGTGTCGAACTCTCTGGTGATGGGAAAGCGCTCCATCGTCTGTAGAACAAAGCACCTTTCGCGCCGGAGTGTGTAAAACTTGCATTTTGACCCGAGAGGCGGGAGATCAGGGGCGAAAGTTTAGCTCAGCCCCCAGTCGCATCAGTGCGGCCTCAAACGTAGTGACTCAGGAACAGGCATCGGGGCCCGATCAGGGGGCATTCTCTCCATCGTCGAGAGCCGCCGTAGAAGAGCAGGAACATCTCCGCCACGGCATTGCCAATCGCCGTGTGAATCTGGGAGGTCAGTGGCAGGGAAACGTGCTTCCCTTCATACTGAGGTCTGTGTCCGCCTGGCTTCGTGGTTGGAGAAAGAGTTTATGTGCATTCGCGTGTTCCTGTTTGTCCTGATACTCCTCGGTATTGCGATCCCAGATCTCGCTTCAGCCGGTGGCGACACATTGCCGGGAACACAGCCGTTGACTACGACCGGCGATCCAGCCTCGGACATGATCGATGGCATCGATCGCTTTCTCCTGCGAGAGATCGAGCAGGCGTCGTCCCGTCGCGATC